>NZ_JAAGOB010000001.1 GCF_010550695.1 Phytoactinopolyspora alkaliphila
CAGAAATCGTGCTCCCACCGCGAATCAACCGCCAAAACTCACGCCGCACCTGCACCGGAATCCGCGGACGCCCCATCCTGCAACACCTCCGAAACACAGGGTGTTGCGTTCACCACATGAACCCGAGCCTGGTGAAGCACGAGAAAACATAGTTAACATGATCATTTGGCCAGGGGCAGGTGGTTGGCGCGCAGCGATTCGTCCTGGACAGCACCTCGCTGGTACCCTTGGCCCTGCCGTCAGAACGGCCGCGGACAAAGAGAGCTCCGGTGGATGTGCCCGGTGGCGCCGCGCAACAACTGTACGAGAGGGAGTCACGTGTCGACTGACACTGCGACCAAGCAGAAGATCATCTCTGAGCATGCGCGTGCCGAAGGCGACACCGGCTCGCCCGAGGTGCAGGTGGCGTTGCTGACCCACCGGATCAACCATCTGACAGAACACATGAAGGCGCACAAGCATGACCACCACAGCCGCCGTGGGCTGCTGTTGCTGGTCGGCCAGCGGCGCCGGCTGCTCAACTATTTGAGCAAGACCGACATCTCCCGCTACCGGGCGCTGATCGAGAAGCTCGGCCTGCGGCGATAAGCCGATGCGTCAGGGAGCGGTCTCCCGCTACGGGAGCCGCTCCTTTGCCGTATCCGGCCACAACTGAATACAACAGGAACACACAGGGTTGCCGGTTCCGGAAGGACCCAGGAAACGCAGGAGCCGGTCCTCGGTTGTGGCCCTCGGGCTTGAGTAGTCCCGGGCGCCTCCATCGAAGACCGGCGAAGTGACGCGGACCGACCTGAACCCGTCTGGCAATCCGCGACCAACAGGAGGATGGCCCGTGACGGGTCCCCAGATTCACTCCGCCGAAGCCGTGATCGACAACGGTCGCTTCGGCACTCGCACTGTTCGTTTCGAGAGCGGCCAGCTGGCCCGCTTGGCGGCCGGTTCGGTCGCCGCGTATCTCGACGACGAGACCATGCTGCTCTCGGCGACCACAGCCTCGAAGCAGCCGAAGGAACACCTCGACTTCTTCCCCCTCACGGTGGACGTGGAAGAGCGCATGTACGCCGCGGGACGGATCCCCGGCTCGTTCTTCCGCCGCGAGGGCCGGCCCAGCGAGGAGGCGATCCTCACCTGCCGGCTCACTGACCGCCCGCTTCGCCCCACGTTCGCGCATGGACTGCGCAACGAGGTCCAGGTCGTCATCACCGTGATGTCGCTGCATCCGGACCACATGTACGACGTCGTGGCCATCAACGCCGCGTCGGCGTCCACCCAGCTGGCCGGCTTGCCGTTCTCGGGCCCCATCGGTGCCGTCCGGGTGGCCTTGATCGAGGACCAGTGGGTCGCCTTCCCGCACCACTCGCAGCTGTCCGACGCCGTGTTCGACATGGTGGTCGCCGGTCGCGTGCTGCCTGATGGCGATGTCGCCATCATGATGGTCGAGGCCGAGGCCACCGCGGAGACGTATCGGCTGGTCCAGGAAGGCCGGACCGCTCCGACGGAGGAGGTCGTCGCCGCCGGGCTGGAGGCGTCGAAGCCGTTCATCACCGCTCTGGTCACCGCTCAGCAGGACCTCGCCAAGCAGGCGGCGAAGCCGACCGCGGACTTCCCCGTCTTCCTCGACTACACCGATGACCTGTACGAGGCGGTCGACACAGCCTCGCGCTCTCAGCTCGCCGAGGCGCTCACCATCGTGTCGAAGGCGGAGCGTGAGGCGCGCCTGGACGACATCAAAGCCGAGGTCAAGGCCTCGCTCGCCGACCGGTTCCCGGATCGGGACAAGGAGATCAGCGCGGCGTTCCGGTCGCTGACCAAGTCCGTCGTCCGGGATCGGGTGCTGCGCGACGAGGTCCGCATCGACGGCCGCGGGCTCACCGACATCCGGAGCCTTTCCACCGAGGTCGGCACCATCCCGCGGGCGCACGGTTCCGCGGTGTTCGAGCGTGGCGAGACGCAGATCCTCGGCGTCAGCACGCTGAACATGCTGAGCTTGGAGCAGAAGCTGGACACGCTCTCCCCGGAGAAGTCCAAGCGGTACATGCACAACTACAACTTCCCGCCCTACTCGACCGGTGAGACCGGCCGGGTGGGCACGCCCAAGAGGCGCGAGATCGGGCACGGAGCTCTGGCCGAGCGGGCGCTCCTGCCGGTGCTGCCCTCCCGCGAGGAGTTCCCGTACGCCATCCGGCAGGTATCCGAGGCGCTCGGGTCCAACGGCTCCACCTCCATGGGCTCGGTGTGTGCGTCGACCATGTCGCTGCTCAACGCCGGCGTGCCACTGCGGGCGCCGGTGGCGGGTATCGCCATGGGCCTCATCTCCGGTGAGGTCGAGGGGGAGACCCGGTACGTCACGCTGACGGACATCCTGGGTGCCGAGGATGCCTTCGGTGACATGGACTTCAAGGTCGCCGGTACCCGCGAGTTCATCACCGCGCTTCAGCTGGACACCAAGCTCGCCGGCATCCCGGCGTCCGTCCTGGTGGGTGCGCTGAGCCAGGCGCGCGATGCCCGGCTGACCATTCTGGACGTGATGGCGGCGGCGATCTCGGAGCCGGACGAGATGAGCCCCTACGCGCCGCGGATCATCACCATCAAGATTCCGGTCGACCAGATCGGTGCGGTGATCGGCCCCAAGGGCAAGATCATCAACCAGATCCAGGACGACACCGGTGCGGAGATCGCCATCGAGGACGACGGCACCATCTTCATCGGTGCCGAGGGCGGCCCGGCCGCCGAGGCGGCCCGCAAGGCGATCAACGACATCGCCAACCCGACCATGCCGGAGGTCGGCGAGCGCTACCTGGGCACCATCGTGAAGACGACGAGCTTCGGCGCGTTCGTGTCCTTGCTGCCTGGTAAGGATGGGCTGGTGCACATCTCCAAGCTGCGCGCGCTGGCCGGCGGCAAGCGGGTCGAGAACGTCGACGACGTCGTCTCCGTGGGCCAGAAGCTGCAGGTGGAGATCAGCGAGATCGACGACCGCGGCAAGCTGTCCCTGTCGCCGGTGGTCGAGGAGGAAGCCAGCGCCGAGGCGCCGTCGGAAGCGGTCGCGGACGCCGAGTGACACGCGTCGAGACCAGCACGCTGCTGGGGGAGGACACCGGCGCCTTGGTGCGCCGCAGTGTCCTCCCCGGCGGCTTGCGCGTGGTGACCGAAGCCGTACCCACCGTCCGCTCGGTGGCCATCGGCGTCTGGGTGGGCGTCGGCTCGGTCGACGAGGCTCCTGAGCAGGCAGGTTCCACGCACTACCTGGAGCATTTGCTGTTCAAAGGCACGCCGAAACGTAGCGCGCTGGAGATCTCGTCGGCCGTCGAGTCCGTCGGGGGTGACATCAACGCGTTCACCGCCAAGGAGTTCACCTGCTACTACGCCAGGGTCCTGGACACCGATCTGCCGCTGGCCGTCGACGTGGTCGCCGACATGCTGACCTCGTCGCTGATCGAGCAGGCGGAGGTGGACAGCGAGCGCGACGTCGTGCTCGAAGAGATCGCGATGCGCGACGACGACCCCACCGACGCGGTCCACGACCTGATCGCCGGGCGGATGTGGGGCGACGCCCCGCTCGGGCGGCCGATTCTCGGCACGGTGGACGGCATCGCGAACATGCCGCGCCACACCATTCACGACTACTACCGGCAGCATTACCGGGCGCCGAACATCGTGGTCTCCGCGGCCGGCAACCTGGAACACGACGCCGTGGTCAAGCTCGTGCTGGATGCGTTCGCGGTGAACGGCTTCCTGGCCACCGATGCCGCACCTGCTCGGCCCCGTATCGGCGGCGTGCCGCCGGAGGTGCGCACCGGTGTGTCGCTGCTTGAGCGGCCCACCGAGCAAGCGAATCTCCTGCTGGGCATACCCGGCATGAACCGTAACGACGATCGCCGCTTCGCCCTGGGGGTCCTCAACGCGGCCCTCGGCGGAGGCATGTCCTCCCGGCTGTTCCAGGAGATCCGGGAATCACGCGGGCTGGCGTACTCGGTGTTCTCCTTCGCGGCTCAGCACGCTCCGACCGGCTTGTTCGGTGTGTATGTCGGATGCCAGCCGAAGAAGGTCGACCAGGTTCTCGACCTGACGCGTTCGATCCTCGCCGACGTCGCGGCGTCCGGCATCACCGAGGACGAGCTCCGCAACGGCAAGGGACAGGCCCGCGGTGGCCTGGTGCTGGGCCTGGAGGACACCAGCGCGCGGATGAGCCGGCTGGCCAAGGCCGAGCTGGTGTACGACGAGCTGCCCAGCATCGACGAGCTGCTTGCCCGGATCGACGCGGTGACCATGGACGATGTCCGGGACCTCGCCGCGAGTATGCTGTCCGCCGCGCCCGCGCTGGCCGTCGTCGGACCCTTCGACGACGCGTCGCGATTCGAGGCCGCCCTCGCCTGACTCGCCACCCCGATCACGGGGGCGGGGGAGGTGCGAAGCCGTGCTGGCGCCATGCCTCGTACGCGGCCACCGCGGCGGAGTTCGAGAGGTTGAGCGAGCGGCGGCCTTCCAGCATCGGGATACGCACGCTGGCCGTCACCGCGGCGTCGCGGAGCACGTCGTCGGGCAACCCCGTGGGCTCGGGACCGAACAGCAGGACATCGCCCTGGGCGTAGTCGACGTCGGTGTAGGAGACGTCGCCGTCGGCCGTGAACGCGTACACCGCAGCCGGCAGCAACACCGCCCATGCCGCGGCGAGGCTCGCGTGCACGGTGACGTTCGCCAGGTCGTGGTAGTCCAAGCCCGCCCGGCGCAGCTTGGCGTCGTCGAGATCGAAGCCCAATGGCTCGATCAGGTGGAGGTGCGCCCCGGTGGCGGCCACCATCCGGATGGCGTTTCCGGTGTTGGGCGGAATCCGTGGCTCGTAGAACACGATGTTGAACACCGGGGGATTCTCTCGTATCGGGCGACAGCGCGGGCAGGGGAGCCTAGGCTGGCTCACTGGCAAGACCCCGCGAACCACCAGTGAGGATCTCATGACACCACAGCTTCCCGCGCCAGTCCAGCGATTCATCGACGCGGTCAACGCCGGCGACACGGATGCCTTCCTCGACGGGTTCAGCGGCGGGGGCCTGGTGGAGGACTGGGGCCGGGTCGCCGTCGGCCGCGAGCAGATCCGGCTCTGGAGCGATCGTGAGTTCGTCGGCGCCAAAGGCACCATCACACCCACCGCCGTGCAGGCCGGCCCTGGCGAGGTCACCATGGACGGTGACTGGTCGAGCAACCACTTCCACGGATCGAGCCGCTTCGTCTTCAACTACGACGACGTGGGAGTGACGGCCATGCGGATCACCGCGGATTGACGCCACCTGCGACCGCGCGCCCCGGCGAGCCGGGTCCGCCCACCGTCGGCGAGACTAGAGGCATGAGTATTCGGGTCGCCGTGATCGGCGCGGCAGGGCGGATGGGCAGCGAGGTGTGCCGGGCGGTCGAGGCCGCCGAGGACCTTGAGCTGGCGGGCGGCTTCGACGTGGGCGACGAGCTGGGCGATCTCGGCGGGGCACACGTGGCGGTCGACTTCACGGTCCCGGATGCGACTCTGGACAATGTCCTGCACTGCGTCGGCCGTGGGATCGACGTCGTCGTCGGAACCACGGGATGGGATGATGATCGGCTCGCCACCGTACGAGGCGTGCTGGACGCGAACCCTGGTACCGGGGCGCTGATCGCTCCGAACTTCGCGCTGGGCGCCGTGCTGACCATGAAGTTCGCGGCCGAGGCAGCGCGCTTCTACGAGTCCGTGGAGATCGTTGAGCTGCACCACCCGGACAAAGTCGACGCTCCCAGCGGCACGGCGGTTCGTACCGCTGAGCTGGTCGCGGCCTCACGCCGCGAGGCCGGGGTCGCTCCGGCTCCGGACGCGACCGCGAGCGGTCTCGCGGGTGCCCGCGGGGCGGAGGTGGACGGTGTTCCGGTTCACGCGGTGCGCCTGCGAGGCCTCGTCGCGCACGAGGAGGTCCTGCTGGGCTCGGTGGGAGAGACGCTGACGATCCGGCACGATTCGTTCGACCGGGTCTCGTTCATGCCCGGTGTCCTCATCGGGGTGCGCGAGGTCGGTCGTCATCCCGGGCTGACCGTCGGCCTCGAGCACTACCTCGACCTGTGAGCCACGAGGCGGGCAACGGAGCCGGGGGACACCGGCAGCGGCCGGGCCGGGATCGCGCGTGGGCCGTCGGCATGACCGTCCTGGCGGCGGCGTTCCTGATCCTCATCGGGTGGCGTGGGTTGTTGCTGCTGCGCACGGACTCCGCGGTGGCCGTGGGTATCGGCGTGGCCGTCGTTGTGGTCACCGTTGTGGGCGCCTGGGTCCTGTGGCGTTCCGTACTGTTCGGCTGGCGTATGCAGACCCTGGCGCGGATCCTCGAGGCCGAGGGAGGGCTTCCGGCCGACGAGCTTCCGCGCCGGCCGAGCGGCCGGGCTGAACGCGATGCCGCCGACGCCTTGTTCGCTCGGCGGCAAGCGGAGACGGAGGCCGCACCGGAGGAGTGGCGCACCTGGTTCCGCCTCTCGCTGGCTTACGACGACGCCGGCGACCGGGGCCGTGCTCGGGAGGCCGCCCGGACCGCGTTCACCCTGTACCGCGACAGTCAGGGCCGGCTATAGCCATTCAGCCTCGGCTGACGGCTGCGGCGGCATGCCCGAGCGGACGGTCCCGGTGCAGTGGCCCCGGCGCTATGCTGAGGCGTGCTGTTCGAGAAACGGTTCTGGGTTGGCGTCGCCGACGGTTCGATCACCGTGACCTTTCGCCGCTGGCTGCGGCCGCAGGTGCTGGCCGGCCGTTCCTACCGGGCGGCCGGCACCATCATTGACGTCGTCGCCGTGGATGTGGTGGATTTGATGGCGATCACCGACGACGACGCCAGGGCGGCAGGCTATCCGGACGCCGTGAGCCTGGTGGATGACCTCCGGGGCGACGCGAGCCGGGACACCTATCGAATCGAGTTCCGGCCGTCCACGAAGCCCGATCCGCGGGCCGCGCTCGCCGCCGACGCCGACCTGGACGACGGCGACGTCGCGGAGATCAGCCGGCGGCTGGACCGGCTCGATCGTGCGTCGGCGTACGGCGCGTGGACTCGTCAGACGCTTCAGCTGATCGCCGCGCATCCGGCGCGCCGGGCTGGCGACCTGGCCGAGATGGCCGGAAGGGAGCGTACTCCCTTCAAGCTCGACGTGCGCAAGCTGAAGAGCCTCGGCCTGACCGAGAGCCTGGAGGTCGGCTACCGACTGTCGCCGCGCGGACGCGCGTACCTGGACCGCGTTGGTCTCCCGGCTTGACGATCAGGGGGAGATGTCTGCGTGCAGGCGGATCTGGCGGAGCGTGGCGGCGCCGTCGCCGGTGAGGTCGAGGGTGCGGTGGGCGCTGTCCGGCGCCCAGCCGGCGGACTCCAGGAAGCCGCGCAGGTCATCGTCTCCGACGACGAGCCACACCCGCGCGCGCATGAACCCGTCCGCTCTCAGCGTGTCGACGGCGGCCGTCACCAGACGGGATCCGTGTCCTTCGCCGCGCGCATCGGGATCGACGTGGAAGGCGACGACCTCGCCGTCGTCGGGACCCGCGTCGGGGTCCTCCGACGGCGCGGTGGCCGCGAAACCGGACACCCGGCCGTGGCCCAGGGCCACCAGCACGCGATGCCGGGCGGTCGGAGGGCGCATGACGGCGTGACGCCACGTCTCGGCGAAGGTGGTGGCGTCGATCTGATTGAGAAGAGCCTGGGGGAGCAGCTCGGCGTAGGACCGCATCCACGCCCTGGCCTGCACCTGCCCGATCGCTTCGGCATCGGCGGCCCAGGCGATTCGGACACTCTTGTCGGCCACAGGTTGATCGGTCACATACAACACCCTAGGGACAGCGATGCCCGAGTGGTTGACCGGGTAGTTCGTCGTCCTTTGCAATGCGCACAGATACGCACCTACGCCTGAAGTGCGCACACGTAGGCATCACCAACGCTAGAGGGCCGATGCGTATCTGTGCGCATTGCAAAGGGTCGCCAAGAAGGGCCCCGCGTCAGGCGGCGGTGTCGGATGCCGCGGTCCTCCGGTGGGGGCAGCCGTTGCCCCAGTCGGTGGTGGGCGGCTCCCACGGCTCGGCGGCGAGGAACCCGGGCAGGTGCACCGACTCGTCGTAGTAGTCGTGATAGACGGGCAGCGTCGCACCTGACATCGGCGGCACCACCCACGACCACTCGGCCGTGGGGACTCGTCCTGCCTTGCGCTCTTTCGTCACGAAGGCCATGAAGCGCTCCGACTCGGCGTGGTGGTCGGCGATCTTCACCCCGGCCTCGTCAAAGGAGGCGAGTACCGCTCGGTTGATCTCCACCAGGGCGCGGTCCTTCCACAGGCTCCGGTCGTCGGTGACGTCGAGGCCGAGCCGGCGGCCCACCAGCCGGAGCATGTCGTACCGGTCCGGGTCCACGAGATTGCGCGACCCGATCTCAGTGCCCAGATACCAGCCGTTGAACGGCGCCGTTGCGTAAGTAATCCCGCCGATGCGCAGGGGCATCGAGGAGATCGCGGGCACCGCGTGCCATCTGAGTCCGAGCTCGGCGAACCACGGCAGCTCCGGGTGGCTGAGCTCGACCTCGAGAACCGCGTCCTCGGGGATGTCGAAGACCGTGATGCCGTCGCCTGCGGTCTCGATCACCAGCGGAAGGACGTCGAACGACGATCCCTTGCCGGACCAGCCGAGGCTCTCGGCCCAGCTGGTGAACGCTTCGTATCGTGGGTCACCGACGATAGCGGCACCCTTGCGGTGGCCGGCGTAGCGGACCAGCTGCTCGTTGCGGATCCGCGGCGCGCTCCGCCCCGGCTCGTCCGCGCCGAAGATGGTGATGACCGGGCGGATACGTCCGCCGTTCGTGGCCAGCCGGAGGTGTTCGACGCATTCGTTGGCCACGGCGTCCGGGCGGCGTACGTGCCGGCGGTCACGGACCACCAGGCTGCGCCAGTAGAGACGGCCCATGCAGCGGTTGGCGTTGCGCCACGCGACGCGGGCCCCGAACTCGAGCTCGGCGGTGGTGTGACTGAATGCCCCTCGCTCGGCGTGCTCGCGGACCGCGGCCGCCAGCCGGACGAACGGATCGGGCGCTGACGGATCCTCCGCCGCGCGTTGTTGGAAGAACGTCTCCGCCTCATCGAGATCGAAATCCCGTTCCGGTGGAAGAGGAAGCCCACGTTGCCCGCCATCGGTTGTCACAGACGCCTCCTTCGCAGTGCGCGCACCAGCGAAGGTCGAGTCCGTGGTCACCCTGGGAAGACTTTCCCCTCCGCCCCGGTGATCACTATGCCACGGAATGTCGCATTCCGTAACAGAGCGTCGCATCGTCCGAACGGACGAGTTGCCCGCGCGAAAGGACGAGGTCGCATCAACGGCCGGGCCTGGAGTGGCTCGCTGGACGTGATCTTGCTCCCTGCGCGGAGAAAGTGGACAAATAGGTCATCTAGGATGTTCGTTGCTCCGGTGGCACACAGTTGTGACGATATGGTCGGCGGACGAGCCGGATGGGAGGCGAGACGTGGTCGTGTCGGCGGACCAGCGTGTCCATGAGCCGTTCTCCCGTCAGCAGCGGCGATGGGTGTTCTGGCCGATTCTCGGCATCGTCCTCGCCTCGGTGTGCGGCATCGCGGTCGTCGGGATGGCCGTGAACGAACTCTCGGTGAACGTCGCGGTGGCCGCCGGCTTCCTGGCGCTGGTCCCGGTGATCCTGCTCGCCGGCACATTCCTCTGGCTCGATCGCTGGGAGCCGGAGCCGGGCCGCACGCTGCTGTTCGCCTTTCTGTGGGGCGCCGGAGTGGCCACTCTTGGGGCGCTTCTCGTCAACTCGGCCGTCGGAGTGACCTACGGTCCGGCGGCCTCGGCCGTAGTCTCCGCGCCCTTGGTGGAGGAAGCCCTCAAAGGGCTGTTCCTGGTCGGCTTGCTCTGGTTCAATCGCCGGCAGCTGGACGGTGTAGTGGACGGCGTGGTCTACGCGGGCATGACCGCCGCTGGGTTCGCCTTCGTCGAGAACGTGTTCTACCTCGGCCGCGCCTTCGAGATCGACTATTACGACGGCTGGTTCACGTTCGTGTTGCGCGGGGTGGTGTCGCCCTTCGCGCATCCTCTCTTCACCGTCTTCATCGGACTGGCCGTCGGAGTCGCTGTCGCCGACGTGGCATGATTCCCGCCCTGGTCCTTCCGCTGGCCGGTTACGCCATGGCGGTCACCGTGCACGCGATATGGAACGCGGCTGCCGTCTGGAACGACGGCAGCGCCTTCTACTCCATGTATGTGATGGTCATGGTCCCTCTCTTCGTCGCGCTCGCGGTGCTGGCGTTGTGGCAGCGCCGCCGCGAACGCCGGATCGTCGCCGAGCACCTGCCGAGTTCGCCGCCGCCGGATGGATCGGCCGGGGCGAGGTGCCGTGGCTGGCCTCGATGCGGGCGCGACGCCGGTGGAGACGCGCAGCACGAGCCAGGGGCGGTCGCCGTGCGGACGACGCTGTCCGGCAGTATCAGACGGCCGTGACCGAGCTCTGCTTCCTGTCCGACCGGATCTCCCGCGGGCTGGTCGGTCACGACGCTCCTCGCTGGCACGCTGAGATCATGCACGAGCTGGCCGACGCCCGGACCCGTGCCCTCGGCGGCGCGGAGATGGTCAGTGCGGAGGTGGCCAGGCCATGACGGAGCGCCTGACCGGGATGCCGCGCGTGGTGTGCCTGCCGTGCGCCGTACTAAATCGTGTTAGGTAGGCTTGCGGAGGCGATCCTGTCTAGTGCCAGAGCGGAGGGTAAGCGTTGGCGCGACCCACCATCCGAGATGTGGCCAAGGCGGCGGGCGTCTCTCCTGCCCTGATCAGTCTTGCGCTGAACGATCGCATCGGCGTAGCTCCGGAGACACGGGCGCGGATCCTGGAGATCGCCGACGAGCTGGGTTACCAGGCGCACCCGCATGCCAAGGCGCTGCGCACCGGCGAGTCGAACACCCTGGCGCTGGTCATCCGCAACTTGCAGAACCCGTTTTTCGTGGACGTCGTGTCAAGCGCTCAGGCGGCGGCGAGCGCCCGTGGATTCACGATGCTCATGGTCGACTCCGACTACTCCCGCAAGCGCGAGCGCGAGCACATCGAACGCCTCGCTGCCCAGCGCGTTTCCGGCCTGGCGATCGCACCGGTGGGCGGCGGCTCCGCGATCGAGCGATGGCTGGAGCTGTGCCCGGGTAAGCCGACCGTGGTGCTGAACGCCTCCACTCCGTCGTTGTCCGGCGTGAGCCGGGTCTCGCCGGACAACGAGTCGGCTGTCCGCCTGGCTGTGCAGCATCTGGCTGCCCTCGGGCACCAGCGCATCGCGTTTCTCACCGCGCCGTCCGACGTCGTCGCCGACGACGATCGCCTGCGGGCGTTCTCCGCGGTGGTCGACCAGCACGCCTTGACGCCGTTCCCCGTGGAGACGCCCCTGACCCTCGACGGGGTGTACCACACCATGCTGGGGCTCTTGTCCGCCTCCACGCCGCCGACCGCCGTGATCACCAACTCCGACTTCACCGCGCACGCGGTCTACCTGGCGGCGCGGACCGCGGGCTGCCGGGTAGGTGAGGACATCTCCGTGATCGGGCATGACGACCTCCCCACGTCGGCTCTGCTGAACCCGCCGCTCACCACCATCCGGCTCGACCGCCGCGCGGTGGGGCACGCACTCTTCGCCCGGCTCCTCAGCAATCGCACATTGGCCGACCACCGGGAGCCGGTCGAGCTCGTGGTACGAGGCTCGACCGGCCCGGTGCCGACGACGTCATGACCCGGACAAGAGGGACAGGCAGGGTACCTGCGAGCGGCGCTAGCCCAGGCGGTAACGCTGCCCGGGTACGGCCACCGAGATCGGTCCACCGTAATGCGAAGCGGCATTGCGCACGGTCCGCTCGGCATCCTCGATGTCGGACATGTGGGTCACCACCAGATGGGCCACACCGGCCCGGGCGGCCAGCTGGCCGGCTTCGTGCCCACTCATGTGTCCGTGCTCGTCGAAGTCGTGACCCTCGGGCTCGGGGTAGGTGGCTTCGGCCAGCAGTAGCCGTGCGCCGCGGGACAGCTCGACGAGCTCGTCGGTGAGCGCGGTGTCCGCGGTGTAGACAAAGCCCACGCTCGGTACGGCCATCGAGATCGCGGGTACCGGGTGGGCCGCGGCGATCGTGTCGATGACGACGTCGTTCACGGTGATCGACGCGCCCGGTTTGACCTCCGTCAGCGGTAGATAGGTGGCGATGGGGGCTTTCATGTGTTCCAGCGTCGGGATGCCGTGGACCTGGTCGAGGGCGGCGACGTAGCCGGCGATCCCCTCCGGGCCGTACAGCGGCAGCGGCGGCTTCGGCTCGGGGAACGACCGGTGGTAACCGAAGGGAACGAGATCGGCCGTGTGGTCGGCGTGCTGGTGGCTGATCACGACGGCGTCCAGCTCATCGGTGCTGCAGTGGTTCAGAAGGCCGGCGAGCACCCCGGGTCCGCTGTCGAGCAGGACGGCGGTGGCGCCGATGCTGAGCAGGTAACCCGAACCTGGGCCGTTCGGTCCCGGCGAGCCGGCCCGTGCTCCGATGACAGTGAGAGCAGCGTTCACGAGCGCACCGCCGACAGCTGCGTTCCGGGGCGGACCGCGACCCGGATGGTGTCGCCGATCTCGGCCGTGTGGGATGTGATCAGGGAGACGGCCTGGCCGTCGAACAGGTCTCCAGTCAAGAGCCAGCTTCCTCCGGCGTATTCTTTCGCGGTCACCCGCAGGGGGATTCCCTGCAGGTCCACGACCAGGTCGGCGGGCCGCACAGCGACGTCCACCTTCGGTCCCGCGGGGATGATGTCGATCTCTCCTTCCAGGCCGGGCGCGAGCTCCACCCGGCGATCGTCGAGTGCGGAGGCGTGCAGGACGCTGGCCGCGCCGACGAACTCGGCGACGAAGGCGTTGGCGGGTTCCAGCCAGAGGCGTTCCGGGCTCGCGTACTGCTCGATCACGCCGGTGCGCATGACCGCCACGTGGTTGGCCATCGCGAGAGCCTCGGACTGGTCGTGCGTCACCAGCAGCGACGTCACACCGCTGTCGCGTAGCAGCGTGGCGAGGTCGGCGCGCAGAGCCTTGCGCAGCTGCGGATCGAGCGCGGCGAGCGGCTCGTCCAGCAGGAGTACGCGCGGGCGCGTGGCCAGTGCGCGGGCGATGGCCACCCGCTGGCGCTGCCCGCCGGACAGATCCTGGGGCCGCCGATCCGCGAACTGCTCGATGCGGCAGAGTTTGAGTGCCTCGGCGATACGGGGCGCGCGTTCGTCCTTGGGTACCTTCCGGGCGCGCAGACCGAACTCGACATTTGCGGCCACCGATAGGTGGTCGAAGAGCGCGTACGACTGAGGAACCCAGCCGATGTTGCGCTTCTCCGGGCTGATGCTCGTCGTGTCCTGGCCACCGACCAGCAGCCGGCCCGCACCAGGGGAGAGGAGCCCGGCCACCAGCCGCAGGAGAGTGCTCTTGCCGCAGCCCGACGGACCCACCAGCGCGACGACGTCACCGGCGGCGACCTCCAGGTCGATGTTGTCGATGGCGTTGGCCGTGGTCCCTGGGTAGCGGAAGGCGAGCTTCTCGCAGACGATCGAGGCGGGGTTACCGATGTCGGCGCTCATGCTTGACCCACTTTCGTTCCTCCAGCCAGCTCGAGAACGACGGCTGCCGGGACCACGAGGGCGAGGAACCACATGGTGCTGGCGGCGGCGATCTCCAGCCTGTTGGTGATGTAACTCGAATACAGCTCGACGGGTAGCGGTTGCTCCACCGGGGTGAACAGGAAGAAGGACACGTTGAACTCACCCAAAGACAACGTCAGAACCATGATCGTGGCGGCGAGCAACGCGGTCCGGGTCTGTGGCACCGTCACGGTGAGCCAACGGCGAAAAGCACCCGCCCCGAGGGTCATCGCGACCTGCTCTACATCGCGCACACGCCCGTCGGCGAGTGCCGGAGTCAGCGTGCCGATGAAGAACGGTGCCGTGTAGAGGAGGTGTCCCGCGACGAGGAGGTATCCGCCGGGGCGCAGTGTCGGGTAGCTCAGGATGAGTCCCAAGGCCAGCGCGATGCCCGGAATGGCGATCGGCATCGTCGTGATCGCCATGGCTACCTGCCGGCCGGGGAACCGCCGCCGGGCGAGCAGCCAGGCCGCCGGGTAGCCGATCGCCACATTGAGCACCAGGACGATCGCGGCGATCTGCAAGCTGTAGGAGAAGTTTCCGGAGATCCGCTCCCACCCCTGGACCAGCCAGTCCAGCGTGAACCCTCCGGCCCAGAAACCCTCCCGCCAGCTGCGGGTGGTGGAGACGGCGAACACTACGGGGATCGGTAGCAGGCAGATGATCAGCGTCGCCCAGGCGCAGATTTTCCCGACAGCCAGGATCGGGTCACGGTGACCCGTGGTGATCGGCGCGACCGGCGCGGACTCTCCCTGGCGATTGGCATCGTCGATTGCGGTAGCCGTGCTCATGCGCGCTTCGCCTCCCCAAGCTTGTTGACGCCGACCAGGATTCCGGTGGTGATGAGGGCGAGCAGGACGCTGAGTGTGGCCGCGAGCTGCGGGTCGAACCGCTCGGTGAACGACGCCGCGATGTCCAGCGGGACGACCCGGTACCCTCGTGACAGCGTGGCCGCCGTCCCGAAGGCGCCGAAGGCGGTCGCCAGACTCAGCGCGGACGCACTGGCCACCGCCGGCCGGAGGGCGGGCAACACGACCCTGGCGTACACATGGGCGGCGGAGGCACCCAGCGTGCGCGCCGCGTCGATCGACTCGGTGGAAACCTGGGCGACGGCACCCCGGACCACGAGGATCACCCGCGGGATGTTGAAGTACAGATAGCCGATCAGCAGTCCGGTGAAGGTGTAGGCGATCTGCCCGATCGGGCTGCCGAACAGCTGGTCGGCCGTCACGGGGAACAGTCCTGTGGTCCCGAAGAGCAGGATCACGAAGAAACCGATCACGATGCCGGGCAAAGACAACGGAATCGTCAGGCCCACGGAGATCGCCCGAGACGTGCGTGTTCTCGTGCGCTCCAGGTAGAGCGCGGCAGGCACGCACAGCAACAACGCGATCACCGTCGAGCCGATCGCCAGGACGCTGGTGATGAGGAAAGACTCCAGATAGTTGGAGCTGGTCAGCACGTCACCGTAGCGGCCGAGGGTGAATCCGTCGTCGGATCGCATCGACCGGACCGCGATGACTCCCAGGGGCCAGAGGAGCAGGCAGCTGACCATGATGAGCAGGGGCAGGCCCCATAGCATCGAAGGCGGCCGGACGAATCCGCGAACCGGCGGGCTGGTGTGGCGCGACGAAGGCATATTCACCTGGCACTCATCGGGGGCTTCACGGTTGCTTCCCGCGTCAGCCCATGACCTCGGCGGACCAGCGGCCGAGGAAGTCGTCCATAGCGCTGTTGAGAGCGTTGAAATCGCGTGCCTGCACCCGTTCTTCGTACTCCTCCGCCGGAACCATCGCCTCGGCCACGTCGGCTGGGACCTCCACGTCACGGACCGGACGGAGGTAGTACTCGGCGAAGAGCTGCTGCGCCTCGTCGGACAGGACGAACTCCAGGAGCTCGCGACCGTTCTCCTCGTTCGGGCCGCCGTCGACGAGGCTCATCACGTAGGGCACCGCCAGCGTGCCCTCGCACGGCAGCACCACCTCGACGGGAGCGTCGTCGATGTTGGCGAGCTTGTAGCCGTTGAAGTCGGCGTCGATCAGGATGGGGATCTCGCCCTGCTGCACGGCGCTGGTCGCGGTCTGCGTCGGTAGTGCCAGGCCCTGCTGCCGCATGGTGCTGGCCCACGTGATTCCTGGATCCCAGCTGTTCTCGTCACCGCCGAGCGCGTAGTTCACCGCGGCCATGACCGAGTAGCCGACCGCGGCGCTGGCCGGGTCGAGGAAGCCGACCATGTTCGCGTACGCGGGGTCGGTCAAGTCCTCCCAGCACTGCGGAACCGGAGCGTCGCCGATGGCGTCGGTGTTCACGAGGAACGCGATCGCGCCCTGGTGCACGGTGAACCAGGAGCCGTCGTCGGCCTTGAGATCGTCGGGAATCTCGCTCAGCGCGTCGCTTTCGAATGGAGCGACGAGGCCCTTCGCCTGTGCCTCCATGCCGAACACGATGCCGTAGTAGGCGACGTCGGCCGCCGGCGCGGCGGCCTCGGACTCCAGCGCGGCGAGGGTCTGTCCGGAGTTCTTCGGATCGTTGGGCGCGGCGATGCCGGTGGCCGAGGTGAACTCCTCGAGCACCGCACCCCAGTTGGCCCACTCGTCCGGGGTGTTGTAGGAGATCACGATGTCGTCGCCACCACCTCCGGAGCATGCCGTCATCACCATGACGGCGCCGGCGAGCGAGACTGTCACAACGCCTTTGTTGATCATTGGAAGCCCTTCCTCGGAGTGCGAAACCTTCTGGAGACTAAAACGATTGAGAAGCGTTGGCAAGTACCTGGGGATGGCCGTTGTGCAACGGTTACGCCAACACCAGTGGGACAAACAAGGTCGGGCCTGCCCGATCGCGACGGCGACCGGGCAGGCCCGCGAGTACGCGGTGGGCTACCAGTTGCCCCGGTAGGCGTACAGATCGATCAGCTCGCCAGTCGACGTATACAGAGCCAGGCTGTCACCGTTGTTGTTCAGCACCGCAGTGCCCAGGTTGTTGAAGTACCGGGTGGACGCGTTGGTGCCCGGGCCGGTGTAGATGCGCAGCTCCCCGCCGGGCGGGATACTGTATCCGGAGCCGACGACGAGTTCGTTGATCACCGCGTCGCGCACGTAGTAACCGCTGACGTTCACGGTGGTCGAACCGTTGTTGCGGAGGGCAAGGTTCTCCCCGAAGTTCGCTGTCAGATCCGAGCCCGGCACGTCCGCGTTGACGCACACGATCTCGATTCCGTTGGCGCCGGGCAGCGGGTCGACGTTGGCCTGCACGTCCTCGAGGACCTTGGGGAAGTCGGTCATGATGGTGTCCACACCCTGCGAGAGCAGGTTGGCCATGTGGTCCGGGTCGTTGACCGTGTAGACGCCGAAGCGCATGCCGGCCGCCTTGACCCGGGCGATGTCGGCCGGGTCCATCAGGCGGTAATTGGTCACCATCTCGTCGGCCCAGGTGGCGATGGAGTTCAGCGTGGTGTTCGACGAGGGTATAGCGCCGACGAGGCCCAGCGGGATGTCGGGATGCAACGTCCGGAGCGTCTGCAGCGACGACGCGTCGAACGACGTCGCCATCAGGAGGCCGTCGTCGAGGAGGTCGTCCCATCGGGGGTCGGCGGCCAGCTCGTCGGCGATGACCTGCTCGATACCCGGCGACGAGGCGGGCTCCTTGATCTCGATGACGACGCCGACGTCGGGATAGAGCTCGTCCAGGACGTCGGACAGCAGTGGGATCTTCTCACCGGCGAACGCCGGGCCGAACCAGGAGCCGGCATCGAGTTGCTGGAGCTCAGCGTAGGTGAACGTGGTGATCGGATGGCTGGCGCGGGAGGGGAATACGGTGGCGACGTTGGTGGTGCGTGCGCCAGTGGTGTCGTGGAAAAGGATCGGCTGGCCGTCGGCAGACAGCTGGACGTCGACCTCGACCACGTCGGGCTGATGCATGGCGGCGAGCTCGAGGCCGGCGATGGTGTTCTCCGGAGCCAACCCGGAACTGCCGCGGTGTCCGACGTTGATGAAACCGGTCAGGGGATCGGCCTGCGCGCCTGGAACGGCGCTGACAAAGCTGAGCGCCAGCGTCGCGGCCGCGGTCAGGGTCAGTGCACGTCTAGTGGGGGAGGGTCGCTTCTCGGTCACGGTGGACTCCACTTCACGATCGAACTGGGACCTGGAGATAGGTGAGCGGCTTACCACGTGCCGGTGTATTCGTACTGGTGGACGAGGTCGTCGTCGGCCGTATACAGCCACAGCGTGTCGCCGTCGTTGTTGAGCACGTTGGAGGTGCGGCCGTTGTAGTAGCGGGTGGTCGCGTTGGTGCCCGGGCCGGTGTAGACACGCAGCTCACCGCCGGGTGGGATGACGTATCCGGATCCGATGTCGAGTCGGTTGCTGGCCGCATCGACGAGATAGAACCCGCCGACGCTCACGGTGTCGGTGCCGGTGTTCGTCAGCGTCACATGCTCGCCGTGTTCGCTGACCAGATCGGCCCCGTGCACGTCGGCGTCAACGCAGCAGATCTCGATCGTGGGCGGCGGGGGGTCGGCGTGTACGGCTTGGATAAAAGCGCCTGTGCCGACTGCGGTGGCGGTCGTCGCGGCGATCGCGACGCCCCAGCGTCGAAGGGATGGTTTGGGTTTCACCGGGCATCAACCTCCCGCGCCGGCGGAGGGGTGTGAGTGTCGAGAAGCCGACGCAACGGTAACGTAACTCAATCGTTTTAGGCGTTCAAGATCTTGCCAGGCCGCGGTATGTGGAGTATGGCCGTGTTCAGGAGCGCACGTAGGTCGCCCAGTCGAAGCCGTCCCGCTGCTCGCGGCTAGTCTCCCGCCAGCGCGCCCAGTCGACCGGAGGAAAACGCGTGTCGCCCACCGGCTCAGCATGTACTTCAGTGAGCTCCAGCCGGTCCGCGACATCGAGAGTCTGCGCGTAAATCTCCGCGCCACCGAAGACGAACACGTGCCGGTCGATCGACGATGCCAGCTCGAGGGCCTCGGGCACGGACCTCGCCACCTCGACCCCGTCAGCCGACCATCCCGGCTGCCTCGTGACCACGACCGTGGTGCGCCCAGGCAACGGTCGCCCGATGGAGTCGAACGTCTTTCGGCCCATCACCAGGACATGCCCCAGGGTCAGCGCCTTCACCCGGGGCAGATCTCCGGGCAGGCTCCACGGGAGGCCGCCATCGGCTCCGATGACGCCGTTACGGGCGACCGCGGCGATCACTGTGACGGTGGAGTCTGGTCGCGCTCCGCTCATATCGGTTGGTCGCGCTCCGTTCGGCGTTCGCTTAGCGGTCGCCCCTCCTTCGTCGGGGCGACCGCTATGCTCACTTCTCACGTCGCCGCTCATATCGGTTGGTCGCGCTCCGTTCGGCGTTCGCTGCGCGGGCGCCCCTCCTTCGTCGGGCGACCGCTACGCTCACTTCTCACGTCGCCGCTCATACGGCGATCGGGGCCTTGATAGCCGGATGCGAGCGGTATCCCACCAGCTCGAAATCCTCGTACTCGAACTCGTCGATGGATTTCCGCTCCGGGTTCAGGCGCATCGTCGGCAGGGGAAGTGGCTCACGTTGCAGCTGCGTACGGGCTTGCTCCAGGTGGTTGAGGTAAATGTGCGCGTCACCCAGGGTGTGGACGAAATCTCCCGGCTGGAGATCGCAGACCTGCGCGACCATCAGCGTGAGCAGGGCGTAGGAGGCGATATTGAACGGCACGCCCAGGAAGATGTCCGCCGAGCGCTGGTAGAGCTGGCACGAGAGCCGTCCGTCGGCGACGTAGAACTGGAACATCGTGTGACATGGCGGCAGCGCCATCTGATCGATCTCGGCGACGTTCCACGCACTGACGATGTGCCGGCGCGAGTCCGGGCTGGTCTTGATGGCGTCGACCACCTGCGCGATCTGGTCGATGGAACGTCCGTCGGGGGTGGGCCAGGAGCGCCACTGATGCCCGTAGACCGGGCCGAGCTCGCCGGCGTCGTCGGCCCACTCGTCCCAGATGCTCACCCCGCGCTCCTGAAGCCAGGCGACGTTGGTGTCCCCCCGCAGGAACCACAGCAGCTCCGTGATCACGGACCGCATGTGCAGCTTCTTCGTGGTGACGGCGGGAAAGCCGGCCTCGAGGTCGAAGCGCATCTGGTGCCCGAAGACGCTGAGCGTCCCGGTGCCCGTGCGGTCCGCCTTCGTGGTGCCCTGGTCAAGCACGTGGCCGAGGAGTTCGAGGTACTGCCGCACGAATGGCAATCTAGCACCGGAGACGGCCGAGGTCGTGAAGGCGCTCCTATTCGGTAACCTTCGGTGCATGGCCGATGAGCTTTTCACCCTCGCCGCGGCGACCACCGGTGCACCGGCGTCGGCGCCGTTCGGCCGCGTGCTGACCGCGATGATCACCCCGCTGCACGACGACGGCGGACTCGACCTCGACGGCACGGCGGCTCTCGCGGAGCACCTGATCGAGACCGGGTGCGACGGACTGGTGGTCAGTGGCACCACGGGCGAGAGCCCCACCACCACAGACGCGGAGAAGGACGCGATCCTGCGAGCCGTCCTCGACGTCGCCAAGGGCCGGGCCACAGTGGTGGCTGGAGTCGGCACCTACGACACCCATCACACGGTCGAGCTGGCCAGGGCTGCCGAGAAGGCGGGCGCGCACGGCCTTCTGGTCGTCACGCCGTTCTACAGCCGGCCTCCGCAGGAAGGCCTGATCCGGCACTTCACGTCCGTGGCGGACGCCACCGACCTTCCCGTGATGCTCTACGATATCCCGGGACGGTCGGGCGTGCCGATAACGACGGACACTCTCGTCAAGCTCGCCGACCACGAACGGATCGTCGCCGTCAAGGACGCCAAGGGCGACGTCTTCGCCTCGTCCGAGGTGATGGCCCGTACCCAGCTCGCCTATTACAGCGGCGACGACGCGCTGAACCTCGCGCTGCTGGCCCACGGCGCCGTAGGTGTGGTCAGCGTCGTCTCCCACGTCGCAGCGCGCGAATACTCGCAGATGACCCGCGCCATCGACTCCGGCGACCTTCCCCGAGCACTGCGCCTGCACCGCCAGCTCATCCCGGCCGTGCGCGCCATCATGACCCGAACACAAGGAGCGATCATGGCCAAAGCGGCCGTACAGGAGTTGGGAATCATCGCAAGCCGGGCATTGCGCTCGCCACTCATCCCCGCCACCGACGAGCAGGTCGCGCAGATGCGCGCCGACCTCGCCGAGGCGGGGATCCTGTGAGCCATCCGCATCCAGATCTCCCCGTTCCGCCCGCGCTGGCGCCGGACACCCTGCGGATCATCCCGCTGGGAGGTCTCGGCGAAGTCGGCCGGAACATGACGGTCTTCGAGCATTCCGGCCGGTTGCTCATCGTCGACTGCGGCGTGCTCTTCCCGGAGGACCATCAGCCCGGCGTCGATCTCATTCTCCCGGACTTCGACTACATCAGGGACCGCTTGGACGACATCGAGGCGATCCTGCTGACCCACGGGCACGAGGACCATATCGGCGCGGTCCCGTTCCTGCTGCGTGAGAAGGCCGACATCCCGATCGTGGGCTCCCGGCTGACCCTCGCGCTGATCGAGGCGAAGCTCAAGGAACACCGCATCGAGTCCTACCAGCTCGAGGTCAAGGAAGGGCAGACCGAGCGGTTCGGCCCGTTCGAGGTCGAGTTCCTCGCGGTCAATCACTCCATCCCCGACGGCCTGGCGATGGCCATCACCACCAGCGCGGGAGTGGTGCTGCACACGGGCGACTTCAAGATGGACCAGCTGCCTCTCGACGGCCGCCTGACCGACCTCAACGGATTCGCCCGGCTCGGTGACGCGGGCGTCGACCTGTTCCTGGTCGACTCCACCAACGCCGAGGTGCCCGGTTTCACGCCCCATGAGCGCGACATCTCCGCCGTGCTCGACCGCACGTTCTCCGCCGCGCCCCGGCGGATCATCGTGGCGTCGTTCGCCAGTCACGTGCATCGGGTGCAGCAGGTGCTCGACGTCGCCGCCGCACACAAGCGCAAGGTGGCCTTCGTCGGACGTTCGATGGTCCGGAATATGGGCATCGCCCGTGATCTCGGCTACCTCCGGGTGCCCCCCAAGACTCTCATCGACCTCAAGAGCATCGGTGACATCCCGCCGGAGCAGGTCGTGCTAATGTCCACCGGTTCGCAGGGAGAGCCGATGGCGGCACTGTCGCGGATCGCCAACCGTGACCATCCGGCCATCTCGGTGGAGGACGGCGACGTGGTGATCCTGGCGTCGTCGCTGATCCCCGGAAACGAGAACGCCGTGTCGAGGGTCATCAACGGCCTCACCCGAGCCGGTGCCACGGTGGTGCATAAGGGCAATGCGAAGGTCCACACGTCCGGGCACGCGTCGGCCGGCGAGCTTCTCTATGCGTACAACCTGGTCAAGCCCGCCAACGTGATGCCGATCCATGGCGAGGCGCGGCACCTGCAGGCCAACGCCGCGATCGCCGTCAGCTCGGGTGTGCCGCAGAAGCAGGTGGTGCTCGCCGAGGACGGCGTTGTCGTCGACCTCGCGGAGGGCGTGGCCCGCATCGTCGGTTCCGTGCCGTGCGGGTACGTCTACGTGGACGGATCCAACGTGGGCGGTGTCGCGGAGGCGTCGCTGAAGGACCGCCGCATCCTCGGGGAGGAGGGGTTCATCTCCGTCGTGGTGGTGGTCGACTCGGTGACCGGGAAGGTCACCGGCGGGCCGGAGATCCACGCCCGGGGCTTCGCGGAGGACGACAGCGTCTTCGACGGCATCCGCCCGGAGCTGGTCAAGGCGGTCGAGCAGGCGGCAGAGGGCGGGAACGCCGACACCTACCAGCTGCAGCAGACCATCCGCCGCACCATCGGCCGCTGGGTGGGCGGCCGGCTGCGGCGCCGCCCGATGATCATCCCCGTGGTCGTCGAGTCCTAGCTTCCTCCAGGACATCAGTCGCCAGTCCGCCAGCCGAATCGTTTCCATGCGCGCGCGCATGTGGCCGAAGGCTGTCGAGACGCGGCCGGCCGATCTAGCCTCGTCACGTGGGTCTGGGCGTTAGGACGAGTCGTGACACCTCGGCCGGGGTTGTCGCGGTGGCGAGTCTGGCTCTGACGCTCGCGGGGTGCGGCTGGTTCGGGCCGGACGAAGAAGACGGCGCTGTCGGCGTGCTTGAGGTGGAGGTGGGCCAGTGCTTCCTGGCGCCAGACGAGGTGGAGGCGGAGCTGTCGGTGTTGCAGCGGGTCGCCTGCGATGTTCCGCATGATCAGGAGGCGTTCGCCGTCGTCGGATACCAGAGCCCGGACGGACAGGAGCCGCCTGGGCATCCGGGTGAAGACGTTCTGAGTCGATTCGCCGACGGCGCCTGTGTGGAGCAGTTCGGCGACTACGTCGGAACTCACTATCTGGATTCTGAATTGTATTTCACTTATCTTCTGCCGTCGGTCCGCGGCTGGGAAGCGGGAGATTCAGAAATAGTCTGCTTCGTGACGTCGACCGGGGAGAAATTCGAGGAAACGGTGCGTGGATCGGCGCGATGACGACGTGAGGATTCGTATATAGCCGACGCTGGGAGTGCGGTATGGCAATTCCCTTGGTGGTCGACTCGGCGACGCTTCTGTGTTCTTTTGGCACGGCGCCGTCGGCGCTCGGCGTCCTGCCGGTCAGGCGTACGCTCGCCGGCGGCCGCCCGGTCGCGTGCCTGACCGACGCGGTTCCCGTGCTCAACATTCGGCCGTTCGGAATGTGTACCAGCCTGGCGAACCCGGCCGTCGCCAGTGCCACCGCCGCTGCGCTCGGTGTTCTCACTCCGCAGCCGTGCGTCCCGGCCACTTCCGCATGGGCGCCGGGCGCGCCGGCAACACTGATCGGTGGCACTCCGGCCGTGACCGTCAGCTCGACGTGCGCGTGCGCATACGGTGGCATGGTGACCGTGTTGCAGCCGGGGAACGGCACCGTCCTCGGTGCCTGAAACGGTGCTTGACGCCAGCGCCTGAACGCGGGCCTCGTATCGGGCACCGATGCTCCCCGGCGCCATCGTGGCGGCCGCCGTATTCTTACTCATCCGAGATTGCCTCGAATGTCTATTGGCGAACATGCGAACGCGCATGACATCACTTCACGCGGGCGTCTTGCTCTGGTGCGAATGTCGCGGCTGCTTGTACGGTTCTGAAAACCTGTCGGGATCGATGTGTTCCGGCAAGGCGATTCCCATTCCGGAAAAGAGGTCGTCGTGCCCACTTACACAGCGCCAGGAGTTTATGTCGAGGAGGTCCCGTCCTCGCAGAAGGTGCTGACGGCGGTACCGACCGCTGTCGCCGCCTTCGTCGGCTTCACCGAGCGTGCCCCGGCGGATGATCCCCACGACCCGGAAGGACTGGCGCCGCGGTTGGTGACCAGCTGGACCCAGTTCGAGCAGCTCTACGGCGGGTTCGTGGCCGGGGCGAAGCTGCCGCTCGCGGTGTACGGCTACTTCCAGAACGGTGGGGCTCTCGCCTACGTCGTCCGGGTTCCCAACACCGAGCCCGCCGGGGAGCCGTCGATGATCGCGTTGCCCGCGGCCGACCGGTCCCTCGGGTTGCCGCTTGTTGTGGAGAGTGTGGTTCCCGACGCCGAGTTGGCGGTGGCCGTCCGCGGGCAGGAAGTCCCGGTCGACGACGAAGACGCCGGGCCGGCTCCGTTCACCATCGATCTGCTCGAAGGCGACAACGTCGTCGAAAGCTATACCGACCTGACACTCGGCGGTCCGCGGGATGCCGCGACCATCGTCAACGAGACGTCCACCAGGGTCAGGATCCGGGTCGCGCTCGACACGGAGACCGACCTGTCGTCCCAAATCGAGCTGCTCAGACCGGGCGTCTACAACCTCGAGAAGGCGGCCCCGCGGCCGGTGCCGGTCAACGGCCGGAAGTTCGCCGGCTCAGAGGCCTCGCGGACCGGCATCAACGGCTTGGCCATCGCCGACGACGTGACCATGATCATCGTCCCGGACCTGGTGACCGCGGCCACCGCCGAGGACGGGCGGGTGGATCTCGGCCTGTGGAAAGCCGTGCAGACCGCGCTCATCGCCCATTGCGAACAGCACTCCAACCGGATGGCGATCCTCGACGCGCCGCCCGGGATGAACCCGCAGCAGATCAAGGAGTGGCGTTCCGCGGAGGCGATGTATGACTCGCCGTTCGCGGCGCTGTACTACCCGTGGATCTCGGTGGAGAACCCGGGCGGCACCAACGGCGACGCCGAGGTGCTGTTGCCCCCGTCCGGCCACGTGGCCGGGGTATGGGCACGCACCGACGAGTCCCGAGGCGTGTGGAAGGCGCCGGCGAACGACACCATCCGCGGGGTGCTCGATGTGGAACGCCCCATCACCCAGAACGAGCAGTCGATGCTCAACCCGGTGGGCGTCAACTGTATCCGGGCGTTCGGGACGCGGGGTATCCGCATCTGGGGCGCGCGAACCCTGTCGTCGGACACCGACTGGCAGTACCTCAACGTCCGGCGGCTGTTCAACATGGTCGAGGCGACCATCATGGACGGAACCCAGTGGGCGGTCTTCGAGCCCAACGACGTGAAACTGTGGGAAGGCGTCAGCCGCACCCTCACCGGATTCCTGCATGGATTGTGGCAAGCCGGCGCATTGTTCGGGCAGAGCGCGAGTCAGGCGTTCTACGTCAAGTGCGACGCCGAGACCAACCCTCCCGAGTCGATCGACCAGGGCAAGCTCATCGTGGAAGTGGGGCTGGCACCGGTCAAACCGGCCGAGTTCGTCGTGTTCCGGATCAGCCAGACGAAACAAAGCGCCGCCTGAGCGGGCATGTCCCTCGAATCTCCCCCTACGCCAAACCCTAAGGAGCCACGATGGCGGCGAGTGGTCTGTTCAAGAACGACCCGATCATCGCGCAGAACTTTTTCCTCGAGATCGACGGTCAAGTCATCACCGCGCTGATGACGGTCTCCGGTCTCGACATCGAAGTAGGTGTCATGAAGGTGACACAAGGCGGCGCAGACGGAATGAAACAACAGGTCAAGTCGCTCGGCCAAGCCGTCGAGACCCCTGACTTGCAGCTGACCCGAGTAGCGCCGCTGGATTCGACCTCCGACCCGATGTGGAAGTGGTTCGAGGACATCCGCACCGGCGGGCTGAGCGCCAACGCGCGAGACGCGAAGCGCAAGAACGGATCCGTCGTGCTCTACGACTCCTCGCGTGAGGAGGTGGCGCGCTTCAACTTCTTCAGCGGCTGGCCGAGCAAGATCTCCACCGACCAGTTGAGCGTGGACGGCGGCGAGGCGGTCAAGGAGACGATCACATTGGTCATCGAGCGTCTCGAGCGGGTGAAATGAGTTTGCAGACTCGCTTCGACTTCGTGTTGCCGCGCGGCTACGTGGACGGCAACGGCACCGTCCACCAGCAGGGGACCATGCGCCTGGCGACCGCGCGCGACGAGCTCGAGCCGCTGCGGGACCCCTTGGTCGACGGACCGGACGATCCACGCCTCACGGTGCTCGTCCTGGCCCGCGTGGTGGAGCGGCTCGGTTCGCTGGAGCTCGTGACGCCCCATGAGATCGAAGGGTTGTTCGCCGTCGATCTCGCCTTCCTGCAGGACTTCTACGGTGTGATCAACTTCGGCGGCCAGGATGACTACGACGCCTTGTTGAGCGCGCAGCAGGAGCTCGTCAGCCCGGTGACGGTGCGGACGACGAGCCGTTCCGGCGTCGAAGCCACGCCGGATGGCGCCGAGCCGGACACCGCGGCCACGGCGGCGACCGCGGATTCCGCGGCCTTGGCGGCATCGCCGGCCCGGCCTTCCCGGCCCGGGCGCTCGGCCATCGAGGAGATCTCCGGTGCCGGCAGGTGATGAGCGATGCTGCGTTACCCGGCGGAGGCGCTCTGGCAGGAGATCGCCTACCTCGCGTACCACCTGCACTGGCCGCTGGATTCACTGCTCGACCTCGAGCATCTGGACCGAGTCCGGATGGTCCGGGCCGTGGGAGGCCTGAACGACCGGGCATGGGAGGAGGTGCGCGACCGTGCGTGACGCCCAGTTCCTCGGCGGGGAGCCGACCAGCGCCAACCGGTTTCTGTTTGAGGTGGACGGAGTCGAGATCGGAGTCTTCCGTGAGGTCAGCGGACTACAGGTCACCGCTGAGCTGGAGGAGTACGCCGAAGGCGGCGAGAACGGATACGTCCATCGCCTGCCAGGCAGGTTGCGGTGGCCGAATCTGGTCTTCCGGCGAGGTTTGACGCAGAGCGACGCGCTGTTCGCCTGGGTGAACAGGACCGCAGGCGAGGGCTTTGCCGCGGCGAGCAATCGGCTTGTCCGGTGCACCGGTGCGGTCACCGTCCTCAGTGACCGTCAGGCTCGGCTGCGTGCCTGGGAGTTCGACGGTGTGTTCGCGGTGCGGTGGGTGGGGCCACAGTTCGACGTGGACAGCGATCGGACGCTGGAGGAGGAGCTCGAGGTGGCACACAACGGGTTCCGCTCGAAGTCGGCCGCGGGTGCGCAGACGTGACGGCCACGGAGCGCAGCTCGAACCCGGCGGCGCCGGGTGGAGACGAACGCAGCGTGCTCGGCCGGGCGGTAGCGGCACGCTATCGTCCAGCGCCCCGCGCGCGGGGGGCCAGCATGCGCGCCGGACTCGGTGACGTGGCCGTGGGCTCGGGCACGATGGCCGCGACAGTGGGCCGCTCAGGAGCGGTGCGGCGCGCCCTGGCAGTGCTCGGCCGGTCGGCAGTCGGCAGCACGATCGCCGGGGCGGATGGCGCCCCGGTGGTTCGTCCGCCGCGATGGTGGCTGCCGTCTTTCGAGCCTGCGGACGGAACGGCCGCCGCCCTGCCCGGCGGCGTCACCCCACCAGGCCTGCCCCGTGTGGTCCGGCGCGTTCCTACCCAATCCTCACCCGGGCCCGGTGGCTTCGCCAACCGGCTCGCGCCCACAGCGGTCCCCATGCGCCTTCCCCACGAGGTCGCGGCTGCCGGATCCATGTTCTCGGCCAAGGACGTCCGGCGGCGAACGGCGCCGAGACCGAGCGCCGACGCGGCCGGCCCGGCGCCGGTGCCGGTGCCGACGGAACCGTCACATGTAGGTGAGGAGCGTCCGCAGGCCAGCAGGAAGCGCGTACCCGCTGGTGGTGAGCGTCCACCCGCAGGGGGTGAGCGTCCAGGCGCGGGCGGGAAGTACGGGACCGGTCCGCCCGGCTTCCGTCCGGCCGCGGCCACGCCTGGCGGCGGGTCCACGCCCCGTGCCATACCGGCCGGTGGATCAATGTCGGGCGGTGATGCGGGCGGTGGTTCGGTGGTGAGGCGCGCCCAGGTCAGTGGTTCGGTGGTGAGGCGCGCCCAGGTCAGTGGTTCGGTGCCGGGTCGCGCCGCGGCCCGAGACGTCACTTATGGCGCGTCGCGCCCGTTCGTTCCAGCATGGACTTTCCCGCGCAACGCGATACATCGCCGCGTACGGGAGCGCCCGACCGTGGCGGGATGGGCGCCCGTTGCCGGCCGCGTGCCCGCGGCGCCGGTGTCCCGGTCGGCGCGTAGGGGTGAGGCGGGCCTCGACCAGGTGCCCGGAGTGTGGCCGGCGGCCTGGGCGCGGACCGGCACGCCGGGCCCGACCCTCGGCCTCGTGCGCCGCCGGCAGATCGAACAAGCGGTGAACACTGCGGCCGCCGCCCGCCCGGAGGACACCCGGCGTGGCGCTGCTCCCGCGTCCGCCCGGCGTGGCGCGGTTGCTGTTCGGCGTGACGTACCTCCCACCGGGGGTGATGCGGCTCTCGCCCGGCGTGGCGCGGTTCCCGCCCGGGGCGAGGTGCCTCCCGTTCGGGGCGATTCGGCCCTCTCCGGAGGTGATGCGGTGCCGGCCCGGCCTGACGTCGCGCCGGCAGGCCGGGACGGCGCATGTGTGGTTTCCGGCCAGGCAAGCGGCATGGTCGGGGACCCGGCGCCGGTTGCGGCCGTCGGCCGGATCCCGGTCGCGTCGGCGGGCAGCCTGCCGGCCACCATCAGCCGCGTCGCGGAACCGGTGGGACCGGCCGCACCGGGAGGACCGGTCGGACGGGCAGCACGGCCGGGGTGGCTGGTGGGAGGCATGCGGGTGAGGAGGAGCCGGCCTGTGGGGGTGGGCGACGATGCGCCGCACATTCCGGCGCCGCCGATCTCCGGCGATGTGCCTGTACCCGAGGCCACTCCTGGTGCGGAGACACGCCGCCGGCCGGCGACGGCGCCGGGTGCGCCTCCGCGGAGCGGGCGGTACCTGTCACCGTCTGGTTCGCCACGGATCGATGCCCCGGCCCGGGCCGGTGTGCCGGGTGGACGGGACCTGCATACCTTCCCGACGACGAGCCTATGGCCGGCCGCGGGGGCGCGGCGGCTGGCTGTGAGTCCACCGGTGCGGCGCAGGCAGATGATGATTCCCCGCCGACCGGCCGACGAGACGGCCGTCCGCCACCTGCTCGCGGCGATCCCGGCGAGTCGAATCGGGCGACCCGCAAGGATCGGCCGTCGGCCTCCGGCGTCGGCGGACGTGCGTCCGGCTGGTGCCCACGGCGAAGCGCGGGCTCGTGCCCATGGCCGCAGTCATGGTCACGCCCACGGCCATGCGCCGGTCCGAACGGGGCCGGCGGCGCATGTGCTGTTCCGCATCGCTGTGGCCGCACCTGGGTTTCACGGCACCGCCGTGGCCACGCCGGCGACTCTCCGCACCGCCGTTGCCGCGCCTGTGATGCTCCGCACCCTCGTGGCCGCACCGTCACCGCGCCTGCCGGACGTGCGGGCCGTCGCCGTGGCTCCACCACGCGGCGTCGCGCCGGGGCTCGGGTCGCAGTCGCCGCCGATAGCTGGTTCCCGGCTCACTCCTCCGGCCTCGGGGCCTGTGCACGAGCGGGCATCCGGCTCGCCGCTTGCCCAGGTACCCGCTGCGGGCACAACTCGGCGAGCAGGGTCGTGGCCAGGAACGAACTCGTCGCTGGGGGATGGCTTGTCGCTGCCAAGGAACTCGTCGCTGGGGGATAGCCCGGCGAGGGACGGCGTCGTACGCCGATCCCACGTGACCGACGAGGTGCCGTCTGCACAGCTCTGGAACGGCGACGACCCGGCCGCGCCGCGCTACGTGGACGGGGAGTGGGACGCAGACCTGCCTGCGCCTACGAGCCCCGGGGAATCCGTTCTCGGTTCGGACGATCTCGAGTCGATCGTCGAGCGGGTCATCGAACGGATCGAGCAGCGGGTTCTGGACGAGCTGGAGCGGCGGGGACGTCGCGGTATGCCGGGGGTCCTGTAGTGGCGACGGAGAAGGCGTTCCTGGAGATCGAAGGCGGTGAGCGTGTGCCCTGCCTGTTCAACCCAGCCCAGTTCACGGTCGCGCGTTCCAACGAGTGGGCGGCCGACCGGCTGCCGGGCAAGGGCGTGCCCACATTGCGCTACGCCGGCGCGCAGTCCGGCTGGCTGCGGATGGAGCTGTTTTTCGACACCACGCACGACGGCAGCCCGGTCACCCGGTACACCGGCCGCATCATGGGCCTGATGGACGTCGACCTGACGCTGCCCGGCACCGACGAGACGACCAACAACGCCAGGCCGCCGTACGTGACCTTCCACTGGGGCGACCTGCATTCGTTCAAAGCCGTCGTCAGTGATCTGAAGCTGGCGTTCACCTACTTCTCCTCCAGCGGCGTGCCGCTGCGGGCGACGTTGTCCGTCACGCTGCGCCAGTACGAGCCGTCGCACGCCTTCGGGCCGCAGAACCCGACGTCCGGAACGCCACGGCCGCACCGGGTCCACCGCGTGCAACCAGGAGAGACGCTGGACCGGATCGCCGCGCGCTACTACGGCGACTCCACCCGATGGCGCAGCCTCGCCGAGGCGAACGGCATCGCGGATCCCCTCGATCTGCGGGCCGGCCGGCTCCTCTCGGTGCCGAGGATCGAATCATGACGCAGGTGACCAGGTTGGCTCCCGAGGTGGTCGTGGAGGGCAGGTCGCTGCCCCAGGCCTGGCGTGAGGCGCTGACCCAGCTACGCGTCGAGCTTGGGCTGCGAGCCGTGGGGCAGGTGACGATCCGGTACGCCGATCCGGGCTATGCGCTCTCGGCCCAGTCCGTGTTCGCCATCGGGGCGACGGTCGAGGTCGGCGTTGTGGGCGACGGTTCGCTCGCCACGGCGGAAGTCAGCGGCGTGGCGATCGAGCAGCGTGCGGGCATGCCACCGGAACTGACGGTGACAGCACACGACGTCGCCCACCGGCTCACCGGTGCCACCCGGGTGCGCACGTTCACGAACGCCACGTATGCCGACATGATCAGATCCGTGCTGCACCGCGCCGGTGTCAGCGGGCGGGTCGCCGACTCGTCCACCAGACACGAGTATGTGCTGCAGGTGGGGACCGATCTGGATTTCGTCGACGAGCTCAGCGATCGTCTCGGGTGGGACTGGCAGGTCGAGGGCCGGCAGGTGGTCGTCGGGCCGCCGAGCACCGAGTCGTCGACTACGGTCGAGCTCGGGTCAGACATCAGTGAGTTCTCCGTACGCGCATCCGGGCGCCACCCTGGCGCGGTGGAGGCCCGCGGATGGAGCCGGTCGGACAAGCGTGAAGTCGCCTCCAAACCGGCGATGGTGTCCGAAGCCGCGCCGGCCGCGGCATCGCAGCTGGTGGACAGCTTCGTCGCGTCGGCGGGCTCGCTGCGCACCGGTACGGCGATCACGGCGGCAACGGCCGTCTCCGACCGGGCGGAGGCCGACAGCGTGGCCGGCGCGCTCCGGGACCGCCTCGCCGCTGCCGCGGTGACGGCACGCGGCCGCGGCCCGGTGAACCGGGCGTTGCGCCCGGGCGCGGGACTGACGGTGACGCATGCCGGCCCGGCGTCGGGAACGTACTTCGTCAGCCAGGTGGAGCACGTCTATCGCCGTTCCGGATTCGAGACCCGGTTCGTCGCGGGCGAACGCCGGCCGACCGGCCTGGTCGACACGCTGAGCTCCGCTCCGGCCGGCGGCGGGCTGACCCACGACGGCTTGGTGGTCGGGGTGGTGACCAACAACGACGATCCCGAGAAGCTTGGCCGCGTGAAGGTCAACTTTCCGTGGATCAGCGTCGAGGTCGAGAGCGCGTGGGCGCGCGTCGCATCGATCGGAGGCGGCGGCAACCGCGGGATGGTGTCCCTGCCGGAGGTCAACGACGAGGTCCTGGTCGGCTTCGAGGGCGGTGACCTGCGCACGCCGGTTGTCTTGGGGGGATTGCACGGCGGCAAGGACCGGCCCCCGGAGTACGCGGTGAAGAGTGGCCGGACCACCTACCGCCGGATCACCTCGCGGCTGGGGCACGTCATCGAGATGGCCGACGGTGATCCTCCGGACCGGCACATCCTGATCGCGCTGGCCGGCGGGGACCGGCAGATCAGCTTGGCCCACGACCGGATGGACATCGAGCTTCCCGGCGGCGTCCCGTTCACGCTCAAGGCGGGAGAGGCATCGATAGCGGTCGATGCCGGCGGCGGCATCGTCCTCGACGGCACCAAGGTCGAGATCACGGGGCGGCAGGGCGTGTCCATCAACGGCATGAATGTCGCGTTGAAGGCGGATGCGGAGGTGTCGATGGAAGCGGCCGTCGCCGCCATCCGGGCCAAGGTGCAGGCCACGGTCGAGGGCGCCGCGGCCCTGAACCTCAAGGCTGGGGTGGTGAAGATCAATTGAGTGATCACGACCGGCCCGTGCGCGCTCCGTCGCCACCGGCGAGGTTCGACGCCTCCTTCATCGGCCGCGGCCTGTTCTGGCCGATGCAGGTCGATCACACGGGCGCGATCCGGCTGACGACCGGCGCACAGGAGCTCGACCGCTCCATCCGGGTGATCCTGCTGACGGCGCCGGGGGAGCGGGTGATGCGCCCGGCGTTCGGCTGCCGCATCTGGGATCTGATGTTCGAGCCGATCACCCCGAACCTGATCGGCCTGATCTCCCAGGCCGTGCGTGACGCGATCGCTCAGTGGGAGCCGCGCGTCGAGGTGGACGACGTGTCGCCGGTGCACGACGACGAGGAACCCGGGCTGGTGCGGATCGGGATCACGTACCGGGTGAAGAGTTCCAACGACCGCCGGAACCTCGTCTATCCGTTCTACGTCATCCCACGTGAGGACTGAGCGATGCCGCTGCCTGCCCCGAACCTCGACGACCGCCGGTTCCAGGACCTGGTGGACGAGGCGAAACGCTTGATACCGCAGTTCTGCCCGGAGTGGACCAACCACAACGTGGGCGATCCGGGCGTGGCCCTCATCGAGCTGTTCGCGTGGATGAGCGAATCGGTGCTCTTCAGGCTGAACCAGGTCCCCGAGAAGCTCTACGTCCACTTCCTCAATCTCGTCGGGATCGAGCCGTTCCCACCGGCCGTGGCGCGCACGGACATCACGTTCTGGCTGTCTACGGCACTGGAGCAGGTGGTGACGGTGCCGGCCGGGACCGAGGTGTCGACGGGATCGGGCGACGAGCGGCCGGTGGTGTTCTCCACCACGACGGAGCTGAGCATCCGCCCGCCGCGATTCAGCGCGCTGCTGACGATCGATGCCGGTGAGCGGGTGACCGACCGGTGGGAGGAGTTCACCGCGCTCGGTGTGCCGGTCGAGTGCTTCACGCCGGGCCTGACCCCCGGCGACGCGTTCTATCTCGGCTTCGAGGAGAGCCTGGCTGGTACCGCCGTCCGGCTCGGTCTCGGCGCCGAAGCCGAGGGCATCGGCGTCGATCCGCGCAGGCCGCCGCTGACGTGGGAGGCGTGGACGGGAGAGGCCTGGGCCGGCGCCGCGGTGCACCGGGACACGACGGGCGGGCTCAACCGGGACGGCGACGTGGTGATCATGGCGCCGATGCGGCACGCGCCGCTGAGCCTCGGGGGCACGTCCGCGCATTGGCTCCGAGGGCGTCTGCTGCTGCCGGCGCCCGGCCAGCCGGGCTACCGGGTGTCGCCGAGGATCCGCACGCTCTCTGCGTCGGCCGTCGGCGGCACCGTGCCGGCAGAGCACGCCACCGTGATGGGCACGGAGAGCCTGGGGCGCTCGACCGGAGCGCCGGGACAGACCTTCGCGGTGTCCACGTCACCCGTCCTGCCACGGCGGGACGGGGAGTCGATCCGGGTGATCGATCGTTCCGGCGCGTCGACCTGGGACGAGGTCATGGACTTCTCCCATAGCGGGCCTGGTGACCGGCACGTCGTCTGGGACTCGAGCACCGGCGAGGTGCGGTTCGGTCCCCGCGTGCGGTACCCCGACGGGCACATCCGGCAGCACGGCGCCGTGCCACCCGACGGCGCCGAGGTGGTGGTGACGCGTTACCGCTGCGGCGGTGGGCAGGTCGGCAACGTCGGCGCCCGGACCCTTACGGAACTCCGGGCCACGGTGTCCTACGTTTCCGGCGCGGTGAACCTCGCGGCGGCGGCGGGCGGCGTCGACGCCGAGACGGTGGACGAGGCCAAGGTCCGGGGCCCGATGACCCTGCGGACGGGGAGCCGCGCGGTCACCGCCGGGGACTTCGAACGGCTCGCCGCGGAGGCCTCGGCGCAGGTGGCCCGGGCTCGGTGCCTGCCTGCGCGCCCGGTCGGCGACCCGGCTGGACGTACCGTGTCCGGTCCCGTTCGCGTCATGCTGGTCCCACATGTGCGCACCCACCCGCGGGATCAGCGCCTCGACGACTTCGCGCTCTCCGCCGCCCTGCTCGACGTGGTGCGCGACCATCTCGACCGGCATCGCCTCGTGGGGACGGCCGTCGAGGTCGGCACCCCCTACTACCAGGGGGTCAGCGTCGCGGCGATGGTCCGGGCACAGCCGGGGCGGCCGGCGGAGCTGGTTCGCCAGCGCGTGGAGGACGAGCTGACCCGCTACATCAATCCCCTGACCGGCGGTCCGGAGGGCAGCGGGTGGCCGTTCGAGACGGATCTGAGCTTTGCGGCCGTGTCGCAGCTGGTCGAGGCAGTGGACGGTGTCGACCGGATGGAAGAGGTGCTGCTTTTCGAGTTCGACCTGCGGACCGGCCGCCGGATCGGCAGCGGGCGGGACATCATCCGTCTCGAGCCGGACTCGCTGTTCCTGTCCGCCGCTCACCAGGTGGTGGTCCGATGAGGTCGCCGCAGTGGCTGCTGGCGCAGTTGCCGATCGGGATGCTGGACGACGAGTTCTTCGTCCGGTTCACCTCCATCTTCCAGCACGGTGCGGAATCTCTGGCCGCCGGCGCCGACAACGTCGCCCACATCACCGACGTCACGGTCGCGCCGGACGTGATGGTGCGCTGGCTGGCGTCCTGGATCGGCGTCGACGTGCTGGACTCGTCGGTCCCGGACCGAGCGGCCAGGGATGTGGTGCGCGCGTCGGCGGCGACGTTGTCGTTGCGAGGCACGGTCCGTGGCCTGACCCGCACCCTCGAGATGCTCAGCGCCGGACCGGCCGAGGTGGTCGACGGCGGTGGCGTCTGGCGCGACGGAGAGTCTCCGGCCGAGCCGGGCTGGGTCCGGATGACGGTCCAGTCCACCGGATGGCTGAGCGAGGCCGACTTCGCCGGCATCGTCGCCGACGAGGTGCCGGCCCACGTCCGAGGCGAACTGTGGCTCGGGGAGCGGATGATCTGGTCGAGCGACGGAGGTGTCGATGAGCGCCGAGCCGGCTGATCGGGAGATCCCGATGACGCTGTTCACCGTCTTGCCGGAGAGCGACGGCCAGCCGGTCGACCTCGCGCCGTACACGGTGCAGCCGGTCCCCGGCCCGCATGGGGACACGAGCGTGCCGGACGACGACATGCTGCCGCCGCCGGCCGAGAGCGGAGTGGAAGCGGTGGTCTGTCCGCGCTGTGGCTGGCCAGGGTCAGTGGACGTGGCTCGCCGCGACGCGGACGGCTTCTGCGCGACCTGTGACTATCCGCTCTTCTGGGCTGTGTCCAAGACCGTGGTGTCTGGGGACCTGCACGCGGACGACGCGCGAAGAAGGCTCCCCGGCACGGTCGGCGCCGAGAGCATCGCCTCCGCGCCGTGCCCGCATTGCGCCGAGCCGAACCCCCCGCGTGCCGTCGTGTGCTGCCGCTGCGGCAAAGACATGGTCATCCGTCCCGAGCCGGCCGCCGCGCCGCCTCCGCCGCCACCGACTCCGGACCAGGTTCCGGTCCCGGTGGTGCGGGCGCCGAGGTGGTGGCTCGTGCTGCTGGTGATCGGCATGGTTCTTCTGGCCGCGGCGAGCATCGCCGTCATTTTCACCGACTGAGCCGGGCGGGAACCCCCGGGTCGCGCGTCCTCGGCATCGGACCACCCGCCCTGTCCGTCGGGGAGTGGGTTCTCCTCGTCGTCGTCGGGAGGTGGGTCTTCTTCGTCCGGGGGTGGGTCTTCGTCGTCGGCAGGTGGGTCCTCGTCGTCCGGGGGTGACTCGACGGACACCGTCGTGGTCGCCTCGGAGTCCGCGTAGCCCGGCCCGGAGTAGACGGCGCGGACGCTGTGCTCCGTCCCGCCTGCCGGGAAGGTATGGGCGAAGTCCGCCGAACCGTCTTCGACCTCGGCGTTGCCGACGGACTCACCGTCCACCGAGAACTCGACCTCCCCGCCGTCGACGGCACCGCCGGCGGATGACACGGACGCGGTAAAGGTGACCGGTTCGCCGGCGACAGCCGGATCGGGGGAGACGGTGACGGCGGTGGTCGTCGGAGGCGGCGGCTCGAGAACGAACCGTGCGGCGACGTCGCGCTCACCGCTCGGGACGTCCACCCGCGACGGTTCCACCGACCATCCCGAGGGCGCGTCTTCCGGGAGGTCGACGTCGACCGTGTACTCGTCGTCGTTCTTCAGATAGACAGTGCTCAACCCGGCGTTGACCAAGAGCTGGTCGGCCAGGACCTCCTGGCTCTGTGAGTCGGCCACCGACACCGAGACGGTGCCCGGCGAGTCCACCGCGGCCGACCGGACGTCCATGCGTATCCGCACCTCCGCCACGTCGATGACGAGGTCCCGTGTGGTCTCGCCGGGCGGGCCGCTGGTGTGCACACCGACATGCCCCTGTGGCCCGGTCAGTATCGCCTCCCAGGTTCCTGCCGGCACCTGCGCGAACGTCGTGGAGTACTCGTCCTCGCCGGCCCGAACGACGGTCTGTGCCGCCGGTGGGGACTGCCCAGAGCCGTCGGTGGCCACCAAGCGGACCACGGCGCCGGTGAGATCCCAGCCGTTCTCGGCGATCGCGGTGACGGTGATCGGTTCCGCCGCCGCGTGCAACACGATGTCGAAGGCGACGATCTGGCCCGCAGCGACGGTGACGGTCCTCGTGGTTGCCGGATACGGCTGGCCGTGGCGAGGGCGGATGTCGACCACATACGTACCGTCGTTGAGCCCGCTGAACTCGAAGACCGAGCCGGACCGGACCGGGTCGCCGTCCTCCGCCGGGCACAGGCCTTCGGCGTCGGTCTCGTCGGCCCGGCACAGCCAGGTGTCGACCTCGGCGAGCGGCTCGGCCGGGTGGCTGCCCGCCTGTGCGCCGATGGTGCCCTGGATGGTGTTCCGCAGCTGTGTCACCGGAACGTTGAACGTGTTCGCCTCACCGGGCTCGGGCCGGATCGTCAGGGTGAGCGGCGCGTAGTTCTCGCCGCTCACGCGCAACGTCTGCGGAATGGGTGGCACGTCCACGAAGCGGTACTCACCGTCGGGGCAGGAGTCGCCGCCGCAGGGTTGCGCCGGCTGGACCTGCCCGCCGCGCAGCAGCTCCACCGTCATTCCGGCCAATAGGGTGGGTGGTTCACCATCGGCGCCGGGCACGTACACGTTGACGAAGACCTCGACTGGCTTCGCCTGGACCGCCAGAACGAAGGGATCGGAGTTCCCGGCGGGATACTCCACCTGGTAGTCGTCGGTGACGTGGACCTCGACCGGCTCGCCCTCGAAGGTGAAGCCGTCGGGCGGGTCCACCGTGAGCTCCCAGCGGCCCGGGACGAGGCCGGCGACGTCGCGGGTGCCCGTGATGGAGAAGCGACCGCCGCCGCCGGACGAGGCTGAGAACTCCAGGCCGGACTCGTGCTCGGCTCTGACGGTGGCACCGGCCAGGGGCGTCGACTGGATCTCCCCGTCGACGTCGGTCTGGGCAGTCAGCACGCCCGTGATCTCGCCCATCTTCACGAGCTCGACCTGGTAGGCGCCGATCCCGTCGGGAGGCACCGAGAACGGAGATGGTTCTGGTGCCACCACCCCGCCTTCGACGAGATGGCCCGCACTGAACTCGCCGAACTCGTACCCGGCTGCCTCGACGCGGATCGTGTACCAGCCGCCGTCGGGCAGCCGGCTGGGCAGGTCGTTGAAAACGGTACGGTTGGTGCCCGGCTCGGCCGCCCGGGTCTGCTCGGGGACTCCCGTCGCGCTCAGGACGAGCCGCGAGCCGTAGACCGGCTCACCGTCGGCGTTCACCGTCTGCACGGCCAGCCCGCCGTCACGCGACAGAACCAGGCCGGTGAGCTCCTGGCGACCGCCCTCGGTGAGCAGGTCGACGGCGAAACTCACCTCGGCGTCCGCATACCCGGGTCGGCTCAGCCTTGCGGTGTACTCTCCTGGACGGGCGAGAGAGGCGCGAACGCCGCCGGCGTCCTGCCCGCAGTCGTTGGTGTAGTCCGAGTCCACCCGCTGCCCTGGATCGGACCAGATGAGGCAGCCGGCGGAGGTGAACCGGATCCGGGTGCCTTCCGCACCCGGCGGCGTGTTCGTCAGCGCTACGGTGGTGGCCGAGAGGTCGGTGTCGGCTTCCGGTACCAGCGCGAGCCGCCCCTTGACCGGGCGTCCCGACGGGGTGAGGTAGACCAAGAGGTCCTGCTCGTCGGAGACGGTGACGCCGCTGAGCCGGCGCCGTTCGTGCCCCGCCTTGGTGACCACGATATCGACGCGCCCATCGACGATCGGCAGCACCGCCTCGGGGATATCGCCATCAGCCGGCTCCGGTACGACGGCGAACAGGCCGTCGGCGTCGGTGACGACGCTCGCGGTGTCCTGCACCGGCAGCAGGCCGTTGTAGCCGACGATCCCAGTGATCTCCACCTTGGCGCCGGCGACACCACGCGGGTCGTCTCCGTCCAGCTCGTGCACGACCTGACCGGTGAAACGCCGCGTCTCCCCGGTCAGCGTCAGGGCGAGCGGCACCTCGTTGTTCAGCCCGGCGGTGGACTCGACATCGCCGGAGAGAGTCCGAAGCGGATCCGAGCCGGGAATCGACCACCCGAACCCGACGCGGTACACCACGCCAGGATCCAGATGGGTGACGAGGTAGACGCCGTCCGCCTCGTCGGAGCGGTCGATGCGCACCTGGTCGGTCATGTCCTCGTCGCCGGCGGTGACCCGCACCGTGGCCCCGGCGACGGGCTGGGACGCACTCTGGCCGTCGTTGCCCTGGACGGTGATGCGCATCCGCCCGAGGCGGTTCAGTGTCGCGTCGTAGCGTCGAACGTCCCCTGCCGGCAACGCGATGGTGACCGGGGCGATGCTGCGATACTCCGAGTCTCCGGCCCGGACCGACACCCGGTAGGACCCAGACGGCAGGCTAGGGATCTCGTAGCCGCCGTTGGGACCGGTGAACGCGCACCACACGCCGTCGGTGATCTCGCAGCGGGGAGCGACCGGGTCGTCGTCGGTGGGGACACAATCTCCCACGCTGTCCGGGCCGGCCCCCGCCGGTACGGCCACCACGCACGTGCCGTCGGGCACACTTCCGACCCGGGTGGAGACCGAGCCCACGATCGACGGCGACGGCAGCAACGCTGCGACCGGTGCGGTGACCCGCTGATCCATCGGCACCTCGACGGTCAGCCGTTCCGGCTCGAAGCCGGGCGCCGAGAACACCAACTCGTAGAGTCCGGGCAGCAGGCCGTCGTCGTCCGGGCCCGGGATCGTGTAGGTGGCGTCCGGCTCGAACTGCGCGGACACTTCACGGAGCCGGCCTTCGTCGTCGGCAGCAGCCGTTGTGACGGTCACGAGGCAGTCGTCGTGCTGTCCGGCGCAGACTATCTCGCCGCCACCAGTGCTCGCGTCCACCACGCGTCCGGTTATCGACGACGTGGCGCTGAGCCCACCACCGGGAATCGGCGTCAGGGCCAGGTCCGAAGTCGTCACCTCGCCGGCGCTCACCTCCACGCGGGCGTAGCCGGTCAGGTGCCCGAACACCTCCGCGGCGACAATGTAGTCGCCGGCGGCGATGCCGGAGAACCGGTATCGCCCGTCGCCTGCGCCTGCAGCGCTCATCACCTTGTACGCGACGCCGTCGTCGTCGACGAGGGACAACCCGGCTCCGAGCGGTTCCCCGTCGGCCGTGGTCACCCTGCCCTGGACCGAACCCCCGGAGGAGGTCAGGCGCATGTCGAGCTGGCGGAGTGCCGTTCCGTCTTGGTGGAACTCCACCCGCCGAGTCTGCTCCTCGTAGCCGTCGCCGCGGACCGTGACCACGTACGAGCCCGGGCTCGGGAGGTCCGGCAGGGTGAACAGCCCTCGGGGCCCGCTACCGGTCGCCGTGGTGACGGTAGTGGCCGTGCGGGTGGTCACACCGTCGTCGGCTGTGACCGTGACGCCGCCGAGGCCGCCGATCCGGCCCGTGGTGTCCCGCCCGGTGATCTGCCCGGTCATGGTGGCCGTTCCCTGGCGCAACTCCAGGTTCTGGCTAGCGGATCCGTCGGCTTCCAGCGCGACCAGCGCCGACGCGGCGCCGAGACCGGCGGCTTCGGCGGTGACGAGGTATGTGCTGGGCGTGGACAGCCCGTCCACCGCCCAGGTGCCGACGTCGCCGGTGGTGCTGCTGCTCGTCGTCACGGTGAGCGTACCGTCGGTGATGGTGACCTCCGCGCCCCCGACCGGGCCGTCCGGCCCGGTGACCCGGCCGGACACGCGGCCGTCGCCCGGGTCGAGACGCACGGTGAGGGGCTCCGTCATGGCGGCGACGTCGACGACACGGCGCTCGGTCCGGAATCCGGCCTTGGACAACGTAACGAGGAAGTAGCCGGAGCGGCCGAGACCGGCGACCGCCCAGGCGCCGTCCTCGTTCGTCACCGTGCTGCGGTGCAGGTCCACGGTGGAGTCCGCCGTCGGCTCGTCCCCGGCCAGTGCCACCTTGGCGTCCGCGCCGGCCTCACCGAAGGACGACGTCGGCGCGAGCGCCACGGTGACCCCGCCAGGCTGCTCCGCCTCCACCACGCCGCTGATGCGGGTTCCGTCGCCGATCACCTGTGCGTCCGTGCCACCCTCCTCTCCGCCGGGGTCGCCGGAGCGGGCTGCGCCACCGGACCCGCCGGGGGAGCCGTCACCCGAGACGGCATCACCAAAGTGGCCGCCATCAGCGACGGCACTCTGGTCCTCGCCACGGCTCAGCCGCTCGGAGGCCCATGGAATCCCGATCACGGCGGCGGCCGCCCACACGGCCACCACGGTGGCCAGGGCGAGGACCTTGCGCCAGCCTGGCCCGAACACCGGGCGGACGGCGAGCACCCCACGCGCGGTGGCCGGTGCTTGGGCGCCGTGGGTGGAGACGCTGTAGGTGTGGCGCACCGGGTGCCCGAGCATCCGGATCCTGCGGCCGCGGACACGGGCTTTGACGGTGCGAGTCCCGTGTGGCGGGACCTCGACGCTGGTTGTCCGGCACGACGCCCGCATGCCCGGCGGGGAGGTCACTTCGATTCCGGTTCGCACCGGCGCGGCGCCGGAGTTGGCCAGGACGATTCTCACCCGGCGGCCACGAGAGGTCCGCACCTCCGCCGGATCGATCGACACCGTCACTGATCCAGGCTGGCCCACAGTGAGCACCGACTCTGCGACGGCTGCCGGTGCCGTCGACGCACCCGATCCGGGGTCCGTGCACTGGGCCGTGACGACAAAGGGGTACCGGGCAGCCACGGCGCCGGCCGCCGGGTGAAGGATCAGTTCCACGGACGCTGCGGTCATCGGCGGCAGATCGAGGACGCGTGCCGGTCCTGGCACCCAGGCCGAATCCAGCCCGATCACGCAGAGCGTCACGCTGCGAGGCGCCGGTGCGTCGTGGTGTACTCGCAGCCGCAGCGCTGCGGGCTGCCCGGCAGCGCTCTGGGGCAGGTGCAACACTTCGATGACGGGGGGAGCTTCCCCGTCGGGTCGCCGGTTGTCCGAGCGGAGCGCTTCGCTCATTGCCACTCACCGTCGCCTGTCTGGCCGCCTCGTGCGGTCAGTTGCACGGTCGCGGCTTCACTGAGATCCAACGTGATGGGACCGGACGCGGCTATCGGGGCGCCTGCTTCCTGGAGCCGGACGTCGGCGATGTAGTGCTCGGGCGCGTCGAGGTCGGCGAACACGACCCGGCCGGCTTCGTCGGCGCGTGCAGACGTCACCGCGGCGGCGGACGTCGTGTACTCGGTGGCCCGGTACAGCGTGACCAGCGCGCCGCGCAGCGGGCCTTCGTCACCGATGACCGTGACGGTGATCGACGCGGGTGCCGGAAGCTGGAGATCGACCGACCGATCGACGCCGGCTTCGAGCGTCACAGTCGAGGACGCAGGCGTCGAACCGGTGCGCGCGGCCGTCACGGTGTACGTCCCCGGCGGCAGCTGGTCGATGCTGAACCGGCCGACGTCGTCGGCGGGCTGCGACGCGGTCGTCACGACGTACTCGTCGGGTCCGGAGACGGCGGTGACCACGACATTGCCCGCAGGTTCGACGCTGCCGTCGACGGCGTCGCGCAGGGAGATCCGTCCGGTCAAGTTCGAACCCGCTGCCCGCATCACGACCCGGACGCCGGACTCGCGGTCGCCGCCGGAGGTGATCCGGCCGTACTGGTCGAGGCCGACCTGGATGGTCTGGTCCTCGAGGTCGGAACGGGAGAACGTCACGGTGTACGTGCTCGGCACCGCGAGCCCACTCACCCGCCACGCCCCGGCGGTACCGTCGCCGGCGCTCTGCGTCACTGTGCTCACGCTGGTCGAACCATCGCTGACGGTGACGTCGACTCCGCTGGCCGGCACGTCGCCGGGCGTCTCGAACGCCTGGCCGAACAGCTCGCCGGCGTCGGAGCCGAGTGTGACGGAGACACCGGTGAGCTGCTGACCGGCCGCCAGGTTGACCGTGAGCGTCTCGGGTGCGTGCCCGGCAGCGCCGACGGTGAGCGTGTAGGTGCCGGGAGTCGGCAGGTCCCGGAGAGTAAATGCGCCGATATCGTCCTCCGTGAGCGACACGGTGCGGCCGACGGACTCACCCGCCGACGCGGAGATGTCGGCGCCGCCGATCGGACCGTCGGCGCCGCGGACGTCCCCGGCGATCAGGCCATCACCGGAACGCAGCCTGATCTTGATGCCGGTGCGCTCCTCCCCGGGGGCGAGGTCGATCCGCTGGACCTCGGTGGCGAATCCAGTCTTGGTCACGGTGAGGTCGTAGACCGCAGGCGAGGGCACGTCGGGGATCTCAAACGAACCGTCGGAACCGACCGGGACGGTCCGGATGACGGCCCCCTCCGCGGAAGACCGCCGGTCCTCGGCGTCGGCGGTACCGGATACCTCGCCCCGCCGGGCGTCCTCGCCGAGCTCGTCGAGGGGAATCTGCACGGAGATCGTGGCGGCCGACACGTCGTCGCCTTCCACGGTGCCGGCGAGGGTCGCCGGCAAGCCGCCGAGCGCGGCGTCGACGTCGTCGTGGTCCTGGCCCGGCGCCACCTCGACCGGTTCCGCATCGCCGCTGTCCGGCGAGCCGGGGTACCAGATCTCGGAGTACCCGGCGCCGTGGAAGCGGAGAAGGTACGCGCCTTCGCCCAGGCCCTCGATCGTGTACCGGCCTTCGTCACCGGTAGCCGTCGTGGCCACGGGCCCAGCAGGGTCCCGCTGGTCGAAGGCTTCCACGGTTACGCCCGCGACCGGGTCGCCCGTCGTGATGAGCCGGACCGTCCCGGACACGGCGGCCGGCGACGCGCCGTCCGCGTCGCGCGCCTGGGCGACCTGGATCGCGAGGTCGCGGTCGGCCGCCGACTGGCTCACCACGCCGGACATCGCCGTGGTGATCATCAAGGCGAAGATCGTGATGGCGGCCAGCAGCCCGACCAGTGATATCGCACCGCGGCTCAGCACCGCCCGCTGGACGAAACTGCCGTGTGCCTGAGGGTCACCGGCCGGGGCGGCGCCCGGCGCCCGTTCGGGTTCCAGGCGGACACCCAAGGGGCGGACCACCGGTGAGCCCAGCAGCGGCCGCCGCGCCCGGACCTCCATCCGGGCGCTGATGGTCTCCTTCGGGGCCAGCTCGACCGTCGCCGGAGCGAACCGGAAACGGATCCGGTCCTCCGGATCGGACCCGGCGAACACGCCATTGAACGCCGTGTTGCCGGTGTTCTGCACAGTGACACCGAAGGACGCCCGGCGTCCGGCGCTGACGGTGACCGGGTCGAGGGTGACGGCGGTGGCCGGCACCTCGGCTACGTGCAGTTCCAGCTCGTCGACCGTGGTGCGGAAAGGCGGCGTCTTCTCCCGCACCTGTACCGCCATCCGGCGAACGCCGGATCCGAGATCCGCGGGCGTCGTCAACGTGATGGTCACGGTGGTGGTGCTGCCGGGAAAGAGCGTCGGGGCGGCATCGTCGACCGCCACCCAATCCGGATCCGCGCCGAGGACCTGGATCGCGTAGCCGCTGATGATCTCGCTGGTGTTGGTGATCTGGACGGTGAGCCTGGACTGTTCACCCGTGACTTCGATGATCCGTGGCTCGACGACGACCCGCATGTCAGCGTGCCTCGTCGAGGCGGAGGTCGGCGCCCGCGTCGTCGCTGGACGTGACGGCGACGATCCGGCCGCTGCGCAGTCGCCCGTCCAGCGTGACGCTGACCGTGTAGGTGCCGGCGGGCAGTTCGCTGATGCGGTAGCGCCCGCCCGCTGTCGAGGTAGTGCTCCATACCTCGCGGCCGTCCGTCGCGGACACCTCGATACCGGCGAGCTGCTCGCCTTCCGAGTCCGTGACCCGCCCGGCGATCTCTCCCGACGCTGCGGGCATCACCACGTTGACGGGCGGGACGGGCGCGTCCCCGGTGACGGTCACCGGCACGGTCTGCTCCTGGTAGCCGTCCCGGGTGAACGTCAAGGTGTACGAGCCGGCGTCGAGGCCGGCGATCGCGAACGAGCCGACCGAGCCGTCCGTCACCGTGATGGTGGACACCGGTTCGGCGAGACCGCCCACCGATACGTCCGCGCCGCCGATGCCGGCGCCGTCCTCCCCGGTGACCATGCCGGCGATCGTGCCGGCGCCGCCGGCCATCGAGATCGACAGGTCGGTGACGTTCTCGCCCGCGCCGAGCTCCACGACGGCACTCTGGGACGCGTAGTCCTCCAGGGTGAACGTCACCACGTAGGTACCGGGAGTGGGCAGCCCGGGAAGGACGAAGGTGCCGACGTCCCCGACCGTGGGAGTGCCCGCCGCCACCAGGGTGTCGTCGACCGCTGTGCTCACGGTGACGCCGCCCAGAGGTCCTTCCCCGTCGGAGACGCGGCCGGATATCTGACCGCTACCGGTGGCGAGGCGCACACTCGAGACGAACCGTTGCTGACCGCCGCGCACGTGCTCGACCACGGTGGTGGGCCGGTATCCCTCGGCTTCGAGGGTGAGCTCGTAGGTTCCCGGCGCCGCCAATCCGTCCAGCGTGTAGGAACCGGACTCGTCAGTGGTCGTCACGAACTCGTCCGGGGCGTCGCCTGGCTCGGCCCACGCCGGCCGGGCGGTCACCGTGGCCGGCACCGGCTCGGTCACGTCGCCGACGTCGACCGTGCCCGAGATCGACGCCGGCTCGCCGCTGATCACCACGTCGATGCCCTCGGTGGATCGGCGGCCGTGTGCGATCACGGGCTCGGCCGCCGCGTCGTCCGGAGCCGACGGGTACCACACGGTCTCGTGGCCCGGGCCGCCGAATCGGAGCAGGTACTCGCCCGGGAACAGCCCGGCGAGCGTGTAACGGCCGTCGGCCTGCGTGGCCGCAGAGCTCACCTCGGCCAGTCCGTCGGGCGTTCGGCGCAGGGCCTCGACCTCCACCTGGCCCACGTGCTCGCCGCTGTCGGCGCCGGTCACGGTGCCGGTCAGTGTGCCTCCGACGCCGGGCGGAAGCAGCCCGTCCTTCGGCAGTGCGCCGGGCGGCGTCGTGTCCGTCGCCCGGGCCGGCTCATTGGCCGGCTCGCTCGTGTTCGCCTCCCTGGTCACGCCGGCCGCTACCGGGTCGGCGGTCGCCGAGGCGGCGAAGAACGACGCAGGAGCGGTCTTGACGACAGGCTCGTCGCCGAGAACGTAGGCGATTCCCAGCAGGAAGGCTGTCGCCCACAACGCCACGATCCCGGCCAGCACCAGCGCGGTGACAGCTCCGCGGCCGATCATGGGCCGCTGCCGGTAGGTCAGGGCCACCGAGCCGGACGCGTCGTCGTCGATGGCGCGGATGGTGATGCCGTGATCGTGGTCGCCGCCGAACCACCTGCGTGGAGCCCGGGCCGTGACGGTGGTGATCGCCTCGGAGCCCGGAGGAAGTGAGAGCGTAGGTGGCGAGAACGCCAGCCGCAGGGAACGCTCGGCGTCCACTGCGGCACAGGTCAGATCCAGATTGCTGTTCCCGGTGTTCGACACGGTGACCGCGAAGGAAGCCCGGCGTCGGCTGCGGACCAGCTGGGGACGGCTGGTGAGATCGACCCCGGGGCGCGTCGCCACCACCAGGTGAAGCTGGAAGCGGTCGACCATTCCCTCGCGATGCACGGAGCTGACCTCCACCGTGGCCGGGTGCGTGCCCGACGGGTGGGTCGGCGGAACGGATATCTCGACCGTGATGGTTCCGCTCGCCTCTGGAAACAGTGACAGCTGCGCTGGCCGGCTGGTCACGCAGCCGTCCGGCAGCCCGAGAACGCGGGCGCTGATGCCGTCGATCACGTCCGTGGAGTTGGTCACCTTCAGGGACAGCTCCGCTGACTGGCCCGGCTCGAGGTCGAGGCGATCGACGCTGCCGCTGATCTTCAGCCCGCCGTGCTGGATCGCCTCCCGACTCGGGCCTTCCGCGTGGGTGGTCATAGTCCGCCCTCGCGCGCGACCTCGGAGACGACCGTGCCCTGTGCTCGGGATCGGCGGGTTCTCGCCCCGGCACCGGTTTCGGTGGCAGGCCCGCCGGCGGGTGACGTGCCGGCGTGGGCGCTGGGGCGGGCTATCGTGCGGCTCTCGATCTGCTCCACCCCGGTGGCCGTCTCCTTCCACGGCGCGGCGTCGGCCGCGACGATCGCGAAGAGGGTGAAGGACGCCTTGTGGGTGCCTCCGATCGACGCCCACAGGTCGCGGGGCCGGTTCGACTCGTCGCGTGCCAGCACGAGCCGCACATCGGAGCTCAGCGCCGCCCGGACGTGCTCGGCGGGAATCGCCTGATGGGTGACCAGCCCGTTCAGGGCATCGCTGAGCAGGCGATGCTCGTCCCGGACCGTCGCCGCCCAGGCACTGACGAGGTAGCGCAGCTCGAGGATGGGCGACGGGTCCTGCCGTTCCAGTCGTCCGGCGTCGGTGAGGCGAGAGCCGCCCCCAGACGGCGGCAGCGGGCTGCGGCCGACGCCATAGAGGAACAGGTTGACGGTGACCCTGCTGATCTGGGCCGACCATGTTCCCGAAGGCCGCTCGAAGGAGACATCGCCGAGGTCGGGAGGCAACGGCACCGTAGCGCGCAGCATGTTCTCCAGGCCATCGTTCACCGCCGGTATGAGCATTCGTGCCGTCCAGTCGTCCGATGTCGGTCGTGCCGGCTCGCCGTGATGCCGGCAGGCCCCGGAGAGCGCACGATTCATCCAACACCGCGGACGGTGCTGTGAGGCAGTCCCCGCGAACCTGCGAGAACGCATGAGATGCGGGCGGAGGGCTATCTGGCGGCGCTCGCCGGCGGCCATCCGTCCGGCAGCCGCCGGCCCAGCTTGCGGTACTCCCGTTCCGCGGCCAGCACCACATGCCGCATGCCGGCCGGCACCTGCTCGATGATGGAGTCGTAGGCCACGGACAGCACGATGTTGCGAATGTCTCCGCCGGAGACTTCCAGGGCCTCCGACAATCCGGTCAGATCGACGGGGTCGGCCTCGTCGAGCGCCGCAATGTGGTCGAGGTGACGAACCCAGAGGTGCCGGCGGGTGGACGCGTCCGGGTCGGGGAAGTGGACGACGAAGTGCAGCCTCCGGGAGAACGCGGAGTCGATGTTGCCCCGGAGGTTCGTGGCGAGCACGGCGATGCCGTGGAACTGTTCCATCCGCTGCAGCAGATACGACACCTCCGTGTTCGCGTAGCGGTCGCGAGCGTCGCGGACCTGGGAACGGTTGCCGAAGACCGCGTCGGCCTCGTCGAAGAACAGCAGGGCGTTCTGCGCCTCGGCCTGCTGGAAGACACGTTCCAGGTTCTTCTCGGTCTCGCCGATGTACTTGTCGACGACGCTGGAGAGGTCGACCTGACAGAGCTCGAGCCCCAAGGCATCGGCGACCACGTGCGCGGCCAGCGTCTTGCCGGTGCCGGGGCCGCCGCTGAACATCGCGACGATCCCGCCCGCCTTGCCACCCTTTCCCTGCACCGGGCCCTGCGTGAGCACATCCTCCCGGTGCCTGCCCCAGGCGATCAGACGCTCGAGCTCTCCCTGGGCGTCCGGGGGCAGCACGATGTCGTGCAGCGAGGTGCGGGCCGGCGCGGCGACAGCGGGGGCAGGCACCGCCGGCGTGCCCGAGACGAGGCGGCGGGTAGCCTCTCGCGCCAGCTCGCTGCCGAGTGCCTCGTCGCGCACGGCGGCGAGGAGATGCGCCTGGTCCGCCGCCATGGCGATCTGGGACGGATCGAGGCGCAGGGCGGCGAGCTCGTGCCGCTGCGGGTCGTCGTCGCTCCCGGCTGGTGCGCCCAGGCGCTGAGACCACAAAGCGGAGCGCCCGTGATGGGTCAGTGGTGGAATGTCGGCCAGATACGGGAGCCGGCGGGCGGCGCGAGCGTCCCACGGGCGTCGTGCCACGGCGACGATCGGTACCACGGACTCGAGGAGACGATCGGCGATCCAGTGGTGCTCCGGCTCGGCCAGCACGTCGGCCCCCAGCATGACCACGCCACTCGCCTGCAGGGCGCCTTCCCGGCCGAGCTCCGCCACGATGTCGGCGAGCACGGCGTGTGGTGGACGGCGGGACAGATCGGCCGCCAAAACGTCGAGCCCGGCCGCTTCGAGCGCCGCCGCGGCCACCTCGGCGCCGGGTGCGCCGGGCGGACTGTGCAGCCAGCTCAGCGGTGCGCCGGCGGCGACGGCACGCGCCAGCTCGTCGCTGTGGGCGGTCCGCAGACCGGTCACAGGCGTGAGCAGCCGGCGGATGCTCAGCTCCGGCATGTCGTCGCCGAGCAGATGGCCGCTGACCCGGTCGGGAAGGCGCAGGCAGCGGCGCAGGAAAGGGCCGTCACCGGAGAGAAGCACGAGCCGGTGCCGGAGCAGGCGGCCCGACGTCGACAGCAACGTACGGCCGGTAGCCGATCCGGTCGGCACACCGCACATTTCAAGGGCGAGCGCCACGGTCGCTCGTCCCGATGTCCAGTCCCCGCCGAGCAAGGTGAAGGCGTCGGCTGCCGAGGCGTCCATCTCCGGCGCGAGCGCCGTGACGAGCAGTTGCGCCTCCAGCTCGTCCAGGCCGAAGACTGCGGTGATCACGTCCACGCGCTCGTCGTGGTGGTCGCCGTCCGCACGGTGTTCCGGCTGTTCGGCCGGGTAGACGTGATCGTGACGCATCGCCTCGATCGCGGCCGAAAGCCGACGTCCACGTTCGGTGTCGGGCCCCGGTTCGCCCGCCACAGCGAAGCGTCGTTTGGCGGCGTTCTCGAGGGCATCGGTCAGCTGCGCGAGACTGGGTGCCATGCGTCGCGATGGTAGGCGCGCGGTCCGGCAGCCGCGAGAGCCTGAGCACCCGGACGCCGAATCTCATGCGCACATGCTTGTGCTTCGACCCTGTGCCGGCGGCCGTGCCATCTGTTTGCATGGCGGTGCCGCATGTACGTGGCGCCGGAACGTCAGGGGAAGACATGGCCGATGCCCACGAACGTCTGAAGAGGCCCGCGCCCAGGGCCGGAAGCCACGAGCCGGCCACGGCCGCGGCGGCGGCGGGGCCGGCCCCCACACAGTTCGCAACGGTCCCCGGCCTGGTATTCGGTGCGGAGCAGATGCAACGCCGAGCGTCTCGGTCCGACCCGCTGGGTGGCAAGGCGGTCGATCCGGGCACGGTCGAAGTCCTGCGGCGTCGGCGGTCCAGGGGCAGCCGGCTGCCTTCCGACGTGTCGGGCTCCATGGGGGCCGCGTTCGGCGCCGACTTCCGCGATGTCCGCGTTCACGCCGACGACGAGGCCGGGCGTTTGGCGCGTGCCATGCACTCGGTGGCCTTCACCGTCGGCTCCGACATCTACTTCAGCCGCGGCGGTTACGCACCGTCCACTCCCGGTGGGCGCCGCCTCCTGGCTCATGAGCTGGCCCACACACTGCAGACCGGCCCGTCGGCCACGGGCGCCGGGCTCATCGTCGGCCGGGCTGACGACCCCGCGGAGCGCGACGCGGATCGGATGGCTGACCAGGCACTGTCTACGCTGAACAGGACGACGTCGCGGCGCGACACGGCAGCGCCGCCGCCGGCCGCGAACGGGCCGGTGGCCGACGCCACGGTCCGGCGGTTCGTCTCCGCCGACTGGTTCATGAAACAGACTTATGAGGGACCCCTAACCGGGCGCAGCTCGGCACAGCGAGCGATCTCGGGATTGCTGGCGCAGTACACCGAGCTGTGTTCGCCCGCCGATGCGGCGGCCGACGCGGCCCCGGTGACGAAGAAGTCGAAGAAGAAGGAAGCGCGACTGAGAAGGGCCGGCACCGGCGAGGTGCCCGACCAGCGCGTCGACCGCGCTCTCGCCTTGCTGGACGAGATGAAGGAACTGGCACTGCTCTGGACCGAGAGCCATACTCAGCGCGACGACGGCCTGCTGGCCGCGCGGACGAAGAAGGCTCCGGCGGCGAAAGGCGCGGCGCCGCCTCCCAGCCAGTTCGAGTTCGACCCCTCCCGACGCAAGCGCGGGATCGGAATGGCGGTGTTCCTTCAGGAGCTGGAGCGCGAGCGGGCTGGCCTACTGAGGCGGAAGAGCGCCGCCGGCGGTAGCGATGTCCCGCAGGAGGCGGTGCCCGGGCAATCCGCCGTCATGCAGAAGCTGCGCAAGCACTACGAGGGCAGCTTCGACTCGATCTTCACCAGGCTCGCCACCCCGCTCGACGCGATACTGCCGCGGGCCGGGGACAGCGCGTCGTTCAGCGTCGATTTCAAGGTGCCGATTCCCGACACACCGGTCATGGTCGGCGGCTTCTTGCGCTTCTACGGTGAGCGGAGCGACTCGGATTCGGTCATGGCTCAGCTGGAGATCGCGCCACAGGTGGCGGTCGGGCTGCCGATCGCCGAGGTCAAGGCGGCGATCGGTCTCTACGTCAAACTGTCGGGCAAGTCGGCCGCGGACGCGATGACGATGCTCTCCTACGCGCTGTATCGGCAGATGCGCCAGAGCCAGTTGCCGAGAGAGATCGCCACCTCGTTGTGGGGCGGTGGCGGGACATCGCGGTATCACCGGCTCAAGGCCGATTCCTGGTCCCGCGGAGTCGAGAAGAAGATGTGGGGGAGCGCGGATCCGAACGACGACGCCGCGAACTTCGTCGAGCTCGGATCACTGGCGGAGGTGGGCGCCAGCGTCGGCTACGGCTCGGCGGCGGAGCTGTCTGCGAGCGCGAAGATGTGGAGTGGCGTGCGCTATGACCGCACGTCGATGGACAACCGCAAGGGTGGCGCGGGACAGCAGAACCGTCATTCCGACGGCTTCTTCTCCAAGAACGTGGCCGAACGGGTGGGCCGGGGAGCCGAGAAGCGCCTGTCCCGCAAGACGTACACCTTGACCCTGTACGAGAGCCTCACGGTGGGCCCCTTCACCGGGCAGCTCATGGGCGTCTTCTCGATGCGGCAACAAGGCCTGCACAAGAAGCAGCGCAAAGGCATCTCGAACTTCCAGAACTGGGAGTTCGAAGAGGTGAGCCTGTGGGCGGCGCTCGGCGCCACGCTACCGGGCGGCGGTGCGGCCCTGGCCGCTGGCCAGGGGGCCGTGATGCTGGTCGACACGTTCCGGGCGGCGAGCGACAACCTCGCACGCAAGGCGGAGAAGACCGAACTGCAGAAGGGGGCCAAGCTCGACGACGCCGGCCGGGTCGGTGCAGAGCTCGGAGCCATGCCGAACGTGAAGCAGACCGCGATCGACGGGCTGGCCTCGGTCGGCGGCCTGCTGGCCGCCAGCACGCAGAGCCTCGGCTTCCGGCTGGACCTGAACGCGGGGATGAGCAAGAAGCTGGGTTCGGAGCGCGGCCTGAACTCGTCGGTCGTCCTGGACGTGAAGCTCGTGACGGCACTGCCGATACCCGAGCTCGGCTACCTCGAGATCGCGGGTGAACGGGCCCGCCGGATCCTCGGGCTCGCGTGGGAGAGCGGCCACAGCGAGTGGAAACGGGGATTCAGCGTGGCGTATCCGTCGGCTCCCAAGTAGCCACGCGAGGGGGGAGAGACGTCAGGAGACCAAGGCCTCGTCGTCGTGGCGACGAACGCGGGGGACCCCGACCGTCGCCATCTGGGTGACCACCTCGCCCATCGTCATCGTCGGCTCGCTGGCCGTTTCGCCGGCGCTCGTGGCGGGGGTCAGTAGAGCGTCGACCATCGCCAGACACGTCTGGGCGAACAGCTCGGCCGCGCGGGAAGGCTCGTGCCCGAAGCGGGCCGGATCGGTGCGGTAGCGGAGGGCCAGGCCGAACGAGAGCGCGTTGACCGACTCCGCGATATCTATGGTCGTCAGACCGGGCAGCGGTGAACGCCCGGCCGTCTCGAAGTGCACGTTCGCCAGTTCGGCCCACCGCAGCGTCTCCTCGGTACGAGCCTGCCTGATGATCGGTCCCAGAGCCGGGTCCGACGCTGCGAGCGACACCAACATGGCCCACAGGGGAAAGACCTCATTCGTCAGCAACCGTTCCAGGGCCCGTCGGCTGAGGTCGTAGGAGTTGTCGGTGGTGATCGGCTCCGGCGTCTCCGCGGCGCCTGCGACCGCGTGCATCTGGCGATGGGTGGACGTGCGCATCCGCGCCACCACCCAAGCCGTCAGATCGCGATGATAGTCGGCCATGCGAACCCAGCGGTCCTCGACGATCGCCTTGCTCCTGCGCAACCCGGTGCGGTGGTTGTACGCCCGGACGAGCTCGTCGCGAGTCGGCCACCGCAGTTGGGGGACGCGTTGAGTCAAATCCGTGGTCACGTCACTCGTCGGAGCGAGCATGAGGCCGACGCCCAGATTGAGCAACATGTGCGTTTCCTGGTCATCGCGCTGTGTATGGGGGCGGCGAAGATGCTGAAGGACCGAGCCCACCCTGGCGTCCGACATCGCGGTCTCCTGTCTCGATGCGATGCCCCCCGGCATCTCCGATGATGGACGGCCGACGACGCGTTGACCATGGGCATGAAGCCCGGTACGTCAGGGTCCAGATGTGTATCTTGCACTTTCGGGCGATTGTCCGCGGACGAAAAGCGGCTTATGCCGAATTTGCGACGCCAGGTGTGATGACGGTCTCGTCCGGTATTGCGGATGGCATTTCTCACCCAAGCCGGATTCTTTCTATGCCGACCGGTGGAAGGGAGAATTGCCGGCGCCGGAACTGGCAGAATTTCTGCGGCTCCGGCCGACATCGCGAGAGGATTACCCGCATGCCGACTGCTGAATCTGCCACGTCCGTGGCGGAGATCCTCATCTTCGATCTGCTCGGCGAGTATGAGGTGATCGGCGGAAGGGACGGACTCACGCGCGAAGTCGGGTCGGTGACTGTCTGCGCGAGAGCGCGTGACCTGGAGGCGTTACCGGCCCGATCTCTGGCGATTTTCGAACGCGCTCATCTCTCCGTGGACGACGTCTCGGTCGATCTGGCGCTCCGGGTGGCGTCGGACCGGCAGTTGGCGGGGATCGTCGTGGAGCGATGCTCCGGCCGCGTGCCAGAAGCCACCCTGCGCCTTGCTGATCGCTTCGCGGTGCCCCTCATCCTGGTCGACGGTCTCGATGCCACGTCTGCTGTCGCCGCCGTCGACCGGCATCTGCGCGGACCGCGGCTCGCAGGACTGCAGATGGTCGACGTGGTGCTCGCCCGGTTGCGGCGCGCGCCGCACACGACGAAGGGATTGATCGGGGCGGTCCGCGCCGCGGTCAGGCTGCCGGCGGCGATCACGGATGCCCAGGGACAGGTCGTCGACGGTGACCGCGACGTGGCCGACGAGCGGATGCGCTCGAAGCTGGCCGACCGGCTGGGAAAGCCCGGTCCGCCGGCGGTGACCACGCTGTTCCAGAACGGCTGCACTCTCGTCTGCCATCCGGCGACGGTCAGCCAGGACGTGCCGGGCAACCTGTGGCTGATCGTGCGGCTCCCCATTCCGGGCCGGAGCATGATCGAAGGGGTCAGCCGGGTGCTGACGATCGCCGCGATGGCCTTCACCAGTTGGATCTCGACGAGCTCGCTGTACTCGGAGCGAGACTCCCGGTACCGCGGACTGGTCCTCGGCGAGATGCTCGAGCAGGGTGACGAGTTGGCCCCGGGCACGATACAGCGGGCCACGGCGCTCGGCTGGCGGTTGTTCGGCTGGCACATAGCCGTCCACGTTGACGTTGACGTCGGCGACGGCCGTTCGCCGGACGGGCGGATGCTGTCTGCGTTCCCGCTCCTGCACGGTGTCCTCGCGAAGAGCGGCATGCCGCCCGGCGCGATCCAGTGGACCGGCGGCTGGGTGTCCTGGCTGACCTTCGACGCCGAGCCGGATGACGCAGAGCTGCCACGCCTCGTCCGCCGGCTGGGACACGCCATGCGCACGGTGGGGGGCGAGCGTCCAGGTGTGACTCTCGCGAGCGGAGTGGGTCGTCCACACTTCGGGCCGGCCGGTCTCGCCGACTCGCTGCGCGAGGCGCGGCACGCGAGCCTGCTGGCCCGTGCCCGGGGAGAGCTCGGCAGCGTCGAGAGTTTCGGATCGATGAGCGTCGACCGGCTGTTGTCCGGATGGCAGCGGTCGGAGCCACTGCTGCTCGCCACCTCCTCGGTGCTCGCGCCGTTGCGCGAGGCGGATCCGAACGGAGACCTGGTCCGCACGTTGAAGGTCTACCTGGATCACGAGTCCTCGACCACGGCCACCGCGAACGTGCTGCGGCTGCACCGCAACACCGTGCTCCAGCGCATCGATCGGATCAAGGCTCTCCTCCCTCTGGATCTTGCCCAGCCGAACGACCGGCTCGTGGCGCACCTGGCCTCGCGGGTGGCGTTCGAGGGAGATCAGCCGTAGGCGTCCGGGCGACATACGGAAGATCGAAGCCGTAGGCGCGCGGTCCGGCCAGTGCCAGGCCGTCGGGGTCGCGCCAGCGTTCGTGGGCCGGAACGACGAGGACCTCCACTTGCCGCCCGTGGCCTATGGCGTCGACCCTGAGCGGGACGCCGGCGGACGCGTCGATCAGCGCGATCAGGTCCGGCGCGGAGGCGACGGGGACGCCGTCGCGGGTGGCGAGCAGATACTGGTCCTGGAAGTCGATTCGCATCAGATGGCCGTCGTCGCTCGCCTCCTCGACCGTCACGGCGCCCCGCATCCGGCCGTCGGTGCTCGTACGGGTGACGTCCACGACCTGACCGCTGAAGAGGACGTCGGCCGTGCTGAAGCGGAGGAGATCGTCGCTCACGCCGCCCCCCGAAGGGCCGCTCAGGGCGCGCCGTCCCAGCTCGCGACAGTAGCTGAGAGAGCCGAGCGCCGCGTAGGCGGTGCACGCCGCAGCGGTCATCGGATACGCCGCGATCACGGCGGTGTGGCCGAGAGCGGAGACGGCCGTCCGGGCGAGCCGCTCGGTCTCGCCGTCGGTTCGGGCCGCCACGACGACGCCGCTTCCGGTGACGTCGACCACGGCGAGCGGCGATGCCTGAGCGCCGGCGAGGGAAAAGAGCGTCATGTCCAGCCGGGGCAGGGTGCGGCCCATGCCGTCCGCATCGACGCACGGCAGCCCGAGCTCGCCCGCTGTAGCCGGTGCGAATAGGGCGTTCATCCCGCCGACGCTGATCGGCAACACCGCGACGGCCTGGCCGCCGACGTGCCGCTCGACCATGCGCAGTGCTTGCCGGGCTGCGTCGGTCCCCGGTGGTGAGTCCGCCAGCGCGGCCGGCGTGCCGCCGAGCACCACCCCGACGACCAGGGAATGAGCCGGAATCGCCGACGCGGTGACGACCGGGACGGGCCCTCCCGCCTCGATGGCACGATGTAGCAGGGGGGCGACCACGTGCGGATCGCCGCCGCCGCCCGATCCGAGCAACGCCGCGCCCGCGGCCAGGTCATTGACGTCGTCGGCTCCGATACGGTCCACGCCTGTCCTTCCGTCGTCACGAAAACACGAACGCCGGCTCCTCACCCGGCATGGTGCCACGCGACCTTCCAAACGTCCGAAAAGGACGTCGCCGCCCGCGCGCACCTCCGCCCCCGGCCTCAGCCCCAAATGATCATGTAGACCATGTTTGTACGTGCTTCACCATGCCTGCAGACGTGGTGAAGCACGAGAAAACATGGTTTACATGATCATTTGGGGAAGGGGAGCGCGGCGCGCCGGGACGGGTGTGACTGAAGATACGTGTGTGCCGGATGTAACCTGGTTCTCATGGCGACCCGCACGACTACTGCACCTGCTGCATCCGCGCGGTCGCGTAGCACGTCGGGCGCCAAGAAGCGCCCGGCGGCTCGCGGCTCCACACGCCGTCAGCCTGCCCGGCGTCCACCGGCCCGGCGGCCTGGCCGGCCGGGCCCCGGCTTGCGCCTGGTTCGAGCACTCGGCCGGGGTATCGCCGCGATCTGGATGGGCATCGCGCATCTGATCGGCGGGACCTCACGGCGAATCGGCTCGACGGCGAAGGAGATTCCGACCGAGCAGCGGCGCGATGGCGCCGGCTTGGCGCTCATCGGCGTGGCCGTGGTGATCGCCGCTGTGATGTGGTGGTCGATCGAAGGCGCCATCGGCGACGTCGTGCGCAATGTCGTCGCCGGGGCCGTGGGAACCGCCGCGTATGTGGTCCCTGTACTCCTGGTGATGAGCGCCTGGCAGGTGATGCGCCGCCCAGGCGAAGAGGGCCCGGCCGGGCACCGCGTCTTCGGCTGGACCAGTCTTTCCCTCGGCGCGCTCGGCCTGGCGCATATCGCCGGGGGCATGCCCCGTCCCGTGGACGGCGCCGAGGCGTTGCAGCGCTCCGGCGGCGCCATCGGCTACATCGCCTCCACCGTGCTGGCGGACCTGCTGACCGTCTGGGTCGCCGTGCCGCTCCTGGCCCTGCTCACGGTCTTCGGCATCGTGGTGGTCACCGGGGTGCCGTTGTACGAGGTGCCCGAGCATGCGGCCGTGCTGTGGGACCGGGTCGCTGTGGTGCTGGGATTCCGCCGTCTGGATCCCGACGACGAGTCCCGCCCGGTCAGCCCTCGCCGGCGCAAGCAGGCGGGCCTCGATCCCACGGACGACGAGCCGTACGACTCCCCGGTGCTGCGGGAGAAACCCCCCGCCAAGTCCAAGAAGAAGCCGAAGGACGACGACGCCCCCACGGTCGTGACGCCCCCACCGCCTCCACCGTCCGAGACGGCGGAACAGGTCGAGGAGGCACCGCCGCACTCGCCGGTCCCGCAGCGGGTGGAACAGCTCGCGTTGTCGGGCGACATCACCTACACGCTGCCCTCCAGCGACGTGTTGCGCCAGGGCAGCCCGCACAAGGCGCGCTCGGCCGCGTCGGACAGTGTGGTCGAGGCGCTCATGGGCGTGTTCGAGCAGTTCAACATCGATGCCGAGGTGACCGGGTACAGCCGCGGCCCCACCGTCACGCGCTACGAGGTGGAGCTCGGCTCGGCGGTCAAGGTGGAGAAGGTCACCGCGCTGAGCAAGAACATCTCCTACGCGGTGGCCAGCGCCGACGTCCGCATCCTCTCGCCGATCCCGGGCAAGTCCGCTATCGGCATCGAGATTCCCAACGCGGACAAGGAGATCGTCAGCCTGGGTGACGTTCTGCGCTCCTCGGTGGCGCGCAAGGACCACCATCCGATGGTGGCGGGCCTGGGCAAGGACGTCGAGGGTGGTTTTGTGGTGGCCAACCTGGCGAAGATGCCGCACCTGCTGGTGGCCGGGGCCACGGGTTCCGGTAAGTCCAGCTTCATCAACTCCATGATCACTTCGGTGCTGATGCGGGCCACGCCGGACGAGGTCCGGATGATCATGGTGGACCCGAAGCGTGTGGAACTGTCCGCCTACGAGGGTGTGCCGCACCTGATCACGCCCATCATCACGAACCCGAAGAAGGCCGCCGAGGCGCTGCAGTGGGTCGTGCGCGAGATGGACATGCGGTATGACGATCTCGCCGAGTTCGGCTTCCGGCACGTCGACGACTTCAACAAGGCCGTGCGGGCCGGTCAGGTCAAGGTTCCGGAAGGCAGCGAACGGGTTCTGTCACCGTATCCGTACCTGCTGGTGATCGTCGACGAGCTGGCCGACCTGATGATGGTGGCCCCGCGGGACGTGGAAGACTCCGTCGTCCGCATCACCCAGCTGGCCCGCGCGGCCGGCATCCACCTGGTGCTGGCCACCCAGCGTCCGTCGGTCGATGTGGTGACCGGGCTGATCAAGGCCAACGTGCCGTCCCGGCTGGCGTTCGCCACCTCGTCGCTGGCAGACTCCAGGGTCATCCTCGATCAGCCGGGCGCGGAGAAGCTGGTGGGCCAGGGCGACGGGCTGTTCCTTCCGATGGGCGCGAGCAAGCCGTTCCGGGTCCAGGGCGCGTGGGTCACCGAGAGCGAGGTCGCGTCGGTGGTCGGTCACTGTAAAGAGCAGCTGGAGCCCACCTACCGCGAGGACGTAGCGGCACCGGCGTCGGCGAAGCGGGAGATCGACGAAGACATCGGCGACGACCTCGACCTGCTGTGCCAGGCAGCCGAGCTGGTGGTCAACACCCAGTTCGGGTCGACGTCGATGCTCCAGCGCAAGCTGCGGGTCGGGTTCGCCAAGGCGGGCCGGTTGATGGATCTGATGGAGAGCCGGGGAATCGTCGGACCGTCAGAAGGGTCCAAGGCTCGCGATGTGCTGCTCAAGCCGGACGACCTCGAAGACATGCTCGCGACGCTTCGCGGCGAGTGAACGCCTCCACGGCGCCGTTGGTCGCCGTCACGTCGCCTTCGGGTGACGTGCGCGCGGTGGCGCTGGTTCTGCACGGTGGCCGCTCCGAGAGCCGGGAACCGGTCAGCGCCCGCCAACTGTCGGTGCTGCGGATGCTGCCGTTCGCCCGATCCTTGGCGGTGGCGGGCGGCTCCAGCGGCCTGGCCGTGTGGCGGGTCCGGTACCGCCTGCGGGGCTGGAACGGCACTGAGGCATCTCCGGTGCGGGACGTCGCCGAGGTGCTGGAACTGGCCGCACATCGCCATCCCGGTGTCCCAGTGGCGCTCGTCGGCTACTCGATGGGCGGCCGCGTAGCACTGACTCTCGCGTCAAGACCGGGGGTGCGCACAGTGGTGGCGCTCGCACCGTGGGTGACCGAATCGGCACGGCCGGAGGAGCTCGAAGGGCGGCACGCTCTGTTCATGCACGGCGCCAGGGATCGCACAACCGACGCTCACCTCACCGCGGCGTTCGCCATGCGAGTGGCGCCCTTGAGCGCCTCCTGCGGCATGGTAGGCGTGCGCGGGGACGGGCATGCGATGGTGCGACGCCCACGCGTCTGGCATCGGCTGACCACAGGGTTCGTGCTCAGCAGTGTGGGCTTCCGGCAGGCGTCGGCCGAACTCACATCAGTGCTCGAACGCAACGGAGCGAAGGTGGAGCTCTAAATCCGTCACAGCTGGGCTGCGATGAGGACGTTGCCGTAGAGGTCCCGGAAATGCAGCGACCGTCCGCGCTCGTCATCCTGTTCGGCCCAGATATCGATGCCGTGTTCGGCCAACCGGGTACGCACGGCGTCGAGGTCGTCGGTGTAGAGGACGAGGAACGGCTGCTCGCCTGCCTGCTTGCCGATCAGCGGATCCCCCGGGCGCGGGCATGAACCACAGACCTGTGCCGGCCTGGCCGTCGACGCCCACGTGCAAGTACCGGTAGCCGTCGGCCGAGGAGTCGTGCAGGACGGCGAAACCGAGCACGTCGCGGTAGAAGTCGAGCGCCTCGACCTGATCCTCGACGAGTAAGACTGTGCGACCGAGCGCGGAGAACATGGTGGCCGAACCTCCAAGGAGCACCGGATGTGAGCAGGGCACAGGGTATCCGGCGAGCTGCTGTGCGCCCCGATGGCGGTACCCTGGGGACCCTGATGAGTGAACATTCCGTCGCCATAGTGACTTTGGGCTGCACCCGCAACGACGTCGACTCCGAAGAGCTGGCCGGCCGCCTCGACGCCGGCGGGTTCACTCTGGTCGACGACCCGGCCGAGGCTGAAACCGTCCTGGTGAACACGTGCGGGTTCGTGGAGCAGGCGAAGAAGGATTCGGTCGATTCCCTGCTGGCCGCGGCCGACCTGAAGGAGACCGGGGAGACGAAGGCCGTGGTCGCCGTCGGGTGCATGGCGGAGCGCTACGGCAAGGATCTGGCGGATGAGCTTCCCGAGGCCGACGCGGTTCTCGGCTTCGACGACTACACAGACATCGGTGCCCGGCTGCGCGGCATACTCGCCGGCACCCAGCATGTTCCGCACGCACCGCGAGACCGGCGCAAGCTGCTTCCGGTGTCGCCCGTGGACAGGCAGGCCGCCGCGGGAGCCGTGCCCGGTCACGCCAGCGCTTTGGCGGCACCGGATCTGCCGGGCGACGTGGCTCCGGCCTCCGGCCCGCGTGCCATCCGGCGGCGGTTGGACGGCGGTCCGATGGCGCCGCTGAAGCTCGCCAGCGGTTGCGACCGGGTGTGCACGTTCTGCGCCATCCCGATGTTCCGCGGCTCATTCCTGTCCCGGCGCCCCACCGAGGTCCTCGACGAGGCACGCTGGCTCGCGGACCAGGGCGCGAAGGAGCTGTTCCTGGTCAGCGAGAACTCCACGTCGTACGGCAAGGACCTGGGCGACATCCGGCTGCTGGAGACGTTGCTCCCGGACCTCGCCTCGGTTCCCGGGATCGACAGGGTGCGGGTGTCCTATCTGCAGCCCGCCGAGATGCGCCCGTCCCTGGTGGAGGCGATGACGTCGACACCGGGGGTCGTTCCCTACTTCGACCTGTCCTTCCAGCATGCCAGCGCGACGGTGTTGAGGCGGATGCGCCGGTTCGGTTCCACCGAGCCGTTCCTCGAACTCATCGGCACCGTGCGTGAACGCTCGCCGGAGGCCGGGATCAGGTCCAATGTCATCGTCGGCTTTCCCGGCGAGACCGAGGACGACGTCGCCGAGCTCGAGGACTTCCTCACCCGTGCAGGGCTCGACGTCGTCGGCGTGTTCGGCTACTCCGACGAAGACGGAACCGAAGCCGTGGGATATGACGGCAAGGTGGATCCCGACGAGGTGGCGGACCGGGTCGAACGGATAAGCGCACTGGTGAACGACCTGGTCGAACAGCGAGCCGAGGACCGGATCGGTGACCGCGTCAGCGTCCTGGTCGAAGCCGTGCACGACGACGCCGTGGAAGGCCGTGCGGAGCACCAGGGCCCCGATGTGGACGGCACCACCACCGTCGCCGGGATCCGGGCACAGGTAGGCGACATCGTCTCGGCTGTCGTCACCGGCAACGACGGCGCCGACCTGATCGCTGACGTGCATCCGGCAGGCGGGAGCGCTACCAGTACTCGGTAGGCAGCTTGCCCTCGATGTCGCGCACGTGCCGGCGCGCACACGACGGGCAGAGCAGGACACGCCGTCCCGTGTCGCGCTCCATCACCCACGCCAGGGCGTCGAGGGGGGAGTCGTCAGCGCGGCGTCGCCCGCATCGGTGGCAGGAGGCGACGTCGTCGCCGGCATCGGAACTGCTCACCGGCCCACCGTACTGCCGCGTCGGCGCAGATTCGATCGGGGCCGCTCACGTCCGGGCGACTCACGTCCGGGTGGGTGTGATCCGGCTCAGCAGCTCGGGTCCGTTGTCGTCGAGGTAGCGTCCCCCGAGACGATTGCCCAGCCGGAGGAGGACCAGCCCGTACGCGGGCCCGGCGATCAGCAGTCCCCAGCCGATCTCGGGCCGCCACCAGATGGTCAGGCCGAGAACGACGTACACGGGCAGCGACACGAGCCCGACCACGAGACCTCCGGCGAACTGCTGGAGCACCACCGCGACGTTGCCCCCTCCGGGGGTGATGAACGGGTTGGCGCTGGCCGGCGGGGCAGGGAAGGCGATGACGACGCTGCTGACCGCCGCGAAGGCGAGGCCGGTGAGCACGGTCGCCACCGATCCGCCGATCGCGCCGGGCAGGAGGTCTGGCCGGTCGATGGTCAGGCACATGCTGGCGGAGGCGAGCACAACCACGGGCAGCGCCCAGGTGGCGCTGCCCAGAGCACGGCCGGCGCGATCGACTCGTCCGGGCAGCGACACCACGAGATGGGTCCAGATGGCGGTGCCGTCGTAGGCGGTGTGGTTGAGCATCATCAAGCCGATGAGCGTCCCGATACCCGGTGCCAGGATGACGAGCGTCTCGTCCTGGATCCCGGCCATGGACGGCGCGATGACGACGGCGAGCAGGATCAGGGGAATGATCAGAAGGCTGACTCTCTGGCGAGGGTCGCGCCACCAGAGGATCAGCACGCGGGAGGCGACGGCGCCGGTCACCGTCGAGGGAAGGATGCGCCGCGCCCACCCCGGGGTGAGTTCCCCACGACCGGGCCGCCTGGCGGAAGGGCGACCGCGTACGGGCGCGCCTCCGCTCTCCAGCGTCCGCCGGAGGGCGTGTCCCCAGATCGCCACGAGACCTGCGGCGGCGGCCGCCATGACGGCAAGCCTGGCCAGTCCTAGAGGCCACTCTCCCGTCAGCGCGTCGTACGGAGCCGCCCACGCCGCGCCGAGCGGCGTCCACGCCAGCAGACCGGCGATGTCCTCGAGAACGGACCGGGTGGCCAGTTCGGCCAGCGACGGCAACCCAACCTGCAACACGGCCAGGAGCCCGACGAGCAGCATTCCGAGCACCGACCACAGATCGCGGATGCGGCGCGAACGGACGATCTCGGACAGTGCCGTGGTGACGGTTCTGCTGGCGATCACACAGAAGACGGTGACCAGTACACCGCCGACGACGGCATACACCACCGGGACGATGCCGTAGGACCACGTGACGGTGGTGGAGAGGGCGACCACCAGCGTCGTCATGGAGGGAACACCGACGAACCCCGCCGCCAGCAGTCCGACGAGAAGAGCACGACGGTCGAGCGGAAGCAGCACGAAACGACGCGGATCGAGCGATTCGTCGATGCCGAAGACGAATATCGGCAGGAGCATCCAGCCGGCCACGATGGCGCTGCCGGCGTACACGAGGACGACGTAGGCGTCGGCGCTGTCGGCGTGGCGCAGGAGAGCGGCGAAGTAGGACCCGGCGACCGCCATTCCGATGCCTGCCGCGGTGCCGATCAGGCTCGCGATCAGACGCCGGTTCGAGCCCATCAGGCCGTTGCCGACGAGGCGCAGCTTGAGCCTGACGAACAGCGCGACGGTCTCGGCGGCGCCGAGCCGTGGGGCGGCAGGGCCGGGACTGCTGGTGCCTACCCCAATGAGCTGCGCAACCACGCCAGGCCTTCCCCCACGTCGCGCTGGCCGCCCACGAGCGCGACGAACCGCTCCTCCAGCGAGCTGTCTCCGCGAACGTCGGCCAGCGGGCCGGAGGCAAGAACCCGGCCCCCGGCGATCACGGCGACGTGGTCGCACAGCTGCTCGACGAGGGCCATCACGTGGCTGGAGAGAACGACGGTTCCACCTGCGGAGGCGAAAGACCGCAGGATGCCGCGGATGGTGGCGGCCGATACCGGGTCGACCGACTCGAACGGCTCATCGAGCAGGAGGATGCGCGGCCCGTGGATGAGCGCGCACGCCAAGCCGATCTTCTTCGTCATTCCGGCGCTGTAATCGACCACCAGCGTGTTCCCGGCCTGGGCGAGATCGAGCACGTCGAGCAGTTCGGTACTGCGTTGCCGCGCGAGGGCCGGATCGAGCCCGTGCAGCCGGCCCACGTACTCGAGAAGCTGGGTACCGGTCAGCCGATCGAACAGGGCGAGCCCGTCGGGCAGCACTCCCAGGAGCCGCTTCGCCGTCACGGGATCGCTCCACACGTCGTGCCCGAGCACGAACGCTGTCCCGGCGTCCGGCCGCAGCAGGCCGGTGGTGAGAGACAGGGTCGTGGTCTTGCCCGCGCCGTTGGGTCCCACCAGGCCGAAGAAGGAGCCGGTGGGGACGTCGAGGCTCAGGCCGCCGACGGCCACGGTCTGTCCGAAACGCTTGACCAGACCACGTAACGCGAGGGCAGGGGGCGCGCCGTTCCAGGCGGCGGGTTCCGAGCTGTGCGTCGAGACGTCGCTTCCGGTGCTCACCCATCGAGACTAGTCGCTCGACTAGGCTGTCGGCGTGCCCGACGTCCGTTCTTCCCAGCCCCAGCCGAGCGTGTGGAACATCGCCAACGGGGTCACCGTGCTGCGGTTCCTGCTGGTGCCGATCTTCGGCTGGCTGCTGCTCCGTGAGGGTGGGGCCGACGACGCCTCGCGGGTGGCTGCTTTCGTCACGTTCGCCATCGCGATGGTGACCGATCGCGCCGACGGTGAGCTGGCCCGGCGGCGCGGCCTGGTGACCGACTTCGGGAAGCTGGCGGACCCCATCGCCGACAAGGCGTTGACCGGTATGGCCTTCGTCGGGCTGTCGATCATCGGTGAGCTGCCGTGGTGGGTGACGGTGCTCGTCCTGGTCCGCGAGTGGGGAGTGACCGCCCTGCGATTCGCGGTGATCCGGCACGGGGTCATGCCGGCGGGCCGCGGAGGAAAGGCGAAGACGGCGCTTCAGGCGGTGGCGCTCGGGCTCTACGTACTTCCCTTGCCGGACGCCCTGGAGTTCATCCAGATCGGTGTGATGGCCGTCGCGGTAGCAGTCACAGTGGTCACCGGTGCGGACTATGTGCTGCAGGCCATGCGGCTGCGGCGGCACACTCCATGATCGACGGTGGCGTGGTGGCCGTCGCCGCGGTGCGGAACCTGGTGGACCGGCACTTGACCCTGGCCACGGCCGAGTCGCTCACCGGGGGCCTGGTCAGCGCCGCGCTGACGGCCGTGCAAGGGTCGTCGGCGGTACTCCGGGCGGGGGTGGTCGTCTATGCGACAGACACCAAGGCGAGCCTGGCAGGTGTGCCGAGCTCCGTGCTGGACGCCCATGGCCCGGTGGCAGCTGAGACGGCCGCGGCAATGGCCGAGGGCATCAGGCGACGCGTCGGTGCCGACGTCGGCTTGGCGACCACCGGCGTGGCGGGCCCTGAGCCACAGGACGGCCATCCACCGGGGACCGTGTACGTGGCGATGGCGGATGCGAGCGGGACGACCGTGCGAGCGTTCACCGGCGCGGACCGGCTGACCGGAGCCCGCGCGGCGGTGCGGGAGGCGACGGTCGCCGTCGCGCTGGAGATGCTTGCCCGGGTGTCGTGATCATGCGCTGCCAACACGGCGGGAATCGATTGGCTGGACGACACGTTAGTCAGATGTGAGCCCGCCTCCGCGATGCGTTTTCCGGACGTGGAGGTACGGTGGTAGTACGCAAGTGTCGAGACCGACCTTGAAAGGGGTGGCCCCATGGTTCTCGTCAGGCGCCTCATCGGTGACGTCATCCGACGCCGTCGGGTTGCTCAGGGCCGCACCCTGCGCGAGATCTCGGCGGCAGCACGAGTCAGTCTCGGATATCTATCGGAGGTTGAGCGAGGTCGCAAGGAAGCATCGTCGGAGCTGCTTGCTGCGATCTGTGGGGCGCTCGATATCCCCATGTCTGAAGTCCTTCGCGACGTCAGCGACGAGATGATGAGGGTCGAGGCCGCGGCCGTCGGTGCTCTCACCGAGTTGCGTCCGCGCGAGGAGACCAGGCAGCGCGACGTCGTCACAGTCGGCTGACGTCGAGCTCATATAGCCATGTGATTGGTGACGCCGTCCGGCGTGGTGACGCCGTCCGGCGGCGTTGCTGTGTTCTCGCCACGCGACGTGCTGCTCGCGTGGATAGGTGGGCCGCTGCCATCTCACCCGCCCATGAGCCTGCCTATGTGCCGCCTAATAATGACACATAAAAAGTCCTGATTAAGCTGTCCTAAACGTTGACTGCTGAGGCAGCTCTGGCTACGCTGCCGACAAGCGATCGGCCCTCTGACACGCGTCGATCGCAGTCTTCCGCTCGGTCCGCAACGCACGCTCACACCGCACATGTCGGGCGGCTCAGGCTGCCCCGAAGGAGACGGCAATGGCAGACGGGACAGGAAACACCAGCCGTAGGCGCTTTCTGCGAGGCGCGGCGGGCCTTTCGGCCGGTACCGCCGGGGCGATCATGGGGTGGCCGGCCGCCCTGTCATGGGGCACTGATGCCGGCCGCACCGTCCCGGCAGGGCTGGAGCACGTCACCAGGGAGGCGTTCGACCAGCTCGATCAGTCGTTCAACGGCGGGGACGGGTACAAGTACGAGACGAACGACAAGGACAGCTCCGGCTTGAGCGGCAAGCTCGCCTGGGGTGAGGCGTACAGTCTGCAGGCCTACGCCCTGATGTTTCAGACCTACCGGGACACGTACTACCTCGACAAGATGGTCGATCACCTCGACCACGTCCTGGCCGCCCGCGACAGCGAACGCGGCGTGACCGACCACACCGGTGCGTCGCGTCCCGCGTGGCGTGCGGATCACCATTACACGGTCGGCTATGTCACGTTGCCGGACACGCTCGGCCGGCCGGTGTTCCAGGTACGTACGGCGCTTGCCTACGCCGACGCCACGTCGGTCACGGTGGCTCCCGGCACGGCCGCGGGAACCTTCCGGCTGGATGTCCACAACACGCAGTACGGCCGGACCACCAGCCATGACAATCTGAGCCCGGATCCGGCGAGCCCGGACTACGCCGTCAGTCGAGTGCTGAACGGGTTCCGGCGTGAGTCGCCGCACCGCGTTCTGGTCACCCTGAAGGACGTGCGCGAATCCGGATCCGAGACGGGCGACATGGCGTCCGGCGAGTACTCGATGGTTTCCGAGCCGTACATCTTCGAGGCGCACACCGGGCAGATCGCGCTTCCGCTGGTCGTCTTCGCGCGCATGGTCGACTCGTATCCAGAGCTCGGGTCTGTCCCGCTCTATCGAGACCGCGCCGCGCTGTACCTGGCGGCAGCCGAGGAGGCGGTGGGCGTCCACGATCCGGAGTGGCGGGAGACCGAGCTCGGCGAGGGGTACTACGTCACGCTTCCCGACGCCCCGGTCTGGCACGCCGGTATCGACAATCCGATCAACCACTTTCTTACCGTTGGCCGTGCCACCGTGCAGCTGGCCGCCGCCACCGGAGACCCGGTGTACGCCGACCGGGCGACGAAGATGGCCCGAACGCTGCGTGGCAGTTTGAGCGTCGACGCCGGGGGAGCCTACATCTGGCCGTACTGGTGGCCGAAGGGAGCGGCCTACCGCGGCTGGGATGTCGACGCTCCGCTGTCGGAGTATCGTCCCTGGTACCCGGGGAACCAGTCGATCGAGGACACGAGCCACGGCCAGATCGACATGAACTTCGCACTCGAGGTGTTCCGGGACGGGCGCACGCTTCACCGCAACGGCCGGCCCGTTTTCACCGGTGAAGACATGGAACGCTTCGCTGCGACGTTCAGCCAGAACATCGCCGCGACCACGGACGCCGGAGCGCCGACCGTGCACCGCTTCATCGACGGATCTGGCGATACAGGGCTCGAAGCGTATGAGCGTATGTCCGCGTCGTGGGCCGGCCTGGCGCCGTGGGATCAGGAAGTCCTCAGCCACAGTGCGGACATCTTCGCCCAACGTGAACTCGTCAACCTCCCCTCGACGCTGTATTGCATGGCACGGCTGAACCACGCGGCGTGGGCCCCGTCGGGGCGGCGTCGCCGGTGAGAACGGGACTTGGGACAGAATCCGTGCAGGAAACGGCGCGCCGTCAGCTTGAGGACGTCATCTTCCCGTTCTGGCTCAGCCAAGGTATCGATGGCGTCCACGGGGGCTTCTACACCTGTTTCGACAACCGCGGTCGCACGTTGCTGTCCACGGACAAGTTCACCTGGTCCCAGGGCCGTTTCGTGTGGTTGCTCGCCCGGGCGGCGCGGCTCGCGGCCGGTGGGCTGCTGAGCCTGGACGCGGCCGAGCTGACCGCGACGGCCACCCGCGGGGCCGAGTTCCTGGCCGAGCACGCCGTACGTGACGACGGCACGTGTCACTACGTGCTCACCGAGAAGGGAGCGCCGGCGGCGCCGTCGCCCGGGCAGACACACAGCACGTACGCGGACTGTTTCGCCGCCATGGGCTTCGCCGAGCTGGCTCGCTGGACCAGCGATCCGGGCTGGCTCGACCTCGCGGGAACCATCCTGGCGAGGGCGAGCGCCGATGTCGAAACCGGCCGTGCGGTCACCGCTCCGTACCCGGTGCCGAGCGGGTTCACCGGATTCGGGCCCCGGATGATCGTGCTCAATACGACCCTGGAGTATGTCACGGCTCGCCACGAGCTCGGCGTGCGCGGCGACGGCGACCTGCCGGCTCTGGCGGCGGCTCGTACCGCGATGTTGCGTCACCGTCAGGCCGACGGCTCGTTCCAGGAGATGATTCCCCGCGACCCCGAGGACGCGTCGTTCATCGCGCGCCATCGCGTGCCCGGTCACGCCATCGAGGGAATATGGATGGCGCTCGATGCCGGCGAATTCCTCGGCGAGACGGCGGACACCGCCGATCTGCTGACGAGCATCGACGTCTTGTGCCGGTCGGCCTGGGACGATCACCACGGCGGCCTCTTCCGCTATGTCGACGCCCAGGGCAACACTGCGCCCCGAGGCGAGACGACGGGCACCGTGTATGAGGAGCTGGTCGGGCGGACGTGGGATACGAAGCTGTGGTGGGTCCACTCGGAGTCGGCATACACCACGGCGCTGGCCGCTCATCGCCACGGTGACGAAGCGGCTGCGGAGTGGTTCGACCGGATCTGGGACTACACCCTGCGCACCTTCCCGGGCGGTACCGACGGAGAGGAGTGGATTCAGATCCGGGACCGGCAGGGCAGGCCGCTGGACGAGGTCGTGGCTCTGCCCGTCAAGGACCCGTTCCATGTCTCTCGCAACCTGATGCAGCTGCTCGATCTCACCGGATGACATCGAGGAGAGGTTGAAGACGGGCAGGAAGGTCCCGGCCTGGGGCGCCGCATCTGACCTTTCCTGCTGGGGCCGTGTTCGCCATGGGAACGCAGGAGGTGCGCTGGGCGGCGATCGCTCTACGATGTGCGGGCGTTGACCGTGCGGAGCCGGCGTTCCAGCGGGCGCAGCCTGGTCTGGCCGACCGGCGCGAGGCGCGACGATCCGGCTCCGTCAGCGCGGAATACGCTGGGCGGCACGCCGTAGGCGGCGCGGAAACGCCGGGAGAAGTGGTAGGCGTCGGTGAAGCCGCACTGAGCAGCGATCGCCGCCATGGTGAGGTTGCTCATCCAGAGCAGCGGCTCGGCGCGGGCCAGCCGGATCAGTTCCAGCGCGGCCACCGGGCCGACGCCGAACTCCCGCCGGAACAGCCGGGACAACGAGCTCGGCGAGATCGACGCCGCGGTCGCCAGCTCGGTCAGCGGCACCGGCCGGGCCACTCCGTCTCGCCACCGGCCAGCGACATGCCTCACCATGGCGTCGAGTGGGCGGGGGAACGGCGGGTCGTCGTCGCCGGGAAGTGGACCGGCCACGAAGGTGACCACCAGCAGGGCGAGCACATCGCGAGCTCGCTCCTTCCATCCGTCAGGACGGGCGTCGCCGAGCCACAGCAGGTAGCGGCAGAGGGCCGCGATCGGGCCGTCGCGCTCATCTATCGGGTGGGTCAAAGGCCAGTGTTCGGGTGACCCGAGCGCCTGGGCGCCCGGGTCGGATACCAGGGCTCGCGGCCCGAGCACCGGGTCCTGGTGCTGTGCGGGTTGCACGACGTCCCCCAGGGTGAAATGGACATAGGCGTGCCGCGTCGGCCCGTCGGTGTCCCAGCGAAACGAATCCCGCATGCCGGGGCGCACCAGCAGCAGGCGCCCCGGCTCCAGCTGGACCGGTTCGGCCGCGCCGTCGTGCCACCACGAAGCCCGGCCCCGGAGGATCCAGACGAACTGAAAGCTCTTCGCCTCGCGGGGCCCGAACGTGGACCCGGGCGGGTAGTCCGCCACGGCCGGCCCCAGTCTGGGGACCAGCCCGACGCCCAGACCCCGGCCCGTTGTCATGGGGGATCCCGCCGTTGACGAGCGGATCCCCGATGCCCCCGGGGGAGCGTCATCTGTCGCAGCCCCCCGCACGGTCGGGGCGTATGTACGGCTGCCGGATCTGCTCGATCCCCTTGTAGGCGTACGGGTCCTCGCCGGCCACCAGGACGACGTCGCGGAAGTCGGCCTGCGCCATCGGCTGACCTTCGGCCGGACGCCCCCACGGCAGCAGGGACGTCGCGCTCATGTAGTGGTTCACCAGCGCCCGGCGATACCCCCGGCCGCCGGTGTTCGGCAGCGACTTGTGGAGCAGGTACCCGTTGAACAGCAGGACAGAGCCCGCCGGGATCTCCACCGGGACGGCGTCGGCGTCGGTGTACGGAAAGTCGAAGGACTCCACGGTGCAGTCGTAGCGCGGGTCGTTGTGCTCCCGGTTCGGAAAGATGACGCCACGGCGGTGCGATCCAGGCAGGACCCACAGGCAGCCGTTCTCCACGGTCGCGTCGTCCAGTGCTATCCACGCCGCGGTCAGGGAGCGGTCCCGGGTGGGGATGAAGAACTCGTCCTGGTGCCAGGCCTGGCCGGGTTTACCCTCCGCTTTGATGAACAGCATCGACTGCATCGCCTTGACGTCCGGGCCGATCACGTGGGTCAGCGCATCGACGACGACCGGGTGCCGCATCCCCTCGAGCATGAGCGCGGAGAGCTTGTGCGGGTAGTGGATGCACAGGTACCGGCGCATCACCTCGTCGTCGGAGAGCGACGCGCCGGCGTCGGAGCCGCCCTTGATCTCGCCGAGTTCACCTCGGCAGATGCGCAGCGTCTCGACGCGCAGCTCGTCGACCTCGTGCGCGCTCAGTGCGCCGTCGAGGATGACGTAGCCGTCGCGGGCGAACTGGTCGGAAAGTGTCCGGGCGGACGTCTCTACGGTCATGAAGGCCTCCTTGATTCAGTATCAACCATGCCGGTCAGCCACAGCAGGAGGCCATGGCTGACCGGCGCAGGCTGATGGCGAATCAGGTCATCTGCCGCCCGTCAGAAGCGGAGCCAGGTGTCGCTGAGGCCCTGTTGTTCGACGCCGGGCTTGGAGTAGTCGCAGACGCCGCCGGGGAAGATCGCCTCCAGGCGGTCCCACTGCTCGGCATCTAACTGCACCGCGTACTCCTCCGGGTCTGGTGCCTTCAACTGGCATTTGACCACGTCCGCGGCGACGCTCTCACCGGCGACCTCCCGGGGAAACGATGCTGTCGGGTACAGCTGCTCGCATTCACCGGCCGGGTCCCGGTCCAGCGTCTCCGCGATGAACACGGGGTTCGTGTCGCGGGTGTTGCACCCCTCCACGAGGTCCGCCGGCCGCGCCCGGACGATCTTGTCGATCGGTGCGTCACCGGAGGTGTCCGCCGCGATGGCGGTGAGCCAGTCGTCCATCTCGATGATGGCGTGCCGCAGCATCGGACTGTCCGTGCTGAAACCGCCATAGCGGATGTCTTCCAGCAGGCTGACGTAATTGGCGGAGGTGCCGTTCGCCTCCGCCATGCGCTCCTTCATCGAGAACGTGTGGTAGCGCAGGTGCAGCTCGCCGTTCGGGTTGTCGTCCCGGTACGCCCGGTAGTCGATGACCGGGATGCCGGCGAGCCCTCCGCCGCCGCTGGCCAGCCGGCCAGTCTGGTAGGCGATCCGGATCGCCTCCTGGTCTCCGGCCGTCCGCTCCGGCCGGATGTTCGCGTCGTGGTCGAACCCGCCCACGTGCTCGTTGAGGTCCAGGAACTGCTCGGGGCTGATCGTTCCGTCGTTCAGCGCTTGCAGCCCGTACTGGATCCCGACGTTGTCCAGCGGGCGCCGGGCGAACCCGGTGGCCGGATCCCGCCCGTACACGTTCACCGCGTGGTCGTAGACGCCGCAGCGCACACCGGTGGGGTTGGTGTCCGGGTGGTATCGCTGCGCTGCGGGGACGATGCCGCAGAACGAACGCGGGTCGATCCGGCGCGCTCCGCCCGAGACGGCGCCCGCGGTGGCGTACGTGGCGAATCCGGTGGCGGCGCGCTGCTCCTCCTCGGTCCACTCGGTGTCCGTGCTGGCGAAGTACGTGTCGAGCAGCCAGGCGTCGGTGATCATGTTGACCGTGCTGAAACCGACGTCAGGGAACGACGAGCCGATGATGATGCCATCGAAGATCCCTGGATAGTTGTCGGTGGTCTGATACGCCTGGTAGGAGCCTCCGGACGAGCCGAAGCCGATGACGTGCTTCGCCGGGCCGTAGGTTTCGATGAAGCGCTCCTTCACCATCATCGCCGACTCCGCCGCCGTGAGATCCGAGCAGTTCGAGCCGAAGACGTTCAGCGACGACGACATCACGCCGTAGCCCTGGCCCAGCATGAATGCGTCGACGACTCCGCCGGTATTGCGGCCCTGCCGGTACCAGCCGTTGGTGCAGCCGCCCCCGAGGGTGAAGATCGCGGCGCCGTTCCAGGCTGCGGGCGGGCTGTCGAACGACGGCTCCGGCTCGGTCAAAGGATCATGCAGCACCGTGTGCTGGTAGATCGACCGGTTCACGGTGCCGGTTTCCATCCGGACGACGAACGGTGCGTCGTCGCCCGTCGACGTGGTGGTGGTCGCCATGTCGTCCGGGTACGACGACGCACCGTCCGGCCAGGGCGCGTAGGTGTCCCCGGTGGTCCGGTAGAAGTAGTCGACGCGGGTCTGGACCGAGCAGTTCTCGTCGAGTGGTGCGCCGAGGTTGCCGCCGATCACAGGCATGGTGAACGACGTGGTCTCGCAGGCGAACGGCTGCTGGTGCGGGCCGGAGAACACCGGCCCCTCAGTAGGGTGGTTGACCACCACCAGCTGTGAGCGCCGGCTCTCCCCGCCGGTCGCCGCCACCACGTTGTCTCCGGTGTTGAGGCCGGTCACCACGCCGGTCAGCGTGCGGGCATCCTCGTCGACGACGAAGTCAGCGGTGACGTCGAGATCATTGGCCTGCACCGCCACGTCGTCCAGGGCAATGTCCTCGCCGACGTCGATCCGGATCAGCGAGTCGCCGCCCGAGACCGTGTCCGGCCGCCCGGACAACGTGGTGAGCCTGAGCGACTCGTCGTCCTCACCGTCGTCGCCGGCGGGGTTCGTGGTCGCCGAGACGGGATCGGACGCCATGCTGCCGCGGTCGGGCCGGCCGGGCTGGGTGGCGGTGATGGCGTAGACGCGGTGTTCGTAGGCCGTGCCGGGGGAGAGGCCAGTGCTGGTGAAGGTCGTCTCGCCGGCGGGCGTCTCTCCGGCGAGCTCCCACGCGCCGGTTCCGGCTGGGCGTCGTTCGACGTGATAGCCGGTGGCACCCTCCCTGGCGGTCCAGGTCACGTCGATGCTCGACGACGACGCGGCCGCGGCCTGGACGTCGTCGGGCGTGTCCGGCACCGGGTCCCGGGTGAGGGTGATGCCGTCCGCGACGACGAAGCCGTCGGCGTCGTTGCTCAGCTCCACCGATCCGGAGCTGCCGGCCTCGAACCGGTAGGTGCCGAGATTCACCCACACGCCCGGGCGGTCCGCGTCGGCCAGACTGCGGGCCTGGCCGCGCTGGTCCACCCGGACGGTGGTGCTGCCGTCAGCGTGGTTGATCGTGTACGGCGCGTTGGACGCCCGGTTCGGATGCGAGACGTACCAGGCGAGCACCTGATACTCACCAGCCACGGGCACGTCGAGCCGGAATCGGGCCAGCCGGTCACCGGTGCCCGCGGGCGCGGAGCGGTAGCTGACGCCGTAGTACGGGTGCCCGGCCTGACCGGTGGCGCGGCTCCAGGTTCCCGACACCATCTGGAAGTCGCCGACCGACTCGTCGTCGACCACCACATCGCGGATCAGATCGTGGTCACCGCCGCCGGAGATCAGCGTCAAGTGGTCCACGCCGATCGTGGTGCCGCCCTGGTGGCCCTCGCCTACCAGCGTGAACCGGATGCGGTGTCCGCCCTGGCGCAAGTGGACGGTGCCGTGCTGGTAGGTCTGGTAGGCCGCGTTCGCGGGCAGGGTCGGATCGACGAGCCCGTCTGGCAGGTCGGTGCCGTCGATGCTGACCTGGACCTTGCCGCGGTTCCAGTGCCGGTGGTAGCGCACGGCGATCTCATACTCGCCCGCGCCGTCGACGGTGAACGGGATCTCGACATAGTCGCCCGGTGCCTGAGCATCGTACTGGAGGTACCGGCCGCCACGCGCGTTCTCATCTTCGACGACCTCGGTGCCGCCCGGCCGGTCAGGGTTCGAGCGGGTTCGCTCCAGCGGGAGATGGACGACGGCGTCGTCGGGGACGTTGCTCGCACCGTCGGTGACCAGCCCGGCGATCTCAGCGGGGGACAGTACCCGGTCGAACAGCAGCGTCTCGTCGATGCCGCCGGTCAGGGCGTTGGCGCCGTCGGGCCGTTGACCGATGTGGATGCCCTCGCGGGCATTGCTGGACACAGACCCGACCGGGCTGGCACCCGAGGCCACCGCCTCTCCGTCCAGGTACAGCGTCACAGCGTCGCGGTCCCGGGTGAGGGCCACGTGGTGCCATTCGCCGTCGGCGTAGTTCCCGGGGGCGGTCAATGCCCGTGTCCCCGCTCCGGTGTCCACCAGGGCGCGCAGCCGGTTGTCGCCGGGTTCCGCCCGGATCCACCACTGCGGGGTGCTGCTTCCCATCGCGTAGGCCCACATGATCGCCTGCGAGCTCTGCTCCTCGGTGCGGAACCACGCCGCGGTGGTGAACTCGTCGCCGGCGCTTGCCACGGAACGGGTGAGCGGAATCTGCAGATGGTCGTCCGCACTGAGCTCGAGCGCCGAGCCGACCGCTCCCTTCGTCACCGTGGGGCTTCCGGTGACGGCGGCATGATTTCGGTGTGCGGAGATGTCCGGTGTGATCGTCGAGATCCGCGGCACTCTCGACCCAGGCCTGGTGCGGACGTCGGCGGTGGCGCCGAGTTCGACCGCCTGCTCGGCGACGCCGCCGCCGTTGGATCCGTCGTCACGGCCATCGGTAAGCCACGCGAGGTCGAACGTGGCTACCGCGACCCGTTGCGGCGCGGAGAGGATCTCGCCGTCGCGGCCGTAGATGAGCACGATGGTTCCGTCGGCCAGCACGGCCATGTCGGAGTAGTACGAGGAGCCGGCGTTGATCATCTTCTCGTACCGGTAGGTGTAGCCGTCGTCGTAGCTCACCCCGATGGTGAGCGCCTCGCGGCGGGCCGAGTCCGGCCGGCTGTGCAGCACCCGGCTCACCCCGTCCGCGCCGGTGAACTGCACGAAGCCCGCGTCCACCGCCGTGTACCGGCCCGTGGCCGGCTCCAGGACCGGATCCGACCAAGTGATCCCGCCGTCCGTACTGACCGCGCTGATCCGGTTGCGATGCCCGCCAGCGGCCGAGCGGCCGTTGACCACGACGGCGCCGTCGTCGCGCTGCCAGATCCGGCTCTCGTTGATCGGATAGTCGATGTCCACCGGGATCGGCTCACCGGCTTCCCAGGTGTCGCCGTGGTCATCACTGTAGATCAGCGACACCCCGTACAGACGTTCCGGAACGGTATGGCCGATCACCTCACGGCGATGCAACACCTGCAGTGCCAGCCGCCCGTCGTCCAGCTGGATGCCGTGCCCCGGCCCGGGACCGTGCAGCGTCCAGCCGTAGTCGTTGTCCTCGAACAGCTCCGGCATCTCGACCGGGTCGGTCCAGGTCAGGCCATCGTCATCGCTGTGGACCATGAAGACTTCCTGGCGATCACCGGAGCAGGTGGTGTTGCCCTGGTCGCGCAGCGACATCCCGAAGAAGACGAAGATGTCGCCGGTCTCCTGGTCGACCACCGGTGACGGGTTGCCCCACGACTGGCCTTCTTCCGCCGGCACCACTACCTGGGACGGCTCCCAGCTGGCGCCGGCGTCGGTGCTGCGCCGGAGGAGCAGTTCCCGGGGGCCGGCGTCGCACGTCTCGTGCCGTCCCTCCGTGAAGGCCAGGATGGTGTCCTGCGGAGTCACCGCCAGCCCGTGCACGTGGTAGTTCTCCAGCGGGTCCGTCTCGGAATCCCACAGGATCGTCTCATCGTAGAAGCCGTGCTCGGCGTCGGCCGCCTGGGGGAGATTCGCAGCGGGGAGGGTCGCCGACGATGGTGCGGCGACCAGGGCGCCGGCGGCGAGCGTGCCGGCCGAGAGCAGGACCGCGGCAGCTTTTCGCCGCGCGGTCAACCAGCGGTTGGTCATGGTGTTGCCCCTTTCCAACTCGATGCAGTGATGTCAGGTGGTTGTTGCCTGGACGGGATCGGTGGGCAGGCTGCCCCGGGCCGGGCGGCCCGGGTGGGTGTCGACGACGGCGTAGACGCGGTGTTCGTAGGCCGTGCCGGGGGAGAGGCCGGTGCTGGTGAGGGTGGTCTGGTCGCCGGGCGTTTCGCCGGCGAACTCCCACGCGCCGGTTCCGGCTGGGCGTCGTTCGACGTGATAGCCGGTGGCACCCTCACTGGCGATCCAGGTCACGTCGATGCTTGACGACGACGCGGCGGTGGCCTGGACGTCGTCGGGGGTGTCCGGCACGGGGTCGCGGGTCAGGGTGATGGCGTCGGCGATGACGAAGCCGTCGGCGTCGTTGCCGAGTTCCACCGATCCGGAGCTGCCGGCCTCGAACCGGTGGGTGCCGAGGTTCACCCAGACGCCGGGGCGGTCCGGGTCGGTGAGGCTGCGGGCTTGTCCGCGTTGGTCGACGCGGACCGTGGTCTCGCCGTCGGCGTGGTTGATCGTGTACGGCGCGTTTGACGCCCGGTTCGGATGTGAGACGTACCAGGCGAGCACCTGGTAGTCGTCCGTCACGGGCACGTCCGGCCTCCACCGGACGGCACGGTCCCCCGTCCCGGTGGAAGCGGACCGGTAGCTCACGCCGTAGTACGGATGGCCCGCCTGGCCGGTGGCCCGGCCCCAGGTCCCCGACATCTCGAAGGCGCCCACCGAGTCGTCGTCGACCACCGCGTCGCGGACCAGGTCGTGGTCGCTGCCGCCGGAGATCAAGGTCAGGTGGTCGGGCGTGATCGCGGTGCCGCCGAGCCGGCCTTCGTCCACCAGCGTGAATCGGATCCGGTGCAGTCCCTTGTCCAGTGAGACGGTGCCGAGCTGGTAGGTCTCGTACGCCTCGTTCGCGGCCAGCGACGGGTCGATCAGGCCTTCCGGCAGGTCGGCGCCGTCGATGCTGACCTGGATCTGCCCGCGGTCCCAGAAACGGTGGTAGCGGACGGCCACCTCGAAGTCACCCGAGTCCCGGGGGAGCCGGAAAGGCACGTCGATGTAGTCGCCAGGGGCGGCGGCCTCGTAGTGCAGTGCGCGTCCGCCGCGGGCGTTGGCGTCGTCGACGACACGTGGCCGCTCCGGAAGGACCGGCTGCGGCCGGGTTTCCTCCAGCGGCAGGCGCACCACCGCACCACCGGGAGGAGTCGCGCCGGAGCCTGCGTCCGCGAGCGCAGCGATCTCACTGGCCGGCAGCGCGGTGTCGTACAGGTAGACCTCGTCGACGGCGCCGGTGAACGGATTGGCTCCGTCCGGCCGCTGCCCGATGTGGATGCCGAGCCGGGCGCCGGCCGACGCCGAGCCGAACAGGTTCTCGGCCTCGGCCGCCAGTTCGCCGTCGACGTAGAGCGCCATCGCGTCGTCGGAGCGGGTCAGCGCCACGTGGTGCCACTCGCCGTCGGCGACGTCGCCCGGGGCCACCAGAGAACGCGTCGCGGCGCCGGAGTCGAGCAGGGCGCGAATGCGGTTGTCGCCGGGTTCCGCGCGGATCCACCACTGGGGCGTGCTGGAACCCATGCCGTACGCCCACATGATCGTCTGTGAGGTCTGCTGCTCGGTGCGGAACCAGGCGGCGGCGGTGAATGTCTCGCCGGCCCCCGTGATCGAGTCGGACCGCGGAAGTTCGAGATGATCGCCCGGGCCGAACTCCAGCGCCGGACCGACCGCCCCGTCGACCGCGTCGGGAGAACCGGCCACGATGGCGTGGTTGGCGTGACCCGACGCGTCTGGCGTGACCGTGCTGAACACCGGCTTCCCGGTCTTGGTCCCCGTGCGCACCCCGGCCGTGCTAGCCAGCTCGACCTCATGCTCGGTCAGGCCCGGGCCGCCCGAGCCGGTGTCCCGGCCGTCGGTGAGCCACGCGACGTCGAACCGCGCCAGGGCCACTCGACCGGGAAAGGCGAGAACGTCCCCGTCGCGGCCGTAGAGCGCGAGGATCGTGCCGTCGGACAGCACCGCGAGGTCCGAATAGTAGGACGGCCCTGGGTGCAGGGTCTTCTCGTACCGGTAGGTGTAGCCGTCGTCGTAGCTCACTGCGACGGTGAGGTTCTCCCGACGGGCGGAGTCGGGCCGGCTGTGCAGGGTGCGGCCGACGCCGTCGGGTCCCTCATACCGCAGGACACTGGAGTCGACGGCCGTGTAGCGGCCGGTGGCCGGCTCGAGGACCGGGTCCGACCAGGTGAGGCCACCGTCGGTACTCACCGCGCTGATCCGGTGCCGGTGCCCGCCCGCGGCGGCGCGCCCGTTCACCACGACGGCGCCGTCGGCGCGCTGCCAGATCCGGCTCTCGTTGATCGGGTAGTCCGGTGAGACGGGGACCCGCCCGCCGCGCTGCCAGGTTTCGCCGTGGTCGTCGCTGTAGAGGGTGTCGATGCCGTACCGGCGCTCCGACGCGGGCAGGTTCACCGACCGCCGGTGCAGGATCGGCAGGATCAGCCGTCCGCTGTCGAGCTGGATGCCGTGCCCGGGCCCGGGGCCGTTCAGGATCCAGCCGAAGGGATTGTCGGCGAACAGATGGCCGAAGCCGACCGGGTCGCTCCAGCTCGCGCCCGAGTCGTCGCTCCTGATCAGGTTGACGTCGGCGCTGGTGGGGCCCTGGTAGAACAAGAAGGCGGTGCCCGTCTCGCTGTCGACCAGCGCGGTCGGGTTGCCCCAGGTCTCTCCGCCGGTCGGGACGAGGACCTCGGTGGGCTCCCACGTGTCGCCGCCATCGGTGCTGCGGCGCATCAGGATGTCCTTCGGGCCGCCGTCGGACAACGCGTAACGGCCCTCCGTGAAGGCGAGGACCGTGTCGTCTGGCGTCACGGCCAAGGCGTGCACGTGGAAGTTCTCGTGCGAGTCGCTCTCGGAGTCCCACAGCGTGGTTTCGTGGAAGTAGCCGGACTCGCTCGTGCGTGGCGCTTGCGTGCGGGGTGCCGGTGTGCCGCGTGCGGCTGGGTCTGCCGCGCCCGCGGTGAGGGCTCCCGCGGTGAGGGCTCCCGTGACGAGGGCTCCCGCGGTGAGGATTCCGGCGATGGCGGTGAGGCGGTGCAGCATTGCGTCGACCTCTTTCCTCTGGCTGGCGCCAGGTGCGGCGGGTTCAGCTGGTGAGGTTCAGGTGAGTGCCGGGGGCAGGGGAAGGCGTGCCGTTTGTTTCAGCCGTGTCAGGCGGTGGCCGAGAGGAGGTGTTCGGCGAGAGGTTCGAGGTAGGCGCGCAGCTCGCGCCGTTCGTCATCGGTGCAGGGCAGGAGCGGCGGCGCGACGTGGACGGGACACAGGCCCTGCCACGACAGGATCTCCTTGACGGTGGGTACGCCCGGTCGGATCCGGTGGACGCCGCAGAGCTGGTCGACGATGGCCTGCCAATGCTCGGCGCGGGATGCGTGGTGCGCCGAGTCCTCGCCGGCTGGGCGTGCGGCAGCGGGTTCCGGCGGGCGTTCAGCGCACCAGGCCCGGTAAAGCTCGACGGCGGGTGCCGGTGCGATGTTCGCGATCCCGGGGACGATCCCATCGGCGCCGGCTCGAAGGCCGGCCACCAGGGCTCCCTCGGCGCCCTGCCCGACGCCGAACCCGGGCCGCCGCTCCCGGGCCGTGTCCACCATCGTCCGGAGCACACGGAGATCACCGGAGCTGTCCTTGACCCCGATTACGTGCTCCATGTCCAGCAGGGCGTCGAACACCGCGTCGGTCAGGGGGTTGCTGTATTTGGGGGCGTTGTACGCGACGACGGGCACGCCGAGTCCGGCACAGGCGGCGTAGTGGGCGATGATCTCGTCGTCCCGGTGGTGGAAGTAGATCGGCGGGCTCAGCACGAGCGCTTCGGGCCGGGCGGGCAAGACCGTTTCGGCGCGGGCGAGCACGTCGGCCGTCCCAGCGGCCGTGATGTTCACGAGCACCGGCCGGTCACCCCCCAGCTGCCTCCAGGTGGCGACAGCGCCGGCCGTGAAATCTCGCAATACCGACGTGGGCAGCAGCGGTCCCTCGCCGTTGCTGCCCAGGAGCATCAGCGCATCCGCGCCGGCGGAGTGCACCGCCGCCAGCAGTGCCGTTGCGGCGTCGGCGCTGGGCCGGCCGGGAGCGTCCATTGGGGTCACGAGCGGCACGGTCACGCCGCTGAGCATCTCTCGCCCGGTGCTCATCAGTATCCTTTCACTTCTGGCCATGCCAGCTCGAAGCCGTCGCGGACAAGCTCGTCCTGGAAGCGCGTCAGCTTCTGTTCGTCGGCGCGAACCTGCTCCGGCGCCAGCTCGTTCTCCAAGCAGTGCGATGCGAGCGCGCCGGCGGCCTCACCGATGTTCCATTCGACCGGGTGGAGGCGGTAACAGCCGTTGGTGATGTGCGTCGTGCCGATGTTCTTCCCGGCCGGCAGGAGATTTCGCAGCCGGACCGGCAGCAGTGCGCCGAGGGGGATCTGGAACGGGCTGTTCGCCACGTCGATGTAGTTGTCACCACCGGTGGACGGGTGCAGGTCGATGCGGTACATCCCGATACCGACGGTGTCCGGGTAGGCGAGCGCACCCCGGTCGCCCCGTACGGCCAGCGACAGGTCCTGCTCGACGACGGTGTACTGGGCCTTGATGCGCCGCGACTCGCGAATGTACGGCGCCTTGGCGAGGCCGTCGCGGGTTCCCATGACGTCCGGCCGGAGCTGCAGCCCCGGCCAACCGGTGCCTCCGTCCGGGCGTGGCGCCTCCGTCTGCAGCCAGTACAGCATGCTCAGGGCCAGCTGGCGCCCGCCCTCCAGATGCTCGCGTCGCTCGGACTCGGAGACCCCGATGATCGGCCCTGGCAAGTAGTCGATCATCGGCCAGTTCACGACTGTCACGTCACTGGCGGCGAAGCCTGGCTCGAACATGTCCCGGGCGACGATCCGCCGGAACAGCCACAGGTCCCGGTCGCCTGGGTCCTGGCTCTGATCGGCCACCACCGGGCCGGAATGGGCGTGCGGCACGAAGGTGCGCGTGAACGGCTCGAGTGTGCGGGGGTCCGGTGCGGTGAGGCTGAGCAGCCGGTCCGGCCAGAACGGTGGACGGTAGCTTTGCCAGAACCCGTACTGCTCCGGCTTGTCGATGGTGTGATCCTCACCGTCGCGGTGCTCCACGGCGAAAACCCAGGAGAAAGCCTGCATGTTCGCCGGCTGCGCGATCTCCGGCGCGCTCGGTTCTCCGGTGTCGTGCCGGGACTCGAATCCGGTGACGTGCTCGGCGCCGGCCAGCGGAAGCAGGTCGCCCTCCTCGGTGGCGTCCAGGACGTAGGAGGCTCGCACGACGCGAACGATGTCCTCGGGCCCTTGCAGCCGCACCGCCGACACCGTGTCCGCGTCGACGTCGACGTCGACCGGGCGGTGCTCGAGGAGGATGCGCAGGCGCCCGGCGGAGACGTACGGCGCCACCATGCTCTCGATCACGGACGCGGCCACCCGCGGCTCATGGCAGAGCCGGCTGACCCGGCCTTGCCCGGGGTTGAGTTCCGGATCGGCGCGGGCAGCGGGGGAGAGGGGATACCAGGTGCGGTAGTACTCCCGCACGGCGTCGCGGAACCTGCGGTAGGAACGGGTGCAGCCGAACCGCTCGATCCAGGGATGCTCGTCCGGCGGGACCCCCTGACTTGTCAGCTGGCCGCCCAGCCAGTCCGTCTCTTCCGACATGACGACAGTGCGCCCCCGGCGCAACGCGGCCAGGGCGGCTGCCACACCGCCGACGCCGCCGCCCACGATCAGGACGTCGGCCGGGATCAGCTCTTCACTGCTCACTGCTGGTACTTCTCCTTCGTTCTTCTCCCTTTGCAATGCGCACACCGGCGCACCGATGCGTATCTGTGTGCATTGCAAAGGGGGTGGACCCTGGTCGGCCCGACGACACGTGAAACGCGACGGGCACGTCGGGTGCCTGCACGGGGATGGGGACGAGCTGACCCGGCTGGACAGGGTAAGTGCTGGGCACGCCGTCGATGTGTAGCTCGACGGTGTCCTCTGCTCCGGGTGGTGGCGCGATGAAGATCCGCGCATCGGCCTCGCGGGCGGTGGCGATGCCGCGCACTGTGTGGCGACCCCTGTGGTACCCGGAGATCACCACGTGCGCGTCCACGTCGAGAAGTGGTGCTTTGTCCAACACGACGCTCAGCCGGTCCGCGGCGACGACGCTCAGCCGGCCGTCGCCGAGCGGGATGCCGGCCAGCTCGGCCGGCGCGCCGGGATGAGCGAACCGCCAGCCGTCCGGACGCGGGTCGGCGAGTTCCTGGAACGCCAGGTAGGCGAGGAGAGATCCCCAGGACATAAGCCCGTCTGAGCGGGCCTCCAGAGCGCGGACGTCCTCGCCGGGCCGGACCGGGTAGTTCTCCCGGACGTGGCTGTGCCGGTCCCACTCGTCGAGATACAGACGCAGAAGCTTGCCGGAGATCTCCCTGGCCTCGTCGTCGTACCCATAGCGCCGCAGGCCCTCGACGGCGAGGTACACCATCGGCGCCCACACCCGGCCGCGCCAGTACCGGGTGCTGAAGCTGGGATCATTCCGGGCGGCACTGGGCAGCGGTGGGTCGCCGCCCAGCACGTCGGGAGCGAGTAACCGGCTCACCAGCGTCCGCGCCTGCTCGAGAGTGGGTGCGCCGGCCAGCAGGGGGTACAGCATCGTCGGCGAGATCTTCTCCGAGAAGGTACCCGTGGACCACCGGTTGCGGTACTCGTCGTGCTCGGCGTCCCAGAGCAGCCGGTGCAGCTCCTCCCGGGCACGCTCACCCTCGGTGCGCAGACCTGCGGCTTCCGCGCCGTGTCCGAGCCGGTCGGCCATGATCGCCAGGGCATCGGTGTCCGCGACGTGCAAGGCGTTCAGGCCGACGTCCGCGAGGTCCATGGTGTGTGTCGAGGCGTCGTAAGAGACGTCGTCGTACATGGGGGAGTCGTCGAGACCCGACTCACGGCGGGTGCGGTCCATCGTGGCCGACTCCGGGTCGCCGGCCACGGGGTCCGAGCCCCACGCGAGCAGGCCGAACGGACCGCGGCGTGCCGCCGGCCACCACTCGTGCCAGCGCCGCAGCCCGTCGTAGCTGCTGGACAGCAGCGTCCGGTCACGGGTCTCGTCGCTCAGCCCGCTGCCGAGGTAGGCCTTGAGCACCGTGAGTGCGCCCACGGGCGGCTGGGACCGGTCGTCGGTGCGTCCCTTGTCGTCGGAGACGCGGTTCGGCAGCATCCCCTGCTCGTCGGCCTGGTCGAGGATCTGCCCGAAGATTCCGCGCGCGTACGACGAGTCGATCCAGCCCGCGACCAGGCCGGTGAAGAACGTGTCCCACGTGTGCAACGCCCAGGTGCCGTAGAAGCCCTCCCGCTCGGCGCAGACGAAATCGCGTGAGGTCGGCGTGAGCACCCGTCCGAGGTCGGGCGCGTAAATGGTGTTCCAGGCGACCGCCCGGACATAGGCGTCGCCCGCGTCGCCGAGCCAGCCGCTGGTCTGTAGCCGTGCGTCCAGCGCACTGGCCCGGGCCGAGGCGACCCGGGCCGCGGTCGACGTCGAGTGCGCTGTGCCGGCGCCGGCCGGAGCCAGCCGCAGGGTCAGCGGTGACGCCTCGGCAGCCGGGATGATCAGCGTTCGCGTACCTGCGTCGTCGTCGGCCAGAGAGGTGACCGACGCGGACACGTCCAGCCGCCACGCGTCGTCGAAATCCGCTGTCGTGGTGATGACGACGACCAGGTCGGCGGGCTGATCACCCGCCACGGAGGCGACGACGTCGAGCACGTCGCCTCCGCCCGCGAACTGCATGTCCAGCGAGGTGTCCAGCGCGCTGACGACCGCATGGGCGTACCGACCGTCCACCGTGTGGTGACCGAGCCGGACCAGGCCGTGACGCCAGGTGAAGCCGTCGAACACGGTGCCGTCGGAGCCGGCGAGGCCGAATCTGAGCCGCAGGCCGGAGGGGAGGTGGGACATGCCGGTGTGGTACCGGACGTCCCAGGTGTTCCACCCCGCCGGCCGCGGCGACAGCGGCGGCCCGGCCGGCGGCTCGGCCAATGTCACTGGCCCGCCTCGACGGACACGTCGGCGAATCCCGGAACCGACGACGGGTCGAGGTCGACCCCCGTGACACCGTCCTGCCAGGCGTAGACAACCTGCGGGAACATCGGGAACATGCCGACCGCGTCAGTCCAGATGATCTCGGTCGCCTGCGCGTAGAGGTCTTGCCGGGTGTCGGGGTCGGCGACGGAGTCGGCCTCGGCCAGCAGACTGTCGAGCTCCTCGTTGCAGTAACCGGTCCGCTCGGCGGCACACGGATAGAGCCGGCCGACGTTCGTGGCCGCATCCAGAGACGGTACCGAGACCGACTGCAGGTTGATGTCCCATTCCAGGGCGAGCAGGTCCTCGATCCAGATTCCCGGCTCCTTCTCGACCGGCTCGACCTGGACTCCGATGTCACGCAGGTCCGACGTTACGGCCTGAGCGAACTGCCGGAACTCCTCGCCGCGCAGCTGCAGTTCGAACGTGGCGTCGAAATCGAAACCCGCGTCCTCCAGCGCGGCACGAGCAGCATCCGGGTCATAGGACATCTGCTCCTGCGGCGAGTATCCGAACACGGGAGGAGCGACGATCGAGTCGGCCAGAGCACCGGTCTCCGGGTACAGCGCGGCGATGATCTCCTCGAAGTTCACCGCCTGCCAGAGAGCCCGGCGGACCTCGGCGTCGGCGAACGCGTCCCGGCTGGAGTTGAACCACATGGTGAAGGTGGCGTTGCTGGGGACTGACTCGATGACGAGGCTGTCCTCAGAGCGCAGCGAGGGCACCTGGTCGTCGGGTACTCCCCAGGTGAGCTGGACCTCGCCGGTGCGCAGAGCGGTCATCCGAGCGGCCGTTTCAGGGATGAAACGCAGCTCCAGACGCTCGACGTTCGGACCGCCGCCCCAGTGGTTCGGATTGGGGACCAGAACCAGGGTCTCCTCCGGGGTGAAGCTCTCGACCTGGAACGGGCCCGAGCCGACCGGATCGGCGAAGAAGCCGTCCTCGCTCGCCCGCTCACCCGGGGTGATCCACAGCAGGGACAGCTTTCCGGCTAGAGCGGGATCGCCCGCCTCGGAGGTGAAGACGACCGTCGACTCGTCCCGCGCCTCGACCTCCACGCCACCGATGTTCCCGGCCGGAGGGCCTTCGAGTTCCTGGATCCGCTCGATCGAGCCGACGACGTCGTCGGCGGTCAGCGGCGTGCCGTCGGAGAACGTGACGCCGTCGCGCAGGGTGAAGACCCACTCGGTGGCATCCTCGGATACGGTCCACTCCTCGGCCAGTTCCGGGACGATACCCTCGTCGCCGACGCTGACCAGCCGGTCGAAGATAGCCCGCCCCGCCAGGGCCGTGCCGAGGTCCGCGCCCATGTCACCGTGCGGGTCGAGCGTGGTGATGGGACGCTGGATGGCCACGGCCAGCTCGCCGCCGGCTTCGGGCTCCGCGTCCGGCTCGGTGGTGGAGTTGGTGTTGCCGTCGTCGCCGTTGGTGGGATCCTCGGCGTCGTCGCCGCTGCCTCCACAGGCGGTGAGGGCGAGTACCGCGACGCCGAGTAGAGCGGACAGACGGTACCTGCGATGGTGCGACATCGTCGTCTCCAATCATTTGGTACGTATTAGGTCGGGTGCGTGCCGGCGGCGCCGGTCCGCGAGGATGATGGTTTAGCTCTCGACCCCTTCCAGGTCGAGCGCTGCGTCGAGCAGCATCTGGGTGTAGGGATGGCGAGGGTTCGTGAACAGGTCCTCGGCAGTGGCTTCCTCCACCAGCTCACCGGAGCGCATCACGGCGATCCGGTCGGCGATCTGGCGGACTACCCCGAGGTCGTGCGAGATGAACACGATGGCGAGATCGCGTTCGCTTTTCAGGTCGACCAGCAGCCGCAAAATCTGCGCCTGGACCGACACGTCGAGTGCGGAGACGGCCTCGTCGCAGACGAGCAGCCGCGGACGCACCGCCAGCGCGCGGGCGATGCTGACCCGCTGGCACTGACCGCCGGATAGAGCGGAGGGCCGCCGGCCGGCGACAGTGGGGTCGAGACCCACCTCGGCCAGGAGCTCACGGGTTGCCTGCTTCCAGTCGCCCTTCGGCGCCACGGCAGGGTGTGTGTGCCAGGCCTCACGGAGAATCGCCCCCGCGGTCATCCGCGGATTGAGCGAGGAACGCGGATCCTGAAAGACCATCTGAATCGCGCGCTGCACGTGCGGTGGCCGCGTGCGCATCGGCCCCAGGACGGTGTCGTCGTAGGTGATGGTGCCGGCCTCCGGTGTGACCAGGCCGACGATAGACCTGGCCACCGTGGTCTTCCCGGATCCGGACTCGCCGACGACGGCGACGGTTTCGCGCGGACCCACTCGGAGACTGACCCCGTCGACCGCGGCTACCGGCGGCTCAGAACGGCGCAGGAGACCGCCGCGACCGCCGAATGTGACCCGGAGATCGCTGATCACCAATCCTGCCGTCATCGGACGGCCTCCTCACTGCTGAAGTGACACGCGCTCCAACGTCCCGGGCTGATCTCCCGGACCTCTGGCTGCTCCGTCCGGCACCGCTCGTGGATCGGTGGCGTGCCAATGGCGTTTGCTGAAGAGACCCCCTGGGCCATGATCCGGGTGAGTGGACAGCGTGGGTGGAACGCGCAGCCGCTGGGCCGCTCCGCCGGATTCGCGGGGGAGCCGGGCAGCGGATCCGCGATCGCCGACTTGGCGTGCACAGCCGGCACACTCTTCACGAGCGCATTCGTGTACGGGTGAAACGGCCGGCGCAAGACGTCCGGGGCTGGTCCCCGCTCACACACCTGGCCCGCGTACATCACCACGAGGTCGTCGGCAACGTGTGCCATGACCCGTAGATCATGGCTGACCAGCAGCATCGCCGTGCCCTCCTCGTCGCGCAGCCGGCGCAGCAAGGCGAGGATGCGGGCCTGGACCGTGACGTCCAACGCCGTCGTCGGCTCGTCGGCGAGGATGAGCTGGGGCTTGCCGGCGAGTGCGAGCGCGGTCATAGCCCGCTGGCGCATGCCGCCGGAGAACTGGTGAGGATAGTTGTTTGCCCGGCGGGCCGGATCCGGGATCTCGACCCGCTCCAGAAGATCGACGGCGGTGCTGCCGAGCTCGCGCCGCGGCATGCCGTCGCGCCGAGGGATCTCGGTGATCTGGCGGCCTATCGTCTGACCGGGGTTCAGGCTCGCCAATGGGTCCTGGAAGATCATCGCTATCTCCCGGCCACGCACGCGACGGCGGCGCCGAGGGGTGGCAGTGAGCAGATCCTCCGAACGCCAACGCAGCTCACCGCGGGTCTGTGCGTCCCTCGGAAGCAGGCCGATGATCGCCATGGCGGTCATCGACTTGCCGCTGCCGGACTCTCCGATCAGGCCGGTGGTCCGGCCGGCTCCGACGGTGAACGACACCCGGTCGAGGATGCGCACCGGCCCGTCTGGCCCAGGCAGCACGACCTCCAGGTCGCGAACGTCGAGCAGGGGTCCGGTGTCTTCCGGTGTCATGTCCGCGCTCATCGGCGCCTCCCGCCGTATCGTGCGGTGAGCTGGTCTCCGACGAGCCCGACCGAGATGACGAGACCGGCGAGCGCGAGTCCCGGGAAAGCCGAGATCCACCACGCGGTCTCCAGGTACTCCTTGCCGCCGGCCACTGTCTGGCCCCATGACACCGCGGTGGGCGGGAGGCCGATGCCGAGGAAGCTCAGGCCGGCTTCGGCGAGGACGATCAAGGCGAACTCGAGCGTGGCCATGGCGACGACCGGCCCGACCACGAAGGGCAGGACGTGCCGTGTGACGATGCGGATCCGCGCGACGGCCATCACCCGGGCGGCGTCGACCCAATCGCGTTCCCTCAGCGACATCGCAACGCCACGGACCACCCGGGCGAAGCCGATCCAGCCGCCGACGGCCAAGGCGACGATCACGGTGAGGTAGCCCGGCCGGAACAGTCCGGCGATGACGATCGCGAGGAGGATACCCGGGAACGCCACCAGGATGTCGATGGACCGGGCGACGGCGGTGTCCGGCCAGCCGCCCAGGTAGCCGGCGAGCAGCCCCAGCCCGAGGCCCAGGACGCAAGACACCAGCACGGTCAGCACCGCGATGATCACCGACGTGCGTGCACCCAGCACCACCTGCGCCAGGACGTCGCGCCCGACGCTGTCCGTGCCGAGCCACGCCGTGCTTCCGTCACCCTTCACCGAACCCGGGGACAGTAGCCGGTCGGTCACCGAGGTGGACAACGGGTCGTAGTCCACGAGAAGGGGGCCGGTGAGTGCGATCAGGACGTAGACGGCGATGACCACGTAGGGCAACAGGCGCAGCGCCCCGCTGAGGTGACGCCGGCGGGACCGCCGCGGCTGCGGCTCCTGATACTGAGTCTCGGCGAGGCTTTCGGCGACGGCGATCTCGCTCATGCCCTGCCCCCGATCCGGATCCGGGGATCCAAGCGCGAGTAGGTGAGGTCCGCGACCATGTTCAGGGTCACGACGACGGCCGCGATCAGCAGAGCCGCCGCCTGGACCACCGCGTAATCACGCGCCGACACCGAACTGACGATCAGGGAGCCGAGGCCGGGCCAGGCGAAGACGTTCTCCACCACGACCGCGCCGCCGAGCAGCGCACCGGTCTGCAAACCGACGATGGTGACAACGGGGATCATCGAGTTCCTCAGCACGTGCCCGATCAGCACCTGCGGCTCGGTCAGGCCCTTCGAGCGAGCGGTTTGGACATAGGCCTCCTGCATCGACTCGGACAGGCTGCTCCGGGTCAGCCTGGCCACGATCGCCGTCTGGGGAAACGCCAGCGTGACGGCCGGGAGTATCAGGTGGCTGAAGGTGCCCGAGCCCGCGCTCGGCAGTATCCGCAGGTGCAGCGCGAAGATCAAGATCAGCATGATCCCGACCCAGAAGGTCGGAAACGACTGCAGGCTGATGGTCAGTGACGAGACGACCCGGTCGACGACGCCGTCCGGCCGTCCGCCGGCGATGGTGCCGAGCGTGATGCCGACGACCACGGCGATCGTCATCGCGGCGATGGCCAGTTGGAAGGTAGCGGGGAACCGATCCAGTACAGCATCCATGGCCGGTGTGCCGAGCCGGTAGGACTGGCCGAAGTCCAGCGTAAGGACTCGGCCGAGGTAGCTCAGGTACTGCAGGAACAGCGGATCCTCGACACCAAGGCGGACTCGTGCCGCCTCGATCTCCTCCGCTGTGGCGTCGGGGCCGAGGGCGATCGTGGCCTGGTCGCCCGGAGCGAGCCGGATGATGACGAAGATCAGTGTGACGCAGCCCCACATGACGAATCCGCCGAGGGCTAGCCGACGGGCGATCGACTGGATCACTTGCGCACACCTCCACCCCGTTCGTCTGCGCGTGGCGGGGCCACCGTCTCGCCCGGCACCTGCCCGGCGGTGACGAAGAGCTGACGTGGCTCGCCGGTCTGATCGTCGAGAAGGTCGAGCAGAACCCGCACCGCCTGGCGACCCATGTGGGTGCGGGGCAGCGTGAAGCGCGTCCAGTCCCGATCCGGGGCGTGGCTCAGCGGCGGATCACCGAGGATAACGACCGAGAGATCGTCCGGGATGCGCAGTCCAGCCTGTTCCGCGGCGTGTTCGACGGCGGCGACGGCGGCGTCGTCCTCGGTGGGCTCGACAAGGACGGCGGAGATTCCGGCGTCGATCCAGGCACGTACTAGTTCTGGCGAGATGTCGTCGGCGTCGCCGAGAGAGCGGATCAGCGACTCGTCGACCGGAATTCCGGCAGCGGCGAGGCCTTGACGGTAGCCGGCCTCGCGGTCTCGGGTCGGCTCGCCGCCGTTGGTGACCTGCAAGTGGAGAATGGTGCGGTGTCCGAGGCCAACGAGCTTGCTCACCATCTCCTGCGTGGCCGACGTGTAGTCCACCGCCACGTAGGACAGCTCAGCGCCCGGAACCTCGCGTCGTCCGATGAAGACGAAGGGGAAGTCCTCCTGAACCAGATGAGCCAGGTCGTCCCGGTGCAGGTGACGGCCGAGAAGGACGCAGCCGTCGGCGACCTTGAGCCGATTGGCGCCGCGGGCGTACACCCGGCGCTCGCCGCCGGACCCGGCCGAGCTGAACAGCAGCAGGTCATAGCCTTGTTCCGCGGTCTCCTCCTCGACTCCGAGCAGGAACGGGAAGTAGAAGTCCCGCTGATCCACCGGGAACACCGGCTCGAACGTGTAGAGGCCGAGCAGGTGGTTGCGCCCACCCTTGAGGCTGCGAGCGGCGGCGTTCGCGGAGTACCCCAGCTCCTCGGCGGCGGCGAGAACCGCTTCCCGGGTGGATGTGGCCACCTGATCACTCGCCGGTCCGCCACTGATCACCAGAGACACCGTCGCCTGGGACACGCCGGCGCGCCGGGCGATGTCGACCTGCGTCGGCCGGCGTCGTCGTGGAGAGACCATCGGTGCGGAGTCCTTAATACGTATGAAGTGAAGTGGCAGCAACGTTAACGGGACATTTCCGTGGCCGTCAAGAGCTCGCAGGGCTCAGTTTCATCACGCCGCCTGAGCGGACTCTCAGCGCGAGCGCTGACGGCTGGCTGCCGTGCGTAGCACGACGCGGCTGTGGATAGCCAGGTGATATCCACAGGCTGTCGGCGTCAATGTCGCACTATGGCGATCGAGAAGGGCTATTTAGGCCGCGTGGTGCGGTCGTGGCCGTGAGCAATGAACACGAGCTTACGGTGGAGCTGTTCCGTGCGGAGCCGGAAATGACCAGGCAGTTGCTTGATCCTGTTGTCGGTGACGACCTGTCCAGGTACACCCGGATACGCGAAGACGCCGCCGCATTGGCTGACCTCACACCAGCCACGTTTCATGCGGACGCAGCGTTCGTCTTTCTCGATGAGAACGCTGCCGAGACGGGATTGAACGAACACGGCGTGTCGCCCAAAGAGCTGGCGGTCATCGTTGAGGTCCAGCGGAGAACGGAGAAGAGCAAGCGCTTGACCTGGCCGGCCTACGTCGCCAACCTTCGGGCGAAGCGAAAGTGCGATGTTCTGCTCGTGGTGATCTGCTTTGATGACGTGACGGCGGACTGGTCCAGGAAGCCGATCAAGCTGGGTCATCCGGGGTTTGTGTTCACCCCAGTGGTGATTGGGCCGTCGAATCTGCCGATGATGACCGATCCGGGGCGGATCGCGGCTCAGCCACGGTTGGCGACATTGGCGGCACTGGCGCATAGCCGGAACCGAAGCCGTCAGGAAACGGTGCTCAGGCCGTACTTGACGACCATGATGAGCCTGGGGGACGAGGCGTCGGAGATGTACGCTGACTATGTGGTCGGCTGCCTGAAGCAGCCGGATCGTGCACGTTGGGAGGACTTCATGACCGCGCCGATGGAGAGCTTCGTTCAAGCGTACCGCGACAAGTACGAGGCCAAGGGAGAAGCCCGCGGGGAAGCGAAAGCGCTCCTGGTGGTGCTCCGCGCCCGCGGCATCGACGTGCCGGCCGCTGCCCGAGCACGCATCTCGGATTGCACCGAGCTGGATCAGCTTGACTCCTGGCTTCATCGCGCCGCCACGATCAACTCGATCGACGAGCTTTTCACGTAGTCATTGCGGTCACCCATTCGGCCGCAGGCTCAGGAGCGCAGCCGGAGCCCGCGCGGAGTGGCGTAGAAGCCGGCGTCGCTCAGGGCCTCGCCAAGCGGCGTGCCGGTGATCTGCTCGCCGTCGGCGCGTTCCACTCTCAGCCCACCCAGGCCCCCATGCCGGACCGTCGCGGCAAGCGCGACGGCGGCCCGGTGCAATATCTCGGCGTGATCATGCCATGACAGGATCGTCCGCCCGCCGCGCTCTACGTAGAGGACGAGCTCGCCGTCGACAAGCACCACCATCGCGCCCGCCTTGCGTCCCGGACGATGACCGGACTCGCCGTCCGTGGCGCCCTCTCGAGTGCTAGGACGTTCGGGCCAGGGCAGCGCCGCGCCGTACGGATTGGCAGGATCGGTGGCCGCCAGGACCACGGAGGCGGCCTCGGAGCGGTGGCCCGCAGTGGTCGCGAAGGTGCGCAGCCGGTCAACCGCTCCTACGGTGGCGAACTGGGCGGCGCCGAGGCCGCCGACGAAGTATCCGCGTCGAGCCCGGCCGGACTCCTCGAAGGCAGCGAGCACCTTGTAGGCAGCGGCGAACCCGCCCGGCAGCCGCTCCGAGACGACCGCGCCCCGGGTCACCACACCGTGCCGGTCGAGTAGCGCTTCAGCGGCGGCGTGCGCTCTCCTGGTGGGATCGTCGTCGTACTCCGGAAGCAAAGACCACCGCCCGGCCGCCGTGGGAGGGCCGGACCGGACGGGCATTGCCGCTCGTCCCCGGCGGTAGCGCGACCTGCTGGATACGGGGCGTGAGCGGTGCGCGCCGCGACTGCCCGAAAGCAGCGCGCGCATGGCCGCCAGGGTGTCGTTGGTGACCAGGCCGGCCCAGACTAGGTCCCACAACGCAGCGGTGATCTCCTCGTCTGTCACCGCTGGCGGCCGGGTGACGGCATCGGCCACGTCGGCGAGAGTGCTACGGGCGGTGTCCGGTGCCGTCGGCCCGTGGCTGACGGCCCCGGCGACGGAGTCGGCCAGCTGGCGATAGAAGAATCCGCCGCCGTGGTGCAGGGCGTCAATGATCGCCCGGTGCACCGGCGTGTCCGGCGGGGCCTCCGGCATCGGCAGAGTCAGCGGTGCCGTATCCGCCAGATGGAGGGACACCCAGCCATCGGTGCCTTGGATCACGCCTCGACCAGCCCAGATCACCTCACCGGCGGTGGTGAGCTCGTCCAGCCACGCGGGGTTGTACTCGGAGAGGCGCGCCGGTAGCACGAGCCTCTCAAGCGCGGTGGCCGGAACTGCCACGCCGTCGAGCTGCTCGACGACGCGCATCAGGCCGTCCGGACCGTGCAGGGAGCTGCCCACCGACTGCCAGACCGGCAGAAACCGTCCGAGCGTGGCGGCGTCGACCGGCTCGGCCTCTTTCCGCAGTATGGCGAGAGACCGGCGACGCAAGAGCCGGAGCACGTCGGCGTCGCACCAGTCGGTGCCCGATCCGCCCGGCCGGAGTTGCCCCTCGACGACGCGCCCGGCCGTCGTGAGGCTGCGCAAGATCGGATCGACGACAGCGCGGCCGAGGCCGAATCGGGCCGCCACCGCGTCGGCGTGAAATGGTCCGTGAGTGCGGGCGTAACGGGCGACGAGGTCGGTGAGCGGATCGGGGGCGGCTTCCAGGAAGTCCGGATGGACTCCGGCGGGAACGGACACGCCCAGTGCGTCCCGGAGCCGGGCGACGTCCTCGACCGCGGCCCAGTGCTCGTCTCCCGCGACACTGAGCGCGACGACTCGCCGCTGCCGACTGAGATCCTGAAGGTAGTCGAGCGCCGCATCGGGTTCCACACAACGGGCCGCTACCTCGTCCGCGGTGAGCGGGCCGAGCTGACGCAGCAGGTCAGCCACCGCCTCAGCATCTCGTGCGCGGCGTTCCTCGACGAGCCGTTGCAGCTCGGCCTCGGTCCGCTCGACCATCTCGGGGTCGAGCAGCTCGCGCAGTTCGGCCCGCCCGAGCAGCTCGGAGAGCAGTGTCGAGTCGAGAGTCAAGGCCTGGGCGCGCCGTTCGGCGAGCGGGGAGTCTCCTTCGTACATGAAATCGGCGACGTAGCCGAACAGCAGGGACTTGGCGAACGGCGATGGCTGCGGTGTCTCGACCTCGACGACCCGGATCTCACCGGACGCGATCTGTTGCATCAGCCGGTTGAGGCCGGGCAGGTCGTAGACGTCCTGCAGACACTCCCGCATCGTTTCCAGCAGCATCGGGAAGGAGCCGTACTTTGCGGCCACGCTCAGCAGCTGAGCGGATCGCTGGCGCTGCTGCCACAGTGGTGAACGCCGGCCCGGCTGGCGTCGGGGCAGCAGCAGGGCCCGGGCCGCGCACTCGCGGAACCTCGAGGCGAACAACGACGACGCCCCCACCTCGGCGGTCACAAGGTCGTCGACGTCGTCGGGATCGAGCACCACCAGTTCGAGGTCAGGCCCGCCACCGGTCGGCTCGGCGTCGGCACTGGTGAACGTGTCCGGGATGCGCAGGATGATGCCGTCGTCGGCGTAGACCGCCTGGACGTCGACGCCGTAACGCTCCCGCAGGCGCGCGTCCAGTGCCAGCGCCCACGGGGCATGAACCTGCGCACCAAAGGGAGAGTGGACCACGAGCCGCCAGTCGCCGAGCTCGTCACGGAACCGCTCGACGACGATGGTGGTGTCGTCCGGGATCTGGCCGGTGGCCGCGCGTTGTTCGCGAAGATAGGAGAGCAGGTTGTCGGTGGCCCACTCGTCGAGGCCGGCTTGTGCGCCGCGCTCCCGGGCCGCGGCATCGTCGGCGCTCGCGACCTCCCGGACGAACGCGCCAACCGCCGCGCCCAGCTCCATCGGCCTTCCCAGCGTGTCACCCTTCCAGAACGGCAATCGCCCGGCGCGGCCGGGTGCCGGAGAGACGGTGACCCGGTCATGGGTGATCTCCTCGATTCGCCAGCTGGTGGCACCCAGGGAGAAGACGTCGCCGACGCGAGACTCGTACACCATCTCCTCGTCGAGTTCACCAACCCGGGAACTGTTGCGCGCGCCACCAGCGAGGTAGACGCCGAACAACCCTCGATCCGGAATGGTCCCGCCGCTGGTGACGGCGAGCCGCTGGCTGCCAGGCCGGGCACGCAACATCCCCTCGTCGCGGTCCCAGACGAGACGGGGACGCAACTCGGCGAACTCGTCGGACGGGTACCGGCCCGCCAGCATGTCCAGGACCGCCCGGTACGACGACTCCGGCAGCTGGGCGAACGGATAGGCCTTGCGGACCACGTCCAGGAGCTGGTCCACCGGCCAATCGTCCATGGCGACCATCGCGACGACATGCTGCGCGAGGACGTCGAGGGGATTCCTGGGAAGGCGCAGCTCCTCGATCTGGCCGGCGCGCATCCGCTCGGACACGACCGCGGTCTGGACGAGATCACCGCGGAACTTGGGGAAGAGCACTCCTCGCGACACTGCGCCGACCTGGTGCCCGGCGCGGCCCACCCGCTGCAAGCCGCTGGCGACCGACGGCGGTGCCTCGACCTGGACCACCAGGTCGACCGCTCCCATGTCGATGCCGAGCTCGAGGCTGCTGGTGGCGACCACGGCGGGGATCCGGCCGGCTTTGAGGTCGTCCTCGATCAATGCCCGCTGTTCTTTGCTGACCGAGCCGTGGTGAGCGCGGGCGAGCGTGCGTCCGGCGCCGCGGGCGGTACCGGACTGGGCGACCAGCTCTGCGGGTGAGCGCTGCGGTGGCGGAGTCTCCTCGGCGATCTCGTTGAGGCGGCTGGTGAGACGCTCCGCCAGCCGGCGGGAGTTGGCGAAGACGATGGTGGAGCGGTGCTGTTCGATCAGGTCGGCAACGCGCTGCTCGACGTGCGGCCAGATGGAGCCGCCGGGCTTGTCTCCGCCGTCGTGGTCCACGGCGTCAAGCTTGGCCAGGTCGGGGACGGGAACCACCACCTGCAGATCCCAGTCCTTCTGGCTCTGTGGGGCGACGACCTCGACCGGGTGCGATCCTCCCAGGAAGCGCGCCACCTCCTCGACCGGGCGGACGGTGGCGGACAGCCCGATGCGCTGAGCGGGTCTGGGCAGCAACGCGTCCAGACGCTCGAGTGAGAGCGCCAGGTGGGCGCCGCGCTTGGTGGCCGCCACGGCGTGCACTTCGTCGACGATCACGGTGTGTACGCCGTGCAAAGCTTCCCGTGCCTGTGAGGTGAGCAGGAGGAACAGCGATTCCGGCGTGGTGATGAGGATGTCGGCCGGACGCCGCGCGAAGCGGCGTCGTTGATCTGCTGGAGTGTCGCCGGTGCGCACCGCGGTACTGATGGAGGGCGCAGGAAGGCCGAACTCCGCGCTGGCTTTCGTGATGCCGTCGAGGGGCTCTTGCAGATTGCGAGCGACGTCGACCGTGAGCGCCTTGAGCGGGGAGACGTACACGACGCGGCAGCCCAGCGCTGGGTCCGCGGGCCGAGGCTCGGAGGCGATCCGGTCGAGTGACCACAGGAAGGCCGCCAGTGTCTTCCCGGATCCGGTGGGGGCGACGACCAGGGCGTTGCGCCCGGCGGACACGGCTCGCCACGCGTGGCTCTGCGCGGGTGTGGGCGTGCCGAACGATCCGGCGAACCACGCTCGGGTGGCCGGACCGAACATCTCCAGCACGTCGTCCATGCCACCATCCTGCACCCGGGCACCGACAGCCTGAACGAAACTGTCCAGTCAGGGCACCGGCGGCACGTGCCGAGCCCCGTCGTCACTCATGTGGACCTGTCGCCTCATCATCAATGGTCGAAACCTGATCAGCTCGGAACGCATCGATGTCGACGTCTCTGCCCGGCGAGACGTTTTGGCGAGCCCTGCCCGCGAAACGAAGCCCCCGGAACGGCGCTGAGAGGCTACACCCCGCGCTCTCATGACCGCCGGCATTCATGCTGAATGACTCCTCTCTCTTGACTGCGAGCATGATCTCGTGGATTGATTCAGGCCTCTATGAAGATCTCCGACCGCGCGTTCCCACGCTACATTCCAGACGGCACACGGTGTCGCCGGCGGAACACAGCTCGTGACGTCGATGTCATTCGCAGGCGATGCCGTCGTTGTCGCGGTCGAGATGCGAGGCATAGCCCGGCTCGCCTCGCCGCAGCGGAGCCTTTCCCGCGGCGCGCACAGCGTCGCAGTTCTTGTAGTAGACCTCGGCCGGCTCATCGTCAGGTTCTTCCTCGACCGGCGGCGGATCGTCGATTGTCTGAGTGCTTGCCCTCTCCCGCTTCTCGAGCTCGGCCTCCCTGTCGTCGAGTTGCTCCGACAGCGAGTCGAGTTCGCTGGCACGTGTCTCGAGATCGGATTCGAGCTCGTTCAGTGCCGTCTCGCGCTTGTCGAGCTTGGCCGCGCGCTCGTCTAACCTCGTTTGTCGCGCGTCCGCGTCGGATTCCCTCCGTTCCTTGTCAGATTCGAGCCTGGACACGGTGTCTTCCGCGGTGGCCAGCTCGCTGTCGAGGTCCGCGACGTTCTGACGGGCGTCGTCTAGTTCACGCAGTGTTGTCGCGAGTTCTTGATCGAGGCTCTTGTACTCGTCGCTCGCGGTGGCGTCGTCGCTCCCGCTCGCGCCCACGCCCAAGGTGAAGGCGATCACGCCCACGGCGACTGGCACAAGTAGTCGACGCCATCGTGGTACCGCCTGGTGCGAATGCTTGTCCGTGGTGATGTCTTCGGTCATGTGCCTGCCCCCTCGGTCCGGCTCCGGTGCCCACCTGATCCATTTCCGCGAAACGTATTGATGTGAGCGTTGGCCTGATAGGGCCGAAAGGCCCGAATTGGCCTGGACTCCTGATCTCCTCTCGGCCACACTGGGCTGGCCGGTGGTGCACGTTCGGGAGCGAATGTCGGATACTGGGCCGGTGCGGGCGACGGATTTCTGGGAACGGATGGAGCACCACCTCGGTGCCAGCTACGTCGACTCCTGGGCGCGTGACTACGTGCTCGAGTCGCTGGGCGAGCGGACGGTCCATCAGGCGCTCGCCGCGGGCGAGGACACCAAGGTGGTCTGGCGTGCTGTCTGCGAGGCATTGAATCTGCCCTCGTGAGAACTTGGAAGCATGCTCGAAGCGAAACCGAGGTGAGTTTGTCAGGATCGGGCTGTAGCGTCCGTATACGTGGCACCTCACCCTGTTGACCGGCCGTTGATCAGCGCTCATCAGCTGACCAAACAGTTCGGTGACTTCACCGCGGTCGGCGGCATCGACTTCGAGGTCCGTGCGGGCGAGGCCTTCGGGTTCCTCGGCCCCAACGGTGCGGGCAAGTCCTCCACCATGCGCATGATCGGCTGTGTCTCCCCGCCCAGCGCGGGCACACTGCGCATACTCGGTCTCGATCCGGCCGCCGACGGTCCCCAAATCCGAGGCCGGCTGGGCGTGGTGCCGCAGCGGGACACTCTCGACGAGGAACTGACGGTCCGGGAGAACATCCTCGTCTACGGCCGGTACTTCGGCCTGCCGCGTTCCGTGGTGCGAGAACGTGCGGCAGAGCTGCTGGACTTCGCGCAGCTCACCGATCGCGCGGACAGTATCGTGGAGCCGTTGTCCGGCGGGATGAAGCGACGCCTGACCATCGCCCGGTCCCTGGTCAACAATCCTGAGCTGCTCCTGCTCGACGAACCCACCACGGGTCTGGACCCGCAGGCCAGGCATGTCCTCTGGGATCGTCTGTTCCGGCTCAAGCGCTCCGGCGTGACGCTGGTTCTCACCACTCACTACATGGACGAGGCGGAGCAGTTGTGTGACCGGCTGGTGGTCATGGACGGCGGAAGGATCGTCGCCGAAGGCTCGCCGCGCCAGCTCATCGCCGAACACGCCACCAGAGAGGTGCTCGAGCTCAGGTTCCCGGCCGACGATCACGCCGCGTACGCGGTGAAGCTGGACGGCTTGGTGCCGCGGATCGAGGTTCTCCCCGACAGGCTGCTGTTGTACACCGAGGACGGCGACACCACCGCGAAGGCCGTCCACGACCGTGGCCTGGCGCCGTTGTCCGTGCTGGCCCGGCGATCCACGCTGGAGGATGTCTTCTTGCACCTCACCGGCCGGACCTTGATCGACTGATGAATCGGCCGACATCGCACCTGTCCGGCGAATCCGCGCCGCCCTCTCCTCAGCCCGCCGAGGGCAGGATGTGGGCTCGCGCGTTCTCGTACTGGATGGCGAGTTACCGCCGGATCTGGCGCGGCTCCCTCGTCAGCGGCTTTCTCAATCCGGTCCTGTTCCTCGCCGCGATGGGCATCGGACTGGGTGCCCTGGTGGACAACGGTTCCGCGGGTGGGGTGCAGGGCGTCACATACCTGACCTTCCTGGCTCCCGGAATCCTCGCCGCACAGGCCATGCAGACCGCCGTGTTCGAGTCGACGTTCCCCGTCCTCGGCGCCGTCAAATGGCAGCGCCAGTACCACGCCATGCTCGCCGCACCGCTAGGCGTCCCGGACCTCGTCGTCGGGCACCTCGTGTTCGTCGCCATGCGAGTCGCGATCACCAGCACTGCCTTTCTGCTGATCACGGTCGCGTTCGGCGCGATCGGATCATGGTGGGCAGTGCTCACGCTGCCGGTGGCCGTACTCACCGGGCTGGCATTCGCCGCGCCGGTCTTCGCCCTCGCGGCACGGCAGGATGGCCCCGGCGGATTCAACATGCTGTTCCGCTTCATCATCATGCCGATGTTCCTGTTCTCCGGGACGTTCTTCCCGGTCGAGCAGCTGCCGGCAGCGCTGGAGCTGGTCGCCATGGTGACGCCGCTGTGGCACGCCGTGGAGCTGTGCCGGGGCCTGGCACTGGAGACGATGACCATGGTTCCGGCGCTCGGCCACGTCGCCTACCTGCTGCTGTGGGTAGGCGCCGGGCTCTGGCTGGCACTGGCGAGCTTCCGCAAGAGGCTGGTCCTGTGAACGCGGCACAACGGGTGGCGCGCACGGTGCCGATTCCCGCCGGCGCCGGCATGGCGAGAGCCCTCGTCGAGCGAAACGTGCGGGCCTACAAGCACGGATGGATCACCTTGCTCAGCGGCTTCTTCGAGCCGATCTTCTACCTGTTCTCGCTGGGCGTGGGTCTTGGTGCGCTGATCGGCGAGATCGACGCCGGTGGTGGCCGCGCCGTGGCGTACGCGTCGTTCGTGGCGCCGGCCCTGATGGCCTCCGCGGCGATGAACGGCGCGGTCTTCGACTCGACCTTCAACGTCTTCTTCAAGCTCAAGTATCAGAAGCTCTACGATTCCGTTCTCTCCACACCGCTGGGGCCGCGTGACGTCGCGGTGGGGGAGATCGGCTGGGCACTGATCCGGGGCCTGCTGTACTCGACCGTCTTCCTGTTCGTCGCCGCGGTCAGCGGAGCCGTGGAATCGTGGTGGGGTCTCCTGGCCGTTCCCGCGGCCACTCTGATCGGGTTCGCGTTCGCCGCGGTCGGCATGGCGCTGACGACGTTCATGCGCACGTGGCAGGACTTCGAGTACGTCAACCTTGCCATCCTGCCGATGTTCCTGTTTTCGGCGACGTTCTTCCCGCTGGCCACCTATCCCGGTGTGCTGCAATGGGTGGTCCAGGCTACGCCGCTGTATCACGGCGTGGCGCTGACCAGAGAGCTGATGCTCGGCGACATCGGCTCCGGGATCCTGGTGCATGTGCTGTACCTCGCCGTGATGGGACTGGCCGGCGTGATCGCGTCGGCCCACCGAGTCGAACGGCTGCTACTCCGATGACCACGAGCGATACGAACGTCGACCTGACCGCGGTGCAGCGGCGAACGGTGTCCGTCCTCGTCGGGAGCCAGGTCGCCGGTGGGCTCGGGGTATCCGCGGCGATCGCCGTAGGCGCGGTGCTGGTCACTCAGGTCTTCGGCCGGGAGGACCTCTCCGGCCTGGTTCAGAGCTCCCAGGTCTTGGGTGCGGCCTTGCTGGCGATGCCGGCCGCCGCCCTTGCGGTGCGTTACGGCAGGCGAGCCGGCCTCGGAGTGGCTTACGCCCTGGGTGCGCTCGGCGCGGTGGTCGCCGTCGTCGCGGCGCAGACGGAGATCCTCGCACTGCTGCTCATAGGTACGGCACTTCTCGGGGGTGGCACTGCGGCAGGCCTGCAGGCACGGTATGCGGCCACCGACCTCGCGCCGCCCGATCGCCGTGGCCGCGCACTCTCTGTGGTCGTCTGGTCCACCACGGTCGGAGCCGTGGTCGGGCCGAACCTGGCCGGACCGTCCGGGAGGCTGGCCGAATCCTTGGGCATCGAGGCGCTGGCCGGCCCGTTCCTCGTGGGAGCCGTCGTCATGGCTGCCGGCGCCGTCATCGTCGTCGCCGGGCTGCGTCCCGACCCGCTGGTGCTCGCCCGGTCCGGCCAGCCGCCTGGACCCGGCGGTCGTCGCCGGCGCGTCCTGCGAACCGGTTGGACAGCGATCTCCGGATCACCGCGGGCGCTCTTCGGCCTGACCTCGATCGTCGTCGCGCACACCGTGATGGTGTCAGTGATGGTGATGACGCCGGTGCACATGTCCCACGGCGGTGCGTCCATATCCATCATCGGCTTCGTCATCAGCGTCCACGTGGCCGGTATGTTCGCGTTCTCGCCGATCATGGGATGGCTGGCGGACCGAGTGGGGCGCACACCGGTGGTGATCGGCGGTGTGGCCGTCCTGCTGGCGGCGGTGGCGCTGTCCGGTACGTCGGGTGAAGGACACTCCGCCGGCTTGACCGCCGGGCTGTTCTTGCTTGGCCTGGGCTGGTCGGCGTGCCTGGTGGCGGCCTCGACGTTGCTGACCGATGCGGTGGCCGCTGAAGCTCGCCCGGCGGTGCAGGGTGCCTCGGATCTGCTGATGGGGCTGGCTGCCGCGGGCGGTGGAGCGCTGGCCGGCGTCGTCGTGGGTCGGTTCGGCTATGACGTGCTGAACATGGGCGCGGCGGTTGTGGCCGTGGTGCCGCTCGTGGTGGGTGTGGTGCTTCGCCGGCGGGTACGCCGGGCCGGTTGAGCCCGCTTGGTGGCGCTCTGTACTAGTACAGTTGCGGGATGATGGCGAACACTTCGATCACGGGCAGGACGTCGCGGGAGATCGCGGACAGCCTCGAGGCCGCGGTCGAGTCGGGATCGCTGCGGCCGCACGATCCGGTGCCCTCCGTGCGGGGGCTCGCGACCCGGCTGGGCGTGAGCCCGTCCACGGTTGCGGCCGCGTACCGCGATCTGAGGGTCCGGGGAATCGTCGTCAGCATGGAGGGCCGCGACACCCGGGTGGCCGCCCGGCCTCCGGTGTGGACCGCACCCTCGTCGCCGGCGACGGGCGGCGCGATGAGTGCCGTGGGTGCGCGCGATGTCAGCGACGGCAATCCGGACCGGGATCTCCTGCCTGACCTGCGCGCTGCCATCGGGCGGATCGACACGTCGCCTTGTGTGTACGGCGCGGCCACCGTGAATCCGGCCCTTGCCGAGATCGCCCATGAACAGTTCGCCGACCTGCGGGAGCAGCTCGGCTCCGAGATCGGCCAGGTCGCCGTCGTCGGCGGGGCGATGGATGGTGTGGAAAGGGTGCTCACCAGCTGCACCCGCCCCGGGGACCGGGTGATCGTTGAAGATCCGGGGCATGCCGGAATCCTGGACCTGGCGAGGGCGATGGGCCTGGAGAGCGTCGGCGTCGGCATTGACGACGACGGCCCGGTCCCGGACGACGTCCGACGAGCCCTGCAGACGCGACCGGCGGCGTTCGTCGTGACGCCGCGGGCGCAGAACCCCGCAGGGTCGGCGCTCAGCGCGGAGCGGGCGGCCGTGCTCCGCGAGATCTTGGCCGGCCGGAAGGAGATGACGGTGGTCGAGAACGATCACGCCTCCCTGACAGCGGGGGCGGCGTACGTGTCGCTGAGCGTCGGGCGCACGAACTGGGCCGTGGTCCGTTCGATGAGCAAGCACCTGGGACCGGACCTGCGGCTGGGCTTCCTGACCGGCGACCGGCGCACGGTCGGGAGAGTGGCGGGCCGGCACCTCCTCGGCGCCGGGTGGGTCAGCAACCTCCTCCAGCAGCTCGTCGTCGAGCTATGGCGGGACGAGAGCATGCACGCGTCGGTACGCAGGGCCGAGCGTCGCTACCGGGAACGTCGCGAGGCACTGCTGCTCCGGCTGGCGGAGCACGGGATCACCGCGCACGGCCGATCCGGGCTCAACGTCATGGTGCCCGTACCGCACGAGGCGCCGGTGATCCAGCAAATGCAGGCCCGCGGATGGGCGCTGCGCGCCGGCGATGTCCATCGGCTGCACAGCCCACCGTTCGTGCGGATCACCACGGCCACCCTGGATCCGGCTGAAAGCGAACGCCTGGCGACCGACCTGGCGGCCGTGCTCGCTCCGACATCGTCGAGCCACCTGACCTGACGTCTTCGATCCGCGCCGATTCTGATCGGCCCTCGATTTCGCCCGGGCGTGACGTCCACCATGGAGGCTTGATGTCGTTGGGGCGACACCAAGCTTCCACGGAACCAGTGCACTGCGACACCAAGCTTCCACGGGACCGGCGCACCACACACCTGGCTAGAGGTCGAGCACGTCGGCCATCAGCGCGGCGAGCTCACGGTGTCGTCCCTGCGAGCTGGCAGCGAAGCTGTCGTGGACCCGCCGCTGGATCTCGTCAGGCTTGTCCTGGCTGAGTTTGAACGTGCTCGTGACTGCTTCCACGGTGATCTCGAATGCGGTGATGCCGGCGAGGATGCGGTGGATGTAGTCCATGGACTCGGCCGGATCCCACGCCGGCGGAGCGTGTGCCTCGGTGGCGTCGATGGTGGCCTGGATGACGGCGAGCGACTCGTCGGCGTCCTCGATGAGCCGGACCGTGCCGTGCACGTGGACGGCTGCGTAGTTCCAGGTGGGCGCCGCCGGAGTGACACCATAGACGGTCGGGGAGACGTAACCGTCGGGACCGGTGAACACGGCCAGCACCTCGGGCCGGCCCGTGAACGAGCGCCACTGCGGATTCACCCGTGCCATGTGGCCGATGATCCGCGTGCCAGACAGTGGTGCCTCGTCGGGCGGCGGGCCTTCGGGCCCGGGCGCCCGCAGCATCGGCACATGCGTGGCCGTGGGCGAGCCTCCGGAGACGTTCATGATCAGGCCGAAGGGGTTCTGCCGGATGAGCGCGGACTCCCGCGCGCGCTTGTCCGGACGGTACTGCCGTGGGGTGTGCATCAGGTCACCTATGTACTAGTACGGTTGGAATACCGTAATGTAACGCCTGCTAGGACGTAACGGAAGGGGAGGCCGTGCAGCTGGACCTGCTGATCACTGGATGCCAGGTCATGACGATGGACGCACGCCGGCCGGCGGCGTCGTCGATCGGGATCCTGGGCGGCCGGGTGGTCGGCCTGGACGAGGACGTGGCCGGAGTCGGTGCACGGCAGATGCTCGATCTCGGCGGAGCCACGGTTCTTCCCGGGTTCGTCGACGCTCACACGCATCTGACCTGGACCGGCACGGCCGCGAAGCTCATCAACATCGCGGCCTGCCGGACAAAGGAGGCCATTCTCGACGCGGTGGCACAGGCGGTGGAGCGGACGCCGCAGGGTCGCTGGGTCGATCTGACCGGGTATGACCAGCGCCCGCTCGGGGAACACCTCACCTGGCGCGACCTGGAGAAGGTCGCGGCCGGGCGAAAGGTCTTCATCACCCACGTGTCGGGGCACGCCTGCCTTATCTCCCGTTCGGTCCTGGACACGATCACCGACGACGAATTCGCGGGAGTCGACGCCGGTGTGGTGCGCGACGACGACGGCCGCCCCACCGGCGTGCTTCTCGAGGATTCGATGACGCTGGCCCGCAGCCGGCGGTTGCCCTACAGTCTCCAGGAGATCGTCGACGCCATCGAGACGGCGAGCCGCCAGTGCCTGAGCCAAGGCGTCACCATGTGCGCCGACGCTGGCATCGCCGCTGGTCTCGGTGGATTCTCGCCGATAGAGATGGCGGCCTACCAGGGGAGCCTGGAACAGGGCCGCCTCCCGGTGCGAGTCCAGACCATGATCCCTGCGGTCATGCTGCGCCCGTCCGATGCCGATCCCACCGACGGCGTCCCCCGCGCGATCGACCTCGGCTTGCGGACCGGGCTCGGCGACGGTCGGCTCTCGATCGGTGCGCTGAAGATGTGGCTCGACGGCGGGATGATGGCACGCACGGCCGCACTGACCGAGCCGTACGGCGATGGCGGACTCGGTCAGCTCACCTACGACGACGACGAGTTGAACTCGCTGGTGGCCGACGCCCATCAGGCGGGCTGGCAGCTGGCGATCCATGCGATCGGTGACCGCGCCGTCGACCAGGCGATCAGAGCCGTCGAGGCCGCCCAGGCGGCATTCCCGCGGCCTTCGGCGCGGCACCGGATCGAACACTCCGGCGTGGTTCGCCCGGATCAGCTGCCGCGGATGGCCGCGGCGGGATTGACCGCGGTGATTCAGCCGACGTTCCTGCACGCCTTCGGTGACGATTACGCGCGCATTATGGGGGAGGAGCGCACCGGCTGGATGTACCGCGGGCGCGCGTTCCTCGACCACGGCATCCCGCTCGCGGGCAGCTCGGACAGGCCGGTGGCCGACGGTGCGCCCCTGCGTGCCATCCAGTTCATGGTGGAGCGCAAGAGTTCCGCTGGCCTGCCGGTGGGGGCGGACGAGAAGCTGACCGTCGAGGAGGCGCTGGCCGCCTACACGACCGGAAGCGCGTACGCGTGCCGCGCCGAGGGCCGGGCAGGCCGTCTCGCGCCGGGGACGTACGCCGATCTGGTCGTCCTGGGCGAAGACCCGCGGCGAGTGGATCCCTCGGACCTGGCCGACGTCGAGATCCTCGCGACCATGGTTGCCGGAGAGGTTGTCCACGGCGCGGTGTAGAGCCTGGAACGCGCCGGGCGTGTCACTCTCGCATTCGAACAGAGTTTCGGTATAACGTGGCCTCATGATGAGACGGGCGGAAGTTATCCACAGGTCGGACGCAACGATCTCGACCTTGTCGGTGCTGGCGCGTAACGTCTCGGTCGATGAATAAACGAGCTCAGGGTCGCAGCGCGGCCCGTCAACCCCAGGCGGTTTCCATGGCAGCTCCCGCAGATCGCGAGAAGGCCCTCGACACCGCGCTCGCACAGATCGAGCGCGCGTACGGCAAAGGGTCGGTAATGCGCTTGGGCGAAGAAGCCCGTGCGCCGGTTGAGGTCATCCCCACGGGGGCGATCTCCTTGGATGTGGCGCTCGGCATCGGCGGGCTGCCGCGTGGCCGGGTCGTCGAGATGTACGGCCCGGAGAGCAGCGGAAAGACCACTGTCGCGTTGCACGCGGTGGCCAGCGCGCAACGCGCGGGTGGCGTCGCCGGGTTCATCGACGCCGAGCACGCGCTTGATCCTGAGTATGCGAAGGCGCTGGGGGTGGATACCGACGCGCTGCTGGTGTCGCAGCCGGACACCGGTGAGCAGGCGTTGGAGATCGCCGACACTCTGATTCGCTCCGGTGCTCTGGACATCATCGTCATCGACTCTGTGGCCGCGCTCGTACCGCGGGCTGAGATCGAGGGCGAGATGGGTGACAGCCATGTCGGCTTGCAGGCTCGACTGATGAGTCAAGCCCTTCGCAAGATCGCCGGTGCCTTGAACCAGTCCAAGACCACCGCCGTCTTCATCAACCAGCTTCGGGAAAAGGTGGGTGTCTTCTTCGGTTCGCCGGAGACCACCACGGGTGGAAAGGCGCTGAAGTTCTATGCCTCGGTGCGTCTGGATATCCGCCGGATCGAGACGCTGAAGGACGGTACCGATGCGGTTGGTAACCGCACCCGGATCAAGGTCGTGAAAAACAAAATGGCGCCGCCATTCAAGCAGGCGGAGTTCGACATCCTCTACGGCGAAGGAATCAGCCGTGAGGGCGGCCTGATCGATCTCGGCGTTGAGCAGGGCATCGTTCGTAAATCGGGCGCTTGGTACACCTATGAGGGCGATCAGTTGGGGCAGGGCAAGGAGAACGCTCGTAACTTCTTGAAGGAGAACCCCGATATCGCTGACGAGATCGAGAAGAAGATCAAAGAGAAGCTCGGAGTAGGCCCCAAGATTGACGCGTCAGTCGACGAGCCGCCGGTGGACTTCTAGGCATTGTCGGCGGGATAGGCGATGCGCAAGGACCAGTCACGAGTCTCCGGAACGCAGACGCAGCGCGGAGACGACAACGGCCGTGACTCCCAGGTAGACACGGACCCGGAGAGCGTGGCGCGCTCGGTTGTGCTGCGCAAGCTTGCCGCTGCTCCGCAGACTCGAGCGCAGCTTGATCGTGCCTTGGTCAAGAAGGGTGTGCCGGACGACGTCCGGGATCGGGTCCTCGATCGGTTCAGCGAGGTGAACCTGATCGACGACGCGGCCTATGCCGCGGCGTGGGTCGAGTCACGCCATGCAGGCCGAGGGCTGGCTCGCCGTGCCCTCGGTCACGAGCTCCGCCAGCGCGGCGTGGACCAGAATGTCGTCGATCAAGCAGTCGAAGCATTGCCGGTGGAGCAAGAAGAAGCCATGGCGCGAGACCTCGTGGCGAAGCGATTGCCTGGCACCCGCCGGCTTGATCCGGCAGCGCGCACCCGGCGGTTGCTGGGCATGCTGGCCCGCAAGGGCTATCCACCCCGGCTCGCTTATCGCGTGGTGCGTGAAGCGCTCGAAGCGGAGGGCGTCGAGCAAGCGGAGCTGCCGGCTGAACCGCTGGAGGAGTGAGCCCCTGCTGGTTGCCGGCGCCAGAGAGATATCGGCGTGCTTTGTCATCATCCCCACAGCTCGGAAACCGGATCGCGGCGGCATGGAGCCGCTGGGTAAGGCGTCCCTGCCTTGACCTTGTGTTCGGCTTTACGTAGCCTCAATGGGAAAAGGTGGAAAGTACTCCGCGACCGCGGATCGACATAGCAGCACTACACGGGCATATGAGGCTGGGGCTCCGTCTTACCGGGCGTTGAATCAGCGGATACAGCAGGAGCCACGCACACGATGCGTGAGCTGCCACGAGGCGGCAGGCGGAGCCGAGAGCATTCTCTCGGTGGTGCTTGCTGTGCCTGACGTGTGACATGCGGCACGTGCGGTTGAGAGACGGTTCCACCGAGGTAAGGCCCGCCAGGGCACCGACGTGAGGAGCCGATGATGGATACCGCGAGTGCTGTCCTCATCGTCGGCGCACTCCTTGTTCTTACCGTGGCTGTCGGTCTGTTCTGGAGGCGACGCCCCAGCTCTACCGCTGTTTCAGCAGAGGTGACGGCGGCCCCAGGCGCTGACGAGCTCAAGGCGGCCGAAGCCGCCGCGGCTCAGGTCAAGGCGAGCGCCGCCGAGGAAGCCGACGGCATCCTGGCGAGAGCACGCGCTGAAGCTGAGCAGCTCGAGCAGCATGCGGATGATACGAATGCACGGCTGCAGCAGAAGCGGCTTGATCTTGAGCAGCGTGAAGCCAGACTTGGGCAACGAGAAGCGCGCTTGCACATCGAGAACCGAGCGCTGGAAGGCCGCGAGTACGAGGTCTCCCGGCAGGAGGCCGCGATCGCGGAGAAGTTCGTCGAGCTCGAAGAGCTGGAAAACGCCCGCCACGCCGAACTCGCACGAGTCGCGGGTTTGACCGCGGAGCAGGCGAAACAAGAGCTGATCGATGCGATCGAGAGCCAGGCGAAGCGCGAGGCCGCGATCAAGGCCAGAGACATCGAACGCGCCGCCAACGAGGACGCGCAGACTCGGGCCCGCGAGATCATCACACTCGCTATCCAGCGCCTTGCCTCGGAGCAGACGTCTGAGGCCGTGGTCTCGGTGCTGAACCTGCCGGGCGATGAGATGAAGGGCCGCATCATCGGCCGCGAGGGACGCAATATCCGCGCCTTCGAACAGATCACCGGCGTCAACGTCATCATCGACGACACCCCCGAGGCAGTGCTGCTTTCCTGCTTCGACCCCGTCCGCCGGGAGATCGCCCGGCTCACCCTCGAAGAGTTGGTCCTCGACGGGCGGATCCACCCACACCGCATCGAGGAGCAGTACTCCCGTTGCAAGGCCGAAGTCGAGAACCTGTGTATACGGGCAGGTGAGGACGCGCTCGTCGAGGTTGGTGTGGCGGATGTCCACCCCGATCTGGTTGCGCTTCTCGGGCGATTGAAGTACCGCACGTCGTACGGCCAGAACGTCTTGCAGCACTTGCTGGAGTCCGCGCATTTGGCCGGCATGATGGCAGCTGAGCTGGGCCTGGACGTGACACTCGCGAAGCGTTGCGCGCTGCTGCATGACATCGGCAAGGCGTTGACGCATGAGGTCGAGGGCAGCCATGCTCTGATCGGTGCGGAGGTCGCTCGTCGCTATGGCGAGAGCGAAGACGTCGTGCACGCTATCGAGGCGCACCACAACGAGGTCGAGGTGCGAACCGTCGAGGCGGTTCTGACCCAGGCAGCTGATGCCATCTCCGGCAGCCGACCGGGAGCCCGGCGCGAGTCGCTTGAAGCGTATGTGAAGCGGCTGGAGCGGCTCGAAGAGATCGCCATGGCCCAGGAGGGTGTCGAGAAGGTCTTCGCCATGCAGGCCGGCCGCGAGATCCGGGTCATGGTCCTGCCCGACGCGGTGGACGACCTGCAGGCTCAGGTCCTGGCTCGGGATATCGCCAAACAGGTGGAGGAAGAGCTCACCTACCCGGGCCAGATCCGCATCACGGTGGTCCGGGAATCCCGCGCCACTGAGTTCGCCCGCTAAACATCCGTAACGTCCTGCAGACCGAGGCCTCTGACGCTCGGTCTGCAGGACGTTACGGATGCCGCGCGGTGGATCAGACGGAGCCTCCGCTCCTACCGGTCGAGGCGTCGTCGATCCCGCGTACCTGCCCGCCGACGGCCTCCTCAGCTCTGGCCACACCACCGGCTGCCTTCTTGCTACCGCGTCGCTCGATGTAGACGGCTAGGCGAGAGAGCGTGAGGTTGATGATGATGTAGATCGCGGCGCCGACCACGAACAGAGGAACGACGTAGCGGATGCCGAAGAAGTCGCGGAGGTTCTGGACCGACCGAAGCAGTTCGGCATACCCGATGATGAACCCCAACGAGCTGTCCTTGAGCAACACCACGAGCTGGCTGATGAGTGAGGGCAGCATCCGGCGGACTGCCTGAGGCAAGAGGATCGACAGCAACGTCTGGGTCCGGGTGAGCCCCACCGCGTAGGCGGCCTCGGATTGGCCTTTGGGCAGGGAGACGATGCCGGCACGGAAGATCTCGGCAAATATCGCCATGTTGTAGACGACGAGCCCGAAGACGACTGCCTGGAGGAAGCTCAGCTGCAAGGCGAGTACGCCGAAGAGCATCATCAGGACCACCGGGAGGCCCCGGAAGAGCTCGATGACCAAGATCGACGGCCAGCTGACCCAGCGTTGTGGCGTGATCCGGCCGACCGCAAGGATAAGGCCGAGAAGGACAGCGAGTGGCGCGGCGATCGCGGCGGCTCGCAGTGTCGCGCCGAGTCCCTCGACCAGGATGAAGTTCCAGACGTCAGATGCTTCCTGGTTCTTGGGTGGGTCGAAGAACACAGACCAGCGCTCAGCTTCGAAGATGCCGTTCTGCTGGAGTTGCCATGCCCCGAGCGCCAAGAGGCCAAGCACGAAGAGCCCGCCGATGACGGAGCCGATGCGCTCCCGGCGGCGAGCTTTGGGGCCTGGGATGTCGTAGAGGACAGATGTCATCGCGCGAATGCCACCTTCCGCTCGACCCAATTGGCGAGGATGCCGGACGGGATGGTCAGGATCAGATAGCACACACCGATACCGACCAGGACCGGTATGACGTCGGCGGGATTCGCATTGGCCAGGCGTCGTCCGATGGCGAAGAGCTCGGTCACCGCGAAGCCTCCCGCGACGGACGTGTTCTTGGTCAAGGCGATGAAGATATTGATCAGCGGCGGCACAACCGTGCGAAACGCTTGAGGAAGGACGATGAGCTGCAATGTCTGGGTGAAGGTCAGCCCGATTGACCGTGCGGCTTCGGCCTGGCCGACTCCTACGCTGTTGATGCCGGATCGCACGGCCTCGCAGACGAACGCGGCGGTGTATACCGACAGCGCGACGCATGCGGAGACAAAGAAGCTCGGTGTCCGGATGCCAATCTGTGGTGCCACGAAGATGAAGAAGAAGAACAGGATCGTCAACGGGACGTTGCGAACAAGTTCGACATAGGTGGCACCGAACCACCGCAGGCTCACCACGGGTGACACGCGGCATGCGGCCAGTAGAGTTCCTAGCACCAATGCCGCCACCGCGGAGATGAGTGTCAGGACCAGGGTCATCCGGAAGCCCTGCCAGTACAGGTCAAAGTTGCTGACCACGGCATCCATGCGGCATCACCTCCCTCGTGTCATGGGGCACGTCATGGGTGAGCTGGGCCGCCATTCAGCGGCCCAGCTCACGTGTCCTCATTGCCTGATAGTGGAGCGTCAGTATCGGTCGACAGCCGGGGGTTCGGGTGTGTCGAGGACCTCGCCCGCGGTGGCCTCCCAGGCCGCCTCCCAGCTACCGTCGTCGTACGACTCCTCAAGCACGTCGTTGATCCAGTCCCGGAAGGCGTCGTCGTCCTTCTGCAGGCCGATACCGTAGGGCTCCTCGGTGAACTGCTCACCGACCAGCTTGAAGTCGTCCGGGCTTTCGGAGACGTATCCCGCAAGGATGACGTTGTCTGTGGTGAGGGCGTCGACTTGCCCCTGACGCAACGGCTCCAGGCAGTCCGAGTACGCGCCGAACAGCTCCAGATTCGCGTCTGGGTAGTTGGTGCGGATGTTCTCCGCAGGTGTCGAGCCCTCGACCGAGCAGACCGATTTGCCGGCGAGGTCGTCCGGGCCTTCAATCTCTTCCTCGTCAGCCCGTACCATGATCATCTGACCGGCCTCGTAGTACGGTCCGGCGAAGTCGACGACCTCCTTGCGATCATCGTTGATCGTGTAAGTGGCCACGACGATGTCGACCCGGCCGTCCTGGATGTATGGCTCACGGTTGGCCGACTGCGTCTCGACCCACTCGATGTCGTCCTCGGCGATCCCGAGCTTTGCGGCGATGATCTTACCGATCTCGACGTCGAACCCTTCCGGGTCACCACTCGGACCACGCAGCCCGAACAGGGGCTGGTCGAACTTGGTGCCGATGGTGATGGAACCGGCCTCGGCCAGCTCAGCCATGGTGGTGCCTTCTTCGAAGTCCGCCGCGTCGACGTCCTCAGGCTCGGCGGTGGCACCGCCGTCGTCGTCGCCACAGGCGGCGAGGACGAGGGCCGCGGAAGCCGCGACAGCGGCGGCGGCCGCGAATCGTGTAGTGCGCATGCTGTACATCTCCTCTTAGTGAGTCAGGATCTTGCTGAGGAAGTCCTTGGCCCGGTCACTCTTGGGGCGTGAGAAGAACTCCTCGGGCTCGGCCTCTTCGACGATCCGGCCGTCGTCCATGAATACCACCCGGTGGGCGGCCTTGCGGGCGAATCCCATTTCGTGTGTCACCACCACCATGGTCATGCCCTCTTTGGCGAGGTCGGTCATGACGTCGAGCACCTCGTTGATCATCTCCGGGTCGAGTGCCGACGTCGGCTCGTCGAAGAGCATGACCTTGGGCTTCATGGCCAGCGCTCGGGCGATGGCCACGCGTTGCTGCTGCCCTCCGGACAGCTGGGCCGGCAGCTTCTGTGCCTGGTTGGCGACGCCCACCCGCTCCAGCAGGCGCATCGCGTCGGCCTCGGCCTCGGATTTCTTCACGTTCTTCGCCTTCATCGGCCCGAGCATCACGTTCTGCAGAACGGTCTTGTGGGCGAAGAGATTGAAAGCCTGGAACACCATGCCGACGTCGGCCCGTAGCCGGGCCAGCGCCTTGCCTTCGGCCGGCAGCGGCTGACCGTCGAGGGTGATCACGCCGGAGTCGATCGGCTCGAGCCGGTTGATGGCGCGGCACAGGGTCGATTTCCCGGACCCGGACGGACCGATGACCACCACGACCTCGCCGTGGGCCACGCTCAGATTGATGTCCTGGAGCACGTGCAGCTCGCCGAAATACTTCTGGACGTCGCTGAGCACCACCAGCGGCTCACCCGTGCCGTCCGGCGGAGCTGCTGACGGTGCGGACGCGTCATCACGTGCGGTCATGCTGGCAACCTACCTATCTTCAACGTGCTTGCGCACGGTTTGGCGATTACGAACAGGCTACGAAGTCGGCTCGCGGCGGCGGAGCCGCGCCGTGCCGTAGCCTAGATGTCGATATGAGCGCGCGCACGTACCACGTTCGCACTTTCGGGTGCCAGATGAACGTCCATGACTCCGAGCGGCTTTCCGGCCTCCTCGATGAAGCCGGCTATGCCAGATCGACCGACGGCGGCGACGCCGACGTGGTGGTCCTCAACACCTGCGCGGTGCGGGAGAACGCGGACAACAAGCTCTACGGCAACCTCGGTCACTTGGCGTCGGTGAAGGCCAAGCACCCCGGGATGCAGATCGCCGTCGGCGGCTGCCTGGCCCAGAAGGATCGTGCCGAGATCGTGCGGCGGGCCCCGTGGGTAGACGTCGTGTTCGGCACCCACAACATCGGCTCGTTGCCGGTGTTGCTCGAGCGCGCCCGGGTGGAGCAGGAGGCGCAGGTTGAGATCGCCGAAGCGCTGGAGGTGTTCCCGTCGTCGCTGCCGTCGCGGCGGGAGAGCTCGTACTCGGCGTGGGTGGCCATCAGCGTGGGCTGCAACAACACGTGCACCTTCTGCATCGTGCCGGCTCTCCGGGGGCGAGAGAAGGACCGGCGGCCGGGGGACGTGCTGGCCGAAGTCGAGGCGCTGGTGGCCGAAGGCGTCATCGAGGTCACCTTGCTCGGGCAGAACGTGAACGCCTACGGCGTGGAGTTCGGCGATCGGTACGCCTTCGGGAAGCTTCTGCGATCCGTTGGCTCCGTCGACGGCCTGGAGCGGGTCCGCTTCACCAGTCCGCACCCGCGCGACTTCACCGACGACGTCATCGCGGCGATGGCCGAGACCCCGGCCGTGGCACCGCAGCTGCATATGCCCTTGCAGTCCGGCTCGGACCAGGTGCTGAAGGCAATGCGCCGTTCCTACCGGCAGAAGCGCTACCTCGACATCGTGGAGCGGGTGCGGGATGCGATGCCGCATGCCGCCATCACCACGGACATCATCGTGGGCTTTCCGGGCGAGACGGACGAGGACTTCGAGCAGACCTTGCACGTGGTGCGCGAAGCGCGCTTCGCCTCAGCGTTCACGTTCCAGTACTCCAAGCGACCGGGTACCCCGGCGGCGGAGATGACCGGCCAGGTCCCTCCCGACGTCGTGAAGGAGCGCTACCAGCGGCTCGCAGCGTTGGTCGACCAGGTGGCGTGGGACGAGTCACGTGCGCTGGTGGGTTCGACGGTCGAGGTTCTGGCCGCCGACGGCGAGGGGCGCAAGGACGAGCAGACCCGCCGGCTCTCCGGCCGGGCCAGAGACAACCGGCTCGTGCATTTCGCAGTTCCCGACGACGGCCCGCTCCCGCGTCCCGGTGACATGGTGACCGTCGAGGTGACCAAGGCGGCGCCGCATCACCTGGTGGCTGATTCGGCTGCCACGGGTGGCACGTACCTGCTGCGGCGTACCCGCGCCGGTGACGCGTACGAGCGAGCCAACGCCGCCGCGACCGCGGCGCCCGGATCCGGCGTTCTCCTGGGCATGCCCAGCCTGGGTGCACCGCCACCGGATCCTGCTACGGCCGCGCCCGGCTGCACCACTCACTGATCCGCGGCCACCGTCTCGGTCAGGCGTGCGGCGCGCTGCCGGCGCCGTAGCGAATCGCGGAACGTCACCCGTGCTCGATCGGCGATGGCGAGCGTGCCCAGGATGCAGACGCCCGCAGCGATAACGGTGGTGACACCTCGGAGCTCCTCGGGGATGCGTCCGAGCATGCCCCAGCCGTAGGTCACAGCCACTGCGACGACTCCGGTCAGCACCGAGGCGATGATGATGCCTCGCCGGCGGGGCCGGGGTAGTTCTGGTTCCGGCCGGCCGGCCCACCAGACGGCCACGCCCATGGCCGCCAGGACGGCCCCGACCACGCCGATGCCGGTAGGCTCCCAGACGACGGTCGCCAACCCCGTCGTGAAGAACAGTCGCGCCGGATATCCACCGGGGTAGCGACGGCGGGCCGGCAGCCAGGCGATCGACAGGCACAGCGCCACCAGGACGACGACTCCGGCCCCAATGATCTGGACGGCATCCTCGGTCGGCAGCATGGAGGTATTCGACCATGTTCCGCGCGACCTCGCCGACAGCGGGCCGCCCGGCGCGCCCGGAAGCACCGTCAGCATCTCGGATGGCGGACGCCCGTACCTCCTCGTGCACGCGATTCGCAGCGGATGATCGCCCGGGAAACGGGTAGTGAGAATCGTCAGAACGCCGGTGGACTTTGCCGTTGACAGCCGCGAAGGCGATGTGGCAAGTTGCGTTGATCGAAACAGTTGCGCTCAACGGAACGCATTCTGGCGGCGTTGCCGGAATTTCAGAGTGATACGTGCCAGTGCGCGAGCATTGCTCGGTGGGAATGTGACGACCACATGATGAGATATGAGCGATTGGCGTCAACGGCACTACTTTACGGCATTGAATCGATCCGACCGATGGCGCCCCTGCGGCATCGATAACGTTCCTGGTGGCTAGTTCGATTTCAATTGGAAATGTACTGGTCAGATGGGCATTCTGGATGCAGAGTTGATATGTCCGACAGGATCCTTTAGCGTGTTGAGCACTGCGCGACGGAGCCAGCCGCGGGTTCCGGCGCGTCGCTGGGACCGGTCCAGTGAATTTTGCCGACAAGAGTCGGGCGACAAGCAGACTGAATCTGCTTCGGGTGGTGCTGTTCACCACGCGGGATGAGACCGACCGATGAGAGCGGCCAGCGGCTGACGCAAGGATGCTTCGGCTGTGGTGCTCCGTGTGCTGCATGAACACTGGGAGTTGTGCATGGCTAGAGAGATCAAGGAAGCCGTCCAAGAATCAACCTCTGTGAACGGGGATCCGGAGTCATCTGAAGACTTCGACGTTCACCAGGATTTCGGTGAGAACCCCCTGGAAGTGCGTACCACGGATCACTACACCGAAGAGTACGTCACCGGGTTCGTCGACAAGTGGGATGAGCTCATCGACTGGAAGCGGCGTGCCGAGAGCGAGGGCACGTTCTTCGTCGAGCAGCTGAAGAAGCGAGGGGTCCGCAAAGTCCTCGACGTCGCCACCGGCACCGGATTCCACTCCGTCCGGTTGATCGAAGAAGGCTTCGAGACGGTGAGCGCCGACGGCAGCGCCGAGATGCTGGCGAAGGCATTCGAGAACGGAATCAAGAGCGGCGGGCACATCCTGCGAGTGGTCAACGCCGACTGGCGTTGGCTGAACCGGGACGTTCACGGGGAGTACGACGCGATCGTCTGTCTGGGCAACTCATTCACCCACCTGTTCTCCGAGAGAGACCGCCGAAAAGCGCTTGCTGAGTTCTATGCCATGCTCAAGCACGACGGCGTGCTGATTCTCGATCAACGCAATTACGATTCTATTCTGGACGAGGGATTCTCCAGTAAGCACACGTATTACTATTGCGGAGAAGAAGTCTCGGCGGTTCCGGAACATGTCGACGACGGTTTGGCGCGTTTTCGGTACACTTTCCCGGACGGTTCGCAGTATCACCTGAACATGTATCCGCTCCGCAAGAATTACATGCGGCGGCTGATGCGCGAGGTCGGATTCCAGCACGTGGAGACCTTCGGCGACTTCCAGGAGACCTACCGGGAAGCCGAGCCGGACTTCTTCATTCACGTGGCTGAGAAGCGCTATCGCGCCGACGAGGAGTTGACCGACGTCTACTCCAGCACTGTGAACGTCGCTCGTGACTATTACAACTCCGAGGACGCGGACAACTTTTACGCCCATGTCTGGGGCGGCGAAGACATCCACGTGGGCCTCTACGCGACTCCGGACGAAGAGATCGCGACCGCCAGCCGTCGCACCGTCGAAGAGATGGCCGCGGAACTCACACTCGACGCTGGGGCGAAAGTCCTCGACCTCGGTGCCGGCTATGGCGGATCCGCGCGCTATCTGGCCGCCACGTTCGGATGCAAGGTCACATGTCTCAACCTCAGCGAGGTGGAGAACGAGCGCAACCGGAAGATGAACAGCGAGCAGGGTCTCGACCACCTGATCGACGTGATCGACGGCTCGTTCGAGGATCTCCCGTTCGAGGACAACTCCTACGACGTGGTCTGGTCGCAGGATGCGTTCCTGCACAGCGGTGATCGCGGCCGGGTGCTGGAAGAAGCCTCCCGAGTGCTGAAATCGACCGGCACGCTGATCTTCACCGACCCGATGGCCGCCGATGGCTGTCCCCGGGGAGCTCTGGAGCCCATCCTGGCCCGTTTGCAGCTCGAAACCATGGCGTCGCCAGGCTTCTACCGCCGTGAGCTGTACCGCCTGGGATTCGGATCGGTCGATTTCCGTGACGAGAGCGCACAATTGGCTCAGCACTACGGACGTGTCCTCGGCGAGCTTGATCGCCGGGCGGGTGAATTGGACGGGCGCGTGAGTGCTGAGTACCAAGAACGAATGAAGGCAGGCTTGAAGAACTGGGTGAACGGTGGCAACGCCGGAAACCTCGCGTGGGGAATCTTCCGCGCGAAGCAGTGAAGCACGCATCATACTAACTACGTGAATTGTGGAAGCTGGGTAGCGCGGGTCAACCACGGATCACGCACCGCGGCGGCTTTGACGAGAGAAGAGAGTTGAGACCATGGCATATCGGCGTTTGTTCACCAGCGAGTCGGTGACAGAAGGCCATCCGGACAAGATGGCGGACGCGATCAGCGACTCCATCCTGGATGCGCTGCTGTCCGAGGACCCGAAGTCCCGGGTCGCCTGCGAGACCTTGATCACCACCGGGCAGGTCCACGTCGCCGGGGAGGTGACCACGGAGGCATACGCCGACATCCCGGCGATCGTCCGCGAGCGCATCCTCGAGATCGGATACGACTCGTCGGTGAAGGGCTTCGACGGTGCTTCCTGCGGCGTGAACGTCGCGATCGACGCGCAGTCGCCGGACATCGCCCAAGGTGTGGACAAGGCCTTCGAGGCACGGGTCGAAGGCAGCGAAGACGCCATCGCCGCTCAGGGCGCCGGTGACCAGGGTCTGATGTTCGGTTACGCCTGCACCGAGACGCCCGAGCTCATGCCGTTGCCCATCGCGCTGGCACACCGGTTGTCGCGCCGCCTGACACAGGTCCGCAAGGAGGGAGCGCTGCCGTATCTCCGCCCGGACGGCAAGACGCAGGTGACCGTCGAGTACGAGAACGGCAAGCCGGTCGGCCTGGACACCGTGGTCGTGTCGTCGCAGCACGCGGAGAACATTGACCTCGAGGAGATGCTCTCGGTCGATATCCGCGAGCAGGTGATGAAGCCGGAGATCGAGGCGCTCGACTTCGATGTGTCCGAGCCACGGCTGCTGGTCAACCCGACAGGTCGGTTCGTCATCGGCGGCCCCGTGGGCGACGCGGGCCTCACCGGCCGGAAGATCATCGTCGACACCTACGGCGGCTACGCCCGGCACGGTGGCGGTGCCTTCTCCGGCAAAGACCCGTCCAAGGTGGACCGGTCGGCCGCATACGCGCTGCGCTGGGTCGCGAAGAACGCGATCGCCGCGGGGCTCGCCGAACAGATCGAGGTGCAGGTCGCCTACGCGATCGGCAAGGCGGCTCCCGTCGGACTGTTCATCGAGACGTTCGGCACCGAGAACGTTGACCCCACGAAGATCCAGCTCGCGATCGAAGAGGTCTTCGACCTCCGGCCGGCGGCTATCGTCCGCGACCTGGACCTTCTCCGGCCGATCTACGCGCAGACCGCGGCGTACGGCCACTTCGGACGCACAGACGTCGACCTGCCGTGGGAGCGCACCGACCGGGTCGAGCAGTTGAAGGCGGCGGCGCGGGTTTGATCTTTCAGGTTGAGTCCGGAATGTGCTCTGCGCGCGTCGCGCTGCGTGGCGGTGAAGCATGCCACGCAGGGCTCTTAGAGTGCGCGCAGAACGCATCCCGGACTGCCTGCCGTCAGTCCCGCTTGCTTGACCATGCTCCGACCACAAGGAGAAAACTGTGCGTATCGCTGTGACCGGGTCGATCGCCACGGACCATCTGATGGTGTTCCCTGGGCGTTTCGCCGACCAGTTCGTCACCGGCCAACTCGACCAGGTCTCGCTGTCCTTCCTGATCGATCGACTTGACATCCGCCGCGGCGGCACGGCCGGCAACATCGCTCTCGGATTCGCCCGGATGGGCCTGACCCCGATCCTTGTGGGTGCGGTGGGCGAGGACTTCGGCGAGTACCGCGCATACCTGGACGGGCACGGCGTGGACACGGAGTCGGTGTACGTCTCCGACGACAAGCACACCGCGCGGTTCGTGTGCACCACCGACGAGACCCAGAGCCAGATCGCATCGTTCTACACCGGTGCCATGGCTGATGCGAGAAAGATCGAACTGGCGCCCATCGCAGACCGGGTCGACGGCCTCGATCTGGTGCTCATCAGCCCCAACGACCCGATGGCGATGCTCCGGCACACGCAGGAATGCCGCGAGCGGGGCTTCCGTTTCGTTGCCGACATCGGCCAGCAGGTCGCTCGCATGACCGGCGACGAGCTGCGCCAGCTGGTGGACGGTGCGGCGTACCTGTTCACGAACGAATACGAGCACAGCCTGCTCCTGGAGAAGACCGGCTGGACCAGGTCGGACGTGCTAGGCCGGGTGGACGCCTGGATGACCACGCTGGGAGCGGCCGGAGCACGGCTCGAGACCGGCGCGGGTGACGTGATCACCGTTCCCAGCGTCCCGGCCAAACAGGAGGTCGACCCCACAGGCATCGGCGACGCATTCCGCGTCGGCTTCTTCTCAGGAGTAAGCTGGCAACTCTCGGCGGAGCGGGCCATGCAACTGGGCGGCGTTCTCGCCACCACCGTTCTGGAGACGCTCGGGGGGCAGGACTATGAGATCCACCCGCAGTCCTTGCTTCGCCGGATGGCCGACGCTTTCGGCGAAGAGGCGTCCGAAGACGTCAAGCCGTTCATTCAGGCCCCGTGAAAAGCCACTAGTCGAATCCGGCAGTAGGACGGCCGGGCCAGGATCGCGAATGGCCCGGTGACGCCCAGCGGAAGGCAAAGGAGGTGAATGGGGATGGATGGGAACGCCTTTCTGTCGGCGCTGAACGGCCGGGTGCTGGTGGCCGACGGAGCCATGGGTACTCAGCTGCAGGCGCACGAGCTGACCATGGACGACTTTGGTGGCCTTGAGGGCTGCAACGAGATACTCAATGTGACCCGGCCGGACGTTGTGCGGTCCGTGCACCGTGGGTTCCTCGAAGTTGGATCCGACCTGATCGAGACCAACACGTTCGGCGCCAATTGGGCGAACCTCGCCGAGTACGACATCCCCGAACGCATCTACGAGCTCTCCGAGGCCGGCGCGCGGCTGGCGCGGGAGACAGCAGACGAGTATGCGACCCCGGACAAGCCGCGATTCGTGCTGGGATCGGTCGGGCCGGGCACCAAGCTGCCCACGCTCGGGCACGTCACATTCGCACGCATCCGGGACGCTTACATCGAGCAGGTCCGCGGCATGCTTGCCGGCGGGATCGATGTCGTGCTCGTCGAGACCAGTCAGGACCTGCTTCAGACCAAGGCCGCGATCCTTGCCGCCAAGCGGGCCATGCAGGCCGAAGGCCAGCACGTGCCGATCGTCGCCCAGGTGACCGTCGAGATGACGGGCACGATGCTGGTCGGCAGCGAGATCGGGGCGGCCGTCACCGCCCTTGAGCCCCTCGGTATCGACCTGATCGGCATGAACTGTGCCACCGGTCCGGCCGAGATGGGTGAGCATCTGCGCTACCTCTCGCAGCACGCCCGGATCCCGCTGTCCGTCATGCCGAACGCCGGACTTCCGCAGATCGGGCCGAACGGCGCGGTCTACCCGCTGGGGCCCGACGAGCTGGCCGAGGCGCTGGCGGGGTTCGTCACCGATTTCGGCACCCGGATGGTCGGCGGATGCTGCGGCACCACACCTGAGCATCTGGCGAAAGTCGTGGAGGCCGTGGCGGATGTGACGCCCGCCGCTCGCGCGCCACGGCACGAGCCCGCGGTGGCGTCGGTCTATCAGACGGTGCCGTTCCGGCAGGACGCCAGCGTGCTCATGATCGGCGAGCGCACCAACGCCAACGGGTCCAAGGCGTTCCGCGAGGCGATGGCGGAGGAGCGCTGGGACGACTGCGTCGAGATCGCCCGCGCGCAGACTCGTGAGGGCGCCCATCTCATCGACCTCTGCGTGGACTACGTGGGCCGCGATGGCGTCACGGACATGGATGTGCTGGCCAGCCGGCTAGCTACCGCGTCGACGTTACCGATCATGCTGGATTCCACCGAGCCGGAGGTCATCCGCGCCGGGCTGGAGCGCGTCGGGGGCCGGTGCGTGATCAACTCGGTCAACTACGAGGACGGCGACGGTCCGGACTCGCGTTTCCAGCGGGCGATGACTGTGGCCTCGGAGCATGGAGCGGCCGTCGTCGCGCTGTGCATCGACGAGGAAGGCCAAGCCCGCACCGCCGAATGGAAGATGCGCGTCGCCCGCCGGCTGATCGAGGACCTGACCACCAACTGGGGCATGGACCTCGAAGACATCATCGTCGACACCTTGACGTTCCCGATCTCCACGGGGCAGGAAGAAGTCCGCCGGGACGCCATCGAGACCATCGAGGCTATCCGGCAGCTCACCGCCGAGTTTCCCGGCGTGCAGACGACGCTCGGCATCTCCAACGTGTCGTTCGGCTTGAATGCCGCGGCCCGGCAGGTGCTGAACTCGGTGTTCCTTCACGAGTGCGTCGAGGCCGGTCTCTCCACGGCGATCGTGCATGCGTCGAAGATCCTGCCGATGGCGCGCATTCCCGACGAGCAGCGCGAGGTCGCGCTGGATCTGGTCTACGATCGCCGCCGCGAAGGCTACGACCCCCTGCAGAAGTTCATGGAGCTGTTCGAAGGGGCCACGGCCGCGTCGAACCGGCAGAGCAGGGCGGAAGAGCTCGCGGGGCTTCCGCTGGGGGAGCGCTTGGAACGGCGAATCGTCGACGGTGAGCGCAACGGGCTGGAAGCGGACCTCGACGACGCGATGAAAGACCGCAAGCCACTGGAGATCATCAACGATACGTTGCTGGCCGGCATGAAAACGGTAGGCGAGCTGTTCGGCTCCGGGCAGATGCAATTGCCGTTCGTGTTGCAGTCGGCTGAGGTGATGAAGGCGGCCGTGGCGTACCTCGAGCCGCACATGGATAAGGACGACTCCGGCGGCAAGGGCCGGATCGTGCTGGCCACCGTGAAGGGTGACGTCCACGACATCGGCAAGAACCTGGTCGACATCATCCTGACCAACAACGGCTACGAGGTGGTGAACATCGGCATCAAACAGCCGATCAACACCATCCTCGATGCGGCGAACGAGCATTCCGCCGACGCCATCGGAATGTCCGGCCTCCTCGTCAAATCGACGGTGATCATGAAGGAGAACCTCGAGGAGATGAACTCCCGGGGTGTCGCCCAGAATTGGCCGGTGCTCCTCGGCGGTGCGGCACTGAACCGCTCCTACGTCGAGGACGACCTCGCCGACGTGTTCGAAGGCCATGTCTCGTATGCGCGGGACGCGTTCGAGGGCCTGCGGCTGATGGACACGCTCATGGCGCGCAAGAAGGGCGTCATGACCGAGGTCGACGAGGAGGCGGAGAAGAAGCGAGCCGAGCGCAGAGCGCGGCGCGAGCGGTCGAAGAAGATCATTGCCGCGCGCGAGGCAGCCGGGAGCGGAGAAGTCGACGACGAGCTGCCGGCCCGCTCCGACGTCGCCACGGACGTGCCTGTTCCCACCCCGCCGTTCTGGGGTAGCCGTGTCGTGAGGGGCGTGGCGCTGGCCGACTACTCGGCGCTTCTCGACGAACGCGCCACGTTCCTCGGCCAGTGGGGCCTTCGCGGTGTCAAAGGTGGCGAGGGACCGTCGTACGAGGAACTCGTCGAGACGGAAGGCCGTCCGCGGCTTCGATACTGGCTGGACCGGCTGACCACCGAGAACGTGCTGGCGCACGCGGCGGTCGTCTACGGGTACTACCCGTGTGTGTCCGACGGCGACGACGTCGTGATCCTCGACGAGCCGTCCCCGGACGCCGCCGAGAGGTTCCGGTTCACCTTCCCGCGGCAGCGCCGTGACCGGCGGCTCTGCCTCGCGGACTTCTTCAAGTCGCGCGGGCTCGCGACCGAGCAGGGTCAGGTCGACGTGCTGCCGTTGCAGCTGGTGACCATGGGCCAGCCGATCGCGGACTTCGCCAACGAGTTGTTCGCCGGCAACGCCTACCGGGACTACCTGGAGGTGCACGGCCTCGGCGTGCAGCTGACCGAGGCGCTAGCCGAGTACTGGCACTGCCGGGTCCGGCAGGAGTTGCTCTTCTCCGACGGACGGCCGGTCGCCGAGGAGGACGCCGACGACGTCACGGAGTTCTTCCGGCTCGGCTACCGGGGTGCTCGGTTCTCGCTCGGCTACGGGGCCTGCCCCGACCTGGAGGACCGGGTCAAGATCGTCGAACTGCTCGAGCCGGACCGCATCGGCGTCAAGCTGTCCGACGAGCATCAGCTGCATCCGGAGCAGTCCACCGACGCGTTTGTGGTCCACCATCCGCAAGCCAAGTACTTCAACACGTAATCTCGTACCATCCACCGCAACAAAAGGAGTAACCCCGATATGACAGCGACAGCATTCAGTCCGTCGGTGCCCAAGCAGACGATCAACGGCGTCGACTTCGCCGTCGCCGACCTCGGCCTCGCCGAGTACGGGCGCAACGAGATCCGCCTGGCCGAGCATGAGATGCCGGGCCTGATGGCGCTGCGTCGCGAGTACGGCGCGTCCAAGCCGCTGTCCGGTGCCCGGGTCTCGGGTTCGCTGCACATGACCATTCAGACCGCGGTGCTGATCGAGACACTCGTGGCACTCGGTGCCGAGGTGCGCTGGGCCAGCTGCAACATCTTCTCCACCCAGGACCACGCTGCTGCGGCCGTCGCCGTAGGCCCGACGGGCAGCGTCGACGCTCCGGCCGGCACGCCCGTGTACGCCTGGAAGGGCGAGTCGCTCGAAGAGTACTGGTGGTGCACCGAGCAGATGCTGACCTGGCCCGACGGCCAGGGCCCCAACATGATTCTCGACGACGGCGGCGACGCGACACTGCTGGTCCACAAGGGCGTCGAGTTCGAGAAGGCCGGCGCCGTCCCGTCGGCCAGTGACAACGACCCGGACGAGTGGAAGGTCTTCCTGGAGCTTCTGCGGGCTTCGCTCGCGTCGGACTCCTCGAAGTGGACCACCATCGCCGGTGGCATCAAGGGCGTCACCGAGGAGACCACCACCGGTGTGCATCGGCTCTACCAGCTGGCCGAGGCCGGCGAGCTGTTGTTCCCGGCGATCAACGTCAACGACGCGGTCACCAAGTCCAAGTTCGACAACAAGTACGGCTGCCGTCACTCCCTGGTAGACGGGATCAACCGTGCCACGGACGTGCTCATCGGCGGCAAGACTGCGGTGATCTGCGGTTACGGTGACGTCGGCAAGGGCAGCGCGGAATCGTTGCGGGGCCAGGGCGCGAGGGTGATCGTCACCGAGATCGACCCGATCTGTGCGTTGCAGGCGGCGATGGACGGCTATCAGGTGGCCGTGCTCGACGACGTCCTCGACCAGGCCGACATCATCATCACCACCACAGGCAACAAGGACGTCATCACCATCGACCACATGGTGAAGATGAAGCATCAGGCCATCGTGGGCAACATCGGTCACTTCGACAACGAGATCCAGATCGCCGAGCTCGAGCGTTACCCCGGCGTGAAGCGGGTCACCATCAAGCCGCAGGTGGACGAGTGGACGTTCCCGGACGGGCACTCCATCATCGTGTTGTCCGAAGGCCGCCTGCTGAACCTGGGCAACGCGACCGGACACCCGTCGTTCGTCATGTCCAACTCGTTCTCCGACCAGACGATCGCCCAGATCGAGCTGTTCACCAAGCAGGGCGAGTACGGCACCGACCAGGTCTACGTCCTGCCGAAGCACCTGGACGAGAAGGTCGCGCGGATCCACCTGGAAGCGCTCGGTGGCAAGCTCACCAAGCTCAGCAAGGATCAGGCCGAGTACCTGGACGTCGATGTCGAAGGCCCCTACAAGCCGGATCACTACCGTTACTGATCCGCGTCATGATCGCTTCGTGAGCATGCGACCGCCCGCCGGCATCGTGCCGGCGGGCGGTCGCACGTTCATGTTCGGGGCGGGCGGCTAGCGCTGCTCGCCCTTGTTCTGCTTGTCGTCGTTCTGCTTGTCGAGATGCCCCCTGGCTTGATCGGCCGCTGAGTCGATCTTGTCGGTGTGCTTTCCACCGGTCTTGTCGTCTGCGAAGTCCGCTGCCTTGTCGATGCCGTCGCCGGCCTTGTCGGAGTTCTTCGACAGTGCGTCGCTGAACTTGTCCTTCATCTTGCCGATGTCCACTGTGCTCACCTCTTAGCGGTCGGTCCGAAGGCCCCTTGACACGTTCATACCCCTCGTGCTGCGCATCCACAACCGGAATGCGGGAAGCCGCAGGAGAGTGGATGATGCAGCGGCTAGGCCGTCGTGTGAGACTTGGCGGGATGAGTCCAGCACAGGGTGTGCCGGTCGTGGCGGTCGTCGGGCCCACGGCGGCGGGAAAGAGCGACCTCGCGATCGACCTCGCCCTGCGTTTGGGCGGTGAGGTCGTGAACGCGGACTCCATGCAGGTCTACCGGGGCATGGACATCGGCACGGCCAAGACGCCGGTGACGCAGCGGAAGGGCGTCGTCCACCACCTCCTCGACATCCTCGACGTCACCGAAACCGCCACCGTGGCGGAGTTCCAGGCACTCGCGCGCGCCGCTATCGAGGGCTGCCGACGGCGCGGGACCGTTCCAGTAGTCGTCGGGGGCAGTGCCCTGTATGTGCGCGCTGTACTCGACGACTTCGAGTTTCCTGGAACTGACCCGGCGATCAGGCAACGGCTCGAGGCCGAACTCGCAGAAGTCGGTCCCGCGCGGCTGCACGCCCGGCTGGCGGAGCGCGATCCGCGAGCGGCGGAGTCAATTCTTCCGAGCAACGCCCGGCGTGTAGTGCGTGCGCTGGAGGTAGGCGAACTGACCGGCCGTCCGTTCGCCGCGTCCCTGCCTGCCAAGCGCTACGTCTTCGACCATGTCGCTCAGGTCGGTCTGGACGTATCTCGTGAGGTCCTCGATGCCCGGATCGAACGCCGGGTGGACGCGATGTGGGAAGGCGGGCTGGTGGACGAGGTGCGCCGGCTGGAGTCGGCGGGCCTGAGGCAGGGGCGCACGGCCGCGCGGGCCCTCGGGTACGCCCAGGTGCTCTCCTTCCTGGCCGGCGAATGCACCGAGCGGGAGGCGCGCACGGATACGGTCCGCGCCACCAGGAGGTTCGCCCGCAGGCAGGACTCGTGGTTCCGGAAGGATGAGCGCATCACCTGGCTGCCGTTCGACGCGGATGACCTCGCCCACCGCGCGACGGGCATCGTTGGCGGCATCGATGACGTTGACGGAGACAGCCAGCACAACCACACAGGAGCCAGGGAGTCATGACCACGCATATTCCATTCGTCAAAGGACACGGTACGGAGAATGACTTCATTCTGGTGCCAGATCCGGACGGCTCGATGGGAGATATCCTCGCCGGCCACGTGGTCCGCCGGCTCACCGATCGCTACGCCGGCATCGGAGCCGACGGCCTGATCCGCGTGGTGCGCACCGCGGCGGCGCCGGACGTGGCCGCGTTGGCAGATCGCGCGGAGTGGTTCATGGACTATCGCAATGCCGACGGCTCGCTCGCGGAGATGTGCGGTAACGGAGTCCGCGTCATGGCGCGGTACCTGTTCGATCACGGCCTGGCCGGTGACGCGTCGGAGCTGGCCGTGGCTACGCGGGGTGGTGTGCGTGCGGTTCGTGCGGAGCCGGACGGTCAGTACACGGTGGAGATGGGGCCGGCCACGCAGCCGGTGGCCGGTGGTGCCGCGGCGGGAGCGCGCGGCGTGCCGGAGGACGCGGAACCCGCGGTGGAGGTCATCCTCGGCCGGCGGTCGTGGCCGGCCGTTCCCGTGGCGGTGCCGAATCCGCACGCCGTCGTCTTCTTGGATGACGAACCCTCTGCTGCCGCTTCGTTCGGGGAGACGAAAGAAGGCCGGGCCGGCGCCTCGGAGGCAGCCGGTCCGGACCACGGCGTCTTCCTGGATGGGCACCTCGGTGATCTCGGTCTGCTGGCGGCGGTGCCCTCGTTCCGCCCGGAGCCGGTCTTCCCGGACGGCGCGAACGTGGAGTTCGTCGTCAGCCGAGGGGATCGGCACATCGCGCTACGAGTGTGGGAGCGCGGGGTCGGCGAGACACGGTCGTGCGGGACGGGCGTCTGCGCCGCGGCGTGGGCGGCGATGCGCCGTGACGGCGAAGCCGCAGCCACCTACACCGTCGACGTCCCGGGCGGCCGGCTCGTCGTCACCGAGCGGGCCGACGGGCAGTTGCTGCTCACAGGCCCGGCTGAACTCGGCGTTCAGGGGACGATTGCTGTTTGACCAGGGCGTACGTGATGTGACTTACGTCACAGCATCCAAACGCCGCTCAGGGACGTCTCTGTTTGTAGTACGAGAGCACGACAGGCCGACGACGCCGCACCGATGGCGGATGCCCTGCTCGTGCGTCGTCGTCAGTGGCTCTCTGCGGGGGAGGGCCACGTGTCGGAAGAGGTGACGTGATGTTGAGAATCGAGACCCAGCGGCGAGACGCCGTGCTGGCCGCAGCCGCGCTTCGGAATCGACGGCAGGCCGCGAAGCGCCAGGGCCGGCGGGCCGCGTCGGTCCGCGCCGCCTCGGCGCTGCGAATGGCGGCGTCGGCCGGTACACGTTCCACGCGTTGAGGTGAGAACCGCGGCCGGTGCCGCCGAAATAGAGGTGAAACGGCGCGGTGCCCGTGTCATCCTGGAAGTCATTCGGGATGATAGGGGCCCCGCGCCGTTGTTGTACCCGACGCCACATCACTCACATCACGTAGTCCCCTCACTTCGGGGGCGGAAGAAGGAGCATGACGACAAGTCCGCAGCCGGTTCACACGTTCGATCCATACGCCGCTGACGAGCTGCCTGAGCTCGACGACCCGACTCAGGACGAAGAGCTGACCACTGGTGAGTTCGATCTGGAGGACCGGCACTCGCTGCGGCGAGTCGCGGGGTTGTCCACCGAGCTCGAAGAGATCAGCGAGGTCGAATACCGCAAGCTCCGGTTGGAGCGCGTCGTGCTGGCCGGGGTCTGGACCGAGGGCAGCGCCACCGATGCGGAGAACTCCATCGTCGAGCTTGCCGCGTTGGCTGAGACCGCTGGCTCGGTCGTCCTCGAAGGCCTTGTGCAGCGTCGCGGGCGGCCCGATCCAGCTACGTTCATCGGTTCGGGGAAGGTCGACGAGTTGCGTGACGTCGTTCTGGCCACCGGTGCCGACACGGTCATCTGTGACGGTGAGCTGTCCGCATCGCAGCTGCGCAACCTCGAAGACCGGGTCAAGGTCAAGGTGGTCGATCGCACCATGCTGATCCTGGACATCTTCGCCCAGCACGCCAAGAGTCGTGAGGGTAAGGCGCAGGTGGAGCTGGCTCAGCTGGAGTACCTCTCCCAGCGGTTGCGCGGATGGGGTGCCAGCCTCTCCCGCCAGGCCGGTGGCCGTGCGGGCGGAGCAGGCGGTGGGGTCGGCACTCGTGGCCCTGGTGAGACCAAGCTGGAGACCGACCGCAGGCGGATCCGCACGCGTATGTCCAAGCTGCGTCGCGATCTGGCCGGGATGCGGACCGCACGCGACACCAAGCGTTCCAACCGTCAGCGCAATGCAGTGCCAGCCGTGGCGATCGCGGGATACACCAACGCCGGCAAGTCGTCGTTGCTCAACCAGCTGACCGGTGCCGGCGTGCTTGTGCAAGATGCCTTGTTCGCCACCCTGGACCCCACGGTGCGCCGAGCTCAGACTTCGGACGGACGCGAGTACACGTTCACCGACACGGTTGGCTTCGTCCGGCACCTTCCGCATGAACTGGTGGAGTCCTTCCGCTCGACCCAAGAGGAGGTCGCCGACGCCGACCTGCTGCTGCACGTCGTGGACGGTTCTCACCCCGATCCCGAAGGGCAGCTCAGCGCCGTCCGCGAAGTTCTCGCCGACGTCGGTGCGTCCGAGGTGCCGGAGATCGTGGTGATCAACAAGGCGGACACCGCCGATCCGTACGTCATCACGAGGCTTCTGCGGGCCGAGTCCAACTCCGTTGCCGTATCGGCTCGTACCGGGGACGGCATCGACAAGCTCCGTGCCCTCGTGGAGGAACGGCTGCCGACCCCACCGGTCGAGGTCGACGCGTTGGTTCCTTATGACCGCGGAGAGCTCGTCTCGAAGGTGCATACCACGGGCGAGGTCATAGCGATGGAGCACGAGGCTGAGGGCACGCGGGTGCGAGCGCGCGTTTCCGAGGGCCTCGCCGCTGCGCTGGCGCCTTACGCCGTGCAGGGAGCGTAGGGAACGCCCGCTTTGCCACCTGATCGTCGAAATGTCGTCTGATCATTTTTCGTCGCGGTAACGTCGGCGGATGATCAGATGACTGAAGCACGTCTGTAGGTCGCGCCACGTCATCTGATCCCGCGACGTTCGTATCGTGAGATGTGATCAGATGATACACAGCCGGCCCGAACACGTCGATGTGTCGTCTGACTCTGGGCAAGGGAATGATCAGGCGACATTTCGACGATCAGGTGACACAACTAGCTGGCGGAACGGCCGCCGAGATGCTGGGCGAGGAAGTCCTCCGCGGCGGCGTAGAAGCGTTCCCGGTTCTCGGGCTTGGCCAGGCCGTGACCCTCGTCCTCGAACAAGAGGTACTCATGGTCGAGTCCCTTGTCGATCAGGGCGTTGACGATCTGCTCGGCCTCGGCTTCCTTCACGCGCGGATCGTTCTTGCCTTGGGCGACGAGAATCGGGATGCGAATGTCGTCCACCCGGGAGAGGGGAGAGATGTTCCAGAGGAAGTCCTTCTCCGTCTCCGGGTTGCCCACGCGTGAGTACATGAAGGCGATCTGCGGCTTCCAATACTCCGGGATCGAGGTCAGCAAGGTCAGCAGGTTGGAGGGACCGACCAGGTCCACCGCGCACCGGAACACGTCGGGGGTGAACGCGGCTCCGGCCAGGGCGGCGTAGCCCCCGTAGGAGCCGCCGTAGATGCCCACTCGGTTCCGGTCCACCCAGCCCTGCCCGACCAGGTACTCGACAGCGTCGAGCAGGTCGGTGTGCATGGCCTTGCCCCACTGCTTGTTTCCCGCGTTGCCGAACGCCTTGCCGTATCCGGTGGAGCCGCGGAAGTTCACCTGAACGCAGACATAGCCACGGTTGGCGAACCACTGGGCCTCGGGGTCGTATCCCCACGTGTCCCGCGCCCACGGTCCTCCGTGCACGTTCAGCACGGCAGGCAGGTCGCGGCGCTCGACACCGACCGGGAACGTCAGATAGCCGTGCACGGTCAAGCCGTCGCGGGCGGTGTAGCTGAACGGCTCCATCTCGGCGAGCTGGTACTGCTCCAGTTCAGGGCGGTGCGAGAAGAGGTACGTCAGCTCCAGGGAGTCACGGTCGAACAGGTAATAGCGCACTGGGCCGTCGGAGAGCACGTCGTGCACGATCCAGCGACGGTCGTCGCGCACCGTCCGCGAGATCCCGATCTCGCCACGCAGCTGAGCCCGGAGAAAGTCCACTTCGGCGCCGAACTCCGGGTCCAGGTGGACCCAGACCTTTCGATCCTTCACGAAGCTGACGCCCTGCGGCTCCAGCGTCTCCGGATGCAGTGCGATGCCCGCGACGTCGTAGTGGGGATCCTCGGCCAGCACGCTCTGCTCGCCGGACGAGAGGTCGACGCGGAGCAGCCGGGTGGCGTTCACGCCGATGCTGGACAGCAGGAGGGCCGATCGCCCGTCTCGGCTGAAGCCGTAAACGCCGGTGCCTGCGACGTCATCGGCGCCTATCTCCAGCCACGGCTCGTCCGTGCCCGTGTCGGAATTGCGAAAGTGCACGACGGCGCCGCCGTCTTCGGTCATGGCGACACCACCGCGGACGTTCAGGTCCGCGTCGACCATCCAGCCTGCATATCCGGGATTGGTCTCGACCTTCTCCAGCTGGCGGGTGGTGAGGTCGAGGCGGTAGATGTCGTGCAACATCGGGTTGTCGGCGTTGAGGGCGACGAGCATCGTGGTGGGATGCCAGCGGTTGTGCGCGAGCACGCCTGCCGTGACGCCACTTTGCGGTGTCACCAGCTGAGCTTCGCCGCTCTCCAGGTCCAGGGCGTAGAGGCGCCAGTCCTCGTCGCCGTCGGTGTCCTGCAGATACACCAGCGTGCGGTCGTCGTGGCAGAAGTCGAACACGCGAATACCGCGGTCGCGGTCGAACGTGACCGGCCGGGCGGCGGCGGGATCGTCGGCCGGTCCTACCCAGACGTTGAGGACGCCGTCATCGGGAGCCACGAAACCTAACCGGGTGCCGTCGGGCGACAAGCTGGGCAAGATCCGCTCAGGATTGCCGAAGAGCACATCGCGGGGTATCAGCTGCACGGCGTCATCGCTCATGACCTGATTCCATCACGCGGGTACGCCAGGCTCGTTCAGGGGGCGCGGACACGGTAATCTCGCGTCGGTGAACGGGACTGAAGGGCCGGAGACTTCCACTGTCGGCGTGACCGACTTGCTGGCCGCGGTGGTCGATTCGCTCGGCGGCGCGCACCGGCCTGGTCAGGTGAACATGGCCGAGGCCGTGGAGAAGGCGATCAGCACAGGAGAGCACCTGCTGGTCCAGGCCGGCACCGGAACCGGGAAGTCGCTGGCGTATCTGGTGCCGTCGCTGCTATATGCGGTGGAGATGGACGAGCCTGTGGTGGTCGCGACGGCGACCCTGGCCCTGCAAGCCCAGCTTGTCGACCGGGACCTTCCCGTGCTCGCTGACGCCGCCGAACCGTTGATCGGGCGACGGCCGCGCTGGGCCACCCTCAAGGGTCGGGCCAACTACGCCTGCCTGCATCGCGTGCGCGACGGCGCACCGGATGACCAGGGCGATCTCGTCCCTGTCGATGAGCTCTCGCTGGGCACGCTGGCTGCTGACGTGATGAGAGCACGCGACTGGGCGGAGGACCAGGCCACCAGTCGCGGAACAGGCGACCGCGACCGTCTCGACCCCGGCGTCAGTGACCGGGCGTGGGCGCACGTGTCGGTCAGCGCCCGGGAGTGCCTGGGTGCGCAGCGCTGCCCGTACGGGAAAGAGTGCTTCGCCGAGCTCGCCCGGGTCCGTGCCAACGATGCCGACGTGGTCGTCACCAATCACGCTTTGCTGGCGATCAATGCGCTCGAGGGTGTGCCGGTCCTGCCGGAGCACGACATCGTGGTGGTCGACGAGGGGCACGAACTTGCCGCACGGGTCACTAACGTCGCGGCGGCCGATCTGTGGCCCGGTGTGATCGATCGTGCTGCGACACGTTCGCGGTCGTATGCCGGTGAGGGCGACTCGGGTGAACTCCGGATGACCGGGGAACGACTCCGGCAAGCACTGGGCGATGTGGCGCCGGGCCGGGTCGACGAGCTTCCGGAGCGTCTGCGCCAAGCCTTGGTCGATCTGCGTGATGCGGCCCGGGCTGTGCAGTCAGGGTTTGCCGGGACACCTGGCCAAGACCGGGAGCCGGATGCCGAGGCGGCGAGGCGGGCAGCGAAGGCCATGGTCGACGACATCTTCAGTACGGCCGAGCGGCTCTTGGGCGAAAGCGAGTACGACGTCGTCTGGGTCGAGGAACGCGAGCGCGGGGGCCGGATCCTGAAGGTGGCCCCGCTATCCGTGGCGGGACTGCTCCGGGAGCGGCTGTTCGGGGAGACGACGGTGGTGGCGACCTCGGCTACGCTGGAACTCGGAGGATCCTTCGACGCGGCGGCGGGCTCGTTCGGCTTGATCGGTGAACAGGCGCCGAAATGGCGTGGCCTCGACGTCGGGTCGCCGTTCGACTATGGGCGGCAAGCGATCCTGTATGTCGCTCGGGAGCTTCCGACGCCGGGCAGGGACGGTCTGCGAAGCGAGGCCGTCGACGCGCTGGTCGAGTTGATGTCGGCGGCCGGTGGCCGCACGCTCGGACTCTTCTCATCGCGGCGCGCAGCGGAAGAGGCAGCGGAGGCCGTACGCGGACGGCTTCCTGGCCAGCCCGTCTTGTGTCAGGGTGAAGATATCGTGCCGACGCTGGTGCGGAAGTTCACCGAGGATCCGGCGACGAGCCTGTTCGGGACGTTGTCGTTGTGGCAGGGCGTGGACGTTCCAGGCGAGTCCTGCCACCTGGTGGTGATAGACCGGCTACCGTTCCCGCGCCCCGACGAGCCGTTGAGCTCTGCTCGTCAGCGGTGGGTGGAGAAGAACGGCGGCAACGGGTTCATGACGGTGGCGGCCAATCACGCCGCGCTCTTGATGGCGCAGGGCGCTGGGCGCCTTATCCGTCGCTCGACGGACCGCGGAGTGGTGGCTGTCCTGGATCCGCGGCTGGTGACGGCCCGTTACGGAAGCTATCTGCGGGCGTCATTGCCGCCCATGTGGTTCACGACTGACCGAGCCGTTGTCAGCGGGGCGCTGCGGCGGCTGAACGCCGGCGCCGCCCCGGCTCCAGCGGAGCACTGAGCAACAACCTGAGCGTGGTGCTGCCGCCGGGCAGCCGAGTGCGCGTACCTCGTGACTCCGCCGAGCGGGTTTCACTGGTGCTCGGCGGTCCACGAACAGAACGCGGTGACAGCTCTCTCGTCAGATGCGCCGCATGACCGCCACGACGCGCCCGAGAATGACAGCGTCGTCACCCGGGATCGGCTCATAGGCGTCGTTGTGCGGCAACAGCCACACGCCGTCGTCACGACGCTTGTAGGTCTTGACCGTGGCTTCGCCTTCGATCATCGCGGCGACGATCTCGCCGTTCTCGGCCACCTGTTGCTGCCGGACGACGACCCAGTCTCCGTCACAGATGGCGGCATCGATCATGGAATCTCCGGCCACGTTCAGCATGAACAGCGTGCCTTCGCCCACGAGTTCACGCGGCAACGGGAAGACGTCCTCGACTGCCTGCTCGGCGAGCACCGGGCCGCCTGCGGCGATGCGGCCCACCAGGGGAACATAGGACGGCGCCGGCAAGGTGACGTCATCAGGCGCGATGTCGCCATCGGCCAGTGGAGGCTGGCCCTCACCGTCGCGCGGCGGGGCCAGAACCTCCAATGCGCGGGGACGGTGCGGATCGCGGCGGATGTATCCCTTGGCCTCGAGAACACCGAGCTGGTGAGAGACGCTCGACGGGCTCGCCAGGCCGGCCGCCTGTCCGATCTCACGCATGCTGGGCGGGTATCCCCGGCGCTCTACCGAGTCACGGATGACCTCGAGCACCTTCCACTGCCTGGGGGTGAGTATCGGCCGCCCCCCGGTGGTGGGGTCGGGGAATGTGTGGACAGAGGCGCCTCGCTTGTCCGTGTCCTGCTCATCTTTGCTGTGCCTGACCACGCCGCTACCTCCGAAATGTGTTCTGCGCACCACCTGCGCGCGGCTGGTGCACCTCTGCGCGGCGGTCCATGTCCGTCACGACCTGACGACGTCAGGTTAGCTCGAAACCGCGACACGATCAAACATCTGTTCGATGTTTTCTCGACTTTGTCAGTGCGGCCGTGTACAAATAATCGCACGGATGTTCTATCGAACGGCTGTTCGTCTACACCGCTCAGCCGGGACGCACGGGAACTGGAGGTACGGGCGATGTCGATCACGTTTACGCGGCCAGTCGGAGACGCGGGCGCGGATACGGCCGCGACGAACGGGTACGGCGGCCAGGAGGCAGGGCGGCGTGTCGGTTGCCACTCGCCTGAGCTGAGTGCGCAGGTTGAGCTCGGCGGGCAGCGAGCCGAACCCGTCACTCCTGAAGCGCCGGCGCGTCGGGTGCGAGTGGCGCCGGTGCCCCGGCCGGTCCGGGTGGTCTCGCGCGCCACGCAGGAGGATGCGCCCCTGAGGTCGAGCGGGAGGCTTGGCTGCGATTCCCCGGCCGCCCCGTCGGTGCACGGCTCGCGGCTGACCCGCCGGGGCCGCCTCGCCGTCACGGTGGCGTGGCTGGTGCTGGCCGTCGTCGCCGTCTGGCCGGTGCTCGGGGGCGACGGCGGGACCGGTTCGTCGGGGGAGACGACGTCTGTGCGCGTCGACGTGGGTGACACGCTGTGGGAGCTCGCTCTCGAGGCGAATCCTCAAGCCGACCCGAGAGGTGTCGTCAGCGCCATCGTGGAGATCAACGGTCTACGTGACGCAGGTGACATCCGTCCAGGGGACAGGCTCCAGATCCCGGTTGCGGTCGACTGACCACGGCAGACGCTTGGGAGAGCGCGCACGCCGTACCGGTCGTGCCGTCGGCCCCGACGCGCCGTGTCGAGCGAGTTTCCCCGCGTGACCAGTGTCGATGTAGCTAGGCATCCGTAAATCCCCGTTGTGGTTGCGAACCTCCGGGCGGCGACGTAGCGTAACCCCTATATCTAGTAGTTACACATATGTAAGTAGTCCACAGGTTGTGGTTGGCGGTACACAGGTTGTCCCCAGGTCATCCACAGGCAGGGCGCAGAATGGGGGAGAGGCGACATGAACTGTCCCTTCTGTCGGCATCCGGACAGCCGTGTGGTCGACAGCCGTACGGCAGATGACGGTGCGGCCATCCGGCGACGCCGGCAGTGCCCGGCGTGTGACCGGAGATTCACCACGGTCGAGCAGTTGACGCTCGCGGTGGTGAAGAGGTCGGGAGTCACCGAGCCGTTCAGCCGCGACAAGGTGGTGTCGGGCGTACGCAAGGCATGTCAGGGCCGTGGTGTCGAGGACGACGCGCTGGCCCGGCTTGCTCAGCGGGTCGAGGAGCACTTCCGGGCCGCGGGCTGCGCGGAGATCCCCAGCCACGAGGTCGGCCTGGCCATCCTCGAGCCGTTGCGGGAACTCGACGAGGTGGCATATCTGCGGTTCGCCAGCGTGTATCGCAGCTTCGACACCCTGGCGGACTTCGAGCAGGAGATCGCGGCCCTTCGGGGCGATCGGCACCGGCGCGTGGCCGAACCCAGCACGTAGATCGGCAGTATTTGAACAGCTCGCTTGCGGCGTCAGCATTTCGGCGCAGGCAACGGGGGACCACACTTAAGGGAGCAGGAATGACAGAGACGGTGAGCGGTCCGAGCCGGGGCAGTGCCGGTGCCAAGAGCACCGGGAAGGCCAGGGCGAAGCAGACCGCACGGGGACTCACCATCGACCGGATCTACACCACTCCGGGCGTGCACCCGTACGACGAAGTGACCTGGGAGCGGCGCGACGTCGCTCAGCAGAACTGGCAGACGGGCGAGACGGTCTTCGAGCAGAAGGGCGTGGAGTTTCCAGAGTTCTGGTCGCTGAACGCCTCGACCATCGTGACCACCAAGTACTTCCGGGGGGCTGTGGGCACCGATGCGCGGGAGTGGAGTCTGCGCCAGCTGATCGACCGAGTGGTCAAGTCCTACCGTCAGGCAGGGGAGGAGAACGGCTATTTCGCCGGCCCCGACGATGCCGAGGTGTTCGAGCACGAGCTCACCTGGATGCTCCTGCACCAGGTCTTCAGCTTCAATTCGCCGGTGTGGTTCAACGTCGGAACCAAGTCGCCTCAGCAGGTCTCGGCCTGTTTCATCCTCTCCGTGGACGATTCGATGGAGTCGATCCTGAACTGGTATCGCGAAGAGGGCATGATCTTCAAAGGGGGCTCCGGCGCCGGGCTGAACCTCTCGCGCATCCGTTCCAGCAAGGAGCTCCTGTCGTCCGGCGGCACAGCGTCCGGCCCGGTCAGCTTCATGCGTGGCGCCGACGCTTCGGCAGGCACCATCAAGTCGGGCGGCGCCACGAGGCGCGCGGCGAAGATGGTGGTGCTCGACGTCGATCACCCGGACGTCGAGGAGTTCATCGAGACCAAGGCGCGTGAGGAGAACAAGATCCGCGCCCTGCGCGACGCGGGCTTCGAGATGGATCTGGGCGGCAAGGACATCGTCTCGGTCCAGTACCAGAACGCGAACAACTCCGTCCGTGTCTCCGACGAGTTCATGCACGCCGTGGAGAAGGGCGAGAAGTTCGGCCTCCGGGCACGGATGACAGGCGAGGTCATCGAAGAGATCGACGCCCGCGAGCTGTTCGGAAAGATGGCGAAGGCTGCCTGGGAATGTGCAGACCCAGGCATTCAGTACGACGGCACCATCAACGACTGGCACACCAACCCGGAGACCGGGCGGATCACGGCGTCCAATCCGTGCTCTGAGTACATGTCGCTGGACAACTCCAGCTGCAACCTTGCCAGCCTGAACCTGCTCAAGTTCCTCAACAAGGACGGCAGTTTCGACTCTGAGACGTTCGCCCAGGCCGTGGAGCTGATCATCACGGCCATGGACATCTCCATCACCTTCGCCGACTTCCCCACCGAGAAGATCACGGAGACGACCCGGGCCTACCGTCAGCTCGGTATCGGCTACGCCAACCTCGGCGCTCTGCTGATGGCATCCGGTCTTGCCTACGATTCCGAAGCGGGCCGCGCCCTCGCCGCTGCCATCACGTCGCTGATGACGGGCGCCGCCTACAAGCGCTCGGCAGAGCTGGCAGGCGTGGTTGGCCCGTATGAAGGCTTCGCCCGCAATGCGGAGGCGCACTCGCGCGTCATGCGCAAACACGCCGCGGCTAGTGATGCGCTGCGTACCCACTTCGCGCTCGACGGCGATGTGCAGAAGGTCGCCACCCGGTACTGGCAGCAGGGCAACAAGATCGGCGAGAATAACGGGTGGCGCAACGCGCAGGCGAGCCTGCTGGCTCCCACCGGCACCATCGGCTTCATGATGGACTGCGACACCACCGGCATAGAGCCGGACTTCTCCCTCGTCAAGTTCAAGAAGCTGGTCGGCGGAGGGTCGCTGCAGATCGTCAACCACACGGTGCCCGAAGCTCTGCGCAAGCTGGGTTACACCGAGGAGACGGTCGAGGCGATCGTCGAGTATGTGGCCGAGAAGGGCAACGTGGTCGACGCGCCGGGTCTGAAGCCCGAGCACTACGCCGTGTTCGACTGCGCCGCAGGCCAGCCACGCGCCATCGAGCCTATGGGCCACGTGCGGATGATGGCGGCGGTGCAGCCGTTCCTCAGCGGTGCCATCAGCAAGACCGTGAACATGCCGGAGTCCGCCACCGTCGAGGAGATCGAGGATGTCTATCTGCAGGGCTGGAAGCTGGGTCTGAAGGCGCTCGCGGTCTACCGGGACAACTGCAAGGTCGGTCAGCCGCTGTCCGACGGCAGCACCCGCAAGTCGGCGAAGGACAAGGAGGCGGAGAAGGAGGTCGTCGTCGAGTACCGGCCCACCCGCAAGCGGCTGCCGAAGTCCCGGCCGAGCCGCACCACGTCCTTCACGGTCGGCGGCGCCAAGGGTTACGTTACCGCAGGCTCCTACCCGGACGACGGACTTGGTGAGGTCTTCCTCAAGCTAGGCAAGCAGGGCTCCACACTGGCCGGCGTGATGGACGCGTTCTCCATCGCGATCTCAGTGGCGCTGCAGTACGGCGTGCCGCTCGAGACGTATGTACAGAAGTTCACCAACATGCGCTTCGAGCCGTCCGGGCTGACCGACGACCCGGATGTGCGCATGGCGCAGAGTGTCGTCGACTACATCTTCCGTCGTCTCGCGTTGGACCATCTGCCGTTCGAGAAGCGGTCTGCTCTCGGCATTCACACGGCTGCGGAGCGTACGCAGCAGCTGAAGACCGGCGAGTATGCTCCCGTCGAGTCCGACGATGACATCGAGGTGGAGTCGTACCGGCAATCGGCGTCGGTCACACCGCCGGACGTGGTTGTCCGGGACACCACGCCGGTCGAGGAGTCGACTGCCAAGCAGGCGCCGGCAGAGGCGCACACGTCGGCCGAGCTTCTCGAAGCCATCCAGGGCACCAGTACCGACGCGCCGCTCTGTTTCACTTGCGGCACCAAGATGCGCCCGGCAGGCAGTTGCTACGTCTGTGAAGGGTGCGGTTCCACCAGCGGCTGCAGCTGAGCAGGTCGCTCCAGACTCCCCGATTCGTCCGTGGGGAATGAAGAAGCGGGGAACCGGTGACATGTCACCCGGTTCCCCGTTTCTTGCCTCGCTGTCCGCTTCGCCTCAAGATGCGTCAGGTCTCAGTACCAGCGAGGTGCAGGCCCACCTCGATCGCATGCTCAAAGGCGTCGTCGATCAGCACCGGCGTGCGGCCGGCGGCGTCGACTAGAGAGGCCGCGATCGAAGCGCGGTAACCGCTGGCACAGTGCACCCAGATCTCGCCGTCAGGGATCTCGCCAATCCGGCTGGGGAGATCGTGGATCGGAATGTTCACCGCGGTCTCTATTCGAGCTGCCGTGTACTCCTCTTCCCGGCGTACGTCGAGCACGACCACGGGGCGGTGGTGACGGACCTGGGCGAGGTCGGCGAACGTCGCGACCGGGAACGAGGCAGGTGCGCCGACGCTCCAGCCCTCCGGCCCCCCGGTGGCGTGCGCCGCCGGGCGATCGATGCCGATGCGGACCAGTTCGCGCTGCGCCTGTCCGACGTCGTCGGCGGTCTCGCCCAGCAGCGTCACCGGAGTGCCCCAGGGGATGAGCCAGCCCAGGTACGTCGCGAATCCGCCGTCGAGGCCGAAGCTGAAGCTCCCAGGCGCATGGCCGGCGGCGAACGCGGTGCGGTTGCGCAGGTCGACGATCCACTCTCCGGACTCGATGCGGCGGCGTAGCTCGTAGGCGTCGGCGCGTGCGGGTGTGCTCAGGTCCGGCTCCGGCGGTCCGGCGGCGTTCGCTGGGCTCATCTGCACGTAGTACGCGGGCCAGGCGCCGAGGCCGTCGAGCAGCTCGCGGACGTAGGTCTCCGCGTCCTGGGTCAGCGCGGGATTGATTCGCCACTCCCGCCCGATCGTCGACTCCGTGGCCTCTGACTGGGTCGTTGAGCAGAAGGATCCGAAGCCGTGCGTCGGGTAGATGCTGGTCGGATCGGGAAGCAACACGGCGAGTTTGCGGACTGAGGCGTGCTGGTGGCGTGCCAGGTGGCCGGTGTGGTCCTCGCCGAGGAGATCGGGCCGCCCCGTCGCGCCGTACAGAAGGGACCCGCCGGTAAACGCGGCCACCGGCGGCTCCGCGTCGCTGCCCGCGTCGGTCAACGCGTAGGACAGATGAGTGTAGGTGTGGCCCGGTGTCGCGATAGCCCGCAGACGCATTCGAGCGCCGATGGAGAAGACGTCGTCATCGGCGACCGGAGTCCGGTCGAAGGACACCTCGTCCGCGCCGTTGACGAGGTATGCCGCCCCGGTGTTGCGGGCGAGCGCGAGCCCGCCGGTCACGTAGTCGTTGTGTATGTGGGTCTCGAACACATGAGTGAGGCGCACACCGTCCGCATCGAGCTGCGCGAGCACGCGGTCGATGTCGCGCTGAGGATCGATGACGAATGCCATCTCTCCGTCGTGGACGACATAGCTGCGGTCCCCGAGGGACGGCGTCTCGATTGTTCGAATCGTCAGGGCTGTCATGGCGTGTCCTCAACTCCGGTAGCTCGCCTGACATCAGCTCATTCCGTGCGTTGGTTTTCGAACGTAGCAGAGCCGCCGGCGTCGATGTCGGCGTCAGCGCGGGCACGAACCCCGGCGACGAGTTCCTTCACACGTCCCGCGTCGACGTACCGCGCCCGGACGGCCCCACCGGCGAGCCGGCGGATGAGCACATCCTCGGGAAGCGGCGACTGTGAGGCCACCAGGAGGACGTTGCCGAACCGCCGGCCGCGGAACTGGGCCGGCTCGGCGATCATGGCGACGTCCGCGAAGACCGAGCGTGCGGCCACGGCCTCCGCCCGGGACTCGCGGACTTGAGCGTTGTCGGCGACGTTGGCGACGTAGATACCGTCCGGACGCAGTACCCGCCCGACTTCGCGGTGGTACTCGACCGTGGTCAAGTGCGCGGGCACGGCGGAACCGTCGAAGGCGTCACGCACGACGACGTCCACGCTTCGATCGGGCAGCTCTGCGATCCCGGCGCGGCCGTCTGCAGCCTTGATCCGCAGTCCCCGCACGCCGCGCAGGCCGAACGCCTGCCGGGCGAGGGTTGCGAGTGCGGCATCGACCTCGAGGACGAGTTGCCGTGACCCAGGGCGGGTGAAGGCCAGATACAACGGGAGGGTGCAGCCGGCGCCTCCGATGTGGACGGCGGACATCGGCTCACCCTCTGGAGCCGCCACGTCGAGCACCCGCGCGGTCCACTGGACATACTCGAACTCGAGCCTGGTCGGATCGCCGGGATCGACGTATGAACTGGCGACGCCATTGACGAGCACGAGCCAGCCGCCCTTGCCGTCCTCGTCCGCGACGAGCTCCACGGTTCCGGTGTCGGTCGCGTGCTTGCCCGGTATGGGGGCGGGGTGGCGCTGTGAGCGTCTACTTGGCACGCCATGTAGGTTCCCATGTGTGACACAGCGACCTCCCAAGGACCTCCATGTCAACGCCCCGCATCGGGCCGCGACCGATCGCTACGACGCCATGCGATACCGGCGCAGTGGCCGATCAGGTCTGGTGTTGCCTGCGGTGTCGCTCGGCCTCTGGCAGAACTTCGGCGACGAGACGCCCCTGGCCGTGCAACGTGCGATCATCCGCACCGCGTTCGATCGGGGAGTGACCCACATCGACCTCGCGAACAACTACGGTCCGCCGCCCGGCGCGGCCGAGAAGAACTTCGGCCGGATCTTCGCCGAAGACCTGCGGCCGTACCGGGACGAACTGCTGATCTCCACGAAGGCGGGCTACGACATGTGGCCAGGCCCCTACGGCGAGTGGGGCTCGCGGAAGTATCTCCTGGCCAGCCTGGACGCGTCGCTGAAGCGGATGGGCCTCGACTATGTGGACATCTTCTATTCGCATCGATTCGACCCGGACACGCCGCTCGAGGAGACCATGGGCGCCTTGGACACGGCGGTCCGCTCAGGGCGTGCCCTCTATGCCGGCATCTCGTCCTACTCCGCGGAGCGGACTCGAGAGGCCGTTGAGATCATGCGCTCGCTCGGTACGCCCATTGCCATTCACCAGCCGTCGTACTCGATGTTCAACCGGTGGATCGAGGAGGGTCTGCTCGACACCGCCGACGAGCTGGGCCTCGGCGTCGTCGCGTTTTCCCCGCTGGCACAAGGGCTCCTGACGAGCAAGTACCTGAACGGCGTTCCTGAGGACGCGCGGGCTGCCCGGCCGGGTTCGTTCGACCGCTCACTGATCACAGACCAGATGCTTGAGCGCCTCCGGGGACTAGACGAGATCGCCCGGTCCCGGGGCCAGTCACTCGCCCAGCTGGCACTGAGCTGGGCATTGCGAGACGACCGCGTGACCTCGGTGTTGGTGGGCGCGAGAACGGTGGATCAACTGGTCGACAACCTGGCGGCCGTGGATGGCGCGGAATTGTCCGCAAGCGAGATCGCGGCGATCGATCGATACGCTGTCGACGCCGGCCTGAATCTCTGGGCGCGGTCGAGCGAGAGCTGAGCGGAGCCGACATGGCGGACATGGTTGATCAGAGCCGGCGTGGAGTGCGGATGGCCGAGGTGTGGGACCAGGTGCTCAGTGCCATGGCGGTGCACGCGAGCGAGACGGGTCCGGCGAGCCTGGACGTCGTCGACGTGGGCGGCGGCAGTGGCACGTTCGCCGTGCCGCTGGCCGCTCGCGGGCACCGGGTGATTGTCGTCGATCCGAGTCCGAACGCGCTGGCCACGCTCCGCCAGCGTGCTGCCGAGAGCGGTGTGACCGAGCTGATCACCGCCGTCCAGGGTGAGGCCGCCGACGTGAGGTCGCTCGTGGGACCGCACGCCGCGGATGTCGTTCTGTGCCACGGCGTCCTCGATGTGGTGGACGATCCCGCTGCCGCCCTCGCCGGCATGGTGCCGGCCCTGCGGCCACATGCAATGGTCAGCGTGGTGGTGGCGCAGCGCAACGCCGCGGTCCTGGGGAAGGCGATGGCCGGCCACTTCCGGGACGCCCTGCACATGCTGGAGGACCGTGACGGTCGCTGGGGGAGCACCGACCCGCTGCCGCGACGATTCAGCGAAGGAATGCTGACCGATCTGCTCGGCGCCGCGGGGCTGAGCGGGTTGCGTGTCTTCGGAGTGCGGTTCTTCACCGACCTGGTGCCGGGTGCGCTCGTCGACGACCCGGCGGACGTCCGGGAACTGGCCGCGCTCGAGTCACGGGCGGCGACGATGGCGGATATGCGTCCCCTTGCGGCCGCACTTCACGTCATCGGCTGGTCCGGTACGGGCGAATGAGGAATGAGTTGGCGAGGTTGGGTTACAGTCTTTCCACCCTGGCTTTCCCCCGGCGCCGTCGGCGCATATGCTGGAGAGCACAGCAGTAAGGCCCTGTACATCCGCTTTCGTTGGAGGGGAACGGTGCCACTCTCCGATCATGAGCAGCGGCTGCTCGAGCAAATGGAGCAGGCGCTCCAGGCTGAGGATCCGAAGTTCGCCACCGCCATGCGTGGCGCCGATCTCCGGCGTCGCTACGTGCGTCGTGCCGTCTTGTCTGGAATTGCCTTTGTTCTGGGCATCGTGCTGCTGATGACGGGCGCCGTGATCCAGTTGATCCCCTTGGGCGTCGCTGGGTTCGTCGTCATGTTGATATCCGCGTGGCTGGGCGTCACCGCCTGGCGCCGCACGCCAGAAGCCACAGGGGACGAAGGCGATATCCCGAACATCAGCCCGGGTTCTCCGCGCCGTCAGCGCCGGTCCGGTCGTCAGCGTCACGACGGCACGTTCATGCAGCGCATGGAAGAGCGCTGGCGCCACCGCCGCGAACGCGGGTACGGGAACTGAGCGTCCGCTCGTCAGCGTGACGAGTCGGCGGCGAACGAGAGCCCCCTCGCCGCGAGCTCCTCGCCGAGGATTCGGATCGCCTTGGGCCCGATTCCGTGGATCCTCAGCAGTTCTCTTGTTGTCATTCGTGTGAGCTGGACATACCGCGTGTAGCCGTGGTTTCTCAGCTCTCGGTGAGCCACTGTGCCGATCCGAGGCGAAAACTCTGCCGGCTCCGCCTCGGCGTTGTCCGACATCATCCGCTCCACCATCCTGTCCCATCACCGCCGGACCATGGCTGCCCGGCGTGGCTTGACACCCCGGAGTCAGGTGCCGTCCGCGTCTGTGTTGCGGGCCGTGGCACTTCTGGTCCTGATCGCGAACCTCTGCTCCCACGCCCGGATGCGATCCCCCGCGCTCTCCACGCGGTCCAGAACCTCGGAGATCTTGCCAACGACCCCGGCCCGGGCGTCGCTGAGAGACGCCGGCCACAGGAATGCCCGCAGACGCCGCTTGACCGGGCGGGTCCGCAGCAGGCGCTGACGGAACAACTCGGTGTCTTCGCGGAGTTCCGGAACCGGCCCGGCCCGGCGGGCGTATCGCGCGTGTTCGGTGACGGACACGAGATGGCCGAGCAATCTGGCCGATTCGTCATCGAGCGTGGCGGCAGCGGACACCGAGCGGCCGACGCTGCGAGGCGTGGCCGCTGTGTCCCACGAGAAGCCCGCGTCGCGCACAACTTCGCTGAGCTCGGCCCACGATGCCGCGGCCATCGCTTCCGGGTCCTCGCCGGCCCGACGCCATCGGTGCCAGCTGCGCCACCTCGCCAGGCCGAGCGGAAGCCACGCCAGTGCACCGAGCACCACCAGAGCGGCTATCACGGCAAGAGGCCAGGTCGGGGTGCCGCCGGACGTGGTGTCCGTGCCGCCGACCAGAGAATCCTCGTCCGGCCGGACATCTTGGCCGCCGGTCGGTGAGGAGGTACTGGTGGAGTCCGGGGCGGGGGACTCGTCGTCCGGCGCGGAATCCTGAGGGAGCACGGTCCACGTGGGTGCAGTTCCGGTGCGTCCGGCGGGAGTGGGCTCGAACAGGGTCCAGCCGACGCCCTCGAAGTACAGCTCCGGCCAGGCGTGCATGTCATGCGAGCGAACCAGGTAGGTGCCGTCGCCCTCGAAGATCCCGGGTGTGAACCCGACGGCTACGCGGGCGGGGATGCCGAGGTAGCGGGCCATGATGGCCATCGAGGCGGCGAACTGCTCGCAGTATCCGCGGCGATCGGTGAGGAAGTCGGCAAGCGCTGTCGCCGACGTCCCGGGCTGCGTGGAGATGTCGTAGGTGAACTCCGGCCCGCGGAACCACTGCTGCAGTGCCGCCGCCTTGGAGAAGTGGTCGTCGGCGTCCTTGGTGACTTCGTCGGCCAGGTCGGTGACGATGTCGGGGAGGTCGTCGGGTAGCTCGGTCAGATCGGCGACGTCGGAGTCGGGCGGGCCGGCTTCCTGCAGCGTGGCCGCATCGACGCTGATCTCCAGGCTGACGGCCGTGTACTCCGTGCCTTCGATGCTGGGGTCGGTGGAGACGACATCGAGAGTGTCGGTGTCGTAGCGCCAGTCACCCTGGATGTCGATCTCCTGGGCCGGGTAGGCGAGCGGCAGCCACCGTGAGTTGTAGTCCTCGGAAACGGAGAACTGGAACTCGATCTCGGGCGGATCGTCGAGATCCAGCCCGGGCGGCGGCGGCAGGCCGTCGACGACACGTTGCGACTCGGGCACGGGCCGGTCAGATGTCTGCCAGACTTCGCCGTCGAAAGAATCGAGAGTGACGATGCGGATGTAGTGGGCGGACTCGTCCGAGGCACGGTAGCGCAGGACATCGACGTTGTCCGGCCGGTTGAGGTTGCGCTGCAGATCCAGGATGGGATTGTCGGTGCGGATGGTCCGGCCGTCCCCACCCCCACCTCCGCCCCCGCGGCCACTGACCAAACCGTCTGAGAGCACCGGGGCGAACGCGGGAATCCCCACTGCCGCGATGAGGGCCATGGCCCCGACGCGGCGGCCGTTGCGCGCGAGTGCGTCCGTCTCCGGCAGCCCACGGCTGGACGCGGCACGACTGGCCGAGCGGCCCCATGCCGAGACCCGCACCCTGCTCTCGGTGATGAGCATGGCGAGGAACCCGACGGCCGGCGGGACGAACCACCACCAGCCGATGTCGCCGCCCTCGATCGCGGCCGTCGCGGTGTAGCCGGCCGCCAACGGAACCCCCGCGAACACGACCCGGCGCAGACCAGCGGCCAGAAGGTCCACGAGCATGGCGATCGAGCCGGCGCCGACCACCAGATACGCCAGAATTCCCTGGGTGACCGGGACCGGGGTGGAGAACGTCGTGATCGCCTCGGCGCCGTCGGTGAACACGGCGACGAACCGGTCCGGCCAGGTGGTCGAGGGGAGGACCCCGAACCAGGCCAGATCCGCGGCGATCAGCAGGCCGAGCCACCAGGCCAGAACGACGAGCTGAGCCAGTGCGGCGAGGAGAACCGGAACCCGTAGCCGGCGGGCGACGTGGCCGGTGGCGGTGACCAGGATCATCGCCAGACCGGCGCGCAGGACCCAGGAGGCCTCGAGCGTGAGCTCGAGGAGCGGCAGCACCGAGACGAGTGCGGCCAGCCCGCCCACCAGAGTCAACCGAGTGTGACTGCTCATGCGGCACCTTCGACGGAGGATCCGGTCACGCGCTGCAGGCCGAGGCGTTCCCACACCGTGGCCAGATGGTCGGAACGGCCAGCAGTGATCACCGTCCAGCCGCCGCGGCGCAACGTCTGGCTCACATGAGCCTGCCGGACCTGCTCGGCCTCGCGCGCCGACATCGACGTCCACGACGCCACGTCGAGAACCACGGCGAGCGCTGTGCTCGATCCCTGCCTCAGACTGGCGACGATGTTCGCCTCCTCGGGTTGCATCCTCCCTAGAACGGCGACGAGCATCCCGGTGGCCGCATCGGACCCTGCCAGGAGGTCCGGCCAGTGCGCGATGGACGCATGGCGGGTTGCGGAGACGACCGCAAGGGTGTCGAGGAGCTGGACCCGGGTGTCCGCGGGCTGCCCTGCTGTCTGTTCCCAGCCGGGCGGCCGTGATTCCGCGCCTTCCGTGACCAGGCGAACGGCGTAGCCTCGCTCGGTGAGGTGGACGCCGATCGAGGCGGCGGCGCTGACCGCCCACTCCAGGGAGGAGTCCGGCCCTTCGCCGGCGTGCCCGCCGAGCCGGGTGTCGAGCAGGATGGTGGCCCTACTCTGCCAGGGCTGTTCCTCGCGGCGGACCATGAGCTCACCGTGGTGCGCCGTGGCTCGCCAATGCACGCGTCGCATGTCGTCGCCGTCGCGGTAGGCGCGGACTGTGGCGTCCTCTTCTCCTGCTGTCGCGATGGCTCGGGGCCGCGTCTCGCCACTGCTGCTCCACTCGCCGCTGAGCCGGACCGTCGGCAGTGCCCACACGGTAGGGGTGACGATGAGTGTCGCGACGTCGCTGAACGCCCGGCGCAGCTCGACCAGTCCGAAGGGATCGGTGAGCCGGATGGTGAGGGGGCCGATGGGAAACGTGCCGCGCATCGCCGGAGTGACGTCGTAGGTGACCTCCCGGCGGAAGCGGGACCACACGTGGTCGAGGACGAAACGGGGCCGGCTGCCGAGTGTGTAGGGCAGGGTGTCCTCGACGAGGACCACGCCGGTGGGTATGCGAGTACGGTTCGAGAGCTCGAGGTGGACCGCGGTGCGCGAGCCGAGCGGGACCCGCGCCGGCTCGAGCGACCGGGCGGCGCTCAGGCGAACCCGGCTGCGGGCCGCGATGACCAGGCTGGCCAGCGGGAGCGCCAGCAGCAGGATTCCAGCCCGGAGAAGATCTCGCTGGCCGACCAGCACCGCCGCGAGCAGTACACCGCAGCCGAGCGACATGAACGCCCAGCCTCGTCTGGTCAGCCCGGACAGAAACTGGCCCACCGCTACGGCCGGCCCTCGGGCACGGGAACCTGCCGTACCAGGTCCGAGACGACGCTCACGGCGTCGCGCCGGCCGATCTGCGCCTCCGCCGTGGGCAGGATCCGGTGGGCCAGAACCGGGCCGGCCAGGGCCTGGATGTCGTCCGGGAGGACGTAGTCGCGGCCGTCGAGGGCGGCCCATGCCTTGGCTGCCCGGACGAGGTGCAGCGTGGCCCGGGGGGAGGCGCCAAGACGCAGCTCAGGTGAGGTTCGGGTGGCGCCGGTCAGCGCGACGGCGTAGTTCTTGACGGCGTCCGAGACGTACACCGAGCGGACCAGCCCGATGAGCTTGCGCATGTGGGCGGCGTCCGTGACGGGTTCGAGCGCGTCCAGGCCGGTGTGTGCGCCGTGTGTGTCGATCATCTGAATCTCGTCAGAGACGGACGGGTATCCCATCGCCAGGCGCACCATGAACCGGTCTCGCTGTGCTTCCGGCAGCGGGTAGGTGCCTTCCATCTCGATCGGGTTCTGCGTGGCCACCACCATGAACGGCGTGTCCAGCGGGTAGGTGGTGCCGTCGACGGTGACCTGACGTTCTTCCATGCACTCCAGGAGTGCGGACTGGGTCTTCGGGGATGCGCGGTTGATCTCGTCGCCGACCACGACGTTGGCGAAGACGCCGCCGGGTTTGAACTCGAACTCCCGGCTCTCCTGATTGAAGACGGACACACCGGTGACGTCGCTCGGCATGAGGTCCGGAGTGAACTGAATGCGGCGGACCGAGCAATCGATGGCGCGAGCGAGAGATTTCGCCAGCATGGTCTTGCCGACCCCGGGAACGTCCTCGATCAGCAGATGGCCCTCCGCGAACAGCACGGTCAGGGCGAGCTCGATGCTCTCGGGTTTTCCTTCGACGACGCCGCCGATGGCCGTTTGAAGCCGGTCTGCGGTTTCCGTCAGGTCGGCCAGGTCCAGCTCGCCGGAATGTGGCACGCCCACGGGGACGGCCGCGGCGGGCCGACTAGCTGGGTCGTGTGCCAAGGGCTCGGGCACTGGCGTTCTCCTTCACAGCCGGTGTCGGGAGCGATCTGCTCGTGTCCCGAGTCTCGCAAATTGTGCGCCAAGAAACGAGCCCAAGGTTACGACCTTGCTGGCCGCATGCGCTCCTCCGGTCCATTCCTCCCGGGGGCCGGGATCGTCGCCCGTCCGCTCCGTCGCGGCCCGCAGCGGCTGGTGCGCCGCCCCGGCGTCGGGAGCGGAGTGGGGAGGTTGGGGAGCGGCGGGGAGCGTTTGTGGTTGCAAGTGGGGGAAAGTGGAGTAGAGTGGCGAGCAATGGAGCGAGAGTGGCCTAACCGACGGGGAGGTGGGGCACATGTTCTTGGGCACCCACACGCCTCGCCTGGACGACAAAGGCAGGCTCTTCCTCCCGGCGAAGTTTCGAGAAGACCTTGCGGAGGGCGTAGTGATCACACGGGGGCAGGAACGCTGTCTCTACGTCTGGCCGCGGGGCGAGTTCCTTCGCTTCACCGAACAGCTGCGCGCGGCGCCGTTCACACACAAGGGCACCCGGGACTTCGCTCGAATGCTCGCCGCAGGTGCCAGCGACGAGATCCCGGACAAGCAGGGACGGATCACCATCCCGACCGGCCTTCGCACGTATGCGGGGCTGGAGAAGGAATGCACCGTCGTCGGTGCCATGACGCGGGTGGAGATCTGGTCGTCCGAGTCCTGGGAGACCTATCAGGCCGAGAAGGAGCCGATGTTCTCGGACATTTCGGAGGAGGTGCTGCCCGGGATCTTCTGACCGCAGGCCAGCCCCCGCGATACCACACGTTCCCGACCCAGCCCATCTATCTCGTGCAACGAGGCCTCCGGCCCGCTCATCACTTCCTGGGACACCTTCCCCGGTTCCAGGCGGTACCTAGTCCGACATCTCGACAGAGCGGGCGGGGACCTGGTTGCACGAGGCGATTGCCACGGCGCCGGACACGGCAAGGACAGCAGAACAGATCGCGAGGCTTCTGCAGCAGAGGCGAGGAGACGAGCAGGACCATGGACAGCGGGCGAGGGTCGCCGGAACCGGCACATGTGCCGGTCCTGCTGGAGCGCGTGGTCGACCTGCTCGCGCCGGCCGTGGAGAGCGGCGGTGTTCTCGTCGACGCGACACTAGGCCTCGGTGGCCACGCCGAGGCCCTGCTTCGCCGGTGCCCGGCCGCGTCGATGGTCGGCGTGGACCGCGACCCCCAGGCCCTGGCGGCCGCGCGGCAGCGACTCGCGCCTTTCGGTGACCGGTTCACCGCGGTCCACCAGGTATACGACCAGCTCGACGCCGCCCTCGACGAACTCGGCATCGACCAGGTTCAGGGGATCCTGTTCGACCTCGGCGTGTCGTCGCTCCAGCTCGACGAGGCCGAGCGCGGCTTCGCCTACGCGCACGACGCGCCGCTCGACATGCGCATGGACCAGCGATCGAGCGGTCGCACGGCGGCCGACGTCCTGAACACCTATTCGCGCGGTGACCTGGCACGAGTCCTGCGCGAGTTCGGTGAGGAACGGTTCGCCCCCCGCATCGCCTCGGCGATCGTGCGGGAACGGCAACGGGAGCCGTTCACCACCAGCGGCCGCCTCGTCGACCTGCTGCGTGAGGTGATTCCGGCGCCCGCGCGGCGCACGGGCGGCCATCCGGCCAAGCGGACCTTCCAGGCTTTGCGGATCGAGGTCAACTCCGAGCTCGAAGTCTTGCGGCGGGCCCTGCCGGTGGCCCTTGACGCCTTGGCCGTGGGTGGGCGAGTGGTCGTGCTCTCGTATCACTCGCTCGAAGACCGCATGGTGAAGCGAGCGCTCGCGGCCGGGGCAACGAGCACGGCACCACCAGGCCTGCCGGTCGAGCTGCCTGAACACCGCCCGGTGCTCCGGCTGCTGGCAAAGGCGGAGGCTCCGACGGCGGACGAAGTGGCGGAGAACCCGCGCGCCGCGTCGGCGCGGCTTCGGGCAGCGGAGCGGATTCGCATGGGCGACGGACGTCGTGGCGCATCACACGGGGAGGAACGACTATGAGCGCGGAGCGAGCATTCATCGCACCGGCCACACGGGGGCCCGGGCAGCGTGGCGTGCCGTTGCGGGTCCTGCCGGGGGTGACGAAGTCGCCCAGGGCGCCGTTCGTCGTCCTGGTTCTCCTGATCCTGGGGATCGGGCTGGTCGGCTTGCTGATTCTCAACACGGCCCTGCAGCAGGGCTCTTTCGCTCTGTCGCAGCTCGAGGCGGAGACGACGGCGTTGCGCGACCGGGCAGAAGTGCTCGCGAGCGAAGTCGCCGTCCTTGAGTCGCCGGCCGGTCTGGCCGAGCGGGCACGTGAGCTGGGCATGGTACCTGCCGAAGATCTCGAGTTCATCGAGCTCGAGGCGGTGCGCGCCACCGAGGGTGGTGAGGAGTGAAGGAGCGCGACCCACGCCGGGACTCCGGCGGTGGGGCCGCGAGGTCGCGAAGCGGCGGCAAGGCGAAGACGACCGGAACGGGCCGCGGACGGGCGCCCACGGGTTCCGGCACGAGCCGTGGCAAGGCAGCCGGGGCGAGCCGGGCCAAGTCCACCGGAACCGCACGTGCCGCGGCGGCGGGTTCCCGTCGCACCCCCAGCAAACGGCAGCCGCCTGCGAAGGCCGCCGCGACGACGAGCCGTTCGGACGGCCGGAACGTCAACAGGGGCTCCCGGAGCACCGCCAGCCGGCCGAAGGCGACGCGTTCCACCAGGCCCGCCACCAAGCCGGCGAGGACGCCATCCCAGGTTCGCCGTCCGCAGGGGCGCGCCGCCAAGCCGAAGCGGCCCGCGCGGCTGTTCCGCCTGGCCGATCCGCGCAAGCGGCTCCGGGTCCTGCTGGTAGGAGCGTGCGTGCTGCTGTCCCTGTTCGCCGGCCGCTTGGTGCAGCTCCAAGGGTTGGACGCCTCGACGTACGTCCTTCACGCGAGCCAGATCGGGCGCACCAGTGTGGTTCTCGCCGCGGACCGCGGGGACATCGTCGACCGCAACGGCTCGCCGCTCGCGCGCGCCGTGGAGTCTTACCACGTGTTCGTGGACCAGACCGAGGTGAGGAACCCGGCCGCGTACGCGCTGCAGCTGGAGAACATCCTCGACATCGACGCGTCCAAGCTGCAAGAGGCGATGACCGGAGACCGCCAGTTCAAGTACCTCGCGAAGGGCGTCACAGGTTCGGTTTGGCGAGAGGTCCAGAAGCTCAAACTGCGGGGAGTGGGGGCGGAGAACGCCGAGGTCCGGGCCTACCCGGCCGGCTCGGTGGCGGGCAGCGTCGTCGGCTTCATCGGTGCGGACGGGGAGCCTCTGGCCGGGCTCGAGCTGGCCCAGAACGAGCTTCTTGCGGGCGAGGACGGGCAGATGGTCTACCGGCAGACATCGGGCGGGCAACGGATCCCCGGTTCCGGCGTTCGCCAAGAGCCCGTCACAGGCGACGGCTTGCGCCTGACTCTGGATCGGGACGTGCAGTGGCACGCTGAGGACGTACTGGCGAACGCCGTCGATGACGCCAACGCCGATTCGGGCGTCGCGGTGGTACTCAAGCTGGAGCCGGACGCGCACGAGATCGTCGCGCTCGCGAGCACACCATCGGTGGATCCCAACAAGCCGAACGAGACGGAGGCGGCCAACCGGGGCAGCAAGGCGGTGGAGGAAGCCTACGAGCCCGGATCGGTATTCAAGCCGCTGACCATGGCCGCGGTCCTGGAGGAAGGCGCGGCCGACGCCTCGACGGTGTTCTCGGTGCCCGACAACTTGCGTCGCAGTGGGCACACTATCCGGGACCATTACAGCCACCCGGAGCAGGAGATGACGCTGGCCGGAGTCATGGCCAAGTCCAGCAACGTCGGCACGATGCTGGCCGCAGAGCTGATCGACAAGGAGACCTACCGGAACTACCTGGCCGCGTTCGGCCTGGGCGAACCGACCGGCATCGGCCTTCCGGCGGAGACCGGCGGTCGCCTGCCTGCCGAGATGAGTGATTTGACCAGGGACAACGTGTCGTTCGGTCAAGGCGTTTCCGTCAATGCCGTCCAGATGGCATCGGCGTACGCGACGATCGCCAACGGCGGGGTGCGCATCGATCCGACACTGATCGCCGCGACCATCGACGCCGACGGCGCCGAGACGCCCACAGACCCGGCGGAGCCCGTGCGGGTGGTCAGCGAGGAGACGGCTGCCGAGGTCACCGCGATGATGGAGGCCGTCATGGGTGAGGGTGGCACTGGCAACCGGTCCACGCTGGAGGGATACCGGGTGGCTGGCAAGACCGGGACCGCACAGCGGGTGGACCCCAGCTGTGGATGTTACCGCCAGTACAACTCGTCGTTCATGGGATTCGCCCCGGCCGACGATCCCGAGTACGTCGTCGTCGTGTCCCTGATGAACCCGCGCAACGGCAACTCCGGCAGCGGTCTCGCGGGTCCGGCGTTCGCGGATATCCTGCAGTTCGCGCTGGAGAGCGAAGGCGTGCCGCCGTCGGCGGAACCGGCGCCGGAGCTGCCACTCTTCGCCGGCGACGCAGCCGGCGAGTAGATTCTGCTGTCGTGTCTCAACCGCCTGGTCTCCGTCCGCGACGTACGGCCCCGTTCTCGCTGGCCGAATTGCGCGACCTGTTGCCGCTGGGGGCCGTTCCCGAGACGGGTGACGTTGCCGTCACCGGCATCACACATGACTCCCGCCTGGTACGGCCAGGTGACCTGTACGCGGCGCTGCCCGGCGAGAAGACGCACGGGGCCCGGTTCGCCGCGTCCGCGATCAGTGCGGGCGCGGCAGCGGTGCTTACTGACGAGCAGGGAGTGCAGCTGCTGGCCGGCACGGAGACCTTGCCCGCCGGCGTGGCTTCCGCCCCGGTACCGGTGATCTCGCTGGACCACGTGCGCTCGTGGCTGGGAGCGGTGTCGTCGGCGATCTACGGTCATCCGGCACGAGAACTGCTGATGCTCGGCGTCACCGGCACCAACGGCAAGACGACGACGGCCTATCTGCTCGAATCCGGCCTCCGGCACGCCGGCATGGCCACCGGCCTCATCGGCACGGTGGAGACACGCGTCGGCGACGAGGTCGTGGCGAGCGTGCGCACCACGCCCGAGGCCACCGAGGTGCACGCGTTGCTCGCGTCGATGCTGGAGCGCGGCGTCCGGGCGTGCGTCATGGAGGTGTCCAGCCACGCCCTCGCCTATGGCCGGGTGGATGGCGTGTCGTTCGACGTGGCGGGCTTCACCAATCTCTCCCAGGACCACCTCGACTTCCACGCGGACCTGGACGAATACTTCGCCACCAAGGCGCGCCTGTTCACCCCCCGCTACGCCCGCCGCGGCGTGGTCTGCGTCGATGGTGACTACGGACGGCGGCTCGCCGAACGGGCGAGCATCCCGACCGTGACGGTGGCTGCGTCCGACCCTGTCGAGCACCCACGAGCATCCCATTCCGGCTCCGAGCCGGGCCGGTTCCCGCGTGATCGACCCGCGGCATGGCGAGTGCGGCGATCCGGCACGCAGCTGTACCTAGCGACGCCCGACGGGCGGGAGGTGACCCTCGTGGTGCCCCTGCCGGGCGGCTTCAACATCTCGAACGCCGCGCTGGCGGTGGCGATGCTCGCCGAGTCCGGCATGGAACCGGCGATCGCAGCCGCCGGCGTGGCCGCCTGTGCCGGCGTGCCTGGCAGGATGGAGCAGGTCAACGAGCCCGGAGACACGCCGCGCGCGATCGTCGATTACGCACATACGCCGGATGCCGTCCAGAATGTCCTCGAGGCGTTGCGCGACGAGATGCGCGACCAGCACGGCCACGGGCGGCTGATCGCGGTTCTCGGCGCCGGCGGGGACCGGGACTGCGATAAGCGCCCACTGATGGGTGCGGCCGCAGCGCGGTATGCCAACATCGTGGTCGTCACCGACGACAACCCCCGGTCCGAAGACCCCGCGGTCATTCGCGCGGCGGTGCTGGCCGGAGCGGAGGAGGTACGGCAGGAGGAACGTGCCGAGGTGATCGAGGCCGGGGATCGTCGGGCGGCGATCCGGACCGCACTCAGCCTGGCGAGAGGCGCGGCGGACACGGTGGTCGTGCTCGGTAAGGGGCACGAGCAAGGGCAGGAGATCGCGGGAACGGTGGAGCCGTTCGACGACCGCGAGGTGCTCCGGGAGCACCTTCGGGACTGGAATGCTGAGCACAGATGAACGAAAGACCGAGCGTGACGAGACAGGTGGAGGCGGCACGTTGATCCGGATGACGCTGGCGGAGATCGCGGAGATCACCGCCGGCCATGTCGAGTGGACCGGCGCCGAGCCGTCGTCCGGCATGGAATCGCTGAGCGTGACGGCAGCCGTCGTCGTGGACTCGCGGGAGGTGCAGCCGGGCGGGCTGTTCGTCGCTCGCGCCGGCGAGCAGCAGGACGGCCACGACTACGTCGAAGCCGCGGCGGCGGCCGGAGCCGTGGCCGCGATCGTCGAGCGGAGCGTTCCCGGTGCGGATCTGCCACAGGTGGTCGTCCCGGACACCCAGCGCGCCCTGGGCCAGGTGGCGCGCGGCATCGTGGACCGCCGAACCTCACCAGCGACTGTCGAGCGGGCAGGTGAGCTGAACGTCGTCGGAGTCACCGGCTCGTCCGGCAAGACCACGGTGAAGGACCTCCTGTCCCAGGTTCTTCCGGCCCTCGGCCCGGTCATCGCGCCGCCCGGCTCTTACAACACCGAGGTGGGCGTGCCGCTCACCGTCTCGCGAGTGGACGAGGCGACCCGCAGCCTTGTGGTCGAGATGGGCGCCCGCGGCATCGGTCACATCGCCTACCTGTGTGGCATCGCGCCCCCGCGGATCGGCGTCGTGCTCAACGTCGGTAGCGCGCACGTCGGCGAGTTCGGCGGCCGTGACGTGATAGCCCGGGCCAAAGGGGAGCTGGTCGAGGCGCTGCCGCCGGAGGGCGTCGCCGTCCTCAACGGTGACGACCCGCTGGTCCGGCGGATGGCGGAGCGGACCAGCGCGACCGTGATCATGGTGGGTGAGTCCGTCCACGCCGATGTGCGAGCGGAGGACGTCCAGCTCGACGGTCAGGGCCGCGCGTCGTTCACGCTCGTCACCCCCGAGGGCTCGGCTCTCGTCTCGTTGACGCTCGTGGGCGAGCATCAGGTCGCCAACGCCCTCGCCGTGGCCGGCGTGGCGCACGCCCTTGGCATCCCGGTGGCGGAGACGGCCGCCCGGCTGACAGCCGCCCGGGCGCTGTCCCGCTGGCGGATGGAAGTGACCGAACGGCCCGACGGCGTCACCGTGGTCAACGACGCCTACAACGCCAACCCCGAGTCGGTGCGCGCAGCCCTGAAGTCACTGGTGTCGATGGCGGGGGGCCGACGCACCTGGGCGGTCTTGGGTGAGATGCTCGAACTCGGCGACATTTCGGCAGCCGAGCACGACGCCATCGGCCGGCTCGTGGTCAGGCTGAACATCGCCAAGCTGATCGCCGTCGGCGACGGCGCCCGCCCGGTGTACCAGGGCGCCAGCCTGGAGGGATCGTGGGCGGGCGAGGCGATGTGGGCCCCGGATCGTGCCGCCGCGGAGGAAGTGCTCGCGGCTGAGCTCGCCGCCGGTGACGTCGTCCTGGTGAAGTCCTCGCGGGACGCCGGGCTGCGCCACTTGGGCGACCAGCTGGTCGACGCGGCCGGGAGGAGCGACTCGTGATCTCCATCCTCACCGCCGGCTTCGTCGGCGTCATCGTGTCGATCCTGGGAACGCCGATGGCCATCCGGCTGCTGGCCGACCGCGGATACGGCCAGCTCATCCGCGACGACGGCCCGACCAGCCACCACACGAAGCGCGGAACCCCGACCATGGGTGGCGCCGTCATCATCCTGGCGGCGGTGCTCGGCTACATCATCGCCCACCTCGTCCGCCCTTCCGCGCCGAGCGCGTCCGGGCTGCTCGTCATGTTCCTGCTGGTCGGCCTCGGCCTCGTGGGCTTCCTCGACGACTACATCAAGATCGCCAAACAGCGCAGCCTGGGTCTGCGCAGCCGGGCCAAGATGGCAGGCCAGATCTCCGTGGCGGTGGCCTTCGGCATCATGGCGATCAACTTCCCCAACGACCGGAACGTCACACCGGCGTCGCAGGCCATCTCGTTCCTGCGTGACACGCCGATCGAACTCCCGGCCGCGGCATTCGTCATCTGGGCGTTGCTCATGGTCTCCGGCTCGTCGAACGCCGTGAACCTCACCGACGGACTCGACGGCCTCGCCACAGGCGCCTCGGTCATGGTCTTCGGTGCCTACACCTTGATCAGCATCTGGCAGTTCAACCAGAGCTGCTCGGTCTCGCCTGGACCCGGTTGCTACGAGATTCGTGATCCGCACGACCTGGCCGTGGTCGCGGCAGCCCTGATGGGCGCGTGCTTCGGTTTCCTGTGGTGGAACGCCGCGCCGGCCAAGATATTCATGGGCGACACAGGTTCTCTCGCACTCGGCGGAGCGCTCGCCGGCTTGGCCATCATGAGCCGCACGGAACTGCTGCTCGTCGTGCTCGGCGGGTTGTTCGCCATCATTACGCTCTCGGTGATCCTCCAAGTCGGCTGGTTCAAGCTCTCCGGCGGCAAACGGCTGTTCCGCATGGCGCCGCTCCAGCACCATTTCGAGCTCAAAGGCTGGGCCGAGGTCACCATCGTGATCCGGTTCTGGATCGTCGCCGGGCTGTTCGTCATGGCGGGGGTCGGTCTGTTCTACGCCGAGTGGGTGGCCGCGCTGTGAACACCCCGGAGTGGCTCGACGGTGCGGGGCGGGGAAGCCCGTGGCCGGAACTGTCCGCCGTGGTGGCCGGGATCGGCATCTCGGGCTTCGCCGCCGCTGACGTGCTGGTGCAGCTCGGAGCGACGGTGACCGTCGTCGACGAACGGGACGGCGACGACGAGCGGGAACGCGCCACGATTCTGGAGATCCTCGGCGCCGACGTCCGGCTCGGGCCGGGGTCCACGGCGCAGCTGCCCGATGGGGTACATCTGGTCGTCACATCTCCGGGATGGCGCCCCACAGCGCCGCTGCTGGTCGCAGCCGTGAAGGCGGGTGTGCCGATCTGGGGTGAGGTGGAGCTGGCGTGGCGGCTGCGCGATCCGGAGACCCCGTGGCTGGCGCTGACCGGCACCAACGGCAAGACGACGGCGGTGCGGATGCTCGCCGGGATGTTGCGTGCGGCGGGCCTGCGGGTCGGTGCGGCAGGCAACGTCGGTGACCCCATCGTGTCCGCGGTGATGGACCCAGAGGGCCACGACGTTCTTGCCGTGGAGCTGTCGAGCTTCCAGCTGCACTGGACCCGGACCCTGGCGATGCGCTCCGCAGCGGTGCTCAACGTCGCCCCGGACCACCTCGACTGGCACGGATCCATGGACGAGTACACCGCCGACAAGGGCCGCATCTACTCCGGCGTGGAGTCCGCCTGCGTGTACAACGTCGCCGATCCGGTGACCGAACAGCTCGTGCGCGACGCCGAGGTGGTCGAAGGAGCCCGCGCCATCGGATTCACCCTGGGGGTGCCCGGCGTGGGCATGCTCGGCGTCGTCGACGACGTGCTGGTCGACCGGGCTTTCATCGCCGAGCGGCAGACGTCGGCCGCCGAGCTCGGAACCATCGCCGACGTCCGCCCGCAGGCGCCGCACAACGTGTCGAACGCGCTGGCGGCCGCAGCCCTGGCACGCTCGATCGGGGTTCCTGCCGTGGCCGTGAGAGACGGATTGCTCGCGTTCACGCCTGAAGCCCATCGAATCGCCACCATCGCCACGGTGGACGGCGTGGCCTACGTCGACGACTCGAAGGCGACCAACGCGCACGCCGCCGCGGCCTCGCTGGCCTCGTTCGAGTCGGTGGTCTGGGTGGCCGGGGGATTGGCCAAAGGCGCCTCGTTCGACGACCTGGTCACGGGTGCTCGGGACCGGCTCCGCGGCGCGGTTCTCGTCGGCGCTGATCGCGGGCTGATCCGTGAGGCTCTCATGCGACACGCACCGAATGTCCCGGTCATCGAGGTCTCCGACACGGACAATGAGGCCATGGATCGTGTAGTGCAGGAAGCGGCTCGGCTCGCGAATCCGGGAGACACCGTGCTCCTGGCACCGGCATGTGCGTCCATGGACATGTTCGCCAGCTACGCCGGACGCGGCGACGCGTTCGCCGACGCGGTGCGCCGCCATGAGCGTCGTTGACGTCGAGTCCGCGCGCCACGGCGGCGCCCGGGCCGCGCTCGCACGCTTCCTGCGCCGGCCGCTCGCGTCGTACTACCTGGTTCTCGGCTCGGCCGGCTTGCTCCTGCTCATCGGGCTCATCATGGTGTTCTCGTCCACGTCATGGATGTCCACCACACAGTTCGGCCACCCGGCGTACTACTTCACCCGGCAGCTGATCTGGGTGCTGGCGGCGTTGCCGCTGGCCTGGCTGATCTCCCGGATGCCCCTGCGGATCCTGCGGGCGATGTCCCTGCTGATGGTGATCGGGGCGGTGGGTCTGCTCGCGCTGACGTTCGTCCCCGGGCTCGGCGTGGTTCGCGGCGGAAGCCGCAACTGGCTCGACTTCGGAGGCCCGTTCCTGCTCCAGCCCTCGGAGGCGGCCAAGCTGGCCCTGATCATCTGGGTGGCCCACGTGTTCGCCAACAAGGGAACGCTGGTGCGTCAATGGCGACACCTGCTCATCCCCGTGGCACCCGTGGTGGCCGTCGTCGTCGGGCTGACCCTCGGCCAGGGTGACATGGGCACCTCGGTGATCATGATGCTGATCCTGCTCACCATCGTCTGGGTGCTGGGGGTGCCGACCTGGCTGTTCGGCCTCGCCGTCGGCTCGGTGGGCGCGCTGGGCATCTTCTTCGTCCTGTCCGAGAGCTACCGTACCCAGCGCGTGCTCGGCTTCCTCGATCCGTTCGCCGACTACGCCAACACCGGCTACCAGGCGGCGAACTCCATCTACGCTTTCGCCAACGGGGGCTGGTGGGGCACCGGGCTCGGCGCCAGCACCCAGAAGGCCGGTGTCCTGCCCGAGCAGCACACAGACTTCATCTTCGCCATCCTCGGAGAAGAGCTCGGCCTTCCCGGGTCGTTGATGGTCATCGTGCTCTTTCTCGCCTTCGGCTATGCTGGCCTGCGCATCGCGATGCGAACCAAGGACACGTTCGTGCGGCTGGCGGCTGCCGGCATCACGGGTTGGTTCATGATGCAGGCCGTGATTAACCTCGGCATGGTGTTAGCTGTCTTCCCGGTGGTCGGTGTCCCGCTGCCGCTCGTCTCGTATGGTGGAGCGTCGATGTTGGCCACGGTTGCCGCGGTAGGCGTGCTGCTCGCGTTGGCGAAGCAAGAACCAGGAGCTAAGGAAGCGCTAGCGGCCAGGCGAGAGCAGCGGCTGCGTCGTCGGGAGGCGGCTACGTGAGAGTCGTGCTGGCCGGTGGTGGCACCGCCGGGCACATCGAACCGGCCTTGGCCACCGCCGACGCGATACGGCGGGCAGACCCGGATGCCGGCATCGTGATGCTCGGCACCGAGCGCGGCCTGGAGACGAGGTTGGTCCCCGAGCGGGGATACGAGCTCGCGCTGATCCCGCCCGTGCCGCTGCCCCGCCGGTTGACGCCGGAACTGATCCGGCTGCCCGCCCGGGTGCGCGGTGCCGTGCGGCAGACCGCCGCGGTCTTGCGTGATCGCGGCGCGGACGTCCTGGTCGGGTTCGGCGGTTACGTGTCGTTGCCCGCGTACCTGGCGGCACGGCGACTGGGCCTGCCCACCGTGATTCACGAGGCGAACGCCAAGCCCGGCCTTGCCAATCGGATCGGGGCGCGGTTCACCCCATTCGTGGCGGCCGCCACGCCGGACGTCGCGTTGCCGCATTGCGAACACATCGGCGTCCCGCTGCGCCGATCGGTGTCCCTGCTGGACCGGGAGGCGTCCCGGGAGGAGGGACGGGACTTCTTCGGGCTGGACCAGGACACGCCGACCTTGCTTGTGTTCGGCGGCAGCCAGGGCGCACGCAAGGTGAACTCCGCGGTGACCGGTGCACTCGAAGCGCTGCTGGATTCCGGCGCGCAGGTCCTGCACGCGGTCGGCGCGGCGAACATCGAATCGGCTCAGCCACGCCCCGGGTATGTGCCGGTCGCCTATATCGACCGGATGGACCTGGCCTATGCGGCCGCGGATCTGGCCGTCTGCCGTGCGGGGGCCATCACCTGCGCCGAACTGGCCGCTGTCGGTCTGCCTGCCGTGTACGTCCCGTTGCCCCATGGCAACGGCGAGCAGCGGCTCAACGCCGAGCCCACCGTCGCCGCCGGCGGCGGGCTGCTGGTTCGCGACGGCGATCTCACTGCAGCCTGGATCGCTGCCGAGGTCGTCCCGATCCTGACCGATCCGGGCCGGCTGCGCACCATGGGCCAGGCGGCCGCCGGCCTCGGCCATCGCGATGCCGACGAGCAGCTGGTCCGGATGGTGTGGAAGGCCGCCGAATCGACCGGCACGACAAATGACGGCGGCCGGACCGCGAACGGCAGAACAGCGAACGGCAGCGGCGCGGACGGCAAGGACGGCGGAGGTCGGTAAGTGATCGTCCCACCAATGGAGAACGTGCTGCCGGCCGAGAAGCTCGGTGCGGTGCACTTCGTGGGCATCGGCGGAGCGGGCATGAGCGGTATCGCGCGCATCCTGCTGGCACGGGGGATCGAGGTGTCCGGAAGCGACGCGAAGGACTCGGGCACATTGACCGGCCTGCGCGCCCTCGGAGCCCGGGTGCACGTCGGGCACGATGCGGCCAATCTGGGTGCGGCCGACACCGTCGTCGTCTCCACCGCCATCCGGGAGACCAACCCGGAAGTGGTCGCTGCCCGCGAGCGCGGGATCCGGGTGCTGCCGCGCGCGTCCGCGCTGGCCTCGGTGATGGCCGGGCGCCGCGCGATCGCCGTGGCCGGTACGCACGGCAAGACGACGACGACCTCGATGCTGACCGTCGCATTGCAGCACTGCGGAGCCGATCCGTCCTTCGCCATCGGGGGGAACCTGAACGAGTCCGGCGCCAATGCGCACAACGGCAGTGGTCCGGTGTTCGTCGCCGAGGCGGACGAGAGCGACGCGTCGTTTCTCGCCTACGACCCCGAAGTGTCGATCGTCACCAACGTCGAGGCCGACCACCTGGACAATTACGGAACCGAAGAGGTGTACGTCGCCGCCTTCGACGCCTTCGCCGACCGGGTCCGGGGCTTCCTGGTGGTGTGCGCCGACGATCCAGGTGCCCGGGCTTTGGGGGAACGAGCCGCCAAGCGCGGCATCACGGTGCGCACGTACGGCGAGTCCGCGGACGCCATGGTTCGGCTCAGTGATCTCGACCTGGCCGGATCGGGCGCGTCGTTCGAGATCGTGGCGCGGGGCCGTCGGCAAGGCCGGGTGAAACTGCAGATCCCGGGCAAACACAATGCCCTGAATGCCGCGGCCGCCTTCACAGCCGGTATCGGACTGGGCTTCCCCAGTGGTGAGCTGCGAGAAGGTCTGGCCGGATACTCCGGGACCCGGCGCCGGTTCGAGCTCAAGGGTGTGGCCGGCGGCGTGCGTGTGTACGACAGCTACGCTCACCACCCAACGGAGGTCGCAGCGGACCTCGCGGCCGCTCGCTCGGTCGCCGGTGGCGGCCGTGTGATCGCGGTCTTTCAACCCCACCTGTTCAGCCGGACCAGGATCTTCGCCGAGGAGTTCGGCAAGGCGCTGGGCGGGGCTGACGAGGTGATCGTGATGGACGTCTACGCTGCCCGTGAAGATCCTGAACCCGGCGTCACCGGCGCTCTCGTGGCGGCCGCCGTGACGCTGCCGCCCACTCAGGTCGCCTTCGAGCAGTCCTGGTCGGCGGCTCCTGCACTGGCTGCGTCCTGGGTTCAGCCTGGGGATGTGCTGCTCACCCTGGGAGCCGGCGACGTCACTTTGATCGGTCCGGAGATCCTCGATCTCATCGAGCGCCGGGTGGACGAACGAGCCGCGCAGTCCGCGGCACGACGCGCCAGTGAGTCCGGCGTGAGCACTGGGGACGGTACGGATCGGGAGCGGACCGGAATACAGACCGCGGATACAGGGCAGCCATGAGCACCGCGACCCGGTCGGCCGGCGCCGAGCGGTTCGCCGCGCGTGCCCGCAGGCGCAGGTTCCGGGGCGCCGTCCGCGTGGTGATCGCGCTGCTACTGGCCGTCGCCGCTGGCGGTCTCGCCTGGCTGGTGGGCTGGTCCTCGGTGTTGTCGGTGAACGACGTGGCGGTGCACGGCGTCGGCGATGACCTGAGATCGGACGTTACCGACATCGCCGAGGTGCCGATCGGCGTGCCGCTGATCCGCGTGGACACCGACGGGGTCGCGGATCGCGTCCGCGAACTGCCGGATGTCGGCGAGGTCAGCGTCCGCCGCTCCTGGCCGAACACACTGACCATCGACATCGCCGCACGGGAGGCGTCCGCCGCGGTCCGGGACGGCCGGAGCTGGTGGAGCGTCGACGAGACCGGCGTGCTCTTCGGGCGCGCCGACACGCCTCCCGACGGCGTCCCCGTACTGGTGACCCCCACCGACGAGTCCGCGCGGCTGGCGCGGGTGACCGGTGTGGCGGTCGTGACCAGCCTGCCGTCGTCCATCGATCAGCTGGTGGAGAGTGTGGAGGCCGAATCGCCGGCCGGCGTCCGCCTGATCTTGACCGACGGGACCACCGTGGTGTGGGGCACAGCCGATCGAGCCCAGGACAAGACGCGCGCCTTGCTGGCCCTGATGGAGGCGCACGACGAGGACCCCCCGTCCGTGTACGACGTCTCCGCGCCGGACACCCCCGCCGTATCCTGACCCCCTTTGGCCCACCGTCACCTCAACCGGCTGTTCTTCCCACGAAGATCTTCACGGCCCGAGTGGGATGTGTCGTGTGAGAATGGCCGGTCTGAAGCGGCGATTCCGTGCACGACAGTTCGCACGACGGCGACAACGCGCACATGAGCGGGCAGAACTCACACGATCACCCTCACAGCTGCCGCGGCGCCCGGCCAAACCCACACGGCCGTCATCACGGCTGCGGGGCTGACCGGCAGGATTCACACGGTTCCGCCCACGACGCCGGAGAGCCGGTCGGGAACGGAGCGCTTTCGGTGGGGAACGGATTGCCTTTGTCAACAGACCTGTTCTTGGTGGCAGAGTTATCCACAATCACCGTGCGGCCTCTGGTGCGATGACCGATCGCGGGCGTTCATAGGTACATGAATGATGAGGCGCGCACACGATCCCTGGACACGTCGCCGAAGGCGGCTGAAGACGCGCTCTTGATGCTGAGCCGAGAACAGCACTCGACGTTCAGTCGTCGGCAGGCCCTGGAGTGCGGCTTCACTCGTCATCAGATCATTACGCGATTGAGCCGCGGGACATGGATTGTCGTCCACCCCAAGGTGTACCGGATCGCGGCAACCCCGGACACGAGGGCTTCGGTGGCGATCGCGGGTCGGCTTTATGCAGGTGAGCGAGCCTGGTTCAGCCACGCGACGGCAGCGCGGCTGTTGGGTATCGATCCGTACATTCCGACGGACCGCACGTGGGTCACTGTTCCGGCGGCGGTTCAGCGTCCTCGGCGTCCGGGCTTGATCATCGTCCGATCCCGCCGCATCGAAGGCTTCACCGGCACGGCGCACGGCCAACCGGTTCTCGATGCACGGCGTACGGTGATCGACCTGGCGGCCATCCTTGAAGATCAGCTGTTTCGGCGTGTCCTGTATGACGTGTTCGGCCGGGACATCATGACGGTCGACGACGTGCTGGCCGCCGCTGAGGATTTCGGCGGCAGGACCGGCCTGGCGCTGGTGCATCGGGCCGTCGAGGATTTCGACCCCGCATCTGAATCGGGAGCCGAGTACGAGGCCGACGCGCTCTTCGCGGGCGCGGGACTGGTCTTCGAGCGGCAGTATGAGATTCGTGAAGATGGCATCCTGGTGGCGCGCCTTGACTTCGCGGACGAGGGGCTCAGGCTAGGCGTTGAGATCGACGGCGCACGGTTTCACTCCACGCCGTCGGCGCGCTTCTACGATCGCGAACGAGACAAGGCACTCACTCGGAAGGGTTGGCACATCGAGCGTCTGACCACGGACGACGTCCGTCGTCGACCGAACACGACCATTCGGCACCTGCGTGCCATCTGCGCGCAAAGGAGCGAGGCGCACCGCGCCGCCTGAATCCTGCGAGCGCGGCGTCCGGCATATCTCGGCGACATTGGCCCGATCGCCCACGGGCCGCTCCGGGCCGCCTCGCTGGCGATCTCTGGATCGCCGGCACTCCGTCCCTGGGCGTAGACCGTGATCTGATCCATGACCGGTACAGGCGTTACCGATGTCCTGAGACTCCCGGCGTCACCGATCTCACAAGACGTCACAGGTTAAGGAGCAGTGCGTCGTGAGCTCGGCCGTGTGAAGTGCGCCCCCGCCATCCTGCAGCTGTGGGTGGAGCCGTGTGAACATGGCCGGGAGTGTGGCTGGTCGTGGACGCAGCCGTGTGAGTTCTGGCCGCCGATGTCGTTGCTGTCGCCGCCGTGCGAACTGCCGTGCACGGAATCGCCGCTTCAGGTCGCACTTTCTCACACGGCACATCCCACCCAGGCCGTGATGATCGTCGTGCAAGAGGCAGCCGGTGGCGTGCCGCGGGTATGCGGACGGGGAGGCGGGAACGCGATGAGTGGGGCCTATGGGGAGGTCGGGGGTGACGAGTCGTGCCGATGGGAAATGATGGGGGCATGTCCCACCCTGTGTTGCCGGTCCGTCCCGACGTCGGTTACGACCTTGACGATAAGAGTGAGCTCGAAGCGTTCCTCGACTTCCACCGCGCGACGGTGCACCACAAGGTGGCGGGGCTGTCCGAGGATCAGGCTCGTCGCCGGTTCGTCCCGTCCCTCACCACCGCGGCAGGGATCGTCAAGCACCTGACGTGTGTGGAGCACTACTGGTTCAGGACGGTGCTGGCGGGTACGGCGTCGCTGCCACAACCCTGGACGCGCGAGGACGAGGACGCGGACTTCGTCCTCGCTCCGGAGGAGACCGTGGCCGCGCTTCTCGCTGGGTATGCCGAGGAATGCGAACGGTCGCGGGCCGTGGTGGCGAGGATGGAGCTGGCCGACCGCGCGGTCACGGCACGGCGCGACGGACGCCCGACACTGCGTTGGGTGCTGACCCACATGATCGAGGAATCGTGTCGGCACAACGGCCACCTCGACATCATCCGCGAGTTGATCGACGGCTCGACAGGGGAGTGAACTGCCGCTCTCATGCACCCTCGGTTAGGACTCCACGGAACTCGCGCCGGTGCCGGTCCGTTCCGCTCGAGGTACTTGAATGTTCAACTAAGGAGAGACCGTGCCTCGACCCCTCATCGTCCGTGATCTGATCCTGTTTCTGGGGCGGGTAGGCGTCGGCGCCGTGTTCGTCGCGCATGGGTGGCAGAAGCTCGCAGATGTCGGCATCGAGAACGTCGCGGCCGGATTCGAGCAGATGAAGGTCCCGTTTCCGGCCGCGTCCGCATGGTTCGCAGCGCTTGCGGAACTCGTGGGTGGCGCCGCGCTGATCCTCGGACTGGCGACACCGCTGGCCGGGATCGTGCTGGCCGTCGACATGGCTGGGGCATACCTGTTCGTGCATGCCGGCAACGGGATGTTCGTCGATCAGGGCGGCGCGGAGCTGGTGCTGGCGTTGGGGCTGTCGAGTCTCGTCTTCGCGGCCGTCGGCGCCGGACGGCTCAGCGTGGATCATGTGATCACTGCTCGTCTGCCGAGGCCGGGCGCACCAAGGTCCGCATCCAAGCCGCGAGGACGGGGTCGGGGTAGGCCTGCGGCCACGCGGCACTAGCCGGGCAGCACGAGGCGCGCCGGCGCACGGTGGCACGGGGCAAAGATGTCGATCACGAATTTCTCGGCGTGTCGCCACGATAGGCGGCATCCGCCCGCTTAGCGTCATGAACATCGCTCAGGTTGACATAACTATAAACCTCAACTTGAGGGTGAGAGTTAAAGAACGAACTCGATTGAGAGGCGACTCGACGTGACTGCTCCGCAGAACTATCTCGCGGTGATCAAGGTCGTCGGCATCGGCGGTGGCGGGGTCAACGCGGTCAACCGCATGATTGAGGTCGGCCTCAAGGGTGTCGAGTTCATCGCGATCAACACCGACGCTCAAGCGCTGCTGATGAGCGACGCTGACGTCAAGCTCGATGTCGGCCGCGAGCTCACCAGGGGACTGGGCGCGGGTGCCAACCCCGACGTCGGGCGCAGCGCCGCCGAAGACCATGCCGAGGAGATCGAAGAGGTGCTCAAGGGCGCCGACATGGTCTTCGTGACGGCCGGAGAGGGTGGCGGCACCGGTACCGGCGGTGCGCCGGTCGTGGCCCGGATCGCGCGCTCGCTCGGAGCGCTCACCATCGGCGTGGTGACCCGGCCGTTCATGTTCGAGGGCCGCCGTCGCGCGATGCAGGCCGAGGCCGGGATCGAGGCCCTGCGCGAAGAGGTCGACACGCTGATCGTCATCCCCAACGACCGCCTGCTCTCCATCAGCGACCGGCAGGTCAGCGTTCTGGACGCGTTCAAGAGCGCCGATCAGGTGCTGCTTTCCGGTGTGCAGGGCATCACGGACCTCATCACCACGCCGGGACTGATCAATCTGGACTTCGCCGACGTGAAGTCGGTGATGAGCAACGCGGGCTCCGCGCTCATGGGCATCGGTTCAGCACGGGGCGAGGATCGGGCGGTCGCCGCTGCCGAGATGGCGATCTCCTCTCCGCTCCTCGAGGCCTCGATCGACGGCGCGCACGGCGTGCTGCTCTCCGTCTCGGGCGGTTCCGACCTCGGCCTGTTCGAGATCAACGAGTCGGCGAACCTGGTCGCGCAGGCCGCCCACGACGAAGCCAACATCATCTTCGGCGCGGTGATCGACGACGCGCTCGGCGACGAGGTCCGGGTCACCGTCATCGCGGCCGGGTTCGACGGCGGCGCGCCCCCGCGGCGCGAACTCGGTACCGTCCGGCGCGCGGACTCCGCGGACAGTGCACCCAAGCCCGCAAACGAGGACACGCCCGAGAAGCCGCAGGAATCCAGCAGGGCCGCGGCGAACCAGGACGGCTATTCCAGTACCGGCGCGACCGACGAGCGCCGGCGGGAGCGCCCGGAGACTGTAGACCCGGTTCCCGCGCCCCCTCGTCCCCGCGAGCAGCGTCGGATCGTTCCGCCCGACGACGACCTCGACGTGCCCGACTTCCTCAAATAGGTCGAGACCGGCGAGCCGCTCAGCCGGCGCGGCGGGTAGCGAGCGGAGCGTCTGCCAGGATGTAGCCGTGATCGCATCGCGCCGCGCACTCGGCGGCATCAACTTCGCTTTCACCGACCGCGTGGGCGGCGTGAGTCCGCCTCCCTTCGGCCAGCTCAACCTTGCCCACCACGTGGGCGACGAGCCGGCCGCGGTGGAACGTAACCGCCACGTCGTGGCGAGAGGCCTCGGTTTGTCTCCCGGCGACGTCGTCTACATGAACCAGGTCCACGGCGCGGACGTCGCGGTCGTGGACGGCCCGCGGTCAGGTAACCAGTCCGCGCTGCCGGTGGATGCCATGGTGACCGCTCGCCCGGGACTGGCGCTGGCCGTCATGGTGGCCGATTGCGTGCCGGTGCTCGTCGCGGACCCGGAGGCCGGCTTGGTCGGCGTGGCGCATGCCGGCCGGCCGGGGCTGGCCGCCGGAATCGTCCCCGCCGTCGTCGGTGCCCTGCGCGCGCTCGGTGCCCGTACCGTCGTCGCCTCTGTAGGACCGGCGGTCTGCGGCGCCTGCTACGAGGTGCCGGAAGCCATGCGGGCCGATGTGGCCGCCGTGGTGCCGGAGGCGTGGGCGAGCACGCGAGCCGGAACGCCGGCGCTGGACCTGCCCCGGGGCGTCGCTGCCCAGCTGGACGCTCTGGGTGTGGAGGTAATCAACGAAGGACGGTGCACGCTGGAGAGTGGGGACCTGTACTCGTATCGGCGAGACCGGACGACGGGGCGCTTCGCCGGCCTGGCGTGGATCACGGCCTGAGCGCCGAATTCCCCCGATCGACCCGACCACCACGAAGGCTCTGACCGAACGCCGCACGCGTCTGTCACTGCCGTCGCTTGGGCAACTTTAGACCCTTCGGTCACACTCACATCATCGTCATCGGAGGTATCTGGCGACACACCGTGCGTGTCGGAAGGTGCAATCCTCGTGACAGCCGATTCGTCAGGCTAGTGTCAAGGGGTACGCAAGGTAACGACCGACCACCACTAGTGCGGAGGGTCTTGGAGCATGGCCAGCGCAATGCGCAAGGTTGCGGTCTACCTCGGCCTCGTGGAGGACCGGGACCGCTATGACGATGAATACGACGAGGACGAGTACGTCGCCGAGTACGAGGGCGAGTATGACGACGACGCGGTAGACCCGCGCGACACGCACGACGTCGAGCGCGTTCCGGAGCGGCGCGAGCGGGAGCGGACGGCCACGGTATCCTCGTTGGCCGACCGGCGCCCGGTAGCGGCGCCCCGGCGGGCTCCTGCCGCGCGCGAGGCTCGCATCACGACGCTGCACCCGCGCACGTACAACGAGGCCAGGGTTCTGGGAGAGCATTTCCGGGACGGCACTCCGGTCATCATGAACCTCTCGGAGATGGACGACGTCGACGCCAAGAGACTGGTCGATTTCGCGGCCGGCCTCATCTTCGGGCTGCGCGGCAGTATCGACCGGATCACCGCCAAGGTGTTCCTGCTCACACCCGCGGATGTGCAGGTCACCGCGGAAGACAAGGCTCGCATCGCCGACGGTGCGTTCTTCAACCAAAGCTGATTTGTTACGTGCAACACATCGATATGACACCAGCACGCCCACTAGACCGGTGCCTGAGTCGGCGCCCGAATCCTGCGTCAGGTAGGTTCGGATGCTGTGTCGGTCATTACCCAGCCCTTGTCGATAGCTCTGTGGCTGTTCTTCATTGCCCTGCTGGTCCGCCTGGTGGCCGACTGGATCCAGGTCTTCGCACGCGAGTGGCAGCCCAAGGGCCCGCTCCTCGTCGTGCTGGAGGCCGTGTACACGGTGACCGACCCTCCCCTCCGAGCGCTCCGACGGGTCATCCCGCCGCTCAGAATCGGGTCTGTCGCCCTTGACTTGGCGTTCATCGTGCTCATCATCCTGGTAAGAATTGCCCAGACAGTTGTGGCATCTTTGGGATGACACGGTACGGTGACACACGACGCTGCACACACTTCGAGGTGACGCTATGCCACTGACGCCCGAGGCGGTCCAGAACAAGGAGTTCACGACCGTCCGCCTGCGTGAAGGTTACGACATGCAGGAGGTCGACGAGTTCCTTGACGAGGTCGAGGCCGAACTCGCGCGCCTTCAGCGCGAGAACGACGAGCTTCGCGACAAGCTCGCTGCCGTGACTCGTGGGGCAGGTGCCGTCGGTTCCGTGGAACCGATCCAGCCGCCCCGCCAGGTCGAGGCGCCCAAGGCGCCGCCGTCGGCGCCGCAGATCGCGGCTCCGGTCGGGGCCCAGCCCAGCGACGCCGCCGCGAAGGTCCTCGCGCTCGCGCAGAAGACCGCCGACGAGCTGGTCGCCGATGCCAAGGCCGAGGCCGACCGCCTGATGAGCGAGTCGCGTACCCGGTCGGAGAAGCTCGACGCCGAGACCAAGGCGAAGGCTGCCAAGCTGGAACAGGACGCCCGCCAGCGTGCCGAGTCCATCGACCAGGAGATCCAGAAACGCCGCGCACAGGTCTTCGGCAAGCTGGAGACCGAGCGTGCCGATCTCGAACGGCAGCTGGAAGGCCTGCGGGACTTCGAGCGTGAGTACCGCAGCCGGCTCAAGTCGTACTTGGAAAACGAGCTGCGCAAGCTGGAGATCGGCGGCGCCAGCGACTCCGAGCGAGCCGAGCAGGAGATCGCGGCACACGTCCAGCAGCAGCATCCGCAGCGTCCGGCGGCGCCGGCCAACAACACGCCGCAGGGTTCGCAACAGGCCCCCGGGCGGGGTCCCGGTGGCCCCGGGCAGGCACCGGGTCACCCCCAGAGCGGACAGGGCGGCAACGAGGGCGTGAGCGCCACGCAGACCGGTGGGTCCCTGCGTTCGGTCGCCAGCCTGCTGGACGACGATCAGAACTGATTTCCTTCAGAGGCGACGAAAGAGGTTGCCGATGACCGGCACGGTTGACGGCCTCAGTCCCTTCGAGGCCGTCAATGCGTCGTTCCACCGTGCCGCGGACCGTCTCGCCCTGTCGGACGCCACGCGGGACCTGCTCTGCGGAACGTATCGGGAGATCCGGGTCCAGGTACCGCTGCGTATGAGCGACGGCTCGTCCAGGACGGTGTACGGCTACCGGGTCCAGCACAATGGCGCGCGTGGGCCGTACAAGGGTGGAGTCCGCTATCACCAGGACGCCGACCTCGACGAGGTGCGGGCGCTGGCGTCGCTGATGACCTGGAAGACCGCGCTGGCCGATGTCCCGTTCGGGGGAGCCAAGGGCGGTATCCAGGTGGATCCCGCGAGCCTCACCGCCGGTGAGCTTGAGCGCATGACCCGGCGCTACCTCCATCAGGTGAGCTACGTGATCGGCGAGCACCGCGACATCATGGCGCCGGATGTGAACACCAGCGCCCAGACCATGGCGTGGATGATGGACGAGTACGGGCGCAAGGCGGGCCACACCCCGGCGATCGTGACAGGTAAGCCGGTCGAGCTCGGCGGCTCGCTGGGCCGGGAGGCGGCGACCGGCCGGGGCACCGTCATGATCCTGGCCGAGGCCGCCGCGGACCGCGCCTGGCAACCGGAGGACACCACGGTGGCCGTCCAGGGCTACGGCAACGTCGGATCATGGACGGCTCGGCTGGCGGCCGAACAGGGTTTCCGGGTGGTCGCGGTCAGCGACGTGAAAGGTGGCATTTTCTCGGCGCGCGGGCTGGACCTGGGCGCGGTGGACGAGCACCTGTCAGCCACCGGCTCGGTGGTGGGTATGCCGGGCACGGACGCGCTGACCAACGACGAGCTGCTGACCCTCGACGTCGCGGTGCTGATCCCGGCGGCGCTGGGCGGCGTCGTCACATCGGCCAACGCGGAGCGGATCTCGGCCCGGTTGATCCTCGAAGCGGCCAATCACCCGGTGACGCCGGCCGCGGACGACATCCTCGCCGACCGCGGCGTCGTCGTGCTGCCGGACATCCTGGTGAACGCGGGCGGCGTCACCGTGTCCTACTTCGAGTGGACCCAGAACCTGCAGCAGTTCAGGTGGCCGGAGAAACAGGTCAACGACGAGCTGCGGCGGCACATCGTCGGCGCGTTCGCAGCCGTGCGCGAGCGCGCGGCACGCCATGGTTCGACGCCCCGGGACGCGGCATTCGAAATCGGGGTCGAGCGAGTGGCAGCCGCGGCGAGCCTCCGCGGCTACCTCTGACTCCGTGTCCGCTAGGGGCGCCGCAGCCGGAACGTCAACCCGAGTTCCGCGTCGGTGTGATCCGGGTGTCCGGCAAGTGCCTCCAGGTCGTCGTGGACCGATACCGCGAGGACCTCGTCGGCCAGCAGGCTCTGATGCTCCCGGATCGCCGCGGCCAGCTGGCCGGCGTCAGGCCCGGCCGCCCAAGCCAGGTCGATACGGTCGGCGACGTCGAAGCCACTGCCCTTGCGGGCCTCCTGCACCAGCCTGACCACCTCGCGCACCATACCGGCTCGGATCAGCTCGTCGGTCAGTGTCAGGTCGAGCGCGACGGTCTCGCCCTCGCGGGCCACGGCCCAGCCTTCCCGGGGGGTCTCAGTGATGACGACGTCGTCCGGGCCGAGTTCGACGTCGCCGAGCTCGTCGACCTGCAGGGTGACCGCGCCGGAGCTCCGCAGGCCCGCGGCCAGCGCGGCGGCGTCGGTTTCAGCCACCGCAGCGGCGACCTTCGGGGTGTCCTTGGCGAACCGCTTGCCCAGCGCCCGGAAGTTCGCCTTGGCCGACACGTTGAGCAAGGCATCGCCGGATGAGGTGCTCCTGCCTGCCTCGCCCGCCTCGCCCGCGTCGCTCAGCGAACGGACCTCCGCCACGTTGAGCTCGTCGGCGATCTCGTCGCGCAGCTCGTCGCGCAGAGACTCCCAGCCCCAGGCACCGACCAGCGCCCTGGCCAGCGGTTGCCTGGTCCGGACCTTCGACTCGGCGCGTGCCGCCCGGCCCAGCTCGACGAGCCGGCGGGTGAGGGCGACCTCGGTGCCGAGCTGCTCGTCGATCAGCTCATCAGCGACGTCCGGCCACGCGGCCATGTGGACCGACTCGGTGGCGTCCGGGTCGACCGGTACCACCAGGTCCTGCCAGACCCGCTCGGTGATGAACGGAACCATAGGCGCCAGCAGCCGGGTCAGCGTCTCGACACACTGGTGCAGGGTGGCGAGCGCAGCCGGATCGCCGGCCCAGAACCTGCGCCGGGAGCGTCGTACATACCAATTGGAGAGGTCGTCGACGAACGAGGCCAGGCGAGCGCCGGCGCGCTGTGTGTCGAAGTTCTCCAGCGCTTGGTCGACATCGCGTACCAGCCGGTTCAGCTCACTGAGCGCCCAGCGGTCGAGCACGTGACGATCCTTCGGGTCCGGCGCCGCCTGTGCGGGAGTCCACGACGACGTCCGGCCGTACAACGACAGGAACGAGGCGGTGTTCCAGTACGTCAGCAGGACCTTGCGCACGACCTCGCCGAGCACGTTCGGCCCGATGCCGCGTGCCTGCCACGGCGACCCGCCGGCGGCCATGAACCAGCGCACCGCGTCGGCTCCGTGGTCGTCCATCAGCGGCATGGGCTCGAGGATGTTGCCGAGGTGCTTGGACATCTTGCGGCCGTCCTCGGCCAGGATGTGTCCCAGGCACAGCACGTTCTCGTAGGACGAGCGGTCGAACACGGCCGTGCCGACGGCCATGAGCGTGTAGAACCAGCCCCGTGTCTGGTCGATCGCCTCACAGATGAACTGGGCGGGGTAGGCGTCGGTGAAGGCATCCTCGCTGCCCGGTGCGTACGGATAGCCCCACTGCGCGAACGGCATGGACCCGGAGTCGTACCACGCGTCGATCACGTACGGTACCCGGCGGAACGTGCCGGACACCCCGGGAAGGGTGAACGTGACGTCGTCGACGTAGGGCCGGTGCGGGTCCAGCTCGGACAGGTTCTCACCGGCGTATTCGGAAAGCTCAGCGAGGGATCCCACGCACACCAGGCGTGACGGGTCCTCGTCGTTGCGCCAGATGGGCAGGGGCGTCCCCCAGTAGCGGTTCCGGGACAATGACCAGTCGACGTTGCCGCGCAGCCACTCGCCGTAGCGGCCCCACTTGATCGTCTCCGGGTACCAGTTCGTCTTCTCGTTCTCCCGCAGCAGGGCGTCGTTGAACTGCGTGGTCCTGATGTACCAGGAGGGCTGGGCGTAGTACAGCAGGGGCGTATGGCAGCGCCAGCAGTGCGGATACTCGTGCTCGTACTGGGTGTGCCGGTACATCAGGCCGCGGTCCTCAAGATCCCGGGCGAGCGCGGCGTCGGCGTGCTTGAAGAACTGCCCGCCGACGAGCGGGACGTCCTCGGCGAACGTACCGTCCGGGCGTACCGGGTTGACCACCGGCATCCCGTAGCGCTTGCAGACCCGGAGGTCGTCGGCGCCGAACGCAGGAGCCTGGTGCACGAGGCCGGTTCCGTCGGCGGTGGTGACGTAGTCGTCGACGACGACGAAGTGGGCCGGCTGGTGGTCGTCGCCGATGTCCACGAGCTCGAACGGGCGCTGATATGTCCACCGCTCCATCTCGGCGCCGGTGAAACGCTCCGCGACCGTCCAGCCTTCGCCCAGCACCGATTCGAACAGGGGCTCGGCGACGACGAGTGTCTCGTTCGAATCCGGCGACCCAGAGGTGGCCGCGACGTACGTCACCTCCGGATGAACGGCGACCGCGGTGTTGGAGACCAGAGTCCACGGCGTCGTGGTCCAGACGAGCAGCGCCGCCTGGCCGGCGAGCGGTCCGGAGGTGAGCGGAAGGCGGACGAACACCGACGGGTCGGCGACGGTCTCGTAGCCCTGAGCCAGTTCGTGTGACGAGAGCCCGGTGCCGCAGCGCGGGCAGTACGGGGCCACCCGGTGGTCCTCGACGAGCAGGCCGGAATCGAAGACCTGCTTGAGCGACCACCAGACGCTCTGCACGTACGACGAGTCCATGGTGCGGTAAGCCTGGGACATGTCGACCCAGTAGCCCATCCGCTCGGTCATCTCCTCGAAGGCGTCGACGTGGCGCTGGACCGACTCGCGGCACTTGTCGTTGAACGCCGCGACGCCGTACGCCTCGATCTCGTTCTTCGACGACAGGCCGAGCTCCTTCTCCACCGCGATCTCCACCGGCAGGCCGTGGCAGTCCCAGCCCGCCTTGCGCGCTACGTGGTATCCCTTCATCGTCCGGTAGCGCGGGAACACGTCCTTGAACACGCGCGCCTCGATGTGGTGCGTGCCGGGCGTTCCATTGGCGGTGGGAGGGCCTTCGTAGAAGGTCCAGGACGGCTTTCCCTCGCTCGACTTCAGCGTCCGGGCGAAGACGTCGTTGTTCTTCCAGAAGGCGAGCACCTCGTGCTCCAGTGCAGGCAGATCGACCTGCGCGGGCATCGCCCGGTACGTGCGCCCGGCGCCCGTGGTGTTTCCCGCCGGGGTGCTGGCGTCGCTCATCTCGAGTCCTCCGTCGTCGTCATCGACGGAGGGACGAAGCGCGCGGCCCCGCGGTACCACCCTCCTTGGCCACGCCGGCAGTGCGCCGGGTCGGTGACCCACTTCATTGCCGCGGCCGGTTCTACTGGGTGCCGGCGCCTCCGGTGATAAACCCCGACGAAGCGGCGCGGCACTGTTCTTCCGGCGGCTCCGGGGTGATCTTGGCGTGCGCTCGTGCCGCCGGGCTCACACCGTCCCCGGCTCGCTCATGGCCGTGCGCGCACGCTACTGGTCCCATCGACGCCTGCTCGCAGAGGCTAGTCTACGCAGGAATCGAGGGCCGATCACACGGGTTTCCGCGCCGGCCCGGCTGTCTGCCGGGTCCCGATTGTGAGCTGGCGGAACGTGATCCTTCGCCCGGTGGGGTTACGACGCGTACAGTTGCTCACCAAGCCGTGGACGGCTGGCGAGCGCGGCAGCCAGACGTCCGGCGCGCTACGGGCGCCGAGCCGCAGGTGTACCGGACGTGATGTGCATCTCGTGTCCCGGTGTGGCGACGGGTCGTCGCGAGCGCAGGAAGCGCGGCCGGACACGGTCTCCGCGGTGGTCGGGAGGATGCGGGTGTGGCGCCTTCGGTACGGCAACGGCCCAGGTGCAAAGCATGTTGATCGAGTCGATGCTTGATCGGCCGCGGGATGTCCCGCTGCAGCGGGCGCGGCTGAACCGGAACGGGAAGGCGGACCGGGGTGGCCTGTGAGGACGCTGAGAGACGGCACGTCGTTGAAGCAGAGCAGGGAAAGATCTATCCTCACCTGACCCGGACAAGAGTGGGCGGGCATACGGCAGGGAAGGGGTGCGTGAGCATGGCCGAGCGCACGGATGGTGCGAAGACGACAGCCCGGACGGACACCGCGGCGGTACAGGAGCAGGCCGCGGCGCTGGTGGTCCGCGCTGACGAGGAACCATGGTCGGGCGAGGAGCTCGACGAGGTTCGTGAGACCCTCCTCGCCGACGCCCAGCGTCTCCGAGAGGAGATCGCCGACGCCGAGGTCGAGATCGCGGAGCTTCTGCGACGCAGCACAGCTGACGGCAGCGAGGACCAGGTGGACACCGGCTCCAAGGCGTTCGAACGCGAGCACGAGATGTCGCTGGCCGCGAGCCACCGGGAGATCCTCAATCAGACCGGACGCGCCCTGGAGCGGATCGAGGACGGCACGTACGGAGTGTGCGAGAGTTGCGGCAATCCGATCGGCAAGGCTCGGCTGCTCGCCTTCCCTCGTGCGACACTGTGTGTGACATGCAAACAACGACAGGAGCGTCGCTGAACCGCGACGACACACGAGATGTGAGAACGCGTCGCCGCACGGCGGCGCTTCTCCTTATTGCCGCAGTGGTCCTCATCTTGGACCAGCTGACGAAGGTCTGGGCGGTCAGCGCCCTGGACGGTGGCCGGGTCATCCAGGTGATCGGCGAGTTCCTGCAGTTCCGGCTGGTGCGTAACCCCGGCGCCGCGTTCAGTATGTTCACAGAGATGACCGTGGTCCTGACCGTGATCGCCGCCGGCGTGATCGTCGTGATCCTGTGGGTCAGCCGCAAGGTGACGAGCCTTGCGTGGGCGGTGGCCCTTGGCGGCCTGCTGGGCGGTGCCCTGGGCACGTTCACCGATCGGCTGTTCCGGGAGCCCGGTCCGTTCCGGGGTCACGTGGTGGACTTCCTCGAGCTGCCCAACTGGCCGGTGTTCAACATCGCCGACTCCTCGATCGTCGGCTCGGCGATACTCATCGCTCTGCTGAGCTTCCGGGGCGTGGAGTTCTCCAGCATGCGGCGGCCCGAAGGCGACGACGGGCTGACCGGCCGTCCCCTCACCGGCGACACGGAGATTGGCGAGCCGCTCGACGGCGAGCCCGTCGGCGGTGAGCCGGGCGGGCGTGCTTCCCGGGACGACGACTCGACCGGCCCTGAAGCGCCGAGCGGGGATCAAGACCCGCCGCCGGACACCGAATCGGGGACCGAAGCCAGGTGAGTGACCGGCGCTCCATGCCTGTGCCGGACGGACTCGAGGGAGAACGACTCGACTCCGCCCTGGCCCGGCTCTTCGGCTTTTCCCGCAGCAAGGCCGCCGATCTCGTGGAGGACGGCCGTGTCCTCGTGGACGGGGTGGCCGAGTCCAAGTCCGCGCGGGTCCGGGCAGGCGGCTGGCTCGAGGTCGAGCTGCCGGATCCCGCCGGTCCCATCCGCGTCGTTCCCGAGCATGTCGAAGGCATGCGGATCGTCCACGACGACGCCGACGTGGTGGTCGTGGACAAGCCCGTCGGTGTGGCTGTGCACCCGAGTCCTGGCTGGACCGGGCCCACCGTGGTGGGCGGACTGGCCGGACAGGGCTTCCGGATCTCCACCAGCGGCGCTGCCGAACGGCAGGGCGTCGTCCACCGCCTCGACGTCGGCACCAGCGGCGTGATGGTGGTCGCGAAGTCCGAGGTGGCGTACACCTCACTGAAGCGGCAGTTCCGTGAGCGCACCGTGGAGAAGACGTATCACGCTCTTGTCCAGGGGCATCCTGACCCGTCCCGGGGCACGGTCGACGCGCCGGTCGGCAGGCATCCAGAGCATGACTACAAGTGGGCCGTGGTCGCCGACGGCAAACCCAGCGTCACGCACTACGAGACGCTCGAGGCGTTCCCAGCCGCGAGCCTGCTCGAGATCCACCTGGAAACCGGCCGCACCCACCAGATCCGGGTGCATATGAGCGCCCTGCGCCATCCGTGCGTAGCGGACCTCACCTACGGGGCTGACCCCACCCTCGCGGCTCGGTTGAAGCTCACCCGGCAGTGGCTGCACGCGGTGGGGCTGGGTTTCGAGCATCCCGGCACAGGGGAGCGGGTGGGGTTCGAGTCGCCGTATCCCGACGATCTCGCCCGTGCTCTCGAACGGCTCGCCGGCTAACGGCGCCTTTGCCACCTGATCGTCGAATTGCCTTCCGATCATCACGCGTTGCCCGGCCATGCGGGCCCAGGCGATCAGATGACAGAAACGGCGAATGCTCCGCCACTATGCCATCTGATCGTCCAGCGTCCGCATAGCGAGACGCGATCAGGTGACCGAACTGCGACGTGAGCGCCGGTTTGCGCATCTGATCGTCTCGGTAGGGCTGATCAGGCGACAGATCGACGATCAGGTGACGAAGCGGGGGCGGGCAACGTTGGGCGGTAGACCGCCAGAGCGCCGGGCAACTTGCCGAAGGCGCACGAGCTGACCTTGCCGACCGCCTCACCGTCGCAGGCCAGCCCCACCTCCTCGCCGAGCGCTTCCAGTTTCAGGGTGCGCAGCGTGCGCGAGACATGCACTCGGCTGCGCTCACCGGTTCCGGTGAGGATCGCGAGCACCGCGCGGGTCCGGGAGAAACGGCCCTCGGCCGACAGGTACTGCACGTCGAGGTAGCCGTCGTCGAGGCGGGGCCGCCAGGCCGGGAAGGTTCCGCGCGGCACGTAGCAGCCGTTGCCGACGAACACCAGCCAGACGCTGACGGGCTCGCCGTCGAGCGCCACCCGCAGCGGCTGGTGCGCGTGCAGCACCTGCCCGGCCGCCAGCGCCATGGCCAGCCATTTGCCCCACCTGTGCTCCAGTGCTTCCCGGCGCCGCACCAGATCCGGGTAGCCGCCGATGCTCGCGGTGTTGAGGAAGGTGCGACCGTCGGCGGTGGCAATGTCGACGGCCACGGCCTGACCAGCCTCCACCGCGGTGCGTACGTCGTCGAAACCCTCGAGCCCGACGTCGCGAGCGAAATGGTTGAGAGTGCCGGCGGGAAAGATCGCGAGCGGCAGGCGGTGCGCGACCGCCACGGCTGCCGCCGCCGCGACGGTCCCGTCCCCGCCGGCCACCCCGAGGGCACGCACCACGCCGCGCCTGCTCGCCAGCACAGCCTCGATATCGACGTCGGCGTCCAGTTCGACCACCTCCGCCTGGGGGAGGAGCCCGAGGATCTCCTCGCGGGGGCTTCCCGGGCGACCCGATGCCGGATTGACCACGACGAGCATGCCCTCGCCACGGGGTAGCGCCGGTGCCGGCGCACCGTGCCGGATACGGGCGGGGATCCGCGGATGGACCGGCCACCAGCGCCGTCCGGCGAGGGCTACCCCGGCGCCGAGCACCGCCCCGGCGACGACGTCGCCGACGTGGTGGACGCCGACGTGGACTCGGGAGTACGCGACCGCCGCCGCCAGTGGCGTCACCGCGGCACCGAGCGCGGTGTTCTCCATGGCGACACCCGTGGCGAAGGCGGCCGCCGACGCGGCGTGTCCGCTCGGAAAGGAGGTGGTGACCGGCTCGCGGGTCAGCCTGCGGATCGCGGGCGTCAGTTCCGCATCCGGCCGCCGTCGGCGGATCAGCGGCTTCAGGACACCGTTGGCGACGGCGCTGGTTACGGTGAGGGTGGCGATTCCACGGCAGGCCGCCCGGCGTGTCTGGCCCGGCACGAGCACGCCGACCGCGGCGATGGCGAGCCAGAGGCGGCCCTTGTTGGCCGCTTGGCTCAGCCCGCGCATAGCGGTGTCGAGCTGACGAGGACCCGGTGTGTCCTCGCTCGGCACCGTCCTGGTGCCTATCCCGGCGGCCCGGACAGATGTCCTTCGCATGTCTCTCCTCGTGTCTTCCCGCACTGCCGGCATCCGATTCGAATCGCCCTCCGTGCCAGGCTCAGATTACGTGTGCGGCCCGCCGGCTGGTGCCGCCGAACCGGTTCCGCGCGGCCACGGCGGGGCGCCGCGACGTTGTCGGCCGGGCGGCATAGAGTGACGGTGTTCCCATCGAGCGCACCGCATCAGGTGGATCGATGATTCGGTGCGGAATCTGGTGTCTCACCAGCGTGGTTGCTCTAGGAGGTCGGTTTTAGTCGTGTCGAGTGCCGGATCCAGCGGGAGCTTCGTTCACCTGCACGTGCACACCGAGTATTCGATGCTGGACGGTGCCGCCCGGCTGGACGATCTGTTCGCCGAGGCCTCGCGCCAGGGGATGTCCGCACTGGCCACCACGGACCACGGCAATGTGTTCGGTGCCTATGACTTCTACCGCAAGGCCAACGCCAGCGGCATCAAGCCGATCATCGGCACAGAGGCCTACCTGACCCCGAAGACCAGCAGGTTCGACAAGACCAGGGTGCGGTGGGGCGACGGCGGCGGTGACGACGTCTCCGGAAGCGGCGCGTACACCCACATGACCCTGCTCGCGGAGACCACCGCGGGCATGCACAACCTGTTCCGGCTCTCGTCGCGGGCATCCATCGAGGGCTTCTACTTCAAGCCACGGATGGACCGCGAGCTGCTGAACATGTACTCGGGCGGGCTGATCGCCACCACCGGGTGCCCCAGCGGCGAGGTCCAGACCCTGCTCCGCCTCGGCAAGTACGACGACGCGGTGGCCTCCGCCGCGGAGTTCCGGGACATATTCGGCAAGGAGAACTTCTTCGTCGAGCTGATGGACCACGGCCTGTCCATCGAGACCAGAGTCCGTGAGGATCTGCTCAGGCTGGCCAAGGATCTGTCGCTGCCGCTGCTGGCCACCAACGACCTGCACTACACGCACAAGGCGGACCACAAGGCGCACGAGGTGCTGCTGTGCGTCCAGTCCGGGTCCACGCTGGCCGATCCCAAGCGGTTCAAGTTCGACGCCGAGGACTTCTACCTGAAGTCCGCGGAGGAGATGCGCGGCGTCTGGTCGGAGTTGCCCGAGGCATGTGACAACACCCTGCTGGTGGCCGAGCGCTGCGAGGTCAAGTTCGTCGAGGAAGCCGGCCGTTACATGCCGCACTTCCCGGTGCCGGAGGGCGAGGACGAGACCTCCTGGTTCGTCAAGGAGGTCGAGCGAGGGCTGCACGCCCGGTACCCGAACGGCATCCCCGACGACGTCCGCAAGCAGGCCGAGTACGAGACGGAGGTGGTGACCGGCAAGGGGTACGCCGGCTACTACCTGATCGTCGCCGACTTCATCAACTGGTCGAAGCGCAACGGCGTGCGGGTGGGTCCCGGACGTGGCTCCGGAGCCGGCTCCATGACCGCCTACGCCATGGGCATCACTGATCTCGATCCGCTGAAACACGGGCTGATCTTCGAGCGGTTCCTCAACCCCGAGCGCGCTTCCATGCCCGACTTCGACGTCGACTTCGACGAACGTGGCCGCGGCGACGTCATCCGCTACGTGACCGAGAAGTACGGCAGTGATCACGTCGCCCAGATCGTCACCTACGGCACCATCAAGGCCAAGCAGGCGGTCAAGGACGCCAGCCGGGTTCTCGGCTTCCCGTTCGCCATGGGGGAGCGGCTCACCAAGGCGATGCCTCCCGCGGTCATGGGCAAGGACATCCCGCTCACCGGCATCTTCGACCCCGAGCACAAGCGATACTCGGAGGCCGGCGAGTTCCGCCAGCTCTACGAGTCCGACGCCGACGTCCGCAACGTGGTGGACACCGCCAAGGGCCTGGAGAACCTGAAGCGCCAGTGGGGCGTGCACGCCGCCGGCGTGATCATGTCCTCCGAGCCGCTGCTCGACACCATCCCGATCATGAAGCGGGAGCAGGACGGCGCGATCATCACCCAGTTCGACTACCCGACGTGCGAGACACTCGGGCTGGTCAAGATGGACTTCCTGGGCCTGCGCAACCTCACCATCCTCGACGACGCGCTGAAGAACATCGTCAAGAACGGCAAGGACCCGATCGACCTCGACGAGCTGACGCTGGACGACCCCGCCACCTACGAGCTCCTGGGCCGCGGCGACACTCTCGGCGTGTTCCAGCTCGACGGCGGGCCCATGCGCTCACTGCTGCGGATGATGCGGCCGGACAACTTCGAGGACATCTCCGCGGTCATCGCCCTGTACCGGCCGGGGCCCATGGGTGCCAACTCCCACATCAACTACGCCCAGCGAAAGACCGGCCAGCAGGAGATCACCCCCATCCATCCAGAGCTGGCCGACGCTCTCGAGGACATCCTGGGCACCACCTACGGCCTGATCGTCTATCAGGAGCAGGTCATGGCCATCGCCCAGCAGCTGGCGGGCTACTCGCTCGGCAAAGCGGATCTGCTCCGCCGCGCCATGGGTAAGAAGAAGCGCGAGGTCCTCGACGCGGAGTACGTCGGCTTCTCGGACGGCATGAAGGCCAACGGATTCTCCGAGCACGCCATCAAGACGCTGTGGGAGATCCTGGTCCCGTTCTCCGATTACGCGTTCAACAAGGCTCATAGCGCCGCGTACGGCGTCATCTCGTACTGGACGGCGTACCTCAAGGCGCACTATCCGGCGGAGTACATGGCCGGGCTGCTGACCTCCGTGCGCGGTGACAAGGACAAGACCGCCCTGTACCTCTCCGAGTGCCGCCGGATGGGCATCAAGGTGCTCCCTCCTGACGTCAACGAGTCCGAGGGCGACTTCACCCCGGTCGGCACCGACATCCGGTTCGGGCTTGCCGCCATCCGCAATGTCGGTGGCAACGTGGTGGAGGGGATCGTCTCGGCCCGCAAGAACGAGGGCCGCTACGAGAGCTTCCCCGACTTCATGAACAAGGTCCCGGTGCCGGTGTGCAACAAGCGAGTGGTGGAATCGCTCGTCCGGGCCGGCGCCTTCGATTCGATGGGCTACGCACGGCGGGCCCTGGTCTCCATCGTCGACGAGACGGTGGACGCGGTCATCACGCTGAAGCGCAACGAAGCCATCGGGCAGTTCGACCTGTTCGGCGGCGCCGGTGAGGAGAGCTCCGGGCTGGAGATCAGCGTCCCGGAACTCTCCGAGTGGGACAAGAAGGTCAAGCTCGGCTATGAGCGGGAGATGCTGGGCCTGTATGTGTCCGACCATCCGCTACTCGGTCTGGAGCATGTGCTGGCCTCGGCGGCGGACCGGCCCATCTCTATGCTCAGCGACGAGTCCGAGGTGCCCAGCGGCACCAACCTCACCATCGGCGGCCTCATCACCGGTGTGCAGCGCAAGGTGACCAAGCGCGGCGACACCTGGGCCATCGCCACCGTCGAAGACCTCGAGGGCGCTATCGAGTGCCTGTTCTTTCCCGCCACCTACCAGCTGTACGCCACGCAGCTGATCGAGGACGAGATCGTGCTGGTGAAGGGGAAGCTCGATCGCCGGGATGATTCCCCGCAGTTCATCGCCAGCGAGCTGAGCCTGCCGGACATCTCGGAGGCTCCCACGGGTCCGCTGGTGGTCACCATGCCGGTCACCCGATGCACACCACCTGTGGTCGAGCGACTCAAGGACGTCCTGGTGACGCATCCGGGCGCCACGGAGGTTCACCTGAAGCTGACCGGCTCCGAGCGCGTGACCGTGATGCGCCTGGCCGACGGGCTGAGGGTCACCCCCTCCACGGCACTCATGGGCGACCTCAAGGCGTTGCTCGGTCCCACCTGTGTGGTCTGATTGTGCGGATGACCGATGTAGCCGAACCCCGGCGCGCCGGAACCAAGACCCGAGGCCGGCGCCCGCCGATGAGCCCTACCCGGGTGTGCGTGGAGATCGGGCTCGCCTCCGTGGTGTTCGGCGTGCTGCTCGGTGTCGTGTGGTATCTGCTGTCTCCGGAGATCACCGGTCAAGTCACCGAGAGGGGCTTCTCGGTGCCCATCGACCAGGCTCGCCGCCTGTTCGACCGGGTGGCCGTCTTCGCTCTGGCCGGAGCCGCGGTCGGGCTGGTCCTGGGTGTCGTGTCGGGGTGGCGGCACCGGCGGCGGCCGGTCACCTCGGTGCTGATGCTGGCGGCAGGAGGACTGGCCGGGTCATTTGTCGCCTGGGGCTTGGGAGCCGGGCTCGGATCGTCGTCCACGGCCGGGGAGCCGGGCACTGCGGTGACGCTGCCGCTGGAACTGGACGCGCCCGCGGCGGTGCTGGCGTGGCCGGTGGTGGGCGTCGTGGTGATGACGGTGATGGCATTGTTCCGTGACGACCGCTCGCCATGGGTGTGGAACGGCGGCTCGCGGTAAGGAGGCGGCATGATGGCTGACGTCGAGGTCCTGGACCCGTTGTTCTCCGGGTTCGTCCTGGGTAACGCGTCGCTCGAACGGCTGTGGACCGGGGGCAGGTGGACCGAGGGTCCCGTGTACTTCGCGGATGCTCGCCAGCTGTTGTTCAGCGACATCCCCAACGACCGCATGCTGCGCTGGGTGGAGGGTGGCGAGGTGTCGGTATTCCGGCAGCCGGCCCGGTTCACCAACGGTCATGCCCGTGACGTCGAGGGCCGGCTGGTCAGTTGCGAACACGGCAGCCGCTCGCTGACGCGCACCGAGTTGGACGGCACGGTGACGGTGCTGGCCGACCGGCTGGATGAGCGGCGTCTCAACTCACCGAACGACGTCGTGGTGAAGTCCGACGGGAGCATCTGGTTCACCGATCCGCCGTACGGGATCCTCACCGACTACGAGGGTCACAAGGCGACGCCCGAACTTGACGGGTGCTACGTCTTCCGGCTGGACCCCGTCACGGGAAGCCTGGACGTCGTCGTCGACGACATGGTCAGGCCCAACGGGCTCGCCTTCTCCACCGACGAGACCGTCCTGTACGTCACAGACAGCGGCAACTCACCTGGCGCGCCAGGTCCGCACCATGTGCGGGCCTTCGAGGTTCGCGACGGACGCCGGCTGGCCGGCTCCCGCGTGGTCGCCGAGGTGGCGCCGGGCAACCCCGACGGGCTGGCCGTCGACGACGAGGACTTCCTCTGGTGCAGCGCCGAGGACGGCGTGCATTGCCTCTCACCGGATGGCGTGGTCCTCGGGAAGATCCGTGTGCCGGAGACCGTGTCCAACTGCACCTTCGGCGGCCCGAAACGCAACCGTCTGTTCATCACGGCCACCACCTCGGTGTACGCGATCTTCCTGAACCGCCGGGGAAGCGGGCGGCTCTGAGGCCGGGCGCGACTCAGCGCCGCCGCTCGTCGCCCCGCCGCTCGTCGAACCCCCGATCGTCGACCCCCCGCTTGTCGAGCCGCCGTTCGAGCGAGGCGACCTGGTGGCGGAGCGCGTCGATGGCCTCCAGAAGCTGGTCTTCGCGCTCCGGGCGGGGTGCGCCGAGCTGGCCGGGCACATTCGCGGGGTCGGTTTCCTTCTGCCGCTCGAGCGCCTCGACAGTCACCGCGATGAACAGGTTCAGCACGACGAACGTGGCGATCACGACGAATACGAGGAAGAACAGCCACGCGGCGGGCTGCTGCCGGCCGATGGGCTCTACGATGTCGCCCAGCCCTCCGTCGCCGATCATGATCCGGAACATCGAGGTCGCGGCCTGGCCGAGGTTGCCGAAGTGCTCCGGTGAGATTCCGCTGAACAGGTTGGTCGCCATCACGACGCCGACGTAGTAGAGGATGATCAGCAGCGCGCCGATGGACGCGATCCCCGGTATCGCCGCCACCAGGGCGCCCACCACTCGGCGCATCGACCGGACGGTCGAGAGCATGCGAAGCACCCGAAGCACGCGCAACACCCGGAGGATGGCCAGCTCGCCCGAGGCCGGGACCAGCGCTATGGCCACGACGAACAAGTCGAACAAGCCCCAACCGGAGCGGAAGAACCGGCCGCGGTAGGCGTAGATTCGCAGGACGATCTCCACGACGAACACCGCCAGGATGCCCCGGTTGAGGGGGGTCAGGACCGCGCCCCACTCCGCGGTGAGCTCCGGGTAAGTCTCGAGTCCGAGAACCGCCGCGTTGACCACGATGAGCGTGATGATCAGCCGCTGGAATCCGGTGGACTCGACGAGGGCCTGTACTCGTCGGCGCAGAGTAGGGGGAGGGGGTGGCTGATGCTGGGCGCGGTCGAGCACGCCGGTCACCCGGTCGGTCATGCGGTCATCCTCGTCGTGCGGCGGCAGGCGTGTTCGCCAGTGTCCGGGCGGTGGCCGGCAACGCCGCAAATTATCTCAGACCGCTGCATTCACGCATTCCCAGACCACTGACGTCGCCCGCATCGGAGGTAGAGGTCCGTGCAGGCTGTGGTCGGGCAAAGGGGTGTTCAGTCCGATCGGCCGATCGGCGCGGTGGTCGCCGACGTGAGCTTCATCAAGTCCGCCGGTGCCAGCTCGAGGTCCAGGCCGCGCCGGCCGCCGGAGACGAAGACTGTCTCGTGCGCGGAAGCGGTGGAGTCAAGCACGGTGGGCAGGGGCTTACGCTGACCCAGCGGGCTGATCCCGCCTACGACGTATCCGGTGGCTCGTTCCGCAGCCGTGACATCGGCCATGACCGCCCGCTTGCCGCTCACCGCGTGGGCCAGCGCCTTGAGGTCGAGCATGCCGGCGACGGGGACGATGCCGACGACGAGCTTGCCGTCGACCTCGGCCAGCAGGGTCTTGAACACTCGGTCCGGCGCCACCCCCAGGGCCTCGGCCGCCTCCAGGCCGTAGGAGGCGGCAGCCGGATCGTGGTGATAGGGGTGCACCGTGTACTCGACGCCGGCCCGGTCCAGGGCGACCGTGGCCGGCGTCCCCGCGCCGGTTCGCCTCTTCTTGCTCACCCGGTGATTATGCCGGGTTCTGTGCGGACCTCCCGAGCCGCAAGGTGACGACCTGGAAGGGGCGCAACCGGAGGCGTACGGCGCCGTCCTCGACCGTGAGCTCCTCGCCGGCGAACGGCCGCTCGAGCAGGTCTGTGACCGTGGCCGAGGTGACTGGGAAACCGGCGGTCAGGTTCGCGGTGGCGCGGCCGCCGGCGGCTTCGTAGATGCGCACGACGACGTCCCCGCTGCCGTCGTCGGCCAGCTTCACCGCTTCGGCGACGACGGCGTCGTTGTCCAGGGTGACGAGCGGTTCGACGTCGTTCGACCCGGTGACCTGCCGTTCGGGGAGGTTGATGCGGTAGCCCTCGACGGCGGCGTCGGTGATGTCCGCACCCACCGCCAGCGCATAGCCGAACCCGTGGGTGCCCTGGTCGGTCTCGGGGTCGGGGAACCGCGGCGCCCGCAGCAAGGTGAGCCGCAGCGTCGTCGTGGTCCCGCCGTCCTCGCGGACCGACCGGGTGACGTCGTGGCCGTAGGTGGAGTCGTTGACCACGGCGGCGCCCCAGCCCGGCTCGGCCACGTGAAGGTAACGGTGCGCACAGATCTCAAACTTCGCCGTCTCCCACGACGTGTTGGTGTGCGTGGCGCGTTTGACGTGGCCGAACTGGGTCTCCGCCGACGACGCGTCGGCCCGGACGTCGAGCGGGAACGCGGCCTTGAGCAGCGTCTCGCTCTCGTGCCAGTCCACCTCGGTCCGGAAGTCCACCACCCGCGAGCCGGGACGCAGCGCGATGGACTGGGTGAGAGCCGACTGGCCGAACCGGCGGGTGACACGCACGGTCATGGCATCGCCCGTGACGAGCTCCAGCGACTCGACGCCGGTCAGATCCGTCACCGTGTTGCGGTAGTAGGACTCGATGTCCCACGCGTCGTACTCGATCGGGAGGTCCGGGTGCAGCTGCAGAAGGTTGGCCGCGCCTCCCGGGGCGATCGCCTCCCGTCCGGTGGCGTGCTCGACGACGGAGGTCACCAGCCCTCGGTCGTCGACGACGACCCGCAGCGCGCCGTTGTCCAGGATCCAGCCGCCGTCACTGGGGTCCGCGCTCACCGCGTCGTCGCGCCCATCGACCGATCCCGTGATGCGTGCGCCACCGGCCGGGATGCCGCCGCGGGCGTGCGGAGCCGCGTTGAACACGACGGGGCGATCGCCGTCGCCGGCGAGGGCACTCTGCGCGGCGACGATGATGCCGTGCAGCTCCTCCGCCACCTCGGCGTAGGTGTCGGCTGCCTGGCGGTGCACCCACGCGATCGACGAGCCGGGGAGGATGTCGTGGAACTGGTGGAGCAGAACCGTCTTCCACAGCCGGTCGAGCTGTTCGTACCGATAGACGTGCCCGGTGCGCACGGCGGCCGTCGTGGCCCACAGCTCGGCTTCCCGCAGCAGGTGCTCCGAGCGCCGGTTGCCCTGCTTGGTCTTGGTCTGGGAGGTGTAGGTGCCTCGATGGTACTCGAGGTACAGCTCGCCCACCCAGACGGGCGCGTTGCTGTACTCGGCTTCGGCCTTGGCGAAGAACTCCGCCGGCGCCTCGATGGTGACCTGGGGTGAGCCTTCGAGATCGCGCAGCCGGGCCGCACGCGCGAGCATTTCCCGGGTGGCACCGCCGCCGCCGTCCCCGTGACCGAACGGCACCATCGAACGCCGAGCGGCGCCCTTGTCCCGGAAGTTGCGCACCAGGTGCGCCATCTCCTTGCCGGTGAATTCGGCGTTGTAGGTGTCCACCGGCGGAAAATGGGTGAACACCCGGGTGCCGTCCAGGCCTTCCCACCAGAACGAGTGGTGGGGGAACTTGTTGGTCTGCGACCAGGAGATCTTCTGGGTGAGAAACCACCGGGAACGGGACAGCTTGACCAGCTGAGGGAGCGCGGCGGAGTAGCCGAAGGAGTCCGGCAGCCACACCTCTTCGGTCTCGATGCCGAACTCCTCGGCGAAGAACCGCTTGCCATGTACGAACTGCCTGGCCATCGCCTCGCTGCCGGGCATGTTGGTGTCGGATTCGACCCACATCCCGCCCACGGGCACGAACTGGCCGTCGGCGATCTTCTCCTTGACGCGGTCGAAGACCTCGCCACGGTGCTCCTTGATCCAGGCGAGCTGCTGCGCCTGCGACATCGCGAAGACGAACTCGGGATGGTCGTCCATCAGGTCGACCGTGTTGGACGCGGTGCGGGCCACCTTGCGCACGGTCTCGCGCAGCGGCCAGAGCCAGGCGGAGTCGATGTGCGCGTGCCCGATGGCGGAGACCTGGTGTGCCGAGGCGTTCGCCGGCGCGGCCAGGGTCGGTGCGAGCCGTTCCCGGGCGGCCGAGGCCGTGCCGTTGACGTCGTGCAGGTTCAGGGCGTCCAACGCGGCGTTGATCGCGTGCAGGATCTCCCAGCGGCGGGGCTGGTCGAGGGGAAGCTCGTGCATCAGCTGCCCGAGCACCTCGAGATCGACGACGAGGTCCCAGACATTCTGGTCGAACACGGCGAGGTCAGCCTGAGCGAGCCGGTACAACGGCTCGTCGCCGGCGGTGCTCTTCTCACCGAGCATCGTGACCGGCCCCTTGATCAGCGGGTTGGCCGCCGCTTCGACGTGGAAGACGACCTCGTCGCCGCCCTTGGCCGGCTCTCCTATCCGCAGCCACCGGCTGCGCGGGTGCAGGCCCTTCACTGCCGTGCCGTCGGGCAGGTAGACCAGTCCTTCGGCGGTGAAACCGGGGCCGCCGCCGCTGAAGCCGAGGTCGATGACCGCTTCGACCGTCTGGCCCGCCCATTCCGCTGGTACGCGCCCGGTGAACTTGAACCAGCTGGTTCCCCAGGCAGGCCCCCACGGGTCACCGACCGCGGCCGGGACATAGCCGGCAGCCAGCCCCGCGGCCGGCGGTAGGGGCTCCCCGGGCGCATGCCACACCTCGACTGTCAGCGGGACCGCGTGGGGGTACACAGCGGGTCGCACGCGCTCCCGCAGCACCCGATCTAGTCTGTTCTCGATCAGCTCGCGGTCGTGGTGCATGGCGCCGGAGTCCTTTCGTCATTGAAGCGAATGTCAGGTTGTCTCGTTGTTCCGTCATGCACGAGTCTGTCACCAACTCGGGCCGGTCGTCCTGGTGCCCCTCAACCGCGGCCGCGGCGGACCTGCCCGCGCAGCGTAGCCGTCGCCGCTCTAAGCTGCCACGTGACCGCCGCCCGAAGCCGAGTGTGAGGGAGCCCGCCCGTGCCGTTGTTCGACAAGCCGTTGTCCGAGCTGCGTGAGTACCGGCCCGAGAGAGTCGAGGAGCCGGACTTCGACACGTTCTGGGAGCGCACTCTTGACCAGGCGCGGGAGTTCCCCCTCGACGTCGTGTTCGAGGCCTACGATGCCGCGCTGAGCCTGGTCGACGTGTACGACGTGCGCTACTCCGGCTGGGGTGGTCACCGGATCGCGGGCTGGTTCATGGTGCCTTCCGGCGCCACGGAGCCCTTGCCGGCCGTGGTGCATTACATCGGCTACGGCGGCGGGCGTGGGCTTCCGCACGACTGGCTCGCCACAGCGGCGGCCGGGTACGCCACCTTCGTCATGGACACGCGGGGCCAGGGGTCCAACGGCTCTCCCGGCGACACGCCGGACCCTGTGGGAGGGGCCAACCCGCAGACGCCGGGCTTCATGACCAGAGGTGTGCTGGATCCGGAGGACTACTACTACCGCCGGGTGTTCACCGACGCCGTGCGCGCGGTGGAGGCCGCCGCCTCGCACCCGCTCGTCGACAGCGAGCGGATCGTCATCGCCGGAGGCAGCCAGGGCGGCGGTATCACCCAGGCGGTGGCGGCGCTGGTGCCCGGCCTGGCCGGCGCGATGCTCGACGTGCCGTTCCTCACCGGCTACCGGCGAGCCACGGAAATCGTCGACACGATGCCCTACGGGGAGATCACCAAGTACCTCTCCATCCATCGCGATCACGAGGAGACCGTTTTCCGCACGCTCTCCTACTTCGACGGAACCAACTTGGCGCCCAGGTGCACCGCGCCCGCGTTGTACAGCGTGGCCCTGATGGACACCACGTGCCCGCCGTCCACCATCTTCGGTGCCTACAACTATTACGCCGGGCCCAAGGAGATACGGGTCTGGGCCTACAACAAGCACGAGGGCGGCCAGACGTTCCAGACCCGGGAGCGGCTGCTCTGGTTGCGCGACCTGTTCAAAAACGAGGCTGCTGAGCGCTGACTCCGGCCGTGGGGCGACGGCCGCGAAGAGCGCGGGCGCTGGGTAATGTGTGCGAGACGAGAGGGAGCCATCAGCGATGAACGAGGTCGAGATGCCAGGACGCCTTCAGCCCAGTTCGCAACTGCGGGACACCGGCGTGATGGCCATCCTGCGGGCGGGATCGGTGGACCGCTTCGGCGACATCTGTCACACCCTTGCCGACGCCGGCGTCACCTGCCTGGAGATCACCCTGACCTCGCCCGGCGCCCTGGAGGCGATCAAGGCGGCCCGAACCGCCCTGCCGGATAGCGTCAACGTCGGCGCCGGAACCGTCACCACGGCCGACGAGGTCCGGGCCGTGGTGGACGCGGGCGCCGAGTTCGTCGTGTCGCCGTCGGCCGAACTCGACGTGGTACGCGCGGCCAGGGAGGCGGGCGTGCAGTCCTATCCCGGGGCGTTCACCCCGACCGAGATCCTCGCGGCGTGGCAGGCCGGTGCCAGCGCCATCAAGGTCTTCCCGGCCTCGACCCTGGGGCCGTCGTTCTTCAGGAACGTCGCCGGGCCCTTCCCGGACATCCCGCTGATGCCCACAGGCGGGGTGTCCCTGGACTCCATCGGTGACTGGATCCGGGCGGGCGCCATCGGCGTGGGGCTGGGCGGGCCGCTTCAGGGCGACGCCGCCACCGGAGGAGACCTGGACGCGCTGGCCGAGCGTGCCCGCCGTGCCCTGGCGGAGGTTCGCGAGGCCCGGAAGACGCTCGCATGACCGGTTCGCTGGTCACTCTCGGCGAAACCATGGCGCTGATCTCCGCGGCCGGGATCGGCTCGCTCGCGGCGAATCGAGACATGAGGCTGTCCATCGCCGGGGCGGAAACCAATGTCGCCATCGGGGTAGCTCGTCTCGGCGCCAGCTCGGCATGGATAAGCCGGCTCGGCGCCGACACCTTCGGCGACCTCGTCACGCGCGAGCTGCGGGCCGAGGGCGTTGAGGCGATCGTGCGCACCGATCCCGAACGTCCCACCGGCTTGATCATCAAGGAACGCCCCAACGCCATGCGCACGCAGGTCCGCTATTACCGTGCCGGCAGCGCGGCGTCGGCAATGACGGCGTTCGACATCGACTCCGACGCCATCGCCTCGGCCGATGTCCTGCACGTCACCGGCATCACTCCGGCGTTGGGCCCGGGGCCGGCCTCGGCGGTCCATCAGGCCGTGGAGACCGCCCGCGCACACAACACCCTGATCTCGCTCGACCTCAACTACCGGGCCACGCTATGGAGCCGGGAGGACGCCCGCGCCGCGCTGACCCACCTGGTGCACCGAGCCGACGTCGTCTTCGCCGGGCCCGAGGAAGCTTCGCTGGTGGTGCCCGAGGGCTCCACCGAGGAGCTTGCGCTGGCGCTGGCCGAGATGGGCCCCGAGCAGGTGATCCTGAAGCTCGGCGCGGAGGGGGCGTATTCGGTGATCGCGGGGGAGGTGCGCAAGACGCCCGCGCTGGCGGTCCCGGTGGTCGATACGGTCGGCGCCGGAGACGCATTCGTCGCCGGTTACCTCGCCGAGTGGATGGCCGGTGAGGGTGCGGAACAGCGACTGCGCACGGCCGTCGCGGCGGGCGCCTTCGCCTGCACTGTCCTGGGCGACTGGGAAGGCCTGCCCACCCGGGCCGACCTGGAGGCGCTGGGCGCCTCCGACGCTGTGCATCGCTAGCTGACCTGCGGCCTGCCCGGGCCTGGCCGCCGGTAGGTCGCAAGGGGGCGGGGTCGCGTCGCAGAACGGCTCGCAAGGGAGAAACCGTGGTCAACTGGTCCGAACTCGCGGCCGGGCGCACCGCCCGGCTGAAGCCGTCGGCTATCCGCGAGATTCTCAAGCTCACCCAGCGCGGCGACGTCATCTCCTTCGCGGGCGGGCTCCCGGCGCCGGAGCTGTTTCCGGTGAACGCGATCCGATCGGCCGCCGAACGCGTTCTCCGTGACCACGGGTCCGCCGCGCTGCAGTACAGCACCACGGAGGGTCATCCGCCGCTGCGTGAGTGGGTCGCGTCGCGCTACGCCGGCGTCGGCGCCGAAGCGGTGCAGATCGTGTCCGGCTCGCAGCAGGGCCTCGATCTGGTGGCGAAGTGCTATCTCGATCCGGGCGACGCGGTCGCCGTTGCCGCTCCCACCTACCCGGGCGCTCTGCGGGCGTTCGACGCCTACGAGGTGCGCTACCGGGAGGTCGAGATCGACGATGACGGCTTGGTGCCGGCGTCGCTCCAGCATGCGCTGGACGACGGTGTGAAGCTGATCTACGTCATCGCCAACTTCGACAACCCGACCGGGGTGAGCTTGAGTCTGCCCCGGCGGCATGCCGTGGTTGATCTGGCTCGGCGCTACGGTGTCCCGATCTTCGAAGACAATCCGTATGGTGACCTGCGGTTCGAGGGCCACGATCTCCCGCACCTGCTCGATCTCGCTCCCGAGCTGGTCATCCACGCGGGAACCTTCTCGAAGATCATGGTTCCCGGCTTCCGGCTGGCGTGGCTCGTCGCACCTGCCGAGGCTATGGAGCCGATCCGGAAGGCCAAACAGGCTGCTGACCTCCACACATCCACCTTCGTCCAGTACGTCGCCCTGGAGGTGGCGCGGGACGGGTTCCTGGATGAGCGGGTGACGGTGGTCCGCGAGCACTACCGGGGACGGCGCGACCTGATGCTCGGTGCCCTGGAACGCTGTCTGGGGGAGGGGTTCCGGTGGACTCGCCCCGCAGGAGGCATGTTCGTCTGGATCAGCGTTCCGGACGGCCTCGACACCACGGTGCTGGCGAAGGATGCCGTCCAGGCAGGCGTGGCCTACGTGCCGGGCGAGGCCTTCTACGGCACCGGACGCGGCACGGACGGTTTGCGGCTGAGCTATTCGGTGGCCACGCCGGAGCAGATCGACTCGGGCATCGCTCGACTCGCCGCCATCCTCAACGGCACCACCCCGCCGCCCGCTTCAGAATGATCATGTAAACCATGTTTTCTCGTGCTTCACCATGCCTGCAGACCTGGTGAAGCACGAGAAAACATGGTTTACATGATCATTCTGAGGGGCGCGCGTGGCTAGTCGGTGCGGAGAGGGTCAGGCGCGGTGACGGCGGCGTCGAGGGCGGACAGGCTCTCTCGCAACCCGAATCCGATTGTGCCGGCGCCGCCGGCTGACGGCGTCTTGGTATGCGGGCAGGGTGTCCGATAGGTGAACCGCGCTCCTACACTTGGGTAGGTGATACGCCGCATCGACCTGCGTGGTCGCCTCGCCGACGGTGAGGAGCTCGATTACCGCGCTCTCGTCCCACGTGCATCGGCGGACGTCGAGTCCGCTCTGGAGGCTGTCCGGCCGATCTGTGCCGACGTCCGCCATCGTGGTGTCGAGGCGCTGCGCGAGCTCACCGCCCGATTCGACGGCGTGCAGATCAAGGATATCCGGGTGCCCGAATCCGCGCTGCGGGACGCGCTGTCCGAGCTCGACCCCGCTGTGCGCGCGGCCTTGGAGGAGTCGATCGCCCGCGCCCGGACCGTCCACGCCGACCAGCGGCGCTCGGACGTCACCACAGTGGTCGCGCCCGGCGGAACGGTCACGGAACGCTGGGTTCCCGTGCAGCGCGTCGGCCTGTACGTGCCGGGCGGTCTCGCGGTCTATCCCAGCAGCGTCGTCATGAACGTCGTTCCGGCCCAGGTGGCCGGCGTCGAGAACATCGCGGTGGCGAGCCCGCCCCAGAAGGGCTTCGGCGGCGCCCCGCACCCCACCATCCTGGCCGCGTGTGCGCTGCTCGGCATCACCGAGGTCTACGCGGTCGGAGGGGCACAGGCGATCGCCATGTTCGCGTACGGTGCCCGCGACGACGCCGGAGCGCAGGTCTGCTCCCCGGTCGACCTGGTGACCGGGCCGGGCAACGTGTACGTCGCCGCGGCCAAGCGCCTGCTCAAGGGCCTGATCGGCATCGATGCCGAGGCAGGTCCCACCGAGATCGCGGTCCTCGCCGATGAGTCCGCCAACCCGGCGCACGTGGCGGCGGATCTGATCAGCCAGGCCGAGCATGACCCGCTCGCGGCGAGTGTCCTTGTCACCGACAGCACAGAACTGGCGGACGCGGTCGACGCTGAGCTGAAGCTGCAGGTCGCCGCAACCAAGCACGCTGATCGGGTGCTGAGCGCCCTCACCGGCGAGCAGTCCGGAACGGTTCTCGTGGACGACCTGGCACAAGGCGTCGCCGTCGCCGACGCCTACGCGGCCGAGCACCTGGAGATCCAGACCAGAGATGCCCCTGCCGTCGCGGCACGGATCCGCAACGCCGGCGCCGTCTTCGTCGGTCCATGGTCGCCGGTGAGTCTCGGCGACTACGCCGCCGGTTCCAACCACGTGCTGCCCACCGGGGGCTGCGCCCGGCACTCGTCGGGCCTGTCGGTGCAGACCTTCCTGCGCGGCATCCACGTGGTGGAATACGGCCAGGAGGCCCTGCGCGCGGTCGCGAGCCACGTGGAGACGCTGGCCGACGCGGAAGACCTCCCGGCACACGGAGCGGCCGTCCGAGCGAGGTTCCCCTCATGACTGACCTGCCGATCCGCGACGAGCTGCGCGGTGTCGAACCGTACGGCGCGCCGCAACTCGACGTGCCCGTGTGCCTCAATGTCAACGAGAATCCGTATCCACCCTCGGCGGAGCTGGCCGACGACGCGGGCAAAGCCGTCGCCCATGCGGTGTCCCGGCTGAACCGGTATCCGGACCGGGAGGCCCTCGCCCTGCGGTCCGGTCTCGCCGGCTACCTGGGCGCGGAGGCTGGGGTCCGCCTGGTGCCGGAGCAGGTCTGGGCCGCGAACGGCTCGAACGAGGTGATGGTGCAGATCATGCAGGCGTTCGGCGGGCCGGGGCGAACCGCCCTGTCGTTCGCGCCGACCTACTCGATGTACCCGGAGTACGCCCGCAACACGTTCACCGCCTGGATCTCCGCCCCCAGGCGGGACGACTTCACCATCGACGCCGACGACGCGCTGGCCGCAGCCGCGGAACACGAGCCCTCGGTGATCTTCCTCGCCTCGCCGAACAACCCGACGGGCACGGCGGTCTCCCTGGACCTGGTCCGGGCGCTGCACGACGCGTCGTCGGCCGTCGTCGTCGTCGACGAGGCGTATGCCGAGTTCCGGCGAGCCGGAACCCCCAGCGCGCTCTCGTTGCTCGACAGTCATCCGAGACTCATCGTCACCCGGACCATGAGCAAGGCGTTCGCTTTCGCCGGCGCGCGGCTCGGATACGTGGCCGCGTCCACCGCGGTGATCGACACGCTGCGTATCGTCCGGCTGCCGTACCACCTGTCGTCCGTCACCCAGGCGGTGGCCAGAGTGGCACTCGCGCATGCGCCGGAGCTTCAACGCCGGGTCGAGCAGCTGCGCACTACGCGGGACGAGCTGGCGGCGTGGCTGCGTACACAGGGTTTACGGGTCCCGGAATCCGACGCCAACTTCGTCCTGTTCGGCACGTTCGCCGACCGGCATGCGGTCTGGCAAAGCCTGCTCGACCGGGGGGTGCTCATCCGCGAGACCGGACCGGACGGATGGCTGCGGGTATCCGTCGGCACGCCGGACGAGACCGAGGCGTTCACCGTGGCGCTACGAGAGGTGCTGAAGACATGAGCGACATCCGCACAGAGGACCGGGCCGGGCGGACGGCGAGGATAGAGCGCGCGACCAGCGAGAGCAAGGTCCTCGTCGAGCTGAACCTGGACGGCACCGGCAGCCATGACATCTCTACGACGGTTCCGTTCTATGACCACATGCTCACCGCCCTGGCTCGCCACTCCCTGATCGACCTGACGGTGGAGGCGAGCGGCGACACCCACATCGACGTCCACCACACCGTCGAGGACACCGCGATCGTCCTGGGGCAAGCGCTGCGCCAGGCGCTCGGCGACAAGTCCGGCATCGTCCGCTACGGTGACGCGCTGGTGCCTTTGGACGAGGCACTTGCCCAGGCCGTGGTCGACGTGTCGGGCCGGCCGTACTTCGTGCACTCCGGCGAGCCTGCCGGGCAGGAGTACGTGCTGATCGGCGGGCACTTCACGGGCTCGCTGACGGCGCACGTGCTGGAGAGCATCGCCCACCACGCGGGCATCACCTTGCACGTGCGCGTGCTCGGCGGGCGCGATCCGCATCACATCGTGGAAGCTCAGTTCAAGGCCGTGGCCCGGGCGCTGCGCTCCGCCGTCGCGCTCGACCCGCGCGAGCGGGGCATTCCATCCACTAAGGGTGCGCTGTGATCATGCGGCCTGTCACTCGCCGGCAGGCGATAGAGCGGCGAGGTTCAGGGAAGCTTGCGGACGAAATCGGCCGCCGCCTCTTCGTAGCCGGCGGGGTCGTTGTTCCAGGCCTGGACATGGCCCACGCCGTCCGGCCGGACGAAGGTCACCAGGTCTGGCCGGGCGGCGGCGAAGTCGTCCGACGAGCTCACCGGGACGGTCGGGTCACCGCTGCCGTGAAAGAGCAGCACCGGGACGTCGAGGTCATCGGCATGGCGCACCTGATCCATCGCTGCGAGGTTGATGGCGGTGCGCAGGCGGACCACCGTCGAGGCGACGGTGGCCGCGAAGGCCGGCAGGTTGCGGTTGCGCGACTCGTTGACCAGGACGTCGTTCCAGGACAGCACCGGGGAGTCGTAGATGACTCCGGCCACTCCCGCGGAGCCGTGCACGCGGAGGTAGTTGCCAACTACGGCGCCGCCCATCGAGTAGCCGGCCAGGACGATGTCCTCCGCCCCGCGGGCGCGGGCGAACTCGACGGCGGCCGCCAGGTCGTCGGACTCGGTCCAGCCGAGCCCGTACTCGCCGTCGGCGTCCGCCGGAGCGTCGTCGTCGTTGCGGTAGGTGATGGACAGCTGCGGGTAGTCCAGCGGCTGCAACGCGGTCAGCAGCCGGAACGACTCCGCCCGGTTGCCGCCGCGGCCGTGCACATGGATGATCCAGCGGCTGCTCCCGCCGGCGACGAACGTCGCGGGGTAGGTGCCCAGTGGGCCGTCGTAGGTCACGTCCTCGGCGTCGAGCTCGCTCACGGCGCGGAAGCTCTCGATGGCCAGGGGGTAGGCGTAGAAGCTGGTCCGGGCCATGGTGCCGGGCGCCGGCAGGTCGGGGAACGGCGTGACCGAGCGAGTGACGTGCTCGCCGGAGCGCTCGATCTCCGGGCCGAGCCGGGCGTAGCCGCCCTCCCATTCGAGGCCGGTGACGCCGGGCTGGTCGGCGTCCTCGCCCACGAGCGTCACCGTCGAGCCGCTGACGTCCACGACCTCGATCGGGTATTCCGGCGGCGAGGTGTCCACCAGGAGCAACTCGTCGGCGTAGTACCAGCCGCCCGCGGCTGTCGTGGCCGTCACCACGGCGGCGAGGGTGGCCGAGGCGACCGCCACCCGGACGGGCCAGCGGCGCGGGTGCGGATCGGTCATCGTGTCGGTCACGAAGGAAGTCTGCCACGGGGGAGGAACCGATGAGTGCGGCGCGTCAGGTGGTCGTTCTCGACTACGGGTTCGGCAACGTTCGCTCCGCTGTCCGAGCGCTGGAGCGGGTCGGGGCGCAGGTGGAGCTGACCGCGGACACGGACGCCGCGGAGAACGCCGACGGCCTGGTCATTCCCGGCGTCGGGGCGTTCGCCGCCTGTGTCGACGGAGTGCGCGCGGTCAGTGGCGACCAGATCGTGGCCCGCCGGATCGACGCGGGTCGTCCCGTCCTCGGAATCTGCGTCGGGTTGCAGATCCTGTTCGGCACGGGAGTGGAGCACGGGGTCGAGACCGCAGGTCTGGGCCGGTGGCCCGGGACCGTCGAGAAGCTCGACGCCGTACCTCTGCCACACATGGGATGGAACACCGTCGAGGTGCCGTACGGCTCCAGGCTGTTCGCCGGTGTGGAGCACGAGCGTTTCTACTTCGTCCACTCCTACGGCGTTCGACGCTGGGAATCGCCGGCAGCGGGTAACGGTGCCCTGCCGCTCGTCATCTGGGCCGAGCACGGCCTGGATCGCTTCGTCGCGGCGGTGGAGGATGACGTCCTGGCCGCGACGCAGTTCCACCCCGAGAAGTCGGGCGATGCCGGACTGACTCTTCTGCAGAATTGGGTGAAAGGCATATGACTGTGACCAAATGGGACGCGAGGGCATACGACCAGGACTTCGCCTTCGTCGCCGCGTACGGCGTCGAGCTGCTGGACTGGCTGAAGCCCCAGCCGGAGGAGTCGATCGTCGACCTCGGCTGCGGCACCGGCGAGCTCACTGCCCGTATCGTCGACGCGGGCGCGTCGGTGATCGGTCTGGACGCCGACGCGGATATGGTCGCCGCCGCCCGGGAACGGCTCGGCGACGCGGCTGACCTGCAGGTGGCCGACGCCCACGACTTCAGCGTGGAGACACCTGCCGACGCTGTCGTCTCGAACGCGGCGCTGCATTGGATGCCGGCGCCCGTCGAGGTGCTGGGGTGCGTGTCGGACGCCCTGCGCATCGGCGGGCGGTTCGTGGCCGAGATGGGCTCCACGCGCAACGTCGCGACCATCACCGAGGCGGTGGACCAGGCGTGCCGGGAAGCCGGACTGGGCGAGCGCCGCTGGCCGTGGTACTTCCCGTCCCCAGCGCAGTACGCGGCCATCCTCGAAGACGCCGGCCTCGAAGTGCGCCAGCTCGACTTCTACGACCGTCCCACCCGGCTCACCGGACCGGACGGACTCAACCGGTGGCTGGACATGTTCGCCGGTGACGCGCTGGCGGACGTTCCTTCGGACGTGCTGGACCGGGCCGTGGAGATCGCCCGGCCGGCGTTGTGGCGCGAGGATGCCTGGTGGGCCGACTACCGCCGGCTCCGGTTCCGGGCGGTCAAGATCGCATGACGAGCAACGTGACAAGCAACGAGGAGACACGCATGGTTGACGCAGGCCTCGAGTTGCTGCCGGCTGTGGACGTGGCCGACGGGCAGGCGGTGCGACTGGTCCAGGGCGAGGCGGGAACCGAGACGTCGTACGGTTCTCCGCTGGACGCGGCACTCGCCTGGCAGGCGGCCGGCGCGGAATGGGTGCACCTGGTCGATCTGGACGCCGCCTTCGGGCGCGGTTCGAACCGGTCACTGCTGGCAGAGGTCGTGGGCCGCCTCGACGTCGCGGTCGAGCTCTCCGGTGGAATCAGGGACGACGAGTCGCTGGAGAACGCCCTGAAGACCGGCTGCCGCCGGGTCAATCTCGGCACTGCGGCCCTGGAGGATCCGGAGTGGACCGCCGGCGCCATCGCGCGCCACGGTGATCGGATCGCTGTGGGGCTCGACGTCCGGGGAACCACCCTGGCCGCGCGCGGCTGGACCCGGGAGGGCGGTGACCTCTGGGAGGTGCTCGCCCGTCTCGACGCTGACGGTTGCGCGCGCTACGTCGTCACCGACGTGACCAAGGACGGCACCCTCCGCGGACCCAACCTGGAGCTGCTGCGCACGGTCTGCGAGCGTACTGATCGGCCGGTCGTGGCCAGCGGGGGTGTATCCAGCCTGGAGGACGTCGCCGCGCTGCGCAGCCTGGTGGGCGACGGCGTCGAGGGCGCCATCATCGGCAAGGCCCTCTACGCCGGTGCGTTCACGCTGGAGCAGGCGCTCGAGGTCGCTTCGTGAGTGTGGCCGTGCGGGTGATCCCGTGCCTGGACGTCGACGCCGGCCGGGTGGTGAAGGGCGTCAACTTCACCAACCTGCGGGATGCCGGGGATCCGGTGGAGCTGGCGGCCGCCTACGGAGCGGAGGGAGCCGACGAGCTCACCTTCCTCGACATCACGGCGTCGAGCGACGACCGTTCCACGGTCTACGACGTGGTCTCGCGCACCGCGGAAGAGGTGTTCATCCCGCTCACGGTCGGCGGTGGGGTGCGGTCGGTGGAGGACGTCGATCGCCTGTTGCGTGCCGGGGCCGACAAGGTGGGCGTCAACACCGGCGCTGTGGCGCGGCCGGAGCTGATCTCCGAGATCGCTGACCGGTTCGGCGCGCAGGTCCTGGTTCTCTCTGTGGACGCTCGGCGAGGTGGCGAGACCGGGTCGGGCTTCGAGGTCACCACACACGGGGGCCGGCGCGGCACCGGGATCGACGCGGTGGAGTGGGCGCGTCGCGCGGCCGAGTCGGGAGCCGGGGAGATCCTGCTCAACTCGATGGACGCCGACGGCACCAAGAACGGCTACGACCTCGAGATGATCGCCGCGGTGCGAGCGGTGGCCAGCGTGCCGGTGATCGCCAGCGGCGGGGCCGGAGCGCTGGACCATTTTGCGCCCGCGGTCACCGCCGGCGCGGACGCCGTGCTCGCCGCCAGCGTCTTTCACTTCGGTGAGCTGCGCATCGGTGCGGTGAAGTCCGCCGTTGCGGAGGCCGGCCACACGGTGCGCTGAGGCGGAAACCTGTTTCAGGAGTGTCGGGGGCGGTTGATACCGTACAGAGACATTTCCCGGGCAGCCCTTCCTCGTCTTGTGCCGAACGTTTCTGCCTGGGCATTCGACGAAGGTAGTGATCGTGACTGATAGGCGGCCGGAGCGGCGGGCCACCCTCGGCGAAGGCATGCGCATTCTCGGGCGAGCGCTGCGTGAGGAACCGCTGATCCTGGGCATCTCCATCGCCGGCAGCGCGGTCTACGGGCTCATGACCGTGGTCGCGGCCGAGGTGATCGGCCGGGTCACCGACCGCGCCATCGTTCCGGCGTTCGCAGATGGACGCACCACCGCCGGCACCATGGGGGTGGCGGCGCTGGCGATCATCGCCACGGCCGTGCTGAAGGCGGGCGGCATCGTGCTGCGGCGCTTCTTCGCGGGCCTCGGGCAGTACCGGCTCAACGCCACCTACCGCCGGCGGGTCACCCGCCAGTATCTGCGGTTGCCCCTGTCGTGGCACCATCGCCATCCGGCGGGCAAGCTGCTGTCCAACGCGAACGCCGACGTCGAGGCCACGTTCTGGCCCATCGCGCCGCTGCCGTTCGCGCTGGGCGTGGTGATCATGCTGATCATCGCGCTGGTCTCGATGCTGCTGGTGGATCCGGTCCTGGCGCTGGTGGGCTTCCTCGTCTTCCCGTCCATTCTCGCCATCAACGTCGTCTATCAGCGGCGGCTGTCACCTCTGGCCACGCGGGCTCAGGCCCTGCGCGCCGATCTCTCCGGTGTCGCTCACGAGTCGTTCGAGGGTGCGGCCGTGGTGAAGGCGATGGGCCGGGAGTCGGACGAGACGGAGCGGTTCCGGCGCGTGGCCCACCAGCTGCGGGACGCCAACATCGGCGTGGGCCGCATCCGGGGCGCCTTCGACCCCGTATTGGAGGCCCTGCCCAATCTCGGCATCCTCGTGGTGCTGCTGATCGGATCCACCCGGATCGCCGACGGCTCACTCGAGGCGGGCGAACTCGTCCAGGTCGCGTACCTGTTTACGCTGACCGCGTTCCCCATCCGGGCCATCGGGTTCGTGCTCGGTGAGTTGCCGCGCGCGGTGGTGGGCTGGCGGCGGGTGTCCGCGGTCCTCGATGCCACCGGGTCGCTGCCGCATGGCGGCGGCAGGCTCGGCGGCGGAGGGATGGCTGCTGAACTGGGCCTGCGTGACGTCGAGTTCGCCTACGAAGGAACCACGCCGGACGGGGAGAACGCGTCGCCGCCGGCCAAGGCGCTCAGCGGCGTCACGCTCGACGTCCGCCCGGGCCGCACGGTCGCCGTCGTGGGGCCCACGGGATCCGGGAAGTCGACGCTGGCGAGCCTTCTCGTGCGGCTGGTGGACCCGGTGAGCGGGCGTGTGCTCGTGGACGGCACCGACCTGCGGGATCTTCGTCCCGGCGAGGTCGCCGAATCGGTCGCCCTGGTCTTCCAGCAGCCGTTCGTCTTCGAGGACACCATCCGCGACAACATCACCCTGGGCCGCGATGTCCCCGATGACGACGTGTGGGCCGCTCTGGAACTGGCGCAGGGCGATGGCTTCGTCCGCGAGCGAGACGAGGGCCTGCAAGCCCAAGTGGGCGAGCGAGGATCGACGCTCTCCGGTGGTCAGCGGCAGCGTCTGGCACTGGCCCGCGCTCTGGTCCGCCGGCCTCGGCTTCTGGTCCTCGACGACGCCACGAGCGCCGTCGATCCGGAGGTGGAGCGCCGCATCCTGGCCGGCCTGCGGGACGCGTCCCTGCCGTCAACGGTCGTCGTCGTCGCATACCGGCGAGCCACCATCGCGCTGGCCGACGAGGTCGTCTACGTCGAGGGCGGGCAGATTCGTGCCCGCGGCACTCACGAGCAGCTCAAGGCGAGCTCATCCGGATACGAACGGCTCATCACAGCCTACGAGCGGGACGCGGCCGAGCGGGCCGCCATCGAGGCGAAAGGCGGCGACAGTCCATGAGCGCGTCCTCCAGGCTGGGCGATGCCGGCCACGACGGCGCCCTGCGGACCATCCGGCGCGGCATCGCGCTGTCGCCGGAGATGGTCCGCGGCCTTCCGCTGACCCTGTCCATCGCCGCCGTGGCGACCGCCGGACGCGTGATCGTGCCGATCGCCGTGCAGCAGACCATCGACCGCGGCCTGAACGCTCGCGGCGGTACCGACCTCACGTTCGTGCGGTGGATGCTTCTCGTGGCGGCGCTGGGCATCGCCGTCACGGTGACGGCGGCCTTCTTCACCAACGTCCGTGTGTTCCGGGCCAGCGAGGCCGGCTTGGCGACCTTGCGAACCACCGGTTTCCGGCACGTGCACGACCTGTCAGTCCTGACGCAGAACACCGAGCGCCGTGGCGCCCTGGTGGCTCGCGTCACCACGGACGTCGACACCATTTCGCAGTTCGTGCAGTGGGGTGGGCTGTTCCTGCTGCTCAACATCGGCCAGCTGATGATCGCCACGGTCATCATGGCGTTCTACTCGTGGCAGCTGACCATCCTGGTCTGGGTCACATTCCTGCCGTTCTTTCTCGCCTTGCGCTGGTTCCAGCGGATGCTGTCGGCCGCGTTCATGAAGGTGCGCGAACGGGTCGGCATCATGCTGGGGGCCATCTCGGAATCGGTCGTCGGCGCGCAGGCTGTGCGGGCCTACTCGATCGAGGCCAGGACGCAGCAGCGCATCGACCACGCCGTCGAGCAGCACCGGGTGGCGGCCACCAAGGCGCAGCGGCTCGCCGCGATGACGTTCTCCACCGGAGAGATCGTGGCGGGCATCGCCAACGCCGCCGTCGTGGTCGTAGGCGTCTACCTGGGCATCGCCGGCGACATCACCCTCGGCCAGCTGCTGGCCTTCATCTTTCTGGTCACGCTTTTCGTCGCCCCCGTCCAGGTCGGCACGGAGGTGCTCAGCGAGGCGCAGAACGCCATCGCGGGCTGGCGGCGCGTGCTGGAGGTCCTGGACACACCGGCCGATGTCGCGGATCCGGGTGACGCCGGCACCACGCTGCCGCGCGGACCCATCGACGTCAGCTTCGAGAACGTCTCGTACGCGTATCCGGACGGTCCCACCGTCCTCAAGGACGTGAACGTCGACATCCCGCCGCGTACCCGGCTGGCCGTCGTCGGCGAGACCGGATCCGGTAAGACCACCTTCGCCAAGCTGCTGACCCGGCTGATGGACCCGGCCACCGGGCGGGTGCTGATCGACGGCGTGGACCTGCGCCAGATCCGGTTCTCGTCGCTGCGCCGCAGGGTGGTGATGGTGCCCCAGGAGGGATTCTTGTTCGACGACACGCTGGCGGCCAACCTGCGCTTCGGCCGTCCCGAGGCCACGGACGACGATCTCTGGCTGGCCATCACCGAGCTAGGGCTGGCCGAATGGGTGGAGTCGCTGCCGGGCGGCCTGGACACACCCGTGGGGCAGCGTGGCGAGTCGCTCTCATCGGGGGAACGGCAGCTGGTGGCGCTGGCCCGGGCCTACCTCACCGATCCCGACCTTCTGGTTCTCGACGAGGCCACCAGTGCCGTCGACCCGGCCACAGAGGTCCGTCTGGCTCGTGCCCTCGAGGGCATCTCCCGCGGGCGTACGTCGGTGACCATCGCCCACCGCCTGTCCACCGCGGAAGCCGCCGACGAGGTGTTCGTCTTCGACGCCGGGCGCCTCGTCGAACGCGGCCGGCACGCCACTCTGGTGCAGTCCGGCGGGGTGTACAGCAAGCTGCACTCCGCCTGGATGACCCAGTCCCGGTGATCACTCGAACGGCGTGATCACCGGGTCACGTCCCCGGCGAGGGGATTGGTCCGCTCAGCGGTTGGCGCCCTCAAGGCTGCCGGTCACGGCGCCCGAGGGGTCGTACACGAGGCAGACGAGGTCGCGGTCCTCCTCGGACTCCCAGCCTTCCTGCGAGGGTGAGAGGTAGTAGATGGCCAGGTCGGATTCCTCGTAGGCCATGCCGACGAAGTCCTCGAACGCCGGCACACAAGTCTCCTCGGCCTGAGCTTCCACCGTCTCCTGGTCGGGGAACTCGTCGGAGACGATCTCCTGGATGAGGTAGACCTGCTGCTGGTACTCCTGATCACAGGGGATGATGTCGACTTCCTGGACTTCCTCGGCGGACGAGATCTCCCCGATGCAGTCGCCTTCCTGGATGTCGAAGATGCTCGCACCCTCGACGATTTCGCTCACCTCTCCGGTCTCCTGGTCCCGTTCCGGCTCGTCGTCCCCACCGAATAGGTCTTCGACGGCCGAACAGCCGGTGACCGTGAGAACCACCGCGGCGCCGAGTGCCACGGCGCGGACGGCATGGGCGGTTCGGGTAGTGCGTGCCACAGAAGCGCTCCTTGTCAGATCAATCATTCGAACCCCGGAACGGTACCGGATCCGTTACCGGACCGGCCGGGAAACAGCATCGCGAGCCTGAACAGGCCACCCGCCGGACAGCGTTTCCCGGCCCGGTGACGGGCCACAGCCTATCCGGTGAGGGTTGCCGGCGACTCCCGGTAGACCGGGGTGGGGGCGGCGTATCCGGTCGTCGGGCAGAATGGGCGTCATGCCTGGTCTCTCATCCGCTGTCACCGATCGGCTGTCACGCACGCCGGACGGGCTCGTACCGGCTGTCGTGCAGCAGCATGACACCGGCGAGGTGCTCATGCTCGCCTGGATGGACGACGAGGCGCTGCGCCGCACCCTTGCCACCGGGCAGGCGACGTACTGGAGCCGAAGCCGTCGCGAGTACTGGGTGAAAGGCGAGACCTCAGGGCACCGGCAGGCCGTCCGGGAGGTCCGGCTGGACTGTGACGGCGACACCATCCTGCTGAAGGTCGACCAGACGGGGCCCGCGTGTCACACCGGGACCCGGACGTGCTTCGACGACGGACTGATCACACCGAACGCCGCTACCGAGGAGGCGTCGTGACCACCGCGGGCACGGACGGGCTGGCCGTCACACCAGATCTTGAGGCGTTCCGGGTGCTGGCCAAGGAACGCCGTGTCGTCCCGGTGGTGCGCCGGTTGCTCGCAGACGCGGAGACGCCGGTGGGCGTATACCGCAAGCTCGCCGGAGACCGTCCCGGCACGTTCCTGCTCGAGTCGGCCGAACACGGCGGCGTGTGGTCGCGTTACTCGTTCATCGGCGCCGACTCGGCGGCCATCCTCACCGAGCGCGACGGTGAAGCCGTGTGGCACGGCAACCCGCCCGTGGGGCTGCCGTCGGGAGGTAACCCCTGGGAGGCCCTGGCCGGCACGTTGGAGGCGCTGCGGACCGCGCACCTGCCGGATCTGCCGCCGCTCACCGGTGGCCTGGTCGGGTTCGTCTCCTACGACGCCGTCCGCAGGCTTGAGCGGCTTCCGGATGACACGGTCGATGACCTCGGGCTGCCCGAGATGTCCTTTCTGCTGGCTACCGACATCGCGGTGCTGGACCACGAACAGGGCACCGTGCTGCTGGTCGCCAACGCGGTGAACTGGGACAACCGCGACGAGCGGGTCGACGAGGCCTGGCGCGACGCCGTGGCACGGCTCGAGCGGATGACCGCGCGGCTGGCCGAGCCCACGCCGTCGTCGGTGAATCCGTACGTGCCGGACATGCTTCCGGCGCATCACAGCCGTACGCCCAAGGCGGAGTTCCTGGCCGCGGTGGAGCACGCCAAGGAGGAGATCCACGCCGGTGAGGCGTTCCAGGTGGTGGTGTCCCAGCGGTTCGAGGCGGAGACACGCGCTGAGCCTCTTGATGTCTACCGGGTGCTGCGGCGAGACAACCCGAGCCCGTACATGTACCTTCTCCGGTTCCCCGGTCGCAACGGCGACGACGACGGCGCCTTCTCGGTGGTCGGCTCGAGCCCTGAAGCCCTGGTCAAGGTGGAAGGCGACCGGGTGATGACCCACCCCATCGCCGGGACCCGGTGGCGCGGCGAGACGCCCGAGGCCGACGCCGCGCTCGCCGCTGAGCTGCTGGCTGATCCGAAGGAACGTGCCGAGCACCTGATGCTCGTGGACCTGTCCCGCAACGACCTCGGCCGGGTGTGCGCCCCCGGCAGCGTCGAGGTGGTGGACTTCATGTCCGTGCGCCGCTACAGCCACGTGATGCACATCGAATCGACCGTGGTCGGCCGGCTTCAGGAGGAGCGGACGTCGCTCGATGTCCTGGCCGCGTGTTTCCCGGCAGGGACGCTCTCCGGCGCGCCGAAAGTGCGGGCGATGGAGATCATCGAGAAGCTGGAACCCACCAGGCGCGGTGTGTACGGCGGCGTGGTCGGCTACCTGGATTTCGCGGGCGACCTCGACGTCGCCATCGCCATCCGCACCGCTCTGATCCGCGCCGGCCGGGCGTATGTCCAGGCCGGTGGTGGCATCGTGGCCGACTCCGACGCAGAGGCGGAGTGGACCGAGTCCAGGAACAAGGCGGCTGCTGCCCTCCGGGCCGTCGCCATCGCCGACGCGATGCGCCCGCTCGCGGACTCATGAGCCGGCCGATGCGGCGCGAGTATCTGGGCACGCTGCTCCTCCTGGCGGCCGGTGGGGTTCTAGGACTGGTGTCGGCCGGACGGTCGTGGGCGATGGTGCACCTCCGGACGTCGTTTGCCGAGTCGTCCACCGCGGTCTCCGGCAACGATCTCGCGCCCTTGGTATCCGCGGTGCCGCTGGTGGCGTTGGCCGCGGTGGTCCTGGTTCCGGCGGTGCGCGGAGCCGGCCGGCGCGTGGCAGGTGGCCTGCTGGTCCTCCTCGCCGGTGCCGCGATCGCCGCGACGGTTGTTGTGGCGGCGGATTTGCGCGGACGGGTACGGCAGTGGGTACTCGACGCGCCCGGCCAGTCCGATTCGGTGGTCGAGGTCACCACGTATCCGGCCTGGCCGGCCCTGGTGATGCTCGGTTCCGTCATGGTCGCCGTGGCGGGCGGGCTGATCGCCTTACGCGGGCCGGCCTGGCCTGGGATGGGATCGCGGTACGAACGTCCGGGCAGTGCGCGAGGCACGGGCCGGCAGCCGAAGGAGCTGGACACCACGCAATCCAAGCCGAATCCGGCCGAGGCGTGGGACGCTCTGGACCGGGGCGACGACCCGACTGCGTAACGCACACGCCATCCGGCACAATAGGGGGAGACCGAACGCGCGCACGGATTGGCGGACATCGCGATCCGCTGCCGTCACATCCTTCAAGGAGGCGGAATGGCCAGCAACAGCCACGGCCACACCCCGGCGGCCTGGACAGCCGTCATCATCATCCTGGCCGGGTTCGTGGTGGCTGCCATTGGTGTCATGACGCTGACCTGGCAGGTGTTCTGGTTCGGTGGTGTCGGCCTGATCGTGCTCGGAGGCATCGTCGGCAAGGTGATGCAGATGATGGGACTCGGGCAGACCACTCGCCCGGGCTCGTCGGAGGACGCGTCGGTGCCGGCTGAGGGCAGAAGCGGGTAACCGTGATCGGCGGCCGCGGTGCCGTGGCGGCGGGTCGGCCCACTGGGCGCCCGGCGTCGATCTCCGTTGCCGGGGTCACGCTGGACACGTCGCAACGCCGTGTCGTCGGTGACGCGTTGCGCCATGACGTGCCGCTTACGCCGTTGCAGACGGCCGTGCTCGCCCATCTGATGAGCCGCGCGGGCGAGGTGTGCTCGCGGCAGGACCTGATGCGAGACGCGCTCGGGTATCCGAATGCCGTGGGGTCGAGGACCATCGACGTTCATGTGGCGACGCTGCGCAGCAAGCTTGACGGAGCGCTGCGGATCCGGGCCGTGCGCGGCGTGGGCTACGCCCTGGAACGCCCCGCGGTCACCGAACGCTCCGATGACGGAGAGTGAGGGAGCACCGGTCGGCTGCCGGGCTTCGGGTACCCTCCGTCCCGTCTGCACCCGGGCCGAGCAGTGCCGCTGGCCTGCGGATCTTCGTCACGCCGTGGGCCGAGGCAGGGGGTGCGGGGGAGCGCCCCAGCGCCCCTGGCTACTCTGGAGCAGCCGGAGCACGACCCACAGATGTCGCCATGCAGGCACAACCAGCGGAGGGCAAGGGTGAGCGTACTCGAGGAGATCCTCGACGGTGTCCGCGCCGACCTCGCCGCACGGCAGGAACGGACGCCGCTGGACGAGCTGAAGGCGCTCGCGTCGAAGCAGCCAGCAGCGCACGACCCGTTGCCGAGACTGCGGTCCTCGGGGGTGGCGGTGATCGCGGAGGTGAAACGCTCGAGCCCTTCCAGAGGTTCTCTCGCCGAGATCTCGGATCCGGCCGCGCTGGCCGGTGACTACGAGTCCGGCGGAGCCGCCGCCATCAGCGTGCTGACCGAGGAGCGACGCTTCGGCGGCACCCTGGACGATTTGCGGGCCGTGCGGGCGTCGGTCGATGTTCCAGTGCTGCGTAAGGATTTCATCGTCAGCAGCTACCAGCTGTGGGAGGCACGCGCCTACGGTGCTGACCTCGCCCTGCTGATCGTGGCGGCCCTGGAGCAGAACGCGCTGATCAGCCTGATCGAGCGCGCCGAGTCGATCGGCCTCACCCCGCTGGTCGAGGCGCACACCGAGGACGAGGTCAAACGCGCTGCCGACGCCGGCGCACGGATCATCGGCGTCAACGCCCGCGACCTCGCCACGCTCGAAGTGGACACGCGGACATTCCACCGGCTTTCCCCGCTGATCCCGGACGGCGTCGTCCGGATCGCCGAGTCCGGCGTGCGCGGGCCGCACGACGTCATCGAGCTGGGTCAGGACGGCGCCGACGCGGTTCTCGTCGGCGAGACCCTGGTCACCGGCAGGGATCCCCGCAGCGCCGTCGCGGATCTGGTGGCGGCCGGAGCGCACCCGGCGTTGAACAACCGCCAGTAGTGAGGAACGTCGCCCAGGAAAAGGAGTAGCACTCCTCCCGGGCGACTATGAAGACCACCTCGAGGGAGTCAGTGGTGAGCTCGACCAGACATCCGCAACAGGATTCGCCGGCCGGCCGGCCGGGGCGGTTCGGGCCGTACGGCGGCCGGTACGTTCCTGAGGCACTCATCGCGGCGCTCGACGAGCTTGACCGGGAGTACCAGTCGGCCGCTGTCGATCCAGCGTTCCAGTCGGAGCTCGACGGCCTGCTGAAGTCCTACAGCGGGCGTCCCACGCCGGTCACCGAGGTAGCCAGGTTCAGTGCCGAAGCGGCCTCCGGTGCCCGGGTGCTCCTGAAACGGGAAGACCTCAACCACACCGGGTCGCACAAGATCAACAACGTGCTTGGGCAAGCGCTGCTGACCAGACGCATCGGCAAGAAGCGGGTGATCGCTGAGACCGGCGCCGGCCAGCACGGCGTAGCCACCGCCACGGCGGCCGCGCTGATGGGGCTGGAGTGCGTCATCTACATGGGCGAGGAGGACACCCGTAGGCAGGCGCTCAACGTCGCCCGGATGGAGCTCCTCGGCGCCACGGTGGTGCCTGTCTCCACCGGATCCAAGACGTTGAAGGACGCCATCAACGAGGCCCTGCGGGACTGGGTGACCAACGTCGACACCACGAACTACGTCTTCGGCACGGTCGCCGGGCCGCACCCGTTTCCCACGCTCGTCCGTGACCTTCAGCGCATCATCGGCGTCGAAGCGCGCCAGCAGGTTCTGGAGCTCACCGGGGCGCTGCCGGACGCGGTCGCGGCGTGTGTCGGCGGGGGTTCCAACGCGATCGGGATCTTCCACGCCTTCGTCGAGGACACCGACGTCGCGCTCTACGGCTTCGAGGCAGGCGGCGACGGCGTGGCCAGCGGACGGCACGCCTCCACCATCAGCGCGGGGTCACCGGGCGTGCTCCACGGCGCTCGCTCGTACCTGCTGCAGGACGAGTTCGGCCAGACGATCGAGTCGCACTCCATCTCGGCCGGGCTGGACTACCCCGGCGTGGGACCGGAGCACTCCTGGCTCAGTGACATCGGCCGCGCCGTCTACGAGCCCATCGACGACGCCGAGGCGATGGAGGCGTTCCGGCTGCTCTGCCGCACCGAGGGGATCATCCCCGCCATCGAGAGCGCGCATGCGCTGGCCGGCGCGCGCAAGCTCGGCGCCCGGCTCGGAGAGGGCGCCGTGATCCTGGTCAACCTGTCCGGGCGTGGTGACAAGGACGTGGACACCGCGGCGCGGTGGTTCGGCTTACTGGACTCCGGCGGGGCACCGGGATCCGACAGCGGGACGGGAGACGAGAAGTGAGTGCGTCGGTAGCGTTCGAGAGGGCGCGCTCGGAGGAGCGTGCGGCCCTGGTCGGTTATCTCCCGGCCGGGTATCCGAGTGTCGCGGGCGCGGTGGACGTGCTGAAGGCGATGGTCGACGCGGGTGTGGACGTGGTCGAGGTGGGGCTTCCGTACAGCGATCCGCTCATGGACGGGCCGGTGATCCAGACCGCCGTCGAGGCTGCCTTGCGTGCCGGCGCCAACACGACGGACGTCCTGCGCACCGTCGAGGCGGTGGCGGCGACGGGCACGCCCACGCTGGTGATGTCGTACTGGAACCCGATCGACCGGTACGGGCCTGAGCGGTTCAGCCGTGACCTGGCCGCGGCGGGTGGGGCGGGCGTCATCACCCCGGACATCATCCCGGACGACGCCGAGGAGTGGCTTCCGGTGGCCCGTTCCCAGGACCTCGACACCGTCTTCCTGGTCGCGCCGTCGTCCACGGACAAGCGCATCGCGCTGACCACGGAGGCGTGCCGCGGTTTTGTCTACGCCGCCTCGACGATGGGTGTCACCGGCACCCGTGACCAGGTCGGCGACGCGGCCGCGGACCTCGTCGCTCGCACCCGGAAGACGACGGCCTTGCCGGTGGCGGTGGGGCTCGGCGTATCCAATGCGGACCAGGCGGCCGAGGTGGCGAATTTCGCGGACGGTGTCATCGTCGGTTCGGCTTTCGTGCGATGCCTCCTCGACGCGGACAGTCCCGCGGACGGGGTGCGCGCGGCCGGGGAGCTGGCCGGCCAGCTGTCTTCCGGCGTTCGCCGGCAAGCGTGACCGATCTGTGATTTTCGGCGGGGAACTCGCCTGCGTCGCGTGAAAGTTGTACCGTCGTCGACGGCTTTCGTTGCGGCAGCGCAACGCGCACGGTCAATCATGTCATCCGAAAGAGGCAGCTGATGAGCACCAAGAAGGCGGAGGCCCGGGAACGGGTCAAGGCGATGCGTGAGGAGCAGGCGCGCAAGGACCGCGCCAGGGAGCGCACCATGCGTCTGGGCATCGCGGCCGCGGTGCTGGTGGGCGTGGCGATCATCGCTATCGCGGTGATCAGTAGCCGCGGAGGCGACGAGGACGGGACTGTGGCCGTTCCCGAGAACGCCTCCCAGGTGGAGGGCGACAACGGGATCGTCGTGGGCGATGCGGACGCGCCGGTGACGATTGAGAACTGGATGGACTTCCGCTGCCCCCACTGCCAGACCTTCGAGCAGGCTAACGGAGCCCAGATCGACCAGTGGGTCGAGGCGGGTGAGGCCAGGGTGATCTATCACCCGGTGACCTACACCGGCGGTGTCCAGTCGACCCGGGCCAACAACGCGCTCGCGTGCGCCGCTGATGAGGGCATGGCGAAGGAGTTCATAAGCGAGGCCTTCGCCAGGTTCCAGGCATGGTCCAACAACCAGCTGGTCAGCCTCGGTGACGACATCGGCATCGGAGGCGACTACGCCAGCTGCGTGCGTGATGGCACCTACGACGCGTGGTCCACATCGGTGACCGACTCTGCCCGTGAGGCCCAGATCGGTGGCACGCCGACGATCTTCGTCAACGGTGAGCTGGTGGACAACCCCACGCCGGACATGCTCGCCGCCGCCGTGGAAGCCGCCGCGAGCGGCGAGCCGGCCGACGAGGGCGCCTCCGAGGAGGATGGCGCCGAGGATGAAGAAGCCGCCGACGAGGGAAGCGGCGCCGAGGAGAACACGGACGAAGAAGACACCGGGGCCGATGAGGACTAGCCCGGGCTCACCCGCTACTGTCTCCGCGTGAGCGCCAACGTGCCTGCCGCCGTCTCGTCCCTTCTCCCGACGTCGTTTCCCAGCCCTGACGTGCTAGACGTGGGGGATTGGTACGACGACGGCGTCTGGCACCTCGGGCCGGTTCCCATCCGGGCCTACGCCCTGTGCATCGTCATCGGGATCATTTTCGCCATCTGGCTCGGCACCCGCCGGTGGGCGGCTCGGGGTGGAGCGCCGGAAGCGGTCAGCGACGTCGCGATCTGGGCGGTGCCGTTCGGTATCGTCGGCGCCCGGATCTACCACGTCATCACGGACAACCAGCTGTACTTCGGTGAGGGCAGCAGGCCGTGGTATGAGGCGTTCTGGATCTGGGAAGGCGGCATCGGCATCTGGGGCGCCGTCGCCGGTGGCGCGCTCGGTGTGTGGATCGCCTGCCGGCGGCGGAACATCCCGTTCCTGGCGATGGCCGACGCGCTGGCACCGGGTGTGCTGATCGCGCAGGCGATCGGCCGCTGGGGAAACTGGTTCAACCAGGAGCTCTACGGCAAGCCCACCGACCTGCCCTGGGCGCTGGAGGTGGCACCGCGAAAGCGGCCGGCCGAGTACCTGGACGTCGAGACGTTCCATCCCACCTTCCTGTATGAGTCCTTGTGGGCGCTCGGAGTGGCCCTGCTGCTGATGTGGGCGGATCGCCGCTTCAAGCTCGGCCACGGCCGGGTGCTGGCCCTCTACGTCGCCGGATATACGCTCGGCCGGAGCCTGTTCGAGTACCTGCGCATCGACCCGGCCAACGAGATCCTCGGCCTGCGGGTCAACCAGTGGGTGTCGGGCCTGCTCTTCGTCGTCGCCATCGGGTTCTTCGTCTGGTCGGCGCGGCGGCACCCAGGCCGGGAGACACCCGAAGAGGTGCGCGGCGACTACGCGCCCGCCGACGCTGACGCGCCCGCCGACGCTGACGCGCCCGCCGAGGCTGACGCGCCCGCCGACGCTGACGCGCCCGCCGACGCTGACGCGCCCGCCGACGCCGACGAGGCCGGCACGGAGACGTCCCGGGACGCCGGAACGGACACCACCGTCGAGGCCGGCACGCCGACCGGCGCAGACGATCCGGCAAGCGCGGACACGACGGCAGACACCGGCGCATCCGCGGGAGCCGGCGCCGCGACGGAGAAACCGGGGGACGGCGACGCGCCCACGGACCCCGCGAAGGCCGCCGACACGCCCGGGAGCCCGACCTCCACGGATCGGTGAGCGACTGCCTGTCCACCTGGACGACCGCAGCCTAAATGATCATGTAAACCATGTTTCTTCGTGCTTCACCATGCCTGCAGGCCTGGTATCGCACGAAGAAACATGGTTTACATGATCATTTGGCACCGCCGAGGGGTGCTCACCGCCGCGCGAGGATGCCCCTCCAGGGGCATCGCACATGAGCACCACGACGGAATTCGGCGCGGCATATCGCCGTAACATTGGTTGATGCGGTAGAGTCGCGCCTGGCGCAGTGCCTGTAGATCCACGTTCTGTGGCTCAGGTAGGTCGCGCGCGGCACTGGCGCCGTCGCAACCAGGATGTTGTTTTTGTCTAACTTTTGGTGAGACGGCACAACAATTCGCTGCTCTGATGATGTAACCTCCACGAAACTCGAAATGCGAGCTCCAGGGCCAGCGCTGTCCCGATCCACCCGCCGCCACTTCGACGACGACGGGAGTGCCGATGCGCCTCACGCCTGCCCCTCAGGGTTTGTACGACCCCCGGTTCGAGCATGACGCCTGCGGTGTGGCCTTCGTGGCCACGCTCGACGGTGTGGCCAGCCACCAGATCGTCCGGCATGGGCTCACCGCCTTGGCCAATCTCGACCATAGGGGAGCATCGGGCTCCGAGCCCGATTCCGGCGATGGCGCGGGGATTCTGGTGCAGGTGCCCGACGCGTTCCTGCGGGACGTGGTCCCCTTCGAGCTGCCCGAGCAGGGCTCGTACGCCGTTGGTCTGGCCTTCCTGCCCGACGACGACGAACTCGCGCAGAAGACGGTCGACGCCATCGAGCGCATGGCCGCCGAGGAAGAGCTTCAGGTCCTGGGCTGGCGTGCTGTGCCCACCACGACGTCGCTGGTGGGCGCCACCGCCAGGTCCACGATGCCGCGCTTCCGCCAGCTCTTCGTGGGCGGTGCCGAGGGCATGGACCTCGAGCGGCGCGCCTTCGCGCTGCGCAAGCGGGCCGAGCACGAGACCGACGCCTACTTCCCGAGCCTGTCGGCGCGCACCATCGTCTACAAGGGCATGCTGACCACCGGTCAGCTGGAGCCGTTCTTCCCGGATCTCTCCGACCACCGGTTCGCCTCCGCCCTCGCCGTGGTGCACTCCAGGTTCTCCACCAACACGTTCCCCAGCTGGCCGCTGGCGCACCCGTACCGCTACGTGGCGCACAACGGCGAGATCAATACCGTCCAGGGAAACCGGAACTGGATGCGCGCCCGCGAGTCGCTACTGTCCAGCAGCCTTATCCCCGGCGACCTGTCCCGGTTGTACCCGATCGTCGACCCCACCGGCAGCGACTCCGCGAGCTTCGACGAGGTCCTCGAACTGCTGCACCTCGGTGGGCGCAGCCTGCCGCACGCGGTGCGGATGATGATCCCGGAGGCCTGGGAGAATCACGCCGGCCTGTCGGAGGAGCGCCGGGCGTTCTTCCAGTTCCACAGCGCCGTCATGGAGCCGTGGGACGGCCCGGCGTGTGTGGTGTTCACCGACGGCACGCAGGTCGGCGCCGTGCTCGACCGCAACGGCCTTCGTCCAGGCCGCTGGTGGGTCACCGACGACGGCCTCGTGGTTCTCGCCTCGGAGGCTGGCGTGCTCGACATCGAGCCGTCGAAGGTCGTGCGCAAGGGCCGTCTCGAACCCGGCCGGATGTTCCTGGCCGATCTGGCCGAGCACCGGCTGATCAACGACGACGAGGTCATGAACGAGCTCGCCACCGCGCACCCGTACAGCGAGTGGCTGCATGCCGGCCTGATCCATCTCAACGACCTGCCTGAGCGCGAGCACGTGGTGCACACCCACGCCAGCGTCGCTCGTCGTCAGCAGACCTTCGGCTACACCGAGGAAGAGCTGCGCATCCTGCTGACGCCGATGGCGATGAAGGGTGCCGAGCCGATCGGCTCGATGGGCACCGACACGCCCATCGCCACCCTGTCCGAGCGGCCGCGGATGCTGTTCGACTACTTTTCCCAGCTGTTCGCTCAGGTCACCAACCCGCCGCTGGACGCGATCCGCGAAGAGCTGGTCACGTCGCTCGCCAGCACCATCGGCCCGGAGAGCAATCTGCTGGAGCCGGGCCCGGCGGCCTGCCGTCAGCTCGTCGTCCCGTTCCCCGTGATCGACAACGACGACCTCGCCCGCATCATCCACATCAACCGGGACGGCAACCTGCCCGGGTATGCCACGCACGTGATCCGCGGCCTGTTCGATGTGGCTGCCGGAGCGTCCGGTCTGGCCCGCCGGCTCGACGAGATCTGCAACGAGGTGTCCAAGGCGATCGACGCGGGGGCGCGGATCGTCGTTCTCTCCGACCGGCACTCGGACGCCACCCAGGCACCGATTCCGTCGTTGCTCCTCACCAGTGCCGTTCATCACCATCTCATCCGGGAGAAGACGCGTACGTCTGTCGGGCTGGTCGTCGAGGCAGGCGACGTGCGCGAGGTTCACCACGTCGCGCTTCTCATCGGCTACGGCGCCGCCGCCATCAACCCGTATCTGGCGATGGAGAGCGTCGAGGACCTCGCCCGGCGGGGAACGTTCCTGAGCGGTGTCGAGCCCGAGAAGGCCGTCGCCAATCTGATCAAGGCGCTCGGCAAGGGCGTGCTCAAGGTGATGAGCAAGATGGGGGTGTCGACCGTCGCGTCGTACACCGGCGCGCAGATCTATGAAGCGCTAGGGCTGTCGGCCGATGTTGTTGACAAGTACTTCACCGGGACCGCGTCCCGGCTGGGCGGCGTCGGCCTGGACGTCATCGCCGAGGAGGTTCGCCGCCGGCACGTGCGGGCCTACCCGCCGGGCGGCGTGGCCCCGGCGCACCGCACCCTCGATGTGGGCGGCGAATACCAGTGGCGGCGCGAGGGCGAGCATCACCTGTTCGACCCCGAGACCGTGTTCCGCCTGCAGCACTCCACCCGAGCCGGACGCTACGACGTCTTCAAGCAGTACACGAGCCGGGTTGACGAGCAGACCAAGCGGCTGATGACGCTGCGTGGGCTGTTCGCTTTCAAGGAAGGCGCACGGCCGCCGGTGCCGATCGAGGAAGTCGAGCCGGTCGAGTCGATCGTGCGGCGGTTCAACACGGGCGCGATGTCCTACGGCTCCATCAGCAAGGAGTCGCACGAGACGCTGGCCATCGCCATGAACCGGCTGGGCGCCCGGTCCAACACCGGTGAGGGCGGCGAGGACACTGACCGGCTCTACGACCCGGAGCGGCGTAGCGCGGTCAAGCAGGTCGCCAGTGGGCGCTTCGGCGTCACCTCGGAGTACCTGACCAACGCCGACGACATCCAGATCAAGATGGCGCAGGGCGCGAAGCCCGGCGAGGGCGGTCAGCTTCCCGGAAACAAGGTGTACCCGTGGGTGGCCAAGACCCGGCACTCCACGCCGGGCGTGGGGCTGATCTCTCCGCCGCCGCACCATGACATCTACTCCATCGAGGATCTCGCGCAGCTGATCCACGACCTGAAGAACTCCAACCCGGCGGCACGTATCCACGTGAAGCTGGTGGCCGAGGTGGGTGTCGGTACGGTCGCAGCGGGTGTGTCGAAGGCGCACGCCGACGTGGTGCTCATTTCGGGACACGACGGCGGTACGGGCGCCTCGCCGCTGACCAGCCTCAAGCACGCGGGCGGCCCATGGGAGCTCGGGCTGGCCGAGACACAGCAGACGTTGCTGCTCAACGGCCTCCGGGACCGGATCGTGGTGCAGACCGACGGCCAGCTCAAGACCGGTCGTGACGTCGTCATCGCCGCGCTGCTCGGAGCGGAGGAGTATGGCTTCGCCACCGCTCCGCTGGTGGTGTCCGGCTGCGTCATGATGCGGGTCTGTCATCTGGACACCTGCCCCGTGGGAATCGCGACCCAGAACCCGGAGCTGCGCAAGCGCTACACCGGCAAGGCGGAGTTCGTCGTCACCTTCTTCGAGTACATCGCCGAGGAGGTCCGCGAGTACCTCGCACAGCTGGGCTTCCGCAGCCTGGACGAGGCCATCGGCCACGCCGAAGTGCTCGACACCACCGAGGCTGTGGACCACTGGAAGGCCACGGGACTGGACTTGTCTCCGCTGCTGCACGTGCCGGAGCTGCCCGAGGGTGCTGCCCGGCGTCAGGTAGTGGGGCAGGATCACGGCCTGGAGAAGGCGCTGGACAATCAGCTCATCGTGCTCGCCACCGACGCTTTGGAGCACGGCGAGCCAGTACGGGCACAGGTCGCGGTGCGCAACGTGAACCGGACCGTCGGCACGATGCTTGGTCACGAGGTGACGAAGAAGTACGGCACCGACGGGCTGCCGGACGGAACCATCGACATCACCCTGGTCGGCTCGGCCGGACAGTCGTTCGGCGCATTCGTTCCCCGCGGCGTCACGCTGCGCCTGGAGGGCGATGCCAACGATTACCTCGGCAAGGGCTTGTCGGGAGGCCGGATCATCCTCCGGCCGGACCGGTCGGCGAACCTCGTCGCAGAAGACAACGTCATCACCGGCAACGTGACAGCGTACGGCGCCACCAGCGGCGAGCTGTTCATCCGCGGCGTGGCCGGCGAACGCTTCTGCGTGCGCAACTCCGGCGTGACGGCCGTCGTCGAGGGTGTCGGTGACCACGCCTGCGAGTACATGACCGGCGGTGTGGCGGTGATTCTCGGCAAGACCGGACGCAACGTCGCCGCTGGCATGTCGGGCGGCACGGCGTACGTGCTGGACCTCGACCCAGCACTGGCCAACAGCGAGATGGTGGAACTCGAGGAGCCGTCCGGCGAGGCGGTGGAGATGCTGCGCGGGCTGATCACCCGCCACCGCGAGGAGACCGGTTCGACGGTGGCGGAGCGGCTGCTGGCGGACTGGGAGACGACCGTGACGCGGTTCACCACGGTGATGCCGCGTGACTTCAAGCGAGTGCTCGCCGCCAAGGCCGCCGCCGAGCGCGATGGACGAGATGTAGACGTAGCTGTGATGGAGGTGGCCGGTGGCTGATCCACGTGGATTCCTGACGACTGGGCGGCAGGGCGCCACCCCGCGACCGGTGCCCGAGCGGGTCAAGGACTGGGACGAGGTCTACCCGAAGCCCGGAATCGGCAAGACGTTGCTGCCGATCATCACCAAGCAGGCCGGGCGCTGCATGGACTGCGGCATCCCGTTCTGCCACCAGGGCTGCCCGCTGGGGAACCTGATCCCGGAATGGAACGACCTTGTCTGGCGGGACGACTGGCACGAGGCGGCCGAGCGGCTGCACGCGACCAACAATTTCCCGGAGTTCACCGGGCGGCTGTGCCCGGCGCCATGCGAGGCGGCGTGCGTTGTCGCTATCGCCGACGACGCCGTGACCATTAAGAATGTCGAGGTCGCCATCATCGACCGGGCGTTCGAGGAAGGCTGGGTGGCTCCGCAGCCTCCGGAGCGGCTGACCGACCGCACCATCGCGGTGATCGGATCCGGCCCGGCAGGCCTCGCGGTGGCACAGCAGCTGACCCGCGCCGGCCACACGGTGGCGGTGTACGAGCGGGCGGATCGCATCGGTGGTCTGCTGCGCTACGGCATTCCCGAGTTCAAGATGGAGAAGCGCCACCTGGACCGTCGCCTGGAACAGATGCGCGCCGAGGGCACCATCTTCCGTGCCGGCGTCGAGGTGGGGGAGACCCTGACCGGCCAGGAGCTCAAGGCCCGGTACGACGCCGTCGTGCTCGCCGTAGGCGCCACGGAGGCTCGTGACCTCCCGATTCCGGGCCGGGAGCTGGACGGGATCCACCAGGCGATGGATTACCTGCCGCAGGCCAACCGGGTGGCGCTCGGCGAGTCCGTGCCGGAGCAGATCACCGCCGAAGGCAAGCACGTGGTCATTATCGGTGGTGGCGACACGGGCGCCGACTGTCTCGGCACAGCGCACCGGCAGGGCGCCGCGTCCGTCACGCAGCTGGAGATCATGCCGGAACCACCGGACACCCGGCACGAGTCCACCCCGTGGCCCACCTGGCCGCTGATGCTGCGTACGTCGAGCGCCCACGAGGAAGGTGGCGAGCGGGTCTACTCGGTCTCCACCACGGAATTCGTCGGGGACGACGCGGGCAACGTGCGCGCATTGCGGCTTGTCGAAGTGCAGCGGGCGGTTACCGGCGGGTTCGAGCCGGTGGAGGGCACCGAGCGCGATTTGCCGGCTGACCTCGTGCTGTTCGCGATGGGCTTCGTCGGGCCGGAGCGCTCGCCGCTGCTCGAGCAGCTGGCCGTTGAACTGGACGGGCGCGGCAACATCGTACGGGACAGCGCCTACGAGACCAGCGTTCCCGGGGTCTTCGTGGCCGGCGACGCGGGCCGTGGCCAGTCGCTCATCGTCTGGGCGATCGCGGAAGGCAGGGCGTGCGCGTCGGCCGTGGACCACTGGCTGACCGGAGCTGACCGGCTCCCGGCTCCAGTGGCGCCGACCGACCGCCCGCTCGTCGTGTGACCCCCACCCCTGTTGGTCACCTGATCGTCGAAATGTCGGCTGATCCACGTCGACGGGAAGATCAGGTGACGAACAGCGCGGGGGAGCTGGTGTGCCTCCAAAGTTGTGTCACCTGATCATCTCCACGATGTGGACAGCTGTGGATCAGATGGCACATCAACGCAGTACAACGCTGATCTGTCAGCTGATCGTTAGCGCTCTCGCCGCGCACGCGATCAGATGACATTTCGACGATCAGGTGGTGAATAGCGGGTGCGAGTGGGCTTCCACTCGCCGGAACGAGTGGATTGGGTCTAGAGTTGATAGACGTGCGTAAAGCGAAGATAGTCTGCACCCTCGGTCCGGCGACCGATTCCCCTGAGCGACTGCAGGAACTGGTCGAGGCAGGCATGGACGTGGCCCGCTTCAACCTCAGCCACGGCAGCCATCTCGAGCACGAGGAACGGTACGCCCGGGTCCGCAAGGCTGCAGCCGAGCTGGGCCGCAATGTCGGCGTGCTTGTCGACCTGCAAGGCCCCAAGATCCGTCTGGGTACGTTCGAGCAGGGCTCTGTCGTCCTCGAGCCCGGTGCGACGTTCACCATCACCACTGATGACATCTCCGGCGACGTGGAGCGTAGCTCCACCACCTACACCGGGCTGCCGGGCGACGTGAAGCGCGGCGACCAGGTACTCGTCGACGACGGCCGCCTCGCCCTCGAGGTCGAGGACGTGCAGGGCAGCGACGTCGTCACCCGGGTCGTCCTGGGTGGCCGGGTCTCCAACAACAAGGGACTGAACCTCCCGGGCACGGCGGTGAGCGTTCCGGCTATGTCCGAGAAGGACATCGAGGACCTTCGCTGGGGCCTGCGCACCGGCGCCGACATGATTGCGTTGTCGTTCGTGCGCTCCGCGGCCGATATCGAGCCCGTTCACCAGATCATGCAGGAGGAGGGCATCCGCCTGCCGGTCATCGCCAAGGTGGAGAAGCCGCAGGCGGTGGAGAATCTGGAGGAGATCGTCGATGCGTTCGACGGCGTCATGGTCGCCCGCGGTGACCTCGGGGTCGAGTTGCCGCTGTGGGACGTGCCGCTGGTTCAGAAGCAGGCCGTGTCGTTGTGTCGTCGTCGGGCCAAGCCGGTGATCGTCGCCACGCAGATGCTCGACTCGATGATCGGGAATCCGCGACCGACGCGGGCGGAGACCTCCGATGTCGCCAACGCGGTGCTCGACGGCGCGGACGCGGTGATGCTGTCCGGCGAGACCAGCGTCGGGAGCTACCCGATCGAGACGGTCGCCACCATGAGCAAGATCGTGGAGACGGTGGAGGCGCATGGCCTGGACCGCATTCCGCCGCTCGGCACCAAGCCTCGCACCAAGGGTGGCGTGATCACCAAGGCCGCGGTTGAGGCCGCGGAGCTGCTCGATGCCAAGTACATCGTGGCGTTCACGCAGAGTGGCGACTCGGCTCGCCGCATGTCGCGGATACGGACCTCCATCCCCTTGCTGGCGTTCAGCCCGCTGGAGACGACCCGCCATCAGCTGGCGCTGTCGTGGGGGATCGAAGCCTTCCCGGCTGACCATGTGGAGCACACCGACGAGATGGTCAAGCAGGTAGACCGGGTTCTGCTGGAGCAAGGACGATGCGAGCGGGGTGACCTGGTGGTCATCGTGGCCGGCTCCCCTCCAGGCATTCCCGGTTCCACCAACGCCATGCGCGTGCACCGTATCGGCGATGCCGTCGGCAACGTCGCACCCGCCTACAACTGAGTCACCTACCGCGTCTGGAATGCCCGGCCCGCCATGTGCTGGCCGGGCATTCGCGACTTCACGCTCGCCGCATGCGGTGATAGCCACTTCGCCTCCAGGAGCGCAAGAGAGCGCGGAACACGAGGACTTCGGCTACGCACCAGGGCCACCCTGTGCTCCGGCGGCGCAAGCATGTCGTGATGTCCGCGCGCCCCCTCGACGCAGAACTGGGTCCGCCTGGGCCAGTACGACTTCCATGCTGATGGCACGGTCGACGAGCGACATTGGCATTGGAGTCAGCGGGTCCGGGTCACGCGCACATACACCGGATTCACGGCTCAGGGATGTCCCACTCGGTCCTGCAGCATCCAGACCGCCGGCGGCTACCAGTCGACCGGAGCGTCCAAGACGCTCACCGGCACCTACACCGTGACGGGCAATACGGTCCGGGTGACGTGGAGCGGAGACGGCGGCTGGGAGGAGTGGACGATAGCCTCGGCCGCCGACGGCGCGCTGGCCACCCTGGAATTCTCCGGTTCGAGCTTCGGCGCCACGCACGGATACGGCTACGGCAGCAACGCGGCGTGGAGCGCCCGAATGCCCATGTCCACCATCGCCGCGGCCGACCATTGGCAGTTCGAGCACTCCTACCGCCTGTGGAAGACCACGGCCACCAACCAGCCCCCGTTTATCGACAGCGGCGACGGCTCGCCGTTCTGGGTGCGGGACTGGTCGGTATGCAGCGGCGGCAGCTGTCTCGGTGCCCGCACCACGGGCGGGGGAGGCCCGGGAACGGACTACTACGTCTCGCCGGCCCGTAGCCCGATCGGGCATCGCCGGGACACGATGTGGAGCTGGCGGCTGGCGAACGCTGACGGCCGGGCGAGTACTGCTACACCGGGCACTCGCACGTCAAGCCCATGCTGCAGATCGTCGACGACAATGGCGGCTTCCATGGGTGGGTGGGCGTCGAGGCGTCGTTGAACGAGACCGTGCCAGCCCAAGGCGCCTACGCGGACGACATCGGCTCCGCACCGACCTGGAACCCGGCGCTGCTGGGCTCTCCGGCCGGGGAGGCGCCGACCGTCGCATACACGAACGTCGCCCCGTGGGAGGGCATCGACGGCGAGTCGGCCGGACATGACGCCCTGCGTGAGTCGCTGGGCGGCGCATTGCCGGACAACGACGGCTACATCTTCGGCTGGGTGTGGTCGTATCCGATCAAGGCAGCGCTGGAGGCGGCGGCCGCCAGCGGCGATCTGACCCGGTCGGGCGTGCGCGGCGTCGTCGACGGCCTCGACGTCGACTACGAGGGGATGCTGCCGACCGCGACGTTCGGCGGCGACCCGAACGAGGTGGCGGTGCGCACCGCCGTCATCAACAAGCCGGACGCCGAGGGATCGCTCGGGCTGTCGACCGTCGAGTCCGGCGTGACCGGCCCGACGGCCGACGCCTACGAGTACACGTCGGCCTGTTCCTGACCGTACGACGCGCATCGGGGCGCCGGACCTTTGGAGGTCCGGCGCCCCGATCTCACGTACCAGCACATCTAGCGCTGTAGCCCGGGTGGGAGTCGAACCCACAAACACGGCATTTTGAGTGCCGCGGCTTTGCCAGTTTGCCTACCGGGCCCACGGAAAGAAGCTACCTGCGCGCGGACGCAGCCAAGTCTACCGGGTCTGGCGATGTGGTCGGAGGCGCCCCATGGGCGTTTGACGTACAGGACATGAATCCTGACAACTCTGTCGGTGTCGGCCGATAGCTTCTGCTTGTGAGTACATGGGCCTTCTTGGCCCGTATCGATGATATCTGTCACGCGATGAGGAGTGCTGGCATGCGCACCTTAGAGGAAGTCGCGCTTGTGAAGAAGCTCTGGGCCGACGGCCTGAACAAGTCTGAGATCGCCCGGGCTACCGGCATCTCGCGCTGGACGATTCGGGAGTGGCTTCTGGGAAATGTTCCGGACTTCGAGGGTCATCGCGCTGGTACGTCCGGATACACCCGGTACGCATGCCCCGTTTGCATGAGCCGGCTAGACCGTATTCCCAGGGAAGAGTATGTCTACCTCCTCGGCCTCTACCTTGGCGATGGGTGCCTGTCGCTGGACAAGAAGGGGGTGTACAAGCTGCGCATCATTTGTTGTGATGACTATCCCCAGCTCATGCAGTGGTGCGAGCAAGCCATCGGCGCAGTGCTTCCAGTCAAGGTGGGGCGGGTTCAGAAAGTGGGATGCACCGAAATATACGCAAACTCGAAACACTGGGCATGTCTGTTCCCGCAGCACGGGCCTGGGCGCAAGCATGAGCGAAAGATCGAGCTGGCGCCATGGCAGCAGGAGCTCGTCGAGGCGGATCCGGGGCCCCTCCTTCGCGGGCTGATTCACTCCGACGGCTGCCGGGCGCTCAACCGGGCATACGGCACTCATTACGCGCCCTATCCGCGCTACGAGTTCACGAACGCCTCGGTCGACATCCGGGACATCTTCACAGCCGCGTGTGACCTGCTTGGCATCGAGTGGCGGCAGAGCAGGCCGCGAGTGATCTCGGTGGCGAAGCGGGCGAGCGTCGCCGTCCTCGACTCCTTCATCGGGCCGAAGACCTGACACGCCCCAGCCAGGTGACGCGGCAGGGTCCATAGCCGCTAAGCTGCCCGGGTGACCGATACGCCAGCTACCGACAGCCAGACCGCTCCCGCCCGACGCGTCCTTGTGGCCGAGGACGAGTCGCTGATCCGTCTCGATCTGATCGAGATGCTCCGGGAAGAGGGCTATGACGTGGTCGCCGAGGCGGCTGACGGCGAGACAGCGGTCCGCCTCGCCGAGGAGCACCGGCCGGACCTGGTCGTGATGGACGTCAAGATGCCGGTGCTGGACGGAATCTCCGCCGCCGAGCGCATCGTGGGCCAGCGCATCGCGCCGGTCCTCTTCCTGACTGCATTCTCCCAGCGTGACCTGGTGGAGAGGGCACGAGAGGCAGGCGCCATGGCGTACCTGGTCAAGCCGTTCTCCAAGAGTGACCTGGTGCCCGCTATCGAGATGGCGTTCTCCCGGCACGAAGAGATCTCGCAGCTGGAGAAGGAGGTCGCCGACCTCGGCGAGCGCCTGGAGACCCGCAAGCTGGTCGACCGGGCGAAGGGACTGTTGCAGACCAAGTACGGCCTCAGCGAACCGGACGCGTTCCGCTGGATCCAGAAGGCGGCGATGGACAAGCGCACCTCGATGCGCAACGTCGCCCAGGTGGTGCTGTCCGAAAGCACCGAGATGGCGGAGGACCCCGGAGCGCCGGAACCGCAGGACAGCTGATCCGTGCGTGGCCGGTACGCGGCGGCCGTCGCCGCGGGCGCATCGCTGGTTCTCGCCTCATGCGGTGTTCTCGACCAGATAGGCGGAAGCGACGGTCCGATCCAGCAAGAAGCGACGGTGGTCGTGCTCGTGCCCGAGGGCACCGCGAGCGGAGAGGGCGTCGTCGCCGCCGTCGAGGCGGCTGTCGGCGAACGTACGGATGACATCGCGGGGTGGACCGTCACCGTCGAGACGGTGGGCGACGTCACGGAGGAGGACCAGCTCGCCGACGTGGCCGGGCAGATCGTGGCCGACGACGTGGTCGCCGTTGTCGGAGGACTCTCCACCGACGTTGTCCGCGCCGTTCAGCCCGTCTTCGACTCCGCGAATCTCCTCTTCGTCTCACCCGCGGACACCACGCCGGAGCATGTGCGTGGAGCCGATCCGGCGCAGCCGTTGCGGCCGTACTCGACGTACTTCCGCACCACCGTGGCGAGCGACGATCCGGTCCGGGAGCTCGCCCGGCACGCCGCCGGTGCCCTGGGCTTAGCCAAGATCGCCGTGATCGACGCGGGAGACACCGGCGAAGCAGACCAGTTCGCGGAGGCCTTCCGGGAGACCGGTGGTGACGCGCTCCGGGTCGATGAACACGATCCGCCGGACGACGAGTCGAGCGACGACGAGGCCGGCGACGAGGCCGGCGACGAGGCCGGCGCCGACCAGGACCGCGATGGCGAGGAGGCCGGTGACGACGACAGCAGTGGTGGAACCCGAAGCGCTCCGCCCGTCACGGTCGACGACGTCCCGGCGATGCTGGAGGAGGCGCGCGATGAGGACGCCGAAGCGGTCTTCGTGTCCGGCCGTGCGCAAGTCGCGGCCCGGGTCGCCGACGAGATCGCGAACCGCGGCCTCGATATGACGTTACTGGGCGGCTCGGTCCTGGCGACGGATGACTTCCTCGCGGAGGCAGGCTCCGCGGCCGAGGGCGCGCTGAGCGCTGGGAGCGGCGAGCTTTCCCGGACGGAGCCGGAACCACCTGCCGAGCTGGATGGCCTGTTCGATTCCGCGGGTTCCGCGCTCGGGCCTCACGGGGCCGCCGCGTTCGATGCGGGATATGCCGTGGGCGAGGTTCTCAGCCGGTGCCTGCCGTCCGCCGACTCACCGTCCTCGGCACGGCGAGGTTGCGTAGGGGAGATGGCGGAGGTCTCGTTCGCCGGTGTCACGGGTGAGGTGGCGTTCGACGAGTTCGGTGACCGCCTGGGTGCGGCACCGGTCATCACAACGGTTCGCGGCGGCACTTTGGTGCCGGTTTCGGCCCAGGAATGACGTAGGTGGACGCTCGTGACACATCACAGTCCACTAACAACGTGTTGCAGGTCCATTTCGATGCGTGCGCTGCGCCGTTCTGTGAACTAAGTTCTGACGATCACATGGACTATTGGCACCGTTTTGCGAAGCCTGGTGGGGCCGGGTCGTGAAGGACCTCCCCGACACGGTTCGGCTGCGGACGGTGCCGCCCGAAGAAGGAGCACAGATGAACCGCAGAATGCGACTCTGGCGGTCGCTCGCCGTGGTGGGTGTGGCCTCGCTCGTGCTGGCCGCATGCGGTGGAGACGACGCCGAAGAGCCTGGTGACGACGGCGGTGTCACCACCGAAGAGCCCGAAGGCGAGGGTGACGAGGGCGGCGAGGAACAGCCCCCGGCAGAGGGCGAGTTCGAGCCGGCCGAAGGCGACCCCGCTATGACCATCGGGACTCTCCTGCCGCAGAGCGGGAGCTTGTCGTTCCTCGGCCCGCCCATGGAGACCGGCGCCGCGGTCGCGGTCGAAGAGATCAACGAGAACGGCGGCATCGACGGAGCGCCGGTCGAGCTCGTGAACGCCGACGAGGGCGACGCCAACCTCAACATCGTCGGCCAGTCCGCCGACAGCCTGATCAACCAGGGCGTCGACGCCATCCTCGGCGCCGCCGCCACGGGCATGTCGCAGCGCGTGTACAGCGAGATCACCGGCGCTGGCATTCTGCAGATCTCGCCGTCCAACACCGGCGTCGAGGTCACCGACTGGGAGACTAACGGACTGTATTTCCGCACCGCGCCCTCCGACGTCCTGCAGGGTGAGATCCTCGGCGAGGTCATCCTTGAGGACGGGCACGAGACGCTCGGCATCCTCTACATCGACTCGCCCTACGGCGAGGGGCTCGCGGAAGCGGTGGCCTCCACTGTCGAGAGCGCCGGTGTCGAGGTGGTCGTGCAGACAGCGGTAGCCGAGAACGCGGAGAGCTACAGCGCCGAGGTCGCCGCGCTGGCGGCAGAGTCGCCCGACGCGATCGTCGTGGTCAGCTACGACCAGGTCTACTCCATCATTCCCGAGCTGGAGTCGGCGTTCGATGACCTGTCCGGCCTCTATCTGGTGGACGGCAACACGAAGGACCTCAGCGTCGGCCCCACCGAGGATGAGCCCGGCCTTCCCGAAGGTGTCGTCGAAGGCGCCACCGGAACCATCCCGGGCCAGAGTGTGGAAGGAACGCCGTTCGCCGAGCGCCTGCTCGAGGTGACCCCGGACCTGGACTCGTGGACGTACGCTGGCGAGGCCTACGACGCGATCATCCTGGTGGCGCTGTCCGCGATCCAGGCCGGCTCCACCGAGAGCGCCGACATCGCGGCCGAGATGGTCGACGTGTCCGGCACCGACGGGACGGAATGCTCCACGTTCGCGGAGTGCAAGACGCTCATCGAATCCGGTGAGTCGATCAACTACGAGGGCATCTCCGGGCCCATCGAGTTCGACGAGAACGGTGACCCGCAGAGCGCCTTCATCGGCATCTACGATTTCGACGCCAGCAATGTTCCCGTCTACCGTGAGGCCCGCACGCTCGACATCGAGTGAGCGAGACTTCGCCGGCACGGCGAGCCGAATGACGAGGGCCGCCTCACCCGTCGTGGTGAGGCGGCCCTCGTCGTTCGTGTGCTGACCTGGCCGGAACACGCGCCGACAGGCGGGCCCGCGTCCGCGTCCGCCAGGAATGAATGCAATGAGCCGTCGAAGCGGCGTGTGGATCAGACGCGGGCGAGTGTCCCGAGGTACAGCTCGATGACCTTGGGATCGTCGAGCAGGGCAGGACCGGTTCCCGTGTAGGCGTTACGGCCCTGGTCGAGCACATAGCCGCGGTCGCAGATCTGCAGGCACCGCCGGGCATTCTGCTCGACCATGATGATCGACACTCCCGCCCGGTTGATCTGCCGGGTACGGATGAACACTTCGTCCTGCATGGCGGGGGAGAGGCCGGCCGAGGGCTCGTCGAGCAGAAGCACCGACGGTTCCATCATCAGTGCGCGGCCCATGGCCACCATCTGCCGTTCTCCGCCGGAGAGGGAGCCGGCCCGCTGATGCCGACGGTCGGCGAGGGCGGGGAACAGGCCGACGACGAAGTCGAAACGCTCGGCGAACTTGCGCGGCGACTGGAACGCGCCCATCTGGAGGTTCTCGCTGATGGTCAGCGACGGGAAGACGTTGTTGGTCTGGGGGACGAAGCCGATTCCGCGGGAGACCAGCACGTTGGCCTTGTGGCCTGTGATGTCCTCACCGCGATAGACGACGCCGCCGGATGTGATCTTGACGAGACCGAACAGCGCCTTGAGCAGTGTTGACTTGCCGGCGCCGTTGGGGCCGATGATGCCCACGAGCTCACCGTCGGCGAGATAGAGGTCGCAGCCGTTGAGGATGTTGACGCCGGGAAAGTACCCAGCCACGATCTCGTCGGCGTGCAGGAGGGCCGTCTCCGACTGGGCGAGGTGCTCGCCCCGGTCCACAGTGGTGCCGTCAGTGCTCATCACGGGCTCCCAGCGCCGGCTCGGCGGCCTCGGAATCGTCGTCGGGTGAGGAGAACTCCTTCTCGAGCCGGGATTCGACCTCCGCGAGCTGTTGGCGCTCTTCGGCTTCGGTGGCCGGAGCGTCGTGATGGACGCCGAGGTAGGCGTCGATGACGACGGGATCGGCCATGACGACGTCCGGTGGCCCCTCGGCCACCACGGATCCCTGCGCCATCACAATCACCCAGTCCGCGATGTCGTGAACCATATCCATGTCATGTTCGACGAACAGCACGGTCATGCCCTGTTCTCGCAGGTCTTTGACGTGGCCGAGCAATGACTGGGTGAGCGCCGGATTGACCCCTGCCATCGGCTCGTCGAGCATCACCATGGTGGGCTCCGACATGAGCGCCCGTGCCATCTCCAGCAGTTTGCGCTGCCCGCCGGAGAGGGAGCCGGCGAAGTCGTCCCGGAGCGCATGGAGCTTGAACCGGTGCAGCAGCTCATCGGCGCGTTCGGTGATCGCCGCTTCCTGCGCCCGCCAGGTGAAGGGCAACATGGCTCGCCACAGGCTCTCTCCGCGCTGGCCGGTAGCTCCGAGACGCATGTTCTCGATGACCGGCAACCGCGACAGCGCCTTGGTGAGCTGGAAGGTACGCACCATGCCGGCGTGCGCGACCCGATACGCCGGTTTGCCGGCCAAGGGCGTGCCCTCGAATGTCCAACTCCCGGTGTCTGCCCGGTCAAAGCCGGTCAGCAGGTTGAACAACGTCGTCTTCCCGGCGCCGTTGGGACCGATCAGGGCAGTGATCACGCCACGCTGGATCTCGATGTGGTCGACGTCGACTGCGGTCAGCCCGCCGAACCGGCGGCTGACCTTGTCGGCCACCAGGATCGGGTCGGGCTTGGGCGCTCCCGGGACCGTGGGGACGTCGTGGAGCCTGCGTGCCGTGGACGGCGCGGGTCCGGGGGCGGCGTCAGCGGACATCGAATGCCAGCTCCCTTCGGTCTCCCACGATGCCTTGTGGGCGGAAGATCATCAACAACATGAGGCCCAGTCCCACTAGCATGACGCGGATCAGCCCGATCTGCGACTGGGAGACGAGGGCCTCGGGGACCCAGCCCGCGCTGGCCCCGGACCGGAGGATGGATTCGGTGACCGCGAAGACCAGCCAGAGGATCACCGCGCCCAGAACGGGTCCCAGGACGCGCGCGACGCCACCGAGCAGCAGGAGTGTCCAGAAGAAGAAGGTCAGCTGTGTCCCGAAGACGTTGGGCAGGACGGCTCGTTCTCCGGTGACCAGGGCGATGCCCGCGATAGATCCGATGACGCCGCCGATGATCAGGGCCTGCATCTTGCGCGCGAAGACGTTCTTGCCGAGGCTGCGGACGGCGTCCTCGTCCTCACGGATCCCCTTGAGGATGCGTCCCCACGGGCTGCGCACGAGCAGCCACACCAACAATGCGATCACCGCGACCAGCGACCATCCGACGATCATGAACCAGGCCCGGTTCGGAGTCACCGACACAGGCCCGAAATGGAGGGTCTCGTTTGGGAGGGGATTCGCATTGTAGAACGCATTGGAGAAGGCACCGGAGAAGCCGGACGAGCCGCCCGTCCAGCGTGCGTAGACCGTTGAGCCGATGACCAACCGGACTATCTCGGCGGCCGCGATGGTGGCCACGGCCAGATAGTCGGCTCTCAGGCGCAGGGTGGGCAGGCCCAGGAGCAGCGCGAGCAGCACGGCCATGGACATGCCGATCAGCGCGGCCAGAAAGTACGGGACGTCGAAGTGCACGATCGAGATCGCGGTGCCGTAGGCACCCACCGCGAGGAAACCTGCCTGCCCGAAGTTCAGCAGCCCGGTGTAGCCGAAGTGGATGTTGAGACCGATGGCGGCGATCGCGTACGCGATGGCGTTGACCCCAAATGCCGCGTGGAAGCTGTTGGCGACCAGCGAGTTCCAGTCCATGATCCTCCTCCCTTAACCGACCCGCTCGCGCCGGCCGAGCATGCCCTGGGGGCGAACCAGCAGGATGAGGATGAGAATGGCCAACGCACCCACGTTCTTGATCTCGGTGGGTATCACGATCGTGGACACCTCGATGAACACTCCCACGATCAAGGCGCCGGCCATCGCGCCGAACGCCGTTCCGAGGCCACCGAGCACCACGGCGGCGAACATCAGGAGCAGCATGTTCACGCCCATCTGAGCGCTGACCTGCTGCGACAGGCCGAGGAACATGCCGCCGAGCGCAGCCAGTGCGGCTCCGACGGTCCATACTCCACGCACGACGGCGTCGACGTTGATGCCCGACGCCGCTGCCAGTGCCGGATTGTCGGACACGGCCCTGGTGGCCTTCCCCCAGCGTGTGCGCAGGAGCACGTAGGCGACGGCGACGAGCAGGGCGGCCGCGACACCCATCGTCACGTAGTCGTAGACGGTCAGTCTCGTAGGTCCGAGATCCACCACCGGCGAGCGGTGTGGGAACGAGCGGGGCGACGAGCCGTAGAACGCCTGCACTACCGAACGCGCGAACAGGGACAGCCCGATCGTCACGATCATCATCGGGATGATTCCGGTCCCGCGTCTTCGCAGCGGTTTCCACAATGCCGCATCTTGCGTCCAGCCGAACAGGGCGCCTGCGATCAGGACCATCACGGCGGCGAGAACCAGCGGGACGCCCATACCCGCTGCGAAGGTGTACCCCAGGAGGCCACCCAGCGTGACCTGTTCGGCGTGGGCGAAGTTGGTGAGCCCGGTGGTACCGAAGATGAGAGATAGCCCCACCGCGGCGAGGGCGAGCAGTAAGCCGAATCGCAGGCCCACAGAGCCGCGCTCGAGGATGCGGTCGAGGGTGCTGGCCGACCTGGCGACACCTTCGCCGAGGTTGAACCGGACCACCTGGCTCCGCCCGGTGCGAACCTCACCAGACCAGGGGTTGTCCTCGGCATCGCGCAGGACGACCTCGTCCGGCAGTGTGGACTCGTCCAGCGCGGCGGTGTAGGAACCCGGGCCCGGCAGCTCGACCAGCCAGTCGCCGTTCTCGTCGGTCACGCCTTCGCCCTCGAAGCCCTCGCCCTCGATGGCGATGCGCACGCCCGGCACCGGAATCCGCTCGTCGTCAGCGGTCCGCTCCTCGAGCGTGCCCCGGATGGACTCCGTGGAACCGCTCGCCTGTGCCAGGGGTGCGAATGCCGCACCGGCCAGCACAGCCACGAATAGGCCGGCCAGTACAAGGGCCAGAGTCCGCGCGACGCGCGGTACGACACCAATTGCCACCTGGCTCCCCGTGTTCTCCTTGGATTCGGTGCGGGGAGCATAGCCGGTATCGGCCGGAACACCGAAGCCGAGTGCCCGATGTGTCCAGACCGATACCAGACGGTAACTAGGTGTTATCGGTCGAAACAGGCCGGAGGAAACATGTGATCCGCGCAGTGCACACGCGTTGACCTGCCTCATCGGTGATGACGATGTCGTAGGTCGCGAAGCTGCGACCGCGGTGCGCCGGTGTGGCCACGCCGGTGACGAGACCGGACCGGACCGCCCGGTGGTGCGTGGCATTGATGTCGACACCCACCGGCATCCTGTCCGGCCCGCCGTGCAGCGTGGCCGCGATCGAGCCCAGGCTCTCGGCGAGCACGCACGACGCCCCGCCGTGCAGCAGGCCGACGGGCTGGGTGTTGCCCTCTACCGGCATGGTCGCCACCACTCGCTCGGCAGTCGCCTCAACGTAGGTGATGCCCATCCGCGTGTCGAGTTCGGAAACGGGCAGATCCGTGAGCATGGCCGTGGCCGCGGGTGTCTCGGGTGTGTCGTTCACGATGCCGATTCTTCCTCACGGCAGGGCCGGGCGACATTGTCGGTGCCGCGGACTAGGGTGGCGCCGTGGCTGATGTTGCTGAGACCCCCCGCTTGCTGCTCCTCGACGGTCATTCGCTGGCCTATCGGGCGTTCTACGCCCTGAAGGACGCGAACCTCGTGACCACCACCGGTCAGCACACCGAGGGCGTCTACGGCTTCACCTCGATGCTGATCAACGTCTTGCGCGACGAGGCCCCTACGCACGTGGCCGTCGCATTCGACGTCTCGCGGCAGACGTTCCGCAGTGAGACGTTTCCCGAATACAAGGCCAACCGCACCAGCTCTCCGGACGAGTTCAAGGGACAGGTCGGACTCGTCAAGGAGGTGCTGACCGCGCTGCGGATCCCGTATGTCGAGAAAGATGGATTCGAGGCCGACGACGTCATCGCCACCCTGGCGACGCAAGCCGAGGCCCAGGGGGTGGACGTCTTCATCTGCACCGGAGACCGTGACGCCTTCCAGCTGGTGAGCGACCATGTCACCGTGCTCTACCCGAAGCGAGGCGTTTCGGATCTGGCCCGGATGACCACCGCGGCGGTCCAGGAGAAGTACGGCCTGACACCTGCGCAGTATCCGGACTTCGCCGCGCTTCGCGGCGACCCGTCGGACAACCTGCCGAACATCCCGAGCGTCGGGGAGAAGACGGCCGCCAAGTGGGTCGTCCAGTTCGGCTCCCTGGACGAGCTGGTCGCCCGCGCCGACGAGGTCAAGGGCAAGGTCGGCGACGCTCTGCGCGCTCACCTGGGCCAGATCATGACCAACCGCCAGCTCACCGAGCTGGTCCGCGACGTTCCGCTCGACGTCCGCATCGACGACCTGATCCGTCAGCCCTGGGATCGGGAGGCGGTACACCAGCTCTTCGACACCCTCCAGTTCCGCGTTCTCCGGGATCGCCTGTACGAGTACCTCGACGCGGGCGAGCCGGAGGCCGATGAAGGGTTCGAGATCGAGACCGTTCAGCTTCAGCCCGGAGCGGTTGCCGGTTGGCTGGCCGAGCACACGTCCGGCGCCGAGGGCAGCCTGGTGGGTGTGTCGGTTCGCGGCTCGTGGGGGCGCGGAACCGGCGAGATGACCGAGATCGCGATCGCCACGTCCACCGGTCTGGGCGCTTGGTTCGAGCCGGCGTCGCTCCCTCCCGAGGACGACGCCGCGGTCGCGGCCTGGCTGGCCGACCCGGATCGTCGCAAGGTCTTCCACGACGCCAAGGGGCCGCTGCACGCGCTTGCCGCTCGCGGGTGGCCGGTGCAGGGCATGGCCACAGACACCGCTCTCGTTGCCTTCCTGGCCCTGCCGGGGCAGCGCTCCTACGATCTTGCCGACCTCGTGCTCCGCTTTCTCGGGCGCGAGCTGCGCGCCGAGTCCGGGGGAGCCGCGGTGCAGCTCTCACTCGACGGCGGCGACGAGGAACAGCTGGGCCGGGACGAGGCCATCCGGGCGCGTGCCGTTCTCGACCTCTCGCACGCCCTCGACGCCGAGCTGGACAAGCGGGGCGGGCGCACGCTTCTGGATGAGGTCGAGCTGCCGCTCGTCTCTGTTCTGGCCGGCATGGAGCGCACCGGCATCGCCGTCGACGTGGGTTATCTGGAGGAGCTCGAGTCTTCGTTCGCCGGCGCGGTGTCCACGGCGGCCTCGGATGCCTACGCTTCCATCGGCCACGAGGTCAACCTCGGTTCCCCGAAACAGCTGCAAGTGGTGCTGTTCGAGGAGCTCAACATGCCCAAGACCAAGCGCACCAAGACGGGCTACACCACCGACGCCGATGCGCTGGCCGAGCTCTACGCCAAGACTGAGCATCCGTTCCTGGAGGCGCTGCTGCGGCACCGCGACGCGTCGAAGCTGCGGGTCACCGTCGAGGGTCTGCTCAAGTCCGTCGCCGACGACGGCCGCATCCACACCACGTTCCACCAGACCATCGCTGCCACCGGCCGGCTTTCGTCGACCGATCCCAACCTGCAGAACATCCCGATCCGCACGGCGGAGGGTCGCCGGATCCGCGAGGCATTCGTCGTGGGCCAGGGTTATGAGAGTCTCCTCACCGCTGACTACAGCCAGATCGAGATGCGCATCATGGCGCATCTGTCCGACGACGACGGCCTGATCGAGGCGTTCGCGTCCGGCATGGACTTCCACTCGGTGACCGCCGCCCGGGTCTTCAGCGTCCCGGCCGAGAACGTCACGGGTGAGATGCGGGCAAAGATCAAGGCCATGAATTACGGGCTGGCGTACGGGCTGTCCGCGTACGGCCTGTCCAAGCAGCTCACCATCGAGGTGGGCGAGGCCCAGAAGCTGATGGACGAGTACTTCGAGCGTTTCGGCGGTGTCCGCGACTACCTGCGCGAAGTTGTCAAACGGGCAGCGGGCGAAGGATGGACCGAGACCATCCTCGGCCGGCGACGTTACCTTCCCGATCTCACCAGCGATAACCGGCAGCGCCGGGAGATGGCCGAGCGGATGGCGCTCAACGCGCCGATTCAGGGCTCGGCGGCAGACATCATCAAGGTGGCGATGCTCAACGTGGAACGAGCGCTTCGCAGCGAGGGCTTCCGCTCGCGGATGCTACTTCAGGTCCACGACGAGCTGGTCCTCGAGCTCGCGGCAGGGGAACGCGAGGCCGTGGAGGAGCTGGTACGGCGGGAAATGGGCGCGGCGTACCAGCTGCGAGTCCCGCTCGAGGTCTCGGTCGGCGCGGGTCGCACGTGGCAGGACGCGGCACACTGACCGCCGGCACGCGATCAAAGTTCTCGCGTGCGAAGTCCGGCGAACGGTAGCGAAATCTGCCCTTTTCGTGACAGGCTCGTGACTGGAGGTCCTGTGGGTGGGGCCAAGGCCTGGCGTGTGGTCGAGCGGAGGTCTGTGTGCGGCGTGCACTGCGTGTAGTCATCGGTCTGGTCACCGCGGCCAGCCTGTTCTGTCTGGGCAGCTCAGCGGTGGAACCGGGTCCGAACGCGGGCTGGCTGACCGTGGCCGCGGGCGCCGCCGCTTACGGTGAGTCCGCCCCCGCGTCCATCCTTCAAACCGAGACCGCCGCACGTGATGTCGATCCACGCTCCGAATGGGGGACCGCAGAGGCGTCGGTCACCGCTTTGGAGGACGAGCCGGTGGATGGCGAACACCCGGAGTCCACTGCCGGTGGCCCGTCGGCCCTGACCGGCGGCACGGCAACCGGCGGAGGCGGCCTGGGGATTCCGGACGTCGTCCTGCGTGCTTACCAGCAAGCCGCCGATGAGTGGAACGATCGTCAGCCTGCCTGCCGGATCCGCTGGCAGATCCTTGCCGGCGTGGGCAAGGTCGAATCCAGCCACGCGCGCAACGGCCAGGTCACCGCGGCCGGTGTCACTCAGCCGCGCATCCTCGGGCCGGTGCTGAACGGTGGTCCCGGCATCCGGGCCATCCGTGACTCCGACGGCGGCCGTTGGGATGGCGACACGGTGTGGGATCGCGCCGTCGGTCCCATGCAGTTCATCCCGGGTACGTGGCGGGCGTTCGGGACGGACGCCACCGGAGACGACGTCGCCGACCCGCACAACGTGTTCGACGCGACGCTCTCGGCGGCTCGCTACCTGTGCTTCGGCGGCGCGGATCTCTCCACGGACGCGGGGCTGAGCGCCGCCCTGATGCGCTACAACCACTCGAGCGCCTATGTGGCGAAGGTCCGCGGGTGGATCGACGCCTACGACGAGGGAGCGGCCACGGTCATCGCCGCGGCCGGGCCGGGTGCCGCGTCATCCGGGCCAGCGGCGACTCACACCTCGCCAGGACGTGATGGACCGTCGGCGGGGTCTCCCCGGACCAGTCCGAGCCCGCAGCCGACAGATTCGCCCGACCCCACGGCCACGCCGACCGCCCGGCCGACGACGTCCCCGGATCCGACCAAGCCACCGAGGCCGACGAAGACGCCGGAGCCGACGAAGACGGCCACCGCCACCTCGACGCCGACCGCCGAGCCGACGACGTCCCCGGAACCGACCGAGACTCCGAAACCCACCGAGTCCCCGGAACCGACGGACCCTCCGGAACCGACGGCCCCTCCGGAACCGACGGACCCTCCGGAACCGACGGCCCCTCCGGAACCGACGGACCCTCCGGAACCGACGGACCCTCCGGAGCCCCCGGACTGCCCGAAGCCGACCGAGACCGCCACGGACACACCGACGCCGACGCTGGACGCTGAGGACCGTTCGGAAACAGATACGGAGTCCGCCATCGCGGAATCCGAGGATGGCGACGAGGCACCGGATTCGGAGTGCTTAGAGGACCCGGACCAGGACGACAACGAGGACGGCGAGCACGAACCCGAGCAGTCGCCGGAGCCCTCGATGACCGCGCCGTTGGCAAGCGAGACCCCGAGGCGTATACAGTCGCCGAGGTCGTGACCTGATCGCGACATTGATCTAATTGACCGCTCGCCCCGCGGCCAGGTAGCCTATCCTGTGCGCTGTGGGCTTGCGCGTCCTCGGACCGAGCAGGCTCGCGCTCGTTCTTGTCGGTCGGCCGGTGCTCTGCCAGATTCTCCGTCCCTCGGCTCGGCGATCAAAAGGGCCCGTGGCGTCACGTACCGCATACACAACTGTCCGGAGCCCGCTTCCACATGACGAGCAGCATCGAGGCTGAAACACCCACTGTTAAGACCCCTGCATCGCCGCAGGTGGCGGTCAATGACATCGGGTCCGCGGAGGCCTTCCTCGCCGCGATCGACGAGACCATCAAGTACTTCAACGACGGCGACATCGTGTCCGGAACCGTCGTCAAAGTCGACCGGGACGAGGTCCTGCTCGACATCGGCTACAAGACCGAAGGCGTCATCCCTTCGCGAGAGCTGTCGATCAAGCACGACGTCGATCCTCACGAGGTCGTCAGCGTCGGTGACGACGTCGAGGCGCTTGTTCTCCAGAAGGAGGACAAGGAGGGCCGGCTGATCCTGTCGAAGAAGCGCGCGCAGTATGAGCGGGCTTGGGGCAAGATCGAGGCCATCAAGGAGGCCGACGGCGTCGTGTCCGGCTCCGTCATCGAGGTCGTCAAGGGTGGTCTCATCCTCGACATCGGTCTGCGTGGCTTCCTTCCCGCATCGCTGGTCGAGATGCGCCGCGTCCGCGATCTTCAGCCGTACGTCGGCAAGGAGATCGAGGCCAAGATCATCGAGCTGGACAAGAACCGCAACAACGTGGTGTTGTCCCGCCGGGCATGGCTCGAGCAGACGCAGTCCGAGGTGCGCTCCACCTTCCTGCAGACGCTGCAGAAGGGTCAGATCCGCTCGGGCGTCGTCTCCTCGATCGTCAATTTCGGCGCGTTCGTCGATCTCGGCGGCGTCGACGGTCTGGTGCACGTCTCGGAGCTGTCCTGGAAGCACATCGACCACCCGTCGGAGGTTGTCGAGGTCGGCCAGGAGGTCACCGTCGAGGTGCTCGACGTGGACATGGACCGCGAGCGTGTCTCCCTGTCGCTCAAGGCGACGCTGGAGGACCCGTGGCAGCAGTTCGCCCGTACCCACCAGATCGGCCAGATCGTGCCCGGTAAGGTCACCAAGCTGGTGCCGTTCGGTGCCTTCGTCCGGGTGGACGACGGCATCGAGGGCCTGGTGCACATCTCCGAGCTCGCCGAGCGCCACGTCGAGGTGCCGGAGCAGGTCGTCGAGGTCGGTGCGGACGCCATGGTCAAGGTCATCGACATCGACCTGGAGCGTCGTCGTATCTCGCTCTCGCTGAAGCAGGCGAATGAGGGAGACACCGCCGAGCACGTGTCGGAGCACTTCGACCCGACGCTCTACGGTATGGCCGCCGACTACGACGAGCAGGGGAACTACAAGTACCCCGAGGGCTTCGACCCCGAGACCAACGACTGGCTCGAAGGTTACGAGAAGCAGCGCGAGGAGTGGGAGCGGCAGTACGCCGAGGCCCACGCGCGCTGGGAAGCTCACAAGAATCAGATCCAGACCGCTCAGGTCGCCGATGCCGAGGCGAAGGCGGACAACCCGTCCGAGTACTCGTCGGCGCCTGCCGACCAGGTCGACGAAGGCGGCACGCTCGCTTCCGACGAGGCGCTCCAGGCGTTGCGGGAGAAGCTGACCGGCAACTGATCGCTGGCATCTGTTGAGGGCCGGGAGAGATGTCTCCTGCCGACAGGCCTACGGCCGTGAAGAAAGAGCATTTCACGGCCTCCGGCTTTAGCGTCGGCTGGAGACATCTCTCCCGGCCCTTGCCGTTCCCTCCTGTTGCGCAACTTCTCGGTGTTTTCGCTGGCGGGTGGTCTGGTAACGGGACGCGACCGATCGGTGGCCTGGATGTAGGAGAATCGTGACTGGTGATCATGAGGGTGGCCTCCGGCAAGCCGGTACGGTTGTCTGGTGAATCGAGTACTACGTCGGTACGCCGCCCTTGCTGTCGTCCCGATGGCGCTGTCTCTCGCCGCCTGCACCGATCAGCAGGAGCCAGAGGTACCCGAGGTTCCCGGCGCCACCGAGACGCCTGAAGACGCCGTCGACACCGCCGAGCCCACCGAACCCGCGGGCGATCCCACGGACGCCCTCGATGTGCCGTTCGAGTGTGGCGAGATGCTTACCGCGGGGCGGGTCGTGCAGATCCTGCAGACGCCTCTCGACGGCGAGTCTCAGCGGGTCTACAACGACGACTACCTGGCGGACTCTGGCCGCACAGGTAGATTGACCTGTCGGTATGGTGTGCCGACCGGGGGTTCCTCTCCGTCTCCGTCTCCGTCGCCGTCGGCGGACGGGCCGGCCGTCGAGGTCGCCGTCAGCTCGTACGTGGACGAGGAGACCGCGGCCGGTCGGATCGACACCACGCTTGGGTCCACCTCGCGCGACGTCGAACCGCAGACCATCGGCGGCACGGAAGGCTATCTGCTGACCGATGACGACGAGGTGACCTACATTGTCGCCAGGGGAGTGCGCACATATGTGATCACCTTGCGACGCGGCCTGGTGCCCGACGCGGCGGAGGTGGTGGTCATCCTCGAGCTGGCGGCCGAGATCCTCGGCGATGAGGCACCCGAAGAGTCCTGAGCGTCAGCCCGGCCGCCACGGCCAGGACTGCGAGGATCAGGAGAAGGCCCAGATCGGCCCCGGTATCCGGGATGTCCGGGCCGTCCGTGCCCATGGTGCTGGTGAAGTTCAGGCGGATCTGGCCGTCCTGAGCTTGCAGATCGTTGCCCGTGTCAGCCGGCAGTGTGGCGCGGGCGAGGTATTCGCGGGTTTCACCGCTGCCGATGTCCGGTAGCGGGATCGCTTCGTCGCCGCCCACAGCGGACAGCGCGCGGACCGTACTCGTATCCCCCGTGCATGAGTACGGTCCGCGCTGTTCCGGGGAGGAGATCCAGTCGCCGGGGCAGCTCTCGATCTCCAACTGGAGCCCGTCGATGCCCGTCAGGGGTGTGTCGTCGCCGATGACGGTGAGCGCCAGTGAGGCCCGTTCAGCGGCGGTGTTCGTGACGATGGCCAGCCACTCGACGGTCGAGCCGGGGGCGAGGCCGTCGAACTCGGGAGCCGACGGCTCCGATCTCACGTCCAGCCATTCGGGGGCGGTCATCTGATCAACCACACCCCGAGGCGAGTCCGGTCAGCACGTTGATCCGAACGAATGCCGGGATGGAAGGCTGCTGGGATCGCCAGCTCTGCCCGTACAGGCTGATCACGTAGACACGAAACGTTCCGAGAGCTAGAAGGTTCGGCTGAATTTGATACTGACGGGCCGAGGCGCCCATGGTGATCTGGGTGACCAGCGCGTTCGTGGTGTTGGTCCGTATTTCGACGCGATAGCCCGTCGGTGCCGGTCCCTCATCTGGCGCGTTCCACCGGATCTGCGCATGCTGGGTGAGACCCGGGTCGTTGCAGCGCAGGTTGGTGACTGGTCGCACTGTGGTCGTCGTGACCTGAGACGACGTCTCGCCCAGGTCGGCGAAGGCGGCCATGGTTCCCGTGACGCGGGGGGCCACAGTGGACACCGCGAGAGCGGCGGCGAGCACACACATGGCGGTTGTGCCCACGGCGCCGGTGGTCCGGCGACCGGGCGCCGTGTCGCCCCGCGTGTGCTCGTCTGCGGTGTCGCCCGTGCTACCAGCTGGCGGGTCCGCGGAGCCGTTCCCGCCTGAGCGCTGCGGACGTCGCCGGAACGACGTGACAAGCAGAGCGCCGACGACGACGCCCGCGGTGAATACCACGGGAGTCGACTGCGCCTCCCGGACCACCCGCCCCCAACCCGGCTGGGACCAGAAGACCCGGTCGGCCTCGTCCACCACGTAGGGGACGGCGTCTCGATCCGCGTTCGCATCGCCCTGCAGGACGAACCGGACGGCGGAACCACCGACCGGCTCTGCTGAGACGACGCGATGGGTCACCCTCGCGCCGTCGGCCCGGAAGACGCTGATCACATCCCCGACGACGATCTCCTCCGCCGGCGTGCTCCGCGCCAGGGCGAGCGAGCCGACCGGGATCTCCGGCGCCATCGAACCGGACCGGAACACCAGGGGCCGGACCTCGAGCAGGACGGCCGCGAGCGCGGCGACGGCGCAGAGCACGCCGATCGCCGCCGCCACGGTCAACAGCGTCTCGTGTGCGGCCCGGCGCCAGACGCGGATGCGGGTGGACACACGCCCGCGCTACGAGGACTGGGTGGCCAGGAAACCGAAGACGGCCGTGGCGCCCGCTCCCTGCGGTGCCGCCTCGCCCACGTCCACCCGGAAGCAGAGGACTTCGGAGTCGCCCTCGGCGAGGAATCGGCCGGGTTCGGCGATTTCACCACCGGGCAGGGCGGCCGGTCCGAAGACGGGATCACCCGGCGCGTCGAAGGCCGCCTCGTCGCAGGCAGCCGCCGAGCCGACGCCGACAATGGTGAGCTCCAGAGCTGCCGCGAGAGCGTCCGCCTCCGCTTGGTCGCCGTCACCGAGCGGTCCGACCTCGGTGTCCATCGCGTAGTCGAAGTCGAGACTACCGTTGTTGTTGACCTCGAGTGGGGCGACGACGGTGTCACCCGGGCCGGCGTTGTCCAGGGACAGCGACGTGAAGACGTAGGGCTCGGGATTGCCCTCGTTGTCTCCGTCGAATGCGATGTCGACGGAGCCTGTGGAGAATTCGGCGACCACGTCGCCGGAGTCGGTGAACTGGGCGAGTGTGACGGCGGTACCGATGCCGAGGACGGCACCGAGAGCGAGGAATGAGCGTACTCGGCCTCCACCAGGGCCGGCGTGGTTCTTGTGAGCGTGCTCCGTTACGGACACTGTGCCCACCCTTCTTGTTGACATGCGGACGCGAACAATGCCCCCAATGCCCCCCTCGCGAGCAACGCCCCCCGGCGAGTGCCCCCTGAACCGCGCCCCCCGGCGCGGCTTCTCGTGCCCGTGATTACCAACAATGGACGTCACTCTCTGTGATGTCAAGCGAGCCAGTTCGTCACGATTAGTGACCTCCGTGCAATCACCTAGAGTTGTCTCCGTGTTGCGTGTGGGATTGACAGGAGGCATCGGTGCCGGAAAGTCAACCGTCGCCCGTCATCTCGGGTCGCTCGGAGCGGTGGTGATCGATGCTGATCACATCGCCCGTGAGGTGGTAGCGCCGGGAACTGCAGGCTTCGAGGCCGTCGTCGCTCACTTCGGCCACGGCGTGGTGAAGCCCGACGGATCGCTCGACCGCCCCGCCCTCGGCCGGCTGGTGTTCGCCGACGACGAGCGCCGTTCGGAGCTGAACGCGATCGTCCATCCGCGCGTCCATGAGCGTCGTACGGAGCTGGTAGCCGCGGCTCCGGTGGACGCCGTCGTCGTCGAGGACATCCCGCTCCTCGTCGAGAATGGCCTGGCGGTGGCATATCCACTGGTGATCGTGGTCCACGCTGAGGAAGGCATTCGCATCGAGAGGCTGGTGTCGCGAGGGCTGAGTGCCGACGACGCACGCGCCAGGATCCGGGCTCAGGCGACCGTCGAGGAACGCCGGGCCGCGGCCGACGTGTGGCTCGACAACTCCGGTCCGGTCGAGCGCCTCCTCGCCGATGTCGGCGCGCTCTGGGCGGACCGGCTGGTGGACTTCGAGGCGAACTGCCGCCAGGCGCGCCCGGCGCCGCGGCCGAGCCAGCCGGTCATCGAGAAGGCGGATGCCTCGTGGGCGGCGACTGGGAACCGGCTGGTCGCGCGTATCGAGCACAGTGCCGGTGACCGCGCGCGGCGGGTGGACCACGTCGGCTCTACCGCTGTTCCCGGCCTGCCGGCGAAGGACGTCATCGACGTCCAGGTGGTGGCCGACGACCTGGCGACGGCGGTCGCACTGGCGGCCGAACTGTCCGACGCGGGGTTCGCTCCGATGCCTGGCCGCTGGTTCGACACGCTGCGTGACGGCTCGCGGGAGGGGAAGTCCTTGGCGTGCAACGCCGATCCGGCGCGTGCGGTCAACGTCCACGTCCGCCCGGCCGGGTCGCCGGCGGTCCGGGATGTTCTGCTGTTCCGCGACTGGCTGCGGGATACACCGGAGGCAGTGCGCGAGTACGCCGACCTCAAGCGTCGCCTCTCGCGGCACCGGTATGACCGCATGGACGACTACGCCGCCGCCAAGACTCCGTGGCTCAGAACCGCGCTGGCCCGCGCGGATACGTGGGCGGAGCGTACCGGCTGGATCTCGCCCACAGGGCACTAGCGCCCTGCGGCATCCAGCGGCGCCCGCATCGCGACGCGTTCGGGTACCGGGGCCCCAGCGGGCAGAAGGGGACACGGCTCGGGCTCGCCCCAGGCCAGGTGCAACGGCAGCACACCCGCCCATTCCCGATGCGTGACAAGATCCTCGTCGTCGTCTCCGGGAGGTCCTGAGCGCATCTTCACCGCCGCTTCCCGGAGGGACACCGCGATGACGCTGGTGGCCGCGAGCTCCTTGCGGGTCGGCAGGCGCGTGTTCGACCAGGAGCCCGGCGCGATGTGCTCCGTGAGAAGCCGCAGGGCCTCGACCTTCTCATCCGGGTCATCGACCACCCGTGGAACGCCGTGGATGACGGCGCTGGCGTAGTTCATCGAATGATGGAACACCGACCGGGCGTAGACCACACCGTCCAGCCGGGTGACCGCGACGCTGATGGGCGCTCCGCCGGAAGCGGCGACGAGGCTGGCCGAGCCGGTGGAACCGTGTAGGTAGAGCGTGTCCCCGGAGCGGCCGTATCCCGTTGGCAAGATTACCGGTGCTCCGTCGCGGACGATGCCGAAATGGCAGATCAGGCAGGAATCGAGCAGCTCGTACAGCTGGGCGCGCTCGGTCTGCGCCCGCTTGGCCCCGCGACGGACCGTGCTCCGGCTCGTCGGCGAGAGCGGAACGGCGGTGGCTGCGGAGCCACGAACGGTGTCTGGTGCCTGGCTGAGATCGGTCATGCCCTTCAGTGTCGGGGCTGGTGTGGCATTCTTGAACGGCCAATCACTGACGATTCAGGAAGGCCACTTTCGAGCCATGGTGCCTGAACTGCCGATGACGCTGGACCGGCGCGCGTCGCGGCCGCTGGCCCGGCAGGTGGCCGACCACCTGCGGGAAGCTGCCGCGCAGGGGCTGCTGCGCATCGGTGACCGGTTGCCGTCGACGCGGGCGTTGGCCGCCTCGCTCGGCGTCAGCAGGACCGTCACGGCAGCGGCGTACGAGCAGCTCGTCGCGGAAGGCTGGATCGAGGCCAAGCACGGCTCGGGATCGTTTCTCGCGGCTGAGCCACCGGTGCCCGGTGGGCTACGTCGTACCACCCGATCCGTACGCACGGATCCGCGTCGCGGCAGCAGCGCCCCTCCCGATGCCCAGGTGGACCTGCGTCCCGGGTCGCCGTGGGCGGCGGGTCTCGTGGAGTCCACGTGGCGCCGGGCGTGGCGACGCGCGGGTGACGCGGCGCCAGATCCGCGCCCTGTACGGGCCGGCCTGCCCGCTTATCGGGCGGCCGTCGCCGAACACCTGCTCAGGCATCGCGGTCTCGGCGTCTCCGGTGGCGCGGTCCTGGCCACCGGCGGCACCAGCGCTGCGCTGACCGAACTCGCGCTCGCGTGGCTCGAACCCGGTGACGCGGTCGCGGTGGAGGAGCCCGGCTATCCACGCGCGGTCGGCGCGCTGCGAGCGGCAGGGCTGCGGGTCCTGCCGGTGCGGGTCGACGGCGGGGGACTGGTGGTCGACGACCTGCCCGAGAACGCGCGCGCGGTGTACTGCACCCCCGCCCACCAGTTCCCGCTCGGAGCGCGGCTGAGTGCCAGCCGCCGGATGGCGCTCGTCCAGTGGGCGCGGGACACCGGGGCGACGATCATCGAGGACGACTACGACGGTGAGCTGCGCTACGACGTCGCGCCCCTCCCCATGCTCGCCGCCGTCGGGCCCGACGTCGTCGTCCATCTCGGAACCAGCAGCAAGATCATGACGCCGACGCTCGGGGTGGGGTGGATGGTGGCGCCTCGCTCCATCATCGCCGCGGTGCTCGCGTACCGGAACTCGGCCGGTATCGGGCCTTCGCTCGCCGGGCAGCGGGTGGTGACCGCGATGGCGGAGTCCGGAGACCTGTCCAGGCATCTGCGCCGGGTCCGGCGTGAGCTGGCCGTGCGGCGCGACATCGTCGCATCGAAGCTCGCCACGGCTGGTCGCGTCGTCGTCGGCGATCGAGCTGGGGCACACCTGGTGACGCTCGTCGACGGTCCGGACGACGAACGGTGGGCCATCGCGGCGGCCGCCGCCTCCGGTGTCGCCCTGGATGGGGTGGGGCGTTGTTTCGCCGGAGTCCCGGATATGGCCGGCATCACGCTCGGATACGCGGCGCCGGCTCGGCGCGATGACCTGGAGCGTGGCCTCGAAGTCTTCCTGAACCTCGCACGGGGGTAGCCGGCTGATACCGCCGAGTTCTCCTGCGGCACACCCAATGGTTGGAAAGAATTCTCTAATAGGGGTTCACGAGCCGAAGATTTGCGAATACATTCCAGGCCTACGTGGAGATCCTTTCGATCCAGGAGGAAGTGCCATGCCCCCTGTCCCCCCATCCGATCCCTCCCACCTCACCCGGCGCCGCGCCCTGGCACTCGGCGGCGGCGCCCTGCTGGGAGCTGCCGCCGGTGTGTCCGGATTCGCCCTGCCCGCGCAGGCACGTACCGACAGCAGCCTGGCCCGGGCCTTCGAGATCGCCGCGGATGCCCACGGCGTGCCCCGCGATCTCCTGGTGGCCGTCGGGCATGCCGAAACGCGGCTGACCCAGCATGACGGCCCGAGCCAGGCCCGTGGCTACGGCATCATGCACCTGGTCAGCAATCCGCAACACCGGACCCTGGCCGAAGCCGCGTCGCTGACCGGCCGCGCACCGGGGAAGTTGCGCACCGACCCGGCGGCCAACATCGACGGTGCGGCCGCGGTGTTGCGCGCCTATGCCGATGACGCCGGCTTCTCCCGGGCCGCGCGCGCCGACCTCGGGGCCTGGTACCCCGTCGTCGCCCGGTACTCGGGCGCCGCCAACGGCTACGTGGCGCGGTTCTACGCGGACGGCGTGTACGAGTCGCTCTGGACGGGCGCGTCGGCATCCGGTGTCATCCTCGACCCGCAGCCGGTGGAGCCGGACCGGGGCGCGGTGCTGACGACCCGCAGCGACGTGGGTGTGCTGACGGCCGACTATCCGCCCGCGCTGTGGGCCGCGGCGCATTCGAGCAACTACACCGTGTCCAACCGGCCGAGCAGCTACCCGATCAACTACGTGGTGATCCACATGATGCAGGGCACCTACGCCGGCAGCATCTCGTGGTTCCAGAACCCGTCGTCGAACGTCTCGGCCCACTACTGCATCCGCTCGTCCGACGGGCAGGTCACCCAGATGGTGCGGCACAAGGACTACGCGTGGCATGCCGGCAACTCCACCTACAACCGGCAGTCGATCGGCATCGAACACGAGGGCTACTTCGACCAGGCCTCCTGGTACACGGAGGCGATGTACCGCTCGTCGGCGGCACTGACCCGGCACGTCTGTGATATGTACGGGATCCCGAAGACGCGGTCGCGGATTATCGGGCACAACCAGGCGTCGTCGACCCCGTGCCCGGGCCAGATCTGGGACTGGACCCGGTACATGAACTACGTGACCGGAGACGGCGGTGGGGAGGTGGTATGGAGCACCATCGTGGACAACGGTTCGGCGGGCTTCAGTGCGGGCCCGAGCTGGGAGACGTCGTCGTACTCGTCGCAGCGCTACGGCGACAACTACCACTTCAACACGCCGGAGCCGGTGTCGGACGCGGCCTGGTTCTCCGCCACCCTGCCCGAGGCGGGAACGCATCGGGTCGAGGTCTGGTACCCGGCCAACTCCGGCTACAACGACCGCACTCCCTACGTGGTGGCGACCTCGAGCGGGAACCAGACGGTCCAAGTGAATCAGCGCACGGGTGGTGGGGCGTGGCGTTCGGTCGGCACCTTCTCCATGACAGCCGGCGCGAAGCAGGTGGTGGGCGTCAGCAGGTGGACCTCCGGCGGCGGCTACGTGATCGCCGACGCCGTCCGAATCTCCCGTCTCGCCTGACGCCGCCCCTGGCATGGGTTAAGGTCGTTGGAAACGGACATTTCGCCCACGATTGCGACCCTAACCCATGCCAGGGGTCGGTAGTGAGGTGACGTTGTCGGTGGGTGAGCATACGGTTGTCGGTATGCGCGCAAGTACCGACATCGTCCGACGTGACGCACCGTTCAAGGTCGTCAGTGACTGGGATCCCTCCGGTGACCAGCCGCAGGCCATCGACGAGCTGGAGCGGCGCGTCCGCGCCGGTGAGGAGGACGTCGTCCTGCTCGGTGCCACCGGTACGGGAAAGAGCGCGACGACGGCCTGGCTGATCGAGCGGCTCCAGCGGCCCACCCTGGTGATGGCACCGAACAAAACGCTGGCGGCACAGCTGGCGAACGAGTTCCGCGATCTGCTGCCCAACAACGCGGTCGAGTACTTCGTCTCGTACTACGACTACTACCAGCCCGAGGCCTACGTGCCGCAGACTGACACCTACATCGAGAAGGACTCGTCGATCAACGACGAGGTAGAGCGCCTTCGCCACTCCACCACCGGATCGTTGATGACCAGGCGGGACGTCGTCGTCGTCGCTACCGTTTCTTGCATCTACGGGCTGGGAAATCCCCAGGAGTACGCCGACCGGATGGTGTGGCTACGGGTGGGGGAGGAGCGCAACCGCGAGGCGTTGTTGCGCCGGCTGGTGGAGATCCAGTACACCCGCAATGATCAGAACTTCACGCGGGGTACGTTCCGGGTGCGCGGTGACACTCTGGAGATCATTCCCCAGTACGGGGAGCTCGCCGTGCGCGTCGAGTTCTTCGGCGACGAGGTCGAGAAGATCACCACGCTGCACCCGCTCACCGGCGAGGTCATCAGCGAAGAAGACCTGATGTACGTCTTCCCTGCCTCTCACTATGTGGCGGCGCCGGAGACGCAGGAGCGCGCGTTGCACGGCATCGAGGAAGAGCTCGCGCAACGGCTCGCGGAGCTGGAGAAACAGAACAAGCTGCTGGAGGCGCAGCGGCTGCGGATGCGCACCACCTATGACCTGGAGATGATCCGCGAGGTCGGATTCACCTCCGGCATCGAGAATTACTCACGGCACTTCGACGGACGCGCTCCGGGTTCGCCGCCCAACTGCCTGCTCGACTACTTCCCGGAAGACTTCCTGCTCGTCATCGACGAGTCCCACGTCACGGTTCCACAGATCGGCGGCATGTTCGAGGGCGACATGAGCCGGAAGCGCACCCTGGTGGAACACGGGTTCCGGCTGCCCAGCGCCATGGACAACCGGCCGCTGAAATGGGACGAGTTCCTCGAGCGGGTGGGCCAGAAGGTCTACCTGTCCGCCACACCGGGACCCTATGAGCTGGGTAAGGGCGACGGCGTGGTCGAGCAGATCATCCGGCCTACCGGCCTGATCGACCCGGAGGTCGTCGTCAAGCCGACCAAGGGCCAGATCGACGATCTCATGCACGAGATCAACTCCCGCTCCGCTCGCCACGAGCGCGTGCTGGTCACCACCCTGACGAAGAAGATGGCCGAAGATCTCACCGACTACCTGCTCGAGCACGGCGTGCGGGTCCGGTATCTCCACAGCGAGGTAGACACGCTGCGCCGGGTGGAGCTGCTGCGCGAGCTGCGGCTGGGTGAGTTCGACGTCCTCGTGGGGATCAACCTGCTTCGTGAGGGCCTCGACCTGCCCGAGGTATCACTGGTCAGCATCCTGGACGCGGACAAGGAAGGCTTCCTGCGTTCAGGCACGTCGCTCATCCAGACCATCGGCCGGGCGGCGCGTAACGTCTCCGGCCAGGTGCACATGTACGCGGACACCATGACGCCGTCGATGCAGAACGCCATCGACGAGACGAACCGCCGGCGGGAACGCCAGATCGCCTACAACACCGAACACGGCATCGACCCGACGCCCCTGCGCAAGCGGATCGGGGACATCACCGAGATGCTCGCCCGCGAGGATGCCGACACCGACGAGCTGATCGGCGGCTCGGGGCGGGCGGCCAGCCGAGGCAAGTCACCGGTGCCGGGCCTGGGAAGCAGCGCCGAGACCGGCCGGCATGCGGCGGAGCTCGCGGGCATGCCGTCTGCCGACCTCGCGGAGTTGATCAGGCAACTTTCCGAGCAGATGCACAACGCGGCGGCCGAGCTGCAGTTCGAGCTGGCGGCCAGGTTGCGTGACGAGATCGCGGAGCTGAAGAAGGAGCTGCGAGGCATGCACGAGGCAGGCGTGAAGTAGGCCGGCTGCGTGGGTGTGGAATACTGGACCGGACGTGGAGGGGAGTAATCCCTAAGCGGTGGCATCGTCATCACGGACAGCCCTCGGCGGGGGCTCCCGGTGCCTCCGGTCCGGTGCATCGGGCGGAAGAGACCTCCGGAAATGCGCGCTCCCTGCGCTGTGCTGACCGGAGAGGATCTCTACGTTCGTGCTGGATCTACCTGCCTGGTTCGAAGTCGGAACCCTTGTCGTCCTGACGCTCCTGCTCATCGCCGACCTGCTCATCGTCACCCGCCGCCCGCACGCGCCCTCGATGCGCGAAGCCAGCGGATGGGTGTCGTTCTATGTGGGGCTCGCTGTCCTCTTCGGCATCCTGATGTGGGTGGTGGGCGGCGCACAGGCATCCGGCGAGTTCTTTGCCGGGTGGCTGACCGAGTACAGCCTCAGCGTCGACAACCTGTTCGTCTTCGTGATCATCATGAGTCAGTTCCGGGTGCCGAGGAAGTATCAGCAATCCGTGCTGATGTTTGGGATCCTGCTGGCGATCGTGATGCGCGGGATCTTCATCCTGCTCGGCGCCCTGGCCATCAACCAGTTCGCCTGGGTGTTCTACATCTTCGGCGCCTTCCTGATCTACACCGCGGTCAAGCTCGCCCAGCAGCAGGTCACACATGAGGAACACGAGGAGAGCTACGACAACGCGTTCATCCGGAAGGTGAGCAAGCGGCTGCGGATGAGCAACGACTACGACGGCGTCAAGCTGCGTACCCGCGTGGACGGCCGCAAGCTCTTCACTCCGATGCTGATCGTCTTCCTGGCCATCGGCTCCGCGGACCTGCTGTTCGCGGTCGACTCGATCCCGGCCATCTTCGGCATCACCCAGGAAATGTTCATCGTCTTCACCGCGAACGTCTTCGCCCTGATGGGACTGCGGCAGCTCTACTTCCTGCTCGGCGGGCTTCTCGAACGGCTCGTGTACCTGACCGCCGGGCTGTCGGTGATCCTCGCGTTCATCGGCGTCAAACTGGTGCTGCACGCGCTGCACGAGAACAACTTGCCGTTCCTCAACGGTGGCGAGCCCTTGCACGTGCCCGAGGTGCCGATCTGGTTCTCGTTGCTCTTCATCGTCACCACCCTGGTCGTCACCACGACGGCAAGCCTGCTCAAGACGCGCCGAGACCTGCGCCGCGTCGGCGGAGCCGAGAAGGTCGAGGCCGATCTACCCACCGGCGGCCCGCACTCGTAGTTCGCGGCACGATGCCGGGTGGATCACCAGCCGCGAGCGCGCCAGTCGGCGAGGTGGGGACGTTCCCGGCCGAGGGTGGTGTCGTCGCCGTGGCCGGGGTACACCCACGTCTCGTCCGGTAGCAGGTCGAACAGTTTGCGCTCGACGCCGTCCAGCAGCGACGCGAAGTCCTCGGACGAGGTCGTCTTGCCGACACCGCCGGGAAACAGGGCGTCACCGGTCCAGAGATGCGGAGGTCCCGTCGGGTCGTCGTACAGGAGCGCGATGCTGCCGGGCGTATGCCCGGCCAGATGGATCACCGCCAGCTCGCACGAGCCGAACCGGACTCGCTCCCCGTCGCGCACCGGCTCCGCCACGGGCACGGCGATTCCAGGAGCGTCATCAGGGTGCGCGACGGTGGCCGCTCCGGTGGCCCGCGCGACGTCGTCGAGCGCACTCCAATGGTCCCGGTGCCGGTGCGTGGTGACGATACGCACCAGGGGGCCTTCGCCGCAGGTGGTGAGAATGCGGTCCGGCTCAGCCGCGGCGTCGATCAGCAGTTCCTCGCCGGTCTGGCGGCACCGCAGCACGTAGGCGTTGTTGTCCCAGCTTCCACCCACCGACATCTTGTTGATGATGAGGTGGCTCAGCTCGCGGACCGCCGGCGGCCCGCCGGGGGAGACATGCCCGTGATAGGTCATGGCAACCAGGCGGGCAGGCGCGGGAGGGCATCGGTGGGCGATACCTGCAGGTCTTCACCGGTGGAGCGGCCGACCAGCCAGGCGAGAACCGAGCGGGCCGAGCCCTTGACCGTGACCTGATCGCCCGATCCGATCCGTGCTGCGGCGCCGTCGATCACCATGGTGAAGCTCGGGACGTCGTCGCGCTGGCCGAAGCCGCGGACCGTCTCGGCCAAGGCACGCCGGACGAAGAACTCCGGCCAGTGGCCCGGCGTGTACCCGGCGGCGAGATCGACGTGGTGGATCTCGACCTCGAGCAACCGCATCCACAGTGTGCGGCGGGCGGGCACGGTCCGGCCCGATCCGCCGGGTCCGGTGCGTACCTCCCGGGTCCATGCGTCGGCGGGCAGATCGGTGACCGCGGCGGCGAACCTGCTCGACGAGGCGCCGAGGTCGGCGATCTGCTCCTCCAGCGGGCGGGAGGCTCCGGCGACGATCTCCCGGTCGCGGGAGTCCCGGCTCGGATACATCAGTGCTTCCTTGCCGGTCCGTGCCCACGTGAGCAGGTTGGTGAGCGCGTCCGCGTTGCGCGCCAGGTGCGTGATCACGTGTCCCCGCGTCCAGCCCGGGCATAAGCTCGGGGCGGCGAGCGTTTCACCGTCGAGGGCGCCGGCCGTCGCGATGAGGCGTTCGGTCGCAGCGGTCACCGGGCCGGTGGATTCCTCGTTGTCGGTCTCGTGGGTCCTGGATGACATGGAAGGCACGGCCCGAATCTACCTGGGACGACGTCACTGTGGCCAACCTTGTCGGTGATGGCGCCTACTATGCGTGTGGTGCGCCTTGTGCGCGCGGAGAATGTGCTGATTCGACGAAAGAGCCGGGCTGCTGATGACCGATCGGACCACCACCTATGCCGGTGACCGCCTCGTGGTGCGAGGCGCGCGCGAGCACAACCTCAAGGACGTCTCGCTCGATCTGCCACGAGACTCCATCATCGTCTTCACCGGCCTGTCCGGCTCCGGCAAGTCAAGTCTCGCATTCGACACGATCTTTGCCGAAGGACAGCGCCGGTACGTCGAGTCCCTGTCGGCCTATGCGCGGCAGTTCCTCGGCCAGATGGACAAGCCGGACGTCGACTTCATCGAAGGGCTCTCGCCGGCGGTCTCCATCGACCAGAAGTCCACGTCCCGCAACCCCCGCTCCACGGTCGGGACCATCACCGAGGTCTACGACTATCTGCGTCTGCTCTACGCGCGGGCCGGTCACCCGCACTGCCCGGAGTGCGGGCGGCCCATCGGCCGGCAGACGCCGCAGTCGATCGTCGACCGGGTCCTGGAGCTCGAGGAGGGCAGCCGGTTCCAGGTGCTTGCACCGGTGGTCCGTGAGCGCAAGGGCGAGTACGCCGACCTGTTCCGCACTCTCCAGTCACAGGGATACTCGCGGGCCCGGGTGGACGGCACCGTCTATCAGCTGACCGATGTGCCCAAACTGAAGAAACAGGAGAAGCACACCATCGAGGTGGTGGTGGACCGGCTGACCGTGAAGTCGTCGTCGCTGCGCAGGCTCACCGACTCGGTGGAGACTGCGCTGCGGCTCTCCGGCGGCCTGGTGACGCTGGACTTCGTCGACCTTCCGGAGTCCGACGAGAATCGCGAGCGGGTGTTCTCCGAGCATCTGTACTGCCCCTACGACGAGCTTTCCTTCGAGGAGCTGGAACCGCGTACCTTCTCCTTCAACTCTCCGTTCGGAGCGTGCCCGGAGTGCTCCGGCCTCGGCACCCGCATGGAGGTGGACGAGGAGCTCGCGGTGCCGGACCCCTCGGCCACGCTCGATGACGGGGCGCTCGCGCCGTGGGCGCCGGGGCACAGTACCGAGTACTTCGGCCGGCTGGTGACTGCTCTGGCGGAAACCATCGGTTTCCGCACCGACACACCCTTCGAGAAGCTGCCCAAGAAGGCACGCGATGCCCTCCTGCACGGCTACGGACAGCAGGTACACGTCCGCTACAAGAACCGGTACGGCCGCGAGCGCTCCTACTACACGTCGTACGAAGGCGTGATCCCGTGGGTACGGCGCCGCTACGCGGAAGCTGAGTCCGACACCAGCCGCGAGCGGTTCGAGGGGTTCATGCGTGAGGTCCCCTGTCCCGCGTGCAAGGGCGCCAGGCTCAAGCCCGTCGTCCTCGCCGTGACGCTCGGTGGGCGGAGCATCGCCGAGGTGGCGGCGATGCCCATCGGCGAGTGCGCGGCGTTCCTGCGTCAGCTCGAGCTGTCCGAGCGAGAGCAGCAGATCGCCGCGCGAGTACTCAAAGAGGTCAACGAGCGGCTGCAATTCCTCGTCGACGTCGGACTGCACTACCTCAGCCTCGACCGGGCGGCTGCCACGCTCGCCGGCGGGGAGGCACAGCGCATCCGGCTCGCCACGCAGATCGGTTCAGGCCTGGTCGGCGTGCTCTACGTTCTCGACGAACCGTCCATCGGCTTGCATCAACGGGACAACCACCGGCTGATCGACACCCTCGTCCGGCTCCGTGACCTGGGAAACACGCTGATCGTGGTCGAGCATGACGAAGACACCATCCGCACCGCGGACTGGGTGGTCGACATCGGGCCCGGCGCCGGCGAACACGGCGGCCAGGTGGTCGTCAGCGGAACCGTCGACGAGCTGCTGCAAGACCCCGGATCCATCACCGGTGAGTACCTGTCCGGCAAGCGCGCCATCGAGATCCCGACGGTCAGGCGGCCGCCCACCAAGGGAAAGGCCCTCACGGTTGTCGGAGCCCGCGAGCACAATCTGCGGGGCGTGGACGTCTCGTTCCCCCTCGGCTGCTTCGTCGCGGTCACGGGCGTCAGCGGCTCGGGAAAGTCGACGCTGGTCAACGACATCCTGTACACGTCCCTCGCCCGGGAGATCTACGGGGCGAAGGCGGTTCCGGGCCGGCATCGGCGCATCGACGGCATGGGCCTGGTGGACAAGGTCGTGCACGTCGACCAGTCACCTATCGGGCGTACCCCGCGAAGCAACCCGGCCACGTACACGGGAGTCTTCGACCACGTCCGCAAGCTCTTCGCCGAGACCCAGGAGGCGAAGATCCGGGGCTACCAGCCGGGACGCTTCTCCTTCAACGTCAAGGGCGGCCGGTGCGAGGCGTGCAGCGGAGACGGCACCATCAAGATCGAGATGAACTTCCTGCCCGACGTCTACGTTCCGTGCGAGGTGTGCCACGGCGCTCGGTACAACCGGGAGACCCTCGAGGTGCATTACAAGGGCAAGACCATCTCCGAGGTGCTGGAGATGCCGATCGAGGAAGCAGTGGAGTTCTTCGAGCCGGTTCAGCGCATCTCCCGGCACCTGCGGACTCTGGTGGACGTGGGTCTGGGATACGTCCGTCTCGGGCAGCCGGCGCCCACGCTGTCCGGTGGCGAGGCTCAGCGAGTCAAGCTCGCCGCGGAACTGCAGAAGCGCTCCACCGGCCGGACCATCTACGTGCTGGACGAACCGACCACAGGCCTGCACTTCGAGGACATCCGCAAGCTGATCGGGGTGCTGCAGGGGCTCGTGGACAAGGGCAACACGGTGGTGGTCATCGAGCACAACCTCGATGTCATCAAGACGGCCGACTGGATCATCGACATGGGTCCCGAAGGGGGTACCGGCGGCGGCACAGTGGTCGCCACCGGCACGCCGGAGCAGGTCGCGGAGATCGACGCGTCGCACACGGGAACGTTCCTGCGCAACATCCTGAACCGGTGAACGACGACGGCCAGGCGCCGAGTGCCTGGCCGTCGCCCGTTCAGGCGAACATGATGCGGGCCCGTTTCCGAACGGCGCGGCCCGCACCTGTCACCGCCTCAGAAGCGCGGGGGCTCGTCGTCGGCGCCCGCGCCCCGGCCCGGGCCTGTGGCGGAGGTGGCGTCACCCAGGACGTCCCCGTCCGGTCCCGGTTGCGGAGCGAGCTTGGCCCACCACTGCTGCGCGGTCTTGATCCCGCCCACACCGAACGCGATCGTGGCGGCCACCAGGACCGACAGCGGCAGATACTGCAGGAGGGTGTTCTCCACCTTGTCCGTGACCGACGGCGCGAAGTTCAGGGTGTCGAACGCCGCCAGGAACCCGATCACGAGCACGCCGATCCGGACCGCGGTGCTCACCCAAGCCATGTTGCGGCTCTCGGCGAACGGCCTGACCACGCCGGCGGCCCAGTTGGCGATGGCCGCCGCCACGAACAACACCAGTAGCGCGATCGCCACGAGCGGCAGGTAGGCGATCAGGTCGGTGAGAAGCTGGGTGAGCTGGTCGATTCCCAGCACCTCGGCGCTGATCTGGATAAAGATCAGGAAGATGAGGAAGTAGGCGATCTGGCCGACCAGTCGCACACCGGACGTGCCAGCTTGCTGCAACAACGTCTCCAAGCCTGCGGCCTCGGTGATTCGGCCCGCACCTACCTTCTCCAGCACTGCTATGAGCAGGCGGCGGATCAGTTTGGCGATCCAGTGTCCCACCAGCAGGATGAGAAGTGCCACGATCAGGCGTGGCACCGCTTCACCCACATCGCGGCCGAGCTCGGTGAACGAGTCGGAGAGTTCATCGACGAAATTGGTACTCGCCACGGGGACGTACATCTATTCCTCCAATGTGAGACGAACCGCGTTCCCTCAATTCGAGGATATAGTTCCTGGAGTAATGACACCTGTCAATTCGTTGGATCAGTGCCGTATTTGCCGCATGGATTGTCGGAAATCGTCAATATATTCCGAAATATGTATTGGCTGACCAGGTAGTTTGGGCACTGACATCGAGGCGCTGACGTCAATCCAGAAACGTCGGGAATGTGGCGGACTACGCCGACTCGCGAATGACCAGAGTAGTGTCCAGGACGGCCGATGAGTCCGGAGGAATCTGTTCGGAGATATGCGCGACGAGCATCCGGGCCATGGCTTTGCCCATCTCTTCAATGGGCTGGTGCACGGTGGTCAATGCCGGTTCGGTCTGGCGAGCGACGCTTGTGTCGTCGAATCCGACGACGGCCACGTCGTCGGGGACGTGCCGGCCGCTGTCCCGGAGCGCGCGCAAAGCGCCGGCGGCCATCAGGTCCGCGGCGATGAACACGGCGTCGATGTCCGGCCGGCGGCTCAGCAGGAGCTTCATCGCCGTCTTGCCGCTGTCGTAGCTGAAGTCGCCGTACGCGATCAGGTCGGGCTCGTTGAGCAGGCCGTGGCCTACGCGGGCCTCGTGGTATCCGTCGAGGCGGGCGAGCCCGGCCCCCATGTCCTGGGGCCCGGCGATGGTGGCGATGACTCGTCGCCCGGCGGAGTACAGATGCTCGACCGCACGGCGCGCTCCGCCGGCGTTGTCCACGTCGACGAACCGGCCGGCCGCGACCCCTGGGCGGGTGAGGCGAGCGGGGCGGCCACCGAGGACGAGCGGCAGGCCCCGCTGTTCGACCAGGCCGGGCAGGGGATCGGCATCATGCAGGGACAGCAGCATGACACCGTCGACGTGCTGGGGGGTCAGGTGCCGCTCCACCCGCTCGCGTTCGGCTGCGGACTGAGCCATCGCCAGCCACAGCTGCAACGGCGTGTCCACCAGCGCTGAACTGATGCCACGCACGATGCCGGCGAAGAACGGCTCCCCGAACAGCCGTTCCTCCGACTCGGAGACGACGAGGGCGACGGCGTCGGTACGCCGGGTCACCAGAGAGCGGGCGGCGAGGTTCGGAACGTATCCGAGCTCGGCGATGGCCTGCTCCACCGCTGCCTTGGCCGCTGGGCTGACCTGGGTCGATCCGTTGATAACCCGGGACACTGTGCCGCGGCCCACACCGGCGCGGGCAGCCACCTTCTCCAACGTGGGACGGCCGTCCGTGCGGGTCGATCTGCTGGTGCTCACTCGGCCATTATCTTCTTCGGCAGCCGGAGCCCGTTCCGGCGGATGACGCCGGCGTACCATCGGGCGCTCGTTTTCGGCCGGCGGCGTTGATCGTCGTAGTCGACGTGGACGAGCCCGAAACGCTTGGCGAAGCCGTGCGCCCACTCGAAGTTGTCCATCAGCGACCAGGCGAAGTAGCCGCGCAGCGGCACACCGGCAGCGATCGCCCGATGACAGGCCTCGATGTGATCGAAGAAGTAGGCGACGCGCTCCGGATCGTCGATGTCTCCCTCCGGGGAGACGACGTCCGGGAATGACGAGCCGTTCTCGGTGACGTAAAGCGGCAGCGCCGGGTAGTCACGATGCAGCCTGAGAAGTGTCTCGGTCAGCCCGGCCGGGTCGATGTCCCAGCCCATGCCCGTCACCGGGCCGCCGTTGCCGACGAACCGCACGCTCTCGCTCCCCGGCCACGCCGACGGCTTCCCATCTGCTGCCGGGGCGTCGTCTGCCCCCTCGTCGGCCGTCACGACGTAACGGCTGTAGTAGTTGACTCCGAGAAAGGACAGGGGAGTGGAGATCGTGTCGAGGTCACCGTCGGCAATGTGGTCGAGCCGGGTGAGCTGGGTCAGGTCTTCGACCACGTCGGCGGGGTACTCGCCACGCAGGACGGGGTCGAGGAAGATCCGGTTGGCCAGGCCGTCGATCCGGCGGGCGGCGTCGGCCGCTCCCGGGTGGCCGTTCGCCGGAGAGACGGCGTAGAGATTGAGCGTGACGCCGACCTGGGTGCCGGTCTGTGCCGCGGTCCAGAGCGCGTCCGCGGCCAGCCCGTGGCCGAGCATCAGGTGGTGTGCGGCCCGGACGGCGGATCGACCGTCACGCCGCCCGGGCGCGTGCTCGCCGGAGCCGTAACCTAGAAACGCGGAGCACCAGGGCTCGTTGAGGGTGGTCCAGTGCCGGACCCGGTCACCGACTGCTTGGTGGACGAGGAGCGCGTAGTCGGCGAACCGGGCAGCGGTGTCGCGTTCCGGCCAGCCGCCGGCGTCCTCGAGGGCCTGGGGGAGGTCCCAGTGGTACAGGGTGAGCCACGGCTCGATGCCGTGGTCGAGAAGCTCGTCGATCAGGCGGCGATAGAAGTCCAGGCCGGCCTGGTTTGCGGGGCCACGCCCATCCGGCTGCACCCGCGGCCAGGCGACGGAGAATCGGTAGGCGGCGAGTCCAAGGTCGCTCATGAGGCGCACGTCGTCGCGGTAGCGGTGGTAGTGGTCGCAGGCGACGTCCGCCGTGGTGCCGTCGGCGATGGATCCCGGGGTGTGGCTGAACGTGTCCCAGATCGAGGCGCCGCGGCTGTGCTCGTGGACGGCGCCCTCGATCTGGTAGGCGGCTGTGGCCGCGCCCCAGCGGAATCCGGGTGGGAACGTCGCGATGGGAGTGGCCGTGCCGGTCTGTGGGCGTTGGGCCGGGAAGGTGTTCACTCCTTGACCGATCCTTCCATGATGCCGCTGATGATCTGCCTGCCGAACACCACGAACACCACGAGCAGTGGCAGCATCGCCAGCGCCGTACTGGCGAAGACCATGGCGTAGTCGGTCGTGTAGTGCGCCGCTGAAATGATCTTGATCGACAGCTGGACGGTGGGGTTGTTCGGTGTGAGCACCACGAACGGCCAGATGAACTCGTTCCACTGCAGCATGAAGGTGAGCAGGCCGAGGACCGCACAGGCCGGCCGCAGGGCCGGGAGCACGAGGTGCCAATAGATGCGCCAGGTGGAACAGCCGTCGATCCGGCCCGCCTCGATCAGCTCGTCGCTGACCGCCGCCACGGCGTACTGGCGCATGAGAAACACGCCGAATCCGTTGACCAGGAACGGCACGATCACCGCCTGTAGGGAGTCGGTCCAGTCCAGCGCCATCATGATCAAGTAGAGCGGGACGATGGCGAGTTGCGTCGGCACCATCATCGTGGCGACGATGAAGAGCATCAGAGCGTTCCGGCCGCGGAATCTCAGCTTGGCGAAGGCGAAGCCGGCCAGCGAGGAGAAGAAGATCACGGAGATCGTGATCACTCCGGCGACGATGGCCGAGTTGAGCATCCCTTTCAGGAAGATGCCGTTCTCCGCGTCGATTACCCGGGAGACGTTCTCGCTGAACTCACCGCCGGGCAGCAGGGGAGGCGGGATCTGGTAAGCCGACTGGCTGTCGCGCGTCGCCATGATGAACGCCCAGATGATGGGGAAGACGGAGAGGACCATCCCGATGACCAGGGCGAAATACGTCAGCGGGCTGGCTTCCCACAGTCGGCTCCCGACGCCGCGCCGGGGACGTCGCCCGCCGCGGTGTACCTGAGCTGGCCGTTCGAGCGTCGACTGGACGGTCACGTCTACTCCTCCGTGGTCCGGATCGACCGGCGCACGAGGGTGAAGTTCACCAGTGCGACCAGGATGATGACGAGGAACAGGATCAGCGAGATCGCGGCGCCGTAGCCGACGTTGAACGTGCCGCTGAAGGTCCGCTCGTAGATGTACATGGCGACGGTCTGGGACTCCCGGCCGGAGCCGCCCTGGATCCGTCCGTAGTTGAACACCAGGGGCTCGGTGAACAGTTGCATGCCGCCGATGGTCGACAGGATGACCGTGAACAGGATGCTGGGCTTGATCAGGGGGACCGTGATCGTCCAGAACTGCCGCCACGGCCGGGCGCCGTCGATGGCGGCGGCCTCGTACAGGGTCCGCGGAATGGCCTGCATGGCGGCGAGGTAGATCAGGGCGTTGTACCCGGTCCACCGCCAGTCCACCATGGCCGAGATGGCTGCCCAGGACGGCAGCCGTTCGTTGCGCCAGTTGAACTCGCCGACACCGATCACGTCGAGGAGGTACCGTGCCAGCCCGTAACGCTCGGCGAAGATGAACCCGAAGACGATCCCCACAGCCACGAGCGAGGTGGTGTAGGGCGCCAGGATGCCCATGCGGAACATGGTGCGGGCGCGCAGCTGCCGGTTCAGCAGGTTCGCGATGATCAGCGCGAGGACGAGCTGCGGCACGGTGGCCATGACGAAGATGCCGAACGTGTTGCGCAGCGAGTTCCAGAAGAGTGCGTCGCCAAACAGCCGGGTGTAATTGTCCAGCCCGATGAACCCCTGGTTCCCGGCGAGGAGCGTCCAGTCGAACAAGGACGCGTAGACCGTATAGCCAATGGGGAACGCACCGAAGATGCCGAACAAGATGAAGAACGGCGCGATGAAGACGTACGGTGCAGCCTTGATCTCGAATCGCCCCAAGCGGACGAGACGGGTGCGGCGAGGAAAGCGCGGCGCCGGACGGGAGGCGCCGGACGTACCGCCGGGGCGCGATGGTGTCTCTCGCTCGGGTGGAGACCCTACATGTGTGGTCAACTGCGTGAGCCCTTCTGCGACGGTGGCCGCGGGTGCGGTGCCGCTGTCAGCCGGCGCCACCGCACCCGTGTGGTCAGGAACCGCTACTGGAGCGTCTCCGCTTCGCCGACGGCCGACTGGAACGCGTCGTCGGAGGACTCGGTGCCGGCTTCTGCTCGCTGCATTGCGGGCTCGAACACGTTCTCCCAGGTCTGCTGGTGCAGTGCGCCCAGGTGAATCGGCTCGAGCTCGGTCACCGTGGCGGCCATGATCTCGCCGACCGGAGCATCCCGGAAATACGGGTTGGTGGTTTCGGTGAACCGGGGGTCGCTCAACCCTTCGAGACTGGACGGCATGCCGCCCATCGCCTCGAACGCGTGCAACTGGCCATCCGGGCTCGTCAGGAACTTGGCCAGCTCGTAGGCCTCCTGCGGGTGTTCGGTCTGTGCTGGAACGCCCAGGTAGGATCCGCCCCAGTTTCCGGCCCCGCCAGGGATGGACGCGACGTCCCAGGCGCCTGCGTGAGCGTCACCGGCACGGTCCTCGATAGCGCCGGTCATCCAGGACGGGCACGGCCGCGTGGCAAAGTCGGACGCCTGGAAGCCGGCCGTCCACTCGTCGCTCCACGTGATGAGCCCTGCGGTGAGATCCTCCTCCGCCAGGTTCAGCCCGAAGTCCCAGGCCTCGCGGAACACCGGATTGGTGTCGCCGATGAACTGGCCGTCGGTGTCGTAGAAGAACACGTCGGAGTTCTGCATCACGTACGGCTGCACGACGCCCGTGGCCGAGTCGAGCCAGGCCGCGTCGGCGCCGCTGTCCCGGAACTGGCGTCCGGCCTCGAGGTAGTCGTCCCACGTGGGCCACAGCGCGGAGACTTCCTCGCGGTCCGAAGGAAGCCCCGCCTCCTCGAACAGGTCCGCCCGATAGCACATCGCCAGGCCACCGACGTCGGTGCCGAGGCCGATCAGCCGGCCGTCCTCGGTGATGCCCCGCTCCCACTTCCAGTCGAGGTAGACGCCTTCGAGTTCCTCGGCGCCGTACTCGAACAGGTCGAGGAAGCCGTCCGGGTTCTCGATGTACTGAAGCAGGATTCCTTCTTCGAGGCCGACGACGTCGCCGGCGCCGCTGCCCGCCGCTATCCACTGGGCGAGCTGTGGCGCGAAGTCGCGCAGCTCTCCCATCCGCTGATGATCAACAGTGATATGTGGGTTGAGCTCCTCAAACTCCTCGATGGCGGCGTCGTAGCCGAAGTCGCCGAACGTCTGCAGAACCAGCGTGACGGCTTCAGCTTGCTCGTTCTCCTGAGGTGTGTCGTCGTCCTCGGCGACGGTGTCGTTCGTGCCGGGGCCGTCGCCGGTGTTCGTGTCGTCGTCGCCGCCGCAGGCTGCGACCAGCAGTGCGGCGGTGCCGAGGACGATCATGCGTGTGCGGATCGTTCCAACGCTCATCCTGACCCTCCAGGTCGTCGTGGGTGTAGACGTGCGGGAGATGTGGCTCCGTCTTCGACCGGACGTGTGCTAGGTCACTGTCGGGAGCGCTCCCACACACCGTGCTCGAGTGTTTTCAAGTAATCAAGATCGAGCGTGGGAGCGTTCCCAAATTGTTACACGGTCCCGATGCCTCCATGATCATTGGCGATCCTGTACCTGGACGGGTCTGCGGAGGCCAATGATCATGGGGACGTGGCTGTCTCGGGGCTCTCGGGACGTGTCGGTGCGACCTCATAGGGTTGTCTTGTGGCCGATCCGTCGACGTACCGTCCTTCCCCTGGCTCCATTCCCGTCGAGCCCGGGGTCTACCGGTTCAGTGACGCGTCGGGCCGGGTGGTCTACGTCGGGAAGGCGAAGAACCTGCGAACTCGCCTGTCCTCGTATTTCCAGGATCTCGCCGCGCTGCACCCGCGGACGCTGGCGATGGTCACCACGGCGGCGACGGTGGAATGGACGGTGGTCCGCACCGAGGTCGAAGCCCTTCAGCTCGAATATTCCTGGATCAAGGAGTTCGACCCGCGGTTCAATGTCCGTTATCGGGACGACAAGTCCTATCCTTACCTGGCGGTCACCCTCAACGAGGAATATCCGCGGGCGCTGGTCATGCGCGGAGCCAAGAAGCGGGGGGTGCGGTACTTCGGTCCGTACGCGCACGCATGGGCCATCCGCGAGACCCTGGACCAGCTCCTGCGTGTCTTTCCGGTGCGCAGCTGCTCCAAAGGGGTGTTCAACCGGTCCCGCCAGATCGGCCGGCCGTGCCTGCTGGGCTACATCGGCAAGTGCTCGGCGCCCTGCGTGCAGCGCGTCAGCGCCGACGAGCACCGGGACATCGTCGACGATCTCGTGGCCTTCCTCGAAGGCAAGACCACCACGTACGTCAAGCGGCTGGAGCGGGAAATGAAGGCCGCTGCCACCGAACTCGACTTCGAGCGAGCGGCCCGGCTGCGCGACGACATCGCCGCACTGGAACGTGCCATGGAAGCCAACGCGGTGGTTCTGGGTGACGGCACGGACGCGGACGTCGTGGCGCTGGCGGACGACCCGCTGGAGGTGGCCATCCAGGTCTTCTACGTCCGGGGTGGGCGAGTCCGGGGGCAGCGCGGCTGGGTGGCGGACAAGGCGGAGGATTCCACACCCGGTGAGCTCGTCGAACGCTTCCTCCTCCAGCTGTACGGGGAGTCCGGCGGAGAGTCCGTGCCGCGCGAGATCCTGGTGCCGGCCTTGCCCGAGGACCACGACGAGGCCGAGGCGCTGACCGAACTGCTGAGCGAGCTTCGCGGCGGCCGGGTCGAGCTCCGGATCCCGCAGCGGGGAGACAAGCGGTCGCTCCTGGAGACCGTGACCCGCAACGCCGCCCACACTCTGCGGCTGCACAAGTCGAAACGCGCCAGCGATCTCACCACCCGCAACCGGGCGCTTGAGGAGATTCAGGTAGCGCTCGAGCTGGACGAGTCGCCGCTGCGGATCGAGTGCTACGACATCTCCAACCTGGCCGGTACGGAAGTAGTCGGATCGATGGTGGTGTTCGAGGACGGCCTGGCCCGCAAGGGGGAGTACCGCAAGTTCGCCGTGCGCGGTTCCGAGGGCTCGGACGATGTCTCTGCCATCCGGGAGGTGCTTCGCCGGCGTTTCCGCCGTCGCGACGACGCTGAGGCACCCGCAGCAGGGACAGACCCAGGCGAGGGGCCGGACGCCGTAGACGCTCCGGATACGGGTCCGATGCCGGACGGGGCGGTCGACGACGCAGCCGGGCGGGGCCCCCGACGGGTCGACCCGGAGACCGGCCGCGTGCGCAGATTCGCCTACGCGCCGGGACTGGTCGTGGTCGACGGCGGCCAGCCGCAGGTCAACGCTGCCAGGCAGGCGATGGACGAGTCGGGAGTACCCGACATCCCGGTGGTCGGCCTCGCGAAGCGTCTTGAGGAGGTCTGGTTGCCGGACACCGACCACCCGGTGATCTTGCCTCGCACTAGCGAAGGTCTTTACCTGCTCCAACGCGTCCGAGACGAGGCGCACCGGTTCGCCATCACCTTCCACCGTAAACGCAGGTCCAAGTCGATGACCGACAGCGTGCTGGACGACGTTCCGGGCCTGGGGCCGGCGAGGCGGAAGGCGCTCCTTGCCCACTTCGGCTCGTTGAAGAAGCTGCGCGCGGCGAGCCCGGAGGAGATCGCACAGGTCAAGGGGATCGGGCCGGCATTGGCCGCCTCGGTGGCGGGTGTGCTGGCCAGCAAGCGGCCCGGCGCCGCTGTCAACACCGCAACCGGTGAGATCATGGAGTCCTGAGCCCTGGACCGCGTCGTGACACCGGGTTTCGGCCCGGCCGGTCGGTTGGCGCTTTCGGTGTGCCGAAATCCCTCGGCCAAGCTAGATTCGAGGGCTGAGGAGACGAGATGAGCTGTGTGGTCGAGTGCGCTTCGCTGATCAGGCGCCTTCCGTCGCCCGCTGCGAAGAAGCGGGTGGATCGCTGGTGATCATCGGAGACAACGGGGGAGGAAACGCGATGACTGAGGCCTCGCTGCCTGACAGCAAGGACGAACGGGCGATGCCGGAGGTTCTCCTCGTCACGGGGATGTCCGGGGCGGGAAAGACGGCCGCCGCGGCCGCCTTGGACGACCTGGGCTGGTTCGTGGTCGACAATCTTCCGCCGTCCCTGCTCATGGACCTGATCTCGACGGTCAGCAAGGACGACGCCACGCGCAGGGTCGCGGTTGTGGCCGACGTCCGCGGCGGTGTCTTCTTCGGCGAGCTGCGTGGCGCCCTGGAGGAGATGGCCACGGACGGTGTCCGGCCGATAGTGCTGTTCCTGGAGGCCAGTGACGAGGTACTGGTGCGGCGCTTCGAATCGGCGCGCCGGCCGCACCCGCTCCAGGGTCGAGGCCGGGTGGTCGAGGCCATCGACCGCGAACGCGAGGAGCTCTCTTCCCTGCGAGTTGCCGCCGACATGGTGATCGACACCTCGTTGCTCAATGTGCACGAGTTCGCGGCACGGCTGCGGACCGCCTTCGCCGGCGAGGAGATCGGTCTGCGGGCCGTCATCGTCTCGTTCGGGTTCAAGTACGGTCTCCCGGTCGACGCCGACCTGGTGGCGGACATGCGTTTCCTGCCCAACCCGCACTGGGTCGCCGAGCTGCAGCCGCAGACCGGCCAGGACACGGCGGTCAGCGAGTACGTGCTCAAGCAACCGGGCGCCGCCGACTTCCTGGACCGCTACAGCGATCTCGTCGGTGTCGTCTCGGAGGGCTACCTGCGAGAAGGCAAACGCTTCATCACCCTGGGCATCGGCTGTACCGGGGGCAAGCACCGCAGCGTGGCGATGAGCGAGGCACTGGCGGCCCGCTTGCGTGAGCAGGGCATCGAGACCCTCGTCGTCCACCGTGACCTTGGCCGCGAATGACGGTTCACCTCGCGGAGCCGGGGGTCCTGGCCGGACCGAAGGTCGTGGCGCTGGGTGGCGGGCACGGACTTGCCGCGTCCCTGTCCGCCCTGCGGCGCATGGCGGGCCGGTTGACCGCCGTGGTGACGGTCGCGGACGACGGCGGATCCAGCGGCCGGCTCCGCCGGGAGCTCGGGGTGCTTCCGCCGGGCGATCTGCGGATGGCGCTGGCCGCCCTCTGCGGCGACGACGAGTGGGGGCGGACCTGGGCGCGAGTGCTGCAACACCGGTTCGACAGCGGCGGTGAGTTGCACAACCACGCCTCGGGGAACCTGCTGATCGTAGCGCTGTGGGATCTGCTCGGCGGGCATGTGGAAGGCCTGGACTGGGTGGCGCGGCTGTTGGGCGCCCAGGGCCGGGTGCTACCGATGGCTTTGGTTCCCATGAACATCGAGGCGCTGGTCGGCAGTTCGCGTCGCTCGCCGGCAGGTGCGAGGGAGATCCGCACCGTGTCCGGTCAGCACGCCGTGGCGACGGTCGACGGTGACGTGGTGGCGGTGAGCCTGAGCCCCCCTGACCCGCCGGCATGTCCCGAGGTGATCGACGCCATCGGGGAGGCCGACTGGGTGGTCATGGGGCCGGGATCCTGGTTCAGCAGCGTGATTCCGCACTTGCTGGTCCCTCAGCTGCGCGAGGCGTTGGTCACCACGTCTGCCTTGCGTGCGGTCACCCTGAACCTGTCGCCCGAGGGCGGTGAGACGACGAACTTCACGCCGGAAATGCATTTGGAGGTGCTCGGTGCCTATGCTCCGGAGTTACGCATCGACGTGGTCATCGCAGACAGTGGATCGGTGCCCGACGAGCCGTTGCTTCGCCGGGTCGCCAATGAGATGGGCGCGGAACTCGTGGTGACCGACGTGGCCGCGCGAGACGGCTCGGCACGACATGACTCGCAACTCTTGGGTTGGGCGTTCGCCCGGACCCTCGGACGTGGAAGGATCGGCCCATGGCGATGACGGCATCGGTAAAGGACGAGCTGGCTCGCCTCGACGTGACCAAGACATGCTGCCGCAAGGCGGAGGTGTCGGCTCTGCTGCGGTTCGCCGGCGGGCTCCACCTCGTGAGCGGGAAGATCGTCATCGAGGCCGAGCTTGATACGGGAATTGCGGCGCGGCGGCTCCGGCGTGACCTGGCGGACGTGTTCGGGCACGAGAGCGAGCTCGCGACGGTGCAGGCGGGAGGCTTGCGCCGGGGCACGGGGTTCATGGTCCGCGTGTCCCACGACGGTGAGCATCTCGCCCGGCAAGCGGGCTTGATCGACGCGAGTGGACGGCCGGTGCGGGGCTTGCCGCCGCAGGTGGTCAACGGCGCGGTCTGCGACGCGGAGGCGGCGTGGCGCGGGGCGTTCCTGGCGCACGGGTCGTTGACCGAGCCGGGGCGTTCGTCGTCGCTGGAGGTGACCTGCCCAGGGCCTGAGTCCGCGCTGGCGCTCGTGGGGTCGGCCCGGCGGATCGGTATACAGGCGAAGGCCCGGGATGTGCGTGGCACCGACCGCGTCGTCGTTCGCGACGGTGAGGCCATCGGCGCGCTGCTGACCAGGATCGGCGCTCACGACAGCGTCCTGGCCTGGGAGGAGCGGCGGATGCGCCGCGAAGTGCGGGCCACGGCCAACCGGCTGGCGAACTTCGACGACGCCAACCTGCGCCGCTCGGCTCGAGCGGCGGTCGCCGCTGGAGCGCGCGTCGAGCGGGCTCTGGACATTCTCGGTGACGACGTCCCCGAGCACCTGCGCTTCGCAGGCGAGCTGAGGCTGAAGCACAAGCAGGCAAGCCTGGAGGAGCTCGGCCAGCTGGCGGAACCGGCGATGACCAAGGACGCCATCGCGGGACGGATCCGCAGGCTGCTCGCGATGGCCGATCGCAAGGCGGCGGACCTCGGGATTCCCGGCACCGACGCCAACCTCACCTCGGACATGCTTGCCCCATGAGCCGGCGGGGCGGCTGATGCGCTCGCGAGCCGCGTCGCGCCGGCGAGCGGGCTGGGTCGTCGTCGTGCTGGGTGCGCTGACCGTGGTGAGTGCCTGTACGGCCGACGAGCCGGATGCATCCACCGCCGCGAGCCGGGAGGCGGCCAGCACATCCGGGGGAACCGCCACGCAACGGCCAGGTGAGTCGGGGGAGGCGTCCGCCGGGCCGGACGCTCCTGCGTCGAGGAAGGTCCAGGCGATTCTCGACTCGGTCCGCTTCGGCGAGCACGAGATCGGCCTGGCCGTCTCGGACACCTACAAGCGGGAGTCCGGCCTCGACACGCCCACGGCGGCCTACTGCGGTGATGACGCTGACCCGGTCGACCAGTATCGAGTGGCGCGCTCCCAGCGGTGGTGGCTGAACGAGGAGTGGAGTGCGCGCGACCCCGGTGGATACACCGTCGGTGTCGAGGTGGTTCTCTACGCCCCGGGCACGGCCGCCGCAGCGATGGCTGTGTTCGAGGCGGTACCCGCGACATGTCCGGCAGCGGACTTTGCGAGCGGCTCGAGCGCGGCGTTCAGCCGCGGCGAGATTCCGCACGGTCTGCCGCCGGGCGCCTCGGCGCTACGGGACGACTGGACCTACGCGGACGGGACGCGGGCCACTGGGCGAATCATCGCGATCTCCGCGGGGGATGTCGTCGGCTACCTCTACATCCGGGGTAATGACGACGCCGTAGCTGGGCGGACGGATGAGCTCGCACGTACGCTGGCGGAAAAGATCACCGAAGCCGACGAGCTCATCCGGGCGGATCCAGAGCTTCCGTGACGCAGACTGGAACATCGCCAGGCTGAGAAAGTTCGGATCCACCCGTACCCTTCTGGACAGCCGGCGCGATTACCTCAATTGAGGTGGGTGCACCACAAGGGGAGGGCGACCACACTGTCCATTGGCGACGGATTCGAGGAGATGCTGCTCGCGGCACGCGCCGGTGCGCCGTGGGCTTTCGAGCGCCTGTACGCCGACCTCGCCCCAGCCGTCGCCGCTTATGCGCGGTTACAGGGTTCGCCGGAGCCCGAGGACCTGACCAGTGAAGTATTTCTCGGCGTCTTCGCCGGACTGGCATCGTTCGAAGGCACGGAGAGCAAGTTCCGGTCCTGGGTCTTCACCATCGCCCACCATCGGCTGGTGGACGAGCGTCGCCGATTGTCCCGCCGCTCCTTTGTGCCCACGGCCGACGCCGACGTCCTGGACCGGCCGGGAGGAAACGCCGAACAGGACGCGCTGGACAAGCTCGGCCGCCGGCGGGTCGAGGAACTGTGTGCGCAGCTGTCGGCCGACCAGCGCGCCGTGATGCTCCTTCGAATCGTCGGCGACCTCACCGTCGAGCAGGTGGCGACGGTTGTCGGGCGATCGCCCGGGGCCGTGAAGGGCCTGCAACGCCGGGCGCTCACCTCGCTGCGGAAGAAAGTCGCACCGGAAGGCGTACCCCTGTGAGGCGTTCCGGCGATGACAAGAGTGAGATGTCCACTCCGCGCAGAATCGACGATCGCACCGCTGACGCCTTGTTCCACGGCGACCCGGTGCCGGCCGACCTGCGTCCTTTGGCCGATCTGATCGACGGGATCCGCGGCAACTACGACGAGTGGCCGGTCGCACCTAGCCGTGAGCTGACCGAGCGGATGGCGACGGGTGACTTCTCCGGCGTCGCCGTGATGCCGCCGCCGACAAGACGACGTGGTCGCGGCCTGCCCTCCCTGATCTCCCGGATGAACGTGCGCGCGCGGGTCATCGCAGGCGCCGCGATCGTCCTGACCGGCTTCAGCGGTGTCGCCGCAGCCGGCGGCCTGCCCGAGGTGGTGGAGGACCGGGTCCGTGACGTCATCGAGACGATCACGCCGATCACCTTCACCGAACGGGTGGACTCCGGCGGACAAGACGGCAACGCTCCTGCGTCCGTGGTGCCCAGCCGGTCGCGTGGGGTGTTCCCGGGTACACCAGACGAGCACCCGGGCCGGGGTTCAGGCAAGCCGGACGAGCATCCGGGCAAGCCCGACGAGCACCCAGGTCAGGACTCGGGCAACCCGGACGAGCACCCAGGTCGCGGCTCGGGCAAGCCGGACGAGCACCCAGGTCGCGGCTCGGGCAAGCCGGACGAGAACCCGGGCAAGCCGGACGAGAACCCGGGCAAGCCGGACGAGAACCCGGGCAAGCCGGACGAGAACCCGGGCAAGCCCGACGAGAACCCGGGCAAGCCGGACGAGCACCCAGGTCGCGGCTCGGGCAAGCCGGACGAGAACCCGGGCAAGCCGGACGAGAACCCGGGCAAGCCCGACGAGAACCCGGGCAAGCCGGACGAGAACCCGGGCAAGCCCGACGAGAACCCGGGCAAGCCGGACGAGAACCCGGGCAAGCCCGACGAGAACCCGGGCAAGCCGGACGAGAACCCAGGTAAGCCGGAACAGAGTCCGGGTCAGGGCTCCGGCAAGCCTGAGGAGCATCCCGGTCAGGGCTCCGGCAAGCCTGAGGAGCATCCCGGTCAGGGCTCCGATAAGCCGGACGAGCATCCGGGTCAGGGCTCGGGCAAACCCGACCAGCCGCCCAGGGGCTCCGGGAAAGCCGACCGGCCCGAGGCCCAGCCGAACACCGACAAACGTCCAGACCACCCATCAGAGGCGGACAAAACCGCCCGCCCTCGCTCGAGGTAGAGCCTCGGCAGGGCGATACAGACGCCCGGCGCTTACAACCCACCCCTCAAGCGCCGGGTACAGGGAGCGGCTCCGGTTTTCCCCTTGTACCGGGGCCGCTTCCTCATCTCTTCTTCCTGTGCCTCGGCACGCGCGTGCGGATCGGAGTATGGTCGTGGGGGTTCACGTGTGAAGCTCGCCGTCCGTGCGTCCGCAGGTATCTCGAACCTCCGGAGAAACACGACGTTCACATGAGAGTCACCTGGCACAGAGGTCTCAGGTGTTGCCCAGGTCACATCGGTGTGTCGTGGGTGTGTGCCACATGGTCGTGAGAAATTGAAGCGACCCGCGATGACATGGATCAATCGGGTATGCCTTAGGGTCTGATCCGGGTCACCACGACGGGGTGGGAAGACCGCGGGTACGCAATCACCCTGAAACGTGAGAAGGAGAGTGATCCACCGTGACCGTACGTGTGGGCATCAACGGATTCGGCCGTATCGGCCGCAACCTCACCCGCGCCGTGCTCGCTCAGGGCGGCAACGACATCGAGATCGTCGGCGTCAACGACCTCGTCGATCCTGCGTCGCTGGCGCACCTGCTCAAGTACGACTCGATCCTTGGTGTGCAGGACGGTGTGTCCGTCGACGGCGACGTCATCTCGGTCGGCGGCAACACCATCAAGGTGCTCGCCGAGCGCGACCCCGCCGCGCTTCCCTGGAAGGACCTCGGTGCCGACATCGTGGTGGAGTCCACGGGCATCTTCACCGACGCGACCAAGGCCAACGCGCACATCGAGGCCGGCGCGAAGAAGGTCATCATCTCCGCCCCGGCGAAGAACGAAGACGTCACCGTGGTCATGGGTGTCAACCACACCAGTTACGACCCCGCCGCGCACCACGTCATCTCCAACGCCTCGTGCACCACCAACTGCCTCGCGCCCATGGCGAAGGCGATCAACGACGCGTTCGGCATCGAGCGTGGCCTCATGACCACCATCCACGCCTACACCGCCGACCAAAACCTGCAGGACGGCCCGCACAAGGACCTTCGCCGTGCCCGCGCCGCCGCCATCAACATGGTGCCGACCAGCACCGGCGCCGCCAAGGCGATCGGCCTCGTGCTGCCCGAGATGAAGGGCAAGCTGGACGGTTTCGCCATCCGTGTCCCCACCCCCACGGGCTCGGCCACCGACCTCACCATGACGCTGAGCCGGGAGGTTTCGGTCGAGGAGCTCAACGGCGCCGTCAAGGCCGCCGCTGACGGGCCGATGAAGGGCTACCTGCGCTACACGGAGGAGCCGATCGTCTCCTCGGACATCGTCACAGACCCGGCTTCCTGCATCTTCGACGCCGGCCTGACCCGCGTCATCGGCGACCAGGCGAAGGTGGTCGGCTGGTACGACAACGAGTGGGGTTACTCCAACCGCCTCGTCGACCTCGTCCGTTACGTCGGCTCGTCGCTCTGACACCGGGAGCCCTGTAACGATGAGAACCATCGAGAGGCTGGGGGACCTGCGCGGCAAGCGCGTCCTCGTGCGTTCGGACCTCAACGTCCCACTCGACGGCGACACCATCACCGACGACGGACGGGTGCGAGCGTCGGTGACCACCATCCGGGAGCTGGCCGAGGCCGGCGCCCGGGTGGTGGTCACCGCTCACCTCGGGCGGCCGAAGGGTTCGCCGGAGCCGAAGTACTCGTTGGCGCCGGTGGCCAAGCGGTTGTCGGAGCTTCTCGGCGCGGACGTCGCGTTCGCCACCGACACGGTCGGTGAGAGCGCTCGCAAGACTGTCGCCGCTCTGAACGACGGCGACGTCGCGCTGCTGGAGAACGTCCGCTTCGACGCCAGGGAGACAAGTAAGGACGATGGTGAGCGGGGCTCGCTCGCGGACGAACTGGCCACGCTCGCCGACTACTTCGTCTCCGACGGCTTCGGAGTCGTGCATCGCAAGCAGGCCAGCGTCTACGACATCGCGCAACGGCTGCCACGTGCGGCCGGGCGCCTCGTCGAGGCTGAGTTCGACGCGTTCCGCTCGGTGCTCGCGACGCCACGGCGCCCGTACGTCGTGGTTCTCGGCGGCTCCAAGGTCTCGGACAAGCTGGGCGTGATCGACAATCTGCTCGGCAAGGTGGACCGGCTGCTGATCGGTGGTGGCATGGCCTTCACGTTCCTCGCGGCTCGTGGGTACGAGGTGGGCGGATCGCTGCTCGAATCCGATCAGATCGGCACAGTCCGTCAGTACCTGGAGAGGGCGGCACAGCGGGGGGTGGAGCTTGTGCTCCCCATCGACGTCGTGGTGTCCGCCGACATATCCGCGGACGCCGAGACGTCGGTCGTCGACGCTTCGGCTATACCCGCGGACCAGAAGGGACTCGACATCGGGCCGGCCACGGTGGAGTTGTTCCGCGGCAAGCTGTCCGACGCGAAGACCGTCGTCTGGAACGGGCCGATGGGCGTGTTCGAGCTTGCGCCGTTCGCCGCCGGAACCACAGAGGTCGCCCGGGCGGTGTCCGACGTGGAAGGCACCAGCGTCGTCGGTGGCGGTGACTCCGCGGCCGCGGTGCGCAAGCTGGGGCTCGACGAGTCGGCGTTCACCCACATCTCGACCGGCGGCGGAGCTTCCCTCGAGTTGCTCGAGGGCAAGACCCTGCCCGGTCTCGCGGTATTGGAGGATTGAGCTAGGTGGCGACCACGACGCGCCGTCCGCTGATGGCGGGCAACTGGAAGATGAACCAGAACCATCTCGAGGCTATCGGGCTGGTGCAGAAGCTGGCGTTCTCGCTCGACCAGGATGTCTTCGAAAAGGTCGAGGTGGCCGTGTTGCCGCCGTACACCGATCTGCGCTCGGTGCAGACGCTGGTCGACGGCGACAAACTGAGCATCGCCTACGGCGGGCAGGATGTGTCCGCGCATGACTCGGGCGCGTACACCGGCGAGATCTCCGGTGCGTTCCTGCGCAAGCTCGGCTGCTCCTACGTCGCCGTCGGCCACTCCGAACGCCGCCAGTACCACGCGGAGTCGGATGAGCTGGTGAACGCGAAGGTGAAGGCCGCGTTGCGGCACGAGCTGACGCCCATCCTGTGCATCGGCGAGGGTCTGGACGTCCGGAAGGCCGGCGAACACGTCAGCCACACGCTCGCTCAGCTCGACGGCGGCCTGAAGGGCCTGAGCGCCGAGCAGGCGGCGGCAGTCGTCGTGGCCTACGAGCCGGTGTGGGCCATTGGCACCGGTGAGGTGGCCACACCCGAGGACGCCCAGGAGATGGCGTCGGCCATTCGGGCCCGGCTGGCCGAGCTGTACTCGTCCGACGTGGCCGGGACAGTGCGAGTCCTGTACGGTGGTTCGGTCAAGGCGGCCAACGTTGGTCCGATCATGGATCAGCCCGACGTCGACGGCGCACTTGTGGGAGGCGCCAGCCTTGATGCCGACGAGTTCGCCGCCATCTGCCGTTTCGACCGTTCGTCATGACCACGGTAGACTGGCTGCCTGCTCGACCATCACTCGTTTCAACAAGGTGAGGCTCACGCTGTGAAGGTCATATTCGCGATTCTGCTCGTGATCACGAGCCTGCTCATGCTCGTGTTGATCCTCATGCACAAGGGCAAGGGCGGGGGCCTCTCCGACATGTTCGGCGGCGGGGTTTCGGCCTCGGTCGGAGGCTCGTCCGTCGCTGAACGCAACCTGGACAGGCTGACCATCGCGGTCGGCCTGGTCTGGGTGTCGTGCATCGTGGCACTCGGGCTCATCGCGTGACTTCCTAAGCGGTCCCAGGCGTTGAGCTGCCGAGAACTCAGGAAGGACTGACGAGGTGGCCGGTGGTAATGCAATCCGGGGTAGCCGGGTCGGGGCCGGCCCCATGGGCGAGGACGAGCGCGGCGAGGCCGCGCCTCGGCGGCAAGTGCGATACTTCTGCGCGCACGGGCATGTGAGCTCACCGTACTTCTCGGTGGACGCTGAGGTCCCGAACTCCTGGGACTGCACGCGCTGCGGCATGCCCGCGAGCCAGGACGAGCAGAACCCTCCGCCGTCGCCTCGTGTCGAGCCGTATAAGACCCATCTTGCCTACGTCAAGGAACGGCGCACGGACGAGGATGGAGCGGCCATCCTGGAAGAGGCGCTCGCCGCGCTCCGCCAGCGACGCCGCTTGTAACACCGCTTCGCCGAACCTGGCGATAAGCCACGCCAGAACCAGCTCAGGACCGGGGCGCCCGCAAGGGCGTCCCGGTTTTTCGTGCACGCCGAAAAGTCATGAAGGAAGTTTACTTGACCTTCGTGACAAGACGACGTAAGTTTTCGTCATCTACTCACGAGGATGGTGTCGATGGCGGCTTCGAAGGGCACGTTGATCCGGATTCGCGGGCTTCTGCCGTCCCTGCATCCGGCTGAACGCCGGGTGGCTGAGGCGGTCCTGGCCGATCCGGGCGGTGTCGCGACCACGAGCATCACGGCTCTGGCCCGCGCGGGCGACACGTCGGAGGCCACGGTGGTCCGGTTCTGCCGCACCGCGGGCTTCTCCGGGTACCCGGAGCTTCGCCTCGCCCTTGCCGTCGAGGCAGGCCGGAACGAGGCCAGCGGTGAGCGGCTCGTCGGAACGGATGTGGAACGGTCCGACACCCTGGAGCAGATCATCGGCAAGATTGTCACCGCGGACGAGCGGGCCATCAGGGACACGGCCGAAAGTCTGGACCGCGCGGCCCTCGCCGAGGTCGTGGAGGCGGTTGGATCGGCCCGCCGTATCGATCTGTTCGGCGTCGGCACCTCAGGGCTGGTGATCGCCGACCTCGGTCTGAAGCTTCGCCGGATAGGCAGGATGGCATTCGCCTGGTCCGACGTGCGGGAGGCATTATCGGCTGCGGCCTTGATGTCGGAGCAGGACGTCGCGATCGGTGTGTCCTACACGGGCGCCACCAGCGACACGGTCGATGCCCTGGCGGAGGCGAAGCGGCAGGGAGCCACCACCGTGGCGATCACCAACTTCGTCCGGTCACCGATCACCCGTGAAGCCGACCACGTGCTGACCACGGCCTCCAGCGAAACGACGTTCCGGGTCGGCGCCACGGCGAGTCACCACGCGCAGCTGACGGTCGTGGACATCCTCTTCGTGGCGGTCGCGCAACGCTCGTACGACGACACGCTGCGTGCGCTCGAGGCGACATTCGATGCCGTCGGCCGTCGTGGCTACGGGGATTCCCGGTCGTCATGAGTGTCAACGTGGCCGATGACCTCGTACCCACCGAAGCGCGTAATCCGCGCACTACCGACATCGACGTGCTACCCACGCTCGATCTCCTCCGCCGAATCAACGCCGAGGACGCAACCGTGCCCTCGCGAGTGGCGGCGGCGCTGCCGGCCTTGGCGGAACTGGTCGACGCTGCCACCCAGCGGTTCCGGGAGGGTGGCAGCGTGCACTACTTCGGCGCCGGCAGCTCTGGCCGGCTGGCCTCGCTGGACGTGGCGGAGTTGCCGCCCACCTACTCCGCTGATCCAGCACGGTTCGTGGTGCACCACGCCGGCGGCCAGGCAGCCTTGACCCACGCTGTCGAGGGCGCCGAGGACGACGTGGACGCCGGGGCTCAAGCCGCTGCCGGCCTGACCCGCGCCGACGTCGCGGTCGGTGTCGCGGCAAGCGGCCGGACCCCGTATGTCTCAGGGGCGCTCGGAGCGGCTCGCGCGGCCGGTGCCTTCACCGCCTTGATCAGCTCCAACCCTCGGGCCGAACTGGCCGCTCGGATCGACTGTCACGTGTGCGCGGCCACGGGACCCGAAGCGGTGGCCGGATCCACCCGGATGAAGGCCGGAACCGCAGCGAAGCTTCTGCTCAACAGTTTCTCGACGGGACTGATGATCCGGCTCGGCAAGACGTACTCCAATCTCATGATCGATCTCTCGGCGAGCAACGCGAAGCTCCGGGCGCGCACAGTGGCAATCCTCGCCGAGGCCACTGGCCAGGATCGGCGGGTCTGTGCGCGTGCTCTGTCCGAAGCGGACGGCGAGCTGAGGACCGCCCTCGTGGCTCTGATCGCCTCGGTGAGGCCTGGCCAGGCCAGAGAAGCCTTACGGTCCGCCGGAGCGGACGTGCGCGCGGCCATCGCCGCGTGTATGGGCGGCGAGGACGCCGGCGCCCCATGGGCGGACGTGCAGAACCAAAACGGATGAACCGGATACAGCACCACCCCACACAGCTCTCAAGGAGGATCGATGCGCACGACGAGAAATGCGTTATGGACGACCCTGATCGCGTCGCTTGTGCTGGTTGCAGCATGCGGCCAGGATGACGGAGGCGGCAGCACGGCCACCGAGGGAAACGACGCCGGCCAGGAGGCCGGCGAGTTCGAGGACGTGACTCTTGAGGTGTACAGCTGGCGTCCCGAGGACGCGGAAGGCTACCGGGCGATCTTCGACCAGTTCGAGGAGCTCCATCCCGGGATCACGGTGGAATTCTCTCCGTTCAGCTCGACGGACTACGACCAGATCTTGCAGAGTGCGCTTCAGTCCGGGAGCGGACCCGACATCGTGCAGATGCGTTCCTATGCGCGTGGCCGCCAGATCGCGGACCAGGGGTACCTCGAGCCGGTCGGTGACCTCGACGGACTCGGAACCTTCGACGACGAGTACCTCGACGCGGTCCGAGGCAGCGACGGAGAGGTCTACGGCGTGCCGCTGGCGTTGAATGCGGCCGTGACCCTGTACAACGTTGACGTCTTCGACGAGCACGGCGTGGACGTTCCCACCACATGGCCTGAACTGCTGGACGCCGCGGAGGAGTTCGAGAGTGCGGGCGTCACCCCGGTGGCGCAGGCCGGAGATGCGGCGTACCTGCTGTCGCTGACGCACGCGGCCTTGGCCCCCGGCGCCTACGGTCCGGACTTCATCGACCAGATCCGCGCGGGTGAGACGGACTTCACCGCGCCCGAGTTCGAGGCGTCGATTCAGCGGATGGTCGACCTGGAGCCGTACTTCCCGCCGAATTTCGTGGGCATCTCCGACGACGAGGCGCGCGGCATGTTCGCCATGGGCGAGGCCGCGATGTACATCAACGGTGACTACCGCATCGCGCCGTTGCGTGAGCTCAACCCAGACCTGGAGATGGGGATCATCCCGGCGCTGCCGGACTCGTCGTCGGGTGAGGTGAAAGTCAGTACGTGGGTGGACGGTGCCTATGCAGCCCTGGCCGACTCGGAGAACGTCGAGGCCGCGCGTGCGCTGCTGGAGTTCATGAGCAGCCAGGAGTTCGGCCAGGCATTCACCGAGCAGTTCGCCCGCACCAGCCCGGTCCCGGGTACCCAGGCGGAGGACGAACTGATCCAGAGCCTGATCGACCTCAGTGATCAAGGCGCCGTGCCGACGCTGTTCCACATCGACCTCGCCGGCGGGCAGCCGGACACCAAGGAGGAGTTCGAGAACGCACTGCAGGGCATGTATGTCGGCGCCATCGACGCGGACGAGGTCATCGAGACCGTCCAGACGTCGGCGGCGACGTGGTACGAGCCGTTCCAGCAGTGACGGCCGATGACGACCACACGACTCGAGACGGAGCCACGCCCCAGAACGGGGCGCGGCTCCGCCCGCCGGGGGATGAGCTGGTGGGTGCACCTGTTCGTCATTCCCGCGCTGCTGGTGTATGCGGTATTCGTCCTCTATCCGGTGATCCTGACGCTGTTCAACAGCTTCTTCGCCTTCGAAGGGCTCAAGCGCGGCGCGTGGATCGGCTTCGACAACTTCACCGCGCTGTTCACCACGCCGCCGCTCGATACGCGGGTGTGGAATGCCCTCGGAAACAACATTCAGATCTTCGTGCTGTCGTTCGCGCTCCAATGCGTCGTGGGCTTTCTGGTGGCGTCGCTGCTGTACCAGTACCGTGGCGGCCGGGAGATCTTCAAGGCGGCCTACTTCCTTCCCCGCTTGCTCTCGCTGATCGTGATCGGCTTTCTGTGGCAGATCATCTTCAGCCCGAACGTCGGTGCGCTGAACCAGTTCCTGGAGGCCGCCGGGCTCGGCGCGTTGGCGCAGAACTGGCTGGGCTCGCCGTCGACCGCCCTGTACACGGTCATCTTCGTCGAAGGGTGGTACCGGCTCGGGTTCAGCATCCTGGTCTTTCTCGCCAGCATGCAGGCCATCCCCGGCGCGATCTTCGAAGCGGCCCGACTCGACGGAGCGTCCCGTGTCCGCCTGCTCTGGTACTTCATGCTGCCGCTCACCCGGCCCGCGTGGATGATCCTAACCGTGCTCACGTTCATCGCGTCGTTCGAGATGTTCGACCTGGTGTACGCCATGCAGGGAGTCACTGGCAGCCCGTTCTACTCCAGCGACACGCTCGGCCTGCTGTTCTACCGGCTGGCGTTCGGGGGAGAGGGAGGCACCGCGGCGATCGGGCTGGGCTCCGCGCTGGCGTTGATGCTCATCGTGGGCATGGCGCTGATCTCCGGGCTGATGGTGTTCTTCTTCACCCGCAAACGAGTGGAATGGTGAGCCGCCGATGCTGACGACTACCACGACCACCGGCGTCGTGGGGCGTGGCCACCAGGGCGCGAAACGCACCCGTGGCAATGTCCGGCGCAGGATGCCCGCCATGCTCTCGTACGCCGTACTGGTCCTCTTCGCGATCATCGAGATGTATCCGATCTTCCTGATGGTCGCGAACTCCCTCCGCGACGACCTCGACATCCTGTCGAATCCGCTCGGGCTGCCGACCCAGCCGCAGTTCGGCAACTATGCCGAGATCTGGGAGCGCAGCAACTTTCCCGCCTATTTCGGCAACAGCGTGTACGTCACCGGGGTCGGCGTCGTCGTCCTGCTGCTGATCTCGTCGATGGCGGCGTTCTACCTGGCCCGATTCTCATTCAGGTGGAACAAGGCGCTGCTCATGGTTTTCATGCTAGGGCTGACGCTCCCGCTGAAGCTGGCCGTCGTTCCTCTGTTCATGCTCATGCAGTCCCTGGATCTGCTCGACACCCGCAATGGGCTGATCCTGGTGCTGATCGCCGAGCGGCTGTCGTTCGCGATCTTCGTCCTCTACGGCTTCTTCGTCACGCTGCCCCGTGACATCGAGGAGGCGGCGCTGGTCGACGGCGCCAACGTCTGGCAGGTGTACTGGCGAGTGGCGATGCCCGTGATGCGGCCTGCCCTGGCCACCGTGGCGATCGTCAGCATTGTCGGCATGTGGAACGAGTTCTTCTTTCCACTGGTGTTCATCCGCAGCGACGAGTTGCGGACGATCCCACTCGGCATGCTCACGATCGTGGGCGAGTTCAGCACCGAATGGGCACTGTTGTTCGCTGGCCTGACGCTGTCGTCGGTGCCCATGATCATCGCTTTCGTGGTTCTGGCACGCCAGTTCATGGAAGGACTGACGGAGGGAATCAGGTGACGCCACGTTCGGCCCGCACGATCACGTTCGACCTGGACGACACGTTGATCCGCAACGCGTTCAGCAGGTGGGTGATCCCGGAGATCGCCGAGAACCTCGCCAACGGCAGACAGAAGACGGACGTCGCCCGGTCGCTGCATATGCGCCATCGGCGTGCGCTGGAGCGCGGAGACGCCGTGACGGCGTACGACTGGCAGGTCCATACCGACGCCCTCGCCGAGGAGTCCGGTCTGGCCGCGGGAACCGTCGATGTCGCGGCAGTGGTGCGGCGCCACGCCGTGCCGGACAAGGTCCGGCTCTTGCACGACAAGACGATTCCCGTCCTGCGGGAGCTGCGCGACGGCGGGTGGCGGGTGGCGATCCTGACCAATGGCTTCCGCGTCTACCAGGAGCCCGTACTGCGGGCCACCGGCCTGTGGGAAGAGGTGGACGAGGTGTTCACCACGGACGATCTCGGATGGGCGAAGCCGGATCGGCGGGCTTTCGCCGCCGCGTTCGGCGGCGCGTCCACCACGGTGCATGTGGGAGACCGGATCGACCACGACATTCAAGGTGCCCGGCGCGCCGCGGCGACGAGTGTGCTGATGCGCCGCGACGCACCGTTCGTGGGCCGCACGGCCGGCCTCGACGCGGACCAGCTGGCCGTCATGCGCGCGTATCTGGTCAAGTCTGCCGCCGCACAGCGCGCGGCGGTCGCGGACGATGTCGCCGCCGAGCTGCTGCCGGATGCGGTGGTCGCGGACATCGTCGATCTTCCGCCGATCCTCGACGAGCTCGGAGAGGAGGCAACGCGGTAGCGGTGTCGCCGGGCTAGTCGCCTTCCGCGTCCCCGCCAGCTCAGCTTGAGGTCACTCCATCCCTGTACGCACGGTGTAAGGAGCAGCAATGAAGCAGACTCTGCGTCGGCTCGTCGTACCAGCAGTTGCCGCTGTCATGACGATGTCGGCGGTGATGTACGCGAACGCCGGCACCGAGGAGGCGGACTCAGCGGTGTCCGCGTCCGGGCCGAAAGACATGGCCTTGCGCGTCATGTCCTACAACATCGGTCAGGCGCGTGGTCTCGACGGTGACGTGAGCGTTCATCGCGTGGCGCACCGGATCGCCGAGAGCGGAGCCGAGGTGGTGGCGCTGCAGGAGGTGGACGTGCATTGGAGCACGCGCAGCGACCTGCGCGACCAGGCAGCCGAGCTCGCTGACCTGCTGGGAATGCACATGTACTTCGCACCGATCTACAGCTTCGAGCCGGACTACGATCCGGAGAATCCCAACGGTGACGACAACATCCCGGCTCCGCCCGGCGCGACCCAGCGGGCGTTCGGGCTGGCGATCTTGAGCGAGTATCCGATCGTGGCGGCGCAGAACCACGAACTGACCCGAATGGTGGGCCGGGGGCCCGACCGTGGCCAGGTGAAGCCGATTCCGGGCTTCGCTGACGTGACGGTGAACGTCAAGGGCGCTCACGTGCGCGTGTTCAGCTCCCATCTGCAAGCCGGCGCGACCCAGCTCGCCACCGAGATCCGCACCACTCAAGTGGCCGAGATCATGGAGATCATCGGCGACGAGCCGGCGAAAACCATTCTGATGGGGGACCTGAACGGTGCGGTCGAGCCGGACAGCCCGGTCTACCGGCCGGAGATCCTGCCGCTGTTCGGCGTCCTCGACGATGCCTGGGAGATGGGGGAGGGCGACGGCCACACGTTCCGTGCCGGCAATCCTGATCGGCGCATCGACTTCGTCCTGGCCAGCTCGGACGTGGTGGTGAACTCTGCTGAGGTGTTGGCGCTCGACGCGTCGGATCACCTCCCGGTGGTTGCCGACGTGACGCTACGAAAGTAGGACAGCTGTTGGGTGATCGCCATGGCGGCCGGCATGCTCTGGTGCGTGCCAGCCGTCCTGGCGGTCACCCGCGTCGCATGCCGATCGGTGACGAATCACCGAGGAGATGGCGGCGGACGTTGCGGAGGTTCATCGCGGGGGTTCATTCGAGAGGAGCAGCACATGAATGGTGTTCTGCGTCGACTGGCCCTGGCGGCCGTCGTCGGATTGACGAGCGCATCGGCGTTACTCGCGAGCGCGGGTGCCCAGGACGGCGCTCCGTCGTCGAAGGATGTCTCTTTGCGGGTGATGTCCTACAACATTCAGCACGCCCGCGGTGTCGATGGTGATGTGAGTGTCCACCGGGTGGCGCATCGGATCGCTGAGAGCGGCGCCGATGTGGTGGCGCTGCAGGAGGTGGATGTGCATTGGAGCACGCGCAGCGACCTCCGGGATCAGGCTTCTGAGCTGGCCGACCTGCTGGGGATGCACATGTACTTCGCACCGATCTACAGCTTCGAGCCGGGTTACGATCCGGAGAACCCCGGTGGTGAGGGCAGTGTTCCTGCGCCGCCTGGCGCTGAGCAGCGGGCGTTCGGGCTGGCGGTGTTGAGCACGTATCCGATCGTGTCGGCCACCAATCACGAGTTGACGCGGTCGGTGGGGCGCGGCCCGGATCGTGGCGAGGTAAAGCCAATTCCGGGATTCGCGGATGTGACGGTGAATGTGAGGGGGACACGGGTACGTGTGTTCAGCTCGCACTTGCAATCCGGTGACTCCGAGCAGGCAGCCGCCATTCGCACGGCCCAGGTGGCTGAAATGTTGGAGATCGTGGGCGAGGACCCGATCAGGACCATCCTGATGGGTGACCTCAACGACGATCGATCCTGGGTGTACGGCACCCTCGACCCGCTCTTCGACGTGCTCGACGACGGTTGGGAGCGCGCCGGACACGGCGATGGGCGCACCGCTTACCTGCCTGAGCCGGACCGGCGGATCGACTACGTCCTGACCAGCCCCGACATCGGGGTGACTTCGGTGGAAGTGTTGTTGAGCGACGCCTCGGATCACCTACCCGTGGTTGCAGACCTTGTGGTCCGGCGCTGATCGGTGCGCACATCTCGTTCGAGAGGAGCAGTACGTGAATCGTCTTCTGTATCGACTCGCCGTTATCGCTTTCGCTATCACGATGAGCGCGTCCGCGGTGGTGCACACGGCCACTGATTCGAGTGTCGAGGATCCGGTCGTGTCGATGGTTGGGGCCGCACTGCCCACCGAGGGCGTCGAGACCCGGGCAATGCAGGCCAGCCAGACAACGGCGGCGACAGCACAGGTCAAGGTGATCACCTACAACCTCTGTGGGGCCGCCAGCCATTGCGCCAACCCTGGCGAGATCGTCAACCGCACCGGCTACCTGATCGACGAGGTGCTGGCCTACGACGCCGACGTGGTCATGCTGACCGAAGTGTGTTATTTGCAGTATGCCCATATCCGGGACCAGCTGGTCGCCAAGGGATATGACCACAAGTGGGCCGCCAGTCGCCCACAGGTGGCGAACTGCACCCCGCCCGGCGGGAACACCGCTGATCTGGCCGCGCAGAACGCGCTGCGGTTCGGCAACGTGATCCTTGCGAAGAGCAGCCTCACCAACCGTGAGGAGATCAGGCTGACCGAGACCAATTACGGCACGGCGGCCATCAGCAAGGCGTTGTGTGCCGATGCCGGGATTCCTGGGCTGGGACAAGGAAAGGTCCGGGCGTGCGTGGCCCATCCTCGTGCGGGCAAGACCGGACCCGCCGCACGGGCTCGCTGGGACGAGCTGACCGCCTGGGCAGCCGAGGTGGACCGGTATCTTCACGGCAATGATCAGCTGGTGATCCTCGGTGGTGACTTCAACGCCGAACCGGGTGACCGGGAGCTGGACCCGTTCTACGCTCTTGACGGTATCGGCGAGTTCATTGAGCTCGACATGACCGACTCGGCGGCGTTCACCCCCGGCTGCACAAGTCAGCAGGCGACGCGGTGCCGTTCCGGCGCGCCCACGTTCATCCACCCGACCGACGGCCCGAAGAAGCTCGACTACATCTTCTTCTCGTCGTCCCATGTGAACGATTTCGGTGCCGGGGTCAGGCCCATCGGCCCGAACTCGGATCATCACCTGTTCCGCGGCTGGGCGAATGTGACCGTGAACTGACGCACCGCTCGGCGGGAACGGGCTACCTACCGCGGGCGCGGGCGAAAGCCTTCTTCGGCACCTTGGTGATGAAGAGGAAGCGCCTCTTGCTCTCCCGCCGGGCGAAACCGGTGTCGGTGAGGCGCTTCAGGACCACGGGGCACAGCTTGCACCGGGGCGTGCTTCGGCAGCACTTCTTCTTCGCCTTCACCGACCTCACAGTGAATGATAGGTCAGCTGGGCAGGCCGCAGGCGGATCGACGACCCACCACTTCTGATGGAGGACTCTAGGCGGTGGCGCGACGGTCCAGGCCCGGCGGAAGCTCGGACGCCGCGCCCTGGTCGAGAAGCCACATGGTGGCGTGCCGGCCGGTAGCGCCCGCCGCGGGTATTTGGGTGGGACCGGCTCCGGACAAGGCCATCCGCACGGCCGCGGCCTTGTCCTCGCCTGCCACGGTCAGCCAGACCTCTGCGGCGGAGCGAATGCTGGGTAAGGTCAAGCTGATCCGCGTGGGCGGCGGCTTGGGCGAGCCGTGCACAGCGACGGCAGCACGCTCTTCCTCGTACAACGCGGGGAACTCCGGGAACAACGACGCCACGTGGCCGTCCGGGCCGACGCCGAGCATCAGCACGTCGAACTCCGGCACATCGCTGTCCGCGCTGGGCTGCGCGGCCGCTGCCAGGGACGCGCGGTAGGCTTCCGCGGCGCGCTGCGGATCGCCGGCGAACTCGCCGTCGTCCGCGGGCATCGGGTGCACCCGTGCCGGCTCGATCGGCACGTGGTCCAGCAGCGCGTCCCGCGCTTGCGTCTCGTTGCGCTCCGGATCACCCGGAGGCAGGAAACGCTCGTCGCCCCACCAGATATCGACGCGCGGCCAGTCGATGGCCGAGTGGGCGGGGGAGCGGCGGACGGCGGCGAGCATGGCGGTGCCGATCCGCCCGCCGGTGAGCACCACCGAGGCGTGCCCGCGGGCTGCCTGGGCGTCGACGACACGGGTGATCAGCCGAGCGGCTGCCGCCTCGGCCAGGACGTCGGGATCCCGATGAATGATCACAGAAGTCGAGCTCATCGCTTCGCCTTGACTTTCGTCCGGGTGACCTTGCCGGTCTCGCGTTGCAGTTCCAGCCCGGTGGCCAGGACATCACCGTAGACGTCGTCGGGGTCCAGCCGGCGCAGTTCCTCGGCGAGACACTCGCCCTCCGTCCGCCGTGGCAGGGAGACCTTCCGGTCAACCCGGCCCGGCACGCTGAGCACGGCGACATCGTCGTCCGGGCGCTCAATGCTGATGGGCCCCGACGCGCGCTCCAGGCGCACGCTGAGCATGCCTTCCACGCCGCTGGCCTTGGTCCTGGTGACCGGGCAGCGCAGGGTAAGGGACAGCCACCCCGCGAGCAGGTCAGCGCTCGGGTTGTCCGGCCCGCCGACGACGCGCACCGCGGTCACTTCTTCGTGCGGCGGCTGGTCCAGCGCTGCCGCGAGCAATGCCCGCCAGAGCGTCAGCCGGGTCCAGGACAGGTCGGTGTCGCCTGGGCGATGGCTGGCCACCCGGTCCTGCAGCGCGGCCAGGGGCCGTTTGCACGCCGCCGCGTCGGTGATCCGGCGCTGGGCCAGCGTTCCGACCGGATCCTCGGCGGGAACCTCCGGCGCCTCGGCCGGCCACCACGCGACGATGGGCGCGTCGGGCAGGAGCAGCGGCACCACCACGGAGACAGGATGAGCGGTCAGCGGGCCGAAGGTGCGCAGCACGATCACCTCGCTCGCTCCGGCATCGCCCCCGACCCTGATCTGCGCGTCGAGCCGGGTCGAGCCGCGGGAGGTGCCGCGAATCACCGCGATGATCCTGCACGGATGCTCGTGACTTGCGTGATTCGCTGACGCGATCGCGCTTTCGGCGTGTTCCTCATCGGTGACCAGAACGAGCGTCAGCACCCGGCCGAGGGTCACCGCACCATGCTTCTCCCGCAGATCGACCAGGCGTTTGCCGACGTCGCTCGCGGTGGTGGTGGGCAGATCGATGATCACGGCATCCTCCAGGTGCGCCCGTCGCGGGCGAGCATCTCGTCGGCCGACGCCGGCCCCCAGCTGCCGGAGCCGTACGGCTCGGGCTTGCCATTGGCCGCCCAGAACTCCTCGATCGGATCGAGGATCTTCCACGACAGCTCGACTTCCTCGTGCCGCGGGAACAGAGGAGGATCTCCGAGCAGTACGTCGAGGATGAGCCGCTCGTAGGCTTCGGGACTCTCCTCGGTGAACGAGTAGCCGTAGCCGAAGTCCATGGTGACGTCGCGCACCTCCATCGCGGTGCCCGGTACCTTGGAACCGAACCTGATGGTGACGCCTTCGTCCGGCTGTACCCGGATCACCAGGGCGTTCTGCCCGAGCTCCTCGGTGGCCGTGGACTCGAACGGCAGGTGCGGCGCTCGCTTGAACACCACCGCGACCTCCGTGACCCGGCGGCCCAGGCGTTTGCCCGTGCGCAGATAGAAAGGCACCCCGGCCCAGCGGCGGGTGTCGATGTCGAGCCGGATCGCGGCGTAGGTCTCGGTGGTGGAGTCCGGCGCGATACCGTCCTCCTCCAGGTAGCCGGGGACCTGGACACCGCCGGCCCAGCCCGCGGCGTATTGACCACGAGCGGTGTGCTCGCCCAGGTCCTGGGGCAGCCGGACGGCGGAGAGCACCTTCTCCTTCTCCGCGCGCAGATCGGCGGCGTCGAACGACACCGGTTCCTCCATCGCCACCAGGGCCAGAAGCTGCAGGAGATGGTTCTGGATGACGTCCCGTGCGGCGCCGATACCGTCGTAGTAGCCGGCCCGCCCGCCGATGCCGATGTCCTCCGCCATGGTGATCTGGACGTGGTCCACGTAGTGGGCATTCCACATCGGTTCGAACATCTGGTTGGCGAAGCGCAGCGCCATGATGTTCTGGACGGTCTCCTTGCCCAGGTAGTGGTCGATGCGGAAAATCGAGTCGGCCGGGAAGATGTCCTCGACCACGGCGTTGAGCTCGCGTGCGCTGGCGAGGTCGTGGCCGAAAGGCTTCTCGATCACCACTCGCCGCCACTGGTCCTCGTTCTCGGGCTCCGCGAGTCCGGACCGGGCGAGCTGCTTGCAGACGACATCGAAGAACGACGGCGGGATGGACAGATAAAAGGCGTGGTTGCCGCCCGTACCCTGCTTCTCGTCCAGCTCCCGGACCGTGCGCTCCAGCTCGTCGAACGCGTTGTCGTCGGAGAAGTCACCCGGAACGAACCGGAAACCCTCGGAGAGCTGGCGCCAGGTGCCCTCGCTGAATGGCGTCCGGGCGTGCTGGCGGACGGCGTCGTGCACCTGCTTGCCGAAGTCCTGGTGTTCCCAGTCCCGGCGGGCGAACCCGACGAGCGAGAACCCGGGCGGGAGCAGCCCGCGGTTGGCCAGATCGTAGACGGCCGGCATGAGCTTGGTCCGGGCAAGGTCTCCAGTGACGCCGAAGATGACCAGGCTGGACGGCCCGGCGATCCTGGGTAGCCGCTTGTCGCGCTTATCTCGCAGCGGGTTGGCGTTCCACGTCATGACAGGACCTCGCGCAACCGCTGGATCCCCGACACCCGGTCGGTCAGATGCAGCCGGAGCACCGGCCGCCCGTGATCTGCCAGTACTTGAGCGTCGCCCGCAGCTTGCGCCGCGATGAGCCGGCCGAACGTGAACGGGCGATCCGGTATGTCAAGGTCTTCTGAGACCGCGCCGGTGACCTGAAGGAACACTCCCTGGGCAGGCCCGCCCTTGTGGTATTGGCCGGTGGAGTGCAGGAACCGCGGACCCCAGCCGAACGTGGTGGGACGGCCCGTGCGGCGACTGAGCGGTACGCGCACCTGCGCGAGCCCGGAGTCCTCGCCCTCCCGGTCCAGATACGCCATCACCGCCAGGTAGCCGCCGTTGTCGAGCTGGCTCAGCAGCGACTGCACGGCGCCCTCGAGTGAGCTCACGCCGTCCAGCAGACCCGCTGATCCGCGCACCTCGACGCCGTCGTCCACGAACGTGGCCGGCTCCGGTTCCGGAGTGGCATCCAGCATTCCGCGGGCGGCGACCTTGGCGCTCTCGACGTCCGGCTGGTCGAACGGGTTGATGCCCAGCAGCCTGCCGGCGACCGCCGTCGCGTACTCCCAGAGCAGGAACTGCGCTGCAAGCGGCCCGGTGACGGTGATGCCGGCGACCAAGGGGGAGGCCGCCATCACGTCGCTGACCGGGGCGCTGAGCCGCGCCGGCAAGACGTCCGCCGGTGGGTGGTCGATCTCGGGGTCGCCGGACTCGGCGGCGATCGGCAGGACGCCGGTGCCGAGCTTGCCGGTCGACTCCGCGATGAGCTGTTCGGCCCAGTCCGGGAAACCGGCCAGGCCGGAGCCGGCATTGGCGATGGCGATCTTGTCGCGGGCCCGTCCGGGCGTGGAGCCGGCCGCGTCCTGCGTCCCGTCGTGATCGCCGCTCATGGCGGCCGCGAGCACCAGGGCGGGATTGTCGGGTGAATCCTGCGCCAGGAGATCGGCGACCGCGGCGGCCTCGTCGAGCAGGCCGGCGATGTCCGCGCCGGCAAGCCCGCTCGGGACGAGGCCGAACGCGGTGAGTGCGGAATACCGGCCTCCGACGTTCGGATCGGCCAGGAAGAGCCCCCGGTAGCCGGACTTCTCCGCGTGCTCCGCCAGGGCGGAGCCGGGATCGGTCACGGCGACCATACGCGAGGCGGCGTCGATACCGGCGGCCGTGAACGCCGCCTCGAAGACCCTGCGCTGGCTGTCGGTCTCGACGGTGCTTCCCGACTTGCTGGAAACCACCAGAACCGTGCGCTCGAGCCGGTCCGCCAGCGCCCTGCGCACCGGCGCCGGATCGGTGGTGTCCAGCACCGTCAGCTCCACACCCGCCGTGCGAGTGATCACCTCGGGGGCGAGCGACGATCCGCCCATCCCCGCCAGGACGATGCGGTCCAGCCCCTCGGCGCGCAGCTCGGCGTACAGTGCCTCGATCTGAGCGAGCAGCGGCCGCGAAGTCTCGTGCAGATCTGTCCAGCCGAGCCGGATGGACGCCTCGGACTCGGCATCGGGACCCCACAGCGTGGCGTCCTTCGCGCTGATCCGGGACGCCACGCGGTCGGCGACGAGCCGATCCACGACGGCCGCCACGTCGACACCGTGCGGTGTCACGGTCAGCTCACTCGTCACTTCGCCGCCTCCACTCTCATGGTCGCGCTCAGTTCCTCGTTCGCTGCGCGGACGACCTCCTCCGTCGGCCAGCCGCTTCGCTCACTCGTCACTTCGCCGCCTCCAGCTTCCCCGCCACCGACTCCAGCAGCTCGTTCCAGCTCGACTCGAACTTCTCGACGCCTTCGTCCTCGAGCGTCCGGCTGACGTCTGCCAGGTCGACGCCGGCGGACTCGAGCGCGGCGAACGTCTGCCGGGCGTCGTCCAGGTTCGGCCGGATCGTGTCGCCGGTGACGACTCCGTGGTCCGCCACCGCTTCGAGCGTCGACTCGGGCATGGTGTTGACCGTATCGGGTGCGACGAGCTGATCGACGTACATCGTGTCGGGATACGACGGGTTCTTCGTGGATGTCGACGCCCACAGCGGCCGCTGCCGCTTGGCTCCCGCCGCCTCGAGCCGTCGCCAGCGGTCGGCGGCGATGACTTCTTCGTACGCGGCGTACGCGAGTCGCGCGTTGGCCACGGCCGCCTTCCCGCGCAAGGCGAGCGCCTCGTCGGTGCCGATGGAGTCGAGACGCTTGTCCACCTCGGCGTCAACCCGGCTGACGAAGAACGAGGCCACCGACGCGGTGCCGTCCAGCGACTCACCGGCTTCGAGGCGCTGCTCCAAGCCCGTCTGGTAGGCGTCCATCACCTCGTGGTACCGCTCGATCGAGAAGATCAGCGTGACGTTGACGCTGATGCCCGCGGCGATGGTCGAGGTGATGGCGGGCAGCCCGGCCCGAGTGGCCGGGATCTTGATGAAGATGTTCGGCCGGTCCACGAGGCTCCATAGATCCCGTGCCTGTGCCGTGGTCGCGTCTGTCTCGTGTGCCAGCCGCGGGTCGACCTCGATGGACACCCGGCCGTCGAGTCCGCCGGTGCGTTCCACCACCGGGGCCAGCAGATCAGCCGCCGCGCGGACGTCGTTGCTGGTGAAGTCGCGCACGGCTGCTTCCGCGTCCGACCCTTGCCGGGCATGTCTGCGCAGATCGTCGTCGTACAAGCTGCTCTTGCTGATCGCGGCCTGGAAGATCGACGGGTTGGTCGTGACACCCACCACCTCCCTGGTGTCCACGAGCTCCTGCAGGTTTCCCGTGGTGAGCCGGTCTCGGGAGAGGTCGTCGAGCCAGACGGCGACACCCTCAGCGGACAGTTTGGCCAGTGGGCTGTTCTCAGCGGTCATCGGTACTGCCTCCAATATCGAATCTGTTGCGCCCGGCCGCTACGTCTCAGCGTGCCGCGCAGGTCAGCGGGTGGCGTCGATGGATTCCCTGGCGGCGGCGACGACAGCCTCCGGCGTGAGGCCGAACTCCCGGAACAGAACCTTGTAGTCCGCCGACGCGCCGAAGTGCTCGAGACTCACCGCGCGCCCGGCGTCACCCAGATAGCGGTACCAGCTCATCGCCACCCCCGCCTCGATCGACACCCGGGCCTTCACATCGGGCGGAAGGACCGACGCCTTGTACTCGTCGTCCTGGGCTTCGAACCATTCGTGAGAGGGGAAGGAAACCACACGGGTGGGGATACCCTCCGACTGCAACTCATCACGGGCCTCGACGGCAATCTGGACCTCGGAACCACTCGCCATCACAATAACCTGGGGCTTCACGGCCTGGCCGGCGGACTCGGCCTCGGCGAAGACGTACGCGCCCTTGCTGGTAAGATCCGCCGACCCGTACCTGGACCGGTCGTAGACGGGCACGTTCTGCCGGGTCAGCGCGATGCCGGCCGGACGGTCGTTGTGCTCGAGGATGGTGCGCCAAGCCACGGCGGTCTCGTTGGCGTCGGCGGGCCGCACCACGTCGAGGCCCGGGATGGCCCGCAGCGCCGATAGGTGCTCCACGGGCTGGTGCGTGGGGCCGTCCTCACCGAGACCGATCGAGTCGTGCGTCCACACGAAGGTCACCGGAATCTGCTGCAGCGCCGCCAGCCGCACGGCGGCTCGCTGGTAGTCGCTGAAGACCAGGAACGTCGCCGCGTACGGACGAGTCAGGCCGTTCAGGGCGATGCCGTTGGCGATCAGGCCGGCCGCGAACTCGCGGATACCGAAGTGCAGGGTGCGCCCATAGGGGTGACCTGGGAACATCTCGCTGGAGCGCTTCACGGGCAGGAAGCTCGGCTCGCCGTTGATGGTGGTGTTGTTGGAGCCGGCCAGGTCGGCGGATCCGCCCCAGAGCTCCGGAAGCACCGGCGCGATCGCATTGAGTACCTTGCCGGACGCGGCGCGCGTGGCGATGCCCTTCTTGGACGGCTCGAACTCGGGGAGCGCGTCGGTCCAGCCGTCCGGCAACGCATGGTCGGTGAGCCGGTCCAGCAGGGCGGCGCGGTCGGGGTTCGCCTCCCGCCAGGCGGTGTAGCGCTCGTCCCACTCGGCACGCAGCTTCTCGCCGCGCTCGAGCGCGGACCGTGTGTGGGCGATGACGTCATCGGACACGTCGAAGGTCTTGTCCGGGTCGGCGCCGAGGATCCGTTTGGTCGCGGCGACCTCCTCCGCGCCCAGGGCAGAGCCGTGGATGGCGCCGGTGTTCTGCTTGTTCGGTGCGGGCCATCCGATCGTGGTCCGCACGGCGATGAACGACGGCCGGTCTGTCACCTCGCGTGCGGCGGTCAGCGCCTCGAAGATCGCCTGCGGGTCCTCGCGGTACTCGCCTCCAGCGGTGAAGTCGACCACCTGTGTGTGCCAGCCGTACGCCTCGTATCGGGCGACTGTGTCCTCGGTGAAGGCGATGTTGGTGTCGTCCTCGATGGAGATCTTGTTGTCGTCCCACATCACGATGAGGTTGCCGAGCTCCTGGGTGCCGGCGAGCGAGCTGGCCTCGCTCGAGACGCCCTCCTGGAGATCACCGTCGGAAGCGATGACGTAGATGTGATGGTCGAAGACGCTCTCGCCCGGGGCGGCATCGGGATCGAGGAGGCCGCGCACGCGGCGTGCGGCGAAGGCGAGCCCGACGGCTGAGCCGAAGCCCGAGCCCAAGGGGCCGGTGGTGACCTCGACGCCCTCGGTGTGGTGGAACTCCGGATGGCCCGGTGTCCGCGAGCCCCAGGTCCGGAACGACTTGAGGTCGTCGAGCGAGAGCGGGTATCCCGCCAGGTACAGCTGAATGTACTGCGTGAGGCTGCTGTGGCCGGCGGAGAGGACGAACCGGTCCCGGCCCAGCCACAGGGGATCGGAGGGGTCGTGCCGCAGCACGCGCTGATACAGCGTGTAGGCGACTGGAGCGAGACTCATCGCGGTACCGGGATGGCCGTTGCCCGCCTTCTCGACGGCGTCCATGGCGAGAAGCCGGACGGTGTCCACCGCGCGGTCGTCGAGCTCGGACCACTCCATGCCTGCGGCGTGGGCGTCTGTCGTGTTCACTGGCGTGTTGTCCCTTCACTACAGCCGTGGATGTCGGCCACTGCGCGATACCGAGGTCCCGCGTGCGCCTCACGGGTCATGATGCCGAGCCTAGTGTCGACCCCCGACGGCGCGCCCGGTGCGGTCACTCACATGACTGCACCGTTAGACTCAACAGGCAACTCGTGGCGGATGATTCCGCATCGCCCTGTACGCCCTACCACACTGAGGATGATTGTGACGGCCGTGGAGCACCAGCGCGCCGAGGCGCCACGTGTCTTGGACCGGCCACCCGGCTGGCGCCACGTGGTGGGTGCGTACATTTCACTGATGAAGCTCCGGGTCGTTGAGCTTCTCCTGGTCACCACCTTGCCGGCCATGGTGCTCGCCCAGCGTGGGCTGCCTCCGCTCGGGCTGGCACTGGTGACGCTGGGTGGCGGGACGCTTGCCGCGGGCAGCGCGCACGCGTTCAATCAGGTGCTGGAACGCGACATCGACGCCGTGATGCACCGCACCCGCAGGCGTCCGGTGGCCACCGCCCTGGTCTCACCCGCCGCTGGCTTCGCATTCGCGTCTGTCCTGCTGGTGATCTCGGTCACCATGATGGTGGTGTGGGTCAATCCGCTCGCAGCCATCCTCACCGCCGCGGCGAACCTGTTCTACGTCCTCGTCTATACGGTGTTGCTCAAGCGGCGGACCACTCAGAACATCGTGTGGGGCGGTGTCGCGGGATGTTTGCCCACGCTGATCGGCTGGTCGGCGGTCACCGGGAGTCTCGGCTGGCCTCCGGTGCTGCTCTTCCTCATCGTATTCTTCTGGACGCCGCCGCACTACTGGCCACTGGCCATGCGCTATCGGGAGGACTACGAACGGGCGGGCATCCCGATGCTGCCGGTGCGAGCGTCCGCACGCACCGTGGCCGGGCAGATCCTCGCGTACTCGTGGGCCATGGTCGCCACGTCGGTGGTGCTGTGGCCGGTGGCGAGCCTCGGATGGATCTACGCGCTCGGGGCCGTCGTCGGCGCCGTCTGGTTCCTGCTCGAGGCGCACAGGCTCTACGCCCGTGCTCGCCAGGATCCCGGTGGTGCGGGCCTGAAGGCCATGCGCGTGTTCCACGGCTCCATCACGTACCTGACCATCGTCTTCGTCGCGGTCATGGCCGACGTGCTGCTCCTCGGCTGAGCCGTCAAGGCTCCCTGCCACGCGCTTTGGCCCCCTGACGGTCAGCTCGCACCGCGCTGACCAGTGGGATTTGAGTCTCCAGCGACTGGAGGGTTTAGGGTGGATCGCGTGAATGAGGACGGCATGTGGCTGACCATCGGTGACGCGTCGAAGCGCACGGGGCTGCCGGTCAAGACCATCCGGTACTACGCCGACATCGGTCTCGTGCCGTCCACCGAAAGGTCCCCGGCGGGCTACCGCCTCTACGACGCCGCCACGATCGCGCGTCTCGACCTGGTGCGGACGTTGCGGGACCTCGACTTCGACCTTGGATCGATCCGGGCGTTGCTGGAGAAGAGCACGTCACTGCCTGAACTTGCCGCGCACCATGCGGGAGCGCTCGACGCGCAGATCCGCATCCTGAGCGCCCGGCGGTCGGTGTTGCGAGCCGTGGCTCAGCTGGGGATCGACAGCGAGGAGGAATTGATGATGATGAACAGGCTCGCGCGGTTGTCGGCAGAGGAACGCCAGCGGATCCTCGATGAGTACTTCGACGAGACCTTCGAGGGGCTGGACATCGATCCGCAGTTCGTCGCGATGTCGCGCTCAGTCCGGGTGGATCTGCCCGAAGACCCGAGCCCGGCGCAGGTCGAGGCATGGATTGAGCTCGCTGAGCTGGTGCTGGATCCGGAGTACCGTGCCCGGGTCAGGCAGATGGCAAGAGCCGCGCACGACGCCCGGAGCGCCGGGGACACGCGCGCCGGCTCTGCTGCCAGCCAGCAAGAGCTGTTCGCGCGTGTCGTCGCCGCCGTGGAGCCGTTGCGATCGGCGGGCGTCGACCCAGCCTCCGGATCGGTTCGGGCCGTGGTGGACGAGCTGGCCGCGGCGTTCGCCGCCGCGGGCCTGGTCGCCGACGACGCCGGATTCCGGCGGAAACTGGCCGATCAGATCACCATGTTCTCCGATCGCCGGGTGGAACGATTCTGGGAGCTCGTCGGTCTGGTGAACGGATGGCCCCAGCGACCGCAGTCCAATGCGGTCGTGAACATGGAGTGGTTCGCCGAGGCGCTCCGCGCCAGCATCACGTGACGCGCCGGCTCGGTTGCGCGGCCCGGACAGGCCAGTCTCGCTCTGGTCGCGTCCGGGCCTCAGCCCTTTCTCGTCAGCGTTGTCCGGTGGCGCGCCGCCGGTAGACGTGGGTGGCAAGCACTCCGAACACCACGAGGAACCCGGCCGACCAGACCAGCGTGGCGGTCACGGACTCCGCGACCGGGCCGCCGAGCAGCAGCCCACGGGAGGCCTCCATCGCGTGCGTCATGGGATTCACGTCGACCCACGCCTGCAACCAGCCGGGCATGGTTTCCTTCGGCGCCACCATGTCGGTGCCGAAGGTCAGCGGGAATATGCCCAGAAAGGCGACCGAGGTCACCACCGTCTCCTGCCGGATCGCCACGCCGATGAGCACGGTGAGCCAGCTCAGGCAGAACCCCAGCGTGATTCCGAGGGCGGACGCGCCGATCGCGGAGACCAGGCTGGTCTCCACCCGGAACCCCATCGCGTAAGCGACGGCGAAGACGGTGACCACGGCGACGACATAGCGGACCGCGTCGCCCAGCACCGAGCCGATCAGCGGCGCGGATCGGCTGATCGGCAGGCTGCGGAACCGGTCGAACACGCCCTTCTTGATGTCGATGCTGATATTGAGGCCGGTCGCGAGCAGACCGGCCAGCACCGTCGTCATGATCAGGATGCCGGGGAACACGTACTGCAAGTATTCGCTGGTGGAACCAGCGACGGCCCCGCCGAACAGGTAGACGAACATCAGCAGGAACACGACCGGCAGCAGGAGGGCGTCGATGAGTTCACCGGGGTTTCTCCGGGTCTTGACCAGGCTGCGGCGAGCCAGGATGAGACTGTGCCGGGCGTTGCGCCATGGGTCTGCCGGCCGGCCGGCGGTCTCCGTGCTGTGGTGCGTCGATGTCTCGATCATGCGGCTTCTCCTTCCTGTGTGCCGTTCTCCGCGGTCCGGCCGACCAGCGTGAGGAAGACCTCGTCGAGGCTGGGCAGGCGCAGCGACAGCTCCGCGGACTCGATCCCGGCTCGGTCAAGGTGACGCACGACGTCGGTGAACTGTGTGTCAGCGTCGACAGTGACGGTGAGGACCTCTCGGCTCGCCGTCCGCGGTTCGTGACCCGCTACGCCCCGCAGAATGGCGGCGACCTCGGCGATCCGGGACGACTGCTTGGGGCGGACGACGACGGTCTGCCGGCCGACCAGGCGCTTGAGCTCCGGTGGTGACCCCCGGGCGATCACCCGGCCTTGGTCGATCACCGAGATCTCGTCGGCCAGGGCATCGGCTTCCTCCATGTACTGCGTGGTCAGCAGGACGGTGTCGCCCCGGTCGGCGATGGACCTGACCATGCGCCACAGCTCCTCTCGCTTACCGGGGTCCAGCCCCGTGGTCGGCTCGTCGAGAAACACGACGCCGGGACGCCCGATCAGGCTCGCCGCCAGGTCGAGCCGCCGCCGCATACCGCCGGAGTACGTGCGCACCCGCAACGCGCCGGCGTCGGTGAGGTCGAACTCGTCCAGCAGCTCCCTGGCGCGTGCGGCCGCCTCGGCTTTCGGGGCATCCAGGAGCCGCCCGAACATCACCAGGTTCTCCTCTCCGGTGAGGTCCTCGTCCAGTGAGGCGAACTGGCCAGTCAGGCTGATCCGGCGGCGTACCTCGTCGGCGTCGCGGACGACATCGCGGCCGAGCACGCTCGCTCGTCCCGCGTCCGGCCGGAGCAGTGTGGCGAGAATCCGGATGACCGTGGTCTTTCCGGCCCCGTTCGGTCCGAGGACGCCATAGATCTGGCCGGGGCGCACGGCCAGATCGACGCCATCGACGGCGCGTGTCGAGCCGAACGTCTTGACCAGGCCCTCGGTCTCGATGGCGAGCGTCATCGCCGGTCTCCTTCCGTGGCGGGCGCGATGTTGTGGTTGGTGCGGAAGACGTTCGCCGGATCCCAGTCGCGCTTCAGTTCCGCCAGGCGGCGGTAGTTCTGCTCGGTGTAGGCGCTTCTCGTTCGTGCCGGATCACCGAGGAAGTTGAGGAACGATCCGCCCGTGGCGTGCGGGCGCACTTGGGAGATGAAGGTGTCGAGTGCGGCGCTGCCGGCCGCAAGCTGGTCGACGTCGCCCGCCATGGCCGTGGCGATGACGGAGAAGGGGGCGTCACGATGGCCGGCGGGTCCCGGTTCGCCGCTGGGCCGGGCCATGGCGCCACCCCAGTGGCGAAGCTCCACCGCTGCCACTGGTGCGTGCACGGTGCCGGCCATCGCGGAGAAGACCGTGTCGGGCAGGTCGTCGAGCAGCTCGAAACGCTGATCGACCGCGGCAGGCGGGTGTGGCGGTCCGCTCAGCGCGGCGCTCGCCTCGGCGAAGGCCAGCTCGCTCATGCCGTCGAGCAACGGTGGCCCGGCCACGTCGAGCAGCGCCGACAGGTGCTTGCGAGCCCGGCGGGCCTCGGCGAGGCAGAACGCGCGGACCCCCAGAACTGGGCGGCCCCGCACCGGCTCGGGCACCTGTGGCGCGTCGGGCATGCGCATCACCATCAGCGCGGTGCTGAGTTCGACCGGCTCGTCCAGCGCCCAGTCCCGGTAGTACGCCAGCACGTGGGCCGCGCGTTCGGCGTCGACGAAGGCCATGCCGGCGAGCACCTGGCTCACCGGGAAGAGACGGAACTCCAGGGACGTCACCACGCCGAAGTTTCCGCTCCCTCCGCGCAGCGCCCAGTGGAGGTCCGGGTGTTCTCGCGCGCTCACCTGGACGACCCGGCCGTCACTGGTGACGAGCTCGGCCCCTACCAGTGCGTCGGCGGCGAAACCGTGCGTGCGGGAGAGGAATCCGGCGCCGCCACCCAAGGTGTACCCGGTCACGCCGACGGAGAGCGTCCCAGACAACGGCGCCAGACCGAACGGCGCCGCTGCGGCGACGACGTCGGACCAGCGCGCGCCGGGGCCCGTGACGGCGGTGCGACCGGCCGGGTCCACCTCCACGGAGTTCATGCGCGCCGTCTTCAGCAGCAGCCCTCCATCGGCGGGGACGTAGGTTCCGTGCCCGGTGGACTGGACGGCGAACGGCAATCCGTGTTCCCGGGCGGTCACGACGGCACGCTGGATGTCGTCGGCGGTGGTGGCCTCGGCGACGACTGCGGGATAGGGATCGACGGTGCGATGCCAGGAGATCCGTTCCGCGTCATACCGGTCGTCTCCGGGCACGTGTACCGGTCCGTGGAACCCGGCGCGCAGCGTGTCGGCGGCTCGGGCGGTCGTGGACAAGCTCATGTCTAGTGCCTCCTGAAGGTTCGGCGCCTTGTGGTCCAGCGCCGTGGTTCTCGATGGTGCCGGCTGGAAGCGCTCTGCGTCGTCGCACGTGAGGAGGCATTCCGACGTACTGACGCGGGAGCAGCGGCCGGACGTACTACTCCCTGGGACGTAGCAAGGACTGTCTCCACGGGGAGGAGGCCTTGATGAGTCGCTGGCGTTTACGCTGTCTGCCATGGGTGTTCAGCGCGGTGTCAAGGCCTTCCTCGTGACCGGCTGGGCGTTGTCCGCGATCGGGATGGCCGCGGCCTATGCCCAGTGGCGCGCCTACGTGCGTGAGGTCGAAGAGCGTGCCGCCGAAGCCGAGCGGACCAGAGACGAGGCCGCGATGCGGCGGGCCGGCGAGGAGCGGCTGCGGATCGCCCGCGAGCTGCACGACTCTCTCACCCACAACATCTCCATCATCAAGGTCCAGGCCGGTGTCGCCGTTCACCTGGCGAACAAGCGCGGTGAACATGTCCCAGAGGCGCTCGTGGCCATTCAGGAAGCCAGCCGGGAGGCGGTGCGGGAATTGCGCGCCACGCTTGACGTGCTCAGGAGTGACGACGAGTCGACGAGCACGTTGCGGCGCCTCGATGAGCTGGTCGAACGAGCCCGCTCGGCCGGTGTACCGGTGGATGTCACCGTCACGGGGGACGGCCGCAGGCTGCCCGCCGATGTCGATCTCGCCGCGTACCGGATCATTCAGGAGGCGCTGACCAACGTGGCCCGGCATGCGGGGCCCGCGTCGGCGTCAGTGCTGGTGGGCTATGGCGACGACGAGCTGATCGTGCAGGTGGACGACGACGGCTCGGCCGCGGTCGAGAATCCGCCCTCACCGGGTGTGGGGCTGGCCGGAATGCGGGAGCGGGTGGATGCCCTGGGCGGGATGTTGTGCGCGGAGCCACGGCCGGCGGGCGGATTCCGGGTGCGGGCGAGACTACCCTTGTGCGCCGCGCCGTGACGGAGCAGGTGCGGATCGTGCTGGTGGACGACCAGCCGCTGATCAGAGGAGGCTTCCGGGCCCTGCTTGACGCCGAGGACGACCTCGTGGTGGTCGCGGAGGCGGCGAACGGGGAGGATGGTGTGGCGCTGATACGTCAGCACCGGCCGGATGTCGCGCTGATCGACATCCAGATGCCGGTGCTGACGGGCGTGGAGGCCACCCGGCAGATCGCCGGCGACCCAGCGCTGGGTGGAGTCCACGTGGTGATCCTGACGAACTACGGCATCGACGAGTACGTCTTCGAGGCGCTGCGAGCAGGTGCCAGCGGGTTTCTCGTCAAGGACATCGAGCCGGCCGACTTCCTGCGTGCTGTGCGTTCGGCCGCACGGGGTGACGCGCTGCTGTCGCCGGCCATCACCAGGAAGCTCATCAGTGAGTTCGTGGCCCGGCCGCCGGCGGCGCGGACCGCAGCCGGCCTGGAGGCGCTGACCAACCGGGAGCGCGAAGTTGTGGCGCTCGTCGCCCGGGGCATGAGCAACGAGGAGATCGCCGAATGCATGGTCATTAGTCCGCTGACCGCGAAGACGCACGTCAGCCGGGCGATGACGAAGCTAGCCGCCCGCGACCGCGCCCAGCTGGTCGTCTTCGCCTATGAGTCCGGACTGGTCGAACCCCGTGCCGGGAGATCCAGCCCGGCACAGTGATGGGCTGGACCGTCCCGGCCGGCGGCCCTGATTCGAGTCCAGCGTGGCAGGTTTCGGCAACTGCGCACGTCACGGACCGGATCGTGCCCCGGATCAGATGGGGCCGTCCAGGCGGTCGTCGCGATCGACGATCTCGGTGCGTCGTCCGCTGCGCATGGAGCTGACGATCATGGTCAAGATGATGCCTAGCGCACCTACGCCGGTGAGGATCCAGCCGATCATGCTGAGGTCGAAGTCGGAGAGGCGGTCGCGGACCCCGAGCGACAGAATCAATCCCACCGCGACGAGAAAGATGCCAAGACCGATGCCCATGTCGATTCCTCCCAGTAGTTGCCGTGTCTTGATCACGGTCAACGCCGCTCTTACCCCGGCTCGATGAGAACAAACCGCGTGGTCCGGCCTACGGGACGCCGTGCCGGAAGGTCACCGGGCGGGGACCGGGCGACGACGCCCGGATCAACGTGGCGCGAGGCTGTCGATGGCCGCGAGCTCGTCAGGGGAGAAGTCCAGCCGGCGCAGGGCCGCATGATTCTGTTCCAGCTGAGCCACCGAGCTGGCTCCGACGATCGCGGAGGACACGGTGGGCCGCCGCAACACCCACGCCAGGGCGAGTTGAGCCAGCGTCTGATGCCGGCTCGAGGCGATCTCGGCGAGCGCCCGCGCCTGTCGCAGGTACTCCTCGCTGATGGCACCGGCGTCGAGGAAGCGGCTGGTGGCCGCTCTGGAGCCGGCGGGGACATGTCCGTCCAGGTACCGGTCGGTCAGCATTCCCTGGGCCAGCGGGCTGAAGACGATGGCGCCCACGCCGAGCTCGTCGAGCGTGTCCGCCAGCCCGCTCTCGAGGCGGCGATCGAGCATCGAGTACTTGGGCTGGTGGATCAGGAGCGGGACACCCAAATCCTGGAGCGTGCGGGCGGCTTCGGTGCTCTGTTCGGGGGAATAGTTCGAGATCCCGGCGTAGAGCGCTTTGCCTTGCTGGACGGCAGTTGCCAGCGCGCCCATCGTCTCGGCGATCGGTGTCTCCGGATCCGGACGGTGGGAGTAGAAGATGTCGACGTAGTCGACGCCCAAGCGGGCGAGGCTCTGGTCCAGTGAGGCCAGAAGGTATTTCCGGGAGCCTCCGTCTCCGTACGGGCCCGGCCACATGTCGTAGCCGGCTTTTGACGAGATGAGGATCTCGTCCCGGTACGGCCGGAGATCCTGCTCGTATATCCGGCCGAAGTTGGTCTCTGCCGCGCCGTACGGAGGTCCGTAGTTATTGGCCAGATCGAAGTGGGTGATGCCCAGATCGAACGCACGGCGCACGATGTCGCGCTGGGCGTCGAGCGGGCGGTCGTCGCCGAAGTTGTGCCACAGGCCGAGCGAGAGAGCGGGCAAGCGCAGCCCGCTGTCACCCACGCGCCTGTACTCCATGTGGCCGTAACGACCGGTGTCGGGGGTGTAGATCATGATCTCCTGTCACGGGCGAGGTGTGGGCGTCCGATCCGGCGTCGTCGGAGTATTCCAGCGGGTGGCGTACCACGCGTCGACGGCCGCCATGATCATCAGTGCGGCACCGACCATGTGCAGACCGACGAGCAGCTCGGGCAGCTCCAGCCGGTACTGGACGACGCCGATCAGGCCCTGCCCGAGTTCCACCACGAACAGCACGAGCGCGGCCTGAGCGCTGCGGCCGGGCGAGCCGGCGGCTCGCGCCGCGAAGTAGAGGCCGAGGGTGAGACCCATCAGGATCAGGACCGCGTCGGCGTGGATCTGGGTGACGACGGCGACGTCGAGCCCGGTCCGCTTGGCGTCCGGGTCGCCCGCGTGCGGCCCGCTGCCGGTGACGACGGTGCCGAGGTAGACGGCGACGGCCGTGGCCACCAAGGTGAGGAGCCCGAGCCGCTCGAGCCAGGCATTGCCCACCCGTGGCGGCAACGCGCCCAGCGGCCGCTGGGCTCGCCGGACCAGGACGGTGGCCACGCCCACGAGGACGGCGGAGACAAGGAAGTGGAACATCACCACCCAGGGATTGAGGTCCGTCCATACGGTGATGCCGCCGACGAACGCCTGAGCGGGGATGACCGCCAGCAGGAAGACCGACGGAACCAGGAGATCCCTGCGCGGCCGTGCGGACGTGAATGTCCGGATCACGGCGAGGAGCATGGCCAAGGCCACGGCGCCGAGGACGAAGGTCAACAGCCGATTGCCGAACTCGATTGTTCCGTGGAGGCCCATCTCCGGTGTGGCAGTCAGAGAACCTTCGATGCAATGAGGCCAGTCCGGGCAGCCCAAACCGGAGTCGGTCAGCCGTACCGCTCCGCCGGTGACGATGATCCCCGACTGGGTGACGAGCGAGGCGTAGGCGAGCTTCCGGATCGCACCCTCCGAGGGAAGGGGCAGCCGCTGGAGACCGAACCGCGCCGTCCGCGGTGGCATAGCGGTGGGGCGGTCGGTCGTCGTCACCCGAATATCGTACGGCGCAGCCCCGGGCGCTACGCCGTCACTCCCAGCGGAACCATCGAGCGGCCGCGGCCATGCCGGCAGCGGCCCAGGCTGCCAGCACTCCCACCGCAGCCCACGGCACCCCGGCGCCGTCGGCCAGCACCGCCCGCAGGCCCTCCGCGAGCGCGCCAGTGGGCGTCGCCGCCAGCACGGGCTGGAGGCCGTCGGGAAACTGCGACAGAGGTATGACGGCGCCGCCCAGCACCAGGAGCAGCAGATAGACCAGGTTGGCGGCCGCCAGCGTGGCCTCGGCACGTAGCGTGCCGGCCATCAGCAGGCCGAGCCCGGCGAATGCGAGGGTCCCGGCGACGACGAGGATCACCACCGCGAACACCGACCCGTGGGGTCGCCAGCCGAGCGCCATGCCCAGCCCGCCCACCAGCAGCACCTGCAGCGCTTCGATCACGAGCATGGTCAGCGCCTTGGACAGCAGCAACGACCAGCGGGGGAGCGGAGCGGCGGCCAGCCGCTTGAGCACCCCGTAGCGGCGCTCGTATCCCGTGGCGATTGCCAGTGAGGTGAACGCGGTGGACATGACGGCGAGGGCGAGGATGCCCGGAACCAGGAAGTCGACGCGATCGTAGCCGTCGGTGTCGAAGACTGGAACCGCCGCGAGCAAGCCGAGGAGGAGGGCGGGAATGACAGCGGTGAGGAGTAGCTGCTCGCCGTTGCGCAGCAGCAGCCGGGTTTCGAACGCGGTCTGGGCGAGCAGCATGCGGGTGACGGGAGCTGCGCCGGGCGCCGGGGAGAACGTCATGCGTGCCGCCTCCCGGTGAGCTCGAGGAAGACGTCTTCGAGCGAGCGGCGCCCGATCTGCAGCTCCTCCGGCAGCACGTCGTGCGCGGCGCACCACGACGCGACCGTGGCCAGCAGTTGCGGGTTCACGGTACCGGCGACGAGATACCGTCCCGGCGCGGTCTCCCGCACCACCGCGTCCGGTGGCAGGGCGTCACCAAGCGTGGACAGGTTCAGCCGGGGCGGCCCGGTGAACTGGACCGTGGACTCGTCGCTGCTGGTGAGCTCGGCCGGGCTGCCGGTTGCCACCAGCCGGCCGTCGTCGATGATCGCGACCTGGTCCGCGATTCTCTCGGCCTCGTCGATCAGGTGAGTGGTGAGCACGACGGTGACGCCGTCGGCGCGCAACTGCGACAGCAGGTCCCAGATGGAGCGCCGCATGGCGGGATCCACTCCGGAGGTGGGCTCGTCGAGAAAGACGAGCTCCGGGCGGCCGACCAAGGCGCACGCGAGGGCAAGCCGCTGCCTCTCCCCACCGGACAGGCGCCGGACCGGGGTGCGCTCGGCATCGTGCAGGCCGAGCCATTCGATCAGCTGACCCGTCTCCAGGGGATGTGCGTACATCCGGGCCAGGTGGGTGAGCAGCTCACGTGGGCGTGCTCCCGGATACAGGCCCGCCCCTTCTTGCAGCATCACGCCCACCCGCGGGCGCAGCTCCCTAGCGTCGCGGTGCGGATCCAGACCGAGGACCCGAACGCTTCCTCCGTCCGGGCGCCGGTATCCCTCGCAGCATTCGACGGTGGTGGTCTTGCCGGCGCCGTTGGGCCCCAGGACAGCGGTGATGGCGCCCGGCGACACGACGAGGGAGAGCCCTGCCACGGCGGTGCGGCCTCCGTACCGCTTGACCAGGCCGTCGATCTCCACGGCGGGGGAAGAACTCACACGGCGAGTCTCGCACGCGTGTTCTCGCCGTACGCCTCCACCCATGCCAGAGTTCGGCGCGGTCACCGCGCGGTGGTCATGAGGGACCAGGCCTGCCGTACACGTCCCACACGTCACGCGGGATCTGGTCGATCACGTGGTGCATCAATTCGAGACGGGGGACGAGGGCTTCGGCCTCCAATCGTCCTTTGACGTAGGAGATCATGGCATCACCGTCGATGCGCCATGCCCATGTGCCGGTGTCCATCAGCATACGGACCATGTCGGGATGCAGCACGCGGAACGCGTAGTCGTGGTCGTCGCTCTTCACCTTGAACCGCGTCTCGAACTCAGGGTCGCCGATCTCGACGCCGCCGAATCCGAAGGTCCGGGCCAGCCGGCCGCCCAGCACGCCCTCGGCGCCCAGGGAAATGGCGGGCAACGCGGCAGGCAGGGTGATCACCCAGACGCCATACCGATGAGTGGTGGTGCTCGTGGTCTGGCCGGTGCTGGTGGTGGTCGTATACGAGTACTCGAACGCCACGAACGGACGCCGCCGATGTGTTCCCGAGATGGCACTGCGGGCCTTCGCGCGCTTCCAATGGCCCCGAAACGGCGCGCCGTGCCAGCGTCCGGCGAGCCCGTCCTGGCGCTCGTCCCACTCCCAGCCGTGTTCGGCCGCGAGCGCCTGCAGGTCCTCCGTGCGGCGCTTGTTCGCCCCGTGCGCCGCGATACCAACGGTGATCGCGACGGCGAGCCCTCCGGCGATCAGCAAGGCGACCATGCTCTCCATGTGCGTCCTCCATCCGGTTCGGGCCGGATCAGTGGCCCAGGACCCGGCGCGCGAGCCTACCGCAATACCGTTAGGCAAGCCTCGCCTGCGTGATCGATGCCACGACGTGGTCTGCGGGCAGGGATTTGTCTCGCGCCCGGAAAAAGAGCACGATGGTGTTGTGAAATACATGCATGCAGGATCTGCGGCGGCGGAGGACCACTCCGCCGTGCAGGATTCGCATGCGCGTACGCGTGAACGAGTCGCCCGGGCCATCCTGGAGAACGGCCCGTCCACAGCGGCGAAGCTCGGCGACCGGCTCGGCCTCACCCCGGCCGCCATCCGCCGGCATCTGGATGCGCTCTTGGCCGACGGCGTGATCGAGGCTCGTGAGGAACGTGTCTACGGACAGCGCGGGCGTGGCCGGCCGGCCAAGGTGTTCGTGCTGACCGACGCGGGCCGGGACGAGTTCGAGCAGGCGTATGACGATCTCGCCGTCGGAGCGCTGCAGTTTCTCGCCGACACCGGGGGAGACGAACTGGTCACGGCGTTCGCCCGGCAGCGCGTCGCCGACCTGGAGAAGCGGTATCGTCCCCTCGTCGAAGCTGCGGCACCAGGTGAGCGCACTGCTGCGCTCGCCGCCGCGCTGACCGGTGACGGGTACGCCGCTTCGGCGGCGCAATCGCCGGTCACCGACGGTGATCAGCTGTGCCAGCACCACTGCCCGGTGGCGCACGTCGCCGAGCAGTTTCCACAACTGTGCGAGGCCGAGACCGAGGTATTCGCGCGGCTGCTGGGCACCCACGTCCAGCGGATCGCGACGATCGCCCACGGCGACGACGTCTGCACCACACACGTGCCCCGAAGCACCGGAGAACCGGGGCCGCACACGGAAGACTCTGCGGAGAGGATCTCTTGATATGACCACTACAGCTCACCCGGAACTTGAGGGTCTGGGGCGTTACGAGTACGGCTGGGCCGACTCCGACGTCGCCGGTGCCACCGCGAAGCGCGGTCTGAACGAGAACGTCGTCCGGGAGATCTCTGCGCTGAAGAACGAGCCGGAGTGGATGCTCGACATCCGCCTCAAGGCCCTGAAGCTGTTCGAGAAGAAGCCGATGCCCAGCTGGGGCGCGGACCTTTCCACCATCGACTTCGAGAACATCAAGTACTTCGTCCGGTCCACCGAGAAGCAGGCCGCGTCGTGGGAGGACCTGCCGGACGACATCAAGAACACCTACGACAAGCTCGGCATCCCGGAGGCGGAGAAGCAGCGCTTGGTCTCCGGTGTCGCGGCGCAGTACGAGTCCGAGGTCGTGTACCACCAGATCCAGGAGGACCTGGAGAAGCAGGGTGTCATCTTCCTCGACACCGACACCGCGCTGCGCGAGTACCCCGAGCTGTTCAAGGAGTACTTCGCCTCGGTGATCCCGGCCGGGGATAACAAGTTTTCCGCGCTGAACACGGCCGTCTGGTCGGGCGGAAGCTTCATCTACGTGCCGAAGGGTGTGCATGTCGACATCCCGCTGCAGGCCTACTTCCGCATCAACACCGAGAACATGGGCCAGTTCGAGCGGACGCTGATCATCGTCGACGAGGATGCCTACGTCCACTACGTCGAGGGCTGCACCGCGCCGATCTACACGTCGGACTCGCTGCACAGCGCCGTTGTCGAGATCGTGGTGAAGAAGGGTGCACGCGCCCGGTACACCACCATCCAGAACTGGTCCAACAACGTGTACAACCTGGTGACGAAGCGGGCCACGGCGGCCGAAGGCGCCACCATGGAGTGGGTCGACGGCAACATCGGCTCGAAGATCACCATGAAGTACCCAGCCATCTACCTGATGGGCGAGCACGCCAAGGGCGAGACCCTCTCCCTGGCGTTCGCAGGCGAGGGCCAGCACCAGGACTCGGGCGCGAAGATGGTTCACATGGCTCCGCACACGTCCAGCTCCATCGTCTCCAAGTCGGTGGCCCGTGGCGGCGGCCGGACCTCGTACCGCGGCCTTGTCCAGGTCATGCCGCGCGCCACCACCAGCGCCAGCACGGTGCTGTGTGACGCGCTCCTGGTCGACTCCATCTCGCGGTCGGACACGTATCCGTACGTGGACATCCGCAACGACGACGTGTCGATGGGCCACGAGGCCACCGTGTCCAAGGTCAGTGAAGAGCAGCTGTTCTACCTGACCAGCCGCGGGATCCCGGAGGACGAGGCGATGGCCATGATCGTCCGCGGGTTCATCGAGCCGATCGCTCGCGAGCTGCCGATGGAGTACGCCCTCGAGTTGAACCGGCTGATCGAGCTGCAGATGGAAGGCGCGGTCGGCTGACCTACCCGCGCCGATCCTTCGTTCGAGCACATTCGAGATGAACCCGAGGAGCAGATGAGCACCGCCACCGATACGCCGGCTCAGCACGGCCTGGCCGCCCACTCGCACGGCGCCGGCACGGAGCCGGACGGCCGCACCAAGGGCGCGCTGGACAGATTCGCCTCGTTCGACGTCGAGGCTCACCCGGTCCCGCGGGGCCGGGAGGAGGACTGGCGGTTCACGCCGATGAACCGCCTGCGTGGCCTGCACGACGACGCACCTCTCGACGGCAGCGACTACACCGTCCAGGTCGACGCGGATCCGCGGGTCACTGCGGCCAGCATCGGCGCGGACGACACCCGCAAGGGCACCTCCACGTATGTTCCGGTGGACCGACCCAGCGCTCGTGCCTGGGCGTCGGCCGAGAAGATCTTCGCCGTGGACATCCCGCGCGACGAGGTGATCGAGCAGCCGGTCGTGATCCGGCTGACCGGAACGTCGGCGGAGCGTGGCGCCGCCGCGCATCTCGTGGTGACGGCGGGACGGCACAGTAAGTCCGTCGTGGTCATCGAGTACGACGGCTCGTCGTCGTTCGTCGAGAACGTCGAGGTCGTGGCCGAGGACGGAGCAGAGCTGACCGTTGTCGCCGTTCAGGACTGGGCCGACGACGCCGTGCACCTCGCGCACCACCACGTGCACGTCGGTCGGGACGCCACGGTCAAGCATGCCGTGATCACGTTCGGCGGCGATCTCGTGCGCACCGGTACCACCCTGAACTATGCCGGGCCAGGTGGCAGTGCAACGCTGCTCGGCCTGTACTACGTCGACGCCGGTCAGCACATCGAGAACCGGCTCGTCGTCGACCACAACACCCCCAACGCCACCAGCGATGTCGAGTACAAGGGCGCGCTGCAGGGCAAGAAAGCGCACGCGGTCTGGATCGGCGACGTGCTGATCCGCAAGGAAGCCCTCGGGATCAACACCTACGAGCTCAACCGCAATCTGGTGCTCACCGACGGCGCGCGCGCCGACTCGGTGCCGAACCTGGAGATCGAGACCGGCGAGATCGAGGGCGCCGGGCACGCCAGCGCCACCGGCCGGTTCGACGACGAGCAGCTGTTCTACCTGCAGGCCCGCGGCATCCCCGCCGACATCGCACGCAAGCTCGTCGTACGCGGCTTCTTCGCCTCGCTGATCAATCGGATCGGTGTTCCGGAGATCACTGAACGCCTGATGACGACGGTCGAGCGGGAGCTGGCCGTGGTCGAGGCGATGACCGCTGACGACGGCGCCTGATCACCACCTTTACGTATACACAGTCGAAGTGAGGCATGAGCAAGCGATGAGCACTCTTGAGATCCGGGACCTGCACGTCTCCGTGGAGGCGGACAACGGTCCGGTGCAGATCCTGCACGGCGTCAACCTGACCGTGAGCAGCGGCGAGACCCACGCGATCATGGGTCCCAACGGCTCCGGCAAGTCCACTCTGGCCTACGCCTTGTCCGGGCACCCGAAGTACACCGTCACATCGGGCACCGTCACGCTCGACGGCGAGGACCTCCTGGACATGAGCGTGGACGAGCGGGCTCGAGTCGGGCTGTTCCTCGCCATGCAGTACCCGGTCGAGGTGCCGGGCGTCTCGGTGTCCAACTTCCTGCGGACCGCCAAGACCGCTATCGACGGCGAGGCGCCGAAGCTGCGGACGTGGGTGAAGGACGTCAAGCAGGCGATGGCCGATCTGCGCATCGACCCGGAGTTCGCCGAGCGCGACCTCAACACCGGGTTCTCCGGCGGTGAGAAGAAGCGGCACGAGATCCTTCAGCTGGAGCTGCTCCAGCCGAAGTTCGCCGTGCTGGACGAGACCGACTCCGGCCTGGACATCGATGCGCTGCGCATCGTCTCCGACGGCGTCAACCGGTTCAGCGCCAACGGTGACAAGGGCGTGCTCTTGATCACGCACTACACCCGGATTCTGCGCTACATCAAGCCGGACCACGTGCACGTGTTCGTGGGCGGCAAGATCGCCGAAGAAGGCGGCGCCGAGCTGGCCGAGAAGCTGGAAGAGAAGGGGTACGTCGACTACGTCGGCGCCTCTGCCTAACCAGAACCATTCCCCAAATGATCATGTTAACTATGTTTTCTCGTGCGATACCAGGCCTGCAGGCATGGTGAAGCACGAGAAAACATGGTTTACATGATCATTCAGGTGTAGCGAGGAGGTTGACGTGGCGGAGCAGATGCCGAGCCCGCTGGACGTGGACCGGGTGCGCAAGGACTTCCCGATTCTGGAGCGGCGACTCGCCGGGGATCGGGCCCTGGTGTACCTGGACTCGGCGAACACGTCCCAGAAGCCGCGGCCGGTACTCGACGCTCTGACCGAGCACTACGAGCGGCACAACGCCAACGTCGCCCGCGCCGTGCACCAGCTCGGCGAGGAGGCCACCTCCGCGTACGAGGGCGCCAGAGACAAGATCGCCGCCTTCATCGGCGCCCCCACCCGCTCGGAGGTGCTCTTCACAAAGAATGCCTCCGAGGCGTTGAACCTGGTGGCGAACACGATGGCCAGCGGGCTGGCGGAGGATCCGCGCTACCGGCTCGAACCGGGCGACGAGATCGTCATCACCGAGATGGAGCACCACTCCAACATCGTGCCGTGGCAACTCGCCGCCCGGCGTACCGGCGCGACGCTGCGGTGGTTCGGGCTCACCGAGGACGGCCGGCTGGACATCGCGGGACTCCGGGAGCTGATCAACCCGCGCACCAAGATCGTCTCGCTGGTGCACCAGTCCAACATCCTCGGGACGGTCAATCCGGTCGCCCACGTCGTCGAGCGTGCCCGCGAGGTCGGCGCGCTCGTGCTGCTGGACGGGGCTCAGTCTGTTCCGCACATGCCGGTGGACGTGACCGAGCTGGGCGTCGACCTGCTGGCGTTCACCGGGCACAAGCTCTGCGGACCGACCGGCATCGGAGTCCTGTGGGGGCGCGGCGAGGTCCTCGACGGGTTGCCGCCGTTCCTGGGCGGCGGCGAGATGATCGAGACCGTGGCGATGGACGGCTCCACCTTCGCCCCGATTCCGCACAAGTTCGAGGCGGGCACGCCGCCCATCGCTCAGGCCGTGGGTCTGGGTGCGGCGGTCGACTATCTGACCGGCCTGGGGATGACGAGCGTGCGCGAGCACGACCGCGCGATCACGGCATATGCGCTGGACCGCCTGCACGGCGTGGACGGGGTGAGCGTCATCGGGCCGGATTCGATGGTGGACCGCGGTGCCACGGTCTCGTTCACGGTCGACGGCATCCACCCCCACGACGTCGGGCAGGTGCTCGACGAGCAGGGGGTGGCCGTCCGGGTGGGGCACCACTGCGCGCGCCCGGTGTGCGTGCGCTACGGAATACCGGCGACCACTCGAGCGTCGTTCTACCTGTACACGACCAATGCCGAAATCGACGCGCTCGTGGACGGCATCGAACAGGTGAAGAGGTTCTTCGGGTGAGCGAGTCCCTGTACCAGGAGATCATCCTGGACCATTACAAGAACCCGCACGGGCGCGGGCTGCGGGAGCCGTTCGACGCCGAGGCTCATCACGTCAATCCCACGTGCGGTGACGAGATCACGGTCCGGGTGGCCTTGGACGGTGAGAAGGTGGCCGACGTCTCCTTCGACGGCCAGGGCTGCTCCATCAGCCAGGCTTCGGCGAGTGTCCTGCACGAGTTGCTCACGGGTGGCACGGTGAGCCGGGCACGCGATGTCGAGGCCGCGTTCGTCGAGCTGATGCAGGGTAAGGGACAGGTGGAGCCGGACGAGGACGTGCTCGGTGACGGCATCGCCTTCGCCGGCGTGGCCCGCTACCCGGCACGCGTGAAATGCGCCCTGCTGTCCTGGATGGCGTTCAAGGATGCGGTGAACCGAGCACAGGCTGAGGAGTTGTGAGTATGACGACCACTGTCGACTTAGAGGATCTGAAAGAGGCGTTGCGTGACGTCGTCGACCCCGAGCTGGGGATCAACGTCGTCGACCTCGGTCTCATCTACGGGGTCAGTGTCGACGACGACGGTGTCGCCACAATCGACATGACGTTGACCAGCGCGGCATGTCCGCTGACCGATGTGATCGAAGAGCAGGCGAATTCCGCCACCGAGGGACTGGTCAACGGGCTCAAGATCAACTGGGTCTGGATGCCGCCCTGGGGACCGGACAAGATCACCGACGAGGGGCGGGAACAGCTACGCGCCCTGGGCTTCAACGTATGAGCCAGGCCCCGTCCGCCGTGGTCTTCGACTTCGGCGGAGTGCTCGTCGACTGGAACCCTCGGTATCTCTACCGCAAGCTGCTGTCGAACGACGCCGAGGTCGAGCGCTTCCTGAGCGAGGTGACGACCCCGGAGTGGAACCTCGAGCAGGACCGGGGCCGGCCGTGGTCCGAGGCGGTGGCCACGCTCACTGCCCAGTTTCCTGAGCACCGTGAGCTGATCGTGGCCTACCACGAGCGCTGGGCGGAGACGATAGGTGGCCAGATCGACGGCACGGTTCAAATTCTGACCGAGCTGCGGGACGCCGGTGTGGCGTTGTACGGACTCACCAACTGGTCGGCGGAGACGTTCCCGATCGCCAGAGAGCGTTTCGAGTGGCTGTCCTGGTTCAAGGGAATCGTGGTGTCGGGCGAGGAAGGCCTCGTCAAGCCGGACCCACGCATCTACCGGGTGCTGGAGGAGCGCTACGGGGTGGATCTGGGGCGTGCGGTGTACATCGACGACAGCCCGCGCAACGTGGTGGCCGCGAGCGAGCTTGGCATGACGGCGCTGCACTTCACCAGCCCGGAGGAACTCCGGCACGCGCTCGGTGACCTACTCCCATGATCCTCAACGGCCACCGGATGGCCAGCCATTGAGGATCACGGACGGCGTGGTGGACGGACGAAAGGAAAGGTACTTCCATGGCGGTGCAGCCGATCCGGCTGTTCGGTGATCCGGTTCTGCGAACCAAGGCAGAGCCGGTGCTCACGTTCGACAAAGAGCTGCGTAGGCTGGTCAGGGATCTGACCGAGACCATGTTGGACGCCGGCGGCGCCGGCCTGGCAGCGCCGCAGCTCGGGGTGTCGCTGCGGGTCTTCACCTACGACGTTGACGGCATCGTCGGGCACCTGATCAATCCGGACCTCGAACTCTCCGAGGAGGAGCAGTACGGCCCCGAAGGCTGCTTGTCCATTCCAGGTCTAGAGATCGACTGCCGCCGAGCCTTTGGCGTGGTGGCCAAAGGGTTCAACGAGTACGGCGATCCGGTGACCATCGAGGGCACGGAGCTGCTGGCTCGGGCGATCCAGCACGAGACGGATCATCTGGACGGCATCCTGTTCATCGACCGTCTGGACCGCGAGGCGCGCAAAGCGGCCATGAAGGCGATCCGTGAGGCCGAATGGGCCGGACAGCCACCACCCGAGGTCAAGATCTCGCCCCACCCCACCTTTGGCCGCGCAACCTGAGAATGACCCTCCCGGATCCCCTCAAGCGCCCAGCGTGACCAGCGTCGATATTCGATTTTCCGCGCCTGTGCGCATGAGTGCATCTTGGACACCCGCCCCACCAGCATGATTCTTTAGTTCGGTCTTGCAGGATCGATCAACGAGAAGCGGTGCTATGGGTACGACATCGGTAGACAGAAGCGGCAAGGTGGGGCGTCGTGGCTTGCTCGGCGCGGCCGCGGGGATCGGACTCGGGCTTGGTGTACCCGGCGGTTCGGTCACGGCGAAGGAAGGAGCGAGCAGGCGCACCGGCGCGGCGGGGATGACATTGCGCTGGTGGGGAAACAACAGCTGGGAGATCCGGATCGCGGTCGGCGAAGGCGAGCGGACGATCTTGATCGACCCGTGGCTGACCAGGTTCCACACCCGAACGTACGCCCCTGAGGGTGCTGATCCGCGGACCCCGATCTCGGTGGACACGGCACTCATCGATCGATACGTCGACAGCGGCGAACTGCGCGCCGACCATATCCTGGTGACACACGGACACTACGATCACATCACCGACGTGCCGTACCTTGCACGGCGGACCGGCGCGACCGTGATGGGCACCGAGACACACCTCAATCTCATGCGGGCGATGGGCGCGCCGGAGGACCAGCTCGCGATCGCCACGGGTGGGGAGTACTTGTCCTTCGACGGCTACAGCATCCGGGCGCTGCGGTCGTTGCACTCAGCGACCGGGCCGCGCGCGCAAGTGGCCTTTGCCGGTACCCGCCCCGCGGTTCCACCCGCGGAGCCACGGGTGATCGAGGACCTTGTCGAGGGCGGCACACTTGCATTCCAGGTGAGCACGGACGACGGATTCAGCGTCGTCAACCTCGGCGGCTCGAACTATGTGGAGGCGGAGCTGGCGGGCTCGCGACCGGACATCGTCATGATCCCACCGGGTGGCGCGAGTGTGCACAAGTACGTGCGCCGGCTTCTCGATATTCTCGATCGCCCGCGATACGTGATACCGACTCACTGGGACGACTTCGACTATCCGCTGGACGAGCCGGCGCGAGACTGGGGCGGCTTGACGGGCCTGCGCCAGGCGGTCGAGGCGGCGAGCCCGCGTAGCAGGTTCACCGTTCTCGACCACCTGGAGAGCCGGACGTGGTGACCCTCAGCTCTCGCTGGTAGGCCGCTCTCCGACGGGGCCTTGCGTCTCCGCGGCGCTGACGAGGCCGCGCTCCTCGTCGGTGCCGGGGATGACGTTGTCCAGGATCAGCCCCAGGATGGCCGCGACGGCCATGCCGGTGCTGCCGACGGTGGTGATGGCGTCGCCCAGCCACTCCGCCCACGAGATGTGGATCTCGACGTTCTCGAAGTAGGCCGGCACGGACAGGCCCATGAACAGGATGAAGCCGATGATCAGCAGATTCCGCTGGCTGGTCAGGTCTGCGCGCGTGAGGTTCGAGATACCGATCGCCGCGATCAGGCCGAACAGTGTGCAGTAGAGGCCACCGACGATCGGGGTGGGAATCGTGGCGATGACAGCGCCGAACTTGGCGCCCAATCCGAGGATGATCAGCAGACCGGCGGCGACATAGGTGACCCGGCGACTGGCCACCTTGGTTAGGGCCACCAGGCCGATGTTCTCCGTGTAGCTGGTGGATGCGAACCCACCGAACAGGCCGGTGGCGAAGCACCCGACGCCCTCCGCGCCGATCCCGCGGTTGATCTGCTTCTCCGTCGGGTCCTGTCCGACGGCGCGGCCGATCGCGTGGTAGTCACCGAAGGATTCGATCATCGATGCCAGGTAGCCGGCCAGCACCGCGAGCACGAAGCCGAGAGTGAACTGCGGCCAGCCCCACGGCAGGAAGATGCCGCCGTCCTCGATGGCGAGGTTGCGTATCCACGGAGCGTCGCCGACCGCGGAGAAGCTGACGTATGCGGGGTTGTCCTCACCGATTGCGCCCGTGACGCTGAGCACCCACGCCGTGGCGTACGCGAGGACGACGGCCAGCAGGATGGGGAACAGCGAGAAGAAACGTACCCGCGGAGCCAGGATCAAGGAGAATCCCAGCGCGGCGGCGATGGTCAGTCCGCCGATCCACCAGTTCTGAGCGGCATTGGGGGCGCCGATCTCGAACAGGGCCAGACCGATCAGCGCGATCACCGGCCCGATCACCACCGGGCTGATGAATCGGCGAATCTTGCCGAACAGGCCGGTATAGCCGATCACCATCTCCAGCACGGCGCCGGCGATGATCGCGCCGGCGATGTATTGCATGGTGACCTGACCGCCCTGCGCGGCGGTAGCCGCGATGATGGCGAAGAACGGCCCCAGGAAGGCGAACGAGACGCCTTGGATGATGGGCAGCCGAGTGCCGAAGCGGACCTGGATGAACGTCGCGACACCGGAGCAGATCATCACCGAGCTGACCAGGATGGCGAGCTGATCGGGCGACATGCCCATAGGTTCGGCGAGAATCAACGGAACGGCGACGGTGGCGCCGAACATGGTGAGGACATGCTGGATCCCCAGTCCCAGGCTGGCCATCGGCTTGGGTACATCGTCGAGACCGTAATTCAGGTCGACCGGCTTGCTCGAGGTGGTGCTCATAACCCCTCCTTGTTCGCGTGAGCACCGGCAGCGGCCGATGCTCGCTCGGGTTGTTCACGCACGCCCCGCCGGTGGAGCCGGAGTGTCCGCACTCCTGGCTACTGGAAGCTACACGGCCGTTGTGGTCTCGGTCACGTGGTGACGTTCACGACATCGACCGGGGTTCTCCTGGCAGGTTTCGCCATAGTGGCGAGCGTCGCAAGGCCAGTGCGACGACGACGCTGGTGAGTGTCCCGCCGATGCCCGCGACCACGAACGTGGCCGGCGCCGACGTGGCATCGAGCAGAAGGCCACCGCCGACGTACGAGAGCCCGGCGGCGATGCCGACGGCGCCGTAGAGGTTGGCGAACACCCGTCCCAGCATCCCGGCCGGCATGAGCCTGGGCAGCAGTGTGTTGGTCGCGACGTCCATGGCGGCGATGCCGGCGCCGCGCACGGTCTGCACGACGAATGCGGCGCTGACCGCCCACACCACGCCGGTCAGGAGATTGCCCAAGCTGCTGACACCGAACCCGATGATCAGCAGGGCGGCCATGGACATCCGCGCGCTGAACCTGGCGAGGACCGCGTATCCGGCGAACAGGCCGATGGCTACGGCTGCCAGTAGCAGGCCGACGCCGCTCTCACCGGCATCGAAGGTGTCCGTGGCCAGGAGGACGAGCGCGACGTCGTCGATTCCGTTGAATGCCACCACCACGCAGAAGCCGAGCACGATGATGCGCACCGGGCGGGTCTTCCAGATGAAGGCCAGCCCGGCCCTGGTGTCCGAGAACAGCGACGCGGGAGGGTCGTCGTCGCGCGCTGGAGGTATCCGCGGGACCGTGATCAGCAGTAACGCGGCGAGGACGAACGTCGCGGCGTCGGCGAGCAGGACACCCCGCACACCGAGGAACGGGAGCAGTGCGGCAGCGAGGAGCGGACCGAGCACCTCGCCAGCGTTGGTACCGAGGCCGATGGTGGAGTTCGCCGCCGGTAGATCGCGCCCGGTTACGAGGGTGGCCACCGCCGCCCTGGACGCGGGCAGGAATACGTGACCTGTCATCGCCCGAAGCGCCACCAAGGAAAGCAACAGCGGGAGCGGCGGAAGCGAGAGAGCGATACCCACCATGAGCGCTGCCTGGGCCAGCTCGCAGATGATCATGACCCGCTTCCGGTCGAAGCGGTCGCAGACGGCGCCGGCCAGGGGACTGATCACCCCCGGCATGAGGTCACCGGCCAGCAGCAGGAGGGATACCGCGATGGCTTGCCCGGTGGTGTCGGCGACGTGCAGCATCAGCGCGACCAGACTCAATGAGTCCCCGGTGAAGGACACGACTCGCGCGGTGAACAGGGAGCGGAACGGGGCGTGGTGGCGTAGCAGCTGCCACGCTCCATGGCCTTCGCGTGCTGTGGTGTCCTGCGGGGGCATGCCGTCCGTCCGGAGTGTGGGGCTGGCCGACGCTCGCCCGTGTGGACCTCGACGATGGTCGTCGACCTGGCCGGCGACGCGCAACTGGTTTTGCCGATGAGCAGCTGAAGCGCTGCTGAATGACTCGAATGACATAGCGTTGGCTCATGACGGATCGCGCGGACCCGGCCGGCCTCGGTGGTCTCGAATCGCCCGGCGCGCTGGCCGGACGGCTGGACGAGGCGGGTTACCTGGCCGACGACGGCCTGGCGACCGCGGCGTTCCTCGCCATGCGGATGCGCCGGCCGCTGTTTCTGGAAGGCGAGGCCGGCGTCGGGAAGACCTCCCTGGCGCATGCTCTGTCGATGGTGCTTGGCGCACCGTTGATCCGCCTGCAGTGCTACGAGGGCGTCGACGCCGCGCAGGCCTTGTACGACTGGGATTTCCCGCGTCAGCTGCTGCATCTTCGTGCCGCGGAGGCAGCGGGCATCACCGACGTGGACCGGCTCGAGCACGAGCTCTACGATCGTCGGTTCCTGCTGGCGAGGCCCCTGCTGCGGGCGCTGGAGGAGGACCCGTGCGTGCTCCTGATCGATGAGATCGACCGCGCCGACGACGAGTTCGAGGCGTTTCTGCTGGAAGTGCTCTCCGACTTCACCATCTCCATCCCCGAGGTGGGAACAGTGCGGGCGGAGACCCCGCCGGTGGTCGTCGTCACCAGCAACCGCACCCGCGAGGTGCACGACGCGCTCAAGCGCCGCTGTCTCTACCACTGGCTCGCCCACCCCACGCCGGAGCGGGAGATCGCGGTCATCAAGCGCCGCTTTCCCGGGGTGGATGATCAGCTGGCCCGGTCGGTGGCCCAGGCCGTGGAGAAGATGCGCGCGGCCGACCTGCTCAAGCCGCCCGGACTGGCGGAGTCCATCGACTGGGTGGCAGCGTTGTCGGCTCTCGGGGCGCGGCAGCTCGACGCGGACCTTGCCGTCCGCACGCTGGGCGCTGTACTCAAGTATCAGGAGGACACTGAACGGGTACTGCCGGAGGTCGCCGACTTCGTCGGAAGGTGAGCGTGGGCATGGATGTGCTCCAGGCCGTGGTCGAGTTCGCGGGACGGCTCAGGAAAGCCGGGGTCGTCGTGCCGCCCACGCGCGTGCACGTGATGATCCGCGCGCTCGACGAACTCGGGGCGGCCTCGCTCGAGTCCGTGTACTGGTCCGGACGGGTCACCCTGTGCGCGTCGCCGGAGGACGTTGAACGCTACGACCGGGTCTTTGCCGCCTTCTTTGCGGGGGCGCAGGAGAGCCGCCCGGCGCGGACTCGCGTGGAGCCGTCGTACCGGCTGGTGGCCGTGCCCGCCGACGCGCGGGAGCCGGGAACGGGAGAAGCCGACGGCTCAACGCCGCACCGGGTGGCGACGGCGAGCCGGATGGAGGTCCTGCGGCACCGCGACGTGTCCGGCCTGAGTCGTTCGGAACGTGCGGAGGTCCATCGCTTCATCGGCGCGCTGACACCTGGAGCGGGTGAACGGATCACCCGCCGGATGCACGCAGCCGCGTCCGGGCGGGTGGACCCTCGTCGCACGGTGCGGGCGATGCTGCGGCACGGGGGCGAGATCGCCGAGGTGGCGCATCGCCGCAGGTCCGTACGGCACCGGCGCCTGGTGTTCGTCATCGACGTGAGCGGTTCGATGGCTCCGTACGCCGACACCCTGATCCGGTTCGCGCACGCGGCCTGCCGCACCCGGCCGGGCACGGAGGTATTCACGGTCGGCACCCGGCTCACTCGGATCAGCCGGGAGTTGCGCCGGCGGGACGCCGCCGCGGCCCTGGCCGGAGCGTCGGCGGAGATCGCGGACTGGAGCGGCGGCACCCGGCTCGGTGCCGAGCTCAAGGAGTTCCTCGATCGCTGGGGACAGCGCGGGACGGCCCGGGGCGCCGTCGTGGTCATCGCGAGTGACGGCTGGGAACGTGGTGACCCAGGCTTGCTCGGTGACCAGATGGCGCGGTTGAGCCGGCTCGCCCGGCGAGTCGTGTGGGTCAACCCGCATCGCGGACGTGCCGGATACGCGCCGCTGACCGGCGGGATGCGTGCGGCGCTGCCGCACGTGGACCGCTTGGTGGCGGGACATTCTCTCGGCGCGATGGAAGAGCTCGCGCAACTCCTGGATGGTGGACGTTATGCGTGAGGTGATGAACGACCTGGTCGCTTCGCTCGACCGAGGGGGCCGGGCCGGCCTGGTGACCGTGGTGGCCACATTCAAGTCCGCGCCTCGGCCGGCCGGGGCGTCCATGGTGGTGACGGATACCGGGGAGGCTGTGGGGAGCGTGTCCGGTGGCTGCATCGAGGCTGCGGTGTTCGAGCTGGCCCGCGAGGTGATCGACGGCAGGCCACCCACCATGCAGCGCTACGGTGTCAGCGACGACGACGCGTTCGCCGTGGGACTGACCTGCGGTGGCATCATCGACGTCTTCGTCGAGCCAGTCGACGTGCGGACCCACCCGGACCTGCCAGCGCTCGCGGCGAGCGTTCAGGCGGGCGAGCCGGTGGCGGTGGCGACCGTCGTGGACGGTCCCGGACCGGTGGGATCGCATCTCGTGGTGTGGCCGGACCGCGCATCCGGCACGCTCGGCGGCGCCCGGCTCGACGACGCCGTCGCCGACGACGCACGCGGCATGCTGGACCAGGCCGCGACCGGCGTGCGGCGCTACGGTCCCGACGGTGAGCGGCGGATGGACGAGCTGGCGGTCTTCATCCAGTCCTTCGCGCCCAAGCCGCTGATGCTGGTGTTCGGGGCGATCGACTTCGCCGCCGCCGTGGTGCGGATCGGCAAGTTCCTGGGCTACCACGTGACCGTCTGTGACGCCCGGCCGGTGTTCGCTACCGAACGCAGATTTCCGGACGCCGACGAGGTGGTGGTCGCGTGGCCACACGATTACCTGGCCGGCGCGGGAGTCGACCGGCGAACGGTGATTTGCGTCCTGACGCACGACCCGAAATTCGACGTGCCTCTGCTGGAAGTGGCCCTGCGAACCCCGGCCGCCTACATCGGGGTGATGGGTTCCCGCCGCACCCACGAGGATCGGGTGTCGCGGCTCGTAGCGCGCGGCGTGAGCGAGGAGGAGCTGTCCCGGATGTCCTCGCCGGTGGGCTTGGACATCGGTGCGCGGACGCCGGAGGAGACAGCGGTGTCGGTGGCGGCGGAGATCATCGCCGCCCGGTGGGGCGGGACTGGGCGGCCGCTGAGCGAGCTGTCCGGCCCGATCCACCACGACCGCCCACACGACGACGATTCTCGCACGCAGGCACTGCCGGAGAGTTCGTCAGCAGGCGGTGCGATGTGACGGCGCGGTGTGGTCGCAACCCTATTCGTGTCCCTTTGCAATGCGCACACATACGCATCGGCACCGGTGCGTATGTGTGCGCATTGCAAAGGAGTACACAAGAGGTTCGGGGAGCCGGGCAATGAGCTCTGCGCGTACGGCCGGGCTGGTCCTGGCCGCAGGGGAGGGGCGCCGCTTCGGCGGACCTAAAGCGGTGGCGCGGATCGGTGGCGAGCGACTGGTCGATGTCGCTGTGCGCCTGCTCGTGGAGGGCGGATGTACCCCGATCGTGGTCGTCGAGGGCGCGGTGCGGCTCCCCGCGGCCGACTTCTCGGTGCCGGCGCCGGTCCATGTGGTGCACAACCCGGATTGGTCATCGGGGATGGGATCGTCGCTGCGCGCAGGACTGAACGTCCTGGGAACGGAGCCGGTCAGCGCGGTGGTGATCACCCTCGTCGATCAGCCCTGGCTGGGACCGGAGGCGGTTCGCCGCCTGCGCGCGGCGCATGCGGGCGGCGCGTTCGCAGCGGTGGCCACCTACGGCGGCGAACGCGGAAACCCGGTGATGCTGGCCCGGACGGTATGGGGGGAGGCCGCCGAGCTGGCCACGGGCGACACCGGCGCACGCAGCTGGCTGCGTGCTCATCCCGAGCTCGTCACCCCGGTGCCCTGTGACGGCACCGGTGAGCCCTGGGACGTCGACTACCCTGACGATCTCAGTGGTGGCACCTGACCGTCACCGGCGAGCTCGGCGAGGGCATCGAGCGCGGCGGTGAAGCACTCGGCCGGCGGCTGCACCAAGCCGGCGCCCACCTGTCCGGTGCCGGCCACACGTCCCGCCATGCCGGTATTGATTTGCGGCAGGATGCCGGTGCGAGCCACCAGGGTGACGTCGATACCGGTGGGAGCGCCGCGGAACTCCAGGATGGGCAGGGCATACGCGGGATTCTCGCCAGCGGTGATCTCGTACATGAGCCTGCTGGTACGCAGGGCGTCCGGCACCGTGCCACCCACGAAACGCACGATGGCCGGGGCCGACGCCATGGCGAACCCGCCGATGCCCATCGTCTCGCAGATCGCGGAGTCGCCGATGTCGGGATTCGCGTCCTGCGGACCGTACGAGCCGAGGAACAGGCCGTCGGGGGTGTTGGCCGGCGCGGTGAACCAGCGCCGCCCGCAGCCTGCCACCTGAATGCCGAAGTCCGTGCCGTTCCTGGCCATCACCGTCACCAGGCTCGAGCCCTCAATGCCGGTCGCGGCGCCGGTCTGCAGCTTGCCGGCCGGCATCACCAGATTGAGGAAGAAGTGATCATTGCCGGAGACGAAGCGTACGACCTCGGCGACCTTGGCCGACGGCTCACCGCTGTCGATCAGGTCCGGCAGCAGCTCGCGCAGCAACATCAGGGTTCCGGCCCGGTTGCGGTTGTGACCCTCGTCGCCCATCTGCACCATCTGCGCGACGATCCCCTTGATGTCGACCCGGCCGCGTCTGCGCACGGCCATCCGCAGGAGCGGACCGAGTACGTCGCTCATCCAGCGCAGGCGATCGATGACGTCTGGGGAGTAGGCGCCGTAGCGCAGAACCTTGCCGAGCCCTTCGTTGAGCGAACACCAGGCCGTACCGTCGTTGGCCTCGTCACGCAACTCGAACACCCACATCGACGGGGACACCACCCCCGCCATCGGGCCCACTGCGCCGCGATCGTGGCACGGCATGAGCGAGACTCCCGTGCCGGACGACAGCCGGGACTCGGCCTCCTCCGGCGTTCCAGCCAGGCCCTCGAAGATCATGGCGCCGACCAGCGCACCACGCAGGGGCCCCGACGCGTGATCCCAGTCCACGGGCGGTCCGGCATGCAAAAACTCGCCTGGTTCGAGGCCGAGTGCTGCACTCGCCGGCCGCACGTCGACCAGTTCGGCGGTGGAGGCCAGCATGCGCGCGAGCGCTTCGGCGTTCGCCGGGGCACGCCGCTCATCCGCCATGACGTGAGCCAAGGCTGTCTCGGTGCCGGGAATCGGCGGGCGCCAGTCCACCGTGTCTACCGGTATCGCTTGCGAGCTCAGCGTCGTCGCGAAGAGCTCGACACCGGCCGTGGCGACGTAGGGCTCGGTCTCGAGCAGGTCACTGAGCGGTGTCATGCCCCTCCTTCAGGAGACTGACCGCGTGCCGGGCGGCGGCCGCATTGGACAGATGGACGGCGGCGCCGGCCTCGGCGAGGCGTTCGGCCTGCTGATCCAGTCCCTGGGGATCGGCGGCGGTACCGACGAGCGAGACCAAGACGGCCAGCTCCCGCTTCTCCGCCCGGGCGCGGTGCCTGGCTTGCTCGATCGCCGGTGCGAGTTCCGCGGCCGGATCGGGATGCGCCCCGTGCCCCAGCACGACGTCGAGCATCAAGACGCCGCACGAGGCGTCGGCGGCCTCGGCGAGGATTCGCTCCGCGCGCAGCGAGCCGTCGATCATCGGGTGCGCCCGGCCCTGGGTGAGCGCGTCGTCGCCGAAGTCGATCATGGCGTGACCGTCGGTGCGCAGGTCGGTGGGCAACGCCCACTCCGGCCGCAGGGGGATGTTCGACCGGACCGGCCCGAGTGCTTCGGCGGCGATGATCATCGCCTCGTCACACAGCGTGCCTCCGGAGAACAACCCGCGCAAGTGGCCCCCGGCCGGCATGGTGGCTGGACCCGTCGGCGGCGCCCAGGACCGGGGCTCGGCCCAGGTGCCGCCGAGAGCTTCGACGACGAGGCGAGCGGCAGCGGTCAGATCCGGCTGCGCTTCACCGAGCAGAGCGAACCGCACCGGCTTGCCGAGCCTAGACGCATGGGCGCGGATCTCTTCGGCCACCCGTGGAGCGGGTGGTTTGCCGACGACGACGATCTGCTCCGTCGCGTGGTCGGCGGCTAGCAGATCCATCGAGGTGAGCGTGGAGATGCCACCGACGTCGTCGGCCATGTCGCGTCCGCCGACCCCGAGACAGTGGCTGATACCGACTCCCGCACCGTCGAGGAGGCTCATCAGGTGCTGCGCACCCGTCCCGGACGCGGCCACGATGCCCACCGGTCCTGGCCGGACCACATTGGCGAAGCCGAAACCGACGCCACCCAGCACCGCCGTGCCGCAGTCCGGGCCCATCACCAGTGTTCCTCGCCGCCCGGCGGCAAGCTTGAGCTGGATCTCCCGCTCCAGCGGCACGTTGTCGGAGAAGACGATCACCGGCAGGTCGTGGTCGACGGCGTCCATCGCCTCGGTGAAGGCGTGCTGCCCGGGGGTGGAGATGAACGCGATGGTGACCGGCGACCGTCGCGCCGCGGAACCCACGGTGCGCGGCGCGGGTGCGTCTCCGAAGCCGGACGCGGGCGCCTGTGCCCGGGCGTTCAAGGCCGCGTCGACGGCGGCCCGGGCTCGGCCGATGGCGTCGTCGTCGTCCGCGTCGATCGCGATGAGCAGGTCGTTGGGGCCGGCCGACTCGGGTTCGGCGAAGCCCATGCCCGTCAGTACGTCCAGATTCAACCCGGTGGCCATCGCCACCAGGGCGGACCGGACCCCGGTCTCCTTCTGTACGGATGCGCTGACCTGCATCAGGCTGACGGAGTCGTGGTAGACGCCGGCTCGGATGTCCAGGATCCGGGTCATGACTGGCTCCGGCTCGTGGTGACTGTGACGGATCCTGTGACGGGCCGGCGCGGCGCCGGTACCGCGCCGGCGGCCAGTGAGGCGGGCCCGGCCAGAGCGCCGAGGACACCCGCGCACAGCCCGGCGCCTGACGTGTGCCCGATCGTCAGCAGCTGACGCCGGGCACCGAGCAGATCCGTCCCGGGCGCGCCGAGCGCGTCGAGAAACGCGCTCAGCTCCGGGACACAGCGGCCGTGGGCAGCGTAGGCGAGCAGGCCCGCGGACACCGCGGTGGTGCGTTCGAAGGGACGGGCACGAGTGATCTCCGCCGCCAGCCGGTCCGCGGCGGGACGGTGCACCGCGCGCAGAGCCACCAGAGCGCCGGCGAGGACGTCGTCGCCCTGCGGCGTCAACCCGGGACCGAGGCCGAGCAGGCCCCGAACCGCCTCGTCGAGCCGCAGAGCGCGTGAGTGCAACGCGCCGGCCAGAGCAGCCGCCGCGTCGAGGACCTCCGGACCGAGGACGGGTGCGGCGCACGTGGCCGACCGGGCGAGTGCCACTCTGCTCTCAGCGACGCGTGGCAACCGGACCGCCCACCAGCGCGACGCCCCTACGACGATGCCGGGCAGCGTGACCCGGCCGTTCCCCACGGTCGCCGGAGCACCTGTGTCCGCTGCCGGAACCGGACCGGGGAGCACCATCGCGCACGGCAGCCTCGCTGCCGATCTGCTGGTCAGGCAGACGAGGCCGGGCTCAACGGCGTGGACGGACATGGCCACCATCTCGCGGGTGGCCGCGACCACGGTGGCGGCGCGCAACGGGCCGTCGACGAGCGCGGCGATAGCCATACTGCTGGCGGCGCGCAGCGTGTGGACTTCCGCGGAGCGCACCGCCGCAGTCGGTGTCGAGACTGGCATCCCATCGCCTCCGTCATCTACCCGCAACAGATGGGGCTGTTTTGAACGTAATGGCGACGCTACGGTCTCTGCATGGAAATACTTGCCAACGATGAGGCCCAGACTTCGCCGGAGTTGCCAGGCCGGCCGGGTGAGCCACGTCCGGAGCACGCCATGCCGGGTCTGACCGTGGGCGAAGCCATGGAGATGACGACGCTGGCCGGCGCGCGCCTGCTGGCCGGTGCCGGTGGCCTGGACCGGATCGTGCGGCGGGCCAACATCATGGAGGTGCCGGACATCCTGCCGTGGGTCAAGCCCCACGAGCTGCTGCTCACCACCGGCTATCCGCTGCGCAACACGCCACAGGGCCTGCCCGGGCTGGTCACCGACCTGAACGCGCGTGGACTGGCGGCGATGGGGGTGAAGCTGCACCGGTACCTCGACAGCCTCCCGGAGCAGATGATCGCTGAGGCCGACCGGCTCGACCTGCCGCTGCTCTTGCTTCCCGACGCGATCGGGTTCGACGACATCCTCAACCAGGTGCTCACCGGCGTACTCCACATACAGGCGAGTGAGCTCGAGCGCTCCTGGGAGATCCACCACGCGCTGCTCTCCGTCGTCCTGGAAGGCGGCGGCCTCAACGAGCTGGCCGTGAAGACGTCCGCCGTGCTCGGTGCGCCGGTCTTCGTGACCACGGCGGACGGGCGTGTACTCGCTGAAGGTGGTAGGGCCGACGAGCTGGACGCCTGGCGGACGAGCGCGTGCTTCGACGAGACCGGCCGGTTCCGGACCGAGTATGAGCCGGGGGGAGCACACACGCACCCGGACGTACCCGGATCCCACGCGATGGTGCCGATCGTGGCCGGACGCGTCGACCACGGCCGCATCGTGGCATTCTCGGCCGACCGCAAGGTCGGCGACGGCGACGTCAACGTGCTCGAGCGGGCGGCCACGGTGGCGGCGCTGGCGGTGAACAAGCAGCTCGCGGTGACCGCGGTAGAAGGCAAATACCGGGGTGACTTCCTGCGCGACGTGCTGGCGGGACGGGCCGGTGACCGGGACAGGATCGTCGCACACTGCCAAACCCTGGGTTGGGACATCGACCGGCCCCTGGTGGTGGTCGTCGCCGAGCTCGATCCCGGACACGGCGCCGCTCCCGCCAGCGGGCTGGAGCTGCGTCCGGTGCAGGAGCGGTTCACGGTGGCGTGGCAGAGCGTCGTTGCCCGGCGGGACAGCCGAACTCCGGTGGTGGGCTTCGCCCAGGAGGTGGTGGCGCTGCTGCCTGTGCCGCCGTCGGGCGACGTGGACGGCCTGGTCCGTGACGTCGTCCGGCAGGTGTCGGGTGACGGAGGCGGCGGCCGCCGGGCCTTCTCCACCGGCGTCAGCCGTGCGGTGGACGGCCCGGACCGCCTGCCCGGCGCGTATGAGCAGGCACGGCGGGCGGTACAGGTGGGCCGGCAGATCAACGGGACCGGCGGCGTCGCGCACTTCGACGCTCTTCGGTCGTTTCGGCTGATCAGCCTGGTCGGGGACCACGTCGAGCTGCGCGGCTTCGTCGACGAGACCCTGCACGAGCTGGCGAACGACGGCGATGCCGAAATGGCGGACCTCCGGCACACGCTGAAGGTGCTGCTCGACGCCAACCTGAACGTCGCCGAGGCGGCTCGCACGCTGCATTTCCACTACAACACTCTCCGGTACCGGATCAGCAAGCTGGAGCGAATCCTGGGTCCGTTCACCACCGATCCCGAGCTCCGTCTCGACCTGGCGCTGGCACTCAAAGTGCTGCAGATGCGCGGCCTGCGATGAGGTGGCGAATCGCGCTCCGCACAGGTTGCCGATGATCGGGCCGCGTCGTCGGCAGATCATGCCCATGCGGGCGTAGGGTCGATTCACTAGTTTTCCTGCATCGGCGGGTCCGCGATCATTCGGCGCCCATCGAGACGCACGAGACACGTACCAGGAAGCGGGCGATGTGAAACCACCAGGGTTCATCTACCACCGGCCCGAGACCGTCGAGGATGCCCTCGGCGTCCTCGCCGACGTGGGCCCTGACGCGAAGGTGCTGGCCGGTGGGCAGAGCCTCGTGCCGATGATGAACATGCGCCTGGCCGCCCCGTCGCACCTGGTCGATGTCAACCGGCTCGCCGACCTCGCATACGTGCGGGTCGGCACGGCAGCGGACGGCGGCCGGGAAGTGGCCGTCGGGGCCCTCGCGCGCCATGCGGACGTCGAACGGGACGAGGCGGCACGAGCCGAGCTTCCGCTGTTGGCACAGGCGTTGCGTTACGTCGCCCACCCCACCATCCGCAACCGGGGGACGACCGTGGGCAGCCTCGTGCACGCGGACCCGTCCGGTGAGATGACCGCCGTGCTCGCACTGCTCGGCGGGTCGGTGGAGCTGCGCACCGCGACGGCGAGCCGCACGGTACCCGCCGGTGAGTTCTTCGTTGGCCCGCTCGAATCGTGCGCGCGGGCGGGTGAGCTGGCCACGCGTGCCGTGTTTCCCGTTCCCGCGGGCCGGACCGGGTCCAGCTGGCACGAGGTGGCGAGGCGCAACGGCGACTACGCGGTCTGCGGCGTAGGCGCCCTGGTGACCCTCGACGACGTAGGCCGGGTTGCCGGAGCGCGGGTCGCGTACATATCTGTGGGCCCGGTGCCGGAGGTCCTGTCTGTGGCCGATGTCGTAGAACAGGCCCCGGTGGACGCGGCCGACTGGGTGGCGGCCGGCCGGTACGCCGCAGACAGGCTTGAGCCCGAAAGTGACATCCATGCCACCGGCGAGTACCGCCGCCACCTGGCCGGAGTGCTCACGGCACGTGCCCTGCGCGAGGCCAGCGCCCGAGCCGCGCGGCTCGAGGAAACGATCTTGGAGGGCAGCAGGTGACGGACACCGACGCGGCTGAGCGCAACCATCCGGTGACGATGCTCGTCAACGGCGTGCACAGATCGGCCGAGATCCCGGCCCGCCGGCTGCTGTCCGACTTCCTGCGCCACGACCTCGGCCTCACTGGCACCCATGTCGGATGTGAGCACGGCGTGTGCGGGGCGTGCACGGTACTCGTGGACGGCCGGCCGATCAGATCCTGCCTGCAGTTCGCAGTGACGCTCGACGGCGCGCAGGTCACCACCATCGAGGGATGCACCCGCGCGGACGGAGAACTCGGCTCGGTCCAGCAGGCGTTCCAGGACTGCCACGGCCTCCAGTGCGGCTTCTGCACACCGGGCTTCGTCACCACGATCACGGCGTTCCTCGACGAGAACCCCGACCCGACGGAGGACGAGGCACGGGAGGCTATCGCCGGGAACCTGTGCCGGTGCACGGGTTATCAGAACATCGTCGCTTCCGTCCTGAGGGCCGCTGAGCTCGCGAACGGATCCGCCGGGCAGGAGAGCACGTGAGCGGCACCAGAGTCTTCGGCGAACCGATCGCGCGGCGAGAGGATCCCCGGCTGCTGAGCGGTCATGGCCGCTACGTCGACGACATCGGCCAGGGCGCGCTGGAGGTCGCGTTCGTCCGCAGTCCGCACGCCCATGCCCGGATCGCCGGCATCGACGTGACCGACGCGCTCGACGTCGAGGGGCTGGCGGCCATCTACACCCACGAGGATCTGACGGGCAGGATGGCTGAGCCTTTGCCCCTGCTCATCCCGCACGCCGCGCTGACCCACGGACGCACCCAGTTCGCTCTGGCGAAGGACGAGGTGAACCACGTCGGCGAGCCGATCGTGATGGTGGTGGCGAGGGACCGCTACGTCGCCGAGGACGCCTGCGACCGGATCCGGGTGGAGTACGAGTTTCTGCCGCCGGTGGTGGGTATCGAGGCGGCGCGCGCCGCTGAGCATCTGGTCCACGACGACGTCCCGGGTAACGTGGCCGCTCACATGGTGCAGGAGGTGGGCGACGCGCCGGCCGCCATCGCCGCCGCGCCGAACGTCGTCACACTCGAGCTGGAGATCGAGCGCAGCGCGTCGATGCCGCTGGAAGGCAAGGGCGTGCACGCCCGGTGGGACGCCGACGACCGCAGCCTGCGTGTCTACACATCCACTCAGGCGTCCACGTCGGTGCGGGCGGCGATCGCGGCGAAGCTTGAGCTCGCGGTGGACAGGGTGGATGTCGTGGCGCCGGACGTCGGCGGCGGCTTCGGCGTCAAGATCGTGCATCCGTGGCCGGAAGAGCTGCTGATCCCGTGGACCGCGATCCGGCTCGGGCACGAGGTCAAGTGGACCGAGGACCGCCGGGAGCATTTCGTCTCCAGCGCGCACGAGCGGGGCCAAGTCCAGCGGATCCGGGCCGGGTTCGACGACGACGGCCGGCTCCTGGGTTTCGAGATCGTGCTGTGGCACGACAACGGCGCGTACACCCCGTACGGCATCATCGTGCCGATCGTCACCACCACGCAGCTGCTCGGCCCCTACAAGCCGGGCGCCTACCGGGCGGAGTTCTACAGCCTCTACACCAACACGCTCATCGTCACCCCGTATCGCGGTGCCGGCCGTCCGCAGGGCTGCTTCGCCATGGAACGGACCATGGACGCCATCGCCGAACGCCTCGGCCTGGACCGCACCGTCGTTCGGGAGCGAAACTTCATCCAGCCCGACGAGATGCCCTACGACCACGGGCTGATCTTCCAGGACGGCCGGCCGTTGATCTACGACTCCGGGGATTACCCCGCCGCTCTGGAGAAGCTGAAGAAGCTCGTGGGGTGGGACGAGTTCGAGGAGTACCGGGCCGCCGCCCGCGCCGAGGGCCGTCGGGTCGGTATCGGTATGGCCTGCTACGTGGAAGGCACCGGCGTCGGCCCCTACGAGGGCGGCTTCGTCCGGGTGGAGCCCGACGGCACCGTCGTCGTCGCCACCGGGCTCACCACTCAGGGTCAGGGCCATCAGACCGTCTTCGCGCAAGTGGTCGCGGAGGAGCTGGGCGTGCCGATCGACCGCGTGGTGGTCACCACGGGCGACACCCGGCGGTTCAAGTACGCCGTCGGCACGTTCGCGTCGCGGGCGGCTGTGATGAGCGGCAACGCGGTGGCGCTGGCTGCGCGCAAGGTCCGGGAGAAGGCGCTGCGTGTGGCAGGCGAGGCGCTGGAGGCCGATCCGCGCGATCTGGAGATCGTCGACGGCATGGTGCAGGTGAAGGGGACGCCGGGGGCGGATATTCCGTTGTCCACGGTCGCCGTGCTCTCCAATCCGCTGCGCTACGCCTTCGACGAGGAAGCCAAGCGTGCCACCCAGTTCTCCGCGCCTGCTGATCCGGACAAGCCGCCGGTCGCCGACGACGACGAGCCCGGCCTGGAGGGCACCGACTACTACTCGCCCCCGCGGTCCACGTTCGCCAACGGCATGCACGCCGCGATCGTGGAGACCGACCCCGAGACCGCCGAGATCACCATCCTGCGTTACTGCGTGGTGCACGATTGCGGCACGCTGATCAATCCGCGGATCGTCGAGGGTCAGATCCACGGCGGGGTGGCGCAGGGCGTCGGCGGTGCCTTGTACGAGCGGATGGTCTACGACGAGGCAGGACAGTTGCAGAACGCATCGTTCATGGACTTCCTGATGCCGTATGCGACGGAGGTGCCGGTGATAGAGACCGATCACCTGGAGACGCCGTCCCCGCTGAACCCGCTCGGCCTCAAGGGCGCCGGCGAGGCCGGAGTGATCCCAGGCTCCGCGGTCCTGGCCTCCGCCATCGAGGACGCCGAGGGCTTCCGGATCTCGCGGATGCCCATCTCTCCGTCGGAGTTGCATCACCTGCGCGAATCGCAGCCCCCTCCTGGCTCAGGGTTGCGCGATACCGGCCGAACTGGGTCGGTACCCGCTACCGGGGGCCAGGAAGCGACGAACGAGGAGGTAACCGGGACATGAAGATCACCGGTTCGGCTGTCCTGCACGCGCCGCGCGACGACGTATGGCGCGCTCTGAACGATCCCGCCGTGCTGGTCAGGACCATTCCCGGGTGCCTACGGCTGGAGGAGACCGGGCCGGACACGTATGCGATGACGGTTGCCGCGGGCGTCGGCACGGTGAAGGGCACTTATGCCGGCCAGGTGCGGTTGAGCGACCAGCAGGTGCCCGCGTCGTTCGTCTTGCGCGCCTCGGGTGCCGGGGCTCCGGGTACGGTGAGCGCCGACGTCGCGGTGACCCTCAGCGAGAACGGCGACGGCGAGACACGCCTGGACTACGACGCCGACGCGATCGTCGGGGGCATGGTGGGCGGCGTGGGACAGCGGATGCTGACCGGCGTGGCGAAGAAGACCGCGGGTGAGTTCTTCGCCGCCGTCGACGACGTCCTGACCGGCGCCGCTGCCGTGCCGCACGCGGCGGAGGGCACCGCGGGCGAACCGGGTGCGGCGGGTGAGCCCGGCGCGGCGGTGGAGCCCGGACAGCCTGGGGCGGTGGGGACTGAACAAGCAGGCACGGCCGCGGGGCCAGGCCGCCCGGGCGTGTACGTCGCACCCGCTGCGGCGTCCCGTTCAGGTTTCGGGCTCGCGTCGTCGGATTACGGCAAGGGAGTGCTGACGGGTGCGGCTATCGCGCTGGCCGGGGTGCTCGTCGGCGGCTGGATCGCCGGGCGGCGACGCGGGTGACGCTGGACAACCGCTGACGATCAGATGACAGAGCCACCGTTCTCGGTGCTGTTGATCCACCTGATCGTTTGCTGTCCACATGGTGAGAACGGAACAGGTGACCTACCGTGGGGGAAAGACCAGGTTACGGTCACCTGATCCATTCCACGTGAGCGATCAGGTGACACATCGACGATCAGGTGACCAAACAGCAGGACGGGGAGACGACGATGCGGGCATTCACGGCGGCTGCGGTGCAGATACGGCCGCGCCCGGACGCGCTGAGTATCGACAGCATCAAGGCGAACATCGAGCACGCGCTGGACTACGCCGAACGGTGCGCCGAGAGCACAGGCGCCGAGCTCGTGGTGCTTCCGGAGTCGGTGACCACGGGTTTCACCCCGGGCGGGCTCTCGCCGGAGGTGCTCTGGGACGTGATGGACGTGGTCCCGGGCGCGATGACCGAGCCGTTCCAGGACCTGGCTCGCCGGCTCGGCATCCACCTCGTCTGGGGCACCTACGAGCGTGGTGAGCGGCGGGGTGTCGTCTACAACTCGTCGCTGCTGGCCGGGCCCGACGGCGCGATCCTCGGTGTGTACCGCAAGACGCATCCGTTCTGCACCGAGCTACGTGACCGGGGTGGGTGGGTGACGCCCGGCCACGATCCATGCGTGGTGGACACTGACCTCGGCCGGATCGGGATGATCATCTGTTTCGACGGGGACTATCCCGAGCTCTCCAGGATCACCGCGGTGCGCGGCGCGGAGGTCATCGTGCGCCCGTCGGCGCTGTTGCGTTCCGCCGACCTGTGGGAGCTGACCAACCGCGCCCGCGCGTACGACAACCACGTGTTCGTCGTCGGGGCGAACTGCACCGGAACCGACCCGGCCGGAGTCATGTACTTCGGCAATTCGATGATCGTGACGCCCACGGCCGACGTCGTGGCGCGGGCCGCCAGCCACGAGTGCTGGGTGTCCGCACGGCTGGATCCGGACGAGGCTATGCGCTCGCTGACGCCGGGATCGAATGTCGAGCACCGCTTCGACCACCTCGCGGACCGCAATCTCGAACTCGTCCGCCGCTACGCCAACGACCTGACTCGGGAAGCACGCACCACGTTCCCGCACGCGGGCGCCTGACGCTTGCCCATTACCGGCCGTCGAGAGCGAGCCGGATCGCCAGGCCGCCGAAGATGGCGGCCGCGGCCCGGTCGAGCCACCGGCGGACTCCGGCGCGGCTGAATATCCGCTCGGACAGTGCTCCGGCGAGTATGCCGGTGGAGCTGTCGATGATCAGGCCGATGGCGATCAGCGTGGCGCCCAATGCCGCGATCTGCACGCCCAGTGGCCAGCTTCCGGCCCCCGTGGTCACGAACTGCGGAAGGAACGCGAGATAGAACAGGACCACCTTCGGGTTCGCCACGTTGGTCAGCAGCGCCATGACGTAGATCCTGCGGATGGGCCGCCGCTCGGCGGAGAGCGGCACGCTCATCGGGTCACGCCGGCTGGATCGTAGCGCCGCGATGGCCAGATAGACGAGGAACGCCGCGCCCACCACGCGCACCACGGTCAGTGCCTCGGGCGCGGCCTGGAACAGCTGACCGAGCCCGAAGGCGGCGGCGGCCGTGTGTACCGCGAGGCCGCTGGACATACCCAGGGCGGCCACCACTCCTGCTCTGCGGCCACCACCGATGGCGTTGGCCACGATGAACATCATGTCCGCCCCGGAGCCAGAGCGAGCAGTGCCGCCGCGACGGCAAACGCGGTGAACAGCGAGAACTCCATCGTGACCCTGACCCTTCGAAAGACCCTTATCGAAACTCTCGCGACGCCGCGTTCATTCCTGCCGCAAGCAAAAACCACCAGGAAGCGGACAGAACACGTAGCCTGGAACTTGCGTAGATCGGCACGGGGGAAGGAGCCGGAAGCGTGACGGATCAGTTCGAACTCGTCGTCGGCGACGCCGTCCTGAGGGGGCGGCCCGGGCGGCACAGCATCGGCATCAACGGCGGCCGGATCGCAGCCGTCGAGCAGAACCCCCTGAGCGGCCGGGTAGAGGTCGACGCGGCGGGCAACCTGGTCACCGAGTCGTTCGTCAACGCCCACCTGCATCTGTGCAAGGCGTACACCCTCGACCGGGTGGGCGACGCCGCACTCGACGCCTACACCAGTGGGTCGATGGGCGCGGCGATGACCTCCATCGAGCTCGCCTCGGCGGTCAAGGAACAGTACGACGAGAGCTGGATCGAGCCGAACGCCCGCCGGGCGGTCTTCGAGGCCATACGCCACGGCGTCCGGCACATCCTGGCTTTCGCCGACGTCGACACGAAGGCACAGCTGACCGGCATCAAGCCGCTGCTGCGGTTGCGCGACGAGTTCCGTGGCGTCGTCGACCTGCAGGTCGTGGCGTTCCCTCAGGACGGCCTCCTGCGCGATCCCGGCGCCGAGGAGCTGGTGGCCGAGGCGGTCGAGCTGGGAGCGGACGTCGTCGGAGGAATTCCGTGGATCGAGTACAGCGACGATGACGCCTACGAGCATGTCCGGCGGATGTGTGCGCTGGCGGCCGAGCACGGCCGTAAGGTGGCGATGCTCGTGGACGACGCCGGTGACCCCGCACTGCGGACCACCGAGATGCTGGCCTCGGAGATGCTGCGCCAGGGCCTCGCCGGACGCGGGATCGCCAACCACGCCCGCGCGGTCGGCACGTACGCCGAGCCGTCGGTGCGCAGGCTCGCCGGCCTGGCGAGATGGGCCGGCCTGGGGTTCGTCAGCGACCCGCACACCGGTCCGGTACGGCTGCCGGCTTTCCAGATGGCCGACCTCGGCGTCTCGGTGGCACTCGGGCAGGACGACATCGAGGACGCCTACTATCCCTTCGGACGGAACAACATGCTCGAAGTGGCGTTCCTCGCGGCGCACGCTCTGGAAGCCGTCACCACGTCCGGGATGGACCGGGTGTTCGACATGGTGACCACCACGGCGGCGGACGTCCTGAGTGTGGACGGCCACCGGCTCGTCGTCGGCGGGCCCGCGGACCTGGTGGTGCTCGACGGCGGGTCGGTGCGGGAGGCGCTCAACCGGCACAACCCGCCCCGATTCGTCATCGCCGGTGGCCGCGTCGTCGCCGTCAGCTCGAACTCAACGGCCTTCCACCTGCCGTAGAGCTCGTGCACGGGTTCACGGGTTCACGGGTTCCGGACCGGCCAGACGATCTTGGTCTGGTACTTGGCCGGATCCTTCACCTCGGTGGGGTCGTTGAGATAGACGTCGTACGGTGGCCCGGCGGTGACCAGGCCGTTCCGGTCGATCCAGACCTCGACCTCGCGGTAGGCCATGCCGAGCTCGTCGTATGGGCCGACATGTACCGCGACCGCGGCCCGGCCGCCGTCGAGGCGCCGACCGGTGAGACCATCGGGAACGTCGGAGCCCGGTGGAACCGGAATGCGCGCCTGCACAGTCCACGCGTCGTCCTGCATGTCCAGGTACGCGAGCTGCGGGGCCGCGAGCGGGCGGACACCTGCGGTTTCGAGCGCGCCGAAGGCGCGCTGGCAGGCACGGGACATGTCGGCATTGATGGATTCGGGCGAAGTGGTGAACGTGATCCCGATGACGTCGGCCGGTTCGATGTCCTGGAGGGTGATGTCGTAGGCCATGACGGCTCCTTTCCGGATGAAGGTCTCGACACGCTTGAGCATGTGCCGATCCCGGTCGATGCGCTCCTCGAGCGCCGCCCGGTGCTCGTCGAGGCGAGCGCGTACCTGATCCGGGTCGGACTCGGTCACGATCGCCTTGATCTGCGCGAGCGGCATGTCGAGGGAGCGCAGGATGGCGATGGCACGGGCAGCCGGGGCTTGGTCCGCGGTGTAGTAGCGGTAACCGCTGACCGGGTCCACGTACGCCGGATGCAGCAAGCCGGTCTCGTCGTACAACCGCAGCGCCTTGATGCTCAGCCAGCAGATGCGTGAGAACCGCCCGATGCTCAGCAGCTCGTCCATCGTCACCTCCCTGTCGGATGTGGAGCCTGGTGTCTTCCCCAGGGGAAGAGTCAAGGCCAGCATGGAGCGGCCCGTCAATCCGTTCCCGTCAGTGTGTGGCCAATGATGCGCAGCTACCGTTGGCAGGTGTTGCCGAGGCATTGGGCAAGATCTGCCGGTTGAATCGCGGCATGGACGCCGGGACTCGTCCCGGAGGAGGGAGCCCGCATGCCGCCGAACATCCGCGTGGGCATCGACACCGGCGGAACGTTCACCGACGTCGTCGCCGTCGAGGAGGAGACCGGCCGGCTGGTCACCACGAAGACGCCGTCCACGCCCGCCGACCCCGCCGACGGCTTCCTCACCGGCCTGCGCAAGGCGCTGGATGCGCTCGCGGCGGACACGACGTCGATCTCGGCGGTGTCGCACGGCACCACGGTGGCGACGAACAAGCTCCTGGAAGGCAAGGTCGAGGACCTCGGCTTCATTACCACCGAGGGCTACGAGCACATGCTGGAGATCGCCCGCCAGTCCGTTCCCGACGGCTACGGCAACAGCTACTTCTGGGTCAAGCCACCCCGGATCGTTCCGGCTGACCGGGTGCGGACCGTGCGCGGCCGGCTGGCGTTCGACGGAACGGAGATCCGCCCGTTCGACGAGGACGACGCGGTGGCCGCAGCCCGGTTCTTCCGCGATCGGGGAATCCGCGCCATCGGGGTCTCATTCCTGCACAGCTACGCCGCCCCGGAACATGAGTTGCGGATGCGTGCGGTGCTGACACGCGAACACCCCGAGGCGACGGTCTCCATCTCCTCCGACGTGCTACGTGAATACCGCGAGTACGAGCGCAGCGTCACCACGCTGGTCGACGCCGCTGTGAAGCCGAGCATCCGCGGATACGTCGAGAACATCCGGCGCCGCCTGGACGGCATGACGGATGCGGGGCGCAGCGTGCCGTTCTACGTGATGAAGTCCAACGGCGGCGTCCTGTCCGGTGAGGAAGTGATCGAACAGCCGATCACCACCGTGCTCTCGGGACCGGCGGCCGGCGCCCTGGGAGCGGCGGTGGTCGCGCGGGCCGCCGGTCACGCCGACGTGCTGACGCTGGACGGTGGGGGAACCTCCACGGACGTGACCGTCGTCGTCGGCGGACAGCCGGCTCTGACCACGGAAGGAACGGTCGGCGCCTACCCGAGCAAGATCCCGATGATCGACGTCGTCACCGTCGGCGCGGGTGGTGGCTCCATCGCGTGGCTCAGCCCCGAGGGCACGCTCAAGGTCGGCCCGCAGTCGGCGGGCGCCGATCCGGGGCCGCTCTGTTACGGCACCGGGGGAGCGGAGCCGACCATCACCGACGCTCATCTGGTGCTCGGCCGGATCCCGCCGCATCTGCTCGGCGGCGAGATCGCGCTCGACGGCGAGGCGGCGCGGTCCGGCCTGGCCGTGCTGGCGGGCCGGCTCCAGCTCGACCTGGAGAGGTGTGCGTCCGGCATGCTGGAGATCTCCGCCTGGAACCAGGCCAACGCCCTGCGCCAGATCACCGTGAAGCGCGGGCTCGACGTCCGTGACTTCACCCTGGTGACGTTCGGGGGCTCCGGTTCCCTGCTGGCCTGCCGCCTCATGGACATCCTGGGGCTCAACGCCGTCCTGGTGCCCTTGAACCCGGGCAACCTGTCCGCGTACGGGCTGCTCACCGTCGACGTCCGCAACGACTATGTGCGGACCGCCGTCGCCCGGCACGCCACCCTCGATGTGGCTGACATGGCGAAGATCCTCGAATCCTTGCGAGCGGAGGCCGACGATGCGCTCAGCCGCGAAGGATTCCCGACCGCGGAGCGGCGGTTCGTGCGCACGGCCGATCTGCGCTACTTCGGCCAGGCGTACGAGGTTCGGGTGGAACTGCCGGACGGCCCGGTGACGGGGAGCCTCGTCGACGCCGTGGCGGCGGCCTTCCACGCCGAGCACCGTCGGCTCTACGGCTACGACTTCCGGGACGATCCGCGCCAGGAGGTCGAATGGGTCAACCTCAGGGTCACCGGCATCGGCCCGATCCGCAGGCCGGAGATGGTCGAGCTGCCGCCTGGCGACGGAGCACGGGCCGCCAGCCGTCGCCCGGTCTACTTCGGCGGGTGGACCGACACCCCCGTGTTCGACCGGGCCGTGCTCGGCGCTGGGGACGTCGTCACCGGCCCGGCGGTGGTGGAGGAGTTCGGCTCCACCATCCCGATCCACCCGCAGTTCCGGGCACAGGTGGACCGCTTCGGCAACCTGGCGATCACACGAACGGGGGCGATGACGTGACGAGCGAGACCTTCCGCCTCACCGAGGGCGTCGAGGCGGACCCGATCCTGGTGGAGATCGTCGAGGGCTATCTGGCGTCGGTGGAGATGGAGGTCGAGACCGCCATCGGGCGCACGTCCCGCTCGCCGATGATCCGCGACGCCCACGACTACCGCGCCGGTATTCACGACCGTAACCTGCGCAAGCTGACCGGTCGCTCGTACTCAGCCCTGGTGCATCCGGTGGCCCGGGACTACCCTCCCGCGACGATGAAGCCGGGCGACGTGTTCTTCCACAACGACGTCTATCTGTCCGAGGGCGGCATCGGGCACCTCCCCGACCTGTGTGTGACGGCGCCGGTGTTCGCCCGGGGCGAGGCCGGCGTCGAAACGGTCGTCGCGTTCGTACAGGCCTTCGGCCACCACGACGACATCGGCGGATCGGTGCCGGGCTCGATGCCGTCGCGAGCGACGAGCGTCTTCGAGGAGGGCCTGATGGTCCCTCCGATCAAGCTGTGGGACGAGGGCGTGCCGAACGAGGCCGCACTGAAGATCATGACCCGCAACTCCCGGATGCCGGACTCACTGGCTGCGGACCTTGACGCGGAATGCGCTGCCTGCCTGATGGGAGCACGCCGGCTGGCCGAGCTGTTCGAGCGCTACGGCAAGCCGGCCGTCGAGGCGTGCTTCGACGCGATCCTGGACAAGACCACCGACACCTTCCGCCGCGAGGTCCTCTCCCAGATCCCCGCCGGCACCTACGTCTGGGAGGACTACGCCGAGCACGACGGCGTTGACGAGCCGAAGCTGCACACCCAGCGGATCACGTTGACCAAGACCGACGACGCCGGCGGCAAGCTGACCGTCGATTTCACCGGCACCGGGCCGCAGGCCAAGGGACCGATCAACCATGCCGGCGACTACGCCGACGGCGTCTTCCTGAAGAAGTGGCTGGCACCCATCCTGCGCAACCTGGCCGGCTCCCCGGAGCGGATGGCCGAGCTGGACGTGAACGAGGGGATCGTGCCGCTGATCGAGATGCGCTTCCCACCGCCGGGGACGCTGCTGACGCCGGTCTTTCCCGCGCCCACCAATGCGCGAACGTTCGTCATCCTGCGCATGCTCGGCGTGCTGGCCGGCGTCGTGGCCAAAGCGGTCGACGGGCGGATGCCGGCCGACCAGGAGACCATCCGCTACACCGGAGTCTACGGCGAGGACACCGACGGCCGGCCGTATCTGATGCGGGAGGTGCTGGGCGGTGGCTCGGGCGGGCGGTACTACGCCGACGGCGAGGACACCATCCACGTGGTGCCGGACTCGCGGAACCTGCCGAGCGAGTTCAGCGAATCCCGTTTCCCTTTCGTGGTGGAGCGCCTCGGCCTGGCCATCGACTCCGGCGGCGCGGGCCGCTTCCGCGGGGGGCTCGGCTACGAGAAGCACATCCGCATGCTCCGCGACGCGCACTTCATGTCCATCGCGGATCGCTCTATCCTGTCCTGCTGGGGTATTCGCGGCGGGAAGGCCGGGCGGCCGTTCGAGGTGACGATCGACCCTGGAGGGCCGCGTGAACGCGGCGTCGATGCGCTGGCCGACGCCGAGCCCGTCTTCGCAGGAGAGGTGATCCGGATCCGCACCACTGGCGGTGGCGGATGGGGTGATCCGCTGGAGCGCCCGTACACCGACGTGCTGCGTGACGTCAGGTGGCGCAAGGTCTCGGTCGAGGGTGCGGAGACCGACTACGGCGTCGTCGTCCGTGGATCCGCCGACGAGCCGGTTGTCGACGAGGCGGCCAGTGACGCCCTGCGGAGCGCCGTCCGAGAGCGGCGCACCGGCGACGAGCCGTTCTTCGACCGCGGTCCGGGCTACGCTCGCCTCTCCGGAGGGCAGCCGGCGGCCGACGTGGACTGGCTGTGACGGTAGGAGCGACCTCGAGAAGGCGAGAAAGGTTGTGGGTTGATGAGTGAGGACGGGCCACTGTCCGGGTATGTGGTCGTTGATCTGTCGCGAGCGCTGGCCGGCCCACACGCCGGGATGATGCTCGGCGACATGGGGGCCAGGGTGATCAAGCTCGAGACGCCGGAGCGCGGCGACGAGTCGCGCGGTTGGGGCCCCCCGTTCGTCGGCCCCGAGGACCGGCGGGTGTCGACGTATTACCTGTCCTGCAACCGCAACAAGGAATCCGTGACGGCCGACCTGAAGAGCGACGACGGCCGGGAGTTTCTCACTCGCCTGGTCCGGCGCGCGGACGTGCTGGTGGAGAACTTCCGCACCGGGGTGCTGGACCGGCTCGGCTTCGGCGTGGAGCGCCTGCACGAGATCAATCCCCGGCTGGTCATTCTCTCCATCACCGGTTTCGGGCACGACGGCCCGGAGGGTGGCCGGGCCGGTTATGACCAGATCGCCCAGGGCGAGGCCGGGCTGATGAGCATCACCGGTGAGCCTGGGCATCCCACCAAGGTGGGCGTGCCGATCGCGGATCTCCTGGCCGGCATGTACGGCGTCAGCGGGGTGCTGGCTGCCCTGCTGGAGCGGGAACGGACCGGCCGCGGCCGCGTGGTGCGGACGTCGTTGCTCGCCTCCGTCGTCGGGGTGCATGCGTTCCAGGGCACCCGCTGGACGGTGGGCGGTGAAGTGCCCGGCGCCACCGGGAACCATCATGCGTCCATCGCACCGTACGGGTTGTTCAACGCCGCCGACGGCGCCTTGCAGGTGGCCGTGGGCAGCGAGACCCAATGGCGGGCGTTCGCCGCCGTCGTCGGGCTGGATCCCGATGATCCCCGGTTCGCCACCAACTCCGACCGGGTCGGCAACCGTCCCGCGCTCATCGAGGAGGTCGAGGGAGCCTTCGCCGCCGCGTCCGCCGGCCACTGGCTGATGGAGCTCGGCAAGGCCGGCATCGCCAGCGGCAAGGTCCGCGGCATCGACGAGGTCTACGAGTGGGACCAGACACGGTCGCAGGGGTTGCTCGTCGACGTCGACCATCCGGTGCTGGGCCCGCTGGCACTGCCCGGCCCGGCCGTGCGCTTCGACGGCTCCGGGCCGCGCACGCACGTCGCACCGCCACTGCTCGGTGAGAACGACGACGACGTGCGCCGGTGGCTCGACGAACTGGACGCTGCGGACGGCGCATGACCCGTCGCAGCGCCCTCGAGCTGATCGAGCTCGTCCTGGACGGCGGCTCATTCATCCGCTGGGATGAGGAGACGGTGGACGTCGGCGCCACCGGCTCGTACGCGGACGACCTCGCCGCCGCGCGGGCCCGCACCGGCCTGGACGAGGCCGTCATCACCGGTGAGGGCAGGCTGAACGGCAGGCGCGTGGCGGTGGCGGCATGTGAGTTCGGCTTTCTCGGCGGATCGATCGGGGTGGCGGCGGCCGAGCGGCTGACCGCCGGCGTGGAGCGGGCCACGGCGCAGGGGCTGCCTCTGCTGGCGGCGCCCGTCTCGGGCGGCACCCGGATGCAGGAGGGCACGGTGGCCTTCGTGCAGATGGTGAAGATCACGGCGGCCATCGCGGCGCACCGGGCCGCCGGTTTGCCGTTCCTGGTCTACCTGCGCCATCCCACCACCGGCGGAGTGCTCGCGTCGTGGGGTTCGCTCGGGCACGTCACCGTGGGCGAGCCTGGTGCGCTGATCGGCTTCCTCGGCCCGCGCGTCTACGAGGCGCTGTACGGGCGGGCGTTCCCGGAGGGCGTGCAGGTGGCGGAGAATCTCTATGCGCACGGGTTGCTCGACGCCGTGCTGCCCGCGGAGGAGCTTGCCGGGATCGCGGATCGGGCGCTCACCGTTCTGATGGCACCACGAGACGGGTTGCCGGCCGTGTCTGAGCTGCCGAAGGAGCCCCTCGCCGACGTCCCCGCGTGGGAGTCCGTGACCCGGTCCCGGCGGCCGGAGCGGCCCGGTGTGCGCCGCCTGCTGCGGGTCGCGGCGACGGACGTGGTCACGCTCAACGGCACCGGGCAGGGGGAGCAGGATCCCGGACTGCTCCTCGCGTTGGCGCGTTTCGGGGGTGCGCCGTGCGTGTTTCTGGGTCAAGACCGGCGTGGCCAGGCCTTGGCAGGACCGATGGGCCCCGGCGCGCTGCGGGAGGCTCGCCGCGGAATGCGCCTGGCCGGTGAGCTCGGCCTACCTCTGGTCACCGTGATCGACACGCCCGGCGCCGCGTTGTCGAAGGCCGCCGAGGAAGGCGGCATGGCCGGGGAGATCGCCCGGTGCCTCGCCGAACTCGTGACGCTGGACGCGCCGACACTGTGCCTCCTGCTCGGTGAGGGCAGCGGCGGCGGCGCCTTGGCCCTGATGCCCGCTGACCGGGTGGTGGCGGCGCAGCACGCGTGGCTGTCACCGCTGCCGCCGGAGGGCGCCAGCGCCATCATGTACCGGACTACGGAGCGGGCCGCCGATGTGGCGGCATCCCAGGGCGTGCGTTCACTGGACCTGCTGCGCGACAGCATCGTCGACCGGATCATCGCCGAGCACGACGACGCCGCCGACGAGCCGGACGATTTCTGCCGTCGTACCGGCCTTGTTCTGCAGTTCGAGCTGGTGCGGCTGCTGGAGGGCGATCCGGCCCGGCGGAGCGCGGCGAGGCATCGTCGTTATCGCTTGCTGGGCGTGTGATCGGCGAGGCGCTGACGAGCGTCGGCCAGGTCCTGTTCAGTCGGCGCGTCGTCTTGGCTGAGAGTGAGCCGCCAGTATCCGGTGAAGTCGATGGAGCTCTTGGCGACTCCGCGGTCGTCGACGAGGTGCCGGCGTAACGCTCGGACCGAGCCGGCCTCACCGGCCAGCCAGGCGAATACAGATCCGGCGGGAAATCGGGCGCCGCGCACCGCGTCGACCAGGACGAGACCCGCGGGCCGGCCCGACCTGTGCAGCCAGTGCAGACTGACGTCGCCGCGGGTGCTCAGCGCCAGCTCGCCGGCGGCGTCCTCGACCTCGATGTAGGCCTCGGCGCGAGTGCCCTCGGGCAGTGCTTCGAGGATGGTCGCCATCGCCGGCAGGGCGGTCTCGTCTCCTGCCATCAGAAGCCAGTCGGCTCCGGTGATCGACGTGAGGAGTGGGACGGGGCGGGCATACTCCGCGGCAGGGCCGAACATCGCCAGCGTGTCGCCGGGGCGTGCCGAACGAGCCCAGCTGGCGGCCGGCCCGGCGTCACCGTGCAGGACGACGTCGACGTCGATCTCTTGGCTCTGCGGCCGGTGTGCGCGGATGGTGAAACTGCGCATCCACGGCCGTTCCTCCTCCGGCAGGGCGAGGAACGCTTGATACCAGCGCATCACGTCGCCGTCGGGTTCGGGGTCGGGTAGGCGCGGGGTGGTCTGGCCCGGGCGAGGAAAGTAGAGCTTGATCTGCTGGTCGGGGCCGCTGGTGGCCAGGTCGGTGAGATGCTCTCCGGTGAACGTGATGCGCGCCATCCGGGGCGTGAGGCGCTCGACGCGGACGGCATGGATGTATCGGATCGGCAGGCGCGTGTGCATGGTGAGACTCCGCTCTGGGATGTGTGAACGTATCGATTCAATTGTTTCATTGAAGTCCTTATTGGGACTTGTTCAGCCGTTGGTGCTGGTTAGGCATCGAGGAGGTCCACCAAAGTCTCAACCACGTGGGCAAGGCGTAGGGTAGGCCCCGTGGCCATTGGCGCTCGCGACGAGGACGCGTCCGCACGACGGTGGCGTATCACCGATCTGGCGCGTTCGGCCGGGGTGTCCACTCAGCAGATCCGTAACTATGCCGAGGACGGGCTTCTGCCCGCGGTGGCCCGGACGGACAGTGGCTACCGCGTCTTCACCGCGCGGCACGCCGACGCCCTGGTGATGTTGCGGGAGATGATCGACGGCCACGGCTGGGGGCATGCGCCGGCCATCGTGCGGGCGGTGCACCGGGGCGACCTGGAAACCGCACTGGACGCCCTCGACCACAGCCATGCGGAGCTGTCCCGGGAGCGTGAGCACGTCCGGATGGTGCTCGGTGCGTTCGAGACCGTGGTGGCGAAGCGTCCGGACACGAAGCCCATCCCGCGCGGGAACCTGCGGATCGGCGAGGTGTCCACTGTCGTGGGCGTGCGCACGTCCGCACTGCGATTCTGGGAGCGGCGCGGGCTGTTGCGGCCGTCGCGGGAGGCGGGCACCGGGTATCGGGTGTTCTCGGACGAGGAGCGGAGGATGGCACATGTGGTGGCGCTGCTGCGCCGGGGCGGCTATCCGTTCCCGGTGGTGGAGTCGGTGCTCGGTGAGTTGCGCTCCACCGGCAACCCGGAGCGCGTCCGGCACGAGCTGGCCGCTCGGCAGCGCGAGCTTCACCGGCGTAGTGTCCGGCGATTACGTGCCTCGTCGGCGTTGTACCAGTACCTCGACCAGTATGCGGCCCTTCCCGGCGGGCCCGCACCGGCGGGCGCGGAGTAGGCGATTGCTGCTGAAAGTCGCGCACTGATTGGGCGAAGGTCACCATCGTTGCCAGGCCGTGGTTGTCCTTAAGCTCGTCACACCGGATGGCCGATTCCGGCGTGGGTCATGCGCACCGGGGACGGGAGGTGGCGGCGTGCGGGTTCTGATCGCTCTGGGAGGCAACGCCATGACCTCCTCGGATGGCACCGCCCGGCCCGAGGATCAGATCGCCGCCGTGAACTCCGCCATGAACCCGGTGGCCGACCTGGTGGCGGCCGGCCATCAGGTGATCCTCACCCACGGCAACGGCCCACAGGTAGGCAATCTGCTGGTCAAGAACGAGCTCGCCGCGCCAGTGGTGCCTCCGGTCCCGCTGGACTGGTGCGGTGCCCAGACTCAGGGAACCATCGGGTTCATCGTGGTCAACGCCCTCGAGTGCGCGCTCGCCGCACGCGGAGTGGAACGGGGGATCGTCGCCGTGGTCACCCGGACCCGAGTCAGCGCGGACGATCCCGGCTTGCGCACACCCACGAAGCCGATCGGCCGGTTTCTCCCGCGTGACGAGGCCCAGCCGCTGATCGACCACGGCCAGGTCTGGCAGGACCGTGGCGAGCGCGGGTGGCGCCGGGTGGTGGCAAGTCCGGAGCCGGTGGAGATTCTCGACGCCACGGCCGTGTCCACCCTGATGACCGCGGGGTTCGTCGTCGTCGCCAATGGGGGAGGCGGCATCCCGGTGGTACGCGAAGCCGACGGCAGCATCCGAGGCGTCGAGGCCGTCATCGACAAAGACCTCGGCGCGGCATTGCTGGGCCGTACGGTGGCCGTCGACGTGCTCGTGATCGCGACGGATGTCGAAGCCGCCGTCCTCGATTTCGGCACACCGGATGCCCGCCCGGTCGGCCGGGTGGACGTCGCCACCATGCGGACCTACGCCGCGCAGGGACACTTCGCCGGCGGCAGCATGGGGCCGAAGGTGGAAGCCTGCTGCCGGTTCGTCGAACAGGGCGGACAGCGCGCCGTCATCACCTCGCTCGGTGGCATCGCGCGGGCGGTACGAGGCGACGTGGGCACGGTGGTGGTCGCAGCACCCTGACACCTGTTACCGACCGACCGACAGCATGACAATGTTCCGCTAGCACGAAAGGTGGCCGGGGATGCCTGAGCCGATTGAAGTCCGCAAGGTTGCCATCTCGCACGTCAGTGATGCGTCGGGGCTGACCGAGCTCATCGATGCCGGAGTGATCGAAGCCGATCGGGTGATCGCTGTGATCGGCAAGACGGAGGGCAACGGCGGGGTGAACGACTACACCCGGATCATCGCGGACCGTGCGTTCCGGGAGGTGCTGATGGACAAGGGAACCCGGACCGCCGACGAGGTCAAGCAGGTTCCCATCGTCTGGTCCGGCGGCACCGACGGCGTGATCAGCCCGCACGCCACCGTCTTCGCCACCGTCCCGCCCGAGCGGGCCGAGCAGACCGACGAACCGCGGCTCACGGTGGGGTTCGCTATGAGCGACGTGCTGCTGCCGGAAGAGATCGGCCGCCGCGGCATGATCGAGAAGGTGGCCGCCGCGGTCAAGGTCGCCATGGACCGGGCGGGCATCTCCGATCCTGCCGACGTGCACTACGTCCAGACCAAGACACCGCTGCTGACCATCCACACCATCCGAGACGCGAAGGCGCGCGGCAAGACGGTCTGGACCGAACACACCCATGAGTCGATGGATCTGTCCAACGGCTGCACAGCCCTGGGCATCGCGGTGGCGCTAGGCGAAATCGAGATGCCCGAGGACGCCGACGTCATGCACGACCGAAGCCTGTACTCGGCCGTCGCGTCCTGCTCGTCCGGGGTTGAACTGGACCAGGCGCAGGTGGTGGTGGTCGGCAACGCTCGCGGCGTCGGTGGCCGGTACCGGATCGGGCACGCGGTGATGAACGACGCGCTCGACGCGGACGGCATCTGGGCAGCGATCCGGGAGGCAGGCCTCGAGCTTCCCGAGCGTCCGAACCCGGGCGATCTCGGGGGCCGGCTGGTCAACGTCTTCCTCAAGTGCGAGGTGAGTCAGGACGGCGTCGTGCGCGGGCGGCGCAACGCCATGCTCGACGACTCCGACGTGCACTGGCACCGGCAGATCAAGGCGGCCGTCGGGGGTGTGGCCTCCGCGGTCACCGGTGATCCGGCCGTGTTCGTCTCGGTGTCAGCGGCGCACCAGGGACCTGACGGTGGCGGGCCGGTGGCGGCCATCGTGGATCTCGGTCCAGACCCCACGGGCTACGACTACCGCCCCTGAACCCCTCCTAAATGATCATGTAAACCATATTTGTTCGTGCTTCACCAGGCCTGCAGGCCTGGTGAAGCACGAACAAACATGGTTTACATGATCATTCGGAAAGAGTCACAGACGGCGCAGCTCGGGGAGCAGCTCCTTCTCGGCCCAGTCGAGGAAGGGCTGCTGCTCTTCGTGGCCCACCTGCACCAGCGCCACGTGGGTGAAGCCCGCCTCGGTATAGGCCTTGACCGCCTCCACGACGGGCTCGACGTCCGGGCCGCACGGCACCATCTCCGCCACGTCGTCCGGACGGACGTGATCGGTGTGTGCCGCGAAGTTGACCGGCCCCGGCAGTTCGGCCATCACCTTCCAGCCGCCGACAGCCCAGCGCATCAGCCGGTGCGCGCGCTCCTTGGCGGCGTCCGCGTCGCGGTCGAAGGAGACCGGCAGCTGCCCGTAGACGGGCCGGCCCTCGCCGCCGGCGGCCACGAACGCGTTCACCACGTCCGGCTGCGGCTCGTTGATCACAAGCGCGTCGCCGTACTCGGCCGCGATCTCGGCGGAGCGGGGACCGGAGGCCGCCACGCCGATCGGCACCGTGCTCTCCGGCATGTCGTAGAGCTTCGCGGAGTCCACGTTGAAGAACTCGCCGTGATACGTGAGGTATTCGCCCTGCAGCAGGAGACTGATGATCTCCAGAGCCTCGTCGAACATCCGGTGGCGGGTGTCCGCGGGCGGCCAGCCTTGGCCAATCACGTGCTCGTTGAGGTTTTCCCCGGCGCCGAGCCCGAGTGTGAATCGCCCGTCGCTCAGAACGCCCACGGTGGCGGCCTTCTGTGCCACCACCGCCGGGTGATACCGCATGATGGGACACGTCACGTAGGTCATCAGCGGGATGCGCTCGGTCACGTAGGCGATGGCTCCGAGGACCGACCATGTGTACGGGGAGTGACCCTGCTCCTCTAGCCACGGGAAGTAATGGTCGGAGATCACGGAGTAGTCGAAACCGGCTCGCTCGGCCGAGAGCGCGTCGTCGACCAGCTGCTTCGCGGGTATCTGCTCACACATGGTGGTGTAGCCGATCTGTACCATTCCCGCCCGTTACCCGATGCCGCACCGTCCATGTCCCGGTGCGTGACACCAGGTTCCGGCGGCCGGATATCGTGGGCTCTGCGGTCCGCTCGAATGCTCCGCGTCACCACTGTCGATCTGAGGCTGGACTGAATGCGTGTTCTCTTCGCCGGTACGCCGGAGGTTGCCGTACCGGTGCTGCGTGCTGTTCTTGCGTCGCATCACGAGGTCGTCGCCGTCCTCACTAGGCCCGACGCACCCGCGGGCCGCGGCCGGAAGCTGACCCCCAGCCCGGTGGCGGCCCTGGCGCAGGACGCAGGCATCGAGGTGCTGAAGCCGGCCAAACCACGCGACGCTGATTTCCTGGACCGGCTGGCGGAGCTCGCGCCGGACTGCGCGCCGATCGTGGCATACGGGGGCCTGATTCCGCGCGCCGCCCTGGACATCCCCGAGCACGGCTGGGTCAACCTGCACTTCTCCCTCCTTCCCTCCTGGCGGGGCGCAGCCCCGGTCCAGCACGCGGTGATGGCCGGCGACGACGTCACGGGTGCCTGCACCTTCCGGCTGGAGGAGGGGCTCGACACCGGGCCCGTCTTCGGCCTCGTGACCGAGGAGATCCGGCCCACCGACACCAGCGGGGATCTGCTGGCCCGCCTGGCGGAGTCGGGTGCGAAGCTGATGGTGCGCACCCTCGACGGCATCGAGGACGGTTCCCTTCGAGCGGAGCCGCAGCCGGCAGAGGGTGTGTCGCTGGCCCCCAAGCTGACCGTGGAGGACGCCCGGGTGAACTGGCATGCACCGGCGCTGCGGGTGGACCGCCTGGTGCGGGCCTGCACCCCCGCGCCGGGAGCGTGGACGACGTTCCGCGGTGAGCGGCTGAAGGTCGGCCCGGTGCGGCTGGAGCGCGGCCGGGACAGTATCACGCCGGGCGAGATCGTGGTCGAGAAGTCAGGCGTGCGCGTAGGCACCGGGAGCTTCGCCGTGGTGCTGGGCGAGGTCAAGCCGCAGGGCAAGCGCGCCATGCCGGCCACCGACTGGGCCCGAGGTGTCCGTCCGGAACCCGGCGAGCGCGTAGGTGCAGAGGAGGATGCCGGATGAGTGGGCACCGCCAGCACCGGTGGTCGAGCGCATGACACCGCCGGAGAAGCCTTCCCGCAGGCGGCACCAAAGCGGCGGCCAGCGGCGTAGCCGTGAACCCGCCAGCCGGCCCACGGCCGATCCCGCCCGGGTGGCGGCGTTCGACGCCGTGCGCGCGGTGAGCGGGGAGGACGCCTACGCGAACCTGGTGCTCCCCGAGCTGCTGCAGAGCCGGAGGCTGAACGCGCGTGACGCCGCCTTCGCCACCGAGCTCACCTACGGAACGCTGCGGTTCACCGGCACGTACGACGTGATCATCGGTGCCAATGTGGACCGCCCTCTGGGCGAGCTGGACCCACCCGTTCTGGACGCCCTGCGGCTGGGAGCGCACCAGACGCTGTCGATGCGGGTGCCCCCGCATGCCGCTGTGTCCACCACAGTCGATCTTGTCCGTGGGCAGATCGGCGAGGGCGCCGCCCGGTTCGCCAACGCGGTCATGCGCAGAGTCGGTGAGCGCGACCTGGACGCTTGGACGGCCGAGCTCGCTCCCTCACGGGAGAAGGATGTGGTCGGTCACCTCGCGTTCCGGCACGGCCACCCGCCGTGGATCGTGCGGGCACTCAGGGACGCGCTGCCCGGCGGCGGCGACGACGCCCTGGAGGCATGCCTGGCCGCCGACAACGAGCCGGCGCCGGTGGCGCTGGCGGTCCGGCCCGGCCGCGGTGAGGTCGAGGAGCTCGTCGAAGCCGGTGCACAGCCTGCCCGGTGGTCGCGATACGGCGCCATTCTGCCGTCGGGTGATCCTGGACGGATCGCCGCTGTGCGCGCCGGTCGCGCCGGGGTGCAGGACGAAGGCAGCCAGCTGGTGGCCTTAGCGCTTGCCGATGCTCCACTCGACGGGCCGGACGAGCGGTGGCTCGACATGTGCGCCGGGCCGGGCGGCAAAGCGGCCCTCCTCGCGGGCCTGGCAACGGAGCGCGACGCCCGGCTGCTCGCGGTGGACCAGCACGAGCATCGTGCCCGGCTGGTGGAACAGGCGCTGCGGGGTGATTCCGGCGAACACGAGGTCCTCGTCGCGGACGCGACGGACGGGCCGTGGCCGGAGGCCGACTTCGACCGGGTACTGCTCGACGCGCCGTGTTCTGGGCTCGGCGCCCTGCGGCGGCGGCCCGAAGCCCGCTGGCGTCGGCAGCCGTCGGACATCGCGGAGCTGCGTCCCCTGCAGACCGAGCTTCTGCGCGCCGCGGTCCGGTCGGTGCGTCCGGGCGGGCTGGTCGCCTACGTCACCTGCACGCCGCACCTGGCCGAGACCGCGACCGTGGTCGATGACGTGATACGCAAGAGCGGCGAGCTCGAGCGGATCGACGCCCGGCCCTACCTGTCCGGCGTACCGGATCTGGGCGACGGCCCGGACGTCCAGTTCTGGCCGCACGTGCACGGGACCGATGCGATGTACCTGGCTCTTCTGCGCCGCCGCTGAGCGGAACCGGATCCGCGCTGCGGGTTGCCACGCGCAACCTCTACGCTGGGTGCTCGTGGGCATCCAGATCGCACCGAGCATCCTTTCCGCCGACTTCGCCAACCTGGAGTCGGAGATCCAGCGGATCCACGGTGCCGATCTGGTGCACGTTGACGTCATGGACAACCACTTCGTGCCGAACCTGACCCTGGGGCTGCCGGTGGTGGAGGCCATCCTTCAGCGCACCGAGCTGCCGGTGGACTGCCACCTGATGATCGAGGATCCGGATCGCTGGGCGCCCGCCTACGCGGAAGCCGGCGCGCACAACGTCACGTTCCACGCCGAGGCGGCAGCGGCGCCGATCCGGCTGGCCCGGGAGATCCGGGGTCAAGGCGCGCGTGCCGGGGTGGGTCTGAAGCCGGCCACTCCGGTAGAGCCGTTCGAGGATCTGCTCGCCGAGATCGACATGTTGCTGGTCATGACGGTGGAGCCGGGCTTCGGCGGACAGCGGTTCCTCGACATCTGCCTGCCCAAGATCCGGCGCGCGCGGGAGATGGTGTCGAAGTCCGGTCTGGATGTGTGGATCCAGATCGACGGGGGAGTGTCGAAAGACACGATCGAGCGCTGCGCAGACGCCGGTGCGGACGTCTTCGTCGCCGGTTCGGCTGTCTACGGCGCCGACGACGCCGCTGCCGCCGTGGAAGAGCTGCGCCGCCTGGCTAGCGAGGCGGCGGACCCCGGGAGTTGATTACGTCCACTCCCGCGTCTCGGTGCGGAAGCGCGTATGCGATGTCTCACGTCCACGGTGGGAAGAAGTTCGGGCGCGGTGGAGTTACACTCCCAATAGAACAACGTGTGCTCCGGGGTCGGTGAAATTCCGAGCCGGCGGTGACAGTCCGCGACCCGGCTGCCGTCAAGACGAGGTGGCCGGTTGAACCGGTGGAATTCCGGTACCGACGGTGAAAGTCCGGATGGGAGGCAGCACACACGGGTATCGCCGCATCCCGGCGCGCCATGAGCGCGCCGTCGTGAGCGGCGACGCTCGAGTCGCCTAGGCGACCAACGCCCCGGAGCGCTCGTGACGACGAGTCGAGGAGGCGCTCCGGTGGCCAGCCAGGCCGAACATGTGGCAATGCGCCGCGCCGTCGAGCTCTCGGCCCGTGCCCTCGACACCACGCCTCCCAATCCCGATGTCGGCTGCGTGATCCTCGGCCCGGACGGGACCGTCGCCGGTGAGGGCTGGCACGAGCGTCCCGGCGGCCCGCACGCGGAGGTCGTCGCCCTCCGCGCCGCCGGTTCCCGGGCGAGAGGCGGAACGGCCCTGGTCACCTTGGAACCGTGCAGCCATGCGGGACGCACGGGGCCCTGCACGTCGGCGCTGGCCGACGCCGGCATCGCCCGCGTCGTGTACGCCGTGGCCGACCCGAACCCGGTGGCGGCGGGTGGCGCAGGCGTGTTGCGCGCTCACGGCGTCGACGTCGAGGCAGGGCTCCTGGCGGATGACGCAGCGGCTGTCAACGCACGCTGGCTGACCCCTTTCCGCACCGGCCGCCCGTTCGTCACGTGGAAGTACGCGGCCACCCTCGACGGGCGCAGCGCCGCCCGGGACGGTTCCAGTCGATGGATCACCGGCCCCGAATCCCGGGCCGAAGTGCACCGGCTGCGCGCCGCTGTCGACACCGTCGTCGTCGGCGCCGGCACGGTGGTCGCCGACGATCCTCACCTGGCGGCACGCAGCGACGGCGAGACTCTGCCGTACCAGACGCAACCCCTGCGCGTCGTCGTCGACTCCACCGAGCGCACCCCGGCCGGAGCGCGGGTGCGCGACGCTTCGGCACCCACGTGGATCGCTACCGCCGACGAGGTCGGCGCGGACCCGGACGGCAAGGTGGACCTGGCGAAGCTCCTCACGGCCCTCTACGAGCAGGGACGCCGATACGTCCTGCTGGAAGGCGGGCCCGTGCTGGCTGGCGCCTTCTGGCAGGCCGGCCTCGTCGATCGGGTAGTCGGCTACGTCGCTCCGGCGCTTCTGGGCGCCGGTCCGCATGCCCTCGGCGAAGCGGGCGTCGGCGCCATCGCGGCTGCCATCCGCTTGGACGTCACCGACGTCGCCACAGTCGGCGACGACATCCGCATCACCGCTGTACCGAGAAAGAAGGTCTGAGCCCATGTTCACCGGAATCGTCGAGGAACTCGGCAGGGTCGTGAAGCTGGAGGCCACCGAGGAGTCGGCCCAGCTGACCCTGCGCGGGCCTCTGGTCACCTCCGACGCCGTGCACGGCGCGTCCATCGCGGTCAATGGGGTGTGCCTGACCGTGGTCGAGGTCGACGCCGGCACGTTCACCGTCGACGTCATGCGGGAGACCCTCGACCGCTCGGCGCTCGCGCACCTCGACCCCCAGGACCCGGTCAACCTGGAGCGGGCGGTCAAGGTATCCGACCGGCTGGGCGGCCACATCGTTCAGGGCCACGTCGACGCCGTGGGCGTGGTGCTGAGTCGTGAATCCGGCGACCGGTGGGACGTCGTGCGGATCAGCCTGCCGCCGGCCGTGAGCCGGTACGTCGTCGAGAAGGGATCGATCGCGGTGGACGGCGTATCGCTTACCGTCTCCAAGGTCGGCGACGACTGGTTCGAGGTGAGCCTGATCCCGACGACGCTCGAGCTCACCACGCTCGGCCGCCGCAAGGCCGGCGACGAAGTCAACCTCGAGGTCGATGTCGTGGCCAAATACGTCGAACGACTCACGGGAGCGCGGGTATGACCAACGTCCAGCTGGACACCGTCGAGCGGGCGATCAAGGAGATCGCCGCCGGGCGGGCCGTCGTCGTCGTCGATGACGAGGACCGTGAGAACGAGGGCGACCTGATCTTCGCGGCGTCGCGGGCCACTCCCGAGCTGATGGGCTTCACCATCCGGCACACGTCCGGGGTCATCTGCGTGCCGATGCCCGGTGCCGAACTGGACCGGTTGAAGCTCCCACCGATGACCGCGGTGAACGAGGACCGCAAGCGCACCGCCTTCGCGATCTCCGTGGATGCCCGGGACGGGGTCACCACCGGGATCTCGGCCGCGGATCGGGCGCATACGGTACGGGTGCTGGCCGACTCCGCCACCGAGGCGTACGAGCTGACCCGCCCGGGGCACATCTTCCCGCTGCGCGCGATGGAGGGCGGCGTTCTGCGCCGTCCCGGCCATACCGAGGCGGCCGTCGACCTCGCCGAGCTGGCAGGACTGTCGCCGGCGGGGGTTCTCTGCGAGCTCGTCCACGACGACGGATCGATGATGCGCGCGCCGGCGCTGCGCGAGTTCGCCGACGAGCACGGACTGGCGATGATCTCCATCGCCGACCTGATCCGGTACCGCCGCCGTACCGGTCGCCAGGTCGAGCGCGTTGCCACCACGCGGCTACCCACCGAGCACGGCGTCTTCACCGCGCACGGATACCGTGACCTGGTCGCCGACAACGAGCACGTTGCCCTGGTGATGGGGGACCTGTCCGGCGAGGCGCCGGTGCTCGCGCGGCTGCATTCGGAGTGTCTCACTGGCGATGCGTTCGGCTCGCTGCGCTGTGACTGCGGGCCGCAGCTGCAGGCGGCGATGGCCACGGTGAGCCAGGCGGGTCGTGGAGTCATCGTCTACATGCGCGGCCACGAGGGCCGGGGCATCGGGCTCGCGCACAAGCTGCAGGCGTACGAGCTGCAGGACAACGGGCATGACACGGTGGACGCCAACATCGAGCTCGGACTGCCCGCCGATGCGCGCGACTACGGCACCGGGGCACAGATCCTCGCCGACCTCGGGGTCGAGTCCATCGCGCTGATGACCAACAACCCGGCGAAGCTGACTGGGATCGAGGGTTACGGGGTGACCGTGGCCCGGCAGGTGCCGTTGCCGGTGATGTCACATCCGGAGAACGTGCGGTACCTGCGGACCAAACGTGACCGCCTGGGCCACATGCTGCCCGGGCTCGACGACGCTGAAGGGATGACCACGTGAGTGGAGAAGGCGCACCACGGATCCAGGTGGACGGACGAGGGCTGCGGGTGGCCGTGGTGGCCGCCCAGTGGCACCAGACCGTGATGGACGGCTTGGTGAACGGCTCGCTGGCGGCGCTCAAGGAGGCCGGGGTGGACGAGCCGCTCGTCCTGCGGGTCCCGGGCTCGTTCGAGCTCCCGGTGGCGGCGGCGCGGCTGGCGAAGTCCGGATACGACGCCGTGATCGCGCTGGGCGTCGTGATTCGCGGCGGCACTCCGCATTTCGACTATGTCTGCCAGGCCGCCACCGACGGGCTCACCCGGGTGTCGGTGGACACCGGCGTTCCGGTGGGATTCGGCGTGCTCACTTGCGACAACGAGGAGCAGGCGCTGGACCGGGCCGGCTTGGAAGGGTCCCGTGAGGACAAGGGCCGGGAGGCGGCGGAGGCTGCCGTGGCGACGGCGCGGACTCTCGCCGGCCTCGGCTGAGCCGCCTCCGCTGCTTGTCTCACCAGCCGGGTGATGGTCGGCGACGACTCGACCGTCCCGTACGATGTGGCCACGTGAAGAGCTTCGAAGGCCTGTGGGCCGAGCTGACCGCGAAGGTGGAGTCCGAAGCGCCCGATTCGGGCACGGTCCAGGCGGTGAACCGCGGGGTCCATCATGTCGGCAAAAAAGTGGTGGAAGAGGCGGCCGAAGCATGGATGGCCGCTGAACACGAGAGCGCCGAGCGAGCCGCCGAAGAGATCTCCCAGCTGCTGTATCACGTGCAGGTGCTGATGCTCGCCCGCGGCATCAGCCTCGACGACGTCTACGCGAAGCTTTGAGAGGTCACAGCCACGATGAATGACATATTACGCATCGCCGTGCCGAACAAGGGCGCGCTGGCCGACCCCGCGGCCGAGATGCTGCGTGAGGCCGGCTACCGCCAGCGCTCCGACGGTGCGCGGGATCTGGTGCTTCGAGACCCTGAGAACAATGTCGAGTTCTTCTTCCTGCGCCCGCGGGACATCGCGGTCTATGTCGGCGCGGGAACCCTGGATGTCGGCATCACCGGGCGGGACATGCTCCTCGACTCAGGAGCACCGGTGCGGGAACTGCTGCCGCTCGGCTTCGCGCGTTCCACCTTCCGCTTCGCAGCGACGCCCGGCACCGCCGACGACCTCAAGGGTTTCGACGGGTTGCGGGTCGCGACGTCGTACTCGGGCCTGCTGCGGACCTATCTGGCCGAACGTGGAATCGACGCCGAGGTGATCAAGCTTGACGGCGCGGTGGAGACGGCGGTGCAGCTGGGCGTGGCGGATGTGATCGCGGACGTGGTGGAGACCGGGACGACGCTGCGCCAAGCCGGATTGGAGATCGTCGGCGACCCGATTCTGATCTCCGAGGCTGTGCTGATCACCCGTCAGGACGGCCAGCCGGCGCCGGGAGCCGAGCAGCTGCTCAGGCGCCTGCAAGGTGTTCTCGTCGCGCGGCGTTACGTGATGATGGACTACGACATCCGCGCCGAGCGGGTCGAAGAGGCCAGCGCACTCACACCGGGACTGGAATCGCCCACGGTCTCGCCGCTGCACCGCGAAGGCTGGGTGGCGGTGCGCGCCATGGTGCCGCGAGACCAAGCACAGCGGGTGATGGACGAGCTGTGGGAGATCGGTGCCCGCGCCATCCTGGTGACCGATATCCTGGCCTGCCGCATCTGAGCCCCGCCCTAATGATCATGTAAACCATGTCTTCTCGTGCGACACCGTGCCTGCAGGCCTGGTGAAGCACGAGAAAACATGGTTTACATGATCATTTGGGGCGAGCTGCGATGGGGTGAACGCGGGTCAGAGGAAGGCCTTGCCGTCGCCCCGGTATGTGGCCGCGGTGTCGACGAGCCGCTCGCCACGCACCAAGTAGTACCGGTCGAAGCGTTCGGCAAGCTCACCCGCCTTGGCGTGCCGGAACCAGACCAGGTCACCCAAGGCCAGGCTGTCCGCCGTGGCACCGATCAATGGCGTCTGCGTCTGGCCCACGCCCTCGCCGCGGTCCAGCCGCAGCCCTTCAGGCAGCCACGGCGTAGGCAGCCGGTCGCCGTGCGCGGGGCCGCTGGCGACATAGCCGCCACCCGCGACGGTCACCACCCGGGGCCCGGGACGGCGGACCACCGGCAGGGCGAAGAACGCCGCTGGCCGTGGAGTGAAGTCGGCGGCGGTGTCCGTCAGTACCGGGCCTAGCAGACCGGATCCGGCGGCGAGCTCGGTGACCGGCGAGTCGGCGGCGGTCCGGCTGATCGACCCGGTGCCGCCACCACTGACGAACTCCAGCTCGGCGACATCACGCACCGCTTCGACCACCGCGGTGCGGCGACGGGCGACGTCACGTGCCGAACGCTCGCGCAGCCGCCGGTGTACGGCGGTCCGCAGGCGGCCCCGGCGCGGCTGGCTGTGGGCGTCGGCCAGCTGCGCCTCGTAGGCCTGCAGCCCGACGAGCCGGAATCCCGGCCGCGAGACGACGACCCGGGCGAGCCTGGCCACGTCGGCGGGCTGGCGCAGCGACGAGCGACGCGGCCCGAACCGGAGCCGGCCGCCCAAGCCCTGCCACGAGCAATCGAGGTCGAGACAGACCCGTAGCTCGGCGCGGGCCTCGGGTGCCGCCACGGCGTCGACAAGATCGAGCTGCGCGATGTCGTCGACCATCAGCGTGATGCGCCCGGCGAGGTGCTCGTCCCCGACGAGGCGGGCCAGCGCCCGGCGATCGGCGCTCGGATACGCCACGACCGCATCGTCGCAGATGCCCGTGCCCGCCAGCCAGATGGCCTCGGCGAGCGTGAACGTCAGCACGCCCTCGTAGCCGTCCCGGCCGAGCAGATCACGGATGAGGGAGCGGTTGCGAAGGGCAGCGGTGACGACCCGGATCGGCTTGCCGTGGGCCCGCTGGACCAGGTCGGTGGCGTTGGCGTCCCAGGCGTCCATATCGACGGCGGCGAGCGGGACGTCGGCCCCCGCCGTCGCGGTGTTCAGCCGGTGTCTCAGGTCGGCTCGGGAGCTGACGATGGGCGGGCCGGCAGCATCCGCCCGGGGTGCGATGTCACGTACCGGAAGGATCTCGGTGCCGGGCCGGGGCGGGGGCGGCGGCGCCTGGTCGTCTGCGAGCTTGATCTCCACTCGGAATGCTTATCAGACGGCGGGCGCATAGTCACTACCGCATACGCCCTCAACGGGACGAAACGTACGACGGGTGCATGTGCCGCACGACGACGACCCACTCCCGGGCGGTATGGGCGAGCCGCCGCGGAGGTCCTAGTCTTGATCACTATGTCGAGAACGCTCGTGTTGCTGCGGCACGCCAAGTCAGCCTGGCCCGACGATGTATCCGACCACGAGAGACCACTCAACAAGCGCGGCGAGCGGGATGCCGCGAGCATCGGGCGCTGGTTGCGCGATCGCGGCCTCAAGCCCCAGCGGGCGCTCGTCTCCAGCGCCCAGCGCACCCGCGCGACCTTCGACCGGGTGGCCGCCGAGCTGGAGCCGCCGCCGGAGCTCCACGTGAGCGACGACGCATACGCCGCGGGGGCCGGCGATCTTCTCGACCTCGTCCGCGAGACGCCCGACGACGTGTCTCAGCTACTGGTGATCGCGCACAACCCGGGCATCGGGACCTTGGCGAGCCTGATCGACGACGAGACGTCCGATGTGCCCGAGCGTTTCCAGATGCGCATGGACTACCGGACCTCGGCGTGCGCTGTGTTCGACGTCTACTGTGGCTGGAGCGAGCTTGACCCGGGCCGGGCCCGGCTGGTGACGTTCACGATCCCGGAAGCGTGACCGGCGGAGCGGGCGTGGTGAGGCCGTCGGCGGCGTCGGCTGCTTCCACGTCGCTGCGGCTGATGCCCAGCAGGTACAGCACGGCGTCGAGATACGGGACGTTGACTGCGGTGTCCGCCGCATCCTGGACCACCGGCTTGGCGTTGAACGCCACCCCGAGGCCTGCGGCGGCGATCATGTCGAGGTCGTTGGCACCGTCGCCGATCGCGATGGTCTGTGTCAGGGGGATGTTCTCGGCCTCGGCGAAGCGCCGCAATGCCGCTGCCTTGCCCGCGCGGTCCAGGATGGGACCGACCAGCTCTCCGGTGAGCCGGCCGTCGACCACCTCCAGCGTGTTGGCCGCGGCGAAGTCCAAGCCGAGATCGGCCGCGAGAGCATCGGTGATCTGGCTGAACCCGCCACTGACGATGCCGCAGCGGTAACCGAGCCGTTTGAGTGTCCGTACCAGCGTCCTGGCTCCCGGGGTCAGCCGCACCTCGTCCCGGACTTCTGGCAGCACCGACTCGGGCAGCCCGGCGAGGAGTCTTACTCGAGCCCGCAGCGACTCGGCGAAGTCGATCTCGCCGCGCATGGCGGCGTCGGTGACCTTGGCCACCTGCTCCAGAACGCCTGCCCGGACGGCCAGCATCTCCACGACTTCGCCCTGCACGAGGGTGGAGTCGACGTCCATGACCACCAGTCGCTTGGACCGGCGGATCAGCCCGGACGGCTGAACCGCGACGTCGACGCCGATGCTGAGCGCCTCGGCGGTGAGCTCAGCCTTGAGCCGTTCCGGATCGGCGCCGGACACCTCGAGTTCGATGGAGGTGATGGGATAGGACGCCAGCCGCATGATGCGGTCGATGTTCGCGCCGGCGTGGGCGATCCGGCTGGACAGCATCTCGATGGCGTCCGGCCGCAAGGGGGAACCGAGCACGGTGACGTGGGCGCGCTGGGAAGGCTCGGCCGCGTCGCCCCGTCCCGCGCTGACTTCCGCGTCAAGGTCGAGTGCGGCTGCGACCTCTTCGAGGGCAGCGCGCACGTGAGCGTCCGGAGGCTGGGTGATCACCAGCGCCAGCACGAGCTTGCCACGGGCTGTCACCTGTTCGATGTCGAGGACGTGGACCGGATGCCCGGTCAAAGCCGCGAAGATCTTCGCGGTCAGGCCGGGGCGGTCACGGCCGGTGAAGGTGACGAGCAGGGTGGGAGCCTGGGGTGACGACGAAAAGACCATAACGCCGCTCACCTTACTGGTCGAGTGAGTTGCACGCGGCCACGAGGGCGTGCCGGGCGGCTCGTTCCAGGGGCGCGAGCACGTCGCGGCGAGACTGGGCGGCGGCCGCGCTGACCGCTCCGCCGTCGTCGTCGAGAGCGAAGCCGGCAACGGCGAGCAACCGGATGCTGCGCGCGGCCACCATCTGGGCCCGGGGCGGATATGTGCGGGGCAACGGTTCGGCGATCTGCGACTTGCGGACGTCGTTGAGCAGCGTGGCCACCTCCGGGCGCCACGAGGCCACATCGAGCGCCGCGAGCGACGATCCCGCGTCGATCAGCGTGCTGGCCAGCTGTTGCTCGGCTTCCGCGAGGGTGGCACCGAGCGGAGGAATCTCGGCCTCGTAGCACCGCCAGGTCACCAGGTGGCCTTCGTCGCCCGGCGGACCGAACGCCTGGATCTCGGGCACGAGCGCCAGGCCGGCGCCGTGGGCGAGCACAGCCTCGCCGGCGTCGATCGCCGCTTCGGTGAGCTGTCTGGGACCGCCCAGACCGGCTGGATCGCCGGGCACCGGCAGCACTACCCGGAAGGAACCGGCGCCGCGGTCCCGCAGCTTGGACAACGCGGTGACCAGGCTGCTCGTGGTGGCGTCTCCGGGCAGCCCGGCGACGTCGTGCGGCTCGTCGTCGCCGCACACCCGAGTGAGGACGTCGTCCATGGAGGACTCGGAGCGCAGCCACGCGTTCGCCCACGCGGCAAGACGGGCAGAACGCGGCATGGTGACCATGGCCCAAGCCTAAAGGTCGGCCCTGGCGCAGCGCCGGGTAAGGTGCGGAGGCGGACCCTATTGAGCTGAAGGAGCGCGCCCTGCCATGTCCGATGTGCTCGAGTTCGCCGATGTGACGCTCGTCCGATCGGGTAGCCGTCTCCTGGACAGCCTCACCTGGAACGTAGCGGAGGACGAGAGGTGGGTGGTGCTGGGGCCCAACGGCGCCGGGAAGACGACACTGCTGCAGATCGCGGCCACCAACATGCACCCCACCAGCGGCAAGGTCTGGGTGCTCGGCGAGCAGCTGGGAGCGGTCGACGTCTTCGAGCTACGCCCGCGAATCGGGCTGACCAGCGCTGCCCTGGCCGAGCGGATCAGGGGCGACGAGTGGGTTCTGGACGTTGTGCGCACGGCGGCCTACGGCGTCCTGGGCCGGTGGCGGGAGGCGTACGACGACCTGGACGACTCGCGGGCACTGGAGCTTCTGTACCGGCTCGGCATCTCACACCTCGCGGGGCGCACGTTCGGCACGCTGTCCGAGGGAGAACGCAAGCGCACCCAGATCGCCCGGGCGATGATGAGCGACCCCGAGCTGCTGCTGCTCGACGAACCGACGGCCGGACTGGACCTCGGCGGCCGGGAGAGCCTCGTCGCCACACTCGGTCAGATCGCCGCTGATCCGGCGTCTCCGGCCACGGTGCTGGTGACCCATCATGTGGAGGAGATCCCGGCGTCGTTCACGCACGTGTTGCTGTTGCGCTCCGGCAAGGCGGTGGCGGCCGGTCCGCTCGGGGAGACCCTGACGGCTGAGAACCTCAGCGCCTGCTTCGGGCTGTCTCTACAGGTCAGCTACCAGAACGGCAGGTGGAACGCGCGGGGCGCCTGAGGCAGGACACGGCCGCCCACACCGCGTAGGGTGGGGATCATGCAGGGGTTCTGGGACTGGCTGGGGGACAACGAGTGGTCGGCCTGGCTCGGGCTGGCCTTCGTCTTCGGGATCGTTGAAACCACCACTCTCGACCTCGTTTTTCTGATGCTGGCGGCCGGTGCCGCCAGCGGAGCGGTGGCGTCGATCGTCGGCCTGCCGTTCGTCGCGCAGCTGCTGATCGCGATCACGGTGAGTGCGGCGCTCATCGGCGTGGTGCGGCCCATCGCCAAGCGGCACATGCGTGTGCCGTCGGGCGTGCGGACCGGCGCGGCGGCGCTGATCGGCCAGAGCGGCGTGGTGCTGGAGCGAGTCGACGGCGACGGCGGCCGGATCAAGCTCGCGGGTGAGGTGTGGACGGCTCGCAGCTACGACGGACGCACCGTCATCGAGGCGGGCCGGCCCGTCGACATCGCCGAGATCGACGGCGCGACGGCCCTGGTGTTCCCGGGTGACGAACCCGTGTAGGTTTGGCCACACCCCGCGCGGCGTGGCTGCGCGCTGGACGGCATCTTTCGACGCAGACATGAAAGGTCACCCATGGAAGCCGGACAGGCGTTTCTTCTCTTTGTCATCTTCTTGCTGGCTGTCTTCGTCCTGGTCGCGCTCGCCAAATCGGTGCGTATCGTGCCGCAGGCGCGAGCCGGCATCGTCGAGCGGCTGGGACGCTATCAGCGCACGTTAAATCCGGGCCTCACCATCGTGGTGCCGTTCATCGACCGGGTCCTCCCGCTGATCGACCTGCGTGAGCAAGTGGTCTCGTTCCCGCCGCAGCCGGTGATCACCCAGGACAACCTGGTGGTCTCCATCGACACCGTCATCTACTACCAGGTGAACGATCCGAAGGCCGCCACCTATGAGATCGCGAACTACATCCAGGGTATCGAGCAGCTCGCCGTCACCACGCTGCGAAACGTCATCGGCGGCATGGACCTTGAGCGGACGCTGACCAGCCGTGAAGAGATCAACAGCGCGCTGCGCGGGGTGCTGGACGAGGCCACGGGCAAGTGGGGCATCCGGGTCAACCGAGTGGAGCTCAAGGCGATCGACCCGCCGCCGTCCATCCAGGACTCCATGGAGAAGCAGATGCGCGCCGACCGTGACAAGCGCGCGGCGATCCTGAACGCCGAGGGTGTCCGGCAGTCGCAGATCCTCACCGCCGAGGGACAGAAGCAGGCCGCGATCCTGTCCGCTGAAGGTGACAAGACCTCGCAGATCCTGCGGGCCGAGGCGGACAAGCAGGCCCAGATCTTGCGCGCCGACGGTGAGGCCAAGGCCATCGGAGCGGTCTTCAACGCCATCCACAAGGGCCGCCCGGACCAGAAACTGCTGTCTTACCAGTACCTGCAGATGCTGCCCGAGATCGCGAAGGGCGACGCCAACAAGGTCTGGATCGTCCCCAGCGAGATCGGGGCGGCGCTGGAAGGGCTGGGCACGGCCGTTGGCAAGTTCGGCAACGCGCTGCCCGGCGGCCCAGGAGCCGCGAACGGCAGCGACGACGGTGAGGACGCCGAGGGCGTGCCGTCCGCTGGGGTCGCCGACGAGGTGTCCGACGCCGCCGACGTCGCGGCCGCCGAGGGCGAGGCCGCGGTCTCGCGCGCCCAGGACGAGGTGCGCCAGGCTCTTGAGGCCGCCGAGGCGGCATCCCAGGGTGGCCCGTCGCCCGCCGGAGGCCGGGCGGGAAGCCAGAGCGGTCCCGAGTCCGTCAGCCTGGCCGGTGGCGAGGCCGGTGCCGGCGCAGCTCCGGCGGCTCCGCCGGTGCCTCCTCCGCCGAACGAATGACGTCGCCGGACGAGTGACTTCTTGGCCCATTGGTCTCGTTGTTACCGTATCGTGAGGCACGCCTTCTGCCTTTGTTGAGAGACTGACCTTCCCGGCCTCGTGGCCGGGAAGGTCGCTCCGCCACTGGGGTCCCACGGCGAGGGGTGCGTTCAGCACGGCCACGCGCGACGGTTGACGGTACGAACATCGGGAGTGTCCGTGCGGGCGGGATGGCTGAGCCGGCGATACCGGCGCGCGCAACGACCCGTGCTCGCCCTAGTGTTCGTGGTAACTCTCACTGTCTCCGTAAGTGTCACTGTGTTGCTCGGCCAGACACGCTCGGAAGCGACGGAGAGCCTACGCGAGGTTCTGACGGCCGACGAGACTCCCGCGCCGATGTTGCAGATCTCCGCTCAACGGGCTCAGGACGCGGCCGTGCAGGACACCGCGGTGAAGGAACAGCTGAGGGCATTGCTCCCCGGCGTCGGCTTCGAGGTCTATCGCAGCTACATCGCGCAACAGCCGGCGCCGATCTCCCGTGGCATGGAGCACGAGCGTCCGCCGCGCGTGATGCTGAGCGCCTACGACGACGTGGAGCGGCACGTGCGTGTGGTGGACGGAGCCGTGTTCGCCGATTCGTCACGCCAGGACGGGACCATCGCGGCGCTCGTGCACGCGACCGCGGCGGCCGAGCTGGACCTTGAACCGGGGTCGGCGATCACAATCGGTGACGAGGACACGGGTGCGCGCCTGGAGGTTGTCGGCACCTGGTTGCCTGATGACCCGAGCTCCGGTTTCTGGCGCGACGAGCTTGAGCGAAGCGGGAGCGAGGACGCGGTGCTCGGGCCGGTGCTCATCGCGGAACAGGATTTCCCCACCGTCGTCACCCGGTCGACAGCGCGTTGGCGGATGGTGCTCGATCCGGCGGCGACCTCGATCGAGGACGTGGCTGTGCTAGGAGCCGGACTCCGGGCCGTGCGGCCCAGACTGGGCTCCGACGAGAGGATCACCTCGACCTTCGTCACCGTCGATGGAGAGCTGCCTGACGTCATCGACGAGTTCGAAACCCAGCTCATGGCTGCCAGAGCGGTGTCGGCGTCAGCGACGGCACTGCTGGTGGCGATGAGCTTCACGGCCACCTGGCTGGTGGCGGCCTTGTTGATCACCAGCCGTTCGTCGAGCACAGTGCTCCTGCGGGCACGCGGCGCGACCGTTCGTCAGATCGGCGGCTGGGCGGGGATCGAGGCGCTGATGGTCTCCGTGCCCGCCGCGGTGGTCGCGATGCCGGTGTCGATCGGTGTGTTGATCTTGCTGGGTTCCGAGCCGAAGCCGCACACGTGGTCGGCTCAGCCGTGGAACCTGGCCGCGGTAGCAGCCCTCGCAGTGGCGTTCGGCGTCGCTGCGGTGATGACCGGTCTGGCCGTACGGACGGCGGCGAGGTCGCTCCGGGACTCGGTGGGAGCGCGAACCGCCGGGTCTTCCGGCCGGTGGATCGGCGCGGGGACCGGCGCGCTCGCGGTAGTGGCCGCGGCCGTCGCCGTCTGGCAGCTGCGCCGGTACCGTTCCCCGATCATCACCGACGCGCGCGGACAGTCCGCCGTCGACCCGCTTGTGGTTCTCGCACCCGCGCTGGCGTTGGTCGCGGGCGGCATGGTGGCTCTGGCGCTGTTGCCGTTGATCAGCCGGATAGTCGAGCGCCTGGTGGCGTTGGGGCGGGGGCTGGGTTGGGTGTGGCCGGCGTGGCAGGTGAGCCGGCGAATGCAGAGCTACATAGCCCCCGTGTTGCTGGTGGCCGTTGCGGCCGGAGCGGGAACGCTCGGCATCGCCTACACCACCACATGGGAGCGTCTGCAGCGCGACCTGGGCGGCATCGAGGCGGGCGCGGATGTCCGTGTCGACGTGCCGGCGCGGGGAGGACGTCTGGACGACGACGCGGCGGGCCGATGGACAGCGCAGCCGTATCGCGATCTGGCCGGTGTCGCGGCCGTTGCGCCGGTCTGGGCGGGTGACGTGGCGGTGCGCGATGAGGGTCTGACGGTCATATCGGCGCCCGCAGCGAGCTTCGCTGAGGTCAGTGCAGCCTCGGAGAATGTCGCGGACGCGAGTTGGATCGCTTCGACGCTGGGCGCGCGAACATCCCATCCTCCTGGATTGACGGTGCCAGAGGACGCCGACGTGCTCGAACTCACGCTGGACGCGGCAGTTCGGCGGGCACCAGACGTGGCCGACGAGTACCTGGATGAATCATCTGATCCCGGCGAGGGCCAGGTGGAGCTGAGACTGTGGCTCATCGACCGCGACGGCGCGGTGACATCGGTGGCGACGGAAACCGTCGGTGTGCCGTTCGACGACGAGGCTGGCATCCACCAGGTCGTGCGCGTCACCATGCCCTCCGGCGTGCGGCCATGGACACTTGCCGCGATGGATCTGACCTTGTCCCCGGCCTCTGGGATGCAGCGCTTCGCGTACGGATACGACGTGGCGGTCGCCGGTATCCGAGCTACCGGAGCCGATGGTTCGGCTACTGTCATGTCGCTAGTGGACGTGGCGGACTGGGGTGCGGAGCTGCCGGTCAACTCGGCCGTTCCAGCAGCGCTGTCACGAAGCGGTAGCCCGGGCATCGGCGTTTCCACCGGACCGGTGGAGACCAGGGAACGGACGACCGTCCGGCTGATGCCGGCGGGGCAGGACGAGCCGATACCTGTCGTCTTGTCCGCGGAGGCCAGCCGGGTTCTCGGCCTGAGCGCTGGCGCCGATCTCGCGTTGCGCATCGCCGGCGTCGACGTCGGCACCCGAGTGGCCGGTACGACGTCGGCGGTGCCCGGCACGCTCGCGTCCATGGCGGCCGTCGTCGACCTGCCATCGATGATGGCGGCCCTGTTGCGGGAAACTAACCACGTGCCGTCGGCGTCGCAGGTGTGGATCGGCCTGGCCCCGGACAGCGAGCCGGGCATGGTGACCACGGCGGTGGCAGCCGTAGCCGGGACGGACGCCCTGGTGACAGCTCGGGACGCGTCCGAGACCCTCATGCCGTACCGGACCGGCATGAGCGGCGCCGGTGTCTTTGGGATTGCTGCGCTCGCGATGACGGCGCTGATGGCGCTCGGCTGCGCTGCGGCGTGGACGGTGGCGAGGAGACAACGCCACGCTGATGTCACCGCGCTGCGAGCTCTCGGCATGAGCCCGCGAGCGCAAGGGTGGTCGACGGTGGCCGAACAGCTGTGCGTGATCTTCGCCGCGATGGCGGTGGGTGCGGCGGCCGGCCGGATAGTGGCGGGCTTGGTGGTCGCTCCGATGGCGGGTGCCACGACGCCCCGGTGGCCGGACGGCCTGGAGATGGCGGTCGACGTGGCCTGGGCGCCTCTACTCGGATACCTGACGACGCTCACGGTGATACTTGCCGTGGTCGCGGTTCGGCACGGTGCGGGAGTGGCCAGTGAGGCCCGGCGTCCGCCGGAGCGGGCCGAATGAAAATGCAACTGACGAAACGACACGGCGCTGCCCGGATCCTCATCCGGCAGGCAGTCGCGAGTCGCGGAGCCGGGCTGGTGGTTATTCTCACCGCCTTACTGGTGGCAGGGATGTTCGCGCTGTGGCCCCGGGTGGAAGAGCGGCTGTTCACCGAAAACGCGCGCGACGCCATGGCCCAGAGTTCCGCGATGATGCGCGACCTGGTGATGGTAGCGGCCGGTGGGCCGCCCGTCGGAGAGCAGGCGATCGAAGCCGTATTCGACTCGGAGCGTCCGGCATTGACCGTCGACGATGTGTGGGGGGCGAGTCAGGAATCCGTGCTGGAGGCCCAGCAGGACATGCCGGGCCTACTGCGCAGGGTGACGGGCGGACCGCGGATGGTCGCCGCACTGGATCCGGTGACCACACCGTCCGAGCAACCTCATCCAGAGTTCGTCGAGATGAACACCCATCTTCTGGCGGATCCGGATTACGCCGAATCGGTGTCGTTCGTGGAGGGCACGGCACCGGGCTTCCCTGAGACCACCGCACAAGCCGAGCCTGACGAACACGGCTCTGTCACGAAGCTCGACGTCACAGTCGAGATCGCGCTTTCGGCCGGCGTGGCGCAACGCTATGCGTGGCAGATCGGGGAGGCACGCACGGTCTACACGCCTCAGGCTGAGGTGCACTTGGAGCTCACCGGCGTATTCGAGGCTGTGGACCCGGACGACGGCTACTGGCTGCATGTCTCCTCGGCTCTCGAGCCGCTCGTCGCGCTCACCGATCCCGGTCTGGTGGCCGACGCTCACGGGTTCATCTCCCCGGAGGCGATTGGGACTGTGTGGTGGATCCTGGGCGGCGGATCGACGCAAGTGACCCGGGTCTGGTTCCCGATCGACGCATCGACACTGCACGCCAACGAGGTCCCGGCACTGATCGCCGAGCTCCGCGCATTCAACGCGGCAGCACATCCCATGCTTCTGGAGGCGAATCACGTCAGCGTTCCGGCGTCCAGGTTCGCCACCGGCAGCATCGACATCCTCGAGAACGTCCGCGCTGAGCGGGACTCCGCTGTCGCCTTGACGGCGATGGTGGTCGTCGGTCCGGCCGCCGTGGGGCTGGCGGTCCTCGCGCTCGCGTCGAAACTGGTTGTCGGGCGTCGACGTCGGATGATCGCCACGATGTCCGCTCGTGGTGCATCCGCCGGGCAGCTTCGCGCTGTGCTGGCGGTAGAAGGCGTCCTGCTCGGCCTGGTGCCGACAGTTGCAGCGACGGTCGCGGCGGCGAGACTGGTGGACGAGCCGGTCGGGAGGGGATGGTGGCTGGTGCCGATCGCCGTGGGCCTGGTGCCGATAGCAATGTTCGTGGGGGCGGTACGGCCTGCTGGAACAACTGCCCGGCGCTTTGCCGCGGCAGCCCGGCTGCGGGGCTGGGTCCGCCGGACGACGGACGTGCTGGTCGTCGGTTGCGCTGCGGTGGCGGTCATACTGCTGAGGCGACGGGGCCTCGATTCGGGCACCGACGTCGACCCCCTGCTCGTAGCGACACCTCTTCTGGTCATGGTGGCCGCGTGCATCGTGGTGCTGCGGGTCTATCCGTTGGCGTTGCGTGTGCTCGCTCGCAGCCTCGAGCCTTCCGCAGGCACGGTGACGTTCGTCGGATCGGTCCGGTCCGGCCGGGAGCGGGTTGCCGCGGTCCCGGTGCTCGCCCTTGTGGCCGGCTTGGCAATCGCCGTGTTCACCTCCGTGCTCCTGACCACCATTGAGCGGGGCGCGGAGTCAGCGGCGTGGGCCGACGTCGGCGCCGATGTGCGCGCGTCCAGCGCCCGGGGGTTCGCGGACGACGCCGTGGAGAGCGCTCTGGGCTTCGCCGGCGTGGACGACGCCGTGGCGGTCACGGACGCGGGCACCACCGATCTCTTCCACGGCACCACCACCACGAAGGTGCGCGTGCTCGCCGCCGACACGTCCGCTCTGGCATCGGTGCAGGCCGACGTGCCTGGCGCGCCGCCGTTGCCGGCGGACCTGAGCGAACTCCGCGACGGTGTGGTCCCGGCAGTGGCGGGAGGAGTCGGGGCCGTCGGCATAGTCGGAGAGGTGGTAGCAGGCCGGCACGACGAGCGCGTGCCGGTGACGGTTGTGCAACGGGCGTCCGGCCTCCCGGGCCTGTCCCAGGGCGAGCCGTGGCTGCTGGTCGACGTCTCGGCCTGGGAGAATACCGGCATCTCGCTGGAGCGGCCGAGGATCGTCCTCATGCGGACCAGCGGTGAGGTCGACCAGGCGGCGCTCGCGGCCACCCTGAACACCAACGGGCCGCTCGTCTCGCCGCCGGAGCACGTGGAGCGGTTTCAAAATAGTGGTCTCGCGGGTGATATAAGGGTGGCGTTCATGGTCTCAGTGGCGTTCGCGGGTCTGCTTGCGGCCGCATCGATCACCCTGACGCTGATCCTTGGCGCGCCGGCCCGTGGCCGGTTGCTCTCCGTCCTGAGGACCCTCGGCATCACCGGCAGGCAGGCGCAAGGCCTGGTGGCCTGGGAGATGGGTCCGGTAGCCCTCCTGGCTTTGCTCTTCGGCGTCGGCCTCGGGGCGGCGGTTCCGGGTCTGGTGCTCTCGGGTGTGGACCTGCGTCCGTTCACGGGCGGGAGGGAGCAGCCAGGGGTCGAGTTCGATTACGGACTGGTGGCAGCCGCTGTTGGTGCGTTCATCGTGCTGGTGGCCGTAGTCGTCGGCGTCGCGGCGACTATCAGCGGCCGGCTCCGGCTGGGTGAGGTCCTACGGGTGGGGGAGGATGGAGCATGACCGTGACCGGTGAGCGCGCACACATCGAATGTGAGGATCTCGTCCGGATTTTCACTGCCAAGGGTGTGGAGGTTCAGGCGCTGCAAGGTCTCAACTTGCGGGTGGATCGTTCAGACTTGGTGGCCATCGTGGGTGCCTCAGGCTCAGGCAAGTCGACGCTGCTGAATATTCTCTCCGGATTGGACACGCCGTCGGCGGGATCGGCACGGGTCGCGGGACACGACCTGCTGTCGATGCGCCGGCGAGAGAGGGCGCGCTACCAGCGGCACGTGGTGGGCTTTGTCTGGCAGCAGACGGCCCGGAATCTTCTGCCGTACCTGACGGCGGCTGAGAACGTCGCCTTGCCAATGGTGATCGCCCGCCGGTCAGGCCGGTCGGAGCGTGTTGACCACTTGCTCGACGTGCTGGGCGTGAGTCACACGAAAGACCGCCGGCCGGCCGAGCTCTCCGGAGGCGAGCAGCAGCGGATCTCCATCGCGGTCGCGTTGGCCAACGAGCCTGAGGTGATTCTCGCGGACGAGCCGACCGGTGAGCTGGACGAGCAGACCTCGGGCAACGTGTTCGAGGCGATCCGGCACGTCAACGTCGAACTGGGTGTCACCGTCGTGGTGGTCACCCATGACCCGCTGGTCTCGGAGCATGTTCGCCGTACCGTGCAGATCCGGGACGGCCGCACATCGACTGAGGTGGTGCGCCGTTCCGAGGTCGACGAGCACGGTGCCGAACAGCATCATGTCGAGGAGTTCGCGGTCCTGGACCGGGTAGGGCGTCTGCAATTGCCGGACGACTTCGTCCGTGCTCTCGATCTGCGGGAGCGGGTCCGGCTGCGGCTCGAACAGGACCACGTCGGGATCTGGCCCGACGGCTCGAGGAGGAACGGCGATGACGGCTGAGCCGCTGCTGCAAGCGCGCCGCGTGCACCGGACGTACGGGGCAGGCGCGACCGAGGTACGCGCGTGCCAGGACGTGAGTTTCGATATCATGGCCGGCGAGCTGGTGGCGGTCAAGGGGCCTTCCGGCTCCGGCAAGACCACCCTGCTCAATGTGCTCGGGGGTTTGGACAAGCCCACGTCCGGCGCCGTGTTCCTGGGCGGCAACGAGCTCTCGGCGATGTCTGAGAGCCAACTGGTGAGCATCCGCAGACGGCAGATCGGCTACATCTTTCAGTCGTTCGGGCTCGTGTCGATCCTGTCCGCCGCGGAGAACATCGAAGTTCCGTTGCGCCTGCTCGGGTATGCCGCCAAGCGGCGACGCGAACGGGTCAGCGACCTTCTGGATCGGGTCGGCCTTGCCGAACATGCCAACCAGCGTCCGCACGAGCTTTCCGGAGGGCAGCAGCAGCGAGTAGCGATCGCACGGGCACTGGCGGGTCAGCCGGAACTGCTGATCGCCGACGAGCCTACGGGCCAGCTCGACTCGAACACCGCACGTTCGATCATGGAACTGATTCGCGGCCTGGTGAACCGGCAGGGCCTGACCGTGATCGTGGCGACGCACGATCCGGCGCTGGTTGACCTTGCGGACCGGGTACTGGAGCTGCACGACGGGCGGCTGGTTGTCGCGGAGTCGGCGGAGGCCGACAGTGCGCCTGCATGAGGTTCACGAGGCGGGCGACCCCCGGCTTGCCGACTACGTATCGCTACGCGACGTGCAGTTGCGGACTTCGCTGGAGAGCCGACACGGCCTGTTCCTCGCCGAGGGCGAGAAAGTGATCCGGCGCGCCGTGGCCGCCGGGTTCGCGGTGCGATCTTTGCTGATGGCGCCCCGCTGGGTCGATGCCCTCTCTGACGTGCTCGCCTCGGTGGGCGACGACGTGCCGTGCTTCGTCGCCCCCGAGCCGCTGATCGAACAGATCACCGGCTTCCATGTGCACCGGGGTGCGCTCGCGTCACTGCATCGGCTGCCATTGCCGCCGGTGGAACACGTGGTCGACGCGGCCCGGCGCGTCGTCGTTCTCGAGGACCTCGTGGATCACACCAACGTGGAGTATCCCAGCATGCGCGGCGACTCTCCGCCTGCGAGCAAGCCGCGGCGATCACGGATCGCTGTGCTCGAGAATTTGGTGGACCACGCGAACGTGGGCAGCGCGTTCCGGAATGCTGCGGCTCTGGGTGTTGACGCGGTCCTCGTGACGCCAGCGTGTGCCGACCCGCTCTATCGCCGGGCGGTCAAGACGAGCATGGGGAACGTCTTTAACGTCCCCTGGACACGCACTGGCAAGATGCCTGAGACGCTCGACCTGCTCCGGGCTCACGGCTACACAACGGTCGCTCTCACGCTCTCGGAGGACTCGATCACCCTCGACGAGCTCGTCGGGCGAGACTTGCCGGCCCTTGCTCTCGTGCTCGGTACCGAAGGGGCAGGAGTGGACCCTCGGACGGCGAGGCAGGTGGACCTTCGTGTCAGGATCCCGATGGAGGCCGGCGTTGACTCGCTGAACGTCGCGGCAGCGACTGCGGTGACGTTCTACGCGACGAGATAGGGGCTGTATCAGGAATCGCCCCTGGCAGGTGTTCGGCGCGTCCAGCCGCGCGCCCGTCAGGCGGTACGAGCGCGATTGGAAGAGAACGCTGCCAATGCGGCCATGAACAAGTAAGCGAATCCTGCTACCCAGCGTTGGCTGCGCCAAACGCCCGGTCGCATCATGAACAAGCGGCGAAGGCGCGCCCCGAGAAGGCCGTAGCAGCCATCGAACACCAGCGCGATAAGTGCGAATATGCCTCCAAGCAGAAGCATCTGTAGTTGGATGCTTCCATGAGCGCTACTGGTGAACTGCGGTAGAAACGCAAAAAAGAAGAGCGCGTCCTTTGGGTTGGAAATGCTTACCAGCGTGCCGCGTCCGACCTCACCGAACACACCGGCCCCGGGTTTCCGCCGCGCTCCGTCTGATGGTGGCTGCGCGTGTTGTTCGTTAGTGGCGAGATCAGTCATGGGTGTCAGCAGGCGACGGCTGCCAAGGTAGACGAGGTAAGCGACACCACAGATCTTGAACACGACGAAGAGTGTCTCCGATGCCGCAAGCACGGCTGTCAGACCCATGGCTGCGCCTGTAGCCAACAGTAGGCATCCGATGGCCAGCCCTCCTGCTGCTGAGAGACCCGCGTTCCTGCCGCGCTCAACACCGACGGTTGTCGAGTAGAGCATTGCAGGGCCTGGGATGAGCATGAAGCCGCAGGTCGTCGCGATGAACGCGAGCAGTACATCTGTGGGGATCATTGCCCGCCCTTCTCCTTCGCCCGACACAGGCCCAGGGGATCATACTGGTCATCGTCAAGCAGGCAGAAGCCGGGCAATCAGGCGACGGCGTGCAGCTGGGCGGAGTCCGCGACTGGGCTCGGTTCGACGATATAGGCGGCGGTGCAGTCGCGGCAGATGTACTCGGTAGGCATGGCCTGCGGGACCGAGTCGAGTGCGGTGTCGTGGCCACAGTCCATGCACCAGCTGATCACAGTACTCATTGGCGCATCCTCCTTCCGGAGTTCTTCATCTCCACAGTGGCATCTGGCTGGGCAGATCAGTGGAAGGCGCGCCGATGAGTTCTGGGCACGGCGCGGGTCATACTGGCAGGGCGAGAATAATCGCGGCATCATCAGCGGTACGGATCGATGAGAACGGGGAGACGGATGCAAACGGTATGGCGAGGCTCGATCTCCTTCGGGCTGGTGTCGATCCCGGTACGGCTGGTGTCCGCCACGGAGGAGAAAGACGTCAGCTTCCGGCAGGTGCATGCCACCGACGGCGGGCGGATCCGCTATCGCCGGTTCTGCGAGAAGGACGGCGACGAGGTCGCCTACGCCGACATCGCGAAGGGATACGAGCTGCCCGACGGCGAGATGGTGGTGCTGACCAGCGACGACCTAGCGGACCTCCCCGTGGCTTCGAGCCGGGCCGTGGACGTGCTCGGCTTCGTGCCGTTCTCACAGATCGACCCGACGGCGCTGTCACGGGCCTACTACGTCGAGCCCACCGGAGACACCAAGCCGTATGTCCTGCTGCGTGACGCGCTCGAGGAGTCTGGCCGGGTAGGCGTCGTCAAGGTGGCATTGCGCAACCGGGAGCGCCTCGCCGTGCTCCGCTCACACGAGGGCGTGCTGGTGGTGCAGACCATGCTGTGGCCGGACGAGATCCGCCGTGCCGAGTTCGGCTTCCTCTCCGAGGATGTGCAGGTGCGCAAACAGGAGATGGCCATGGCCGAGTCCTACATCGAGACACTGGCCGGCGACTTCGATCCGGACGAGTACACCGACGAGTACCGCGAGGCGGTGCTCGAACTGGTGGCCGCGCGCAGTGCAGGCGTCGAGCCGGCGCAGCCCGCCGAGGAGCCAACCGAGGACAAGGTGGTCGACCTCATGGAGGCGCTGCGGCGCAGCGTCGAGCAGGCCAAGGACTCGAAGAAGGCGTCGGCCAAGGACGCGCCGGCGAAAAAGGCGGCGGCGAAGAAGACGTCGGCGAAGAGCAAGAAGTCCGCTTGAGTGCTGCGTTGCGTCCTGCAGCTTGAGCGCCACGGGCCACACTCTGCAGGACGCAGTGGCGGGTGGATCACGGAAAGAGTCGAGTGAGTGTCCCCGGGCCGATGGTCGCCGCGCCGGCCCGTTCCGCTCGGCTGCGAAGCTCCCGGTCGGCGGTGACGACGACGACGTGGTCCTGCGGACGAGCGGTCACGGCGGCCGCGGCGACTTCGACGACCGTGTCGTCCCCGTGTCCGGGTGCGCGTTTCACGGAGACCGAGACGGGGACACCGCGATCTCCGTCGGAGTCCGCCCCGCCGTCCGGCGCGTCGAGGCCGCGGGCGGCGCCTTCGACCACCAGATGCACGTCCGGCCACCAGAGCGTGGCCGGCAGCCCGAGGTCGGAGGCGGGCAGGGGAGGGGACAGTGCCAGTTGATCCCGTAGCCTGGCCGCCGCGCCGGCCCGGTCTCGCCACCACCCGTCGGGGCGCGACCCGACGACGTTGGCACCGTCGACCACCAGGACCAGCCGACGTGGCAGTTGATCCCGGATGGAGGGCCACAGGGCACCGAAGGACGGGTGCAGGGGGAGCGCGTCTACCTGGTCGACGGGTATCCAGGTGATCGCCAGGCTCTCCGGATCGCTGGCGTAGGCGTCGAACGGCGTGGAGGCGGCGGCCACGACAGTCGTGTAGGACCAGGTGCCGTGGTCTTCGATCCAGGCGTGGCTGGGTCGCACGAGCTCCGGCGGCACGGCCGCCTCCTCGTGGGCTTCGCGGACGGCCGCATCGAGCGCCGCTTCACCGGACGCTCTCGCACCTCCCGGCACCCCCCACGTTCCGCCGTGGTGACTCCACTCGGCTCGATGTTGCAACAGGACGCCGCGCGCGGGATCGACGAGCAGGAGGCCGGCAGAGCCGAACAGGCCCCAGTGCCGGTGCCCGCAAGAACACTCGATCCAGCCGTCGCCGTCGGTGCGGTGCCTGAGAGGACTCATCGACACCCAGCGTAGGGTGAGCGCCGTGATCAGTCTCAATGAGGTGGGCGGTGCCGCCGAGCACACGCTCCGGCATGGTGACCAGACAGCTGTCGTCGTGGAGGCGGGAGGCGGGTTGCGTACCTACTCCGTGGCGGGTGTGGACGTGGTGGCGGGCTACCCGGCCGGGACGGTGTGCTCGAGCGCGCGCGGGCAGTGGCTCATGCCGTGGCCGAACCGGCTCCGGGAAGGCCGGTACACCTTCCAAGGCGAGGAGTACCGCACGCCCGTCGACCCAGGAACGCCGACCGCCATTCACGGCCTTGTCCGGTGGCTTCCGTTCCAGCTGCTCGCACGGGACGAGACTTCGGTCGAACTGGGTGCCGTGCTGCCGGCCCGCCCGGGCTATCCGTGGACACTTCGCATGTGGACTCGCTGGTCACTCGACGACACCGGGCTCACCTCAGAGATCTCCGTGATGAACATGAGCGCCGACGACGCCCCTTTCGCGGCAGGCACCCACCCGTACCTGCATGTCGGCGACGCTCTGGTCGACGACGTCGTCGTGACGGTGCCAGGTTCCACTGCGCTGCACGGTGAGCACAGCGTGCTGACCGAACGCCGGCCCGTGGACGCGGAGACCGACTTCCGCGTTGGGCGTGAGGTGGGCAGCAGCCAGCTCGGCCTGTACACCGACCTCGCCCGGGACGACTCGGGCCACGCCCGCACGGTCGCCGAACGTCCGGACGGCTGGCGGATCACCCTCTGGCAGGACGAGGCATGGCCGTTCGTGCTCTTATACACAGCGGACAACGTCCGGCCTGAGGAGGGCGTCCGGCGGTCTCTGGCGGTCGAGCCGATGACGGCTCCCGCGGATGCGTTCAACAGCGGCGATCATCTCATCGTCCTCGAACCCGGCGGCGCGTTCGAGGGTACGTGGGGGATTTCGGCCACCCGGTGACACCCGGCCGCGTGGCCGGGTGCGCACGTCCGGCGTCGGCGTACCGATAGTGTCCAGCTCGTGGCGAGACTGAGGGAACCGGCACCCATGGAGCTGGCGGACTATGAACGGACGTTCCGGCGCAGCGGGCTGCCGTTGTTCATCGAGGACTACTCCGCCAGCAGCGACGTCTTCACCCGTGCCGCGCCGTTCCTGGCGCTGGTGTTCATCGCGGAGATGCTCGGCGCGATCGATCTGGACTGGCCGGTCCTGGTCAATGTGATCGCCGCCGTCGGCGGACTTGCGGTGCTGATAATGGCGTTCGGCTTGTTCAATCGGCTTCTCGGCCGTGAATTCTGGACACTGCCACAACGGATCGGGCCTCCGGAGCTCGCGGCGTTCGTGTTCATTCCCGCCTTGCTGCCGTTGATCTTCGGTGGTCAGCTCCGCCAGGTTCTCCTCGTGATCGCCGGGAACGCGCTTCTCCTCGGCCTGGTCTACCTGGTGGTGGGCTACGGCCTGCTGGCCACGGTGTTCTGGTCACTGACGCGAGTGGCCGACGAGCTGGCGGACTCGCTGGTGCGCCTGGTCCGAGCGCTACCTCTGCTGCTGGTGTTCTCACTTGTGCTGTTCCTCAACGCGGAGATGTGGCAGGTCTTCTCCACGATGCCGCGCGCTTTCGTGTGGCTCGTCGGCGGGCTCTTCGTCGGTCTCGGCGGACTCTTCCTGATCCTGCGGATCCCCGGCCAGGTGCGCCATCTGGAGGACGACGTCCGTGGTGACACTCCGCCGCTGAGCCGCCGGCAACGGGCCAATGTGGGCCTGACGCTGGTGATCAGCCAGGCGCTGCAGGTATTCGTCGTCAGTGTGGGCATCGGGCTGTTCTTCGTGGCGTTCGGCGCGCTGGCCGTCGGCGGTGAAGTCCGGGCCGCGTGGGACGTCACCGATGGGATGTGGTCCTACCGGCTTGAGCTGCTGGGCAACGAGATATTGATCACGGAGGCGTTGCTGCGCGTAGCGGCCGGCATGGCAGCCATCACCGGTCTGTACTACGCAATCTCCATCCTCACCGACGCGACGTACCGGGAGGAGTTCCTTGAGGGCGTGACAGCCGAGATGAGTGAGGTTTTCGAGGCCCGTGCGCGCTATCTTGAACTCAGGCAGGCTGCCGGTGTCGCCGACGTCGCCGGCGTCCGAATCCCTGAGTGATCGACCGAGCCTGGTGGTTGGACAGATGCCCTCCAGTGTTTGGTACAGTTAGGCCCGCCGCGGCGCTATGAAAGGCGCCGACACCTGTCCGGGTGGCGGAATAGGCAGACGCGCTAGCTTGAGGTGCTAGTCCCCGTAAAGGGGGTGGGGGTTCAAGTCCCCCCTCGGACACTCCGCAGGTCTCTGATGCCTGCCTTGCGCAGGATCGATCGCACCGTCTCGGTGCTGATCGTGACTTGGTGGACCTCGGTCAAGTACTCCAGCAGCTTGGACAAGCTCCACGTCGTGAACGGGCGGTCGAGTTGTTGCGGCGGGGTCTTGGCCACCCGGCAAATGAGCTTTCGCACCACGGGGCCGAACGTAGGCGGACGGCCCTGCTCCATTTGGGTCCAGTGCTGCGAACCCGTGCTCGTTGAACGCGTGGATCACCTCCCGCACATACTGCGGAGACGCGGCAAACATCGCTGCGGTGTCGGTCGTGCTGCGTCCTTGAAACGACGCCTGCACGATCCCCGCCCGGCGCAGCCGGATCCGGTCCTTCGTCGTCCGAGTGATCTTCACCAGTCGTTGGGCTTCCTCGGGCTGCAACTCGCGGACGAACACCTCAGGCTGTCGAGCCATCAGCACCACCTCCGGCGACAGCCTTCCGGCCTCCATGTGGTGGATCAAGTCGACACGATTACAGCGGCAACCTTCTGGGAGAGGCACTAGCTACTTTGCCGGGGCCCAGCGTGGAATGGAGACACGGAAGCATCGATGTGAGAAGATCGTGGCATCGGGCGGCTGAAATGAACAATATCCATTACGAGCAGCAACCGGGCTCCCCAGTGCGGTCGTCCCGTTCTGCCTAGGAGGCCATGACTGATGCGCGTGCGACTCGCGAGCGTATATGTCAGCGTCTTTCTTCTCACCGTAGTTGGATGCGCCGAAGAGAACGAGGGAGCTAACGACCCTGTGCCCACGTCGTCGGACGATTCCCACACTCCCGGCTATGGCGCTGCGGACTTTGCCGACGGCATCGATCTTACTGTTTCCGGCGATTCCGGCATCATCGATCGTGCAGTAGCCTTTCATCCGTCGGACTCTGATGAGCTGTCCCACGAACAGATGGAGCGTCTCGCGTCGGGCGATTCTGTTCTGAGCCATGAAGGCATACGAGGATTCGACGTCGTAGTCGTCTACCGCACCGGCCCATACTGCGGGCTCCTACCCTCGGTAGACGTCGCAAGCAATGACCGGCCAGTGATTGAGGTAACTCCTCGCGCCGCGAGTGAAGGTACGTGCGAGTCTATGGAGTTTGACGAGGCAGTTGGTTTCAAGATAGCACATGGGTTCGATCCCGACGAACTTGACGTCATCGTACATCAATAGAAGAACCCAGCTTCGCTTACGGACGGGTACGCCTACAGCGATAGAGCGTCGCGCCCGGGAAGGAACCCATCGCCGCCGCGACCAAGGCAACGGGACCCATTTGGGCGCAGGGGTACTGGTCGTGCTTCTCTGACACGTCACGGTAGTTGTCCGTATGGTGTCAGTGAGCCTGCTGTAGAGCGGCCACACGACGTCGGCGTGTCGCCGCACGCCACCAGTACCACCACCGTTTTCGCTGCCACGTGTTCGTGCCTTTCGAGCGCCCGGCTGTCCCCCGACCGCATAGGATCGATGCCATCCACACGACACATGCATCCGAAACAGCGGCTGCCACAAACGTGTGACTGGCAACGGGCGGATCGTTGCCAATCATCTTCAAGCGTTGACATTTCCACTCTTGGGAGTACGCGCTGTTAAGCTCGTGACGACTAAGCCAGTAGGGGGTTTGTGTTTAGGGGCGGATCGCGTAATGTTAGTTCGTCTTCGGGCTGTAGCATCGGGTTGGGGTAGGCATGGGGTTTCGAAGGACTGTATTCAGAATTCATTCAAGTTCGGTAGCACCAGCGGTTACGCCTTTTCTGGTCATCGCAGTAGCGCTGAGCGGTGGTACTATTGCTGATGCCGCCAATCTAGACACTATTGAGGATTCCACGCTAGACCTCGACGATGCCATAGAGACAAGAAACGCTCTCGGATTTCGCTCAGATGCGGATTACATACGAGAGCTCCATGGAAGCACCACAGATGTTGGGACTGCTGAATACGGCCTACCTATGACGCAAGACGAGTTCGCAGAATTTGAGCGGCGCGTTGATCTGCAGTCGTTGACGGAGGATCGGTTTGAGCCCGCAGCGCGGGCGGAGAAAAGCTTTGCTGGAATCTATTTCGATCACTCGTTGCACGGTATTCCGGTTGTGCTGACGACTGGAAGTGTCGATGAAATGAAGACTGTTCTTGAACGCGCCGAACCGCGACTTGTGGACGATTTTATAGTTCGACAAACCGACTTCACGGAACGTGATCTCGAAACTGCAGCCGATAAACTCTTCGCGAACTACGCCGACTACATTGGTGACGTTGAAGTGTATTCGGTATCTGTGGATACCTCGCAGTCTGAATTGGTCGTCGGCATTCGGGTCGAGCAAATGAGTCTAGCCATGGCTAAGTCAGGTGCTGTGCCGATCGACAAGAGAGAGGTTCCATTCCGCGTCGAGCGTGGCGAACCGTCGATTGAGGTCGCGTGCACATCTCGCGAGTATTGTACTTCTCCCATGAAAGCTGGAAATGTTATCCGCCGAGGATCGACAGACGGCTCGAGATGCACCATGGGGTTTCACATCGTCCGAAATGGTGTCCGTCAATTCGTATCAGCTGGTCATTGCAGCTACAACAATTCGACCTTGTGGTATCAGAGGGTACGGGCATGTGGGATCCCTCCAAGGATCCGCATACGGCTCGGGCATTGACGCGATGCGTGTCAGTATGCCGAGTTCTCAAGTATCCAGGGTTATTTACGGGCTGTCGGGGCCGGTGACGTCGGTGGGTATTCCCAGGCAAGGCGAGGTAGTGAGGATGAGTAAGGGTCGGAGTGCCTCGACTGCGACCGGGACTGTCACTGATAGCTACACGACTTGGACAGGGACGGCATGCCAGTGCACTCAGCGCGGTGCCGATACAAGCATTTCTTCCCAGGGAGGGGACAGTGGTTCTCCCATCTTCAGAGGGACATCCCCGAAAACGGCGCTCGGAATAAACTCCACGAGCGCAGGAAGGTTCGCTAGAATGAGTGATATCCTGTCATTCTTTGGCGCCAGCCTGTATGTAGGGTAGAAGGAGATCCGCCGCAGTGCGATGAGCCGGGACCGCGAGAGAGGAAACGCGACCGAGATAGCGCACGAACTTCCCAAGATTAATTTGAGTAGAGTAAAGATCCCTAGTGATCCGTGTTTGAAGGTGGCTGACGGTGAGCCCAGATCTTTCGTGAGCCGGGCGTTGGCGCTCGTCACGGCGCGATAGCTGCGGCGTTGGGGTGAATTTTGGCAGGCGGGTGTGACAGGGTGCCCGGGTGTCGTCTCGGGTGGGCGCCGGTTCCATGGTCCGGGTTGGTGCGCGGGTTCGTCGGGATGAGGGCATGTGTGTGCTGGTCAGTCTGACGCGCGACATATCCCGCCAATCAACTATGCCGACCCGCCGGACCTGCCCGCCCTCGCGACCAGCACGGATACCGGCCAGGTCGGCATGACCTGAACATCGGCGTAACCCATGTTCGCCCGCAACCGCGACGCAATTGAAGCCCACCTGACCATCGTGTTCGCCGCCCTGGCCGTCTCGCGAACCATCCAGTGACGGACCGGCCTCACGCTCCGCCGAGTACTACGCACCCTGCGACCGCTGCGCTCAGCGACCATCGCGATCAACGTCGCGATCCAGACCTTCCCACCCGAGCTGACCGACGATCAGCAAGCCATCATCGACGCCATCGTCACGCACCAAAGCAAATGAGCAAACTCAGGTTTGAACGTCGCCGCCGCGCCTTGCTTGTCACTGTGCGCGGTGACCAGGGTGGCGTCCACATCGATGATCAATGGATCAGCCGCGTGGATGTCATGGTCGGGCGCGTCGTCGCCGGCGTGCTCCCATACCCGGGCCCGAGCCTACGCCCGGGCGGGATCGATCGCGGCAAACGCCCGGCCGGCGTCCGCAGCGAGGGTGTCGATCAGCCGGGACACCGTCGGATCCGACGCCACCGGACCATTACACGCCCGGCTGGCGGCGGACCTTGGCGATGTCAGCCAGACAGTCCCCACCGAGTGCGAGACTGACCGCGAGATCACAGACAATCTTGGCCGGATCATGGACCGCGAGCGGTTTCCGCCACGGCGCCAGGACTGCGACAACGCACGATCCAGACCGACGGCACGCACCGCGTCGACCAGCAGCAGCCCACCAGCAGACGACATGATCCCTGTTCCGGATACATCAACACGAGCACGCGGATAGAACCCGGTTGTCTTCAACTGGAAAGTGCTCCTCGACTCCGCACGATGTGGACCTTAGATAAGTCACATCATTGCAGATCAGGGGCCCTTTCTACGTTATCGACACGCGACACCCACGCATCAGCCACGAAAGCGGCGGGTTAGCTTCCTTGAGGATCTCATCTGCGGTCTTGGTTCACACGAGTGGGTGGCATCGGTCGTTCCAGCCATCGATGAAGGTGCGGATTTTGGCGTTGAGGTCCTTGACCGAGCCGAAGGAGCTGCGATAGATGGCCTGGCGCTCGATGATGCCGAATCAGACCTCTACGAGATTGAGCCACGACCCGGAGGTGGCGTGAAGTGGACGTGGATCCGCGGTTTCGCCTCCAGCCAGGGCGCGGACTTCGGCCTTATTGTGCGCGGCGTAGTTGTCCATCACCCAGGTGCAGCGCCACGCCGGGGTAGGCGCGGGCGACCTGCTTGAGAAACGCGAGGAACTCCTGATGTCGGTGACGCGGCTTGCATGTTGCGGTGACCTTGCCGGTGGCGATCTCCAGTGCGGCGAACAAGGTCGAGGTGCCGTGACGCTTGTAGTCGTGCGTCCGGCGCTCGGGCAGTCCGGGCTGCATCGGCAGCATCGGCGCGGTAGACAGGTCAGGCGGTACCAATGATCAAGCCACGACTGCAAACTACCAAGGTCGCCGGTCCAGCCGCAATTCGGTTAGCACCAGCTGGCGTGGCCGTTTGCCACGGTCCCGGCATCGCCGATCTCGGGACCGCCGCACGAGTAGGTGACATCTGATCTGGCTTGCCCGAGGGGTGGGCCTGGAAGGATGTTGCTGTGCCCAAGCCCTATCCGAGCGAGTTCCGTGACGACGTTGTGCGCGTCGCACGGAATCGCGAGCCCGGAGTGACGATCGAGCAGATCGCTAAAGACTTCGGGGTCCACCCAATGACGTTGCAGAAGTGGATGCGTCGCGCCGATATCGACGAGGGCGTCAAGCCCGGGCAGACCCGCACTGAGTCTGCGGAGCTGCGGGAGGCGCGCAAGCGGATCCGGCTACTGGAGCAGGAGAACGAGGTGCTGCGGCGGGTGGCGGCGTATCTGTCGCAGGCGAGGCTGCCGGGAAAAGGCTCTACCCGCTCGTGACCGAGCTCGCCGAAGCAGGTGTTCCTTTGATGGTGACGTGCCGGGTGCTCAAGCTCGCCCGCCAGCCGTACTACCGGTGGCTCAAGGACCCCATCACCACGAGTGAGGTGGTGCAGGCGTATCGCGCGAATGCGCTATTCGACGCCCACAAGGACGACCCCGAGTTCGGACACCGGCTCCTCGCCGACGAGGCCCGCGACGCCGGCCAGCCGATGGCGGACCGCACCGCGTGGCGGATCGCATCGGCCAACGGCTGGTTCAGCGCATTCGGCAAGCCCAAGCGTGGCAAGGGACGCAGGCCCGGCCCGCCTGTCCACGACGACCTGTGTGCGGTGGTCGACGAAGACGGCAGAGTGCGGCACGTGTTCACCGCGGACGCGCTGAACCAGTTGTGGCTTGTGGACATCGAGCGCCACGAGGCGCTGTTGAACCGAGTGGAGGTGGAAGACCTGCACCGCCGCGCTGCCGCAGCGGCGAGGTGAAGCTGAGGGCAGCCTGATCCCCGGGACGGGGGCGAGGGCGGAAGCAGCCCTGACAACGACGGGACAGGCCAGTACTGCCAGATGGTCTGGGCCCGGCTAGCAAGACGGGAAGGCGTACGTGAGGAACCAACGGCTGAACGCCCCTCAAGAGAGCCTCCGGCTCGAACCTGGTGGATCTGGGCCGGTTAGCAGCGCGCACCCGCATGAGACGTCTTCGGTCGTCGTCGTGCGGGGAACTCCTTGGCTGGGTGATGTCGCCGGCCGGGAGGCCGTGGTGAATGTCTGCGGCGTAGCCACGGCGATGCTGCAGGGGCATAGTTGGGCACCGACCCCGTCGAGCGGTTCGACGGTGAACGTGGGAACCACCGTGACGGTCCCCTCCCCGGTCAGCAGCCTGCTGCCCGGCGGGAAGGTCCGTCGCCGACCGACGTCGTCGCGGTGGGGCGGAGGACCCGTAGTAGTCCGAGGCCGGGAAAGCCGGTCACATGGCGAAGGGGTCCAGCGTGTTCGCGGCATCAACGCGTCTGCAGGAGTCCGCCTGCGAGCCAGGTTTACATCGGTATCGGCGCCCCGTGCCTGGACAAGAGCCACCGCCAATCATTCCGGAAACATCCGGCCGAGATGTGACGTCTGGAGCACAGGCTGCGCAGAGATCGCTGCTGGCCCCGTCCCTATGCCGGCCAGTTTGAGAACTGGCCGAACGGGTGAACAGAGAACTCTTGATCTCTGAGGACTCGGTCAGACTCCTGGAGCGTGTACGTGTAGCCCGGCGTTCCCGGCTGCCTCGGCCAAACGGACGTCGTAGGTGACCAGCGCGTCGACGTCGAGCCGGATCGATGCCGCGAGGTGGAGAGCGTCGAGCGAGCGGAGGGTCTCACCGGGCAGGAGGCCCGCTTCTCGGTACAGGCTGGGCGGCAGATCGTGGATGTCGACGCGCGTAAGGATCGCGGACACATCGGCCTGAGGCAGGTTATGGCGCGTGGCGAACCGTCGCAGTTCGGTCTCCAACAGGTGGGTGGCCACGAGGTAGGTGTCAGGAGAGTCAGCCCATTCTGAGAGTGGGGCACTCTGGGACTCCTCGACCAGGAACTTCGCTGCTGCCGACGTGTCGAGGTAGTACCGGCTCAACGTTCGCCCCGGAGGTCATCCAAGGTGTCAGCGCTGGGCGTTGAGACACGATGCCTAGTCAACGAACGGAATCCACCGTGAGCAGTCGCCGCTCGATGGAGCGGGAGGTCCGGAGCCGTCTCTGTGATCGGCACCAACCGCGCGACGGGCTTGCCCCGGTTCGTGATTGTGTACGACTCGCCGGTCGCGACGGCTTGCAGTACCGCGCCGCTGTTGTTGCGGAGGTCTCGGTGGCTGACGGTTGGCTCCATACCAATAGCGTAGCACCTGTAGCACGCTCCGGCTTCTCAGGCCATCCGGACGAGGGAGGTCCTCGCAAGAAACGAAACCCGTTACACTTCTTTCGAGGGAGACAGGTGTCATGACTATACAGCCGCTGGAGCAGCAGACTTATCTGCCTGGCTCTGATGACGACGTCGCTGACGTGTTGAGTTTCATCAAGGCCCATGAGGAGTCCCGAGGTGCTCGTCCGGAGCCGCGGTATTTTTTTGGCCGGTCCTGCCGAAGGTGATCAGGTCGAGTTGCCTGCCACCGTGTACCGGGTGTTGCTGCAGGTTCTCGAAGCTCTGGAGGCGGGTAAGGCGGTCACGGTCGCGCCGCAGAGCTAGCTCCTTACCACTCAGCAGGCTGCTGATCTGCTCGGTGTGAGTCGGCCGACTGTGGTGAAGCTTATTGATGACGGTGAGTTGCCTGCGGAGACTCCAGGGACCCGTCGGCGCCTGATCAAGCTGGACGACGTCCTCGCCGGGTCTGCTGCACGGATAGGTGACATCTGATCTGTGGCGCTGGGAGGCGTCACTGGAAGGATGTGTACCGTGCCTAAGCCTCATCCCAAGGAGTTTCGCGACGACGTCGTGAACGTTGCTCGCCGCCGTGAGCCGGGGCAGACGATCAAGCAGATCGCGGCCGACTTCGGTATCGCCGAGTCCTGTCTACGCAACTGGATGCGTCAGGCCGACGTCGAGGACGGGCTCAAGCCCGGCACCACGGCCGCGGAGAACGCCGAGTTGCGGGAAGCCAAGAAGCGGATCCGGTTGCTGGAGCAGGAGAACGAGGTCCTGCGTCGTGCAGCGGCATACCTGTCGCAGGCGAACCTGCCGGGAAAATGATGTACCCGCTCGTCCGTGAGCTGGCCGCCGACGGAATCCCTGTGACGGTGACGTGCCGGGTGCTCGACCTCGCTCGCCAGCCCTACTACCGCTGGCTGGACAACCCGGTCACTGACGCCGAGCTCACCGAGGCATACCTGGCCAACGCACTGTTCGATGCCCACCGCGACGACCCGGAGTTCGGCTACCGCTATCTCGCCGACGAAGCCAAGCACGCCGGCTACTCGGCGTGTGACCGGACGATGTGGCGGGTCTGCTCGAGCAATGGCTGGTGGAGTGCGTTCGGGAAGAAGCGCGGGAAGAACGGCAAGAAGCCCGGTCCGCCGGTCCACGACGACTTGGTCCAGCGGAACTTCACCGCCGGCGCTCCAAACGCGTTGTGGTTGGCCGACATCACCGAACACAAGACCGGTGAGGGCAAGCTCTACCTGTGTTCGATCAAGGACGTCTACTCCAACCGGATCGTGGGCTACTCCATCAGCGACCGAATGAAGTCCCGTCTCGCCGTCGACGCCCTGGCTAGCGCCGTCGCCCGCCGCGGTGAGGTGGCCGGCTGCGTGGTCCACACCGACCGAGGATCGCAGTTCCGGTCCAGCAGATTCGTCCGTGCCCTGCACCGTCACGACATGGTCGGCTCGATGGGCAAGGTCGGCGCGGCCGGCGACAACGCTGCCATGGAGAGCTTCTTCGCCCTGCTGCAGAACAACGTCCTGGACCGCCGCACGTGGGCCACCCGCCAAGAGCTACGGATCGCGATAGTGACTTGGATCGAGCGGACCTATCACCGACGCCGCAGGCAGGCAGCCCTCGGCCGGTTGACCCCCATCGAGTACGAGACCATCATGACCACACCTGTCACTCAGGCAGCCTGACCGACCTGTCACCAGATCGTGCAGCAGTCCCCGCGGCGTGTCGTCCAACGGAGACGCGACAAAGCTGCGGGTCAGGCGGTTAGGCCGAGCACCGTCTGCGTGTGGTACCTGGTCAAGTCCCCCCTCGGACACGCCCAAACCCCCCACGCGGGGTCAATATCCACTTTGACCTGGCGCGGGGTTGGTGTGAATGTGAGACGAATGGCGAGCGCATCGTAGAGTTCCGCTCGCTCTTCCATCGTGGCGCTAGCCAGGGCCTGGACTGCGCCGCCCACTTCCTGAATCAGTTTCTCGATCTGTTGTTCACTGAGGCGAGTCCGAGCCGTGAGATGTTGGAGTTCTGCCGCGGCTTCGTCGCGTTCGAGAGAGCGTTGGGCGCGTTTCTGCGCCAGGGCGGCGGACAGCGGCCGCATTGGCCGCGCTGCTGACGGGGGCGTATCGACCGGCGGCCGGTGAACGCGTCGCCGTGGTGCTGTGCGACGCGAACACCGACCCGTCGGACGTGGTTTGAGCAACGGCACTCCCGTGCCGTGCGACGTTCGGTCAGTGTGAGCTGTCAGGCGAGACCAGGATCGATCCGCAGCAGTTTGGTGGAGGTGTAGGACAGGTAAAGGTGCCCGTAGGCATCACTGGTGATACCTGGCCCGACCCGTCCCTGCATCAGGATCTCGAGGTTGCCGTCTGCGGTACCCTCGGCGAGCGTCTCCGCTGGATCGAAGCCGAAGACGCGTCCGCCCACGTTCCCGTAGATCCTCCCGTCGACGTTGAGCGTCATCTCCCCGTAGTTGCCGGCGATGCGGTCACCGGGTTTCCAGTCGGGGAAGACATGCTCGCTGTGCACCCACTCCTCGGTGTCCGGGGCGATGGCGAGCAACCAGCCCTCCGCATAGAACCAGACGGTACCGTCCGGAGCCGTCGCCGCGGCGTTCACGGATCGGGTGCCCTCGATGGGCCACTGGATGGTCCGCGCTTCTTCGGTCTCCTCGTCGAAGATCAGGAGTTCGGCTTGGTCGTCGATGGGGGTGCCGTCGTAGCCGAAGAAGATGTTGCCGCCGCCGAACACCTTGCTGCCGCTGGCCGCAATGGTGTTGATCGATTGATGCCCCACGACGTCGAGCGTGGTGCATTCGCCCGTCTCGGTGTCGAGCCAGCCGAAGGCGCCCCGGTCGTGGCCGTACTCCGCCTGGGAACCGTAGTAGACACGGTCGCCGTGCCCCAGTAGCCCGTACGGCCGGTTCTGCTGGAAACCGATCTCGCAATCGACGCGCGGTGCCTGACCTGAAGCGACCTCGTCCGCGATGAACGATTCGATGTGACCGTACGGATACCGTCCCTGGTAGACACGGCCGTCATGGCTGATCATGGCTTCCGCCTGGCCACCGAGCGTGTAAGTCACCTGCTCGTCGTCTCGCATCGGCGTGTATCCGCCCAGACCCCCGATGAGGTATCCCGCCGACCAGATAGTGCCTTCGGGCCCCGCGGCGACGTTGTTGATGCGGGTCGACACGTGGGGGATTCCGTCGACGACGGTCCGCTCGAGCGTCCCTGTCTCGATGTTGTATTTCACCAGGATTCCGCCGGAGTTCCAGCCGACCAGCGTGGTCCCCGGCCAGTCGGGATCGTCCAGTTCCACGGCCTCCCAGCGCCGGGAGAAGATCCCTGTGTCCGAGTCCGGCACGCTGACCTCTTCGCCGGTGTGGACGTCGAACGCATAGAGCGGTTGCCCTGGTTCATTGGCCTTCGAGTAGTAGATCTTGCCGTCCACCACCGGCGAGGAGCCGTTGTAGATCACGGCCTCGATCTCGGCGATCACCTCGGCCTGCAGTTCACCGTCGGAGTCCCGGCTTACATCGAGGACGACGAGCGAGTCGTTGCCGAGGCTGCTGCTGTCGCCGGTCCAGGCCATCACGTAGCCGTCCCCGGCCGTGATGCCGTAGACCCACGTGGCTTCCTGCAGCTCCGGGCTGAATAGGCCGGTCAGATCCTTGCATCTGGGTTCGCCTTCGGTGGAGCAGCCGATGAGGTGTGCGTTGGTTCCGGTTCCGGTGAAGATTGTCTTGGTCTGTTCTTCGTAAGCCACCGCACGGCTGTAATTCGCGTCCGTCACCAGCGGGTTCGGGCCGAGCGTGCCGAGGTAGCCATCGTCCTCGGAGAACTTGTACAACGCCGCGCCAGCGAATCCGTCCGTCGGTTCACCCCATCCGCCGCCGTAAGCGATGCCGTCATCATCGAAGTCCATGTCGTACATGAAGCCCCACGACTGGATCGGCGGCCGGCCGGCGTTGGTGGCTTCGTCATCGCCCGGGGTGTAGAGCCACAGGTCGGGCGCGCCGTAGGTGCCGATGTAGACCGTCTTGGTAACGGGATTCTGCCGGATTCCCCAGGCTCCGGTCGCGCCAGGGAGCCGAACGTTTCTCACGACTTCGCCGGTGATGATGTCGGTGACGGTCAAGATCGCCGGATCGTGTTCCGAGCCCGTAGCCATCGCATACGTGACGTGACGCCCGTTCTCGTCGACGCCTGCGGCCATACCCAGGTAAGACGCCTGCCTGGTGATCTGCGGCGGCAGGACGGTGAACGGTGCTGTGATCACCACGTCGTCGAATTCCGCAGGCCCTCGTGCGCCCACCTCTACGGCTACATGCGTGGCGCCGGCCGGTGCCTCGTCACGTACTTCGACGATCCCCGAGCCGTGTTTTCTGGAGCCGTAGGAGGTGTCGATCACTGCGCCGTCATCATCCACCCACTGGAACCCGACCGAGGCCTGAGTTTCGGTCCGGACGTGCGCGAACGCCGCGTAGGTTTCCCCGGCTTCGATCTGCACCGGTGTGCTGGCCGCGCCCATGTTCACGCACGGCGGTTCTCCGCTGACCTGGAGGGACTGGTCGCCCTGGCTGGACCAGTCCGTCGAGATGCTGAGCGAGTCAGTACACGGCCCGGGTGGCTCCTCGCCGCGACCGTTCGTCGCGGTCCATCCTGAGAGACCGTCTTCGAATCCGTGATTCTCCAGGAGGAGATCGCCGTCGTGAAGTTCTGGAGGAGGCGGCACATCCGGTTGTGCTTGTGCCGGCTCGTGCAGGGCTGCGACTGAACTTACGGTCAGGGCCGAAATGGCCAAAACGCCGGTCAAGTACCGCGTGCGACTCATCACTGCTGCCTCGCTCTCCGAGTGGGCGAATTACGACGAACGCATATTGCGAGTAATGCATGACGTTATTGCCGGAGCCGAGGCATGTCAACGGTGCGGACGCATCGGCGCCTCGATGTCAACCGTGCCGGTACACCGACACGTCGAGCGGGAGTCAGCGGTGAACTCGCCGCCTGACCAGTCCGCATGCCTGCTCCCCAGCTCGAATCCGGCGAGCTGCCCCATCAGGTCGAGCTCTGCGGGCCAGATGTAGCGGTGCGGACTGCGAGAGAGCCTCGCCTGCTTGCCGTCGCCGAAGGTGAAGTGATGCGAGACGAGATACTGCTGAAAGACGTCGTAGGTGTCCAAGCCGATGTAGCCGGATTCGTAGTGCCATACGGTGGCCTGCTGCCCAGGCGACAGGATACGCAGGTGCGGGACGCCCAGCTCGATGACGAAACGGCCACCGGGAGTGAGGTGCCGCGCCGCGGCCTGAAAGCATGCAACCTGCTCGGCCTGCGTCAGTAGATTCGAGATCGTGTTGTAGACCAGGTACACCAGCGAATACTCGCCAGGGGCACGGGTCGTGGCCATGTCGCCGACCACGGGGATCGTGGCGCATCTGGTCCAGGTTGCGTGAACAGCCAGCACAGCGGGCGACACGCCGAAGCAGTTGTTCGGTCATCGCCAATAGTGCGGGCTCATTGAGCAGACCTGTCTGCGGACCACGGCTGTTCTCGCCTTTTGCGCCGGGCGATGTCGGTGAGCCGCGTCAGCGCGGACCCGGTGTAGTTCGCATAACTGCTGACGCGCGTTTTGACATGCTCCGCCAGTACGTCCCGAAGGGCACCGACCTCTCCGGGTGGGGAGACGCAAGCAGTACTATCAGCTCAGACGATCAAGAAACGGCTGCACGAGGCACAGGTGATGAGGGCATGAGCAAGGTAAAGGGCAACCCAGAGACGCTCAACGACGTGGGTAACCGGATGCTCACCTCCTCGCGCGACCTCACTGGCTCCGGTGCTGCCGTGGGCGAGCAAGGCACCTTCGACCGCGCGTCTCTTGGCCAGGCGACCGTCGGAGTGATGATCCACGAAAGCTACGATGTCGCTGTGTACTCCTGCGCCCGACTGGTGGAGAACCTCTGCGCAGTCCTCGAGTCCGACGGCGAGCACCTCCAGCGCGCCTCCCGTGACATCGACGAGGTCATGAACCGTACCGAGCCGTGACGCGTCGAAGGGACATCCACTATGCGCCAGCGAGAGGACCGGCGATGCACCTGGGTCGAGCGCTCTCGGCGGTGGTCGCCATGATCGCACTTATGGGCTGCGGCGGAGGCGAGTCCGGCGAGGATCCCGACGGCGACGATACGACGGCGCCCGTCGAGCTCGACGTCGTCCTCGACGCGGAACTCGGTGTCGGTGCTCCCACCGGACCCGACTATCCGCCGGACACGTCCGGCCTGGTCGCCGAGTACACCGTCACCAACAACGCCGATGTCGCCGTGCTCGTCGTAGAACGCCGGCCAGCGCAGATCACACCCACGGTCGATGTCCCCCTTCCGGACACCGAGGAATCCAGCTGGGTCTACAGTGACGAGGCCGGGACCGTCCTCGTCACCAAAGAGATCTTCCCCACCAGCCGCAGGAGCGGGACCGACAGCAACACCGGTACCGCCTATCGGGCGCCCGCCGTGCGGCTGGAACCCGGTGAGAGCGTCACCGGCCGCGCCTTCGCCCTCACCCCGTTGCGCCGGATAGCGCCCGATGCCGACGTCTTCGATGTGCCGGGGCCGAGCACCCTGCCGACTCAGGCGACGTCGTGGTCGTTCTGTGTACAGGTGGCGCCGGACCCCGGCGAAAGCGGCGCGCCGACCATGGCCGACCACACCCCTGACCGTCAGCTCCTCTGTTCGGCGGGTACCGACCTACCCCCGGGCGCACTCACCGGCGGGTCGCGATGACCGGAGGCACACCATGTCCGTGACGCTCCCTGACGTGTGGGATCTGCAGGCCGAGACCAGCTATCTCGACACCGCTAAGCACGCATGGCAGACCCTGGCTACCGATTTTGGCGAAGAGGCGACGAATCAGCGCAACCGTGAGGCCGAACTGCGGCTCAACTGGGAATGCGCCATGGCCGACAGCTATTTCGAGCACGCCGAACGAGTAGCTGCCGTCCTTGGTGACGCTTCTGACATCTACGGCGAGATCGCGGACCTGTTCGGCCAGCTCAAGACCGATGTACGCGACGCACAGGAGGACCTCGACACCAGCTTCGCCCGGGCTGCGGCCGGCACTAAATCCGCGGTACGTACCGATGGGATGGTCACATTCACGCCGTGGAACGACGATGACGACCTGAGCCATGTCGATGCTGAGTTCAAGACCGCTCAGGGCATCGTGGACGATGCGATCGAGCTGGTCAGAAGCCGTGACGAGAAGCTCTTAGAGCTGGGCAGGGATATCTTCGCACTGACGCGAGACTGGGGCGAAGCTGCGGACGGCACGGACCCAGGCTGGGACGTGCCCACCGGCTACACCCATGGCGTTCAGGTGACCTCCCTCGACGGCACAACCGTGATTACCACGGGTGACGGCGCGGACCACGTGGAGGTGACCGTCGACCCGGATACCGGCGAGACCGTGGTGACCATCACCGATGCGTCCGGAAATGTGACCACGGAGCGGATCGCCGCAGGCGAGGACGTGGTCATCAACACCGGCCGCGGCAATGACGAGATTTTCGTGCCACCCGGTACTGCCGTGCACGTCAGGTTCGCCACCGGTGCCGGTGACGACACCATCTCCGCCCAAGGCTCCGAGGGAAACCTGGAAGCGTTCGGCGGCGACGGACTGGACAGCATCGAGACCGGTATCGGTAATGACTTCGTCAGTGGTGGCCGTGGCGACGACTACATCGACGGCGGCGCCGGCAACGACGTCCTCGCCGGCCGGCTCGGTGACGATGTCATCTACGGCATGGACGGGGACGACGTGATTCTCGGCGGCGCCGGACGCGACTACCTGGAGGGTGCGTCTGGAGACGACCGCATCTTCGGCGGCGACGGCCAGGACACCATATCCGGCGGCTTCGGCGACGACCGCATCTTCGGCGGCCAAGGCAACGACACGATCTATGCGGGCGGCGGCACGGACACCATCGACGGCCAGGGCGGCCGGGACGAGATCTACATGGAAGCGGGCGATATCGCCCCTGGAGGCGAGAGCGTCGTCATCGTCGAGATCCCGTCCGAGGAGGAGTACCTTCGCTGGCTGGAGTTCGAGGTGGGTGGCTCGCAGGAGTTCAGGGACCGGGTGCTCGCCGATCTGCACATGATGGCATCCAGCCCCACGGGGCAGAAGATGCTAGAGCGCCAGGGCGAGCACTACGACAACTCGGGCTTCCTCGGTTTCGGCAAGGACAAGGTCACCATCGCCGAGCACCCCGGTGGCAACAACAGCGCATCCAGGTCGGGTGACGACTACCGGGTGGAGCTCGACGTCAACCATCTTTCCCCCGGCTACGACATGGGTTACACCGAGAACTACGACATCACCCCGCCCGTCGTCTTCTTCTTCCACGAACTCGGGCACATCAACCAGTACCGCACCGGCGAGCACAAGCAGTTCCGTGACTCGTCCGACCCCGATGGCAGAGCCCGGTACTCCGACGGGACCCCTCTCATCGAGCGGCAGAACGTCGGTCTGCCGTGGGACGCCGACTGGGACGGGACCACCGCGGAGGAGATCGATCCCGACTACGACTTCGACTTCACCGAGAATGCCTTCCGTGACGAGCTTGGGCTGCCCAAACGCAACCAGTACTGAACCCTTGGGCGTGTCGTTCGAGCCGATGATCGTTTGTCTAATGGGCTGTTGTCGCCGCTCGCTCGCTCGACTCGGCAGACTGGTTGACCACCTAGATGACGAAGCCAACCGACAAGCACATAAAGGATACTGATTGCTCCGGGGCGCGTCCGTGCCGAGTATTACTCCTTCACCGCACCCGAGGTCAGGCCCTGCACGATCCACTTGCTCGCCAGTGCGAACAGCACCATCGTGGGCAGGACCGTGAGTACGGCGGCCGCTGACATCGACCCCCAGTTGACGATGAACGCCGCGATGATGCCCGGCGTCATCACCGGCACGAGCACGCGGAACAGCGCGCCCAGGCGACAGCAGCCGTCGCGCCGTCAGTTATGAGAGTCGGGAGCGGTGGAACGTCACCTGATGTGTGGAACCGTCCGCGCCGCTCGTGTCCACGCGGAATCTGATCGCGCGATCTGTGTCCTCCACGGTAACCGTTTCATCGGCTGTCCAGCTCCGATAGCCGGCGCGGCGCAGTTCCACGGACAGTGACTCCTGTAGGTGGGTGGGGTCGGAGACCGCGACCGTGAGTGTGCCGGCTCTCTCTCGGATCATGATCGAACAGGGCTGGTCGACAGTGACGTTGTGAGCCGAACCGGCACTCCAGAAATTCGTGGCCACGATTCCCACACGCGGCACCCGAACGGTCTGTGCGTCTCCTGTATTGGCGACGATCTCGATTCCCGGATCGGCTGCGATCTCTGCCGTGCGTTCCGCTGAGATCCCGGGGAGGACGACGTATGCGTACGCCGCTGCATCGGGAGCGGCGCCGTGGTCGAGCCACAGCGTGATGTAGCGACGGGTGATGGGATCGGGGGACTCCACCACATTCACGTCGCGCCAGCTGCCGGTCCGTTCCTCGCGTAGCGCGTGCAGCGTCGCTCCGCCCGGGAACAGGTAGCCGCCGACCCCTTCCAGATGCGCCCAGCGGGCCCCGTCGAAGGTGGCGTTCCATCCCAGGGTGGTGGGTTGCTGCTCGCCGTCGACAGTCAGCACGTTGGTGCCGTCTGCGTGCAGGTTGCGGTTCTCGACGATGGTCTCGACCGTTTCGGTCGGCTCGGCGAGAGTCAGGTAGAGATACGGGTCGTACGAGTACGAGCTGAACTCCCGGCTGGTGATCGAGACACTGAGCCCGGCGCTGTCCGGCGCGCCGTGTTTGAGGGCGAGGCTGACCCGGTCGTTGCCGGCGCTGAGCTGTTCGAGTACGTGCGACGTGACGTCGATGACCCGCCACCGGTGGTGCTCGTCCACGTGGGCGGAGCCGAGTCGCGGGCCGGTGGCCGGCTTGGTGTTCCACGTCAGTGTGGATTCGTCCCAGGCTTCAGCGACGCCGTGCGCGTCGATGCCGGCTTCGTTGCCGCCGGAGTCCTGCACTCGCGCGTAGACGTGGAGACTTGCCGAGACGACCTCAGCGGGCAGGTCGGACAGGTTGAAGGCGAAGTAGGCTTCGCTGGTTTCGTTCGGGCTGCCCTTCTTCACGAGCAATTGCCTGTCGGAGCCGAAGTTGTCGTCGGCCTTGCTGCCCGCGTTGACGTGGGCGTCGGCGATGGCCTCGGCGTAGTGGCCACCGCCGCCGGTGATGCCCGCACCGAGGGCGACGACGCGGTCGTCCAGGCAGAACCAGGACTTCTTCGCCCGCAGCGCCGACTCCATAGCGTTGAGCTCCATGCCAACCGCGGCGAACTCGTTCCCGAGTACGGAACCGCCCACCCACCGGGTGTCCGGCCGCGATCCGCTTCCGGCACTCTCGTTCAGCTGTCGCGTGTCGACGGTGATGCCGGGCAGCCGGTTCGGGTCGACCGTCGGCCAGAAGCCGTCCATGAAGTGGCCGTTGTCTGCGTTGTACAGGTACGTCATGCCGTCGGCGGTGTGCCAGGCTTTGAGGTTCTCGCCGTTGACGACCTCGTAGCGGCCGACCCGCGCGCTGCACATCGCGATCGCGTAGGCCCAGCCGGGCCGGCGGTGGATGGCGCGGGCCATCTGGGCGAACAGCTTGTGGTTCACCGGGTCCGGTGCAGGCTGCGCGGACTCGTCATCCAGCAGATCCTTGAACAGGGCCAGCCGCGGGACCGACGCTTCGCTGAGCGGGTCGTCGTAGGTGTCGCGCTCGATCCAGCCCTTGACCATGGCCCGCCAGCGTGCCTCGGTCTCCTCGTCGGCCGCCTGCGCCAGCCGGAGGACGATCTCCGACACGTGGTGGCCGCCGCCGTGATCGCCCGTGGCACGAGAGATCGACCGGCCCCGGATGCAGTCGAGCAACTGGTTGTCGTAGACCACCGGTGCCAGCATGAGATCGACGGTGCTGAACGCGAATTCCCGCTCCGCGTTGCCGATGTCCCACGGGGAGCCCGCGTACAGCACCAGCTGATTGGCGAAGCGATCGACGAAGGTCACGCCGTAGCTGCCGGTATACGGAATGCGCGTGTGGTAAAGGTACGAACCGTCGCGGTAGAAGCCGTCGCCGTCGCTCACGTAGACGAAGATGTCGGTGAGTCCATCGCGCGCGCGAGTGATGCGCTCCTCGTCGCGCCCGACGATGCCGCGGATCGCCACTGCTTCGCACAGCAACATGCGATTGGATCCGGTGGACAGCTTCTTGCGCTCGTCGATGTACTGATAATGCGGGTCCGGGATGAAGTGATCCACGGTGTCGATATAGCGCCGCAACGCCTCCGCGGGGACGTGTTCGTACATCAGTGCACAGGTGTTCATCAGCGCGTTCGGGCCGCTGATCTCCCAGTGGTACCAGTTGCCGAACTCGGACCGCCCGGCGTAGAAGATCCGCTGGTTGGTCGTCTCCATTCCGGTCAGGACCTCGGAGAGCACGTTGGAGTCACCTTCGAAGCGTGACCCCGGCGTCCGGAAGGCGGCGGCCATCCGCTGGAGCCGGACAAGCGTGAGCGGTATACGCGCCGACGCGTCGTAGCTGTCCTCCTCGATGAACGGCATATCCACGAAGACGCCGGGCCGGTCTGCGGATCGGTCGATCAGCTCGATGGAGGACGCTACGTCGTCGTCGATGCGGTCCACGGCGGCTTCGAAGTCCGGGTCGGAGCCGTCGAAGTCACCGCCAGTGAGCAGCGTGACCCAGGTGGCACGCAGCGAGTCGTATTGGTCATCCGTCGCGGCCCGGGCGGTGGCCGGCGCGAGGAGACCGCCCGGCGCGACGGCCATTCCGGCAGCGATGGCGCCGGTGCCCAGAATGAGGTGCCGCCGGGACAACCGAGCGAGACTGGTGCCTTCTGTGGTGACACGTTGGTAAGCGGAGGTCGCCGGGGTATGGCCATGCTTCGTTTCCTCGCCACCGTCCATGTGGAGCCGCCCTTCGGTCGTCGGATATACCCAGAACCCGTCAGCTATGCGAGCGTTTGCACAGAATGCACGACGCATTCCGGGCGTGTCAATGGCACCTACAAGCACTGCGACAGGCTCAGCGGCGTCTAAGGGTTGACAGGCGGCAGTTGGACCGGCAGCATGCTAAGACCGGGTTCTTGCAAACGTTTGTACCGCCCCGGGGAGCACGTGAGGAGTAGTTGTGCATACGTCCGCGGGAAACATTTCCTCACGAACACCGTCATCCTCGAGTTCGCCGGCTGCGAGAGTCGCTGAACTCCTGTAGCCGTACCGGTCCGGGACCGCGGCCCTGGAGCGTGTCGTCGGGATTGAGCAACAGGCAGGCCTTCATGGACAGGCACCCACAGCCGATGCACCCGGTCAGCTCGTTCTCAAGATTCTCGATCGCGCGCCGGCGTTCCTCGAGCTCCTTCTTCCAGGCGCGGGAGACTCGTTGCCAGTCCGCATGGGTGGGAGCATGGTCGAATGGAAGGGTCGCGAAGACCTTGGCGACATCCGAGAGTGGGATACCGAGTCGCTTGGCCATGATGATCAGCGAGATGCGCCGGATCATGTGCCGTGCGAAGATGCGCTGGTCGCAGCCGTTGCGCTCGGCGTAGATCAGGCCTTTGCGCTCGTAGAAGTGCAATGCGGAGGCAGACACGCCGGTCCGGCGGATGACTTCTCCGATCGTGAGGTGGTCGTCCGGACTGGCGTGCATGTCATCCTCGTTGAATCAGCTTTAGACGGACGCGTGGTGTCGTCTTGACGGTCGCCGCGACGATACGAGCTCAACTATGGTCGAGGTCAAGCGCGGCGATGCAAGTTCTGGAACGAACGTCAGCCGGCGTGGAGGGCAGCCGAGCGTCGGGTGAAGATCAGTCGAGCCACGATGATCGAGAGCACGAGGCACAGCCCGCCGACGCCGAGCTGGGTCATGTGCCAGGACCACGTAAACGCGGCCAGTTCTGCGGTTGCATCACTGCTGACCTCGCCTGCACTTACGGCCGCGGCGTGGGTCGTGTCGCCGAGCTTGGCGGCGAGGAGGCCGATCAGGGTGGCGCTGAATGCGGCGATCACGAGGGCTTCTGCCGCGCCTCGCAGTGTGTTGAGGAACCCGGCCGCCATGCCGACGGAGTCGGCAGGAACGAGGCTCATGGCCTGCCCATCTGTGATCCCGAACGAGGTGCCCATGCCGGTACCGATCATCAGCAGCGGGCCGGCGACGATGGCGACGGTGTGCTCGGCGCTGAGCGCCATCAGCCACAGGTTCCCAACCACGACGAGCGCCAAGGCGATAAGGATCAACAGGCGGGCCGGTGCGCCCCTGTTCACCAGGGTTACGGCGATCATGGGCATGACCAGCACGGGTGCGGTCAGCAGCAGCATCGTCGCGCCGGTGACTGCCGGCGATAGACCGGCAGCGGTCTGCAGGTAGGTGGGAAGGAACACCAGGACGCCGAGGAAGCCGATCGATGTGGTCAGTGTCGCCAGGCACCACCCGGTGAATCCGCGATTGGCGACCAGAGAAGGCGCGAGCACGGGGGAGGCGCTGCGGCGTTGCGCGGCACTGAAGAGAACCAAGGCGATCAGGCCGGCGACTGCGGCGATCACGATGATCGGATGAGTCCAGCCCAGCGCGCTGGCCTCCAGAAGAGCGAACATCAGCAGGGTGAGCGCAGCGACGAACAGCAGGCTCCCTACCCAATCGGTGCGACCGGCGCCGATCGCGCGCGACTCGCGGGCACGGGTCGCGCCGAGTGCGATGAGAAGACCGACGACCGTGAACACCGCGAAGCTGCCCCGCCACCCGGTGGCGCTGATCAGGACGCCTGACATCGTCGGGCCGACCGCTATGCCAATCCCTGCCATCGTGCCCATCAGGGCGAACACTCGGTTGCGCGCCTCACCGTCGTAGCAGGAGGCGAGCAGGGCACCGCCGGCCGCCATGATTCCGGCACCCCCGGCACCGGACACGATCCGGGCGATATCGAGGAACACGATCGATGGGCTCACCGCCGCCGTGAGGAATCCGACTGCGAAGACCAGTGCGGCGACGATGAACACTCGACGTCGCCCGACCCGATCAGCGGTCGAGCCCGCGACGAGCGTCATGGCCGCGAAGGCGAGGTTGTAGCCGGCGACGACCCAGTGCAACGGTGACCCGGATGTGTCCAGGTCGCGTCCGATGCTCGGCAGTCCGACCGCGGTGCCCGAGATCGACATCGCGACCAGAACCACTCCGACGAGGACCACCGAAAGCGTCAACGGGGAGGATCGATCCGCTGCTGTCGCCGGCGCTGCCGAGATAGGTGAGGACTCGGATGTTGTGGTGTCCATGCTCTTCGCCTTCGTGCAGGAGACGTGTCATCCAAGAGCCCACCAGCTCAACTGCGATTGAGGGCAAACGAGGTGGCTAGCGCGGTACAGACCTAGCTCTCAACTGTGCGCATCGCATCCAGCAGCTCGCCGTAGCCGGCAGCGTGGAACGCCAGGTCTTGCGCTCGAGCCGCCAGCGCTGCCCCAGAACAGGGTGTCCCTGGTGGGTAGCCCACGACGTCCGGGTCTGACCATAGAACGGATGGGGATCAAGCCACGGTGGCGGCAGGGTCGACTCTCGACCGGCGTTCTGAGCGGTCAAAAACCGGTGGGATCATCGAGGACCGGCGGATACGCTCTAACCCCAGCCGCCCCCGTGCGGCTCGTGGCGACCTCATCTCTACCGACAGTCGACCGACGCGCAGGAGTGACGACGTGCCTTTCGCGAACCTGGAGTTCGATGTCCCCGAAGGCCTGACTGCTGAGGACTTCATTCTCCGGCCGATCGTGGCCGCTGATGCCGAGCTGGACTACGCGGCGGTGATGGAGAGCAAGGATTACCTGCGAACGTGGGAGCAGTCGAGTTGGCCCGAAGACGACTTCACCGTGGCCGCCAACCGGGAAGACTTGGAGAAGCTCGAGCACCGGCACGCAAACCGCCAGGCGTTCACCTACACGATGATGAATCCGGCTGGCACGGAATGTCTCGGCTGCGTCTATGTCATGTCGTCCGATTCGCCGATGTTCGCCCAGGCGCGCATCACTGCGGTGGCGAACCGTCGTTGGGATGATTACAAAGCTGCGGTCTACTTCTGGGTTCGCAAGTCTCGGCTGGAGACGGCGATGGATCGTGTGCTGCTTGACGCACTGCGCGTGTGGTTTGGGCGGGACTGGAACCTCGGGGGCCATCTCATCGTCACCAACGAACAGTTCACTCAGCAGGTCAGCATGATCCAAGACACCGACCTTCAGCTGCGTTTCGAGATTGAGGAACCCGGCAAGCCCGGCCGATATCTCGCCTACGATTAGGCGAGCACACCGTGCCCTTTTGGAGCGTTTTCGCGCTGCTGATGAGGTCGAGGCTGCAGACTAGCTGTGGGTAGTGGGGGAGAGGACGAAGGTGCTCATCGAGTTGCCTTGTGCGGCTCGCTCTACCCGGTCTTGCCAATGCTGGTCCGGCTGGTGGACCGCGTCGTCGTATTGCTCGATGAATGCGAGTGAGGAATCCTTCAGCGCGGTTCCGAGAAGCTCATCAGTCGAATCGACTCTTTACTTGCTGAGAATCACAGCTTGACCGGCGCTGAGCTTGTGCAACGGGCTGAGCGGTGCGGGGGAGTCGAGCACGGGTGGCTGGTCGGTGTCGAAGACGCAGGTCCAGGCGGATGTGTCGAACGGGGGCGGTTGGGCGTGGCCGGAGAGGTTGGCAATGACGGCGATCCGGCCGGAGCGATAGGCGATCATCTCGTTGGTCGTCTCGAACCATTCGACGCTGTGGTCTCTCAGCTGGGCCAGGCGTCGTCGCGCGTGCAGCAGGCGACGGGTGACGGACCAGCACGACGCCGGGTCGAGGCGTTGGGCGGCAACCGTGTCGGACGGATCGCGGGAACCGAAAGGCAACCGCGCGCGCTCCGCGGTGGTGAAGCCCAACGTTGCTGATGGTTCCCAGGGCATGGGTGTGCGTGCACCCTCGCGGCTCATGGCACCGCCGGTGGTGCGTGCCAGTGAATCGTGATGCTTGCTCGCCGGGATGACGGCGTCGGTGAGGCCGAGCTCTTCGCCGTAGTAAAGGGATGGGATGCCCGGCAGCCCCATGGTCAGCGTCGCGATCGCCAAAACGCGTCGTCGTCCCTCGGCTGTGTCCTCGCGGGCAGGCGCGCCGGTGTCACTCGTGGTGATTGCGGCGGTGTACCGGCTGACGGCACGTGGTCGACCGTGGCGGCTCTGCGTCCACGACAGGTGGGGGGATGCCGTGGACGCGGCTCGTAGCATGTCGGCGACGAGTGACGGTTCGCCGTCGGCTTCCGCCAACCCGAACCAGAACGCGCTGTGAAGGCCGCCGTCGTGCATGTACGTGGTCAAACGGTCGAGTTCGAGGACGCCCATCTCGCCCACCAGCAGCGCGTCGTAAGCATCGGCGATCCGGCGCCACCGGCGATGGATGGCCGCAGTCTCTGGCACTTGGTCGGCGTCGAGTAGAGGGTCGCCGGGCAGGTCGGCGTGCTTGGTGGTGAAATGCGCGGCGTCGATGCGGAAGCCGTCAAGACCGCGGTCTAGCCAGAACCGGAGAATCTGGTCGAACTCCTCGGCGACGGCTGGGTTTGCCCAGTTCAGGTCAGGTTGATGGGGGGTGTTGAGGTGCAGGTAGTACTGTCCGGTGCCGCGGTCGAGTGTCCAGGCTGGCCCGCCGGTGTGGGAGAGCCAGTTGTTGGGCGGTCCGCCGTCGGGCGCGGGATCGTGCCAGATGTAGTAGTCGCGATAGCGTGCATCGCGGGCATTGGCGAACCACGGGTGCTCGTTGCTGGTGTGAGTGACGACGAGGTCGGCGACGACGTGCATCCCGCGAGTGTGCGCCGCGTCCAGAAGTGCGTCGACGTCTGCGAGGGTGCCGTAGCGCGCGTCCACGTCGCGGTAGTCGGCGACGTCGTTGCCGTGGCCGCGCATCGGCGACGGGAAGAATGCACTGATCCAGAGCACGGAAACCCCGAGGTCATGCAGGTAGTCCAGACGCTGATGAAGACCGGGCAAGTCGCCCCAGCCGTCCCCGTCGCTGTCCTGGAACGACGGGACGTACACCTCGTAGCCGACGGCGTCGAGCCACCATGGACGGTCGTTGGGCATTGGGGTGAACCTCACGGTCAGAGGATGGGAAGGCGATCCAGCCGGCAACGAAATGATCCCACCACAGATCCCACACATGACTCGCGGCCGAGGGCAGCGAACACCGAGGCCAAGGAAGCCCGGCATGTCGGACGGGGGAGTCGCCAAGGGGGCCGGCCACGCGACGCGCATGCCGACCTGGCCATCTTCATCCGTAAGCTCGTCACCGGAGGACCGATCAATACGCGTACCACAGACAAGGCCGTCGACATGCTCCTACGTGGAATCGCCCGAACCCACCGATGATGGCATCCGGGCGGTGAGTTTTCGCTGTCCCGCTTGTCTGCCCTTGTGATGAAGCAGCGAAGACAACGCTGCATAGCTGGGCGGAGGAGAGAACATCGTGAGCGCTGTCGTGATGCACAACGTGGTATCAGTGGACGGATTTATCGCCGATGACAATGACGACGTCGGTCCGCTGTTCGAGTGGTACTTCAACGGCGACGCCGACCTGGTCGACGGTGGCCCGTTCAAGGTGTCTCAGGTATCGGCTGACTACGTCCGAGCCATATGGGACGGCATCGGCTCGATGGTGATCGGGCGGCGCCTGTTCGACATCACGAACGGCTGGGAGGGAAAGCCACCGGCCGGCGAGCACGTTGTCGTGGTGTCGCACCGGCCCAAGCCGGACGGATGGCACCCAGAAGCGTCGTACCACTTCGTCGACGACGTAGCAGTGGCGGTGGCGAAGGCGAAGGAGCTTGCGGGCGACCGCAATGTGGCGGTGGCGGCTGGCGACGCCGGCGGGCAGGCTCTCGATCTGGGCCTGGTCGACGAGGTGGCGATGGATGTTGTGCCGGTGGTGTTCGGCTCCGGGAAGCGGTACTTCGGGCCTGTCGAAGGCCAGCACCTGCTTGAGGACCCTGACGTCGTCATTCGCGGCAACCGAGTGCTGCACCTGAGTTATCGGGTTCGCCGCTAACAGGGCTTGACCGTGGCGCCCGTTCACCGCGGAGGTGTGGAGGTGCGCAGAATTGCATAGCGAAGGGGCACCTCCAGTCACAATGATGGACCACCATTATGCGAGGTTTGTGCGCATTCTCAGGAGGAAACTTCCATCTTTCTCAGATTTTTACGCCTCTAAGGGTTGCCTTTGCGCAGGGCTCTGATTTAGTTCATTTAAGCATGCTTTACGCCCGGCGTTCTTCGCCAAGACGTGAGCCATGGGGGAATCTCAAAGAAAGGGGCCATTTCTATGGCCGATACATCGACTCGTCGGGCTCGGCTCGGGGCGCGGGCGGGATTGGCGGCGCTCGGAGTTGTGAGTCTTATCGCGCTCCCATTGATCTTCACCCAGAATGTCGCGAGCGCGGCTGAAGCTCCGGTGGGGTTGGGCACCGCCGGCGACTTCTCGGTTCTGGCCGGTGCCACCGTCACCAATACCGGTTCGACTTACATGGAGCAGAATCTCGGAGTGCATCCGGGCAATACTGCGCCGGGGTTCCCGCCGGGAACCGTCGAAGGGGAGATGCATCTGGGCGACGCGGTGGCTTTGCAGGCGAAGGACGACCTGACCACCGCTTACAATGACGCGGCCGGTCGGACACCTTTCACCAATCTGCCGGCGGAGCTCGGTGGCACGACTCTCACAGCCGGTGTCTACCGGATTTCGGCCGCACAGGTTACTGGGCAGTTGACTCTCGACGCCCAGGGTGATCCTGAGGCAGTGTTCATCTTCCAGGTCGACAGCACGCTGATCACGGCATCGAACAGCAGTGTGGTCCTGGTGAACGGGGCGTCGCCGTGCAACGTGTTTTGGCAGATCGGCAGTTCGGCGACTATCGGCACCGATACCACGTTCATCGGCACGATCATGGCCATGGCCTCGATCACGATGCAGACCGATGCCACCCTGGAGGGACGGGCGCTGGCTCAGACCGCTGCTGTCACCCTCGACACCAACACCATCACCCACGGCGACTGCGAGCCTCCAGACGGCGACGAGGACGGGACCGAAGACGGGACTGAAGACGGCGACGAGGACGGGACCGAGGACGGCACCGAAGACGGGACTGAAGACGGCGACGAGGACGGCACCGAAGACGGCGACGAGGACGGGACCGAGGACGGGACTGAAGACGGCGACGAGGACGGGACCGAGGACGGCACCGAGGACGGGACCGAGGACGGGACTGAAGACGGCGACGAGGACGGCACCGAGGACGGGACCGAAGACGGGACTGAAGACGGCGACGAGGACGGCACCGAAGACGGCGACGAGGACGGCACCGAGGACGGGACCGAAGACGGGACTGAAGACGGCGACGAGGACGGCACCGAAGACGGGACCGAAGACGGCACCGAAGACGGGACCGAAGACGGGACCGAGGACGGCGACGATCTGCCGGACACAGGCAGTGGTTCGTTATCCATCCTGACGGTGGCAGGTGCGCTCGCCTTGGTCGGCGGATTACTCCTTTACCTGCAGCGGCTCAGGCGAGCGTGAACGCCTGAGACCTGGAAGCCGTGGACGTGTCAACGCATTGGTTCGCTATGCGCCCGGACCGAGGGGCGGCGGAGGGTTCGCTGAACCGTGAGCGCGGATCACCCAACCGTGATCGCGGCCGTCGCGCCTCCGGCTGCCGGAGCCGCGTAGCTGGTCAGACGTGAGAGGAGCGGTAGCGTGCCGCCTTCGCCTGGTTCCCGCAGGTTTTCATGCTGCACCACCGGCGACGCCGGCTGCGGGACGTGTCGATGAAGAACCAGCCGCAGCGATCGCAGGCACGCACCGGCAGGGACGATGGACTCAGTGCCAGTCTGATTCCGTACAGAGCGAGCACGGTCAGCGTCCCCTGAGCAGTGAGGGGCGTCGCGGAACCGTCTGAGCCCACGGTGACGTCGCTACCGACGCCCCGACGCGCCGCGTCGAGGAGATCGGCGAGGGCGTTTGCGGGTAGCTCGCGTCCTTCCGCGCGTGCCTCGAAGACCGCCCAGAAGAGCTCGCGTAACCGGCGTGCCTGGCGCAGTGCTGCCTGAGAGTCCTCAAAGGGGTCTCGTGCGTCGTCGGGCAGCAGTTCGGTGTGACGGAGCCAGGCGGTGAGGGCGTCGATGTTGTTGAGAAGGTCGGCGCCCATCTCCGGTGTGCGGCGGTAGACGGTGTTCGCGAAGTCGAGTGCGACGTCGCCGGCGATGAAGTGGTCGTCGGTCCAGGCGGTGGCACTGCTCATCGCAGTGAGTATCGCATCACGGGGCGGTCTTTTCGAGGGCGAGCGACCTCGGTGAAGCCGGAGGCAAGGAACGCGCTGGCGATTCCGGTCATTGCGTTGTCCGGGCCAGCCTTGCGTCCTTTGGCCGGTTCCACGGGGTACGCCTCGACCGTTCGTGTCTCGGCGGTTTCGGCGAGGTACTCACACACTGCGGTGATCAGCGCAGAACTCAAGCCTTCCTCGCGATGACCTTTCTTGACGAGCAGGCACGTCAGGGAGATGACCGGCTCGTCGTCGATGGGTTTCATCAGTGAGGAGCGCTGCATGCGGGGGAAGTCCGAGCGGTCGCCGAACGCACACCAGGCGATCGGTTCGTCATCGACGTAGGCCACGACCCCCGGTGGCGTCTTGTGTCCGGCGAGATTCCGCATCGCCGCCTTGTTGCCGTCGCCCTTGCCCTCCATCCATTCCTCCATGCTCAGGCGCCAGTGCATGCACCAGCAGCCGCGCGCTCCGCCGTTGGTACCCATGACGCTCTCGAAGTCGTCCCAGGTGTCTGCCGTCAGGGGCCTGACTGTGATGTCCACGGTGTTCACGACTGAACCTCCGCGTGGTTGAGGACGTCACCGAGGAAGGTCACGAGCTGTGCCGCGACTTCGGTGGCGTGCGTCTCCAGCATGAGGTGCCCAGCGTCGTAGATGTGGGCTTCGAAGGCAGTCATGTCCCTGAGCCGGGCATGTCCGGCGCGATCGCGCACACGCGCTCGCCCAGTGCCGGGAGCACGTCGCGGAAGCAGTGCGACGAGCTGGGATAGCCGTGGAGGAGGAGAACCGCGGTCGACGACGGCTCGCCTGCCTCCCGGTAGTGCAGCTTGAGGCCTTCCACTTCACGGTACAGATGCCTTGTCTTTCCCGGGCGCATCGAGGACTCCCTTCGAGTCTGATCTTCCCCGTTCTCATACGTAACCGTATTACCCGACTTTAACAGTTACTAACGCCAGAGCTGTCAGACTCCGTGGACCGCGCTCAGACCTATGTAGCGCGGCTTCCTGTGCCGGCCCTGGCTGGCCGCATGCGCACGGTCTGGATCCAGCGAACCGGGCCGCGCCCCGCCAGAGCGTGCATAGACCATCAAAGGTCCAGAGCGTTGAGCGAGCTGGCCGTCAGTGGGCGAGTGGCCTGCCGTAGGATCTGCTCCTTCCGCTGGATAAAGAGGGACGATGGTTGTGCGAGTTTCGGCTGATCGGCGCGTTCGGGCTGGTGCGGTGAGCGCGTTCTGTGCGGTGTTCGTCGTGGTCTCGTGTACCGGCGGTGACAGCCAGTCGTCCGCCGATGACGAAGCGTCGTCGGATCGGCCGGCGCGCGCTGACTCGTCGATCGAGATGACCGAGGTGACCGCAGAGCTCGTCGACGGCGCGGTCAGCTTGACGTGGGACCCCGTCGACGATGCCACCCAGTACGTCCTTGGCGGGGTTGACGACGACGTCGCGGTGCCCGCCGGCCTTTGTGGTGACGGCTGCGCGCTGACCGTGCTGCCGGAGATCATCCGCCCTGATGGCGAGATCCCCGTGAGCGCTGCCACGGCGGACGGGGCCTTTTCCGAGCCGTTCGTGGTGGTGGTCGATCTGCCGGACCATCCCGATGAGGATGACGAGTTGAGCGAGGACAAGCTCGAGGTCCTTCTCGTCTATGGCTGGGATGCCACCGTGGAGGGTTCGTCGCCCGAGGTGGAGGTTGTACCGGTCGATTCGCTTGAGGAGGCCGAGCGGATCATCGAAGAGGCGATGGAACCGGATTCGGGTGTGGTCTCCGCGTCGTTGAACCTGCCGGTCGGCACATCGGCCGGTAGCGGGCCCGCATCGTCAGGCTCCGCACTGTCCACGTGGTACGCGGACGCGATGAGATATGACGTGTTGCCGGGGAATCCACGTGGGGACGGCGTCCTCGTGGGGACCATTGAGGCGGTAGGGGTGGACTCGAGCCATCCCTCGTTGGCCGGGGCGGTACGGGACGGGCGGCACGTCGACTACTGGCTCCTCACCAGCGCCTCCGACGACGATGACCAGGCCGAAACCGCCTCTGATGGAGTGCACAACGGTGTCTCCGATCCGGGGGTGCACGCGACCGCCGTCGCGTCTCTCGTCGTCGGGCAGCCCGCCGGCGCGGTGCCCGGTATCGCACCGGGTGCCGAGATCTACCCGGTCAACATCGGCGACGGGAGCGAAGCCGACATGGTGCGGGGCATCATCATGGCCGTTGACGCCGGCGTCGACATCATCAACATCTCGATGGTGATCGGATGCAAGTCTGTGTTGTGGCTGACGAGCTGTCCCAACGGCGTGGCCGCGGCAACTGACTACGCGGAGAGTAAAGGCGTCATCGTGGTCGCTGGTGCTGGCAACAACGGCGGCGGGGAAGGGTGTGGCGGGTCAACCAATGCGGACCAGTGGCCGGCCGTCCTCGACACGGTGATCTCCGTTGGCGGCTACGCGCCGTCGGGGGAGGTGTACTCGTGTTCGCCTGATCGGCCCGATGTGGACGTGCTCGCACCAGCGGTTCGGATGCTGATCGCCGACGTGGATCGTCGTGACACGAGCAGCAAATACGCGGTCGGCAGCGGCACGTCGTTCGCGGCTCCGCTGATCAGTGGTCTGCTGGCAATCGTCCTGGCTGAAAGGCCCGATCTCACCCCCGCGCACGTCCGCTCGCTGCTCACGCAGTGGCGGGACGACGTGGGCAGAATCGACGTCATCGCCGTGCTGGCGTGGCTGGGGTTGATCGACGATCCAGCAGCTTTCGGTCTCGACGACGTCGCCGCAGTGACCCCGTACACGGTGCGCCTGGATTTCGACGACGTCGAGCCGATCGCCGGCCTCGTGGACCGGGTGTCGCATCTGCCCGAGATCATCACCACTCATGGCCGGGGTGGCCAGCATCGTGACCAGCGCGAAGGCGTGTGGAACTACACCGACCACAGCGTTTGGGAGATCACCGGCACCATCTTCCTGCTCAGCGATGGGAACGTCGAGGCGACAGGCGCCTGGCGGGGCACGTGGCCCGGCCGGGACGGCAAACCTCGCACGCCGGGGATGATGGTGCTCGACGGGTACCAAGCCTGGTGCCACGTGCCGATGATGCAGGGTGTCAGATCGCCGACCAAAGCGGTCCGGTGGGATATTCCCGTGCTGGTGGAGGCATCGCTGGTGCCTGGCACCAACCACCCTGGCCGACCGGCCGCGTTCGAGCTGAGCTTCTCCCTCGGGGTGGGTGCTACCAGTGATGAGGCCGGGGAGCTGCCCCTGCTCACCCTGCTCCACAACGACCTGGACCGATGTGAAGGATTCATCGGGCTGCATACCTCCGCAGCGCTCGACAGTCCGTGGCCCGAAATCACCCCCGTGTACGCGGAGTACTTCGACACGGTGGAACAGATCAACGAGGAATTGATCGCGGCCAGTCCGTTTACCCTGGATTCACCGGTCGTGTTCAGCGGCGATGGCACAGCGGCGGTCGTCGAGAACCCGGACATCAGCGTCGAGTACAACACGGACCCGGCGTGCCAGGTGATGGGACATCGAGGTGGCCGATGGTCGTGTTGATCGACGCACGTCACCATGTCCAGGCAGGCGGATGTTCGCCGTACCGCCGCTATGGCGGCCGGAAGATGGCGCATTTTCAGCGCGCCCGTGAATCGCTGGAGCATGTCGGGGTCGCTTGCCGTGACCGGCAGGGGCGGTCGATGCAGTACGCGATCACGCGTCCCACGCTGCGTATTCGTCTTGCTCTTCTGGAATCAGCAGCCAGCCGGCCGCATATGCCAGTACCGCGGCTCCCAAGGTGCAGACAGCGAGCATCACCGCGCCTAAGCGGACAATGGTGGCGTCGGTCCGGATCTTCCGTACTGCGGACGCTGGTGAGATCAAGCGGCTTTCCGACGCCGGACACCGCGCCGTCTTGCGTGCGCTGGAGACTCGTGATCCGGCAGGGGCGGCCGCAGCGGCGGCGACCCATGTGGCGCAGACCGAGGTATGGCTGCGCAAGCACCGGCCGCCTGCGGAGGGCTGACCGCCGGGCCGATCGAAAAGCCAGCATGTGCTTGACGTTCCTACATAACCAGTTTAGACCTTTTTAAGGGTTACTCTTGTGATCTCTGCCCCCTCTGGCGAGGAGGACGGCCGGTTCGGGCAGTGTCCGGAACAGTAGCCAGCTCAGGGCCGGCATCACGATCAGTGGCGACAGTGCGAGCTGGAGTGACGTGGCGTCGGCGACGCGGCCGATGACAGGCGCGAGCAGCCCGCCCACACTGACGGCCAGGCCGAGGGTGATTCCGCTGGCCGTGCCCACACGCGAGGGTAGGTAGTCTTGTGCCAGCGTGACCTGCAGCGAGAACGGGATGTAGAGCCCGACGGAGGCCAGCGCGACGAACAGGTACAGCGCCGGGCCGGGGACGGTTACGATGCCGGCGACAGCGACCGTGGTGGCCAAGTACGCTCGCCGGACTATCTGCACTCGGTCCCAGCGCCGGGCGAGCCGCCCGCCCAGGACCGTGCCGACGGCGCCGCCGAGGTAGAGAACGCACAACGCCGCCATCCCGGCGATGGGTCCACCGGACGCCCGTTGCTGGGCGTACACCGCGATGAACGTGCTCAGGCCGATGAAGGCGACCGACCGGCAGGCCACTGCCAATGACAGTTTGATGAATGAGCCGGTGTCGTCCGCCCGCGCTCGACCGGTTGAGCGCGGCTGGCGCACCGGACGGCCGAGCGCCCGCATTGCCGGAAGACACAGCGCACTGCCGGCGAGAGCGGGCACCATGAGAAGTGGGGAGAGACGCAAGCCGCCGGTGGCGATCACGGCCGCAACCACCAGTGGAGCCACAGCGAAGCCGACGTTGCCGCCGAGCGAGAACCAGCCCATGGCCGTGTGGCTGCCGTGGCTGGCGACGCGTGCCGCGCGGGCCGACTCCGGGTGGTACGCCGCGATGCCGATCCCGGACAGGGCGACGACCACCAACGTCAATGCGTAGGAGCCGGTGACTCCGCTCATCGCGATGCCGAGCCCACTGACGATCGTGCTCGCGGGAAGCAGCCACGGCAGCGCGCGCCGGTCGGTCAGCGTACCGAACAGGGGCTGTGCCACCGAGGAGAGCAGCGATGCAGCCAGGACGAGGCCAGATGCGGCGGCGTAGGTGTAGGCACGCTCGGCGATGAAGAAGGGGACGAGCGCGGCAACGGCGCCCTGGTATACATCCACACAGGCGTGTCCGGCCGACAGCAGCGTGATGGATCTGGTAGCTGGCATAAAGCCATGATCGATCCACACATCGCTGGCGCACTTCCGATAATCTGCCTATTTATGACGGAAACCCGCCACCTACCGGTGGCGCCCACCCGATCCCAGCGGCTGGCGCACGGATTGGCGATCGAGCCACACCGCCATGACGATCACCAGATCGTGTACGCGGCCCATGGCGTGTTGGCCATCACGACGGATTCCGGTTCATGGGTCGCTCCGGCAAACCGCGCCATCTGGGTACCGGCCGGAACCGTACATGCGCACCAGGCACACGGAGACATCGAACTGCATCTGGTCGGCTTGCCTGCCACGGAGAACCCGGCCGGCCTGAATCGGCCCACGGTGCTCAGCGTCACGGCCTTGTTCCGCGAGCTGATCCTCGCGTATACCCGCTCGACGGGCGACGACGGTCCGGCCCGCGAACGTCTGCTCGGGGTCTTGCTCGACCAGTTACGGGCCGCACCGCACCGGCCGGTCCACCTTCCGGCGCCATCCGATCCCCGGCTCGTGGAGCTTTGCGACATGTTGCGAGCCGACCCGGCCGACAGCCGTACGCTGGCCGCGCTGGGACGGCAGGTAGGGGCGAGCGAACGCACCCTGTCCAGACTGTTCAAAGCCGACCTCGGCATGACGTTCCCGCAATGGCGGACCCAGTTGCGCCTCTATCGGGCGCTGGTCCTGCTCGCCGAAGACGCCCCGGTCACCGCCGTGGCGCACGCGTGTGGATGGTCGTCGGCCAGCGCCTTCATCGACGCCTTCCGGCGCGCGTTCGGGCGCACTCCGGGTGTGCGAGCACCGGTACAGTGAAGCGTAGCCGGCCGGCGGTGCACACTCTGTCGGTGGTCGGGGGCAGGATGGTCGCGTGCAGCCTGTCGTGGTCCCGGAACCTGACGCCACTGTGCGCGTGGTCGGCCTGGACGCGCCCGATGGCCAGCGGCGGATCGCGGCAGCTGAGCTGGCTGCCGTGGTGCGCGGTGCCGAGACCGCGGCCGTGGTGGGCCCGCGGTGGACGTGGGACGACACGAATCGGTGGTATCCGTCGCTGCTGGCAGCGGGCGTCAGAGTCGAGCGGTCGCACGACTTGCGGTTGGCGCACCGTATCCTGCGGCAGTCGGTCCTCGTCTCGTGGCCGGAGCCGGCCACCACAGCTGCCGGGCCGTGGGACGGCATGCCACCCGCGCCGCTGGCCGCCGGGACTGCAGCAGGATCCGGCACGCCGGCGACGCTGTTCGCGAACCTGAGCCCGGCAGAGAAGACGCCTGAGGCGGATCCGCTCTCTGAACTCGACGTACAGAACGCTGCTGTCTCGGCATCACGCGCGGCGGGGCGGCTCCGGCTGCTTCTGGCGGCAGAGTCCGCGGGCGCCTTGGCCGCGGTGGAGCTGTTCCACGCCGGGCTGCCGTGGCGGCTCGACGTCCACGACGCGATCCTCACCGAGATCCTCGGGCCGCGGCCGCGATGGGGGGAACGGCCACAGCGATTGGAAGATCTCGCAGACCAGATCCGCGATGCGTTGGACGCCCCGCCCGGTCTCAACCCGGACTCTCCACGAGACCTGTTCAGGGCGATGGAACACGCCGGAGTCGGTGCGCGCAGCCTCCGCAAGTGGGAGTTGGAGCGGCTCGACCACCCGGTCATCAAGCCGCTGCTCGAGTACAAGTCGCTGTACCGGCTGCTGACCGCCAACGGGTGGTCCTGGCTGGATGCGTGGGTGCGCGGTGGACGGTTTCGCAGCGAGTACGTCGTCGGTGGCGTCGTCACGGGCCGGTGGGCGTCGAAAGGCGGGGGAGCACTCCAGATCCCGAAGAACGTGCGCCGGGCGGTGGTCGCGGATCCCGGCTGGACGTTTGTCATCGCCGACGCCGCTCAACTCGAACCGAGGGTGCTGGCCGGCATGGCGGGTGACGAGGCCATGGCTGCCGCCGGACGCGGAGGGGACGGCCGAGAAGCCGACATGTATGCGGGGATCGTGGCGTCCGGCGCGGTGGCGACGCGGGAGCTGGCCAAGGTCGGAATGCTCGGCGCCATGTATGGCGGGACCACCGGGTCCAGCGGCCAGGTGCTGCCGCGGCTCGCGAAGGCCTTCCCTCGTTCGCTCGCTTTCGTCGACGAGGCCGCGCGGGCGGGGGAGCGCGGCGAGGTGGTCACCACCCACCTGGGCCGCAGTTCGCCTCTGCCCGGCACGAGCTGGATGGAGGCGCAGGCGGGGGCGTACCAGGAGAACGCCGGCGAAGGCGAGGCGGCGCGGGCCAGGTCCTCTTCGCGTTCGTGGGGGCGCTTCACCCGTAACTTCGTCGTGCAGGGTACGGCCGCGGAGTGGGCGATGTGCTGGATCGCCTCGATCCGGCGACGGCTGTGGCGGCTGGGGCAGGCACCTGGCGCGGCGCACGTGCCAGTGCCGGAGCCGTTCGCCGCCCGCCCGCACCTGGTGCTCTTCCTGCACGACGAGGTCGTGATCCACACGCCGGCCACGATGGTCGAGGATGTAGCCGACGAGGTCAGGGCTGCCGCCGCTGAGGCGGGACGGCTCCTGTTCGCTGACTTCCCCGTGCAGTTCCCGTTGAGCGTCACCGTGGCCGATTGCTACGCCGACGCCAAGTGACCGGAGAGGGCGACGTCGAGTCGCGCCTTTGCTGATCTGGCAACACAGCTTGCGCGGACCGAACGTGCCGGTGATGCTGTGGCGTGTGAATGACACACATACTCTTGAGCAGTTCTGGGAGAGCCGCTACGCGGAATCCAGCCACATCTGGTCCGGGCGGGTGAACAAGACCTTCGCCGACGTCGTCTCCGGGCTACCTCCCGGACGGGCGCTGGATCTCGGCTGTGGCGAAGGCGGGGACGTCATCTGGCTGGCCCTGCGGGGATGGCAGGTCACCGGTGTAGACGTCTCGTCGACGGCGCTCGACCGGGCCGCGGAGGCGGCGGCCCGGTCCGGGGTCACCGACGGGCGCATCCAGTGGCTCATCCACGATCTCGCCTCGTGGACCGGCGACGATTCATACGACCTCGTGTCAGCCAGCTTCTTCCATTCGCCTGTCGAGATCCCTCGCGCGCAGATTCTTTCTCGCGCGGCTGGGCACGTGACGCCGGGCGGGCATCTGCTGATCGTCTCTCATGCCGACTTCCCGCCGTGGGCCACCGGACCCGCGACGGACGAGCATCGCTTCCTCACACCTACCGAAGAGCTCGACCAGCTTGATCTCGACCCGGTGGAGTGGGACGTGCGGATCGCCGAGACCCGGACCAGGGAGACCACGGGCCCGGACGGACAGGCTGCAGTGCTCGACGACGGAGTCGTGTTGTTGCGCCGTCGTTGACGAGCGGTGTCACCCTTTGATGAGGGGCCTGCCGATGCCGCTGACCCTGGCGCAACGGCCCCCAAGGAGTCACTATGTGAAGGTGTTCCGCCTGCTCGGGCTGCTCGGTGGGCTGGCAGCCGTCACGGATCTGGGAACGGGCGCCGCGCCGGATGAGTCGTTGCGGCGTTGCGTAGTGGCGTCACGGCTGGCTCGGGATGCGGGCTGCGGCGACGAGGGCGTGCGCGAGGTCGTCTATGTGTCGTTGCTGCAGCACCTCGGGTGCACCGCCTACGCGCACGAGTTGGCCCGCATCTGGGGTGACGAGATCACCGCCAACCGATTGGCCTTCCTGATGAACGAAGCCGACCCGTTCGACGTGCTGCGGGTTTTCGTCTCCGGCATGGCTGAGGCCACACACCGGTCGCGGATGGGCGTGTTGGCCACGACCGTACGGTCCATTCGGGAGGTCGATGCGAACGCCACGGCAGCCACCTGCGACGTCGCACGCGAGGCTGCGCGCAGGCTCGGTCTCGCGGGATCTGTTCAGAACTGCCTCGGTCACACGGTGTCGATGTGGAATGGCAAGGGTTATCCCAGGGTGGCGGGCCATGACATCCCGTTGGGTACGCGGCTGATGCACGTCGCGTCAGTTGCGGTGCTGTTTCTCTGCCACGCGGGGCCGGACGCGGCACTGGCCGAGGTGCGCCGGCGAAGCGGGAGCTATCTGGACCCGGACCTTGCCGAGCTCTTCGTATCGCGCGGGACGGAGCTTCTCACCGACGTGGAGACGACCGATGCCTATCAGGCGGTCCTGGACTGCGAGCCCGACCCGGTCGTCATGGTCGACGAGCCGGAACTGGAGGAGGTGACGCGAACGTTCGGTGATCTCGCGGACTTGAAGAGCCCGTGGCTGCGCGGACACTCGTCCGCCGTTGGGGAGCTCGCCGCAGTCGCGACAAGACTGCTCGGTCTCAACGACGACGTCCGGAACGTGCGGGTCGCCGGCTATTTGCACGACATCGGACGGGTCGCGATCTCGAGCCGCATCTGGGACAAGGCCGAGCCGCTGAGCGCGACCGAGCTTGACCAAGCGCGCCTCCACCCCTACCACAGCGAACGTGTGCTCGCGCGCGTTCCCCTGCTCTCACCCGTCGCCGCGCTGGCCGGACAGCATCATGAGCGATGCGATGGCAGCGGATACCACCGCGGCCTCACCAGTGACCGGATGACCATGGCGGCTCGGACCCTGGCCACCGCCGACGCGTACCGGGTCTTGGTCGAAGGACGTCCGGGAGCGCCTCCGATGCGCGCAGCGGCTGCGGCACAGCGCCTCCAGGACGAGGCACGGAAGGGCTGTCTCGACGGCGACGCGGTTCAGGCGGTTCTCGAGGCGACGGGCCACCGCCACCGGGCACGTCGGGTCCGGCCCGCGGGACTGACCGAGCGTCAGGTCGAAGTCCTCCAGCTGGTTGCCCGTGGGTTGTCGAATCGCGAAGTCGCGGATCGGCTCGTGATATCCCGGCGAACTGCCGAGAACCACGTGCAGGATGTGTACACCAAGATCGGCGTCTCCACCCGAGCGGCGGCCGCGTTGTTCGCGATGGAGCATGGCCTATTGAGCGAATCCAGGTAGATCTACTCATGCCGCCGGTGTCCGCTGAGGTCCACGCTGACGGCATGACCACTTCGACCGCATCGTCGCAGCCACGACCCGGCCAGGCGCGGGAGCGCTTGTTCACGCCGGCGTTCATCGGGCTGACCGTCGCCGACCTCGCATACTTCACCGCCGTCGGCATGTCCATCCTGCTCCTGCCGCTCTACGTCACGGGCCCGGTGGGGTCCGGCACTGCGGGCGCCGGAATCGCGTTCGGAGCGTTCGCGGTCTCAGCGCTCGTGCTTCGCCCGCTGGCCGGCCGCCTGACCGACCAGCTCGGGCGGCGGCCCTTGCTCCTGACCGGTGCCGCGTTGTGCGCGCTCTGCATGATCGCCACCGCGTATGTCGATGCTCTGGCGGCCGTAGTCGGTATCCGCCTCCTGCTTGGTGTCGCCGAGGCGGCGTTCGTCGTCGCGTCGTTCGCCGCGCTCGCAGACCTCGCGCCGCAGAGTCGCCTGGGCGAGGCCCTGAGCTACAACTCGCTGGGCCTGTACCTCGGCATCACCGTGGGCCCGTTTCTGGGCGACTTCCTGGTCAGCAGATGGGGGTTCATGATCGGTTGGTACGGCGCGGCCGGGCTGGCCCTGCTCGCGGTGCTGGTGATCGTCTACATCGGTGAGACTCAGATCGATCGCACGCTCCCGCGGCGGCGAGGCGGCCTGATCCACGTGAAGGCCATTCCGCCGGCCCTGGGCTTCTTCGCCTCCGTCGTGGCTATGGGTGCGTTTCTCGCATTCGCCGCCTTACACGCCGATGAGGTGGGCATGGGCCGCACTGGCACGCCGCTGGTGGTGTACGGCAGCGTCGTCGTGGTCGGCCGAATCGTGTTCGCGCAGGCCCACGACCGGTTCCCGCCGCTGGCGCTGGGCGCGGCCTCGATGCTGGGGATCGCGTCCGGTCTCGCCGTGATCGCGCTGTGGTCCACGCCGGCGGGCGTCGTTCTCGGGGCGGGCGTGCTCGCTCTCGGCGTCACCTTCAGCACACCCGCGTTCTTCTCCGCGATCTTCGCGACGGCCCGAGCGTCGGAGCGTGGCGCGGCCTCGGGTACCGCGAGCATGTTCCTCGACCTCGGCCTCGGGGGTGGCCCAATCCTGCTCGGGCTCGTGGCGAGCGCAGCGGGGATCCCGTGGGCCTTCGGCGTGGCGGCGATGGTGGCGCTGGCCGGCGGGGTGTGGACGGTGTCGTTGCGGTCACCCCACGCATGACCCTGCGGGTCAGTCGGTGCCGAATTCGATCGCCGCATGGTCGAGGAGCTCGTCGTCGGCGTTCACCTCGCCGCGTGAGGCGATCGCCTCGGCGCCGCCTTGAGGCATCTCGCCGATCAGCTCCGTGTGCGTGGTTGCCGCCCCGATTAGCTCGGCATGCGCGGTGCCGACGATGCCGAGCCCGGCATACTGCTCGAGCTTGGCCCGCGAATCAGCGATGTCGAGGTTGCGCATGGTGAGCTGTCCGATCCGGTCGAGTGGGCCGAAGGCGGAGTCCTCGGTGCGCTCCATGGAGAGCTTGTCCGGGTGATAGCTGAACGCCGGGCCCGTGGTGTCGAGAATCGAGTAGTCCTCGCCGCGGCGAAGCCGTAGCGTGACCTCGCCGGTGATCGCCGTGCCGACCCAGCGCTGCAGCGACTCGCGCATCATCAGCGCCTGCGGGTCGAGCCAGCGGCCCTCGTACATCAGCCGGCCCAGGCGGCGGCCCTCAGCGTGGTAGGTGGCGATCGTGTCCTCGTTGTGGATCGCGTTGACCAGCCGCTCATAGGCGGCGTGCAGCAGCGCCATGCCGGGTGCCTCGTAGATTCCCCTGCTCTTGGCTTCGATGATCCGGTTCTCGATCTGGTCCGACATGCCCAAGCCGTGCCGGCCTCCGATGGCGTTGGCAGTATTGACCAGGTCGACGGCTGAGGGGAACGACGCGCCGTTGATCGTCACCGGCCGGCCACGCTCGAAGCCGATCGTGACGTCCTCGGGAGCGATCTCCACCTCGGGGTCCCAGAACCGCACACCCATGATCGGCTCAACAGTCTCGATGGAGTTGTCGAGGTGCTCGAGGGTCTTGGCCTCGTGGGTGGCGCCCCAGATGTTGGCGTCGGTGGAGTAGGCCTTCTCCGCGCTGTCGCGGTAGGGGAGGTTGTGGGCCTGCAGCCACACGCTCATCTCCAGGCGGCCACCGAGCTCGGCGACGAAGGCCGGATCGAGCCACGGTTTGTAGATCCGCAGATTCGGATTGGCCAGCAGGCCGTAGCGGTAGAACCGCTCGATGTCGTTGCCCTTGAATGTGGACCCGTCGCCCCAGATCTGGACGTCGTCGTCGAGCATCGCACGCACCAGCAGCGTGCCTGTGACCGCCCGGCCCAGAGGTGTGGTGTTGAAGTAGGACCGTCCGCCGGAGCGGACGTGGAACGCGCCGCAGGTGAGAGCGGCCAAGCCTTCGTCGACGAGCGCGGCGCGGCAATCGACCAGCCGGGAGATCTCGGCACCGTACAGCTTGGCCCGCCCGGGAACCGAGTCGATGTCGGGATCATCGTACTGTCCCAGGTCAGCGGTGTACGTGCACGGTACCGCGCCCTTGTCGCGCATCCACGCCACGGCGACGGACGTGTCGAGCCCTCCGGAGAAGGCGACGCCGACGCGCTCGCCGACGGGCAGGGAAGGGATCACCTTGGACATGAGCAAAAGTATGCCGCACGAGACATTTATATGCAACACGGCAAGGATTGTGCTGTGTGGCGATGGGTACGTGGGGGCGATGGATCAATACGCGACGAGCGGGCCCGGACACGACGACGCTCACGGTGAAGAAACCGGTCATGAACAGGGACGCAGCGACGAGGTACACGTGGAGCCAGGGCCGAAAGGGCCCGGATCCGCGGAGGGCACGGGCGCCGGCAAGGCGGGCGGCTTGCCCGGCCAGGGGTTCAGTGCGGAGTTGCCCGAGGACGAGGCAGACGACACGGTCCGTGGCTCGGAGCCGTACGACGACACGCAGCCTCGCACGGAGCCCTACGAAGAACGTCTGGATGATGACGTCTAGCTGGTCGTGCTGGCATGGGGCTTGCGCCGCGTTCGGGGCTCGGGGCGTAGCCAGAGGCCGTCACGTGGGCGAAGGGTGATGAGTGGTTCGAGCCTGAGAGGCCGATGCGGCACCGCCCGAAGCCGCCACCGACGAGCAACGGCGGCCAGGACGAGTACCCCCTCGGTCCAGGCGAACCCCTCACCGATGCAGCGGCGAATTCCGGCACCGAATGGAAAGTATGCCCATCGCGGCCTTTCCTTGGACTCGCCGTCGAGCCATCGATCGGGGCGGAAGCTCTCTGGCTCGGGCCACCAGCGTGGGTCACGGTGGACCAGCCACGGGGAGAGCAGGACGAGATCGCCGGCACGAATCAGATGGTCGCCGACACGGTGGTCGTCGAGGGCTTGGCGGGCTATCGCCCAGGACGGCGGATACAGCCGTAGCGCCTCCGAGATCACCGCCCGGCAGAACGGCAGGCGGCCATGATCCTGCGGTCCCGGCATGCCGCTCTCCAGGGTCTCGTCGACTTCGGCATGCACCCGGCCCTCGATATCGGGATGGAGAGCAAGCAGGTGGAAGGCGAAGGTGAGCGCGTTGGCCGTCGTCTCGTGGCCGGCGAGGAGCAGGGTCACGGCGTGGTCTCGGATCTCCTGGTCGGATAGCCGATCGCTGTCCTCGGGACGGACCAGTGCCGAGAGCAGGTCTCCGGCGCCGGCGGCGGCCTTGCGTGCCGCGATGACCGGGTCGACCACGCGGTACAGCTGTTGCCGGCCACGCCGGAGGCGTCTCATGGGCCCGACGGGGATCCGCTGCAGACGCCAGCCGAAGGGAACGAACGCCAGCTTGTAGGCGGCCAGCAGGTCGGCGACGGCGTCCTCTACGGTGCGGATGTCGTCGTCGCCGACATCCGCGCCCAGGAGCGTCGAGGCGGCGGATGCCAGCGTCAGGCGGACGGTCTCAGCATGGACGTCGAGCGGCACACCCGCGGTCCAGCTGTCCGACATCGCGAGAGCCCGGCTGATCATCGTCTCGGCATAACCAGTGATCCGCCGCGAGTGGAATGCCGGCTGCACGATATCCCGATGCCGGCGGTGCACGTCGCCCTCCGCCGTCAGCAACCCGTCGCCCAGGACGAACTGGGCGCGCTGCAGCACCGGTCCCTTCCGGAAGTGGTCGGCGTGCTGGATCAGCACGTCTTGGACATGGTCCGGATGGCTCAGTAACCAGCACTGATACGGGCCCAGAGTGATCCGCGCGACGTCACCTTGTTCTCCGGAGACACGGGTCAGGTAGCCGAGCCGATCGGAACCGAATGCCAGCAGGTCGCCCACGAACGGAAGCGTGCGAGCGGCCATACAGCAACGCTACGAGCCTCGGCTGCCTTTCACCAGCGTCGGCCACAGCACTCCTGCCGGGCCGGCGGCGAGCTGCCAGGAATGCGGCCGGAAGCCCCGGAATAGCGGGCACCTGGCGCAGGTTGGACAGGAGGTGAGCCAATCTGCCGATCCAGTGATCAGAGTCGACATCTGGTCCGACGTGGCCTGCCCATGGTGCTACGTGGGGAAGCGCCGCTTCGAGCGTGCACTGGCCACCTTCGACGGCCAGGTCGTGGTCGAATTCCACTCGTTCGAGCTTGCCCCGGACACCCCGGTCGACTTCGCCGGCTCTGAGGTCGACTTCCTGATGGGGCACAAAGGAATGCCCCGTGAGCGGGTGGAGCAGATGCTGGCCCAGATGACCGGCCTCGCCGCGGAGGAAGGCCTCGCTTTCGACTACGAGGCACTCCAGCACACGAAGACACTCAAGGCGCATGAGCTGCTCCATTACGCCAAGACGGTGGGCAAGCAGTCCGAACTCAAGGAACGGCTGCTGAAGGCGTACTTCGAGCAGGGTGTGCACGTGGGCCGCATCGATAACCTCGTCGCGCTCGCTCAGGAGGTGGGCCTGGACCAGGCCGGCGCACAGGACGCTCTGGAATCCGGCAAGTTCGCCGGCGCCGTGGCCGCGGACATCGCTCAGGCGCGTGCGCTCGGCATCAACGGCGTGCCCTTTTTCGTCTTCGACGGCCGCGTCGGCGTGTCCGGGGCGCAGTCGGCCGACGTCTTCACCGACGCGCTGGAACGCGTGGCCCAAAGGACGTATGACGATGACTGACCCTCTGCGAGAGCGAACCGCCGAGCCGGAGACAGTGGAATCGCCTGCCGGCGGCCTGGCCATGATGGGCGAGCCCGGCGCGGGGGAGTGCGTGGACGGCGTCTGCGCCGTCCCAGGCGTGAACGGGTAGGCAGGGGGTACTTGCTTGATGAAGGTTCGAGCAAGGAGGTCACGATGCCCAGCAAATCTGCGAACGTGAAGAACGAGAAGCAGTACGAGGCGCTCAAGGACAAGGGGATGTCGAAGGAGAGGGCGGCTCGGATCGCGAACTCCGAGGGCGCGTCGAGCCGTGGCGGCAAGAAGAGCGGGTCCGGTGGGGACAGCTCGCAGGGCGGCACTACCGCGCAGAAGAAAGAAGCCGGCCGTAAAGGCGGCAAAGCCGCGCAGAAGAAGAGCTAGTCAATGTGTCCCGTGAACAGGCTCACGGGACACTAACGACGTCCGGCTCGCGTGCGCTGCGGATCGGGTGCGCTCTCAATGGGGAAGCGGCGCAGGAACTCCGACTCCAGCGCCAGCATCCGTTCCGTGTGCGCGTGTAAGGCCGACTCACTGCCGCCCAGGAGGGCGTCGTGGCGGGTGTCGTGCAAGTGCTTCACTTCACGGCGGAGGGTGTCGTCGTCGAGTTCTTCCGGGGGTATGCCATCGGGTCGTTGTGCCATGCACCGCTCATACCCGTGGATGAACCCGAACATGCGCTCAAAGCCGGCGAGAGCTCGTGCGTGCCCCGGGGACAACGGGGTAAGGATCGCAGAGATTATCGAGCGGTTCCGTGGGTGGGACCCTGGGCTGATAGTGGGGGGACGATCGGTGCATGAGGGCTGGGACAGGTCAACCGCAGCCGAGCAGGCCGGGTTCGCGGGCCCTGGGTGTGAGATGAGAGTGCAGCAGCTCGGCGGCTGCTTCGTCGTCCGGATCACGGGTGAGGTCGATGTCCTCAGTGCGTGCCGGATGCAGGAGCATCTGTGCGGACTGGCCGGTCTCGACTACGTGGTCGTCCATCTGTCAGCTACTCACCGTATCGATCCGGTTCTTGTACGGGCGCTGGACGCGGCTGGCCAGGCGGCCGGAGCACGCGGACGGACCATGCGGATCGCCGGACGCCACGACGTCGTCGCGGATATCGGGCGCCACGTCGGCGCTGACAGCGCGATCGACTGCTACGTAGACCTGACGGACGCCGTGGAGATGGCGCTCTCAGAACGCAAGCAGCGTCCGCCCACGTCCATGAACGGACATTCGGGCGTGTGACCCTGGGTCTCCCGTGGCGGGATCGTCACACTCCCGCTGGATAGGCCGCCGGCTCGCCTGTGCTGACGTAGCCAGCGGCTGAACGCACAGACCTCCTCGTTCGCCCACATCCACGCGGGCCAGCGCCCGAACTGAAGAAGCGCGTCGCGCGGGTCATCCGGCGGACACGGCAAAACAGACCCGGGCGCGGTTCCGAGGCCCGAGAGGCCGCAGCTGATCGTCGTTGCTATTGGTCGCCCATTTCGCGCAGCACGGCGTCGACGAACGCGTCCCAGTCCTCGTCGGGATCGTGCTTGTCGTGCGCTTCGCGCAGCGCGTCGACGAGTAGTTCCTTCTGTTCGACGCTGGCGAGCAGACCTCGCCCTCGTTCGGCGTAGGCACCGTGCTCGCGCGGATAGTCGTCGAGGTCCTCCCGGTAACAGTGCACGATGTGGTTCGCGGCGCTCTCGAGCCCGTCGCCGCGGTTCATGCTCTGGCTTTCCGGCCGATAGGTCTCACCCGGCAGCTCGCGTCCACTCGGCAGCCTGATGCCGGACGTGTTCCGGACACGCTTCTCGACGGCACGTACGAGATCCTCGCCCAGGTCCAGAGAGTCCAGGAGCCGTTTCTCCACGTATCCCGTGAGCAGCTCCTCGGCCTGGTCGGTGCGGCCCGCGTTGAGACGCGCGGTGGCGCGCCGCTCGATCTTGCGCTGCTCCCGCAGCAGCTTCGTCTCGAACGATTCGATCTCCGCTGTCACTGGGTGCAGGTGTGTGTGCGGGTCCTCGCACGTGTGGTACATGAGCCGCTTGAAGGTCCGGGTGGCGTACCGGGTCGCTTCCAGAGGGGCGTAGTCGGCAGCGAGCCAGCTCGACGCGGCGTCGCTGGTGAGATAGCGGTGCTGCTTGAACTCCGGTGGCACGTCGTCGGCGCCGATGTAGATCGGGACATACGGAGTGGTGACCGCGGCGGTCACGGCCGTCCACAGGACGTTCAGCTCAGGATGCTCGACGTCGGTGAGCTGGGCGACCTGGCCGTACCCCGCCCGGTCATGAGACCAGCGGGGATCGCGGACGTAGGCGAGCATGTCCTCCAGGGACACCGGGGCGAGCTCCTCGGCCAGCTCCTGCTCGAGCTCCGCCTGAACGTTGTTGCCCCACGGATGCGTCTCGGTGACCTGCCGCTCGTTCGGCTGCCAGCCCGCGTAGACCTCCTGAGGGTCGAACTCGTCACTCTCCTCGGGGTCGAACCAGCCCTGCTCTACCGCGAAATCGACGAAGTTATCCGAGGCCAGATACTCGTCCGGGTGGTCCTGGAAGTCGACCGGGAAGGGATTGAGGTAACCGGGGAAGGAGACCCGGGCCTCGTCCGGTCCGAGCCTTTCCGCCGCCCAAAGCCCCTGATTACCCCCGTAGTTGACCAGGACCCAACCCTCGTCCTGGTCTGCGAAGAGATGGGAGTTTCCGCCGTAGCTGGAGTAGCCGTACTCGTCGATCAGTGAGCCGACGATCTCGACTGCTTCGCGGGCGGTGGTGGCGCGTTCCATGGCGATGCGGGACAGGTCGCTGTAGTTGGGGCCGGTCTGTACGTCGTCGGTGAACTCCAGCAGCCGGTCGCTGCTGGGTGACCAGATGTCCCTGGCGGCGACGCCGTGCTCGTTGAGCCCACCGTTGGTCAGCGGAGCGGGGAAGCCGGCGAACTCGGAGTAATGCGAGGTGATGTACTTGTTCGTCTCACGTGCCTGGGGGATCTCCATGAGCTCGCCCGGCATGCGCGCTGCGTCCGTGATGCCTACGGTCGTCGTCGCACCCACTGGGAACTCGCGCGACGGGACGATCTCCAGCCAGTGGCTCGACGGCTCGTGGCCGAACCCACCCAACAGCACGGAGCCGTCGTCGGTGAGCTCGCTGCCGACGTAGAAGCCGATGCTCTTGGTAGGAAGCTGTTCGGAGGCTGCCTGCTCCGAGGACCGTGAGGCGACCACTGGCCCCGGTTCGCCCGGGTCGGCGGCAGCCGCGGCCAGCGGCAAGGCCAGCAGGCTCGCTCCGAACGCGGCGAATGTGGACCGCGCCTCGCTCCAGATCTCCGCCATCGAGGACGTCACCCTTTCTGTTCGCGACGTTGCACCGGAAACGGGCCGAGGCAGTGAGAAGCCCGGCCACACCGTTCCGGCGTCCCTATACCCGTGCGCAACGACGGCAATCCCGGCTGGGACGCGAGAGTAGGCTGAATGGGGTGGTACGAGGACATGTTAGACGTGAGGTGGCCGCCGAAAGGCTGGTCGCCACCGTGAGGGCTTCCGCAGCTCTCGATGAGGCGATCGGTGCCGTACGGACATGGCGTCAGTGCGACGCCGCCGTGGCGCTTGAGCTGCTTCTGGAGCAGCAGAACCCCGGAGGTGTGGACGCCGAGGCGACACGAGTGGCCCGTGTGGTCGACCACGAGGCTGACGGCCGGTCGGACCCTGACTGGGATTGACGCCCGCTTCTTGGGGGCCTGGCGCAATGGTCACTCGGACAGCTGGTCCAGAGCTATGCGCCGGCGCACGAGATCCTGCGCGACGTCCAGCAGCGCGCGGTTCTCGCTGTACGCCCACGCACGAAGCCGGGCGAACGCATCCTCCAGGCTGACATGCAGCCTCGCCGCCACCATGCCGGTGGCGATGTTGACGTCCTGATAGGAGGTCAACGGCCGTGGAGCCTCGCTCCCGGTCCGCTCCGCCGCGCTGAAGAGCTCTCCCAGCATGTTGGCGGCCAGTTCGGCGAGCACGGACGCATCGGCCACCTCGGCGGAGCTCAATTCGCCCGCTCCGCCCCGATACAGATCCAGGGTACCTATCCGGATCGCGCCTATCAGGAGCGGAAACGCGAAGACCGCCACCGCACCCGCGTCCTGGGCGGAATCCGCGAACATGGGCCAGCGAGCCTGGCCGTCACCGAGGTCGCCGACGAGAACAGGCATGCCGGTACCGAACGCGTCCACGCCCGCCCCTTCTCCGAGTGTGTACTGCACCTGCTCAAGCTTGGCGGCCCACTTGTCGCTCGCACCGTGCAGTTCCTGTGCCCGGCTGTGAGTGCGCAGGGTGATGGCTGCCGCGTCGACCGACGGCATCGCCGACACGCATACGTGGCACACGGCCTGCGTCCAGCTTTGCGTTGGATCCGCGGTTCTGGTGTCGATTGTTGCGGCCAACAGTCGTTCCCAGCGTGGCGAGACCACTAGATCCCCCCGGAGTGGTGGCGCTGTGCAGGCAGGATGGGCCGGGGAATGCTGTCACCCATCCGCGTGGTCACTGCCGACATCACCACAGGCCTTCATCTCTCGCCTGGCATCGAGTTCCGGTTTGACCGTGAGACCCTCCCCGATACCCGACGATGGCCGCACCATGCGGATATGGCCGAACAGCCGGAGGCACGACGGCCCCGTGGACCATCCACGTACGCCCTCATCAGGACCGCAGATGTGCGAGTACCGCGAGCACCCGGCGATGGCCGTTGTCGGTAGGCGGCAGCCCGAGCTTGACGAAGATGTTGCGGATGTGCTTGCTGACCGCGGTCTCGCTCACGACCAGCAGCTCAGCGATGGAGCGGTTCCCATGGCCCTCGGCCATCAGCTCGAGGACCTCGCGCTCCCGAGGGGTGAGCGTCCGCATCGGGTCGTCGGCTCGGCGTCGCACCATGAGTTGCGAGATGACCTCGGGGTCCATGACAGTGCCTCCGTCCGCGACCCGATGCAGGGCGTCCAGGAACTTGGCCACCTTGCCTACCCTCTCCTTCAGGAGATAGCCGACGCCTCCCGCGCCGTCGGCGAGGAGTTCCGCGGCGTAACTGTCCTCGACGTAGGCCGACAGGACCAGCACGGGCATGCCCGGTAGCCGGCGACGAGCCGTCACGGCGGCCCGAAGCCCTTCGTCGGAGAACGACGGCGGCAACCGTACGTCGACGACCGCGGCGTCCGGGCGCAGCTCCTCCACGGCGGCGAGAAAGTCGTCGGCGTTGTCCGACGCCGCCACCACCTCGATGCCCTCGTTGTTCAGTAGCAGGACGAGACCCTCCCGCAGCAGTACGTCGTCCTCGGCGATCACGACCCGCACGGCAATTCCGCCTCCAGCTGAGTAGGGCCACCGTCCGGGCTGCTGAGTTCGGTACGGCCATCGAACGCGGCCACCCTGCGGCGGATTCCGGCCAGGCCCGTGCCGGCCCGCTCGGTGGCGCCGCCACGGCCGTCGTCGGTGACCCTGACCACCAGCACGTCCTCCTCCGGTTCTGGGCGTCGCCGCACGGTGACACGCACCTCGGCGTGCTCGGCGCCGCTGTGCTTCGCCACATTCGTCAATGCTTCGGCGACCACGAAGTATGCCGCGGACTCCACGGCCGCTGGGACGCGTCGCAGCCCGTCCATGCGCAGTGTGCACGGTATGGGGCATCGAGCGGCCAGCGCGGCCAGAGCGCCGTCCAGCCCTCGCTCGGTCAGGATCGGTGGATAGATGCTGCGGACCACGTCGCGCAGTTCGCCCAGGGCTGAGCCGGCCGCATCCTGTGCCCGAAGGATCAGCGGGAGAGCCGACGCCGGCTCCCGTTGCCAGGCCCGCTCAGCGATTCCCAGCTGCATGACGACCTCCACCAGACGGTTCTGGGCGCCGTCGTGCAGGTCGCGCTCGATCCGGCGGAGTTCTGATCCGTGCGCTTCCAGCGCCGCGGCGCGGCTGGCGGTTAGTTCGGTGACACGCTCGCGGAGCCGGGTCTCCCGCGGTGGCGCCAGCAGAGTCCGTGCGCACCTCGTCTGCCAGCTGGCGAAGCGGGGCACAAGTGCGAGGGCCAAGAGCGCGTAGACCGCCGCCACGAGCGGTGTCGGCAGGGTGTCGGCCCATGACGTGACGGCGTGCGGAGCATTGACCGGTGAGTGCTCGGGAAGGATCCACCAGTATGCCGGCACCAGCGCGGCGTTCACGGCGCCCAGCGGCAGCCCGACGGCCAGGACGCCCATCACGTGACCCGTGAGTCCGTGCACGGTCAGCCAAGCGGTGTCTCGCCGTGTCGTTCTGTCCAGCACCACGGTCCGGATCTGGTGGGACAGCGATCCGGCCAGCGGTGGATACGCTTCTGGAACCGAGGCACCGGTAAAGGCCTCAACCCGGCGCCGCTCGGTCCCGGTCCACCAGCGCAGCAGCCGCGTGGCAGGCGGCAGAAGGAGCCAGCCGACGCCGACCAGCAGCAGCGCCGCGACCACGACCAGGCCGATCAGGATGATCAACGAACCGAATGACGTGACCGCGCCTCTCACCAGATACGGCACGCTACGGCGGAGATCGGACATGGAACGGCGCACCCACTGGCGCAACCGCCCGTGCCCGCTCCTGTCCGTCATGAGACCTCAGCATGCCCGAGTCAGCACCGGCAGACCTGCCGGGGGTATGGCCAGCTGTACCACGAACTCGGATGCCAGCGGGATCGTGCTGACCGGCGTGCCTTCCTAGGCTCAAGCGTGTCAAGGTCAACGAGAGAGAACGGGTACGAGCGTGTCGAGCACGGTCACCACCGAACCGGCGATCCGCCTGGCGTCGGTCAGCAAGGTGTACGGCGATCCCGCCAACGCGGTCACCGCGTTGCACGATGTGAGCGTCCAACTCGACCGAGGGAGCTTCACCGCGGTGATGGGACCGTCCGGGTCCGGTAAGAGCACTTTCCTGCACTGCGCGGCCGGGCTCGACCGCCCCACTTCGGGCGCCGTCACATTGGGTGATACCGACCTGTCCGGCCTGGGTGAGAAGGCCTTGACCAAGATCCGCCGGGAACGAGTCGGCTTCATCTTCCAGTCCTACAATCTTCTGCCTTCCCTCACCGTGGAACAGAACATCACCCTGCCGCTGAGACTGGCCGGCAGGCCTGCCGACCACGCGTGGCTGAGCCGGGTGGTCGCCGACGTAGGCCTCTCCGACCGGCTCGCGTACCGCCCCAGCCAGCTCTCCGGCGGCCAGCAGCAACGCGTGGCCATCGCCAGGGCTCTAATCACCCGCCCGGACGCGATATTCGCCGACGAGCCGACCGGCGCACTGGACTCGCGGACAGGACAGCAGGTGTTGCGCCTGCTTCGCGAGATCGTGCACGCAGGTGGCCAGACCGTACTGATGGTCACGCACGACCCGGTAGTGGCGTCGTTCGCCCAGCGAGTCCTGTTCCTCGCCGACGGCCGCCTGGCGGGCGCCCTGGACGAACCTTCGCCGGAGACCATCGCCGAGCGTATGACTCACCTCGGTGAGTGGTGAGCATGCGCGACATCGCCAGGGCGACGGTCAGGGACCGCAAGGCCGGATTCGCCGGCGTCTTCATCGCCGTGCTTCTCGCCTCCATGCTCGTGACCGCACTCGGTACGCTGATGGAATCCGGGATACGCGGTGGTGTGCCACCTCAGCGCTACGCCGGGGCGACGGTCGTCGTCGGAGGAGCGCAGACCATTCCGGTGGTCGAGGACGTCGATACTCACCTAAGCGAACGCGTCCGCCTGCCCGCGGAGATCGTGGACGACATAGGCGCCCTCCCCGGGGTCGAATCCGCCGCCGGTGACATCAGTATCCCCGTGACAGTGATCGCCGGCGGCCGGCCCGTCGCCGCGAGCGGAGACCGCATGTCCTTCGGCCACGGATGGAGCTCGGCGGCGCTGGCACCGTTCACCGTGCGCAGCGGCGCGGAGCCCACCGATGCCGATGACGTAGTGCTGACCTCCGATCTCGCGGCTCGTGCGCGGGTCGGCGTGGGGGACCGGATCGACGTCGCTGTGGGCTCGGTGCCGCACGCCTACACCGTGACCGGCATCGCCACTGCGGCAGAGGAAGAGAATCTCCGCGAGGAGGCGCTGTTCTTCACCGACCAGCGCGCGGACGAACTGTCCGCTGATCCGGGCCAGGTCGACGCCGTCGGCGTGATCGCGCGGCCAGGCGTCTCGCCCGATCAGCTCGCCGCCCAAGTGGAGACGGCACTGGCCGGCCGGGACGTTCGCACCTACACCGGTGACCAGCGCGCAGACGCCGAGTTCTTGGACGTCGGGCGGGCCCGGACGGAGCTGGTCCTGCTGACGGGATCGTTCGCCGGGACGTCGATCATGATCGCGATGTTCGTCGTCGCGAGCACGCTGACCCTGTCCGTGCAGCAGCGTCGGCGCGAGTTCGCCCTGTTGCGCGCCGTCGCCGCTACCCCGCGTCAGATCCACCGGTTGATCGGCTCGGAGATCTTGTACGTAGCAGGCGTTGCCGCGGTAACCGGCACCGCGCCGGGGTTCATCCTGGCGCATCTGATGAAGGCAGGCTTCGCCGCCGGTGGTCTGCTTCCGGACGACTTCGGTTTGGCCTTCAGCCCGATTCCCGCCGTGGCGTCCGTGCTGCTGTGCCTCGGCAGCGCCCGGATCGCCGGCTGGATCGCGGCGAGGAAGCCGGCCCGGACCAGCCCTACCGAGGCTCTCGGCCAGGCTGCGGTCGAACCGGCGGGGCTGTCGCGGACGCGAATGACGTTCGGCTGGCTTCTCGGCGCTCTCGGCCTCGCCTCCTCCACGCTGCCGGTATTCCTCCCGGGTAGCGCCGCACTGGCGGGAGCGGCCGGGTCAGTGCTGCTCCTCGTCATCGCGGTCGCGCTGCTTGGTCCGAGCCTGATGGCCGCCGCCACGGCCGCGTTGGCCGTACCCCTGCGGCGGGTATCCTCGACGGCGGGCTATCTCGCGGCTGCCAACACCCAGGCGAACTCTCGTCGGCTCGCGGCGGCGGTGACGCCGCTCATCCTGGCGATCGCCATCGTCTCGGTCCAGCTGTTCGCGCAGTCGACAGTGTCGGCGGCTGCCGGGGAACAGAGCGCCAGGGGAGTGGTCGCCGATTTCGTGGTCACCAGTAGCGGCGCGGGTCTCAGCCACGAGGTCACCGAGGCGGTAGCCGGCATCGACCAGGTCGCTGCCGCAACGCCGGTGGTGCGGGGCAGTGTGCTCGTGCGGTATCGAGAATTCGGGGAGACGACGAAGGCGCCGTTCTCTGCGCAGGGCATCGAGCCGGACGGTCTCGAGTACACCCTCGACCTGGACGTCCGCCAGGGCACGCTCGGCGATCTCCGGGAAGGCCGAGTGGCTGTGAGCCAGCTGGCAGCCGACACCTTCGGTGTGGGCATCGGAGACTCCGTGGACATGACCCTGGGCGACGGGACCGAGCACCGGCCCACCGTCGCCGCGATCTATGGTCGGGGACTGGGATTCGGCGACGTGACTCTCCCACGCGACGTACTCGCCGCGCATACGACCACGGGACTGGACAGCTCTATCCTGGTCGGCGCCGTGGGCTCCGCGGATGCCGAACCCCTCGGGACGGCGTTGCGCCAGTTGACGGAAACCTTCCCGGAGCTGCTCGTCGCCGACGCCGCCGCGCTGGCGGTCGCGGGTCAGGACGATCGGGACGCCGAGTCGTGGACGGGTGCCATCGCGCTCCTTGTGCTGTTCGGGTATCTCGCCGTCTCCGTCGTCAACACCCTGGTCATGGCGACGGCCGAACGAGGCCGGGAGTTCGCGCTATTACAGCTGGTCGGCGCCGCGCGTCGCCAGGTGGAGCGGATGATGTGGGCGGAGGTGCTGATCATCGTGGTGATCGCCGCCGCGATAGGCACGCTCGTCTCCGTCCCGCCGCTCGCCGCCTTCAGCTTGGGCATGACCGAGTCCGCGCTACCAGCGATCCCGGTGGCGACGTACGCGGTCATCATCGGCGTCACCGCACTGCTCGCCGCGGTCTCGATCGGGATCCCGACCCGGACGGCCCTGCGGGCGGCACCTGTGCGCGCTGCGGCTGCGAGAGAGTAGGAGCCGGACCACCGACCCGGGACGGTGCCCCATTTAGTGCCGCACCGAGAGCCGTGGTCATGTACAGGACGCTGCGACCGGATCGTTGCCGTTGAACCAGGCCGCTGTCCCGCAGCACTCGCAGATGCTGCGACACCGCGCTCGCGGTGACACCGAAGGCACGGGCGAGGTCGGTGGTGCTGGCGGGGGAGCGCAGGGCCTCCAGCAGCTCGGCGCGCATCCGCCCGAGAAGCCGGATCGTGCTTCCCGCCGGCGGCCAGCTGCCTGGATCGGTGGAGCACATCCGCGTCGAGGACGGCCCGGATACGGGGCCAGTGCGGCGCGACAAGGCGGTCGTGAGCGGCGTGCAGCTCCGCGGCGACGGCGCGCAGACCGGCTGCCGGCCGGGCGGCCATGGCGGCGGCCGCGTCCGGAAGCTTGCCGCCGAAAACCCGCCACAGGCTGGCCCGCACCTGGTCGTCTGTCGTACGTCGAAGGGCCGCCAGTTCGTCGTCGATGGAGGCGCCCGCTCCGAGCGGGGCTGGGGCGAGGAACTCGGGCCAGCCCTGGCGGTCGTTGACGAGCAACGGCCAGACATGTGGGAGATCGAGCGGCGCTTGGACGAGCTCGTCGGTGGCCCACCGCAGCCACGGCAGATTGATCGCGTGCCGCGCGCAGCCGCCCAGCTGCTGCAGGCAGGACACCGTCTCAGACAGCGGCGAGACGGCGAATCGCGTCTCCGCCAGCTCCGCGACGCCGAGGTCGACAGTGAACGCCATTGTCCGAGTATGTAGCCGCTGGCTTCGTCGTGTCGCCATCGTGCCCGGCGCGCCACGATCGCCGGCATGACTCGGAACGACGCTGAACCGCCCCTGCCGCCGGCGTATTGGCGGCTGTGGAGCGCGGCGGGTATGAACCACCTCGGCGACGGGGCCTTCGCGGCGGCGGTTCCGCTGCTTGCCGTGACGATCACTCGGGATCCGCGACTGGTCACGGTCGTCTCCGCAGCCATCTACCTGCCGTGGCTGTTGCTGTCCCTCCCCGCGGGCGCCCTCGCCGACCGCGGCGACCGGGTGGCTCTTATGTGGCGTGCACAGGCTCTACGGCACCGCTGCGCAGGCGATCTTGCCGGACATCGTCGACAGGCCCGCCCTTTACCGGGCGAACGGCTATCACCAGGTCGTGCTGATCGCCGGACAGCAATTCGCCGGTCCACCCTTGGGCAGTCTGCTGTTCGGGATCGCGGTCGCCTGGCCGTTCGGCATGGCCGCGGGGGCGTTCGCCGTGTCCGCGGCGTTGCTGGCGACGTTGCCGAGGCGCCGGGGCCGCCCGGCCGGGCACCCTCCGATGCGTACGGCGGTCGCGGACGGGCTGCGCTGGCTGGCCGGGCACCGGCTACTGCGCACCCTGGCGATCCTCCTCGGCGTCAGCACCTTCTGCGCCCAACTCGGCAACGCGACGCTGGTGCTGCTGGCTACCCAGAGCCTGCATCTGGACGCGCGCGGATACGGACTTCTGCTCGCCGGCGCGGCTGTCGGCAGCGTGTGCGGCGGTCTGGTCAACGCGCGCCTCGTCGCCAGGATCGGCGCGGGCCGGGCCCTGTTCACCGCGCTCGCCGCCAATGCGGTGATCTACGCCGGGATAGGGCTGAGCCCGAATGTTCTGGTGCTGGGTCTCTTGCTGGGTGGCAACGGCTTCGTCACGACGCTGTGGAACATCGTCAGCGTCAGCCTTCGCCAGCAGCTGGTGCCTGCCGCGCTGCTCGGCCGAGTCAACAGCGTCTACAAGATGCTCGGCTGGGGGCTGATGCCTTTCGGTGCACTGGCCGGTGGCCTGGTCGCGCACGAACTCGGGCTGCGGGCTCCGTACGTCATCGCGGGCGTCGTGCGTGGGCTCGCTCTTCTCATGGCGGCGTCCACGTTGCTGCGCGCCTTGCGAGAGCGCTGAAAGCACGCCGCCGTAGATTGTGGCTGGCGTCAGCACGGTCGGTCGAGGCGAGGACGGTCACACATGGAGCGCAGGCAGCTCGAGTATTTCCTGGCGATCGCCAGCCATGGCAGTTTTACCAGCGCGGCCCATGCGCTGCAGGTCGCGCAGCCGTCACTGTCCTATGCGATCCGGATCCTGGAGCGCGAGATGGGCGCCCCGCTGTTCCGCCGTCTCGGCCGCGGAGTCGTGCTGACGGCGATGGGGGAGGCACTGCTGGAGCCGGCCCGCAGGGTATTGCACGATTTCGCCCGCGTACACTCGGCGGCCCAGCAGGTGACCGGGCTGGTGTCCGGGCGGCTGGACATCGTCGCGGTGACCACCCTGGCCGTGGATCCGCTCGCCGCCTTCATCGGCGTATTCCGGCAACGTCATCCGGGCGTCGAGTTCAATGTCATCGATCCGGAGAACGCCGCGGCCGTGACCGACGTCGTCCGGCGCGGGCAGTGTGAGCTCGGCCTGACCGAACGCGGCATCTCCACGGCCGGTCTGCGGGTGCTCGGCCTGCCGGAACAGGAGGTGCTCGCCGTTCTCCCGCCCGATTCACCGACCCCGGCGCGGGGGAGCCTGTCCGTGGCAGAGCTGGCCGAACTCGACCTCGTCACCACCCCACCCGGTACGACGACGCGCACCGTCGTGGACGGTGTGCTGGCCCGTCACGGCACGCCGCCACGCATCGCAGTCGAGACCGCGCACCGCGCGGCCATCGTTCCCCTGGTGCTGGCCGGCGCCGGCGCGACCTTGCTCCCGCGCAGTCTCGCCCGGCACGCGGCGGCGCTCGGCGCCGTCGTGCTCGAGCTCCGTCCGCCTCTGACGCGACGCGGCGTGCTCGTGTGGCCGCGCGGGGCCTTGTCACCCGCGGCGGAGTCGTTCGTCGAACTTGTCACCGCCTGGCCGCCTGACAACCACTGACCAACCGCTATAGAGAAGCTCTATCGCGGACACTGAATATCGGTCTAGGTTCGCGGCGGCGGTGTCGTTGTCGCGGCCATATCGCTGTGCCACGGTGAACACGTTGGAGCTGAGCACACCCCATTCGAAAGGATCACCCATGCCTGTCCGATCACATCTGGTCGCGTCTGCCGCGGGCGTCGCGCTGATGACCGTCGCCGCCTGTGGGGGTGATGATCAGGACGGCGCCGGGGACGGCTCGACCGGGTCCGGGCCCGGAGGTGGTGAGGAGATCGTCTTGCTGCAGCAACCATGGGAAGACTTGGTCGTCGAGAACCAGATCCTCAGCCAGCTCCTAGCCGACCTCGGGTATGAGGCCAGGATCGCGGACCTGGCCGTGCCCGTGGGCGCCGTGGGGCTCGCCGACGGTGATGTGGACGTGTACCTGGGGAACTGGTGGCCGAGCCAGGAGCCGGTCTTCGCCGAGCACCTGGAGGCCGGTGAGATCGATGTGGTCACGACGCTCGTCACCGGCACCACTTACGCACCTGTGGTGCCGGCGTACGTGAGCGAGGAGCACGGCATCACCTCACTGGCCGATCTGGCACCGAATGCTGACTTGTTCGGCAAGCAGTTCGTCGGGATCGAGTCCGGAACTCCGGGCAACGAGTACATCGCCGACGCGATCGCGGCGGACGCATACGGTTTGGGTGACTGGGAGTTGATCGAGTCGAGCACGGCGGCCATGCTCGCCGACGTCGGGGGGAAGGCGGAACAGGGCGAGCCGGTGGTCTTCCTCGGCTGGGAGCCCCATTGGATGAACGTGGAGTGGGATCTCGTCTACCTCGACGACCCCGAGGGTGTGTGGCCGGGCGCAGGGGAGATCCGCGTCGTGACCCGTTCCGGGTTCGCCGACGACCATCCCGAGGTCACCCGCCTGCTGTCCCAGATGGAGATCGACCTCGACACCGCCTCGGAGTGGATTTACCTCTACGGGCAGGAGGAGGTACCCGCGGAGACGATCGCCAGCGAGTGGATCGCCGATAACCAGGACACGGTCCAGTCCTGGCTCGAGGGCGTCGAGACGGAGAGTTCATGACGACGGAGCACCTTCCCGGACCGGATCCACACTATCCACCGGCCACCTCTGTCGATGCCCGCCTGCAGACGCCGCCCTATCAGCCTCAAGCACCGCTGCGTCCACCCCAGGGCGCGCCCAACGTTCTTGTGGTCCTCGTGGACGACATGGGTTTCGGTGCCCCGTCGGCGTTCGGCGGTCCGTGCCGGATGCGCACTGCGGATCGGCTGGCGGAGAACGGATTGAGGTACAGCCGGTTCCACGTCACCGCCATCTGCTCGCCGACACGGCAGGCTCTGCTCACGGGGCGAAATCATCACTCGGTCGGGATGGGCGTGACGACGGAGATGGCCAGCGCCGCGCCCGGTTACACCGGGATCCGTCCGCGCAGCGCGGCGACGCTGGCGCAGGTGCTCTCGGGCAACGGGTACAACACCGGCGCATTCGGCAAGTGGCACCAGACGCCCGCCCGTGACGTGAGCCCAGCCGGACCGTTCGACCGGTGGCCGACCGGTGAGGGCTTCGAGAAGTTCTACGGCTTCATGTGCGCGGAGATGAACCATTGGTATCCCGTGCTGTTCGATGGGACCACGCCGATCGAGCCGCAGCAGCGACCGGAGGACGGCTATCACCTGTCCGAGGACCTCGTCGACCAGGCGATCGGATGGATCGGAAACCAGAAGGCGCTGAAGCCGGACGTCCCGTTCTTCGCCTATGTGCCGTTCGGCGCCACCCATGCGCCGTACCACGTGCCGACGGAGTACCGCGAGAAGTACCGCGGAGCGTTCGACCATGGCTGGGACCGCCAGCGTGAGATCACCCTTGAGCGACAGCGGGAACTCGGCGTGGTGCCGCAGGACGCCGAACTCGCGCCGTGGGCCGACGGCGTGCCGCACTGGGATGAGCTCGGCGATGAGGAGCGCCGTTCCGCGGCGTCGCTGATGGAGCTCTACGCGGGATTCGCCGAGCACACCGACGACCAGGTGGGACGGCTGGTCGATGCTCTGGAGGACATGGGTGAGCTGGACAACACGCTGATCTTCTACATCCTGGGGGACAACGGAGCGTCGGCGGAGGGTGGCCTGGGCGGCACGCTCAACGAGCACCGGTTCGCCAGCGGCATCCCGGACACCGCTGAGTTCATCAACGCCCACGACGACGCCCTCGGTGACGCGACGACCCATGCGCACTATCCGGTGGGCTGGGCTTTGGCGATGAACACCCCATACCAATGGACGAAACAGGTGGCCTCGCATTTCGGTGGGATCCGCGACGGGCTGGTGGTGCACTGGCCGGAGGGCATCGAGGAACGCGGTGGCATCCGGAACCAGTTCCACCACGTGATCGACGTGATGCCGACCATCCTGGAAGCGGCTGGACTGCCGCATCCGATCAGTGTGAACGGAGTCGCGCAGCAGCCCATCCAGGGCGCCAGCATGCTCTACAGCTTCAACGACTCCGAGGCGCCGGAGCGTCGGCGCTTGCAGTACTTCGAGATGGTGGGCCATCGCGGCATCTACCACGAGGGCTGGATGGCCGTGACCCGCCACGGAGTCCCGTGGGAGATGGTGCAGGACGGTGCCGCTTCGTCGTACGACGACGACGTCTGGGAGCTCTACGACACGAACGTCGACTGGACCCAGGCGCATGACCTCGCCGCTGATCACCCCGGAAAGCTGCGGGAGCTGCAGCAGCTGTTCCTCATCGAGGCGGCGAAGTACAACGTGTTCCCGCTCGACGACCGGATGACCGAGCGGGAGAATCCCAAGGAGGCAGGCCGGCTCGATCTGTTCGGGGACCGCAGGAGCGTCACGTTCCGCGGTCCGGGCCTCCGGCTGACCGAGGAGACCGCGCCGAACGTGAAGAACCGTTCACACACCATCACCGCGACGGTCGAGGTGCCGCGGGAGGGTGCGTCCGGCGTCCTCGTCGCCCAGGGAGGCCGGTTCGGCGGCTGGTCCTTGTACGTCGACGCGGGCAGGCCGAAGTATGCCTACAACTACTTCGGCCTCACCGTGCACACGCTGACCGCGCCGGAGCCGCTGACGGTGGGCCGTCACGAGATCCAGCTGGACTTCGCCTACGACGGCGGTGGCGTCGGGCAGGGCGGCACCGCACGGTTGCTCGTCGACGGCAGGAAGGTCGCGGAAGGGCGGGTGGACGCCACCATCCCGTACTACTTCGCCTTCGACGAAACCTTCGACCTGGGCGTCGACCGTGCCTCGCCGGTGACCGACGACTATCCGATCGCCGACAACCACTTCACCGGCCGGCTGTGCACTGTCCGGGTCGATCTCGGCGACGACCTGGCCAGCGACGCGGGCAGCGAGCACGAGCGAAGGCAATTCCGAGCCGCGCACGATTGACTAGTGACAACGCGTAACCAATAGGTTACGCTTCTCGGCATGGACGAGGTGGCCTCCGCGATCGCGGATCCGGTGCGACGGGAGATCCTGCGGATGCTGCGTGAACGGCGGCTTCCAGCAGGAGAGATCGCCGAGCGCTTCGACATCAGCCGGCCGGCCGTGAGCAGGCACTTGCGCGTGCTGAAGCACAGTGGCCTGGTGCGCGACGAGTTCGTCGGCCGGCATCGGTTCTATGTTCTGACCGCCGGGGGATTCTCCGAGCTCGTGGCTTGGCTGGCGGAGTTCACCCGGCCCGCGGACTGGGAGCGCCACCTCGACGCGCTGGAGACCGAGGTCTATCGGACTCGCCGGGAGCGCCGCTCCCATCAGGCAACACGCACGGACGAGGAGAAGACGGCATGACGAAGACACCAACCGGCCGATTGTTTCGCGGTCAATCAGGGCCAGACCTGGTACTCACCCGGACCTTCCGGGCGGGCACCGAAGACGTGTGGGCCAGCATCACCGAACCTGACCGCACGGCGCGCTGGTTCGGGCCGTGGGAGGGCGACGCGGGTCCCGGCCGGACCATCAAGGTGCAGATGGCCTACGAGGAGCAGACGCCGTGGTGCGATGTACGCATCGATGCGTGTGACCCGCCGCGCCGGCTGGCCGTGTCCATGACCGACGAGGCCGGCGAATGGGCCATGGAGCTGTTGCTGACCGAGGTCGCGAGTTCAACGGAGCTGCGTCTCGTGCAGCACCTGCAAAGTGAAGCCGGGCTCGGTGAGGTCGGCCCCGGCTGGGAGCATTACCTCGACATGCTGGTGGCGGCCGAGAACGGGCTGCCCAGACCACACTTCGACGAGTACTACCCGGCGATGAAGGCCTACTACGACGGGTTGACCGCGCAACCCGATGAGGCCTAATAGTCAGTTGCCTGTGTGATCACTGCCGGTGAGAATGGTCGGGATGGTCGACATTGCGCACCGCGACGGGCGAGCCGGGATCGACGCGCAGCTGGTGGAGCGGCTGATCAGCGCCCAGTTCCCCCAGTGGAAGGATCTGCCGGTTACCCCGGTCGCGGTGGACGGCTGGGACAACCGCACCTACCGCCTCGGGGACGAGATGACCGTGCGGTTACCGACCGCCGAGGCATACGCGCCCGCCGTCGAGAAGGAAGACCGCTGGCTGCCGCTGCTCGCTCCAGCGCTTCCGGTGCCGATCCCGGTGCCGCTGGCGAAGGGCGCACCGGGCGAAGACTTTCCGTTCAGCTGGTCCGTGCGTCGCTGGCTGGACGGGCGGATCGACGTCGCCGGCGCAGAAGCCGTCTGGGACGCCGCGTTGTCGGCAACCTGGCACGGTGACCCGGTATGGTTCCATGGCGATATCGCACACGGCAACCTTCTCGTCAAGGACGGTCAGCTTGCAGCGGTCATCGACTTCGGCACGTCCGGCGTGGGTGACCCGGCATGTGACCTGGTGATCGCGTGGACGCTGTTCTCCGGTGAGAGCCGGGAGGCCTTCCGCGCCGCGGTCGGGCAGGATCCGGGCACGTGGGCGCGCGCCCGCGGATGGGCGCTGTGGAAGGCCCTGATCGTCTTGGCGGATGTGATCGACAGCGACGACGAGGCGGCGGCCGTCCAGCTGCGGGTGATCGGCGAGGTGCTGGCCGATCACCGTCGCGGCGGCTCTCCTGCCACGCATCGCTGAGCCGCGCGTGTCACATATCCGCGTCACGCGGCGTCATATGGGTAAGCCGGCGAGCCACGTCCGGCGGAAGCCAGCACAGACGCGAGAGGTGGTGACACGGCTTCATGCCCATCGACCAGCGTGCACACGGCAGCCGCGAGCCGCACGAGATACTCGGAGTACCGCGGGGCGCGGGCCCGGCACAGGTCACGCGGGCGTTTCGTCACAAGGTCCTGCAGGGCGGCCATCCGGACACCGGCGGCGACGAGCGGACCTTCCGCGAGCTGGCCCGGGCTCGTGACGTCCTGCTGAGCGAGCGTCCCACCATTGCGACATCGGACCCGCCGCCGCAGCAGGGCCCGGTGCCGCCGGATCCGCCGCGGGGCCCCATGCCCACCGCTCCGCAGCGGCCCACGCCTGGCCCGCGTCGCGGGGCCGGCCCGTTCGTGTTCATCCTGCTCTTGTACTTCCTCGTGCTGCCGGTGGTGGCGCGCATCCTCATGCTTCTCTTCGTGAGGTGACCGCGGCGGCGGAGTAACAGGGGAGTATCGATGCGCCTGGTCAGAGCCGGATGATCGCGGCCGTCTCAGCGGCGAGCTCGACGCCGCCGGAGGCGACAGCGGCCTCTCCGGTTGCCAGGCATATCTCGGACGTGGTCGTCGATACCTCCGCGACCGGGATGGTCTGCGCCGTGTCTGCGAGGTTCGCCACCACGCGCAGTGATCCGCGGTGCAGGACGAGCCACTCGCGGTCCTCGTCGTAGTCGACCGCGACGGCGGTGAGGTCAGCGTCGCGCAGGTCCGGCTCGGCCGCCCGGAACGCGACCAGCCGGCGATACAGGGCCAGCACGTCGGCGTGCTCGGGATCGTCGCGCTCGTCCCAGTTCAGCTTCGCCGTCGTGAAGGCGGCCGGGTCCTGTGGGTCGATCATGGTATCCGTGTCCCAGCCGTGCTGCGCGAACTCCTCGATCCGCTTGCTGCTGGCGATCTCGGCCAGTTCCGGCTCCGGATGCGAGGTGAAGTAAGGCCATCGGGTGGAGGCGGCCCACTCCTCGCCCATCCAGAGCATCGGCGTGAAGGGCAGGCTCAGCAGGAGGACGGCCCCGATCCGCAGGCGCCCCGGTGAGGTCAGTTCAGGAAGCCGGTCTCCGGCGGCGCGGTTGCCGACCTGGTCGTGGTTCTGCAGGCATACCACGAACCGGAAGCCCGGCGTATGTTCGCGGTCCACGGGGCGGCCGTGGACCGCACCGCGGAAACTCGAGTAGGTGCCGTCGTGCAGGAACGCGGCTGTGCACACCTTGGCGAGCACGGCCAGTGAGCCGAAGTCGCAGTAGTAGCCTTGCCGCTCACCGGTCAGCAACGCGTGCAGGGCGTGGTGGACGTCGTCGTTCCACTGCGCGTCCATGCCGTGACCGCCGGCCGCGCGTGGCTCGATCATGATCGGGTCGTTGAGGTCGGACTCGGCGATGAGCGGCAAGGACCGTCCGACCTGCACCGCGAGCTCCTCGACTTCGGCGGAGAGCTCCGCCAGCAGATGCGGCGTGCGGCGGTCCACCAGCGCGTGCACGGCATCGAGCCGGAGCCCGTCGACGTGGTAGTCGCGCAGCCACATCAGCGCATTGTCGATGATGAAGCGCCGGACCACGTCCTCCTCGAGGTTGATCAGCTCACCCCAGGTGCTGCGTCCGGTGGTCTCGTACGGGCCGAACCGGCGAAGGTAGTTGCCGCTGGGGCCGAGATGGTTGTACACCACATCGAGCAGAACGGCGAGCCCGCGCTCGTGGCAGACGTCGACGAACCGCTTGAAACCGTCCGGCCCACCCAGTGGCTCGTGCACCGCGAACCAGCCCACGCCGTCGTAGCCCCAGTTCCAGATTCCGTTGACCGCGTTGACCGGCAGCACCTCGACGTGCGTGATGCCCAGATCCACCAGATGGTCCAGGTGTGGGAGGGCGTCCTCGAAGGTGCCACCCGCGCTGAACGTGCCGATGTGCATCTCGTAGATCACCGCGCCTGGCAGCTCGCGGCCCGGCCACGCGTGATCGGTCCAGGCGAAGGCGTCGTCGTCGTACAGGCGGCTGGCTTCGTGCACCCCGTGCGGCTGCCAGCGGGAGCACGGATCGGGGAGCAGCTGGCTCGAATCGTCCAGCAGGTATCCGTAGTCGGTGCCCGGTGCCACGTCGGCGCTCGCCTCCCACCACCCGCCGGTGGTGGAATGCATCGGCACGGTCGAGTCGCCGGCCTGCAGCCGCACGCTGTTCGCCGCCGGGGCCCAGAGCTGGAAGTCGGTCACGGAATCGGCCCTTCTGCGAGTAGGGGCGTGCAGCTCAGACCGGTGCCAGCAAGGCGACCGGGTAGCGGGTCAGGAGCTCGTCGAGCGGTGTCCGGCCGCCCATCGGGCGCCCGGTGAGCAGATCGACCAGCCCGGCCGGCAGGTCGATCGCGGTGCCGGTCCAACCGCCCCCCGCCCGCAGCGCGACCGGCAGCCGGGCGGCGACGGTGATCGAGCCGCCCCGGTCGAAGGCGACGGCGTGCTCGGCTTTCGGACCGGTCACCGGAACCGGCTCATAGCCGCGGAAGAGCTCGGGCCGGTCCCGGCGCAGCCGCAACGCCCGGGACACGATCCATGCCTTGGCGGCCCCGGTGGCGTCGACCGGTGGCTGGTCCACCTCCAGCAGAGACCGCAGTGCGGTGAAGTCCACCGGGCGGCGATTGTCCGGATCGACGAGTGAGTCCTCCCACCCCTCGGTGCCTCGGTAGACATCCGGGATTCCCGGCATGGTGAGCTGGATCAGCTTCTGGGCGAGCGCATTGCTCCAGCCGAATGGGCGGATCCGGTCTCGCAGGGCATCGATCTGGGAGCGCAAACGCGGCTCGTCGTGAAGCGCGTCCAGGGCCGCGTGCACGGCGTGTTCGAACTTCTCGTCCGGATGTGCCCACCCGGTGCCGTCCGCGGCTTCCCGCATCGCCTTCTCGGCGTAGGCGTGCAGCCGGGCGGGTTGATCCAGCCCGACGCCGACGACGCACTGCCACAACAGGTAGCCCAGCGCCGCATGGGGCATCGGGGCCGTGTCGGACAGGTGCCGGACGAGGACCGCCCACTCGTCCGGCAGCTCCGACAGTACCGCCAGCCAGGCTCGGACGTCCTCGCCTCTCTTGGTGTCGTGTGTGGACAAGGTGGTCATCGAGTACGGCGCGTTCGCCTGCCGCAGCCGCTGGGCATCGTGGAACTCGTCGAGATCGAGGCCGAAGAGCGACGGGTCGCCGCCCACCTCGTTGAGTGCCACGAAGCGGGCGTACCGGTAATAGGCGGTGTCTTCCACGCCCTTCGCCATCACCGCGCCGGTCGTCTGCTGAAAACGCACACAGAGTTCGTCGGCGGGATCGGTCAGCCGGGGGAGGAGCGACGCGACGGCCTCGGCCAGCTCGGGCCGCCGGCGGCAGGCGAGCCGGACCGCTCCCGCCAGGTTCTCGGCGCCGTCCGGGAGATACGAGCGGTAGACGGGAAAGGCGACGGCAAGCTCCGTGAGCGCCTCGACGGCCCGTGGCACGCTGGGGACGAGACGGGCCAGGCGGCGGATCTCGGCGCGCAGGATGGTGGTCGCGACAAGCCGTTTACCGGCCTGCACGTGGCCGGCGAAGTCGAGGTGGTCGCCGGTCACGTCCCGGTAGAGGCGGTCGAACGCAGGCTCCGCGCGCGGATCGACGAACAGAGGCCCCACCTCGGCCAGCGCGTCGTAGCCCGTGGTTCCGTCCACCGGCCACCGGGCCGGTAACGCCTCCCCGGGCTCCAGGATCTTCTCGGCGGTGAGCCACGCGTCCGGAGCTTCCGACCGCAACCAGGTGAAGTACGCGGCTGGGTCGGCGAGTCCGTCCGGGTGGTCCACTCGCAGGCCGTCTATCTCGTCGTCCCGTACCCACGCGAGCACACGTTCGTGGGTAGCGGTGGCCACCGCCGGATCCTCGACCCGCACGCCGGCCAAGGTGCTGACGGCGAAGAACCGCCGGTAGTTCTGATCGGTGTCCGCGCGGCGGGAGTCGACCAGCTGGTAGTGCTGCCGGTCATGGACGTCGGCGGGGGAGTCGGCCGGGCCGGGGCCCGTGCCGGGGGCGAGTGGAAAACGATGCTCGAAGTAGCACAGTTCGCCGTCGGCGACGGTGAGGTCCGTGGCCGGATCGGCGTCCGGGCCGAGCACCGGCAGCAGGATCCGTCCCCGGGCCCACTCGATGTCGAACCACGCCGCGTACCTCGAGTTCCGGCCGTGGCGCAGGACGTCCCACCAGGCCGGGTTCTCTACGGCGCCGGCGACACCGAGATGGTTGGGAACGATGTCCACCACCACGCCGAGGCCGAGGCCGCGGGCCGCGGACAGGAACGCCCGCCAGCCGTCCTCACCGCCACGTGCCTCATCGACGCGGGTGACGTCGACGACGTCGTATCCATGGCCGGATCCGTCTGCCGACTGCAGTAGCGGCGAGCAGTACACGGCGCCGACCCCCAGTCGGTCCAGATGGTGCAGAACCCGAGCGGCGTCGGCGAGGGCGAAGTCAGGACTGATCTGAAGGCGATACGTGGAGCTGGGACGCTGGGCAGTCATGCGGCGACACTCTGGAGAACGACCATCGCCCGGCCGGTCACGCCGACGGCCGAGCCCGCCTTGACCGGCTCGCTGCCCGGATCAGCCGCGTCGCCGGGGACGGCGGTGTCGAGCACCAGCTGCCACGCGCCTCCGTACTCGGGATCGGGCAGCGTGAAGTCCACCCGCTCGTCGTGCGCGTTGAAGCACAGGAGGAAGGAGTCGTCGATCACGCGCTGGCCGCGGACGTCCAGGCCGGCGATGCCGTGGCCGTTGAGGAACACCGTGACCGATCTGCCGAACCCGCTGTCCCAGTCCTCGTCGCTCATGCCGGTGCCGTCGGGGCGGAACCAGTCGATGTCCGGCACCCGCTCCGCCTCGCGCTGGGGCACCGGCCGTCCGTCGAAGAATCGGCGGCGGCGGAATACCGGGTGGTCCGCACGCAGCGAGACCAGGCGGCGAGTGAACTCCAGCAGCCCGGCGTCGGCACTGTCCCAGGCGATCCAGGTGATCTCGTTGTCCTGGCAGAAGCCGTTGTTGTTGCCGTTCTGAGTGCGGCCGAGCTCGTCGCCGTGACAGATCATCGGCACCCCCTGGGACAGCAGCAAGGTGGTCAGGAAGTTGCGTTGCTGCCGCGCGCGAACGGCGTTGATCTCGGGGTCGTCGGTGTGGCCTTCCGTGCCGCAGTTCCACGACCGGTTGTGGCTTTCGCCGTCATTGTTGTCCTCGCCGTTGGCCTCGTTGTGCTTCTCGTTGTACGAGACCAGGTCACGCAGGGTGAAGCCGTCGTGCGCGGTGACGAAGTTGATCGAGGCGACCGGACGGCGCGCCGAGCGCTCGTAGAGGTCGGCCGAGCCGGTGATCCTGGCGGCGAACTCGCCCAGTGTGGACGGCTCGCCGCGCCAGAAGTCGCGCACGGTGTCCCGGTACTTGCCGTTCCATTCGGTCCACTGCGGCGGGAACTTGCCCACCTGGTAGCCCCCTGGGCCGAGGTCCCACGGCTCGGCGATGAGCTTGACCTGGCTCACGGTGGGATCCTGCTGGACCATTTCGAAGAAGGTCGACAGCCGCTCCACGTCGTAAAACTCCCGTGCCAGAGTGGACGCAAGGTCGAAGCGGAAGCCGTCCACGTGCATCTCGGTGACCCAGTACCGCAGCGAATCCATGATCAGCTGCAGGGTGTGGGGATGGAGGACGTTCAGGGAGTTCCCGGTGCCGGTGTAGTCCATGTAATACCGCTTGTCGTCCTCGACGGTCCGGTAGTACGCCGCATTGTCGATGCCGCGGAAGGACAACGTGGGGCCCAGGTGGTTTCCCTCGGCGGTGTGGTTGTACACGACATCGAGGATGACCTCGATGCCGGCCGCGTGGAGTTCCCGCACCATGGCCTTGAAATCCTGGACCTGGCCGCCCGGCGTGGAGCTGGAGCTGTACTTGGGGTCAGGGGCGAAGAAGCCGATGGTGTTGTAGCCCCAGTAGTTGGCCAGCCCCTTGTCCTGCAGCGTGGAGTCATCGGCGAAGTGGTGCACCGGCATCAGCTCGATCGCGGTGACCCCAAGCGAGGTCAGATATTCGATCATCACCGGGTGGGCGATCGCGGCGTAGGTGCCCCGGATCTCCTCCGGGATGTGCGGGTGAGTCTGAGTCAGGCCCTTGACGTGCGCCTCGTAGATCACCGTCTCCGTATACTCGTGGCCCGGCGGGCGGTCCACGCCCCAGTCGAAGAACGGGTTGATGACGACGGACTTGGGCATCAGACGCGCGGAGTCGTCGTCGTTGCGGCTGTCCGGGTCGCCGAAGTTGTAGCTGAACAGGGTCTGGCCCCAGCCGAACGTACCGTCGATCGCCTTGGCATAGGGATCGAGCAGGAGCTTCGCCGGATTACAGCGGTGCCCGCTGCCAGGGTCGTACGGCCCATGGACGCGGAACCCGTAACGCTGTCCCGGCTCGACCCCGGGCAGGAAACCGTGCCAGACGAAACCGTCCACCTCGGTCAACGGCACCCGGGTCTCCGCGTCGTCGGCATCGAAAAGGCACAGCTCGACCTGATCGGCGATCTCGCTGAACAGCGCGAAGTTGGTGCCCGAGCCGTCGTACGTCGCGCCCAGCGGATATGCCTCGCCTGGCCAGACCTCGCTGCTCATGTCCCGGGCGCTCCATATCGTCGGCGGCATCGTGGTGGGTGGGACCATGAAGGTTCCCACCCACCGGCAGTTCAATCACCAAATGCGCCGACGTTCCGGATCAGCAGTACGGGGGAGCGGCGCCGACGTTCGAGACGTAGCGGGCCGACACCCACTGCCCGCCGCCGTCACCGGTGAGCTGGTACCAGCGGGCGTTGCCATCGATCTTCTGATTGTCGACCTTGCAGACGATGGGGAGCACGATGCCGCGCGGGGCGGAGCTGACCTTGAGGTTGGCGGTGCTGGGGCCGCTGCGAACGGCGAGCGACTTCTGCGCGATCACCTTGCCGCTGTACTCCCTGCCGTCACCGCAGAACCGGGGGGCTTTGCCGACGTTGGAGACGTAGCGGGCGGTCACCCAATTGCCGTTGGCGAGCTTGTACCACAGGTCGTTGCCGCCGACCCTGGGCCCGATTACCTTGCACTGCAGCTTGACCGTTGTGCCCCGGCTGAGCGATCCGGCCTTCGCCGAGGCACCCGTGGGAGCACTCCTGACGTTCAGCGACGAGGCCGTGACCTTGCCCTCGTAGGGAGCGTGCGAGGCCTGTGCGAGCGGTGCCGTCGCTATCATCCCCAGGGGGATGACGGTGGCAGCACCAACCGCGACCGCGAGCTTGCGTACACGATGCCTGATGTTCATAGTGGACCTCCTGACGTCGCCGGCCACACCCAGGCGGCCGGTCTCTCGGCATCTCACTGAAGAACACGCCTGAGGGTGTGGTTCGGTTGCACCGCGCCACCCGGCGTTCGCTCCATCACATGTCGGGCGCGCTCGCTCGGACGTAGGACAGCTGTCTGATGACACGCTTTCCGCTCGTCGCTACTGTCCGAGCATGATGAGATCGCCGGAGTTGCGTGGAATGCGCCGTCGGATACCCGCAGGAGCGGCGGCGATCACCGCCGGAGTGCTCGCGGCAGGGATGCTGACCGCCGCGGGCGCCCAGGCCGCCCCACAGGACACCGAGCCCGCCGCGGACGCCGACACGGCCGCATCCGGGCCGGTCTTCGTCGACGGCATGGCTCAGCCGGTGTTCGAGGAGCCATGGGTGCGGCACGAGCTCTGGGTGGAGACCGAGTTCGACAGCGACGGCGACGGCAAGCGGGATCGGATGCACGTCGAGGTGGCCCGGCCCAGCGAGACCGAGACCGGCGACCTGACTGTCCCCGTGGTCTACGAGACCAGCCCGTACTACTCCGGCTCGGCGTCCACGCAGTCCCGGTACTTCTGGGACGTCAACCACGAACTCGGAGAGAAGCCGCCGCTTCGCGAGTCCCCTCCGCCCATCAGTGCACCCGGGGGCACCAGCCCGATCATCTCGAACAGCCATGTCAGTACCTGGGTGCCGCGTGGGTTCGCCGTGGTGCATTCGGAGTCTCCGGGCACCGGCTTGTCGCAGGGGTGCCCAACGGTCGGCGGCAGCAACGAGTCCCTCGCGCCGAAGGCGGTGGTGGACTGGCTCAACGGCCGCGCGACGGGCTACACGAGCGCCGACGGCGACGAGGAGGTCGACGCGTACTGGTCGACCGGCAAGGTCGGGATGACGGGGACGTCGTACAACGGGACGCTTCCGCTGGCTGCGGCCACCACCGGCGTCGACGGCCTGGAGGCCATCATCCCGGTGGCGCCGAACACGTCGTACTACCACTACTACCGCTCCAATGGCCTGGTGCGGAACCCGGGCGGATGGCTCGGCGAGGACGTCGACTACCTGTTCGACTACATCAACAGCGGCGACCCGGACAATCGTCAGTACTGCATCGACACGTATCGGGATCAGATGCAGGCCGAGCACGATCGGGTGACCGGTGACTACAACGAGTTCTGGGCCGAGCGTGACTACCTGAACCAGCTCGATGACCTCGAGGCGGCCACCCTGATGGCGCACGCGTTCAACGACTGGAACGTGATGCCCGAGCACAGCGTGCGGATCTCGGAGGCGCTCAAAGAGCGCGGCGTTCCTGTCCAGGAGTACTTCCACCAGGGCGGTCACGGTGGTGCTCCGCCGCACGAGATGATGAACCGCTGGTTCAGCCGGTATCTCTACGGCGTGGAGAACGGCGTCGAGGACGACCCGCGGCGAGCCTGGATCGTGCGCAACGAGACCGGCGCGAGCACCCTGACCCCGTACGACGACTATCCGAACCCGGCCGCGGCGACGGTGACGCTCAATCTGCAGGCGGGTGGCGCATCGGTGGGCGGCATGACATCCCTGGCCAAGCCCGGGACGGAGCGCGAGACCCTGGTCGACGCCGGGAACGCCGCATGCAACGCCGGCACGCTCGCCACCCAGGAGTCGCAGCACCGGCTGCTCTACACCACGCCGGTGTTCGACGAGGACGTGCACATCTCCGGCACACCGACGGTCACGGTGCGCATGGCGTCGAGCAAGGACCGGGCGAACCTGTCGGCGGCTCTGGTCCGGCTGCCGTGGACCGGAGCCTCCGGATGCACGTCGAGCACTCGAAGTTCGAGTACCAGCGTGGTCACCCGCGGGTGGGCCGATCCGCTCAACCGGACCTCCCTCAGCGAGGAGGACCCGATGGAGCCGGGTGAGTTCGTCGACGTGACCTTCCCCTTGCAGCCCGACGACCAGGTGATCCCCGCCGGGCGCCAGCTGGGCCTGATGATCTACTCGACCGATCCGGAGTTCACGATCCGGCCGCAGCCGGGCACCGAGCTGACCATCGACCTCACAGCCACCTCGGTAGAGCTGCCGGTGGTGGGCGGGCCGCTCGCGATGCCGGTGTGCACGGAGGACGACGACCGGGCGACGGTGGTGATCGGCGGCGTCGACAGCGGCGTCCCCAACCACGCGCTGGCCGGGTCCTGTACCGTCAACCACCACATTCTCGACGGCGAGCACTGGGATAACCATGGCGAGTTCGTCCGGCATGCGAGCGACGTCGCGGACCAGCTGCGAGCTGCCTCGGTCATCACCGCCCGGGAACGCGCGGCCATCGTCAGCGCCGCTGCCCGTTCAGCAGTGGGGCGAGGCCGCTGATATCCTCCTTTACTGTTACATTTGATCACGTTGAGTGATCAATTCGGTGGGGCTGCGACAGGCCTGGGCGGGCTTGGAGGTTCGTGATCATGACACACCCGGATGCGGGCATAGGCGAAGATCGTCCCGGTTCGGCTGGTGAACACGCGCTTCAGGAAGCCTGCGGCACGCGAGACCGGGCGGATCGGTTCTATCGCGAACAGATGTCGGACCGGGTGAACGAGCACATGCGGGAGTTCATCTCACGCATGGAGATGGTCTTCGTCGGCACCTCGGACGCCGGGGGTGAATGCGACGTGACGTTCCGGGCCGGGCCGGCCGGGTTCGTCCGGGTCCTCGACTCGACCACCCTCGCGTGGCCCGAGTACCGCGGCAACGGCGTGCTCGCCAGCGCGGGCAACATGACGGAGAACCCGCATGTCGGCCTGTTGTTCATGGACTTCGTCCAGGATCTCGTCGGGTTGCACGTGAACGGGGCGGCATCGCTGGTCGCGGCAGAGGAGTTCCGCGCCCGGTACCCGGAAGTGGACGTAGACACCGACATCCCGGGACGCCGGCCGGAGCGCTGGGTGGTCGTGGACGTCGAGGAAGCGTATATCCACTGCTCGAAACATGTCCCCCGAATGGTGCCCGTGCCGCGGACACGCGCATGGGGGACCGACGACCGCAAGAAGAAGGGCGGCGACGCCTTCGGGGTGGCCGCAGAACGCGGACTCAGAACAGCCAGCGCGTCGCGCTGACCGCGGGAGCCGGCTGCTGGATAGAGTCGGCACCGTGAGTGACGCGCAGTCCAGCAGATCCAAGAGCCGGCAGGGCCGGCTCGGCCGGCTGGCGGGTGCGGTCACCGGGCGAGTGGTCGAGACGATCGATCCGGACTCCGTCATCGAGCACGTCGACGTCGACGCCCTGCTCGACCGGGTGGACGTGAACCGCCTTCTCGATCGCATCGACGTCAACCGGCTGCTTGAGCGAGTGGACGTGGACCGGCTCATGGATCGAGTGGATGTGAACCGTCTGGTCGCCCGGGTGGATCTCGACGCCGCGTTGGAGAACGTCGACCTGGAAGCAGCTGTCCGGCGGGCCGGTGTGCCGGAGATCGTGGCGGAAAGCACCGGGCGAGTGGCCGGGTCCGCCCTGGATCTTGCTCGCCGGCAGATCGTCGGCCTCGACGTCGTCGTCGACCGTCTGGTCAACCGTCTCCTTCGCCGCGATCCCGAGGAGCAGCCGTGGGGTCCGCCCCGGCTTTCCGGGGAGCGCCCGGCATGACGGTCGTGCCCAGGCTCCGGGTGACCGGCCACTACGCGGGTGCCGTCAGCCGTGCCGCGGGAGCGGCGCTCGATGTCGCGATCGTGCTCGGTTCGTTCACCGCGGGGGTGGCCGGGCTGGACCTGCTCGCCCGGGTGGTCGTGGGCGCGTCCCTGGCGAACGACCCAGCTGGCCCGGTGTCGTCCATCGCTCTGGCGATCTGGGCCTTCCTCTACATGTACATCAGTCTGGCCATCGCGGGCCGCACACCCGGAAAAGGGCTCGTGGGCTTGCGCGTGGTGGCCGCGGACGGTTCGACCTTGCCGGGCCGGAAGGCGTTGGTGCGCACTCTGGCCTTCCCGCTCAGCGCGGTGATCGCCGGGCTCGGGTTCGCCGGTATCGTCCTCCAGCGTGAACACCGGGCCATGCACGACCTCATCGCGGGCACGGCAGTCGTGTACGACTGGGGAGGAAGGGTGGCGGAGCTGCCCGGCCCTCTGTCCGAGTTCCTGGCCCGGCGGGCGGGTGCGGAGTACACCGCGAAGCCGCCACGGGTCTGATCACCGTCTCCGGTACCGCGATATCGCCACCCCTACGAGGCAGATCGTTCCGCCGGCCATGCTGTAGGCCGTGGGCACCTCGCTCAGCAGGACCCACGACAGGGCCACCGAGACCGCCGGTACGGCGTACGTGGTCGCGCTGAGCCGTCCGGCATCCATCCGGCGGAGCGCATAGGCCCACGTGGTGAAGCCGATAGCCGTGGGGAACAGGCCGAGGTAGACAGCGGCGAGGACCGAGCCGGCGGAGGCCGCCTGGATCTCGCCGAGAAGCTGCGGCGCCCAGGGAAGCAGCGCCGCCGTGCCCACGACGCAGCCGAGCCAGGTGGTGGTGAGCACATCGACACGGCGCAGGATGACCTTCTGGATCAGTACGCCCGCCGCATACAACAGGGCCGCCAGGAGGCAGAGGAGGACGCCGAGAGAGTCCCGCTCCCCGTCGGATCCGAGCGCGATCACGGCGACCCCGGTGAGGGCGACCACGGAGCCGAGGATGAGTGGCCGCGGGTACCCCTCGCCGAGGAACATGCCAGCACCGAACGCGATGAGCAGTGGGGCGACGTTCACCAGCAGCGCCGCCGTGCCCGCATCGACATGGCGTTCCGCGGCGTTCAGGGCGACGGTGTACCCGGCCAGCCACAGAACGCCGTAGGCGACGAGAAGGCCCGCGGACCGCCTGGGTACCGCCACTCGTGGCCGGCCACGGTGCACCACCAGCATCACGACCGTGAGCGTGGTGGCGGCGACGGCCAGCCGCACGAGCGCCATCGGCGCGGGGGAGAGTTCGTGGCCGATGCCCCTGATGGCGACGAACGCCGATGCCCACAGGACGACGGTGACGCCCGCCGCAAGTGCGGCCTTGGCGCTGCTTCGCGACGGGGTGGGTGGGGTGGGGCGAGGCTCGATACGGTCGTCCAGGCGGATGGTCACGACACCTATCGTGGAACCGCAAACACTTCAGGACAAGCGATTATTACTTCAGGTTCGTTAAGTAGCGCTGTATGGTTGGCTCATGCTCGATGTATCTCGCCTTCGCGTGCTGCGCGCCGTCGTCGCCACCGGTTCCATCCGGGCCAGCGCGGAGTCGCTCGGCTACACCTCCTCCGCGGTCAGCCAGCAGTTGTCGCAGCTCCAGCGGGAGACCGGGCTCCACCTGCTCGAACGGGTCGGCCGCGGAGTCGAGCCGACCGCCGCGGGCCGGGTGCTGGCCGCCGAAGCTGAAAGCCTGTTCGAGGCGCTCAGCCGGCTGGAGGGTATCGCCGCCGACCTGCGTGACGGCCGCGTCGGCAGCCTGTCCATCGGCTACTTCGGCTCGGCCGGGGCCGCGTGGCTGCCTTCCGTGGTCGGCGCGCTGCACACGGATTTTCCCGAGCTCAGAGTGGACATGCGGATGACCGAGTTCGACACCGGCACGTCCGCGGTACCGGACGTCGACATCTTCGTGGAAGACGCGGCGTCGCGGCGGTCTGCTGACGTCGAGGTCCACCGGCTCGCCGACGACCCGTATGTGGCGGTGGTCCCTGTCGGCCATCCGCTCGCCGATCACGCGGAGATCGCCCTGGGTGAGCTGGCGGCGGAACGGTGGATCGACGCCGACCTCAGCCACGGTGTATGCCGTCAGGTGTTGCTCACCGCGTGCGCGGAAGCGGGGTTCACCCCGGAGTTCGCGGTCGAGACGCATGATTACCCCACGGCGATCTCGTTCGCGACGACCGGAATCGGCCTGACGGTCCTTCCCGAGCTCGGCCTGGGGGATCTGCCGAGCGGCGTCACGGCCGTCCGGCTCGTCTCACCCACGCCGGTTCGCCACATCTGCGTCGCGGTCAAGAAGTCCGTCGCCGGGCACCCGGCGGCGTTGCGCATCCTCGAACTCCTCCGCGCTGAGGTATCAAGAAGCCAAACAGTGACCTGACGGTGATGTTTCGAGACGCCGTCTTCGGGCACTCTTGATGTATCGGCCAATGTGGTGAGACGTCCCGTGAGGAGAGTAGCGATGGCACAGACCCTGTCGTCGAAGATCCGCCGGGTCGATGACGAGCTGCATACACTCGTCGAACGGCGTGGCACCAGTGACAGCCCTCTGGAAGAACTACGCGCGATGGAGACGATCGACGACCTGCTCGACGAGCGCCTCCAGCTGATGAACACGCAACGGGATCGCGGCGGAGAACGCAAGAGCTGACCGGCTAGCGAACCTTGGCGAAGAACGCCCTGATGTCCGCCACGTGCGCCTCCGGCACTTCCATGGCGACGAAGTGATTGCCGGGATTGCCCTCGGGCCAATGCACCACCGTGTTTTCGCGCGCCGCCAGCTTGCGCATGAGGGCCGAGCCGCCGCCATACACGCCCGTAGGCACCTTGCCCTGCCCCTTCGGCCAAGCGAAACCGCCGTCGCCGAGTCCCTCGTACATCGGCCACGATGACGTGCCTGTGCTGCCGGTGAACCAGTAGAGGCTCGTGGCGGTCAGGATCTGGTCGCGGTCTATCGCATCCTCCGGCACGCGCGCCATCGGCGTGAACTCCTGGAACTTCTGCCGCATCCATGCGAGCACGGCGATGGGGGAGTCGGTCCACCCGTGCGCGAAGGTCTGCGGTGCCGCCCGAAGTAGAGCGTGGTGGTCCACACCGCCCTCCATCCACTGGAGCATGTGGCGGCCCACATTCGGGCGACGCGTGTACGTTCCAGCCGCCCTCTCGGGGCGCGTCGGAGAAGGCGAAGCCCGGCACCGATGGCACCACCACATGAAAGGCGTGCGCCGGGTCCCCACCATACGCACGCGGATCTGCCAGCGGAGCGATGGTCGCGGCGAACTCGGCGAACGTGTTGGGCCACCCGTGGGTCAGGATCAGGGGCAACGACTCGCTCGAGTGGCTGGCCGGCCGGATGGTCGTGCTCGGTTGCGATTTCGAGGTACATGCTCCGGCCGAGCTTGTCGCCGCCATGCGTACTCTCGCCGACCGGGCAGCGCGGGCGGCTGCCAGGGCGCAGGTGGACGGTAGTCTCTGAGCGATGGCACCTGTCGAATGACGTACCTGAGGAGTGAATGTGCAGAGACCGCCGATACCCGCCGAACTCGCCGAGCTGCTCCGGAAGCCGAACCCCGCCGTGATGGCCACGGTGCGCCCCGACGGCACCCCGGTCACGGTGGCGACCTGGTATCTCTGGGACGACGGCCGCGTGCTGCTCAATCTCGACGCCGGTCGCAAGCGCCTCGAGCACATCAAGGCCGATCCTCGTGTCTCGCTGACGGTCCTGGACGACGAGTCCTGGTACCGGCATGTGAGTGTGCAGGGCACGGTCAGCCTTGAGGACGATCCGGATCTGTCCGGGATCGACCGGCTCGCCCGGCACTACACCGGCAAGCCCTATCGCAAGCGAGACCGGCCGCGGGTCAACGCCTGGCTGGACATCGCCGCCTACCACGCCTGGAATGTCCAAGGTTCCTGAGTCGCGCCGGAGCCTGGGTATCGTCGAGAGATGATGGGTGCCGCCAGGCCGGCCGAGCTGGACTGCGAGCTGTTCGGGGAGGGGTTCTTCGGGCAGCCGGCCAATGCGGTCACGAGCCTGGCGTTCGTGGCCGTCGGTCTGGGCGTGCTCGCCTCCGGACGGCTCCGCCAGCGCCAGCGCACCGTCTACGGGCTGCTGATCGTGACCACAGGCGCGGGGTCGGTGATCTTCCACGGCCCTGCGCCCGAGTGGAGCGGCGTGGTACATGATCTGCCGCTGGTCGCCCTGATCGCGTTCGTCGCGGCCGACGCGGCGTCCGACCTTGCGGGCCGCCGGTTGACTGATGCATGGTGGCTGGTTCCCAGCGTCGCGGCCGTGGCCGTCAGCGCGATCGGCGAACCGGTGCGGCTGGCCGCCCAGGCTACCCTGGCAACCGCGGCGGTCGGGCTGTCGGTCCTGCGGTGGCAGGCTCGTCCCCAGCACCGCCGGACCATCGTCAGAGCGCTGCTGGTCCTCGGCACCGGTGCGCTGATCGGCACCTTGTCCCGCAGTGGTGGACCGCTGTGCCACCCCGACAGCCTGTTCCAGGGGCACGCCGTGTGGCACGTCATGGCGGCGTCGGCCGTGGGCCTGCTGACACCGGTGATCGGCCGGGTCGGCAGCCGGGCTAGCCGGCTTGCCCCCGGCCGCTGAGGATGTCGGCCGCGGCCTCGGCCGTGACGCGAGCCGCGCCGTACGCGACGACGTGGTGTGTGCCGAGCACCTCGCCCGGTGTCCCGGAGTCGTGGTCGACGACGATCACGTCGGGCCGCGACCGGCGGACCGCCGCCACTAGCCGCGCCTGCCACGGTCGCCGGCGTACCCCTCGGACGCACACCACCACTCGCGCTTCCGGGTGCTGCGCGATCACTGTGGCGGGGTCCGCGTCGTTGGCGCTCATCTGGACGACGACGGTCCCCGGGAGTCGCGCCGTCAGCGGCGCCCCCACACCCCAGGGGACGTCTCCCGCTGCCAGGGACGGTTCGTCGTGCAGCTCGATCACCAACGCTGGCCTGGTGAGCAGAACGTCACCACGACTGATCACAGCTCGCCGGGCGGCGTGAGCGGCTGCGCCGCTTGCGGGAACCTGGGGCACGAGCTGGCGCGACCACGCGCGTAGCTGGTTCACCCGGGACGCTGCCTCGGCCAGCCGCGCGGCCGGCAGGCGTCCGGAGAGGACGGCGTCGACGAGCGCCTGGGCCATCTTCTCGACGAGCTCCGGCCCGGTGGTGTCGCCGCCGACGCACAGGGCGTCCACCCCGGCCGCTAGTGCGAGCACCCCGGCTTCGACATGCCCCGATGTGCGGCTGATCGCGTGCATGTCCAGGCCGTCGGTCATCACCACGCCGTCGAACCCGAGTTCGTCGCGCAATATGCCTGTCACGACGGGTGAGAGGGTGGCGGGCAGCTCGGGGTCGAGCACGGGTATCCGCACATGCGCCGTCATGACCACCTTCACGTCCGCCTTGACGGCGGAGCGGAACGGCGGGAGGTCGGTGCGCCGGATGTCGTCGATCCCCGTGCCGAGCACGGGAACGGTCAGGTGACTGTCCTCGCTCGTTCCGCCGTGACCCGGGAAGTGCTTGGCGGTGGCGCCGACGCCGTGTCGTTGCTGGCCTCGGACGAACGCGGCGACATGCCGGGCGACCAGGTCCGGGTCCGAGCCGAACGAGCGCACCCCGATCACCGGGTTGCCGGCATGAGTGTCCACGTCGGCCACGGGGGCCAGGTTCAGGTCGATTCCGCAGCTCTTCAGCCGGGCGCCGAGTTCTGCGGCGACCTGCTCGGTCAGCGCGGGGTCGTCAACAGTGCCGAGGGCGGCGTTTCCGGGCAGGGACGAGCCGCGTGCCGCGTCGAGCCGGGTGACGTCGCCGCCCTCCTCGTCGATCGCCACCAGCAGGCCGGCATCGTGCAGCGCAGCGGTGAGCTCACCCACGCCGCGGTCGCCCCGCGCCGGGTCGACGTTGCGTCCGAAGAGCACCACACCGCCGAGCCCTTCCGCGCCGAGCCTCAGCACCCACGGCGGCGGCGCGGCCGTTCCCTCGAAACCTGGGAACAGTGTCGTCAGGGCCTGCCGGCGTAGCTCGCCGGCATGGGGGATCGTCGGTGGCATCAGCCCTTCACCGCCCCGGAGACCAGTCCGGAGGCCATCCGATGCTGTACCAGCAGGAAGAACACCATGACGGGGACGGCGATCAGCACCGAGCCGGCCATGATCCCGGCCCAGTCGCTGACCCGGTTGGCATCGGTGAACGTGCGCAGCCACAGCGGAAGCGTCATGTTCTCCGGACGGGTCATCACCACCAGGGCCAGGGTGAACTCGTTCCATGCCTGCAGGAATGCGTACACGCCGCTGGCGACCAGGCCGGGCGCCAGAAGCGGCAGGGTGATCCGGAAGAACGCCTGGGTCCGGCTGCACCCGTCGACCAGCGCGGCCTCCTCCAGGTCGCGTGGCACCCCGGCCACGAAGCCGCGCAGCATCCAGATCGTGAACGGCACGACCGCGGCGATATAGAGCAGCGACAGGCCGAGGACGCTGTTCAGCAGTTTCCAGCCCTCGAGCAGCTTGAACTGGGAGATGAAGAGTCCCTCGGCGGGAATCATCTGGATGATCAGCACCGTGACGACGAAGCTCTTGCGGCCGCGGAAGCGGAAGCGGGACAGAGCGAGCGCCGCGAGGAACGCGAACAGCAGGGCCGCGCCGACGGTGATCAGCGTGACCATCATGCTGATCCGCATGGAGCTGAGGAAGTTCCCCTCCAAGACCCGCCCGTACGCGCCGACGGTGCCGCCCAGAGGGAAGAACGTCGGGTCGGGGTTGCGGATCCGGTTGTAGGGGAGAAGTGAGCTGTTCACCATCCAGTACACCGGAAACGCCCAGATGGCCGCGATGACGACGGTGAGGACGCCCAGGAGCCTCCGCCGTCGCCGGGACGGCGAACGTGCCGGTCGCGGCGGCGTCCGTCGTTCCGGGAGGGTGGCTGTGGCGACGGCGGTCATAGTTCCTCCTCGTCGCGGATCAGGATCCGGACGTAGTACAGGCTCAGTCCCACGGTGATCAGCAGGATGAACCAGGACGCGGCCGCGGCGAGGCCGAACTGCCCCTCGCCGAGGCCGAGGCGGTAGATGTAGGTGCCGATGAGGTTCGTATCCCGCGTGATGCCCCCGGCGTCCTGAAGCACGAAGATCTGGGTGAAGACCTTGAGATCCCAGATGATCTGCAGCAGGCCGACGATGAGCAGCACCGGCTTGACGAGCGGAACGGTGATCATCCGGAAGCGCTGGCGCCCGGAGGCGCCGTCCAGCGCCGCCGCCTCGTACAGCTCGGCCGGTACCTGGCTCAAACCGGCGTAGACGGCGAATGCCACGAACGGCACGCTCATCCACACCACGACGATTCCCGCGACCACGAAGAATGACAACGGGTTGAGCAGCCACGAGTGCCCGGTGAACTGGTCGAAGCCCACCCCGGTGAGCAGCCAGTTCACGACGCCGTACTGGGACTCGAACAACCATTGCCACACGGTGAGCGAGGCCAGGTGCGGCATCGCCCAGGCCAGCAGGAGCGCGATCTGCAGCGTGAGCCGCGGGCCGCGAGAGACCGCGGTCATCAGCACCGCCAGCGCCGTGCCCAGAGCCATGGTGGTCGCCGCGGCGGTGAGACAGAACGCGATCGACCGGGCGAGCACGGTCCACAGGTACGAGTCCGTGACCAGCCGGGCATAGTTGTCGAATCCCACCCATTCCGGCGCCTGGCCGAACTGCTGGGCCAGACCGTACTCCTGGAAGGACATCACGGCCTGGCGGAACAGGGGGTAGCCGAGCGCTGCCAGCAGCACGGCCAGCGCCGGGACGAGTAGGACGTAGGGGAGTAGCGGACGCCTCCGTACAGGCGGGGCGGCGCGCTGCGAGACAGTCACTGAGCTGAGCCGTCCGGCGAGCTAGCGCAGCTGCTCGGTGATGGCGGCATCCGCAGCCTCGGCAAGCTGCTGGACGTCCCCGCCTCCGGCGATCGCGACGAAGAGATCCTCCAGGACCCGGGAACCCTCCACCACCGCCCAGCTGGCCGCGGCAGGGGTGAGCTTCGCGTTGCTGACCGCCTCGACGGTGGCGGCCGCATACTCGTCGTCGCCGAGCCCGTCGGCCAGTGACAGTTTCGCGGGGGTGAGCCCGTTCTCGGCATACTGGCGCTGGAAGTCGTCGCTGAGGATCAGCTCGAGCAGGTTCTTCGCGAGCTCTTGGTTCGGCGACGCCGCGGAGATCGCGACGTTCGAGCCGCCGAGCAACACCGGCGCGGGTGTCCCGTCGGAGCCGGGAAGGGCGAACACGCCCACGTTCTCCATCATCTCCGGGCAGCCGATCTCCTCGTTGTCGATGCTCCAGCGCACCCAGCCCGGACGGAGCATCATGGCGACCTCACCGGCGCAGAACGGCACGTGCGGCTCGCTCTCGTTGCCGTCGCGCGGTGCGCCGGACGCCTCGGTGAACAGCTTCTGGACGAGCTTCAGGCCCTCCTGTGACTCCGGGCGGGACAGCGCGCCCACCCACTCGCCGTTCTCCTCGACGGCGAAGTCGCCGCCGGCGTCCCAGAGAAACGCCGCGCCGTCGCGCCAGTCCTGGCCGGGAAGCCAGAAGCCGGAGAAGTTCTCGACGTCGGCGTTGTCCTCCTTCAGCGTGACGGCGGCCTCGACGAACTCCGCCATCGTAGTCGGTACGTCGAGCTCCGAGGCCTCGAACAGGTCGGTGCGGTAGAACACGTAGGCGGACCCGGCGTACAGCGGCACCGCATAGGTGCTCCCGTCGACGCTGCCCGCCTCCACGAAGCCCGGAAGGAGGTCGTCTCCGCCGATATCGGGGAGCATGTCGGTGATGTCACTGAACGCGCCCACCGTGGTGAACGTCGGGGCCTGGGTGTTGCCGACCTCCACCACGTCCGGAGTCTCAGACGTGCTGCCGAGCGACGTGGTGAGGCGGTCGACCAGGCCTTCCCACTGCTGTTCCTCGATGGCCAGGGTGGATCCCGGATTCTGCTCCTCGAAGGCGTCGACGAGCCATTCGCGCATCGAGTCCGGAGTGTCGCCGCCGTTGAGCCACAGGCGGATCTCGGCGGGTTCGGGGGCCTGGGCCTCGCCAGCGGTGTCCTCCGCGGTGCCCTCGGCGGTGTCCTCTGTGGCGCCGTCCTCGTCCCCACAGGCGGCGAGAAGCAGGGCGGTGGCGGCGAGTGCGGTACCGAGCATGCGTGCTCTGGTCATGGTGGTGCCTCCGCAAAACTAGAAGGATACTTTCCAGTAGTGGGTACTACTGTAAGGTTCCTTTTCAGTTTTGCGGGTTACGGTTGCGTAACGCTGAACAGAGCCTCGCGGGCCTTCTCCACGGAGGCCAGGACCGCGCCGCGGAGGACAGGCGCGTCGGGAATCATGGTGGGAACCACTCGTGGATGGACGGGTGCGATCCGCTGGACCGCGTCGGCTACCAGGTCACAGAGCTTGCCTCCGCCGGCGGAGCCGAGTTCGCCGGCCATGACCACCAGCGCCGGATCAACCACGGTGCACACCGAGGCCACGCCCAATGCGAGCCGGCCGGCGAACTCGTGCAGGAAGGCTTCTGCCGCCGTGCCGCCCGCCAGCGCCGCGCGAATGGCGCCCGCGGCGTCGTCGGCGACGATGCGGTGGGCACGGGCGAGGTCGACGACGGCGGCGGCGCCGACGAGCGCCTGGAATCCGCCCTTGTCCGGAACCCGCACACTGGCGGGCACCTCGACGCCGGGGGCCGGGAGATAGCCGATCTCTCCGGCGGCTCCGGTGGCGCCACGGTGCAGGTGCCCGCTGAGGACCACCGCGAGGCCGACGCCCCGGCCGACCCAGAGCAGGACCATGTCGTCGACGTCTTGGCCCGCACCTTCGGCGCGCTCCGCCTCGGCGGCCAGGTTCACGTCGTTCTCGAAGGTCAGGTCACAGCCCAGGTCCGTGGCGAGCGTGGTGCGCAGCCCGCGGTGCCATCCGGGCAGATCGTAGGACAGTTCGATGTCGCCGCTCACCGGGTCGACGACGCCGGGCATGCCGATGACGACCTCGGAGACGTCTGCGACCTTCAGCCCGCACTCCTCGGCTGCCGAGACGACCAGATCGTGGACGAAGTGGTTCGGGTCGGACGCCGCGTCCACCGTGCGCTCGACCCGGGCGACGACGGTGCCGGTGACGTCCGCGACGGCGACCTTCGCACGGTCCGGATTGAGCTCGACGCCGATGCTGTGGGCGCAACCGGGGCGAACAGCGTAGAGCTCAGCGCTCGGCCCTCGTGCAGCGGACTGCGTACCGACGACCTCCACCAGATCGCGTTCTTCGAGCCGGGCCAGCAGCTGTGAGGCTGTCACCTTGGACAAGCCGGTCTGCTTGCCCAAATCGACCCTGGTCAGCGGCCCGTGTTCCAGCAACAGCTCCAGAGCGGCGCGATCGTTCATGGAGCGCAACAGGCTGGGGGTGGCGGGTCGTCGGGACACGTCGGCTCCCTGGGATTAGAAGCGGCTGCCGCTGTCTGGAAACAGAATCGTCAGAAACTCGGCGTGGGAAAGCGTACCTCGCATGCTCGCAGCGTCGTCGCCGGTGAGCTCCGCTGGATTGACCTGTGCGCCACGGCCGAACTCGGCGGCGAACAGCTCGGGCCCGAGCGCGGCAACGGCTCGGGCGGTGATTCGCTCCACATCGTGCCGCTCACCTTCCGGCAACGGCGCGCCGACCGACGCACGAGCGGTGTCGGCTGCACCGAGCAAGCGAGCGGCCAGCGGTGAGCGCCCGGCGAGTGTCTCCGCGCCGGCGAGCCCTTCCAGTGCCAGCGCGACGGCTCGGACGTCACCGGTGCTCAGTGCCGCTGCGAGGCCCTCGGTGTGCAGGGATCGCGCGGCGTCGGCGTCCCCGCGCAGTTCGGCGACGAAGCCCAGCTGCGCCAGGATCAGCGCAGCGCCGTAGTCTGCCTCCACGTCACGGTTCCAATCCAGCCAGGGACGCAGCAAGCGCTCGGCGTCGTCGAGGCGTCCTTTCCGGCGCGCGCCGAGGGCTAGCCCGATGACGGCGAACTCTTGTCCCGGGCGGTCCGCGTGCTCGACCGCGACCTGCAAGCCCTGCTCATGAAGCTGATCCGCTTCGGCGAGGTCACCGGTCAGGAGCGAGATCCTCCCGCGCCGGGACATCATCCAGGACAGCTCCGTCCAGAGCTTGAGATCCTCGGCGATGGTATGCGCCTCGCGAAGCAGGTCTGCGGCGCGCTCATACTGGCCGCTGATCTCCGCGTGCGTGCCCAGAACCTCGAGTGCCTGTAACCGACCCCAGCCGTCGCCGACCCGGGTGAACGCATCGAGGCTGTCCTCGCCCTGCTGACGCATCGCGGTGAGATCGTTGCGGAAGACCGCATGGTTGGCTTTCAGGGCGAGACAAGCCGCCATACCCCATCGCTCTCCGAGTGCGCGAAACCCGGCGAGCGCGTCGTCGGCCAGCTGCTCACTGGCGGCCAGGTTGCCATAGGCGAACTCGGCATGCCCCAGCAGCCACACCGTGCTCGCCCTGCCCGCCGGATCGTCGATGTCCTCGTACAGCTTGAGGACGGCCTCGTTCGGCTCGGCCCGCCGGACATGGTCGATCATCGTCAGCCCGGCTCGCCAGCCCCGGGCGCGCGCGGCGGCGACATCATGCTCGGGTGTGCCCGCGCTGTTCAGCTCGAGGGCGCGGTTCAGTGAGCGGATCGCCTCGTGTCTCCGGCCGCGGAGGAACCAGTACCAGGCCAGCGCATTGACGATTCGCAGCGACGTATCGGCATCGGCCGCGTGCACGGCGCCGTCCAACGCCCGCCGTACGTTGGCCGACTCGGCGTCGAGCTTCCACAGCCACGAACGCTGATCAGGTCCACGCAGGTGCCGCGCTGCCTGCTCGGCAAGCTGCGTGTAGTAGCGGCGGTGCCGTCGCCTGATGACGTCGGCCTCCCCGGCCTCCACGAGCCGCTCCCGGCTGTACGCCGACACCGACTCGAGCAAGCCGTATCGGGGTTCCATGCACGCAGACGCGACGACGAGCGAACGATCCACGAGCCGGCCGAGAATGGCGGCGACGTCAGCCTCGTCGACATCGCCGCCCCCGCATATGTGCTCGGCGGCGGCGAGGGTGCAGCCATCGGCGTGCACGGCCAGCCGCCGCAGAACGGTCCGCTCGTCGTCGCCGAGCAGGTTCCAGCTCCAGTCGATGACGCCGCGCAAGGTGCGCTGCCGCGCCGGCACTCCGCGCTTGCCCGCGGTCAGCAGCCGGAACCGGTCGTCGAGCTTGCGGGCGAGCTCGTGCACGCCCAGCGCGGGCACACGGCTGGCAGCGAGCTCGAGAGCGAGCGGGATGCCGTCGAGCCGGCGGCAGACCGCTCTGACGGCGGCGGCGTTCGTCTCGTCGATGACGAATCCCGGTGCCACCGCGGCGGCCCTCGCGGCGAACAACGCGGCGGCACTGTACTCCTGCAGGAGATCCGGGTCCGAGACCACCGCTGAGGGGAGGTCGAGCGGGGGAACCGCCCACACCACCTCACCGGCGACGCCGAGAGGCTCCCGGCTGGTGGCGAGCACACGCACATGCGGTGCCGAGGACAGGAGGTGGTGCACCGTCTCGGCGACCGCCTCGATGACGTGCTCACAGTTGTCGAGAATCAGCAGCACCTGGGCGTCGCGCAGGGCATCGGTCAGCCGTGGGATGGCCGGGCCGTCCCGGAGGTCCAGCGTCGAGGCGATCACCTCGGCGATGTCGTCCATGGTGGTCTCAGGACGCCCCGGGGCCGCGGTGGTCAGCGCGGCGAGCTCGACCAGCCAGATGCCGTCCGGCGGATGATCGGCGCCTCCCGCCAGCGCGTCGGTGCTGGCGACTGCAAGGCGCGTCTTGCCGACGCCGCCCGGCCCCGTCAGGGTCACCAGCCGATGAGCACGCAGCTGGGCGCACACCTCGGTCACGGCGCCGGCTCGGCCGATCAGTTCTGTGAGCGGCAACGGGAGGTTCGTCCGCGCTCTGGTCCGCGGTTTCGCCGATGGGGCGGGCGATGACTGCGGGGCCTGCGGGTCCGGCCGTCGTTCGAGAATGGCCTGGTGCAGAGCCTCGAGCTCCGGGCTGGGGTCGATACCGAGCTCATCGGCCAGGTGCTCGCGGAAACTCTGGTACGCGGCGAGCGCGTCGGTCTGCCGGCCGGCCTGGTAGAGCGAGCGCATGTGCGCGGCTCGCAGCCTCTCCCGCAGTGGATGGTGTTCTATCGACTCACTCAGCTCCGCCGTGAGCGTGGCGTGCTCACCGATGACCAGCCGGGCTTCCACGTGGTCTTCCAGGGCCAGGACTCGTTCTTCGTCGAGCCGGGCGACGGCCGCCATGGTGAACGGCTCGTCGCGGAAGTCGGCGAGGGCAGGCCCGCGCCAGAGCTTGAGGGCCTCGCCGAGAAGCTGGGCACGGACACCGGGGTCGGCCGCAGCGCGAGCCCTGCTGACCAGCCCAGAAAACTGGTGAACATCGAGCGCGGACGGCTCGATTCTGAGAATGTAGCCGGCGGGCTCGAAGGTCAGCAGGTTCCGGCCGCCAGGCTCTGCCGTGTCGAGGACGTTGCGTAACTGGGAGATCTTGCGCTGCACGGTGTTGGCCGCCGTGGCCGGTGGTTTGTTTCCCCACAGGTGATCGATCAGCCGATCTGCGGAGAGCGGCTGACCGAGGTGGACGAGAAGATCCGCCAGCAGCATCCGGACCTTGCGCTCCGGCACTGCGACGATGCTGCCGTCGTCCGCCCAGACAGCCAGCGCGCCTAGCAGACCGAATCGCATGGTGCCCACGGTAATCGCCGGAACTGACAGACGTGTGGCAGGACGGAGCACACCATCGGCGGGCAACCCCGGCGGGGCGGTCAGAACGGCGGTGGCTGACCTCGTGGCGGCTGACCCGGCGGGTCAGGGGCCAGCCTCGGCAGCTTCACGATCTTGGGGTGGCCGGTGGGACTGGTCCAGCGCTGAACTCCTGGTCTGAGCTGCTCTACGGTCCAACCGGCACGGTGCTTCTGCAGGTGACACGGCTGGCACAGAGCTGAGCAGTTGCAGGCCGCTGTGGGGCCGTGCGGGTAGGGATCGCGATGATCGATCTGGCACCGGCGGGCGGGTCGATGGCAGCCCGGCATCTGGCACTCGCGATCGCGGAGCAGCACGAAATCGACGAGGTCTTGCGGCGGTGTGTAGCGGGTCCGTCCGTAGTCCAAGGCGTGACCGCCCGTGGGATGGGTGCCGACCCAGCGCCATACGCCGGCGGCGGCCAGATGACGGGCGGTGTCGGCGTCGACGGGGCCGTAGCCGTCGAGCTCACCGGGGTGCTCGTCCAGTCCGATGAGCGTGGACAGGGCGACCGTGACATTCACCGACACGGGGTGGCCGTGCGCGGTGGACAACGGGAATCCGAACGGCGAGCCGCAGCCCGCGCACGCGGTGCCGCCGAGGTACCCGGTCCGCAGCGACGCCCACGCCAGCCCGGCCAGCATGTCGGCGCGCAACTGGTCGAGCGTACGGGCCGGCGCCGGCGACGTGAGGTCGCTCTGCTGGCTGTCTCGCGCGTCGTGGTTCCCGCTACTCTGCATGCCGCCACCGCTGTGCGAGCTGTGTCGGCTGTCCGGCCCGTCGTGTCGCCTGTCGTGCCGCCCGTCAGGTCGGCTGTCCTGCCGCCCGTCCTGCTGCCCGTCGCGTGGCCTGTCGTGCCGCCCGTCCTGCTGCCCGTCGCGTGGGCTGTCCTGCTGTCCGCCGCCGGGTTGGTTGTCTCGTTGTCTGTCCGGCCCGGCGTGCCGCGGGCGAGTGTCCCTCGACCCACGGCGCTCGTGACGGCGTTCATTGTTCGCCGCGGCATTGAGCGCGGTCATGATCGCTTCGGCGTCCTCAGCCGGAAGGTAGGCGTACAGCCATGCCATGCCGTCAGCGTCGGGTTCGATCCAGACCCGCCGCTTCTGCCTGGCCTTTCGGCGGCAATCCTTCGATTGTTCGGGGGCGAGTTCGGCAAGCAGCCGGTTCACCACATACGACACCTTGACCGACGTCCAGGCGTGCACGTGCGGCAGCACCGCGGCCTCGACCATGCGCCGCACGGGGATGTCGTGATCGCGCAGCGCGTCCGTGATGATCCTGGCCCGGCGGGCATCAATCCGTCCTTCGGCGAGGGCCTTATGCACGGCCGGGAACGAACCGACCAATTGCACGCTCCAGTCCACGATCCGCTCGGACTGCGGCTTGGTCCACGGCCACACCGTGCACAGGTCACCGGCCGTGACCGGGACCGGATGCAGGGACGCGCTCCGGGCATCAGGATCGCTGGCCTGCACCTCTGGGCGGCGTGTGAGCTCGGCAGCGGCAGCCGCCTGCTGGGCTTGCGCCCAGGCGATGAGCTTCTCCCATCCGGCCACCGCGTCGGCGAGGTGATATGCGCTCATGTGTGCCGGCGGGAGGGCACGCAGCACACCGGCGAGCTCCACGCCAGGAGAGACGTCAGCCCACGCGGATTCCTCACCGCCGGGTAGATCCTCCAGCAGGCCCCCGTTCGCCGCGAGCCACCCCGTGTCATGGTCGGTGGCGCCGAACCCGTCCTCGTCGCGGTCAGCAGCGCCGAGCCCCTCCCCGGCGGCACTGCGGTCGGCGACATCGTGTGCGTTCACGCCTGTGCTGCCCATTGCCGTCGCGGTCATCTCAGCGGCCTCGAACTCAGCCTCCACCAGCGCACGCCACCTGGCGTCCACGTCGGACCCCGCCATGTGCTCGCTGTGGGAAGCCACAGTCCGGCCGGCGCCGGCGGCCACGGATCCTTCACTGGCACGGTTGGTGCCCCGAGCGTCATCGGTCGCGCCCACGGCGCCGCATCTGCCCGGCCGCTGCTCCGGCGGGGCGGTACGAACGCCGCGACTCTGACCTCTCATAGGACCAATTCTACTCGAACACACGTTCTTATTCAAATCTATAAGCGCGAGACAAGGCTCGCCGCCCAACGTGGGTAGCGTCCCTGTCGATCGAGGCGTCAGCAAAGCGTCAGTGGTTCACCAGCGGGGCAGCGCAGTCTTGAGTTCGAGAGCGGCCAGGGCACCGAAGCCGCGACAGCCGTATCGCGATCACGCAACCACAAAGCGGGTTCACGAGCCACGACACGAACGGAGACGGCATGAATATGACAACGACAGCCGACGACGAGGACCGCGTCCCGGTAACCGTGCTGGGCCTCGGGCCGATGGGTGCCGCGTTGGCATCGGCTTTCCTTGAGAACGGATATCCCACCACGGTGTGGAACCGCACGGCCAGCAAGGCCGTTGCGCTGGTGGAGAAGGGCGCGGTGTCCGCGGCGAGTGTGGCAGACGCCGTGCGGGCCAGCCAGCTGGTGATCGTGTCCGTGCTCGACTACGCCGCGGCGCGAGCCATCATCGAACCGGTTGCGGCCGACCTCCAGGGCAAGATGCTGGTCAACGTGACCACGGACTCACCGGACCGGGCCAGGGAGATGGCCGGGTGGGCGAGCGGACACGGCGTGGAATACCTCGACGGATCCATCATGACGCCGACGCCGACCATCGGGCGGCCGGAGGCTGTGTTTTTGTACAGCGGGCCGGAAGCAGTGTACGAGAAGAGCCGCCCGGTACTGGCGAGCTTGGGTGGCACCGCTACGTATGTCGGAGCGGACCCCGGCCGGGCGGCGGCGTTCGACTTCGCTCTGCTCGACGTCTTCTGGACCGGCATGGCCGGCGTGGTGCACGCGTTCGCCTTGGCGCGGACCGAGGGCATCACGGCCGCCGAGCTCCTGCCGTTCGGGCGGGGGATCATCGATCTGCTCGGCGAGGTGACCGCAGAGGTAGCCAACGATGCGGACCGTGACCACTACCCGGGCGACGAGTCGACGCTGGTCTCCAACGTCACCGGGATGGCGCACATCATCACGGCCGCGCAGGATCGCGGCGTGGACGTCAGCGTGCTCAGGTCGGCGGTCGGCGTCGCCAACGGCGCGATCGCCGCGGGTCACGGGGAGGACAACTTCGGCAGGCTCGTCGAAGTGCTCGCCCGTTCGGCTGCCCGCCAGGGCCAGGACCGGCCCCGGACCGCCGCATGAGCTCCGGCTTCTTTCACGAAGACCACCATTCTCCCGTACTCAGACAGGAGCAGCACACTATGACGGAGCAGAAAGCCCCGGTCACGGTCCTCGGCCTCGGGGACATGGGGCGAGCATTGGCTGAAGCCCTCCTGGACAGCGGTCACTCGGTGACCGTGTGGAACCGGTCAACGGGCAAGGCGGACCACCTGGTAGCGAAGGGCGCCGCCGAGGCCGCATCCGCCCGCGCGGCCATCGAGGCCAGCCCTCTCGTGATCGCCTGCCTACTGGACGACGCGAGCGTGTACGGGGTCCTGACGCCCGCAGCGGAAGTTTTGGCCGGGCGCACTCTTGTGAACCTGACCACGGGTTCCCCCGATCAAGCCCGCGAGATGGCGCAGTGGGCCGAGAAGCAGGATGTCGGTGGGTTCCTCGACGGCGGGATCATGGCGGTGCCCTCCATGATCGGCGGATCAGACGCGTTCATCCTCTACAGCGGCTCAGCAAGCGCGTTCGACCAGTATCGGGACACCTTGGCAGAGCTGGGAGCGCCGACCTTCGCCGGTGCGGATCCAGGCCTGGCTGCGCTGCTCGATCTGGCCCTTCTCAATGGCATGTACGGCATGTTCGCCGGCTTCCTGCAGGCGGCGGCGATCGTCGACACCGAAGGCATCCCCGTCACCGAGTTCTCGGCCACGCTGCTCACGCCGTGGCTGCAGGCCGTGATCGGCTTGCTGCCCGAGTTCGCCCGGCAGATCGACACGGGGCAGTACGCCGCCGAGGAGTCCAACCTGGCGATGCAGACGTCTGGCGTCGGATTCGTGGAGTTCGCCGAATCGATCGGCATCAGCGGTGAGCTGATGGCGCCGATGCAGCGGCTGATGGAGCAGCGGGTCGACGACGGACACGGCGGCGACGACCTGTCCAGCGTCTTCGAACTGATCAGGAAATCACGTGAGCGCAAGGAGAACGGGAAATGAGCACAGACACGATCACCGGCGTCGACCGCCCCACGATCGACGCAGGATTGCGCGTAGGCGTGATGGTCATGGCCGACGCGCCGATGCCCACGCTTCTGGAGCGGTTTCGCCGCCTCGAGGAGCTGGGCTTCGACCAGTTGTTCCTCGCCGACCATCTCGCCCATCCGTTCGAACCCGGAAAGACCTGGTTCGACTACGGGAGCCTCGTGGGCGCTGCCGCCACGGTGACCGAGCGGATCAAGATCGGGACCATGGTGAACAACCCGATCCTGCGGCCGCCGGCTCTGCTGGCCAGAGAGGCCGTGACCGTCGACCATCTCTCCGGTGGCCGCCTGGAGCTTGGGATCGGCGCGGGAATCGTCGAACTCGACCATCTGGCGACAGGTACCCAGCCCTGGACGGTCCGGCAGCGCGTCGGAAGATTCGTCGAGTACGCCCGGATTGTGGATGAGCTTCTACGTAGCACCGGCGGCGAGTACGAGTTTCTCGGTGCGCATCTTCAGGTGCGGGGTCTTCCGACCAACCCGGGCCCGGTGCAGCGCCCTCGGCCACCGATCATCGTTGGGGGACAGGCGCCCACCATCCTGCGGGTGGCGGCGCAACGTGCCGACATCTGGAACACCATCGGGCGGCTCGACGCGACAGTGGACGAGAACATCGAGCTGACCCGTGGGCAGAACCGGCGGCTGGACGAGCTCACCGCCGAGATCGGCCGGGACCCGCGTTCGTTGCGGCGCTCGGTGGCGATAGATCCGTTCACAGCTCCCGAGACGTTCGACGAACAAGTGGAGCGGTTCACCGCCGTGGGCTTCGACGAGTTCTTCTTCACCTGGCCCGACGACGAGCACGACGACGAGCTCACCCGGATCGCGAAGGCACTGCCGTCTCTGCGCTGAGGGCCGCCACCTTCTGTCGGATGCCGGAGATGACCGACCAGTCCCGAGACGGGTGGACGCGGTTGGTGAGCAGGATCGTCACGGTTTTCAAACGCGGCGTGATCACGAGCGACGTGCCGGTGAAACCGGTATGGCCAAAGGCGCGATGCTCGGCGAGCACACCCATGAACGAGCGGTCGCCGATGCGTGGGCCGATGCCCTGCCGGTATCCGGGATCGAGGCTGAGCGGCAGCTGATCACTGGTCATCTGCCCGACGGCCTCGGCACTGAGAATCCGTTGCCCGTCCAGCTCACCTCCGCGGCGCAGCATCTCGGCGAACCGGGCGAGGTCGGCGGCCGTGCTGAACAAGCCGGCGTTGCCCGCGGTGCCGCCGAGGAACCAGTTGTTCTCGTCGTGCACAGCGCCGCGGACGATGCCGCGGCCCACGTAGGGCTGGTGCTCGGTGGCTGCGATCCGGTCCAGCAGAGCGGAGCCAGGCAGGTACGTGGTGTCGTTCAGCCCCAGCGGTTCGAGGACGGTCTCGGAGACCAATCGGGGCAGCCGGGTGCCGGTGAGCCGTTCGAGGAGCAAGCCGGCGACGATATAGCCGACGCACGAATACTCGAATGCGGTGCCCGGCATAGACCGCAAAGGGGTTTCGAAGACCGAGGCCATGCGGCGAGCCTGCGTGGGCAGCTCCCACAGCCGCAGAACTGCCGGCAGTCCGGACGTATGTGTGAGAAGGTGCCGGAACGTCAGCTGGCCGCGTTGGTCGCCTGCCCATTCCGGTGCGAGCGGCGCGACTGGAGCGTCGAGGGAGACGAGCCCGTCGTCCACCAGAGCCAGCGTGGTCACCGCCGTGAACAGTTTGTTCAGTGACGCGATGTCGAAGACGGTGTCCGGGCGCATCGGGACCCGCTGACCCGGGGGGAGTGGCCGGAGTCCGTCGTCGCCGGCGGTGTAGAGCACGGCGTCGCCTACGGTCGCCTGCTCCACCACGGCGCCGTCGTGCATCAGCAAAGCGACCGCGCCCGGATACAGCGGATGGTCGCATCCCGCCGTCTCGGCTTTCAGCCCGGACTCCAGCGTCTCCTGCAACGTACCCATGCGAAGGAGCCTAATCTGCCTGCAGATTGGGCCATGCCTCGCGTCACCACGGGGGCGAACGGTGAAAAGCGCGAAGAATCTGTGCACAATGGCGGGAAGTAACCGTGCTGGCAAGGCTCGGCTCTGAAACGAAAGGCCACCACAGCGTGCGCATCTCCGTCATTGGCACCGGATACCTCGGCGCCGTCCATGCGGTAGGGATGGCCGAACTCGGCCACACGGTTGTCGGCGTTGACGTCGACGAGGCCAAGATCGCGGCCCTGGGCGCCGGTCAAGCGCCGATCTTCGAACGGGGGCTGGACGAGCTCCTGCAGAAGCACGCGAAGACCGGCCTGGTGCGCTTCACCACTGATTTCGCCGAGGCCGCCGGGGCCGATGTGCATTTCATCTGTGTCGGCACCCCGCAACGCGGGGATGGCCTAGCCGCCGACATGACCTACGTCGACATGGCTGTCGACACGTTGGCGCCATACCTCGCCCGTCCGTGTCTCGTCGTCGGCAAGTCGACGGTTCCCGTCGGTACCGCGCAGCGACTTGCGAACCGGCTGACCAAGATCGCGCCGGCAAGCAGCGACGTCGAGCTGGCCTGGAACCCGGAGTTCCTGCGGGAGGGCTTCGCCGTTGAGGACACCTTGCGCCCCGACCGGCTGGTCTTCGGGGTCTCGTCGGAGCACGCCGAGGCCACTCTTCGGGAGGTGTATGCCGACGTCATCACCGCCGGCTCGCCCGTGGTGGTGACCGACCTTCCCACGTCGGAGCTGGTCAAGGTCTCCGCCAACGCCTTCCTCGCCACCAAGATCTCGTTCATCAATGCCATCTCCGAAATCTGCGAGATCACCGGGGCCGACGTGACACACCTCGCCGATGCCATCGGCTACGACGACCGGATCGGCCGCAAGTTTCTCAACGCCGGCCTCGGCTTCGGCGGCGGCTGCCTGCCGAAGGACATCCGAGCCTTCATGGCTCGCGCCGGGGAACTGGGAGCTCCGCATGCGCTCACCTTCCTCAGCGAGATCGACGCGATCAACCTGCGCCGGCGAGAGAGAGTGGCCGAGATCGCCCGCGAGGTGCTCGACGGGAAGCTGGTCGGCCGGCGCATCGCCGTGCTCGGTGCGGCATTCAAACCGGACTCCGACGACGTCCGCGACTCGCCCGCGCTGAACGTCGCGGGGCGCCTTCAGCTGCAGGGCGCGCACGTCGCCGTCTTCGATCCGAAGGCCATGGACAACGCCCGGAAGGTCTTCCCGACGCTGGAGTACGCCGCGTCGGCGATCGACGCCTGCAGCCGCGCGGACCTGATCCTTCACCTGACCGAGTGGAAGCAGTTCCGTGAGCTCGATCCGGTCGAGCTAGCCGGTGTGGTGAGTTCACGCAACGTCGTCGACGCGCGCAACTGCCTGGACGCCGACGCGTGGAAGTCCGCGGGCTGGACCTATCGCGGCCTCGGCCGGCCCTAGCGTCGCGCCTTTTCCGCCACACCACCACTGACCGGGGTCACCCGGCTGATGGTACCGCCCTGGAATTCGACGAACAGGGGCCCGGAGTAAGCCCGGACAGAGCCGGGCCAGTCGGCGGGAGCGGGCCGGTCGAAGACCAGGGGTGCCTCGTCGGGGCACGGCCTGAGCTTGTACGGCGCCGTGTCAACTATGGGGCGACCGCCCACACCGGCATGCCGTCGTCCAGGCGTGCGCTGATGGCCTCACCCGGCTGCGGCAAGGGCACCACGCCTGCTGGATGCGCGACGTCGTCGACCGGCATCGGCAGTATGGAAGGCCCTTCCCCGCTATGCGCGGGAAGGTCCACGACGACCGGCTCGGCCTGTTCGCGGGCACGATTTGCGATCCGGCTGAACGTCATCGGGCCGGGACCGAGGTCGATGAGAGCGATGGCCGCGACGTGGTATCGCAGTCTCAGGTCGTCCGTGCATACCTCGTGGGGGAGTACTGCTGCGAACACGGCCTGGGCGGTGCGAATGTCTGGGTCCACGTCGAACCTGGCGACGTGTTCAAGGCAGGAACCGCTCCCACCCACCAGGTACGCGACCACGACCTGCTGGCCGAAGTCCACGGACGGCACGGGCCGGGGTGATCCGATCTCGGTCCAGAGGGCGTCCAGTTCGCCGCGGTCCGATGCGGTGAGGATTACTTCCGGCTCGGGGTCAGCCGTTTCATAGTCGACGCTCTCGTAGTTGAACTCCGTGACCTCCAGAATGTCGTAACCCGGCGATCGCGCCGGCGCCGTGGGCGACGACACCTTCTGAGTCTGCTCCTCCGTCGTGCCGGCGGGTACGGCCGCATCTCCGCATGACGCGAGGACGAGCACCATGAGCGCGAGTGTGACTTTGTGAGCCGGCTTTCCGGTGACCGTCATCAGCGGCCCTCCCCTCACGCCCGGATGCTGATCGGACGGCGGCCAGGTGCCGACGGTTCCCCTCGCAGCTGAAAACCAGAACCCGGCTACGCCGCGCGGCCCCGGAGGAGCCCGCGGCGTGGGGACCGCTTCCGAGCCCAGCCCCACCCTTCCCATTCGGCATCTTCGTGGACGTCGGTGTAGTTGGGGTGGGGCCGGACAAGCAGGTCGAAGACCTTCCGGACCTGTGGGGTGGCACATTGTTCGGCGGGCAGGTCCTTGGCCCACGCGTGCTTGCGCGCTTTGGAACCGGCGATCGTCCAGTCCATGTCGTCGAAGAGCAGCCAGCCGCCTGGGGCCAGGAGCAGGTCGACCAGGAAGAACGCATAGCCCGTGACATCCCACGTGTGCCCGGCGTCGAGATAGACGAAATCGAACTGCGGGCGCGGGTCTTGCTCGAGCATCTTCATGAGTTCCCAGGTGAAAGACGCCTCGGCAAAGATGGGCGTGGCCCGGTCGGTGAGAGAGCACCGTTCCAGGAGCTCGTACACGTTGGGTTCCCGGCTTCGGGACGCCTCCCGGTCGATCGTCACCACATGTGCGTCGCCCCCGACCTCATCGGCCGCGGCAGCGAAATAGCATGTGGACTTTCCGTAGGCGAACCCAAGTTCGAGGATACGAGGCAGCTTGTTCTGGACGACGAAATCGTAGGCGATGCGGGCCTGCTGGGGCTTCATGAACTTCACGCCCCGGACCAGGCGGTCCACCTCATCGAACTTCATCGGGTCTCCTGTCAGTTGTTCGGCCGCGTTCCTGTGCAGGATTGCCATTTTTCGGGTCAATTATTCACACAATGACATTCGTATTTCCGATTGCGGATCATTTGCACCTGCCGGAAAATGCTGCGGGCGAAGCGTACGGCGCGCTGCACTGGCGCCGTGCTTTGGGTGTAGCTTATCGAGACGTGAAGCGCGCTTCCGCGGACCTGCGGAGCGTCAGGGTCGGTATTTGTCGAGACAAGGTCTGCGTATGTTCAGGACAGCATTCGGAGTGACCCGGCGGCAGCAGGCTGTCAGCTCGCTGGTGGCATTGATTTCCCTGGTGGCGGTAGTCGCAGCCGCCTTCGGCGCCTGGCGGCTCGCCGGTACCGCGGCGACGGCGGTGATCGGGGTGGCCGCACTGGTGACCCTGGATGTCCGCCGCCGCTCCGGGGAGCTGGCGCGCCACGTGAAGACGGCCGCGATGTCCAGCGAGGCTCTGTTAACGAGGCAGAAATATGAATTCAGCAGTGGGGTAACCAACGCGACAATAATTGACGCAGTCGAGACCAGCCGAAAGGAACTCATGTCGGCCGTCGAGTTGCTCAGTGGCCAGGCTCCGGGCGGGGACAGCCTCGGGGGCACCGCCCACGCGCTGGTGGAGCAACAGCGAAGCCAGGAGCTGCTGGGCAAGCGGCTCGCGACCCTCGTCAAGACCCAGACTCGCGAAATGGAAGCCCTCCTGCAGCTGTATTCGAGAGTTCAGCCGACGGAGCCGATGCCACCGTCGGGCAAGTGGGCGCTGAACCCGCAGGGACTGCTCAACCTGTACGCGCTGGTGCAGCGGCACCGCCCCAAGGTGGTCCTGGAACTGGGGAGCGGCACCTCGACGGTGTGGCTGGGACATGCGCTGGCGAACAACGGCGAGGGCCGGCTGGTCTCGGTCGACCACGAGCGCGAGTACGCCGAACAGTCTGCTGCCATGGTGGGGCTGCACCGTGACGAGATCGCTCCCACCGAAGTACGGCATGCGCCACTTGTGGACGTCACTGTCACGGGGCAAGACTTTCGCTGGTACGACCCCCACCTGCTCGCTGACGTACAAGGAATCGACCTGCTGATCGTCGACGGCCCACCGGAACGCACCGGGCCGCACGCACGTTACCCGGCTGTGCCGGTCTTGCGAGAGCAACTTGCCGTGGGAGCGCTGGTCATCCTCGACGACGCGGGCCGCCACGATGAGCAACAGATCATCGAACGCTGGATCCAGGAGACGCCGGGATTGGTCCGCGAACCGGTCTCGTTCGGGCGGCAGGCGGTACTGCGCTACGCCCCCGGCTCCGGGCATTGAGCGTCACCTGCGACAGCACGAGAGAAACAGGGACAATGGGAACGGCGAAGGACGGCAACACCCCAGGTGAAGATGCCAAGGGCGAATCCGCCCGGCAAGGGAAGGCGGCACACCCGTTCATCCGGGATCTCGAACCGTTCTTCTACACGCGACCGATCACCTACGTGGACGTCGGCGCCCATGAGGGCAGCGTCTTCGAGCGGATGACCGCGTCGTCGATCAACGTGCGGGAAGCGCACCTGATCGAGCCGAACAGGCGCAGCTTTGACGTGTTGCGAGAGTCGGCGGAGGAGCACGTGAAGACCGGCAACGTCGCATGCCACAACGTGGCGATCAGCTCCGCCCCAGGCAGTTTGACGATGCGGGACGAGGGCACCATGACCCACGTCGCGCAGGCTCCAGGGGGACAACCGCCGGACGAAGGCGTCGAATCTCCGTTCTTCGAGGTCAAGACAGTTACCTTGGATGAGCTCGCACGGTCGTGCGACATCAAGCACATCGAGATCCTCAAGATCGACGTCGAGGGTCACGAGATGGCCGTGCTGGAGGGCGCCAAGGAGCTCCTGACCGCGGAAAGCGTGGACGTCATCTACGTCGAGGCCGGGCTGAACCCGGAGGCCGAGCAGCACACGTACTACCGATCGATCGAGGACACACTCAACTCGTACGGCTACAAGATCTTCAAGATCTACGAGCAGAAGAACGAGTGGATCGACGATTCCCCCGCGTTGCGCCGGGTGAACATCGCGTTCATGAGCGCCGCTTTCGCGGCCAACAATCCGTATCGACTGTCGCGGGAGCTGTTCAGGCTACGGGAGCAGCACAAGGCGCTGGCAGAGGAAGCCGATGAGCTTCGCGCACAGCTGGAGAAGCGGGAGTCTGCGCTCGCGCTGCGGGAACGGGAGCGGCGCGCCGCGGCGTCGCGTCTGGCCGACATCGAACAGCGGCTCGCCGAGCAGTCGGTGCTCCTTCGGCGGCACAACGCCGAGGTGGCGCAGATACGCAGCGAGCGGGACGCGTACGTCGAGTACGCGGACAAGCTGGAGATGAAATATCAGAGCGTGCTGAAGAGTCGTACCTGGCGTGCGATGGCTCCGGTCAGGATCGCCGGACGGGTGATGCGCAGGGGGCTGGGCAAGTCTGCCAGCGGCCGCAGCCGGCTGCCGAAGCGTCCTCGTCTGGACGGCACGGCTTTGAGCCGTGCCGGGTCCAGCCAGGTGGCCGGGAACGCCGAGTACATCACCACTCTGGTCAAGGAGCTCGACTTCGAGAACATCTTCGCTCTCAAAGAGAAGTTCGAGCGAGCGCTCGCCACCGAGGAAGGCTTCCTCTCGCACAGTTACCTGCTGGGCGCGCTCGCTCGCAAGACCTCAGCGTTCGGGTTCGGCGCTCAGGCGGCGGACGCGGTGTTCCGCAGGTACCACGGCCGCCGGGACGAGCTGGTCGCGGCGTACGGTGAACGTGACTATCGCAGGTTCATCGCCGACACCGCCGTGAACTTCACCCGGGTGGGCCGCTATGACGACGCCAGAGCGATGCTCGACGAGGAGATCGCCGCCGGCATGGGCGGGCTGCTCGCGACCCGGGCGGAGATCTGCTGGATCCACGATCCTGAGGCGGCGGCCGCGGATGTCGCCACCGTGTTGACGCAGCAGGGCACCAAGGGCGAGTCGACGGGCAATGCCCTGCTGTACAAGCACCTGCGGCTCAACGTGCTCAGGGAGTCCGGGCTCGCCGAGCTGCCTTCGGCGGACGACGGCGAGTTTCTGCTCGTGGACGCCGCCCAGGCCCTGGAGACTGGGCAGTTCGACGAGTACCGCCGCCAGGTGAACCGGTTCTTCGAAGACCAGGAGCTCTCCGCGCCGATCAGTAGCTCCTCTACGGCGTTCGCGTTCGAGGAGCTGGCTCCGGCGAGCACCCCATCCACCGACGACGGACCGCTCGTGTCGGTGATCATGACGACGTTCAACGCCGCGAGCACCGTGGAGTACGCGGCGCGCTCGATCCTCGGCCAGACGCACCGTCGCCTCGAGCTGATCATCGTCGACGATCAGAGCACGGACGCCACCATGGACCTCCTGACGGAGATCGCCAGGTCCGACGGGCGGGTGAAGGTCGTGCGTAGTGACGTCAACGCCGGCACATACGTCGCGAGAAACTCCGCCCTGGATATGGCCGCGGGCGAGTACATCACCTTCCACGACTCCGACGACTGGGCCCACCCGCAGCGGATCGAGACACATGTGTCGGTGATGCAGAGCGATCCAGTGCTGTACGCCACCCGCTCGTCGTGGCTGCGCGCGGATGCCGGCGGCCGGCTGGACTTCCGGCGCTGGCGAAAGCGGCTCGCGCACCCGAACCCGGCGTCGGTGTTCATGAAGCGCGATGTCCTCGAGATGATTGGCCATTTCGATCGGGTGCGGTTCAGCGCCGACTCGGAGTATTGGTACCGATTGCAGCGGGTCTTCGGCCGCAAGGCGGTCCGCAGCATCCCGCAGTGTCTCGGGTTCGGCCGTCAGCATGATTCGTCTCTGACCACCAGCGGACCCGGAGCGCGCGACGCCGAGGACTATTCCGCCATCCGCTCCGCGTACCAGTACAGCTGGCTGGAATGGCACTCCACCAACCGGATCAGCGACCTGTACCTGGAGCCGGCCGGCGGCCAGCGCCGATTCTGGGCTCCGCCGGAGATGCTCGCCGCCGGCGACGAAGGCAACGATCGGCTCGCCTCGCTGGCCCGGTGCTATCCGCAGCTGTCCGGCACCAAGAGTACGCCCAACCTGCTGTTCGCCATCTCGTTGGCGTCCCAGAAGGCGGCGGCCAACTGGGATCTGACCTCGGACTTGCTCAGACGGACGCTCCTCTCCGTAATCAACCAGACGGACGGTCGCTGGAGGGTCATCGTCTGTGGGCACGAGAAGCCGGAGCTGAAGGAGTTCGACGACCCGCGCATCATGTTCGTGGAGGCGGATATCGACCCGCCGGCGCACTCCGGGCAGTTCCGCAAGGACAAGATGTGGAAGCGGCGACTCCTGGGGTCCTTCCTGCGTGACCTCGGCGGCGGGTACTTCTTCCCGCTCGATGCGGACGATCTGATCCACAAGGATCTCGTCGCATCGGTACTGGAGAGCGACAACAGGCGGGGGTACCGGATCGAGCGCGGATACGCCCATGACTTCGCCAATCAGCGGCTGGCCCCGGTCCCTGGAGTATGGTCGGTGCCGTTCGACCGGGTGTGCGGCAGTTCGGCGGTGCTGCATTTCGAGGCGGAGGATCTGCCCCGGGACGGCAGATCGGATCCAGACCTGTATTTCAACCTGTTCCAGAGCCATGCGTACTGGCCGATCGTGGCGGAGGAGTCGGGGCGTCCGTTCGAGACGTTGCCGTTCCCCGCGGCGGTGTATGTAGTGAACCACAGCCAGAACCTCTCTTTCGGCCTGCAGCGGGCGGGGGAGCGAACCCGGAACATCATCGCCTCCATCGAGCGTGAAGCGTTGCCGGACGGCGAAAAGGTACTCCGGGACGATTTCGGACAGGATTAATGGGTAGTCAGACGGTGCGTGGCGGTGGTCAGCGCCGATGTGTCACACCATGCTCACGTGCGCGCAATGACGTACGGCCTTGCGAAGGGTTCAGTGTCGATGGTGGCTGATTACGACGTCTTGATGGTCTCGGACCTGAGGCTGCCCGGTGGTACCACGGCGAGCATGGCCGAAGAGATCAGGGCGCACTCCGCGGCGGGCTATCGCACCGCCCTTCTCCACGTCAACAGCTCGCTCACTGGTAAGGCACTGGGGTTCTCCGGTCATCTGGTGCGCCTCATCGAGGCCGGCTTAGCCGACCTGGTACTGCCCGGCGACCGCGTGCACGCCCGGCACGCTCTCGTGCGGCAGCCGATCGTGGCGCACGGCATGACGGACCCGCAGCGCGGACTCACCGTGGACGGTGTCAGTGTCATCGCGAATCACCCCGTGCGAGACGCCGCACAGGTCGAGCAGTACGACCCGGTCGCGGTGACGGAGAACATGGTGGCTTACTTCGGCCACAAGCCGGTGTGGCGACCGATCGGCCCGGTGGTGCGGCAGCAACTGCTGGAGTACGCCACCCGCTCGCAGATCAAACTCGCTGACACGGACTGGCGCAATCTCATCGACGTCGCGGCCTGGAGCCGAGATCGGTCGGGCGGTGTGGGCCCGGTGCCGGTCCTGGGCCGGCACAGCCGTCCACACCCCGCGAAGTGGCCGCGCAAGGCGGCAGACATCCTGGCCGCGTACCCGGACGCGGAGGACTTCCGCGTGCGGATCCTGGGCGGTGCGGAACCGGCGTACAAGGTGCTGGGGCGGATACCCCGGCGATGGCTGGTCGAGCCGTTCGGTGCCCGCCATCCCGCGGACTTCCTCGCCGAGATCGACTTCTTCGTCTACTACCACCATCCCAGCTGGGTCGAGGCATTCGGCCGGAACATCATCGAGGCGCTCGCATCAGGCGCGGTGGCGATCCTTCCCGAGCACTTCCGGGAGACGTACGGCGACGCCGCTGTGTACGCGCAACCGGCCGAGGTGCGTTCCGTGGTCGCTCGTCTGGCCGCGGACCCCGACGCGTACGCCGAGCAGTCGACCCGCGGGCGGGAGTACGTCGCGTCCCGGCACGGCTTCCAGATGCACGTGGACCGGCTGGCGGCAGAGATCGGTGAGCCCGTGACGTCGTGGGCCGCCGGCACGCCGGCCCCGTCGCGGACGCGCGTCGGCACACCTCCCGCCCGGGTGCTTTTCGTCAGCAGCAACGGGACGGGCATGGGACACCTGACCCGGCTCCTGGCCATGGCCAACCGCACCAGCGAGCGGATCGAGCCGTTCTTCTTCTCCATGTCGTCCGCCGTCCCCGTCGTGGCGAAGTTCGGGTACCACTGGGAGTACTGCCCGTCGCGCGACGACCTGGACGTGACGGCGAGGGAGTGGAACCCGTTCTTCGCCGCTCGCTTCGTGGACGTGATACGACGCTTCCAGCCGAAGGCGCTGGTCTTCGACGGGACCTGGCCGTACCGAGGATTCGGTGAAGCCAAGGAGATCTTCCCCGAGCTGGTGTACATCTGGTCGCGGCGGGCGATGTGGGTGCCTGAGCATCGCACCGACGGCTTGGACAAGTCAGCATGGTTCGACCTGGTCATCGAGCCCGGTGAGATCGCGGCGGAGGCGGACCGCGGCCCGACGGTGGGCCGCGAGGACGCGAGAAGGATCGGACCCGTCACGTTGCTCGACCACGCGGATCTGCTCAGCCGTGAGCAGGCCCGGGCCGAACTCGGCATGGACCCGGACGAGCAGGCCATGCTCGTGACTCTCGGTGGCGGAAACGCGAACGAGCTCGGGCCGGATCTCGAGGCCATTGCCACGGTGATGGAACGGCGGCCCGGCTGGACGGTGTACGCCACACGCGCGCCGATCGCCCGGGCCGCGATGACGCACGCCGACATCCGTACGATCTCGCCGTATCCGCTCAGCCGGGTGATGCGCGCGTTCGACGTGGCGGTGGTGGCGTGCGGCTACAACGCGTACCACGAAACCATCATGGCCGGGGTGCCCACCATCTTCGTCCCCAAGCCGAAGGTCACCGACGATCAGTTCGCCCGGGCACGCTACGCGGGTGAGGCAGGTCTGGGAGTGAGCGTGGAGGATGTCTCCCCGGTGGCGATCGAGGGCGCTCTCGCGCGGCTGCTCGCGCCGGGGGAGAGCGAGCGCATCCGCGACCGGTGCGCTGCCCTGTACCCGGAGAACGGCGCCGCCGACGGCGCGGCGCTGCTGGAGAACGTACTGGTGAAGAAGGGCGTGATCCGATGAGTACGCGCTCGACGACGATGCCCCTGCGCGCGCGTATACCGGGGTACGGCGCATTGCGGGCGAAGGCCGCTACGGCATTGCGTGGATCGCCATTGGCACGTCGCGTGGCCTACGCCGTGGTCGGCTTGGACCGGGAAGGCACCCAGGGGACACCGATGGGTTTTCGTCCGGGCCGCTACTTCACCGACGTGGAGGCTCGCCACCTGCCGGTGGTGGTGATCGTCGTCATCGGCTTCGAGGGGGACGCGACGGAGCGGCTGGCTCGCGAGATCGAGAGCGCGCAGATGCTGACCGGTTCGTTTCGTCCGCTGTTCGTCATCGACACGCCCCACTTCGGGCCGTTCCGGTCCCGTGGGTTCGCCGTGGAACGAGTGATGCGAGCGGAGGAGCTCGCGGCCGCCAACCCGCTCGATTCGTACGGTGACTATCTCTTCGACCGGGTGCGCTCGATCGCCCGCGATTACGGTGCGTCGTCCGTCGTCCCGGTTCCCGCTGAGGCGGCCGATTCCATGCGGGGGTTGACAGCCCGGCTGGTGGGGGCCATGCCCGCGTGAGTCACGCACCCGCGAGGATTGCTACGAGTCGCCAAGCAGAGTGAACGCCTGTTCGGCGACCGCGACGATGTAGGCGGTGTCGGAGAGCAGCTCCGGCTCTGTGGCGGCGAGCTGGATCACCAGGACATAGGCCCCGCCGTCCGTGTCCTCGGCATACCAGGACAGCGCGAACACGCCGGGCGCGGCGCCGCCCTTGTACGCCACGTAGGGCCATCGGCCGGGGTCGAGCCGCACACCAGGGTTCTCGGCAAGCAGATCGCGTACTGTTCCGGTGGCATCGTCGTCGGCCATGTCCTGCAAAGCTCGGTGCGCCTCAGCGATGTCGGACCCGGTGGCGAACCACTCGATCCCGTCCGGCCAGCTCGGGTCGGTGACCGCCTGGGGTTCCACCTCGAGCTCGCCGTCCGGGAGGCTCTCCAGGAGGTCGTAGCGCCCGGGCAGGTCCGCCTCGCGCCACGCCTCACGCAGTTCCGGCGTGGACCAGCCGAGCCGGAACAGCTCACGGGTTGTGAGGAACGGCTGGAGCAGAGCCGGGTCGGCGTGGCCCATCGCGGCGACGGCGTCCTCCACCGCAGCCCGGCCGACCAGGTCGATCAGCATGTCGGTGGCGGTGTTGTCACTGATGGAGATCATCTTGCCTGCCGCCTCGGCCACGCTCACGGGCGTACCGTCGGGTTGATCCTGCAGCTCACCCGTCGGCAGGCTCCGGACAGCGGCGGTGACCGTCACCTCGTCGTCCCAGCTGACCTCACCCTCCAGCACCGCCTGCTGGACCGCGCCGAGGACGTACAGCTTGAACACGGAGCCGAGGGGCAGCACCTCGGAGCCGGGCGTCGAATGCACCGTGTTCCACGAGCCGCGTGACTCCCGCTCAGCCAGCACCGAGACATCGGCGCCGGTGGCCATCAGGGCAGCCTGGAGATCTTCCCAGCCGGCGATGTCCGGTATCTCGGTGCTGGGCTCGACGAGCAGGGTGGTGATCTCGTCGTTGTCGATGGCGACACTCAGCCGCCAGGCCGTGTCGTCAGCGCCGTCGAGCATGACGACCGCCTCGTCGCCGCGACTTGAGTACGACGTCGGCGTGAACGGCCCGAGGGCCCGCAGCTGGGCGAAGGTCGCGTCCATCTCCTCCGCCGGCACGTGGGCGAGGAACTCGTCGCTGAAGCGCTCTTGGGCGGTTTCGGTGTCCGGTCCGGAACCGGCCCCGAGCTGATCGAGGACCCACTTGACCTGGCTGCCGACCGCGTCGGCGGGAATCTCGACTGCCGGGGTGCTCGGATCCGTCGGCCCGGTCCCAGGCACGCGACCCTCATCCGGCGAACACGAGGTGAGGATCAGCGCGGCCCCGAGTACGGCGGAGGCCAGGCATGTGAATGTGCGGCGCAAGCGTGCTCCAGGTGGTCCGTCCCGACCCTGCCGACTTTACAGGGAGGGCGCGAACGGGCCGATCGGTGCATCGAGGCCACACCGGCACGGCCCATGACTGTTGCCAAGACAATGTATGACTGACCTGTCGCGGCGCTGGTCGTCGGTGTCGCGTGAATGACTCCCTGCCATTCAGGGCGAGTTTTCTGGAAAATGTCGCCAAGACTCTTTACTCGTCTAATTGACATGGTTATAGTCATGGCCATGGCTTCACGGATCTACCGGTACGGCTAGCCAGGATCCGTTGGCTGAAATGTCGGAGATACTCTCTGAAGGGAGGCGCTCATGGGACTCTTGGATTCCTTGCTCGAACTGGTTGGCGGTCTACTGGACACACTGCTGGGCCTGCTTGGATAACGCTCACATGAGGGTCTCCCGGTAAGAGATCCGAGAAGAGCCGACAGACGCCCCGACGGCCGGGAGCGGCACGGGGGATCGCCACCGCCCGGGCGGCGTCAAGAACGCAAGATTACAACAATCACGGGGGACGGCCCGCGTGTCTCACACGTTATTTGTGAGGCACGCGGGCTATCTGTATTTACGGCACCATCCGATGCAACGCGCGAATTCACTCATGACCGGTGTCCCAGGGCAGGACGTCATGCGGGAGTGTGGTGCGTGTAGCGCGCAGCAACGCATACGGGGTCCGCAGCCCGAAGTTCGCCACCCGTGAGGTGTACACGTCGGCATAACGTTCAACCTGGCGGGCGAAGAGACTCTTGTCGTTTCCGGCGCGCATCAGCGGGCCCCACGTGGGATTGCCGAGCTCCGCGGCGCTCTTGGCCAGCGGGGTGATCCGCTGGTCGAGTTCCCTCATCTGCTCCAGAATCCGGCCGATCGACGGGCCCTCCCACGGTGGGAACGAGTCGTCGCCGGCCGAGTGGCGCAGCTCCGCCAGCCTGGCCTGTGCCACCTGGTCTTCGAGGTTGATCTTCTCCGACATCAACCGGCGCAGCGTGGCCTCGTCGGCGGCGAACCGGGTGGCGTCGGCGATGTCCGACTCCAGCTCCTGCATGATCAGCGCGGTCCGCCAGCGGAGCACCGACTTGGTCACGTGGACGTCGCCGAACAGGTGGTCGCCGGCATAGAGAATGTGCTCGCCGTCGAGACCCAGGCTGCGCTCGACCAGCCGGGCGGATCCGCCGTAGTACACGTCGCCGACGCCGAGCGGGCCACGGTGCGGTTCCAGCAGTCCGCGGTCCGGATCCACAACCCGGAAGGCGGCGCTGTCCTCGGCGAAGAACCTGGGCTTCGACGCGGCGACGACCACGATGTCGAACAGATCGCGCCACGAGCCTCCGGGGACGTGCCGGTCGAAGGCGTAGCTCATCATCGCCCGGGTGTAGGTCCAGTCGCTGTTGGTGATCAGCAGCACCCGCTTACCGGCACGTCGCTGGTCGATCAGCGTCTGAGCGGTATTGGGGTCGATATCGCAGAACTTGTCCGGGTCAGCGGCGATCTCGGCCTTGAGCGGACCGAGCGCGTGTGACTCGTCGAGCGCCGCGGCCACTATGCGGTACAGCTCGTCGTACCCGATCGGGCCCTCGATCACGTCGGCGTCGAGCCGGTCCACCAGTTGGGCATACAAGGCGGCTTCGGAGATGGAGAACCTCGTGTTGAGAAACCGGAATCGTGGTTCGCCCAGATCGACGAAGACGCCGGCATACGCGCGCCGGAGCTCGTCGAACGTCAGCTGCCGGGTGCCGTGCTGAGCCTGGATGACGTAGCCGAACCGGGTGGCCTTGACCAGATTGCCGAGGTCGAGGTCGATCACCAGTCCCTGAAGGTAGTGGTCTGCCTCGAACACGACGTCGCCGACCGGATATCCGCGTTCCACGAGCAGCCGGCGAGCATGCTCGAACGCCGCACCCTCCCACTCCTCGGTGCGGTAATGCAGCAGCGTGTAGTCCATGTCGTAGCCGATGGCCTCGACGGAACGCAGGTTGAGCGTGCGGTTCGCGTAGATGTCGCGTTCTGGACCGTGGTCGCGTGTCATTCGTCGTTCTCCCACATCGGGTGCCAGGTTACGGCACATCCCGGGCGTGGGGCTCGTCGTTCGGCGGTCCTCCGGAATACCGGATAACGAATGGGTTACGCTGGCGCTTCCGGGTCAGCTCCCGAAGATCGCCAGTTCGTCCTGCCGGAGTGAGAATGTCGAGCATGTATGAGTAGTGACCAGCAGTTCAGTACGTTTCCAGAACACGGGTCGCCAGCGGGGGAGGTGAACGAACAGCTCCGAAGTCGTGGAGCGGGCGACGTCGACTGGCGCAACGGACGGATCTGGAGCCTGGTCTACTCGGCGGGCGCGGAGCACGACGACGTCGTGCACGACGCGTACCGCAGGTTCGCCTCGGAGAACATCCTCGGCCCCACCGCATTCCCCAGCATCGCCACCATGGAGAAGGAAGTGGTGTGGATGCTGCTTGACTTGCTGGGCGCCGACCCTGCCGTCTCCGGTGGGACCATGACATCTGGTGGCACGGAGAGCATCATCCTCGCGGTCAAGGCGTATCGGGACCGCGCTCGGGCCGAGCGTCCCGAGGTCGCCGTGCCGGAGATGGTGGTGCCCGTCACGGCGCATCCCGCGTTTCTCAAGGCGGCCGACCTCCTCGGTGTCCGCCCGGTCCCGGTGCCGGTCGACGAGTCGTTCCGGGCGGACTCGGTGGCCTTCGCGGACGCAATGTCGGACTCGACGATTCTCGGCTGCGCTTCGGCACCGTGCTTTCCCTACGGTGTGGTCGATCCGGTGACGGATCTCGGCGCGATCACGCAGGAACGCGGGATCGGGCTGCACATCGACGCCACCATCGGCGGCTTCGCCTTGCCATTCGTGAGGGAGTTGGGGTACAAGGTCCCGGACTTCGACTTCACGGTGCCAGGCGTCACCTCCATCACGGCGGATATGCACAAATACGGCTACGGACCGAAAGGCTCGTCGAGCATTCTCTACCGGGACCGCAGCCTGCGCCGCTTCCAGTTCGCCGCCTACACCGATTGGCCCGGTGGCATTCTGGCGTCGCCGACCCTGCTCGGCACCCGCCCGGGAGGTGCCATCGCCGGCGCCTGGGCGGCCATCGTCTACGAGGGAAGAGCCGGATACCGGGAGATCTTCTCCACCGTGATGCGGACCACCGAACGGATCCAGGAAGGCGTACGGGCAGTGCCAGGACTGCACATCGTGGGTGAGCCCCCGATGAGCGTCTTCGCGGTGGCATCGGAGCAGGTGGACATGATGGCGGTCGCAGACCGGATGGAGAGCCGGCAGTGGCGAATCGACCGGCAGCGCGATCCGGACAGCATCCACCTGATCGTCAACCCCACGCACGCGCCGGTCGCCGAGGACTTCCTCCGTGATCTGCGCTGGGCAGTCGCCGACGCCCCACCCGCGTCGTCGGCGGACAACCGCGCCACGCTGTACGGCGTGACGTCGCGGATCGATGCCGGAGCAGATGTCCGCACAGCCGTTCTGGACCAACTGGAAAGCCGATACGACACGTGACCGACGCATCGCTGGCTCCGGCCGTCCTCGAATCCACCGGCAAGACCCCTCCTGTTCCGTGGCCCGTCATCGAGGCGTGCGGGCTGCCGGAGATCGGCGCCCGCCTTTCCGGGTTCTCGGTGCGGATCGACCCTCAACTGAGCCGCCCCTTCGCGGTGGCTCCCGGCAACGTCACGATCCGGCCGGACAGGGCAGCCACCGTGACGGGTGCGGCCCTGATCTTGCGAGAGGCGATCGAGCTCGGTGAGAAGGGAATCACGGAGGCCGCGTGGGCCGACCGGATCCTGGCCCACGCCACCGCGGTGGTGTTCGGCGCCACCGGGCTGGCCGGTCGCGCCGAGAGCGCGGCGTGCGCAGCCTTCTCACCGTTGAGTGCCGATGCGGCAGAGATCATCGCCCTGCATGACCGGATCGGCTCGGCCGGCTCGGCCGCGACCGCCCGCTCGGCCGGCTCGGCCGCGACCGCCCGCGACCTTGCCGAGCGGATCGCGCGCTTCCTGCGCGAGCGGGACGAGTCAGCCGACGAGTGCCCGCCGGGCGAGATCGAGCGGGCCGCCCGAGCCCTGCCGTTCTCGCCCCCGGCAGAGGTGCTGATCGCCAGCGGCGGCGACAGCCGGCAGAGCGTGGACTGGTTCAGCGGCTGCAACTCGTACGGTGTCTCGCCCAGCCCCACGCCATGGACGGCCCTGTTCGGCTCGTGCACCGCGTCGTCGCCGACGGTGCGTGCGTTCGACGCCGCAGCCGGCCTGCGCCGCCGGCTCATCGACGCGGCCCTGGCCGACGACATCGAGGCGATGGTCAGCACATACACGGCGGCGATGCGTACCACACTGCTCACCGCGCTGGGCGTCACGGCACCCGTCGAGGTCGTGTTCACACCGTCGGGAACCGACGCCGAGCTCGTGCCGCTTCTGATCGCGCTGTCAGAGGGTGAGCCCGTCCACTCGGTCGTCGTCGGCCAGCACGAGATCGGCAGTGGGGGCGTGTACGCCGCTGCTGGGAGGCACTTCTGTGATCGGCTGCCCTCCGGGGAGGCAGGACAGGCAGGAGCCCCGGTCGGCGGTCTGGACTCCTCGGCGGTGGTGACGTCCGTCGTCGACGTGCGCGGTGACGACGGACAGATGCTCCGGCCGCAACACCTGGAGGAGTTGATCGAGGAGGCGATCGACGCATACCCCGGCTATCGGAGTCTGGTGCACGTGGTGGAGGGCTCGAAGACCGGTATCCGGCTTCCCCGGCACGAGACGGTTCGAGCCTGGCGGCAGCGGTACGGTGACCGGCTGGACGTGGTCGTCGATGCCGCTCAGATGCGTGTCGACCAGCATACGGCCGCGGCGCACGTGCGGGACGGGCACATCGTGATCGTCACCGGCTCCAAGTTCTTCGGCGGTCCGCCGTTCTCCGGTGCTGTGATCATTCCGGCTCACCTGGCGGCCCGGCTCGCGTCCGGCCGGCAATTGCCTGCCGGGGTGGCCGGGTACCTCAGGCGGTCCGATGTCCCCGCGTCGCTCCCGGACCTGCACGCCGTGGCCAAACCGGGAATGAACGCGGGCCTGCTGCTGCGCTGGGAAGCCGCCCTTGCCGAGATGCGCTCGTTTCACAATGCTTCACCGGAGATCCGGGACGAGGTGCTGCGCGTCCTCGCGTCGGGCCTGCGGCGCATCGTCGAGGAGACACCGTGGGTGTCGCTGGTGGAGAGCCCCTATACGGCCATTCCCGATCCGGACCGCCGTGGTCTGGACGACCTGCCGACCATCTTCACGTTCCTGGCCATCGGCGCCGACGGGCGCCCCATCACCATGGAGCAGGCGAAGGTAGTGCACCGGCTCCTCAGCCAGGACCTGCGTGACATTGTCCCGGTCAACGAGCCCGTGCTGCGGCGCACATTCCAGCTCGGGCAGCCGGTGCGGATTCTGCGCCGCGGCGACGCCTGGCTGGCAGGGCTGCGGCTGGCAGTCGGCGCCCCCACGGTGTCGGAGATCGTCTTCGACCACACCCGCGGCCGGGTCTGGACCGAACGGCTCGAACGGACCCTCGCGGACAGCGCCGACGCGCTGCGCAAGCTCGGACTCATCCTCGAGCACCTGGATCTCGAGCAGACCGCCGATACGGACGGAGGATCCCCACGATGCCTGGCATGACCACCGATGGGCTTCGCAGAGTGGCCGAGGCCGCAGCGCGCGACCTCGACACCGCGAGCGCGCACGACATCGTCCGGTGGGCGAATGAGACGTTCGGCGCGGGTTTCGTCGTCACCGCCTCGATGGCCGACGGGGTGCTGTCCCACGTGGCCTCCCAGGCGGTGCCGGGGATCCGGGTGCTGTTTCTGGACACCGGGTACCACTTCGCGGAGACCATCGGCACCCGGGACGCGGTCGCGTCTGCCTACGACGTAGACGTGCACACCGCCCGGCACCCGCTCCCGGTGGCCGACCACGAGGCCAGCTACGGCAAGCTCTACGAGACCTATCCGGACCTGTGCTGCGCCATGCGCAAGGTGTTCCCACTCGACCAGGCGCTGCGCCCGTTCGACGCCTGGGCCAGCGGAGTCCGTCGGGCGGAGTCGGACGGCCGGCAGACGGCCTCCGTGGTCGGCTGGGATGCCCGCCGTCGCAAAGTCAAGGTCAACCCACTTGCGGCGTGGACCGACGAGCAGGTCGAGGCCTACATCGAGGAGCACGCCATCCTGGTGAACCCGCTACGGCAGCTGGGTTACACATCGATCGGGTGCGCGCCGTGCACCCGGCCGGTGGCCGACGGCGAGGATCCCCGGGCGGGGCGCTGGGCCGGCCGGTCGAAGACCGAATGCGGAATTCACTGACGGCCCGGTCACGCCGCTGACGGTTCGCTCACGCGCGGCCGAGGTACAGGGGCTCGACGCGCTCCGTGCCCGCAGTGCCGGTTTTGTGCGGCGTCGCCCGGGCCGACGCCCACCGTGGGGAGTCGAGATAGTGATCCAGGATCGCTCCCGCGACGTCGCATGGCTCTCCGTCGGTGGGGAACTGCGCCACCGGTACCGCCGAGCAGTCCACGTAGGTCACCACCGGTGAACCAGCCGCGGCGCCGGCGCGGACGGGTTCTGGAGCGATCACGTCCACGGTGCCGTATGCCATGCCCGGCAGCGCCTGGACGGCTGCCACAGCGACCGCCCGCACGGCCGCGGCGTCGCCGTCGCGGGCCGTGTCCTCGGCGGTCTGGTGGGGCGGGGCGAGGTTGACCAGCCGGCCGTGAGCGGGCGTGGTGGAGCCGTGCCGGAACACCCGGGTCTGTCCCGGAGGCACCCCGACGAGCTCGGTGACGGCGGCGACGTTGCCCGCGACGACGAAGACCTGCATGCGGCGGCCGCCGATCTCTTCGCGCACCAGGACGGCGTCGGCGGCGGTCGTGTGCGAAGAACCGGTGCGGGTGGCTTCGATGCTGGCTTGCCATGCGTCGCGGAACGCGGTCGCTCCGGTCACGTCGGCGGTGGCACCGTCGTCGCCCGACGCGCGCGCGGGGCGCACCGTCACCGGCCAGCCGAGACCGCGGGCGTAGGACAGGGCGGGCTTCCGCTGCTCCGTGGTGAATACCGACCACCGCGGCACGGGCACGCCGCGGGCGGTGAGCAGGGTGTACAGGGTGTCCCGGTGAGTGCGCATCAGCTGCGCGGTCTCGCTCGTGTCCGGGCCGTTGACGCCGTGGAAGGGAACGACGGCGGCGCCGAGCCGGACGAGGACGATCTGCCGGTTGAACCGGCGCACCTCAAGGCCTCGTCGCAGCGCCGCATGCTCGAGCAGCGCGGACGCGAGACCACAACGGGCCGGCACGGCGTCGCCGACGAATTGCTCCACGCTCGGTAACGTCATGGCAGAACCTCGAACCGATCGGTGGCGGGCAGGTCGGGAAGGTGCGTGGTGCGCACCTGAGTGACGACGGCGCGCCGTGACCCCAGGATCGCGCTCGAGGCGAGCACGCAGATCTCCGCGGCGGGACCGGACGCGAGCACCTCCACGCCTCCCTCGGGGAGGTTGCGGATGGAGCCGGTCACCTGCCGTTCCTGTGCCATCGCGGCGAACCACGCACGGTACCCGACATTCTGCACCCGGCCGTCCACCTCGATGCGCACCGTCAGGCGGTCCCGCGGTGCACCCGGGTCGAAGCCCGCGAGGGAGCAGCTGCGCAGTACCAGATCGCTGGAGACGTCACGCGGAGTTCCGGCGAGCGGGAAGTGGTTGAACGTCGTGGCGGGGTTGCCGTTGACCTCGATGATGGCCGCCGGATGGCCGTCCACGGCGCGTAGGTGATCACCCATCAGGTCGATTCCGGCATGGTCGAGGCCGGGGACCGCGTGGACCGCGCGTACAGCCAGCTCGAGCATGCTCGGGTGGGTCTCGTCCAGGACCTCGATGCTCTCGCCACCGGCGGCGATGTTTCCCGCGCTGCCGAGGCGCACGAACCGGCCCTCGTCAGGGACGCTGTCCGGAGTGAGGCCCTGCCGGCCGAGCCAGTACATCGCGTCGCCGCCGAAGCCGAGCAGGCAGCTGCGGGTGTGCGGGTTCTCCAGCCGCCACCGGTTCTTCTCGAGCACCAGGTCGACCACGCGGGAGCTGCCGTCGCCCACCACCGAGGCGGGCCGCTTGAGAACGACCGACACGACCTGGTCGCCCACGACGAGGAGCCGGTAGTCGTCACCCGGGATGAACGTCTCGACGATGAACGGACGGCCCCGGAAGGCGGTCGAGTCGAGCGCCGCGATCGCCGCACGGACCTCGGCTTCGGTGCGCAGATCGGTGGAGACGCCGGTGCCGTGGATGCCGTTGCGTGGCTTCACGACGACAGGAGCCGCCAACGACAGCGCGTACTTGACGGCGTCGTCGACCTGATGTGCGTCGAACGCGGTGCCATGCGGGACCGGGACGTCCATATCCTGCAGGAGCGTCCGCGTGAGTTCCTTGTCGACCGTGGCCCGGTGCGCCGGCCGGCCGGTCCAGGGCGACTTGCTGGGCGTGAAGCACAGTGGCATGGGCAGGTCGTGATGGTCGACGACGAGTTCCCGGCTGTTCATCCGGACGGTATCGAGGCCGCGGGACAGGGCCGCGCGCTCGACCAGCGGGCTGGCGAACCTGATCTCGCCCTTCGGGGTGACGAAGGGCAGCAACGGGTCGACGTCGAACACGTTGGCCGGGCGCCCGCCGTAGCTCATCGGCCGCACTGGGGTCGCGGGGCCCGCCGCGAAACGAGTGAGTGCCGCCACGGCCGAGGTGAGCACGAGCGAGCCGTCCTCGGCGAGACGGACCCCGTCCGCCGCCGTCCGCGGCACGGCTACGTAGTCCAGCCCGGGCATGCCGGTCGCGACGTCGCTCAGCGCCCGGGCTCCCACGTCGGAGATGTGCGGTACGTCGCCGAGTCCGAGCCGGACGGCGGCCCCGAGGCGGTCCCGAATCTCCGCCGCGACCCCGAGGACGGCCTGAGCGCCGCCGAGACGCTGCGGACTGAGGCTGAGGCTCCGGACGCCGGCGGCCGCGAGCTCGCGCGCGTGGTGGTCGGTGGCGACGCCGGCCATCACCACGACGCCAGGTCCCGGTGCAGGATCCACCTCCGGCGGCGGCGCCGCCGCCTGCAACTCCAGCAGCGACTGAGTCTCGGCGGGGCCGGCGGGTTGCTCCACGACCACGTGGGGCGGGAGAACCCCGGCGGCGATGCGGGCGAGCAAGGTCTCGACCAGCGTGAGCAGCTGCGGCTGCGGCTGGGGCCGGCCGAAGCCGAGCCAGATCACCCCTGGGCCGTCGAAGACTTTCGCCGCACGTAGCGCCAGGGCCAGCGCGGTCTCGCAGTCCGGAACATCCGCCAGCTTGATCGCCGAGCCGGCCCGGGCGGCGATCGCCTTGTGAAGCTTGCGTTCGGGCAACGAGGCGCTGACCACGTTGACAGGCATGGGGGAGCGCGACCCGGCGGGCGGCGTGGGAGCACCGGCACCGAGCAATTCGGCAACGGTGCAGCCGGCCGCCTTGGCGGCCAGGTCCAGGAGCGCGGACTCCAGGCCCGCCAGGATGCCCCGGTAAGGCTGTTCGGTGGTGCTCTTCGTGCTCGTCCGGACCGCGAGCTGCCTGAGCTCAACCATGAGTCCGGCGATGTCGTCGCGTGCGTCTGCCGGGCGACGCCGCAGCTCTGCACCCTCGAGTGCACCCAGCGCCGCCTCCAGGAACCGCCAAGATCCCACCCGGGTGTCTCCCGTGATGGTCCATCCCCGGGGCGCCGCCTCGCCGATTCCCTGGACCGGCTGACCCTGCGGTGTGGCGTCGAGGCGGACGATCACGTTGTGGGCGTACAGGTCACCGCGGCGGGGGCCTCGCGAGTTCGGCACCCGGAACTGCATGGCGGATGCCTGGGTCACCGTGGTTCTCTTTCGCAGCACCCGAACACCCTACGCGAGCCGGCAGGGTGCGGACTCAGGCACGGTCCGGCCGGCCGATCACACCGTCACGGTGAGCTCCGTGGTGCCGGCCGGAGCCTCGGCGACGAGATCCGTGCCGGCGACCGTCGCGCTCCATGCGGCCGGGAACCGACCGGCGAAGACGGCGCGCACGATGACACTGGAACCGCGTCGAGCCACGTGGAAAGTGCTGTGCCCGGCCCCTTCGGCGTCGGGGATCGTGAGCGTCGAATCGTGCCCGTCGGCGAGTTGGTACAGATGCAGCGTGAGGCCGTCGGCGTAATCGTAGTCCGGTCGCGCATCGACGGCGCCCAGCGGCAGGACCGTGTCCGGGCGGACCAGGAGCGGGAGACTGCCGATGCTGTGCGTCTCGGTCAGCCAGCGGCCGCCGTCGAACGTGCCTCCGTCCAGCAGGGACGTCCAGGTTCCGCTGGGCAGGTAGTACGACACCTCGCCCGATGCCGACATCACGGGGGCGACGAGCAGCCGGTCGCCCAGCATGTACTGCAACTCCAGGTGTGTCGTCGCCCGGTCCTCCGGGAACTCCAGTGCCATCGGCCGCATGACCGGGACACCATCGCCGTACGCCTCGCGTGCCGCGGCCGACAGGTACGGCATCAGCCGCATCTTGAGTTTGGTGAAGGTCCGCAGGATGTCGACCGCCTCGTCGTCGAACTCCCACGGCACCCGATACGAGCCGGAACCGTGCAACCGGCTGTGCGAGGAGAGCAGGCCGAACGCGCACCAGCGTTTGAAGACCACGGGGTCGGGGATGTTCTCGAACCCGCCGATGTCGTGGCTCCAGAAGCCGAAACCGGACATGGCCAACGACAGCCCGCCGCGCAGGCTCTCCGCCATCGAGGCGAACGTGGAGTCGCAGTCGCCGCCCCAGTGGACCGGGAACTGCTGCCCGCCCGCGGTCGCGGATCGGGCGAACACGACGGAGCCGTCGTCGCCCTTGTGCTCGCGCAGCACGTCGAAGACGGTCTCGTTGTACAGGTGCGTGTAGTAATTGTGCATGCGCTGCGGGTCGGCGTCGTCGTGCCACACCACGTCCGTGGGGACGCGCTCGCCGAAATCGGTCTTGAACGCGTCGACGCCCATCTGGAGGAGCCGGCGAAGATGCCCGGCGAACCACTCCCGGGCCCGCGGATTGGTGAAGTCGACCAGAGCCATCCCGGCCTGCCACATGTCCCACTGCCACACCGAGCCGTCGGGCCGCCGAACCAGGTAACCCCTCGCCTTGCCTTCGGCGAACAGCGGGGACCGCTGCGCGATGTAGGGGTTGATCCACACGCAGATGTTCAGCCCCCTTCCCTTCAGGCGCTTGAGCATCCCCGGCGGGTCGGGGAACGTGCGCGGGTCCCACTCGAAGTCGCACCAGTTGAACTCGCGCATCCAGAAGCAGTCGAAGTGGAAGACACTCAGCGGGATGTCCCGCTCGGCCATGCCCTCGACGAAGGACGTGACCGTGGCTTCGTCGTAGTCGGTGGTGAACGACGTCGACAGCCACAGCCCGTACGACCACGCCGGCACCCGTGCTGGACGCCCCGTGAGTGCCGTGTAGCGAGTCAGGATCTCCTTGGGCGACGGACCGTGGATGACGTAGTACTCCAGCTCCTGGTCCTGGACGCTGAACTGGGTGCCGGCCACGATCTCGGAGGCGACCTCGAAGGAGACCAGCCCCGGGTGGTTCACGAACACGCCGTAGCCCGCGTTCGTCAGGTAGAACGGCACATTCTTGTAGGCCTGCTCCGTGGCGGTGCCGCCGTCGTTGTTCCAGATGTCGACCACCTGCCCGTTCTTCACCAGTGGCCCGAACCGCTCGCCGAGCCCGTAGACCGCGTCGCCGGGGTTCAGATCGAGCCGCTCCACGACATGGTGCCCGCCGTCGGGCATCGTCATGAATCCCATGCTCTTCGGGCCCGACGATGTCAGCACACGCTCCTGTCCGGTGGCCCGATCCGTGGCGACGAAGTCCAGCCGCCACGTGTCGCCGCGATGCACACGGGCGGTGAGCGAGCCGCTGGTGAGCTCGGCGACATCGTCGTCCACCCGGATCGACGCGCGATCCTTGCCGTCGGCAGCGCCGGCACCCGGCAGCGCGAAGTGCGGAGGGCGCTCCCGGCCACCGGCATGATGGGTGAGCCGGACACCGACGACCCCGGGCGCGGGGGAGAAGAGCCGGATCGTGGCCATGGGCCGGTTCAGGGTGTCGCCCCGGTGCCTGATCCGCCTGGTCGGCGCGTATACCGTCAGCGACGCGTCGCCGGACTCGGTCCCTGCCTGGACGTCATAGGCCTGCGCCGGATGCAGCGCCTGGACTCCGGGGCGCATGCCCCAGTAGCCGTCGGTGAACTTCAACGTGTGGTTCCTTTCGCGGGTGTTACTTGACGGCGCCTGCGGAGATGCCGCGTGCCAGCGTGCGCTGGAAGAACAGGAAGAACAGGATGGCCGGGACGACGCCGAGGAGAGCCGCGGCGCTGGTGGTGGTGGCGTCCATGAGCCGGTCGCCCTCCAGTACGCCGAGCGCCACTGGAACCGTCTGCTTGTCGTTGGACACCAGGAAGATCAGGGGGATGAAGAACTCGTTCCAGGTCCAGATGAAGAAGAACACGACCAGGACGGAGAGGGTGGGCCGGCTCATCGGGAACACGACCCGCCACAGGATCTGCCATTTCGACGCTCCGTCGAGCGCGGCGGCCTCGAGCATCTCCTTCGGGAAGGTGCCGAACACCGACGCCAGGAGGTAGGTGCCGAACGCACTCTGGATCACTGTGAAGATGATGATCACCGCGAGCTGGGTGTTGTACAGGCCCACCTCGTTGGCGATGAAGTACAGCGGGTAGATCAGCGCCTCGTGCGGGAGCATGTTGGCGATGAGGAAGAGCACCACGATGCTCAGCCGGCCCTTCACCCGTCCGATGCCCAGCGCGTAGGCGTTGAACAGGGAGACGAGCACGGCGAGGATCGCCACTGAGCCCGCGATCATGAACGAGTTCCACAGCTTCTGGCCGAAGTTGACCCGATTCCAGAAGTTGATCATCCCGTCCACATAGAACTCGGTCGGGATGGCGAGCGGTCCGGCGCCGGAGTATTCGGCCGGAGTCTTGAACGCGTTGAGCACGATCACCGCGAACGGGAAGAGCATCGCCGCAGCCGCGATCACCAGCAACGCCAGCACGATCCAGCGGCCCACGCCGCGGTGGTGGCGGTCCTTGCGGCGGGGCAGCGCCGGGCCGGGGGCGCTCGAAGACGGGGGAGCCGTACGGGTGGCGGTCATCGGCCTCGCTCCTTGCGCTCGCTCGCCGCCTGGAAGCGGATGAAGATGATGCTGAGCACGATGATGATCAGGGTGAGGATGGTGGAGATCGCGGCGCCGTACCCGACGTTCGCCCGCTCGAAGAAGTTCTGGTAGGCAAAGTAGGACGGCACGTTGGTGGCGTGCCCGGGCCCGCCCCCGGTGAGCACGTAGACCGGCCCGAAGACCTTCATCGCCGCGATCGTGGCGGTGAGCGCGACCACGAACATCTCGGGTCGGATCTGCGCGATGGTGATCGCCCGGAATCGCCGCCACCAGCCGGCGCCGTCGAGCTCCGCGGCTTCGTAGAGGTCCGGGTCGACCCGCTGGAGAGCGGCCATGAAGATCACGACCGGGTACCCGATCTGGACCCAGACCAGGATGGCCATCACGCTCGGCAGGGCCGTGGACGGGTCACCGAGCCAGTTCTGCGCCAGGTCCCCGAGTCCCACGGCCTCCAGGAGCGTGTTCAGGGCACCGTTCTGGGGCCGGAGGATCCAGCCCCAGACGATGCCGGCCACGGCGACGGGCAGAATCTGCGGGAGATAGAACATCGCCCGCAGAGCGCTGGCCGTGCCGTTGCCGAACCGCTTGCCGACGACGTCGAAGAGCACGGCCGCGAGGACGAGCCCGATCGCCGTCGGGACGATCACCATCGCCACGATCATGGCCACCGAGTTGCGGAACGACGTCCAGAAGGTGTCGTCGGCGAACAGGCGCGTGTAGTTGTCGAACCCGATCCAGGTGATGTCGCCGACGCCTGGCCATCGCGCCATGCTCAAGCCCAGGTTCATCACGAACGGAACGATGATGACCGCGGCGAACAGCAGCCCGCCCGGCACCAGGTAGAGCCAGTAGACGGGACTGCGTTCGCCGATGCCCGTCCTGGTGCCGCCGCGGGATGCCTTGGCCCTCGTCGTCTTCGCTCGGGAAGGACTCGTGGTGGCCATGATGAGTTCCTGCCGTCTAGTTGAGGAAGTCGTCGACGCCGGTGTCGTAGGACGCCTGCAGTTCGCTGAGGACGTCGTCGACCGACGCGCTCTGGTTGATCAGCTGCTGGATGGCGCTGGCTAGATCGTCGTAGAAGCCGGGAGCCGGCCAGTCGGGGTAGAACGCAAGCCCGTCCACCTCGTTGACCTGGTTGAACAGCGAGATGAGCTCGGTGCTCTTCTCATCTTCGATGTCCGCCGGGTCGGCCGCCACCGGCACGCCGCCGTTGTTGCCGAGCGTTGCCTGGATCTCCGGTCGCATCGTGATGTCGATGAACTGGTAGGCCAGCTCCTGGTTCTCCGACGCGGTCGGGACCACCCAGATGTTGCCACTGGAACCTGGGTGCAGATCGGCGCCGGGGAACGGGAAGATGCCCCACTCGAAGCCGTCGATCTCGTCGGTGAACCGCCCGTACCACCACGATCCGGAGAAGAGCATCGGATAGTCACCGGCGATGAACGAGGTGCCCATGTCCTCCGCGGTGAGACCGGCCGAGAAGTCGTCGATGTAGCCGGCCTTCACCCACGTGTCGAACTCCTCGGCGCCGTGGCGCAGGACCGGGCCGGAGAAGTCCACCGGGTTCTCGTAGAGCTGGTAGTCGTTGACGAACTGCCGGTCACCCTCGGTGAGCGCGAGCTGGTAGAACAGCTGGCCGGCCGGGTACTCGGCGCCGGACATGGCAAACGGCGTCACACCCTCGGCCACGAAGGAGTCCATCGCCGCGACCAGGTCGTCATAGGTCTCCGGGATCTCGACGCCGTGCTCGTCGAACAGATCCTGGTTGTAGTAGACCATCACGAACTCGCCGTAGTTCGGCACGCCGTACCACGCGCCCGAGCCCATGACGCCGCGCTCGTCGTACCTGACCGTCGTCTGCAGGCTCTCCGACAGCATCTCGTCCCAGCCATACTGCTCGACGGCCTCCGAGATGTCCGTCAGCAGGCCCTGGGAGGCGAGCAGCCCGGCGGAGGCGTTGCCCTTGTTGTACTCCATGAGGTCGGGCGCCTCACTGGTGTTCAGGATCATATTGGCGGACTGCCGGATCTGCTCGAAGGCCTTCTCCTCGAACTCGACGGTGGCCCCGGTCTCCTCCTCGAAGACCTGGATCGCCTCGTCCCAGGCGATGCCCATGGCGCTGTTCTCGCCCTCGTAGTGCCAGAGCGTCAGCGTGCCGCCTTCTCCGCCGGCGGAGGTGTCGCCACCGGAGCCGCCGTTGTCGTCACCGCCGCAGGCGGCGAGGACGAGGGCCGTCGCGGCCAGGAAAGCCGTGCCGGCCAGGATGCGTCGTTGTGCCATGGTGTTCTCACTCCTTAGTGAGGCTGGGCAGGGGGTGCTGATCAGGGGGTTCTGGTCATGTTGGTCATGGCGTGTGATTCATGGGTAGGCGTGCCGGGCCGGTGGTGGACTGCACATCAAGCCGGCACGGAATCAGTGTGTGCAGCGCTGTGGCGCCCGTTCCTTCGATCTGGGCGATGAGCGAGGTGACCCCGAGCCGGCCGAGCTCGGTGCCGGGAGCGGACATCGTGGTGAGCCGCGGATGGCTGAGTGCCCCCACCCGCGGTGAAGAGACGATCGACAGCACGGACATGTCGTCCGGGATCCGTTTCCCGCGCTCCAGGAGCTCGGCCATCGCCCCGAAGGTGGCGGCGTCGTTCATGGTCATGAGCGCGGTCACCCGCGGATGGCTGGCGGCCAGACCGGCCGTCGCGATCCGGCCCGCGTCAGCCGACTCGTCGCAATGGCGCACGACGACGGAAAGCCCGCGCTCGGTCATGTACCGCTCGAACGCCGCGCCCACCCGGACCGTCGGCCCGTACCCCGCGTCCAGACTGGCCCGCGAGTGGCTGAGCAGTGCGATGTCGCGGTGCCCCAGTGCGGTGAGGTGGTCCAGGGCGTCACGGACAGTGGTCTCGAAATCGATGTCCGCATAGTGAAGGGTGTCCGGGTCCTCCGTCCGTCCGATCAGTGTGAACGGGGTTCCGACCTCGTGCAGCAAAGCAACGCGGGGATCATCGAGACGGACTTCCATCACCAGCGCGCCGTCGGCCAGCCCTTGCTGAAGGAGTTCGCGGGTCTCGTGGCCCTCCTGGTCGTTCACGGGCCAGAGAACGAGGTGATAGCCCCGCTCGCGTGCCGTCTCGGCGGCCGAGGTGACGAACTCGAGTGCCGTGCCGGACAAGCCCCGCTCGATGGCGGGGAAGAGCATCGCGAGGATGTGAGTTCGCCGGCTGGCGAGGCTACGGGCGATCGCGTTGCGCTGATAGCCGAGCTGGTCCATGGCCGCCTGGATCCGCGCCCGCGTCTTCTCCGACACCGGGCGGACGCCGGTGAGCGCATAGGAGACCGTGCTCAGGGATACGCCCGCCAGGTTGGCGACGTCGTGCATCGTAGCCATGGGACCTCCCTGTCGAACGCGACCCATCGAAACGGATAGTCGAAACGGTTAGTCGAAACGCTTCGACACCATGTTTCGCGCACGTTGCCGGTTCCGTCAAGCGAAATCGGGTCACGAATTGGTCTCGCGCCCCGTGATCTCGGGCCGGTTTCGGGCACGTGCGGGCGCCGTCGCAGGTGATGATCTGCGTCACATCGGCGAGCCGATGTGCGAATTGGGTAAGAAATCAGGCACAATCTCGGCGCCGGACCGGGCACAACCACGGGCTCTCATGCGTTAGCAAGAGCACGACGGAACGTGGTACCGCCTGGTGCCACGGAACGTACTGTTTGACTCTTTAGCGCTCACCCAAGGGGGAAAGCCCTGATGGCAACCGATTACGACGCACCACGCAAGACCGACGACGACATCTCCGAGGACTCGATCGAGGAGCTGAAGAACCGCCGGATGGACAAGGCGTCCGGCATCGTCGACGTCGACGAGGCCGATCTCAACGAGTCCCTCGAGCTCCCTGGTGCTGACCTGTCCAACGAGGAACTCGCAGTCCGGGTTCTTCCGCGGCAGGCCGACGAGTTCACCTGCGGCCAGTGCTTCCTGGTTCACCACCGCAGTCAGCTGGCCAAGGAAGTGAACGGGCAGCTCGTCTGCCGCGACTGCGCAGCCTGATGCGGTCCGGCGCCGTCGGCACATCGGCCGGTGTGGGGTCTGGTAGGCCCCACACCGGCCGAACGGTAGGGTCAGCCACCGTGGACACCTCATCGACGCCAGCCGGTGCGGCCCCCGTGGACGTGCTGGTCGCCCGGCTTGACGGCGGCATCGGCCTGCCCTCCTACGCCCATCCGGGCGACGCCGGCGCGGACCTCGTCACCACCGAGGACGTCACGATCGCTCCAGGCGAACGCGCGCTGGTCGGCACGGGCATCGCCATCGCCCTGCCCGCGGGATACGCTGCATTTGTCCACCCCCGGTCCGGGCTGGGCCACCGGCTGGGAGTGAGCATCGTGAACACCCCCGGCACGGTCGACGCCGGATACCGGGGAGAGATCAAAGTTCTTCTGGTCAACCATGACCTGCGGGAACCGGCGGTCTTTTCGCGAGGCGACCGGATCGCCCAGCTCGTGGTGCAGAAGGTAGAGCGCGCCGTGTTCCACGAGGTGACGCGATTGCCCGGATCGGCACGCGGGGACGGTGGATACGGCTCGACAGGCCGTTGAGATCAGCAACGCACGCTCACGAAACGTAGGGAGTCAGCTCACGTGGTGTTTCGACGCCGGAGGCGGGACGACGAATCGGCCGGCCAGGTCGACGCTGGCACCGAACCTGCCCAGGACGACCACGCCGGCTCTCCATCTGGCGCCGACTCTCCACCTCGCCAGGCTGGGCCGTTCGACGTCTCCGAGATCGCGCGTGAAGCTCTCAGCGATCGGATCGACCTCGGCGGGATCCTGGTCAAGGGCGTCGAGGGATTGAAGATCCAGCTTCAGGTCGACAAGCGAACCGGGCGCGGCACCAGCGCGCTGCTCGCCGTCGGCGATGCCGCGGTGCAGCTGGTAGCCGTCGCGGCGCCGCGCAGCGCGGGTATGTGGGAGCAGGCCATGCTGGAGATCACCGCCGACGCGGAGCGCCGCGGCGGCGCGGTGCAAGAGGGCTCGGGTCCGTTCGGCACCGAGGTCCGGGTGGTGCTGCCGGTCAAGACCCAGGACGGCAAGCAAGGACGGCAGGCGTCGCGGATCTCGGGTATCGACGGCCCCCGGTGGATGCTCCGGGCCACCTTCCTCGGAAAGGCCATCACGGACGCGAACGCCTTCCAGCGCCTGGTGCAGCTGGTCCGCGACGTCGTGGTGGTGCGTGGCGACGGTCCCATGCCTCCCGGCGAGGTGATCGCGTTGCGTCCGCCGCCGCGGGGAGAGGCGGCCGGGGAAGCGACCGAGGGCGCGGTCGAGGACGGCGCCGCCACCATCACCGACACGCGCACGGCCGAGGCGGTTCCTACCGATACATCGGTCACCGGTACCTCCGCTTCCGGTACTGCGGGCGCGGATGACGACGACGCCGGATCCGGTCCCGACGAGGGTTCGCAGCGGTGAACCCTGGCCAGGGATCCTCCGGCGACCCTCAGGACGCGGGTGATATGGGCGATGTGGGCGCGCAGGATGTCGGCACGCAGGACCTCGGCGGGCAGCATTCCGAGGGCTCCGGCCCCCACGGATCCGAGGAAGGTCAGCGAAGCACGGGGCTGGCAGGTGCCGTGGCCGGTGCCGACCGGTTCCGTGCCACCAATGCGCTGACCCCGGCCGCCTTCCTCGACGCGGGCTTCCCGTTAGCTCTGTTCACGGTCGTCTACACGGCGGGTGGACGCGATCTCACCATGTCGCTGTGGGCGGCGCTCGCGGCCGGTGCCGTTCTAGGCGTCTTCCGGATCGTCCGGCGTGAGCCGCTGCAGAACGTCATCGCAGGTTTCCTCGGCCTCGGCCTGGCTGCCTTCTGGGCGCACCGGACCGGCCAGCCGGAGGACGTCTTCCTGCCCGGACTGCTGATCAATGTCGGCTACGGACTCGCGTATCTGGTGTCCATTCTGGTCCGGTGGCCCCTGCTCGGCGTGTTCGTCGGTCTGGCCACCGGCCAGGGAATGTCCTGGCGCAGCGACCCCCAGCTGATGCGTGCCTACACCAAGGCGAGCGCGGTGTGGGTGGCGATGTTCGCCTTCCGGCTGTCGGTCCAGGCGCCGCTGTACTTCGCCGGCGAGGACCAGCTCGGCTGGCTGGCCGGCGCGCGGCTGGTCATGAGCTGGCCGCTGTTCCTGCTCGTCGCATATCTGTCCTGGCTGATCATCCGGCCGGCGTACCGAGCTCATCAGGAGCGGCAAGCCGCGGTGACCTGATCTCCTCCGGCGGAGATCGATCATCCGGCCCGTAAGGTCGAGGGTGGATCGCCGCCGCCGAGGTCGATCAGATGACACATCGGCGATATGCCGCCGAGTACGTCACCTGATCATTCTCCGTTCGTATCGTGAGACGCGATCAGATGACAAAGGGTGCCTGCCGTTCGCACTTTGTGCACCTGATCGTTAAGTCCGAAGCGATCAGACGACATATCGACGATCAGGTGACACCTCGCGGCGAGCGCAGGTAGTGCGGCTCACGTGTCGCGGGGGGAGAGAAGCTCCTCCAGCTCGTTCTCCTGGTCAGGAGCAGCGACGAAGAGCAGCTCGTCGCCGGGCTCGAGCGCGAGGTCCGGGCGCGGGCTGTGCACGTGGCGGCCACGGATGACCGAGACCAGCGACGTGTCATGCGGCCAATCGACATCGCCGACCGTGGTGCCCACCATGGGCGCGCGGGCCGGAAGAGTCAACTCCACCAGGTTCGCCTCACCCTGTCGGAACGTGAACAGGCGGACCAGGTCGCCAACGCTGACAGCCTCTTCGACCAGCGCGCTCATGATCCGCGGGGTCGAGACGGAGACGTCGACGCCCCAGCTCTCGGTGAATAGCCACTCGTTGTCCGGATGGTTCACCCGAGCGACCACCCTGGGGACGTCGAACTCGGACTTCGCCAGCAGGGACACCACCAGGTTGACTTTGTCGTCGCCGGTGGCGGCGATCACCACGTGACAGCGGTGCAACGCCGCTTCCTCGAGGGTGGACAGCTCGCAGGCGTCGGCCAGGAGCCATTCTGCGCTGGGTACGCTGTCGGCCTTGATCGCCCTCGGATCCCGGTCGATCATGAGGACTTCGTGGCCGTTGTCGAGCAGCTCGGTGGCGATGGACCGTCCGACGTTGCCCGCGCCGGCGATGGCGACCCGCATCATGACGACGCCCCCGATCCGCCGGCGAACGTGGCGACCGCGGCAGCGATATCCGTGTCGGCGACGACGGCGTGCACCCGGTCGCCTTCCTCGATCACGGTGTCGGCGTGGGGGATGAGACCACGGCCGAACCGGGTGATCAGGGCGACCCGGGAACCGGAGGCCTGTTCGAGGGCGCGCACGGACGACCCGATCCACTTGGGGCCCAGGTGCGCCTCGGCCAGCCGTACGGTGCCGGACGGATCCACCCACTCCGTCTCGATCTCGTCCGGCAGGATGCGTCGCAGTACCTGGTCGGCGGACCAGCGGACGGTGGCCACGGTGGGGATGCCGAGGCGCTCGTACACTTCCGCGCGCCCCGGGTCGTAGATGCGGGCAACGACGTTGGTCACGCCGAACGTGTCCCGTGCGACCCTGGCGGCGATGATGTTCGAGTTGTCTCCGCTGCTGACGGCGGCGAACGCGCCGGCCTCGGTGATGCCGGCCTCCTGCAGCACGTGCCGGTCGAAGCCCACGCCGGTGATGGTGATGCCCTCGAAACCGGGTCTGAGCCGCCGGAAGGCGTCCTTGTTCTGGTCGACGACGGCAACACTGTGCCCACGTGTCTGAAGACCGTGGGCGAGTGTGGACCCCACCCGGCCACATCCCATGATGACGACGTGCACGCTCGTCCTCTCCCTCGACCTGTCTAACATATCCGGTGTGCCAGCCCCTGTGGAGATCACCGTCGAGATCGATCGAGCCGCCCACGGCGGATTCGGTGTCGGCCGGCACGAGGGCCGGGTTGTCTTCGTGCGTCACTCGCTTCCCGGGGAACGGGTTCGCGCTCTGGTCACGGACGGAGCTGACGACGCCCGGTACTGGCGTGCCGACGCGGTGGAGGTGCTGTCGGCTTCGCCGGACCGTGTCACGGCGCCGTGCCGTTACGCCCGCCCGGGACAGTGTGGCGGCTGCGACTGGCAGCATGCGTCGTTGCCGGCCCAGCGCCGGCTGAAGGCCGGTGTCGTCCAGGAGCAGCTGAGCCGGCTGGCCGGCATCGAGTGGGACGTCGTCGTCGAGCCCGTGCCCAGACACGACGACGACCAGGACGACGACGGCCTGGGCTGGAGGACAAGAGTCACCTATGCCGTCGACGACGAAGACCGAGCGGGACTGCGGCGGCACCGCTCGCACGAGGTGATACCGATCGAGGAATGCCTGATCGCTCATCCGGGTGTGCGCTCGATGGGCGTGGAGGGCAGGCGTTGGCCTGGGGTGGAGTCCGTGGAGTCGGTCACGTCGAGTTCTGGGGAACGGCTCGTCGTCGTCGAACCGGGACAACTCGACGTCGAGGTGCCGGACCTGCCCGAGGACGTCTCGGTGCTCGTCGGCCAGGATCGCGGACGTCCCCGCGTGCTTCACGGCCAGTCCGCGGTGACCGAGCTGGCCGGCGGCCGGCGTTGGCGGGTCACCGGGGGCGGGTTCTGGCAGGTGCATCCCGGCGCCGCCACCACGCTGACCGAGGCCGTGCTGGAGGCCTTGGCGCCTCAACCCGGTGAACGGGCGCTCGATCTGTACAGCGGCGTCGGGCTGTTCGCGGCCGCCATCGCCGACAGGGTCGGCCGCGGTGGCCGGGTGACGGCTATCGAGGGCGACCGCAGCGCGGTTGCGGACGCCCGCCACAATCTGAGTGACATGCCGCAGGTACGGATTGTTTCCGGTCCGGTGGCCAAGATCCTCGCCCGCGACGACGACGCCCGCGCCGACGTGGTAGTCCTTGACCCGCCACGGGCGGGAGCGAAGCTCGCCGTGGTGAGTGCCATTGCCCGGCGTCGGCCCAGAGCCATCGCCTACGTCGCCTGTGACCCCGCTGCGCTCGCTCGTGACCTGGCCGCACTCTCCACGCATGGCTACGAGCTCGCCGGGCTGCGTGCGTTCGACCTGTTCCCGATGACGCATCACGTGGAGTGCGTCGCACTGGTGAGACCCCGGGCGTGAAAGGCTTGGCATCATGCAGTTGAGAATCTTCACCGAACCACAACAGGGCGCGAGCTACGACGATCAGCTCCGGGTGGCCCAGGCTACTGAACGGCTCGGCTTCGACGCGTTCTTCCGCTCCGACCATTTCCTGTCGATGGGCAGCGCGAGCGGCCTGCCCGGTCCCACGGACTCCTGGGTGACCCTTGCCGGCCTGGCTCGGGAGACGTCGCGGATCCGGCTCGGCACCCTGGTCTCGTCCGCGACGTTCCGGTATCCGGGCATGCTCGCCGTGCAGGTCGCCCAAGTGGACCAGATGTCCGGCGGGCGGGTCGAGCTCGGCCTCGGGGCCGGCTGGTTCGACGCCGAGCACGCGGCCTACGGTGTGCCGTTCCCGCCGAAGCGGTTCGGGCTCCTGGAAGAACAGCTCGAGCTCATCACCGGCATGTGGAGCACGCCGCAGGGGGAGAAGTTCCAGTACTCGGGTGAGCATTACACCGTGACCGACTCGCCGGCGCTGCCCAAGCCGGCTCAGTCGCCGGTCCCGGTGATCATCGGCGGAAACGGGCCTCGTCGCACTCCGGCCCTGGCGGCCCGCTTCGCGAACGAATACAACACGTCCTTCCCGGCCAAGGCGGATATCCCGGAGCGGTTCGCCGCCGTGCGCAAGGCGTGCGAGGAAGCCGGCCGCGATCCGGACGACCTGATCTACTCGGTGGCGCTCGTGCTGGCGTGCGGCAGCGACGAGGCCGAGTTCGCGCGCCGTGCTGCCGCGATCGGCCGGGAGCCGGACGAGGTGCGGCGAAACGGCCTGGCCGGAACTCCGCAGGAAGTGGTGGACGGCATCAACCAGCTGCGCGAGCACGGAGCGAGCCGGGTATATCTACAGGTCCTGGACCTGTCCGATCTGGACCATCTGGAGCTGGTGGCCGCCGAGGTCGCACCGCACGTCGCGGGCTGACGGCTCAGCCGCCAGGCTGGACCAGACCCGTCTGATAGGCGACGACGACGCCCTGGGCCCGGTCGCGCAGATCGAGCTTGGTGAGAATCCGGCCCACGTGGGTCTTCACGGTCTGCTCGGCGAGCACCAGGGCGTCGGCGATCTCGTAGTCAGCGCGGGCCGCCTGTGACGTCACTCTCCGGGCGTGTTTCCGGCGTGGCTCCACAGGGTGACATGAGTCGTCGAGACCCACTCGGATGGCACCCCGAAGACGGCCGGCGTGTTCGGCTACGCCACAACCGGCCTGGAACCGTTCGGATTCAGCTCCGTCCCGGCCACGACATGCCTCGTCATCGGCTGGATGTCGCTGTCATCGCGATCGGGTTCTCAGAGATACCAGGCTCCGTCGACGTACCAGGATCCGTCGACAAGACGCAGGTCGTAGGCGTAGGCGAAGCCGTATTCCGCCGGAACCGTTTCGGAGACGTGAGCGGTCTCACCGGTGATCTCGACTGACTCGAAGGAGACGGTCGGCAGCTCGGAGTCGACCGGGATGGCCACCGAATTCGCCCAGGTCTCGACACCGGTCACGCAGGCCTGCCAGTCGACGTGGTCATTGTCGAGCGGGTTCCCGTCCGAGCCGAGGTTCAGCTCGCAGGCTCGTGCGGCGTCAACGTCGGCAAGGGCACCAAAGAAGTCCTCAGCGGCCGAGATGGCTCGGTCCTCGTCGCTCCCGCAACCGGCGGCGAAGAACGCCACCAGCCCGGTCAGTATGCCGAGTCGAGTGAGTCGACGGTGCGAGTTCATGCAGTGTTGCTCCTGGTCTGAAACTGACAATCGGGACGTCCCACTCTGGCAAACCGATGATCATGGGAGGAGGGTGGATAGAAGTTTACCTTCACGTCGTGTATCTTGAGGTCAAGATAAGTGCCATTCAGAGTGCACTCCGATGCGTTGGGGAAGCAGGGTCGGGTAATGGCAAGCGGGTAAGGGCGACCTTATGGAAGGCGCGTCCCGGCGCGTGCGCGACGATGGCTCGAAAAGCGTGGAAGCGAAAGGTTGGGATTGACGTGGCCAGCAAGAACAGCTTCGGTGCCCAGGGCACCCTTCAGGTCGGGGCGGACTCGTACGAGATATACCGGCTGGCCGCTGCCGGCGACGTGAGCCGGCTTCCGTACAGCTTGAAGATTCTGTTGGAGAACCTGCTGCGCACCGAAGACGGTGCGAACATCACGGCGGAGCATGTTCGTGCCGTGGCCGGCTGGGACGCCAAGGCCAAGCCGAGCACGGAGATCCAGTTCACACCCGCGCGGGTAGTGATGCAGGACTTCACCGGCGTTCCGTGCGTCGTCGATCTCGCCACCATGCGCGAGGCGATGAGCGACCTGGGTGGCGATCCGAACAAGATCAACCCACTCGCCCCCGCTGAGCTGGTCATCGACCACTCGGTGATCGCCGACGTGTTCGGCGCCCCGGATTCGTTCGCCCGCAATGTCGAGCTGGAGTACGAGCGCAACAAGGAGCGCTACCAATTCCTGCGCTGGGGCCAGGGGGCGTTCGACGACTTCAAGGTCGTCCCGCCGGGAACCGGCATCGTGCACCAGGTGAACATCGAGCATCTCGCCCGCACCGTGATGGTCCGTGACGGGGTCGCGTACCCGGACACGTGCGTCGGCACCGACAGCCACACCACCATGGTGAACGGCCTCGGCGTGGTGGGCTGGGGCGTCGGCGGCATCGAGGCCGAAGCCGCGATGCTCGGCCAGCCGGTCAGCATGCTGATTCCGCGCGTGGTCGGGTTCAAGCTCTCCGGCGCGCTGCCCGAGGGGACTACGGCCACCGACCTTGTGCTGACCATCACCGAGAAGCTGCGCCAGCACGGTGTGGTCGGGAAGTTCGTCGAGTTCTACGGGCCTGGCGTCGCCGAGGTCCCGTTGGCCAACCGCGCCACCATCGGGAACATGAGCCCCGAGTACGGTTCCACCATCGCGGTGTTCCCCATCGACGAGGAGACCGTTCGCTATCTCCGCCTGACCGGGCGTCAGGACCAGGAAGTAGCGCTGGTCGAGGCGTACGCCAAGGAACAGGGCCTGTGGCACGACCCGGACATCGAACCGGAGTACTCCGAGTACCTGGAGCTGGATCTCAGTAGCGTTGTGCCCTCCATCGCGGGGCCGAAACGACCACAGGATCGGGTGTCGTTGTCCGACGGCAAAGCCGCTTTCCGCACGTCGCTCGGAGACTACGCGGACCACGATGACGCCCCCCACACCGACGTCGACGAGGCAGTCGAAGAGACCTTCCCGGCCAGTGACCCGGTGGCCATCCGAGACGGCAACGGCGGCGAGGAGACCCGTGAGGTCGTGTCGGCGGCCGCCCGCGCCAACGGCCGCCCGTCGAAGCGGGTCGCGGTCACTCTCGATGACGGCACCGAATGCGAGCTCGATCACGGCGCGGTGGTCATCGCCGCGATCACCTCGTGCACCAATACCTCCAACCCGTCGGTCATGATCGGTGCCGCATTGGTGGCGAAGAAGGCCGTCGAGCGCGGCTTGAACCGCAAGCCCTGGGTGAAGACCACCTTGGCACCCGGGTCGAAGGTGGTCATGGACTACTACGAGCGGGCTGGGCTGACGCCGTACCTGGAGAAGATCGGGTTCCACCTGGTCGGGTATGGCTGCACTACCTGCATCGGTAACTCCGGTCCGCTGCTGGAGGAAGTCAGCGCCGCGGTCAACGAGCACGATCTCGCCGTGGTCTCCGTGCTGTCCGGCAACCGCAACTTCGAAGGGCGGATCAACCCGGACGTCAAGATGAACTATCTCGCGTCTCCGCCGCTGGTCGTGGCGTACGCGCTGGCCGGGACGATGGATCTGGACCTGACGACCGAGCCGCTCGGTACCGACACGCAGGGTCAGCCCGTCTACCTCAGCGACCTCTGGCCCACGCCGGCCGAGATCGAAGAGGTGGTCGAGTCCGCGATCGCGAGTGAGATGTTCACCCGCGACTACGCCGACGTGTTCGCCGGCGACGAGATCTGGCAATCGCTGCCGACACCGTCGGGCGACACCTTCGAGTGGGACGCCGGCTCCACCTATGTGCGCAAGCCTCCGTACTTCGACGGCATGCAGCCGACCCCCAGTCCGGTGACCGACATCGCCGGCGCGCGGGTGCTCGCCAAGCTCGGGGATTCGGTCACCACCGACCACATCAGCCCGGCAGGGGCCATCAAGGTCGACTCGCCGGCGGGGGAGTATCTCTCCTCCCACGGTGTGAGCCGTCGTGATTTCAACTCGTACGGATCCCGGCGCGGCAATCACGAGGTGATGATCCGGGGCACGTTCGCCAACATTCGCCTGCGCAATCAGCTGGCGCCGGGGACCGAGGGTGGATTCACCCGCGACTTCACCAAGGCGGATGCTCCGGTGACCTCGATCTACGAGGCGTCGGTCGCCTATGCCGAAGCCGGCGTCCCGCTGGTGGTGCTGGCCGGCAAGGAGTACGGATCCGGTTCCTCGCGAGACTGGGCGGCCAAGGGCACGGCCCTGCTAGGGGTTCGCGCCGTGATCGCGGAGTCGTTCGAGCGCATCCACCGGTCCAACCTGATCGGCATGGGCGTCCTGCCGCTGCAGTTCCCCGAGGGGGAGAGTGCCGAATCTCTCGGCTTGACCGGTGAGGAGACATTCGAGATCACCGGAGTCGAGGCGCTCAACGACGGCGACACACCGTCCACTGTGAAGGTGAAGGCCGGCGACACCGAGTTCGACGCCGTGGTGCGTATCGACACACCTGGCGAGGCGGAATACTACCGCCACGGCGGCATCATGCAGTACGTGCTGCGCGGCCTTCTCTGAACCTACTGAGGCGGATCGTCGTCGAACATCCTGAGTGGGGCCTCGACCTCTTCCTGTCGGGGCCCCATCGCCAGGATCCCGCCCAGTAGGACGACGAGACCAGCAACGCAGAGCCACGCACCGCTCTCCAGGTCCTGAGTGCGCCACTCGTCGTCGATGGCGCGCATGATCGACCAGAGGATGAAGGTGGCCGAGCCGATGATCCAGCCCAGGCCGAGGATGAACCGGAACCTGAGCAGCGCCCCCAGGGCGCCGAGCAACCCCACGACGGCCAGCGGCGCTGCCACGGATCCCCAGTAGGCGGTCGCGGTACCGGCCGGACTGGCCTGGAACAGCTGCTGCAATGGCCAGTCTCGGGGGCCGTCGCTGGCATACCAGCTCAGGTAGACGCTCGCGGCGACCCCGAGCGCGCCGACGAGCGCCACGCTCGCGCCGATTCCCCGCCGGGTCGGAGTGATCCACTGCCTCACAACCACTACCGTTACACATGGAACCCGGAAGGGCTATTCGGTCCGTGCAATCCGGACACTAGACTCGCAGAGGACTGTTTGAGCCATCGAGGAGGCGAGCCGCATTGGGCGTACTCGAACGTGTGAGAGAGCCACGGCACCTGCGGGGCCTCTCCGCCGATGAGTTGGACGCACTTGCTGCGGAGATACGGGATCTGATCGTCACCACGGTCTCCCGCAACGCTGGCCATCTCGGACCCAACCTGGGTGTGGTCGAGCTGACCATCGCGCTGCACCGTGTGTTCAACTCGCCACGAGATCCCATCGTGTTCGACACCGGGCACCAGTCCTACGTACACAAGCTGCTGACCGGCCGGGTGGAGCAGTTCTCCTCGATCCGGTCCAAAGGCGGCTTGTCCGGCTACCCCAGCCAGGCAGAGAGCCCGCACGACTGGGTCGAGAACTCTCACGCCTCCACCGCCGTTTCCTACGCCGACGGCATGGCCAAGGCAATGGCGGTCCGGGGGGAGAAGAACCGGACGGCCGTGGCGGTGATCGGCGACGGCGCCCTGACTGGCGGCATGGCCTGGGAAGCGCTCAACAACATCGCCGGTGGACCGCAGACAGGTCCTGACCGCCGCCCCCTGGTGGTCGTGGTGAACGACAACGGCCGCTCGTACTCGCCCACGGTGGGCGGCCTGGCCGAGCATCTCTCCGGACTCCGGACAGATCCTCGCTACGAGCAGGCACTGGAGTTGGTGAAGCGCACGCTCAACCGGACACCGCTGGTCGGGCATGCGGCCTACGAGGCGCTGCACGGGCTGAAGAAGGGCTTGAAGGACCTGTTGGCCCCGCAAGGCATGTTCGAGGATCTGGGCCTCAAGTACATCGGTCCGGTCGACGGCCACGACCGCGTGGCCGTCGAGAACGCCCTCGTCCAGGCCCGCCGCTTCGGCGGACCTGTGATCGTGCACTGCGTCACCCAGAAGGGGCACGGTTACGAGGTCGCTGTTCTCGACCAAGCCGACCACATGCACAGCCCGTCCGCGTTCGACCCGGTCACCGGCGAGCCGACCAGCAGCCCCACCCGGTCAATGACGCACGTCTTCCGCGACGCCCTGCTCGACGCCGGCAAACGCCGGTCTGACGTCGTCGCGATCACGGCGGCCATGCTCGGTCCCACGGGGATGGAGGCGTTCGCCCAGGCATTCCCTGACCGCTGTTTCGACGTCGGGATCGCCGAGCAACACGCCACCACGTCCGCGGCCGGCATGGCGATGATGGGTCTGCACCCGGTGGTGGCCGTTTATGCCACGTTCCTCAACCGGGCCTTCGACCAGGTGCTGATGGATTGCGCATTGCACAAGGCCGGGGTGACGTTCGTCCTCGACCGTGCGGGCATCACTGGGCCCGACGGCGCGTCGCACCACGGCATGTGGGACATGTCCGTTCTGCAGGTGGTGCCCGGCCTGCGGCTCGCGGCTCCGCGGGACGCCGCCCAGCTGAGCGAGCAGTTCGACGAGGCGCTCGACGTCCCCGACGCGCCGACGGTTGTGCGCTTTCCCGGCAAGGAACCCGCCGCCGCCGAGATTCCGGCGATCGAGCGGATCGGCGCCTGTGATGTTCTCGCCCGCGCGGACTCTCGCGACGTCCTCCTCGTGGCGGTCGGCGCGATGGCGGCGGCCGGGGTCGACGCCGCCCGCAGGCTGCAAGCACAGGGTGTGGGTGTCACCGTGGTGGACCCGCGCTGGGTCAAGCCGTTGGACGACGCCGTCATCGACCTCGCGCGGGAGCACCGGCTGGTGGTGACGGTGGAGGACAACTCACGCGTCGGCGGCGTCGGGACCGTGCTGGCCCAGCTCATGCAGGATCGCGGGGTCGACATCCCAGTGCGGAATTTCGGCATCCCGCCGCGCTTCCTCGACCACGCCAAGCGGGCCGAGATCCTCGCCGAGCTCGGCCTGACCGGCCAGGGTTTGGCCCGGGAGATCTCCGGCCTTGTCGCGGCCCTCGACTCGGAGACGTCGATGACGACGCCTTCAGAAACGGTGTAACCGGTGTCTGCGCCCCCTCCCGAGCAGCGTCACCATACTCACCTGCTGGAACGCGAAGGAGCGGTGGCATGGCGCCTTCTCGGCATCGGCCTGGTGGTCGCCGGTGCGCTCTACCTGGCGATGCAGATCCAGTTCATCGTCATGGCCATCGTGCTCGGATTCGCGATGGTGTCGTTGCTGTGGCCGCTGGCGAAGTGGCTGAGGGCACACAAGGTACCCGCCGTCTTCGCGTCGCTGTTGTCGGTGCTGCTGTTCCTCGGTTTCTTCGCCGGCATCGTAGTGTTCGTGGTCACCGAGGTCATCGACTCGTGGCCGGACATGGTGCGCTCGGTGACCGGTGCCATCGAGACTGGTACGGAGTGGCTTGAAGGCGGGCCCTTCGGGCTGGACACCGCGACGGTCCAAGACTGGCTGAACGACGTCCAGGACCAGTTGGGCAACGTGCTCACCGGAGTGGGTCAGGCAGCCGCCACCGGCATCACGTTTGTGGGAAATTTCGCCACGGTGCTGCTTATCGCGGTGTTCTTCACGATTTTCGCGTTGACAAGCGGAGACAAGCTGTGGGCACAGTTCGTCGGCGCCCTGCAGCCGAGGTACCAGGCACCGGCGCACTCGGCGTTCAAGGCGTCGATGAAGACCACTGGCAACTGGTTCTACGCTTCGACCGTGACCGGCCTGGTCGACGGTTTGTTCATCGGGATCGGCTTGACCATCCTCAACGTCCCCCTCGCCATCCCGATCGGTGCGCTCACCTTCATCATGGGCTACATCCCGCTCGTCGGCGCGACGCTTGCCGGGGCCATCGCCATCATGGTGGCGTTCTTCTCCGGTGGTCTCACCGCCGCGATCTGGGCGCTGCTTATCGTGCTTGCCGTGCAACAGATCGAGGGCAACGTTCTCGCCCCCCTGCTCATGGCGAGGGCGGTCAGCTTCCATCCGCTGATCACCCTGGTACTCACCACCGGCGCCGGTATCGCCTTCGGACTGGTCGGGCTATTCCTCGCGGTGCCCATCACCGGCGCCATCACCGCGGCGGTGATCGCCTGGCGCAGGAAGTTCCGCGAGCAGGACGCTTCTAGCGCGGGCGGGCGGAGACCGTCGATGCCTGGCGCCAGCGTGCCCGATGTCGACGGCCGCCCCACAGACCTGGAGGACCTGGTCACCGACCACGAAGGTGGGGACGCGAGCCGCAAGACCACGTAGCCGGGGCTCCGCCCCACACGAGGCTCGACGATCGAGGATGGACTCCATGCAACATGCGCTGATCACAGGTGCCGCCGGGTTGATCGGTAGGGCCACGGCGTCGCATCTGCGCGATCTCGGCTTCACCACCACCGGCCTGGTCCTCGAGGACCCAGGCGACGTACCGGTCGACCGCGTCGTGGTCGGTGATGCCACGGACCGGTCCGCGGTGATCACTGCCTTGGACGGCGTGGACGCCGTGATCCACCTGGCCGCGATCCCCAGTCCTTCGCGCGGTACGGCCGACGAGGTCTTCGCCGTGAACACGCAGGCCACTTTCACCGTCCTCGACGCGGCCGGAGAGGCGGGCATCACGCACGCGGCGATCGCCAGCAGCATCAACGCGCTGGGGTACCGGTTCGGCCCCGTGCCGGGGCGTCCCGATCAGCTGCCCCTACACGAAGGCTTGCCCAGCCAGGCCGCAGACCCGTACTCGCTGTCCAAGCTGGTGGACGAAGCAACCGCCGCGGCGATGGCCCGGCGCCACGGCATGACCGTGGTGGCGTTGCGCTTCCCCATGGTGGGGAGCCAGGAAGGCTCGTCCGGACAGCTTCGCGGGTTTCTCGACCACCTCGCCGCGAATCCCGCCGATGGAGCCACGGACTTCTGGCTGTACCTGGACGACCGCGACGCCGCCCGCGCGCTCGCCCTCGCTCTGTCGCCGAACAGTCCCCATACACACCATGGAACGGCGCACGTGGCCTTCGTGGCAGCCTCGCTGACGTCAGTGCCCTACCCGACCGAGCAGTTGATCGATCGTTACCATCCAGGCGTGCCGAGAACGCGGGTCTTTCCCGGCCGAGCAGCCCCCGTGGATCTCAGCGTCGCACGGGAACTGCTCGGTTTCACCGCCGAGCACGTGGTCGATCTTCCGGAGCTGGAGTTGCCGTAGGCGCGACACCTGGCTTCCTTGAGGTGCCCTTGGCAGCACCAAGCCTCCTTGGAACCTACCGCGGCAGGCTCGCGACTCCTGGCTCCAGGAAACGGCACCCGGTCACCTTCTCGGAGATGCCTGACCGGTCCAGGTACGGCGTGGCGCCGCCCAGATGGAACGGCCAGCCGGCCCCGAGGATCATGCACAGGTCGATGTCCTGCGGTTCGGCGACGACGCCCTCGTCGAGCATCAGCCGGATCTCCTCCGCGGTCGCCGAGAGTACCGTCTCGCGGACCTGATCCTCGGTCAGGACGGTCTCGCCTTGCTGAATCAGCGCCGCGGTCTCGTCATCGAGATAGGGCTTGCCGTTCTCGTCCCACGACCAGATGCCAGGCTTGCCCGCTTCGACCAGCCGGCGCAGATTCTCCGACACCGGATAGCGTTCCGGGAACGCTGCGTGCAGGGATTCCAGCACATGCAGCCCCACGGCCGGCCCGACCAGCTGGAGCAGGACGAACGGTGACATGGGCAGGCCCAGCTTGAGCAAGGCGTTGTCGGCGACGTCGAGCGGCGTTCCGTCGTCGGCGGCCTTGATGACCTCCGCCATCACCCGGATCAGAATCCGGTTGACCACGAACGCCGGCGCATCCTTGACCAGCACGGCCGACTTCTTGAGTGTCTTGGCGGTGGCGAACGCGGTGGCGAGCGCGGCGTCGTCGGTCTGCTCCCCACGGACGATCTCCAGCAGCGGAAGCACAGCCACCGGGTTGAAGAAGTGGAAACCGACGACCCGTTCAGGTGACTTCAGGACAGAGGCCATCTCGGTGACGGATAAGGACGACGTGTTGGTCGCCAGGATGCACTCGTCGGAGACGATGGACTCCAGCTCGCCGAAGACCTCCTGCTTCACCGACATCTCCTCGAAGACGGCCTCGATGACGAAGTCGGCGTCGGCGAAGACGGCCTTGTCAGTGGAGCCACTCACCAGCGACTTGTACCGGTTCGCCTGGTCCGGTGAGATCCGGCCCTTGCCGAGGAGCTTGTCCACCTCGGCCTGAACGTAGCCGACACCTTTGCTCACCCGCTCCTCGTCGAGGTCGGTCATCACGACGGGCACCTCGAGGCGGCGGACGAACAGCAGAGCCAACTGGCTGGCCATCAGGCCGGCGCCGACGACGCCCACCTTGGTCACCGGGCGCGCCTGCTCCTTGTCCGGCGCACCGGCGGGGCGCTTTGCCCGGCGCTGCACGAGGTCGAAAGCATAGAGACCGGCTCGAAGCTCCTCGCTTATGACGAGGTCGGCGAGCGCCCGGTCCTCCGCGGCGAAGCCTTCCTCGCGGGTGCAGGTCCGGGCGGCCGATATCAGTTCCAGGGCACGGTAGGGCGCCGGAGCGGCACCATGCACCTTGGCGTCGGCGATCGCCTTCCCACGGGCTACCGCGGCTTCCCACGCGTCTTCGCTGCGGTCGATGGGGGCACGCTCCACCCGCAGGTCGCCGCGCACCACCTTCGCCGCCCACGACAGGGACTGCTCAAGGAAGTCGGCGGCATCGAGAGCGACGTCGGCCACGCCGAGCTTGGCCAGCTGTGCGCCCTTGAGCAGCCGGTTCTGGTTGAGGGGGTTCTCGATCATCAGAGTGACCGCGGCCTCGGGCCCGGCGATGTTCGGCACCAGCCAGGCACCACCCCATCCCGGCACCAGGCCGAGGAAGACCTCCGGCAGACCGACGGCAGGAGCGGCCTTGCTGACCGTGCGGTACGTGCAGTTCAGTGCGACCTCGAGCCCTCCGCCCAGAGCGAGGCCGTTGATGAAGCCGAACGTGGGCACCGGGCCGTCGCCGAGCTTGCCGAAGACCCGATGGCCGAGCCGGGCGATCTCGACGGCCTGCTCCCGGTCGTTCAGCATGGCGAAGCCCTTGAGATCGGCGCCGGCCGCGAGGATGAACGGCTTGCCGGTGACGGCGAGGGCGACGATGCCCGGCTCCGCGTACGCGGCGTCGATGGCCCGATCCAAGGCGTACAGGGTAGTGGGCCCCAAGGTGTTCGGCTTGGTGTGGTCATGGCCGTTGTCCAGCGTGATCAAAGCGGCCCTGCCGGCTGCGTGCGGGAGGTCGACGAAGCGCAGGTGCGCGTGCGTGACCACCTCGCCCGGGAACGCGAGGGGCGTGTCGGTACCAGCGGACGCGGAAGTGTCAGTCATCAGGCGGCGTTCTCCTTCTGGTAGTCGACATGGTGGGGGTTGGCCCAGACGACGGTGCCACCCATGCCGAGGCCGATGCACAGTGTGGTGATGCCGTAGCGGATTTCGGGCCGGTCCTCGAAGTGCCGGGCCAGCTGTGTCATGAGCCGGACCCCGGAGGACGCGAGTGGGTGTCCCACGGCGATGGCCCCGCCGAACGGGTTGACCCGGGGGTCGTCGTCGTCGATGCCGAAGTGGTCGAGGAAGGCGAGCACCTGCACGGCAAAAGCCTCGTTGATCTCGATGAGACCGATGTCGTCCATGGTGAGACCGGCCTGGCCGAGAGCCCGCTCGGTGGCCGGGATAGGGCCGACGCCCATGACTTCCGGCTCGACGCCGGTGAAGGCATAGGAGATGAGTTCCATCTTGGGGGAGAGCCCCAGTTCTTCCGCGGTGTCCCGGCCCGCCAGCAGTGCCGCGGTGGCGCCGTCGTTGAGCCCTGCGGCGTTGCCCGCGGTGACCCGGCCGTGCGCGCGGAATGGAGTGCGCAGTCCGGCGAGGCCTTCGACGGTGGTATCCGGGCGCGGCGGCTCGTCGGCCGTCGCGAGGCCCCAGCCTTCATCCTGGCTGCGGGTAGCGACAGGCACCAGATCCGGCTGGACCTTGCCGTCCGCGTAGGCCTTGGCGAGCTTGGCCTGGCTGGCTGCGGCGTAGGCGTCGGCACGTTCCTTGGTGAGGTGCGGGAACCGGTCGTGCAGGTTCTCCGCCGTCTTGCCCATGACCAGAGCTTCCGGATTGACCAGCGACTCGGACTGGAACCGGGGATTGGGGTCGATACCCTCGCCCATGGGATGTCTTCCCATGTGCTCGACGCCGCCGGCGATGACGGCGTCGTAGGCGCCGAACGCGATCCCGCTGGCTCCCGTGGTGACTGCCGTCATGGCGCCGGCGCACATGCGGTCGATGGCGTAGCCGGGGACCGAGCGGGGGAGACCCGCGAGGAGCGCCGCTGTGCGGCCGATGGTGAGACCCTGGTCTCCGGTCTGCGTGGTGGCGGCGATGGCGACGTCCCCGATGCGTTCCGGTGGAAGTTGCGGGTTTCGCCGGACCAGCTCACGAATACAGGTGACGATCAGATCGTCGGCGCGGGTCTCGGCGTACATGCCGCCGGCCTTGCCGAACGGCGTACGCACACCGTCGATGAAGACGACGTCACGGTGTTGCCTGGTGGACGAGGACACGAGACCTCCTGCGAGGGCAGACGGCGATGGCTGTGCAACCTATGCTACTCGTGAGTAACAATACCCTCCACTCGCCGCCGTCAGAACGCCAGTCTCCGGTGGAACGTCAGCCTCCGGACAGGATGTTGCGCATCGCCTCCCGGCGGGAAAGAGCGGAAAGCTGTCCAGAGTGGATCGAGACGAAAGTCCGTACCCAGGCCGGGTCGATCTTCGCCTGCTGGCGTAGCGCCCAGCCGATGCCCTTGCGCAGGAAGAAGTCGGGGTCGTCGATATTGGCGAGCACGCACTCCCGCAGCAGGTCCACGTCGGTGTCTTCACCGGATCTCACCTGGCAGATGACCGACGTGCGCCGCCGCCAGCGGTCGGCGTCGCGCGACCACGCCCGGATGACCGGCGACGTCTCGCAGGGGTGGGTGCGTAGAACCGCTCCCACCAGACGGATGGCGACGTCGTCCACGTGGTCCCACCAGGCGCCGGTGACGATCATGTGGTCGTACAGCTGCAACGAGACCGGATCAGTAGCCCATTCGGCGTAGGCGCGGACTTGCGCCAGATCGGTCGCGGCGTAGCGCTCCTCACGGAAGGCGGCATGATCCCACAGCTCGCGGATGGCGGCGTCCCATTGCTCTCTGGTGCCCAGGAGGCGAGCGCGGAGCACAGGCCGCAGCGCGAGGGCGCGATGGGGCTTCTGCACGCCCAGGAACGGCATGTCGGACTTCATGTACGCCCGCATCGGCTCGGCCTTGGACGCATCCGCGGCGGAGCGCAATGCGGCGCGGATCTCAGTGACCAGACGTGCGTCCTCTCCGTTCACGGCGACCACCCTAATGCCCCGGGGAGCCGGGCCTCGCCCGGCGCCACCACTTCCTTCGGGGAACGCCACTCGCGGTGTGTCCGCCGCGTGGACAGGCGGTGGATGACGGTAGGCTGGCCTCCTTCATGGGCACTTCTCGCGACCTCATCGTCATGGGCGCCGGACCCGCAGGGCTCGCCGCCGCGTGGCGCGCTGCCCAGCGGGGCTTCCAGGTCACGCTCCTGGAACGTGCCGACCACGTCGGGGGAATGGCGGCGTCGTTGGACGTCGCCGGGATCCGGGTCGATCAGGGTTCTCATCGGCTGGACCAGGCCACGCCCGAGTGGCTGCTCGCCGACCTGCGCGGGCTGATGGGCGAAGACCTCCAGCTGCGGCGCCGCAGCAGCCGGATCAGGGTGGGCGATCAGTGGCTGTCGCTGCCCCTGCGTATGGACGAGGTGACCCGGCGGCTTCCGCCGTCGTTGCTGGCGCGCATCGCGAGAGACTCGGCCACGATGTCCCTGCGGCGCGACCATGACGATACTTACGCGAGCGTGGTCCGCGGCCGGGTCGGCCCCGCCTTGTACGAGACGGTCTACGGACCGCTGGCCGAGAAGCAGTGGGGCGTGCCGGGGCACGGCCTGAGCACCATGCAGGCGCACCGGCAGGCCGCCAGGCTGAGCGCGTGGAAGGTCGCGGGGCGCGCCGTGGGGCGGTTGCGGCAGAAGCGGCAGCTCTCCACCGGTGGTTACTACTACCCGCGCAACGGGTTCGGTCAGCTGGTCGAGGCGCTCGCCGACGCCGCGGTCGACGCCGGTGTGGACATCAAGCTCGAGGCCGAGGTGGATCGGGTCCGGGTATACGAGGACGAGGTCGAGGTCAGCACCCAGGACGGCGACGTCGTCACCGGCGGGCTGGTGTTCTCCACCCTCCCGTTGCCGGTCCTGGCCCGGATCTCCCGCCCGGCGCCGTCGCTCACCTCGATCGAGTCCGCCGCCCGGCTTCGCTACCGGGCCATGCTGCTGGTGTACATCGTGCACAAGGGCGGGCGCTGGAGCACGTTCGACTCCCATGACATCCCCGATCCGCGCACGCCGGTGCTGCGGATCTCCGAGCCGATCAACTACCGGGACAACCCCGCGGACCCCGACGACCACTCGGTGCTCTGTGCGGAGATCCCATGCTCCATGACCGACGAGGTCTGGGGTCTCGACGACGAATCGCTGGCCGATCTCGTCGACGAGACTCTGGGACTGACCGGGTTGCCGAGCGTGGACCGGATCCACGTCGAGAGTCGCCGGCTCGGCCAGGTGTATCCGATCTACCGGCTTGGCTACGAGAACGACCTCACCGAGGTGGACGCCTGGGCGCGGATGATCCGGCGGGTCGTGACGCTGGGGCGGCAGGGCCTGTTCATCTTCGACAACATCCACCAGGCTCTGCTGATGGCTTACGACGCCGTGGACGCGATCCGCGACGACGGCCGCTTCGACCGCTACGCCTGGACGGTCGCCAGGGAGCGCTTCTCCCGCTCCGGTGGCGGCGGCCACTGAGCCCGGATCGGGTCAGCTGGTCGCTTCGTCGCTGACGGCGTCGAGGTAGCGCTTGGCGAGCGCCGCGGCGCAGGCATGAAGCTCGGCTGAGCCGATGATGCGGTACGGCGCCCGGATCATCGCCAGCTGCTCGGCATACCAGGACGGATTGCTGGTGGTCGCCACCAGCCGCGTGGTGCCGGCGTCCACGGCCTCACAGAGGCCGAGGCTGCGTGGCAGCCAGGACGCCACCGCCTCGAGCGGCGCGTCGATGACGACCTCGACGTCGTACTCCCAGCCGACGGCCAGGTGTTCCTCGAGAGTGCGGACAGGGTCGAGACCGGCAGGGCGGCTGAACGTCTCGTCGAGGGCGTCGACGTGGGTGACCCGGTCCACCCGCAGCGTGCGGATCTCCTCCTTCTGATGCGACCAGCACACGAGGTACCAGCGTCCGTGGCGGACCACCACGGCCCACGGGTCGACCACGGTGATCCACTCGGCGGACGCCCCGGAGCGGTATCCGATCCGGGTACGCCGATGTTCCGAGCATGCCTGCACCAGAGTGGTGGCCGTCTCGGCCCTGGGCCGTGCGGCGCTGCGATCCGGTGCGGGAGCGGTGGTCACCCGCACCGCTTCGGCCTGCCGGGCGACCGGCTCGGGCAGTACCCGGATGATCTTGCCGAGCGCGCTGCCCACCGGGCCGGCGGGATCCGCGGCGTCGTGGTGACCGTCGAGCACAGCCATGACCAGCCCGAGGGCTTCGGTGGTGGTGAACATCAGCGGCGGCACCCGGAGCCCGCGGCCGAGCCGATAGCCGCCGTACGGACCGCGGACCGACTCCACCGGCACGCCCGCTTCACGCAGGATGGCGACGTAGCGCCGCGCCGCACGCTCGGACACCCCGAGCCTCGTCGCCTGCCGGCCTGCGGTGACACCCGGGCTGCTCTGGATCAGGTCGAGGGCCAGCAGCGCCCGCGCCGTGGGGCTGTCGTCGTACGCCATCGAAAGCTTCCTGCCGGTTATGGGGCCGAGAGCGCCTGCGACACCGCAGCAGCCGTGAGCTGAATCTGCCAGGTTCGGGCGCCGCGCGTGCGGAAGGCGTCCGCGATGCTCTCTTCGGTGGGTGGGTCCGGCGGGTCCCAGACCACACGGCGCAGGGTCTCCGGTGCCAGCAGGTTCTCCACCGGCAGGCTGTGTGCCTCGGCGATCTCGGTGATTGCCGCGCGTGCGGCCGCCAGCCGGGCTGCAGCCTCCGGTTCGCGGGAAGCCCACGTCCGGGCCGGCGGAGGGCCGTCGTAGCGGGCGGTCTGCGGCGGAAGCTCGTCCTTGTCCATCGCCTGCGCTCGTTGAACGGCGCTGAACCAGCGAGCCGCCTCACGCCGCTGTGCGCGTCCACGAAACACCGGCAGTTCGGTCAGCTCGGCTTGGGTGGCCGGCTGGGCCAGCGCCGCGTCGATGATCGCGGCGTCGGGCAGCACTCGTCCCGGAGACAGGTCACGTGTGCGGGCCAGCTCGTCGCGGGTGTACCAGAGTTCGCGGACGATGGCGAGACGACGCCGGTCACGGACTCGGTGCAGGCCCGAGGTGCGCCGCCACGGGTCGATCCGGGGGCCGGCCGGCGGCGAGGCCACGATGGCGGCGAACTCTTCGTGCGCCCATTCGAGCTTGCCCGCCTCGCGAAGCTGAGCTTCCAGGGCGTCCCGCAGTTCGATCAGCAGCTCCACGTCCAGGGCCGCGTATTTCAGCCAGGCCTCGGGCAGTGGGCGGGTGGACCAGTCGGCCGCTGAATGCCCCTTCTCCAAGGTGAAACCGAGGACGTTCTCCACCAGGGGGCCCAGGCCCACCCGGGGAAGTCCGAGAAGGCGGCCGGCCAGCTCGGTGTCGAAGAGCAGGGATGGCCGCATGCCGACCTCCGCCAGGCAGGGCAGATCCTGCGAGGCGGCGTGCAACACCCACTCGGTCTTGCCGATGGCGGCCTCGACGCGCGACAGATCCGGCACCCCGAGCGGGTCGATGAGGAACGTGCCCGAACCTGTGCGCCGAAGCTGGACAAGGTAGGCGCTGTGCCCGTACCGGTAGCCGGACGCGCGCTCGGCGTCGATGGCCACCGGACCGTGTCCGGCTTCCACGGAGGCCACTGCCTCGGCGAGCGCGTCCGGGGTGGTGATGACCTCGGGAAGTCCTTCTCGCGGTTCGGTGAGAGGGACGGGCGTCTCGGACGTCACCGTCGCTGCTGCCTAGGTCTCGATGTCGGAATGGCGACGACGCCGGCGGGCAGCGGCAGAAGCCCGGCCGCGGTGATCAGCCCGTCACCCCACGCCAGGGCATGCGGCTCGAAGTTGTCGTCGTTCAGCGGCGTCCACGAGGCCCTGATCTCGACCTCCGATGACGGCGGCTCGCCCGCCATCCCGCCGAAGCCCTCCGACGAAACCCGGGTGACGGTTCCGCTGGCGGCGGTGAACGACGCGGAGCGAGCGGCGAGCGCGTCGGTCAGCCACGTCCAGGCCACGGCCAGCAGAAGCGGATCGGACCCCATCTCGGGTTCCAAGCTGGCGCGGATGTAGGTGACCAGGCGGAAGTCTCCGTGCCACGCCTCGTGGCCTCGCGGTTCGTGCAGGAGCACCAGCCGCCCGGTGGCCACCGGCTCACTGTCCTGGTCGCCGGGCACGTCGCCGTCGGTGAAGACGTCCGCGCTCAGCGCGAACGTATGCGTTGCCAGCCGCTTCGGCGGCGGCGTTTCCTCGAGATGTACTTCGGGCCGGAAACTGGCAGCCCGCAACGTCTCGACGGCACGCGCGAAAACGGCCGGAGCCTCCGGCTGGAGACGTTCACTGCTCCTCGCCACATACGGCAGATTAAGCCGGAATGCGCCCGCTGTCAGGGAGGCGCGCCCAGCATGCCACGATTGACGCGTGAACGAGAGCCTTTTGGTACGTGCCAGCCGCGGCCAGCGAACCGAGCGTCCACCTGTGTGGTTCATGCGCCAGGCCGGCCGGTCCCTGCCCGAGTACCGCAAGGTCCGCGAGGGCGTGCCGATGCTCGAATCGTGCCAGCGGCCGGACATGGTCGTGGAGATCACCATGCAACCTGTGCGCCGCTACGGCGTGGACGCGGCGATCCTTTTCTCCGACATCGTGGTTCCGCTGAAAGCCGCGGGGATCGACGTGGAGATCCAGCCGGGCGTCGGGCCCGTGGTCGCCTCGCCCGTCCGCGGAGCGGCCGACCTGGAGCGCCTGCGGCCACTTGAGCCGGGCGACGTCGGGTTTATCACCGAAGCGATCCACGGACTCGTCGCCGAGCTGGGCTCTACACCGCTCATCGGTTTCGCGGGCGCGCCGTTCACTCTCGCCTCGTATCTGGTCGAGGGGGGCCCGTCGCGTCATCACGAGCGGACCAAGGCCCTGATGCACAGCGAGCCGGCCGTGTGGCACGAACTGCTCAGCCGGGTGGCCGCGATCACCGCGTCGTTCCTGCAGGTGCAGATCGACGCCGGCGCCAGCGTGATCCAGCTGTTCGACTCCTGGGCGGGTGCCCTGTCCGAGTCGGAGTACCGGCGCTATGTCATGCCACACAGCGCGTCGGTGCTCGCGGGCATCGCCTCGGTGCCGCGGATCCACTTCGGGGTCGGGACGTCGGAGTTCCTTCCGCTGATGGCGGAGGCGGGCGCGGACGTCGTCGGTGTCGACTGGCGGCTGCCACTCGACGAGGCCGCCCGGCGGGTGCCCGGAAAGGCGCTGCAGGGGAACCTCGACCCCGCGATCCTGTTCGCGGACCGGGCCGTCGTTGACGTCGAGGTGGATCGCATCGTCGCCGAGGGTCGAGCCGCGCCCGGGCACATCTTCAATCTCGGTCACGGTGTCCTGCCGTCAACCGACCCCGACGTGCTGGCCCGGGTCGTCGAACGGGTTCACGCCGCGGGAGGCACGGAAGGCTGAGCGGCCATCGGGTGCTGCCCGGACGGACGCCGGCGCCTGAGCCACAGCCACAGCGGCACGCCCAGCACGGCTGCCAGCAGCATGAAGGGCAGCGCCGCGCCGAGAGCGGTGGCGGCGCCGCCCATCACGTCGGTGAACGCGTTCCAGCCGTTCTTCAGGCCGGCGAGGAAGCCGACGGCAGCTTCGGAGTCCTCGGCCTCCGCGGATGCCGCACGGAAGGTGACGTCGATCGTGGCCAGCGTCGTCAGGTTGGACAGCTGCTCCTGGCGGCTCAGGAGTGCGTCGAGATCCGCCTCGCGGGCGGCGAGTTCGGCCTCGATGGAGATCACGTCGCTGAGCTCCTCCGCCTCGCCGAGAAGCGTCCGGATCCGGGCGATGCTCTCGCGCTGAGATGAGATGCGGGACTTCGTGTCCACGACTTGCTGCGTGACGTCCTCGGTGCTGCGACTGCGGTGAGTGACCTCACCCAGATCCTGGAGTTCGGCGACCGCGTCCGAGTGCTGCTCTGTCGGCACCCGCAGGGTGAGCGTCGAGGAGTGCGACGTGGTCCGCTCGTCCGCGACGAACCCTCCCGCGCTGCGGGCGACGGACGCCGCCTTCGCGGCGGCTTCGTCGACGTCGTCAGTGGTGATCGACAGGCCGATCGTGTAGACGATGCTCCGGCCCAGCGCCTCGTCCGGCACCTGGGTGATCACACCGGCGGAGCCGCGAGCGGCCGAGGCTTCCTCGCCGCCTTGAGACTCGCCGTCGGGGCTGGACGCGCTGTCATCGGAGTCGGGAGCTTCCTGCGCGGCGACGTTGCGGTCCATGTCCGAGCCGCCACTGGAATCCGATCCAACGGCGCTGCATGCGCCGGTGAACAGGACCGCCCCGGCGGCCGCGTACGCTACTACCGTCCGTCGTTTCATGGCGTGCCTTCCGTCGCGTCCGGTCCGTCGCCTTATCGGACGGCGAACGGCTCGCGGCGGTTGCGCTCGCCGAGTCACGATCAGGCCACGGGAACGTCACGGGGAAGGTTGCGGGATGGGAGCACCACCTGGCGGCACGAGGGTCGCCGTCGTCGGCGGAGGCATCAGCGGGATGGCGGCCGCGTGGTTCCTGCGGCAGTCACTCGGAGACGACGCCGAGCTGGTGGTTCTCGAGCAACGCGACGTCGTCGGCGGTCACCTGCGGGTAGCCGAGGTGGCCGGCTTGCCGGTGGACATAGGTGCGGAGTCCTTGCTGGCGCGGCGTCCGGAGGCCGTGGAGCTGGTACGCGCGGCCGGGCTCGGTGACGACGTCATGCACCCCGCCGAGGCCGGCGCCGGGATCTGGAGCCGCGGGCGGATCCACCCGATGCCCGCGGGAACTGTCATGGGCGTCCCGTCCCGTGCGTCGTCGCTCACCGGGCTGCTCACCGAGCAGGAGGTCGCCGCCGCGCAGCATGCCGACGAAGCCAGCGCCGCTGGCGTGCTGCACGACGACGACATCGCGATCGGGCGCCTGGTCGCCGCCAGGATGGGCCGCGCTGTGGTGGAACGCGTCGTCGAGCCGTTGCTCGGCGGCGTCTACGCAGGGCACGCGGATGAGCTGTCATTGGAGGCCACGGTGCCGGCGCTCGCCGCGGCCGCCCGCAGGCACGACACCCTCGCGGCGGCGGCCGACTCCCTACAGGCAGCCCGGGGGCCTGCGGGTGGACACGTCTTCGCCGGCGTGGACGGTGGACTCGGCCGCATCCCGGGGGCGGTCGCCCGGGCTGCACGGGCAACCGTCCGTACCGGAATCACGGTCCGCGAGCTCGCCCGTACCGCCAGGGGATGGCGCCTGGTGACCGGTCCGCGCCCGGCGCCGGAGTTCCTCGACGTGGACGCCGTGGTGCTCGCCGTGCCGGCGGCGCCCTCGGCCCGGCTGCTGCGCGACGTGGCCGGTACCGCCGCGGCCGAGCTGGCCTCGATCGAGACGGCCAGCATGGCCATCGTCACGCTCGCCATTCCTGTGGCGTCGTTTCCCGAGCCTCCCGCGGCGTCGGGGTTCCTGGTGCCGCCCGTGGACGGGCACACGATCAAGGCGGTCACGTACTCGTCGGTGAAGTGGCCCTGGCTGGGGAAGCGGGCCGGCGACGTGGTGGTGCTGCGAGCCTCCGTGGGCCGGTACCGGCAGGAGGCCGAGCTGCAGCGTGACGACGCGGAACTAATCGAGGCCGTGATGACCGACCTGACCGTCGCCACCGGAGTGCGCGGGCGGCCGGTGGACGCCAGAGTCACCCGCTGGGGTGGCGCGCTGCCGCAGTACGCGGTGGGCCACCTCGGCCGCGTCCGCCGTATCCGCGAGCATGTGTCCGCACTGCCGGGGCTGGCCGTGTGCGGCGCCGCCTACGACGGAGTTGGGATCGCTGCCTGCGTGGCCGCGGCGCAGGCGGCCGCTGCCGGGGTGGCTGAGGACGTACGCGACGGCCGTGTCAGGATCGAGTCATGACGGAGCAGTCCCCGCGTCCCAAGGCCCGCGAACTGAACAACGTGATCCGGTACACGATGTGGTCGGTGTTCCGGGTACGGGACCCCCTGGGTGAGTCCGAACGTGCGCCCCTGGCCGCCGGTGTCACCGGGCTGTTCGACGAGCTGGCCGGCAAGGACGTGGTGGTCCGGGGCCTCTATGACGTCTCCGGTCTGCGCGCCGACGCGGACCTGATGGTCTGGTGGCATGCGGCGGACATCGACGAGCTGCAAAGTGCCTACCAGCGCTTCCGCAGGACGGGGCTGGGCACGCGGCTCGATCCGGTCTGGTCGCAGGCCGCGCTGCACCGTCCGGCGGAGTTCAACAAGAGTCACGTGCCCGCGTTCCTGGCCGACGAAGAGCCGCGTGCCTATGTGTGCGTGTACCCGTTCGTCCGGTCGTACGAGTGGTACCTCCTGCCCGACGATGAACGCCGCGCCATGCTGGCCGAACACGGCCAGATGGCGCGCGGCTACCCGGATGTGCGAGCCAACACCGTGGCCTCGTTCGCGCTCGGCGACTACGAGTGGATGCTGGCGTTCGAGGCCGACGAACTGCACCGGATCGTCGACCTGATGCGGCACCTGAGGGCCTCGGGCGCGCGCCGGCATGTGCGGGAGGAAGTCCCCTTCTACACGGGTCGTCGGATGCCGGTGGAGGAGCTCGTCGCCGCCCTGCCCTGAGTCTGGCGATCCTTGCTGATCAGGAGCGTGGAGCGGGGGGCCGGGCCATGGGGACGTGCGGGATCCCGTCCTCCAGGTACTCCGGGCCGGTAGGGGAGAACCCGTATCGCCGATAGAACGCCACCAGGTACGCCTGGGCGTCGAGCACACAGGACCGATCACCGACCAGCTCGAGCGCGGCGTCCATCAGCCGGCCCGCGAGGCCGGTTCCCCGTGCCGCGGGCGCCACGGCCACCCGGCCGATCCGCGCGGCGCCGCCCGGCTCGTCCAGCATCCGCAGGTAGGCCAGTGGCAGGTGATCCGGACCGGGGAACCAGAGGTGCCAGGTGGATGGCAGGGTGTCTCTTCCGTCGAGCTCTGGATACGGGCACTCCTGCTCGACGACGAAGACATCGACACGCAGTTTCAGCAACCCGTAGAGCGTGTGGGCATCGAGGTCGCGGAACCGGGCGGTGCGCAGGCCGGGTATGTCCTGTGCCATCACGCGAAACCGTCACAGGACATACGTGCCCTTGGCCGGAAGCGTGCAGATGAGGTGCCGCTTCCTCAACTCCGCGGCGACTTTGCGGACCGTGCCCAGAGATACGCCGTATTCCATCGCCAGCTCGCGCTCGCACGGCAGTCTGCTGCCAGGGAGTAGCTCGCGAGCTCGGATCCGAGCCTCGAGATGATCGGCCATGCGGATATAGACATACTCTGTGCCACGAAAGTCAGGGTCGAATTCCGGAATCGTGTCAGTGGGGGACTCGGGCGACGCTGCCACGTCGGCCTCCTTTCACATCCGATGAGAGCCGCACAACGTTTGATGCGTAGTGGCCTCACGGCTGAGAGTAGCCCATCGACATTCGGCAAACAAGCAGGTCAGCGTCAAGCCATGCTTGCAGATTCGGGGCATCGGAGAGGTTTTTCGTGGTCGGCAGACGCGAATGTCCCTTCCCCCGGAAACCGCGCGAATTCCCTTGGGGAATTCCCGCGGCGGAGGACGTTTCAGGAAACGCGACGCAATGCCACGCCGTTGATGCAATACCGCTGATCGGTGGGCGTGGGGAAACCCTCGCCGGTGAAGAGATGTCCGAGGTGCGAGCCACAGCGGGAGCAGCGGACCTCGGTCCGCACTTGACCGAGACTCCGGTCCTCGATGTACTCGACACGGTCCTCGGCGAGCGGTGCGTAGAACGCCGGCCATCCGCAGTGCGCGTCGAACTTGGTGGCGGTCTCGAACAGCTCGGCCCCGCATGCACGGCACTGGTACACGTATGGCCGGTCGTCGGCGTGTTCCAGCGGACTGGTACCGGCGCGTTCGGTGCCCGCCTCGCGGAGCACGTGGTATTCCTGCGGCGAGAGCTCAGCCCGCCACTCGTCCTCGGTCTTCTGTACCTCGTAGGCCATACCTATGACCGTAGCGCGCCGCTGAGCGCGGGGTCAGGTGTCGGCCCGGGCGCGGCTGGGCTGGACGCGTTTCGGCTCTCCCGGCATCTTCGGATAATCCGGCGGGTAGGGGAGATCGCCGAGGTCCCGGTCTCGGGAGTCGCGCTCGGCCATCTCCAGGAGTGGCTCGAGGGAGTACGCGCGCTCGTCGAGCTCGGTGTGCGGGTTGCCTACCTGGGCGAACCTGTCCGGCATGGTGGAGATGTCGAAGTCTTCCGGGACGACGTCGTCCAGCTCGTCCCAGCGCAGCGGCGCCGAGACCGTCGCCCGGGGCTTCGGCCGGACCGAGTACGCCGAGGCCATGGTCCGGTCCCGGCACATCTGGTTGTAGTCGATGAAGACCCGCTCGCCGCGGTCCTCCTTCCACCAGGACATCGTGACCTGTTCGGGCTCGCGGCGCTCTAGTTCGCGGCCGAACGCGATGACCGCGCGGCGGACCTCGACGAAGTCCCAGCGCGGCTCGATGGGCACGTACAGGTGGACACCGCGGCCGCCGGATGTCTTGGGGAAACCGTCCATGCCGAGCTCGTCCAGGAGGGCACGGGCGGCGTGCGCCAGGCGTGCGGCGTCGGCGAAGTCCGTACCCGGCTGCGGGTCCAGGTCGATGCGCATCTGGTCCGGCCGGTCGGTGTCGTCGCGGCGCACCGGCCACGGATGGAAGGTCAGCGTGCCCAGGTTGGCCGCCCATGGCACAACGGCGAGCTCCGTGGGGCAGACTTCGTCGGCGGGCCGGCCGCTGGGGAAGGTGATGCGGGCGGTCTCCACCCATGACGGCGCACCCTTCGGCACCCGCTTCTGGTAGAAGGCATCGCCTCTGTTGTCCTGCCGCGTGGACAGCTTCGCGCCCTCGATGACGCCACTGGGCCAGCGTTCCAGCGTGGTGGGGCGCTCGCGCAGAGCATGCAGGATGCCGTCGCCCACGGCGAGGAAGTACTCAACGACGTCGAGCTTGGTGAAACCACGCTCAGGGAAGTACACCTTGTCCGGATTGGACACCCGGACCTCGCGGCCGCCCACGTCGAGGAAGACCGGTTCACTCACTCGTCTACTCCGTTCGCGTTCCGGTCCCCACGTGCCGGGTGCTCGTGATGGTCGCCGTCCTCACGCGTCCTCTCCGAGCTCCTGGTCTCCGTGGTGCTGGCGTGCCTCGGACTCCCAGTCGGGTTCGGACTGCGCGAGCAGGTGCAGTACCGGGACCTTGAGCCTACGCCGTGCCCGCGTGGTCCAGTCGACGTGGAACAGCTCCGCGACAACGTGCGGGCGGGTGAGGATGATGACCTCGGCGGCATCGCACTCCTGGACCAGTGAATACAGCCGCTCGAGCGGGTCGGTGGCGGTGACCTCGCCGGTGACCCGCACACCGAGATCGCCGAAGGCGCGGACCGAGATCTCGAGCGAGTGCCTGCTGGCCGCCCGGATCTCCTCGTGGACCCGTTCCAGGTCGTTCTCGTCCAGATACAGGGCGGCTGTCCCCATGACCTCGCTCGCGGCGAGAGATCCGATGGTGGCCTCCACTCGGCTCGCGGCATCCTCGACGGGGATCAGCACAAAGTAATGGACGTCGTGGGGAATATCCGCGTGAAGGGCGACGATCTGCCGGGCGTCCCAGTTGGTGACGGGCTCCTCGACCAGCACGACGACTTTGTACGACATGGCCAACCTCCCGGTGTCCGCCGCTCGACGCTACTGGCATCGCGCCGAGGCCGCTTACGCCATAGTGGCACTACCACGCGTGTTCGTGGTCACAGATGAATGCCTGCCGCTAGATTGTTCGTGTGCTGTTACCTGTGATGCCGCCCGTGGCGCCCATGCTGGCCAAATCCGCGAAGAAGATCCCCGCCGGAATGCACTATGAGGGCAAATGGGACGGCTTCCGCGCCATCATCTACCGCGACGGCGACGAGGTGGAGATCGGCAGCCGGAACGAGAAGCCGATGACCAGGTATTTCCCGGAAGTCGTCCAGGCGGTGCGCGAGCACTTGCCGCCTCGGTGCGTCGTCGACGGTGAGATCGTCATCGTCACCGACGACCATCTGGACTTCGAGCGCCTGCTCGACCGGATCCATCCGGCGAAGTCACGCGTAGACGAGCTCGCGGAACGCACGCCGGCCAGCTTCGTCGCCTTCGACCTGCTCGCCCTCGGCGACGTCAACCTGATGGCCGACCCGTTCGAGAAGCGGCGTGCCGCTCTGGTGGACGCCATGGCCGATGCTGGCCCGCCGGTGCACCTGGTGCAGGCCACCACCGATCTGACGGTGGCCGAGCAGTGGTTCGACCAGTTCGAAGGAGCGGGCCTGGACGGGCTGATCGCCAAAGGGCTGCGAGACCCGTATCAGCCGGGCCAGCGTACGCAGGTGAAGATCAAGCATGACCGGACTGCCGACTGTGTGGTGGCGGGCTTCCGCTGGCACAAGAGCGGGGGCGTGGTCGGCTCTCTGCTGTTGGGTCTCTACGACGACGAGGGCACGTTGCACTTCATCGGCGTCAGCGCGTCGTTCCCGATGAAGCGCCGCGCCGAGCTGGTCGAGGAACTCGCTCCGTTCCGGATGGGCGACGAGGTCTTCACCGAGCACCCCTGGGCGGAGTGGGCCCGGGCGGAGGCGCACGAAGGTAAACGGCTCCCCGGAGGGCAGAGCCGGTGGAACGCCGGCAAGGACATGTCGTGGGAACCGCTGCGCCCGGAATTGGTGGTCGAGGTCGCCTACGACCACATGCAGGGCACCCGCCTGCGGCACACGGCGCCCTTCCGGCGCTGGCGACCGGACCGGGACCCGCGCACCTGCACCTATGAACAGCTCGAGGAGCCGGTCAGTTACGACATCGCGTCCGTTCTTTCGCTCTGACGCATCACCGGGCTGTGCAGCCAGCGGGTGAGCAGTGCGCCGTCGTCCTCCAGCAGGTGCGCGAGCTGCCAGCGGCTGTCGTGGATCGGCGCGCCGTCGAGGATGCGGGTGGCGTAACCGCCCGCGAGCATCGGCGTGACGGTGTAGCACAGCTCGTCCAGCCGGCCGGCGCGCGCCACCTCCGCGAGCAGGCTCGGGCCGCCCTCGCACAGCACTCGCCGCAGTCCGCGCTCGGCCAGCTGCGAGAGCGCGGCGGAGGGGTCGACGTCCTTCTCTCCCGCGACGATCACATCGGCCACCTCCGCCAGAGCCGAGCGCCGTTCGGGCGGCGCGGACTCGACGGTCAGGACGATGGTGCGCTGTGCGGCGCCCGTCACGTCGAGCGCGCGGGTGAACAATGGCGACGACGGGTGCAGTTCGAGCCGGCGGCTGACCACAGCCATCGGCGCGGCCGGGGGGCGGCCGTCACGCTCACGCAGCGTCGCGTAGACGGTGTCCGGCTCGGCCGGGCCGTAGCTTTCCGCGCGTGCCGTGCCGGCGCCCACGAGCACCACGTCGGCGAGAGCGCGAAGTAAGGCGAAGACCCGCTGGTCGGTGGGCGTGGAGAGAGTACCGGAGCGGGCGTCGGGCCCCTGCGCGGCCCCGTCGATGCTGCTGACCATATTGGCCCTGGTCCAGACGCCGCTCGATGTGAGCTCCGGATAAGCGTAGAGCGCCGCGAGCGCCTCGGTATCGTCGAGGTCCAGGTCATGGCTAGCGGCGGTCTCGAATGGGGGATAGATGAGTCGCACACCCTGATTCCATCAGACCGGTCGCCTCTATCCTGGACGACGTGCCCGATCAGCTGGTGAACCGTCATCCTGAGGTGCCGCCGTCGCGGCTGATAGCGGAGATGATTCCCCCTCCTCGATTCGCCGAGGTCAGCTTCGAGACCTACGTCCCGGACCCGGCCGAGCCGTCTCAGGAGCGTGCCGTGACAGCTCTGCGGGCGTTCGCCGGACGGATAGGCGAGTCTCAGGGCCGCCGCGGCTGGTTCGGCAGGCGCGCCGCTCCTCCCGCTGGACGCCCCGGCGTGTACCTCGACGGAGGCTTCGGCGTGGGCAAGACACATCTGCTGGCGTCGCTGTGGCATGCCGTGGCCGTGCCCGCCGAGCTCAAGACCTTCTGCACGTTCGTCGAGCTGACCAACCTCGTGGGCGCGCTCGGCTTCGCGACTGCGGTCGAGGCGCTCTCGGGCCGGCTGCTGGTCTGCATCGACGAGTTCGAACTCGACGACCCCGGGGACACCGTCCTGGTCTCCACGTTGCTGACCCGGCTGACTGAGGCCGGTGTCAAGACGGCGGCGACGAGCAACACGCTTCCCGACAAGCTGGGCGAGGGCCGGTTTGCCGCGGACGACTTTCTCCGCGAGATCCAGGCGCTGGCTGCACGCTTCGACGTGCTGCGTATCGACGGCGAGGACTACCGGCACCGTGGCCTGCCCGCGGCTCCGCAACCGGTTGCCAGTGCCGACACCGTGACAGCAGTGGCCACAGCGTACGGGCCCGGCGGCGCCCTCGACGACTTCGACGCGTTGTGCCGCCACCTGAGTACGGTTCATCCGTCGCGGTACGGGCCGCTGCTCGACGGCGTATCCCGGGTCCACCTTCGCGACGTGCACCCGGTCGACGATCAGAGCATCGCGCTGCGGCTGGTGGTGCTGGCCGACCGCCTCTACGACCGGGGCATCTCCGTGGTGGCGAGTGGCGTCCCGCTGGACCGGCTCTTCACGGGCGAACTGCTGGCCGGTGGCTATCGCAAGAAGTACTACCGCGCGGTGAGCCGCCTGGTCGCGCTGTCCCGTGAGACCACGGCCCGGAGCTGATCGGCACCAGTGCGCGCAGGACCGCCGAATGGCAGACTGTACCGGGCGGCAATCGGTTGCCACCAGACGGGATGACACAAAGGCCAGATGGGCAAGAGAAATGGCGAGTCGCTGCCGACCATCTACGACGTGGCCCGGGAGTGCGGTGTGGCACCGTCTACCGTGTCGCGGGCGCTGTCGCAGCCGGGCCGGGTGAGCGCCAAGACCAGCGAGCGTATCCACGAGGTCGCGGCGCGCCTGGGATATCAGGCCAATCCGCTGGCCAAGTACCTACCGACCGGCCGGACCGGCACCATCGTGCTGATCGTCTCCGACATCACCAACCCGGTCTACTTCCCGGTGATCCGTGGCGCCGAGTCCGCGGCCGCGGCCGCGGAGTACACGCTGGTCCTGAGTGACGTGGGGGAGTCTCCGGAACGGGAACGCGAGGTGATGGAGAAGCTTGTCCGCACGGTCGACGGGTTCGCGCTGGCGACGTCCCGGCTGACCGACGCGGCCATTCGCGCCGTCGCCCGGAGACGCCCGATGGTGACCATGAATCGGGTCACCCAGCAGGTGCCGAGCGTCGTGCCGGACAACGGCCAGGGCATGCGGTACGCGGGGGAGCACCTGGCCGAGCTGGGGCATCGCCGTGTCACCTACGTCTCCGGCCCGCCGACGTCCTGGGCGAACACAGTCCGCTGGCGGGCGTTGCGAGCGGCGGGGGAGCAGCTGGGGATGACCATCCGCCGGATCGGGCCGTATGCACCCACGGTGGCCGGTGGCTGGGCCGCGGCGGCGGACCTGGTGAGCCCTCTGCCCACGGCGGTGATCGCCTACAACGATCTGCTGGCCATCGGCGCGATGCAGGGCCTGCACGATCTCGGGGTGAAGGTACCGGACGACGTCAGCGTGATCGGTTGTGACAATATCCTCGGCTCGGACTGGTGTACCCCTGCGTTGACGACCTTGGCAGCGCCGTTGCGTGAGCTGGGTACACGGGGGGTGCAGCACCTCATTGCGATGATCAACGGTGCCGACGCACGACCCCGTCGGCCCCTCGTGCTTCCGTCCCAGCTGATCGTGCGGGAGTCCACGGCGCCTCCCCGGGACGAGGACGGTGACCGGCCCGGTTCTGGACGTGAGTGAGCCGGCGCGTCCGGCAAGAGATGGCAACCGCTTGTCCGTTCGGGAGTGGCGGCTCGAGGATGGTCGGCATGACCGGATCGTCGCGCCGCTATGAGCTTCATCCGGATCGGCTCTTCCCCGCCGATCCCGCGTCCCGATCCATCGCCAGGGGGCTGTACGAGCGGGTACGGGAGCTGCCAATCGTCTCGCCGCACGGTCACGTGGATCCGGGCATGCTCGCCGGCGACGAGCCGTTCCGGGACCCTGCCAGCCTGTTCGTCACGCCGGATCACTACGTCACCCGGCTCCTGCATGCTCACGGCGTCGATCTCGCCGAGCTCGGCGTCGGACAGGGTGAGCTGGACGAGAAGGCAGCGCGGCTGGCCTGGCGCCGGCTCTGTGAGCATTGGGCCGAGTTCCGGGGCACCCCCATCCGGTACTGGCTGGAGGTGGAGCTGGCGGAGATCTTCGGCGTGAATCGCCGGCTGGATGCGGCGACGGCAGACGCGACGTTCGACGAGATCGCGGCCAAGCTCGCCGGCCCCGCCTTCCGGCCGCGTGCTTTGTATCGGCGCTTCGGCATCGACGTGCTCGCGACCACGGACGACCCGTGCGACGACCTGTCCGCGCATGCGGCATTGCGGGACGACCCGTCGTGGAGGGGCCGCGTGGTTCCTACCTTCCGCCCGGACGCGTACCTCGAACCGTCCGCTCCGGCCTGGCGGGAGCGGATCGATGTCCTCGGCCGGGTGGCCGACGTCGACACCGGCACCTACGACGGCTACGTCGCCGCCCTGGAGAAGCGTCGCCGGTACTTCATCGATCACGGTGCGACCGCCACGGACCACAGCCATCTCGACCTCGGCACTGAACCCCTGGTCGCCAGGGAGGCGTACCGTATCTACGCGGCGGCCCTGACCGGTACGGCCACGCAGGACGAATGCACCGCGTTCCGGCGGCACATGCTCGCCCAGATGGCCCGGATGTCCTGTGACGACGGACTGGCGATGGCGCTGCACCCGGGTATCGTCCGCAACCACCATGGCCCGACCTTCGAGCGCTTCGGCCCGGACACCGGACACGACATCCCGGCGCGGCTGGAGGTCACCCGGGCGCTGCGGCCGCTCCTGGAGCGCTACGGCACCCATCCCGGCTTTCACCTGGTGTTGTTCACCGTCGACGAGTCCCTGTACTCGAGGGAGATCGCGCCGCTGGCCGGCTTCTACCCGAGCGTGTACGTGGGCGCGCCGTGGTGGTTCCTCGACACTCCCGACGCCATCCGCCGCTTCCGGCTGGCGGTCACCGACTCGGCCGGCTTCGGCAAGACGGCCGGATTCGTCGATGACACGCGAGCGTTCTGCTCGATACCCGCCCGGCACGACCTGTCCCGCAGGGTCGACGCCGGTGTCCTCGCGCAGTACGTCGCCGAGCACCGGCTGGACGAGGACGAGGCCACCGAGGTGATCGTCCAGCTGACAGATCGGCAGCCACGACGGGCGTTCAAACTGGAGGAAGAATCGTGAACAGACCGGTCCGCATCGCCCATCTCGGGCTTGGCGCGTTCTTCCGGGCGCATCAGGCCTGGTACACAGCGCACGCGCCGGACGCCGACAGCTGGGGAATCGCGGCCTTCACCGGACGCAGCCCGGCGATGGCCGACGCGCTCAATGCCCAGGGGCGCCGGTACACGCTGATCGCGCGGCGGGCCGAAGGCGACCACGCCGAAATCATCCCGGTGGTGACGGAGGCCCATCCGGGCGGCGACGACGAGGCCTGGCACGCCACCATGTCTGCTCCGGAGCTGGCCGTGGTGACACTGACCGTCACCGAGGCCGGGTATGAGCCCACATCGGCGATTCCCGGGCGGCTGCTGGCCGGCCTGCGTGCCCGGCGTGCGGCAGGCGGTGGCCCGCTGGCGCTGGTGTCCTGTGACAACCTGCCGGAAAACGGCAACGCCCTGCGCATTGCCGTTCAGGGCGCCGCGGGCGACGACGCGGACCTGCGGGAGTGGATCGACGCGCACATCTCGTTCGTGTCCACCGTGGTGGACCGCATCACGCCCGCGACGACACCGGAGGACCGTGCCGTCGCACAGGCACTCACCGGATGGGCCGATCGTTGCCCGGTAGTCACCGAGCCGTTCTCGGAGTGGCTCCTGGCCGGGGAGTTCCCGTCCGGGCGGCCCCAATGGGACGTCGCGGGCGCCCGGTTCATCGACGACGTCGAGGTATACGAACGGCGCAAGCTCTGGCTGCTCAACGGCGCTCATTCGCTCCTGGCCTACGCCGGGGCAACCCGCGGCCACGCGACCGTGGCCGAGGCGATGCACGATGAGGTGTGTGCGGCCTGGGTGGAGCAATGGTGGGACGCCGCGGCGCGTCACCTGGAACTGGACGGCACGGAGGTCTCCGACTACCGGGCCGCGCTGACCGCCCGGTTCACCAATCCCCGCATTCAGCACCAGCTGGCCCAGATCGGGATGGACGGCTCCCGCAAACTGCCGGTTCGTGCGTTCCCGGTGCTGCGTGCTGAGCTCGCCGCCGGCCGGGAGGCCGTCGGGCCGGCGCGGCTGCTCGCCGGGTGGATCCGGCACCTGCGCGGTGACACGTTCGAGGTCCGCGATCCGTCGGCCGGCGAGTTCACCGAGGCGGCGCGAGGGCCTCTGGATCAGGCGGTCCGGTCGGTGCTGGGCGGCCTCGACGAGGAGCTGGCCGCCGACGATCGCGTGGTCCGCCTCGTGGCTGACCTCACCACGGAACTGTCCCCATGATCATGGGGCGAGGGAGGCGAGCTCGTCCGGAAGGTCGCCGGTGTACAGGACGGTCAGGTGCTGGGTGGGCCGGGTGACCGCCACGTAGAGGTCGGTGGCTCCCCGGGCCGATTCGGCGAGGATCTCCGCCGGCTCCATCACGATCACCGAGTCGAACTCCAGCCCCTTGGCCTGGTTCACGGTGAGCACCACGAGCCGGGCGTCCAGCGCCGCGGGGTCGCGCGTGCCGAGCGCCACCGTCTCGGGCGGGATCCCGCCGCCGCCCGGATCGGTCAGCCGCGCGTACACGTCCTCGGCCCGGCGCGAAGGGACGATCACCGCGGTGCGGCCTTCGGCCTCAGCGTCGAGGTCCACAGCCACGAGCTCGGCCAGCCGGTCGTCGAGCCGGTCTGGGGTGACCGGTACGGCTGACGGTGCCTCGCCGGTGGAGCGGACCGACTCCGGTGGCGTCAGGGACGGGTCGATGCTGGCGAGCACGTCGGCTGCGACCTTCATGACTTCGGCCGGGGTCCGATAGTTGACCGAGAGGGTCTGCAGCCGCCACCGGCCTTCGGCGTGCGGATCGAGCACAGCGCTCCAGGAACGGGCACCGGCCACGGCCGACGTCTGGGCGATGTCGCCGACCACGGTCATCGACTTGCTCGGCACCCGGCGCATGACCATCCGCCATGCCATGGGGGACAGTTCCTGCGCCTCGTCGATGATCACGTGGCCGTACGCCCAGGCTCGGTCCTGCGCGGCCCGCTGTTCGGTGGTGGTGCTGGCGGGTGTTCCCCGGTAGCGTTCGGCCACTTGGGAGGCATCGACGGGGAATCCGAGGTCGAGGCCGGTGAGTAAATCCGCGGCGAACTCCTGTTCCGCGCGGCGTTCCTGCTCCGCTCGGCGCGCGGCGGCGAGCGCCGTCTCGTCGGGGATCTCACCGAGCAGCTCGGCGGCCTCGTCCAGCAACGGGATGTCGGCCTCCGACCACGGCCCGTCCTGGCTGCGTCCGGAGCGTTGGAGCAGGTGCCGCTCCTCTGGGTCGAGGGAACGAGCAGCGGCCGACACCAGCTTCGGGTCGCTGAACAAGGCCGCCAGCAGACTTTGGGGACTCAACGCCGGCCACAGGTCGTCGAGCACCGAGCGAACGTCGGGATGATCGGCCAGCTCCGCCCGCATGTCGGCCAGCTCGTCGTCGTCGACGGCCTGGCCGGAGCGCTCGAGGTACTGCAGTGCCAGGGGCCGCAGCACCTCCCGGACGAACACCGGCCGGGCCTCGTTGTGAGAGCGCCTGGACCTGCGGGCGCGGGTGCGTGCCGTACGGACGAACTCCGGGTCGAGGTCCAGGCCGACGCCGTCGATCTCCAGCCGGACCGGCTTGCGCGGAACCCGCTGGTGGTACCGGACGGCGGCGGCGACGACACCGGCCATCCGCAGGTCACCCTTGAGCTGTGCCAGCGCGTCGTCGTCGGCCGACGCCTCGATGCCGGGCAGCAGCCCGCCGATGGTGGTGAGATTGACGCCCGTCTCGCCGAGTGAGGGCAGCACCTGGTCGATATAGCGCATGAAGGTGCTGTTGGGGCCGATGACGAGGACACCGCTGCGCTCGAGCTGCTCCCGGTGGGTGTAGAGCAGGTAGGCCGCACGGTGCAGCGCCGCGACGGTCTTGCCGGTGCCGGGCCCGCCCTGCACCACCAGGATGCCTTTCAGTGGTGCCCGGATGATCCGGTCCTGCTCGGCCTGGATGGTTGCGACGATGTCCGACATGCGGCCGGTGCGATGCGCGTTCAGCGACGCGATGAGGGCGGCCTCGCCGTGGATCGAGCCGGCCGGCGCGGCCTGGGCATCACCGACGAACACCTCGTCGTCCACGCCGATGACCTTGCGGTGCCGGACCTGGATATGCCGCCGCCGGGCCAGCTGCCCCGGGTTGGCCGCCGTTGCCCGGTAGAAGGGTTCGGCGGCCGGCGCCCGCCAGTCGATCAGCAGCGGGTTGTATTCCTCGTCGGCCAGGGCGATCCGGCCGATGTGCGAGACCGACCCTTCGATCGTGTCGAGCCGGCCGAAACACAGGCCGCGATCGACGCCGAGCAGCCGCTCCATCCGCTCCACCTCGCGGTCGACGAAGGCCTCGCGCTCCCACACCGCCTGGTGGTTGAACCCGCGCTGCTTGTACAGCTCGGCCAGGCGCGTGGTGGTGCGGTCTCGGAGCCGGTCCAGCCGGTCGTAGAGCATCGACACATAGGCCTGCTCGGCCTCGACAGGACCGATGCCTTCCTCGGGCGCGGCGAACGGAACCGGAACGCCATGATCGTCATTTGACAGGGTGTCCCGCTGCTCACTATTGTTAATAGTGGTCCCTTTCTCGCGTATTCTTCTTTTTTGGCGCGAATTCACGATTATAGCGAATCCGATCGCGCGCCATTCGCGAGAGATGAATTCCGCGGTGCCCTATTCGGGTGTCTGTGAATCATCCCTGCCCATCGACGCCATGGCGGCCGCGTCCCGGACCAGCCCCCCGGCATTGTTGATCTCCGTCGTGTCCAGCCGATACGACGGCCCGGACAAGCCGATAGCCGCGATGACCACGTTGTCCGCGCCGAACACGGGTGCCGCGGCCGCTGCCAGGCCCTCCTCGAATTCCTCGAATGTGGTCGCATAGCCGTTCACGCGCACCTTCTCCAGCTCGTCCCGGAGTGCGCCGGGATCGACGATGGTGTGCTCGGTGAAGCGCACATGCGTCCGGCCGACAATGGCTTCGCGGGCGTCGTCGTCCAAATGAGCGAGAAAGACCTTCCCCGGCGCGGTGCAATGCAGTGGCGTACGCCGCCCGAGCCAGCTGCGGCTGGCGACGGTAGACGTGGAAAGAATCTGATCGATCGTGACCGATTCGTTGCCCTCGAGCACGGACAGGGTGACGGTTTCCTCGCTGTGCTTGGCCAGCCATTCGCATCCACTCTGGGCCTGCCGGGTCACGTCCGGCCCGACCGTCACGGCGTGCGCGAGATGCACCAGGCCGAACCCCAGCCGGTACTTCCCGGTCTGCGCGTGCTGCTCCACCAGCCCGCGGTTCTCGAGCGTGCTCAGCAGGCGAAACGCCGTTGACTTGTGCACCCCCAGGGAGTTGCCGACGTCGGTGACGCCGGCCCAGTCTTGGCGGGCCAGCAACTCCAGAATGGCTATCGCGCGTTCAACGGATTGGACATGACCGGACGGGCGGGCGCTGCTGGTTGACTCCACACGAGGCGAGTTTACCGACCATCGCCCCGGCGCGCGGCTCACGTGCGTCGGGCGCGGCGGTGGATCTCCTCGACGACGGCCGGAATCACCTCGGCCACGTCGCCGATGACCGCATGAGTGGCGCGCGTCACCAAGGGAGCGTCAGGATCGGTATTGACAGCCAGGATGTGCTTGGCGCCCATGCAGCCCACCCAGTGCTGGGTGGCGCCGCTGATACCGCAGGCGATGTACAGGTCGGGATTGACCTTGCTGCCGGTCTGGCCGACCTGATCCCGATGTGGACGCCAGCCGTTGTTGGTGGCCACCCGCGAACACCCGACCGCCCCGCCGGTCAGCTTGGCCAGTTCCTCCAGCGGGAGGAAACCCTCGGCGCCGCCGACGCCCCGGCCCCCGGAGACCACGACCCGCGCTGTGGTCAGGCTCACCCCGCTCTCCTGGGCGGAGCGATCCACCACCCGGCTGTGGACGAAGCTCGTATCGAACTCCGGCGTGTAGGACACCACCTGGGCTGTTCCGGAAGTGGAGACTGCCGTGGGGCCGGCATCGTCCGGTGGCACCGCCCCAGCCGCGATGGTCATCATGACGACGCCCGCCGTGAGCTCCGCGTCTTCGATCAGCATGCCGCCCTGGCGAATCCGGCTCAGTTGCCAGGCCCGGGAATCCGGCGAGACAGTGAGGCAATTGGTCGCCAACGGGAGGTCCGCCCGGGCGGCCGCCTGCGCCATGACCTCGGTGCCGCGCGCGGTCGCGGGGGAGATGACCGCGCGGGGCTCCGTGTGAGCGACGAGCTGGGCGAGCGCCTCGCCCCAGCACTCCGGGGAGTAGTCGTCGAGCAGTGGATGCCGGACATGATGCACGTGGGTCGCCCCGTGCCCGCCGGCCAGCGCCGGGAGGGCGTCGTCCGCGCCGTCGGCGACCGGGCCGATCGCTGCTGCTCCCAGCAATTCGCCTAGCCCGCCGGCGATGACGCGGCCGAACGCGAGGGCCACCGCCGACGATTCCACCCCGCCGTCCGGCTCGACCAGAACCAGCACGCCGCCCATCTCAGACCACCTCCAGCTCTTCCAGCAGGTCCACGACGGCCGGTGCGGCGGAGGCTCCGTGACCGAGAACCACCGTCTCCGGACGCTGCTGCTCAGGAACGCGTAGCCGGATTCGGCGCAGTCCTCCCGCCGGCACATGAGGGCGGAGCTCCGTGATCTCCGCCTTGCGGGCACGGAGGCGGCCGCGCATGCTCGGGTAGCGGGGGAGGTTGAGCCCCTCACGCACCGCGACCGCGGCGGGGAGCGCCGCCTCGAAGACCTCGGCGCCTCCGGGGGTGTCCCGGCGGAACCGGACCCGGCCGGCATCCGGGTCCACGTCGATGCCCTTGACACCTCCGACGATCGGCCTGCCCAAGGCGCACGCCACCCGCACACCCACCTGGTAATGCCCCGCGTCGGGCGATTCGTTGCCGAACATGATCAGGTCGAACGGCGCGCCGGAAGCCGCCTCGCCGTCCCGGATCGCCTCCGTGAGCGCGAACGCCGTGGCCTGCGGGTCCACTTCGTCCGGGCCGGCCTCCACCAGGATCCCGTGGTCGGCACCTAGGGATATCGCGAAGCGGAGCTGTTCCTCAGCCTCCGCCGGCCCCACGGTGAGCACGGTCACGCTGCCGCCGAACCGCTCCACGAGCTGCACGGCCTCCTCGATCGCGCACTCCTCGTGGGGTCCGACCGTGAAGGAGAGGTGCCGGGTGTCGATACCACGGCCGTCCTCGGTGAGCTGTGGGGCGCCGCCGGACGCCGGCACCCGTTTGACGCAGACCATGATGCGCATGCCGGATCACGCCTTCATCCGCGCGTCGTCCGGATCGAACAGCGGAACCCGGCCGGCCCGGGCCACCGTCACCGGATACCGCTCGCCCATGTACTGCACCAGCAGGCTGGTGCCTTCCACAGCCAGCTCGGCCGGAAGATACGCCATGAGCAGATACGCGTCCACGGACGGCCCTGCTCCGGCACTGGTGACGTAGGAGGGCCGTCCCAGCCGATCCACGATCCGCTCGCCGGTCGGCGTCAGGATGGGCTCGCCGCCCTGCGGGTAACGGCGGCGGCCCGTGGAGTCGAGGTGGTCGTCGACGGTCAGGGTGCACAGCACGGCGACGGCTTCGCGTTCCCGTGCCCGCAGGTAAGCGTTCTTACCGATGAAGTCGTGGTCCTTTACCTTGGGGAAGGCCAGCCCGGCGTCCACCGGCGTGTACTCCGACGAGAGCTCGGCGCCCATCAGCCGGTAACCTTTCTCCAGCCGTCCAGTCGTGCCGTAGACGCCGATGCCCGCCGGCACGATGCCGTGGGGCCGGCCGGCCTCGGCGATGATGTCCCACAGCAACTTGCCCTGCTCGAACGGGGCGTGCAGCTCCCAGCCGAGCTCGCCCACATAGGACACGCGCAGTGCGAGGACGGGCACCGTGCCGATCTCGATCTCCTGAGCCGTGGCGAATCCGAAGCCGTCGTTGGAGACGTCGTCACCGGTCACCGAGCTGAGCACGCCGCGGGCCCGCGGCCCCCACAATCCGAGCGTGCACACCGCGGAGGTGACGTCGGCAAATCCCACCGAGCCGTCGGCCGGGAGATGCCGCGCGAACCAGGCCGCGTCCCGGGCGCCGTCGGCACCGCCGGTGATGACGCGGTACCGCTCGTCGCCGAGCCGGACTACCGTGAGGTCGCTGCGGAAGCCGCCGTTGGGCGCGAGGACGGGCGTGTAGATCAGCCGGCCCACCTTCCGGTCCGCGTTGGCGACGATCAGGTGCTGCAGGTAGTCGACGACACCCGGCCCGAAGACCTCGAACTGCGCGAACGCACTCACGTCGATCATCGCGACGCGATCACGCATGGCCCGGTGCTCGGCGTTGATGATCGGCGACCACCAGCGCCGGTCCCATTCGTGCGGTCGGTCGTCGATCCCGAACTCGTCCAGCAGGCCCCGGTTGGACTCATACCATTGCGGCCGCTCCCACCCTCCGACCTCGAAGAACTCCGCCTCGAGTGCTTGCTCGCGGTCGTAGAAGGGGGAGAGGCGCTGCTGACGGGACGAGCTCCACTGCTCCCGCGGGTGCACGATGCCGTAGGTCTTGTTGAATCCCTCGGACGTGCGGGCCCGTACGTGCGCGCGGGTGCGCTGGTGCGGATAGAACCGGGCGATGTCGGCGGTGTGCAGGTCGATCTCCGCCGTTCCGTGCGTCATCCACTCCGCGACCATCCGCCCGACACCCGGACCCTCCTTGATCCATACCGCGGCGGCAGACCAGAGGCCGGACACCTCAGGGGTCTCGCCGAGGAGCGGGCTTCCGTCGGGGGTCAGCGACAACAGGCCGTTGATCGCGTGCCGCACGCCGACGTCCTCGCGGTCCAGGATGCTGCCGAACAGCTCCAGCGCATCCTCCATCTGGGGATCGAAGTCCGAGGCCGTGAACGGCAGCTGGGTGGGGGAGAGCTGGGCGGCGGCGAGGCTCGGGATGTGGTCGGGCTCGTGCAGGATCGGCCGGTGCGCATAAGAGCCGATCTCCAGGTCCGCCCCGCTCTGCCGCTCGTACATCAGGGTGTCCATGTCTCGGACGATCGGATAGGCGATCTCGACACCGGTCACCGCGAGCTCCGGGATCGGGCCGACATCCATCATCTGGTGCACCGCCGGAGTGAGCGGGATCGTCGCGCCGGCCATCCGGGCGATCCGCGGGCTCCATACGCCGCAGGCGATCACCACGGTGCTGGTCTCGACATCGCCACGATCGGTGCGGACCCTGACGACGTGTCCATGCTCGGTGTCGATGCCGAGGACTTCGGTGTTCGCGGCGACCGTGAGGCTGGCAACCGCGGCCGCCTGCTCCCTCATCAGCGCCCCAGCCTGGAGTGGGTCGACGACGGCGACCGACGGGGTCCAGAAGGCGCTGCGGATCAGCTCGCCGTTGAGAAACGGCACCAGCTCGACCGCCCGGGCCGCGTCGATCAGTTCGGCGTCGATGCCCCACGCGGTGGCGGAGGACATCCGGCGCCGCAGCTCCTCTTCACGCTCCTCGGTGCGGGCGATCTCGATACCGCCACAGGTGGTGAGGACGCCGAGCTTCTCGTACTGGCGCATCGAATCCAGAGTGAGGTCGGTGAGCTCGCGCGAGTGGTCGACCGGGAAGATGAAGTTCGATGCGTGGCCGGTGGATCCACCCGGATCGGGCAGCGGCCCTTTGTCGACCAGCACGATCGACGACCAGCCGAGATCTGCCAGATGGTGCACGATGGAGTTGCCGACGATCCCCGCGCCGATGACGACGACGTCCGCGCGTACCGGCAGAGTGCTCGCATTCATGACAACCTCCTGCACAAGCGGCCCGTGATCATTGGCGATCCTGTACCTGGGCGGGTTTGCGAACGCCAATGATCATGGGCGGGCCTCGGGTCTTCTCTCATCTCAGGCCGACGATCTGGCCGTCCTCGTCGATGTCGATCCGCTCCGCGGCGGGCGACGAGGACAAGGCGGGCATGGTGCGCATGTCGCCGCACACGGGATAGATGAAGCCGGCCCCGACAGAGGCCCTGACCTCGCGAACCGGCAGCCGCCACCCCGTCGGGGCGCCGGGCAGCGACGGATCCGCCGACAACGACAGATGGGTCTTGGCGATGCAGACAGGCAGCGTGCCGAGACCATGGCGCTCGTACCGGTCCAGCTGCCTGCGGGCGGCCGGTGCGACGTCGATGCCGTCGGCGCCGTACACCTGCCGAGCGATGACATCGATCTTCGCGTCGAGGGGGAGGTCGTCGTCGTACAGGAACCCGAACCCGGACGGTTCCTCGCATGCCTCCATGACCGCCTCGGCCAGCTGTACGGCGCCTTTGCCTCCGTCGGCGAAGTGGGTGCTGACCGCCGCCCGAACGCCTTCTTCCGCCGCGATGTCGAGAATGGCCTGCTGCTCGCTCGCGTAATCGGTGGGGAAGGCGTTGACCGCCACCACGGGTGGCACACCGTGCAGCCGCACATTGGCGATCTGCTTGCGCAGATTCGCCGCTCCGGCTCGGACATCGTCCGGGTTCTCCTCGAACAGTTCCTCCGGCAGCGGCTTGCCCGCCTTGACCACGTACTTGCCCGAATGGGCCTTGAGGGCTCGCACCGTGGTGACCACGACGGCGGCATCGGGCACCAGGCCAGAGGCCCGGCACTTGATGTTGAAAAAGCGCTCGGCGCCCATGTCCGCGCCGAAACCGGCCTCGGTGACGAGATAGTCGGCCGCCCGGATGCCGATCCGGTCGGCGACGATCGACGAGTTCCCGTGTGCGATGTTGCCGAACGGACCGCAGTGAACGAGGACGGGTGTCTGCTCGACGGTCTGCATGAGGTTCGGCTTGATCGCCTCCCGCAGGATGACGGCCATGGCGCCGGCCGCCTTGATCATCTCGGCCGTGACCGGATCGTCGTCGTAGGTGTAGCCGACGACGATCCGGCCGAGCCGGGCGCGTAGATCCTGGAGCGACGACGCCAGCGCGAGCACCGCCATGACCTCACTGGCCGCCGTGATGTCGAAGCCGGTCTGGCGGGGCCTCCCGTGCGCGCGGCCACCCAGCCCGGTCACGATCTCGCGGAGGTCGCGGTCGTTGACGTCCAGGACCCGCCGCCAGGTAATGGAAAGCGGGTCGAGGCCCAGCCGGTTGCCCTGGTGGACGTGGTTGTCGGTCATCGCGGCCAGCAGGTTGTGCGCGGCGCTCACCGCGTGCATATCGCCGGTCAGGTGCAGGTTGAGCGCCTCCATCGGCGTCACCTGGGAGTACCCGCCTCCGGCTGCGCCCCCCTTGATGCCGAAGGTGGGCCCCATCGACGGCTGCCGGATGGCGATCACTCCCCGCCGCCGGAGCACGCCGAACGCCTGACCGAGGCCGACCGTGGTGGTGGTCTTTCCCTCGCCAAGCGGCGTAGGCGTCACCGCGGTGACGACCACGTACCGGGCCCGCGGCCGGTCAGCCAGCTCGTCGACGGCGTCCAGGGATATCTTGGCCGCCGCGCGGCCATAGGGCTCGAGCAGGTGGGTGCCGATGCCCATCCCTGCGGCGATCTGGTCCAGAGGCTGCACCACGGCGCTGCGCGAGATCGTCAGGTCCGTCGGCATGGTCATGTGCGGCCCTCTCGTCGGTGTGGGGCGGACTGTGGAGCGGACTGGACGACGGTACGGCGCAAGTGATCCACCCATTGCGCCGCGGCCGCGGTCTCATTGAACGTGTAGATGTGCAGGCCCGCGGGTCCGGGAGCGATGGGACCCGGGGAGGGGATGGCCGCGAGGGCGAGAGGGAGCGCGTCCGGCCGGTAGCCGCTGGGACGAAGGAACGCGCGGGCGAGCTTCCGGTGCCCGCGGGCGAACTTGAGGGAGTCTCCGACACCGATTCGCAGCCCCATGCGCAGGAGCGTGGCCGGCGGCACGGGCCCGGGCACACCGGCGATCACCGGAAGAGTGACACCGCGACGTCGCGCCGCCGAGATGAACTGGCCGACCACCGTGGCGTCGAGACACATCTGGGTCACCGTGTAGGTGGCGTAGCCCTGTTTCACCAGCAGCGCGTCCCACAGGGCGTCGTCGTCGACATGCGGGTGGCCTTCCGGATATGAAGGCACCCCGATCCGCTCGAAGCCGAAGCCGGCCGCGTCGATGGCCTTGAGGAGCGCGGCTCCGTCCGCGAAGTCACCGGACGGTGCTGGTGAGTCGCCGCCGACGACGAACAGATCGCGAACCCCCGCGGCATGCAGGCGGGCCAGGATGGCGTTCAGCTCCGACTCGTCGGAGATCCGGCGGGCGGCCAGGTGTGGAACGGCCGCGAACCCCCTCGCGGCGAGTTGCTCGACCAGCTCGACGGTGGCCTCGCTTCCGCGGCGTGGTGACGCGGTGACGGTGACCGTCGACCCCGCCGGCAGCTCGGCGACCCGGTCGAGCGCGTCCGGAGTGGGCATGATCTCGAACCGCGGCGCCTCCAGCAGCGCGCTCAGCGTGAGCCGCGCGCGCTGCGTCCTCGGCGAGCGCTGGTCTCTCCTGTGTCGGCTCACCCTGTTCTCCCCGGCTCTCGGCGTATCCCGCGGTAGCCGCGCGCGCTTGCCGTCAGGACCTCGGAGTCCGCTTGGCCGGATCGATGAACGGCTTCTCGACGACAACCGCGGCTTGGGGACCGCGCGGCGTCTCGACGACGACATTCGTGCCCAGCTCCGTGTAGCCGATGCGGAGCATCGCCAGCCCGATGTTGCGTTCCATCCGCGGTGAGAAGCAGGCGCTTGTGACGGTACCGATGGGCTCGCGGCGGGTCGCCGAGGGTTCCAGGACCGTGAACGGTTCGATCATCGAGCCGTCGTTGTACGAGCCGAGTGGTTCGCCGGAGATCTCCACACCGACCATCAGGCGGGAGATCCCGTTGTCGCGGACGCGCTGTAGGGCCTTCTTGCCGACGAAGTCCGCTTCCTGGTCCAGGTCCACCATCCAGCGGTAGTCGTAGCCGACCTCCATGGGATTGGTGTCAAGTGTGATGTCGCAGCCGTAGGCGAGCATGCCGCCCTCGATGCGGCGGATGTGGCAGGGCCCGATCACCCGCATGCCGTGCGGTTCGCCGGCCTGCCAGACCGCGTCCCAGAGCCGTCCCGCGTTGGCGATCGCGTCGTAGAGGTAGATCTCGTAGCCCACCTCACTGGTGTAGCCGGTGCGGCTGACGACGACGTCCATGCCGTCGATCGTGTACCGGCCCAGGTGGTAGTAGGGGATGTCGAGGACGGACGGGCCGAACAGATCGACCATGACCTCCTTGGACTTCGGTCCCTGGACCTGGACCGGCGCGACGTCGATCTCCTTGATCTCGACGTCCCAGCCGCCCGCGTGCGCCAGACCCATCGCCCACAACCCCACGTCGCTGTCTGCCAGCGACAGCCAGAACCGGTTCTCCTCCACCCGCAGGAGGACTGGATCGTTGATGATGCCTCCGTCGGGCGCCGTGATGAAGACGTACTTGCACTGGCCGACGGCACACTTGTTCAGGTCACGGGGGACCAGCATGTTGGTGAAGTCGAAGGCGTCCGGCCCGGAGATCTCCAGCTGGCGCTCCACGCCGACATCCCAGAGCGTGACACTCTCCAGCAGGTGCCAGTACTCCGCCACCGGATCGCCGTAGTGGCGCGGGTGGTAGGTGTGGTTGTACACGCTGTACATCGCCACGCCGTGCGCCCGCGACTTCCAGAAGTACGGCGACTTTCGCAGCCGGGTGTACAGCATGATCTGCGGGTGAGGCGGATAGGTGGGTGCGGTGGTGAGCGGGGTTGCCGATTCGGTGACCGGCGCAGCTTCGGGAGTGGCCCCGGTGGCTGGCTGCTGAGAAAGCTGGGATCCGAGAACGTCGGTCATGACGCGCCCCCTTGGTGGAGGTCCGGTGGGGTATGAGGCGTTGCTCCGTACCGCGGAACGCGGATTGTAGCGACTGAACACACAGGCTGTGAGTGCAAGTTGCACAATAAGCAACTGTTGTGTTGTACGCAACCAGTCTGCCCACGTCGTCCGCGCTACGTCAAGGGTCAAAGACGTCGAAGTTTCCGGACCTTCGCCTCTCGGTGCCGACGCGGGGAACTCGGCCGGTCTGTGCGAGACGGAAGGGAGGCAATCCGGGTTGCATCGGGGCGGCTCAGCCGAGACGATCTCTACTGTGAAGCTCAAGCTCGATCTGCATGACGTCTACAACCGCGGCGACGAGATCGACCGGCAATTGCGCGGTGTAATCGACGAGGCGGTGGCGAAACGCGCCAAACTCGTCGAGATCATTCCGGGTAAGGGATCAGGTCAGTTGAAGAAGCGTGTGCTGAGGTTTCTTCAGCAGAAGGAGATCAAGGCCCTGTATCACCGCGTGGAGAAGGACTCCGGCAATTTCGGTCGGGTCTTCGTGCATTTCCGCTGGAAATAGGGGACTTCACCGCGCGGAAGCTCGCTGTCGCACTCGGTGGATGGTGCTCGCTACGCCCCAGGCTCACCCGAGTACGTCTGGCGACGGCCGCCGAGATCATTGACCGCACGGGAACGGCGGTGCACTATGTCACAAGCCCGATTTCGTGTGGTTTCTGACCAACAGAAGGGTTCCTCCATGGCCAGTCTGCGCCGTTGTCTCCCGGTGTTCCGTATGTGGCTCGTCCTTGCGACACTGCTTGTCGGAGCCGGCGGCGTTACTGCCGTGGCGTCCGCGGCCACGCCCGGGGGCCCGCACGTGCCCCCGGGTCAAGGCGAGCCGAATCGCTCAGCGATGCTGTCCTACGACGAGGTCCAGGCGGAGCTTGTGGCCATCGAGGCCCGCAGCAAGGGGACCGTCCGGGTCGAGCAGATCGGCGTCAGTGGGGAGGGCCGCGCGCTACGGGTCGCCTACATCGGCACCGGCGACACCCGGGTGTGGATTCAGGGCCGGATCCACGGCAACGAGCCGTACGGTGCGGAAGCCTCGCTGGCCTTTCTCAAGAAGCTGGCGGCGGGAGGCAAGCATGCACGCGATCTTCTCGAAGAGATCACGTTCGTCATCATCCCGCTGTACAACCCGGACGGATACGAGGCGTACATCCGCCAGGACACCACCCACCGGATCGACCTTAACCGGGACTGGGGCGTCGATCGCGACACGTTTGACCTGGTCAACTCGGTCCGCGCCGGACAGGGACTGCCTCAGCTGCCGGAATCGGTGTTCGACAACTACACCCGGCACCGGGCGGTGGAATCGCAGGCGCACTGGTACTTGTGGGCCGAGTTCCTGCCGCACTACATGATCGACCTGCACCACCAGGGAACGTACTATTCGGGTGACTCCGACGACATGACCACGTTCTCGATGGGAATATCCCTCGATCCGGGCATGCTGGAAGACGAGCAGTGGGACGCCGTGCGCCAGATGGCCGTCGTCGCTGCTGATGCCGCTGATCGGCATGGCGCGGTCAATGTGACGCGCTACCCGTACATCAACATTCCCGAAGGCGTGACGTCCGCGTCTATGCTCAACGCACCTGGTCCCGATGGGGAATATGCCGGATGGCGAACCAATGCGATGTTCTTCGAATCGCGCGGAGGAATCGGGCAGAAGAGCCGTGGGTACCTGGTGAACCAGAATGTCATCGGGCTGTGGGCTATCGCCGAGGCGATCGCGGCCGGGACGCTCTCCGACGTCGATCCGGATCGCTGGGCGGACATCCCGGCTCGCGGCGCCACGATCACGCAATGCACGAAGTTCCCCCAGCAATGCGCCTACTGACCGCGAATCGGCCTCCCAGTCACGGGTGATGCGGCGGGAGCGTCGGCTGTCCGGCGTAGCCGGCTTACTGCGGTTCCCCGGGGCTCCGTGGCGGCTTGTCTGGGGGTGTCTTCGCCGCCTTTGCAATGCGCACTCATAAGCAACACCAGGCAAAGTGACACCGGCTGCGCAACATCGGGTCCGAGAACAGACGCCGGCCGGGCGTTGCGTATAGGTGCGCATTGCAAAGGGGTGCGCAGGGGTACCTTGCTGGCGGCAGGACAGCGAGGAGACTGCCCCAGCGGCAGGTTGGTCAGTGCTACCGAGTCAGCTCTCGGTAGCGAGGGCGACGACGTCGCCGACGACGATCACCGCGGGCGGTTTGGCCCCCACGGCGGCGGCCCGGTCGGCGATGTCCGCCAGGGTACCCGTGGTGAGCCGCTGGCCAGGTCCGTAGCCGTCTTCCACCACGGCGGCGGGGGTGGAGGCGGCCATGCCGGCGTCCACCAGGTTCGCCGCCGTATCGGCGAGCAGGGACACCCCCATGAGGAACACGAGCGTCCCCTGCGTGGACGCCAGCGAGGGCCAGTCCAGTCCCTCATGTCCGGACACGACCGTGAACTGCTTGCAGATGCCGCGGTGGGTGACCGGGATGCCGGCTGCGGCGGGCACCGAGATGGCGCTGGTCACACCCGGTACCACCTCGACGGCGACGCCGGCGTCACGGCAGGCGATGACCTCCTCGCCGCCGCGCCCGAGCACGAACGGATCCCCTCCCTTGAGCCGGACCACGCGGTTTCCGGCACGGGCGTGTTCGACCAGGATCCGGTTGATCTCGTCCTGAGGGACCGGGTGGTTCCCCGGAGTCTTGCCCACATCGACGATGACCACGTCGTCGTCGAGTTCGTCGAGTAGCGCGCGAGGCGCCAGCCGGTCGACGACCACCACATCGGCTTCGGCCAGCAGCCGCCGCCCGCGCGTGGTGATGAGGCTGGCGTCCCCCGGGCCACCGCCCACCAGCGCCACACTCCCGGCCTCTGACCGGCGGACGTGGCGCAGCGGGAGGTCTCCGTTGTCCAGCGCCGCCTGCACGGCGTTGCGCAGGGTGCGGGCTCGTCCGGGGTCACCGCCGCCGCTGACGGCGACGACGACATTCCCCACCCGGGCCACCGCCGGCGTCCACGCCGACGACGACGCCGCGTCGTTGGCCATGACGCACCAGATCCTGGCGGCGTCCGCTTCCGCCGCGACGGCGTCGTCGACCAGGCGATCACCGGTGGCGGTGTGAACGAGCCAGGCGCCGGTGAGATCACCGGCCACGTACTGGCGAGGCTCCCACCGCGCGCGGCTCTCGGACACCAGGAGCGCGAGCGGCTCACACAGAGCCGGAGCGATCACGTCGAGGCGTGCGCCAGCATCCACCAGCGCCGACGCGCGCCGGGCCGCTACGGGTCCGCCGCCGATCAGCACGACGCGCTTGCCCGTGAGGTCGAGCAGCAGCGGATACCTCGGGTCGTCGGCCATCTAGGTGTTGATTCCGCACTCGGTCTTCGACGACCCCGCCCAGCGGCCGGCCCGGGGGTCCTCGCCCGGGGCGACCGGACGGGTGCAGGGTTCGCAGCCGATGGACAGGTAGCCGATCTGCTTGAGCGGGTTCACCAGGATGTCGTGCTCGGCGACGTATGCGTCGACGTCGTCGTCGGTCCAGGCGGCCAGCGGATGGATTTTGATCTTGCGGCGCTTGGGGTCCCAGGCCACCACCGGCGTGTCGGCACGGCTGGGGGACTCGGCGCGCCGCACCCCGGCGGCCCAGGCATCGTAGGGAGCCAGGGCACGGTCCAGTGGCCACACCTTGCGGATGGCGCAGCACAGGTCGGAGTCGATCTCGTAGAGTTTGCCGTACTCGGCCTCGTGCTCGGGCACCCGCAACGGGTGGGTAACGGTCTCCAGGTCGATGTTGTAGGCCGTGGCGATGGCGTCGCGGGTGCCGATGGTCTCGGCGAAGTGGTAACCGGTGTCCAGGAAGAGGACCTTGATGCCGGGGACCGCCTGCGAAGCCACGTGCGAGAGCACGCCGTCGGCCATCGAAGAGGTGACGGTGAACTTCTCGCCGAAGGTCTCGTGCGCCCAGCGGATGATGGTTCCGGCTGAGGCGCCCTCAAGCTGGCGGGCGGCGTCGAGCGCGAGCTCTTCGAGAGGCTCCGTTGTCGTGCAGGTCATCAAGCACCCCTTCGTGTGGACAGGCCGAGCAGCTTCACCGAGAAGACACGCAGACAAGAGCGGCACTCCCACCCTCCCCCTTCCTCGACCGGGAAGAGATCCTCCTCGCTGCAGAACGGGCAGTGCAGGATGGCCGCTCTCGTCTCGCTCATTGCAGGTCCGCCTCCTCAGCACGGGCGACCCACTGCGCGAACCGCTCAGCCGGTTCCCGCTGGTCGACGAAGCGTCGGACCAGCCGCTCCACGTAGCTGGGCAGCTGCTCGGCGGTGACCTTCAGCCCGCGCAGCTTGCGGCCGAAACCGGCGTCCAGCCCGAACCCGCCGCCGAGATGGACCTGAAAGCCTTCCTCGCCCTTGACGATCTGGCCCTTCAAGCCGATATCGGCGGTCTGGATCCGCGCACACGAGTTGGGGCACCCGTTGACGTTCAGGGTGATGGGGACGTCGAGCTGGCCCTCGATGTCGGAGAGCCGCTTCTCCAGCTCGGCGACCGTCTCCGATGCCAGGCCCTTGGTCTCGACGATGGCAAGCTTGCAGTACTCCAGCCCCGTGCACGCCATGGTGTTGCGCCGGAAGACGCTGGGCCTCGCCTGCAGGCCGATGGAGTCCAGCTCCTGGACCAGCGGCTCGACCGCCTCGGAAGCGACGTCGAGGATGACTAGCTTCTGCTGCGGTGTGGCTCGGATCCGGGTGGATCCGTGCGCTTCGATGATGTCGGCGAGCTTGGACAGCGTGGTGCCCGACACCCGTCCCACCAGGGGAGCGACGCCGATGTAGTGGCGCCCGTCCTTCTGCCGGTGCACTCCCACATGGTCGTAGGGCTGCTCAGGGTTGGGCGGCGGCGGGCCGTCGATGAGCTTGCGACCGAGGTACTGGTCCGATTCGAGGACCTCCCGGAATTTCTCCGCTCCCCAGTCGTCGACCAGGAACTTCAGCCTCGCCCGGTGCCGCAGCCGCCGGTAGCCGTAGTCACGGAAGATCCCGGTGACACCGGCCCACACCTCAGGGACCTCTTCCAGTGGGATCCAGGTGCCGAGTCGGACCGCGAGCTTGGGATTGGTGGACAGTCCACCACCCACCCACAGGTCCAGGCCAGGGCCGTGCTCGGGGTGATGGACGCCGATGAAGGAGATGTCATTGGTCTCGTGCGTGACGTCCGGCAGGCCGCTGATGGCCGTCTTGAACTTACGCGGCAGGTTGGAGAACTCGGGGGAGCCGATGTAGTGGCGCTGGATCTCCTCGATGGCCCATTCCGGATCGAGGACCTCGTCGGCGGCGATACCGGCGACGGGCGACCCGAGGATGACGCGGGGCGTGTCGCCACAGGCCTCCATGGTGGACAGGCCGACGGCTTCCAGCTTCTCCCAGATGGCCGGGACGTCTTCCACCCGGATCCAGTGCAGCTGAATGTTCTGCCGGTCCGTGACGTCGGCGGTGTCCCGCGCGTAGGTGGTCGAGATGTCGGCGATGACCCGCAACTGCTCCGTGGTGAGCGCGCCGCCGTCAATGCGCACCCGCAGCATGAAGTACTCGTCGTCGAGCTCGTGCGGCTCGAGGACGGCCGTGCGCCCACCCGGGATGCCGGGCTTGCGCTGGGTGTAGAGCCCGAACCAGCGGAAGCGTCCGCGGAGGTCTTGCGGATCGATGCTGGCGAAGCCGCGCTTGCTGTAGATGTTCTCGATGCGTGCGCGGACGTTGAGGCCGTCGTCGTCCCTTTTGGTCCGCTCGTTGGCGTTGAGCGGTTCAAGGTGGCCGAATGCCCACTGGCCCTCGCCGCGTGGGCGCCGGGGAATGGTGACGTTGCTCGCTGGCATAAGGGGATCTCGTCCTCGAGGCGTCGGGGACGCACGTCCGCGCGGGTCAGATCGACGGTGACCTAAACAGCCGACACGTCCGAGCGCCCGGAAATGATCAACGGGCGACGGTCAGCTGCGCAGACACATCATGCTGGCGACACGCCGGAAGTCCACGTGGCGACGGACCACGAGGTAGAGGATCGACGCGTGCAACATGCCTGCCATGGTCGCACACCCCAGCGAGGAACAACGACGCGACGTCCATAATATGGACGCTGCTGTCTCACAATTTGTCACTCGGATGGGTGACCGGTGGCAGGCTCGACTGGTTCTTTGGGGCTTCGGTGCTGGCAGTCGCACCACGACCGGCCTTTGCTCGCGGCCGCGCACTCATGGTGCCGACCCTCGCCGCAAGGATGACAGATCATTCCGACTTCGCTCCTCCGTCGTTTCTGTTCACCGTGGGGGAGTGGCGCGGTCTACTACGGCGCGGGTGTCGAGGCCGGTGGGCAGCAGGCCGAAGACTCCGTAGGCACCGGCCAGCCGCGTGGCGCAGTAGGCGTCGGACACTGCCGGCGGCGCGTATCGGATCAGCAACGACGCCTGAAGCAGCGTGGCCATTCTGGCGGCGAGGCTGCGGCCATGCCTGGCGGCGGTGGACGGGTCGGCCGCGGTCTCCCTGAGCAGCTCGTCGACCTCTGCGACGGCGTTCCGTACGAGGCCGGAAGAGGCGGGGCCGGCGTCGGCCGCGGCGTCCATTTCGGCTCGCCAGGCCTCGATCGCCTCGGACTCACGGACCAGCACCCGCAGCAGGTCCAGCGCCTGAATGTTCCCGGCGCCCTCCCAGATCGAGTTCAGTGGCGCCTCGCGATACAGCCGGGGCATGCCGCTGTCCTCGACGTAGCCGTTGCCACCGAGACATTCCAGGGCCTCGGCCACGACGTGCGGGGTGCGCTTGCACACCCAGAATTTGGCTAGCGGAAGCCCGATCCGGCGCAGCGCCCGCTCGTGCGGATCATCCGGGTGATCGACGCAGCTCGCCAGACGCATCGCCAGGGCGGTGGCGGCCTCGGACTCGACCGCCAGATCAGCCAGGACGCTTTGCATGAGCGGGGCGTCGTCGAGCTTGGTGCCGAAGGCGGTGCGATGTGCGGCATGCCAGGTCGCCTCGGCGACGGCCCGGCGCATCAGCGACGCCGACCCGAGCACGCAGTCCAGGCGGGTCGCCGCCACCATCTCGATGATGGTGGCCACGCCGCGGCCTTCCTCTCCCAGCAACTCGCCCCTGGTCCCGTCCAGCTCGATCTCGGCGGAGGCGTTGGCCCGGTTGCCGAGCTTGTTCTTCAGCCGCTGGATGGCGAACGGGTTGCGGGCGCCGTGGTCGAGAATCCGCGGGACGACGAAGCAGCTCAAGCCACCGGGCGCCTGTGCCAGCATGAGGAACACGTCGTTCATCGGTGCCGAGCAGAACCATTTGTGCCCGGTCAGCTCGTACCAGCCGTCACCGGCCGGTGCGGCCCTGGTGGTGTTGGCGCGCACGTCCGAGCCGCCCTGCTTCTCGGTCATCGCCATCCCGGCCAGAGCGCTCGGTTTGGTTCTGCCCGACCGGAGCGCCGGATCGTAGTCCGGCACGACGAGCCGGCGCTCCCATTCCGCGCCGACCGCGGGATCGATCCTGAGTGCGGGCACGGCCGCATAGGTCATGGAGATCGGGCACAGGTGGGCGGCCTCCACCTGGCTCCAGGTAAGGAAGCCCGCGGCGCGTCCGGCATGAGAACCCGCGGTCCCTCGGCACCACGGGTAGGCGTGCAAGCCGTGGCCCACGGCCGTGTCCATGAGCCGATGCCACGACGGATGGAACTCGACCTCGTCGACGCGATGGCCGTAGCGGTCGTGGGTGTGCAGCACGGGGGAGTGCGTATCGGCGTCGCGGGCCCATTGCTGCGCTTCGGCCGAGCCGGCCGTACGCCCGAGCGCGTGGAGGCTAGGCCGGTCGTCGTCGAGACCGTACCGGGTGAACGCCTCGACAAGAGCGGCATCGGCGGCAAAGACGTCGTAGTCCTCCAGCGGCGGCGCCTGGTTCGTCACCTCGTGTGTGTGAGCCACACCACCACGGTATCCGCAGAAGGTAGCGCCCGGCCTGTGCGCGCGGGCCGGGTTCCTGACGCATTCGTGTCGTCCTGGCGCACTTCTGTCGCGCCATAGAGCCAGTTCTGTGCCCAATACGCGACAGGAAGGTGTCAGGACGAGCGAATGGCGTCAGGACGAGCCCGTGGTATGACGACGATCGGCGAGATACCGGGCGATGGCGCTCATGTCGCGATCACCGAGACCGGCATCCACAGCGGCCTGGGCGACAAGCCGGTTCTGTACCGACTGCTCCATCGGTACGCCGAGCCGTTCGGCGAAGCCGGTGATGAGAGAGAGGTCCTTGAGGACCAGGCCGAGACTGAACGCCACCGGGGCGTCGTCGGGATGCTCGAAGGCGTCGCGCTTGTAGTGGACGAACGGGGCACCGACCGCGCTCGCCGCCAACACGTCATAGGCGGCGGACCGGTCGATGCCGGCGGCCTCGGCGAGGACGAGCGCCTCGGACAGCACCTGGTTCAGGCTGAGGACGACGGCGTTCACGGCCAGCTTCATCGCCGCTCCGGCGCCTGACCCTCCCACGTGGAAGACTTGCCGGGCGAGGGCATCGAGGACCGGGCGCACCAGCTCCAGCTGCCGCGGGTCTCCGCCGGCCATGAAGGTCAGCTCGCCCTTCTGCACCAGCGGGACACTGCCGGAGACGGGGGCGTCGATCAGGCCGGCGTCGCACTCCGCGACCGCCTGTGCCATCTCCTCGACGATGCGTGGGTCGACGGTGCTCGTCTCGACCACCACCGCATCGGGCTGCAGTCCCGCCGTGAGCCCGTCGGCGCCGCGATAGGTGCTGAGGACGGCGTCGTCGTCGCCGAGGGAGACGAGCACTACATCGGCAGGCTCGGCCGCCTCGCGGGCTGTGCCGGCCACCGGGGCGCGGACGCGTGCCGCGACGGCTTCGGCCTTCGACGCCGTCCGGTTGTAAAGGGCGACGACGTCTCGGCCCTGCTCGCTCAGCCGCACCGCCATCGCGGCGCCCATCCGCCCGGTGCCCACGACCGCGATCCGGGCGGCCGGGTGCTCCAGGGTCTCGGTCGCGGGGCTCACTGGAGCAGCCAGCCGCCGTCGACGGGCAGATTCACCCCGTTGACCGACGGATTGCGTAGCAGAAACGCCACCGAGTCGACGACGTCGGCCATGGCGGGAAGCCGGCCGGTGGGTGTCCGGGACCGGAAACCTTCCAGGACCGCGGTGGGCTTGGCGCTCCAGTACGGGCTGTCGCCGACGATCGCCGGGTGCACGGCATTGACCCGGATCGGGGCCAGTTCCGCCGCCAGCGTGTGCACCATCCCGATCACGCCTCCGTTCACTGTGGAGACGGTGGTGGAGCCCGGATACGGCCGGTCCTTGGCGAGACCACCGAACACGACGATCGAGGCGTCGCGTCCCATGCGCGGCAGCACCGCGTGCACGACTTCCGTGTAGCCGACCAGCTTCAACGTGACCAGCTGTAGCGCTCCGGCCGTGTTGTACTCGGCTGCGGTGTTGTGATCCCGGTCGACAGCGGACAGCACCAGGTGATCGACGCGCTCGACGCTCGTCAGCGCGGTGGCGATCGCGTCCACCTCGGTGAGTTCCAGCGCGAGCCCGCGGGCGGTGCCGCCGAGCTCCTTCGCCACAGATTCGGCCCGGCCGTGGTCGCGCCCGGTCAGCACGACGTCGTCGCCGGCTGCGGCGAAGTGGCGGGCCACCTCCAGGCCGATGCCCGACGTCCCTCCGACCACCAGCACGTGACGCGGATCGTTCATCAATCTCTCCTGTCGTCGTTCCCGGCGAGCACCTCGCGCAGGTAGTCCCAGTCCCGGGCGAACCGGTACGAGTGCCGAGGCGGCGGCTGCGGCGCCTGTGTCTCCAGCCAGCGCACCCTCCCGTCGCCCACATTGGTGAAGGAGTGCACGCAGCCGACACCCGCCCAGGCGACATCGCCCGGCTCCAGGATGTGGCGCTCCCCGTCGAAGCTCGCCTCCACGGTTCCCTCGAGAATCAGGTACGTCTCCTCAAAGGGGTGGTCGTGTGCTCCGGCCCGCCCCGAAGGCTCGTACTGAACCATGAACATCGAGGTCAGGTGTGCGCCAAGGTCACTGTCCACCATCATCTTGACGGTGATGCCGCTGTAGACGAGCAGTGCGGTGCGCATGCTGGCCGACACCGCCAGCATGCTCTGGTCCTGCTTTGTCGCGTCCATGTGTGCGGGCGTGATGGTGCCAAGGCTCCTCGTACGCGGGTCGCGGACGTCCACCGGGACGGGATCGTGCTTGACGAACTCCGGCACCAGGAAGGTGTCGTCGTCCATGCGTTCGCGAGGTTGCGGCCCCTGCATCTCCGCCCAGCGCACGGCGTCGTCGCCCTCCGTTCGCCAGGCGTGCGGCACGCCCACCGGGATCAGACCGTAGTCGCCGGCCCCGACCCGGTATGAGGCCTCCGGTGTGTCCACGATGGCCGCCCCGTCGAGGACGTGGAAGCTCTCCTCGAAGGCGTGGACGTGCGCCGGCAGGGCGCTGCCGGGATCGAGTTCGCAGATGCCGAACCCGGTGTGTACCGCCCCGGCCTGCTCACCGACCACCGTCCAGCGCCGGTAGCCGGTCGCCTCCGACGACCAGCCCGGTGGCCGCGCGTAGGACGCCTGCGCGGCACGCCGGACCAGATGCCGCCCGTTCACGCGGCCGCCGTCGCCTTAGCGGTGGCGTTCACCAGGTGGTCGCGAGAGGCTTCCACGAGCTCCCTGGCGCGGTCGATATCTCCCACGAGCTTCCCGTCGCGCTTGCGGACGGTGCCGTCGACGATCACGGTGTCCACGTTGCTCACGTCGGCGCACAGGACGACGGCCGCGACCGGATCGATCACCGGCGCGACGTTGACGGCGCGGGCGTCGATCAAGACCACGTCGGCCTGCTTGCCCGGGGTGAGCGAGCCGGTGCGATCCTCCAGCCCCGCGACGTGGGCGCCATTGATCGTCGCCATCTCCAGCATCTGCCGGGCTGTCAGCATCGTCGCGGGCACCCCGGTGTTTGCCTCCCAGCAGGTGGCGTTGACACGCGCCCGCTCACCGCCGAATGCTGCTCGCATCTGGGTGAACATGTCACCCGGCACGGTGGTGACGACATCGACGGAGAGACTGGGCCGCAACCCGAACTGGTAGGACTTGTTCACCGGCGGCCAGCCGTGGCCCATCTGCATCTCGACCTGGGCGGCGATCGAGATCGTGCCGCCGGTGTCCGCCACTCGCTGCCATTCGTGATCGCTGAAGTAACAAGAGTGGATGTAGGTGGTGTCCGGCCCGAGCAGACCGAGGCGGTCCAGCTGCTCCACCATGGCGTAGCGGCCCGCCAGCCGGCCCATGGCCACGTGCACAGTGATGGGGATGCCCAGCTCGCGTGCCAGACCCCATTCGGCGGTGACGACGTCGTCCTGGCAGAAGCCCGGTCCCCGGGTGGCCAGAGCCAGCGTCAGCAGGCCGTCGTCGCCTGGGAAGTAGGTCTCACGCACCCGGCGGACGTCGTCGCCGGGGATGACCTCCGCGCTGTTGAACCAGTACTTGGCCAGCGAGGTGTTGGCCGATCCGTAGGCGTACTGAGCCCGGATGCCGGTGTCTCGAAGTGCGGTGACGGCGGCATCGGGATGCTCGGGAGTGTTGTTGATGTGCGACCAGTCCACGAGTGTGGTGATCCCCGCGTTGAGGCACTCGAGCGAGCCGGCCAGGTTGCTCGCGTACACGTCGTCGGGGCGGTACGCCGGTGCGAACGTGTCGAGAACGTCGACGAAGTAGTCGTCGAGGGTCGCGTTGGGCGCGCAGCCGCGGATCGCCGCTTCCCAGGTGTGCCGGTGCGTGTCGACGAAACCCGGGATCACGATATGGCCGGTGGCGTCGATGACCTCCGCATCGGCCTCGATGTGCTGGTCGACGGCGGCGATCTTGGCATCCTCGATCAGGATGTCTCCCTGGGGCAGGTCGCCGAGCTGCGGGTCCATGGTCAGCACGTGGCCGCCACGGAGAAGCATCCGGTGAGTCATCTCTTGTCTCCCTCTTGTGCGAGTCGTCGTTGACTGTGGGGACGTCGGGTTCAGGCGGTCGGGGCGGTCAGTAGGCGACGAGGGTCCGGATCTGGTCGACGATCGCGTCGGCCGTAGGGATGACGCGGTCCTCTAGTGCGTCGGCGAACGGAAGGGGAACGCAGGCGCCCGCGATCCGCTTGACCGGGGCGTCGAGCAGGTCGAAGCCCTCGTCGGCGACGATCGACACCAGCGTGCCGCCCCATCCGCCCTGGTAGGGGTTCTCTTCGACGACCACCAGGCGCGATGTGCGCTCCAGCGAAGTGAGCACGGTGCGGACATCGAGCGGGATCAGGCAGCGTAAGTCGATCACCTCGGCCGAGATGTCCTTTTCGGCGAGCCGGTCCGCCGCGGCCAGCGCCGTGGCCACTGTGGAGGCCAGGGCGACGACGGTGACGTCAGTGCCTTCCCGCACGATCCCGGCCTGCCCGAACTCGAGGACATGGTCAGGTGGGGCGGGCTCGCCCTTGCTCGCGAACAGCCCCTTGTGCTCGAAGAAGACGACCGGGTCGTCGCTGCGGACGGCGGCAGCCATCAGGCCGACGACGTCCGCCGGGGTCGACGGCGCGGCGATCTTGAGTCCGGGGACCGCGAAGGCCCAGTTCTCCACGGCCTGGGAGTGCTGAGCTCCGAAGCCGAGCCCGCCTCCGTTCGCGGTGCGGATCACCAGCGGCACGGTGACCTGACCGCCCGTCATGTACCGGACCTTGGGGATCTCGTTGGCCAGGTAGTCCCAGCAGCAGGCGAGGAAGTCGCTGAACATGATCTCGGCGATCGGCCGGACTCCGGTCATCGCCGCGCCCATCGCCGCGCCGACGATGGCTTGCTCGGAGATCGGTGTGTCGCGGACGCGTTCCGGACCGAACTCGTCCAGCAGGCCGACCGTGGTCTTGAAGACACCGCCGGCGGCGCCGATGTCCTCGCCGATGCAGACGACGCTGGGGTCGCGCCGCATCTCGCGGGCGATACCGTCGGCCACCGCGTCGCGGTAGGTGATCACGTCCGCCATGTGCTGCCTCCGTCGGCCCAGACATCCGTGAACGCCTCGGCCGGGTCGGCTTCTGGCGCGTTCTTGGCGGCGTCGACCGCTGCCTCGACCACGCCGGCCGCATGGGCGTCGGCCTGCTGTAGCTCGTCGGCGGAGACACCCAGCGACTCGAGCCGCTGCCGGGCCACGGACAGGGGATCTCGCGCCATCCAGCGCTCGACCTCGTCGGCGGGCCGATACTTGGCCGGATCGGTCCGGCTGTGACCGAAATGCCGGTACGTGCGTGCTTCGATGACAGTGGGGCCGTCGCCCGAGCGAGCCTGTGCGGCCGCCCGGGCGACGGTGTCGTGCACCTCCGCCACGTCGTTGCCGTCGATGACGATCCCCGGCAGCCCGTGGGCGGCGGCCCGGTCCGCCGCCGGGTTCGGCACGGCGGTGACCTCGGCGATGGGTGTGTACTCCATGTAGAAGTTGTTCTCGCATACGAACAGCACCGGTAGCCGCCACACGGCGGCTAGATTGAGCGCTTCGTGGAACGCGCCGATGTTCGTCGCGCCGTCTCCGAAGAAGGCGACCGCGACCTGCTCAGTCTTGCGCAGCCGGGCCGACCAGGCCGCTCCGGTAGCCATCGGCAGATGGGAGCCGACGATCGCGTATGAGCCGAGCATGCCGGTGGACGCCTTGGTCAGGTGCATCGAGCCGCCCTTTCCGCGGCACAGGCCGGTCGCCTTGCTCATCAGCTCGGCGAGGCATTCCTCCGGCGTGGCGCCGCGGGCGATGGCGTGGTGGTGGCCGCGGTAGGTGGCGAATACGTAGTCGTCCGGCCGCAGCGCCGCGCTCGCTCCCACGGCGATAGCTTCGTGCCCGGCCGCCAGGTGTGTGGTGCCCTTGACCATGCCGGACATGAACAGATCGTGGGCCGCCTGCTCCGTCCGGCGGATGAGGCACATCTGCTCGTACAGCGCGAGGAGTTCACTCGCGCCGAGGCTCTCGACGCGCCGCACGCTCGCCTCGGTCATCGCCGCTCACCGTCGCCCAGATGACCGTTGGCTGTGTTCAGGTGGGACTGCGACTCCCGCAGCGTGCTGAGCTCGCCGCCTGTGGTCCAGTACCTGCGGCCCGCTACCAGGAGCTCCTCGGCCGGGAACTTGGTGATGACCTCGCAGCCGTCCGTGGTGACCACCACCTCCTCCTCAATCCGGGCGGCCGACCAGCCATCGGATGCCGGCCAGTACGTCTCGAGGGCGAAGACCATGCCCTCCTCAAGAGTCTCCGGATGATCGAGTGAGACCAGCCGGCTGAAGATGGGCTTCTCCCAGATGGACAGGCCGACGCCGTGGCCGTACTGCAGGGCGAAGGCCGCCGTCTCGTCCGGGAAGCCGAACTCCTCGGCTCGGGGCCAGACCGAGACGATGTCCGCCGTGGTGGCTCCCGGCTTCACCAGGGCGATGGCGCGGTCCATGTACTCGCGGCAGCGGGTGTAGGCGTCGCGCTGGGCGACCGATGCGCTGCCCACCGCGAACGTCCGGTAGTAACACGTGCGGTAGCCGAGATGGCTGTGCAGAATGTCGAAGAAGGCCGGGTCACCCGGGCGGATGAGCCGGTCGCTGTAGACGTGCGGATGCGGGGAGCAGCGCTCACCCGAGATGGCGTTGACGCCCTCGACGTACTCGCTGCCGAGATCGTAGAGGACTTTGCTGACCAGCCCTACGCATTCGTTCTCCTTGACCCCGGGGCGCAGGAACTCGTAGAGCTGCTCGTACGCCGCATCGACCATGGAACAGGCTTGAGTGAGCAGGGCGATCTCGTCATGGGTCTTGATCCGGCGGGCCTCCAGGAAGACCTGCTGGCCATCGACGACGTCCAGGCCCTCGGCGCGCAGCGCCTCCAGCACGGGCATCTCGACCACGTCGACGCCGACCGGATCCCGGTCCAGGCCGTGCTCGCGCAAGACTGCCGCGACCTTGCTCGCGACGTCCGCCGCGATGCCCGCGTCGGGATGGAAGGCTCCGCGTAGCGTTGAGATCCCGGCCCTGGCCCGCTCGTCGCCATCGAGCCACGGGTTGTACAGCTGGTGATGTTTCGCCGCGGAGCCGAAATCCCACACCATCGGTGCGGCGCCCCGGGGGAGCAGGGCGAACCGGATGAGCTTGTCCATGGCCCACGTGCCGATGTGGGTGGACGTCGTGTAGCGGATGTTGCCGAAGTCGAAGGACAGGAGCGACCCGAGCTCCGAGGTGTCGAGCGTGGCCTTCAGGCGGGCGAGCCGCTCGTCTCGGAGCCGGTCGAGGTCGACGCGCTCTTCCCAGTCCACCGCATTGGGGCCGAAGGTCCGGATCGCCATGGGCTGACACCTCGTCTCAAGGCCGGTGTTCACTGATGTGTAGTGACACTATTCATCATTGAACACGACTTTCCCGGCGTCAAGGTCTGATCTGCGCGGGTCGGTGCTCATGACGACCAAGAGGGCGTAGGGTGTTAACCGTTATTGATCGCCGTGAAGGAGGATGCCGCGTGGCTGGCAGTCCTGAACTGGACATCGGCGGGCGGCTGCGTGCCGAGCGGCTGCGAGTAGGGCTCAGCGCGCGTGGTCTGGCGCGAGAGATCGGCGTCTCGCCGAGCCTGGTCTCGCAGATCGAGACCGGCAAGAGCCGCCCCTCGGTGAGCACGCTCTATGCGATCACCAATGTGCTGGGCATCTCCATCGAAGACCTCTTCGACCGTCCCGATCAGGTGCCGGCCGGCCGGGCGGGAGGTGCGGTAGCCACACCGGTGTCCGGGGCCTTGCCTGACCTGATGACGGCACTGGGTTGGACGCAGGCGAGTGACGGCGACCGGCCCGACGCCGGGCGCCGGGTGCTCGGCCCGGACCGCGATCGGCAGGTGGGGCCGGTGGTACCGCCGCCGGAACGAGAAGTGCTGACCCTAGATTCGGGGGTGACGTGGGAACGTCTGGGACAGGTGCCGGGCGCACACATCGACTTTCTGCGTATCACCTATGAGCCGGGCAGCACCTCCGCCGGCAACGGCCGCCTGATGCGCCACCCGGGCGTGGAATACGGGTACGTGGTCAGCGGCGAGCTAGTCCTCACACTAGGTTTCGACGAGCACCAGCTTTCACCGGGGGACGCCGTGTCCTTCGACTCGAGTACACCGCACGGATATCGCAACGACGGGATCGAGCCGGCGGTCGGGATCTGGTTCGTTCTCGAGTCGGCGTGAGACCAGACGTTCTCGCCTGCGTCGCACGCTGCCGGTCGCTCGAATAATCACTGGCCGCCGCGGCGGCGAGCGGGTAGCGTGCCTGTGGAGTTGCAGCGGCTGAGCCGAGCTGATCGCGAGGAGGTGAACGGCCATGACCGTGCGAGACGTAAGCCTGATGCCGTTTACCCGGAGGCTCGTTCGCTGATCCGCGCTCAGCGTGGGCAGGAGGGCCTCCCCCGATCACAAAGGTCCTTGTCATGCCCGAACCTCGTCAACCCCGGATCTCTTCCACCCCGCATTCGGACTTCACTTCCGATGCGCTCAAGAAGCTGGGCTGGGCTGCCGGCGTCGCCGGTGCCTTCCAGCCTTATGCCGATTCGCACCTGCCCGCCCGCGTCTGCCGGATCGACAAGGGCGGGGCAGTGGTGACCACCGCGGACGGACCACTGCACGTCACCTACGGCGGCGCTGTCCTGGCCGACGCCGCCGCCGATCGTTCTCGCTTCCCAGCTGCGGGCGACTGGGTGGCGGTCCGGCACTGGCCGGACGGCCGGATCACTCTTGATGCTGTTCTCCCGCGGCGCACGGCCCTAATCAGGGATTCGGCAGATCGCACCTCTCATGGGCAGGTGGTCGCCGCCAACATCGACCTCGTCGTCATCGTGGAACATTTGCATCCCGACCCTGACCTGGGCCGGATCGAGCGATTGCTGGTCCTGGCCTGGGCGAGTGGCGCCGTCCCGCTCGTCGTTCTCACCAAATCCGACCTCGTTGCCGACCCGGACGGTATGCGTGACGAGGTCAGCCAGGTGGCCGTCGGCGTGAAGGTACTGGCGGTGAGCGTGCCGGAGGATGCGGGGCTGACGCCATTGCGAGACAGGCTGAGCCCGGAGCTGACTTTGGCAGTGGTCGGTCCGTCGGGCGCCGGTAAATCGACTCTGGTGAACGCGCTGGCCGGCGCCGAAGTGATGCCTATCGGTGAGGTCCGGGACCGTGACGGCAAGGGCCGGCACACCACTACGCATCGAGAGCTGATCGTCCTTCCCGGCGGCGGCATCGTGATCGACACACCCGGCGTGCGATCGGTGGGTCTGGTGAGTGACGCGGAGGCGATCGCCGAGGTCTATCCCGAGATCGACGAGCTCGCGGAGCAGTGCCGCTTCCGGGACTGTCAGCACCGCACGGAGCCGGGCTGTGCCGTCTTGGCGGCGATCGAAAGCGGTGACCTCGACGAGAGCCGGTTCACTCGTTGGCTCAAGCTCGGGCGGGAAGCTGCCTATCAGGCACGACGAGCCGACGCCCGGCTGCGGCAGCAGGACAAGGCGGTGTGGAAGCAGCGGACCAAGGCGCTGCGCGATCACTATCGCCACCGCGATCCCGGATGAGTAGGCGCATATCCTCGAGCCGTGACGCTGAACATGGTGGAGGCCGAGGATGCAGTCGCCGCGGCAGAGCACATCCGGGCCGAGCTCGGTGACGGGCCGGTAGTCGCACTCACCGGTGCGGGGATCTCGACCGACTCCGGCATTCCGGATTACCGCGGTCCGTATTCGCCGCCGCGCAACCCCATGACGTATCAGCAGTTCGTGGGTGACTTCGCGTTCCGCCGGCACTACTGGGCACGCAACCACGTCGGCTGGCGGCACATGGAAGGCACGCGGCCCAACGACGGGCACCGCGCCCTGGCCGGGCTCGAGCAGTCCGGCGTCGTGAGCGGCCTGATCACCCAGAACGTGGACACGTTGCACAGTCGCGCCGGAAGCCGGCGGGTGATCGACTTGCACGGGCGCTACGACCGGGTGATCTGCCTGACCTGCCGCCGGGTGACGAGCCGGTCACGGCTGGCCCAACGGCTGACGGCGCTCAACCCGGACTTCGACGTGGAGGTGTCCGACGCGGAGATCGCGCCGGACGCCGACGCCGTGATCGCCGCGACCGCGCACTTCCGGGTCGCCGACTGCGAATGGTGCGGGGGAGTACTCAAGCCGGACATCGTGTACTTCGGCGAGAACGTGCCGAAACCGCGGGTCGCAGAGGCGTACGCGATGGTCGACGAGGCAGGCGCCCTGCTGGTCGCCGGCTCGTCGCTGACCGTGATGTCCGGCTTGAGGTTTGTCCGTCACGCCGCCAAGCAGGGCAAGCCTGTGGTGATCCTCAACCGGGGCGAGACTCGCGGCGACGACCTGGCCACGCTCAAGGTAGACGGTGGCTGCTCACCGGTGCTGGCGTCCATGGCCTCGTTGTACGGCACTTAGGGCGCGGTGTGGTGCGGCGGCGGTCGCGGTGTGGGACGCGGCGGCGTCGGCCGGCGTGGCCCTCTTCCTGCCTTTGCAATGCACACATATACGCACTTCAGCGCTTTTACGGCGACGACTCGCGAATGCGCCCTAGGAACGCTCGCAATGCACACCCGGACGCACCCGCAATGCACACCCGGACGCAACGCCCGGTGGTAGGACTTGGCGAATGGTGATGTCAGCTCGGTGAGTCTTGCTGGAACGAGCGCCTGCCGCGGCTAGCGCCAGCGGTCGGTCAACGCCACGGCGCGGGCCCCGGCTCCCGCGGAGGTGGATCGTTCCGGAACTGTTTCACCCGAACCTCCCACTGACTTCGATTCCGTTTGGCATCCCGGTAGGCACGGGACCTGTGGTAAGTCTCGGGCGGTCGGGCCAAGCCGTACGTGGCGCCCCACCAGTCGTCACCATCGGTGGGATCAAGAATGAGGTCCAGGTGTGCCGGGAAGTTGCGGTCGGCGCCGTCGCGCGTGTCGTCCCAGACATACAGCGGGCGGATGACACGTCCTGTCTCGTCGGCAACCACGAGGATGAATCGCGCCGGAGCCAACAGCCGAAGCAGCATCCGGAAACTCGGCACGAGCGTCCCGGCTTCGATCCGCCCAACTGTTGATGCGGCTACTCCTGCCTGTTTGGCGAGTTCACGCTGACTCAAGTCGGCTTCACGTCGCACTCGGCGGACGATGCCTGGAAGTACGCGCTCCCACAGGTACGGTGGAGGCAGCTCAGGCGGTTGGATGCCGCCAGAACCATCTCCGGCCTCCGGAGGGCGGTCACGAGTCATGACGGCCAGCCTTATACGTCCGGGCGTCATGATCAACCCTCGATCGGGCGGCTGTGGACAACCCGTGATCGATGGTCCATAGACGCGATCCCGGAGCCGTTGCGCCCGTGTGTGCACTGCAAAGGGAGAGGAATAACACCCTTCAGGGTCGGCACCGGGATCATCTCAGCGACCGCCAGCTGGGGGGCGCGGGGAGACAGCCGTGTCAGCTACCGACCAAGACGTCCGCCAGCAAGGCAGGGTCGACGTTCCCACCGCTGGCGACGGCCACCGTCACACGCGCCTCGGGCAGCCGGTCACGGGCATACAGGTAGGCCGCGGTGGTGGCCGCCCCGCTCGGCTCGGTCACCAGCCGGCCCTGAACCACAAGCACGCGCATGGCTGCCCGGATCTGGTCCTCGGACACAGTGATGATGTCGTCGACGTAGGTGCGGATGTGCTCCCACGGTGCGACACCCACGGACACAGTCCGCAGCCCGTCTGCGATGGTGCGGTGCGTCTGCTCAGGTGTCCATGCCGTGCGCCGCCCGGCTCGGAGGCTCTCGGCCGCGTCGCCGGCGAGCTCCGGTTCCACGCCCACCACGCGCGCGTCCGGGCACAGCACCTTCACGGCGGTGGCGATTCCGGAGATGAGTCCACCGCCGCTCACCGGCACCAGCACCAGATCGACGTCCGGCACATCGTCGCCGATCTCCGCGCCGATGGTGCCTTGCCCGGCGATGATGGCCGGGTCGTCGAACGGCGGCACGAGAACAAAACCGCGCTCCTCGACCAGCCGCACCGGCACCACGTCCCGCTCGGCAGGGGGAACGAGGACGACGTCCGCACCGAGCGACGTGGTGGCCTCGACCTTGTGTGGCGGAGCGGTGTCCGGGATGACGATCGTGGCCTTGGCGCCGAACATCCTGGCCGCATAGGCGACCGCCTGCGCGTGGTTCCCGCTGGACGAGGCGACAAGCCCGCGGGCGCGTTCTTCAGGGGACAGCAGTGCGATTTTGTTGTAGGCGCCGCGGATCTTGAACGCGCCGATCGGTTGCAGCATCTCGGGCTTGACGTAAAGCTCACCGTCACCCGGGGCCCATGGCGCGGGGAGGAGCGGGGTGCGGACTGCGACGCCGGCGATGCGCTGTTGCGCTGCCCGGATATCGGCGAGAGTCACAAGGGCGGTCACCCGGGAAACGCTACACGCCGCCCGGCCCGCGACCGGCTTCACCGTCGATGGGCAGCGTGTCCGGGACGTCGTAGACGGGCCAGGCGTCATCGTCGCATCGCATGATGGGCTTGGGCCGGTGGTGTCGCCGCTGGCCCACGTCGGTCAGATGTACCACGCCAGAGCCGCGGCAGATGAGGGCGTCGGCGATGAACGAGCGGTGGCATCGCCACCACAACGTCTCCGCGCACATGACCGCGAGCCGTTCGCCTCCCTCGGCCCGGCGGAGCAGCACGGTCAGGGCGTCCCTGAACTCCGGTGTGTCCATGTGGTCGGCGTATCCGCCGAAGGACTCGTTGAGGATCGCCATGTGCCGGGTTTCCTTCGAGCGGCGTCGTCGTCCGCCGAGCGACTCGCCCTGCCACTCGTAGCGGATGCCATGCGCGCGGAGGGTGGTGGCCAGGGCTTCGCGGCCGAACTGCGGGTGACGACGCGAGCCCGGAAACCGGCGGACGTCGACCAGTGTGCCGACGCCGGCGTCGAGCAACACCGCGACGAACTCCTCGGCGGACCGCGCGCCGTGGCCCACGGTCATGACATCCGGCATGGCTGACCCGCTTGCCGATTCGCGCTGGTACTCATCCAGTTCATGCTAGGTGTGGTCGGCCTGCCATGTCCCGCGCTCCTTGGCGGCGTCGATGGCCGCTTGGCCTTGCGGGGTCATGAGGCCCAGCTCGATCATGGCGGCGGCGCGCTGCCGGTTCAGCCGGCTCCATGAGCTGCGCTGTTTGCGGGGCGTAAACCGGAGCTGGGAGCTGTGCGCGTCCCGCTTGCGGTGCAGGCCGTCGATCCACCCGAAGCACAGCGCCTGCTCGACCGCCTCGTGGTAGCGCACGCTCGGTGTGCTGCTGTCCTTGTGCTGGATCACCAGGCACACCTCCTTCTCGGACTGGCTGTTGCGGATCAGCCACTCCCGCCACTCCTCCGCGGTGCTCGCGAACACGACGTTCATCTCGTGTCTCCCATCGTGCGGCTGACGACGTCGAGGTAATGCTGGTTGTACATGACACCGAGGATGTTGCCGAAGGGATCGATCACGGAAGCGGTGACGAACCCGGGCCCGCGCTCGATGGGCTCCTGGTGCACGGTGGCTCCGAGGGATAGCAGCCGCTCGACACTTGCCTGGACATCGTCCACGGCCCAGTAGATCACCGCGCCGCCAGGCGCGTCCGACTGGCCGTGCGGCGCGTACCGGCTGTCGACGATGCCCAGTTCGTTCTGGTAGTCGCCGATGCGGAACTCGACGTAGGCGGGCGGTCCCTCCTCCGGGCGGACGAAATACGGCTCGACGCCCACCACTTGCGTGTACCACGCGGCGGCGGCCGGGACATCGTCGGCGAAGTAACTGACGGTGGTGAATCCTCGCAACATGGCTGTTCCTTCCCTCGTTCGGTTGGTGACACAGACCATCGTGCCGGCCAAAGTGCTCACCAATTGAGCACTTTTTCGGGCAGACTGGAGAAATGCGCGCTGACCGCCTTGTCGCCGCCCTCCTGCTGATGCAGGCACGGGGCCGGGTGACAGCCGCTGAGCTGGCCGAGGAACTCGAGGTGTCGGTGGCGACGGCGCGCCGGGACCTGGAAGCGCTGTCGACCGCGGGCATCCCTGTCTACCCGCAGCCGGGCCGTGGCGGCGGCTGGTCGCTGGTCGGCGGCGCCCGCACGGACCTCAGCGGATTGTCGGCCAGTGAGGCACAGGCGCTGTTCCTGCTCGTGGGCCCGGCCGCGGCCGTCTCCGACGAGGCCAAGTCAGCCTTGCGCAAACTGGTACGTGCGTTGCCGCAGACCTTCCGGGAGCATGCCGAAGCCGCCGCCACGGCCACCATGATCGATCCCACCAGGTGGGGGGAGCGGGCCCGGGACCGGCCCGCGACCGTCGATCTGCTGCAGGCCGCGGTGATCGATCGGCGCAAGGTCCGGTTGACCTACACCAGCGGGTCCCGGGAACGGTCCGAACGCCTCGTCGACCCCTGGGGGCTTGTCGACAAGGACGACATCTGGTACCTGATCGCGGGCACCGCGCGAGGCCGGCGCACCTTCCGGGTCGACCGGATCGAGCGTGCCGAACGAACCGATCAGCCCGCTGAGCGCCCGGATGACTTCGCACTCGATGCCGCATGGCGAGAGGTGGTGGGGGAGGTCGAGCAACGCCGTTCGCGCACGTGGGCCACGGTGCTCATCGAGGCGCGGTTCGTGCGCATCCTGCGCGACCATTTCGGTCAGCACTGTCACGACGACGGCGAGGCCGACGACGGGCGGGCCCGGGTCCGCGTCGGTGCGCCGACGGCCTTGGACATCGCCCGGAACCTCGCCGGCTGGGGTACGGCGGCCGAGGTGGTGGACCCGCCGGCCGTCCGAGCCGAGCTCGGGAGGATCGGCGCCGAACTCGCCGGACGCTACGCCGTGCCGAGTCCGGCCGAACACCACGCCAGCCGCCGTCCGGCTTAGGCCGAGGTGGCCTCCCATGCGAACCCGTCCGGGTCGGTGAAGGGCCCGGCGTCGCTGCCGACGACGAGCCGATGCGATCCGGTGCCGTCCGGCGAGACACCGGCCACCTTGGCGAGGGCACGACGCTTGTAAAGCGCCAGCGTGACAGGACCAGAGTCGAACTGGACATACTTGCGGCCATAGCTCTTTCCGACGGTGAGGCCGCGGTCCGCGTAGAAGCGCTTGCTCGCGGCGACGTCCTCGACGCCCAGCTGGAGCACGACGTCGTCGATCCGCATGGTGGCCGGGCCGGCGTCCTTCTTGGACGAGGACGCGACCGTCAGGATCGTGCCGTCCGGTGCCTGTACGACGCCGCCGTAGCCCCACAGGGACTTCGCTGCGGGCTTCAGGGTCGTGGCGCCGGCATCGAGCGCCGCGCCGACGAGGCCGTCGACGTCCGCCGGTTGGGACACGACGAGCGACAGCGTGAACGCACGAAAGCCGGTGGTCGGTGCTTCGGAGGCCCGCACACGCACGTGCTTGTCCAATCCGAGAGCGGTGTAGAAGCCGTTGGCGGCCGTGGTGTCGGCCACCTCGAAGGTGACGTACTCGATCGTGGTCATGGCTGGTCCTTAAGGTTGACGTTGTCTGGGTTGACTGTGCCGGAGCTTTGATCAGCGCTGGAGGAACCCGAGGACGTTGCCGTTGGGATCCTCGACGATAGCGGCCAGTTGCCCACCGCCGACGTCTTTGACGTCCTGGCGCGTTCGCCAGCCGGCCTCGACGGCTAGGCGCAGGGTCGCTGTGACGTCGCCGACGTGGCAGTAGCCCACCGGACCCGTCATGCCGTGGTTGTGGCCGTTCGGATCGAGGCCGATCTCCTGGTCGCCGACCCGGAAGCCGACGTAGTACGGCTCGTCGGCGTAGGGCTGCACGCCCAAGGCGGTGCCGTAGAGCGCCTTGGCGGCGTTCAGGTCCCGGACCGGGATGATGATGGTCTTGATGCTGTGACTCATGTGTGCTCCTCGGTGACGTGGACTGACACGAGACAGCATGTCGCTGACCGGCCTGCGCCCACATCCGTGCCGAGCACGGAACGTGCCACGGATCCATCACGTACCCCTCGGTAGGCCGTCGCACGACCGGTGGCGTGATGGGCGGTGCGACCGGCAGTGAGGTGGGGTGGCGCGGCCATGCGGGAGAATGGGGCGCGTGTCGAAGCAGGCAGCCACGGCGGGGATCTCGGCTCGTGAGGTCGAGGTCCTGAACTTGGTCGGGGAACATCGCAGCAATGCCGAGATCGGTGCGCAGCTGTTCATCTCGGTGCGCACCGTCGAGACGCACGTATCGTCCCTGCTGCGCAAGCTCGAGGCCCCGGATCGCCGGGCACTCGCCGACCTCGCGGCCGAGATCAACCAGTCCGAGCGGACCAGCCAGGTGCTGAGCGGGCTGCCGTCGCCCCTGAACCCTTTCATCGGCCGAGCCCAGGAGCGCACCGAGCTGCGCGACGCCGTCCGCGCGCACCGTCAGGTCACAGCCGTCGGCCCCGGCGGTGTCGGCAAGACCCGTTTGGCGCTGGCCGTCGCGGCAGACCTCGCCGGCGACTTCGCCGACGGCGTGTGGTTCGTCAACCTCGTTCCGGTCACGGACCCCGCGATGGTCGGTTCCGCGGTCGCGGCCGCCATCGGTGTGGGGGAGTTGCAGGGCCGCAGCATCGACGACTCGGTGCTGGCTGCGCTGGCCGATCGGCGCTCCCTGCTGGTGCTGGACAACTGTGAGCACCTATCCGACGGGGTGGCGCCGTTCGTCGAGCGCCTGCTCGCGCGGTCCCCACATGTGAGGGTGCTGACCACCAGCCGTGCCCGGCTGACGGTTCCTTTCGAGTGGGTCTACTCGGTTCCGCCGCTGTCCCTCGAAGGACACGGCGACGCCGGCGGGCACGGTGACGCCGGTTCGCCGGATGCTGTCGCACTGTTCATTGACCGGGCCACGGCCGTAGGTTGGACGGTTGAAGCCGAGCACATGGACCAGGTCGCCGACGTGTGCCGGAAGCTGGACGGCGTGGCGCTGGCGATCGAGCTCGCCGCGGCCCGCCTGCCGGCACTCGGGCTCGACGGGCTGGTCGCAGGTCTCTCGGATCACCTGCGCCTACTGGTCGGCGGGTACCGGGCCGACGACCGGCACCGGTCGGTGCGGGCCATGCTCGATTGGAGCCAGGCGCTGCTCACCGGTGACGACCTGACCCTGCTGCAGCGGGTCTCGGTGTTCGTCTCGCCGTTTACCGCGTCAGCGGCCGCGGAGGTAGCCGGATTCAGCCCTCTCGAACCGGGGCAGGTGGTCGACGGGCTGGCCCGGCTCGCGGACCAGAGCCTGCTCAGCGTCGGCCCATCAGCCGGCGGCACCCGGTATCGGGCGCTGGAAACGATCCGCCAGTACGGGGCCGAACAGCTCGCCGCGGCCGGTGTGCTCGCCGCCGCCCGGGCTCGGCATCTGCGCTGGTGCCTGGCTATCGCCAAGGAGCTGGCAGAGGAACCGGAGCCCACCACCGGCGCCTGGCGGGCCACGTTCGACGCGGCGGCCGACGATTTCCGCGCCGCACTGAGCTGGGCCGCGGAGCAGGCCGGCCGGCGCCCCGATGCACACCACCTCGCACTGTCACTGGCGCATCTCGCCTTCACCCGCAACCTGGCCAGCGAGTCCCAGCAGCGCTACGAGCAGGCAGCCGCCTTGACCGACGTGCCCGCCGCGGCGGCTGCCGCCCTTCGGTGTGCCGCGAACGTGGCCGCGTGCCGGATGCGCGGCGACGACGCCTACCGCCTGTGGCTGGCTGCCGCGGACGTCGCTCAGCGGGCCGGAGACACAGCGGCCGCTGCCCGGGACCTGGCCATGGCCACCACCACCTACTTCCGGAAGTTCGGCACCTTCACTCAGCTGCCCCCGCGCGACGAGGCGACTGCGTTGCTCACTCGAGCGCGCGAGCTGGCCGGCGACGACGCGGCGGCGCAGGCCACGGTGGCGCTGGCCGACTGCTCCGCTCGAGGCTATGCGTTCTTCGCCGAACAGGCCGAGCGCACGATGGCTGCATCGGAGATGACCGCACTCGCGGAGCGGGCCGTTGAGCTGGCCCGCCGGCTGGACGACCCGCTGGCGGAGTGTGCCGCGCTCCACGCCCTGATCGGAGCCCAGCGCCGGGCAGGTGACATCTGCGCTGCCGCGGCCACCGCGCGCCGCCGCGTCGAGCTGCTCGACTCGGTGCCGGTCACTCCAGCCACGGCCGACGAGCTGATCGACGCTCTGCTGATCGCCACGGCGACCAGCATCGGCGTCGGCGATCTCCCGTCGGCGCGACGATGGGGCCGGCAACTGCGTGACCTGCCGGTGCTGGCCGGGGTCGGGCACGTCGCGACGTCACGGCTGCTCATGGCCGATGCCCTCGCCGGGCATGCCACTGAGGTCATCGCCGCCAGTGGCCGGTTCCTCGACGCCTGGACCCAGGCGGGCTGCCCACGGGCACCCAGCTTCGGCCCGGTGGCCGCCGCGGTCACGATGATCCACGGTTTGCGCGGTGACCGGGCCGCTCAAACGACATGGCGCGCCATCATCGACCAGCTGGGCGTCACCGCCGCAGACCGAGCCGGTTATAGCCCTACTTTCGACGCCATCGCCCTGCTCCACCATGGACAGCCCACAGTCGCCCTGGAGCGGCTCGACGTCCGGGACGACGAGCCGAACCCGTGGCTCACCGGGATACTGCTCCACTGGCACGTCGCCCTGCGAGCCGAGGCCGCCGTGCTGGCCGGTCACCCCGACGCGACCCACCATCTCGACGCTGCCCGCCCGATCGTCGTCGGGAACCCCGTCGCCGGCGCGATACTCGACCGGGCCGCGGCGCTGCTCGATGACGACCACGAGAGCCTCATCGCCACCGCCACCATGTTCCAGACCGCCGGCTGCCCGTATCAACGAGCCCGCACGCTGATCCTGGCCGGTCACGACACCGCATCGACCGGCCAGGCAGCTCTCGACAATCTCGGACTAACCCCTGTCACCGGCACGAGCTGACCGGGGAATCGAGGAAGTGTCCGGCCGGAATGACTCTGGGAGCGCACCCGGTTAGGCCTGAAGATCCAGAGGCGGCGCCGCCCGGAGCTGGTCCCTCCGAGATGGGCCTGAACCGAAACCTGCAAGGAGGAATCGGCCGTGCGACCGACCCTTCACACGTTCACTTCGACCGCTCAACGAGACGGTGATCACAGGCTTGTGGAGTGTGACCAAGGCAGCCATGAGTGGGCAGCGTGTCGATCCGTTCGACCGGACGACGGCAGGGTGAATTACGGCTCGCACCGAGGGGAACGGCGCTGGCTCGGCCAACGACTTGCCCTCCGAAATAACACCCGAGCCATACGCGTGGTTCGTAGATCTGGGTGATCTCACGGGCGGTTCTGGGGGACCAGCGGTGACGGCACGTCATACTACTGAATCCCATGTCGGTTGACTATGTTCGGCTGGAAGTTGGAGGTTCTCAATGTATCGAGGCTTGTTGCTAAGTGGAGTCGCCGGCGTTGGGAAAACGACGATCTCCACTGCGATCGGACGGACTCTCGGCGCTGCTGGAAAGGTCACCGCGCTTGTCGACACCGACGCGCTTGCCCAGTTTGGGCCAGCGCTGGAGGGCAAACCGCAGGTGGAGCGCCGAGCGTTCTATGACCGCATGAAGTGCGTCAACCTGTCCTCAGTCTGGACGAACTACAAGGCGTTCGGCGCCCATTTCATAGTCGTAGCTGGTGGCATTGACAGTCTCACCCTGCGCGAGCAATACGCGACTAGCCTTACTGGCTGTGAGGTCAAGTTGTGCCGGTTGGTGGCCCCTACGGCGACCGTCCGCCAGCGTCTCCACAATCGAGAGGAAGGGGCGAGGACTGAACGGCTTCTGGCGACACTCACACGGCAAGAGGCCCAGTTTGATGCAGCCGCTATCGAGGATTTCTTCGTCATCAATGACCGGAGTGCCACCGAGGTTGCCTGGGAGATCCTCGTCAAGGCGGGATGGGTCGACCCTCTCGAATCAGGTCCAACGGCTCCACAGGTGGGTTAGCGTTTCAAGCTCTGCAGCTGACGAGGCCGCGCTAATGAAGAATTCGGGTTGACCCGGAGCGCAGAACCGGCCCGGACGAACGACATGATGTACGAATGGACCCCCGCATCACGATGGCCGACCCGTACTGGCTGAAACTGGCAGTTAGTAAGTTCATGGACGCTGGTGCCGGCGAGGTCTATTCAGAAGCGCCAGGCACTCTGACCTTCGTGGCATCTGCCGGCACGACGATCTACGGATGGGCCTGGGGATATCACCTTGTCCGGCCAGATGACTCGTCGATGCTGTACCTCCATCAGATCGAGGTAGACGAGTCGCATCGCCGCAAGGGAATCGGCCGGGAGCTTCTGCGCGCCTTCATGGCAACGGGAGCGGCAGCCGGCGCTACGAAGATGTTCCTCACGACCGGGGCGGACAACTTCGCCGCACGGTCCCTCTACGAGGCGATGGGTGGCGGGTTGGCATCACAAGGCCCGACCGTCAACTACTGGTTCCGGCTCAGCGGGTGAGGGGCGGTTGCTGGTGTCGAGTCCCTACAGGTGTGACTGCTCTGTACGTGGCTCGTGTCGTTCGGTGCGGCCCGACAAGGCGAGCCCGGAAAGAACAGACCGGTGATCGTGGCGTCCGTTGACCAGATCAACGCTGGCGTTCCCGATGAGCTGTTGGTGGTTGTGCCAGTGTCGAGTTCACGGACGCCCTCGCCATTGCGGCCGGAAGTCTCACCGGGCGAGGGTGTCGAGACGGCAAGTGTCGCGGTTGTTCGAGCAATCCGGGCAGTGTCTCGAGGTCGTTTCCTTCGCCGTCTCGGCGAGGTGAAGCCAGAGACCATGGCGAGCGTCGAAGGCGCGCTAAGCATGATCTTGGGCATCGAGATGGCCCGTATTGCGGACTATGAAGGCGACTAGACGCTCGGCGTCGCCCACGTGAGGCCTGACCTGCATATGTGCGGGTGGGCGATACTGGGATTGAACCAGTGACCTCTACCGTGTCAAGGTAGCGCTCTCCCACTGAGCTAATCGCCCGCTGCCATTGATTCTTCGGCTGCTGTGTGTCAGCGAGGTGGAGACGGGATTTGAACCCGTGTAGACGGCTTTGCAGGCCGTTGCCTCGCCTCTCGGCCACTCCACCGAGGTGAGGCCTGGCTTGGGCCTCAATCCGAGCGGACGACGGGATTCGAACCCGCGACCCTCACCTTGGCAAGGTGATGCGCTACCAGCTGCGCTACGTCCGCGTGCACCTGTCCCGCCGTTTCCGGCGGACCGGGCTGCGGAAAGAACATTAGCCCATCCAGGCCTCTGGATCCAAACAGGGTGCTGGGATTGACGAAAAGTGTCGGGCATCGGCCGCATCGGGTAGCGTCACCGGACGTGGACGGTTCGGAGCTCGTGCGTCCGATGGCGCATCTCGGAGGGATGCTTGCCACTGGCCTGTCCGAGGTCACCGACGACCTGACGGTGCTGGACGGCACCGGTCGCTGGGCTGTAGTCGTGACGTTTGAGGGAACCGCAGTCTGTGCCAGATTCGACACATGGGAACAAGCCCCGCTGACCGACGTCGGCGCCTGGCGCGGGCCGGGACTGGGGGAGTGGACCACATCACTGGACCGGGCCGGCTACGTAGCGGCGGTCCAGGAGGTCCGGGAACGGATCGCCGCTGGGACGGTGTATCAGGTCAATGTGTGCCGCGTGATGCAGGCACCGTACCGAACGGGCGCGGACGGGCTGCTGCATCTTGCGGCCCGCTTGGCGGAGCGGCACGACGCGCCGTTCGGCGGTCTGGTTCAAGTGCCCGGCGCACACGTGGTGACGGCGTCGCCTGAGCTGTATCTGCGTCGTCGTGGTGGCACGGTCTGGTCGTCGCCCATCAAGGGGACGGGACGGACAGAGGCCGACCTGACCGCCAAGGACGAGGCGGAGAACGTGATGATCGTCGATCTGGTCCGCAACGACCTGTCGCGCGTGTGCCGCCCCGGGTCCGTCGCCGTGGAGGAGCTGCTGTCGGTGGAGAAGCACCCGGGATTGGTGCACCTCGTCTCGACGGTACGGGGAGAACTTCACCAGGGCGTGGGTTGGGCTGAGCTGATTCATGCCACTTTTCCACCGGGTTCGGTCAGCGGGGCGCCCAAGTCCAGTGCGCTCGACGCGATCGCGGACCTCGAGCCCGCGCCGCGTGGGCCCTACTGCGGCGCCGTGGGATGGGTGGACGCCGACACCGGCGAAGGTGAGCTGGCCGTCGGTATCCGGACCTTCTGGTCGGACGCGGACACACTTTGCTTCGGGACCGGAGCGGGCATCACATGGGGCTCCGATGCCGAGCGGGAGTGGGCCGAGACGGAACTGAAGGCCGATCGTCTCGTAGGCTTGGCCTCGTGCTGATCTGGGTGAACGGTGAGATGTCTCCGGCCGCGGAAGCGACCGTGAGTGTGCTGGACCACGGATTGACCGTGGGTGACGGTGTCTTCGAGACGACGAAGGTGGTGAACGGCGTCCCGTTCGCCATGGAGCGGCATATCGCGCGCCTGGCTCGTTCAGCCGCTGGGCTGGGGCTGCCTGCCCCCGACGGGACACTGCTCCGGAAGGCGATCGCGGAGGTTCTGGACGCACTGGGCTCACCGCCGTTGGCGCGGATGCGCATCACCTACACCGGTGGAGTGTCGCCGCTCGGGTCGGCGCGGGGAGACTCGTCGCCGACACTGGTCGTCGCTTGTGTGCCGGTCGAGCCGTATCCAGCCACCACCGCTATCGCCACCGTCCCGTGGCGACGCAACGAGCGTGGCGCCACTGCTGGGCTGAAGAGCACGTCGTACGCGGAGAACGTCATCGCGCTGGAGCGTGCCCACTCGCTGGGCGCCAGCGAGGCCATCGTCGCCGACACCCAGGACAGGCTGTGTGAGGGCACCGGCAGCAACATCTTCGTGGTCGTCGACGGCAAGCTGCTGACGCCCTCTCTCGCCACCGGGTGCCTCGCGGGTGTCACGCGGGCGCTGGTCCTGGAATGGACCGAGGCGGAAGAGGCGGAACTGGACTTCGACGTGCTCCAGCGTGCCGAGGAGATCTTCCTCACCTCGTCGGTCCGTGACGTGCAAGCCGTCGACGCGGTGATCCACGACGGCGAGCGTCGTGAGCTCGACGCTCCCGGGCCGGTGACACGGCGGGTGAGCGAAGAATTCGCGCGGCGTAGCGCCGAGACTACGGAGCCCTAGCTCAGGTTGCCGGCCGGCGAAGGCGTACGGCTCGTCGCGCTCAGCCCGCAGCGCGGCGTCGCTCCCGATAGGCGGCGACATGGAGGCGGTTTCCGCAGGTGCGGCTGTCGCAGTACCGCTTGGAACGGTTGCGCGACAGGTCGACGAGGACCCGCTGGCAGTCGGGAGCGTGACACTCCCGCAGGCGCTCCTGTTCGCCGGCGACGACGACGAATGCCAGCGCCATGCCGCTGTCGGTGAGCAGGTGCTCGGCCAGTTCGGCGCCGGGCGCGAAGTAGTGGATGTGCCAGTTGTAGCCGTCGTGGTCGGTCAGCCGCGGGCACAGCCGCGCCTTCGCCAGCAGATCGTTGACCAGAGCTGAGGCTTCTTCGGTCGTGTCGGCGAGGAAGATCTCCCGCAGCTTGGGACGCAACGCGTGTACGTGACGAAGATCACTGGCGTTCAACTCGCCCACGTCGCTGATGACGTGCTCGGCGACGAAAGCGCGCAGGGCGTCCACATCGGGGAGGAGCTCCTGGCCAGCGATCGCCGGATCAGTATTGATCAGGTCGACGACGATGCTGAGCGAGTTCTGTACGTCGTGGCTGAAAGTCACGGCCTACCTCGGGAGACGGTTGTCGGTTGGCCGACCGTAGACCGCAACGCCGTCAATGCACAACACCAGGTCCGGATAGGTACCTTTTGGAAACCCGCTCGTTATGCGCCGTCGAGTAACGAGACGAGCGCAAGGTCGATGCCGAGCAGCGCAGACTCCGCTCCCGGCGGCACCACTCGCCACGTGCGGGCGAGAAACTCCTCGACCTGCGACGCCGACGCCAGGATGTAGGCGTCGCCGTCGGGGGAGGACAGCCTGATCTGCAGGGCGGGCAGGCCGGCCTCATCCTCGGTGGGCCAGAGCGAGATGTCCCCGATCCCTGCCCGGCCGTCAAGACCCTCGGCGAGGAGATCACGGGCGAACACCCAGCTGACCGGAGATTCGGATTGGGCGTCGAACACCACTGTCACCGCTAACGGATCACGTGCGGAATAGTGGAACTGCGCAGGTAGCGGACGTGAGCCGGTCTGGCTGCTCAGGAGCCGCAGGGTCATCGGGTACGAGACCGTCATGTGTTCCATGCCCCCAAGACGGAAAGTCAGGGGACTCGTGACGCAGCTTTTGTAACGAGTAGATAACGGAATGACGAGGCGGTGACATGCCGGTGCGTGAGCTGGCCGGGGCCAGTTGGGCGTGGGGTTCGGAGTGGGGTATGGTTTTCCTCGCGCCCGGGCGATTAGCTCAGCGGGAGAGCGCTTCGTTCACACCGAAGAGGTCACTGGTTCGATCCCAGTATCGCCCACTCGTATTTTCCCAGCTGGATGGCCTGTCGATCACCGTTATCGACGGCTGCATCTGAAGATCATTTCCTGTGGTCCGGGGACGCCCCTGTGGGCGGCCCCGCACCGTGCTACGCCCCTCTGTCCCGATCCGGCACCGCAACCGGAATTCTTTCGAAGATTACGTGGCAGGCCGTCCATATGCGGTTCGGCAGCGGGATAGGCTCGGATCGCGTCGGAAAGGGAGAGGAGCCGCAGATGATTCGCAGGCTTCAGGCAGTCGCGCTGGACTGCCCGGACCCGGTACGGCTCGCGGAGTTCTACGCGGAACTTCTCGGCGGGCAGATCGTGATGGACCCGGACGTACCGGACTGGGTGGAGGTGCGCGGGTTTGAAGGGACTCCGCTGGCCTTCCAGCGGGTGCAGGGCTACCGCCCACCCGAGTGGCCAGGGGAGCAGATGCCCCAGCAGGTACATCTGGACTTCGATGTCGACGACATCGAGGCGGACGAGAAGCGAGCGCTGGAGCTCGGCGCGACCGTGCTGGAGCGTACGGACCAGGTGCGTCGGGAGGCCAACTGGCGGGTCTACGCGGACCCGGCGGGCCATCCCTTTTGCCTCTGTCTCCACTGAGACGACCGAGACCACCGCGCTCATTGAGGCGGGATCGGAACGGGTGAGCGTTCCGCGGCGGCCACACGCCTCGATGGTGATTTCTGAAACATGCCTCGCAGGTCAGGTCGGGTATAGGGTCGTGCGCCATGGCGTTGCGACTTGTTCAGGTGAATTTCAAAGCTCGGGATGACTCAGCACTCGGCCGGTTCTGGGCGGAGGCGCTCGGCTGGGGTGTTTCCAGCGAGGGACCCGGTGTGACCAACGTTGAACCAGTGGACTTCGTCTGGCCGGACCCGGTCGCCGTCTGCATCGATGTCGTCACTGTCCCTGATCCCGAAACGGTGAAGTACCGCACGCACCTCGATCTCGCCACCACCTCGGCTGCCCATCAGGCGGAGTTGGTCGCGCGTCTGCAGGAGCTCGGTGCGACGCCAGCCGACATCGGCCAGGGCGACGTGCCGTGGACCGTCCTGGCCGACCCGGAGGGCAACGTGTTCTGCGTGCTGGAGCCTCGATCGATCTACCAGGACACGGGGCCGATCGCCGCCGTGGTGGTCAACTGCGCGGATCCGCGGGCCATGGCCCGGTTCTGGAGCGAGGCGATGGACTGGACCTTGCACGAGGTGAACGACGATTATGCGAGGTTGCGCTCGGCCAAGGGTGTCGGTCCGTATCTGGAGTTCCTTCGCACGCCCGACGTGAACACGGTGCGGCACCGTGTCCATCTCGACCTGAAGCCGTACTCCGGTGACGATCAAGCGGCAGAGGTAGCCCGGTTGCGGGCGCTGGGTGCCACTGACGCCGACGTTGGCCAGGGCGATGTGCCATGGATGTGCCTCGCCGACACGGAGGGCAACGAGTTCTGCGTCCTTACCCCGGGCTGACACAGAGTCTCGAGTTCCACTCTCCAGGCTGGCCGGCGGTCGCGCGGGCCTGAGCCCACAGAGCGACGGTGCCGTTGTCGTTTCTGTCCAAGACGGCCGCGGCGGCCTCCGTCTACCGTAAGCGCGAGAGCACCGCCGCGGTGCGCAGGCAATTCGCCCCACCATCTCGACCATGAGGAGAGAAAGCACCATGCGTCATCTGGTTTACACAGCGTTCATGTCGCTCGACGGTGTCGTGGACTCGCCCGGTGGCGGGCCAGACGAGGAACATCGGAATGGTGGCTGGGTGGTTAAAGACCTCGAGTTCGTGCCCGAGGCTTGGTCGATCAAGAGCGAGGAACTCGCCGACACGACGGCGCTGATGTTCGGGCGCCGAAGCTACGAGGTCTTCGCTCCGGTCTGGCCCGGTTCAGAGGACCACGCCGCGTACAAGGATCTGCCCAAGTACGTGGTGTCGTCGACGCTGCCCGACGACGCCGTCGTCGACGACTGGGGCCCGACGACGATCCTGCGCTCGACCGAGGACGTGGCCGCGCTCAAGGAAGGCGAGGGTGGCGCGATCTTTATCCACGGCAGCGCGGAACTTGCCAGACGGCTGTCGGACGAGGGTCTGATCGACCAGTACAACCTGCTCGTCTTCCCGGTACTGCTCGGGGCCGGAAAGAGCCTCTTCAGCCGGTCGGACAGGGACAAGCAGGTTCTGCGCCTCAGGGAGTCCGAAACCTACTCGAACGGGATCATCAAACTGATTTACGACGTCACGCGCTGATCCAGAGTCAGACCGATCGCGCCGCCGGTGCCGTCGTGGAGCTGCCCTGCCGTACGTCCGACGTATGAGCGCAGGGCACGGGCCAGATGCGGCTCGTCGAAGTAGCCGAGTTTGGCGACCACGTCGACGGCGGGGTCGCCGGCGGCCAGGAGCTCCGCGGCGGTGCGAGCGCGCTCGATCTGCCGTATGGCGCCCTGGGTGAGCCCCGTTGCAGCTCGGAACCGGCGTTCGAGCGTGCGGCCCGAGACGGCCGGGCGACGGCCACCGAGAACCTCGGCGACGAGCGGATCGCGGACGACGATTCCGGACCGGACAAGACGATCGACCAGAGCCTCGGCGTCGTCGGGGCCTGGCGTCTCCCAGCGCGCACCGTCCAGCCGGAAGGTGCGGCGCGTGGTGTCGGGGAGTTCGACGCCACCGTCGACCAGTGCCGTCGTGGGCACGGCCCGGAGCGAGGTCCCCACGGCGAACTCGATACCCATGAAGGTCGCGCCCTCCGGCACCGGCGCGGTGCCCGTCCTGGTCTCGGGACCTGTCACGCCCGCGTACGCCCGACCCTCATGCTCCCAGAACACCAGGCCCCAGCGCACACCTGCCACGGAGGTCATCTCAGCGACCAGCTCGCTCCTGCAGGTCCACACGATGTCGAACCACGGCGAGTCGGACTCGCGTGTGTCGAATAGCAGGCCCACGGATGCAGAATACGCCGTTTGCCACGCCGCTTGTCGTGGCGTTGGCCCAAGGGTGATATCGTGTGCTATCGGAGGTGGCCGTCATGACCGACTTGCTGATTCGCAACATAGATGAGGATGACCTGCGGCGGATCGACGCCAACGCTGAACGGCAGGGACTGTCGCGGAGCGAGTACCTGAAGCGCGAGGTGTCGCGGCTCGCCCAGATCGGCGCGCGGCCTGCGACGCGTGTCGACCTGGCTCGTTCGGCGGACCTGTTCGCAGATCTGGCTGACGAGTCGGTGATGGAACAGGCGTGGTCGTGACCGATCTTTGGGTCATTGACAAGTCTGCCTACGTACGTCTCAGTGCATCGCCAGATGCCGACCAGTGGTTGGATCGGATTAACCGGGGATTGGTCCGGGTGACCACTGTGACGCTGTTGGAGATGGGCTTTTCGGCCCGATCCGGTCGTGACTGGCGGGTCGGGATTCAGGAGCCGCCAGCGGCGAGTCTGCCGGTCGAAAACCTGACTCCGCGCATGGAAGCGCGTGCGGTCGAGGTGCAGGGGTTACTCGCGGCGCAGGGACACCATCGTGCGGTGAAGATCCCTGACCTGCTCGTCGCCGCTGCCGCCGAACTCGCGGGGCTTGCCGTCCTGCATCTGGACAAGGACTTTGATCTCATCGCAGAGCTCACGGGCCAGCCCGTCGAACGCCTCCAGGGCGACTTCTAGATAGCAGAGCAGCTAGCAAGCTTCAGAGCGAAGTCTCGGCACGAATCTGAGTCGTACCATCCACCAACCAGTCCACTCGACGTGGTGCGTGGCCTCAGGGCGGGTGCGAGCAGATTGGTGTTCGAGGTCCGCTATCGTCGTGGCGGAGAACGCTGCGGTGCACGCGGGCAGCGGGACCTGAGCAGTCCCTGATGCGCTGATGGATAAAGGAGAACGCTAGGTGACTGCTCTACTCACCGCGGCCGTCGTGAGTCTGGTGGTCTCGATTCTCGGAACTCGGGTAGCGATCCAGGCGCTTGTCCGGCGTGGCTACGGCCAGCCGATCCGGGACGAACTCTCGACAAGCCATCAGACCAAGCGGGGCACGCCCACGATGGGCGGGATGGTGATCATTCTGGCGGCGCTTGCCGGCTACGCGGCGGCGCACCTGGTCCGTCCGTCCGAGCCCTCGGTCTCGGCGCTGCTTGTGCTCGGCCTGATGGTCGGGCTCGGCCTGGTCGGGTTCGTCGACGACTACATCAAGATCTTCAAACAGCGGAGCTTGGGCCTGCGCAGTCGGGCGAAGACGGCTGGGCAGGTGGTGGTAGCGCTTGCGTTCGCGCTTCTGGCGATCCGGTTCGAGAACGACCAGTCGTTGACTCCGGCGTCGCAGGCTGTGTCGTTCCTGCGCGACACCCCGATCGTCCTGCCGGCCGTGCTGTTCGTCGTTTGGGCTCTGCTGATCATCTCCGGTACCTCGAACGCGGTGAATCTGACCGACGGCCTGGACGGCCTAGCCACAGGCGCGTCGGTCTTGGTCTTCGGTGCCTACACGCTTATCGGGATCTGGCAGTTCAACCAGAGCTGCCTTACCGCTCCGGGACCGGCGTGCTACGACGTGCGCGACCCGTTCGACCTTGCCGTCGTGGCGGCCGCGCTGGTAGGCGCATGCTTCGGGTTCCTGTGGTGGAACGCATCCCCCGCCAGGATCATCATGGGCGACACCGGGGCGCTGGCGCTTGGCGGAGCAATGGCCGGACTGGCCATCACCACCCGCACCGAGCTGCTGCTCGTCATTCTCGGCGGCCTGTTCGCGATCATCACCATGTCCGTGGTGCTGCAGGTCGGCTACTTCAAATTGACCGGCGGCAAACGCCTGTTCCGGATGACGCCGCTCCATCACCATTTCGAGCTCAAGGGCTGGAGCGAGGTCACGATCGTGATCCGCTTCTGGATCATCGCCGGCCTCTGCGTCGCCATGGGCCTCGGCATCTTCTACGCACAGTGGGTCGTCGGGACGTGAGCACGGCCGCGTCTTTCGTGCTCGAAAGCGGAGTGCCCGGTCTGGCCCGGGGGTCGTACCGCTTGGTATCGATGGGTCACGACGACGATCTCCTCCATGATCCGTTGGTCACGTCACGTTTCCCTTCGATGACCGCACCCCGCAGCCGATAGCATCCCAACGTGCCCACGATCACGTACCTGGTTGGACCGCCTGCCGTTGGCAAGCACACCATCGGTAGCGAGCTGGCGGATCTAACCGGAGCGGCCCTCATCGACAACCACCTCGTCAACGACCCCATCTTCCGGGCGTACGGTGCCGACGGTCGTACGCCCCTGCCCGACTGGGTGTGGGAGCTGGTGGAGCGAGTTCGCGAGGCGACGATGACCGCGGTGACGGACGCTCGTCCGGAGGTGAGTCACATCTTCACGAACTACCTCAGCAGCGAACCAGAGGACGAACAGTTCGTGCAGATGCTTCGCGACACGGCTGCGGGACGGGGAGCTCAGTTCGTGCCGGTATGGCTCACCTGCCCAGAGGACGAGCTGGTACGACGCGTGGCGCTGCCCGGGCGAGCGGAGCGGCACAAGCTCCGGGATGCCGACGCCCTGAGGACTATTCTGCGCACGCAAGGAGTGCTGCCTGCACCGCCGGACGCGCTCGTGCTTGACACGTCCGCCATTCCTTCACCCGAGGCAGCTCAGCGCATCGTCGATCACACTCACGCGGCATTGAGTATGGATTAGAACGCATGGCCGGCCGTGTTCGCCGGGATCACGGACAGCACGGTCCGCGCACGTGGTCCAGGTAACCCCTTGGTTCGAGGCGTTGAGCTGTATTCGGGTTGACGACCGGTGGTGCCGTTGATCGGTCAGGAATCGAGAAGTGCCAATCGTTCAGGGCGTTTAGTGTGAACGCAAATCGCACGGATCACCGGGACGAGCCGAGGAGCACCGTTGATGGCCAAGGCATCGAAATCTGACGAGAAGAACAAGGGCGCATCGCCCGAGGAGAGGTTCTCCGAGCAGGAGCGCGCCGCGATCAAGGAGCGGGCCGCGGAGCTGAAGACGCAGGGTCAGCGTGGCCGCAGCGCGGACAAGGCTGCGGCTGACGAGGCGGATGTGCAGGCAAAGATCGCTGAGATGCCGGAATCCGATCGTGTGCTGGCTGAACGTGTGCACGAGATCGTGACGACGGAGGCTCCTGAGCTGGCACCGAAGCTGTACTACGGGCAGCCTGGCTACGCCAGAAACGGGAAAGTCGTGTGCTTCTTCCGCAGCGGGCAAACGGACAAGGAACGGTACTCGACGTTCGGGTTCAGCGCGCACGCGAATCTGGACGATTCCAGCGGACTCTGGCCGAGCTCGTATGCCCTGACCGAGCCGAGCGAGAAGGCCTGGGAGAAGCTCGCTGAGCTCGTCAAGCAGGCCGTGAGCTGACCGATCGGCTCATAGGGATCTTAGATCGACGAATCGGCCCCAGGGCACGTTCAACGGTGGAAAGTTCTTTCAACGGTGGAAGACTCTCTAGGCCCTGGCCCACATGATCTTCCATCGCTGAAAGAACCCTCCATTGATCACAGGGTGCTCGGCCCGAACCAGCCCTGCCATGACCGCGACCCGCGAACTTGGACTCGGCGCCGGTGCCGATGGTCTTGTCCTTGTCGCCGTCAGGTGTGGCGGCACCTGCGCATCGTTCGCCTTTAGAGACGCATACCTCCATTTCGGTCATCTCAATCGAGATGCGGCCAGCCTAATTGCGTGATTGGGGATTGCTCAAATCTGATTGATTGATTACTCTGCCAATCAGATTCGATCCCCCGTCAAGCTCCAGGCTCGCCTATCCGACCATGGAGGACGATCCATGATCCGTCGATTTACCCTGGCCACGCTCCTGTTCGCCGGACTCCTACTCCCGGCCAATGCAGCCGCTGGTGCCGAAGACACAGAGTGGGCCATCGAAGACGTCGGCCCAGCCAGCGTCGCCACGCCCACCGGTTCCGGACACTTCATCGACGACATTCTTTGGTTCTCGACCCGGCTGACCTCTCCGACGTCGGTCGTCGGACTGGACCCTGCGACCCGAGAGGCTGTCGCGCAGGTCGATCTCCCGGAAGGGCAGGGCGCCTGGGTGACCGCCGTGTCCGGCACCGACGTCTACGTCGGCACCTACACGCCGGCCAAGGTCTACCGGGTCGACACGACCACGGGCACGGTCGACGAGATACTGACCGCGGGCGGCTCGGGCGCCGTCATCTACGCGATGGTGGTAGCCCCTGATGGCGTCGTGTACACCGGCACCTACGCATCGTCCGGTGGACGGATCTTCTCTTATGATCCGGCCACCGACGCCGTCACCGACCTGGGCGTCATCGTGGAGGGCCAGGACTACGTCAGGGCGCTTGAAGTCGATGAGGACTATCTCTACGCGGGCATCGGATCTCGCGCCCACCTCGTCCGCATCGACCGGTCCACTGGAGCCGTCTCTGACATCACGCCATCGTCGCTGGACGGCGCGACGTTCGTGTCGTCGCTTGCATTGCACGAGGGCACGCTGCTGGGCGGCATTTCACCCCGCGGCCAGCTGCTCGCCGTGGACACGACGAACCCGGATCGGAACGAGCTGGTTCAAGCGCCGAACGAACGCTTCGTGGTGGCCGTCACCGGTGCCGAGCCCGGAGAAGCGTATTTCGCGGCCCGCCCGTCGGGCACGTTGTACCGGTACTCACTATGGAGCGGCACCGCCGAGGCGGTAGCGGTCCCCGCGCCGGAGATGGCCGCAAACGGCCTCACCTACCACGGCGGACTGGTGTGGGGACTGGTCGACGGCTCGGCCTACTCGTTCGACTCGAGCACCGGAACGGTCACCGGCTACTCACTGGACGCGGCCGGGGTTCCGGCCAGCCCAGAGGGACCAATGGCGATGGCGGCCGACGACCAGCACGTCTACGTCGCCGGCGCGGCCGGTGTCCAGGTGCACGACATCGGCACCGGCCAGAGCGTCCGGCATTTCGTGCCAGGGGAGGCGAAGTCAATCACCCCGGCCGGAGACATCGTCTACTTCTCCGTGTACACCCAAGCCCTGATCTACTCCTTCGATCCGCGCAGCGGTGACCTGGAAAAGCTGGCCGACATCGGCAACGAGCAGACCCGGCCGAGAGACTCGCACTACCAGGCAGACGCGGATCGGCTGCTGGTCGGTACTGAGCCTGACTACGGCAAGTACGGCGGCGCCCTGGCCATCTATCACGCCGATAGCAATAGCCTGGACGTCTACCGCAACATCGTGCCCGATCAGACCATCTCCGCGGTGACGGCCGACGGCGGCGTCGCCTACATTGGCAGCGACATCACGACCGGGCTGGGCACCAACCCGATCGCCACGCGAGCGGAGCTCGCCGCTGTCGACATCACGACCGGCGACGTCATCTGGTCGATCCCGGCTCCCGCCGGCGCGATCGCCGTCACAGACCTCATCACCATCGGCGACCAGCTCGTCGGCATCACCTCCACCGGGCTGCTCTTCGGCGTCGACCCGGCCATCCGCACCATCACCTGGACGAAACAGGCCGGCACCCGCGGCGGGCCGCTCACCCTCACAGCCACCGGGGTGTACACGAGCGACGGAGACACGGTCTTCCGGGTCACCTGGACAGATCTGTCGCACGCACCGGCTGTCGTGCCGGTAGCCTCGGGCTTGGCCGGCGAGTGGTTTGGCCGGCCGACGGTCGTCGCCACCCCGGACGACACCACCCTCTACACCACCCGCGGCCGGACGCTCGTCCGGATCGCGGTCCCTGCACACGCGCACGTGTCCCTCACCACCGAAACCGGCGCTGCACCCCTCAACGCGGGCGACGAGGACGGCTGGCGGGCGCACGCCGCCGTCACCGTGACCGACCCGTTCGGCCGGCCGCTGCGCGGGGTCCGGGTCGAGGGCCACTGGGAACCGCGGCCCGCGCCACGGGCCGCGTGCGTGACCGACGACGCCGGCCAATGCACGGTGTTCCGGACGGTGCGCGACACCGAGTCGGTCACGCTGTCACTCTCCGTCCTCCGCCACCGCGGCCTGCCAGACGGACGGGTCGAACTCGATGAGACACACGTCATTTCCCGGTCCTGAAGGAGGGTCATCATGCCCGAGGTGAACAGGCGATCGTTCTTCCGCACAGCAGGCGTCGGCGCGCTCGCCGCCGGTGGGTTCGCAGGTGCCACCGCACCAGCGTGGGCAGCCGCCGCACCGGCTCGTAACGTGCCGCATCCCGAGCTGTTCGGCACCGCCGCGCGAACGGCGGCCATCGTGGGGATGGCCGTTGACGGCACCACCGGCTATTTCGTCACGCGCGGCCAGACTCCACCCAAGCTCGTCACCGTCGATCTGGTGGCTCGCAGCGTCGAGCGGATCGACCGGCTGGACCGCGGCGACGGCGGATGGGCCGCGACGTTCTCCGGCGGCAAGGTCTATGCCGGGACCTACCCGTTTCCGGACCTCTACGGCTACGACCCAGCGACGCACCAGGTGGACTTTCTCGGCCAGATCGGGCCGAACGGCGGGTTCGTGTGGTGTCTTGCGACGGCTCCAGACGGCACCGTCTACGCGGGCACGTCGCCGCGCGCGGAGGCATGGGAGTACCAACCGGCTACCGGTGAACTCCGCAATCTCGGCCGAGTGGCGTCGGATGTCGAATTTGCCCGGGTCATCGCCGCCGATGACCAGTTCGTCTACGTGGGCACGACGCCGATCCGGCACATCATCCGGATCGACCGTGCCAGTGGCGCGATGACCGACATCGTTCCGGCGCAGGTGAGCGGTCCGGGCGCCATTGGAGCTATCGTCGCCGCGGGCGGGCGCGTGCTGGCGACGGCAGGAAACGATCTGATCGACATGGCGCCGGACGGGTCCGACGTCACTGTCATGTCCACCCCGGACAGCCCACGGATGATCGACTCCTTGACCGTCACCGCGGACGGGGAAATGTACTGCTCAGGCCGTGGTGCCGGAACGGTCTACCGGCGCGAGGGCGACGCGCTCGTCGTCGTCGGAACGCCCAACCCGGGGGACGAGATCCGCGGCATCAGCAAGCTCGACGATTCCACCCTGGTCGGCTGCGGAGGCAGTGGAGTCCTCTGGTATCTGGACCTGAACGACGGCAGCACCGAGCTGTTCGACCTCACCGATACCGACGTCGCTGGGCCGGACCTCGCCCAGTCCATCGCCCTCGACCCGGACGGCTCGGTACACGTGGGCGGCCACTTCTATGTCACCGTTCACCGGCCGTGGCAAGGCAGCTCCCGCCGGATCCGGGTGTCCGGCGAAGCCAAGGCGCTGCTCCCGCACGACGCCGGGAAGGTTCTGTGTGCGCTATATCCAAGCGGTGAGATTGTGGACATTGAGCCCGCCACCGACGACGTCCGCTCTATCGGTGTCATCGGCCACGGACAGCAGCGGCCGTGGGAGATCGCCTACGACGCAGAGCGGAATCTGGCCGTCATCGCCAGCGCCGCCGCGTCGGGATACCTGGATGGAGCGCTGACGCTGCTTGACCTGAGCAACGGGGAGATGGAGGTATTTCCAGGGGTTCTGCCCGACCAGAGCATCCTCTCCGTCGCCGTCGTGGATGGGGTGGCCTACCTGGCCGGAGACACGTGGGGCGGCGGCAGCGTGCCACGGGTCCGGGACACCGCCCAGGTGGGTGCGTTCGACCTCGACACCAGGACGATGCTGTGGCGAGCGGAGCCACTGCCTCAGATGCAGAGCATGCAGCACGTCGACGTCCACGACGGCGTGCTCTACGGCGTCTACAAGCGCCTGAGCGGTACCTGGTTTGCCATGGACCTGGAGACCAAACGCGTCGTTCACCAGGGCCAAGTCAGTGGCTACGGCGAGATCGTCGTCCGCCATGACAAGGTGTTCGCGGCCACCAATTTCGGGGACAACATCTACTGCATCGGTCCCGGTCTGGACGAGGCGCAGCTACTTGTGGAGGGACTCGTGGCGAGCTGGATGACCGTGCCGCAGCTGGAGTTCGAGCCGCGGTACTGGCACGCATGGGGTCTGGCCGGACGCGAGCTGGCTCGGTTCGACCTGCACCCACGGCACTGGAGACCGGCCGGCACACGATGACCGCCCCCGGGGCCCGGCGCGGAGCCGCCGGTGACTGTTGGTGTTCACGACCGGTGTAGCGATGTCCGCCGCCATCGAGGCCACGCAGGCCGTGGCGCCCCAGAGCGGAAGACGACGCGGCTCGGTGAGAGTCAGCTGATGTCGGCGACGGCCATGCCCGTCGTCATCAGAGGAACCTCCGCCACTACTTCACCCCGCGGGTTGATGATGCTGGTCGGACCCAAACCAATGCGACACTCATCGCGCTCGCCGGTGACGTCTGCCGACACCAACCACATCCCGGCCTCTCGCGCTCGTTCAGTACGAATCGTGTTGTGCAGATGCTTCCAGTGATGTGCGGCGTCCCGGCGCATCATGTTCTGCGCTGGGACGAGGAGAAGCTGCGCGCCCTGTGCTGCGATGGGGGCGGCGGCTTCGGCAAATTGAGTGTCGTAACAGATGTTGATGCCGAACCTGATCCCCTGCATCTCGAACGTGGGGTAGGCATCACCTTTGTGGAACAAGGACTCACCAGGCACGAGGTGCGTCTTGCGATAGACGCCCATGAGCCGGCCGCGAGTGACGACTACGGCGGTGTTGAAGTACGTTTGGCCGTCCTGTTCGATGACACCGAACACGAGCGTCGGCTTAAATCGTTCCATCCGCCTCAATACAGAGCCGAACCTGGGGGAGCCGAGATCCACCGCGTGTTCATGTACGTGCTGCTCCTCGACCAAATAGCCTTGCAGGAAGCACTCCGGGAACAGCAGCAGATCGACGCCTCGTACATCGGCCTCCGTCGCGAAGTCTTCGATGCACGCCAGCGCTGGCTCGATGTCGCCCAAGATCTCCGCCGTTTGGCAGGCACCAATCCGCAACGTCTCGCCCACGCTGTGATCGTAAGATGCGAGGCCCAGAACCCGAGCCGTATGCGTGCCTTGGCGTTCGACCGCCGGAAGCCTTCGCCACGCGCCACTTGCCAATGCACCTCGAACGGCTGTGGCAGCTGCCCTTACTGCCGTCGGCGGCGAGCGGGCCTAGCGCCAGCCGAGTCCAGAGCACCAAGCCGCCAGAAATGGGTTCTCCAGAGGCCACGCCGAGTGTGAACGGGTCGGTGCCCCGTAGTGTCTTCGCGGCCGCTAGCCGAACTCAAGCCGGTAACAAAGCGACGCCCTCGATTGGAGCGTGGGCGAAGAAACACGGGTGCAGGATCGAGAAGGCGACGACGCCGTCCCGCGTCAGTGAGGCGCGTACGTCGGCCACGAGCCGGCCGAGTTCTGGCAGGTCCATCAGGACCATGTGTGCGACGACCCGGTCGGGATGCGCGTCCCATGTGACATCCTGGCATCCCCATGAGCGAGAATTGCCGGTGTACCGGCTGCGGATCGTCCGCAATCGCGCCTAGCATGCCGTTATGGCTATCGCACGATTTCCAAGCGTCGTCATCGACTGCCCGGACCCAGCGGCTCTCGCCACGTTCTACAACGCGATGCTGGACTGGAAGATCGACGTCTCCAACGACTGGGCCGACATCCGCGGCGAGCAAGGTCAGTGCATCTCGTTCCAGCAAGTGCAGGACTACACCCCGCCTGCGTGGCCGAATCAGCAGGTGCCCCAGCAGATGCACCTCGACGTGATGGTGGACGACCTTGACGCAGCGGAGGCCGCCGTCCTGGAACTCGGGGCTACCAAGCACGATCACCAGCCGGGAACGTCGTTCCGGGTCTTCCTCGACCCGGCGGGCCATCCCTTCTGCCTGTGCGTGGACTGACTCTGAACGATCTCAGGCGACGGCAGCGGAGCGGCTCGCCTCGACACCCGAGGTGCCGCGTCCTTGATGCCGAGGTGAGGGCATCGAGCAAGCCCGGGAAAGCCTCGTCCATCTCGGCCCGCCGCAGGGAGTTCATCCGTGCGGTTCCGACGTAGTACTGCCGGATCAGGCCGGCCTCCCGCAACACCGTGAAGTGGTGGGTGGCGGTGGACTTGCTGACGGCGATGTCGAAGTCGCCGCATTTGATGTCCTTGTCTCCGGCATCGAGCTGACTCACGATCCTCCGGCGTACCGGGTCGACGAGAGCCTCCAGCACCTGCTGGACCTAGCCGGTGCCGTGGCCTCCGGCGGAACGCTGTTTCTGTGGGGTGCGCAGAGCGGGCGGCCGACGCCGTATCCCGGCTTCGACCTCGGCATGCCAGCGTTGAGTGTGCGCACGTACACCGTGCTGGAGACCACCAGGGATCCCGTGAGGATGCGGCGCGCCGTAGCCTTTGTCAGTTCGGGCCTGCGTACCGGCGCCTTTCGCCCCGTCATCGACCGGCTGTTCCCGCTGGAGAAGATCGTGGAAGCGCATCGCCACATGGAGTCCAACAGTCAGGTCGGCAAGATCGTCGTCACGGTTCCGCGCTGACGCGCGCCGGGAGGACGGCGAAATATAACGACACGTGATCTCGTCGTTATATGTTTGTGATCTTCTGAGGTCGGGTATGTCCCTCTTCGTCGGCGCTGTCGCTTATTGAGATCCGTGGTCCGGAAGCGTCGAGTGGACGGAGAAACGAGGTGACGCTTCCTCATGGTGTTGGTGCTTCCAGACCGAGCCCGGCAGCGCAAGATACCCACCTGGCTCGCGACGCCAGCCATCATCGGGGCGCTGGTCTTCACCGCGGGATGGCTCATCGCGGGCCGCTTGCAGGAGCACTACAACCCCCGCAGCGACTACATCAGCTCGCTAGCCGCGGTCGGCGCGGCCGATCCGTGGATCATGATCTTGGCACTGGTCGTGTTCGGCGTGGGCGTGATGTTCCTGGGAGCCGGGTTGGTCCATGTCCTGCCGGGGAGAATGGGCCGGCTCGGTTCCATGGGCATTGTCCTCAGCGGCGTCGGCGTGTTCCTCGCCGGCTCGATGCGCCACGACTGTGGCGTTCAGCTGCCGGAATGCTCGCTCAAGGTCAGCCTGGGGGAGGTCTCCGGTTACCACGCCGTGCATGACGTCGTGAGCGGGCTGACCTTCGTCGTCGCCGGAGTCTCGCAGATCCTGATCTCGCTCAGCGTCAGCCGGCAGAACGGGTGGCGTTACCTCCGGGTGCCGTCGATGGTCAGCGGGGCACTGACGCTGGTGCTGTTCACCCTGATGATCTCTGCGCTCTTTCCCGGCTGGGTGGGTGCGATCCAGCGGACGATTGCCGTGCTCGCCTGCGTCTGGGTCAGCACCTTCGCCGTCTATCTGTACCGGGCCAGCACCCGGGGACATCCGCCGGACGCCAGCGTCGCTCCGGGTGCGTCGCCGGAGGCGGACCTGCTGACTCTGGCCGCGAAGCACGAGACATGATGAACTCGTCGGTGAGCCCGACGAGAGGAATCAATGCAATGGACCAGCTGGATCTTCAGGGTCGATTCGCCACCCTCACCACCGCACACGTCGCCGATGCGTGTATCCGCGCAGGCGTCCAGGTGCGCTGCGCCCCGACGCAGGTGCGGGCCGTGGTCCCCGGCACCCGGCTGGCGGGCCAGGTGGCCCCGGCTCGGCATGTGGGCAGTGTCGACATCTTCCTCGAGGTCCTGCACGACGCCGACCCGGGCACGGTCCTCGTCGTCGATAACGGCGGACGCCTCGACGAGGCGTGCGTCGGGGACCTCGTCGCGTGGGAGAGCCAGGCCGTCGGACTCGAGGGGATCGTGATCTGGGGCCTGCATCGCGACACTGCCGACATTCTGGAGATCGGCCTGCCGGTGTTCAGTCTCGGCGCGATTCCGAGTGGGCCGCAGCGCCTCGATCGGCGTCCCGGCGACGCTTTGACGTCCGCGCGGGTGGGGGACTGGACAGTCAGCAGCGACGACCTGGCACTCGGCGACGACGACGGCGTGATCTTTCTTCCCGCGGCCCGGGCGGACGAGGTGTTCTCGCTCGCCCAGGGAATCCGGGATACCGAACGACGGCAGGCCGAGCGGATCCGCGATGGCCTGTCTCTGCGCGAACAAGTGCGATTCGGTGAATACCTCTCGCGGCGCGAGACGGAGCCCACGCTGACCTTCAGGGAGCACCTGCGTGCCGTGGGCGGCGCTATCGAGGAGTAGCCCGCTCACGGCACGGGTGAGGTCCGAGCGGATCAGAGATTGACCGTGATGTCTCCGCTCTCGCGCAGGTCCGCCAGCAACGCCTGGGCGACCTCTGCCTCCTTCTGCGAAATGGCCTGCTCCTCGAGCTGCGGGCGCACCTCCTCGAAGGACGGCACTTCGGCGCCTTCCTCAGTACCTGCCTCGGCGGCGCCTTCCTCGCCTGCAGCCTCCTGCTGAGCCACCGCGTCGTCGTAGAGCTTGCGTAGCTCGTCCTCCGACGGCTCGATGTCGCCGGCCTCGTCACTGATCAGCTGGTCGACCTTGACCTGGAGCTCGAGCTGCTTCATGACCTCTTCTTCCGGCATGCCCTGCTCGGCCAGTGCGGCGAGGAAGTCGTCGGCGGTTCCGAGACCGTTCTGCTCGGCGAGCTCGTTCAGGGTCGTGTCGACGTCGTCCTGGGAGGCGTCGAATCCACGGTCGTCGGCCTCTTGGACAAGAAGCTCGGAGTCGACCATGCTGTCGGCTGTCTGTGCTTTCAGCTGCTCCTGGTCCACCTCCTCGCCCGACATCTGCGCCTGCATCGCCATCTGCTGGAACTGGCTCTCGTAGGTGGTGACGAACTCGTCCCGGGAGATCTCCTCGCCGTTCACCACCGCGACGACATCCGGGATGCCCTCCAGGTCGGGCTCTGGTGCCGCCTCCTGGCCGGTGCCTTCGTCCTCGGCCGTGGGCGCCGACTCGGGTGCGGTGGCGTCACCGGCCTCGTCGTCCTCGCCACAGGCAGCGACGCCGAGCAGTGACAGCACTACTCCGGCGGACAGCAACAATTTCTTGGGCATGGGGGATCCTTTCGACTCTTCAGGTGATTTCCTCACGGCAGCGAGTGGCCGTGTCACTCCCTGAACGGGAGAGGTGTCAAATCATTCGGCTGTGAATACGCTCGGCCGCCGCAGTGGCGCAACATCGCATGAGGCGTCAGGTGAGTGAACGTCTGCCGGCCGGCAGACGTTCCTCAACGCGGCATCGAATCTCACGTCACCCGTAGTCGACCGTGATGCCCAGCTCGGCCGCCAGCATCGGAGCGATGCCAGCCAGCTGATCGCCGTCCACCGTGGCGCCCCGCAACGAACCGTAACCATCGGCGAGGTGAAGCTGCGCCGCGCCGCGGAAGTCGACCCGCTCCATGGTGACGCCGGGCATCCGGACGCCGCGCAAGGTGGACCGGGGAAAGCTGACGCCGCTGAGGTGAGCACCGCTCCAGTCGACCTCGTCGAGCAGGCAGCCTTCGAAGACGACGTCGGAGAACTGAGCGGCACGGAAATTCACCGAGTCGAACTTGCAGTCTTCGAAGACCACTCGCCGGAACTGGCTGCTGTAGGCCTCGATCCCGGAGAAGGCCGAGGACAACACGGTGGTGTCGAGCCAGTCCGCTTCGATGAGCTCCGCTCCGACGACACGCACGGCACGCAGCCACACCTCGTTGAAGCGGCATCGGACACTGCCGCCCGAGAACGTCACCGTCGTGAACGCGCACTCCATGAACCGTGCTCCACTGGCCTCGGCGTCCTGGAAGTCCAGAGAGTCGAACAGCACCGTGTCGTACTCGGCACCCGGACGCAGTGGCCCGTCGTGTGGCTCGAGCAGATGACCGTAGGGAAGGTCGGCGAGCTGGCGGGCGACGGTGGTCACCTTGCCCACGTTAGCCTCCGGACGATCGGCGGCCGGTCGCGTATCGTCGGATCGGCTCAAGAAGAACGTCGAAAGGCACACACATGGCCCGAATCGCGCTTGCGACATGCGCCGAGCTGCCCGCGCTCGATGACGACGAACGTCGCGTCCTGCCGCCGCTCGCGGAGCGCGGCATCGAGGCCACGCCCGTCGTGTGGAACGACCCGGCGGCTGACTGGACCGCATTCGAACTAGTGGTTCTGAGGTCCACCTGGGACTACACACTGCGCCGGGCCGAGTTCCTCGCGTGGGCCGATGCCATGCCGTCGCTGCTCAACCCGGCGGCTGTGGTGCGCTGGAACACCGACAAGCGCTACCTGCGCGACCTCGAGGTCGCGGGCGTGCCCGTTGTGGCCACCCAGTGGATCGAGCCGGGGGAGTCCGTCGTCGTTCCCGGCGAGCGCGGCGTGGACCTCCCGGCGATCGCCCGCGCGGACGAGTACGTCGTGAAGCCCTCGGTGAGCGCCGGATCGGTCGACACGGGCCGATACCGCAAGGACGACGACGAGCACCGGGAGCTGGCTCGCGAGCACGTCGCCCGCGTGACCGGCAGAGGCGGCACGGTGATGATCCAGCCGTATCTGTCCGCCGTGGACGCATTCGGAGAGACCTCGATGCTCTACATCGGGGGAGAGTTCAGCCATGCCATCCGCAAGGGCCCGATGCTCGACGGTCCGGACCGGGGCGTCGAGGGCCTGTTCCGGGAGGAGCGGATCACGCCCCGGACGCCGTCGGACGTCGAGCACAAGGTGGCCGAGCTCGCCCTGGCGGCGATTCCCGGTGGCGCAGAGCTCCTCTACGCCAGGGTCGACCTCATCCCCGGTGCCGACGGCTCGCCGATCGTGCTGGAATTGGAGCTCACCGAGCCGAGTCTCTTCCTGGAGCACGGTCCGGGCGCCCCGGACCGTTTCGCCGCCGCGATCCATCGCGCTCTTGTGAGTTAGGGCTACCAGATCGCCGCGGCCACCTGTGGGTACAGCCCTTCGGGGTGAGCACGGAACAGTGGCTGGGTGCCGAAAAGCGTCACGTTCGCGCCCCGCGCGGATCCACTGACGACGACGGCCCGACCGGCCGCGCTGTCGTGACCCAGCCAGTGCCCGGCCAGGAAGAACGCCCCTTCGGCCAGGGCCTGCTCGACCCGCACGTCCACGCCGACCCTGGTGAAATAGACCGGAGCGTCGACGAACGAGCTCGACAACGCGGCGCCGGTGACCGGCGATCCAGGGGTGTTCTCGACAGCGACGATGCCGTTGGCCGAGCCCGGGCCCTGCGCGACGCCGACGTCCAGCAGGCCAGCACGCTGGTTGAACTGCGCGCCGCCGCCGCCGACGCCCACCACGGTGCCGCCATCCTCGAGCCACTGGGCGAACGCGGCACCCTGAGCGGCGTTCAGGTTCAGCGGGTTGAAGCTGGACGCCGAGATGTAAAGCGCGTCGAAGTCGTCGAACGCGTACAGCCCATCGTTGAATCCCGCATGCGTGACTGTGGTGGGCCTGAATCCCATCCGGGTGAGCGCGAAGTACTCGCCGGCCGACGTGCTGACGGCGAGCCGGACCCCGGTGAACGGTGCGGCGCCGCGGGTCTCCCGGGACGGCGGAAGCACACTGAACGCCACGCCGAAGGTGTCCGCCGTGTCCTGGACGGCCTCGATCTGCCAGCGCTGCGCTGCCGGCACCACGAACGTGCCGTCCGCGGTGCGCCGCAGCTCCATGCCCAATCCGAGCAGGTGGTGCACCGCCTGGACGCCCGCGAGTGAATCCACGGTGAGTCCGTACTGGGCGCGCCGGCCGGGAGGTACGAAACCGGTGGGGTCGGGGGACGTGACCGGTCGAAGTGCGCGCCCGTCCACGCTGGCCTCACCGACTCGCTGCGTGGTGGCACCCCAGAGATGGCCGTGACTCCACGCGGAGATGTCGTACATCAGCGGGAAGTCGTCGGTGACATCGCGGCCGACGTCGAGAACGGTGTTCGCGAGGCCGCGCTTCGCCTGATGCATGTCGACGACGTACGACCCGGCCTTGACGTGGACGCCGCCCAGCTTGACCGGGCGGGACGCCTGATGGACCCGTACGTCGTTCGCAACCAGGAACCGGACCAGGCTTGCTGCCGCCGTGTCGCTGCGCTGGCCGGCGCCTACCGGGATCACGTAAGCGCGGGGAAAGTCCTGCAGATGGGTCTTGGCGTTGTCCCCGGCGGCCAGGGAGAGCGCCAGCTCGTCGTCGATCGGCCGGGTGGCTTCGCCGTCGGCGCCCCGGCGGAACCACTCGAGCTGGTTGGCCAGCAGATCGTCGCGGTGCTCGGTGGCATACGCGAGGTTGGCCTCGATGGTGGCCACGGCGTAGCGCGTGTTCAGTGCCGTACGAGTGTGGCGCTCGGTCTCGTCGGCCAGGCCGCGCGGGTTGAGCGGGATCTCGATGGTGTGCCCGACCGCACCGTGGTACATCGCATACATGGGGGTAAAGATCGGTGGCCAATCGTCCCAGCCCGTGGTCCGGTTCCGATACGGGATGTCGGCATGCCCGCGCCAGGTGAAACTGTTCCGGGTCGCGGCGAATGCCTCGAGGTCCGTGCCGAGGTCGTCCAGCACGCGGTCTTCCATCGCCAGCGCGTGCCGGAGCGCCTGAGGGATGTAGAGGTCGTACTCGTAGTTGTCGCCGTGCGGGCCGGTGGTCGGCTCGATCAAGCCGGCACCAGTGCTGTTACTCCAGACGTAGCCGTGGATGTCCAGCATGGTCAGCGGACTGTAGCGGGCTATCTGGGCCCGGACGGCGCGTACCTCCGGCTGGGACGCGGTGATGTAGTCCCGATTCATGTCGAAGCCGTTCGCGTTGGCACGGGTGCCGGCGACCCGCCCGTCGGGGTTGTTGGTGATGACGACAGCGACGACGTGGTTGTCGAGCACGTCCAGCACCGCGGGATCGTCGGAGAAGGCAAGCTCTTCCAAGACCTGAAGGCTCGCGTCGGTGCCCTCCCACTCGTTGCCGTGAATGTTGTTGTTGATCAGCAACGGCGTGCGCCAGGCGTCGTAGCCGCCGGACTCCAGCTCGGCGGCGGCGGCGTGCGGGTCGTCGATGCGCAGGTCGGACAGGCGCTGCCAGTCATCCCAATCCGCGTCGCTCATCGGCGAGGTGACCACGACAAGGTGCAGGTCCCGGCCGAGGACGGACTGGCCGATGATCTCCACGCTCACCCGCTCGCTCTCTTGCAGCGCGCGCAGGGCCGGCGGGATGTCGTGGTAGGGGATCAGGTTCAACGGGATGGAAGCGTCGTCCGGATCGACCGGTACGTCGTCGATGACGTCGTCTTGCGGCTTGCCGGGCAGCCGGTCGCCGGCGACCGCCGGCGCATGCTGCTGCCCAGGATTCTCCGCCGCGTGCCCGCGCTCATTCTGGGGAACGCCGGAGGGGCCGGAGGTGTCGTCGAACGGCGCGTCGGTATCGGACGGTCCGCGCGGGGAGTCGTCGTCGGGCGCCGCCGGAGTGGCAGGAGCCCAGACCAGGAAGAGAAAGACGGACAGCAGGACCGTGGACCACCGACGAAGAGTCACCGGCACACCTCTCTCCGGACAGAAGGTGGATCATTTGTACCAGTGGTCGGGTATGCGTGGTGTCACGGTGAGGTAACGGCTGCGGCGGACCGTGTCACGCCGATATCCGTTACGGCCCGAGCAGGTGGCACGGGTAGCATCGTGCGGGTTCCTACATTCGTTCCACACCAGGGAGAGTCGTCGTGTCCGAACAGATCCGTATCGTCGTCGCCGGGGCCGAGCGACAGGTCGATGCGGGCACGACGGCCGCCGATCTGTTCGCGGATGAGCGCACCGTGATCGCGGCGCGCGTCGGCGACGACCTGGTGGACCTGTCCCGCGCATTGAATGACGGTGAGAAGGTGGAGCCGGTCGAGATCGCATCCGATGACGGCCGCGCCATCCTGCGCCACTCCACCGCGCATGTGCTCGCCCAAGCCGTGCAGGAGCTCTTCCCCGAAGCCAAGCTGGGAATTGGCCCGCCGGTGGAGAACGGGTTCTACTACGACTTCGACGTCGCCGAGCCGTTCAATCCGGACGACTTGAAGCGCATCGAGAAGCAGATGCAGCGCATCATCAAGGAACGTCAGCAGTTCGTCCGGCGCGCGGTGGCCGACGACGACGCGCGCGCGGAACTGGCGGGCGAGCCGTACAAGCTCGAGCTGATCGGGCTCAAGGGCGGCGCGGCCGACGCTGCTGAAGGCGCCTCGGCGGAGGTCGGCGCGGGCGAGCTCACCATCTACGACAACGTGCGCCGTGGGGGAGAGGTGGCCTGGAAGGACCTGTGCCGCGGCCCGCATGTGCCCACCACCAAGCATGTCCCCGCGTTCAAGCTGATGCGGGTGGCGGCGGCGTACTGGCGGGGAAGCGAGAAGAATCCTCAACTGCAGCGGATCTACGGCACCGCATGGGAGAGCAAGGAAGAGCTGCAGGCTTACCTGGACCGGCTGGCCGAGGCGGAGCGGCGGGACCACCGCAAGCTGGGCGCCGAGCTGGACCTCTTCAGCTTCCCTGACGAGATCGGCTCCGGGCTTCCGGTCTTCCATCCAAAGGGCGCCACGATCAAGATGGAGATGGAGAACTACTCCCGGCAACGGCACATCGACGCCGGGTACTCCTTCGTCTCCACACCGCACATCACCAAGGCTCATCTCTTCGAGACCTCCAAGCATCTGGAGTGGTACGCCGACGGCATGTACCCCCCGATGCACCTGGACGAGGAACGCGACGCTGACGGCAACATCAAGCGGCAGGGGCAGGACTACTACCTCAAGCCGATGAACTGCCCGATGCACAACCTCGTCTTCCGCTCCCGTGGCCGCTCCTACCGGGAGTTGCCCCTTCGGCTGTTCGAGTTCGGCGCGGTGTACCGCTACGAGAAGTCTGGCGTGGTGCACGGTTTGACCCGAGCCCGTGGATTCACCCAGGACGACGCACACATCTACTGCGCTCGCGAGGACATGAAGGAAGAGCTGGCGCGGCTGCTGACGTTCGTCCTCGATCTACTGGCCGACTACGGGCTGGACGACTTCTACCTGGAGCTGTCCACCCGCGATCCCGAGAAGTCCGTCGGGGATGAACAGACATGGAAGGAAGCGACCCAGATCCTGGAGCAGGTCGGCACCGAGTCTGGGCTGGAGCTGCTTCCCGATCCAGGCGGGGCCGCCTTCTACGGCCCGAAGATCTCCGTGCAGGCGAAGGACGCGATCGGCCGGACCTGGCAGCTGTCGACCATCCAGTTGGACTTCTTCGAGCCTGAGCTGTTCGAGCTCGAGTACACCGCCCCGGATGGTTCCCGGCAGCGACCGGTGATGATTCATCGCGCGCTCTTCGGCTCGATCGAGCGCTTCCTCGGCGTACTCACCGAGCACTACGCAGGTGCATTCCCGCCCTGGCTGGCGCCGGTGCAGGTGGTCGGCATCCCCATTGCCGATCAGCACACACCGCACCTCGACGATGTGGCGGACCGTCTTCGTGCACGGGGTGTCCGGGTGGAGATCGACACCTCCGACGACCGGATGCAGAAGAAGATCCGCAATGCGCAGAAGCAGAAGGTGCCGTACATGCTTCTGGCTGGCGACGACGACGTGGCGAAGGGCGCGGTGTCCTTCCGATACCGGGACGGCACCCAGAAGAACGGGGTCCCGGTCGCGGAGGCGATCGAGGAGATCGTCAGCGCCGTCGAGCGCCGCGTCCAGGTATGAGCGGCAGCGTCCTGCACACCGTGGTCCATGGCACTCGGTGTGCAGGACGCACGGGATGGAAGGGGTGAGCGTGCCGGATCGGCTGCAACGGTTATGGACGCCGTACCGGATGGCTTACATCAAAGGCGAGCCGGGCAACGGCCGAGACGGCGACACGTGCCCGCTGTGCACCATCCCCACCATGACCGACGCCGACGGTCTCGTGCTGGCACGTGGTGCCCATGTGTATGCAGTGCTGAACCTGCACCCGTACAATCCGGGGCACCTCATGGTGGTCACCCACCGGCACGTCGGCGAGTTCGAGTCATTGTCCGGCGATGAGACCGCCGAGCTGACCACCATGACCCGCGACGCGATCCTGGCGATCAAGGCGGCGTCGCAGCCACACGGCTTCAACGTCGGGCTCAACCTCGGCGGCGTGGCCGGGGGTTCGCTTGCCGCGCACCTGCATCAGCACGTCGTGCCGCGATGGAGCGGGGATGCGAACTTCATGACCGTGCTGGGTGACACCAAGATCATGCCACAGCTGCTCTCCGAGACTCGTGAGCTCTTGGTGGCGAACTGGCCGAGCTGACGCGTCCCACACCGATCGTGGTGATCGTTGTGTGGAAACGAGCCGGGAGGCGTGGGAAACGGGGCGTTACTCGAGGGCTTTGGCGGCGAGGTGCTGGGGCATGGGTTCATACCGGGCGAAGCCACGGGTGAACGTGGCGGTTCCGTGGCTCATAGCTCGAAGCTCGATGGCATAGCGGACCAGCTCGGTCTGCGGCACCTCGGCGCGGATGAGGCTGCGGCCCTGACCCACCGACTCGGTGCCGAGGACGTGCCCGCGGCGAGCGGAGAGATCGCCCATGACGGCGCCCACGTCCTCGTCGTGGACCATGATCGAGACGTGGTCGTACGGCTCGAGCAGGTTGACCCCCGCGGTCTGGGCGGCCTCCCGCAGCGCCAGCGCTCCGGCCATCTGGAATGCCATGTCGGAGGAGTCGACGCTGTGGGTCTTGCCGTCGAGAAGGGTGACCTTGATGTCCACCATCGGATAGCCGGCCGGCGTGGTGCCCTTCTCCATCTGGCTCCTGATGCCCTTCTCCACAGATGCGATGAACTGCCGCGGGATGGCACCGCCCACCACCTTGTCCACGAACTCCAGGCCCGACCCCTCGGGAAGCGGCTCCGCCTCGATCTCACAGATGCCGTACTGGCCATGCCCGCCGGACTGCTTGACGTGGCGTCCTCGCGCTGAGGCCTTCGCCGCCAGGGTCTCCCGGAGCGGGACACGTACCGGAACCTGGTCGACGTGCACGCCGTACCGGGACGCCAGCCGGTCGAGGAGGACGTCGGTGTGAGCCTCGCCCAACGTCCAGAGCACCAGCTGGTGGGTCTCCGGATTGTTCTCCACCCGCAGCGTGGGGTCCTCGGCCGCCAACCGGGCGAGCCCTTGCGAGAGCTTGTCCTCGTCGGCTTTCGCGTGGGCGACGACGGCCACCGGGAGCATCGGTTCGGGCATGTCCCACGGGCGCATGACGAGTGGGTCTGCCGGGTCCGAGAGGGTGTCGCCCGTCTCGGCGCGGGACAGCTTGGCCACGGCGACGATGTCGCCGGCGACGGCCTTGTCGATGGGGCGCTGGACCTTTCCCAAAGGACAGGAGAGGGTCCCGATCCGTTCGTCCTCGTCGTGTTCCTCGTGGCCGCGGTCGGCCAGGAAGTGGCCGGAGACGTGAACGGGCATGTCCGGGCGCAACGTGCCGGAGAAGACCCGGACCAGGCTGATCCGCCCGACGTAGGGATCGGTCGTCGACTTGACGACCTCGGCCAGGAGCGGGCCGCCCGGGTCGCAGGCCACGCCGTTCCTCGTGGCGCCGTGAACGGTGTAGACGTCCGGCATCGGGTGCTCGGCAGGAGACGGGAACGCGCTGGTGATGACTTCGAGCAGTTCGGCTGTTCCGAGGCCGGTACCGGAGCACACTGGGATCACCGGATGGAAGGAGCCTCGGGCCACAGCACGCTCGAGGTCGTCGATGAGGATCTTCGGATCGATCTCCTCACCGCCGAGATAGCGCTCCATCAATGTCTCGTCCTCGGACTCCTCGATGACGCCCTCGATCAGTTCACCTCGCGCCTCCTCCAGGCGGAGGGCGTCGTCGTCGCCGAGCTTTGCCTCTTTCCGGCGGCCGTCGGCGTAGGTGTACAGGCGGCGGCTGAGCATGCCGGCCAGCCCGGTGATGGGTGCGCCGTCCGCGGGCGTGGGGAGGTATAGGGGCAGGACGTTCGCGCCGAATGCCTCGCGGCAGGCGGTCAGGGTGTCGGCGTAGTCGGAACGGGGATGGTCGAGCTTTGTCAGCACCACAGCTCGGGGCATGCCTACCGCGGCGCACTCGGTCCAGAGCATGCGTGTGGTCCCGTCCAGTGGCGCCGCGGTGGAAACCACAAACAACGCACAGTCCGCCGCGCGCAGGCCGGCCCGGAGCTCACCGACGAAATCGGCGTAGCCCGGCGTGTCCAGCAGATTGACCTTGATCCCGGCGTGCATCAGTGGCGCGATGGAAAGGTTCACCGAGCGCTGTTGCCGGGCTTCGGCGTCGTCGTAGTCGCTGACGGTGGTGCCGTCCTCCACGCGCCCTGCCCGCGAGACCGTGCCGGTAGCCGCGAGGAGGGACTCCACGAGGGTGGTCTTCCCGGAACCCGCGTGGCCGACCACCACGACGTTTCGGACATCGCGTGCATCAGACGGCGCGGCATCACCACCCGCAGGGCTTCCGGAGCTGCGATCGTTGGCATGTCTGCCGGCCATGGCGCGTCACTCCCTTCGGGGGACGGCGCCGTCGCCTACGTTCTCGCCGGAGCGCTTCTGCGCCGACGCCGACCGGTATGCGGTTGGGAACACCTGGAACGAGCTTTGGTCCTACCGCGACGACCAGGTGTTTACGTCACTCTCCTGCGCCACGAGCGGATCCGCAAGAGGACGCGGGCTTTCCATCAGTACGATGGCGGGGCTGAACGAGGTGACCTGGCGGCTTGGGCAAGGCACACACCTGATCAACAAGGGCGCCCGGTTCGGCGCAGAACACCTGATCGCACTCTGACGAGAAGACTGGACGAGACCAGCACATGCTCGACAAATACACCCGGGTCTACACGACCCGAATCCTGACGCCAACGGCCAGGGCCCTGGTCAAGGCTCGCATCAGCCCCGACGTGGTGACGGTGGTCGGCACCGCCGGCGTCACGGCGGGGGCGCTGGGCTTTTACCCCCGAGGCGAGTTCTTCTGGGGAACGGTGTTCATCACCGCATTCGTCTTCGCCGACAACATCGATGGCATCATGGCGCGCCTGTCCGGACGGCAGAGCAACTGGGGAGCATTCCTCGACTCGGTTCTGGACCGGATCGGCGACGCAGCCATTTTCGGTGCGCTGGCGATCTACTTCGCCGGGCAGGGGGAGCACCTGCGCATGACGGCGTTGCTCATCGCCTGCCTGGCCCTGGGCGCCATCGTCTCCTACGCCCGAGCCAGGGCGGAGAGCCTCGGATACACGGCCTCCGGAGGGATCGCCGAGCGCGCGGACCGGCTGGTTGCCATCCTGGTCACCACCGGGCTCGTCGGCCTGTTCGGGTGGCCTGTCGTGGTGCTCGAGGTCGTACTCTGGCTGCTGATGAGCGCGAGCGCATGGACGGTCTTCCAACGGATCAGGCACGTCTATCAGCAGGTGGCTACGCCATGAGCGGCTTCGCGGATCGCCGTCGGCTGGCGATGTACAGCGCCGGCTGGTCTATTATGCGCGCCTTGCCCGAGCGGGCCGCCTATGGCCTCCTCCGCACGTTCTCCGACATCGCGTGGCGACGCCGCTCACCGTCGGTGCGGGGCCTGGAACGCAATCTGGCGAGAGTCGTGCCCGACGCCAGCCCCGACGAGCTCCGGCGGCTGAGCCGGGAAGCGGCGCGCTCGTACATGCGGTACTGGGGCGACGCGTTCAGGATCGGGGACTGGGACCGGGAGCGCATCGTGTCCCGGGTGCGAGTCATCAACGAGGGCCAGTTGCGGGGTCCGCTCGAGCGCGGGCAGGGCGTCGTGGTCGCTTTGCCGCATATGGCGAACTGGGATCACGCGGGTGCCTGGGCAGGACAGACGGGTCTTCCGGTGGCCAGCGTCGCCGAGCGGCTTCGCCCGGAGAAGCTCTTCGACAAGTTCGTCGCCTATCGCGAGAAGCTGGGCATGACCATCTTCCCGCTCTCCGGGGGTGGCATCGACGTGATCGCCAAGCTGACCGAGCACCTCAAGGACGGCAAGCTCGTATGTCTCCCCGCGGAACGTGACCTGTCGCAGCGCGGTGTCCAGGTCACCTTGTTCGGGGAGCCGACCCGGATGCCGGCCGGCCCGGCCATGCTGGCGATGCGCACCGGATCCGTGCTCCTGCCGGTGACCATGTGGTATGAAGGCCGCGAGCCGAACCACGGTATCGTGCTCAACTTTCACGAGCCGGTCCCCGTGCCACAGGAGCGCGCCAACCGGATCGCGACCATGACGCAGCGGGTGGCGGACGCCTTCGAAGACGGCATCCGCCAGCATCCAGAGGACTGGCACATGACACAGCGACTGTTTCTCTCCGATCTCGACGCGGCAGACCCGCGCCGGCCTAGTGACGACAAGCTCGTGTCGACGTGAAGATCGGCATCGTCTGCCCTTACGCATGGGGAGTGCCTGGGGGAGTGCAGTTCCACATCCGGGACTTCAGCGAAGAGCTCATGGCCCGCGGCCACAGCGTGTCGGTGCTGGCACCGGGCGGTGAGGACGACCACGCGCCGCCGTACGTGGTGAAGGCTGGCCGGCCGGTGTCGGTGCCCTACAACGGGTCGGTGGCACGGATCCTGTTCGGCCCGCGGGCCGCGGCGCGAGTGCGGCGCTGGCTCACCGACGGTGACTTCGACGTCGTGCACATCCACGAGCCGGAGACCATGAGCCTGGGGTTGCTGGCCACCTGGTGGGCCGACATGCCGGTGGTGGGAACCTTTCACCAGGCCACGGATCGGTCCCGGGCGATGAGCGCGGCGCGCGGGATCCTTCAGTCCAGCGTCGAGAAGCTCAGTGCCCGGATCGCGGTCTCCGAGGAGGCTCGGCGCACGTTGGTGCAGCACCTCGGGGGCGATCCGGTGTTGATTCCCAACGGCCTCTACGTGGACCGTTTCAACGTACCCGCGCGTCCGGAGTGGCGAAGCGATGGCGGCACCTTGTCGTTCCTTGGCCGCGTGGACGAACCGCGCAAGGGCCTGCCTGTCCTGCTGGCCGCGTGGCCGGGGATCCGGGCGAAGATGCCGGACGCGCGCCTCCTGGTCGCCGGCCCGGGCGACACCAGCGAGATCCGCCAGGCCATTCCGGCCGAGCATCGGGACTCCGTGACCTTCCTGGGCGCCGTGAGCGACGAGGACAAAGCCGCCATGCTCGCCAGCAGCGACATCTACGTGGCACCGCACACGGGCGGGGAGTCGTTCGGGATCGTTCTGGTAGAGGCCATGGCGGCTGGAGCGCCCGTGCTGGCCAGCGATCTGGTGGCGTTCCGCGCGGTCCTCGACGACGGGCGCCTGGGCGCGCTCGTTCCGATCGGCGACGCCGATGCTCTGGCCGACGAGGCCTGCGCGCTTCTCGCGGACCCGGACCGGCGGCGGCAGTACCGCGACGCCGCGTCCGTCGCGGTGCGCAGGTACGACTGGTCAGAGCTCGCAGGCGAGGTGCTGGCCGTGTACGAGATGGTGATGGCCGTGGGGTCGCCGGCCAACCGCGTATTCCGCATGCCTCGCCGTTAGGGTCTGAACGTCATGATGTGGATTCTGATCGTCGTCGGGGCGCTGCTGCTGCTCGGCGTGTACCTGTCCTGGACGGCGGGTCGGCTGGACCGGCTGCACGCCCGTGTCGACGCGTCGCGGGCCGTGCTCGATGCGGAACTGCTCCGGCGCTCGGCATCCGCACTCGAACTCGCCACGGCCGGCCTGCTCGACCCGGCCACGTCAGTGGTCGTCGCCGACGCGGCCTCGCGTGCCCGCACAGTCAACGAGGAAAGCCGCTACCAGGCCGAGAGCGACCTGACCGCGGTGCTGTGCACGGGCCTGGACGACCCACAGGACCTCGCCGCCCTGCGCGAGGAGATTCCGGGCCTCGGCCAGCCGCTCGATGAGCTGGGGATGGCCTGTCGCCGTGCGGCACACGCTCGGAGATTCCACAACGAGATGGTTCGGGGCGCTCAGCGACTGCGCCGCAAACTGCTGGTGCGCTGGCTGCGCCTCGCCGGGCACGCGCCGTGGCCGGAGACGGTCGAACTGGACGACACGGTTCCCCGCGGTTTCAACGGCTGAGCACGCGTCATCCGCGAGGCGCCGCTTCGGTTCAGATGTCTCGTCCGCGGCGGCGGAGGTAACGCTCGAACTCGCGGGCGATGTGCTCGCCGGACGCCTCGGGCAGGTCGATGGTGTCCGAAGCCTCCTCCAGGCGCTGTACGTACTCGGCGACGTCGGCGTCTTCCTGCGCCAGCTCTTCAACACCGTGCTGCCACGCCTCGGCCTGCTCCGGCAGGTCTCCCAGCGGCACGGGGAGGTCGAGAATGTCCTCGAGACGGCGCAGGAGAACCACGGTGGCCTTGGGACACGGCGACTGCCCGACATAGTGCGGAACGGCCGCCCACAGCGATACGGCGTTCAGCCCGCCGCGGGAGGCCGCGTCCTGGAAGACGCCCACGATTCCGGTAGGTCCCTCGTACCGGGATGGTTCCAGCCCGAGCGACGAGGCGGTGGCGGGGTCACTGGCGGACGCGGTGACCGGGACCGGACGGGTGTGGGGGACGTCGGCGAGAAGAGCGCCGAACGTGACGACCTGCTCGACGCCGAGATCCGCTGCCACGCTGAGCAGTTCGGCGCAGAACCCGCGCCAGCGCATGTTGGGCTCGATTCCCCGCAGGAGGACGACATCGCGGCCGAGGTCGGGGGAGTTGGCCAGGGACATCCTGGTGGTGGGCCATTGCAGGCTGCGGATCCCGTCCGGGTCGAGCGAGACGATAGGCCGGTTGACCTGGAAGTCGTAGTATTCGTCCGGATCGAGCGATGCGAGAGGCTCAGCGTTCCACGTCTGCTCGAGGTGCTCGACCGCGCCCGTCGCGGACTCGCCAGCGTCGTTCCAGCCCTCGAACGCGGCGATGAGGACAGGCTCGTGCAGTTGCGGAACACTGTCGAGTTCGATCACTCCGGTCCTTCCCCCTGCGTTGATTGTCGACGGCGAACGCTTCTACCACCTCGCCGTGGCTCCCGCGGGACCTCCTCGTCCCGAAGCCAGCCTACGACCCTCGCCCGACCGCGTGCTGGCGCCACCGGGGTTTGGGCCGGGCACGGCGGTACATGAGACCATGGCTGGGTGAGTGCTCCCCTTCCAGCCGCGGTCCTCTGGGACATGGACGGCACCATCGTCGACACCGAACCGTTGTGGATCGCCGCCGAGCAGGTTCTCGTGGAGTCCCACGGGGGGTCCTGGACCGAAGAGGACAGTCTTGCGCTGGTGGGCAGTGATCTGCTCGCGGCTGGAGAGTACATCAGGCAGCGAGCCGGCCTGCCGATGTCGGCGGAACAGGTGCGTGACCACTTGCTGGCCGAAGTTCTGACCGGCGTGAAGGCGGGGGTCGAGTGGAGGCCGGGCGCTGTCGAGCTACTGGCAGGACTCGGCCGCGCGGGTGTGCCCGCGGCTCTGGTGACGATGTCCTACCGGGTGCTCGCCGAGGCGGTCGTGTCCCAGCTACCAGCTGGGACATTCACCGCGGTGATCACCGGGGACTCCGTCAGCCGGGGAAAGCCGCACCCGGAGCCGTACCTCGCGGCCGCCGCGGAGCTGGGAATCGCCCCGGCCGACTGCCTGGTGGTGGAGGACTCCCCGCCGGGGGTGGCCTCAGGCCTCGCCGCGGGCATGCGTGTCGTCGGCGTCCCCAACACCGTGGCCATCGACCCCGCGCCGGGACTGGTGCTCATCGATTCGCTCGCCGGCCTCGACGTCGCCGAACTGCTGGGCTCGGTAGGCCGGGCCGATGCGGGACGTCGCCACTAGAAACGCCCACATCGGCCCGGTCCCTCCTCATTGCGCACCGCTACTCCGTGGTGATGGCCCGGAGCACGTCGAGTCTCGCCGCCCGCCGGGCAGGCCAAGCCGCAGCCAGGACCCCGACGAGGGCAGCGAGCACGACGAACCCCGCGAGCTGGCCCACCGGTACGTCGAGCACATCCAGTCCCTCGTCGGAGATCGCCTGTTGCAGCGACACCCCGAAGATCACGCCGAGGCCGATGCCGAGGACGGCTCCGAGCACGGCGATGGTGATCGACTCCAGCCGGATGGTGGTGCGGAGCTGCCGCCGGCTCAATCCCACCGCGCGCAGTAGCCCGACCTCCCGGGTGCGTTCCATCACCGACAGCGCAAGGGTGTTGACGATGCCCAGGATCGCGATCAGAACGGCCAGGCCCAGCAGGGCATAGACGATGTACAGCAGCTGGTTGATCTCCTCACGCGAGGACTGCTTGTACTCTTCCTGATTCTGTACGGTGACCGTCGGTAGATCCGCGGTCGCCTGCTCGAGCGAGGCTTGAACGCCCGCCAGGTCGGCACCGTCCGCGGCCACGACATAGACCGACGCGTCGGCCGCCGGCCCGCCCAGCTCCTCGAAGGTGTCGAAACCGAAGATGTAGCTTCCGGAGAGGAGTGGATTCTCGGCGTAGATGCCGACCACAGGAACCGTTCTGGCGCCTGCCGGCAGGTCGACCTCGATCTCCTCGCCGATGGCGAGGCCCTCGCGGTCTGCCTTGTCCTCGCCGACGATCGTGCCGCCACCGGTCAGGTCCGTCGATCCGTCGACGATGTCGAGCTGACTGGCCTGGCCGAACGCCTCGGGGTCGATGGCCATGAGGAACTCCTGGGACCCGTTCACCACCGCGAACGTGTTCCGCAGGGCGGCAACGCCTTCCACGCCGTCGGTCGCCCTGGCGCGTTCGGCGACCGCGGGGGAGAAAGGCTGGCCGACAGCGTTGCCGATCACGAAATCGGCCTCCATGCCCTCGTCGAGGGCCTTGTCGATGCTCTTGTTGGTGGACGCACCGAACACCGCGATGGCTGAGACGAGCGCGAGGCCGATCATGAGAGCGGACGCTGTGGCCGCTGTGCGGCGGGGATTGCGCAGCGCGTTCTCCCGCGCCAGCCTGCCCACCGTTCCGAAGGCCCGCGGGAACCATCCGGCGATCACCCGGACGAGCGGACGTGAGATGACGGGAGCGAGCAGCGCCACGCCGATGAACACCGCGAGCACGCCGCCGCCGACGAAGGCGACCGGGGAAGGCGCGATGCCGGCGAGGCCCGCCGCCATCGCGGCCGCACCTCCGGCCGTCAGCAAGCCACCGAGCAGAGAGGACCGGCGCGCCGAGGACGTGGGTGCGACGACGTCGTCGCGCATGGCCGCGACCGGGGGAACCCGCGAGGCCCGCCGGGCGGGGACGAACGCGGCGATCATCGTGACCAGCACACCCACCGCGTAGGCGACGATGACCGTGCGTGGGGACATGACCAGGCCGCCGCCGATGTCCATGCCGAAGGCCGCGAAAGCCATCTGCAGGAGCAGCGCGACCCCCAGCCCGAGAAGCAGCCCCAAGGTCGACCCGATTAGCCCCACGATCAACGCCTCGATCAGTACCGACCGGGTGACCTGCCCACGCTCGGCGCCGAGCGCCCGGAGCAGGGCCATCTCCTGGGTTCTCTGAGCGATCAGGATGGAGAACGTGTTGAGGATCAGGAAGATACCCACGAACAACGCGATCGCGGCGAAGACCAGGAGGAACGTGTTGAAGAAGCCGAGGCCCTCCTCGACGGCCGACGCGGTCTCCTCATCGACCTCGGCCCCGGTTTTTGCCTCCAGCTCGCTGGGCAGCATCTGCGTGAGCACGTCGCGCAGCTCTTCGGCCTCGACGCCGGACGCGGCCGTGACGGAGATCCGGTTGAACGCCTGCTCGCCGCCCATGAACAGCTGCTGTGCGGTCTCGGTGTCGAAGACGGCGAGACTCGCTCCGGCCAGGCTGCCGCTCTCGCCGAACCGGGAGACACCGACGAGCTCCGCGGTGATCCTTGGCTCGTCTCCGAGAGTGATCATCGGGATCTCATCGCCGAGCTCGTAGCCGGTGCTCTCGACGGTCTGATCGTCGATGGCGACCTCGCCGGCGCGCTCCGGGGCTCGTCCCTCGACGATCTCGAGGACCGTCTCGCCGTCGGCCGACGGCCCGTCGTGCCAGTTCACAGCGACGCCAGGCGCGCCGGCGACGCCGACGACTTTGTCGTCCTTGTCCAGGACGAAGACGCTGGCGTCCTCCACCTCGCCGTCGGCGCGTTCCACCTCCGGAAGGGCGGCCACGTCGTCGACGAGCTCCTGCGACACCGTCACCGACGCACCGGTGCCCATGAACGCCATCCAGTCGTCCTGGCCCTCTGGAGTGGCCGGGCGCACCACGACGTCGGCGTTCAGGTCGCCGAAGATGTCGCTGAAGGCGCGATTGAGTGTGTCGGTGAAGACGAAGGAGCCGACCACGAACGCGACGCCGATGACGATCGCGAACGCGCTCATTCCCAGCCGGAGCTTCCGCGCGGCCAGGCTCTTCAGGGTTGCTCGCAGCATGGGTCTACGACACCTGGCCGATCGGGTCGAAGTTCTTCATCCGCTCGAGAACCTTCTCAGCGCTGGGGTCGAACATCTCGTCGACGATCTGGCCGTCGCCGAGGAAGAGCACCCGGTCGGCGTACGCGGCGGCGCCGGGATCGTGGGTGACCATGACGATGGTCTGCCCGAGCTCACGCACCGAGTTGCGCAGGAAGGCGAGGATCTCTGCGCCGGAGCGCGAGTCCAGGTTGCCGGTCGGCTCGTCGGCGAAAATGATATCCGGACGGCTGACCAGGGCGCGGGCGCACGCGACACGCTGCTGCTGACCGCCGGAGAGCTCGTTGGGCTTGTGCTTCAGCCGGTCCGCAAGTCCGACGGTGCGGACCACGGTATCGAACCACTCCTTGTCGATGTCTTGACCGGCGATGTCGAGGGGGAGTGTGATGTTCTCCTTGGCGTTGAGGGTGGGCACCAGGTTGAAGGCCTGGAAGATGAAGCCGAGCCGGTCACGCCGGATGCGGGTGAGTTCCTTGTCCTTCAACGAGCTCAGCTCGACCTCGCCGATGTAAACCTTTCCCGACGTCGGAGAGTCCAGGGCCGCCATGCAGTGCATGAGCGTGGACTTGCCCGAGCCTGACGGTCCCATGATGGCGGTGAACTGTCCGGCGGCGAACTCGACGCTGACACCGCCCAGGGCGATGACCTGCGTATCGCCGAAGCCGTAGACCTTGGCGAGGTCCACAGCGCTGGCCGCGGGAGGGCCGGGCTGGCTGGTGTTGGTCACAGTGTGCTCCTCGTGATGTAGATGACCCGAGACCAACCTAGGGGCGCGAACCGACAGTGCGCTCGGGTTTTCGGCTGGTCTACGCACTCCGTCCAGCGGATGAGGGACGCCCGGCGGTCCTCCACGAGGACGAGCCCGGACATCCGGGCGATCCAGGAAGAGCCGCCCGGGCTTCCTTGCGTGCCGCGTTCTCGTGCCGCGCGAATTCGCAGACCGACGGTCTAGCTAAAGATGCCCACGACGGTCTAGTATCCGTCAACATCACCATCGTGAGCTAACCACTGGTCCCAAATGCGGACAAGACGGGAGGAGGCCGCCTTATGGCCCGGCCGTCTGTCAAACCCAGGCAGGTGCGCGACCTCCTGGTCAAGCAGTTCATCGCTACGCTCCAGCCGGCCGACGTGCTGCCGTCGGAGCGAAACCTCGCCGAGCTGTTCGGGGTCTCCCGCGTCACCGTGCGAGCCGCGCTCAAGCTTCTCGAGGACGAAGGCCTGCTCAGGTCCGCCCCCGGGGTGGGAACTTTCGTCGCGGCTCCGCACCTGTCGAAGGCGCCGGTGCTCAAGTCGTTCTCCGAGGAGATCCGCGAGCGGGGGTGGAAGCCGGGATCGAAACTTGTGGAGAGCCGGACCGAGCAGGCCGGGTTCGGTGTCGCGCACGACCTGTCCATCGAGCCTGGGGCGCTGTACTACGAGATCACCCGGGTCCGGCTCGCCGACGACGTACCGCTGTCCATCGAACGGATCAGGGTTCCGGCAGACTACTTCCCCGGCCTTCTCGACCATGACCTGGAGTCGTCCTTGTACGCGCTGTTCGCGCGCGAGTACGGCGTGCGCATCTCCAGGCACGAGCGGCGGATCAGCGCCATGAATATCGACGCTCCGACGGCTGAGCTGTTCGGTGTGCCAGAACGCGCGGCCGGCCTCTACGTCGTACAGAGTGGTTACGACCAGCACGGACGCAAGATCGAGCATGGTCGCTCCCTTTACCGCGGAGATCGCTACGACTTCACCACCGTCGCCTATGCGCAGCCGGAGGGCACATGACACTCCCGCAGGAGCTGGGCACGCGTGGCACCGCGTGGACACCCGAGACTCGCCTGTACTCCGAAGGCGTCGTCGTCGGGACGGGCGGTGGCCCACTCGTGGTGCCGCCGGGCTCCGACATACGCCGCGTGCCGGGTACCGGCTTCCTCGACGTCACCAGCGGTTCGCTGCCGAGCGCCGCGATGGCGACGCCGGAGCAGGTCGAATCCAACCGGGAGCGGCTCAGCATGGCCGAGATCCCCGGGGCCGGCTCACCATACGCGGGCATGGCTCGCGAGGCGCTGATCGACATCGATGTGCTGACGTTTCCCAACGGCGCCGCGGTGGCGGCCGGCAGCCCGTACTGGCGCTACGTGTGGCCGCGCGACGCGGGTTTCATGGCGGTGGCGCTGGCGGTGGCCGGCCGCCACGCCGAGGCGGCGCACGTGCTCCGATACGTCGCGTCCATGCAAGAGGACGACGGCGGATGGGAGGCTCGCTACCTTCCCGACGGATCCGGCGACGTGCCTGACAACCGCGGGCGCCAGCTCGACGGCATCGGATGGAGTCTGTGGGCGGCCTGGGCGTGCGACCGGACCGGTGGCGCGGCGGACGCGTTCCTGCCGATGGTCCGCGCGGGCATCACCGCCGCGCTCGATTCGTTGGATCCGCGGACGCGCCTGCCGTGGGCTTCGCAGGACTTCTGGGAGATGGACGTCGACGAGGCCACCCTCGGCACGGCCGCACCCCTTCTGCTCGCGTTGCGATGCGGGCGTGACCTGCTTCGCAACGACGAGCCTGAACTTGCCGGGCGCGCGGCGCGGGCTGCGGGGGAGCTCGCGGGCGCGATCCGGGACCGGTTCGGCGCGCACGGATACAGCCGCCGGTTGAGTGGGCACGGCGGGCGCGACGCGTCGGTGGCGTTTCTTCTGCCGCCCTTCGGGCCGGAGGAGCCCGCCGTGCTCGACGCCTGGCGGGCCGCCATGTCGGCGACGGCTGTCCCGAACGGCGGCGTCCGGCCGGGAGAGGAGTGGAGCGATCACAGCACGGCGTGGACGCCTCAGGTGTCCCTGTACGCGCTCACCGCCGCGGCTACCGGTGACCGTGTTCTCGCCCATCGTCTCCTCAGTTGGCTGGACCTCCGCCGCACCGCGCTGGGCAGCCTGCCGGAGAAGGTCACGGCCGACGGCCGTCCCGCGGCGGTGGCCCCGTTGGGCCTGACCGGGGCGACCGTCCTGCTCGCTCTGGCCGCGCTGGACGGCCGAGCCCTGCCTGTTCCGCGGGACGACACGTCCGCGGCCACCATTCGAATGCAGACACAACACCGATGAACGGCGAAATCCTTGGAGGTTGGGCATGAGAGCACCCACGAGCCCGCGCAGTCCCCGGCGGCAGGGCACCCGGATCACCACCGGCCTGACGGCCGCCGGGGTATTGCTCGCGGTAGCCGCGTGCGGTGGTGACGATTCGAGCGGGGGAGACGAGGGAAACGGGGAGCCCGCGTCTCCCATCACGATGTGGACACCGCACGTCACGCCGGAGCGCCTGGCCGGACAGGAAGCGGTGGCCGCGGCGTTCACCGAGGAGACCGGCATCGAGGTGGAGGTCGTGCCGCTGGCCGGCGCCGACCAGAATCAGTCCCTGGTCACCGGAGCCGCTTCCGGCGACGTCCCGGACGTAATCCTGCACGCGCCGGACCAGACGGCGGCTTGGAACGAGCAGGGATTGCTCGACACCGAGGTCCCCGCTCAGGTGATGGAGAACCTCGGCGCGGAGACGTTCAGCGAGCAAGCACTCGACCTGGTCACCGTCGGTGGCGCGCTCGCGGCGGTGCCCAGCGACGGCTGGGGTCACCTCGTCGTCTACCGGCAGGACCTGCTCGACGACGCCGGCCTGGACACACCCGAGACGGTGCAGGATCTGGCCGAGATCGCCGCCGAGCTCAGCTCCGGGAGCATGTCCGGCATGGCGCTGGGAACCCAGCCTGGCAACCCGTTCACGACGGAGTCACTGGAAGCGATTCTTCAGCCCACCGGGTGTGACCTGATCACCGACGGCGAGGTCACCGTCGACTCGCCGGAGTGTGCGGAAGGGCTGCGCGTCTTCCGGGAGCTCGCCGACTCCTCCGCGGGTGGCCAGTTCGACGTCGAAAGCGCACGCGCGGCGTATCTGGCCGGCAACGCCGCGATGCTGCTGTTCTCCTCGCACATCATCGACGAGCTTGCCGGGCTCGACCCGAACAACCCGCTCACCTGTGCCGAGTGTGCCGACGATCCGATGTTCCTGGCCGAGAACAGCGGCTTCGTCACCGTCCTGAACGCCGCCGAGACGGGCGGGCGGCAGTACGGCGCCACGCTCAATTACGGTGTGCCGGTCGGCGCGAACGCCGACGAGGCCCGCCAGTACATCGAGTACGTCCTGGGTGACGGATACGTCGACACCTTGGCGACGGCCACCGAGGGCAGGGTCCCGCTGCGAGGCGGAACCGCGGAGAATCCCACCGAGTTCATCGACGCCTGGGGCGAGCTGCCGTTCGGGCCGGATCCGGAGAACGACGCGTCGATCAGCGAGATCTACGGCGAGGAGGTCGTCCAGGCGTTGCAGGACGGCGCCAACGCGATCAGCCGCTGGGGCTTCGGCACCGACGACGCCACGGTGGCGGGCGCGGTCTTCTCCCAGCACGTCCTGGCCCAGAACATCGAGCCCCTGTACCGAGGCACCGATCCAGCCGAGGTGGCGGCGCAGCTGGCCGCGGAGGTGTCCACCGTCCAGCAGGAAATCGGCGGATGACGCTGGGGACGTCCCGGCCTTCGCACCGGACGCGGGGGAGGGTGAGGCGGCCGCTGACCCGGCGGCCGCTCACCCGGTCCCGGCGTGACGACTTGACCGGCCGGCTCCTGGTGAGCCCGACGGTACTGGTGGTCTTCCTCGTCGTCGTCCTGCCGTTCTTCGCGGTGGTGGCGTTCGGGTTCTTGAATGTCCGGCTGGTGGACATCCCGCGAATCTCCCTGTTCGACCTCGAGTTCACCGTCGACAATTTCTCGACAGTGCTCTCCAGCACCGTGTTCTGGACGTCGTTCCGGACCACCGCCATCTACGCCACCGCCACCACGCTGGGCGCGATCGCCGCCGGCCTGGCGGTGGCGATCGCGCTGCGCCATCCGTTCCCCGGGCGCGGCCTGATCCGCGCCCTCGTGCTGATCCCGTACGTGCTGCCGATCGTGGCCGCCACCACCATCTGGAAGACGCTGCTGAACAGCCAATACGGCGTGGTGAACGCGTTCGGCACCGAGTTCCTCGGCTGGGACGGCCCGATCGCCTTCCTCAGCACCACGTCGCAGACCTTCCTCGGCATTCCGGTGCCAGTGACGCTGGTCGTCGTCGTCCTGTTCGAGATCTGGAAGACGGCCCCGCTCGCCTTCCTGTTCATCACCGCGCGCCTGCAGGTGATTCCCGGCGAGCTCGAGGAAGCGGCGTCGATCGATGGGGCGTCGATCACGCAGCGGTTCCGCTACATCGTGATGCCACAGTTAAGGGGTGTCGTCGCGTTGCTGATCCTGCTGCGCTTCATCTGGTCGTTCCAGAGCTTCAACGACATTTACCTCCTCACCGGCGGCGCCGGTGGCACTCAGGTGATGGCGATCAAGGTGTACGACGAGCTGATCACCCGGGCGAACATCGGTACTGCGGCCGCCTACGGGCTGGTGATGACCGTGATCCTCGCCGTCCTGATGGCCGTCTACGTACGAGCCAACCGTGCGGAGAACATCGGATGAGCCGGAGCCGAATGAGCGGAACCACCGAGAAGCGGGTCCTGACGGTGCTCAAGGTACTCGTCATCGCCGGGGCGGTCGTGGTGAGCGCCGGACCGCTTCTCTACGGCATGCTGCTGTCCGTGCGCCCGTTCTCCGCGGTGGTGAACGCGCCGCTCGACCTGTTTCCAGCCCCGTCCGAGCTGGACTTCGGTTCCTATCCCACGGCGCTGCGTGACGAGTCGGAGGGCGGATTCGGCCTGGCCCGGCTGATGCGCAACTCGCTCGGCGTGGCGGTCGGCACCGTCGTCCTGGCGGTGGGCTGCAGTGTCCTGGGCGCGTACGCGGCAGTTCGGCTGCGCTTCTTCGGCCGCACGGCGGTCAACGGCATGTTCCTCGCTGTCTACCTGTTTCCGGGGATCGTGCTCGCCGTGCCCCTGTTCGTGGGGATGAGCCGGATCGGGCTGACCGGGTCACTGTTCGGGCTGGTGCTCATCTACATGGCGATGACGGTGCCCGTGGCGCTGTACATGCTGCGGAACTATTTCGTCGCCGTTCCGGTCAGCGTCGAGGAGGCCGCACTGATCGACGGCTGTGGGCGGCTGAAGATGATCTGGAAGGTGGTGCTGCCGATGTCGCTGCCCGGTATCGCTGCCACCAGCCTTTACGTGTTCATGATCGCCTGGAACGAGTACTTGTTCGCGTTGCTCTTCCTGGTGCGGGACCGGGAACGCTGGACCGTGGCCCTGGGCATCGCCCAGCTGACCGAGTTCACCGTGCCGGCCACGGTGCTGATGGCCGGCTCGATCGCCATCACCGTCCCCGTGATCGTGGGCTTCTTCGGCGCGCAGCGGCTGCTGATCTCCGGGCTCACTCACGGCGCGGAGAAGGGCTGAGACCACCCTCCACCAAGCGACGCCTAAATGATCATGTAAACCATGTTTTCTCGTGCTTCACCAGGACTGTAGACATGGTGAAGCACGAGAAAACATGGTTTACATGATCATTTAGGGGTAGAGCACGGGGTTGAGTGGCGTGTCCGGAACGTCGCCGAGGGTGGCTCCCGGCATCAGGACATCGAGATCGTTCTGCTGCTCCGGGCGGACCAGCGGCCCGACCCGGATGTCGGCGTCCATGTAGATGACGGTCATCACCCGCCGCGGTTCCGTGCCGGTGTTGCGGCCCGCCCGGTGGAAGGTCCAGCCCAGGTGGAAGCTCACGTCACCGAGGTCGTATGGAGCCTCGTCGATGGGGAAGTCCTCCCGCTGCAGCGCTTCCTGCAACGCGCGCTCCGACTCGTCACTGATCTTCAGGTCACGGCCGAACTCGAACCGGTGGCTGCCGCGCGCGAACGACAGCGGGCCCATGTCCAGCGGCGTGTCCTGCAGCGGGATCCACACGGTACAGGTGCGGTCGGTCGACAGCGGCCAGTAGTACTGGTCTGCGTGCCATGGCGTGATGCCACCGCTCGGCTCCTTGTACAGCGCCTGGTCGGCGTAGAGGCGGACGCTGTCGACCTGGAGCAGCGATGCCGCGATCCGGGCCAGCCTCCGTGAGAAGACCAGGTCATGAGCAGCCTGGCTATGCTTCCACAAGTTTCCAACCTGCAGGAAGGCCTTCTGCGTGGTGGTGCGCTCCGCCATGGGGGCGTGCACGGTATTCAGCTCAAGGACCTTGGTGGTGATCTCCGGCTCGCGCTCCCGCAGGAGACCCGGATCCAGGACATTCTTCAGCCGGATGTAGCCGTCACGCTCGAACGCGTCGACGTCGGCGTCCGCGAGCGGTGCGCGATCCGTGAGACCTGGGGACGTAGCAGTCATGGCGTGAACTCTCCTCCGAGCCAGCGGTCTGCTCAATGGTGCAGCGTCTTAGCGAGTCTAGCGAGCGAAACGCTCAATTAACAGACCACCGGTATGAAAATTCTGATATCGGGTGGCGGTCCATCAGAAAGCTCCGGGGCGCGATGTCGAGAATTTTCATGCGGCTACATCCCTGAAGCGAATACGGCCACAATGGGCCGTACCGTACGAAGGGGGACCCACGATGGCCAAGTACCTGCTGCTCAAGCACTACCGGGGCGCCCCGCCTGCGGTCAACGACGTGCCGATGAACCAGTGGACGCCGGAGGAGGTATCGGCCCACGTGCAGTACATGCGGGATTTCGCGGCTCGGCTCGAGGGCACTGGTGAGTTCGTCGACAGTCAGGGGCTTTCCCCGGAGGGCATGTTCGTCCGTTACGACGGCGAGGGGCGGCCACCGGTCACCGATGGCCCGTTCGCGGAGACGAAAGACCTGATCGCCGGCTGGATGGTGATCGACGTCGAGACCCACGAGCGCGCACTCGAACTGGCCGGCGAGCTCTCGGCAGCTCCGGGCGCGGGTGGCAAGCCCATCCACGAGTGGCTCGAGGTGCGGCCGTTCCTCACCGCCTCGCACACCATCACGGAGTGACGCAAAGGGGTGGACGAGGCAGTGCTGCGGGCTCTCACCCCCACCGTGATCGGCGTCCTCGTCCGTCGCGGGGTCGACTTCGCGACGGCCGAGGACGCCGTGCAGGACGCTCTGGTCGAAGCCTTTCGGGTGTGGCCCGCCGAGCCGCCGCGGGACCCCAAGGGGTGGCTGGTCACGGTGGCCTGGCGCAAGTTCCTCGACACCGCCCGGGCCGACGCCTCCCGCCGGCACCGCGAGACACGGGTCGAGGCCGAGCCGTCGCCCGTCGCGGGGGAGGAGGTGGACGACACGCTCCAGCTGTACTTTCTATGCGCGCATCCGTCCCTGACACCGGCTTCGGCCGTGGCGCTCACGCTGCGCGCCGTGGGCGGCCTGAGCACGCGTCAGATCGCACAGGCCTACCTCGTGCCGGAGGCGACCATGGCCCAGCGGATCAGCAGAGCCAAGCGGACCGTCTCGGGCGTCCGGTTCAACCAGCCCGGTGACGTCGCCACGGTGCTGCGCGTGCTCTATCTGGTCTTCAACGAGGGCTACTCCGGCGACGTCGACCTCGCCGGCGAGGCGATCCGGCTCACTCGCCAGCTGGCGGCCAAGATCAACCATGAGGAGGTCGCGGGCCTGCTCGCGCTCATGCTGCTCCACCACGCCCGGCGCCCGGCACGGACCGGCCCGGACGGCAGGCTCATTCCACTGGCCGAGCAGGACCGCAGCCTGTGGGACACCCGCCTGATCGCCGAAGGTGTCGACGTGCTCCAGGCCGCGCTCGCCCGCGACCGCTTGGGCGAGTTCCAGGCCCAAGCCGCCATCGCCGCACTCCACGCCGACGCCTGGGCGGCCGAGGAGACCGACTGGTCGCAGATCGTCGAGTGGTACGACGAGCTGGTGCGCCTCACCGGCAGCCCGGTGGCCAGCCTCAACCGGGCCGTCGCGGTCGGCGAGGCCGACGGCCCGCGGGCCGGCCTGGCTGCCCTGGCAGAGCTCGACCCCGCGCTGCCCCGCCACGCCGCCGTCGCAGCGTACCTGCACGCGCGAGACGGTGACCCAGTGACCGCGGCGCGGCTCTACGCGGAAGCCGCCAGGTCAGCGTCCAGCCTCCCCGAACGCGACCACCTCACGCGACAGGCCGCGCGGCTCAACACTCAATTGCGCAGTTGAGCGGTGCGCGACGGCCGTCGGCGACGCCGGCCGGTCCAGCGGCGAGATCACAGAGCGCCTGGTGTGACCAGTCCACTCTCGTAGGCGTAAATGGCCGCCTGCACGCGGTCGCGCACGCTCAGCTTGGTGAGCAGGTTGCCGACGTGCGTCTTGACTGTCGTCTCCGAGACGACGAGCTCGGCCGCGATCTCGGCGTTGGACATGCCGCGTGCCACCATGGTGAGCACCTCGCGCTCACGCGCCGTCAGGTGACTGAGGGAGGCGGGCGTGGGCGCGTCTGTAGCCGGGAACCGGGTGGCGAACATGTCGAGTAGCCGCCGGGTGATGCTCGGCGCCACCACCGAGTCTCCGCGTGCCACCGTCCGGATCGCCTCCACCAGCTGATCGGCGGGAACGTCCTTCAGCAGGAACCCGCTGGCCCCGGCGCGCAGTGCCTCGACCACGTACTCGTCCAGGTCGAACGTGGTGAGAACCAGGACGCGAGGCGGGCTCTCCCGGGCGGTACCCGTGATGGACCTGGTGGCTTGCACCCCGTCCATGCGAGGCATCCGGATGTCCATCAGGACGACATCCGGCTGCAGGGCCCTGGTGTCCGTGACCGCGGCCTGGCCGTCGCCTGACTCGCCCACGACCGCGATATCGGACTCGGCTTCGAGGATCATCCGGAAGCCGGTGCGAAGAAGTGGCTGGTCATCGACGAGAAGGACGCGGATCGGAGAGTTCGCCGTCATCATTGCACCGTTGATTGTTCCACACTGTCGCAGGGGATTCGTGCGTGCACCTCGTAGCCACCCCCGTGCCGCGGACCAGCCATGAACACCCCACCGTAGATCGCCACCCGCTCGCGTATTCCCAGCAGGCCGTGGCCGGGCCGGCGTGCTTCGAGCTGGGCGGCCATCCCACGGCCGTCGTCACGTACCCGGACGGTGATCGAATCGGAGGCCCGTTCGAGACTGACCTGGACCGATGCCGGACCGGCGTGTTTCAGCGCGTTGGTGAGTGCCTCTTGCACGATCCGGAACACGGTGACGTCGACACCGGCGGGCAAATCACCGGTGTCGCCCTTGTGGATCAAGGTCACGTCGATCCCGGTGGCACGCATCTGATCGGCAAGGCCTTCCAGATCGGCAACCCCTGGCTGTGGGCCCCGGTGCGCCTCGAGGTGTGCCCCGATCTGGCCGGTGCGTTCCGGGCTCCTGAGCACGCCGACAATCCGGCGCATCTCGGTCAGCGCGGCCCGCCCGGTGGTCTCGATGGAACGGAGCGCCTCACTGCTGCGGGCGGGCGAACTCTCAAGCGAGCGCTGGGCGCCGGCCGCCTGCACCGTCATGACGGAAACGTGATGGGCCACGACGTCGTGCAGCTCCCTGGCGATGCGAGACCGCTCTTCTGCCAGCGCGACGCGGACCTCTGCCGTACGCTCTCCCTCCAGCCGCTCGGCGCGGTCCCGCAGCTGTGCGGTGTACAGGCGACCGTTGCGCATGCCCCTGCCGATCGCCCACGCGCCGGTGTACCCGAGTATGGCGAAGCATAGATTCACCAGCACAGGCCCCACGACGTCGACAGTGTTGAAGATCGAGGCGAGGTACACCATGGTCACCGTGAAATGGGACGCGAGCACCACCAGGCCCGGGGCCAGCACGGCGTACGCGCCAGCGCTGTAGACGGCGATGAGCATGGCGGGGGTCGACGAGAGCGACGCGTAGTCCCACACCAGATACAGCAGGGTGGTGGCGGCGAGCACGAGTCCGGACGAGACCGGGGCGACCCGCCGGAAGAGCACGGGCACCGTGGTGAGCGCGATCAGGAGGACGCCGAGAGCGTCCCCGGGGCGGTACGACGGCATGCTGCCCGCGTTGACGAACATCGACAGCAGCCCGACGGTCAGCAGAGCCGCGACGATAGCGCCGTCGAACAGCCACGGATTGACCCGTTGCCGATGATCGAGGCCGTCGCTCATGGACAACAAAGGTAAGCGGACGGACGATTCTGCCGGTCATCCTGCACGCCGAGGTGTCTCATCCGACCGAAGGAGGATACGGATTCGCCAAGCCATGCTCCGGCGCACGACGCTAGAGGTCAGCCACCGAGGTGCGCGGCGTCGGAGCCTCGGTCTCGGCGGAGTCATCCACGAGCGAGCGCTCGGGCACGGGCGGGGGAGTTCCGCCGTACGCTGGGCAGATCGCCTGGTGCGCGCACCAGTCGCACAATCGGCTGGGGTTTGGCCGCCAGTCCTTGTTGTTGGTGGAGCGCTCGATCGCGTTCCACAGAGCCGCCAGCTTGCGTTCCGTGGCCCGGAGATCGGCCTCGTCCGGCTCATATCGGAGGATCTCCCCGCTGCCGAGATAGACCAGCTGGAGCAGCCGGGGGACCTGGCCGTGCAGCCGCCAGAGCACCAAGGCGTAGAACCGCATCTGGAACATGGCCCGCTGCTCGAAGCCCGCGCGTGGCGCCTTGCCGGTCTTGTAGTCCACCACACGCAGCTCACCGGTGGCGGGCGCGCGGTCCAGCCGGTCCACATAGCCGCGCAGCCGCAGCCCGGAATCCAGCGTCGTCTCCACATACAGCTCCCGCTCCGCGGGCTCGAGCCGTTGCGGGTCTTCCAAGGTGAAGTACCGCTGTACGAGCCCCTCGGCGCTGCTGAGCCAGTCCTGGAGGGCAGAGCCGTCCTCGTCGTCGGTGAACAGTCCGGCCAGCTCCGGTTCGTCCGACAGCAGCCGCTCCCACTCCGGACGGACCATGCCGACGGCTTGCTCTGGCGTTCGTTCAGCCGCTGGGAGGTCGAAGAGCCGCTCCAGCACACCGTGCACGACGGTGCCCCGGGTGGCGTCGGAGCTGGGGGGCTCCGGGAGCCGGTCGACGGTGCGGAAGCGATACAGCAGGGGGCAGCTCATGAAGTCCGCCGCACGGGACGGGGAGAGGCTCAACGCCGGCGGCGCCTCGCGCTTACCGGCGCGGGAGACGGCTGCGGTGTCCTTCTCGGCCAGAGCCTGTCCCAGTGTGTCCATGCCCCCGAAGCGTAGACCACGGCACCGACACTGTCGGGGCACCGTAGGCTTTCGGTATGGGACTTGGTGTCGGGCGCAGCATCCGGCTCGGGCGGGTGGCGGGCGTACCGGTTTTCGTCAGCCCGACCTGGTTCGTCGTCGCTGCGGTGATCACGGTCGGGTTCGAGCCGTTCGTCGCTCGCAACCTCCCGGGACTGGGCGTGGGCACGTACGCGGTCACGTTCGCGTTCGCGGTGCTCTTGTACGCCTCGGTCTTCCTCCACGAAGTCAGCCACGCCATGACGGCCATCGGGTTCGGGCTCCCGGTACGAGGAATCACGCTGCACTTCCTCGGCGGGCATACGGAGATCGAACGGGAGTCACCCACTCCCGCCCGGGACCTCCTCGTGTCGGCCGCGGGACCGGCCGTGTCTCTGTTGATCGGGGGCGCGGCCTATCTCGCCGCCGCGCCCGTCACCGCCGAGATCCCCGAGTACCTGCTCCTCGCGCTGGCCGCGGCCAACCTCGTCGTCGGCGCCTTCAACCTGCTGCCCGCGCTCCCGCTCGACGGCGGGCACATGCTGCGCGCCGTGGTCTGGCGGATCACCGGCGACGAGAACCGCGGGACCATCGTCGCAGCCCGGGCCGGACAGGTCCTCGCGGTCCTGGTGTTCGCTCTGCCGTTCCTGCTCGCGGGCGGCCGGCCGTCGATGTTCGGCATCCTGTGGGCGGTGCTCGTATCGGTGATGTTGTGGGGAGGTGCCACCCAGGCGCTAACCGTGGGCAGAATGCGGGCCAAGCTCCCCGGCCTGGACGCCCGGCGCCTAGCGCGGCCGGCCAGCAGCATCTACGCGGACCAGCCTGTCTCCGAGGCGCTGCGCCAGGCACATGAAGCCGGCACGCGCGCCATGGTGGTGGTGGACTCCGCGGGCCGTCCCACCGGCGTAGTGAACGAGGCGGCCTTGAACGCCGTGCCCGAGGAACGCAGGCCGTGGATCCCCATCTCCCACGTGGCCAGGTCTCTGCAGCAGGGCATGACCCTCCCCCTGGACGTACGCGGCGAGGATCTCCTGCGGGCGATGCGCCACCGGCCCGCGTCGGAGTATCTCGTCGTCGACGGCGACGGCAGGACGGTCGGGGTGCTGGCGTCCGCCGACGTCGATGCCGCCCTCACCGCGCGCTGAGCGGTGCCGGATAGCCTTCGATGCATGCCGATGACAGAAACCGCGCGCCGGACCGGTCCGTTCCGCGAAGGGGACCAGGTCCAGCTGACCGACCCGAAGGGCCGGCACCACACCATCACCCTGGAGTCCGGCCGCGAGTTCCACACCCACAAGGGCTCGTTCACCCACGACTCGCTGATCGGGCAGCCCGAAGGGGTGGTGGTCGTCTCCACCGGGGGCACGTCATACCTGGCGCTGCGGCCGCTGCTGTCCGACTACGTGCTGTCCATGAAGCGCGGCGCGACGGTCATCTACCCGAAGGACGCCGCGCAGATCGTCGCGATGGCCGACATCTTCCCCGGGGCGCGGGTAGTTGAGGCCGGCGTCGGCTCCGGTGCGCTGACCATGTCCCTGCTTCGCGCCATCGGCGGCGAGGGCACCCTGCATTCCTACGAGCGACGAGCGGACTTCGCGGAGATCGCCGCCGGCAACGTCGAGCGGTTCTTCGGCGCCGAGCCTCCCGGCTGGCGCCTGACCGTGGGCGACCTCGTCGAGGAGCTCACCGACACCGAGATCGACCGGGTGATCCTCGACATGCTGGCGCCGTGGGAGTGCATCGACGCCGTGGCCTCGGCGATGGTCCCGGGCGGCGTCTTGTGCTGCTACGTCGCCACCACCACGCAGCTGTCGAAGACGGTGGAGACCATCCGTGAACACGAGGGCTTCACCGAGCCGGCCAGTTCGGAGACCATGCTGCGCACCTGGCACGTCGAGGGACTCGCTGTGCGACCCAGCCACCGGATGGTCGGGCACACCGGATTTCTGGTGACGGCACGCCGCCTGGCACCGGGTGTGAAGGCCCCGCCCCGGCGCCGGCGGCCGGCTCCCAGCGCGGAGGCGTGACCGTGAATTGGATCTCCACGTCAACTTCTCGTCACGATCGCCTGCCGGGCGGCGCGATCCGGTCAACCACAGGTAGGGTCTGGTACTAGAGCGACACCCGACGAGGAGGTGCGACTGTGGCGACACAGGACGACGGCTTCGAGCACATACGTCGAGGATCGGGGCGGGAGCCTTCTGAGCTTGCCGGCGAGGTGGCCTTTCTCGAGGCGCGGCTCGCCTCGGTGACGGCCCAGAACGAGCGGATGGCGGCCACCCTGAGAGAGGCCCGCGACCAGATCGTGGCCCTGAAGGAGGAGATCGACCGGCTGGCGCAGCCGCCCTCCGGTTTCGGCATATTCCTGGACCGCTACGACGACGGAACCGTGGACGTCTTCACCGGCGGACGCAAGCTGCGGGTGGCGGTGAGCCCGGAGATCGAGGCCGGCGAGCTACGCCCCGGGCAGGAGGTGATGCTCAACGAGGCGCTGAACGTGGTGCGTGCCATGGAGTACGAGCGCATCGGCGAGGTCGTCATGCTGAAGGAGCTCCTCGCCGACGGCGAGCGAGCCCTCGTCATCGGGCACACCGACGAGGAACGAGTGGTGCGAATCGCCTCCCCCCTTCAGGACGCGGGCATGCGATCGGGAGACTCGCTGCTGCTCGAGCCGCGCTCGGGCTTCGTCTACGAGCGCATCCCCAAGAGCGAGGTCGAGGAGCTGATCCTCGAAGAGGTCCCGGACATCGACTACTTGGATATCGGTGGGCTGGGTGGCCAGATCGACCAGATCCGCGACGCCGTGGAACTGCCGTACCTGCATGCCGACCTGTTCCGGGAACACAAGCTGCGGGCGCCCAAGGGCGTGCTGCTCTACGGTCCGCCGGGCTGTGGGAAGACGCTGATCGCGAAGGCCGTGGCCAACTCGCTGGCCAAAGAAGTGGCCCGCAAGACCGGACGGCCGGAAGGAAAGTCGTACTTCCTCAACATCAAGGGCCCGGAGCTGCTGAACAAGTACGTCGGTGAGACTGAGCGGCACATCCGGCTGGTGTTCCAGCGGGCCCGGGAGAAGGCGAGTGAGGGCACCCCGGTCATCGTCTTCTTCGACGAGATGGACTCGCTGTTCCGCACCCGCGGCTCGGGCGTGTCGTCCGACGTCGAGAACACGATCGTCCCGCAGTTGTTGTCCGAGATCGACGGCGTGGAGAGCCTGCAGAACGTGATCGTGATCGGCGCGTCGAACCGCGAGGACATGATCGACCCAGCCATCCTGCGGCCCGGGCGACTCGACGTGAAGATCAAGATCGAGCGCCCGGACGCCGAAGCGGCGAAGGACATCTTCAGCAAGTACCTGACCGCTGACCTGCCGCTGCACGGCGACGACGTCGCGGAGCACGGCGGGGACCCGAACACCACGGTCGAAGCGATGATCCAGCGTTCCGTGGAGCGGATGTACTCCGAGACCGAGGAGAACCGCTTCCTGGAAGTCACCTACGCCAACGGCGACAAAGAGGTCTTGTACTTCAAGGACTTCAACTCCGGCGCGATGATCCAGAACATCGTCGACCGGGCGAAGAAGATGGCCATCAAGAACGCCCTGGAGACGGGCGTCAAGGGCATCCGTGTCCAGCATCTTCTCAACGCCTGCTTCGACGAGTTCAAGGAGAACGAAGACCTCCCCAACACCACCAACCCGGACGACTGGGCACGCATCTCCGGCAAGAAGGGGGAGCGGATCGTCTTTATCCGTACCCTCATCTCCGGCAAGACCGGAGGCGAAGCGGGACGGTCGATCGACACCGTCGCGAACACCGGGCAGTACCTGTAGCTCGGTTCCGCTTCGGGGACGACAGGCCGGACGGGTATCCTGCGGGCGTCGCGGGCCGTGGCGGTGAAGCATGCCACGACCAGCTCTTAAAGTGCCCGCAAGACACCCGTTCGGCCTGTCGCGTTCTGCGGATGCGTGCAGCCAGCGATTCGTGGCTGTTCGCGACTGCCGATTCGACGGGGGAGACGCGAAGGTGGTGGCGGGCCCGCCCGATATTCCGCGTGCCATCGGGCGCTAGGGTCGTGCCTCATGAGCATTGATGACGATCGTGAACTCGGCTGGGGAATCGTCGCCACCGGCGGTATCGCCCGCAGCATGGCAAGTGACCTGGCGCGGCTGGAGAACGCCGCGCTGGCGGCGGTGAGCTCCCGCGACCTCGACCGTGCCCAAGCTTTCGCGGGTGAGTTCGGCGTCGCCAGCGCCTACGACTCCGTGCGGAAGCTGGTCGAGGATCCGGATGTCGACATCGTCTACGTCGCCACACCGCACCCACAGCACTCGCACGCCGTCCGGCTGGCGGCCGCCGCGGGTAAGGCGGTGCTGTGCGAGAAGGCGTTCACGCATTCGCTCGCCGAGACCGAATCGCTCGTCGACGAGGTACGTGCGCGGGGGGTGTTCTGCATGGAAGCCATGTGGACCCGGTTCAACCCGCTGATCGTGAAGGCTCGGCAGATGGTGGCCGACGGCGCCATCGGAGAGGTGCGGTCCGTGAGCGCGGACCTGGGTTTCGTCGCGCCGACCGACCCAGTGCATCGGCTCTGGAACCCGGCGTTGGGTGGCGGGGTGCTGCTCGACGTGGGAATCTATCCGGTGGCGTTCGCTCAGATGCTGCTCGGCGTGCCACAGTCGGTGACGGTGAGTGGAGTCCTCAGCGAGCAGGGAGTGGACGCGGAGGTCGGTATGATGCTCAGCTGGCCCAACGGGGCTCGGGCACATCTGGAAGCCTCCTTGACCACACCGCAAGCCGGCGGCGCCAGCATCGTCGGCACCCTGGGCCGGATCGAGATCTCACCGCGCTTCCACCGCCCGGGGCACATGGTGCATGTGTCTGCACCCGAGCGGGGAGTGGAGCATCCCGAGGAGTTCCAGTACGCCTTCGAGGGACGTGGCTACGTGCCGATGCTCCGCGCCGTCGCGCAGGCGGTGCGAGAGGGCCGCACGGAGTGTCCGGAGATGCCGCTGTCGGACACAGTCGAGGTGATGCGTATTCTCGACGACGCCTTGCAGCAGCTTGGCGTGCGCTATCCAGACCCAGCGCCGACGGGAGAGTGAGACCCTGGGGGCTGGCCCGCCTGAGCCGACGGACGGTAGTCCGGCAGGTGTGCGCAGGGGCGGTCCTGGGTACTTGGGCTCATCGTGATCGCCGAACTCTCACGTAGGCTCGTTTCATGAGCGCACGCCGCATTATGGGCATCGAGACCGAGTACGGAATCTCGGTTCCGAGCAATCCCGCAGCCAACTCGATGCTGACTTCCTCGCAGGTGGTCAACGCCTACGCCGGGCAGCGCGCCCGGGCGCGCCGCGCGCGCTGGGACTTCGAAGAGGAGAACCCGCTGCGCGACGCCCGCGGCTTCGAACTCTCTCGCACCAACGCGGACTCCAGCCAGCTGACCGACGAAGAAATCGGCCTGGCGAACGTGATCCTGACCAACGGCGCCCGGCTCTACGTCGACCATGCGCACCCGGAGTACTCCTCACCTGAGGTGACCAACCCTCTGGACGCCGTCCTGTGGGACAAGGCAGGGGAGCGGATCATGGCGGCCGCGGCGCGGTTCGCCTCGGCCATGCCCGGAGCAGCGCCTGTCCACCTGTACAAGAACAATGTGGACAACAAGGGCGCGTCGTACGGCTGCCACGAGAACTACCTGATGAACCGTGCCACTCCTTTCGCCGACATCGTGCGTCATCTCGTGCCCTTCTTCGTCTCCCGGCCGGTGGTCTGCGGAGCCGGCCGAGTCGGCATCGGGCAGGACGGGGGTACGGACGGCTTCCAGATCTCCCAGCGCGCCGACTACTTCGAGGTCGAGGTCGGACTGGAGACCACTCTCAAACGCCCCATCATCAACACCAGGGACGAGCCGCACGCGGACCCGGAACGGTACCGCCGTCTCCACGTGATCGTGGGCGACGCCAACCTGTCGGAGATCTCCACCTACGTGAAGCTCGGTTCCACCGCGCTGGTCCTCACCATGATCGAGGAAGGGTTTCTCGGCTGGGACGTAGCGATCGATCGCCCGGTCAACGCCCTGCACGAGGTCTCCCACGACCCCAGCCTCCAGTACCGGATCGAGCTGACCGACGGCCGCCGCCTCACCGCGGTGCAGTTGCAGGCGGAGTACGCCGAGCAGGCTCGCAAGTTCGTCGAGGACCGATACGGCACCGACGTCGACCCGGTGACGGCTGACGTGCTCGACCGCTGGGAGAACATCGTCTCGCTGCTCGGCAGCGATCCGATGGCGCTCGCGGACCAGCTGGACTGGGTGGCCAAGCTGTCCCTCCTTGAGTCGTACCGCGAGCGGGACGGCCTGGACTGGTCCAGCCCGAAACTCCATCTGATCGATCTCCAGTATTCCGACGTCCGGCCCGAACGGGGGCTCTACCAGCGTCTCGCGGCCAAGTCCCGGATCCGCCGGCTGCTCGACGAGTCACAGGTGAACCAGGCGATCTCGGCACCGCCGGAAGACACGCGTGCCTACTTCCGTGGCCGCTGCCTGGACAAATACGCCGACACCATCGCCGCCGCATCGTGGGACTCGGTGATCTTCGATTTGCCGGGGCGGGACGCATTGCAGCGTGTGCCCACCCTCGACCCCGTCCGTGGAACCAAAGCTCACGTCGGCACCTTGCTCTCCCGGTGTGACACGGCGGCCGACCTGCTGGCAGAGCTCACCAACCGCTGACTCGGGCCGTGGGTAGACCAGGCCGGCGATCCGGGGTTCGCTGACGGCGAAGTTTTCGAGGGCCGGTAATCGGTCCCCAGGGGGCGTGTTGTCACCGTTCCCGGATAGGGTCGTACGTAGGCGACGAATCGGAGGTTGACGATGGCGCGTGACACGGGTAGCGGCCAGCAGCACAAGCAGCCGCGGCGCAACGAGGACGTCGAGACCGAAGAGGCCCAGGCGGCAGAGGCCGCCGAGGAGGTCAAGGACCGCCAGGAGAAGCTGGCGGATGACGTGGACTCCATGCTCGATGAGATCGACGAAGTGCTCGAGGAGAACGCCGAGGACTTCGTCCGGTCCTTTGTCCAGAAGGGTGGCGAGTAAGTGGATCTCTCCGGTTTCGGCCGGCTGCCCGCGGCGTTCATGACGTCGGGTACGTCGTCGTTCACCGACTTTCTGAGCCAGTACGCCCCGGAGATGCTTCCGGGGCGTCGGCTGGCCGGAGTCCAGGGCGGTGGCGACCACTCCGGTATCGCGCCGCACGGAACCACCATCGTGGCGGCCACGTTCCCCGGCGGCGTCGTCATGGCCGGTGATCGCCGGGCCACAGCGGGCAACCTGATCTCGCAACGAGACGCGGAGAAGGTGTTCCAGGGTGACGAGTACTCCACGGTCGGCATCGCCGGAACCATGGGGATCGCGGTTGAGCTGGTCAGACTGTTCCAGCTGGAGCTGGAACACTACGAGAAGATCGAAGGCACCGTGCTCTCTCTCGAGGGCAAGGCGAACCGGCTGGCGCACATGATCCGGGCGAATCTGGGCCTCGCCATGCAAGGCCTGGTGGCGGTTCCGCTGTTCGCGGGGTTCGACCCCGGCAACGAGCGAGGCCGGATCTTCTCGTACGACCCCACCGGTGCCCGCTCGGAAGAGCATGACTACTACTCGGTGGGCTCGGGCTCGCTGTTCGCGAGGGGCGCCCTGAAAAAGCTGTTCCGGCGCGACTTCACGTCGGACGAGGCTGTGACCGCGGCGATCCAGGCGCTGTACGACGCGGCCGAAGACGACTCCGCCACGGGCGGCCCGGACCTGTACCGCAAGATCTTCCCCATCGTCACCGTGGTGGATGAGAACGGCTTCTCCCGCTACACCGACGACGACGTCGCTCCCTTCGTGGACCGGGTGGTGTCGGCGCGCAGTGGCCGGCCCGACGGTCCACAGGCGCCGCTGAGCTAGCTGTAAACCCTGACCATCCCTGGCTGCGAGAGGATCACCACCGGTGTCGATGCAGTTCGGATACGTTTCGCCCGAACAGATCATGAAGGACCGGGCCGACTATGCCCGTAAAGGTATCGCCAGGTCGCGGTCCGTGGTCCTTGCCCAGTACGCGGGGGGCATCCTGTTCGTTGCGGAGAACCCCTCTCCGTCGTTGCACAAGATCAGCGAGATCTATGACCGCATCGCGTTCGCCGCGGTCGGCAAGTACAACGAGTTCGAGAACCTGCGTCAAGCCGGTGTTCGCCTGGCCGACCTGCGTGGGTACTCGTTCGACCGGGTCGACGTGTCCGGCCGGGCGCTCGCCAATGTCTACGCGCAGACGCTTGGCACCATTTTCACCCAGGATCCGAAGGCCTACGAGGTCGAATTGGTCGTCGCGGAGCTGGGCACCAATGAAGCCAGCGATGAGATCTACCGGATCACCTATGACGGGTCGGTGTGGGCTGAATCGGGGTTCGCCGTCATGGGCGGGCCGTCCGACGTCGTCGCCACCGCAGTACGGGAGAGTTACCAGCCTGGCGGAACGCTCGAAGACTCGCTCCGTCTGGCAGTCGACGCGCTCGGCCGTGACGAGAGTGGTGAGACGCGGCACCTGACCACGTCGCAGCTCGAGGTTGCGGTCCTTGAGCGTAGCCGTCCGCGGCGCACCTTCCGCCGTATTCGTGGCGCGGCGCTGGAAGCGCTCCTGGGGCAGGGAAATCGAGACGTAACGGAAACCCCATCTGACGAGTCGGGCGACTAGAGTCGATTTATGGATCGCCGCATCTTCGGTTTGGAGAACGAGTACGGCGTCACGTGCACGTTCCGGGGGCAGCGTCGCCTTTCACCGGATGAAGTCGCGCGTTATCTCTTCCGGCGGGTGGTCACCTGGGGCCGCAGCAGCAACGTTTTCCTCTCCAACGGGGCACGCCTGTACCTCGACGTAGGCAGCCATCCCGAGTACGCGACACCCGAGTGTGACTCCATCACCGACCTCGTCACCCATGACAAGGCGGGCGAGCGGGTGCTGGAAGGACTGCTGGTCGACGCCGAGCGCCGGCTGGCCGAGGAAGGCATCGTCGGCGACGTCTACCTGTTCAAGAACAACACCGACTCCGCTGGGAACTCCTACGGCTGCCACGAGAACTACCTGGTCGGCCGGCATGGGGAGTTTTCCCGGCTGGCCGACGTCCTGATTCCGTTCCTGGTCACGCGGCAGATCATCTGCGGCGCGGGGAAGATCCTCCAGACCCCGCGCGGCGCCATGTTCGCCGTGAGCCAGCGCGCCGAGCACATCTGGGAGGGCGTCTCCAGCGCCACCACCCGCAGCCGGCCCATCATCAACACACGGGATGAGCCGCACGCCGACGCCGAGCGCTATCGACGGCTGCACGTCATCGTCGGCGACTCGAACATGAACGAGAACACCACGCTGCTCAAGGTGGGTGCCACCGACCTGGTCCTTCGCATGATCGAGGCGGGAGTCGGCCTGCGTGATCTCGCGCTGGAGAATCCGATCCGGGCCATCCGGGAGATCAGCCACGACATCACCGGGCGCCGCAAAGTTCGGCTGGCCGGCGGGCGAGAAGCCTCCGCGCTGGACATCCAGGAGGAATACTTCACCAAGGCGCGCAACTTCGTCGAGCGGCGAGAGATCGACACTCCTGTCGTCGGCCGTGTCCTGGAGCTGTGGGAGCGGACGCTGAAGGCCGTCGACACCGGTGATCTCGCGCTGATCGAGCGGGAGATCGACTGGGTGACGAAGTACCGCATGATCGAGCGGTACCGCGCCAAGCACGCCATGTCTCTGTCCCATCCGCGGGTCGCACAGATCGATCTCGCCTACCACGACATCCACCGCCAGCGTGGCTTGTACTACCTGATGCAGCGCAGGGGAGAAGTCAATAGGGTGGCGCGAGACATCGAGATCTTCGAAGCCAAATCGGTGCCTCCGCAGACCACCCGGGCCAAGCTCCGGGGCGAGTTCATCAAGCGTGCCCAGGAACGACGCCGTGACTTCACGGTGGACTGGGTGCACCTGAAGCTCAACGACCAGGCGCAGCGCACGGTGCTGTGCAAGGACCCGTTCCGCTCCACCGACGAGCGCGTGTCCCGGCTGATCGACAGCATGTAGCCGCTCCACGCCGAGCCGGTGGCCGGTAGGGGCACCTACCCCTTAGCGAGTTCTCAGGGTCCAGGGTTAAGGTTGGGTCCCTGTGTTCTCGACGCACCCTTCACCAACCTTTGAGGATTGTCCACCGTGCGCATCAAACGCCTGATCATTCCCTTGCTCGCCGCCTCCGGTCTCTTGCTCGCCGCATGCGGCGACGGTGACGGAAACGGAGACGGCACCAGCACGTCCTCGGACGGGGTCGACGTCTCCGGAAGCTTCGGTGAGAAGCCCACCGTGGCGATTCCGGATGACGAGCCCTCCAGCGAGCTCGAGGTCGAGGTGCTCTCCGAAGGTGACGGCAGCGAGGTCGGCGCGGACGATTTCGTGATCGCCCACTACCTCGGCCAGACGTGGGAACCGCGCGATCCGGCGGACATCCCCGAACAGCCACCGGCGGCAGGTGACGAGGAGACGGAAGAGGAGGAGACCGAGGACGGAGACGGGCCGGTCCCGTACGTCTTCGACAATTCCTACGACCGCGGAGCCGTCTCCGGCTTCTCGCTCAACCGGGTCATCGAAGGGTGGAAGGAAGGCCTAGCCGGCCAGAAGGTCGGTTCCCGGGTGTTGCTCTCCATCCCGCCCGCCATGGGTTACGGCGTGCCGGAAGGCGAAGAAGCGCCCGAGGGGCAGGAGCCTCACGACCTCAGTGAGGACACGCTCGTCTTCATTGTGGACATCGTGGAGTCGGTGGCACCGGACGCCGCCGCGAGCGGCACAGTCGTGGACGACCTCCCCGACGGGTTGCCCTCCGTCGAAGGTACCGACAGCGGCGCGCCCACCGTGGAGTTCGGCGACGCCGAGGCTCCGGACGAGTCGGACACCACGATACTGGTGCGCGGCGAAGGCGCGGAGCTCGCCGATAACGTCGTGGTCCACCTGATGGAGGTTCCTTACGACCAGCCCGATGCCATGCAGAGCACCTGGGACATGGGGATGCCGGAGCAGATCCCGGTCGAGGGACTTGCCAGTCTTCCTGGCTGGGACGGTGTGTCGGAGGAACTCACCGTGGGCTCGAGGATCCTGACCCGGATCAGCGGTCCCGACTCGGTGCCCGAAGGTTCCGAGGAGGGCGCCGAAGAGAGGCCCCTGGTGCTCGTCGTCGACATCCTCGCCACGTACTAGAATTCGGCAACCATGACACTTGAACGACCTGAGGTTGACTTCCCGGGCGGAGAGCCGCCCACGACGCTTGAGATCACGGACCTGCGCATCGGCGACGGTGCCGAAGCCCTCGAGGGCGCCAACGTCACGGTGCACTACGTCGGCGTCGACTTCGAGAGCGGCGAGGAGTTCGACGCATCGTGGAACCGCGGCGTGCCGATCGACTTTCCGCTCAAGGGACTGATCCAGGGCTGGCAAGAAGGTATTCCCGGCATGCGCGAGGGCGGGCGTCGCCAGCTCGTCGTTCCGCCGCACTTGGCCTACGGGCCGCCTGGGTCGGGTCATCGGCTCGCCGGCAAGACGCTGATCTTCGTCATCGACCTACTCAAGGTCGCCCGTAGCTGACGCCGGCGGATCGCAAACGTGCCGACGCTGCGAGGAGGTGTTTCGCGGGCATCGCTGGCCGCGAGCGACCCATCCGCCTCGCGAGCTTCGTCACCTGATCGTCGATGTGTCGTCTGATCGTTGCCGTTGAAACGATCAGACGACCAAACCTGGCCTGGTGGCCCGGGTGTATCACCTGATCTCGTCTCACAGTGTGGGCGCAAAACGATCAGGTGACCACACCCGTCTCAGCGCGGGTGTTGTGCATGCTGATCAACTACATGCAGCGCGCCGGCCGCAACCCCTGGCCTTGTCGACCCCGGGCACGTTGACTGACGTCTGCGTAGCCGCGGTCAGGAGTCATGGTGCAGCAGCGACTCCGCGTGCCGGCCAGCGGCAGCGGCGGCGAGGAAGTAGGCGCGGTCGTCGTCGAGACCACGACCCATCGTCGACAGGCGGATCGGGCAGGCTTGCAGTACCTCGTTGAGGCCGTCCACAGAGGCCGTCACCACGTGATGCCGGCCACGCAGGGCGCCGGCCTGGGCGCGGATCTTCTCGCCGAACTCGCCCGGCAGGTCGGGAAGGACGATGTCCGCGGACGTCAGGGCTACCCGGCCGTAGGCGGTGAGGCTGTGGTGGGAGATTCCGTGGTGACGAGGACGCTCGTCGGCGTCGCTGACACGCAATGAGCCGACGGGCCGTCCTCCGAGGATGACGGATGCGTTGACCGCCTCTCCGCAGGCGACCCCGGAGAAGCCCCACTTGGTGCCGGTGCCGAGATTCCCCGGGCCCTGCGCGACTACGGTGATGTCGGCGTTCAGGACGTGACGGGCGGCGAGGAGACCGGTGTGCAGGGTCACGGCCTCCAGATCGCCGCCGAACGCCTGGCCGACGGTGACCGTGCCGGTCAGCCAGCCCGCGTCTCGGAGCCCGCTGACAGCGCGGCTGAACCACGCGGGAAGCGCGCCACCGTCGGTCATGACGTAGGCCACTCGGGCCGGAGCGGCATTCGCGCGGATTCCGGCGACGACGGCCGGAAGCGCGGAGTGCAGATCCGCCACCACCACGGGCATCCCGCCGAGATCGTCGGCGTCGCGCAGCGTGGCGTGCCATGGCGAGTCCTGCTCGTCCACGCCGAGCACGGTGGTCTGCAGCGGGGTGTACCTGGCCTTCACCAGATGCCCGGGTCCGGGCGGTGGATCAGCCGGCAGCCGATCCGGTGTAGCCACCACCTGGGCATAGCCGCCGGTGCCCAAGCCCAGCTCAAGTGCCGTGGCGTTCAGCAACACGCGCTCACCGGGCACAGGCTCGCCGACCACCTGCGGAAAGGCCAGGGCACGCATCTCGCCGTCGGCACCGTCGACCATGATCTCGACGGCGCCGTGCCAGGAACGGCCGATCGAACGTACTACTCCCTCGCGCCACCGAATCACCTCGAAAGAGTAACCGAGACGCCGCGCATGCTTGAGGTAGTCTCGCGATGGGTTGATGCCGTAACGGATCCGCGGAGGGGGTGCACGTGTCGCAGCAGGCGAAGAGTGAACGACTGATGAACCTGGTCATCTGTCTGCTGGTGGCGCGCGGCTACGTTCCGAAGAGCCGGATCCGGCGGATCGTCGGCGGCTACGGCGACCAGAGCGACGAGGCCTTCGACCGGATGTTCGAGCGAGACAAAGACGAACTGCGCGAGGTAGGCATCCCCATCGAGATGGGATCGAACGACCCGTTCGGCGACGAGGAGCCGGGCTACCGGATCTCCCGCCACGAGTTCGAACTGCCCGAGATTCATCTGGAACCCGACGAAGCGGCCGTCGTCGGCTTGGCCGCCCGGGTCTGGCAGCACTCTGCGCTGGCGGCCGCCACCAGCAACGCGCTGGTCAAGCTGCAGGCCGCCGGGGTCGAGGCCGATACCCGCGCGCTCGGCGTCGTCGAGCCGCGCGTGGGCGGCGAGGAGCCGGCGTTCTGGCCGCTGTGGGAGGCTGTGCGAGACCGTCAGCCGGTGCGCTTCCCCCATCGCAAGGTGTCCAGCTCCGAAGCCATGACCAGGCATCTGCAGCCATGGAGCGTCCTGTCCTGGCACGGCCGGTGGTACGTGCTCGGCCATGACACCGACCGGGATGCGCCGCGGATGTTCCGGCTGTCCCGGATCGTCGGAGATGTCGAACAGGACGGCAGGCCGGGCGGCTACGAAGTTCCGCCACCTGAGGAAATCCGGGCCGCGGCCGCGAACCTGGTGCCACCGGAGCCGCGCGATCTCCCCACCGCGCGGGTGAGGGTCCGGCACGGTAGCGGGCACACGCTGCGCAGCCGGGCAGTACACACCGAACCGGCCGCGGAGCCCGGCTGGGACGTGGTGACGGTGTCGTACTCCTCCCTGCGCCGGCTCACCGAGGACGTCGCAGCCCACGGCGCGGATGCGGTGGCGCTGGAGCCGGAGGAGTTGCGCGCGCAGGTCATCGAGTGGCTCGGCGACGTCGCGGGGGCGGTCCGATGAGCCAGAGCGGTCAGCGGCATCGACGACCGGACAGCGCGTCGGCCCAGGTGGCGAGGTTGCTGTCGATGCTTCCCTACCTTCGCTCGCACCCGTACGCGCGAGTGGCTGAGGTCGCCGAGCTGTTCGGAGTCAGCGAACGACAGGTCATCCGGGACCTTCAGGTGCTGTGGTTCTCCGGCCTCCCGGGCCTGGCGATGGGGGACTACATCGAGGTAGACATGGAGGCGGTCGAAGGCGAGGGCGTGATCAGCGTCGCCAATGCCGACTACCTCGCCAGGCCGTTGCGGCTGCGCACCGACGAAGCTGTCGCCCTGCTCGTGGCGCTGCGCACACTCGCGGAAGTACCTGGGTCGTTCGAGCGGGCGGCGATCGACCGGGCGATCACCAAGCTGGAGCGGGCGGCCGGCGAGCACGCCGAGAGAGCGGGAGCGGTCCAGGTGCAAGTGGACGGCGACGCCGTCGCCGAGGTCGCTGCCACCATCCGCGCCGCTCTCGACGACAAGCGCCGGATCCACCTGTCGTACTGGGTACCCGCACGCGACGAGACGACGGAGCGTGACGTCGACCCCATGCGACTGGTGATCGTCGACGGCCGCCTCTACATGGAGGGCTGGTGCCGGCGCGCCGAAGAGGTGCGGCTGTTCCGCCTGGACCGGGTGGCCGGTGTGACGCTGCTCGACGTCGCCGCGGAGGTTCCGCAGGACGCCCGTCCCAGAGATCTGTCGGGTGGTCTGTTCCGGCCGTCTCCCGACGACGAGCTGGTGACCCTGGAGCTGACCCGCGGGGGCCGCTGGGTGTCGGACTATTACCCGTACGAAAGTGTGGAGGAGACCAGCGAAGGCGGCATGCGGCTGCGGCTGCGGGTACGCGACCGGCGCTGGCTGCGCAGGCTCGCTCTGCGGCTCGGCTCCACGGGACGCGTCGTCGATCCGCCTGATCTGGCGGAGGAGATCGCCGCCGACGCCAGGAATGCTCTGGATGCCTACGGTGTGAGGTAAGGTCAAGAAGCTATGTCGACGTTGGCGATCTGGCTGTTTCTCGCGGTGGCGGTGTTGTTCGTCCTCGCGGTGCTCGGCGTGCTGTTGGCCGTGCGGAGCACGTGGCGGAAGAGCAAGATCTTCGTTCGGGAAATGGACAGCCTTTCCCAGGACGTGGAACGCACCGTAGGATTACCGCAGTACCCGAATGAACACGTGCATTGAGGGCAAGACGGGCGTCCTGACGTACCATCGGTAGCACAGACCGCAAGGAGTTGGGTTCGATGTTCGGTATGCAAGGGTGGCAGCTGGTTATCGTCGCGGCGATCATCGTGCTCCTTTTCGGTGCGAAGAGGCTGCCTCAGATGGCTAGGGGCCTCGGCCAGTCGTTGAAGATCTTCAAGGCCGAGACGAAGGGCCTGATCGATGACGACTCCGCGAAGGACGACTCCGTGGTTTCCGAGTCCACGGCGCCAGGCGAGCCGAAGAGCGCGGACGCGCGCGCCGTGGAGCCCACCAAGGTGGAGACCCCGGCCGATCGTGTCAACGAGTCTTCGGGCCGCGACGCCTAGCCGGCCAGGCGCGTAAACCAACGTGGCGACCTTCATCGGACGTCGCGGGAAGTCTTCCCGCCCGGAGCGTGATCCGGAAGGCCGGATGAGTCTGGCCGATCATCTGCGTGAGCTGCGCTCGCGTTTGGTCAAGTCAGCCATCGCGGTCCTGCTGTTTGGCGTCGTCGGCTTTGTCTTCCGCGATCAGATCATGGAGTTCCTGCTGGATCCCATGATCGCGGCCGCCGAACGCACGGGCGCGGACGCCCGGGCGACGTATCAGCAGGCGACCGACCCGCTCCTGGTCCCCATGACTATCGCCATGTGGACCGGTCTGGTCTTGGGCGCTCCGGTCTGGATCTATCAGATCTGGGGATTCGTCACGCCCGCGCTGTACTCGAACGAGAAGAAGTGGGCGTTCGCGGTCGTCGGCACGGCCGTGCCGATGTTCGGTGCCGGGGTGGCCCTCGCCATCTGGGTCATGCCGAGGGCCTGGGAGTTCCTGCTGAACTTCACCCCGGACGACATCAGCAACTACGTGCCGTTCCGGGACTATCTGTCCTTCGTCATCCGGCTCACGTTCGTCTTCGGCGTGGGCTTCCTGCTGCCGATCTTCATCGTTCTGCTCAATGCCGTCGGTGTGCTGCGACACGAAGCCCTGTCGGCGGCGCGGCGCTGGGTGATCGTCGGCATCTTCGTCTTCGGCGCGGTGACCACCCCCACCGGCGATCCGCTGACCCTCATGCTGCTGGCCGTTCCGATGTGGCTGATGTTCGAGGCGGCAGTGGTGATCTGCCGGGTCATGGACCGTCGGCGTGCACGCGCCTTCGGGGGCCATCTCGCCGACGACGAGGCCACGCCGGACGACGAGCTCGACAAGATCGGCCGCATCGACGACGACAAGGACTGACCCCTCGCACGGCATGCCAGGGTTTGTGGTCGCTGAAAACGGACAAATGGGTCAGTGTAGCGACCACATCCCATGCCAGGGGTTGCGAATGTCCGGCGATGTGCCCGCGTGGGGGAGCGTGACGTCGCGGCACAACGGGTAGCCTGGGGGCCATGAGCTCGCCCGCGGAGCGGTACGCGGCGTCGCGGCGCCGGCTGGTAGACCGTCAGACGTCGCTTGGACGATTCCGGTCCACGTATCAATTCGATCTCGACGAGTTCCAGGAACGCGCGTGTGAGGCGCTCGAGACGGGCCGGGGTGTCCTGGTCGCGGCGCCAACAGGCGCGGGCAAGACGGTGGTGGGGGAGTTCGCCGTCCACTTGGCGCTGGAAGAAGGGCGCAAGTGCTTCTACACCACGCCGATCAAGGCCCTGTCGAATCAGAAGTACCACGACCTGGTGGCCCGCTACGGCGCGGACTCCGTCGGCCTGCTCACCGGAGACAACACGGTGAACGGCGAGGCTCCTGTGGTGGTGATGACCACAGAGGTGCTGCGGAACATGATCTACGCCGGCTCGGCCACGCTGTCCGGGCTCGGCTACGCGGTGATGGACGAGGTGCACTATCTGGCCGACCAGTTCCGCGGCGCGGTGTGGGAAGAGGTGATCATCAACCTCCCCGAATCGGTGAGCGTGGTGGCCCTGTCCGCCACGGTCTCGAACGCGGAGGAGTTCGGCGAATGGCTGACCACGGTCCGCGGTGACACAGACGTGGTCGTCGAGGAGCGACGCCCGGTGCCGCTGTGGCAACACGCCATGGTGGGGCCCAGGCTGATGGACCTGTTCGCGCAGACCGGTGCGTCCGAGGACGCCCGCAAGACGGTCAACCCTCAACTGCTCCGGTATACGCGGGAGGAGTCCGCGTCCGACCGGTTCGGCAACCGCCGCCGCGGACGGCCGCCGCGGGGACCTCGCGGGGGATCGGTGTACACGCCGAACCGGATCGATGTGCTCGAGCGGCTTGAGCAGGCCGACCTGCTTCCCGCGATCGTCTTCGTGTTCAGCCGGGCCGGATGCGACTCGGCGGTCCAGATGTGCCTCAACGCGGGGGTGCGGCTGACCACTGCGGAGGAACGGGACGAGATCCGGACCGTGGTCGAAGACCGTCTGGCCGGGATTCCCGACGACGACCTGCGGGTTCTCGGCTACGCCACGTGGCTCGAGGGACTGGAGCGGGGAATCGCGGCCCACCATGCGGGAATGCTTCCGGCCTTCAAGGAAACGGTCGAGCACCTGTTCGTCCGGGGTCTGCTGCGTGCCGTGTTCGCCACGGAGACGCTGGCCCTGGGCATCAACATGCCCGCGCGCAGCGTGGTGCTCGAGCGCCTGGTCAAATGGAACGGCGAAACACACGCCGACATATCACCGGGCGAGTACACGCAGCTCACTGGCCGGGCGGGCCGGCGCGGCATCGACGTCGAGGGCCATGCGGTGGTGCTGTGGCAGCCGGGTTTCGATCCCACCGCCGTCGCCGGCCTGGCCTCCACGCGCACCTATCCGCTCCGCTCGTCGTTCCGCCCGTCGTACAACATGGCGGTCAACCTGGTTGACCGGATGGGCCGGGCTACGGCGCGGGAGATCCTGGAGTCGTCGTTCGCCCAGTTCCAGGCCGACCGCGCGGTCGTCGGACTCGCCCGTCAGATGCGCCGGGGTGAGGAAGCCCTGGAAGGCTACGAGGAAGCCATGACGTGCGATCTCGGTGACTTCCGGGAGTACGACGGGCTCCGGCAGAAGATCAAGGACCGGGAGGCGGCGTTGGCTCGCGAGGGCACGGCCCAGCGGCGCGCCGCTGCTGCGAGTTCGCTGGAGAAGCTGCGCATCGGCGATGTCATCAGGGTGCCTGCTGGCAAGTCGGCGGGCCTGGCCGTGGTTCTCGATCCGGGGATGAACGGCTCGGCCCGCCAGGAAGGCCCGAGGCCCACGGTCCTGACGGAGGGCAGGCAGGTACGCCGGCTGTCCCTGATCGACTTTCCCGATCCGGTCGAGTCGCTCGCCCGGATGCGGGTCCCGCGCTCGTTCAACCCGAAGGTCCCGGCGGCCCGGCGCGACCTCGCGAACGCGTTGCGCCAGAAGGCGCCGGACACCGATGGCGACCGGCAGCGTCAGCGCCGGCGCCGGCGGGCCGCTGCCGCGGATGACCAGCAGCTGGCTCAGCTGCGCCGGGAAATGCGCGCGCACCCCTGTCACGCGTGCCCGGACCGGGAGGAGCACGCTCGCTGGGCGCAGCGCTGGCACAAGCTCCGGCGTGAGGTGAACCAGCTGTCCCGCCGGATCGAGGGCCGGACCAATACGGTGGCCCGGCAGTTCGACCGGGTGTGCTCGGTCCTCGACGAACTCGACTACCTGGACGGCGACGCGGCCACCGAGCAGGGCCGCCGCCTGGCCCGCCTCTACGGTGAGCTGGATCTCCTGGCGGCGGAATGCCTGCGCGAAGGCGTCTGGGACGCCCTGGACCCGGCGGAGCTGGCCGCATGCGCGTCGGCGCTGACGTTCGAATCGCGCCAGCCGGACGACGCGGGCCGCCCGGCGCTGCCTCCGGGACAGGTGAAGGAGCGGCTCGCGGAGATGGTGCGGATCTGGGGCAGGCTGGAGGATGTCGAGTCCGCTCACGGCGTCGAGTTCCTGCGTGAACCGGATCTGGGCTTCGCCTCCGTGGCGTGGCGATGGGCCAGCGGGCACCGTCTGGAGCCGGTGCTGCTGGACGCCGGCATGACAGCGGGGGATTTCGTGCGGGCCATCCGGCAGCTGCTCGACCAGCTCGATCAGATCGCCGACGCCGCGGCCGGAACACCTCTGCGGGACACCGCCCGGCTCGCGGTAGGTGCGCTGCGGCGTGGCGTTGTGGCCTACGACATGCTCACCTGAGGACCCGGTGCCGCGTTCACCGGTGAGGCGCTGCCGCATAACGTCATTGCCGCGAGGGCGCGGACTCGCGCAGATACTGAAGGTTCGCGGCGATGCGTTCGGTCCTCGTCTGCCCGCCCAGGCTGGAGAAGTCCTCGACCGACACCCAGCCCTCGTAGCCGACCTGGTCGAGCGCCTGCAGCAGTAGTGGTATGTCCGCGAACCCCTCGCGCAGCGGCAACTGCGTGTTCTTCCACTCGACGGTGCCGTCCGACCTGGTGCCCGCCGGGACGGTAGAGCCGTTCTTCACCTGGACGTGCGCCAGGTACGGGCCGAGCGCCTCGAGACCGAGCCGGTACTCGGTCCAGCCCTCCCAGATCATGTTGCCGACGTCGTGGATGACGCCTACGTGGCTGGGGTCGAGGCCCTCGAGGAACGCGGCCGCCGCGTGTGGGCTGGGTGTGAGTTGCCGGTGGTGGATCTCGATGTTCGCCCGTACTCCGTGCCGGGCAGCCAGCTTGGCCACCTCGCCGTACTGGGCGCGCCGGGCGTTCCACTGGCCGGCGACGCTCTGGGACGTGTCGTAACCGCCCGAGCTCACCCGCAGCTGGGGGACACCGAGCTCCTTGGCGGCGACCATGGCCGCGTCGATCGCCTCCAGGTCGCCCGGAGCGAGGTAGGTGCCGAGCGCGGGCATCTGGAGACGGGCGTCGGCGGTGATCTTCTTGATCGCCGGAATGTTCTCGGCCAGCGACGATGCCGGCCAGGTGCACCGGTTGCCGGCCCAGAATCCCGGCCTTCCGTCCGGGGAGGCCGCCTGATCCGTCACCCGCCACTCGACGCCGTCGTAACCGGCAGCGGCGATCTCCTCGGCAGCGTGTGCTGGGTCCCATTCCGGGACGCTGACGGTGAACACGGCGAACTTCATGGAGCGCATCCTCTCCAAGAGCCCGGCCGTCCGGCTACCGTTTGCCATTTCTTGCCGGCCGTCCCCGTGATCGGCGACGACTTACGGCGTCATGACTCGGTCGTTCGTCGACGATCGTGCGGGCAAAGCTAAGCGTGGTCGGCGAAACTCAGCGCGCTCTTCACTCTGGTGACCGAGGATCCGAGGCCCCAGCGCTCGGTCAGGTCCGCCAGCGCGGACTCGTCCGCCGGCTCGGTCGGCAGGCCGTCGTCGAGATCCGGAACCGGCACGTCGGTGCGAACGGCGACGACGTCTCCGGCCACCGTGAGGTAGTCGTGGGCGTCGAGGAGTTTGCGGCGGACGGTGGGTGAGAGCTCCGAGCCGGGGTCGTCGGCGGCCGCGATCAGGCTTTTGAGGTCACCGAACCGGTTGATCAAGGTCGCGGCGGTCTTGTCGCCGACACCGGGCACCCCCGGGAGCCCGTCGCTGGGGTCGCCGCGCAGCGAGGCGAAGTCCGCATAGGCCCGGCCCGGAATGCCGTACTTGGCCGTCACGACGGCCTCGTCGATGACCTCGTGCCGCCCCACGCCCCGGGCTGTATAGAGGACGCGGACCCGGCGCGCGTCGTCGACCAGCTGGAACAGATCACGGTCTCCCGTGACGACGTCGACCGGGCCGGCGGAGCGGGCGGCGAGCGTTCCGATGACGTCGTCGGCCTCGAAGCCGGCGACACCCACATGCGCGATGCCGAAAGCCTCGAGCACCTCGATGATCACCGGGACCTGGGCCTCGAGCGCGGGCGGCACCGTCTCGGCGCCGGTGGCCGCGTCGGCGAGGCGATGCGCTTTGTACGAAGGGACCAGGGCCACCCGGAACGCCGGGCGCCAGTCAGCGTCCAGGCAAGCCACCAGGTGGGTCGGCTGCCGGTCGGTGACCAGGCGGGCGATGAAGTCGAGGAGACCGCGTACGGCGTTGACCGGCGTGCCGTCCGGCGCGGTGATCTTCTCCGGCACGCCGAAGAAGGCCCGGAAGTACAGTGACGCGGTGTCGAGCAGCATGAGGCGGTTCACAAGGCTCAGCTTGCCACGGATCGCCGGCGTGGGGACAGTATGTGCGCTGCGGCACCTGTCCCGTAAGCTCTGTTTCCGTGAACGATCTCTTCAACGACCGGCTCGCCGCGGCGCGAGCGGTCGCCGCGAAGGCCGGCCTCGATGCCCTGCTGGTCACCCCGGGATCCGACCTCCGCTACCTGACCGGATATCGCGCGTTGCCGCTGGAGCGTCTCACCTGTCTGGTGCTCCCGGTCGAGGGCGAGGCGGCCCTCGTCGTACCTCAGCTTGAGGAGCCGGCCGCGGCGGCCTCGCCGGCCGGTGGACTGGCCGTGACGATCCAGCCGTGGCCGGAGACGGCCGACCCCGTGGCACTCGTCGCGGACCGGTTGCGCGATGCGCGCCGGATAGGCGTCGACGACCACATGTGGGCAGAGAAGGTGCTCCGCTTCCGGGCGGCGATGCCTCAGGCCGAACAGGCGCTCGCCGGCCAGGTCCTGGCCGGGCTGCGCATGCGCAAGGACACCGCGGAGATCGACGCACTGCGCGAAGCTGGGAGCGCCATTGACCGGGTACACGCCCGCGTCCCCGAATGGCTCAAGGCCGGGCGCACCGAGGCCCAGGTAGGCGGGGACATTGCCGCCGCCATTATCGCGGAGGGGCATGAGCGGGTCGACTTCGTGATCGTCGCCTCCGGCCCCAACAGCGCGAGTCCCCACCACGAGACAGGGGAGCGGGTCATCCAGGCGGGCGACGTCGTCGTCGTCGACATCGGCGGCACCACCGCCGCCGGCTACTGCTCCGACGAGACTCGCAGTTACGCCGTCGGGGAGCCCCCGGCAGACTTCGCCGCGCAGTACGACGCCCTGCTGCGTGCACAGCGCGCGGCCGTGGACCACGTACGGCCGGGCGTCTCCGCGGAATCGGTGGACGCCGCGGCGCGTGACGTGCTGACCGACGCGGGCCTGGGAGAGTACTTCATCCACCGCACAGGCCACGGCATCGGCATGGAGACGCACGAGGAGCCGTACATCGTCACCGGCAACGACCGTGCGCTCGAGCCCGGGTTCGCCTTCTCGATCGAGCCGGGCTTCTATATCGCCGGCCGGTACGGGGCCCGGATCGAGGACATCGTGGTCACCACCGACGACGGCGTCGAGCGGCTCAATCTGCGCCCGCGTGAGCTCGTCGTCGTCGAGCCCTGAGATCGGGTTCGCGACACCGCGGCGCAGCTAGCCGCCGAGCCCGAGGGCATCGATCGCGAGATCGACGTCGTCATCCGTCGAATAGAGGTGGAACGACGCTCGCAGCTGACCGCCGCGCACCGCGGCGCGAACGCCGGCGCGAGCGAGCAGTTCCTCGGCGCCAGGCACGTCGGCCGAGACGACAGCGGAGTTGCCCGGCTGCAGGCCCAATGCTGCCCGGAACCGATTCGCCAGCCGGACGTTGTGGTCGTGGATGGCGCCGACGCCCACCTGCTCGATCAGCTCGAGCGCGGGAGCGGTGCCGACCCAGCTGAACCAGGCAGGAGAGATGTCCAGCCGCCGCGCGTCGGATGCCAGACGCAGGGGAGGGCCGTAGTAGGACGCGTGCGGGTCTTCCCCTGCCCACCAGCCCGCCTGCGATGGCACCAGGCGCTCCCGGAACTCGGGACGGGTGACCAGGAAGCCGGTGCCGCGCGGCGAGAGCAGCCACTTGTACGCGACGGCTACCAAGGCGTCGAACCGAGTCGCGTCGACCGGCAGCCAGCCACATGCCTGGGTGGCGTCGGCCACCGTGACAGCTCCGGCGGCGCGCGCCGCCTCCACGATCGCATCGACGTCGGCCACCTCGCCGGTCGCCGACTGGACGAGGCTGAACGCCACCAGGTCGGTCTGCGCGTCGACGTACTCGGCCAGCCGCGCGGCCGGCACCGTGCGCACCTCGACGCCGTGATCCCGCTGCGCCAGCCACGGGAACAGGTTGGAGGTGAACTCCTCCTCCGGCACCAGTACCCGGGATCCCGGCGCAACCGACGCCACCACCGTGCCGAGCATCTGCGACACCTGAGCGCCCACGGAGACATCGCTCCCGGATGCTCCCACGAGACGGGCGAAGACGGCCCGAGCCTGGCTTGTCGCCTCACCCCATGGCTTCCAGGAGGTGCGTCCGCAACGCCAGTCTTGCAGGGCTGCCTGCATGGCCTCCCACGCCGGCGTCGGGGGCAGCCCGTAACTCGCGGTGTTCAGCCAGCCGGGGTCCGGGGTGAACAGCTTCTGGGCTTCCTCGATGCGCACCGCCGTATCATCGCACGGCCCGAATGCACGCTGTGGATCATCGGCACGCCGCCGTGACCCCTTAACGGACTTGTCACGATCTGGCGCCACACCGAGCCGGTTCAGCGGCTCGGTGTGGCTTGAGCGTTTACAGTGAGCGCGTGGAAGACATCGACAGGCAGATCGTGTCGCTGCTGCTGCGGGACGGCAGGATGAGCTACACGGACCTCGGCAAGGCGACCGGCCTGTCGACGTCGGCGGTGCATCAGCGGGTCCGGCGCCTGGAGGAGCGCGGCGTCATCAAGGGCTACGCCGCGGTGGTGGACCATGAGGCGCTCGGCCAGCCGCTCATGGCGTTCATCTCGATCAAGCCGATCGATCCGAGCCAGCCTGACGACTCTCCGGACCGGCTCGCGCACATCACCGAGATCGAGGCGTGCTACTCGGTGGCGGGGGAGGAGAACTACATCCTCAAGGTGCGAGTGGAGCGGCCGGTGGCTCTCGAGGAGCTGCTGGCCAAGATTCGCTCGTCGGCCAACGTGTCCACGCGCACCATGATGGTCTTGTCCACGCCCTACGAGAACCGTCCCACCATCGCCTAGTGCTCTGGCCACGAGTGCCCGGCGGACCCTGCCAGACACTCACGTCATGATCACTCGGCGGCCAGTCACCCGGTAACCACGCCGAGCGAAGGTCGCAGACATGGGTGCGTTCGCGGCATCGGTGGAGTCGTTGACCTCCGGCTCACCGGCGGCAGCGAACTGGCGCTGCGCTTCGGCGACCAAATCACTGGCATAGCCGTGGCCCCGGTGTTCAGGCAATACTCCGATGTACCCAATTGTCGCCGTCGACGGGTTACGCGTTGGCAAGACGAGGCCCACCACGTCACCTGCCGTATCACGTGCAAGCCGCCACCTGTCGCGCCCACCAGGCATCTCGCCCACCTCCGACAGAATGGCACGCGCGCCCGCCTCAGGGCCGCTGCTCGCAACCTCGTGCTGGTCGTCGGCATCAAGGCTGTCGCTGCAGATCTTGGCCAGGATGTCGATGAGGCGTTGATCGTCGTCGGCCGCGATGAACGAGAGCCGTCGCGTCGCCGGTGGGGCGCCCTCGGAAGGGATCCACCTGAAGTTGATGCGTTCGCGGTGGTAGGTCAGCCCAGCAAGCTCTGCCGCCCGGATCCGATCTGAAGCCTCAGCGAACGCGGCCGGACGTTCCCGCCAATCCGCCGGGAGGAACAGATGATAATCCGGTCGTCCGCCATGTGGATGTGGCGGCGCCCAATAGTCAGGTGTCGCGATCGCCGCATAGGCGGTTCGGAGGAGATCTGCGCCGGTCTGCACGCGATCTGGCCCCGAGCCGCAATCGAACCAGTCGAGGCTGTACGGATGAGGCGAGTCCGGCGGCCCCCAGAACGCAGCGCGAGCGATGACTTCGCTGTCGCGCAAAGCGACCCACGTCCATGCGGGACGATAGTCTCCAGCGGCGACGAACTCGTCGAACGTGCGGCTACGAGCCCCTACGCCGGTTGTGGACGGTACGGAATATTCGTTGAACAAAGGCAGTTCGCCCGCGGCGAGCGGGCGGATAACGACATCGGACATGCGAGTGCTCCTTCGAGCAAATGAACTCCCACGCCGCTACCGAAGAAGCGGGTTGGGGAGAAACGGCGAATGGCTTGGGACATCGGTTCCTCACCTCCCTATGTAGTCGTCACGTGCGAGCGATGCTATCGCCGAAGGCCCGAGCGGGTCGTGCGAATTTCTCGGGGTACGTCGTGATGCAGGACGCTAGTCCAGATACCGCTCGCGCAGGGCCGATACGAGCTTCGCGTCATCGACGCCACCCGTGCGAACGAACTCCGGCATGGAGCCGTGGGTGTCGGCCATGGCGGCCAGGAACCCGCGCATCGCCTTCTCGGGCGCGCGGCCGTAGCCCGGCCACAGCTGCGGAGGGTTGCGCGGGTCCGCACGCCAGTCGGCGACGAACTCATGCGCGATCAGGTCGGTGAGCGCGTAGTCGGCGGCGACGTCGTCGTCGCTGACACCCAGCAGGGAGAGCAGCACGGCCGCGACGATGCCGGTGCGGTCCTTGCCCGCGGCGCAGTGGAAGACGACAGGCTGCGGCGACGCGGCGATGATCTCGAGCACCGAGACGATTTCCGCGGCGCCGTCCGTGGCCAGCTCGGTATAGCGCTCGGCGAAGAACTCCGCCGGATCGACGCTGGCGTCCAGGCCGGTCTGCTCGTAGCCGTGGCGCTGGATGCTGACGTGGTGATAGGACAGCGAGTCATGCTGCGGGACCCGGCCGTGCTGCTCCACTTCGGAGGGGAACCGGAGGTCGATGACCGTGCCGACGCCCAGCTCCACGAACCGTGCCCAGTCGTCGCCGTCGAGGACGCAGAGCGCGTCGGAGCGGTAGAGCCGCTTCCAGGCGACGGTGCGGCCCCCGGCGGCCGGATAGCCACCGAGGTCTCGGAAGTTGCGGAGGCCGGCGAAGGGGAGATGTCTCATAGTGGACCACCGTAGAGCCTCTCCGGCCAACGGCAGAACGTCCGGACCGTCAGCCGAACGCCGCGTGCCCGGTCAGAGCCTGCCCGACGACGAGCTGATGGATCTCCGACGTGCCTTCGTAGGTCAGCACCGACTCGAGGTTGTTCGCGTGGCGCAACACCGGATACTCCAGTGTGATGCCGCTGGCGCCCAGCACGGTCCGGCACTCGCGGGCGATGGCCAGCGCCTCCCGGACGTTGTTCAGCTTGCCGAGGCTGACCTGCTGGGGCCCCAGGGCGCCGTCGTCCTTCAGCCGCCCGAGATGCATGGCGAGCAGGAAACCCTTCTGCAGCTCAAGCGCCATGTCGGCGAACTTTGCCTGGGTGAGCTGGAACGAGGAGAGCGGACGGTCGAACACCTCGCGGCTCGCCGCGTACTCCAGCGTGGTCTCGAGGCAGTCGCGTGCGGCGCCGAGGGCACCGAACACGATGCCGAATCTCGCCTCGTTCAAGCAGGAGAGCGGTCCGCGCAGCCCAGTGGCCTCCGGGAGGATCGCCTCGGCCGGCACGCGGACCGACTCAAGCACAAGCTCACTCGTGACCGACGCCCGCAGCGACAGCTTGCCGGTGATCTTCGGCGCCGAGAAGCCAGGCGTGTCAGTGGGCACCGCGAACCCCCGCACGCCGTCGTCGGTCTGCGCCCAGACGATGGCGACGTCGGCGACCGAACCGTTGGTGATCCACATCTTGGTTCCGTCGATGACCCAGTCCGTGCCGTCGCGACGGGCCCGGGTCCGCATTCCGGCAGGGTTGGAACCGAAATCCGGCTCGGTGAGGCCGAAACAGCCGATGAGCTCACCGGCTGCCATGCCGGGAAGCCAGCGCTGCTTCTGCTCCTCGGAGCCGAACCACCAGATGGCGAACATGGCCAGGGAGCCTTGCACCGACACCAGGCTGCGTACCCCGGAATCGCCTGCCTCCAGCTCCATGCAGGCCAGGCCATACGAGACGGCGTTGGTGCCGGCGCAGCCGTAGCCCGTGAGGTGCATGCCGAGCAGTCCCAGCTTGCCGGCCTCCCTAGCCAGAGAGCGCACGGTGTCTTCCTCGCTGCCGTGCTCGTACCAGTCGGCCACGTGCGGGCGGACGTGATCGGCGACGAAGCGGCGCACGGTCTGCTGGATCGCCGTCTCCTCGTCGTCGAGTAGATGACCTGTGGCGAGAAGGTCCAGCGGGGATGTCCCGGTCATGAGTCGTCTCTCTTCTCTGTGCGTCGGTGCAGGAAGCGATCGCGGATGCCCGTGGCGCCGCCCGTGCGGTGACGGCCGGAGAGCTCGGTCGCGGCGGCCACGATGTCACCCTCTGCGAGCAGGACGTGACGCGCCGCTGAGCCCAGGGGCACGAAGCTGTCTCTACTGGCCACCCGGGCCATACTGCCGGTGAATCCGCTCTCGGCGAGCGCGGCCAGGACGCCCTCGCCGACGCCGCCGCTGTGCCGGGTCTCGTCGGCGATCAGGACGCGCTGGGTGGCCGACGCTTCCCGGAGGACGTCGTCGGCCGGCAACGGCGCGAGCCAGCGCAGGTCGAGCACGCGCGCGCGGACGCCCTGTCCGGCCAGGCGCCGCGCGGCGCGCAGGCTCATCGGCACGCCGTTGCCGAAGGTCACGATCAGCAGGTCCGCCGGGCCGGTGCCGTCGTCGTAGACCCGGGCTCGGCCGACCGGGACATGCTCACCGGTGTCGACGCCCAGCCACCCCTCGTCCCCGTCCTCGTGCAGGTCGCGTGCGTGATACAAGGCGATCGGCTCGAGGAACGCGGAGACGGTGCCGTCGGCACGTGCCGCCGCGAGGCACGTGCGCAGCATCGCCGCGGCGTCGTCGGCGCGCGCGGGACAGGCGACGACGAGGCCGGGGATGTCGCGCAGTACGGCAACGGCGTTGTCGTTGTGGAAGTGCCCGCCGAAGCCCTTCTGATAGGCCAGACCGGCCACCCGGACCACCATGGGATTGCGGTACCGGCCGCGGGAGAAGAACGACAGCGTGGCGGCCTCGCCGCGCAGCTGGTCCTCCGCGTTGTGCAGGTACGCCAGGTACTGGATCTCCGGCACCGGAAGGAGTCCGGCGAGACCGGCGCCGAGACCCAGGCCCAGGATGGACTGCTCGTCGAGCACGGTGTCGAAGACCCTTGCCGCGCCGAATCGGCGCTGCAAGCCGCGCGTGACACCGTAGACGCCGCCCTTGCGGCCCACGTCCTCCCCGAAGAGGATCATGCCGTGCTCGCGAGACATCGCGTCCGCGAGGGTGCGATTGATCGACTCGGCGAGGGTGGACGGCGATGCCGGCTCCGCCGTCAGCTTGCCGGCCGCCTCGGCCACCAGGTCCGGATCATGTGGTGCCAGCGGAGCCATGACGTCGGATGCCGAGGTGAGCGTCGGAACCTCTCCCAGCTCGGCGAGGGCCGTGTCCACATCGGCCCGCCGGGCACGGTACCGGGCGACCAGATCGTTTCCCGTGGCCGCGCCGGTTGCCACGAGTACGCGAGCGGTTCCCAGAATCGGATCCCGCGCATGGTCGGCGGCGATCTCCGTCGGCGTGCGGTAGGAGATCTCCGCGTCGCTGCCGGCGTGTCCGCCGAAGCGCACAGTCTTGAGGTGCAGGAACACCGGCCGCCTCCGGTTGCGGACGTATGCCGCGGCGTCGGCGGCGGCGCGAACCGTGGCGGCCGCGTCGGCGCCGTCCACCGGCACGTAGTACAACCCGTCCCGGTGCCCGTAGGCGGTCTCGATCCAGCCGGCAGGTGTGGGTACCGAGATGCCGAGGCCGTTGTCCTCACAGACCAGCAACAGAGGCATCGGCAGCCCTCGATAGGCGGCGTTCAGTAAGGTGTTGATGGCGCCGGCCGCCGTCGAGTGGTTGGCCGACGCGTCCCCGAAGGAGCACACCACCACGCTGTCCTCCGGCCAGTCCGGACGGAGGACACCTAGTCTCGCCGCCCGGTGCAGCGACATCGCCAGCCCCACGGCGCGAGGAAGGTGGGAGGCGATGGTGGAGGTCTGCGGGATCACCGATAACGCGGCGTGCCCGAACACCTTGTGCCGACCGCCGGCGATGGGCTCGTCGGCGGAGCACATCAGCCCCTGCAGGATGTCCCGGATCGGCGTGGACCCCGGCACCTGAGCGGCTCGGGCCAGATAGAAGGCGCCTGAGCGGTAGTGGAGGAGCGCGGGATCGCCCGGGCGGAGCGCGTCCGCGACGGCGGCGTTGCTCTCGTGGCCGGACGAGCCGATGGTGTAGAAGCCGCGGCCCTGTGCCTGAAGCTCGCGGGCCACGACGTCCAGGTGACGACTGGTGGCCTGAGCATCGAACAGCCGCCACATGCGCGCCGCGTCAGGTGTGGGCTCGGAGACATCGCCACGGCCCAGCGCCGCCATGGCGTCGACCAGCGAAACCTCGAGCTCATTCACGACGCATGCCAGGGTTTAGGGTCGCTAGAAACGGACAAATAGGACGTCGCAACGACCTTAACCCATGCCAGGGGTCGGCTCATGGGAGTCGGAAGTCCGTGTCCGGTACGAGCTCAGCCACATCCATCTGCGCCTTCTGCAGCTTGCCCGAATAGTCCCAGTTCATCGACTGCCAGCGGGTGAACTGGTCTAGCACCCACAGGCCGGACTGCCGCGATCCGTTGCCGGACTTGCCGTTGCCGCCGAACGGCAGGTGAGCTTCGGCGCCGGACGTGGAGTTGTTGACGCTGACCATGCCGGCACCGATCCGGCTCCGGAACGTGAACGCATCCGCTGGGCTCTCGGTGTAGATGGACGACGACAGTCCGTATCCTGGCGCGTTGGCCAGCTCGATCGCCTCGTCGAAGTCCGCGTAGCTCGTCACGCCGACGATAGGCCCGAAGGTCTCGACGTCGAACAGCTCGTCGCCGGGACGGACGCCGTCGACGATCACCGGGTGATAGAAGAGCCCGGCACTGGGGTCCCCGACGAAGCCGGCCCGGGCATTCTCCGCCGTGATGCGTCCCGGAGTGCCGTGCACGGTGTGGTGGGGCTGCACCCACTCGAGGAACTGCTCGTAGCGCTGGGCGAACTTCTCGTCCAGCAACGGTCCCATCAGGACATTCTGCATGGGGTCACCGATGGAGGCGTTGGCCGTGGCGGCGGCGAACCGCTCGACGAACTCGTCGTGCCGGGACCCGTGCACGATGACGGTCCCCAGGGACGTGCAGCGCTGACCCGCCGTGCCGAACCCGGAGAACAGCGCGCCTTCGACGGCGAGCTCCAGGTTGGCACTCGGCGTGATGACCATGGGGTTCTTCCCGCCCAGCTCCAAGCAGGCATTTTGCAGATGCCGTCCGGTGAGGGCGCCGATCTCCCTCCCGACCTCGGAGGATCCGGTGAAGCCGACCTTCTGCACAGCGTCGGTCTCCAGTGCGCTGACCAGTCCTGCGAACGTGGACGGGCCGTCGGCGTGCACGATGTTGAAGACGCCGGGCGGCAGACCGCCGCCGCGAACGAAGATCTCGTGCAAGGCGGCGGAGACCGCGGCGGAGTACTCGGCGGGCTTCCACACCACCGTGTTGCCGCACAGCAGCGCCGGAACGATGTACCAGGACGGCACGGCCACCGGGAAGTTCCCGGCCGTGATGACAGCGACGGTTCCCACCGGATTGCGGAAGGTGAACAGCTGCTTGTCCGGCATCTCGCTCGGGACCGTCTGGCCGTAGAGCCGCCGGCCCTCCCCGAGGAAGAAGTCACAGGTGTCGACGATCTCACGAACCTCGCCGAGAGCCTCGGCGTAGGGCTTGCCGATCTCACGGGTGACGAGCGAGGCGAGCTTGTCCATGTTGGCCTCGACGAGCCTGCCGATGTGAGCGATGGCACGGCCTCTGACCGGCGCCGGAACAGCCGCCCACGCCGCTTGCGCGCGATTGGCCGACGCCGCTGCGTCCTGGAAGGCACCAGCCTCGGCGAAGGCGACCTCGGCGACGACCTCCTCGAGGCGAGCAGGGTTGCGGCTGGCCACCAGGCGGCCACCGTCGACGGCCTTGGCGTCGATGACGGAGGTGACGGTCGGGTGAGTCATGAGTTGTGCTCCTCTGGCGACGACGTCTGTCGGTTCACGGCGCGGGCGAACGCCTTGGCAGCCTGGTCGATCTCATCATCCGACACCGAGAGGGCCGGACGGAAGCGAATCGCGTGGGTGCCGCTCGGCAACGCGATGACATGTTCCTTCTCACGCATGTCCGCGAGGACGGCGTCGCGCAGCTCAGCGCTGGCGAGGTCGGCCGCGATCATCAATCCTCGGCCGCGAACATTGGAGACGGCGCCGGCCGGCGCCTGAGCGGAGACGGCCCGCAGCTCGGAGAGGAATCGCTCGCCCTTGGCCGCGGCGGCCTCGATCAGGCCATCTTGCTCGATGATCTCCAGGATCCGGCGAGAGCGCACCATGTCCACGAGGCCGCCGCCCCAGGTGGAGTTGATCCTGCCCGACACCTGGAACACGTTGTCGGGCACCTCGTCGACCCGCCCGCCGGCCATGATGCCGCCGACCTGGACCTTCTTGGAGAACGCCACAATGTCGGGGGAGATGCCGAGCTGCTGGTACGCCCAGGGAGTTCCCGTGGTGCCAGCGCCCGTCTGGACCTCGTCGACGATGAACAAGGCATCGTTCTGGTGGACCAGTTCCTGCATCGAGCGCAGGAACTCGGGGCGCATGTGATTGTCTCCACCCTCACCCTGGATGGGTTCGCAGATGAACGCCGCGATGTCGTGCGGGTGTGTTGCGAACGCGGCGCGCGCCTGCTCCAGTGCTTCCTGCTCGGCGCGCACCAGCTCCTCCAGATGCTCGTCGGCGGGGAACCGCATGGCCGGGACGTTGATCCGCGGCCAGTTGAAGGTGGGGTATCTAGCGGTCTTGTTGGGCTCGGTGTTGGTGAGCGACATGGTGTATCCGCTGCGCCCGTGGAAGGCGCGGGTCAGGTGCATCACCTGAGTACCCAGCGCGGAATCGCGCCCGTTCGCCTCGTTGTGGCGGCTCTTCCAGTCGAACGCTGCCTTGAGCGCGTTCTCGACGGCCAGCGCTCCGCCCTCCACGAAGAACAGGTGGGGGAGGGCGGGATCACCGAGCACCCGCACGAACGTCTTGGTGAACTCGGCCAGGTGCGTGGTGTAGACGTCGGAGTTGGCCGGCTTGTTGGCGGCGATCTCGGCGAGCAGGGCCATGAACTCCGGATCGCCGACGACTCCAGGCGGATTGCAACCCAGCGGCGCCGAGGCGAAGAAGGTGTACATGTCCAGGTAGCGCTGGCCGTCGCGGGCGTCTACCAGCCAGCTGCCGTGGCTGGCCGCGGTATCAAGGACCAGCTTGAACCCGTCAGTGAGCAGGTGCTCACTCAAAGCGTCATGGACCTTCTCGGGCGGGATGCTGAGCGCGGCAACCATGAGGACCCTCCTGCTGTGTGGTGGAGATGCGGGCGCAGAGAAGATTCTTGCCTTCAATCGCCGCTTGTGCGTAAGTTTTACGCTAGCAGATGCGTCGGGCAGGGAGATATGTTGGCACGACGCGCGCTCCGGGCCGGGCATCGCCGTCGCCAGGATGTCCGCGGAAGGCGTGGGAGGGCGCCGCCATGACAACAAGGTCCGTGACTGCGAGATGACCCAAATGTGGCGGAGCTAGCACGTGGCGAACGGGTGAGATCACCCGACACGCCGGGCGACAAGATTATTTTCATGATCGACTTCAGCCGATCGGAGCCCGAGTGACCTGCGTCGATAGGGTATCCTCGCAGCTCGCCGTGTGGTTGACATGTGCGGCGTGCTGGAGCAGAGTCACAGGAAGTCCACCAACGGACGAACCGTTACGGGGAGACGTCCCGGGCAGGCATTTCAACCGGGGCCGAGGGGTGTACGGCAACGCCGTGAGTCGCCTCCGCAGCCAGGTCTGCGCTTGTGCTGTCTGCGCCCGCACGTCTTCCGTGGCGGCACGGGGTGAGACCAGGTCGGGCCCGGCCTACCCAGTAGACAACGGGCCGCGAGCCGCAGCCGGCGGCATCGTGGTTCGGTCCGAAGGGTAGCCGGGCCACGTCCCTGGCGCGTATTCCTGGTAAGGATTTCCCGCCGCCGCACGTTCGGCTCACGAGCCTGGGCACCTCGCGCGTGGCCGACACGTTGTACTGTCACCTGGTAACGAATCTCGCGGGCTCACGTCGCGTCGCCGACGTGGAACCAGCGCGTTGGTGGATGGAGTATGTGGGTGAGTCAGAGGCCGCGCAATCACGGCGACGCCGGTCAGGTTCTGCTGCGGGCGGTCGGCGCCGTGGTGATCGGACTGGTCCTGGTCCTTGCCTTCCCTCCGTTCGACCTGTGGTTCACCGCCCCCCTGGCATCCGGGGCCGCGGTGCTGGTGGTTCGCGGCCAGCCGCTGAAATGGTCCGGCCTCTACGGCTTCCTCGTCGGTATGGGGCTGTTTCTTCCGCTGATGTACTGGACCGGCCTGGAGGTCGGGCCCATACCGTGGATCGCGCTCGCCGTTCTCCAGTCGGCGTTCTTCGTGCCGCTGGCGATCGGCTTCACCCTGGTGCAGAGACTGCCGGCCTGGCCGGTGTGGGCGGCCGCAGTATGGGTCGGCGCCGAAGCATTGCGTGGCAGGGTGCCCTGGGGCGGTCTGACGTGGGGAAAGCTCGCGTTCTCGCAAGCCGACGGGCCGTTCACCGGCCTGGCCGCCCTGGGCGGCACGCCACTCGTCTCGTTCGCGGTGGCTCTCGTGGGCGGCCTGCTCGCGTGGCTGGTCGTCAGTACGAATATGCGGACCAGGGTGGTCGCCGCCGTCACCGCCACTGCGGTCACCGGCGCCGGGCTTCTGGTGTCGCCTCCGGCGGCCGACGGGCCGACCATCACGGTCGCCTCGATCCAGGGCAACGTGCCGGCCCTCGGCCTGGACTTCAACGCACGAGCCAGGGTGGTGACCGCCAACCACGTCGAGACCACGCAACGGCTCGCCCGCGACGTGGAGACCGGCGCAGTGCCGGCTCCTGATCTGGTGATCTGGCCCGAGAACTCGTCGGACATCAACCCGTTCGGCGACGAGCGCACCTACGCCGACATCGATCGCGCGGTGTCCGACATCGGTGTGCCCGTCATGGTCAGTGCCATCGTGCCGACCGAGGACGAGCGCAATGTGAGAAACACATCGATCCTGTGGGACCCCGAGACGGGACCCGGAGCCACGTATGTCAAACGGCGCCCGATGCCGTTCGGCGAGTTCATCCCCCTGCGTGGGCTCGCCGAACTGGTGACCGATGCCGTCAACAGGCAGCCCCGGGATCATCTCGGGGGTGACGAGGTCGGCGTCTTCGAGACCGACGACGCCCTGATCGGCCTCGCCATCTGTTTCGAGGTGGGCGTCGACGAGGTGGTTCGCGACGCCGTCGCGGAGGGCGGGCAGATGCTCGCGGTTCAGACGAACAACGCCACCTTCGGCGACTCACCTATGACGGAGCAGCACTTGGCCATGTCCCGCATGCGTGCCGTGGAACACGGCCGCACTGTGGTGGTTTCGGCCCTGTCGGGCGTCAGCGCGGTCATCGGCCCCGACGGCGCGGTGCAGCAGCGAACGGAACTCTTCACACAGGATGTGCTGGTGGCGGAGGTTCCGCTGTCCGACGCGAGCACGGTGGCGACGATCGTCGGGCCCGCGCCGGAATGGGTGCTCGTGGCGGTGGGCCTGGGGGCCCTGGGGGCCGCGTTCGCCGTCGGCCGGCGTCGGCCTGCCGCCGCGGATCCGGATGAACAGCCCGCGGCCGTGCCTGCAGGCGTGTGAGGCGCGCTGCCGTGGGACAGCAAGCCGGCACAGGCGGGGCCGCCGGGCGCGCTGCCGTCGTCATTCCCACGTACAACGAGGCTCTGACCATCCGGGAAACGGTCGAGCGCCTGCTCGTCGCTGTCCCCGCGGTGCACGTGCTGGTGGTCGACGACGGCTCCCCGGACGGTACCGGCCAGATCGCGGACGAGATGGCGCAGCGGGAGGACCGCGTCCATGTCATGCACCGTGAGGCCAAGCAAGGTTTGGGTGCCGCGTACGTCGCCGGGTTCGGGTGGGCCCTGGCCCACGGCTACGAAGCGGTCGCCGAGATGGATGCCGACGGATCTCACCAGCCGGAGGAACTGCCACAGCTTCTCGAGGCGCTGGACGACGCCGATCTCGTGCTGGGTTCCAGGTACGTACCTGGTGGTAGCGTAGTGAACTGGCCCAAAAGGCGTGAGTTCCTGTCCAAGGCGGGCAATGTGTACACCCGGATCGTTCTCGGGATCCAGTTGCACGACTCCACCGGTGGTTTCCGCGTCTTTCGGGCGGGGACATTGCGCGCCATCGATCTTGGCACCGTCGCGTCGCAGGGCTACTGTTTTCAGATCGATCTGGCCTGGCGAACAATCCGAGCCGGCCTGCGGGTGCGGGAAGTCCCGATCACGTTCGTGGAGCGCCGGCAAGGAGAATCGAAGATGGGAACGGATATCGTGCGCGAGGCCCTCACACGGGTCACTCGCTGGGGAATCGAGCACCGGGCGCGCCAGCTCCGCGGAATGGTCACTTCCGTGATGCGGGGGAGCAGCATATGAATGACCAGCAGGTCTACCGGCGACGCCGTCGGCTGAGCGCGTTCGCGCCGTTTCTCGCCGCCGTCGTGGAGATCGTCGTCTTCGTCCTGGTCGCTCAATGGATTGGCCTGGGGTGGGCCATCCTGCTGATGATCGGCTCCAGCCTGGCAGGCCTGTGGCTCATGCGGCGGGCCGGGTTCCGGGCATGGCGCTCGCTCCGGGCCGCCGCGAGCGACGTCGGCCTGGGCGGGGACGGGCACGCTCAGGACCAGACCGGCATCACCACCGGACAGGCGCGGGAAGAGCGGATCGCCGACGCGGGCGTCACTCTGCTAGCTGGGACGGTGCTATTGCTTCCCGGGTTTGTCAGCGACGCGATAGCTCTGCTGTTGATGACACCGCCGGTGCGCAAGAAAGCGGGCCGCCGCCTCGCGGCGGCGGCCCTGCGCACGTTTCCTGTGGCTGGCCCTCGGCGCTCCGGCTACCGGTCGGCCGGGCCGGATGTCATCGAGGGCGAGGTGGTCGGCGACGCCGAGACGAACGATCCGCCTCGGCGGGACGATACGTCAGGCTGACTTCTTGCGATCGCGGGAGCTGGCCGCGAGGTGGGCCGTGCCGGGAAGCAGGCCGGCTCGCAGCAATTCCAGGCGCTCGTCGAGCAGCGCTTCCAGTTCATCGATCGAGCGGCGTTCGAGGAGCATGTCCCAGTGCGTACGGGCAGGCTTCAGCGGCTTCTCTTCAGGCCGTTCTCCGGCCTGCCGAAGTGCCTCAGCGCCGCATCGGGGGCAATCCCACAGTGCGGGCACCTCGGCCTCGGTGGAAAAGGTCACCTCGAATCGGTGACCGAGTGTGCAGCTATAGGCGATCACCTGCCGTTCGGCGAACTCGACGCCGCGCTCGTCCTCGTAGCTCCGGGCGCCGAGGCGGGAGCCACGTAGGGTGGAACGCTCAGACATGTGAGAACCCTTCCGGGGCTGGTAACACCCCTGGATATTCGTCGTGTACCGGTACTGCATCAAGAGAACGGATGGAGCTACGCCAGTGTTCCGGAACTGTCGCGACATTGCGAACCGGGGCACGTGACGTCTCTCACTCCCATACCCAGATGCGACCCGCCCAGTACGCTCGCCGAGCGCCTATGGTAGCGCGGCGCGAGTGATCACGACCGGGAAACGGATGGTCCAAAGAGGCGGCCCGACCGCGCCTACGCATGCACAGAGAACAGGAGTTGACGTTGACAGTCCGCGACATCAGGCTCTACGGAGATCCGGTCTTGCGCACGGTGGCCGCCGAGGTGACGGATTTCGGCGAGTTCAGTCACACGCTGGCGCAGGACCTGCTGGACACTCTCGACCGGCCCGGCCGGGCTGGCGTGGCAGCGCCGCAGATCGGGATCTCCGCGCGGGCGTTCTCCTATGGGGTCGACGGCCAGCGCGGCGTGGTCTTCAACCCGGAGCTCGTGGAGACCACCGGGGACCAGGCCGGCGACGAGGGCTGCCTGTCGGTGCCCGGGCTGTGGTTCTTCACCCGGCGCAGTGCGTATGCCGCGGTGGAGGGGATGAACGCCGACGGCGAGCCGGTACGCGTCGAGGGTGAGGGGGAGCTCGCCCGCTGCCTCCAGCACGAGGTGGACCACCTGAACGGGATCGTCTACATTCAGCGCCTCGAGGCAGACATCCGGCGTGGGGCCATGAAGCAGATCCGCCGCAGCGCCTGGTTCGGCGACTGAGCGGCGTCACTCGGTAGCCGAGCACGTAGGGCCGCCGACACGGCCGATCTGTTGATCACCCACCAGGTAGACGCCGTAGTTGTCAGCGCCGAGGGCTCGCATCGCCGCCGCGAAGGCGTCGCGCCACGAGGAGCCGAGAGAGTCTGCCACGGGCCGCCCGTCGACCCGGACGGCGAGAAGCGCGCCGTGGACCGGTGTCACGTCGGCGAGCGTGCGCAACGACGTGGAGAGCAACCGCCCCCGATCGCGGTCCGGCTGGTCGGGAGGGACATTGTCGATGAAGACGGCGATACCGGCGAAACCGTGGAAGTCGCCGACCACGATGTACAAGGTGCCCGGCGGAAACTCAAGGTCCGACCGGAGGTCGGCCAGATGCGCCCGGACGTCGTCGACAGCCGGCAGATACAGGTCCTGTGTCATGACCCGATGCTGAACGGGCATGCCTGTGGATCTCACCTGGTTGTCCACAGCCGCCATGTGATAACGGCCTGACGTTCAGGCAGGCCACCGGCCCCGCGCTGTCAGCACCTCGCGCAAAAGATCGGCGCGATCGGTCACGATCCCGTCCACGCCGAGATCCAACAGGCGATGCATCTCGGCGGTGTCGTTGATGGTCCAGACGTGCACCTGCCGGTCCGCGGCGTGCGCATCCGCCACCAGGCGTCGCGTCACCACGCGCAACCGGCCCATACGCTCGGGCAGTTGAAGGCAATGCACGTCCCGGAGCCAGCTGCGCGCCCGGGAGGCGAGCCCGGACCGCGAAGCGAAGTAGAAACCGGAGACCAGAGCGCGCCCGCCCGAGGTCGCCACAGACTTCGACAGTCTCATGACGACGTCGCGGCGCCGGGCGTCGGAGAACGAGGCGATACACACCCGGTCGTGTGCGGCCGTGCGCTCGATGGCCCGCGCCGTCGGCCCGACGGCCGAGGGCGTCTTGACATCGATGTTCACCCTGAGATCCGGCCAGGTGCCGAGCAGGTCCTCGAGGGACGGCACCGGTTCGACGCCGCCGATCCGTGCCTTCCGCACCGCCGACCAGGGCAACTGGCCTATGGCACCGGTTCGGTCAGTCACCCGGTCCAGCGTGCTGTCGTGAAAGGCGACGACGACGTCGTCAGAGGTGGCGTGCACGTCGGTCTCGACGTACTGGTAGCCCATCCGCACTGCCGACTCGAACGCCCGCATGCTGTTCTCCAGCCCGTCGGGCGAGAAGCCACGGTGGGCGAGCGCCAGCGGCCCCGGGTGGTCGAAGTACGGGTGTGGAGGTTGCGGACGCATCGTGGCCACGAAGGCCAGCGTAGTCCGCATCCCGTCACGTGCGGGGTGTCGATGGGACGAGCGTTGCCGCTAAGGTGAGTTCGTGGCGACTGGCGTATTCGGCCGCTTCACGCCCACCGGCCGAGGTGGAACTGACCACGAGGGAGCTGACAGCGGAGTCACCGCGCGCCTGGGGACTCCGGGACGATTGCTGAGCAGGAAAGGATGTGGCCACGCGCCATGACCCCCACCAACGCACTTCGCCCGGTCGACCCCGAGATCGCGGAACTGATCGACGCCGAGGAACGGCGGCAGCGGGACACGCTGAAGCTGATCGCCTCGGAGAACTACGTGTCAGCGGCTGTCCTGGAAGCCAGCGGGACGGTGTTGACCAACAAGTACTCCGAGGGCTATCCAGGCCGCCGGTATTATGAGGGCCAGCAGGTGATCGACCAGATCGAGACACGCGCCGTTGAGCGGGCCAAGAGCCTCTTCGGCACGCCGCACGCCAACGTCCAGCCGTACTCGGGATCTCCAGCCAATCTGGCGGTCTACCTGGCCACCGTCAAGCCCGGCGACACCGTGATGGGCATGTCGCTGCCGATGGGCGGGCATCTCACCCACGGCTGGTCCGTCTCGGCCACCGGCACGTGGTTCAACGCCGTGCACTACGGCGTCGGGCGGGAGACCGGCCGGGTCGACATGGACGAGGTACGCGAGATCGCCTTGCGCGAGCGGCCGAAGCTGATCTTCTGCGGTGGCACCGCGATCCCACGCGTGATCGACTTCCCGGCGTTCGCCGAGATCGCTCGCGAGGTCGAGGCGGTGCTCGCGGCGGACATCGCCCACATCGCCGGCCTCGTCGCCGGTGGCGCGCACCCGTCTCCGGTGGGTCACGCCGATATCGTCACAACGACGACGCACAAGACACTGCGCGGGCCGCGAGGTGCCATGATCCTCGCCAATGAGGAGTACGCCAAGGCGATCGACAAGGCTGTCTTCCCCGGCCTGCAGGGCGGTCCGCACAATCACACCACGGCGGGCATCGCCGTCGCCCTGCGCGAGGCTGCCACCCCAGAGTTCGCGGCGTACGCCCAGCAGATCGTGGCCAACGCCGCCGCGCTCGCCGACGAGCTGCTGGCCCGCGGGTTCCAGCTGTCCTCCGGCGGAACGGACAACCACCTCGTCCTCATCGACCTGACCTCCAAGGGCGTGGCTGGCAAGCCGGCCGCGAAGCTGCTGGACCGGGCCGGACTGGAAACCAACTACAACACCGTTCCCTACGACCCCCGCAAGCCGTTCGACCCGTCCGGCCTGCGCATCGGCACCGCCGCGCTGACCAGCCGGGGCATGCGTGAAGGTGAGATGCGCGAGGTCGCGCGCTGGATGGACGAGGTCGTCACGGCTCTGGCCGCCGGCGAAGACACCGCCGAGAAGGCGGTCGCGCAGGTCCACGGCGAGGTCAGTGAGCTGACCGCGCGGTTCCCGGTGCCTGGTCTGGATCGCTGAGGGTGTAGGGGCGAAGGGCCGGGGTCCCGGCCCTTCGCCCCCTCACATCACTGGTCGAGCAGGCGGGCATGCAGCTCGGCGCTCTCGGAACTGTCCGGACCGAGTAGATGAGCGGCGGCGAGCCAGGCCGCGCCAGCCGCGCCGTCGGTCGCGGCGGAAATGCGAGCATGCGGCCAGTGTGCGTTCAACCTGGGTTCAAGAACCCGCCGCAACGGTGTCGGCGACGTCAGCAGTGACCCGGCGAAGACGATCGGCGTGGCGTCGCCCTCCGCACGCACGGCGGCGGCTGCTCGCAGCACATGCTCAGCGGCGTCCGTGACCAGCCGCTGGGCTTGCGGATCGCTGTGGACCTCAGCGCTGACCAGGGGAGCGAGCTCCGCCAGGGTCACCGGTGCCCGGCTGTGTACGGCCAGCACCAGGCGGGACGCCACCTCCCGCAGTTGCCGGGCGGTGGGCGTGGTGGCGGGTCCGCCCTTCCAGGGGTCGGGCTCGTCCGGCAGTAACCGGCTGAACACGGCTCGGGCGAGAGGGCCGGGCGGCTGAGTCTGATCGAGCGCCGCGAGCGTCACGCGCGCAGCCTCCCGGCCGAGCCAGAATCCGGAGCCGGTGTCTCCGAGCAGCCAGCCGTGCCCGTCCACGGTGTGGGTGCGGCGCCGGTCCTCGAAGCGCGCAGCCAAGGCTCCGGTCCCGCACAGCAGGAGGGTGCCGGCCGGCTCGGCGGTGCCGGCCACGTACGCGACCCGGGCATCGGAGACGACGTCGTACGGGCACATCAGGCCGGTGTCGTGCCACATCCGCCGGAACTCGGCCGCCACCGACGGAACCAGGAGGTTCGCCGCCCCTGCCGTCCCGACGACGGCATGGCGCACCGCGCCTGCGTCCTCCACTCCGGCGAGAGTCTCGGTGACTGTGCTGGAGATGGCCGCGAGAGCTACCTCGGCGCCATGCGACGTGAGGTTGGCTCCGGGACCGCGTGCCGACGCTATTCGCCGCCCAACGGTGTCGATCACAAGCGCGCGCGTGGACGTTCCGCCGATGTCGAGTCCCAGAACCAAGGTCTCCGTGGGCACAGACCCCTCCTTCGATGCTGACCAACCGGACGGTCACGCTTTGGCAACGCTGGCAGAAAGCCTTGACATGCGAAGCATGCCAGAAATAGTTTTCAGAACACTACAGCATCCAGGTGTTCGTGAAACTTGCGATCAGTTGCGCGTGCCCGCGTCGCGTAAGGCGGCCGACGGTTGTGCGTACCAGCGCGGAGAAGGGGAGCTCGAGGTGACTGAGCAGGTGTTTCCCCCTCCTCTCGAGGACGGGGCCAGTGACGACGGCGAGATCGCCGTGCGGTTGACTGGCGACGCCGTCCTGGCACGCACCCGCTCCATGCTCCCGAACCTGCCGACCGCTTTGCAGCGGGTAGGGGAGCAGGTATTGTCCGCACCCGCAACGGTAGCGCGATCCACCATCCTGGAGACAGCGGAACGCAGCGGAACCTCGCCCGCGACGGTCACCCGGTTCTGCCGGGCCCTCGGACTTCCGGGTTACGCGGACCTCCGCCTGGCGATGGCCGAGGAAACCGGCCGCTCGTCGTCCGTCGCCGGGTGGGAGATCGACATCGGCCGGGAGATCCGGCCGACGGACTCCCTGGACCGGGTGGCCAGCCTGGTCGCGACGGCCGAGATCCGCGCCATCCAGGAGACGGTCGCGCAGCTGGACCTCGACGCCGTGGCCCGTGCGGCCGAAGCCATCGACCAAGCTCGCCGGGTGGAGCTCTACGGCATGGGCGGCAGTGCACTGGTGGCCGGCAAGATGCAGCTGGGCCTCCACCGCATCGGTGTGCCGACGTGGTCGTGGGGTGATGTGCACTCCGGGCTGACCAGCGCCGTTCTCCTCAAGCCGGGCGACGTCGCCATCGGCGTCTCACATTCGGGCGCCACCCGGGAAACGCTGGAGATGCTCTCGGTCGCCGCCAGCAGTGGTGCCACCACAGTGGCCGTGACCAATGTGCCGGATGCGCCTCTGGCGGAGGTCGCAGACATCCTCCTCACCACCGCCACGCACGAGACCACGTTCCGGCCCGCGCCGATGGCTTCGAGACTTCCGCAGATCGTGGTGCTCGACCTGGTGTACGTTGCGGTGGCACAACGCCGCCACGAGCAAACCATCGCGGCACTGAAGGTGACCGCTGACGCGGTCAGCGGCCACCGCAAGGGACCGCGCGTCAAGAAAGTGGGGAACGCGAACCAGTGAACGACATCAGCGCCGGGGCCTACCTGGTCAAGGCCCAGGAGGCGATCGACCGGGTGGCCAGCACCCAGTTGGAGAACGTCGCTCGCGCGGCCGATCTCATGGTTGAAGGAATCGGTCGCGGCGGCGTGATCCAGGTGTTCGGAACCGGTCACTCGCAGGCCGTCGCGATGGAGATCGCGGGTCGGGCCGGCGGACTCATCCCGGCGAACCGGATAGCGCTGCGCGACCTGGTGCTGGAGAACGGCGAGTCCCCCTCCATCCTCGCGGACCCTCACCTCGAGCGCGATCCCGGGCTGGCCCAGCGGCTGTACGACGCCACGCCGACCGACCCCTCGGACGTCTTCGTGATCATCTCCAACTCCGGTATCAACGGCAGCATCGTGGGGCTGGCGAGCGTGGCGAAGGAGAACGGCCACCCACTGATCGCCATCACGTCTCTGGATCACAGCGGCCAGGTGGAGTCCCGTCATCCGTCCGGAGCGAAGCTGTCCGAACTGGCCGACGTCGTCCTCGATAACGGCGGACCCTTCGGTGACGCCGCGTTGCCCCTACCAGGCGGCGGCGCGGTCTGCGCGGTATCCACTATCACGTCCGCGCTCCTGGCGCAGTTTCTTACGGCGGAGGTGGTACGCCGGCTCCTCGATGCCGGGGAAGAACCTCCCGTCTACCTCTCCGCGAACGTGCCCGGCGGAGACAGCCACAACGACGCGTTGCTCAAACGCTACGAGGGCCGGATCCGGCGCGGAGGCTGATCTTGAGCACGCCAACGTCCGCGTCCCGGCCGGCCACATACGGTCCGGACCTCACATCAGGGAGAACGACATGACACACAGAACCACCCGCACACCGCAGTCGGCGCTGTCCACGCGTCGCCGCTTCCTCCAGCAGCTCGCCATCGGCGGCGCCGTCGTCGGTCCGGGGAGCGCTTTCCTGGCATCCTGCGCCACCGGTGGTGGCGACGACGATGACGACGCCGCCGCCGAGGAGCCGCAGGGCGAGGTCAGCGAGGACAACCCGCTGGGCGTGCCCACCGACCAGCCGGTGGAGATCTACATCTTCGACGGAGGATTCGGCGACGGCTACGCCACCGACATCCATCAGCCGATCTTCAGCGAGAGGTGGCCGGACATCGAGATCAACCACCACGCCGCCGTCGACATCGCTGGTGAGCTTCAGGCGCGGTTTGCGGCGAACGAGCCGCCGGACTTCGTCAACAACTCCGGCGACGGGCAGATGGACACCAGCCAGCTCATCTCGGACGGCCTGGTGCATGACCTGACCGAGCTTTTCGACGCGCCGAGCTGGGATGACCCGAGCGTGCCGGTACGGGACACACTGGTGCCCGGCGCGATCGAGATGGGCACCCGAGACGGAACGCCCTATGTGCTCAACTATGCCTTCACCGTCTTCGGTATCTGGTACAACAAGACGCTCATGGACGAGAACGGCTGGCCCGTTCCCACCACCTGGGCGGAGATGCTCGACGTGTGCGCGGACATCGCCGATCACGGCATCGCCCCGTGGGTCTACCAGGGTGTCACCGCGCCCCGGTATATGAACTGGCCGCTGCTGACCATGGCCACCAAGCTGGCCGGGCCGGAGATTCTGGTCGCCATCGACAACCTCGAAGAGGGCGCCTGGGGCCACGAGGCCATCCGGGAATCCGCACACGCGTTGTGGGACCTGGGGCAGAAGGGCTACTACCTCGAAGGTGTGGAGGGCATGGAGTTCCGCGACGCCCAGGGCCTGTGGGCACGTGGCGAGGCGGTCTTCTGCCCATCGGGCTCGTGGATCGAGAACGAGGAAGCCGACGCGATCGCCGAGGATGAGACGTTCGAGCTGGCCATGATGCCCGAGCCGCTGCTTTCCGACGACGCGGTCATGCCTCTGGAAACCATCCGGGCCACGGCGGGCGAGCCCTATTTCGTGCCGGCCCAGGCGAACAACCCACGAGGCGGCATGGAGTACATGCGGGCCATGCTCTCCATGGAGGGCGCGCGCGGGTTCACCGAAATGGTCACCAGCTTCACCTCGGTGCTGGGCTCGTCCGAGGGTGTCGAGATCGCCGCCCCTGGGCTGTCGTCGGCCCAGGCCGCGCTGAACGCGGCCGGTGAGAACGTCATCAACTGGTTCTACACCTCGTGGTATCCCACCATGGAGAACCCGGGCATCGACCAGGCCACTGGCGCCCTGCTGCGCGGTGCCGCGGACGTCGACGAGTGGGTCGAGCGGTGTGAGGATGTCGCGCGGGAGATCCGCGAGGACGACTCCATCACCAAGCAGTCCCGGTAACAGCAAAGGTCGATCATGACCCAGACAGGTCTCGCGGGCGCCGCGCAGTCAAAGGACGTGCGGCGCCCGCGCCCCAAACGCGCCCGCGCTGGCAGCCCGATGGGCCGCGGCAAATATCCGTTCATCCTGGCCTTCCTGCTGCCTCCGGTCGGGCTCTACCTGCTGTACATGCTCTCGCCGTACGTCCAGGCGATCCAGATCTCGTTCACCGACTGGAGTGGCCTGACGTCCAGCTACAACTTCATCGGGTTCGACAACTACGTCCGGATGTGGAACGACGACCAGATCTGGACGGCGGTACGCAACAACCTCATCCTCCTGCTGGTCGTGCCCGTCCTGACATTGTTCCTGGGCCTGTTCTTCGCCTCGATGCTCAACGTCGGGGGGCGCAGCAAAGGCGCCGCCGTGACCGGCGTGCGAGGTTCCTCGATCTACAAGGTCGTGTACTTCTTCCCGATGGTGCTCTCCGTCGTCGTCGTCGGGATCATCTTCAAGTACGTCTTCGCCCCGGAGACGGCCGGCGGAATCCTGAACTCGACGCTGAGCACGATCGGGCTGGGCGGGCTCACACAGCTCTGGCTGGGGGAACCGCGCTTCCTCATCTGGATCGTCGTCGTCGTGATGACTTGGGGCTTCGTCGGGTTCTACGTGGTGCTGTTCTCGGCCGCCATGCAGTCGATCCCGAAGGACATCTACGAGGCAGCCCTGCTCGACGGGGCCAATCGGATGACCACGTTCCGCAAGATCACCCTCCCTCTGGTCTGGGACACAGTGCAGGTGGGCTGGGTCTACATGGCTATCCAGGCCATGGACGGCTTCGCCGTGGTGCACATCATGCTCGGGATCAACGGTGGCGTAGATGGCGCCGGTGACGTCCTCGGCGTGGCGATCTACCGGGCCGCCTTCGCGAGCAGCCGGTTCGGCTATGCAGCCGCCATCGGCGTGCTGATGCTGATCTTGACCATGACGATAGCGATCCTGTTCATGCGCGGCCTGCGCCGGGAGAAGGTGGAGTTGGCATGACCGCGACCCGGACAGATCCTGAGCGACCGACTAACGCCGAGGCCGTGAAGCCGGCCGAGCGCCAGCCCGGCGTGGGCGCGGGTGCCAAGGCGATCGGTCTTCTCAACGGTGGATTCCTGCTGCTGTGGGGGCTGATCACCACGCTCCCTTTGCTCTGGGCGATTCTCTCGTCGTTCAAGACCAACGGAGAGTTCCGAACCGATCCGATGGGCCTCCCGTCGGGGCTCGAGTGGGACAACTTCGCCCGCGCGTGGTCTGCGGCGAACATCGGGCAGTACTTTGTGAACAGCGTGATCGTGGTCTCGATGTCGGTGCCGCTGACCATCCTGTTCGGCGCCATGGGAGCGTACGTCCTCGCCCGTTACGACTTCCCGGGCAACCGGCTGATCTACTACACCTTTCTTGGTGGCCTGGTCCTGCCGGTCTTCCTGGCGCTGGTGCCGATGTTCTTCATCGTGCGCAACACGGGTGATCTCCCGCTGGTGGGCCAGTTCCTCGGCTTGAACAGCTACGTCAGCCTGGCCCTGGTGTACGTGGCGTTCTCGATGCCGTTCACGGTCTTCTTCCTCACGGCGTTCTTCCGGACGTTGCCGACGTCCGTGGCGGAGGCCGGCATCGTGGACGGCTGCTCGCACTTCAGCCTCTTCTTCCGGGTCATGCTGCCGATGGCTAAGCCCGGCCTGATCAGCCTGGCGTTGTTCAACTTCCTCGGCCACTGGAACCAGTACATCCTGCCGCTGGTGATCATGCAGCAGAACGATAAACGTGTGCTGGCCCAAGGGCTGGGCACGCTGGCGGCCAATACCGGATTCCGGGCCGACTGGACGGCATTGTTCGCCGGTCTGGTGATCGCTCTGCTTCCGGTGCTGATCGTCTACATCCTGTTCCAGCGCCAGGTCCAGGCCGGACTGACCGCGGGTGTGCTGAAGTAGATCCACGCTCCCGCCGCGCGTCCCATGATCGTCACTGCCTTGGCGTGTGTTTCACGGTCAAGGCAGTGACGATCATGGGGGAGACGGGGCGGTGGACTCGCCGCGGCGGCGGGCGATCAGCGCTTCGACGCCGTCGAGGATCACTTCCAGGCCGAACGCGATCTCGTCGGGAGGGGAGTCGGCCGGCCCGCTGAAGATGCCGCTCTGCAGGACCTCCGTGAGCGCCGGGAACTCGACCGGGTCGATCACCTTGGCCAGCATCTCACCGTACAGGGGGTCCCAGGCGTCGGGCTCGACGCCGGTCTTCGACGCGGCCTGCGTGAGGGAGTGCTCAAGCCGGCCGGCGCTCAACGCATAGGTGCTGATCAGGGTCAGGATACCCATCTTCTCGCCGGGCGACAGTCCGGTGGGCTCCAAGGCCCGCAGGAACCGCTCCATCCAGCGCACCTGATTGGGCCCCATGGGCGGTCCACTCAGCGGGATGTCCATGAACCACGGGTGCCGCCGGAACATCACCAGGTTGTTCGACGCCCACCATTTCGCCGCGTCGCGCCAATGATCCGGCACGGCATCGAAATCGATGTCCGGCGACGGGACCGCGGCGGCATCCTGCATGAGTTCCAGAAGGTCGTCCTTGCTCGAGACGTACCGGTAGAGCGACATCGTCGTGAACCCCAGCTCTTCGGCGACGCGACGCATGGATACCGCGGCAAGGCCCTCCTCGTCCGCGATCCGCACGGCCGTCTCGACGATCTTCGCCACGCTCAGGCCCGGTTTAGGTCCACGTGTAGGCGGTTCCGTCGTCCCCCAGAGCAGCTCGAGCATGCGGGCTGGTTCCTGGGGCGGGAGGTGGTCGGTGCTCATGCGGTCCCTTCGCCTTGCGGGTTGACGACCATCGTAGAACTGTGTATAGCTTATACCTAACTATACGGCGCATACAGTTTACGGCGCACACTAACGGATAGGCGGCAGACGTGAGTCCAGGGCGGAACGTGGTCATCGAGGCCACCAACCTGCACAAGTCGTTCAAGAGCACCAGCGTGCTCAGGGGCGTGAACCTGACCGTGGAGGAGGGCACCATGCTCGCCCTGCTCGGTCCCAACGGCGCGGGAAAGACCACCACCGTGCGCATCCTGAGCACGCTGCTGCCGTTCGACGACGGCCGCGCCATGGTCGCCGGCTATGACGTGAACCGGCAGGCGGACCAGGTGCGCAGCATCATCGGCCTCACCGGGCAGTACGCGAGCGTCGACGAGCTCCTCACCGGCTACGAGAACCTGGTGATGATCGGCAGGCTCTACCATCTTGGCAAAGCCCAGGCCAAGCGGCGGGCAGCCGAGTTGCTCGAGCAGTTCGACCTGATGGATGCGGCCAAGCGTGCAGTCAAGACCTACTCCGGCGGCATGCGGCGGCGCCTGGACCTGGCCGCGAGCCTGATCGCGGTGCCACCGATCATCTTCCTCGACGAGCCCACCACCGGGCTCGACCCGCGCAGCCGGCAGGCCATGTGGGCCGTCATCGCCGACCTCCTGGCCGGCGGCACCACCATCCTTCTCACCACGCAGTACCTGGAGGAGGCCGACCAGCTCGCCGACCGGGTGGCTGTGATCGACGACGGCCGGATCATCGCGGAGGGAACCGCCGACGAGCTGAAGGGGCGGGTCGGCACCGAGCGGCTGGAGCTCTCGTTCTCCCGCGCGTCCGATCTCACGTCGGCACTGGCGGTGCTCGACGAGGAGTCAGCGCAGGTCGACGATGAACGGCTCGTCGTCAGCCTGGCCGTGGAGGGCGCCGACGATGTGCGGCGCCGCCTCAACGCGCTGCACGATGTGCCGGTCCAGATCACCGACATGAGCCTGTCCCGGCCGACATTGGACGACGTGTTCTTCAGTGTGACCGGCTCGGTGCAGGACGACAACGGCTCCGCACAGCACAAGGCCGATGAAGGAGTGACCGCGGCATGAGCGTACTCGACCAGACGCGGGTGGACCGGCCGTCGCCACGACCCCGCCGGCTCAGCTGGACGGTGAGCGACGCCGCGGTGATGATCGACCGCGGCATGCGACACACACTGCGTAACGGCGACGCGCTGTTCATGAGCGTGTTCCTGCCGATCATGCTGTTGCTGCTCTTCGTCTACGTGTTCGGCGGCGCCATCGACGTAGGCACGGGCTACATCAACTACGTGGTGCCGGGCATCATCCTGCTCTGTGCCGGTTTCGGCGCGGCCACCACCGCGGTCGGCGTCACCAACGACATGACCACCGGGATCATCGACCGCTTCCGTTCCCTGCCGATCGCTACGTGGACCGTCGTGCTCGGCCACGTCGTGGCCAGCATGGCACGCAATCTGTTCGCCACCGGGCTGGTTCTGGGCATAGCCGTCGCGATCGGTTTCCGGCCCACCGCCTCCCCGCTCGACTGGGTGGGCGCCATCGCCGTGGTGGCGCTGTTCATCCTGATGATGACGTGGGTGTCGGTGATGTTCGGGCTGATCGCCAAGACGGCGGACGCGGCGAGCGGCTTCACCTTCTTCATCCTCTTCCTCCCATATGTCAGCAGCGCCTTCGTGCCCACCGACACCATGCCCGCGGCCTTACACGGATTCGCCGAGCACCAGCCGATCACGCCGATCATCGAAACGGTACGCGGCCTGCTCATGGGCACGCCCATCGGGAACAGCTGGTGGATCGCCCTGCTCTGGTGCGCCGCTATCCTGCTGGTGGTCGTGCCGATCTCCAGCCACCTCTTCCGCAGCCGTACCCGGGTGTGACGGCGACGCCCACTCCACATGAGCAGGCCACCGGGACAAAGGTGAGAGGATCGGTGCTCGTGATGCCCGATCCCGTGCTCGAGGTGCTGAGCTGCCCGGTGTGCCGGAGCGCCATGCGCATGGCGGACCGGACGCTGCGCTGTGCCGCAGGTCATTCGTACGATGTTGCCCGGCAGGGCTACGTCAATCTGCACACCGGCCGCCGGCCCACCGGCACGGCGGACACAGCGCCCATGGTGGCGGCCCGTGCCGAGTTCCTCGGCGCCGGGCATTTCGACCCGATCGCCACCGCTGTGTCCGGCGCGGTGGCGGACGCGGTGGGCCCCCTCGACGTCGTCGCCGACATCGGAGCGGGGACGGGCTTCTACCTTGGCCGCCTTCTCGACCGCTGTCCAGAGGCGTACGGCGTGGCGACCGACGTGTCCCCGTACGCGCTGCGCCGGGCAGCTCGGGCCCATCCACGTTCCGCCGCCGTCGGCGCCGACGCCTGGCACGGCCTGCCGTTCACGGACGGCGGACTCGCGGCGCTCCTGGACGTCTTCGCGCCGCGTAACGCGGATGAGTTCAGCCGGGTCCTTCGCGCCGGTGGGGTGCTCGTCGTCGTCACACCGATGGCAGGACATCTCGCGGAGCTGATCGAACGATTCGGGATGCTCAGCGTCGATGAACGCAAAGATGAGCGAGTGGAGGCCTCGCTCGCCGGCTGGTTCACCCCCGAGGAACGCCAGGAGGTGACCTTCACGATGTGCCTCGATGCCGCCGACGTCGCCCGCCTGATCCGGATGGGACCGAGCGCGCACCACCTGGACGAGGCGAAACTGGAGCGGGAGCTCGCCCACGTCACCGGGCATCTGGACGTCACCGCGTCCGTACTCGTCTCGCGGTATCGGCACAGCGCACAGGTGGGTTGAGCGGATCTCGGGGACATCCCTGGCCTTCCCCTGAACTGCGAGTCTCAGGGTTGCTCTCCCACCCCGGTGGTCAGCAGGCTGATCACCATGAACCGGAGGCGCCCACGATGCGTCTTCATCACCAGGGGGTACGGCATCATGGCCTTGTGGAGCACGCTGGCATTCACGGCGCTGCGCGGCGGCCATCCTTCGGAAGGGGGACGGTGCCCCGTGAAAGGTCGCTATGACGTCGTCGTGGTCGGCGGCGGGCACAACGGCCTGACGAGCGCCGCGTACTTGGCACGGGCGGGGCTCAGCGTGCTCGTTCTGGAGCGCCAGGAGCACGTCGGGGGCGCCGCTGTTTCCGCCCGGGTGTTCGACGGCGTCGACGCCCGGCTGTCGAGATACTCGTACCTGGTGTCTCTGCTTCCGCGGCAGATCATCGAGGAGCTCCGGCTGCCGATCACGTTGCGTCGGCGACGCTATTCCTCGTACACGCCCTCCGGCCGGACCGGCCTGCTCGTCGACACGCACGACGACGCCCGCACGGCCGCCTCGTTCGCCACTGTCACCGGCGGTGACGGCGAGTACATGGCCTGGAAGGACTTCTACGCCCGGATCGGCGCGGCCATGGCCAAGCTCTTTCCCACCATGACGCAGCCGTTGCGTTCACGGCCGGACACCCGCTCCCTGGTAGGCGACGAGCTCGCCTGGAGGATGCTGTTCGAGGACCCGATCGGGGAGACCGTCGCGAAGGCGTTCACCGATGACACCGTGCGTGGGATGGTGCTCACCGATGCGTTGATCGGCACCTTCGCCGATCTCGACGACGACCCGTCGCTGCTGGCGAACAAGTGTTTTATGTACCACCTGGTGGGCAACGGGACTGGCGATTGGGATGTCCCTGTGGGTGGCATGGGCGCGGTGACCGACGCGCTGCACCGTGCTGCGACGTCGGCGGGCGCGACGGTCCTGACCGAAGCCGAGGTCACGGCGGTGGACCCCGACGGAGAGGTGACGTTCACCGGTGACGACGGCACCGAGCACCGCGTGGGTGCTGGGCACGTGCTGGCCGGGTGCGCGCCGGCGGAACTGGCCCGCCTGCTCGGCGAGGACCCCGGACCGGCGCCTGAGGGTGCGCAGCTCAAGGTGAACATGCTGCTACGGCGCCTGCCGCGGTTGCGAGACGGCATCGATCCGGCCGCCGCCTTCAGCGGCACGTTCCACGTCAATGAACGGATGTCACAGCTGCGGGCCGCGTATGCCCAGGCAGAATCCGGCATGGTGCCGCGGCCAGCGCCGTGTGAGATCTACTGTCACTCGCTCACCGACCCCTCGATCTTGAGCCCCGAGCTTCAAGCCGCAGGCGCGCACACCCTGACCGTCTTCGGCCTGCATATGCCCGCCCGGCTGTTCCGGGGCCGTAACGAGCCGGCACGTGACATCGCCGCGCGTTCTGTGCTCGCCTCCCTGAACGACGTCCTGGCCGAGCCGATCGAAGACTGCCTCTACCTTCGGCCCGACGGCGAGCCCTGCATCGAGACTCGCACGCCCCTCGACCTCGAACACGAGGTCGGCCTGCCCGGCGGCCACATCTTCCATCGGGATTTGAGCTGGCCCTTCGCCGAGAACGACGATGAGCAGGGCCAATGGGGCGTCGAAACGAGACACCCCCGGGTGCTGGTCTGCGGCGCCGGAGCCCGCCGGGGCGGGGGAGTGAGCGGCATCCCGGGGCGCAACGCCGCCATGGCCGTACTGTCGCGATGACCGGGTTATCACACACTGCGCCGGCCGCCCTAGTGCCCTGCGACCTTGTTGTGATCATGCGACGGGTGCCACGTCGGTTAGCGGGCGGAGGCGGGTGTCCCAGCGTCATCCACCCCGGTGAGCAGAAGGCCGTCGGCGTAGTGGCACGACGACTCGCGCCGGTCGCCGGCCGGACGAAGGCCAGGGTGATCGGTCCGGCACAGCTCGTCGCGTGTGTAGGGACACCGGGTGTGGAAGCGGCACCCGGGCGGGGGAGCGGCCGGGTCGGGCAGACCGTCATCCATCTCCACGTCGTGGCGCCGGCGCCGTCGAGACAGATCCGGCACGGGCACCGCCCGCATCAATGCCTCGGTGTACGGATGCCTCGGCTGACGGTACAGGTCCGCGGTGTCCGCGCTCTCGACCACCTCGCCGAGATACATGACGGTGACTCGATCGCTGATGTGCTCCACGACGGACAGGTCATGCGAGATGAACACGTAGGTGAGTCCGAACTCGGCTTGCAGGTCGACCAGCAGGTTGAGGATCTGTGCCCGTACCGAGACGTCGAGTGCGGAGACCGGCTCGTCGGCGATGACCAGGCGTGGACGGGTGATGAGTGCGCGGGCGATGTTGATCCGCTGACGTTCGCCCCCGGAGAAGGCATGCGGGTAGCGCTGCATGTATTCCGGGCGAAGCCCGACGCGTGAAAGCATGTCGGCCACCCTGTCCTCCAGCTCCCGGCCGCGAGCCAGGCCGTTGACCCGCAGCGGTTCTCCGACGATCTGCTGCAACGTCATCCGCGGGTTCAGCGAGGAGAACGGATCCTGGAAGATCACCCTGATCTGGCGGCGGTACTCCTGCAAGGCCCGCCCGCGCATCGACGCGAGATCGACGCTGCGCCCATCGGCGCGGTGGTATCTGATCTCGCCCGACGTGGAATCCAGCAGCCGGGCGACGCATCGGCCCAGCGTCGTCTTCCCGCAGCCGGACTCACCGACCAGGCCCATAGTCTCGCCAGGAAAGATCGTCAGGTCGACGCCGTCTACCGCCCGGACGGCGCCGGTAGGCACACGGAACAGACCACCTCCGATGGGGTAGTGCTTGGTCAGGCCGCGAACCTCCAGGATCGGACCGTCCGCCGACATGGCAGCCGTGCGTGCCACCGGCTCGATGACGCGCAGGGGGCCGACCTGGAGTGAGCCGACATCGGGTGCGGGAGGCACGACGGCCGGACCGGAGGCCGAACGTGTCGCCGCGCCGGCCTCGGTGTGCAGGTGGCAGTAGGCGACGTGATCACCCTCGAACCTTGTGGCTTCTGGGGTGACGGTGTCGCAGATACCGGGGATGGCATGGTCGCAGCGGGTGCGGAACGGACATCCCGCCGGACGGTGCAGTGGATGCGGCACCATGCCGCGGATGGCCGCCAGCCGGCTACGGGTGCCGCCTCCGCGCACGGCTGGGATCGAGCGCAGGAGTGCCCTGGTGTACGGATGCTGTGGATCCTCGAAGATCTGCTCCGCGGTGCCGTGTTCGGCCACCTTGCCGAGGTACATGACTGTGACCTGGTCGGCGATCTCGGCCACCACCCCCAGGTCATGGGTGATGAACAGCATGGCCATGTCGTTCTGTGCCTGCAGATCTTTGAGCAGGTCGATGATCCTGGCCTGCGTCGTCACGTCGAGCGCCGTGGTCGGCTCGTCGGCGATCAGCAGTGCGGGGTCGCAGGAGATCGCCACGGCGATCATGACCCGCTGGCACATCCCGCCGGACAGCTGGAACGGGTAGCTGTCCAATCGCCGCTCCGGCTGCGGAATGCCCACCCTGCGCAGCAGGTCGATGCTGGTCTCCCGCGCCTGTTCCTTGGACATCTTCCGGTGCAGGCGCAGTGCCTCGGACAGGTGCGCGCCCACCGTGTACATCGGCGATAGGGACGCCATCGGCTCCTGGAACACCATGCCGATCTCGCCGCCGCGCACGCGGCGGATCTCTGGCCCGTCGGGATCCAGGCTCGCCAGGTCGACCGGGGAAGCCCCGCTCGAGCTCCATTGGATGGAACCGCCGACGATCTTGCCCGGGCGATCCACCAGCCGCAGCACCGAGCGTGCTGTGATGGATTTCCCGCATCCGGACTCGCCGACGACGCACACTGTCCGGCCGGTGGGTACGCTCAAGCTCACCCCGTCCACGGCTTTCACCACCCCTTCCGGCGTGAAGAAGTGGGTCTGCAGGCCTTCGATCCGCAACAGCGGTTCACCGTTCATTGTGCGTCTCCCGCTTCTCGGCACCGGTCAGTTCTTGTACGGATCGGCGGCGTCGCGCAGCCCGTCGCCGAAGAAGTTCATCGCAAGCACCGTGATCACCACGGCCACGCCGGGCAGCAGGATCCACGGCGCGGTCGACACCGCGCGGATGTTCTGTGCCTCCTGCAGTAGGACACCCCAGCTCACCGTCGGCGTCTGCAGGCCCAGGCCGATGAAGGACAAAGCGGTCTCAGCGAGGATGATCGTCGGGATCGACAGCGAGAGGTTGGCGATGATGTGACTGGTGAAGGACGGCAGCATGTGCCGGAACATCACCCGGCCCTGGCTGGCGCCGTCGGCGATCGCGGCCGTCACGTACTCGTCGCCCTTGACCGCGAAGAACTTGCCGCGGACCTCACGTGCCATGCCGACCCATCCGACCAGAGAGATCACCACGGTGAGAGCGAGGTACCTCTGCACCTGGCCCCAGTTCGCAGGGACGGCGGCGAACAGTGCCATCCACAGCGGAATGGTGGGAATCGCGATGATGAACTCGATCAGTCGCTGGATCGCATTGTCGATCTTGCCGCCGAAGTATCCGGAGACGCCACCGAGCACAACCCCGAGCAGCAGTGACAGGAAGACTCCCACCAACCCGATGGACATGGAGATCGTGGTCCCGTGGATGATCCGGGACAACATGTCGCGGCCGTTCGAATCGGCTCCCAGCAAGTACATCGGGGTGCCGTTGTCACCCTTCGGCCCGATCAGATGCCGGTCCCAGGTGATCAGGCCGAACAGCTTGTACTCGTCGCCGCGGACGAGAAAGCCGACGGGGACCTTCGTGTTCTCGTCGAGCTCGAAGGTGAGGGCAAGCGTTTCCGGGTCTTGTTCAAGGGTGTACCCGTTGACGTGCGGGCTGAAGGAACCGTCGTCGAAGAGGTGAAGGCGCTGCGGCGGCGCGTACGTGTATTCGGAGTTGTGCGTACCGGCGTTATAGGGAGCCAAGAAGGGAGCGAACATCGCCACCAGATAGATGAACAGGGTGATGATCCCGCATATCACCGCCAGCCGGTGCCGCTTGAAGCCCCACCAGACCAGTTTCCACTGGGAGGCTACGGCGATCCTCTGGTCGTCGCCGTCCACGGCGGTGACGGGTTCGGTCTCCAACGCCGGCGCGGCGCCGGCGCCGGGTAGTTGCTGCGTCATCGTCGCACCCTCCGTCAGTACCGGAGCCGGACCCGCGGGTCCAGCCAGGCCAGCGCGATGTCGGAGATCAGCGTGCCGATCACGACCAGCGCGGCGCTGATCATCAGGACTGATCCGGCCAGGTACATGTCCTGGGCCAGCAGAGCCTGCAACAGCAGCGGGCCCGTGGTGTTGAGGTTGAGCACCTGTGAGGTGATGGCATCCGCGGCGATCAGCCCGGGCAGGATCCAGCCGATGGTGGAGAAGAACGGGTTCATCGCCACCCGCACCGGGTACTTGATCGTCATCCACCGCTCAGAGTTTCCGCGCGCACGCGCCGCGATCACGTAGGGCTTGCGTAGCTCATCCAGCAGGTTGGCCCGCAGGACTCGGATGTTCGCTGCCGTGCCGGCTGTTCCCCAGATGACCACTGGGATCCAGATGTGGGACAGGAGATCGCCGAATTTCGCCAGGCTCCAGGGTGCGTCCCGGTACTCCGGCGAGAAGATCCCGCCCGGGCTGGTGCCGAAGTACCGGAGACTGAGCCACATGAGCACCAAGGCGATCAGGAAGTTCGGGATAGCCAAGCCCAGATAGCCCAGGAAAGTGAACGTGTAGTCACCGGCCGAGTACTGCTTGACCGCCGAGTACACGCCGATGGGAAACGACACGGCCCAGATGAACACAAGCGTCAGTACCGAGAGCACAATGGTCAGCGGCAGCCGCTCGGCCAGCAAGGCGCTTACCGGGCGCCCGTAGTCGAACGAGTCCCCGAAGTCACCCCGGAAGATGATGTTGCTGAACCACTGCCAGTACTGCACGTAAATCGGTTGATCCAGCCCATACCTCTCGGTCAGTCTCGCCAATTCCTGAGCGCCCAGGCTGCCATCACCCTGCGACTGCAGCTGGGCCATTCGTGTGGAGAGAAAGTCGCCCGGAGGAAGCTGAATGACGATGAACGTGACGACCGAGATCGCGAAGAGGGTTGGGATCAGTATCAGCCCTCGGCGTCCGATGTACCTCAGCACCCGCTACACCACCTTTGGCCATAGTGCGTCCGTGTCCCGCCAGTGCATGTCCTAGTTCTCGAAGAACCAGGTGGGGATATCCACGGGTCCGGGTGTCAGGTACAGCCAGGAATCCGGGAAACTCGGGACCACGTTGCGCAGGTTGTTCTTGGCGATGGCGTAGCCGTCCGCGGCCGAGGCGATGCCGATCACATAGAACTGCTCTTTGGAGATCTGCAGGATCTCCCGGAACAAGTCCTTCTGCACTTCGGGTTCAGGCTCCCGCGGGATCTGCCAGGCCAGCTCCATCTGCCGCAGCGCGTAGTCCGGCGGCTCCTGAGCGTGTTCTCCCTCGCCGCGGGTGTCGAAGTAGCTGGCCCACGCCATGGCGTAGTTGGCTTCGCCGCCGGAAGGAAACCACCAGCGTGTCTCCAGCATCTCGACCTTCAGGCCGCCGTCACCGGCCCAGACGTTGGCGTCATGCTCGTTGGCCGCCACGTCCTTGCGTTCGTAGAAGAGCGTCCGCTCGATCGGGTTGACCTGCATATCTACGCCTACTTCAGCCCAGTAGCGGCGGACCATGTCGGCGGCGTTGGCCCACTCGGGGAAGAGGGTGGTGACGTCCAGGCTGAACCGCAACCGGTTGCCATCAGGGCGCAGCCGGTAGCCGTCGCCGTCCTTCGCGGTCAGCCCGGCGGCGTCCAGGTGCTGGTTGGCGAGGTCGACGTCGTACTCGGTGTACTGCTTGGCGAACTCCTCGTCGAAGAACTCCGATTCCCGGTGCGGGGCGGCCTGCCATGGCTCGCCCTGGCGCTGATAGACGGTGTCGATGATGTCCTGCCGGTCGATGGCGTGAGACAACCCGATCCGGAAGTCCCTGTTCTGGAAGATCTCCCGCAGGTCGTCGTCCTTGTGATTGAGGTTGAGCGAGATGATCATCCGGTTCATCGAGGTGGTCTGGACGGTGACGAAGTCGTAGTCACCTTCTTCGCGGCCTTCGGCCAGGACCGGCTTGTTGGCGTCGGTGTTGAAGTGCCGGGAGTGGAAATCGAGCTCGCCGTTGACGCCCTTGAGCAACATCACCTCCTCCTCGTGGACGGTCTCGAACTCCAGCCGGTCGATGTAGGGGAGCTGCGCACCGCCCGAGTCGACCTTCCAGTAGTAGGGGTTTCGCTCGGCCACCACGCGGGTGCCGGTGTTGAGCGTGTCCGTGATTACCCAGGGAAAGAGCACCGGCTTGTCCGGGTTGTTCCACCACTGGATGCGGTCCTCCCAGTAGTCGACCCAGCTGCCGAAGCCGGCGGCTTCGGCTTCGGCGTCCAGGTCCGGGTTGTTCTCCGGCAGGAACTGCTCCAGGTAGTGCTTGGGATAGAACGCGAGGTTGTGCGCCCACCACTGCGCGGCGCGAGAAGCGAGATCGAGGAAATCGCCCTTGGGCCCCGGGAAGGTGAGTTCGACGGTGTGGTCGTCGATCCGCTCGGCTGTCGCGCGATCGCCGTCGACCGCGAACGTGCCGGGGAACGTCGGGTGGATCTCTTCGTTGTGGTACACGTTCTCGAAGGCGAACATCACGTCGTCAGCGGTGAACGGCTCGCCGTCGGACCAGCGCATGCCCTGGCGCATGTGAATGGTGAACTCGGTCCCGTCGTCGCTGACCTCGATGTCCTTGAAGATGCCGGGGATGATCTCCTCGAGTTGCGGATCCACCCGAAGCATGGGCTCGTACCCGATCATGCGCTCCAGCCATGGGTCGTCGCCCTGACCGAGGACGGCGCCGTTGTATGTTCCGCCGAACACGCCCAGACTGTCCGGGCCGTCCACGACGAGGCGGTCGGCTTCGATCGGCAGGCGCTCCTCCAGCGGAGGCAACTCCCCGGCCTCGACCTGCTCGGTCAGCATGGGAGACTCCAGCGGGCGGTCCGGGTCGACCGGTGCGTCGTCGTCCGGTGGGTCCTCGGCGGTACCGCCAGAGGCCGAGCATCCGGCGAGCGACATCGTCAGGAGCACGGTGCCTCCGCCGCCGAGTCGGAGCATCTCTCGTCTGGTCCAGGTCTTGGTCCGGCTTTCCGTCATGTCGGCACTCCTTTGTCCGTGGTCTGGGACCGGGTGTTTCGTTGTCAGTTGGTCATGCGGATCGGGAGAGATCCTGGGGTTCGACGCCGTGCCGGAAGGGCAGCCCGCCGGCGTAGCGCTCCAGCTCGTCCAGAGCGCACTCGGCCATCCGTGCCAGCTCACCGCCGATCGAGCCGGCGATATGCGGCGTGATCAGTACATTGGGCAAGTTGAACAACACCGAGTCCGCAGGCAGCGGCTCCGGCTCGGTAACGTCGAGGACCGCCCGCAAGCGGCCTGACAACAGCTCCTTGGTAAGCGCTTGCTGATCTATGAGGGACGGCCTGGCGGTGTTGATGACGGTGGTGTCGTCTCGCATCCGCGCGAGCCGGGCCGCATCGAGCAGGTGCCTGGTCTCGGGAAGCGCCGGCGCGTGCAGCGTCACCACGTCGGAGTGGGAGACGAGATCGTCGATCTCACACAGCTGAACCCCGAGCGTGCGGGCCTCGACCTCGTCGACATACGGATCGGCAAGCAGGAGACGCAGGTCGAACGCCTGCAGAAGTTCGATCACCCGGCGCCCGACCCGGGAGGCACCGACGACCCCGATGGTCTTGCGATAGTTTCCGACTGAGGGGAACCGTTCGCCCCAGTACATCCAGCTCGCCTCGACGAGATAGTCAGCAGCGATCTCGAATACTCGCTTGTTGCTGAACAGCACGGCGGCGACGGTGTACTCGGCCACCGGCACGGCGTTCGCGCTGGCTGCCGACGACACCCGGATTCCACGTTTCCAGCAAGCGTCCGTGACATGCGGCTTGACGGTGCCTGCAGCGTGCACGATGGCGCGGAGGCGGGGTGCACGGGCGAGGACATCCTCAGTGAGCGGTGGGCATCCCCATGACGTCAGGAGCACTTCCGCGTCCGCAAGGGCCTGACGGACGCGGGTCGCGTGGAAATCGCTTGCCACCATGTGGGAATCAACATTCACGAGATCCGCCAGACGTTCCCGCACCGGTGTGGTGAGAATCCGGCGGGCCATGTGCTCGTTCATGGCGACGAGGGCGACTGGGCGATGACGCATGCGCGACTCCTGAGCGATGTGAGCGTTAACGCATCATTCACTCAGAAGCGGTCTGCTGTCTAGGCTTTGAGGCGAGTGGATTTCATTACGAACCCGTAACGCTAGCGTCGCGCGGCGCCGCAAGACTGCCGTATGCGCAGTTCAGGCAGCAGAATGAGGTGCCGCTTGGCGCGCTCCGCGCCGTGAGCGAGTCGAGCGATTAGAAGCTCGACCGCGGATCTGCCGACGTCCTGCTTGGGGGGAGCCACCGCCGTCAGAGGTGTGTCGATCAGTCCTGCGACCTCGTCGTCGTAGGAAACGACGGCTACGTCCCGCGGAACTCGGGCACCCGCGCCGTGTAGCCGCTGGATGAGAACGATCGCGTCCTGGTCGTTGTGTACGAGAAGCGCACTGATACGGCCCCGCACCACGTCGTCGACCACGCCTTTGATGGCATGGTCGAACGTCGCCGGATCATACTCTGGGTGCGGCGTGGTGATCGGCGGCAACCGCTTGAGCCCGAACTCGTCGAGCCCGGTCTTGTAGCCTTCCTCGATCAGCCATCGGTTGGGGGTGTCGCGACGGACCACCAGCGTGATCGAGTTGTGTCCGAGACCGACCAGGTGCCGGACCGCAAGGCAGGCACCGTAGACGTGGTCCGAGGCTACGGATTCCACGTGCTCGATTCCGGTTCCCAGGGTGATCCGTCGTTCGACCAGGACGGTAGGGACCGGCAGCGATGCAAGCCAGGCGGTGGTCTCGTCCTGCTTGCTCAGGGGCACGCTGGTAGTGATCAGCAGACCGTCGACGCCTCCGGCGAGCATCTCGTCAACTCGCAGCCGATCGGTGGCGGGATCGTAGTACGAGATGCCCAGAACCAGCCGGGCGCCAAGGGTCGCGGCTGCGGCCCGGGCACCACGGACAACGTCCGGGTAGTAATACGTAGTGGACGGCACCAGCATGCCGAGGGTGAACGCGGGTTTCTCCGGCTGCCCAGGCACGGCCTCAACCGATTCTCCGACCCGGGCGAGTGCCGGAGAGTGGTCGCCGTTGCCGGAGTCCGTGGACTTGATCGAGCCGTGGCTGCGGTCCACCAACCCACGCTCCGCGAGAGTGGTGACGTCGCGGCGGACCGTGGCCACAGACACGCCCAGTTCCTCGGTCAGCTCGCGCAGCCGAACCACGCCACGGCTGCGCACCGTCTCGAGGATGCGCGCTTGGCGATCAACGGCCAGCATCGGGACCCCCTGGTTGACACGACGTCATGATCCTACGTTGCGGGCGCGACCCGGCCACAACGTAGGACCCGTGCACCGGCGCGGCGCGAGGCAGCGACGCCCGACGGTAACGGATCTGAACGGCGGATCGGGGTAACGGGCTGGGCATGAGCGAAGACAGGCGAACCAAAGAACATCCGACTCCGGGGGAGGACCCGCGGGAGATCGACCGGGAGAGTGCCACCGATGAGGCTCTTCGGGTGCAAGAGGCGCAGGACGGTCTGGTACACGGACAGGAACGCACCGGTGGGATGGGAGTCTCGTCCGACGCTCCCGGCCGCGACGTGCACGACCTCGACGACGCACCGGACGTACCCAAGTACCGCGACGAGTCCTGAACCTATGTCGGAGAACCCGTGTGCTATTCCTGGGTGCCGATGACGACCGTGGCGTCGTAGCGATCAGAATGAGCGACGCGAACCGCCAAGCCGTTGCCGGCGAGAATCTCCGCCGTGCGGGGGCCCTGCCGCTCACTGGTCTCGACCAGCATGTGGCCGCCGCGCGCTAACCACGGCCGGGCCGCCGCGGCCACCCGCCGCTGGATGTCGAGACCGTCGGGGCCGCCGTCGAGCGCTTGCCTGGGCTCATGCAGACGGGCCTCGTGGGGGAGCAGTCCAATAGCGTCGGTGGGTACGTACGGCGTGTTCGCCACCAGGATGGAGACGGCGCCTCGCAGGGCGTCCGGCACGGGCCCGTACAGGTCGCCCTGATAGACCCGGCCACCCAGCGGATCGAGGTTCCGGCGGGCACATCGCACCGCGGCCGGATCGATGTCGGCCGCGTGGAGGTCGACGTCGCCGAGCAGCGCCACGAGTGCGACGCCGACGGCCCCTGAACCGCAGCACATATCGAGCACCACTGGCGCTGGGGGAGCGAGTGCGACCGCTTGGTGGACCAAGAACTCGGTGCGCCGCCGGGGGACGAAGACGCCGGGATCGACCAGCACCCGCTGCCCGCAGAACTCTGCCCACCCGACGATGTGCTCGATTGGCAGTCCACTGCCGCGTTGAACCACCATCGCGTCAAGATGGGCCTGCGTCCTGGACGCACAACTGAGCAGTTCGGCCTCTTCCTCCGCGTAGACGCAGCCGAAGGCCCGAAGTTGGGATACGACCGCTGAGAGCTGCCGAGAGGACGAGGAGGACGAGAACCGCGATGCCGACATGAGTGCCTTCCTGGACCAGAAGGGCGCTCGTCAATCACCTACGAGGATGGAATCCGGGCCGCGAGGTGAGAGCACCCGACGTGACATGGCGTGGATCGGTCTCACCTCCGGGACGTTTTTGTTCAGCGTTGACTGGGCCAGGCTACCGGACGGCGCGACAGGGTCGTCCGTTCGGCCGGTGGCTCACGGCTGAACGGGCACATTTGCTCGGTCATGGTTTCGTCAAGTGGGCCTGACCTCGCAAAATAGACACACATGGCCAGCCGGCTGCGGAGCGAGATCCGCAGCCGGAGACAGCATGAGTTGTCGTGGGCATGGAGCGATGTAGACGCGGGAGGGCACCGATGCTGCGCCGGGACACGGAGTACGTGTTGACCTGGAACGCACGGAACCACAGCTGGCTGGTGCGGCCGATCGAGCGAGATGGAAACCAGATCGTTCAGATCGGCCCGGGCAGCTCGGACCTGGTCGACCCGGCGTGGTCTCTTGGTGCTGACCTGGACGACTGAGCTCTTCCGCGTCGCGTGTGCGGCGCGGCGTTCAGCGCCCACTCACCGTGTCTACGTGTGCGCATTGCCCGATGCCAGCGCGAAGCCCCATAAGCGAGGAGGCCTGCGAAATGCGCTTGGGCATCGGACGGTGAGGCTGCGGGACGGCGGTTACGGGGGAGGCGCCTATGCCTGGCCGCGGCGAGAGCGGCGGCGACTGGTCTTCAGTGGTGACGCTGCTGGTCATGCGGCTGAGCCTATGCGGCGGACAGGGCGCGGGGGAGTCGCATCACTGCCATGTCCCGTGAGCTTCGCGACATCCGCCGGACGTGGTTGCCTCATATGACCTTTTTTACGCGGCCAGTCCTGCACGGTATCGAACGACGAACGTCTTCAATGGCCGCGCCGGTCTCTGATGCGAGGCCGCGGCCGACATTTGCGGGCGGTGTTCGTCACGCGAGCGGCTGATTGTGGAATCAGCTGTCGCTCCTCCTTCGGCGACAAACTAGGTCCACGCAAGCTGAGCTCGCTTCCCAGTTTGTCTAGTCCTTCTTGACTTAGTCACGGTGCTCCGCGTTTGCCTACGACGGTCCCGGCTTGGCTCCGAACCTTGTCGGTGGCTGCCGGTATGCTCGAACACATGTTTGAGGATGGCGGTTACAGCAGCGGTGGGGGTGGGGTGCACCCGGTGGTGGGTGTGCTCGACGCTGCGGACGCTGTGCTCGCGGACGGCCGGGAGGTGCACGCGCGGGGGCTGGGCGATGAGGACCTGGCTGAGGTGCTGGTGCGTGCGCACGCGCTGGCGGCGAAGCAGGCCGAGCTGTTCCTGCGGCTTCTCGCCGAGGCCGACACCCGCGATCTCGGCCGCCGCCTCGGCGCGTCGTCCACCACGGCGTGGCTGCGTGATGCGCTACGCATGCGCCCCGGCACCGCCAAAACGAACGTGGATCTGGCGCACCGGCTCACTCCACCCGCTCCGGTCGAGGACTACGCCGCTAACCCCGCCGCCGGGCCACGCGCATCACGGTCGATGCCGGCCACCCACACCGCCCTGACCGCGGGGGAGATCTCCACCGATCACGCCACCGTGATCTCGAAGACGATGGCCCGCCTGCCGCCCGATGT
>NZ_JAAGOB010000010.1:0-96778 GCF_010550695.1 Phytoactinopolyspora alkaliphila
ACCCTCACGCCCTCATCGCCCTGGCCATGCTCTCCCTCGGCGGCTACCGCCCAGCCCTCCCGGGCCGCTAACCCACGGAAACGTCAGGAGAGCCCTAAATGATCATGTAAACCATGTTTTCTCGTGCTTCACCATGCCTGCAGCCCTGGTGAAGCACGAGAAAACATGGTTTACATGATCATTTAGGTGGGGGCTGGAGGGAACGGGCGAGGGCGACGAACTCCTCGATGGACTCGGGATTGCGCAGGGCCTCCCGGCTGACCGCAGTTCGCGGATCGCCGCCGGAGAGGATCTTCTTGACCGGTACCTCGCACTTCTTGCCGTTCAGGGTCCGCGGGATGTCGCCGACGACGACGAACCGGTCCGGCACGTGACGCGGCGACAGCCCGGCGCGCAGCGCGTGTCGCAGCCCGTCCTCGACCTCCGCCGGCCGTGCACCGTCTTCCAGGGCGAGGAAGCACAGCAGCTCGCCCTCCGTGTCCGCGCCGCCGGACGTGTCTATCACCAGGGAGTCGCGGACTCCGGGATCCGACTCGACCACCCGGTAGAACTCGGCGGTCCCCATCCGCACACCACCTCGGTTGAGAGTGGAGTCGCTGCGGCCGTGGATCACCGCGGAGCCGCGGTGGGTGATCGTGATCCAGTCGCCATGCCGCCAGACGCCCGGGAAGTCGGCGAAGTAGGCCTCGCGTAGCCGGGAGCCGTCGTCGTCGTTCCAGAAGGACACCGGCATCGACGGCATCGGCCGAGTCAGCACCAGCTCACCCACCTGGCCGACGACTGGGTGGCCGGATTCGTCGTACGCCGCGACCGCCGCCCCGAGCGACGGCCGGGACAGCTCTCCGAGCCATACGGGTACGTCAGGCGACGGGCCGATGAAGCCGGTACACAGATCCGTCCCGCCGGAGAAGCTGGCGATCTGCACGGAGGAGCCGAGGTTGGACTCCAGCCAGCGGAAGCCGTCGATGGACAGCGGAGCACCCGTCGAGCCGACGGTCCGGACCGACGACAGCCGCTGCCGGTCCAGGGTGAGACCGGCCTTCAGGCAGGCCTGGATGAACGGGGCCGAGGTGCCGAATACGGTGACCTGCTCGTCGGCGGCGACGTCCCACAGCGCGCTCATGCCCGGGTAGGCCGGACTGCCGTCGTAGAGCACCACCGTGCAGCCGACCAGGAGCCCGGAGACGACGAAGTTCCACATCATCCAGCCGGTGGTGGTGAACCACAGGAAGCGGTCACCGGGGCCGGCGTCGAAATGCAGCGCCAGAGCCTTGATGTGCTCCAGCGTGATGCCGCCGTGTCCGTGGACGATTCCCTTGGGAAGCCCCGTGGTGCCCGACGAATACAGGATCCACAGCGGATGGTCGAACGGTACCGCCTCGAATTCCAGGGTGGCGCCGTGATGGGAGTCGATCAGGTCCGGCCATGGGATCCGGTTCGCCGACGCGGGCGGGACCTCTGGGGCGTCGTCGCCTGTGCTTCGGAGGTAGTCGATGACGACGGTGCCCCGCAGCGTGGGCAGATTGGACTCGAGCTGGGCCGTCGTCGCGTGGACGTGATGGGTCTTCCCGTTGTAGACGTAACCGTCGATGGAGACGAGAACGGTGGGGTCGAGCTGCGCGAACCGGTCGGTGACGGCGCGGACGCCGAAGTCCGGAGAGCAGGACGACCAGATGGCGCCCAGGCTCGCCGTGGCGAGGAACGCGATCAGAGCTTCCGGTGAGTTCGGAACGAGGGCGACGACGCGGTCGCCGCGGCCGACACCCAGCGAACGCAGGCCCGCTCGGACAGCTGCCACCTTGCTCCGTAATTCACCGTGGGTGACGTGCTGGGCCTGGCCGTCCTCGCGGCGGAACACGACCGCCAGATCGTGGTCGTGCTTGCCGGGGGCCGGGCGAAGGGCGTGCTCGGCGTAGTTGAGAGTGCTGCCCGGAAACCAGCTGGCTCCCGGCACGGTGAGATCGCCGACGACCTCGGCCGGCTGCTCGTGGAACGCGACGCCGAAGTGCTCGGCGAGGGCGCCCCAGAAGGCCGCCGGCTCGTTGACCGACCATCGCCAGAGCTCGTCGTAATCAGCGGCGTCGACAATCCCGTGGGAGCGCAACCAGGCACGGAATCGACCCATCCCGCTCGAGGTGCTCTGCTCTGCTGTCGGCTTCCACACGACCTCGGGTTCGGTCATGGGCCAAATCTAGTGCAGGGCACGGCATGGGGCACCAGGGCCGGACACCGGCCGTGCCGCTCAGCCGGCGCCCGCGATGCCCTCCAGGGTGCGCACGAACAGCTCGGCGTCGGCGTCCCAGCTGTAGTGCTCGGTGACGGCCTTGCGCCCGGCGGCGGCCATCTGGTCGCGTTCGGCCCGGTCGGTGTCGAGACGGCGCACCGCGGCCTCCATCGCGTCCACGTCGCCGAACGGCACGACGACGCCGCAGCCGTGCCGCTGGACCAGATCGGCCGGAGCCGGATTTGGCGTGGTGACGATGGGCAGTCCGTAGGCCATGTACTCGAAGAGCTTCGTGCCCGGGGAGTGGGCGTAGTTCGGCTGATCATGCAGGAGGTTGAGCCCGGCCAGTGCGCCGGGAAGTGCGGCGAGCGCCTGGTCGTTGGGGACGAATCCGTGCCACCGGACGTGCCCGGCGCCGTGGGCGGCCCGAATCTGGTCAGCGCAGTCGGCGTCGGCGTTGCCGATCAGGTGCACCTCGATGTCCGGGGCGAGCCGCCGCCCGAGCTCGGCCAGCTCCGAGGCGCCTCGCGCCTGGGTGATGCGGCCGAGGTACACCACCCGGCCACCCGACTCGACGTCGAGGTCTTCGGGCTCGACGACGCTGTTCCGGATCACCGGATGGGCTTTGCGGAACCGCCGCACGTAACCCTCCTCGGCCAGGAGAAGGGTCATCCGGTGCTCGGCGCGCCGTTCGACGGCACCGATCAGGGCCGCGGCCACCGGCCGGACCGGCCGTGGCAGCCACGGCTTCATCCGGACCGCGGCCACCGTGTCCTCGTGAACATCCCAGACCAGGCCGGGGTGGCTGAGACCCGCGGCCGCGAACAGCAGTTCGGGGTCGTGCATGAGGATCACGTCGAAGTCCGCGGCGCGCCGGCGTAGGAGCGCGCGGGCGGCGCGTAACGCTCGAAGCCGGTGCATCCCGCGGGCACGCGGGATGTCGATCGACCTGATGTCGGCGGGGATCGCCCGGTCGTAGCCGCTGAACGGGGCCGCGAACGTGACCTCGTGCCCGGCGTCGCGCAGGGCGGCGATCTGCTTGTGCCGGATACGAGTGTCTTCGGGGTCGTGCACGACGGTCAGCACCAGGACGTTCACGAGAGCGAGCCTATCTGTTTCCGGTCCCAATGATCATGGAGAGGAAGGAGAGAGGCGGCGTCAGAGGTGCTCGACGTGGTCGGAGACGGGCGTGATGCCTCGGGTATCGAAGACCCGGCCGGCCTTCTTGGCGATCATCTCGCCGTCGTACTGGCTGTGGCCCTGCAGGACGACGGTGATGTCGGCCGCGGCGATCGCGGCGTCCAGATCCGGAACCCGCTCCAGGTCACCGTTGTCGACGCGCCAGGTCGCCACGTGCGGATCGTGGAAGACGACGTCGGCGCCGAGAGCCATCAGCCGGCGGGCAACCGGCACCGCCGGGGACTCGCGCTGGTCGGCGATGTCCTGCTTGTAGGTCACGCCGAGGAGCAGCACGGTGGAGCCGTTGACGGCCTTGCCGTCCCGGTTGAGCATGTTCTGGATGCGCTGTGCCGTGTAGGTGGGCATGGTCGCGTTGATCTCCTGCGCCAGCTCCACGAAGCGGAACGGGTAGCCCAGCCGGGCGCGTACGTTGTGGCTGAGATAGTTCGGGTCGATCGGGATGCAGTGCCCGCCTACGCCCGGGCCCGGATAGAACGGCTGGAAGCCGAACGGCTTGCTGGACGCGAGCCGGATGACGTCCCAGAGGTCGATGTCCAGCTCGTGGCAGAACATCGCCATCTCGTTCACCAAGGCGATGTTGATGTGACGGTAGGTGTTCTCCAGCAGCTTGGCGGTCTCGGCCTCGCGGGTGCCCCGCGCCTCGACGACGGTGTCGACGAAGTGCCGGTAGAACTGCGCCGCCCGGGCCGTGCACGCAGGCGTCTGACCTCCCACGACCTTCGGAGTGTTGCGCATGCCGAAGGTGGGGTTCCCCGGGTCGATCCGCTCCGGAGAGAAGGCGAGATGGAAGTCCGCACCGGCGACGAGCCCGCCGCGCTCGAGAATGGGCCGGACCACCTCGTCCGTGGTGCCCGGGTACGTGGTGGATTCGAGAATGACGAGCATGCCGGGCCGGAGGTGGGCAGCGATCGTCTCGCAGGCCGAGATCACGGCGCGCAGGTCCGGCCCGCCCTCGTCGGACAGCGGCGTCGGCACACAGACGACGACCGTGGACGCGGAGGCGATGCCAGCGGCGTCGGTGGTAGCCGTGAAGCCGGCGGCCAGCATCGACTCCACATCGGAGTCCTCGAGGTCGTCGACGTGGGAGCGGCCGGCATTCAAGCCGTCGACGACGTCCGGGTTGAGATCGAACCCGAGCACCGTGAGCCCGGACCGGCTCGCTTCCTGGGCCAGCGGCAAGCCGACGTATCCCAGGCCGATCACCGCGAGATCTGCGGCCATGCCTGCCTCCTTGTGCTTCGAAGAGCGCGCGCGCTCTTGACGTCGTCGTCCACTATGCCCGACTCGAGGGCAGAGAGCACGACCCGGCCTGGCCGGTAACGACCGCACACACTACTGTGCGGGCCGCCCCTCTATCGGCAGCACATAACGCTGGCAGCCGAGCAGCTGTTCCGCGGCGGCGTCGTATGCCGGCCCGGCGGACCCGTAGCCCGGGTACGCGAACTCGGCGAGAATGGGGTCGGTGTCGAAGCCGGAGACGGCCCAGGTCTGGCTCTCGCCCGGAGTGGCCGGCGCCTGCACCGCGAATGTGACCGCGGCCAGCGGCACCGTCCCGATGAATCCCAGCAGCACCCTCGCCGCGGGCGCCAGTTCGGGGTACGGGCAGCCGCTGAAACCGAAGGTGTCGGCCCCGACGGACATGAGCGGGGTCCGGGCCAGCCGGATCACGGTCCCGGCGGCCGGAACGTCGTCCTTGCGGAGACCCTTGCGGGCCAGCCCGTCCTCCGACAGCAGCGATGCCTTGACCGGGAAGTGACGCAGGTACGGGTGGGCCGCCCGGCCGGCGAGCTTCTGGTCGATCAGCTCGCCCAGCGACGACGTGCCGTCCCCGGTCACCACCGGGGGGCTGATCACGACCGATGACACCAGCTCACCACCGGCCAGCAGCAGCTTGCACTCCGCGCCCGCGGGCGCTTGCTGGACCGTGACGGCCGTGGTCCCCTGGGGTAGCCGGGACCAGGCCTGGTCCAGGTCGGCCGCGGTGGTGAACCGGATGGTACGGGCGTCGCCCTGGGTGTCTCGTCGAGCTCGCATCCGCCACGGTCCTGGATGCTCGCTGACGAGGGCACGCACGTCGTGCAGTGTTGCGGTATCGAACCGCTGGCGCACGAGAGCGGGCAGGCCGGCTGCCCTCAGCAGGCCACGGAGCACCGCCGACGCCGTCGATGCCGCGTCGGCGAACATGGTCCGGCCGCTCCGCTCGAAGATCTCTTCCCGATCCCCACGACGTGCGTAGACGAGTTTCCCCTGGTATTGGACATCGTCGAAGCCGCCTCGCAACAGCCGAGGCCGCAGCTCGCGCTGGTCGAGACCGCGGGGCGAGCCGGCTCTGGCGGCGTCACCGGGCCACGGCGTGCCGGAAATTTCGGACGACGACGCGGCCTGGTCGACGAGCTTCTCCGGAGCCGGGGCCGACACCGCGATCCGCTGCTCGGCGGCCGGGGTGGGATCGAGCCGGAAGGGACTGGCGCGCAGGTCGTCGCCGGCCCGGAAGAAGTAGCCTTCGACGGCCTCGTCGCCGGTGTCCACGGGCTCCCCGAACAGCGGGAAGATGTGGATCGGCATCTCGTTGTTGAGGTTGACCTCACAGACGATGCAGCGCTGCTCCTCCGGTGGGGCGTCGAACCGTTCCAGGAGGATGTCGATCCCGGCGTGATACGCGCTGGGCAGGCAGGCAGCCGCCCGCTCGGCCAGCCGGAGGATGCCGGGGTGCACCACGTCCACCAGCTCGTAGCTGTCACCACCCGACGAGAGATTCGCCTTGAAGTGCAGGAAGACGCGTTGTCCGGCCTCCGGGACGCTGTCCGGCGTCATTCCGCGCAGCTCGAGATGGTGCTCGGTGAAGGGGTTGATCTGGATGGGGCAGTGCCGCAGGTACGCGTTGCCGGCCCGGACCTCGTTCTTGCGCTCGATCAGTTGACGGATGCTCGACGTGCCGTCACCGACGACGTTGGCGGGGACCCGCAGCATCGCCGCGACCGCGCGTCCGGCGATGGTCATGATCCGCAGGTCGATCCCCGCGACCATCTCCTCGACAAGGACGCGTCGCGCCATGGCGAACGCCTCTTCCGCGGCCGGCTTCAGTTCGGCATCATCCCGGATGTCGACCGTGACCCCTCTGCCGCCGCTGCCGTTGATCGGCTTCACGACCGCGGGAGCACCGACTCGCCGGAAACTCTCGAGCGCGCCGTCCAAGCAGTCGACCACCTCGCCACGCGCGACGGGCAGGCCCTGATCGACCAGGATGCGCTTGGTGATGAGCTTGTTGTTGGTGACGATCCGGTCGAGCCCGGTCAGCCGCGAACTCATGTTCTGGAAGAAGCCCACGGCGAGATCGCCGTGCCGGATGATCTGAGTCTGGGGTGAGATCCGGATGGACTCCAGGCCCCGGCGGTCGGCTGCGCTGCGGAGCATGGCCGCGTCGAGAGCGCGCTTTCCTACCTTGTGCTCAAGTTCGTAGGAGCGGGGCTGGAGGTGTTCGAGTTTCGCGAGCGCCGCGTTGATCAGCGATTCGACGTCTGCGGGCGCGGCGGAGGGGCCGGAGCCCGCGCCGTGGTGCTGGGTAAGTGGGGGCATCTGCTTCTACTCGAGGGGGTCAGCGGATCAGGTCTGTGATGTATCTGTGACCCTACTCCTAGCCGACGCCATCAGCGGCAGGCGGTGACTCCTGGTGCAGCGCACGGTCACATTCGCGGGTGAAAGGTGGGGTTTGCGCGCGATCCGCCGGCAGGCAGGAGAGGATGGGGCACATGCAGGTCGAACGATCCAGACGGGCCATCGGAATGTGCGGACGGGCCGGCCCGGGTGACGCCACCCGGGTCGACACCATGTCCGAGCTCCTCGGCGGGGTGCGGTCACTGTTCGAGGGCACTATGGGGGCGTTGCGTGCCGACGCCGGCGCCGTGCGGTGGCCGGGCACTCGTCGTTCCGCCGTCTCCTGGTCGCCTACCCCTCTGCCGGCGAACCTCCCGCCCGACGCGGCGGCGGCGGCCGAGCACCATGACGCGTTCTCTCTGGTGACTGACCCCACCTCGGCCCGGATGTACGCCGGCGTCTCCGGTGCCGTGCCGGTCTACGCCGACATGGATGCCGGAACGAGCGACGGTGTGTTCTTCTGCACACGCCTCGAGCCGCTGGCCCGGACCCGCGGCGCATCCCTCCGCCCCGACTGGCACGCGTGGGCACACATCCTGGCGGCGGGGGGTCCCCTGGAGGGCAGGACGACGTTCGCCGGAATCCATCGGCTGCAGCCGTGGAGCCGGGTGAGTGTCGAGGCGGGCGGCCGGCCCGCGATGACGGCTTCGGGCTGGCCGTGGCTGGAGGTCGCTCAGTCCGGAAGCGCGTCGGTCGACGCGGTGGGCGACGCGTTGGCCCATGTCATCGCCGAGCTGAGTTCACGTTCCGCGGTGGCGTCCCTGCTGAGCGGCGGCTGGGACTCCCGCATCCTGGCTGCCCTGGCGGCCCGGTCCGCGGCGTCTCCGGGAGCCACGGGCGACCCGCTGGTGGCCTGGACCACCTCCTCCGACACCGGCACGGTGATGGAGGAGCTCGTGGCGGCGAAGGTCGCGGAGCACCTCGGCGTGCGGCATCGGGTGCTACCGCCACGTCACGAGGCGTTCGCCGAAGACCTGGACTATTTCGCCCGCTCGGCGGATTATCAGACCTCTTTCCATGTCTGGCTGGTGCCGCTCGCCCGGGCCTTGGTCGGCTCGTCGGCGACCGTTCTCGACGGACTCGGCGGCGGCCTGTTCGTCGGAGGTGCCTTTCCCGACGACGAGTCGGGCCGCCCGGCGGTCGATCAGCGGTTCGACCGGCTGGCCCGCTACCTGAAGGGTGCGGAGGAGATCTTGGCGCCCGGGGTCGTGGCGCAGGTCCGGGAGCGCACGTGGGCGGCCTTCGAGCAGGTCGCCGAGCCGCTCGCCAAGCATCCGTTCGGCAGCACGTTCACGGCGTACCTGACCCGGACGTTGCCGGGCATCAGCCTGGCGCCCTACGGCCTGATGGCGTCGTCCGCGCCCGTGGCGACGCCGTTCGTCAACAACGCCGTGGTGACCGCGGCATTGGCGATTCCGCCGGAGCTGCATCGCGCGGGCCGGCTCTACCCGCAACTCATCCGGCGCACGGACGCCTACCTGGCCGAGCTTCCGACCGCTGCGGATCTGACGCCGCGCGAGCGGCAGCTGCCCAGGCGGGTCTCCTCGGAGGCGGCCGCGCGGCACCTGCGGGATCTGGTGACGCGTGAGCCGGTCCGCGAACTGCTGGCTCCGGGACTCGCCGGCGCCGACATCGGGGTGTGGCGACGGCATCTCGACAACACCCGGCATCAGCATCTGATCCGCGGTCTGGCCACGCTCTCCCTCTGGCTGGACCACTATGCGGACGTGCTGAGCAGTGCCGATGTCGACGAGTTGATGGGGCGAGGATGAGCGACAGGTACGTGCTGGTCGAGGACGCGATCGCGGACCGGCGCGAAGGCAGGGACCCGGTGGCGGGAGCGTGCGTCGTCGTGCCCGGATCCGCCGCTGGTGGACCGGCCGAGCTCGTGGGCGCGATCGTCGATGTGCTGATCGAGGCCGAGCGCGCCGGCGCGGCCTGCGTGCTGCTCGCCGGGGAGAAGCGTGACCTCGATACGGCGGTGGCCGCCGTGTGCCGTTACGTCGTCGCGGACCGGCCGGAGGTCCTCGAGGAGGCGCGGCAGCTGTTCGGCCCGGACCGGGTCCAGCAGGTGGAGTCGGTCGCCGTGGACCAGATCCGGTCCTGGATCCGGCAAATTCCGGTGAGCAGCGCGGAGTCGGTAAGGTTACGTCGGCGTGTCGGAGCCGTCGCCGGACAGCTCAAGTCGGCACGATCGATATATGGAAGGATGCGCCGTCGGAGAACGTGAGAGATGGACGGCGTGCGACGTCGGGGCTGACCGGTCCGTACGCGGCATCGGGCGAGCGCACGGGCGGGCGCACGGGCCCCTGACCGGGCGTGCGCCACGCCGGCCACCTCTCCGGCTGATGTCGTATGAGTAGCGGAAAAGGTCTGATGACGAGTAGAACGATGCAGTTCGACGTCTTGATGGCGACCGACTGCCGGTTCCCGGGCGGCAACACGTCAAGCGTGGTCGAGGAGATCGAGGCGCAATACCGGGCCGGCTATCGGACCGGCATCCTGCACCTGCCGTCACCTGTGCTGAACAAGCCGCGCTCGTTCGCACCCAAGTTGCGCAAGGTGCTCGACGAAGGAAAGGCGGAACTCGTCGTCGGCGCCGACCGGGTCGAGGCCGGCTTGCTTCTCGTCCGGCATCCGACCGTGTTCACCGAACCGCCGCGCGACCTGCCCGCCCTCGATGCCGAGCACGTGATCCTCGCCGTGAATCAGGTGGCAGCGGACGATCGCGGTGTCGAGCCGTACTACGACATCCCGCACGTGCACCGCCAGATCGAGCGCGTCGTCGGGAAGCAAGCCACCTGGGCGCCGATCGGTCCCCGGGTGCGCGAGTCCTTGGAAGAGCACGCCGCTTCCGTGCCGGTCCTCGCGTGGGACTGGGAGAACGTGATCGACGTGAACAGCTGGGAGGTGCCGAGGTCCGGTTTCGTCTCGGACCGGCCGGTGATCGGACGGCACAGCCGCGGGCACTGGACGAAGTGGCCGGACACCAAGCAGGACATCCTGGCCGCGTATCCGGCTGACCCCCACTACACGGTCCGGATTCTCGGCGGGACCGACGCGCCCGGGCAGATCCTCGAGCGGATCCCGGCGAACTGGGTGAACCTGCCGTTCAACTCCGTTCCGGCCAAGGAATTCCTCGCCACCATCGACTTCTTCGTGTACTTCCACCATCCCGGGTTGATCGAGGCGTTCGGCCGGGTGGTGCTCGAAGCGCTCTCCGCCGGCACGGTCGTCATCGCGCCGCCGTATCTGGAGCCGCTGTTCGGCGACGCCTGCCTGTACGGCACGCCTGCCGACGTCAGATCACACGTCGACCGGCTCTACGCCGACTGGGGCGCGTACATCGACCGGTCGCAGACCGGCGTCGAGCTGGCGCGTAAACGCTTCAGCTACGAGACGCACGTGGAGCGGGTGGCGAAGCTGATCGGCGAGCCTTCGTTCGACGCGTCGGCCGGCGGTGGCACCACCTCATCGCGGACCCGCCGCGTGGCATCGGGCGTGAGCGCGCCGGCACTGAGTCAAACGGACGAAGAACCCTCGACGGGCGGCCGGACCCTCCTCCTGGACCTGCGCTGGGACACCGGCGACGAGCCACTGCTCGCCCAGGTGATCGCCGAGGCGAGGACGGACGCGGCCGGGCCTACCGCCGTGGTGGTGCCGGCGTGGCGAGCTGGCCAGGTCGGTGATCAGGCAAACGGCGCCGGTGCCGGGCGACGCGGCGGCCGGTCGCGCCGCAAGCCTGAGAAGCAGATTCTCGTCGAGACCTTTCCGTGGGTCCTCGCCGAGCTGTCCGCCGCGGAACGACGGCGTTACGTCGCCTTGCGCTTGTCCGGACTCCTCGCCACGCACCGCCCGGAGCGAGTCGTCATCCTGGACGGTGGCGGCCGGGACGCGCGCAGGGTCGCCGATGCCGTGATCGGCTCCGGAATCGACGTGCTGCTCGTCCACCGCGACTCCGCGACCGCCGGTGAGCTCGGGACGGCTCCTGAATGGGTGCTCCCGGAGCGATGGACCGTGTCCCGTGCCGTCGTCACGACCGCCGCGACCGCCCCTTCCGCTCGAACCGGCTGGGCGGCCTGGCGTCGCAAGGCGCCGTTGTGGACCCGGACACGGGCCCGGCGCACCATGAGCGCGCTGCGGCGCGGCCGGGTGCGCGCCCTGGAGCGGGTGGCGCCGTCGTCGGGCCTGATGCTGTTCGAGGTCGCAGATGCCGAGCTCGCCCTCCCGGTGCGGGCGCCGGTCAGCCACCCGCTGCCGGAGCGGCTCCCGATAGCGCTGGTCGTCGTCACCGGCGCCGACGTCGAGGCCGGGCCCACATTGCAGGCGGTGGCCGAACGAGCCCAGATGACCACAGCGTTCCGGCCGGCGGTCCTGGCGCCCGCGGACTGGGTGGGTGAGGCGACGAGCCTCGGGATCACCCTCGAGACGCTGATCCCCGAGGCGAACTGGTCCACCGTCTATGGTGGTGGGTGGAATGAGTACGTGCGCGGCCGGGTGAACGAGACCTGTCAGGTGATACACCCCACCACCGTGGTGTTCGCCGAGAGAACCATCCATCCGGCCGGTACGGCGGGGGACAACGGCGCGTCCGCGCTACTGGACGTCATGGAGGCGGCCAGAACTCGCCGGCGTGCGTGAGAACTGAAGGAACACCATGCGCAAGGTAGGCACAGCGGTGACCTGGGGGAGCGGCCGCCTGCGGGTGGCTGCCCGCTGGGGTCGCCGTCTCCCCAAGCGGACCCGGCGGCGGTATCGTGCGGGCCGATTGCAGCTCACCGCCATCCGCAAGCTCGTCAAGAAGGAACGCGAGTGGGACGCGCCGCTGCGGATGCGGCGCCCACGGTGGTGGCTCCGGGGCTTCCTGTCGCGCAGCGCCATCCTGTACGACCTCGACCACAACGACCCGGCGCAGTACGTCTCCGACCTGCAGCGGGTCTATCGAACCAAGCGCATGGTGCACGAGCGTCTGCAGGACGTCATCAACAACAAGCTCACGACCCACCTGCTGCTCGGCACCATGGACATCCCGTCGGCCACGCTCCTGGGCGTGTATTGGCGAGGAGCGGTCCACCGCTTCCCGCACGAGGAACGCGTCGAGCTGCCCGAGTACTTCCGCCGGCTTCCCGCCGGTCAGCAGATCTTCATGAAGGTCCTGGCGGGCGCCGAGGGCAAGAACATCTTCGCGGTCAAGCGCCTCGACGAGGACAGCTGGGGTGTCAACGGTGTGCCCAAAGACCTCGACGGCGCGGTGGCTGTCTTCCACGCCCAGAACCGGCCTCTGATCGTCGAGGAGGGACTGGCACAGCACGCCAAGCAGAGCGCGCTCTACCCGCACACAGTCAACACCATCCGGGCGCTGACCATGATCGATGTCACCAAGGGGCACGAGCCGTTCATCGTGATGGCGGTGCAGCGGATCGGCTGCCGGCGCTCGGAGCCCGCGGACAACTGGAGCCGCGGCGGGCTCAGCGCCCGGGTCGACCTGGACACCGGCCAGCTCGGCCGGGCTACCAGGCTCCCGGACCACGACACGGTGGAATGGTTCGACGCTCACCCTGACACCGGTGCCCCGATCACCGGGGTCGAAGTGCCGTACTGGAGCCAGATCCGGGACCTCGTGCTGCACTCCGCCCGCGTGCTGTCCTTCATGGAGTACATCGGATGGGACATCGTCGTCACGCCGGACGGTCCCGTAGTGCTGGAGGCGAACATCAACACCGGCATGAACGTGCTCCAGGCACACCAGCCGTTGTTCACCGACGCCCGGGCACGGGCGTACTACGCTGAGCGGGGGGTCACCACAGACCTCGCCCTCGATCCGCCGGCCGTCGAGATCGACGAGCCCATCTGAGATGCGCCGCCGTGAGGTAACGTTCGCATCATGATGTCGCCGCTGCTCGGGGTCCTCGGTGGGATGGGGCCTGCCGCCACCGCGGACTTCCTTGCCAAGCTCGCCGCGCACACCCCTGCCCAGCGAGACCAGGATCATCTGGCGACCATCGTGTACTCCGACCCCACCACGCCGGACCGCTCCGACGCGATCCTCGCCGGCGGCGAGAACCCGCTTCCGGCTATGTTCCGCGGCATCGCCTTTCTCGACGAGGCCGGCTGTGACCTGATCGCCATCCCCTGCAACACCGCTCACCACTGGTATGACGATCTCGCCTCGGCGACGACCGTCCCCGTGGTCCACATCGTGGATGCCGTAGCGGCGCAGGTGGAACGTGAAGCACCCGAGGCCAAGACCCTGGGCCTGATGGCCACCGACGGCACGGTGCGAGCCGGCATCTATGACAAGGTTTTGGCGCCCAGCGGCCGCAACGTGATCGACCTCACTGAGCTGGGGCCGGACAACCCCGTGATGGCCGGCATCCGCGCCGTGAAGGCAGGAGCCTTGGACGGTGCCCGCGACATCCTCACCAACGCGATGCGGGAACTGGTCGCCCGCGGTGCAGAGGGCATCGTCTATGGCTGCACGGACGTGTCCGCGGTCCTGGAGATCCCGGCCAGCGGCGTGAGCGTCCCGGTGTGGGATGCTGCCGACGCGCTCGCTATCGCCTGCGTGAACCGCCTTCGTGGGTGAACCCCCGGCATCTGATCGTCACCACGCGGAAACCGGTGGGTGGTCCAAGTGTGTTCGTGCGGAGGGATCCATCTACAATCGCCGCTGGCGCACCATGACGCGACGCCGGCGGCGCGCGCCGGCGGCGCATGACGAGTAACCACGAGAGGCACCGCATGGACCACACCGGGCGAGCGTTGACGGTGATCCGCGCTCACGCGATCGCGTACCGGACGCCCAACGGCGGCAACGGTCAGTCCAAGCAACCTGTCCGGGGCAACTACCTCGTCAAGCTCGAGGCGACCGCTGCCGACGGCGCCGCGCTCATCGGGCTTGGCGAGGCGCAGCCACGCGGGGGCGAGACCGGCGATCGCGGCAGTGCGTCGTGGGACTTCCTGCTGGCCTGTGTCAGCACACTGGAGAACCGGACCATCGACCTGGCGGACCGGAACGCGGCGCTTACGTCTGTGCGTTCGATCGTCGAGGAGCTTCACGCGCGTGCCTCGGCCACCGGTGCGGAGCTGTCCAGACCGACCTCGCTGCGCTCGACCGTACGGGGGTGGGCCAAGCAGCTGGCCGGTCGTTCCGGGCGAATCGATGACGTGATGCCGTTCCGTGGAACCCTGTTCGGCATTGAGACCGCACTTCTGGACGTTGCCGCTCGGGGCCTGGAGGTCTCGGTCGCGGAGCTCCTCGGCATTCACGGGGAGAAGGTAGCCACGTCATCACCGCTGGTCGCCATGTCGGCGCGCGCTGAGAACAATGTGGCGACGCTGGAAGAAGCCGTTGCGGAGCACGGCGGCGTGGACGAGCGCCCGCTCTGGGTAGACCTGCGTGGATCCATGACGCCACCGGCGGCGTCGGAGTTCATCCGCCTGGTGGCCGACGCGGCGGGAGATCGGCGACTGCCCCGGCGGATCATCGTTGAGCAGCCGGTCCGGAACCGCAATCGCCACCTCTTGGCTGGCCTGCAGAAGAAGGCCGACGCTGCGGCGGCCTCCGCGAATCTGCCCGGGGTCGAGATCCAGGTCATGGCAGGAGCCAGTGTGTCGAGCCGGCAAGGGCTGGATCGGCTGCTTGGCCGCGGCGGGGTGGGCGCGCTGAACGTGCGGCCGGCTGCCGTGGGCGGACTGATGGCGGCTGCCGACATCGTGGAGGCTGCTGTGACCGCACAGCCGGGCATCCGTGTCCACCTGAGCCAGGTTGACGCCGCGGGCGAGGTCGCGAGCGCGGCGTTGCACAACCTGGCGATGGCCGTCTCGCGGGTCGATTACCTCTTCACCGGCGACGACGCCGCCGAGTACATCACGGCCCCGACAGGCCCTGGTCTGGGGGCCGGGATGCCGTACGAGACCATGGTGGATCGCATCACCGAGTACGAGACGTTTCCGCCCCGAAACGCCCAGGAGGCGGTGCCGGGCCGCACCCCCAACGTGTACAGCGAGGTGCCGTTCCTGCAGCCGCTCGGGCCGAACGGAACAAAGGGGCACCTCCTGGAACGGGAAGCGCTGGCACTCGGCCTGTCGACCATACGGTTCTCCAAGGGTGCCTTTGTCGCCACCGACAACGTCCACGATCCGCTGGTGTTCAAGTGGAGCCGTTCCCCGCTGTCGAGCGCGGTGTCGCTCGCTCTGTGCACGCACAAGGAAGCGACGCGGATGCGGCTGCGCCGGGCGGGTGTTCCGGTCCCCCGGGGCCGGACGTTCACCAACGGCGACTACGGCGCGGCGCGTGCCTTCGCCGAGCGCATCGGCTACCCCGTGGTGGTGAAGCCGGCCATGGGCGTGCGCGGCATCGGCGTGGTGGCGAACATCCAGGACGAGCGGGAGCTGGATCTGGCTTTCCGGCAGCTGGAGGACAGCAAGCTCGGCAGCCAGGACTTCATCGTCGAGAAGCACGTCACCGGCCGGGACTACCGGATCGTCGTCATCGGCGACGAGGTGATCGCCGCGATCCTGCGGGAACCTGCCTCCGTGGTGGGCGACGGACAGCATTCGGTCGCGGAGTTGCTGGTCCGCAAGAACCTGGTCCGCCGGCTCAACCCGCACCTGTGGGGCCGTCCGATCAAGTACGACGACGCCGCTCGGTACCAGCTGGAGCGCGCGGGCCTGACCCTGAACTCGGTGCCGGCTGCCGGCCAGCAGGTGATGCTGTCGAACTCGTGCAGCCTGTCCCAGGGCGGGGACTCGATCGACGTGCTGGATGAACTGCATCCGTCGATCAAGGACGCGTGTGTCCAGGCTGTGAAGGCTGTGCCTGGACTCGCGTTCTGTGGCGTCGACTTCCTGCTCGAGGACCACACGCAGCCCATCGGCGAGCAACAGGCCGGCATCTGTGAGCTCAACGCCCACGCTGCCATCGGCAATTGCGAATATCCCCTGTACGGGACACCGCGGGAGGTGGCTCGGACCTTCATCCACGAGTGTGTCGACCGGTACAAGCTGGTGGCCAGTGACACGCGTGCCGAGAACCTGGCGCTGCGCCTGACCATCAAGGGCAAGGTGACCGGTGTCGGCTACCGGGGGTGGATGCGCAAACGCGCCGAAGGGTTCGGGGTGACCGGCTGGGTCCGCAATGTCAACGCCCGGACCGTCGAGGCTGTGCTCGTGGGTCCCACGGCGGCGACGAGCGCCTTGGCGGCGGCCTGTGTGCTCGGCCCGAAGAACGCGCTGCCGACGTCGGTGAGCACAGTCCACATCGCCCCACCGGACGTCACCGGTTTCGCCATCGTCGACCGCGCGCCGCAGGAGCTGACCCATGTCGGTTGATTCCGTCGAGTCCACATCCGAAACGCCGCTGGGCCGGCTCACCCCGGACGTCCGGGACGGCTTCGAGGTCCATCAGGCGGCGCTGCGCCGGGGAATGAACGTCCTGCTTTTCCCTCGCCAGGTGATGATGGCCAGCACTCCTGACGGAGATCGCGAGCTGACCTTCATTCACGGCATCCCCCAGTCCTCCACACTCGGCGCCGTGACCTACGCCCAGGACAAACGGATGCGGCGAGCACTGCTCGAACGTGCGGGCATTCCGGTGCCGAAGGGCGCCACCTTCTCGGTAGGCCGAGGCGTCAACGATGCCAAGAGTTTCGCGCGGCGCACCGGCTACCCCGTGGTGGTGAAGCCGGCGATGGGTGACAACGCCATCGAGACGTTCGCGGGAGTACATGACGAGGACCAGCTCGACGCCGCGATCGACTACCTGCGAACCCCGCCCGCCGAGCGAGCGACATTCAGCCGGGCCGCTTACGCGCTGACCGAGTTGCGCGAGCCGGGTGAGGAGGACGGCCGGGTGGTGGTTCCCCCCGGCTATCGGTTCCTCATCGAGGAACATGTGCCCGGCGAGTACCTCCGGTTCCTGGTGGTCCGCGGCCTGGTGCGCTCTGTGGTGCATTGTTTCGGCCAGCCTGGCAGCGCCGCCGTGCGCGGGGCCCGGGATATTTCCGCCGACGTGCACCCGACGCTCCAGCAGCTGGCCATCGACGCCACCCGGGCGCTGCCCGGGTTGAGCGTCGCTGCCGTGGACATGGTGGTCGCCGATCATCAGCGTCCCGCCGCGGAACAACGGCTCGCCATCGTGGAACTGTCCGAGCGCCCAGGCCTGGTGGCGCAGGCAGCAGTGTCTGAGCAGCTCAGCCAGCAGATGGGTGACGTCATACTCAACCTGCATGCCGAGGAGACAGGTGTCGGCCTCGGCGACGTGCGGGACGAGGTGTGCGTGGAGATCCACGCGGAGGCCATCCCGGACCTCGACGGCGCGGTCGAGGCCGTCGCCGCCGCGGCCCGCAGCCTCGGCCTGACAGGTATGGCGAAAGTGACCGACCGGATCGAGGGCGTGGCCGACGGCGTCCTGCAAGGTGCGCCGCACGACATCGCCTGGCTCGCCGAGGCTCTTCTCGACGGTAAGCTCGACGGTCACCGCGCGATGCTCGTCGAGGCTCGGCAGCGCCCGCTGGGCGAGGCGCACCAAGCCGCCGGCGGATCCGCCGGCGAGCCCGCCGAAGCAACCGCCGCCGAGCACGGCAAGGCCTGACAACGGGCTACGGCAGCGCCTGTGTCCGGACACCGGACAAACCGTCAGGCCCCGGGTGCCGCCCGCCCGCTTAGGGCAGGTTGTGGATGACGTGCTCGATGATCATCCCGGCGACATCGCGGGAGACGCCGACGCTGGGCTGATGGTGACCCCGTAGGCCCGGGGTCGTATTGAGCTCGATGAAGTGGTGGTTCCCATCAGCTGCTGGGACACTGATATCCGCGATCATCAGATCGACTCCGCACACGGCGATGTCCGGAATGAGGCTGGTGGCCTTCTCCACCACTGTGAGGTAAGACGGATGGACGTCGTCCGTGCAGTCGACGATCTCTGCCGCCGCATGCCGGTTGGACAGGGAACTGAGAAACACGCGATCGCCGTGGGCCGGAGCGGTCTGGTCGCTCAGGCCGTGGCGTTGGAGGAACTCGAGCTCATCAGGCCCCAGCCGGAGCCGAGAATGCCGATCAGCACCGCGACGGCGCAGGTCGGCGTTCTTGGCCGCGACGAGCTCTCGCACCGAGGACGTTCCGTCTCCAACCACGTGAGCAGGCACACCGCGCCTGGCGGCCACGACCTTGCTACCGATGTAGAGGAACCGCAGGACTTCTCCGGTCACACACTCCTCGACGAGAACCGTCTCGTAGCCGTTCGCTGCGATCGCGGCGAACGCGGCTGTGAGCTCATTGCGGCGCTGGATGTTGAGGTAGATGTTCTTGCCCTTGTTTCCGTTCGCCGGCTTGACGCACAGACCCTGAGGGGAATCGTGGATGACTGCGTCGAAGTAGAGCTTCGCCCCGGCGATGTCCCTCGACGCGAACGCCATCCCCCGTGGCACGCTGAACCCGTGCCGGCGCAGGATGGCCGCCGTGACGTCCTTGCGTTTGCAGATCCGCACCGCCCGGCCGTCGATTCCCGTTCCCGGCAGTCCATCCGCACGTGTGGTCGCAACGGTGCCCGAACGGACGAAGTACGTGCGATCCTTCACCGTGAATCGCATCACCGTGCGGGTCGTATCCGGGGAACTCGCCGGCCCAGGCACACGCATGATCTGGAAAGGCAGATCCTTGGCCGCAACCGCGTGGGCGAGCAGCGCGGTGGTGCTTCCTCGGGAGAAGACGTCGATGTCGTTGGGGAGCATCTCCACCATGGACGCGACGTCGGACCGGCTGGCGTCCGTAGCCGTCCCTGATGCTCCGGTCTCCGTGACCGCGGCGCCGGGCGCGTGGCCGAGGGCAGCGGAATAGTCGAATGCGATATGGAATCCGCGCGCGTCGCGAGCGGGACGTGCCTGTTCGGCGAAGGACCCATCGAGATCCATCGCGAGCAGAGCGTCCCACATCGACGTGAACTCGCCCTCCGACAATGGCTGGACACGGAAGCCGGTCTTCTTGTTGTCACTCGCGATCGGGTAAAGGCGCAGGCCGACGTCCCAGGTGCCGTTTTTCCATGCCAGGTTCACTCGCGCCACAAGACCGTACGGAGGAACGTCGTACTGCTCGAAACGGCCTGACCAGTTGAAGACGAAGTTTCCAAGCGAGTAGATGCTGGCGTGATGCTTGGCAAAGGTGAGCTGCTGCAGCATGTGGGCGCCGTGACCGACGACGAGATTGGCTCCGGCCTGTACGAACCGCTGGTTTGCGCGCTGCGCGGATTCCTTCACCCAGTGGTAGTTGCCGCCCCAGTGCGGGTACACGATGATCAAGGAGGAGGGATCCGACGATCGCAGCTCGTGGACGGCTCCCGCGACATCATCCACGGACATCGGATTCACACCAGGCCGTGATTCGCCTGCGTAGAACTGGTACTCGTCGCGGAGCTTCCGTTGGACCTCGCACGCGGCGATCAGGTGAACGCGACGTTCTGTTCCACCGAGGGTGAACGCAAAGGTCAATGGTTCCGCGGCCTCGGCAAGTGAGGCCCCTGCGCCGAAGGCGTCGATTCCACCGTCCTTGAGGTGCCCGATGGTGCGCGCAAGATTGTCGGCGCCGAAATCCATGGTGTGGTTGTTCGCCAAGCCCACCGCGTTGACGCCGAGACCCTTCAATACCCGGACCGCGCGGTCCGGCGAATCCCAGCCAAGGAAACGCTTCTTTCCCTCGAATGGACTGATCGGCGAGTCCGCTAGCACCGTTTCCAGATTGAGGATGAACGCGTCGGTGTCAGAGATGAGTGGTTGAAGCAGCTCAAAGAAGGAGAAGGGATCGCCATTGAGGCGGTCCAGTAGTGCGCCGCCCTTGGCGTTGATGTGGACGTCTCCGAGGCTCGTGTCACCTGCGAGGACCAGCGTCAGGGAAGCGTCGTCGTCTGCGGATTCGGCTTGCTGGGAGATCATGCTGTACTCGGACGAGGCGCGACGCGGTGTGATTGTGCTCGTCGCGGAGGTTTCCGCATTGGTGCCTGCCGTGTCGAAGCTCGCTTCGACATAGGGTTTGACGTTCTCCAGCACGAGGTCCGTACCCAGGCCGGGACGTACCTGGGCGGCGATGATGTTGCTATCTCTGGCGACGTACCGTGCCTTCGGTTCGGTGATGCGCTGCTCGACATTGGTCGGAGGCACTGCCGTGAGGTAATCGATCCGCGGGAGAGCCCTGGCGAGATTGTGCAGGGCCCACGCGGTAGCGTCGCTCGTGCCGACCATTCCGCCGATGCAGACATGGATGTCGGGATCCGCGGCGACGGCCGCTTCGGCGAGATCGAGGCTCGCGAGGAGGCCCCCGGCCTTGGGTGCCTTGATATTCAAAGCTCGGCAGCCGCCGGCGGCGTTGACACGTTCCAGATCCGTGACGTCCCACATGCCCTCGTCCGGCATGATCCGGAGGTCGAGCGGCTGTTCACCGCTCGCCTCGCGGGACGCGGCGTCGGCGTGGCGCTGAAGGAGAGGAAGGTCGGTCACCTGTGATTTCGGCAGGATCCCCTCGAGCACAAGCGATGCCGGCAGCCGGCCGGCCGCCATCCGGTCGACCATTCCGTCGATGAAGGCCATTGCCTGGGAGACATCGAGCGCCTCGTTGATATCCATCCAGATCGGTTTGTCACGCTTCGCCGAGCGATTCGCGTCAGTGACCGTCTCGAGTAGCGACCAATCGTGCTCCAGATCCCCGATGCCTTTCACTCGGGTCATCGGGAACCGGCTCTGTTTGATCACCTTACCGGCGACGTCATCCAGGGACGTGCTAGACGAAATGGTCGAGATGCTGACGCCGATCTCGTCGCGACGTTTTCCGAGCAGCTCGGCGATCTGGAGATTCAATGACCTGGCGACCACGTCAAGGAGTGCGACCTCAATGCCCAGCATGGTCCCGCGGAACGGCCGATCGCGATTCGTGTCGTCCGCGTGTTCGGCTGCGAGGACATCCAGCTCGGCCATGAGGCCGCGGATGGCGGCGAGAGCGACATGGCGGTCCTTGGCAGGAATGCTCCTGCGGTGCAGACGCTGAAGTGCAGGCACGAGGAACGACCATGCCGAGTTGCCCCGGCGGTCGCCGTCCCCCGTCAGTACATGCCGCGGCTGGCACTCGCCGTAGCCGGTGAAACGTTGCCCACCATGCTCAGCAGAGATGGCGACGACGATGTTGGTGGAGGCCTTCGTGACCCCACGAGCAGTCCCGTAGGCACGCTTGAGCGGCATTCGGTACCGATGAGCTTGGATACGGGAGATGCGCAGCTCCGTCACGACGCTCGTCAAGCTGGGGCTCCTTCGTCGGTCAACCAGTGTCTGACGTACCGGGCAGAGGGCAACCCCTGAATCGCGAGGCCGTCATCGCGCTCCGCCTGGCACCGCGAGAGGCAACCTGTTCCCAGTCGACCCAAGGTACTCGATGAACTCTGCGGATCATCCGGAGGGCTGGTCGTCATGGCCGCACCGAGAAGCGCTCACCAGTGGGCACCAGAAGGATGCGCACCCGCGGGATGGACGCGGATGTCGGTGCAGGACACCAGCGGTAAGGTGCCGAGCTACACGGTCAGGGGGAACATGGCGTCGAGGATGCGGGCTGCCGGCTCACGAGGCTTGCCGTGCCAGGGGAAGTGGTGCATGGAGATCATCGGTGCGAGGTTGGTCTCGAGGATGCACACGCCGTCGTGGCCGTCGTCACGGGGCAACAGGACGTCGAATCCCGCCAGCCGCACGCCCGGCAGCGCACGGGTGGCCAGCCGCACCACTTCGGCCTCGTCCGGCTGGAGTTCGTCGGTCGCGTCCATGGCGTCGCCCCCGCTGGAGATGTTCGACGTGCCGCGCAGGAAGACCTGCTGGCCTGCCTCCGGCACCGACGTGGGGCTCAGCCCACTCTCGGCCAGGTGTGCCACGGACGTGTCGTCTAAGGTCAGCATCTTGTGAATACGGTTACGACTGGACTTGCGTAGCTCGTTCTTCCGATCGACCAGTGTCTCCACCGTGGCGTGACCGTCGCCCACGACATGCGCCGGCACCCGCTTCGTGACGGCGACGATCTCACCGTCTACCGTCGTCACCCGATGCTCCACGCCTCGGCAGAACACTTCGATAAGAACGCCGCCGAACCTCTGCGCTACAGCGACGAACGCGCGATCGAATGCGGCTCGCTCCGTGATGTTGACGTACACCGCGTCGCCCTGGCTGCCATTGTGGGGCTTGACCACCACCGGAAGAACAGGTTCAGCCCATGCCCAGGCCCGATCGAGATCGTCACCATGGAAGTAGGTGTTCTCCGGCGCGGGGACGCCCCGGGCACGGAGCAGCCGGCTGGTAATCTCCTTTTGTCTACTGCACCGGACCGCCAAGCGCGTATTCAAGTTCGACCACCCGTTGTGGAAAAGCCATGCCTCCTTTCCCTTTCGCAGCCGGACCCGTCCGCGGCGGTCAGGGGCAACGTCGATGTGGCGCGCCAGCGCATGGGAAACGATTAGGGCATTGTTGGTGCGACCTCGAATGCCGTGCTCGCGCATATACGCCAGAGCCATGTCGACGTCCATCATTGCCCCACCCCCACATCGTCGTATCGAGGGACAATACTGGACACGACGGGCGGAAAGAAAGAAGGTGCTCGTCCCTTCTGCCTACCGGCGCCATTCGGGTGACCTGGACAAAGTGCAGGCACTACTCTTGCGGGCAGGTTTGCCCTTCTGCTGGACGCCTGAGAGGAACACTTGATGCGGCTCGCCGAGGTTCTGCTGACCGAGGTGGGGGATCGGGACGACCCGGGGCCGCGGTCCAGCCGGCCGGACTGGCTGAGCGTCGTGGTCTACCTGCGGGCCACTCACAAGGGTGAGGAGTACGTGGCCGGTAGTGCTCACACGCTTCCACCGGGCGTGGCTTCGCCGTGGAACCACCCGAGTATCGCGAACGGTCTCGCCGAGGCGGCAGAGGCGCTGTGCGGCACCGGTGTGGACAGCGAGGGCGAAGCATCGCAGGGCCAGGTCGGGCACCTGTTGAGCCGTTTCGACATGAACGTCACAGCGACGACGCGGTCCCAGGAAGCAGCGCTGGCGAGCGTGCGTGAGGCTGTGGAGGCGTGCCTCCTCGATCTGGTCTCACGTGCCGACCACGGCCTCGTGGGCGCCCCGGCCGGTGAGTCCCGATCCGGCCCGGGGTTGGAACTCCACGGTCCCGGCCGCCGTACGGTCTCCCTGGCGCGCGACGCCGCCGACGAGATCGACCGCGGATGGTCACCCGCGCCCGGCGAGCAGGCGAGGACGTCCGTGCCCAGCCTTCCCCGGATCGTGGCGCGGATGGGCCGCTGCGCGTGGGCGCGGCTCGATTCTTGGCCTGACCCGTGGGGGACAGCGGTAGCACATAACGAGTTTGATCTTCCCGGAACGGAGACGTTCGGGAAGAACTCGCTCGACAGCTACCTGCTGGAACGCGAGGCTCGCCGTCTCGGGCTGAACACGGTGCGGTTCCGAAGCGTCAACTTCCACGCCGAGGATCAGGCTGGGCGCTCTATCGGCTTCCACTGCACCACCGGGCCATCGACCAGCCGATTCACCGCCAAGGTGTGCGGCGACAAGCAGGTAACCCGGACGCTACTGGCGCGTGCCGGCGTGAGTGTCCCCGCAGGGCAGGTCTTCTCCGGCACGGAGTGGTTACAGGCGCGTGAGTTCGCCGCGTCGTTGGGATGGCCGGTGGTCGTCAAGCCGGCCGACGGCAAGGGCGGGGTCGGGGTCACGTCCGGCGTTCGCGACGAGGCCTCCCTGGAACGGGCGTTCGCCGAGCTGGCCCGGAACGGGCACCGCCGGATCGTCGTCGAGAAACACGTCGAGGGAGCTGACTACCGCTTCCTGGTCGTGGGTGACCGAGTCGTGTCGGTGATCCAGCGCGCCGCTGGCGCGGTGGTCGGAGACGGCCGGTCCAGCGTGGCTGAATTGGTATTGGCGAAGAACGACACCAGGCTGCGCAATCCGCACCTGCGCACCCGGCTCCTCGGGCTCGATGCCCTCGCGCTGGATCTCCTCCGCGGGGACGGCAAGACGCCGGACTCGATTCCGGAGAAGGGCGAGCGCGTCGTCCTCACCACGGCGGGGAACATCTCGCGCGGCGGCGACAGCGTCGAGGTCCTGGACGAGACCCATCCGTCGCTGTTGGACCTGGCCGTGCGGGCCGTGGCCGCGGTGCCCGGGCTCGACCACGCCGGTGCGGACATCCTCGTCTCGGATCACCGCCGCCCCCTCGATGAGCAGAGCGCCGCGATCTGTGAGTTGAACTCGCTGCCGGCCACCACGTCGCATCACTTCCCGGCCGTGGGACCGTCCCGGAACGTCTCACACGCGCTCGTGGAGTTCTACGCCCAGCGGTACGGTCTGGCCACAGCGATGCGGCCGGAGACGGTGTCGGTGGCCGTGCTGATCAGCGGCCGGGTACACGATGTGAGATACCGGCAGTGGTTCGCCGGGCAAGCGCGGCAGCTCGGGCTCAGTGGCTGGGTGCGCAGCGGCGACCGAACGGACCTGGTGGTGGCCGAAGCGACTGGTGGGCTGGATCAGGTGTCCGCGCTGAGCTTGCAGGCGATCTTCGGCCCGCGCGCCGCGCGTCCGGAACTGGTCGAAACCCGCCTCATCTCCGAACAGCACGACGGGTACTTCGAGGTTCTGCGCTGATCCCCACGCGCTGTTCTGGTCTCCTTACCGGGTTACGGTGGAACGTGTGCGGATCATCTCGCTCCTGCCATCGGCCACCGAGATTCTGTTCGCGCTCGGCGCGGGAGACGACGTTGTGGGCGTCACCTTCGAATGTGACTATCCGCCGGAGGCGCGCACGAGGCGGATCGTGTCCACCAGCGCGCTACCGGAAGGGCTTGACGATCCGGCGGCGATCGACCGGGCCGTGAACGAGCGGATGTCCGCCGGAGAGGACCTCTATCACCTCGACCAGGGTGCGCTCGCCGGCCTCGACGCCGACCTGGTCGTCACCCAGGACCTGTGCGCGGTCTGTGCCGTCGACGTCTCCACCGTCCACAACGCCCTGGACTACCTCGCCTGTGCGGCGGACGTCCTCACGACTGACCCGCGCACGCTGGACGAGGTCCTGGAGTCCGTCGTCACGGTGGGCGCCGCCGTTGGCAGAGATGGGGAGGCCGAGCGCGTGGTCGCTGGATTGCGACGACGCCTCGCCGCTGCGCGTGAACGCGTCGTCGGCCGAGCTCCGGTCCGGGCACTGGTACTGGAGTGGACCGACCCACCTTTCGCGCCCGGGCACTGGGTACCGGAGATGGTGGCGGCCGCGGGCGGCATCTCGGTGCTGGGCCGCTCCGGGGAGCGATCCTTCCGGGCCAGCTGGGCGGAGATCGCCGACAGCGCACCCGAGGTGGTCGTGTCGGCGCCGTGCGGATTCGGGCTCGACCCGTCGGCCGGCCTGGCGCGCGAGATGGTGGCGTCCGGCGTCCTCCCGGACGGACCGCCGGTGTGGGCGGTCGACGCCAACGCCTCCTTCGCCCGTCCCGGTCCACGACTGATCGACGGCGTCGAGACGCTCGCGGCGATCTTCCATCCCGATACCGGTGATGTGGTCGATCCGAGGATGGCGCGACGCATCAGGTGATGCTCAGCGGGCATCGACGCCTATACACACGAACTGGCAGGCTCAGGCGTATGCGCAGCTGGAGAGCAGAAGCCGGTCCGTGTGACCCAGGCCCTCGCCGCCCACCGTGATGGTGGCCGAACTCCGGTAGGTGGCGATGATCTTGCCGAGCCGGAGGCGCGCGTACTCGTCCCATGGCTGGTGCTCGTCGGCCCACGCGTGCTCGGCGGTGATCAGCTCGGCCGGGTAGCCATACCGGCGCACCGCGGCGAACTGCGGAGTGTCCAGGACGATCACCGGCCGGAACGCTGCGGTGAGCAACTGTAGCTGGGCGACGTCGTCGACAATCGGCTCGATCCGGTCCGCGGGGACGCCCAGCAGGAGAATGACGGCCACGGGGAGCCGTTCGGTGCCGACGCCGCCGATGAGATTTCCGGGCGCGACGTCGAGCGGTGCGACCTGTGATCCATCGACGTCGAAGACCCGCTTCACCAGCGATCGCGCACTCGGGCTCTGCCGAATTCGGGGCAGGATGGCCCGGCGGGCATAGCGGTAGCCCGGTAGCCGCCGGACATATCGGCCGGCCTTGCGCACATGGGGGTTGGTCGCCACGGGACCACGATAGCGGTCGTCGGCAATCCTGCGCGTGGGGTTGGCGGCGAGCGCGGCGTTCCGTAGGCGCTAGCCGGCCAGCCGGACGACGCGCGCCGCGCCCTCGGCTGCGCCGTTGCCGGGATCGAGCTCGCGCAGCCTGGCCAGCATGTCCGAACCGTGGCTGAGCAGGTCCGCGAGCAGCGGCTTGGCGGCGTCGACGGTCACCGCAGGCAGCTGGTGGCCCAGGCCCTGCTCTGCGGCGAACCGGGCGCGGGCCTCCTGATCGTCCAGAGCCGTCGCCCGGTTCGGGACGAACAGCGTCGGCACCCGGAAGCGGAGAAGTTCGTGGAACGAGTTGTACCCACAGGCGCTGATAGCCAGGTCGAAGGCCCGATAGTGCCTGGAGAGCGGGAACCGGCGGACCACGTGGACGTCGCGGTGCCCGCCGCCGCCGGCGGCGATCTCCGGACGAGTGACGCACACCTGCACACCGAGACTCCACAGCGCCGCGATGGAGGCGCCGACGTCTCCGCTCGTGTCGTTGATGTTCCCGGCGCCGAGCGACACCAGCGCCATCGGCGCGTCCGGGTCGAGCCCGAGTTCTGCCCGCGCAGTGGCGCGATCGTCGAGCTGGTCGAGGTCGAGCAGGGTCACCGGCCCGAGCCGTGCCGCCTCCGCCTTGGCCGTGGCGCCCCGGTCCTCGGAGGCAGCGAAATCGCCGGGCTCCATGACCAGGTCGAACCACTCGGACTTCACCAGCCGGTCCGCACCCTGACCGGCTTTCCACATTCCGCGCCTGGACCACACCCAGCGCACGTCCGGGAACGCCTGGCGAACGGCCGGGATGCCTTCATACGGCCAGGTGCCGTCGAAGACGACCACGGAGGGCCGGATCCGTTCAATCGCCTGTGAGACCGTCGCGGCGAAGTACGCGTGCCACCGCCCGGGAGCGAGACCCGTCGCGGTCATCGACGGCAGGTACTCGTACTGATAGCCGAAGGTCTCGACGACGGCCGCCGCCTGGGACAGGGAGAGGAAGTACGGCTCGAGCTCGGTGTCGGCGCGGGAGGCGTAGGAGAGCAGCCGGGTGAGGTGGCCCATGCCCGAGCCGTTGCTGGAGATGAACAACGCCCGGGGCGCGGCGGTGTCCGGGGGGACACCGGGCACGTCGGCGAATACGGAGGACGCCTGCCCGCCGGAGCCCTCCGTGTCTGCACCGGTGCTTGCCTCGACGGCTGTGACTGGCGTGCCGGTATACGGAGAAGACGCCTCGACGGCCGGTGGCGAAGCCTCGGCGCCCGCCGCCGGTGCTCCGATCAGTTGGGTCAGCCGGGTGATGTGCGCTTCATAGCCGAACCGGGAACGGACCTGTTGCTTGGCCTGTGCCACGTGCGCGTCGTATGCGGCGCGGTCGGCAAAGAGGTCATCGACCACACGCCGAACATCACGCGGCTCGGCATAGACGGCTGCGGGACCGAAGAGCGACTCGAAATGAGGGGGGATCACCGCCGGAATACCGCTCGCCACCGCCTCGAGGATGGTCCGCCCGAAGGCCTCGACCCATTTCGGGTCGTGGTAGTAGACGAAGAAGTCCAGGCCGGACAGGAACTCGTGCGGCGACATCGCACCGAAATCGTGCACCTCCCAGGTGGGCGGTAGCTCTCCGAGCAGCGCCTCGGCCGGCTCGGCACCACCCAGGATCCGGACGATCCAGGAGCCGTCGACCGGATAGACGGCGCGCAACGTCTCGGCGTCGCTCGGCCACTTCTGCGGAGATGACCGGCTGTGCCGCCCGACGACGGGGCGGTCGTCGTGCCAGCCGTCACGCTCCACGGCCCAGGCGTCGACGTCGATGACGTTCACCCAGTCCGAGTCCAGCAGCGAGCCCTGAGGGACCCGGGAGCCGATGGCCGCGCGCACCTGAGGCCCGATGGGCGCCCACAGCGGTTCCGGCCCGAACTGCCGCCGGGCAACCTCACTCACCAGTTCTGGCTGGTAGTGCTCATGACCGTCGATGTCATGCGGTGCGGCGTTGGCGACGATGACGACATGGTCGGCCTCGATCTCCGGCAGCTGACGCGCGGCGTCCTGGAGAACAGCCGGATGCCGGATGACCACCACGCCGGCCCGGATCGGGTCGCGCCGTACCAGGAGCTCGGCGTGGCCCAGCTCGACCTCGTTCGTGATCTGCGGATTGATCGGGCAGACCTTGGCCACCAGCGGCCCGTTCACGTGGACCAGGCCGGTGGAGTATCCGGCCGCGTGCTGGGCTTTGACCTCCTCGGCGATGCTGTGCGACGTGCCGCCGGCGAAACGCAGGTCGGATACGTCGAGCACATCTACGGTGCGGGCGTCGGTGGAGGACACGGGAGACGATAATGCCATGAGTGTCCCGTGGTCGCGTCATGCCACCGCGGTGACTCGCTCCGCCGCCAGGCGCTCATCCCGCCCGCTGCGTCGTTCGTTGCGCACCAGCACCGCCGAACCGCCGGTGACCAGCGGCACCAGGAGCGCGTCCAGCAGGGCGTCCGGAAGCTCGTCGGCGGTTACCAGAAGGCGCGGCCGATCGCCCACCCCGAGTTCTTCGGCTCGCGCCCGGGCACGAGCCACCAGTTCGCCGAGATCCAGCTCCTGACCTGCCATCTCGTAGGCCGGCGTGTGGGCGGGCGGTGGGGCGTACGGGCTGAAGACGTCCGGATGGGCGGGCACCTCGACGGCGTAGTCGAGCACGCCGATCGGCAACGGTTCGGTGAAGCGGCCGCCGAGAGGACGCAGGGACAGGGCCACCACTTCACCGACGCCGGCCACGGCTGCCTCCTGCAAGGTGTCGGGTCCGGTCACCAGGACAGCGGCATCGTCGGTGGAGTCCACGACGCTCGCCCCGAGCGCCCAGCACGCGCCCGCCCACACCAGCGACTGCCAATGCGGCGGCAACAGCAGGCCGACGCGGTCCCCGGCATCGGCGGACAGGTCGTCGCGCAACAACCCCGACGTCTTGGCGACCCAGTTGTCGAACGTGGTGACCGAGAGCTCAACCCGCTCACCGGTGGCGTCGTCGTAGAACGTGACCAGGGGCCGGCTGCCGTCCCGGGCGAGTTCGCCGCGCAGCAGTTCATGGGGGGTCGAAACCATGACACCGAGGCTACGTGTCGGGTTTGGTGGCCGGGACATCTCCCTCCCCCGGTAGGCGCTAGCGTTCGATGGTGAACTCGTCCACCGGCAGCGCCGGGTGAGCGGCGCCCGGGGCAGCGGGCCTGCCCACGGCGACGGCGCCTACCGGCATCCAGCCGGGCGGCAGGTCCAGCGTGGCGGACGCGGCGTCCGTCAACGCCGGATCCGGGAAGATCCACACGGCTCCGAGCCCATCAGCAGCCAGCGCGATCAGCATGTTCTCCACGGCAGCGCCGGCAGCCAGGATCATGGCCGGGTCGGCGTCGGCCTGGAAAACGGCGTTCGATCCCATCCGGTCGCGGGCGGCGGCGTCGTCGTTCGCCAGGCACGGAATCACCACGCAGGCGGCGGCTGGCAACGCAGGTTCGGTAGCGCCGGCGGGTTGCCGCCCGGCCAGCGCGGCGGCCAGCGACGTGCGTGCGCTGTCCGATTCCAGGATCACGAACCGGACGGGCGGTTGATCGGCGGCGCCGGGACTGGGAGCGGTCAATGCGGCGCCGATCGCCCGCCTGATCATCGCCGGATCGACTGGATCCGCCGTGAAGGAGCGCACCGTGCGGCGGTTGGCCACGGCCTCGCGCATGGACTCCGGAGTGCCGAGCCGGAACCGGTCCTCCGCCGACGGCCGGACCAGGACGGAGGCGCCGGGATCGGGGATGCCGCCACCGCCGGTGCCAGCCTGCGCACCGGCCGCACCGGTGAGAGGAAGGACAAGGTGGGACAGGCCCCGCACCACCGCTACGGGCACCCCCGAGAGCTTGGTGCGCACCAGTTCCGTGGCCCCAGCGATCTCGTCGGCCACGGCCACCATCGTGACGCCCAGGTCGTTTCCGTACGGGTCCGCGCGTCCGCGCAGGTCGTCGAGGGTGACGACGCCGGCCGCGCCGATCGCGAGGTCGACGACGCCGTTGCGCCACACCCTGCCCGCTGTATCCGTGACGATCACTCCGACCCGCACGCCCAGGCGGTTCCGGATGCCGTCGCGAAGCCGGCGCGCCGACGTGTCCGGGTCCTCCGGCAGTAGCACGATGGTGCCTGGGGTGACGTTCGACGCGTCGACACCGGCCGCGGCCATCACGAAACCGTGCCGTGTCTCCACCACCCTGGTCCGTCCCCGGGGCGTCGCCCACTCCGAGACGGTGCGCACGGCCTCGGCGTCGATGGCCTCGTCCCGGTCCACGCCGGTCCTGATCCGGCCCTCGGCCTTGCTGACGATCTTGCTCGTGACCACGAGGATGTCACCGTCCGCGAGCCCGGCGCCGGCGTCATCGCCGGATGTGGCGGCGTCGTGCAACGCGGCAGCGACAAGGCCGGCCAGGTCGTCGCCCGGGCGCACCTCGGGCAGGCCGGGGATACCCCACACCTCGAACCGGGCGGGCGGGCTCATGCGTATCTCCTTGTGTTGGCTTCATCGTCGCCGGATTACTACCCCTATAGGGGGTGCAACTCGGCAATGATCAAGGCGAGTGGCCGACGAGATCCAAGGCTTCGCGGGCCATCGCGGCGGTGGCCTCGAGATCGGTCATCAGCAGCGGCACCGCGCGGCAGAGTATCCCGTTCTTCTCGATGCCCTGGACAGCGCCGGCGTCGGCGGTGTCGACGAGCCAGCCGTCCAGGATGTCGGCGAAGAGGCCGGCCACGCCCGCGGCACTGACGTCGACGCCGATGGTGCGCAGGACGGCGTCGGCCATGCCCCGCACGGGTGCGCCGCCGATGACCGGGGACACGCCAACCACCGGCGCGTCCGACGCCCGCACGGCGTCGCGTACGCCGGCGACGGAGAGGATCGGCCCGATGCTCACCACCGGATTGGACGGCGGCAGCACGATCACGTCGGCCGAGTGGATGGCGTCCAGTACGCCGGGAGCTGGGGCGGCCGACTCGATCCCGGCGAGCACGATCCGCTCGGCCGGAACCGCGGCATGCAGCCGCACCCACCACTCCTGGAAATGGATCGCCCGCGGCTCGCCGCTGTCGGCGATCACGACGTGGGTCTCCACCCGGTCGTCGGTCATGGGCAGCAGGCGGACACCCGGACCCGGTGTCCCGCGCAGCCAGCGGTCGCACAGGGCCTCGGTCACCGCGGAGAGCGGATAGCCGGCGCCGAGCATCTGCGTGCGTACCAGGTGGGTGGCGATGTCACGGTCGCCGAGCGTGAACCATTGCGGGTGAGCACCGTAGGCTGCGAGCTCCTCCGCGACCGTGAACGACTCGTCGGCCCGCCCCCAGCCCTGCTCCTCGTGGGCGCCGCCGCCGAGGGTGTACATGACGGTGTCCAGGTCGGGGCTCACATGCAAGCCATGCAGGATGATGTCGTCGGCAGTGTTGCCGATCACGGTGACCTCGGCGTCGGGTACGGCATGCAGGAGGCCGCGGAGGAACCGCGACCCCCCGATGCCGCCGGCCAGTGCGGCGATTCTCAGCACGGCTCGACGCTACCCTACGGTCCTCCCATGATCATCATCGACGATTCGCCGGGTGATGGCACCCGCTCACCGCCGGTGATCACGGGGAGGTGGGGGAGCCGTGGAGGCGGAGGAATTCCAGGTGCCGCTCGTACTGGTCGAGGATGTCGCCGATGAGCTGGTCCTTGCTGTAGCCCATCACGTCGTACCCCTGGCTACCGTCGATGAGGTACACCTCGTACCGGACGTAGGTCTCGGTGGTGCTGAGGTGCCGCGGGGCGAACGACGGGGTGGGGCTCTCCTTGGGCCAGATCCGGTAGGTGAACTCCTCCTCGTCGCCCATCCGGACGGTGAGGGTGAGGTAGGCGAGGCCGAGTTCGGGGGCCACGTCCTCCTCCACGACCGCGTTCGCCCCCTGGGATCGCAGCTCGTCTGCCACCTCGGTAAACGCGGGACGAGCCGAATCCGTGACGAACGTGGCGGCTGCTTTCCGGTCGGGGAAACTCATAGCCCTCGCCAGGCGTTGCCGCCAGCTGCGGTGCACGCCGCGCGGCTCCACCGTGGTGCGTTCCGACAGGGACGACGGCATGCTGGTCCGGATCGCGTCCTCGCGGAAGCGCTCGATCCGCAGCGCCCGGTACAACCCCCACATGATGAGGAACATCACGAACGAGAACGGCAGCCCCATGATGATGGTGGCGCTGGTCAGGGCGTCCACACCGCCGACGAGCAGCATCGCAAGGGTCAGCAGGCCGGTGGCGGCCGCCCAGAAGATGCGCACCCAGCGGGAGGCGTCCGTGGTGGGCGAGGCCAGCCGGGAGGTGAAGTTGCCCATCACCAGCGCGCCGGAGTCCGCCGATGTCACGTAGAACAGGAGGCCGACGAACGTGGCCAGCCCGGCGCTGAACGTGACACCGGGGTACTGGTCGAGGAGTGTGTAGAAGCCCTGTTCGGGCGCGTTCGCCGCGATCTCGCCGAACTCGGCGTTGCCGGCGCGCACGATGCTCAGCGCGGAGTTGCCGAAGATCGACAGGAAGGAGAGCGTGAACAGGAACGGCACCACGAGCGTGGCGGCGACGAACTGGCGGATGGTGCGCCCGCGGGAGATCCGCGCCAGGAACAGCCCGACGAACGGCGCCCACGCGATCCACCACGCCCAGAAGAAGAGCGTCCAGTCGTTGAGCCAGTCCACCGGCGGGTCGTAGGCGAACGTGTTCAGGGTCATGCCTGGGAACCGGCTCACGTAGTCGCCGATGTTCAGTACCAGCCCGTTGAGCAGCTCGATCGGGTCCTCCTGGACGGCCACGTAGATCATCAGGGCGATCGCGAGCACGATGTTGAGCTCGGACAGGCGCCGGATGCCCTTGTCGATTCCGGCCACCGCGGAGACCGTGGCCATGGCGACGGCGACGGCGATCAGAGCGATCTGCGCGGCCGTACCCACCGGCACGTCGAACATGAAGTTCAGGCCGAAGTTGAGCTGGACGACGCCGATGCCGAGGGAGACGGCGATGCCGAAGATGGTCCCGAGCACAGCCGCCAGATCCACCGCGTCGCCGATCCCTCCGTGGATCCGCTTGCCGAAGATGGGGAAGAGCGCGGACCGGATCGACAGGGGCAGGCGGTGCCGGAAGGCGAAGTACCCGAGCGCCATGCCCATCAGCGCGTACATCGCCCAGCCGGTGATTCCGTAGTGGAACAGCGTCCACACGATGCCCTGGCGGGCCGCCTCGATGGTCTCAGGATCGCCTTCCGGCGGCGCGAGGTAGTGGCTGACCGGCCCGGCTACCGAGAAGAACATCAGATCGATGCCGATACCGGCGGCGAAGAGCATCGCTCCCCAGGCGAACAGGCTGTAGTCCGGGGTCGAGTGTTGCGGCCCGAGTTTGATCTTCCCGTACCGTGACGCCGCGATGAACACCACGAACACGAGGAAGAGGGTCGCCGCGAGGAAGTAGTACCAGCCGAAGCCGTGGGAGATCCATCCGACGACGGTGCCGATGGTGTCGGACGCGCCCTCGGGAGTGATCATCGCCCACACGGAGAACGCGATGATCAGCGCCGACGAGCCGAAGAAGACGACGCGGTTGATGCGGTTGCGCGGTGCTGCGATCTCGGGCTCGGCCGAATCCGCCTGGCCTTCTTCTCGTTCTTGGTTGACCGCCACGGGTTCACCCCTCCTGTGAGTGCCGGTAGAAGCCGGTCGTGGAAGCGGGCAGCGGAGTGTTGCCGAGAATGAGGTCCGCGGCCTTCTCGGCGAGCATGATCACGGGTGCGTAGATGTTGCCGTTGGTGAGATAGGGCATCGCCGAGGCGTCGACCACCCGGAGCGCCTCGACGCCATGTACGCGCATCGACGTCGGGTCCACGACGGACATCTCGTCCACGCCCATGCGTGCCGAGCACGACGGGTGATACGCGGTCTCGGCGTCGCGGGCTACCCAGTCCAGGATCTCATCGTCGGACTGGACCGACGGGCCCGGCGAGAGTTCTCCGCCGTCGAACGGGCGCATCGCGGGCTGGGCGAGGATCTCCCTGGCCACCCGGATGGCCTCGACCCATTCCCGCCGGTCGTTCTCCGTGGACAGGTAGTTGAACCGCAGCGCTGGATGGCGCCGGGGGTTCGCCGAGGTGATCTTCACACTGCCCCGGACGTCGGAGTACATGGGCCCGATGTGCACCTGGTAGCCGTGCTCGGCGTTCACCGGCGTGCCGTCGTAGCGCACGGCGATCGGCAGGAAGTGGAACATCAGATTCGGGTACTTGACGGTGTCGTTGCCGCGCACGAACCCGCCGGCCTCGAAGTGGTTCGTCGCCGCCGGACCGGAACGGCTGAGAATCCACTGCAACCCGATCTTGGGGCGGTTGCGCAGCTTCAGCGCCGGGTTGAACGAGATGGGCTGCGTGCAGGCGTGCTGGATGTACACCTCGAGGTGGTCCTGCAGGTTCTCTCCGACGCCCGGCAGGTGGTGCACCATGTCGATGCCGAGCGGCGTGAGCTCGTCGGCGTTCCCGACGCCCGACAGCTGAAGGAGCTGTGGTGTGTTGATCGCGCCGCCGGCGAGGACGACCTCGCCACCGTAGACGTCGTGCTGCCGGCCGCCCGGGCGGCTGTAGCGCACCCCGACGGCCTGATTGCCACGGAACAGGACCCGGCTGACCGGTGCAAGGCAGCGGACGGTGAGATTGGGGCGACGCTTCACCGGATGCAGGTACGCCCGCGCGGCCGACCAGCGCCGGCCCTTCTTGATGGTGCGGTCGAACCGGGCGAAGCCCTCCTGCTGGTAGCCGTTGACATCGCTGGTCAGCGGATACCCCGCCTCCTTGGCGGCGTCGAGGAAGGCGCCGAAGAGCGGGTTGGTCCCCGGACCCCGTTCCAGCCACAGCGGTCCGCCCTGGCCGCGCCACTCGTCGCCCCCGGCGGTGCAGTTCTCCATCCGCTTGAAGTAGGGCAGGCAGTGCGCGTAGTCCCAGGTCTCCATGCCCGGGTCGGAGGCCCAGCGCTCCAGGTCGAGCGGATTGCCGCGCTGGAAGATCATCCCGTTGATGGAGCTCGAGCCGCCGAGGACCTTGCCCCGGCCATGCGAGACCCGGCGCCCGCCCATGTACGGCTCGGGCTCGGAGACGTACCGCCAGTCGTAGAGGGGATTGCCGATCACCATGGTGAGCGCGGCCGGCATGTGGATGAAGATGTCCCAGATCCAGTCGGGTCTTCCTGCCTCGAGGACCAGGACCTTGACCGAGGGATCGGAGCTGAGCCGGTTCGCCAGCACGCACCCGGCCGATCCGCCGCCCACGATGATGTAGTCGTACCGCTCCGTGCTCATCGGGGACCTCCGGCGTCGGCATCATCGGTGAGACCCGTGGTGAACCAGCGCATGGGCGTGGGCCTGATGTTGTGGTAGATGTGCTTGGCCTCTCGATACTCGTTCAGGCCGGACGGGCCGAGCTCGCGGCCGATGCCGGACTTGCCGAAACCGCCCCACTCGGCTTGCGGGACGTAGGGGTGGTAGTCGTTGATCCACACGGTGCCGTGGCGGAGGGCGCCGGCTACCCGCTGGGCGACCGAGGCGTCGCTCGTCCACACGGCGCCGGCGAGTCCGTAGTCCGTGTCGTTGGCCAGACGGACGGCCTCCTGCTCGCTCTGGAACCGCTCGACCGTCACCACCGGCCCGAAGACCTCGTTCTGCACGATGTCCATCTCGGTCGAGCAGTCCGCGAAGACGGTGGGGCGCAGGAAGTACCCGGAGGTGAGGCCGGGGTCGTCAGGACGGCGTCCGCCGGTCACCAGGCGGGCACCCTCGGCGATCGCCCGCTCGATGTGCCCTTCCACCTTGTCCCGGTGGTCGGAGGAGACGAGCGGTCCGCACTCGGTCTCCGGGTCCAGCCCGTTGCCCAGCTTGATGGCGTCGGCGCGGCGTGCCAGCTCGTCGACGAAGGCGTCGTGGATCGACGCCTCGACGATCAGGCGCGACCCGGCCGAGCAGACCTGGCCGGAGTGGACGAAGGCAGCGGCGAGTGCATAGTCGACCGCGGTGTCGAAGTCGGCGTCGGCGAAGACGACGTTGGGGTTCTTCCCGCCCAGCTCCAGGGCCACCCGCTTGACGTCTGCGGCGGCCGCTTCCATGATCGCTCGGCCGGTGGCCAGGCCGCCGGTGAAGGAGACCAGATCCACGTCCGGGTGGGACACCATCGACGAGCCCACGGACGGTCCGCCTCCGAGCACGAGGTTCACCACGCCCGGGGGGATGCCTGCCTCGGCGAGCAGGCGAACCAGGCGGATCGTGGACAGGGGTGTGACCTCGCTGGGCTTAAGCACGATGGTGTTCCCGGCGGCCAGTGCTGGCGCCACTTTCCAGGACATCTGCAGCAAGGGGTAGTTCCACGGCGCGATCAGTGCGCAAACCCCGACCGGCTCGTACACGATCCGGCTGATCACGTCGGGACTTCCGGTGTCCACGATACGTCCGGCATCGGTCTCGGGCAGGGCCGCGTAGTAGTGGAAGACGTTGGCGACGTCGTCGATGTCGATCCGGCTCTCGGCGAGGGTCTTCCCCGTGTCCAGGCTCTCGACGCGGGCGAGTTCCTCGCGGTCACGAAGAAGTGCCGCCGAGACTTTGCGGAGGAGGTCGCCGCGTTCCCTGGCCGTGGTGGCGCGCCAGGGGCCTTCATCGAAGGCTCGCCTGGCGGCCGACACCGCGGCATCGACGTCGGTGGGGCCTGCCTCTGACACGGTGGCGAGTTCCGAGCCGTCGAACGGATTGAGTACGACGCGCCCGGATGCGGCGTCTCCCGCCGCCACCCAGTGGCCGTCGATGAAGAGATCTTTCATGCGACCGGTTCCTCCCGATTCGGTCAGCGTGCCGGCGGTTGGAATGTGGACGAGCGTACACAAGATATGTACGATCGTCCACAAGTGATCAGCCGTGTCGGCGTGTCCGGCGGGGAGGGATAGCGTGTGGGTGTGGATCACGTAGGCCTCGACGACCCGCAGGCCGACACGTACCCCGACAAGCCGGTCGTGAAGCGCCGGCAGCGCGGTCCCGCCGACCCGGACCGGCGTGAGCGGATCGCTCAGGCCGCCGTCACGCTCGTCGCCGAGTACGGGGTGCACGCTCTGACGCACCGCAAGGTGGCTGCCGAAGCGGGGGTGCCGCTCGGCTCCACGACGTACTATTTCGCGTCACTGGACGATCTCGTCGCCGCCGCTCTCAACAAGGCGGCCGAGCGGAGCGTGGCCGATCTGCGGGAATGGGAGCGCGGCCTGCCGGCGGATGTGAATCTCGCCACGGCCCTGGCCGACTTCGTGGTGCGGTCGGTGGGCGAGAAGCGGGCCGACACCATGGCGGAATACAACCTCTACGCACTGGCGCTGCACCGTCCTCACCTGCGCCAGGCCGCAGTGGACTGGGACAACGCACTGGCCGAGGTGCTGCAGGGGCGTACTGACCCGCTGACCGGCCGGATGGTCGCGGTACTGTTGTGCGGGCTGCTGATGCAGGCCGTGCTCTCGGATGAGCGGCCTGTGCGTTCGGACATCGAAGTCCTGATCAGGCGGGCACTCGGCGGGCAGGGCTGATTTTCGGTTATTGATCTTGAACTGAGAACATTTACCATGGTTCCGCTTGACGAGCACGTATTGCAGCCATGTAATTTCGTACGTGTCGTTAGGTGTTCCGTGGCTTCGACCACCACGGTGCGCCACGGGGGCCGGTTCCCGTAAGGGGATCGGACACGGTCGAAGGAGGCGAGCCATGTGAGTGAGTGGGAAGAGTTCGAGATCCTGCTCGAAGGCGACGCCGAGGAGGCGAGCTGGCAGGAGCAGGCGCTTTGCGCCCAAACCGACCCAGAGGCGTTCTTCCCGGAGAAGGGTGGGTCCACCCGTGAGGCCAAGCGGGTGTGCCTGTCCTGTGAGGTGAAAGCGGAGTGCCTGGAGTACGCCCTGGCGCATGACGAGCGGTTCGGCATCTGGGGCGGGCTCTCCGAGCGTGAACGGCGCAAACTGAAGAAACGCGCGGGTTAACACGCTGGGAGGTGGGTCGCTCCGGCCCGTGCGCGTGGTCTCAAGCTGCTCGGAGGGCGAATTCGGCGTAGGGTTGTCCGTCGGCGCACCCGGTGCGCGCTACTGGACCTCATCACCGACACCCGCTGAACCGACGACGAGGCATGGCAACTGACCGACACATCTCCTCCGCCACCGGCGTGAGCGTTTCTAGCGGCGACGTCAGGCCGCGTGACGGCGGTACCCAGGATCCGACGGGTCCGCCTGGGATCTACGACGACCCCGGCTTCGGCAGCGACGCGGCGCTGGACGCGTTCGCCGGGCAGCCCACCGAGCCGGCTCCTGTCGACCCCACGGAGCTGCAGGCCCACGACGTCACGGCCGTGCTCGTCGCGCACGACGGCGAGCGTTGGCTGCCGCGGGCGCTGCAGGGGCTCGCCGAACTCAGCCACGGGCCGGACCGGATCATCGCGGTCGACACCGGAAGCCGGGACGACACGCCGCGGCTGCTGACCACAGCGCTGGGTGCGCCGGCCGTCGTCACCGCGTCACGAAACACAGGATTCGGCGCCGCCGTGGCGGCGGGACTGATCGCGGCCGACGAGATGATGGCTGCGTCGACGCACGCCGGCCGGCTCGGCGCGGACCGCACCGAATGGATCTGGTTGCTGCACGACGACAGCGCCCCCTCGCCGGACGCGCTGCGGAAGCTGCTCGAAACCGCGGTCCGCCGCCCCGACGCGGGCGTGATCGGACCGAAGGTGCTCGGCTGGCGGGACGACCGTCAGCTGCTGGAGGTGGGGCTCACGGTCTCCGGCAGCGGGCGCCGGCACACCGGCCTGGACCGCCGCGAGTACGACCAGGGCCAGCACGACGTCTCCAAAGACGTGCTGGCGGTGGGCAGCGCGGGCATGCTGGTCCGCCGGGACGTATGGGACGAGCTCGGCGGCTTCGACCCGGTACTGCCGATCTTCCGTGACGACATCGACTTCTGCTGGCGAGTCAACCAGGCCGACTACGCGGTGGTGATCTCGCCGGAGGCCTCGGTCCACCACGCCGAGGCGGCCGCACATGGGCGGCGCCGGCTCGGCGCGACGCGAGACCGGGCGCATATGGCGGACCGCCGTCACGCCCTCTACGTGCTCCTCGTCAACTCCCGCGCCGCCTTGCTTCCCCTGCTCTTGCTCCGGGTGTTCTTCGGCGGCCTGGCCCGCTCCTTCGGCTTCCTCGTGGGTAAACAACCCGCGCTCGCGCTGGAGGAGCTGGTAGCGGTGATCGCCGTGCTGGGCCGCCCGGACCGGCTGATCCGGGGCCGGGCCCGGCGAGCGCGGGCCCGGCGGCGATCTCATTCGCAGCTTCGCCCCCTCTTCCCTCCACGGGGCCAGCAGCTCAGGAATGCCGGCGAGAACGTTCTGGCGATGCTCACCGGTTCCGGATCGGGCCACGACGTTCCCGGCGCTCAGCGCCGTTCCACGGGCACCGCCGACGACGAGATGCCGGACACCGACGACGCCTTCCTGCTGCGCCTGGCGCTGCACCCGCTGGTCCTGACGGTGCTCAGCCTGTCCTTGATCACCATCGTGGCGGTGCGCGAACTGATCGGCACCGGCCGCCTGATGGGTGGCGCGATGCTGCCGTCGTGGACCGAGACGGCGGAGCTCTGGCAGACCTACACCGAGTCGTGGCATGGAGTGGGCCTCGGCAGTGCCACCCCCGCACCGCCGTATCTGGCCGTCGTCGCGGTCGTGGCCTCGGTGGTGCGCAGTGCCACGCTGGCAGTGGATCTGCTCCTGCTCGCCTCTGTTCCCCTTGCGGGGATCACGGCGTATTTCCTCCTCCGGCGTCTCGTGGCGGGCCGGTGGCTCCGGCTGTGGGGCTCGGTCACCTACGCCCTGCTGCCGGCCGTGACAGGCGCCATCGCCGCCGGCAGGTTCGGTACCGTCGTAGCCACCGTCCTGACGCCGCTGGTGGTGCTGGCGCTGTACCGGACGTTCGGCCGGCCGGGAGAGCCGGGTCCGTTCCGCGCAGCCTGGAGCGCGGGGCTGATCCTGGCCGTGATCGCGGCATTCGTCCCGCTGGCCTGGCTTCTCGTCCTTGTGCTGGGCGTGGTCGGCCTCGTCACCGTCTACCGCGACCGGGCGGCTCTGTGGCGGTTCGCGGTGGTGCTTGGTGTGGCGCCCGTGGTGCTCATCCCGTGGAGCGGCACGGTTTTGCGTAACCCGGTGCTGCTCGTGACCGAGGCCGGCATGCCCGGCCCAGGGCTCTCCGCCGATGCGCTCGACCCGTGGTCGGTTCTGTTCGTGAACCCTGGCGGCCCCGGCACGGCGCCGGTGTGGCTGGGCGCGGGCCTTGCCCTGGCGGGATGGGCGGCGCTGCTGCGAGCCGAGCGCCGGTTGGTGGTCACGGCGGCGTGGGCGGTCGCGGGCGTGGCCCTGGTGCTCGGGATCGTCGTGTCGAGACTGCCGGTCACCGGCCCCACCTTGCAGACACCGGTGTCGGGCTGGCCAGGCTATCCGGCCGTGGTGCTCGGGGGAGCGCTGATCGTCGCCACCGTCGTCGCCGGTGAGGGTGCCCGGGCCTGGCTGGCGCGGAGCACGTTCGGCTGGCGCCAGCCTCTGGTAGCGCTCGCCACCGCTGGAGCGCTGGTGCTTCCGGTCGCGGGCGCCGGCTGGTGGGCGGTCCGGGGTGCCGACGGCCCATTGGAGCGGCGCGATCCCCAGGTTCTTCCCGCCTACATCTCCGACGAGGCCGAGCTCCCGGAGCGGATCCGCACCCTGGTGCTGGGGCGCGCGGACGACGGACGCGTGACCTACGCACTGCTGCGCTCCTCCGGACCCCGCATGGGCGATGCCGAATCGGGACCTCCGCCGGAAGAATACGGGCCGCTCGACGACGTCGTGGCCGACATCGTGTCCGGCCGGGGCGGAGCCGACGGCTCGCGACTCGCGGAGTTCGCCGCAAAGTACGTCTACCTGTCAGCGCCGTTCGACCCGGACCTGGCCGACATCCTCGACACCGTCCCCGGCTTGGTCCGGTCCAGTGCGCCCGAGGGCGCGGCGATGTGGCGGGTCGACCAGCCCGTCGGACGGATCTGGATCGCCGAGCCCGAGCCCGCCGACGACGCCGAGGAAGAGGCGGTGGAAGCGGAGCTGGTGGTGGTGCCCAGCGACGAGATCGATTCGCGTGGCACCGTCCCGGACGGCGCCGATGGACGGCTCCTGGTCATCTCCGAGCTGGCCGACAGCGGATGGTCGGCCACACTGGACGGCGCGCCCTTGATGCCGGTGGTGTACGACGGCTGGGCCCAGGCGTTCGAGCTGGGCCCCGAGGGTGGTGAGCTGAGCCTCTCGCACCTCGGCAACCGGAGGGCGGGTGTTCTCCTCGTTCAGCTCGGTGCTGTGATCCTGGTCGCGATCCTGGCTCTGCCCGGCATGCGGCGGGAGCGTGGGGCCGTCGACGACGCCTCGGAGATCGACCCCGACGATCCGACCTCTCCCGGCCTTCCCGTCGTGCCCGACGAGCAGGTTCAGCCGGCGACGCCGGTACCCGCCGCGATGCCTGCTCCGCCGCGTGCCGAGGATCACGTCCCCGAGGTGTCGTACGAGTGGCTCGATTCGCCCGATCCGGCTCCTGCCGCCAGGTCCGGCCGCCGACGCGGCGGGAGCACCGACTCCGGGCAGGGGCCTTCGACGCCGGCCGATCGACCCGTACCTGTCGGGTGGGAGACGCCGGAGGAGCGGTCCGCGCCTGCAGGGCAGCAGGAGCCGATCGAGCAGCAGGAGCCGATCGAGCAGCAGGAACCCATCGAGGGACCCTCGCCGGAGGCGGCTCACCCGGAGACCGGCGAGACTCGCTCGTCTCGCGGCGGGTACCGGGGCCGGCGAGCACGCCGCGCCGACGACGAGAGCCCCACCGAAGAGGGCGGCGGTTATCGAGGCAAGCGAGCGGCCGGTGGACGGCGGGCCGCCGGCCGGAGATCACGCGACCGCGGTGATGGGAGCGAGTCCTGATGCGTAGCGGTGTGGCCGCGCTGACAGTGGTGGTGGCGGTGGCCGGAACGCTCGGCGCCGCGTCCCTCGTCGGCCCCCCGGATTCGGTGGTGGAAGAGCATCCCGAGGTCGAGGAGCCGGTGGTCCGGACCTCGCTCGTGTGTCCGTTCGTCGGAGGCGAAGAGGAGGGCCGATCCCACGTGGGAGCGCTGGCCCTGCCTGGAGTTTCCGCGGTGGACGACGACGAAGGACCGATCACGGCGCGCGCCCTCGGATTCGTCCCCGAGCCCGGAGCGACGCCCGAGCCCACACCCACGGACACCGCGCCGCCGGAGCCGGTCTTCACCCTCGAGGAACGCGGCGTCCTCGACGTCAACCGGATCGACATGGACGAACCCACGTCGATCGCGGTCGAAGGTTCCGGCACACTCGCGCCCGGGCTGGTCGCCGAGCAATCCCTGCTCGTCAGGGAGATCGACCTGCGGGGGCTGAGCACCACGTCGTGTGGTCCTGCGGCCCGCGAACACTGGTTCGTGGGCGGGTCCGGCGAGGTGGGCAAGCGAGGGCGGTTGGTCCTGGCCAATCCGACGTCCGTCGCCGCGGTCGTGGATGTCGAACTCTGGGACGAGGCCGGCCCGCTGGACGCACCCGCCACACAGGGCATCGGCGTTCCGGCGCGCAGCCAGCAGGTGCTGCTGCTGGATGCCCTGGCGCCGGAGTCCGAGCGGGTCGGCGTCCGGGTCACGACCTCCCAGGGCAGGGTCTCAGCAGCCTTGGAGATCCGGGAGTCCGAGGAGACAACGCCATTGGGGTTCACCTTCCTGCCCGCCACCGTGGCACCGCAGGAGCGAGTGGTCATCCCCGGTGTTCCCGGCGAAGGCGAGCGGGTGCTGCGTATCCTCGCGCCGGGACAGACGGACGCCATCGTGTCGATGCGGGTGTTCGGCGCCAACGGCCCGTTCACGCCGCTGGACCACGAGGTGGTGACGGTTCCGTCGGGCAGCGTCTACGAGGTGGCACTCGACGGCATCGGCGAGTATCCCGTCGGCGTCGAGCTGGACAGCGACGAGCCGGTGACGGCGTCGGTGCGGGTGGTCCGGGAAGCCGACGACGGCCTGCCGGACCTGGCGTTCACCGCGGCCACTCCACCGCTGGCAGGCCCCGCCGCGGCGCTGCTGGGACGGTCGTCGTCGAGATTCAGTACCACTGTGCACGTGAGCTCGGTCATCGACAGCGCGAGCCGGGTGAGCGTCGCGGTTCTGGATGGCGACGGGGCCGTCGTGTCGGAGGAGGACGTCGCCGTCCCGGCGGGCGCCACGGTCCCGGTGGAAGTGGAGGCGCCTGACGACGCCGACTTCGTCACGGTCGTGATCGACCCGTCGCAGGCCGACGCCGTGGTGGTGGCACGGGAGATCGTCGGTGCCGACGACGACGGTGCCTACCTCGACATCATGCCGTTGTGGTCGCCGATCGTGCACGTAGACGTGCCCCGCGTGGTGGGGGAGCTTCCGGGCGTGCTCGACCCGAACGTCGACTAGCGATCTCGGTTTTCTCCTGGCGCGTGCGCCACGGGCTCGAACAGTGGAAGTCTCTTTCAAGACTGGAAGCTTGCGCGGGCCAGGACCCCCAAGACCTTCCACCGTGGAAACAATCTTCCACCGTTGCCAGGACGGCCTGTAGCGGGTTCTTAACCGTGATGGCCGTACGTGGGATCGACGTCCTGCGGGTCGACTCCGAGCATCTCGCCCACTTGCTCGGCTATCACGTCGCTGACCAGGTCGCGTAGGCGGAACTCGCCCTTGGCGCGGGTCTCCAGGGGGCGCCGGAAGACGACGATCCGAGCGGGGAGCGCGCCGGTGCTGGCGAATGCGCGGGCCAGCGGGACCCAGTCATGTGGCCAGTCGTCGAGCACAGGCACGTCCTCGACGGCGAACTCCACCTTCGCGAGCTCGTCTTTCCAACGGCGGTCGAGGCGCTCGACGCTTTCGAGCACGAGATCGTCGAACCGTTGAGCCCGGGACCGGCTCAACGGCGATTCCGGTGGCGCCAGGGGAGTGCGCAGGCCGCGTCCGTGCCTGTCTCGCCGCAGCGGCGGCAGGACCATCGCGGGTAGGTCGCTCTTCGGGGAGCGGTGTCGCGTCACTCTGCGCAGATTAGCAGCGCGGGCCTGTCGCCCGGCGGCCAGATCCGGCGGGACGTCCGCCGAGGCGGCCGATCACTTCATGGCGTGCCGCGGGGACGGACGCCACATCGGGGCGTTAACCTTGGCGATTGTGAGCCCCATGCGTCGTTGTTCCCGTTCGGCCTGCTCTCAGGTGGCCGTCGCGACACTGACGTATGACTACGCGAGTTCCACTGCGGTGCTGGGTCCTCTCGCCACCTATGCCGAGCCGCACGCCTACGATCTCTGCGCCGCGCACGCGGAGCGGCTGGTAGCCCCACGCGGGTGGGAGGTCATCAGACTGGCTCCGGATCCGGCGGCGTTGGGTCCCACCAGTGACGACCTCCTGGCGCTGGCCGATGCGGTCCGCGAGGCGGCCCGGCCGGCCGAGCCGGAGGAGGAGCCGATCGGGGAGCCCACCCGGCGTGGGCACCTCCGGGTCCTGCGCAACCCCGACATGTGAGATCACGACGAGAAGACCGGGTTCCAGGCTCCTGTCACCACGGCGAGCGCTACTGCGGCGGCGGTGAGCGCCACCGAGCAGCCGAGGAGCACGGCGTCGGCGGGACCGAACCGGCTGATCCTTGCCGTGGTGCGCGCACGCTGGCTGTCGAAGCCGCGCGCGTCCATCGCCACCGCCAGCTGGCTTCCCCGCCGGACGGCGCCCACCAGGAGGGCGAACAGCTTGCCGCCGAACAGCCTGATCGCGGCGAGCGGGTTGCCGCCCGGTTCCAGCCCGCGGGCACGGCGCGCCCGGCCGAGGATCTCCCACTCGGTGGCCATCAGCGGCGCGAGCCGGAGCGCGGCGAGGGAGCCGTAAGCGAACCGGGCCGGCACTTTCAGGTGCCGGACCAGCGAGTCGGCGAGGTCCACCGGGTCGATGGTGAGGACCGCCAGGACACCGGGTAGGGCGATCGCCGCCAGCCGCATGCCTGCCGTGCTGCCGGCGGCGACGCTTTCCGTGGTGAGCAGGAACGGCCCCGCGTCGACGAGGACGGCTCCGCCCTTGCGAGCGGTGAACAGCGCGTTGCCGAGGCTGATCGTCGTCACGCCCAGCAACAGGGGCCAGCCGCGCCGGAATACCTCCCGCCACGTCAATCCCCACGCGGGCACGCTCAGGAGGGCCGCGATCAGGATGAGCCCGGAGGAGACCGGATCCACGCCCACGAGCAGGGTGAGCGCCGGGATGAACGCCGCGCCCAGCTTGGCGACGGGGTTGCGGCGGCCCAGCACCGCGCCGGTGGTGCGTCCGACGGCTCCGGCGGCGATGATCACAGCTCGCTCCCAGTGCCTCGCGGGACGGCTCGCGCAGCAGCGCTGGGCGAACTGTGCGTGCCGGTCGCGGGCCGCGTCGTCGTTCCACCGTGCCGGTGAGCCTCGTCGTCGGCGGGCCGGGCCCGGACGTCGGTGATCCGGCCGCCGCGCATGGTGACGTGCTGGTCGGCGAGTGCATCGGCGAACGCGGCGTCGTGGGTGACGCTGACGAGGGTGGCGCCATCGTCGCGTAGCTGTGCGCAGAGCCGGACCAGTTCCCGCCAGGTCCGGGCGTCCTGGCCGAAGGTCGGCTCGTCGAGCACGACCACGTCCGGGGCCGTCGCCAGCGCGGTGGCCACCGACAAGCGACGCTTCTCCCCGCCGGAGAGCGTGTACGGATTGGCCCCGGCCAGACCGTCCAGGTGAAGCCGGGTGAGCAGGTAGTCACAGCGTTGCTCGGCCGCGGCGGTGGGAATACCGGCCCGCCGAGGGCCGATGAGAAGCTCGGACCGCACCGTCGGTGCGAGGAACTGGTGCTCCGGATCCTGGAAGACCATCCCGATGCTGCGGCACAAGCGCCGGGCTCGCCAGCGGTGCAGCGGCCGGCGCGGATCGGCGGCGAGGAACACACCGCCGGTGTCCGGGCGTGACAGCCCAGCCAGGATCGTGGCCAGTGTCGACTTTCCACTGCCGTTGGGGCCGAGCACGCAGGTCGCCTCACCCTCCCGCAGCTCGAGGTCGGTGACGTCGAGCGACGGTGCGGCGGCGCGCCGGTAGGTCCGGCTGACTCCGCCGGCACGCAGCCGGATCACTCCGGACGGCCCCGGCGTGCGGCGAGGCGGCGCCGGCGCCCATCGTCGGGGCACCCACACCCCGTCGTCGGACAGCGCCGAGCCGTGCCGGGCGAAGACGTCGTCGGGGGAACCGTCGGCCACGACGCCCCCGCCCGGTTCGAGGACCACCACCCGGTCCACCAGGCCGGCGGCGACGTCGACCCGGTGCTCCACGATGAGAAGCGTGGTGCTGGCGCTGTCCGTGGTGGCGCGCACCGCGTCGAGCACCAGCTCGGTCCCGGCCGGATCCAGGTTGGCCGTCGGCTCGTCGAGCACCATGAGCGACGGCCGCCGGACCAGCGCCCCGGCCAGCGCGAGGCGCTGCTGCTCGCCGCCGGAGAGCTCGGCTGTGGAGCGGCTGAGCTGATAGCCGAAGCCCACGCGCCGCAGTGCCGACTCGACGCGCGGCCAGATCTCCTCCCGCGGGACACCCGCGTTCTCCAGGCCGAACGCGACGTCATCGCCCGCCCGGGACATCACCAGTGAGGCTTCCGGATCCTGCAGGAGGACTCCCACCCGGTCGCGGGCCTGGGCGGCCGGCTCGCCGTCGACGGTGACGCTTCCCTCATGCTCCGCGGCGGTCTCGGGGTCCAGGAGTCCGGCCACGGCGCGCAGGAGCGTCGACTTTCCCGCGCCCGACGAGCCGACGAGCAGCACGCGCTCTCCCGCATCGATGTCGAGATCCACGCCGCGACACGCCCACCTTTTCCGCCCCGCGTAGCGCCAGCCCCAGCCGCGGATCCGGACGCGACTCGGACCCCGCTCGCCGACCGCGCCGGTGACCGTGTCCAGGCTTGCCCGCACGGTCAGACCTCCGCCTGCACGCGGCCCGAAGCGAACGGAGCGAGCACCCCCGTGCGGGCGAGCGCCCGCACCAGGAACCAGCTCAGGATTCCCGCGACCAGGCCGGCTGTCACCGCGGCGAGGACGTAGACGGCCTTCCAGCCGAGGCTGAACTCCGGCACCGTGACGATGCTCTGGTTGATGCCCATGGCCAGGCCGGCGGCGCCTCCGGCGAGCAGCGAGCCGAACACGCCCCAGCGCCGATACGCGAGCAGGGCGAAGACCAGTTCGGCCCCAAGCCCCTGCCAAACACCGGACATGAACACCGACAGCCCCCACACCGAGCCGAACAGCATGGACGTGGTCGCGGCGACCACCTCGGTGTACAGGGCCGCCCCGGCGCGGCGGATCACCAGCCCGCCGATGACGGCGGGCATCAGCCAGACGGCGCCGATCACCGGACTGAAGGGGGTGGCCTCCAGAGGGAGGCTGACGGTGGGATAGACGAAGTTGTTCCACGCGGCGAAGATGAGGCCGAAAGCGACCCCCAGCACGGACGCGACCACGATGTCGACGGTGCGCCAGGTGCGCCGCCTGGTGCCCAGGCCCGTGCCCGCACGGTGGGAGACGTTGTCGGTCGGGCTCACGGTGGACTCCTTGGCTGTTCCGTCGTGGAAAGTGACAGGCGAGGGAGCGCCGCTGAGCGTGCCGTCGGGCACAGTTACGGCGCATCCGCGAGGTCTTCTCGCGAACGCGCCGCTGACGTGTCGATATCGACTCCCTGCGCCGGCATGACCCGGATCAGGTTCTGAGGGTCTGCGGAGTTTCCCGCACTCTCAGCGCCCTGCAGCGCTCCCCTGTCTTGCGGGCCAGGTGGCCCATGGGTATGAAGTTGTGGACTAGTCGGGACGGTAGCGGTTTCCTGGCATTTCGGTCAAACAGGCGGAGGGGAATCGTCCGAGTGGCTGGTACGTCGCAGCTGTTCGCCGGCGGCAATGAGGGCGGTTTGCGAGGTAGACTCCGTGTCGGCAGTCACCGGGCCGAGCCCGCGCGCTGCCTTTCCGTCCCTTGTCCCGAGTCTGCGAAGTGTGAGGTCCGACGCCGATGCAGCTGGCATCAGGCCAAGTGATCGGTTTAGGCCTGGCGGCCCTGCTGACCGTCACGCTGACCGCGTGTGGTGAGGAGGAAACTCCCCCAGGCCCAGCGCCTTTGGCCCAGATCGCGTCCAGTTCCGAGACGGCTCCGGCCGAGAACGGCGTCGACCAGTTGCCTCCCGAGGAGGCTCTGCGCACGGCCGTCAAGAACCTCGCGGAGGCCGGAACCTACCGGGTGAGCGGTATGACCTCCGCGGGCAGCGCCATCGACATCGCCTTCAAGACCGGCGTGGGCTCGGTCGGCACGGTCACCACCGACAGTGAGGTGAGACTCGTGGCCTCCGACGATGTGGTGTACATCACCAGCGATCCGGCGACGCTCGCCGACATCGTGGATGCGGATATCGAGGACACCATCGCCGACAAGTGGCTGCTCATCTCATCCGAGTCGAGCTCCAACTACCGGATCTTCGTCGAGGGAAGCGACTTCGCCGAGGCGGTACTGGGGTCCGAGGTCAAGGGGGACCCGACGGCCGTCCAAGAGGTCGACGGCGTACCTGCCGTCGGTATCGAGTTCGCCGAGAGCGGCGGCATGCTGTGGATCTCGGCTACCGGGGACCCGTTGCCGCTGCGTTTCGAGGAGAAGGGCGCATCCGGCGGATCCGGCGTGCTGACCTTCAGCGACTTCGGTGAGGACGTCGAGGTGCCCACGCCGGACGAGGACGATGTCGTCGATCTCTCGACGCTGCCGGTCCAGGACGACGAGGACGAATAGACGATCTCCGGCCGCTGCCCGGGACGCCGGGGGTGCCGGGCCTGCCGGGGGTGCCAGGCCTGCCGGGGTGCCGGGACGCCGGGCCAATCGGAGATAATGGTCCATCGTGGAGCTTGTGGGATCAATTGCGGTCGGCCTGACCAGGTTGTTCGGCAGCGTCCAGCCCGAGGGGCTCGAGAATCTGCCGATGAACGGCCCAGCCATCATCGCTGTCAATCACACCACCATCGCCGACGTTCCCCCGGTGCTGTCGACGCTGTACCGGGCCGGTTTGCGTCCCAGCGTGCCGTGTGCCGACGACGAGTGCGGGACCGTGCACGGCCACGTCCGGTTCATGGCGGCGTCGCAGGTGTTCAACAACACCTTCATCGGACCGCTGGCCCGGCACGCCGGGATGGTTGAGGTCGGCTGGCGGCAGGCCGGCTCGGTGGCGCTCGGAGCGGCTCGGGAAGCGCTCGGCAGAGGCGAGATCATCGGCATCTATCCCGAGGGCGACGTCTCGGCGACCGAGGACGGGTCACCCCGCAGATTCCGGTTCGGCGTGGGGCGCCTAGCCCTGGACGCGCAGGTTCCGGTCATACCGGTGGCGCATCATGACGCACGGACCATCGGCTCCGGCTCCGTGCCCAGGAGCCTCGCGGGGGCGCTGACCTCCATCGTGCGCAGGCCGACGATCAGGTTACGGGTTGGGCCTCCCGTGCTGCCGGAGGAGTTCGCGGGCATGGCGATCCGTGACGTCGTCGATCTGATCCAGGCACGTGTCACCGATATCTGGCGCTCCCTGGCGGGCGAACATGCCCCGCGGATTCACGAAAAGTAAATCGATTGCCCTGCCACAACCCGCCGTCGCAAGCTGTGATGGTGGTCCACTGGAGGCGGCCGCCGAGTTTTTAACTACAATTCGCCCATACGGACGGCTGTGGACATCCGCCCGGGACATGATGCCGGACACTGAGAAAGAACGAGGGAAGCCGAGACGAAGGAGCGTAGGCCAATGTCACGGAAGGGGACGGACAGGTGCAGACGTTGGTGTTGAATGCTTCGTATGAGCCCCTGGCCGTTGTTTCCGTCCGTCGGGCCATCGTCTTGGTGCTGACCGAGAAGGCCGTCATGGAGCACGCCGACTCGGCGCGGGTCATCCGCTCGGCCACCAAGGAGTTTCCCGCGCCACTGGTGGTGCGTCTGCTCAGGTTCGTCCGTGTGCCGTATCGCCGTCGGCTGCCGTGGTCTCGGGCCGGTGTCCTGGAGAGAGATCGACGTCGGTGCGGCTACTGCGGTGGCCGGGCGGACTCGATCGACCACATCCTCCCCACATCTCGCGGTGGCGATCCACGGAGCTGGCTGAACACCGTGGCCGCGTGCGTGCCGTGCAACCAGGCGAAGGCGAACCACACGCCGGACGAGGCGGGGATGCAATTGCGCATCGAGCCGTTCGAGCCGAAGGTTCAGCGCGCGCTTGTGCTCGCACTGGGTGTCACCCAGGCGGAGAGCTTGCCGCCGTGGCTCGCTGCGTCCCTAGCCTGAGCCCGCCGTCCCTGGGCCCACTATTTCGGGGCCGCTATCCAACCCATGGCATGGGTTGTGGTCCCACAAATCGGATAAAACGCCGTCAAATAGCGACCACAACCCATGCGAAGCTCCCCTCAGACGTCGGCCACCGGGTCCTCCGGCTGGCGCGAGCGTCGGTGTGCGTTCCAGGAGCGCGACCGTGCCGTCGTGTTGTCCGTCGTGTAAAACGAGCCGGAAACTGGGGGAATCCTGGGGTTGTGACATGTGCCGTGCATATCTGAGCCGACCGCGTCGGCGCGCTCTTGCACGGCACATGTCACGGCCACCGTGAGGATCCTCGTGCGAGAAATAGCCGGCGCAACAGCCCTGGTCGGCACGTCGTGAAGATCCTCGTGCGAGGAGCAGCCGGTGAGTGGACCGTCGGGAAGATCGATGCTCCTATTGATGTCAAGTGGTTGTGGTGGGGGTTGTGCGGAAACGAACCGGCAAATCGTGGGCGTCGACCCCGGCGTTGTGCTGGAGCACCGGCTTTCTCCCGGTGGACGTGGGATCATGGGGGCAAGACGCTCACCGAGGAGGTACATCATGGCCAGTCCGGTGCCAGGGCTGCCGACAGGGCTGGTGGTCGGGGCTTATGACGGCTATCCGGATGCTCAGCGCGCGGTCGACTACCTGGCCGACCAGAAGTTCCCGGTCGAGCACCTCGCGATCGTCGGCACCGACCTGCGCCAGGTCGAGCGCGTCACCGGGCGTATGAGCTGGGGCAAGGCGATCCTCGGTGGATTGGCCACGGGGGCATGGCTGGGGTTGTTCGTCGGCTTGCTGCTGAGCTTGTTCACCGACGAAGGATGGGCTCAAATCATCATTATGAGCGTGGTGTGGGGCGCCATCTTCATGATGATCTTCGGTGCAGTGGGCTACGCATTCACCGGTGGCCGCCGCGACTTCGTGTCCAAGAGCGTCATCGTCGCCGGTCGGTATGAGATCTACTGTCAGCACCAGCACGCCGAGGAAGCGCGAAACCACCTGGCCAGGTTGTCGCTGAAGACGGGGTAGTCGTCGACCGGATGGCATGCTGTGCCCGAAGCGCTTGACTGGACCGGCCGGAAGAGGAAGCGTCAACAGGGTGAAGGGTGAACTGAGATGCCCGCGTTGCGGTGAGCGCCCGGAGCCGCCCGGAGCGTGGTCCAACCGTTGGACATGCGGCAGACATGGCGAGGTCTTCCCGCTTGCCCCGATGACGACGCCCAGCGCGGACTTCACCAGACAACTCGGCGAGCGCTCGGAGGTGCCGCTGTGGCTGCCGTGGCCATTGCTGCACGGGTGGGTGATCGGTGCCGTTCTGCACGCCGGCGACGACGTCTCGGGCGTGCAGGCGACCGCCGTGGCGATCAGCGGCCCCAATCCGCTCGGCGGACCGGCCGACCTGGTGCTGGTCGCTGAGGAGCAGGGGGTCGGACTGGGGTCGGGCATCGCGGGTGTACGCGGGACCGATCCTGGTGACGTCGTGAAGAGTGAGCCGCACGCGCGTGTGCACGCCGAGGGGCGTCCGGTGCCTCTCTGGTGCGTGTCCGGGAAGCCCGAGCACGCAGTATACGTGGGGCAGTGGGACAGTCGCTGGCTGTGGATGATCTGGAACCCGCACACCGCTGCCGCTCTGCTGCTGGAGGACTTGGTCCTCGCGGATCTGCGCTCGCTGGGCAGGGAAGCCGATCTGCTGCCGTACGGCACGCCGCCACCGTGGCTCATGCGCCGTTCCGGTTACGATCTCTGACGAGAAACCCCGCCGACATTTCAGGAACCCGCCGCTTGCGCATCGATCTGCACACTCACAGCAGTGTCTCCGACGGCACGGAACGTCCGGCCGACGTGGTACGACGTGCTCACGAGGCAGGACTGGACGTCGTCGCGCTGACCGACCACGACACCTTCGACGGCTGGCCGGAAGCATTGGCCGCGGGGCGGCAGTACGGTGTCGACGTGGTGCCGGGTGTGGAGATCTCCACTCAGCTCGGCGGTCGCGGAGCCCACGTGCTCGCCTATCATGTCGACACCGCGCACCGGCCGCTCGCCCGTGAACTGGCTCGGGTGCGAGAAGACCGGCGGGAGCGGCTGCAACGCATCGCTGTCCGGCTGACCAAGGCCGGCATCGCCGTAGATCTCGCCGAGATCCTCCACGCGGCCAACGGTGCCTCTTCGGTGGGCCGTCCGCACGTGGCCGATGTGATGGTGGCCAAGGGATACGTCAAGACCAGGGACGAGGCCTTCGCCTCGTGGCTGTCGGTTGGCGGCGTGGGCTTCGTCGAGAAGTATGCTCCTGGGATCGTCGACGCCATCGGCCTGGTGCACGCCGCCGGCGGGGTCGCGGTGCTGGCCCATCCCTGGGGTCGCGGCTCGCGGCACGTCTTCAGCGCCGAGGCCATCGGCGCGCTCGCCGACGCCGGGCTGGACGGTATCGAGGCCGATCACCAGGATCACGACGACGCCGCCCGCGCAGAGCTTCGCGCGGTAGCCGCGGCCCATGGCTTGGCGGTCACCGGATCCAGCGACTACCACGGCACCGGGAAGGTCGGCCACGAGCTGGGCGTCAATACCACGGCCGAGGCAGAATGGGAACGGCTGCTGGCGCGAGTCGGCAGGCGTCCCAGCCAGACCGGACACGAGGGCTGACGGTGACCGAGCAGCAGTCGTTCGACGGGATGCCGCGCAGGTTGTACAGCGCCACGCCCACGCGCTTGACCACGTGGCTGGACTGTCCTCGGCGGTACCGGTTCACGTATCTGGACAGGCCACCACCGGTCAAGGGTCCACCCTGGGCGCACAACACGGTAGGCGCCGTGGTGCACAACGCGCTGGCGCGGTGGTGGCGGTTGCCGGTGAACGCCCGAACGGTGGCGCGGGCGGGGGCGCTCGTGGACGAGTACTGGACGACGGAGGGCTTTCGCGACGACGACCAGGCGGCCGCGTGGCGGACCAGGTCCCGCGAGATGGTCCAGCGCTACGTGGAGACGCTCGATCCGAACGACGAGCCCCGCGGCGTAGAACGAACGGTGACCGTGATGCACGGTGGCGCGGCCCTCTCCGGGCGGATCGACCGGGTCGACGAACGCTCGGACGAGCTCGTGGTGGTCGACTACAAGACCGGCCGGCACGTCCTGACCGTCGATGACGCCCGCTCGTCGCTGGCCCTCGCCGTCTACGCGGCCGCTGCAGCGCGGACGCTGCGCCGGCCGTGCCGCCGTGTCGAGTTGCATCATCTTCCGTCCGGGGACGTCGTCGCCTGGGAGCACGACGAGCACGCCCTGAATCGGCACCTCGCCCGCGCGGAGGACGTCGCCTTGGAGTGCTCGCAGGCGGACCAGGCGTTCAAGGCCGGTCAGGCCACGGATGCGATGTTCCCGCCGCGTCCGTCGTCGTCATGCGGATGGTGCGACTTCCGGGCGCACTGCGCCGAGGGGCGAGGCGCCGCCCCGTCACGGCCGTCGTGGTCCGGGCTGGCGACGTATGCGCCGAACGGGGAACTCCACCCGAGTTCCTAGGCGTTCTCATGCTGGAGCGCCGGTCCGGCAGACGAGGTGCTCTGGTCCCGGTACTGTGGTCCGGAGAAGATTGCGGTGCCGTTGGATGTTTGAAAGGGCGATCTTGGTGGAATTGTCCTCAAGGGACCGGTTGACGGTGTCGTCGATCGTGCCGATGACGAGGAGTGTGGATGGCTGGACGTTACGGAGTCGCTGATCAACAGGCTCCGCGCCGGCATCGCTCCCGGAAGAGCCGGCGACCACGGTTGCTCCGTCTTGCCGGGACAATCACCGGCGCTACCTTGATCGGGTTCGGCGTCGTCGCTCTTCTCGATCCAGCCGATTCCGCACAGTCGCAGGACAACGTCGCCGGTGGTCAGACGCTGGAGGGTGAGACCCTGGCCGAGTTGCGAGACTCCGACAGTGTGTCGCGCTCCGCCGACAGAGGGCCGGGACGGCTGGTGGCCCTGCTGCCGAAGGACAGCGGGTCCGACGACGAGCAGTCCGAAGACGCTGACGCATCGGAGGCCACACCGGCTGAGGAGCCCGACGACGAGCGGTCCGACGACGAGCGGTCCGACGACGACGCCGACGGCGACCCGGGTGCGTCGGAGCCCGACCCGGATCAGAAGCCCGAGGCAACGGGCTCATTGCCTGCCGACAGCGGCGATGGCAAGCGGATCGTCTTCGACATCACCCAGCAGCAGGTGTGGCTGGTCGAGGAGAACGACGAAATCGCGCGTACCTACATGGTCTCCGGCAGCCGTTACGACCAGTTGCCCGAGGGAACCTACGAGGTGTTCTCCAAGTCGGAGGAGGCCGTCAGCTGGACCTATGAAGAGACCATGCGGTACATGGTCCGGTTCCACCGCGGCGAGAACTCCAACATCGGGTTCCACGACATCCCGGTGTACGACGACTCCGGGAAAGAGGTCCAGACGTTGTCCGAGCTGGGCACACCGTTGTCGGACGGCTGCATCCGGCAGGATCACGAAGACGCCAAGGCGCTGTGGGACTTCGCGCCCGTCGGGACCACGGTGGTGGTCGTCCGCACGTAGCCGCCGCCACCGCGTCGCGCCGATGGTTCGCGTGTTCGTTTCCCTGGCGGCCGCTGCGTGGAGAGGTATCACCCCTCTACGCAGCAGCCGTATGGGCTGCGGATGTGAGAACGCCGAGGGGGCTGTCTACTCCCCAGACTTGCTGTCCACAGGCTTCCCGCCGCGGGTCCGCCGGCGATTGCGGCGGCGAGGACGCGTCTCGGCGGAGCGGCTCTCCGACGTGGACTCCGAGGCCGGCGTCCCGCGACCCCGGCCGCGTTGTCCGCCTCGGTTGTCGCCCTGGCCGTCTCGGCCGGAGCGAGACCCCCGCGAGCTGCTGCTGCGCCGGGGCTTCTTCTTCTCGCCGCCGACATCTTCGAGCGTCTCCGCGCGGAGCCCGGCGCGGGTCCGCTGGTCTCGCGGCAGGGTGCCCTTGGTGCCTGGTGGGATCCCGAGGTCGTGGAAGAAGCTCTCGCTGCTGGAGTACGTCTCGGCGGGCTCCTCGAAGGGCAGGTCCAGCGCGGCGGCGATCATCTTCCAGCGTGCCAGGTCCTCCCAGTCGACGAAGGTCACCGCGATACCGGAAGCACCGGCGCGGCCGGTCCGGCCGATCCGGTGCAGGTAGGTCTTCTCGTCTTCGGGACAACTCAGGTTGACCACGTGCGTGACGGCTTCGACGTCGATGCCTCGGGCCGCGACGTCAGTGGCCACGAGAACGTCCACCTTGCCCGAACGGAACGCTCGCAACGCCTGCTCGCGTGCGCCCTGACCGAGGTCACCGTGGACCGCGGCGACGGCGAACCCGCGATCGGCCAGATCGTCGGCGAGGCGTTGCGCGGCACGCTTGGTACGGCTGAAGATCATGCTCAGCCCGCGGCCTTCGGCCTGCAGGAGCCGGGCGATCATCTCTTCCTTGTCCAGGTTGTGTACGCGGTAGACGAACTGAGCCGTCAAGGGAACGGTCTGGGTGGCGTCCGAGGACTCTGCCCGGATGTTGAGCGGGTGGCGCATGTACTTCCTGGCCAGCCCCACGATGCCGCCCGGCATGGTCGCGGAGAAGAGCATGGTCTGGCGCAGCTCATGGGTGTTCGCGATGAGCTTCTCGACATCAGGCAGGAAGCCCAGGTCGAGCATCTCGTCGGCCTCGTCCAGAACCAGCACCTTCACGTGGCTCAGGTCGAGCAGACCCTGGCCGGCCAGATCGAGCAGCCGGCCGGGCGTTCCGACGACGACGTCCACACCGGTGCGCAGCGCTTTCACCTGAGGCTCGTAGGCCCGGCCGCCGAACACGCTCAAGATGCGCACCCGGCGGACCGTCGACGCGGTCTCCAGATCACCCGTGACCTGGATCGCCAGCTCACGCGTAGGGACCACCACGAGAGCCTGGGGCTTGCCCGGCTCGGTGGCCTCCGCGTAGTCACGCTCGTCCGGTGCGACGATGCGCTGGAGCAGCGGGATGCCGAACGCGAGCGTCTTACCGGTGCCCGTACGTGCCTGGCCGATCAGATCGCTGCCGGTCAGAGCTGCAGGCAGAGCGAGTTCCTGAATCGGGAATGCTTCGGTGATGCCGACGCGTTCCAACGCGTCGGCGATTGCGGGGAGTACCCCAAGGTCTCTGAAGGTTGTCAGAGCGTTTCGCCTCATTAGCTCGGAGGATTCCTGAGCTCCGGTGTCCTTTGGCCGCGGGGCCGCTCGCCCGCTCAAAACTGGCGGGAGGCGCCACGCCGCAACGTATTCAGACGGCCGATATGCCCTCAGGAGCGCCCTTCGGTCAACGGGCGCAAGCTGTTATCACGGGCTAGTTTACGGTACTGGACGCCAATCCGCAGATCGAGGGCGTCCGGGCGCGCCGTGACGGCCGGCGGCCGGGCTATCGTTGCGATCGTGGAACAGCTCATGGACGACCCCGAATACCGCGCCGGAATCATCGACTTGCTGGGCGCGCTCGCCGTCGGCGAACTCACCGCGTTCCAGCGTCTGGCCGCCGACGCCGAGCTCGCGCCCACGCGGGCCGATCAAGCCGCCCTGGCCGGCATGGCGGTGGCCGAGTTCCACCACTTCGAGCAGATCAGGGACCGGCTCACCGAATTGGGCGTGGCGCTCGACGACGCGATGACGCCGTTCCACGAGCCGTACGTCGCCTTCCATGCCAACACAGCGCCCTCGAATTGGCTCGAGGGACTGGTCAAGGCGTACGTGGGCGATCAGATCGCTACAGACTTCTATCGGGAGATCGCCGCAACCGTCGACGATGACACCCGGGCCCTGGTCAACGACGTTCTCGCCGAAGCCGGGCATGCGGACTTCGTCGTCGACCGCGTGCGCGCCGCCATCGACGAGGACCCCAGTGTGGCCGGTCGGCTCGCGCTCTGGGGACGCCGGCTGGTGGGCGAGGCGCTGGCCCAGGCGCAGCGGGTGGCAGCTGACCGCGACGCACTCACGGCGATCATCGTCGGTGCTCCAGGACGGCCCGGCATGGACCTGGCGGAACTAGGCCAGGTTCTCTCCCGGCTGACGGAGAATCACGCGCAGCGCATGGCGAAACTGGGTCTGTCGTCGTGAGGGTCGGTAGGCGCTGAGGATCTCCTCTGCCGACTGCTCAGCGACTGCGCGGTGAAGCATGCGCCGCCGCTTCCCTTGAGGTCGGCTGCTGGAGATCGTCAGCGCCTATCTGCGGCGCGACAGGTCGGGGCGACGCGCAGGGGCTCGCCACGTGTCCGATGCCGACTCGCCCGGACCCCCGCGCCTGCCGCCGGTGCCTCGCTGGCGATGGGGTGTGCGGTCAGAGGGTGCCGAAGCCGACGCGCCGTTCGACCGGTTCGCCGATCTCGACGTACGTGAGATGCGCGGCGCGCACCAGCACTTTCCGGCCCCGCTCGTCTGTCAGCTCGAGCACGCCTTCGTCCGCGATGGCGCCGCGCACCGCCGCGTCGACCTCCTCGGGCGACTGGTTGCTCTCAATGACGAGCTCTCGTGGCGCATTGTGCACACCGATCTTGACCTCCACGGGCCACCTCTCACGCAGTCGTGTGAAGACGAATGGATCCTGCTGCCCACTGTCAACGGCCAGGCTAGCCCAGCGCATTCCAGGTTGCCTCGGCTGTACGCCAGGGGCGTAGCGCCGGGCAGGTCAGGGATGCAGCGGGAAGCCGCGAATACCGCGCCAGCCGAGCGATGCCACGAGTTCGGCGGCCTTCTCCAGCGGGATGGTCCCGGCGGTGGCGAGCCAGTAACGGGCGGAAACCTGGGCGGTTCCCACGAGGCCTACCGCGAGCAGGGTTGCTTCTTCCGGTGAAAGGCCCGTGTCCTCGGCGATGATCTGGCTGATCTCCGCCGAGCACAACTCGGTCAGCCGATCCAGCCGCATGCGCACCGCCGGATCATTCGCGAGATCCGATTCGAACAACAGCCGGTAGAAGCCGGACTGGTCGTCGACGAACTCGAAGTAGGCGCTGACCGTGGCGATGACCCGCTGTTTGTTGTCATCAGTGGAAGCCAGCGCGCGGTGCAAGCGGTTGAGCAATTCCTCCGTGGCCGCATCGATCAGCGCGAGATACAGCTCCAGCTTCCCCGGAAAGTGCTGGTAGAGGACCGGCTTGCTCACACCGGCCCGTACCGCGATCTCGTCCATCGCGGCCGCGTGGTAGCCGTGCGCCACGAACACCTCGCGGGCGGCGTGCAGCAGATGGGCGCGTCGTTTACCGCGCGGCATTCGTACCCCTCGCGGGGGCACATCGGGCACGGCCGTCACGCGTTTCCTCCAGGGTCGGGCGTCGCTGACGTGTCGTATTGTCTCAGCGGTACTCGTCCTCGTCATAGTCGACGGACCGAGCCTGTTCGTACGCGTCCGCGGGATCCGCATCCGCCGGCACCTCTTCGGGCATCTCGGCGGGGGTCAGATCCGGCTCCTCGGGATCGAGGCGGCTGCGCTCCTCGGTCACCGCGGCATCGCCGGTCACCGGTTGACGCTGCTCTTCTGCATCGGCCTCGGGAACTGCGAACGTGTCAGGTGGAACCCTGTCGTCGGCCATCCCGCACCTCCTCCTCCGTGGTCGCGGACCTGGACACTGACGAAACTACCCCCGTTTCGTAACAAGTACGCGGTGTTCCACATGGTGGCGAGTGTGATACGCCCGGCATCTGACCGCTTCGAGTGCTCGGGGCGACGGCGAATACCATCGGGGGCGTGGCGGTGATCACCAGATGGCCCGGACACGATGTCACCCTGCCCACCGGACACTTGGTCCACGTCCGGCACGCGCATCCGGAGAGTGAATCGTCGGCTCCGCCCGCGGTACTGATCCACGGACTGGGTGGGGCGTCGACCAACTGGACGTTTCTGATGCGTGAGCTTCAGGGGGAGCTGGACCTGTGGGCTCCCGACCTGCCGGGATTCGGTGATTCGCCGCCTTCGGGGGAACATACCGTCGGTGCCTACGTATCCGACGTGATCGCATACCTCGAGACGTTCGACCAGCCGGTTCACCTTGTGGGCAACTCCATGGGCGGCCTCATCTGCGTTCTGGTGGCCTCGTCGAGGCCGGATCTCGTCCGCACCCTCACCCTGCTCTCACCGGCGATGCCGCAGTACCGGCTGCCTTGGGCCGCGCAGGCCACGGCCGTCATGGCGATGCCCAGGCTGGGCGAGGTGATCCTCACGAGGGTCAACGGCAACCCCACGGTGGAGAAGATGCGGCGCATCGTCCCGATGCTCTACGCCGAGCCAGATGCCCTGGACCCGGACGAGTTCACCTTCGCCGTGTCCGAGCGGCTGAGGTGGATCCAGCAGCCGTACTCCAACGAGGTGCTCCTCAGTGCGCTCCGGTCGCTGGTGCTGCAGTATCTGTCGCCGCAGCGCCGTTCGGCCTGGTGGGCGGTCCGTAAGGTGCTGTGCCCCACGATGGTGCTGATCAGTGACCGAGATGCGCTGGTGGGCGCGTGGGCCGCCAAGCGATGGCGGCGCGCGGCTCCTGGAGCGCGCGTGGTGACCGTGGAGCGCTGCGGGCATGTCGCGATGATGGAGTACCCCGAAACCGTCGCCGACCTGATGCGCGGCTTTCTCCACAATGTGTCCGAAACATAAGATGACGCGTCCGAAGCGTGGACGATTCCTGCGGGAATGACTGGCCGCATGTCACCGTTATGGCGACAACGGGCGTGTGAATAGGAGTCGATCGTGTCTTTGCCACCTCTTGTCGAGCCAGCTGCTGACCTCACCGTCGACGAGGTACGTCGCTACTCGCGTCACCTGATCATTCCCGACGTCGGGATGGTCGGGCAGAAGCGACTGAAGAACGCCAAGGTGCTCGTCGTCGGCGCCGGTGGTCTCGGTTCGCCTGCACTGCTGTACTTGGCCGCGGCCGGAGTGGGCACCCTCGGGGTCGTCGAGTTCGACGAGGTCGACGAGTCGAACCTGCAGCGCCAGATCATTCACGGGCAGTCAGACATCGGCCGGTCCAAGGGCCAGTCCGCCCGGGATTCGGTCAAAGAGGTCAACCCGTACGTCAATGTCATCCTGCACGAGACCCGTCTGGACAACGACAACGTCCTGGAGATCTTCTCCGGCTACGATCTCATCCTCGACGGCACCGACAACTTCGCCACCCGGTACCTGGTGAACGACGCCGCCGTGCTTCTCGGCAAGCCCTACGTCTGGGGCTCCATCTACCGTTTCGAAGGCCAGGTCAGTGTCTTCTGGGCCGAGCACGGTCCCCAGTACCGGGACCTGTACCCGGAAGCGCCGCCGCCCGGCATGGTGCCGTCCTGCGCCGAAGGCGGAGTGCTCGGCGTGCTGTGCGCGTCGATCGGGTCCATCATGGTCACCGAGGCGATCAAGCTGATCACCGGTATCGGCGACCCGCTGCTGGGACGGCTCATGGTCTATGACGCCCTCGACATGAGCTACACCACCCTGAATATCCGCAAGGACCCCAACGCCGAGCCCATCACCGAGCTCATCGATTACGAAGCGTTCTGCGGCACCGTCAGCGACGAGGCGGCCGAAGCGGCGGTGGGTTCCACCATCTCGGTGAGCCAGCTCAAAGACTGGCTTGACGCCCGAGAGCGAGGCGAACGCGACTTCACCCTGGTGGATGTCCGCGAGCCGAATGAGTACGAGATCAACCGGATACCCGGCGCGGTGCTCATTCCGAAGGGTGAGTTCCTCACCGGAACCGCCTTGGAGAAGCTGCCGCAGGACAAGCCCGTGGTGCTGCACTGCAAGTCCGGTGTGCGCTCGGCCGAGGCACTGGCCGTGGTCAAGGGCGCCGGAATGGCGGACGCGGTACACGTGGGCGGCGGCGTCGTCGCCTGGGTCAACCAGATCGACCCGTCGCAGCCCGCCTACTGACTCTCATTTGGAGCGGGTCAGAGGAGGCCGCGGCGCTGCATCTGGGTCCAGAGCACCCAGCCCGGCACGATCGGCAGCCAGAACGAGACGATCCGGAAGAGCAGGACGGCCGGAACCGCGTAGGTGGCGGCGACCCCGATCGTCGACACACCGGCGGTCAGAGCTGCCTCCACGGCGCCGAGTCCGCCGGGCGTGGGCACCGCCATGCCGATGGTGTTACCCACCATCTGAACGACCGCCAGTGCGGCCAGGTCGGCGCTTCCGCCGACGGCCCGCAGGCAGGCGTAGAAGCACAGCACCAAGGCGCCGGCCTGCATGATGATCCCGCCGATGGCCACCGCCAGTTTGCGCGGGTTGCTCAGCACGTCCAGAAGGCGCGGTAGGCCTCGCTCGGCGAAGTCGGACCACACCGACCGGAGCCGATTGCGTACCGGCGGGATGAGGATGAGCAGTGCCGCGAGGACCAGCACGCCGACGATGATCAGCAGCGTCGACTGGGACGGCTCCAGGCCGGCCATGGCGGTGGACCCGGACATGAACCCCAGCGCGGCGATGATGGGAAACGTGACGGCGACATTCCCCACCTGGTTCGCCGCGACGCTGGCGGCGGCGAGCGGAGCCGCGACGCCCGCCTTGGTGAGCAGCCGGATGTTGACAGCGACATTCCCGACGGTCGAGGGCGCGATCAGCCGCAGGAAGGCCAGGCAAACCTGGGCACCCACGGTGCGCCAGAACGGGACCTTCTCCGGCACGAATCCCAGGATGGCGAAGGCAGCCCCGACGAAGCTCAGGAACATCGCCGCGGCGGCCGGGATCAGCCACCGGAGGTCGGTCTGCTGCCACAGCTCACCGAACGACACGTCGACGAGCTGGGTGCCGACCAGGTAGACGGCCGCGACCGCACCGACGCCGGTGACCAGCGAAAGCGGTTTGAACCGCTGGAGCCGTACCGGCTCGGGCTCCCGCCCGACATTGTGGATGAGCCGGTCCCGAAGCTCCGTCAGCAGGTTGCGCTTCCCGCGCACTTCCCGACGCACACTGCGGGGAAGGGCGATGACCTGGAGCAAAGGCATCGCTCCGCTGAGTGCTTGAGCGCTGAGCACCTTGGAGGCGGTGTCGATGGCACGCTCGGGCCCTACCACCAGGGCCGCGGCGACGAGCGCTTGCGCAAGGTCGGCTCGGATGGCCAGATCGGGGGCGGCGACCTCACCTCCGGACGGGTCCAGCAGCCAGACCTTCCCGGTTTCGGAGTACAGGATGCTCCGCCCGGACAGCCGGCGGTGCGCGACCTGATTGCGCCGCAGCCGCCGCAGCTGCCGCCACAGGTCTTCCAGCATCTCGTCGCTGACGTCATCGCCGGTCAGGCTCGAGAGCGGGGTTCCGGGAACATGGTCGAACACCAGCGCGGTGGCCTCGCCGTTGACCTTCAGCACTTTGCGCAGCTTGGGCGTGCGCACACCGGCACGGGTGACGGCCAGGGACTGCAGGGTGATCTGGTTGACGGCCGTGCGCATGGTGACGGCCTGCCGCGGCCTGACCTCCTCGCGCGTGCGGAGCTGGTCGAAGGCTCGGGCCAGCACGCCGGCGCCCTCGGTGTCGCGGTCCAGGACCAGGACACCCAGGATGCCTTGCTCGCTTTCGGCGACGTACCTGCGATAACGCTCGACGCTGTCGGCCCGCAGCGAGGTGAGATCGTAGCCATTGGACTTCAGAACGGCCGCCACCCGCTCACCGTTGGGAGCCACGGAGGGCTGGCCGCTGATGAGACGCACCAGAAGGCCGACGATATAGCCGATGCTGAGCGAGGCCAGGATCCCCGCCACGGTTGCCTGCCCCTCGAGGAGGCCGACGGCGAAGCTCGCCCCGATCGCGAGCAGCGCCACCTGCCGGATGCGCTTGAGATTGAGCCGTGCGACGACGGCCACCACGGCGACCAGCACGGCCGGCAGCATCGGCACCGGGGTGCCGGGGCTGCCCGCAGAGCCGGGGACGAACGAGTCGTTCAACCTCTCAGGGGCATTGTTCAGCAGCCACTCGGAGGCGAATGTCGCGACGACGGCGGCGAGCAATGCGGCAACCAGCAGCTCCACCGTGGTGCGGAACCTGCCCCGGACCATCAGAATGACCACGATGACCGGCGGGAGCGCCTGCACAGCCAGACCAGCGGCGAACGAGACCATATTGACCGGGCCGCTGGGGATGACGCTGTTCAATTCGGCGAGGTCGCCGGTGAGGGCGGTCAGCGTGCTCTCGGCCACGACCGCGAGTGTGACCAATGCCGTGGTGGCGACGGCGGCGAACAGCAGCCTCAACCCGTCCAGGGGTCGCCGCGTGCGCCGGGGTAGCGGCGGCTCCTCGACGATGACGCCGTGGGACTCAGTCTTGCGCACCGGCGGCTGGTCCCGGGCACTCTCGCGCTCGGGCTGCTCCATGCTCGAGCCTCCCTGGGTGCGCATCGCCTCGGTACTGTTCGCCATCTCGATCTGATCGTCGCATGTCAAGGTGCGGGCCTGTGGGCTCGACCCGCATATTGCGATGACGCGATCATATGAGCCATGGACGACGAGTACGTTGAAGCCGTGCTCAGCACAGTGGAGAAGATTCCACCGGGCCGGGCCATGGCCTACGGGGCGATCGCGGACGTCCTCGGTGATGAGCTGGGGCGCGGCGGACCGCGGCAGGTCGGTGCCGTGATGGCGGCTTACGGTGGCGCGGTGCCCTGGTGGAGGGTGGTCACCGCATCCGGGCGGCTTCCTCCCGGGCACGAGGTCGAGGCGTTGCGGGCGCTCGTGGCGGAGGGCACACCCATGTCGGCCGACGGCACCCGGGTCGATATGCGCCGTGCCTCGTGGTCGCCGTGAAGGTGCCCTCACCTCGCGCGGCTCCTGGCGTTGCCCGACTGTCGGTGGCGTGTGGTGGGATGGTGCGTTGTCGGCCGAACGCCGGGGTGGCGCACGCGAGTTTGGAGGTGGGGATGCGGAGGTCTACGGGGCCGGATGTGCGGTTGGTGCGGCGCGCCGGCGACGCCGTCGTCCCGCCACCCGTGCTGGACGACGATCAGCGGTGGGTGGTCGAGCACCGCGGTGGGCCGTTGCTGGTGCTGGCAGGGCCAGGGACAGGGAAGACCACCACGCTGGTCGAGTCCGTCGTCCATCGGGTCGAACACGACGGGTTGCTCCCCGAGCAGGTGCTTGTCCTGACGTTCAGCCGCAGGGCCGCAGCGGAGTTGCGGGAGCGGATCGCCCGGAGGCTGGGCCGCACCGTCCGCGAGCCTCTGGCGCGCACCTTTCACTCCTACGCGTTCGGGCTCCTGCGCCGCGAGTCCGTCCTCAGCGGCGAGCCGGCACCGCGGCTCATCTCGGGCCCGGAACAGGATCTGCTGATCAGAGACCTGCTGCGTGGTGACGTCGAGGAACTCGGTGCCGGCTACTGGCCGGCCAACCTGCACCGCGCCCTGCTGACGCGGGGGTTCGCGCGGGAGCTGCGAGACTTCCTGATGCGCGCCGTCGAGCGCGGCATGACGCCGGAGCAGTTAGCGCACATCGGCCGTCGGCACGGGCGGGAAGACTGGGTCGCCGCAGCTCGCTTCGCGCATCAGTACTCCGGGGTCACCGCGTTGCGCAAACCGCCCTCTTATGACCAGGCCGAGCTCGTCCGCTCAGCTGCCGGCCTCCTCCGCGACGATCCGCAGCTGCTCGCGCGCGAACGCGCGGAGAGGCAGTTCGTCGTCGTCGACGAGTACCAGGACTCGGATCCCGCGCAGGAGGAGCTTTTGCAACTGCTCAGCGGCGGCGGGCGGGACCTGCTGGTCGTGGGAGACCCCGATCAGTCGATCTACGGCTTCAGGGGCGCGGAGATGGACGGCATCCGCGACTTCCCCGAGCGATTCGCGGCCGCGGACGGCCAGCCCGCGGCGGTCTGCGCGCTCACCACGTCCCGGCGCAGCGGGCCGGCGTTGCTGGCCGCCACACGGCGGGTCGCACACCGGCTCGGCGGGCCGCATCGTCATCGCGACCTGGTGCCGGCCGACGAGTTCGCGGCCGGCGAATCCTCGGTCCACGTCCTGGCCAGCCCCAGCCAGGAAGCCGCGTTCATCGCGGCTCAGCTTAGGGAAGAGCATCTGTTCCGGGACGTTCCCTGGCAGCGGATGGCCGTCCTGGTCCGTGCCTCCGCGTCGATTCCGGTGCTGCGGCGGGCTCTGAGCGGCGCCGGTGTTCCCACCACCGTCCGGCTGGACGAGGTGCCCCTGGTGGAGCAGCCCGCGGTGCGTGCCTTGCTGGCCATGCTGGAACTCGCCGCGGGGCAGCGCGACCTCGACGTTGAGCTGGCGTTCGACCTGGTCACCGGAATTCTCGGCAGTGCGGACCCGCTGGGCCTGCGTCGCCTCCGGCAGGAACTGCGTAAGCAGGAACTGGCCGCCGGCGGGGTGCGGGCCTCCGGAGAGCTCCTGGTCGAGGCGATCGAGCAGCCACTTGTCCTGGTACCGCTCGACGAGGACGCCGTGGCCCCCGCCGCCCGGATCGCTTCCTTACTCGCCGCCGGTCGGCGGGCCGCGGCTGAGCCTGGTGCTACGGCGGAAGATGTGCTGTGGGCCGTCTGGGCCACGTCCGGCCTCGGCCGGCGATGGTCCGGCGCCGCCCTGTCCGGTGGGCGCGCGGCCAAGCACGCGGATCGGGACCTGGATGCCGTGGTCGCCCTGTTCGACGCGGTCGCGCGCTACGTGGACCGCATGCCCGGCGCCGGGCCGGCGGGCTTTCTCGAGCACATCCGTGGTCAGCAGATCCCGTCCGACACCCTGGCGACCGGCCCGCGGCCGGGAACAGAGGCGGCTGCCGTCACCATCATGACCGCGCACGCCTCCAAGGGGCTCGAATGGGACGTCGTCGCTGTGGCGGGAGTCCAGGAGGGTGTCTGGCCGGACCTTCGTGAACGAGGCAGTCTTCTCGGCATCGAGGAGCTGGTCGACCTGGTCGCGGCACGCGAGGCCACGGCGTACACCCGGGCCAGCGCCCGGCTGGCCGAAGAACGGCGGCTGTTCTACGTGGCGCTCACCCGGGCAAAGAGCAGGCTGATCGTGACGGCCGTGTCCAACGAGGACGAGCAGCCGTCGCGCTTCCTCGACGACCTCGACCCCCTGCCCGCCGAGGCGCCGCCGGAACGCACGGTCGAGAAGCCCGGCCGGGGCCTCGACCTCTCGTCGCTGGTGGCCGAACTGCGCCGGGTCGTCTGCGACCCGGCTGAGCCGTTGGTACGGCGGCGGGGTGCCGCTGTCCAGCTGGCCCGGCTGGCGTCCGAGGGTGTCCGGCAGGCGGATCCCGGGGAGTGGTTCGGCCTGCGTGAGCTCTCGGTCACCGAACCCCTCGGTGAACCGGACCAGCCCGTGCGGGTGTCTCCGTCCAGGGTCGAAGAGTTCAACCGGTGCGAGCTGCGCTGGCTGCTCAAGACCTGTGGCGCCACCGACTCCGACATGACTCGCGCCGGTGTCGGCACCCTGGTCCACGACCTTGCCGAGAAGGCCGTGCGGGAACAATGGCCCGAAGACGCCATGCTGGCCGAACTCGACCGCGTATGGCCCAACATCGACGTGGGCGAAGGATGGGCCGCCGCCCGCGAGTACGCGAGGGTTCAGGAGATGGTCCGCCGCTTGTCGGGCTGGCTCAAGGAGAACCCGCGCCGTCTGGTGGGGGTCGAGCTGGACTTCGACATTGAGGTGGGCCGGGCCAGGCTGGTCGGGCGAGTGGACAGGCTCGACGCCGACGCCGACGGGCGGCTCGTCGTCGTCGACTACAAGACCGGAAAGAGCAAGCCGACCGCGGCCGAGGTGGGGGAGCATGCGCAGCTTGCCACCTATCAGCTGGCGGTGGAGAACGGCGCGTTCGACGACGCCGCCGGCGGTGAACGCCGCTCGGGCGGGGCCAGCCTGGTCCAGCTCGGCAAGCCGTCCCGCGGCAAAGCGGACGAACAGCGGCAGCCACCTCTGGACGACGCCCAGGACCCGGTATGGGCCCAGCGGCTGCTGGAGGAAACCGCCAACGGAATGACCCAGCCGACGTTCCAGGCCCGGCGCGGCAGCTGGTGCGGCTTCTGCTCCGCCCGGCCGTGCTGCCCGGCCTTTCCCGAGGGCGAGCAGGTGACCGGATGAGATTCACCGCTGCCGAACTCGCGCACCGGCTCGGGCAGCCGGAGCCCACCGCGGAGCAGGCGGCCGCGATCTCCGCGCCGCTCGAGCCGGGCGTCATCATCGCGGGTGCAGGGTCGGGCAAGACCGAGACGATGGCGGCGCGGGTGGTGTGGCTGGTGGCCAACGGGCTGGTCCGGCCGGAACAGGTGCTAGGACTGACCTTCACACGCAAAGCGGCGCGTGAATTGGCCGCCCGGATCCGCAGGAGACTTGCCCAGCTGGCGGCGCGTGGTGTCATCGACGCCGCGGACGGGCTCCTCGACGGTGATCCCGCGGTCTCCACCTACGACGCCTACGCCGGCCGGATCGTCACCGAGCATGCGCTGCGCCTCGGACGCGAACCCGGATCCCGGCTGATCACCGAGGCCGAGGCGTGGCAATACGCCCAGCGCGTGGTCTCCGCGTATGCCGGGCCCATGGACAGCGTGGAGTACGCCCTCTCCACGGTGATCGGGAAGGTGCTCGCGCTGCACGGTGAGCTTGCTGGTCACCTGGTCGGACCTGAGCAGGTCGCCAATTTCACCGGTGAGCTCCGCACACGTGTCGAGGCGCTGCCACGGGCCAAGGGACAGCGGACCAAGACCGACGTCTACGCCGATGTGGCGAAGGCGCTGAAGGTTCAGGACGCGCGGGTGGAGCTGCTGCCCATCGTGGCCGCGTTCCGGGAACGCAAACGTCTCGACGAGGTTGTGGACTTCGCCGACCAGTCGGAGCTGGCGGCGACGCTGGCGGACGCGTTCGCCGAGGTGGGAGAGATCGAACGCGCGGCGTACCGCGTCGTCCTCCTCGACGAGTATCAGGACACCAGCCACGCCCAGCTGGTGCTTCTGCGCGCACTGTTCGGTGGCGGCCACCCGGTCACCGCGGTGGGAGATCCGTGCCAGTCCATCTACGGATGGCGCGGCGCCAGCGCCGGCACCCTGTCGTCGTTCCGTGATCAGTTCCGCCGACAGGGCGGGGAGCCTGCCCGGCTCGACTCCCTGACCACCAGCTTCCGCAACGGCCCAGAGATCCTGCAGGTCGCCAATGCGCTCTCCGCGCCCTTGCGCGACGAGGGCATGCAGGTGCCCGAGCTGGCCGCCTTTCCCGGCCTGCCCTCCAGCGGGGTCACGGCCTCGCTGCATCTCACGGCGGACGACGAGGCAGCCGACGTGGCGCGCCGGGCCCGGGCCTTCTGGGATGCCTCTCCGCCAGGGCGCAGTGTCGCCGTGCTCGTCCGTACCCGCAGCCAGATCACGCGGCTCGATGCGGCCTTGCGCGCGGTGGAGCTTCCCGTCGAGGTGGTCGGAGTGGGCGGCCTGTTGTCCACCGCCGAGGTGAGCGACGTCGTCGCCACCCTGCGAGTGATCGCCGACCCGGGCCGTGGCGACGCCCTGATGAGGCTGCTCACTGGTGCCCGGTGGCGGATCGGGCCCCGGGACCTCGATCAGCTCGCCCGCTGGGCGCGTCGCCTGGGCGGGGCACCGGGGCGCCCGGACGGGCCCGAGGTGGCAGTGCCCGACGAGATCGACCAGCTGAGCATCATCGACGCACTGGATGCCCTGCCTGGACCGGAAGGCTTCTCCGCGGAGGGCTACCGCCGGCTTACAGCGCTGTCCGCGGAGCTGCGTGAGCTGCGCCGCCGCACGGGGCAGTCGCTGACGGAGCTCGTTCACGATATCGAACGGACCCTGGGCCTCGACATCGAGCTGTCGGCGCGCCGCGGCCCGGGTGGCAGAGTGAACCTTGACCGCTTCCTGGACGTGGCCTCCGATTTCGAGGGCGCCGGGCAGTCCGCGACCCTCTCGTCGTTCCTCGCGTACCTCGAAGCCGCGGAGACGGCGGAGCGCGGCCTGGCGCCGGGCGAGGTCGAGGTCTCAGGGGACCGCGTACAGGTGCTGACCGTCCACGGAGCGAAGGGCCTGGAATGGGATGCGGTCTTCCTCACCGGGCTGGTGGACGGGATCTTTCCCGCCGGAGGTGACAAGGACAAGGCCTGGCTCGGTGACATCGGTGAGCTGCCGTACCCGCTGCGCGGCGACGCGAGCGCGCTGCCTCCCTTCGATGTCGCCGGTGCCGCCGATCAGCAGGGGGTGCGAGACGCGCTCGGGCAGTTCACGCTGAATGCCGCCCATGCCGGGCGGCTCGAGGAACGGCGGCTCGCCTACGTCGGGGTCACCCGCGCCCGGTCCCTGCTGGTGTGCAGCGGTTACCGGTGGGACGACGCGTTGCGCCCGCGTGAACCGTCGCCGTTCCTGCTCGAAGTGCGCCGCGCCTTAGAGGCGGGAGCGGGCGAGGTGAGCGTCTGGGTCGACGACCCGGGCGAGACGAACCCGCTGGCCGAGAACCAGCCGACGTGGCGCTGGCCGTACGACCCGCTCGGCGCACGCCGCGCCACGCTCGAGGAAGGGGCGCGGCTGGTGCGAGCTGCGGCCGGGGGCGACATCGACCTGGAGGCGGCGGCCGCGATGGGCGAGTGGGACGACGAGGTCAGCCGGTTGCTGGCCGAACGTGACCGGCAGCGCCGGGGCCGGCCGGTCGAGGTCGAGCTCCCTGGTCACCTGTCGGTGTCACAGCTGGTTCAGCTCCGGCAGGATCCTGACGCTCTTGCCCGCGAGCTGCGCCGGCCGGTGCCGCGCGCGCCTGCGCCGCTGGCCCGCCGCGGCACGCTGTTCCACGCCTGGCTCGAAACTCGGTGGGGAGCGCCGCAGCTGGTCGACATCGACGAGTTGCCGGGGTCGGCCGACGAAGGCGCGGTCCCGGACCGCGACATCCTCGCCTTGCAGGAGGCGTTCCTGGCCTCCGAATGGGCCGAGCGCACGCCGCTTGAAGTGGAGGCTCCGTTCGAGTTGCTCGTCGCCGGTGTTCTCCTCCGCGGACGCGTCGACGCCGTGTTCGGCACGGCGGACGGCGGCATCGAAGTGGTGGACTGGAAGACCGGCCGACCGCCCGGGGACGCCTCCGACGAGGCCGTCAAGACCGTCCAGCTCGCCGCATACCGGCTCGCGTTCGCCCGGTTGCGCGGTCTACCGCTGGACAAAGTAGGCGCGGCGTTCCATTACGTCCGTGAGAACTACACGCTGCGGCCTGTGAACCTTCTCGACGAGAATGAGCTGGAAGCCCTGGTCACAGCCGTTCCGTCATCGTCAACGGCGCTGTGACCGGCTGGCACCTGTTGATCTTTGGGTGGTTTACCATCAGAATTACCTCTCGTGACCGCTGAGCTGACGCCCCTGCGCCGCATCGCCGCGTATGCGATCTGCTCTGACCACGAGGGCCGGATTCTGCTGATCAGAGAATCGGCGCAATCGGGCACACCCGGTGTGTGGACGCTCCCAGGCGGGAGCGTGCAGCAGGGGGAACATCCCGAGTCAGCGGTGGAGCGCGAGGCCATGGCCGAGACGGGCATGAGTCTGCGTGCCCAGGGGATCGTGGACGTCACGGCCGACACGCGTGAGTTGCGTCATCGCGGTGTCACCTTGCACACCGACCGCATCATCTACCAGGCCCAGCCTGTGCGCGAGGGCGCTCACGCCGACGATGCAGTGGCGCCTCGGCCGGTGTCGCCCATGGTGGACGCCGCCGAGTGGCTGAGCCGGGACGAGGCAGCAACCCTCCAGCTGCGCCCCTTCGCTGCCCAGGCTCTCAAGCTTCCGCTCTCCGCGGTGGATCTACCGCCGGAGCAGATGCCGGAGCTTCCGGGCTTCCACATCGTCGAGTCGCCCGACGGTCGCCCCACGGTGCAGCGTTTCGCCGCGTACGGCCTGGTGCGCGATCCCGACGGCCGGCTGCTGCTCACCCTGGTGGCCGACGGCTACCCGGGCGCCGGACATTGGCATCTCCCTGGCGGTGGTACCGACTTCGGGGAGCAGCCGGCACAGGCGCTCCTGCGTGAACTGGAAGAAGAAGCGGGCCAGGTCGGCCGGGTTCGCGGATTGCTCGGACTGACGAGCCACCACGCGCCGGAAGAGGTCGGACCGGAGGGATTCCCCATCGACCTGCACGGCGTCCGGCCGTTCTATGACGTCGCGGTCGACGAGCCACGCCCACTCAACGTCACCGACGTCGGAGGCTCCACCGCCGCCGTCCGGTGGTTCACGCCGGACGAGGCGTGCTGGCTTCCCCTCACCGCGGTGACGGCCGAGGCGTTCGACGCCGCCGACGTCTCGGCCGGCATCCCACGTCGTTGATACCGCCGGCATTTGCCGCGCCGAGTCGCAACGTACCGTCTCGACCCGGCAGCTGGGGCTGGGCGCGAACGACCAAGGGTCACGAGAACGCGGCCACGGTGTCGAGAGTGAGCTGAACCATCTGGGTGAAGCCGTGCTCGCGGTCCTCGGGAGGCAGTTCCTCCCCGCTCACCAGGCTGTCGCTGACGGTGTTGACCGACAGCGCCCGGGCGCCGAACTTCGCCGCCAGCGTGTACAGGGCGGCGGTCTCCATCTCCACGGCGAGAACTCCGTACCCGGCGAGCCGGTCGCGAAGCTCCGGCCGGTCCAGGTAGAAGGAGTCGGTACTGAAGATCTGGCCGACGTGGTGGCGTAGGCCCGCGGACTCCGCCGCGTCGACGAAGGACCGGAGCAGGGCGAAGTCGGCCGTGGGCGCGAAGTCGAGGCCCTCGAATCGCAGCAGGTTCATCGCGGAGTCTGTGCTGGCGCTCGTGGCCACGATGAGGTCGTGGATCCGGGTGTACTCCTGCATGCCGCCGCACGAACCAACCCGCACCACCGTGCGCACGCCGAACTCGGCCAGCAGTTCGTGTGCGTAGATGGCAAGCGACGGCTGCCCCATGCCGGTGCCCTGCACGGAGACCCGGCGGCCGCGATAGCTGCCGGTGAAGCCCAGCATGTTGCGGATCGCCGAGTAACGCACCGGATTCTCCAGGTACGTGGTCGCGATCCACTCGGCCCGTAGGGGGTCGCCGGGAAGCAGGACGATGTCCGAGATGTCGCCGGAAGCGGCGCCGATGTGCAGGCTCACGGGCATGACGTTACAGCGCCGGATCCGCGGCGGAGAGCTGGCACTAGGCTCGAGCCTCGTGGACCATGCCTACGCCATCGCCGGCCCGCTCGCGCTGTCCCGGTCAACGGTCGACCGAGCCGCCCACCTGCGTGATAACGAGGAGTGGATGGCTACGGCATGGGCTGATCCGGCCACCAAAGTGCTGCTCGTCGGCAACGGCAGGGTGAGCACACGGGGTGACATTCTGCGCTTCGTCTCCCCCGGGGAAGCCCCGGACGGCGAGGCATACCTGCTCGGTGTGGAGAACGGCGAGGCCTTCGCCGCTGTTCACGTCTCGGAGCTGGACGGAGCGGACACCGGATCGCTGCGAGAGGTCGGCGTGGTCCTCGGTGACCGGGACGCCGGCCTCGCCGTCCACGCCATCGCGTTGGCGAACTGGCACGCCACACACCGGTTCTGCCCGCGATGCGGACAGCCGACCGTCGTCGCATGCGGGGGACATATCCGGCGGTGCGTCGCCGACGGCTCCGAACACTATCCGCGGGTCGACCCGGCGGTGATCATGTTGGTGATCGATGAGTACGACCGCTGCTTGCTGGGCCGGCAGCAGAATTGGCCTGGTCGGAGGTACTCGACGCTTGCCGGATTCGTCGAACCAGGTGAGACTCCCGAGCACGCGGTCGTCCGGGAGGTGGCCGAAGAAGTCGGCATCACGGTGAACGCGTGCCGCTACGCCGGCGCCCAGCCGTGGCCGTTCCCCTCCAGCCTGATGCTCGGGTACTACGCCGACGCCCGGGCTACGGAGCCGACCCCGGACGGCGAGGAGATCCAGGACGCGCAATGGTTCTCGCGCGCCGAGCTGGCCGCCGCGGTGTCGGGCGGCGAGATCGAGGTGCCGAGCCCCATCTCGATCGCCCATCGGCTGCTGGAGGGTTGGTATGGCGCGCCGCTCGAGCAGATGACCTCCTGATCAGCGGGCAGAGACCTCCGCGAGTTCGGCGAGCCTCTGGTGAACCTGTGCCGGGCTCGGGTTGGTCAAGGCCGAGCCGTCCGAGAACACCAGCGTGGGAACCGTGGCATTACCCCGGTTCACGCTCTTGACCAGTCTTTCCGCTCGTGGGTCAGACTCGATGTCCACCTCGTCGAAGGTGATCCCGGCACGGTTGAGCGTGGCCTTGAGGCGCTTGCAGTACCCACACCATGCCGTGCTGTACATCGTGAACGAGGACATCGACTCTCCTGATCCTGTGCTTGGGTGCATTGGTCGGACTCGCCGTGGCGATCCGGCCGCGAGGCCGGAGTCCGTCATCGATCACAACAATGCGGAGCATCCCGGTGTTCCTGGATGGTGACGGGCCGGGCTCGGGCTTGTCCCCGGCGAGTGCCAGGATGGGGCCATGGCTGTTCCCGACGTGCTCTCCGCCCTGGATCCAGAGCAGCGCGAGGTGGCAGCGGCACTCAGCGGCCCGGTGTGTGTCATCGCCGGTGCCGGCACCGGCAAGACCCGGGCCATCACGCACCGTATCGCCCACGGCGTCCTCGCCGGCGCTTTCGATCCGCGTCGAGTGCTGGCCGTGACGTTCACCACCCGCGCTGCCGGAGAGATGCGGGGGAGATTGCGCTCGTTGGGCGTGGAGGGAGTTCAGGCCCGGACGTTCCACTCGGCCGCGCTGCGTCAGGCGCGGTACTTCTGGCCGCAGGTCACCGGTGCGGACCTGCCCCAGATCGCGGAGAGGAAGCTGTCCATCGTCGGCGCTGCCGCGAACCGGTGCCGAGTCGGCACCGACCGGGCGGTGCTCCGTGACCTGGCTTCGGAGATCGAGTGGGCCAAGGTCAGCAACGTACGTCCGGAGCAGTACCCGCTGGCGTCCATGAACGCGCATCGTGAAGTAGCCGGGGTAGACGCGGAGACGGTCGCGCGCGTCTACGCCGCCTACGAGGACCTCAAGACCGACCGCGGCGTCATCGACATGGAGGACATCCTTCTGGCCGCCGTCGGCCTGCTCGACGCCAATCCTGGAGTGGCGGAGGCGGTACGAGCCCAGTATCACCACTTCGTCGTCGACGAGTACCAGGACGTCTCTCCCCTGCAGCAGCGGCTGCTGGACCTTTGGCTCGGGGACCGGGACGACATCTGCGTGGTGGGAGACCCCGCTCAGACCATCTATTCGTTCGCCGGAGCGCGTCCGGGATATCTGCTCGACTTCGCTCAGCGCCACCCCTCGGCTCGCACGGTCCGGCTCTTCCGCGACTACCGGTCGACGCCCCAGGTGGTGAACGTCGCCAACGCCGTGCTGCGCTCCGCGCGCCGGGACTCCAAGGGCGTCGTGCTGGAGGCGCAGCGGCCGCCCGGCCCCGAGGCCGTCTTCATCGAGCACCCGGACGAGGTCGCCGAGGCTGAGTGGGTCGCAGGGGAGATCGGCCGGCTCATGACCGCGGGCGTGCCGGCCCGGGAGATCGCGGTGCTGTTCCGGGTGAACGCGCAGTCGGAGAACTACGAGCAGGCGCTGTCCGACGCCGGAGTCGCATATGTCGTGCGGGGCGCGGAGCGCTTCTTCGACCGCGCCGAAGTGCGCCAGGCCGCCATGCTGTTGCGCGGAGCCGCGCGGGCCGGTGACACCGGCGGGGAAGCCGGCGATGCCGCCGCGGCCACGGCGGCCGTGCTCGCGTCGGTGGGATGGTCGGCCAAGCCGCCGGCCGGTGGCGGCGCGGCGCGGGAGCGATGGGAGTCGCTGGCCGCCGTGATCGCGCTCGCCGAGGACGTCGTCGCCGCCAAGCCCGATGCCGTGCTCGCCGATGTCTCCGCCGAACTGGACGCGCGGGCTGCCGCCCAGCACGTTCCGGTCGCCGACGGTGTGACGCTGGCCTCGCTGCATGCCGCGAAGGGCCTGGAGTGGGACGCCGTCTTCGTCGTGGGTGTGCACGAGGGCACGCTGCCCCTGAACTACGCGGAGACGCCGGATCAGATCGAAGAGGAGCGCCGCCTGCTCTATGTCGGCGTGACGCGGGCACGCGAACACCTCTCGGTCACGTGGTCCCAGGCCAGGCAGCCGGGCGGTCGGGGGTCGCGGAAGCCGAGCAGGTTTCTGGACGGAATCCGACCGGGTGGCGGCCGGACGGTGCCCAGCTCGAGGCCGTCCCGTGCGGCCGCTCGCAAGTCGCGGTCGATGGCCCGATGCCGCGGGTGTGGCACTGCTCTGGTGGACGCCGCCTCGCGCAAGCTGGGCCGTTGTGGCGAGTGCCCGTCGGCCGTCGATGTGGCGCTGTTCGAGCGGCTGCGTGAATGGCGGCTCGAGCGGGCTCAGGAACAGAAGGTCCCTGCTTACGTGGTATTCACCGACGCCACCTTGACGGTACTCGCCGAAACGAAGCCCACCGACGAGGCCGCGTTGAGCGCGGTGCCCGGCGTCGGGCAGAGCAAGCTCGAACGCTACGGACCGGACGTGCTCGCGATGTGCCGAGCTGCGGACGACGACGCGGCCGATACGGTGCCGGAACAACTCGACGAGAAAGTAGCCAAAAAATAGGTTGCCCCTTACGGGGCGACACGTTACTGTAACTGAGCACCATGCAACAGGGTTGCTTCGCGTGCCTTGAGCTGGATCGCCCGGCCAGGACCGACACGACCGAGAGGAGGGGCATTTCGATGATGATCGTCAAGAACTCGCATCCGCAAGACCGCGTCTCGCTGGTCGCCTATGCGCGTACGAATGCCCCCATCGGTCTTTCTCCGTGGACGGGGCGTCGTTCCGTTTCCCCCATCGAGGCTCCGTCGACAGGTGGAGTGCGTCCGCTGGCAGGCGACTGCTTCGAGCTGAGCACGCGTCTCGTCGATATGGCCAAGGGTGGAGTCCGTCTCCGCAGTCTGGGTCCGCCGATTTGATCACATGATCGGTGCCTTCCAGGCCGCGGAACCCCTCACCCGGGATCCGCGGCCTTTTTGTTTGTCCGCCACCGATGAATCGAGCAAGGAAGGGAGGTGACCGATCTCATGATGCTGGCGAGTGTTCTCGACGACGCGCTCGTGACCGACGAGGTGATTCCATGCCGGACCGACCCTGAACTCTGGTTCGCGGAATCCCCGGTTGACGTGGAGCTAGCCAAAGACCTCTGCCGGGTCTGCCCTGTGCGCATGCAGTGTCTGGCAGGTGCCCGGGCGCGGCGTGAGCCCTGGGGAGTCTGGGGCGGCGAGCTGTTCGAGTCGGGTGTCGTCGTACCCCGCAAGCGTCCTCGAGGACGGCCCCGCAAGACCGAACTGGCGGCGTGACGCATGCACCCAGGCAAGAACCGTAGGGAGTGAACGAGCTGTGACTAACCATCCTGACCTGGCCAAACGAGACCAGACCGATCTGATCTTTCGGAGCGACAACATGAGTTTGATGAATGAAGACCTCGCGCGAGCGCATTGTCGCGAGCTACGTGAGGACATAGTGATGCACCACCGGGCGAGGCGAGTGCTGGTAGCGCGCAAGCTCGAACGACGCGCCGCTCGCGCCGCTCAGCGTGCCCGCAGACTCGCGGCTGCCGCAATAACGGCGTCCAGCCGCGCCGTGTAGCGATCCACCGCCCTGATCCCAGCCCCTGGCATGGGTTATGGTCGCGATTCCGGCCGAAAACAGGCCGATCAACGACCACAACCCATGCCAGGGGTCGGGTCAGGGGGTGAACTCGGGGATCCAGCGCTCGAGCTCGTCCCGGAACGGCGCCTCGCAATCGAGCTGGGACAGCACGCCGATCCCTCCGATCCACACTCGGTGGACGAGAAGGTACGACGGTGGAACGTTGAGCTTGAGCCCGATCGTGTAGCCGGGTTGGCGGGGATCGTTGATCCGGTTGAACTGTTCCCGCATCCATGCCCGGCTGAAATGGAACGTCTCTGTGGCCGCCGGCTCCAGGAACGGCGCCAGATAGTGATAGAGGCCCTCGGGGTCGACGGTGATGTGCGGCAGGATGAAGCCTTCGTCCCGCAGGCCGTTGACCATCTCCTCGGTGTCGCCCTTCAACGCACGCGTGAGCAGGCGGCCGATTGAAGGCGGCAGCCCTTCTGGAAGCCTGGCCACCGCTCCGTAGTCCAGCACGCCGAGCCGGCCGTCGGGCGTCACCCGGTAGTTGCCCGGGTGGGGGTCGGCGTGCAGAAGGCCGGCCCGGTGCGGACCGGAGAAAAGGAAACGGACGTACAGGAGGCCGACTCGGTCTCGTTCCTCCTTGGAGCCCTCGGCTATGACGGCCGACAGAGGTGTGCCGTCGAGCCACTCCGAGACGAGAACGTGCTTGGCACCGTGCACCAGCCGGGGGACCGCGAACTCCTCGTCGTCTTCGTACGCCAGGGCGAAGCCGTCCTGGGCGTCGGCTTCCATCCGGTAATCGAGCTCCTCCATCATGCGGTCATGGAGCTCGTCGAGGATCGCTCTCGCGTCTACACCCGGCACCAGCGACCCGAAGGTCTTGCCCAGCCGCGCCACCTGGTTGAGGTCCGAGCGCAGCGCCTCGTCGGCCCCGGGGTACTGGACTTTGACGGCGACGTCGCGACCGTCGTGCCAGACCGCGCGGTGTACCTGCCCGATCGACGCCGCGGCGGCGGGTTGGTCGGTGAACGACACGAAGGATCTGCGCCAGTCAGGGCCGAGATCACGCTTCAGGACCTCGTGCACCGTGCGGGCAGGCATCGGCGGCGCGGATTCCTGGAGCTTGGTCAGGGTCTCTCGGTAGGGACCGGCAAAATCCTCCGGCATCGCCGCCTCGAGCACGGAGAGGGTCTGGCCGAACTTCATCGCCCCGCCTTTGAGCTCACCGAGGACCTTGAAGACCTGTTCCGCGGTACGGCGCTGGGCCTCGGCCGATACCGCCTCGGCCGATCGGCCGCCGATCCGCTTGCCGAGGCCCAGGGTCGCTCGGCCGGCGACCCCCAGCGGAAGGCTGGCGATCTTGGCGGCGCGGGAGACGGCATTGCGTGGAAGGTCGTTCACCCCTCCATTCTGCAGTGTCTTGCCCGCAGATGCGCGTCGTCGTGGGCCGGGCACCGGAGAAAGGTCAGATGACCTCGCCGGTACCCGGGTCCGGCCAGGTGCAGCCGCACTCCGGATGTGGACGCCAGGTGCGGCGGCGAGGCAGGCCGTAGGGCAGCTCCACTTCGAGTGTTCCGCCGACGGTCGCGACGTCGAAACCGTCGATGAACGCCAGCACCTGTGCGGCCGCCAGACCGGCCACGGCGGTGGCGATGCTCGCGTCACAGGCCGGCGCGGGTGGTGGCTTGCGGGCAGCGTGATCGCGCACGGTGGGCCAGCCGGGGTCACGGTCCGTGCGGTGCAGGTCGAGGCAGCGCAGGCAGGCCGACGTCCCGGGAACGACGAGCGGGCCGACTACGCCGGTGATCTCGGTGACGTGAACCAGCAGATGCGCAGTGCCGCTGCGCAGCAGGGCGTCGGTCAGCCACGTGTGCTCGAAACCGGCGTCGGGAGCGAGCACGACGAAATCAGGGCCCGGGCGCTCGACACTGCGGAACCCCGATCCGGTGCCCAGAAACGGGTGCAGAGAACGTGTCCGCGCGATGCCAATCGCACTCGCCGGATGCCCGGCGGGAGACACGTCGGCATCCGTCACCAGCGCTTGATCGTCGACGTCGACGTCACCGATGCCGCCAGCGGCGAGCAGCCGGGCGACCGAAGCGCCGACGCGACCTGCCCCCACCACCTCGATGTGCCTGCGCCCGCGCGCGGCGAAGCTCGACGCGCCACCGTCCGGCGATCTGTCGACCAGGCTCAGGCTGGATTGGTCCGGGGCGTGCCGCGGTAGCGGGGCGTTGTCGGGCCGATGCTGGTCGCCGTCGACGGCGGCGCCGGACGTCACGAGAAGATCCACCAGACGATCGGCGATGTCGGCCGCGCCGCCGGCCGCGACCGCCAGGCTGCGAAGGGTGGCGAGATCGTTCCGCCCGTCCATCGCGCGCAGGACCGCGATCTCAGCAGGGCCGAGCCCACCGAGGATGAGTGCTCGCCCGGGCGAGGTACCCACCTGGAGGGTGGAAGAGTCGCGCCACGCCGACGGTAACGAAGGATGAAGCAAGGGACGCACGGCCGGTGAGCCTCCACGAAAGACGATCTGTGCTGAACGGCTGACAAGAAGGATCTTGCCGTGTGCACGAGATTCCGGCCATCCGCTGTCCACAGAACTCATCGCGCGTGGGGCACGGCTCTACCGTCGCGCGGAGATGCTCGCGGCCCGGCGGCTCCCACGCGCTGGCGACCGCCGAAGAAGGCGGCGGGATCTCAGCACCGCCCGGCCCAGGCGTGCACCTTCCCCGCCGTGCACGCCCGTACCGCCGTTTTCCGAGATCCCGCCGGGACGTCTACCGACCGCCGCGCTGTTCACCGGTACCCGTCATATCCGCCTCCCGGCGGCTGTGGTCGCGACATCGGAGGGCACGCGGTGTCCGTAGCTCTGCAGCGAACGTACGGCTGCTCGGCAGTATCCGCAACATGAACGGCACATGGACTTCCACGGCTTGTGGATAAACCTGTGGAGGACTTGTGCAGGGATGTCGATAAGACTGTGGACGGGCGGTGGGCGGGCTGTTGACAAGTGCACCGAGAAACTCACGCCGTGGAGTTGACCTGCGCCGATATTGTCCACCGGCTGTGGAGGAAAAGAAATCGGGTGATGTTGGCAGAATGCTCTCGCGCGCCAGCAGAACGTCTCCGGGCAGACACCGGGGGACGAGTTATCCACATGAACAACCAGTACAGGTCGCGTTCGGGTTACGGTGCATGGTATGGCACGGGCTGGATGGCGAGCGTCACCGTGGAGGCGAAGTGGCGCACCGACGAGTACGAGGCCGGACTTGACCGGGTCTGTGGCGCCTGGTGTGGTGAAGGGCCGCGCGTGAGCGACGAGCGGTACGACCACACGGAGGTCGAGGTGCGCCGGTCCGTCCGGAGACGGCGAACGGTCACGGCATTCCGGGAAGACGGCCGCGTCGTGGTGTGTCTTCCGGCGCGGTTCACGCAGGCTGAGGAGCAGCGGTGGGTCGAAACCATGCTGCAGCGGCTGCAGAGCCAGGAACGCCGTCGTCAGCCGAGCGACGAGCAGCTGCTGCGCCGAGCTCGCGACCTGTCGCGGCGGCATCTCGACGGACGCGCCGAACCGGTCAGCGTTCGATGGAGCGCCTCACAACGAAGCCGCTGGGGCTCGTGCACGCCGTCGGACGGATCGATCCGCTTGTCGGAACGGCTGAAGGGGGTGCCGTCGTGGGTGGTCGACTACGTCCTGGTGCATGAATTGGCGCACCTGCTCGTCGGAAACCACGGCGAGGAGTTTTGGGAACTCGTCTCCAGGTATCCACGGTCCGAACGCGCCCGAGGCTTCCTGGACGGGCTCGACCACGCCGCGCATCTGGGTGAGGGGCACCAGCGCGATGGTCTTCCGGACGAAGGTTAGTTCCCTGCATGAGATCGTCCGTTGTGGCCATCTGTGGAGCTCGCCCGGTACCTCGTGCAGGTGGCTAGCGCTGGTCGTCTTCGGACGGCGGTTCGTCGTCCTTCTCGTCGCTCTCGGCCCGAGCGTCGAACGCCCGCTCCAGGTCTGAGACGTCGATCGCGTCGTCCCTGGTGAAGAACGCCTCAGGGTCGGTCAGGTCCTCCGACGAGGGCATCAGGTCCGGATGCGCCCAGAGGGCGTCCCGTCCTGCGGGACCTCGCTTCTCTCGCGCGGCGGCCCAGAACGAGGCGGCCTCGCGCAGGCGTCGCGGCCGGAGCTGCAGGCCCACCAGGGTGGCGAAGGTCTGCTCGGCTGGGCCGCCGGCCGCGCGGCGGCGCCTGACCGACTCGCGCAACGCCGATGCCGACGGCAGGCGTGCCTCGGTCGCTTGCGTGACGACCTCGTCGACCCAGCCTTCAACCTGGGCCAGCGCCAGTTCCAGGCGGTCCAGGGCCGCCTTCTGCTCCGGCGTGTTGTCCATGTCGAACAGCCCGCCCTGAAGGGCCTCTTGCAGCGCTTCCGGGTTGGCGGGATCGATGTCGCGCATCTTCGACTCGATCGCTTCGGTGTCGACGCTGACGTGGCGGGAGTACTCCTCGATCAGGGAGACGATGTGGGAGCGCAGCCACGGCGCGTGCGCGTAGAGGCGGACATATGCCGCCTCGCGGAGCGCCAGATAAAGCGTGACGTCGCGAGCGTCGACGCCGAGGCCCTCGCCGAAGGCTCGGACGTTGGCCGGCAACAGCGCTGGATGCCCCTCGGCGAGTGGCACGCCGATGTCGGATGCTCCGCAGACCTCGCCCGCGAGGGTGCCGATGCTCTGCCCCACCTGGGCACCCCACATGGAGACGCCGACCTGCTGCAGCATGCCCACCAGCGGGCCTGCGGCCTGGGCCATTTCCGGCGGCAGCGACTTGCCCATGGCCTCGGCGACGCGAGCGGCCACGGGCTCCACCAGGCCGCGCCAGGCAGCTTGGGTGCCCTCGACCCACTCGGCCCGGCTCCAGGTACGCGGTGAGCCGCCGGTGGCGGGGAACGTCGTCGCGTCGTCGAGCCACGTTTCGGCGAGGCGGAAGGCGTCGTCGACCTCACGCCGTTCCGACTGGCTGACCGAGCGGTCGCCGCCAGCCGCCACCACGTCACGCGCGGCGGAGTTGGCCAGGTCCCAGTTGACCGGGCCACCGCTCCAGGACAGCATCTTGCCGATCTGCTGCAGCATCTGGCCGAGGTCGGGGTTGCCCTGGGGGCCGCCAGCGCCCATCATTCCGAACAGGCCGCTCAACGGGTCCGTCGGTCCGGTGCCGCCCGGATCGTTCGCCTTCTTGTTCTCGTCGTCGTCCTCGGGACGGAAACCGAACGGCAGATCACTCATAGTTAGCTCTCAGGCAGGATGGGAAGCGGTAGGAGCGCCTCATGGACTCCACCGTAGTATCTGGAGGAGTAAACGTGGGCACACAATCGCGCCGGGTTCGCGCTGGGCGCAACCGCGCACAGGCCGGCCTGGTGGTCGCCGTGACCGGCGCCGCGTCGGCGCCGGGGACGCAGCTTGCCCGCCGCCTGGCGGCTTCCGAGGACATCCGGCAGGTCATCGCCCTCGACCGGGTTCGCGGGGAGGCCGACGACGTCACCTGGCGGGTGATCGACGTCACCGACCCGGCCATCGTGACGAGACTCACAGGCGTCGACGTGGTCATCCACGCCGCCGTCGACCTCAACGTCACCGATGACGTCGCCGAGCGTTCGCACCGCAACGTGCGCGGCACCCAGGCGGTCCTGACCGCGTCGGCCGCGGCCGGCGTTCGGCGGGTGATCGTGCTCAGCAGCGCGATGGTCTACGGCGCTGACGCGGAGAATCCCGTGCCTCTCGACGAGGACGCTCCGTTGCGGGCACCGGCCGACGGCGGACTCATCAGCGACCTGCTGGAGATCGAGGCCTTGTGCGCGCGTTCCCGGCGGGCACATTCCGGAACGGCGGTCACCGTCATTCGTCCGGCCGCTGTGGTGGGTCCGGGTGTGGACACGGTTTTGACCAGGCATTTCGAGGCTCCCCGGTTGCTCGTGGTTCGCGGTGCGGAGCCCGCCTGGCAGTTCTGTCATATCGACGACCTGGCGTCCGCTCTGGAGTTCGTCGCTGTCAACGACATCGACGGGCCGCTGGCCGTCGCCAGCCCAGGCCACCTCGATCAGGAGGCGGTGGAGGCGCTCTCCGGGCGAGGCCGAGCCGAGATGTCGGAGTCGTTCGTCTTCGGGACCGCCGGCCGCCTACATCGTCTTGGGGTGACCCCGGCGCCGGTCAGTGAGCTGCATTTCGTGACGAAACCGTGGGTCGTAGCGCCCGAGCGCCTGACAGCCGCCGGCTGGCGAGCCGAGTACACCAACGAATTGGCTCTCCAGGCGCTGATGGAGGCGGTGGGCGGCCGGCACGCGCTGGCTTCCCGACGGATCGGAAAACGGGAAACCGCCGCGACACTCGGCGCGGCGGGCGCCACTGTTGCCATACTCGGTACGGCGGTGGTGATCCGCAAGGCGAGACGGAGAAAGCGGGGGTAAGCCATGGGCGTGATCAAGCTGTTGAGCGTGCGGCGGGAGGCCCTGTCCACGGACGAGGTCCTCGCTGCCGTCGCCGATCCTGGCGCGGGCGGTACCTGCGTGTTCATCGGAACCGTCCGGGACGTCGACGACGCCCGGCACGTGCAGCGCCTGGAATACGAGGCGCATCCGTTGGTCGAGAAGGAGCTCCGGAAGGTCGCCGAAGGGGTGGCCGCCGAGATTCCGGTGCAGGGGCTGGCCGCGGTTCACCGGGTGGGTGAGCTGGACATCGGCGACGCCGCCGTGGTGGTGGCCGCTGCGGCCGCGCACCGTGACGAGGCGTTCGCGGCCTGCCGGAAACTGATCGACGACCTCAAGAGCGGCGTACCCATCTGGAAGCGCCAGGCCTTCGCCGACGGATCCACCGAATGGGTCGGCTCCCCGTAGGGGCCGGCCGGGTCATGCACAGGTCCGGAGCCGGGGGCGTAGGTGCATAACCCACGTCCGAACAGGTCTGCCGGACGCCTTACTCTAAGCTCGATGACCCGCCGTTCTGTCACCCTCTCCGTCTCCGGTGCGCTGATCGTGGCGTTGATCGCCATCGCATCACTGCTGCCGGTGCCGTACGTCGTCTATTCGCCCGGGCCGCTTGAGGACACACTCGGTGAGTGGAACGGCGCCCCGGTGGTGCAGGTGGACGGTGGAGTCGAGACCTTCGAAGCCGAAGGCACGCTCGAGCTCACGACCGTAGGCGTGACGTCGGCGGACACGAAGCTCGACCTGCTGACGGTCCTGCGGGCGTGGATGGACGCCGATCGCGCCGTCGTCCCCCGTGACACCGTCTACCGGGAAGACGAAACCGCGGAGGAGTCCCGCGAGCAGAGCGCCCGCCAGCTGGCGCGCTCCCAGGAGACGGCGAAGGTGGCGGCCTTGCGTCATCTTGGCTACGAGGTGGACGAGCAGATCCTGGTGGTGACCGTGTTCGACGGCTCACCGGCCGACGGTCTGCTCGAGCCGGGCGACATCATCACGTCGGTCGACGGGGTGAAGGCGGCCTCGCCGGCTGAGGTCGCCGACATCGTGGTGGACCGCGAACCCGGAGACCCGGTCGAGTTCGGTATCCGGCGCGATGACGACGACATGGTCGTCACCGTCGAGACGGAGCCGGCCGAGGACGACGGACGTCCGGTGGTGGGAATCGGACCGGACTGGGGATACGAGATGCCGGTCGAGATCACCATCGGGATCGACGAGCGGATCGGCGGGCCGAGCGCCGGCATGATCTTCGCGCTGGCCATCTACGACACGCTGACCGAGGAGCCCCTGGTGGACGGAGCGCACGTCGCCGGGACGGGGGAGATCTCCGGGGAGGGCGAGATCGGCCCTATCGGAGGCATCCAGCAGAAGATCGCCGCCGCCGAGGAGGCCGGCGTCGAACTCTTCCTCGCACCGTTGAGCAACTGCGACGAGGCGTCCAGCGCCGATAGCGGCGACATGCAGGTGGTCCCGGTGGAGACGCTGGAGGACGCCATCGAGGCGGTCGACACGTACACCGACGGTGACGGCAGCAGCCTGCCCAGATGCGGGTGACCGCCGCGCCGCCACACCGTCCCCATCCGCCCGCCCTAAATGATCATGTAAACCATGTTTTCTCGTGCTTCACCAGGGCTGCAGGCATGGTGAAGCACGAGAAAACATGGTTTACATGATCATTTAGCCGAGGGTCTCAGCGAGGGCGTTGCCGATCTCGGGCGAGAGCTCGGCGTCACGGATGAGCTCGGTGTCCTCCTCGTGTCCGCGCACCCTGAGGACCGAGGATCGCGAGCCGTCGCGCAGCACGCCGACCACGATGCGTACGTCGGCCCGCTGTGGGTGCTTCTGCGCCCAGTCGGTGGCGGCATCGTTGTCTTCCGGAAGCTCTTCCTCGGCTCCGGGCGGGAGGACGATGCGCTCGATCGCGAGCGCGCAGCCGCGCACGGAGTCGGGCCAGGTGATGGTCGGTAGGAGATCTTCGAGCGCCCGATCGGCGAGGTCCTGCTCGATGGGCGTGAGGGCGTCGTCGGAGATGGGCGTGTGTTTCAGTCCCAGCCGGTTCGCGAGATCGGGCTCGCGTTCGAGCAGCTCGCCGGTCGGTGCCAGCGCATACAGGCGGGGACGCTGGTCCCATCCACCCTCCTGGACATGGTGTTCGATCTCGGCGACTGCCCTGGCCAGGGCTGCGGGATTCTGGCCATCCTGGCCGTCGTGCTCGATGCTCATAGGGGTGACACGCTCCTGCGTACGCTTCGGGTGTGTGACGGCGGCAACTGTCGGCGCCTATACCCATCAGGGGCGGCGATCCACGTTGCGTGATGCCGATGTTGTCGAGAAGAAACCACATCGTTGAGGTCGGATACCCATACCGGTTCGAAAACCGGTGTGATCGTAAGATAGCTTTCGTGGGGTGAGCCAGAGCTTCCCCCGCCCAGCAGGTCCGTATCGCGGATCTGGTCCTTCGCGCCGTTCTCGTGCACTCGTACCGACTCTCATCGTACTAGCCGTCTTGGCGGTGTCGTACCTGCTGCTCGTCAACTTCTGGACCGAGCGGTTGTGGTTCGACTCAGTTGACTTCACGCGCGTCTTCACGACGCAGCTCGTGACCCGGGCCGGCATGTTCGTGATCTTCGGCCTACTCATGGCGATCACGGTGGTCGTCAACGGGCTCGTCGCCTACCGGCTGCGGCCGACGTACCGGCCGATGAGTATCGAGCAGCAAAGCCTCGACCGTTACCGCGACGCCATCGACCCGGTCCGCACCTGGGTATTGGGCGCGGCTGCCGTGCTGATCGCGATCATCGCGGGTGCCAGCGCCGCGGGCCAGTGGCGGACGTTCATGCTGTGGCTCAACGGCCGGGACTTCGGGACCGTCGACCCCCAGTTCAACGTCGACCTCGGCTTCTTCGCGTTCTCCTACCCATGGTGGCGTTTCGTCCTGAGCTTCGGCTTCGGTGTCGTCGTCCTCGGGTTGATCGTCGCGGCGGTGACTCATTACATCTACGGCGGAATCCGTCTGCAGACGGCCGGCGAGAAGGTCAGCCCGGCCGCGCAGGCTCACCTGTCCGTGCTCATCGGATTGTTCATCCTGCTCAAGGCCGTCGCCTACTGGATGGACCGCTACGCCCTCCTCATCGATGACAATCCGTTGTTCACCGGCGCCAACTACGCCGCCGTCAACGCCATCCTGCCGGCCAAGATGATCCTGATATTCGTCTCGGCCATCTGCGCGATCCTGTTCTTCGTCAATGTCTGGCGGCGCAACTGGACACTGCCGGGCATCGGCGCCGGACTCCTGGTTCTGTCGGCCGTACTGCTGGGTGGGCTGTGGCCGTTCATCGTCCAGCAGTTCCAGGTCAACCCCTCGGAGGCCAGCCGGGAGGCGCCGTACATCGAGCGCAACATCGAGGCCACCCGGGACGCCTACGGCATCGACGACGTCGCGATCAGCCCGTATGAGGCCACCAAGGCCGTCACGACGGGTCAGCTCGCTGACGACGCCGGCACCGTGCCCGGCATCCGCCTGATGGACCCGAACGTCATCCAGCCGGCGTTCCAGCAACTGCAGCAGGTTCGCGGGTTCTACTCGTTCGCCAACCCCGCAGACGTCGACCGCTACGAGTACGAGGGCGAAGAACGCGACATGGTCGTCGCCGTGCGCGAGATCTCCGTCGCCGGCATCCCGGAGGGCCAGCGGAACTGGGTCAACGAGCACACCGTCTACACCCACGGCTTCGGCATGGTCGCGGCGTTCGGTAACACCCGGGACACCGATGGCTCGCCGCTTTGGGCGGAGGAGGACATTCCGTCGCGGGGCTTCCTGGGCGACTACGAGCCGCGAGTGTATTTCGGCCAGAACTCGCCGGAGTACTCGATCGTGGGCGCGCCCGACGGCACCGAGCCGGTCGAGTATGACATCCCGGAGGACCCGGAGACCGGTGGCGAGCGGTACAACACCTACGACGGCTCAGGCGGCGTGCCGATCGGCTCGTTCCTCAACAAGCTGCTTTACGCCACCAAGTTCCAGGAAGCCAACATCTTCCTCTCCGACCGGGTGAACCCAAACTCGGTGATCCTCTATGATCGCGATCCCCGGCAACGGGTGGAGAAGGTGGCGCCGTGGCTGACCGTGGATTCCAACCCATTCCCCACGGTGGCCGACGGACGCTTGGTGTGGGTCGTCGACGGGTACACGACGCTGAACTCCTTCCCGTACTCGCAGCGTGTCTCGCTGGAAGAGGCCACCAGTGACTCCCGCACACTGCGGCCGGCGCTGGCGGCGCAGCCAGATGACTTCATCAACTACGCCCGGAACTCGGTGAAGGCCACGGTCGACGCCTACGACGGCACGGTCACTCTGTACGAGTGGGACGAGACCGACCCGGTGCTGCAGAGCTGGATGGACGTGTTCCCGGACTCGGTGGTGCCGAGTTCGGAGATCTCCGACGATCTGATGGACCACTTCCGGTATCCGGAGGACCTGTTCAAGCTGCAGCGGCGGATGCTGGAGCAGTACCACGTGACCGATCCGTTCACCTTCTATGGTGGCCAGGACCGCTGGGTGGTGCCGAACGACCCCACCGCGACCATCGAGACCGATCAGCCGCCGTACTACCAGTCGATTCAGCTGCCCGGTACGGACGAAGGCGTGTTCTCGTTGACCACGACCTACACACCACGAGGCCGGCAGAACCTGATCGCCTTCATGACGGTCAACGCGGACGTCAGGCACGAGGACTACGGCAAGCTCACCGCGCTTCGCCTACCTGGGTCGACACAGATCGACGGTCCGGGCCAGGTCGCCAACGCGTTCGAGAGTGATCCGGAGATCGCCCGGGAGCTCTCGCTGTTGCGGCAGGGAGATTCCGACACAGTCGTCGGTAACCTGCTCACCTTGCCCGTCGGCGGCGGTCTGCTGTACGTGCAGCCCGTCTACGCCATCCGGGCCAGCGGTGACGCGGCGTATCCACTCCTTCGACGGGTTATGGTCCGCTTCGGTGACCAGATCGGTTACGCGCCGAGCCTGCAGGAGGCTCTCGACCAGATCTTCCGCGGCGAAGCAGGTGTCGAAACCGAGGAAGAAGGCGAGATCGAGGACGACGCCGTTCCGGACGTCGAAGGCGAGACGCCCGAGGATCCGCCAGCGGATGAGGAGCCGCCAGCGGATGAGGAGCCGCCCGCGGACGAGGAGGACGTCACGCCTCCGACGGGTGACCTCGCCGAGGCCATCGCCGAGGCGCAGGAGGCCTGGACCGACGCTCAGGCCGCTCAGGCCGAGGGCCGGTGGTCTGACTACGGTGAGGCGCTCGACCGGCTCGAAGCTGCGCTGGAGCGTGCGGCTCAACTCTCCGGGGAGTGACCCACGTCACCTGATCACCGATTGGCCGTCTGATCGCTTCGCAAGCTCGCGATCAGACGGCCAATCGCCGTTTCTGTGCCGCTGTTGGTCACCTGATCGTGTCCCAGAACGTGGACAAGAGACGATCAGGTGGCAAAAACGCCAGCTCAGAGTGCATTTTGTCATCTGATCCAGATTGCTCCCGTGCCCCGGCGCAGTTCGATTTGGTGCTGAGTCCGACATCGCATAGCATTGTCCTTGCGACGCGGGGTGGAGCAGCTCGGTAGCTCGCTGGGCTCATAACCCAGAGGTCGCAGGTTCAAATCCTGCCCCCGCTACCAGGCGAAACGCCCTCGGAGGGATTCTCTCCGGGGGCGTTTTCATGCGTTCTGTAACCAGAATTTGTCACCAACCGGGCTGCAATCTGGGCGCCGGGCTAAACCACCCGCCGATCGTTGCTCCTGGGATCGCCGTGGATCAGGTGGGATTCGTAGATGCCTGAACGGGCTGTCCGTCGCCAGCGTCGAGCCGGGTTGTCTGGATCACGAAAGATCTCGGCGGTGATGAGCGAAGGCATTTCGTCTTGCGGGCATCGGGCCACCCACACACCGTCCGGAGAGATCACGCCTGACTGCGCGCTCGCCGCGTGCCGTGCGTCCGCGGCGTAACTTACCCAATAGCTGTTGTTTGCCGCGTGCGCTTGGGCCTCGGCAGCGAATACCCAGCTATCAGCTGGCTCGGGAGCGCCGGCTGTGGAGAAAAGCACGCAGTCGACGTCGAGTTGCTCGTACTCGATGAATGTCTCCGGGAAGTGCACCTCCATGCCTGAAGAGAGCCCGAACCGCACGCCATCGACGTCGAAGGTCACAGGCATGGAGCCAGGCGAGTACATGTACGTGATCTTGGTGTTCGACAGCATCCGCTCGTCGTAACGAGTCGCCATCTCCCCTTGATCAGAGATGACGTACAGACTGTTGTGCGGCCGGTGCGGTGGGCTGAGGGGATGTATCGAGCCCACGACCGTCCATAGCCGAAGTTTCCGTGCCGACTCCATGGTCTCGGCTAGTTCGTCGCGCAGCACATCCCAGGCTGCCCTGTCCCAGTCGGCCGGGCCGAGCCGATCGGGGCCATCAATGGACACCTTGAGCTTGTGCGGTGAGCACAGGGCACCTTCAGGGAAATGGACCAGCCGCGCACCCGAGTCGTGCGCCTCGCGCATCAGACGCCGGACCTGCTTCCCGCTCTCTCGCACTGCAGGTCCATCGCAGGGATCGTCACCAAGGACTACCTGCGCCACGGCCAAGAGCACACGTTCTGTTTCCGGCATGACTTCTCCAGTCGGCATCGATCGGAAGTGCCGGAGGGCAGACGTGTAGGACTCACCGGTTTTGGCCGCTCGGGCTCGCACACGGCGCTTGAATTTCCTGTTCGCTGTCATCTGGCCTTCCACGCCTCGTACGCCGATCCCCCAGCGATCATGACGCCCGAGACAGACAGACCAGGGCAACGACCCCGAGACAGCGATCCCTTTGCCTCCGTGGAACGACCAAGCTGGGGAAGGCCGATGGAGGTTCGGCGTGGGGCCACGCCGGTTAGGACGCTACCAAGGGCTACGCCACGAGACAACCACCCTGATCGCACTGGCACAGAGCCGGAGCACGCTTCCCTGTGGTCCCCGTTCGTGGTCGAGCCGCGCCGGACACTAGCCATTCGACAGATTCGGGACATAGGTCACCGCTCGTACGGTCCGTACATGCCTATGACATTGATGCCCAGGCGCCCGTTCGCGGCAATTGCCCTGCTCGTGGGTGCCCTTCTCTGCGGCTTGGCCGCTCCTGCGGCTGCGCGGCCCATGCCGGCGCCGCCATCGGACGATGATGCCTACTGCGACGAGGCGTGCCAGTGGGCATTGCAGCAACAACACGAGAACGCGATCACCCGCACCAGCTTCTACGACCCTCCAGATCCGCTGCCGGACACGACGATGGGCACGCTCCTCCGGCAGGAGCCGGGAACGGGATACGACCGCGTCAGCGTCGAGATGGCGATCACGCGGATTCTCTACGTCTCGGCGGACTCCGCAGGCCGCCCGGTAGCCGCGGCAGGGGTTGTGCTGACTCCCACGGGCGAGCCTCCACGCGGTGGCTGGCCGGTGATCCTGCACGCTCACGGCGTGAGCGGGATGGGCCAAGCGTGCGCGCCGTCATTGATGAGGGATCTCTACCACGGCGACCAGATCGAGCGATTCGTCGAGCAAGGCTGGGCGGTGGTCGCGCCCGACTATGCCGGTCTCGGCACCGACGGGCGACATGAGGTCGGCAACAAGGCCGCGGCCGCCAACGACGTGCTGTCTGCGCTTGAGGCGGCGCGGCGGGCGGTCCCGGGGCTGCACAAGGACTGGATCCTCTGGGGCCACTCCCAGGGTGGAGCGGCGGTTCTCGCTTCCGCCGAACGTCTGGCCAACCGGCCGATGGCCGGCTATCGAGGCGCCATGGTCACGTCGCCGCCGTCGGACCTTCACCGCGTGATCGCCCATACAGTCGCCCAGCCCGGTCTCGGTGTCTTCCCGGCCGCATTGGCGAAGGCCGCCCACGTCAGCGATCGACGAGTCAGGTTGGACCGAGTGCTGACACAAGCGGCCCTTGACCGGCTGCCGATAGCCGACACCGGCTGTCTGGGCGCGATGACCGCGGTCTACAGCGGACTGACCGGATCGGACCTGGTCGTGCCGCGCTACCTCTCCGAGCCGCATTTCCGCCGGTTCCTTGAAGAGAACCGCACCGGGCGGAACAGGATCGCCGGTCCGCTGCTCCTGCTTCAAGGCGAGGCCGACACCGTGGTCCCGCTGCACTTCACCGACGACGTCGCGAAAGACCTGTGCCGCAGGACTGTGCACGTCGACTATCGGACCTATCCCGGAATTGAGCACGACACCTATCCGGGCTGGGTGGTCGGGATCACCGACGCAGCGATGCCGGACATGCTCGACTGGGCGGCCGCACGGTTTGGCGGCGAGCCGGCGACCTCGAGCTGCGCCAGCTGACCTAGAGCCGACGCGTGCGTGAGACCTCGAGTCTCAGCGTAGTTCGATGGTGTTGCCTGTGACGAGGGCGGCGGCGTCAGAGCAGAGGTAGGCGATCACGCCGGCTACCTCGTCCGGCCCGGCGACGTGGAAGAGGTCCGGGCTGTTCTGGACCAAGGTGGTGACCTCGTCGTTGACCCAGCCGGTGTCGGTCACGGGCGGGTGGACCATGTTCGCGGTGACGCCGTGCGGGCCGAGTTCGGCGGCCGCGGACATGGTGTAGTTCACCTGGGCGGCCTTAGCCGCGCCGTAGGAGACCTCGCCGGGGAAGCCGAGCCGCCCTCCGGACGTCAGACCGACGATCCGTCCCCAGGATGCGCCGCGCTCCAGGTGCCGCCGGGCGAACTCCGCGATCAGCAGCGCAGGCCCGCGGGCATCGACCGCCATCAGGCGGTCGGCGGTGTCGAGGGTGACGGGCTGCAGCGATCGGCCGAACTGGTCGATGCTCGACGCCGCGAACGTGTCGGCCATCCATCCGCTGGCGTTGTTGATCAGCACCTCGACCGGGCCGAACGCTTGCTCGGCCGCGTCGAAGAGCCGGGCCGGGGTGGCCGGGTCGGCGAGGTCACCCTCGACGGCCTCGGCCCGGCCTCCGGCGGCGCGGATGGCCTCGACGACGTCGTCCGCACCGCGTGCGCGGTTCTCGCCGTAGGCCGCGGGGGTGCCTGGGTCGGCCGGGTCGTCCAGCCGCAGGTAGCTGATCAGAACGGCGGCGCCCTGCGCGGCGAGCAGTTTGGCGGTCTCGGCTCCGATGCCATGGTTCGCGCCGGTGACGAGCGCTACTCGTCCGGAGAGGCCAGGCAGGACGTACGAAGACGTGGACACGAAGAACGAACCTCCGGGTAGGCGTGCTGTCGACGCGGATGATCCTAGAGCCGCGACGCCGCGTGGGCGACCGATTATCTCCGTCAGCACACTAGGCAGGGCCGGGTGTGCAGGGTGGCGCCCGAGCGTCGGTCAGCCGGGCCTGACGTTCTGGTTCAACCGGAAGAAGTTGGTCGGATCGTAGGTCCGTTTGAGCGTCTTGAGCCGGCGGTACTTCTCCGGGCCGTACGCCTGCTCGATCCGGGACTCGCCTTCCTCCATGAGGAAGTTCACGTAGACGCTGGTGTGATACGGCTTCAGTGCGGTCCAGAAGTCACGGGCCCATTCACGTTCGTGGTCGAAGCCCTCGGCGGTCTCGGAGTTGCCGTTGATGTTGAAGCTGTGTCCGGCGCCGCGCCCGTTGAACGCCGTCTCATCCTCGCCCACGCGGGCCACCGCGCCGCCGAGCTGCCACAGAGCCAGGCTGGTGATGGGCGACAGGATCCGCCGGCCATACTCGGCGATGATGTCGATGACGTCGTCGGTCAACTCGGCCACGTCACACGAACGCACGTAGTACCAGCGCCCGGGCCGGAACGACGGATCGAAACTCTGCTGATGCTCCAGGTACGGCTTGGGGGCACAGAAGTCGAGCACCGGTGATCCGAAAGACTTCAGGGCCTGAAGCGCCGTTTGTCCTTCCGAAACGGAGCCTGCGTAACACCCGGCGATGCCGATCAGCCGCTGCCCTGCCAACTCGGCGGGAACGGCCGGCGTGGCTGGTGCGCGCCGGAGGGCGACGATGGTCATCAGCTCGTCGGGGCAGCCGGCGATCCAGTCACGGTAGAACCGCAGAACCGGGACCGCCTGCTCGACCGGCCAGTACACCGTGCCCGCCATCACCTGAGGCCCGAGGGGGTTCAGGTGAAACTCGAAATCGGTGACGATGCCGAAGTTGCCGCCTCCGCCGCGCACGCCCCAGAACATGTCGGGATTCTCCTCGGCGCTCGCGGTCACGGTGTCGCCGTCGGCCGTCACCATCCGCACCGAGATCAACTGATCGATGGTCAACCCGTACTTGCGCATAATCCAGCCGATTCCGCCGCCGAGGGTGAGCCCGGCCAGCCCGGTGTGGGTGACGATCCCGGCCGGTACAGCCAATCCGAACTGCTGTGTCACCTGATCGAGCTCCCCGAGCAGGACGCCGGCTTGCGCGCGGACTGTCCTGTTCTCCGGATCGACACGGATGCCGTCCATCGGGCGGAGGTCGATCACGAGACCGTCGTCGCACACGGACAGACCCGGGAAGCTGTGTCCGCCGCTGCGAACGGCCGTGAGCAGGCTGTTCTCCCGGCCGAAACGCACAGCGTTCACCACGTCGGTGGGATCGGCGCAGCGGGCGATGAGTCCCGGCTTGCGGTCGATGGATCCGTTCCACACCCGCCGGTGGTGCTCGTAGGACTCGTCGTCCGGCCCGATCACCTCGCCGTGGAAAGCGGACCTCAGCGCGCCCACCGCGGCGTCGTCGGCGGCGAAGGTGTTCATGACCTGGCTCATTGGCGCCCCCTGCTATGAGAGCAGCGTGGCACCAGCCCGCCGTCCGCGCAAGAGCGGTGCTGCGGATCGATAGATCAAGGTCGGTTTTGGGACGTTGGTCCCTTGTGGGCAGATCGCTGGGTCCGCTAACGTCCGCGATCAGTGTTGTCGCGCGGTTGCGAAATGCGCGCTGCGCTGGGTGGATGGCTGGGCGCAATGCCCGAGGGGATCAGGGAGGATACGGAATGTGTGATGACGCACGCCTGAAAGCGGTGGGATGGATAGGGCACTGGCGGCGGCTGCTGTCGGTTGCGGTGATCTCGGCGCTGCTCGTGGGGTCGGGGGCCGCGTCGGCAGGCGCGACTGAGGAACCCGGCGACGGGCCGCCGGTCGTCGTCGACGTCGGGAACGAATGCGTCTACGCGCCGACGCCTGCGGGGCAGAACACCAACCGGCTGCGGATCGTGCTCGGTGCAGGTCACGTGTACGACGTCTCGGTGGACGGTGCGCCGGTTCAGCCGAACGACGGCGACGCCTTCGACACCACCGCAGCGGACGCCGACACGGCGTTCTTCCACGACGTTCCCGTGGTCAGTGCGTCTCAGCCGAACACGGTCGTGATCAGCCACGAGGCGACGCAGCTGCATGAGAGCACCGTCCGCAGCGGTGACTGCTATCAGCAGGCGACAACGCTCACGATCACCAAGAGCTCTGGTCAGATCGAGAGTGGCGAGTCGGTCGTCATCGGCGGCGTACTCCGCACGACCGAGAACACGCCGGTGGCTGGAGCGACGGTCAAGCTGGAGCGCCGGCTTTCCGGCGGAAGCTGGAGTTCGGCAGGAACGACGACGAGTAGCGGCACTGGCCAGATAAGCCTGGCCAATACACCGGCCCGCGCCGCGGACTACAGATGGGTGTACGCCGGAACCGGTCGCTTCGCGAGCAAGACGAGCACCGTCACCAGTGTCGCCGTCCAGCAGCCGACCACGCTCGCCATCACCAGTAGCGCCAGCAAGATCAAGCGTGGTGAATCGATTACGGTCTCGGGCGAGTTGCGGACCTCGAGCGGCGCGGTGGTCAAGAACGAGCCGGTGGTGTTCCAGCGGCGTTTCGTCGGTGCCTCGTCGTGGACGACGGCGGGCAGCGTGGACACGAACAGCAGCGGAAAAGTGAGCTTCACGGCCAAGCCCACCCGGGACACGCAGTACCGGCTGCAGCACCGCCCGACCTCGGCGTACGGTGCGTCGGAGGCGACGACGACGGTGCGCGTGCAGCAACCGACGGCGCTCACCATCTCCAGGAGCACCAGCACGCTGACCGCGGGCAAGTTGGCGACCATCTCCGGCCGATTGCGCACCGGCGACGGCAGCAACGTGAAGGACCGGTCCGTGACCTTGCAGCGCCGGTTCGTGGGGTCGTCGTCGTGGACCACGGTGACGTCGACGAAGAGCAGCAGCACCGGCAGGGTGAGCTTCACCGTGAAACCGACCCGGCACACCGAGTACCGGTTGCGGCACTCCTCGACCACCTCGTTCGGTGCGTCGACCAGCGCTATTACGAAGCTCAGCGTGCGCCCGGCATTCACCCTGTCGAACTCCCGGCTTGCCGGCTTGCTCGGCCGGACGACGACGCTCAAGGGCAGCGTCAGCCCGTCCTACTCCACGCAGAAGATCCAGCTGCAGCAGCTGGTCTCGGGCAGCTGGCGCACCGTCCAGACCAAGAAGCCGACGAGCTCGGGAACGTACAGCTTCAGCGTGAAGCCCAGCAGTACGGGGTCGCGCAGCTACCGGGTACGCATCCCCGCTACGAGCCGCCACCTGTCCGTCACGTCGAGCACGAAGAAGATCGTGCGCTACTCGGCGAAGATCACCTCGATCCTTTACGACGCGCCGGGCGACGACCGGTACAACCTCAACGGCGAGTACATGGTGGTAAAGAACACCGGCTCAGTGACCATCAACCTCAAGGACTGGGTGGTGGACGCCACGCCGCAGCGGCGGGCGTTACCCAGCTACACGTTGAAGCCAGGCGCCTCGGTGCGGATCCACACGGGCTCGGGCAAGCAGAGCAGTGGCCGTATCTACCTCGGTTACAAGGCGCCGATCTGGAACAACGACGGCGACACGGGCCGGCTGTACGATCCGTACGGCTCGCGCGCCTCGACGTACACGTACTGATCCTGTGGCGGGGGGGGGGGCGGGGGCCGCCCCCCCCCCCCCCGGGCAC
>NZ_JAAGOB010000010.1:96788-230301 GCF_010550695.1 Phytoactinopolyspora alkaliphila
GGCCCGGTTCCACGCCGCGCGGGGCGGGCCCCCGGCCCCGACCAGTTTTTGCTCGGGGGGGGGGGGGGGGGGGGGCCCCCCCCCCCCGCCACAGGTGCAAGGAACGCGCGGCAACTCTTCCGCCGGGCGACCCTACTGGCTAACCTTCTTCTCACCAGGGGAGAAGTGTCATGGGCATGGGGGCCACACAGAGCGCGGGCGCACCGAAGCTGGCCGACAAGTTGCGCCGGAGGAGACAACGCCGGTTCGTCGGCCGCACCGGTGAGATCGAGTTGTTCCGGTCCGTACTCGAGGCCGAGGACCCGGCCTTCGCCGTGCTGTTCGTCCACGGCCCTGGCGGCGTGGGCAAATCAGCTTTGCTCGAGGCCTTCGCGGAGATCTCGACGGCTGCCGGTGCCACGACGATTCGAATCGATGCGCGCACGGTGGGTCCGTCACCAGCGGCGTTCAACGCAGCCCTGGCTGCGTCTCTCGGCGCACCGATCGGCTCGTCGCCGGTGGATGCCCTAGCAGTAGTGGACCGTCCGGTACTGCTGCTCGACACGTACGAGTTGCTCGCCCCGCTGGACGGCTGGCTTCATGACGAACTTCTGCCGGACTTCCCGGCTGCCGCGCGAGTCGTCGTCGCCGGGCGGAACGCTCCATCGGCAGGCTGGACGAGCGGGGCAGGCTGGAGTGACATCGTGCGGTCCATTGCGTTGCGCAATCTGCCGCCCGACGACGCTCGGACGTTCTTGACGCTCAACTCCGTACCCGCGCGTCTGCACGACCGGGCACTAGGCATGACACACGCCCATCCACTGGCGTTGTCGCTGTTGGTGGACGTTCTCAAACAACACGACGCCTTGGTGCCCCTGACACTCAAGGACATGCCTGACGTGGTGCGGGTCCTGCTCGAGTCCTTCGTCGATGGCGTGCCCGGCCCGCAGCACCGCATCGCGCTGGAGGTGTGCGCGCACGCCAGGTTCACCACCGAAGAGCTGCTGCGGGCTGCGCTCGGCAGTGACGGTGCACACGACTTGTTCACCTGGCTGCGGGGTCTGTCGTTCATCGACGAAGCCCCGGAAGGGCTCTATCCGCACGACGTGGCGCGCGACGCGCTCGACGCGGACCTGCGCTGGCGCGATCCGGCGTCCTACGCGGACCTGCACCGCAGGATCCGGCGGCATGTGGTGGACGGCACTCGTTCATCCGTTGGTGATCAGCGGCAGCGCAAGGTCAACGATCTGGTCTTCCTGCACCGAAACAACCCGTCGGTAAGCAGTTTCTGGGAATGGTCGACGCTGGGGCATGCGTACTCCGACGAATACCGGGCCGAGGACCGTGAGCCGATCCTGGCGATGACGCGACGACATCAAGGCGCGGCGCAGGCCGAGCTCGTGGCCAGATGGATGGGCCGCCCTGCCGCTCGTTTCTTTCCCATCCGCATCGGAGGAGGTGCACCGGTCGGCTACGGCGGGATTCTGGCACTGCACGAGGCGACCGAGGCCGACATCGCTGCGGATCCCGGGGCGCGCGCCGTCTGGAGTTACGTGGCGCGGCATGGGCCGCCGCGTCGCGGAGACGAGGTGTACGTGGCGCGGTTCTTCATGGACAGCGTCGCCTACCAGCGGCCGTCGCCCTCTCAGAACGTCATCTCGGCGCTTCATGTGACGCATCTGCTCGCGGCGCAACACCTGGCCTGGGACTTCATCGCGGCATACGAAGACGCTGAGTACTGGGAGCCTCTCTTCGCCTATATCGACTATCACCGCGCACCCGCGGCCGAGTACGAGGTCGGCGGACACAGGTACGGCGTGTTCGCGCATGATTTCCGGCGCCTCGGCGTGGAGAGGTGGCTGGAGATGATGGGTGAACGAGAGATCGGCGCTCCTGTCACGGAGCCCACCGGCACGGCGGAACTCGTCCTCTCTCATCCCGAGTTCGCCGACGCCGTGCGCGCCGCCCTGCGCGACCTGCACCGTCCTGACCGATTGGCGGAGAACCCGCTGCTACGGTCTCGCGTGGTGTGTGATCACAGCGAGGGCGGCGGTATCGCCGTCTTGCGCGAGTTGCTGCACGAAGCCGCTGACACGCTCAGGGCCGATGCCCGCGACGACCGGGCCTACCGCACGGTCGATCGCACATTCCTGCGGCCGGCTGCCACCCAGGAGCGCGCCGCCGAGGTGCTCGGACTGCCCTTCAGCACATATCGCCGCCACCTCGCCCGCGGGGTCGAGGGGATTGCCGCGTGGTTGTGGGAGCGCGAGCTGCACGGCTGGAAGTGAGCAGTGATTGAACATCATCTGACCTGGTAGGTGAGCAGAGCGCCGGCGCAATGTGGCACTGAAACCCAAGCGGTGGAGGTGCTAGAGATGTGGAAGACCGGGACCGGTGGTGGGAGCAGCGGCGTGGGGTTGGTCCTCTGCGCGTGCCCTAACTGTGGCGCGATCGCCGAGGTGACAGCTTCGTGTCTCTTAGGCTCCACACACGGCGGAGTTCAGCACGGTCGAATCCAGTGTGTCAATCGGCACCACTTCGTGACGCCGCTTGAGCGGCTCGTCCGGCTGGAGGGATTCGATGAGACAGATCGGTGATCACGCGGTGGTGCTCGGTGCCGGCGTGGGCGGCTTGCTCGCCGCCAGGGTGTTGGCCGACGCCTACGAGCGCGTAACTCTCGTCGAGCGGGACACGCTCCCGGGGGGAGCCGAGCATCGGCGTGGTGTTCCACAGGCGCGGCACGTGCATGCGCTCCTTCCCAGGGGATCACAGATCCTCGAAGAACTCTTTCCCGGAATCCTTCAGGAGCTGGTGGCAGGTGGCGTGCCGCTGCTCGACAACTTCACTTCGCTGCACTTCTCTGTCGCCGGACACGTCCTTTGTCCCAAACCCGTCGCCGATGAGCCGGTGTATCAACCGAGCCGCCCCTATCTGGAGGCGGCGCTGCGTGCACGGGTGCGCGCCATGCCTGGGTTGGTGTTCGCTGACGGGTGTGACGTGGTGGGCCTGGCCGCCCCAGACGCGCGCGACCGGGTGACCGGCGCACGCGTGATGCGCAGGGCAGACAGCAGTGCTGAGGAGATTCTGCACGCCGACCTGGTGGTCGATGCCATGGGGAGGGGCGCCAGGACACCGGCATGGCTGGAGCGCCTTGGCTATGACCGGGTGCTTGAGGAGCGATTGCCCGTCGGCGTGAAGTACTCCAGCCGGCCGGTCCGGCTTCAGCCTGGTGCGATACCTGAGAAGCAGGTCATCATCGGAGCTCGACCCGGGCGGCCGAGCGGCATGGCCTTGATCGCCAACGAGAACGACTCCTGGATCTTCACCGTGTCAGGCTATGGCGAGCGGTTACCGTCTGACGCCGCCGGGATGGTGGAACACATCGCTGGCTTTGCTCCCCACCACGTCGTCGAAGCGCTGCGGGATGCCGAACCGCTCGGCGAGGTAGTCACGCACCGGTTTCCGGCCGCCCTACGACGGCGCTACGAGAAGATCCGCCGATTCCCAGCTGGGCTCTTGGTCTTCGGTGATGCCATCTGCAGTTTCAATCCCATCTACGGCCAGGGCATGTCCGTAGCCGCCTTGCAGGCATTGGCGCTGCGCGACTGCCTGCGCCGGGGGGAGCGGGACCTGGCGCGCCGTTTCTTCCGCGCCGCCGCCTCGTCTATTGCGGTCGCGTGGCGGCTGGCGACCAGTGCCGATGTCGCCGTGGTGGATGTGAAGAAGGCGCAACCGGTCTCGACCCGCCTGGTGAATGCCTATGTGGGCCGCTTCCAGGCGGCGGCCGAACGTGACACGGACCTGGCTGTGCGGTTCATGCGTGTGAGTGCCTTGCTGGAGCCGCCGTCGCTGCTCTTCCGCCCCACCGCTGTGGCGCGTGTTCTGACCGGCAACTTGCATGGGCGACGACGTGCTCTGGTGGCACGCGGCACTGGCGCTCACGAGGCCGTGGAGGTGACACGATGACCAGCACGACTGTCCGTGAACGGGAACTGAACGTCGAAGGCATTCGTACGGTGTTGCGCGAAGCCGGACCCGTCCAGGATGACGAAGCCGTTGTCTTCATCCACGGCAACCCAGGCTCCGGCGCCGACTGGATCGGCCTGATGGATCGCGTCAGCGGATTCCGACGGGTCGTGGCATGGGATGCGCCTGGATTCGGCAGGTCCGGCAAGCCGGCTGATTTCCCGTACACGGTGGACGGATATGCGTCGTTCATCGCCAAGGCACTGGACAGTCTCGGCGTTGGGCGGGCTCACCTGGTCCTTCATGACTTCGGTGGGCCCTGGGGCCTGCAGTGGGCGGTAGATCACGCCGACAGGTTCGCCAGCGCCGTACTCATCAACACAGGTGTGCTCCTCGGCTACCGGTGGCACCGGCTGGCGAGAGTGTGGCGCACCGCCGTGGCCGGTGAGGCGTTCATGGTCACCGCTACGCGCACAGGCTTTCGGATGCTCATGGGCGTGGGGAATCCCCGGGGCCTTCCCCGCGAGTTCGTCGACCGGATGTACGACGACTTCGACCACGGCACCCGGCGCGCCGTGCTCCGGCTGTATCGCGCTACCGACCTGGCTCGCTGGGCGGATCGTGCCTCGCCTGAGCTAGCGCGGCTGAACCGGCCCGCGCTGGTGGTGTGGGGCACCGCTGATCCGTACATCCCGGCGGCCCAGGCCGGCGCTCAACTGCGCAGCTTCCCGCGGGCGGAGACCCTGCTTATCGACGGCAGCGGGCACTGGCCGTTCATCGACGCTCCCGAACGCGTCGAGCCGGCCGTCGCCGAGTTTCTACAGCGAGTAGCCGCAACCTGAGGTATGCCGGGCACACACGGCACGGTGGTCGGCGTCCATCACGCGCCGTGGTGTGCCCACTGTCCCCGGTGCAGTGGGCACACCACGACGCGCGTGGCCGGACCGTCCTTGTACGAGCGGTCTACGTACTTCGCCGGCTCAGCGGCGAGACCAGCCTCGCTCGCCTTCGGTGAGCCCGCCCCAGATACCGAAGCGTTCCGGCGTCTGCAGTGCGGCGTCACGGCATTGCGGCGCGACCGGGCAGGACTCACAGACGGTCTTCGCGATGGCTTCGCGCTTGCGCAACGTGCCCCCGCGTCCTTCGGGATAGAACAAGTCGGTGTCCATGCCCCGACAAGCCGCGAAGGCTCGCCAGCTGTCCTGCTGGCCGAACCAGTCCATGGCATGCAGCTCGTCCATGGCGATCAATGCGGTCATGTGGCCGTGTCCTCCTTACCGAGACGATCAACACCCCTATGCCCCACTTGACGAGGCCCGGTGTCAGTCATGACGCGGGTTGGCCAAGATTTTCTGAGGTTTTTCTTGCTGACGCGCTGACCAGCGGAAACGCGTTCACGTAACCGTCACGCTAGATGCTGGGTGAGACTGATACCGCTACCGGTCGCGGTGCGCTGCGGCTCCTTTGTCGGCTGGGTTCGGGAGCGCGCCTCGGCGGGCCCGGATCCCGGCGCTGGCGAGGTGCGGATGTGTGTGGGTCGGGCCGTGACTTCTCTGCTGAGGGTTGACTTCTATGCCCAGGATCGCGTGTGCGACCTGGATTCGAAGCTGAAACGCGATTCACGGCAGAGAAGTCAATGCTGGGCATAGAAGTCAACGCTGGGTGCAGCGGTCAGGTCCTATGTCGGTGCGTATTTGGAAGCAGTGCAAGTGTTGACTGGCGTGAGAAAGGTCGCCAGCGTGCAGGCGCGGGGGAACACCACGGTGCAGCCCGGAGGGATCGTCGCGGTGCGGGCGCGGAGGTGGCTCTACGGCGCCTGAAGCCCCAAGATGCTGGCCTCGATCCAGGCGCGACAAAGCCGCCCGACCAGATCTGGCCGCGCGGCAGGTGGTGATGGAACGCCTGGGAACTAAGAGATTTGGAAGAGTTGGTTCCTGTTGTCCGTGGAACGACAATTCCACACGATTACTTCAGTTCCCGCCCTAATTTGTGTGCTGCCACCCTTGACGTCGAGACAACGGCCCACATCCTGGTCTTCATTTGCTTCCGACTTAATTTGCCTACCATGAAGACCTCTCGGTCCGAAATGCCATCGCTGGGAGACATCAGTGCTACAGGGTTTTAGTGCAAGACTCTCTCGACCTTCTTGTTGTCTAGTCAAACAACCAGAACGAGCCCAACGGATAACATATCCGTTGGGCCTTGTGGTATCGGCAAGGTCATGTACGCTGTATATCGACCAGTACGGTGGCGGATCTGCGCAGCTAGCGGGCTTGCTTAGCTCCACTCCGCGAGCGAATTCACCATCATTTTCGTCAGTCTTTCGCACAACGCAATACTTCTCGTTGGTATCGCCCTTTATGGTGATCGCAGAACCTTCAGGTTGGTGGACTCGAAGCTCAGCGGTACTCGTGGTGATACGTCCGGCGGGTGTCTCGAAAATTACCTGGTATTGGGTCTTGTCTTGCTCAAGTTTTGTGACCGGTACTTCAAGGGTCACGCGTGGCTTTCCTTCAGTGCTCTTGACCTCTTGCCACCGGCCATCAGCCTCCCGTTTCTGCCATCTCGCCGTGACCGAGTTGGACGATATCTGAGCTTCGAACTCCGCGGTTGATCCGAGCGAGGCCTCAATCGTCTGGACGTCTTGCGCGAGGTAGTAGACGGTGAGGGAGGCGGCGTTACTGTTGCCTTCACCCACCGAGTTCTTGAACACGGCGCGGTATTCGTAGTCGTGGAGAGACTTGTCGACGCCGGACAGCTCGAGGGTCGCCGTGGTGCCCTGGCTCATGCTTCCCGCTCCGGCGCTCTGCCAGGAGCCGCCGCCCTTACGGCGTTGCCAGGTGACACTGCTGGGAGCGGGATTCGCGCTGGCCGCGGCAGTGAAGGTAACCGACCCGCCCTCGTTGACGGTGGCCGGTTTCGGGCTCGTGATGCGCTCCGGCGCGAACTGAACATTCAGCATGGTCGGATCAGTGGTCTTCGATCCGAACTCGTTGGTCGCGACCGCGCGGTACTGGCGCCCGTTGTCGGTCGATCTCGGCGTGATGGTCAGTGACGACGACGTGGCGCCGGGAACGTCGCTCCACCCCTGTCCGCTGGCGGCGGAGAATGCCCCGCCGGCCCTGGCCGATGTCGACGCCGAGGAAGCCTGGCGGGTCTGCCAAATCACCGACGGAGTGGGGCTGCCAGACACGTTGACCTGGAGGGTCAGGGGCTTGCCGGCCTCGACCGTGCTCGTCTGCGGCGGATTGGTCACCGTCGGCGGGCTTTCGTCGTCGCTGTCGGTCGGAGGTGGGCTGGTCTCCGGGTCCGGTGTGGGATCGTCGGGCTCGTCGGTCTCGTCGTCCGGCGTCTCCCGGGTGTCAGGGGTCTGCGGGTTCTCCGGTGCCCTCGGCTCGGGGTTGCTGACCGGCAAGCGCTGGTCGTCGGGGGGAGCCTGCCCAGGAGCGTAAGGTCCCGGTGCCTGGAGCTCATCAGTGACGGGCTCGCTCGGGTCTGTGGTCGGCTCGTCGGAGGAGTCAGGAGAGCTCGGAGAGCTTGGAGCGTCCGGCGTGCTTTCGGACGACGTCGGATTACCCCCGCTCGGTTCGCTCGTAGCCGCCGGAGGGGCTGCACGGTCCACCGGATCGTCGGACGAGCCGTCGTTCATCATCATGTACGCGCCCGCGACGATCACGCCGGCGGCCACGACGCCTGCCGCCCCGGCAAGCGTCTTGCCGCCCATCCTGGCCAGCCGTCCCGGCGAGAGGACCGACAGCACGCCGCCGGACCCGGACGAGGACGCCGCGGCGGCCCCGCTGGCCGCCGTGGCACCCGTCCCGCCGGTCGACGCGCCGGCGCCTGCCATGGCGCCACCACCTGCCGACGCACCCGCGCCTGCCCCGGCGAACACCGTGGTAGCAGCGACCGATCCGCCGCCCGCGCCTGCCGCCGCTGCGGCTCCGCCTCCGGCCACAGCGGCTCCGGACGCCGCCGCTGCTCCGGCGAATACCGCGCTTCCGGCCACGGCAGGCAGAAGCAGCGCCGGCCACAAGGTGCCACGAAGGTCGGAGACGAGGAGCAGGAGTTCGTCGCGTCGCTCCCGGCAATGCGCACATTCGCTGAGGTGCGTGGTGACCGCGCGCGTGTGTTGTGCCGACAAGGTGCCGCGGACATAGGCGGCGACCTTCGGGGCGTAGGGGCGGCACTCGGCGCGCACATCGGACGAGAGGTTGACGGCAAGATAGGCCTGCCGCAGGCCCTCCCGAGCGCGGTATGCCAGCGCGGCGACGGCGTTCGGGGTGCTGCCCAGGCTCGATGCGAGGGACGCGGGCGAGCGCCCCTCGATCTCGGTGTGCCACAGCACCTGCTGCCAGCGGTCAGGAAGGGTCTCGAACGCTTGCCGGACGAGCTCGCGGTCGGTGGCGCGAGCCATCGGGTCGTCAGTCCGCGGCAGAATCTCGAGGATGGCCTGATCGGTCGGCTGGCCGTCGCGCTGAGAGCTGCGGTGCCGGTCGATGGCGAGCCGCCTGACGACCGTCCGCAGGTAGGGAGTCAGCTCAGTGTCAGGCCCGCCGCCCTCGCGCAGCCGGGTCAGTACCCGGGTGAACGCCTCGGAGACGACGTCCTGGGCCTCGTCACTGTTGTTGGTGACGATCCGTGCCACTCGGGAGGCGTCGTCGTAATGACGGCGGTACAGCTCGTCATATGCGCCCATGTCGCCCTCGCGCGTCTGCGCGATGAGCTGGGCGTCGCTCGGTGCTTCAGCTGGAGTCGTCAACGGTGTAGTCCCTACCTCTTTCGGTCAACCGTCAGTCTAGGGACTCGTGACCGGGATGGTACCGGCCGATCGGCCCAGATTTGTCGCCGACCGTTGATCCGTCCTGAAGTCGTACGATTAGTTCAGTTACACGGGACCGATCTTCTGGTAAAGGGAACAGATTCACGGCTATACCGGATGTCCTGAGTTCTTCCGTTTGGAGTCTTTTATTCAACAGTACTCGCTCAAGCCGGGAGCGAGTATCGTCCGGTACCAGAGCTAAAGAGCAATGTGTGCCGAATTGGCCGAGTGTGGCCTCCGGGCGGACGGCGTCTCGCAGTGCCGAGGCCACCTGGAGGATGTGGGAGATGCGTGTCCACGGGCTGTCCGGCTGTTTCCAGGTAACGGCCAGGAGTATCAGGGCTGCGGTGGCTCCGTCGGTCAACCGGTCCAGTTCGTGTATGCGGCCAATCAGGTATCCGGTGGTGTGCAATCCGGACAATGCGTCTATTCCGGGCGAGCCGCGCTCGGCGGCGACGGCATCCACCCAGCCTTCGGTCACGATATGGCGCGCGTCAGCACGGGAAATAACGCTGCCTCCGTCGTTCTCCAGAAGGTCCCAGAGTGCGTCTATCTCTTCGAGCGTGCACGTCAGATCCGCCGAGTTGGTCACGCTGTCCCATGCGAAGAGGGTCAGGGCTTCAATGACTCTCGTCGGGTCGGTGGACGACTCGGAAAGAGCTTCGAGCACGGCGTCGACTCCTGGTGGTGGTAGTGGGTCGGGCAACGTGGAGTAGTCCCCATGACGATGCGCCAGCCACGACGCGGCAAGCATCGTGGCCGGCGAACCGGTCTGGCGGCACCCCGACACGTGGCGCAAGGTCACCCCCTGTCGTGCCGCTCGCATTCCCCTGTCACCAACCAGAACGGGCTGAAGCCTCGGTTATGACGCGACTGTTCCAAGAAATTGCCGGCGAGCTCGTTTGATCAAGGTCCGAGGTGTCACCCTGCGCCACGAAGGGAGGAAAATCAAGGGCTATGCCCGGATTTCGCCGGTGGCCTGCCTCTGTTGCCCGATCGGTTCCGCGCCGGACTCGTCGTCATGCGCGTTGCCGGATTCGCCGCCAGACTCGATGTCAGGATCAGTGACTGAGGCCACGCCGGCGAGGGCGCGAATGCCCAGGGCTATGTCCTCCCCGGTGGGCGCCTGGTCCGGATCGAGGAGCCACTGGATGATCAATCCGTCGGCCAGCGCCATGGTCACGGCCGCGATCGCGCGTCCGGTCCTGTCGTCGGCAGCGGGGATCATGTCCTTGCTGGCGGCGGTTCCCCGGACGCGCCCATCTTCATAGTGGCGCGCGAGCTCGGAGCGCAGCTCGGGTGAGCGTTCTACCTGGGCCCAGGCCTCGACCTGGGCGATCAGGAGCTGGCGATACCGGGCGAACTCCTTCATGGCGCGGTCCCAGGCTTCGGCTGTGCTGCCCGGTCGGCCTGAAGTCATCTCACGCCCGGTGAGCTGGATGAATTCCTCCGCCATCTCGTCGCTGGCTTCGATGAGCGCGGCGTTGAGCAGCGCTTCTTTCGAGCCGAAGTGGTAGCCGATGGAGGCGAGGTTGGTGTTCGACGCGGCCACGATGTCACGTGCCGTGGTGCGTGCGTACCCCTTCTCGTACAGGCACTTCTTCGCGCCTGCCAGGAGATCTTCACGGTGCCCCATAGCGGCCAACCCTAACTTACACGTGCGTGTTAGACATACGTATAAGACGTTTGTATAGTTCATGTCATGAGTGAAACGACTTCCCCGACCAGAGCGGGCCGGCGCGAATGGCTCGGTCTGGCCGTCCTGACGTTGCCCGCTCTCCTGGCGTCAATGGACCTGTCCGTGCTGTTCATGGCTGCGCCGTGGCTCAGCGCCGATCTCCGCCCCAGCGGCAGCCAGCTGCTGTGGACCATGGACATCTACGGATTCCTCATGGCCGGACTCCTGATCAGCATGGGTACGCTCGGGGACCGGATCGGGCGCCGCAGACTGCTGATCGCCGGTGCGCTCGCCTTCGGTGCGGCCTCGGTGATGGCCGCGTACTCCACCAGTGCGGAGATGCTGATCCTGGCCAGGGCGCTGCTCGGTATCGGTGGCGCGACGCTCGCGCCGTCCACGCTCGCGCTCATCCGGTCGATGTTCCACGACGCGGGCCAGCGCCGGGCGGCGGTGGGTGTGTGGACCGCTTCGTTCAGCGCCGGTTTCCCGCTCGGCGCGATCATCGGCGGCCTGCTGGTAGAGCGGTTCTGGTGGGGTTCGGTCTTTCTGATCAACATTCCTGTCATGGTGCTCCTGCTTGTCCTCGCCCCGGTGGTGGTGCCGGAATCTCGCAATCCCCACGCACGCGGATTCGACCTCCCCGGCGCCGGGCTGTCCATCGCGGCGGTGCTGGCCGTGATCTGGGGCCTGAAGAAGCTGGCGGAGAACGGCTGGCAGGTGACTGCGCTGGCTGCCGTGGTGGCGGGCCTGGTGATCGGCTACGTCTTCGTTCGCCGGCAACGGGTCGGGACGGACCCGCTGATCGACGTCCGGCTGTTCCGCCGCAGCGCCTTCTCCGCATCGATCGGCGCAAATCTGGCCATCGTGCTCGCCTCCGCGGGTCTAGGCATGCTCGTGGTTCAGCACATGCAGCTCGTCCTGGGATACCGGCCGTTCACGGCGGCGCTGTGGATGCTGCCGATGGTGGGGGTCATGATGGCCGGTATCACTCTGAGCACGTTGCTGGTGAGATGGATCCGGCCCGGTGTGATCGTCGGCGCCGGTCTGGCCTTCGGTGCGGTGGGCTTCGGCCTCCTCAGCCGGCTGGCCGCCGACGACTCCATCGCGTTCCTGATGACCGGCTACAGCATCCTTGGCCTCGGCATGGGCCTGGCGATGGCGCTCGCTGTCAACCTGGTGGTCGCCACCGCTCCGCCGGAGAACGCGGGAGCCGCCGCGGCTATCTCGGAGACCGGTTCCGAGTTCGGCGGCGCGCTCGGAATCGCCCTGCTAGGCAGTGTCGCCACCGCCGTGTATCAGAGCGACATGCGTACGGCTCTGCCACCAGGACTGCCGCCGGACACGGCCGACGCCGCCTCCGCGACCCTCGGTGGGGCCGTGGCGGTCGCGGAACGCCTGCCGGATGTCCTGTCGGACGACGTGCTGATCAGCGCCTTCGACGGCTTCACCCGCAGCGTCAACGTCGCGGCGGTGGTCGGCGCGTCACTTCTCGCCGTCGCGGCCGTGGTGGTCACCATCGCGTTGTGGTCGGTGCGGATCGAGGACATGGACCAGCCTCCGCACGCGTGAGGCGTTGTTCGATCAGAAGCCGGTCCGGGAGTCAGCCGGCTGGTTCCAGGGCGGCGAGGACGTCGTCGTGCAGCCGCCCGTTGGTGGCCACGGCGCTGCCGCCGTGAGGGCCGGGTTCGCCGTGGAGTCCGGTGAACCGGCCGCCGGCTTCCTCGACGATGGGCACCAGGGCGGCCATGTCATAGAGGGCCAGCTCCGGCTCCATGGCGATGTCCACCGCGCCGTCAGCCACCAGCATGTAAGACCAGAAGTCGCCGTAGGCGCGGGTACGCCAGCACGCCCGGGTCAGCTCCAGGAACTCCGGCAGCAGACCGTGCTTCTCCCATTCGCTCAGCTCCGAGTAGGACAGCGACGCGTCATCGAGCGTGGCGACGTCGGACACCCGGCATCGAGTCGCCGACGACAGCGAACGCCCGGTCCACGCGCCGGTGCCACGAGCCGCCCACCACCGTCGGTTGAGCGCCGGAGCGGACACGACCCCGGCGACCACCTGGTCCTCGACCATGAGGCCGATCAGGGTGGCCCAGACCGGCACTCCGCGCAGGTAGTTCTTCGTACCGTCGATGGGATCGACGACCCAGCGCCGGGAGCTGTAGCCGTCGGTGCCGAACTCTTCTCCGACGATGCTGTCGCGCGGCCTCGCCCTGGTCAGGGTGCGGCGAATTGCCTCTTCGGTGGCGCGGTCCGCATCCGTGACCGGGGTGAGATCGGCCTTGGTGTCGACCTTGAGGTCGGCGGCCCGGAAGCGGGAGAGTGTCTGGGAGTCGGCATCGTCGGCGAGCACGTGCGCGAAACGGAGGTCGTCGTCATGGGCCACGCCCAGAATGTACAGGCTCGGCGGGGCTCATGGTGATCGCGAGGGGGTTCAGTCGCCGGCTTGTCGTTCGCGGCTGGCCAGCAGCCTGCGGAACGAGTCGATGCGGGCGGGGTCCAGGCGGCCCGCCTCGCGAGCGTCATCGAGCGCGCATTCCGGTTCACCCGCTCCGTGGGTGCAACCCCGCGGGCACTCGTCGGTCTCGGCGGCGAGGTCCGCAAACGCCGTGATGAACGTGCTGGGATCGACGTGCGCCAGTCCGAAGGAGCGGATGCCGGGCGTGTCGATCACCCATCCGCCGTCCGGAAGTCGCAGCGCCACCGCACTCGTGGAGGTGTGCCGGCCGCGGCCGGTGACGACGTTCACCGCGCCGATGGCCCGGTCCGAACCGGGCACGAGAGCGTTCACCAGGGTGGATTTCCCGACGCCGGAATGCCCGACCAGGACGCTGATCTCACCGTTCAGCGCATCGCGCAGCTGAGCGATCCCCTGTTCGTCGTGCGCGCCGGTGACGACGGTGGGCACGTCCAGCGGGGCGTACATGCCGACGAGCTCGGACGGGTCGCCGATGTCGGACTTGGTGACACACAACAGCGGCGTCATCCCCGAATCGAAGGCGGCGACCAGGCACCGGTCGATCAGCCGGGGACGCGGCTCGGGGTCGGCGACCGCGGCGACGATCACCAGATGAGAGGCGTTGGCGACGATCACGCGCTCCACGTCGTCGTCGTCATCGGCCGTCCGGCGCAGCACGGACGTGCGTGGATGCACCCTGACGATGCGGGCCAGTGTGCCGGCGCCTCCGGACACGTCACCCACCAGGCCCACCCGGTCTCCGACGACGACGGCCTTGCGCCCCAGTTCCCTGGCGGTCATGGCGGTGACCACCTGGTCGTCGTCGCCGATGACGCACGTGTACCTGCCGCGGTCGACGGCCACCACCATGCCAGGCACGGCGCCGCTGTGCGCCGGACGGATCTTGCTGCGCGGCCGGGTGCCGCGTCCCGGGCGGACTCGGACGTCACTTTCGTCGTACGACGCGTGAGACCGCCTGGGCCGCGGACTCACGCCACAGGCTCCAACCCGAGCATGCTGGCCCACATGCCGGGGAAGTCGGGCAGCGTCTTCGAGGTGGTGGCGATGTCTTCGACCTGGACGCCGCGGACCGCCAGGCCCAGGACGGCACCCGCCTGGGCCATGCGGTGGTCCGCGTAGCTGTGGAACACGCCGCCCTGCAGCGGCCGGGGGCGGATGACGAGGCCGTCGGCGGTCTCGGTGACGTCGCCGCCCAGGCCGTTGATCTCGGTGGCAAGCGCGGCCAGCCGGTCTGTCTCGTGCCCGCGCAGGTGTGCGATGCCACGCAGGTGGGACGGCGAGTCCGCGAGCGCGGCCAGCGCCGCCAGCACCGGAGTCAGTTCGCCGACGTCATGCAGGTCCGCGTCGATGCCGTGGATGGCCCCGGTCCCGCTCACCGCGAGGACGTCGCCCAGCACGCAGGTGGCGCCCATCTGGGCGAGCAGCTCGCGCAGCGCGTCACCGGGCTGGCTGGTGAACGCCGGCCAGCCGGGTATCCGCACCTCGCCGGCGGTCACGAGCGCCGCGGCCAGGAACGGCGCGGCGTTGGAGAGGTCCGGCTCGATGGTGGTGTCGATCCCCGAGACGGGGCCCGGCTCTACCCGCCACGTGTTGGCCGACGCTGTATCGACCACGACGCCACGTTCCCGCAGCATGTTCACTGTCATCTCGATGTGCGGCATCGACGGGATCGGCTTTCCGACGTGCTGGACGGTGAGGCCGCGGTCATAGCGGGCGCCGGCCAGCATCAAGCCGCTGACGAACTGAGACGACGCCGATGCGTCGATCGTCACCTCGCCCCCGGGAACCCGTCCGTCACCGTGCACGGTGAACGGCAGGCGGCCCGCGTCGCCGGAGGAGTCGTCGATGGAGACGCCGAGATGCCGCAGGGCGTTGATGATGGCGCCCATCGGGCGGACGCGAGCATGCGCGTCGCCGTCGAAGACGACGTCACCCGCGGCCAACGCGGCCACCGGCGGCACGAACCGCATGACGGTGCCGGCAAGGCCGCAATCGACCTTGCCGCCGCCGTCGAACGTGGCCGGTGTGACCCGCCAGCCGTGAGTGTCGTCGTCGATCTCGGCACCGAGCGCTCGCAGAGCGCCGGCCATCAGCCGGGTGTCCCGTGCGATCAGCGGGCGGCCGACCAGGGATGGCGAACTGGCCAGAGCGGCGAGAATCAGCGCTCGGTTGGTCACGGATTTCGAACCGGGCAGCGTGATGGCAGCATCGACCGGTGCAGGTGCGGTCGGCGCAGGCCACAGCGGGGCGGAGGACTCAGTCATCGGTCCTCAGCCTACCGGTGCCGGATCAGTCGGTCTCCTCGTCGACCCAATCGAAGGTCTTGGTGACCGCCTTCTTCCACCTGCGGTACTGCTTGTCCCGCTCGTCCTGGTCCATCTGCGGGTCCCACTGCTTGTCCTGAGCCCAGTTGGTGCGGATGTCCTCCTCGGTCTCCCAGAAGCCGACGGCGAGCCCGGCCGCGTACGCCGCGCCCAAGGCCGTCGTCTCGGCCACCACCGGGCGGATCACCGGGACCCCGAGGATGTCGGCCTGGAACTGCATGAGCAGCTCGTTGCCCACCATCCCGCCGTCGACCTTCAGCGACTTCAGCGGAACCCCGGAGTCAGCGTTCATCGCCTCGATGACCTCGAGTGACTGGAACGCCGTGGCTTGCAAGACCGCATGCGCGAGGTGGCCCTTGTTGACGTATCGGGTGAGCCCGACGATGGCCCCGCGTGCGTCGGAGCGCCAGTAGGGCGCGAAGAGGCCGGAGAACGCCGGGACGAAGTACACGCCGCCGTTGTCGTCGACGCTGTCGGCGAGCTGCTCGATCTCCGGCGCACTGCTGATGATGCCGAGGTTGTCCCGCATCCACTGGACCAGCGAGCCGGTGACCGCGATCGAACCCTCGAGCGCGTAGATGGTCTCGTTGTCGCCGATCTTGTAGCAGACCGTGGTCAGCAGGCCGTTCTCGCTCATCACCTTCTCGGTGCCGGTGTTGAGGAGGACGAAGTTGCCGGTGCCGTAGGTGTTCTTCGCCTCGCCGACCTCCAGGCACGCCTGGCCGAACGTGGCCGCCTGCTGGTCACCCAGGATGCCCGCCAGCGGAAGCCCGGCGAACGCGCCGCGCGCGCGGACGTGGCCGTAGACCTCCGACGACGAGCGGATCTCCGGCAGCATGGACATCGGGATGCCCATGTCGGCGGCGTTCTGCTCGTTCCAGGTCAGCGTGTCGAGGTCCATCAACAGCGTGCGTGATGCGTTGGTGGGGTCGGTGACGTGCACGCCGCCATCGGTCCCGCCGGTGGCGTTCCACAGCACCCACGTGTCCATGTTGCCGAAGACCAGGTCTCCGGCCTCGGCCTTCTCTCTGGCGCCCTCGACGTTGTCGAGGATCCACTTCACCTTCGGACCGGAGAAATAGGTGGCCAGGGGCAGCCCGGTGGTCGCGTGATACCGATTCTGCCCGCCGCCCTGCCGGGCCAGCTCGTCGACGATCTTGTCGGTGCGGGTGTCCTGCCAGACGATGGCGTTGTAGACCGGCTCACCGGTGGTCCGGTCCCACACCACCGCCGTCTCGCGCTGGTTGGTGATGCCGACGGCGATGACGTCATCGGTGACCAGGTCTGCCTTGGCCAGCGCACCGGCGCAGACTTCTCGGGTGTTGCGCCAGATCTCCTGGGGATCGTGCTCCACCCATCCGGCGCGGGGGAAGATCTGCTCGTGTTCGCGTTGGTCCGCCGAGACCACGTTGCCGGAGTGGTCGAAGATCATGCAACGGGTGGATGTGGTGCCCTGATCGATGGCGGCTACGTACTGAGCCATGGGCTCTCCTCGTGTTGCTGGTGGGTAGTGCGTACGTGAAGTTCGAGGGTGCGTGAGGCGTGACAGCGACGGAACTTGACGCGCGCGCCGCCGCTATCACCCATCTCATCAGAACACGGCGCTGCCGAGAAGACCGGCGAGGATACCGCCGACAATCGGCCCGGCAACCGGAACCCAGGAGTAGCCCCAGTCGCTGCTGCCCTTGCCCTTGATGGGCAGGAACGCGTGCGCGATACGAGGGCCGAGGTCACGGGCCGGGTTGATGGCGTACCCGGTGGGGCCACCGAGCGAGGCGCCGATACCCACGACCAGCAGGGCGACCGCGAGCGGGCCGATGTCGATGGGGTGCGGGCCGATGGACATGACCACGAAGACCAGCACGAACGTGCCGACCACCTCGGTGAGGAAGTTCCAGCCGTAGCTGCGGACTTCAGGACCGGTGGAGAACACCCCGAGTTTCAGCGCCGGCTCCTCACCGGCGTCGAACTGCAGCTTGTAGGCGAAGTAGACGATGACGGCGCCGATGATGGCACCGGTCATCTGGCCGAGGATATAGGCCGGTACGTCGCTCCACTCCGTCACGTCGCCCTGGACCGCCAGGCCGATGGTGACGGCCGGGTTGATGTGCGCGCCCGATGCAGCGGCGACGTAGACGCCGGCGAAGACAGCGAGCCCCCATCCGAAGTTGATGAGGAGCCAGCCTCCGCCGAAACCCTTGTTCCTCGGCAATAAAACGTTGGCCACAACGCCGCAGCCGAGCAGGACGAGCATGCCCGTCCCGAGCAGCTCCCAATAGAAGATTTCACCGAAGGCCATCTGGACCCCCTCCAGGACGTGGCAACGTAACGCGGCACGTCCGGTAGCGGAGAGTCCCGGCGCCGTTGCCGTAGGTACTCGTGTGATCCACCGAGCTAGGTCGAAACTACCGCTCTAGATCAGTGACTGTCTACGCTGTTGAGTGAATTTCCGGGTAGCGTTGGACGTCGTGACGGAAGACCCGCGAGGAGGCGAGGTCAAGGTGGCCAAGCGCAGCACAGAGCCGCAGTTCGATGGGCAAGCCGGCAGTCTCGGGCCGGAGGAACGCGCCCGCAGCTGGCGACGCCTGGCCGAGGAGCATTTCGACGTCGTCGTCATCGGCGGAGGCGTGGTGGGAACCGGCGCTGCGCTGGACGCCGCCACGCGGGGCCTGCGGGTCGCGCTGGTAGAAGCGCGCGACCTCGCGGCGGGCACGTCCAGCCGCTCGAGCAAGCTCTTCCACGGCGGGTTGCGGTACCTCGAGCAGTTCGAGTTCGGGCTGGTGAGAGAGGCATTACGGGAGCGTGAGCTGATGCTCACCCGGCTCGCGCCGCACCTGGTGAAACCGGTGAGCTTTCTGTATCCGCTCATGCATCGGCTGTGGGAGCGCCCGTACACGGCCGCCGGCCTGTTCCTCTACGACAGCCTGGGGGGAGCTCGCTCCGTTCCCGGCCAGAAGCACCTGTCCCGCTCGGGAGCCCTGAGGCTTTTCCCTGCGTTGCGCCACGACTCGTTGATCGGCGGGATCAGGTACTACGACGCGCAGGCCGACGACGCCCGGCACACCCTGACCGTCGCGCGGACCGCCGCCCACTACGGTGCGGTCGTTCGTGTGTCCACACAGGTGGTCGGCTTTCTCCGGGAGGCTGACCGGATCAGCGGGGTCCGGATCCGCGACGTCGAGACCGGCGAGGAGCAGGATGTCACCTGCGACGTCGTGGTGAACTGCACCGGCGTGTGGACCGACGAGATGCAGCGGATGGCCGGCGCCCGCGGCCGGTTCCGGGTGCGGGCGAGTAAAGGCGTCCACATCGTCGTCGCCCGTGACCGCATCGCCGCCGATTCCGGACTGATCCTGCGCACCGAGAAGTCGGTCTTGTTTGTCATCCCCTGGCGTAACCACTGGATCATCGGCACCACGGACACCGACTGGACCTATGACCTCGCGCACCCATCGGCGACGCGGGCCGATATCGACTACATCCTCGACCACGTCAATTCGGTGCTGACCACGCCTCTGACCCATGACGACATCGAAGGCGTCTACGCTGGGCTGCGCCCGTTGCTGGCCGGGGAAAGCGACGAGTCGTCCAAGCTGTCCCGCGAACACGCGGTAGCGCGCCCGGCTCCGGGCATGGTGGCGATCGCCGGCGGCAAGTACACGACCTACCGGGTGATGGCCGCGGACGCCATCGACGCGGCCGCCGGAGACCTGCGGGGCCGGATCGCCCCGTCCATCACCGACAAGGTGCCGCTCCTCGGCGCCGACGGTTACCACGCCTTGGTCAACCAGGTCGATCGGCTGGCCTCCCAGCACGGTCTGCACCCGTACCGGGTGCGCCACTTGCTGGACCGCTATGGCTCGCTCGTTCATCAGGTGCTCGCCTTGGCCGCAGACCGGCCGGACCTGCTCGAACCGCTTCCGGGCGCTGCGGACTACCTGAAGGTCGAGGTCGCCTACGGCGCCACTCATGAAGGAGCTTTGCACCTCGACGACGTCATGACGAGGCGCACGCGCATCTCCATCGAATACCCGCACCGCGGTCTGGAGGCCGCGGATGCGGTTGCCCGGCTGATGGCGGATGTTCTCGGCTGGGACGAGAAGCAGGTGGAGCGCGAGGTCGAGATCTACGCCGAACGGGTCGCCGCGGAACGCGATTCGCAGACCAAGCCGGACGATCAGGCCGCCGATGAGGTCCGCTCCGCAGCGACCGAGACGCGTCCGCTGATCGCGGAGCCGGTCAGCTGATCGCCGGGGTTTGCCCGCCGGCTGAGGTGTGACTTGCAGCTGGTTGTTGGGCCCCGGCCCGCCCTGGATTCTGCTGCCGGCCTGGATGCCTGGTTCCTGATGACGCTGGGTATGCGCGTCCATGTTGAAGCGGTCGTGTGAGAAACGGCCGGTAGACGCGAGACCGCGATCCGGTCCCGGGCCACGTCGAAGCGGCCGGCTTCCAGATCGAGTAGCGCCATCGCTGATGGCCGTCGTTGTGGTGATGGGGCATAGCGTGTTCGTGGGACCGAGCGTGGCCGGGGGACCGAGCGTGATCGTGGGACCGAGCGTGCGCGAAATCGCCGGTTGGGGCGGCCGCGGCCCTCACGGCATGTCCCACCTCGATCGTGATGATCACACCGGGGGAGTTTTGGGCCGGTGGGTACGGCACTGTGAAGATCGTACCCACCACCCTCATTACTGTCGTGGTGGTTCCAGCCGGTGTGCGGAATGGGTTCGTGCTAGCCGTGTGAGTTTGGTCAGGTTCACCCGGTCGCGAAGATCATGGTGTCCGAACAGCGGGGTACAAGGCGCGGTTTCGGTGCGCCGTTCCTGACGGGATATGCCTCGCAAGGCTAGCCCCGGATCTACTGAACATGGGAACGGTTGCTGGTTATCGTACTACTCGGTAGCGCAGGTGCGTCCCGTCCGCGTAGGCGGCTGTTTGTATGCGCTCCAGGGTAATGCGTTCATCGAGTCCGCCGAATAATGAAATGCCGTTGCCAAGCAGCAATGGCACTACGTGAAGCTGAATTTCGTCTACTAATCCCAGATTCAAGCACTGCCGGGATATGCTGCCGCCCAGCAAGCTGACGCTTTTGTCGCCGGCATCGGCTTTGGCGGCTTCGACTGCCTGCGCGATGTCGTTGACGACAAACGAGTATGTTATACCATCTCTTTCGATGGGTTCGTGGGCTTCGTGGGTCATGAGATATGTGGGTACTTTCACCATGCCACCATAAGGTATTTCGCCCTCTTCGATGGTCTGCGTTTTGTTGGCACCGCCGACGATCGCCCCGATTTCTTCCATGATTTTGTTGATGATTTCCGCGTCTTCCTCGACGCCCTCGAAATCGAACATCCAGTCGACGCCACCGTCACTATCCGCCATGAATCCGTCCAGTGTGACGGTCGCATGAATGAATACCTTGCCCATCGTCGTTCCTCCTTGATAATCAATGTAAAGGTAGACCGCCGGCACGGCGCGCGGGCGCTGGTCGGCGGGAACGGGTCTCGGCATAGCGGTCCGCACGCCCTGAGCGCGTGACCAACGCACGGCGGCGGATGCAGACGGCCGAGGTCACCATGTCGGGGCCGGATCGACCGGGACACGGCTGTCATGTGCGTCGAGGACGTAGTGGGCGTTTCCCCGGGCCCGGTAAAGACGGAAACTGGCCGGTGCGACGACGTCGGCCAGCTGCCAGGGACGGCCACCGGCGGCCACCGACCGGGCGGAGAATACCGCCACCGCCGCTTCCACCCCGGAGGCCGGGACCTGCCCAGCCACCGCCTCGACGTACACCGCCTGGCCCTGGTCGATCGGCACGGTCGAGTCGAATACCACGATACCGACCTCCGGACGGCGGGCGATGTTGGCCGAGTGCCGCGTCGAGGTCCGCGACAGCCAGATGAAGTCGGTGTACCGCTCGGAGGCGAACCACACGGGCGTGGCCCACGGCCTGCCGTCGGCGTCGGCCGTCGCGAGCGTCAGGTAGCAGTTGGAGTCGATGATCCTTCGCGCGATACCGACGCGGTCTTCGGTCATGTGTCGTTTCTAGGCCCGCGCCGGGGCTACATCCAGAGATTCAGTCTAGGCTGAATCCGTGATCCGGTACCGCTTCGGCCAGGACGACGTGTTGCGGACCCGGTTCGCCATCGCACCGCTCATGGACCTGATCGGCGCCTTCTACGTACTGCGACGGCCCGATCCCTACACGGTGCACCGGCGGTGGACGGCGTGGGCCGTGCCGCGGATACAGGGGCTCGACCTGTCGCTTCTCAACGCCGCCACTCCGTTCGGCGGCCCGTACTGGCCGGTGTTCGTCAGCCCGCCGCCGCGGGAGCCGCACCCGACGATCGAGGCCGAACTGGCCCGGGTCGCCGCGACACCGCCGGAGCGGGTCGCCGCCGAGATCTCGCAGCGCTACGCCGACGACCTGCCGGCCCCTGCGCGGCCGTTCGTGGAAGACCCGGCCGGGGCTCTGGCCGCGTTGGTGGAGCAGATGCGGGCGTTGTGGAGCGCTGTCCTGGCGCCCCGGTGGGCCACGGTATCGGCGCTCCTCGAAGCCGAGCTCACCGCCCGCGCCCGGAGCCTGGTCTCGGTGGGGTCGCGCGCGGCCTTCGTCGACCTGCATCCATCGGTGCACTGGGACGCGGACCGCCTCACCGTCCGGGCGACGGTGAAGACGGCCGACGTGGACCTCGCCGGCCGGGGACTGCTCGTCATCCCGTCGGCGTTCACATGGCCGCGGGTGTGGCCGAGGACCGACCCGCCCTGGGACCCGGCACTGGTCTACCCGCCGAGGGGGATCGGCAACCTCTGGGAGCCGGCGGGGGTGGACGACGAGGCCCTGGAATCGCTGATCGGCCGGCGCCGGGCACGCATCCTGCAGGAGCTGGACCGGCCGGCCGCGACTCTAGATCTTGCCGGCCGGATGAGCGTCAGCGCCGGTGGGATCAGTGACCACCTGTCGGTGCTGCGCCGGGCCGGGCTGGTGACGCGCTGGCGCGAGGGCCGCCGCGTCGTCTACGCGCGCACGCTCGCCGGCGACGCTCTGTGCCGCAGGACCGGTTGACACTCGTGGCCGGCTGGTTCGCCACACGGAACACGGCAGATGTACTGAAGGGCTGAGTGGTCGGTGCCGGTGGTCTACGGCGCGATTGCGAAAACAACGATGCGTATGTGAACATACCGGTCGGTCTCATCCCGTGGGGCCGAACTGCCCCGAGGAGCGTACGATGCCGGACACCTCAGCCGCCCCGCCTGACGGCAGGTTGCCAGCGATCGGACCGTCTCGGTTGCGGGGTCCAGCGGCACGGGCGCGACGGAGCCGGCCACTGCCGGCCGACGGGCGGCTCACCCCAGCGGGTGAACGCCTGCTCGATGCGGCGAGCGAGCTGTTCTATCTCTGGGGGATTCATGCGGTCGGAGTCGATACGATCGCTGAAGCCGCGGGCACCACGAAGAAGACGCTCTATGACCGGTTCGGTTCCAAGGACGCGCTGGTAGCGCTCTATCTGCAGAGGCGGGCCGAGCGGTGGCAGGCATTCGTGGAGGCGCATCTGCGAGATCACGCGTCCGAGCGGGTCGGCGTGAACGCGGGAGTCTCCCGAGTCCTTGCCGTGTTCGACGCCCTGGAGGCTTGGTATGCCGAACTGATCCGCGGCTGCGCGTTCGTCAACGCTTACGCGGAGATCGGCGGAATCGACCACCCGGGCGTGGCCGTCATCCGGGCCGAGAAGGAATGGACACATGCCTTGTACGTGCGCCTGCTCACTGAGGCCGGAGTCGATGATGCCGCGCTGCGAGACGCCGTGGGTGCTCAGCTCATGCTCGTGCACGAGGGAGTGTCGATCATGCTGACAGCCGGCGGACGTGCTGACGCGTTCGACTCCGCCCGAACGGCGGCCCGCCGTCTCCTGGACGGCGTGGCGTAAGCGGTCAGGACGGCTTGGCGCTCTTCGCGGCCTTGCGTGCCTTCTTCTGAGTGGACTTCGACGCCTTCTTGGCCTTGCCCGCGGCCCGGCTGGCGCGCCACCTGAGTCCCGGCTTGCCCTCGGTGTCGACGGAGGCGAGGAGCAGGCCACCTGCCAGACCGGCGTTCTTCAGGGCGTGGATGCGCTGGGCGGCGCGTTCCTCCGGGTCCTGGATCTCCCAGAACGGGTGCGCCGCCATGGTGGTGGGCACAAGTGAGCCGGCGAGGACCAGTGCCGCCAGCCGGGGGAACCGGCCCGTCGCCAGCGCGAGGCCGGCACCGACCTGAGCGGCGGCATTGATCCGCACCAGCTGCTTCGGGTCTGTCGGCGCATTGGGCACATTGCGCTCGATGAAGGGCCCGACCCGGTCCGTGACCGACTTCGCGGTGGGGACCAGCGGCTCAGGATTGCGATAGTTCTTCCATCCCTGCACGACGAAGATGGACGCCAGCATGGGGCGCGCGATCAGACGAACGAGAGTCATGCTTCTTGCCTACCACGAAACGGCCCGGAATTGGTCACGGATCGGCTGTCGGCCCTCATTCTCCCGTGATCATCGACGGTTGACCAAATGATCACATGGTCAACCGTCGATGATCACGGAAAAGTATGGCCACGCACGGTAAGAATGGAGGCATGTGCGGGCGCTACGTGGTGAGCCAGAACGCGGATGATCTCGCGGAGGAGTTCGGCGTGGACCGGATCGATGTCCGGGAACGTCTTGAGCCGGATTGGAACGTCGCTCCCAGCAAACAGGTGTACGCGGTCGTCACCCGCCCGGATCGGGGCGCCGCGGAAGAGGATGAGCCGCGGCGTCGGCTGACCACGGTGCGGTGGGGTTTGGTGCCGTCGTGGGCGAAGGACCCTTCCATCGGCAACCGGCTGATCAACGCCAGGGTCGAGACCGCCGCGGAGAAGCCGGCGTTCCGGCGGGCGTTCGCTGCCAGGCGCTGCCTGGTACCGGCCGAGGGCTTTTACGAGTGGCGTGGTGAGAAGAAGGGCAAGAAGCAGCCGTTCTTCATCCATCCCAGGGACGGCATGCTGGCCATGGCTGGCCTTTACGAGATCTGGCGGGATCCCACGCGCTCGGACGACGATCCGGAGGCGTTTCGCTGGACCATGGTCATCCTCACTACCGACGCCGTGGACGAGCTGGGAGAGATCCACGACCGCATGCCCATGCTCGTGGAGCAGGAAAGGTGGCAGGCATGGCTCGACCCGGACAACAGCGACTCGTCCGAGCTGATGGATCTGCTTGCTCCAGCCGTGCCGGGGGTGCTCGACGTCTACCCGGTGTCCACCGAGGTGAACAAGGCCACTAACAACGGCCCGCATCTCCTCGAGCCGGTCGAGCTCTAAAGATCGCGAGGGCCGGCATGACCGAGAAGAAGGCTGTTGCGACGCCGACCGGGCCGGCGAAGCTGTGGATGGACGAGGCGCCCGAGCCTAGGCTGCGTCTCCTCCTGGGCCACGGCGCGGGAGGTGGCCCGGAAGCTCGCGACCTGGCCGCGCTCGCACGTGAGTTGCCCGAGCACGGAGTCAGCGTGCTCAGATTCGAGCAGCCTTGGCGGATCGCGGGCAAGAAGATCGCTCCTCGTCCGGCTCTCCTCGACGAAGCGTGGCTGGCGATTCCGGTGCCGGCGGACCTCCCGCTCGTCGTGGGTGGACGGAGTTCCGGAGCGCGGGTTGCGTGCCGCACCGCCACGGCGATGGGGGCGAGCGGCGTCGTCGCGTTGGCCTTTCCCCTCCACCCACCCGGCAAACCGGAGAAGTCCCGTCTCGACGAGCTGACTGGCGCCGGCGTGCCCACTCTCGTGGTGCAGGGCGAGCGCGACAGTTTCGGCCGGCCCGCCGAGTTCGGCGCCGGGCCGTTCACACTCGCCTCGATTGCCCATGCCGACCACGGCATGGCCGTCCCGAAAGCGAACAACCAGGCAGACGCGCTGTCCGCGATGGTCGGCGCGGTGCGGGAATTTGTGCTCCGATTCGCTGGTTGACCCCGGTGATCGATGCGACATTTCAAGCCCCGGGAGGGTCGAGTCACGTGAGTGCACCCGGTACGGCATGCCTGGAGAAGGCTCCGTCGCGGAAGGCCGTTTCGACGAGCTGGAAGGACTGGGGCACGGTCACGCCGATGGCATCGGTAGCATCGGATGTGATGGCCACAGGAGAGAGTGCCGAAGAGCGCGGCCAGCGCTTCGAGCGTGACGCGCTGCCTTTTCTTGATCAACTGTACTCGGCGGCATTGCGGATGACCCGCAACGCCAGCGACGCCGAAGACTTGGTGCAGGAGACCTTCACCAAAGCCTATGCGTCATTTCACCAGTTCAAGGAGGGTACCAACCTCAAGGCCTGGCTCTACCGGATCCTGACCAACACGTTCATCAACTCCTACCGCAAGAAGCAGCGGGAGCCGCAGCAGAGCGCTGCGGAGGAGATCGAAGACTGGCAGATGGCCCGGGCCGAGGCGCACACCTCCACCGGCCTGCTGTCGGCGGAGGCCGAGGCGTTGTCTCACCTGCCGGACTCCGATGTGAAGAACGCGTTGCAGGAGATCCCCGAAGAGTTCCGGATCGCCGTTTATCTCGCCGACGTCGAGGGCTTCCCGTACAAGGAAATCGCTGAGATTATGGGTACGCCCATCGGAACGGTGATGTCCCGGCTGCACCGGGGCCGCCGCCAGCTTCGTGAGCTGCTGGAGGATTACGCACGCGAGCGGGGCCTCGTCCCTGCGGGTAATAGCGGACCAGGGGGTGCGCGAGTGCCATGAGTTGTGACGACGACGATGTCGACTGCGCCGAGGTGCTAGATCGCGTCTACGCGTTCCTCGACCACGAGCTAGGGGATGACCGCACGCTGTCCTACGCCGAGATCGAAGCTCATCTTCATGACTGCGGCGGTTGTCTGTCCAAGTACGACCTCGAACGCGCCGTCAAGGCGGTGCTAGCCCGGTCGTGCGCTTGTGAGCATGCTCCCGAAGAGCTCCGGACCAAGGTGCTGGCCCGGATACGAGAGGTGCGCGTCCACGTGACCGAGGCGTAGCCAGTCCCGGCTCGGCCACCTATGATCTGTACCGTGGCTGACCGTGCGATAGCGCCGACCGAGCGGGTTCTCGTTCCCTCCGGGCGGAACTACCGGATGTTCGTCAAGAGCACTCCAGTGCTGGTGGGGGCGCTCGGCTCCATGGTGGTGGTGCGCAACGGCCCAGCCAGTATCATCGCTGCCGCGGTGGTGGCGCTGACGCTCGCTGGAGTGGCGCAGTTCTTGCGCCGCGAACGAGTGGTGGTCACCGGCACGCACGTGCACAGCATCCGCCCTGTCGGGCTGCCGAAGAAGCGCGCACGGGCGGATATCGCCACGGTGCTCAGCGTGCGCTTGGCGGCGTCGTCGGGAGCGACGCCCTATCGGAACCTGTTCGTGCTGGACCGGCGCGGCCGGCTGGTGGTGCGGATGCGCAGCCCGCACTGGACACCTGAGGACATGCGCCGCCTGGTCGCATACCTCGGCCTCCCGGCGCAAGAGCTGGATCGCCCGGTGACGGCGCGCAAGCTCGGCAGCCGGTTTCCCCGGGCCATCTCCTTGTCGGAGCGCTACCCGTTTCCTTCCGGCGTCTTGGTGGTCCTGGCGATGGGTGCCGCGATCCTCGCGGTTTCCGCGCTCGTCGACTGACGCCGACTGTTCCGCCCCGCCCGGTTCCTTTTGCCCTGTCCTAACCCCTGGCATGGATTATGGCTCCACAAAACGGACAAGACGGGCGCAATAGCGACCCTAACCCATGCCAGGGGTTGGGACAGCGGGGCCGGACGGACCCGAGGAGCTTCCCGTCCGGCGCCGGAAACTACGCGTTGGGACGCTTGCCGTGGTTGGCGTTGCTCCTCTTGCGGCCCTTGCGCTTGCGTGCGCGCTTGCCCATGACATACACCTCAGCTCTCATGCGCTGGCTTGTTTGCGGATGGGCGACGTGTCACCGTCCGCTCGATGCTTCATTGTCGCATGTGCGGCCGCGTCTCCGGCATCGCCGGGTGGCCGGCCGGGTTCGCCATCGGTCTCCCGGCCGTGCGGCTCGTCGCCGGCCAGGAGGTCGTCGTCTGTGTAGCGGTAGCGTCGCCTGGATGGTATGGCATTGGTGGCCGGCCGACGCCCGACCATGCCGGTGGCCAGCACCGTTGCCAGGCCGGCTGCGACGGCGATGTCGCCCGCGCTGACCACCTCGGGCCGAGGCGGGAAGGCGACCGGGATGTTCTTCGAAAGCACGGACAACCGGCTGGACTCGGCAGGGACGGTGGCGCCTGCGGTGCCGGCCGACACGGCGCTCGCATCGACGCCGGCGCGTGCCGCGGCATCCGCCGAGACGGGAACGCCCCCGTTGGCAAGGAGCACCGCTGCGTTGGCCGCCAGGCCGACGGCCACGAGCCGCGCTCCCGGCATCCAGCGGTTCACCCACGCGTAGAAGGCGATGACGAACCAGCTGAGCGCCGACAACGTGGCCAGTGCCGATTCCCATGCCGTCCAGCTGGCGAAGACTGCCACGATGTGGAGTCCGAGAGCGGTGAGGACGAGACGGTTGCGCGCCGGAGGCGGGGTGGCGAGGCGGCGCAGGCGCCCGTGCTTGGCATAGCCGACCGCCAGGCCGACCGCCAATGCGAGCACAACGAGCACCACAGTACTCATGGTGGCGCGGTTGGGTGGTGAACACGTGGAAGCCACGCCCGGTAAGTGGACGTGATCGGCGTAGGGTAACGCACAGTGTGCTGGCTCGGGCCGGCGCCCGCGCTGAGAGGAGGGCCCGCGTGGCCGAGCACGTATCCGCCGAGATGGTGGCCAGCGTCCACTCTCTCGAGGTGTCCGAGGGAGATCATGTCGAGCCGGGCGCGACGCTGCTCGTGCTGGAGTCGATGAAGATGGAGATCCCCGTGCTGACCGAGTGCGGTGGCCTCGTGACCGATGTCAAGGTAAGGCCGGGAGACGTCGTCCAGGAGGGCGACGTGCTTGTGATCCTGGGGTAGTGGGCGGAACGTCAGCAGCGGTGAGCCCGGGGGCAGGCAGGCCGTGCGTCACGCTATCGGCCGCTCGCTGTATGGGTGGGTCGGCGGCTCGGTCGACCAGTTGTGGGCGTCGTGCGACGTGGGCGCCGGAGGTCTGCCATGGTCGCCGAGAACGGCACGGAGCAACCATGCGGCGGAACCGGCAAGAGCGATGAGTAGGAGGATCGTTGTCACCATCATGGCAGTATTCTTTCGGACACCATGATCCTGCCGCGAGTGGCAGTTCTGCCGCACTACCTCGACATTCTGCCATTCTTCGTGCACTATGGGTGAATGCTCCGAAACGTTGCTGTCCTGGTCTTCGACGGCGTCGCCCCGTTCGAGCTCGGTGTGCTGTGTGAGAGCTTCGGCGTCGACCGGTCGGCCCAAGGGCTGCCGGTGTTCGACTTCGCGGTGTGCGCCAACCAGCCAGGGCGTGTGCGCACCTCCGTCGGATTCGACATCACGGTCGAGCATGGGTTGGAGGTCCTCGACAACGCGGACTTGATCGGCATCCCCGCCATTCCGCGCCATATGGTGGCCGAACGACCCGACCTGTACACCGAGGGCGTCATGACCGCCCTGCGAGACGCGGTGGCGCGCGGGTCGCGAGTGCTGTCCGTCTGCTCAGGGGCGTTCGTCCTCGGCGCAGCGGGCCTCCTCGACGATCGACGCTGCACCACCCATTGGATGTACACCGACGAACTCGCCCAGCGGTATCCGCGCGCCAAGGTCGACCCGGACGTCCTGTACGTGGACGAAGACCCGGTCATCACCAGCGCGGGTACGGCGGCCGGCCTCGACGCGTGCCTGCACCTGTGGCGCAAGGAGTTCGGTGCCGAGATGGCAGCGATGGTCGCGCGCCGCATGGTGATCCCGCCGCACCGCGACGGTGGGCAGGCACAGTTCGTCCAGGCTCCGGTGCGGCCGACGTCGGCTCCGACACTGGCAGGGATCATCGACTATATGGAGATGCACCTGGACGAGGAGATGACCGTCGAAGGGTTGGCCGGTATGGCCACGATGTCGCCCAGGACGTTCGCCCGCAGGTTCCGGGCGGAAACGGGCACCACCCCGTACGAATGGCTGGTGGCACGGCGGGTAGCAGCTGCCCAGAGAATGCTCGAACGCGGCGACGACACCATTGACGCTGTCGCGTCCGCCACCGGATTCGGCACCGCCGCAGCGCTTCGGCACCACTTCAGCCGCCGTCTCGACACCACGCCGCAGGCGTATCGTGCCACGTTCCGCCACCGCACCACCTGACCGGCGGACCACGGTCCAGGCGCTAGCGGTTGGTATGCGGCGGTGCCGGGCTCGGCGCGGTCTGGCGGTAGAGCCAGGGTGAGCCGGAGCGAAGCGCCTTCTGCAGGGCGATCAGGAGATCGGAGCGGGCATCCGGGGCGGCGGACGGCTCGGGCGACACGTCCTGGGTGGGCGTCCCCCGTACTCCGAGCAACAGCTGCAGGTGCAGCGCCTTGAGATAGCTGACGATGTTGGCGCGGTTCGCTGGGCCGGGCGGACCGGAAACGTCGACGTCCTCGGCTGGCCGGGCGAGGCGGTCCAGCCACGACTCGAGTGCTTCGGTGGGGACCAGGTCGCGGTGCAGCAAGGACATCGTGGCGAACGCCAGGCGCTCGTCCTCCAGCCCTTCGAACTGGTGCTCTGCGGGCTTCAGCAAGCGCTCGGCGATGACATCCAGGAGGACGGTCAGCTCGTCGGTGCCCAGATGACGCGAAGCGCTGAGCACGCCGAGGAGGTCGGCCCCGTGGGTGATGGCGTGCACCCAGCCGAGCTCGGGCACCCAGGCGCGCAGGTCCTCCTCGCCGAGCAGCCAGGCGACGGCGTGGTCGGCCCAGGTCAGGACAGCTGTGGGGGACAGGCTCTGGACGAGGTTGTCCCGAGCGATGACGGCGGCCAATGTCAATGCGGAGTAGGAGCGGCGAAGCGCGACCCGGTCTCCGGTGTCGCCGAGGCCGTCCCGGAGCCCGTATGCGAGTCCGTCCCCGAGGCCGGCGAGCAGATGATCGTAGACGCCTTCGCAGATCCAGGTCTGCAGGACGGAGTAGGCGATGCCGTCTCGGACGTGCGGGTCCGGCTCGCTGAGCATGGCGACAAGTTCAGTGGTGAGCTCGTCCAGCGCCTCGCCCTGAGGTACGCGGTAGCCCTCGGCGACGACGCGTTCCCAGTACGACGACCTTTGCACGAATAGAATCCTCGCAGATCGACCCGACGCTTGACGAGAGCCCCCGGGAATCAGATCTATAACAAGAAGCACATCTGGTGGGTGTAGCTCACTGTCACGTGCATGGTATCGCGGCGGCAATGCCCTGGTGAGGCTCCCTGCCGGGACAGCACCGCACGGGCATCCTCCCAGCAGAGGGGCGGTACTCTGAAGCGGTGCCCTCGCTGAATGACGTCGTCCAACGCCACACCGACCTCACCGAGGGGGAGCTGGAGTGGCTGCACGCGCTGGTCGCGGACTGGCAGATGATGGCCGATCTCTCCTTCGCGGACCTCGTCCTCTGGGTACCCGACCGAGGCGGGGCCGGCTTCTGGGCGGCGGCACAGATGCGTCCTACCACCGGGCCCACGGCGTACGTCGAGGACATGGTCGGCACCTTCCTGGCGAAGGGCCGTCGCCCCCTCGTCGACGCCGCCTACGCCGAAGGCACAATCAAGCGCGAGGGCGACCCGGAGTGGTGGGACGACGTGCCGGTGCGGGTGGAGGAGATCCCGGTGCGCCGCGGCGACCGGATCATCGGGGTGATCGGCCGCCATACCAATCTGGTCTCGGTGCGCACCCCCAGCCGCTTGGAGCTGGCGTATCTGGAATGCGCGGGCGAACTCGCGAAGCTCATCGTGGAAGGCCGCTTCCCGCATGCCCGTCGTACCGACATGGGACGACGGGGAGCACCCAGGGTGGGTGACGGACTGGTGCGCGTGGATGCCGACGGCGTCGTCCGGTATGCCAGCCCGAACGCGATGTCCGCCTACCGTCGGCTCGGTCTCGCGGCTGACCTGGTGGGTCAGCACTTTGGCAAGGCGACGGCCGCCCTGGCGCCACGTGAGGGCGCGATGGACGAGTCTCTCGACGTACTCGTGGCCGGCTACCAGCACGTACGTACCGAGATCGAGGGCAATGGCACGGTCATGACATTGCGTACCATTCCGCTCGACCCAGGAGGCCGGCACGTCGGGGCGCTCGTGCTCTGCCGAGACGTGACCGAGGTCCGGCGGCGGGAACGAGAGTTGCTGACCAAGGACGCCACGATCCGTGAGATCCACCATCGGGTCAAGAACAACCTGCAGACTGTCGCCGCCCTGCTGCGGCTGCAATCACGGCGGATCGAGGCCCCGGAGGGCAAGGCGGCCCTTGATGAGGCGGTCAGGCGGGTGGGCACCATCGCCGTCGTGCACGAGACGCTGTCTCAGACGGTGGACGACACGGTGGACTTCGACGGCGTTGCCGATCGGCTCCTCGGGATGGTGGCGGAGGTGGCGACGGCCGAGCCGAGTGTTCGCGGCGAGCGCCGCGGCAGTTTCGGGATCCTCGGCGCCAATGTGGCGACGCCGCTGGCGATGGCCTTGACGGAGATCCTGCAGAATGCGGTGGAGCACGGTCTAGGCGGTCGGCCCGGAACCGTCACGCTCACCGCCGGCCGGACCGCCGGCCGGCTCACCATCATGATCGTCGACGACGGGGTGGGCCTGCCCGAGGACTTCGACGCCGAAACGTCCGGCAATCTCGGCCTGCAGATTGTCCGGACGCTGGTGATCGGCGAGCTGGGCGGCACCATTGAGGTGACCCGGCGATCCGACGCCGGGACCCGGGTGACGCTGGACCTGCCCGCACCGGGGCAGGTCCCTTCTTAGTTCGTAGGGGCAGGGTTTCAGTAGGCGCGGGCGCGGGCCCGGGCGTTGCGACGCTTCAGTGCGCGGCGCTCGTCCTCGGAAAGACCACCCCAGACTCCGGCGTCCTGGCCGCTTTCCAGCGCCCATCGCAGGCAGTCTTCGCGTACGTCACAGCGTCGGCAGACCGCCTTGGCTTCCTCGATCTGGAGTAGCGCGGGCCCGGTGTTCCCGATGGGGAAGAACAGCTCCGGGTCCTCGTCGCGACAGGCGGCACGGTGGCGCCAGTCCATGGTTCTCACAGCTCCTCGTATGATGGTGTCTGGCAGGGTCACTACCTGACAACGTGTCGTTACGTGAATTGGTTCACGAACTGCCCACAATCTCCCTCAAGCTAGAAAAATGCTCGGGAGAGTCGCCAGTTCGCCGCACTGGTTCCCCGGAGCGCGCACGCGCGCGCCCTGGTAACCATGTGGCAGTACAAGGGTGACAAGTTCGTGACCCGTGTACAAGGGCTTTGTGCGTTCCGTCTCACCAATCTTCGTGTAGCGTCGGTCACAATAAGCGTACGAATAGCTACAAAACGGACAGAACGGCTGTGGTTGCGTGCGGCTGAGTCCTAGTAGGCGACCCGGATCGCGTCCGGCACAGCCGACACCGTGACGAGGTCGCGCTCACCGATGTAGTCACCATCCACTTGTACGGGCACCGGGCGCTCGGCACGGAGGGTGAAGCCACGCTGATTGTGAAGCGACACGACGTGCCGGCCTCGAGGACCGCGGCGGGTCGCCATCTGAGCGACGGACGCAAGGGTAGGCACGAGCGCGAGTGAGTCCAGCCCGAACACGTCGAGGCCCGCGTTGAAGTCCGCGTACGGGGTCGGCCGCAGCGGCCGGCTCCCGAGGTACGTCCACGGTGAACAGTTGCTGATGACCACCACGCCGAGCCCGCTGACGCGGGCTTCCGGGGAGCCGTCCGGTTCCAGCGTGATGGCACCGTGCCGACGGTCCGGCTGGGCGAAGTACCGCCGGAGCGCGGTACGGATGTAGAGCGCCGGCGTAGCTTTCCGGCCGCCGTCCCGGGCGTCTTCGACCGCGTGGATCACGTCCGCGTCCAAACCGGCGCCCGCGGTGAAGGTGAAGTAGCGGTCGTCGAGGCGTCCCAGGCCCAGGGGCTGACGGCGTCCGTCGCGCAATGCGTCGAGCAGCAGGCCGGTGGCCTCGATCGGGTTCTCCGGGATGCCGAGATTGCGGGTGAGCACGTTGGTGCTGCCGCCGGGAACCATGGCGATATCGGGGACGTCGCCGGCGCGCTGTCCGGGTCCGCTTTCCAAGAGCCCGTTGATCAGCTCGTTCACGGTTCCGTCTCCGCCCAGGGCGACGACCAGGTCGAGGCCATCGTTGCGGGCCTGGCGGCCGAGTTCGGTGGCGTGGCCGCGATGTGTGGTCTCAGCGACCTGAAGCTCGAGGTCGTTGCGCAGTGCGGAAAGCAGGACGTCACGCGTGCGTTCGGTTGTGGTGGTCGCGCGGGGATTGACCACGACAAGGGCACGCATATGGGTCACTTTAGTGTCCCCGGGTGAAGGCCTGGCACATCAGGTCAGCGGACTTCCGGTTTCGCTTGTCAGAGCCGTCCGCAGATGGGCGAGCGTACGGGACAGCAGGCGCGATACATGCATCTGCGAGATGCCGACCTCATCGGCGATCTGCGACTGCGTCATGCCGCGGAAGAATCGGAGAACGACGATGCGGCGCTCCCTGTCCGGCAGCGTGGCAAGGATGCGGCCGATCGCCTCGCGGTTCTCCACGCCCTCGAGGGCCTCGTCCTCGTGGCCGATCGACTCGAGCGGAGCGGCACCTTCCTCCGCGCCTGGCTCCGGATAGTCGAGCGAGACGGCGCTGTATGCCGACGCCGACTCCAGCGCTTCCAGAACGGCATCCTCGGTGACCCGCAGGGTCGTCGCCAGCTCGCTCACGGTAGGAGACCTGCCCAGCTGGTGGGTGAGGTCGGTGGTGGCGGAGCTGATCGAGAGCCGCAGCTCTTGAAGCCGGCGTGGTACTCGGACAGCCCAGCCCTTGTCCCGGAACCAGCGCTTGATCTCGCCCAGAATGGTCGGTGTGGCGTAGGTGGAGAACTCCACGCCACGATGCGGGTCGTACCGGTCCAGCGACTTGATCAACCCGATGGTGGCCACCTGGACGAGGTCCTCGTACGGTTCGCCCCGGCCGGCGAAGCGCCTGGCCAGGTGTTCGGCGAGCGGAAGGTGCAGCGTGGCCAGCCGGTTGCGGGTCTGCAGGCGCCGGGGGTCGTTCGGCTCGAGCGCCGCGAGCTGGAGCAACAGCTCGCGGCTCTCGTCTCGGTCGACGGCCGCCTGCTCCACCCGCAGTGTCACCCCCGGTTCTTACGCAGCGTGATGGTCACGCGTCCGTTGTCTATCGACGAGTACACCTCGCCTGCCAACGCCGACAGCACGGTCCAGGCGAAGCTGTCGCGAGCGGGTAATTCCGTACGCGCCGCGGCCACCGAGACAATCACCTCGAGGGCGTCGTCGTGCAGCTGAAACCGGCAATTCAGATGCGCGTTGGCCTGAGCGATCGGCAGCAGCATGGCGCACGCCTCGTCGACCGCGATCCGCAGATCCTCGATGTCGTCGAGGGTCAGGCCGAGGCGTGCCCCCAGCCCGGCTGAGGTGGTACGCAGCACTGCGAGGTATGCGCTGGACGCGGGCACGCTCAGCTCGACGAGATCGCCGTTCGTGGCTTGCGGGTCGCCCACCGGTCCTCCTGACGAAAGGGATGCTCGCCGATAGCCTGTCACATCTACGGCGGCTCGCAACTCGCGGAGGTGGTCAGAGGACCTTGGCAAGGAAGGCCCGGGTGCGATCGTGCCGCGGATTCGCCAGGACGTCACGCGGGTTCCCCTCCTCGACGATCATGCCGTCGTCCATGAAGACCAGCTCGTCGCCGACCTCCCGGGCGAAACCCATCTCGTGCGTGACCACCATCATGGTCATGCCGCTGTCGGCAAGCGCCCGCATGACGTCGAGGACATCGCCGACGAGTTCCGGGTCGAGCGCCGAAGTCGGCTCATCGAACAGCATCATGTCCGGGCTCATCGACAACGACCGGGCGATGGCCGCGCGTTGTTGCTGGCCACCGGAGAGGTGCGCTGGGTAGGCGTCGATCTTGTCGCTCAGCCCAACCCGCTCGAGATTGGCGCGAGCGATCTCCTCGGCCTCGCCCTTGGAGCGGCCGAGGACCCGCCGCTGCGAGATGGTCAGGTTACGTAACACCGTGAGATGAGGAAACAGGTTGAAGGACTGGAACACCATGCCGATCCGGGCCCGAACCTTGTCCAGGTCGATCTCCGGATCGAGAATGTCGATCCCCTCGACCCGGATCTGTCCCGACGTCGGTTCCTCCAGCCGGTTCACGCATCGCAGCAATGTCGACTTGCCGGAGCCGCTCGGGCCGATCACACACACCACCTGACCCGCCTTCACGGTCAGATCGATGCCCTTCAGCACCTCGTTGTCGCCGAACCGCTTGTACAGACCGGCGATCTCGATGGCTGGAACATCGGTGCGAGGCGGGGTCGGCTGCGTCATCGGGTCTTCGCCATTCGTCGTTCGAGTACGGCCACCAGGCGGGTCAACGGGATGGTGATGAGGAGATAGAGCATGCCACCCATCACCAACGGCGTGGCGTTTCCGCTGGTGGAAACGGCGTCACGAGAGAAGGTGGTGATCTCCTTTGTCAGCAGCGTGGAACCCGCGATGAACAGCAGCGAGGTGTCCTTGACCAGAAGGACGAACTCGTTGGTGATCGGCGGGATCACGATGCGAAACGCTTGGGGAAGCACGATGAAGAACATCGTGCGTGCGGGCGACATGCCGAGGGACCTCGCCGCCTCGCTCTGCCCCTTCGGCACGCCCTGGATTCCCGCCCGGACGATCTCGGCGATGTAGGCGCCCGCGACCATGATCAGGGCGACGAGTCCCGCACCGACCGAGCCGCCGGGCGCGCGAACCCCGAACGCGATCGGCAGGACATAGGCGATACCGAAGATCGTCAGCAGGGCGGGAAGCCCTCGGAACACCTCGATGTACACGGTGGCCAGCCACCGATACGGCAGCACCGGCGAGAGCTTCATCAGCGCCAGCGTCACGCCCAGCACGAGGCCACCGCTGAACGAGATGACGGTGAACAGGACAGTGTTCTTGGCGGCGATGGTGACGATTTCCGGGAACTGTTCCCGGGCGACGTCGAGCTGGAAGAAGACCCGGCGAAGTCTCTCCCAGTCCGCCGCCATCGCGATCAACCCGATCGCCGCCACGAACAGTGCGTACATGGCGCCCCGTGTCAGGCGCCTGCGGGTGGTTCTCCGCATGGTGCTCAGGCCTCGGAATCAGTCGACGGAAAAGTACCGATCGTAGATCTCGTCGTAGGTGCCGTCTTCCCGCAGGGCGCTCAACTGTTCGTTGACCGCTTCCAGCAGTTCGGTCTTCTCGTCCTTGGCGAAGGCGAATCCGTACTGCTCGTCGGTCTCGAAGGAGTCGACGATCTCGTACCCCTCATCGGCTTGGGCGTGCTCGTCGTTGACCGGGAAGTCCTGGAGGATGGCGTCGATGTTGCCGGCCTGCAGCGCGGTCCACAGCTCGGCGTCGCCCGGGTAGGCCTCGGGGGACGCCCCTTCGGGCAGATTCTCGTTGGCGAATGCCTCACCGGTGGTGCCCTGCTGGACACCAACCGTGCCGGTGATGTCGTCGATCGAGGTCACCCCGGAATCAACGGGGACGAGCAGCGACTGAAGCGAGTCGTAGTACGGGTCGGAGAAGTCGAGGTTCGCCATCCGTTCCTCCGTGATGGTCATCGCGGAGGCGCCGATGTCGCACTGACCGGAGGCCAGCACGGTGCCGCTCTGCAGTGGGTCGAAGCCCACGACCTCGACCGTCATCTCGAGGTCGAGATTGTCGGCGATCGCCTGCAGCAGGTCCATGTCGAAGCCGCTGTATCCGCTGGGAGCGTCGGCGTCCTCGAACTCGAACGGCGGGTACGGCACGTCCGAGCAGACGGTGAGCGTGCCGTCCTGGACAAGACCGTACTCGCCTCCGCCGTCCCCGTCGTCGCCGCAAGCGGAAAGCACGAGGATCCCGGCCGCGGTGACACCGGCGAGTCGGAGCATGTGTTGTACTCGCATGATTCGTTCTCCTGATGGGCCGATTTGTGGTAGCTACCCGCAGGTAGTGTCTGGTCGCAGTCTGCCACCTTCTCGACGCGATCCGGTCATCATCAGGCCACGATCAGGTAAAGAACACTATCGCCAAACCGGTGTCCCTCCGGGCCGTGACGTGGCAGAATACGACGCCTGCGGGTGACCCCCGTCGCCGGTCCGTCCTGCCGTGGCACCACACGGCGTGGCCCGCCTCGCCGGTTCGTTCATCGTCCACAGCCACTCAACTACTTCAGGGGTCACCCTCAATGGTCGCCGAACTCATCCCACAACACAGTCCTGCCTCGCACTCCCTCGCCGACCGGGCCACCGAGCTGCACCGCGGCGGCAAGCTGGAGGTCCGATCCACGGTGCCGGTCCGTACCGCGGAGGATCTGTCGCTCGCCTACACGCCCGGCGTCGCCACCGTGTGCACCGCCATCGCGGAAACGCCGTCGCTGGTGAACGAGCTGACCTGGAAAGGCAACACCGTGGCGGTCGTGACGGACGGCTCCGCCGTGCTGGGCTTGGGCGACATCGGCCCGGAAGCGGCGCTGCCCGTCATGGAGGGCAAAGCTCTGCTGTTCAAGGAGTTCGCCGGTGTGGACGCCGTGCCGATCTGCCTGGCCTGCAGCGACGTCGACGATCTGGTGGAGACGGTGGCCCGGATGGCGCCGGCGTTCGGTGGCATCAACCTGGAGGACATCTCCGCCCCGCGCTGCTTCGACGTGGAGCGACGCCTGCAGGAGCGGCTCGACATCCCGGTCTTTCACGACGATCAGCACGGTACGGCCGTCGTCGTCGCTGCCGCGTTGGTCAACGCGCTCCGGCTGACCGGCCGGCAGCTGCCCGAAGCCCGGATCGTGGTCTCCGGCGCTGGTGCGGCCGGCGTCGCCGTGACAAAGATCCTCCTCTCGATGGGCGCGCACGACATCGTCGTCCTCGATCGGCACGGAGCGATCCACCCCGGCCGGGAGCACCTGAGCGCGGTGAAGGAATCGCTCGCCGCGCTGACGAACCCGCACGCACGGCGTGGTGGCCCCAGTGACGTGCTGGACGGCGCCGACGTCTTCGTCGGTGTCTCCGGCGGCACCATCGCGGAGGAGGCGGTGGCGCGGATGGCTCCCGACGCTGTCGTCTTCGCCCTGGCCAACCCCGATCCCGAGGTGCACCCGAGTGTCGCCGGCCGGCACGCCGCCGTCGTCGCCACCGGGCGCAGCGACTTCCCGAACCAGATCAACAACGTCCTGGCTTTTCCGGGCATCTTCCGGGGTGCTCTCGACGTGCGGGCCTCACGTGTGTCCGAGGGTATGAAACGGGCGGCCGCGGAGGCGCTGGCCGGGATCGTGGGCGACGATCTCGGCGCGGACTACGTGATTCCGGGGCCCTTCGACGCTCGGGTGGCGCCAGCGGTCGCTGCGGCGGTCGCGGAGATGGCACGCCGGGAAGGGCTCGCTCGCCGCTAGCGCCGGTCGGTCGGGCCGGCTCGTCGCGCGCGGTCGTAGCGTTCGATCGTCTTTCGAACCGGTCGGGCCGACCGGATAGGGTCGGATGCCATGTTCGCTGTCTACGCTGAGCGGCTCGACGACGACGACCCTCTGGGCGGTCTTGCGCTCGGTGAGCGGCCGGATCCCGTTGCTCCGGAGGGGTGGGCCGTCGTCGATGTGCGAGCGTCGTCGTTGAATCACCACGACATCTGGTCTCTGCGCGGTGTGGGACTGGACGCGGAACGGCTGCCGATGATCCTCGGGTGCGATGCCGCGGGTGTCGACGAGGACGGCAACGAGGTGGTGGTGCACGCCGTGATCTCCGATCCGGACTGGACCGGCGACGAGACGCTCGATCCACGCCGGTCCCTGCTCTCCGAGCGCTACCAGGGCACGCTGGCCGAGAAGGTGACGGTGCCGCGCCGGAACCTTCTCCCCAAGCCGGCGAGCCTCACGTTCGAGGAGGCGACCTGCCTGCCCACAGCCTGGCTCACGGCGTACCGGATGCTGTTCGGCCAGGCCTGCGTCACCCCTGGGCAGACGATCTTGGTGCAGGGCGCCGGCGGCGGCGTCGCGACCGCCCTCATTCGGCTGGCTTCGGCCGCCGGTGTGCGCGTGTGGGTCACCTCGCGAGATCCCGGCAAGGCGGCGCGGACACTCGAGCTCGGGGCCGATCAGGTCTTCGAATCCGGGGCTCGGCTGCCGGAGCGGGTGGACGCGGTGATGGAGACGGTGGGTGTGGCGACATGGCAGCACTCGCTGCGCTCACTGCGTCCCGGCGGAGCCGTGGTCATCTGCGGGGCGACGTCCGGGCCACTCGCTGAAACGGAGCTGAACCGGGTCTTCTTCCTGCAGTTGCGCATACTCGGCTCGACCATGGGCACGCGCGACGAGCTGGCGCGGCTGTTGTCGTTCTGCGACCGTACCGGCGTGCGGCCGATCGTGGACCGGACCATGCCGCTCGAAGATTGCCGTGACGGCTTCGCGGCGCTGGAACACGGCGACGTGTTCGGCAAGATCGTCGTGACGCCGTCCGGCTCGTGATGATGACGACGCACCCCGCCGGGACGGTGAGCCGGTTCATGGTCGGACCGATCAAAGGCTTGGGCCTCGACCAGCCGGAGATAGTCGAGGTGGGACCCACCGGCGTCGTCGGAGATCGGGAGTTCTTCCTCGTCGACGATCAGGACGTCCTGCTGTCGGTGACCAGGACAGGGGTGCTGTGCGACCGCACGGCCCGGTACGACGCCGCCTCTGGACAGCTGACGGTGAACGGGCCGGAGGGCGTGGACGTCAGCGGCACGGCCGACCTGGGCGATGAGCTCAGCGCCGGCTTCTTCGGGCACCACGACGTGCCGGGGCGGGAGGTGCTGGGGCCGTGGGCGGAGTACTTCTCCGATCGCATCGGGCAGAGCGTCCGGCTGGTGCGCGCGTCACGCCCCAACGGCGCCTGCGATGTGCACGGTCTCACCCTGCTGGGTGACGAGTCCGTCACCGCAGTCGCCGCCCATGCCGGGCTCAAGCTGGATCCGCGCCGGTTCCGGATGACCATGGGCCTGGCCGGGACACCAGCGTTCGCCGAAGAGGGCTGGACCGAGGCGGACGTGAGTGTCGGCACCGCCGTGATCCGGATCGGCGGACCGATCAAGCGGTGCGCTGCGACGACGCGCCACCCGGAGACTGGGCAGCGCGACATCCCGGTGCTGCGCATCCTGAAGTCGATGCGCGGCCTTCAGAACAGTGAGCTGGGTGTCGGCGTGAACCTGGGTATGTACGCGGAGGTGGTGACGCCGGGCGTTGTCCGTTTGGGCGACGTCGTCACGCTCGACGCCTCCTGACAACCGGGGTGTGCCGTGGTGCGTGTCGTGTCTGCGCCGTGCGGTGTTGCCGTGTGATGTGTGGCGTGTCGTGTGACTTTAGCTTGTGGCTCTGTGGATCAGATGACCAAGTTCGATTGATTTCGCCCACTTTGCCACTTGATCCATTTGTGACCGTATCGTGAGACCCCATCAGATGGCGTACAGCCCGCCTGTGCGCGTTCTCGGTCATCTGATCGTCTTCCGTAACAAGATCAGATGACAAATCGACGATCAGGTGACGAAGGCTCGGGCAGAGTGGGGTGACGAGGGCGCGGGGCGGTGGGGACGACGTCAGGTGATGACGTGGCGAAGGTAGCGGGCGGGAGCGTCGAGGAACATCCGCCAGTTCTGGACCAGGTCGAGGTCCTCCCACTCACAGTCTCGTAGCCCCCACTCGCCCACCTCGAGGATGCGCGCCCCGGGCACCGACGCGACGATCGGGGAGTGGGTGGCGACGACGGCCTGGCCGCCAGCCGAGGCGATGTCGTGCAGGGTGCCCACCAGCGCGAGACATCCGCTGAAGGACAGCGCCGACTCCGGCTCGTCGAGGCAGTAGAAGCCGGGCGAGTCGAATCGGGTCCGGAGGATCTCCAGGAAGGATTCGCCATGGCTCATCTCGTGGAATGCCGGTTCATGGGTGCCGGGGTGTTCTTCGAGATAACTGAAGAAGCCGTGCATTGTCTCCGCGCGGAGGAAGAACCCCCAGCGTGGAGCACCGAAGCCCTTGCTCAGCCGGAGTACCCGGTGCAGGACCGACTCGGTAGGGCGGGTGGTGTGGCGGGCGTTCGCCGAGCCGCCCTCGGGTGAGAAGCCGTAGGCGAGTCCGATGCCCTCGACCAGGGTGGACTTCCCGCTGCCGTTCTCGCCTACAAGCACCGTGATGGGCGCGAGGTCGAGCCCGTGCTCGATGATCTGCTTGACCGACGGCACACTCCAAGGCCACCCGGCGTCGATGACGACATCGGGGTCCGGGCTGAACTCCACCCGTCTGACCGGCGAGGTGTCGAACCGAGCTCGGTGGGAGCTCGCGGAGGAGGAGTTCATAGAGCCGTCCATGGTGGGTGCACAGCGGAGATGAAAGCTGGTGAGCGGCGCTATGAACTGCCTCGTTTGTGCACCGGCTTCGGCGGGGGTGTGGCACCGAGCCACTGGTACCAGCCCTCGTTCAGGATCACGTAGGCGAGGAGCCCGTACCCGGTCTGGTTCGGGTGGATTCCGTCCTCAGCGATCGCATCGTTCCAGGCCTGACGCCCGGCGAGCGGTCCGTACGTGGAGATGTAGGCGACCTCGCGGCGGCGGCAGAGCTCGGCGAAGGCGGCGTCGAGGTTACGGATGCGCCCGCGCAGAGCGTCGTCGCCTACCGGCGGCGGTCCGACGACCAGCGCAGTCACATCCAGCGACGCGAGCCCGAATTCCAACGCTGCCGTGGATCGGGCCGGATCGACGCCGAGGTTCGCATCGTTCACGCCGGTGGCGACGACGATGCGGTGCTCGTCACCGTGGGTGAAACGGGGCGCGCACTCCATAGGAATGCGCAGCACCACCTCTTCGGTCGTCTGACGCCGGACACCGAGCTGATACGCGGTGAGATCGACACCGGTGGACGGCGGAGTGCGCGCCGTGACCCGCCCGACCCAGCCGAGTGCCTTGGGATCTCCCACACCGGCGACGAACGAATCACCGAACACACACACCCTGACGTCACGCATCCGCCCATCCTGTCACGCGAGGCTGACAGGATGAGCCGGTGCGCGAGCTCAGTCGTCGTCGGGTTCGTCGTCGAGCCGCGCCAGCCAGGTGGCAAGGCGCTCGACGGGCGTCTCGAACTCGGGGTGCTCGTCGACGAACGCCCGGAATTGCTCGGCCAGCCACCCCAGGGTGACCTGCTCGTCGCCCCGGCGCTGGTCCAGCTCCTCGATCCCTCGGTCTGTGAAATACACGTTCAGTCCTTCACACAGTGGATCACAGCGTCACGCGAACGCGGCGTCGTGCAGCTCGTTCTGCTCCTCGATATGGCGAGACGGGGAGCCCACCGCCGGCGATGTGCTGGCCGGCCGGGTGATGTGGGCCAGCCGCAGTCCGTCCGGCAGATGGCGTTTCAGGTGGACGGCCAGGAACGGCCACGGTCCCATGTTCTCCGGCTCGTCCTGGACCCAGCGAACCTCGCGCAGAGCTGGGAAGGCCGCCAGTTCGGCGGCGATCTGCTCGCCGGGCAACGGATACAGCTGCTCCATCCGGATGATCGCGGTGCGATCGTCCGAGCGCTTCTCCCGGGTGTTGAGCAACTCCCAGGTGATCTTCCCGCTGCACAGCAACACCTTCTCGACCTTCGCCGGATCGATGTCACCGGGGTCGCCGAGGACCGGACGGAACGTGGTGGAGCCGGTGAAGTCGTCCGGGTCGGACACAGCCCGCTTGCTGCGCAACATCGACTTCGGCGTGAACACGATCAGTGGCTTGTGATGCGCGGCTAGCGTGTGCAGGCGCAGCAGGTGGAAATACGACGCCGGCGACGACGGCTGAGCCACCCGGAATGCATCTTCGGCTCCCATCAGCAGGAACCGCTCGATCCGCGCCGACGAGTGATCGGCGCCTTGACCCTCGTAGCCGTGCGGGAGCAACAGGACCACACCAGAGCGCTGACCCCACTTGGCCTCGCCGGATGTCAGGAACTCGTCGATGATGATCTGCGCGCCGTTGACGAAGTCGCCGAACTGGGCCTCCCAGAGAACCAGCGCCTCCGGCCGCGCCACCGAGTACCCGTACTCGAAGCCCATGGCCGCGAACTCGGACAGCAGCGAGTCGTAGGAGTAGAACTTCGCCTGCGCATCGTCCAAATGCTGCAGCGGGACCCACGCCTCGCCCGTGTTGCGGTCGACGACGGCGGCGAAGCGCTGTACGAACGTGCCACGTCGGCTGTCCTGGCCGGCCAGACGGACCGGACGGCCGTCGAGCAGGAGCGAGCCGAACGCGGCGATCTCCGCGGTGGCCCAGTCGATGCCTCCGTCGGTCAGCATGCCGGCGCGCCGCTGGATCTGCGGTAGCACCTTGGGATGGACGGTGAACCCGTCCGGAATGTTGAGGTGGGCATCGGCAATCCGCTTGAGCACCTCGGGGCTGACGGCGGTGACGACGTCGCCTTCAGGCTCCGGCTTCTCCGGATAACTCGGCACCCGCGCGGCCGCGGCGATCTCCGCCTTGCGGGTCTCGGCGAAGACCCGCTCCAGCTGCTGCTGGTAGTCGGCCATCGCCTGCTCGGCCTCTTCGATGGTGATGTCGCCTCGCCCGACGAGCGCCTCGGTGTAGAGCTTGCGGACCGGGCGCTTGGTCTTGATGAGGTCGTACATCAGCGGCTGGGTGTAGCTGGGGTCGTCACCCTCGTTGTGTCCGCGCAGGCGGTAGCACACCATGTCGATGACGACGTCCTTGTTGAACGCCTGCCGGAAGTCGAAGGCCATCCGTGCCACCCGGGCACACGCTTCGGGGTCGTCGCCGTTGACGTGGAAGATGGGCGCCTGCACCATTCTCGCGACGTCGGTGCAGTACATCGACGAGCGGGACTGCTCGGGCGAGGTGGTGTAGCCGACCTGGTTGTTGACGACGACGTGCACGGTGCCGCCTGTGCGATATCCGCGTAGCTGGGAGAGGTTCAGCGTCTCGGCGACGACGCCCTGCCCGGCGAACGCGGCGTCGCCGTGGATGAGGATCGGCAGCACCGGGAACGCCTCGCCCTGGTCGAGGATGTCCTGCTTGGCGCGGGCGATGCCCTCGAGGACCGGGTTGACGGCTTCCAGGTGGCTCGGGTTGGCGCTGAGCGAGACCTTGATGGTGGAGCCGTCCAGCGCGGTGTACTCGCCGTCGGTCCCGAGGTGGTACTTGACGTCGCCGGACCCCTGAACCGTCCGCGGGTTGATGTTGCCCTGGAACTCCCCGAAGATCTGTGCGTAGCTCTTGCCCACGATGTTGGCGAGCACGTTCAGCCGGCCACGGTGGGCCATGCCGATGGTGACCTCATCCAGGCCGGTCTCGGCGGCTGCCTCCACCACCTCGTCGAGGACGGGGATCAGCGACTCGCCGCCCTCCAGGGAGAAGCGCTTCTGTCCGACGTATTTGGTCTGCAGGAACGACTCGAAGGCCTCAGCCTGATTGAGCTTGAGCAGGATCCTGAGCTGATCCTCGCGGGCGGTGAGATCGACCGGCTTCTCCACCCGCTCCTGGATCCAGCGCCGCTGCTCGGGTTCCTGGATGTGCATGTACTCGATGCCCACGGTCCGGCAGTAGGCATTGCGCAAGACACCCAAGATGTCCCGCAGCAGCATGAACCGCTTGGCCCCGCCGAACGAACCGGTGGCGAACTCGCGGTCGAGATCCCACAGCGTCAGCCCATGGGTGCTGACGTCGAGGTCGGGATGGCTGCGCTGCTTGTACTCCAGCGGATCGGTGTCGGCCATCAGGTGGCCCCGGACCCGGTAGGCGTGGATGAGCTCCAGCACCCGTGCCTGCTTGCTGACCTCGTCCTCGTGGCTGCTGGTCACGTCGGTGGCCCAGCGGATCGGCTCGTAGGGAATGCGCAGCGACCGGAAGATCTCGTCGTAGAACTCGTGATCACCGAGCAGCAGCTGATGCACGGTGCGCAGGAACTCACCGCTCTGGGCGCCCTGAATGATCCGGTGATCATAAGTGCTGGTGAGCGTCATGGTCTTGGAGACGCCGATCCGGGCAAGCGTCTCCGGCGCCGTCCCCTGGTACTCGGCGGGGTACTCCATGGCTCCGACGCCGATGATGGTGCCCTGGCCTTTCATCAGCCTGGGCACTGAATGCACGGTGCCGATGGTGCCCGGGTTGGTCAGGCTGATGGTGGTGCCGGCGAAGTCGTCGACAGCGAGCTTGCCGTCCCGGGCGCGCCGGACCAGCTCCTCGTAGGCCGACCAGAACTCGGCGAAGTTCATTGTCTCCGCCTTCTTGATGCTCGGCACGAGCAGCTGGCGGGTACCGTCGGACTTCTTCATGTCGATGGCCAGGCCGAGGTTCACATGCGGCGGCTTGACCAGCGCGGGCTTGCCGTTCTCGGTCTGCCCGTACGAGTAGTTCATCTCCGGCAGCTGCTTCAGCGCCTTGACAAGGGCGAAGCCGATGATGTGGGTGAAGGAGACCTTGCCGCCGCGGGACCGGGCCAGGTGATTGTTGATGACGATCCGGTTGTCGACCAGCAGTTTCGCCGGGACTGCGCGCACACTCGTGGCCGTGGGAACCTCGAGGCTCGTCTCCATGTTCACGGCCGTGCGGGCGGGCGCGCCTCGCAACTGTGTGATCTCCTCGGCCGGGCCGTCGTCGCTCTGGGCCGTGGACGCCGAGCGGACAGGGGCCTGCGGGCGGTCATGGGCGGACTCAGGTGGAGCGGCCGGACCGCTCGGTGATGAGCCGGCCTGCTTCCGGCTCTGTGCCGGACGGGCTGAGGGGCTCGGCGACGCGGTGCCGCTGGAGGCAGTGGAGGAGGCGTTGTTGGCTGGCGCAGCCTGAGGGGTCACTGTGGTCCTCGTGGAAGGGTTCGGTCCGTTGGTGGAGGTGGAGGCGGAACGGGTGCTTGTCTGCTTGTCCTGGGTCTGGAAGTACTCGGCCCATTGCGGGTCGACACTCGCAGGATCGTCGAGCCAGCTCGCGTACAGTTCTTCGACGAGCCACTCGTTAGGTCCGAAACTCGCTGGCGGGCCGGTGGGAGCCACGGTCGCGATCGCCTACTTTCACATCTGAGTCCGCCGCTGCTCCCATACAGGTTAGTCGCACGTTTCTGCGCTCGCATGGCGGCTCATGTGGTCTGGGTCACGCCAGCGTATGAGAGTGCCGGCATCAGGGTGTTCCCTGATGTTTCATGTAAGTTCCCGGTGGCGCGGTCGCCATGCCTTGCTGGATGAGCGTCGTCCTCGCCGCGAGCACTCCCGTGGCGTTCGCGCGGGGGCTGCTGCTGGGAACATCGCCCAGGGGGCGCCGTACGGTGATCGGCCCGCGCTTGGGACACTGATGGGACCGTACTCATTGCTGTGGGGAGCCGCTGTGGTCGCCGTGTTCGCGACGCTCGGCGCGGTCTTCTCGGCGCTCCGGTCGCCGCCGGAGCGCGGAAACCGCGCCGCGCGGACCGCTCGGCGACGGAGCATGCCGGTGCTCCACGCGCCGGCAGGCCGCCGCCGCGTGGAGTCCGCCACCAGATCGGCGGTGTTCTTCTGAACCGTCTGGCCCGCCGCCTGATCGGCAGCCTTCCTGCCGCGCCGCTTCTCGCCGCGGCGTTCGTTGCCCTGGCGGGGACGGCGGCAGTGCTCATCATCGCCCAAGCCGTCGTCCTGGCCGAGGTGCTCGCCGACGCTGTCCTGGACCAGCCCTCCGTGTCACGTCTGGCGGCCCCGCTGGCGGCGTTCGGTGGCATTCTCGCCGCCCGCGCCGTCCTCGCGTGGTGCCAGCAGGTTCTCGCGCACCGGGCAGCGGCCTCGGTGAAGGCCGGGCTGCGCCGGAGCGCGCTCGCTCACATCCAGCGGCTCGGACCGGCGTGGCTGTCCGGCCAGCACACCGGCGGCGTGACCACCACACTTGGGCGCGGGCTGGATGCGCTCGATCCGTACTTCACCGGCTACTTCCCGCAGCTGTTCAACGCCGCGGTCGTGCCTCTCGCCGTCCTCGTCTTCGTGGCCACCAACGATCTCGCCTCGGCGGTCATCATCTGCGTCACCCTGCCCCTCATCCCCGTGTTCGGGGTGCTCGTCGGCCTGCAGACCAAGAAGGCGACCGAGCGGCAGTGGAAGGCCCTGGAGAGGCTGGGCGGCCACTTCCTCGATCTCGTGGCCGGGTTGCCGACGCTGCGGGCGTTCGGCCGGGCCAAGGCGCAGTCCGCCGCCGTTCGCCGGACGGCAGAGGAACACCGCTCGGCCACCATGGGCACGCTGCGGATCGCATTCCTGTCCGCACTGGTGCTGGAGCTCGTCGCCACGCTCTCGGTGGCGCTGATCGCCGTCCCGGTGGGGTTGCGGCTGCTCAACGGTAACCTCGACCTGCACACGGCGCTGGTGATCCTGCTCCTCGCCCCCGAGGCGTACCTCCCGCTGCGTGCGCTCGGCTCGCAGTTCCACGCCAGCACCGAAGGGCTCGCGGTGGCGGAGCGCGTCTTCACCATCCTCGACGAGCCGGTGAGGAAGAGCGCGCCGGCCGATGCCGGCCCCGCCCGCGACTCGCTCGTACCTCGCTCGCCGATGCCCGTCCGCGCCCTGGCCGGCACCGGCAGGCGCGCCCTTCCGGGCGACGCGTCGGTAGGTGAAATCCGGTTCGAGGACGTGACAGTGCGGTACCCGGGGAGGGACGAGGCCGCGTTGGATCACGTTTCTCTGACGATCGTTCCCGGAGAGCACGTGGCTCTGGTGGGCCCCAGCGGTGCGGGAAAGAGCACGCTGCTGGGCGTCCTGCTCGGACTCGTCCGCCCGGACTCGGGACGCGTCGTCGTCGAGACCGGCAGCGGACCGGTGGACCTGTCCGGTGCCGACCCAGAGCACTGGCGCGAACATCTCGCCTGGGTCCCCCAGCGGCCACACCTGTTCGCGCGGAGCGTGGCGGCCAACATCCGGCTGGGCAGGCCGGAGGCGAGCGACGACGAGGTGCGGCGGGCGGCGCGCCTGGCCCGGGCAGAGAGCTTCATCGAGCAGCTGCCTCGTCGCTACGACACCGAACTCAGTGAGCGGGGCACCGGGTTGTCCGCAGGACAGCGCCAGCGGATCGCACTGGCCCGGGCGTATCTCCGCGACGCACCACTGCTGCTGATGGATGAGCCGACCGCCGGGCTGGACGCCGGAAGTGAGGCCGCGGTGGTCGAGGCCGCCCGCCAGCTGACCGCGGGACGTACCGTGGTGGTCGTGGCCCACCGGCCGGCGATGATCGTCGAAGCCGACCGTGTGCTCCGGCTGGTGAAGGGCCGGCTCGTCGAGCATGCGGGCACTGACTCCCACCGTCCCGCGGAGGTGGTCTGATGCCGGCCGGCACGGCGAGGACCAACCAGCCGGTGCGGCGGTTGCTCGGCATGATCCGCGGCCACGTGTCGCGGCTCGCCCTCGCCGTCACCGCGAGCGTTCTGACCGAGCTAGCCGCACTGGCGCTGATGGGCACGGCCGCCTGGCTGATCGCCCGGGCAGCGCAGCAGCCGTCGCTCGCCGCGCTGTCGCTGGCCATCGTGGGTGTCCGCGGTTTCGCCGTCTCGCGCGGTGTCTTCCGGTATGCCGAGCGGCTGGCCAGCCATGACGCCGCGCTCCGAGCCCTGGCGACAATGCGCGGCCGGGTGTACGACGCCCTCGTCCCGCTGGCGCCCGGGGGCTTACCGGCGTTTCGCAGCTCCGACCTGCTGAACCGGATGGTGCGCGACGTCGAGGCGGTGCAGGACTTCGTCGTGCGGGTGCTCGTTCCGGTGGCCACCGCCGCGGTCGTCGGTGTTCTGACGGTCGGCTTCGGCACGGTCGTCCTGCCCGCGGCTGGGGTGGTCCTGGCCGTAGGGTTGCTGGTTGCGGGCGTCGTCGTTCCTGCCCTGACCTTGGCGGTCAGCCGAAGAGCAGCGCTTCGGCTCGGGCCCGCGCGGGCCGAGCTGGCCGCCCGCACCGTCGACGTCCTGCGCGGAAACGCCGACCTCGCCGTGTTCGGCGCCGGGCGGCAGGCTCTGGCGGACGCTGACCGGGCGGCCGCCGAGCTCGCGGCCGTGGAGCGCCGCGCCGCGTGGACGACGGCGGCTACTGGAGCGCTGGCGATGCTCGTCCAGGCCGCGACCACCGTCGGTGTCACGATGCTGGCGGCGGGCGCGGCCTCGGACGGTTCGCTCGCTCCGGTCATGGTTCCCGTGCTGACGCTCGTCGCACTTATCTCCTTCGAGCCGGTGCTGCCGCTGGTTCCCGCCGTGCGGCACCTGCTGGAATCCCGTGACGCCGTCCGCCGCGTGCTGGCGGTACTCGACGCGCCGCCGCCGGTGGCCGAGCCGCACGCCCCGCTGCCCGCGCCATCACCCGCCGCCGTGATCGAGGTACGCGACCTGCGGGTGCGGTACGCGGCTGATCGGGATCCCGCACTGGACGGTGTCGACCTGCGGCTTGAGCCGGGCCGACGGGTGGCCGTCGTCGGTGCGAGCGGTTCCGGCAAGAGCACGCTTCTGGCAGCCCTGATGCGGTTCGCCGAGCCGGAGTCCGGGTCCATCCTGGTCGATGGCGCCGACATCTCGCGGTTCGGCAGCGACGACGTCCGCGCCCTCATCACCGGCGTGACCCAGGATGCCCACCTGTTCCACACCACCGTGCGGGAGAACCTCCGGCTGGCGTCGCCGTCGGCCAGCGACGACGACCTGCGGGCCGCGCTGGCCTCCGCCAAGCTCGACAGCTGGGTGGACTCGTTGCCGAAGGGGATGGACACCGTGGTAGGCGAGTCCGGTGGTCAGGTCTCCGGTGGGCAGGGGCAACGGCTGGCCCTGGCCCGGGCTCTCCTGGCCGACCCGCCGGTCCTGGTGCTCGACGAACCGACCGAGGGCCTGGATCCGGAGACCGCGGACGAACTCGTCGCCGATCTGCTCGCCTCCACGCGCGGCCGGACGACGCTGCTCGTCACCCACCGGCTGACCGGTCTGAACGAGGTCGACGAGGTGATCGTCCTCGATTCCGGCCGGGTGGCTCAGCGAGGAACCCATGCGGAACTCGTGGCCGTCCCCGGTCTCTACTACGACCTCTGGTGGGCGTCAGGATTACGACTTTCGGAGGGCGTCGAACCGTGAGCGCACCGCTAGGGTGAGTGATCGTGAGTACGACGTCGTCCGAGCCCATCGCCGAAGTGTCCGGGCTCCACAAGCGGTTCGGAGCCGTGCATGCCGTCAACGACGTCTCCCTGCGCATCGGCGCGGGCGAGACCTACGGCCTGCTGGGGCCCAACGGGGCCGGCAAGACCACCACCATCTCCATGCTGGCGGGCCTGCTGGAGCCGGACGAGGGCACCGTTGTCGTGGCCGGCACGCCGATCCGGCCACGATCCACGAAGGGCCGCGAGGCCATCGGCTTGGTCCCGCAGGACCTGGCGATCTATCCCGACCTCAGTGGTGAGGAGAACCTGTCCTTCTTCGCCGCGCTCTACGGCATGCCGAATCGTGAGGCCAGCCAGCGGGTGACAGAGATCCTCGATGTCATCGGCCTGACCGATCGTCGTAAGGACCGGACGAGCAAGTACTCCGGCGGCATGAAACGGCGGCTGAACATCGGCATCGGGCTGCTCCATTCGCCTCGGCTGCTCATCCTCGACGAGCCGACGGTGGGCGTGGACCCGCAGTCACGCAACGCGATCCTGGAGTCCGTGGAGGCACTGTCCGGCGAGGGCATGGCGGTCCTCTATACGACCCACTACATGGAGGAAGCCGAGCGGCTGTGTGATCGCATCGGCATCATCGACGACGGCACGGTGATCGCCGAGGGCACCACCGCGGAGCTGACCGCGAGCATCGGCGAGCAGGAACGGGTACGAATTGAAGTCAACGGGCAGGTGGAGGACGCGGTCGAGCACATCCGCGCCATGGACGGCATCGCCGACGTCGGAGCCGACGACCATGCCCTGGTGATTCTTGCCTCTGACGGCTCCCATCATCTGCCGGCCATCATCGGGCACCTGACTGATGGCGGCGCCCAGATCGGCTCGATCGACGTCACCCGGCCCGACCTGGAGGCGGTATTCCTCCACCTCACCGGTAAGGCGCTGCGGGAATGATCCATGCCGTCGCCACCCTCGTGCGCAAGGACCTGCGCGAGCGTTTCCGGGACAAGTCGTTCTTCCTGCTGGGGATCCTCACCCCGCTGGTGCTCGCGTTCATCCTCGACCTCGTCTTCGGCGACCTCGGTGAGGGGGAGCTCGAGGTCAGGATGGGCGTCGTCGACGCCGACCAGTCCGATGTGTCCAGCCAGCTCGGGGAAGGTCTCGTCGCGCTGGACGGCCAGGGCGGCTTCGAGGTCACCATGCTGGGCGCCGACGCCGACGCCGACGCGGTGATCGACGACGACGGCCTCGACGCGGTGGTCGTCATCCCGGACGGATTCGGCGCCGCTGTGAACTCGACGGACACCCCGAGCCTGGACGTGGTGGAGAACCCCGATCGTCCGGTCCAGGCCGGTGTCGTGGAGTCGGTCGTCGACGGCCTTGTCGCCGACATCGAACGATCCCGCCTGCTGGCCGGCGCGGGAGAGCAATTGGACCTCACGGTGCCGGCAGATTCCCTGGCGAGCGTGCTGGAGGTCAGGCGCGAGCACCCCGGCGGCGAAGGACTCGACGTCGGGGCCAGGATGTTCGCCGGGATGGCAGTGATGTTCGTGTTCTTCACCGTCCAGTTCGGTGTCACCACACTGCTCAGCGAGAAGGAGTCCGGGACGCTGACCCGGCTGCTGGCCGCGCCGATCCCACGGGACTCGGTGATGATCGCGAAGGGCGCGGTGAGCTATGTGCTGGGGGTTCTGGCCACGATGATCCTGATGGTCGCCGCCAGCGTGCTGCTGGGCGCTTCATGGGGCTCGTGGATCGGCGCGACCCTGCTGGTGTTGAGTGCGGTGCTCACCGCTGTGGCGCTCATGGCGGTGGTCGCGGGCCTGGCCAAGACCGCTGAAGGCGCGGGTGCCGCGCAGGCGATCATCGCCGTCGGGCTGGCCATGCTGGGAGGTTCCTGGTTCCCCGTGGGCGAAGACGGGCTGATCGGGATGCTGGCCAGGCTGACCCCGCACTACTGGTTCCTCAGCGGGCTGGAAGACCTGCCCGATGCCGCGTCCTGGACCGTCGTCGGCACTCCGGTGCTGGCCATGCTGATCATCGCGGTGGTGGCCGGCGTCCCGGCGGCCATCCTCCTGCGCAGGAGGCTGACACCGTGAGGAGAATCTTCACCATCGCCCGGTTCAACCTGGTGCGCATGTTCCGGGAACGGGCCAACCTGTTCTTCGTCCTCGTCTTCCCCATCCTGATCATCGCCGTGCTCGGAACCCAGTTCGGCGACGACCAGACGTCCGAGGTGGGCGTGAGCGGTAGCGGTGACCTGGTGGAACGTGGCGTCGAGCGGCTGGAGGGCACGGGCGCGGCGGATGTCCGGCGGGTCGAGTCCGCCGAGGAACTTCGGGAACTGATCGACGACGGCTCGCTGCCGGCGGGCGTCGTCGTCCCAGGCGATGCCGAAGAGCTCCTGCGCGACGGCGAGGCCGTGCCGCTGACCCTGTACCTCGGCGACGGCGACAACGCCGCCCAGCTGGAAGGTGTCATCACCCGGGCGTTCGAGGCGGAGGCAGTGGTACCGGGCGTGATCGGGCACCTGACGAGTCAGTCCGATCTCCCCGCCGACGAGGTCGCGGACGTGGTCACCCGCACGGCGTCCGCGTTGCCGGCCATCGAGGTCCACCGGGTGCTGGCCGGGGGAGGAGACCCCGACGACACCGGCTACGGAATCGACCAGGTAGCGGTTGGGATGCTCGTGCTGCTGACCTTCCTCAACGCGCTGACCGGCGCGGCGGCGCTGATCCAGAGCCGCAAGCACGGGGTGAGCCGTCGGATGGTGGCCACGCCCACGAGCATGCGCACGATCGTGATCGGCGAGGGCGCGGGACGCTGGAGCGTCGGCATGTTCCAGGCCGTCTACATCATGCTGGTGACGGCCGTGTTGTTCGGCGTGACGTGGGGCGATCCGGTCGGCGCCGTGGCGATCCTGGCCGTCTTCGCCGCCGTGGCAGCGGGTGCGGCGATGCTGGTAGGCGCCGTCATGCAGAACGACGAGCAGGCAGCCGGCATCACGGTGATGGTGGGCTTGGGCCTGGGGGCGCTCGGTGGTGCGATGCTGCCGCTGGAGTTGTTCGGCTCGACCATGAACACAGTCGCCCACTTCACGCCGCATGCGTGGGCCATCGACGCGTTCACCGAGTTGGGACGGCACGGCGGCACAGTGATGGACATCCTGCCTGAGCTCGGTGTGCTAGGCGCGTTTGCCGTGGTGCTTGTGGGCTTGGCCGCGTGGCGGCTGAGGGTGACGCTGACGCGCGTGTGAGGGCGCTTGCTGGCGCGGTGGCGTGCCGTGCTGCTGGACGGGCGGCGTTGGCATGCGGCTGGGCGCAAGCGAACCTGCATTATCAGGGTGATCACCCTGATAATGCAGGTTTCTTCGCAGCCCTGGCCCGGTCGGCAGGCTCGAGCTTGCTCGTCATAGCGCGGTGGCGGTGGCCGGACCAGATCCGCTGGCTTGGCCGGGCGTGGTGGCCCTCGGCGAAGAGGTCTGGCTGGGTGAGTGTGGTGGCTGTCGTGTGAGAAGAAGCCGGTGTGATGGCTCTTCGTGTGGTCGTGACGGTATGCCGTGTACGTTCGGGCGCATTTATCCGGCGATAGTCACCACAGCTGGTCACACGCTGACCGTGAAGATCACCGTGCGAGAAACAGCCGCTGCAAAAGCCCTGGTGATGCCGCCGTGAAGATCACCGTGGTGGTTCTGGAGGGTGCGCGCGCTCCGTGGCGGCGCTTGCGGCCCAGGGTCGGACTTCGCTTGACTGTCGTTGGCCACGGGTGGACCATGCCATGGAAGCTTGTGCTGCCTCACGGTCACCTGAACAAACGTGCGGCGGCGACCGTCTCTCCGGCGAATCCCAAGCGGCGATAGAGGCGCACCGCCACGTGGTTGTCGAGGTCGACCATCAACGCCGCGCGGCCGTATCGCCTGACCAGGTCATGGGTGACGAAAGCCGTGGTGTCCTGCGCGTAGCCCATCCCGCGGACCAGGCCGTCGGTCAGCACCCCCGATATGAAGCCGACCCCGCCGCCGCTCCACGCGTCGGCGGCCAGCGCCACGAGCTGTCCGTCCTGGTGGCGCGCACCGGCCCAGCGGTGGTCCGGTGACTCCCCAGGTACCGCCCACGTCTCCGGGTGTACGCGTCGGGCGAGTGTTTCGGCCTCGGTCAGCTCCTCCGCGGTCAGCCACACGGCGCGCCGGGAGGACGCGGCGAGCGTGCGTGTCTCCATCCAGCCGAACTCGTGCGCCTCCGGCAGCTCCGGGATCTCTCGCACGATCGTATGGACGAGTTCGGCAGTGCCCAGGAGACGAAAGGTCACCGGTAACGCCGTCCGGATCTGCCGGGTGAGCTCTACAGCGTGGTGGGCAGGTCCCCGGACGACGAGCCGGTCCCGGCGGAACAGGTCCGGGGCGACGACGCCCACAGCGTCGCCGTATCCGTAGGCCGCGCCGCCGGACTCCAGGCGCTGCGCGGCCCAGCAGGCGAGCGCATCTCCGCCGGTGGCGGTGGCGACATCGGCGACCGTCTCAAACCGCTCCATGGTGCCTCGCCTCGTCGAACCGTCGGTCTCCACCACCGTCGAGGGTATCCAAGGGGTTGCTCAGGCGGAGCTCGTCGCGACGCGATGACTCAAGAGCGTGTTGGAGGTCGCGCCACAGGTCCTCGGCATCCTCGATGCCGACGGACAGGCGGATCAGCGACTCGTCCACGGTGGTGCTCTCGGCCGGCCAGCGGCGGCGACGCTCCAGGGTGGACTCGACGCCGCCGAGGCTGGTGGTGTGGACCCACAGGCGCGCGGCGGCCACCACGGCGTCGGCGCCCGCCGCCCCGCCGGGCACCTCGATGGACAGCACGGTGCCGAAGCCCGGATACCGCACCACCCGGACGTTCCGGTGCCCGGAGAGCCGGTCGGCGAGTTCGGCGGCCGTGGCCTGGGCGCGTTCCAGCCGGACACCAAGAGTGCGGATGCCGCGCAACGCCAGGAAAGTGTCCATGGGGCCGGGAACGGCGCCGTGCAGCTTGCGGTGCCGCTCAAGCGCGGCGAACAGCACGTCGCCGGACACCGCCGTGGCACCGAGCAGGACGTCGGAGTGACCACTCAGCAGCTTGGTCGCGCTATGAACGACGACGTCCGCCCCCAGCTGGAGCGGGCGCTGGAGGAGCGGTGTGGCGAAGGTGTTGTCGACCACGGTCAACGCACCGGCGGCGCGGGCGTCGTCGCTGATCTGCCTGATGTCGGCGATCTCCATGGTCGGGTTGGCCGGCGACTCCAGCCAGACCATGGCGGCGCCGTCGGCCGCCTTGCGCACGGCGGCCGGATCGGTCATGTCGACCTGCCGCACGGTGGCCCGGCCCGCTGCCTGCCGTTCCCTCAGCTGATCGAGGACGCCCAGGTATGCGGTCTGGGGGGCGACGACAACGGCCCCTTCGGGCACCATGGACAGCACCGCGCTGCAAGCCGCGAGGCCCGAGGCAAACGCCAGCGCTGTCCCGCCCTCCAAGCCGCCGAGGACGGATTCGAACGCCTCCCACGTGGTGTTCCCGTACCGGCCGTAGCCTCTTTCGCCGCCCGCGTGATACGTCGAGGCGAACGTGACGGGGGTGTTCAGCGGAGCGTCGGGTTCGGGCTCGGGGCGGCCGTCGACCACCAGCCGGGTTTGCGGGCTGAACTGTGCAGCGTGCGAAGGTGCCATGTGGCCCAGTATGCGGTGAGGGCTGCGGGCGCGACGGGAGGGTCGTCCGCTCGGCCGGACCGGTGACCGACCATGAGGCGGCCCAGTCCCGGGCGGTACGGTTGATGGGTGACCGGTGCCCTTGCCAGAGACGACGCTGCCCTCTCCGAGCTGCGCGGAATCGCCGGAGAGGCCGCGGTCCGCACATCCGTGACCGACCTCGCCGCGATGGCGCACGACGCGTCCCACTACCTGCTCCACCCGCGCGGCGTCTTCGTGGCTCAGGATGCCGGCCAGGTTGCGTCCGCGTTGCGGACCGCCCGGACACATGGCGTGCCGGTCACCTTCCGCTCGGCGGGGACCAGCCTGTCTGGCCAGGCCTCCACCGCGGGCCTTCTGGTCGACACGAGGCGGCACTTCTCCGGCATCGAGATCCTCGACGGCGGCGCCCGGGTCCGGGTACAGCCGGGCCTGACCCTGCGCCAGGTCAACGCGCGACTGGCACCGTACGCACGACGGCTCGGACCGGACCCGGCCAGCGAGTCGGCCTGCACCATCGGCGGCGTCGTGGCCAACAACTCCAGCGGGATGTCCTGCGGCACCACCGACACCGCCTACCGGACCATTGAATCGATGGTGCTGGTGCTTGCCAGCGGGATCACCATCGACACCGGCGCATCTGACGCCGACGCCAAGCTGCGACTGCTCGAGCCGGACCTCTACGCGGGCCTGCAGCGCCTGCGGGAGCAGGTTCGCTCCAGTCCGGCCATGCGGGCCACCATCGAGCATCAGTTCTCGATGAAGAACACCATGGGTTACGGCGTCAACGCGCTGCTCGACTTCAGCGAGCCGGTCGACATTCTCACCCACCTCGTCGTCGGCAGCGAGGGCACGCTCGGATTCGTCGCCGAGGTGACGCTTCGCACCGTCCCGCTGCTGGCACACTCCGCGACCAGTCTGCTGGTGTTCGAGTCGCTGCCGGCCGCCACTGACGCACTTGAGACGCTGATCGATTCCGGCGCGCGGGCCGTGGAGCTGCTTGACGCCGCGTCGTTGCGGGTGGCCCAGACCGACCCGGCGGCACCTCGGGCCGTCTCGGCGGTGGATGTGGCGGATCACACTGCCCTGCTGGTCGAGTACCAGGCACAGGATGCCGCCGCACTCGACCACGTCGTCGGCGAGGCCGGCCCCGTGCTTGACGGGTTGCGGCTCACGTCACCGGCCGAGCTCACTCGAGACCCCGCCATCCGGGCGCAGATGTGGCGGGTCCGCAAGGGCCTCTACACGGCGGTCGCCGGTGCCCGCCCGGTCGGGTCGACGGCCCTGCTTGAGGACGTCGTCGTTCCTGTGCCTGTGCTGACCTCCACGGTGAGCGAGCTGACCAGGCTGTTCGGTGTGCATGGCTACGGCGACGCCGTCATCTTCGGTCACGCCAAGGACGGCAACCTGCATTTCATGATCAATCCGATGCTGGCCGAACCGGAGGAACTGGCCCGGTACGAGGCATTCACCGAGGACCTCGTCGACCTTGTCCTCGCCAACGACGGCTCGCTGAAAGCCGAGCACGGCACCGGCCGGATTATGGCGCCGTTCGTGCGCCGCCAGTTCGGTGACGAGCTCTACGCCGTGATGCGGGAGATCAAGCGCCTCTTCGACCCGGAGGGTTTGCTGAACCCCGGCGTGCTGCTGGACGACGACCCGCAGGCTCATGTGAAGAACCTCAAGGTGGTACCCGCGGTGGATCCGGCCGTCGACAGCTGCGTCGAGTGCGGGTACTGCGAGCCGGTGTGCCCGTCGCGGAACACCACCACGACGCCGCGGCAGCGGATCGTGCTGATGCGAGAGATCGCGGCCGCCACGGGTGAGCGACGCCGGCAGCTGGAGGAGGAGTACTCCTACGCGGCGGTCGACACCTGCGCGGCCGACTCGCTGTGCGTCACGGCGTGCCCGGTCAGCATCGACACCGGCAAGGTCATGAAAGGCATGCGCGCGGAACGGCACGGTGCGCTGGCGCAACGGGCCGGTGTGACGGCCGCGAAGCATTGGGCCGGCACGGTGCGCGGGCTGCGGGCCGGGCTGAAGGCGGCAGAGGTGGTACCGGATCCAGTGCTCAGGAGCGGCAGCTCGGCAGCGCGGGCGGTCGTGGGCCGGGGTGTCGTCCCGGAGATCGACGGCGGTCTCCCGAAGGCGGGACCGCCGCGTCCGTCGCCGCAGGCTCCGCCGGACGCCTCGGTCGTGTTCTTCCCGGCCTGCATCGGCTCCATGTTCGGCCCGTCAGGAGGGGAGCTGGCTGGGCCCGGCTCGACGGCCGCGTTCCTGGCGCTGTGCGAGCGCGCCGGCGTCGAGGTGGCGATCCCGGAGGGGATCGCCGGACTGTGCTGTGGCACGCCGTGGGCCTCGAAGGGATTCACCAGCGGCAATACGGAGATGGCGCGACGGGTGTTCCGTGCGGTGTGGGAGGCGTCGAGGCACGGGAAGCTGCCGGTGGCGTGCGACGCGTCGTCGTGCGCTCACGGCCTCGAGCAGCTCGGCGACGCGCTCGACGGCGCGGACCGGGACCGCTACGCGCGGCTGCACATCCTGGACGCGGTGAGCTTCGTCCGCGAGTCCGTGCTGCCCGCGGTGCGGGTGCGCAGGCGGCTACCGTCACTGGCTGTTCACCCGACGTGTTCCACCGTGCACATGGGCACGATGGACGACCTCCGCGGTGTGGCTGAGGCGGTGGCCGACGTTGTGGTCGTCCCCAGCTCGTGGGGATGCTGCGGATTCGCGGGTGACCGTGGGCTGTTCTATCCGGAGCTGACCGACGGCGCCACCGAGGCCGAGGCCGCTGAGCTCGCCGACGCGGACGTCGTGGGCTATGCCTCGTCGAACCGGACGTGTGAGCTGGGCATGAGCCGCGCCACGGGCAAGGACTACCACCACATCCTCGAACTCCTGGAGCTGGCCACCCGCTGAGCGCCTTGCGTCCTGCACAACGTGGCCTGGGGCGCTCGCCATGCAGGACGTTAGGGCGTGGGCGACGTGCGGTGCGCGGCAAGGAGGGCGCGGGCGGCGTCGAGGATGTCCTGGCGAACGGCGTCCGGCTCCAGGACGATGACGTCGCCGGCGAGCCCGAGCAGATAGACGCGCGCCTCGTAGGCCTTCTCGAACGTCATCGCGACGTCCCACCAGCCGTCGGCGCACTCGGTGGCCTCATCGATGACGGCGTTCGGCGCCCACCGGAGGCGATGGCCGACGGCGTGGCGGACCCGGAGGCGAACTGGAGTGTCGCGGAGGCTCGCGAAGTACTGCTCGTTGCTGCGCTCCCAGTGTTCGGCGAGATCGAACCCGGCGGGGCGCTCGAAACCCTGCTCGGTGATGGCTGTATGCCGGATACGCGAGACCCGGTAGGTGCGGAACTCGGAGTCAGCGCGCTGCGCGATCAGGTACCAGGAGTTCTTCTTGGCGACGAGCCCCAGGGGAGCGACGACGACCTCCCCGGCGCCGGAGCCGTATCGCATCCGGACCAGCCGCTCCTCCCACAGCGCCCGCTGGAGCTCGGGAAGCGCGGTGGCGGCATCCCGGCCGCCTGACCAGTCGGCATGGTCGACGAGGATCCTTTCTCGAGCCAGGTCCGCGTCGCGGCGGGCATGAGCCGGGATGGTCGAGAGCAGCTTGGTGGCTGCGCTGGCCGCGGCATCGGCCAGTCCGAGGTCGGACAGGATGTGCTCTGTGGTCCCGATGAACAGTGCCCCGGTCTCGGCCGGGCTCAGGCCGGTGAGCCGGGTCCGATAGTCCGGCGCGAGGGACCAGCCGCCTGCCCGGCCGCGGTCGGCATAGACGGGGATTCCGGCCGAGCTGAGCGCGTCCAGATCACGCTGGATGGTGCGGGGTGACACCTCCAGGCTTGCAGCCAGCTCAGCGGCCGTGAGCCGGCCTCTGGTCTGCAACAGCAGGATGATCTGGACGAGACGATCCGCACGCATGAATCAAATATGACACAGGGTGTCTTATTTGAGGCCTACGGTGGTGGCCATGACGAATACGTGGCGCAGCGAACTGCTCGAACAACTGGAGTTCTATTGGACGGCCCACTTCTTGCCGCGTCTGAAGGGAATGACCGACGAGGAGTACTTCTGGGAGCCGGTGGGCGGCTGCTGGAGCCTGCGCGAGGACGGCCAGGGTGCGCTGGCGTTGGAGCTGTTCTCGCCGGAGCCTCCGGTGCCACCTGTTACCACCGTCGCGTGGCGGACCGTCCACATCGGCCGGGACATTTTCGGCACCCGCGCGCGTGCCCTCTTCGGCCCCACGCCCGCACCCGACGATGCCGACATGTACGACCTGCGGCACTGGCCCGAACCGCTTCCCCGGACCGCCGACGACGCTCTGGCCTTCCTCGAGCGGGCCTACGAGCTCTGGCACGATGGCGTGGCCGCCCTCAGCGATGAGGATCTCAGAGAGCCCCTCGGCCCCAAGGGCGGCGAGTTCGCCGAGTTCTCGATGTCCCAGCTGGTTCTCCACATCAACCGCGAGGTCATGGCACACGGAGCGGAGATCTGCCTGTTGCGTGACCTGTTCCGGGCATACCGGGATCGCCAGGATCCCGTGGTGGCGGCATGCCTCGCCGGCGGCGCGGACGCGGTGGCAGGGCTGCTGGCCGAAGACTCGGCCGCGAGCGAGCGGTTGCGGGCGCGCCGACCGCAGCTGGTCGCCGAGGTTGCCGGGCTGCGCCACTGGGACGTCCTCCGGTTGCTCGTGGAGCACGGCCTCGACGTCAACGCCGGCTCTCCGTCAGCCCTGCACTACGCGGCGGCGGCCGGTGCTGTGGACGAGGCGCGATTCCTGATCGAACACGGCGCCGACCTGGAGAGCGTGGATAGCCGATTCGGTTTCCCGCCGGCCGGCTGGGCCGACTACTTCGGCCAGAGCGAGGTAGCCGGTTACCTGCGGAAAGCCGCTGGCGTGGTGCGCTGAACGCACGTACCAGAACGTTTCGGCGGCGAGGATGGCGTGCACTCAGCGCACCGGGCCCGCCGCTGCTAGCTGTGCTCGTTCGAGTGGGTCGCGCCGAGCCGGTGCAGCATGTCATGGATGGTGTCGTCGTCGAGCGAGTAGAGGATGGCGCGCCCCTGCCGCTGAAACCGCACCCAGCCGTTGCTGCGCAGCAGCCGCAGCGCATGCGACACCGATGTGTCGCTCATCCCACATGCGGCCGCGAGGTCGGAGACGGCGATCCCCGGCGCCCGGTGGAGGCAAAAGAGCAGCCGGAGCCGGTTGGGGTCAGCGAGCAGCGCGAACCTGCTCGCCCACTCCTCGATCGCGTGATCGTCATGCAGGGCAGCAGCCGCTTCGGCCCGCTTACCGGGATCGATCGCTGGGACGTCAGGCACAGGCCACATCTTGCCATCAGGAGCCGTGCCCCGTTCATCCCATGGCCTTGCCCACCTTCACAACTGAACAAGTGTTCAGCTAACGTCGTGATACGTGAACCGACGTTTGTCTCTCGTGCTCATCGCAGGTGTCGTGCTGGCTGCCGGGTGCGGCGCGCCCAGCGAAGGCGGCACCAGCGACGACGTCCTCCATCAGCTGGTCCTGGCCGACTCCTACGAGCCGGAGAACCTCAACCCCGTCACCGGACACGGGGAAGACGGGTCCTCGAAGGTCTACGACGGCCTGCTCCGGCTCGCCGCGACCGAGAACGGCGCACCCGTCCTCGAGCCAGCGCTGGCCGAGAGCCTGCCTGAGGTGAACGACGACGCGACGCAGTGGACCGTGACGCTGCGCGACGATGTCACTTTCCATGACGGCTCGGAGTTCGACGCCGACGATGTCGTGGCCACGTTCGAGGCGATCCTCGATCCGGAGTTCGCCTCGCCGCTGGCGTCGTCGTACGCGATGCTCGAAAGCGTCGAGAAGCTCGGCGAGCGCGAGGTCCGCTTTCACCTGGATCATCCCTACGCCGCATTCGACACCAGGATGCTGCTGGGCATCGTGCCCGGCGAGGCTGTGCGGGACCCGGGGCCGGTCGAGGAGTCGTCGCTCAACACCGACCCGGTCGGCACTGGCCCGTACCGGCTGGCCGAGTGGCGCCGTGGCGACCAGCTCGTCCTGGAGGCGAACGAGGAGTACTGGGGCGGCGTTCCCGACGTCAGCAGGCTGACCGTGGTCTCCGCGCCCGACGACAACACACGTGCTCAGCGGATGCGGGCCGGCGATTTCGATGGCGCCTGGCTGCCCCCGAAGCTGGCGGCCACCTTCGAAGGCATCGACGGTATGGACGTGGTGGCGAACCCGAGCGCGGACTGGCGCGGAATCACCATGCCCTCGGACCATCCCGTCACCGGAGACCGGGACATCAGGCTGGCGCTGAACCTCGCCGTCGACCGCGAGGCGATGATCGAGACGGTCCTGGCCGGTTACGGCGTGCCGGCATTCACCTTGATTCCCGAGGCGCTCGGTGTGTTCTACGACCCCACGGCGGTCTTCGAGCACGACGTCGAGGCCGCGCGGAGGCTGCTCGACGAGGCTGGATGGCTCGAGGGCGACGACGGCATCCGGGTCAAGGACGGCCAGCGAGCAGAGTTCACGGTGATGTACTTCCCGTCCGAGACGCTCCGTCGCGACCTCGGGCAGGCGTTCGTGTCGGACGCGCGGGCCGTCGGCGTGGAGGTGAGCCTGGAAGGTGTGGACAGGCCGGCGTTCCGGCCGCGAATCCCGGAGGATGCCGGTGTCCTGGGCGGCGGTGATTTCCCGTTCGACCCCGACCCGCAGGTGTACACGTCACTGCATTCACGGTTCGCGGACTACGACGCGAACAATCCGTTCCTCAACCCCACGGCCTACCGCAACGACGCCGTGGATGCGGCGCTCGACGCGGGCCGCGGCAGTCTCGACGACGACGAGCGGGTGGCGGCATACCGGACGATTCAGCGGGAGCTGATCGAGAATCCGCCCTACGTCATGCTCGCCTTCCTGGACCACACGTACGTCGTCCGGGGCGATGACTGGACCGGCAGCGCAGCGGTCGTCGAGCCGCACGCGCATGGGGTGGCGTGGGGACCGTGGTGGAACCTCCACGAGTGGGAATGGCGAGGTGAAGAGTGAGCGGACTGGCGGATGCGACGCAGAAGCCCCCGCCCCTCGCCAGGCATGCCAGGGGTTGGGGTCGTTGAAAACGGACAAATCGGGCCGCGGAGCGACCACAACCCATGCCAGGGGTTGTGGTCGGTGGTAGGGCAGAGGCGGCGGCTGATCGCGCGGATGGCTTTTCGCCGGCTGGCGATGGTCGCGCCCGTGCTGTTCCTGACGTCGGCGGTGGTCTTCGGCCTTGCGGCGGCCTCACCCTTCGATCCGCTGGCGGGCTATCTGGGAGACCGGTACCTGACGTCGGGCGCCGCGGAGCAGGAGCAATTGCGTGTGACGCTGGGGCTCGACGACCCGTGGTACGAGCAGTACACCCGGTGGCTCGGCAGCCTCCTGTCCGGTGATCTCGGCACGTCGCGGGTGTACGGACAGCCGGTGGCACAGGTGCTGGCCGAGCGGCTTCCCTGGACGATGCTCCTGGCCGGCACCGCGCTCGCCGGAGCCGTGCTGGGCGCGCTGGTCCTCGGTGTCTGGACGGCGTGGCGGCAGGGCGGCCTGGCCGATCGGCTCGTGACGGGGCTGGCGCATGCGCTTGAGGGCGTTCCGCCCTTCGTCTCCGCCCTGGTGGCGATCGGCGTGTTCGCCCTCGGGCTGTCCTGGCTTCCGGTCGCGGGGCTCACCGATGCGGGGGCGGAGGTGAGCTTCGGCCAGGTCGCGCGGCATCTGGTGCTGCCCGCGGGTGTCCTGGCCATCGCGCAGATGCCGTGGCTGCTCCTGCACGTGCGGCAGTCGCTGCTCGGTGCTCTTGGCGAGGATCATGTCACCGGGGCACGGGCACGGGGCCTGGCGGCGCGGGTGGTGATGCTGCGCCATGTGCTGCCCACGGCGTTGCTGCCGTTCATCACGCTGGTCGGCACGCGACTGCCGGAGCTGGTGACCGGAGCGATCCTGGTCGAGTCGGTCTTCTCCTGGCCGGGCGTGGCCGAAGCGGTGGTCCGCTCCGCCACTCAGGTGGACTTCCCCATGCTGGCGGCCCTGACGTTGCTGTCCGCGGTGGTCGTCCTGCTGGGGTCGCTGATCGCGGATGTGGCCTACGCGCTCCTGGATCCGAGGGTGGCGACCGATGGCTGACGCGACTCGTGTGAGCCCGGGGGAAGCAGCGAAGGACCGCGGCGATCCAGGTGAGTGGATCGACGCCGGCCGGAGCTGGACTCGAGCCCGGCGGACCACGAAGCGGGCCCGGTGGCCGGCGCGGCGCCGGCTCGGCGCCGGGATGACGGCGTTGGCGATACTGATCGCCTACGCGGTCCTGGTGCCCGCGGTCGCCGGTATCGACGAGCGGATGGTGGACCTGTCGATGGCGGGTACGGTGCCGTCGGCCGCACATCCGTTCGGAACCGACCAGGCGGGCCGCGACCTGTTCGTCCGCACGGCCGCCGGCCTGCGCATCTCGTTGCTGATCGCCGGCCTGTGCGCCGTGCTGTCGACGATCCTGGGTGTGGCCGTGGGCGCACTGGCCGGAGCTCTGGGCGGCTGGGTGGACCGGATCGTCATGCGGGTGGTGGACACGGTGAACGCCGTGCCTCACCTGTTGCTGGGGATCGTGATCGTGGCCCTGTATCGGGGAAGCCTGGTGGCGATCGTGGCGTCGATCGCGCTGACTCACTGGGCCCCGGTGGCGCGGTTGATCAGGTCCGAGGTCCTGTCGTTGCGGCAGCGGGAGTTCATCGATGCCGCGATCTCCGGTGGGGCCAGCCGGCGGAGGGTCATCCGGCGGCACTTCCTGCCCGCCGTGGTCCCGCAGGCGGTGCTGGCCGCCGTCCTTCTCCTGCCTCATGCGGTATGGCACGAGTCGGCCCTGAGCTTTCTCGGTCTCGGGCTGCCGCCGCACCGCGCCAGCCTCGGCACTCTTCTCGACGAGGCTCGCGAGTCGTTGCTGCTCGGGTCGTGGTGGACGCTGGTATTCCCGTCGCTGATGCTCGTCCTCACCACTCTCGCGGTCGCCGCGTGTGGCGCCGCCTGGCGAGACCGGGTGCTGCCCCGGCGCCTTGCCGAGGAGATGCGATGACGACGTCAGCCCATGATCAACGGCATCGCGCGAGTGATACGCCTGCACCCGACGTCCTCGTGGACGTCCACCGGCTGTCGGTCCGGATCAGGACCCCACTCGGACATGTGGTGCATGCTCTGAACGACGTCTCGTTCGGTCTCCGCCCGGGCCGGGTGCTGGCCCTTGTCGGGGAAAGCGGCAGCGGCAAATCGGTGCTGGCGGCCACGATCCTCGGGCTGCTGCCGGCTAACGCGCAAGTTCGTGGGCGGATCATGCTCCATGACGGCGGGGAGTCGATCGACCTGCTCCGGGCTTCGGAGACACGCCTGGCTGCGAAGGTGCGAGGCCGGCGGATCGGCCTTGTCCCGCAGTCCGCGTCGACGCACCTCACCCCCGTGCGGACTGCCCGTTCCCAGCTCGAGGAAGCGGTGCGGGCTCTCACCCCCCGTGGTCATCGGCGGTTCGGCGCGTCATCACGCGGGCAATCGTTGACGATCACGGAGCGAGTGCGTGAGCTGGCCGGCCATGTGGGTCTGGATCCGGCCGATCTCGCGCTCTACCCCCACGAGATGTCCGGTGGAATGGCGCAGCGGGTCGCCACCGCGTTGGCCCTGGCCGGCGACCCGCGAGTGGTCGTCGCCGACGAACCCACCGCCGGTCTGGACCGGGAGCTGGTGCACCTGACGGTCGACCTCTTGCGTGCCCTGGCCTCCGAAGGCCGCACGGTGCTGCTGATCACCCACGATCTCGGGGCGGCCGAACGGGTCGCGGATGACATCGCCGTCATGTACGCAGGTCGGATGCTGGAGTTCGGCCCGGCCACACAGCTCCTGTCCGATTCGTGGCACGACTACACCCGCGGATTGCTGAGGGCGTTGCCCGCGGGAGGTCTGGTGCCGATCCCCGGCCAGCCTCCGTCGTTGACGGATCTGCCACCGGGCTGCGCGTTTCATCGCCGCTGTCCCGGTGAATGTTCCGGCGATCTGGCACTGACCTGGTTCGGCGAGAGGGCGGTGGCATGTCGCTGACGGCTACGCAGATCACCGTCGGGTACCGCCGCGGTGCGCCGGTGCTCCGGCAAGCGGGCGTGATCGTCGGGCCCGGGCAGGTCGTGGGGCTTGCCGGCCCCAGCGGCTGTGGGAAATCGACCCTCGCCCGGGTGCTCGCGATGCTCCTTCCGGCCTGGTCCGGTGAAGTGTGGGTGGACGGCGTGCTGGCAGGCGGCGCGCGGCACCGGATTCCGCGTCAATTGCGCACCGCCGTCGGGGTGGTGTTCCAGTCCCCGCGTCGTTCGGTGGATCCTCGGTTCACGTTGGCCGACGTCATCGCCGAACCGCTGCGTGCCACCCATGTCCCGTCGTCGGACGCCGAAGCACGGGTAAGGGAGCTCGTCTCGCGGGTGGAGTTGACTGGCGATCTGCTGGCTCGCCGGCCGCACGAGGTGAGCGATGGCCAGCTGCAGCGTGCGTGCCTGGCCCGTGCTCTGGCGCTTCGCCCGCGCTACCTGGTGTGTGACGAGATGACGTCGATGCTGGACGCCTCCACGGCCGCCGCGCTGGTGAGTGAAGTCCGCCGTGAGGTCAGCGGTCGGCGGATGGGCGTGCTGGCGGTGAGCCACGATCGCGAGCTTCTCGACGTGTGGGCCGACGACGTGGTCAGCCTCGGGAGCGAGTAGCCCGTGCCGCACCGCGCTCGCCGAAACATGCCGTCGATGCCACCCTGTGGCCCGGCTAGCCAGCGCAGAACGTCGGCGGCGTGATGGAGAAGTGTCAGGAGTGGGTGAAGTCATGACGGCTGGACGGTCGGGAGGTCGGTATCACGTGCACGAGGTCGCAGATCACGGGCAGTGGCCAGCACCGAACCGGTCAGAATGAGAGCGAAACCGAACGCCGTGGTGGCCGTGAACGGCTCGTCGAGAATGGATACGCCGAGCACCAGTGCCACCGCGGGATTGATGTAGGTGATCACGGTGGCCCGGGCCGGACCGACCTCGGCGATCAGCATGAAGAAGACGACGAAGGCTATGGCTGTGCAGATCACGCCGAGGCCGCCGACGCTGAGCCATGCGGGCGTGCTGAGCGCCTCCTCAGGCCACAGCGCTATGCCGAATGGCGTGTACACGAGCGCCGCGATGGTGAGCGAGCATGCCATGACGCCGAGGCCTGGCTGGCCCGCGAGGTATTTGGACAGGATGATCGGCCCGAGAGCGTAGCCGACGGCCACCCCTCCGATGGCGGCTACCGACCACAGGCTGCTGGCGTCGATGTCGAAGCCCACCAGCGCGGCCACGCCGGCGAAACCCACCAGCAGGCCGAGGACACGGCGGCGATCCACGTGTTCATGGCCGGTGGTGGCGACGATCACCGCGCCCACCAACGGCACAGCGGCGATGAGGAGCCCGGTGAGGGAGCTGGAGAGGTCTTGCTGCGCGTAGCTGAGCAACAGCCACGGGATACAGATCTCGACGCCGGTGAATACCAGGAGGGCACGCCAGTGTCTGAGCACGGGCCGCAGGTACCCCTGCTTGGCGGCGAGCGGCAGGAGGATTGCCGCCCCGATCGCGGTCCGGGCGAACACCAAAGCTGCGGGCGGCACCTCGTCGACAGCCACCTTGGTGAGCATGTATGGAATGCCCCAGATCAATCCCATGGCGATGAACAGAACCCACCCACGCCGCGACATCGTGCGTCCCTTCCTGGCGCTGCTGGCCGATGTGCAGCGCGATCCAGGAAACAGTATCGGGCCGCGGTGACAGAGTCGGCGCGCGATGGACGGACATGCACCGTCGATATCCGGACACGGGTAGCCCAGGCCGGGACGTGCGCATCCGGGGCGCGCATAGACGAGCGGCCCGCCCCGGAAGGATCCGGGGCGGGCCGCTCGTCTATGCGTTGCTTATCCCGCGTGTGAGGCGCGAACCTCAGACGTTGGAGGTGTTACGACGGGCCCGAAGAGCGAGCGCGCCGCCACCGGCGGCCAGCAGGCCGACACCGATGAGGATCATCGGCAGGCTGCTCGAACCGGTGTCCGGCAGGTCCTCGTCGTCGTCGCCGTTGTCGCCACCGTTGCCACCTGTGGTGACGGTGAAGGTGACCGACGCCTCCGACTCGGACAGCTCGGCGTCTCCATCCGGAAGCACGGCCATGGCGGTCAGCGTGTACTCGCCGTCCTCCAGTGCCTCGTCCGGAGTGAAGCTCCAGTTGCCGTCCTCGTCGATCTCGAAGTCGCCTTCCCAGGCGGTGTAGTCCTCGTCCTCGTCCGTCGCGGCGAACTCGTCGGAGGCCGCACCCAGGGCCGGGGCGGCGTCGTCGCTGGCGCTGATCTCACCCTCGAGGTACAGGCCGACCTCGGCGCCGGGGAACGAGGTTCCCTCGAAGACGACGTCACCGGAGACCTCGGCGCCGTCCTCAGGAGCCGTGATGGTCACCTCAGGAAGTCGGATGCCCAGGTCACTGACCGTCGCGGTCTGGACGTCCTCGCCGGCAACCTGCGTGACGGTCGCGTCGAAACGCTCGCCCCGCGGCAGGTCGGAGTCGGGCTTGATCTCCCAGGCGCCCTCGTCGGTGATGGTGGCGGCGCCGAACTCGTCGTCGCCGACACTCAGCGTGACCTCAGCGCCGGGCTCGCCGGTGCCCTCGAAGGGCGGACGCGCGTTGCTGGTGGTCTGACCGTCGCTCGGGGAGGTGATCTCCAGCTCGGCGACCTCCGGCTCCGGCTCGCCCTCGACCACCGTGAAGGTGCCCGGGGCTTCGGCGGAGGAGGAGTAGTTGCCGTAGAACGCCTGAGCGACGTAGGTGTACTCGGTGCCGACCTCAAGCTGCTCGTCGATGGTGACGGCGAAGTCGCCATCGGCGTCGACGGTGGCCTCGAAGTCACCCACGCCCTCGACGGTGACGTCGACGGTGTGGTTCACGCCGGCGGCCTCGACCGAACCGGAGAGCACGGTGCCGGACTCGCCGACCAGAGCCTCGTCGTCGACCGACGGGACGTTGACCTCGACGTTGAGCTCCCACTCGGCGCCGTACAGGTCCGTGGCGTTGTAGTCGCCGCCGGAAACCGCGTAGCCGATGCCGAAGCCGTCGTCGTCGCAGTCGTCGAAGTTGGAACCGGAGTTCACGCCGAGCGCGTAGTTGCCGACCACGATGGAGCCGCCGCTGTCGCCGCCGAGCATGCAGGCGTCGAACACGAAGCCGGTGATGGTCTCACCCGTGGTGAACTCGACGGTCACTTCGGCGTCGCTGATCTCGCCGCAGCTCCAGCCCGAGGTGGCGCCGGACTTGCAGGCTTGCGCGCCCACGACCGCGTCGATCGAGTCGTAGACCGTCACCGAGTCGGCGTCGGGGTTGCCGCTGCCGCCGCCCCAGCCTGCGACCTGCGGAACGCCTTCCCAGTCACCTTCGGTGACGTCGATGAGGCCACCGTCGTGGTGCACGTCAACGCCGAACTTGAACGTCCCGCTGACGAGCTCTCCCAGGCCGGGACCGGGGAAGTCCTCGAAGAACCACTCGTCGGTGTCCCAGATCGGCTCATCCAGGTCGATGTGGTGCACCGGCCCTTCGAACTCGGTGTAGGACTTGTCGAGACCGCAGTGTCCGGCGGTGAGGAACCGGTCGTCACCGTTGGGCGCGAAGCCGCTGAAGCCGACGGAACAGCGGTAAGCGCCGGTGTAGGTCTCGTCCGTGGGGATCGCGTAGCCGTAGCCGCCCTTGTGGTCGGCCTTGGCCTCGAACTCGTAGTCGGAGTAGTCGCCGGACTCGGGCTTGCCGACCTCGACGTTGGCTCCGACGGCCAGAGCAGCATCGACGTCGGCCTCGGCCGAGACGTAGATGGTGACGTCCTGTCCGTCGATGGAAACGCCCTCGACGCCGACACCGTCGGCGGAGAGGGTGGCCGCGACGTCAGCCGCAACCTTGGCGGTCTCTGCGTTGGCCAGGTACTGCTCGGCCGAAATCCCGAGATCGCGCTGGATGGCGTCCTTGAGACCGCCGGGAAGTTCGGCGGCCTGAGCGGAGAAGTCCTCCGCGTTGAAGGTTTCGATGGTTGCTGCAGGGGTGTCTTCGTCTGCGTAGGCGGCGCCGGCTGTGGCCACCACACCGCCGCCGACGAGCGAAGCGGCAGCGACGAATCCCGCTGCTCGCTTGGCACCGCGTCGGAAGCGGTACACGGAGTTACTCACGCATGTCTCCAGTTCTGTGTCATGAACATCATGTTCCGGATGCCCTCGTCTCCCACAGGGCGACGCACCTCCGCCGCATTGAGACGGAGGACCGGAACCGGGGTCACGCTACCGGAAGGTCTAGTCCGCGCGCACCTGCACCCTAGCGGTGATCTTGGTTAACATTTGGTAACGATCGCCCCACCAGGGGAACCAGCGCCCATTTTGGTGCGGAAAGGACATGCGCAAGGCTGCCGGCTTTCGAGAAAGCTCATCGCTTTCGTCTCAGGTACCGAGATGTCCCACTGAGTGGGAAATGCCGAGACCGGTGTCAGGCCGGCGATGTGCTGCGACGGCGGCGCCAGAACAGGGTCGATCCGCCCAAGGTGAACAGTATCGCGGCGACCGCGATGAACGGAGCCGGAGATGTTCCCGTCTCGGCGAGGTCGTCGGGGTCGGCGGCGCGGGTGCCGCGGGCGTCGAGCCCCACCACGTCGACAGTGGCGGCGGCGGAGCGTTCGGAGATCAGGTCGTCGACAGCCTGAACGGCGCTGACGGTGTACTTGCCGGGGGGCAGGTCACCGAGATTGACCTCCCAGCCGCCGCTCTCGTCTGCTTGGGCGACGTGTTCCCTGGCGGACGCGGTGGGCTCGCCGGAGTCCTCCGGCTGGAACGGCTCCACTCGCGCCGCGACCGTGCTTCCGGGCATCGCGGTGCCCAGCACCACGTAGCCGTTCGATACGCCGCCCGAGATATCGGAGACCAGCGGGGCCCCGGGAACGATCCCGATGCCTTCGACGATTGTCTCGTCCTCCGTGTCCCCGGCCAGTTGCGTGATCGTGGCATCGAAGCGGCCGGCCCGGCGGGCCTCACGCGGGGTGACGGTCCAGGCGCCGTCGTCGTCGACCACGGTCGTCGTCGTCTGGTCGTCGAACTTGAGTGAAATGCGCGCTCTGGGCTCTCCGGTACCGGAGAAGCGCGGGCGTGTGCTGGACGTCGCCTCGCGGTCCGCCGGCGTCGCCACCACGAGCGCGGCGACCTCGTCCACCTCGAACGAACCGGTAACGGTCTCCGAGACCGTTGTTTCGCCCCCGGTAGTGGGTGTGTGCCGCGCGGTGACGCTGTAGCTGTGCTCGCCGGCGGTCAGCGAATCTTCCAGCGGAGCCCGCCACCGGCCGTCCGCTCGAACTTCGGCCTCGACGGGATCGGCGCCACCTACCGTGACCGTGACCGTCGTGCCTGCGGCGGCGTCGATCCGACCACGGATCGTCGGCTGCTGGCCGGTCACATCTCCCTCGACGGGGGCGGTGACCTCTGGGGTGCCGACGTAAATGGACAAGCTCCACTCGTCCTCGTAGAGCGCGAACGCGCTGTGCTCGGCACCGGCCAGGGCGTAGCCGAGAGCGACGTGCGATGACTCGGCGCGGTCTCGTTCAGCACAGTCGGCGTCGGTCATCGTCGAGCCGGAGACAGTGCCCAGGGCGTAGTTCCCGATGACGACCGGGGCGCCGCCGTCGCCCGGCACCGTGCAGGCGTCGAACATGAAGCCGGTGACGATCTCGTCGCCGACTGGTGCCTCGGTGTTCGTCGCGAGGATGCGGCCGCAGGTCCAGCCGGATGCGGCTCCGCCGGAGCACGCGGGAGCCCCGGTGATCGCGGGGATCGAATCGAAGATCTCCAAGCCCTCGCCCGGTGCCTGCTCGTCGTCCACCGCCGAGACTTCGGGACGCACGGTCCAGGAGGCCGCGATGGCCACGAGCGCCGTGTCGTGGCCGTCGCCGTAGCGCGAGGCTCCGTCGACGAAGCCGCCCAGCGCTTCCTCGCCGGCGTCGGCGTCCTGCTCGTCCTCCTGCTCGCCGTCATGTTCGGTGTTCTCGACCACGGGGGAGTCGCCGGTGTCGTCCCCTTCGGTGAGGGAGCCGTCCCCGTCGTCCTCGCCGTCGTCGTCGGTGAGGGACAGGCCCAGCAGGCCGGTCAGCCGGTCCAGCGGTCCGGATTCGCCTTCGGTACAGTGACCTGCTGTGAGAGCGGCCGAGCTGCCGTTGGCGAGGACGCCCGTGAAGGCGGCGGTGCACTCGTAGACATAGAGGTCGTCGTCGGTCCAGTAGCCGAAGCCGCCGCGCAACGTGTCGTCCTCGGACCGCGCATCCGGATCCGGTGCTCGCGAGGACCGGGCCGACACGGGCAGGAGGTCTTCTTCGACCGGTACGACTTCTTCCGCGCGTCGGTCGATGTACACCACGCGGCCCTGGCTGCGCGCCGCCGTGGCGGCATCGGTCAGCGCGTCGCCCACGTGCACGGTGGCGCCGGCCGCGGCCGCAAGGGATTCGTCGGAGCGGTCCTTCACCACGACGTGCAGGTCGCGGCCGGCCAGCCACGCCGACGACACGGCGTCACCGAGCGAGGCGATCACGTCCGTGGCGGCGCGTGCCGTCGCCGCCTGGGCGAGGTATTGCTCAGGCGACAGGTCCAGATCACGCTCGACGGCGACGACGAGGTCGCGGGGCAGTCGCCCGGCCTGCTCGGTGAAGTCCGCCGGCTCGAACTCGCCCATCTCGACCTCGGGACGGGCCTCCGGCTCCTCAGGCACGGGGGACGCGCTGGCGGCGACCGCAGTGGCGGTCACCAACGCGGACGCCATCGTGGCGAGCGTCAACCGCCGACCGGTCGCGCGAGCGTTCATGAAACGACTCCCGATATCCCCGTAGCGGACGCAAACCACACGAAACCGTGACACTAGCGGACTTGGCCGCCGCCGCGTGTGGAGGGCCGCTGCAAACCCGAGCAAGACTACTCGCGTTGCGCTGTCCGTGCATCCGGATCGGTGTCATCAGTGCACAGCTTAGTGATCGACATCGCTATGACCTGTGGGTGCCCGCGGTAGGATTCGAACCTACGGCCTTCTGCTCCGGAGGCAGACGCTCTATCCCCTGAGCTACGCGGGCAGGGACCGCCCAAGGTTATCAGGACTCCGGGCCGGACCTGTAATCGCCGCCCGTCAGGATCCGTGGGCCGTCTTCGGTGACCGCGATGGTGTGCTCCGCGTGGGCGCCATTGCTGCCGTCGGCCGTGCACAATGACCAGCCGTCGGGGGCGATGCGGTAGGTGTCGTCGCCGCTGGCGATGAGGCTGGGCTCGATGGCGATGACCAGGCCGGGCCGAAGCTGCCAGCCCTTGCCGGGCGTTCCCTCGTTCGGGACGAACGGGTCCTCGTGCATGGCCCGGCCCACGCCGTGCCCGCCGAAGTCCGCCTGCATGCCGTAACCGGCGCCGCGTCCCACAGTGGACATGGCGTGTCCGATGTCGCCCATCCGGGCTCCGGGCTGTGCCGCCTCGATTCCGGCCATGAGCGTGGCCTCCGTGGCGGTGATCAGCTTCTCGTCGGCTGAACTCGCGGTGCCCACGACGTAGCTGACGGCGGCGTCCCCGTGCCAGCCGTCCACGCTGGCGCCGCAGTCCACGCTGAGCAGGTCACCGTCACGCAATCGGTATGTGGTCGGGATGCCGTGGAGCATGACGTCGTTGACCGAGGTGCACAGGACCGCTGGATAGGGGGACGGTGCGAATCGCGGCTGATAGCCGAGGAACGACGAGACCGCGCCCGCTCCGGCCATCACGTCGCGGGCCACGGCGTCGAGCTCGATCAGCGAGACGCCGGCGGCGGCGTGGGCACGGACTGCGGCATGCACGGAGGCGACCACAGCGCCGGCCGCGGCGATGGCATCGATCTCTCCCGGGGTCTTGAGTTCAACCATGATTCTCATTCCTCGCTCTTGTTCTCGGCCCCTTGGCATGGGTTGTGGTCGTGATCGCGCCCGAAATGTCCGTTTCCAGCGACCACAGCCCATGCCAAGGGCGGCGTTGCCGGATAACTATACCGGTATTAGTATCACGGCATGGTTCGTGTACCCCTGACTGTCTCGGAGCGGGAACGTGGCGAGCGGCTCGGTGACGCATTGCGCCGCGCCCGCGGAGACCGCAGCATCGCCGCCGTCGCCGCCGCGGCAGGGATCTCCGCGGAGACGCTGCGCAAGATTGAGCGTGGCCGGATCCCGATGCCGGCGTTCTTCACGGTGGCCGCCGTCGTGGACGTCCTCGGACTCTCACTCGACGAGGTCCTGTCTCAGGTGACGGACGAGATGGCATACGCGGATGACGGCGCGCCGGCCACAGTGACTACCCTTGCGGGGTGACCCCAGAGCAGCTTTCCCATGTGGTGCGCGCCGCGCTCGCGGCCGCGGTCGACGCCGGTGAGGTGGACCTCCCCGACGGGCCGCCGGCGGATGTGACCATCGAGCGCCCGCGTAACCGCGACCACGGAGACTACGCCACCAACGTGGCGATGCAGCTGGCCAAGAAGGCGGGCACCAACCCGCGAGCCCTGGCCGAACTGCTCGGGGCGCGTCTGCGAGAGGTCGCGGGCATCGAACGCGTGGACGTCGCCGGGCCGGGGTTCCTCAACATCACCGTCTCGGCCGCCGCGCAGGGCGAGCTGGCGAGGAGCATCGTCGAAGCGGGAGCCGGATACGGCCACACGGCCACCCTGCGGGGTGTCCGGATCAACGTCGAGTTCATCTCGGCCAACCCCACCGGTCCCCTGCACCTCGGGCATGTCCGCTGGGCGGCGGTGGGCGACGCGATCGCACGCGTGCTGGAGGCGGCCGGCGCCGGGGTGTCGCGCGAGTTCTACGTCAACGACCGCGGCGTGCAGATGGACCACTTCGGCGCCTCGATCATGGCGCGGGCACACGGCACCGAGGTGCCCGAGAACGGATACCACGGCTCTTATGTGACCGAGCTGGCCCAGGCCATCGTCGCGGAGCGGCCGGAGATCCTGGAGCTGCCGCACAACGAGCAGCTGATCGCCTTCCGGGAGGAGGGTTACCGGCTGCAGCTGTCCGAGCAGCAACGCCAGCTGGAGGAGTTCCGCACCAGGTTCGACGTGTGGTTCTCCGAGCGCAGCCTGCACGATTCCGGCCAGGTCGAGCATGGGCTGGACGTCCTGCGCAAGCAGGGACATCTGTACGAGGCGGACGGCGCCTTGTGGATGCGCACCACCGATGTCGGCGACGACAAGGACCGCGTGCTGATCAAGCAGGACGGTTCGTACACCTACTTCGCCTCGGACACGGCGTACTACGTCGACAAGCGCGAGCGCGGCTTCGACATCTGCGTGTACCTGCTCGGAGCCGACCACCACGGTTACATCGGCCGGCTCAAGGCGATGGCCGCGTGCACCGGTGACGATCCCGAGTACAACATCGAGATCCCTATCGGCCAGCTCGTGAAGATCGTGCAGGACGGGCAGGAGCTGCGGCTGTCCAAGCGGGCCGGCACCATGCTCACCCTCGGTGAGGTCGTCGACGCCGCCGGTGTGGACGCGCTGCGGTACTCGCTGTGCCGGTATCCGGTCGACTCGCCGCTGACGCTGGACGTCGCCCAGATCACCAAGCAGACCTCGGACAACCCGGTGTTCTACGTGCAGTACGCGCACGCGCGGTTGTCCTCCATCCGGCGCAACGCGGCGGAACTGGGGATCGAGCTGGGTGACCTGCGGCCTGAGCTTCTGGACCACGAGCGGGAGTCCTTGCTGCTTGCCGCGCTCGGGGAGTTCCCGCGTGTCGTGGCCATGGCCGCCGAACAGCGGGAACCACACCGCGTCGCCCGGTACCTGGAGGACACCGCCTCCACCTTCCACAAGTTCTACGACGTGTGCCGGGTTCTGCCCATGGGCGACGAGCCGGTCTCCGACGCGCATCGGGCCCGGCTCTGGCTGGTCGAGGCCACGCGCGTCGTGCTGGCCAACGGTCTGGCGCTGCTGGGCGTCTCCGCTCCGGAGCGGATGTAGATGCACACTCACGAAGCAGGCGTTCTGCACGCCGAGGCAGGTCACCGACGGCGCCCGTCCTGGCTGCAGATTCCCGGCGACGTTAATGCCCTGATGCCGGGACTGTGGTCGGCGACGGTCACGAGGGGCGACGACGGTGTTCTGCGCATCGGTGGACTCGACGTGCGAACGCTGGCCGCCGAGTACGGGACCCCGGCCTACGTGGTGGACGAGGTCGACTTCCGGTCCCGGGCACGCGCGTTCCGGGACGCGTTCGACGTCGCCTTCGACGGCGCCGACGTCTACTACGCGGGCAAGGCGTTCCTGTGCACCGAGGTCGCTCGATGGATCGCCGACGAGGGCCTGGGCCTGGACGTCTGCTCCGGAGGCGAACTGGCCGTGGCGCTGCGGGCCGGCTTCCCGACCGAACGGATCGGGCTGCATGGCAACAACAAGTCCGTCTCCGAGCTGAGCCGGGCGCTTGAGGCCGGCGTCGGCCGGATCATCGTCGACTCGTTCGACGAGATCGCGCGGCTGTCCGCGCTGGCGGCCGAGCGCGGCCCTCGTGCGCGGGTCATGGTCCGCACAACGGTGGGCGTCGAGGCGCACACGCACGAGTACATCGCGACGGCTCACGAGGATCAGAAATTCGGCTTCTCCATCGCCGGCGGCGCGGCTGCCCAGGCGGTGCGGCGGATCCTGGCCGAGCCGTCGCTCGAGCTGGTCGGCCTGCACTCCCACATCGGCTCTCAGATCTACGACACCTCAGGCTTCGAGGTCGCGGCCCGGCGCGTGCTGGGCTTGCACGCCGAGATCCGCGACGAGCACGGGGTCGAGCTTCCCGAACTGGACCTCGGCGGAGGGTTCGGCATCGCCTACACCAGCCAGGACGATCCCCAGCCACCGGAGGAGCTGGCCGCCGGGATGGCCGCGATCGTCACCCACGAATGTGCGGCGTACGGGCTCACCCCACCACGGATCAGCATCGAGCCGGGCCGCTCCATCGCCGGTCCGAGCGCCTTCACGTTGTACGAGGTGGGTACCGTCAAGGCGGTGGAGCTCGACGGCGGGGCCGTGCGCCGGTATGTCTCCGTCGACGGCGGGATGAGCGACAACATCCGCACCGCCCTCTACGACGCCGATTACTCCTGCACCCTGGCCTCACGCCGCTCCGACGCTGAGCCGGTCCTGGCCCGCGTCGTCGGCAAGCACTGCGAGAGCGGTGACATCGTCGTCAAGGACGAGTTCCTCCCGGCTGACATCGAGCCCGGTGACCTGGTAGCGGTCCCCGGAACCGGCGCGTACACGCGAAGCATGTCGAACACCTACAACCACGTGCCGCGGCCGCCAGTCATCGCGGTGCGCGGCGGCGAGGCCAGAGTGCTCCTCCGGCGGGAGACGGAAGAGGACATGTTTCTCCTCGACGTCGGCTGACGGGCTCTCGCGCCCCCGCGCCCCTCTTCCAAATGATCATGTAAACCATGTTTTCTCGTGCTTCACCATGCCTGCAGACCTGGTGAAGCACGAGAAAACATGGTTTACATGATCATTCCGGGGCGGGCCGTGTTGGGGATTTGCGCTCTGGGCGTACGCGGGACTGGTGCGCAGCGCGTCCGGCGTTATCCCGTCATTTCCGACGTTGCGGAGGTGGCGGCGATGGTCGACGACGCGGAGCGCGATGCGCTGGACGCGTACTCCAGGGTGGTCAGTGGTGTGGCTGCCCGGCTTCTCCCGTCCGTGGCGAGCCTGACGATTACCGGCGAGCGGCGTGGACGCACGGGCGTGGTCGGCACCGGTTCCGCGGTGGTGTTCACGAACGACGGGTTCCTTCTGACCAACGCGCACGTGGTGGGCCGGGCGACCCGGGGGACGGCGTCGTTCTCGGACGGCAGGGAGGCCGGCTTCACCGTGATCGGACGGGACCGGCTGTCCGACCTGGCCGTGATCCGCGCCGACGGCGCGACGCCAGAGCCGGCCGAACTGGGCAGCGCGGACACTCTGGCCGTGGGACAGCTCGTGGTCGCCGTCGGCAGTCCACTCGGGCTCTCCGGTTCAGTGACCGCCGGCGTCGTCAGCGGCCTGGGCCGCTCGATGCCCGCGCAGAGCGGGCGGGCTGTGCGCATCATCGAGGACGTGATCCAGACCGACGCCGCGCTGAACCCCGGAAACTCCGGCGGTGCCCTGGCCGATTCGACGGCCCGCGTAGTGGGCATCAACACCGCGGTGGCGGGTGTGGGTCTCGGTCTGGCGGTCCCGATCAACGACACCACGCAGCGCATCGTGTCCGCACTTCTGCGTGAGGGCAGGGTCCGGCGCGCCTTTCTCGGCGTGGCCACGTCGCCCGCTCCGGTACCTCCGGAGCTGGCCGGCCGGATCGGGCGGAGCCGCGGCGTGCGCATCGTCCATGTCGAGTCCGCGAGTCCCGCGGAGGCCGCTGGGCTGCGGGTCGGTGACCTGATCGTCACGGTCGGTGGTGAGCCGGTCGACGACGCGCAGTCCCTACAGCGGCGGATGTTCGCCGACGCGATCGGGGAGCCGCTGGCGATCATCACGTACCGCAATGGCGCGATGGTCGACGTGATCGCCCGGCCGGTGGAGTTGACCGATGGGTGAACTCGGACTCGGGAACCACGCGGAGGCAGGTGCCCGCCTCGTGATTCAGATGTCCAAGATCGGGAAATAGTGACGTTTGTCCTCTAGGAATACACGTTCGGCGCTCGTACTGTTACAGCAGGAGGAAGGCCGTGTTGATCTTGGTTTTGCGCCCCTTATGATCATTTGGCGATGATGGATGCCACGTCCGGTTCCGAGGAGCTTGTCAGCCCCGAGCAGCTCGAGGTCTGGCGGGCGTTCGACCGCGCGCACGTGCACGTGGTCCGGCAGCTGGAAGCCGACCTGCACGAGCTGCACCGCCTCCCGCTGCCATGGTTCGACGTCCTGGCCAGGCTGTCCGAAGCCGAGGGGCAGCGGCTGCGGATGTCGCAGCTGGCAGACCTGGTCATGTTGTCACCCAGCGGCCTGACCCGTCTGGTGGACAGGATGATCAGCGAGGGTCTTGTGCGCCGCATCCCGGCCGAACGAGACGGACGCGGTTTCTACGCGGCGCTCGCCGAGGAAGGCAAACGCCGCCTCGGCGACGCGAGCGAGACGCACCAGCGCGGCGTTCGCGACTATCTGCTGGAGCGCTTCAACGACGACGAGCTGACCCAGCTGGCCGGCTACCTGCGGCGCGTCTACGAGTGATCACGCGATAGTGTCGGCGCGTGCGTGAACTCGAGGCGATCGTCAAGGCCTACGACGTGCGAGGCGTCGTACCTGACCAGTGGGACGTCGACGTGGCTCGCGCGTTCGGCGTCGCCGCCGCCCAGGTGCTTGCCGGGGATGATCGCTCGCTCGTGGTGGGACATGACATGCGGCCCACCTCCCCGGCCTTGTCCGCGGCGTTCGCGGAAGGGGCCACATCGCGCGGGGTCGACGTCATCGTCATCGGCTTGTCCTCGACCGACCAGCTCTATTACGCGAGCGGTGCGCTGGATCTTCCCGGTGCGATGTTCACGGCCAGCCATAACCCGGCCGAGTACAACGGCATCAAGTTCTGTCGCCGGGGCGCCGCGCCGGTCGGGCGGGACACCGGTTTGCGGGAGATCCAGCAACTGACGCAGGCCGAGCTCGCCGGCAGCGGGCGTGGCTCGTGGGTGAGCCGATTACAGACAGCGGACGAGCGCAGTTTCCACAGCCCGTCGCGCGCTCCCGGCCGGATCGAACGCCGTGACGTTCTCTCCGATTACGCCGCCTATCTGCACGGACTGGTCGATCTGCACGGGATCCGTCCGTTGACCGTCGTGGTCGACGCCGCGAACGGCATGGCCGGGCACACCGTGCCGGCGGTTCTGGACGCCCCGGAGCTCACCGTCGTCCCGCTCTACTTCGAACTGGACGGCACATTCCCCAACCACGAGGCGAATCCGATCGAGCCCGGCAATGTTGCTGATCTCCGGCGCGCGGTCCTGGAACACGGCGCCGACGTGGGGCTCGCCTTCGACGGCGACGCGGACCGGTGCGTCGTCGTGGACGAGCGGGGCGACATCGTTTCGCCTTCGACCCTGACGGCGCTGATCGCGGTCCGGGAACTCCGGCGCGAGCCCGGCTCGGCCATCGTCCACAACCTCATCACCTCGCGAGCCGTGCCGGAGATCGTCGCAGAGCACGGCGGAACGCCGGTGCGGACCCGGGTCGGCCACTCCCTGATCAAGCAGCACATGGCCGAGACCGACGCGGTCTTCGGCGGCGAGCACTCGGCACACTTCTACTTCCGGCATTTCTGGCGCGCGGACTCGGGCATGCTCGCCGCGCTGCACGTGCTCGCGGCTGTGGGGCGCACCGATGACGGACTCTCCTCCTTGCTGGCGCCGTACGAGCGATACGTAGCATCGGGGGAGCTCAACAGCCGGGTCGGTGACACCGCCGGCACCTTGGCGGCGGTCGAATCGACCTTCGCCGCCCGGCCCGATATCGGGATCGACCACTTGGACGGCCTCACGATCGAGCACACTGGTAGTCCGATGTGGTGGTTCAACCTGCGCCCGTCCAATACGGAGCCGCTGTTGCGGCTGAACGTCGAGGGAGCCGACCGGGCCACCATGGAGCGGGTACGTGACGAGGTGCTGGGCCTGGTGAAGGACCTCGCAACCGCGAACCCGGACGCGTAGAGACAGGAGTAAGAGGGATGAGCCTTGATGCGGCGCTGCGTGATGTGATCGCCTGCCCCGTGTGCCACGGTTCGCTGGACGAGGTGGAGACGGCCGGTGGGACGAGTGAACTCGTCTGCTCGGGCTGCCGGCTCGCCTATCCGATCCAGGACGGCATCCCGGTCCTCCTTGCCGATCAGGCCCGTCACGCGTAGCCGCCGTGTTCTTCGACACCGCCCTCGACGACCCTGAAGCGCTCGGTCAGATCGACGGTGTCCTGCGGGACATCGCCAGCTGGGGAGCCCAGGTGCGCCGCGCCTACGGCGCCGCCGCGGACGCCCTCGCGGACCTCGACGCCGGGGACCGGCCCCGTGCCGTCGTGGCCGGCGGACCGGATGGCCGGTTGTTCCGGGCCGTCCTCGAGCCGATCTGCCCGGTGCCGTTTGTGGCGTGGCCGCATCCGGGACTGCCCGCGTGGGCCGGGCCGCTCGATCTGGTGGTGGTGGTCTGCGCCGAAGGCTCCGGGATAGACGCGGTTTCCACGGCAGCGGAGGCGCGACGGCGTGGATGCGCGCTGCTGGTCGCCGCGCCCGAGGGATCTGAGCTGCACACGGTCTCCGATGGGCGGGACGCGGTGTTCCTGCCCGCATCGGGCTCGAACGCGACGGCGCTGGCGGTGCCTGTCCTGAGTGCTCTGCACCGGCTCGGGCTCGGTCCCGACGTGCAGCCGGAGTCGGTCGCCGACGCCCTGGACGACATCGCCGAGCGGTGCTCACCCCGCGTGGGAGTGGACGAGAACGTGGCCAAGGAGGTCGCGCTCGCGCTCGCCGACAGTACGCCACTGGTATGGGGTGGCTCGGTACTCGCTGCGCGGGCCGCGCGACGGATCGCCGAAGCATTGCGCTCGGCCAGCGGGAGGCCGGCGGTAGCCGGGGACGACGAGCAACTGGTTCCGCTGTTGTCCAACGCACCCGAGGTCGATGTTTTCGCCGACCCGTTCGAGGACGGTCCCGCCCCTTTGCGGCCCGTGCTGATCATCCTCGACGACGGGACCGAGTCGCCCGTGCTCGATGTCGCTCGACGGCGGCTGGAGGCCGAGGCCGAACAGGCTTCGGTGCGTGTCTATCCCGTGCGAGCGGCCGAAGGCTCGCAGATCGGCCGGTTCGTCACCCTCCTCGCCGTCGGGCGTTACGCAGCCGCGTATCTGGCGCTAGGGATGGGCCGCCCCGCCTGATCAGCGCGCCCTCGCGCCATCTGGAAGCTTGTGGCGGTTGCGCCTTGGCCATGCGGACGCTTGTGGTCGCCTGGGTGCTATCTGGAAGCTTGCGGCGTTGGTGCCTGACTACATGGAAGCTCGTGGACGGTGTGCCATTCCGCCGACGCGTGGGCACATCTCGGTGACGCGAATACTGCTCCTGTTGACGAGACATTATTGGGATGTTAATTTTCTTCTAAATTTAGTCCTGAATGGAGTTTCCATGTCGGCGTCGAACGGTGCGGCTGCCCGCGGTGACCTGGTCCCGTCGGCCATCCTCGGCTTGCTCGGCACTCGGGGGCCTGCATCTCGGGCGGACATCGCCCGGACGCTGGAGGTCAGCCCCGCGACGGTCACCCAGGCGACCAAGAGCCTGCTGCGCCGGGGCCTGGTAGCGGAGCTGGACCACGTCCCGTCGCACGGTGGCAGGCCAGCACGGCTGATCGGGCTGGTCAGTGATGCGGGCGGTGCCCTCGGCGTCAAGGTCACGGCGGACCATGTGGCCGTCGTCGACGTGGAGCTGGACGGAACCGTCCGTGACTCGGCGTCCCATCCGTTCGATCCCGAGTCGCCGACGGCGCTGGACCGGCTGGGTGACATCCTCGGCGCGGCGATGGACGATCGCGGTGGCCGGCACCTGCTCGGCGTCGGTGTCGGCATCCCGGGAGCGGTGGACTCGCAGGCGGTGGGGATCGTCTCGGCTCCCACCCTCGGCTGGAACGAGGCCCACGTGGGGCCCATCCTCCGTTCGACGCTCGGTGTCCCCGTTCTCGTGGAGAACGACGTCAACACGCTCGCCGTCGCCGAACGGCTCTACGGCATCGGGCAGTCCTACTCGTCGTACCTGGTCGTCACGATCGGCCGGGGCATCGGCTGCGGGATCGTCGTGGACGGGGCCGTCTACCGGGGCGCCGGCGGGGGTGCCGGTGAGATCGGGCACATCCCGATCACCGTCGACGGGCCACTGTGCGGATGCGGCTCCTACGGCTGCCTGGAGGCCCACATCGGTGAGGCCGGTCTGGTCCGGATGGCGCTCGAGCGCGGTGTTATCGGGCCCCGGGGCACCAGCCGCGGGCTGCTGTCCGCCGCAGAGGACGGCAACCCGGCGGCCCGCGAGATCTATCGGGAGGCCGGCGAGCTCCTGGGACGCGGCCTCGCCGGGGTGGTTCACACGGTCGACCCGGAGACGATCATGATCCTCGGTGAGGGTATCGACGCCTGGGAATACTGGGAGCCCGGGTTCGAGACGGCCTTCCGGCGGCACCTGATCCCGTCTCGCCGGGGCCTCACCTACGTGGTGGAGCCGTGGGCGGAGGACAAGTGGGCTCTCGGGGCCGCGGCGCTGGTCTTCGCCTCGCCGTTCGACGCCACCGGCGCCAGCGGTGACCAGGGCAGGCTGGTCCGTGAGCGGTTGCACGCCAGCCAGGGCGAGGCCTGATGACACGGCCACAGCCGCAGCTCGGCTCCGAGCACGCCGCCGTTGAGGCGCCCGGCAACCCACTCGAGGCCGATGCGCGACGGGGCGCCGGGTCATCCCAGCCGGCGCCGGCGAGACGGTCTCCGGGACGGCCCGCCACTACTCGCCGGCTCTCTCCACGGGTGCGCACCACCGGCTGGGTGTTGTTCTTCCTGCTCCCGAGCGGCGTACCGCTGCTGGTGTTCACCTTCGTGCCGATGGTGTCGTCGGCCTGGGTGAGCCTGCACGAGTGGAACCTGATCTCATCCATGACCTGGGTGGGGCTGGACAACTACGCGCACCTGCTCACCGACCCGGGCACGCGCCGGGTCTTCGGGCACACCCTGCTCTACATCGGCGGCTACTTCCCGCTCGTCTACGCGGGAGGCCTGGGCCTGGCCATCGTGCTGAACCGGCAGCTGGCGGGACGGGCGTTCTTCCGCGCCGCGTACTTCCTGCCCGTGGTGACCAGCTGGGTGGTCGTCGCGCTGGTCTGGCAGTGGCTGCTCAACCCGTCCAACGGCCTGGTGAACCAGGTGCTCGGCTTCTTCAGTTTGGGCCAGCCCGGCTGGTGGACGGACCCGGCGTGGGCGATGCCGTCGGTCATCCTCGCCTCGGCGTGGAAGGACGTCGGCTTCGTCATGGTCATTCTGCTCGCCGGCCTGCAGGCGATCCCGCAGGAGATGTACGAGGCGGCGAAGATCGACGGAGCCAGCGGATGGAAGCTCTTCCGGCACGTGACGCTGCCGCTGCTCTCGCCGTCGACGTTCTTCGTGATCGTCATCTCATTGATCAATGGGTTCCAGGTCTTCGACCAGGTGTACGTGATGACCGGTGGCGGCCCCGCGGGCTCGAGCCAGGTGGTGGTCGGCCAGATCTACGACCTGACTTTCAGGTATGGACGGGCGGGTGAGGCGTCGGCGCTCTCATGGCTGCTGTTCGCCGTCATCCTCGCCGTCACCGCCCTTCAGATCCGTGGCCAGCGCAGGTGGGTGCACTATGGCTGACCTCTCCACCGTCTCCCGTCCGCCGGCGGCGCCGGCCACGCGGGTGCCGCGAAACGCGCCGCGGCGCACCATGCTCTACCTGGGCGTGATCGCGGGCGGCCTGGTGATGCTCTTCCCGTTCCTGTGGACCGTCGTCACCTCGATCACCACGGACGGCAACCTCTCCGGAGGGCCCACGCTGATCGTCGAGGATCCCACGCTGGACGCCTACCGGACGCTGTTCGAGGCGCTGCCGATGTGGCGCATCGTGGCCAACTCGTTCGGGGTGGCCGTGGCGGCCACCGTCTTCCAGCTGATCACTGGGTCGATGGCGGCTTACGGGTTCGCACGCCTGCAGTTCCGCGGCAAGAACATCATCTTCGCCCTCTACCTGGCGACGCTGATGGTGCCCATGCAGGTACTCGTCGTTCCGCTGTTCATCCAGATGACCAGGTTCAACCTGAACGACACGTACTTCGCCCTGCTGGCGCCCTCTGTGGCGTCGGCGTTCGGCATCTTCCTGCTCAAGCAGGCGATGGAGAGCGTGCCGCGGGAACTGGACGAGGCCGCGACCATCGACGGCGCGAACCACCTGCGCATCTACGCCACCATCATCCTCCCGCTGGTGCGACCGGCATTGGCGACGCTGGCCGTGTTCGCATTCATGAGCAGCTGGAACAGCTTCCTATGGCCGCTGGTGGTCATCCGCTCACCCGAACTGATGACCCTCCCGCTCGGTCTCGCCACACTGCATGGTCAGTTCACCACCGCGTGGAACGTCGTGATGGCCGGCTCGGTCATCTCCATCCTGCCCATCGCCGTGGTCTATCTGTTCGCGCAACGACACATCATCGCCGGCATGGCGCACTCCGGCCTCAAGTGAAACGCAACCGAAAGGACCTCATCATGGTGCGACGACGCTCCATCACCATCACCGCAGGGCTAGGTGTCCTCGTCCTGGCGCTCGGTGCCTGCTCCCAGGGATCGTCGAGCTCCAGCTCGACGTCCGAGTCGGACAGCGCCGAAGGCACGACCACCACCACCATCCGTTACATGAACTTCTCGGCGAACGACGGTCACGAGGCCGACCTCGACCGCATCGTCGAGGCGTTCGAGGAGGCCCACAGCGACGTCCAGGTTGAGGTGGAGACCATCCCGTACGCGGACTACTTCACCAAGCTGCAGACGGCGGTGGCCGGCGGTACCGTCTCGGATGCCTTCGAGCTCAACTACGAGAACTTCGTGACCTATGCGGAGAACGGGTCGCTGGCGCCGCTGGAGGGCATCGACGGCAGCGCGTACCGGGAGTCGCTGCTCGACGCGTTCAACCGGGACGGTACGCAGTACGGCGTGCCGACGTCGTTCTCCAACGTCGTGCTCTTCTACAACAAGACCCTGTTCGAGGAGAACGGCGTCGACCTGCCGACCGGCGACTGGACCTGGTCGGACGTGCAGGCGGCCGCCGAGGAGCTGACCGACGCCGACGCCGGCGTGTGGGGCAACTACCAGCCGATCAGCTTCCACGAGTTCTACAAGACGCTCGCCCAGGCGGGTGGGCAGTTCCTCAACGACGACGCCACCGAGGCGACCTTCAACACTGCGGAGGGCGTGCGTGCCGCGTCGTGGCTGGTGGAGAAGGCGGGAACGACGATGCCCACGGAGGCCGACGGCGCCGGGACGCCGGACTTCGACTCCAACCTCTTCGCCGAAGGCAAGCTCGCCATGTGGAACACCGGCATCTGGATGTTCGGCGGCATGGCCGACACGGATTTCGAGTGGGACATCGTGGTCGAGCCCGGTGACACCACCAAGGCCTCGGCGATGTTCGCCAACGGCGCTGTCGTCTCGGCGAGCAGCGAGCACGTCGACGCCGCGCAGCGGTGGGTGGACTTCCTGGCCGCCTCGGACACCACGACCGAAGTGCGGCTGGAGACGTCGTGGGAGCTGCCGCCGGTGGCGGACGAGTCGAAGCTCTCGGAGTACCTCGACGTGACGCCTCCGGAGAACCGGCAGGCGGTCCTGGACTCGCTCGACGCCGTGGTGCTGCCTCCGGTGATCGAGCGCCAGCAGGAGATGCAGGACATCGTCTCCGAGGAGCTCGGCAGCGCCGCCGCGGGCCGCAAGTCGGTTGAGGACGCCCTTGCCGACGCCGAGGACCGGGTCAACGCACTGCTGTGAAGCTGCGGGCGCCGGTGACGAGCCGGCCACGAGCCGTCCACGAACCGGCGCCCACTCTTCGCCCCCTGCAGCCCGACGTGAGGACTCACCACCGATGACCACCACGCCCACTTCGCCCGCCCTCGATCCGGCGGACACGGCCGCGCTGGCCGACCTGGCACACCGCAGTCACCAGGTCATCACCCAGTACCAGCATCCGTCCGGTGCCTACCCGGCGTCCCCGACGTTCTCGGCATACCGCGGGTTCGCCTGGTTCCGTGACGGCTCGTTCACCGCCGAGGGCATCTCCCGGTATGGAGACGTGGAATCGGCGAACCGTTTCCACGACTGGGCGAGCACCGTGCTCACCGACCGGGCCGACGACGTCGCCCGGCTCGTCGCGGCGGCCGCGGCGGGTGAGGACGTGCCGGTCGAGCGGATGCTGCCGACCCGCTTCACCCTGGAGGGCGCTGACGGCACCGCCGACTGGTGGGACTTCCAGACCGACGGCTACGGGATGTGGCTGTGGGCGGTGACCACCCATGCCGGACGCCACGGAATGGACCTGGCGAGATGGACGACCGGAATCCGGGTGTGCGTGGCCTACGTCGCGGCTTTCTGGGACCGCCCCTGTTACGACTGGTGGGAGGAGAACCTGGAGCACCGGCACGTCTCCACCCTCGGTGCCATCTACGGAGGGCTGGCCGCCGTCGCCGAGAGCGGTGTGCTGGACGCTGACGGCGCGGCGAAGGCACGGCAGGTGGCCGGCGAGATCCGTAAGCTCGTCCGGGAGGAGGGCGTCCATGGAGGTCACCTGACCAAGTGGCTCGGCTCCGAGGTCGTCGACGGCTCCCTGCCCGCATGTGTCGTGCCGTTCGGCCTGGTGGAGGCCGGCGACCCCATCGCCGGGGCCACGCTGGACGCGGTGGCGCGGGATCTCGACGTGGACGGCGGCGTGCACCGCTTCCGGGCCGACGTCTTCTACGGCGGAGGGCAGTGGCTCCTGCTCTCCGCCCTGCTCGGCTGGAATCGTGCCGTGACGGGCGACACCGACGCCGCCTGGCGCTACCTGCGCTGGATGGTCTCCCACACCACCTCGGGCGGCGATATGCCCGAGCAGGTCCCCGATCACCTGCTGGCGCCCGAGCACCGGGACGAGTGGCTGGAACGGTGGGGGCCGGTGGCCACGCCGTTGCTGTGGTCCCACGGTATGTACCTCATCCTCGCCGACGAGCTCGGCATCTTCCGGGGAACGCGTGATCGACGGGATGGAGGGCAGCTGCGATGACGACGACGAGTCTCGGCCCGGACCTCGTCCGGCATCGCCCGCATGGCCTGGAACACCCCTACGCGACCTCACCCGACCAGCGCTGGCCCGTGCTTCCTGAAGCGGGGGAACGGGTCCGCCTGGGCGTCGTCGTCGCGCCTGACGTGACGGCGGTGACCTGCGAGTGGGTCGAGATGCCGTCCGGGGTCGACGCCAGCCGAACCCAGCCGGCCAGCTCGACCACCCTGATGCTGGCTCCTGCGGTCCGGAATCCGCAGGACACTGCCGCCCTGGCGGGTGGCGACGGCCATCTCGCGGAGGCGCAGGCGAGCGGGCTGGGCCCCGACGGCGGCTGGGAGGTCCTCACCGACCCGGTGAAGGACGGCACCAGCTACCGGTACCGCTTCCACGCCGTGCTGGACGACGTCGCCGGTCCGGCGTCGAGCACGGAATGGTTCGAGTTCACGCCCGCCCGGTGGGTTCGTGATGCCGGAAGCCTCGCCATCGATTCCGGCCGGCTCGTCGACAGCAGCGTGGAATGGCTGGTGGCCGGGGATGACGTGCACCGGGTCCGGTTCGCACTCCGGCTGGAGCCGGACGAGCACGTCGTGGGCTTCGGGGAGCGGTTCGACGCGGTGGACCAGCGCGGCCGAAGCCTGGACGCCGTCGTCTTCGAGCAGTACAAGTCGCAGGGGAGGCACGGCCGCACGTATCTGCCGATGCCGTTCGCGCACGTGGTGCCGGAGTCCGGGGCGAGCTGGGGCTTCCACGTACGGACGTCTCGCCGCACCTGGTTTGACGTGGCGTCGTCGACACCGGAGTTACTCGTCGTCGAAGCCGCTCTCCCAGGACGAGGCGCGGGACAGCTGGATGTCGCAACGTACCGTGGCACGCCCACGGAGGTGCTCGCCGCGTTCACCGCCGAGGTGGGTCGTGCGGAGGAGCTGCCGCCGTGGGTGCTGCGGCTCTGGGCATCGGGCAACGAGTGGAACACCCAGCGCATCGTCATGGACAGGATGGACCGGCACCGCGAGCTCGACGTCCCGGTGGGGGTCGTCGTCATCGAGGCGTGGAGCGACGAGGAAGGCATCACCATCTTCCGCGACGCGCGGTACGAGGTGAACGCCGACGGTGCCGCGCACGTGGCGGAGGACTTCACCTATCCGCAGGACGGTGCCTGGCCGGACCCGAAAGCGATGATCGACGAGCTGCACTCCCGCGGGATCAAGGTGCTGCTATGGCAGATCCCGCTGCTGAAGACGCGGCACGACCTCAGCGACGAGGTCAGCGACGACGCGCAGGTGATGCGCGACGGCGAAGCCCTGGTGCGCGAGGGACACGCCGTCCTGGAGTCCGATGCCACCCCGTACCACAACCGTGGATGGTGGTTTCCGCAGGCGCTGATGCCGGATCTGTCGGTGCAGGCCACCCGCGACTGGTGGACGGAGAAGCGGCGCTACCTGGTCCGCGACCTCGACGTCGACGGGTTCAAGACCGACGGCGGCGAGCACGCGTGGGGCCATGACCTCCGGTACGGGGACGGCAGCCGCGGCGACGAGGGGAACAACCTGTATCCCGTCCACTATGCCCGGGCGTTCGGCGACCTGCTGCGCTCGGAGGGCAAGGCTCCGGTCACGTTCTCCCGGGCCGGGTTCACCGGCTCGCAGGCGCACGGCATCTTCTGGGCCGGCGACGAGGACTCGACCTGGGATGCATACCGCTCGTCGGTCGTCGCAGGCATCACGGCTTCAGCCAGCGGCATCGTCTACTGGGGCTGGGACCTGGCAGGGTTCTCCGGCGATATCCCGGACCCGGAGCTCTATCTGCGGGCGGCCGGCACGTCGTGCTTCATGCCGATCATGCAGTACCACTCGGAGTTCAACCACCACCGCCCACCGCTGCGGGACCGCACCCCGTGGAACGTCGCCGAGCGTACCGGCGACGAGCGGGTGATCCCCGTGTTCCGCCGCTTCGCTCACCTGCGGGAGCGGCTGGTGGACTATCTCGCCGAGCAGGCCCGCGTCGCCATCCGGGACGGCCGCCCGCTGATGCGGGGGCTGTTCTTCGACCATGCCGGGGACCCGATGATCTGGCAGTACCCGCTCCAGTACCAGCTCGGCGACGCTCTGCTGGTGGTCCCGGTGGTGGAGCCGGGCACCGAGAAGGTGGCGGCGTATCTGCCGGCCGGTGACTGGATCGACGTCTGGAGGGGAGTCACGTACGCCGGCGCCACCGAGGTGACGCTGCCCGCGCCCATCGATCAGCCGCCGGTGCTCTGCCGGGCCCAGGACTGGTCACGTCTGCGCCACGTGTTCGCGCCCGAGGCACGTCAGGCGAGTTCTGTCGCGTAGTAGTTCGTCGGTAGCGGATCCGCTCCGGGTCCGCCACCAGCCGTCACCGGCCGCGGCCTGCGGACATGGGGAGGGCCGCGGCCGTCCGATACAGGCCGTTCGGCGGACGAGATGAACCAATCGGACGTTGTCCGGCGGTGCGCACGCAGGGTTGAGTGGTGCTGGCATCGGGTAACCCGACGAGTGGGTCGGGTCGGCGGCCTGCTCGATGCCCCTGGATCGACACACCGGAGACGCCGAAATGAGCAAAACGCTACTGCCTGCTCAGGCACATGCGGCGGCTGCGCAGCTTGAGGACGCGCTGAGCACGTGGGGGGCCCGCGAGGCAGGCAGCCACCATCCGCACACCAGGGCGGCCGGGGAGCAGGCGATCGCTCTGTGTGGAGAGCTCATCGTCCAGTTCCAGCTGTTGCGGGACAGCTTGGTTGCGGAACTCGGTGCGTACGACGACGAGGTCCGCCGCGGATAGGGGCCAGAGCCGTCGTCCTGACGCCCTTGTGCCGTCCTGACTCCGATCTGTCGTCCTGACCCCCGTGAGTCGCGCCAAGAACGCCTTCTGGCAGTTTTTGCGCGACGAGAGGGTGTCAGGACGACCGAAATGCGTCAGGACGGCTGACCGAAGTCCCGACTGCTGGGCCGAGTAAAGTGGCGGCTCGTGGCGGTCCTTCTCGAGAATCCGATCCGGTCCTATGCGTGGGGGTCTCCCACCGTCCTCCCGGAGCTGCTGGGACACGAGCCCAGCGGCGAGCCGCAGGCCGAGCTGTGGATCGGTGCGCACCCGGGATCGCCGTCGTTCGTCGCCGGAGCCGGAAGAAGCCTGCCGGAGTACCTCGCCGCCGACGCCGCCGCGACGCTCGGGCCTGAGGTGACGGCGCGCTTCGGCGTGGTGCTGCCGTACCTGCTCAAGATCCTGGCCATCGACCGTCCGTTATCGATCCAGGCGCATCCCACCATCGAGCAGGCCGAGCAGGGGTACGCGGCCGAGGACGCGGCGGGCGTCGCCCTCGATTCGCCGAAGCGTTCCTACCGGGACCGCAACCACAAGCCCGAGATGGTGGTGGCGCTGACCGACTTCGAGGCGCTCATCGGCTTCCGGGATGCGCAGGAGCTGGCCCGGACGTTCGAGGAGACCGCGCCCGAGCTGTTCGCCGACACGGTGGTCATTCTGCGCGGAGCGGACGGGCTGCGAGAGCTGGTGCATGCCTGGCTGGCGTTGCCGGAGCCGGAGGTGAACCGCCTGGTCCACGCGGTGACCCAGGTGGCACGGGCCAACCGCGGTCGCGACCCGTTCGCCGTGGTGGCCCGGCTCGCCGACGAGTACCCGGGAGATCGAGGCCTGCTTCTCGCGCTGCTGATGATCCGGGTGCCGCTGCGGCCGGGCGAGGCGGCGTTCGTGGGCGCCGGCGTGCCGCACGCCTACCTGTCGGGTGTCGCGGTGGAGCCCCAGGCCAGCTCGGACAACACGCTGCGTGCGGGTCTGACGCCCAAGCACGTCGACACCGTTGAGGTGGCGCGCGTCCTGCGCTACGAGCCACGCGGCGGACTGGTGGTCCGGCCGCGCCAATGCGGTCCTGGCGAGTACGTCTACCCCGTGGGTGGTCTTGAGGAGTTCCGGATCTGCCGGCTGGAGCTCAGCGACGACGAGATCGTGCCCACCGGGGAGGGCCCGCGCCTGATGCTCGTCGTCGATGGCCATGCCCGCGTCCGGGCTGGTGCCTACCGGGCGGCGTGCGAAGCGGCGGAGCCGGTGGAGCTGGCCCAGGGCCGAGCCGCGTTCATCCCCGCCGCCGAGCGAGTCACCGCGATCTCGGGTGCCGGTACCGCGTTCACGGTCACGCCGAACATCACCCGCTAGCGTCCCGCGCCGGCTGCGTGGCGGGGCCAGGTAAGCCCAGTCCCGGGCAGTGGGGATGGGGCCAGGCCGGATCAGGCCGGGGGAACGAAGCCGCCCCCGGTCCGCGGCTGCTCGTCGTGGTGCGAAGGCTCCGGCGAGCCGCCGTCCGACGGCTCGGGTCGCGTCTGCGCAGCCGAGTGCGTGGAACTTTCCGGCGTGGCCCAAGCCCCGGAACTCGCCGGTGGTGCCCAGGCCCCGGAACTCGGTGCCGTCTGCCGCTCAGGACCGGGCGACGTCTGCGCACCGGGATCCGGCTGTGCGTCCGGCGTGCTGGGCTGCGGCGAACTGGGCTGCGCGTTCGGCGGCTGTGTCCCGCCTCGGTGACCGGCGAGCCGCACCGATTCGCGCCGGCCCCGCTCGTGGAGCACCGCGGCGAGGTACTGCCAGGGCGGCACACCGTGCGGAGGAGGCGGGCTGACCACCGACGCGACCTGTGCCGCGAGCCTGGCGCCCAGATCATCGCGCACCTGCGGCGAGAGCTGGCCCGACCGGGACAGGTAATTGCGAGCGGCCAGAGCGAGATCGTTCGGCAGCTGGGAGAGCTCCAGCGTGGTGGCCCAGCCGGCCAGTTGCGGGTGCACCGGGGGCAGGCCAGGTGATACGGGTATCCGTTCCCGGATCACGACCGTGCCCGCCAGAACGTCGCCGATCCTCTTGCCCCGCTCGTTGAGCAACGAGCAGAAGATGGCGCCGACCCCGGACGTGATCACGAAGTCGGCGAACACGCCGCTCAGCGCGCGCACGAGCGAGTGCCGGGCCCGGATCGGCCCGCCGTCGTCGCGGACTACGCGCAGGCCGAGAGCCAGCTTCCCGAGCGAGCGTCCCCGGGTGAGGGTTTCGATGGTGGCCGGAACCGCGACCAGCAGGGCTATGGTGGCGGCGAGGCCGAGGGCGGTGGCCAGGGCGGTGTCCACCGCCGGCACGATGTTGGCCACCAGGGTGTAGATGCCGAGCGCGCACGCGGCGTAGACGACGAGGTCGATGCCGATCGCCAGCGCCCGGGAGGGGAGCTTGGCCAGACGTAGCTCGAGCGGGACGGCCTCTCCGGTGACGACGTCGCTCATGGTGTCCAGTCTCCCCCATCCGCCTCCGGTGCCGGAACGCGGTTGACGGTCGCCGCAGCGCACGAACATCCGAGGGGGATTGGTAGCGTCAGTGGGGTAGTGATCGCCTCACCATCGCCCAGCACTCCGGCACCGGAAGGAACTCTGTGGACGTCGACGCCTTCATCGCCGCACACCAAGGCGAGTGGGACCGGCTGGCCGCACTGGTCCGCAGACGCGGGCGCCTGACCGGCCCGGAGGCGGACGAGCTGGTCAGCCTCTACCGGCGGGTGTCCACGCATCTGGCCATCGCACGTTCCTCGGCGCCCGACCCGGTGCTGCTCGGCAAGCTGTCCGGCCTCGTGGCCCGGGCCCGGACGGCCGTCGCGGGCACCCGTGATCCAGGCTGGAACGACGTCCTGAACTTCCTCACGGTCCGTTTCCCGGCCGCGGTCTACCGAAACCGGTACTGGTGGGTCACTGTCGCGGCGGTGTCCGTCGTCGTCTCCGTGGCGATCGCCTGGTGGGTGGCGGCCAATCCCGACGTCCAGGCGACCATCGGAGCCCCGGAGGAGATCCGCCAGCTCGTCGAAGAGGACTTTGAGGACTATTACTCGGCGAATCCGGCCGGTTCGTTCGCCGCCCAGGTGTGGATCAACAATGCCTGGGTCGCGGCGGGCTGCCTGATCCTGGGCGTCTTCCTCGGGTTGCCGGTGATCTACATCCTGGCCATGAACATCGTGAACGTCGCCGTGTCCGCCGGGCTGATGGCCTCCGCCGGGCGGCTGGACGTGTTCTTCGGCCTGATCACCCCGCACGGTCTGCTGGAACTCACCGCGGTCTTCGTCGCGGCAGGCGCGGGACTCCGGCTCGGGTGGACGGTGATCGACCCGGGTCCGATGAAGCGTACCGACGCGCTGGCCGAGGCGGGCCGGTCGGCAGCCGGCCTGGCGGTCGGGTTGCTGGGCGTCCTGCTGATCTCCGGCGTCATCGAGGGGTTCGTCACTCCGTCGGGGTTGCCCACGTGGGCCCGGATCGGGATCGGCGTCGCGGCCGAGGTCCTGTTCATCGCCTACGTCTGGGTCTACGGGCGCCGCGCTGTCGCCGCAGGAGAGGTGGGCGACCTCGACCGCGCCATCCGGGGCGACGCCCTGCCTGCCTCCGCCTAAGTCCCCACCCCAGATCTGCGACGAATCCACACTCAATAACGAGCCAAGGTCCTTCGGCTCACGTCAACTCGATGTGTGTTCACCAGCTCGCTGATGCTGTCCTCGTCGACATCGGTCTCGAAGACCGAATGGCCGCTGTCGCTGAGGACTTCGACATCGACCCCCTCGGCCGGACGACTGATCGAGACGATCTGCCCGAACTCATCGTGGACGATGAATACGCGTTTCGTTGCCATGTCTTCCCCACCGATCATGTAGGCACGCGAACTGCTACGGTGCAGGACACTAGAGCGACTCGACCTGCGCGATGAGATGCACGTTGCAGCTGTTGAATGGAGCGTTGTTCTTGATGTAGACCTTCTGAGCGAACGTGCCATTCACGTGCTGGAAGTGCTCGCCCTGAGTGAGGGTGGCGTGCGCCTTGGGATACAGAACCCCAGGTCCGGACCCTGGAAATACAACGATGCTGTAGGTCACGGCCTCACGACTGGTCCACCCATGGACAAACCAGGAGTGGCTTCCGTTAGCCGCGATGGTGACCCACCCGATGTCTCTGACAGCCATGCTCGCTCGCCTCCCCGCCCCGGTTCTGGCGTTACCCGGATAGCCGCGTCGGGCCCAAGGATGCTTATGAGTTATCGAGCGTCACCGCGTGAACGACATCCCCCCGGACCCCTCACCCTGAATGATCCGCCTGCCAAGGGAGTCCGTCAATACATTTGGTCCGCCACCTTGACTCCGTCGCCAGCTGCAGCGCACCCCGCAGCCCCGCCCCTAAATGATCATGTAAACCATGTCTTCTCGTGCTTCACCATGCCTGCAGACCTGGTGATGCACGAGAAAACATGGTTTACATGATCATTTAGGGGCGGGCGGTCAGAGGCGGCCTGCGGCCTTGAGGTCGAGGTAGGCGTCGGCGACGGCGGGCGGGAACGCCTCCGGCGAGGCGTCGACGATGTGCGCGCCCCGGCGCCGCAGGTGCTCGGCAACCTGATCGCGGCCCAGCCGGTCGTGCTCGGCCGCGGCGGCTGCGTAGACGGCGGCGGCGTCGCCTCGGCCGCCGGCAAGCTCGGCCACACGGGGGTCGGCGACCGACGCCACGAGCACGGTGTGGCGTCCGCTGAGCGCGCCCACCACGGGGAGTAGCCCGTGCTCCACGGTTCCGGAGTCGATACCGGTGATGATCACGACGAAGGCGTGCCGCCCGGCTCGGGTCCGGACCTCCGCGGCGAGACCCTGATGGTCCGTTTCGAGGAGCTCGGGCTCGATCGTGGCCAGTGCGTTGACCATCCGTGGCAGCACCTCGGCGGCGGCCGGGCGTTCCACCGCGGCCCGGACCCGCCGGTCGTAGGCGAGCAGCTCCACTCGGTCGCCGGCCCTCGCCGCCAGCGCACCGAGCAGGAGCGCGGCGTCCATGGCGGCGTCCAGGCGAGGAGCGTGCCGCTCGCCGTCGAGGCTTCCCACCCGGCTCGCGGAGGTGCGCCCCGTATCGAGCACGATCAGCACGTGCCGGTCACGCTCGGGACGCCAGGTGCGTACGACGACGTCCCCACGGCGCGCGGTGGCGCGCCAGTCGATGGAGCGGGTGTCGTCGCCGACGACGTACTCACGCAGCGAGTCGAACTCCGTTCCGGCGCCACGGATCTGCACGGCGGACCGGCCGTCCAGCTCGCGCAGCCGGGCCAGCCGGGACGGCAAGTGCCTGCGGGAATGGAACGGTGGGAGGACGCGTACGGTCCACGGCACGGCGTGCGAGCCCTGCCGGCCGGCCAGGCCCAGCGGGCCCATGGAGCGCACCGTCACCCGGTCGGCGCTCCGGTCGCCCCGGCGCGTCGGTGTCAGGCTCAGCGTGTGGGTGCGCTGCTCGCCGCCGGGGACGTCGAGCGAGAACCGGTCCGTCGCCAGTCCCGCGGACGGCGGCCACGCGTCGCGCAGGCGTCCCCGCAGCCGGCGCCGGCCGTCGTTCTGGATGGTCAGGGAGACGGTGACGCTCTGCCCGAGCCGCACGCTGGTGTCGCCGGCGCGGCTGAACCGCAGCGGCCTGACGGCGGCGGCCAGCGCTGCGTCGGTGACGGCCAGCACCGCGAGCACCAGGGTCGCGGTCAGGACTCCGGTGGCCGACGGCGCGACGACGCCGACGACGACCGCGGCGATCACGGCCAGCAGGGCGAGCCGTCCGGACAGCACCATTACCGCGGAACCGGGACTGTCGCCAGGATGGATTCCAGGACCGAGTCCGCGCCGACTCCCTCCATCTCCGCTTCGGGTCGCAGCGCGATGCGGTGCCGCAGCGTCGGGCCGGCCAGGGCCTTGACGTCGTCGGGCGTCACGTAGTCCCGGCCGGAGAGCCACGCCCATGCGCGGGAGGTGCTGAGCAGCGCCGTCGCGCCGCGCGGGGAGACGCCCAACTGCACCGACGGTGAGGTCCGGGTGGCCTGGCACACGTCCACGATGTAGCCGATCACCTCCGGTGCGATCCGGACGGTGGCTACGGCGGCCCGCCCCGCGGCGAGGTCGGAGGCGGTGGCCACGGGACCGATGCCGGCCGCGGCGAGGTCGCGTGGATCGAACCCGTCGGCATGCCGGCGCAGGATGGAGATCTCGTCGTCCCGCGCTGGCAGGGAGACCGTGAGCTTGAGCAGGAACCGGTCCAGCTGGGCCTCGGGTAAGGGGTAGGTGCCCTCGTACTCCACCGGGTTCTGCGTGGCGGCCACCACGAACGGGTCGGGCAGCGGCCGAGGGGTGCCGTCGACGGAGACCTGGCGCTCCTCCATCGCTTCCAGCAGCGCCGACTGGGTCTTCGGCGGCGTGCGGTTGATCTCGTCGGCCAGCAGCAGGTTGGTGAAGACCGGCCCGGCGGAGAAGGAGAACTCGGCTGTGCGGGCGTCATAGACGAGCGAGCCGGTGATGTCACCGGGCATGAGGTCCGGCGTGAACTGGACCCGCTTCGTGTCGACGTCCAGCGCCGCGGCGACGGTCCGGATCAGCAGGGTCTTGGCGACACCCGGCACTCCCTCGAGGAGGACATGTCCCCGGCAGAGCAGGGCGATCACCAGGCCGCTGACCACGGAGTCCTGCCCGACGACGGACTTGGCCACCTCCTCGCGAAGTGCGCTCAGCGCCGTCCGGGCCTGCTCGGCGGATTCTGTCACGGTCAACGGACCTCCAGTTCCAGTGCGTCCAGTGCGTCGGCGAGGCGGACGAGGCCCGCGTCGTCGGTGGGTTCGGGACCGTCGAGCATGTCCGCGACGGCCGCGGTATCGATGGTGGTTCTCCTGCTGACCGCCTCGGCGACGGCGACTGCCGACGCACTCGCCGGTAGCCCGAACCGGTGTGCGAGCCGCCGCTGTGCGGCCTGCCGCAGAACGGCGGCGGCATGACCGCGCGAGCGTCCGCGACGGTACAGTCTCGCGCGACCCTCGGTGGTCTCGGCGGCACGCACGACGACGGGCAGGGGCTCGGTGACCACCGGCCCCAGGCGGCGCGCCCGCCACCACGCGGCGATCAGCGCAGCGATCACGAGTTGCCAGGCGACCGGCCCTACCCAGCCGGGCAGCAGTTCGATGAAGCTGCGCTCCTCGGCGGCACTCGTCTCGAAGCTGGGCTGATACCACGTGAGCTGCTCTCGCGCCCCGAGCAGGCCGAGCGCCAGTGCCGCATTGCCGTCCTCGTCGAGATGCCGGTTGGTCAGGGGCGCGCTGCTACCCAGGGCGACCAGCTGGCCGCCGCCCCGGTGTGTGCCGGAGAGCAGCGTGGCGGTATCGCCGACGAGGTAGCAGCCGGTGGCTTCCGCGGGCCCCTCGTAGCGGATCCCGCCGAGGCTGGCGCTTCCGGCGCGCTGCGCGGCCGGAAGGTCGCACCCGGGTTCCAGGACGCTTTCGGCGCCTTGTCCGGCGACGACGACATCCGCGGAGAACTGGTCCGGCCGGCTCGGCTGGACCAGGACGATGTCGGCGCCCGTGGCCGTCAGCCGGTCGATCTGCTCGGGCAGCAGCCGGTCCGGCTCGGTGACGAGAAGCGTGCCGCCGTCCTCGCTCGCCTCCACGGCGTCGGCGACGGTCCGCACGGGCGTCACCTCGACGCCCTGGCCCTCGAGCAGCCGTACGACGGCGCGTGCACCGCTGATGTTGACGCCGTCCGGATCGAGATAGCCACGACTGGTCTGGTCCGACAGGACGGTGAGCACCACAGCGAACAGGATCAGGGCCGCTCCGACGACGACCGGGAAACGCCAGCGGGCCCATCGCTGGCGCAGCGTGGGGTCGATCGGGCGGTCTGTCGCGGCGGGATCGTCGACGACGGCGTCCTGAACGGCGGTGTCCTCGACGGCACCGGCCGCTGCGGCGGCGGGGGGCGTCACCGGGGCACCGCCGGCATCGCCGGTTCGGCGGCGGTGTGCTGTGGACGGGCGCTGCGCACCGCCTCGTCGAGCTCGCGGAGGGCGTCGTCGTCGGCCTGCGTCGCGGACCGGTCGCCGTACAGCACCTGATCGAAGGTGCGAGCGCCGTGGTCCAGCTGGGCGGCCAGTTGCGGCAGCCGCGCCGCGGCCAGCCGGGCGACCTCGTCCGCCGTCCGGCTGGAACGCACGTCGACGACACCACGCTCGCGCAGGCCTGTGACCACGGCGCGGAACCGTTCCACCACTGCGGTGTTCCACTCTCCGGCCCGGGCGGCGTTCTCGGCGGCGCTGCGGTGCTCCGCGGCCGTCCGGGGCGTCTCGGAGAAGACCGGCTCGAAGCGACGTCGCCGCCGCGCCATCGGTCCGGTCCGTACCACGAGCAGGATGATCGCGGCCGCCAGCAGCGCCAGCATGACCACGGTCCCCAGGCCGCCGGGGATCGTGTCGGCGGCGCCGCTGATCAAGCGCTCGAACTGCTCCAGAATCCACTCGAGGATGCGAGCCGGCAACGACACCTCGGTCTCGTAGCCGGGCCGGCTCAGCTCCTCGCGGGCCAGATCCCTGGCTTCGTCCCGGTCCAGTTCTATGGGCGTGCTGTGACGGATCATCGCGGGCCCGGCGGTGTCCCTTCCGGTCCGAAACCGCCCGAACGCCCGGGCAGTTCGACGTTGGCCGCCCTGGCCAGTTCGATGTCCAGCGCCTCGCGGCGGATCCGCCGGTCCACGTAGAGCAGCGCGGTGGCGCCGGCGCTGAAGGGAGCAGTGATGGTGGCGCTGATGATTCCACCCAGAGTGCTGACGACGAGAGCGCCGAAGGACATTCCGGCCATCGTGAACATGTCTCCGTCACCGAGGGTGGCGGGCAGGCTGAACGGGATCCCGATCACTTGCGAGACGATGAAGACGATGATGACCACCAGCAGCAGGATGCCGAAGACCCGCCACCACGACCCGGTGACGAGCTGGCCGGACCTGCGCAGGGCCTCGACGACGCCGATAGGCGCCGGGCCGCCGTTTCCGCGGGAGCTGGTCTCCAGCATCAAAGCCGGCGTCGCGAGCGCGTAGCGCACGTAAAGCCAGATGCCGACGAGCCCGGCTGCCAGGCCGCCCAGGAGCAGGATGGCCAGCGCGGCGTCCGGGCTGTTGACCGCCAGGAGGATGGACATGATCACGATCAGGAGCAGCGCGCCGCTCCAGATCAAGGTGTAGAGAATTGTCAGCCCGAGTAGCCGCAGCAGCCGCCCTTTGGCGTGCTGCCAGGTCTCGGCCATGGTCAGGTGATCGCCGATCGCCGCCCGGCCGACGACGACGGTCAGCATGCCGGTGAGGAAGACCGTGCCTATCCAGGTGACGAACAGCACGATCGCGAGGCCGCCCAGCGTGGTGGCGAGGAACTCGAGCGCCTCCTCCGTGGTGATGTTCTCGTTGAGCTGCTCGAGGGCGGTCGCCTCGCCGATGATCACCCAGACGAAGATCATGGCGATCAGCTGGGTGATGATCGCGACGGCCGCGGACAGTCCCAGCATGACGCGGGGGTTGCGGCGGATTGTGGTCACCGCGCCGTCGAGGATCTCACCGACGCCGAGCGGTCGCAGGGGTATGACGCCCGGCTTGACGTCCGGCGGCCGCCACGCCCACCCGGGAGCCGATCCCCAGCCGGAAGGCTGGGAAGGCCCGGAGCCCGGCGGCGGCTGCCCCGGGGGTGTCGGTCCGCCGGGGGGAGGGCTAGGAGGGGGCGGGGCATGGGGAGGAGGAGCGCTCGGAGATCCTGCTGGCTGCTGACCCCCGGGCTGCTCCCAGCCGTGACCGCCAGGATTGCCCCACCCCTGGGGATCGTCGGTTCCGGACATCAGTACCTCTTCCCTTTCTGGCATGCGGACGGCTGCTCGGCAGTGGCCATCATGGCATTTCGAGGGGTGCGTATTCGCAGTTGGTCGCTGGGAGTGTCACCATATGGACTATGAAGGGACGTGTGCTCATCGTCGACGACGACACCGCGTTGGCTGAAATGCTCGGAATCGTGCTGCGCGGGGAGGGATACGAGCACGCCATCGTCACGAACGGTGATGAGGTCATGCCCATTTTCTGGGAGTTCAAGCCCGACCTCGTCCTCCTGGACGTGATGCTCCCGGGCCGGGACGGCATCGACGTCTGCAAGGAGATCCGGGCGGAGTCCGGTGTGCCCATCGTCATGCTCACCGCGAAGACCGACACGGTGGACGTCGTGGTGGGCTTGGAGTCCGGCGCGGACGACTATGTCGTCAAGCCGTTCAAGCCCAAAGAACTCGTCGCCCGGGTGCGGGCGAGGCTGCGCCGCACCGAAGAACCCAAGCCGGAGACGCTGCAGATCGCCGATGTCACCATCGACGTCGCCGGCCACTCCGTCAAGCGCAACGGGCAGCTGGTCTCCCTCACCCCGCTGGAGTTCGACCTGCTGGCCTGCCTCGCCCGGCGCCCGTGGCAGGTGTTCACCCGCGAAGAGCTACTGGAGAAGGTCTGGGGCTACCGGCACGCCACGGACACCCGGCTGGTCAACGTCCATGTGCAGCGGCTGCGTTCCAAGATAGAGACCGATCCGGAGCGCCCGGAGATCGTCGTGACGGTGCGCGGCGTCGGTTACAAGGCCGGGACAGGCTAGCTGCATGGTCGGGATGCTCGCGCGACCCTGGCAGGCGGTGCGTGGGGCATGGCAGCGGTCCATTCAGGTCAGAGTTCTGACAGCGACGCTCACGCTCTCGCTCGTCGTCGTCATCCTGCTCGGCGCCACACTCATGCGCCAGATCACCGACGGCCTTCTGCGCGCGAAGGCGGACTCGGCCGTCGCCGAGGTCTCGGGCGGCGTCGACTTCGCCCAGCGTCACCTCGACGCGGCCGCCGACAACGCCGCCGGATCCTGGAACCCGCAGATCCGTGAGATCGTCGAGCGGCTGGTCAACCGTGGCGGCCAGCCCGGCGGTGACCCGCTGTACGAGATCGTCCTGCTCGGTTCCGAGGACAATGCCGTGTCCATCACCTCTCACGAGAACGGAGGGGAATGGGCTCGGCGGATCGTTCCGGAAAGCCTGCGCGAGCACGTGCGCAGTGAGGCGCGGGTGTTCCGTACGTACACCGCCATCCCCGCCGACGAGCCGGAGGCCGACCCGGAGCCGATCCTCACGGTAGGGGGTCAGGTGACAGCCCCCACGGGCGACGAGTACGAGCTGTATTACCTCTTCCCGCTGACCGAGCAGCAGAACTCCATCGATCTGGTCCGGACCGCGCTCGTGACGGCGGGCCTCCTGCTGGTGCTGCTGCTCGGTGCGCTCGCCTGGCTCGTGACCCGGCAGGTGGTCACGCCGGTGCGGATGGCCGCCCGGATCGCGGAGCGCTTCTCCGCCGGGAAGCTTTCCGAGCGGATGGCCGTGCGTGGCCGCGACGACCTCGCCAGGCTGGCCACGAGTTTCAACCAGATGGCCGCGAGCCTCCAGTCCCAGATCGGCCAGCTGGAGGAGCTCTCCCGGATGCAGCAGCAGTTCGTCTCCGACGTCTCGCACGAGTTGCGTACGCCGCTCACCACGGTGCGGATGGCTGCCGACGTCCTGCACGAGTCACGCGACGAGTTCGCCCCCGTGGTGCGCAGGTCGGCCGAGCTTCTCCAGACTCAGCTGGACCGCTTCGAAGCGCTGCTCAACGATCTGCTGGAGATCAGCCGGTTCGACGCGGGCGCTGCTGTTCTGGTGTCCGAGCGGCACGACGTGCGCGACCTCGTGCACGCGGTGGTCGACGCGGCCGAGCCGCTGGCGGAGCGGAAGGGCAGCCGGATCCTCCTGGATATGCCGTCAGGCCCGTGCGTGGCCGAGGTCGACGCCCGGCGGATCGAGCGGGTCCTGCGCAATCTCGTCGTCAACGCCGTCGAACACGGTGAAGGCCGGGACGTGACGGTCCGGGTGGCCGCGGACGACAACACGGTGGCGGTCGCGGTTCGTGACCACGGTGTCGGTCTGAAACCGGGGGAGTCGTCGCTGGTCTTCCACCGGTTCTGGCGGGCCGACCGGGCGCGCGCACGCACCACCGGCGGCACCGGCCTTGGTCTGTCCATCGCCCTGGAGGACGCGCGGCTGCACGGCGGGTGGCTGCAGGCGTGGGGCGAACCGGGCGAGGGTTCGCAGTTCCGGCTGACCCTTCCGAGACGGCCCGACATAGACATCACCTCGTCGCCGCTGGCGCTGGTCCCCGACGACGCCGGCCGCCGGGCCATCGAAGCGCCGCACGTGGGCGGACCGTATCGCCAGCTCACGCCAGGCGGGCGCGACGGCGACGAGCCGGTGGCGCCGGCCGGCCTGCCCCGGGAGGTGGGACCGCGTGGTGGCTAGCAGGGAGGGAACGCGCCGCCGGTCCGGCGCGATCGCCCTGATCTGTGCGGCAGGCCTGCTGGCCGCCTGTTCGGAGGTGCCGACCTCGGGCCCCGTTGTCGCCGGCAACCCGGTGCGAGCCCAGGATCCGCTGCCGTACGTGGCGTTCGGAGCAGCCGAGCCGCGGGCGGGCGCCGACCCGGCCGCCATCGTCGACGGGTTCATCGATGCGATGAGCGCCTATCAGCCCGGCTATGAGATCGCGAAGCTCTTCCTCACCCCGGAGGCACAGGCCACCTGGAACCCGTCGGCAGGGATCATGGTCCACCGGGGCGCCCGGCCCAGCATCGAGGTGTTCGACGAGACACTCGCCCAGCTGACCATGACGGTGATCGGCGAGGTACGTGAGGACGGCTCGTTCATCGCCGTGAACCCGGACGGTCCGAACAAGATCGACCTGCCGATGGAGCAGGTGGACGGCGAATGGCGAATCGCCGAGCCGCCCCAGGGCACCATCATCTCCGAGGACAACTTCGCCCGCGAGTACGAGTCACACAACCTGTGCTTCTACAACCTCGACGGCGAGATGTTCGTCTACGACCCGGTGTACGTGCCGAAGAGCGGCCAGACGGCCACCCTCCTCACGCAGATGCTGCTGGCGGGCCCGTCGGAGTGGCTGGACCCCGCGGTGCGCACCGCGTTCCCGGAAGCGACGACGCTCAGCGTGGCCAGCGTGCCGATCGACTCGGGCACAGCCACGGTGGATCTGTCCGACGCCGCGGCGGAGAACACCGACGCGGCGCAACGCTCCCGGATGGCTGTGCAGCTCGGCTGCACGCTGTCGGGCCTTCCCGAGGTGAGCCGGGTGGCCATGAACACCGACGGGATCGCGCTCCTGGGTCAGGACGAGTCCACCATTGACGCCGTCGTGCTTGAACGTCACGATCCGAACCTCCTCGGCGCGGGCGGCGCGCTCTACGCGATCCGTGAAGGCAGCCTGGTCCGGGGCGACGGGGACGCGCCGCAACCGGTCCAGGGAGCACTCGGCGTGGCGGAGGACCTCACCGAGGTGGCGGTGGATGCCGGAGGTGGACGAGCCGTCGTCGTCGCGGGGTTCGGAACGGAGCTGCAGACCGCAGCGGTCGACTCCGATTCTCGCCGCACCATCCTGGAGGGCGCGGGGTTCACGTCGCCGTCGTGGGCACGGAACAACGTGATCTGGGCGGTCGGCCAGGCAGATTCCGGCGGTCGCCTCGTGGCGATGACGCCGGAGGGCGCCGAGATCGAGGTTCGGGCCGCCGATCTGGATCAGCGCGACGTGCAGCGCGTGGATGTCTCGCCCGATGGGACGCGGATGGCGCTCGTGGTCGACGGCATCGCCTACCTTGCTCTGGTGGTCGTCGACGGAGAAGCCCGCGACCACGTGTCGGTCGAGCGGCTGCGCCGGATCGGACCGGACAGCGACGCCCTGGACGTCGCCTGGTCCGGCTCCGAACGAGTGGCATTGCTGGTGGGGGACGAGGAAGCGGATCCCGAGGTGCTGGTCGTCGACACGTTCGGCGCCGTTCAGGCGTCCCGGGGCACGGTCGTGGGGGCGGTGTTCGTGGCGGCCGGGGCGGACCAGCGCCTGGTGGTGGCGACGGAGGACGGCATGCTCGTGGAGCACGAGTCCAGAACCCGGTGGATCGAGCTGGGCGAGGGCGGCGCACCGGCATACCCTTGACCGACGATCTTGATCGGCGGCACCGGGGTGGTGACATGACGATGCGGCTTCGTGACCGCTTGGCGGGCGTGGTGGCCGATGGCGGCGACCTGGTGTTCGGCCGGGTCTGCGCCGGGTGCGGCGAATATCCGGGCCTGTTGTGCGATTCTTGCACCGACGAGCTCGTGGGCCCACCGGCACTGCGGGAGCTGATCGGGGACGGCGGTGTCCCAGTGGCGGGCGCCGCGTCCTATGCCGGTGTGGTGGGCGGCATCGTGGTGGAGCACAAGGAACGTGGCCGCCTGGGCCTGAGCCGCCCCCTCGGCGACGCGCTGGCCGTGGCGGTCACCGCGGCCACGGAGGCCGGGTGCACCGGCTGCGCCGGCCGGCAGCTGGCGCTGGTCCCGGTACCGTCCCGGCGATCCACCGTTCGTGGCCGCGGCCACGACCCGGTGCTCCGGACGGCGCGGCGGGCGGCCTCGGTTCTCCGACGAGCCGGCCAGGAAGCCACGGTCATACCCGCGTTGCGGCACGCGCGAAAGGTCGCCGACCAAGCCGGGCTCGGGCGCGTGGCCCGCGATGCGAACGTGCGCGGATCGATGGTGGTTCGTCGCTCGGCGGACCGGTTGCTCGCCCCACGTTGTCCAGTTCTCGTCGACGATGTCATGACCTCCGGGGCCACCTTGCGAGAGTGCGTGCGCGCGTTCGAAACCGCGGGGCTGACCCCCTGCGCGGCCGCCGTCATCGCCATCGCGACGTGACCGGGCCGTCCGGCATGCCCGGTGCGGCCACCAGGTCTGCGAATGCTGAGGCGTACGTAAGAATCTGAAGAAAAGCCGTGATCAACGTGTACGGGAGGCGACCAGCAGATAACGTTTGGGTATGGCACCCGTTGTCCGAATCGAAACAGCCGGACCAGCCAGGGTGCTGCTCCGGGCCGTGTCGCGGGTGCCTTGCCGTTGAACCGACACCGGGAGGTTACGAGTGGATATTGTCGTCAAGGGCCGTCACACCGACGTGCCGGAACGCTTCCGCGATCACGTAGCCGACAAACTCACGAAGTTGTCGAAATTCGATCACAAGGTCATCCGCGTAGACGTCGAACTGTCCAAGGAGAAGAACCCCCGGCAGTCGGATCAGTCCGACCGAGTTGAACTGACCGTCCACTCCAAGGGCCCGGTCATCCGGGCCGAGGCGGCCGCGCCGGACAAGCATGCGGCTCTGGATCTGGCCCTGGACAAACTCACCGCCAGGATGCGCAAGGCGGCTGACCGACGGCGGGTTCACCGGGGAAATCGCACACCGGTGTCCGTGGCCGCCGCGACGGCGTCGTTGAACGGCGTCCTCGACCCCATGCCCGCGCGAGTGCCGGAACAGCCGGTGCCTGAGCCGGCCGAACCGGTGGTGACGGCAGAACCGGAGCTCGTGCCCGCCGCGCCCGGCATGCCTGAGATAGGCGATGGCGACGATGTCCGCATCGAGCGCAACGGCCCCATGGTCGTGCGGGAGAAGACCCACAAGGCCACGCCGATGACCCGGGACCAGGCTCTGTACGAGATGGAACTGGTCGGGCACGACTTCTATCTCTTCGTCGACGCCGACACGAAGATGCCGAGCGTGGTGTACCGGCGCCGCGGCTACGACTACGGCGTCATCCGCCTCGACGTTTAGCGCCCTGCAGGACACGAGGTCCGGGGTCGCCCTCGGCATCAGTGCTTCCGGATAGCGGACAGCTTCTGTCCGCGACCTGTGCGAGCATGGCCGGGTGACCGTGGAGGCGACCACCGCGCGGGTGCTGCGGCTGCTGGCGCTGCTGCAGCGCCGGCCGAGCTGGACGGCTGTCGAGCTCGCGGCCGAGCTGGATGTCACTGAACGCTCGGTGCGCCGCGACGTGGAGCGGCTGCGCTCACTCGGATACCCGGTGCGTGCGACATCCGGAGTCGGCGGCGGCTATCAGCTGGGTGCCGGCACCCGGCTTCCGCCGCTGTTGCTCGACGACGACGAGGCGATCGCGACGGCGGTGTCGTTGCGGATGGCCGCCGGCGGAACTATCGCCGGGGCGGATGAGGCGGCGCTGCGTACGCTGGCCAAGCTCGATCAGGTGATGCCGCCGCGCCTGCGGGCCGAGGTGCGCGCCGTTCACGGCGCGACGGATACGCTCACCGGCTCCGGGGTCGCGGTCGACCCGGAGCTGCTGGTGACCCTTGCCCGGGCGTGCCGGGACGCCGTCCGCGTGCGGTTCCAGTACGCCGGGCGCGGTGGTGACAGCAGCGTGCGCACGGTCGAGCCGGTGCGGATGGTCGCGACCGGCCGCCGGTGGTACCTGATGGCGTGGGACGTGGACCGTGACGGCTGGCGTACGTTCCGGCTCGACCGGATGCGAGAGCCGACCACCACGACCTGGCGGTTCCAGCCCCGGGAACATCCCGATCCGGTCGCCTATGTACAGCGGTCGGTGGTCGCGGCGCCGTACCGCTATGTCGCACGGGTGCGAGTACGTGCCGATGCCGGCCAGGTCCGGGGAATGGTGCCTCCCTCGGTGGGGCGGGTCGAGGACGGCCGTGACGGCTGGTGCCTGCTGACCACGGGTGGCGACGATCCCGAGTGGCTGGCGATGCACGTGGCCAGGTTGGGTTTCGACGTGGAGGTCCTCGGGCCGCCCGAGGTGCGTGAAGCCGCTGGGCGACTCGCGCGGAGGCTGGCCGAGATAGCCGGCACGTGATCGGCCTGGGGACCACGTGATCGGACTGAGAGACGTTGTCGGTGCGGATTGATAGCGTCCCTGCATGGCGCATCGAGACAAGCTGTCCTTGCCGGTCGCGCGGCGAGTGGCGCTCGCCGCCCAGGGGTTCGCCGACGCCCCACCCGCGCGGGCCGACCGCCGGGCACTACGCCGGGTGATCGACCGGGTAGGCGTCATCCAGATCGACTCGGTCAACGTCGTATCCCGCTCGCAGTACCTGCCGGTGTTCAGCCGGATCGGCCCGTACTCGCGGGACCTGCTGGACCAGGCGGCCGGTAAGGCGCCTCGGATGCTGTTCGAGTACTGGGCCCACGAAGCCTCGCTGCTCCCGGTCCGGACCCAGCCGTATCTCCGTCCCCGCATGGCCAGGGCGGACGAGGTCGCGTGGGGCCGGATGCGGCGTATCGTGCGTGAGCAGCCCGAGTTCGTTGCGTGGGTCCTCGATGAGATCAAGCGCCTCGGCCCGGTCACCGCTGGGGAGATCGAGCACGACGCGCCTCGGGTCAAAGACCATTGGGGCTGGAACTGGTCCGACGTGAAGACCGCGCTGGAGTACCTGTTCTGGGCCGGCGAGGTCACCTCCGCCGGACGCAACGGCTCGTTCGCCCGTCTCTACGACATCCCTGAGCGGGTGCTTCCGCGGGACGTGCTGAACGTGCCCACGCCGTCGGACGAGGACGCCCATCGAGAGCTCGTCCGCATCGCCGCCCAGGCACACGGTGTCGGTACCGAGCGGTGCCTCCGGGACTACTTCCGGCTCGACGCCGCCAGGGCCCGGCAAGCCATCGGCGAGCTGGTCGAGGATGGGCAGTTGTTGCCGGTGGCGGTGGAGGGATGGCAGCGTCAGGCGTATCTGTACCGCGACGCCCGCGTGCCCCGGCGAGTCAGCGCCCGGGCATTGCTCAGCCCGTTCGACTCGCTGATCTGGGAACGTGCCCGCACCGAGACGCTCTTCGGCTTCCGGTACCGGCTGGAGATCTACGTGCCCAAGGAGAAGCGGGTGCACGGGTATTACGTGCTGCCGTTCCTGCTCGGGGACCGGCTCGTGGCGCGGGTGGACCTCAAGGCGGATCGGCAGGCGAGCGTGCTCCGCGTCCAATCCGCCTGGGCCGAGCCTGACGCACCACCGGAGACCGCCGGTGAGCTCGCGGCGGAGCTGGCGTCGATGGCGAGCTGGCTCGAGCTCGACGGCGTGGCGGTCGCCGGCTACGGGGACCTGGCCGCGGACCTCGACGCGGTCGTTCGCCACGACACGTAGGCCGGTTCGCCGCGACGTAGGTTGCTCGTCGTTATTCGAACTCGTCCGCGAGCAGGTCGTAGCGGAGGTGGTCGGAGTACGGGCCGTCCAGCAGCGGGGCCGTCGCACGCTCCACCCCGCTGTACCGGAAACCCAGGCGCTCGATGACCTTGCGGGAGCCCTCGTTCCCGGCGGCGTGCTCCACCACCAGCCGCCGCAGGCCCAGGCCGCCCTCGCGATCGGAGACGAAGGCGTGGCGGACCATCAGCCGCGCGGCCTCGGACGCTACGCCCGCGCCGCGCGCTGCCGGATGGACCATATATCCGATCACGCCCTGGTCCGGATGCGGTCCGGTCAGTCGCAACGAGAACGAGCCCATAGCCGGCCCATTCGCATCTGTAGCCGCGGCCCAGGTGACGGCCTGCCCCGTCGCCGCTTTCTCGCGTGCCCGGACGATGAACTCAAGCGCGTCCTCGCGCGAATAGTCACGTGGAAGCAGGCTGAGCCACCGTTGCGACTCCGCGTCCCGGGCGGCCTCGGTGATGGTGTCGGCGTCGGACTCCTCGAACGGGCGCAGGGTCACCCGGCTGCCGTGGATCGTCGGGATGTCGAGCCAGCGAGTACGCGGCCGCATCGGCTCGCCTGGCAGCAGCGTGGCGACCCAGGCGTCGCGACGGACGCCGCGCTGCGTCTGTCCACCGCGTACCAGGCCGTCGTGACGAAAGCCGGTGGCCCAGGCCACCCGTCGCGACGCCCAGTTGCCGTCGTAGGCCCACCAGATCAGGTGGGTGAGGTTCACCTGCGGATCGCTGAACAGCCGGGTCGCGATGGCGCGGACGGACTCGGACACCATGCCGCGACGCCGAGCCCGCTTGTCGAGCCAGAACCCGATCTCGCCCCTGCCGTCCCCGGAGAGGGTTACGCCGATCATCCCCATCAGCGCCCTCGTGTCCGGATCACGCATCGCCCAGTTCAGCGACGTGCCGGTCTGCCAGCCCTCGGGGACCAGGTGCCGGACGAACGTCGCCGCATGATCCCGGATATATGGGGACGGCACCGTGGTCCAGTCCCGGATATCCGGATCCTGGCACAGCATGGTGATGCGATCGATGTCGTCGGCATCGGGTGTGGACAGGACGACGTGGTCGCCTTTGAGCTCGAACGGCCTCACATCCGTATCCTGCACGGACACAGCGGTACAGGCCAATGGAAATACGACTGGACACGGGACGGCGGGCGCAGCCGCCGGTCCCCGCCGGATTCGGGCACTCTGCCGGTCGCCAAGACGTTACCTTTGCGGCGACTGCGACGTACCATGGTTCGTTGGGTCCGCCTATGCTGGGCCTCTCGCCGCTTCGCAGAAAAACCTGTCGTCTAGGAGTTGACCCGCGTGCCCGTTCTGCTCGACAAGATTCTCCGCGCCGGGGAAGGCAAGACCCTCAAGCGCCTCGAAGCGATAGTGAAACAGGTCAACAGCATCGAAGAGGACTTCGTCGATCTCTCCGACGACGAGCTTCGCGGCCATACGGAGGAGTACCGAAAGCGCCTCGCCGACGGTGAGACGCTCGACGACCTCCTGCCGGAAGCCTTCGCGACGGTCCGGGAGGCGGCGAAGCGCGCCCTCGGACAGCGGCACTTCGACGTCCAGATCATGGGTGGCGCGGCCCTGCACCTCGGCAACATCGCCGAGATGAAAACCGGTGAGGGTAAGACCCTGGTGGCCACGCTGCCGTCCTACCTCAACGCGCTGTCCGGAGACGGCGTGCACATCGTGACGGTCAACGATTACCTGGCCCGCTTCCACGCCGAGTGGATGGGCCGTGTCCACCGGTTCCTCGGGCTCGAGGTCGGTGTCATCCTCAACGGCTTGACCCCGTCGCAGCGGCGAGAAGCGTACGCCGCCGACATCACCTACGGCACCAACAACGAATTCGGCTTCGACTACCTCCGGGACAACATGGCCCAGCGCCTGGAGGACATGGTCCAGCGCGGGCACAGCTTCGCCATCGTCGACGAGGTCGACTCCATCCTCATCGACGAGGCGCGGACGCCGCTGATCATCTCCGGTCCAGCGGACCAGCCCACCAAGTGGTACGGCGAGTTCGCCAAGATCGCCCAGCGGCTGCGCAAGGACACCGACTACGAGGTCGATGAGAAGAAGCGCACCGTCGGCATCCTGGAGCCCGGCATCGAGCGGGTGGAGGACTGGCTCGGCATCGAGAACCTCTACGAGAGTGCCAACACGCCGCTCATCCAGTACCTCAACAACTCCATCAAGGCCAAGGAGCTCTACCGCCGGGACAAGGAATACGTCGTGGTGGACGGAGACGTCCTGATAGTCGACGAGCACACCGGCCGAGTCCTCGGCGGCCGCCGCTACAACGAGGGCATGCACCAGGCCATCGAGGCGAAGGAAGGGGTGGAGATCAAGCAGGAGAACCAGACGCTGGCCTCGGTCACCCTGCAGAACTACTTCCGTCTCTACGACAAGCTGTCCGGCATGACCGGTACCGCGATGACCGAGGCCAGCGAGTTCGACAAGATCTACAGCCTCGGCGTGGTGCCGATCCCGCCGAACCGCCCGCTGGCTCGCATCGACAACGACGACCTCATCTACCGGACCGAGGACGCGAAGCTCGTGGCCGTCGTCGACGACATCGCCGAGCGGCACAAGAAGGGCCAGCCGGTGCTGGTCGGCACCACCAGCGTCGAGAAGTCCGAGCGGCTCTCCCAGCTGCTGCGCAAGCAAGGCGTCCCCCACGAAGTGCTCAACGCCAAGCAGCACGACCGGGAGGCCGCGATCATCGCCCAGGCCGGTCGTCGGGGTGCGGTCACCGTCGCCACCAACATGGCCGGCCGAGGCACCGACATCATGCTCGGCGGAAACCACGAGTTCATGGCCGCCGCAGAGCTGAAGCAGCGGGGACTCGACGCAGCGGAGGACCCGGAGGAGTATTCGGCAGCCGAACCGGCCGTGCTGGAGAAGTACGAGGCTCAGGTGTCGGCCGAGCGCGACGAAGTACGCCAACTGGGCGGGCTGTACGTCCTCGGTACCGAGCGGCACGAGTCCCGCCGGATCGACAACCAGTTGCGAGGCCGCTCCGGCCGGCAGGGCGACCCGGGCGAGTCGCGCTTCTACCTGTCGCTGCAGGACGACCTGATGCGGCTGTTCAAGTCCGAGTGGGTCGAGATGATCATGCGGACCCTCAACCAGCCCGACGACGCGCCGATCGAGCACAAGCGGGTCAGCAGCGCGGTGAAGGGCGCCCAGGCGCAGCGCGAGGCACAGAGCTTCGAGATGCGCAAGGACGTGCTGAAGTACGACGACGTCCTGAACGTGCAGCGCAAGCTCGTCTACGAGGAGCGCCGCCGCGTCCTCGGCGGTGAGGACCTGCACGAGCAGGTGCTGAGCATGATCGACGACGCCGTCACCGGCTACGTGGCCGGAGCCACCAGCGGTGGATACCCGGAGACGTGGGATCTGGAGGAGCTCTGGACGGCGCTGGGCACTCTCTACCCGGTCTCCGTCGAGGCCGAAGCAGTGGTCGAGGAAGCCGGCGGCCGGGAACGGCTCACCGCTCACCTGCTGTCGGAGAAGCTCGTCGCCGACGCGCGCGCGGCCTACGCGGCGCGCGAGGAGTCGCTCGGCTCGGAGGTGATGCGCGAGGTGGAACGCCGCGTCCTGCTCAACGTGATCGACCGGAAGTGGCGCGAGCACCTGTACGAGATGGACTACCTGCGAGAGGGCATCGGCCTGCGCGCGTTCGCGCAGAAGCAGCCGCTCGTCGAGTACCAGCGTGAAGGCTTCGACCTGTTCACCGCGATGATGGACGGCATCAAGGAAGAATCGGTCCGGCTGGTCTTCAACCTCGAAGTCCAGGTGAAGAAGCGCGACGGCGATGCGGCCCCCGAAGGCGCGGAGGGCGGCGAGGCTGCGCCCGTGGTCGAGGCCAAGGGTCTCGCCCCGGTACAGCGGCCTGCTCAGTTGCAGTACACCGCACCTACTGTCGACGGAGATGCCGGAGTCCAGCGGCGGACCGAACGAAGCGCCGCCGTGGCATCGGGTGCCGGTGGTGCGCGTGGAGCGCACGCCGCCGCGGAGCCCGGCGAGTCCGGCGCGGGCGGCGAGTTCGAGGGCGTCTCCCGCAACGCGCTGTGCCCCTGCGGGTCCGGCAAGAAGTTCAAGCGTTGCCATGGAGATCCGAAGCAGCGCGCCGCGATGAACTGATCTCACCTGCCGCTGTTCGGCCGGTCGCGGGTCGGGTCCTTTCTGCCGACCGTCCGGGCGACGGAGATCTCCTCTGCCGACTGCTCAGGGGCTGCGCGGTGACGCATGCGCAGCCCCTCGTGCCGCACGGTGACGCATGCGCAACCCCTCGTGCCGCACGCTTCTCCCCGCGGCGCACTCCCATGCGCTCCTTCCTGCACAGACCCCTTAGAGCGGGTCCTTCAGAGCGGCAACATTCCATGCGGCAGCTGTGGTGATCGCTGTGTGAATTCCGGCCGGTGTATCCGGGCCGGCGCGGTCGTGCGACATGCCGTGTGAGGCGGCGCCGGTCGGGGCGGTCGGAACCACCACGGCAGGGCACGCACCCGGTGTGAAGATCACCGTGGAAGGATCTGCCCTATAAAACGCCCTGGTCGCGCGTGCCGTGAAGATCATCGTGCAAGAAAGTGCCGCTTGGCGGCGGGTCGTGAAGATCGTCGTGGTTGTTCTGACCGAGGGGAGCGCCGGCGCGGCTGCGGGGCGGCCGTGCATTGGGCCGAACGTGTGTCGCGGAGCGGCTGGGTCCTTTATGGTCGGTGGTATGGCGGCGGGGTCGAGAGTGAAGTGGCCGGCCGGTCCGTCGCGGCCTCGGGTTCGTCGTACCTGGACCTGGACGTCCGTCGTCGCGTGCGTGGCGGCGGTGACCGTATACGCGGGCAGCGCGGCGTCGGCATCGCCGTCGGCGGTGGGTGAGGGTCTCGGGAGCCTTGAGGCGAAGGTCGTCCGCGACGCGCCGGCGGGCGTGGTCTCACTTGGAGACTCGTACTCGTCCGGCTTGGGCGTCGGCACCTACGACGACGACTGCGACCGCACGCCGCAGTCGTGGGGCATGCTCATCTTCGACGACGACGTGTCCGCGTCCGATCGCCTGACGCTGGCCTGCTCCGGCGCGGACATCGCTGAGGTCTACGATCAGCTTGAGGAACTGGAAAGACTCGGCGGGACAGGCGGCCGCCTGATCACCCTCACGGTGGGCGGTAACGACATCGGCTTCGCCAGTGAACTCGCCAACTGCTTCGTGCCCTTCGTGGGGTGTGACTCCCGTGAAGCTGTTCTCCGAGCCGAGATCGAGGCGCTCGTCGATCCGCTGACCGATCTCTACCGGGCTGTTCAAGCGGCCGCTCCCGGCGACGAGGTGATCGTCGGCGGCTATCCGCTCCTCGTGCCGGACCCGGCCGTACGGGACAGCTGCCGGGCGCTCACGCCGCTGTTGACCACGGCCGAGCGGGAGATGATCCGGCGGCTCGGAACAGCGCTGAACCAGGTGATCGACGAGGCGGCGACCGCAGCCGGGGTGAGGTCCGCCGGCGCACACCTGGAGACCACCTTCGACGGTCGCGAAGCCTGCGCCAACGGACCCGACGACTGGATCAACGGCCTGAAGCTGAGCTGGCCGTTCGGCGGTACCGAGGAGGAATGGGAGAAGCGCTGGGGCATCGCCGCCACGTTCGTGCGCGACTCCTTCCACCCGAACGCGGCAGGCCAGCGCGGCTATGCGGACGCGTTCGCCCAGGTATGGTCGCGGTCCTAGCGTCCTGATGCAGCGCCCTCCACCAATGTCCGGACCAGCGCCCGGCGCCCTTGGCGGGGTGGTTCTCGGTCACACAAGATCGAGCGCGGTGCACAGCCAGCGCCTGTCCCTCATTTCGAAGCGCATCGCCAGCGCCCGGGCGCGTGGGCCCTCCTGGATCACCACCGCAGCCTCGAAGACCTGGGGGCGCACGTCGCAGACCCGCAGGGACCGGACCGACGGCGTGGCGGCAGCGGAGACCCGCCGCCGTACCGCACGTTCCGACAGCGACGCGTACACATCGCTGCTGGTCCAGCGCAGCAGCTGAGACAGGGCTCGCTGCCCGTACAGGGCCTCCACTGCCCATACCGCGAACCGGGCGCACCAGTGCTGGGGCTCGGCCGGGCCTGTGGCCCTGCCGCCCGGTGGGCCGGCGGCACCGGGTCTGCCAGGGCGCGTGCGTGCGGACCGCCTGGACGTCGTGACGCTGAGTGGGAGAGTGCCCTGCAGAGCGTGCTCGGTAGCTCCTCCGGTCGGCGGTGCCGGCGCGCGTTGCGGCGTGATGCCCAGTTCGTCGTCGAACGGGGGATTCTGTGGTGGAACCGGAAGTCTTCTCGGCCCCTTCGAGGGGGACAGGTGGCGCGGCATCGTGGGTCTCCTTCGAGTCAGTGGTGCGTGGGCGGGGTCAGGCGCATGCCGGGATGGACCAGGTCGGGGTCTTCGCCGATCACCGAGCGATTCGCGGCGAACCAGCGGCGCCATTCGGCGGTGATCTCGGCCGGCGTCGGAGGGGCGGGCGATGGTCGGGCGCGTCGCAGATGGTGATCCGCGATGCTCCACAGGGTTTGGCCTCTTTCGACGACGATGTGCTGCGTGCTTGCCTGCTCCGGCGGTGTGTCGTCGGGCATCGTCCGGTCCTCAGGCGGCGCCCCGTCCTCCGGATCGTCCGCCGGCGGCCGGTCCAGAACCACCGGTGTGACCACTTGCGGGCGCCCGACGCCCGGAAGGCCGGATGCTCCGTCCGCGCCGTCGGCACAGGCTCCGCCAGCGCGGGCCGCTGAGACCGATACGGCGTGCACCGGCCACGGCGCCCCGCCGTCCCCGGAGCCGGAGGCCGTGGTGGCGGAGGCCATGGGTGTCGCGACCACCAGCACTCCAAGGGTTGCCGGGAGCAGCCGGTGCAGCATCCGTGGTGTGATCCGCCGTGCGCACCGCATTGCCAGCCGTCCTGCCCTGCCCGGCAGAGTGGCCAGCATCACGGCGACTGTGACGAACATGAGCCAGCCGATCACGAGGGACGCTGTCCCGCCGCATGCCACGGCGATCAGCTCTTCGTAACCGGCGGTGCCGTTGGTGACTGCCCTGACTGGATGCTCCAGTGACCAGCGCAGCACGGCAGCCGCGCCGGCGAGCCCGCCGAGAAGCACGCCCTCGTCGCGTCCGACACCGTGGCGCCAGGCGTGGTGATCGCTTCTGTGATGTGTAGCCATCGTTGACCTTCGTTTACTTGTGTTTACTTCTGACAACGATGAAACAGCCTCGGGAAGCGGTTCGTCAAGGGTGGACTTGAACCAGCACTCCCTGGAGGTCTGAGAGCTCGACGCCGCCCGGGTATACGGTCGTCCGGTGCGCTGGGAACGTCTCTTCACCGACATGGAGGCACAGCTCGAGGCCGCTGACCGGCTCGGGCTCGACGACGACATCGCGGTACGGACGCAACGCGAGCGGAAGACCGTTCATCTCGCGGGACGTATGCGTCTCGACCGGGGCGCGTGGCTCGACCTCCGGGTCGCCGGCGTCGGGCCGGTCCGGGCGGTGCTGTGCGACCTCGGGCCGGACTGGATGCTGTTCGGCGACGAGGCAGGCGCGGAGCTGCTTGTTCCCAGTGGTGCGCTGATCGCTGTCCAGGGGCTGGGTGTCCGGGCGGCCGTGAACCCGACCGGTGCCGATCGCCAGATGCTGATGTCCATGGGATTGGCGTTCGCGCTGGAGGCCATCTCGCGCGACCGCTCCGTCGTGGCCGCGACAGTCGCCGACGGTACCGCCTTCACGGGGATGATCGACCGGGTGGGAGCCGATTTCATCGATCTGGTGACCCGGATCCCAGGAGAGCCCCGGAGCGGATACACACCCCGCGGCGTCGCGATCCCGCTGGCGCAGCTGAGCCTGGTCCGCAGAGTCTGACTAAGGATCGGCCGGTTCGCTGTCCCGGTTATCCACAGATCGCGGACTGGCCCCTCCCCGTGGGCGCCTCGTCCGGCTAGCATGCGCGGATGGTGATCATCGGTGCGCCTCCGGCCGCCCGTGGCCCGGCCGCGGACATGGATGCTCCGCAGGCGACGCGGTTGCGGCGGGCACGGTGGCGCAACCCACAGCTTCTCGCCGGTGTACTGCTGGTTCTCGTATCGACCGTCGCCGGCGTCCGGATCGTCGCCGGCGCTGATGACACGGTCCCCGTTCTCGTCGCCGTCCGCGATCTCAGCCCCGGCTTGCCGCTCACCGGCGAGCTGGTCGAGGTCCGGCAGGTGGCATTGCGAGATGCCCACGAGATGTACGTGCCGGGGCCGGTCCGTGGCGATTATGTCCTGCGGCGGGAGGTCTCGGCAGGTGAACTGCTGCCTGTGTCCGCGGTGGCCACGGCGGACGAGCTGGCCGGCGGCGCGGGCTCGCTGCGGCTGCTGGCCCTGGCCGTGCCCAGCGGGGAGGCTCCGGCGGGCCTGGGGACGGGAGACGTGGTCGACGTCTGGCTGACGCCCGAGGGGGAGGGTGAAGCCGAGCTCGCGGCGTCGTCGCTGACGCTCGCCAGCGCGGGCGCCGACGGCACGTTCGGTGTGAGCGGTGGCCAGACCGCCGTGACAGTTGCTGTCGAGGCTACGGGCGAGGAGCCGCTCGAGGAACTGGTGGGCCGGCTCGTCGCCGCGAGCCGTGACGGCCGTATCTATCTGTCCCGGCTTCCCTGAGGAGACGCAGCATGGGTGCCACAGACCGGATCCAGTTGCTCACGGCGGTGAGCGACGCCGACGAGGATGCCAGGCTCATCGGGGCGCTGGAGAGCAGCCCGGGCCGGTTCGTCGTGGCTCGCCGCTGCGTCGACGTCGCGGACCTGCTGGCCGCGGTGGGTGCCGGCCTCGGCCAAGCCGTCCTCGTCACGGCGAGCTTGCGCCGGTTGGATCGGGACGCGGTCAGCAGGCTGCACAACGCGCCGGTCGCCGTGATCGGTGTCGTGCCCTCGGGCGACTCCGCCGGTGAACGTGAACGACTGGCCGCGCTGGGGATTCGCACGGTGGTCTCCCTCGTGGCGCCTCCGTCGGAGCTGGCCGATGCCGTGACCACGGCCATCGCCGAGGCCGGCGGTGGCCCGGGGCCAGATGCCTTGCCGGTGTTCGGAACGGCTGACCGGGATCGCATCAAGGACATGATGCGCGCCGGGGGTTCCTTGCGGCTCGACGACGATCAAGCGGACACCCTGCGTTTCATCGAGCGTGGAGGTCAGAACGGCAGGCTGGTCGCGGTTTGGGGCCCATGCGGCGCTCCGGGCCGCACCACCCTCGCGGTCAACATCGCGATGGAGGCGTCGCTCGCCGGCGAGTCGACGATCCTGGCCGATGCCGATACCTACGGTGCCTCGGTAGCGCAGAGCCTGGGCCTGCTGGACGAGGCTCCGGGGCTGGCCGGCGTGGCGCGGGTCGCGAACAACGGGCAGCTCGATCCGATCTCGCTGGCCCGCTACGCCCGGCGGATCACCGCGAACCTGCACGTGCTGACCGGGATAGGGCGGCCGGCGCGGTGGACCGAACTGCGGCCGTCGGCGTTGTCGGCCGTGTGGGAGCAGACCCGATCCGTGGCCGCCACCACCGTCGTGGACTGTGGGTTCGGCGTGGAGGAGGACGAACTGCTCAGCTATGACACCGAGGCACCCCAGCGCAACGGCGCCACGCGCGCCACTCTGCGCTCCGCCGACCTGGTCGTCGCTGTCGGCTCGGCTGATCCTGTGGGGCTGGGGCGCCTGGTCCGCGGACTGGACGACCTGACGGACGTGTACGGTGATGCGTCTCCGCCCGGGATCAAGGTGGTGGTCAACCGGGTCCGGCGTTCGGTCGCCGGTCCGGATCCGCAACGGCAGATCACCGAGGCGCTGCTCCGGTACGCCTCGGTGGAGCCGTTCGGGTTCGTGCCGGACGACCCAGCCGCGCTGGATGCGGCCCTGCTCCAGGGACAGGCGCTCGCCGAGATCGCCCCGCGGTCGGCGGCCCGCCGAGCGGTCGCGGAACTCACCCGCCGGCTCCTCGGCGCCGAGGCTGAGACCGATACCGGCGCCAAGGCTGTCCGATCCGCCGCGGCGCCCCGCGGGATCGCGCGCCTCCGACACTAGCCACAACCCCTGGCATGGGTTGTGGTCGTCGGGGCGCCCGATATGTCCCTTGACAGCGACCACAACCCCAGCGAAGGCTTCGTGCAAAGCGGCGAAGATTCTTGCACACTGAAGAGATGGAACTTCCGCGTGACACGGCGTCCGGCCGCCGGCGAGGCTTGGTCCTCGGCAGCGGAGGGCTGTTGGGCGCGGCATGGACCGTGGGCGCGCTCACGGCACTGGAAGAGTCGACCGGGGTGGACATGCGCGCGGTCGACTATCTCGCCGGGACGTCGGCAGGTTCCGTGACGGCCGCGATGCTCGGGGCCGGAGTGAGCGTCGAGCAGCTGCGGCTGCACCAGCTCGGCCAGGGAACCGACGGCCCGCTGGCCGAGATGACCTGGGACTACGACCACGCCACCGGGGGCTCCCGGCCGCGTCGCCCGCGGCTGACCGCGGGCTCGCCCGGCATGGTGGCCCGCAATGTCCGCCGGCTGCGCAAGATGCCGCCTACGGCCGTGCTCGCGGCGTTCCTGCCCGAGGGCCGGACCGACTTGAGCAGCATCGGGGAGCTCGTCAGGTCGGTGACCCCGGGCGGCGGGTGGTCACCGCACCCGGGGGTGTGGATTGTGACGATGGATTATGACTCCGGCCGCCGGGTCCCGTTCGGCCGGGCGGGAGCGCCCGAGGCCGAGCTGGCCGACGCGGTCATGGCGTCGTGCTCGATACCGGGGTGGTTTACGCCGGTGGTCATCGACGGCCGCCGGTACATCGACGGTGCGGCGTGCTCGGCCACGTCGGCAGACCTGCTGGCCGGCCTGGAACTCGACGAGGTCTACATCGTGGCACCCAGTGTGTCGTTCGAGACCGATCGTCCGAGGGCACTGTTGCCGCGGGTAGAGCGCGCCTGGCGCACTCGGGTGACGAGGCGGTGCGTCCGCGAAGCCGCGAAGCTTCGCGCTGAGGGGACCGAGGTCACGATTCTCGGCCCGGGCCCGGATGACCTGGCACAGATCGGCGGGAACGTCATGGACGCCAAACGCCGGCTGAAAGTCCTCGAGACGTCGGTGCGCACATCTGCGGCTGCCCTGACCTCCGGATCCACAGCAGCCTGAGTTCGGTCCTGCCGGTAGGGCGTCGGTACGACGACCGGTCGTCGGGGTGGGGATTCTCTCGCGCGGGGTAGACGGTGGATACTGGCTCCAGGACCTTCTGGTGCCTCGATTTGGGAACGGAGTTCGCCTTATGCCGTCCTTCGCCGTGGGTGGCGGTTTCGACGCCGTCACAAGTGTGCCCGTCCCCTCGAACGAGCCCGTCCTCTCCTACGCGCCAGGCTCATCCGAGCGCGCCGAGGTCGAGACTGCCCTGGCCGCGATGGCGGCGGAGAACAGGGAGCTGACTTGCACCATCGGAGGGGATCGCAAGCTCGGAGGCGGCGAGGAGGTCGCCGTTGTCCAGCCGCACGCCCGCCAGCACGTGCTCGGGACGATGCGCAACGCTACCCAGGACGACGCCCGGGCGGCCATCGCCGCGGCCCGCGAGGCAGCCGGCGCCTGGCGGGCGCTGTCGTTCGACGATCGCGCGGCCGTGTTTCTGAAGGCGGCCGAGCTCGCCGCCGGCCCATGGCGGCAGCAGCTGAACGCTGCGACCATGCTGGGTCAGTCGAAGACCGTCGTGCAGGCGGAGATCGACGCTGCCTGTGAGCTGATCGACTTCTGGCGGTTCAACGTGGCATTCGCGCGGGAGATCCTGGCGGAGCAGCCGCGGGTGAACGCGCCCGGCGTGTGGAACCGCCTGGATCACCGCCCGCTCGAGGGCTTCGTGTACGCGATCACCCCGTTCAACTTCACCGCCATCGCCGGCAACCTGCCGACCGCCCCGGCGCTGATGGGCAACACGGTGATCTGGAAGCCCAGCCCCACACAGCAGCTCGCGGCCGACGTCACGATGCGTCTTCTTGAGGCGGCGGGCCTGCCGCCCGGGGTGATCAACATGGTGACGGGCGACGGTGTGGACGTGTCCGAGATCGCACTGCGGGACCCGTACCTGGCCGGCATCCACTTCACCGGTTCCACGAACACCTTCCAGACGCTGTGGCGAACCGTGGGAGAGAACATCGCCGGCTATCGGAGCTATCCCCGCATCGTCGGCGAGACCGGAGGCAAGGACTTCGTCCTGGCGCACCCCAGCGCGGATCCGGAGGTGCTGAGGGTCGCTCTGGTGCGCGGCGCATTCGAGTATCAGGGACAGAAATGCTCGGCCGCTTCTCGTGCCTACATCGCGCGCAGTGTCTGGGACCGCATGCGTGACGACTTCCTGTCATTGACCGAGTCTCTGCCGCTCGGGCCGGTGACCGACTTCTCCAACTTCATGGGCGCCGTGATCGACGAGCGGGCATTCGCCAAGCATGCGGCCGCCATCGACCGCGCCGTCTCCGACTCGTCGATCGAGGTGGTGGCGGGCGGACAGGTGGACGACTCCGACGGCTGGTTCGTGCGGCCCACGGTGCTGGAGAGCACCGACCCGGAGAACGAGATCTTCACCACGGAGTACTTCGGGCCGATCCTGGGCGTCCATGTCTACGAGGACTCCGACTATGATCGCGTGGTCGCTCAGATGGAGAGTGTCGCCGCGTATGCGCTGACGGGCGGTATCGTCGCCGAGGACCGGGCCGCCATCGCGGAGGCAACCGCGGCGCTGCGATTCGCGGCAGGAAACTTCTACGTCAACGACAAACCCACAGGTTCCATCGTCGGGCAGCAACCGTTCGGTGGAGGCAGGGCAAGCGGAACGAATGATAAAGCCGGATCGGTGCAGAATCTCCTGCGTTGGACCAGTACACGTGCTATTAAAGAGACGTTCGTTCCTCCGCGCGGGCACGAGTACCCGCACATGGGTTAAGTCCCAGGAAGCTACCGACGGAACACGAGGTGCACAGTGATGGATGATCGGCTGCCGACTCGGCCTTATGTCGCGCGAGCAGTGCGGCTCCTCTCGCAACCCAGGCGCAGCCCGGCCGACAGCGCGCTCGTCACGGCCGTCGCGCTTCGTCTCGCCGCGCTGGACAGCGACAGTGAGACGGCGGAGAAACTCATCGCGGCGGCTGACCGGGTGATTTCCGGGGTGGCTGGTCTCGTCGGTGAACAGGTGCCGGCCTCGGACTGGAGTGACACCGCGGATGCGCTGGCGCAGCTCATCGCCGGGCGGCCGCTCCAGCGAGGACACCTCACCGCGGCCCGCTCCGCTCTGGGCTCGGCCGACAAGGTGATCGATCTGTCCGACAGGCTGCGTCGCACGGCGGAGGAACCCCTCGACCGCGATGACCTCGGCCGCGCCCTGGCTATGAGCGTCACCGGCCCCGCGGACCTGGCGCAGGCACTGGTGGAGCGGGACACATCGGATGCCGCGCCGCAGCCGCCCTCGGTCGACACCCCGCCGCCGGTGACGCCGCGGCAAGGCGGACGCAGAGCCAGCGCCGCGGATCGAGGAGTGCCGTTGCGCGCCGTCGACGGAGGCATCCCCGGCCGATAGGCACACAACCCCCGCCCTCTTCAACGTATAGCGCACAGGGGGACTTGTGGCAAGGCCCCGGTCATGCCGCACACTAGGCCGCCGAGCCTACGAAAGACGGGGGATTCGTGATGATCGACGTGATCGTCGCCGGCGGCGGACCGACCGGTGTGATGCTAGCCAGCGAGTTGCGGTTGCATGGCGTGGACGCGCTGGTGCTGGAGAAGGACACGGAGCCGACCAGGATCGTCCGGGCGCTCGGCCTGCACGCGCGCAGCATCGAGGTGATGGACCAGCGCGGTCTGTTGGAGCGATTCCTCGCGCTCGGCCAGCAGTACCCGATCGGTGGCTTCGCCGGCATCGCCAAGCCGTCGCCGGAGCAGCTGGACACCGCGCATCCGTATGTACTCGCCATCCCGCAGACGACCACCGACCGCCTGCTGACCGAGCGTGCCACCGAACTCGGCGCCGAGATCCGACGCGGTCGCGAACTGGTCGGCCTGAGCCAGGACGACCACGGCGTGACTGTTCAGCTGGCCGACGGCTCGCAGCTGCGCTCGCGCTACCTCGTCGGCTGTGACGGCGGCCGGAGTGTAGTGCGCAAACTGCTCGGCGTCGGCTTTCCCGGCGAGCCCACCAGGGTCGAGACACTGCTGGGCCAGATGGAGCTGACCGCGCCGCCGGAAGAGCTGATGGCTGTGGTGGCCGAAGTCCGCAAGACCCAGCTCCGGTTCGGCGCCATCCCCCTCGGGGATGGGGTCTACCGCGTCGTCGTGCCCGCCGAGGGGGTGTCCGAGGATCGCTCGATCCCTCCGACCCTCGCGGAGTTCAAGCAGCAGCTGCAGGCCAGCGCCGGCACCGACTTCGGCGTCCACTCACCGCGCTGGCTGTCCCGCTTCGGCGACGCCACCCGGCTGGCCGAGCGCTACCGCACCGGCCGGGTGCTGCTGGCCGGGGATGCGGCGCACATTCACCCGCCGGCTGGCGGGCAGGGGCTCAACCTAGGGATCCAGGACGCGTTCAACCTCGGCTGGAAGCTGGCTGCCGAGGTCAACGGCTGGGCACCGGAGGGACTGCTGGACAGCTACCACACCGAACGGCACCCGGTCGCCGTCGACGTGCTGAACAACACCCGCGCGCAGATGGAGCTGATGTCTCTCGATCCGGGGCCTCAGGCAGTGCGCCGGCTGGTGTCGGAACTGATGGATTTCACGGACGTGAACCGCTACCTGATCGAGAAGGTCAGCGCGGTTGGGATCCGCTACGACTTCGGTCAGGGACATGAACTGCTCGGCCGGCGGATGCGAGACGTGGGATTGAACCGGGGGCGCCTCTACGAGCTGATGCATGACGGCCGCGGGCTCCTGCTCGATCAGACCGGCAGGCTTGCGATAGCGGGCTGGGCGGATCGGGTGGATCACGTCGTCGATGCCAGTGCGGAACTGGACGTGCCCGCCGCATTGCTGCGGCCGGACGGTCACGTCGCGTGGGTCGGTACGGACCAGCAGGAGCTGCTCGGCCAGCTGTCCAGGTGGTTCGGCGCTGCCGCCGGCTGAAGGCGCCTCAGCGTTCGCCGGCCAGCCAGGCCCGGCCGACCCGCTCCTCGATCCTCGCGGCCTCGGTCAGCCCCTGGTGTACGGCGTCCTCGACCTTGCCCCCGAACAGGGGAATGCTGGCCTTGATGGTGCCGGCGATGGTCAGCGTGGTGCTGCCGCTTCCGGACGGCTCGAGCCGCATGGTGCCGTTGCAGGTGACCGGCATGCCGACCATGTCCAGGGTGATCTTCCCGGTGCGGGCGCCGTCGGGTCCGGCCGGTCCCCACACGTCGGTCTGCTTGATGTCGATGGTCTCGCCCACGAACCTGCGGACGAAGTCGGGCACGTCCGGCGGCATGACCCGGGTCAGCTCGATGGTGACCTGGTCGTCGTTCCTGTGCACCGACACGTCGTGGCGCAGGGCTTTGGCCGCGGTGGTCTTCTTGGCGATGTATGCCTCATCGGTCAGCATGCCGAACACGGCGTAGGGGTCGGCGTCGAATCGAAGCTCACTGTGCAGGTCCATGCGCCCATCTTGACGTATGCCCTCGCGACATGTGGAGCCAACCGCCGGAGACCACCGTCTGCGGCGGGTGCCGAGGTGCCGTTAGTGTTGGACGTGTTCGCGCACAACGACGTGTGCGGCGGCGACGCCCGGGGGTTTGACGATGCGAAACAGGCTGGAAGAAGCGAAGTCCGACCTTCTCGCCAGGGCCGCTTCGGTGGTGAAACGCGACCACCCGGCCATGGACCAGGACGCCGACGAGCGCTTCCTTCGCCGTTATTTTCGTCACGTAGCACCGGAGGACCTCGTCGGTCGCGATCCGGTCGACATCTTCGGCACGGCCGCGTCGCACCGGCGCCTGGCTGAGCACAGGCCGCAAGGGTCGTCGCTGGTGCGAGTGTTCACGCCATCCGTGGACGAGCACGGCTGGTCCTCCGGGCACACCGTCGTCGAGGTCGTCACCGACGACATGCCGTTCCTGGTGGATTCGGTGACGTTGGCGCTGCACCGCAACGACAACCTGATCCGGTTGATCGTTCACCCGCAGATCATCGTCCGGCGCAACGTGACCGGTGAGCTGCTCGAGGTCTGCGATCTGGACGACAATCACCCGCGGATCCCGGAGATCCCGGACGTGGTGGTCGAGTCGTGGATGCATGTGGAGATCGACCGCCGCGACGACCGCGACGAGCAGGCGCACATCGAAGAGCTGCTGCGCGATGCCCTGCGAGACGTGCGGGACGCCGTCGAGGACTGGCCGCGGATGCGGCAGCGCTGTGAGGAGATCGCGGACACGCTGGACCAGCCCGGGCTGCCGGTCCCCGACGCCGAGATCGAGGAGGCGCGCGAGCTTCTGCACTGGCTGGCGGACGACCACTTCACCTTCCTCGGTTACCGCGAGTACGTCCTGGACGAGGTGGACGGTGAGGATGTGCTCCGGGCCGTGACCGGCTCCGGGCTCGGCATTCTGCGGGCAGATCAGGACCTCTCCGACGCCTTCGCCAAACTTCCGCCGGAGGTGCGAGCGAAGGCGCGCGAGAAGCGGCTGCTCGTGCTCACCAAGGCCAATTCGAAGGCGACCGTGCACCGGGACGCCTATCTGGACTACATCGGCGTGAAGTCGTTCGACGAGAACGGCGAGGTGATCGGCGAACGGCGCTTCCTCGGCCTGTTCAGCTCGGCCGCCTACATCGAGAGTGTGCTGCGGATCCCGGTGCTGCGCCGACGCGTCCAAGAGGTGGTCCAGAACAGCGGGTTCGCGCCCACCAGCCACTCCGGCAAGGACCTCTTGCAGGTGCTGGAGACGTATCCGCGCGACGAGCTGTTCCAGACCCCGGTGGACCAGCTGCTGCCGGTGGCGCTCGCGGTGGTGAACCTGCAGGAACGCCGCCAGCTGCGCATGTTCGTCCGGCGCGATGACTACGGGCGGTACCTGTCGTTCCTCGTCTACCTGCCGCGGGATCGCTACAACACCGATGTGCGGGAACGGATTCAGCGGCTCCTGCTCTCCGCCACCGACGGCGTGTCCATCGACTTCACCGCCAGGCTCGGTGAGTCTATGCTGGCCAGGCTTCATTTCGTGGTCCGTACAGACCCGCACCGGCCGCTGCCGGAGTTCGATGCCGAGGAACTCGAGAAGCAGCTGATGGCCGCGACCCGGGCCTGGACCGACGATTTCTCCGACGCGCTTGCCGAGCAGGTCGGCGAGGAGTCGGCGGCCCGCCTGTTGCGCAGATACAAGGACGGCTTCCCGGAGGGTTACAAGGAGGACTTCCCGGCGCGGACCGCGGCGTCGGACGTGCGACGCCTGGAGGAGCTCGCCGACGTCGACGGCCTGAGCCTCAACCTCTACCGGCCCGTCGGGGCTCCGTCCAACAGCCGTCGGCTGAAGATCTACCGCACCGGGACGCCCATCTCCCTCACCCACATCCTGCCGCTGTTGTCCCGGATGGGCGTCGAGGTGGTCGACGAGCGCCCCTACGAGATCGTCCGCCACGAGTCGGAGACAGCCGCCTACATCTACGATTTCGGCTTGCGGCTGGAGGGCATCCGGACCGCGGACGGTGACCGGCTGAAGGAGTCCTTCCAGGACGCCTTTATCGCGGTGTGGCGCGGCGACGCCGAGAGCGACGGGTTCAACGCCCTGGTTCCGCTGGCGGGCCTGTCCTGGCGCGAGGCCTCGGTTCTCCGTGCGTACGCGAAGTACCTGCGTCAGGCCGGGTCGACGTTCAGCCAGAGCTACCTGGAGGAATGCCTGACCACGCACGTGGGCGTCGCCAGGATGCTCGTCGAGCTGTTCGACGTGCGGTTCAACCCGGAGCGCGCCAGCGGGCCGGAGGCACGCGATAGCGCGGTCACAGCGGTCACGGAGCGTATCGAGCAGGCGCTGGACGCGGTGGCCAGCCTCGACCAGGACCGGATCCTGCGCTCTTTCCTCGGCCTCATCCAGGCGACCTTGCGGACCAGCTTCTTCCGCTCAGACCCGCAGGGCGACGGCCGTGCAGGCACGGCGATCAGCTTCAAGCTCGATTCCCAGAAGATCCAGGACTTGCCGGCGCCTCGTCCGAGGTACGAGATCTGGGTGTACTCACCGCGGGTCGAGGGCGTGCACCTGCGCTACGGCGCCGTCGCCCGCGGCGGGCTGCGCTGGTCGGACCGCCGGGAGGATTTCCGCACGGAGATTCTCGGGCTGGTGAAGGCGCAAGCGGTGAAGAACTCCGTGATCGTGCCCGTGGGCGCGAAGGGCGGGTTCGTCGGCAAGCGGCTGCCCGACCCGTCGGTGGACCGGGAAGCCTGGCTGGCCGAGGGCATCGAGTGCTACAAGACCTTCATCCGGGGCATGCTCGACATCACCGACAACCGCGATGACGACGGCACCGTGCTGCCGCCCGCGGGTGTGGTGCGCCACGACGGAGACGACCCCTACCTGGTGGTGGCGGCCGACAAGGGCACCGCGTCGTTCTCCGACATCGCGAACCAGGTGTCGAAGGAGTACGGCTTCTGGCTCGGCGACGCGTTCGCCTCCGGTGGGTCGGCCGGATATGACCACAAGGCCATGGGCATCACCGCCCGCGGGGCCTGGGAGTCGGTCAAGCGGCATTTCCGGGAGATGGGCCGCGACTGTCAGAACGAGGACTTCACGGTCGTGGGCATCGGCGACATGTCGGGCGACGTGTTCGGCAACGGGATGCTGCTCTCCCGCCACATCCGGCTAGTGGCGGCGTTCGATCACCGGCACATCTTCCTCGACCCCAACCCGGACGCGGCAACCTCGTACGAGGAACGCCGGCGCCTGTTCGACCTGCCGCGATCCAGCTGGAACGACTACTCCTCGGATCTCATCAGCCAGGGCGGCGGGATTCACTCGCGGACGACGAAGAAGATCCCGATCACGCCGCAGGTGGCGGAACGGCTGAGCATCGACTCGTCCGTGCGGTCGATGACGCCCGCGGAACTGATGCGAGCCATCCTCACCGCCCCGGTCGACCTGTTGTGGAACGGCGGTATCGGTACCTATGTCAAGGCCAGCACAGAGTCGCATGCCGAGGTCGGCGACAAGGCCAACGACGCCATCCGGGTCGACGCCGTGCAGCTGCGCTGCGCGTGTGTGGCCGAAGGCGGCAACCTGGGGCTGACACAGCGGGGACGGGTCGAGTACGCGCTGAACACGTCGGGTGTTGCCGACGGTGAACGGGACCGCCGCATCAACACCGACGCGATCGACAACTCCGCCGGTGTCGATACGTCAGACCACGAGGTGAACATCAAGATCCTGCTCGACGGCGTGGTCCGTGCGGGTGACCTGACCGAGAAGCAGCGCAATACCCTGCTCACCGAGATGACCGACGAGATCGCGGAACTGGTCCTCGCGACGAACTACGGGCAGAACGTGGCGCTGGCCAATGCCGTGCGCAATGCGCCCAACCTGGCGCACGTCCACCGCGCATACATGAGCCGGCTGGAGAGCGAGGGGCTGCTGAAGCGGGAGATCGAGGCGCTGCCCACCGACCGTCAGATGGGTGAGCGGATGAACTCCGGGCGCGGGCTGACGTCACCGGAGATGGCCGTCCTGCTGGCGTACACCAAGAACACGATGTACTCGGAACTCCTGGAGACCAGCCTTCCCGACGACTCGTACCTCTCGGCGATCTTGCACGCGTACTTCCCGAGCCCGTTGCGCGAACGGTATGCCGACCGGATCGACGCGCATCCGCTGCGCCGCGAGATCATCACCAACACGCTCGTGAACGAGCTGGTCAACCAGGCGGGCACCACGTTCGCGTTCCGGCTGGGAATGGAGACCGGCGGGTCGGTGGAAGACCTGGCGCGTGCCTACACGGTCGCGGGCGTCATCTTCCAGATGCCGGATCTCTATGCGGCGGTCTCGTCGCTGGACAACATCGTCTCAGCCGATGTGCAGACGCAGATGCGCCTGGCCGGGCGGACCATCACCGAACGGGTCACCCGCTGGCTCGTCGTGAATCGCCGCCCGCCCATCGACATCGCCTGGCAGATCGGGTTCTTCGAGTCCCCGATCGGGAGGCTGCTGGACGCGCTGCCCGACGTGCTGGCAGGCCGCGAACTGGACCTCTACACCGCGCGCCGGGACGAGCTGATCAAAGCCGGCGTGCCGGAGGATCTCGCGGTACGTGTGGCCGTTCTGCCGCCGGCATACTCCGGACTGGGTATGGTGGAGAACTCGCTCGCCACGGGCACAGACCTCCTCGAGGTGGCCCGGGTGCACTTCGCCTTGGGTGAGCACCTGGGGCTCGGCCGGCTGCTGGAGCGGATCATCGCGCTCCCCCGGAACGACCGCTGGCAGACCATGGCGCGCGCGGCGTTGCGCGATGATCTGCATGCTGTGCAGACATCGGTAACAGCGCAGGTCCTCCAGCAGACGGACGAGAACGCGGAACCGGAAGAGCGGGTGCGGATCTGGGCCGAGGAGGATGCCGCCGTCGTCGCTCGTGCCCGCAAGACTCTCGGCGAGATCATCGAGGGGGAGTCGTTCGACCTCGCTCGTCTCTCCGTCGGCGTGCGAGTGGTGCGCTCCTTGCTGCACACAGCGCCGGCGTGACAGCGGCCCGGAGCGAACACCCCAGCAGTGTGATCCAGCGCGCATCCCGTTTCGTTTTTGCGGTTTCGGCTGATTGATCGGGTCTTTCTGGCGTAACGTCGAAAACGCGAACGGATCTTGACGCCCAGTATGTGAGATTCCAGGTGATGCCCGTCATGGCGAGATGACATCCCCGTCCTGTCCGTAAAGGGGAATCTGCGACGAGCCCGGGACTAGCCGACCCCGGCATGCGTCTCATAAGGGGGAGATCTACTGGTGGTTGTCGACGACCGTCGAGGCAGGATCATCGGGCGAGACCATGAGATGCAGATGCTTCTCGTCCTCGTCCAGGCGCTCACCGCGGGCCAGGGTGGCTCCATGGTCATCGCCGGGCCGGCCGGGAGCGGCAAGAGCACATTGCTGGCGGCGGTCGTGGCGGAGACGCAGGGCACGGTCGCTGGAGAGCGGCCTGTCTCGGTCGCCAGCGTCACTGCCGCCGAGTCGGAACGCGAGTGGCCCTACGCCGGTCTCCACCTGGTCCTGTCAGGACTGATCGGCGCCCTCGAGCCGGGTGATCAGAAGCGCCTGACACCGCATGTGGAGGAGATCCTCGCCGGTCTCGGTGACGACGCGAGCCCTTATGACGTCGCGATGCGGGTGCAGACGCTGTTGGGGCTCACGGAGACCCCCATCCTGGTGACCGTTGATAACGCGCACTTCTTCGATCTCCGGTCTCAAGAGGTTCTGGGTTTCGTCGCCCGGCGGCTGCGGCCGTGGCCGGTCGCGTTGATGCTGACCGGCAATCCGTCGGCGCCGGCTCCGGTGCTCGACGGCCTTCCGATGCTTCGGCTGGGCGAGCTGGAGCAGGAAGATGCAATTGATCTGGTGCGCACACGCTATGACGACGTCGCCGTGAACGTCGCGGCGGATCTCAGCCGGCGAGTAGGAGGGAACCCCCGGGCGCTGCTGGACGTGGCCGGCGAGCTGGCGCCGGAGCAGCGACGCGGCCAGGTGCCACTCGACCGATACCTGCCGGCATCCCAGGTGCTCAGGGAACTCCTGATACCCGATCTCGGTGAACTCGATGATGATCAGCGCTTCGCCCTGTTGGTGGCCACGGTCAGCGAGGACCACAAGCTCGCTCCGGTGCTGTCGGCGCTCGCCGAGCACGACGATGACGTCGTTGAATGGCTTCTCCGGGAGCACGTCGAGGTGTCGGACGGCACCTTCCGGTTGCGAACACCGGCCGTCGGCTCGATCGTATGGCGGGCGGCGTCGCTCAATGAACGCGTCCGGGCGCACACCAGGCTGGCCGAGGTCTATCGCGGCCTCGACGCGGACCAGGTGCTGTGGCATCAGGCACGGGCGTGCGTCGAACATGACGACGAGCTGGCGACAGCCTTGCAGCAGGCGGCCCGCGAACTGCTCGGCCGAGGTGAGTTCCAGCTATCCGTCCGGTTCGCCCAGGAATCGGTCCGGTTGACATCCAGTCCCGACGAGCGGATTCAGCGGCTGCTGCTCAGCGGCGAGTTCGCCCTGTTCGCCGGCCGGGCAAGCGAAGCTGTGCACATCGCCCGAGAACGGTCCCGGATGGACATGCCGCCGGCGAGCAGCACTGAGCTCGCGCTGCTGGAGGCGCGGGCGCGCCTTGCCCGGGAAGGACACGTACCGACCGATCTGATCGAGGGTCAGGCGGAGGCGCTCGCCGCCACCGACCCGGACCGTGCGGCACAGTTCTGGATCGTGGGTGCTGCCGGGTTCGCCGACAGCATGGAGGTCGGTGAGGCGGTGAAGTATCTGGCCCAGGCGAAAAGCCTGTTGCCAGAGGTGTCAGACAGCACGCGGGGAACCTACCGCCGGATCGCGGCATGGACGGCGTCGTTGTCGGGCGACTGGGATCGGGCGCGTGAGCTGATCGAGGCGGACTCGAGCGCGGGAAACGTCTTCGCCGACGCGGACCGATGCGTCCGCCATGCCGGCGTGCTGGCTCGCCTGGAGCGCTACGACGAGGCCCGCAGGCTTTACCACGTCATCACCGAACAGCGCCGGTTCGGGGACTCGCCCGCCGTGGTGGGATACGCCTACTCCGCGCTCGGTGTGATGGAGATTCGCGCTGGCCGGCTGATCGCCGCCAAGGAGGCTGCCGAGGCTTGGCAGCAGCTGATCGGCCCCACCGTGCCGCACCGCGGCAAGATCCAGGTCTACATGATCAGGGCATACGCCTTGATGGGTGATCTCACGGCCGCGCGCCGGTGTCTTGACCTGGCACGGCTGGTGGTGCGCCAGCGCGGTGACTGGTGGACCAGGGCATTGGTCCAGGCCGAGTCCGGAGCGATGTATCTGCAGGTCAACCAGCTGGACGACGCCATGCCGGCACTCGAGCGCGCCCGGGACTATGCCCTGACCTACGACGACCCGTCGGTCCTGGCCTCGGAGCCGGACTTCATCGAAGCCTGCGCCCGCCTCGGTGATCTCGAACGCGCTCGCGCGGCGCTGGCCGCATTCGAGATCCGGGCCAGCCGCGTTCCTACGGTCTGGGCGCAGCACACGCTGGCGCGCTGCCGAGCGCTGGTGGCCGAGGGCGACGAATCGGTGAAGCTGTTCTCCGAGGCGTCGAAGTCCTGGGTCGAGAGCGTCTCGCCGGTGGAACTCGCGCGTACGCAGCTGTGCTACGGCGAGCGGCTGCGCCGGCTGGGCCGCCGTAGCGAGGCAGCCGAATGGCTTCGGCGGGCCGTCGTGCTGGCCGGCGAAGTGGGGGCGATGGGCCTCGCCGAGCGGGCGGAAGAGGAATTGGGTTCCGGCCGTTCGGCTGCGGCCGTGGAATCGTCGAGCCGCGCCGACACCGGCCTTCTCACGGAGGCGGAACAGCGGATCGTGCGGCTGGTCGCGACAGGCCGGCGGAACCGGGAGATCGCCGCCGAGCTCTACGTCTCGGTACGGACGGTGGAGACCCACCTGGGGCGCGTCTTCCGCAAGCTGGGCGTACGTTCTCGGGCGGAGCTGGCTAGCCTGGCCGCCGTGGCGAAGAGTCCGCCGAGCACGCCGGAGGAGTGAATTAGGAAGCCTGCGCGAGCGTCTCCCCTTCGGCCTCCTGCATTTCCTGATAGGCAGCGCACAGTGCTCGGCGAGCGCGGGTGGCGAGGCTTGATACGGCATTGGGCGTCATCGCCATGCCGGGTGCCAGCTCGGCCGGCGTGTACCGGTCGACCTCGATGAGCCAGAGAATACGGCGCCAGCGGGCCGGCAGGCTGGCCCAGGCGGCCACTACGAGGTCCGCCTGTGCCGTCGGGGGGATGACTGGAGCGAGGTAGCGCTCCCACACCGCATCGCTGTCGGTGACGACGGTCCGGCCCTGTTTGGCGAAGTGCCGGTATGCCAGCCGCTTCACCGTTGATTGCACGTAGGCGGCGAAGGAATCGGTGGGGCCGTGTCCGGTGCGGAATGCCCGGAGCACCAGGTAGAAGGCCTCCTGGACGAGGTCCTCGGCGGCGTGTGCGTCTTGGACGATTCGCTGCGCGGTTCGGCGTGCTGCCGGAGCGACCTTGCGGTAAAGCGAAGTGAACGCTAACTCGTCGCCGTTCCGCGCCCCGGCCAGCAATTCCGGCAATCCCTGATCTTCCACCCACACCCTCATGGCTCACGACGCTGCAGGTGCGCGGGGGTTAATCGCATCGTGGAAAACCACTGTGCGACCTCCACTGCCGTACGTACGTGTGCCCGTGAAAGGGGACGAAAGAGGACAAGCCGTGTCACGCCGATGTGTTGACGTCGGCGTGATGTGACGCACGTCACGTTTGATCGTCGTGCTTATTCGTGTCTCGCGTAACTCAGAGGTACTAGGTGCGTTCCTACCCTCACTCTCCGTGTACCTCACGGCGGATGAGGGATGACGGGACGAGCTTT
>NZ_JAAGOB010000011.1 GCF_010550695.1 Phytoactinopolyspora alkaliphila
CCCTCATCGCCCTGGCCATGCTCTCCCTCGGCGGCTACCGCCCAGCCCTCCCGGGCCGCTAACCCACGGAAACGTCAGGAGAGCCCTAAATGATCATGTAAACCATGTTTTCTCGTGCTTCACCATGTCTGCAGGCCTGGTGAAGCACGAGAAAACATGGTTTACATGATCATTTAGGATGGGCGGCGGAGGTGGGCGAATCGCCGCTGAGGCCCTTGCGGGCGCTCGCCGACAGCTCGGCCTCGGCCAGGTCGTCGACCGTGACCAGCCGGGTCTCCGCCGCACGACGGCCGACGGCGAAGCGCACGTTCTGCACGCGTCCCGACCCGGTGCTGAACGGATCGTCGGCCGGGCCGAAGGCCATCCGCGCCACCACCCGGATGGCGTCATCCACACGCTGCGGGCGGTCCAGGTTCCACGCGTACCCGTGCCAGCCACGGACGCGCTCGTAGATCTCGCGGTTGGAAGGCGGCCTCGGATAGTCGTCGGCTCCGGACAGCCACGGCTCGGCGAGCGCCAGAGCGACGAACCATTCGCGGGTCCGCGGCTCCAGGCGGGGTGCCGGTGCGGTGGGCGCCGCGTCGACGTCGGCGTCGGGCTGGGCCGGCTGGGCGTCGGCGGCGGCCTCCGGAACACCCACGTCGAGGACCAGAACCAGGTCCCCGTACACGCCATTGGCGGTCTGCCGTCCGCGCAAGAGAAGCACGTGATTCTCGCCTTCGTCGAGCAGCGCCGCCATCCCGTCGGTGAGCGTGACCCGGCGCGCACCGCCCGGTGCGTCGAACAGGCTGGACAGCTGAGCTTCGGTGGATCCTCGCCAGCGCAGCCGGACTACTTCGTCACCGACGACGATCTCCCCGACCACCCGGGACACGTGCGGTGCCGCGCGCGGCAGCGCCAACGTCGTGTATCGCAGCTGGGCGTCCGGGTCACCATCCGGCAACGCAGTCGCGGGCGCCCGGCCCACCAGCAGTCTCTCCCCCGAACCCAGCACGACGGTCGGCACACCCGACCCTCGCAGCGTCACCCTCAGCACATCGACCCTTCCGCCGGTAAGGTAGACCTTACCCGCTTTCGACCTGGGCCGAGGGTATCAAGGGCGCTGTACATCTCCCGGAATCCCGGACGAACCCAAACAGCCCAACCGCGAGCACCTCGCTCACTGAGGTCGGGAGGACGGGTGCGGCGGCTCCGAGGCTGCGGGCCCGCACCCGTTGCCGGGGCTGGCGTCCTCAGGACCGGGACACGAGCGCGTCGATCATGCCGCGGAGCTCGCCGGGCGCCACGTCCCGGCGTGCGCCGTCGTCGTCGCCGGCCCACCACCGGCCGCCGCTCTCCGCTCCGACGGTCATGGCTCCACGCCCACGAGCGGTCACCACCTCCACGCGTACGACGCGTCCACCCGGGTGATCGAGGAATCGCGATACGGATCCGGGTACGACGTCGGCACTGGTCATCGCGGTCGGTAGCGGTACCGCGTCGAACAGCTCGGGAACTCGCGGTGTCAGGATCAGGGCGACCTTCTCGCTCTCCATGACGAGGACCACCCGGCTCACGTCCGGCTCACCGAACGTGAGCGACGTGCACCGCTGCGCTGCGGTCAGCGCATAGCCCACGACGGATGCCGCCCCGGCAGGCCCAGGCTCGTCACCGTCCGTCCGGAACATGTCCCGCACCATGAGCGTGGCGTTGCCCGCGACCGCCAGCTGGTCGACGCCGGTGGCCGGCAGCCGCAGCACGTCACGGCTCAGCTCCGCTTCCGGGCCCGGTCGCCACTCGAGCAACGCCAGCAGCTCGTGCGCGGTGAATGTCACCTCGCCCGCGCCTGCGGCGCCGGCGGCACCCGTGTCGGCGGTCGCCTGAACCGCGTCGTTCATCGTCCTCCCCCGCCCTGCGAGCCGTTGCCCCGCCACCAGTTCCCGATCGACGAGGTGTACCGATCCCACCGCTCACTCACTCTGCCGCGCGCGTCGTCGTCCCAGATGCCCGTGATCACGTCGCCGGTCGGGCCGATGATGTTGTTCCCTACCCAGATCATCGGCCTGGTGTGGCCGGTGTGGTCGTAGATCGCCGATCCCACCATCCAGCCGCCCTGAGCGGCGGCGCCGACCCCTCCGGTCGCCCGCAGCGCCGCGATACTCGACAGCGACGCGAACGTGAGACCGAAGCCGGCCGCCTCGCCCACCGCCCCGGTGGTGTCTCCTCTGGAGATCGCGTCGACGTACCGCGAGGCGTTCACGCCCGCGCCCACCAGGCTCAAGCCGGTCAAGGCGTTGCCGGTCCAGCCTCCGATGTTCGCCCGCTCCCACTGATCGGCGTGGCGTACCCAGTCGAGCCAGGTGTCCTTCGCCGCGTCCGTCCACGTCGTGGCAGCACCCACCCAGGGAGCGACGGCGATCAGGGCATCGACTGGACCCCATGTCTCCTCCCACCGCCGGTAGAGATCGCCGATCAAACTCCCAGGCGGGTCGGCGGGCCCGCCGGTGGCGCTGCCGCCCCTGTCCGCACCGGCGCCCGGGGCCTGCTGCCCCGACCCGCCCGGCGCATCACCGCTGGCTGCCTCCTGCTGGTCGGCCTGCCGGCTGACGAGATACGCCACGCCGTCCAGAAGCTCGGTGGCGAACATCAGCACGCGGGCATGCTCACCGAACCACTCCGCGCGGGCCGCATCCGCATCCCGGCCTCGCCACGCGAGCTGGTTCAATGCCGTCGACACACGCGCCCGTACCGCGTTGACCTCGAGGCCCGCGTGATCACACGCGGCGGCGAAGGCCCGAAGCTGGTCGACGTCGGCACCGAGAAAGCCATTGTGAGCTGGCACGGTCACTCTCCCAGGCCGACGTTCTGGGTACCGGCCAGGTACGCCATCCCAGCGCGGCGGTCTACCTTGAACGCCTCTCGCCTCACATATCCCCCTTGTGGTGTCCAGCGCTCGTGTGCGCAGGACAAAGCTAAGGGGCTCGGCGCATCGCGGCCATGCCGCACAGGGTGGAACATTCCGCTTAGTTCGCCGGCCGCTGTCGCAACCCTGCCAGGGCTCACCGCTCGTCGCGAGCGACCATGTGCTTCCGCGTGACTACAGCGCGGCGACGCCGCACGACGACGAATCCCGTCTAGCATCGTTGCGCGTGCCACGATTCATCCGATTCCAGAGTGCGGTGCCGAACCGGCGCGGGATGTTTCCCGGTGTCTTCGCCCTGGCGAACGGGCTGGCCCACGCCGGCGCCCTGAGCCCAGACGACTACGCCTGGTGGAGGGCGGCCAACGACCATGGCGACGCCGCCTACACGGACCCGAGCACCGTGGACCCGGCATGCTTCGATCGCGAGCTCAATCCAGGCGCTGTGTCATGGTTCAAGTCCACCGCCACATCGCTGATCTCCACATGCGACGGTTACCTCGCACTTCTGGATCGCTACGGAGTCCCATGGACAGAACTGCGCACCGATCACCCAGGAATGATCGTCTACGAGGACGACGTACAGGTGGTAGCCACACCGTACTCATACCCGGAACACTGGCGGATGAGTGACGGACGGAGTCGTGTCTCCCCGGGCTAGCGCATCGGTGTAGGTCGAGCACAGTCACGCCGACGACGAACCGCCACGCGCTTTCCACACGCACGGTCATCCAGCCGCCACAAGCGTCCACGTTCCCGGCGCCACGACCACACGCTTCCACATGGCACTCTGGCGACCACGGGCTTCCGGATGCAGGCCGGCAATGACCACAAGCTTCCATTGGAGCTTCCACACGGCACCCCAGCGACCACGAGCTTCCACACGGCACCCCAGGAACCACGATTTTCCACATGGCTAAAGGCGACGAGCTAACGCTCCGGCGGAGCCGGGGAGTCGACCGGGTCGTAGTCGAACGCCGGCAGGCCGTCCAGGCTGACCCTGTTCCTCGTCGCCCGATACGCGACCTGCCCGTCCACGCCCTTACGGTCCATATACGCGGGCAGGAGATCGCGCTCCCCCACGTACTCCATCAGCGGCACGCCGAACCCACACGAGTCCGACACCCGGCGCACGTCCACGACAATGACCGCGCGCGCCCCACGATGCTCCGAGAAGAGCTCGATGAGCTCGGAGAACTCCGGGTCGTACAGTGCGACGACGCGGCCGGTCCCGTGCAGGCGCACGACATTGGGCGGTCCCTCGAACGCACAGAACATCAGCGTGATCCGCCCGTTCTCGCGCAGGTGAGCGATCGTCTCGGCGCCGCTCGCCGTGTAGTCGAGGTAGGCGACGCTGTGCTCATCGAGGACCGCGAACGAACCGCCGATGCCCTTCGGCGACACGTTGACATGCCCCTCCGATCCGCTGGGCGCCGTCGCGACGAAAAACATCTTCTGCGCGGCAATGAACTCCCTCAACTTGCCGCCGATGCCGTCGTGCACCTTGCCCACCGTGTACCTCCACACTGCGTCCTGCAGATCGTGGGCCCGGACGCCCACCTCGTAGGACGCTACGTTGCGTCCTGCATCACATCAGTCGCAGACGGCGCCGTTGGCGGCCGAGCCGACCAGCTTGGCGTACTTCGCCAGCACACCGCGCTCACGCTTGGGTGCCGGCTTTTTCCACGCATCTCGGCGGCGGGCCAGTTCGTCGTCGTCAACGAGCAGTTCCAGGCTGCGCGCGGCCATGTCGAGCCGGATGGGGTCGCCGTCCTGCACCAAGGCGATGGGGCCGCCGTCGACCGCTTCGGGCGCCACGTGACCGATGCACGGACCCGTGGTCCCGCCGGAGAACCGGCCGTCGGTGACGAGCAGCACGTCCTTACCCAGGCCCGCGCCCTTGATGGCACCGGTGACGGCCAGCATCTCGCGCATGCCCGGCCCGCCTTTGGGGCCCTCGTAGCGAATGATGATGACGTCGTTCTTCTTGAGCGTGTTCCGTTCGACGGCCTCCATCGCGGCGGCCTCACCATCGAAGACCCGAGCGGTACCCTCGAAGACATCCGTGTCGAAGCCCGCGGACTTCACCACCGCTCCCTCTGGCGCGAGCGACCCGCGCAGGACGGTGATTCCGCCGGTGGCATGGATCGGGTTGGACATCGCGTGGATGATCTTGCCGTCGGGGTCGGGCGGGGCGATGTGCGCCAGGTTCTCAGCCATCGTCTTGCCGGTGACGGTGAGGCAGTCGCCGTGCAGCAGACCCGCGTCGAGCAGGGCGCGCATCACGACGGGCACACCGCCGATCCGGTCGACGTCGGTCATCACGTACTGGCCGAAGGGCTTCACATCGGCCAGGTGCGGGACCGTGTCGCCGATCCGGTTGAAGTCGTCGAGCTCGAGCTTGACCTGGGCCTCGTGCGCGATCGCCATCAGGTGCAGCACGGCGTTGGTGGAGCCGCCCAGCGCCATCACCACGGCGATGGCGTTCTCGAACGCCTCCTTGGTGAGGATGTCGCGGGTGGTGATACCGCGGCGCAGCAGTTCGACGACGGCCTCGCCAGAGCGTCGCGCGAACCCGTCGCGACGACGGTCCACCGCGGGCGGCGCGGCGCTTCCCGGTAGCGACATGCCCATCGCCTCGGCCGCGCTGGCCATGGTGTTCGCCGTGTACATGCCGCCGCAGGCGCCTTCTCCCGGGCAGATGGCGCGCTCGATCTCGTCGACCTCTTCGCGGGTGATCAGCCCGCGCGCACAAGCGCCGACGGCCTCGAACGCGTCGATGATGGTGACTTCGCGGTCTCCCACCCGGCCGGGCAGGATGGAACCGGCGTAGAGGAAGACGGCGGCGACGTCCAGGCGGGCCGCTGCCATCAGCATGGCGGGCTCGGACTTGTCGCATCCGGCCAGCAGGATGGCACCGTCGAGGCGTTCCGCACCGAAGACAGTCTCCACCGAGTCGGCGATGACCTCCCGGGACACCAGTGAGTAGTGCATGCCCTCGTGGCCCATCGAGATGCCGTCGGACACCGAGATGGTGCCGAACTCGAGCGGGAAGCCACCCGCCGCGTGCACACCCTCCTTGGACGCCTGCGCGAGCCTGGCCAGGGACAGGTTGCACGGGGTGATCTCGTTCCACGACGAGCCGACCCCGATCTGCGGCTTCTCCCAGTCGTCATCGGTCATCCCGACGGCACGCAGCATCCCGCGGGCGGCGGCACGCTCGAGCCCATCGGTGACAGTCCGCGAATGCGGCTTGATGTCCGGCTTGGCCGTAGGTGCGGGGTTTTCGGGCGACGACGACGTCGACGGTGTCATGGTCATGGCATCCAACGCTAGACCCGCCGTCCGCTCCAGAAGCAGGGAGGTCCGTGATCCGGACGATCGCCGGTCAGCAGGCGCGCATGCCGGCTCACCGGAACCCACGAGATCCGGCGTGCCAGCGGGAGCGCCCGCGCACCGCACCGCCGCCAGTGCTCTAGCCGAGGCCGACGGTCAGGATGACCAGTGAGTCGTCGTTGGCGACGAGGTCGTGGCGCTGCGGCGGGACGTCGACCAGGGATCCCGCCGGGATGGTGACGCTGCGCTCACCCGCGTGCAGCGTGACGCTGCCCCGCAGGCACAGAATGGTGGCGTCGCCGGGGCTCTGGTGCTCGTTGAGCCGAGTGCCGGCGGTGAGCGCGATCAGGGTCTGCCGTAGCCGGGCGCCGCTGTGCAGAGTTCGGGCTGCCCTGCCGTTGGGGGAATTCCTGGCCGCGTCCAGTTGGTGGTCACCCACGGACTCCAGCGTCATCTCAACCATGCCCCCATCCTCCACGCTGTGGCTTCACGGCGCCACCATTACCGGCGGGCAGGCGGGCCGTCGGCGTCGCCGTGGCCGTCGGCGTCGCCGGCGGCGCCCGTGCCGCTCCTGGCGCCGCTACGACAAGGTGGCGGCACGCACGCAGAGCACGTCGGGCAGGTGCGTCAGGACCTCCGACCAGGTCTGGCCTTCGTCGGCACTCGCGTAGACGGAGCCGTCGCGCGTCCCGAGGTACACCCCGGCGGGGTCAGCGACGTCGTCGGCGGTGAACGCGTCACGCAACACGGACGCGTAGAACATGCCGGGCATGCCGATGATCGACTTCGTCCAGGTCGCGCCGGCGTCGCCGGTCCGCCACACCTGCAATGTGCGCTCGGGCGGCATGCGCTCGATGTCGGCGGTCAGGGGCACCACCCACGCGGTCCCGGCGCGATGCGGGTGCGCGACGACGGGGAAACCGAAGTCCGACGGCAGCCCATCGGCGATGGGCGTCCAGCTCTTGCCGCCGTCGTCGGAGCGATACACACCACCGTGGTTCTGCGCGAAGAGACGGTCCGGGTCAGTCGCGTCCCGGGCGACCTTGTGCACGCATTGCCCGTACTCGGGCTCCTCGCCGGGGAGGAAGCCGGCACCGATGCCCGAGTTGGACGGGTTCCAGCTCTGAGCGGCGTCGTCGCTGACATACACGCCGCCAGTAGACATGGCCACCATCACCCGGTTCTCGTCGCTCGGGTGCGGCAGGACCGTGTGCAGCGCCTGCCCACCGCCGCCGGGCTGCCAGGTGGGGCGGTGCGGGTGATTCCACAGACCCTCACACAGCGCGAACGTCTCTCCACCGTCGCCGGAACGCCACAGCGCCGACGGCTCGGTGCCCGCCCAGACCACCCCGGGGCGGTCCGCCGTATCGGGGCGGATCTGCCAGACCTGCTCCACCGATGCCCCCAGGTTGGCCGGGAAGCGGATCCCGCTCCCGTCGGGTGCCTCGCTCCACGTGGCGCCGAGGTCATCGGACCAGGAGACGGCCGGCCCCCAGTGGTCATAGCTGGCACCGGCCAGGATTCGCGGCCGCTCGCCGCGCGTGTCGATGGCGCACGCCGCGACGGACTTCATGAGCAGGTGCGGACCGTCCACGGACCACGACCGGCGATCCGAGCTCCGCAGCAGCCACAGTCCCTTGCGCGTCCCGACCGCCACCAGTACGTCGTTCATGACCCTCACGCCCCCACACCTCTGGTGTTCCGAACTGGAATATGCGCCGGGAGTTTACTCCTGTGCAGCGCGCGGCAACAGACCCCTCAACCGCCGAGGCCGTCGCGGAGGGACATGGTGCGGATCAGCTGGTGTTCCGACTAGGAACATAAGGGAGAATCGGAGCCTGCGGTGGCGGTTCGCATCCGCAGGCTCCGGCGGTTTCGAGAAGAAGGAGACACATGACCGACACAGGCGGGGTGGCAGATCCGGCGGGACCGCCGGAGGACTCGCTCAGCGGATCGGATCTGCGCCAGGCGCCGGAGCACGATTTGCCGCCCACCAGTTACGCGCTGCTCGGCCTGCTGTCCTTCGGCCCGGAGCTCACTGGATACGAGCTGAAGCAGTGGGCCGACTCCACGCTGCGCTTCTACTGGGTGGCACCGGCGATGAGCCAGGTCTACTCCGAGCTCACCCGTCTCGACCGGCTCGGTCTCCTGGAGTCCCGCGACGACCGGACTGGTCAGCGACCGGCCCGGCGCTACAAGATCAGCGAACGCGGCATGGCCGAGCTGCGCCGCTGGCTCAGTGACACGCCGATCGACTTCCCGGTTCTCAAGCACCCGGCGGCTTTGCGCCTGCTGCTCGGGCACCTGGTCGATATCGACGTCACCCGCAAGATGCTCGGAGGGTACATAGCGCAGCTGGACGAACGCCGCGCCGAACTGCAGGAGGTCCGCGACGGCCTGGGCTCGGACGCCACCTTCCGCTTCCCGGCGGAGGTCGCCCAGTGGGGGCTGTCCTATTACGACGACGAGTCCCGCACGGTGCGCGAGATCGTGGACCGGCTGAGCAACCCGGAACCTCCAGACCCGGCCTGAATGATCATGTAAACCATGCGTACCCCAGCGATACCAGGTCTGCAAGCATGGTGAAGCACGTCAACGCATGGTGATGTGCCCGGTGGCAATCCGAGCACCGCTGATCAGCCGCCGAGCTACGGACCGACGACGACGTTGGCCAGCGGATCCCCGGCCGCATACCGCTCCACCTGCGCCTTCACGAGCCTGCGCGCACGCGGGAGGAACGCCGACGACGAGCCGCCCACATGCGGCGACAGCAGGAGGTTCGGCACCGTCCACAGCGGGTGACCCTCTGGGGGCGGCTCGGGGTCGGTGACGTCGAGCGCGGCGCGAAGCCGCCCGGCGGACAGTTCGGCCACCAGTGCGTCGGTGTCCACCACACCCCCGCGCGCGACGTTGACCAGCAGGGCGTCGTCCTTCATCGACGCCAGGAACGTGGCGTCCACCATTCCCCGGGTCTCGTCGGTGAGCGGGCAGATCATGATGGCGACGTCGGCGTGTCCGACCAGCTCGGGCAAGGACTCGAATCCGGCCACGCCGTCGCGCGCGGTCCTGGCCACCCGCAGCACGTCGCATTCGAACGGCACCAGCCGGTCCTCGATGGCCCGGCCGATGGCGCCGTAGCCCACGATGAGCACCGTCTTGTCCGCGAGCGCCTCGTACACTCCGAAGGCCCACTCGCCGCGCTGGCGAGCCTCGACGAACGTCGGGATGCCGCGCAACGACGCCAGCGTCAAGGTCACGGCCAGTTCGGCGGTGCTCGCGTCGTGCACGCCGCGGGCGTTGCACAGGGTGATGCCTGGTCGCAGGTAAGGGCGGACATGCTCGTAACCCGCGGTCAGTGTCTGGACCACGGAGAGCTGCGGCATCCGCGCAATGATGTCCCCGGTGTCGGCGGAGAAGGTGTACGGCATCACGTACATGCCCACCTGCCCGAGGACGTCGTCGTCGGGAAGCTCGTCGCCGCTGTCCCAGACATGAGTGTCGAGACTGTCGGCGATCGGCAAGTCGTCGGCCAGGGAGGGCAGGAGAAGAGCGGTCACCGGTCCAAACTATCGTCCGCGCGTGACGGTGACAGCCTGTGGCACGATGGGAGAGGTGAAAGCCTCGCGACTCATCGGGTTTCTGGCCGCTGCGGCCCTCGTCGTCGCTGGATGCGGGAACGACGACGAGCCGGACGCCGCGCCGCCCACCGCCACCGACTTCCCCGGCGCGGAGCCACCGGGCACCGGGCCGCCACACACGGAATCACCGGAACCGGATTCGACCACGCCGCACGTCACCGCCAGTCCGCCGAGCACGCCAGTGCCCGGCCCCGTGGAACCCACCGACGTCGAAGAGTTGGCCACAGGCCTGGACGCGCCGTGGAGTATCGCGTTCCTCCCGGACGGCGACGCCCTGGTGTCTCAGCGCGATGCCGGCACCGTGGTCCACGTCTCGCAGGACGGCGAGCAGACGGAGGTCGGCGAGGTACCCGGTGTCGACGGAGACGTGGAGGGTGGCCTGCTGGGTATCGCCTTCGACCCCGAATCGCCGGAGACGCTGTACGCGTACGCGACCATGGGCAGTGAGAACCAGGTTGTGCGCACTACATATACCGACGGCGAGTTCGGCGAGTTCGAGACTGTCCTCGACGGCATCCCCGCGTCCTCGCGGCACAACGGCGGGCGGATCGTCTTCGGCCCCGACGGCATGCTCTACGTCGCCACGGGCGACGCCGGCGACGGCTCCAACTCCCCGGACCTCGACACGCTGGCGGGCAAGATCCTCCGCGTCACCCCGGACGGCGACATCCCCGGTGACAACCCGCTCGGCGATTCGCCGATCTACTCGTACGGTCATCGAAACGTGCAGGGGCTGGCCTTCGACGACGACGCCCAGCTGTGGGCCAGCGAGTTCGGCGACAGCACCGCTGACGAGCTGAACCTCATCGAACCGGGCGGCGACTACGGCTGGCCGGACGTCGAAGGGATCGCCGAGAACGACGAGTACATCGACCCGGAGCTCGAATGGCCGGTCGCCGACGCGTCCCCAAGCGGGCTGGCCTACGTGGCACAGACGCTGTTCATGGCGTCCCTGCGAGGCTCGGTGCTCTGGCAGATCCCCCTGTCCGACGGCGAAGTCGGAGATCCCGAAGAGTTCATCGGCGACTACGGACGGCTACGAGACGCCGCAGTCGCGCCGGACGGTTCTCTGTGGGTGCTGACCAACAACACCGACGGCCGCAGGGACCCGAACCAGGGAGACGACCGGATCCTGCGCATCACCGTCGAATGACCGCCCCCAAATGATTATGAGCGCGCGAGTTAGGGTGGCTTGCATGGCCCAGAGGGATCGACCCGCACGCCGCGCGCGGCGCATCACCAGACTTCAGGTGATCCGCACCGAGTGGCTGACCCCTCACATGGTCCGCGTGGTCGCAGGAGGGTCCGGCTTCGTCGACTTCGTGAACAACCCCTACACCGACCGGTACGTCAAACTCCTGTTCCTCACGCCAGGCGTGGAGTATCCGAATCCGATGGACGTCGCCGAGGTCCGCTCGAGCATGCCACGGGAACACTGGCCGGTCACCCGCACCTACACGGTCCGCTACGTCGACACATCGGCCGGTGAGATCGCCATCGACTTCGTCGTCCACGGCGACGAGGGGCTGGCCGCGCCCTGGGCGGCGACCGCCCAGCCGGGCGATGACATCTGCTTCTTCGGTCCTAGCGGTGCCTACGCTCCCAGCCAGGACGCGGACTGGCATCTCCTTGCCGGCGACGAGGCCGCGCTGCCGGCCATCGCCTCCGCCCTTGAGGCGATGCCGAGCGGCCATCGTGTACGCGTGCTCATCGAGGTCGCCGACGCGACCGAGGAGCAGCCGCTGATCACCGCTGGTGACGCTGCCATCACCTGGCTGCACCGCGACGGCGCGCCGCCGGGAGACGTGAGCCGGCTCATCGACGCCGTCAAAGCGGAACCATGGCTGCCCGGCCGCGCCAACGTGTTCGTCCACGGTGAGTCTCGCCTGGTCAAGGGTCTGCGCAGCTACTTCCTCGATGAGCGCGGCGTCGACCCGGAATTCTTGTCTTTGTCCGGATACTGGCGTACCGGACTGATCGAGGACGAGTTCCAGGCCTGGAAGAAGACCGACTCCGCCCGCGAGACCGCGAGCGGCCGGCGCTGATGACGCCGTCTCTGGTCACGCCGGAAAGCACCGAGCCGGACGCCCTCTACGACGCCTTCACCACGTGGGCGTCCGAGCGCGGCTTCGAGCTGTACCCCGCCCAGCAGGAGGCGCTGATCGAGCTGGTCTCCGGCTCGCACGTCATCTTGAACACCCCCACCGGATCAGGCAAGAGCCTAGTGGCCGTCGGCGCCCATTTCGCGGCGCTCAGCACGGGCCGCCGCACGTTCTACTCGGCGCCGTTGAAGGCTCTGGTGTCGGAGAAGTTCTTCGACCTGATCGCCACATTCGGCGCCGCCAACGTCGGCATGATGACCGGTGACTCCAGCGTCAACCCTGGCGCGCCGATCATCTGCTGCACAGCCGAGATCCTGGCCAACATCGCCCTGCGCGACGGTGCCGACGCGGACGTCGGCCAGGTGGTGATGGACGAGTTCCACTTCTACGCCGACCCGCAGCGCGGCTGGGCGTGGCAGGTTCCCCTGCTCGAGCTGCCGCACACGCAGTTCCTCCTGATGTCGGCCACGCTTGGCGACGTCAGCTTCTTCTATAAGGACCTGTCCCAGCGCACCGGACGCGACGTCGCGGTCGTGGCTTCGGACACCCGCCCTGTGCCGCTGACCTTCTCCTACTCCACCGAGTCGATCCACGAGCTCCTCGACGAGCTGTTGTCCACGCACCGTGCCCCGGTCTACGTCGTGCACTTCACCCAGGCGTCGGCGATCGAACGAGCGCAGGCTTTGACCAGCGTCAACGTCGCCAGCAGAGCAGACCGGGACCGGATCGCGGCGGAAATTGGCGGGTTCCGCTTCCACGCGGGGTTCGGCAAAGTGCTCAACCGCCTGGTCCGGCACGGGATCGGGGTCCACCACGCCGGGATGCTGCCGAAGTACCGCCGGCTGGTGGAACGGCTCACCCAGGCCGGCCTGCTGAAGGTCATCTGCGGCACCGACACGCTCGGCGTCGGCATCAACGTGCCGATCCGCACGGTCCTGTTGTCCGGCCTCGCCAAGTACGACGGCACCAGGACCCGGCATCTGAGCGCCCGGGAGTTCCACCAGATCGCCGGGCGGGCCGGGCGCGCCGGCTACGACACCGTCGGCGAGGTGATCGTGCAGGCTCCGGAGCACGTCGTCGAGAATGAGAAAGCCCTGACCAAGGCCGGTGACGACCCGAAGAAGCGACGCAAGGTGGTTCGCAAGAAGCCGCCGGAGGGTTTCGTCTCCTGGGGCGAGAAGACGTTCGAACGGCTCGTCGAGTCTCCGCCCGAACCGCTGACCTCGAGCTTCGCGGTCAGCCACACGATGGTGCTGTCCGTCGCCGGCCGCCCGGGCGATGCCTTCGAGGCGATGCGCAAGCTGCTGACCGAGAACCACGAACCCCGCCCCGCTCAGCGCCGCCACATCCGCCGTGCCGTCGCAATCTATCGCGCACTGTTGCAGAGCGGCGTCATCGAGCGGCTCGACGTGCCTGACGAGCAGGGGCGCACCGTGCGGCTCACCGTCGATCCGCAGTCCGACTTCGCCCTCAACCAGCCGTTGTCGCCGTTCGCGCTGGCGGCGTTCGAGCTCCTCGACCGCGAGTCCCCCACCTACGCGCTTGACGTGCTCTCTGTGGTCGAGTCCACGCTGGACGATCCTCGCCAGGTGCTCTCCGCACAACAGAACAAGGCGCGCGGTGAAGCGGTGGCCGCGATGAAGGCCGAGGGCATCGAGTACGACGAGCGGATGGAACTGCTCGAGGACGTGACCTATCCGAAGCCGCTGGAAGAGCTCCTCGAAGCGGCGTTCGACATGTACCGGCGGACCAATCCTTGGGTGGCCGACCACGAGCTGTCCCCGAAGTCCGTCGCCCGTGACCTGTTCGAGCGGGCCATGAGTTTTGGCGACTTCGTCCGCTTCTACCAGCTGGCGCGCTCCGAGGGCGCACTGCTGCGATATCTCGCCGACGCCTACCGTGCCCTGCGGCAGACGGTGCAAGAGGACGTCCGCACCGAGGAGCTCAGCGACATCATCGAGTGGCTCGGCGAGCTGGTCCGCCAGGTCGACTCCAGCCTGCTCGACGAGTGGGAGAAGCTGCAGCACCCGGAAGCGCTCGAGGACGGGGACGGCTACGACGAGGGTCCCCCCGGCGAGACGACGCGCCCCCTCACCGCGAACCGGCGCGCGTTCACGGTGGCCGTGCGCAACGCCATGTTCCGCCGGGTGGAACTGATGGCCCGGGAGAAGTGGGAAGAGCTGGGCGAGCTCGACGCGGAGTCCGGCTGGAACGCCGACGCGTGGGCCGACGCCCTGGATGCCTACTTCGACGAGCACGACGAGGTCCTCCTCGGCCCGGACGCTCGCAGCGCCAAGATGCTGATCATCACCGAGCACCCCGACCAATGGGAGGTCCGGCAGATCATCGACGATCCTGCCGGCGATCACGACTGGGGATTCACGGCGGTGATCGACTTCGCCGCGTCGAACGAGGCAGGACACCCGGTGGTCACCATCACCGCCGCGGGCCAGTTGTAACCCGCGCGCCGGACAGAGAACGATCAGATGGCACATGCAGCACCGCAGGGCGCACAGCGTCATCTGATCCGAGTGAGCACCCCCGGATAGGCTGCCCTGGTGGTGGACATCGACTCCGTGCTTCGCCTGCACCTGCCGCACTATGACGTGGTCTCTCTCACCGAGCTCGGGCAGGGTCTCGACAACGTCGTCTACCTTGTGAACGACGAGCTGGTCGTCCGGATCAGCAAGGAATCCGACGCGGTCCAGCGCGCGGAGACCACCCGGCGCGAAGCCGGCCTCCTGGCGGCGCTGACCGGATGGTCCACGTTGCCGATCCCACAGCCGATCTTCGCGGACATCGAACAGGGCGCCCTCGCGTACACCGCGCTGCCGGGCCGTCCGCTCAACCAGCGGCCCGTCGCCGAACCGATCCGGTTGGCGCCGGTCCTGGGTGGATTCCTCAGCCGGCTGCACCAGGCACCGCTCGACGCCGTGAACACGCTGGTGTCGCCCGATCCGTACCCCATGACCGCATGGCGGGACGACGCCGAATTCGCGTACAGGGAGGTTTCACAGCACATAACGCCGCCAGTTCGTCGCCCGATTGAGCGTTTCCTGGCGAGCACTCCGCCGCCCGAGCCTCGAACCGTCACGCTCTGCCACAACGATCTGGGTACCGAGCACATCCTGGCCGGCACAGACACGGACGAGATCACCGGGATCATCGACTGGACGGATGCGGCACTCGCCGATCCGATGCGTGATCTCGCCCTGATCTTTCGCGATCTCGGACCGGACGTCTTCGACGCGACGATCGCCAACTACGCCGAGCCTCCGGATGCCGGCGACCGCGCACGAGCTGTCTTCTACGCCCGATGCTCAGTCCTCGAGGACATCGCCTACGGTGTGACGTCCGGTGCGCAGCACTACGCCGACGCCGGGATCGCGCACCTCGCATGGATCTTCTCGGCTCACTCGTGACCTATCAGCGTCGTGCAGGCACTGGCCCACTCCCCTGCCCATGATCATTGACGATCGGGGACCTCATTGGGTGCGGGAAAGCCGATGATCATGGGCAGAACCCTCCGGCTTGGTTCCGACGCCGACGTTGAGCTCGGTGTGGATCACGGCGCCGGGTTCACCACCGGAACGTTCGCGGAGCATCCCGTCCAGCACTCGCTGCGTTTCGACCTGATGCTCGCGGGTCAGGCTCGCGATCATCTGCGCCCCGATCGGGTGGCCGGACGCGATGAAGTTCCACAAGTGCATGGCCGATTCGACCGGCATGTCCCACGTGGTCGTCTCCACCGTCACGTCCGTCAGGCCCGCTTCGGCGAGCCTGGCGCGAAACACCGCCGGGTCCGACACCTGGAACGGCAGTGGCGGTTGGTCCACCGGCATCGGCGTGAAATCGGGGACGGCCGCTTTCGCGGCGCCCACGAAGAAGCCGAGGAACTCGGCCCTCTCAAGCGCGCCGAACGCGACGACGAGTACCGTACCGCCGGGCTTGGTGACGCGCACCATCTCCGCCAGCCCACGTTTCATGTCCGGGAACACCGATACGCCGTTCTGTGACACGGACACGTCGAACGTATCGTCGTCGAACTCCAGGGCGCTGCCGTCCATGACCCGGCCAGCGACGTTCGTCAAGCCATCCGTCCGAGCGCGGGCCTGAAGCCGTTCGATCATCGCGGGCGCGATGTCGACTGCGACCACCTCCGCGCCGAGCCGCGCAGCGGGTAGGCTCAGCGCACCGCTGCCGGCGGCCACGTCGAGGAGCCGGGTACCCGTATCCAGACCGAGCCGGCCGAGGATCCGCTCGCCGAACCCGATCGTCTCCGGGGTCGCGAACTCGTCGAATCTGGGAGCTATCGCCTCCCAGGCGTCTCTGATCTGCTCTGTACTCGGTGCTTGTGCGGTCATGGTTCCTCCCTCTCTCGTCATGCCTGTGAGAACAGGGTCGCCGCCCGCGGGTGGCCGCCGCATCGGGCAGACACCCCACGTCGGTCCGGACGCCGTCCATGGGCAGTTCTCCGCATGCTGACAACGCGTCGCCGGCTCCCGCCCACGAACGCGTCTACAGCAGCTGATGTTCGTAGGCGTAGGCGGTAGCCGCGGCCCGGGTTGAGACGCCGAGCTTGGTGAACATGTTGCTCAGATGCCGCGAGACGGTCTTCTCGCTGATCACCAGGGTGTCCGCGATCTCCCTGCTGGTCGCACCCGTCGCGACGAGACGGAGCACCTCCACCTCACGCGGGCTCAAGCCGCACGGGCCACGGGATGCCGCCCGCCGGGACAGGGCGGACGCCTTGGCGAGAGCCGGTTCCGCACCGAGTTCCGCGAAGACCCGGCGTGCGGCATCGAGTTCCATCTCAGCGGTGTCATGGTCGCCCAATCGAGCGCACGCTCGGGCCATCAGCATCCTGACCACCGCTCCCTCGTACGGCGCGTCGAGTTCATGCCAAGCCGTCCACGCTTCCCGCAGGGCTACGCACGCTCCCACCGAATCGCCCTCCGCCAGGAGCACGGAGCCGGTCGCTGACCCGGCGACCGCACGCATGTAGGGCGAGCGGAACCCAGCCGCGATCGTCGCGAGCTCGTCCGCCGCCCCACGCGCGGCGCCGACGTCGCTGGTAGCGAGGGAGATCTCGACGTGTGCCGCCAGGATCCGCGCCCGGTCCACGGGCCGTCCGGCCTCCGCCGCCACCCGGCGTATCGCGGCTGCCGCGGCGTCCTTCTTGCCCTGCTCGAACCAGAGAAGCGCCAGTCCGGGGTGCACCGGATGCCCCCAGACGCTGGCTTCCCGATAGTTCTTCTCCGCCCGCGCGAATTCGCCGCGTAACCGGTGTAGCTCGGCACGCTGGTACAGCGCCATGCCCACCACCGGGTCGCCTGGCGGGTCGGACAGATGCTCGCATGCCCGCTGCGCCTCCGCCATGGCGTCGGACCATTCTCCGCGCAGCTGCATGATCTCCGAGCGATGCACCAGGCACTGCCCGCGATAGGGCTTGAGGTCCTGCTGTGATGCGCACCAGCGGCTCAGCGTCGCCGTCCATTCCTGAGCTCGTCGAAGGTCGAAGATGTTGCGGCAGGCGATGATAACCGCGCAGTACACGATTCCGGCCGCGATCGGAGACACGTCGCCGGATGTGACGGCGACCATCGCCTCATCGAGCATCGCGGTTCCCGCGACGGCGTCGCCCATTGCCACCGACGCCTGTCCGCGTCCCAGCCGTCCGAGGGCGATGAGGTCGGCGTCGCCGAACCGGTCGGCGATCTCCGCGATCTGCTCCAACGTGGCGTGCGCCCGGTTGGGGTCACCGCTTCCGAGAGCGTGCAGCGCGACAGGAACCAATAGATAGCCCTGTTCCACGCAGTCCAGAGAGCTCTCCTCGAGCACTCGCTGTCCACGGGCAAGCCAGCCGCCACCCTGGGCATGCTGGCCGCGCTGCATGAGCACCATGCCGAGCCAGAATGCGCATCGCACGGCCCGGCCGAGCTCACTACACGCGAGGAAGGCGCGGTGGGCACGTTCCAGACCCGCCACGGCCGCGTCGTCCCGTCCGGTCAAGTAAGCGCTCATGGCGAGCCGTTCAAGATCGTTCGGTTCCAGGCCGGTTTGCTCCTCAGCGGCGCTGAGCAGCTTGTACGCGTCGCTCCACGCGTACCGCTCGTACGCCTCCCGGCCGCGCGCAATCTGGTCAGCCGTCATCACGGTCCCCCATTTCGGTGCCTTGCAAAGTACCCCCACCGCCATGTCCGGCGTAGCGAGATGTCAGAACCTCTCGGTCGCAGGGGGGAGCTCAGGTGGAGGACCTGCAGCCACCCTGAGCTGGCTGGCACGTAGCCTTGGAGTGCACTGACGGTGAGCCGCGGCGACGAGGGAAGCGCATTCCATGAGGAACGGCACGATCAGGTTCGGTGTGGTCGGCGTCGACCATGGGCACATCCTCGGCATGACCGAGGGGCTAGAAGCGGCCGGTGCGCAGTGCGCCGGTGTCTTTCCAGGCGCCGACCCCGCGCAGCGGGCGCAATTCGCCGAGAGGTTCCCCGGCATCCCCGAGGTCGACGATCCCCGCAGGCTCTACGAGAATCCGGCCGTCGGCGTGATCGCCACCGCCGGAATCGCCGCAGAGCGCGCCGGAATCGCCGTCGAGGCGATGCGCGCCGGCAAGGACGTGCTGGCCGACAAGCCCGCGGCCACCACGCCGGAGCAGATGGCCTCGATCCGCTCCACCTCCGCGGACACCGGCCGGATCTGGGCCGCGTTCTTCGGCGAGCGGTTCACCAGCCCCGCCACCATCAAGGCCGCCGGCCTCATCGCCTCGGGCGCCATCGGCGACGTCGTCCAGACCATCGGGCTCGGGCCGCACCGCCTGCGCCGCGACTCCCGGCCGTCCTGGTTCTTCCAGCGGGACCACTACGGCGGGATCCTCACCGACATCGCTTCCCACCAGGTGGACCAGTTCCTCTACCTCACCGGATCCACGACGGCCGAGGTCGTGTCGGCCACGGTGGGCAATTACGCGAACCCGGAAGACCCCGGGCTCCAGGACTTCGGCGAAGCGGTACTGCGCAGCCCGCGCGCGCACGGTTACGTCCGGGTCGACTGGTACACCCCGGACGGGCTGTCGAGCTGGGGCGACGGCAGGATCACCATCCTGGGCACCGCCGGCTACATCGAACTGCGCAAGAACGTCGACATCGCCGGACGGCCCGGCGGGAACCATCTATTTCTCGTGGATAAGAACGGCGAGCATCACATCGGCTGCGCGGACCAGCCCGTCACGTTCTTCTCCGACTTCCTCTACGACGTCCAGCACCGTACCGAGACGGCCAACCCGCAGGAAATGTACTTCACCGCGATGGAACTCGCCATCGCCGCCCAGCTCAAGGCCGAGGCGGTCACCGGCCGGTGATCGACCGTGCCTCCGAGTCGAGCAGATCCATCACGGCGGCACGTGCCGCCCCGGCGTCGGCGGCGGCTCGCGCAGCCGCCGCCATCTGTGCGCAGCGGTCGCGATCGTGCAGGGCGAGCATCGCGCGCACGGCGGGAATCCTGGAGGGCGCCATGGACAGGCTGCTCACCCCCAAGCCGGCCAGTACCGGAGCCAGCAGCGGATCGCCGCCGGCCTCGCCGCACACGCCCACGGGCTTGGAGCCGCCTGCTCCCGCACACGTCATAGCGATCAGGTCCAGCAGCGCGGGCTGCCACGGGTCGAGCAATGGCGCGAGTTCGCCCAGCATCCGGTCCGCGGCCATCGTGTATTGGGCGAGGTCGTTGGTTCCCAGACTGACGAAGTCGACGTCCGCGAGAACCTGCTGTGCCCGCAACGCGGCTGCGGGCACCTCCACCATCACCCCGACCGTGGACAACCCCGCGGCGCGCGCCCGGTCAGCGAACCAGGTCGCCTCCTCGGCCGTGGCTATCATCGGCGCCATCACCCAGACATCGGCTGCACACTGCCCGGCCGCTGCGGCCAGGGCATCGAGCTGGTCGGAGAGAAGCGAGCCGCCCCGCCGCCCGAGACGCAAGCCACGGACACCGAGCGCGGGGTTCTCCTCGTCCCCCGTCGGCGCGAAGGGCAGCGGCTTGTCCGCGCCGGCGTCCAGCGTTCGCACTACCACTCGTCGTTCGCCGAACGGGCGCAGGACCGCTAGGTAACTCTGCGTCTGTTCCTCGACGCTCGGCGCCGACGCGCGGTCCAGGTACAGGAACTCGGTGCGGAACAGGCCGACGCCCTCGAGATCCTGGCCCGCAGCCGCGGTCGCGTCCTCAGCGGTTCCGATGTTGGCCAGCAGCGACACCGGGACTCCGTCTCGGGTACGGCCCGGCCCGCTGAACCTGGACAGCTGCTCGTTCCGTGCACCCGCTCGGCGCATCCACTCCACCTGGACGGCCTCGTCCGGGCCGACGACGATCTCACCAGTCTCCCCGTCGACCGCGACGACTACCCCGTCGTCGAGCGTGAGCGGGCCGGTACCCACCACGGCCGGAATCCCGAGCTGTGCGGCGAGAATCGCCGTGTGGCTGGTGGGCCCGCCCGCCTCGGTGACGATCCCCAGGACAGTCGCCGGCGAAAGACCCGCGGTGTCGGCCGGGGCAAGGTCGTGGGCGATCAGCACCGACGGCTGGTCGTATTCGGGAAGCCCGGGCTGGGGCGCGCCGATGAGGTGAGCGACGACGCGGTCGCGGACGTCGCGCAGATCAGTGACCCGCTCGGCGAGGTAGCCGCCGGCCGCCGCGAGCGATGCACAGACCTCCTCCACGGCGCCGTCCACCGCCGTGGCCGGGCCCTCGCCGTCGTCGAGACGCCGCTGCGCACCGGCCAGAAGGGAAGGGTCCCGAGCCATCATCGCGGTGGCGGTCAGGATATCCGCGGCCGTCGCCTGCGCCAGTGCGGCCCGGCGTTCAAGCTCCGCCGCCACCAGCTCGAAGGCCGCGGCCACCTCACGGCTCGCTGCCTGGGCATCGAGCGCGGCGGGCTCGTTCTCCGGCGGGCGAACGGGCTCGGTCACGCGCACCACCGGCCCGACCGCCATCCCCGCGCTGACTCCGATGCCGCGCAACCGCGGCACGGCACTCCTCGCGGCGCGGTTTCCGGTCCCGCCGGTCACGGTGCTCCTCGCACATCACACACCCTACTCACGGTAGCGGGCACGCGTCCTTCTCCGCTGCCGGCCGCACTCCGGATGCGCGACTCCGCCCAGCGACCCGGATCAGCAGCCCTGAGACAGCGACCCGGAGCGCCTCCGGGTCACCCCCACGGACATATCCGGGTCGTTCTCCTCACCAAGATGGAACCGCTGCCCCGGACAAAGCACTACTGTCATCGTCATGACGTTCGAATCCGTACCTAGTCACCAGCGGACACGTGATCATGTCTCGCTCGGGGGAAACGGCGGCGCACGCGGGGCACGGATGATCGGCGTCGTTGTGGTGGCCATCGCCGCGGTGTCGGTCTTCTGGTGGATCAGCAGGTCCAGCCACACATCGGAGATCACCGTCGACACGGACGTCTCCCGGGTGGAAGTCGACGTCTTCGCCGGGAACGTCGAGATCATCGGCGGCACCAGCGGCCGTGTGCACGTGGCGGCCGCGATCGACGACGGGTGGGTCCGCTCGGCACGAGTGACGCACAGCGTCGACGGGGACACGCTGCGTATTGACGGTGATTGCCGCGGACACGACCTCATCCCGGCATTCGGCTGCCGGACAGATGTCACACTCACCGTCCCCGCAGGTGTCGACGTCGTGGCCATGTCGGCGGGAGGCACGGTCGAGGCCCGTGGTCTCCACGGCGCCGCGCAGCTGACGTCGGACGCGGGTGACGTCGTCGTCGCCGGTCACACGGGCCGGTTACAGGCACACTCGGACGCCGGAGACGTCCTCGTCACCGGGTTGCGGGCGGAGGACGCACGGATCACCTCCAGCGCGGGGGCCGTGCGGGTCGAGACACTCACGCCGCCACGGTCGCTGGACGCCGAGTCCAGCGCGGGCTCGGTCTCCGTGGACCTTCCTGCCGGAACGGCGTATGACGTCGAGGCGAAGAGCCGCACGCAGGCCCCCGATGTCAGCGCCCGGACCAGTCATGCCTCGCCGCACAAGGTGCGTGCGTTCTCGAGTGCCGGCCCCGTGGACGTCACCGGCTGAGCGCTCCACCCAGCACGTCGTCGTTCAGCTCGGGGCGTCGTCGTCAAGACTCCTGTTCGGCCGCCCTTCGGCGGCCGCGGCCTCGGCTTTGGCGTCGCTGACCGCCGCTCTGGCTATCTTGGCGACCTCGTCGGCAGCTTGCGCGGCATCCAGCTCCAGTGGGTCGCCGGAGGTCAGCTGCCGGTCACCGGGCTCGTCGCCGGCCTGGTCGGAAGCTTCCGCCGCCTGGCCGTCGCGAGTCTCGCCCTGCCCGCTCGGCGCCCCCATCCGGGAGTAGTCGCCGAACGCGTCGGTGACCGTCTTCACCGCCTGGGTGAGCTCACCCGGAATGACCCAGAAGGTGTTGTTGTCTCCTTCGGCCAGATGAGGCAGCGTCTCCAGGTACTTGTAGGCCAGCACCTTGGGGTCGGCGTTGTTCTGGTGCACCGCCTGGAAGACACGCTCCACTGCTTTCGCCTCACCGTCGGCGCGGAGGATCGCCGCCTGCTGATCACCCTGGGCTTCGAGAATCTTCTGCTGCTGGGTCCCTTCGGCGGTGAGGATCTTCGCCTGGCGATCACCCTCGGCGTGCAGGATGGCGGCACGTTTGTCGCGCTCCGCCCGCATCTGCTTCTCCATCGCCTCCTTGATGGTGGCCGGAGGGTCGATCGCTTTGATCTCCACCCGGTTGACCCGGATGCCCCATTTGCCCGTGGCGTCGTCCAGCACGTTGCGCAGTTGGGTGTTGATCTCTTCCCGGGAGGTGAGGGTGCGCTCCAGGTCCATGCTCCCGATGACGTTACGCAGGGTGGTGATGGTGAGCTGATCGATCGCCTGGAGGTAGTCGGCGACCTCGTAAGCGGCCGCCCGTGGATCGGTGATCTGGTAATACAGCACCGTGTCGATGTTCACCACCAGGTTGTCCTCCGTGATCACCGGCTGGGGCCTGGAGGAGAACACCTGCTCCCGCACATCGAGCCTGGTGTTGACTCGATCCGCCATCGGCACGATGAAGTTCAGGCCGGGCTGCAGAGTGGTGCGGTAGCGACCGAACCGTTCGATGTTGTATCGGCGTGCTTGCGGCACTACCCGGACCGTGGAAATCACCAGGAATACCATCAAGACCGCCGCGATGATGATCGGCACCAACAGTTCCATTTGTCTCCTCAGCGTTCGTGTCTGCGTTGGATGTTCATGGCAGGAGCTCCCGGGGATAGACGATGGCTGTGGCGCCCTCGATCTCCATCACGTCCACGAATGTCCCCACCGGGATCGACTGGGTCTCGTCGAGCGCGCGGGCGGACCATTCCTCGCCAGAGAGCCGCACCAGGCCTTTCACAGCGGTGACCTCTTGAACGACGACGGCGCTGCGGCCGATGAGCGCGTCCGTACCCTCCCGCACCACGGGTGGCTGAGCCATCTGCCGCCTGGCAATGGGACGCACGATCAGGAGGCCGACGGCACTCGCACCCGCGAAGGCGAGCACCTGCAGCAGCAAACCCGCTCCCAGGCCGGCGACGACCGCCGCCACGAGCGCGGCGGCGGCGAGGAGTCCGAAGGCCAGAGTGAGAGTGAAGAACTCCGCGACACCCAGAGCCGCGGCAATGATCAACCAGGCGATCCATGGCATCGAACCGGCTCCCCTCAGGGCGGGTTGTTTCCCAATCTACCTCGCGCGATGCTGCCAGGCACACCGATCTCGCCGGCCGCCCACGCCGTGCGGACCCGCCCGCGGAGCCGCCTTGGGCCGCTGGGCGGTCCGGGTTCGGATGATCGTCGGCACCGACCCATGTACGCTGTCGTTTCGGTCTTGGTACGCACAAGGAACAACAGCTCCGGAGACTCACGACATGGGTGACGAAGCCGACGACATGCGCCCCAACCCGGCGCACGGGGCCTTGCAGGAACTTCTTGAGTTCGCCGAAGGCCTACGCGATGACATCGCCGAGGCGCTGAACGATGCCCACAGTCTCATGAACGACGACGAGGTCTGGACCGGTCCCACGGTGGCCACGCAGTTCCTCGAGGACCTCGAGTATCGCAAGGACGACCTGCCCGGCCTTGCCGATCAGTTGGTGGAAGACATCCGTGAGGAGCTGGAAAGCACTCCGGAGGAGATCCCCAACACGCACAACTACGGAAACAACGTGCCGGTATGAATGACTACTCGAGCATCAGCGCCGAGGGCATGGGTGAGCTTGTCACCGCCATGCGCCGGGGGCACGGGAAGCTCAGCACAGATCTCGACGACCTGCGCACCAAGATGCGGATCCGCGGAGTCACGTTCCAAACGCTCAGCAGTATCGACACCATCGCCGAGTGGGTGGACGCTCAGCTGCCGGGGCTGGAGCGACGCCGCAACATGGCCGAGGCGCTCACCGGTGATCGGCCCGAAGGCACCATGGTCCAGTTCGACGAGCCGATACCGTTCGACTCCCCGGAGGAAGCCGAGCAGTACGGCCGCGAGCTCGCCCAACAGCTCCTCGAAGACGGCACCATCGACGCCGGCACCTTCGATGAGATGTTCGAGGAGATGGAAGCCTACGTCAACGATCCGGACGTCATGGCCGGCTTCTACCTCGAGCTCGGCCCGGACTACGCTGGGCGGCTTCCCAGTCTTCTGCAGGCTACGGGCTCGGACAACGCGGAGCGATACCTCGAGCTGTTCAGCATCGGCCTCGGCACGGCGCTCAACACCACCGACCACACCAGCTCTTCCTCGGACTACTACAGCGAGTTCTCCGACTTCCGTGAACAGTGGCGGGACGCCCACGATGATCCGGCCCTGTCTTGGGACCGGCTCGCGATGCTGCAGCATGGTGACTTCCCGCCACGCTGGCTCTCCGACGTGGTCCGCAACGCCGTGCTCGAGGACTTCGAGGGCGAGGACTGGGGCGAGATCGACTTCCGCTCCGGCTTCACCCCACGGCTCGGGCTCTCCGAGGACACCCTCGCGCTCGCCTTTAGTGCGCTGGGCAACAACCCCTCGGCCGCCCGTATCGCCCTCGACGAGCAAGGCGGCATCTCCATCGAGGAGTATGTCGAGCGCGTCTACGGCATCCAGCGCAGCAGAGGCACCGGCGACGCCATCACCGAAGCGTTCGGTCAGGCGATCGCGTCCGGCTCCGGAGCCCTCGACGACCCCCCGGACAAAGGATCCCACGCCTCAAGCTTCGCCTTCCAAGCGATCGTCGCGCTGGGGCAGCACGAGGACACCCCCTGGGGAATGCGCGAACCCATGGGACAGATCGCCGCAGCCTACGCCGAGGAACTCCTCGTCGGCTCGTACGCGCACGATGCCACGTTCCGGGGCTCCTCGATGGACATGCCGGAGAACTTCGACCTGCCGCCGGGCATGGACCCCAACTTCTTCCTCAGCCCCGAGGACGTCTACCGGTTCCTGCACGGATTCGCCCACGACGACAGGTACTCCGCCGATTTCGACGCCGCGGTCCAGGACCTGTACGAGACGCTGCCCGCGCAAGCGCTCGAGGCCGACCTGGCCGCCACTGGCGCCGGGGACCTGGACCCGGAGAACTTCGAGGCAGCTCTGCGGATGTTCGGGACGCTCTCCGGGCTCCAATACCAGGCCCAGCGCGAAGTCCGGGGCGACGAGTTCGACGAGGAGGAGGCGTTCAAGGCGAACATGGCGTTCGGCGGTTCCGCCGTCCTGACGTTGCTTCCGGTGAGCCCCAAGGGGATCCTGGACCTCGGATGGAAGGTCACCCAGGTGGTCACCGCGGGCTCGCTGAACGAGTGGGCGGCCAGCGGGACCGATCCGCGCGACGAGCTCGACGCTCTGAACATCCAGGCCGGGGTCCTGCATCGGTACCTCATCGCCGAAATGATGATCGATGCAGGCTATCCCACCACCCAGGACATCCCGCCGGACCTGCTGGACGAGAACGGCAACCTGCGTGACCCGGTGGAGATCTCCGAGGATCTCAGCGACGGTGGTCTGGCCGAGCAGTTCGTCAATTGGACGGACAGCGCCAACGAGATCGACCCGGACCACCCGAACACGAGGCCGTTCGACAACAAGTTCGACTCCGGATGGGACGCCATCGGCAACGGCCGCGGCGACGTCGCGGAGCAGATCGTCAACAACGTCGATTGGTAGGGATGAACCAGTGAGAGACCGCCGGCTCCGCTCCGGCATGCTTGCGATGGGAACAGGCGTCGTCATGCTTGTCGCCGCTGGATGTGGCGGTTCCGAGGCGGACGACGTCGACCTGGATCAAGCCGGAACGGCTCTGAACGACGACGGCGCGGCGATCATCGAGGAGTTCCGGACCGACGAGCCGCGGATGGGCGAGGTCACGGCCGAGACGGTCGTCGACGACGCCACCACGGACCACGAGTGCGCCGACGGCGTGCAGCGCGTCTGGCACACCGACTTCACGCTGGTGTGGCCCGGGGATCCGGCCGACGCCGACACGGTCGACACGTACTTCGACGGCACCACCGACTTCGTGGCCGGACGGTTCCGCGATCTCGGCTACGAGACCGAGTCGCAAGAGCTCGGCGACGGGGACCAACCCCGTTCCGCGATCTTCCGTCGAGCCGACGACGACGTCACCGTGAAGTTCACCGTCGATTTCCGGCTCGCTGCGGAGCAAGGCGACGCCGAAACGGTCAGCGCGGACTTCAGTGTCGTCGGTTCCACGTCCTGTGTCGAGTCGTAGCTTCCAGCCCGCCGAGTGAACGATGTGATATCGGACGCCCCGGCCTTGTGGAAGCTCGTGGCCGTTCACCGGGTCGCGCCTTCATCGCCTCTGTCGTCACCGCGAGACGACCCATGAGATGTTCAGAGTCACAGTCCGAACACCGCATGAGGTGGAGGGATAAGGACCGACGCTAAGCAGGGCGTCGGATAATTGCCTTTCCTCAGCTCTACCGAAATCCGATGAGAACCGGTATGTTGCACCGGACACGGGTGGAGTTCCGGGCAATGAGGTTTCCGGAGGGGGAACAGGCATGGCAGACAGACCCACATTTCTCGAATCAGGCGAGCAAGCCCGGCTCATTCCGGTCGCCGCGGATTCATCAAGGGAGACACGAGCTGTCTCCATCCTGTTGGCCGCGATGATGAGTGTGCCTCCTTTCGCGCTGACCATGCTCCAGCAACTCGGGCAGCGTGTAGGTACCCGTTCGAGTCTTCTTGGCTTCACGGAGGTCGTGTTCACTCGTAACGGAGACCAAGCAAAGACACGCCCGGACGGACTCTTAGTGTTCGACGGGGGGCGTGGTCGACAATGGAACTGCCTGGTAGAGGCGAAGATCGGCCGGGCGGAGATTGAACCGGAGCAGATCACCAAGTATGCGAATCTCGCGCGCACCAATGGCATTACTGCACTACTCACGATCTCCAACCAATTCGTCGCCACGCCAACGCACAGTCCTGTCCGCCTACCCAAGAGCGTTCTCAAGGGTGTGGAGCTGTTTCATTGGTCATGGATGTCCATCGTCACCAATGCCATGCTCTTACTCAACGAGCACAAGTTCGAGCGGCCCGAACAGCGGTTCATCCTCAACGAGATGGTCCGCTACTTCTCGCACCCCACCGTGACTGTTTCATCGTTCGATCGCATGAATCCGGAGTGGAAGGAACTTAATGCCAAGGTCCAGTCAGGTGCACGACTCTCGAGATCGTCACCTGAAGTCGAGCGGAGCGTGGCAGCTTGGCATCAGGAAAGTCGCGACCTCTGCTTGTTGATGAGCCGAAGGCTGAACCGGACAGTGCGGCAGCGGCTGAGCAAGTCACACGTGAATGACCAGGTGACGCGACTGAAAGACGACAGCGACAGCTTGATCGCGCGGCACGCTCTCTCATGTGCGTTCGACGTCCCAGATGCCGCGTCACCACTTCAGGTCGTGGCAGACCTCCAACGCAGATGCGTCTCCGTATCGATGGTTCTCAGTGCTCCGCGTGACAAACAACGTGCTTCGAGCAGGATCAACTGGGTCCTTCGGCAACTGGCCAAAACCGACCCGGCTGGTATTCATGTCCGTGCGTCTTGGCCCGGCCGCGCACCAGACACTCAAGCTACTCTTGCCGACCTGCGAGAAGATGCGAGCTTGCTAGAGGGAGAGAACAAATCGCTCGCGCCGACACAGTTCGAGGTGCTACTCATCCGCGACCTGGCAGGTAAGTTCAGCGGCTCACGTACATTCGTGGAACTGCTTGAGGAAGCCGTGCCGCACTTCTACGAGCAGGTAGGCGAGCGCGTCCGTGGCTACGTGGCGCCACCGCCGAAGCTGCGGCGCGCGGAACCTGAGGTGGAGACTCAGATCGAACCCGAAGCCCCCATCGCGGCACTGCCGGAGCCCGCGGACCCCTGAGCGACAGGGCGAAGCACGCCTGACGACCGCCCCGGCCCCCTGGCCTCGTGGAAGCTCGTGGCCGTTCACCGGGAGCATGTGGAAGCTTCTTGCCGCCAGGGTGCCATGTGGAAGCTTGTGGCGGTCCGCCTCAACCATGTGCAAGCTCGTGGCCGCCGCGCCTATGCCCCAAGGACCCGTGCAGGGCGCTGACGGGAAGGTGAGCGTCACCGTCGCACTTCACCCGGGCGCCCGGCGATCTCCATCGTTCCGCCGTGGGAATGAACGACCTCCTCGACCAGGACCAGGCCCAGCCCAAGCCGGTGACCCGCATCGGTCGCGGCGGGTCCCCCGCCGGAATCGCTGTGTGAGCTCCGCGGCGACTGCGGCGTCCAGTCACTCGCCCGTATCGGCCACGATCAACCGGACCGTGTCGGCACCGCCGTTAAGACTGACAGTCACCGTCCCGCCCGATTGACGTGCCCGAACGAGTTGTGGACCAGCGCGGAAATGGCACGGCGTAGCGCACTCGGCGCTCCGGTGATGACGTGGCGCGTGGCTCGATCCGTATCCGCGACGAGGCCGAACCCGGCCTGTCCGCTGTTCCGGCCAAGGACCGTTTGATGTCGGCGGTCGTCTGATCCAGGCCGACGGGCTGTCCCGCGTCGGGGCGATGCCGCATCTCGGCCGAGAGCAAAGGTCGTTGACGATATCCATCGGTACTCTCGCGGCGCACATGGTGCCTTAGCGGTCACCTCGGCCGTCCGGGGCTAGCCGGTCGTGGATGTTGCGGCCGATGTCGCGGACTTGCGCGATCTGTTCCGGAGTCAGCACGTCGAAGACGAGCGACCGAACGGCTTCGACATGGCCGGGAGCAGCGGCGACCACCTTCGCCATGCCCTCGGCGGTGAGGGTGGCGTTGGTGTAGCGGGCGTCGTCAGAGCGCGGTTCACGGCGGACCCAGCCACGCCGCTCCAGCCGTTTGACCACATGCGACAACCTCGACGACGAGCCGTTGGCCAGCCCGGCGAGCTCACTCATGCACAACGCCTGCTCCGGTGCCTCAGACAGTGCTGAGAGAACGGCGTACTCGAAGTGGCTGAGATCGGCGTCACGCTGCAACTGACTCTCCAGCGCGGCCGGCAGCCGGATCAGCACCGCGGCGAACGCCCGCCAGGCCTCCTGCTCATCGGGAGTGAGCCAGCGCGGCTCGGCAGCGGAACCGTCGGTGTCCGCGAGGTGGGTACTGGTCACCACCCCAGTTTACGGCAATGACTTGACGGTTCAAGCGATTCGGCCTATCGTTTAATTGAAGCTTCAATTATTCTCCCAGACGCGATTCTCCCGGTGGTGCCCGAACCGGGTCCCGTCAGGACGTCACCCGGAAAGGAACGCATGTGAATCCCCGGTCCGACACGGCGGTGCCAGGCGGCGCGTTCGACGAGTTCGTCGGGGGCGCGGTGTCGATCAGCAACGCTCAGCGCCGCTGGACGCCCGACGACGGACCTCTTCCCGCGCTGTACATCAGCCACGGAGCGCCACCACTGTTCGACGACGGGCCGTGGATCAGTGAGCTCTTCGGCTGGTCTCAGACGTTGCCGAAGCCGCGCGCGGTGCTCATCGTCAGCGCGCACTGGGAGTCGGCTCCGCTCGCGCTCTCGGCGTCGGCCGCTCACACGCCGCTCGTGTACGACTTCGGCGGGTTCCACCCTCGGTACCACCAGATGACCTACCCGACGCCCGACGCCGGTAACCTCGCCCGCCAGGTGGCCGCACTGATGCCGGACGGCGAGCGGGTGCACGAACACGGCAGCCGCGGGCTGGATCACGGGGCGTGGGTTCCGCTGAAGGTAATGTACCCGCTCGCCGACGTCCCGGTGCTACAGCTGAGCATGCCCACCCATGGTCCGGGCAAGCTCCTTGAGCTGGGACGACGACTGCACCCACTGCGGGAGGAAGGCGTCCTCGTGATCGGCTCCGGGTTCATGACCCACGGCCTGCCGTACCTCACCCGCGAGATGGCCGTGCACAATCACCCGCCGTCGTGGTCGTCGGACTTCGACGCATGGGCGGCCGACGCCCTGGCCCGCGGCGACGTCGACACGCTCGCCGCGTACACGTCCAAGGCGCCGGGAATGCCCTACGCACACCCCACCGTCGACCACTACATCCCGCTGTTCATCACGCTTGGAGCGGCGACGGACGCCGAGCAGCCGGTGAGCACCACCATCGAGGGCTACATGATGGGCCTGTCGAAGCGGTCCTTCCAGGTGAGCTGACCGGCCTACTGCGGGACGAACATCACGGCGTCCCCGACCACCCGCGTGCCATTGCCCTCGTCGGAGATCCCGGCTGATCCACGGAGTAATCAGTGCTCTGGCCGCCATGCCACACCGTCAGCTTGGCATTGGTGGCCCGTCGTGGGCCGGGAGCAGCAGGGAGACAAGCGATCGCGAGACGCCGGCAAGCCGGGCGACGTCCTTGATAGTGGACGCGCGCTACTCGTCACGCGCTCACGATCCGGCTCGGGCATCGGTGGGTGTCAGCCACCAATTCTGCCCGAGAATCCGCCGGCGACGCTCTCGCGTGGTTCAGCTGAACAATGAGACGCGGCCCTCGGTGATGAACAGGCGACGTGCTTTCTGCCTGGCGGAGGGGTCTCGACGCATTACGCAGACGAACGACTCGGGGGTCTCACCGGCCAGCTCCCGGAGTGCGGGCGATCCTGCGAGCAGGCTCTGGATCAGCACAGACTGTGGTTCCAGGCGCCGGACGGCCCCGGATCGGTCGGTCAGGCATCCGTGGTGGCTGACGTAGACCTCACACGAGCACGCGGACGGCGCCCCAGTTTCGTGCCGCACCGGAAATCGGTCAGCAGGGAGGGCAGTGCGGTCGTAGTTCGGCTCCGTGGCGTCCATCGCCCTCAGCTGCGAGGTATCCAGCCACACGACAACGAGCCTCGACGTCTCCCCTGGCGCGGCCACGGGCGTGGCCGGGACGTACCCGGGCCGGCTGACGTGTGCCGAGACGCCCGGCGCCAGATTGCCCACGTCCACCGCGGTGATCGGCAACACCAGCCGCCGTGGCGGCTGAGCGGGCAGCTTGCGCCGGAGCTGAGCCGGGGATGCGTTGGACCCCACCGCCAGCACCGGCGTCCGCTCGGACAGCGGCACGCCGCCCTCAACCCGGAGAAGTCCGTCCAGTTCCGCGGCATTTACCTGGTGGAACGCGTCGCCGAGGATGACACCCGTACCCGGCACCGGGCGGCCAGGGTAGGTCAGGGGTTCCGACTGGGGATCGCGCTCGCCTCCCGAACCGTCGAGATGCCGCGTGTCCCGCACCATGCTGCCTCAGAGCTCGCCTCTCACACCGGGAATCCTTGCGGTGATCATGCTCCCACAATGGCGATCGCGGCTGACACGGCCCGCAAGGCCGATCGGACCTCGAGCGCGGCCGCGCGGCCCGCCCGGTTGGCGCCCACCGTGCTCGCCGACGGCCCGTATCCCACCAGGTGCACGCGTGGCTCGGCCACGACGCGGGTCCCGTCCATCCGGATGCCGCCACCGGGTTCGCGCAACTTCAGCGGCGCAAGATGATCGAGAGCCGCACGGAAACCGGTGGCCCAGATGATCACGTCCGCGTCGGCTGATCGGCCGTCATCCCACCGCACGCCATGCGAGAGGATTCGCTCGAACATCGGGTGCCGCTCCAGCACGCCCTTGGCGAGCGCTGCCTCGACCACGGGCGTGTATCCGAGGCCCGTGACGTGGACCACGCTCTCCGGTGGCAGTCCGGCACGGACCCGCTCGTCGACCTGGGCGATCACCCGCCGGCCGAAGTCCTCGGTGAACTCTTCTCGGTAGAACGTCGGCGGGCGGCGTGTCACCCAGGTTGTGGACGCGGCCACGTCGGCGATCTCGGAGAGGATGTGCGTCGCTGAGTGACCACCGCCCACCACCACGACCCGTTGGCCGGCGAACTCCGCCGGGCCTCGATACTCCGCGGAATGCAGCTGGCGACCGGCGAACTCGGCCGAGCCCGGATAGTACGGCCAGTACGGTCGGGTCCATGTTCCGGTGGCGTTGATGACGGCCCGTGCCGTCCAGATTGCGGTGCCGGTTTCCACGACGAGCCGGCCGTCGTCGCCGGGGCGGACGGCTCGAACCTCCACCGGCCGCTGCACGGGCAGGTCGTATCGGCGCTCGTAGTCTCCGTAGTACGCGCCGACGACCTCGGCCGCGGGCCGTGTGGCGACGGACGTGTCCGGCGACCAGCGGGTGCCCGGAAGCTGGAAGACGCCGTGGACCTTCTCCATCGTCAGGCTCGGCGAGCGCTCCCGCCAGGCGCCGCCGGGCGCGCCGCCGGAGTCGAGGACCACGAATCCGGCTCCGGACGTCAAGCCCAGACGTTTGAGGTGATAAGCGCTCGACAGGCCGGCCTGACCGGCGCCGATCACCACCACATCAGTCTCGCCCACACCTCGAAGCGCTCTCATGTTCATGTCAACGGCGCTAGGCGCCACCCGCATCCCACCATCGACGCGAGGTACCTCACAATGGTTAGCCGGCCTCTCGCAGACGCTGTCATCGTGGTGGATGTTCAGCACCACGGTCAGGCCATGGGCGAGCACACGCTCGACAGCCGCCTCGACCGGTTCGCGTAGAAATGATCGATCTCGAATGGGTTTCGTGTCGTCGGCACAGTGGGACCACCTCGCCAATAGCCAAATTACCGGAGCCCCCGAGTGGAGTGGATTGTGGCGTTTCGATTGCCGCCGCATTGTTCGAATGCTTGTATGGCGTCCAGGTGAATTCACGCCACGTCTACCTACCTTATGCCGACGGGATATCCATGACCTTTTCCACCTTTCTTCCTCTATTCCGACGCCGGTTCGCGGCTGCGAGTACCGTCGTCGCCGGCTGCGCGGCACTGCTCGCCGGCGGGCTGCCCGCGGCGACGGCCGCCTCACCTGACGCGGCAACGCCACCGGGGAGGACCGTCGCACACCAGGACCCGTGCCCGGAACCGTTCCCACTCGACGAGGTGACCGAAGGCATGTCGGCCACCGGGCGCACCGTCGAGAAGGGTACGGAGCCGGAGCCCTTCACCGCCACCGTCGTGGGCGTCGTCGACGGCGGGATCTCCCCGGACCTCGACCTGATCATTGTCGAGACCAGCTCACCGGCGATCGACCGGGCGGGCGGCATCTGGGCCGGTATGTCCGGATCCCCGGTGTACACCGATGACGGCCGTCTGCTCGGCGCGGTCGCGTACGGCCTGTCGGCCGCGCCGTCGAATATCGCCGGGTTGACGCCTGCCGCCGCGATACATGACCTGTCCACGCGATCCGCGGTGACGGCCACCGGCTCCGCGCACGACGCCGCGGCCGCGGTGGAGCTTCCGGAGCACATCCAGGGTGAACTGGTGGCCAGCAGCGTCGCGACCGCATCCGAGGTACGGTCTGGCATGCGTGTGCTCCCCGTGCCCATGGCCGTGTCCGGCCTGTCCGCGAGCCGCCTGGACTCGTTCTCTGAGCGGCTGGGCGAGCGTCTGCCCGAGGCCCGCGCCTTCCCTGCCGGAGCGGCCCGAACCGATGCGGAGGGCTCTGCCGATGAGATCGTTCCCGGCGGCAATTTCGCCGCCGCGCTTTCCTACGGTGACGTGACCGCGGCGGGCATCGGCACGACGACGACCGTGTGCGAGGACAGCGTCGCCGTGGCGTTCGGCCATCCGTACCTGTGGTCCGGCTCGTCGTCGATGAGCGTGCACCCGGCGAGCGCCGTGTTCGTCCAGCGCGACGACGCGATGGGCTCGTACAAGGTCGCCAACCCGGGCGGCGTAGTGGGCACACTCGACCAGGACCGGCTCGCCGGCATCCGCGGCAAGCTCGGCGAGGGACCGGCCGTGGTCCCAGTGACGTCGTCGATCTCCCCCGGCGGCGCGGACGGTGTCCGCGAGGGCAGGACCGAGGTCACCATGGCCGACGCCCTGCCGGACCTGGCGTCGTCGCACGCACTGGCGAATCTCGATGCCGTCTTCGACGCCGTGGGTCCGGGTACCGCTCATATGGGGTGGCTGATCGACGGCGTGCGAGCCTCGGGTGAACCATTCACGGTCGAGGTGGAGAACATGTACGCCAGTCGCTACGACATCGCCTTCGATGCCGTCTTCGACTCGTTCGACCAGATTCTGGCGATCCAGGAGAACGAGTTCGAAGAGGTCGAAATCCTTGCCGTCGAGTACACGGGCTCGGTGTCGGATACGTTCCAGCGCTACACCGTGTCGTCGGTCCAGGTCCGGCAGGACGACGGCGAGTTCGCACCGCCGCCCGCATCCGGGCCGCTGCAGGTGAAAGCGGGAGGAACCGTCGATGTCCACGTCACGCTCCTTCCGTACCAGGGCAAGGGCGACACGCGCGAGGTCGAGCTATCGGTGGAGGTGCCGGATGACGCGGCCGGTGCGTTCGGCTGGTTCAGCGTTTCCGGCGGCCCCAGCAAGGACGTCTCGGAGGAGCCCGGAGAAGAAGCGGCCGACGGCGCCACGGACGAGAACGCCGGTTTCGACGAGCTGCTCACAGACCTGGAAGACCTGCTGCCCAACAACACGGTCACGGCTACGCTGCACGTGGAAGAGGAGTCCGAGGACGGTTTCGAGCTGCGGCAGCGCTCGGACCGGGTGACCGTCGACCACGTGGCGACCGGGCACCACGAGTTCTCCGTGGCGGTCTCCCCGTAACCGTGGCCTCCTCCCCTTGATCATTGGCCGTCGCTGCCCCTGGAGTGTGCAGGATCGCCGATGATCATGGGGAGAGTTCGGCGGCGGTGAGCACCGTCGTCACTCCGTACCAGGAACACACGGCGATCACGACCAGGAAAGTGAACAGCCAGAACACCCCTGGGAGCACCCGGCTTCGCCGTCCCAGCATGTAGGCGTCGGAGCGGTGCACGCCTCGCCGGGTCAGGTGGCTGCGGGTCACCGCCCACCATCCCCGCACCGAGCCCACGATCAGCAGCCAGGCGAACGCGAACACCACGGCGTTCTGCACCCAGGCCTCGCCGTACCACGCCACCAACCCGAGGAACGCGCCGGTGGCGACGACGACGCCCACCGTATGCCAGCTGCGCGAAAGCAGAAACGTCAGAGTCAGACCGACGACGAGGACCCACAAGGCGACCTGCGCCCAGCCCTCAGACACGGCCCACATCAGCCCGGCGCCGGCGACGGCGGGAGCCGGGTATCCCCACCACAGCGTCCACAGCACCCGGAACGTGCCTTTGCCTGCGAAATTCGTGGCACCCGACATGTCATTGTTCACGGTGATGCCGTGCAGCCGGTAGCCGGCGACGAGAGCCGCCAGGGCGTGCCCGATCTCATGCACGATGGTGACCGGATAGCCGATCACGTTCCATGTCGAGCGGTGCACGGCCAGCCCGATCGCCACTAGTCCGACCGCGACGATCTGTTCCTGCGGCATCGAGGCCAGGGTCTCGTCGAGCCGGAAGTCGTTCAGGGTCCGCACCGGGCGACCCTACCCCGAGGTGTGCCCGCCTCACACGACCGCCCACGAGAAGCCGATCATGGGCGAACAGGCCGTCCGCGAGAGCGATGACGGCAGTCCGCCCATGATCGACACGATGGTGCCCTGTTACAAGCGGGCGAAGCCCTTCCGGCGCATGGTGATCGCCGCCGCGCCGCCCGCGAGGAGAAGCAGCGTCGCCACGGTCAGGAACTGCACCGAACCGGTACCGGTGTCGGGAAGCATCTCGCCACCATCGGCGTCGGCATCCACATCCGCATCCACGCCGATGCCCGCATCGACATCCGCATCCACGTCGGCGCCCGCGTCTGCATCGACGCCCGCGTCCACATCGACGTCAGCGTCCACGTCGGCATCGACATCAGCGTCCACGTCCGCATCCACGTCAGCATCGACATCAGCGTCGACATCCGCATCCACGTCGACATCCGCATCGACCTCGGCGTCCACATCAGCATCGACATCGACATCGGTGTCCACGTCCGCATCCACGTCGGCATCGACATCCGCGTCAGCGTCCACATCCGCGTCGACATCGACGTCAGCATCCACGTCAGCGTCGACATCCGCATCCGCGTCGACATCGACGTCAGCATCCACGTCAGCGTCCACATCCGCGTCCACGTCGACATCGTCCTGGGCGGCGTTGCAGGCCGAGTAGTACGCCTCCTGCCCCGTCGTCAGGAGGTTGACCGGGCCCTGCCACAACCACGGCAGCACACACGCGTTGTTCAGGATGTTGATGCCCTCCGAGCTGCCCGAGCCACCACCGTTGCATGCCGAGTAGTACGCCTCCTGGCCCTCCGTCAGCACGTTGAACGGGCCCTGCCACAACCACGGCGCCACACATGCGTTGTTCAGGATGTTGATGCCCTCGGCACTCATGGTGCCGTCACTGTTACAGGCCTCGTAGTGGCCGGTCTGGCCTTCGGTCAGGAAGTTCAGCGGACCCTGCCAGAACCACGGCGCGGCACACAGATTGTTGCCGATGTTGATGGCCGGGAGCGCGCTCTCGTCCACGGCTTCGGCATCGGTGACCTCGACTACCGTCCCGTCGCTGTTGCAGGCGACATAGTGGGCCTCCTGGCCCTCGGTGAAGACGTTCGCCGGCCCCTGCCACAGCCAGGGCAGCAAGCAGGCGTTGTTCAGGATATCGATACCGGCTTCGTCCGACACCGCATCCGTGTTGCAGACGACGTAGTACGCCTCGTTGCCACCGGTGGCGAGGTTGATCGGCCCCTGCCACAGCCACGGCGCTGCGCACGAGTCGTTCAGGATGCTAATGCCCTCGGCGTTGGCGCCGGCCCCGGCGGAGCCATTGCAGGCTTCGTACGAGCCAGTCTGGCCTTCGGTCAGGACATTGAACGGCCCCGGCCAGAACCATGGCAGCAGACACAGGTCGTTCCCGATGTTCACATCGGGAAGATCCAGTCCGTCCAGCAGGTCCAGCGCACCGATCACGTCGGCGGAATCAATGGTTTCAAAGCCGGCGGGCGGGGCTTCGTCCGACTGCTCGAACGTGGGGACGTCGGCGGTGAAGTTCTCCGGCTCCACCGTTCCTTGCGTCGCCATTCCCGCCGCACCGGTCAGGCCCATGCCGACGGATACGGCGACAACGCCCATTCCGGACACGACCCCGCGGAACAACCTGTTCACACGAATCTCCTCTGGTGTATGGGAATACCGCGGCAAAATATCGCCGCCAGGGAGAACAATTGACCAGGCCGTTGAGACTGTCAAGCAATTTCACTACTAGTCATACGTTTGTCGTCATAGTGGGTCCGCCCGGGGCCGGACGAATATGCGTGGCTCATCCGAGGTCACCTCTGAGGTGATCTGCACTGCCCGGTCGTAGAGATACGGCGAAACCACCATCAGACCCGGTACATCCAAATGATCATGTAAACCATGTTTTCTCGTGCTTCACCATGCCTGCAGGCATGGTGAAGCACGAGAAAACATGGTTTACATGATCATTTAGGACGGTCACGCCGTAAGGCGCTGCACGATCAATTCCCGCACCCGCTTGGCGTCAGCCTGCCCGCGCGTCGCCTTCATCACCGAGCCGATCAGCGCGCCGACCGCCCCCATGTTGCCGCCGCGGATCTTCTCCGCGACATCGGGCATCGCCGCGATGGCGTCATCGACGGCCGACGCCAGGGCGGACTCGTCGGAGACCACGGCCAGACCTCGAGCCGCCACGACCTCGTCGGGCGAGCCCTCCCCGGCCAGGACGCCCTCAACCACCTGCCGAGCCAGCTTGTCGTTGAGGGCTCCGTCGTTGATGAGCTCTTCGACCCGAGCCACCTGAGCCGGAGTGATGCCGGACTCCTCCACGCCGACGCCTCGTTCGTTGGCGGTACGCGCGATCTCGCCGAGCCACCACTTCTTCGCGCCCGCGGCGTCGGCACCGGCCGCAATGGTCTCGGCGACCAGTCCGAGCGCACCCGCGTTGACGACGTCGCGCATCTCCAGGTCCGTGAAGCCCCACTCGGACTGCAGCCGGGCCCGCCGCGCGGCAGGCGGCTCCGGCAGCGTGCCGCGCAACCGCTCGACCCAGTCCCGCGACGGGGCGACCGGGACCAAGTCCGGTTCGGGGAAGTAGCGGTAGTCCTCCGCTTCCTCCTTGACCCGCCCGGGTGTGGTCTCGCCAGTGTCCTCGTGCCAGTGACGTGTCTCCTGGACGATCTTCTCACCGGCGTCGAGGACCGTGGCCTGCCGCCGGATCTCGTAGGTGACCGCGCGCTCGACGGAACGCAACGAGTTCACGTTCTTCGTCTCGGTCCGTGTACCGAGCACCGTGGCGCCACGTGGCTTGAGCGACACGTTGGCGTCGCAGCGCATCTGGCCCAGCTCCATCCGGGCCTCCGACACCCCGAGGGCCCGGATCAGCTCACGCAACTCCGTGACGTAGGCACGAGCCACGGCGGGCGCCAGCGCCGGATCCACCTCGATCGGCTTCGTGACGATCTCGATCAGTGGGATACCAGCACGGTTGTAGTCCAGCAGCGAGTGGCTCGCCCCGTGAATCCGCCCGGTGGCGCCGCCGACGTGCAGGGACTTCCCGGTGTCTTCCTCCATGTGTGCGCGCTCGATACCGATACGGAACACCTGTGCGCCGTCGGCCGTGTCGACGGTGACCTCGGTCCAGCCGTCGAAGGCGATCGGCTCGTCGTACTGGGAGATCTGGTAGTTCTTCGGCATGTCCGGATAGAAGTAGTTCTTCCGGGCGAAGCGGCAATGCTCCGCGATGGTGCAATTCAGCGCCAGTCCGATCCGGATCGCCGACTCTACGGCCATCTGGTTCACCACGGGCAGCGAGCCGGGAAATCCCAGGCAGGTGGGGCAGACCTGCGTGTTCGGCTCGGCGCCGAACGCCGTCGAACAGCCGCAGAACATCTTGGTGACAGTGCCGAGCTCGACATGCACCTCCATGCCCATGACCGGGTCGAACCGCGCGATGACGTCCTCGAAGGTGGGTAGAGCGATCGCCGTGGACATCAGGAGTCGTCCCCCAGCTCCACCATGCGCGAACGGTCATCTCCACCGCGGACGTCACGCACGACGATCGCGACGGTGACGGCGATCGAGGCGGCGGCCAGCCCGGCGTCGAGCATCTTCAGCTTGTCGCCCTCGTGCTTCGCCTTGGTGAAAGCCTTCATGGCAGCGGTGGCCGAGAAGACACTGCCGACGATCCGAATGATCTGTTTGGCGTTCATCGCCGTTCCTCCAACTCGGGGGCTTTGTTCAGCAGATACCCGCCCCACTCCGAGACAAGCGCCTGCTCCAGCGCCGCACCCACCCGGTACAGCCGGTGGTCGCCCAGCACCGGAGCCATGACGTGCAGTCCGACCGGCAGGCCGTCCTCGTCGGCGAGGCCGCACGGGAAAGATGCGGAGGCATTGCCCGCGAGGTTGCTCGGGATGGTGCACAGGTCGTTCGTGTACATGGCCAGCGGATCGTCGACCTTCTCCCCGATGGGGAATGCCGTGGTGGGCGTGGTCGGCGAGACGAGGACGTCGACCTTCGCGAAGGCGGCCTCGAAGTCGCGGCTCACCAAGGTCCTGACCTTCTGGGCCTGGCCATAGTAGGCGTCGTAGTAGCCCGAGGAAAGTGCGTAGGTGCCGAGAATGATCCGTCGTTTGGCCTCCGCGCCGAACCCCACCCCGCGGGTGATGTTCATGACCTCCTCGGCGCCACGGCTGCCGTCGTCGCCGACCCGCAGCCCGAACCGCATCGCGTCGAAGCGGGCCAGGTTGGACGATACCTCGCTCGGCATGATCAGGTAATACGCAGGCAACGCGTATGTGAAATTCGGGCAGGAGACCTCGACGACCTCCGCGCCGAGCTTGCCGAGCAACTCGACGGCCTCGGCGAAGCGCGCCTCGACACCGGCCTGGTAGCCGTCCCCCCCGAGCTCCTTCACCACACCCACCCGCAGGCCGGCGAGGTCACCGTGGGCACCCTGCCGGGCGGCGGCGACGACGTCCGGGACGGCCTCATCGATGCTGGTGGAGTCCAGGGGGTCGTGTCCGGCGATGACGCTGTGCAGCAGCGCGGCGTCCATGACGGTACGCGCACACGGTCCAGCCTGGTCGAGGCTGGACGCGCAGGCGATCAGCCCGTACCGGCTGACGCCGCCATAGGTGGGCTTGACGCCGACGGTTCCGGTGACGGCGGCGGGCTGCCGGATAGATCCGCCGGTGTCGGTGCCGATGGCCAGCGGCGCCTCGAACGCCGCGAGAGAAGCCGCCGATCCGCCGCCGGAACCACCCGGGATCCGGTTCAGGTCCCACGGATTGCGAGTCGGTCCGAACGCGGAGTTCTCCGTCGACGAGCCCATGGCGAACTCGTCCAGGTTGGTCTTGCCGAGGATGACGATGCCGGCGTCTCGCAACTTGGCGGTGACGGTGGCGTCGTAGGGAGGCTGCCAGCCTTCCAGAATCCGCGAACCCGCGGTGGTCGGCATGTCGGCCGTGGTGATGACGTCTTTCAGGGCCAGCGGGACGCCGGCGAGCGGGCCGAGCGGCTCGCCCGCCGCCCGCTTCGCATCGACCGCCGCCGCGGCCGACAACGCACCATCCTGATCGACGTGCAGAAAGGCGTGCACCCCCGGTTCTGCGTCCACGGCGGCGATGCGCTCGAGGTGCGCCTGGGTGACTTCCACAGCGCTGACCTCGCCCGAGGCTATCGACGCCGCGAGCTCTTCAGCGCTGCGGCGCACCAGTCCCTGATCGGTCACTGCTCTTCTCCCAGGATCTGCGGCACCCGGAACCGGCCGTCCTCGGCCTCGGGCGCCCCGGCCAGCGCGGCGTCGGCGGTCAGTCCAGGACGAAGGACGTCCTCACGGAAGACGTTGGTGACGGGCAATGCGTGCGACGTGGGCGGTATGTGGTCAGCCGCGACCTCGGACACCTGCGCGACCGCGCCGATGATCTGGTCGAGCTGACCGGCGAGGTGCTCGAGCTCGTCGGGCTCGAGATCGAGGCGAGCGAGGCGCGCCAGGTGGGCTACCTCGTCGCGGCTGATCGAGGACATATGAGTGCTGCTCCTACGTCGACGTTGATGACTCTGACGCTCTGGGAAGACGGCAAACGCCCGGCCACGAGCTCCTTGCCGATCCTACGCTAGCGCTTCCTCGCGACACGCTCAGTAGGGCCAGCCCCACCCGGCGCGTGGTGAGTACCCGCAGGTACAAGACGCCAGCTGCCTCCGCTGCTATCGACGTCCCAGTTCACGAGGCTAGAGGCATGCTCACAGCATCTCGACGACCTCTCGACTACGCTTCTCCTGTCCCGGTGGCACCCGCCGTCCCGGCCCGCACGGCGCCGATTACCCCTCGAGACAGCTTCATCGACGTGCTCCGGGTCTTCGCGATCGTGACCGTCGTGGCCCTGCACTGGCTCATGCCGGCGCTCTCCTACGACGACGGCCTGCTGTCGACGGGCAACACGCTCGCCGCCCCAGGCGCGTGGGCCGTGACCTGGGTCGCGCAAGTCATGCCCCTCGTATTCTTCGCTGGCGGCGCCGCGGCGATGTTCAGCATCCGCGACCGGAGGGGCACGTCGTGGCACCATCGATGGCGTGCCACACGGCTGCGGCGGCTGGTATGGCCGGTGTTGCCGCTGATCATGGTCTGGTTGCCGCTTCCGCACCTGCTGCTCGCCATGGGCGTGCCGGCCGATCCGGTGGACACGGCATCCCGGCTGGCCGGCCGTCTGCTCTGGTTCCTTGCGCTCTACATTCTCCTGACCGCTCTCACCCCCGTCCTCGTGCGCGCTCATCGCCGATGGCGCGGGCGGGAGATTCTGGCCATGGCGGCCGGCGCGGTGGCTGTCGACGTCGTCCGCTTCGGCGTGCTCGACGGCGCGGACTACGTCGGGTTCCTGAACGTCGTCGCCGTCTGGGGAACCGTCTATCAGCTCGGAATCGCGTACGCGGCCGGCTCGCTGCCGTGGTTGCGTGGACGGCGCGCGGCTGCTCTCGCCGGACTCGGACTCGTCACGGTCGCCCTGGCGGTCGTCGCCGGCCCCTATCCCGCAAGCATGATCGGCATGCCCGGCGAGCCGGTCTCCAATATGAACCCTCCCACCGCCGTGCTCCTGGCCGTCAGTGCCCTGCAACTCGGCCTCGCCTTCGCGCTGCGCCCCGCGGTGGAGCGGTGGGCCGCTCAGCCGCCGGTGGCCACTGGGCTCGCCTGGCTCTCGGCACGGCTGATGACCATCTACCTGTGGCACATGCCGGCGCTCGCCGTGGTCGGAGGGGTGGCTGTGGTCGTCCTCGGCTGGCAGACGCCAGACCTGCTCAGTGCCGGCTGGCGGACCCAGATACCGATCTGGCTCGCCGCCCTGACAACCGTGCTGGCCGGCCTCGTGCGGCTGTTCGGCCCGCTAGAGCATCCGAAGCGATCGGCGTCTTCCCCGGGGCGGCGGCGCTCGCTGCTCGCCACGGTTCTGATCGGGCTCGGCCTGCTGTCGTTGACCGTCAGCGGTTTCAGCCCCGAGCTCACGTTCCATCCCGCCGGGCCGGTGGCCGCAGGGCTCGTGCTGGCCCTGGGGCTCGCCCTGGTGGGGGTAGCCCCACCCACGAACGTCCAGTTGACCGGCTCGCCTCAGCGGCAGCCACGAGAGAAGGTAGAAGCGTGAACACAGCGTACGAGCCCATGACGGGCATGCCATCCGGTGACAGGACAGGCGACGGAACCCGGCCGCCGGCGCCCCGAGCCGGGTGGCGCCAGGTCGGCCGCGACCTGACGTACCTGCTCCCCGGCCTGCCGATCGCGGTCGCGTCCTTCGTGCTGATGATGACCGGTTTCTGGCTCGGTGTCGGGCTCGTCGTCCTGGCTCTTCTGGGCTTCGTCATCCTCCTCGTCACCCTGCTCACGGCGCGCGGGTTCGCCGCCGCGGAACGAGCCCGGGTGGGACTTATGGAAGGCCGCAGGGTCGGCCCCGCGTACTACCGCGACCCGGGCGGCGCGGGCCTGTCTCGCATTACCGGCTACCTGCGCGACCCGCAGCTGTGGCGGGACTTCGGGCACGGCCTGATCATCTTGCCGGTCCGGGTGTTCACCTGGTCGCTGACCGTCGCGTGGACCGCCGCCGCACTCATGATCACCTACGGACTCTGGGCCTGGGCACTGCCCCAGAGCGACGAGGATCGGGGCCTTGCGGACCTGGTGTTCGGCTGGGATTCGCTGGCCGCCGAGGTCGCCGTGAACACCGCGATCTCGTTCGTCTTCCTGTTGACCCTTCCCTATGTGCTGCGGGGGCTGGCCACCGTCGAGGCCTCCGTCGCGTGGGCGTTGCTGACCAACGAGGGCGCCGCATGGCGAGCCCGCGCCGAGGAACTCGGCCGCAGCAGGCAAGCCGTCGTGCAGGCCGAAGCCGACACCCTGCGCCGGGTAGAACGCGACATCCACGACGGGCCCCAGCAGCGCCTGGTCCGCCTCACCATGGACCTGCAATCCGCACAACGCCGGCTGAACGACGACCCCCAAGCGGCCGGACCGCTCGTCGACGGCGCCCTCAAACAGACCCAAGAGGCACTCGCCGAACTGCGCGCACTCTCCCGCGGCATCGCACCACCCATCCTCACCGACCGAGGACTACGCGCCGCCCTCGCCGCCGCAGCCGCCCGCAACCCCATTCCCACCACCGTCGACGTCCACCTCGGCGGCGACGAGCGTCTCCCCGCATCCGTGGAGAACGCCGCCTACTTCGTCGTCACCGAATCCCTCGCCAACGCCGCCAAGCACAGCGACGCCACCCGCTGCGACGTCAGCGTCATCGCCGGCACCACCGGCGATGCGGAAGGCCGTGCGGTATCCGTCCTGCACGTCCAGGTCAGCGACGACGGCCGCGGCGGCGCACACATCGGCAAAGGCCACGGCCTGGCAGGCCTCACCGACCGCCTCGCCGGCGTCGACGGCATCCTCGACGTCCACAGCCCACCAGCCGGCGGCACCACCGTCACCGCCACCATCCCGGTGCCGTCTGCCCCGGTCTCGTGACCCCATCTACAGTTCACTCGTGCGGACGAGGCTAATGGCGGCGGAGACTATGAGCCCGCGGGAGACCGACCGGCCGGTCGCCGGCTGGCGGCAGCTCATCCGAGACCTCTGCTATCTCCTTCCCGGGATGCCCCTGGCCATCGTCTCGTTCGTGGTGATGATCGCCGGGCTCGCGCTGGGCATCGGCCTGTTTCTCCTGGCTTTCCTCGGCCTCGTGATCCTCGCCCTCACACTGCTGGCGGCTCGGCGATTCGCCATGGCTGAGCGGGCGCGGGTCGGCGTCCTGGAGGGCCGGGCCGTCGGGCCTGTCTACTATCGGCCGACGACCGGGCGGGCGCTGGCGCGTCTCCTCGGGCACCTGCGGGACCCGCAGAGCTGGCGGGATTGGCTCCACGGCGTCGTGATCCTTCCCGTGCGGGTTCTCACCTGGTCCCTGACGATGGCCTGCGTGGGGATCTGCGTGGGATTAACCCCGCTCATCCTGATCTCCTGGCTGGTCAGCGGTGGCGGAGGCTTCCGGGGGCTACCACGTGGGCTGGCCTTAATGTTGCGGGGGCTGGCCACCGTCGAGGCCTCCGTCGCGTGGGCGTTGCTGACCAACGAGGGCGCCGCATGGCGAGCCCGCGCCGAGGAACTCGGCCGCAGCAGGCAAGCCGTCGTGCAGGCCGAAGCCGACACCCTGCGCCGGGTAGAACGCGACATCCACGACGGGCCCCAGCAGCGCCTGGTCCGCCTCACCATGGACCTGCAATCCGCACAACGCCGGCTGAACGACGACCCCCAAGCGGCCGGACCGCTCGTCGACGGCGCCCTCAAACAGACCCAAGAGGCACTCGCCGAACTGCGCGCACTCTCCCGCGGCATCGCACCACCCATCCTCACCGACCGAGGACTACGCGCCGCCCTCGCCGCCGCAGCCGCCCGCAACCCCATTCCCACCACCGTCGACGTCCACCTCGGCGGCGACGAGCGTCTCCCCGCATCCGTGGAGAACGCCGCCTACTTCGTCGTCACCGAATCCCTCGCCAACGCCGCCAAGCACAGCGACGCCACCCGCTGCGACGTCAGCGTCATCGCCGGCACCACCGGCGATGCGGAAGGCCGTGCGGTATCCGTCCTGCACGTCCAGGTCAGCGACGACGGCCGCGGCGGCGCACACATCGGCAAAGGCCACGGCCTGGCAGGCCTCACCGACCGCCTCGCCGGCGTCGACGGCATCCTCGACGTCCACAGCCCACCAGCCGGCGGCACCACCGTCACCGCCACCATCCCGCTCAGCCGTTGAGCATTCCGTGGATGAGCATGACAAGCTATGGGCGTGCGTGTCGTTCTCGCTGAAGATTCTCTCCTCCTGCGCGAGGGGCTGGTCCGCCTGCTGACTGAAGCCGGGGCCGAGGTCGTCGAGGCCGTCGGCGACGGCGACGAGCTGGTGCGCTCGGTCGTCGACCACACGCCCGACGTGGCCATCGTGGACGTCAGGATGCCGCCGAGCTTCACCGACGAGGGGCTCCGGGCCGCGCTGGAAGCTCGCAAGCGGGTGCCTACGACGGCCGTCCTGGTGCTGTCGCAGTACGTAGAGGAGTCCTATGCCTCTGACCTTCTCGCCGACGGCAACGGCGGGGTCGGTTACCTGCTCAAGGACCGTGTATCCGATCTCGCGCAGCTGTCCGATGCACTCGAGCGAGTGGTCAGCGGCGGGACGGTCCTGGATCCTGAGGTGGTCGCGCAGCTTTTCGCCCAGCGCAGGCAGGACCCACTGGATCGGCTGAGCCCCCGCGAGCGCGACGTGCTCGGCCTGATGGCCGAGGGCCGGACGAACGCGGGCGTGGCCCGCGAGCTGGTGGTGACCGAGGGCGCGGTGGAGAAGCACATCTCCTCGATCCTCACCAAGCTTGACATCCACCCGTCCGACGACGGCCACCGCCGTGTGCTGGCCGTGCTGGCCTGGCTACGGGGGAATCCCGAGCGCTGACCCACGGACGCTCCCTTGGGTCCTGCACTCCGAGCGTCCCGGGCCACGGTCTGCAGGACCCAACGGACCGAGGACCGCAACACCGTCTTCACAGTCGAATGACAGGATCTCCCACGTGTCGTATCTGTTACGCGTCGTTCTGCCCGACCGGCCCGGCTCGCTGGGCGGCGTCGCCGCGGCCATCGGCGCCGCCGGCGGAGACATCGTTGGCGTAGACGTCGTCGAACACCGCGCGGACGGGCGGGCCGTGGACGACTTCCTCGTCGACCTACCCTCCGGCAAGCTGCCCGATGCGCTGGTCAGCGCCTGCCGTTCAGTCGAGGGAGTGGCAGTGGAGTTCGTCGGTCACTACAGCCCGGGCGCGCACCTGCATCGCGACCTGGAGGCCGTCGAGGCGATGACCGGCGACCCGGACCGGACCGCGGAGATCCTCGTGGATCTGGTGCCGGGCGTCTTCCGGTCCGGATGGGCACTGCTGGTGTCCCTGGACGACGGCAAGGTGAAGGTGGAGCGGGCGGCGGCCGGTGCACCTGAGGCCGACGGTTACGCGGCGCCGTGGCTGCCGATGCCCGGCCCGGTCCGGATCGGCACCGGCGACGGTTGGGCGCCGGATTCGTGGCAGGACGTGGTGGCCGTGGGCACACCCCTGGAATCGGGGCACCGGGCCATCGTGTTCGGGCGCGACGGAGGTCCGCGGATTCTCGACTCCGAACTCGCCAGACTCACCCATCTGGCCGCGCTCGCCACCGTGATCCGCCGGGACGGCGTGACCGGGCGCGACTCCGGTTAGGCGGCCGCCGCCAGAGCGAAGGGCAGCACTTGGGCGGCTCCGGCGTGTCTGAGCGTGCGACCGGCGACGGCCATGGTCCAGCGGGAGTCGATGAGGTCGTCGACGAGCAGGACGGCGGGGTCGGCACCCAGCGCGGCCAGCGACTCCCGGGTCTGGTAGCCGACGCGCCACCGGTCCCAGACTGAGGCGAGCCGGAATGCGCTGTTCCCGCCGGACTCGGCCGCCGAGCCCGACCCGGAAGCGGACTCCAGCGCGCCCAGGTCTGTCAGCCGGCCAACGGAGGCCAGATGCTGCGCCACGGAACCGATCAGCTGCGGGTGCCGCTCCGAGGGCACCCAGGCGACCGCCTGTGGACGCCGCTCCCACGGCCATTCCTTCAAGACTTCGACGCACGCCGCTTTCAAGGCGTCGTCAGCAGGGGCATCCTCGGCGTTGAGCAGCTCCCGCAGCCGCTGCCCCCAGCCCAGGTCGGTCAACCGGGCGATGACGCGGCCCTGTTCCACCCGGTCCGCTTCACCGATCTTGCCTTTCACGTCGACGCCGAGGCGGGACATGCCCGTGGGCCACTGCGCCCTCGGCTCCACCGGCACCCCTGCGCGGCTGATAGTGGCCCGGGCACGATCCCGTGCCCCGGCCGGAACTTCCGTGGGATACCAGGCGCCGGCGCAGACGTCGCAACGACCGCACTCGGCCGCCCCCGGATCATCGAGGACCTCCTGGAGAAACGCCATCCGGCAGCGCTCCCCGCGCTGATAGGTCCGCATCAGGTCCGCCTCGGCCTGCCGGGTCTGCGCCACCCGTGCGTATCGTTCGGCGTCGTAGGCCCATGACTGGCCGGTGGCTTCCCAGCCGCCCCTGACCCGGCGCACGGCTCCCTCGACGTCGAGCACCTTCAGCAAAAGCTCCAGCCTGGTGCGGCGGACGTCGGCGACAGTCTCCAGCGCGGCCGTGGACATGGGTGCCCCGGCGCTGGACAGCGCGGCGATGACCGCTTCGGCCTGATCCGGCTTGGGCATCGACACGGTGGCGAAGTAGTGCCAGATGTCGGCGTCCTGGACCGCCGGAAGCAGCAGGACGTCGGCCCGCTCGGTGGCGCGGCCGGCACGGCCGACCTGCTGGTAGTAGGCGACGGGAGACGACGGCGCGCCCACGTGCACCACAAACCCGAGGTCCGGCTTGTCGAAGCCCATGCCGAGGGCGCTGGTGGCGACCAATGCCTTGACCTTGTTGTGTAAGAGGGCCTGCTCGGCGTCGATCCGGTCAGCGGGATCGGTGCGACCGGTGTAGGCGAGCACGTCGTAACCGGCGTCACGGAGCAACTGCGCGGTGTCTTCGGCGGCCGAGACGGTGAGCGTGTAGATGATCCCGCTGCCGGGCAGCTCGCCGAGATGGGCGCTGAGCCAGCCGAGCCGGTCTTCCGCCGAGCCGAGCTTGAGGACGCCGAGCCGGAGGCTGTCTCTCGCCAGCGACCCGCGGAGGGTGTTGACTTCCGCTCCCCCGCTGCCCAGCTGCTCGGCGACGTCGGCCACCACCCTGGCGTTGGCGGTGGCCGTGGTGGCCAGCACAGGGGTGCCGGGCGGCAGCGAGTCGAGGAGGTCACGGATCCGGCGGTAGTCCGGACGGAAATCGTGACCCCAGTCCGACACGCAGTGTGCCTCGTCCACAACGATCAGCCCGGCGTTGGCCGCCAGCGTGGGCAACTGCTCTTCCCGGAACCGCGGGTTGTTCAGCCGCTCTGGGCTGACCAGCAGAACGTCGACCGCGTTCTCCGCCAGCGCGGCTGTGATCTCTCCCCACTCGTCGGCGTTGGCCGAGTTGATGGTGACCGCGCGGACTCCGGCTCGGGCAGCAGCGGCCACCTGGTCTCGCATCAGAGCCAGCAGCGGCGAGACGATGACCGTGGGACCGAGCCCGCGAGCGCGCAGCAGCCCGGTGGCCACGAAATAGACCGCGGACTTCCCCCAGCCGGTGCGCTGGACCACAAGCACTCGGCGACGGTGTTCTACCAGGTCACGTACCGCGTCCCACTGCCCGTCCCGGAAGGCGGCGTGCTCGCTGCCGACCAGGCGGCGCAGCAGGCCTTCGGCCTCGTCCCTGAGGTTCGCATCATCGGTCACGTTGCGACCGTAGCTCAACGGACCGACAAGCGGCGCACAATGCGTCAGGCGAAATCCGCCGCCAGCGCGGCTACAGCGCCGCCCGGCATATCCAGTGCAGCCCGGCGGACGCGGACTCCATGATCAGCGCTCACCTCGTCGAGCGTCGACGCCAGCCACATGGCGTCGGCGTCGGAGGCGTACTCCAGCCGCATCCGGCGTGCCCGCATCGGCACCATCCGCAGAGCCATCAGCGCGCCGGTAGGCACGTGCAGCGTCGCCAGGTACAGCAGCCGCAGGTCGTCCCGGTAATCGTCGTGGCCGGCGATGCCCTCGTAGTCGTTGATGAAGTCGCCGCAGCCGTACAGGACGAGCTTGCCGCGATACACCTCGACCGGCCGGGGATGGTGCGACGAGTGCCCGTGGACCAGGTCCACCCCCGCGTCGATCAGCCGGTGCGCGAACTCGACATGCTCCGCAGGAATGTCGTAGCCCCAGTTGCCGCCCCAGTGAATCGATACGACCACCAGGTCACCCGAGTGTTTCGCCGCACCGATCCGTGCGGCCAGGGACGCGGCGCCGGTTTCGCTCAGATCCACCAGACCGATTCCGGGCCGGTCCGGCCCCGCACGCCAGTCGTGGTCGATGCCACTGGACGGGCTGCCGATGGCGTAGACGACCACCTGCGTCGCTGTTGCGGCGTCACTCGCCGACGACGTGCGCACTCGCACGGCGACCGGACGTTCGGCCGCGGTGGCGTCGAGGCCGGCGCCGGCCCCGTCCAACCCGGCCCCGGCCAGGGTGTCCAGTGTCTCGGCCAGTCCGGACCGGCCGAAGTCCAAGATGTGGTTGTTCGCCAGCGCGCAGACATCCGGCTTTCCTGCCACCAGCGCCGCGATGTTGCCCGGACTCATCCGATAGTGCACGGACTTACCGGGCGCGAACTCGTCGCTCCTGGTGACGCTGGTCTCCAGGTTGATGATCCGGACGTCGGGCGCCACGGCTCCGAGGACGGACAAGGCTTCACCCCACGGCCAGGGAAACCCGACCGGGCGGGGAATCGGGCCGTTCACTCGCTCGGCCAGGTCCAGGTATGCGCGGGCGTCCCGCACGAACGGCTCACTCAGGCGCGGGTGGCCGGCGTTGGGGAGAATCTGGTCGACGCCGCGGCCGAGCATGACGTCCCCGCAGAGGGACAGGGTGATCGTCTCGCCTCCCACGCCTCCGCCCCTCCGGCGTCACTCCGCCGCTTGAACATGCGCCGCGGCTGCGTCGGGGCCTCCTTCGAGCAACGCGCGGAAGCCTTCCTCACCGAGCACCGGCACCCCGAGTTGCATGGCCTTGTCGAGCTTGGACCCGGCGCTCTCCCCGGCCACTACGTAGGACGTCTTCTTCGACACCGACCCCGACGCCTTGCCGCCGCGGACGAGGATCGCCTCCTTGGCCTCGTCGCGGGAGAACCCCTCGAGCGAACCGGTCACCACGACGGTGAGCCCCTCGAGCGTACGCGGGACCGATTCGTCCCGCTCGTCTTCCATGCGCACGCCCGCCTCACTCCATTTGCGCACGACGTCGCGGTGCCACGGCACCTCGAACCACTCGATGACGGACGCCGCGATGGTGGGCCCGACGCCGTCCACGGCGGCGAGCTCCTCCTCGGTGGCGTTCTGGATCCGCTCCATCGAGCCGAACGCGTTGGCCAGCGCGCGAGCGGCAGTGGGGCCGACATGCCGGATGGACAGCGACACCAGGACCCGCCACAACGGCTGCCGCTTCGCCTTCTCCAGCTGGCCGAAGAGCCGCTCGGTGTTCTTGGTGGGCACCGACGGCTTGCTCGGCGTCTCCTTGGTGTAGAAGTACGGCACCAGCTCGAACTCGCCGGTGGGCTGGCCCTTGCGGCGGATCTCACGGCGGATCCGCACGTCGCGCAGCTCTTCTATGCGCAGCCCGAACAGATCTCCTTCGTCACGCACCGGAGGCTCCGCGGGCTCGTCCGGCGCCGTCAGCGCCTGCGCCGCCTCCCAGCCCATCGCCTCGATGTCGAAGCCGCCCCGGCCGGAGAGGTAGAACAGCCGCTCGATGAGTTGAGCCGGGCACGACCGGGTGTTGGGGCAGCGGATGTCGACGTCGCCCTCTTTAGCCGGCTTGAGCGTGGTGGCGCAGGACGGACACTCGGTGGGCATGACGAAGGCGCGCTCGGATCCGTCGCGCAGCTCAGCCACCGGCCCGAGGATCTCGGGGATGACGTCACCGGCCTTGCGCAGCACCACGGTGTCGCCGATCAGCACGCCCTTGCGCTCCACCTCCGAGGCGTTGTGCAACGTGGCGTTCTCGACGGTGGAGCCGGCCACCTTGACCGGTTCCATCACGCCGTACGGCGTGACCCGGCCGGTGCGGCCCACGCTGACCCGGATGTCGAGGAGCTTGGTGGTGACCTCCTCCGGCGGGTACTTGAAGGCGATGGCCCAGCGCGGAGCGCGGGACGTGGAGCCCAGACGCCGTTGCAGGCTCACCTGATCGACCTTGACGACGACACCGTCGATCTCATACTCGACGTCGTGCCGGTGCTCGCCGTAGTGGCCGATGTACTCCTGCACCGCCGGCAGGTTTGGCACCACGCGCACCCGCTCGCTCACCGGCAGGCCCCACGCCTTCAGCGCCGCGTACGCCTCGGACTGGTACTCCACCTCGAAACCGCTGCGCTGCCCCAGACCGTGACAGATCAGGATGAGCGACGAGATCATCCGGCGAGCGCGGTCGAACTCGTCCTCCAGACGCTGCAGGGCCAGCTGCGCCCTGCCCTCACCGCCGGCCGCCTCCGCGCGCTTGCGAGCGGCGTCGATCTTCTCCTTGCGCCGGTCAAGCCGCTGCCGGAGCACGCCGGCGCCGGAATTGCGGGCGTTGGCGAACAGCGGCAACCCGAGCTCGCCTCGCTCGGCGTTGATCGCCTCGAACGCCTCCGCAGGGAACACCACCTCGCCGCGGATCTCCACCACCTCCGGCACCGGAAACTGGTCGGTGCCGGTCAGCTCCTTGGGGATGGCGTCGGCATAGCGCGTGTTGTAGGTGATGTTCTCTCCCGTGCGGCCGTCACCACGGGTAGCGAGGGTGGCCAGCCGGCCGTCTCGGTAGACGATGTCCACAGCCAGCCCGTCCACCTTCGGCTCGCACAGATACCGTGCGCCTTCTCCGACCTCTCGCTCCACCCGGGACGCCCATTCGGTGAGCTCGTCGAAGGTGAACGCGTTGTCCAGGCTGAGCATCCGCTCCAGATGATCGATGGGCGGCCACGAACCCTCGACCACGCCCGGCTCGGTCACCGGCGCGCCGACCTTCTGGGTGGGCGAGTCCGGCGTGCGCAGAGACGTGTACTGCTCCTCGATGGACTCGAGCTCGCGCATCAGCTGGTCGAACTCGGCGTCGCTGATGGTGGGCGTCGCGAAGTAATACCGCTGACGGTGCTCCTCGACCTCTTGCGCGAGGATGGCGTGGCGATCGCGGACCTCTGCGGGGACGTCGGCGATGTCGACAGGTTCGGTGCTCACAACAACAGAAACTACTGCTCCAGGGCGACAATGTCCGCGAAGGCACGGGCAGTGGAGCGCGCCAATGCGTAGGCGCGACGGGTCCAGGGTTCGTCCGCGCCGGCCAGACCGCACACCGGTGTCACCACCGTACGCGGCGCCATCCGGCCGGGATCCTGGTCGAGCCGCCGCCAGAGGCCCGACACACGCTGCGCCAGCTCACGATCGGTGGGTGGCGTGGCCGGCGTGGAGGCCGGCACCACGCCGGGCCAGAGCGCCAGGCCGGCGTCCACTGCCGCGGCGAGCTCACCCAGTGATGCGTCGTCGAGCAGCCCGGCGTCCAGCGCGACCGCCACCGCTCCGGCCTTCCGGATCAGGTCCGACGGCACGTCTGCGGCGCAGCAATGCACCACGACGGGTGCGCCGGCGGCGGCGATCACCGCTCCGATCAGCGTCTCGGCCTCGCTCGCATGCACAGCGCGCAATCGTCCGAACCCACTGATGGTGGGGATGCGCGCCGCAAGCACTGCAGGAAGGCTCGGCTCGTCCAGCTGGACGACCACGGACGCCCCCGGGACCCGGCTGCCGATCTCCGCCACATGAGCCGCGACTCCCTCCGCCAGGGACTCGGCGATGTCCTTGCGCGCACCGTGATCGGCGAGCGCCTTGTCCCCGCGCGTGCGCTCCAGGCTGGCGGCCAGCGTCATCGGACCGGCCACCTGGATCTTCAGCGGGCCTTCGAAGCCGTACGCGGCGATCTCCAGCGCATCGAGGTCAGCCCGGAGCGCCGATCTGGCGGCTCGCTCGTCGGCGCCGGACCGGTCGACCAGCCGCCACCCCGACGGCTGAAGATCGACATGGAGGTCGACGAGCAAGGCAGCCGAGCGCCCGACAATGCCGGACCCGGCTCCCCGCCTGGGCAGCTCCGGTATATGTGGGAAGTCGGTGAGCTCATCGAGAACGATCCGCGCGGCCTCGTCGCGGTCCTGATACGGCAACGACCCCATACCGGTGGCGGCGGCCGGCTTCCACGAATACTCCACAGCCGCGACTCTATGTCGCTTCGGCATCATGCCCGCATGCGGTCACCGCGGACTCCAGCAGGCGGGTGATCTGAGCCGTCACCTGCTCCGGGGCGGTGCCGAGCTTGCCTTCCTCACCAAGCTGGCCGTCTAGCCACAGTGAGGCGATGCCGTGCGCCAGCCCCCACACCGCCATGAGGACGGCTTGAGCGTTGGCCCGCGCCACCACGCCGCTCTCGACGCAGTCTGAAACCACGTCCGTGAGCACGTCAAACGCCGCGTCTCCCGCCGTGCGGGCGGCCAAGTGTTTGTGCGGCTCGGAGAGCTCCGGACGGAACATCAACCGGAAGTAGCCAGGCTCGCTCCGGGCGAAATCCACATACGCCTGCACGAGCGCCGAGAGCGCCCCGACACCGCCGGATCCCGCTCTCCGGGCCGCGATCAGACGCGTGGCAAGCAGCTCGAACCCGTCCGCGGACAGCGCCGCCAGCAGAGCGGACCGATCGGCGAAATGATGGTACGGAGCTCCTGGGCTGACGCCCGCTTCGCGCGCGACCCGCCGCAGGCTCACGGCCGCGATGCCCTCGCTCTCGATGAGCCGCAAGCACGCGCTCATGAGTTCTTCACGCAGCGCGCCATGGTGGTACGTCGTCCGGGTCGGTGGCACGCCTCCGAGGTTAGGCAGTTCCGGCTTGACAGTCGACACCAGCACAATCTATACAATGCTTAGATATGTAAGCAATGTTTAGATAGACGCGCCAGGCAGCCACGGAACGCGAGCCAGCGCGAAAAAGAAGGGCACTCGATATGGGAGCACGTGTACTCGTCACCGGCGCTTCCGGCTTCGTCGCCGGCCATTGCGTCCGTGAACTCCTGGAACACGGGTACGCCGTTCGCGGCACGGTGCGAGACACCGGCGCGGCACACAAAGTGGCACACCTGCGCGACCTGGCAGGGCGCACCGGCAGCGACCTCGAATTGGTAGCGGCTCACCTCGACTCGGACACCGGCTGGAAGGACGCGGCGGCTGGGTGTGACTACGTCATGCACATCGCCTCCCCGTTTCCCGCGCGCCGGCCCGGAGACGCGCAGGAACTCGTCCGGCCAGCGGTGGAGGGCACGTTGCGTGTGCTGCGGGCGAGCGTGGCTAGCGGCACGGTCGGACGAGTGGTTCTCACCTCTTCGCTCGCGGCCATCACCTCTGGGCACGAGCGACGAGGCGACGCCCGTTTCACCGAGGACGATTGGTCCGTGGTGGAACGCAGTACCGCTTACCAACGCAGCAAGACACTCGCCGAACAGGCCGCCTGGGACTTCGTGCGAGATTTACCCACAAACAGTGGGCTCGAGCTGACCGTCCTCAATCCCGGCCTGGCACTCGGACCCGTTCACTCGCCCGCCGTCGGGACCTCCGTCGACGTTGTCAGGATGCTCCTCGCCCGCCAGCAGCCGGGGTCACCGTCACTCGGATTCGCCGTCGTCGACGTCCGCGATCTCGCCGTGGCACACCGACTGGCCATGGAATCGCCCGCAGCCGCCGGCAAACGCTACATCTGCGCAGGCGACAACATCTGGATGCAGGAGATCGCCGCCATTCTCGCCGCGGAGTTCAACACGCGCGGCTACCGGGTACCCACACGCGCTATCCCGAACTGGCTGATGCACGTGATGGCACGCTTCGACGAATCCGCCCGGCTGGCGCTCGAGATGCTGGGTCGCCCGGAAACGGTCAGCGCCCACAGAGCGCGCCAGGAACTGGGATGGACGATGCGGCCGGTCGAGCAGTCTGTCATCGACACGGCCGCGAGCCTGATCGAACACGGGGTCGTCGGCCCCCGCAGCAAGTGAGCGAACGGTCGTGCTAATCTTCTTTTCGTGAGCAAAGGGGCCGAGACACGCCAGGAGATCCTCCGGCAGGGCGTCAGGACGGCGTACCAGGTGGGGCTCCGCGGCTTGACCATCGGCCAGCTCGCATCGGCCTCCAGCATGTCCAAGAGCGGCCTGTTCGCGCACTTCCAGTCCAAGGAGGCGCTCCAGCTGGCCGTTCTCGCCGAGGCGCGCGCCCAGTTCATCGACACGGTGGTCCGTCCGGCGCTCGCTGCGCCGCGCGGGGAAACCCGGGTCCGCGAGCTCTTCGACCGCTGGATCCACTGCGGGCTGTCCCGGCAGCCCGGCGGATGCCTCTTCGTGAAGGCCGCCACGGAGCTCGACGAAGACGACGGCGCCGTCCGTGATCAACTGGTCCAGGACCATCGTGACCTGCTCGACACCATCGCCCAGGTGTTCCGTACGGGCATCGCCGAGGGCCAGTTCCGCGCAGACGCGGACCCTGATCAGTTCGCCACCGACCTCGACGGAATCATGCTCGCGTTTTACCACGCCCACCGGCTACTGCGAGACAACGCGGCGGAGACACGCGCCCGGCGCGCGTTCTCCAGGCTGCTCGACGACGCGCGTCCCATTCCGGCGCCGGCCACCGCCCCGCCCCAGCTCTAACCCCGTCCAGCCCCTGCCGTCAACCCCATGTGAGGTCAGATGAAAACCGCCGATCGACCCAAAAATAGCACGATCGTTCGTCCTGGAAATGGCGGCGCGCCCTCGCTCCGGGCGGCTTTCAAGCTTCTCGACCGGCTCGCGCCCGCCGCGGCCGGCCGGTGGGCGCTGCGCCTGTGGTGCACGCTCCCGCCGGGAGCGCAACGTCGCCACGACAACCGGCCGTCACCCGGGCGCCGCTCTGACCTCGAGCACGACGGCCGCCGCATCGCCATCGAGATCTGGGAGCCAGCAACTCCGGCGAGCGACCCCGGCAGGGTCAAGACGGTGTATCTGGCCCATGGCTGGGGCGGCTGGCGCGGCCAGCTCGGTGCGTTCGTCGAGCCGCTCCAGCGAGCAGGCCGCCGGGTCGTCGCCTTCGACGTCGCCAGTCACGGCGATTCCGGACCAGGCGAGTCCGGACCCGGGCGTGCCACCGCCGTGGACTTCATCGCGGCGCTGACCATGGTGAGCCGGGCGCACGGCGAGGCGGATGGCATCATCGCCCATTCGCTCGGCTGCACGTCCACGGCGATGGCGGTCCGCGACGGGCTCGACGCGCGCCGGCTGGTGTTCGTTTCTCCGGGCGTCGACCCGGTCTCGAGCCTCCGTCTGATGGAGAAGATGCTCGGCTTCGGACGCCGCACCCGCAAGCACTTGTTCATCAAGCTCGAGAAGCTGGCGAACCGGCCCTTGGACGACTTCAACATGCTGCTGACGAGCTCGGCCGCGCAGGTGCCGCCTGCGCTGGTCATCCACGACCGCGACGACAAGCAGTCACCGTACGACGACGGCGTCAAGGTGGCCTCCACGTGGCCCGAGGCCGAGCTCGTGAGTACCGATGGCCTCGGCCACCAGCGCATACTCCTGGACGAGCGAGTGATCAAGCTCGCCGTCGACTACGTGTCGACGTGATGTGCGGGCTTGATGATCACGGTCGCACCTCGAAAACCCGGGCAAACTCCGTCTCGGTGGTCCGGCGAAACCGGGTGAATCCTGCCTCGCCGAGCAAGCGGGCCCACACCGAGTCCGGAACCTGATTTCCCAGCTCGTACGGCCCGCTTTGGGACCGCGCGTGCGGCAGGCTGACGAGGGCCGACACTGCTGTGAAATACCGGCTTGCCACCGACATGTCGGCTCCGCACCGCTCGATCGCCATCGGCTCGATCAGCATGAGCGTCCCGTCTCCGGTGAGGGACCTGCGGATGTGCCGCGCGACGCCCACTGGGTCGGCCATGTCGTGCAGCACGTCGAAGGCGCAGACGAGCTCGTAGCTGCCGGGGTATCCGGTAGCCGCCATCGTCTCGAACCGCACGCGGTCGCCGACGCCGGCGTCGCGAGCACGACGTCGCGCCAGATCGATCGACGGATGGTGATTGTCGAAGCCGACGAAGACGCTGTTCGGAAACGCCTCGGCGAGAAGGACGGCGGCCGCGCCTCGACCACAGCCGACGTCGGCCACGCTGATTCCCTCCGCGAGCCTCTCCACCATCCCGTCCAGCGTGGGCAGCCAGTCGTGGACGAGGTGTTCCCGATAGGAGGGCGCGGACAACTGGTCCGTACCGCGAAAGAGGTCGTCGTCGTGCTCATGCCACCCGATGCCCCGCCCGGTCCGGAAGGCCTCCACGGCAAGATCCTCGTCCTTGTGAAGCACACCGGCCACCACGGCGGCTCCGGTCAGGAAAGCCGGCGATTCGGGATCGGCGAGAACTGCGGCCTGAGCGGCGGAGAGCTCGAAGCGGCCGTTCTCATCGCGCTGGCAATACCCGCCGGTGTGCTGGGCGACGAGCCACTCGCGCACGTACGCGGGTTCACAGCCCGTGCGGCGGGCCAGCTCCTCCGCCGTCGCGGCCCCTTGCGCGAGTGCTGGCCACAAGCCCAGCCGGTCGCCGAGGACCAACGTCGCGAGGTGCGCGGCGGTCGCGACATCAGCCGCCACCTTGCACCTGAACGCGCCCACGTCGTCGGAGTCGACCGGCACCCCCATCCGAAACCTCCACGACTCGCACGACGTCCGCGTGGCCGGCGTGGGCGTTCATCCGCATAGCGTGGGACTCCGAGCCGGTCGGCACGCACAGGGCTGAAACCGACAGATGCTCGCTGCTGGCTGCGGCACATTCCCCCTGCCTGACGGCCCCCCTGGATCGACGTACCGCAACCAGCAGCTCTGTCCCCCTGATGTACCCTCGCGGCGAGGGGTCAAGAACCGGTCATGGTCGGGTAAAGAGCTCGCCCCGGCCAGTCCGCCACGCAGGGGCAGGCGATGAGCATGAGCGTTGCGCACCTCGTTGATGTCAGCGTTCTGGGGCCACTCGAGGTCAGCCGTGCCGGACGTGCCGTAGAGATTCCCGGCGCCAAGCCGCGCGCCGTGCTGATCATGCTCAGCCTGCACGCGGACACGGTCGTGTCCGGCGGGGCCCTGACCGCGCTGTTATGGGGGGAGCACCCTCCGGCCACGGCCCGCAAGGCATTGCAGACCCACATCTCCACTTTGCGCCGGGTCCTCGGGCCCGGCGTCGTCACGACTCGTGGAAACGGATGGGTGCTTGCCCCTAGCCGCTGTGACGCGGTCGAGTTCGAAGCCGCGGTACGGGACGGCAGGGAGGCGCTCGCCCGAGGTGCGGCCAACGAGGCTGCCGCGAGACTGACGGAGGCGATCGGGGCGTGGCGGGGCGCGCCTGAGCTGCCGCAGACGTCGCGCGGTCACGCCGAGGTCACCCGGTGGATCGAAGAATACGAATCGGCCGTCGACGACCGGGTGGACGCCCAGCTCGCCTGCAATCGCGCCTCCGACCTGATCGGCGAGCTGGAGGCGAACCTGGCCGAGACCCCGCTACGGGAACGTCGCTGGGCGCAGCTATGTCTCGCGCTGTTCCGCGCCGGTCGCCAGGGTGACGCCCTGCACACATACCAGCGGGTGCGCAGGCTGCTAGCCGACGAGCTGGGGGTGGAGCCCGGTCCGGAGCTGCGCCGACTCGAATCGGCCATCCTCGCGCAGGACCCGGCACTCCTGCCGCCGGCGCTCCCACCCGCGGCCGCATCGCCTACGCCGGCGCCCGCCGCCCTGGACACCCCAGTGACGCTTCCGGCCCCCGCGACGACGTTCGTGGGTCGTCAGGACGAGCTCGCTCGCCTGGCCACACTGCTGGCCACCCACCGGATCGTGACGGTGGTGGGGCCGGGTGGCATGGGCAAGACACGTCTCGCGGTGGCGGCAGGCGAGTCGGCGACCGCGGAGTTCCCTGCCGGTGTTCTCTTCGTCGACCTGGCACCCGTGGCAGCGGAGTTCGCCGCCGTGGCGGTCGCGGCGGCCACGGGCGTGACCGAACAACCAGACGTCATCCTCGAGCAGGCCATACACCAGCATTTCGACCGCGGTCGTGCACTGTTGATCCTGGACAATTGCGAGCACGTGGTCGATACCGTGGCGCCTTTCGTGGACCGCCTCACCCGTGCCTGCCCGAACCTCGTGGTGCTGGCGACCAGCCGGGAGCGGCTCGGCGCGGCAGGCGAGCAGGTCTACACCTTGCCCGCACTGTCTCTGGTAGGGCCAGGTACGGGCGGGCCCAAGGGTTCCGAGGCCGAAGCGCTGTTCCTGGACCGGGCGCGGGCTGTCGAGCCCGGTTTCGACGCGGAACCGGCGCTCGTCGGGGAGGTCTGCGCCAGATGTGACGGATTGCCGCTGGCGATCGAGCTGGCCGCGGCCAGGGCTGCTTCGCTGGGCATCGACGGGCTTCTCACCGCGCTCGACGACAACCTTCGCGCACTGGTCGGCTCACGCGGCTCGACCGGGCGGCACCGCTCTGTACGTACCGTTCTCGACTGGAGTCATGAACTGCTCGACCCCGACGAGCGGGTGCTGTTCCGGAGGATCGGGATGTTCGCCGGTGCGTTCGACCTCACGGCCGCGCTCGCCGTGGGCACCGACGGGCAGAGTCCCGCCGCAGTGATCGACATCCTCGGCCGGCTGACCGACAAGAGCTTGCTCGTGCACGTGCGGACACCGTCGGGCAGCCGCTGGCGCCTGCTGGCCGTGGTACGTGCGTATGCACGGGACAAGCTCGCCGCCTCCGGCGAGTGGAACTCGATCCAGGCTCGCTACCTGACCTGGGCCAGCACCACCGCGGCCGAGCTGGAACACCAGCTCAACACGGGCGGCCCATGGCGGGACGAGTTCGACACGGTGACCGGTGACCTGCGAGCTGCTTTGCACTTCGAGGTCACCGCGGCCAGTGATACCGGTACCGCCGAGCAGGCCAGAGATCGCCTGACGCTTGCGCTCGCCCTGGCCCGCCTGCACGCCCGCAGCGGCGCCTTTACCCTCGCCGAGCACGCCTACGAGGAGGCCATGGGCATGGCCCGTGCCTCCAACGACGCGGATCTCCTCGCCCAAGCGGCACTGGGCGCGTCCGAGACCGGAATGTTGTTCGGCGTAGCCCAGACGCACCGGATCGCGCTGCTCGACGAGGCTCTGGCCGCCCATGCCGGCCGGCCCACAGCGCTTCGGGTCCGGCTTCTCGCCCGGTTCGCCACCGAGCTGTACTGGTCACCGGAACGAGACCGGAGCCTGGCCATGGCAACCGAAGCGGTGTCTCTGGCGGAGGAACTCAGGGACGACGGTGCTCTGGCTCACGCCCTCTACGCGCGCCACTACGTCACCCGATCACCGGGCGAGTGGCGCGCGAGCCTGGCTCTGGCCGAACGAGTGACGCAGACCGCCCAGCGTTCCGGGGAGACACTGCTGGAACTCGCCGGCCTCGCGGCGCAGGTGATCGGTCAGTTGCAAGCGGGCGAGATGGCGGCCATGGCCGATCGGATGGAGACACTTCTGGAGGCCGCGAGCCAGCGGGACCACCCGGAGTTTCAGTGGTACGCCACCGTCTATCGGATGGTGAACGCACTACTGACCGGCGACTTCTCCGATGCCGATGAACTCGCCGCCACCGCTGAGACGCACGGCAAGGGCGCACCGGAGTTCGCCATCGGACTGTTCTTCGCCCAGGTGATCACCGATTTGCGGGAGCTCGACACGCCGGGCCACGTCCAGCGCACCGCGCGGCTGGCGGAGATGGCCGATCAGTTTCCCCGTGTGCTGGTCTGGCGCTGCCTCCGCGTTCTTCACGTTCTCGACCGTCCGGCATGGGCGGCCGAAGAGGCCACGGCATTGCTCGGCGAACTACTGGCCGAGGATCCCCGCGGCGATCACTGGCTGGTCGGTTCGTGTCTCCTGGCCGAGGCAGCGGCCGAACTTGGCGACGTCCGCATCGCCAAGCCGCTGGCGGAGGCGCTGCGCCCGTTCGCGGGACAGATCGCGGTGGCCGGACGAGTGGCCGCGTGCCGTGGATCCGTCTCACACGCCCTCGGCCTGCTCGCCCTCACCCTCGGCCAGGCCGACGCGGCGGTGGTGCACTTCGACGAAGCCACCAGCCAGCACGAGCGGCTCGGCGCCCAGCCGTTCATCGCCCGGAGCCGGGAAGCGTTGGAGCGCGCCCGCGGCCACGGCGCCGGACATGTGTAGACGGAAGATGTCTCGATCGATGACAGACCGGGTCAGTCACCGAGCCGCGGAGTGCGCGTGCACACCCGGCCATGTGCCCTGGTGAGCTCAGCGAATCGGACCGCATTGCGCACAGCCGCCCCTCCAGGGTCATTGTTGAAGTACACGTACACGTCCGCGTTCTCCGGCCAGGTTCCACACAGCCGGCGCACCCACGTGCGCATGGCCTGGTCGCCATAGTGCGGCCGCGGGCACGCCATGCCCTGATGCATCCTCAGGTATGCCCATGCGGCCGTCCGCCAGAGCGGACTACGCGGACGCCCGCGTACATCGGCCCAGCAGAGGGCGGCGCCGTGGGCGGTCAGGATGGCACGGACGTCGTCGGTCCACCACGAGTCGTGCCGGAACTCGACCGCCACGCGCACATGGTCGGGAAAGAGCGCCAGGCACGCGTCGAGCCGGGCGGGGTCGGCGTCCATCGTCGGCGGGAGCTGCACGAGCACGGGCCCCAGCCGATCGCCCAGGCCTGCCGCGGCATCGAGGAAGCGCTGGACCGGCTCTTCCGCGTCGCGTAATCGTTTGATGTGAGTGAGAAACCTGCTGGTCTTCACCGCCATGGTGAAGTCGCCGGGCAGCTGCGCTCGCCAGGATGCGAACGTCTCCCGGCTCGGCAGCCGGTAGAACGCGCTGTTGTTCTCACAGGTGGCGAACGCCTCGACGTAACGGCCGAGCCAGCGCCGCTGAGCCAGCCCTTCCGGATAGAGCACACCGCGCCAGTCTCGGTACTGCCAACCCGACGTCCCGATTGTCACCGGCATGATGCCATTGTGCGTGTTCCCTCCCGGACACGCAGGTTTTCTGACCGCGAGCGGGCCAGCCGGCTGTCAGGCCTGGTCCAGTGCGGTCTCCGGGTCGGAGAGCCGTTCCGGTTCGACAGTCTGGCCGGAGCGCACCAGTGCCTCGATGGGGGCTATGCCGTCGTCCCACATGTTGACGTGCATGCCGGCGACGACACGGCCGCCGTCCAGCCAGAACGCCTGAAACACCCGGCCCTCCACGTCGCCGCGGAGAACGACGTCGTCGTATCCACCCGGCGGAGCGTGCCCGATGTACTCCATCCCGAGGTCGTACTGATCGGTGAAGAAATAGGGCAGCCGGTCGTAGGAGACGTCCTGGCCGAGCATGGACCGGGCCGCCGCTGGGCCGCCGTCGAGCGCATTGGACCAATGCTCGACCCGGACCCGCCCCGGCAGTACAGGATGGTCCATGCTGGCGATGTCACCTGCGGCGTAGACGTCAGGATCCGACGTCCGCAGCGCGGCGTCGACGGCTACGCCGTCGTCGATGTCGAGCCCGGCGGCGACGGCCAGGTCGATCACCGGCCGTACCCCGATGCCGACCACCACCGTGTCGGCCATGATCTCGTCGCCATCCGCCGTGACCACCGCCACCACACGGCCGTTGTCGCCGATCACCTCGCGGACCTCGGAACCGAGCCGCAGACTCACGCCGTGTTCGCGATGCAGATCGGCGAACACCCGCCCGACCTTCGCCCCCATCACACCTTGCAGCGGCAGGTCGGCCACCTCGATCAGGGTGACCTCGGCCCCGTGCGTCCGGGCCGCCGCGGCCACCTCCAGGCCGATCCAGCCGCCACCGATGACAGCCACCCGGTGCCCCGGTTCGAGCACGTCGAGAAGGTGGTCCGCATGCGGCAGCTCACGCAGGTAGTAGACGGCGTCCAGTTCTGCGCCGGGGACGTCGAGCCGCCGTGGCTCGGACCCCGTGGCGAGGAGGAGCTTCTCGTAGCCGATCCGCTCGCCGCCGGCAACCTCGACCTGGTGATCGCCCGGATGCAACGCCGTGACCCGGACGCCCAGCCGCAGGTCGATGTCGTGGCCGGAATACCACTCGAGAGGGTGGACGAACGCCTTCTCCCGCTCGTCGGCGCCGAGCAGATAGCCTTTCGACAGCGGCGGCCGCTCGTACGGCGGCAGGTCTTCGGCCGCGAGCAGCACCACCTGTCCGTCGAAGCCTTCCTCACGCAGCGTCTCCGCCGCCTTGGCCCCGGCCAGGCCCCCACCCACGATCACGAACACACCCTCGGTACTCATGTGGCTGACACTGACCGAAAGGTGACCACACTGTCAACGGCAACGGTTCGAAGGGCCACCAAACGCATTGTCCTTCCGGACAGAGTCACCAGCGCCCAGCTACTCGACCGGGAGGATCGGATATAGCTCACCTACGATGACCGGCTCACCCGCGCCTGCCGGCACAACGGGTTGCGCACCGCGGTGCCCGGCCGCTGACCCGCGATCACGCGCCGTCACGCGCGAACGACGTTCCGGCCCACGGGTCGTAATCGACTTCCAGCGGCTCCTGCGGCGGGCGCTCAGCCTCTGGAACGTGCTGAAGGTTGACCCGGATCCGGTACCAGAGCGAACTCCGCCCGCGCATCCCGTCCACGAGCACGTCGGCCGGCTCCAGCCGGTCCGCCACCGCGGGGTGCCTGGCCTTCCAGCGATCGAGCCCGTCCAGCGCCTCCTGCTTGCTCTTCGCCCGGGCGATCTCGATCAGCGGCATCGTCTGCCGGCGACGCCCCACGCCCTTCGGAGGTTTCTCCGCGGGGCCCAGCCGCTCGGCCAGTTCGAGCAGAGCGTCCAGCGATCCGCCGGTACCGTCGATGCCTTCCCACGGGTCTCCCAGAGTCGCGTACCGCTCCTGTACCGACTCGATGGTGAAATCCTCCGGCCCGCAATCACGTACCTCGTCCCAGTGCAGCGGCGCCGACACCCGGGCGTCCGGGGTGGGCCGCACGGAGTACGCCGAGGCGACCGTGCGGTCCTTGGCGTTCTGGTTGAAGTCGACGAAGACACCTTCACGCTCTTCTTTCCACCATTTGCTCGTCGCGAGGTCCGGCGCCCTGTTCTCCACCTCGCGGGCGACAGTCTCCGCCGCGAGCCGGACCTGACGGAACGCCCACCGAGGATCGATCCTGGCGTACACGTGGAATCCACGCGACCCGGAGGTCTTCGGCCATGCCGTGAGCCCGTGATCCTCCAGGACCTCCTTGGCCACGAGCGCGACATCGACGATTTGCCGCCATTCCACACCGGGAACCGGGTCAAGGTCGATGCGAAGCTCGTCCGGGCGGTCCAGATCCTCGGCCCGTACCGGATGCGGGTTGAGGTCGATGCAGCCCAGGTTCACCACCCACGCAAGGCCAGCGGTGTCCCGAACCACCACCTCGTCGGCGCTGGTCCCAGACGCGTACCGCAGCGTTGCCACGTCAAGCCACTCCGGCCGTTTCGACGGCGCCCGCTTCTGAAAGAAGGCTTCCTCGTCGATCCCCTTGACGAACCTCTTGAGAATCATCGGGCGCCCCGCGACACCTCGCAGGGCGCCGTCGGCCACAGCCAGGTAATACCGCACCAGATCCAGCTTGGTGTAGCCGCTGAGGGGGAAGACCAGCTTGTCCGGGTTGGTGACGGTCACCTCGCGTCCGGCCACCTCCAGCACCTGTGACGACGACATTCACCAACCATAAGTCCTCGCCGGGTGCACGGCCTACTGAAGATAGTTCTCGACTTCCTCGGTCGGCCGGGGAGCGGCCTCTTGCGGATCCTGACCCGCCTCGGCACGAGCGCGCCGCTGGCGCAACAGGTCCCAGCACTGGTCCAGTTGCTCCTCAACCCTTCGCAAGCGTGCCTGTTCCTCGTCAGTGCTCATCTCCCGAGCTCCGGCACTCTCCCGCAATCGGCGTTCTTCGTCGACGAGCTCGTGGATCATCGACAGTAAATCTGCCTCGGTCTGTGTCATCTGCGCCTCCAAGACACCACGTGCCGTGCGATTCAGCTGTTCCGGCTCTTCCGGGTCTGCCGGGCGTTCTCTTTCTGCAACGCTTCGACGAGCTCGTCCTTCGACATGGTCGAACGGCCCTCAATGCCGAGCTTCTGCGCTTTCTCATAGAGGTGCTGTTTCGAGGCGTTGGCATCCACTCCGCCGGCGGTCTCGGTTTCACGTTTCCCCGCTCCCCGTTCGGCCTGGGGATCGGACGGCCCCTTGCCGTCCTTCGGCTCCCAGTGGTCGCCCACCTTCTCGAACTCGTGCTTCAACGCCGAGAACGCCGTGCGGTGCGCTCGCTCACCTTCGCCGTACGTGTCCACGGCGGAGTCATGAGCTTTGATCCACACCTCCTGGGCGCGCTTCGGCGATCGCTCAAGTGTCGACGGCAGTTCATCGCGTGCTGGCATGACGATCACGCTCCTCTGGTGATGCCCAGTGGTCCCACTCGCCGATACCCTGCTAAGCGACGCTTTAACTCAGCAGTTCGGACGGCACTGGCGCTCCACCATCGCCTGGAAGAAGATCTCCGGCAGGTCCGCCGGGTCCACGGCCTGATACGCGGACGCGCCCGTTGCCCCGGAGATCTGCTCCAACGCCGCCATGTCGGCGTCCGGGCCGATCCCGATGGTGATGATGAGCACCGGGCGGGCCGGGTCATGCTGCGCCTGGAGCTGGGTGAGGAGCGTCTCCAGATCCATCCCGGGCTCCAAGCCGGCACCGCGCTCGTCCTCGCCGTCGGTCAGAAGCACCACGGAATTGACCCGGTTGGGGTCGAAGTTCTCCTTGACCGCGCGGAACGCTGCCCACGCTGTGTCGTAGAGCGCCGTCCATCCCCGGACCTCGGAGTCGGGCAAGGCCTTGGTCTCGGCGACGAGCGCGTCCAGGCGGGTGCCGTCACCGACCTCGTCGGTCAGCGGACCCAGCTCCACCACCTCGCGCCAGTGATCGGGCGGATCCTCCTCGGTGGAGAACACCCATAGACCCAGGTCGCTCGTGGGCGGGATGAGCTGCAGGGCGGCCAGATTGGCGTCGCGGACCACCTCGATCGGTGGTGGCGCGTCGCCTTCGGTTTCCCACATCGAGCCGGAGACGTCGATCACGGCGAGCATGCGCATGTCGAGAGAGAGCGCCGCCCACTGTCGCTGGGCCGCATTCACCGCTTCCGGTTCCGGGAGCGGCAAGATGGCGGGCATCCGCGCCTGAGTTCCGTCGACGATCCCCGCGGAATCGCGGGCGGCACCGTCCGCGCTGCGAAAGCCCGCTTCCTGGATGGCGGTCACCGCGGGCTCCGTGTGCAGGAACTCGAGGAGGCGCTCGATCGCGGCGGACCTCGCCGCGTCGCCGTCACCTGTCCCGTCGTCACCGGAGTTGATCGGAACGGCCGGATAATCGAAGACCGGGGTGCCCTCAGCTGGGTAGAGCGCTACTACCAGGTGCTCCGGGTCTTGCTCGTTGTGCTTCACCACGGACTGTTCGGTGGCCGTGAACAAGGCCGTCGACGACGAGCCGGACGACACCAGCTCGTACGCCGCCTCCACATCGGCCACCGCGGACCGGGAGACGGAGGTCATCGCCTCCACCAGCCTGGCCTGATCTTGCTCACCGCCACCGACGACGCCCTGCACCGCCAGGAGCGTGGCCAGACCTTCTGTGGTGGCCATGGGGTCGGTGATCGTCGCGGGCGTCTCTCCGCCCAGCATGTCCGTCCACGAGAACTCGGCGTCAGGCCATCCGAGACCACGGGCCACCGGCTTTGGCGCGACCACCACAAGCGGCGACGTCGCGATCTGCCGTGACTCCCCCAACCCTGGACCGTCGCCCGACACCCGCTGGAGCCACAGGGTCGACTCCGGCACCCAGACGTCCGGGCCGCCGCCACCGTTCAGCTCACGGACGACCGCCGCCGAGGGGGCGGCGGCCACCTCGTACTCGACGCATTCGCCGTCCGGAGTCTCGATCATGGCCTGATGGTCATCGACGACCTGGCCGAGGACGAATGCGATGTTCGGCTCGGCCGCCACACTCACCACGATCGGGGCATCGCACGACGCCTCCTGCCGGATCCGGCCCACGTCGTCGTCGCGTAGGTAATCGCTGAGCACGTAGGCGCCGAACGCGAGCACCCCGACGGCGACGACGGCCGCGGTAATACGCGCCCAGAAGCGCCGGCGGTGACCTCGTTGCGCATGGCGTCCACTCATCGTCGGCCCCGACCCCCCTTTCGGAACAACGAGGGGAACATTAGCCTAAATCGCGACATTCCGGAACAGAATGATCCACGTGGCCACGACCGCGGTCCTCGGGCCTCACCCCTGCCATCGGGCGGCTGTGCGGGTGATGTTGCGCGCCATGCCACCGAAGATCAGTCCGTGAAAAGGCCGCAACAGCCACCAGTACAGCTGACCGGACAGACCGCGCGGCACGAACACCGCGCGCTGCCGATAGATCGCTCCGCCGTCTTCCGGGGTGATATGGATCTCCAGCCAGGCTCGCCCCGGCACCTTCATCTCCGCGCGCAGCCGCAGGAAGCGGCCGTGATCGAGCTCTTCGACGCGCCACCAGTCCAGCGCGTCGCCCAGATGAAGCCGGGCCGGATCACGGCGGCCACGCCGCAGCCCCACGCCGCCGATCACCCGGTCGGCCCAGCCGCGGACCGCCCAGGCGAGCGGGAACGAATACCAGCCGTTGTCGCCGCCGATGCCCTCGACCACCTCCCACAGCCGCTCCGGACGGGCCTTCACGTGCACGGTGCGGACATCGGACAGCAACGAACCACCCGACCAGGACGGATCCGACGGCAGCGGATCTGAGGGCGGTCCCGCCGTCGATGCCTTTGACCAGCTGCTCTCCACCTCGGCGTCGTGGATACGTTCCAGAGCCAGCTCGACGGCGCGCCCATACGAGGTGGCCTCTGCGGCCACGCCCGGCATGAAGTCGGCGATGTCGTTCTCCGAGCAGACCGCCTCGTGCACGAGGGAGTCGATAAGAGGCACGGCGATGGATCTCGGCACCGGTGTGATGAGATTGACCCAGTGTGCGGAGAGTCGCGGTGTGAGCAGGGGCACCGGGATGATCACCCGGCGGCCCAGCCCGGCGGCTCTGGCATATCTGCGCATCATGTCCGCGTATGTCATGACGTCCGGGCCGCCGATGTCGAACGTGCGGTTCGTGTCGTCCGGCAGGCCAGCACAGCCGATCAGGTACGCGAGCACGTCCCGCACCGCGATCGGCTGGGTCCGAGTGTGGACCCAGCGCGGGGTCACGCTGACCGGCAGCCGGTCCGTCAGGTATCTGAGCATCTCGAAGCTGGCTAAGCCGGAGCCGATGATCACCGCGGCCTGGAGGATGACGGCGGGCACCTCCGAGCGTAGGAAGATCTCGCCGACCTCGGCACGGGATGCCAGGTGATCCGAGAGGTCGCCGCCGGCGGCGGGATGGAGCCCGCCGAGATACACGATCCGGCGCACGCCACGCTCCCGTGCGGACTCCGCGACGATACCCGCGGCTCGGCGGTCGATCCCCGCGAAGTCCCGCACGTTGAGCGAATGCACCAGGTAGTAGACGAGGTCGATATCGGTCATAGCCTCCCGGACGCTGCCGGCGTCCAGGACGTCGCCGCGGGCGATCTGCACGTCTCCTGCCCACGGCAGGTCGCGCAGCTTGCGCGGGTCGCGCGCGAAGCACCGAACCGTGTGTCCCGCAGCCGTCAGCCGGGGAACCAGCCTGGTGCCGATATATCCCGACGCTCCGGCGACGAGGATGCGCATCAGTGGGCGGGTGGCGTCACGCGGGTGAGCCGGCCCACGCCGCGGTGCGCTCGATGGTGGCCGAACCGATGACCCGATCACCGTCGTAGAGCACGACGGCCTGCCCGGGAGCGACGCCCTCCTGTGCCTCGTGGAACCGCACAGTCACGGCATCGCCGTCCACCTCGACGCGAGACGGCACGGCTGTGCCGTGCGCACGGAACTGAGCCGCACACTCCATGGCTCCGCTCGGCGCCGCGCCACACCATCGTGGCGTCATACCCACCACCTCGTCGACGGCGAGGTCCTCCCGCGGGCCCACTGTGACCCGGCGGTCAACCGGGGATATATCCAGCACATACCGGGGCTTGCCGTCGGCCGCGGGCCGACCGATCCGCAGCCCCTTGCGCTGGCCGATGGTGAAGCCGTACGTGCCGTCGTGCTCGCCCACCACCGAGCCGGACGTGTCCACCAGTTCTCCGGGCGCCTCGCCCAGCTGGTTGCGGAGGAATCCCGCGGTGTCCCCGTCGGCGATGAAGCAGATGTCATGGCTGTCCGGCTTGTCCGCCACCGCGAGCCCGCGCCGGGCGGCCTCGTCACGGATCTCGGTCTTCACGGTGTCCCCGAGGGGAAACATCGCGTGCCGTAGCTGGTCGGAGGTCAAGACCCCCAGCACGTAGGACTGGTCCTTCTCCGGGTCGGCAGCGCGGTGCAGCTCTCGGCCGTGCGGGCCGTCGAGGATCCGCGCGTAGTGTCCCGTGCACACGGCGTCGAAGCCCAGGGCGAGGGCGCGATCCAGCACCGCCGCGAACTTGATCTTCTCGTTGCAGCGCAGGCACGGGTTGGGGGTGCGCCCAGCGGCGTACTCGGCGACGAAGTCGTCGACGACGTCGGCCCGGAACCGCTCGGCCAGGTCCCAGATGTAGAACGGGATGCCGAGCACGTCGGCAGCGCGCCGTGCGTCCCGCGAGTCTTCCAGCGTGCAGCATCCGCGCGCCCCGGACCGGAACGACTGCGGGTTCGACGACAGAGCCAGGTGCACGCCCGTCACGTCGTGCCCAGCGTCGACCATCCGGGCGGCCGCCACCGCCGAGTCGACGCCGCCGGACATCGCCGCCAACACCCGCATACTCACAGGAACACCCCCGCTGCTCGTGCTCTCTCCACCACCGAACCGATGGACCTGGTCAGGGCGTCGACATCGGCCCGGCTGGAAGACCAGCCCAGCGAGAATCGCAAGGATCCGCGGGCCAGCTCCTCGTCGATGCCCATGGCCAACAGTACGTGCGACGGCCGCGGCACGCCCACCGAACACGCGCTGCCCGTGGAACAGTGGATCCCCGCCGCGTCCAGCAGCAGCAACAGCGAATCTCCCTCGCAACCGGCGAAGGAGAAATGGGCCATACCCGGCAGAGACGATTCCGGGTGACCGTTGCGCACAGCGCCGGGAACCGCATCCAGGACGCCGCGGACAAGATCGTCGCGCAGCTCCCGCAGGCGCTGGGCGTGAGTGCCCACATCCCGGGTCGCCAGGTCCACGGCCGCCGCGAAGCCGGCGAACCCAGGCGGATCGAGTGTGCCGGAGCGAATGTCGCGCTCCTGTCCGCCCCCATGCTGCACCGGCGTCAGCTTGACGTCCCTGCCTACCAGGAGCGCTCCAACGCCGATAGGTCCGCCCAGCTTGTGCCCCGACACCGTCAGGGTGTCCAGCCCGCTCGCCGCGAAGTCCACGGGCACCTGACCCACGGCCTGAACCGCGTCGGAGTGGACGGGAATGCCGTGTTCCCGCGCGACAGCGGCAGCCTCACCGATGGGCTGCAATGTACCGACCTCGTTATTGGCCCACATGACGGTCACCAGGGCGACCGACTCCGGTTCACGGCGTACCGATTCCCGCAGGGCCGCGACGTCGAGGCGCCCGGACCTGTCGACCGGGATCCACTCCACCGACGCGCCCTGGGCTTCGCCGAGCCACCGCACGGCATCCATGACGGCATGGTGCTCCACGGCCGACGCTAGGATCCGCGCCCGCCGGGGATCGGCGGCCCGGCGAGACCAGTACAGCCCCTTCACGGCCAGGTTGTCCGCCTCCGTGCCGCCCGAGGTGAACACGACCTCGCTGGGCCGTGCACCCAGGGCGGCGGCGACACTCTCCCGGGACTCCTCCACGGTCTTGCGGGCCTGCCGGCCGGCGGCGTGCAGCGACGACGGGTTGCCGAGGGTGGCCATCGCCGACGCGACGACCTCGATCACCTCGGGGTGGATCGGGCTCGTCGCGGCATGGTCCAGGTAGGCGCGCCGCTCCGACATAACCCCACCAGTCTACGGTGAGGCGCCCGGGTCACCCTCGTCGCACGCTGAACACCCCGATCCCGTTCGGCACCGGACGCTCCACACCGCCCGGCGGGGAGTTGCGCAGGCTGACCGATCCAGCGCCGCGGTCGCGGGCGACCATGGTGCTAGAGCCACCGCCGTCGAGATTGATCGCGACGTCGGCACCGAGCCCGCTCATCACCTCGGCGAGATCCTGGATAGAGATCCCGGCGCTGTGCTCCTGGCTGCCGTCGACGGTCACCAGATAGACCGTGGCGCCGTCCGCGGCGGCGCCCGCGGCCGTGCGGGGTGCCCGGACCCCGTCCTGGAGCCCGGCCAGCGGCTCTCCGCCGCGAAGGATCGGTGTGCCACCGATAGCGAAATCGAATTCCGCACCGTCGCTGGCTACGAGCCGGTATTCGACGTCCACCGCATCGCCCGGTTCCAGGTGGTCGAGGCGGGCGGTGCCGCCTTCTCGTCCGACGAGGACGACCGTGCCGTCCGGTATCGCTCCGGCGCGTGGCTCGTCGTGCACCTCGGTGACCACGCCATCGGAAACGACGACTTCGATCGTCTCGTCGGCGCACGGGTCGTTGCGGTGTGTGTCCGACCCACAAGTGGCACGCTTGCGGTTCGCCTCCCCCCATACGGGCGTGAAGGCGCCGACACCGCCCTGCCTGATCGCGTACTGGTTGAACCCATCGAGAGGGGTGGTGCCGGCGGGCGTGGTGATCACGCCTTCGAGGGAGAGCTCGGTCATCCTGGCCCTGCCTTCACTGACGCCGAAGACCGTCTCAAGGTTCGTCGTCTCCGGGGCCAGCGGCGGGCCCCAGCGCTGACGCATCGGCACTGCCGCGGTCAGGGGCTCACCGTCGGCGACGGCCGGACCGACCGGCGCGTTCGTCCCGGCGATCTCCGGAGTCCCGCCGATGTCGAAGAAGTCGCCGTTGACACCGGCGACCGCGCCTGTGGCGTCGGCCAGCTCGGAAATCGCTTGCCGGGACGACACGACGCCGGGGTACAGCACATCCAGCGTCACCTGGGAGTTCCTCAGGGTCACCGTCAGCAGGTCGCCCTCGACGCGGTCGCCGGCGTCGTCGATCAATACGAACTCCCGGTGCCGCACCCCCGGGGCCACCGGCTGGGTCGGTCCCACCTCCAGCCCCGCACCGAACGCCGCCTCGCCTGCTTCGCCGGCCTGCGCTCCCGGGACGGCGACGAGCGCTAGTCCAAGCGCCCCGATCGACACCGCCCCGAGCACCGTCGTGGTACCGCCTGTCCAGGGGAATCTCCCACGTGCCATGTGACCCTCCTCGGGTCTCGTCCGCCAGGTCGCGCGCCAGCGGGATGCCGAGACCAGCGAGAACGAGCCGCCGGAAGTTCGGAGCGCCAGCACGTGGCTAGCACTGTAGTGGCCTAGACCGTAATGGTCTAGGCCACTAAGCTAACGATAGACAACGAGAAGCCGGCGGGCCGGCCGTTCAGCCCTTGCGCTTGCCGATCTCCTCCGTGGCCTGCGGGAGGACCGCGTGCAGGTCACCGACCACGCCGAAGTCCACCATCGAGAAGATCGGTGCTTCCGGGTCTTTGTCGACGGCGACGATCGTCTTCGACGTCTGCATCCCCGCCCGGTGCTGAATGGCTCCGGAGATACCGGCCGCAATGTACAGCTGGGGAGATACGGTCTTGCCGGTTTGCCCGACCTGGTGGGCGTGGGGATACCAACCAGAGTCGACGGCCGCGCGCGATGCCCCGACTGCGGCGCCCAAAGCGTCCGCCAGCGCCTCGACGGGCCCGAAGTCGCCGCCTGTCCCACGGCCACCGGACACGACGATGGCGGCCTCGCTGAGCTCGGGACGACCGCTGGCCTGACGGGGCTCTCGTGAGATCACCCGGGCAGCCCTGGCGGCGTCGGAGATCGACACCGTCAGCTTCTCTTCCGTGGGTGTGGTCTCGGCAGGCTCCGGGGTGGCCGAGTTGGGCTTCACCGTGATGATCGGAGTACCGTGCGTGACCTTGCCCGTGACGGCGTATGCGCCCGCGAAGGCGGACTGGGTGGCCACGAGGTCAGCGCTGACGTCTACAGCGTCGGTGATGACCCCGGACTCCAATTTGACCGCCAGCCTGGCGGCGATTTCCTTGCCATCCGGGCTGGAGGGCAGGAGAATCCCGGCCGGCTGCGAGGCAGCGGCCACCTGGGCCAGCACCTCCGCCTGCGGGGCCACGAGGTAGTCGTCGAACTCGGGGCTCTCCGCGATGTAGACCTTGGTGGCGCCGAACCGGCCCAGAGTCTCGCGGGCGGCCTCATAGCCGGCGCCGATGAAGACCGCCGACGGCTCACCCGCGCGCCGGGCGAGGGTCAGCAGCTCCGAGGTAGTTTTGCGCACCGCGCCGTCGGCATGGTCGACCAGGACGAGGATTTCAGCCATGTGTGCTCTCCCTAAGAGCCGTGAATCAGATGAACTTCTGGCTGGCGAGGTATTCGGCGAGCTTGGTGCCGCCGTCGCCCTCGTCGGTGACGATCTCGCCCTGCGTGCGCGCTGGGCGAGCGACGACGGTCTCGACCGCCGTCCAGGCGGCGGCCAGGCCGACCGTGGACGGATCGACCTCGAGATCGGCAAGGCTCCACGTCTGGACCGGCTTCTTCTTCGCCGCCATGATGCCCTTGAACGACGGATAGCGCGGCTCGTTGATCTGATCCGTCACCGAGACGATGGCCGGCAGCCGCACCTCGACCGTCTCGGTGGAATCGGCGTCACGGCGAGCAGTGATCTTGCCGTCGCCGACGGTGAACTCTCCCACGAATCCGACCTGGGCGACGCCCAGCCGCTCCGCCAGCATCGCGGGGACGACCCCCATGCCGCCGTCGGTGGAGGCCATACCGGTGACGACGAGGTCCACGTCGCCGATCTTGCGGATGGCGGCGGCGAGGACCTCCGACGTGGCGGGCGCGTCGGAGCCGTGCAGCGCGTCGTCGACGATGTGCACCGCTGCGCCGGCACCCATCTGCAAGGCTCGCTTCACCGCGTCGAGCGCGCCTTGAGGCCCCATGGTCACGGCGATCACCTCGGTGTCGCCCGCGGTCTCGGAGATCTTCAGCGCCTCCTCGAGGGCGTACTCGTCGAGTTCGGACAGGATGCCGTCGACGCCCGTACGATCTGTCGTGTTGTCGGAGCCGTCGAATGTGCGCTCCGCCGCCGCGTCCGGCACGTGCTTCACCAATGTGACGATCTTCATGATCGGGCCACAACCTCCTGCGCTGCCTCTGGCGTGGACGAAAGGCGGCGTCGAACTGGGTCACGGCCTTTCGTGGTCGCCACGATCGTACCTCTTGTTACTCACGGGTAACACCTGCGCGCCGGATCTGCGCAGTGGAACATGTCACACCGGCGCACCGCGCTGACGTTACCCGTCAGCGGTAGCGGGTACTCGATCAGCACATCATCCGATGTACGGGAACTCGAATGAAAGAAGGGCGACATGACGGAGACACCTGGCGACACCGGCACCGAGCGGATGGCTGCCGCTCGCGAAGGCATGCCGGTCCTCGACGTCACAGGCGAGGAGATCGGTACCGTTCAGGAGATGAAGCTCGGTGACCCCGAGGCGGTCACGGGTGCTGGTCAGGAAGCCGGAGACAATCCGCCCACCATACTCGGACACATCGCCGAGGCATTCACCAGCGACGACCTTCCCGAGCACGTGGCCGAACGGGCCCGGCGGCTGGGCTACCTCAAGGTGAGTCGCACGATGTCGCCCACCGACATCTTCGTGATCGGCGACCAGGTGGCTGACGTGGCCGACGGCTCGGTGCGGCTCAGCGTGGAGCGGGACGAGCTGTACGCGAAGTAGGCACCTCCTGCGGGCGTTCCGGCTCGGGGCCGGCCGGCTCACGCGGATCCGGCGCCTGGGCGTCCGTCCTCGCCTGTGCCCGGATCCGGGCCACCTGCCGCCGCAGCCAGGCGGCGAAGGCCGTGTAGGTCTGATCGCGCACGAAGATGGCATCGGCCGCCAGGATGGCGAGGGAGAACCACGGCAGCGCCATGGTCACCGCGATCCCCACGTGCATGCCGAACAGCAGGAGGAGGGCGACCACCCGGGTGATGCGCCGCATGAGCAGGAGCGGGAAGAACAGCTGGACGAACACGGTGACGTAACTGCCGATGGTCACCACGACGCCGCTGGTGTACACCATCTCGTTGAGGCCCGGCCAGGCCGCGTACTGGTCGATCTGCAGCGGGTAGTAGAGCCCTACGCCTTCCTGCCACATCGATCCCCGCACCTTCGACATGCCCGAGACGACGTACACGAAGAACACCTGGGCGGCGATCGCCATCAGGGCGACATTGTGGAAGAGCACACCGGGCCAGGCCGGCCAGCGGTCGAGAATCTCCCGCGCGTTCGGTGTACGCCGACGCCGGCGGGCATCGAGCGACCAGTGAGCCGAGATGTCGGCGAAGCACATGAACAGCAGCGCGATCCGGACCAGATTGTCTCCGGCGTCGGTCGCCAGCGGATTGAGCCGCATCATGCTGGCCAGCAGGAGAAGGAGGACCGGCGTGACGATCCGGGCTCGCCAGCCGAGCGTGAACAGCACGGCCACCACGCCGAGGACCAGGTACTTGAGGGTGAACACCATCCCCGAGTCCGTCTCGGAGAAGATGGCAGTGAAGGGGAACTCCCACTCGTCGACCGCTACCCAGGGAAGCAGCCACCGCGAGCCGGCGCCCCACACGTAGTGCCGGTCCGCGAAGTTCACCAGTAGCGAGCCGAGAACCGCGACACCGAGAAGGATCCGCATCACCGACAGCCCGTAGGTGGCCTTCTTCCCCTCGAACAGCCACCGCTCGCCACGGTCGATCAGACTGACCGGGTTCATCGTGCCGCCCCCAGCCTCTGCATGGTCCGGGCGAAGGCGTCGTCGTCCTGACCCTCCGCGTCGAGAGTCGGCCGCCATCCGAAGTCCCGGTACGTCCGGCGCGGGTCCTCCGGTTCGGGTTCGAGGCGATCGTCCCAGCGAGGCACCGGAGTGCGTTGCAACTGGATCTGGACAGACTCGACCTCATCGCCCCAGATCGCTCTCGACACCTGGGTGGCGTAGCCGGTGGCGACGCGGTCCGCACGAACCATCGTCGCCACTCTCGACGACGACTCACCGCCTTGTTCCTCGATGAGGTCCTCGGCGAGGGGCTTCCAGTTGCTCATGTCGGCGTAGTCGGCGGCCATGATCTCGCGTTGCGCGTCGCTCAGGCGGTTCCACGCCGAGTTGAGACGGCGATGAAGATTCGACGACAGCCGGCTAGCCCGGGAGGGGGCCGGGCTACCGCGCACCTCAGTCCATTCGAAGCCCGTGGCCGAGACCCACTCGGTGGTGCGCAGATCTCCCGATGCCGGATCACGCAGCCGGGCACGGACGAGGATCTCGTCCTCGCTGTTCACCGGATTCGGGGCGAACAGACTCCAATTCTGCTGGAAGAAGGGCCGGATATACCCGCGGACCTCTTCGTTCACGGCCTCCCGGATCGGATTCGACGGGGCGTTCCACAGAAATGTGACAGCGACGTGGATGCCGAGAAGGCCCACGAGGAAGAATGCGACCCCGCGGGCGATCGGTGGCACGGCAATCCGCGCCGCGCGTTGATCCGTCACGTCTGACACGCCCGCCAGGGTAGACGACATGCCGGCTCGGCCATAAGCCGCCCGACGACGACGGAGGGGCCGGCGCCTCACGGCGCCGGCCCCTCCCATGAGGTCAATGACCTACTCGGGGGTTAAGAACTCACCCCTGAGCCGCCATCCGGCGGTTGCGGCTGACCGTGTAGAAGGTGTAGCCACCCGCAGCCAGCAGGCCGACGATCAGCAGCAGCCAGAGCACGTTGGAACCCGTGTCGGGCAGGTCGCCATCGGCATCCGCGTCGGCATCTGCATCCGCATCCGCGTCAGCTTCGGCATCAGCGTCCGCATCAACCTCAGCGTCCGCATCAACCTCAGCGTCCGCGTCCACGTCCGCGTCCACGTCCGCGTCCACGTCCGCGTCCACGTCGGCATCCACATCAGCGTCCACGTCGGCATCCACATCAGCGTCCACGTCGGCATCCACATCAGCGTCCACATCGGCATCCACGTCCGCGTCCACATCGGCGTCCACGTCCGCGTCCACGTCCGCGTCGACCTCCTGCTCCTGCGCCACGTTCGCGCCGACCTCGGAACGAGCCAGGTCGATCTGGGCCAGGCTGTTCTCCGGAAGGACATTCACGAACAGCGCCGAAACGCGGAAGGGGCCACCGGACTCCAGAGCCGCCGCTTCGAAGTCGACTGTGGGCACCGTACGCAGGGCCTGCGCGGCAGCGCTCGCGTTCGGCTGATCCGGCTGGTAGTTCAGCTTGATCGACAGGATGTCGCTCAGAAGATCGAACACGTCTTCCAGGGTGTCCTCGAGTCCGAGGTCACCGATCAGGCCGTTCAGCGTGCCGCTGAGGTCGTCCACCAGCGCCGTGGCGTCGTCGAGGACGCCGGCGACAATGCTGACCACCGCGTTGAGCACACCGCTCACCAAGCCGGACACGGTACCAACGACGCCGGTGCTGTTGTCGACGATCAGGGCATCGCCGGAGGCGATCTCGTCGAGCGTTCCGCTCAGGCTCAGGTCGAGCGTGCCAGCGATAGATGACGCGTTGAGCGACACATTGAGCTTGACAGCGTCGAGCGCGGTGGAAACCGTGTCGACGATGTCGCCGAGCAGGTCGCTCAGCAGGTCGCTCAGGTTGTCGAGCAGGCCACCGATGACAGCCGAGCTGAGCAGCTCGGTGTTCGGCGCCTGGCCGTTCAGCCCGCCGTCGAGAAGCTCGTTGAGATCGATGCTCAGCGTGCCGGTCGTCAGGTCGAGCTCGATGCCCGAACCGCCGATCGTCGAACTGAGCAGCTCCTCGACCGCGCCCTCGATGTCGGTGTCGACACTGATGTCCAGATCCAGGCTGGCACCCAGAAGGTTCAGGACCGAGTTGAGGACGCCGAGGGTCCCGAGGGCATCGCCCAGGGCGCCGTCTTCTCCGAGCACGCTGTTCAGCAGGTCGTCGATCGAACCCGTGGTGTCCAGGATCTCCGGCATGAGTTCACCGAGCGCCGGGATCTGAACGTGGAGCCAGCCGCCGGCGATCTCGTAGTCGCGGTGCAGCTGGAACTCGTCGGACTCGTTGCCCGTTCCGAAGACGTCGCCTTCGGACGTCGGGCCGATCAGGTGCGCCTCCGACGAGATCGCGCCGAGCTCGAGCTCGACGTCCGCGATCAGGTCGGTGAGCTCCTCACCGAGAAGATCGGTGAGGTCGAAGTTGGCGTTGCCGGGGAACCCGGCATCCACGCCGGTGCCGACGCCGCCGTTGTCCGCGACCGCGCCGGTCGCGGCGCTCGAGGTCGCGTCGTCCTCGGCCGTCGCCCACTGGTTGACGGCGCCGAGCTCGATGATGTCGCTCAGCGGAAGCTGAAGTCCGCCTGGAATGTCGAGCTCGATGGAGTTGAGCAGCTCGACAGTCAGCGGGTTGGCGTCGGTCTCAGGCTCCGGCGTACCGAAGTTCTCCACCTCAACACCGGCCAGCTCGACGATGTCGTCGAGGTCGACGCCGAGCAGTTCACCGGCGAGGAACCTCGCTTCAGCGCGCGAGTAGTCTCCTTCGTCCGCCGACGCTGGCATCGCCAGACTCGTCGACGCCAGGGCGGTTATCGCCCCTGCGGCGACGGTGCTGGACAGCAACCGTCGACGCCTTGCACTTTCAAACGTCATGCCTTCTCCCCTAGGGCAGTACCAAAAGGTGTCGCGGCCATGAAAGTTAGACAGCGCTCGCCGCGACATGACCAAGACACTATCGGCATGAAGTTCGCTTGTCGCATGGGTAATGATCGTCCGTTCGGACATAAATTATGACCGTCCAGGCACTGGTCAGTGAGGAATGCGACAATAGGACCATAGGGCCGTAGTGTCCTATTCTGGACATTTCACTCATCTGCCCTCAAGCAGCTCACACGCGTGCCGGCCTACCGTATTCACCAACGCGACAAAATGGCGCCGGCAGATGCCGGCGCCATGAGGTAGGGCGAATTCGGAGGACGGGGCCACCACGACGGGCCAGCCACATCCGCCGGCACGCACCGAATCACGTATCAGTGCGGACCGTTCGGACGATTCCGACGGCTTCTTTGCGCTCCCGTTGCTGGACCACATGTTCGGCCGCACTTTGCTCGAGTTCCGCCGAAGGCGTGCCGGCACCCGGACGGTCGCGGCGGCGCCGCTCGTGCCAACGCTGTCTGACCCAGTCCTGGATGCTCGTGTAAGTCGCATCACGGATGAAGATCATGTCGCCCGCCATGATGAACATCGAGAAGAACGGCAGTCCCATGATGAAGGCGATACCGAGGTGCATGGCCGCGACGCCGAGCAGGGCGATGATCCGCGTCGACCGGCGCAGCAGCATCAACGGGAAGAATACCTGGATGAACACCGAGAAGTAGGTGGCGATCATGACGGCCAGGGCACTGGCGCCGAGCAGCTCGTTGATCGCCGGCCACGGCGAGTACTGCGACACCTGTAGCGGGTAGTAAATGCCGGTGCCGTCCTGCCACCGTTCTCCCTGGACCTTGTACAGGCCGGAGGCCAGGTAGATCATGCAGATCTGGGCACCGATGGCGACGATGGCCAGATTGTGGAACAGCACTGCCACGCGCGCCGCGTTCTCCCGCAGCTGAGGCTTCACCTGCAGCTGGATCGGACTCTTCCACTCCCCGGTGGTCTGCTTGGCGCGCCTCCTGGCGTCCAGCGACCATCTGCCGGACATGTCGGCGAAGCACATGTAGAAGAACAGGATCCGGAAGATGTTGTCGCTCTGGTCTCCGTATATCGGCTGGGACTCGATCAGGCTGACCCAGAGCACCAGGATGATCGGCGCAAGGAGACGCGTGCGCCAGCCGAGAACAAGCAGCACCAGCAGCACGGCGATCACGGCCAGCTTGGCGTCCAGCTCGAACTGGCTGCTTCCGCCGCTGATCATCGTAAACGGCCAGCTGAAGCCACCGTTGTCGTCGATGGGCTCCAGCCAGCGGGCGGCGTCACCCCACAGATAGTGCCGGTTCAGCCAGTTGGCCGCCAGGAAGCCCAGAGCGGTGAGGCCGAACAGAATGCGCACGAGGGCGATGCCGTAGGTGGCCCGTTTCGCGCCGAGCAGCCAATCCTCGCCATCCTGGAGAACCGGCATGATCTTGTCGCCGACAGGGTTGGACCGCTTGACCGGCGCTTGAATCTCACTCACCGCGTGAACCTCTCGATCGCCGCCGCGAAAGCTTCCCGATCCTGGTTGTCGAACTCGACCAGCGGCCTCCGGCCGAACTCACGGGACCGAGGCTCGGGTTCGATATCACGGTGCCGGTCTGCGAATCGCGGTGCTGGATACTCCTCGGTCTTGAACTGGACGTACGTCAAGCCCGCGTCCTCGCCCCAGTATGCGTAGGCGAACTGTGTCGCATAGGCGGTGATGGTTTCGTCGTAGCGCAGGACATACGAGATGCGGCCGGACGGAGATCTGTCCTCTGCTTGCATCAACCGAGCCTTCAGCCGATCCCAGGCGTCCGAGTGGTAATGGCTTGCGAGCGCCCGGCGCTCCTCGCTGTTCAAGCGTCCGTGTTGCTGGCCGATACGGGTCGCGAGGCGGCGGGTGACGATACCGACTCGAGAGGGCGTGAGGTTGTGCAGGACGGCTGCCTTGATCTCCAGATCGGTGACGTCCACCCACTCGGTGTGCCGCTCATCGTCGAACCAGCCCCGAACCAGCAGGGACCGCTCTGTGCTGATCGGGTTGGGGGCGAACAAGCTCCAGTTCTGCTGGAAGAACGGCAGCATGTAGGAATCGAGGGGTTCCTTCACGGCACTCTTGGCAGCGTTGTCCGGACCCACGAACAGCGCCGTCGCCGCCAGATGTGCCGTCAGCACGATGCCGAGCGCACCGGCCAGGAATTTCAGCCAGGCCGGTCGTGTCTGCTGCATTCAGTGCCCCTTAACGATGCACGCTCTCGATCTCTGCCTTACAAGCCGTTCTCTCCGGCTCGCCCACCCACTCCTGTAGAGCTATCACGAAAGCCGGTGGGTCCACACCAACCGTTTGGTGTGGACCCACCGTCCATTCGTCGGATAGTCGCTCGCTACTCGACGAGCTCGCTACGCCGGCCGCTGGCGGTGAAGACCACCACACCTGCAGCCAGCATCAGCGCCACCACCATCGCGATCAGCATGATGTTGCCGGCACCCGTGTCGGGCAGACCGTCGTTGTCGGCGTCCGCATCGGCATTCGCGTCGGTCTCAGCATCCGCGTCAGCGTCGGCCTCGGCGTCAGCATCCGCGTCGGTCTCAGCGTCAGCATCCACGTCCGCATCGACATCGGCGTCCACGTCCGCATCCACGTCCGCATCGACATCGGCATCCACGTCCGCATCGACATCAGCATCGACATCCGCGTCCACGTCCGCATCCACGTCCGCATCGACATCGGCATCCACGTCCGCATCGACATCAGCATCGACATCGGCATCCACGTCCGCATCGACATCAGCATCGACATCGACATCCGCGTCCACATCGGCGTCCACATCGGCATCGACATCCGCGTCCACGTCAGCATCGACATCCGCGTCCACATCGGCGTCCACGTCCGCATCCACGTCCGCATCGACATCCGCGTCCACATCGGTATCGACATCGGCGTCCACGTCAGCATCGACATCCGCGTCCACGTCAGCATCCACGTCCGCATCGACATCCGCGTCCACATCGGCATCGACATCCGCGTCCACATCGGTATCGACATCGGCGTCCACGTCAGCATCGACATCCGCGTCCACGTCAGCATCCACGTCCGCATCGACATCAGCGTCCACGTCCGCGTCCACGTCCGCATCGACATCCGCGTCCACATCGGCGTCCACATCGGCGTCCACGTCAACTTCAGCGTCCACGTCAGCGTCCACGTCCGCATCGACATCCGCGTCCACGTCAGCATCCACATCAGCGTCGACATCCGCATCCACATCAGCGTCGACATCCGCATCCACGTCCGCGTCGACATCCGCATCCACGTCCGCGTCGACGTCGACCTCCTGCTCCTGCTGAATGTTGACACCAACTTCGGACCACGCGACCGTCATGCCCACCGCGTCGGCCTCCGGCAGCAGCGTGATCTGGAACGCGGCCACACCCAGGGGCTCCTCGGACGGGAAGTCCGCTGCTCCGACGTCGAACGTCGGAACAATCCTCAGCGCCTGGGCGGCGACCGAGTTCATCGGCTGATCCGGCTGATAGTTCAGCGTGATCGAGATGATGTCGGCGAGGATCTCACCGATCGGAGTCAACACGTCGGTGAGGTCGTCCACCAGGCCGGCGACGGTTTCACCTAGCGTGGTGATCAGGCCAGAGCCGGTGTCCAGCACCAGGTTGCCGATGGTCGGGAGCAGGGTGTTGAGGGCGGTCACGGCCAGGGTGCACGCTGCCGGCGCCAGCAAACCGCTGCAGTCCTGGGCGACCTCTGCGTCACCGGACAGGAACTCCGCCAGAGTTCCGCTGGCAGAGACATCGATGACCTCTCGGAGCACCACGGTGGTGGAGGCCATCAACGAGATGTCGAGCTGAGCCGCCGCCAGGGCACCGTTCAGGACGTCCACCAGGTCAGATGTCCAGCCGTCGAGAAGATTGCCGAGGTTCTCGGCAAGTCCGTCGATCACCGCGTTGCTCAGCAGCTGGGTGTTCGGCGGCTGGCCGTTGAGGCCACCGTCGATCAGCTCGTTGAGGTCGATGGTCAGGGTGCCGTTCAGCAGATCGAGTTCGACACCGGTTCCTTCACCGATGGGTGTGCTGAGGAACTCTTCCAGAGCCTCCTGCAGCGCTGTCTCAATCGAGACCTGAACGTCGATGTCGAGGCCAGGCACGATCTCGAGCAGGCCGAGCACACCGCCGAGCAAGGCCGCGATATCGCCGTCGGGGCCAGCGAGGTCGTTCAGGGCATCCTCGATCGGCCCGACCAGCTCGACGATCGCTTCGGCCAGGTCAGCCGCGGCCGGAACGGTGAGGATCAGCTCGCCACCGGCGATCTCGTAGTCGCGGATGATCTCGAACTCGTCCGAGGGGTCGTCCGGGGCGACCGCGTGCGCCTCCGAAGAGATGGCTCCGAGCTCAAGCTCGAGGTCGGCGATGAGATCGGTGAGGTCGTCGCCGAGCAGATCGGTGAGGTCGAAGTTCGCGTTGCCTGGGAACCCGTCCTCCACACCGGTGCCGACGCCGCCGTTGTCGGCGACCGCGCCTGTGGCGGCGTGCGACGTGGCGCCGGGCTCCGCAGCGGCCCACTGGTTCACCGCGCCCAGTTCGATGATGTCGCTCAACGGCAGCTGAAGACCGCCGGGGATGGTGACGTTCAGCGTGTTCAGAACCGTCAGGTCGAGCGGGTTCGCGTCGAAGACCGTCTCGTCGAGCCCGTCGTTGATGGCTTCGACACCAGCGAGCTCGGCGACGTTGTCGAGGTCCAGGCCCAGAATCTCGCCGGAGAGGAACCGTGCCGCCCCGCGCGAGTAGTCGCCTTCTGCGGCTGCCGCGGGCGTCAGCGATGTCCCCACAGCGAATATGGGGATCACGGCCGCGGCTATTGCCGTTCGGCTGAGCCGCTGCCTCCCCTTGATGTTGGGTACTGCCATGTGTTCTCCCCTAAAGGTCAGCATCTCTCCACCCATGTATTGGGCGAGAGCTATCAAGAAAATCCGACGCCTGACGGTACCGCTAAGTACCGGCAATGTCAGTTAAAAGCCCACACCGGTTTGACAAGGCTCATCGTAAATGTCATGACACCGCAGACTTTTTTGATAATTAGCGCGCATTTGTCATGAACCTGCCGAAGCGGACAATCGCGTGCGCGGATATCTGCCCGAACCCAGACTTATGCCCCATGGCGATGGCGCACGCGGACGCACGCTTCAAAACCAACCGTTACCGATTCTTTACCAACAACGCGGCGGACGATACCCCCTCAAAAGCCGCGAGCAGTGGAGTCGAGATCGGCTCTTTCAACATCATTTCGGCTAAATGTCACGAGAGCGATTCACCCGACGATCAGGATCGCCCATCGCACGTCCCCCCGCGCCTCTTCTTGCCAGTTGACCCATGGATCGCCGCGATGTCTTCTGATCACGACAACGGCCATCGGCGGGCGGTCCGCCCGGCCGGAATTTGATCAGCGAAGCAGGAACGCCACCGACGACGCCGAATGGCGGGATCTCACCGCGCACAACGGCGTGCGCGCCCACAACTGCGCCTTGACCGATATGCGAACCGCGTAACACGGTGCATTTCACCCCAAGCCAGCAGTCAGGTCCGATTCGCACCGGCGATTTGATGATTCCCTGATCCTTGATCGGGACCCCACGGTCATGAAATCGATGATCGAAATCGGTGACGTGGACGAAATCCGCCACCAGCGTCGCCGCACCGATCTCGACATCCAGGTAGCAGTTCACCGTCGAGTGCCTGCCGAACACAGCCTTGTCGCCCACCCTGAGCGTCCCCTCGTGTGCGCGCAGCTGGGTCTCGTCGCCCACGTGGACCCACCGGCCGAGGACAACACGGCCGTAGCCGCGTCGTCCTCCGATCTTCGCCCCACGGCCGAGAAAGACCATCCCCTCGGTGATGACCTCCGGGTGGAAGATCCGCAGCCGCAGCAGTCGGGCGAACCTGACGAGGTAGAACGGCGTCCAAGCCCGGTTTCGCAGCACCCACCGGAGGCTCGACGGAGTGAGATAGCGGACTTGGCGCGGGTCGCGTGGCCGGCGGAACACCCTCCGACGTTACATCCGTTCCACGTCGGCAGGCCGTCGTCCCGTCACCGAGACGTTGTAATAGAGCTCCTCCGGAACGACACGGGACAGCTGCCGGTCGAGAGCGGACAGGCCGAGCCATCCCCGGTAGGCGAACATCGCCCACCGCCAGCCGAGCCGGTCCGGGTTCAGCGCGTACTCCAGCGTGCGGACGGGCCAGCCGAACCAGGCCGCGGTCAGCTCCTCGGTGACGGTCCGGACGTCCTCCGCGCCGGCACGGCGCACGGTTGCCGCGAGGGTGGCGGGATCGAACGTGTGCAGATCGACGACGGCCTCGAGCGCCGCGGCCCGCGAAGACTCGTCGAGCTCCTCCGCTGGTCTGCCCCACGACTGGGCCAGCGGAGGCAACCTGGTCAGCCGGGTTGCTGTCCACCAGGTCGCCCTGGAGAGGGTACGGGCGATCCGGTCCCCGATCCTGGTCGGCTCACCGCAGATCACGATCCTGCCACCGGGGCGGAGCACCCGCAGCATCTCCCGGAACGCCAGTTCCACGTCCGGGATGTGATGGATCACAGCGTGCCCGACGACCAGATCGAAACTGGCGTCGCCGAAGGGCAAGCGCTCGGCTGGCGCGACCTGTCCGCCGATCTCGAAGCCGAGCATGTGGGCGTTGCGCCGGGCCGCCCGAACCATGCCCGGCGAGATGTCGGTGACGTGCACCTCGTCGACGACTCCCGCTTGCTTGAGGTTCAGCGAGAAGAATCCGGTTCCGGCTCCTATCTCGAGGGCAGTCTCGTAGGGCCAGCCCGCGCTGCCGGCGACCGCCTCGAAGCGGTCCCGCGCATAGGTGATGCACCGCTCGTCGAACGAGATCGACCACTTCTGGTCGTAGGTGTCCGCCTCCCAGTCGTGGTAAAGCACCTGGGCCAGCGTGTTGTCGTGCCAGGCCCGCTCGACGTCGGCGGCGGTCGGTATCGGTTCAGCCATCCCGGCAGCCTAGGCGGCCCGCCACTAAGGGTCACCAGGAGCCTTAGCCTATCGGCGACTTTGCTGGCAAAATGCAGCGGTGACCGAAGCGACGATGCCGCGACCGACCCAGACCATCCCCTGGCCCGGCCACTGGCACCCGTTGGGAGCCACGTTCGACAATGGCGCCACCAATTTCGCGCTGTGGGCGCCGGATGCCGAACAGGTGGAGCTGTGCCTGTTCGACGAGGACGACACCGAGACCCGGATCCCGCTGCTGGACCGCACGTTCGACATCTGGCACGGGCGTTTCCCCGGCGTCGGCCCCGGACAGCGGTACGGGTATCGCGTTCACGGCGCGTGGGATCCCGCCCGCGGCTTGCGGTTCAACCCAGCGAAACTCCTCGTCGACCCGTATGCGCGCGCCATCGACGGTGACTATCTCCACGACGACACCGCGGTCGACGCCGACCATCCGGACGACAGGGACTCCGCGCCTTTCGTCCCCCGCTCGGTGGTGATCGGCGACGACGGCTTCGACTGGGGCGACGACGAGCCGCCCCGTGTGCCCTGGGACAACACCGTCCTCTACGAGCTACACGTGCGCGGCTACACGATGCGCCACCCGGAGGTGCCCGAGGAGCTGCGCGGCACCTACGCCGGGCTCGCGCATCCGGCCGTGATCGAGCACCTGGTGGGACTCGGTATCACGTCGGTCGAGCTGCTGCCGGTCCACCACTTCGTCAGCGAGCCGCACCTGCTGCGCCAGGGCAGCGCCAATTACTGGGGCTACAACACCCTCGGCTTCTTCGCTCCGCACGCGGACTACTACACCGGCGACGCGCCGGGCGGGCAGGTCACCGAGTTCAAGGCCATGGTCAAAGCACTGCACGCCGCTGGTCTCGAAGTGATCCTCGACGTGGTCTACAACCACACGGCGGAACAGGGCGGTGGCGGTCCCACGCTGAGCTTCCGCGGGATCGACAACCGGGCGTACTACCGGCTCGACCCGGAGGACCCGTCGCGGTACGTCGACTACACGGGCACCGGCAACACGTTCGATGTGAGCCACCCGCACGCGCTGCGGCTGGTGATGGACTCGCTGCGGTATTGGGTCACCGAGATGCGGGTGGACGGATTCCGGTTCGATCTCGCGTCGGCGCTGGCCCGCTCCATGCATGATGTCGACATGCTCGGGTCGTTCATGACGGTGATCGAGCAGGACCCGGTGCTGCGCGAGGTGAAGCTCATCGCCGAGCCGTGGGACGTCGGCCCCGGCGGCTATCAGGTGGGAGAGTTCCCGCACCTGTGGACGGAGTGGAACGACCGGTACCGCAACACAGTCCGCGACCACTGGAGGTGCATGGCCGGCGGCGTGCACGACCTCGCCTTCCGCCTCGCCGGCTCGTCCGACCTCTACGCCGACGACGGCCGCAGGCCGTACGCCTCCATCAACTTCGTCACCGCGCACGACGGCTTCACGCTGCGCGACCTGGTCTCCTACAACGAGAAGCACAACGACGCCAACGGCGAGGAGAATCGCGACGGGACCAACGACAACCGCTCCTGGAATCACGGCAGGGAGGGGCTCGAAGCCGACGCCGACCCGGAGATCGGCCCGCTGCGCCGGCGGCAACTGCGCAACATCATGACGACGATCCTGCTGTCCACCGGCGTCCCGATGATCACCGCCGGTGACGAGATGGGCCGCACCCAGTACGGGAACAACAACGCGTATTGCCTGGACAACGAGATCACGTGGGTCGACTGGTCGCTCTTGGACGAGTATGCCGACCTGCATCAGCTGGTGCGCACACTGCTGACCCTGCGCGCTGAGCACCCCGTGTTCCGCCAGCGCCGGTTCTTCGAGGGACGTCCGATGCAACCCGGCGGCCGCAAAGACATCGCCTGGTTCGCGCCCTCCGGTGCCGAGATGACCGACGACGACTGGCACGACCAGCGCCGCTGCACGCTGGGCATGTTCCTCAGTGGCGACGGCATCCGCACCCGGGGGCCGCGAGGCGAACGGGTCGTCGACGACTCGTTTCTGCTATGGCTGCACTCGGGTGCTGAGGACATCAGCGTGGTGCTCCCTGGCCATCCATGGGCGAGCCGCTACGAGGTGGTGATCGACACCGCCGGCGGCGAGATCCTGGCGAAGCGGGACGCCGGCGGCACGGCGTCCCTCAACGGCCGCAGTTGCCTGCTCCTGCGCGCCGAGCTCTGAGCCGCCGGATCAGCTCGCCAGCACCGCCAGCCCCAGCTCGGCGCCGGTGAGCAGCTCGTGCTTCGGCACCACCCGCACGGTGTAACCGAACGCCCCGGTCCGGTCCAGAAGAACATCCCCTTCGAACCGGTGCCGGCCGGCCTCGTAGCTCTCCGCGACGCTCAGCGACGTGACTTCCGGATCGCTGAGCTCGTCGTCCCGGCCGACCCGCCCGTGCACCACCTGCACATCCACGTCGTCGGGCGACAATGTTCCCAGGCACACGAATGCACGCAGCTGCAACCGCTCGCCCATCTCGAAAGCGTCGGAGGCGGCGCTCTCGACGTGTTCGATGGAGACGCTGTGCCAGGCCTCCCGCACTCGCTGCTTCCAGTGGGCGAGGGCGATCGCACCGTCGTAGTCGGTGTTCAGTGCCCGTCCGGCGCGGGCAGCCGGCCGGTACAGCTGCTCCACGTAGTCCCGCACCATCCGCGTGGCCTGCACCTTCGGCCCCAGGGAGGTCAGAGTGTGCCGCATGAGCTCCACCCAGCGGGTGGGGACGCCGTTGGCTCCGACGTCGTAGAACCGGGGCGTGACCTCGCTCTCGATCAGGTCATAGAGTGCCGCCGCCTCGAGGTCGTCCCGGCGGTCCTGCTCTTCCACGCCCTCCGCGGACGGGATGTCCCAGCCGTTCTCGCCGTGCGACCACTCGTCCCACCATCCGTCCCGGATGGACAGGTTCAGCCCGCCGTTGAGCGCCGCCTTCATCCCGGACGTCCCGCACGCCTCGTACGGCCGCAGCGGGTTGTTCAGCCAGACGTCGCAGCCAGGGTACAGCGGGTACGCCATCGACATGTCGTAGTTCGGCAGGAACACGATGCGGTGCCGCACGTCCGTCTGGTCGGCGAAGCGCACCATCTCCTGGATGAGCCGCTTGCCGCCGTCGTCCGCCGGATGGGACTTACCGGCGATCACGATCTGGATCGGCCGCTCCGGGTGCAAAAGCAGCGACTTCAGTCGCTCCGGGTCGCGCAGCATCAGGGTGAGCCGCTTGTAGGACGGAACCCGGCGAGCGAACCCGATGGTCAGCACGTCCGGGTCGAGCGCGTCGTCGATCCAGCCGATCTCGGCCGCACTGGCGCCACGGCGCCACCACGACTTGCGCAGCCGCCGCCTGGCGTCGACGACGAGCCGCTCACGCAGGATGCGCTTGGTCGACCAGATCTGCTCGTCGGGCACCGCCGACACCGCGCTCTCCCAGTCGCCGGCCTTCAGTGCGGCCTGGTTGGGCTCGCCGAGCTTGATGATCTCGGGCGCCACCCAGGTGGGCGCGTGCACGCCGTTGGTGACCGAAGCAATCGGCACCTCGTTCTCGTCGAAAGCCGGCCACAGCCCGGCGAACATGCCCCGGCTCACCTGGCCGTGCAGCCGGCTCACCCCGTTGGCACGCTGAGCCAGGCGCAAGCCCATGACGGCCATGTTGAACACGCTGGGGTCGCCGCCCTCATAGTCCTCGGAACCGAGCGCGAGGATCCGCTCGACCGGGACGCCGGGGCTGGCATTGTCTCCACCGAAGTACTGACGCACCAGGTCACGCGGGAACCGGTCGATACCAGCGGGCACCGGGGTGTGGGTGGTGAACACTGTTCCGGCCCGCGCGGTCTCCAGGGCGGCCTCGAAGTCAAGCCCGCCGTCCTCGGTCAGCTCGCGGATGCGCTCCAGTCCGAGGAAGCCCGCGTGACCCTCATTCGTGTGGAACACCTCGGGCGCCGGCGCACCGGTGATGCGGGTGTACGCGCGCACGGCGCGCACCCCGCCGATGCCGAGGAGCATCTCCTGCAGCAGCCGGTGCTCACCGGTACCGCCATAGAGCCGGTCGGTAACCTCGCGTTCGGCCGGGCTGTTCTCCTCCACGTTCGAGTCGAGCATCAGCAGGGGGACCCGCCCGGCCTGCGCCACCCAGATCGCGGCGGCGAGCGTGCGTCCCTCCGGGAGCATCACCGTGACCCGCGCGGGAGTTCCGTCGCCTTCCCTGAGCAGCGTCAGCGGCAGGTTGTCCGGGTCCACGACCGGGTAGCGCTCCTGCTGCCAGCCTTCCCTGGACAGCGACTGCACGAAGTAGCCGTGCCGGTAAAGCAGCCCCACACCGATGATCGGCACGCCGAGGTCGCTCGCGGCCTTGAGATGGTCGCCGGCGAGGATGCCAAGGCCGCCGGAGTACTGCGGAAGCACGTGGGTAATCCCGAACTCAGGCGAGAAGTAGGCGATGGCCGACGGGTTGTCGGCGTGGCCTTCCTGGTACCAGAGCGGTTCGCTCAGATAACGCTGAAGGTCGGCGTGGACGTCCCTGACCCAGTTCAGGAACTCCTGGTCTTCGGCGAGTTCCGCCAACCGCGACGTGGGCACCTCGCCGAGAAGCCGGACCGGGTCGTGACGGACCTCGTCCCAGACTGCGGCGTCAACGGCCGCGAAGAGCTCCTGAGTAGGCTGGTGCCAGGACCAGCGCAGGTTGGTCACCAGTTCGCCCAGCGGAGCCAGTGGCTCGGGCAGGACGGTTCGGACGGTCAGTCGTCGTATTGCTCGCACGACGGGAAACGTTAGTCGCTTCCGCGCCAGAGACAAACGCGGAGGTGCAACCATGAGACAGTGACGTCCGCCACCACGTGGTGGGGGTCCCCCGGCCGTGCCCGGTAGCCTCCGCACAGAGTTCTCGCCGTAGCCACATAAGATCCACGAAATGGGTAGCGTTATTCGTGATGACTGGACGTATCCCCATCCTCAGTGCCGCTCCGCTGGTCGAATGCGGCCGGTATCCCGCCAAAGCCGTGACCGGAGAGAGGTTCGGCGTCTCCGCCACGGTTTTCCGCGAAGGACATGACGCGGTCGGCGCCACCGCGGTCCTGCGTGATCCGCAGGGCAAGATCCACCAGAGAGTCCAGATGGTCCGGACCGGACCGGCGCATCGAGACCGGTGGTGCGCCACCCTGACCCCGGGCGCGCCAGGGCTGTGGTCCTACACCATCGAGGCCTGGTCGGATCCCTTCGGCACCTGGCGGCACGCCGCCGAGATCAAGATCGAAGCGGGCATCGACGTCGAGCTGATGCTCACCGAGGGCGCTCTGCTGCTTGAGCGCGCAGCCACGAGCCTTCCCCGCGGGCACACCGAGAGTCGCCGGGTCCTGCGCACCGCCGCCCGGGCGGTGCGGGACCGGAACCGGCCACCGGAGGTGCGACTCGCGTCGGCGCTCGACACCGCGGTCACGGACATCCTGTCCGCCGAGCCGCTTCGGGACCTCGTCACCGAGGAGGGCCCGTTCAGCCTGCTCGTCGAGCGTGAGCGCGCCCTCTACGGGTCGTGGTACGAGTTCTTCCCCCGGTCCGAGGGCGCTGTCCGGCACGACGACGGATCATGGACCTCGGGGACGTTCGAGACTGCCGCGAAGCGGCTGCCCGCCATCGCCGCGATGGGATTCGACGTCGTCTATCTTCCTCCCGTTCATCCCATCGGCCACACGTTCCGCAAGGGGCCGAACAACACACTCACCCCAGGTCCGAACGATCCCGGCGTGCCCTGGGCCATCGGATCCGAGGACGGGGGCCATGACGCGGTCCATCCCGATCTGGGTGGTATCGAGGCCTTCGACGAGTTCGTGGAGAGCGCGAAGGAACAGGGCCTGGAGGTAGCCCTTGATCTTGCCCTGCAGGCGTCCCCGGACCACCCGTGGGTGACGGAACATCCGGAGTGGTTCACCCGGCGCGCGGACGGCAGCATCGCCTACGCGGAGAATCCACCGAAGAAGTACCAGGACATCTACCCGCTGAACTTCGACAACGACCCGGAGGGCATCTACGCCGAGGTGCGCCTGGTGGTGCGGCACTGGATGGCCCACGGGGTACGGATCTTCCGGGTGGACAACCCCCACACCAAGCCGGTCAGTTTCTGGCAACGCCTGCTCGCCGACATCCGCCGCACCGACCCCGACGTCATCTTCCTTGCCGAGGCCTTCACCCGGCACGACATGATGCACACCCTGGCGAAGGTCGGCTACCAGCAGTCCTACACGTACTTCACCTGGAAGAACAGCAAGAACGAGCTGACCGATTACATGACCGAGCTTCGGGATGCGGCCGAGTACATGCGGCCCAACCTGTTCGTCAACACGCCGGACATCCTGCACGCATACCTTCAGTACGGCGGACCTGCCGCGTTCAAGATCCGGGCGGTCCTGGCCGCGATGCTGGCCCCCACGTGGGGCGTGTACTCCGGATTCGAGCTGTACGAGCACGTCGCCGTCCGGCCGGGAAGCGAGGAGTACCTCGACTCGGAGAAATACCAGTACCGGCCCCGGAACTGGGAGGCCTACGAGCCGGGAGGCCCACTCGAGGGCCAGTCCCTGGCGCCGTACCTGACCCGCTTGAACGAGATCCGCCGAGCGCACCCCGCGCTGCACCGGCTGCGGAATCTTCGCTTCCACGACATCGACAACCCCGACATGCTCTGTTTCTCCAAGCGGGAGGTTCCCGCGGAGCAGTCCGGTCACACAGAAGAGGACATCGTGATCACCGTCGTCAATCTCGATCCGCACTCTCCGAGAGAGGCCACGGTGTCGCTCGACATGCCGGAACTCGGACTGGACTGGCACGAGACGTTCGCAGCGCACGACGAGTTCTCCGGCGACACGTTCAATTGGGGCAGGCACAACTACGTCCGGCTCGACCCGGCCGTCGAGCCCGCACACGTGCTGACGGTGCGGCGGTGGCAGCCGTGAGCTGGGTGCACGAAGAGTCCGCGCTTCCGGCCAGCGGCACGGACCCGGAGTGGTTCAAGCGCGCGGTCTTCTACGAGGTGCTGGTCCGCTCGTTCAACGATTCCGACGGCGACGGTGTCGGAGACCTGCGGGGGCTGATGGAGAAGCTCGACTACCTCGAATGGCTCGGGGTGGACTGCCTGTGGCTGCCGCCGTTCTATCCGTCGCCGTTGCGCGACGGCGGCTACGACGTCTCCGACTACAAGAACGTGCTCCCCGAGTTCGGCACACTCGAGCAGTTCGCGGAGTTCGTCGACCACGCGCACGGCCGGGGCATGCGCGTGATCATCGACTTCGTCATGAACCACACGAGCGATCAGCACCCGTGGTTCCAGGCGTCGCGCGAGGACCCGGACGGACCGTACGGCGACTTCTACGTGTGGGCCGACGACGACATCCACTATCCGGACGCCCGCATCATCTTCGTCGATACCGAACCGTCGAACTGGACCTTCGACCCGGTGCGCAAGCAGTACTTCTGGCACCGCTTCTTCAGTCATCAGCCGGACCTCAACTTCGAGAACCCGGCGGTACGCGAGGCCATCCTCGACGCCCTGCGATTCTGGCTCCACCTGGGCGTCGACGGCTTCCGCCTCGACGCGGTGCCGTACCTGTACGAGGCGGAGGGCACCAACTGCGAGAACCTCCCCGAGACCCACGCGTTTCTCAAGCAGATCCGCAAGGTGGTCGACGACGAGTACCCGGACACGGTCCTGCTGTGTGAGGCCAACCAATGGCCCACCGACGTGGTCGAGTACTTCGGCGACCCCAGCGTCGGCGGCGACGAATGCCACATGGCCTTCCATTTCCCGGTGATGCCGCGCATCTTCATGGCTGTCCGGCGCGAGTCCCGGTATCCCATCAGCGAGATCATGGCGCAGACCCCGGACAAGCCGGCGAACTGCCAGTGGGGCATCTTCCTGCGCAACCATGACGAGCTGACGCTGGAGATGGTCAGCGACGAAGATCGCGACTACATGTGGAACGAGTACGCCAAGGATCCGCGGATGAAGGCGAACATCGGTATCCGCCGGAGGCTGGCGCCACTGCTGGAGAACGACACCAATCAGATCGAGCTGTTCACCGCGTTGCTGCTGTCTCTGCCCGGTTCACCCGTCCTCTACTACGGGGATGAGATCGGCATGGGTGACAACATCTGGCTGGGTGACCGCGACGGTGTCCGCACACCCATGCAGTGGACCCCGGACCGTAACGCGGGCTTCTCCACGTCGGATCCGGGGCGGCTGAGCCTGCCGGTGATCATGGATGCGGTCTACGGCTACCAGGTCACCAACGTCGAGGCGCAGATGACCAACTCGTCGTCCCTGCTGCACTGGACCCGCCGGATGATCGAGGTTCGCAAGCAGAACCCGGCCTTCGGTCTGGGTGAGTTCACCGACCTCGGCGGTTCCAATCCCACGGTGTTGTCCTACCTTCGCGACTTCGGCGACGACATCGTTCTGTGTGTGAACAACCTGTCCCGCTTCCCACAGCCGGTAGAGCTCGATCTACGGCGGTTCGAGGGTATGCAGCCGGTGGAACTGCTCGGCGGCGTTCGTTTCCCGAGCATCGGGGAACTTCCCTACTTGTTGACCCTCGGACCGTACAGCTTCTATTGGTTCCGGCTGCTTCCGATGCCGGAGGAAGGGACACCTTGATCATCGACGAGAGCCTCAGCCAGGTGGTCTCCCTGCTTCCGGCGTGGCTGCCGACGCAGCGCTGGTTCAGCGGCCGATCTTCCGTCGACCAGGTGCACGTCGTCTCCGCGACGCTCCTGCGCGAGGAAGACCCACGGGTGTGGCACCTGCTCGTCGAGGTGTATCGCGACCAACACCGATACAGGTACCAGATCCCGCTGGTGATCAGGCGCGAACCGCTCGCCCGGCTGGAACATGTCAAGCTCGGTGAGACCAGCGACGGGCACGTCTACGACGCGCTGCATGACAAGGAGGCCGCGGCGGTCCTTCTCGAGCAGTTCACCGGTGGCGGATCCTTTGTCGGCGATCTCGCGTTCCACGCCGAGGACGGCGCGAAGATTCCGGTCGACGAGAGCGCGCTGGTCATGCCGGTCGAGCAGAGCAACACCTCCATCGCGTTCGGGGATGTGGCCCTGCTCAAGGTCTTCCGCCGGGTGCAGCCCGGGCTGAACCCGGATGTCGAGGTGCACCACGCGCTGACCGGCGCGGGGTGCGAGTACATCGCGCCGCTGCTCGGCTGGGTGGACGGCCGCTGGATCGACGACGCCGGCGCGGGACACGACGCGAGCCTGGCCATGCTGCAGACCTTCCTCACCACGGCGTCGGACGGCTGGGCACTAGCCGCCACAAGCGTGCGAGACCTCTATGCGGAAGGCGATCTGCACGCCGACGAAGTGGGCGGGGATTTCGCCGGCGAGGCCCACCGGCTCGGCGAAGCCACCGCCCACGTCCACCGCTCGATGGCTGAGGCACTGCCGAGCGGGTATTTCGGCACGGCCGAACTGGCCGCGAAAACCGACCTGCTGATGGGCCGGCTCGAAGAGGCGGTCTCCGTGGTGCCCGAGCTGGAGCCCTACATAGGCCGCCTCGGCGAGCGGGTGGAGGCGTTGCGCGGCCTGGACACCCCGATCCCTGTCCAGCGCGTGCACGGCGACTATCACCTGGGACAGGTCCTGCGCACCGTGATGGGCTGGAAGATCGTCGATTTCGAGGGAGAACCGGCCAAGCCGCTGGAAGAACGGCGTGCGTTGGACACCGCGATGCGCGACGTCGCCGGCATGCTGCGTTCTTTCGACTACGCGGCCCGCTACCTCCTGGTCACCGACTACGACCAGGACCATCCCGCCTACGACCAGATCAATTACCGGGCGAACGAATGGGCGCAGCGCAACCGCGACGCGTTCTGCGCCGGCTACGCGGAGGCCGTGGGGACCGACCCTCGCGACAACGCCGTGCTCCTGGCCGCCTACGAGATCGACAAGGCTGTCTACGAGGTGGTGTACGAGGCGCGCTACCGGCCGTCCTGGCTGCCCATCCCGCTCGCTGCCGTACGACGTCTTTCTGAGGAGCCTGTGTGATGATCGGTGAAATGGACCTCCACCTCATCGGAGAAGGCCGCCACGAGCGGCTCTGGGAGGTGCTCGGCGCGCACGTCCGCACCGAGGACGGCGTCGCCGGGGTCTCCTTCGCCGTCTGGGCGCCCAACGCCCGCGAGGTGCGGGTGGCGGGCGACTTCAACCACTGGGACGGCATCACCACGCCGTTGCGGCAGGTGAGCGGCGGTGTCTGGGTTGGATTCGTTCCCGGCATCGGCGACGGAACCCTGTACAAATATCAGATCCTCGGCGCCGACGACACGTGGCAGGAGAAGGCCGACCCGATGGCCCGCCGCACCGAACGCCCGCCGGCGCAGGCTTCGATCGTGCACGAGTCCCAGTACACGTGGAACGACTCCGCATGGATGGATCGGCGATCGTCGTTCTCGGCGCACGACCGGCCGATGTCGGTCTACGAGGTGCACCTGGGCTCCTGGCGCAAGGACCGCTCCTACCGCGACCTGGCGCACGAGCTGACCGAGTACGTCAGGGAACTCGGCTTCACCCACGTGGAACTCCTCCCGGTGGCCGAGCACCCGTTCGGCGGATCCTGGGGCTATCAGGTGACGTCGTACTATGCGCCGACCGCCCGCTTCGGTACGCCGGACGAGTTCAAGTATCTCGTCGACGCGCTGCACCAGGCAGGCATCGGTGTGCTGGTCGACTGGGTTCCGGCCCACTTTCCGAAGGACACCTGGGCGTTGGCCCGCTTCGACGGCACGGCGCTGTACGAGCACGAGGACCCGCGCCGCGGCGAGCACCCGGACTGGGGCACCTACGTGTTCAACTACGGCCGCAACGAGGTCCGCAACTTCCTGGTCGCCAATGCCCTGTTCTGGCTGCAGGAGTACCACATCGACGGGCTGCGGGTCGACGCCGTTGCGTCCATGCTCTATCTGGACTACTCCCGCGGCGAGGGCGCATGGCTGCCCAATGTGCACGGCGGCCGGGAGAACATCGACGCGATCAGCTTTCTGCAGGAAACCAACGCGACGACCTACAAGACCGTGCCGGGCATCGTCACGATCGCGGAGGAGTCCACCGCCTGGCCCGGCGTCAGCAAACCGACCCACGTGGGCGGCCTCGGGTTCGGCCTGAAATGGAACATGGGCTGGATGCACGACTCCCTCGACTACATGGCGCGAGAGCCGATCCACCGCCAATATCACCACCATCAGATGACGTTCTCGATGATGTACGCGTACAGCGAGAACTTCATGCTGCCCCTCTCCCACGACGAGGTGGTGCACGGCAAGGGCTCGCTGCTGCGCAAGATGCCGGGCGATCGCTGGCAGCAGCTGGCCAACCTGCGGGCCTACTACGCCTATATGTGGGCGCACCCGGGGAAGCAGCTGCTGTTCATGGGCTGCGAGTTCGGTCAGGAATCGGAGTGGGCCGAGTCGCGTGAGCTTGACTGGTGGCTGCTGGACTCCCCCGACCACACCGGCTTGAAGCGGCTGGTGGGTGACCTCAATGCGGTGTATCGGGAAACGCCGGCGATGTGGACTCAGGACGCCGATCCGGTCGGCTTCCAGTGGATCGATGCCAACGACGCGCTCGGCAACGTCTTCTCCTTCCTGCGGTACGGTTCCGACGGTTCCGTCCTGGCATGCGTCACGAACTTCTCGCCGGTGCCCCACGAGTCCTACCGGCTCGGCCTGCCGGTGGCAGGTGCCTGGGACGAGGTGATCAACACCGACGCCGAGACCTACGCCGGGTCCGGCGTCGGCAACCTCGGCCGGGTCGACGCGGTCGACGAGCCGTGGCACGGACGCCCGGCCTCCGCCACGCTGCGCCTGCCCCCGCTGGCGACGCTCTGGCTGCGACCGGCCTGACCTCGTCCGTCCCCGCGGCCGAGGGTGGACGATCAGATGAGGGAAATGGATAGCCAGGTGCCGTTTGGTCACCTGATCGTCTAGCGTCCACCATCTGAGACGAGGTCAGGGGGCATAACCGGGCGTTCATCGCGGCATTTGTCCTCTGATCGCCACCACCGGTGACGATCAGAGGACAAATCGACGATCAGGTGACCAAACTCCAGACGTCAGCCGCGGTCCACGGTGATCACTGGCGAGTCCCAGGTCTCCACGTGGTCCGGGTTCTCCGGGTCGCCCAGCGGCTTCACCACGGTCAGGCGCAGAACGTAGTCCCCGTCAGGAACGTTCAGCGAGACCCCGCGCCGACCCACCGAGCGGGTGCCGTCCCACACGTAGGCGTTGAAGCCCGTGGCCGTGCCGCTACGGCCGAGGTAGTCCAGCTCCAGCACGGTGTTGTTGTTCTTACCGCCGAACGGCGCTCCGGCCGAGCCGTCCTTGCGCGCCTTGAACAGCTCCAGGGTGAGCTTCTCAACCGGGTATTCACGGTGCACCAGGATGGCCGGCATGTCGTCGGGACCGCTCATACCGAACGACGCACCGTCGGGCAGTAACCCGAAGACGCCGTTCATCGTGCAGTCGTTGCCCACGAACCGGTCGCACTGGGTCACCGCGGCGAGGGCGGGAAGCCCTGCGCCAGCGCCGGTCAGAACCGTCAGCGACTGGTAGTCCCCGACCAGACCGGCGAACGGCACCCGCAGTGTGTCGCCGTCCTCCGGCGTGAGCAGCAGATAGCCACCGTACTGACCGAACTCCGGCCCGTCCGGGGCGGTGATGGTGACCTCCACGGCCGCTTCGCCGCCGGCCGGGACCGTCAGCGACTCGACGGCGAACTCGACAGACGCACCACCCAGGTAGAAGCCGGGGTCGTTCGGCTCGTCGGCGGTGGTGATGGCGTCGACGTGCGAGAGCTCGTACACGACATCGGCGTCGCCGTCGTTGCGCACGGTCACGCTCGTGGTGACGGGGCCGTTCTCGCTCTCGCCGAGCGACAGCTTGCCGGGCGTAAGAGACGTGTCGGCCAGGATGGCGGTGTCGATTGCCAGCATGCCGGCCCCTTGCCGGTGAACCGGCTCGATGTAGCCGGAATCCGGAATCAGCGACCAGTCCGCCGGCACAGCGTGATTCTGCAGGAGGTCGCGCACCTGCCCCGGCTCGAGATCGGGGCGCGCCTGCAGAAGCAGGGCCACAGCTCCGGCCACGTGCGGCGAGGACATCGACGTCCCGGAGAGGAGACCGTAGCCGCCTTCCTCCAGCGGATAGGTGGAGCGGATCAGCCCACCGGGCGCACCCAGGTCCGGCTTGAGGTCGAGCTCCGCGGTCATCCCGTAAGAACTGAACGAAGAAATGAGCCCGCCCGTGGGGTTCTCCACGGTGACGGTCTCCTCGGTCCAGGTGAGCGTGGTGTCACCGGCCGCAATACGAGCGTCGAGCTCATGCCCGTCGGCCTGGGAGACGGCGACCACCGGGATGGTCACGGCCGGTTCGCCCGCCACTGTCGGCGCGAAGCTTCCCGGCACGTTGTTGTACAGCACGACGGCCTCGGCTCCCGCGTTCTGCGCATTGACAGCCTTCTCGTGGAACGGGCACTCACCCCGCCGGATCAACGCGGCCGTACCAGTCAGGTCGGGCAGCGGTCCCTCGGCGGTGCACGCGTCCGTCGGCGAGTCCGTGGTTCCTGTCCGGGACATCGGCAGGCTGCCATCCGCCGGGGGTTCGGGCGCACCGGTCGCGGGACTGTACGGGAACGGCCGGTCGTCGGGAGACGCGGTGAACGCCCGCGCGTCGTACCGGACGTTGTCGAAGGACGCGACGCCGATGACCTTCTCGCCCACTCCCGGCGCACCCGCGGACCACGTGCCGGACGCACCGCTGTTGCCGATCGACGCGACCACGACCACACCCTCGTCGACCAGCGCGTCGCTGGCCGCCGCTGTCGGATACTGCGGCCAGGTGGCGAAGCCGGCGCCCAGGCTCATGTTCACCACATCCATGCCGTCGGCATGCGCCATCTCAAGTGCGGCCAGGATGATGTCCGCGGTGGTGGAGCCGTCGCACCCGAAGACGCGGTAGGCGCCGAGCTCGGCAGCCGGCGCGACACCTCGCACACCGCCAGCGGTGGTGTCGCCGTCCGCACCGACGATGCCGGCCACATGGGTGCCATGGCCACCACAGTCGTCAGGGTCGTCGTCGGGTGCCGGCACGGGATTGTAAGCCGGGGACGACGAGTCGGCGTTGTACGCGTCGCCCACGAAGTCATACCCGTAGGGCACCCGGCCGGTGGGGAAGTCAGTGCCACCGTCGATACCGCTCCCCCCGAAGTCCGGGTGGTCATAGTCGATTCCGGAGTCGATCACGGCGACTCGAAGACCGGCGCCGTCCAGGCCGAGTTCGCTCTGTGCCACGTCAGCGCCGGTCATGCCCAGCGCGCTCTCCATGGCCGGGCTGACGGTGTCCTGCGGCTCAGGCGCCTGCACCGTAGCCACCGGGTACACGGCCGCCACCTCGCGCGAACCGCGGATCCGCGCGATGTCGGCCTCGGACGCGTCCACCGAGATACCGTTCCAGAGGCGGTCGTAGGTGTAGCGCACGTCGACGTCGGCGTCGAGCTCTGCGGCGTCGGCGAGCAAGCGGGCGCGCTGCTGGCGGAGCTGCGCACGCTGCCCACCCCGCACCGCCGGCTCCTCGGTCAGCTCGATGAACCACGAGCCCGAGGGCTCATGGACCAGCTCGCCGCCCGAAGCGGTCACCTCTGCCAGATCGCTGGCTGATCCCAGAAAGCCGTTGTCCGTTTCGCCGGCCGACGCGGCACCGAACGGCATCACCGTCGCCGCTATCATTCCCGCACCTGCCACCGTCACCATGCCGGCCCGCCGGATCGCGGCGGCTCGGCCGGGTCGTCGTCGTGGACGCGTCACTTGCCTCTCCTAGTCCTAGACCTGTTGGCCCGTGCCCGACGCGCGAAGATGTTCCGCCCGAAGAGGCACGTAGGCGGAAAAATACGGTGCAGCGGTCACAAAGGGAACCCCTGGACGCCAACTTTCAGTCACGATGCAATAACGCAGCGTGTGGTGAGACAAATTGACCAGACGTCACGCGACTGGGGCGAGCATCTCCGGGCGGTCGGCCACGCCGGCCGCCACCGCCGCGAAGACGGCAGCACCGCGGGCTCCGGCCTCCGGCACGTCCGGCATCTCGAACTCGCCGAGTATCCGTCGCTTCAGCACCCGCACCGCCTCGCTGTTCAGCCCGCCTCCGGTGGCCACGATCCGTCGCGTCGGCCCGGCCATGGACTCCAGGAGGTCTTTGACCTGGACGGCCCGGAGCTGGACGGCCTCGACCGCCGCACGCCAGATCTGAGCCGGTTCCGGTTCGTAGCCGATGTTGCGCAGGGTCGCGAGCTCGGTCCAGATGTCCTCCACGACGGGGCTGGCCGGGCCCGGCTCGACGGTCAGCGCCTCTGTGTCGAGGCGCGGAAGGTCGTCCGGGGTCACTCGCATGAGCTTGAGAAAGCGCCACAGCCCCAGCCCGGAGCGGATGCCGGTCATGATCTGCCAGGTGTCCGGAAACATGTGCCGGCCCACGCTCACACCGCGGTCCACGGCGTCAGCGACCGCATCCGGGGTGAGGCCGGACCGCAGGGTCCTGATCAGCGCCTCGCTCGTGCCGCACGAGTCGAGCAGGTCACCGGGCCCGGTGGCGCCGAGACCAACTCCGGCCGCGACGTGGTCATGACCCGCCACGGTGATGGCGGCGCCCGCCAGCGCACCAGTGTCCGGGCCGGCGTATCCGAACGCCTCGCCCGCGACCGCCAGGTCTGCGAGGAGGTCCGGCGGCGCGCCGGCCCACTCCAGCATGGGCGCAGAGTGCCGGCCGCCGATCACGTCGAACATCCCGGTGCGGCCGGCCAGCGAGGCCTCACTCAACTGGTCGGCACCCAAGGCGTGTGCCACCCACTCGGGCACACTGAGCCACCGCGTGCCCATGCCACCAATGCCGAGATCGCGCACCATCCAGCGGTACTTGAAGATGCTGGGCCGGTCGGTGAGCTTGAGACCGGTGATCGACGAGAACGCCCTCGCTCCCATGGCCGCGGACAGCTCGCCGGCATGCTCACCGCCGCGAGTGTCGTACCACGCGATCACCGGAGCGACCGGCTGACCGTCCCTGCCCAAGAGCACACCCGCCTCGGCCAGGCCGGTCACGCCGACGCCCAGGACACGTCCCGTCACACCCGCCTGATCGAGGGCGTCCGAGGCCGCGCCAAGCACTGCGTCGAGCAGGTCCGCGGCCGGCGCCTCCGCCCCAGTGGCCACGCGTGTCCACGGCGTCGGCACCGAGCCGAGTCCCAAGCACCGGCCGTCCACGCTCATGACCATCGCTTTGCAGTTGGTGGTCCCGACGTCGAGACCAAGCAGCACGTCCATGCCCCTCATCATTCATTGCCATCCCAGTGAGCCGTACCGCGGCGTGCAGGCGCTCACCCGGGAAGTCTTCCACCGGCGTGACGACAGCTGACCTCTACGGGTCAGCCGCGGAGATCGATCTGGTCCGTTCGTGCAGCGCCATCACGCGGCGGGCTCGCTCCACCATCGCGACGTCGAGGAAGCTTCCATCGGGCAGCACCGACGTCCCGGAACCGCCGGCCTGAGCGCTCTCGACGCTATGGAGGACCTCGCGGGCGCGCTCGACCTCCTCCGGTTCGGGTGCGTACGCCGCCACGATCACCGGTAGCTGCCGGGGATGGATCGCCGCCCGGCCCACGAATCCCCACCGGCGAGCCTCCCGCGTCGTGGTCGCCAGCCCGTCGAGGTCGTGCACGTTCGGGTAGACGGCGGCGGCGGGAGCGGGCAGTCCAGCCGCCCGGGCCGCGACCACCACCCGCTGCCGGCACCAGGTGAGCGCGTCGTCGACTCCGACTCCGAGATCCGAGGCGAGATCGGCCTCGCCGATGCCAAGGGAGGCCACGCCGACGGTGCGCGCGATGTCACCCGCCGCCTCGATGCCCGCCGCGGTCTCGATGAGCGCGTGGATCGCCCGGCCGGGCGCCGCCTGCACCGCGGACTCGACATCCGCCGGGGCCGTGACCATGGGAAGCCGCACACCCACGTGCGCCGGCAGATCCGCCACCATCGCCAAGTCCCGCGCCGCCCAGGCCGTGCCCATGCCATTGACCCGCACCTGCATGTCCCGACCGGGGAACTCGGAGACCAGCACCGGCACAGAAGCCCGGGCCTCATCCTTGGCCACCGGCGCGACGGCATCCTCCAGATCGAGGATGACGGTGTCGGCTTCGCCGGCCAACGCTTTGCGCGCCCGGTCGGGCCGGTCGGCGGGCACATAGAGATAGGTCAGCGCGATCCGCGTCATACCGTACCCGCCGTCCGAAACGCGGCGATCTCGGCTGCACCGTAGCCGAGCTCGGCCAGGACCCCAGCCGTGTCGGCGCCGTGCGCGCGCCCGGTGAAGCGGATCTGGCCGGGTGTCTCGGAGAGCCGGAAGAGCACGTTCTGCATCGCCATCCTGCCCAGATCCGGGTCGTCGACGTGCTGAATGGTGCCGAGAGCGTCGAACTGAGGGTCGGCAGCGATGTCCGAGGCATCGTAGATCGGCGCCACGGCCGCCTCGGCCTTCTCGAATGCCGCCACCACCTCGTCCCGGCTCCGCTCCGCCACCCAGGACGCCACCGCGCCGTCCAGCTCGTCGGCATGCTCCACCCGGCCGGTTCCGGTGGCGAACCATGGCTGGTCGATCACGTCGGGTCGGCCTACCAGCCGCATCACCCGTTCAGCGATGTTCTGCGAGCTGGTCGAGACCGCCACCCAGCGGCCATCGGCACAGCGGTAGGTGTTGCGCGGCGCGTTGTTGACCGATCGGTTCCCGGTCCGTGGCTGCACGGTCCCGAGCTGATCCCACTGTGTCAACTGCGGTCCCAGCATGGCCAGGATCGGTTCGACGATGGCGAGATCCACCACCTGTCCCCGCCCGGTCCGGTGCCGCGCGTGCAGAGCCGTCATCACGGCGTACGCGGCCGCCAGCGAGGCGATACCGTCGGCCAGCCCGAAGGGCGGCAGCGTGGGCGGCCCGTCAGGCTCCCCGGTCATCGCCGCGAACCCGCTCATCGCTTCGGCCAGCGTGCCGAAGCCCGGCCGGCGCCGATACGGCCCCACTTGCCCGAAGCCCGTCAGCCGGGCCAGCACCAGGCCCGGATTCTCCGCCGACAGCCGGTCATAGCCGAGGTTCCACCTCTCCAGGGTGTCGGGACGGAAGTTCTCGACGACGACGTCGGCCCAGGCGGCCAGGCGCACGAAGACGGCCTGTCCGGCCTCCGATGACAGGTCGAGCGTCATCGCCCGCTTGTTCCGCCCGAGGGTCTTGGACCACAGATTGTGGCCGTCCTTCGCCGCACCGTGCCCGCGTGCGGGGTCCGGCCGGCGCGGATGCTCCACCTTGACGACGTCGGCACCCATATCGCCCAGGTGCATCGCCGTCAGCGGCCCGGCGAACAGCGTCGACGCGTCCACCACTCGGATGCCCGTGAGCGGACCCTCACTCATGATCTCCTCCATCGGCACGATGACTCGGCAGATCAACCGCGCACCGGAACCCCACCGACGGTGAGCGATCCACGCCCGCGCCACAGCGCAGGTACTTGGCGGAGAAGTCCGGCTCTCGCAGCCCGCCGTCGAAATACCAGTCGGACCCGTCAGCGCGCCATGCCGCACCACCCTTGAGGATCACGAAGCGGGTCCGACCGTCCGCGTGCTCGCTCTCGGTCAGATTCCAGACCGCCGGTTCACCGCGCTCGAGGAGTCCCGATTCCCCCGCCACCTGCCACTCGTCCTCGGTGGGCAACCGGAACCCGGCCCACCGGGCGTAGGCGCGAGCGTCGTCGAGGTCGACATAGGTCACCGGTTCCTGTTCCCTGCCCGGAGGCGGCGAGCCGGCTGCGAAGTGCTCGAGGAACCGCTCGGTCCGCATCGGGACATAACCGGTGGCGTCCACGAAGGCCGCGTATTCAGCGTTGGTCACCTCGACCCTGCCGATGGCGACGGCGCCCAGTCGCACCACGCGGTGCAACGTTCCCGTGTGGTGCAGACGGGGCGGCAGCGGCTTCCACTCATCCACGTAGGGAATCTCGCCGTACAGTCCGGTCTCCCGCACGCGGTGCCGCACCACCAGGTCGTACCGGCCGCCCGGAACCTCCGCCATCCCCTCCGGTACCGATCCGGCCGGTGCGGTAGGCGCCGGCCGCCGGATCGCCGCGCGGGCCGGAAACGACGCGTCGCCGGCCAGCGGAGTGGTCGGCAGGTTCGCGCCGTCACCGGTCCGGGCGCCGGCAACCACCGCGGCGATCCCACCGGCCGGGAGCGGCCCGCCGATCACAGTCCGTCCGGCATCGTCCGTGGTCACCTGAACCGGCGCGCCAGTGGCCACCTCGGAGAATGCGGCGTCGGCTGAAACGTCGGTCACGAGCCACGGCCCGTCGTAGTGATCGCCCTTGTTGACCAGGGTCCACAAAGTCTCGCCGTCGTGCTCCCAGCGGGAGGCGTACACCGGTACGTCCCCGCCGGGATGGTCGGCCAGCGGCGTCCAGTGCTCGCTCTGGAGCCAGGCACGATGGCTGGCCTGCACGCGCCGCATCGCCCGCAGGATGGACCGGTCTCGCTCGCTCCACCCCACCCATACGCCGAAGACGTTCTCCCACACCAGCATCCCGGATCCGTTCAGCCACGCCGAGTGCAGCTCCTCCAGGTGGCTGTGGTTCCAGCGCCGGGTGTGGTGCAGCATGTGCCGCCGTTCGAACCACGTGGCACGGAGGACGCCAGGCACCGGGGAATCCGCGAACCATTGCGCCCAGGACATCGAGTGGTCATGGATCCTGGCCAGCGGCAGCCGGGACTCGCCTTCCATCGACAATCCCGGAGACAGCTCGTCGAGCATGGTCCGGACCTCGCGGCTGCCCTCCTTCGAGCTGTCCAGGAAGACGCCGTCGGCGCCCACCCATTTCACCACCTGGGCAAGCCGCTCGGGCTCGCTCTCCTCCCACGGATAGTAGGCGGCGAAGACCCGCACCCCCCGCGCCTGGAACGCGGCGACGACGTCCGGCAACTCGGGCACATCGGTGTAGAAGTCGAACTGGTCCCGGCCGTCGATCCCCTCGTTCGGATATGCGTGCCAGAGCACCACGCCGTCGAAGCCGCCGAAGTCGCGCTCCGCGGTGTCCAGGTAGACGTCGACGGTGAATCGGCCCGTCTCGTGGTCATAGAGGAGCTCGTCCCAGAACCAGACCAGGCCCACGACGAAAGTATCCGTGCGCTCGGTGTCGTAGCGGGCGCCGTCGTATCCCACTCGCTCCCGCGCCTCGGTGCGCCAGCGGGCGAGCTGCTGCCGCCACGCCGGCCAGTCGCCCGGATCGCTGGGCGCGGCGAAGATCTTCGCTTCGTCGAGCACCGACAGGTCAGCCGCGGGGTCGAGGGGCACCGTGGCGGGGAGGTCGATCGGGCGAGGCACATACGGGTTGAACATGTCATTCCATCCAGGTGCCGAAGGACTCCCAGCGGGAGAGGAAATGGTCAATCTCGGTACGGGTAGGCATCGACGACGACGCGCCGAAACGCTGCACGGACAGGGCCGACGCCGCAGCCGCCCGGCGCAGCGTCGCCTCGGGCTCGAGACCTTCGGCCAGTCCCACCGCCAGCACGCCCACGAAGGTGTCCCCGGCCGCTGTGGTGTCGAGCACCTCCACCGGGAACGCCGGCACCTGAAGGGCTGGCCGGCCGCTCCCCAGATACACCGCGCCCTCGGCGCCGAGGGTGACCACCACCTGCGCGCACCGTTCGGCCAGCTCGCGGCCCGCCTGGTGCGGGTCGTCGGCACCGGTCAGGATCATCGCCTCGTGCTCGTTCGGGACCAGGAAGTCCACCTGTTCCAGGAGCGAGCCGGCCAGAGGTATCGCGGGCGCGGGTGTCAGCACCGTGCGCACACCGACGGAATGCGCGTACGCGGCGGCCTCCGCGACCACCAGCAGGGGTAGCTCGAGCTGCAGCAGTAATGCGTCTGCGGCACGTATCGCGGCCCGGTGCGGGTCGGTCAGGGCGGTGACGCAGCCGTTGGCACCAGGCACGACGACGATCGAGTTGTCGCCGGTGTCGTCGACCGTGATGTGCGCCGTACCGGTCGTCTCCGCGACCACGGCGAGCTCCCCCACGTCGATCCCGTCGGCCTCCAGCAGGTCCCTGATGCGGCGGCCGAAGTCGTCGTCGCCCACCGCGCCGAGGAAGGTGACGTCTCCCCCCGCCCGGGCCGCCGCGAGCGCCTGGTTGGCCCCCTTGCCGCCGGGCACCGTGCGGAATTCGTGCCCGGTGACCGTCTCGCCCCGCTCCGGAGCACGCTGCGTCGTGACGACGAGGTCCATGTTCGCGCTGCCCAGCACGGCGATACGAGGACGCGTCATGACAGCGCCATCCGCTGGGCGACGGTGAGCGTACGCCAGGACAGTGTGTCGAAACCGATACCGTCGAAACCGTTGAGGCTCGACGAGACGCGGTTGTGCAAAGGCACCGTCCAGTACTCGGGAAGGGCTGCCGCTCCGGTCAGCGCACCGATCAGTGACCCGGCGCTGGCGCCGTTCGAGTCGGTGTCCCAGCCCCCGCTTACCACGAGCGTGATGGTGTGTGCGAAGTCGCCTTCCCCATAGGCGAGCGCCGCCACCAGGAGGGCCGTGTTGTTCAGCACGTGCACCCAGTGCAGGTTGCCGTACCGGCGTTCGATCGCGTCGACGGCGCGTTCGAAGTCCGCGTACGTCGCCGGCAGCTCCCGGGCGAACCGCACCGCCTCGGCGTACCGCGAACCCGGAGGCACCACGGACAGCCCGGCGTCGATCACCTCGTCCACTGATGTGGCCACCATCGCCGCGGCGCACGCGGCGGCGATGAACATCTCCCCGTACACACCGCTGCGGGTGTGGCTGAGCACGGCGTCGCGCCAGGCCAGCTCCGCTGCCCGGGCTGGGTCACCGGGGAAGACCCACCCGAAGACGTCGCCGCGGATCTGCGCGCCGATCCAGTCCTGGAAGGGGTTATGCATTCGCGCGGTCTCTGGCGGTGTCAGGCCGAGGAGGAGGTTGCGGTAGGCGACCCGTTCCGCGGTGAACACCCGCCCGGCAGGAAGTTCCCCCAGCCAGGCAGCCCCGATGTCCTCAGAGGTCAGCCGGGCTCCATGCGCCTCGAGCAGGGACAGGTTGAGCATCGGGAAGTTGAGGTCGTCGTCCTCCGGCATGCCGTCGATGTTCTCCGCCAGGCTCGTCGGCGCGCTACGGCGGTTCCACGGCCACCGTCGCGCGACGTCGGAGGGCAGACCGCGGGCGGTGAACCAGCCGTCCAGCGGCCAGTTTCCGGTGGCCTCGAGGATCTCCCGGATGCCCCGGCGCGGGATCTTCTCCACCGGCTTGCCCAGCAGGCAGCCCGCCGCGCGGCCCAGCCACGCCCCGTGGACCCGGTCGATGAAGTCGCCCGGAACCGGCCGCCGCTCCGCGGGTGTCGCCGAGTCCGGCGTCAGCGTCCGGATCCCGTCCAGGTCCGTGGGCTCCGTCGCGTCGAAGGGCGACGGGCGGCGGTCGATCTCGTCGAGCAGGTCCACCCCGAGCCGGCGCAGCGCCGGCGGCGCCGGCACGTCGGACGCACCGGTATGCCGCGGCTCAGGGTCTCCGCCCGACTCGGCCCACCGCGCACGCAGGTCCGCGACGTCCACATCGTCGTTCTCCGCGCGTTGCAAGGCGTGCCCCACCAGATCTTCCGGCTGCACCCACGTCAGTCGGATCATTCGGTCAGCTCCCGGAACCGGCTGTCGGCTACTGCGCGCCGAGCCAGGTCGGCGGCGCGAATCTCCATGGTCACCTGGGCCAACCGTTCACCGGGCTCCACCAGGTCGATCCGGCTTGCCCGCGCCACCTCGTCGGCCAGGGCATGCGGAACGGCCGCCCTCCCGCCCATGGCACCCGCGATGGCCCCTGCCATCGACGCGATCGAGTCCGAGTCACGGCCGTAGTTGACCCCGCCGAGCACCGCGTCGCGCCATTCGCCACCACTGATCACCAGCATCCCCAGCGCGACCGGCAGCTCCTCGATACTGTGCAGCCGGCTCGGTCTGCGCGCACCCAGCCCCTGGTCCCGGTAGTCTTCACCCACCGTGTCGTAGGCGCGCATCGCCTTGCGCAGCTGGCCCGACTCGATCGCCTCCGACCAGTGCCGAGCCCCCGACGCGGCGTCTACCACGGCCTCGATGGCCGCGCGCGTGCCGTCCTTGGCCAGGCGCAGCGCCACCGCGACGACATCGTCCACGCTCGCACCGTGCCGGGCAGCCTCCGCCACGCACGCGGCGAGCACTCCTGCCGCCTCCCGGCCGTACGACGACTGGTGCGCACCGGCGATGTCGATCGCCTCCGCATAAGCGGCGTCGGGGTCCGCCGCGTTCACGATACCGACCGGTGCCACATACATCGCGGCGCCGCAGTTCACCGCATTGCCGACACCCGCCTCACGTGGATCGGCATGCCCCCAGTGCAGCCGCAACGCCATGTACTTCTCGGCCAGGAACACCCGCTGCAAAGGCAGCGCCTCCGCCTCGAGCTCGGGGATCCACACCGACTTGCCGATCATCAGCGGCACGAGCCGCTCGGCGACGTCGTAGGCGCCCAGATGTGATCTCGCCTGGCTGTAGACCTCCACCAGCAGGTGGATCATGAGAGTGTCGTCGGTGATGTGGCCGTCGCCCTTGTGATACGGAGCGATGGGCCGCGCCGTGCGCCAGTTTTCGTAGTACGGCGGCACGATCCCCTCGACCCAGCCACCCCAGCGATCCCGGATCTGGGCCGGAGACCAGCCTTCGGTCGCACCTCCGAGGGCATCGCCGACGGCCGCCCCCAGCAGGCATCCGACCGACCTGTCGACCAACCCGGATTCAGTGCTCACCTACGTGTCCTTTCATCAGTTCCATGACATCAGCACCGGCAAGCTCCGGTGCGCAACACCCGGCCAGGACGCGGCAACGGCCGGTCCAGCTCTCCGGGAACGCCCCCGCGCCGCGCACCGCGCCCACCAGCGCACCGGCGAGTCCCGGCGCGCTGTCGGCCAGCGACGGAAGACAAGCAGCCGCGGTGACCGCCTCGATCGGCGGGCCACCACAGCGGATCGACACCTCGGCCAGCGCCGCCGCCACAGCCACCGTCTGCGCGGCGGCCGTACCGTAGCTGTACACCCGGTCGACCATCTCGTCGAGCAGCGGCACCGCCTCGGCAGGTGAGCCCGCGCCGTCGACAGCCGTCAGCGCGCGCCGAACGTTCCGCCCGATCAGCGTCGCCTCCGGCAGTTCGGCCAGCAGGGCATCTCGTGGCAGATCCGTTGGGGTAGCGATGGTGCGGGCGATGGTGCGGGCGACGGCACGTGCGGCCAGGACGCCGTCGCCGGCGTTGGTCACCTCGGCGTCCCACTGCGCGACCTCGGCCGCCTCGTCCGGGGAGGGGAACCAGGCGCCGATGGCGACGGCGCGGACAGCCGCGGCGTCGTCGAAGTGGTGCGGATTCTCGTATCCCGTCCGGGGCGGCCGGGCACCGCGACGCAGGGCGTCGGCGGCCGTGGCCACACTGATCCTCCCGCGGGGCAGGCGCCCGGCGGCAACGGCATCGATCCAGGCGGCGTGGACGTCGTCACGGGTCGGACCCGGGCCGGCCGCCCTCAGCCAGGTGAGCGTCCACGCGGCCCACTCGGCGTCGTCGCTCGGCCCGAACCGCAGCGGCCCTGGATCCTGGTTCAGCGCGAAGGCCACCGGCAGCGACGTGACCGACTGCGTCTCCGCGAAGGTGTCCAGCTCGCGCCGCAGCCGCCGGGTCCAGGACGGCAGGAGTTGCGAGCGATGCTGGCGGGCCGGCCAGCCGGCGGCGTCGCCGATGGCGAGTCCGAGCAACGCCCCGTCCCGTCCGTTGCGTCCTGCAGAGCGAGCGCCATGACCCTCACTCTGCAGGACGCTGCGGTGATCGTCGGTCATGACGCCCTCTCCACGAGCTGTGCTGCCAGATCTGCCAGGTGCAGGCCCGCCACGACCTCTCCGAGGCAGCGGCCGGTCACCGGCCCGATGTCCGCCCACTCCGGCGGGATGGCGGTGAATCCGCAGTGCGCCCCGGCCAGCGCACCGGCGATCGCCGCCGTGGTGTCGGCGTCACGGCCCATCGAAACCGCCCGCGGCACGGCGCTGAACGAGCCCTTCTCGGCCACGAAGGCGCCGAATGCGAGACCGGCCGCTTCGGGGCCGAGATCGGTCCACGGATACCTGTGGGCCACCAACGCGTCGAGAAGCGAGCTCACCTCTCCCCCCGTCGCGACGGCGGTACGCAGAGCGCTCGCTGTCCACGACGAGTCCGGGACGACGGCCAACCCGGCCTCGACGGCCCGCTCGACGCCCGCGCCGGACATCGCCGCCGCCACGGCGGCCGCCACCGCCTGACCGGCGTACACGCCCTCGCCGGCGTGGCTGACCGCGCCGTCGACGGCGGCCAGCCGGGCCGCCTCCGCCGGGTCCCCGGCGGCGAACACCCCATGAACCGCGGCTCGCATCGCCAGGCCGTCGCTCCACGAGTGAAGGTGCTCGCCACTGGCCGGCGGGCGGAGGCCCGCCCGCAGGTTCTCCACGGTGCCGAGCTCGCTGAACCCGGCACCCGGGAAACCGCCCGCGCGCCCGGCCAGGTGCTCGATCCAGGCGTCGGCCACGTGGTCACTGGTCAGCGCCGATCCGTGCCGAAGCAGCAGCAGTGCGCTGAACGCCGCGTACTCGGTGTCGTCGGTGCCTGACCGGGCGTCGGTGAGGAAGCCCGTCACCGGGCCCCAACGCTCCATAATCGCCTCGGCCGTCATGTTCTCGGCCGGTGCTCCCATGGCGTCACCGACGGCCAGGCCCACCAGGCAGCCGCGTGCTCGTTCGGAGAGACTCACCGGTGGTAGCGCTCCAAGATGCCGTTGCCCTCCTCGGTGAGCTGGGCACCGAGGTCGTCGAGCGTGATCTGGTCACTGAAGTACTCCTGCATTGCCGGGTTGGCGACCTTGGACTTCCACTCCTCGAACCCCTTGACCAGCTGGAAGGGTGCGATCTCAAGCGTGTCGGCCGTGGAGATGGCGATGTCCCAGCCCGTCTCCGGGTCGTTGAGCTCCGGCGCGGTGACCGCTTCCTGGCTGGTCGGCAGCAGCCAGTCGCCGGCCGCCAGCTTCACCTGGTTCTCCGCGCTGAGGAAGTACTCGGTGAACGCCACCGCCTCCTCGGGGTACTCGGTGTCTGCCGACACGGACAGCGTCTGAGCGACGGCGCCCTGGGCCTGAGTCTCTCCCTCGAGTGCCGGCAGCGTCACCCATTCGAAGCCGTCCGGACCTTGCTCGATGAGCTGCTGGCGCAGCCAGATGGCACCCGGGAGCATCGCGTACTGACCGTCGAAGAAGGCCGGCAGCGCATCGGTCGAGGACATGCCGACGCCGTCCGGCGCGGCCGACTCGTCGTCGTACATCATCTGGTGGATCCGGCTGATCACCTGGCTCTCGGCGTCGCCGAACACCGCGGTGGCCTCCCCGGCCGGATCGGTGAAGAAGTCGGCGCCGAAGTTGCGCGAGAGATTCAGGATCCGGTTGGCCGGCGACTTCAGTGGAAAGACGACACCGTATCGGTCATCCGTGGTCAACTGGCCGGCCACGTCGGCGAACTCGTCCCACGTCCACGGCTCGTCGATGGTCGGCAGCTCAATGCCTTCGTCCGCGAGGATCGTCGCGTTGGCGAAGATCACCTGGGACTCCTGCAGGAACGGGACGCCATAGACGCCGCCGTCGTAGGTGACCGTGTCCCAGGCACCTTCCCGGATGTCGGACCGGATCTCGTCGGACAGGTACTCGTTGAGGTCCAGCACGTTCCCGCGGTCGGAGAACTCTTGCAGCGTGGTGGACTCGTAGTGGAAGACGTCCGGTGCGGTCCCGCCTTCGAAGGAAGTCAGCAGCTGGTCGTTGACGTTGTTCCAGTCCCCCTGCAGCAACTCCACCTGGATGTTGGGGTGCTCCTCGTTCCAGGCTTCCACGATCTCCTCGTTCGCTTCCACGGACGCGGTCTGCCAGGCCAGCGTCTGGAACGTCAGGGTGATCGGCTCTTCCGGCTCCTCCACCTCGCCCGGCGTGGCGGCACCGCCGTCCTCGTCGGAGCTGTCGGCGTCGTCACCTCCGCAGGCGGTGAGAAGCAACGCCGCGGCGGCCACGACAGCCCCGGCCAGCCGCGCTGGCGTGGTCACTCTTCTGATGGTCATGCTCGTCTCCTCGTCGTTGAGTGTTGCCGAGACCCGTGCGGCCTCATGACTTGACGGCTCCGCCCAGCAGCCCGCCGGTGAGGCGCCGCTGCATGAAGGCGAAGAAGATCAGGCTGGGAATGGTCGCGACGAGCGACGCCGCGGCCAACGGCCCGAGCCGGGCCACTCCCTCGGCGCCGATGAACTTCACCAGCGTCAGCGAGAGCGTCTGCAGATCCGGATCACGGATCAGTACCAAGGCGAACAGGAACTCGTTCCAGGCCGAGACGAACGCGAACAGGCCCGCCGCGACGACGCCGGGCGCCAGGAGCGGAGCGATGACGTCCTTCAGCGCCCGGGCCTTGCTCGCGCCGTCCATCGCGGCCGCCTCTTCCAGCTCGTAGGGGATGCTGGCGACATAACTGCGTAGCATCCACAGCGCGAACGGCATGCTCCACACCACGTAGACGATGATCAGCCCGAGCCTGCTGTCGTAGAGCCCGAAATTGCGCAGCAGCAGGAACAGCGGAATGATCACCAGCACCCACGGGAAGATCTGACTGAGCAGGACCCAGACGATCGTCGCTCGGCTGACCACGGAGCGATAGCGCGCCATCACGTACCCGGCCGGTATGGAGAGGAAGACGGTGAGGACCGCCGACACACTGGACACGAACGCCGTGTTCACGATCGATCTCACGATCGGCTGCTCGCTGAACGCGGCCCGGAAGTTGTCGAAGGTCGGGGCGTCCGGGATGATCGTCGGGTCGATCAGCGCCAGTTCCTGCGGCGTCTTGAGCGACGTCGAGATCAGCCAGAACAGCGGGAAGGCGAGAAACACCAGGTAGGCGCCGAGCGCCAGGTGCTTGAGCGTGCTCGCGAGCGGGCGCGGCCGGTCCATCAGTTCTTCGCCTCCTTCATTCGCCGGATCAGGTAGAAGACGACGAAGACCGCGATCACGAGCACCATCGCGTTGCCGAGCGCTGCGGCATAGCCGTAATTGCCGTACCGGAAGGCCTCCTCGTAGGCGAACAGCAGCGGCAGCCGCGTGGCCCCGCCGGGCCCTCCCTCGGTCAGCACGTACACCAGGCCGAAGGAGTTGAAGTTCCAGATGAAGTCGAGCGTGGTCATCGCGGTGACGACGGGCGCGATCGCCGGCCACGTCACATTCTTGAACCTGTTCCACGCACCGGCGCCGTCCATCGAGGCCGCCTCGTGCAATTCCTTCGAGACGCTCTGCAGCCCGGCCAGCAGGACCACAGTGGTCTGGGGCATGCCGGCCCATACCCCGACCAGGATCACCGCGGGCAGCGCGAGTGAGAAGTCCGAGAGCCAGTCGATGTTCCGGTCGATGATGCCGACATCGGTGAGCACGCTGTTGGCCAGGCCTGCGTTCGGGTGGTAGACGAGTCGCCACATGATGCCGATCACCACCGGCGGCATCGCCCACGGCACCAGCGCGAGCGTCCGGGCCAGCCAGCGCAGCCGGATCTTCTGGTTGAGCAGCAGAGCCAGCCCGAGGCTGGCGAAGAATTGCAGGATGGTGACCGAGAATGCCCAGATCAGGCCCACGCGGAACGATTCCCAGAAGTAGCTGTCGCCCAGCAGGTCCCGGTAGTTCTCCAGGCCGGTGAAGGTGGTCTCGGTGTTCCGCCCCGCACGGGCGTCGGTGAACCCGAGGTAGATGCCGCGCAACAGCGGGTAAAGGCTGAAGATCACCACCGGGATCAGCGCCGGCACAGCAAGGAACAGACCGTCGCGGTCCAGCCCGAGGAAGCTGCGCCGCGGGCGCGGCGACCCCTTCGCCGACGATGCACGCGGGGGCGCGAGCAGACTCATTCGGACACCTCCACCGTGCTCTGCCGGACCGTCAGCGACGGCGGGACGGTCACCCGCTGGGCCGGTTCTGTCCCGCCGTGCAGTCTGGCCAGCAGCATCTCGGCGGCGATGCCGCCACGCTCCCGCGACCCGAGCGAGACGCTGGTGAGCGGCGGGAAGCTGGTCTCGGCGAGGGTCGTGTCGTCCATGCCCGCCACCTGCACGTCGCCAGGGATCGATCGCCCCGCCGAGCGCAGCGCATGCATCGCTCCCAGCGCGATCAGGTCGTTGGCACCGAAGACTGCGTCGACGTCGGTGCGGGCGAGGATCCGCTCGGTGGCCGCCTGCCCGGCCGCCACCTGGAAGTCCCCGACCTCCACGAGCAGCTCGTCGACCTCGAGCCCGCACGCTCGCAGACCTTCCCGGTAGCCGGCGTAGCGCGCGTGCCCGGGAACGGTGTCGGCCGGGCCGTTCACGAAGGCGATCCGGCGCGCCCCGCCCGCGTAGAGGTGCTCTACAGCGAGCCGAGCACCCTGACGCGAGTCGGTCCGTACGTTGTCCACCCCCACGTGGTCGGGAAGCTGCCCGATGACGACCACCGGCACCGCGGGAGAACGCAGCGCTTCGATGTGGCGGTCGGTGACCCGGATGGGGCACAAGATCAGGCCGTCGACGTATTTCTGCGCCAGGCTCTCCAGCACGTCGATCTCGTCCTGCACGTCGGCCGCGGTGGCATGCAGTAACAGGCGGTAGCCGTCCTCACGCAACCGCGGCTGGATCTCTCGCACCATGGCGAGGTAGGCGGCGTTGCCGATGTCCTCCATCGCGAAGGCGATCTGCCCGGTCTGCTGCGTCTTCAGCGACTGCGCGACCGCACTGGGCACGTAGCCCACCTGCTTGACGGCGGCCCTCACCTTGGCCACCATCTCGGGGTTCGAAGTGTTGCCGTTCAGCGCACGCGACACCGACGAGATCGACACGCCCGCCGCCTTGGCGACTTGGTGAATCGTGGGCCTGGACGACATGGCCATCTTCGCGGACCTCCGGCTGGAAACGTTTCCGAGTCATCCGGTGTTTCCGGTGGGAAACGTTTCCGGGTATCCACACATTGAAAAGGCCCGACACCTCGATGTCAAGGATCCGTCATCAATCCGCAACGTCCGCCGACGTTCCGGTGAGAGCCGCGAGACCGTCGGCGTACTGCTCACAGGTGACGTCGCCGACGAGATTGCGTTCCACGACGAACCCCACCATGAGCCCGTAGCAGGTACGGGCGACGTTGCCCTCGTCCGCATCGGGCGCGATGTGGCCCGCCGCCTTCCAGCGAACGGCCATATCCGCCCACCGGTCCCGCACGCCGTTGACGACCGCCCTGGCGACCTCTCCCACCTCGGGTTCGCGCAGAGCCTCGGACCAGACGTGCATGGCGATCCGGCTCACGTCCGTGTCACGCGTCACGACGCGTCGCATGATCGTGTCGATCACGATCCGGAACGTCGCATTCGGGGGCGGTACCGGATCAGCGCTCGTGACGACGTCGAAGGCCTCGTCCAGGCCTCCGAGGAGGCTTTCCGACGTCGCCTTGATGAGATCCAGCTTGCTCGGAAAATATCGGTAGACGGCGCCGGCGGACAGCCCGGCCTCGGCAAAGATGTCCTGCATCGAGGTCGCGTGGAATCCGTTCTTGGCGAAGCACCGCCACGCTGCCTCGAGAATCTGCTGACGGCGCGCCGAAAGGTAGGACTCCGAAACCCGTGGCATGAAGTCACTGTAAGCGCCGGCGCTGCCCGGCTGGAGCGGGTCACATCATCGGCGTTGCGCGCTGGCGGGTGCATGTGACACATTAAGAGAACGGACATTCGTTTTCGCAGGAGTTGACCATGACGCCCGAACGCACCGAACCAGCACCCAGCCAGGCTGCAGGCACGCAACGCCCTGTCGACCGCACCGGCAAGGAATCCGGCCCATCGCCGTGGCACACCACCATCCGCATCGGCGTCGGCCTCGCCCTCCTCATCGGCGTCCTCGTCACCGCCTTCGCCTGGCCCGCTGCCGAGTCGGGCCCACGTGACATCCCGATCGCCGTCGTCGGACCACCCGACGCTGCCGCCGGCCTTGAGCGCCAGCTGAACGCCGCGATGCCGGACGCGTTCGAGCTCACTGTCGCGGCGGACGGCGACCAGGCTCAGCAGCTCATCGAGGATCGGGAGGCGTACGGCGCCGTCGTCTTCGAGTCCGGCGGACCGCCGCGGGTTCTGATCGCCTCCGCGGCGAGTCCCGCGGTCGCGCAGGTCATCAGTGCGATGGCCACCCACATGAGCCAGCCGGACACGCCGGCTCCTGCGGTGACCGACCTCGCCCCCCTGTCCGACGACGACCCCCGCGGCGCCGGCTTCGCCGCGGCCGCTCTGCCGATGGTGATGGGCGGGATGATCGTCGGCGTCGCCATGTGCATGGTGATCTCCGGCACGTGGCGGCGCGTGACCGGCGCCCTGGTGGCGGCAGTCCTGGCCGGGCCGGTGGTGGGTCTGGTCGTACAGAGCTGGCTGGGTGTGCTCGACGGCCACTACTGGGTGAACGCCGGCGTCGTCTCGATGACCATCGCCGCGATCTCGCTCACCTTGATCGGACTGCACGCACTGATCGGCCCGCCCGGGATCGGCATCGGCGCGGCGGTGATGTTCCTGCTCGGCAATCCCCTCTCCGGAGTGACTTCCGCACCGGAGATGCTGCCTGCCGGATGGGGCGCCGTGGGCCAGGCGCTGCCGCCCGGCGCGGGCGGCAGCCTCCTGCGGTCCACGTCGTTCTTCGACGGCGCGGCCGCGGCGGGGCCTGTCGTCGTCCTGAGTAGCTGGATACTCGGCGGAATCCTGCTCGCCGCCATCGGCTGGCGCAGCCGGGAGCGGACTACCTCCGGGTCCACGAGTCGGGTCGCGACAGTAGGTTCGTGACCTGTTCCGGCAATTCCCCGCGGAGGACGTCGGCGACGGTGGTCGCCTCCAGCACATCCCGCAGACTCGCCCGCACCGCCACCCAAACCTGGGTGAGCGGTGCGGCCGGTCCCGGATAGACCGTGTCCTCCGGAGGCAAGCCGCGCACGGCAGCGAGTGGCCCCTCGGTGGCGCGGACTATCTCCGCGAGGTTGATCCCGGCTGGGTCACGCGCCAGCCGGTATCCGCCGGCGGCACCCCGCTGCGCGTCCACCAGACGAGCCCGGCGCAGGTCACCCAGGATGGTCTCGAGGAACTTGCCCGGGATGTCCTGCGCCTCGGCGAGCCGTTGCCGAGTGGCAGACGCCGGCCACAGCACCGCGAGCTCGATGACGGCTCGGACGGCGTAGTCGGCGCGGGCGGTGACATGCACACCGTAGATCTTGCCACCATGGACCGAGGGACGGGCAGTCTCGCTAGAATGGCAGGATAGTTGGACGTCCTAGTATTTAGGCCGGCCTGTCGACGGCGATCCGGTCCGGAGGTCATGGTGAACGCAGAAGAGATCGAAGCGGGCCGACGACGCTGGAAGGAACGGCTACGAGCAGCGGCCGACGCCGGGCGGGTGCGCGACGCCGATTTCACGACGCTCTCCGGGATGGAGGTCGACCCGGTCTACGGCCCTCCGCCCGGTACCGATGATCCCCGCTTCGAGCGGATCGGCTGGCCCGGCGAGTTCCCCTTCACCCGGGGCCTGCACACCACCGGCTACCGCGGGCGCTCCTGGACCATCCGCCAGTTCGCCGGCTTCGGCAACGCGCACCAGACGAACGAGCGTTACAAGATGATCCTGCGCTCCGGCGGAGGAGGCCTGTCCGTCGCCTTCGACATGCCCACCCTGATGGGCCGTGACTCCGACGACACCCGCAGCCTCGGCGAAGTCGGGCATTGCGGCGTCGCGATCGACTCCGCGGCCGACATGGACACCCTGTTCGACGGCATCCCCCTGGATCAGGTCACCACCTCGATGACGATCAGCGGCCCCGCGGTGCCGATCTTCTGCATGTACGTCGTCGCGGCCGAACGGCAGGGCGTCGACCCGGCGGTGCTGAACGGCACTCTGCAGACGGACATCTTCAAGGAGTACATCGCCCAGAAGGAATGGCTCTTCCCGCCCGAGCCCCATCTCCGGCTCATCGGCGACCTGATGCAGTACTGCGTCTCGGACGTGCCCGCCTACAAACCGCTGTCCGTCTCCGGCTATCACATCCGCGAGGCGGGCTCGACAGCCGCACAGGAACTGGCGTTCACGCTGGCCGACGGGTTCGGCTATGTGGAACTCGGCCGCGCCCGCGGCCTGGACGTCAACGTTTTCACACCCGGCTTGTCGTTCTTCTTCGACGCGCACATCGACTTCTTCGAAGAGATAGCCAAGTTCCGCGCCGCCCGGCGGATCTGGGCTCGCTGGATGCGCGACGAGTACGGCGCCACCAGCGAGAAGGCACAGTGGCTGCGTTTCCACACGCAGACCGCAGGTGTCTCGCTCACCGGTCAGCAGCCCTACAACAATGTCGTCCGGACTGCCGTGGAGGCGCTCGCGGCGGTCCTCGGCGGGACCAACTCGTTGCACACCAACGCCCTGGACGAGGTCCTGGCACTGCCCAGCGAACATGCCGCTGAGATCGCCCTGCGCACCCAGCAGGTGCTGAACGAGGAGACCGGCGTGGCCAACGTCGCCGATCCGCTCGGCGGTTCGTGGTACGTCGAATCGCTGACGGACCGGATCGAGGCCGAGGCAGAGGAGATCTTCGCTCAAATCCGCCGCATGGGTGAGCGTGACACGCGCTGGCAGCGTGAGTACGGCCCGATGACGGCCGGGATTCTGCGCGGCATCGAGGACGGCTGGTTTATGTCGGAGATCGCCGAGGCCGCCTTCGAGTACCAGCGCAAGGTCGAGAAGGGCGAGAAGCGCGTGGTCGGCGTCAACGTCCATCAGGACACGGTCTCGGGCGAGCTGGACATCCTCCGGGTCTCCCACGAGGTGGAGACGGAGCAGCGCCGGCTGCTCGCCGAACGCCGTGCGTCGCGCGACGACGGCGCCGTCCGAGCGGCCCTGTCGCGGCTCGTGGACGTGGCACGCGACACCGAGAACATGATCCCGGCGATGCTGGGCGCGGCCCGCGCGGAGGCCACGCTCGGAGAGATCTGTGATGCCCTCCGCGACGAGTGGGGAACGTACAGCGAGCCCGCCCGTTTCTGACGCGGGATCGAATCCCGCACCCCTGTGGCACCACGAGGACGTCCCGGTGGAGGATAGGACCATGAACTCGAAGAGTTTCAGCCGCCCCGGGGCTGTGGATCTGTCGTCGTTGAAAACCAACCAGCCGGCAGCGGGATCGTCGACCGCCGCCGCGCCGTCTACCGGCGGTGGCGGCTTCGTCGTGGACGTCACCGAGGCGACCTTCCAGGCGGAGGTGCTCAACCGCTCCGCCTCCGTACCGGTCGTCATCGATTTCTGGGCCACCTGGTGTGAGCCGTGCAAGCAGTTGTCGCCGATCCTCGAGCGCCTCGCCGCTGAGTACGCCGGCCGGTTCGTCCTCGCCAAGATCGACGTGGACGCCAATCAGCAGATCGCCGCTTCCGCTCAAGTGCAGAGCATTCCCACGGTGCTCGCGGTCATCCGCGGCCAGGCGGTCCCCCTGTTCCAGGGTGCCATGCCGGAAGCCGACGTTCGCCGGGTGCTTGACGAGCTGCTCCAGGTCGCCGCGCAGAACGGCGTGACCGGACGCGCCGAGCCAGTGGCAGGAGCGCCTGCCGAGGAGACCGCCGAGGAGGAGGCCGACACCCGGTACGACGCCGCCTATGAGGCGCTCAACGCGGGCGACTTCGACGCCGCCGCGGAGGCATACCGGGCCGTCCTGAACGAGTCCCCCGCTGACGCCGACGCGAAGGCCGGTCTGGCGCGGGTGGAGCTCCTGCGGCGTACCAACGGCGTGGACGCGCAATCCGCCCGTGCCGCCGCCCAGGCCGACCCTGCCGATATCGAGGCTCAGCTCGTCGCCGCCGACCTCGATCTCGCCACCGGCCAGGTGGACGCCGGGTTCGACCGCCTGATCGACACCATCCGGCGCTCGGCCGGGAATGACCGGGAGCGGGCCCGCACCAGACTCGTCGAGCTGTTCGAGATCATCGGGCCGGCCGATCCACGCGTGGCGCGAGCACGGGCGGCTCTGGCCAGCGCACTATTCTGAGCGGAAGTCGCCGGCGGCCACCCGGATAGCGCGGAGGAGGTCGAAGACCGCCACCCGTTGCTCGTCGTCGAGCGCGGGCAGGCCGAACTCGGCCTCCATCAGCTCCGAGGTCACCTTCTTCACCGCGTCCCGACCCGAGTCCGTAATGCGGGCAAGCGTTCCGCGGCCGTCACGCGGGTTCGGCTCCCTCGTCACGAACCCGGCGATCTCCAGCCGCTGAATGGTGTTGGTGACGCTGGTGGGGTGGACCATGAGCCGCTCGCCGATCTTGGCCATGGGCAGCGCGCCGGTGCGGCTGAAACTGAGCAGGACAAGCGCCTCGTAGCGGGCGAAGGTCAACCCGTACGGACGGCAGATCCGGTCGTACTCGGCCAGGAGCAACTGCTGGACCCGCATGATGGACGTCGCGGCCGCCATGGCCTCGGACGGGCCGAATCGCTCTCGCCAGATGCTGCCGGCGCGCTCGATCGGGTCGAAGCTCAGGTCCAGGGGTTCCGCCATCGCTGCTCCCTCGTGTGTCGCGGGCGCTGGCGCACTAGCGCCGGCGAGCCGTGACCGGACGGGTCGGTGGGTGGCCCGGACGGCGCGGATTGGGCTTCTTCTTCTCCGGTGGCTTCGGGCCGGCGCCACTCATCTCCCGCCGGCGCTTGTGGATCACCCTCGCGATGTCCTCCGGCCGGGGCACGTACTCGATGTCACGGATTCCCTGCTGCTGCGCCGCGTTCTCCAGCACCAGATGACCGGAGTTGAACGGTCGCAGATACCACGGGCGCATGACGGTGATGTCCAACAGCCGGACGATCTCCATCTCGGCTTCTCGCAGGGAGAACAGCCCCCAGACGCGGAAGACCCGCGAGTCGGTCACCACGAACCTGTCCCGGGCGATGTACAGCGATTTGAAGAACCCGTAACCGATCATGCCGAGCACCACGAGGATGGCGAACCACGCGACGCTGGCCGAGACGAACGGCACCCATCGGATGCCGAGGAACAGGCCGAACGACCCGATCGCCACCGGCACGACGTACAGGATGCCGCTGTGCGTCACCTCGGTGATGATCCGCTCCCCCGACACCAGCTTCCGGGCGACCATACGGTGGCCGAACCATGATTTGGCCCGCCACCAGAAGAGCCGGACGATGCCGTCTTCGGCCACTCGATCGAGCCACCGCACGAAGCGGTCGGTGACACCGTCGAGCATGTCCCGAGGCGTGCGCATGGGCCCGCCTAGAAAAGCTCGGTGAAGAACGTGATGATGGCGTTGAACAGGTCGCCGAACCACGACCCGATGTTGCCGAGGACGTCCGCCATCCCCTCCGGCTCGGAGAGCAGGAAGTACACCAAGAAAGCGATCAACAAGATGATCAGCGCCTTCTTCATCGCCGCCCTCCTCTCTTCCGGTCTGTCATGGTCACCACGTCCCGACGTGTCTTGGAGTCACAAGACCGCCATTGTGGATTTGTACCTCAAGTGCCATGCGTTTGTCCGTCCGCCACGCCGATCATGACCCCACGTCTCGAACATCTTCTACGTCGATCATGACACAGCATCCACGATCTGTTCAGCAGCAGCGTACGGATCGAGGTCTCCGAGGAGGACCTTTCCCGCCAGTGTGTCGAGCCGATCGTCGCCGTGTACGCCGGCGAATCGCCGCCGAAGTGTCGCCAGCGCGACCGCTTCGATCTCGTCCCGGATCCGTCTCGTGCGGCGGCGTTCCAGCTCGCCACTCTCCACCAGCCACGCCCGATGCTTCTCGATCGCTTCCATCATCTCCGCGATCCCCTCACCGCGCGAGGCCACGGTCGCCACGATCGGCTCCCGCCAGTCGCCAGGACCGCGCTCTGCCATCCGGGTCATCGATTTGAGGTCGCGTACCACGTGATCGGCACCGTCGTGGTCGGCCTTGTTGACGCCGAAGATGTCGCCCACCTCGAGGATTCCGGCTTTTGCGGCTTGGATGCCGTCGCCCATGCCCGGCGCGAGCAGCACGATGGTGGTGTCGGCCAGCGCGGCGACCTCGACCTCCGATTGGCCGACGCCGACCGTCTCGATGATGACGACGTCGCAGCCCGCCGCGTCCAGGACCCGGACCGCCTGCGGGGTCGCGGCGGACAGCCCGCCGAGGTGTCCTCTCGTGGCCATCGAGCGAATGTAGACCTCGGGGTCGGAGGCGTGCTCCTGCATCCGGATCCTGTCCCCCAGCAGGGCGCCCCCGGTGAACGGCGACGAGGGATCCACGGCCAGCACGCCCACGCGGTGACCCTGCCCGCGTAGCGCGGAGATGAGCGCAGAGGTGACGGTGGACTTGCCGACTCCGGGCGAGCCCGTAATGCCGAGCACGGTCGCCGCGCCGGCGTGCGACACAAGCAACGCCATGACCTCGCGTAGTCGCGGCGAGTTGTTCTCCACCAGGGTGATCAGCCTGGCCACGGCTCGTGGATCACCTTCGCGTGCCCGCCTGACCATAGATTCCAAGGAGCCGGACTCCGCCCCCGCGGTCTTCACCGTCACGGCACCCTCAGTACCAGGGCGTCGCCCTGCCCGCCGCCGCCGCACAGCGCAGCCGCACCCAGGCCACCGCCGCGGCGGCGCAACTCAAGGGCGAGGTGCAGCACGAGCCGTGCGCCTGACATCCCGATCGGGTGCCCCAGGGCGATCGCGCCGCCGTTGACGTTCACGATCTCCGGTGAGATGTCCAGTTCCCGGGTGGAGGCGATGCCGACGGCGGCGAACGCCTCGTTGATCTCGACCAGAGAGAGGTCGGCCGGGGTCACCCCTTCTCTCGCGCACGCCGCCAGGATGGCGGCGGCGGGCTGGCTCTGCAGGGTAGAGTCCGGACCTGCGACGACGCCGTGCGCCCCGATCGAGGCCAGTGGCTCCAGGCCGAGCTCGGCAGCCTTGGCCTCGCTCATGACCACCACGGCGCATGCGCCGTCGGAGAGCTGCGACGACGAGCCGGCCGTGATGGTGCCTTCGGCGTGGAACGCGGGACGCAGCCGGGCCAGGGAGTCGGCCGTGGTGTCGGCGCGGATGCCCTCGTCGTGCATGAACTCCACGGGGTCGCCTTTGCGTTGCGGTATCTCCACAGGGAAAGCCTCGTCGGCGAACCGGCCGTCTTTCCACGCCTGCGCCGCTCGCTGGTGCGACCGGGCCGCGAACTCGTCTTGCTCTTCCCTGGTCAGCTTGATTCCGGCGGTGTTACGGGCTTCCGTCAGCGCGCCCATGGCCTGGTCGGTGAAGACGTCCCACAAGCCGTCGACGGAGACGTGGTCCAGCACGGCGGCGTCACCGTACTTGAACCCCTGTCGGGCGCCGGGCAGCAGGTGCGGCGCACCGCTCATCGACTCCATACCGCCGGCGACGATGATGTCGAACTCCCCCGCCCGGACCAGCTGGTCGGCGAGAGCGATCGCGTCGATGCCGGACAAGCAGACCTTGTTCACGTTCAGCGCGGGCACGGTCATCGGCAGCCCGGCGTTGACGGCGGCCTGCCGGGCCGGCATCTGCCCGCAGCCCGCGGTGAGCACCTGCCCCATGATCACGTACTCGACCGCATCCGGCTCCACACCGGACCTGGCCAAGGCGTTCTTGATGGCCATTCCGCCCAGGTCTGTCGCCGAGAACCCGGAGAGAGAACCGAGGAGCTTACCGATGGGCGTCCGCGCGCCCCCTACGATGACCGCCATGCGATCAGCGTAACGCGAGCGCGAACGGAAGCCACGCGCACGTCAGGACGGCTGGACCAACTCGACGAGGACGCCTCCGGCATCCTTGGGGTGGATGAAGTTGACCAGAGAACCGCCGGTTCCGCGGCGCGGCTCGTCGTACAGCAGCCGCATGCCCCGGTCCCGCAACGTGTCCGCAACCGCGACGACGTCCTCGACGCGGTAGGCGAGCTGCTGGATGCCCGGACCGGACCGGTCCAGGAACTTCGCGATCGGCGAGTCCGGCCGCAGCGGGGCGAGCAACTGGATCATGGGGCCGTCGTCGTCGCCGGTCCCTACCCGAAGCATCGCCTCGCGCACGCCCTGCTGCTCGTTCTCCTCGACGTGCACGGCCTCCATCTCGAAGTTCTCCCGGTACCAGGCGAGCGCTTCGTCCAAATTGTGAACAGCGATGCCGACATGATCGACGGTCGAGAACATGGCCACGATCGACCTCCCTATGAGCACCAATTATTTACATAAGTGCCTCGGCAGGGGTGGTGGGCACCGTAGCTCGACCACTACGGTAGGCGAGTACTGTTGCCCTGGGCGGCGAGGCGACAAGCGACGGGGGCTCCCGGGTAGCAGCTCTAAGGAGATCAAGAATACGTCGATCATCCACTATTTTGATCTGCGGAGCTGATCACTTCAGGACCGAGAAACGTGTGACTCCGGCGGAGCCGCACGCCCGACGAGGGAGACCATGAGCGAGGTACAGGAAGCAACCATCAACGAGACCGGATCGGACGGCCTGTCGATCTTCGACAGCTCGCCCACCGGTGGGTTCACCATAGCGATGCGTGGCTACGACCGCATCCAGGTCGAACAGCATGTCCGGCAGATCGAGGCGACGCTGACGCAGGTACGCGGTCGTGCGTCGGATCTCGACAAGCAGGTTGTGCGGTTGCGCCAGGAGCTGGCCGAGGCCACCACCGAGTTGCGCGAGGTGGAGCGGCCCTCCTACTCGGGACTCGGCGCACGAATCGAGCAGCTGCTCAGGCTGGCCGAGGAACAGGCGAGTGAGCTCGTCGCCCAGGCCGACACCGAGGCCTCGGAGATGCGCGCCGAGGCACAGGCCGAGGCGAGCGAGATGCGCGCCGCGGCCGAGAGCGACGCCTCGGAGCTCCGGGTGAATGCCCGGCGTACAGCCGAGGAGCTCGTCGACGACGCTCGCGTCGAGGCGGAAGAGCTGCGTTCCAGCGCCACGCGCGAGGCCGAGGACCTGGTCGAGAGCGCCAAGCGCGAGGCAGCGAAGATCCGTTCCGCCGTGGAGCACGAGGCGAGCGAGCGCAAGGCCAACGCCGAGCGCGAGCTCAACCGGGTTCGTGCGGCCGGTGAGCGCGAGGTCGCCGAGCTGCGCGCCAACGCCAAGCGTGAAGCCGAAGAGCTGCGGGCCAACACCAAGCGAGACGTCGAAGAGCTGCGCAAGTCGACCCAGAAAGAGGTCGAGGAAATGCGCGCGGAGGCGCAGAGCCGTCTCGACGAGGCCAGGGCCCGTGCCGACAAGGAGCTCACCGACCTCGAGCTCACCCTGGTCGCCAAGCGCGAACAGCTCGAGCGGGAGATCAGCGAGCGGCATGAGACGGCCGTCGCCGAGACGCAGAAGCTGGTCGCCGACGCGGAACACCGTGCCGGGGACGCCGAGGAACGCGCGCGTTCGGCTCAGGAACGCGCCGAGAAGGTCCGTCGCGACGCGGACGAGCAGGCCAAGGCTCTGCTCGCCAGTGCGCGCCGCAACGCGGACAACCTGATCGCCGACGCCAAGCACCAGGCGGAGAAGCTGCTGTCCGAAGCCAAGGCCGAGGCACACCAGAGTGTGTCGGCGGCCAAGCGCGAGGTCGCGGAGCTGACCCGTCAGCGTGACGGCATTAGCTCGCACCTCAACCAGCTGCGCAGCCTTCTCGGCGGCGTGGGTGGAGCACCGGGCCTCGAAGCGGCTCCGCCAGCGGTCGGATCGGGATCCAAGGACGACGACGTGGTCGACGCCGAAGTGGTGGACGACGACAAGTGAGGTAAACGCGGACTCGTCCGGCAGTGAGCGTTCAGCGCCGCCGGCGGTCCCGGGCTTTCCAGCATCCGCTGTGCCAGTGCCGGCGTTCGTCGATTCCGGCGCCGGTGAACGACGTGCTCTCGGCCGGCCATGCCACCACGTGTGGTGTGGCCGGCCGGATCAGTTGGTCACACCCTGGGCATCGGTAGGGCTTCGTCGATGAGCTTCCGGTGATGCGCCGCACCACCCATTCACCGTCCGGCCACGTCTCGATCGTCTCGTGCACCCCGATATCGTCTCTCATGTGTTCGATCGCTGGGGCGCCGTCGTCGTCCGACATCGCTGGAAAACTCTGATCACAGCCGTTCTCGTCGCCCTGATCGGCGGCGGATACGGGGTGAGCGTCTTCGATTCCATGGCCCAGGGAGGGTATGAGGACCCGGGGAGCGAGGCGGTCCAGGCGCTGCGCGTCATGCAATCCGACCCCCAGCTCGCCACCGCCGACGTCGTCGCCGTGTACACCGCGCCGGACGGACAGCGGGCCGACTCTCCACAGTTCGCCGAGACGGTCACCGCGGCGCTGTCCGAGCTACCGGACAGCGCGGTCACCAGCGTGGCGACCTACTGGCAGAGCGAGGCGCCCTTCCTGATCAGTACGGACGGCCGCAGCGCGCTGGCGCTCGTGACGCTGGCCGGGGCGGACTCCGGCGACAAGCAGGAGACGTTCGCCGAGGTCCAGTCCTCCTTGGACATCGCCGGCGTGGAAACGACGCTCACCGGTTCCGCTCCGATGGAGGCGGCCATCTCGGAGCAGACCAAGCAGGACCTGTTCTTCGCCGAGGGAATCGCGCTGCCGGTGGTCATGGTGCTGCTCGTCGTGATCTTCGGCGGGGTGCTCGCCGCATCCCTCCCCGTTCTGATCGGAGCCTTGACCGTCCCCACGGCACTCGGCGTCCTGCGGCTGATCGGCGAGACGACGACGGTGAACGAGTTCGCCGTCAACGTGGCAGGGCTGCTCGGCCTCGGCATGGCCATCGACTACGGGCTGTTCATCGTCAGCAGATTCCGTGAGGAGCGCGATGCCGGCGTCCCGGTCGAGGACGCGGTGCGCAAGGCCGTAGGCACCGCTGGGCGTACCGTGGCGTTCTCCGCCCTGCTGCTCGTCATCGCCCTGTCCACGCTGCTGCTGTTTCCGCAGAACTTCCTGAACTCGCTGGCCTATGGCGGAATGACGGCGGTGACTCTGGCCGCCGTCGTGGCTCTCACCGCGCTGCCGGCGATGCTCGCCCTTACGGGACACCGGATCGACGCCTGGTCCATCACGATCTTCCGCCGCCGCCGAGCAGACCGGGTGGTGTTCTGGTCCAGGCTCGCCGACGGGGTCATGCGCCGCCCGGGCCTGATCGCGGCGCCGATCCTCGCGGTGCTCGTGCTGCTGATCTCGCCGTTCCTCAGCACGACGTTCGGCGCACCGGACGAGCGCGTCCTTCCCGAAGGGGACCCGTCCCGGGTGGCGTTCGAGGACCTGGCGGCGGAGTTCCCGGCCATCGGCGGCGACGGTATCGAGGTCGTCCTGCAGGCACCGGACGGAATCGGCGAGGCGGAACTGGGTGCCTTCGCCGCGCAGATCGACGCCCTTCCCCAGGTGAGTGCAGTGGAGCGCACCAGTCCACCGGAAGCGGCCGTCACCGTCCTGGAGGCGCAGTATCCGGGGCCGGCCACAGGGGACACGGCGCGCGAGGCCCTGGAGCAGATCCGTGCACTGGACCCGCCGGCTGGAGCGGACATGCTGGTCGGCGGGGTCACCGCTGTGAACGCGGACAGCTTGGACGCCATCACCCACCGGCTGCCGCTCATGGTGCTGATCCTCGTCGGCGCCACTCTGATTCTGCTGTTCCTCGCCTTCGGGTCCGTCGTGCTTCCGATCAAGGCCGCGGTGATGGCCGCGGTCAGCCTCTCCGCCACATTCGGAGTCCTCACCTGGATCTTCGTCGACGGCCACGGCGCCGGGCTGCTCAACGTGACGCCGCAGCCCATGGAGATCGGCGTCGTCGTGCTCATGGCGGCGGTGATCTTCGGGCTCTCCACCGACTACGAGGTGTTCCTGCTATCCAGGATCGTCGAGGCGCACGAGCGCGGCGCATCGACGGAGGAGGCGATCCGTACCGGCATGATCCGCTCCGGCCGGGTGATCACGGCTGCCGCACTACTGCTCATCGTGGTCACCGGCGCGTTCGCCCTTTCCGGTATCCAGATGATGCGGTTCATCGGCGTCGGGATGATCTTCGCGCTGGCACTGGACGCAACGGTGATCAGGATGCTGCTGGTGCCGTCGGTTCTCAAGCTCATGGGTGAAGCGAACTGGTGGGCTCCCGGTCCGCTGCGCAAGGTGCAGGAGAGACTGGCGCTGCGGCATTGACCGACATCGACCGGTGATCATGAGGAGGACTGGCATGGAGGACACGGCGTCGTACGTGGTGACCGGGGGTGGCCGGGGCGTGGGCCGCGCCGTCGTGGAGAGGCTGCTGGCGGACGGCCAGCACGTGGCCGTCGTCGAACTCGATCCCGTCGCGTTGCGGTGGGTGAACGACCACCCTGAGGCGGACCGTATCGAGGCGGTGATCGGCGACGCTGCGGACGAACGGGTGATCGCGCACGCGGCGGAACAGGCGCGGGCCCACCGGCCGCTGGCGGGCTGGGTGAACAACGCCGCGGTCTTCCGGGACGTGTCGCTGCATGGCGCGGACATCGCCACCGTGCTCGAGACCATCCGGCTCAACCTGGACGCCGCTGTCGCCGGCTGCGCGGTCGCCGTACGCGAGTTCCTCGGGACGGGAACGCGAGGTTCGATCGTCAACGTCTCCTCGCATCAGGCACAGCGTCCGGTGCCGGGATGCCTGCCGTACGCCACCGCCAAGGCCGCGATCGAAGGTCTGACCCGGGCAGTGGCGGTCGACTACGGCGGACACGGCATCCGCGCCAACGCCGTGGCGCTGGGCACCATCGCCGTGGAGCGCTATGAGAGCGACATCGCCCGGCGTGGCCCGGAGCAGGGAGTGGCGTGGGCACGGGAGACGGAGATGCTGCACGCGCTGGAGCGGGTTGGCCATCCGGACGAGGTCGCCGCCACGATCACGTACCTCCTGTCCGACGCCGCGAGCTTTGTCAGTGGCGCCGTGATCCCCGTCGACGGCGGCCGCTCCGCTCTGGCCCGGGAGCCGTGAGCTACCTGCTAGCCGAATCCGGGCGATGCACGCCTCGTGGTGTGTATCCAAGGGCATCAGCGCAGCCGAGCAGGTCGGCCAGGTACCAGGCGATGGCGAGCCACATCTCGGTGCCCTGGAGCCCCGGCTCACCGTCGAACCCAGCGCCGTCGCGCAGCGTGAAGCTGAATCCGGCGTCTGGCCGCCAGGCGCCGAGAACCCGGTCGAGCTGAGCCCGGGCCCACGTCTGCGCCTCTGCGCGCCGGTACTGCGTTTGCGCTCCGGCGAGCCACAGCGGGTGGATCACGTCCAGCACGTCGCAGGCGGTGCCTTTGTCGTCCCCGAACCAGCGCCCGTCCCGACTATGGGCCAGGACCGTGTCGATCACCGCTTCCGGATGCGGCACCGGTAGGTGGAACTGAGCGAAGGTGCCCCGCGTGAGCCGGTAATATCCGTTGACCATCTGCCGGCGCCCGTCCTCGGCCGTGTACCGGCCCCACATCCCGGTGTCGGGGTGGACGTGTGTGTGCAGCCATCCGATGAGGGTCTCCAGCGCACCACGCCGCCCGAAGTTCTGCTCGTTCCAGTACAGGCCGGTGCCATAACCGTCCACCCAGTCACCGGCGTGCCACGCATTCTGCGCCCACGGCAGCGCTTCCAATGCGCAGATCAGCTCGTCGGGCCGAAGATCGTCGACCACGGAGATGGGATGTTCGAACGACGAGCCGAGCAGCCGTAGCGCATATCCGGCCGAGAGAATGTGATAGCGCAGCCCGTCGCCCAGATCAGGTCCGGCGCCCAGCACCGCGGCCTCGTCGCCGATCTGCGGTACAAGCCCAGTCTGGGGATCCTGCATCGACCGCAGCCGCCGGACTATCTCGTCGCTCGACAGCTGGGGCAGGGACCCGCCGGCCAGCAGGTCCGCGATCTCCACCGCATCGCACATCGCCCGCACGGTCGCCCGTTCACCTGGACGGTCCACGAACCACCCGACGCCGTCGTCCCAGCACCGGGCGAGCACATTGCCTATCTCGGCTCGCGCGCGGTCGGCAAGCGCTTTCAGCCGATCCCGAAGAACGGTGTCGGAGCCGCGTCGCACACGGGTGTCCCGACGGTCACGCAGCTGGCGGGCCGGATTCCCGGCCATGACGGACCACGGCGGCACATCCTTGGTGACCACCGCACCGGCGCCGATCACGCTGTGCTCTCCGATGGTCACCCCGTCCACCACGACGACGTTCGAGCCGATCCATACGTCGTCGCCGACGGTGATGCCTACCGTTGTCGTCGCCTGCTTGAACACGGGCCGGTCCGGCTCCATCGAGTGATTGAAGCCCAGCAGGGAAGAGTGCGCCCCGATCCGCACGCCGGAACCCAGCCGGACGTCTCCGCGGACCACCGCGTAGGCGTTCACGGTGGTGTCGGATCCGAGGTGTACGGTGCCCGTCACGTACGCATACGCCGCGATGTAGGAGTTCTCTCCGACCACGAGATCATCCGGGTAGCATGCGGCCAGCGGCGAGACGAAACCCCGGTCCGAGAATCGCGCCACGCCGCGCGCCACGAACGAGGCCTGGTATTCGAGCTGCTGCCGGCGCTGCTCGTCGTCGGCCTCGGCCCAGAACGCCCAGGCGTTGTAGTCGAGCAGATGCCCGGCCATGGTTCGCGGATCGTGAACTCTCATGGATCACAGACTGTAGACGAGGCGCTACCGCTTGCGTCGCCACCATCTCAGGCGGCGGGACGGTGGCGCAGGCTCGGGCAGTGGGTCCGCAGGCGGCTGGGCCGGAGGAGCAGGGCGCTGCGCCCGCCATTGTTCGACCACATCGTCGGCGTCCACCCGTCCCACCGGAATCTGGGGGCCGGATGACGGCGTGCGCACGTACTCCGCGATCCGCTCGTTCAGCTCCGCGACCACGTCCCTCACGTCCTGCTCAGACCTCAGATCTCGCACCGTCTCGGCCAGCCGGTCGATCTCCTTGCGCAACAGGATCGGCGTGGGCAGCACCGCCTCGGTGGACAGTCCCTCACGCTCAAGCTTGTCTTTGATCCACCACATCTCACCGTGGGGCTTGCCGAGATTCTCCAGAGGCTTGCCCGCGCCGGGCAGATCGTCGAACTCGCCGCGTTCCTGCGCCTCCCGGATCTGCCGATCGATCCAGGACTCGTAGCTCATGCCCGCCGGCTTGCGTTCCGTCATACCGTGATCACCCGCGTTCAGGGTGGTCGCATTCACCATTGCTGTTGTCGGTGCCGCACAAGACGAAGTCGAAGTCCCACACGAGTTCGTCTTCCCGCCCGCTCTCCGTCTGATAACCGATCACGATGTTGGTTCCCGTGGCTGTATCGTCGGTGGGCTTCGACACCTCGATACCGAGAACGGCATGCGGGATGTCTGCGTCCGGCTCGTCCTTCTCCGACGAGCATACGATCTCGACGTGCGACTCACCCGCCACGAACCCGTGCTCCGCGAGGTGATAACCGTCGCTCTCGGCACGTCCGCCTTTCGTTCATACATCGACATCCCGAACCACGGCGGGTCTTCACCATGACCTGGCACGACCAACGTGGGCTCGCGCATGCCCGCGCAGCCGGCCACGAGTGCAAACGCAGCAAGGGCGGCGACGCGGACATACGCGCATTTCAGATGAGGACTCATGTGATTTTCGTGTGAGCGGACGAGACACGTGATCTGTCGGCAGAGTACAGCGTGCCCCCACAGCCGATGTCCTTTCGATGGTCGCCTTCTCGGCTGTAAGCCTGTTGTCAGTGCGCTGTAAGGGCCGCGCGCGACAGTGTCATGGACGCCAACCGCAAAGGGGCCACATGACCATGACGACGCCGTCTGGACGACGCGCCGGGCCACGACAGTGGATCGGGCTCGCCGTGCTGGCCCTGCCGACCATCCTGATCGCGCTTGACCTGACCGTCCTGTACATGGCGCTCCCCCACCTGGGAGCGGATCTGGGCGCGAGCAACACCCAGATGCTGTGGATCACCGACATCTACGGCTTCATGGTCGCCGGGCTTCTCATCACCATGGGGACCCTCGGCGACCGGATCGGCCGGCGCAGGCTGCTCTTGATCGGAGCGGTCGCGTTCGGCGCCGCGTCGGTGCTCGCCGCCTACTCCACCAGCGCCGAGATGCTGACCGCGACCCGTGCCCTGCTCGGCGTCGCAGGAGCGACGTTGATGCCGTCCACGCTGTCACTGATCGGGACCATGTTCACCGAGCCCAAGCAGCGCGGCCTGGCCATCGGCATCTGGGGCATGTCCTTCTCGCTGGGCACCGCGATCGGCCCCGCTGTGGGCGGGGCCCTGCTGGAGAACTTCTGGTGGGGATCGGTCTTCCTGCTGGGCGTTCCGGTCATGGTGATCCTGATGGTCACCGGGCCGGTGTTGCTGCCCGAGTACCGCGATCCGCAAGCGGGCCGGCTGGATCTCATCAGCGTCGTGCTGTCTCTGGGTGCCATCCTGCCCGCCGTGTACGGGATCAAGGAGATCGCCAAGCACCAGGCGGTCGCCGCCGTGCCGGCCGTGACCCTCGGCGTCGGGATCGTCGTGGGCTGGCTGTTCGCCCGACGGCAGAACAGGCTCGCCGATCCCCTTCTCGACCTCCGGATGTTCCGGGACCGGCCGTTCTCCGGTGCGGTGGCGGGCCTGTTGATGGCGGCGATCACGCTGTCCGCCGTCATGCTCTTCTTCACCCAGTACCTGCAGCTGGTCGAGGGCATGTCGCCGCTGCGGGCAGGGGTGTGGTTCCTTCCGATGGCTGGCGCGTTCATTGCCAGCTCGGTCGCGGCTCCGTTGCTGGCCCGAAGGCTGCGTCCGGCCTATGTGATCACCGCAGGGCTGGCGGTCGCCGTCGCCGGTCTCGTCATGCTGACCCAGCTGCACGCGCAGTCCGGTGTCGCACTTCTGGTGGCAGGTGTCACGGTCTTCGCCTTCGGCATCGTGCCGCTCCTGGCCCTCGGAACCGACATGGTGGTCAGCTCGGCTCCGCCGGAGAAGACCGGGTCGGCTGCCGCGACGGCGGAGACGGGCAGCGAGTTCGGTATGGCCATGGGGATCGCCAGCCTGGGGACAGTCGGCACGGCGGTCTACAGCAGTCAGATCGCCGACACGATCCCGGCCGGCGTTCCAGAGCCCGCCGCGGACGTCGCCCGAGACAGCTTCGCCAATGCCTTCGCGGTGGCAGACGAGCTGCCCACGGCGCTCGGAGCCGAGCTCATCGACGCGGCCCGAGCGTCGTTCACCACCGGGTTCAACGTCGTCGCCGCCAGCAGCGCCGTGCTGCTGGCCGTCATCGCCGTACTTGTCGTGGCGGTCCTCCGCCATGTGCGTCCGCTCGGGCGCGAACCAGAAACAGCCGAGATCCGTACCGGTAACCCGCACCAATGAGAGGAACACCCATCATGAGCACCCCCGAAGCACGAATCGCGATCGTCTACTACTCGTCCACCGGCAACGTCCATCGCCTCGCCCAGGCTTTCGCGGACGGCGCGGCGGACGCCGGCGCCCAGGTGCGGTTGCGCCGGGCGGCCGAGCTCGCCCCCGATGCGGCGATCGACTCCAACCCGGAGTGGCGGGCACACCTGGACGCCACCGCTCACATCCAGCAGGCCACCCTGGACGACCTTCGCTGGGCCAACGGTTATGCGTTCGGCACACCCACCCGGTTCGGCAACGTCAGCTCGCAGCTCCGGCAGTTCCTCGACACCACGGGCGGGCTCTGGGAGGCCGAGGAACTGGCCAACAAGCCGGCCACCGGCTTCACCAGCAGCCATTTCCCGCACGGCGGGCAGGAGGCCACACTGCTGTCCTTGTACAAGACCCTGTACCACTGGGGAGCGATCGTCCTGCCGACCGGCTACGTCAACTATGAGGTAGCCGCCGCTGCTGGCGGCAACCCGTACGGCGTCAGCTTCGTCGAGGAACAGGCGGCCGACGACACCCACGTGAAGGCGGTCCTGGAGGCAGCGCGCCACCAAGGCGAACGGCTGGCGCACACCGCCGTGCTGCTGGCATCGCTGACAGACCAGCCAGCAGCGGCGTGACCGGCCGATCAGGATCGATGGAGTTCGGCGTGTTCCCCGTGCCCATCGCGGCCGAACATGCTGATCTGCTGCGCCAGGTCCAGCTGGCTGAACATCTCGGCTTGGACCTGGTCGGTGTCCAGGACCATCCCTACCAGCGACGGTACCTTGACACGTTCACGCTCTTGCCGTGGCTGGCAGCTCGGACCGACCGCATCCGGTTCTTCCCCGACGTCGCCCATATGCCGTTGCGACCTCCAGCGATGCTCGCCAAGGCGATCGCCTCACTCGACGTCCTCAGCGGCGGGCGGATCGAACTGGGCCTCGGGGCCGGGGCGTACCCCGAGGCCAGCCAGGCCATGGGCGCTCCTGTACGTCAGCCACGCGAGTCGGTCGCCGCGGTGGAAGAGGCGATCAGCATCATCCGCCGGTTCTGGGAATCGCCTCGGCAGGCCATCCATCATCGTGGGCGACACTTCGAACTCGGCGGGGTCAAGGCGGGTCCGCCTCCGGCCCATGACATCGGCATCTGGGTCGGTGGTGACGGGCCGAGAATGCTGCGGGTCGTCGCTTCCATGGCGGATGGCTGGATCTCTCCTGGGACGAGGCATCTCACATTCGGCGGGCTACTGGCCAAACGGGACGAACTCGATCGCTACGCCGCCGACGCGGACCGGGACCCGGCGACGATCCGGCGGCTCACCGACGTGAGCGGCACCATCACCGACGGACCCACCTCCAGCTGGTTGCATGGGCCGGTGGACCACTGGGTCGACGAGCTCAAGGCGCTCGCCGCCGCGGGATTCGACACGTTCATCTTCTGGCCGGATGAAGCGACCGACGAGCAGATCCATGCCTTCGCCGAGGTGGCCGGCCAGCTCCGAGGGGGCTAGCCGACGTCACGGGAGCTCGTCGGCGCCCATCTCACCGCCCCGGGCGAACTCGGCGTCGAACGCGCTCCTACCGAGTGCGGTCCGTACCCGGTCCGTGATCCGGTCGATGTCGCCGCGCTCGGCGGGCGGCGTCGGCGCGGCCGCTGCGTCCCTCCCCGCCGCGGCCGCGCCGAGCAGCTTCGCCGCGTGAGCATGTTCGCCGATCAGCGAAGACGCGCCGGCAAGTCCTTCGAGCGCCAACGCGACGGCCCGGGCGTCTCCTGTTTTTCGTGCCACGGCCAGTCCGTCCGTATGCAGGGCGCTAGCCGACGCGGCGTCACCACGCAGCTCGGCGACGAAACCCAGCTCAGCGAGGATCAAGGCGGTGCCAGGAAGGTAGCCCGTGCGGTCGTGCCAGTCGAGCAGGTCCCGCAGCCGGTGTTCGGCGTCGTCGAGCTCGCCCTGGCGCCGTGCGCCGAGGGCCAGGCCGATCGCGGCGAAGGCGGCGGCGGCCCCGTCCGATTGTTCCTCCGCCAGGCGATACGCGCGCTGGTGGAACTCTGCGGCCTCTGCGAAGCCACCGGCAAGCAGGGAGACCCGGCCGAGGCTGGCCAATTGCATCGACACCGCCGGCCAGAGTTCCAGGTCCTCGGCGATACGAAGGGCATCTCGATGCAGGCGGGCAGCACCGGCGTAGTCGCCTTCGATCTCCGCCAGCACGCCGAGCAGGTGTGTCGGGTGGAGCCGTCCCCAGTGGTCACCGAGCTCGTCGAACAGGAGTGTCGACTCTTCGCTGTCACGCCGCACCGCGGCGAGCCTTCCTTCCACCAGCGCATGTTCGGCACGGGTGAACAGGGCGGCCGCGATCCCCCACCGGTCCCCGAGCCGCCGGAAACCGGCCAAGGCCTCGGACACCAGGCGCTCACCCACCGCCATGTCGCCCGAGCCCAGCATGGTGAAGGCGCACAGCCACTGCGCGCGTGCCCGGCCCGCCGGGTCGTCCAGCTCGTCGTACAGTCCGAGAGCGGCACCGCGGCGGGCCACCGGATCGTCCTGGTAGTCGGTGAACGCCACGCCGGCCAGCCATGCCGACGCCTCCGCCCGGGCCGTGTGGGCAGCGCCGTCCGCCGCGCCCGTCCCCAGCGCAAGTGTCAGGCAGCGGCGCGCCTCCTGGTGGCGGCCGCGGAGGAACCAGTACCACGCCAGCGAATTGACCAGGCGCAGCGCGATATCCGTTGCGTCCGCCTGGACGGCGATATCCAACGCGGCACGCAGGTTGGCGGCCTCGCTGTCCAGTCGCCGCAGAGCCTCGCGCTGGCCGTGTCCACGCAGCAGCGGGCCGGTTCGTTCAGCCAAGCCCGCGTAATACGCGGCATACCCGCCGCGCACGGCCGCCGACTCCCCCGACTCGTCCAGCCGTTGCAGGCAGTATGCCAAGACCGACTCCAGCAATCGGTACCGCCGGGTGCCTTCTCCTTCGGAGACGGCGACCAGTGATCGGTCGACCAGGATTCCGAGGGCGTCGACGACGTCGGCCGCGGTGATGTCGCCCCCGGCACATACGTCCTCGGCAGCTCCGAGCGTGCAACCTCCTGCATGAACGGCCAGCCGGCGCAGCACGGCCTGCTCGCGCGGCTGCAGCAGTTCCCAACTCCAGTCGATCATCGCCCGGAGCGTCCGCTGCCGCTGCGGTGCCGTGCGATGCCCGGCGGCGAGCAGCCGGAACCGGTCGTCGAGGCGGGCGGCGAGCTCCCGCACGTCCAGCGTCCCCACCCGGGCAGCCGCAAGCTCGAGCGCGAGTGGGATGCCGTCCAGCCGGCGGCAGATCTCCACCACCGCCGCGGCATTGCCGGAGGACAGCTCGAACCCAGGCGCGGTCGCGGCGGCACGGGCGACGAACAACTGAACTGCCGCAGCCCGAGCAGAGGTGCGCCATGGCGCGTCCGGATCAGGCAGCTCGAGCGGCGGCACCGGGAAGACCACCTCCCCGGAGAGGCGTACCGGTTCCTGGCTCGTCACGAGCACCAGCAACCCGGGTGCCGCTCTCAGTAGCCGCTCGACCAGGTGGGCCGCGGGCTCGATCACATGCTCGCAGTTGTCCAGCACCAGGAGCAGCCGTTTGGAGCGCAGGGCAGCCGCCAGCCGGTCGGTCACACCGAGGTGTTCCGCGCCCGCCGGGACACCCATCTCCGAGTCCTCACGGACCCCGAGTACGGCCGCGACAGCGGTCGCGATCGAGCTGACACCGGTGGCAAGGCCGTCCGCGGCCGGCTGACGTGGCTGGCTGGCGAGTTCCACGATCCAGCTGCCGTCCGGGCACCTGCCTTCCATGGTCCGGGCCACCTCGATCGCGAGCCGGGTCTTGCCGACTCCACCGGGACCCGTCAGCGTCACCAGCCGGGCGGCATCGAGAACGTCCTTCAGCTCCGCGATAGCTGCGCTCCTGCCCACCAATCCGCCGTCCGGCTCCGCGGAGATCGCCGCCGGGAGATTGGTGGCAGGCCGTGCTACCGGTATGGCTGGGCCGGCTGCCGGTGCCAGGTCCGGATCCTGCCGGAGGATGGCCTGGTGCAATTCGACCAGCTGCGCGCCGGGGTCGGCACCGAGACTGTCCCGCAGGTGCCGGCGGTGCTGCTCATAGACTTCTAGCGCCTCGCCCTGCCGCCCTGATCCGTAGAGCGCACGCAGGTGTGCCGCACGCAACCGCTCGCGGAGGGGGTGCTGCGTGACCACGTCGCCCAGCTCACCGACGAGCAGCGTGTGCTCACCCAGCTCCAGGCGTGCCTCCGCGAGGTCCTCCAGCGCCACCAGCCGCTGCTCGTCGAGACGGATCGCCGAGCCCCGCGCGAACTCCATGTCGGCGACCTCGCCGAAGGTGGGTCCGCGCCACAGTGCCAGCGCCTCGGTCAGCAAGGCGACTCTTCCCCTGGGATCCCGCCGAGCTCGCGCTTGCGCGATGAGCATCCCGAACCGTCCCGCGTCGACCGCTTCGGGTCCCACGTTCAGGCGGTACCCCGACGGCCCGGACTCCACGAGATCCCGGGCACCCGGCTCCGCCTCGTCCAGTGCCCTGCGCAGCTGGGACACCCTGGCCTGCAGCGTCCCGGCATGGTTACCGGGCGCGTCCGACGTCCACAGATCCTCGATCAGCCGGTCCGCCGGCACCGGCCGGCCTTCATGGACGAGCAGGTCGGCCAGCAACGCGCGAACCTTGAGGCCAGGGATGCTCACCGGGTTTCCATCCAGCGTCCACACCGCCAGCGGGCCAAGCACCCCGAATCTCATCGGTTCACCATATCCGGGCCTGTCGCGGGCACAGCACGCGTCATGTGGCGAGCCGGAGCCGTTCGGCGAACCGGGAGCTGGAGCGCAGCCGGTGCGCCCGGTCGACATATTCGTCGGTCCAGGCGTCGTAGTCCCAGTCGATGGTGAGCACCGGCTTCGCAATGATCGCCCAGGCCGCCTCGCGCACGGCCGAGACGAACGCCATCAGTGCCACCCGGGCCTGGTCCACGGGACGCACCTCACCGAAGTACGCGAGGAGCAGCCGGTCCTGTTCGTCGCTGTCCAGTTCGCCGTTGACGCAAACTCCGCCCAGATCGAAGTAGGGATTTCCCATACCGGCGTACTCCCAGTCGATGATCCGCAACTGCTCGCCGTCGACGATCACGTTCTGCAGCTGCAGGTCGTTGTGGCAGAGCCGATCAGGGATGGCCGACGCGGCGAATACGGCACCGACCTCGGCCGCGGAGTCGGCCAGCGCTTGCATGCCCTGGGGTAGCCGGAGGCCCTCCCGCTCCGCCAGGGCCAGGTAGGCGCGGATGTCGTCGAAGGCGGACCAGCGGCCGTCGACCGGTCCCGCGTCGTGCATGCGGTACAGCGCCTGGCCGAGCGCCTCGATCACGCCGTCGGCGCGGACCCGTTCGGCGTCGAGCACGGCACCGTCGACGAAACGATAGGCGCAGTGTCCCTCCGGCAACGTGACGGCGGCCAGCTCGGGAGCGAGTCCGGCTGCGGCCGCCGCTCGGTGACCGGCAAGCCCTCTGGCCCGGTCGATGCCGAATCGGTCGACGCCGAGCTCGGCGATGCGCAGGACCCACGGGCCACCGGCGTCGTCGACCTTGAAGTTGCGGTTGCTCGCACCGCCCGGCAGCGGGGCGACCGACGCGTTCTCGGTGACGAACGCGAAATCCGGCTGAGCCAGGAGTTCGGCCACGTGCGTGCGGTCGGCCGGCGTCAGCCGGGGGTCAAATCGCATCGTCGCCCCTCTCCGGAGCCACCGCTATCGCCACATGCTTGTGGTTGGTGTGCGCCTCGAGTGCGTGAATCGAGAGGTCCGCGCCGAAGCCGGAGTCTTTCCGGCCACCAAACGGCATCTCCGCGACGGTGGCGCCATGGCTGTTCACCCAGACCGTGCCCACGTCGAGCCGGCGGGACACCCGCATGGCCCGGTCGAGATCGGCCGTCCACACCGACGCCGCGAGTCCCTGGGCCACACCGTTGGCCATGGCGACCGCTTCCGCCTCGCCGGAGAACGGCGTGACCGTCACGACAGGGCCGAAGACCTCTTCCTGGACGATCTCGTCGTCATGCCGTGTTCCACGCAGGACGGTCGGCGAGTAGAAGTAGCCGCGCTCCCAATCGCCGGCCCCGCCCACGACCAGCTCGACGCGGCCGGTTCCGAGCGCCCGCTCGACGAGGCCGGCGACGCGATCACGGTGATCGGCGGAGACAAGCGGGCCCATGGTGGTAGCCGGGTCGAGGCCGTTCCCCACCACCACCGACCGGGCGACCCCGGCGATGGTTTCCACGACCTTGTCGTGGATGGCGGGTGCGGCGTAGACCCGGCTCGCGGCATGACAGTCCTGTCCGCTGTTGCGGAATGCCGCCATGAAATAGGCATCCGCGAGCCGGTCGAGATCGGCGTCGTCGAAAACCAGAACCGGCGCGTTGCCGCCAAGCTCCAGGTGGATGCGCTTGACCGACTCGGATGCGGCGCGCATCACGGCCTTACCGGTAGCCGTCCCGCCGGTGACGGATACCATCGCGACGCCAGGATGCCGCACCAGCGCCTCCCCTGTGGAAGGTCCGCCGGTGACCACGTTGAGTACGCCCGGCGGCATGACCTCGGCGGCGATCTCAGCAAGGCGCAGCGTGGACAGCGGTGTAACCGGCGACGGCTTCAACACCACGGTGTTGCCTGCCGCGAGTGCCGGTGCGATCTTCCAGACGCCCAGCGCGAACGGGTAATTCCACGGAGCGAGGGCGGCGACCACCCCGACGGGCTCGCGCCGCACGAAGCTGGTGAACGGCGGCCGGTACTCCTGCGCCGCGATGCCGTGCAGCACACGGGCGGAGCCGGCGAAGAACCTGACCTTGTCGATGGCGCTGGCGATCTCCGCCGGGGCGAGCGCCAGTGGCTTGCCGACGTCGAGGGCTTCGAGCCCGGACAGCTCATCGGCGTGATCCTCGAGCGCATCCGCGAACCGAAGCATGCTGGTGGCGCGGTCACGGGGTGGGAGGTCGGCCCAGCTCTCGGCTGCCGACGTGGCAGCGGCCACGGCGAGGTCGACGCCGCGGTCGCCCACATCCGGTACCTCCGTCAGCGGTTCGCCCGTCACGGGGTTCCGGACCACGATTCCGGTGTCGCCGATGTCCGTTGGAGATCCGGCGATCACCGGCAAACGAGGAAGCCCGCGGGCCTTCGGGTCGTAGGTGCTCATCTGGCTATCTCCTCGCGGACGCGTCGTCGGAACGGAGTGTGGCCGGGAGTCCGCCGGCCACCAGCCGGCGTGCCCACGTGTCTAGATCAGCCGTACGTGCCGGATCGTGCCAGTCGAGCGACAGCGGGGTCAGCGAGACCCGGCCGGCGCGCAACGCGGCGGCATCGGTCCCCGGGGCGAACTCGAGAGCCGGCTCCGGATCCTCGGGAAGGCCGTACAGGTGCAGCAGATCCGCATCGTCCGGCTCGGCGACCACCCGTCCCACACCGTGCGTGCGCCGGCTCAGCCTGGTCACGTCAAGCCCGCTGTCCATCTCCACGCCGGCCGGCAGGTTCACGGTGAGCGCGAACCGTCCAGGAGGTGGGTCTTCCGCCACGGCGGCCACAAGGCGCGCTGCCACGTGAGTGCCGGGCTCGAACGTGTGTGGCCCCCGGTCGCGGAACCTGAAGTCCCCGGTGTCGGGCTGCTGGGAGAAGGCGAGTCCCGGCCGGGAGAGGAGCGCGGCCTCGACGGCCGCACCCACCGTGCCGGAGTAGAGGGCGTCGTCGCCCACGTTGAGCCCGTGGTTGACTCCGGCCACCACCGCATCCACATCCGCGGCCCGGTCGGTCAGCAAGGCTCCCCGGACGCAGTCGACGGGGCTGCCGTCACAGGCGTACACGGGCCCGTCGGACTGGTGACGAGCGGTGAAGCGCACCGGGCGACGGGGGGTGCACCTGCGCGCCGCGCCGCTGCGGTTGCTGTCCGGGGCGACGACCACGACGTCCATGCCGAGGGCGCACAGTTCTCGCCGCATGCTCCACAGCCCGGCCGCTTCGATGCCGTCGTCATTGGTCAGGAGGACTTTCATCGGCTTTCCACCACGGTCAGCGAGGAACGGCCAGGGAGGTAGCGGCGCGCCTCCGGGATCGAGCGGGCCTCACCCAGCACGGCCCATTCCGCGGCGATCCGGCCGTAGACCAGACCGTTGGTCAGGCCGACGCCGCCACCACCACACGCGAGCACCACCGTGGGGTGGTCGGGGTGCGGCCCGATCTGGGGCAATCCGTCGGGGCTGATCGGGTAAAGCCCTGACCAGCCGCCGGCGAACCTCAGGTCGCCGGCTCCGGGCAGCCGAAGCGTCAACCGCTGAGCGACTTCGATCGCATAGTCGTCGCTGACGCCGCGGTCGAAGCGGTCCGGGTCCTCACTCGCGTGGCCGTCGAGCACGTCGTGCGTGTGCAGCCCGGCGAGCAGAAGTGCGGGGCCTTCACCGCGAAAGTACAGGGCGTAGTCGCCGCTGCCGGGGACGTACTCGTTCACCGCGGGAACGGTGCGATCCAGCGGGCGGGGCAGCTGGACTTGCACTACCTGATGACGCTGCGGGACCAGCGGCACCGGTGCCTCCAGCATCTCTCCGACCTGCGATGCCCACGCGCCGGCGGCGTTGACGACGACGTCTGCCTCCTCGTGGGACTCGGCTCCATCGGCTGACATGGTGGTGAGGATATGGCGACCACTGCGTGCTCGGCGGTGGCCGGTCACCGTCTCCGTTCTGATTCGCGCGCCCAGATCACGTGCGAGACCGGCAAGCACCGAGCACAGCTGATGTCCGTCGAGGTGGCCGTCGCTGGGCCCGTAGAGACCCCCCGCCAAATCTTCGACGTGCAGGCCCGGAACCACACCGGCCAGCTCCGGAGGGGTCAGCAACGCGGCATCCGGCACACCGAGCGACCGTTCTACCTCCAGTGCCCCGGCCAGCCGGGCGAGCTGTTCCTCGGTGCGCGCCAGCCGGATGTAGCCGTCCCGGCGCAGGTCGAGTCCGCGGTCTCGCTCGAGTTCACTCAGGAAGCGCTCTGCCTCGATCCGGATGGCTATGTCGAGCGGGTCGACCGCTTGCCGGTTGAAGATGCCGGCGGAAAGCCCGGACGATCCCGCCGCCGGGTGATCGCGTTCGAAGACGGTCACCTGGTGTCCGAGCTGAGCCGCCCGGACCGCCGCCGCGAGGCCCATCGCCCCGGCGCCGATGACCGCGATCCGGGGCGGAGCGGGATGATGCCGGCCAGTGTCGGCCTCGGTCCGGTGCATGAGGACTCTCCCGATGGCTGTTGACGACGTCCACTCGCAGTGCGTAGCCTAACGCTTGTTAGGTTGGCTCGCAAGGATTAGTCGGCGCGAGGCCGGGCCGACTCGGACGAAGGAGACGGCATGAAGTACGGCATCTATGTCCCGAACTGCTGGTCCTATGGCACGGTCGGCGGACTCACCCGGCTCGCCCTCGAGGCCGAGGAGGCCGGCTGGGACGGCTTCTTCATCTGGGACCACCTCCTGATCGCCGAGGACATCCCGCTGGTGGACTCCCAGGTGGCCATGGCCTCGATCGCCGCTGCCACCTCGGCCGAGGGCCTGAAGTCGATCGGCTCGCTGGTGACCCCCCTCGCCCGGCGCCGGCCCTGGAAGGTCGCGCGAGAGACGGCCGCGCTGCAGGAGCTCGCCGAAGGCCGTCTGGTGGTGGGCATCGGCCTGGGCCAGCCGCCGGAGTACGTGTTCTCCAATCAGGAGCTGCCCACTCCGCCCGAGCGCGGCGTGGCACTCGACGACGCGGTGGAACTGCTTGTCGGCTTCTGGAGCGGACAGCCGGTCACGTGGCGACGCCCAGCCGAACGGTGTGGCGACGGTGAGAGTGTCCCACAGGTGGACGCCCCGCCCTTCCTCCCGGCACCCGAGCCGGTGCCGCCGATCTGGGTGGCCGGCGCCGTCTACCGGGAGCCGGCGCAGAAGGAGCCGGACGTGGTGGCGATGAGCAAGGACGAATACAAACCGCAACTCGTGGACCGCACAGTCGACCAGCCGACCAGGCCATTCCGGCGCGCGGCGCGCCATCAGGGGCTGTTTCCGATCACGATGCCCTGGGACAACTCCCGGCCGATCACGCCGGCCGAGCTCCGGCTGGCGGTCGACATGGCATTCCCGGACGACGCACCCCCGGACGGGTACGACGTCATCGCGTATGGCCGGACCGCCGGCCCCGACGCCCCGACCTCCCTCGGTGACCTGGACCTTTTCCAGGAGACTGGGGCCACCTGGTGGCTGGAATCGCCGCCGGACCTGGCCTCGCTCGAGGATGCCTCCGCCATCATCGCCGCCGGACCACCCACGCGCTGACCGCGCGACGGGCCGAGCTGGACCACCTCTTGACGGGACGCCGCGGCACCTCTAGCATTCCGAAAACTAACGATCGTTAGGTAAACGTCCTCAGACGCTGAACGGGGAGAGTGCCGTGATGTCCAAGAGAACGCTCCGCCCTCTACGCACCGCGACGATGACAGCCGGGATCGCTCTGATCTGTCTCGCCTGCGGCACATCGCCGGACGCGCAGACGGCCACCGGTGACACATCCGGAGAGGACGTCGCCCGCTTCCAAGCCGTGGCGGAGGCGGCGATGGAGCCGGCGACGACGTTCACCGGCCCGGCCGAGGGCCCGCCCGCCGAACCCGACAAACGCATCGTCTGGATCTCGTGCGGACTAGCCGCCGAAGGCTGCAACCTGCCGGCCGAAGGAGCCAAGGAAGCTGCCGAGGCGCTGGGCTGGGAGATCAAGATCGAGGACGGCCAGTTCAGCCCGTCGTCCTACAGCCAGGCGATCCAGGAGGCCATCGACCAAGGGGTCGACGGGATCGTTCTCAACGCCATCTCCAGTGAAGCCGTGGCCGAGCCGGTGCGCCGGGCCCGGCAGGCCGGAATCGTGGTCGGCTCGTTCGACTCCGCGAACACGCCGTCCGACGACGGCGTGTCGTTCGAGGTCAACGCGCAGAACGCGGCCCAGGGCGAGGCCCTGGCCAGCTACCTGATCTGGCAGTCCGGAGGCGAGGCACGGCCGTTCCTGCTCTTCGCTCCGGAGTTCAAGGCCGTCACCGAGTGGCTCGGAGCTGCCAAGGAGACCTTCGAGAGCTGTTCGAGCTGTCAGATCGTCGACGAGCGGACCATGGTCGCCAGCGACGCGGCGACCAGCGTCCCCCAAGTTCTGATCAATGCGAAGCGCCAGAACCCGGGCATGAACGTCCTGGTCGGTCCTTACGACGCGGCGCTGCTTCAAGCCGTCCCCTCGCTCGAGGCGGCCGGTGTGACCTCGGACCTGATGATCGGGTCCTTCAACGCCATCAGTCCCACCGTGCAGTACATCCGCGACGGCCTGTCCGAGGCGACGGTCGGCCCGGCGATGCGGTGGGGCGCATGGGCGGCGATGGACAACATGAACCGGGTGTTCGCGGGCCAGGAGCCGGTGGAGCAGAACGTGCCGTTCCGGCTGATCACCTCACAGAATGTCGATTCTCTTCCGGCCGACCAGCCGTGGGACGGCGACACCGACTACCGCAGCTCCTACCAGGAGCTTTGGCTCGTCGAGGCGGACGAGTGAGCTCCGCCCTGGCGGTCGAGAAGCTGACGAAACACTTCGGGGCCACGACCGCGCTTGACCAGGTCTCGCTCCAGGTGGCTCCGGGCCGGGTGCATGCCTTGATCGGACTCAACGGATCCGGGAAGTCGACACTGGTCAAATGCCTCTCTGGGTTCCTGGAGCCGGACAGCGGAACCGTCCTGTCCGAGGAGTCGGCGTTCGTCCACCAGGACCTCGGGCTGGCGTCGTCGCTGTCCGTCACGGAGAACTTCGTCCTCGGCCGGCCACCGGTGATGCGAGGACTGCGGATCGACCGGCGTGCCGAACGGGAGCTGGCTCGCCGGGCGCTGGCTCCCGTCGGACTCGCTGATCGGCTCGACCACCCGGTCAGCGCGCTCAGTACAGCCGAGCGCGTGGTTCTGGCGATCGCCAGGGCGCTCGACGGGACCACCACGTCCGCGTCGAGCGCTCTGGTCCTGGACGAGCCGACGTCTGCCCTGCCCGCCGACGAGATCGGTATCGTGACTCGCGCCATCCGCGAGCATGCCGGCCGCGGCATGGGCATACTCTTCATCACGCACCGCCTGCAAGAGGTCTGCGATCTCGCCGACGACGTGAGTGTCCTGCGCGACGGCCAGCTGGTCCATTCCGGGCCGGTCGGGGATATGTCGATCGCCGACCTGGTCGCCACGATGACCGGGACGAGAACACGGGCGGCCGCCCCGCCGGCGCGAAGCGGCCCGCGCGGGGAACCCGTGCTGCATGCGACGTCGTTGTCCGGCCGGCAGATCCAGGATGTCGACCTCACCCTGCACGCAGGCGAGATCGTCGGTGTCTTCGGGATGCTCGGCAGCGGCGTGGAGGAACTCGGCGGGCTGCTGGCAGGCCGGGAACGTCCCGCGTCGGGCCGGGTCGACCTGGTCGACGGTGCCGGCCACGCTCGCCGCGCAGGAGCGATCGGCTACATCCCCAGCGACCGCCCCAACAAGGCTGTCCTCCCGGGTCTCAGCGTCCGGGAGAACCTGTGCCTGCCCTCGCTGCGCGGCCTCGTACGGCGTGGCCGGATCGATCGGAGCCGTGAGCACGCTCTCGCCCGGCGGCTCGTCACCGACATGGGCGTCCAGCCTCGAGATCACGGCGCCGCGATCCTCGCTCTGAGCGGCGGCAACCAGCAGAAGGTGGTTCTGGGCCGATGGCTTGCCGTGGCTCCACCGGCCATCGTCGCGGAGGAGATCACCCAGGGTGTGGACGTGCCGGCGAAGGAGGACCTGCTGGCACAGGTTCGCGCCTATGCCGCCCGCGGCGGGGCGGTCGCCCTGCTGGCGCTGGAACCCGAAGAGGTGCTCAGCACATGCGACCGCGTGGTAGTCCTCCGGCATGGACGGCTCGTCGACGCCGCACCCCGGTCGCAGACATCCGTGAGCGAGGTGCTCGCGGCGATGCACGGAACAGGAGATGATCTGCCGTGACGACCGCCCTCCCCAGGTACGCGATGCTCCTGCTCCTGGCCGCGATGGTGCTGACGTTCAGCCTGCTCCGCCCGGAGACTTTCGCCACCGTGGCCAACGTGCGGACGATCTTCCTGGAAAGCTCGGTCTTGGCGATCCTGGCCATGGCGGCGATGGTCCCGCTCATCGCCAAGGACTTCGACCTGTCGATCGCCTCGGTACTCGGGTTCGTCTCGTTGCTGGCCGTCGGGCTGCCGACTCGCCAGGAGCTGCCGGTGCCGGTGGCCCTCGTGGCGTGCCTCGCCGTCGGCGTGGTGATCGGCCTCGTCCACGCTCTACTGATCGTCCGATGGGAACTGCCGTCCGTGGTGGTCACTCTCGGCACCGGCACCATCCTGACCGGGCTGAGCCTGTGGTACTCGGGTGGCACGGTGATCTACGAGGGCGTTCCCGAGCAGCTCACCCGGCTGGGCAATGCGGAGGTCCTCGGCATCCGGCTTCCCGTCTTCTACATGGCGGCGGTGGCTCTCATCCTCTGGTTCGTCCTCGAGAAGAGGCCGTGGGGCCGGTATCTGTACGCCACCGGCGCCTCCGAGATCACGGCCCGGCTGGCCGGCGTCGACACGGCGAAAGCCCGCGCTGCCGCGCTGGTCGTGGCGTCGTCGCTGGCGGCGCTAGCGGGCATCGTCCTCTCCGCTCGGCTCGGCTCGGGCAGCCCGACGATCGCCAACGACTTCTTCCTGCCCGCGTTCGCCGGAGCGTTCCTCAGCATCGCCGCGTTCAAGCTCGGCTTCTTCAACCCGCTCGGCGTCATCTGCGCCGTCTACCTGCTGGCCACAGGGGTGAATGGGCTGTCGATGCTCGGTGCCCCGGCCTGGGTGGAACACGTCTTCAACGGCCTCGCGCTGGTGGTCGCCGTGGGGCTCGCCCACGTCTCCTCCGGGACCGCCCGCACGATGCACAAAGGGAGAAACTGACATGGGATATCGGATCGCGGTCGACACGGGCGGCACCTTCACCGACGTGGTGGTGGCCGACCCGCACGGGCACCTGTTCTTCAGCAAGGGCCTCACCACGCCGGACCGGATGTTCGACGGTGCCTTGGAAGCGCTGAAGGTAGCTGCCGAGGAGATCGGCGTGGAGGTGCCCCGGATCATCCAGGATGCCGACGTCTTCGTCTACGGGACCACCCGGGCGACCAACGCCATCATCGAAAAGACCACCGCCACAACCGCTCTGTTCTGCACGGAGGGGTTCCCCGATGTGCTCACGCTTCGCGAAGGGGGAAAGCTCCAGCCGTTCAACTTCCGGCTCCCGTACCCCCAGCCGTACGTCCCGCGGCACCTCACCTTTGAGATCCGGGAGCGGGTGGATTCCCAGGGGAACACACTCATCGCGCTACAGGAGGACAGCGTCGCGCACGCGATCGCCGCCGCCCGCGCCGCGGGAGCCGAGGCGATCGCGGTCAGCCTGCTCTGGTCCATCGCCAACCCCGAGCATGAGCAGCGCGTCCGTCACCTGATCGAGGAGTCCTGGCCCGGCGTGCCGGTGACCTTGTCTCACCAGATCAATCCCACCATCCGGGAGTACCGGCGAACGTCGTCCACGGCGATCGACGCCTCCCTCAAGCCGCTGATGCAAGCCCACCTCACCGCCATCGAGGCGGACCTGGCCGCGGCCGGGTTCCAGGGCGACCTGGTGGTGGTCACATCGGCCGGAGGAGCCCTCACGGTCTCCGAAGTCGTCTCGCGCCCGCTGCACACCGTCAGCTCGGGCCCGTCGATGGCTCCGGTCGCGGCCCGGGCGTACGCCGACCACGACGCCCGCACACAGAACATCCTCGTGTGCGACGCCGGCGGAACGAGTTTCGACGTCAGTCTCGTCCAGGACGGCCAGATCAAGCGGACGCGAGAGACCTGGCTGGGCCCGAAGTACCAGGGACACATCACCGGGCTGTCATCCGTGGAGGTCACCAGCATCGGCTCTGGTGGCGGAAGCATCGCCTGGATCGACGACGGCGGCCTGCTGAACGTCGGCCCGGCCAGCGCAGGCTCCGTTCCGGGACCAGCCTGCTACGGCCGAGGCGGCACGGAGCCCACTGTGACGGACGCGGCCGTCGTCGTCGGATACTTCAACCCGGACCACTTCCTCGACGGGCGGCTGGCCCTGGATGCCGACGCCGCACGCGAGGCTATCCGATCGCGCGTGGCCGAACCGCTCGGGATCGACGAGACGGCCGCGGCCGAGGCCATCCTCGCTCTCGCCAACGAGGCGATGATCGGCGCCATCCGCGAGATCACCGTCAATCAGGGCGTCGACCCGAGAGAGTGCACTCTGGTGGCCGGCGGTGGCGCGGGCGGCCTGAACGCCGTCTATCTCGGCCGGGAGCTGGGATGTCCGCGCGTTCTGATACCGGCATCCGCGGGCGCCCTGAGCGCGTGCGGCGCACAGTTCTCCGACATCATCAACGACGTCACGGTGAGCCGTTTCGCCACCACCGCGTCGTTCGACCACGACAGTGTCAACGCGGTACTGGAGGAGATCGACGAGCGGATGGACGAGTTCGTCCGGAACCTGAACACGCGCGCCGACGTGGCCATCGACCGGGAGTACTCGGTGGAGGCTCGCTACCCGCATCAGGTGTGGGAGCTGGACGTCCCCCTGGACCGGGGCAGGGTCGAGACCGAAGCCGAGGTGGCGGAGATCGCGGCTCGCTTCCACGATGTCCACGAGCGGACCTTCGCGGTCAAGGAGGTGGGACAGGCCGTCGAGTGCCAGTACTGGCGCGGCCGGCTGACCGCCCGGCTGGCCAAGCCGCGTATTCACGACCGGGAGGGGGCCGGACCGAGCCCCGTGACTCACAGGCCGGCGGTGTTCGACGGCGCGGTGGTCCCGGAGACGCCCTGCTACCAGGGACGCACGCTGCCCGCCGGACTCAGCGTGCCGGGCCCGGCCATCATCGAGGAGCCGCTCACCACCATTGTCATTCCCCCCGGCACCCGGGCTCGGGTCATGCCGTCGGGGAGCTATCTCGTGGACACCGATTGGAGCGACGATGCCTGATCCCACCGACACTCGCGCCCGGGACCGGGCACCCGTCGATCCCGTGCTGCTCGCGGTACTGGCCAACCGGATGGACAGCATCGTCCGCGAGATGACCAACACGCTGCTGCGCACCGGCAGGTCCGCGATCCTGAACACGGCGAGAGACTTCTCCTGCTCCATCGTGACCGCCGACGACCGGCTGCTCTCGGCCGCCGAGGGTCTGCCCATCCATATCGTCGGCAGCGACCTCCTGACCCGGTCGATGCAGCGGTTCCACGACGACATCCGGGAGGGCGACGCGTTCCTGCACAACGATCCCTACAACGGCAACACCCACCACGCCGACCACACCATCCTCGTCCCGGTCTTCCACGATGGCGTCCACCTGTTCACCGCGGTGGCGAAAGCACACCAGGCCGACTGCGGAAACGCCGAACCGACCACCTACGCGGCACACGCCAAGGACATCTACGAGGAGGGGGCGCTGAACTTCCCGTGCGTCCGGGTTCAGCGTGAGCACAAGAACATCGACGACATCATCCGGATGTGCAGGCAGCGCATCCGGGTCCCCGATCAGTGGTACGGGGACTACCTGGCCGCGCTCGGCGCGGCCAGGATCGGCGAGCGGCGGTTGAAGGAGCTCGTCAAACGGTACGGTCCCGAGACGATCCGGAACTTCTGCGAGGAGTGGTTCGACTATTCCGAACGGCGGATGGTCCAGCAGATCTCGGCGCTTCCGGCGCTGACCATCAGCGGCTCCGGCGTGCACGACCCCCTGCCCGGGCTTCCGGACGGCATCCCGGTGACGGTCGAGCTGACGATTAAGCCGGACGAAGGGCGCATCGTCGCGGACCTCACACAGAACATCGACGCCGTGCCGAATGGCATGAACCTGTCCGAGGCCACGGCATTGAGCAGCGTCATCATCGGTATCTGCAACCAGTTGCCCACCCAGGTGCCCCACAACGACGGCAGCTTCCGGCGGATCGAGGTGAAGCTGCGGGAGAACTCGGTGGCCGGCATACCTCGGCATCCGACATCGTGTTCGGTGGCGACCACCAACGTGGCGGACCGGCTGATCAACGCGACGCAGGCCGCGTTCGCACAGCTCGGTGAAGGATTCGGGCTCGCCGAGGGCGCTCTCGGACAAGGCCCGGGATTCGGCGTAGTGTCCGGGCGTGACACCCGGTCCGGCGACGTGCCGTTCATCAACCAGGTGTACTTCGCCTCGTCAGGCGGACCCGGCACACCGGGCGAGGACGGATGGCTGTTCTACGGGATCCCGGTGGCCGCCGGCCTGATGTTCCGGGACAGTGTGGAGGTGGCCGAGCAGAAGTACCCGATACTTGTCGACGAGATCCGGCTTCTCGCCGACACCGAGGGAGCCGGCACCTTCCGGGGCGCGCCGGGCGCTCGGGTCAGCTTCGGCCCACTCGAATCTCCGGTCACAGTGGCGTACACGGTGGACGGCAACAGCCGGCCGCCAGCAGGTGTGCGGGGCGGGCAGGCGACCGTTCCGCACGATGTGCACCTGATTCACCCGGACGGATCCTGGCAGGAGCTGGTGACGGTGGGCGCGGTGGAGGTCCAGCCGGGCCAGAAGATCGTCAGCCGGACCAATGGCGGTGGCGGCTACGGCCCGCCGGAGGCACGAGATCCGCTACGGGTGCTCGATGACGTGCGCAACGGGTTCGTGTCGGCGGAACGCGCGCGCGAGGTTTACCGGGTGGCCGTAGTCGACGACGCCGCGAGCGGTTACGTCCTGAGCCTGGCGGAGACCGAGCGGCTCAGGACCTCTCGGCGGTAACGGCTTCCTCCGGCTTGACCAGGCACATCGCCATGGACCAGATGAAGGCCGCCACCTCGTCCGCTGTGGCACGTGAGCCGCCCCCGCTCACGTGCCACAGCTTCGCCCGGTCGCAGAGGGCGAGGATCGCGAGGGCGCGTTCCCGGGCTCCCGGCATATCCGAGAGCTCGCCGACCAGGGCCATCACGTAGGAGTGGTACAGCTCTTGCCGGGAGCGCAGCTCGACGGCGTAGTCGTTGGGTAGCTCGTCGTCGAGGCTGAACTGTTCGAGCGCCGTGTCCCAGGCGGCAGCCTTGTCGGCGAACTGCAGCTGCCAGTGCACGTGGCGGCCGAGAACGATGCGCAATTGCTCGGTGGTGTCGGCGTCGGTGGCCAGCGGCTGGGTCACGAATCGCAGGAACGCGTCGAAGATCTCGTCGAGCCCCTCCCGGAGGAGCTGTTCCTTCCCATCCGGAAAGTGCGCGTAGAGGCTGGCGGCCTTGATCCCGACCCGGGTAGCCACATGCCGCATCGAGGTGCCCGCGTAGCCGCGCCCGGCGAACAGGACGATCGCCGTCGACAAGATGCGCTCCCGGGTGTTCCCGCTCGGCTTCGCGGGTGTCTTGCTGAGGTGGAACAGGATGCGCAGCAGATGCTCACGGCTGTCAGACGGGGCGCTCTTCGCGTCGTGGCTCACGCGCCCATACTACGTGTTTCGTCACCTGCGCGAAACACCTCATTGACAATGTGCCTAACGATCGTTAGGTTGAATTCAGGAACGCTTAATGGAGCTTGAGCGGCCGGTATCGGGAGAAGCGAGGTAGTCCGTGAGCGTGCCGAGAGAGGCAAGACCTACCGCCGTCAGTGCCACGAACCTGACGTTCGATCGTTCGCGCTCCCACCATCAGGAGGCGGAGCGATATCTGGCTCGCGGCGTGTCGTCCGCGGCCCGCTGGCGGCGGATGCCGGTAGCGATCCGCGCCGCCAGCGGCGCGCATCTGGAGGATCTCGACGGCAACCGGCTCATCGACTGCGTGCTCGGCCTCGGGCCCATTCTGCTCGGGCACAACGACCCGCGGATCACCGAGGCGGTCATCGCTCAGCTGCGCCGAGGCGTCTCCATCGCCGCGGAACACGAAGGCGAAGGCCGGCTGGCGCAGATGCTCGTGGACCACATTCCATTCGTGGAGAAGGTGACCTTCGCGAGCACCGGCAGCGAGGCGGTGGCCGCGGCGGTTCGCATCGCGCGAGCTACCACAGCCCGGACGAAGATCCTCAAGTTCGACGGGCACTATCACGGCTGGCTCGATCCCGTCTTCGTGAACGTGCCGGGAGCCATGGCCCCGGTCTCCCACCCGGCCTTCGGGGCCCGGCACGCGGTCGCCGGACTCGCGGCGTCCGATGACGTCGTCGTGGTGCCCTGGAACGACACCGATGCGATCACCGAAGCGTTCAGCCGGCACGCCGCCGAGCTCGCGGCCGTGATCATGGAACCCCTGGCGCTGAACTTCGGCGTCATCCCCCCGGATCCGGGCTTCCTGGAGACGGTGCGCCGCCTGTGCGACCGGTCCGGAGCATTGCTCCTGTTCGACGAGGTGCTGTCCGGATTCCGGCTGGCCCACGGCGGCGCCGCCGAGATCCTGGGCGTCGAGCCGGACCTGGTGGTCTACGCGAAGGCTCTGGGCGCCGGGCAGCCGATCGCGGCGGTGGGCGGCACGGCAGCCGCCATGGCGTCGATCGTGCACGGGCCGGTCAAGCCCGCTGGAACGTACAGTGGCAATCCGGTGTCCGTCGCGGCCGGTATCGCCATGCTCGAGGTGCTGGAGGAACGCTCCAGCGGCCTGTACCGCCAGCTTGAGGCGGTCGGAGACGTCGTCGCCCAGGGTCTCCGGGAGGTAGCGGCCCGTCGAGGCATCCCCCTCGTGGTCCAGCGCGCCGGGTCCGTCCTGCAACTCCTGTGGAGTCCACGTGAGCCCGTCCGCTGTTACGCGGACGCCTTCCTGTCCGACGCCGAGATGGTGGCGCGGCTGTGCGAAGGAATGCTCCACCATGGCGTTCTCGCCGCTCCGCGCGGCCTGTTGCTCCTCAGCGCAGCGCACGGCCAGGCGGAGGCCGAGGCCGTCATCGCCGCCTTCGACGCCAGCTGCCATCGCCTTCTGGCCGCGGGTCAAGGATCGGTCGCATGAGTGCCGGCGTCGACGTCCCGCTGATCCGGATGAGCGCGGGCAGTGTCGGCCAGGTCGGCATTGTGGTCCGTGACCTCGAGGAAGCTGCCGAACGCTGGAGCGCGGGACACGACCCCGCGGCCGCGGTCTGGCGTGTGTGGACGTACGGACCCGCTACGTTGTCGGCCCAGACGTACCGTGGCGCGGCCGCGGCGTACAGCATGCGGATCGCGCTGCTGGGCCGTGGACCGCAAGTCGAGCTGGTGGAGCCCGTCGACGGGCCGAGCCTGTACCACGAATGGCTCGACCAGCACGGTCCAGGCGTGCAGCACCTGGGATTCCACGTGCCGTCGGTGGCGACGGCGATCATGGCCATGGAAGAGGCCGGCTTCCGGCTTCTGCAATCCGGCACCGGCACCGGCGCGGACGGCACCGGCGGCTTCGCGTACTTCGATACGCAGGCTCGCCTGGGCTTCGTCGCCGAGGCCATCGAGGTCCCGCGACGACGACGGGAGCCGGAGCACGTCATCGCATTGAGAACCGAGGAGGATTCACCATGACGGAGACGACGACCGTCGCGGCCATCCCGCGCCAGACCAGGCTGCGCATGTACCGTGACATCGTCCGAGTACGGCGCTTCGAGGAGCGGGCCTACAAGCTGTTCATGGACGGCCTGGTCAAGGGCACGTCACACCTGTCCATCGGCATGGAGGCGATCGCCGCGGGTTTCGGCGCCGCCATGAGGGACGACGACCTGACCTTCTGCACGTACCGGGGCCATGCGCACACACTCGTCCGGGGCACGCCGATGCCACGGGTGATGGGCGAATTGCTGGGCCGGTCCACCGGCGTGTGTGGCGGCAAGGGCGGCTCGATGCATCTGACCAGCGTGGAGCACGGCGTCATGGGCTCCTACGCGATCATTGGAGCGCACCTCCCCATCGCGGCCGGCGCCGCGTGGTCGGCGCAGTTGCGCGGTAGCGATCAGGTCACCGTCTGCTTCTTCGGCGACGGCACCACCAACATCGGCGCCTTCCATGAAGCGCTCAATCTGGCCGCCGTGTGGGAACTGCCCGTGGTGTTCGTCTGCGAGAACAACCTGTACATGGAGTACACCGCGATCGCCGACGTGACCGCCGTCGAGCGGCCGGCGGCGGACCGCGCCTCGGCCTACGGCCTCGCGCCCATCGTCGTGGACGGGAACGATCCGGAAGCCGTCCACGAACAGGCGGCCCGGGTCATCCAGCGGGCGCGGGACGGGGGCGGCCCGAGTCTGGTCGAGGCGCTCACGTACCGGCACGGCGGGCATTCACGGGCGGATCCGGGCACCTATCGGCCACAGGAGGAGATCGACGCGTGGCTGGCTCGCGATCCGGTGCCGTCGTACCGCCGGCGTTTGCTGGGCGACGGAGTCGCGGAGGACGAACTGGCGGCGATCGAGATGGAGGCTGACGCCGACGTCGACGCGGCTACCGAGGCGGCGCGGCAGGCGCCGTTCCCGGCCCCTGAGGAAGCATTCACCGATGTCTGGGCGGACGGAGGCTCATCGTGGCGGAACTGATCACTTACCGGCAGGCCGTGTCTCGGGCGATCGCGCAGGAGATGCGCCACGACGAGTCCGTCGTCTTCCTGGGCGAGGACGTCGCGGCTGCCGGCGGCGTGTTCAAGACGACCAAAGGACTGCTGGACGAGTTCGGCGACCAACGGGTACGGGACACCCCCATCTCCGAAGAGGCGATCCTCGGCGCGGCCATGGGTGCGGCGATGACCGGCATGCGCCCGATCGCCGAGATCATGTTCTCCGACTTCCTCGCCACCTGCTGGGACCTGGTGGCGGTGGAGATCGCCAAGATGCGCTACATGACCGCCGGCCAGGTCCGTGTGCCGCTGGTGGTTCGCACCGCGAACGGCGGCGGGCTACGCTTCGGCGCCCAGCACTCGCAGTCGGTCGAGAACTGGGCGATGATGATCCCCGGCCTGAAGGTGGTCGCGCCATCCACCCCGCACGACCTGATCGGACTGTTCGCGGCAGCCGTGCGAAGCGACGACCCGGTGATGTTCTTCGAGCAGAAGTCGCTCTATCCGGTCAAGGGCGAAGTCCCGGACGGCGAGATCGTCGACCAGCTCGGCACCGCACGGACGGTGCGGGCGGGGACCGACGTGACCGTCGTCGCGCTGGCGGCCATGGTTCCCCGAGCGGTTGCCGCGGCGAGCGTCCTGCACGATGAACACGGCATATCGGCCGAGGTCATCGACCTCAGGTCACTCGTGCCACTGGACACGGCCACGCTGCTGCAGTCCGTGGCGCGTACCGGACGGATCGTCACAGTCGAGGAGAACCCCCGCCTGTGCGGCTGGGGAGCAGAGATCGTGTCGATCGTGGGCGAGGAGTGCTTCGACGCCCTTCGCGGCCCGATGGTCCGCGTCACCACGCCTCACATTCCGCTGCCCAGCGCGGACGCGCTTGAGGACGCAACCCTTCCGTCGGTAGACCGCATCGTCGAGGCGGTGGTCAAACTCTGCCGCTGACAACAAATGCCAAGGTGACAGCACCAAAATCCTCGAATCAACCGGCCGCGAGCAGCCGGGCAAGAAGCCGCCTGAGCGAGGCATGCCCGCGCACGCCAAGGATCTCATCGAGCCGGCGTTCAATGCCCTGGATAGTGGCGATACCCGCCGCGATGCACTGCTCCCCCAGCGGCGTCAGGGCGATCAGCTTCGCCCGCCGATCGGTCGGATCCGGTTTCCGCTCGACGTAGCCCAGCTCCTCCAGTTCGTCGACCAGCTCGCCCATCGCCTGAGGTGACATGTTCGCGCCTCGGGCCAGGGCGGTGAGGCGGCTTCCTTCGCGGCGGATCTGGGAGAACACCGCCGAGTGGGATGGCTTCTGCGGGTAGCCCGCACCAACGACACCGTCGACTATCTGGAAACCCAGCAGGCTGTAGGCGCGCCCGAGCATGGCGATCGTGTTGTCGGCCTGTTCCGGTGGGTCTTGCGGCATGACCACTTCCTCATGTATACCTGATTATCAGGCATACTTTAATACCTTCGATCGTCGAAGTGACGATGGACCGGAGCGTCCGATGAGTGCCACCACCGCGCACCAACCCGCCCGCACCGAGGAGATGGCGGTCGTCCACAGGGTGTTCCGGCAAGGCTTCCCGATGGTCGCGGAGCTGGTGAGGGGCACACCGCCGGGCGCAACCGCGCGCTCCGAGCCGATCGCGGCGCACCTGGACTTCCTGCTCCGCGGGATCCATCACCACCATACGGGCGAGGACACGAACATCTGGCCACTGCTACTCGAGCGCGCCGCACCGCAGGCGGAGCTGATCGACCGGATGGAGGCGCAGCATGCGGTCGTCGACGACCGATCCGCCCGGGTCCGCGCACTACTGGATGCCTGGCGACCGTCGGCGACTCACGGGGAACCACTCGCGGCGGCGATCGACGAATTCACCCTTGCCCTGGTCGAGCACCTCGACGACGAGGAGGCGCACGTTGTACCGCTGATCCGGACCCACGTCACCGCTGCGGAGTGGGAGAGATTCGGCCAGGAGACGTTCGAGAAGTTCACAAATCCCGAGAAGCTGATCGCCACCGGCACCCTCGAGGACGTGGCGACCGCCGAGGAGGCCGCATGGTTCACCGGCGGATTGCCAATCCCGATCAAGGTGATGTGGCGACTCGCCGGCCGCCGCAAGTACGCCAGGTACATCGCGGGCGTCCGCGGCACGCCACGCCCTCGTCCCCTGCTCCGGCAGCTGTTCCGAGGTCTCAACCGCCTCGCCGTCGCGCTCTACCGCCGCTCAGGCGGCAGGATCGGCGGCACGGCGAAGGGCATTCCCGTCCTGCTCATCACCGCGCCGGGTCGCCGAACAGGTTCACCCCACACCGTCCCGGTGGCGTACATCGAGCACAACGGCGGATACATCGTGACCGGGTCTGCTGGCGGCGCGAATGCCGAGCCGCAGTGGTTCCGCAACGTCCGTGCCACCGATCGGGTCCGGATCGAGATCGGCCACGAGTCGTACGACGCCGACGTGCTGGTGCCCGACACCACCGGCCGCGACTTGCTGTGGCAGGACGTGGTGCTTAACCGGGCGCCGTTCTTCTCGAAGTATGAGGAGAAGGCCGCCCGGACAATCCCGGTAGCCGTGCTGACTCCGCGCCAGACCTGACTGACGGTAGGTCAGAGCTTTACACTCACATGTTGATCATGTGGCCGGCGAGGCCGTGGATGGCTTCCTGGATCGACTCGGACAGGGTCGGATGCGCGTGGATGTTGCGGGCGACCTCGTCTGCGGTGAGATCCCACTTCTGCGCCAGCGTCAGCTCCGGAAGCAGCTCGGTGACGTCCGGGCCGATCATGTGCGCGCCGAGCAGCTCGTTGTACTTGGCGTCGGCGATGACCTTGACGAACCCGGCCGTCTCTCCCAGGCCGTGCGCCTTGCCGTTGGCCATGAACGGGAATTTCGCCACCTTGACGTCGTAGCCCTTCTCCTTCGCCTGCTCCTCGGTGTAGCCGAAGCTGGCGATCTGCGGCTGGCAGTAGGTGGCCCGCGGCACCATGACGTAGTCGATCGGCATGGTCTCCGCCCCGGCGATGGACTCGGCGGCGACGACGCCCTGCGCCTCGGCCGTGTGCGCCAGGAGCAGCTTGCCGGTGGCGTCGCCGATGGCGTAGATGTGCGGAACCGAGGTCTGCATGTAGTCGTCGATCTCGATGGCGCCCCGCTCGGTGAGCTTCACGCCGGTCTTGTCCAGGCCGTAGCCCTCGACCCGCGGTGCGAACCCGATAGCCTGCAGGACCTTGTCGGCCTCGAGCACTTCCTGCTTGTCACCGCTGGTGACAGTGACCTTGACCTTGTCGCCCGAGTCGTCGATCGAGTCCACCCGCGTGGACGTGCGCACCGTGACGCCGAGCTTCTTGAACTGGCGGGCCAGTTCCTTGGAGACGTCCGCGTCCTCAAGCGGCACCATCCGGTCGAGGAACTCGACGATGGTGACGTCGACGCCGTAGTTGGCCATCACGTAGCCGAACTCGACGCCGATGGCGCCCGCACCGGCGATGATGACACTGCCGGGCAGCTCGCTCTGCATGATCTGCTCTTCGTAGGTGACCACACGCTCACTGAGCTCAGTGCCGGGCAGCAGCTTGGTGGTGGCGCCCGCAGCAATGATGCAGTGCTCGAAGGTGACGGTCTCGTTGCCGCCGCCGTTGAGGGAGACGTCGAGAGTGTTGGCGTCGGTGAAGGTCCCCCAGCCGTCGAACTCGGTGATCTTGTTCTTCTTCATCAGGAAGTGCACGCCCTTGACGCGGCCCTCGGCCACCTCTCGGCTGCGCTCATAGGCCTTGGTGAAGTCGACCTTCACCTCACCGTCGAAGCTGATGCCGAACGTGGCGGCGTCGTTCTTCACCAGGTGAGCGAGTTCGGCGTTGCGCAGCAACGCCTTGCTCGGGATGCATCCCACGTTGAGGCAGACCCCGCCCCAGTACTTGGACTCCACCACAGCCACGGACTTGCCAAGCTGTGCGGCGCGGATGGCGGCGACGTACCCGCCGGGCCCCGCACCCAGGACGACGACATCGAAGTGCGCACTCATAGAGGACAGCCTAGGGCCTCGGGTCAGTGAGATCCGAGCCGGGCAAGGGGTTCGACGAGCTCTCGCTCCTCGTAGGAGAGGTGGGAGAGCAACGCGTCCGTGAGCAGATCCACGGCTTTGCGCAGTTCAACAATCCCTGCCGTGCCTGCCACTAGCGCGACCAGGGCCTGGTCGACCCGCTCGAGCACCCCGTGAATGGCCACGTGTTCGGCTTCGAGCCGGTCGATCACCGGCACGAGTCTCGAGTCCGCTCGGCGCAGGTGCGGAAAGAGTGTCCGGTCCTCGAGGGTGTGGTGAGTGGTGACCACCCGGCAGTACGACTCGCAGTACGTGCCCAGCGTCCAGTTGTTCTGGCGCATCGTCATCGTGTTGATGTGCGAGCGCGCCGCACCGGCCTCGAGCGATCCCGCCGCCACCTGCTCGATGAGCCCCCTGAGCTCGGTGAGCTCGGCCCGGAGATGGTCATGGACATCGATCAGATGACGCCCGCTCGCCTGCTCGTGCGCCGTGTACACGCGTCCGGCCTCGGGCGCCGGGCCCGCCGGCCGGTCATCCTCGTTCCAGACCCGTTCCGCGCTCAAGCGGTCGCCATCGTCCGGCGTAGGCGTCACACCGAATGCGGTCCCGGGTGCTTCCGGCATCGACCAGGCTCCATCACCGCCCGCCCGTTCCTGATCCACCAGCTCGCGAACAGCTGGAACCACCTCGGCGGCGAACCGGCGGATCGTGTCCGGGTCATCACTGGCGAGGATGTAGGCGCTCATACCCTCGATGACGGTCAGCTCGGCCAGCTGTTCCGCCCACACGGCCGCAGGCCCCGTCAAGAACTCCGCACCCGTTCCGGAGAACGAGCCGCCGATGTTGTAAAGGCGACGGACGAGCGCTGGGTCACGACCGGCTTCCGCGGCCGCGTCGTCGACGATCTTGTTCATTCCGGCCAGCTGCTCTGGTCCCGCGTAGAACGAACTGGGCAGCCACCCGTCGGCGAGCGCTCCGGTGACGCGCAGCATCCGCGGCTTGTAGGCGCCGAGCCAGATGCCGATCTCGTGCGGCGTCACGGGCCCGGGCTTGGCGCCCCACACCCGGTAGTGCTTCCCGTCGATACGCACCGGCCCGCCGTCGTGCCGCCAGATGGACCGGATGATCTCAATCGCTTCCTCCAGGGCCGCCACACTCTCACCCGGGGTGCGTTTCGGCGCCCCCATGGCGACCGCCGCTTCCCCGAACGCGCCGGCACCCAAACCCAATTCGAACCGGCCGCCGCTCAGAGCGTCGAGACTCGCGGCGCTGCGGGCGAGAACCGCGGGTGGCCGCAATGGGAGATTGGCGACGTTGGGTGCTACGTGAATCCTGCTGGTCCGTGCCGCAATGACGGACAGCAGCGTCCAGGTGTCCAGGAACGCAGGCTGGTACGGGTGATCCTGAATGGTGACCAGGTCGAGCCCCACGTCCTCGGTGAGCTGGGCCAAGGCAAGGACACGCTGTGGGTCGGCAGCCGTGGGCGTAAGGAACGTTCCGAAAAGGAGGTCGTGGCCGTAGTCGGGCATGAAATCATCCAATCGTCTGCTATGCAGATTATATACGTACCCGAACATCTCCCTGCCCACGCGGAATTCCCGGGCGCCCTACACTGGGGACATGGTCACAGCGCCGGATCATGACGAGAGAACGGGCCTGGAGAGAGACCTCGGCTGGGCTCTCGGCCGGGTCTTCAGGACCTACGTCAAGACGTTCGACGCTGCCCTCGACCGCCTTCCCGGCGGCCCGCGTGGCTACCAGATCCTGGCGGCCGTCACCCGAGCCACTCCGCCCACGCAACTGGCCCTGGCCAACCGCCTTGGCATCGACCGGACGGTCATGACCTATTTGCTGGACGATCTCTGCCAAGCAGGATTGGTGGAACGACAGGCCGACCCGGCGGACCGGCGCGCACGCAGGATCGTCGCCACCCGCAAGGGTGAGAATGTCCTCGCCAGTTTGGAACGCCACCTCGCCGGAGCAGAGGAACACCTGCTGTCGCCACTGGACGAGGACGGCAAAGCGACGCTGCGCGCGCTTCTCCAGCAGGTAGCCGAGCACATTCAGCGCGTCGACCCGGTGGCCAGCACCTGCGACGTCGTCGACGAGATCCGCGCTAAGTGAGCTTGTCCGCCGCCTTGCGCGCGGCGATCTGAACCGGATCCCACACAGGAGAGAACGGCGGCGCGTAGGACAGGTCCGTCATCGCCACGTCCATGACGGTCATCTCGTTCCACAGCGCCATCGCCAGGACGTCGATCCGTTTGGCCGCGTCCTCCTTGCCGACGATCTGCGCCCCCAGCAGCCGTCCTCCCGGCCGTTCGGCGAGCACTTTCACAGTCAACGGCTCCGCACCGGGGTAGTAGCCGGATCGCGTGGTCGACTCGATCGTCACGGCCACGTACTCCAGGCCCGCCGCATCCGCGTCCACCTCCCGGAGACCGGTCCGGGCGATCTCCAGGTCGCAGATCTTGCTGACCGCCGTGCCGACGATTCCGGGGAAGGTCGCATCGCCGCCGCCGAGATTGGTTCCCAGGACGCGGCCCTGCTTGTTCGCGTGTGTGCCCAGCGGAACGTGCACATAGGCGCCTCGCACCCGGTCGAACGTCTCCACGCAGTCACCGGCTGCCCACACGTTCTCCGTGCCCCGCACCCGAAGCCGGTCGTCAACCCGGATCCCCCCGCCGGCACCCAGCGGGAGGCCGGCAGCACTCGCCAGTTCCGACGCCGGGCGCACGCCGATGCCGAGAACGACGACGTCCGCGTCGACCTCACCGGATTCCGTGACGAGTCGGCGGACGTGGCCGTCGCCGCCGGCCTCGAACGCCTCGACCCCCGTCTCGGTCCGGACGTCGATCCCCATGCCGATCATGGCCATCCGCACGCTCTTACCGAGATCCGGATCGAGCGTGGTCATCGGCTCCGGCTCCTGCTCCACCACGGTGACGTGCATACCGCGGCGCACCAGGGCCTCCGCCATCTCCAGCCCGATGTACCCGGCGCCCACCACCACCGCGGTGCGCGGTTTCCTGATCCCCAGGTAATCGATCACCGCGGCGCCGTCGTCCAGGGTCTGCACACCGAAGATCCCCCGGGCCTCGATGCCCGGAAGGTCCGGTCGGACCGGGACGGCGCCGATGGCCAGGACCAGCTGATCGAACCCGAGCCGCTCCCGGCGGTCGTCGTCGATCCCGGCGACCTCCACGGTGCCGGCAGCGAGGTCGACCGACTCCGCGACCGTGCCCAACCGCACGTCGATGCCGTTCGCCCGATGCTCCTCCGCCGTCCGCGCGATCAACGCGTCGGGACCGTCGACGTCGCCCGCCACCCAATAGGGAATGCCGCAGGCCGAGTACGACGTCCAGCGCCCCCGGTCCACCGCCACGATCTCCAGTTCTCGTCCGCGTCCCGCGGCGGTCCGCAATGCCTGCGACGCGGCGCTCATGCCGGCGGCGTCGGCGCCGATGACGACGATGCGTTCAACCATGTCGCCAGCCTGGCACGGATCACTCAGAACAGGCGGGTGCTGGGGTCGTCGACCCCGCGCAAGGCGTCGTAATCCACCGTCACACACGTGATGCCCCGGTCCGTGGCCAGTGTCCGTGCCTGCGGCTTGATCTCTTGTGCGGCGAACACTCCGCGGACTGGGCTGAGATGCGGATCCCGGTTGAGCAGCTCCACGTATCGGGTCAGCTGCTCGACACCGTCGATCTCTCCGCGACGCTTCACCTCGACCGCGACGGCGACACCGGCGTCGTCCCGGCACAGCAGGTCGACGGGGCCGATGGGTGTGGGGTACTCGCGGCGTACCAGCCGCCAGCCCACACCGAAGGTCTCCACCTGCTCCGCCAGCAGCTTCTGCAGGTGCGCTTCGACGCCGTCCTTGACCAGGCCGGGATCCACACCCAGGTCGTGGTCGGCGTCGTGCAGTACCTCGTGGATGCTGACGACGAGGCGATCGTCGCTCTTGCTGTTCTGCACCGTCCACACGGCTGTGACGCCGGCCTCGGCGGCTTCCTCGTCCGGCTCAGCCACCACCAGGGTGCAGGGCGGGCTCATCCAGTTCAGCGGCTTGTACGAGCCGCCGTCGGAGTGCACCAATACGCTGCCGTCGGCCTTGACCATGATCAACCTGGTGGCCAGCGGCAGATGGGCGGTGAGCCGACCGGCGTAGTCCACCTGACATTTCGCGATGACGAGACGCACGAGAGACGACGCTACCGGAAGTCACGGCTGCCGGTACTCCCCGTGACCTTCAACGGTGCCAGCCGGATGGCGAGCAGGTTGATCGCGCCGTCGGAACGTTCGAGCTTGCCGTCGACGAGGACCGCGGTCGACTCCAGGGCTATCTTGCGCTGCCGCTGCCACACCCCCGGCGGACAGATCACGTTGACCATGCCACTTTCGTCCTCGACATTCATGAACACCACCCCGCCGGCGGTCGGCGGCCGCTGCCGATGGGTGATCAAACCGCCGACCATGAGCCGTCGCCCGTCGCCGAGGTGGCGCAGGTCGCCGGCGCGGACGGCTCCCCATGTGTCCAGCAGCTCACGCACATGCTGGACCGGGTGGCTGTCGGGAGACACGCCTGTGGCCCACAGATCCGCGAAGGTCTGTTCTACGGCGGTCATCTTGGGCAGTGCCGGCGGCGCCGAGCCCGGCGTCGTCCCCGGCAACTGATCCGAGCGATCGTGGACCAGCGCGCCGACCGCCCAGAGCGCCTCTCTGCGGTCAAGGCCGAAGCAGCCGAACGCGCCCGCCGTGGCGAGCGATTCGAGGACCGCCAACGGCACCGTGCAACGACGCACCAGGTCCGCGATGTCGTCGAATGGTCTCGCGTCGGCGATCCGCTGAGCGACGTCCGTCCCGAGTCCACGAACCGTGGACAATCCCAGGCGAATCGCGGGCTGCGGGCTCTCCGGAGCGTGCGGATGATCGGACTCCACCGGGAGATGCTCTTCCAGAGTCGCCTTGACATCGCTGGCGTTGACGTCGACGCCCCGGACGGTCACCCCGTGCCGCCGGGCGTCCTCCACCAGGGTTTGCGACGAGTAGAAACCCATCGGCTGGTTGTTGAGCAGTGCCGTGGTGAACACCGCGGGGTAATAACGCTTCAGCCAGGAGCTGGCGTAGACGAGATAGGCGAAGCTGTACGCGTGGGACTCGGGGAACCCGTAGCTGGCGAAGCCGAACAGCTTGCCGTAGATGTCGTTGGCGACGTCGGCCGGGATGCCGTTCTTCGCCATCCCTTCGAGCAGGCGTGCACGCAGCCGCTCGATCCGTTCCGGCGACCGTTTCGAGCTCATCGCCTGACGTAGCTGATCGGCTTCCTTCGGCTGAAAGTCGGCGCAGTCGATGGCCAGCTGCATCATCTGCTCCTGGAACAGCGGCACGCCCTTGGTCCGCTCGAGCGCGGGCTTCATGCTCTTGTGCGGATAGGTGACCTCCTCTTGGCCATTCTTACGCCGGATGTAGGGGTGGACCGACCCACCTTGAATCGGTCCCGGCCGGATCAAGGCCACCTCGATGACCAAGTGGTAGAACGTGCGCGGCTTCAGCCGGGGCAGCGTCGCCATCTGGGCTCGGGACTCCACCTGGAAGACACCGATCGTGTCGGCGTCACACAGCATGTCGTACACGGCCGGGTCCTCGGCCGGGAGGTCTCGCAGGGTGTGGTCGAGCTGATGGTGCTCCCGCAGAAGGTCGAACGACTCCCGCAACGCGGACAACATGCCGAGGCCGAGCAGATCGAACTTGACCAGCCCCGCGGCCGCGCAGTCGTCTTTGTCCCACTGCAGCACGCTGCGCCCCGGCATGGTGGCCCACTCGACCGGGCACACCTCACCCACCGGGCGATCGCACAGCACCATGCCACCTGAGTGAATCGACAGGTGCCGCGGCAGCCGCAGCATCCGGTAGACCAGCCTGACGACGTCCTCGGGGATTCCGACGTCGTCCGCGATCGGTTCGTGATAGCCGACATGGCGTGACCAGCCGTCCACCTGACCAGGGCTGTACCCGAGCGCCCGGGCCACGTCCCGCAGCGCCATCCGTAGCCGGTAGGTGTTCACGTTGGCCACCTGCGCCGCGCGGTGCCGTCCATAGCGCTCGTAGACGTACTGGATGACCTCTTCGCGGCGGGCGTTCTCGATGTCGATATCGATGTCCGGCGGCCCGATACGGTCGTCGGTCAGGAAACGTTCGAAGAGCAGATCATGCTGAATGGGGTCCACGGCGGTGATGCCGAGGGCGTAGCAGACAGCGGAGTTGGCCGCCGAGCCCCGGCCCTGGCAGAGGATGCCCATCCGCTCGCAGAACTGCGTGATCTCGTAGACGATCAGGAAGTATCCGGGAAAGCCGAGCCGCTCGATGACCTCCAGCTCATGCTCGATCTGCTTGTACGCCTTTCTGGTGGCCTCGGTGCCGCGCGGCCCGTAGCGCTTCCGCGCACCCTTCTCCACCTCTTGACGCAAGAAGCTCGCGTCGGTGTGGCCGTCCGGAACGTCACGCTCCGGGAGCTCCGGAGCGATGAGCGCGATATCGAAGGCACACGCCCGGGCCAGCTCCGCCGTCGCCTGCCTGACCCCCGGAAACCGGGCCAGCCGCTCCTCCATCTCAGCACCGTTGCGGATGTGCGCCGTACCGTTGGCCGGAAGCCAGCCGGCGATCTCCTCCATGCTGTCCCGCGCCCGGACAGCCGCGAGAAGCTGCGCCAGATCAGCGTCGCCAGGGCCCGCGTAATGCACATTGTTCGAGGCGACAACGCCTACCCCCACCTGCCGGGCCAACGCGAAGAGCGCGTCGTTGCGAGCGTCGTCGAGCGGGTGATCATGGTCGATCAGCTCGACGAAGACGTTCTCCACGCCGAACAGGTCAACCAACCGGCACAGCTCCTCCTCGGCCGCCGCCGGGCCGTCGCGATCCAGCGCAGCCGGGACGAGCCCCTTGCGGCATCCGGTCAGGACGGCCCAGTGGCCGTCGTGCCGTTCGGCCAGCTGGTTCAGGTCATAGGCGGGCCGCCCCTTCTCCCCACTCATCTGCGCGTCGGTGATGGCGCCGGCAAGTCGCCCGTACCCCTCCGGGTCCCGGGCGAGGACGAGCAGATGGTGTCCCTCCGGATCAGGCACACCGGCCTGCCGTGTCCTCAGCTCCAGGCTGAGCTCGGCACCGAACACGGTGTGCAGCTTCCTCCCGGACAGCTCGAACGCCTCCCGAGCTGCTTCCGCGAAACGCACTACTCCGTACATGCCGTCGTGGTCGGTGATGGCGAGTGTCTCGACACCCTGCAAGATCGCCTCGATGACGAGAGCCTCGGGCTCCGACGCCCCGTCGAGGAAGCTGTAGGCCGAATGGCAGTGCAGTTCAGCCCACGCCGGTCCGTCGTTGACAGGAAGCGACAGGCCCGTCGCCTCAGGAGCAGGGTTCACCTCCCGGGGCAGCTTCTCACCGTCGCTGCGCCAGCCGGTCCCCCACGACAACGCCTTCTCGAACTCGCGCCAGGGAATCGACGGATTATGCCAACCCATGGCGTCTTTCGACATTCATCGAGTGGGGTGCTTTCTTGTTCATCGAACGGTGGGAGACGGCAACGGCGATGACGGCGGAGACAGGCGTGGCAGCTCCACGAGCTGCTGGTGCCCTGATGGGCTGGTCCAGCGCTGTACGCCCGGTGCCACCTGCTCGACGCTCCAGCCGGCCCGATGCTTTTGCAGATGGCAGGGTTTGCACAATGCCGAGCAGTTACACGCCGAGGTCGTTCCCTTCGGATAAGGAACCCGATGATCGATCTCGCACCTGCGCGCTGGATGATGGCATCCGGGCATGACGCATTCCTGATCACGCAACAAGACGAAGTCGACCAGATCTTGGGGTGGTGTGTAACGGGTTCGCCCGTAGTCCAAAGCGTGCCCGCCGACCGGATCGGTCAGAATCCAGCGCCACACTCCGGCCGCGGCCAGATGACGCGCGGTCTCCGGGTCGATCGGGCCATGACCTTCGAGGTGCGCCGGGTGCTCGTCCAGTCTGAGCCAGGTTGACAGCGACATGGTCATGTTCACCGAGACCGCCCGTCCATGCGCGCTCGGAAGCGGAACTCCGGAGACGGAACCACAGCTGGCGCAGCCCACACCGCCGACCCGGCCGGTACGCAACGAGGTCCAGGCGAGCACGGCCAGCACATCCGCCTGCCGTTGCGCCGCGGTCCGCTTAGCGCAGCCGCCGCACGGAGCCGGACCGACGGTGTGGGAGTGCTCGTCGGTCGCTCCGCTGTCGTTCGTCCCGCTGTCGTTCGTCCCGCTCTCACTCGCCCCGCTGTCGTTCGTCCCGCTGTCGCTCGTTCCGCTGTCGCTCGCCCCGCTGTCGCTCGTCCCGCTCTCACTCGCCCCGCTGTCGCTCGTCCCGCTCTCACTCGCCCCGCTGTCGCTCGTCCCGCTCTCACTCGCCCCGCTGTCGCTCGTCCCGCTCTCACTCGCCCCGCTGTCGCTCGTCCCGCTCTCGCTCGCCCCGCTGTCGCTCGTCCCGCTCTCGCTCGCCCCGCTGTCGTTCGTCCCGCTCTCGCTCGCCCAGCTCTCGCCGCCTGGTTCTTCTCCGCCTGATCGACCGTACTGATTGGGGCACGTGTGCGAGTGGGCACAATCGAGCCCCTTCTCGGCCTCAGCGCCGGCCTTGATCGTCGCCATGATCGCCGCGACTTGTTCAACTGGCAGGTAGGCATGCAGCCAGGACATCCCGTCCCGCCCCGGCTCGCTCCACACCTCACGTTCTTCACGAGCACGACGATTCTTCTTCGCCGACTCCGGGGCGAGCTCATGGATCAAGCGGCGCAGTACCCGGCGCAACTTCACTGACGTCCACGTGTGCACATGCGGAAGGACCGCCGCCTCAACCAGGCGAGCGATATCGTCGTCTTGCGTACCAAGCTCGGCAAGAATGATCCCAGCTCTGTGATTATCCAAGCGCCCCTCGGCGAGAGTTCGATGCGTAGCCGGGAATCGCTCTACAAGCTTCACGGAGTCTCGGACACGCCGTTCTGCCTGAGGCTTGGTCCACGGCCATACCGTGCACATATCGCCCGCGGTGACAGCTTCCGGTGACAATGACCCGAAGCGCCGATCGTCGTCGACCCGCATCTCCTCGCGCTTGGTCAGTGCGGTAAGCGCCTCGGCCTGGCGCGCTTGTACCCACGCCGTCAGTCGCTCCCATCCTGCGGCGACCTCGGCCAGCTCGAATGCACCGAGCTGGGCCAGGTCGGCACCATCCAGGACCGCCCCCAGCTCGACACCCGGCGCCATGTCCCAAGCGCCCGGCGTAGGAACTTCAGACGACTCAGTAGTCTCCCCGGCCGAGCCGGCCGAGACAGTCGAGACAGTCGAGACGGTCGAGACAGTCGAGACGGCGGCCGGTCCAGGCGTTGCAGGCTCAGTGGTCGATCCGGTGGACCTAACGGCAGTCGTTCCAGCTTCGGCAAGGGGTGCGGTCACCGTCGTGGTCGATGCGGCCGTTTCTTCGCCGATGGGCCACACCGGACAGGTCGACCACTGATCTTCATTCAACGGAGCGCCGTACCCGGACAGATCGGCAAGCTCGTCCCACGTCAACGGACGAGATGGCGACTCAGGCAACCGGCCATGTACCGCGGCCAAGGCCGAACACAACGCCACCACTTCGGCGTCAACAAGCTCCACCCAGCGAGCGTCGGCATACCCTCCCGCGTCACGGCCGGGGTCAGTGCGCTCGAGCTCATCCAGACCAGCAGGGGATCTTCCCGCCAGCCTGGAGCTCTTCGCACAACCCTGATCGAACACATGTCCGAGTATAATCGAACAAACTTTCCCTCACAAGTCCCCCACCAGCATCTCAGAGAAAATCTTGATAGATCTCCAGAGGGGCGAACCCTCGGCGCTGGTCAGTTCAGCGCGGCGGCCCCGCCGCAATCCTGGCGAGCAGTTCCTCACGGGGCTCTTCGGGGTGCCGAGGTCCGTCAAGAGCCCACGTGGCCCCGGCCGCGGCGAGGTCATCAGCAGATGCGGAATCGGTCAGCACACCGACGACATCGAACCCAGCCGGAGGGTTCAGGCGTTCCACCAACGCGGACAGCTCAGCCGGGGTAGGCGCCGCCAGCCCGGACAAAGGGTAAATCCCGTCCACACGTAGCGCACGGGCCAGCGGGCGGTCACGACCAACCGTAGCCGCCGCCCAGATGGGCGGCCGGGGGGTTTGCAGTGCAGGCGGATCCAGCTGCGCGTGTACCTGGTAATGTTCACCGTCATGATCCACGCGGTCCCCCCGCAGGAACGCGTCGAGCAGAGGCAACGCCTCGTCGAGCCGGGCCGCATGCTCCGGCACTGAGGTGGACTCCCCGAACGCGCCGTACTCGGCATCGACCGGAACCCCTAGCCCCACACCCAGGATGGCCCGGCCCTCACTGACATGGTCCAGAGTCACCACTTCCTTGGCCAGCTTCCAAGGCCGCCGCCGCGGAACCGGCGTCACCAGCGTCCCGAGACGCACTCGGGTGGTACGGGCTGCCATCGCGCCCAACACAACCCACGGGTCATGCATCTGCGGCAGGGCATTGACGTGGTCCCACACGAAGAAGCCATCCCATCCCGCGTCGTCAGCGACAACGGCCAGGTCGATCAACGACGACGGGGTTCCGACGTTGGGCATACTCACTCCGAAGCGCATGGGGCTACGTCTACCACCCGGCACTGACAACGCCGCACTCTCCGACCCCTTGTTCACCAACCCCGTGTGCACCGACCCCGTGTGCACCAACCCCTTGTTCACCAACCCCGTGTGCACCAACCCCGTGTGCACCAACCCCGTGTTCACCGACCCCGTGTGCACCAACCCCGTGTGCACCAACCCCGTGTGCACCAACCCCGTGTGCACCAACCCCGTGTGCACCAACCCCGTGTGCACCCACCCCGCATTCACCCAGCACTCCCGGCTGGGCGTGCATTGCGCAGCCTGATCCCACTGAAACCCAGCGTGCTACCGATCACCTCGCTCCACCACGGCCATACGTTGCTCACGACCCGGAGTTCGATTCCGGCCTCGTCATGGAGTTCAACCAGGTCACGTACCCGTATGGGCGGACCGAGCGGTCGGATCGCACGTGCCGAGACGTATGCGTGGCGCTCCGCTCCGATCGGCGTGAACTGGATCGCGTCGAACCGATATGCGTACAGCTCAACACTGCGCAACGCGTCGAGCCAGCCGTACTCGATCATGTGCACGCGCGTTCCGCCGGCGCCGAGCAGGCGGTCGACGTCGTCCCTGGTGGAGGAATCGGTCGCCCACGCCATGGCCCGGGGACATTGCCTGGGAAACCAGTAATCCGGCGCGCGTACGGCATCCACCGCCCACACGTAGGGGTCCGCCTCACTCGAGGTAGCCGCGACATGCGGCACGAACTCGGCGATGGTGGGGTCCTCGGAGAAGTGCAGGACCTCGCCGTCGATAGGACGCATCCCGGCATCATGCCATCGCTTGACACCCGACCTTCCAGCCTCCATAATCAACTAGAAAGTTAATTAACTAGAGGGTTGATTACGGATGCCGACTGACGATCTCAGCGTGACGTTCGCCGCACTGGCCGACCCCACTCGCCGGGCCATCCTGGCGCGGCTGGCCGACGGTGAGGCGACGGTCAACGAGTTGGCAGCGCCATTCGAGATGAGCCTTCAGGCGATCTCCAAGCATCTGAAGGTGCTCGAACGGGCCGGCCTGATCAGCCGGAGCCGGGAAGCACAGTGGCGGCCCTGCCGTCTGGAGACAGAACCCCTGGAGACCGCCACCGCCTGGATCGAGCAGTACCGGGACCTCGCGCGCGACCGGCTCGACCGGCTCGACCAGGAGATCAGGAAGATCACACAGAAGAAGGAAGGGCACGACCATGAGTAAGACCGAGATCATCGTCGAACCAGGACGCCAGGACATCGTCATCAAGCGCGTGTTCGACGCTCCCAGAGATGTCGTATTCAGGGCGGTCACCGACCCGGACCTCATCCCTCAGTGGTGGGGGCCGAAGGATCTGACCACGGAGGTCGACCACGCCGACATACGCCCCGGTGGAAGCTGGCGCTTCCTCAACCGGGACGCCGACGGCAACGAGTACGGCTTCCGGGGGATCTACCACGACGTCGTCGCTCCCGAGCGAAGCATCCAGACCTTCGAGTTCGAAGGGATGCCGGGCCACGTCGCCCTGGAGACTCTGACCCTGGAGGAGGTCGACGGGAAGACCCACTACACCGCGGTATCTGTCTTCCAGTCGGTCGAGGACCGGGACGGCATGGCTCAGAGCATGGAGCCCGGGGCCAGCAAGAGCCTGGACCGGCTGTCCGAGCTCCTTCAGACCCTTCAGTGACCTGGCATCCCTGCGGACACTAGAACGTTCCGGTCTTGACGGCACCTGCAGGGCGGTAGGTGCTGACAACCACTCCCGTGCTGGTCGCCTGAGTGTCGATCAGCTCTAGAGCCGACGACACGCACCCCTCCGGGAAGAGGCGCTTCCCAGTGCCCAGCACCACCGGGTACGTCCACACGTGGTAGAGGTCGATGAGGTCGAGCTCTCGCAAGGACTGGACGAGGTCGCCGCTGCCGTGCACCTGGATCTCCCGGGTGTGACGCTGCTTCAGGGCGGCGACCTCGTCGGCGAGGTTCCCGGCGATCACGGTACTGCCGGCCCATTCGGGTGTGCTCAGCGTCGTCGACGCCACATACTTCGGAAGCGTGTTCAGCCGGCTGGCGACCGGGTCGTCGGGATCGGTCACACCGGGCCAGTATCCGGCGAAGATCTCGTACGTCTTGCGCCCGAGCAAGAAGGCGTCGGCCCGCGCGAAGCGCTCGCCGACGATCCTGCCCATGTCCTCGTCGGCGTGCGGGACCAGCCAGCCGCCGAGATCGAAGCCGTTGCTGGGATCTTCTCCCGGCCCGCCGGGACCCTGCAACACACCGTCCATCGACACGAAGGTCGTCACAGCTACTGTTCCCATGTTCTCTCCATTCGTGGGGCGGGCCCGGGGGCAATGGCTGTCCCGGTGCGTACCCGCGCCGTCACCCATGCGTCGAACAGGCAAAGGCGGGATCGACACCCACGGCGGAGTTTTCGCGCCGCTTGACAAGCATCGAACACAAGTTCGATAGTTGAGGGGTGGTGACAGGGCGACAGCAGCAGGCGGCAGAAGCACTGGCCAGCGTGGCCGGCAAGCCCTCTGACGTCGCCTCGGAGAGTACCGGGCTGCCGGTCCTACCGGCGCTGCAAGGGCTTCTGCCCATGTTGCGCCGCGGGCAGGTGGTGGAGGTCGACGGCTCCGGTGCCCTCTCCCTGGCTCTGCTCGCCGGCGCGTCGCAGAGTGGATCGTGGTGTGGCGTCGTCGGTATGCCCGAGGGCGGGATGCTCGCGGCCTCCGAGATGGGCTGCGACCTCGACCGGCTTCTCCTGGTGGACCATCCAGGAGACAGGTGGGTGGACGTCACGGCCGCCTTGCTGGAAGCCGTCGACGTCGTACTGCTCCGGCCACCCGTGCGCCCCCAGACCGGCGTCGTCCGGCGGCTGGTGGCCCTTGCCAGGAAATCCGGTTCCATGCTGATCGCTGCCGGTGCCTGGGAGGGGTCGTCCGTGCGGCTCCGAGTCGAGTCGTCGCTGTGGACGGGCCTGGAACACGGCCACGGGCACCTGCGTGGCCGACGAGTCAAGATCGTCGCCGAGGGCCGCGGGGCTGGTGGACGTCCTCGGTCGGCCTGGGTATGGCTTCCTGGGCCGGACGGATCGGTGAGCCCGGCCGAGCTGGCGGTTGTCCACGATTCCGCCGAGGTCGCCTGATGACCGCCCCCAGAGCCCTGGTGGTCTGGTGCCCGGACTGGCCGCTCACCGCGGCCGGCACCGACCCGGCCGTGCCTGCTTTGGTACTCGCCTCCGGCAGGGTGTCCGCGTGCACGGCCGCGGCTCGAGCCACCGGTGTCCGCCGCGGCCAGCGGCTCCGTGACGCCCAGCGATACTGCCCCGACGTCGCCGTTCTCGACGAGGACCCCGAAGGCGAGACGCGAGCCTTCGAACAGGTCGTCGCTGTCATCGAGCAGAGCTGTCCGCGGGTGGAGGTCATCCGCCCCGGCCTCGCCGCGGTACCGGCCCGCGGGCCGAGCCGATACTTCGGCGGCGAGGAGATCGTGGCGGGCATGGTGCGTGACGCGGTGCTGGAGCGGGATTTCGTCTGTGCCGTCGGAGTCGCCGACGGCACCTTCGCCGCGGATCTCGCGGCTCGGGCCGCGTTCGAGGCCGACGACGGCATCCGCCTGGTGCCGTCCGCCTCCACCGCGGGGTTCCTGGCACCCCACCCGGTGCCGGTGCTGGAGATGCCGGAGCTCGCCGGTGTCCTGGTCCGGCTCGGGATCCGCACCCTCGGTGATCTCGCCGCGCTATCCATGCGCGACGTGCTGGGCCGGTTCGGCTCCGAGGGCGCCGTGGCGCACCGGCTGGCCACCGGCCTGGAAGCTCGCCCTCCGGCCGCCCGGTCCCCCGGTGACGATCTCTCGGCTCAATTCGAGTTCGACCCGCCCATCGACCAGTCGGAGCCGGCGGTCTTCGCCGCCAAGAGCCTCGCTGATCTGATGCACGCCAAACTCGGCGAACGCGGCCTGGCGTGCGTGCGGGTGGAGGTCGAGGTCAGCACCGCCGACGGCCAGAGCCGGTCCCGCCTGTGGCGCCATGACGGCCTGCTCTCCAGCCTCGCGGTCGCCGAACGGGTGCGCTGGCAGCTCGACGCCTGGAGAACAGCGGGACAGCTGACCGGCAGTCTGACCCACCTGACCCTGGCACCGGACCAGGTGGTGATCGACACCGGGCGGCAGCTGACCCTGTGGGGGCAGACGGAGAACGACGAAGAAGTCTCCCGGGCGGCGACCCGGATCCAGGTCATGCTCGGGCACACGGCGGTGACCCGGCCCCGGCTGGCGGGCGGGCGCGGCCCAAGCGAACAGGTGGCCCGGGTGCCGTGGGGTGACACGGCCATCGCGGCGCTTCCGGCCGATCGCCCCTGGCCGGGGCGGGTTCCACAACCGGCGCCGGCTGTCGTGCACCCAGCACCGCTTCCGGTTCGTCTGGTCGACGCCTCGGGCACGTCGGTCACCGTCAGCGGGCGATCGGTGGTGTCGGCGCCGCCCAGCCGGCTGGTGCTGGGCAAGGAGCATCTCGCCGTCACCGGCTGGACCGGTCCCTGGCCGGTACGCGAGTACTGGTGGGACCGCAGCCGGAGCCGGCGTTGCGCACGCTTCCAGGTCGCCACCGACGACGGCCGCGCCTGGCTGCTCGTCGTCGAGCAGGGTGAGTGGTTCGCCGAGGCCACGTACACCTGACCTGAATCGACGTAAATCGACGTACAGTGACTGCGCCGACCACCGACGCCCGGAGATGCCGATGCGCACGTTCACCGCAGTCGTGAATCCCCACGCCGGTGGCCCGCGGCGAGGCCGCCGGGGACCCCACACGCGGCTGAGCGCTGTGACCCGGCTACTGGAGGACGCCGGCGCGAAGGTCACCACCGAACACAGCCACAGCCTGGATCACGCCGCACAGCTCGCCACCGTGGCGGCCGAGCGGGGCGACGTCGTCCTGGCCGTGGGCGGCGACGGCACCGTCGGAGCCCTGGCCGCCGCCGTGGTGCCGACGGGCGGCATCCTCGGCATCATCCCGGCCGGCCGGGGCAACGACTTCGCGCGCCAGCTCGCATTGCCTCACGAGCCCGAGGCGCTCAGCAGGATCTTCCACACCAGCGAGCCCCGTGCCGTCGACGTGATCGAGGCCGCCGGGCGAACCGTGGTGGGCAGTGTGTACACCGGGATCGACGCGGTCGCCGCCGAGTACGTCGCGGCGGCCCGCTCCCTCGGCGGAGCGGCCTACCACTACGCGGCGGTGCGCGCGCTCGCGGCGTGGAAGCCGGTGCACTATCGCGTCCTCGTCGACGGGCAGGAACACACACCGCGCGGCTACACCGTCGTCGTGGCGAACTCCGGCTACTACGGGAACGGGCGGCATGCCGCTCCCGCCGCCCGGGTCGACGACGGCATCCTCGACGTGATCGTCCTCACCGACGTGCCGAAGCGCTCGTTCGTCTCCATCGCGATGCGGGAGCTCTATGCCGGCACCCACGTGAGGCGGCCGGAGATTCTGGTCATGCGCGCCCGTGAGGTGGTCATCGAGGCCGACCGGGAACTGCGCGCAGGCGGCGACGGTGAGGTCATCGGCCCGTTGCCCATGACCGTCCGAGTCCGCCCAGGCGCACTGCGTGTGCTGGCCGGGGCCGCCACCTCGTAGAGTCGGGCGGGTGGACGCTGTCAACCCGATCACTGCATACCCATCCGCTCCCCGGGGCGACGACGCCGACGTGCTGCACGGTCGCACGGTCCCGGACCCGTTCCGTGCGCTCGAGAGCCCGGACGAGCCGGACACCGTGGCCTGGTCGGCCGCGCAGGACGCACTGCTGGACAGCCACCGCTCGCAGTGGCGTAGCCGGCCGGCGTTCCAGGACAGGCTGGAGAAACTGCTCCGGTCGGGCTCCGTGGGCACCCCGGCCTGGCGCGGCACGCGCGCCTTCCACATGCGCCGCACCCCAGACCAGGAGCACGCCGTCCTGCTCACGACCGAGCCCGACGGCACCGAACGCACTCTGGTCGATCCGATGGCGGTCGACCCGTCCGGCACCACCACGCTCGACGCGTGGCAGCCCTCCAAGGAGGGCGACTTGCTCGCCTACCAGCTGTCCGAGGGAGGCACCGAGGAGTCCGTCGTCCGGGTCCTCGACGTGGCCACCGGCGAGATCGTCGACGGACCGATCGGCCGCGCCCGGTACTCGCCGATCGGCTGGCTGCCGGGCGGGAAAGCCTTCTACTACGTGCGACGACTCGCCCCGGACCTGGTCCCGGACGGCGAGGAGCAGTACCACCGGCGGGTGTACCTGCACCAGGTGGGCACCGACCCGGACGCCGACGTCGAGATCTTCGGCGCGGGCATGGACAAGACCAACTACTACGGCGCCTCGGTCAGTCGGGACGGCCGCTGGCTGATCGTCTCCGCGGCGCAGGGCACCGCTCCGCGCAACGACGTATGGATGGCGGACCTGCACGCTTGTGACCCCGCGGCGCCGGACTTGCGGCCGGTGGCGGTCGGTCTGGACGCTCGGGTGCACCTCCACGTAGGCCGGGACGGCCGGCTCTACGTCCTCACCGACCTGGACGCTCCGAAACGCCGGCTGGCGGTGACCGACCCCGGCACACCCGAGCCGTCGCACTGGCACGACCTGCTGGCCGAGGATGAGACGGCGGTCCTGGACGACTATGCACTGCTCGACGGCCCGGAGCTGGAGCGCCCCGTCCTTCTCGCCGCGCACACCCGGCATGCCGTCTCCGAGGTCGCCGTCTTCGACCTGCGGACAGGAGAGCGGCTGCGGCAGATCGACCTGCCCGGGATCGGCAGCATCGGCGGCCTGGCGGAACGGCCCGAGGGCGGGCACGAGTGCTGGTTCGGCTACACCGATCACACCACCCCGCCCGCCGTGCTGCGATACGACGCCCGCAGCGCAGTCCTGGAGACGTGGGCGGAGAGTCCTGGGGCGATCGAGGTCCCCGCGGTCCGGTCCGAACAGGTCACCTACCGTTCCAAGGACGGCACGGACGTGCGGATGGTGATCGTCTCTCCGGGCGGCGACAACCCTGACGGCATCTCTGCCGACGCGCGCTCACCACGGCCCACCATCCTCTACGGATACGGCGGCTTCAACATCTCCCTCACCCCGGCGTACTCGGCCAGCATCCTGGCCTGGGTCGAAGCCGGTGGTGTCTGGGCGGTGGCCAACCTGCGCGGTGGTTCCGAAGAGGGCGAGACGTGGCATCGCGCGGGCATGCGGGAGAACAAGCAGAACGTCTTCGACGACTTCCACGCCGCGGCCCAGTACCTCGTCGAACATGGGTGGACCACGGCTGAGCAGCTCGGTATCTCGGGCGGTTCGAACGGTGGCCTGCTGGTGGGCGCCGCGCTCACGCAGCACCCCGAGTCCTACCGCGCGGTCGTGTGCTCGGCCCCGCTGCTGGACATGGTCCGCTACGAGCAGTTCGGCCTCGGCGCCACGTGGAACGACGAGTACGGTACCGCGGCGGACCCGGACGAGCTCGGCTGGCTGCTGGGGTATTCGCCGTATCACCACGTGCAGACCGGTGTGCCGTACCCCGCGGTGTTGTTCACCATCTTCGACGGCGACACCCGCGTGGACCCGATGCATGCCCGGAAGATGGCGGCGGCCCTGCAGGAAGCCACCAGCTCCGGCATCGCCGAGCGCCCGGTTCTGCTCCGGACCGAACGCGACGTCGGCCATGGCGCCCGGGCGGTGTCCCGGACCGTCGACCTTGCCGCTGACCAGCTGGCGTTCTTCGCCGCTCACCTCGGCCTGGAGACGGCGTGATGGGAGTAGTACGCCTGCTGGTCGAGGAAGAGGGCCCAGAACGTTTCACCGGCGAGTGGTGGACCGGCGTCCTCCTGGACAAGCCGCTTCGACTCGCCGGCCTGATCCTCCTGACGCTCGTCATCCGCTATCTCCTGCACAAGGTCATCGCACGGGTAGTGGAACGCACCGTCGATCGGGAACCGCCCACCCGTGTCCTCGGCTCGGCCACCGCGGCGCGGATCGTCTTCGGCAGCGCGGGAGCGTACTCCCAGCGTCGCGCGTTGCGGGTCCAGACGATGGGCTCACTGCTGAAGAGCACGGCCACGATCATCATCGGCGCGATCGCCGTCGTGATGGCGCTGGACATCCTCGGCTACTCGATCGGGCCGGTGCTGGCGTCGGCAGGCATCGTGGGCGTGGCACTGGGCTTCGGCGCCCAGAATCTCGTCAAGGACTTCCTGGCCGGCATCTCCATGCTCCTGGAAGATCAGTACGGTGTCGGCGACGTCATCGACATGGGTGAGGCATCCGGCGTGGTCGAGGCGGTCAGCCTCCGTGTGACGCGGCTTCGTTCCGTCGACGGCACCGTGTGGTACGTCCGCAACGGCGAGGTCATGCGGCTGGGCAATTCGAGCCAGGACTGGGCGCGGGCGGTCATCGACGTGGGCGTCGCCTACGCCTCCGACACCGCCGATGTTCGCCGCCTGCTGGAAGAGATCAGCCATGATCTGGCCGCGGAGGACGTCTGGAAAGACCTCATCCTCGAAGAACCCGAGGTGTGGGGTGTCGAGGCACTCTCGGCGGACAGCATCGTCATCCGGCTGGTGGTCAAGACCAAGCCCCTGGAGCAGTGGAAGGTGGGGCGCGAGCTGCGCGAGCGGATCAAGCGGCGCTTCGACGCCGAGGGAATCGAGATCCCCTTCCCGCAGCGGACGCTGTGGATCAAGGAAGACACCTCGGCCGAGGGCGCACCGCCCTCCACGCCCGACGGTGCGGGGCCAGCACCAGAGAGCCCGGTGGACGATACGGCGGAAGAGCAGCGGCGCAAGGCTTCCCGGCCGCCGGAACCCGAGGTTCCCTGACGAGCTGGAAGCCTGCGCCGGAGCCTACGACGCCGCCTGGACGCCCCTACGCCAGAGCCGCGTCCAGCGTGATGGTGGTGCCGGTGAGTGCCTGGCTCACCGGGCAGCCCTCCTTGGCGGCCTCGGCGGCGGCGGCGAAGTCCTCGGCCGAGATCCCGGGAACGACGCCCCGGACCGTCAGCTTGATCCCGGTGATGCCCTCGCCGGGCTGGAATGTCACGTCGGCACTGGTGTCCAGCGACGTGGCCGGTGTACCGGCCTTGGCGAGCCCGTTGGAGAACGCCATCGAGAAGCACGCCGAGTGCGCGGCGGCGATGAGTTCCTCCGGCGATGTCTTGCCGTTGGCCTCCTCGGCGCGGGCCGGCCAGGAGACTTCATAGGTGCCGAGGCCGGACGACTGCAAGGTGACCTTGCCGGCGCCCTCGAACAGGGTGCCTTCCCAGCGGGTGGAGGCGGTGCGGGTGGTAGCCATGTACGCGGTCCTTTCCGAGCGGATGCGTGTCGTCAGATGTCGCCTGACGAGTCCCATCCTGCCCGTCCGCCGTGGCGGCGGCGACACCGGCCTTGTCACAATGAGGCTGTGAACATGCGCCTGGACAACTTCTACGATGCCGTGGGTGGACGAGAGACCTTCGCCCGCCTGGTCCACCTTTTCTACCAGGGAGTGGCCAACGACCCCGAATTGCGAGCGATGTACCCGGAGGAGGATCTCGGTCCGGCGGAAGAGCGGCTGCTCCTGTTCCTCGAACAGTACTGGGGCGGACCCACCACCTACTCCGACCAGCGCGGGCATCCCCGCCTGCGGATGCGGCACGCGCCGTTCAAGGTCAATCCCGCCGCGCGTGATCGCTGGTTGCTGCACATGAAGGCCGCGGTCGACCAGCTCGACCTCGCGCCGATGCATCGGGCCACCTTGTGGGACTACCTGGAACGCGCCGCGCACTCCATGGTCAACACCTTCGAGGAGTAGCCACGACAATGCTGTGACCACCGGTGATTCCACGTGTGAGTTAGCGCACACCCGGTACCGGATCGCGTCGCCGGGCGAGGCGTCATAGGCTTGTCAGTCGTGACTGATGCGCGCAAAGACTGGTGGCGTAGCGCCACCATCTACCAGGTCTACATCCGCTCGTTCGCCGACGGCAACGGTGACGGCGAAGGCGATATCACCGGTCTTCGCGGCAAACTGCCATATTTGCGCGATCTCGGGATCGACGCGATCTGGATCAATCCGTGGTATCCGTCGCCCCTCAACGACGGCGGCTACGACGTCGCCGACTACCGGGACATCGACCCACGGTTCGGCGACCTCACGCAAGCCACGCAGCTCATCTCCGAAGCCCACGACCTGGGATTGAAGGTCATCCTCGATATCGTCCCGAACCACAGCTCGTGGGATCACGAGTGGTTCAAAGCGGCCCTTGAGTCCGCACCAGGCTCTCCGGAGCGAGCCCGCTACATCTTCCGCGACGGCGCCGGGCCCAACGGCGACCAGCCGCCCAACAACTGGCGCAGCGTCTTCGGCGGACCGGCCTGGGAGCGGGTCACCGAGCCCGACGGCTCACCGGGGCAGTGGTACTTCCACATCTTCGACGTGTCCCAGCCCGACCTCGACTGGAACAACCCGGAGGTGCGCGAGGAGTTCCTCGGCGTGCTGCGGTTCTGGTTCGACCTCGGAGTGGACGGCTTCCGGATCGACGTCGCCCACGGCATGGTCAAGGACATGACCAAGCCGGACCTGCCCTACGACGAGTCCGGTCTGCTCAATTCGCCCAGCATCGCCGACCACCCGTTCTTCGACCGCGACGGCGTCCACGACATCTACCGTGGCTGGCGCGAGATCGCCAATGCCTACGACCCTCCGCGGCTGTTCGTCGCCGAGGCGTGGGTCGAGCCACCGGAGCGACTTGCTCGCTACGTGCGCGACGACGAACTTCACAGCGCCTTCAACTTCGACTACCTCAAGTCCGCGTGGAACGCCGACGCTCTGCGCCAGACCATCGAGCAATCCATGGAGGTCTTGCATGCCGTGGGCGCGCCGGCCACCTGGGTGCTGGAGAACCACGACGTCGAGAGGGTGGTCACCCGATACGGCCGCGAGGTTACGGCGGCCCCGCGTGGGCATAACAGGCTCGTCCTCGGCGAGTCGGACCGTGCCCTTGGCCGGCGCAGGGCCCGCGCGGCGGCGTTGCTGATGCTGACGCTCCCCGGTGGCGCGTACATCTACCAGGGCCAGGAGCTGGGGCTACCCGAGGTCCTCGATCTCCCGGAAGACGCCTTGCAGGATCCCGTCTGGGAGCGGTCCGGACGCACCGAGCGGGGCCGCGACGGATGCCGGGTTCCCCTCCCCTGGACCACGAGCGGCCCGTCTGCCGGGTTCGGCGACAACGGATCGTGGCTCCCGCAGCCGGCCGGCTGGGAAGAGCTCTCTGTCGAGGCTCAGCAGGGTGACCCCGAGTCGGTGCTGGAGCTGTATCGCTCGGCGCTGCGCATCCGGCGTGAGGAGCCGGCATTCGAATCCGAGGCGTTGACCTGGAACCAGGATATCGGAGCCGATGTGCTCGCATTCGAGCGCGAGCCCGGATTCATGTGCGTGGTGAACATCGGCTCGGAATCGGTGAAACTGCCCGTGCACACGGAGATCCTCCTCGCCAGCTCTCCGTTGAGCGAGGACGGGCTGCTTCCCGCCGACACCGCAGTCTGGCTCCGGCCCTAAGGGTTACAGCGCGAACAGAGCAAGTCCGCTGCGGGCGAGGATGGTGCCGTTCGGGGCGTCGAGCCGTTGCCACGAGCCGGCCGAGCGCAGCACCACCTCGCCCTGCCCGCCCAGGAAGCCGTACGACGACGATGCGTGGGCGAGTCGCAACAGCACGCCGTGCGCCAGTTCCACGTCCCAGATCTGCGCGGCCAGCCCTTCGAGTGCCGCCCGGCCAGCGCGCAGGTCACGGCCTTGGGCCTCCTCCGGCGCCCGCCGGCGAAACTCGGCCACACCGGCATCGACCCGGGCGACGACGTCCCCGAGGTCCAGTCGCCCGAGCTCGGTCCAGCCGGACCGGGGCGGCAAACTGCTGGTCCAGCGCAGCGCCGGCAATGCGGGCGGGAGCTCAAGCTCCCCGTGCGCGCCGACGGCCTTGGCGGCCAGGGTGGAGGCCTCGACGACGACGTCGACCTCCACGGGATCGGCCAGCGCCACAGTCCGCAGCGCAAGCGCGTCGAACGGCGTCTCGGCGAAACATCCCGCCACAGATCCCGTCGCCACGATCCTCGCGACAGCTTCAGGCTCGAAGCGGGCGACACGCTTGGCAAAGGTGGCCAGGTCAGCGGCCGCGCCGGGCCGTGCAGGCGTGAATACTGTCACTGCTCTTCCCCCATGAACGGCTCCAGCGCGGCGTGTTCCGCCGCTGTGATCTTGCGCGGGCGTTGTGCCCCGACGTCGTAGGTGACGAGCGTGGACGTCGCCCGCGCGTAGAGCCGTTCCTCGTCCCGCACGTCGTAGGCGACCTCGAACGACGACTCACCGATGTGGGTGACCCAGACGTCCACCTGCAAAGGTTGAGTCCGGAACGGCACCGGAGCGAGGTAGTCGATGCTCTGGCCCGCCACGACCGAGCCCTGATGGGCGTCGACCACGCCGAGCAGGTGCCGCTGCGCGAAGTCGATCCGGGCCTCCTGCAGGTACTCGGCGAAGATGACGTTGTTGACGTGGCCGTAGGAATCGAGGTCGTCGAAACGGACGGCGCACTGATAGACGTGTTTCTTGTCCGGTTTCCCGTCTGGGTCCGGCCGGCGCGTGCGTGGTACCGGCCCATCGGTCTCCAGATGACCCTCGAGCACGGCCTTCTCTTCCGCCGTCAGCCGGCGCGCGCGGCCGCGTTCCAGATCGTAGGGCACCAGCGTGGTGGTGGCGCATGCGTAGACGCGCCTGGCGTCGTCGTCGGCGTCCACCACCTCGTAGCCGAGGGTGAACGTCGAGTTGCGGACCTCACGGACCCACGTCTCCACCTGCAGCGGCCGGGCCCGGAAGCGCAGCGGCGCCAGGTAGCCGATGTCATGGCGGGATACCACGGAGCCACGCTGGAAGCTGCCCGCACCACGCTTCGGCGCGTGCACGAACAACATGTCGACCCGGGCTTCCTGGAGGTACCGCAGGTACACGACGTTGTTGACGTGCCCGTAGGAGTCCATATCAGCCCAGCGCAGCGGAACGTGAGCGATGTGGCGCGTCATCGTATCGACGTCAGTCGCGCTTGAGCTTGCGGTAGGTCACCCGGTGCGGCCGCGCCGCGTCGGCTCCCAGCCGCTCGATCTTGTTCTTCTCGTAGGCGTCGAAGTTCCCCTCGAACCAGAACCACTTGGCCGGGTTCTCGTCGTCGCCTTCCCAAGCGAGGATGTGGGTGGCGATCCGGTCGAGGAACCAGCGATCGTGCGACGTGATCACCGCGCAGCCGGGGAACTCCAGCAGGGCGTTCTCCAGGGACTGCAGGGTCTCGACGTCGAGGTCGTTGGTGGGCTCGTCCAGCAGAATCAGGTTGCCGCCCTGCTTCAGGGTCAGCGCCAGGTTCAGCCGGTTCCGCTCCCCACCGGACAGCACGCCGGCCGGCTTCTGCTGATCCGGGCCCTTGAACCCGAAAGCCGCGATGTACGCCCGGCTGGGCATCTCCACGTGGCCGACCTTGATGTAGTCGAGCTCGTCCGAGACGACCTGCCAGACGTTCTTCTTCGAGTCGATGCCGCCGCGGGTCTGATCCACGTAGGACAGCTTGACCGTGTCGCCGACCCGCAAGCTGCCGTCGTCGGCTGATTCGTCACCGACGATCATCTTGAACAGCGTGGTCTTACCGACACCGTTCGGGCCGATCACGCCGACCAGGCCGTTGCGCGGAAGCGTGAAGGAGAGGTTCTCGATCAGCGTGCGCCCGTCGAAGCCCTTGGTGAGATTCTGGGCTTCGACCACCACATTGCCCAACCGGGGGCCCGGCGGGATCTGGATCTCGTCGAAGTCCAGCTTGCGCGACTTCTCGGCCTCGCTGGCCATCTCCTCGTACCGGTTGAGCCGAGCCTGCTGCTTGGTCTGGCGGCCCTTCGCGTTGGACCGGACCCACTCGAGCTCTTCCTTCATCCGGCGCTGGCGCTTGGCGTCCTTCTGCCCCTCGACCTTCAGCCGCGCCTGCTTGTTCTCCAGATACGTGGTGTAGTTCCCCTCGTAGCCGTGGACCCGGCCGCGGTCCACCTCGGCGATCCACTGCGCTACGTGGTCGAGGAAGTACCGGTCGTGGGTGACGGCGACGACGGTGCCGGGGTACTTCTCCAGGTGCTGCTCCAGCCACTGAACGCTCTCCGCGTCCAGGTGGTTGGTCGGCTCGTCGAGAAGAAGCAGGTCCGGCTGCTCCAGCAAGAGCTTGCACAGGGCCACCCGGCGCCGCTCTCCGCCGGAGAGCACCGACACGTCCGCGTCCGGTGGCGGGCAGCGCAGCGCGTCCATGGCCTGTTCGAGCTGGGAATCCAGATCCCACGCGTTGCGATGGTCCAGCTGCTCCTGCAGCTTGCCCATCTCGGTGAGCAGCTCGTCGGAGTAGTCGGTGGCCATCTGCTCGGCGATCTCGTTGAACCGGTCGAGCATCCCCTTGGTCTCGGCCACGCCTTCCTGGACGTTGCCGAGAACCGTCTTGGACTCGTCCAGCTCGGGTTCCTGGGACAGGAAGCCGACGGTGTAGCCGGGCGTCAGGTAGGCCTCACCGTTGGACGGCTGGTCGACGCCGGCCATGATCTTCAGCACGCTCGACTTACCCGCGCCGTTGGGCCCGACCACACCGATCTTCGCGCCTGGTAGGAACGAGAGTGTGACGTCGTCGAGGATGACTTTGTCGCCGTGCGCCTTACGCGCCTTACGCATCACATATATGAATTCCGCCATAGCGCCCCCAAGCCTACGACGTCGCCGGTCAATACCCTAATGGCGGTGGCGCCCCGGTCGCCGGGGCGCCACCGGGGTGCCTCAGAGGGCCGCGCCCACAGCCGTGAGCTCGTCAGAGTCGTCGAACTCGTCGGTGTCGTCGGGCTCGTCCTGATTGTCGTCCGACGGCAGCGGCGGTGGTGGCACCTCACCGGTGGCCTTGTCCGCCCCGGCCTCATCTGTGGTGTATCCGGCGACAGCCTGCTTGACCTCATCCCCGTCCGGCTCGGACGGCGGCTGCCGGACGGCCTTGGTGAACGACGAGATGCCGCGGTACAGATCGTGTCCCACTGAGCTGGCGCTGATCTCGATCGATTGCCGCAGCACGTTCTGCTCGTCCCGCCACTCCCGCACCCGGCCGCGGCCGTGGACCACCACCGGGTCACCGAGACTCAGGGACGCCGCCACGTTCTTCGCCAGGTGCGGCTGCCAGCAGATCACCGTGAAGTACGACGTCTCGCCGTCGGACCACTGGTTGGTGCGGCTGTCGAAGTACCGCTCGTTGCACGCGATGCGGAAGTGACACCACGGGTCGCCATCCTTCTTCACCTCCCGCCGGACAGTCGTGGCGACGTTTCCGGAAACCGTCATGGTTGCTGCTGTCATGTGGGCGCCTCCCGCGCTCGTAGCTGATCTGACAGCTACGACGCTCCCAATCCAGCGCCCCGGAAAGTAGACCCTCGCGCGAAGATGTGGATATCCGGGCCGGCAATCTGCGGCCTGTGGAAACTACCGCGCGATTCCTGTCCGCCGCCGTCACGGTCGCCCACGGATACCACGCGATACGCCAACCACTAGGCGTCAACAAAACAGCCGCCACCGTCGCCACGCAGATGAACCCGTCCACGATCAACGGCCACAACCACGCCAGACGCCCATTCACGCCAGCCGCCACTACCCATGACCGCAACGCGTCGAACGATAACGTGAACGCCGCGAGACCAAGGGCGGCCACCGAGACGGTCAAGATAGCCAAGGCGCGGCGACGCACCGTGCCTATAGGGAGCCCTTCGACCGCGCACATCTGTGACGCAGCAACCAGTTCCCTAGGCAGCGAGTCACCGGGAAATCGGAGGCCGCAAACCGAACGTCCACATCGTCACTCGAGGTGGATGCGCAGGTCCGCGATGGACTGCCACGGCACATCGGCGATGGAGTCTGCGAGCATGGGGATTAGGAAGGAGGATGCCATGGTGTTCCAGGGCGAGGTGTCGCCGATCGGTACGCTGCTCGAACGTGTTCATCCCCTCCGACATAGGGCCGGCCACAAGTGTGGGTGTACGTCACACCGCAGCGGGAAACGCACGTCACTGCCAAGACCTGATGAGAAGCGGAGACAGTCTTGATGCTTGCTGGCGCTTCGGGATCCTGCAGACCCTCGATGACTACATCTCCACCATCCGCCGCGGCAGTGTGAGGCTCGCAGCGACAGTGTTCTCTGAAGTGCCTCCACGGACAGGGTCGGTGCAGATCGACGCGGCGTTCGGGGCCCTGGGCGGATACCTGGCCGAGCGCGACGGATGGGACACGCCAGCCTGGGTCCAGGACCCGACCCACCACACCACAGCGTGGTACCCGGCCGTACCAAAGATCTTCCGGGCAGAGGCGGACCGGGAGAACCCGCACGCCTTCCGCAAGTGCGGAATCTTCATCCCCAGGCGGTCACTGGCCCGAGCATGAGCGAACACAACGCGGACCTGGACGCACACGGCGTCCGCAACCTGTTCCAGGAACTCTCCAACCGGCTGCACGACCGTGGAGTGCAGGCCCAACTGTTCGTGGTGAGAGGCAGCCGCGCGCCAATGCCCTCCTCGCCCATCCTCCCCTCGTTGATCACCGGGACGTACGGAGGGAGTCACCCCAGCTCATTCCAGATCACCGTGAAAAACCACGAGAAAAGAACCATGGTCAACACCGCATTAGCTACCGCCACGACCCGAGCCATGGTCGCGCTCCACTTTCGGGTACCAAGGCGCTCCGTCACTAAGAATGTCAAGCCGGCCAGACATGCAGCAGCAGCGTATGCGCCACCAGGAACGCCCTCGTCAGCGGACGACTTACCCGTGAACAACCGGACAAAGTACCAAACCAAACTCAACAACATTAGGCCCAGGAAATACCACGCCAAGGTGCGTCTCGTTGACCAGTTTTTCTGGGAATCGTTCTGCACTTTGTCGTTCATGTTTACCTCAGTCACATCCAAACTCAGACACGCCGACCCAGAATAATCCATATCCTATGCCAACAACGGCACCCACTCCGCCACCAAGCGCCCATGCCCAAATAGCCCCATGGCCGACGCCTGCAAGACTTGCCGCAAGGCTACATGCGTCCCTCCCAGTGGGGTCGGCGTAGTTGATGGGGTTGCTGCGTGCATAGTTGTACGGATTGGGCTCTTGTCCGCTGGGGTCCATTTGGGTGAAGCGGGCGAGAACCGGGTCGTAGTAGCGGGACCCGAATTTCACTTTCCCAATGTCTGAGAGGTGTAGGCCGCCTGCGTAGCGGATAGGGTTGCCGGCTGCGGCGGCGGTGAGGCTTCCCTGGTTGAGTAGCTCGCCGTAGGGCGTGTACTCGTAGGTGCCCTCGTGGTCACCGGTGGAGGACGTGAGTGCGGTGACGGATCCGACTGGGTCGGTGAAGTAGTAGCTTGTGTTTCCGTCTTGGGTGATGGCGATGGGTGTGCCGTCGGGCAGCAGCGTGAAGGTTTTCTTGATGCCGAGCGTTGGTGGCGCTATAGCGGTGACACCAAGGGGGGAGTTGATGACCTGTGTGGAGTCTATGCTCGTCAGTCGGTCGTTGAGTTCACCGTGATAGTCGAGTTCGGTGGTGCCGTAACCGGCGAGCTGATCACGCACTGTCCACGTCGAGGAACGGCTGGTTTCGTTACCGTTGGCGTCGTAACTGTACAAAGTGGCGACCGGCGCCATTCCCGACTGGCTGACCGAGCGGAGGGTGAGTTGGCCGCTGCTGTTGTGATCATAGGTCTCTGTGCGATGATCCCACGGGCTGGGCCAGTTTGTCCGAATTCGGGTGAGGTTGCCGGTGTCATCGTAGGAATACTCTCGGCGGGTGTCATCTGGGCTGCCTGCGCCCGCGGTCTCGGTGTCGGCGGCGGTCAAGCGGCGCAGCGAGTCGTACTCGTACTCAGTGGTGACCGGCGAAGTTGTGTCAGGGCCTTCGATCCGGGACTGCACGAAGATCCGGTCGTCGCTGCCCGAGGTGTACGAGTACTCGACGTCGGCGAACACCCCGGACGTGTCTTCGGCGGTGATCCGCGTGGGGCGCCCGGACTGGTCGCGTTGCGTGGTCTGGCTGGCTCCGCCCGGATAGGTTTGCTCGATGACGGCCCCGTTATCGTCGTAGTCGAACTGTATGCACCCGGAGCCCGCGGCGGGTGCGCCGCTGGACGGACACGACCCGCCCGGCTGGGTGATGCTCGTCAACTGGTCCGCGTCGTCGTAGGTGTAGCTCGTGGTGCCGTCAACCGTGACCATGGTGAGCATATTCCCCACATCGTCATAGGTCATGTGATGGGCAGTGTCCGGATCGGCGGGATCCTCTTCGACGGTCACCCGCCCAAGTGCATCGACCTGCCGGCTCACTACGGTAGTGATGCCACCGCGTTGATCGGTTTGGGTCACCTCGTTGCCGTCAAGATCGTACGAGGAGGACACCGCATTTCCCGCAGGGTAGGCCTCCCAGACGGTGGCGAGCAGCCGGTCACGAGTGTCGTAGGCGAGCTCACGAGTTTGATTCTTGCCGTCGGTGACCTCAACGAGCCGGCTGATGGAGTCATAGACATACGTCGTGGAGCCCAGTGGCCCTGGAGGATCCACCTCGACCAAGTTCCCGTCAGCGTCGTAGCTGTAGGTGGTGGTGTTGCCTTCACCGTCGGTGGAGGTGCAGACCTGGCCAGCGTAGGCGCCGCACACCGTGCCAGTGTCGTCCTCTCTGGTGTAGGAGACCTCC
>NZ_JAAGOB010000012.1 GCF_010550695.1 Phytoactinopolyspora alkaliphila
CGTGCTCCCACCGCGAATCAACCGCCAAAACTCACGCCGCACCTGCACCGGAATCCGCGGACGCCCCATCCTGCAACACCTCCGAAACACAGGGTGTTGCGTTCACCACATGAACCCGAGCCTGGTGTCGCACGAGAAAACATGGTTTACATGATCATTTGGAACCGCCCGGGGTGTGGGCGTCAGGGAGCGGGATGTGGCGTGGGAAGATGGCCATCATGCTCAGATGGCTCACCGCGGGGGAGTCCCACGGCCCCGCGCTCGTCGCAACTCTTGAAGGCCTGCCCGCCGCTGTGGAGATCACCACGAGCGACGTCGCGTCGGCTCTGGCCCGGCGGCGCCTCGGCTACGGCCGCGGCGCCCGGATGTCGTTCGAGGCCGACGAGGTGACGTTCCTCGGTGGTGTACGGCACGGTCGCACCATGGGCGGCCCGGTAGCTGTCCAGGTGGGCAACACCGAGTGGCCCAAGTGGGAGAAGGTGATGAGCGCTGACCCGGTCGATCCGGCGGACCTGGACGGCCTCGCCCGCAACGCGCCGCTGACCCGCCCACGACCGGGCCACGCCGATCTGGCGGGCATGCAGAAGTACGGCTTCGAGGAGTCCCGGCCGGTATTGGAGCGCGCCAGTGCGCGCGAGACCGCCGCCCGCGTTGCCCTCGGATCGGTCGCGGCGGCGTTCCTGGAGCAAGCCGTGGGTGTGCGTCTGGTGAGCCACACCGTCGAACTCGGCACCGTGGCCGTGCCGGCCGGCTCGCCCGTACCAGAGCCGCATGACGTGGAAGCGCTGGACGCCGACCCGTTGCGGTGCCTTCACTCCGAGACCAGCGCCGCGATGGTGGCGGAGGTCGACGCAGCCCGCAAGGACGGAGACACCCTCGGCGGCGTGGTCGAGGTCGTGGCACACGGCCTGCCTCCGGGGATCGGCAGCTACGTGCACGGTGACCGCAGACTGGACGCCCGGCTGGCCGGTGCGCTCATGGGCATCCAAGCCATCAAGGGTGTCGAGGTCGGCGACGGGTTCGAGCTGGCCCGCACCCGGGGCTCCGCCGCCCAGGACGAGATCGAGGCTGTCGATGGCGGCGGTGTCCGGCGCACGTCGGGGCGTTCCGGTGGCGTCGAGGGCGGCATGTCGACGGGTGAGACGATGCGCGTCCGAGCAGCGATGAAGCCGATCTCGACGGTGCCGCGAGCGCTGCGGACCATCGACACCAGCACCGGCGAGGAAGCGCGGGCGCACCATCAGCGCTCGGACGTGTGTGCCGTGCCGGCGGCAGGTGTCGTCGCCGAGGCGATGGTGGCCCTGGTACTCGCGCAGGCCGCGCTGGAGAAGTTCGGTGGCGACTCGGTGCCCGAGACCGCCCGCAACGTGCGGTCCTACCTGGCGTCGATCCCGGAGAGGCTCGCGGTCCGGTGAGCCCGCGGCTGGTTCTGGTCGGCCCGCCGGGAGCGGGCAAGTCGAGCGTTGGGCGGAGGCTGGCCCGGCATCTCGGCGTCGAATTGCGAGACACCGACGCCGACATCGAGCGCACCGCCGGCAAATCGATCACCGACATCTTCATCGACGACGGTGAGCCGGCCTTCCGGGAACTCGAGCGCGCCGCGGTCGCGGCCGCGCTCGCCGAACACGAAGGTGTGCTGGCGCTCGGCGGCGGGGCTGTCGGTCACGCTGAGACCCGAGCCGCGCTGCGCGGCCACACCGTCGTCTTCCTGGATGTGGGGCTTGCCGACGCGGTCGGCAGGGTCGGCTTGAACCGTGACCGTCCGCTGTTGCTGGACAGCCCGCGCGCCCAGCTCAAGCGGCTGCTCGACGAGCGTCGCCCCCTGTACGAGGAGGTCGCGTCGGTCACCGTGGTGACGACAGGACGCAGTATCGACGAGGTCGTGCAGGAGGTGATCCTGCATGTCTGACGCACCGACCCGGATCACCGTGCGCGGCGACGCGCCGTACGACGTCGTGATCGGCACCGGAATGCTGGGCGAACTGCCGGGACTGATCGGCGCGGACGCCCAGCGGGTGGCGATCATCCATCCGGGTGCGCTGCGGACCACGGCCGACGCCGTCCGCGACGACCTCGCCGCACAGGGTCTCGAGGCGCACGCCGTCGAGGTCCCCGACGCTGAAGAGGCCAAGACCGCCGAGGTCGCGGCCTACTGCTGGTCCGTCCTGGGCCGTATCGGCATGACCCGATCCGACGCGATCGTGGGCATCGGCGGCGGTGCGAGCACCGACCTGGCCGGGTTCGTGGCCGCCAGCTGGCTGCGCGGCGTGCGGTGGATTCCCGTGCCCACCACAGTCCTGGGCATGGTGGACGCCGCGGTCGGGGGCAAGACCGGCATCAACACGGCCGAGGGGAAGAACCTGGTCGGCGCCTTTCACCCGCCCGCCGGTGTGCTGTGTGACCTCGCGACCCTGTCCACGCTGCCCAGAAACGAGTACGTCGCCGGCCTCGCCGAGGTGGTCAAGGCGGGGTTCATCGCCGATCCGCGCATCCTCGAGATCATCGAGGCGGACCCGGAGGGCGCCTCACGTCCGGACGGACCCCACGTGCGCGAGCTGGTGGAGCGTTCGGTCCAGGTCAAAGCCGATGTGGTCGGCGCCGACCTCCGCGAGGCGGGGCTGCGCGAAATCCTGAACTACGGGCACACCCTCGGCCACGCGATCGAGAAGGTGGAACGGTATCGATGGCGCCACGGCGCAGCGGTATCCGTCGGCATGGTGTTCGCAGCCGAGCTGGGGCGAGTGGCCGGCCGCCTGGACGACCACACGGCGGACCGCCACCGGACGGTGCTGGAGATGCTGGGCCTGCCGACCGCGTACCAGGCGGAGGCCTGGCCCCGGCTACTCGACGCCATGCGGATCGACAAGAAGAGCCGGGGCGATCGGTTGCGATTCGTGGTCCTCGACGGTCTGGCCAAGCCGGGGCGGCTGGAAGGCCCTGATCCGCAACTGCTCGTCGCCGCTTTCGCGGAAGTGTCGTCGTAGTTCCATCCGGCGGTGGACGGCTTGGTGTGCCGCAGCACATGCTGTCGTCCAGCGCCGGGAACGTCGCCGTTCAATCGTTGCGGCAGAGAGTGGGAATCGAGATGGCGGATATTCAGGAGCCGGGCCGGAAAGCAGGGGAGTCGCCGCGGCGCGTCCTCGTGCTGAACGGGCCGAACCTCGGCAGGCTGGGCTCACGAGAGCCGGAGAAGTACGGCACGGCCTCGTACGACGAGCTGGTGAAGCGCTGTGAGCTGTTAGGCCTGGAGCTGGGCTTCTCGGTCGAGGTACGGCAGACCGACGACGAGGCAGAGCTGGTGGGGTGGCTGCACCGTGCTGCCGACGAGAGCACGCCCGTGGTGCTCAATCCGGCGGCGTTCACCCATTACTCGTACGCCCTGCGCGATGCCTGCGCTCAGCTCACGGCGCCCCTGATCGAGGTGCACATCTCCAACCCGGCTGCTCGTGAGGAGTTCCGTCACACGAGCGTCGTGGCCGCGGTGGCGACCGGCAGCATCGCGGGATTCGGCCTCGGCTCCTACGATCTCGCCCTGCGTGCGCTCGCGGGGCTGGCTGTAGCCTGACCGGCCGGCCGGCCAGGGGCTGACCGGTCGTGCGCGTGCCGCGCATCGACGCGCGCTGCGCACTGGGCGGGGCGCGGTCAGTTCGGGAGGGGAACCGGCAAGGGAACGAAGCCGAGCGCGCGGGCGGCATGCCGCTGGGCGTCGCAGAACGTGGCGAAACCGATCTCCTCGCCCGGTTCGGCCAGGGGACGGGCGGCGAGGTCGGCGACGGCGAGGTGCATGGCTTCGAGGGTGCGCACGGCATAGTGGCGCACGATGGTGAGGGCCGAGCTCTCCGTGGCCGTCGGATCCGGGCGGGTGAGGTTGAGCGGGCCGTCGGGTGAGACTTCTTCGTACAGCTTCTCGATCAGCACGTCGATGTCCGGCATGCGCTTGGCTTTGCGGGCCCGGAACAGGGTGGACATGACCTCCACCACGGTGAATGTGGCGGTGATCAGGACTGTGTTCCCCTCGATCAGGGCGCGCGCCTGCTGATGGCCCGGCTCGTCGGCCAGGTAGGAATGAACCAGGACCGACGAATCCACATAGACGAGTGCTGCCTCTGCCACCCTTGCCCCTCTCGGACGCCCCGTGCCGGCTACTCCGGCCCGAGCGGCTCGGGCCGCCGCGGGATGTCCCGCGGATCGGTGGCTTGCCCCGGTTGCCACCGCTCGACGCTGACTCGCGATCAGCGTCCGTCGGACCAGAGTTCTTCGACGACCGGTCCGATGCCCTCGGTTTCTTTCAGTGCTGCCGTGAACCGGTCCGCCGCGACCGGTGGTGCCGGAGTTTCTACCAGAACTCCCAGCTCGCGGGCCTTCTCACGCAGCCGGTACCGCCGCGTGGTGATGCCGTTGGACGGTCCTGGTGGCGGAGCGGCCGCTTGCAAGGCCTTGTTCGCCAGCGCGTTGACCGAAACCCCTTCATGCTTGGCCTTGGCGGTGAGCCGGGCGTGAAGGTCGTCGGGGATTCGAACCAGAAGCTGGCGCATGGGACGATGCTAGCACCAAGTTGATAGCAGTGCTAGTTCCAATTTGCTATCAGTGCGGTCGGCGGCCTATCAGTCGTCGGTGAAACGGCTTCGCACGTTCCTCAACTGCTGGAGGACGTGGTCGCGAGGAACCAGGTCCGGGCCGGTGGTGGTGCTCAGGCCACGGTCCTGTTCTTCCGCAGGGGCGTCGAGCTGCTGAACCTCGTGGTGCAGCCGCTCCATGGTGTCGTCCAGATGTGCGGCTGTCTCGGCGGCCGCGGCGAGATCCTGGAGGAGCTCCGGCGGGATCTCCTTGCGGTACTTGTAATAGATCTTGTGCTCCAGGCTCGCCCAGAAATCCATCGCGATGGTCCGGATCTGCACCTCGACATAGACGGGGATCACGCCGTCGGACAAGAAGACCGGGATTTCCAGGACGCCGTGGAGGCTGCGGTATCCGTTGGGCTTGGGCTTGGTGATGTAGTCCTTGACCCGCACCACCCTGATGTCCTGCTGGCTGGAGAGCATGTCGAAGATCCGGAATGTGTCTGAGACGAAACTGCACGTCACCCGCACACCGGCGATATCGGTGATGGTTTCACGGATCGCGTCGAACGACGGGTAGGTGCCCTTGCGCTCAATCTTGTCGAGGATGCTCTCCGGAGATTTCAGGCGGGCGGAGACGTGCTCGATCGGGTTGTAATCGTGCAGGTGGCTGAACTCTTCGCGCAGGATCGAGATCTTCGTGGTGATCTCATCCATCCCGAACTTGTATCGCATCATGAACCGCGTGAACTCATCGCGTAGCTCCTTCAGCTCGGCCAGCGCGAGGGTGTCCGGCAAGGAGAGCGGGCTGTCCGGCGCGGATCCGATGGACTGCTCCACCGATTGACGACCGAAGTGCGACGACGTGGAACTCACGTGTTCAGCCTACGCATCCGGCGCTGTGAACGGACTGAGCTTCACCGCCGAGCGGGACGTGGACATGGTCACAGTGCGTTGACGAACCGGCGGGCATCGCGGACGTTCATGCCGGTGCGGTCACGAAGCAGCTGGATGGCGGCGGTGCGTTTGACCGGGTCCTGGGCCACCAGCGCGTGTAGCCGGCCCAGGAGTTCGTCGTCGATAACGGCACTGCGGCCGGTCTCGGAGGCGTTCGCCGCAGCGGACGGATCCGGGAACACGCGGCCCACCATCAGGGCGTGCACCACCAGTGTCGCCTCGTGGGGGGACAGCTTCGCCTGCTTGCGCAGTAGCTTGATCGCCTGCTCGGTGTGGCCCTGCGACGCGAGGGTGCGCATCTGGGCTTGCAGGTTCACGTCGAGCTCGATGTCGGGCAGTTCGGTGTTCTCCACCGGCTTGCCGCTGCGGTCCGCGCCACGCTTGACGATGACAACGCTGACCGCGATTGCCAGACAGACGACGACGATCAAGCCAGCCTCGACCATGATCAAAATGGTAGCCGATGTCCGTGCCGGGGGAGGACCGATCGCGGGAAAACGTTGATGCACATAGGGTCGGGCTATGCCCGATTCCCATGCCAAGCGCCGCGATCGTCTCGCGGCCCACCTTGCCGCGACGGAGTACGACGCCGCCCTGATTACCCGCCTGGTCAACGTGCACTATCTCACCGGTCTCAAGAGCAGCAACGCGGCATTGCTGGTGACCCCGGACGGCACGGCGACGCTCGCCACGGATGGCAGGTACGCCACGGCGGCGGCTGCGGACGCGCCCGACGTGGAACTGGTGGTGGCGCGCGGGGTCGCCGTCGAGCTGGCCAAACGCGCTGTCTCCGGTGGCCCGGCGCAGCTGGCGGTCGAGGCTCACGACATGACCCTCGAGTTGTCCACGACAGTCCAGACCGAGCTCGACCAGGCGGCGCCCGGCTCGCGGATGGTCCCACTCGGGCACCAGGTGGAGGAGTTGCGCGCCATCAAGGACGATGCCGAGGTGGACGCGTTGCGCACGGCATGCCACATCTCGGGCACGGCATTGGAGGCGCTGCTGGACGGGCCGCTCCTTGGGCGCTCGGAGAAGGCGATCGCCCGGGATCTGGAGTGGCGGATGTTCGAGGCCGGTGCCGACGGCGTGGCGTTCGAGACCATCGTGGCAGCAGGGCCGAACAGCGCGGTGCCTCATCATCGGCCCACTGACCGGGTCGTCGAGCGCGGCGACTTCCTGAAGATCGACTTTGGTGCCGCCTACCGCGGATACCACGCGGACTGCACGCGGACGGGCGTCGTCGGCGCCGCACCCGCGGACTGGCAGCGGGAGATTTACGAGATCGTCGCCACGGCGCAGCGGGCCGGCACCGAGGCGGTCGTGGCGGGAGGCGATTGCCTCGGCGTGGACACCGCCGCACGCACGGTGATCGACGACGCCGGTTATAAGGAGCAGTTCGGCCACGGTACCGGGCACGGAGTGGGCCTGGAGGTACATGAGGCGCCTACGCTGGGATACTCGGCAACGGGTACACTGGCCGATCGCATGACGGTGACTGTCGAGCCCGGCATCTATCTGCCAGGCCGTGGCGGCGTTCGGATCGAGGACACGCTCGTGGTTCGGGGCGCGGACGGTCCGGAGCTGCTCACACCGCCGACCAAGGACCTGCTTGTCCTCGACGCCTAGCGTCGGGTGCGGGCGAGATGACGAAGAAGAGGCACTTCAAACGTGGCGACCACAAACGACCTGAAGAACGGCCTGGTCCTCAACCTGGACGGCCAGCTGTGGACCGTGATCGACTTCCAGCACGTGAAGCCCGGCAAGGGCGGTGCGTTCGTGCGGACCAAGCTCAAGCACGTGCTGTCCGGCAAGGTAGTGGACAAAACGTTCAACGCCGGCGTCAAGGTCGAGACTGCCAGCGTCGACAAGCGGGAGATGACCTATCTCTACCGCGACGGTGACGCGTTCGTCTTCATGGACACGCAGTCCTACGAGCAGATCCACGTGCCGGCCGAGACCGTTGGGGATGCCGACAACTTCCTGCTGGAGAACCAGGATGCCGTGATCGGCCTGTACGAGGGCAACCCGCTGTTCGTCGAGCTCCCGGCGTCGGTGGTGCTGACCATCGAGTACACCGAGCCCGGCGTCCAGGGTGACCGATCGACCGGCGGCAACAAGCCCGCGCGGCTGGAGACCGGCCACGAGATCGCGGTTCCGCTGTTCATCACCACGGGCGAGAAGGTCAAGGTGGACACTCGGGACGGTTCTTACCTCGGCCGAGCGTCCTGAGCCGAGGGAATATGCCCGCACGCACTCGTGCCCGGAAGCGGGCCCTTGACATCCTCTTCGAGTCGGAGCAGCAAGGGCTCGCCCTCGGCGCCACACTGGCCCGCAGGATGGCGACGGCCGAGCAGCCGCTGAACGAATACACGATCGCCCTCGTGGAGGGCGTCAACGTGCATCAAGAGCGGATCGACGAGCTTCTGTCGACGTATTCCGAAGGCTGGACGCTGGATCGGATGCCGGCCGTCGATCGCAACGTGTTGCGCATGGGAGCCTACGAGATCCTCTTCCGCGACGACGTCCCCGATCCGGTCGCGATCAGCGAAGCCGTGAATCTGGTCCGCGACCTCTCCACCGACGAGTCGCCCACCTTCGTCAATGGCCTGCTCGCGCGCCTGATCTCGGTCAAGCCGACCCTGAGCCACTGAGCTGGCCCGACCGCGCCCTCTTGATCTTCCCGACCCGGGTGTGATCGGCCGGAATTGCGACGGCGATCTTCACGACCCGGGAATGATCGGCCGGACCGAACGCCCTACCTCATTGGGGCTGTCTGAGTTACTCGTTGGGGCGGCCGCGGTTGAAGATGTTGTCGAAGATCTTCCCGCTTGCTTCTTGCGCGCCGCCGGCGACGTCACGAAGGATCTTGATGAGCGGGTCCGCCGACCGGGCCCAGGCCTCCTGGTAGGACTTCGCCGCGTTCTTGGCTTCCTGGCTGATCGAGGCATTGGCGTCGTCGCTTCGCCGCGCGTAGTCTCCGGCGAGAATCCGGCTGTACTCGCCGGAGCTCGCCCAATGGTCCAGCTCAGCGAGGCGAACGACGGCGTGCGGATGGGTGCGGCCCATCAGGCTGAGCAGCTTGAGCAGGCCGTCTCGTGCGTCTTCGGCGGCGTCGTACTCGCGGGCTTGCTGCAGGAACGCTTCGATGTCCATCTCGGCGAGCCTCGACCCGCCGGCGAGCTTCATCAGCGTGCGCTTGGCGGCCTCGGGGTCCTGCAACGTGAGCAGGCCGGCGCGGTCACACGAGAGCTCGGACTTGCGATGCCACTCTTCGAGGGCCAGGACGATGGCTCGCAGGCCCAGGTAACCGCCGGGAAGCCATGCGATGCGCATAGCCAGGTTGGTGAGTGCGAGCAGCAGCGTTCGGTACACGGCGTGACCGGAGAGGATGTGGCCTGTCTCGTGCCCGATGACGAAGCGGCGTTCCTCGGCGTCGAGAAGGTCGAACAAACCCGTGCTGACCACGATAAACGGCCTGTCCTTGCCGATGGCCATGGCCGACGGCACCGGGTCGAGGACCACATACAGATCCGGGACGCTGGGCAGATCGAGAATGTGTGCCGCGTCGACGACGTCCTGGTGCACGTCGGCGAACTGTGTCTCGCCGACCCGCACGGCACCGGCCAGGAAGTGCAGTCGTAACGAGCGTTCGCTGAAAAGGCCGGCCATCTTGCGCAACACGGTGTCGAAGCCGCGCAGTGAACGCAATGCCGTGAGCGCACCGCGGTCAGCCGGATGCTCATAGGCGCGGGAGCTGATGTCGGGGAACCGTGTACGGGTGCGGTCAGGCGTCGTCGGCATGACGCCATCGTAGGCACAGATGCCGACAGTGTCCTCATCCCGGCGTGGCGAGAGCTCCCACGCCGCGCCGGGGGTAAGTGGCACGGCCGGCGGTGACGGCTGCGTGATTTGCTCGGTCGTTACCAGGCCGCTGAGCCCAGGGCCTGCGCCGTCAGTCGCGATGGACGACGACGTCGTCCCGGACCGCGGCATAATGGCAGGCAGTGTCGTGGTCGGTGCCCGGCCTGGACACGAAAAGTGGTTCCTCCTCGGCGCACGTGTCGGTCGCTTTCCAGCATCTGGTCCGGAACCGGCAGCCACTGGGTGGATCGGCCGGGCTGGGTGGATCGCCCGCGAGGATGATCTCCTGGCGCTGCCCCCGGACCGCCGGGTCCGGGACGGGAACCGCCGAGAGCAGCGCCTGGGTGTAGGGGTGAGCCGGGCGTTCGTAGATCTGCTCGTCGGTCCCGGTCTCGACGATCTTGCCCAGGTACATCACGGCCACCCGGTCAGAGATGTGCCGCACGACGGAGAGGTCGTGAGCGATGAAGATGTAGGAGAGGCCGAACTCGTCCTGCAGGCTGGCCAGGAGGTTCATCACCTGTGCCTGGACGGACACGTCGAGCGCGGAGACCGGCTCGTCGCAGATGATGACCTCGGGTCGCAGCGCCAGTCCGCGGGCGATGCCGATCCGCTGCCGCTGGCCACCGGAGAACTGGTGCGGGTAGCGATTGATGTGTTCCGGGTTCAGCCCGACGACGTCGAGCAGCTCCTGGACTCGCCGACGCCGGCTGCCGCGTGGCTCCACCTCGGGATGAATGTCGAACGGCTCGCCGACGATGTCCCCGACGGTCATCCGGGGATCGAGTGACGAGTAGGGGTCCTGGAACACGATCTGGATGTTGCGGCGCAGCGCACGCATCGCCTTGCCGCTGAGGTCGTAGATGTTCTGGCCCTTGAACCGCGCCTCGCCCCGGGTCGGTTCTTCCAGGCGCATGAGGAGCTTGGCGAGGGTCGACTTGCCACAGCCGGATTCGCCGACGACGCCGAGCGTCTCACCTTGGCGCAGCTCGAACGAAACCCCGTCCACGGCCTGCACGCTGCCGGTGTGGCGCCTGAAGACCCCACCCGTCCGAAGCGGGAAATGCTTGGCGAGGTCCCGGGCCTCGAGCAGGATCGGTCCGCCGGACGACGACGGAGACGCGTCAGCGTGTTCCATTCAGAACCTCCGCGGAGAAGTGGCAAGCGCTCGACCGACCGGGATTCACAGTGATCAAGGGCGGGCGATCCTCGCGGCAGAGCTGTTCCGCGGCCGGGCAGCGGGGATGGAACTCGCACCCCGGCGGGATGTTGGTCAGGGCCGGCGGAAGCCCGGCGATCGCGGAAAGGTCCTGTCCCTTGAGGTCCACCCGGGGAACCGATCGCAGCAGGCCCCGTGTGTACGGGTGGGCTGGCGTGGCGTAGATGCGATCGACCGGCGCCTGTTCGACGATCCTGCCCGCGTACATGACGGCGATCCGATCCGCGACATCGGCCACGACGCCGAGATCGTGCGTGATGAGGATCAGTCCCATCCCGCTGTCCTGTTGCAGCTCCCGCAGCAGCTTCATGATCTGCGCCTGAACCGTGACGTCGAGTGCGGTGGTCGGCTCGTCGGCGATCAGCACCGCGGGATCGAGTGCGATCGCCATCGCGATCATGATCCGCTGGCGCATACCCCCAGAGAACTGGTGGGGATAGTCGCGGACCCGGTCTCTGGCCGCGGGGATGTGTACGCGGTCCATCAGCTCGATCGCTCGTTTGCGGGCATCGGACCGGGACGATCCATGGTGTACGCGGAACATCTCGGCGATCTGCCACCCGACCGGGAACACCGGGTTCAGAGCGGACAGCGCGTCCTGGAAGATCATCGCGATGCTCTGCCCCCGGATCGCCTGCCGTTCCCGTTCCGGCAGGGTGAGGAGGTCCTTGCCGCGGAATCGCACAGCGCCGTTCGTCACAAAGCCAGGCGGGCTGTCGACGATCCCCATGATCGCCTGGGCGGTGACGCTCTTGCCGGAACCGGACTCGCCGAGCACGGCGAGCGTCTCCCCCTGCTCGACGTGATAGCTCACGCCATTGACCGCATGGGAGACGCCGTCTCGAGTGCGGAATTCGACATGCAGGCCGTCGACCTCCAGCAATGGGCTGTCCCCGGCAGCCGGAGCATGCGGCGCAGAGGAGGGGTCCGTGGTCGTGGACACGCGAGATCGAGTCCTTCCTGGGCTCCGGCGTCGTGGGGTCGTCTGGACGTGCCGTCAGCCGTCAGCCGGCCGGCGGACGTTGTGGCTGTTACTGGCGTTTCTGGGCGTCGCGCTCGCGCTTGTGCCTCTCCCACGCGTCCAGCATCTGGCCGTGGTGATAGTCGCGTAGCCACACAAGGTAATCGCGCATGTTCTCCAGCCGTTTGCGGGGACCTTCCTCGTTGCCTCCGAGCGCGGACAGGATGTCCTCGACTCCGCGGGCTCGCAGAATGAGGTACTGGTGCTCGGTGGCGAGGAACGTGCCGAAGACGTCGTCCTCGACCCGGTAGTAGTGGCTCCTATCCCCGGGGACCGTGACCCGCTTGATGAAGCCGGCCTGGCCCAACGCCCGGGTAGCCGCGGAGATGGACCCGGCACTGGCTCGTAGCGACTCGATGAGTTCGGCGGTTGAGACGTGCGGCGCGTTGCTCATCACCAGGTAGCCGAGCACGCGCCCTTCCATTCGGGGCCAGCCCCGGTCGTTGAACAGGACGCCGATCTCCTCGGCGTATCGGGCGCGTTGGTTGTCGTCCAGACGATCCGCACCCGGGACGGGGGCGCTGTCGGTGGACGACGTGCCGGCGAGGTCGTTGTGCGAGGCCGCCATTGGTCTCCCTTCTCGTCCGTAGAGACATGCTGCCGTATTCAGAAGAGGGACATGCACAAGAGGCTCTCCGGCTCCTCCGACAGTCGCCCGCTGAATGCGCGCGCCCGAACGTCGCCGCCGGACTTGTCCACATCCCACATGGTCGGGCATGGATCATTGCGAAGGCCAGTGGGTGGCGTTACAAGTAGGTTTCAATTTCTACTGAAACTTCCGAGACTTACGTTACTACAGTATGTTCGGTCTCCAACAGATCGGCGCAGTCACGTGTACGTCGGATCGTCAGCCGAAACCGGCGCGGACTTCCCGTCGCGAATAAGGAGCAGCTATGACCAAGTGGCGAAGTATGTTCGCCATCACCGCAGGTGCCCTGCTCGTCGTGAGCGCCTGCAGTTCAGAAGACGAACCGGAGGACGCCGCGGGATCTACCGGCGGCACGTTCTCCGTCGGCACCGATGAACCGGATCACCTCACGGCCAACCGGATGACCGGAGCGTTCGACGAGGTATGGGCGCTTTACGCGCCGCTCACCAAGTTTGCGGACACCGCCGAGCTGCAGTACGTCCAGGCGGAGTCGGTGGAGAGCGACGACGCCACTACCTGGACGATCACCATCAAAGACGGCTGGACCTGGCACAACGGCGAGCCGGTCACGGCGCAGAATTACGCCGACGCCTGGAACGCCACCGCGTACGGACCGAACGCCTGGGGAAACAACGGCCAACTGTCGAACATCGAAGGATACGACGAGCTCAATCCCACCGAAGGCGAGCCGACGGCGGAGGAGCTGTCCGGCGTCGAGGTCGTCGACGAGCGTACCCTGCGCGTGACGCTGAAGACCGCGGACAGCCAGTTCCCCTACAAGCTGTCCCAGCCAGGCTTCGTCGCCTTGCCCGAGGTCGCCTTCGATGACCTCGACGCCTACGACGAGGCCCCCATCGGCAACGGCCCGTTCATGATGGACGGCACCTGGGAGCACGACGTCGAGATCCGGATGGTGAGATACGACGACTACCAGGGCGACGACCAGCCGAACGCCGACGAAGTCATCTTCCGTATCTACAGCGACGCCAACACCGCGTACACCGACGCCATCGGCGGACAGGTCGACATCGTCTCGGTTCCGCAGACCCGCCTTCGCCAGGTCGAGCAGGACTTCGGTGACCGGTTCATCCCGTTCCAGGCCGTCCGGCTGGACTGGCTCGGATTCCCCCTGTGGGATGAGCGTTACCAGGACATCAAGGTCCGGCAGGCCATCTCGATGGCGATCGACCGGGACGAGGTCAACGACGCGATCTTCGCCGGTGTCTACACCCCCGCGTCGTCGTTCCACGGTCCGAACGCCATCGGTGGCGGCACCGAAGGTCTCTGCGGAGAGTTCTGCGAGTTCAACCCGGAACGCGCCAACGAACTGCTCGACGAGTCGGACTGGGAAGGTTCCACCCTTGAGCTGTGGTTCCCTGGCGGAGTCGGCTACGAGCAGACCTTCGAGGCCCTGGCCAATCAGGTCCGGCAGAACCTGGACGCGATCGATGAGGTCGAGCTGAAGACCCAGCCAGGGTTCCCGGCATTCATCGAAGCCCTCGAGGATGAGACCGTCACCGGGATGTTCCGTGGCGGCTGGGGCTCGCTCTACCCGAGCATGCAGAACCAGCTCAGCGCGGTATGGGCCTCGACGGGTGACGCTCGTGCGGGCGCGGGCGGGTACGTGGAGCCAGAGGTGGACCAGCTCATCCTGGCGGCCAACGCGGCGCCGTCCGAGGACGAGGCGGCGGCGCTCTACCAGGAGGCGGAGGCCCGGGTCTTCGAGGACTTCCCCGCTGTCCCGCTGTTCTACGCGACGTACAACTTCGCGCACAGCGAGAACGTGTCCAACGTGATCATCGGCTTCAGCCAGATCGAGCTGACCCAGGTCGTCGTCAACGAGTAGGAGAGCACCACCGTGTTATTGACTCCGGCCCGGGCCGGCCAGGAAGCGCTGCAGGTCATCCCCGAGTTCGGCACCATCCCCGGTGTCGACGAGCTCAACCGTGAGTTCGCCGAGATCGCCGAACGTGCGGGAACCGCGCTCCGGCGGATCGGCACCTCGCGCCTGGGGGAGCCGCTCTGGGCGCTGACCGTCGGCTCCGGGCCGGCCCATGCGGTCGTGTTCGGGGGCGTCCATCCGAACGAGCCGATAGGCGCTCTGACCGCCACCCACCTGGCGCGGACTCTGGTGGAGGACTCGAGCCTGCGCGAGGCACTCGGCTACACGTGGCACATCGTGCCGTGCATCGACCCGGACGGTGCCCGGCTGAACGAAGGCTGGTTCGGTGGGCCGTTCACCCGGGGCCACTACGCCAGGCACTTCTACCGGCCGGCTGGGCGCGAGCAGGTGGAATGGACCTTCCCCTTCGCTTACAAGAACGCCTATTTCGATCGCATGATGCCGGAGACGGTCGCCCTGATGCGGCTGATCGACGACACCGAGCCGGCGTTCATGTGCTCGTTGCACAACGGCGAGCACGGCGGGGTGTACTACTACGTGTCCAGGGAGACGCCGGGCCTGTACGAGCACCTGCAGGCGATTCCCGCGGCGCTGAACCTTCCACTCGACACCGGTGAGCCGGAGATGCCCTATATCCGGCGTTTGGCGGACGCGATCTTCCGGATGAGCCGCACCGAGGAGGCGTACGACTTCGCCGAGTCCGCCGGACTCGACCCGTCCGAGGTGGACATCGGCGGCTCGAGCTCCGCGTATGCCGAGAAGTACGGGACACTCTCTCTGGTGACGGAGGTTCCGTACTGGTCGCATCCGGACGCTGACGACAACACCCCCGCTGGCACGAGCTACGCGGACGCCCTGAGCAGGCGGGCGGACGGGCTGGCGGATCTTGGTGAGGTCCTCGAGAACGCGCTGCGCGCGGTGGAGCCCGACCTGTCCGTGGAGTCGCCATTTCTGCGCGCCTCGCGGGCCTTCATCCCAGCCTTCAGCCGGGGCGCGCAGCAGGAGCGGTACCGCGCCGGCCAGCCGGACGCGGATCGGCCCGCCACTAAGGCGGAGCTGTTCGGATGCCTCGACCGGGTGCACTGCTTCCGGCTTCGCTACGGCGGCATGCTCCTGCGTGCTCTCGACGGGGAACTGGCCATCGGGAACGGCACGCCTGCCATCCGTGCCCAGCACGCCGCGCTGGCCACGGCCTACGATGCGTGGGTGTCCGAGGCTGAGGAAGGAACCACGTCCACGCTGATCCCCCTGGGCGACCTTGCCGCCGTGCAGTACGCGGCGATCCTGACGACCAGTGTGTACGCCGTCGCTGAACCACCGGCCTGAGCGGGAGCGTGACGATGGGCCGATACGTCCTCTCCCGGCTAGCCCAGTTGATCATTGTCTTCATCGGCGTGACGCTGCTGATCTACCTGGCCGTCTGGGCGCTGCCCGGAGATCCGATCCGGGCCATGGCCGGAGACCGCCCGCTTTCGGAGAGCGTGATCCACGCCATGCGTGAGCGGCACAACCTCAACGATCCCGTCCTGATCCAGTACGGGAAGTACATGGCCAACCTGTTGACCGGAGACTTCGGCACCGACTTCAACGGCCGGTCGGTCTCGGATCAGATGGCGCAGCGGTGGCCGGTGTCGGTGCGCCTGGCCCTCACCGCCTGGGTGCTGGAGGTGGTGGTCGGCATCACGCTCGGCGTAGTCGCCGCGCTCCGTCGCGGCAAATGGGCGGACTACACCATCCTCCTGTTCAGCATCGCGGTGATCTCCATCCCGGTGTTCGTCCTCGGATACACGGCCCAACTCGTCCTGGGCGTGCACCTGGGCATGTTCCCCGTGTCCGGGATCTCGGACGGATGGCCGCGCAGCTACATCCTGCCCGCGGTCATCACGGCCACCTTTGGTATCGCGACCGTGGCCAGGTTGGTGCGGGTGAGTGTGCTGGAGAACCTGCGCGCGGACTACGTGCGGGCAGCGTTCGCCAAGGGACTTTCCCGCCGCCGCGTCGTCTCGGTGCACGTGCTGCGAAACTCGCTGATCGCGGCGGTGACGCTGCTTGGCGTGAACCTCGGGTTCCTGCTCGGCGGATCGATAGTGATCGAGGGCATTTTCAACATGCCCGGGGTGGGGCAGCTGCTGTTCCGTTCCCTGCAGGCCCAGGAGGGCGCCGTCGTGGTGGGCGTAGCCACGGCGCTGGTCCTGGTCTTCCTGCTCGCCAATCTCGTCGTCGACCTGCTCTACGGCGTACTCGACCCGAGGATCCGGCATGAGTGAGCACGAGGTTCAAGCCGTCGACGACACCGCCGCGAAGGCGACCCTCCTCGGCGACGCCTGGCGAGACCTGCGCCACAACCCGCTGTTCCTGGCGAGTGGATTCGTCGTCGCCGTGATGGTCCTGATGGCGGCGTTCCCCAACGTGTTCTCCGGATGGTTCGGCAACGGTGACCCGCGCGTCTGCGACCTCGGCCGCAGCGGGGACGGGCCGGCGAGTGGGCATCCGTTCGGCTTCGACAAGCAGGGCTGCGACGTCTACGCGAACGTGATCCACGGTGCGCGAGCTTCGATCAGTGTGGGTGTGCTGGTGACGACCTTCTCACTCCTCCTCGCAATCACCCTGGGCAGCGTCGCCGGCTACCGGGGACGCTGGCTCGACGCACTGATCAGCAGGATGGCCGACGTGTTCTTCGGCTTCCCGTTCATCCTCGGTGCCCTGGTGGTGCTGAACAGCCTGGGTACGCGCAGCATCTGGACGGTTTCCGCGGTACTCGCCCTGTTCATGTGGCCGACGATGACCCGCCTGATGCGCTCGTCGGTGCTGTCCGTCAAACAGATGGACTACGTGCAGGCCGCCCGGGGCCTCGGTGCGGGAGGCTGGCGCTTGGTACGCCGCCACATCCTTCCCAACGCGGTGGCGCCGGTGATGGTGATGGCCACGATCACCATCGGGACGGCGATCGTGGCCGAAGCGGTTCTCACCTTCCTGGGAGTGGGACTCCAGGCGCCGGCGATCTCGTGGGGCCTGCAGCTGTCCAACGCGCAAACCGACTTCCAGATGTCGCCTCACCTGCTGATCTACCCGTCGATCTTCCTGAGCCTGACGGTGCTCAGCTTCATCGTGCTCGGTGACACGATCAGGGAGGCCTTCGACCCGCGGATGCGCTAGGCGCCTGCGCAGCGCACATGGATCAGGTGACTCAACGGTCCATCTGCGAGGATTTTCGTCGTCTGATCCAGGGGCGAACGCGCGGTGGTGACGACGAGCACATCGAGTCCGCCAGCGTGGCAGCGGAGCCGGCTGATAGGCTCGCGGAGACCGGCGTCCTTTAAATCCCGTCCAGTGAGGCGGGGAAGGGGGTCCCTTTCCGCATGTCTCGTCACCTGTCCGGCTTCCGGACCGTCCTCAGCGAGGACGAGATCAACCGGGCGCTTGCCCGGATGGCCCACGAGGTCGTAGAGCGCAACAAGGGCGCTTCCGGCCTGGTAGTCCTCGGCATTCCCTCACGTGGGGTGCCACTGGCCCAGCGACTCACCGCTCGCATCTCCAGCGTCGAGGACATCGCCGTGCCGGTTGGCGCGCTCGATGTCACGATGTACCGCGACGATCTGCGGTTGCGCCCGGCGCGTGCACTGGAGCCCACCGACATCCCCGACGGCGGCGTCGACGGCAAGACCGTGGTCCTGGTGGACGACGTTCTCTACTCAGGACGCACCATCCGAGCGGCGCTCACCGCACTCGACGACGTCGGCCGGCCGCGCGCTGTACGGCTCGCGGTCCTCGTGGATCGCGGCCACCGCGAACTGCCCATCCGAGCCGACCACGTGGGCAAGAACCTCCCCACGTCGCTGCGCGAGAGCGTCCGCGTGCTGCTGAACGAGGTCGACGGCCAGGACGCGGTGCTCGTCGGAGCCACGGCCGACGCACACCCGGCGCCAGAAGCACACCTGGCAGCCGGCGAAGAGGAGGCCCGATGATCCGCCATCTGTTGTCCGCCGCCGACCTTTCCCACGAGGAAGCGACGCTGATCCTCGACACCGCGGACGAGATGGCGCGGCTCACGGAGGGCCGGGCGGTGAAGAAGCTGCCCACGTTGCGTGGGCGCACCGTGGTGAACCTGTTCTTCGAGGACTCGACCCGGACCCGGACCTCGTTCGAGCTGGCCGCGAAGCGGCTCTCAGCCGACGTGATCAATTTCTCCGCGAAGGGTTCCAGCGTGTCCAAGGGCGAGAGCCTGAAGGACACCGCATTGACGCTCGCCGCCATGGGCGCGGACGGCGTCGTCGTCCGTCATTCTGCGAGCGGCGCCGCGTACCGCCTCGCGACGTCCGGGTGGATCAGCGCGAATGTGCTGAACGCCGGCGACGGCACCCACGAGCATCCGACGCAGGCGCTGCTGGACGCGTTCACCTTGCGTCGGCATCTCGGAGACCTACGCGACCGCGACGTCGTGATCGTCGGCGACGTGCTCCATGGCAGGGTGGCACGCAGTAACGTGCTCCTGCTCGCCACGCTGGGGGCACGGGTCACGCTGGTGGCCCCGCCGACCCTCCTGCCGCTGGGCGTGGAGAACTGGCCGTGCGAGGTCACCTATGACCTCGACGCGGCGCTGCCCGGTGCGGACGCGGTCATGATGTTGCGCGTCCAGCGGGAACGGATGAACGCGGCGTTCTTCCCGTCCGCCCGCGAGTACAGCAGGCGCTACGGGCTGGACGCGCGCCGCTTCTCGTCATTGCCGGAGGACGCGATCGTGCTGCATCCGGGGCCGATGAACCGCGGCATGGAGATCAGCGCGGACGTCGCGGACAATGAGCGGTCCGTGATCGTCGAGCAGGTCACGAACGGTGTCTACGTCCGGATGGCGGTTCTGTACCTGATGCTCGCCGGATCCGGGACCGGGTCAGCCGGCGGCGAGGACGCCGCATGATCCCGGCGCCGACGAGCAGAGCCAACACGAGGGGAGAACGGGCGTGAACGGCGAGAGCATCCTGATCAGAGGGGCGCGGATCCTCGGCGGTCCCCAGGGCGACATGCTGCTACGAGACGGGGTGATCGCGGCCCTTGGTGGTGACGTTGACGGCACCGGAGCGCGAGCGATCGACGCGGACGGCCTTGTGGCCCTGCCGGGCCTAGTTGACTTGCACACTCACCTTCGCGAACCTGGGCGCGAAGACGCCGAGACGGTGGCCTCCGGAACCCGGGCCGCCGCGGCCGGTGGATTCACCGCCGTGCACGCGATGGCCAACACCGATCCGGTGGCAGACACCGCGGGCGTGGTAGAGCAGGTCTGGCGGCTGGGCCGCGAAGCCGGTCACGCGGACGTGCGTCCGGTGGGCGCGGTGACCGTCGGGCTGGCCGGGGAGCGGCTGGCCGAACTCGGCGCGATGGCCGACTCCGCCGCCCGGGTGCGGGTCTTCTCCGACGACGGGATCTGCGTGTCCGACGCCGTGCTGATGCGCCGTGCGCTGGAGTACGTGAAAGCTTTCGACGGCGTGATAGCGCAGCATGCGCAAGAGCCCCGCCTCACCGAGGGCGCCCAGATGAACGAGAGCGAGCTCTCGGGCCGGCTCGGTCTGCGCGGCTGGCCCAGTGTGGCCGAGGAGGCGATCATCGCCCGCGACGTTCTCCTGGCCGCACACGTCGGTTCCCGGTTGCACATCTGCCACTTGTCCACCAGGGGCTCGGTGGAGATCGTGCGGCTGGCCAAGCAGCGCGGACTCCCCGTCACCGCCGAGGTGACTCCGCATCACCTGCTGCTCACCGAAGACCTGGTCTCCACCTACGACGCCCGGTACAAAGTCAATCCGCCGTTGCGGAGCGCCGACGACGTGGCCGCGGTGCGTGAGGGGCTGGCCGACGGCACGATCGACATCGTAGCCACCGACCACGCTCCGCATCCGGTGGAGGACAAGGAATGCGAGTGGGATGCCGCTGCCTTCGGCATGCTCGGGCTGGACACGGCGCTGTCCGTCGTCCAGCACACGATGGTCGACACCGGCTTGCTCGACTGGTCCGGCGTCGCCGACCGGATGTCGTTCGCCCCGGCCCGGATCGGCCGCTGCGACAGCGACGACGCCGCCCAGGGACGTCCACTCGCGGTCGGCGAGCCGGCCAACGTCGTCCTGATCGATCCGGCCGCCTCCCGCACGGTCGACGCGCGCACGTCGGCGTCGCTGTCGCGCAACAGCCCGTACGACGGCATGAAGCTGCCGGGTGGCGTCGTGGCGACGTTCTTGCGCGGCCGTCCGACCGTGGAGGACGGTGCGCTGACGTGGATCTGAGGACGGGAATCGCCGTCGCGCTACTGGGTATGCTGCTCGTTGCGTCGTACCTGATGATGTGGCGGGGCTGGCGGAGGCGCGCGTCCCGTGACGCGCGGCTGCCGGCGCCGCCGGAGACGTTGCCGGCCGCTCCCAGCCGGGTCGGGCCGATCACCGGCACCTATCTCGGCACCACGGTGGCGGGTGACTGGCTGGAGCACGTGGGCACCCAGGGCTTGGACCGCCGTAGCGCGGCCACGGTGACGGTCACGGACGCGGGCGTGGAGATCGGCCGGTCGCCGGAACCGCCGCTGGCCATACCCGCCGGCGCCATCCACGCGATCCGCCTGGACCGGGCCGCGGCGGGCAGAGCGGTACGCCGCCCGGAATACCTGATCATCACCTGGGCGCATGCGAACCGGTCACTGGACACGGCACTGCGCCCACATCATCGTGACGATCTCGGGCGGCTCCTCGATGCCGTAGAGGCGCTCGTGGAGCGTGAGGTGACGTCGTGGACGGAATGAACGCTGTACCGACGCCGGCGGTCGAGGTATTTGTCGGTGCCTTTGCAATGCGCACACCGACGCACCGCCGCCTCGATGTGCGCAGAGCAGCGGATTGCATGGATGTGCGCAGAGCGGCGTGTTGCATGGATGTGCGCAGAGCGGCGTGTTGCGTGGATGTGCGCAGAGCGGCGTGTTGCGTGGATGTGCGCAGAGCGGCGTGTTGCGTGGATGTGCGCATTGCAAAGCGAGCTGGAGGAGAGTTTTGATGACGACGCGCACACCAGCGCTACTTGTTCTGGAGGACGGACGTGTATTCCGCGGCGAGTCCTACGGCGCAGCGGGGGAGACGTTCGGCGAAGCTGTGTTCTCCACCGGCATGACCGGCTACCAGGAGACCCTGACCGATCCGTCGTACTACCAGCAGGTGGTGGTGCAGACAGCGCCGCACATCGGCAACACCGGGGTGAATGACGACGATCCCGAGTCCAGGCAGATCTGGGTGGCGGGCTACGTGGTCCGCGACCCGGCCCGACGTGCGTCGTCGTGGCGTGCCACTCGCGGCCTCGAAGCGGAGCTCGCGGCACAGGGCGTGGTGGGCATCAGCGGGGTGGACACCCGGGCTCTCACCCGCCACCTGCGTGAACGTGGCGCCATGCGGGTCGGCATCTCCAGTGTCGAGGCCGACGCCGACGCTCTGCGAGAGCGAGTGCTCGCCAGTCCGCAGATGCTCGGCGCGGACCTGGCCGCCGCCGTCTCCACCACCGAGCCGTACGTGGTGCCGGCAGAGGGCGAGCGGCGGTTCACCGTCGCTGCACTTGACCTGGGCATCAAGACGATGACACCACGGCGGATGGCCGAGCGGGGCATCGAGGTCCACGTCCTGCCGGCGACGTCGACCGCCGACGACGTGCTCGCCGTGCGGCCGGACGGGCTGTTCCTCTCGAACGGTCCTGGAGACCCGTCCACAGCCGATGGCCCTCGGGACGTCCTGCGTGCGGCGCTTGAGCACGACCTGCCGTTCTTCGGCATCTGCTTCGGCAACCAGGTGTTCGGGCGGGCTCTTGGGTTCGGCACCTACAAGCTCGGCTACGGCCATCGCGGCATCAATCAGCCTGTTCAGGACCGCGGTACCGGGAAGGTGGAGGTCACCGCGCACAATCACGGCTTCGCGGTGGACGCGCCACTCGACCGCGCCACCGACACCCCGTACGGCCGGGCCGAAGTCAGCCATGTCTGCCTCAACGACGACGTCGTGGAGGGCCTTGCTCTGCGCGGCGCCGGCGGTGAGCTCAAGGCGTTCTCGGTGCAGTACCACCCCGAGGCCGCCGCAGGCCCGCACGACGCGGCGTATCTGTTCGACCGCTTCGTAGAACTGATGAGTGTGACCCAGCGGACGCAGGGGGATGGCTGATGCCGCGCAGAACTGATATTTCGAGCGTTCTGGTGATCGGTTCCGGGCCGATCGTCATCGGCCAGGCGTGTGAGTTCGACTATTCGGGGACGCAGGCGTGCCGGGTGCTCAGGGCCGAGGGCCTGCGGGTGATCCTGGTGAACAGCAACCCCGCGACGATCATGACCGATCCCGACATCGCCGACGCGACGTACGTGGAGCCCATCACGGCAGAGTTCGTGGAGAAGGTCATCGCGCTGGAGCGCCCGGACGCGCTTCTGGCGACGCTCGGCGGGCAGACGGCCCTGAACGCCGCGATGGCGCTGCACGAGGCGGGTGTCCTGGAGCGGTACGGGGTCGAGCTGATCGGTGCGTCGATCGATGCGATCCAGCGGGGCGAGAACCGTGAGTCGTTCAAGCGGATCGTCGACGAGATCGGCGGCGAGACCGCCCGCTCGGCCATTTGCCACTCGATGGACGAGTGCCTGAAGGCCGTGGAGGAGCTGGGATATCCGGTCGTCGTGCGTCCGTCGTTCACCATGGGTGGCGCCGGTTCGGGGATGGCCTTCGACGAGGAGGACCTGCACCGGATCGCCGGCTCCGGGCTGGCCCTGTCCCCGACCACCGAGGTGCTTCTGGAGGAGTCGATCCTGGGCTGGAAGGAGTATGAGCTGGAGGTCATGCGCGATCAGGCGGACAACGTCGTGATCGTGTGCTCGATCGAGAACGTGGATCCGATGGGCGTGCACACCGGCGACTCCATCACGGTGGCGCCGGCGATGACGCTGACCGACCGCGAGTACCAGATCATGCGTGACCAGGCGATCGAGGTCATCCGCGCGGTGGGTGTGGACACGGGCGGATGCAACATCCAGTTCGCGGTGAACCCCGCCGACGGCCGGTTGATCATCATCGAGATGAACCCCCGGGTGTCGCGCTCCTCGGCCCTGGCGTCGAAGGCCACCGGCTTTCCCATCGCGAAGATCGCGGCGAAGGTGGCACTCGGCTACACGCTTGACGAGATCCCGAACGACATCACCGGAGAGACCCCGGCCTCGTTCGAACCGACGCTGGACTACGTGGTGGTGAAGGTTCCGCGGTTCGCGTTCGAGAAGTTTCCGGCCGCGGACACGACCCTTACCACGCACATGAAGAGCGTCGGCGAGGCGATGGCGATCGGGCGAAGCTTCACCGAGGCGTTGCAGAAGGCGATGCGCTCGCTGGAGAAGAAGGATGCCGCTTTCGACTTCGTCGTCGATCCTGGCGACCCCGACGAACTGCTGCGGCGCATCGCCCGGCCCTACGACGGCCGGCTGGGGGACGTGGTTCGCGCGCTCCGGGCCGGGAACAGCGTGGAACACGTACACGAGGCGACCCGGATCGACCCGTGGTTCCTGGACCAGCTTCTGCTGCTCACCGAGGTGGCCGAGGAGGTGGGCGCGACCGCTCACATCACCCCGGAGATTCTGCGCCGGGCCAAGCGACACGGGTTCTCGGACGCGCAGATCGCGGCCCTGCGTGGCAGCAGCCCGGAGGTGATCCGCGGTGTCCGGGAGACCCTGGGAATCCGGCCGGTGTTCAAGACGGTGGACACCTGCGCGGCCGAGTTCGCCGCGAAGACGCCCTACCACTACTCGTCGTACGACGAGGAGACCGAGGTCGCGTCCCGGGAGAAGCCCGCGGTGATCATCCTAGGCAGCGGACCCAACCGGATCGGGCAAGGCATCGAGTTCGACTACTCGTGCGTGCATGCGGCGATGGCGCTCAGTGAGGCCGGCTACGAGACCGTCATGGTCAACTGCAATCCGGAGACGGTCTCCACGGACTACGACACCTCGGACCGGCTCTACTTCGAACCGCTGACCTTGGAAGACGTGCTCGAAGTGGTGCACGCCGAGCAGCAGGCCGGCCCCGTGGCGGGCGTCGTCGTCCAGCTGGGCGGGCAGACCCCGCTCGGGCTGGCTCGGGACCTGGCCGCCACCGGAGTGCCGATCGTGGGCACGTCGCCGGCCGCGATCGACCTGGCAGAGGAGCGCGGCGCATTCGGCCGGGTCCTGCAGGCCGCCGGCCTCCCCGCGCCGAAGCACGGCATGGCCTCGTCCTACGACGAGGCTCGCCTGATCGCCGCCGACATCGGCTACCCGGTGCTGGTCCGGCCGTCGTACGTCCTCGGCGGGCGCGGAATGGAGATCGTCTACGACGACGCATCGCTGTCGGACTACATCTCCCGCGCCACTGAAGCCAGTCCGGAGCATCCGGTGCTGGTGGACCGGTTCCTCGACGACGCCGTGGAGATCGACGTCGACGCCCTGTACGACGGCGACGAGCTGTACCTGGGCGGCGTCATGGAGCACATCGAGGAGGCCGGCATCCACTCCGGCGACTCCGCCTGCGCGCTGCCTCCCACCACGCTCGGCCGGGACGAGCTGATCCGCATCCGGGAGTCCACCCGGGCCATCGCGGACGGCGTCGGAGTGCGCGGCCTTCTCAACGTCCAGTATGCGCTGGCCGGGGACGTCCTGTATGTCCTGGAGGCCAACCCCCGTGCCTCGCGCACGGTCCCGTTCGTTTCCAAAGCCACGGCCGTGCCGATGGCGAAGGCCGCCGCGCGGGTCATGCTCGGCGCCACCATCGCGGATCTGCGTGGGGAAGGACTCCTGCCGGCCGAGGGCGACTGCGTCGACCTGCCCGCTCACGCGCCCGTAGCGGTGAAGGAAGCGGTCATGCCGTTCAACCGGTTCCGGGCCCCGGACGGGCGGACCGTGGACACGCTGCTCGGCCCGGAGATGCGCTCCACCGGCGAAGTCATGGGGATCGACCGGCTCTTCGGGACCGCGTTCGCGAAGTCCCAGGTGGCCGCCTTCGGGCCGTTGCCGACGTCCGGCACGGTCTTCGTGTCCTTGGCCAACCGGGACAAACGGCACATGATCTTCCCGGTCAAGCGCCTCGCGGACCTCGGTTTCACCATCATCGCCACCGCGGGCACCGCGGAGGTGCTGCGCCGCAACGGCGTGGACGCGGAGATCGTCCGCAAGCGCTGGGCCGGGCACGAGCCGGACGGCACCCCCACCATCATCGGGCGCATCCTCGACGGCCAGGTCGACCTGATCATCAACACTCCCAGCGGCACCACCACCGGCGGCAGCCCGCGCGCCGACGGCTACGAGATCCGAACCGCCGCCATCCAGGGCAACATCCCCTGCATCACCACGGTGCAGGGGCTCGCGGCCGCGGTGCAGGGCATCGAGTCGCTGCTAGCCGGGGTCATCGATGTCCGCTCGCTGCAGTCCTGGGCGGAGCTCATCGCCGGGGGCACTCTTGAGGACCGGGCGGCGAGCCGGGCGTGACACCGTACGGTCTGCTGTTCGAACGCGTCCTGACCCGCCTGGACGCCGAACGCGCGCATCATCTCGCGGTCGGCCTGATGCGGGTGGCGGCGCGGCTCCCCGGTGCCCGGCGGGCCGGATGGCGACGGCTGGCGCCCGCCGATCCAGCCCTCACAGTCGAGGCGATGGGGCTGCGCTTCCCAGGCCCCCTGGGGCTCGCAGCGGGCTTCGACAAGAACGCGATCGCCATCGACGCCCTCGGCGCCCTCGGCTTTGGCTTCGTCGAAGTGGGAACTGTCACCGGACGCGCGCAGCCCGGAAATCCCCGGCCCCGGCTGCACCGGCTGCTCGCCGACCGGGCAATCGTGAACCGGATGGGTTTCAACAACGACGGCGCTGCTGCCGTGGCCGCGAGGCTGGCCGCGCGGCGCCGTCGCCGGGGTTCCCTGCCGATCGTCGTCGGCGTGAACATCGGCAAGACCAAGGCCGTGCCCGACGCCCAGGCGATCTCCGACTACGAGGCGAGCACCCGGATGGTCGCGCCTTACGCGGATTACCTCGTGGTCAACGTCAGCTCCCCGAACACACCCGGCCTGCGTGACCTGCAGGCGGTCAGCCAGCTCCGGCCGCTGCTGACCGCGGTTCGTGCGCAGGCCGACGCTGTCACGGACCGGCGTGTGCCGCTGGTGGTGAAGATCGCGCCGGATCTCAGCGACGACGACGTGCTCGCGGTCGCGGACCTCGCACTGGAGTTGCGACTGGACGGCATCATCGCCACCAACACCACCGTCTCCCGCGCGGGTCTGTCCTCGGCACCCGGCGACATCGACCGCGTAGGCGCGGGTGGACTGTCGGGGGCGCCCCTGGCGGCTCGCGCCCTCGAGGTGCTGAAGCTGCTGAGCAGCCGGCTCGCCGACATCGGCACCTCCGGTGACGACCAGACCCGCGGACCTGGTGACACGCCGGACGTCGCCCTGATCTCGGTGGGCGGGGTATCCGACGCGCGGGACGTGTACGAGCGGTTGCAGGCCGGAGCCGACTTGGTCCAGGCGTATACCGCGTTCATCTACGGCGGTGCATCGTGGCCGTCGCGTGTGCATCGCGAACTCGCCGGTCTTCTCGCGCACGGCGTTACGTTGCGTCCTGCAGAGCGTGCTCCGTGACCCTCACACTGCAGGACGCAACGGAGAAGGAGCGGGCATCATGACGTTCGGCGCGCGGTTGCACAACCTGATGGGGGAGCGGGGGCCGCTGTGCGTCGGTGTCGACCCGCACCCGAGCCTGCTGTCGGCGTGGGGCCTGCCCGACACGGCGGACGGCCTGGAGCGGTTCTGCCGGACGGTGGTCACGGCCATCGCCTCCGAGGTGGCCGTGCTCAAGCCACAGTCGGCGTTCTTCGAACGGCACGGCTCGGCGGGCATCGCCGTGCTGGAGCGGCTGGTCGCGGCTGCCCGCGAGCAGGGTGCACTGGTGCTGATGGACGCCAAGCGCGGCGACATCGGCTCGACCGTGCAGGCCTACGCCGACGCCTACGTGGACCCGGCGTCGCCGCTGTGCTCCGATGCGGTGACGGCATCGCCGTACCTGGGCTTCGGCTCGCTGCGGCCGTTGCTCGACGCGGCGGCCGCACACGGCAACGGCGTGTTCGTCCTCGCCCGTACCTCCAATCCGGAAGGCGGTGCTGTGCAGGAGGCGCGCACGTCCGACGGCCGGAACGTGGCCGTGAGCATGCTGGCGCAGGCGGCGGTCGAGAACGCCGGCATCGAGCCGCTGGGCAGCGTCGGCTGCGTCGTCGGGGCCACCCTCGGCGGGCTGGGTTCCCTGGGTATCGCGCAGGGCGATCTGCTCATCAACGGCCCCCTGCTGGCGCCGGGAATCGGGGCTCAGGGTGCGGCCGTGAGCGATCTCCCTCGCATTTTCGGGGCGGCTCTGCCCCTGGTGATGCCGTCCGTGTCGCGCGAAGTTCTTCGGGCCGGACCGGACGGTGCCGAGCTGCGGGCCAGCACGTTTGCATTAAAGGCCCAGGTCAACGAGATGTTGATCGAGTAGGTCGGCCAGTCGGGTGTCTTATGACGCGACACGTGACAAGAAAATTGTGTGTCGGTGCGTGCAGCCGGGGTGAGTAGGGGTACCGTGGACCACGTTGCTGACCTGGTGGTTCAGCCGCTAGGTTCCAGTTGTTCAGCAAAGTCCGTCCGATTCGACACAACAGAGGTGACCCGCTCGTGGCGCTCCCAAACTTGACTCCAGAACAGCGCGCGGCCGCTCTCGAGAAGGCTGCCCAGGCCCGCCGGGAGCGGGCGGAGGTCAAGAACCGGCTCAAGAATGCCGGTGCCAAGCTCAGCGATGTCCTGAAAGAGGGCGAATCCAACGAGGTTATCGGCAAGATGAAGGTGTCGGCTCTTCTTGAGTCGCTGCCCGGCGTGGGCAAGGTCCGCGCGAAGCAGATCATGGAAGAGATCGGCATCGCCGAAACGCGTCGTGTGCGCGGCCTGGGTGCCAACCAGCAGGCTGCGCTCATCGAGCGTTTCAGCGGTTGAGCCTGGGCTTGCCACAACCTTCGGCGGCCCTGGGCGGCAAGAGAGTGATCGTTCTCTCAGGGCCGTCGGCGGTTGGCAAGACAACGGTCATGCGACGGCTCCGCGCGGAGCATCCCGAGCTGACCATCGCTCCTACCGTCACCACCCGGCCGATGCGGCCTGGTGAGGTGGACGGCTCCCCGTACTTCTTCGTGGACGACGCCACGTTCGACCGCAAGATCGAGCAGGGCGAGTTCCTCGAGTGGGCAGTCGTGCACAAGGCGGCGAAATACGGCACGCCGCGGGCGGCCGTCGAGCAGGCCAGGTCCGAGGGCCGGTCGGTGCTGATCGAGGTGGATCTCCAAGGGGCCCGCCAGATTCGCGCCACCATGCCCGAAGCCTTGTTCGTCTTTCTCGCCCCACCGAGCTGGGAGGAACTCGTCCGGCGGCTCGTCGGCCGGGGCACCGAGTCGGACGAGGAACGGAACCGGCGGCTGCAGACCGCGCGCGAGGAGCTCGCGGCCGAGGCCGAGTTCGACATGACGCTCGTCAACACGGATGTGGCCAGTGTGTGCCAGGAATTGGTAGCATTACTGGGTTCATCCCCCAATCCTGCCCGGAGGCATTAGCGTGTCTGGACCCCATGGAGCCATGGAGGGCATCACCAACCCGCCTATCGATGAGCTCCTCTCCAAGACCGATTCCAAGTACGGTCTGGTGATCTACGCTGCCAAGCGGGCACGCCAGATCAACGCCTACTACTCGCAGCTGGGCGAAGGACTCCTCGAGTATGTCGGTCCGCTGGTCGAGACCCGCGTTCAGGAGAAGCCGCTGTCGATCGCGCTGCGCGAGATCGATGCCGGCCTCCTGACCGCTGAGGAGATCGACCCGGCAGAGCTGGCGGCGGAGTCCGACGTCCGTGAGGTCACGGCCGCCGATGTGACGGCAGCTGACATCGCGGCCGCCGGCCCGTCCGACCAGGAATGAGCCCAGGAGCGCCCGAGTCCGGCGGAGGCCGGCTCCGGGTGCTCTTAGGGGTCAGCGGCGGTATCGCCGCGTACAAGGCCTGTGAGGTGCTGCGGCAGCTGACCGAGGCCGGTCACGACGTCCGTGTGATCCCCACGGAGGCGGCGCTGCGTTTCGTGGGTGCGCCCACGTGGGCGGCGCTGTCTGGCCAGCCCGTGGCCACCAGCGTCTTCGAGGATGTGCACGAGGTGCCGCACGTGGCACTCGGCCAGTCGGCTGATGTGGTGCTCGTCGTTCCCGCCACCGCCGATCTGCTGGCGCGCGCCGCCGGCGGCCGGGCCGACGACCTTCTCACCTCCACACTGCTCACAGCGCGATGCCCGGTCGTGTATGCACCCGCGATGCATACAGAGATGTGGGAGCACCCGGCCACGGCGGCCAATGTATCCACGTTGCGTGCTCGTGGTGCCGTGGTGATCGAGCCTGCCGCCGGCCGGTTGACCGGGGCCGACTCGGGCAAGGGCCGGTTGCCCGAGCCGGCGGCCATCGTCGAGGTGATGCGTGGGGTTCTGCGCTCGCACCGTACGGGTGCCGACCTTGCCGGCACGCATCTGGTGGTGTCCGCCGGGGGGACGCGTGAGCACATCGATCCAGTGCGATTCATCGGCAACCGCTCGTCCGGGAGACAGGGCTACGCGGTCGCTCAGGCAGCGGTCAGTCGCGGGGCACGGGTTACCGTCGTCGCAGCCAATGTCGCCTTGCCGGACGTCGCCGGTGCGGATGTGATCCGCGTGGTATCGGCGGAACAGCTTCGCGAGGTGGTGCTCAAGGCCGCGGCCGATGCCGACGCCGTGGTGATGGCGGCGGCAGTGGCGGATTTCCGGCCTCGGCAGTACCAGGAATCGAAGATCAAGAAGACGGCGGAGAGCATGGACGCTCCGTCGATTCAGCTGGAGCGCACCCGCGACATCCTGGCCGAGCTGTCGGCCGAGCGAAGCTCGCAGCATCAGGTGGTCGTGGGGTTCGCGGCCGAGACCGGCGACGCTTCTGGCGGCGTGCTCGATCATGGCCGGGCCAAGCTGGCGGCGAAGGGCTGCGACCTGCTCGTCGTCAACGAGGTCGGGGCTGACCGCGGGTTCGAGTCCGAAGAGAACCAGGCGGTGATCCTCGACCGCGACGGCTCTGCCACGGAGGTGCCCCACGGGCCCAAATCCGAGCTGGCCCATGTCATTGTGGATCTGGTGGCGCAGCGGCTGGGATCGCGCCATAGTTGAGATCCCACGTCGCCGGGAGGAAAGATGACGCTGCGGCTATTCACGTCCGAGTCCGTGACCGAGGGGCATCCGGACAAGATCTGCGATCAGATCAGCGACGCCGTGCTGGATGCCATGCTGGCCGACGATCCCGCGAGCCGGGTGGCCGTGGAGACGATGGTGACCACCGGACAAGTACACGTCGCCGGTGAGGTCACCACCAGCACGTATGCGGACATTCCCGCCATCGTGCGGGACACGATCCTCGACATCGGCTACGACTCCTCCGCCAAGGGTTTCGACGGGGCGTCGTGCGGGGTCAACATCGCCATCGGCGCGCAGTCGGCCGACATCGCGCAAGGTGTCGACACGGCGTACGAGTCCCGGGTAGAGGGCGACGACGATCCGCTCGACCGGCAGGGTGCGGGCGACCAGGGTCTGATGTTCGGCTACGCATGCGACGAGACACCGGAACTGATGCCGCTGCCCATCAGCCTCGCCCATCGGCTCGCGCAGCAGCTCAGCCACGCCCGCAAGAGCGGTGCCGTGCCGTATCTGCGCCCGGACGGCAAGACCCAGGTCACCATCGAGTATGACGGCGATCGCCCGGCACGCGTCGACACGATCGTGATATCCACCCAGCACGCCTCCAACGTGGATCTGGTCAACCTCCTCACTCCGGACCTCATCGCATACGTGGTAGCTCCGGTCCTGGAGCAGTTCTCGCTGCCGTCGGACGGGCATCGGCTCCTGGTGAACCCCACCGGGCGCTTCGAGATCGGCGGCCCGATGGGCGACGCCGGACTCACCGGACGGAAGATCATCATCGACACGTACGGCGGCATGGCGCGCCACGGCGGCGGCGCTTTCAGCGGCAAGGACCCGTCCAAGGTAGACCGCTCCGCCGCCTACGCGATGCGGTGCGTGGCGAAGAACGTGGTAGCCGCGGGACTGGCCACCCGGTGCGAGATCCAGGTCGCCTACGCGATCGGCAAGGCCGAACCTGTGGGCCTGTTCGTGGAGTGCTTCGGCACCGAAGCGCTCCCGGTCTCGCAGATCGAACGCGCCGTGGCCGACGTCTTCGATTTGCGTCCGGCGGCCATCATCCGCGATCTGGATCTGCTGCGGCCCATCTACCGGCAGACGGCGGCGTACGGCCATTTCGGCCGAGAGCTGCCGGCGTTCACGTGGGAGCGGACCGACCGCACCGAGGCGCTCAAGGATGCCGTCGGCGGATGAGATAGAAACGACGCTGTGGGTGAGGATGATCGTGAATCCGACAGCGCCGGCCAGCTGGCGCTGACGGGTGCGCCCGCACCGAAACGCAAGGCACCGAAGAAGCAGTCCATGGCGGAGGACGCTCCGGTGGCGCGTGTGCTGGTCGACATTGGGCTGGCGCACCTTGACCGGCCGTTCGACTACCTGGTTCCCGCGTCCATGGCCGATGGCGCCGTTCCGGGCGCGCGGGTACGGGTGAGATTCGCCGGCGCCGATCATGACGGCTTCATTGTGGAACGCACGGACAGCAGCGAGCACACGGGGCGGCTGTCCCCGTTGCGGCGCCTCGTGTCCCCGGAACCGGTACTGACTCCTCAGGTGGCGCAGCTGGCGCGAGCCGTCGCCGACCGGTACGCCGGTACCGTGGCCGACGTGCTGCGCCTGGCGGTGCCTCCCCGGCACGCGAGGACCGAGAAGGAGCCGAGCCCGGCGCCCACCCCGGCTCCGTCGCGCCCCGCCCCGGGTGGATGGGCGGACCACCGCCATGGCACGGCATTGCTGGACGCGCTGGCCGATGCCCGAGCTGGCGCGCGACCCCCGCGAGCGGTGTGGAACCCCGGGCCTGCGGCCGCGTGGCCGGACCTGCTCGCCAGGCTCGTCGCCACCACGGTCTCAGGTGGCCGCGGGGCGGTGGTGGTGGTCCCCGACGCACGCGACGTCGCCCGTCTGGACACGGCCCTACGGGATGTCATGGGGGAGGGGCGGCACATAGCCTTGGAGGCCGACGCCGGCCTGGCTGAACGGTACAGGCGCTGGCTTCGGGCCTTGCGTGGATCGGTCCGCGCCGTTGTCGGCACCCGTTCGGCGGCATTCGCGCCGGTCGCGAATCTCGGCCTGGTGGCGATCTGGGACGACGGCGACGACCTGTTCGCCGAGCCCCGCGCGCCGTACCCCCACACCCGCGAGGTGCTGCTGCTGCGGGCCCATCTGGCCGGTGCGGCGGCGGTCGTGGGAGCGCATGCGCGGACCGCCGAGGCGCAGCAGCTCGTGGAAACAGGATGGGCGCGCGCCGTGGAACCGGAGCGCAGCGCGGTGCGTGCTCGTGCGCCCCAGATCCACACCGTCGGCGACGAGTATGAGCAGCATCGCGATCAAGCGGCACGCAGCGCCAGGCTGCCGTCGCTGGCGTGGCGCGTCGCCCGCTCCGGATTGCAGCGCGGCCCGGTTCTCGTTCAGGTGGCCCGGGCCGGATACGTGCCGGCTCTGGCGTGTGCGCGGTGCCGGACGCCCGCGCGCTGCTCGCGGTGTCCGGGCGGTCTGCGGCTCAGTGAGCACGGCGGCGCGCCGACGTGCGAGCGATGCTCGACGCCCGCACCGTCCTGGCAATGCACGGAATGCGGGCATGGCCGGCTGCGGGCCGCAGTGGTCGGGCTGCGCCGCACGGTGGAGGAACTCGGCCGGGCATTCCCCGGTGTCCAGGTCTGGCAGTCGGGCGCCGAGGCGGTGACCGACACTCTCGGTCCCGAGCCGCGGCTGGTGGTCGCTACCCATGGGGCGGAGCCGGAGGTCACCGGAGGTTACGCGAGTGCGCTGCTGCTGGACGGCACGTCGATGCTGAACCGGCAGAGCCTGCGGGCCGCGGAAGAGGCCCTGCGCCGGTGGCTGCGCGCGGCCGCGCTCGTGAGGTCACGGCCCGGAGGCGGGGAGATCGTCGTCGTCGCAGATCCTGGCGTTCCTGCGGTGCAGGCACTGGTGCGCTGGGATCCGGCCGGCTTCGCGGCCAGGGAACTCGCCGAGCGCGCTCAGCTGCATTTCCCACCGGCGGCCCGGGTGGCCCAGCTGCGGGGAGCGAGGGGTGACATCGACGAACTCCTGCGGCTGGCCGAGCTGCCGGCGGGTGCGCAGATCGCCGGGCCGGACCAGGACGGAGATACGGCGCAGGCACTGGTGCGGGTGCCTCGGTCCTCGGGAACATCCCTGGCCGCAGCGCTGCGGGGCGCAGCCGGAGTGCGTTCCGCGCGCCGTTCCGGTGAGCCGGTGCGCATCCAGATCGACCCCGCCGACCTCTGAGCCCACCGGTACCGACGAAAGAGGTGTTAGCCGGCGAGGGTGCGGTAGTGGTCGACGGCGGCCGCCGGTTCGCCGTCGAAGGCGATCGCACCTTCGTGGAACACGAGCACGCGGTCGGACCCCAGGACGGCGTCCAAATCATGTGTGACGAGCACCACCTGCTGGGGCACGGACGCCAGCAGATCGGCGATCCGGCGCGCGTTGCGCAGGTCGAGCAGCGTGGTGGGCTCGTCGCACACCAGGATCTCCGGCGCGGTGACGAGCACCGAGCACAGGGCCAGCAGCTGCTTCTGGCCACCGGACAGCAGATGCGCGGGATGGTCGGCGTGGCCGTCGAGCCCGAAGGCCGCGAGGTGCTCGGCGACGATCCGGGCGGCGTCGGGCTTGGCCAGCCTCCGCCGGCGCAGGCTGAACGCCACGTCCTCGGCGACGGTGGGCATGACGATCTGGGCGTCCGGGTCGGTGAAGACGAATCCGACTCGCCTGCGCACTCGTGCACCATCGGTCCGGGTGTCCAGCCCGCCTACCCGGACGCGACCCTCCGTGGGAATGACGAGGCCGTTGAGCAGCCGGGCGAACGTGGACTTTCCCGAGCCGTTGGCGCCGATGACGCCGATTCTTCGCTCGGTCAGGGTGAGATCCAGGTGATCAAGGACGCGCCGCTCCCCGAATGCGTGGCAGACGCCTTGAACCTCGATCACGGCGACAAATGTAAACTAACGGGGTTTTGACACCTGCGGCGGACTCGGGGACGCGTGCCGGAGCAGGGACGAGAATCGGTATCGGTCCGCGCCGTCCTCGTCTTCAATGGCGGACGAACACGGTCCACGATCAATACGCAAGAGAACCCAGGCTGGATCGGCTAAACGGTCGCCTGGCGCCATGCCCATATCGCGACGCGACGGAGACCACTGAACGATGCTCACCGCCCATGAGGTAGAAGTACGTGCCGGGGCGCAGATCCTGCTCGCCGGGGCCACATTCAGGATCGCGCCCGGGGACAAGATCGGGCTTGTCGGACGAAACGGCGCGGGCAAGACGACGCTCACCCGGATTCTCGCGGGTGAGGGGCAACCGTTCGGTGGCAGCGTCAGCCGATCCGGCGAGGTGGGGTACCTGCCGCAGGATCCCCGGACGGGCGACCCGGACGTGCTGGCCCGGGACCGGATCCTCGGCGCACGGGGGCTCGATGTGATCACCGCGCAGTTGCGTCGCGCCGAGGAGCAGATTGCCTCGGAGAACACCGCAGAGCACGAGCGGGGCATGCGCCGGTACAGCCGGCTTGAGTCGGAGTTCCTCGCGCTGGGCGGTTACGCGTCGGAGAGCGAGGCCGCGACCATCGCCGCCAGTCTCGGCCTGGACGAACGCGTCCTGACTCAGCCTTTGCGCACCCTTTCCGGTGGACAGCGCCGGCGCATCGAGCTTGCCCGGATCTTGTTCTCCGACGCCGGCACCATGTTGCTGGACGAGCCGACCAACCACCTCGACGCCGACTCGATCATGTGGCTGCGTGACTTCCTGCGTGCATACAAAGGCGGGTTGGTGGTCATCAGCCACGACGTCGCGTTGCTGGACAAGACCGTCAACCGCGTCTTCCACCTCGATGCCACGCGAGCCGAACTCGATGTCTACAACGTGGGCTGGTCCACCTATCTTCAGCAGCGCGAGAGCGACGAGCGGCGACGACGCCGGGAGCGTACCAACGCCGAGAAGAAGGCCAGCGTGCTGAAGGCCCAGGCCGACCGGATGCGGTATAAGGCCACGAAGGCGGTTGCGGCGCAGAACATGGATCGCCGGGCTCAGCGGCTGCTCGCCGGGCTGGAGGAACAGCGACGCTCGGAGAAGGTCGCCAAATTGCGGTTCCCGGATCCGGCACCCTGCGGCAAGACACCGCTGACGGCGCGCGGGCTGTCGAAGTCGTACGGCTCGCTTGAGGTATTCACCGACGTCGACCTCGCCATCGACCGCGGCAGCAGAGTCGTGGTGCTCGGCCTGAACGGAGCGGGAAAGACCACCCTGCTCCGAATCCTCGGCGGAGCCGAGAAGCCGGACACCGGAATTGTGGAGCCGGGACACGGGCTGCGGCTGGGCTACTACGCCCAGGAACATGAGACCTTGGACACATCGCGCACCGTGCTCGAGAACATGCGCGCCGCTGCCCCCGACCTGCCCGACGTGGAGGCGCGGCGCGTGCTGGGGTCGTTCTTGTTCTCCGGCGACGCGGTCGACAAACCGGCCGCGGTGCTCTCCGGCGGGGAGAAGACCAGACTGGCTCTGGCCTCACTGGTCGTATCCAGTGCCAACGTCTTGCTGCTCGACGAGCCGACCAACAACCTCGATCCGGCGTCGCGGGAAGAGGTATTGGGCGCGCTGAGGTCATTCGCGGGCGCGATTGTGCTGGTCACCCATGATGAAGGTGCGGTCGACGCGCTGTCTCCTGAACGAGTCCTATTGCTTCCGGACGGCGTCGAAGATCTCTGGAATGCAGAGTATTCGGACCTTGTCGCGTTAGCCTAAAGGTGCACTCGAGCGCGATATCCGAGCCATCATGTGGGATTGATCTTGCGTTCGGGTGGCGAAAAACAGTAATGGGACGGATCATGGTCCTCTGTCATGGAGGACTACGAAAACGGGGAGGACGCGTGGCCGACAAGTTGGTAAAGGGCGCGCGGATCAGCGGAGGACAGCGTGACCAGCTCTCCACTGATCTGAAGAAGCAGTATGAAAGTGGCAGGAGTATCCGGGAACTGGCGTCCGAGACCGGGCGTTCCTACGGCTTCGTCCATCGCCTGCTTTCCGAGTCAGGTGTGACGTTGCGCGGGCGCGGCGGCGCTACCCGCGGCAAAGCCCGGAAGAAGTCGTGACCACTTTCACGAAGCTCGCGTAGCCGAAAATGATCTTGGCCTTTCCGGTTCTTGTTCCACTGACGGTGAGAGTCCTGGAAAGGCCAAGATCATTTCTTAAAGGAACGGAACGGCAGAATCGGGCGCTGACGGCGTGCTGGAAGAAACCTGCCGGTCCTGGTGTTGTCTTGGCCTGACACATCTGATGTCAAGGGCAGAGGCAAGGCTACGGACGGAGGTCGGTGCGGGTGTCGATGGGTGGCGCGTGGATGGCTTCCCGTTCCTTTTCACGGGACCGGAGTGTGACCGAGCGCAGGCTCACCCGTGGAACCACCAAGCGCATCCTGCGGTTCGCCGGGCCGTACCGGCGGCAGATCGCGGTCTTCCTGGTGACGACGGTGGCCTCGGCGGCAAGCGCCGCTGCCGTCCCGCTGCTGCTCAAGCTGGTCATCGACTCCGGGGTCGTCCCGCAACGCCGTGACATCGTCGTCTGGGGAGCCTTGGCGGTGGCGGGGCTTGCCCTGCTCGACGCCGGGCTCAACCTTCTGGGCCGGTGGATGTCGGCGCGGGTGGGGGAAGGTCTCATCTTCGATCTACGCCGCCAGGTCTTCGACCACGTCCAGCGCCAGCCCGTCGCCTTCTTCACCCGCACCCAGACGGGATCGCTGGTCTCGCGGCTGAACTCCGACGTGGTGGGCGCCCAGCAGGCGTTCACGGGGACACTGTCCCAGGTGGTCAGCAACGCCGTGACGCTCGTGCTGGCTCTCGGAGCCATGCTGATTTTGTCATGGCAGATAACTCTGGTGGTGCTGGTGCTGGTGCCGCTGTTCCTGCTTCCGGCCAAGCTGATCGGCCGGAGGCTTGCCGACATCTCTCGTGAGTCGATGCAGCTCAATGCCGCGATGAGTCAGACGATGACGGAGCGGTTCAATGTCGCGGGCGCGCTGCTGGTGAAGATCTTCGGACGCTATGAGCGCGAGACGGAGACGTTCAGCCAGGATGCCGCCCGAGTGCGCGATATCGGCATCGTCCAGGCGTTGTACGCGCGGTACTTCTTTGTGGGGCTGACGTTCCTGGCGTCGCTCGCCACGGCGGTGGTGTACGGAGTGGGTGGCTGGCTCGCCATCGACGGCACGCTGCAGGTCGGCACCCTCGTGGCTCTCGCCGCCTTGCTGACCCGGCTGTACGGCCCGCTGACGGCATTGTCGAACGTGCAGGTGGATGTCATGACGGCGCTAGTGAGCTTCGAGCGCGTGTTCGAGGTGCTCGACCTCGAACCCATGGTCAGGGATCTCCCCGGTGCGACTGTGCTGGTAGCCAGGCAGCCGGCGCCGCTGGACTCTTCCGCGCCCGCGCTGTCGATCGAGTTCGACGACGTGAGCTTCCGGTATCCGTCGCCCGGCGAGGTGTCGCTGGCATCTCTGGAAGCCGTGGCCCGGCCGGCCAGCAACGGGACGGGCGAGGAGGTGCTGCACGACGTCTCCTTCCGGGTCGATCCCGGGCAGATGGTTGCGCTGGTCGGTCCTTCCGGAGCCGGTAAGACGACCATCACCCAGCTCGTGGGCCGCCTGTATGACCCGGACCGAGGTGTGGTCAGGGTCGGGGGCCGCGACGTCCGGCAGGTGACACTCGAGTCGCTGCACGACGCCGTGGGTGTCGTGACCCAGGACGCGCACATGTTCCACGACAGCATCCGTTATAACCTTGCCTACGCCCGTCCGGACGCCAGCGACGACGAGCTTCTCGCCGCCGTGTCCGCGGCACAGATCGGGGAGCTGATCGCCGCCTTGCCCGACGGCCTGGACACCGTGGTGGGGGACCGGGGTTACCGCCTGTCCGGCGGGGAGAAGCAGCGCCTGGCCATCGCCAGGCTGTTGCTGAAGGCACCTCGAGTGGTGGTACTGGACGAGGCGACGGCGCACCTGGACTCGGAGTCGGAGGCAGCCGTCCAGCGAGCGCTGAAGACGGCCCTGGTAGGCCGGACGTCGCTGGTCATCGCCCACCGGCTGTCCACCGTGCGTGATGCCGACATGATCCTCGTCGTGGTCGCGGGCCGCATCGTCGAGCGGGGCACGCACGACGAGCTGCTGCATGCCGGCGGCACCTACGCCGAGCTGTATCGGACTCAGTTCGCTTTGCAGGCCGGCTGAAGGTGCCCACCTGCGGCTCCACGAGGTGTCGTCGGCCTCGAACCAGCGCCGTCGTTTCACTCAGCCGCTAGCGGCGAGTCGCCGGTAGGCCGGGTTTGTATCGTGGGCGGTATGCATCATCCGCGACGTCGGCCCGCCGCTCTGCCGGCAGCATTCTTCACGCTCGTCCTGCTCGTCGGGGGCTGTGGCGACGAGGAGCCTGCCGGCCCCGGTGTGGGCGAAGGTAGCGAGACCTCTGCCGGCGGAGCGCCGCAGTCCCCGGACACCGGTGCTCCCGGCTCCGAGACCGCCCAAGGCGACGACGGTGGGGGAGACGAGAGCGCCGAAGGTGGCACGGACGACGAGACCTCGGACGACGAGACCTCGGACGACGGCCGCGGCGACGAGAGTGGTCAGGACGGCGAGGAGTCCGGCGAGGCTGGTGCGGCAGCCGGCGTGACACCGAGCCCGGGCGTAGTCGGCGAGGTGCCGGCCAGGTGCCCCGAGGAAGTGGTCGCGGTGGGAGAGCGCATCACCGCGGACTACGAGCACGTCGAGATGCCGCCCGGGGACCAGCTTGCGATTCTCACCTGCGACTGGCGGGACTCGGGCAACACCATCGCCAGTGTCGAAGTGAGCTTCTCGCAGCGGATCTACGGCACCGACCTGGCCGATGTGGAAGGTGCGGAACCGGTGACGATCGCCGGCGTGGACGGCTACGTCCTGGACTCGGGCGAGCGCAAGGTCACCGCCACCATGTTCCAGTTCCACGCTGAGGGCCTGTACATCACAGGTGGATCGATTGAGGTCGCCGACGTCGAGCAGGGTGACGTGCTGGCGCTGGCCGAAGCGGCCATCGAGTTCGTCACGTCACGGTGAACGCGACCGTCGTCGGCCCTCGGAGGCCACAGGCCCTTGCAGGCCACAGGTCCTTGCAGGCCACAGGTCCTTGCAGGCCTCCGTGCCCCCCGGCAGGCTGCCGGGCCGCCGGCACACCGGCCGCATCAGTCGGCGTGGTGGCCCTTCGGCCGGCGCGCCCGTGCGCCACGGCTGGGCTGGTCGAACGCCTTGTCGGTGATCGAGTTGATCGCGTCCTCGATGCCGCCCACGCGATCTGCGAGCAGTCCCACGGCACCGACCGCCCGGCTCATCGGGTCCTCGTCGTCCCCGCCCAGGGCTTTGGCCCGCAGATAGGCCGACTTCACCTCCGCCCATCGCTCGGCCTGCTCGGTGGTGAGCCGTCCACGCAGCTCCGCCAGCTTGAGTAGATTCGCCTCCGCGCCGGCGGTCAAGGTCTGTGCCTCGCCCACATAGTGGTCGTCGACCAGCGCCTCGAGCTCGTCGTCGTTCATCACCGCCACCACCCGGCCGGCCAGGGCGTTCATGTTGCGGTAGGAGCCCTGCAGCTGGAACGGCGGCTCGGTCCGCGATGCGTCGGTCTGGGCGGCCGAGGCGATGTAAGCCTGGTTGTTCGCCAGCACCACCTCCTGAACCCGGATCAATTTACGCAGCACCGTGAGGATCTGGTCGAGCTCCACCGAGGAGTAGGGATGGACGAGCTGATCGCGCTGGGCGTTCTGGTCGCCGCGGGCAAGGCGCACCAGGAGGTCGACGTCGGCGCGCTCACGCGTGGACACGGGCGCGAGCACCGAGTTCGCGGTGAGGGAGTTCTCGATGTAGCTCAGTGCGAAGAGCTCGTCGCGGCCGGAGAGGACGTCACCGAGGTTCCATACGTCGGCGCGGTTGGCCAGCATGTCCGGCACCCGGAAACGCTGCCCTTGCTCGGTGTACGGGTTGCCGGCCATGCACACGGCGAACCGCTTGCCGCGCAGGTCGTAGGTGCGCGTACGCCCGTTCCACACGCCCTCCATCCGGCGCTGGGCATCGCACATGGAGATGAACTTCTGCAGCAGCTCCGGATTGGTGTGCTGGATGTCGTCGAGATAGAGCAGGACGTTGTTGCCCATCTCCAGCGCGAAGTTGATCTTCTCGACCTCTTGCCGTGCCGTCGCGTTCGGCGCCTCCGCTGGATCCACCGAGGTGACCGCGTGCCCGAGCGCTGGCCCGTTCACTTTGACGAATACCAGCCCCAGGCGGCTGGCGACGTACTCCATCAACGTCGTCTTGCCGTAGCCGGGCGGCGAGATCAGTAGCAGCAGTCCACTCTGGTCGACGCGCCTGGACTCGCCCGTGGCGCCGAGTTGCTTGGCCAGGTTGTCGCCGATCAGCGGCAGGTAGACCTCGTCGAGGAGACGGTTGCGGACGAAGCCGCTCATCACCTGCGGCTTGTACTCGTCCAGCCGGAGGACGTCGCGCTGGCGGGCGACGAGTTCGCTGCGCTGGCGCTGGTAGGCCCGGTAGGCCGGTACCCGCTCCAAGCGGAAGCGACGCGTGCGGGACAGCACCTCGTCCAGCCGGACGCGCAGACTGCGTTCGGCGATCCGCGGGTGGGTTCCGAGTAGCCCGGTGACTGTGCTGGTCAGTGCCGCCGAGGAGTCGTACCGCGTGAGCGCGGTGCCGCACAACTCGATAGCGACGGCCTCGGGAAGATCGGAGGCCTCGAATGCCGAGGGTTCCCGCGAACGACGCTCCCCGCCGCCCGGCTCGGTGTCGGCGGTGGCCGTCATGAAGGAGCTCAGCCACGCCGTGGCGAGCTGATGCCGGGCGGCCAGATCGGATTCGAGGGCACGCAGGTCCTCTTCGAACGCCTGGCGCGATCCGGCACCCGAGCGGCGGCTCAGCGAGCGGTGGAACGAGTCGAGAAGCTTCTTCGCGCCGGCGTGAGCGACGAATCCGGCCGAGGCGTCAGCGAGTTCCTCGAACAGGTACTCGCCGGCCTGGGAGGCGTCGTCGCCGGCCACCTGTGCGGAGAGGCCCGCGTCGTGATGGAACGCGGCGATAGCCTCCCTGAGCTCGTCGCAGAGCGAGTCGACCGCGTCGGACCGGTGGAAGTTGAAGGCCGACCGGGCCTTGTGCAGCGACGCGGCCCGCGTGGACCACGAGGATCTGGCTTGTTGGTCCGCTCCGAAGGCCCAGAACAGCTGTGCCGCGCTCCGCGCGGCCGGTGTGTACCGCAGCAAGTCGGCGGCCGTGTACATCCGCAGGAGCACGTCGAGGATGGCAGCGGCGTCGTGATCGTGCACGCCGCGTTCGTAACCCTCGTCGTATCGGCTCTCCGCGACCTCACGCACCAGCCGCAGCAGCCCGTTCTCGGCGATGGCCGCTTCATGGAGGCGCTCGAGGGTGAGGCCGTTGCGCTCCTGAGCGTCGGCGAGGATCGACGCCGCGAGGTATTCGGCGCGGTACACGTCGGGCGCTTCGGAGACGAGCAACTGATCCCAGAACGGGCGGGTCTTCTCGAACTCGGGATCGTCGACGGGGGCGTGGAAGTCGGTCCCGGTGACGGTGAAGGTCATCCGGCCGTCGTGGGGGACCAGGGTCAAGTCGATCGCTTGCGTGTTGACCGCGAACCGGTGCTGGCCGAAGCGGATCGTCTCGCCGCCGTCGTCGTACAGGTCGATGCGGTCTCGCAGTGCCCGGCCGGCCTCCTGCTGCGCGGCCTTGATCCGGCCGTCGAGCTCCTCTGCTCGGACCTGGTCGCCGAGCTCGCGGAGCTCGGTGGCGACTTTCCGGAGCCTCGCGACCATCGCGTCGGAGGCGAAGTACGTGTTGACCTCGTCGACCGAGCCGAGAGAGGTGACACGCCGCTGCACGTTGGTGAGGATGCGCTCGGCCGAGTCGGTGAGACGGTCGGCCCGTCGGGTGCGCTCGTCGACGAGCGCCTGCTTGCGCGCGGAGAACGCCTCGTAGACGTCTTCCCGCTTGGTCTCGAGCTCAGCCAGGAAGTCGTCGAATTCGGTGAAGCGGGCCTCGAGGTTCTCCAGCTGCAGCAGCAGCCGGCCGAGCTGATCGTCGCACGCGTCGGGGGTGTTCGCCACCGCCAGAGCACCGGTGATCGCCTGTCCGAGCAGCGCGAACTCAGCGGCGAACTCCGCCCGTCCCTCGGTAGCGAGCAGGTCGCGCCGGCGGCCCTCGAGTGTGGCTCGGGCCCGGTTCAGCGCGCCGAGCACCTCGCCGATCCGCTCGAGAATGGCAGTGCGCATGGTGGCGTCGGCGATGTCCAAGGATCCGATGACGTCGGTCACCGTCTCCAGCGCCTGGGACTGCTCGGCCAGCCGGTCGGCCACCTCGGTGGCGTCGGCGACCGTGGGAATCACCGCCGCCTCGGCGGTGAGCCGGTCCACATCCTCGTGATAGCTGAGGAAGGCGTCCTCGCGTTGCAGGAACTCCACGGCCCGCTCGGCCGCGGAGGCGAGCTCGTCCTCAAGGGTCCGGTCCAGCTCGTCCAGCCGGTCCGCGTCGACGTAGCGCATGTCGCGCAGCGTCACCACGTGCCCCTTGGACCGCCGGAGCTCGGCGAGCTGGGTCACCCACGCCTCAGCGGAGCGCGGAGCCTCGCCACGTACCCGCCGCACCAGGGACTGGATGCTCTGCGCCGTTTCTTCCACGGCCGCCGTGGACTGAGCGATCAGCGCCTGGACGTTCTCGAACTCGTCCAGAACCTGTTCCGCGGTGGTCCTGATCTCCGCCAGTGGCGTGCGTAGATCTGAGAGGTCACGATCCCCGAGCCAGTGATAGCTGTCGAAGGCGCGGGCGCAGGCGGCGATGATCGCCTCGAACACCGCGGTGGACGGTGCCATCTCGCTGATCATCCGGGTCACGGACAGGCAGTCGGAGATACCCCGGACGAGCTCGGCGTTGCCGACCCGCTCGAGGGGGCCGGTTCCCACGGGCTGGGCGGCCGCGTAGACGTCGGACTGGAACGGCGTCTGCCACACCTGCACTGGGTGGACCCGCGTTGGTTCCTCGGACGTGGCGCGCAGGATCACCAGCGTGCCGTCGTCGAAGAGCGAGTATCCGTGGCAGGGGATCGGGGTGGCCACGTCCTTGCGGATCACGTTGTAGGGCAGGAGCAGCGAGCGGCCCTCTTCGCGGGCATGGAAGACGTACAGAACGTCCTCGCCGTTGGGCGAGCGGATCGTGCGCTTGAACTCCAGGTCGGTGACGTCGGCATCGAAGGTCCGGTACTCGCCGGTGGCAAGGTAGTAGCCATCCGGGAAGATGATGCCGTGATCCTCGGGTAGCTGCAGGCAGGCCTGTCCGATGCCGTCGAGGCGGACGACCTGGGTGGTCCTGGTGTTGAAGACGAGGTGGCGCCACGTGGTCTCGTTGTAGGGCCGGATCCGGAGCAGGATGAGCGAGCCCAGACGGGCGTAGTGCACGTCGGCGTCGGCGAGACTCTGCAGTGCCTCGTCCACCGGCTCACGGTAGATGCCCGCGCCCGACTCGGTGTTGTTCTCCACCTTGATGGTGAGCTCGCCGCCAGTGGTCTCCACGAAGACGGCGTCCTCGATCGAGATGTGCGGGTACCGTCCCGGGACGTGGTTCTCCCGGGTGGTCTCGATCCACTCGAAGTCGTGCGATGGCGGGAAGGTGTGGTCACGGTCGCCGCGGTTGTCCTGGTAGGCGAGCGTCCCGTCCGGTCCGGTCCGCCAGCGCAGCACTCGGGTGTCGTCGATACTGGGCCCGGTCTGGAAGACCGCGAGGAGCTTGTCCTCGGTCCGGCGGAGCTGAAGAAGGCGAGTCTGCCGGAAGTACCGGTACATGTCCGCGAACTCGCGCTGGAACCGGTCGCCTTCCAGCAGCCCGGGCAGCTCGTCCAGATCGGCGTCGTCGAAGCGGAAGGAGCCCGTAGCGGCCTCATCGCCTGCACCGGCTGCCGTGTCGCCCGCGGCTCGCGCGAACCGGTGCAGCGAGAAGACGTCGGAGATCTTGGTCTCCGGCTTCATGCCGATGAACACGTTGTAGCCGAAGAGCATCAACCCGCCGGCGCCGGCGTTGCCGTTTCCGTCCACTTCCTGTGGGGACCCCATGCTGAGTGAGACGATGTCCCGCGGCACGCAATTGTGCTCGGTGCGGATCCGTTCAGTGCCGATCAGCTCGAGCTGGGCTCCACCGAAGACGTCCAGGCGCTGGACATTGAGCCGCTCGGCCCGGGCAGCGAGTTCTCCGGCCTGTTCCCGCAGCCGGGAACGGAGCACCTCGTAGGTGCCGGCTTCCAGGCCGGGGTGGTCGTCGTTCTCGGTGCGCTCGGAGCCGGCCGGCGGGGCTTCGGTCGTGGTCTCGGACACGCCGGTGTTACTGCTTCGCGCCGGTCAGAGCGGCCACGGGCTGGTCGGCGAAGCCCAGACTGCGCGCCGTGTCGAGCAGGCCCTGCAGCTTCGCCGTGTTCGGCCCGCCCTTGCCGATCAGCTGCATGAGCAGCGCGGAGACGGTGAGATTCTTCAGGTCCTCGGTGTCGAAGGAGCCGAGCAGCCCGGTGATGTCGTCGACGAAGCTCGACGAGCCGTTCAACCAGGGCTTGGCGAGCGTGCTGACCACCTCCGAGTTGCCGACGAACCCGTCCACGCCCTTGCCGAGGGAGATCGAGCTCATCAGCCGGTCGAAGAAGACGCTCTCGCCGCCGACGATGCTGATGTCGGCCTGCTCCAGACCCGTGGCCAGAACACTGGCCTGGGCCTCGGCGACGTCCTTCTGGACGTTGAGGGAAGCGAGCCTGACGTCCTTCTCCATCTCCAGCCGCAGCCGGAACTCCTCGTGCTCCCGGCTCGCGTCATCCAGCGCCGCCATCGCGGCCGCCTTCTCGGTGAGACCTTCCGCCTCGCCCTTGAGCTTCTCCCGGATCGCCTCGGCCTCGACGAGTGCCTTCTCCCGCGCGGCGGACGCCTCGGCCCGGCCGACCTTCTCGATGACCTCGGCGTCGCGCTCGCGGACCTGGACGTCGGCCAAGCCTGCAGCGGCGGCCTCGGCTTGAGTTCCTTCGGCGAGGCGGATCTTGGCTTGCGCGTCCAGCTCTGCCGCCTGCTGGCGGGCATCGGCGAGCACCAGCTCTTCCTGGGCCTTGTGCTTGGCGGCCTGTTCGGCGGCCTCCGCGGCCTTGATGTCCTTGACCAGGTTCTCCTGGGCTTCCGCCTCGGCCGTGATGACTCGGGCCTCGCGCTCCCGCTCCGCTTCCTCGACCGTGCGGACTCGCTTGATGTTCTCTTCCTGCTCGGCGACGGTCTTGTCGACCGCGACGCGTTCCCGCACGATCTCGGCGACCGCGCGCTTCTCGGTCTCGACCTCCTTCGCCATCTCGATGGTGGCGAGCTCGGTTTCCCGGTCCCGCGCCACGACCTCGAGCATGCGGTCCTTCTCGATCTTCTCCGTCTCGACCGCGACGACACGCTGCCGGTTCAGTTCGGCCACCGCGATCTCGCGGGCCTTGTTCTCGTTCTGCACACCGATCTGCTCGTCGGTGCGCAGGTTCGCGGCCTCGGCCTTGAACCGCTCCTCCGCCCGGACACGTGCCGTCTCAGCCTCTTCACGCGCCCGCAGAGTATCGACCTCACGCTGCTGGGTCGCCTCGGCGTCGGCCTGGCGGCGCTCCAGCTCGAGGATCGCCTCACGCGCGTCGACGTTCTGGCGGGTGATCTCCTTCTCGCGGTTGCGCTCGTAGTCGTTGGTGCGGATGTGCTCCAGCGCGGTGAGTTCGGTGATCTTCCGGATGCCCTGGGCGTCCAGGATGTTCTGGCCGTCGAGCTGGGACATCGGTGTCTGCTCGAGGAAGTCGATCGCGGCGTCCTCGAGGCTGTAACCGTTGAGGTCGGTGCCGATGACCCGGATGATCTGGTCACGGAACTCGTCACGCTTGGTGTAGAGGTCGACGAAGTCCATGTGCTTGCCGACGGTCTTCAGCGCCTCGGAGAACTTGGCGTTGAACAGCTCCTGCAGAGTGTTCTGATCGCTGGCGCGCGCGGTGCCGATGGCCTGGGCGACCTTCACGACGTCTTCGACGGTCTTGTTGACCCGGACGAAGAAGGTGATCCTGATGTCCGCCCGGATGTTGTCCTTGCAGATCAGGCCTTCGTGACCGGTCCGTTCGATGTCGATGGTCTTGACCGAGATGTCCATGAACTCGGCCTTGTGAATGATCGGCAGGACCACCGCGCCGGTGAAGGTGACGTCGACTCTCTTCACCTTCGAGATGATCAACGCCCGGCCCTGCTCGACCTTGCGGAACAGCCGGGTGATCACGAAGACCAAGCCCAGCAGCACGATGAGTATGACGGCTAGCAGCACACCGAAACCGGTGCCGAGGGTTTCCATCTCGTGAGAATCCTTACGTCAAGAACGAATGGTGAGGCCGGGTGGGTCAGAGCCTGCCGCCGGGGTCGAGCTCGGCGGCGAACGGCGAGACCCAGAAGAACTCGCCGTCAGAGTCGTAGTCGAAGATCAGTGCGGTGCTTCCGGAGAGGAACTCGTCGTCGCCGGTCTGGCGTACGTGAATGATCGCTGTGGAGCCGTCGTCAGCGGTGACCTCCGCCTGGCCGGTCCCGTGCCCGAGGGGTGCGGTGCGGATGACACAGATCTTGCCGACGAAGTCGGAACGTGAGGATTCGCGGATCTGGGGGAGGGTGCGCCGGATGAACATCACGACGAGCGAGGTGATGACCCACGCGATCACCACCGCGAGCGCGACGGCGACGATGCCCAGCGCCACCGTGGCCGGCGTGGGAAGGTCCAGTTCGCCAAGCGCCACCGTGGCGCTGAGCGCTGCGAACCAGGCGATGGCGATGATCAATGACAACGACACGGTGACCGGCACTCCCCGCAGGCCCACCGCGGCCGCGAAGTCGGCTGCGCCGGCTTCGGCGGATTCGCCGTCGAGCATGTCGATTCCCAGCCCGCCCACAATAACGAGCACCCAGTACGCCACGACCACCAGCAGCATGAAGCTGAACACGACAGCGGGGAAGGTCAGGGCGTGGTCAATGAGGTCAGCCATCGTCGAACGGGCCCCCCTTCCCGTGACTGCCGGACCGTGACTCGCCGGAGTATAGCGGTCGGCAACGTCACTGTCCTGCGGGCGTCCGCACTCCGGCGGAGACGTCAGGTCGGAGAGCGGTGGGCGCTGGATGACTCGTCGCTGGGAGACGGAGAACGCAGGACATCCGGAGCAGAGCCGGCCCGGTGACGTTCCCCGTCACCTGTCGCGTCACCGTCCGAATCGCCGCCTGCGCCGGTTTCCTGACGTCCTTTCGCCTCGGCTCGGATCAGCAGGACGAATCCGACGACACCGACGGTGGCGAAGATGAACCACTGAACGGCGTAGGACAGGTGCGGACCACTGTCGGCCTCCGGCGGCGGGATGGCGGTGAAGCCTTCCTGGACCGGAGGCGTCGCTTCGGCCCAAGCCGGGTACACGGGATACGGCATCGCCTCGGCGATCTCGGCGACGTTGACCGCGCGGACCGTCCCCTGGCCGAGCGTGCCCCCGGCGTCCCGATGGTCCTCGGTGACCCGGAGGCGCACGACGACGTCGACCTCGCCGGACGGTGGGGGCGGCACATCCGGGTTGTCGTCGGCGGCCGGGACGAACCCGCGGTCGACGAGAAGTGCAGTGCCGTCAGCTGTGACCAGCGGAGTAACGACGTGCACGCCGCGTTGACCGCCAAGAGGCCGCAGCCGGAGAAACAGCTCGTTGCTGGGATCGTAGCGGCCTCTGACCTCGGTGCGTCGCCACTGATCGGCGGTGTCGAAGCTCTCACCCGGCGCGAGAATCGCGTCCAGCGGTACGGGTGGCGCGTCGGCGTTGGCCTCGATCACGGCGTTGCGTTCGGAGCGCCCGTCGGCGCGGTCGAGCTGCCACATGCCGAGCCGGAGGCAGACCAGGACGAGCAAAATGCCGGCCACCGTACGGACCAGCCACCGCCTGCTCGCGAGGAACCTGTACACAAATCGACCGTAGACCATAGCCTGGAGAACATGCTTATCGACCGGTATGGGCGTACCGCCACAGATTTACGAGTGTCGTTGACCGACCGATGCAACCTGCGGTGCACGTACTGCATGCCGGAAGAGGGACTGTCGTGGCTACCCAAGCCCGAGATGCTCACCGACGACGAGGTCGTTCGCCTCGTTCGCGTCGGGGTCGAGCGGCTCGGCATCCGCGAGGTCCGGTTCACCGGTGGTGAGCCGCTGCTGCGCCGCGGACTGGTCGACATCGTGGCGGCGTGCGCCGCCTTGACGCCCAGGCCGGAGCTGTCCCTGACCACCAATGCCGTCGGGCTCGCGCGTACGGCTGAAGCACTGGCGAATGCCGGCCTGGACCGGGTCAACGGGTCGCTGGACACCTTGCGTGCGGATCGGTTCGAAGTGCTGACGCACCGGCGTCGCCTCGACGACGTCCTGAAGGGCCTCGCGGCAGCCGACGCAGCCGGTTTGGCGCCGGTGAAGGTGAACGCCGTCCTCATGCGCGACGTGAACGACGACGAGGCACCGGACCTGCTGAGCTGGGCCCTGGATCACGGCTACGAGCTGCGCTTCATCGAGCAGATGCCGTTGGACGCGCAGCACGCCTGGAACCGTGCGGACATGGTGACCGCGGGGGACATCCTCGTGTCTCTGCAGGAGGCATTCGAGCTGACTCCCGCCCACCCGGAGGAGCGCGGGAGTGCGCCGGCGGAGACCTGGCTGGTCAACGGCGGTCCCGCGCGTGTCGGCATCATCGCCTCGGTGACCAGGCCCTTCTGCGGCACGTGTGACCGCACCCGGCTCACCGCGGATGGACAGATCCGCACCTGCCTGTTCGCGCGCGACGAGTCTGATCTGCGAGGCGCGATGCGCGCCGGCGCCAGCGACGAGGAGCTGGCCGAGCGCTGGCAGGTGGCGATGGCGGGCAAGGCGGCCGGACACGGCATCGACGATCCGGGATTCCTGCAGCCGTCCCGCCCGATGTCGGCGATCGGCGGCTGAGACACAGCTCGGCCGAGCCCCGAGAAAACGGCGAGAAAACGGCGGCGTCGGGCAGCCACGGGGGAAGCCGCCCGACGCCGTCGTTACGCAGCGCACCGACGGGGGAATGCGGAACGTGCGCCTGGGGAGTATTGCACGTCAGGTGAGCTCACCGGAAGAGCTAACTTCGGTGTTTTTGATCATTTGGCTCGGTGCTCTGGGTTCCCGCAGGTAGTTCACGCTGCGCCGGCGGGGGAACCGATTCAAGGACACCGGCGGCGGGACGGCTCGCCGCGTTGACGATGACCACGGCGATGTACGGCAGGATCACGGCCCCAGCGATGAACACCCAACGAAGCCAGCCGGAGGTGATGACGGCCAGTGGCAGGCACGCGAGCCGGACTCCCATCATCCACAGGTAGCGGGTCTGGCGTGATCGCAAGTCGTTGCTACGGCCTGCAGCGGCCGTGGTCACCGACTGCACCGGCTCGTCTCGCCGGCCGCCGGAGTGGTGAATCGGGTTCACACCTGACACGGTATGGGGAGAACCACCAGGAGACCAGCCAGGTCTGTATCACTCTACGAGGAGGATGCCATGGACCGGACCTATCGAGTGACCGAGATAGTCGGCACATCGCCAGACGGCGTGGACCAAGCCATCCGGAACGGTATCAGCCGTGCCGGCCAGACCTTGCGCCACCTCGACTGGTTCGAGGTGACCGAGATCCGCGGTCAGATCGTCGACGGAGACGTCGAACACGTGCAGGTAGGCATGAAGGTGGGCTTCCGGCTCGAGGATGCCTGACGTGCGGTAGCGTCGGCGGGTCGAGAACGTGAGAGGAGACCCCCAACGTGAGTCGGTCAGTTCTGGTCACCGGTGGCAACCGTGGAATCGGGCTCGCCATCGCCCGCGCCTTCGCGGAGGCCGGCGATGCCGTGACCATCACGCACCGGTCGGGCGAACCCCCCGAGGGACTGTCCGGGGTGCTGTGCGACGTCACAGACGCCGCGTCGGTCGAGGCCGCGTTCGAGAAGGTCGAGGCGGAACAGGGCCCTGTCGAGGTGCTGGTCGCCAACGCCGGGATCACCCGCGACACGTTGATGTTGCGAATGAGTGAGGACGACTTCACCGACGTGGTCGACACGAACCTGTCCGGTGCGTTCCGAGTCGCCAAGCGGGCGTCCAAGGGCATGCTTCGTGCCAGGAAGGGCCGTATCGTATTCATCTCCAGCGTCGTCGGGCTCCTCGGTTCCGCCGGCCAGGTGAACTACGCCGCCAGCAAGGCCGGCATGGTCGGCATGGCCAGGTCCATCGCGCGGGAGCTCGGAAGCCGTTCCATCACGGCGAACGTCGTGGCGCCCGGGTTCGTCGAGTCGGACATGACCGCGTCGCTGTCCGAGGACCGGAAGGACGAGATACTCAAGGGCATACCGCTGGGCCGTTATGCGTCGGCGGAGGAAGTCGCTCGGGTCGTGCGATGGCTGGCCAGCGACGAAGCGGCATACATCACCGGTGCGGTTGTTCCGGTGGACGGCGGACTTGGAATGGGGCACTGAACAGCATGGGAATCCTTGACGGCAAGCGGATACTGGTCACCGGCGTGCTGACCGAGTCGTCGTTCGCCTTCCACGTGGCCAAGCTCGCTCAGCAGCAGGGCGCCACTGTGGTAATCAGTGGGTTCGGGCGCATGAGCCTGGTGGAGCGGATCGCAAGCCGGCTGCCCGAGCCGGCAGGAGTGCTTGAGGTCGACGTCCAGAACGACGAGCACCTCGACTCGCTCGCTGACCGGCTGCGCGAGCACGTCGACGGGCTGGACGGCGTCGTCCACTCCATCGCCTTCGCCCCGCAGGCCGCACTGGGCGGTTCGTTCCTCGACGCCGAGTTCGCCGACGTGTCCACGGCGGTACACGTGTCCGCGTACTCCCTCAAGTCGCTCACCATGGCCGCGCTGCCCCTGATGCCGGACGGCGGATCGGTGGTCGGTATGGACTTCGACGCCCAGGTGGCCTGGCCCGGCTATGACTGGATGGGCGTCGCCAAGGCGGGCCTCGAGGCGACGTCGCGCTACCTTGCGAAGTATCTCGGTGAGCGCAACGTCCGTGTGAATCTGATCTCGGCAGGTCCGGTCAAGACCATGGCGGCGCGCTCCATTCCCGGGTTCGACCAGTTCGAGGGCGTGTGGGACAAGCGGGCACCGCTCGGCTGGGACCTCAGTGATCCCGAACCGGCCGCGCGCGGCGTCGTCGCGCTGCTGTCCGACTGGTTCCCCAAGACCACAGGCGAAGTCATCCACGTCGACGGCGGTGTGCACGCTGTCGGCGCCTAGCCTGCGTTGTTGGTCACCTGATCGTCGTTTCGTCGCCTGATCGTCAGCGCCGAGAGGATCAGGTGACCGTACCCGGTCCTGAGCCGGGGGATACGCCACCTGATGAGATCTCAGTATGTGGACGTCGGGCGATCAGATGACACACACGTGCCCTGAAGCCTGCGGATGTCGTCTGATCGTTTCCGCCCCGTGTGTTTCCAACTCGTGGGCGTCGACCCAATGTGCATCGACGCGTCGGCTCAGCTGGCACGGGCCGTGGCGAGCGTGATCAGCGTCCGGAGCGCCTGACGGCCGTCGTCAGTGACATTCATGCTGGTGACGGCGCCTTCTGCCTGCCCGACGAGTTCGTCGATGCGGCGCTCGACCCGGGCCCGGGCACCGGTCTCGACCATGATCTGGCGGAGGCGGTCCACGCCGGAGGCGTCCAGGTCGGCGTCGCCGAGCAGATCCGCGACGACGGCGGACTGCGCGCGGTCCGCGGTGCTGAGCGCATACGCGACGAGGAGCGTGCGCTTGCCTTCGCGCAGGTCGTCGCCGGCAGGCTTGCCAGTCAGGTCGGGATCGCCGAACACGCCGAGAATGTCGTCTCGGAGCTGGAAGGCTTCGCCCAGCGCTGCGCCGTAGCCGGAATAGGCGGCGATCAGGTGGTGGCCGGCACCGGCGATGTGCCCGCCCAGCACGAGCGGGTGCTGAACGGAGTAGCGGGCGGACTTGTGAAGCACCACGCGGCCGGCGCGGACGATCTGCTCCGATGGCGGGATCTCGGTGTCTGCCTGCGCGAGCATGTCGAGGTACTGACCGGCACCCACCTCGGTTCGCATCCGCTCGTAGACGGGCCGGGCCCGGTGCAGCGCGGCGTCGTCCAAGCCCGCCTGGCTCAGCAGCTCGTCGCTCCAGCCGAGCAGAAGGTCGCCCAGAAGAATGGCCGCGGCCGCACCGAACGCGTCGGGCTCGCCCTTCCAGCCTGACTTCTGGTGGCGCGTGGCGAACGAGCGGTGCACCGCCGGACGGCCGCGACGGGTATCCGAGCCGTCGATGAGATCGTCATGGACGAGCGCCGCCGCCTGGAACAGCTCGAGCGACGCGGCCGCTGTGAGGAGGGCCGTGTGGTCAGCCACACCCTCGGCGGCGTGGCAACCCCAGTAGCAGAACGCGGGCCGGAGCCGTTTGCCACCGCTCAGGAACTCCGCCGCCGCATCCAGCAATGGGAGCAGTTCTGTGCTGATCGGCTCAAGTAGGCATCGCTGCTGCTCCAGAAAGCGGTCGAGGATGCCTTGAAGCGGCTGATGGAGCGGGTAGACCGGGTCTTCCGGGGACGGCATCACGCCCGCTAGGCTACCCCGGGCACGCGGATGCGCAGGTCTTAGAGCCTGAGATGCCGTGTTCGGATCATGGATGGTCCGCTATCGTGACGATATGTCTCAAGGATTGCCGACGACCACACAAGGACGCCCGACGACCATCCGAGAGCTGCTGGCCGCAGGAGAGCGGTCCTACTCTTTCGAGTTCTTCGCGCCGAAGACGGACGCCGCTGAGGTGCTGTTCTGGCGGACTATCCGGGAGCTGGAGCGGCTACAGCCGACCTTCGTCTCGGTGACGTACGGCGCGGGTGGGACCACCCGCGAGTCGACCGTCAGAGTAACGGGGCAGCTTGCCCTCGACACCACGTTGACCGCGATGGGCCACTTGACGGCCGTCAACCACTCCGTAGCGGAGCTGCGGCACGTCATCGGCCAGTACGCGGATGCCGGAATCTGTAACATCCTTGCGCTGCGCGGTGACCCTCCAGGAAACCCGCTCGGCGAGTGGGAGGCGCACCCTGAGGGGTTCACGTTCACCGAGGAGCTGGTGCGTCTGGTGAAGTCTGTAGGCGACTTCTGTGTCGGCGTGGCCGCGTTCCCGGAGAAGCACCCGCGTTCGCCTGACCAAGCCGCCGACGTCCGGTTCCTGGTGGACAAGTTCCGCGCGGGAGCGGACTTCGCCATCACACAGATGTTCTTCGATGTCGACGACTACCTGCGGCTTCGTGACCGCGTCGACGCCGCCGGTGGAACGAAACCGATCATTCCCGGCATCATGCCGGTCACCAACGTGAAGCAGATCGAGCGATTCGCCGAGCTGTCTGGCGCGAGGTTCCCGGATGCGCTCGCCGAGCGACTGCGTGCCGTCGAGGACGACAAGGATGCTGTGCGGGCCATCGGTGTGGAGGTCGCCACCGAGATGTGCGAGCGGCTGATCGCCGAAGACGCTCCGGGCTTGCATTTCATCACGTTGAACCGCTCCACCGCCACCCGTGAGATCTACCAGAACCTCGGCCTGGGCGCCACCCTCACCCCCGCCTGATCTCCTCATGAAGACGCGCCGCCGCGGCCGGTAAGGTTGCGAGCTCGGGAGGGCTGGCGGGTAGGTTCTGCCGGCACTTTAAGAGCTCGTCGGACCCGCGAAGCACATCGCACGCCCACGTCCGTGGGCCCAAGTACGTCGCCCGACGGCGGCAGAGGCAGAGAAGGGGTCGGGGAAGGTTCTGCGGGCACGCTAAGAGCACGCTGTGGGCATGCTTCACCGCCCACTGCGTGCGACGCCCGAAGAACCCTCCCCGACCCCTTCACAACGAAGCGACCCCTAGGCGCGGCCGACGAGGTCCGCGACGAGCGCGGCGGAGATCGCCGCCATGGGCAGGCCGGGTCCTGGATGCGCACTGGCACCGGCGAAGAAGAGCCCGTGGACGGGCGACCGGTTGGTCAGGCGTCGGCGGATGGAGCTCCCGCCGTGCCATGGCGTGCCGTACACCCGGCCGCCGGGAGCGCCGACTTCCTGCTCGAGATCGTACGGAGTGCGCAGTCGGGTGCTTTTTATGTGCTCGTTGAGGTCCACACCGCGGGCGGCGGCCAGGCCGAGGAGCTGCTGAGCGTGTGTCTCGGCCGTGCCGCGCTCGGTCCAGTCCGTCAGCTTGGCGCCGGGATCGTGGGCGGAGCAGTCGGCGTGCAACGCGATGGCCCCGGAATCCCCTGGTGCTTTGTCGCCCCGGTGCGCCAGCGTGACGTTGGGTCCGTCCTCGGTGAGCAGGACGCTTCTGGGTGGCAGCGCGGGCTGCGAGCGTAGGGAGAGCAGCACGGTGAACACGGAACGCCCCTCCGTGGGCGCCGTGGTCCAGCGCCGCGCCCTCAGTTCGTCCAGCTCGAGATGACCAGGCGGAACTGTCGAGACGACGACGTCGGCCTTCAGCACTTCGCCGTCGTCGAGGACGACGCCCTTGACGGATCTGCTTCCCGATTCGATCCGGGTGGCCGAGGCACCCAGCCGGAGCACGCCGCCGCGGTCGGTGATCCGCTGGACAAGCGCCTTCACGAGGGTGTGCAGGCCTCCCCGAACCGTCCACGTGCCGAAGGTCTGTTCGAGGTATGCGAGGACGGCCAGCGCCGCGGGGGTACGTTCCGGGCTGCCGCCCAACGAGGTGGCGTAGGAATCCAGCACCAGCCGTAGCCGGGGGTCTTCGAGGTGGCGTGCGCCGAAATCGCGCAGGCTGCTGCCGCGGTGCAGGACCTTACGCGCTTGCGGGTTGAGCGCGAGCCAGATCAGGTCGCGGGCCGATGGGCTGCGGTCGAGCAGCCGCGGGCGGATCAGCTGCCACATGGCCTCGGCATCCCGGATCAGCTGATCCCATTGACGCCCGGCGCCGGGGCCGAACGCGCCGTCGATCACGGCGGTGGTGGCCGCCCTGCTCGCATTCGGCAGATCCAGGCACTCCCCGTCAGGGAACACGTATCGAACGGCCGGGTCGACCGGAACGAGTTCGACCTCGCGTTCGAGTGGCCGGCCAGTCTTGCGGAACAGGTCCCGGAACACGGCCGGGAGGGTCAGCGTGGTGGGACCGGTATCGACTGATACGCCGTCGATGACTTCGGTGCCGATCTGTCCGCCCGGCTCGGTGTTACGTTCCAGAACCGTGACTATGTGTCCGAAATCGGACAGCCGAGCGGCGACCGACAGGCCCGCGATCCCAGCTCCGACGACAACTACTCGTGCCACGGTGGGTGAGCATAGACCAGTCTTGACGGTCTGTCGGTGCGGGGTGCTACCTTGAAGAGCAGTCGAACAGTCGTTCGATACTGGTCTGGGAGGGATCCAATGACGGCACAATACGAGCAGGTCATCAAGGCACATGCAGAGCGTCCGGAGGTTGTTCGCAGGGTGCGTCCGCCCACGGGGCACGCGACGCTCGATCTGATCGACCATGCGCGCTCGTGCCTGGCCGAGGCGGCTTCGGCCAGCGAGGCCAACGAACGTTTCGCGGCCGCGCATTTGGCGGCGCTGCGTGCCGCGGCGGCTGTGCTCGCGGCACGCGCGCACCCGGCTGTGCGGCGCCCGCGTGGGGTCACGGGGCGCCGGCGTGGACACGGGCCTCGCAATGTCTGGGAGCTTCTGCCCTCGGTCATGCCCGAACTCACCGAGTGGTCGGCATTCTTCGCCGCCAACGCCGGGAAGCGCGCTGCCGCTCAGGCCGGACTGCATGGCGCCGTAACACCACGGGAAGCCGATGAACTGATGCGCGACGCCGAGGCGTTCCTCGGGGTTGTGTGCGTTCTTCTCGGTTTGCCGTACCGTGAGCCGCTGGATCTCCGGTGAGTGTCCACGGCCTGTTTCCGGGACCTGAGGGACGCTCACGGGAAGCTCGGAGTACGTGACGGTGTTGTAGAGGCATAGCCAAGACAGTGTCTGTGCCTATTGAGGAAGTGGCCGATATGCCGGATTCGCTTTATGTGCTAGCCGACGATGCGCCGGAACTGGACTCTCCGGTGCTCCTGTACAACCTGAGCGGGTTCGTGGATGCCGGGCGTGCTGGCGGCGGCGCCGTCGATCACCTCGTGGACAGCACCGGAGCCCAGGTACTGGCGCGGTTCGACACCGATCGGCTGGTGGACTACCGGGCTCGCCGGCCTGAGATGTACTTCGCCAACGGCAGCTTCACCGGCTACGAGCAGCCGGATCTCAGTCTTCGGCTGCTTCACGACGACGTCGGCGCCCCGTTCCTGCTGCTGTCCGGGCCGGAGCCGGACGTGATGTGGGAGGCCTTCGTGGCTGCCGTGAAGGAACTGGTGGACCGGTTCGGTGTGCGGCTCACCGTCGGGTTCCACGGGATCCCCACTGCCACGCCCCATACGCGTCCCATCGGGATCAGTGCCTATGCCAGCCGGGACGGCCTGGTGCCGGAAGATCAACTTCTGGACATGGAGATCCGGGTCCCGGGTAGCGCAGGTTCGCTCCTCCAGTACCGCTTGGCCGAGGCCGGGTACGACGCCGTCGGCTTGATCGCGAGAGTTCCGCACTATCTCGCCGAATCCGAGTATCCCCAGGCATCGGTCAGCATGCTTCGCTCGGTGAGTTCGGTCACCGGCCTCCTGCTGCCCGTCGGGGCCCTCGTGGACGCTTCGGAGAAGGCTGAGCAGATGGTGAGCGAACAGGTAGCGGGCAACGAACAGGTGGCGCGAGTGGTGGAGGCGCTGGAGACTCAGTACGACGCGTTCGACGGTGGCGAGTCGCGGGGCAGCCTCGTTGCGGAGTTGAAGGCCATGCCTACAGCGGATGAGATCGGTGCCGAGTTCGAGCGGTATCTGTCCGAGGCGGACCCACCAGATGACATCGAGAGCTGACAGGCCCGGCGCCGGCGCCTGCCATGCGCAGAGTTAGGCTCGATGAGTGCAGCGAGACGCGCTTCCTTTCTATCGGGTGATGGCCTATGCCACGGGTGTGTTCCTGCTCGTGCTGTGTGTGGCGATGTTCGTGCGCTACGGACCCCCGGATAATCCGAGCATGAGCCAGATCGTTTCGCCGATTCACGGATGGCTCTATGTCGTGTATCTGGTGGCTGCCGGCCTGTTGGTGTACCAGCGAGGGTGGAAGGGCACCCGCGCGGTTCTCATCGCCGCGGCGGGAACCATCCCGCTCGCCTCGTTCTTCGCCGAGCGGTACGTCGTCAGGAAGGCACGCGAGGAAGCCCGGGTTCGCTGACGCTCGCGTCCTGCTCATTCGTGGCGCGGCGACGTGAACGAATCGAAGCGCGCATCGCGGAGGCCCAGAACACCAGCGCCGCCGCGGCGAAAACCCACCACTGTGCCCCGTACGAGAAGTTCTGCCACGGATTGACGTTGCGGATCGGGGCAACGTCATCCACGTCCAGCTCTTCCACATCCCCGGCCGGCGGAACCTGCGAGTTCAGCAGGAGGTATCCGCGGACGGTTTCGCCTGCCGGCAGGCCCGTGGCCTCGGCGACGCGCGCCGGCGCGATGTAGGCGAGCTCGTCCGGCTCGAGGACTTGACCGCTGCGTACCGTGGCGTGTTCCGGGGTTTCGGGCGGCAGGACGTGACCAGTGATCGCGACACGCGTGCTCGCGGGTTCCTGCGCTGTCTCGGGTTCCATCACCCAGCCGCGCACCACCGGGATCACGGTGCCGTCGTCGGACCGCAACGGCGTCAGGACATACCAGCCGAGGACGCCGTCGCGGATACGGCCGGGGACGAGGTGCTGGAGTTCGGCCATGTATCTGCCCTCAGCACGCACCGCGCGATCCGCCGCGGCGTCGATGGGCTCGTCCGGACCGATCAGCTCCTGAACCAGCACCGGCTCGCGGTCGCGATCGGCGTGGCGGCCATGGCTGTCTTCATAGGCGCCGAACTGCCACCAGCCCGCGTAGATACAGAACGCGATGGCCAGTATGAACGCGACATGCGCCGCGATCCAGCGAGGTGTCAGGAGATACCGGAGCACCTCTTCACGGTAGTGCCTCGACCGGCCGCCGGCACGTGCACCCTATGTCACACCGGCCACGTGACGACGATCGTGTGAGACGGCATCGGGGCGTGCTGTCCGGAGTGTGAGAGACAGAACAGATAATTCGTGAGGAATGTGATCTCTTTGTGCACGCTTCGGTCACTATTTCGGCTGGCGTGATGAACAGCGCAAGGGGGTGAGAGTAGGCTTCTACGCATCTGATGTGGGGGAACAGATCAACGTCACGCAGATCAACCATGACCATGATGGGGAAAGAGAATGCAGATGACCCGACCGCACCCGCTGACGGCGATGAGGGAACGGGAGTGGTCGCAGGCGTGGGAAGAGCAGCAGCGCATCGTCGACGAGCAGTTGAACTCGCAGCGCGGCAGCTGGTTGCCGAATGTCATCGAGCGTCGCAGGTGGGGTGCCATGCGATGGACATCTGGTCGGCCCAGCCACGCGGCCACGTCAGGCAGGGCGGTCGCCGAGACCTTCGTCGTCCTCCGGCCTGATGCGGCCGGCGACACGCTCGATCAGGTGATGGAGACGCTGAAGGATCCCGCGCCGGTTGTGCGCGCGGTGGGTTTCGGGCTGCAAAGACATCACGTCATCGGCTTGGTGTCAGGTGCTGCCGCGCTTGGTGTCGTGGCAGCCGTTGGCGTCGCGCTCGCCGGCGCCGGTCCATGGGGAATGATCATTGCGGTGCTCCTCGGCGCGATAGCCGGCGCGGTAGCGGGCGGCTTCGCGGCCGGATACGCGGTGGAGCGGCAGCGTTCCGCTCTCCTCAGCGACGAGGATCGCCTGCGTGTGGTCGTCGGGCGTTACGCGTCGAAATCGTGGAGCCGGTTGGTGGAAGCGGCGTCGGCTCTAGAAGGGGCGCTTCCCAAGGAGGCCGGCAAGAACCTGGAAGATCCGGATACTCAGACCGTGGAAGCCATCCATATCGCGATGTGGGAGGCGGCCGGCCTGCTGCTGACGTCGTCGGACCACACGGGCGTGGACGTGCTGGCCGAGGGCGTGGAGCGGCTGGAGCGCGCCCACCGGGGCAGCGCCTAGACAGCGGCCGTCTGGGCGGCATGGGACGCCTGATCTCGTGGCGCTCAGCTGGTCAGCCACGGCGCTAGGCGTCGCACTGAGGCGATCGTGTCGGCCTCGTCTGCCGGTTTGTCCTGGCGGTACCGCAACACCCGGGCGAAGCGAAGCGCGAGCCCCGCAGGGTATCTCGGTGACGTCTGGACGCCGTCGAAGGCGATCTCGACGACGAGTTCGGGACGTACCGGGACTGACCATTCGCGGGTGGAGCCGGTGGCGAGGCGTTGGAGCTGCTCGGTCTGCCACGTCAGGATCTGGTCGGTCAGGCCCTTGAAGGTCTTGCCGAGCATGACGAAGCCGCCGGGCGGGCCGTACTCACCGTCGGGATCACGTGCTCCCAGATGGAGGTTGGAGAGCCAGCCCTGCCGGCGCCCGTGTCCCCATTCTGCGGCCAGTACGACCAGGTCGAGAGTGTGCCGCGGCTTCACCTTGAGCCAGCTGGCGCCGCGGCGGCCGGCTTCGTAGGGCGCCGAGAGAGATTTGACGACGACGCCTTCGTGGCCGTGGCCGAGGGCGTCGTCAAGAAACGCCTGGGCCTCGGTGACGTCGGCCGTGACGATCCGGGGCACCCTCTGCGACACCGGCGCGAGCTCGGCCAGCACGTCCCACCGGTCCCGCGCCGATGCACCCTCGAGATCGTCTCCTTCGGCGTGGAGACAATCGAAATAGAAGACCGACAGGGGCGTCTCGGCCCGGGCGTGGACCACGTCTGTACGGTGTCCGATCCGCGAGGATGTGCGCTGGAATGGGAGCGGCCGGCCGGTGACGTCGAGCGCGATGGCCTCCCCGTCGAGCACGAACGGACTGCGGGGGAGCGCGCGGGCGGATTCGACTATCTCGGGTACCCGAGCCGTGATGTCATCGAGTGTGCGGGTGAAGACCCCGACGTCGTCGCCGCTCCGGTGCACCTGTACCCGGACGCCGTCGATCTTCCACTCGATGCCGGCCTCGCCTGCCTGCTCGAGCGCCTCGGCCAGTCCGGTCGAGGGCGACGCGAGCATCGGGCGCAACGGCGACCCGACAGTCAGGCGGAAGCGCTCGAGTCCGGCGGCGCCATCGGCCAGCACGGCGGCCGCCACCGGGACGAGCGCCCCCGCCATCATCACCGCGCGCCGGATGTCTCGGGACGGCACGCCGGCCGCCTCGGCCACAGCCTCGGTGAGCACGCCGTCGAGCGCTCCCTGGCGCACCTCGCCGGTGATCAGACCACCGAGCAGGCGCTGCTCGCTGGCCGTGGCCTTGCTCATGAGCGCGTGGAAGGCCGCGCGCTTGGCCGTCGTGGACCCCGGACCTGCCAGGGCCGAGATGCGATCGAGCTCGTGGTGGACGTCGAGCACCGTGAGCACCGGCTCCGTCGCCGGGCCGGGAGCGGCGCGCAGTGCCGCGTAACCGAGTCCGGTGCGGCGTTGCCGAAGCTCGCCGGCGAGATAGCTGGCGGTGACCTCGGCCTCCTGCGGCGCGGCCCGCTCCAGGCATGCCGCGAGGAGGGCCGTCTTGCGCAGCCGGCCCCCGGCCTGCGCGACCGCCTGTGACGTGTCAGCCACTTCTACGAACAGCATGCGCCAAGTCTGCCTGTGACCACTGACAACCGCCTAGTGTCTGCGAACCAGGTTCCCTGACCGGAAAGAAGACCTGGTTGACGGGACACTCGGGCACGCGGTGCTCGTCCGCGGACGGCCGGCATCCGCGATCACGTCGCGTCGGCGTCGCTTCCGAGGGTGATCTCCGCGGTGTTCTCCGCACCGTCGCGGACGTAGGTGAGTGTGACCTCGTCACCGGGACGGTAGGAACGAGCGGCCGCGATCAGTGTGATGTGGTCGGTGACAACACGATCGTTGAGCTTGGTGATGATGTCACCCTCTTGCAGGCCGGCTTCGGCCGCGCTGCCGCCGGGCTCGACCTCACGGACCAGCGCGCCGCGCGTGCCGTCGCGCGGGGTGTCCACGCCTATGCCGATCCGTGCATGTGTGGCTGAACCGGTCTCGAGGAGCTCCTCGGCGATGGGCCTGGCCTGATCGACAGGGATGGAGAAGCCCAAGCCGATCGAGCCGGTGTCCATGCCGGAGGTGGCGATCGCGCTGTTGATGCCGACCACCTCACCCGCCATGTTGACGAGCGGACCGCCGGAGTTGCCCCGGTTGATCGGCGCGTCGGTCTGGATGGCGTCGATGAAGGTCTGGGAACTCTGGTCCTCGCCGGTGATGATCGGCCGCTCCAGCGCCGAGATGATGCCGCTCGTCACCGTTCCTTCCAGACCGAGCGGAGAACCGATCGCGACGACCTGCTCGCCCACCGCCAGGTCCGCGGAGTTGCCCAGCGCCGCCGGGGTGACTCCCTCCACGTCCTGAGCCTGGATGACCGCAAGATCGGTCAGAGGATCGGTTCCGATGATCTCGGCTTCGGCGGTGGTCCCGTCGCTGAACGTGACCTGCAGGGCGCTGCCCGGGCCACCGGCGGCCACGACGTGGTTGTTGGTCAGGATCTCGCCGTCGGAGGAGATGATGACACCGGTGCCGGTCCCGCTGGCGCCCATCTGACCGCCCACGGTGATCGAGACGACGCTGGGCAGCACTTGTTCGGCTACGGCCTCAACGCCGCCCCGGGGAGAGTCGGTCGATCCCGCCGGCGTGCCGTTGTTCGGCGTCAGGCTGCTCTGCACGCCTTCCTGGGAGGCGGGGGAGTCTTCGTCGAGCCACGAATACGCCGCCGCGCCGGAACCGCCGCCGAGAACGGCGCCGATGGCCAGGCCGGCGAGCAGCATCCGCCCGCGGCCGGCCTTCTTCTCCGGTGGCGTGCTCGCGGGTGCCGCGAAGACGGCGGTTTCAGCCGGGGGCACAGCGCCGCCGGGCTCCCTGTGTGGATCCGGTGACATCGACGGGTTCCCGGTGCCCGTGTGCGCTGCCCTGCTCTGCCATGGAGAGGACGACCCGGGCGCACCGGGACCAGCCGACCAGCCGGTCTCACCTGGGCGCGGCGTGCCTGGTGGCGGTGGCGGAGCAGAAGAGCTGGCAGTCTCAGAGCTGGAGGGCAGCCGGGTGGTGCCGTGAGGTGTCTCGTTCATGAGATTACTGTTTCCCGGAACGCTGAAAACAACCTGAGATTTGGCCTAATCACTGCGAAGAAGCGGCCGGCACCGACATCGTCAGCCGGGCGCCTCCATCGGGGTTGCGATCCGCGTGCACGGCGCCGCCGTGGCGCACGGCAGCGGCCCGGACGATCGCCAGGCCCAGGCCGGAGCCGGGGCGGCCTCGCGCCTCTTTGGAGCGGTAGAAGCGCTCGAACACATACGGCAGGTCTTCGTCGGCGATGCCGGGTCCCTCATCCCTGACCTCCAGCGTGCCGTCGCGGAGGGTGACTGAGACCGTACCGTGGCGCGGGCTGTACTTGGCGGCATTGTCGAGAAGGTTGGTGACGGCGCGGCCGAGCAGCCGGGCGTCGCCGTCGACCGGCCAGGGCCGCAGGTCAGCGGAGAACACCACGCCGGGTGCGCGCCGCCGCACTCGGACCAGCGCATCGCGGATCACGTCGGCGAAGTCCACGCGCTCCCGGGACGCCTGCGGCGGGTCTTCTCGAGACAGTTCGACGAGGTCGCCCATCAGTTGCGAGAGCTCCTCGGCCTGGGCTCGGACGTCGGCGATGATCTGGGCCCGCTCGTCGGGGTGCAATCCGCCTTCCCGATCGCTCTGCGCCAGCAGGTCGAGGTTGGTCCGCATGCTCGTCAGCGGGGTGCGCAGCTCGTGGCCAGCGTCGGCAACCAGCCGGGCTTGGCGTGAGCGAGCCTCGTCGAGCGCTGCCAGCATGGCGTTGAACGCGTGCGCGAGGCGCGCGATCTCGTCGTTCCCCTCCACCTCGATGGGATCCAGGCGCTGCGTACGGGTGACATGCTCCGCCGCCTCGGTGAGCCTGCGCACCGGCCGCAGTCCCGCCTGGGCGATCGACACGCCGGCCCAGGCGGCCACGACAATGCCGATGCCGCCGACAACCATCGATACCACCTGAAGGCGGTCCAGTGTCTTCTCCGTCTGTTCCGTCGACTGGCTCAGTACCAGCGCGAACCCGCTCCCGGCGGGAACGGCGACCACTCGGTACGCCTCGCCCCCCAGACTGGCGGTCCGCACGCTGAGCTGGTCGGCACCCTGGGCGACCGCGAGCTCGGGCTCCTCCAGCGGTGGCGCGTTCTCCTCACCGCCGGCCACCCACGCGGTGACTTGCTCTCCTTCGGAGAAGACGATCGCCAGCCGGATACCGACCGCGAGCAATGCGTCCGCCGGTACCGTGTCGATCGTGGACCGATCACCCAGCGAGGACGAGACCACGTCGTGAGCGCGCTCGATGAGGTTCTCGTCGACGCTCCGGGTCAGCTGTGTGGACACGGTGAGGTACGCGGCCAGCGCGGTCAGCGTCACGGCGAGGCCGACGCTGAGGGCTGCCAGCGCTCCGACACGGGTCCGAAGCGAGACGCGGCGGAGCGTCCCCCGGGAGGCATGACCGTCCTGGCGCGGGGACTCGGTGGACGACGGAGGGGGAGGCGGTGGCGGCGCGGATACGGTCACGGCGGATCTTCCCGGGCCACGTAGCCCACGCCGCGCACCGTGTGGATCAGGCGAGGCTCACCGTCGGATTCGGTCTTGCGGCGCAGATACCCGATGTAGACCTCGAGCGAGTTCGCGGTGGTGGGGAAGTCGTAACCCCAGACCTCCTCCAGGATCCGCTCACGAGTGAGCACCTGCCGGGGGTGGCGGAGCAGCAACTCCAGGAGGGAGAACTCGGTGCGGGTGAGCCGAACGACGCGGTCACCACGACGCACGTCACGGGTGACCGGGTCGAGCTCGAGGTTACCCAGCCGGAGGCCGGCCGACTCGGGCGCGCCTGCCGGCGTCGCCCGGCGCAGGAGAGCACGGATGCGGGCCAGCAACTCCTCGAGGGCGAACGGCTTCGGCAGGTAGTCATCCGCACCCGCGTCCAGACCGGAGACTCGGTCGGACACCTCGTCCCGGGCGGTCAGCATCAGGATGGGAACGTCATTGCCTGAGGCGCGCAGCGCGCGACAGGTGGCCAGGCCGTCCAGGCGGGGCATCATGACGTCGAGAACGACGGCGTCAGGCTGGGCAGTGCTGATCTTCTTCAGCGCGTCCTCGCCGTCCTCGGCGATGCATACCTGGTAGCCGTTGAACGACAGTGAACGACGCAGTGATTCGCGTACCGAGGGGTCGTCGTCGACGACGAGAACGTCCATGCTGCAAGTTTGCACCGCCGACGTGAGAAACGCCTGAGAGATCAGCGTGTCGCGCCGTCTCGTGACTCCATACGATGCACTAGGACGCCGGCGGGGCGCCGGCTTCGTCGGACATCTCGGGCCATTCGGCGGGCGACAAGTCGGCGTCGTCGGAGGCGAACGTACGGACCGGACCTGGCGGTGTACCGGCGGACTCGAACCTCACGGTCACCCGGCTCAGCCCGCTGCCCCACACCCAGCCGGCGCCGTGCACGGCGTGGACGACGTCCATGCCGGGAACCCAGCGCCGTTCGGCGTGGACGGCGGCGTCGAGGTCTTCCTCGCCCGGTCTCGGGTCGCCCGTGCCGGCGTCGTGGACCGCCGCGAAGAGGTCGTCCTGAACCCAGTCGGACAGTCCTGACACCCCCACGCCGAGGAGCCGGATGCCATTGGACGTGTCGATCTCCTGGAGCAGTTGAACAGCGAGCCTGACCACCGCCCGGGCATCGTCCGTGGGTCCGGGGAGCGTAGCCGACCGGGAGTAGGTGGTGAAGTCGTGCAGACGGGCTTTGAGCGTGATGGTGCGCCCAGAATGTCCCGCGCGCACGAGGCGCTCGGTCACCTTCTCCGCCATCCGGGTGACCAGAGCGGTCAGGAGCGCGGGATCGGTGATGTCGCGGTCGAAGGTATCCTCCACGCTGATCGACTTCGAGGCTCGCTCGGAGCTGACCCGCCGCTCGTCGCGTCCATGCGCGAGATGGAACAATGACCGCCCGTGCGACTCTCCGAGGAGGTCGATGAGCTCGGCCTCGGTGATCCGGGCCAGGTCGCCGACGGTGCGCACACCAAGCCGGGCCACCCTCGCGGCGGTGGCCGGGCCGACGCCCGGCAGGGCACGCACCGGAAGCGGATGCAAGACGTCGATCTCGCGGCCGGGCTCGACGATCACCAGGCCATCCGGCTTGGCCATCTCGGAGGCGATCTTCGCGAGCGTCTTGGACGTGGCGGCGCCGACGCTGGCGGTCAAACCGGTGCGCTCACGAATGGTGGAACGCAGCCGCTCACCGAGGGCACGGACCGCGTCAGCGGGCAACGGCGCGTCGCTCCCGGCCGCCAGGTCGACGAACGCCTCATCGAGCGAGAGCGGCTCCACCAGGGGCGAGAGCGTGTGCAACTGGTCCATGACCACCCGGCTGACGGCTCGGTAGGCCGGGAAGCGCCCACCGAGGTAGGCCGCGTGCGGGCAGCGTGCCCTGGCCTCGGATATCGGCATGGCCGAACGGACGCCGTACTCACGGGCCTCGTACGACGCTGTGGACACTACACCGCGCGGCCCGAGTCCGCCGACGACGACCGGGCGCCCACGCAACGACGGTTTGTCGCGCTGCTCGACCGCGGCGAAGAAGGCGTCCAGATCAAGGTGCAGCACGGTCGGATCGCGGCGCGTGGTCACTCCGCGCCCGCCTTGCTCGATGCCGCACGCACGTTCTAATCCTGCCACGAACGGGTGTGACGTGTCCGAATCCACCCGGCTCGCGTTAGTCTCGATCACGCCGCAGGCCAGTGTCGACCGAAGGAAGGCGAGAGGCGATGACCGCGATCGTTGTGGGATACATCCCCAAACCGGAGGGTCGTGCCGCGTTGCGGCGCGCGGCGGAGGAAGCGAAGCTGCGCGGGGCGCGCCTCGTGGTCGTCCACTCCGAACGCAGCGGCCGCGATCTGGCCGACGGCGAGGTCGAGACGGAGGACGCGCAGCTCGAGGTCGCGCGCAAGGAGCTCGCCGATGCAGGAATCGAGGCCGAGGTCCGCCAGCTGGCGCGGGGTGCCGACGTCGCCGAGGACCTCATCTCGGTCGCCGCCGAGACGGCCGCGGACTTCATCGTCATCGGGCTGCGCCGGCGAAGCCCCGTGGGCAAGCTGATCCTGGGTAGCAACGCGCAGCGGATTCTCCTCGACGCCCCGTGTCCGGTGCTCGCGGTGAAGGCCGACGACGCGGCGGACCAGGGGGGCGCGTGATGACACGGTTGCACCTGGCAGGAGACCCGGCCGCGGATGCGCTTCTGGAACGCGATCCGTTCGCCTTGCTCGTCGGCATGCTCCTCGATCAGCAGATCCCCATGGAATGGGCTTTCGCAGGCCCGGCCACCATCGCCGAGCGGCTCGGCGTCGACACGCTGGACCCCGTGGCCATCGCCGGGCATGAGGCGGAGTCGTTCGCCGCGCTGATGGCGCAGAAGCCCGCCGTGCACAGGTTCCCGGGCTCGATGGCTGGTCGTGTGCAGGCGCTCGCGGCCCACGTCGCGGAGCACTGGGGCGGTGACGCGAGCGCGATATGGCGGGATGCGACCTCCGGAGCCGAATTACTCAAGCGGGTGAAGGCCCTACCCGGCTATGGCGACCAGAAAGCGCGTATCCTCGTGGCACTGCTGGGCAAGCAATTCGACGTACGGCCCGACGGGTGGCGGCAAGCTGCGGGCGCATACGGCGAGGACGGCTCCACACGGTCCATCGCGGACGTCGTGGACGCTGAGACGCTCGCTCAGGTGCGTGCGTTCAAGAGGGAAGCAAAGCAGAAGCAGAGGTCGCGCGGATAGCGGCACGACCATACGGGCGAGGCGGTCTCGTCCAGCCAGCCTGAGGAGGAGCTCGATGCGGGGTCCATCGGGCGACGACAGGACGCGCGGGTCTGCGGCAACACCCGTTGACGGAGAACACGTGGGGGTCGGTGCCGTGCCGCCACAAGAGCAAAGGGGAAGGCCCGTGCGGCCAGCAGATGCACAACGGCTGCTCGGAGCCTTGGCCGGAGCCGACGCGCCCGTGGGCTTCGCCGTGTTCGACGACCAGTACCGTTACCTCGCGGTGAACGCGTTTCTCGCCGAGCGGTCCGGCAAGACCATCGCGGACCACCTCGGCAGGCGGCCGTCGGACGTCCTTCCGGGTGCCTTGTCCGCGCATACCGAAGCGATGATCGATCGTGTGCTGCGCACCGGCGAGACCGTGAAGGCCGACGAGCCCGCGGTGCCGAACGCGAGCGGAGCGGTGACCTACTTGCGGTCCACGTGGTACCTGGTGGACGAGGGCGACCGGCGCGAGGTGGCTATGTTCGTGGTCGACGACACCTCGCAGCGCAGTGCGCTTTCCGCCCTGCGGCACAGCCGGGCTCGCAACGCGCGACTCCTGGAAGTCGCCGAGGAGCTGGCCGAGGCCGTGACCGTACAGGAGGTGGCCGCCGCTGTGTCGGTCATCGGCCGGGCCACCGTCGGCGCGCGGTGGACGTCGGTCGTCCTGGTCGGGGATACCGACCTTGAGCTCGACGGACCGTACGTGTCGCGATGGCCGGACCGAGCCGTGACACCCATGTCGGAAGTGCTGCGTACCGGATGGCCGCTCTTCCTGCCCTCGCGTGAACAAGCGCGCGAGGAGTTCCCGGACGAGCGCTTCGGCGCCTTCCTCGACCAAACGGAGGAGCGTTCCTGGGCCGTGCTGGCCTTGTCCACCGATTCCGGCCGGATCGGCGCCGTGCGCTTCGGCTTCGATGAGGAACAGGAGTTCGCATCGGAGGCCTGCCGGTTCCTCAGGGCAGTCGCCCAGCAATGCTCCGTGGCATTCGAACGAGCTCGGCTGTTCGAACAGGAACGCACCGCGACGGCCTCCCTGACCGAGGGCTTGATGCCTCCAGTGCTACCCCGCATCGAGGGCCTCGAGCTGGCCGCACGGAGTGTGCCCGGGTCCGCGGACGCCGTGGGCGGCGACTGGTACGACGCTTTCGAACTGCCGGACGGAACCGTCTCGGTCGTCGTCGGCGACGTGATGGGACACGGCTTGTCCGCCGCGTCCGGCATGGGTCAGCTCCGCGCCGCGCTCCGTGCGCTAGCGCTGGGCGACGCCGACCCGGGAGCGGTCCTCGAAGGCCTGGACCGCCTGGTGGAGGGCGGTGGCTCGGTAGAGATGGCCACGGTGGTCTACCTGGTCATCGATCCGTCGGACGGGCGTGTCCGGCTCGGTGACGCGGGACATCTGCCCATGGTGCGGGTGCCCCTCGACGGCGAGCTCGAGCTCGTCGACGGTGGCTCCGACACCACGCCCATCGGGGTCGGGGAGGCCCGGCTGAGCCGTGGCATCGCGCTGGCTCCCGGTGAGATCCTGCTCGCCTTCACCGACGGCCTGGTGGAGAGCAGGTCGCGCGGGGTCGAAGAAGGCGTCGCCGAGCTGCTGAGCTGTTTGGACGAGCATCGGCGGGAGCCATTGGATACGATGCTCGACGCGATGGTCGAGCGGCTTCGCATGCCCGGCCCATCGGACGACGTCACGGTTCTCGCGCTACGGTGGACGGGGCTGTGAGCTACGCCACGGCCCGTGCCCCGATGTGTGGGGCGGGACGGGAAGCGTGCTTCGTGTCAGAATGTTGTGTTGCGTGTCTTGATCGTCTGCCCCCCAAACGACGAGAGGTTGTTCGTGTCGCCTAGCCCGTCCCGTTCCAAGTACGCCCGGATCTTCGAGCTACCGCCCGTCCAAGAGCTTGTGACTCGAGGCCGGGAGTCCGGATCGGTGAACGCCCAGGATGTGCGCGTGGCTTGCGAGGAGGCGAACCTCGCGATGAAAGAGAGCCGCATCGTCGTCGAGCATTTGAAGTCAACAGGTATTACTGTCGAGATTGCAGCTGCCGACTCGCGGACCCGTTCACGGAAGCGTGTGGTGGCCGCTGCGGCTCGTCGCACCACGGCGACGGCATCCACACCAGCGCACCAGGCCGAGACGGCGGCCGAGAGTACAGGCCAGCAGGCACCGGAGAAGAGCGAGGGATCTGTGAAGACTGCGGTGAAGAAGACTCCGGCGGCGGCAGTTCAAGACGAGCCCTCCGAGGCCGCTCCAGCGGTTTCCACAGCCAAGGCGGCTGCTACCAAGACCAAGCCCGCCCGCGGGCGCAAGGGCGGCAAGCGCGGCGCGGCGGAGACCGCGGAGGTCGCACCCGGTTCGCCGCAGGCGGCACCGGGCGCCGATGAGCCGGATCCCAGCGAGCTGACCGACGAAGGCTTCGTCCTGTCCGAGGACGACGACACCGACGAGCCCGAGCAGCAGGTGGTCGTCGCCGGTGCGACGGCCGACCCGGTGAAGGACTATCTGAAGCAGATCGGCAAGGTCCCGCTGCTCAACGCCGAGCAGGAAGTCGAGCTCGCGAAGCGCATCGAAGCCGGCCTGTTCGCCGAGGAGAAGATCGCCAACGAGTCCGGCACCACCGATCAGAAGCTGGTCAGCGAGCTGTCGTGGATCGCCGAAGACGGCCGGCGCGCCAAGAATCATCTGCTCGAAGCGAACCTGCGACTCGTCGTCTCGCTAGCCAAGCGTTACACCGGCCGGGGCATGCTCTTCCTCGACCTGATCCAGGAAGGCAACCTCGGACTGATCCGTGCGGTCGAGAAATTCGACTACACGAAGGGGTACAAGTTCTCCACTTACGCCACGTGGTGGATCCGGCAGGCGATCACCCGGGCCATGGCCGACCAGGCCCGGACCATCCGCATTCCGGTCCATATGGTCGAGGTCATCAACAAGCTCGCCCGGGTTCAGCGCCAGATGCTCCAGGACCTGGGGCGCGAGCCCACACCGGAGGAGCTGGCCAAAGAGCTGGACATGACGCCGGAGAAGGTCGTCGAGGTCCAGAAGTACGGGCGCGAACCCATCTCCCTGCACACCCCGCTCGGTGAGGACGGTGACAGCGAGTTCGGAGATCTCATCGAAGACTCCGAGGCGATCGTGCCCGCGGAAGCTGTGTCGTTCACGTTGCTCCAGGAGCAGCTGCACGCCGTGCTGGACACCCTGTCCGAACGTGAGGCCGGGGTCGTCTCCATGCGTTTCGGCCTGACCGACGGGCAGCCGAAAACCCTGGACGAGATCGGCAAGGTCTATGGCGTCACGCGCGAGCGGATCCGGCAGATAGAGAGCAAGACCATGAGCAAGCTCAGGCACCCGTCGCGTTCGCAGGTTCTGCGGGACTACCTCGACTAGACCTGTCTCTCTCCTCTCGTGTCGCGAGCAGACAACGCAGGCCGGCCGGCGTCCATCGCAGATCGGGGAGAGGTGAGCCGAGCGTGAGTCCGCCCGCAGAGATCGAGCGCCGACGTTCCTCGCCGCTAGCTCAGCTGATCCCCGTGATCGGCATGATCGCCCTGATGTGGGGACAGGAGATCGTCGACCAGCTTCCTGGCGTCGATCTCGACCAGTACGGTATCCGTCCGCGCAGTGCGGAGGGGCTCGCAGGCATTGTCAGCGCGCCCTTCCTCCACGGCGGCTTCGACCATCTGATCGCCAACACCGGCGCGTTTCTGGTACTCGGCAGTCTCATAGCGCTCACCACCAGAAAGTTCTGGCCGGTCACCATCGGTGTGGCGCTCCTGGGAGGATTGGGCACCTGGCTGGTGGCAGCGGCCAATACCAATCACATCGGAGCCAGCGGGCTCGTCTACGGCTTCGCGGCGTTCCTCGTCGCCTGGGGTGTTCTCACCCGCCGCCTGCTGAGCCTCGTCGTGTCCATCCTCGTCGTCGTCATGTACGGCGGGATCGTCGTGGGAGTGCTGCCGGGCCAGCCGGGCATCTCCTGGCAAGGTCACCTCTTCGGCGCCCTGGCCGGCGTCGTCATGGCGTTTGTGCTGCGCCGCAAGGGGTGAGGTAGGGTTCTTCATCGGCGCGTCGGCACACACCGACATTATCCGGGCTATTGGTGGGACGATGTCGGTTCGCTCGCTCAGACCCGCGTGTGCGTGGTGTCGTGTGAGTTCCGGCCGCGGGATGCTGGGCGTCGTGAGTCGTGGAACCGGTCGTGGGAAGAATCGGGACTGCGGACGGCACATAGCCACACGACGCGGCCCACACCGGCCGTGACGATCGCCGTGGGGCAGATTGCTGGTGCAAAGACACTGGTCAGTGCGCCGTGAAGATCGTCGTGGTGGTCCTGGCGGTTCCCTGGTCGGCGGCAGCCGGGTTTTGGGCTACCTAGAGTCCTGCCCGCGACGCCGTGGCGCCGCGGGCAGGGAAGCTGGGCTTGGCTGAATTTAGGACGCGGGTTCGCTCGGCGCTGTGAGACGCGCGGTCTCGTCGTGCCATTCAAGCGCGATGGGACGTAGCTTGGCCTCGAACTTGCGGCCGTGGTGGCCGCAGAACAGCAACTCGCCCTGGTCGAGCATCGCACGGATGTAGGCCTGGGCTCCGCAGCTGTCGCAGCGGTCAGCGGCGTTCAACGGCTTGGTCGCGAGAGTAGTCGTCACGTCGCGCACCTTCCTGATCGTGGGGCCACTCGCTGTGGCGGGTGGTCGTGTCTTGCATCCGTACCAACATGTAATCACCCGGATGCGTTCCCGGTATGCCCCCACGGGCGGGTTCGCTCTGCGCGTACAGAATTCCGAGTGACGCTGGTCACAGGTCAGGACATCCTTCTTCTCGGGTGGAGAAACGGACGCCATCACCGGGTGCCGGCCTCATCGCCAACTGTCCATATAGTGACACCGTTCGTCTCACATTTCAAGCAGATGGACGTGCGTCATCGCGCTCACCTGGTGACGGCAGCACTCACGCCCAGCCGGGTGGCACTCAGGGCGTGGCGCTGCGGACCCGTCGGTCGCCCGGCCTATGCTGGCAGAGCCGGCGTGACCGACACGCCAGAAGCAGTGCAAGGAGGAGCCGCCCCGTGAACCGGCAGACCGCCAGCAGCCGAGGCAGCGACTACACCGCGCGTCATCTGTCGGTCCTCGAAGGACTGGAAGCGGTTCGCAAGAGGCCCGGCATGTATATCGGCTCCACCGACGCCCGGGGCCTGATGCACTGCCTGTGGGAGATCATCGACAACGCCGTGGACGAGGCGCTGGCGGGTTATTGCAACCGGGTGGATGTGGTGCTGCGCGCGGACGGATCCGCCGAGGTCCGGGACAACGGCCGGGGCATTCCGGTCGACATGCACACCAAGTCCGGCCTGTCCGGCGTCGAGGTGGTCTTCACGAAGCTGCACGCCGGCGGTAAGTTCGGCGGCGGGTCGTATGCGGCCACCGGTGGGCTGCACGGAGTGGGCGCCAGCGTCGTGAACGCGCTTTCGGGCCGGCTCGATGTCGAGGTGGATCGCGCGGGCAAGACCCATGCCATGTCATTTCGCCGCGGTGAGCCGGGTCTGTACGGCGGGGACGGCCCCGAGGCTCCGTTCGAGCCGTTCACCGACCATTCTGAGCTTCGCGTCACCGGTAAGGTCGCCAAGCGTGCCTCGGGAACCCGCGTGCGGTTCTGGGCAGACCGGCAGATCTTCCTGCGTGACGCCACGTATACCTGGGATGAGCTCGTCTCCAGGGCGCGGCAGACGTCGTATCTCATTCCGGGCTTGGAACTCGTGGTTCGAGACGAGCGTGGCGAGACACCGGTGGAGGAGAAGTTCCGCCACGACGGCGGCATCAGTGAGTTCGTGGAGTATCTCAGCCCGGGCGCGTCGGTCACAGATGTCCTGCGGCTCACCGGTTCGGCCACCTTCCGGGAGACAGTCCCAGTCCTTGACGACGACGGCCAGCTGATCTCCAAGGACACCGAACGCACCTGTGAGGTCGATATCGCCTTGCGGTGGGACACCGGCTACGACTCGATCTCCCGTTCGTTCGTCAACGTGATCTCCACGCCCAAGGGCGGAACCCACGTCGCGGGCTTCGAGCAGGGCCTGATCAAGGTGATGCGCGATCAGATCAAGGCGAACAGCCGCCGGCTGAAGGCCGGCAACGACAAGATCGAGAAGGACGATGTGCTCGAGGGGCTCACCTCGGTCGTCACTGTTCGCCTGGACGAGCCGCAATTCGAGGGGCAGACCAAGGAGGTCCTCGGAACGTCTGCCGTACGCGGCATCGTGGCCAGCGTCGTGGAACGTGAGCTCAAGGCCTTCCTCACCTCCACGAAACGCAACGAGAAGGCCCAGGCGTCGGCCGTGCTGGAGAAGGTCGTCTCAGCCGCTAAGGCACGCGTCGCGGCGCGCTTGCACAAGGAGACCGTGCGGCGCAAGAACGCGCTGGAGACCAGCACACTGCCTACCAAGCTGGTCGACTGCCGCTCGAACAGTCTCGATCGATCCGAACTGTTCATCGTCGAGGGAGACTCCGCTCTCGGCACTGGCAGATCGGCCCGAGACGCGGAGTTCCAGGCATTGCTGCCGATCCGCGGGAAGATCCTCAACGTGCAGAAGGCGTCCGTGGGCGACATGCTCAAGAACGCCGAGTGCGCCGCCATCATCCAGGTGCTCGGAGCGGGAAGCGGCCGGACGTTCGACATCGACCAGGCCCGCTACGGCCGGGTGATCCTCATGTGCGACGCCGACGTCGACGGCGCCCACATCCGCACGCTTCTCGTCACGCTCTTCTTCCGGTACATGCGGCCCTATGTGGAGGCCGGCCGGCTGTTCGCCGCAGTGCCCCCACTGCACCGTCTTGAGCTGATCAACCCGAAGAAGGGACAGGACAAGTACATCTACACGTACACCGACGCGGAACTGCACCGCGTGTCGCTGGAGTTGCAGCGTAAGGGTGTGCGGTGGAAGGAACCCCCCCAACGGTACAAGGGCCTCGGCGAGATGGACCCCGACCAGCTGGCCGAGACCACCATGGATCCACGTCACCGGCGGCTGCGGCGGATCACGGCCGCCGACGCGGAGGCGGCCGAGCGGGTATTCGAACTGCTCATGGGTAACGACGTCGCACCCCGTAAGGAGTTCATCATCGCCGGTGCGGCCGAGCTGAATCGCGAACAGATCGACGCCTAGCCTGCGGGCTAACTTGCCGATGTCAGCACAGGTCAGCCTCTGGTCCATCGGGCCGTCGGTATATCTGCCGTCCCTACTATTCGGCATCGGCCAGGGAGCCATAGCGCCGGTGGTCGTGCTGTCCGCACGAGAGCTGGGCGCCTCGGTAGCGACGGCCAGTCTTGTGGTGGCGATGCTGGGCGTCGGCCAGATCATCGGCGACCTGCCAGCGGGCATGCTCGCCGTACGGATCGGGGAGCAGCGGGCCATGCTCGTGGCGGCCGCCGCAACCGTGGGCGCGCTGGTGCTGTGCATCATGGCGAACTCGGTATGGGTGCTGGCCATCGGTATCGGGATGGTCGGAACAGCCGCATCGGTGTGGGGACTGGCCAGGCACGCCTACCTGACCGAGGTGATTCCGTACGCACAGCGCGCCCGGGCACTGTCGACGCTGGGCGGAACGCACCGGGTCGGCATGTTCGCAGGCCCGTTCATCGGTGCGCTGGTCATGAGCGGCATGGGGACCGACGGCGGCTACTGGGTGCACGTCGCTACGGCTGTCCTGGCTGCCGGCCTGCTCGTCCTGCTTCCCGCGGTCCCCAGTCCGTCGCCCCGCTCAGGACACGACGTCTCGCGAGAGAGCACGCTCGACGTGGTCCGACGGCACCTGCCGGTCCTGCGTACCTTGGGGATGGGCGCGCTCCTGGTGGGGGCGGCCCGGGCATCGCGTCAGGTGGTGATACCCCTGTGGGGCGACCACATCGGCCTGGATGCCGCCACCACGAGCCTGATCTTCGGTCTCTCCGGTGCTGTCGACATGCTGCTCTTCTATCCGGCCGGCCTGGTCATGGACCGGCTGGGGCGGCGCTGGGTGGCCGTGCCGTCGATGCTGGTACTCGGTCTGTCCTACGTCCTCCTTCCGCTCACGCACAGCGTGGCTACGCTGGCGGCAGTGTCGATGGTGATGGGTCTGGGCAACGGCATGGGCAGCGGCATCATCATGACCATCGGATCGGACATCTCACCGGCGGGCAGCCGTGCGACCTTCCTCGGGGCGTGGCGGCTGTGTGCCGATGTCGGAAACGGAGCGGGGCCGGTGCTGATCAGCGCGGTCACCGCTGCCGCCGCGCTGGGGCCGGCGATATTGTCGATGGGTGCGGTCGCGGCTCTCGCGGCCCTCGGTATGGGCTACTGGATCCCACGCTACGGAGGATCCCCGAGAGAGTGAGGGCGTGTATGTCGGCTGAGACCTCCGCGGACATCAGACGCCGGCCAGCGATGCGCACCAGCCAGATCGTCTCGGCGGCGGTGATCGGCGCAGCGGCCGGCGCGGCACTCACGTCAGGGCGGGGCCGGCGGGCGGCGCTGGCGGGCACGCTCGTCGGCGCCGGCCTCACCGGAGTGTCCGAATGGATCGCCCGCGCCCGGCAGCGGCCGGACGAGATTCCTGCCCTGCCGCACCGGATCCTGGTGAGCACGGCGCTCGCCGCCCCTGTCGGATGGCTCGCCGACCGGCTGGGCACTCCGCGTCCGCTGAGTGTCGGCCTGGTCGCCGGAGGCATCGCGGGAGCCATGGGTGTCCGGCCGCACAAGGTGGTGCTGGGACCCGCGGTCGGGGGTGCCGTAGGCGCCGTCCTGGGACGCGCGGGGCAGCACGTACCTGCGGCGACGGTTGCGGCAGCGACCGTTCTGGCGTACCGCACGATCTCCGCGCTGGTCTTCCGTGATGCTCAGATCTCGCTTCTTGCCGAGGACGCGGATCCCGCCGAGCTGCCTTTCGTGGTGCCGCTCGGCACTCAAGCTCGGTATGTCGGGACCGACTACGTCCGTGAGCTCGCGGGTATCGCCGGGGGAACCTATACGCGTGACGCCTCCGACGTCGGCATCGTCTCCTCGCTGGATGAGCTGAACGGCCCGGACTTCGATGCCCAGCGGGTGGATCCCCTGGTCCGCGAGTTCTACGAGCACACCACCCGGTTCAGTCTCGACATCCGGCCGCACTGGCGCGCCTGGGTCCGGCCGGGGTACGTGCTGTACCGGACGCTGGTCGCCCGCCCGCTCGGCCAGGCCAACGTCCCCATGAACCAACGCGCCGCCCTTCGCGGAGTCACCAGCAGGATCGACACGATCAGTGGGCTCCACGGCCCCGACGTCCGAGGTTGGATCCGATCGTTCACCGACGACGACGAGCCCATCTACGTCGGCATCTACACCACCTACCGGCACGGCGGGCGCGGCTACATCAGCGTTGGATTCCCGTTGCCCGGCTCGAGTTTCACCGCGACCCTCACGCCCACTGCCCGCGATGACGGTGGACTGACGCTGTCGAGCACGAGCACGCTCACCCATCCCGGCCACTACCTGACCTACATCGACCCGGGGTCGAGTCACCTCACGTCGCTGGCCGTACGGGGCTTCGCCGAAGAGCTGCACGTCCGTGCCGACGGCGGCGAGCTGAGCGCCGAGCATGCGTTCACGCTGTTCGGTCTGCCGTTTCTCACATTGCACTACCGGATCTGGCGTTCCGGCGCCGCCTGATCCGTCTCCGGGAATCCCCGCCGCCACCGGACCTGGTCGCGGGATCGCCGTATGCTGGCGTCCCGTGGACACGCATCCCGTGGCAGGCGAGGGCGCGGAGCCTGCCGGACCTGACCCGCCGGCAGACAAGGCGTGCGGCCTCGGCTCGGTGGAGATCGCGTGTGACGAGTCCGGCGCCGAGGGCGAGAACCTCGTCGGCGGAAACACAGACGTGTTCGCCCACGCGAGTATCCGGTTAGGCCCGGAACAGGCGGCCGCATGTCTACTCGAGCTGCGGGAGCGGATCCGCTCGCCGGCCGTGGAGTACAAGGCGAACCATCTCTTGCGAGAGAAGCACCGGAGCGTACTCATCTGGCTGCTTGGGCCGGACTCGCCGATTCACGGCAAGGCCAGCGTTCATCTCACCGACAACACGTTCCTCGTCGTCAGGCGGATTGTCGACACGCTGATCGGCGACGCCGCGGACGCGGAGAGCGGGGGTCTGTTCCCCAGTCCGGAGACCGAGGCGAGCGCACTCGCACTGGTCCACGACGGGCCGCGCGTGCTCGGCGCCGCACGGTGGCGGACGTTCCTGGAGGCCTCCACGGCTCTGCTGCGAGTGAGAATCCGCGGGAACTACACCGATCCTGTCGGAGTCTTTTTCGAGCTGGTCGGTGACGTACACGCTGAGCGGCACGAGAGCATTCACGAGATCGTCGCCGGTCTCCGGCAGGCGCGCCCCCGGGCGGAGGCTTTCCGGTCAGGGATACTCGCCGATCCTTCGGCCATCCCAGCGCTCGACCCGCTGATCCCGGCTATCGCTCGCGCGGTCATCCATTGGAGTGCCGGGGTCCTTCCCGTGTCAGTCGTCCACGACCAGCAGAACTCTTTGACAGCCGCCCGGATCGACCAGCTGGGGAACCTGCTCGAGCGGACGCACGCGTCGCCCGGGCGAGTCTTCGCCGGATTACGGCTCGTCGACTCCCGTGCGGACTCGCGCGTCCAGCTGGCCGACATCCTGGCCGGTGTTGCGCGAAAGATCTCCTCGGACGTGCTCAACCGGCGAGCAGACGCGGAACTCAGCGGCCTGTTGCGGCCACATGTGGATCCGTCGTCGACGTGGACCGAGGCCTTCGGGAGCCACGACACGGCACCCCTACCGATCGAAGGTTCAGGCGGTTCGCACACATAGTGTGGTGATCGTGACTCTTGCGACTGTGCTGATGCTGGTAGGTGGATTGGCTGTCCTCATCGGCGGTGGCGAGGTGCTGGTGCGCGGTGCCGGCTCCCTGGCTCGCACCTTCGGCATGGCGCCGCTGATCGTCGGCCTGACCGTGGTGTCGTTCGCCACATCGGCTCCCGAGCTGGCTGTGAGCATGGGAGCGGCGTTCACCGGCTCGCCGGGGCTGGCCGTGGGCAATGTCGTCGGCAGCAATGTGGCGAACATTCTCCTGATTCTGGGCCTCTCGGCGCTGTTCCTGCCACTCGTCGTGAAATCACAGCTGGTGCGAGCGGACATCCCGGTGATGGTGGTGATGGCCGTCGCGATGCTCCTGGTGGCACTCGACGGCCTCGTCAGCCGCACGGACGGCCTGATACTGGTGACCGCGCTGGTGATCTACCTCGTGGTGACGGTACTGGTGGCCAGGCGGAGGAAGCTGGGCAAGCCACCTCGCCGGCCACCTGGCCGGGTCAGCGCGCGGCGCCGCTCACCGCTGCTGGACGTAGGCCTCGTCGTCCTGGGTGTGGGCCTGCTGGTGGGTGGCGCTCAGCTGCTGGTGCGCGGTGCCACCGACATCGCGGCTGCGTTCGGTGTCAGCGACCTGATCATCGGCCTCACCGTCGTCGCGATCGGCACGTCTCTTCCCGAGCTGGCCACGAGCATCATCGCGGTCATCCGTGGAGAGCGGGAACTCGCGGTAGGCAACGTGGTCGGCAGCAACGTGTTCAACGTGGGCGCCGTGCTGGGAACCACGGCGCTGGTGGCCCCTGACGGCGTGGAGGTCGCGGCGTCGGCCGTGCGGTTCGATATTCCGATCATGGTGGCGGTCAGCCTGGTCCTGCTGCCCGTGGCATTCACCGGCCAAGCCATCGCCCGCTGGGAGGGCGGTCTGTTCGTCGCGCTCTTCGTGGCCTATGTGGCGTACCTGTACCTGGAGGCCACCGACCATGCCGCGCTCGAGCCGTTCAGCGCCGCCATGCTGTGGTTCGTCATCCCGATCACGGCGCTGTGGCTCCTTCTCCTCGTCGCTTACGAGATCGGACTGAGGCGCGGCAAGCGGGAGGCCCGGCCTTCGGTCAGGTGACGTGGAGGAGACGTCCGTTCGACACGTCGTAGACAAAACCACCCACGACGATGCCCGGCGGGAGGAACGGCCACGAACGGATCTTCTGTACGTCGACGGCGAGTGACTCGCGCTGGTCGGCGACGAGACGGAAATCGAGGCTGCGCACGTCGATGGCCGATTCGGCCTCGATGATCTCGATCACCTGGTCCCGGGTGGCGCTGGCCATCTTGCAGTTGGTGTGAGCGACGACCATCACACGCTCGACGCCGAGCAGATGCGTGGCGAGCACGAGAGTGCGTAGCACGTCCTCCGTGACCCGGGCGCCCGCATTGCGGATGATCTTCGCATCGCCCGGCTTCAGCCCGAGCATGTCCAGGGGCTCGATGCGGGAGTCCATGCAGGTTACGATGCCCAGCCCGCGGGCGGCGCGCGGCTCCAGTCCCATCAGGTCGAAGGTACGGGTGTACTGGTCGTTGGCTGCCAGGACATCGGCGAAGTCGTCAGGCTCAGTCACAGGGCGAGCCTAGGAGATGCCGGCACCCGGCCGGTCTCCGGGTGTCTGGCGCATGGTCACGACGAAACGGCGGCGACCCGCGTGCGCAGGAGTGCGGCGGCACCCACTGCGGCGAGAAGCGCGCACACGGCCGCGCCCGTGAACGTGGCCTGGAGCTGAGCGACGATCGCTTCGCGCACCGCATCGTCGTACGGCGGGCAGTTGGTGGGTGACCTCGGGCACAGCACCATGGGAGAGTCGATCCCGGCTTGCACACTGTGCAGGCGGCGCAGCCCGATGGCGGTCAACGCGGAGAGCCCGGCGAGCATGCCGATCATCCGCGACACCACGAGCAGGGCGCTGGCCACACCATGCGTCGCCCGGGGCGTCGCCGCGAGTAAGGCGGCGTTCACCGGGGCGATGGCGAGTCCGAACCCGAGTCCCGCGGTGGCGAGCACGGCGTCGTCGGCGAGGCCGTCGAGAGATCCGGCGCTCCAGGTGGTCATAACCCCCAGCCCGCCGGCCGCAAGCCCCATGCCCACGGTGGACACGGCCGCGGGGGAGACGTGCCGGACGAGCCAGCCGCCCAGGACGGCGCCCACGGGTAGTGCCACAAGAAACCGCAAGAGCACGAGAGCGGCGTCGAGCTGATCGGCGCCGGGCATGACGGTGCGGGCGAGGATCGGCACGTCGACGACGACGGCCACCAGCGCGGCACCGACGAAGAGGCTGACCAGCAGGGCCCCCCACGCGGGCCGTGCACGGATGGCCTCGGCTGGGACGAGTGGCGCGGCCGCCCGGCGCTGCCGCCAGGCGAACAGCACCAGCGCCACCGCGGAGGCCACCAGCATCCAGGTGCCGGCCGGCGCGATGAACTCCACCGCCGGATCGGCGACAGCGAACGTCAGGACGACTCCGCCGAGCGCCGCACCCAGGAAGGCCGCGCCCGGCAGGTCGGACGCGCGCAGGACGGCCGGCGTCCGGCGCAGGTCGAGCAAGGGCCTGGACGCGGTGAGTTCGCGGGCCACGAAACCGGCGCCGAGGGCCGCCGCCGTCAGCGCCAGCGGGGTGGTCCACGCGTACCCACCGGCTACGGGCACCAGGAGCTCTCCCCAGGTGACGCTCTGCTCGAGCGATACCGGCCGCACCGCGGCCACGGCCGCCGCGGTGAGCGCGCCTGCGGCCAGGAGGGCCCCCGTGACGTCCCGGCGCCCGGCGGGCTCCCGGCCGGTTACCGTCGTGAGGCCGGTTCCAGACCTGCGCACGGTGGCCACACACAGCACGGCACCGACCGCGAAGTTGACCCAGAAGATCGCCCGCCAGTCGGACACCGCGAGAACGGCCGCGCCGAACAGGGGCCCGAGCACCGAGCCCAGCTCCTGGACCGCGCCCACGACGCCCAGCGGCACGCCACGCCGTTCTGCCGGCCACATGTCGGCCACCAAGGCGAGAGTCACCGGCACCAGGGCGCCGCCCCCTGCGCCCTGCAGGAAGCGCCCGACGACGGCCTCGCCCACACCATCGGCGGAGGCGGTGAGCAGGGATCCGGCAGCGAACACAAGAAGGGCCCCACGAAGCACCGGCAACCGCCCGACGACGTCGGAGATGCGCCCCACGAGCGGCAGCACGACGACGTAGCCGAGCAGGAACATGGAGACCAGGGGAGCCGCCTGCTGCAGCTGATCGACGTCGAGGCCGACCCCGAGCATCATGTCGGGCAGAGCCAGCACGATCACATACGTGTCGGCCGCCGCGAGAAGAATCCCGACGGCGCACAAGATCAGCACGCCCTGCCCTGCCCGGCGCGCGCCGGTGCGGCTAGCCGGTCGGCGCACTGATCTCGGCCGGCTCGTCGTACTGGTCGAGGTGGACTGTGTAGGTCTGCTCCCCACCCTCGTAGAACGGACCGGTCAATGTGGCCTGCCGGAGCTCTCCGGTGTCCGGGTGAAGTGCCCAGGTGGCACTAACAGCCGCGCTGGGGTCGGCGATGGCCAGGATAGTGTCGACCAGCTCGCCGGGCAGCGTCGAGTGGACCTGGTTGTAGACCTCGCCGTCGAGGCGGATCCGGTCGGCTGCCGTCACCTCGGTGCCGGACCTGAGCAGCAGGCTCACGCCCTCGTCCGGGTCGATCAGCTTGCCCGGGTCTCCGAAGTCCAGGTCGCTCGCGTCGATGGGTTCATATCCGTCCGTCATGGGCAGCTGCGCCCAGAGCTGTCCGTCGATGGAGACGACGTCAATAGTGGCTGGAATCGCCCCGGCCCGGATGCGGACACCGCCGTCGAAGGAAGCCGGGGGGACCGCCACGCCCTCGGCACCGACCACCACCGTGCCTGAGCCGGGAAGGTTGTCTCCCTCCACGGTGAAGCGGACGCTGGACGAGGAGTCAAGGCGTTCTCCGGCCGCATCGAGCTGGGCCTGCGGGTCCTCATCCGATCCGCTTCCGCCGTCGTCGCTGCATCCGGCGGCGGCCAGCACAGTCGCGACCACGAGCAGGGCCCGGACCTTCGTCAATGAGCGGCGCATGGCTGAAGTCTGCCAGCCGAACAGGCCCGAGGCCTGTGAGCATCCTGAGAGCCGTAACGGGTGGCCGATGGCTCAGTCCCCCGTGAGATGCGTGCCGACGGCAGCGATCGGCTGGGCAGCCGGCGTGCCGGAACCGTCCCGGCGCCCTGGCGGCGGAAGGTCGATCGGCACACCGCTCGCGGCGCTGGCCCGTGCCGGAGCGTGTCCCGCCCAGGCCAGCAACAGCGTGTCTTCGCCTTTGAGGAAGCGATGGCAGCGCACTCCGCCGGTGGCCCGGCCCTTGGCCGGATACTCCGAATACGGGGTCACCTTGACATTGCCTGCCTGTGTGCCCGGAAGGGCGGACGACGAGCCGGAGACGGTCACCACGGTGGCGTCCTGGGCCGGATCGATCGCTCCGAAGAACGTGACACGGGCATCGGGACTGAGCTTGATGCCGGCGACGCCACCACCGGAGCGGCCCTGGGGCCGGACCACGCTGGCGGAGAAGTGCAGGAGCTGGGCGTCAGAGCTGACGAACACGAGGTCCTCCTCGCCGGTTCTCAACTGCACCGCGCCCACGACCCGGTCGTCGTCGAGGCGGATCACGTCCCACGAGTCCCGGTTGGAGGGATACTCGGGCACCACTCGCTTGACCACGCCGTATTCGGTGCCAAGTGCCAGTCCGGGGGAGTCCGGTGAGAAGTCGGCCAGGCACAGCACTCGCTCTGCCGCCTCGAGCTCGACGAACTCACTGATCGGTGCTCCGCCGGCGAGCGTCGGGGACGCCGTGGGCGGCAGGGCGGGCAAGTCCAGCACGGACAACCGGATCACCCTGCCCGCGGTGGTGACCAGGCCGATCTCGCCGCGCGCCGTGGCGCCCACCGCCGAGACGACGAGGTCGTGCTTGGCACGTTTCTCGCCGGGCACGGGCGGCTCGTCGCCGGCCGTGCGGGCGAGCAGTCCCGTGGACGAGAGCAACACCTGGCATGGGTCGTCGGTGACCTCGAGCGCGGTGGCCGGGAGCCGCGGGCTGGGGGTGCCGGAGTCCTCCAGCAGGACCGTGCGGCGTGGCGTGGCGTGGGCCGCGGCGACGTCGGCGAGCTCTGCCGACACCGCCTGGCGCATCAGCGACTCGTCATCGAGGAGCGCGGTCAGCTCACTGATGGTCCGGCGCAGCTCGTCGGCCTCCTTGTCCAGCTCCAGCCGGTCATATTTGGTGAGCCGGCGCAGCGGGGTGTCCAGAATGTAGCGGGCCTGGATCTCGGAGAGGTCGAAGATCTCCATGAGGCGCTCGCGGGCCGCCGTGGCGTCGTCCGAGGACCGGATGACGGCGATGACCTCGTCGATGTCGAGCAACGCGACAAGCAACCCGTCCACCAGGTGCAGCCGGTCCGCCGCCTTGGTGCGGCGGAACTCGCTGCGCCGCCGGACCACGTCGAGGCGGTGCTTGATGAAGACCTCGAGCAGTTCCTTGAGGCCGAGCGTACGCGGCTGACCGTCGACCAGGGCCACGTTGTTCATGGAGAACGAGTCCTCCAGCGGCGTGAGCCGGTACAGCTCCTCCAGCACGGCTTCCGGCACGAACCCGCTCTTGAGCTCGATGACGAGACGGAGGCTGGTGTTGCGGTCGGTGTAGTCGACGACGTCGGCGACACCGCCGAGCTTCTTGTTGCGCACCAGGTCGACGATGCGCTCGCGGACGCGCTCCGGCCCGACCATGTACGGCAGCTCGGTGATGACGATGCCCTTACGGCGCGCGGTGATGTTCTCGATGCGTGCGGTGGCACGGGTCTTGAACGCGCCGCGGCCGGTCTCGTAGGCGTCGCGGATACCGTCCAGGCCGACGATGCGCCCACCGCTCGGCAGGTCCGGCCCGGGGACGAAGCGCATCAGGTCGTCCAGGCTGGCGTCCGGGTTGGCGATGAGATGCCGGGTGGCGTCGATGACCTCACCGAGGTTGTGCGGCGCCATGTTCGTCGCCATCCCGACAGCGATCCCGCTGGCACCGTTGACGAGAAGGTTGGGGAAGGCCGCCGGCAGGACGTCAGGCTGCTGGAACTGGCCGTCATAGTTGGGCACCATGTCGACGACGTTCTCGTCGAGAGAGCCCGTGAGCAGCATGGCAGGCTCGGCCATCCGGCATTCCGTGTACCTGTACGCCGCCGGACCTGCGTCCAAAGATCCAAAGTTCCCATGCCCGTCCACCAGCGGAACCCGCATGGCCCATGGCTGGGCCATGCGCACCAGGGTGTCGTAGATGGCTCCGTCACCGTGCGGATGCAGCTTGCCCATGACGTCGCCGACGACGCGGCCGCACTTGACGTGCGCGCGGTCCGGCCGCAAACCCATCTCGTGCATCTGGAACAGAATCCGCCGCTGTACCGGCTTCAGCCCGTCCCGAGCGTCCGGGATAGCGCGGGAGTAGATGACCGAGTACGCGTACTCGAGGAAGCTGCCGCGCATCTCCTCGGAGACGTCGACGTCGATGATCGTCTCTTCGTAGTCCTCAGGTGGGGGAGTCTTGGTTCCGCGAGCCATGCCGCCTATTCTTGCGCCTCCGGCCGACAGTTGTGCGCAGCGACCCACTGTCCGGCCCGGCCGGGTGTCCGGTTCGGCTCAGATGTCGGCGAACACGAGTATGCCGGCCACGATCGCTGCGATGATCGCCAGTGTCAGCACCACGGCGGACTGGATCGGGCGTCGTTCGATCCACGGCAGAGCCCGCGGGTGTGCCCGGCTGAGTTCCTTGGCGGTGACGATGCGCGGATAGGTCACCGGCCGCATGCCGAGCCGTTCGATGACACTGGTCATGTCTTCTTCGGTCCAGTGTGTGCTCTTGAGCCGCAGGATGGGGCGGCCGCGCTGGTCGAGCACGAACAGGTTGTTGGCGATCCGCGAGTCCATGGCCGACAGGGGCAGGGATGCGGTGACCACCGTGGCGATGTCCGCACGTGGGCGCATCTTGCGGCGAGAGGTGAAGCCGGACCGCCCGATCTCGGTGTGAGTCACCACCACGTGCACGCCCCGGAAGTAGAAGTACATGACGACGACGCACACCGCCGCCGTCGCCGCCGCGAGCACGACGCCGGTCACTCCCTGGCGCAGGACGAGGAAGGACACCGGTATGAGCAGGAGAACCGGCGTTGCCTTGAGCATCTGCTTGTACTGCTCGGTGCAGGGACGGATGACCAGTTCGCCGTCACTCACGCGCGCTTGCCTCGCGTCGAATTCATCACTGGTGGAATTGCGTGTCATGGCTCGAGCGTAACTGTCCCGGTCACGGCGTGCGGCCGGGCAGCCGCACGATGAAGCAGGCTCCGGACGGCACGTCGCCGGCCTCGACGTCTCCACCGTGCGCACGGGCGATCTCCCGGACGATCGCCAGACCGAGCCCCGTTCCGCCGGCGTCGCGGCTGCGAGCGTCGTCCAGCCGGGTGAATCGCTCGAACACCCGCTCCCGGTGGCGCGGCGGGATCGCCGGGCCGTCGTTGCCGACCCGCACCTCGATCACGTGGTCGGTGACCGCGATCGTCACCTCCACGCGGCTGGCCGCGTGCCGGACGCCGTTGACGATCAGATTGCGCATCATTCGGGCCAGTGCCTCGGGATTTCCGTGGACCATCGCGGACTCACCGGGCTCGGCCGAGATCGGGACCCGCGCCTCCCGGAGCGTGGCCAGGACATCCCGGACGACGTCGTTCATGTCGATCAGCCAGGTCGATGACCGCCTCCCCTCCTCCAGGCGAGCCAGCACGAGCATGTCGTCGACGAGGCGGCCCATCCGGTCCACCTCCTGCAGCGCTTCTTGAGCGGTCTCGTGGGGGTCGACGGCGTCGGGATGGGCGAGGGCGACTTCCAGTTCGGTGCGCAGCGCCGCGATGGGGCTGCGCAATTCGTGGGCGGCGTCCGCGACGAACGCGCGCTGACGCGACGATGCCGCTTCCAGCCGGATGAGCATGTCGTTGAGGGTGGTGGCCAGCCGCCAGAGTTCATCGCGGGCGGCCGGCACCGGAAGCAGCCGTTGCTGGCCCGTGCCCGTGATCTCGGCCGCGCCCCGGCGCAGTTCCTCCACCGGGCGGAGAGTCCGGCCCGTGATGAACCAGCACAGCAAGGCGACGGCCACCGCCACGCCCGAGCCGGAGGCGATGACGCCGATGCGCAGCAGGCGAGCGGTGCGGTGCTGTTCGGCGAGCGACACGGCGACGATCACGGTCTGCGGGTGCTCCACCAGCTCGATCGGCACACCTACGGCGCGGTACGGCTCTGGCTGACCCAGCCTGGTCCCATCCAGATCGACGGCACCGCCGGACCTGACGGCCGTCAGGTCGTCGCCGCCCACGATAGGCACGAGCTGATCCCCGCCCGGCGTCGAGGCGAGGACCCGGCCCTGGTCGTCGACCACCTGTGCGATGGCGGCACCCGAACTCGGAAGCGGGTTGGTCAGCCGCCCCGCCTCGACCAGGACCGCGATGTCGTGGCCGTGGCTGCGAGCCGACTCGTCGAGCGAGTTGCGCAGCGTGAGTTCGACCACCAGGACCATGAGGAACCCGGCGACGGCGATGCCGAGCGACGCGACGACCGCTGCCGTGAAGGTGATCCTCGCGCGCAGCGAGTGCTTGGGGGAGCGGGGAGCCGCTGTCATGCGACCTGGTCGTCGACGAGCCGGTATCCGGCGCCGCGCACGGTGCGCAGACTGTGGCGGCCGAACGGGACGTCGATCTTGCGCCTCAGGTATCCCACGTAGACCTCGACGACGTTGGGGTCGCCGTCGTAATGCGGGTCCCAGACATGCTCGAGGAGGTCCAGCTTGGACACCACCTCGTCACGGCGGTGCAGGAGGTAGCGCAGCACGCCGAACTCCCGCGGGGTCAGCTCGATGGGCTGATCGCCACGGCGGACCGCACGCGTGGCGGGGTCGAGGAAGAGATCGCCCACGCTGAGCACGGCTGGCCGCTTGGGCGCGCCGCGCCGGATGAGCGCGCGCAGCCGAGCGACGAGCACGACATAGGAGAACGGCTTGGTCAGATAGTCATCAGCGCCGACGTCGAGGCCGTCCGCCTGATCGTACTCGCCGTCCTTGGCCGAGAGCATGAGAATCGGCATCCACCGGTTCTCCGCGCGCAGCGTCTGGCAGATCCGGTAGCCGGACAAGGACGGCAACATGATGTCAAGGACGACGGCGTCGTAGTCGTTCTCCCTGGCCAGGTGCAGACCCTCGAGGCCGTCGTGGGCGAGCTCCACGGAGAACCCTTCCGCGGAGAGGCCGCGCTGAAGCGCACGTGCCATGCCCCGCTCGTCTTCCACCACGAGAATTCGCATGTGGCCAGTGTCCCGCCTTTCCCGCCAAGATGGCCGTCAAGCTCTCAGTGTCCTCACAGCGCCGGCCGCGCACAGTGGACGTATTGGATCCGTGATGCAAGGAGAACATAGAGATGGCTACCGCAGTGGACCACCCCGGCAGGCGCAAAGTGTTCGGAAAGCCGTGGGTGGTCCCCGCGGTAGCCGCGACGGCGGTGGTGGCCACGGCCGTCGCCGTGCCTCTCATCGCCGATGCCGACTCCGACCTTCCGGAGCGCAGCGCGGCGGAACTGTTCGCCGGCCTCGCCCGCGCGCCCGAGGTGCCCTTCGCCGGTACCCTCGTGTACTCCGCGGACCTGGGACTGCCCGACCTGTCGGCCTTTACCGATGACGACAGCACCACCCCGTGGTCACTGCTCAGCGGAGCCACCACGGCCCGGATCTGGTATTCCGACCTGGACACGTTCCGGATCGCGTTGCACGGAGAGTTGTCGGAGACCGACCTGATCCGGGACGGCGACAGCTTCTGGTACTGGGACAGTGACGAGAACACCGTGACACACCTGGACGCGCCCGCGAGTCAGGAGGACCCCGCGGGTGGCCTGTTCGGAGCTGATATGGGTCGCGCGCTCGGCAGCTCGGACGTCGTCGCCCAGCTGGCCATGCACTGGCTGGCGCCTACCACCGAGATCTCCGTGGACGGCACCGCCACCGTGGCCGGCCGTCCTGCCTATGAGCTCGTCATCGCCCCTCGCGACGAGCAGTCCCTCATCGGCTCGATCCGGGTGGCGATCGACGGTGAACACGGTGTTCCGCTCCGGATCCAGGTTCATAGCACCGACGGCGGCGACCCCGCGATCGAGGTCGGCTTCACGTCGGTCTCGTTCAAGGAGCCGGATCCGTCGGTCTACGAGTTCACACCGCCGCCTGGGGCCAGCACGGAGGAACTCGACCTGGACTCCTGGCTCTCTGCCCACGAGGAGCATGATCCGTTCGGCGGCGCGCCGCTGGGCACCGACGAAATGGCGGTGGATGTGGTCGGCGAGTCGTGGACGTCGGTTCTTATCGTCGACGGCGTGGATCCTGCGCGCCTCGCCGCTCAGCTCGAGAAGCTGAGCACGGAGTCGGACAAGGACGTCGGTGACGTCGCTGGAGCCGTCGGCGCCCTGCTCTCACAGATGCGCCCCGTGGGTGGGCCCTACGGCTCAGGGCTCGCCCTGGAGAGCCGGCTCCTCTCGATCCTCCTGCTGGATGACGGGCGGCTCTTCGCCGGAGCGGTGAGCCTGGAAGCGCTCGAAGAGGCGGCAGCCGACTGAGGCGTGGGCCCGTTCCCACCCGCGGGCCCACGTCCCACAGCCGCCACACTCATCATGATCGGCCGGGCTTTCCGACGAGAAAGCCCGGCCGATCACGTTGAGCGGCATTCGTGGCGCGAGGTCTACTCGAAGGCGGGACCCGCTTCCTCGGCGGCTTCTTCGCCCTCGGCGACGCGCTCGGAGATGGACTCCAGCACGTCGGCCTTCACGCTGCTCGCCGAGCGAGCGGCGGCGGCGCTGCTCTTGGTGCTCAGCGAGGCCGCGGACGCAGTTTCGCACTGCTCCTCGCCGCGCACCCGGTTGTCGCTGACCACCGGAGCGGGACTGTTGTCGGCGCAGATCAGGTCGCCGCGGATGACGTTGCCGCTGATCGTTGCGTCGGCGGTGTTGCCGGTGACGCTCAGGCCGGCACCGAAGACGTTGAAGCCACAGTCGCCGACGGCACCCTGCTCACCGATCTGCAGCAGGCCGCTGTTGCCGGAGAAGCTGGCGTCGCCGTCCACCTCGGAGAAGCAGACGACGCTGCCGAGCTCCGTGCCGGCTACCGAGATGCCGCCTTCGATCACCGAGTCGTACACGTCGGTGAGCAGGCCACCCTCGGAGTTGACGTTCCGGCCGACCCGGCTGGACTCGAGGAAGGTCTCGACATTGGTGGAGTTGACGTTGCGCTCGTACGACGAGCCGAGGCTGTAGAAGAACTCCGAATCCGTGGCCACCACGTTCAGTGCGTGCGAGCTGTCCTCGGAGTAGACGCCGAAGGCTCCGTTGAGTCGGGTGACGTCCTTGGCCTCGGAGTTGTCGAGGCTGGCGAAGCCGTTGGCGTTCACCCGCAGTGCACCCTCGACGACCGAGTCCTCCAGGAGCAGGTTGGCGTTGGCCCGCACGGTGGCGGTTCCGGTGATGGTGACGTTGGTGAGCTCACACGAGGTGTCGGCCCGGACGACGAGATCGCCGGGGATGGTGACGTCGGAGGCGGTACCTTCACAGATGATCGTCAGGCCGGCCTGGGACGGAGCCGCGAAACCTACTGCGAGGAGTGCCCCGCCTGCGAGGGCGAGTACGAGTCTTTTCACGCGCATGGATGTTCCCCTTGTGTCTGCTGGCGTTCTGGCCATCGCCCAGCCCGTCTCGAAAGCCGAGCCGTCCGGGTCGCGGGCGGCTTTGGCGCAGAAGACGCACCGTGGGCGATCTGGGTCGAGGCCGCGGCCTCCCACGGCGCTCACGGTCGGCAAACGCCCATGCGAGAAAGCGAAACCCCTCTGCCTTCCGAGGAAACCGGCATTTGCGAATGCGGGTACCTAGAAGGCATTTCGTGCAGTTGGACTCTTTCGGAAAGCTCTTGCCCTGTCAAGATCTACGGCAGGTCGAGAAGGATCGGACCACGAGGCGTCGCGTACTGGACTCGTGCCGGTTACCCGGCCGTCGCTTGCGCCGCCGGTGGGCCGCCGCGCGCTAGCCTTCTCGTGTGCAATCCGCCGCGACCTACCCCGCTCATTGGGAGGCCGACGTCGTTCTCGCCGACGGCGCCACGGCGCACATCCGGCCGATCCGCCCGGAGGACGCTGACCGGCTGGTCGATTTCTACGCCCGGGTCAGCGACGAGTCGAAGTACTTCCGCTTCTTCGCGCCGTACCCGCGGCTCAGCGAGCGCGACGTCGCTCATTTCACCCGTATGGACCACGTCCGGCGCGTCGCGCTGATCGTCCTCGTTGGCGACCAGATGATCGGCGTCGGCCGCTACGATCGCGTCACCGACGGCATCGCCGAGGTGTCGTTCCTGGTGGAGGACAGCCACCAGGGCCGGGGCGTCGGGAGTGTGTTGCTCGAGCACCTCGCGCAGGCCGCGCGAGAGCGCGGGGTGCACCGCTTCGTGGCCGACATCCTTCCAGTCAACCGCAAGATGATCAGCGTGTTCTCCGAGGCCGGTTACACCGTCGACGACCATTTCGAGGACGGCATCGTCCACGTCGAGTTCGAGATCGTGCCCACCGACCATTCCCTGCACGTCACGGAGGCTCGCGAACACCGAGCCGAGGCCAGATCGATCCAGCGGCTGCTCAGGCCGCAATCGGTGGCGATCGTCGGCGCCAGCCGATCGGCCGGGAAAGCGGGGCAGGCGCTGGTGCGCAACATCGTGGGCAACGGGTTCACCGGCCCGGTCTACCCCGTAAACCCCGAGGCGGTGGCCGTCGCGGGGGTGCCTGCCTACCCGTCGCTCACCGACATCCCCGCTGAAGTCGACCTGGCGGTGGTCGCCGTTCCGGCCGTGTCGGTGGGCGAGGTCGTCCTCCAGTGCGCGGCGCACGGGGTGAAGGGCCTCGTCGTCGTCGCGGCGGGCTTCGCGGAGAGCGGCAATGAGGACGGCCGGCGCAGGCAGGCCGAGCTGGTGCGGGTGGCCCGCGCCAACGGCATGCGGGTGGTGGGGCCCAACTGCCTGGGCATCATCAACACCGACCCCGCGTACTCGCTCAACGCGTCGTTGGCGCCCATCGTGCCCCCGCCGGGGCGGATCGGCCTGTTCGCGCAGTCCGGCGCGCTGGGAACAGCGATTCTCAGTGACGGTGCGGCCCGCGGTCTGGGCTTGTCGACGTTCGTCTCCGCCGGCAACCGCGCCGACGTCTCCGGAAACGACTTGCTGCAGTACTGGCGCGACGACGCCGCCACCGAAGTCGTCCTGCTGTACCTCGAGTCGCTGGGCAACCCGCGCAAGTTCTCCCGCCTCGCCCGCGACGTCGCCGAGGTGAAGCCGGTGGTCGCGGTGAAGAGCGGGAGGACGACGCAGGGGGTGCCGACCGGACACACCGTACGGCCCATCGAGGTACCCGAGGCCGCGCTCGATGCCATGTTCCGGCAGTCCGGTGTGATCCGGGTCGACACCATCCCGGAGATGTTCGATGTGGCCCAGATCCTGGCCTACCAGCCGCTTCCGGCCGGAAACCGGGTCGGCATCGTGGGCAACTCCAGCGCGCTGTGTCTGCTGGCCAACGACGCCGTCCTCGCCGCCGGGCTCGACGTCGGATGCGAGCCGGTGGACTTGGGCGTAGCCGCGTCCGCGGACGCGTACCGGCACGCGCTAGGCGATCTCGCCTCCCGCCCGGAGATCGACGCACTCCTCGTGATGTTCACCGCCGCCGTCGACGCCTCCCGCGGGGAGGACGTGGCTCGGGTGCTGGCGCATTCATCGGAGACCAGCGGCAAGCCCATGGTCACCACCTTCCTGGGCAGCCGTGGTGTCCCCGAGGAGATGCGCAAGCTCGACGAGCACGGGGTTCCCCAGCGCGGCTCGGTGCCGTCGTACCCGTCGGTCGAGGAAGCCGCGCGAGCCCTGGCGCACGTCACCGGGTACGGCACGTGGCGGCGTCGCCGGCACGGGCAGGTGCCGGCGGTGGGCGGCGTCGACGCCGCGGCGGCCCGGGCACTGGTGGACTCGCTGCTCGCTGCATCAGCCGAGGACACGGTCGAGCTGGCCCCGACCGACGTGGCCGACCTCCTGCAGCACTACGGCGTCGAGCTGACGCCGATGACGCCCGCCCCGACGCTTGATGACGCGCTGGCCGCGATGAAGCGGTTCGGCACCGAGGTGGTTCTCAAGGCCACGGCATCACACCTGCGGCACCGCCCGGACCTCGCCGATGTCTGGCGCAATATCGACACCGCCGACGAGATGCGCGACGCGTGGGAGACCATGTCTCGTACCCTCGCCGATCCCGCCGACGCCGGGTTCGTGGTCCAGCCGATGGCCGCGGGCGGCGTGCCGGTCGCCATCTGGGGGCGAGAGGATCCCATGTTCGGCCCGGTGATCTCGTTCGGCATCTCCGGTGTCGCCACGGAGCTGCTCAGCGACCGCGCCTACCGGATCCCACCGCTGACCGACGTGGCGGCCGCGGAGATGGTCCGCGAGGTGAAGGCCGCGCCGCTGCTGTTCGGGTACCGCGGCGGAATCATGGCTGATGTCAAAGCCGTTGAAGACCTGTTGCATCGGGTATCCCGGATGGCGGACGACCTGCCCGAGCTCGCGGCGATCGAGCTGAATCCGGTCCTGGTGGGTGAGGAAGGCGTCGCTGTGGTGAACGCCGCGGCGCGGCTGTCGAGACTCGCGCCGCGCCCGGACTGGTATGCACGCCGTCTGGCCTGAGCAGAGCGTGTAAGGATGGGGGCTATGTCGGACACAGGGACTCGCGAAGGGCTGAGAATCGCGATTCAGCAGGCGGGCTACTACCCGGACCTCGTCGCGGACACGCTGGAAACAGCGCTGGCCGGGGAACCGGTCGAGTCCTTCATCGTTCATCACGAGCCGCATTTCGACCGTGACGAGCTACGTCGCCATGTCAGCGTCCTCGTGCTCACTCCTACCCGGCTCATCGTCGGTCACTCGGACGAGTACCCGTCGGACGAGACCCACGGTGGGCCGTACGCCACCACCTCCACGGAGGCGGTCCCGCTCGATCGGGTGTCCTCGGTGGTCGTCAGCCGGACGGTTCCGTCTCCGGCGTCTCACCAGATAGGCGACCGGCCGCTGGATGTCGTGGTGACCATCGGCTGGGGAGCGATGAGCCGGATCGATCTCGAGCCCGCCACCTGCGGTGATCCAGACTGCGAGGCGGACCACGGATATACCGGTGCGTTGACCTCCGACGATTTCACCCTGCGTGTGAGCGAGGCCGGTGACGGCATCGCCCGGGTGGACGACATGTTGCGCTTCGCGCGGGCCTTGTCGGCCGCCACCGTGCGGGTGCGGTGACGCGCTTGCCGGTGCTGCCTCGATACGGCGAGCGTTCGCTTGCCGATCTGCTTCCGTCGGTGCTGGGTGCCCTCGGCCTGCCGGGGGAGGACAACGCCTTGGACCTGCCGCGTGCGTCGCGATACTGCGTGCTGCTGGTGGACGGGCTCGGCTGGAACCTCCTGTCGTCGCATCCGATCCAGACGCCGTTCCTCGCCTCCTTATCCGGGCGCCCGCTCACCTGCGGTGTGCCCAGCACCACCGCCACCAGCCTGACAAGCCTCGGCACCGGACTCCCGCCGGGCCGGCACGGGGTCCTCGGCTACACCACGCGGGTACCGGGGCGCGACGAGATCTTCAACGCGCTGAAATGGGAACCGCGAATCGATCCGGCCACGTACCAGCCGCATCCGTCCCTCTTCGAACGGGCACACCATGCGGGCGTCAGCACCGCGGTGCTGGGGGAGCGGCGGTTCCGGGAGACCGGCCTGACCATGGCTGCCCTGCGCGGGCCCTTCCGCGCGGCCGGCACCTACGGTGAACGGGTGGCTGCCGCCGCCGACGCGGTCCGCGCCGGCGACTCGAGCCTGGTCTACGTCTACGACAGCGACCTCGATCACACCGGGCACCAGAGCGGCTGCCGGTCCGCGGCGTGGCGGCACCAGCTGGTGATGGTGGACCGGTTCGCGGAGGAGCTGTACGACGCCCTACCCGACGACGCCGTGCTGATCGTCACCGGTGACCACGGCATGGTCGACATCCCGAGCGAGCTCCGGATCGACGTGGGAGATCACCCTGGGCTGCGCGAAGGTGTCTCACTCATCGCCGGCGAGGCACGCTTTCGGCACGTCTACACGCGCGACGGCGACCGCTCGAACGCCGAGGACGTCCGGGCGGCCTGGACTGATGTGCTGGACGGCGGCCGCGCCACGGTGGTGACCCGTGAGGAAGCCGTGGATCTGGGCTGGTTCGGCGCGGTGGAGAACCGGGTGCTCGAGCGGATCGGCGACGTGGTGGCCAACGTGCACGGTCAGTGCGCGGTGGAATACCGCAGTGTCTTCCCGGTCGAGACCAAGCTGGTGGGCCTGCACGGCGCCATCAGCGAGGACGAGATGCTCGTGCCGTTGCTGACGAGCGCGGGCTAGGACTTTTGGCGGAGTCGAGCTCTATTCGGGCTTACGACGACCGAACATGATCTCGTCCCAGGTAGGAACGCTCGGACGGCGCGACCGGGACGACCCGCGAGGCTTCGCCACCGGCGGCGGTTCTTGTGCCGTGGGGGCCAGTTCAGGCTGCTCGTGCTCGTCGTCGTCGCCCTCGTCGACGTGACTGGCGATGTCGCTGAGGCGGAGGCGATCCGTGCTGGCGTTGTCTTCGTCGTCAGCGGGCTGGTCGCTCCACAGCTCCGGTTCGCGGCGACGTCGCTCGGGGCGGCCGTACCGGCCGGTGCGCCGGGGACGGCGGGCCACGGGCTCGATGGGTGTGGTGGGGTTCTCGTCGTTGGGATCGTCGTCGGCGTCGTTCTCGACCGGCGCGGTGGACCGCAGCAGGGCCGACACCGGCTCGTCGCTCACCTGGGCGGTGGTCATCGCCTCCGGCAAGGGCGCCGAATCGAATGCATCGTCCGGCGTCTCGTCCTCAGGCGCTTCGGCGACCACCGACAGCCGCGGTGGTCCGGCGGGCGCGTCGGGCTCCTCCGGGGCCGGTTCGGGCTCGGGCCGCGGCTCTCCGGAGACCAGCCGCGCGACGAGGTCCTGCGGGACGACGGAACGGCCGGAAGGATCGAAGGAGAAGACCGCTGCCGACGGCTCGGTCGTGTCGTCCGGGGCGTCTTCGGGCGCGGTCCACGAGCATTGGACCCGCCAGCGGCCGTCGTCGGCGCGCCAGGCGTCCCACTCGACGCTCTCCGGCTCGGCGCCTATGGAGGCGGCGTAGTCGGCAGCCGCGGACTCGAGGGTACGCACCGGCCCGTCGCCCGCTGGACGGCGCAGGTTCGCCTGACGGGCCCTGCCGGCGATGTGCTCACGCTCAGCCAGCACGGGTCCGGCGAAGCGCCGCACCTTCTCCAGCGGCATCGTAGCGGCCGCGGCGACGGACTCAACCGACTCACCGGCCCGGATCCGGGCCTGGATGTCCCGCGGACGCAGTTGGCTCTCTAGCTGAATCTCCAACTGTCCCAACCTCGCTCGGTCACCTCGGATCGCGGCGTGCAAGCGCTCGTCGGCCCGCAGCGCGAACTGTTCGTCACCGTCGGAGAGGATCAAGTACTCGCAGTCCTCGCTGACCGCAGTCAAGCGAAGCTCTCGCATACCCTTACCTCCACACCATGACTGCTCTCATCGTCGCTTGTGAGAGTGTTTGTACCAAGCCGCCACGCCGCACGAGCAGGGACTGTTGAAGCGTATCGTGCCGAGACAAGACAAAAGCCGGATCCCGTCGCCGCCACTCCCGCGTTGCTCGCCCGGGCGTATTCGGCACCCTCCGTGCGGCGTACGCGGCGGGCTTGGGAGGATCAGAGGGTGAGTAGCTCTGATTCTGTCGACTCCCGGCTCGCGCCCTACGAGGCGTTGCTGGTGGTCTCGTTCGGCGGCCCGGAGGGGCAAGAAGACGTCATTCCGTTCCTGGAGAACGTCACCCGGGGCAAGGGAATCCCCACCGAACGCCTCGAGGAGGTCGGCGAGCATTACCGCGCGTTCGGCGGCAAGAGCCCCATCAATGATCAGAACCGGTCCCTCGTGGCCGGCCTCGAGCACCGGTTGTCCGAGATGGGCCTGTCCATCCCGGTGTACTGGGGTAATCGAAACTGGGACCCATACCTCTCCGACGAGTTGCGCCGCATGGCCGCCGACGGGATCACCCGGGCGGCCGCCTTTGTGACCAGTGCGTACAGCTCTTACTCGGGATGCCGTCAGTACCGGGAGGATCTTGCCGAGGCGGTCGTGGCGATGGGGCCCGGCGTGCCCCGGATCGATCGGCTCCGGCACTGCTTCGACCAGCCGGGATTCATCGCCGCGAATGTGGACGGGGTGGTCGGCGCACTGGGTGAGATTCCGGCGGAGTCGGCCGAGCGCGCACGGCTCGTGTACGTGACGCACTCCATCCCGGTGTCCATGGCGCAGACCTCGGGGCCGGCCGGCGGTGCCTATGTCGCGCAGCACGAAGCGGTCGCGCGTACGGTGACAGAACAGGTCGCTGCCCGCACCGGCGTCGAGTATCAGTACGACCTGGTCTACTGCTCGCGCAGCGGACCGCCGGACATGCCCTGGCTGGAGCCGGACATCAACGATCACCTCGAGGCTCTCGCGGCGGCCGGAGTGCCTGGCGTGGTGATGGCTCCCATCGGCTTCCTGTCGGACCACATGGAGGTCGCCTACGATCTCGACACGGAGGCGCTGGACACCGCTGCCCGCCTCGGCCTTTCCGCGGCCCGTGCGGCCACGGCGGGCACCCACCCCGATTTCGTCGACACCGTGGTCGACTTGCTGTTGGAGCGTGCCGCCGTTGAACGCGGCGAGAGCGTGACCCGGTCGAGCATCGGACCTCCCGGTCCGTCACACGATGTCTGCCCGGCCGCCTGCTGCCCGAACCCGCGCGGCCCGAAGCCGGCGCTGTGCGGCACGGACGAACCCCCTTACCCCAGGAGCTGATTGTGCAAAGCGCTGATGTCACGAACCTCGTCGACCTCGCGGTCGGCGCCGCCCACGAGGCCGGTGCGCTGGCCCGCGAGCGGAGGCAGGCCGTCAGCCGCATGACCGTGGCCGCGACGAAGTCGACGCCCACCGACGTGGTGACCGAGTCCGACACGGCGGCCGAGCAACTCATCCGGGACCGGCTCCTCGGCGCCCGGCCCGGAGACGCGGTCTTCGGTGAGGAGGGTGGACACAGCTCAGGCGAGTCGGGCGTCGTATGGGTGGTGGACCCCATCGACGGCACAGTGAACTACCTGTACGGGATCCCGCAGTACGCGGTCTCCATCGCCGTGCAGATCGATGGAGTGGTCCAGGGCGGCGTCGTCCACAACCCGGAGAGCGGGGAGACATGGACGGCCGTGCGCGGCTCCGGTGCGTTTCTCGACGGTTCTCCCATTTACACCACGCAGTGCAGCGAGCTTTCGCTCGCGCTGGTGGGCACCGGCTTCGGCTACGACGCCTCGCGCCGTGTCCGGCAAGGGGCGATCCTGGCGGAGCTGATCTCCGTGGTGCGTGACATCCGGCGAGCCGGCGCCGCGGCGCTGGACCTCTGTGCGGTGGCGACGGGGCGGCTGGACGCCTACTACGAGCGGGGACTCAAGCCGTGGGACCTGGCCGCGGGTGCCCTGATCGCCTCGGAGGCGGGCGCGGTGGTCAGCGGCCTTCGTGGCGAGGAAGCGGGGGAGAGGCTGACCTTCGCCGCCACACCGAAGATCGCCGAGGAGCTGCGCGACCTTCTGGAACGTCTCGGCGCCGATCAGGACTAGCGCCCGCACCACCGGCCGTACCCGCGGCCTAAATGATCATGTAAACCATGTTTTCTCGTGCTTCACCATGCCTGCAGCCCTGGTGAAGCACGAGAAAACATGGTTTACATGATCATTCGGAGGGGGCCGGGTGGCGGAGGCCGGGGTGGCCGGAAGGCAGCGTCTTGCGGATTACCGCCCAGGACACCGCGAGGCAGGCCGCGATCAGCGGCCACGTGAGCACAACCCGTGCTATCCCCAGGGCCACCACCTCGTCGGCCAGGTAGAGGGGCAGGAACACGGCGACCCGGATCAGGTACTGCATGACCCAGACCCAGCTGCCGCGTCCGTAGGCACGCACCAGGTCGGGGTCGCGCCGCCAGCGCGCCTTCTGGCCGAGGACGCCGCCGACGACGACGCCCAACAGCGGCCATCGCAGGACGATACTGACGGCCCAGGCCAGCGCGCTGGCGACGTTGCTGGCCAGCTGGATCAGGAAGAAGTCCGAGGCCCGCCCGGTGTAGAGGACCACAAGTGCCGCGATGCCGGTGGCGAGCAGGCCGACGAGCGCGGCGCGGGGCCGTGCGCCCCGCCGCAGCCGGATACCGGCGATCACGGCGGCGGCCGCGAACGCAGCGGCGATCCCGGCCCCGATGGACTCGCCCGCGACCAGCCACGCGGTGACGAAGAAGACCGGCGGGGCCGACGCGTCGACAGCCCCGGAGCGCCCTCCGAGCAGTGCGGCCAGCGACTCCGGCTCGGGCGCCGGGCGGGTCTGGTGGCTCACGTCTGGCAGATTACTTGGCCGCTCCCACCGGCGGCTCGCGCACCAGCTGCTTCTGCGGTGCCATCCGGCCAGCACTACCGGCGACGACGCCGGCGTGGTCCTCGTGTTCTGGGCGCATTGGGTGAAGTTTGTCGGGTGCTGAACGGTTTGTCAGGGTATTGTCAGGGCGGTGTCGCTGGGCAGCTGATAGCCGCGTACGCGACGCTAATGGTCACGCGCCTTGGTCGGCGGCGCCCATCCGGGGGGCATGGGCGCGGCCGGCCAAGCGCGCGGTAGCGCAGAACTCTAGATCTGATGCAACGGGGTCTCCCGGCCACGCTGCCAAGCTGCGTCGAACGCGTCGTCATCCAGCTCGGCGCGGGCCGCCGTCAGCGTGGCTTGATGCGCGGGCGCCTCGCACACAGGCACGGGCGCGCCGATGCGGTGCCGCGCCGCGGCCGCCGCTCCCAGCATGACCACCGCTTGCTTGGCTTGGTCGCGGCGGACCATCACCGCCGCGATCGCCTCCACCGTGCTCGCGGCGCGCCATTGATCGCCGAGTTCCTGGTGTATATCGAGGCCGGCGTCCAGGAGATCGGTGGCCCGGTCCAGGTCCCCGTCGCATGTGGCCAGGACACCGAGCTGATTGCGGCACCAGGCGATTCCCTCTCGGAAGCCTTCCTCCTCAGCGTGACTGAGGGCCTGCTCCAGCATGACGCGGGCATGCTGGAGGTTCTCGGTGTACAGCTCCACCACGCCGAGATTGATCAGGGACCACACGATGCCTTCACCGTCACCGAGTCGCCGGAACCGCTCGAGGGCGTCGCGGGCATGCTGGCGCGCGATGTCCCACGCCGCCCGGAGCCATGCCACGAACGCCAGGTGGTGCACGGCCCACGCGCTTCCCGCCGCGTCGTCAAGCTCGTCATAGACCGCCAGGCTCTTCCTGTGAAGATCGGCCGACGTCGCGTAGTCGCCTCGTTCCCGTGCAACGCTGCCGAGATAGCGCAGTGTCAATCCGGTGCCGGACCGGTCGCCGAGCTCGCCATACACGACTCGGGCGGTCTCGAGCATGCGCTGGGCGACGTCGTAGTCGCATTGCAAGAACGCCAGATACCCAGCACCCAGGAGTGCTTTCGCATGCCACCGCGCGTGTTCTGGCGCCGGACCGGCATGCTCGTAGGCGGACAGCGCGGCGTCCAGCCACCCGCGCCCCTCGGTATAGTGTCCGCGCAGGTAGCAGTAGGTATAGAGGGCGCCGGCCAACTTGAGCGCCAGAACCGGGCGCCGCCGTTCCAAGGAGCGCTTCATGGCGATCCTGAAGTTGTCCAGTTCCAGGTCGAGGCGGGTGAGCCAGTCACGATGCTCCGGGCCGTGAAGCTCCGTCTCGGCCTCCTCTGCCAGGTCGATGAAATAGATGGCGTGGTGCTGTTCAACCTCGTCGCACCGGTTTGCGCGGTCCAGTTGTCCGGCCGCGAACTCCCGGATCACTCCGAACATGTCGTAGCGGGCCTCGCCCTCCGCGCGCAGAACGTTCACGAGAGACTTGTCCGCCAGCCGGCCGATCGCGTCAATGACGGGCGATGGGTCCGGCCCCGAGCGCTCCGTGGACACCGCTTGGGCCGCGGCGATGGTCCAGCCGCCGGAGAAGACCGATAGATCCGCCAGGAAGACCTGCTCAGCCGGGCTCAGCAGGTCGTAGCTCCACGCGATCGCGGCGTGCAAGGTCTGCTGGCGTTTCGGTGCCGTCCGGCTACCGGACCCCAGGACCCGGAACGACGAGCGCAACTCCCGCGCGATCTGCTCGATGGTCAGGACGTTCACCCGCGCCGCGGCGAGCTCGATCGCCAGGGGTAGGCCTTCGAGGCGCCGGCAGACCTCCCGGACGTGTCTGGTCTCGCTGTCGGTGACTGGCGGCGCGTGCGCCGCCGCCCGGAGGGTGAACATCCGGGCGGCGTCGGACAAGGCGAGCGGCTGTACCGTCAAGACAGTCTCGCCGGGTATGCGCAAAGTTTCCCGGCTGGTCGCGACCAGCCTGACCTGTGCGCACTCCCGTATCAGGTTCTCCGACAACGCCGCCGCCGCGTCGATCACGTGCTCGCAGTTGTCGAGGAAGATGACCGCCTGCTGGTTCTGGAGATATCCGCTGAGAAAGCCGGGCTGGGCGTGCTCCGGAGAAACGGTGAGGCCCAGGGCAGTGGCCACAGCGGTGGTGACGGTCACCTCGTCGGTGCACGAACCCAATGCCGCCCAGCTGACGATCCCCGACGACCGATGCATCACCTCGCCGGCCGCCTCGATGGCCAGCCGGGTCTTCCCGACGCCTGCCGGGCCGGTCAGCGTGAGCAGGCGGGGGCCGGGAGGTTGCGTCAGGATGTCGACCACGTGAGCCAGCTCGGAGGTCCGGCCGATGAAATCGTCCGCCACGGCGGTGGACCGCCCGTTCGCGGCCGGCTCTGGCCGGGGACGCTGTCGTGCCGACGAGATGAACAGCTGGCGCTGCTCGCCGGAGAGTTCCAGCGCATCCGCCAGGAGACGCACGGTCAGGGGGCGCGGCGCGCGGCGCCGCCCACGTTCCAGGGCCGCCACCGCATCGCCACTGATACCGGCGCGACGTGCGAGCTCCTCCTGGGACAGTCCGGCCGCGAATCGGTGCCTTCGGAGCATGTCGGCGAAATCGGACTGCGGCATCAGGCCATCTAATGAGTAACGACGGCGCTTGTCCAGAGGCAGTTCGATCTTCGGCGTGCACCGCGCCGTGTGCAGCGCCGCGCGCGACGGCTCGTGCCAGGTGGCCGCCAGCCGCACCGACGGCCGTCACCTCGTATGCTGTCGGGCGATGGCGGATTCGGCGGCGGACCAATCGAACCCAGCGGACTCAGCCCACCTGGCGGGCCTGGCGAGCCCGGGGGCGCCGAGGTTGCGTGGTCGCACGGCGGACGCCGTCCTGGCCGCGCTGACCGCTGTGGTCGCGATAGCCGGCAGCGTGTTTCCAGAGCGCGACACCGAGATCACGCCCGTCGGCTGGCTCGTGCTCATCCTGACGTGTGCTGCCCTGTACTTTCGGCGGGCCTATCCGCTCGCGGTCACCCTGGTGACCCTCGCCGGGACAGCGGCGTATCTGTTGATGCCCGATCCCGACGGACCTGTCATCATCGCGTTCGCCATCGCCCTGTACACGCTCATGGCCACCGGCCGGTTCGCCGTCGGCGCGCTCCTTGCCGCCGTGGTGATCGTGGCGTCGTTCTACGGCGAGTACAGCACCGACACCGAGAACCTCGGTGAGCTCGGGGTGCTGTTCTTCGCTGGTTGGTTGCTGTCGGTGATGGCGATCGGAGGCGCCGTCTACAACCGGCGGGCATACCTGCGGGAGGTCGAGCGCCGCCTGCGGGAATCCGAGCTCAACCGGGTGGCGGAGCTCGAGCGGCACACTACCGAGGAGCGGCTGCAGATCGCCCGTGAGCTGCACGATGTCCTCGGCCACACTATCTCGCTCATCCACGTCCAGGCCGGAGCGGCATTGCACCGGATGGGCAAGGACACGTCCCAGGCGGAGGAGGCCTTGAGCGCCATCAAGGCGAGCAGCCAGGAGGCGTTGCGCGAACTTCGGGCTACCCTCGGCGTGCTCCGGCAGGTGGACGAGGCCGCCCCCACGACACCGGCGCCCCGCTTGTCCAGAGTCCACGAGGTGATCGAGCGGACCCGGTCGAGCGATCTCGACGTTCATGCGGAGATCCAGGGCGAGCCGCCGGCGTGGCTTCCGTCCGCGGTCGATGTCGCGGGCTACCGCATCGTTCAGGAAGCCCTGACCAATGTCACCCGCCACGCGGACGCGTCGACGGCCATCGTCCGCGTCCGGTTCGGTTCCGAGGCCGTCGTCATCGAGGTACTGGACGATGGGCGGGGCGGTACGCGGCAAGCCGGCAGCACACCGGACGGAACGGGAGTAGGCATCATCGGGATGACAGAGCGAGCGGCATCGGTGGCGGGCGAGCTCAACGCCGGCCCTCGCGCCGAGGGCGGGTTCCGGGTCCACGCGCGCCTGCCGTACGGGACGCCGCCAGCGGAACGTGGCGCTGAGGAGAGCACGTGATCCGGGTACTTGTCGCCGACGACCAGCGGCTCGTTCGAGCCGGATTCGGATCCATCCTCGACGGTGAGGACGACATCCGGGTGATCGGCGAGGCCTCCACCGGCGCCGAGGCGCTGCGGCTGACCCGTGAGCTGGGTCCGGACGTGGTGCTCATGGACATCAGGATGCCGGAGATGGACGGTCTCGAGGCTACCCGGGAGATCGTTCGCGACGACGCCCTGAGCACCGTGAAGGTCGTCATCCTGACCACCTTCGACCTGGACGACTACGTCTACGGCGCCTTGCGGGCGGGAGCCAGCGGGTTCATGGTCAAGGACACCGACCCCGTCGAACTGATCCACGCGGTCCGGGTGGCAGCCCGGGGCGATGCCCTGATCGCGCCATCGGTGACGCGCCGGTTGATCTCGGAGATCGCGGGACGGCGTGAAAGGCCGGCGCCGGCTCCGCAGCTCGAGATGCTGACCGAACGGGAGCGTGAGGTGATGACGCTCGTCGCCGCGGGCCTGTCCAACGACGAGATCGCCGAACAACTGGTACTCAGCCCCGCGACGTCGAAGACCCACGTGAGCCGGATCATGACCAAGCTTGGCGCCCGGGACCGCGCGCAGCTCGTCGTGATCGCCTACGAGTCGGGCCTGATCACCCCGGGCTGGCTGGACTGACAAGCCTGCCCCGCCCGTCGGGGCACAACCTCCGTGGTACGGCCGCGCCATGAGCCACAACCCACGGTGTACGGCAGGTGTCATCCCCAGGCCGATGCCTTGAGCAGTGCCTTTGCCTCACCCTGGACGGTGTCCGAGCGGTGCGCATGTCGCGCCCGACGTGTTCAGGAGGCTGATGACCGTGGCGACGACCACGTCCGACAATGCAGGGGGAGCCGGCCGCATGGGGCGGCTGGCCGGATGGTCGCAACGGCACCGCTGGTGGGCCCTGCTGCTCTGGGTACTGGTACTCGTCGGCGTCACTGCTGTGTCGCAGAGTGTCGGCGACGACTACTACGACGATCACACTCTGCCCGGCACCGAGTCGCAACAGCTCAGCGACACGCTCGCCGAACATGCTCCCGCGCAGGCCGGTGACTCGATTCAGATCGTTCTCCATGATCCCGACGGCTTCGGGAGCGAAGCCGTCCAGGAACGGGTCGAGACGATGCTGGATGAGGTCGGCACACTACCGCACGTGGTCGGGGTCACGAGCCCGTACGAGTCGGGGCACATGGTCTCCGCCGACGGGACGATCGGCTATGCCACCGTCGCGCTCGACGGCGGTGCCACCGATGTCCCGAGCGACGCCGTGCGGACCATCATCGACACCGCGCACGTGGCCGGCGGCGACGGCCTGCAGGTGGAACTCAGCGGCGACGCGATTCGCGGCGCCGAAGAGTCGGAAGGGGGCGCGGCCGAGGGCGCAGGGATCCTGGCGGCACTGGTGATCCTCGTCTTCATGTTCGGCTCGTTCCTGGCTGCGACACTCCCGGTGATCACCGCGATCTTCGCTGTCGGCAGCACGTTGGGCGTGATTGTCCTGATGTCGAACGTCACGACCATCGCGAGCTACACGCCGCCCTTGATGATGCTCGTGGGACTGGGTGTCGGCATCGACTACGCGCTGCTGATCTTCGCTCGTTACCGTGCCGAGCTGCTGCGTGGCGCCGGCCGGCAGGAAGCCGCACGGACGGCCCTGGACACGGCTGGGCGAGCAGTGATCTTCGCCGGTGTGACAGTGGTGTTCGCGCTGTTCGGCCTGTTCGCACTCGGTCTCGGCTCATTGCAGGGAGTCGCGCTGGCAGTCGCGTTGACAGTGCTTGTCACGATGGTGGCGTCGTTGACCTTGCTGCCCGCGCTGTTGACGGTCTTCGGCCGCAGGATCGAGCGCCGGATCACCAAGCACGCCGCCCGGACCAAGCGCGACGAGGGTGACCGGTGGCGTCGGCTCGCCGACGGCGTTGCGCGGAAGCCGTGGCCTCCGGTGGCGATCGCCGTGATTCTCCTGGCGGCGTTGGCGATCCCGATGTTCGGTATGCGGCTTGGCTTCGCCGACGCCGGCAACGACGCCGAGTCGACCACCAGCAGACAGGCCTACGACCTGCTGGCCGAAGGGTTCGGCCCCGGTGTCAACGGTCCGTTGTTCGTCCTGACCGACGGCGTGCCGGAACAGGACGCGGGCCTGGTTCAGGAGAGACTGTCTCAGACACCGGGCGTCGCCAGCGCGTCACCTCCGCAGCCGATACCGGATACCAGCCTCGCTACCGTCATGGTGTTCCCCGACAGTGCGCCGCAGGACGAAGCCACCAGCGACCTGGTCGCGAACCTGCGCGGCGACGTCCTTCCGGACCTGGCCGGCCAGACTGGAGGCACATACCTGGTCGGCGGATCGACCGCGGCCGCTGACGACTTCTCCGAAGCGGTCAGTGATCGGATGCCACTGTTCCTCACCGTGGTGGTCGGCCTGTCCTCCTTGCTGCTCATGGCCGTCTTCCGATCGATCCTGATCCCACTGAAGGCCGCTGTGCTCAACCTGCTGGTCATCGCGGCATCACTGGGCGTGGTCACCATGGTGTTCGGCGAGGGCATGTTCGGCGTTCAGCCGGGGCCTGTGGAGGCCTTCGTGCCGGTCATGATCTTCGCGATCGTCTTCGGGCTGTCGATGGACTACGAGGTGTTCCTGGTCTCGCGGATGCACGAGGAGTGGCGCCGGACAGGCGATGCCGTCGTCGCGATGCGGGAAGGCTTGGCCAAGACGGGCGGGGTGATCACAGCCGCGGCGGCGATCATGATCGTGGTCTTCGGTGCGTTCATGTTCAGCCCGGACCGGATGTTGCAGCAGTTCGGCCTCGGTCTGGCCGTGGCGGTCTTCCTCGACGCGATCGTGGTCCGCTGCCTCGTCGTCCCTGCTGTGATGCGGCTGTTCGGAGCCAAAGCGTGGTGGCTGCCGCGCTGGCTGGATCGGGCGCTTCCGCAGATTCCGATCGAACGCGCGGAGCCGGCATTCGTGCCGCGTGATCCGGTCGCCACGTGAACGCCGAGACCCTGGAGCTGGCGCGGCTGCAGTTCGCGGTGACCGCGGGCGCGCACTTCCTCTTCGTCGCACTGACGCTCGGACTCGCGACCATCGTGGCCTGTGTCCAGCTCCGGGCGACGGTTTCGAGAGACCCGGTGCGGACGGAGATGGTCCGGTTCTGGGGCCAGCTTTACGTGATCAACTACGCCATGGGGATCCTGACAGGTCTTGTCATGGAGCTGCAGTTCGGGTTGAGCTGGAGCGGGCTCACGCACTTCGCGGGCAACGTGTTCGGCTCCGCGCTCGCCATGGAGACGCTGGTTGCCTTCTTCATCGAGTCGACGTTCCTCGCCGTGTGGATCTTCGGCTGGGGCCGGCTGGGCCCGTGGGCGCACGTGGCCGTGTTTTGGGTCGTCGCCCTCACGGCGTACGCGTCGGCGTACTGGATCCTGGTGGCCAACGGCCTCATGCAGAATCCGGTGGGAACTCGCGTCGACGGCGACACGCTCGTCGTGACCGACCTCAGCGCCGTGCTCACCAATCCGAGCGCCGTCACGGCCTTCTGGCACATCGCCGGCGGTGCCCTGCTCACCGGCGGGTTCCTGGTGGCCGGGGTCAGTGCGTACCACCTGTACCGCCGAAGCCGCCACGGCGAGCTGTTCACCCGCTCGCTGCGCATCGGCGTGTTCACCGCGCTCGCGGGGTTGGTGCTCAGCGTGGTCACCGGCGGCATGCAATTCGAGTGGCTGGGCGACGTCCAGGCGATGAAGATCGCGGCGTTCGAGGGTGACAGTGCGGAGCTGGACGCCCTCCAAGCCGCGATGTCGGCGCAGTTCGGTGCCGGCGACTACACACCTCCGTCACTGGCCCGCGCCGGTGGCGTGGTGATGCTGCTGGCGTTCGCCTTGATGCTGTGGCTGCTGATCGCCGGCGCCTTGCTTGCGTCCTTCCGCCGAGCCGTGCTCAGGTTCCGGCTCTGGCACGTCGTCCTGGTGGCGTCGATCCCGCTGCCGTACATCGCGATGATCGCGGGCTGGGTCTTTCGCGAAGTAGGCCGGCAGCCGTGGGTGGTCTACGAGATGCTGACCGTCGAGGACGCGGTCTCGGACGTCTCGGACACCGTCATGCGGGCGTCGCTGCTGACGTTCACCGCGATCTTCGGGACGCTGATCGCGGTCACGGTGTGGTTGCTCGCCCGGCATGCGCGACGCGACCCGGGCACCGGGTTCCTGGGCCGGGTGATCGACGAGCGGGGTGGCCAGGAGCCGTCCACCGCCGTCCTGACGTTCGTGGGGAGATGAGCGCCGATGGAGACACTCGCTGTGGTGACGCTGGCCTTCTACGTGCTCGGCTACTTCGTCCTCGGCGGCGCGGACCTCGGCACGGGCATGATGCTTCCGTTCCTCGCCCGCAACCGGGCCGAACGGCGGCTTGTTGTCGCGGCGATCGTGCCCTTCTTCCTGACCAGCGAGGTCTGGCTGATCGCGTCCGCCGGACTGCTGATCGGGTTCTTCCCGGCCTTGGAAGGTGAGCTGGTCAGCGGTCTGTTTCCGCTGATCGTGGTTCTCCTGGCCGGCTGGGTGACTCGTGACGCCGGTGTCTGGTTCCGCGGCAGGGTCACAGGCGACGGCGTCGCGGCACGTAGCTGGCGCGCCGGGTGTGACGCGGCCATCTGCGCCGGGAGCTGGCTTGCGGCCGGAGCGTGGGCATGGATCCTGTCCGGCATGCTGGGCGGGACCTTCACGCGCGTTCTCACCGATCCGGCGGTGATCTTCGCTGTCCTGGCCGTACTGGTGGTTTTCGGCCTGCATGGTCTGGCCTTCGCCGCGCTTCGGCTCACCGGAGCGCCGCAGCGCCGCGCGGCGCAGGGTTTCGGCGCGATGGGGGAGAAGCAGGCTTTCGCCCTCACGGCCGCGGCCCTGATGACTCTGGTCGCGGCCGCCGGGTCGGGGCTCGAGCTGACCGGATCCGCGGCCGACCCGGCGACCCTGGCGTGGCTGGTGCCGGCGGCCCTGGCACTCACTCCGCTGCTGATGGCCAGCCAGGTGTGGGTGTGGTGGCTGTTCGGCCGCCGCGTTTTCGCGCCGGAGGATCAGGACAACAACGTACTCATCCCTTGAGTCCTCCCGACGTCAGGCCCGCGACGATCCGCCGCTGGAACAGCAGCGCGACGATGATCATCGGAATGACGACGACGACGCACGCCGCGGTGATGATCCCGACCGGGCGCTGGAACTCGACCTGGCCGGTGAACGCGGCGATCGCCACTGGCACGGTCTGAGCGATCTCCGGATTGCGCGGGGCGAAGGTGTTCGCGAGCAGGAACTCGTTCCATGCCGTCACGAAGATGATGATCGCCGCTGCGAAGACGCCGGGTGCCGCCAGTGGGAAGATCACCTTGTAGAAGGCCTGGAACGGGGTCGCGCCGTCCACTCGGGCCGCCTCCTCGAGCTCCCGCGGGATGGAGGCGTAGAACGCGGTCAGGATGAAGATGGTGAGCGGCAAGGTGAACGCCGTGTAGGGCAGGTACAGGCCTTCCCAGGTATTGAGCAGACCGAGCGTGCGCCACGCCTCGTAGAGCGGCGGCACCAGAGCCACCGGAGGGAAGAGCGAGACCGCCAGGACGCCGGACAGAAGCAGGATCTTGCGCTTCATCGGCAGCCTGGCCAGGGCGTAACCGGCGAGCGACCCGATGACGATGCAGATGATGGTGGTCATGCCGGCGATGGCCAGGGAATTGCGCAGATTCAGATGGAAGTTCTGCTCGAACACGCTGGCGTAGTTGTCCAGGCCGAACGGTCCCTGAAACAGATCGGGGCTGTTGAGCGCCCTGTCGCCGAGCTTGAGGCTGGTCATGATCAGCCAGAAGAACGGGAACAGGCACCAGAACAAGACGATCACCAGCAGGCCAGTCCTCGCCCATGTCCGGCCCCCTGAACGCGCCTTGACCGGACCCTGGCGACCTGTGGTCTGGGTTGCGGTGGCCTCCTGCGTGACGTCGCTCATCGCTCGGTTGTCCTTCCGATGACCAGTTGCCGGCCCAGCATGGAGACGAAGACCAGGCCGACGCCGAGAATGATGACGAACGACAAGGTCGACAGCGCAGCGCCGTAGCCCGGATTGGGAGTGCGGACCACATATTGCTGGACCAGAATCGACAACGACTCCGTGTTGAACGCCCCGCCCGTCATCACCTGCGGAAGATCGTAGACGCGCAGCGCCTCGACGGTACGGAACAGCAAAGCCACCAGGATGGCCGGGCGCAGGAGCGGAAGCGTGATGTACCACAGTCGCTGAAGCGCGTTCGCGCCGTCCGTCATCGCGCTCTCGTAGAGATCACCCGGAATCGTCTGCAATCCGGCCAGCAGCAGAAGAGCCACGAAGGGTGAGGTCTTCCACACATCGGCGAAGATCACCGCGAACGTCGCCCAGCCTTGCTGGCCCAGCCAGTTGAAGTTCCCGAGGCCGAACACGTTGTTGATGAACCCGGGCGTCACGTTGAACATGAAGAACCACATCTGGGCCGCGATCACCGTGGGGATCACCCAGGGGATGAGGATCGCCGCTCGAGTGATGCCGCGTCCCCTGAACGCCTGATTCATGATCAAGGCGAAACCGAGCCCGATGAGGAACTCCGCTCCGACGGAGGTCACCGTGAACACCAGGGTGAATCGCAATGACTCCCAGAACCGGCCGTCGGTCAGCGCGTCGGCGTAGTTCTGCAGTCCGGCGAACCCGACATGCTGGCGGCGCGTGTATTCGTTCAGGCTCAGGATGAATGCATAGACCACCGGGAACAGCGCCACCAGAGCCATCAGGATGATCGACGGCGCGATGAACAACCTGGCGAGTGTGCGTTCGGAGAACCCACCGGCCCGAACCGACGACTGGTCCGGGCCTGCAGGTTCGACACTCCTGGCCGGCGCGACGGGCGTGTCTGCCATGGCCGGTGCCCTACCTCGTCACTGCTCGACCGTGGTTTCCAGGTGAGACCGGACCGCCTCCACCGAGCTCTGGATGTCAGCCTCACCATTGACGGCCGGGAAGAGCGCGCGCTGCATCTCGACGCTGATCTCATTCCACTCCGGGGCCGGCGGCCGCGGTTTGGCCTCGCCGAGCACGTCACCGAGCAGCGCCATCACCGGGTCGTCCGCCAGATCGTCATATACCGAGGCCATGGTGGGTGGCACTGACCCCTCCGTGGCGAGCATCGTCTGGGCCTCCTCATTGGTCGCGGCCCAGACCACGAACTCTTTGGCAGCGTCGATGTTGTCGGAGAAGGCGCTCACGCCGTTGTTGAAGCCGCCGAGTGCTGAGATCGTCCCGTCTCCGGTGAAGGTCGGCAGGGGAGCGATGTCGAACTCCGGGGCCTCCTCGTCCTCTTCGAGCAGGGAGTGCACATACGGCCAGTTACGCATGAACACAACGTTGCCCTGCTGGAATTCGTTGCGGGCCTCTTCCTCTTGCGCGGTGTTGAACCCCGGTGCGTAGCACCCGTCGGCCATGGCGTCGGCCATGAACTCCGTCGCTTGGACACCCAGCTCGGTGTCGAACGCCACCTGTGTCTGATCTTCGTTGTACAGCTCGCCGCCTGCGCTCCAGTAGTACTCGAGCCAGTTCACGACGAAGCCCTCGTACCGTGCGCCCTGGCCGATGAAGCCGTTGATGCCCTCGTCCTCGGCGACGGAGATGGCCTCCTCGCAGAGTTCATCCCACGTGGTCGGCGGCTCATCGACGAGATCGGTCCGGTAGTAGAGGAAACCGGCGTTCGAGTTGTACGGCGCCACCCACAGCTCGTCACCCCACGTCGCCGACTCGAACGGCCCGGGCAGCGTCGCGCCCTCGATCTCGCCCCGGACATCTTCGAGACTCTCGAGCCATTCGTTCTCCGCGTACTCACCGGTCCAGATGACATCGACTCCGAGCACGTCGAAGCCGCTGCCCTGAGCCTGAAGCTCGAGCGCTTGCTGCTCGCGTTGCTGATCGGCTTCTTCGGGCAACAGCTCGATTCGGATGGGCGTGTCCGGATTCTGCTCGTTCCACAGCTCTGCGACCTGTTCGTGGACGCCTCCGGGTTGCGCCTCGGCCCCGCCGATAGCCCACACCAGTTGCCTGGTCTCGCCCTCGTCGCCGCCGTCGTCACCTCCGGGAGTACACGCCACCGCAACCAGCACCGCAACTGCCGTCAAGGACAGCCAAGCACTGCGTATTCTCATGTCCGCCTCCCCGCAAGTCAGCGAAGTCTTGGCGGTCTTGTTCCCCGAAGCCGACGATCAAAACGGACGAGAATCGAACTGTTACCGGGGCCAGGGCAGCTCGGCCGACAAAGTGAAGCCTCCGTCGGGTAGCGAACGATGGGAGAGCAGCCCACCGGCAAGATCCACCCGCTCGCGCAATCCCACCAGGCCGGTGCCGGCCCCGGGGATACTGCCGTCTGCGACGTGGCGGCGCAGGGGCGCGTTGTGCACGCTCACGCGCAATCCCTCTCCGGGTCCACCACCGAGGGAGATGGTCACGGCCGTGCCGGGAGCATGCTTGCGTGCGTTGGTCAGGCCCTCCTGGATGAGCCGGTACGCGCACCGGTCCACGAGCGGCGGCGGGTCGCCCTCGTCCGTGCGGGTGTCCACGACGGTGACGTCCATGCCGGCTTGCGTGGACTCGGTGACCAGGCTGGTCAGCTCCTCCAGAGCGGGCTGGCCAGCGCCGTCGGCGCGCTGAGCAGGCGTGCGCAACACCCCGATCACCTCCCGTAGATCCTGTAGCGCCTGGTGTGCGCTCTCCCGGATCACACCGGACACCCGAGCGAGATCTTCCGGAGGCGCGTCGGGCCGGTACTCCAAGGCGTTGGCGTGCACGCTGAGCAGTGACAGCCGGTGTGCCAGCACATCATGCATCTCCCGGGCGATCCGCTCACGCTCGCGATGCCTGGCCTGCTCCACGCGCAGATGCGCTTCGGATTCGGCCTGGCGGGCGCGTTCGCGAAGGGAGATCACCAGCTGGCGCCGAGCCCGCACGAACATTCCCCACGCGACGATCGCGACGGTGAACAAGGCGATGAACACCATGGAGGCCGGCCACGACATGTCTGGCGAGGGATAGATGCGAAAGTAGAGCGCAGCTCCGAGAATGTTGGCCGCCGCAATCCCGGCCACCACCGGGAACCGGCGATGCACGGCCACGGTGAAGATCATCACCACCAGCGCGCCGCTCGTGGCGGGGGAGAACAGCCCGGCCACGGTCATGATCACGGCGAGGTGGACCGGCCAGCGACGCCGCCACCACAGGGCGACACAAGCGCTCGCCCCAACCGCGAGGTCGACGATCCGCAGCCAGGTGAACCCATCGACCTGGACGACCTCGACGAAGCCGAGGATTCCGAAGACGATGGCGATGAGAAAGGCGGCTACGTCGACGGCCCAGTCGCGCGGCGAGCGCCGGGCGTGCCGCTCCGCCGGGCTCACGTCGGCCGTCAGCAATGCCGGCAGGAGTCCCGGTAGGTCGGGACTGGGCCGACGGCTCGGCGATGTGTCGTTCACGGCGCAACGTTATCGATGTCTGGCCGTTGCTCCCATCCGGGCGGAGTCAAACCACGCCGATGGCATGACCACCCCTTGTCAAGCGTGGTGTGACACGGGCATGATCACCTGCAACATGTCACGGCGGCGAATCGGGGTTCGTCATGACTCAACAGAACACATCCGGCAGCGGGCGCGTCGTCTTCGCCAGCAGGTTCACATTCGTCGCCGCGGCCATCGGGATGGCCGTCGGCACCGGAAACATCTGGCGGTTTCCGCGCGACGTTCATGCCTGGGGCGGCGGCGCCTTCCTGCTGGCCGTCGTCGTCGCCAACCTGGTCTGGGCCATCCCACTGCTGATGGCCGAGTCCTTTATGGGCTCGAAGAGCAGGCTTGGCACGGCGGGCGCCTTCCGCGACATCATGGGCCGCCGATTCACCTGGATGGGCGGCTTCATGGGCATGGCCACCATCGCCATCATGTTCTATTACTCGGTGGTGTGCGGCTGGGCTATCCGCTATCTCGTCTACGCGGTCACCGGTGAGTTCAGTGCCGGCATCACCGTCGGCGAGACGACCAGTATCTGGGAGGGCTTCACAGACAGCCCGGCGCAGACCGTCCTGTTCCACGCCATCGCCATCACCCTGGTGGGCCTGATCGTCTTCCGCGGCCTCAAGGGCGGGTTCGAGGCCGTCCTGAAGATCGTCGTCCCAGCGCTGTTCGTCATCCTGGCCGTGCTGGCCGTACGGGCCATGACCCTGCCCGGCTCGGCCGAGGGGCTGCGCTACCTCTTCGTGCCGGACTGGAGCCTGCTCGGCGACGCCGAACTGTGGCTCCAGGCCTTCGCGCAGATGGCGTTCTCCACCGGCGCCGGCTGGGGGCTGTACCTGACCTACTGCGTCTACATGCGTCGTCGTGAGGACTTCGCCTTGAACGCCACCACGATCGTGGCGGGAAACCATCTGGCCTCCCTCCTCGCGGGCATCGCCGTCGTGTGCACCATCTTCGCTCTCGGTGGCGCGTCATTCGCGGACGAGGCGACGGGAGCCGGCAACGAGGGGCTCACCTTCGTCTATCTCGCCGTACTCTTCGGCGAGATGCCGGGCGGCACCTGGTTCTTCGCGCCCCTGTTCTTCCTCGTGCTCGCCCTCGCCGGCATCTCCAGCCTGATCGCGATGGTCGAGCTTGCCGCCCGCAACGTCGTCGACATGGGTGTCCGTCGCAAGGTAGCCGTCCCGGCGATCGCAGCGGTGGCGTTCCTCGCCGGGCTTCCCGCGGCGTTCAACCTCGACTACCTGAGCAACCAGGACAACGTGTGGGGTATCGCGCTGCTCATCAGCGGTCTGTTCGCCGCGGTGGCGATGATGAAGTACGGCCTCGAGCAAGCCCGCCGGGACATGGATGCGGACAGCGACTTCGGAGTGGGCGGCTGGTGGACGATCCTCATCCGGCTCTTCCCGGTGATGTTCGCGTTCCTGTTCGGCTGGTTCATCTACCAATCCGTGTCCGACCCGGGCAAGGCGTGGTGGGACCCCACGGACACGTTCAGTCTCGCCACCATGGTGGTGCAGTGGGGTGCGCTGGTGGCGATCCTCCTCGTCGTGAACAACCGCCTCGCGAACCGGATCAATCCGGGACCCATCAGCACCGTGCCCGCCGAACCCGGCCGGCACGACTGAGAAGGAGTGGATGCCGTGGACGCGGAGACATTCATCTGGACGTTGGTCTTCTTCGGTGGAACTGTGCTGATCGTGGCGTTCTTGTTCTACTGGTCGTGGAAGAAGGACCGCGAGAAGTCACGGGGAGACGAGCCGGAGGGCTAGCGTCCCGTACCGCTGTCTCGAGCGCTCCTCGGGCCGACCGTTAGGCTTGAGGGCATGCCTGACTTCTCCTTGCCTGCCCCGACGCGCGCTCCAGATGCCGACGTTGTCGAACTGTGCCGAGACCTCATCAGGATCGACACCTCCAACTACGGTGACCACAGCGGCCCGGGAGAGCGCAAGGCCGCGGAGTACGTTGCCGGGCAACTCGCCGAGGTCGGCCTGGAGCCCATCGTCATGGAATCCGCGCCCGGCCGGGCATCCGTGTTCGCCCGGGTCGACGGCGCCGACCCTCGCCGCACGGACGCGCTGCTGATCCATGGACACCTCGACGTGGTTCCGGCGGACGCCTCCGACTGGACGTACGACCCCTTCTCCGGCGAGATCGCCGACGGGTGTGTCTGGGGACGGGGGGCGGTGGACATGAAGGACATGGACGCCATGACCCTGTCGGTGATCCGCGACCGGGTGCGTTCCGGCCGGCTGCCCGACCGGCCGGTGGTCCTCGCCTTCCTGGCCGACGAGGAACACGGCGGCGTCATGGGAGCGCACTGGGCCGTGGACCATCACGCCCACCTGTTCGACGGAGTCACCGAGGCGATCGGCGAGGTGGGCGGATTCAGCCTCACCGTCCGAGACGACCTGCGCCTGTACCTCATCGAGACCGCGCAGAAGGGCATCGCGTGGATGCGGCTGACGGTCGACGGCAGGGCAGGGCACGGCTCGATGCTGTCCAGTGAGAACGCCGTGACGGAACTGTCCGAGGCTGTCGCCCGGCTCGGCCGCCACCCGTGGCCGGTGCGGATGACGCCCGCGGTCCGGGCGTTCCTCGACGCCGCAAGTGAGGCGTACGGCGTCGAGCTGGATCCCGAGAACCCGGAGCAGTTGCTCAGTGTGCTCGGGGGCATCGGCAAGATCATCGGCGCGACAGTCCGCAACACCACCAACCCGACCATGCTGAAGGCGGGCTACAAGCACAATGTCATCCCGGGCCGCGCTGAGGCGTACGTGGACGGCCGGTTCCTTCCCGGGTACGAGGCAGAGTTCGAGGCCACGCTCGACGAGGTGCTCGGCCCCAAGGTCAAGCGCGAGAACCTGGTCCACGACATCGCGGTGGAGACGGAGTTCCACGGCAACCTGGTGGACGCCATGAGCGCGGCACTGGTCGCGGAGGACCCAGCCGCGCGCACGGTTCCGTACTCCCTGTCCGGAGGCACCGACGCCAAGGCGTTCAGCACGCTCGGCATCCGGTGCTTCGGTTTCGCCCCGCTCCGGCTGCCTCCGGAACTGGACTTCGCGGGCATGTTCCATGGTGTCGACGAGCGCGTGCCTACCGACAGTCTGCGATTCGGCGCCCGCGTCCTGGATCGCTTCCTCGATCTGGCTTGAGCGCCTGGCCACCGGCAGAGCGCGGAGCCGGCGCTGAGGCGTCACAGCGTGCGGCGAACCCGCAGAATCCGCCGCCGGAGGGTGACCTTGCGAGTGCCGTCGGGATAGCGGCGCAGCCGGGCAAGCTCCCAGCGGCCGTACTCGGCGTGTTCGGCCAGCAGCCGGCGGGCCGCGCCGCGGGAGGTGTCCCGGGGAAGGAAGAGGTGCCAAAACTCGTACTCGGTGGCGCCGGCGAACCTCGATCCGCTCCGCGCCGCCACCGAATGTTCCATCCGCATATCTTGCCACGCCTCGTGCTCAGCTCTCACGCAACCGGTACGGTCGTGCATTGTGACGAATGATCCGCAGGACCGCGGCCGCCTGCACGCCGCCCTCGAGGTCCTCACCGAGGCCCTCGAGAACCATCTGGAAGCCTGTCTGGCCCGCTCCGGCGAGGCGGACGTCGCTGTTCAATCCGCGTATACAGCGTTGCGTCATGCCGCGGAGCGCTACGACGACCTGCTCTTCGAGCTCCGGGACGAGGTCACGCCCTGGGAGTTCCCGGAGGGCCCGCACGTCGACATCGAGTACGAGGACCCTGACGCCGAGCCGGCCGCCGTCGGCGTCTTCGTCCGGCGCGACTACGACATCACCGCGCCGGCGGAACTGCTGCGGGCTGGCCGGGGGGCCTACGCGGAGCTGTACCCGGCGCACCCGGGTGAGGCGGCCGAGGCCGACGTGTCGCACATCGGAAGGGCGCTGTACCAGATGCTGCACGCCTACGGGGTCGACGGACTCGACCAGCGGGCCGAGGGATCGGGACTAGGCCCGCGAGGCGGCACCGTCTGGGTGCAGGAGCTCGCCGAGGGAGATACCGAGACGCTGGTCGACGAGCCGTTCGGTGTCGTCGACGACGAGATGCTGATCTACCGGCTGGACGAGGTGATCGACATTGCGGACGACGACTGACAGAATCATTGGTCCAGCCTTTGGTCTACGTTTGCCGACCGGCCGTCCCGGTGACGGCTGAGGACGTGATCGTAGGCGGATCGCCGGTCGGCAGAACCGGAGCGTCGATGCGAGGAGTGTGGTCACGTGCGAGGACTGTCCAGGGCGATCAGGCCGCTGCTGATCGGCATCGCGGCGCTGGCGGTGGCCGTTCCAGCGCACGCCGAATCGGGAGAGCCAGCCGTGAGCCACGAGTTCCGGGTCTACCCGTACCTGCAGAATCCCTCCGACGAGGGCATGACGCTTACCTGGTTCACCACCACGGCGGAGCCGGGAGAGCTGCTGCTGCGTGGGCCCGGGCTGAAGGGAACGGCTCGCTATGCCACCGAGCCGGTGCTCGAGGAAGCACTCGACTACACCGAGGCCGAGCTCGCTCAAGAGATCGCAGGGCTGGCGCAGGGGTCCTGGTTGCATCAAGGCCGGAACTACAAGCACACCGTCGACATCACCGGTCTGCGCGCCGGGAGTCGCTACCGGTACACCGTGCGGGCCGGTGACGCGACGCGGTCCGGCGGCTTCTCCACGGCGCCGAGCACGGACCGGTGGAACCGCATCCGGTTCGTCGCGCTGGCGGACGCCGAAACCGAGCCGCTGGGCCGGGTCCAGCGGCGGGAGTGGGCTCCCGGCGCGCTGGCGGACGGATTTGCCGCTCGCCCGTCCGCTGAGGAAGGCGGCACCTGGGACGGCGTGTTCGGCACCACCGTACTGTCGCAGGTGCGCACGTTGCGGTACATGCTCACCGAAGACGAGGGCTACCGCGAGAACTTGCGGATCATCGACAGGCGCCGTCCGGACTTCGTGATGATGCCGGGCGACCTGGTGCAGGGCGGAGGCTACCAGCCGGGCTGGGACGAGTTCTTCCGGCATAATGCCGGCGAGGTCGGCGGCGGTCTGTCGGAGCGCCCCATACTCCCCGCGCTCGGCAACTGGGAGAACTTCGGCGCTCTCAACGGTGGCTACGGCACGCCGGACGACCGCATGCCGGTGGTCCGCAGCCGGGACAAGTACCACGCCTACTTCGACTCGCCGGACAACGGCACGCCGGCGCACCGGGACAATTACTACCGCGTCGACTACGGTCCCGTCACCGTCATCACCCTGGACAGCTCCAACGGTGAGCCCGATGACGCGCCGGCCAACTACCCCGACGAGCAGAAGGCCACCGGGCAGCAGTTCAACGGTCCCGGCACCGACACACAGAACAACTACACCCGGGAGGAGTACGAGGCTGCGGGAGGCACCGACCTCGCCGACTTCAACCCCGGCAGTGTCCAGTGGAACTGGGCTGAGGAACAGCTCGCCGACGCCCGCGCTCGTGGCCAGATCATCTTCGTGCAGTTCCACCATGCGCCGTTCAGCAGTGGTGAACACGGCTTGCCGATGGATCACGCCTTCACCAGCGGCCAGGGCGGTACGCCAATGCGCCAGTACCAGCCGATGTTCGAGGAGTACGACGTCACCGCGGTGCTGTCCGGACACAGTGAGATGTTCGAGCGTAGCTTCGTCGACGAGGACGGCGATGGCGTAGGCGTGTACTACTACGACGTCGGTGTGGCGGGCGACGGGCTGCGAGGCGAGCGGCGAGACGGCTCGTCGCTGGACGATCCGCTGCTTTCCTACAATCCCTTCAGCGAGTGGACCGCAGACCAGCACGAACCTGAGCGATGGGAGCTGGTCGACGGCGTTCTCCAGCTCGTCGAAGGCGGAAAGCACTACGGCCATCTTGAGGTGGACGTCGAGCGGCGCCCGAACGGCGTCCGGGTGACGATGACTCCTGTGTACGTCTTTCCCGTGCTGGACGGCGACTACCGTCTCCAGCGCACCGAGCGGCGCGTGTACGACGACGTGCTGGTCCTTGACCTCGACTCCAGCGGCCGGGCCAGAGCGGTCACCGGTTAGTGCCCTGCGTGACCCGCTACAGGGCAGGCGCGGAGACCTCGTCCAGGGCGGTTCGGATCTCCTCCGGCAGTTCGAGGTCTTCGCAGGCCAGCTGTGCATGCAACTGGTTGGCCGTGCGCGCGCCGAGAAGCGGTGCCGTGACGCCCGGGCGGTCCCTCACCCAGGCGAGTGCCACTTCCAGAGGCTGAACACCGAGTCCGCTCGCCGCGGTGCACACGGCCTCGACCACCTGCCGGGACCGGGCGTCCAGATACGGGTCGACGAAACCGGCCATGTGAGCGGCGGCCGCCCGGGAGTCCGCCGGCGTGCCGCCACGATATTTGCCGGTGAGCACGCCGCGGCCGAGTGGGGACCACGGCAGCAGGCCGATCCCGAACTGGACGGCGGCAGGGACGATCTCGCGTTCCACGCCGCGTTGGACAAGGGAGTACTCCACCTGGGTGGAGATGAGCGGAGCGCGATCGATGCCGCCGCGCTGATGCGCCGCCGCCCATGCGGTCTGCCAGCCGGCGTAGTTCGAGATCCCGACGTAGCGGGCCCGGCCGGACGCGACCGCGAAATCCAGAGTGGCCAGGGTCTCCTCGAGCGGCGTCTCGTCGTGCCAGGTGTGAACCTGCCACAGGTCCACGTAGTCCAGGTCCAGCCGGTCGAGTGACTCGTCGAGCTGGTCCAGCAGAGCTTTGCGAGACGTGTCGTCCACATCCTTGCCGAACGGTCCCGACCGGCCCGCCTTCGTGGCGATGACCAGATCGGACCTGGGCACCGTCTTGCCGATCAGCGCGCCCAGGACGGACTCGCTGGCGCCGTCGCCGTACGAGGCGGCCGTGTCGATCAACGTCCCTCCGGCCTCCACGAACGCCTCGAGCTGCTCCCGGGCCTCATGCTCATCGGTGTCGCGGCCCCAGCTCAGTGTCCCCAGGGCCAGCCGCGAGACGCGAAGCCCGCTGTTTCCCAGCCGTCGCATTTCCACAGGGTGAGCGTACCTGCCGGCCACCGGTCCGCACTGGTGAACTCGCTGTGGTGACGCGCACAAGAGTGAAAGCCCCGAGCGCACCTACTCGCGACGACGGGCCCGTCATGGGGCGAGCCGCACGACCGGTAGAGTCGCCCTGTGCAGCTGGCGTTGAACCTCGGGTACTGGGGCTCGGGCACTCATCAGGACAATGTTCACCTCGCTCAGGAGGCGGAACGCCTCGGCTACGCCAGCGTGTGGGCCGCCGAAGCGTACGGTTCAGACGCGCCCACGGTGCTGTCGTGGATCGCCGCCCGCACCGAGCGGATCGACGTCGGCAGTGCCGTGATGCAGATACCGGCTCGCACACCCGCCACCACGGCCATGACGGCCGCCACGATCGACGCGATGTCCGGCGGACGGTTCCGCCTCGGCCTCGGCGTCTCCGGCCCCCAGGTATCCGAGGGCTGGCACGGGGTACGGTTCGACCACCCGCTGGCGCGCACCCGGGAGTACGTGGAGATCGTCCGCAAGGTGCTGTCCCGCGGCAGGCTGACCTATGACGGTCAGCACTGGACGCTGCCGCTGCCGGACGGTCCCGGGAAGTCCCTCCAGCTGACGGTGCATCCGGTCCGGGAGAGCATTCCGGTGTATCTGGCGGCCATCGGCCCGAAGAATCTCGAGCTCACCGGCCAGATCGCCGACGGCTGGCTCGCCATCTTCTACGCGCCCGAGCACGCCGCGGTCGCCCTGGATCGCCTTCGCGCCGGGAGTGCCGCCGCGGGCCGGTCCCTCGACGGCTTCGACGTGGTGCCCACGGTTCCCGTGGTCATCGGCGATGACGTCGCGGCCTGCGCTGATCAGGTGCGTTCCTACGCCGCCCTGTACCTCGGCGGCATGGGAAGCCGGGAGAAGAACTTCTACAACCAGCTGGCGGTCCGGATGGGTTTCGAGGCGGGCGCGGCCAAGGTCCAGGAACTGTTCCTCGATCGGCAGCACCGGGCGGCGGCGGCCGCGGTTCCTCACGACTTCATCGACCAGACGTCGCTGATCGGTTCGCAGGACCGGATCAGCGACCGGTTGCGGGTCTATGCTGACTCGGGCGTCACCACGCTATCCGTAGCACTGCCGGCGGGTACGGCTGAGGAACGCGTGCAGACCCTGCGGTCTATGGCCGACGCACTCGACGCGTCAGGCACCGGGCACTGACCTCCAGCCGCTGGGCACGTCCACTTCTTTCCGACGAGGAGCGCACTGCACGATGGAATGGTTCCAGGCTGTTGTCCTTGGCGTGCTTCAAGGGCTGACGGAGTTCCTTCCCATCTCCTCGAGCGCTCACCTGCGGATCTACCCCCAGTTGTTCGGCTGGCAGGATCCGGGTGCAGCGTTCACCGCCGTGACCCAGATCGGCACCGAGACGGCCGTGATCCTGTACTTCATCAAGGACATCGGCCGGATCATCAACGCGTGGACTCGATCCTTGTTCGGAGGTGGAACCGGGTCGGCACGGATGTCCGCGTCCGCACCGGGCTCCGTGTCCGCTGGAAAGCACCGGCGGTTGAACTACGACCCCGCCGAGGCCCGTCTCGGCTGGTTCGTCATCCTCGGCACCGTCCCGATCGTGGTCGCCGGGATCGCCCTGAAGGACGTCATCGAAGGCGACTTCAGGTCGCTGTGGATCATCGGCACCACGTTGATCGTGCTCGGCATCGTACTCGGCATCGCGGACTCCGTCGGTTCAAAGAACAGGTCGGTAGGGGACCTGAGGCTGCGCGATGCGCTCCTGGTCGGCCTTGCGCAAGCGCTCGCCCTTGTCCCAGGTGTGTCGCGGTCCGGAGCCTCGATCAGCATGGGTCTCCTGCTCGGGCTGGACCGTCCGACGGCGGCGCGGTTCGCCTTCCTGCTCGCCATCCCGGCGGTTCTGGGCGCCGGCATCTACGAATGGCCTTCGGCGATGTCCGAGGGATCGGTCTACGGAATGGGACCGACGCTGGTGGCGACCGTCGTGTCCTTCGTCGTCGGCTACTCCGTCATCGCGTGGTTGTTCCGCTGGCTGAATCGCGGCTCGTTCGCGCCGTTCGTCACCTACCGGATTCTCCTCGGAGCCCTCACGCTGATCCTCCTGACGACGGGCACGCTCGCGCCGTTTGCCTGACCTGTAGCCGGCGTGGTCCCACCGCTCGGCCGATGACCGGCGGTCGTCGTTTGGCGCCGCGGCCGGTCCGGAAGACCGGCGGTCGTCGTATGGTGCCGCGGCCGGTCCGGAAGACCGGCGGTTGATCCCAGGGGCGGCCGGACTCGAGGGCGGTCGGCCCTAGGGCCGGCGGGCTCGAGGTGGTCTGCCGTCGGCTGTGGTGATTGCCATGGGGGTTTGGGTCGGGGCTCTCGGGCTGGAGACCGCCAGTGATGGCGCCGTGGGTGATCGTCGTGTGGGTTTGGGCCGGACTACGGGGGATCGGGCCGGGTGTGTGAATGGTCGTGTTGGGAATCGCCGTCCAGAGCGGGCGAAATTCACTCGACGTGTCCCACGTCGACTGTGGTGATTGCCGTGTAGGATTCCGCCGCGGTGTTTGTGCTGGTCGGCGTGCTCGTGATGATCGCCGTGGGAGTTTCGCCCGGTCCACGACCGTCGTGAAGATCGTCGTGCGCAAAACAGCCGTGGTGGTAACTCCGGGCGGTCGGGTCGTCAGGGTAGCCAGGGCCGCGGGTCGGTGTGCTGCCCGTTGAGGCGCACCTCGAAGTGCAGATGCGGACCCGTCGAATAGCCGGTGGATCCGATCTTCCCGATGACCTGGCCCTTCTCGACCTTCTGCCCGACGCTGACGCTGAGTCCACTCTGATGAGCGTAAAGCGTGGTCAGCCGGCGCCCTTCGAAATCACCGTGGTCGACGATCACCATGTTGCCGTAGGCGGTGTTGTATTTGGCTTCGATCACCGTTCCGGCGTCGGCGGCGTAGATGTTCCCGTCGCCGCGGCCGAAGTCGATGCCGGTGTGCATCTTGACGTAGCCGAGGATGGGATGCAGCCTCGAGCCGTATTCCGAGGTCACTGCACCATTGCCCGGGCGGATGAAGTCTCCGGTGCCGTATCCGGGCCCGAAATCTTCCTCGGCCAGGCCGCCGAGATACTCGCCGACCGCGGTGGCCTCGTCGATCTGCTCCATGTACAGCTTGTAATCCTCGAGCTTGGCCTCCTCGGCCAGCTGGAGGGCGGTCTCGTACTCCTCTTGTTTCTCTTGCCGGTTGGTACGCGCCTTCTTTGCGCGGGCCTCGGCCTTCTCGGCGTCCGAGCGGGCCTCGGCGGCTTCCTGGGCGAGCTGCTCCTGCTCCTCGCGCTGGCCTTCCAGAACCGACAGTGAATTTCGCATGTCCGCTTGGTCGGCGGCCAGCCGGCCGAGTGCGGTGTCGCTTGCCCGGAGCAAGGTCCGCATGCCGACGTACCGGTTGCTGAGATCCTCGGGCGATTCGGCACCGAGCAGTACGCCGATCGTGGCGAGTCCGTTGTTCTGGTAGGCCTCTCGAACCACAGTCCCGAGGGCATCGCGTGCGCCGTCGGTTTGAGTGCGGATCGACTCGATCTCCCGCTGCGTGCGCTCGACGACCTGAATGGCGATCTTCAGCTCTTTGCGGGCGTCTTCGTCGGCTTCCTTGGCCGCCTCAGCCTCTTCCCGCGCCGCGTCGAGATCGGCGTCCGCGTCGTCGATCTGGGACAGGATCTCGTACAGCAGACGTTGCGCTTCCGCCACCGCGACGGTCTGGGCGTCCAGCAGCGCGGCCTCGTACACCTCTTGGGGGTCCCGCCGGTCCTGGTCCTCCGGATCGGTCGACGGGTCCTGCGTGGACGGCGACGTGGGCTGCGGGGTGTCCTCGGCGTCCGGCTCGTCGCTGGGCTCGTCGGTCGGCTCGTCACTCGGCTCCGCGGTGGGATCGTCCGTCGGAGACGGCGTGGGCCTGGGCGTCTTGGTGGGTGACGGCGTAGGGCTTGGTGTCTTGGTAGGCGTCGGTGTCGAAGACGGTGTGCTGGTAGGCGTAGGCGTCTTCGTGGGCGACGGCGTACCGGTAGCCGTGGGGGACGGCGAGCTCGTGAGCGTGGCCGTGGGAGGCGGGCTGGTGGTCTGGGTAGGACTGGAGGAGGGCGGTGGCGAGTCCGTCGGCTGGGGTGTTACCCCGTGAACCTGGGCCGGCATCGCGAGAGCCGACAACACCAGGCCAGAGCTGGCCAAGGCCGCGGCAATGACGTCACGTAGAGGGCGCCGCATCAGAAAGTGTCTACTCCTTTCGGCCCGGTGCGAGGCCTTGTGGGCCGGAGGCGCCGGAATACCACGGACGCGAAGTATGTCCTCGTCATACCTAAACCCATTCCCCGTCATTGTGCGACCCGTAGCTGTGCATTATGTGGAAAACCACCACGCCAAATAGTACAGATCGGACGGTTGGGGCTCACTCTACGCCGTGGATAGGCTGAGGACGTGCCTGTTCTCTTACTCGTGCGTCATGGCCGTACCACGGCCAACGCCGCCGCAACTCTCGCCGGAAGGAGTCCAGGCGTTCTCCTGGACGATACCGGGCAGGAACAGGTCGCCGCCCTGGCGGAACGCGCGCGGGATCTGCGGCCCAGCCTACTGGTGAGCAGCCCTCTCGAGCGCTGCCGGCAGACGGCCAAGGCATTCGGCGCGGACCCGCTGGTGGATCACCGTTTGCAGGAGTGCGACTACGGCGACTGGACCGGACGGCCGCTGGCCGAATTGCGCCGGCTGAAGCTGTGGGCGGTGGTGCAGGAGCATCCGTCGGCGGCGACGTTTCCCGGCGGCGAGTCGCTGCGGGCGATGCAGGCCCGCGCGGTCGAGGCCGTGCGGGACCACGACGCCCAGGTCGCCCGCGAGCACGGGCCGAACGCCGTCTGGGTGGCGTTGTCCCACGGAGACGTGATCAAGTCCGTCATCGCGGACGCGCTCGGCATGCATCTCGACCTGTTTCAGCGCCTGGTCGTCGATCCGGGCTCGGTGACCGCCATCTCCTATACCGAACGACGCCCCTTCCTGCTGCGACTCAACGACACGTCGGCGGAACTGCGCTCGTTCAACCGGAGCCGTCGCGGCCGGCGGGGGCAACCACGCAGTGATGCCACCGTGGGAGGCGGCGCGGGATAGGGTGTGTGACGTGGCTGCTCAGGTGTTCCGTTTCGAATCGCCGGACCGGTTCATCGCCGGTACCGTCGGCGAGCCCGGCGACCGCACGTTCTTCCTCCAGGCACGGGACGATAAACAGCTCGCGAGCGTGGCTCTGGAGAAGGAGCAGGTGGCCGTCCTCGCGGACCGGGTGGACGCGATGCTCGACGAGATCCTGCGGCGCACGGACGGACAGGCGCCCGTACCCATGACGGCCCCCGACACCGAAGACCTGGACCCCCTGGACCAGCCGATCGTCGAGGAGTTCCGGGTGGGAACGCTCACCCTGGCCTGGGACGGCGAACAGGAGCAGGTCGTCATCACGGCTTACGCGGCGGGCGAGCCCGGAACCGAGGAGGAGGACGAGGAGCCGCCGGAGAACCCGGAGGACTCCACCCGGGACGTCTTCGTGGTGCGCCTCACCGGAGCCGAGGCCCGGGCATTCGCGAAGCGGGCGCAGGCGCTCGTGGCGGCCGGGCGGCCGCCGTGTCCCCTCTGCGGGCTGGCCTTGGAGCCGCAGGGGCACATCTGCCCCCGCCAGAACGGCTATCGCCGGCGGGATTGAGAAGGTCCGTGGATCTGCTGGGCCTGCTGGCCAACGGGGACCTTGCCGTCGAGGGGCGGCTCGTGGTCGCCTCGAACGTCACTCTGCTCGGGCGGGTGAGTCACGGCGAGCAGCACGCCCGCTGCGTGTACAAGCCGACCGCGGGGGAGCGGCCGTTGTGGGATTTCCCTGACGCGACGCTCGCCAACCGCGAGGTGGCCGCGTATCTGGTGTCCGAGGCTGCCGGCTGGCACGTGGTTCCGCCGACCGTGCTGCGCGACGACGGCCCTATGGGGCCCGGCATGTGTCAGGCATGGATCGAGCAAACGGAATCGCTCTCCGTGCTGGACAGCGCGGAGCTGGAGATCCCGCTGGTCGGCGCCACCGATACGCCGCCCTGGGTGGACGTCGTGCCCCCAGACCGGATACCGGCAGGCGCGCTGCCGATCCTGCAGGCGCTGGACGGTGACGGTTCCCCCGTCGTCCTCGTGCACGCCGACCATCCGGGCTTGCGGGCGCTGGCCCTGTTCGACGTCGTCGTGAACAATGCCGACCGCAAAGGTGGACACATCCTCACTGGTGACCGGGAGATCGCCGAGCGGATGGCCGGCGTCGTGGGCGTCGATCACGGCGTGTCGTTCCACGAGGAGCCCAAGCTGCGCACCGTGCTGTGGGGCTGGGCGGGCCAGCAGCTCGCCGACCACGAACGGGCAGCGCTGGCCCGCCTCCGGCACAGCCTTGACGCGGAGCTGGGCGAGAGTCTCATGGCGTTGCTTGACGAGGGCGAGGTCGCCGCCCTGAAGGCACGGATTGCAGAATTGCTGCAGGTGGGAAGGATGCCTGAACCCCAAGGGCGGATGCCGGTGCCGTGGCCGGTCTTCTGAGCGATTAGGGTCTGAGGGTATGCGTGCCTGGGCAGCTCCCGAACTACGTTCACTACCCGGCCGCGGCGTCGCCGTCCGGATCAGGGACACCGCGTCGGGTGAGACGAAGGCCGTCGGCGGAGCGCCGGGCGGCTCGGCATCGATGTACGTGTGCGGCATCACGCCCTACGACGCCACGCATCTGGGGCACGCGGCCACCTACGTCGCCTTCGACGTGCTCAATCGAGTTTGGCAGGATGCCGGCCTGACGGTGCGTTACGTGCAGAACGTGACCGACATCGACGACCCTCTCCTGGAGCGTGCCGAACGCGACGGGCGGAACTGGGCGGAGCTCGCCGAGGAGCAGACCGAGCTGTTCCGTGACGACATGGCGTGGCTGGGCGTCGTGCCGCCGTCGGAGTTCGTCAGCGCCGTCGATGCCATACCGTCCGTGCTCGAGCTCATCGGCAGGCTCAAGGACAGGTCCGCCGTGTACGACGTCGACGGTGACCTGTACTTCTCGGTGCGGTCCGATCCGCGGTTCGGAGAGGTGTCCGGACTCGACGCCGGGACGATGCGGGAGCTGTTCGCCGAACGCGGCGGCGACCCGGACCGGGCCGGCAAGCAGGACCCGCTGGACTGCCTTCTGTGGCGGAGGGAGCGCCCGGGCGAGCCGTCGTGGCCGAGCCCGTACGGCCCTGGACGGCCTGGGTGGCACATCGAATGCACGGCGATCGTGTTGCGCCACCTCGACCGCGGCTCGGGCATCGACGTGCAGGCGGGCGGCAACGACCTGATCTTCCCGCATCACGAGATGTGCGCGTCTGAGGCCCACGTGGTCACCGGCCGCCCGTTCGCCCGCGTTTACGCTCACGCCGGGATGATCGGCTATGCGGGTGAGAAGATGTCGAAATCGCTCGGCAATCTCGTATTCGCCCACAGCCTGCGTGAGGAGGGGGCGAACCCCGATGCGGTCCGGCTCGCGCTGTACGCCGACCACTACAGTGCCGACCGGGAGTGGAGCCCCGCGTTGCTGCGGGCGGCCGACGAGCGACTCCGGCGCTGGCGGGCGGCCATGGCGGCACCGTCGGGCGTCGACGGGCTCTTGGTGCTGTCCCGGATCCGGGAGCGGCTAGCTGACAACTTGGATACGCCCGGAGCGCTTCAGGCGATCGACGCGTGGGCGGACGCGACTCTGGCTACCGGCGGCGACGACGACGCGGCTCCGGCCTTGATGCACGCCGCGGCCGACACGTTGCTGGGTGTCCACGTGTGATCTCGGCAGCTACCAGACCACGCTGTGCGTGGCGGCGGCCACAACGGGACGGTGCGCATTTCGGCACCGGGAGGTCGTAGACTAAGGAGTTGGCAGTAGCACGTCCACTTTCAGGCAAAGAGGTTGGATCACACGTGTCCGAGCAGGCGCAGTCCACGTCGCATACGTCCGCCCAGGTCTCCGAGACCGGCACCGCACGCGTGAAGCGGGGAATGGCCGAGATGCTCAAGGGCGGTGTGATCATGGACGTGGTCACACCGGAGCAGGCCAAGATCGCCGAGGACGCCGGCGCGGTCGCCGTGATGGCGCTGGAGCGAGTGCCAGCGGACATCAGGGCGCAGGGCGGTGTCGCCCGGATGAGCGACCCTGACCTGATCGACGGCATCGTCAACACCGTGTCCATTCCGGTGATGGCGAAGGCCCGGATCGGCCACTTCGTCGAGGCCCAGGTGCTGCAGAGCCTGGGTGTGGACTACGTCGACGAGTCCGAGGTGCTCACCCCGGCCGACTACGCCAATCACATCGACAAGTGGCAGTTCACCGTTCCGTTCGTGTGCGGTGCCACCAACCTCGGAGAGGCGTTGCGGCGGATCACCGAAGGCGCGGCGATGATCCGCTCCAAGGGTGAGGCCGGAACCGGCGACGTCTCCAACGCCACTACCCACATGCGCCAGATCCGGGCGCAGATCCGGCAGCTGCAGTCGCTGCCCAAGGACGAGCTGTTCGTGGCGGCGAAGGAGCTTCAGGCTCCGTACGAGCTCGTTCGCGAGGTCGCCGAACTCGGCAAGCTGCCGGTCGTGCTGTTCACCGCTGGCGGGATCGCCACGCCGGCGGACGCCGCGATGATGATGCAGCTCGGCGCGGAGGGTGTCTTCGTCGGCTCGGGAATCTTCAAGTCCGGTGATCCGGCCCGGCGCGCCGAGGCGATCGTGAAGGCCACCACGTTCTACGACGACCCGGACGTGCTCGCCAAGGTGTCGCGCGGGCTGGGCGAGGCGATGGTCGGCATCAACGTCGAAGAGGTGCCGGAACCCCACCGGCTGGCCGAGCGCGGCTGGTAAGCGTCGCGCCGACGTATGAACGCCCCCGACCCGCTGGCCGTTTTCACGGAGTGGGAACAGGATCGCGACGGCGCCTGGGTGCGCAACGCCGCGCGGGCGATCGTCGTCGACGCGCGGGGGCGAACTCTCCTGCTCGAGGGTTTCGACGTCGATGAGCCGGAGCGGCGCTGGTGGTTCACGCCCGGTGGCGGACTTCAGCCCGGCGAGCCCGAGCGTGTGGCGGCGGCGCGGGAGCTGTTCGAGGAGAGCGGCTTAGTCGTGAGCGCCGACGAGCTGGTCGGACCGGTCGCCGCGCGGACGGCGGAGTTCACGTATTTCGGGCGGCGTTGCCGGCAACGCGAGGTGCTCTATTACGCCCAGGTCCAGGAAGCGCCGGGCGTTACCACGGACGGCTGGACCGACGTCGAGCGAGCGTCCGTCACGCAGGCGCGGTGGTGGAATGTGAACGAGCTTGCCGCCAGCGCGGCTGTGGTCTATCCATCAGCGCTTCCCCAGCTGGTAACCCAGTTGCGGGCGGAGGGATGGGACGGCCGCACGCAGGTGATCGACTGATCCGCTCTCGGTATCGTGAGACGCGATGCACTGGTCACCAGAGCGTCCATCCTCCGTCGACCACCACCTCCGAGCCGGTGACGAAACTCGCCTCGTTTGACAGAAGGAATGCGACCGTCGAGGCGACCTCGTCGGGCTCGCCCATCCGGCCCATCGGTGTGGCCTCGCCGAACCCCTGGATCATCTCATCGTCGAGTTCAAGGCTGTCGACCTTGATCATTCCCGGTGAGACGGTGTTGACCCGGATACCCAAGGACGCGGCGGCCACCGCCAGCTCACGGGACATCTGCCGGACAGCGCCCTTCGAGGTCGCGTAGGCGACGCGCCCGGGGCCGAACGGCGTCTCGGTGGAGATCCTGCCGGGATAGAACGCCGGGTTGAGCGCGAGCATGCCGTACACCGAGGCGATGTTGACGATACTGCCGCCGCCGGACTCGCTCATCCGCTTGATGGCGTCGAACGACAAGAACGCGGTCGACTCCACGTTGAGCGCCAGGTTGGCTCGCCATTGCTCCAGGTCCTGCGCGAAAAGCGGCGCGATGTAGGTGTCTCCGACATTGTTGACCAAGCCGGTCATCCGGTGCGTCTGGGCGTCCACGGCCGCCCAGATGGTTTTGCGGCCTTCCTCCGTCGCGACGGCGGCGCTCACGGTGAACACTGTGCCGTTCTCGTCGTCGATCAGTTCGGCGGTCTCATCGAGCATCGACTGGCGCCGGCCGGCGATCAGGCACGCGCGCCCCGAGCGGGCCAACTTGCGCGCGATGGACCGGCCGATCCCCGAGCCGCCACCGGTGACCAGGACGAGCGAGGTTTCATCAGCAGTCATGGCTAACCGTCCAGACACGTCGGTGGACCCGGCAAAGCTAATGAAACATACATTTCGATTACCCGGAGCTTCGCGCCCACCCGGCCGGGTCACAACGCCTTCGGTGTGAACCCGTCACCCGGAGCGGCCGGTGCGCGGAATTCCCGGCCCGGCGACTACCGTTGAACCGGGTTGGCACACACCAAAGGTGGAGGCGGCACGTCGCACACGACGGCGTCGTCCCGTGGATCGGAGATCAGTACACATGGGGAACGGACCGACCGTCGGGGTCCTGGCCTTGCAGGGCGACGTTCGCGAACACCGGGGCATCCTGGAGTCGCTCGGGGCACAGACGCGCGCCGTGCGTACCGCCGCCGAACTCGGAGCGGTCGACGGGCTCGTCATACCTGGCGGCGAGTCGACCACCATGTGGCGCCTGGCGCGCACCTTCGGCCTGCTCGAACCTCTGCGCAAACACATCCAGTCCGGGCTGCCAGCCTACGGCTCATGCGCCGGCATGATCATGCTCGCGGACCGGATCCGGGACGGCGTCGCAGGTCAGGAAACCATCGGAGGCCTCGACATCACCGTCCGGCGCAACGCCTTCGGACGCCAGATCGACTCCTTCGAAGGCGAACTCGACTTCCCGGCCATCGGGGACCCAGCACTCCGGGCGGTGTTCATCCGCGCACCGTGGGTCGAGGAAGTCGGTCCCGGCGTCGAGATCCTCGCCCGGGTGCGGGCCGGAACCAGCACCCCTGTCACGCCGGAGGCGAGCGTCTCGGCGGACCGTTTTCCGGCCTCGCCGGAGGCGAGCACCTCGGCCGGTAGAATCGTCGCCGTACGAGCTGGAGGGTTGCTCGCCACGTCGTTCCACCCCGAGCTCACCGCTGATGCGCGCATCCACGCGTACTTCCTCGAGATCATCAAGGAGGCCTAGACTGATGTCCGGCCACTCCAAGTGGGCGACCACCAAGCACAAGAAGGCAGTCGTCGACGCCAGGCGAGGCAAACTCTTCGCCAAGCTGATCAAGAACATCGAGGTGGCGGCCCGGACGGGCGGGGGAGACCCGGCCGCGAACCCGACGTTGTACGACGCGATCCAGAAGGCCAAGAAGTCTTCGGTCCCCAACGACAACATCGACCGGGCCGTCAAGCGCGGCTCCGGCGCCGAGGACGGCGGAGCCGACTACCAGACCATCATGTACGAAGGCTACGGGCCCAATGGCGTGGCGGTCCTCGTGGAGTGCCTCACCGACAACCGCAATCGTGCGGCTTCCGAGGTCCGTATCGCCATGACCCGCAACGGCGGATCGATGGCCGACCCGGGCTCCGTGTCGTATCTGTTCGATCGCAAGGGCGTCGTCGTCGTTCCCCGGCAGCAAGGTGAGCGAGAGCTCACGGAGGACGAACTTCTCGAGGTGGTGCTCGACGCCGGCGCCGAGGAGGTCGAGGACCTGGGCGAGGCGTTCGAGATCCGGTCCGAGGCCAGTGAGCTCGTCGACGTCCGCACCGCCATCCAGAAGGCGGGCCTGGACTACGAATCCGCGGAGTCCTCGTTCATCCCGTCCGTCAGCGTTCCGCTCGACGAGGACGGCGCGAAGAAGATCTTCCGCCTGATCGAAACGCTCGAAGACAGTGACGACGTCCAGAACGTGTTCGCCAACTTCGACGTCTCCGACGAGATCATGGAAGCGGTCGGCTGAGCTTGACCCAGCTGATGGCCACCGCGGGTGTGCAGGTGGCCGGCGTCACCAAGTCCTTCGGTGACGTCGAGGTCCTGCACGGCGTGTCGATGACCGTGCCTGCCGGCGGGACGCTCGCTCTGCTCGGCCCCAGCGGCTGCGGCAAGACCACACTGCTACGCATCATCGCCGGGCTGGAACAGGCCGACGCTGGGACCGTGACGGTCGGCCACGCCGTGCTCACCGACGGCCGGCGCATGGTCCCTCCGGAGCGCCGCCACGTCGGGATGGTGTTCCAGGACTGGGCATTGTTCCCGCACCTCAGCGTCGCCGCGAACGTGGCCTATGGGCTCCGGAGACTGCCCGGTGAAGAAGCGCGTCGCCGGGTCGCCGACGCACTCGCGATGGTTGGCCTGAGCGCCCTCGCGGACCGCGCTCCGGAGACGTTGTCCGGAGGGCAGCAGCAGCGGATCGCGCTCGCCCGGGCCATCGCCCCGCGCCCGGCGGTGCTTCTCCTGGACGAGCCTTTCTCCAACCTCGACGCCGCGTTGCGCGGCCAGGTGCGGACCGAGGTTCACCAGCTGCTCACGAAGCTGGGCGTCACCACCATGTTCGTCACCCACGACCAGGAGGAGGCGTTCGTCCTGGGCGACACGGTGGCGGTCGTCCGGGATGGCGCCGTCGTCCAGCAGGCTCCTCCTACGGAGGTCTACGCGCGGCCCGCGGATGCATGGGTGGCCCGCTTCGTCGGCGACGCGAATCTCGTACCGGGGCATGCCTCTGGTCTCACCGCGTCGACGGCGCTGGGAATCGTGCCGCTAGACGCGGAGCGATCCGGACCGGTGGAGGTGCTCATCCGGCCCGAGTCACTCGCGCTGAGCCTCGATACCGACGGCTCTGCCCGGGTGGAGCTGGTCGAGTTCTACGGCCACGACACCGTGTCGCTCGTCCGCGTCGGCGACGAGGTCTTGCGCGTGCGGACGCCGGGGGCGCCCCTCGCGCACCGCGACGAGCGGGTCAGGCTCACATACAGCGGTCCGTCCGCCGCCGTCGCCTATGTGCGCCGGCCAGCAGCCGCTCAGTAGGCGGGCCACCGGGAGCGGCAGTCCTCAGCGGCCGGGAACCCAGAGCTTGGAGGCTGGTGAGGGTTGCTGGGACTGAGCGGGTTGCGCCGCCGCGCCGGTTGCCGTGGCCGGGGGAGCGGGCGGCCGCGGCAGGTCGTTCTCCTCTGGCGCGCCCCGCTGCGCAACCGCCTGCTCGCCCTGGACCTGGGCCATCCGCAGCTGACCGAGAACCTGATCGAACTGCTGGGCCTGCTGAGCAGGCAGGTACTGACGGGCATGATCGAGCATGAGCGCGCTCAGGTCGATCATGAGCCGGGCGTCGTTCCGGCCGATCTTGGCCTGCGCGGCGGTCAGGACGCCGCTCATGGTCTCCAGCACTATGCGGTCCGCAGGAACCGAGCGGAGCTGGGCCAAGTACTCGCGATACTCGTTCTCGGACGGCTCAGCCGCCTGCTCTCCCCGCGTGGTCGATTCGTCGCTCACAGGTCACAGGATAGCCGCGCGGCTGCCGTGCCTGGTGCGCCGACCACCGGTCGGCAGTCGACTCCCGTCACGCTGGGCGAGCCCTCAGCGCATCAGGCGACGCTGGACAGCCCTGACCACGAGCCACGCCACGGCCCCGGCCACCAGGGAGGCCACGACGGCCAGGCCCCGATCGACGCCGACGAGGTGGGGATAGACCTGCCAGTGGATCAGATAGATGTACAGGGAGCTGCTTGCCAGGAGACCGGCCAGCCGGCTGGCTAGAGCGGGCGACGGGACGCTGGCCGTCCACAGCAGGAGCATCAGCCCGCCGATCATCAGAGCTTCCCGCGACGGATTGCCGAAGAAGCCCGGCACCGTAGCGACGACGACGGCTGTGAGCAGCAGGCGTTGCCACACGCGCGTGGCGCGCGCCATCGCCCATCCGAGCGCGAACAGCCACAGTGCCGGCAGCATATGGGGCACTCCGAGCCCGACCACTTCGAACCTGGTGAGGAGCCCGGCGGCCACCAAGCCGAGGGCGAACCCGAACGGGAATCGCCGCTCGAGCCGGTCGGCCCACGGAATCGACAGGAGTGCGGCGAGACCGAGCAGTATGTACACCAGGATCTCGACGAACCAGAAGTGCCAGCGGCTGTCCCAGGTGGGGGAGCCGAGGAACCCGTTGAGCAGGGCGATGTTGGCGATGCCGTACGTACCGGACACGACGACGACGGCGGCGATCCACACCATGCTCGGCACGGCGATCCGCGCGATGCTGCCCAGCTGCTGTCGCAGCCGGACGAGACGTCCTGCCGACGTGAGCCGGAAACGCGCGAAGTTGAAGCCGGCCACCGCGAGGAGGACATGAGCACCGCCGAGCACGCTGAACAGGCCGGCATGTGTACCGACGATCGCGACGATAGCCGCGGCACGCAGGAGGACGCTGGTCTCGGCGGTGCGCCCGCCGAACAGCCGGCGCCGAGGGCTGGGCACCAGGTCCCGGATCGGAGTGGTGTGCCAGTTCGCCGGCACCTGACCGAGGAGGTGTTCCAGACGGACCGACATCTCGACATAGGACAAGGAGTCTCCGCCCAGCTCGACGAACGTGTCGTCCTCGGTCGCGTCGGGCCGGTTCAGAAGCTCCGCGAACAGATCCCGAAGGCGGGCCGGATCCCCGGCAGGTGCCGTGGCCACGGCGGGATCCGCCGGCCGACGCTCGGAGAGCGCAAGCACGGCCTGGTAGTCCGGCTTGCCGGTGGACAAGCGCGGGATTTCGACGACGGTGCGGACGTCGACGGCATGCCCCGGAAGCCCACACCGTTCCATGACGAACCGCCAGATTTCGTCGGCATCGTGCCCACCCTCCACGGCGACGGCGAGACGCCCGTCCGTTCCTGCACAACAGGAGATCAGCCCGCGCCCCGCGAGAACCGCCTCCAGCTGCTGAAGGTCCACCCGGAGGCCGGCGACCTTGACGAACCTGGCCCGGCGGCCGACGATCTCGTACAGTCCGGCGTCGGTCAGACGGGCGAGGTCCCCGGTACGCAGCGACGTGACGTTCCGGCCGAGGCTCAAGTCCGCGGGCGTGTCCGCGTAGCCGAGCATGACGTTCGGTCCGTCGTAGACGAGCTCTCCGACACCGGGCGGGTCATCGGCCCGTCTCTCCAGGGAGAACGAGCCTCCGGGGATGGCCACACCGACGGTATGCGGGTGCGACGCCGCGAGGTCCGGCGGCAGATAGGCCATCCGGGCGGTCGCCTCGGTCTGGCCGTACATGACGAACAGGTCCCAGCCGCGCTGCTGGCCGAGCTGTGCATAGCCGCGTACCCGCTCCGCGTCCAGCCGGCCTCCCGCCTGGGTGATGTAGCGCAAACCGGGCAGTTCCATGCTCGCGAAGTCCACCCGGTCGAGGAGATCGAACGTGTGCGGCACTCCGGCGAACGACGTTCCGGCGTGTGCCCGGAAGAGGTCCCAGAAGCACGCGTCCACTACCGACAGTTCGGTGAGGATGAGGCCGGCGCCGACGGCCAGATGGCTGTGGACGACGGACAGGCCGTAGCAATAATGCATCGGCAGTGTCGTAGCGGAGCGATCGGACGCCCGGACACCGAGATAGCCGGCGATCGCCTCGGCGTTGGACTGGAGATTCTCGTGCGACAGCCGCACCAGCTTGGGCGAGCCGGTCGATCCGGACGTGCTCATCAGCAGCGCGAGGTCCGGATGCAGATCATGGGTGGAGCCTGGGCGCCGCTCATCGGGCTGCCATGCCCCGCCGGCCGGGCTGAGAACCACGTCGGGGTCGTAAGCGTCCGCGAGCGAGTCCGCGTGGCCCGGCGGCACGAGCAGCGCGACGTGCCCGGCCCGGAGCGTGCCCAGGTACCAGACAAGAGACTCCAGGTCGTTCGACGCCGCGATCAGCACCAGCCGGCGGGTGTCGCCCAGCTGTCGTGCCGCCGCGTCCACCCGCGCGGCCAGCTCACGGTAGGACAACTCGAGCCCGTCCGTGGCGACGGCGAGCCGGTCTCCGTGTACGTCGAGGCGCGCGGCGAACCGCACGGCCGGCGCCGGCGTGGCCGGTTCCCGTTCAAGGGGGAGTGGCAGGGTCACGCTCGGCCCCCGCCCGCGGCGCCGACGGGGACGAGAACCGGTGCCCGGTCCACCGGTGTGGCCGGGGGCAACTCAACGAGGTCCGAGCGCCGTGACCGGGTCTGCCGTCGCGGGCGCGCATCGTCACGCAGGGCCAGCACGGCGGTGGGGACGCTGGCGAGCACGACCAGCGTCAGCGCGGGCAGGGCGGCCGCGCCGTAGAAGTTCTCCGACGTGGTGCTCCACACCTGAGTGGCGAGCGTGGAGAAGCCCGTGGGCGCGAGCATGAGCGTAGCCGGCAACTCCTTCATGACGGTCAGGAAGACCAGGGCGGCGCCGGTGAGCACGCCGGAGCGGGAGAGCGGCATGACCACGGAGAAGAACGTCCGGGCCGGCCCGTACCCGAGTGTGCGGGACGCCTCCTCCCACGCCGGGTTGACCTGCTGGACAGAGCTCTTCATGGGCCCGAGCGCAAGCGGGAGAAACATCACGACGTATGCCACCACCAGCATCGTGATCGTCTGATACACCGACGGCACGTGCCGGGCACCGAACGAGACCAGGCCCAGGGCCACCACCACTCCGGGGAGCGCGTAGCCGATCCAGCCGAAGCCCTCGAGCACACGCCCCGTGCGAGTGCGGTGCCGGGTGGCCAGCATAGTGACCGGCCAGGCGGCGACCACGACGGCGACAGCCGCCAGCGCCGATGCCTGCAGGCTGTTCGCTACCAGCTCGCCGGCCAGGCGCACCGGCTCGCCCGTGCGCAGCCAGCGAATCAGCCACAGCACGATCACGCCGACGGGAAGTGCAGCGCCCAGCGCGAAGACCGCGCATCCGGCGGCGAAGGCCGGCCAACGCCACCGGCCGAGCGGCTGGGACCGCGGCCGGCGTGAGCCCGCATGCAGATGTGTGGTGGCTGCGCGCCGGGCCCGCAGTTCTGGCACCAGCACCACCACCGCGAGGGCCACCAGCAGCAGCGCCAGCACGGAAGCGGCGGATCTGTCGATCACGTTGTAGCGAACATAGATGACCCTGGTGAACGCGTCGAAGCGCAGCATCGAAACCGCGCCGAAGTCGCTGAGCGCGTACAGCGCCACGAGCAACCCGCCGGAGACCAGGGCCGGACGCAAGGCTGGCACCACCACCCGCCGGAACGTCCCGAAGGCGTTCTGGCCGAGCGTACGGCTGGCTTCCTCGGCGCTCGGGTCCAGGCGGCGGAGAGTGGCCCGCACAGTCAAGAACACGTAGGGATAGGAAATGATCGTCAGGACGAACCACGCGCCCCAGTAACCGTAGATCGACGGCAGCCGGTCCACGCCGAGCGGCTGCAGCCAGCCCTGAAGCAGGCCACGCGGACCGAGGAACGACACGTAGGCGTATGCGGCGATGTACGAGGGCAACGCGAGCGGCAGCGCCAGGAGGACGGTCAGTACGCCGCGTGCCGGCACGTCGGTGCGGATGGTCAGCCAGGCCAGTGGCGCTCCGATCAGGATTGCCCCCACTGTCACCCCGGCCATCAGTCCCACGGTGTTCACCAGGACCTCGATGGTGCGAGGCTCGGCGAGCACCTCCCACGCCCGTTCGAGTCCGCTCTCGGTGGCGCGGATGATCAGGTAGGCAGGCGGCAGTAGGGCCAGGATCGCGACTGCGGCGGCCGCTACAGTGAGCGCCCGGCCGGAGAACCGCCGCGTACTGGCCACGTTCTACAAGACCCCGGTCTCTTGAAGCAGCTGCAGTGTTCCTTCGAGGTCCTCGAGCTCGGAGAGGTCGATGGCGGGCGGGTCGAGAGACTCAAGCGTCGGCATGCCATCCGGCGGAGCCATCCCCTTGACCAGAGGGAACTCCCAGGTCTCGGTCGCGAAGTACTGCTGTCCGGCTTCGCTGAGCAAGTACTCCACGAACTCCGTGGCCGCCTCGGTGTTCTCCGACGTGGCCAGGATGCCCGCGCCGGCGACGTTGACCAGCGCACCCGGGTCGCCGTCACCGTAGAACTTGTTGGCCGCCGGGAGATCCGGCGCCTCCGCCAGTTTCGGGTAGAGGTAGTAGTGGTTCACCAAGCCCGCCTCGATCTCACCGGCAGCCACCGCGTCGACCACGGCGATGTTGTTCTCGTATGCCTGCGTGCCGTTGTCCCGCATGGCCTCGAGCCATTCCGCCGTGGCCTCCTCGCCTTCGAGCACGCGCAACGCGGTGACGAACGCCTGGAAGCTAGCGTTGGGCGGCGCCCAGCCGATCCGGCCCTGCCAGGCCGGGTCGGTGAACTCCGCCACCGTGTCCGGCAGGTCGTCCTCATCGAGCACGTCCGTGTTGTAGACCACGACCCGTGCCCGGCCGGAGAGCCCGACCCAGTGGTCCTCGGGAGAGCGGTAGGTGGCGGCCACCCGCTCGAGCAGGCCGGCGGGCAGGTCGGCGAGCAGGCCGGCGGCGGACAGCGCGCCCAGCGCTCCGGCATCTTGCCCGAAGAACACGTCGGCGGGCGAGTTCTGCCCTTCCTCCAGGATCTGTGCGGCCATTTCGGCGGTGCTGCCGTAACGCACGTCTACCGTCAGCCCGGACGCGTCCTCGAACTGCTGGATGACAGGCCCCACGAGGCTCTCGCTGCGCCCGGAATAGACCGTCAGATCGGCGTCGTCGCCGGACCCGCATGCAGCGAGGAGGAGGACAAGAAGGGCCGCGCCGGCAGCCTTGATGCGAACCCGCAAGGGTGTGACCTCCGGTATGAGATTCCCGCGCTGAAGCGTTCGGGCGCGGAGGGAGCGGTTGTGCTGTGGCTGGTCCCCGCCGCACGGCGGCTGAGGCAAGGCTTACTTTAACTAGTGCAAGTGAGGTTTGCCAAACCTGAGCGCGAAGCACGTGAGCCGCCTGCCCGATCGCCGGACTGGACGCATCGGCGCGTCGGCGCCGGCCGGCCGGTCGCGTGCGAGTAAGGTGTTGCCCGAACTAGTGTTCGGTGGAGGGCATATGCGCGTGCTGGGTGTCGACCCAGGCTTGACCCGGTGCGGCGTCGGCGTCGTGGAAGGCGCGCCGGGACGGCCGCTGCGGCTCGTCGCTGTCGACGTTATCCGGACGTCGTCGCAGCTCGAACTGGGCGAACGGTTGCTGGCCATCGAGTCCGTGCTGGAGAAGTGGATCGTCGAGCACGCGCCTGATTCGGTCGCCGTCGAGCGGGTGTTCAGTCAGCACAACGTCCGGACGGTCATGGGCACCGCTCAGGCGAGCGGGATCGCGGCCCTCGTGGCGGCCCGTCGTGGGCTGCCCGTCGCCACGCATACCCCGAGTGAGGTGAAGGCCGCCGTCAGCGGCAATGGCCGAGCCGACAAGGAGCAGGTCGCGTTCATGGTGATGCGGTTGCTCCGGCTCGCGGGGAAGCCGACCCCCGCTGATGCGTCGGACGCGCTGGCGCTGGCCATCTGTCAGGTGTGGCGCGGAGGTGCGGCGAGCCGATTGGCTGCTGCCGCCGCGAAGAACGGAGCGAGGCGATGATCGCGTTTGTGCGTGGAGTGGTGTCCAGCGTCCGGCCGACGGAGGCGGTGGTCGACGTCGGCGGCATCGGCCTCGCGGTGCAATGCACCCCGGGGACCTCGGCCGAGTTGCGCGTCGGCGCGCAGACCCAGCTCGCGGCCAGTCTGGTGGTTCGTGAGGACTCGCTGACGCTGTACGGATTCGCCACCGACGACGAGCGCACGGTGTTCGAGCTCGTGCAGACCGCGAGCGGGGTCGGGCCGCGGCTGGCCCAGGCCATGCTTGCTGTGCACTCGCCGGACGACCTTCGCCGCGCCGTCGCGATGGAGGATCTTGCGGCGCTGACCAAGGTTCCCGGCATCGGCAAGAAAGGTGCCCAGCGCATCGTCATCGAGCTCAAGGACAAGCTCGGCGGCTCCGCCGGTGCGATCCCCCCGGAGGGTGGGCGGGCGGGCACACCGTCGGGCGGCTGGCCGGAGCAGGTCCGTGGAGCGTTGCTCGGCTTGGGCTGGTCCGCTCGTGACGCAGACGCCGCGGTCGAGCAGATCACGCCGCTGGCGGCCGAGAACGGTCACGAGGCCGACGTCCCGTCCTTGTTGAAGGCCGCGCTCAGGACGCTGGCGAAATGACCGCCGCCGTGTGTGATGGCCCGTTCGCTCATTCCGATGCCGCGCCCGTCTTGCTATTCGGGCCGCCCGCCGTCTTGGGTAGGTTGCCCACGTGAGCAACTTCGGTGACGAGGACGACGCCGGCTCCCGGATGATGAGCGGGGGAGCGGCGGCCGACGAGCGGGCGCTCGAGGCGGCACTGCGTCCCCGCAGCCTGGCCGAGTTCATCGGGCAGGAGCGCTTGCGAGAGCAGCTGTCCCTGGTTCTGGACGCGGCCCGGGGCCGCGGCCGCAGCGCAGACCACATTCTGCTGTCGGGGCCGCCAGGGCTCGGCAAGACGACCCTGGCCATGATCGTCGCCACCGAGATGGGCGTGCCGCTCCGGATCACCAGCGGTCCGGCCATTCAGCACGCAGGCGACCTCGCCGCCATCCTGTCCTCTGTCAGCGAGGGCGACGTGCTCTTCTTCGACGAGATCCACCGCACGGCCCGGCCGGCGGAGGAGTTGCTCTATACCGCGATGGAGGACTTCCGCGTCGACGTGGTAGTCGGCAAGGGTCCGGGAGCCACCGCCATCCCGCTCGAGCTTCCACCGTTCACACTGGTGGGCGCCACCACCAGGACGGGCCTACTCCCGGGGCCACTGCGGGACCGATTCGGTTTCACCGGACACCTGGACCTGTACGAGCCCAAAGAGCTCGAACAGGTGCTGTTCCGCTCCGCCGGCCTCCTCGACGTCGACCTGCGCGACGACGGCGCCCGGGAGATCGCCGGGCGATCCCGCGGCACGCCCCGGATCGCCAACCGGCTCCTGCGACGAGTACGCGACTTCGCCGAGGTTCGCGCTGACGCCGTGGTCACGGGAGATATCGCGCGCACCGCGCTGCGGGTGTTCGAAGTGGACGAGATCGGGCTGGACCGCCTCGACCGGGCAGTGCTGCTGGCGTTGTGCAAAAACTTCGGTGGCGGGCCGGTGGGGCTGGGAACGCTGGCCGTGGCGGTCGCCGAAGAGCGTGAGACGGTCGAGGAGGTCGCTGAGCCGTTCCTGGTGCGGGCCGGATTGCTGGCGCGGACTCCCCGTGGCAGAGTGGCCACGCCGGCCGCGTGGAGTCATCTCGGGATGGTCGCACCGGCGCAGGCTCCGTTCCGGGGCCACGGCGAGCTAGACTTGTTCGATAACGTCGACGAGGCGTGATGTGCACGGGGATGCCGACATGGTGGCAGGCCCTGGTTCGAGAATGATCGCCTTGGGCACTAGAATCGCGCGAACGCTCGAGGTCACCCCCTAATCGAAGGAAGCTTGTCTCTGATGGAAGCACTGCTGCTCCCGATCCTTTTGATCGCGGTCTTCTACTTTCTGCTCATCCGGCCGCAGCAACGCCAGCGTCGGCAGATGATGACGATGCAGCAGACGCTGGCCGTGGGCAGCAAGGTCATGACCGGTGGCGGACTGCTCGGCACGGTCGTCGCGCTCGACGACGACGAGGTCGAGATCGAGGTCTCGCCCGGCGTCACCAACCGGTACGTGCGCCGCGCCATCGTCAACGTGCTTGACAGCCCCGAGTCTGCTGACCCGCTGACCGAGGAGTCTCTCGACGAGCCGTTGAGCGAATCCGAGGACACGCTGTCGAAGCCTGACGAGCGGGCCAGCCAGGATCCGGCCAACGGCAGCGAGTCGCGCTAACAGCGGCGTCGTCGCTCCCGATGATCAGCCAGGCTGATCGCGACCTGCTGTTGTCGCACGTCCGCGACATACCCGACTGGCCGCAGCCAGGCGTCACGTTCAAGGACATCACGCCGCTGCTCCGAGACCCGGCGGGTTTCGCGACCACCGTCCGGTTGCTCTCTGAAGCAGCCGTCGGCCACGATGTGACGTCGGTGGTCGGCATCGAGGCTCGCGGCTTCATTCTCGGTGCTCCGGTCGCCTACCATCTCGACGCGGGATTCGTACCGGTCCGCAAGGAGGGCAAGCTTCCGGCCGAGACGTCGTCGGCCAGCTATGCGCTCGAGTACGGGCAGGCCACCATCGAGGTCCACCGGGACGCGTTCATGCCCGGCGAGCGGGTGCTGATCATTGACGATGTGCTGGCCACCGGCGGCACCGTGCGCGCCACGGTAGATCTGGTGCGTGCTGCCGGTGCCGAGGTGGTCGCGGTCAGCGTCTTGATGGAACTCGGCTTTCTGCGGGGCCGGGAGAAGCTCGCCGACGTTCCGGTCAGTGCTCTGCTCAGCCTGTAAGAAGCCCGAGTCCCCGGCAGGCGGCGACGACGCCATCGCCTACCGGCAGAACCGCTGCTTCGCCGCACAGCCGGCCCTGGACGGGGTACCTTGGGCCGAGAGACCGGCTCTGGTGTAGGCCAGGAAACATCCGACGCCTAGACTGTGTTGTCTCCTTCGTAGAGAGCGAAAGGAGCTCGGTGGCTGAGCAGAACGCTTCCAGCGGTGCGCTGGCACCGGTGAGGGTGCGCGCGAGACTCGCGCGGCTGACCTCCCAACGCCAGCAGTCCGAGCCTGCCCTCGAGCCCCTTTTCCGCACCATCAAGGCCGCGCATCCCAAGGCGGACCTGAGCGTCGTCGAGCGTGCCTACCACATCGCCCGCGAGGCGCACAGCGGCCAGAAGCGCAAGAGCGGTGATCCGTACATCACGCACCCGCTGGCGGTCGCCACCATCCTGGCCGAGCTTGGAATGACGCCCCCCACGCTGGCGGCGGCTTTGCTCCACGACACGGTCGAAGACACCGACTACGGCCTGGACGAGCTGCGCGAAGAGTTCGGTGCCGAGATCGCCATGCTGGTCGACGGGGTCACCAAGCTGGACAAGGTGAAGTACGGCCAGGCGTCTCAGGCCGAGACGGTCCGCAAGATGGTCATCGCGATGGCCAAGGACATCCGGGTGCTGGTGATCAAGCTCGCCGACCGGCTGCACAACGCTCGAACCTGGAGGTACGTGCCCAAGGAGTCGGCACGGCGCAAGGCGCGCGAGACCATCGAGATCTACGCTCCGCTAGCGCACCGGCTCGGCATGAACACCATCAAATGGGAGCTGGAAGACCTCTCCTTCGCCACGCTGCATCCCAAGGTGTACGACGAGATCGTGCGCCTGGTCGCCGAGCGCGCGCCGTCGCGCGACGATTACCTGGTCTCCGTGATCGGCAAGGTGCAGAGCGATCTGCGAACCTCGAAGATTAAGGCATCGGTCAGCGGCCGCCCCAAGCACTACTACTCGATCTATCAGAAGATGATCGTCCGCGGCCGCGAGTTCACCGACATCTACGATCTGGTCGGCATTCGCGTGCTCGTCGAGTCCGTGCGCGACTGTTACGCCGTCCTCGGCATCGTCCATGCGCGCTGGAACCCGGTACCCGGCCGGTTCAAGGACTACATAGCGATGCCGAAGTTCAACATGTACCAGTCCTTGCACACCACCGTGATCGGTCCGCAGGGTAAGCCGGTCGAGTTGCAGATCCGTACCTTCGCGATGCACCGCCGGGCCGAATACGGCATCGCGGCGCACTGGAAATACAAGGAAGAGAGCAACACCGGGCGGGAATCGCGCAGCAGCACCGCCGCCCCAGACGGCAACGGCACCAACGACATGGCGTGGCTGCGCCAGCTCCTCGACTGGCAGAAGGAGACCGAGGACCCAGGAGAGTTCCTCGAGTCCCTCCGCTTCGAGATGGAGTCGAACGAGGTCTATGTCTTCACTCCCAAGGGCGATGTTGTCGCACTGCCCGCCGACGCCACACCCATCGACTTCGCCTATGCCGTGCATACCGAGGTGGGTCACCGGACCATCGGTGCGCGGGTCAACGGCCGCCTGATCCCGCTGGAGTCGAAGCTCGACAACGGCGACGTCGTCGAGGTGTTCACCTCCAAGGCGCAGGGCGCTGGGCCGAGCCGCGACTGGCTGACCTTCGTCACCAGTGCCCGGGCACGTAACAAGATCAAGCAGTGGTTCTCCAAGGAACGCCGCGAAGAGGCCGTCGAGCACGGCAAGGATGCCATCGCCCGCGCTATGCGCAAGCAGGATTTGCCCTTGCAGCGGATGCTCAGCCAGGAGGCACTCACGGCCGTCGCCGACGAGCTGCGCTACGTGGACATCTCGGCGCTGTACGCGGCTGTCGGTGAGGGCCATGTGTCCGCCCAGAGCGTCGTACAGAAGCTCGTCTACATTCTCGGCGGCGAGGAAGGTACCAGCGAGGACGCCGCCGAGGCGGCCAGCCCGGATCGGCCCCGGCGGCGAGCCGGCGGCGATCCCGGCGTCGTGGTCAAGGGCGTCACGGACGTCTGGGTCAAACTATCTCGATGTTGTACGCCGGTGCCCGGCGACGAGATCGTCGGCTTCGTCACCCGCGGCTCTGGTGTATCCGTGCACCGAGTCGACTGCGTCAACGTCGACTCGCTTCGCGAACAGCAGGGCCGCATTGTCGACGTGGAGTGGGCACCGACCTCCAACAGCATGTTCTTGGTCGCCATCCAGGTGGAGGCGCTGGACCGTGCCAGGCTGCTGTCCGACGTGACCAGGGTCCTGTCCGACCAGCACGTGAATATCCTGTCCGCCACCGTCGCCACCGGCAGCGACCGGATCGCGAAGAGCCGGTTCAGCTTCGAGATGGCAGATCCCAAGCACCTCGGCCACGTGCTCAAGGCAGTGCGCGGCGTCGAAGGAGTCTTCGACGCCTACCGCCTCACCAGCGGCATCCCCGCGGTCTCCAACTAGAGGCGCGCTGGGCGCGGGGAGAACGATGGCCTGCGCGCACTTTAAGAGCTTTTCGTGGCATGCTTCACCGCCACGGAACGCGACGCGCGCAGGGGGCTGCTGCTCCCGGCGACCGTACCTAGACCAAGGCGACTCGGCAGCTAGCCGGCGAACTCGTCCCGGGCCTGCTCCGCCTGCTCGAGCCAGGAGCGGCGGGCCGCCAGCGCTTCTTCAGCCTCACGCAGCTTGCGCTCATTACCCGTGGCGCGCGCCTTCTCGACCTTCTGCTCGAGGTCGCTGATGAGGTTCTGCAACTGGTCCACGGTGGCTTGGGCTCTGGCGTAGGCCTCCGGATTGCTGCGGGTCCATTCGGCTTGCTCGGCGTCACGGATGGCGTCCTCGACCTTGCGCAACCGTCCTTCCACGCCGCGCCGGGCGTCCCGGGGCACGTGCCCGATCTGCTCCCAGCGTTCCTGAATGCCGCGCAGCTGTGCCCGGGCGGCCTTCCAATCGGTGATCGGCAGCAACGCCTCGGCTTCGACGAGCAGCGCCTGCTTGAGCTCCAGGTTGGCACTCTCCTCGTCGTCGCGCTGCGCCTGGTTCGCGGCGCGAGCTTCGAAGAAGGTGTCCTGGGTGGCCCGGAACTTCTTCCAGAGTGTGTCCTCGACATTGCGCGGTGCCGGGCCTGCGGCCTTCCATTCGGCCATCAGGTCACGATACCGGCGCGCAGTAGGGCCCCAGTCCGTCGACGTGGAAAGCTCTTCGGCTTGCTTGAGGATCCGCTCCTTGATGGACTTCGCAGCCTCGCGGCGCTCGGCGAGTTCGGCGAAGTGTGCCTTGCGCCGGCGCGTGTAGTGTGTGCGCGCCGTGGAGAACCGGCGCCACAATGCGTCGTCGGTGGCGCGACTGAGCCGGGCGAGAGACTTCCACTCCTCGAGCAGGAGACGCAGTTCGTCGGCACCGCCGCGCCAGTCGTTACCCTCGGCGATCTTCTCGGCGGCCTCGGCTATCGCTTCTTTGCGGGCTTGCGCCTCCTCCTGAGCCTTGGCGCGAGCGGCTCGGCGCTCCGCTCGGCGTTCGTCGATCTGCGCCTCGACAGCGTCGAGCCGGCTGCTGAGCGAGTCGAGATCACCCACGGCCTTGGCATCCGTGAGCGCCTCCCGCAGCTTGCGCACGCCTGCGGCAGTCTCGTCGGGCGCGGCGGCTCCGGACGCCAGCCGCTGCTCCAGCAGATCGACCTGGACAGCGAGGTCGTCGAACTTGCGCCCGAAGAACGCCAGCGCTTGTTCCGGCTGGCCGACCTGCCAGGAACCGACCGAGCGCTCACCCTCGGCGGTACGGACGAAGACCTCGCCCTTGGCGTCCACCCGCCCCCATTCGTTGGAGGCGACAGTCTCGGGTGCGGCATCCTGCGAGTCGGGGGCCGGCTGCTGCGCTGCCGCGGTCTCGGCGGCGGAGGCCGGGGTGGGTTCTGGCTCAGGGCTGCCGGGGATGTGCGTCACGGTGGGTCCTCATCCGGGGTCGGGTGAAGGCATAGGAACGGTGATGGTGTTCGAAGGGACAGTCTAGGCAGGTTCCGCCCTTGCGTTGGTAACGAGTTCGCGGCAAAAATCGCCGGACGATAGTCCACCCGGCGGTGTGGGCGTGCCTGGGCGGCCCACGCACACGAATCCGGGATGAATGCGCACGCTGCGGACCGGTAACCTTCTCCGAGTGTTCCTCGTCGCCATCGTCAGCCCCGTCCTCGGTGCCAACTGCTACGTCGTCGCACCCGAAGGTGCGGGCGAGTGCGTGCTGGTCGACCCGGGCTTCAATGTCAAGGAGCAGGTCGACGTGACAGTCGCCGAACACGGTCTACGTCCGGTCGCCGCGCTGGTCACCCACGGCCACGTCGACCATACGTTCTCTCTCGCTGAGCTGTGCCGTCGCGATGACCTGCCGGTTTACATACATGAGGCTGATCGTTACCGGCTGAAGGACCCGATCGGGACGCTCGGACCCGAGTTCGCGCCTATGTTCGCCGGGTTAGCCGCGGACTGGTCGCCGCCCCCGGACGTCCGCCCGGTGAGCAACCGCCAGGTGATCGAGATCGCCGGGCTGACCATCCGGGTCATACACGCGCCGGGTCATACGGAGGGCTCGGTCCTGTACCACGTGGCCGGGCCGGTGGGGTCGGCTGGTGTCTGCTTCACCGGTGACGTGCTCTTCACGGGCACCGTGGGACGGATCGACCTCCCCGGCGGCGATGGCGAGATGATGAACGATACCCTCCGGCGAATCGCCGATCCGGAGGCCGACGGGCTGCCGGATGACATCACAATCTTGCCCGGTCATGGCGAAGGCGACTCACTTGGCCGCCAGCGTGTCACCAACCCCTATCTGAACAACTTCTAGAGGACACTCCTGTGAACCAGCCGATGTTCCGTGCCCCGAAGGGCACCTACGATCTGGTCTCTCCGCGCGCCGAGGCGATTCTGGCTGTGCGGGAGGCCATGGCCGAGCCGTTGCGACGGGCCGGGTTCGGCTACATCGAGACCCCGTCCTTCGAGGAGACGCAACTGTTCGTCCGCGGCGTCGGTGAGTCGACGGACGTCGTGACGAAGGAGATGTACACGTTCACCACCCGCGGCGGCGACGACGTCACGCTGCGCCCGGAAGGGACCGCCCCCGTTCTGCGCGCCGCACTGGAGAACGGCCTGCACCGCGGCGCATTGCCGGTGAAGCTCTGGTACTCAGGCTCGTACTACCGCTACGAGCGGCCGCAGAAGGGCAGGTACCGGCACTTCTCGCAGGTCGGTGCCGAGGTCCTGGGTACCGAGGACCCAGCCAGCGACGCCGAGCTCATCGTCCTCGCGGCCGACGCCTACCGGGAGCTGGGCCTGGAAAACGTGCGGATCGTGATCAACTCCCTCGGTTCGGACGAGTCGAGGCCGGCATACCGTGCCGCATTGCAGGAGTTCCTGGGCACGCTCGAGCTGGACGAAGACACCGCGCGCCGAGCCGAGCTGAACCCATTGCGCGTCCTGGACGACAAGCGGCCGGAGATCCAGGCGGCGCTCGCCGACGCCCCGGTCATCACCGAGTTCCTTTCCGCCGGCGACCGTGCACACCACGACGTCGTGCGGACGCGGCTCGCTGACGCGGGCCTCGATTTCGAAGACGATCCGCGCCTGGTGCGCGGGCTGGACTACTACACGCGCACACTCTTCGAGTTCGTCCACGACGGGCTGGGAGCACAGTCGGCGGTCGGTGGCGGCGGCCGGTACGACGGCCTGTCGGAATTGATCGGAGGCCCGCGGTTACCTGCCGTCGGCTGGGCCCTGGGCGTGGACCGCACCCTGCTGGCGATGGAAGCCGAAGGGCTGCCGTTGCCCGGCAAGACCGGTGTTGACGTCTACGCCGTGCCCTTGGGGGACGAAGCAGCTCGGACCCTGTTCGGCGTCGTGTCACAATTGCGCAGAGCGGGAGTCCGTGCCGACATCGCCGTGGGCGGGCGCGGGCTCAAGGGGGCGATGAAGGCGGCCGATCGCAGCGGCGCCAGGCACGCCGTCGTTCTCGGCGAGCGCGACCTGGCCGAAGGAGTCGCACAGGTGAAGGATCTGCAGACCGGGGAACAGGAATCCGTGGCCCTCGACCAGGTGTTCAAGCGGCTCACCACATAACGTTTCGTAACAACTCGATAGTTACCTGCCCCGGGTACTAGCCAACTCGCCGTGTGCACGCCACCATGTCCAGCAGTCATTTCCAAAGGAGCGTGGACATGGACACGGTGAACGACATTCTCGGCCGGGCTTCGGGCTGGGTGTGGGGTGGCGAGATCTGGGACGGCCAGGATTTCTTCGGCATTCTCATTCCCTTGCTCCTCGGCACGGGCCTCTACCTGACCTGGCGGCTCAGCGCCATCCAGTTCCGCACGCTTGGGCGTGCGCTCCGGCTGGGGCTGGTCAAACGCAAGGACATCACCGGTGAAGGCGACGTCACGCACTACGAGGCGCTGAGCACGGCGCTTGCCGCTACCGTCGGCGTCGGCAACATCGCGGGTGTCGCAACCGCGATCTACCTTGGTGGTCCCGGTGCGCTGTTCTGGATGTGGATCACCGGCCTCGTGGGCATGGCGACGAAGTACAGCGAGGCGTTCCTCGGTGTGAAGTTCCGCCGCACGGACGCCGCCGGTGAACAGAGCGGCGGTCCCCAGATGTACCTGACGAGGGGCATCAAGGGGCGGCTCGGACCGATCCTCGGCGTCACGTTCGCGGTCTTCGCGATCATCGCCAGTTTCGGCATCGGCAACATGACCCAGTCCAACACCGTCGCCGCGACGGCGAACGCGTCGTGGGACGTCCCGACGTGGGTGGCCGGCCTCGTTCTGACCGTCGGCGCCGCCGCCGTGGTGCTGGGCGGCATCAAGGTGATCGGCAAGGTCACCGCCGCGCTGGTGCCCCTGATGATCGTCGTTTACCTGCTGGCCGGCACCTGGGTTCTGCTCGCCAACGTCGGTGAGCTGCCGGACGCGGTCTCGCTGATCTTCACCGACGCCTTCACCGGCACCGCGGCCGCGGGCGGGTTCCTGGGCGCGCTGTTCATCCACGCGCTGCGTTACGGTGTCGCACGCGGGATCTTCTCCAACGAGTCCGGGCTCGGGACAGGCGGCATCGCCGCGGCCGCGGCGAAGACCACGCACCCGGTGCGTCAGGCACTGGTGTCCATGACCCAGACGTTCATCGACACGCTCGTGGTGGTGAGCTTCACCGGCTTCGTCATCATCGTCTCCGGCGCCTGGCAGAGCGGTCTGACCGGTGGGGAGATGACTTCCCTGGCGTTCGAGACCGGGCTGCCGGGAGAGTGGGGTGACAACGTCGTCGCCGTGAGCGTGGCGTTCTTCGCCTTCTCGACACTGCTCGGCTGGTGCTACTACGGCGAGCGCAACGTCGAGCGCCTGGTGGGTCGGGCCGGCGTCGTGCCCTTCCGGCTCGTCTTCGTCGCCGTCGTGTACGTCGGAGCGGTGACCGAGCTGGAGACTGTCTGGACGTTCTCCGACGTGGCGAACGGCCTGATGGCGCTGCCGAACCTGGTGGGCCTGCTGATTCTGGCCGGCATGGTGGCTCGCGAGACCCGCGAGTACCTGAACAGTCCGGAAGGCCAGCTGCTCAAGCGCAGCCCGGCTGAACGCTGAACCCGGATGGCGACTCCATAACCGGGTCGCGTCCCCGGGCGGGGTTTACGTAGGATCACAGGCGGCGGGCCGTTCCATCGGCCCGCCGCCAATCCGTTCAGCCACCACCGAAAGAGGACCCCCACGTGCTCCGCACCCATGAGGCCGGTACGCTGCGCGCCGACCACGCCGGACAGACCGTCACGCTCACCGGCTGGGTGGCCCGGCGGCGCGATCACGGGGGAGTGGCGTTCCTCGATCTCCGGGACGCCTCGGGGGTGTCTCAGGTGGTGGTGCGCGACGAGTCGGTGGCCCACGGACTGCGTGCCGAGTTCTGTGTCAAGGTGACCGGCACGGTCTCCGCGCGCCCGGTGGGCAACGAGAACCCGGCGCTGCCCACCGGCCAGATCGAGGTGCTCGCAGACACCGTCGAGGTCCTCAGTGAGGCCGAGCCGTTGCCGTTCCAGATCGACGACCACGTCGACGTCGGTGAAGAGGTCCGGCTCAAGCACCGGTACCTGGACCTCAGGCGCAGCGGGCCGGCAGCGGCCATCCGGTTGCGCAGTGAGGTGAACCGGGTGGCTCGTGACGTGCTGCTCGGAGACGGGTTCGTGGAGGTGGAGACGCCCACCATGACGCGCTCCACGCCCGAGGGCGCGCGCGACTTCCTTGTCCCTGCCCGGCTGCGGCCTGGCTCGTGGTATGCCCTGCCGCAGTCCCCGCAGCTGTTCAAGCAGCTGCTCATGGTGGCGGGCCTCGAACGCTACTTCCAGATCGCCCGCTGCTACCGCGACGAGGATTTCCGCGCGGATCGCCAGCCCGAGTTCACCCAGCTCGACATCGAGATGAGCTTCGTCGAGCAGGATGACGTCATCGCCTTGAGCGAGCGGATCATCGCCGCTTTGTGGCGCCTCGTGGACGTGGATGTGGCCACGCCCATCCCGCGGATGACGTACAGCGAGGCGTTCGACCGGTACGGCAGCGACAAGCCCGACCTCCGGTTCGGGCTGGAGATCACCGAGGTGACCGCTCACTTCGCCGACACGTCGTTCCGGGTGTTCCAGGCTCCGTACGTGGGCGCCGTGGTGTTCCCCGGTGGCGCGTCCCAGACCCGCAAGGAACTCGACGGGTGGCAGGAGTGGGCGAAGGCGCGGGGCGCGAAGGGTCTGGCTTACGTGCTGGTCGGATCCGATGGTGAGCTGTCCGGGCCCGTGGCCAAGAACCTCTCCGACGAGGAGAAGGCCGGATTGCCGGCGCTTGTGGGTGCCGCTCCCGGTGACGCCGTGTTCTTCGCCGCCGGCGCGCGCAAAGCCTCGCAGTCCCTGCTCGGCGCCGCGCGCCTGGAGGTCGGCAAGCGGGCCAAGCTCATCGCCGAGGACGAGTGGGCATTCGTGTGGATCGTCGACGCGCCCCTGTTCGAGCCGGTCTCGGAGACCGACGACGTCGCCGTCGGTTCCGGGGCCTGGACCGCGGTGCACCACGCGTTTACCTCACCCAAGCCGGAATGGATCGACTCGTTCGACTCCGACCCGGGAAGCGCCCTCGCCTACGCCTACGACATCGTCTGCAACGGCAACGAGATCGGCGGCGGCTCCATCCGTATTCACCGCCGGGACGTGCAGGAGCGGGTGTTCGACGTGATGGGCCTCTCCGCGGAGCAGGCGCAGGAGAAGTTCGGGTTCCTCCTCGACGCTTTCAAGTACGGGGCGCCTCCCCATGGCGGCATCGCGTTCGGCTGGGACCGTATGGTCGCCTTGCTCGCTGGCTCGGAGTCGATCCGGGACGTGATCGCCTTCCCGAAGACCGGCGGTGGTTACGACCCGCTCACCAGCGCCCCGGCTGCGATCACCGCGCAGCAGCGCAAGGAGGCGGGTATCGATGTCCTCCCCGACTCCAGTGTGTCGTAGCGTCGTGGCGGTTGTGTGACCGAGGCGGTGTCCGCCTGATCCAGCTTTTCAGCCACGCTGAAATGTGACTAAGAGTGATGATCACGTAACTGTACGTGACGTAGCGGAACGTGAACATGCCCCGCTATGGGTGGTGTCGGGAAACGCCGTCCTATCCGCCGCGCTCGCCGCCGCCCTAGCCGTCGTCGGCTGGCGTGCTATTCGGGTCGTCACCGAGGGGCACCTGGCGGCGGCCGGGGATGAGCGTGCGCCGACGGGAAGATTCGTCCTGGTGGCGGACACCGAGGGGCGTTTGCCGGACGTGCGTCCGGTCCTGGCGCGGCAACGGCACATGGGCATCGTCGCCGTCGCGACGCGAGCCGCACTGACGTCCCTGGCCGACGTCGTCGAACGCTTCGGCCCGGTCACCGTCGCCGACGCGGAGCAGCCGTTGACGGCGCTGGTCCGCACCCTGGACCGTGCCCTCCGGCGCATCGAACCGGTGCCAGAACCGGTCCCCTTGGCCGAGTCTCTGCGTGCGCGGGAGGAGGAGGCGCGACGATTCGAGGCCCTGACCAGCCGTGAGCTGGACATGCTCAGCGCGCTGCTGGCCGGGCAGTCGGCAGCCGAGATCGCCGCGCGGGAGCTCGTCTCGCTGCCCACGGTGCGAAGCCACATTCATGCCGTACTGACCAAGCTCAGAGTGTCGTCACAGGTCGCCGCCGTCGCGTTGACGTACCGCTCATGTCGGGAAGCGCCCGTCCTGGAGCAAATGCGAAGGATTCAACAATTCTGATGATGACGGAGAGTTACTGAGTCGTCACACTGAGTGACATGCAGTGAAAGTCACTGCTCAGCCGCCATCGCGGCTTCTCCGATTACGGGGGAGACATGCCCAATTCCTACAGCCTCACGGTGATCAACAACTCGGAGCTCGACCGCCCGACGTTCGCCGTGTTCGCCACCCTTCCGGCCTCGTCGGCGTACGACACGCTCAGCCTCGCCTGGCTGACCCAGCCCATCAACGCTCAAAACCAGTACGTCTTCACCTGGGACATCGCATGGGGATTCGCGTGGTCTGCCCAGGGAACGGGCGCCGGATACCAATGGACCGGCAGCGGCAAGCTTCCGGCCAACCCGAACGCAGCCGACCAATGCAAGGCACAGCTGTCCTACAACCAGGACTTCGAGCTCACTCCGGTCAACGGCAATCCCGATGGCCAGACGCTCTGGGTCACGGACGCGCCGACTGTGCCACTGCCCAGCGACCAGGCCAGCTCCGTGGCGATCACACTGGACGGCAACTCGGTCTGCGCCACGAACGCCGGCCCCAATCTGTCCCAGACGTTCACGCTGCACCCGACCTATTACATCGACGCGGGCAACTACGTGCAGGGCCAGATGGTCGACGGATCGAGCGTCTCGAACTTCCAGGAGCTGGCTTACACCGGGGGCAACACCGCCTTGACCGTGACCTTGAACCCGGACAACACCTGGGACACGAAGAGCAGCAAGCAACTCGACTACCGGCAGGTCTTCGCGGCGCGAGAAGTCCGAGGCCGGTAACCAGTCCACCGTTCAGATTCGATCGACAATTCAGAAGGAGACCGACATGACACAGCAGCCGGACGAGAGAGCCACCGGGGACTGCCCGCCACTGCCGGATGACTACGATCCACAGGTGGCCGGCGAGTGCTGGTCGGGCCGCAACTGCACCGGGAAGGTCCTGAACAACCGCGATGCCCACAACTGCAAGAACAGGGGCGGCAAGAGCTGGAAGAGCCCGGACGGCACGTGCTACAACCTGTGACCCGCGCCGGCTGTCGGGGGAGAGATCCCCAGCGCCGGGCGTGATGTGAAACGGATGAATGCGACTCGTGGCAACGGGTCGCATTCATCCATGTTCGGACGATCGGGACGCGGCCTGCTATTGTTGTCGACGCGATGCTCATCTGACACCTGATTCCGGCCCGCGCCCGAGGCAGCAAGCCCGGCGGGCATCTCACGACCAGCTCGAGGTCATCAGGTGTTTCATCTTTCCGCACGTGATCTTTCCATCGCCTACGGCCGCCGAACCGTGTTCCAGGACATCAGCTTCGACGCCGGCCCAGGCGAGCGGCTCGGGCTCGTGGGCGAGAACGGCGCGGGGAAGTCCACCCTGCTGCGGCTCCTGGCCGGCATCGAGCAACCCGACGCCGGCGCCGTCACGACGCGCGGCAGCGTCGGCTATCTCGATCAGGAGCCTGACCTCCCGGTGGGCGGCACGATCGCCGACGCGCTGGACGCGGCACTGGCCGAATTCCGTGCCATGGAGGCGCGGATGCGGGTCCTTGAGTCACGCATGGGCGGCGACGGGGCGGATACGGCTCTCCTCGAGTACGGCGAGCTTCTCGACGAGTTCGAGCGCCGCGAGGGATGGTCGGCCGATGCCCGAGCGGCACGTGCGCTGGCCGGCCTGGGCATGGGTGAGATCAGCACATCACGTCCGGTCGGTGCCCTCTCAGGCGGCCAGCGTGCCAGGCTCGCGCTCGCCCTGGCCCTCACTCGGGCGCCGGACATCATGCTGCTCGACGAGCCGACCAATCACCTCGACGACGACGCTCTCGCGTATCTCGAAGAGACGCTGCGCGAGCACCGCGGTGTGGTGATCTCGGCGTCGCATGACCGTGCGTTCCTCGACGCGGTCTGCACCTCGATCCTGGACCTGGATCCGTCCTTGCGGGTGGGCCGAGGGGACGTGCCATCGGTCGGGCCTGCTCGGTACACCGGCGCCTATACGGATTACCTCGACGGCAAGGCCGCGGCCAGGCTCCGGTGGGAGCAGGCGTATCAGCAATGGAACGACGACGTGAACGCGGCTCGCGCGGCGATGCGGAGCACGGCGCACCAGGTCGGACACACCAATCGGGCCCGGCGCGACAACGACAAGTTCCAGCCGTACTTTTTCGGGCAGAAGGTCGACGCCGCGGTGGCCCGCCGGGTGCGCGATGCCGAGAACCGGTTGAAAGATCTCGAGGTGAACCGTGTTCCCAAGCCGCCGAGCGAGCTGACCTTGGCGGCGGCACTGGACGAGAAGCCACGCGACGGCGTCCTCATCGCAGCCCGCGACGTGGATGTCCCCGGCAGGGTGGCCCTGGCCGCACTGGACGTGACCGGTGACACCCGGTTGCTCGTCACCGGGCCGAACGGTGCCGGGAAGTCGTCGCTGCTCGCCATCCTCGCCGGCGCGCTGGTGCCGGTCAAGGGGACCGTGCTGCGTGCTCGTGGGCTGCGCATCGGCTGGCTGCCGCAGGAAGGCTCGTTCCCCGATCCGGCTCTGCCCGCGCTCGCGGCGTTCGCGGCCGGTCGCGAGGGCCAGCCGGAAGAGTATCAATCCGAATTCGCGAGCCTGGGCCTGCTGCCCGGTTGGGAGTTCCAGACGCCGGTGGGACGGCTCTCGGTCGGTCAGCAGCGTCGCCTCGCGCTGGCCCGTCTGCTGGTGTCGCGGCCTCATGTGCTCCTCCTGGACGAGCCGACCAATCATCTGTCGCTGGGCCTGGTGGAGGAACTCGAGGACGCCGTGGTGAAGTCCGACCTCGCGGTCGTACTTGTCACGCACGATCGGTGGGCTCGCCGTCGATGGGCCGGTGAGTCGCTCGAGCTCCGATAGTATGGCGGGCATGTGCGCATCCATCACAGGCACGGCCGCTCGCCGGCTGCGCCACACAGCCACGGCATAACCGCCCGGCTGGTTCGTCCAGCCACGGTGTGCCGTCAGCCGCGCCAGTCCCCGTGTTCCTCCTGGGCCAATGGTGCGGTTTGTCATGTCCCCATGACGGCGGCGAGCACAAGTCCGGCACCGGGGGCCCGCGTCAAGCGAGCTCAGCTGTGACTCCTGTTCGTTCACGAAGAGATGGCTGTGATGATCCGTGCGCTCGCACTCACATTCCCCACGTACACCAGAGAACAGATCCGGAATTCACCTCCTTCGCGACCCCGGAGTGGTCCGGCGGCTCGTCACCTCGTCCGGTGTGGGACCAGGCGATCTCGTGCTCGAGTTCGGCGCTGGCACCGGCGTCTTGACAGCGGCGCTCGCTCGCACCGGCGCGCGGGTGATCGCCGTTGAACGCAGTGCAGGTTTCGCCGACCGGCTGCACCGGCGCTTCGACGGAAGCGAAGCAGTGCGCGTCGTGGTGGCAGATGCGAGGACGGTGCCGCTGCCACGGCGACCCTTCGCCGTCGTGGCGAACATCCCGTACTCGATATCCACCGAGCTGCTGCGCCGTCTGCTTTCCAGGCAGACCGCGGTGACCAGCGTCGACCTCCTCGTCGAGTGGGGTTTCGCGAAACGGGTCTCAGCGCCGGCGCCGAGAGACGAGGAGACGGCATGGTGGCAAGCGCGGTACGAGATAACCATGGCGGGCAAGGTCTCCCGGCGCAGCTTCACCCCGGCGCCGGGCGTGGACTCCGCTCACCTGGTGATCCGGCCCCGGAAGCGAACTGCTCGTGCCACCCGCCGCCGCGGAAGTCCGCGAATCTGACTCCTTCGATACCGATCGTGTCTGGTTGTCGTGGCTTTGGTATTGAACGATATGACGGGCTGGTCATAGAGCCTTGACAACCCATGGCGTGCGTGTGAAGGTGTTAAATGAAAGTAAGGCCCCCCAAATAGCGGTGGCGTGGTCCCATGTCTTGGGATGCCACGCCACCGCTCTTTCGTGCCCTAAGCTGTTCGCTGATCCGCCACAGGCGTCGGCCGACCCCCGGACAGGGAGGCAGACGACGTAGGCTCGTGCGCATGGAACAAGACGGCCTCTTCGGCCCGGCGGCTGCGCCCGTGACGTCGGGCGGTTCACTGGCCGGGGCCGACGAGTCCTACTCCGGGCAGCCGCTGGCGGTGCGGATGCGCCCGCGGGCACTTGAAGAGATCGTCGGTCAGGAACACCTTCTGGGTCCGGGCACACCGCTGCGCAGGCTCGTGGAGGACGACCAGCCGATGGCGCTCGTCCTCTGGGGCCCTCCCGGGACTGGCAAGACCACCCTCGCCTACGTCGTCAGCCGGGCCACCCAACGGCGGTTCGTAGAGCTCTCGGCGGTGACCGCCGGCGTGAAAGACGTCCGCAGCGTCATGGAGAACGCCCGCAGGGAGCTCGTCCGCTCGGGCATCGGCACCGTGCTCTTCGTCGATGAGGTTCACCGCTTCTCCAAGACGCAGCAGGACGCCCTCCTGCCGGGCGTGGAGAACAGGTGGGTGTCACTGGTGGCCGCCACCACCGAGAATCCGTTCTTCGCTCTCATCAGCCCCCTGCTGTCCCGTTCGCTGCTGCTGACGCTGGAGCCGCTCGAGGAGGACAGCATCGAGGCCGTGCTGGACCGGGCTCTCACCGACCAGCGCGGCCTGGCCGGGTCCGTCACCATCGACGGCGACGCACGCGAGCACCTTGTCCGGCTCTCCGGCGGAGACGCGCGCCGGGCTCTGACCTACCTGGAGGCCGCCGCGGGAGCCGCGAGCGACACCGACGACAAGACCGTCACCCTGGAGATCGCCGAGCGGGCCGTCGACCGCGCCGCTGTCCGGTACGACCGGGACGGGGACCAGCATTACGACGTCGCCAGTGCACTGATCAAGTCGATCCGGGGCAGTGACGTCGACGCCGGCCTGCACTATCTGGCCCGGATGGCCGAAGCGGGGGAGGATCCGAGGTTCCTGGCCCGCCGGCTGGTGATCCTCGCCAGCGAGGATATCGGGATGGCGGACCCGACAGCGTTGCAGACGGCCGTGGCGGCCGCCCAGGCCGTCCAGCTCATCGGCTGGCCGGAAGCGCAGATCACCCTGGCGCACGCCGTGATCGCCCTAGCCCTGGCACCCAAGTCCAACAGTGTGGTCAAGGCGATCGGCGCCGCCGTGGGCGATGTCCGGGCCGGTCTGGCCGGCGCCGTGCCGCCACATCTGCGCGATTCCCACTACTCGGGTTCGAAGAAGCTCGGCCACGGGACCTCCTACGCATACGCCCACGACGATCCCAGGGGAGTGGTGGAACAGCAGTACGCCCCGGACTCCGTGGTCGCCAAGCAGTACTACTACCCCGGCACGCGCGGAGCCGAGCGCGACTACGCCGATCGGTACGCGCGGCTGCGGAAGATCATCCGCGGCGAGTGAGTTGCCGTTCCAGGCCGTCGAGCAGGGCTTGAAGACCGAACTCGAAGGTCTTGTCGGGGGAGGCAGCGTAGCCGGCCGCGGCCGGGCCGTCGAGGCGGACACGCAGCCGCGGGTAGTGCATGGCGATCTCGTGTGCTTCTGCCATTGCGTCATGGAGTCGTTGTTCCGTCGCGTGGTCCGCGCCGGTTCTCCGGCTGAGTGAGGCGGCCGCGGCAGCACCGGCAGCATTGCCGAGGACATAGGTGAAGACGGCGGCGGCCGCTTGATCCGCCTGGCCACCGGTGAAACCGGCGGCCTCGTAGGTGGCAAGGCTGTGATCGTCGTGACGGGCCTTGCCTTCTCCGTAGACCACGTGCGCGGCAAAGGCCTGCACCAGCCAGGGATGGCGGGTGAACATGCGATAGAGGTCGGTGGCCATGATCGTGGCCGCGGCACGCCAGCCGACGATGTCGAGGTCAGGCAGCTCGAGCTCACGCCATACCCGGTCGGTGGCGAGCAAGACGAGATTGTCCTTACTTCTGACATGCCAATACATCGCCGTGGCTGCGGAGTCGAGCCGTTTGCCCAGGGCACGCATGTTCAGACCCTCGAGGCCCTCGGCATCCAGGAGTTCGACGGCGGTGCTGACGATCTGGTCCCGGGTGAGGGTGTCACGTGCCATGGCCTCACGGTACGCGGGGAGTTGCACAAAGTTCAACGAGCCTCTTGCACATTGTTCAAGTAATGGTCTAGCGTGATCTCCACAACGAATTTGCACTTAGTTCAAGTCAGGAGCACGCCATGAACATCCTCGCCGCGATCATGCAGTTGCTCGTCGCCGTCGCCTTCGTCAGCATCCCGGTCGTGCGCCATCGGTACGGCCCTGCCGCGAAGGCGGCTGCAGTAGGGGAATTGCGCCGTCAGGGCGTGCGCCCACAGGTGCTGGAGGAGAACAAGATCCGATTCGATGCCGGAGGCCACGAGACCGCCGCTCCGGCCACGGTCGCCGCGGTGATGATCGTCATCGCCGGCATGAACGTCGCTGGGGCGGATGCGGCCCCGGTTCTGACGTGGGTCTTCTGCGCCCTGGTCATGCTGATGAACATCGCGATCGTGTACAGCAATCTGACGGCCGTGAAATCCGTCGAGGCCGCTTTCCGCCGCAAGGGCGACCCGGCACTGGCCGGAGTCCAGGTCCTGCCCTTCCTTGAGGCGGCCGAGGGTGCCTTTCCAGGCTGGGTCCGGGCGCAGACCTATATCCGCAACACCGTGGTGTTCGCCGGATCCGCGATCGCCATGGTCGCTGTCTCGCTCGCTTGAGGCTCACTGGCGATCCCGCGACCCGTCGGTACGGGGCTGCGGTTCGCAGCTTGGACTTCACTGCCGACGGTTGACTTCTTCGCTCAGGATCGCGTTGCAGGGCCAGAAGCGCGGCCGAAACGCGATTCACGGCAGAGAAGTCAACCCTGAGCTCAGAAGTGGCCGTCGGGCGCAGGACAGCCGATCCGTGTTCCTCAAAAGGAAGCGATCCAGCCCCGCGGCCGATCTCACCAGTCGTGGACGGTGCCGTCCAGTAGCCGGTTGACGGGCAGGTACGCGGGCTCGTAGGGGAACTTGGCGGCCAGGTCCTCGTCGTACTCCACACCGATGCCGGGGGTCTCGCCGGGATGCAACAGGCCGTCCTCGAAGGTGTAGCTGGTGCGGAACACTTCCAGCGTCTCCGGCGACTGGCGCATGTACTCCTGGATGCCGAAGTTGTGGATGGCGATGTCGAGATGCAAAGCGGCGGCCATGCCCACGGGGGAGATGTCCGTCGGGCCGTGGACACCAGACTTGATCTGGTACTGAGCGGCGAAGTCGAACAGCTTCTTCATCGGAGACACGCCACCCGTGTGGGTCACGGCGGAGCGTACGTAATCGATGAGCTGCTCGGTAATCAGCGTCTGATAGTCGAAGACTGTGTTGAAGATCTCGCCGATGGCCAGGGGCGTGGTGGTGTGCTGACGGACCAGCCGCAACGCCTCCTGGTTCTCCGCGGGTGTGCAGTCCTCGAGCCAGAACAGGTCGTACGGCTCGAGCGCCTTGCCCAGCTTCGCGGCCTGGATGGGGGTCATGCGGTGATGCCCGTCGTGCAGCAGGGGCAGGTCCGGTCCGAACTCGTTGCGCACGGCCTCGAACACCGCGGGCAGGTGCCGCAGATAGGACCTGGTGTCCCACTGTTCCTCTGTGGGCAGAGCAGCGCGCCGCGCGGGCTCGTAGTCGTACCGCTCGCCGATCTTGGTGCTTGCCGCCACTCCGTAGACCGATTCCAGTCCAGGCACACCGGTCTGGACACGGATCGCGCGGTAGCCGAGCTCCAGGTGTGCGCGGATGGAGTCGAACAGCGCTTCGGTGTCGAATCCGCTGGCATGCCCGTAGGCGAGCGCACCGCGGCGGCTCGCGCCCCCGAGCAGCTGATAGAGCGGCAGCCCGGCCACTTTGGCCTTGATGTCCCAGAGTGCGACGTCGACGGCGGCGAGGGCGGCCATGGTGACCGGCCCGCGCCGCCAGTACGCACCGCGGTAGAGGTACTGCCAGGTGTCCTCGATCCGGTGGGCGTCACGCCCGATCAGCAACGCGCTCACGTGGTCACGCAGATACGACGCCACGGCCAGCTCGCGGCCGTTCAACGTGGCGTCGCCGTAACCCACCACGCCGTCGTCGGTAGTGATCTTCAACGTGACGAAGTTCCGGCCTGGGCTGGTGATGAGCACGTCAACCTGGTTGATCTTCATGATTCTCCGAGTTCGCTGTTCGCCAGGGCGCAGGCCGTTTCCGCCGCGCTCCACAGAGTATCGAGCCACGCCGCCCGGCCGAGCGCAAGCGGTTGCCAACTCTTGCCCAGGCGTCTCCCCGGGCGCTTCGGCGCGTCACACGCGCCGAAGGGGGGAGCACCGAAGAGATCGGCGCGGTAGGGTCGGGCTGAGAATTCGAACGGTGAACACGAACCCTGCACGGAAAGGGCGGCACTTCCATGTCCGTAGGCGAGATCGCTGGGCTCATCGCGGCCGTGGCCTTCGTCGCACTGGTAGCCATTCTGGCGCTGCCGGTCATCAAGCTCGGCAAGACCGTCGACGAACTGACGTATACCGTGCGCGACCTGCGCCAGGAGCATGTCGCCAAGACGGCTGTGACGGTCGATGAGACGAATGCGCTGCTGGCGTCCACCAACGCGCAGTTGCAGCGCGTCGACGCGATCACCTCCAACGCTCAGACGGTCACCACCAACGTGGCCGCGATGTCGTCACTGTTCGCGGCGACCTTGGGTGGTCCCATGGTCCGGGTGGCGGCGTTCACGTACGGAGTACGCCGGGCCATGGCCCACCGCCGGGACGGCGGCCGGCGCGGACGAGGAGGGCAGCGGTGAAGCGGCTGTTCTGGATTGCGCTGGGCGCCACGGCCGGGGTGCTTGTCGTCCGGAAGCTGACCAGGGCGGCGGAGAGCCTCACCCCTGAGGGCGCGGCCGGCCAGGTCTCCAAGACCTTCGGCTCGGTCTCGGCGTCCATCCGCGAGTTCGCCGACGACGTCCGCGCGAGCATGGCCGAACGCGACACCGAGCTCCGCCACGCTCTCGGCATCGACGAAAATGGTGAGAGCGGCCCGGCGGACCTCGCCGCGCTTGATGATCTTGCTCACAACTACCAGCGGAGAGGCACCCACTGATCATGGAAACCGCCGAGATCCGGCGCCGCTTCCTCGACCACTTCGAACGGAACGGTCACACGGTCGTCCCCAGCGCTTCCCTGATCTCACCCGATCCGTCGGTGCTGTTCACCATCGCCGGCATGGTGCCGTTCATCCCGTACCTGACGGGGCAGCAGCCGGCGCCGTGGGCCCGCGCCACCAGCGTCCAGAAGTGCATCCGGACCTCGGACATCGAAGAAGTCGGCAAGACCACGCGGCACGGCACGTTCTTCCAGATGAACGGCAACTTCTCGTTCGGTGACTACTTCAAGGAAGGCGCCATCGGGTACGCGTGGGAGCTCATCACGCGGGCGCAGGCCGACGGCGGATACGGCTTCGACCCGGCAAAGATCTGGGTGACGGTCTATCACGACGACGACGAAGCGGCCGCCCTGTGGAGGAAGATCGCGGGCCTGCCCGAGGAGCGAATCCAGCGGCGCGGGCTCAAGGACAATTACTGGCACACCCACCAGCCAGGCCCCGGTGGCCCGTGCAGCGAGATCTACTACGACCGCGGACCCGAGCACGGTCCCGACGGCGGTCCGGTGGTGGACGAGGACCGGTTCCTTGAGATCTGGAACCTGGTGTTCATGCAGGAGGAAATCACCGACGTCGAGAGCCAGGAGAAATTCCGGGTGGTCGGTGACCTGCCGTCGAAGAACATCGACACCGGCATGGGCATGGAGCGGGTCGCCTACCTGCTGCAGGGCGTCGACAACATGTATGAGACCGACCAGGTGTTCCCCGTGATCGAGCGCGCGTCGGAGCTGACCGGCAAGCGCTACGGGGCCGATCACGGGGACGATGTCCGCATGCGGGTAGTCGGCGACCACGTGCGCAGCTCCCTGATGCTCATCGGCGACGGCGTCACCCCCTCCAACGAGGGCCGGGGCTACGTGCTGCGCCGCCTTCTGCGGCGCAGTGTGCGCGCCATGCGGCTGCTGGGCGTCGACGAGCGCACGCTGCCCGAGCTGCTGCCGGTGAGCCGGGACGCGATGAAGGCAGCGTATCCAGAGCTGGAGAGCGACTTCACCCGCATCTCGCGCATCGCCTACGCCGAGGAGGAGACGTTCCGCAAGACGCTGCAGACCGGGACGCAGATCTTCGACGTGGCCGCCGCCGACACCAAGAAGGCGGGTCAGGCCACGCTGGGCGGGAGTACGGCTTTCAAGCTCCACGACACCTACGGCTTCCCCATCGACCTCACCCTGGAGATGGCCTCTGAACAGGGCCTCGCGGTGGACGAGGGCGAGTTCCGGCGGTTGATGGCCGAGCAGCGCGACCGCGCCAAGGCGGACGCCCGCGCGAAGAAGACCGGCGGCGTGGACACAAGCGCGTACCGGGAGCTGCGTGCGGCCGGCCCCACAGTGTTCACCGGGTACGAGGAGCTCAGGACCGACACGCGAGTACGGGGCCTGCTGCGCGACGGCGAGACCGTGCCCGCCGCGCACGAGGGCGAGACCGTCGAGCTCGTCCTCGACCGGACGCCCTTCTACGCCGAATCCGGTGGTCAGGACAGCGACGCCGGCCTCATCACGGCTGACGGCACTGAACTCGAGGTGCTCGACGTTCAGCGCCCGGTCAAGGGTCTGATCGTGCACCGTGTCCGGGTGCGCAAAGGTGAGCTGCTCAGCGGCCAGGACGTCTTCGCCCAGGTCGATCCGGAATGGCGTGTCGGCGCTTGCCAGGCGCATTCGGGCACGCACGTCGTGCACGCGGCGTTGCGCGAGGTGCTCGGCCCGCAGGCGCTGCAGAGCGGCTCCTACAACAAGCCGGGCTATTTGCGGCTGGACTTCGCGTGGGGACAGGCGCTGGGACCGGTCACGCGCAGTGAGGTCGAAGAGGCCGCCAACCTGGGCATCCGTCGCGACCTGCCCGTCTCAGCCACGTACATGCCGCTGGAGAAGGCGCGAGAGATCGGTGCGCTCGCCCTGTTCGGCGAGACCTACGACGAGGAAGTCCGCGTCGTGGAGATGGGCGGCGAATGGTCGCGCGAGCTCTGTGGAGGTACGCACGTCTCCCACTCTTCGCAGATCGGCTTGGTCACTCTGACCGGCGAGAGCTCGGTCGGCGCCGGCTCGCGCCGGGTGGAGGCCTTCGTGGGCATCGAGGGCTTCCGCTACCTCGCCAAGGAGCGCACGCTGGTCAGCCAGCTCGCCGACACCCTCAACGTTCAGCCCGAACAGCTGCCGGAGCGGGTATCCCGGCTAGTCGCCCAGGTGCGTGACGCGGAGAAGAAGCTCGCCGCGCTGCGGGCCCAGGAGCTCGGCGCGCAAGCGGGGCAGCTGGCCGCGGGCGCTAAGGACGTCTATGGTGTCCGGTTCGTCGCGCACGAGGCCCCGGCCGGAAGCGCCGCCGACGAGCTTCGCGGACTGGTGCTCGACGTCCGCGGCAAGCTGGGATCCGATGCTCCGTCCGTCGTGGCGATGGCTTCGGTCGGGTCCAACGGCCGCCCGACGGTCGTGGTCGCCACCAACGAACGAGCCAGGGAGTGGGGCCTCAAGGCCGGGTCCCTGGTCCGCGTGGCCGCGCAGACTCTCGGCGGCGGAGGCGGTGGCAAGGACGACGTCGCCCAGGGCGGGGGCACCGATCCGGCGAAGACCACCGAGGCGCTCGGCCGTGTCGAGCACCTCGTCGGCGAGACTGTGACGCGTGGGGGCTGACCCGGCGATGCGCCGCGGCGTCAGACTGGCGGTGGACCTCGGCAAGGTGCGCATCGGGGTGGCGGCCTCGGACCCGAACGGGGTCCTCGCCTCCCCGGTGGAAACCGTTCCGCGGGGACCGGGCGATCTCGACCGGCTGGCCGCCCTGGTACGCGAACGAGAGGCGGTTGAAGTGCTGCTGGGACTCCCCAGGAGCCTCTCCGGCGACGAGGGTCCGGCGGCGGTAGAGGTACGCGCGTTTGCTACCACTTTGGCTGAACATGTGTCACCATGTCCTGTCCGATTGGTCGACGAACGGATGACCACCTCGGTGGCGGCCCGTGCCATGCGAGCCAGTGGGGTGTCCGCCCGGCGCGGGCGGCAGACGATCGACCAGGCGGCCGCGATGGTGATCTTGCAAGACGCATTGGACGCCGAGCGCACACAGGGAGCGCCGCCGGGAGAGGTTGTGACAGCAGCGTCATGAGCTACGTGGGCAATGCGGCTGAAGACGCCGAGGCGCCTCCTCGCCGACGCCGGGGTGGACGACGCAGGAAGCGCAAGAAGCGCAAGATCGGCTCGTTCTTCGCCGTGATCCTCTCCCTGGCGGTGGTGGGCGGCCTGCTCGCCGGCATCTACTACGGCGGCAGCGCCATTCTCGGCTCGTTCTCGGACATGTTCGAAGGCGCCGAAGACTATCCCGGCCCGGGCACCGGTGAGGTGACCGTCACCATCGAAGAGGGTGCCAGCCTACGGGCGATGGGTGGCGTGCTCGAGGAAGCCGACGTCGTCGCCAGCCGGGAGGCGTTCGTCCAGGCCGCGGAGAGTAACGGCGGCGCCATCCAGCCCGGCACCTACACCCTCGCCCAGCAGATGAGCGCCGAAGACGCGGTCACGGCTCTGATCGAAGGTGGCGGGGTCACGGAGCGGGTCACCGTTCCCGAAGGCTTCCGGGAACGCCAGACCATCGCGCGGCTGGCCCGGGACACCGAGTTCGACGAGGAGGCGCTGACCGAGGCGTTGGAGTCGGTCGAACTACCGGACTACGCCGAGGGCGAGGCCGAAGGATTCCTGTTCCCCGCCACGTACGATCTTCGGCAGGACACGACGCCGGAGTTCCTGCTGCAGTCGATGGTGGACCGGTTCGACCAGGCGGAGCGTTCGCTCGACCTGACCGTCCGTGCTGACGAGCGGGAGTTGAGTGTCCGGCAGGTCGTCACCGTGGCCAGCATCATCCAGCGTGAGGTCGGCTCCGAGGCGGACATGCCTCTGGTAGCAGACGTGATTTACAACCGGCTCTCGGGCGCATGCGCGGACGCCGGAGTGCCGGACAGGCGTCTTCAGATGGACTCCACGGTGCACTACGCGGTGGACGACTACTCGTCGGTCTTCACGTCCCGTGAGATGCGCCAGATCGACTCGCCGTACAACACCTACGTGAACGGCGGGCTGCCACCCGGACCGATCGCCTCACCCGGAGAGTCTGCGCTGGCCGCGGCTGTGGATCCGGCGGAAGAGGGCAACTGCTACTTCGTGACGGTGAACCTGGAGACAGGCGAGACGAAGTTCGCCGCCACCGAGGCGGAGCACAACGCGAACGTGGAGGAATTGCGCGCGTACTGCCGGGAGAGCGATCAGTGCTGAACGGTTCGCCGGACGACGCGATGCCGGGCCGACGCCGCGAATGCGCGGTGCTCGGCGCGCCCGTGGTGCACTCGCTGTCGCCGGTGATTCATCGCGCGGCCTACCGCCACCTGGGGCTCGACTGGCGGTACTCCGCCCATGAGGTCGACGAGGAGACGTTCGCGGACTTCATCGCCGGCCTCGACGAAGACTGGCGAGGGCTCTCACTGACCATGCCCCTCAAACGGGTGGCCTTCCAGGTCGCCACGCAGACGTCGGATCTCGCCCGGCGTGTCGGCGCGGCGAACACCCTGATCCGCTCCGATGACGGGTGGTTCGCCGAGAACACCGACGTGCCCGGTTTCATCGCCGCCCTGCGAGAGCGTGGAGTGCCCGCGCCGGAGACGGTGTGCGTGTGGGGAGGCGGAGCCACCGCCGCGAGCGTCCTGGCAGCCATGGGTCTGTTCGATGCCGGCTCCACCCACGTCCACGCCCGCTCCGCGGAGCGGGCACAAGCAGCACTCGACGTGGCGGAGGCGTTCGGGCACTCCGCACGCCACGCCGGCTGGGACGTGACGGAGCACTGCCATGAGGCCCAGCTCATCGTGAACACGGCGCCGGGTGGTGCGGTCGACGCCTACGCCAGCACTTTGGCCGGCGCCGCGGCACCGGCTCGGGTGTTGTTCGACGTGATCTACGACCCCTGGCCGACACCCTTGGCTGCCGGCTGGTCCGCTGGCGGAGGCGTCGTCGTCAATGGCCTGGATCTCCTCGTCCATCAGGCGTTGGAACAGATCACGTTGATGACCGGCAGCGAGGTGCCGGTCAAGGTGCTGCGTGATTCCGCCGAGCAGGCCCTGGCCACCCGCACCGCGACGTGATCGCGCTACTCGCCGTGGCCGGCCTGATGGTCGGCGCCGCGCTGCCGTGGGGCATCTCCCGGATCCCGGACCGAGCACCGGCGGACGGCGAGCCTGCTGTCACGTCGTATCGCGAGTTGTCCAGCCTTCACGGCCTCCCGGTCATTCTCGGAGTGTCGGCGGCGGGGATCTGGGCCTTCATGGGCTTGGCACGTGCCGAACTCTCGTCGGCCCTGCCCGCATTTCTTCTGGTAGGCGCGCTCGGGGTGGCGATGGCTTACGTGGACATCCGCGAGCATCGACTGCCCGACTGGTTGACGTACCCAGCACTGGTGGGCGCCGCGGTGGCGCTCGCGGTGGCCGCCGGGGTGGATGGCGAATGGGGAGCCTATGCCCGGGCGTGGGCGGGTGCCGGTGCCTGCGTCGCCTTCTATCTCTTCCTGGCGGTGCTGCGCCCGAGCGACCTCGGCCTGGGCGATGTCAAACTCAGCGCGGTGATCGGCTTGCTACTGGGCTGGATCGGATGGCCGGTGCTGATCTTCGGAGTCTTCAGCGCCTTCGTGGTGGGTGCGCTGCTCGGCCTGCTGCTGATCGTCGCCGGTCGGGCGGGCCGGCGCAGCGCCATCCCGTTCGGCCCACCGATGCTGGTCGGGATGGTACTGGCCGTCGTATGGGGCCAGACCCTCGTCGACGCCTACCTCACCCTGTGACGGCCCGCCCCAAATGATCATGTAAACCATGTCTTCTCGTGCTTCACCATGCCTGCAGACCTGGTATCGCAAGAGAACGCATGGTTTACATGATCATTGGGAGTGAGCCGGTTGACCTCAATATTGGTTTAGGTCTTAGAGTCGGGAACCCACGGGCGGGAAGAGGACTGACCCGGCCGGGGTTGACAGGCCAGGAGGTCTCACGGATGAGTATGGAAGTGACGGCATGGACGGCGGTATACAACGCCATGCATGCCCAGGAGGACCGCCGCCCGTTCTCCAGGGCCACGCTGCGGCGGATCGCGACGTTCGCCACGCCGCACCGGCGTGAGCTGGTGGGCTATCTCATCCTGAGCGCCGTCGGCGCCGCGCTGGCCGTGGCGACACCAGTACTGGCCGGGCGGGTGGTCGACGCGATCGTCGAGGGTGAAGCGGCCAGCCTGGTCGTCACCTTGGCCATCGTCATCGCGGGAATCGCCGTGGCGGAAGCCGGCGTCGGATTGGTCGAACGCTGGTTCTCGGCCAGGATCGGCGAGGGAGTGATACTTGACCTGCGCACGGCGGTGTTCGACCACGTCCAGAAGATGCCGATTGCCTTCTTCACCCGCACCCGGACCGGAGCTCTCGTCAGCCGCCTCAACAACGACGTCATCGGGGCCCAGCGCGCATTCAGCGATGTTCTGTCCGGCGTTGTGAGCAATATCGTGACGCTGGTGCTCGCGCTGGCCGTCATGCTTAGCATCTCGTGGCAGATCACGCTGCTGGCGCTGGTCCTTCTGCCCGTGTTCGTCCTTCCCGCACAGCGGATGGGCTCCCGCCTGGCCCGCCTTGAGCGGGAAGCGGCCAACCACAACTCCACCGTGAGCACGCAGATGACCGAGCGGTTCTCGGCCCCCGGCGCCACTCTCGTCAAGCTCTTCGCCCGACCGGATGTGGAACTGTCCGAGTTCGCGTCCCGGGCTCGCCGGGTGCGGGACATCGGCGTGAAGACCGCCATGGTGCAGTGGGTCTTCATCACGGCATTGACGCTGGTGGGCGCCTTGGCGCTTGCCCTCGTGTACGGCCTCGGCGGGTTCTATGCCCTCCGCCAAGAGCTCGATGCCGGCGCGGTCGTCTCACTCGCGCTCCTCCTCACCAGGCTTTACGCTCCGCTGACGGCACTGGCGAGCGCTCGGGTGGAGGTGATGAGCGCCGTGGTCAGCTTCTCCCGGGTGTTCGAGGTGCTGGACCTGAAGCCACTGATCAGCGAGTCGCCTACGGCGCGCCCGGTCCCGGACGGTCCCGTCTCGGTCGAGTTCGATCACGTCACCTTCGCTTACCCGACCGCGGAGAAGGTGTCGCTGGCCTCCCTCGAGGAGGTGGCTCAGCTGGACAACCGCGGGGGAACGCAGGTGGTGCGTGATCTGTCGTTCCGGGCCGAACCTGGAACGATGATCGCCCTGGTGGGCTCTTCCGGCGCCGGGAAGTCCACCATCGCCTCGCTGATTCCGCGACTCTACGACGTCGACGACGGTGCGGTCCGGCTTGCGGGCGAGGACGTTCGGGAGCTCACGACGGAGTCCGTCCGGCGGACCGTCGGCATGGTGACTCAGGACGGCCACCTGTTCCACGACTCGGTCCGCGCGAACCTGCTGCTGGCACGCCCGGAGGCCACCGACGACGAGCTGTGGGACGCGTTGCACCGGGCCAGGATCGACACGCTCGTCGCAGCACTGCCAGGCGAGCTGGACACCATCGTGGGGGAGCGAGGCTATCGGCTGTCCGGCGGTGAGCGGCAGCGGCTCACGATCGCCCGGATGCTCCTTGCTCAGCCGCGGGTGGTCATTCTCGACGAGGCGACGGCACACCTCGATTCCACATCGGAGGCTGCGGTGCAAGAAGCATTGGGAGAGGCGCTGGCCGGCCGCACCGCGATCGTCATCGCCCACCGGCTGTCCACGGTGCGGGCCGCCGACGAGATCCTGGTCATCGATGAGGGACGGATCGTCGAGCGTGGCACGCACGCGGACCTGCTCGCGGTGGGCGGACGGTATGAGGAGCTGTACCGGCAGCAGTTCCAGGAACCGGCGGCGGGCCCGTCGGAGGACGGCGCGGTGGTCCCGGCCTGAACGCGAGGCCCCTAGGACGGGGCAGGCACGACGGCCTGGTAGCCGGCAGCTTCGAGAACGACGAGGATCTGGGCGAGCGCCTTCACCGTCTCGGTCCGGTCGCCGCCGCCGTCATGCAGGAGAATGACCGCCCCGGGATGGACCTGGTCGGTCACCCGTTCCACGATGGTGCGGGCTTCCGGGCGCTTCCAGTCTCTGGGATCGACCGTCCAGTCGAGGATCTCCAAGCCGTACTTGTCGGCGACCGGGGCCACTTCCGCGGTGACGAACATGCCCGGCTGACGGAAAAAGTGCACCGGCGCACCCGGCGCGGCCTTCTCGATAGCCACCAGGGTGTCCTCGAGGTCTTTCTCGATCATGTCTGACGGCTTCTGAGAGAGATCGACGTCGTGGTGGTAAGAGTGGTTGCACAACGTATGGCCCTCGGCGACGATGCGCCTGACCAGTTCGGGCCGTTCGTCGACTTTCTCGCCAACCACACAGAACACAGCGGTGGTGTCGTGGGCGGCAAGCATGTCCAGGATCTGCGGCGTGTGGACGGGATGCGGGCCGTCGTCGAACGTCAAGGTCACCGAAGCCGTACCGTCGCTGGCGACTGGCAGATCCGGCACCGACGCGCCGCCGGTATCCGGGAAGCCCGGATGATCCTCGCCGTCGTGGTCGTCGCCTCTGGTCCCGTCGTCGCCGGGAGAGTCTCCAGAGTTGCGGTCGTCGTCTCCGGAGTTGCGTTCGTCGTCTGCCGAATTGCCGTCGGAGACGACGCCGTCACCAGCGCCGCGGGCGACGTCGTCCGACGTTTCACCCGCGCCGTTGCCCATGTTGAACGCGATCAGGCCGATGACGCAACCAGCCAGAACGGGACCCGTCACTTTCATGTGTCTCCCCAGCACGAGGCACGTGTCCGTTTTCTTGATCGTAATCGATCAACACTCGAGGCAGCGAACGACTCGCCGGTACCGGCGCCCGAAATGTCAGCAATCCGGGCGGCATTGCCGCTCGATCATCGCCCGCAGGAAGACCTCTTCGATGTCGTCGGCGTCCTCGGCCTGATACGCCGTGGTCCCGGTGGCGTCTGAGATCTCGTGCAGGGCGGCCATGTCCGCATCCGGCCCGAAGCCGATGGTAATGACGGGGACCGGGGCCTGTGGGTCGAACTCGTCGCGAAGCGTGTCGATCAGGGCGTCGAGCCCGATGCTCGCCGGATTGTCCTCGTCCCGGCCGTCGGTCATGAGGACCACGGAGTTCACCTTGCCTGGTACGTACGTCTCCTGCATGTGGCGGAAGGCGGCGAGCGTGGTGTCGTAGAGGGCGGTGCCACCGACGACGCGTTCAGGCAGGCTCTCCAAGGCTGCGGTGAGTTCGTCCCGGTGCGGCAGACCCTCGGTCTCCTCGTTCAGCGGGCCCACCGGCGCGAGCTCCAAGTGGTGACGGTCCGGCGGGTCACGCAGGATCGAGAAGACCCAGAGGCCCACCTCGCTGCTGGCCGGCAATAGTTCGACCGCCTCGAGTGCGGCGTCGCGGGTGACCTCGATCCTGCTGCCACCGCTGGGGACGTTCTCGTTCATCGAGCCGGAGACGTCGATCACGGTGAGCATGCGCATCTCCTGGGAGAGCGCGGCCCATTGCTGCATGAACTGCGCCACCGCCTCGGACTCGGGCAGCTCGAGCAGTTCCGGCATCGCCGGCTGAGTGCCGTCGGTAATGCCTGCCCCGGGTGCCGCCGCTCCAGTGGGATCGCGGAACCCGGCGGCGTGCAGACGGTCCGCAGCCTCGGCGCTCTGCAAGAAGTCGGCGAAACCGGTGACGATCTCCCGGGAGCGCTGCGGTGCGTCGGCCGGCGTGACCGCGAGGGCTGGGAAGTCGAGCTCGAACGTGCCTTCCACCGGGTAGATCGCCACGACGCCCGCCCCGTCCGCGGACGCGTTGTGCGCGATGACGGACTGCTCGCTGGCCACGATGATGCCGGAGTCGCCCTCCGACAAGCTCGCGTACGCGTCGCTGATGGTGGGCACCACGGCCCGCGACATCGCGGAGAGCGCACCCACACGCTGAACGTCGTCGAGCTCGCCGAGAGCGGCGTGGATCGCGAGCGCGCTCGTCAGACCCTCCGCCGTGGTCGCCGGATCAGAAACCCGCACCTGATCATTGGCTGCGAGGGCTTGCCAGGAGAAGTCGCCATCGGGCCAGCCGAGTTCCGCGGCCGCCGAACGAGCCGTCACGACCGTCAGGGGCGAACTGGCGACCTGGCCGAGGTTCTCCAGTGCGTCGGGCTCGTCGACGCGCAACGTCCATGTGCTGCTGTCGGGTATCCACATGGCGGGACGCTGCGCGCCACCGAGCGAGCTCGCCACGTCCGCCCCCGCGGCGCCACTGACGCTCAGCTGGACACATGTATCGGGCGACCGCCGGGCGTCGGTCTCGTACTCACGCGCGAGATCGGTCACCGCCTCGGCCAATGCCGGATCCACCGCCACCGCGACCGGCGTGGAATCGCAGGAATCGGCACGAGCATCGATGATCTCGCGTACGCCGAGCGCGCCTGCGCCGAGAACCGCGACGGCCGCCACCACAATGGCCAGGATCCTGCTCCACGGCACATCCTTGTGCACCGCGGAAGCGTGGCGACCGGGCATGTTCGAAAGCCTCCGACGACAGGGGAGGAGACGAGACTACCCGGTCGCCTGCATGTCCGATTACAGCGGGTATGCGTATCTTGTGCCTGGTCGTCCGGTCCGCGGTGCCGGGGCACGGTCACGCGAAGGCGTGCGGAATGCTCACCGTGCGTGATTGTCGTGGACTGGCTGCACGTGAGCATCCGGACCCGGATAGACCAGGGCCTCGGCACCACTGTCCGCCCACCGGACCAGGAACGGCGGCTGGCCGTTGGGGCCGTGGGTCTCCAGGATCTCTCCGTCACGGCGACTCAGACCGACCTTCGCGCCCTCGATGACCAGATGATCTCCCGTGTGTGCCTGCATGTCGTCCTCCTGGCGTGTCACCCTTGTTCTGCCGCACGTTCGTTCATACCGTCACCTTCCAGCGTGCGCCCGAACACACTGCATATGCAAGGTGAACAGGCATGATCGTTCGAGATCGTGCATTGATGCCGCGCTCCCGCCGCGCAGTGCCCCCGCACGGATCGGGTCATCCGGCGGCCCTCGATGCGCCCACGCGACGTCGATGGGGGAGACTGGCGGGATGAGCATTCCCGACGTCGACGTCACGGCGGTCCCGGACGACGGAGTCCTGCTGGACGTGCGCGAGCCGGACGAGTGGCAGGCCGGACACGTGCCCGGTGCCGTCCACATTCCCCTGCGGGACTTGCCCGGCCGGCTCGACGACATTCCCGACGAGGACCCCGTGTACGTGGTGTGCAAGGTGGGCGGGCGCTCCGCACACGCGGCCGCGTGGCTGAACAGCATTGGACGCTCAGCGGTCAACGTCGCCGGGGGAATGGAGTCGTGGCATGCAGCTGGCCGGCCGATGACCAGCGAGAACGGTAACGATCCCGTCGTCGCGTGACCACCCTGGAGGGCGATCTCAGCGCAGCAGAAAAGTCGTAGCGTTTGGTGACGCCGCTGGGAGAGAATCATCGGGTGTCTGAGAACTGGATGCTCGATGAGCTTGCCCACGCGGGTCCTGAGCACCTCGATCTGGAGTTCGTCGCGGGCTACGACCGAAAACAGGGATACCCGGATCCAGCCGGAGACCTCGAACTCCTACGTCGCTATGGGGTAGGGGAGAGGTCCACCGTCATCGACTTCGGCGCCGGGACCGGCCGCTTCGCCCTTGCCGCCGCCCGGCGGTTCGGGTATGTCGTCGCCGCCGATGTATCACCGGTCATGCTTGAGAACGTCCGAACGCGGGCAGCTGAGGCCGGTGTGACGAACCTCCGGTGCGTCAAGGCCGGCTTCCTCAGCTACGAGAACGACGGCCAGCCGGCCGACGCCGTACACACCCGCAACGCGTTGCACCATCTGCCGGATTTCTGGAAAGCGATAGCGTTGAGCCGGATCGCGGGAATGCTCCGGCCGGGCGGGATCATGCTCCTTCACGACCTGATCTACAGTTTCCCACCGGACGAGGCCGAAAAGGTCTTCAGCCGCTGGTTCGCCGGAGCGTCGGACGATCCATCGGCCGGATACACGGCAGAGGACTATGCCGAGCACATCCGCACCGAATACAGCACGTTCAGCTGGCTCCTGGAGCCGATGATCGACGCGGCAGGCTTCGACATCGTCGAGAGCGACACGAGCACGCGCGTGTTCGCCTCATACACCTGTGTCCGACGTTCTCAGCCGTCCGGAGCGGTCACCGACGTTGCCACATCCTGAGGACTGGAAATCCTGGCGCGGACCGGCGCGGACCGCGAACCGTTCAGCGGCTTATCGTGGTCTCCCGCTGCACCCGCGACAGCTTCTGTGGATTGCGCACGTAATACAGCCCAGTGATGAGGCCGTCCGCGACCCTCACCGCCAGAACGCCGTCGATCTCCTCGTCGAGGCGGACTATCAGGGCCGGGCGGCCGTTGACCTGTACCGGGTCAAGTGAGAGGCCGGCACCGAACCTCTCCAAGCCGGCGGCGAACACGCGACTCACCTTGTCTGCACCGACGATGGGCCGCAGCATGGCCTGCTTGATTCCGCCACCGTCGCTCAGGGCGACGACGTCCGGCGCGAGGACGTCGAACAGGCCCTGCAGGTCGCCCGTGTCGACGGCTCGTTGGAACGCCTCGAGGGCTGATCGGGTCTCGGCCGGAGAGGCGTCGGTGCGCGGCCGGCGGGCGGCGACGTGTGCGCGCGCTCGGTGCGCGATCTGGCGGACCGCCGCCTGGCTCTTGTCGACGGCCGCCGCGATCTCGTCGTATCCGAGGTCGAACACCTCACGCAGGACGAACACTGCCCGCTCGGTCGGCGTGAGAGTCTCCAGCACCAGCAGCATCGCCATGGAGACGCTTTCGGCCAGCTCGACGTCCTCGGCCACGTCGGGCGCGGTCAGCAGCGGCTCGGGAAGCCAGGGTCCGACGTAAGACTCCTTGCGCCGGCCGAGCGTGCGGAGCCGGGTGAGCGCCTGGCGGGTGGTGATCCGCACCAGGTAGGCCCGTTTGTCCCGCACCGTGTCGAGGTCGACGCCCGCCCATCGCAGCCAGGTCTCCTGGAGCACGTCCTCCGCGTCGGCGGCCGAGCCGAGCATCTCGTAGGCGACGGTGAAGAGCAGGTTTCGGTGAGCGACGAACGCCTCAGTGGCGGGGTCGGTTCGGGGACCACCGCTCATCCCACTCGGCATGGATGGCTCCTGTCTTCGCGTTCTCTCACTGTGTCACCCATATGACTCCACGCTCCACCGCTTTGTGACACGAAGGGAGCAGGGGAGCGGCGAGGGCTCGTGGCTCGGCTCACATCGCCGATGTGTCACGGCGAGCGCGCATCCGGTGTCTTGTGTATGACCACCTGTTTCAAAGGGAGGCAGACATGAATGTCACCCGCGTGGCCGCGCGATTCGTGCGGCTGGTCGAGGGCGATCCTCCGGCGTTGCCCGGGCTGGCGCGCACCCTTCGACGGGCGTATCCGAGGCGCTGGTCCGGGCTGTTCGGCCAGATCGCGCTGTTCAGCTTCGTTCTGATCATCGTGTCAGGGGTCTTCTTGACACTGTGGTTCAAGCCCTCGATGGCGACGGTCACCTACGACGGCGCCTATCCTCCGTTGCGCGGAATCGAGATGTCCGAGGCGTACGCGTCCACGGTGGAGCTGTCCTTCGGGGTCCGCGGCGGCCTGCTGATGCGCCAGGTCCACAACTGGGCGACGCTGGTGTTCGTGGCCGCCCTGTCGGTCCACATGCTGCGTAGGTTCTTCACGGGGGGATTCCGCGGGCCATATCGGGCCAGATGGCTGGTTGTGCTGGGCCTTCTGGTCCTGGGCATGGTAGCGGCGTATTCCGGCCACGCATTACCGGACGACTTGCTGTCCGGCACGGGACTGCGCGTGGCCGAGGGAGTGATCCTCGCCATCCCTGTAGTCGGGACGTACCTGTCATCTCTGTTGTTCGGTGGTGAGTTTCCAGGAGATGACATCATCTCCCGGTTGAACGTGGTGCATGTCCTGGTGCTGCCAATGCTGATGCTCGCGCTCCTCGTCGTCCATCACAAGCACGTGCGCTACCAAGAACGAGTCCGACAGCCAGGCGACGCGACGCAGTCTGGCCGAAGGACAGGTCAGAGGGCCGGAGGCGCCGGTGACCTCGACTATCCCCTCAAGTCAGGCGGCCTGATGTTCATCGTCTTCGGTGTCGTGGTGGTGATGGCCTCGACCATTCAGGTCAACCCTGTGTGGCTCTGGGGACCGTTCGACTCGGCTCAGGCGTCGGCGGGAAGCCAGCCACCGTGGTATTTCGGCTTCCTCGACGGTGGGCTGCGCTTGATGCCCGCATGGAATGTCGACATTCTCGGACATGAACTGACGCTGAGCGTCCTGGTTCCAGCGGTGGTGGTGCCAGGACTCATGCTGGCGGCACTGGCTGCCTATCCATGGATTGAACACTGGGCGACAGGTGACATCGGCGACGACGACCGGCTTGACCGGCCGCGGGACATGCCCGTGCGGACTGGTCTAGGAGTGGCTTTCATCGTCTTCTACCTCGTGCTGTGGATCGCCGCCGGCAACGACATACTCGCTACCGTCTTTCATGTGCCACTGAACTGGATAACACGAGTTCTGCAGGTCAGCATCGTTGTGATGCCACCGCTGGCGTTCTGGATCACAAAGCGGATCTGCCTGGGTCTGCAGCTCCGGGACCGCGAGAACGTGCTGCACGGGCGCGAGTCCGGTGTCATCGTGGTCAGCGCGGAGGGTGCGTTCACCGAGCGGCACCGGCCGATCTCGGCGCCCGACGCAACGTTGCTGACGTCGCGTCCACAACCGGCTCCGTTCGACGCCGGTCCGCCAGCCGACGAAAACGGCGTACCGAATCCGACCTTTCCAGCGGATCGGCGACGCGAGATGCTCTCGCGGTTCTATTTCGCTGACGTGGTTCGGATCCCGGCGGCAGATGTGGAGCAAGCGATCCACGGCGATGAGTTCGTTCAGGCAGGCGGACATGGTGCAGGGGAGGGGAGACCATTGGACCTCTGAAATCATGACACCCATGATGGTCTCGAGGATTGCTCGCCACCGCCGAATGTCTGCCCACGTGTCATCATGCACCGACGCTGACCTTGCTGGGCTTATAGACGGCGTCCGGGTGCGCGGCAGCGACGGCCACGGGGCAGCCAGGTAGCGTGGGCGGCGGCTCGGCGAAGGTCGACATCGACGGCGTCCCGGTGTTTGCAAAGCGCATCCCGCTGACCGACCGGGAGTTCGCCCATCCGCGCGTCACCTCGAACCTGTTCGACCTGCCGATGTTCTGTCAGTACGGAGTGGTCAGCCCCGGGTTCAATGCATGGCGCGAACGAGCCGCGAATGTGATGATGAACGACACCATGCTGGCCGGCGAGACGGGTGCGTTCCCGCTGCTGCACCATTGGCGGGTGTTACCCGGCCGGCCACCCGTCGCTGCCGAGCACGTCGATACCGACGCGGCCGTCGCGGCAGCTGTAGGACGGCGACTCAGCGCGGAGTACCGGGGCCGAACCTATTGACTTGACATAATGTACATTATCGGCGTTGTGGTAAGAGACGGCAGAGAGTGCATTCATGCTGGATTGCCCGACACGTACCGTGGCGATATGCAGATTGCCTTGCGCGAGTGGACTCATGACGACGCCGAATGGTACGTCGAGCAGAGTATGGACCCGGAGATTCTGCGGTTCACCACCACGGAGCCAACGCTGACGGCCGAAGCTGTCCATACCGCGCTGGACCGATTGCACGTTGACGACGACGCACTGGGCTTCGTTGCCGTCGATGAACTCACTGGAAGCCGGCTGGCCAATCTTGCGGCCAGTCGGCACGGCCGCGGCGCCCACGCCAGCTACTGGGTAGCTCGTTCGGCGCGTGGCCGCGGCGTGGCGAGCCAGGCGCTGCGGATGCTGTGTCAGGCGGCGTTCGATGCATGGCAGATCGACGAGATCCGATTGTGGACCCATGCCGGCAACGTCGCTTCACGACGAGTAGCCGAGAAGGCCGGATTCACGTATATCGAATCGGCGGACGAGACCCGGGTGGTCAACGGCAACCACTGGCCGGCGCGCTGGTATCGCCTCCGCCGACTGGCTAGTCCGCTCCCCGAGCCTCCTTCCGCTGAGCCTGCCGAGCCCGCCGAGTCGCGGGATTGATCGCACCTGCGGCCTGAACGGCGGTTATGGGTCGGGTGGTGGTTGGTGGTGGTGTCGGGGTCGGGTGTTGCGTCTGGGGGTCCGTTCGGGGTCGACCCATGGGGGTGGCAGGAAGTCTGGATGCCCGTCCGCGCCTGTATGGACGTCCCAGCCGCGGTGGTGGACGGTGCGGTGGTGGTGACCGCAGAGCAGGGTGAGGTTGTCCAGGTTGGTGGGTCCGCCGTCGGCCCAGTGGGTGATGTGGTGGGCGTGGCACCACTCAGGTGGGCGGGTGCAGCCGGGAAAGGCGCAGCCGCGATCG
>NZ_JAAGOB010000013.1 GCF_010550695.1 Phytoactinopolyspora alkaliphila
CGTCATCACCCGCGTCGCCTACGGATTCAAAGACCCTCACGCCCTCATCGCCCTGGCCATGCTCTCCCTCGGCGGCTACCGCCCAGCCCTCCCGGGCCGCTAACCCACGGAAACGTCAGGAGAGCCCCAAATGATCATGTAAACCATGTTTTCTCGTGCGATACCAGGCCTGCAGGCATGGTGAAGCACGAGAAAACATGGTTTACATGATCATTTGGAGCGGAGCCCCAGGCGGCCGCGGTTGACGCCGGCGTGCCGGGACGGATACCGTCGGCGTAATTTGTTGTAGGCATATCGAAATCCGGCGCGACGAGGGCGATGCCATGCGGATCGAGCAGGGCTCCACGCACGAGGCGGTGCGCAGGCACAACCTCAGCGTCGTGCTGCGCCAGCTCCACCTCGGCGGTGATCTCTCCCGCTCCGAGCTTGCGGTCAGGACCGAGCTGAACCGCAGCACTATCAAGGCCCTGGTACACCAGCTCGGCGGTCTCGGGCTCGTGGCGGAGGGCCCGAGCGACCTGCGGGGAACCCCCGGCCGTCCCTCGCCCATGGTGGGCGTTCAGCGCAAGCGCCTCGCGGTGCTGGCCGTGGAGATCGCCGTCGATTCCGTGGCGGTGGCCACCGTGGGCCTGGGGGGTCACGTCCACGACCGGCGTCGGGTGGAGCGCCCGGATGATCGGTCGGAACCGGCCGAGATCGTCGGCATGGTGCGAGCGCTCGCCGCGGAGCTGATCCGCCCGGACCGGCCGATCATCGGTATCGGCGTGGCCATCGTCGGTATCGTCCGCGGCGACGACGGTTTCGTCCACGTCGCACCCAACCTCGGCTGGACCGCGGTTCCGTTCGGGGACGTCGTCGCGCGCGGGCTTCGCCCACTGGTGAACAGCGACGACGCCCCGGTCTTCGTGGCCAATGAAGGGGACCTCGGCGTGCTGGCCGAGCACACCCGCGGGGCGGCACGCGGATACGACGACGTCCTCTACGTCTCGGGGGAGGTCGGTATCGGCGGGGGCGCGATCGTCGGCGGGCAACGGCTGACCGGCGCCAGCGGCTACGCGGTCGAGGTCGGGCATCTGCCGGTGAACCCGCAGGGCAGCCGGTGCGGCTGTGGCGGTCGTGGGTGCTGGGAGACCGAGGCCGGTCAGCGCCGTCTCCTCCACCTGGCCGGCGTTCCCGACAGCGACGCCGGTCCTGCGGCCTTCGCCGGCGTCGTCGCCGCGGCGCGGGCCGGCGAACAGCGGGCTCGGCAGGCCGTGGAGGAGGTCGGCCGCTGGCTGGGGATCGGGCTGACCGGCCTGATCAACGTCTTCAACCCCGAGCGAGTGCTCCTCGGCGGCATGTACGCCCGTGCCTTCGACATCCTGGAACCCGTCGTTGTGAACGTGCTGCGTGAGCGAGCGCTCACGCCGTCGCCGGCGGAGATCGTCCCCGCGGCGCTCGGCAGCGACGCCGCACTGATCGGCGCTGCCGAACTGGCCCTCGCCCCCCTGCTCGAACACCCGGACACCGGCCTGAACGGCCGCGTGTCACTCACCGACCAACCCACCGGATGAAGGGAACCACCATGGCTGCGCATCCCACACGCGAGGACCGCTTCTCGTTCGGACTCTGGACGGTGGGCTGGCCCGCGCAGGACCCGTTCGGCCCCGCCACCCGTCCCGCGCTCGACCCGGTCGAGTCGGTACACCGGCTAGCCGAGCTGGGCGCCTACGGCGTGACGTTCCACGACGACGACCTCTTCCCCTTCGGGTCCTCGGACTCCGAACGGGCGGGACACATCGAGCGGTTCAAGACAGCACTGGCCGAGACCGGACTCGTCGTCCCGATGGTCACCACCAACCTCTTCAGTCACCCGGTCTTCAAGGACGGCGGCTTCACCAGCAACGACCGGTCGGTGCGGCGGTTCGCGCTGCGCAAGGTGATGCGCAACATCGACCTCGCCGCCGAGCTGGGCGCGTCCACCTTCGTCATGTGGGGCGGCCGGGAAGGCTCCGAGTCCGACGCCGCGAAGGACGTCGTCGCCGCTCTCGACCGGTACCGCGAGGGGGTCGACACCCTGGCGGCCTACGTCGTCGAGCAGGGCTACGGCCTGCGCTTCGCCCTCGAGCCCAAGCCCAACGAGCCGCGCGGGGACATCCTGCTCCCCACCATCGGGCACGCCTTGGCATTCATCTCCACCCTGGAGCACGCCGACATGGTCGGGCTCAACCCGGAGGTCGGCCACGAGCAGATGGCCGGTCTGAACTTCGTGCACGGTGTCGCGCAGGCCATGTGGCAGAAGAAGCTGTTCCACATCGACCTCAATGGCCAGCGCAGCATCAAGTACGACCAGGACCTCGTCTTCGGCCACGGCGACCTGCTGAACGCGTTCTTCCTGGTCGACCTCCTGGAGCACGGCCCGTTCGGCGGCGGCCCCGGCTACGACGGGCCGCGGCACTTCGACTACAAGCCGCTGCGTACCGAGAACATCGACGGCGTCTGGGCCTCGGCCGCGGCGAACATGCGGACGTATCTGCTGCTCAAGGAGCGGGCTGCGGCATTCCGGGCCGACTCGGAGGTCAAGGAGGCCCTGGCGGCGGCGCGTGTCCTGGAGCTCTCCGAGCCCACGCTCGCGCCGGGGGAGACCTACACGGATCTCCTCGCGGATGCGTCCGCGTACGAGGACTACGATGCCGAGGCCGCGGGCGCGCAGGGCTACAGCGTGGTCCGGCTCAACCAGCTGGCGCTCGAGCATCTGGTCGGAGCCCGCTAGTCAGTCCCCGCCCTAAATGATCATGTAAACCATGTTTCTTCGTGCTTCACCAGGCCTGTAAGCATGGTGAAGCACGAGAAATCATGGTTTACATGATCATTTAGGAAAAGTCGTCGGAGAAGGAGGCAGGCAACATGGCGCTGGTCGCGGGAATCGACTCGTCCACGCAGGCGTGCAAGGTGGTGCTCGTCGACGCCGATTCAGGGAAGATCGTCGACACCGGCCGGGCCGATCACCCGGACGGCACCGAGGTGGACCCGCAGGCATGGTGGGATGCGCTGGGCACCGCTGGTGCCGGCCTGCTGGAGCGGGCCGACGCGGTCGCCGTCGGGGGACAGCAGCACGGCATGGTCACCCTTGACGCTCAGCGCGACGTCGTCCGTCCGGCGCTGCTGTGGAACGACACCCGCTCCGCCGGCGCCGCGCGTGAGCTGACGAAGGAGTTCGGCGGGGCTCAGGCGTGGGCGGACGCGGTCGGCCTCGTGCTCGTCGCCAGCTTCACCGTCACCAAATTGCGCTGGCTGGCTCGGGAGGAGCCGGCCTCCGCCGAGCGTGTCGAGCAGGTCATGCTCCCGCACGACTGGCTCACCTGGCAGCTGGCCGGGCGCCCCGATCAGCCGACGACGGACCGCGGCGACGCGTCCGGCACCGGGTACTGGTCAGCGGCCACGGGTGAGTATCGCCCGGATCTGTTGGGCCTCGCCTTCGGGCGGGAGATCGGGGTGCCCAGGGTCGCGGCACCGGCCGAGGTAGTCGGCCGGACGTCGTCCGGCGCCGTCGTCGCACCCGGTACGGGTGACAACATGGGCGCCGCGCTGGGCCTGGGGCTGGCACCGGGCGACGTCGTCGTGTCCCTCGGCACCAGCGGAACCGTGTTCGCCACGTCGGAGGTCTCGGTGGTCGACGCATCGGGGTTCGTCGCCGGCTTCGCCGACGCCACAGGCCGGCACCTGCCGCTGGTCTGCACGCTGAACGCGGCGCGCGTGCTCTCCGCGACCGCCGCGATGCTCGGCGCCAGTTTGGCCGAGCTGGACCGGCTGGCCGTCCAGGCGCCGCCAGGATCCGGCGGACTGGTTCTGCTCCCGTACCTCGACGGCGAGCGGACACCCGACCTTCCGGATGCGACCGGAACCCTCGCCGGTCTGACCAGGGAATCTATGACCCCGCAAAACCTGGCCCGAGCGGCGATCGAGGGGATGCTCTGCGGCCTCGCCGACGGGGTGGACGCGCTCCGTGCGCACCAGGTGCCGGTGGAACGGATCTTCCTGATCGGCGGGGCGGCGCAGTCGGCCGCGGTTCAGCAGATCGCACCAGAAGTCTTCGGGGTCCCGGTTCTGGTGCCGAACCCGGGGGAGTACGTGGCGCTGGGAGCAGCGCGGCAGGCGGCATGGGCTCTGCACGGCGGCGACGAGGCGCCGGACTGGGACGTGAGCGTCGAGGCGGTCCTGGAACCCCAGGGTTCTGCGGACGCCATCCGCGACGCCTACCGGGCGGCGCGCATCCGCTCGCATCCCGAGACCGAGTGAGGATTGTTCGGTTTGCGGTGCACGGCGTTCAAGCACGGCGTCGCACGGCGAGGGTCATCGGAACGGGAACCGAGCGAGCATGCGGCTGTCGCCCGGCTGGTACCAGTGCAGTGACGCAGGCGGAACTCGAACCGTTCCACCGTCGCGAAGAGCGCTGTGAGCTCGTCCAGGAGGCGTCGGTCGATGATGCTGATGTCCGCGAACGGCCCGAGGAGCGTGATGTGCGCGTGGACCGAGTCGCTGTCCCGGCATAGGAACTCCGGGGCGTTCTCCTCGATCTGACGGCGGACCAGCGGCTCGATCTCGGCTACCGGTACGAGCAGGACCGAGGTTCCTGTCGACTCGTGGTCCCGAGCCGTGCCTGCGTTGCTGGGAGCCTCAAGACGGCTGTCGGTCACCGCGGCCGTCCGGTGAGACACAGCAGCGTGGCTCCGCTCCGGGCGGTTGCCGTGCACGTCGTCACCGCGTATCCGGCCTGTTCCAGCGCCGTTTCCGTGGTCTCGGCGGTGGAGCGGGCCTTGTCCCCGGACGGCGGCTCGTAGATGAGGTGGAGTGTCCCTCCGGGGGCGAGCATCCGGCGGATCTTCTCCAGTTCCTGGCCGGGGGGTCGAACCCAGAACAGGTTCACATTCACTGCGAAGACGGTGTCGAAAGCTAGGCCGGGCGGCTGGAGATCTTCGAGGGAGACGGTCCGGAGAGTAGCCAGGCCGGACGCGAGATGCCGGGCATTGAGCGCGGATGCGGCTTCTACCGCCGTGGACGATCGGTCGATCCCGCTCACCAGACCGGTTTCGAGCCGGTCGCAAATCAACGATATCGCCACCCCGCGGCCGCAGCCGATCTCCAAGATGCGTTGGCCGGGAGCGACCTGGATCTGATCGACCGCCCACGTGATGCGTTCAGGCACGGTTCGGCTTGCCATGGAGCAGGAGCCTAGCGCGGCGCCTCCTGGCTCGACGTTGCGCGTGGAGCCAGTATGAGGCTCGCACCCGCAACCTACGGCCAGGAGGTCCTCGGTAGGCTTCGCGGTCATCCCGCGAGGTGCTGCTCAAGCCGTTCGAGGAAGGCTCGCTGCGCGGCGACGATCTTCTCGCCCGCCACGGCCAGGCCGAACCATTCCACCCGATCGACCTCCGGAAACTCCTGTCTCCGCCCAGAACGGGGCGGCCACTCCAGTTCGAACGTCCCGGGCACCACCACGGCAGGATCGAGATCGGATTCGGCCGCCCAGACAGCCACGGTCTTGCCGCCGGACTGGCGTACGCTGCCCAGCTCTATCAGCTCGGTGTCGGGTGCCGGGACGCCGAGCTCCTCCTCGAACTCGCGTCGGGCCGCGGCCTGAGGATCCTCGTCGGGCTCGTACTCGCCCTTGATCACCGACCACGCGGCGGCGTCACGGCGCGCCCAGAACGGGCCGCCCATGTGTCCGAGCAGCACCTCCAGCACACCTCCGGTGCGACGGAACAGAAGGACCCCCGCGCTGTGTTTGCCTGCCACGCCGCTGATTGTGCCAGTGCCCTAGGCGTCAGGACCGCCCGGGATCGGGAGGATACCCAGCCGGTACGCCTTGGTGACCGCGGCGGTGCGGTCGTCGACCTCGAGCTTGCTGAAGATGCGGATCAGGTGGGTCTTCACCGTCGCCTCGCCGATGTACAGCTCGCGGCCGATGTCGGGGTTGGACAGCCCGCGGGCGACCGCCGTGAGGACCTCCGTCTCGCGAGGCGTCAGCACCGGAACCGCCGGCGCGCGTAGCCGGCTGACCAGGCGTGCGGCCACGGGAGGCGCGAGTACCGTCTCACCGCGGGCAGCGGCCCGGATGGCCTCGGCGAGCTGAGCTCTCGGGGTGTCCTTGAGCAGGTAACCGGTAGCACCGGACTCGACTGCGCGGACGATGTCGGCGTCGGTGTCATAGGTGGTGAGCACGAGCACGCGCGTACCCTGGCAGGACGACAGGATCGCGGCGGTGGCGTCCGCGCCGTCCATCTCGGGCATCCGCAGATCCATCAGGACGACGTCGGGGGACAGCCGCTGAGCGAGCGTCACAGCCTCGGCGCCGTCGCCTGCTTCTCCGACGACGACGAGGTCCTCCTCCGCGCTGAGCATGCCGGCCAGGCCGGCGCGGACCACGGGGTGGTCGTCGGCGAGCAGGATCCGCAGGGTGGTCACGCGCGCCAACGCTACCCGGACCCTGCGTGATCATCGGCGATCGGCCGGGTAACGGCACAGGACGATCGTCGATGATCACGCAGAGATGGGAACGTGAACCCGGACCGTCGTGCCGGCGCCAGGCGCGCTGACCACCTCGAGTCCGCCCCCCACCTGCTGGGCACGGGACCGCATACCACGCAGACCGAAACCCTCGGAGCGCTCCACCAGGAATCCCCGGCCGTCGTCGGTGACGCTGACCGAGGCGAGACCGTGGCCCTCCGGCAGAAAGGAAATGGTGATCCGGACCTGGCTCGCAGCGGCGTGCTTGCCGACGTTGGCGAGAGACTCCTGCACCGCCCGGAGGAGGACGATCTCGCCGTGGACCGGGATGGCGACGCGCGAGCCTTCCTCCCTGATCTCCGTGCGGACCCCGGTCTCGTCACTGAACCGGGCCGCGACCCGGCGAACGGCCTCGGGCAGATTCGCCTGCTGAAGGTCGACGGGAGCAAGAGCGTTGACCAGGGCGCGAGTCTCGGCGAGGTTGTCTCGCGCGGTGCGCTCCAGCAGCGCCAGACGCTCACGAACGGCGTCCGGGTCCCGCTCCAGGGAGGCGTCGATGGCCTGTGCGAGGGTCAGCACGCTGGTGAATCCCTGCGCCAGGGTGTCGTGGATCTCCCTGGCCAGCCGCTCTCGTTCGGCGAGGACGCCCCGCGCCCGCTCGGTCTCCGCGAGCTCCGACCGGGTCGCCTCGAGCTCGTCGATCACCGCGGCCCGGCTTTCCGCCTGGTTCACCACACCGACGATGAGCAGGCCCATCAGCAGCACCAGGCCGGCCTGCATGATCGCCTCGGGGACGTGGCGGACCGTCACGGTCCAGCCCCAGCCACCCAGGTGGATCAGCGTCAGCGTCATGCCGCAGATCCCGACCAGCGAGGCAGCCGCGGCCGCCCGAGGACTCGGCAAGAAGGCCCACACCTGTGGGAAGAGGCCGAACAACAGGAGGAACGCGCTGGTGTCGCCGCTGGTGACGAGGAGGATGCCGTAGAACGCGGACCAGGTGAGTGACAGGTAGAGCACCGCCCGGAGCGGACCCGGCTCCTCGAACAGGCGCACGCCCAGCACGAGATAGCCGGCGGCCATCACGGCGATGAGACCGGCCGCCGCCCACCGCTGGTCCGCTCCCAGCCGGACATCGATGAGGGTCGTGACGGCCGCCAGCGCGAGCAGACCCAGGTAGAGCACGTGCCAGATCGGGATGATCCTGCCCCACCAGCGATCCAGCTCGTCGGATCCACCAGACACCGGCGGACGCTCGGCCTCGTTGCCAGGTAGGTACCGGCGCAGTACCTCGGCGGCCGAGAGCCGCCACGGGCTCACCCGTCGTCCCGTCGCATCCACCGGAACGTCCGCGCCGCCAAGATCAACCCCAGGACGATCCAGGCCGTCAGGATCAGCGCTGTGGCGCCGTGTTCCCACGACCCCGATACTTCCATAGCCTCCATCTCGTCGGACAGCAGCGCGGAGCGCATCCCCTGGGCGAGCCACTTGACCGGGAATACCGACGCTACGGTCTGCAGCCACTCGGGAAGGTCGTTGAAGACGAAGAAGACGCCGGACACGAACAGCAGCACCAGCAGCGGTCCGACGACAAGGCTGTCGGCGCTCTTCGCCGACTTCGGCACCGAGGAGTAGGCGATGCCGAGGGTGGTCCCGGCGGCGGTGCCGAGGACGAATACCCACGCGAACGTCAGCCACTTCGTCGCGTCTGACGGCAGCTCCACCCCGAAGGCGAGAACGGCGACTCCGAGCAGGAGAGCCAACTGAGCCGCAGCGGTGACCAGGACCATGCCGATCTTTCCGAGGAAGTAGGCGACCGGCGGCATCGGCGTTCCGCGCAGCCGCTTGAGCGTGCGGTCGTCGCGTTCGGCCGCGATGCCGATTGCGAGCGTCTGGAAGCTGACCATCATGATCCCGGCGGCCGCCATGCCGGGAGTGAAGTATTGGACGAAGTCGACGCCTGGGGAGTCCTCGGTGAAGATCTCGCCGTCGGCGAACGCCACCGCGAAGACGGCCAGCAGCCCGATCGGCAGGAGAAAGCTGAAGACCACCGCGCCCTTCTCCCGGAAGAATCCCTTCAGCTCGAGCGTGGTCCGGGCGGCGGCGACGCGCAGCAGCGGGGGTGTAGCTGGGACGGTAGCGGTCCGAGGCCGGGTGGTGGTGTTCATGCGTGCTCCAGGTGCTCGGTAGGGCCGTCGTGACGGGTGGATGCGCCGATCAGGCGTAGGTAGGTGTCCTCGAGCGACGGGCGGGAGACCGTCAGTCCCGGGACCTCGCCGCCGAAGCGCGCGGAAAGGCCGGCGATGAATCGGGCCGGTTCGGCGGTCGCCATCTCCTGGCGGCTTCCACGGTCGACCCAGCCCACGACCGCCGTGTCCTGTTCTCGGCCGCCGAGGCGAGCAGGCGCGTCCACGGCGACGATCCGTCCGCCGGCGATCACGCCCACCCGGTCGGCGAGGTGCTCGGCCTCGTCGAGATAGTGCGTGGTCAGCAGGATGGTGGTGCCGTCGTCGGCGAGGGAGGCGATCAGATCCCAGAACTCCCGTCGGGCTTCAGGGTCGAATCCTGTGGTCGGCTCGTCAAGAAACAGCAGCTCAGGCCGGCCGAGGATGCCGAGGGCCACGTCCAGGCGGCGGCGCTGGCCTCCGGAGAGATGCCGGACTCGGGTGGAGCGCTTGTCCTCGAGCCCTACGGCATGGATCACCTCGTCGGCGTCCCTCGCAGCCGGATAGTAGCCGGCGAAGTGCCGGATGACTTCGTCGACGGTGAGCTCGTCATGGCCCCCTGTGTTCTGCAGGACGATGCCGATCCGGGCCTGCCAGGTGCGATCGGCCGTGGCCGGGTCCGTCCCGAGGACGCTCACCTCACCCCCGTCTCGCCGGCGGAACCCTTCGAGGATCTCCACCGTGGTGGTCTTGCCCGCACCGTTGGGTCCGAGCAGGGCGAACACCTCGCCGTGGTCGATGTCGAGGTCGACGCCGTCGACGGCTGGTGTGCCGGCGTACGTCTTGCGCAGGCCACGCAGGCTGATGGCGGCATTGGTTGTGTTCATGGCTCTCAGCCTGCCGGCGGTCAGGTCGCCGCGGCGAGATCTAGGAGGCTGACATGGGGTCCACCGGTCGACGTACCCCGCGGCCGGTGCCATGCCCTAGGGGCCTTAGGCGAAGGCGGGTGGTCATGAGGGCCTGACTAAGGCCCCTCCTGAGGCCAAGATGCGGCACCTGCCCGATGTGGGGGTGCGGCACTTACGGCGAAGCTCGGGTTATCACCGGGAGAACCGACGGAAGGCCACATCATGTTTTACACCGACGACGTGTTCCAGGCCATGCACGAGCAGCGTGCGCGGGAACTGCGAGACGAGAGCGTAGCGCGTGGCCTGCTTCGCAGGCAGCGGCCCACCCGGCGTCAGCGCCGACGTCGGCTCAGCCTGCCAGCGGCCGTGACCAGCCGCCCGCGGGCGATCTGATCGCCCGTCGGGTGGTGGCTTCGGACCCTCAGGCAGACGCAACCCGCACGATGTCAGTGCCGAGTGGCACGATGGAGGATGTGAGCCTTCACGTGACCCGTTCGGCGCTGCTAGGACGGGACGACGAGCTCGCCGATCTGCGTGACATCTTCAAGGCTGTTCGCGGCGGCGAGCCGTCTGCCGTGCTGATCAGCGGCGAGGCCGGCATCGGCAAGACCCGCCTGGTCGAGGAGTTCAGCGCGGAGGCGACCAGCGGCGGGGCACGGGTGGCCTTGGGCCGCTCCGTCGAGCTCGACGGCGACGAGCTGGCTTTCATGCCCGTCATCGGCCTGCTCCGCGACCTGCTTGCGGAGTTCGGTCCACAGCGTTTGATCGAGCTGGCCGGCCCAGGAGCTCAAGCGCTGAGTGCCCTTCTGCCTGAGGTGGGTGGCATCTCCGCCGGCACCAGCGCCGGTGGCCGTGGATCCTTGTATGAGGTCGTCACCTCGGTACTGGAAGGTGCCGCAGCCGACGTCCCGCTGGTGGCCGTTGTCGAAGACCTGCACTGGGCGGACGGGCCGAGCCGGGATCTGCTCCGGTTCGTGGTGCGCAGCATCATGGCCGCTCCGGTGCTGCTGATCATGACCTACCGGGCCGACGAGGTCGGTCGCGGTCATCCGCTCCGGCAGCTTCTCGCCGAGTTCGACCGATCCCGGCGAGTGGTCCGTGTCGACCTCCCCCGGCTCGGCCGAGAGGACGTAGGGGCGCAGCTTCAGCAGATCTCCGGCCACGACGTCGACACCGAACAGATCCAGCGAGTTTTCGAGCGCAGCGAAGGCGTGCCGTTTTACGTCGAGGAGCTGGCCCGCGCCGACCATCGCGACGGCGCGCCGGGTCTTCCCGACTCGCTGCGAGACATTCTGCTTGCCCGGTTCGAGCCGCTGCCCGAATCCACCCAGCGGTTGCTACGGCTGATGGCCATTGCAGGTCAGCGGGTCAGTCATGCGTTGCTTGACGCGGTGGCCGACTACGATCATGCCGCCCTCGAAGCGGCACTTCGCGATGCCATCTCCGCGGGCTTGATCGTCGTCGACGGTGACGGGTACGGATTCCGGCACGCGCTGCTGTGGGAGGCCGTCCATCAGGACCTGCTGCCCGGTGAGAGTGCCCGCACCCACGCCCGCTATGCCTCCGCCCTGCAGCGACGCCCGGAGCTGGTGCCCACGGGGCAGGCCGCGGCAGTCGCGCATCATCTCTACATGGCGCACGATGTGCCGGGTGCGTTCCGGTGGTCTCTGGCCGCCGCCGACGAGCTGATCAAGGCCTATGCGCACAGCAGCGCCCAGCAGAAGCTCGAGCGGGCGCTTGAGCTGTGGGATCAGGTCGACGATCCCGAGGAGGTGTCCGGCGGCACGCGGCTGGACCTCATGATGAGGACCGCCCAGGAGGCGTATGAATCGGGCGAGCATGAGCGTGCCCTCACGCTCATGAAGGCTGCGTCGCGGTATATCGACGAGGACGCCCGCCCGGTGGAGGCCGGCGCCTTCCTCGGACGGTACGGACGGCTGATCGGCAAGGCCGGGCTGCCAGACGCGATGGACATGTTGAACCGGGCGCGTGACCTGCTGCCCGTGGAGCCACCGTCCATCGCCCGGGCTCGGGTGCTCGAATCCCTGGCCATGATGACGATGCTGGAGTGGCGTCACGAGGAATCGCTTCGACTGGCCGACGAGGCCGAGGCGGTCGCCCGGGCAGTGGACGCGGACCAGCTTGTGGCCTCCGCCCGAATCACGCGCGCTACGGTTTGGGGCTCGCAGGGAAAGGTCAGCCAGGCGCTGGCCGAGTTCGACGCCGTCCGGTTGGCCGGCGAGGCCGAGTCCACGTTCGCCTTGCGGTATTACGTGAACCTTTCCGATGCGCTCAACCTGTTCGGCAGGTACGCCGAGTCCGTGAAGGTGGCCACGGCCGGCAGGGATCGGGCCGAGGTGATCGGACGCCGGCGGTCGGTGGGATCAATGCTGGCGGGCAACGCCGCGGACGCCATGCTCTCCCTCGGTGAGTGGGAGCGCGCCGAGCGGTTGATCACACGTTCACTGGACCTCCAGCCACCAGCCGAGCACGTACGTCACCTGCGCAAGCTATGGGCATTGCTCTCGGTGTGGCGGGGAGATCTCGACCCGGCCGAGGCCACCGTCGATCAGCTTCGGCGGGACATGTCCGCTGAGGTGATCTTCCCTCAGGAGTCCAGGCACTTGGTGATGGTCCGCGCGGACCTGCTTTATGCCCGTGGCGCGCACGAGGAAGCGTGGGCGATTGTGTCCGCCGAACTGCGATCCAGGGCCAGTCTGTGGGCCCCCGGCCACTACCTGCCCGTGGTGTATGCCGGTGCACGCGCCTTGGGTGCGCGCAAGCTCGCCCAGAGCGTGCCGGACGATGAGTTCATCGCCGAGGCGGACTGGTTGCGCACTAGGGCGGCGGAGCTCTCGGCAGCATCACCGATCACCATGTGGAGAGCGATGGTCGAGGCCGAGCTACGCGGGCATGATGGCGAGGCCTGGGACCGCGCGCTCGCCGAGTTGTCCGTGGCTGAAGGTCCCGCGCGTCTGGTCCCTTATGCGTGGTATCGACGTGGGTGGGCCGCCCTGCAGGCCGGTGACCGCCCAGAGGCGGAGAAGGCCCTTCGGCAGGCGGATGCCGAAGCCGGTGCGCTGGGCGCGGCTCTGGTCCAGGGGTGGGTGCGGACGCTGGCCGGGCGGACGCGTATCACGCTGGCTTCCGGTCACCCGGGTGGACGTCGCGGGTACGGCCTCACGGTGCGGGAGCGGGATGTGCTCCGTCTTGTGGCCGACGGCCGGAGTAACCGCGAGATCGGCGAGGCGTTGTTCATCTCCGCCAAGACAGCAAGCGTGCACGTCTCGAACATTCTGGCCAAGCTGGAAGTGAGCGGGCGTGGTGAGGCGGCGGCAGTGGCCCATCGGGAGGCTCTGCTCGATCCGTAGCTCGCTCACTTTGTAGCCAGGCGGACGTGTGGCTACGCGCCAGTGCGATCGACGGATGTCAGGCACTGGTCGCTGCTCGCCCGGGCGCAGACTCAGCGGTGATGGTGGTGGTGTCGCCATGACCGGGATACACCGTCGTGTCTGGCGGAAGGGTCAGCAAGCGGTCCTGGATCGACCGGGCGAGCGCGCCGGAGTCGCTGAATGATCCGCCCGTGGAACCCGCCCCTCCGCGGATCAGCGTGTCGCCGGTAAAGACTGCGTTCGCGGATGGCAGGTAAAAGCACACCGACCCGGGAGTGTGCCCCGGCGTGTGAAGAACGTGCAGGTCCTCTCCGCCGACGGTCAGGGTCTTGCCATCGACGAGGTGGGCGTCCGGAGCGACGCCGGGATAGACCCGATCCCACAGCATGCGGTCGGCCGGATGCAGGAATATCTGTGCGCCGGTGGCGTCCCACAGAGACCCGACTGCGCCGAGATGGTCATCGTGGCCATGGGTCAGCAGGATCGCCAAGACCTGGCGGCCGCTCACCACGTCGAGGATGGCACTGCCGTCGTGCGGCGCGTCGATCACCACGCACTCGTGCTCGTCGCCGACTATCCAGGCATTGTTGTCCACGAGAATTGTCTTACCGTCGAGACTAAAAGTTCCGGACGTGGTCGTGTGGCCGATGCGCACAGTCATGAGTGACTCCTGATGTGGTTGGCCGACGTCTGGACTCCACCGTATGTACAGGATAAGGGTCGGGTGTTCGGTTGAAGAAATACGCGAGCAAACGTGACGACTCAGGGCAACACTCACAAGTGAGCCTCTTGTCGAGAGTCTCGTCCGGGAAGATGGCGGACTGTGCGGCGGCGTTTCGGCCGATGATCCGGCGGTGTGTACGGGCGTACGCGCGAAGCCCCACAGGTTCCGGCCCGGACTTTCCCACGCAGAGCAGGAGTACAACTAGTGCGGGACACTTGTGCCGGAACGACGACATGGCGGCGTGCACCTGACGGCACAGGCATGGCGGTGCGAACAGCGCGGCGCGGACGTGCGAGCCGACGGATGAGGGAGAATCTGGCTGATGGGACTGCTGGACAGGGTAAAAGAGATGTTCAACCGGGACGCCGGCGAGGAGCCGCCCGAACTGCCTCTGGACGTGGAGAAGCGCCGTGCTCAGCTGGACGAGCTGGAGAACGCCTTGCGTTCCCTCACCCGGGCGATGGCCGGCGAAGGCGAGCGGATGAACAACCCGGGCTGGCGTGGCCGGGTCGACGACCTCCGGTTCGCGGCGAACGAGGCAGGCCGGCTCTCTCACGAGGGTTTCGACCGCGCTGCGTTGCATGACCTCGCTGCCGAGGTGCGGCCGCTGTATGGTGACGGTCCGGTTCCTGCGGAGTACGCCGCGTTCGCCGTGGAACACGAACGTGTCATGGGTGCCGTGCGGGAGCTGCGGCAGCCATTGCCCACCGAGGGCGAGGGCGACTCCGCACAGGGCTGACCGTACGGTTCTGCGATAGGACGACGCGACGAGGGAACGGCTGGGTAGGGTGGTGCGATGCGACGCCACACTCTGATCGCCCTGGCAGCCGTCGGTGCCATCGGCCTGGCCGGGTGCGGTGGGGACGACGCCGATCCCGCCGCCGACATGCCGGCCGAGACCGAGCCGGCCGAGGACGCACTCACTGAGGATGACACAGCCGAAGACGATCCTGCTGAGGGCGAGCCGGCGGAGGAAGATCCCGCTGAAGACGGGGACGTCGTCGAGACGATCAACGTCGAGGCCGGCGACCTCTACTTCGAGGGCATCCCGGATACTCTGCCGGCCGGCACCATCGAGATCGTGCTCGACAACGTGGGCGACATGCCGCACGACGTCACCATCGAGGAGCTGGATGACCTCCTCGTGGTGGCCGCGGGCGGCGGTGAGTCAGCCACCGGCACTGTGACCCTTGAGCCCGGCGAGTACACGTTCTACTGCGCGGTACCCGGACACCGGCCCCAGATGGAAGTGACCGTCACGGTCGAGTGAGCGCGAGGACGCCGGTCCTGACGCACTTCTGTCGTCCTGACGCCGTTCTGTCGCGCCAAAGGCTTCATGCCACGGGTTTGGCGCGACAAAAGAGGGTCAGGACGACAGGAGAGCGTCAGGATTGCACGGCGCTGAGCAGGCGCCTGGCCTGCTGCTGGTGATCGCGCGAGCCCACCGTCTTGGCCACGATCTCCGGGTCCACGAGCGGGTCGTCGAAGAGCCCCGCGTTCTTCTTCAGCCGCAGGATCCGCTCGACGGACTGGTCGAGCCGTTCCACGCTCAGCTCACCGTCTTCGACGGCCTTCCGGATCGTCTCGACAGCGGCGGTGAATGAACCGACGGTGGGGGTGAGCAGTTGGTCGGCTCCGGCCTGCAGGGCCCGCAGCGGCGCCTCGTGGTCGGGGTGCGCCATCCGGGCGGCGGACATCTCCAGCCCGTCGGTGACCACCACGCCGTCGAAGCCGAGTTCGGTGCGGAGGAGGTCGGTGAGGATCCGGCGGGACGTGGTGGCGATGGCTTCGGAGCGATCGAGCTCGGGGAAGATCAGATGCCCGGTCATGATGGAGTCGACGCCGGCGGCGATCGCCGCCTGGAACGGCGGCAGGTCCAGTTCCTCCCACTCCTCGCGGGTGTGGGTGATGACTGCCCGGCCGGTGTGAGTGTCGACGGAGGTGTCTCCGTGCCCGGGAAAGTGCTTGACCGTGGCTCGCACACCACCGGCCTGGAAACCCTCCACCTGAGCCTGGACGAACTCCGACGCCACTTGCGGGTCGGCGCTGAACGAGCGGTCGCCGATGACGGGGTTCGCCGGGTTCACGTTGACGTCCGCGACCGGCGCGTAGTTCTGCGCGATACCCATGCAGCGCAACTCGCGGCCCATCAACGTCGCGGCGTCCGTTGCCGCCGCGGCACCCGCCGAGGCGAGCACTCGCGCCGCCGGTATCCATGTGGCCGGCGGTGACATCCGGGCCACCCGCCCGCCTTCGTGGTCTGTGGTGATCAGGACCGGGATAGGGTCGGAAGAGCGCTTCAGCGCGGCCTGCTGGATGGCGTTGGAGAGCTCTGCCACCTGCACCGGGTTCTCGATGTTCCCGGTGTCGCGGAAATAGATGACTCCGCCGGGCTGATATCGCTCGACCAGCTCGGCGGTGCTGTCGACACCGTAGGCGGCCTGGGTGCGCGCCACCGACTCGGGGTCGGTGGTGTCAGCGGTGGCCCCGTACACCCGCAGGACGAACAGCTGGGTGATCTTCTCGTCCAATGTCATGTTCGCGACTCGCATCATTCACCAAGGCTTCCATGTGTCATGACCGCTGGATTGGGGCGGCCGCGACCTGCCGCTGTACGGGGTGGAAACACGCGTGCACCCGACCGCCCGGATCTTGTAGTGACTCATGTGCGTGACCCAGCCTAGGCCATTCTGTGACACAACGGTCATCGGCGAACGGACATCTGCTTGAGAACAGGCAATGTGCGCCGTCCTCGGCGTGGGACGCCGCGTCTGCGGCCTGCACCGGCTTGACCTGTTCCGCGCCAGGCTGCTCCACACCGTAGAGCACCGGGATGGCCGACAGAAGAGCCTGCGTATACGGGTGCACCGGGTCCGCGATGATCGTCTCGGTCGGTCCACGCTCGATCACCTGGCCCCGATAGATGACGTACATGTCGCCGTCGTCGCCGATGTAGCGGGCGGTGGCCACGTCGTGGGTGATGTAGAGGAGGCTCACACCGAGTCGTTCTCGCAGGTCGCGCAGCAAACTGAGAATGCCCAGGCGCAATGATACGTCGATCATGGAGACCGCCTCGTCGGCGATGAGTACCTCGGGGTCGACGGTCAGTGCGCGGGCGATCACCACGCGCTGGCGCATTCCGCCGGAGAGCTGGTGCGGGTAGCGCGGCAGCACGTAGCCGGGGTCCAGGCCGACCAGGTTGAGCAGTTCCTCGGCACGGTCATAGGTCCACTGCCGGCTCCGGCCGGTCTGCCGGGCACGCAGTTTCAGCGGGTCGTGCAGCGACTGGTGGATGGTACGGGTGGGATTCAGTGCGGAGTACGGGTCCTGGTGAATGAGCTGGACCTTGCGGAAGTGCGGCTGCTGCGCGCGGTGGCGCAGCGACGACATGTCGACACCGCCGATGGTGATCTCACCGTCGTCGTAGGTCTCCAGCCCGGCGATGATCCTGCCCAGCGTCGTCTTGCCGCACCCGGATTCGCCGATGAAGGAGATCGCACCACCCTTGGGGATGGTGAAGTCGACGCCGCGCAACGCCGGAACCTCGCGCTTGTCCAGGACGTTGCCTCGCTGTTTGAACGTCTTGACGATGTTCGTCCCGGTGATCACGCGGAGTCTCCCTCGTTGGTCTCGCGGGCGACGACGCCGTCCCCGTCCGCGGCCGGCTCGCGCCTCCCCGAGCCGATGCCCGACCACGCCCTCGAAGGCGTCATTTCCCGCTCGCTCTCCGAGGTCGTCGTCGTGAAAGTTGCGGCAGGCGCGACCGCGTGGCAGGCGACCATGCGATCGCCGGTGCTCTGGAACAGCGGGTCCACCGTGTCGCATACGTCCATCCGCAGGGCGCACCGGCTCCGGAAGACGCAGCCCTGGTCCGGGATGGTGGTGAGCGTGGGCGGCCGGCCGGGCAGCGCCTGTGCCTCGTCGATGTCGCCGGTGAGCCGGGGGATCGCCTGGATCAGCCCGCGCGTGTACGGGTGGTGGGGATCGCCGAGCACCGCGCGCACCGGGCCCTGCTCGACCAGCCGCCCGCCGTACATCACGGCGATCTCGTCCGCCACCTCAGCGACCACACCGATGTCGTGCGTGATGACGAGCGTGGTGAGGCCCCGTTCGGCGTGGATCTCGCGAATGATCTCCAGGATGTTCGCCTGGGTGATCATGTCGAGGGCGGTGGTGGGCTCGTCGAGGACGACGACGTGGGCGTTGAGCACGAGCGCGAGCATGATGCCGACTCGCTGGCGCATCCCGCCGGAGAGCTCGTGCTGGTAGGAGTCGAGGACTCGGGCGCCGTCCAGACCCATCCGGGCCAGCAGGTCGCGGGCTTCGGCCACGAGCGCGCGCAGATCCTTGACGTCGTGGGAACGGCCCAGGTCGAGGAGCTGTTTGCCGACAGTCTTCAGCGGGTTGAGTGAGTTCTGCGCCGCCTGGAAGACGTAGCCGATCTGTCCGCCGCGGGCCTGGCGGAGCTTGTCGCCGCGCAGCTGGACGACGTCGCCCAGGCCGCCGATGTCCACACTGCCCGCGCTGATCCGGCCTGGCGGCTGCACGGCGTTGAGCAGGGACAGCGCCAGCGTGGACTTACCGGAGCCGGACTCACCGACCAGGCCGGTGACGGTGCCGGGCGCGAGATCCATCGAGACATCACGGACGGCGGGCAGCTCGCCGGCAGCGGTCCGGTACACGACGGTCAGGTCGCGGATGCGTACGCTGGGAGGGCCGTCCGGAGACATGGGCGTGGTGAGGGTCATCGGTCACTCCACCCGCAGCCGCGGGTTGAAGACCTCGTCCATCGCGTCGACGACGAGCACGATGGCGATGGTCAGCAACAGGATGGCCAGCAGCGGCGCCAGCATGTAGGGCAGCCGGGCCGGCGTGGTCATGGCGCCGAAGTCGAAGACGGCGCGGTTGAGCATCACGCCCCAGTTCTCGCCGATCACCGGCATCACGCCGAGGAAGAAGAGACCGACCTGGGCGTAGACGGCGACGATCAGGCTCATCAGCGCGTTCATGGCGATATAGGGCGCGATGGGCGGAAGTAGCTCACGTCCGACGATGTGCCTGTTCGGCAGCCCCAGACCCCGGGCGGCCTCGACGAATCCACGCTCCCGAAGGGACAGCGTTTGCGAGCGGACGGCGCGCGCCAGCCCGCCCCAGCCGAGCAGCCCCAGCACCAGGCCCATCTCCCAGGCACCGGAGAACTCCCACACCGTGGAGAGGACCAGGAGCAGCGGCAGACCCGGGATGGTGAGGTTCACGTCGGTGATGCGCATCAGGACGGCGTCGAGCGCGCCCCTCCGGAAGCCGGCGACCAGCCCGACGGCGGTCCCGAGCAGCACGCTGACGACGGCTGTGATCAACGCGGTGAGCAGCACGTACCGGGAGCCGATGACCAGGAGCGAGAACACGTCGGTGCCCTGGAAGTCGGTGCCGAACGGGTGCCGGAGGCTGGGGGAGGCGAATTGCACCGATGGATCCCGGGGCAGCGGCCGGTCGTAGAGCATCGGCCCGATGGAACCCATGAACGCGAAGCCGAGCATCAGGACGACGCCCAGCAGCCGGCTGGGCTTGCGCAGGAGGACTCGCCAGACGCTGCCCCAGAAGTTGCGCCGGAGAGTGGCCCGGGTGACGGTGGCACCCGTCATGGCGGCGACGTCGCTCATGCGGCATCACCTGCCCGCCGCACCCTGGGATCGATCACCGTGTAGAACATGTCGGCGACGATGTTCGCGACGATCACCGCGGCCGTGATGAGCAGGAACGCGCCGGTCATGACCGTGATGTCGCGCCGTCCGATGCTGTTGATGAGGAGCATGCCGAGGCCCGGATAGTTGAAGATCCGCTCCACGAAGATCGCTCCGCTGAACAGCGCCGCGATCGAGAGGGCGAAGATGGTGAACAGGGGCAGGATGGCGTTGCGGGCGATGTAACGGAAGATGACCGACCGCTTCATCCCGCGCAGCTCTGCCGCGAGGATGAAATCGTCGCCCAGCACGGTGACTACGCTGGACTTCATGGCCAGGATCCAGCCGCCGTAGCTGGAGATCGCGTACGTGGCGATCGGGAGGATGGCGTGCTGGCCGAGGGACAGGATGTAGTCCAGGTTGAATCCGGGCTCGTACAGGATGTTCACCGCGCCGGACCGAGGCAGCACCGGCCACAGCGTGGCGAAGATGGCCGCCAGGATGAGCGCCACCACAAAGTCCGGCAGGCCGCGCAGCAGTGAGCCGGACAGGGTGAGCGCGTCACCGAGTTTGCCGGAACGTTTGATCGCGGCGTACACCCCGATGAGCACGCCCAGGACGAAGCTGAGCACGGTGCCGATGAGGACGGGGATGACAGTCCAGCGGGTGGCTTCGCCGAGGATCGTGGAGACATCCACCCGGGTGACCACCGACTGTCCCAGGTCGAGTCGGAGCAGCGACCCCATGTACTCCAGATACTGCTCGAGAACGCTGCCGGTGGGCCGGAACCGGTGCAGCATGGCGGTCTGCGCCTCGGCCTGCTGCGGGGAGTGCCCCTGCTGGAGCAGTAACTCGTATTCGGCCTGTACCGGGTCGCCCGGCATGATGCTGACGATCACGAAGGTGAACGTCAGCACCACCCAGATCATGACGAGCCCGCGGGCCAGATGGCCCGCGAGCCGCCGTGCTATCCCCTTCAACGTGCGTATCTCCGTGTATCAGCCGGCCGCGCTGACCCAGCCCTGCTGGATCCAGACGCCAGCGAGGGCGGCGACACCGGTGATACGGCGGGCGTCGTCGGGCGGATCGGTGATGAACCGGTTGTTGTTGGAGAACTGGGTGTTGATGTAGTCCCACATCTGGATGGCGGGAAGGGTCTCGTTGGTCACCTGGGCGAGGATCGACATGATCTCGTCGACCCGCTCCGGGCTGGCTGTGTTGAGCTCGTGTGCCAGCTCACCCGGGTTGACCGTGCCGATGCCGTCGACCTCGACAGTCTCCGGGCCGCCCTTCCAGTTGCCGTCCTCGCCGGGCGGGGAGTAGCTGAGGTTCCCCTGCAGGACCTGCCAGCCGTTGGACTGGCCGTAGAGCCGCTGGAAGATGTTGTACGGGCTGGGGCCCAGGCCGATCAGCCAGAACCCCACCGGGTACTCGCCGTTGGCCATGTCCTCCTGGTACACCGTGAAGTCGGGTGCGGTCAGGATCTCCGACTGGATGCCGAACTCGTTGAGCTGAGTGGCGATGTTCTCTCCGGCGGTGATCCAGTCGGAGAAGCCGGTGACCACCTGGATGGGAACTTCGAAGGGCTCGCCGCTCGGAAGCATCCAGCGGCCGTTCTCCTGCGTCATTCCCGCAGCCTCGAGCTCCTCGGCAGCGCGGTCGAGATCATGTGCGTACGGCTCGAGCTCGCCCGCGACCTCTCCCGCCCAGGCGTCCAGGACCTCCTGGTGCATGCCGGAGGTGGTGATGGCCGGCGTGCCGCCGTCGGGGGTCGCGATGCTCACGGTCTGCTCACGGTCGATCGCGAAGGCCAGCGCCCGGCGGACGTGGACGTCGTCGAACGGCTTGTAGCTCTGGTTGAAGGCGAGCCCCGCGACCACGGGCGAGTAGGTGCGGCTGACCTCGTTGCCGGGTACCTGCTCGATCTGCTGGACGACGTCCGGCGGGACCGCGGTGAACTGTGCGAAGTCCAGCTCGCCGGCCCGCAGGTAGTCCCAGATCTGCTCGTTGCCGGTGTAGTTGCGCAGGATGACCTGGTCCGGGGCTACGAGATGGTCGTGGTGAAAGTGCTCGTTGCGGACCAGGAGCGCCTCGCTCGGGTTGATCCGCTCCAGCACGTACGGCCCCGCGGACACGTCCTCCTCAGGTGCGAAGCTGGCCAGCGCCTCGCCTGCCTCGCTCACCGTCTCACGGGCGGCCTCGCCGGCGTCGTCGTCATTGCGCGCCGCCTCGAGGGTTTGGGCGAAGTCGTCCGGAAGCTGATCGGCGTAGACGTGCGCCGGCACGATGACCATGTCCATGATGCCGTTGATGAACGTGCTGGTGGGATTCTCCGGATCCTGGGTGAACTGGACCGTCTTGTCGTCGATCACCTCGACGTCGGACGCTGTGCCGGCCGCGCCGGGGGAGAGGATGAACGCTCCGGCACCGCGGGTGTAGGCGATGTCGGAGGAGACGACGACGTCTTCCGCGGTCACCGGGGTGCCGTCGGACCAGGTGGCGTCGGGGTGAATGGTGACCGTGAGCGTCGAGTTGTCCGGCGCCACGTCCCATTCGGAAGCCAGGCCCGGATAAAATTCGCTGGGATTCGTCGGGTGGTTCTTCACCCAGCCCAGGCGCATGGAGTTGTAGCCCAGGTAGGAGTTGCCCTGGGGGAAGAACGGGTTCGGCGGCGCCGTGGCGTCCAGCTGCGTGGCGGCGATGGTGGTGTAGACCCCGCCGCGCTGAACCTCGCCCTCGGCCGGCGTCTCGTCGACGGCTCCGTTCTCGTCGTCGGGCGTGGTGGGCGAGTCGTCGTCGCCGTCGCCGCCGCATGCGGCGAGCACCAGCGCGACCGCCGCCAGGCTTGCTGTGAGTCGTGTGACCTTCATGGTGCTGCTCCCGAGGTGCGTCGTCGTCGCCGCAAATGGCACCGGTGGTTTAGACCTTTGCCCGGAAGCTAGCGCGAAAATTATTACCGGTCAATAGAGAGGCAAACGGCTTTGTCGAAACTGTTACCAATCGGCCTCGCCTGCCGGTGGTACGCCGGATTTGTGCACGCTCACCGTGAGCGGTGGCTACGCCGCAAGGGCATCAGATGACGCCCATGGCGAGCATAGCGTCCGCCACCCGGGTGAAACCGGCGATATTGGCACCGGCGATGTAGTCCCCCGGAGAACCGTATTCTTCAGCGGTCTCGGCGCATCGATCGTGGATGCCGCACATGATCTCGGCCAGGCGGTTCTCCGTGTACTCGAACGTCCACGAGTCTCGCGACGCGTTCTGCTGCATCTCGAGTGCGCTGGTGGCGACGCCCCCGGCGTTGGCCGCCTTGCCGGGCGCGAACCGTACCCCAGCCTCACGGAATACCCTCACGCCGTCCGGTGTGGTGGGCATGTTGGCTCCCTCTCCGACCACCCGGCAGCCGTTCTTGACGAGTGTGGCGGCGTGGGCGCCGCTCAGTTCGTTCTGTGTGGCCGACGGCAGGGCGATGTCGCAGGGAACGTCCCATACGGGTTGATCGGCTACGAACTTCGCGGCGCCGCCGCGGAGGTCTGCATACTCCTCGATCCGGAGACGCCGGGTTTCCTTGATGTCCTTGAGGATCTCGAGGTCGATACCCTTCTCGTCGACCACGTAGCCGGCGGAGTCCGAACAGGCCACGACGGTTCCACCGAGCTGGTGGACCTTCTCGATCGCATAGATCGCCACGTTCCCGGACCCGGAGACCACCACCCGTTTGCCGTCGAACGACTGCCCGTGGGCCTTGAGCATCTCGTTCACGAAGTAGACGGTTCCGTAACCGGTGGCTTCCTTGCGGACCTGGGATCCGCCCCAGGTGAGCCCCTTGCCGGTCAGTACCCCTGATTCATAGCTGTTGGTCATCCGCTTGTACTGGCCGAACAGGTAGCCGATCTCTCGTGCGCCGACGCCGATATCACCCGCGGGCACGTCCAGATACTCGCCGACATGCCGGCCCAGCTCAGTCATCAGCGACTGGCAGAATCGCATGACCTCGGCGTCCGAGCGGCCCTTCGGGTCGAAGTCGGAACCGCCCTTGGCGCCGCCGATGGGCATGCCGGTGAGGGAGTTCTTGAAGATCTGCTCGAAGCTGAGGAACTTGATGGTTCCGAGATAGACGCTGGGGTGGAAACGCAAACCACCCTTGAACGGGCCGAGCGCTGAGTTGAACTGGACGCGGAAGCCACGGTTCAGCTGGATCTGACCGGAATCGTCCACCCATGGCACCCGGAAGATGATCTGCCGCTCCGGCTCGCAGAGCCGGTCGAGCACGGCGGCCTCTACGTATTCCGGGTGCTTGACCACCACCGGCCCCAGGCTGCCCAGCACCTCGCGCACGGCCTGATGGAACTCCTGCTCGCCAGGATTGCGGCTCAAGACCTCTGCGTAGATGCTCTGCAGTTTTTCATCCAGGCCTGACACAGCGGCCACCTCCACGGCTTCTCGGACGCAGCCGCCCGAGTCTCGGCATACTTCTCCTTCGTCCCACGGCATGTGCCGTGGAATCGGCGACTTTGGCGATTTCCTCGAGATTACCTGCCCGCGTATGCGCGGGAACCGCTCGGCCCCGCCTTGCTGCTCGGGCCGCCCGGTGATCCGGTGCCGTGGAGGGAGCGGGAGATTCGTCGTGGACCGGAAATCGTCATGGATTCAGCCGCCGTCGCTGTCGATCCGGCGCTTGGCCATTCGTGTAGAGGGTGAGGACCGGCCAGAGAGACCGGCCCGGTCCGCAACCAGAGACGAAAGGAAGAACGACGTGGCCAGGATCATCGTGACAAACAACGTGACGCTTGACGGTGTGATGCAGGCGCCGGGACGGGCGGATGAAGACCGCCGCGGTGGCTTCGAACACGGGGGATGGGCGCTGCCCTACAACGACGACGTCATGGGCCGGGTGATGGGTGAGAGTATGGCCGGCACCGGATCGCTGCTGCTCGGACGGCGGACCTACCAGGACTTTCACGCCTTCTGGCCGCAACAGACCGGCAACCCGTTCACCGAGGTGCTCAACAAGACGCAGAAGTACGTCGTGTCGACGACGCTCGACGAGCCGCTTCCCTGGGAGAACTCGACGCTGATCCCGGGGGATGTGGTCGCGGCGGTGTCGAAGCTCAAGCAGCAGCCGGGCAAGGACATCGCCGTCCTCGGTAGCGGCGAGCTCATCCAGACACTGGCCCGGCAGGATCTCGTCGACCAGTACACGCTGCTGATCCACCCCGTCCTCCTCGAATCGGGTCGCCGCCTCTTTCCCGACGGCGGCACATTCGCCTCGCTGCGGCTCGCCGATACCGTCACCACCACCACGGGGGTCATGATCGCGACATATCAGCCCGCCCGAACACACCCAGCACACAGCCGGCGGTAACGTCGGCACCTCGAAGGAGGAGCATCACCATGACGCAATACCTTCTCAGCATCTACCAGCCCGACGGTCCGACGCCGCCGCCGGAGTTCCTGGAGCCGATCATGCGCGACCTCCAGGCGGTCAACGCCGAGCTCCAGGCGGCCGGGGCGTGGGTTTTCGCCGCGGGGCTCCATCCGGCCAGCTCCGCCACCGTGCTTCGGGTCAGGGACGACGACGTTCTGGTCACCGACGGGCCCTACACCGAAGGAAAGGAGCACATCGGTGGCTTCACGGTGATCGAGGCGGCGGATCTGGATGCCGCGCTGAAGTGGGGCCGCAAGCTGGCCCGCGCTCTCACCCTCCCGGTGGAGGTCAGGCCGATGATCGACGACGAGGAGCGTACCTTCGCGTGACTCCGGGCACGCCGCGACCGTCCGCTGCGGACATCGAGCACGTCTTCCGCGAGGAGTACGGCCGCGCGGTTGCCGTGCTGGTCCGCGCCTTCGGAGACATCGACGTCGCGGAGGAGGCGGTCCAGGACGCGTTCGCCGCGGCGGTACAACGGTGGCCGGAGGTCGGCCTGCCGTCGAGCCCGGCCGGATGGATCATCACCACGGCCCGCAACAAGGTCATCGATCGGCTACGGCGTGAAGCCTCCCGGGCTGATCGGCACGCCCAGGCGCTGCTGCTGCGCGCTGATGCCGAACCGGTCGAGGAGGGACCTGTGCGTGACGACCGCCTGCGCCTGATCTTCACCTGCTGCCATCCTGCTCTCGCCACCACGGCGCAGGTCGCGCTGACGCTCCGGCTCCTGGGCGGGCTCAGCACGGCGGACATCGCCCGGGCCTTTCTGGTGCCGGAGCCCACCATGGCGCAGCGACTCGTGCGGGCCAAGGGGAAGATCCGCGACGCTGGGATCCCGTACCGGATCCCCGCCGAGGCGGATCTGCCGGAGAGGCTCAGCGCCGTCCTGGCGGTCGTCTATCTGATCTTCAACGAGGGATACGCGGCAAGCTCGGGCGACGAGCTGGTCCGGGAAGACCTCGGTGCGGAGGCGATCCGCCTGGGCCGGGTGCTGGCCGAGCTGATGCCCGACGAGCCGGAGGTCCTCGGTCTGCTCGCGCTCATGCTGCTGATCGAGTCGCGTCGCGGCGCCCGGGTCGGAGCCGATGGCGGGCTTGTACTCCTGGGCGGCCAGGACCGCGCCCAGTGGGATCGTGCGCTGATAGGCGAGGGCCAGGAGCTGGTCCGGCGCTGCCTACGGCGTAACCAGCCGGGCCCGTATCAGATCCAGGCGGCGATCAACGCCGTGCACAGCGATGCGCCGACCGCGGCGGACACGGACTGGCGACAGATTCTGGCCTTGTACGACCAGCTCCTGTCCGTTGCACCGGGCCCGGTGGTGGCCCTCAACCGGGCGGTGGCGGTGGCCGAGGTGGACGGTCCCGGCGCGGCATTGGCTCTGGTGGAGGGGCTGGACCAGCGCGCGGTCCGCGGTTACCACCTGTTCCACGCCATCCGCGCCGATCTGCTCCGCCGACTTGGCCGCGACGACGACGCGATCCAGGCGTACGGCGAGGCGATCACCCGGGCTGGCAACGCCGCCGAGCGTGAGTTCCTGCGCCGCCGCCGTGACGCCCTTCCCCACGATCACGGGGAGGGTGGGGAGGTGGTGCGGCCGGCTGTCCCACGCCCCTTGTCTCGTGGGACAGCCGGCCCCGACTCCGTGTCCTGAGGACCGGGTTCGGTGCCGGGAGTCTAATGCCCGGGCCCGGTGCTCGCCCCCGGATGGGGCGGGTGGGGGTGGCCCCAGTGCACCATGTGCGGCTGTCGCCAGCACTGCTCGGTGGCTGACACCAGCGCGCCGCGCGTCCGGCTGGAGAACGATGGAGACGGCAGCTGCACACGGGGGAGCTCGCCAGCCGGCGGTCTCAATCGTCGCGACCCATCCACCTATGCCGAGTCCCGATGCCCGAGGAGGGCCGTACGGTGCCCCAGCAGACAGCCCGTCCCCCATTCAGGATCCGCCCACCCGTGACAGTCCGGATCGCCCGGTGGAGCGCGACTCATCCGTGGCGCGCCATCGGGGCGTGGTTCACCTTCATGGTCCTGTGTGTGGGCGCGCTGAGCCTGGCTGGGATTCAGCAAGCCAGCGATGTCGAACTCGGCGTGGGGGAGGCCGGCCGTGCGGACCAGATCGTCGCCGGCAGCGATCTGGAGCCGTCGATCACCGAGAATGTTCTGATCACCGCCGAATCGGGGTTGCTCGATCCTGCGACGGCTCGGGCGGCCGCCGCAGACGTCGCGGCGCGGATGTCGGCGCTGCCCGACGTGGCCGGCGTCGACGAGGCGATCCCCTCCGGGGACGGCGAGTCCGTGCTGGTTCCGGTCACCGTCGCTGGTGACGCCGAGACCGCTGACGAGCGGGTCGGTGCGTTGCTCGGTGTCACCGAATCGATCGACGAGCAGTACCCGGACCTGACGATCGAACAGGCCGGCGAGGCGTCGATCTCGGAGGCGTTCTTCGAACTGCTGGAAGAAGACCTGGGCACCATCGCCATGCTCAGTGTCCCCGTGACGCTGATCGTGCTGCTCCTGGCCTTCGGTGCGATTCTGGCCGCGGGTGTGCCGGTACTGCTGGGCATCTCCTCGGTGGCATCGGCGATCGGCCTCTACGCGCTGGCCTCTTACGCGATCCCGGACGGCGGCACGGTGACGCATCTGATGCTCCTGATCGGGCTTGCCGTCGGTGTCGACTACTCGTTGTTCTACCTGCGCAGGGAACGGGAGGAGCGCGCCAGGGGACGGGGCACCGTCGAGGCGATCGAGATCGCCGCCGCCACGTCCGGGCACTCCGTAGTGGTGTCCGGCCTTGCCGTGGCCGTCTCGATGGCCGGGCTCTACCTGTCCGCCGACGTCAACTTCTCTTCCATGGCCACCGGCGCGATTCTCGTGGTCGCGGTGGCCGTCGCCGGATCGCTCACCGTTCTGCCTGCCCTGCTCGCCAAGCTGGGCCATCGGATCGACCGGCCCCGGGTGCCGGTCCTGTGGCGGCTCACCAATCAGTCGCGGCCGGCGCGGTTCTGGCCTGCCGTGCTGCGGCCCGCGCTGCGGTATCCGGCGGCGACGCTCGTGGTCGCGGTGCTGGGCCTGCTCGCCGTCGCCGCGCCGGCCACGGACATGAAGCTCAGCGACCCGTCGGAGGAGAACTTTTCGCGCAGCCTGCCGGTCATGCAGACCTACGATCGGCTGGTCGAGGCGTTTCCCAGCTCCGGTACGTCACACATGGTGGCGGTCGAGGCCCGGGAGGGTGACGAGAACGTTCTGCGCTCGGCGCTGGCCGGTCTCGCGGCGCTGACAGCTCAGGACAGCCGCTTCGCTCACGATCAGGCCCCGGTGGTGCAGGTGTCCGGTGACGGTCGGGTGGCGACGATGACGGTCGGTGTTCCATACCCGGCGGAATCCGCGGAGGCCGAAGCGTCGCTGGACGTCTTGCGCGGGGATTTCGCGCCACGCGCACTGGACGGGCTCGACGCCGAGTACGCCGTCGGCGGAGAGGTGGCGTCGACCGTCGACTACACGGACAACCTGGCCTCGAAGCTGCCGTGGATCATCGCGTTCGTCCTGGCGCTGGCGTTCATCATGATGACAGTCACCTTCCGGTCGGTGGTGATCGGCCTGACGACGGTGGCGGTGAACCTCCTGTCCACGGTGGCCGCGTTCGGAGTGCTGGCCGTCGTGTTCCAGAACACGTGGGCCGAAGGGCTGCTCGGCTTCACCTCGACCGGTTCCGTGGTGGTCTGGATCCCGCTCTTCCTGTTCGTGATCCTCTTCGGCCTGTCGATGGACTATCACGTGTTCGTGGTCAGCCGGATCCGCGAAGCCGTAGACCGAGGGCTGTCCACCAAGGACGCCGTTCGAAACGGGATCACCGGTTCGGCCGGGGTCATCACCAGCGCGGCGGTGGTCATGGTGGCCATCTTCGGCCTGTTCGCGGCGATGCGCGTCGTGGAGATGAAGCAGATGGGTGTGGGCCTCGCGGTGGCGGTGCTCATCGACGCGGTGATCATCCGGGCCGTGGTGCTGCCGTCGCTGATGGTCCTGCTCGGCCGGGCCAACTGGTGGGCGCCTCGGTTCCTGCGGGGCCGGGTGCCGGTCTTTCCTGCGAATGAGGACCGTCAGCTGAAACCTGTGTCCTGACGGAGTCGGTACAACGGAGGAATGAGCCTGGTGTCGCGGAGGAGTGAATCCGTTGTTGTCATCGTGACATCAATGTCACTCCTCCGCCGCAGTAACGTCACTCCGCCAGATTCGAGTGTCGATAGCGCGGCGTTGCCCCAGCGAGCTCCGCCCGGCGCATGGCGTCGCGGTATATCGGCCCCTCTCGGATCGGGAGGAGGCCGATCACCGCGCGCAGACTCCGCGCGCTCAGACCCGCGACGATATCGGTGGTGGGGAGGCCGGGCGCCTTGTACAGGCGTCGAGCCCACGGGGGCAACAGCCCGAAGGCGGTGCCGGCAACGGCGAGCCAGGGGGGCCGTCCCACCGTCCAGCCGATCTTGCGTGGCATCGGCGGGAAGAGGAGGAAGCGGGCGACGTCGCGGGCCGCGGGTGTCAGCGCGAGTTCGGGGCGGACGCCGCGGTAGTAGTTCGCTACACCGGCGGCGGACGCGGGCACGATCGCGGGATCGAGACCGACCAGCTCGGCGGCTCGCAACTGTTCCGAGTAGTAGCCGTCCACCTCGTCATCGGTCAGCCGCACGCCGGCTCGCCGAGCTGTGCTGAGGAACGATTCCACCTCGGTGACGTGCACCCAGCGCAGCAGACCCGGCTCGTCGACCCGATACTCCTCGCCGGTCTCGGGATCCCGGGCGCGGAGCCGGTCATGAATCCTCTGGACACGCTGCCCCGCTTTCCTGGCGTCCTCGGTCGTCCCGTAGACCACCGTGGTGACGTACTCGGCGGTGCGGAACAGCCGCGCCCACGAGTCGCGCCGGAAATCCGTGTTCTGAACGACGCCGCCTACGGCGCGCGGGTGCAGGGCCTGCAGGTAGAGGGCCCGTATTCCGGCCACCCACAGGATCGGTTCGGCATGCACCCGCCAGCTGACGCTCTCCGGCCCGAACAGCCCGAGGTCCGCCTCGGCTTCCGTCATAGCTCCAGCGTACGTCGCACGTGTCCCTCGCTCCCGATCCTGTGGAGGACGTGACAGGGTGGGGGAGGAGCAGCGGGAGCGCCGGAGTCGCGGTGAAGGGACGGGGCCACCATGGGCCGAGCAGTGGTGTTCGACGAGTACGGCGATGCTGAGGTGCTGCGGGTCGTCGACGCCGATCCGCCGGTACCCGGACCCGGAAAGGTGCGGATCCGGGTCCGCGCAGCTGGCCTGCAGCCGTTCGACGTCAAGCTCCGGCGCGGCGACACAGCCGACTGGGCCCCGGCGAGATTTCCGCAAGGCGGTGGGTCCGAGGCAGCGGGTGTGGTCGACGCTCTTGGCGACGGAGTCACAAGATTCGCCGCGGGCGACGAGATCCTGGGCGGGACCACCGGGCCGGCACATGCCGAATACGCGCTCGCGAAGGTGGACGACCTTATCGTCAAGCCGGCCAACATGCCCTGGGACGAAGCGGGAGCGCTGTCGGCATCCGGGCAGACCGCCCATGCCGCCCTGACCGCTTTGGGGGTGCGGGCAGGGGAGACGGTGCTGATTCACGCTGCCGCGGGCGGAGTCGGATCGATGGCCGTGCAACTCGTACGGGCGTGGGGCGGCGTCGTCGTCGGAACCGCGAGCGAGCGCAACCACGCCTACCTGCGTGAGCTGGGAGCTGTCCCGGTCACGTACGGAGACGGGCTCGTGCAGCGGGTCCGCCAGGCGGCCCCCGGCGGGGTGGACGCCGTCCTCGACGCGGTGGGCACCCGCGAAGTGCTGGACGCCTCCGTCGAACTGGTTCCGGACCGGAACCGGATCGGCACCATCGCCGGTCAGGAGTTCGCGGGTGACCTGGGCATCCGTTCGCTCGGCCTGGAACGCTCCGCCGGCCGGCTGGCCGAGCTGGTCAGCCTGTACGACGACGGGCGGCTGCGGGTCCACGTGCATGCGACCTACCCGCTTGAGGACGCCGCTGCGGCGCACCGCGAGGTCGAAAGCGGGCACGTGCGCGGCAAGATCGTGCTTACCGTGTCATAGGGAAGTATGGGGGTAGCCAGGCGTGACGCCGGAATCGTCTGCCGTCTCCCTGCTTCGGGCGACGAGGATCCATGCCGTGACTACCGACATTGTCCGGGTGATTGCCCGGACAATGTCGGTTCACTGCCCGACAAGGCGTCGCACACGTTGACCCTCAACCTGGTTGAGATGGCAAGGTGCGATCCATGGACGACGAGCGGCTGGACGACGAGCAGGTGGACCACGATCTGCGCGGCATCGGGCAGATGGCCCGAGCGAGCGGGCTGAGCGTCAGCGCTCTGCGTTTCTACGACCGTGCCGGCGTCCTGGTGTCCGCCGTCACTGACCCCGGTTCCGGGTATCGCCGCTACGCGCCCGATCAGGTACACGCCGCTCGGCTGGTGGCCGGGTTTGGCGCTGGCAGCCGGGCTTCGGCATCCGGCCCGCGCCGGCGGTGGCCGCGGCCCTGGTGACCGGCTTCGGCACCGGGCTGTTCACCACCCATGTGGTGCCCATGGTGCTCGGCAATGCCCCGCGCACGCACCCTTGCCCGCGTCCAGGCCGTCGTCCTCATCGCCCAGTCGGCCCCCTTGCTGCTCACCAACAACGGGCCCGGCCTGCTCGCTGATGCGACTCGAGCCGATCTGGTGATCGGCGTCTGCGCGGGCAGCCTGATCATGTGCACGCTGGTGGCGCTGTCCTCTCCGGCACTGCGCGGGCATCGGACCCGGTGAGCCTGGCCTTCCGGTGCTGCTGGGGTCACCGCCTCAGCAGCCGCCGCCACAGTGACCGAGTGCGGCGCCGTCCGGGCTCGGCTCCCGTGACCACCGGGTGCCCGGCCGCTGCCCACGCCTTGGTCCCGCCCCGCAGCGAGAACGACGTCCGGCCGGTCCGCGCCAGCGCGGTGGCGCCGCGGAGCGATCGGATGCCCGTCGAACACACAGTGACCACCTGGCCGCGGGGGAGCTCCCCCTCGCGGACCGCCAGCTCGCGCAGCGGGATGTTCACAGCTCCGGCGACGTGGCCGGCGGCGAACTCCTCAGGCGAACGGACGTCGACGATGAGGTCACCGGCCATCCACATGGCGTAGGCGGTGGGGACGTCGATCTCTTCGCTCACGGTGCCGTCGTGCCCTCCGTTTGTCTACCGACATTGTCCGGGTGATCACCCGGACGATGTCGGTTCGCTTGGCTTGGTGCCGGCTGCCGGATCCGTCCTTGCCGCTGCGCCCTGGTTCACCCCTGGATTGGACGCAGCCGCAGCACGTCATCGGTGAGGTCGGCGATGCGCAGGACGGCGTCGGTTCCGCCGTCGGGGCCGAGCAGCCGGAGGGTATCTTCGCTGTCGCCGCTCCAAGTCTGCTCGTCCGAGGCCACCGGCGCGTCCACCGGGCCGAGCGCCCAGCGGACGAAGGTGCCGTCCGGGCGGAACTCGATGCCGTCGCGGCTCCGGGCTGGCGGCAGTGGGTACTCGGCCGGCCGGTAGACACGGATGTCCTCGGTGTCCTCCTCCTGCATGTGGACCCAGCGGCGGAAGAGTCCGGGCGGCAAAACAGGCATGCTTCCAGTGTGCACGCTTGCGGGACAGCGAGCCCGGGAATCAGCGAGCCCGGCGGGTCAGCCGGCTTGGCTCAGTGAGCCAGGGATCCGTGAGCCAGGGTCTGCCAGTCCGCGGTCCACGCTCTGCCGGCGATCAGGGGATATGGCCCAGCGGCCAGCGCTCACCGGTGCCGCTGTCGATCAGCGCCGCCCGGTCGGCTCGGACCTTCAACGGCACGACGTCGTTGACCGCCGCCGCGATCTTCGGCAGCGCGGCGAGCTGAACCCGCGGCGCGAGAGTGCAATGCGGTATCCAGGCACCGGGAAGGTAGTTGTGGTGCAGTTGCGCACCCGTAGCCACCAAGGCCTCCGCAATCCTTGCCTGCCTGGCCACGACGTTCGCGTCCATGGCGGGGATCAGCCAGGTCCGGCCTCTGGGGAACGTGCCGACACCGTCGAAGGACAGCTCCACCGGCCCGCCGTCGGGTACCTGCTCGACGGCCGACCGGACGTCGTCCAGACACCATTCCCGCAGCACGGCATAGGAGAGATGCGGGACGTGGCGGCCATGGGTGTGGGAGCGCAACGTGGGAACGCCGCCTTCCTCCAACCGGTCCCAGAGCCGGCGCACGGCTCGCTCGGATCGGGCGTCGAAGAGCAGGCACACCGCCAGAGCCACGACTCCACACTAGTGTCCGGCGGAAGCCTGGCCGGCGGTCGACGCGGTTCCCGTCGCCGCGGTGCCGGCTGACGGGCTTCCGGCTGGTGCGGTGAGCAATGCCGCACGAGGGCCGGACAAGGCGGCGTTCATCCGCTCCACCTGCCCGGCCGTGAACATCGCCATGCAGGCGTCGTCGGTGTAGTCCATGAAATTCATGAACATATCGCCGTGCGGACCGTTGGCGCAGCTGACGGTGGGATAGGTGGGGCGGCCCTGGTTCGGGCCGCCCTGGTTGGGGGTGTCGTCGACGAAATCGCTGCCGTGGCAGCCTTCGCCGTCGTCGCCCCAGATGTGGCGCAGGTTGAGCCAGTGGCCTACCTCGTGCGTGGTGGTGCGACCGCCGTCGAACGGAGTGATCGCGGTGCCGGTGGTGCCGAAGGCGGTATGGGTGATCACCACGCCGTCCGTGGTGGGCGGGCCGCTGGGAAACTGCGCGTAGCCCAGCACGCCGCCGGCCAGCTGGCAGACCCAGATGTTCAGGTAATGCTCGGCCGGCCAGGCGTCGGAGCCGCCGGTGGCTCCCGCCTTGACCGAGTCGTCGGTGCCGAAGGCAGGCACGGACGTAGGTACCCGGATGATGCCGCTGGTCGGCTCGCCGTCCGGATCCTCCTCCGCCAGGAAGAACTCCACACGCGCGTCGCCGACGAGACCGCGCCACACCTCCGGAATGAGGGCGATGTCCGGCGTCTCCCCGCGGAAATCCCGGTTCAGCACCTCGATCTGGCCGGCCACCTGCTCGTCGCCGACGTCGTCGGGCGACTCCCGCACCACATGGACGACCACGGGGATCCGGGCGACCTCCTGCCGCGCCGCCTCGGGACGCCGGAAGGTGAAGTTCTCCAGCTCGGCGCACCGGCCCGCGTATCCCGGCGCGGAGTCCAGCAGCCGGCGGTGCACCGGCATGGTCGCGCATCGCTGCGGGGTCGCGACGTAGGGCAGCTCAGTCACACTCCGACGTTATCGCCGGCTTCGGGGGAAGATCACGTCAACGGTGAACAGAGGGCAGAAACAGCAGGCTCCACGCCAGCGTGAGGGCGGTCGATCCGACCCACATGGCGGGGTTGGATGCCGCCGGGCTCGTCACCCGGACACCGCGTGGGACGAAATGTCCCATATGCCCGGACGGCGCCTGCGGACCGCTGTTCTCGGATTGACGATCAGGAACTCACCTGGTCAAGTAGCCGTTGGGGGAGATGTCAGGGTGTGGGCGGAGCTACGGGGACTCGGATGACCATGCGTGAACAGGCGGAGACGGGACAGCCACGCTCGGGCGCGAGGGTGCGGGGCACGCCACCACGGCGCAGCGTGCCCGCGATGATCGCGGGCGGGTTCGGGGAACTGCTGCTGACCGCTGGTGCGCTCGTCCTCCTCTTCGTGGTCTACCTTCTGTGGGGAACCGGCCTGCAGACGGCGGCTGCGCAGGACGACCTTCGCGGCCAGCTCGATCTTGGCGGTTCAGCGAGCTCGTCGCAGGACGGCTCGTCGCCGGACGAGTCGGACAGCTCATCGGACAGGTCGCTGGATGAGCTGGCTCTCGGTGACGCGTACGGCATCATCCGGATCCCCCGCTTCGGTGACGACTGGGAATGGGTGATCGTCCAGGGAGTCGAGGACGATGATCTGCGCAATGGCCCCGGGCACTATCCGGACAGTGCCAATCCGGGGGAGCTGGGAAACTTCGCCGTCGCGGCGCATCGGTCCGGTCATGGCGAGCCGTTCGCCCCGTTCCCGCGATTGCACGTGGGTGACATCGTGGAGATCGAGACCGTCGACGGCACCTTCGTCTACAAGCTCGACGACGCCCCCGACGGCGACTCCGACGGGAATCGCATCTCGATCAGCGACAGCTGGGTGGTGGACCCGGTCCCGGGCCAGCCGCGGGATGCCGAGCCGGTGGAGAAGCGGATTACCCTGACTACGTGCTGGCCGCGGTTCGGCTCGTCCCACCGCATGTACGCGACCGGAGTTCTGATCGAGGAGGAACAGCGTTAGATGTATGCCTGGGTGTGGCGCCACCTGCCCGGACCGTGGCCGGTCCGGCTGGTCATCTTCCTGATCCTACTCGCAGCGATCGTGTACGCGCTGTTCATCTGGGTCTTTCCCTGGGTTGAGGAGACTCTGGAGATCAGCGAGGTCACCGTCGGCTGACGCCGGCCTACCGCCTGCGCTCGCGTCCCGCGACCCATCTGCTCCTGGTGGGCGGACCGGGTCTTCTCATGCTGCCCGGGAACCGGCAGGGTAGGAGTGCCCGGAGCGGACGGACGACGTGTCCCGGCCGCGCGGGCGGAGTGCCCGGACCGTGAGGAGCAGGCCATGACGTGGAAACGGCAGAGTCGAATGGGAGCCGTCGCCGTGACGGCGACGGTGCTGGCAGCGGGGCTTCTCGGGCCCGCGCACGCCGGAGACGCAGACCCGCAGGGGCGCGGTGGGCCGAAGGAGCCACCGAAGACGCCGGTGGCCGTCGGGATTGGCGGCGCCGTCTCCACGGTGGACGCGGATGCCACCGCCGCGGGCCTGCGGATGTTGCGCCGTGGCGGCACCGCCGTGGACGCCGCGGTCGCCGCCGCGGCCGCGCTGGGCGTGACCGAGCCGTTCTCAGCCGGCATCGGCGGCGGCGGGTTCTTCGTCTACTACGACGCCGCGTCTGGCACGGTCTCCACGCTCGACGGCCGGGAGACGGCGCCGGCTACGGCGGGAGCGGATCTCCTGCTCGACCCGGAGGCCGGCGAACCCCTGCCCTTCCAGGAGGCGCGGGTCAGCGGCCTGTCCATCGGCACGCCCGGCACGCTTCAGACGTGGGACGACGCGCTCGACCGCTGGGGCAGGTTCTCCCTGCGGACCACCCTGCAGCCGGCGATCCGCCTGGCCAGGAGTGGGTTCGTCGTCGATGAGACCTTCCATTCCCAGGTAGAGGACAATGCGGATATCTTCGCCGACTTCCCGGCATCCGCCGAGCTGTTCCTGCCGGATGGAGCACCGCCCGAGGTCGGCACAAAGCTGCGTAATCGGGACCTGGCCGACACATACAAGCTGATCGCCAAGCACGGCACCGACGTCTTCTACTCCGGTGAGATCGCGGAGGAGATCGCCGCGACGGTCCAGGCACCTCCGGTGGCCGACGATGCGGAGCGCGTCGTCCGTTCCGGCGAGCTCAGTGTCGACGACCTTGCCGGCTACCGGGTGATCGAGCGCGAGCCGACGCTCGTCGAGTACGACGGTCTGGAGGTCTACGGCATGGGCCCGCCGTCGTCGGGCGGATCCACCGTGGGAGAGGCGCTCAACATCCTGGAGAACTTCGAGCTCGACTCCGGCGACGAGGCCTCTGCCCTGCACGTGTACCTGGAGGCCAGCGCGCTGGCGTTCGCGGATCGCAACCGTTACGTCGGCGACCCCGACGTGATCGACGTGCCACTCGCCGAGCTGCTCTCCCAGGGGTTCGCCGACGAGCGGGCGTGTGAGATCGACCCGGATCAGGCGGCACCGAAGCCGGTGGCGCCGGGCAGCCCGGACGGAGACTACGCCCCGTGCGGTGAGTCCGCCGATGCTGCCGGGGCTGTCCCGGGTGGCGGCTCGACCACCCATCTGACCACAGCCGACCGGTGGGGCAACGTCGTGTCCTACACGCTGACCATCGAGCAGACCGGCGGCAGCGGGATCACCGTCCCCGGCCGTGGGTTCCTGCTGAACAACGAGCTGACCGACTTCAACGCCGTGCCCACCCAGGGCGATGCGCCGGATCCGAACCTGCCCGGCCCGGGCAAGCGGCCGCGCTCGTCGATGTCTCCCACCATCGTGCTCGATGAGGGGGAGCCCTTCCTTGCACTGGGCAGTCCCGGCGGCGCCACCATCATCACCACGGTCCTGCAGACGCTGCTCAACCGGATCGATCTCGGTATGGATCTTCCGGACGCGGTGGCGGCGCCGCGGCTGTCGCAGCGCAACGGCGCGGTCACCAACGCCGAGCCGGCGGCACTCGGGACGCCGGTGGCTGCCGAGCTGGAGGAGCTGGGTCACGTGTTCAGCGAGACTGCCGAGATCGGCGCGGTGACCGGCATCGAGTTCCTGCCCCGTGGGCGGATGATGGCGGTCGCGGAGCCGGAGCGGCGTGGCGGAGGCAGCGCGGGAGTGCTGGTCCCGGTCAGGCGCTGACGCGGCAGGAGACGCGGATGGCGACCTGACCCTTGGGCGGGACCCGGTAGGTGTCCCGCCAGATCTCGGGGTCGGTGTGCCAGGACGCGTCTCCGGCCGGAGCTCCCCGCACCTCCAGCACCTGGAACGGGTTGCCCAAGAGATGCACCGGCCGCTGCACGTCGTCGTCGTTGATCACGAGCCAGTCCTCGACGGTGCCGAGGCTGTCGCGTGCCCACCTGTCCAGGGTGACCTCGCGGCCGTCCGCGAGATATCGGCAACCGGAGCCGTCGTGCCCGTTCTGGTCTCCGGCGACGCGCACGGTGCGTTGCTTGACGACCGGCCCCGTGGGAATGGGTAGCGTGTCGACCAGCTGCCTCGGCAGCCGGCTGAAGATGGGGCGCCCGTCGACCACCATCGACGCCAGCTCCGCGGCCGGGACCGCAACGCTGCGAGCGTCGTGCTGGTAACCCTGCGCAAAGACCCGGTAGGTGCCTGGCTTGGTCGCTCGCACCAGCAGCTCGGCCCGGTTTCCCGGCATGAGCATGACGCCCTGGACCGGTCGCGCGCGGGTGAACGGGATGCCGTCCTGGCCGATGTGGTGGAGCGTGTGCCCCTCGGCATGCAGCCAGACGCAGCGTTCGGGATGGGCGTTCAGCACTCGCCAGCGCTGGATCTCGCCGGGCCGGATGTCGATCTCCGGCTGCCGCTGGCCGTTCACCCGGAGAAGCGGGACGGCAGCTCCGTGACGTCCGGGCCCGTGCCCGTCGATCACCAGCACCCGGTCACGGGCCGCCGCGATGGCAGGCACCCGGTCGATGTCGCCCTCGACGACGACCGGCCCAACGAGGCGGCCGCACGAGCGGCGGGCACGTTCGCCGAGCGGGTAGTACCAGTGCAGGCCGGACGGCTGGTCGGCTGGGACGTCGTAGTCGTACTGGTGGCTGCTGCCGGGCGGCACCCGGACGAACACGTTGTCGCTCACGCCGCTGGCCGAGACGTGCGGCCCGGTGACCGGCACGTCGGCGGAATCGGTGCCGTTGTGGATCCGGATGGTGATCCGGTCACCCGCTCGTACCCGGAGCAACTCTCCCGGGCCCGCGTGTCCGTATCCTGCCAGGCCAGGCTTCGATGCCGCCGCGACGTCCTCGGGGGTGACGCGCACCGAGTGGTACAGCTTCCGTTCGTGACTGCGGATCTGCTCCAGATCACGCAACGGCCGGCCCGCGGAAAGCGCCGGATGCGGGCTGCCGGGCTGCCGCTGTGCCGGGACGGCGGTGTCGTTCCCCATGGTGGGCCGCGCGGCAAGGTCGCCTGGTTCGGCGGGCTGTGGCCTGCGGGTGCCCGGGTAGCGTGCAACCGTCATCGTGGCGTTCTCCGTCCCGAATGCGTGTAATGTCATGGATGTCATAAAGTCAAGAGCAGAGTCATGTTCTCGGGACGGATCTTGCCACAGCTGGGGCGGCAGGTGCGATCAGCCGACCGGATGAACTCGTCTCGGCTGGGCGTCCCTCAGCGCGCCGGCCACGGATTGGCCGTGCAGCCCTCCAGCGATTTGGTCTGCTGAACCATCACGGGGGCGCGGGCTCCCTCGGCGGGACAGCCCACGTGGCCGTGGCCCAGCGCATGACCGACCTCGTGGTTGATCAGGTACTCGCGGTAGCTGAGGAGATCCGCGCCGAAGGTGCGCGATCCCAAGCCCCAGCGCTCGGCGTTGATGACGGCCCGCGTGCCGTTCCAGCACGAGACCCGCCCACGGGTGAGCAGCGGGTAGCACTGGTCGTCGGTCAGGCCGGCGCTGGACAGGGAGACGCGGAAGTCCACGTCGCCGCGCTCCACTCGCCGGAACCGGACGCTGTCGTCATGGCCCCATCCGCGCTCGTCGTTGAGGATGCTGTGCACGTCGTCGGCGAACTCGTCGGCGCTGAACGGAAGGCCGCGCTCCACCTCGACCACGTAGCGCCGGACATCGCCAGACCTACCGCGGGGCGGCCGCGCACCGCCAGGCACCGTGCGGTACTTGCCCTCGGCGCTGTCCGGCGGGTCCACGGGGTACGGCTGGCGGCGGCCGTTGACCACGGGCCCGTAGACCCTGGCCGGAACGGACGGATCGAGCGTCGGCTTGCGCCGGCTGTCCTGGCTGCGGGAGTGGTCCGGGTCGCGCTGGGCCGGATCGTCCGGGCCGTTCACGTCGGGATGCCCCAACTGCGGCCCGGCCAGAACAGTCCCGCGGCCGTCAGTTGGGCCATCCTGCTCGCCGGGCACGGCGGCGACGATCGTGGCCGCGCCGGCGCAGAGCAGGATGACCGAGCCCAGCAGGGCTCGCCATGCGCGGGCGGGATGTGCCGGCGGCCGCGCTGACTCGGTGCGCGTGCGAAGCCGGCGGAAGGCGCGGATGAATGATCTACTCATGACCACTGAACAGGCTAGCCTGTGTGGAGTGGTCGTGAGCAATTCCTGCGACGAGCGGTGGACGGAGCGTGAGCGAGACTCATGAGCGAGCAAGCGGATGTCGTGGTTCTCGGCCTGGGCGTCGGCGGCGAAGCCGTGGCCGGGTGGCTCGCGGAGGCGGGTCTTGACGTCGTCGGCGTCGAGGGGAACCTCGTCGGCGGCGAATGCCCGTACTGGGGATGCATTCCCAGCAAGATGATGATTCGCTCGGCGGGCCTGCTCGCGGAGGGCCGCCGGATCGACGGCATGGCCGGCCACGCCGAGGTCCACCCGGACTGGGCACCGGTGGCGCAGCGCATTCGCGACGAGGCCACCACGGACTGGAACGATCAGATCGCGGCAGACCGGCTGACCGGCAAGGGCGCGCGGCTGGTCCGCGGATGGGGCCGGCTGGCCGGGCCGGGCGCCGTGGAGGTCGACGGAACCGTCTATCGGGCGCGCCGGGCCGTCGTCGTCGGCGCGGGCACAGCACCGGCCATCCCTCCCATCGAAGGGCTCGCCGACACGCCGTACTGGACCAACCGCGAAGCCCTGGAGACCAAGGAGCTTCCTGAGTCCCTGCTGGTGCTCGGTGGCGGCGCCATCGGGCTGGAACTCGCTCAGGCGTTCGCCAGATTCGGCTCGCAGGTCACCGTCGCTGAGGCCGCGGACCGCTTGCTGTCGATGGAGGAACCGGAGGCCTCCGACGTGGTTCGTGCCGCGATGGAGGCTGACGGCGTCCGGGTGCACACCGGCAATGCCGCATCCATGGTGAGCCACGACGGGCTCGAGTTCGCGGTCACTCTCCAGGACGGCACGGACCACACCGTCCAGCGCCTGCTCGTCTCGGTGGGCCGCCGGGTGCAGCTCGGGAATCTGGGCGTGGATACGGTGGGCCTCGACCCGTCGGCGCGGGCCATCGAGGTCGACGAGCGGATGCGGGCGGCCGAGAAACTCTGGGCGGTAGGCGACGTCACGGGTCGTGGCGCGTTCACCCACGTCGCGATGTACCAGGCCGCGATCGTCGTCCGCGACATCCTCGGGCAGGAAGGGCCGCCGGCTGACTACTCGGCGCTGCCGAGGGTCACGTTCACCGACCCGGAGGTCGGCGCGGTGGGGATGACCCAGGCTCAGGCGGAGAAGGCCGGACTGCGGGTGCGGGTCGGAGTCGCCGAGGTGCCCTCCACCACCCGCGGCTGGATCCACAAAGCCGGCAACGATGGCGTCATCAAGCTGGTCGAAGACGCGGACCGGGGCGTGCTGGTCGGGGCCACGACGGCCGGACCGCACGGCGGTGAGGTGCTCGGTGCGCTGGCGGTCGCCGTCCACGGCGAGGTGCCGGTGGAACGCCTGAGGCACATGATCTATGCGTACCCGACGTTCCACCGCGGCATCGAGGAGGCCGTTCAGTCGCTGGCCTGAGTTCCCGTCGTGCGGCGTGCGCGGACGGCGCCGGCGAGCTCGCTCAGGACGTCGGTGGTGGCCTCCCACCCCATGCACGCGTCGGTGACGCTCTGGCCGTAGGTCAGGGGCGCGTCGCCGAGATTCTGCCGGCCGGCAACCAGGAAGCTCTCCAGCATGATCCCGGCGATGCCGGATTCCCCGGCCGTGATCTGCCCGGCGATCTCACCAGCGACGGCCGCCTGCCGGATGTGGTCCTTGCCGCTGTTTCCGTGGCTCGCGTCGATGACGAGCCGCTCTGGCAGTTCCGCCTTGTGCAGCAAGGCCAGGGCGTCTCGGACGTCTGTAGGCCCGTAGTTGGGTCCGGCCTGGCCGCCGCGGAGGATGACATGGCAGTCCGGGTTCCCCGCCGTGGACACCGCGGCGGCCCGGCCGTCCTCGTCGACGCCGAAGAAGACGTGGCTGTTCGCCGCCGTGATGCATCCGTCGATGGCGGCCTGGACGTCGCCGCTGGTGGCGTTCTTGAATCCCACGGGCATCGAGAGTCCGGACGCGAGCTGGCGGTGGACCTGGCTCTCCGGTGTCCGGGCGCCGATAGCGCCCCACGACACCGTGTCGGCGATGTACTGCGGGCTGATCGGCTCCAAGAACTCGCACCCCACCGGGAGGCCGGTGCCGAGGACGTCGAACAGCAGCGTCCGCGCCGTGCGCAGGCCGCGCTGGACGTCGAACGTCCCGTCCAGGCCGGGATCGTTGATCAGGCCCTTCCAGCCGACCGTCGTCCGCGGCTTCTCGAAGTACACCCGCATGACGATGGCCAGATCGGCGCGGTGCTGCTCGGCCAGCGGGGCGAGGCGGCGTGCGTAGTCCAGGGCAGCGTCGGGATCGTGGACCGAGCACGGCCCGACGACGACGAGCAACCGGTCGTCGTCGCCGGCGAGGATGGCCCGGACGTCGTTCCGTGACCGGCGGACCAGCTCGGCATGCTCCTCACTGAGGGGGAGCTCCTCGAGCAGCTCACGCGGAGCGGTCAGAGGTTTGAAGCCGGTGATTCGCAGGTCGCTGGTGGTGAGGTGGTCGCTGGGCGTGTGCCGTTCGCCGGGTGTGGGGTGTTCGCTGGGCGTGGGGGCGCCCGCGGCGTCGGTCGAACGGCTGCTGGGGTGAGTGTGCGACATGGCTGGGTGCGCTTTCCGTCTCTGGTATGGACGGCGGGAGACCCAGAGTTCCACCGGAGCCGCCCGCCTGAATGACGAAAGGCAGAGACGAGACGTCTCTGCCTTAGTGGCTCCGGGTGGAGATGTTGGTCAGCGTGCGCTGCCTCCGGCTCGACCCGGAGCCGCAGTAAAGCGCCGATACCAACGATTCTCAACCACGTCGCGGACTATAACACAACACGTCCGTGTGAAGCTCTGGATCTCCGCGTGTGAGTCCTGACCGCTTGTGGATCAGATGGCGAAAGCGCGCCGAGGAACGTCGTTCGTTCACCTGATCGTTTAGCGTCCACGAATTGAGACGAGATCAGACGGCACATCGAGGCATCTACCGCGGTGTTTGCCCCCTGATCATCACCGCCGGGGCGATCAGACGACATATCGACGATCAGGTGGTCAACGGATACTGCGGCGATTCGCCGGACACGTCGCGCACTCGCCGTCGTAGGGTCGAATGGTGACCGAGATCCACGAGCTGACGGCGCTGGAGCTCGCGGCGGCCGTCCGCGCCGGCGAGACATCTCCGCACGAGGTGCTCTCGCACGCGCTGAACCGGGCCGAGAGGCTGGGTCCGGACCTCGGAGCGTTCATCACGCTGACCCCCGAACTGGCCCGCCATCACGCCGATGCAGCCGCCGGCGCCGCGGCTGAGCGGCTCACGGCCGCCGAACATCGGGAGCGCCCACTGCTGGGCGTGCCGTGCCCGGTCAAGGACCTGAGCATGGTTGCCGGGGTGCCCACCCGGGCAGGCAGCGCTGCCGTGGAAGAGGTGGTCGCCGAGGTCGACGACGGTGTCGTCACGCTGCTGCGCGCAGCCGGCACCATGATGCTGGGCAAGACCAACACCCCCGAGTTCGGCCTGCCGGCGTACACCGAGCCCGCCATCGCGCCGCCGGCCCGCAGCCCGTGGGATCCGCGCCGGTCGGCCGGGGGATCGAGCGGGGGAGCCGCAGCCGCCGTGGCGGCGGGCATCGCGCCGATCGCGCACGCCAGCGACGGCGGAGGCTCGATCCGCATCCCGGCCGCGGCGTGCGGCCTGGTGGGGCTCAAGCCGAGCCGTGGACGGGTCAGTCCCGGTCCCTACGGCGTCGACGGCGCCGGGTTTGCGGTGCACGGCGTGCTCACGCGTGATGTCCGGGACACCGCCGCCGGCCTGGATGTCCTGGCGCAGCCGTGGCCAGGGGACACCTACACGCTCCCGGGGCCGCGCACCAGCTTCCTGGACGCCTGTGACCGCGATCCCGGACGGCTGCGCATCGGTGTGCTCATTCAGCCGGTCATCACCGACACCGAGGTGGATCCGGAGTGCCTCACCGCGGTGCGCGAGACGGCGACACTCCTGCAGGAGCTGGGCCACGACGTCGAACCCGCCCCGGTGCCCTTCCCGGCGAAGCGATGGTCGTCGTTCGAGGCGCTCTGGGCGGTGCTGGCGCTCAGCGCTCCGGTGGCGCCGGAGGCCGAAGACCGCCTGACCCCGCTGACGCGCTGGCTACGAGACGCGGGCCGTTCGGTGTCCGGGCTCAAGTATGCCCAGGCGTTCAACACGGTGCAGCTGATCACACGAGAGGCCGCGGCGACGTGGGCCGAGTACGACGTCATCTTGTCGCCTACGCTGGCCCGCCCGCCCGCGTTCGTCGGGGAATTGCGCGACGACGACGATCCGGCCGCCGATTTCTCGGCACAGATGGCTTACACGCCCTGGACGAGCGTCTGGAACATCACCGGCTGGCCGGCGGTCAGTTTGCCCCTGCACTGGACGGAACTGCCGGCGACGGGACGGGACGAGCCGCACGGCACGCCGCTGCCGATCGGGGTGATGCTGGGCGGGCGGCTGGGCGCCGAGGAAGGCCTTCTGTCGCTGTCCGCGCAGCTCGAAGAGGCGCGCCCGTGGCGGCACCGCCGCCCGCCGATCTGGTAAGAAGCGGCCGAAGTGATGCAGGTCACATTTTACTCAGGAATTAGTGGGGACCCAGTCCCCGTTTCACCCGGTGTTCGGTGCAAAGCGGGGATTCAGTCCCCAGATGCCGAAAAAATGGGGAGACAATCCCCGGATTGCCGTGGATGATGGCAGGGAAGGGCTCGAGATGGCAGCAGCCCGAGGAGTGGAGCAGGAGATGGGCGCGAAGAGCGTGGGGGTGGCCCCGCCGGAGAGACTGCGGGCGGACGCGTCCCGCAATCGGGACCGCATCGTCAGCGCCGCTCGCGACGTCCTCGTCGAGTTCGGCCCGGACGTCCCGCTGGACACCATCGCGAGCCGGGCGGGAGTCGGTAACGCCACTGTATACCGGCACTTCGCCAGTCGGCGGGAGCTGATTCTGCAGGCCACGCTGTACTCGATGGCCCGGATCGCGGACGAGGCCGAGGCCGCCCTGACCGACGGCGACGATCCCTTCGAAGCGCTGCGGGGTTTCATCATCCGTGCCGCGGACGAGCGATTCGGTTCGTTGTGTTCGTTCTTCGGCGACGACTTCGACAAGTCCGACCCGCAGGTCCGTGCCGCCATCGACCGGCTCGAGGGCGCCGTCAACGCCCTGATGGACCGGGCTCGCCGCTCGGGCCAGTTGCGTCGCGACGTCGCCCTTGGCGATCTCATGGTCGCCGTCACGCAGCTGACCCGCCCCATCGCGGGCACCGGCTGTGAGTTCGCCATCCGCTATTTCCGTCGTCATCTGCAGTTGTTCGTCGACGGACTGCACAATCCTGTCCGGTCAGAGCTGCCCGGCGTAGCTGTCACCTTGGAAGATCTGGAGCGCCGCCAAAGCTGATCACGAAAGACCGAAACACTCCGTAGGCCACACGCCGATCTGCGCCACCGCGATGCGCACGCGGCCGGGCTGACGGCGGTCACTCACGTCACTCACCACCCCTTTGAACAACCGATTGGTGGATCACGCATGTCCGAAACATCCGAACTAGCGGCGCGGCCGGGGGCCGATCCGCGCCGGTGGCGGGCGCTGGCCTTCATCGCCATCGCCCAGCTGATGGTCGTCCTCGACGGCACCATCGTGAACATCGCCCTCCCATCCGCTCAGGCCGACCTCGGCATCTCCGACGCGAACCGTCAGTGGGTCATCACCGCCTACGCGCTGGCCTTCGGAGGACTCCTCCTGCTCGGTGGCCGCATCGCCGACCTGTGGGGCCGGAAGAACACGTTTCTGACCGGGCTGGTCGGATTCGCGATCGCCTCGGCCATCGGAGGCGTCGCCGCCAACGAGGCGATGCTGTTCGCCTCCCGTGCCCTGCAGGGCGTCTTCGGCGCACTGCTGGCTCCCGCCGCACTGTCCCTCCTTGCCGTCACCTTCACCGACGGCAAGGAGCGCGCGAAGGCGTTCGGCATCTTCGGCGCTATCGCCGGTGGCGGCGCTGCTGTGGGGCTGATCCTCGGCGGCGTCCTGACCGAGTATTTGGACTGGCGCTGGGTATTCTTCGTCAACATTCCCATCGCCGCGGTCGCCTTCTTCGGTGCGCTGACCGAAATCCGCGATCCCAAGGAAAGCCGGAACCCCTCGCCCCTCGACATTCCCGGAACGCTCCTGGGCACATTGGGTCTGGTGGCTCTCGTCTACGGCTTCACCCGCGCCGAGACCGACGGCTGGACCGACCCCGTGACCGTCGGCATGTTCGTGGCGACCGTCGTGTTGCTTGGTGTGTTCGTCGCTGTCGAACGGAAAGTGAAGGCTCCGCTGCTGCCGCTGCGCGTCGTCCTCGACCGCAACCGTGGCGGTGTCTACCTGTCAATGGGGCTGGCGATCGTCTCGATGTTCGGCCTGTTCCTGTTCCTGACGTACTACCTGCAGATCGTCGAGGGCTACAGCCCGGTGCGCACCGGCGTGGCGTTCCTGCCGATGGTCGCCGGCATGATTACCGGTTCCACCCAGATCGGCGCCAGGCTGATGACCCGGATTCCCGCCCGCTACCTCATGGGCCCGGGTCTGGCGATCGCCGCGGTAGGCATGTTGATGCTTACCCAGCTGGAGCCCGGCAGCTCGTACGTGGGCCTGATCCTGCCCGCCCAGGTCTTGCTCGGACTCGGCCTGGGGACGACGTTCATGCCGGCGATGAGCCTGGCGACGTACGGTGTGGAGCCGCGCGACTCCGGGATCGCCTCCGCCATGATCAACACCTCGCAGCAGGTGGGTGGCGCGATCGGCATCGCGTTGCTGAACACCATCGCTGCAAGTGCCACCACCACCTACGTCGCGGCCAACGCCGCTTCGGCGGCGTCGCCCGAGCTGCTCCGGCTCGACGCGATGGTGTACGGCTTCACGTCGGCGATCTGGTGGGCGGTCGTCATCCTGGCGGCAGCCGCGGTGGTGGCCTACACCTTCGTCACCGCAGGCAAGCCGGCCGACGACGTCGCACTAGCCGCTGACGGCGAGGGCGACGGTGAGCTGGCGCCGGTGATGGTCCACTAGCGCCGGCACCTCCCGGGGGTGTTCACCCTCCCCCTCCTAGCCCTTGGCATGGGTTGCGGTCGTTGAAATCGGGCAAATCGGACCGAATCACGACCACAACCCATGCCAGGGGTTGTGGTCGTGCGGGTGGAGGGGGCGCGCGGGATGGTACTGGGGGCTCGTAGGCTGTCCGGCGTGAGCACCCAGTCCCACAGAGCGGCGCCGGACCGTCATCAGCTGCCGGCCGTGCAGAAGCTCCGAGTCCGCTTCGCCAAGCGAGGCCGGCTGCGGTTTACCAGTCACCGGGACTTCCAGCGCGCGTTCGAGCGAGCACTCAGGCGTGCGAAGGTGCCCATGGCCTACTCGCACGGGTTCACCCCGCACCCGAAGGTCTCCTTCGTCGGGGCGGCGCCCACGGGCGCGGCCAGCGAGGCAGAGTACCTGGAGATCTCGCTCACCGAGCGACGAGATCCCGCCCAGGTCCGGGCCGACCTGGACGCGGCGCTGCCGCCCGGCCTGGACGTCCTCGAGGTCAGTGACACCGAGGGCCAGAAGACGGCGCTGGCGGATCTGCTGCGCGCATCGTCGTGGGAAATCGCACTCGACGAAGCGTCCGGGGCGGAGGTCGCTGCCGCCGTGACGGCGTTCATGGCCGAGGAATCGGTGCCGGTGGAGCGCCTGACGAAGAAGGGCGTGCGCACCCTCGAAGCCCGCGGAGCGGTTCTTGACGCCGCAGTGCACGTAGCCGCGTCGTCGCCGGGGCAGGCGGACCAGCCGAGCACGGTGGTGATCCGGTGCGTCGTCGAACACCAGGCGCCCACCGTGCGCCCGGAGGAGATCCTGGCCGGTCTACGGGTCGCCACCGGGTTCACGCCGGTGTCCCCGCCGCGGAACAAGCGGCTCGCGCAGGGCGTCTGGGATGCGCAGCGGCGTGAGGTGGTGGCTCCTTAGTGCCGGTGTCCCAGCCTCCTGCGCCGGTTTGACCTGACGCGGCCGGAGTCCGTATTCTTGGTCGTCGGCGTGCTTCACGCCTGAGCTCGTGTGCCCGCTAGCGGCGCGCGTGTGCCCAAATCCCGAGCTAGACCATTAGGCCCGATTGAGAGAGTGAGCCCGCGGTGTACGCGATTGTCCGTAGCGGCGGCAACCAGCAGAAGGTTTCTGTCGGCGATGTCATCAATGTCGACCGGCTCGACAGCAAGGCCGGATCCTCGGTGACCCTGCCGGCGCTGCTCGTGGTCGACGGCGACGCCGTCACCAGCGAGGCGAAGAAGCTCGCCAAGTACACGGTGACCGCCGAGGTCGTCGACGAGGTGAAGGGTCCCAAGATCCACATCCTTCGCTACAAGAACAAGACCGGATACCGCAGGCGCCAAGGGCACCGGCAGAAGTACACGCAGGTGAAGATCACCGGCATCGAGACGAAGTAGGCAGGAAGCGCTATGGCTCACAAGAAGGGCGCCTCGTCCAGCAAGAACGGGCGCGACTCCAACGCACAGCGGCTCGGCGTGAAGCGTTTCGGCGGCCAGCTGGTCAACGCCGGCGAGATCATCGTCCGTCAGCGCGGCACCCACTTCCACCCTGGTGAGAATGTCGGGCGCGGCAAGGACGACACGCTGTTCGCCACGTCCGCGGGCGCGGTCGAGTTCGGCCGCAAGCGCGGCCGCAAAGTTGTCAACATTGTCCCGGCGGGGGAATGACCCCCCGTCTTCAGACGTTGTGAGAGAAAGCGGGCCGGTCAACGCGACCGGCCCGCTTTTTCGTCGGGCAGAGCGTCCGGATTGAGGGTAAGGAAGGGAGGTTCGGGCCGTGGCGATTCCGTCGTTCGTAGACCGCGTCGTACTGCACCTGTCCGCCGGCAACGGCGGTCATGGCTGCGCGTCCGTGCACCGGGAGAAGTTCAAGCCATTGGGTGGCCCGGACGGCGGTAACGGTGGGCGCGGGGGCGACGTCGTACTCGTCGTCGACGCCAACACCACCACCCTGCTCGACTACCACCGCTCGCCGCACCGCCGCGCCGGGAACGGAAGCCCGGGCGAGGGCGGCCACCGCAACGGCGCCGACGGCGACGACGTGATCTTGAAGGTCCCGGATGGCACCGTCGTGTCCGCTGCGGACGGGGAGGTTCTCGCGGACCTCGTCGGCGACGGCTCGCGGCTGGTCGTGGCGCACGGCGGCCGGGGCGGGCTCGGCAACGCCGCGCTTGCCAGCACCAGGCGCAAGGCGCCGGGCTTCGCTCTCAAGGGCGAGCCGGGCGAGGCTCTGGACGTCGTCCTCGAACTGAAGAGCGTCGCGGACATCGGGCTGGTCGGCTATCCGAGTGCGGGCAAGTCCAGCCTGATCGCGGCGATCTCCGCTGCGCGCCCCAAGATCGCGGACTACCCGTTCACCACGCTGGTGCCGAACCTCGGTGTCGTCGAGGCCGGCGACGTCAGGTTCACCGTCGCCGACGTTCCTGGACTGATCGAGGGCGCCAGCGAGGGCCGGGGTCTCGGGCACACGTTCCTCCGCCACGTCGAGCGGTGCGCCGCCCTGGCGCACGTGGTCGACTGTGCGACGCTGGAGCCGGGCCGCGACCCGCTCAGCGACATCGACGTCATCGAGACCGAGCTGGAACGCTACGGCGGGCTCGCGGACCGGCCACGCTTCGTCGTCCTGAACAAGATCGACGTCCCGGAGGCGCGGGAGCTTGCTGAGTTCGTCCGCGCCGACGTCGAGGTGCGCGGCTGGCAGGCGTTCAGCGTCTCGGCGGTGAGCCGGGAGGGCCTGCGGGAACTCACCTTCGAGATGGCGAAGATCGTCAGCGCGGCGCGTGCCGCGGCGCCGCCGCCGGAGGCCACCCGGGTCATCCTGCGGCCCACGGCGGTCGACGATGAAGGCTTCACCATCACCCACGAGCGCACCCACGACGGTGAGCGCTTCCGCATCCGGGGCCGCAAGCCGGAGCGCTGGGTTCTGCAGACCGACTTCTCCAACGACGAGGCCGTCGGTTACCTCGCGGACCGGCTGGCCAGGCTGGGCATCGAGGAGCAGCTTGTCAAGGCCGGAGCGAAGGCCGGCGACGAGGTAGTGATCGGCGGCGAGGACGCCGTCGTCTTCGACTGGGAGCCCACGGTTCAGGCCGGGGCGGAGCGGCTGGGGCCGCGCGGCACCGATTCCCGCCTGGCCTGACCGGTCTCAGGGGAGATCGGCACGAGCACCCGGCACGAGCAGGGCACGAGAGTTGAGGAGTGACGTGGACATGGGGTCGGCCAGGACCCGCGAGCCGATCGCGAAGGCGGCCCGGGTGGTGGTCAAGGTCGGGTCGTCGTCGCTGACCACCACCAGTGGTGGCCTGGACGAGACGAGGCTCACGGCGCTGGTGGACACCCTGGGCTGGGCCCGGGCAACCGGCCGCGAGGTGGTGCTGGTCTCCTCCGGCGCCATCGCGGCCGGACTCGCGCCGCTGGGCATCCCGAGCCGGCCGCGCGACCTGGCCCGGCAGCAAGCCGCCGCGAGTGTGGGGCAAGGCCTGCTCGTCGCCTACTACACGGCGGCGTTCGCTTCGCACGGCCTTCAGGTGGGCCAGGTGCTGCTGACCGTTGACGACGTCACCCGGCGCTCGCACTACCGCAACGCCTACCGGACCCTGCACAAGCTGCTCAGCCTGGGCGTGGTGCCCGTCGTCAACGAGAACGACACCGTCGCCACCCACGAGATCAGGTTCGGCGACAACGACCGGCTGGCGGCGCTGGTGGCGCAGCTCGTCCACGCGGACGCCCTCGTCCTGCTGTCGGACGTGGACGGCCTGTACGACGGCGACCCGCGGCGGCCCGGCGCGTCGCGCGTCGCCGACGTGCATGACCCCGCCGACCTGGACGGGCTGCAGATTGGCGGCACCGGCCGGTCCGGGCTCGGCAGCGGGGGCATGCAGACCAAGGTTGAGGCGGCGGCGATCGCCACCGGCGCCGCCATCGAGGTGGTCCTTGCCTCCGCCCCCGAGGCGCGCGACGCCCTGGCCGGGGCCGAGGTCGGCACGTGGTTCCATTCCCGGTCGCGGCGGCGCTCCACCCGCCTGCTGTGGCTGGAGCACGCCGCGGATGGGCTCGGCCGGTTGCACCTGGACGCCGGTGCCGTGCGGGCCGTCGTCGAGCGGCGCAGTTCGCTCCTGCCGGCCGGCGTCACAGCCGTTGACGGGCGCTTCACCGCGGGAGATCCCGTGGACCTGGTGGACGAGGAGGGGCGCGTCGTCGCTCGCGGGCTGGTGAACTACGACGCCGCCGAGCTGCCGCCGCTGCTCGGCCGGTCCACCCGCGAGCTGGCCCGCGAACTCGGCGCCGAATACGAGCGGGAGCTGGTGCATCGCGACGACCTGGTTGTGCTCGCGTCCCGCTCCGGGCGCTCTGGCTAGGATCGGCGGATGCCCTCCGCCCCCGTCCGCTACCGCTCCTACGACGACGACAGCTCCCGCTGGCTGAGCTTTCCGTTCCGCGAGGGTGACATCGTCATCAGCACCCGATCCAAGAGCGGCACCACCTGGATGCAGATGATCTGCGCGCTCCTGGTGTTGCAGACGCCGGAGCTTCCGGCACCGCTGCCGACACTCTCACCATGGCTGGACTGGCTGGTCGAGCCGCGCGAGGACGTGTACCGGCGGCTGGCCGAGCAGGATCACCGGCGTTTCATCAAGACGCACACCCCGCTGGACGGCCTGCCGATCGACCCCCGCGCCACCTACGTCGTGGTGGCCCGCCATCCGCTGGACATGGCCGTCTCGCTGTATCATCACGCGGAGAACCTCGACCGCGACCGGATGCGTGAGCTGATCTCCCCGGACGAGCCGGGACCTCCGCGTCGAGCCCGGCCGGAGCTGCGGGAGTGGGTCCTCGGCTGGATCGAGCGCGACGACGACCCGCGCGAGCAACTGGACTCCCTCGCGGGAGTCATGCTGCACCTGTCCGACGCGTGGTCTCGCCGAACCGAGCCGAACGTCGTTCTCGTGCACTACGACGACCTCTCCGCAGACCTCGCGGGCGAGATGCGCCGGCTGGCCGAGCGGCTGGGGATCACCGTCCCGGAGGAGCGGTGGCCTGCCCTGGTACGGGCCGCGTCGTTCGACCAGATGCGTGCCGACGCGGACCGGGTGGCACCGGACCCCGCCGGCATCATGAAGAGCAAGGCGGCGTTCTTCCGCTCCGGCACGTCCGGCGCCGGGCGCGACATGCTCTCCGACGACGAGCTGGCCCGCTACCGCGCCCGGGCCGCGGAACTGGCACCGCCGGACATGCTGGCCTGGCTGCACCGGGACGCGCACGCCCCGGACGCGGAGGTCTATCAGATCGCCGCCGGCCTTGCCGACCGATACGCCGACGCGCTGCGCCGGCTGGGCACGGCATGAGCGGTATCCGGTATCTCACCGCTGGCCAGATGGTTCGAATCGCGGAATTGGCCACGGGGTCGACGCCTATGATCCGGGACCGCGGGCAGCTTGCGTCGGCCGCTGAGCGCCCGTCGTCGTCGATGTTCGGCGCCGAGATGTATCCCGGAGTACTCGACAAGGCAGCCGCGACGTTCCATTCGATCGCGCGATTCCATCCTCTCGTCGACGGCAACAAGAGGATGGCGTGGCTCGCCGCGGCGGTCTTGTGCGAGCTCAACGGGCTCGAGGTGATCGCCACGAACGACGAGGCGTTCGACCTCACGATGGCGGTGGCACGCGGCGAGTATGACGACGTGCCGGAGCTCGCCCGGGCGCTGGAGCCGCTGATTCGAACTGTATAAAACAGCGTGTGTTCTGTACATTTCAGTCATGGCTGCAGAGCCGTTGCGCGAGATTCCGGACGAGATCTCGGTGACCGAGGCCAGGAAGATCCTTGGTGAGCTCGCCGAAGCCGCGGAGAATGGCCGGGTGATCCATTTGACCAAGCGCGGTCAGCGCATCGCGAAGATCATGCCCGAGCACTCTCAGGCCGATGTCGACGAGGCGTTCATGCAAAGCGCCGACTGGATCATCGACCGGTACAGCGACATGTTTGACCGCATGGCAGAGCTGTGACCAATACGCGATTTCCCACCCTTGGCGAAGCGCTGGCGATCAACCGGAGATTCACCGGTCTCGCCGTGCGCGACATCGGCCTGCTCGCATCTGCGCTGGGTCGGCCGCAAGCCTCGGCATTCGGGCGGGACGCGTATCCCGATCTTTGGAGCAAGGCGGCCGCCCTGGTGCATTCGGTGATCCGCAACTACCCCTTCATGGAGGCGAACAAGCGCACTTCAACGGTTCTGGCGCTCAACCTCCTCCGAGTAAACGGCACAGACGTGGACGACGTGGATACTGAAGCGATGCTCAGTATCGCCGTTGCGGTCGCCAACAGCGATATCGACGTGGACAAGATCGCTGTCGCCTTGCGCGTGGCGGTGGAGCGGGTCGAGCCGTTCGATCCACGCTGGCACCTGCTCGCCTGATCCGCCGATCAGAACACGGATCGCACCCCGCCTGGGGGCCCGGCGCGTGCTTCGCGACGTAGAATTCCGGCATGACCGATGAGCTTGCCGACTCCGTTCTGGGCGCTGCGCGCCGTGCCCGCGCAGCCGCCGCTGACCTCGCCGTCCTGACCCGGGCGCAGAAGGACGCCGCGCTGGAGGCTATGGCCAGCGCGCTTGAGGCGGAGACGCCGCGCATCACCGATGCCAATGCGCAGGACGTGGCGCGGGCCCGGGAGAACGGCACCAGCGAGGCGATCATCGACCGGCTCCGGCTGGACGAGAAGCGGATCGCCGCGATGGCCGACGGGTTGCGCCAGGTGGCCGGTCTCCCGGACCCCGTCGGGGAGGTCGAGCGCGGCTATGCGCTGCCGAACGGGCTGCAAGTCACGCAGCGCCGGGTGCCCATGGGAGTCGTCGGCATCATCTACGAGGCGCGGCCGAACGTGACCGCCGATGCCGCGGGGCTGGCGCTCAAGAGCGGAAACGCGGTGCTGCTGCGGGGCTCCTCCAGCGCGCTGGCGTCCAACACCGCCATCGTCGACGTCGTGCGAGCGGCCACCGCACGCACCGACGTGCCGCAGGACGCCGTCCAGCTGGTGCCGGGTGACGGGCACGAAGCCGCGAAGCATTTGATGCGCGCCCGTGGCCTGGTCGACGTCCTGATCCCGCGCGGCGGGGCGGGCTTGATCCGCAGCGTCGTGGAGGAGTCCACGGTGCCGGTGATCGAAACCGGCGTCGGCAACTGCCATGTCTACGTCGACGCCGACGCCGACCTCGACAAGGCCGTCGACATCGTCCTCAACGCCAAGACGCACCGGCCCAGCGTCTGCAACGCGGCCGAGACGCTGCTGGTGCACGCGGACGTCGCCGGTGCGTTCCTGCCGCGGGTCCTGGGTGCGCTGCAGGATGCGGGGGTCACCATCCACGGCGACGAGCGGGTACGGGGTTACGCCGAGCACGTCGTTCCCGCCACCGACGACGACTGGGCTGTGGAGTACCTCTCCCTGGACCTGGCCGTCGCGGTCGTCGACTCGCTGGACGACGCCGTCGCGCACATCAGGCGCTGGGGGAGCGGGCACACCGAAGCGATCGTCACCCGGTCCCTGGCCGCGTCTCAGCGCTTCGCCGCGACCACAGACTCGGCGGCGGTGATGATCAACGCCTCCACCCGGTTCACCGACGGCGAGCAGTTCGGCTTCGGCGCGGAGATCGGCATCTCGACCCAGAAGCTGCACGCGCGCGGGCCGATGGGGCTGCGTGAACTCACTACCACCACCTACGTCGTCACCGGCGACGGGCACGTGCGCGGCTGAGCTCGGCGGCTGGGATAAAGTGTCGGGCATGGACAAGCTCGTGCTGCTGGCGGAAGAGGCCCACGTTGACGAAGGCGGCTTCCCCGCCGTGGGGTGGGGCATCGGGGCTTTGGTCATCCTGATGACGCTGCTGCTGGTGACGCTCGCGTTCGGCAAGGGCCGGCCGCACGCCTGAGGTGGCGCCGCGGTGAGTGAGCGTAAGCGGCTGGGCATCATGGGCGGAACGTTCGACCCGATCCACCATGGTCACCTGGTCGCCGCGAGCGAGGTCCAGCATGATTTCGGCCTGGACGAGGTCGTTTTCGTGCCTACCGGTCAGCCCTGGCAGAAGGGTGATCGCGACGTCACCGCCGCTGAGGACCGCTACCTGATGACGGTGATCGCGACCGCCTCCAACCCGCGATTCTCCGTCAGCCGGGTCGACATCGACCGCGGCGGACTCACCTACACGGTGGACACCCTGCGCGACCTGCGCGACGAGCGGGGTGACAACACCGACCTGTACTTCATCACCGGGGCCGATGCCCTGGAACAGATCCTGTCCTGGCGCGACGTCGACGAGCTGTTCGACCTCGCGCACTTCGTCGGCTGTACCCGTCCCGGCCATGCGCTCTCGGATGTGGGGCTGCCGGACGGCAAGGTGACCTTGGTCGAGGTGCCGGCGCTGGCCATCTCCTCGAGCGAGTGCCGGGAGCGGGTGGGCACGGGTGAGCCGATCTGGTATCTGGTGCCGGATGGGATCGTGCAGTACATCAACAAGCGTCGCCTCTACGTCTCGGCGTAGGATCAACGGTGAGAACACACCGTTTTCCCGCCCAGATGAAAGGTTTGGGATTTGCCCGCAACCGAACGAGCTGTCCAACTCGTCGTCGCGGCCGCTGAAGCGGCGGCCGACAAGCTGGCCGAGAATATCGTCGCCTTCGACGTCTCTGAGCAGCTGGCCATCACCGACGCGTTCGTCGTCTGTTCCGCGTCCAACGACCGCCAGGTCCGTGCCATCGTCGATGCCATCGAAGACCGGCTGCGCGACCTCGATGCCAAGCCGGTGCGGCGCGAGGGTGAGCGCGAGGGCCGGTGGATCCTGATCGACTACATCGACGTCGTCATCCATGTCCAGCACGCTGAGGACCGCGTGTACTACTCGCTCGAGCGGCTGTGGAAGGACTGCCCCACCATCGCGCTCCCGGAGAGTGTGCAGGTGGGCCGGGACGGCCACGGGGCTGGGGAGTGAGCCGGCGGATCGTGCTGTGGCGACACGGCCGCACGGAGTGGAACGCAGCGGGCCGGTTCCAGGGGCAGACCGATGTCGAGCTCGACGACGTGGGCCGGCAGCAGGCCCGCGACTCGGCCGCCCGGCTCGCAGCCTTGGAGCCGGATTTGCTCGTCACCTCCGATCTCAAGCGCACCCGGGACACGATGGCCATGCTGGCCGCGCTGACCGGAGCCGAGGCCGAGCTGGACGTCCGCCTGCGGGAAACCTACGCGGGGGAGTGGCAGGGCTGCACAGCCGCGGAGATCGCGATGCGCTGGCCGATCGAGTACAAGGCGTGGCGTGCCGGTGACCCGCTGCTGAGGGTAGGCGGAGGCGAAACCCGCCAGGAGGTGGCGGACCGGATGAAGGCTGCCGTCGTGGATGCCGCCGCCCGCCTACCGGGAGACGGATTGGCCGTCCTGACCTCGCACGGTGGGGCGGCCCGGCTGGGGATCGCGGCTTTGATCGGCATGCCCCTGGAGCTGTTCACCAACATCGGCGGGCTGTCGAACTGCTCGTGGTCCATGTTGCGTGAAGGCGACGACGGCTGGATCCTCGTCGAGCACAACGCCGGGACGCTTCCTCCGCCGGTGGTCATCGAAGAGGGCTGAGAACGTCAAGCACTATCTCCGCTGTGGCGGGAAAGCAATCGTCGGCTCAGCGGCTCGTGCTTTGTGCCGGCCGCCGGTTGTCGCCGGCTTGGTCGGTGAGTCGGGCGCCCTCCACGTCGAGGCTCGGCAGCAGGCGGTCCAGCCAGTGTGGCAACCACCAGGCTCGATCGCCTACCAGCGCCAGCACTGCGGGCACGATCGACATGCGCACGACGAACGCGTCGAACGCGATCGCCGCGGCCAGTGCCAGGCCGATCTGCCGGACGTCGCTGGCGTCACCCAAGGCGAACCCGCCGAAGACGCTGATCATGATGACAGCGGCGGCAGCCACCACGCGAGATCCGTGCTGGAACCCGACCCGGATGGCCGACGTCGCGTCCGCGCCGTGCACGTACTCCTCGCGCATCCGGGTCACCAGGAACACCTCGTAGTCCATGGCAAGTCCGAACACCACACCGACGATGAAGATGGGCAGGAGACTGATGACCGATCCGGTCGGCTCCAGGCCGAGCGGCCCCTCCAGCCAGCCCCACTGGAACACGGCCACAAGCGCGCCGAAGGTCGCCGCGATGGTCAGCAGGAAGCCGGCCGCGGCCTTGGCCGGAACCACGATCGACCGGAAGGCGATCATGAGCAGGACGAACGACAGCCCCACCACCAGGAGGAGATAGGGGAGCAGGGCGTCACCCATCTTCTCGGTGAAGTCGATGAACACGGCGGTGGTCCCCGTGACGGCCACCGCGGCGCCAGACTGTTCGGCCGTGGCCGCTATGTCATCGCGGAGACGGCCGACGAGCTGTTCGGTCTCCTGGCTGTCCGGGCCGCTGGCTGGGATGACGCCGACGATGGCGGTGTCGCCCGCGGCGTTGAACTCCGGCGGAGCCGCGGACTGCACTCCCTGGAGCTCAGTCACGGCGGCGTGGACCTGGTCGGCGGCGGCCTCGGGTGCGTCGCTGCCGGCAGCGTCGACCACCACCATCAGCGGGCCGTTGAACCCGGGACCGAACGCCTGGGCGGTGAGATCGTATGCCCGGCGCTGCGTGCTGTCCTCGGGATAGGTGCCCTCGTCCGGTATGCCGAGCCGCAGGTCGGCGATGGGGCTGGCGAGCACTGCCATGCCCACGACGGCGACGCTGAGAACTGCGACCGGCCGCCGTGTGACGAGGTCCGCCCACCGGCGGCCGAGCGTCGGCTTCTGCTGATCCTCGCCTTCAGGATCGCGCACCCTCAGGCCGGGGACCCGGACACCGAGCACGCGCCTGCCCGCAAAGCCCAGAAGCGCCGGGAGCAGCGTCAGAGCGACGACAACAGCGATCACGACGGTGACGGCGGCCGCCAGGCCCATCTCGGTGAGGATCGGGATTCCGACGACGGACAAGCCGGCCAGCGCGATCATGACGGTCAGGCCGGCGAACACCACGGCCGAGCCGGCGGTGCCGATGGCACGCCCGGCGGCGTCGGCACCCTCCCGGCCGGTGGCCAGCTCGTGCCGATACCTGGAGACAATGAACAGGGCGTAGTCGATGCCCACCGCCAGGCCGAGCATCAGCGCCAGGATGGGCGTCGTCGAGCCCATGTCGATGAAACCTGTGGCCGCCGTGATGGCGGCGATGCCGACGGCGACGCCGGTGATGCCGGTGACCAGTGGCATACCGGCCGAGACCAAGGAACCGAAGGTGATGATGAGCACCATGGCGGCGACGCCGAGACCGAGCAGCTCGCTGCCGACCTCGGGCTCACTCTCGATCGCATCCCCGCCGAGCTCGACGGTCAAGCCGGCGGACCGGCCGGACTCAGCGGCGGCGAACAGCGCCTCCTTCGTTTCCTCTTCGATCTCGATGAACGGCACGGCATAGGTGATCTGGGCCAGTCCGATGGTGCCGTCCTCGGAGACGAGGCCGGTGTCGTATGGGCTCTCCACCTGCGCGACCTGCTGGTTCGCCGTGACCTCGTCGAGTACGCGGGCGACGATCGCCTCCGTCTCAGGGCCTTCGAGTGTCTGGCCGTCGTCGGCCACGAACACCACGCGGGCCGAGGCGCCGTCCACGGGGGTGCCGGGGAAGCGCTCGTCGAGCAGGTCGAACGCCTCCTGGGACTCGGTGCCGGGAATGGTGAACGAGTCCGATGTCTGCCCGGACAAGGTGGCGGCGCCAATACCGACGGCGACGACGACGGCCAGCCAGATCAAGCCGACCAGCCTCCGGCTCTGATAGGAGAACCGGCCGAGCCGGTACAGAAACATCGCCATGGCACCCTCCACAGTTCGGTCACGCAGCGCGCGAAACCTGAAAGTCACTCCTATTTGACAGTAACTGTCATAATGATCGGACGCAAGGCGGACCCGATTATGAGCTTCGGCCGGGTGTCGGTTAAGCTAGCCGGGCTGTTCGAAAAGGGGCTGTGGCGCAGCTGGTAGCGCACCTCCATGGCATGGAGGGGGTCAGGGGTTCGAGTCCCCTCAGCTCCACCATTTGGTCGAAGTTCAACCCTGCCCCGTTTCGGTGGGCAGGGTTGCTTCGCAGAACTCGGCGTGCAGGCGGTTCGTCGGGTTGAGGACGGTCTCGTAGACGCCGGTGAACTCGGATCGCACGTCGAGGTTCTCGGTGAGGTGATCTTGGCGAAGAATGCCTGGTTGCACAGCCTCAGGCGGGCGTCGTCGCACGCGGCGGTCGAGTGGGTGGCTCGGATGACGGCGTTGTGTTAGTCGATGGGTGATCCGCCGATGGTCCAGCACACGGTCGGGTCGTCGCGTCCTTCGGCGGCTCCGGCTCGGCCGAGTGCGAACAGGAATTGGTCGAGGTTCACTCGATCGGCCGGACGATTGGGCGCTTGGTCGTGCTCATTCGGGATGGTGGTTGGCTCCTCGTGCTGTCCGTGCGGTCTTCTCGGTGGTGGCGTGGTGGTGTCGGCACTCCTTCGCCGGAGACACGCGGAGGCCTTCGATCGTAGGGTCTCTTGAGCCCTGGCGGCGTTCTCGGTGGTCGGCGATGCTGTGATGTGTGAAGTATGTATCTAGAGTGGCGCGCCCGCCACTGGACGAATTGATCGATGATCTCTACTACCTGGAGGGCGCGCGGCCGTACCCTCGCCTCACGCTGCCGCCTATGCCGTCGGCGGTGCTCATCCTCAATCTCGGGGAGCCGTTCCACATCCGTGCCGGCACCGAGGTCGAGACGGCTGAGTATGCCGACGGTTGTGTGGTGACCATGCCTACCCGCGCTTTCGAGTTCGGCTACCCGCCCGGAACCCGGTCGGTCGGCGTGCACTTCAAGCCGTGGGGGCTGGCGCCGTTCCTGCCGATGCCCGCGGCCGAGCTGCGGGACCGGCCGGTCACGGTGGAGCAGGTGTGGGGCCGCTCCGGCGTTGCCGAGCTCCGAGACAGGCTGACCATGGCGAGCGGTCCGCACGAGATGCTGACGTTGCTTGAGCTTGAGTTGATGCGACGCCTTGGCGACACCGTCGGCTTGGGCCTGGTCCGGCAGGCGAGCACTGTCATCGCGGCGGCCTCGGGAGCGCTGGCGATCAGTGACCTGGGCGTGGCGACCGGCGTCAGCAGCACCCACCTCGCGCAGCGGTTCAAGGAACTGATCGGCGTCACCCCCAAGCGGCTCGCCCGCACGTACCGCTTCGCCGCGACGGTGCAGGCGATCGATCCCGCGGGTCCGGTCGACTGGGTCGACCTCGCCGATCGCGCCGGGTACTTTGACCAGGCCCATTTCGGCCACGAGTTCCGGGCATTCACGGGGCTCACGCCGACCCAGTACGTCGAAGTCCGGCGGCGGTTCCTCCGCGAGCATCCCGGCCATGCGCTCGACGTCGGCCCGCTGCCGGCCGATTGATTTCTTACAAGACCCGACAGCCCTCGATCCGCCACGATAGGCACCCTGAGCGGAGGGGAGGCACACGGGCAAGGTGGTCATGGACAACACGGTGTCGGTGGACGGCTTGATTGCCGACGAGAACCACAGGATCGGGCTGCTGTTCGACTGGATGTCCAACGGTGACGCGTGTGGCCGGGTGCTCGCCGCGGGACTCGTCGACCAGGTCACCATGGACGTCTTGCCGGTCGTGTTCCGGCCTAGCATCCGCTGCTTCGGATCGATTGACTCACATCCCATTCCGCCGGTGGCGGCGGCCGTTGCGGCCGCGGAAACCGGTGGGCTGAGTTCATGACCGGGACGATCGGGGACGCTGAACAGGATCACGCAGCGATAGCTAGGGCGGTCATCGAGTCCAACGTGTACCTGACGTTGGGACGGCCGACGAGACGGCCACTCCCTGGAGGCGAGGGATTCGACCAACCCTGTCCAAGCGCCCGCGGATCAGCATGGTGATCTTCGACTCGACCCTGCCGATCTACACCGGCCAGGCGGTCTACATGTCCGACGTGGCCGAGGAGCTGTCCGGAGCCGAGTTGGAGCGGGGCCTGGAGCCAGATTCATGCCCACACAACCTAGAGGAGCAGCAATGGGAAAGATCATCGTCTACAACCAGATCACCGTCAACGGCGCCTTCGAGGCGCCCTCCCCCGAGGAATGGTTGGAGCTCGACGCCGACAGTGGTGAAGCTAACCTCCAACAGTTGATCTTGGCCGACGCGATGCTCCTCGGCCGCAAGACGTACGAGGGCCTGGCAGCCGTCTGGCCGCACCTCGGCGAGGATCCGACGATGGGCTACTTCGCGGAGCGAGTCAACAGCATGCCGAAGTACGTCGCCTCGCGGACGCTGAGCGGACCGCTGGCGTGGAACGCCACCCTGATAGAAGGCGAGGTCGTTCAGGCCGTCCCCGCACTCAAGGAGAAGCACACCGGCAACCTGATCGTCTCCGGATGCGGGGAACTAGCGCACACCCTCGCACAGGAGGGCCTGGTCGACGAGTTCTGGTTCTGCGTGAATCCGCATCTGTGGCCGTCCGGGCCGCGGGTCTTCGACGGTGTCGGCCCGATCCGCCTCCAGCTCGTCTCGGCCACACCCTATCGTTCCGGCGTCGTCTGGCTACGCTACCGGCCGGCCGGGGCCTGAGGGGGGAAGAGTCATGGGAAAGACGATCATGTACGCCGCTATGTCGGCCGACGGCTATGTCGCGAGGACCGATGGTGATATCGGCCCACTCTTCGACTGGTTCGGAAACGGCCCGATCGCCTGGAACTGGTTGGGCGGGGAGATGCGTACCAACCAGGCCTCCAAGGACTTCATCCAGACCGTCTACTCCGACATCGGCGCGATGGTAGTCGGACGGTATGTGTTCGACCAGACCAACGGCTGGGATGGTCAGGCCGTGGCCGGTGATCACGTCTTCGTGGTGACGCACGAGCCGCCCAGGACCTGGGAGTACGCTGACACCGCGCCGTTCACTTTCGTGACCGGCGGGGTCGAGTCGGCCATTGCCCAGGCACGCGAGGTCGCTGGCGACCGGATCGTGGATGTCGCGGCCGGGAACGTCGGTGGCCAGGCTCTGCGCCTCGGGGTGATCGACCAGGTGGTGATGAACGTGGTTCCAGTGGTGTTCGGCGACGGCCGGCCGTTCTTCGGCAGCGCCGCCGGCGAGGTCACCCTCGCCAACCCCTCCCTCGTCGCCCAGGGTGACGGGGTGACTCATCTCCTGTACGACGTGCCAAGATCGGCCAAGATCTGACCAGCAGCGGGCCGGGGCGTGCCGGTCGCATCCTGGTGCCGCTACTGGTTGGTGGTCGGATCGAGCCTGCGTGGTTTCTCGGTCCCGCAGCTGAGATCTCGCAGCATGTTCGGACGGCCCGTTGGCCTGGCCATAACCCCGCACCAGATGTCGGGTCAGGCGGCCATCGCTTCCCAGGTAGCGAACGCCAGGCCAAGAGAGCGCTCGTCCCCCGGTGGTGGTGCCGGTCATCTTGTTCATGGTGTAGGCCAGCGTCATGCCCGCGTCGAGATCGATGATCACCAGTGAGCCACCGTAACCGCCCCAGTACAGCGTGTTGGCGTTGGGCATGCCCGTACCGATGGCGAAACCGAGCCCGAACCGGATCGGTATGTCGAGGACGAGGTCGCGCCCGTCGACCTGTGGCGTCAGCGCCTTGCGGCATCCCGCCTCGAGGCATCGGCAACGCCCGCTCGCTCGCCAAACTGCACGCGGCCAGCCCGATGTGGAAGTCGATGCCGAGAGGTTCGGCGAGTTGCTCACGGAAGACTGTGCCCACCGTCTGCCCCGTGATCCGGCGGACCACCTCGCCCACAAGGTACCCCTGGGTGATGGCGTGGTAGCCCGAGGCCGTCCCCGGCTCCCAGAACGGAGCCTGCGCCGCCAGCAGCGTCGTCACCTTCTCCCCATCCAGCAGGTCTTCGGCGGTGATCGGCATCTCCCAGCCGGACAGGCCGGACGAGTGGCTCATCACCTGCGCCACGGTGACGTGCTCTTTGCCGTTGGCCGCGAACTCCGGCCAATAGCGCGCCACTGGCACATCGAAATCGAGCTCGCCATGGTCGGCTAGTAGCAGCGCAGTCAATGCTGTGACCGTCTTGGTGGTGGAGTAGACGCCCACGATTGTGTCCTGCAGCCACGGACGACTCTGGCCGTGGTCGGCGAATCCGCCCCACAGGTCGACGACGATGTCGCCTTCGACCGTCACACAGAACGACGCGCCCACGTCTCGTCCGGTGGCCAGGTTCTCCTCGAAGACCCGACGCGCCCCGTCGTAAGCGTCGTCGGTGAAGCCGTGCACGGAGATCTCGCTGGTCACATGCGCTCCTCACGCTGGAATCGGCCGATGACCACGTCGCCGCACCCAATGATGCATGCGAACGGCACGAGCCGCCAGGAGTTTCTTGTCCGCTCGAAGCCCGGGTGCTACGACAAGCCGATCGAGGGATCGCGCGGCTCGCAGGACAACGATCGGGTGTGTGTGGTCGTCTTTGTCTGTGACGGGACGTGACCGGCGGCCCGCATGGCGGTAGGAGCACAGTGACAGCCGAGGATGCGCTCGTTGTCGTGGCCGGCGAACGCCACCGCGCGCTGGTCGGGTATGCCTATCTGCTGACCGCGGATCTGGCGGAAGCCGAGGACCTGGTCCAGGAGGCGATCGTGCGGACGTTCGCCCGGTCATTGCGCGGCCTGGAACTCCAGGATGCGGAAAGCTATGTGCGCCGTGCGGTCTTGCGGCTGTACGTCGATGGTCACCGGCGCTGGGGTCGCTGGCTCGGCGTCCGGCATCTGGTGGCCACGAGAAGCGACGATCGAGGAGCGCTGGCCGGCCCAGAACTCACCGACACTCAGATCGACGTGCGACGAGCGCTGGCCGATCTCCCTCGCCGGGAACGCGCCTGCGTGGTCCTGCGCTACTTCGAGGACTTGACCGTTCCGCAGATCGCGGACCGGTTGGGCGTGAGCGACGGATCGGTGAAGCGATACCTGAGCCAGGGTGTGCGGCGGCTGAGGACCGTGCTTGGCGCGGCGGTCCCCGCCGCCGACGACGGCGATCCCGCGCCCGGCGGCGTGGGCACGAAGGAGCGATGATGACCGACGAACTGAGGCAGCGGCTCCAGGAGATCGCAACCGCGGCAGGGAGCGCTGCCCGCGACGGTGACATCGCCGGGATGCGTGCGCGGGTGCGCAAGGGTCGACGGCGCCGGATGGTCGCGGCTACGGGCATCGGCGTGATGGTTGCCGCGGCGAGCGTCGGCGTGGTTGTGGCGCTCGACGGTTCTCCCGAGCCATCGGTTGCTGGTGGGGCGTGGGAAGCGTGTGGGCAGGAAGTCGAGACCGCCGCCGCTGGAGCGTTCGGTAACGCCGACGTCTTCGCCGACGACGGTCCGGTCAGCCTCCGACTCGATCCGCTCAATGCGACTGGTTCCGGGGAGGTGTACGTCGCCGCGGAGATGACCTACGCGGCCAGCGGCGTAGACAGGTTCGCTGTCGTGAACGCGGGTGGATCACCGCTGGCCCTGTGGGTGGTCGACGCCGGCGGGCGAGTCGTCGGCACTGCGCGCCCGGTAGGAACCTATCCGGACGATCTGGTGATCATGCCGCAGGACTCCACCTGGATGGATGTCGGGTTCGAGGTGCGCTCGTGCGGTGACGCCGGCGGAACAGCGCGCGGGGAGGTGCTCCCGTCCGGGGACTACGACGTCGTCGGGGCTGTGGGCGTCGCCCCGGCGCCGGCGGGCCAGTCCGACGAGCCCACCCGGGCTGTCGCCGTCGTGCTGGCATCGTCGGTGCTCACGGTGGGGGAGAAGGGCGACGGCCCGGCAGTCGATTCGCAGTGCGAGGCCGCCTGGCCGCAGGACGCCGTCCCGTCCACGGACGGTCACGAGCTGGGCCTGCGGATCGAAGGTCCCGCCGACCTCGGCGAGGTGGCGCCACAGGATCCGGACGACGGCGACCCGCCGGGTGCCGCGTTCACCGTGACCGCCACCAATACGGGCGCCGACCTGGAAGGCTGGACCGGGCACCCGTGGATCGTGGTGGTCCGGGACGGGGTCGTCGTGGGAACAACCGGTGGGATGGACGACATGGGGCTGGATGCCAGCATGGCGGCAGGCGCGTCCATCGAGTACGACGCGTGGGTGCCGTTGCATGACTGCGCGACAGTGGGGGTGGGTGAGCATGCCGATACCGGCGGCGGTGAGCCTCTGCCCGCGGGAACGTACGAGTTGTACGCGGAGATGGAGTTCTTCTTCACCACCCCGCCCGGCGACGACGGGCCTGAGCAGGACCGTACCGACGTCACTGCCATAGGTGGTCCCTGGGCCGTCACCGTTCCCTGACCGTCCTCGCCCCGCCAGAGCACCGTCGTGAATGATCATTGCCGAGTCACTACCCGCCCAGGGGTAGTAACTCGGCGGTGATCAGCGGGCGGGCGCGTCAGCGACGGGGCGTCGCGAACTCCTCATGTCCCAGGACCGCGAGCGCTCCGACCGAGAACGGGAGATCCCATCCAGGTCTTGTAACCGGTATCAGATACCGGTTACATTGATCTGTACCAACGACAGCGAGGAGGCTGGCGTGGCGGTATCCACCGGTGAGGGCGTGACGATCCGCGATGTGGCGGCACGCGCGGGTGTGTCGATCGCCACGGTTTCGCGGGTCCTCCGGGGCAATATTCCGGTCTCGGAGCCCACCAAGGAACGCGTCCTCACGGTCGTGTCGGAGCTCGGATACCGTCCGAGCGTGCTCGGCCGATCGCTCGCCGAAGGCCGGCACGCGGCCAACGGCATCGTCTTCCCGGACCTCTCCGGCCCGTACTACGCGGAGGTCGTGCTCGGCTACGAAGAAGCCGCGGGCGAGCTGGGTCGATCGGTGCTGATCCTGTCCACTCATGGTCGTGACGCCGCGCCGGAGATGGTCCGGGAGCTGGCCAGGCGTGTCGACGGCATGGTCGTGCTGGGCCGTACCGTCAGCGACGAGGTGGTTCAGGAAATCGCCGCACGCGGCCTTCCGATCGTCCTGCTCGCCCGGTCTGCGGCCGGTGAAGTCGATTCGGTGAACGCCGAGAACGTCGCGAGCGCCATCCGGCTGACCGAGCATCTGATCGACCACGGACACCGGACGTTCGCCGTGGTCGGCGGCGCCGAAAGCTCGCCGGACACCATGGAGCGCTGGGCAGGGGTCCGCACGGCACTGCTGCGGGCCGGACTCACCCCACCTGCCGAGCCGGTTCCGGCCGGGTTGCGCGAAGAGGAGGGCACACGCGTCGCCGAGGACCTGCTCGTGGCCGGTGTTCCCGACGCTGTCGTCTGTGCCAACGACGAGCTCGCCCTCGGCGTCATCACCGGCCTGCGTGCCGCGGGAATCGACGTGCCGGGGCAGGTGGCCGTCACCGGCTGGGACGACGTGATGGCCGCACGCTACGCCGGACTGACGACGGTCCGGCAGCCGATGCGCGAGCTTGGAGTACGCGCGGCGCGAATGCTCGATTTGCGGATCCGCGGCGACGCCGGGCCGGCGCGCCACGAGGTCCTGCCCACCAACCTGGTGGTCCGGAACAGTTGCGGCCGGCATGAGCCGCCTGACCTGGACCGCCGCTGATCGCCGGGCGGCGAACGCCGTCCGGCTCGCGAGAGAGGTGTCTGTGCCGATGAAGACCAGAACACTCGTGAGTGGAGCGCTCGTGGCCGCCGTGATGCTGGCCGCGTGTGGACGCGATGACGGCGGGGACGGCGGTGATGCGCCAGGGGACGCCGCTCCCGCGCCGGAGGTCACCGGACCGGTCGAGGGTGAGATCTCGGTCTGGGCGATGGGGACCGAAGGTGAGCACCTCGATGTGCTGGCCGACGAGTTCATGGCGGAGCATCCGGAGGTGACCGTGTCGGTCACCGCCGTGCCGTGGGATGCCGCCCACGATCGCATCGTCAACGCCATCGCCGGTGGCCAGGTTCCAGACGTCAGCCAGATCGGCACCACCTGGATGGGTGAGTTTGCCGCCATCGGCGGTCTGGAACGCACGCCGGACAGTATCGATCCCGGTCAGTTCTTCGAAGGCGCGTGGGACACGACGGTCGTCGACGGGGTGAGCTATGGGGTTCCGTGGTACGTCGAGACGCGCCTGCTCTATTACCGCACCGACCTGGCCGAGGAGGCCGGCTTTACTGAGCCGCCCACCTCGTGGGATGAGCTCAAACAGATGGCCGAGGGGATGACGGACGCCGGGGCCCAGTACGGACTCAACCTGCAGCCCGGCGGTGCTGGTGCGTGGCAGATGTTCATGCCGTTCTTCTGGCAGCAGGGCGGCGAGATCGTCGACGACAGCGGAGCGTTCACCCTCGACTCGCCGGCCTGTGTCGACGCTATGACGTACTACAACTCCTACTTCGAGGAGGAGCTGACGCCCCGGCAGGAGAGCGACGTGCCGATCGAGAGCCAGTTCGCCGACGGGGAGGTGGGTGCGTTCATCAGTGGCCCGTGGATGGTCGGCATCGTCGACGAGGCGGGCGCCGATCCCGACGCCTGGACCGTCGCGCACCAGCCCGTCGAGCAGTCGGGCACGTCGTTCGTTGGCGGCGCGAACCTGGGTGTCTTCTCCGACAGCGACAACAAGCCGGCAGCGTGGGCGTTCGTCGAGTACGTCAGCCAGCCCGAGGTACAGGCGACATGGTACGAGACCGTGAACGCGCTGCCGGCCGTGCAGGCCGCGTGGGACGATCCCGCGCTGAGTGGTGACGAGTTGCTGACCGCTTTCGGTGACCAACTCGAGGACGCCAAGGCGCCGCCGGCGATTCCGAACTGGGAGCAGGTAGCCTCGGCGATCGACAGTCAGATCGAGCAGGTCGCGGTAGGCGGCGTGGCACCGGAGGACTCCTGCGCCGCCATGCAACAGGAGGCAGAGGCGATCGGCACCGGGCTCTGAGCCGATGACCTCGCGAACTGCTTCCAGCCGAGCGCATCGGACGGACGTGAGACGCCGTCCGATGCGGCCCGGCCGAGCCCGCGAAGGCCTGGTGGGGTGGAGTTTCGCGCTGCCCTTCGTGGTCTTCTTCACCGTGTTCATGGCGGGGCCGATCCTTGCGGCGCTGGTCACGAGCTTCACCGACCTTCGGGTCACGGACATCCGAAGCCCGTTCAGCGTCGATATCGTCGGCGTCGACAACTACGTCGCCGTCCTGCAGGACCCGATCTTCCATCGCGCGGCCGTCAACACCGCCATCTTCGTGCTCGTGGGCATCCCGCTGACCATGGTTCTCGGGCTGCTCACCGCGGTAGGGCTGAACTCGGCCATCGTGAAGTTCCGCACCCTGTTCCGAGTCGGCTACTACATGCCCGTGGTGACCAGCATCGCGGCCGTCGCGGTGGTATGGCGGATGGTCCTGGGCGCCGAGATCGGTCTGGTCAACGGCATTCTCTCTGTCTTCGGAATCACCGGGCCGGGCTGGCTCACCAGCTCGTCGCTCGCCCTTGGGTCGCTCATCGTGATGGCGGCCTGGCGGAACATGGGCTTTCTCATGATCATCTTTCTCGCGGGGTTGCAGACCATCCCGCGGGATCTCTACGAGGCAGCGGAGGTGGACGGATCCAGCCGGTGGCAACAGTTCCGGCATGTCACCCTGCCGTTGCTCCGCCCGACAATGCTTTTCGCGGCCGTCATCACGGGCATCGGCTACCTCCAGTTCTTCGAGGAGCCGTTCGTGATGACCCAGGGTGGCCCGTTGAACTCCACACTGTCGGTTGCCTATCACGCGTACAACCAGTTCAGCTTCGGAAACTACGGCTACACCGCCGCGGCGTCATATGTGCTCTTCCTGGCGATCGCGCTGCTGACCGTGTTCTGGTTCCGGCTCTTCAGGCCGCAGACATGACCGCCCCAACGATCCCACGGGGCAGCCATTCCCCGAGTCAGCCGACCGGACACAAGGGGCCTGGCCGAAGGCGCGGTTGGCTGCTGCACCTCGGCCTCCTCGGTGGCCTCATTCTGGTGGTCACGCCGTTCGTGTGGATGATCCTCGGCTCCTTCAAGACCACCGCGGAGCTGCGCAGAGTCCCGCCCACCTGGCTGCCTGAACAGATCACCCTGAGCAACTATCAGGATCTCTTCGAGCGTCTGGACTTCGGCCGCTACTTCTTCAACTCCGCTCTGGTGGCGACGGCGGTGACGGTCGGCAATCTGGTCTTCTGCTCGATGCTCGGCTACGCCCTGGCCAAGCTGCGCTTCCCGGGTCGCCGGCCGCTGTTCCTGCTGGTCCTGACGACGCTGATGGTGCCGGGACTGGTGACGTTCATGCCGCTGTTCGTCCTGGTGGCGAACATGGGATTGGTCAACACCCATGCCGGGCTGGCGTTGCCGTTCGTCGCGCAGGCATTCGGCGTCTTCCTGATGCGCCAGTTCATCATCGGCATCCCGGACGACCTGCTCGATGCCGCCAGGATCGATGGTGCGGGTGAGCATTACATCTTCTGGCGCATCGTGATTCCGCTGACCGGACCGGCACTGGCGACGCTGGCCATCTTGATGTTCCTCGGAAGCTGGAACAACTTCCTCTGGCCGCTGGTGGTCGCGACGACGGAGGACATGTACACCCTCCCGGTGGCGATCGCACTGTTCTCGACCGGCCAGCACGAGACCAATCTGGGGCTGCTCATGGCCGGGTCAGCTGCGGCCCTGGTCCCCGTACTCGTGGTGTTCGTCGCCTTGCAGCGCTTCTTCACCCAGGGCATCGCCATGACCGGCATCAAGTGATTCACACCATTCCGACGGAGCTCATACGGAGGTAGTAGTGAGACGACTGATCGCGATCGCCATTGCGACGCTGCTCGCGGCCACGGTGAGCGTTGCCCAAGCCGCGGGGCCGCGTGATCGTCTGGTCGGCGACGACGCCATCCTGTCCGATTACGCCGCCGACACGTGGCACTCGTTCGTCAAGCTCGTCGAGCCACGTACCGGCCTGCCCGCCGACAACATCGGCGGCGACCTGCATCCCCGGAGCCGGTCTGCCTACACCTCACCCACCAACATCGGCATGTACCTGTGGGCGACGCTGGCCGCGCGCGACATCGGGCTGGTGACCGAGAAGGAGGCACGCGAGCGGATCGGCCGGACACTCGACAGCGTCGAGCGGCTTGAGCGACACGAGGCGTCGGGCCAGTTCTACAACTGGTACCACCCCACCACGCGGGAGCTTCTCACCACGTGGCCGGAACCTCCGGGACATCCCGTCTACCCCTTCCTGTCCAGTGTGGACAACGGCTGGCTGGCCGCTGCGCTGATCATGGTCTCGAATGCCGTGCCGGAGCACCGCGACCAGGCATGGCAGCTCGCCACCAGCATGGACTTCAGCTGCTACTACGACCCCGACGCCAAGGGACCGGATGCCGGCGCGGGCCTGCTGAGAGGCGGTTTCTGGGTCGAGGGCGGGGCGCCTCCGGACAGCGACGGTTATCCGCGCGGCGACTACTGCGGCATGGCGGAGGACGTCGTCTACACCGGTCACCACTACGGCGCCTTCAACACCGAGCCGAGGGTCGCGTCGTACATCGGCATCGCACTGGATCAGATACCCGCCGAGCACTACTTCGCCGGCTGGCGGACGTTCCCCGACACATGCGACTGGAACTGGCAGGGCGCGCAGCCGGTTGGAGAGTGGCGCACCTACCTTGGCATCGACGTCTTCGAAGGGACGTACCGGTACTCCGACAAGCTGGTGGTGCCGACCTGGGGCGGCAGCATGTTCGAGGCGATGATGGTGCCGCTGGTGGTTCCCGAGATCGAGTGGGGTCCGGACAGCTGGGCGGTGACTCACCCGCTGTACGTCGAGGCGCAGATCGAGTTCGGACTGGAAGAGGCCGGATACGGCTACTGGGGATTCTCCCCGGCCAGCGACCCGGCCGGTGGCTACCGGGAGTACGGCGTCGACGCCCTTGGCCTGGATCCCGACGGCTACGCCGCCGACGCCGAGGGGCTGACGCTGGTGGACACCGGCTGGGACGACCCGGACTGCCCACGTGAGCCGGCTCCCATCGACGAGTACGGCGAGGGCGTGGTGACACCGCACGCCGCGTTCCTGGCGCTGGAGGTCGCTCCGGACGCGACGCTGGCGAATCTGGCCAACCTCGCTGACGACTTCCCTGACCTGTATGGCCGCGGCGGCTTCAAGGACGCGGTCAACGTCGCCACCGGTCAGATTGCCGACCGCTACCTCGCGCTGGACCAGGGCATGGTGATCGCCGCCGTGGCCAACCACATGCTCGACGGCGGCCTGCGCGACTACCTGAGCGAGTCGCTGGAGCCGTCGCTGCGCCCGTTGATGGAGATGGAGCAGTTCGGGGCGACTCGCACGACGCCGAACGACGATATGAGAGGAGCGCGATGACATCCGCGAGCCGCGATGCACGGACCGACTGGGAGAGCCGGATCGGACGCCACACGGATGTGCGGACGTACCGGCCACCGGCGCTTGAGGCGCCTGCTGGGCTCGAGGCGACGCCCGGCCGGGGACAGGTGACCCTCACCTGGGACCCGGTGGACGGGGCGGTCGGCTACCTCGTCCAGCGCGCGGATGCTCCTGATGGCGCCTACCGGCCGGTGGAGGTGGGGGAGCCGCTGGTTCGCGCGGTTCCGCACCCCCCGTTCACCGACACGACGGTGGTTCCCGGGCGGCCCGTGTGGTACCGGGTGTCCGCCGTCGGCGCCGTCGACGATCACGAGCAGCCCGCGTGCAGCCCGGTTCCCGCGACGCCGGCCGCTGACGGAGCCGCTCGCTGCATGGTCGCGGTAGACGCGGCGGCAGCCCTGGGCCCCGTCCACCGGCCATGGCGGCCGATGATCGGATCGGAACACCTGAGCCAGCTCGGCTACGGTGCCGGCCCCGGCGGCAGGCACATCGGCGACGAGTTCGCCGAGGCGTTGCGTATGGCACACGAGGATCTCGGCGTGCGTGCGGCGCGGGCGCATGCGATCCTCCACGACGAGCTCGGCGTCTACCGGGAGGTCGACGGCCAGCCGGTTCATGACTTCAGCGGCATCGACCAGATCTATGATCAGCTGCTCGAGATTGGCCTGCGCCCCATCGTCGAGATCGGATTCATGCCCCGTGACCTGGCTCGGGACCCGTCGAAGACGGTGTTCGAATACGACGCGATCATCTCGCCGCCCCGAGACTGGGAACGTTGGGAATCGCTGGTGGCCGACCTCACTGCTCACCTGGTGGACCGGTACGGGCTCGAGGAGGTGCGCACGTGGGGCTTCGAAGTATGGAACGAGGCCAACCTCGAAGTCTTCTGGGCGGGAACACCCGAGGAGTATCTGCGGCTCTACGACGTCACCGCCCGTGCCGTGAAGGGTGTGGATGCGCAGCTGCCCGTGGGCGGTCCGGCATCCGCGGCGGCCGGCTGGCTGGATCTGTTCCTGGAGCACGCGAGCAGTACGGGCTCCCCGGTCGATTTCCTCTCCACGCACACCTACGGCAACGCCCCACTGGACCTGCGTGCACTGGCGGCCAGGCACGGCTTTCCCGGCTTGCCGCTGTGGTGGACGGAATGGGGCGCCCACGCCAGCCACTTCAACGGTGCCCACGACTCGGTGTGGAGCGCGGCGTACCTGGTCCGCGGCATGGTGAGCGCGATGGGCCGGCTGGACGCACTGGCGTACTGGACGGTGTCGGACCACTTCGAAGAGCTGGGCCGGGCGCCTTCCCTGCTGCATGGTGGATTTGGGCTGCTCAGCGTGGGGAATCTCCGCAAGCCGCGGTGGTGGGGCCTATGGATGCTGGAGCAGCTGAAAGAGGAACGAGTGGCCGCGGACGTCACCGGTGACGGCGCCGGTGACATGGTGGACGCCATCGCGTCGCGCAGCCCGGACGGCAGCGTCACCGTCGTCGTCTGGAACGGCACGGCCGACGTCACGAAATCTATCGGGGAGCCGTTGCTCGACCGGCAGGTGGAACTCACCGTGACTGGGATACCCACCGGCCGGTACGAGCTGCGGCATCGCCGGCTGGACGAGCGCCACTCCAATCTGAACGGCGCGTGGGCCGCGGTCAGCCAGGGACGCGACTGGCCGGACGACGAGGACGAGTGGGCCGAGCTGCGCCGCTCCGACCGGCTGCAGGACCTCGAACCGCCGGCCACTGTCGAGGCCGGTGACGATCCCATCACCATGACGTTCGAGATGCCGATGCCGGCGGTGTCGCTGATCGAACTCCGGCCCATCGCCTAGGGACGCTGACTCGGACCACCCGCTCGTCTACCGACATTGTCCGGGTGATGACCCGGACAATGTCGGTTCGTCGGTCTCGACCCGTCAGCAGCGGGCGACGCTCACCTTGACCACACGCTCGTCCCCTGGCGTGACGACGTGCGACTCGCCAGTCACCGCGATGGTCGCACGCTGCGAGACGTCGCCGTCATCGGCGCCGGCCACTGCCTGCGGTTCGGACTCCGCCTGGGCGATGCCGTCGGCGCGCGGGCGCGACCGGTTGCCGGCCGCGGAACGGCCGACCCACACCACGACGTCGCCTGGTTCGACGACGCGGACCATGCGGCGGCCGGTGAAGGCCAGCCGAGTGGTGGGCACCTCGAAGCGCACGACGGCCGACTCACCGGCGTCGAGGAGAACCCGGTGGTACCCCAGAAGCTGGACCGTCGGCCGGGTGACACTGGCCACGAGATCTCGCCCGTACAGCTGTACCACGTCAGCGCCGGCGCGGTCGCCGGTGTTCGTGACCCGGACAGACGCCACGAATGCGCCACTGGCGATCACCGCGGGATCGACGGTGAAGTCGTCGTAGGCGAACGTCGTATACGACATGCCGTGCCCGAACGGCCTGACCGGAGTGGTGTCTGCGGTGGTGACGTCGTTCGGGCCGCCGAGCGGCGGGTGCAGATACGTGTACGGCTGGGCTCCGGCCGAGCGTGGCATCGAGACGGGAAGCCGCCCGGACGGATTGACCCGCCCGGAAAGCACCCCGGCGACGGCCGTGCCGCCCTCCTCGCCGGGGAAGAATGCCTGGAGCACCGCGCTGGCGGCGTCCGGTCCGTCCAGCGCCCAGTCGATCGCGTACGGGCGCCCGGTGATGAGGACGAGCACGGTCGGGGTGCCGGTGGCCCGCACCGCTTCGACGAGATCCCGCTGGACACCGGGCAGTTCGAGACTCTCGACGTCGTTGCCCTCCCCCACGGTCCCTCGCCCGAAGAGTCCGGCTTGGTCTCCGGCGACGACCACCGCGACGTCGGCGTCACGCGCCACGTCGGTCGCCGCGGCGAACCCGGAACGGTCGGCGCCCTCGACGTCACACCCACGCACGACGACGATCTCCGCCCCGGCGAGCGCGCCCGTGGCTGATTCCTGGCGGAGCCCGTCCACGACGGTGGGTATCTCGATCCCGACCGGGACATCGGGTCGGTGCGCGAGCACATGGTTGACGAACGAGTAGCAGCCCAGCAATGCCTCGGCGCGGTCGGCGTTGGGGCCGATCACCGCGATACGGCGCGGCGTCGTCCGGCCGGGACCGCCCAGCGGAAGCACGCCGTCGTTCGACAGCAGCACGATCGATTCCTCGGCCAGCCGCCGGGCGAGATCCCGGTGCTCCGAGGAGTCCAGGTCAACCGGCGCCGGCGGGTCGCCTTCGAAGGTCTCGTCGAGCAGGCCGAGCTCCTCCTTCTGGGCAAGCGCGCGCAGCACCGCGCGGTCGACGAGCTTCTCGTCGACCAGCCCGGCACGCACCCGTTCGGCGAGCGGTCCGAGGTAGGCGTCGCCGGTCGGCAGCTCGATGTCGACGCCGGCCGTGAGCGCCTGTGCGGCCGCGTCGCCGCGGTCCGCGGCCACTGCGTGCAACAGGGTCAGGAACGCGACGGAGAAGTAGTCCGACACCACCGTCCCCGTGAATCCCCATTGCTCCCGGAGCAGGCCGGTCAGCAGGTCGGCGTCGGCCGCCACCGGGACGCCGTCGATCTCGGCGTAGGAGTTCATGACCGAGCGGGCGCCTCCGTCGAACAGGGCCATCTCGAACGGCGGCAACAAGAGATCGACCAGCTCACGCGGCCCCGCGTGCACCGGGGCGTGGTTGCGCCCGGCCTGGGACGCCGAGTAGCCGACGAAGTGCTTGAGGGTCGCGTGCACGCCGGCCGACTGCAGCCCCCGCACGTACGACGTGCCCAGCGTCGCGACCACGTACGGGTCCTCGGCGATGCACTCGTCCACGCGGCCCCAACGCGGATCCCGGATCACATCGAGAACCGGCGCGAGCCCTTGGTGGATGCCGAGCGCCCGCATCGACGAGCCGATCACTCTGCCCATCTGCTCGACGAGGTCCGGGTCGAACGACGCCCCCCAGGCGAGCGGCGTCGGGAACGTCGCGGCCTGCCACGCGGCCAGACCGGTCAGGCACTCCTCATGCACTAGTGCGGGGATGCCGAGGCGGGTGTCCGAGCGCAGCCGGCGCTGCTGGTTCCACAGCCAGTCCGCGCGTTTGACCGGGTCGACCGGATGGGTTCCGTATACCCGGGTCAGGTGGCCGATGCCATGCCGGATGGCATCCCCGAAGGGCTGCTGTGATGCGGTTGCGGTCATCTCTTCCTGCATCGGCGCGACCTCACCTGGGTGGTCCTGGCTGTCGCTGCTGGCGCCGCGATCCTGGTCCACCCAGTAGCCGACCAGCTGTGCGAGCTTCTCCTCGAGCGTCATCCGGGCGAGCAGATCGCGGACGCGCCGGGACGCGCGGGGCGGTGGTGGAATGGCGGCGTCGACGTCAGTCACGAAAGTGGGCTCCTTCTTCGGGGTCATCGGGGGTCATGCGGGCCTCATCCTTTGACCGCGCCTTGCAGGCCCCCGACGATGCGCTTCTGGAACACCAGGAAAAGCACAAGGGCAGGCAGCATGGACAGCGAGGTGAAAGCGAACACACCGGCGATGTCGGCGGAGTACTCCGAGGAGTAGTCCGCGACACCGAGCGGGAGCGTGCGCATGTCGCCTTGCAGGAGCAGCAGCGGTAGCAGGTAGGCATGCCAGGACTGGACGAACGCCACCACTCCGACCGTGACCATCGCCGGCCAGCAGAGTGGAATGACGATCCGCCAGAAGAAGCCGATGCGCGATGAACCGTCGACCATCGCCGCGTCCTCCAGCTCGTTCGGCAACGCGGCGATGAACGGGCGCAGGATGACGACGCTCAGCGGCAGCGTGAACGCCGCTTGGGGCAGCGCGATTCCCCACCAGGTGTTGCTGAGCCCCATGTTCTGGCTGACGAGGATGAACAGCGGGATCGCCGCGACAGTCGCGGGAAACAGCAACCCGGCGACGAACACCGTGAACAGCGCCTCGCGCCCCCGGAACCGATAGCGCGCCAACGGGTAGGCCGCCATCATCCCGAAGACCACGACCACCACCGTGGTGATGGCGCCGATGGCCAGCGAGTTTCCGGTGAACTGCCAGAACGCCGGGTTAGTGAACGCGTCCCGATAGTTGAAGAGCACCCACGGGTCCGGCCAGCCGCCTGGGTTCTGCGCGAGTTGGGCGTTCGTCCGGAAGCCGCCGAGCACGGCGATCAGTACCGGCCCGAGCGATGCCGCGGCGATGACGAGCGCGAGCACGTAGACGAGGGGATTGCCGCCGGAATAGGCATCGCGGCGGCCCCGTTGACGTCCGGTGGCGGGCTCGGCGGGTGGCGCGAGCACAGTCGGGGTTGTCATCGTCCGGCCTCCTTCGTGTCCCGCCGCAGGAAGATCCGCTGGTAGGTGATCGCCATGACGAGCGCGATTACGAAGAGGATCACCGAAGCCGCGCCGGCGATGCCGTAGTTGCCGCGCTCGGTGCCCTGGTTGACGAGGAACGTCACCATGGTGGTCGTCGAGTTGGCGGGGCCTCCGCGGGTGAGGACCCACACCATGTCGAACAACTGCAGTGATCCGATCATGGACAGGAACGCCCATGTCCGCATCGTCGGGCCGAGCAGCGGGATGGTGATCTTGCGTTGTGTCTGCCACCAGGTGGCGCCGTCGAGTTGCGCGGCTTCGTACAGCTCTTCTGAGATGCTCTGCAGCCCGGCGAGGAACAGCAGGATCGGCAGGCCGAGGTACTTCCAGGTCAGTACGATCAGGATGGTCCACAGGGCGAAGTCGCGATCACCCAGCCAGCCTTGCGGAGGTCCGGTGAGCCCGACGGCCTCCAGCAGCGTGTCGATGACCCCGTAGCGTGGTTGCAGCAGCTGGAACCAGATGACTCCAGCGATGACCTCGGACAGGACGAAGGGCACGAACACGATGGTTCGCAGCAGACCCTGGCCCTTCATCTTGCGATTGAGGAGCAGTGCTATCCCGAGACCGAGCGGCAACTGGAGGAGGATCGACCCCACGACGATCGTCATGGTGTGACCGACGGCGCCTTGGAAGACGTCGTTGGTCAACACCGACGCGTAATTCCTGAACCCGACGAAGTCCTCGAGCGGACCGAAACCACGCCACCGGTACACGGACATCTGCACCGCCGTGAGTACCGGCACGATCACGAACAGAGCGAACAGCGCGAGCGCGGGCGTGACGAAGAACAAGATCTCCGCGGCCTTACGCCAGTCGCGCCGGGATCCCCGGCCCTTTCGGGTGGTGGCACCCGTGAGTGGAGGTTCCGCTGGCGGCTTCATCGGGTGGCGGCCGCCAGCGGAACCGGCTAGTGCCTTCGTCACTGCTCGGCTTCGTACGCTTCTCGGATGGCGTCGACGACGTCCTGCGGCGTGGCGTCGCCGGCGAACATCTCCACGATCTTGTCGTTCATCGCGCCACCGATCGACTCCCCGAACTGGGTGTCGAAGTAGAGCATGTTGTACGGAGCGGCGGAGAGCGGCTCGATCAGCGCGGCCAGTGCCGGGTCGGCCACCGAGTCCGAAGCTGCCGCGTTGACCGGCAGACCCATGTTGTTCTCGGCGAACGTCTGCTGCATCTCGTCGGAGACCAAGTACGAGATGAAGTCAGCCGCTACATCAGGGGCGTTCGCCGACAGCGCCCACGCGTCACCGCCACCGATCAGCGCGCCCGGCGCGCCTTCCTGTCCCGGGATCTCCGGGAACGGGAACCAGCCGAGGTTGCCTGCCAGGCCCTGGCCGTCCTCGGTCAGACCCTCCATGACGCCGGGTTCCCAGTGTCCCGCCAGTTCCATGGCCACCCGCTCGGTCGCCAGCAGACCTGAGGCCGACGTCGGACCCTCCTGTGCCGGTGTCGCCAGGAACCCGGCGTTGAACGGCTCGGCCGCGATGATCTCCTGCAGCGTCTCACCTGCGCGCAGGAAGCAGGGGTCAGGGTCGGAGAAGTCGAGCGTGTTGACCGCCTCGGTCAAGACCTCCTCGGAGCACTGCCGCAGCGCGGTGTAGTACCAGTAGTGCGCGGCCGGCCAGCCGTCGCGGGCGCCGACGGCGACAGGCTCGATGTCCGCAGCCTTGAGCGCATCGACCGCGGCGAACCAGTCGTCCAGATCCTGCGGCGGATCGGTGATGCCGGCCTCCTCGAAGAGCGACGTGTTATACCAGAAGCCGACCGCACCTGCCGTGAACGGCAGCGCGTACGCACGGCCTTCCACCTCGTAGGTGGAGCCCACACCGCCGAGGTTTGCGATCGCGTCGGCCGCGAGATCGGTGATGTCTTTGGTCAGGCCCGCCTCGACGTGGGCGGTGAGTTCCCCGCCGCCGCGTTCCATGTAGATGTCGGGCATGTCACCGCTCTGGAACGCGGCATTGAGACGCGTGAGCATGTCTTCGTGCTCCTGCGCCGTGATCTCGATCGTGACGTTCGGGTTGGCCTCCATGAAATCGGCCGCCGCCTGTTCGTATACCCCTCTGCCTGGCTCATTGTTCGAGTTGTGCCACCACGCGAGGGTGATCGGCTCGTCGCTGTTGCCCTCATCGGTGCCCTGATCGCCGCCACTGTCATTGTCGTCAGCGGTGTCCGCGCCGTTGTCGTTGTTGTCGGAGTCGCCGCCCTGCCCTGCGCAAGCGGTAGCAAAGAGCGCACCTGCCACCACGAGTAGCAGAGCCTGCTTCCGTGTTCTGTGAGTCATCTCGGTGCCCTTCCAGTCGTCCCTGACGGAATGTGCCGGAGTCTGGCAGCCCGGTCGGAAGGGTGTCAATCGTTATCGACATCGATATCGACAACGGTATCGATATCGTTATCGAGTCATGCCGTCGATCAATATGCCGCGGGCACGCCGGCACGCTACTGTCATGTCATGCAGCCCACGGGAAGGGTGACCATCGGCGACGTCGCGAGGACCGCAAAGGTCTCGGTCGCGACGGTGTCGAAGGTGATCAACGGCCGGTACGGCGTCGCGCCGGCCACCGAGCTACGGGTCCAAGAGGTCATCAAGCAACTCGGATACGAGTCGTCACTCGTGGCTCGGAGTCTCCGCAGCCGCCGCACGAACGTCATCGGCATTCTTCTCGCGGAATTCGAGCCGTTCTCCACCGAACTGCTGAAGGGCATCTCTGAGGCCGTGGACGGGACCGGCTATGAGCTGATGGCCTACACCGGCGGTCTCGGCCGGCATGATCGGGTGGGCTGGGAGAATCGCTATCTGACCCGCCTGGCAGGCACGCTGATCGACGGCGCCGTGCTCGTCACGCCCACCGTGAGCATCGAGCACGAGACGATTCCCGTCGTCGCCGTCGACCCGCACGCCGGACCGTCCGGCACCCCGACCATCGACGCGGACAGCCTCGCCGGCGCTACGGCGGCGACTCAGCATCTGATCTCGCTCGGACACACCCGTATCGGCTTCCTCGGCGGCCGCGTCGACCTCGAATCGGCGAGGCTTCGGGAGCAGGGCTACCGCTCGGCGCTGGAGAAAGCCGGAATCAAGACCGATCCCGCTCTGATGCGGATCGGCGGTTACCGCCCAGACCTGGCCGATGCCCCCGCCCATGAGTTGCTGTCGATGCCTGATCGCCCGACGGCGATCTTCGCGGCCAACGACCTCTCCGCGATCCGCACCATGGAGATCGCTCGTGAGCTCGGGCTTCGCGTCCCGGAAGACATTTCAGTGATCGGCTTCGACAACGTGCCGGAGTCGGCGCTGACCGACCCTCCGCTCACCACCGTCGCCCAGCCCATCCATGAGATGGGGGCGGAAGCCCTGGGCATGGTCATCGATCTGATCAACGGCGAGTCCCGTTCGCCGCACGTCCGGCTGCCGACAAGCCTGATTACACGCGCCAGCTGTCGCCCGCTGTGAGCGAACAGGACCAGCAGCGCTTGCTCGCTGGCATGATGGTGACTCTCGCCTCAGCTCGAAGCGGAATCGCAAGGGGAGGAACCTGTGCTCGACATCAGCGCACTCACCTGGGCTGTCACCATTGGGTTGATCATCGCGCTGCTGACGGTCGATCTGGCCCTGGCCGCGGCCCGGCCCCACCGGGTCGGGTTCGCGGAGGCGACCGCCTGGTCGGTGTTCTACATCGCTGTCGCCGTGGGCTTCGGAGTGTGGTTCACCCTCCAACACGGCGGCCGGTACGGCACGGAGTACTTCGCCGGCTACATCGTCGAGAAAAGCTTGTCGGTGGACAACCTCTTCGTCTTCGTCATCATCATCGCCACCTTCGCCGTGCCGGAGAAACACCAGCACAAGGTGCTCACCTTCGGCATCGTGCTCGCGCTGATCATGCGTGCGATCTTCATCGCGCTCGGTGCGACGTTGCTGGCGCTGTTCTCGTTCATGTTCCTGCTGTTCGGCCTGCTGCTCGTGTACACCGCTGTGCAGCTGTTCCGGCACCGCCATGAGGACCCTGACGTCGAGAACAACGTCATGGTCAAGACTGCCCAGCGGGTCCTGCCGATCACGACGGAGTACGTCGGCGGCAAACTCGTCGCCCGCCTCGGTGGGCGCCGCGTATTCACGCCGCTGTTCGTCGTCTTGATCGCGATCGGCAGCGTCGACCTGCTCTTCGCCATGGACTCCATCCCGGCGGTGTTCGGTGTCACCGAGGAGCCCTACATCGTCTTCACGGCCAACGCATTCGCGCTCCTTGGCTTGCGCGCTCTGTTCTTCCTGGTGAAGGGACTTCTCGAACGACTGGTCTACTTGTCGGCCGGACTGGCGCTGATCCTCGCGTTCATCGGTGTCAAGCTCATCCTGCACTGGGCCCACGTCGATCTGGACGATCGCGTCCCAGAGATCTCCACGCCAGTCAGCCTGATAGTGATCGTTGCCGTACTCGCGGTCGTCACCGTCGCAAGCCTGATCAAGACCCGGCGCGACCCTTCCGCGAAGGCCCACCCGGGCGCGCTGCGCGCACACTCGGGCCGCACAAAGAAGACCGACGACGGCCACACACCCTGACGTCACATCCTCTGGCCCGGCAGATTGCTGGCCTGCTCGATCCAGGACCGGAGCTGATCCTCGTCGAGCTCGTCGTCCTCGTGGATGTCGAGGTAGCGCACCTCGTCGTGCTTGGACGCCTTCGGTGGCATGGGATCGAGCGACGCCCCTCTGAGGAACTGCAGTTGCACGTAGTTCGTGTAGCAACGGAACGACAGATGCCCGTCCTCACCGTTGAGACCGTAGAACGGCTGGTTCCACTTCACGGCCTTGTGACCATCGGAGACCGTGCGCACGATGAGGTCGTCGAGGCGTTTCCCGACGTCGCGTTTCCATCCCGGCATGGCAGCGATGTAGTCCTGCACTGGCCCGTTCCCCTCGCCCTTGGGGATCTGCGGATTGCCGCCCGAGAGCAGCTTCGGCCCTGCGTCGTTCTTCTTGCGATCGGTCATGGCATGACATCCTGGATGCGGTCCGTGACAGCCGGCGAGCTGATTCGCGAGCGCGGCGACGTGAAATTGTAGCCCGACGTGATCCCGGCTCGGCACGCGCCGACTCGCGCGGACAGCGCGGGGCCTACTCGTACGCACTGAGCCTCGTGCAGGCAGAAAGGTCGTGGCTCGCGACGCGAGCTCAGGTACCGGTGACGGACAGAATCGATTTCAAGCGGCAGCTCGACGCGTACCGCGCGAAGAAGGGGCAGACCCGGATCGTGGATGTGCCCGATCTGCAGTACCTCATGATCGACGGGCATGGCGACCCCAACTCGTCTCCGGCCTTCTCCGACGCTGCACAGGCGCTCTACCCCCTGGCGTACACGCTGAAGTTCGCCAGCAAGCGAGTCCTTGGGCGCGACTACGTCGTCATGCCCCTGGAGGGCTTGTGGTGGGCCGACGACATGGAGGCGTTCACGACGTCACGTGACAAGTCCCAGTGGGACTGGACGCTAATGATCATGATCCCCGACTGGATCGACCAAAACATGTTCGCCGGCGCCGTCGAGCAGGTCGAGGCCAAGGATGGCCCACGGCGCCTCCACGAGGTCCGACTGGACTCCCTGTCCGAGGGCCGCTGTGTGCAGACCCTGCATGTCGGCTCCTACGACGACGAGGCCGAGGTGCTGGCGCGGATACACCGCGAGTTCATCCCGGACAACGGGCTGCGGATGGTCGGCAAGCATCATGAGATCTACCTCAGCGACTCCCGCAAGGTGGCGCCCGAGAAGCTGCGCACCATCCTCAGGCAGCCAGTCACCGCGTCAGCCTTGTGAACCGGCGGAGGATCCGGTCGAGTGGGCCGGGCGAGGTGCGCGCCGCATTTCGATCATCGGACGTGAGCCACGAGCCGCAACAGGAGGCGGTGGGCCAGGCTGCGGGGGCGCATCTGGTTGACGGTTGCGGCCACGTAGACGTCCCGTTCCGGGAGGTAATAGAGCACGTTCCCGAACGCGCCAGAGTGACCGATCATCGCCGGGAAAGGTGTGAACGGCGACTGCCAGCGGGGCAATTTGAACCGCATGATACCGATGCCGTAGTCCATGGCGTCGAGGCGGGAGAAGATCGGGTTCCAGTGCGCGGTCATCTCGGTCAGGTACTGCGCAGGGAACAACTCACCCGTGATGAAGGCACGAAGAAGTCGCACCTGGTCGGCCGAGGTCGACACCACGGCGCCATCCGGAGGGAACGAAGCGATTGCCTTCGGGACGTGCACAGGGGTGGGGCCGTGCAGGACCGGTGCGGCCTCGCCGTAGCGACTCAGCGTCTGCGGTGTGAACAGCCACGTGTGGCGCAGTCCGAGTTTGTCGATAATCCGGCTGCGGATGGCGTCGTCGTAACTGCCTGATGTGGCGACCTCGACGATGCGTCCGAGCAGTTGGTAGTTGGTGTCGCCGTACTGCGCCTTACCTGGTGTCGACGGGGCGAACCGGCTAGGCACGGCCCGTGCCATCTCGATGAAATCCTCGAAGGTCCACGCGGCGTCGGTGCGGAGCATGTCATCGAGGAAGGTGGTGCCGTCGGGGCGCTTCTGCTCGAAGTAGTCCGGTATCCCTGAGGTCTGCGCCAGCAGCTCGCGCACGGTGATCGCCGGACCGTAGTCGTGGCCGTTGTGCACGTTCAACCCGCTCATGGTGTCCTCACCGAGCAGCTCGGCGACGCGCGTGTCGAGTGTCAGGACGTTCTCCTCGCGAAGCTGCATGATCATCGCGGTGGTGTACAGCTTGGTGATGCTGGCGACGAAGTACGGCTGGCCGGTGTCGCCGTATCCCCAGGAGAATCCGGTGGACGGTTGCTCGATCGCCACGCTCATCGACGAGACCTTCGGCTTCGCGGCGTAGCGGGCGGCGACTCGATCGAGCTTGGCCGAGATGGGCAGACTCATGGCGTGATCCGTTCGAGTTGTCGTTGTGTTGAGGCCAACCAGTCGAGCTCAGCCCTGGCATGGGCGATGCCGTTGGCGAGCGTCGCCGAACGGAGTACCTGGCCGGCCTCGGTAGCGTTCGCCGGAACGGCGATCGCCTCCAGCGCCGCCAGTTGTTCGGCTACTTCCTGCCGGCGGGTGTCCACCAGCTTCTGGATGCGGTCCGCCGGCAACCTGTCCGCGAAGAACAGCCGCGCCAGGAACGGCTCGCGGATCGGCGGTGTCTGCAACGGTGAGGCGAGCCATGTGTCCAGTTCGGCCAAGCCGCGGTCGGTCGCGCTGTGCAGATGCAGGTTGGGCCGATCCTCCTGCACCACAGTGCGGCGGGACGCCAGGCCGTCGTCCACCAGAGTACTGAGCGTGCGGTACACCTGCGACTGATCCGCCGTCCAGAAGTGCCCGACGCTCTCGTCGATGACCTTCTTCAGCTCATAGCCGCTCATCGGCTGAATGGACAGGAGCCCGAGGATCGCGTGCCGTAAGGACATGGATAGATGATAGCGCACATATGTGTATTGACATATATGTGCGCTATCACTCGATGGGGCTCGGTGCCGTTACATTGCCTGCGTCACGTGCTCGTGAGGATGACGAGCTGCTGGGTAGCCCGGGTCATGGCGACGTAGCGGTCGACGGCTCCCTCGTGGCCAGTGCCGAATGCTTCCGGGTCGATGAGGATCACCAGGTCGAACTCGAGCCCCTTCGAGTGTTCCGGGGCCAGGGAGCGCACGCGCGGTGACGGCTCGAACGTGCCGGATTCGATGTCAGCAGTGCCGATGACGCAGGCTGTGCCTTCGGCGTGCGTGGCAAGCCAGGTGTCGAGGATCGATCCCAGATCCGACGTCGAGCCGTGGACGACGGGGACGTCGCTGCTGCGGATGGAGGTTGGCACGTTGGCGTTCGGGAGCACCGCCCGGATGACGGGCTCGGCTTCCGCCATGACCTCCTCCGGCGTCCGGTAGTTGATATTCAACGAGGCCAGGTTGACCCGGTCGAGCCCGATCCGCGTGAGCCGTTCCTGCCACAACTCCGTGAACCCGTGCCTGGCCTGGGCCCGGTCACCGACGATGGTGAAGCTACGGGACGGGCAGCGCAGCAGCAGCATCTGCCATTCGGCATCGGTCAGCTCCTGGGCCTCGTCCACGACGATGTGCGCGAAGGGGCCGGCGAGCTGGTCGGAGACATCCTCGGGCAGGGCGCCCTCGTCGACGAGAGCGTCGCGGATGCCCTCCTGGCTCAACTGGGCGATCATGCCGTCTTCGTCGTCGACCTGCAGGAGCGCGTCGACGACCCGGTCCATCTGCTCTCGTTCGGCGTCGGCCGCCCTCTTCTGCCGTCGCTTCCGGCGTGAGGCCTCCGGGTCACCAAGCCGTTGCCGGGCGGCGTCCAGCAGTGGGAGATCCGACACCGTCCAGGCGTTGGGATCCTCGCGTCGTAGCTTCCCCACCTCGTCGGGGGTGAGCCAGGGAGCGCACATGCGCAGGTAGGCGGGCACCGACCACAGGTCTCCCACGATGTCTGCTGCTTCGAGCAACGGCCATGCCCTGCTGAAGACCCTGGTCAGTTCCCTGTTCTGCACGAGCGAGCGGCGCAGCAGGTGGGCCGGCACATCCTCGCCGTCGTGCTTGTCGATCAGGATGGCCAGCAACTCCTCCCAGACCTGGTCACGAGCCTCGTTGTGCGCAGTGCCCGGGTCCGGAGCCTCGAACGCCTCGGCCCAGTCGGCGGCACTGAGCGAGATGTCGGACCAGTGAGTCTGGACGGTCATCCCCGTGGTGGGCGGTTCCTCGTACAGCCTGACCGCAGGCTCGATCACCTTCACCATGGCCGCGGAGGACTTCAGACGCGCCACGTCCGGGTCTGTCTCGGTCCTCGCGGAGGCTCCTTCGGAGACGAGATCGCGCAGCGTGCAGGTCCGCACGCCTTCCTCACCGAGGCTGGGAAGGATGTCGGCGACGTAGGCCAGATAGGCCTGGTGTGGACCGACGAACAGCACGCCACCCCTGCCGTCACGAAGGCGAGGGTCGGAGTAGAGCAGATAGGCAGCGCGGTGCAGAGCGACGACCGTCTTCCCCGTGCCCGGACCGCCGTCGACGACGAGAGCACCGCGCGAACTCGCACGGATGATCGCGTCCTGATCGGCTTGGATGGTGCCGAGCACATCTCGCATCCGGGGCGACCGGCTGCTGCCGAGACTGGCGATGAACGCGGACTGGTCGTCTAGCGCGGCGTGGCCTTCCAGCCCGTCAGCGGCGAAGACCTCCTCCCAGTAGTCGCTGATCCGGCCGCGGGTCCAGCGGTACCTGCGGCGGCTTATCAGACCCATCGGATTGGCATGCGTGGCGGCGAAGAACGGCTCGGCCGCCGGGGCGCGCCAGTCGACCAGCAGCCGACGACCCTCGCTGTCGGTCAGGCCGAGCCGCCCGATGTAGACCGGCTCGGGATCGTCTGCGCTGACCATGCGTCCCAGGCACAGATCCAGGCCGAAGCGTCGCAAGAGGTGCAGGCGGGCGGTCAGCCGGTGGACCTCCAGGTCTCGGTCCATCGCCGCCTGGCCCGTGCCGCCAGGGGCCTTCCGCTGGACGTCGAGGCGGTCGGCGAGGTCGGCGATCTGTTGCCGGAGCCTGTCCGCGACGGCGGCGAAATGCTGCTCGTCGGCGGCGATCAGGGCCGGGTCGCCCTTGGCGGAGAGATGTTCAGGCAGGTTGAACGCACTAGTGGTCATGGGGTTCACGTCGTCAGCTCCGATATCGAGGCAGTGGCTTCGAGGCCGGAGACTGATTCTGCACCCCACCCGGGGTCTTGCGGCAAGGCCCCGGGTGCGCTATAGCTTAAGAGTGGGAGGAACGGCTATCAGCGTGTGCGGTCGTAGACCATAGCCATCTCACCCAGCTCCCCGGTCTCCTGGTGTGTGAGCTTCCACGTCGAAGGCGGCAGGCCGTCGTCGAACAGTTGCTGTCCGCCTCCGGTGATCTCGGGACTGATCATGAGATACAGCCGGTCGAGCAGGTCGGCGGCGAGTACCGCCTTGATGATGCTGGCGCTGCTGTTGACGAGTATGTCGCCCTCGCCGGTTGCCTTGAGCTCGTTGACGACGTCCGCGGTGGGGGCGTTCACCACACGGGTGCGTTCCCACGGCGCCTCGGTCAGGGTGGTCGAGAGGACCACCTTCTCGGTGTCGACCAGCCACGTGGCGTATCCCCGATCACGTGGATCGGCATTCTTGTCGTCGGCGACTGACGGCCAGAATCCGAGGAATCCTTCGGCGTTGAGCCGGCCGAGCAGCGCCGTGGTCGCGTTCTGCCAGATGCGGGAGAGGTGGTCGCGCGCGACCTCGGTGACGGCGTACGGGACGATGGCGCCCAAATCGCCCGGTCCGCCGGGACCGTTGTAACGCCCGTCGAGGGTGAGATTGATGTTGGCGGTCACCCTGCGGCTGGTCGAGCTGGTCGAGCTGGTCGAGCTGGTCATGATGGTCATTCCCTTCCCGTGGTGGGTGAGTGGGTGGTTCGCTGCGATGCGCCCACGGCCTCGGCGAGGTTGTCCAGTACCTGGCCCCAGCCCGTTGTGATCCCGGCGATGTAGGGGACGGCTTCAACTGTCGTGTCGGTGGTGGTCAGGTCGACCCGCAGCCGGGTGCCTTCCGCTACCGCGGTGAGCATCACGTCGTAGTGGCCGGTGAACGAGACCCCGCCGGTCGCGTCCAGCACCGAGAGGTCGAAGGTGAGATGCGCAGGCTCCTGCGCGGCGTGGACCTGGCCCTCGGAGCGATACCGCCCCTCGGCGTCGCGGTACTCGAGAACGGCACGCCCACCCGCTCGTGGCTCAAGAGTGCAGTCGGTGACCGTCATCGACGGTGGAACCCACCAGGCCGCCAGCAGGTCAGGGTCGACCCAGTACCGCCAGACGGCCTCCGGAGGCGCGGCCAGCACGCGCTCGAAGGAGGAGGTGCGACCGTCCGCCCACCGGTCTCGGTCCGCGACCTTGGAATCGGCTTCGATGGCGGCGCGGTACCGCGCGATGACGTCCCGCTCGCCCTCGTGTGCCTCCGTGGCCTCAATCAGTTCTTGTAGCCGCCTCGCGAGAGCGACCAGCGGCGCTGTCTCGACTGCGTAGACGCGACGTTGCCCGAGCGGGAAGACGGTGACAAGGCCGGCTCGAGCCAGGGTCTGGAGGTGTTTGGTGGTCTGCGGCTGCCGTAAACCGGTCAGTTCGGCCAGCTCACCGACTGACCGGGGCCGCTCGGCAAGCAATTCCACGATGCGCCACCGCGCACCGTCCCCGAGAGCTGACGTGATCCGATCCATGGAGCAGAGTATTCACGTAGACGAATATTCGTGTCAAGGAATATTTTGCCCCATCGGGTTGGAGAGCTGATCAACCTCTTTCCCGTCCGGCGTACTCCAGCGTGACGCCCACCCAGAATTCGAGGTCTTCCTGGGTTGCGACGGCTGCGTCGTCAATCGCGATCCAGCCCTTCCCCATGTTCCGTCCGGTGCCCATGTCGGCGGGGCGTGCGCCATCGGCGGTGAGCAACTCGTCCGCCCGCTCCGGGGCAGCGCGTATCAGAAGGCTGCCGTCGCCCATCACACTCAGAATCATTCGCTCGTTCACCATGAACGCGAGACCACCGAACATGCGCACTTCACGGAATGACCTTTGAGTTGTGAGTGATTCACGAATGCGGGCCGCAAGTGCGTTCCGTCGATTCACCACCAGCAACTCCTTTCTGAATTACCGGCGAGGCCGCGCCGCATGGCTGTCAACCGCTGTGCGGCGCGGCCTGAGTGCACCGCCTCCGCCCTCCTACTGCTGCTGTGGTGGAGCGTACGAGAGGCGATCGAAGATGAGCAGACTCTCCACGATCTGCCCCTCACGAACAGTGAAATGTTCGGCGGCAGGTGCGGTGCTGGTCGTTGCCGTGTGCGGATAGTAGAACAACAGCGCACGTTCGCCGTCGCCGAGCGCCGCGACATCCGTCAAACCAGTAAAGACCTGGAGAAAGCCGCCCAGGTACTCGCGGTACGCGTCCTTTCCCTTGATGTCTTCGCCAGGCGCCCGGCAGAAGATGTCCGCGGCGACATACGCTATCGCCGCATCGAGGTCGCCACTGGTCCACGCTCGGTGGTACGCCAGTGCCGTCCGGAGTGCGGGGCTGGGGCTGATCTCGTCGATCATGTCGATCCCTTCGCGTTGTGTGGACTTCACATTGGTAGGACACCGGCGAACAGCGAAACGGAACGGTCTGAGTGGATATTCGCCAGCGCTGTGAGACGATGCCTCGGTGAGCGAGGCCGTCTTCGATCAGGCCCGGACTGGTGATGAGCAGGCATTTCGTGAGCTCACGGACCCCTACCGAGCCGAACTGCAACTGCACTGCTACCGGATCCTCGGATCGCTGACCGACGCCGAGGACATGCTGCAAGAGACGCTGCTGGCCGCCTGGCGCAACTTGGACAGTGTCACCAGCCACTCATCGTTGCGGGCGTGGCTTTACCGCATCGCCACCAACCGCTGTCTCAACGAGTTGCGAGCTGCCAAGCGACGAGGGCCACCCGAGCCTGTCCCGCCGTTTCAGCCGCCGGAGCCCACGCACCGCTCGGACGTGACCTGGTTGCAGCCCTGCCCCGACACCCTGCTTGCCGGTGTGTCCGAGGCGGCACCCGGGCCCGAAGACGTGTACGACGCCAAGGAGACGGTTCGGCTGGCGTTCATCTCCAGCCTCCAGCACCTTCCGCCCCGCCAGGCGGCGGTGCTGGTGCTCCGTGACGTCCTCGGCTACCCCCTGGGCGACGTTGCGGCGATGCTCGAGGTGACCACTACGGCAGCCAAGGGTGCGCTACAGCGAGCGCGGGCGGCGCTCGCCCGGCGCCGTCAGGCCGATGCTGTGAGGCCGGCGTCGGCGGATGAGCTGGAGAACGGCATCAGCGAGCGGTTCGCCGAAGCATTCACCAGCGACGACATCGAGGGCGTGGTCGCCCTGCTCACGGATGACGCGTGGCTGGCGATGCCGCCCGCACCGCACCAGTACCACGGCGCCGCAGCGATCGGCGCGTTCCTCCGGACCAGTGCCGCGTGGCGTGGAGAACGGCACTTTCTGTTGCTGCCCACCCGCGCGAACCGGCAGCCGGCGTTCGGTTGCTATCTTCCCCGGCCCGACGAGCGGACCGCGGACGCCGTCGGCATCGTCGTCCTCACGCTCTCCGGAGACCGGATTCACGGCATCACGCACTTTCTCGGCGCAGGCCTGCACGAGCGTTTCGGGCTGCCGGACTCGATCGACCCCGGGTTACCGACATCATCAGGGTGATCATCCGGACGATGTCGGTACCCTCGCCTGAAGCTTGCCACCCTCAAGCCGCCACAATCAGGCTGGGGTGAGGCCGCGCTCCACTGCGGCGATGATCTGCGGCCGCAGTTCCTCCGGCCGGATGATCGCGTCCACGGATCCGACGCGCTGCGCGCGCTGTATGGAGTGCACGCTGTCGAACTCGGTCGCGACCTCGCCCAGCTTCTCCGCGCGCACCGACGTCCGCAGCTCGGCCAGGTGGGCAACGAGGCCAGCGCGTTCCGCGCCTTCGGAATCGGCGATGCGGCCCTCCAGTTCGACGACCCGTGGATCACGGGCGGTGCGCGCGTTGACCTCCGCGGCGAACACCACGGCCGCGGCCGGAGCACCACCCAGCACGGACGCGTACGAACCCTCGACCGCGAGTACCGTCATGTTCGGGTTCAGCGCCTTGGAGAACACCACGAACGCGCCGCCGTGATAACGGGAGATGACGCAGAACACGATGGGCCCTCGGAAGTTCACGATGGCCCTGCCGATCTCGGCGCCGTACTCCAGCTGCAGCTTGCGCATGGACTCCGGCGACCCGTCGAATCCGGACAGGTTCGCCAGCACCACCAGCGGCCGGTTCCCGCTCGCCGCGTTGATCGCGCGGGCCGCCTTCTTCGACGACTGGGGGAACAACGTGCCGGCTGTGTAGGCGTCCGGACCGTCGGTGGGCGGAAAACCGTGCCGCGGTACGGACCGCGACTCGATGCCCAGCAGGCATACCGGCCGGCCGCCCAGGTGCGCATCCTGGACGACGGCCGTCTCCGCGTCGGCCATTCCGGCCCAGCGTTCCAGGACCGGATGGTCCTGGTCGGCCAGTGCCCGCATCACGGTGCGGATGTCGAAGGCCTTCTTGCGGTCCGGGTTGGTCTCCGGAGAGAAGATCTCCCCGATGGTGGTGAAATCGCTGCCTGCGGCGGCATGGGGGAAGCTCGAGATGTCCCGGTCCACCGGGTCTGTGGTGGCGGCCTTGCGTGGGCCGTTCTCGTCCGGCAGCACGTAGCTGTGCTCGTAGTGTGAGAGCAACACGTTGTGCGCGGCGCGCAGATCCGGAGCCCAGTACTGTGCCTGGCCGTTGGGGCCCATCACCCGGTCGTAGCCGCCGATGCCGTAATTGTCCTCAGCCGACACGCCACCGGAGAAGTCCAGGGACTGCTTGCCCGTCAGCACCATCGCCGAGTCCGGAGTCATCACGAGTATGCCCTTGGTGTGCATGAGCATCGTGGCTTCGGCGTTCCAGTACGGCTGGGCGCCGACGTTGATCCCCGCGACGACGATGTTGATCTCGCCGCCGTCCTGGGTGAAATGCACGATGCGCCGTAACGCTGCCGCGATCCAGTCCATGTTCTCGGTGCCCGAGTCCATCGCAATGCGAGCGCCCGCGGACAACGCGTACCACTCGACCGGAACCCGCAGTCGCTCGGCGAGGTCAAGCGCCGCGATCACTCGCGCGCATTCCGGCTCGGAGAGCGCGCCCAGCGCCTTCGTCGGATCACCGAGCAGCACCACCCGGGTCATACCCTCGGGGAACCGCTCGGTCGGCGTGCTCGCGACACCGGCCACGATCCCGGCCTTGTTGAGCCCTCTCGGCCGGTCGGCGGGGACCAGCTCGCCCGACTCGCCGAGGTCGTACTCGGTGAATGATCCGCCCGGCCCGGCGATCATGCCGGTCAGCTCGTACGGATAGACAGTGCCGCGACGACGTGCTCTGAGCACTTTCTGGCCGTAGTCGTCGAGGGGCTGGATCGGCTCGGACGGCGGATCCGTGACCTCCAGCCGGATGCCTGTCGCCACGTCGTAGGAAATACGCACAGCGATGGAATGCAGCTCCCCGGTCGACACGTCACGCTGTCGGCCGAGAAAGACCACCTCCTCGACCCCGGCTCCAGCCGTCGTCGGCACGACGCGCTCGGCGATGGCCCGCACGTCATCGGGCCTCAGGTCGCTCGGCGGCCACACGTAGAGGAAGATCCGGTTGGTGTCCAGGCGCTTGTTCGCCGGTCGTTGCGCTTGTACCTTGCGGATCGCGTCGAGGCAGGCACCGAGCGCACCCTCGATCGCGGGCAGCGCATGGATCCGGCCTTCGGCGTCGCGCAACGGCGTCAAGTCACGGACCTGCGCCATCGCCACCAGGCGCTCGTCGGACGGATTCGTCGGCGCCACACAGCGCAGCAGGTAGACGTCTTCGTCGGCGGACGGCAGCCGGGTCAGGTCGAAATGCCTCAGCCGCTGCAACTGCAATCGGTGCCCGATCATCGGGTGCAGGCCGCGGATGAGCCGTTCCTCGCTCAATCCCGTGGACCCGGGCCGGAAAGTGAAGTGATGGTGCAGAACCGCGCCACTGTTCCCCGCCACGGTGGTGGTGATACGGCTCAACCTCGTCGGCAACGCGGCGGCGGTCAGCACCGCTCGCAGTTCAGCCGCCATGACGTCCACGTCCGTGGGGTGACCTGGCCAGTCGAGGTAGATGTCGGCGGTGAGGGACGCGGAGTCCGGCTGGGCCGCGACCACCTCGGCCACGGCCGCCAGCGCGTCCTGCAGCCCGGGGAAGCCGGCGACGGTGGCCAGCAACCGGTGCGGCTGACCGTCGAGCTCGTAGCTCGCGGTCACGAACGCCTGCCCCCTGACCGGCTCGCAGCGTATGCCGGTCAGACCGTGGTCACGGTAGTACCGGCGACTCATGACCTCGAGCAACGGGCCGACGTCGGCATCGGCACGCCCGATTCGCTGGCCCAGCAACCGCACGAGCGGCTCCGGGCTGGCGACCATCTCGGCGATCCGCGCCTCCCGGTCGTCGGCGTCGGGATGCTGGTCGAGGTGGCGCAGATGCTGCCGGACCCCGGTGTAGACCTCGGCGCGGGTGCGGCGGAGCAGTGGTTGAGCGAACCAGCGGAACACCAGGCTGCGAGCGAGGTCCCCGATCACCGGGAAGCGCAGCTGGGTCGCCACGACCAGGTGTTCCAGCGCCTGCCCGACGGTCTGCCGCAGTTCGCCTCCGGGGGGAGCCTCGGTGAGCCACTGCTGTAGCAGCGCCGTGATGACCGCGGCCTCCGCCCCGGCGCGCTGCTGCGCGAGGAAGATCCGGAACACCGCCTCTTCCAGCGCGGGCGTGCGGTCCAGACCGTCGACTCCGTAGTGGTCCAGTACCCGGGTGAGCCGGCCCTGAAAGGTGTCGGACAGTCCGGCACGCTCGGCGTCGAGGCTCTGCATGTATGTGTGGAAATGCTCGCGCGGGCTGCGGACTCGGGTCTCGGCCTTGGTTCCTTCGCCCTCCGGCTTGTTGCGGCTGAGCTCGGAGAGGTCGGCGAAGACCTCCAGGAGCCCGACCTCGGCCTCCAACGGCCGGTGTGGCAGTTCCGCTCGCGCGGCCAGGTAGTCCGTCAGAGTCCGGTCGTCGTCGTGGGGGTCGACGTCGAAGCCGAGCAGCATACTGCGCAGGTCCGCCAGACCGCGCTGGACCCGGTGTTCGGCGGAGAGCCCGTTCGGCTCGGCCGGAAGGTCGAGCTCGACGGCGGCGGCCGCAGGGGACGCCACGGCTTCGGTGTCGTCCAGCGGCTCCAGGCGCAGCAGCGGCGCGCCGGTGCCGACCTGGCTGCCGACGGAGACCAGGCACTCGCGCATCCGCGCCCGGAACGGCGCCCGCAGCACGGTCTCCATCTTCATGCTCTCCAGCACCAGGACCGGCGCGCCGGCTTCCACGTCACCGCCCGGCGGGACCGGGGTGGCGACGACCAGCGCGGGTGCCGGCGAACGCATGACGCCACCCTCGTCCTGGCTGATGCGGTGCGTGACGCCGTCGATCTCGACCAGGTGAATCGGTCCGTGGGTGCCGGTGACGAGCCGGAACCGGTGCCCGTTGAGGTGGATCTGGCCGGTGTGCTCGTCGAAGCGCTCCAGCTCCGCGTCGATCGTGCGCACTCCGGTGCCCGAGACGAACCCGACCCGGTACCGGCCGGGGCCGATCTCGGCGACGGTGAGGCGATAGCTCGCGCCCCGCAGCTTGAGGTCGATCGGTCGAGCGCTCTCGTGCTGGACCTGGGGGCGCCCGCCGTGCGCCGTGGACAGCAACCGCTGCAGTTCGGCGCGCTTGTCGTCCTCGTACGCCTCGATCGCCGCTGCGGCCAGCGCGACACCGGAGTGCTGCTGGGCGGCCAGCCGGCCCTCGGCCCGCACCCGGTCGATCCACCCGGTGTCCGCGCTGCCGTCGATCACCTCGGGCTCGTCGAGCAGATCGAGCACGAAGCTCTTGTTGGTGGTGCCGCCGTCGATGACGACGGTGGTCTCCCGCATCGCGCGGCGCAACCGTGCCAGTGCCTCAGCCCGGGTGCGGCCGTAGGCGATGATCTTGGCGATCATGGAGTCGAAGTCGGCCGGGATCTCGTCGCCCTCGCTGACACCGGTGTCGACCCTGATGCCTGGGCCGGTGGGTAGGTCGAGCAGGGCGATGCGGCCTGGAGCCGGCGCGAAGTCGCGGTCGGGATCCTCGGCGTTCAGCCGTGCCTCGACAGCGTGTCCCAGTTCAGCGGGCGGAAGGCCGGTCAGCTTTCCGCCCGCTGCGACGTGCAGCTGAGCCTTGACCAGGTCCATGCCGGTGGTGGCCTCGGTGATGGGGTGCTCCACCTGGAGTCGGGTGTTCACCTCCAAGAAGGCGAACAGCTGGTCCTTCGGGTGATAGAGGAACTCCACCGTGCCGGCGCCACAGTAGCCGACAGCGAGTGCCAGCCGTTCTGCGGCCGCCTTGAGCTCGCCTGCCTGCTCCGGGCTGAGGACGGGCGACGACGACTCCTCGATGATCTTCTGATTGCGGCGCTGTACCGAGCAGTCCCGCACGCCCAGCGCCCACGCAGTGCCCTGGCCATCGGCGATCACCTGAACCTCGACGTGCCGGGCGCCGGTGACCAGGCGCTCCAAGAACACCACACCGCTGCCGAACGCGCGCTCGGCCTCCAGGCGAGTCCGCTCGTATGCCTCGGCGAGCTCGTCCGGGCCGGTGACGACGCGGATCCCGCGCCCACCGCCGCCGGCGGTCGCCTTGAGCATCAGTGGGTAGCCGATCCGGCCGGCCGCGTCCAGCGCCGCGTCGAGATCCTCCACCGGGCCACGGCTCCACGGCGCGACCGGAACGCCGACCTCCTCGGCGATCAGCTTGGCGCCGATCTTGTCGCCCAGCCTGCGCATCGCCTCGGGACCCGGGCCGATGAACGTCACCCCCAGCTTCTCGCACAGCTCGGCGAACGCTGGATCCTCGGCGACGAAGCCCCAGCCGACCCACGCGGCATCCGCTCCGGTCTCGACGAGCGCACGTTCCAGCACGGCGAGGTCGAGGTAGGGGCGCGCTGAGGCCGGGCCGAGGTTGTAGCTGATGTCCGCGTCCCGGACGAACGTGGCCGTGGCGTCGGCGTCGGTGTAGAGGGCTACTGTTTCAATGCGTGGCCCGCCTTCGGCGTTGAGCTCACCGACGGCGTGGATGAGCCGCATGGCGGACTCTCCCCGGTTGACTATCGCGACACGACTGAACACGAAACGAGCCTCACAAAGTGGACGACAGGCGAACACGGCCTTGCGGCCGCTCATCCAGCATCTCGCTTACCGGCCGGTAGGGGCATGGTTCGTCGCATGACGTGCTGAGGCGCAATTTTCGTGGGAACCCGCCAAACACGCTCCGTGAAACCGGTCAGCCGAGGCCGGTCAGCTTGCGCCTGAGCACGGTGCGTTCACGCTCGTTGCCGCACAGCTGTGTCGCCCGCTCCAGCTCGGTGCGCGCCTCGTCGGTGCGACCCAGGCGGATGAGGAGCTCCCCTCGAACACTCGGCAGGAGGTGTGAACCCGGCAGCGCTCCGTCCGTAGCCAACTCGTCCACAATGTGCAGTGCGGCCACTGGTCCACGGGCCATGGAGACGGCCACCGCACGGTTGAGCTCGACCACCGGTGACGGCGCGAGCCTGCCGAGTGCCTCGTACAGCAGCACGACGCGCTCCCAGTCGGTCTGGTCGACGGACGGGGCGACGGCGTGACACTCGGCGATCGCCGCCTGCAAACCGTAGGCGCCCAGTCCCTGGCCGGCCTGTGCCGCCCGGGCGAGGGCGGCTCGTCCCCGGCGGATCGCCGGGCGGTCCCAGCGGCGTCGGTCCTGGTGCTCCAGCAGCACCGGCTCCCCGTCCGGCCCGGTGCGGGCCGGGAAGCGAGCCGCGGTCAGTTCCAGCAGCGCCAGCAGGCCGTGGACCTCCGGTTCGCCGGGCATCAGCCGAGCCAGGATCCGAGCCAGCCGCTGTGCCTCGCTCGCGAGATCAAGGCGGATCAGCTCCTCACCGGAACTCGCCAATGTGGCCTCGGTGAAGACGACGTAGACCACATTGAGTACCGAGCCGAGCCGCTCGGCCCGCTCGTCGGCGGACGGCACCGCGAACGGCACCCGGGCTGCGCCGAGGGTTTTCTTCGCCCGAGTGATCCTGGCCTGCACGGTGGCAGTGGGAATGAGGAACGCCCGTGCGATCTCGTCGCTCGTCAAGCCACCGACCACCCGCAGCGTCAATGCGATCCTCGACTCCCGGGAGAGCATCGGATGGCAGGAGATGAACATCAACGCGAGTACGTCGTCGTCGATCTGATCCGGGTCCCAGAGCCCATCGTCGGCGCTCTGGACCGGATCGGCAGGCGCGCTGCCGGAGGCGACGCCGCCTTCGCCCAGGTTGTGGGCGAGTGCGGCGTATCTCTCGTTGAGGGCCGCACGCCGGCGGAACGCGTCGATCGCGCGCCGCCGGCCCACGGTGAGCAGCCACCCGGCCGGGTTGCGGGGGACGCCGTCGCGTGGCCAGGTCACGAGCGCCTCGGCCAGTGCTTCCTGGGCGAGATCCTCCGCCAGCGAGAAGTCACCGCAGTACCGCGCGAGCGCGCCGACGATCCGTGCGGACTCGATCCGCCAGACCGCGGCGACGGCCTCACGGCCGGTCGGGTCGGCCATGTGCTGTGGCTCCACTCAGAGCTGGCCCGTGGCCTCGCGCCATGCTCGCTCTTTCTGGATCCATTCGTTGTCCTGCGGAAACTCGTCGATCGAGGTGACCCGGCGAATCTCGGTCTTGAAGCCGGGGCCGGTCATCGGCATCCGCTTGGCCCATTCGACGGCTTCCTCTTTCGACGATACGTTGAGGATGTAGAAGCCGGCGAACAACTCTTTGGTTTCGCCGTACGGGCCGTCCGTGACCACGGGAGGCTCGGAGGAGTAGTCGACGACGACGCCCTGCTCGGCATCGTCGAGGCCCTCCGCGGCGACCAGGACGCCGGCCCGGATCAACTCGTCGTTGTACTTGCCGACGGTCTCGATGATCTCGTTGAAATCGGTGTCCGACATCCCGGCGAACGCCTCGTCCGTGGCCCGCATGGTCAGCATGTACTTCATGGTGCTGCTCCTTGGTGTGTCCCGGGGCCCGCTTCTCGGACCCTCTCGCCCCTAGGTCGAACGGGGAATGCCGTGGATCGACACACTCGCGGATTTTATTGCACGGCGCATGCTTACGCGGGCTCGTGCCGTCCGCTCGGGTCGTGGTTGTGCGCCCCGCCGCATAGTGTGAGAGGCATGGGAAAACACACACCGACGATCGTCGTGATCGATGACTCCGCCGAGGTGCGCTCCCTGATCAAGGCGCGGCTCCGCCTGTCCGGTCTGCTGGACGTCGTCGCCGACGGATCGGACGGAGCGGAGGCTGTGGGCCTCGCCTACCAGCATGAGCCGGATTTGCTCCTTCTTGACATGTCCATGCCGACCATGGACGGCCTCGACGCGCTGCGCGGCATTCTCGCGGTCTCGCCGGACACGCGCGTCATCGTGTACAGCGGCTTCGACGGCCATGGCATTGCCGAGCGGGCTCGCGAACTTGGCGCTGTTGCGTTTTTCGAGAAGTCCGTTCCGGTCGACGAGCTGGCCGGCAAGATCATGGCCGTCTGGTCTTCCGCCGAAAGCCGGAAGAGCGGTACGACGCCGCCCCCGCAGCGGCGACTGGCGGTTGTGAACGAGGCCGCACAGTTGCCGGATGATCTGCGGCAGAACGATGAGCAGAACATCGTGGGTGAGCACCTGGAGCGTTTTCGCGAGGTCTTCGACGGGGCGGCCATCGGCATGGCGGTCATGACCCTGACCGGGAGCATCGTCCGAGCCAATCGTGCGTTGGGTGCCCTGATACAGGCCAAGCACGAGGACCTCGTCGGTCTCGACTACGGCGTACTCACCTCCGGGCGCGGCGACGAGCTCGACGCCGCGCTGCGCGAGGTCAATGAGAACGACACCGATCTCGTCCACATCGAGCACGACGTCGGCACGGGATCCGAGGTGCGGAAAGTCCTTGCCACCCTGGCTCCGGTGCGTGACTCCAGGGGCCAAGCGCTCTACGTCTTTCTCCAGGTCCAGGACATCACGGCGCAGAGAGCGGCTGAGGACGAGCTGCGCCTGAGCGAAGAGAGATTCCGGCTCCTGGTCGAGGCGGTCGGCGACTACGCGATCTTCATGCTGGATCCTGAGGGCCACGTCGTCAGCTGGAACACCGGTGCGCAGCGCAGCAAGGGGTACGCGTCGGACGAGATCATCGGTCAGCACTTCCGCGTCTTCTACGGTCCGGAGGATCAGGCACGTCGCCACCCGGAGGAGGAACTGGAGATCGCGCTGCGTGAAGGGCGCTATGAGGAAGAAGGGTGGCGGCTGCGCAAGGATGGAGGGCGATTCTGGGCGAATGTGTTGATCACAGCGGTCTTCAACGAGGCGGGCGAGCACATCGGATTCGCCAAGGTCACGCGGGACACCACCGAACGTAAAATGGCAGAGCAAGAGCGCGAGAGGGTGGACGAAGCGCTCCGGGCCGCCAACACCTCCCTCGAGAAGCTCAACGACCGGCTCCGTCAAGCTGCCGCGGATCAGGCGCAGTACCTCGCGGTAATCGCGCACGAGCTTCGCACCCCTGCCACCGTTCTCGGTGGTTCGGCGGACACATTGTCGAAGCATTGGAGCGAGATGAGCGCCGGGGAAGTCGGTGAATTGCTGGACGGGATGGCGGCCAGCGCGGGTCGTCTACGGCGGTTGCTGTCGGATCTGCTGATCGTGTCCAGGCTGGAAGCCAACTCGCTGCAACTGAAGAAGGTGCCGACCAATCTCTCCACTGTGGTGGAGAACACCGCGGACTCGGCTCGCACGGCGAATCCCGGCGCGGAGATTCTGGTCGAGATGGACACCGATGTCGAGGCGATGACTGATCCCGACCGCGTCGCCCAGGCTCTCGACAACCTGATCGGCAATGCTCTGCGATATGGCGCGTCGCCCGTGCGGGTAACGCTCAGGCAGGAAGGTGGAATGGCGGTCATCCGCGTCGCCGACGAGGGACGCGGGGTGGCCCCGGAACTTCAGCCTCGTCTCTTCGAGCGGTTCGCCACGGGGATGGCGTCGGGAGGCACCGGTCTCGGCCTGTTCATCGTGCGAGAACTCGCCCGCGCCCACGGTGGTGACGCCGCCTACGAGCCGGGCACGGTTGAGAATCCGGCCGGCGCGTTCGTGTTCTCCATCCCGCTGGGATGACCATGCCCGAGCGTGCGGCGGCCACGGGCCTTCCGGTGACCGCGATCGTCTTCACTGGCGTGATGGTCGGCGCTATAGCCAGGCTGGTGGCGTGGGCGGTTGCCCCGTGACCGGCCGGAGCCGGTAACACGACAGGTATCCTGCCGGACATGCAGGGCGATGTGCATGGACTGCCTGGGCACAGATTCCGCGTCGGTGGTGGAGCGGCCGGTATCGAGCGGCTCGAGGCTACATTGCTGGGCGAGGCGTTCGCGCCCCACCGGCACGACACCTATGCGGTCGGTATCACGCTGGCCGGTGTGCAGACATTCCGCTACCGCGGCGAGCGACGGCATTGCTTGCCGGGGCAGTGGCACGTGCTGCATCCGGACGAGGTGCACGACGGCGCGCCGGCGAACGACGACGGCTTCAGCTACCGCATCATCTACCTCGACCCAGCTCTGGTTCTGGACGCTCTTGGCGCCGGAACGCTGCCGTTCGTCGCCGATCCGGTGATCAGCGCTCCGACGATGCCCTTGGCGCTGTCCGCATTCCTGACCCGCATCGACGAGCCGCTGGACGAGCTTGAAGCCGCCGAGGTGACCACGGTGGTGGCGGACGCTTTACATGCTCATGCCGACGCACCGCTCCGCACCGGCACGGTCATCGATGTCATGGCCATGCGCCGGGTGCGGGAGCTGCTGATGAGCGAGCCCACCCGGCGGTACCGTGCCGACGAGATCGAGACGGTCACAGGCATGAACCGCTGGTCGGCCGCCCGCCAGTTCCGGGCCGCCTTCGGCACGAGCCCCAGCCGGTTCCGGACGATGCGGCAGCTCGACCTGGCTCGGACGCTGATCCGCGGCGGTCACCGGCTGGCCGACGTCGCCAGCATGGCCGGCTTCGCTGATCAAGCCCATCTGACCCGAATGTTCAAGCAGGCCTATGGGTTGACGCCGGCAGTCTGGTCCGCGGCGGTGGCGTGATTCCCCGTTCTCCCGGCCCGGTCCTGGGCCCGGGTCCGGGTCCGGGTCCGGGATCGGGATCGGGTCCGGGACCGTAGGGCGTGCACGACGGCGGCCATGTCGGCGCGGGCGTGGCCCAGCTCGAGGGTCTCCCGGTAGAGAGCGAGGCACGCGTCCGTCAGTGGAGACGCGGCGCCGCGATCGTCCGCCGCGTCTGCGATGAGCTGGTTGTTCTTCAGCACGTCGGCGATGGCGGCCTGCACCTCGAAGTCCGCGTCGACCAGCTTGGCGATCTTCGCCCGGGATACGGCTGACGCCATCGGTCCGGCGTCGAGGATCTGCCGCAGTGTCGCCGGATCGAGTCCGTGCTCCTCGGCGAAGTGGAAGGACTCGGCGAGCCCGGTCACCAGGGTGATCAGGAACAGGTTCACCGCGAACTTCATCTCCAGCGCCGACGGCACGTCACCGCAGCGAAACGAGTTCGCGCACATGGGCTGGAGCAAGGGCCGCACCCGCTCGACGTCCCCGGGCTGGCCGGCGAGAATCGCGATTAACTCGCCCTTCTCGGCAGGACCGCGTGACCCGGAGACCGGAGCCTCGACGTAGCCGCCTCCGGCCGCTGTGACGTCGACGGCCAGCCCGCGGGAGTACGACGCTCCGAGCGTGCCCATCTGCACCAGCGTGCGGCCGCGGATCATGGACGCGAACCGTGGTGTCCGGCGGGCCAGGATCGCGTCGACGGCCGGCTCGTCGGCGAGCATGAGCAGAACGACATCGGCTCGCCGGAACACCTCGGCCGGGTCGGCGGCGCGTTGTGCGCCCGCCGTCACGACGGGGTCGCAGCGCGACTCCGTCCGGTTCCACACCACCAGCGGTACGCCGGCCCGGGCCAGGTTCAGCGCCATCGGCTGGCCCATTACTCCAAGCCCAATGAATCCCACGGTCTCCACGGCATCCCTCGTCTCCACGGCAACGTCAGCGCGCCAACCGGACGCGCCGGTGATCTTGCTGACGTTTCTATTCGGACCAGGGCACACGGGTCTTGAACGATTGTGCGAGGTGGTCCGGCGAGCCGGGACGGCCGGGTGGCAAGTCAGGCGAGGATGCGGAAGGCCTTGGTCATGATCGCTGACGCGTCCTCCCAGGTGGGCAGGGCGTCGATCTCAACGATGGTGTGCCTGAGCGGCTCGGTGTCGTACAGTTCGACCCGCCAGCCGTTGCTGTCGTGGTCGAGAATCCCCCGGATCACGCTGGTTCCCTTCAGACTCGGTATGGCGAACGATCAGCCAACGTGAATTGTGTCACTTTCCGGGCCGAGTGTCGCGTCGAAATCATCGGCCGTTCAGGTGATTCTTCGCATGGGCCGCGCGGTGGAGCCGATGCCTGGCCGGCCGCGTCGTACGCGCGATCGCGTTCTCGCGGAACCACTTCCTCGGCGAGCGGACGACCGCGACGATGGCCGGGAGCTCCGATCAGGCGGCCAGGCGAGCGCCACGCGCGCGATGCCGCCGGACCGCTGCGCGGTTTCCACAGGATGGGGAGCAATAACGCTGGCGCCCGTTGCGTGAGACATCGGCATACACTCGCCCGCACCCGGCGGCGGAGCACCGCCCGAGACGATCCATCCCCCGCCCGGTGAGATGCAAGGCGGTGCCCGCTGCGATGAGCGCGCACACCTGCCGGTCCACTGGGAGATCGTCCTCCCGGAAATGTAGGTGCCATCCCGTACCCGCGTGGTCGGTGAGCTGCGGAGCTTCGGCGTGCTCTCGCAGGAGCACGTTGAGCCGGGATGCTCGCTCCTGGTTCTCGGCACTGTCGATCACCTCGGCCCATCGCTGGAGAAAAGAGCTGACGGCTGTGAGGTCCTGCTCGCGCGCTCGACGCTCCAACACAAGGCCGGCGTCGGCGCATCGCTGCTCAAGGTCGACAATGCTGAGTGGCGGGCTGTTGAGCAGGCTCACCCCCAGCAGGACCGCGTCGCGGCCGTAAGGGTTGAAATGCATAAAGCTATTACATCAAGCTCAGCGCATGACATGCAATGAAAGGCATCTCTGGGGGACCGACTCAACCCACGCCACCAGTGAAGGGCTGGTGAGTTACCAGCGTTGCCCGTGTGGTCTTCGACGCGTGATCCTGACGCATCTGCATCGGGACCCGATGGCCGTCACCGAGACGGTGGCATCCTTCCATCATGAGGCGGATGCTTGAAGGAGGCGGCAAGCCGTGCAGTCTTCAAGCCGTGCAGTCTTCAAGCCGTGCAGTCTTCAAGCCGTGCAGCCTTCCCATCTGGACAGCCCAGCCCGGTGAACGAACCCTCTATCCTGGGCATTAGAACGGTGCTGGGTCTGTGCGCTGAAGGTCTGCGTCGACGTTGGGGTAGGCATATCGAGCGGCGCGGGCGCGGTCATGCATGTGGGCACTGGTATGACAAGCTGCGGGCCTTGGCTGGCTCATGGCGCGTTTGGCGGCAGGGCTCGTCGGCGCCGGTCGCATGATCGGCATGCAGCGGCAGACGTACTGACAGCCGCATGCCAGATACCGGCGCGTCTCCTCGCCGGATCTAGGCATCGGTACCGAGAACGGAGACCAGATTTCACCTTCGCGAATGCCCTGTTCCGCGGTGGGATTGGAGCCGGAACAGGGACCAGCGTCGACTCCCGTGCCGGTGCGTGGGCCGGGTAGCGCGGGCATCACCACGGGTGTCCGATTCACGTATGTGTGACCGAGCGGGCTGCGCCAGACAGTGATCTCGGGCGATGGTTTGCTCACTTTCCATGCGCCGTCGTGCTTGAGCCGATGATCGTGCCGGCAGCAGCAGGCGAGATTCGAAGCGGTGGTGAGGCCGCCGTCGGCGTGGTCTACCACGTGATCTTGATCGGTGCGAGATGCGGGCGCTCGGCAGGCGGGATGAGCGCAGGAGCGATCCCGGATCTGAATCAGCCGTCGCAACCGTGCTCCGGCGGTGCGCCGCGCCGCGTCTCTCATGTCCGTGCCCACGCTGGTGCTGGCTGCAGTGGCAGGGGCAGGGCCGGTGGCTGCAGTGGCAGGGGCAGAGACGGTGGTGGTGGCGTCGTCGGTGTCGCTGTCGATGACATTCCGGTGATGCTGGGCAGCGATGTCCGCGATCACCTCCGACCACGTACCTAGGTGCGTCGGGTCGCGGGTGAATTGCTTCAGTTCGCTCTCCTTGATGTGAAGCTCGACAATCGAGTGACGGCGATGTCTTGCGGGCACCTCACCCTGCTTCCGCTCCCGGTTCTGGCCGCGATGCCCATACCCGTGCCCATGGCCGTTCCCATACCCGTGCGGATCTCGGTGCCGAGCCTGTCGCCGGGTGGTGACCCCGCAGTCGATGGGGCGTCCGTCGGCGCCGCAGATCACCCAGCGCCACTCCGCGCCCGCCATGGTTTCGATGACGTCGCGGGCCAACGAGGCTGGGACGAAGTCCCAGCCGACGATCTCGGCAGGGTGTTCGTTCGTGCCGAGCAGGGCGGCGATCTCCACACGCATCTCCCGTACCGGCCAGGCGCCCGAGCGGTTCTTCGCTGTCGCTGCGATGTGCCCGCGGGTCGTCTGCTGCGCTGGGCGGTCGCCACGGCGCCCGTCGCAAGGACTTCCGTCGCCGCTGCCGTCACCGAGGTTGCCGGCAACCTTCGCAGCCAGGCCGTCGCCGCTGCCGCTGGGCTTGCCGGGACTACTAGGCCCGCGAGGCGGCCCGCCGGGTTCGTCTGGTGGGTTGGGCTCGTCTGGTGGGTTGGGCTCGTCTGGTGGGTTGGGTTCGCCTGGTGCGTTGGGCTCGTCTCGGCCGTCGGTCTCATCCGGTCCGTCGTGCTCGTCGCGGCCTTCGGGTTCGTCCGGTGCGTCGTGCTCGTCGCGGCCTTCGGGTTCGTCCGGTGCGTCGTGCTCGCCTGGTCCGTTGAAATCATCCCGACCGGCAGGTTCGTCCGGTCGGTTGTGCACGTCGTGGTGGTATGTGCCTGCGTCGCTGGCTCCACCGTTCCTGTCGCTGTGGTCTCCGGCGCCGGCATCGGGGGTGCTGTGCCCGGCGTTTGGGGCGCTGTACCCGGCGTTGGGGGACTGGGCGCTGTCCTCGCTGCTGAACCGGCTGCTGCCCGTTCTGTTCGCCGCACGGATGTGGTCCGTGGCCGGCGCTCCGGATTGGGAGCTTGGGCTCCCTGGTTCGGCGAACGGGTGGGCGAGGACGTGGGCGATGATCTCGTCGTCGGTCATGAATTCGAAGGTCGCGTCGAGCATGCCGAGGAACACGTCGGCCCGGACGTGCGCGATCCGGCGTCTGTCTCCGGCCCGTTTGCATGCCCTGGCGAGGACGTCTACCCGGTCACATGCGGCCGCGACTCTGTCCACCGGCAAATCCAGACCACTGAGGTTCGCCGTGCCATCGTCGTTGCGCGACCCTTCGACCCTGCGCCCTTTGACCGCCGCACGGTAGCGCTTCTCCGCCCAGTCTGGGTCGATCGCGATGGCGAGGCGCTTAATCTTGTCGATCAGCTCTCCGACAAGCAATCCGGGAGCGAGCGGAAGCAGGTCAGCGATGATCTGTGCGGCTTGATCGTCGCTCAGCCCGGTGGTCCACTGCGTGAACGCGCGGGCTCGGGCTTCGTCCAGGTTTCCGGCGTACATAGCCTCGCCGAGCATCGGCAGCCGCCGGTGCACGTCCCACGCCAGAGCGAAGGTGGTGTCGGACCGGCGGCGGGACCATACAAGCGCGGCGCGGGCTTCCTCGGCGGCGAACTTCCCTGGATGTTCCAGACGCGACACCCTGTCCGCCGACTGGTCCCTGCGAAGCCCGGACTCCAGCACCGCTGCCAAGAACGCCGCGTATTCGTGCCCCGCCTGTCGGTAGGTGGCCTTCATCACCTCGACAACGTCGCCGCCACGAACACGACTGATCGGCAGCTCCGCCAGCACCGCGGCCAGCTTCGGCCCTGGTGGGTACGACGCCAAACCGTCCGGCGCCCGCATCGGTTCGTGCTGATCAGACTCGTGCTCGTGGGACGTGTGCTGGCCGGACGTGTTCGGGTGGGGCGCGCGTGGGCTAGGCGCGTCCCGAGTCGTGTGATCCGGGCCAGGTGTTCCCTGCGGGGGTGCGGGCGCGTCATCAGCCTGCCAAGGCACGGCGGGGAGGTGATCACCGTCCCACCCGGCGGCGTCTGCCACGGCGGCCACCTCCTTCTTATAGTTTCCGGGGCGAGTGCACCTCACTGCGCCCGTGCAGATCAGGCCGGTGATGGTGTGTCCTGCCAGAATTGATCAACTGACTCCATCATAGATCGAATCTATGTTCGATTCAATGCTTGTGACATGGAGAAATGAGGGAATTAGATGTCAATCCGGATTTGACGACGCCAGCCGGAGGGCCGGTAATCAGCGGCCCGGGAGGGGCTTGCGCCTCGACGCTGGCGCGGTCTCCGCGAAAACTCCCGACGTGCTACCGGTGCCGCCGAACCCACCCGGCATTCCGGGGTGCGTCTCCCCGCTAGCCCCGGGGAGCCGGCCCTGAAACGCCCCGTCGCCGGGCGGTACGGCGCGATGTCCGGCCCGTGGTTGATCGATGAAAGCAATCCTTCATGGCCCCGCTGGGCCGCGCCGAAAATCCGTTGTCCGCCGCACTCCTGGCCTGCTGTAATCGCCGGGTCGGCCGACGATCCCGAGGAGACGTGTTATGCGAGGAACGTTCATGTCCATTCAGAACGGCATCCGGACCTATCCAGAGGACATGACACCTCGTGACCACACTCAACCTTGGGATTCTGGCGCATGTAGACGCCGGTAAGACGAGCCTGACCGAGCGGCTGCTCTATGCCGCCGGTGTCATCGACGAGGTCGGCAGCGTCGACGACGGCAGTACCCAGACCGACTCTCTCGCGTTGGAACGCCAGCGCGGAATCACAATCAAGTCCGCGGTCGTCTCGTTCACGATCGACGACGTCACCGTCAACCTGATCGACACACCCGGCCACCCGGACTTCATCGCAGAGGTGGAGCGCGTCCTGTCCGTGCTCGACGGCGCGGTCCTCGTGCTCTCGGCCGTGGAAGGTGTGCAGGCACAGACGCGGGTCCTTATGCGGACCCTCCAGCGGCTGGGCATACCCACGCTGATCTTCGTCAACAAGATCGACCGCCGCGGTGCGCGCCAGGACGATGTTCTGCGCTCCATCGCGCAGCGGTTGACCTCCGCCGTCGTCTCGATGGGATCGGTGCAGGACATCGGATCCCGCGCCGCTCGCTTCACGGCGTACTCCACCGCCGACCCGGTATTCACCGCCGCACTCATCGAGACCCTGGCTGATCACGACGACGCGCTCCTGGCGGCCTATGTCGACGACGAAGGGGCACTGTCCGGGGATTGCCTCCATGCGCAGCTCACCGCGCAGGTCAGGAAAGCCCTGATTCACCCGGTGTACTTCGGCTCGGCCATCACGGGTGCGGGTGGCGGCTCCCTGATGCGTGGAATCGCGGAGCTGCTTCCCGCGGCCGGCCAGGACGCCGGCGGGCCTGTCTCGGGCACGGTGTTCAAGATCGAGCGTGGGGCGGCCGGGGAACGGATCGCCTACATCCGGATGTTCAGCGGAACTCTGCGCGTCCGGGACCGGGTCCAGGTGGGCCGTGACCGGGAGGGCAAGGTCACCGGGATCCGCGTCTTCGACCGCGGCTCGACCGAGGAGCGGGAGACGGTGTCCGCGGGGCGGATCGCGATGCTCCGCGGTCTCAGCGACGTTCAGATCGGCGACGTCGTCGGTGATTCGGGGCTGGTGGCGCCAGGCGGTGGCTACTTCGCCCCACCGACGTTGGAGACCGTCGTCGTTCCTCGAAACCTCTCCGACAAGGGCGCCCTGCACCTTGCCCTCACCCAGCTCGCCGAGCAAGACCCACTGATCGATGTGCGCCAGGACGACGTTCGCCAGGAGATCTCCGTCTCGCTCTACGGCGAGGTGCAGAAGGAGATCATCCAGGCGACGATTCGCGACGACTACGGCATAGACGTCGACTTCGAGGAGACCACCACGGTGTGCATCGAGCGGCCGCTCGGCACCGGGGAAGCGGTCGAGTTCATCTACACGGACTCGAACCCGTTCCTCGCCACAGTAGGCCTGCGCATCGAACCGGCGTCGATCGGGACCGGCGTCGAGTTCGCGCTCGGCGTGGAGCTCGGATCGCTGCCGCGCGCCTTCATGACGGCGATCCAGGACACCATCACCACGACGTTGCGCCAGGGCCTGTACGGCTGGCAGGTCACCGACTGCACGGTCGCGCTGACACACTCGGGTTACGCGCCCCGCCAGAGCCACGCTCATCAGGGCTTTGACAAGAGCATGTCGAGCACCGGCGAGGATTTCCGGTTCCTCACGCCGCTGGTGCTTCTCGCGGCGCTGAAGCGAGCGGGCAGCAGGGTCTGCGAACCGATGCACCGGTACCGCGTCGAGATCCCGGCGGACGTGTTCGGATCGGTGGTGCCGGCTCTGGCCCGTCTGGATGCGGCTCCCCGCACGTCCGTGACGCACGGTTCGTCGTGCACGCTGGAGGGCGACATACCGGCGGCCAGGGTGCACGAGCTGCAGCAGCAGCTGCCCGGCATGACCAGTGGCGAAGGTGTCCTGGAGACCTCCTTCGACCACTACCGGCCGGTCCGCGGGCCGGCTCCGTCCCGGACCCGGACGGACCACAACCCCTCAACCGGCGGGAGTACCTCTTGCACGTGCAACGCCGTGTCTGAGCGCTCCGCTACGGTGGTTGGCGTGAGAGTGGCGACGTGGAACGTGAACTCGGTCAAGCAGCGGGTGCCGCGGCTTCTGCCGTGGCTGGATGAACGCCGCCCGGACGTGGTCTGCCTTCAGGAGACCAAGCTTAGCGACGACGCTTTCGCCACGTTGCTCGGTGACGAGCTCGCCGGGCGCGGCTACCAGTACGCGGTACACGGTCAGGCGCAATGGAACGGTGTGGCCATCCTGTCCCGGGTCGGGCTCGAGGATGCGGTGCCGGGACTCGATGGCGGCCCCGGGTTCCCAGACCCCGAGGCGCGGGCGGTCTCCGCCACCTGTGCGGGGATCCGGGTGCACTCGGTGTACGTGCCGAACGGACGGACTCCCGATTCGGACCACTACCACTACAAGCTGGCATGGCTGGCTGCCCTGCGCGACGTCGTCGCTACTGGTCCCGAAGAGGTGCTGGTGTGCGGCGACGTCAACATTGCGCCGGCCGACGCGGACGTGTTCGATCCGGACGCGTACATCGGGCAGACCCACGTCACGCCGCCCGAGCGGGCGGCGCTCGCTGAGCTTCAGGCTGTCGGATTGCGAGACGTGGTGCGTGACCGATGGCCCCACGAGCGGGTGTTCACGTACTGGGACTACCGCGCCGGGATGTTTCACAAGGACCTCGGGATGCGCATCGATCTGGTGCTGGCGGCGAATCCGGTGGCCGAACGGGTCCAGGCGGCATGGGTAGACCGGCATGCCCGCAAGGGCACCGGACCCAGTGACCACGCTCCGGTGATCGTCGACCTCGACGACGCGCCCGACGGCGACATCGGGCCCGTGGTGCCCCCGCCGTCCGCGCGTCCGGCCAAGCGCGGCTCCGCCAGGCTGCCGCAGACCTAGAGTCATCTCTCGAGAACCCGCGAGGGCGCGCTTGGCGGGAAGATTCCCCGGGAAGGTGTCCGATCGGGCGGTCTGCCGATCGTCAGATCAGTAGGAGGGCAAGCCTCATCGGATTCTCGGTTCGCTGAGCCTGCCGGTGGGCTGCTCCTCCGCGTCAGGCACATCCCACCAAGGAGGATCGGCAGATGACATCGACCACCCCTCAACCCATCCCGGACACGTACCGACGGATCACGCCCTGCCTCGTAGTGCGTGGCGCCGGCAAGGCGCTGGAGTTCTACGCCGAGGTGTTCCACGCCACTGAGCGCATGCGCTTCCCCGGCCCGAACGGGACCATCGCCCACGCCGAGGTCCAGATCGGTGACTCGGTGCTCATCGTGGAAGACGAGTCTCCGCACATGGGCACGTCGGCGCCACCGCCGGAAGGCATCAGCGGCTCGCCGTCGTTCCTGTTCATCTACGTGGATAACGTCGACGACGTTGTCGCGCATGCCGCGGAACTGGGCGCCAGCGTGCGGCGCGCCCCCGAGGACCAGTTCTATGGTGACCGGGACGCTCACGTCGTGGACCCGTTCGGGCACCACTGGAACATCGCGACGCACGTGGAAGACGTGGAACCGGACGAGTTGACGCGGCGGCTGGCCGCGTTCCAGGAAACAATGGCTTCCTAGCCGAGGAAGGTGGGGCAGATGAAGTACGTGCTGTTGTTCGTCGACACCGAGCAGTTCGCGAACGACCTGGAAGCCATGGGTCAGGATGAGCGGGACCGGGCGTTCCAGCGAGTCAACGAGTGGTTCGCTGAGCATGCCGGCAAGATCAGGGGCGGAAGCAAGCTGCAGCCCGCCGACACTGCTACCACGGTGCGGCTGGAGGGCGGCGATCCGGTGATCACGGACGGCCCCTTCGTGGAGGGCAAAGAAGTGGTCAGCGGATACGCCGAGATCGAGGTCGCCGACCTGGACGAGGCAATGCGGATGGTCAAAAGCTGGCCAGGCTGCCCGGTGGTCGAGATCCGCCCGCTGGAGTCATGACGCCCGCGGAGCAACCGTCGCACGCCGAGCTGGCCCGTGTGGTCCGTGAGCACGCGGGCCGGCTCGCCACGTCCCTGGTGCATGTGATCGGTGATTTTTCCGCCGCTGAGGACCTCGTCCAGGATGCCGTGCTGGCCGCCCTCGAACGATGGCCCGCCGACGGCATCCCGGACCGGCCCGATGCCTGGCTGTTCACCGTGGCCCGGCGCCGTGGCCTGGACGTCCTGCGTCGGGAGAGCAATTACCGCAGGAAGCTGGCACGGCTGCAGTGGCCGGTGCAAGCCGAGCCCGACGATCGGTTGCGGCTGATCTTCACGTGCTGCCACCCCGCGTTGGCGCGCTCCGCGCAGATCGCGCTGACGCTGCGGGTAGTGTGCGGGCTGACCACCGCCCAGATCGCGCGAGCGTTCCTCACCACGGAGAGCGCCGTCGCCCGCCGGATCACCCGCGCCAAGCGCAAGATCACCGACGCCGGTGTTCCGTACCGGATTCCAGGCGATGACGAACTCCCCGGACGGTTGAATGACGTCCTTACCGTGATCTACCTGCTGCTGAACGAAGGCTACGTCTCGACCAGCGAGCACGCGCATTCCCGTGACCTCGTGGAAGACGCCGAATGGCTGGCCGCGCTGCTGCACGCGCTCATGCCTGCCGAGGTGGAGGTCGCCGGGTTGCTCGCGCTGATCCGGCTGCATCGGGCGCGGGTGGCCGCCCGTTTCGACCCGGATGGCGCGATCGTGTTGCTGCGGGATCAGGACCGGTCGCTGTGGGACCGGCAGGCGATTGCCGAGGCCACGCGGCTACTCGCGCAAGCCGCCCGGCGGCGTGATCCTGGCCCGTATCAGCTTCAGGCCGCGATCGTCGCCTGTCACGCCGAGGCCGAAAGCTGGCAGGCCACCGACTGGGAACAGATCGTAGTGCTGTACGACATGCTGCTCCACCTCGCACCGTCTCCGGTCATCCGCCTGCACCGAGCCATCGCCGTGCGATACGTGGAAGGACTGCATGCCGCAATGGCCGAATTGGGGTCACTCGGCGAGGAACTGGACCGCTATCACCTGTACCACGCCACCCGTGCCGACTTGTTGCGAGAACTCGGCGACGCCGACCAGGCTCGTGCCGCGGATCGCCGTGCCTTGGAGCTGACTGCCAACCCGGCCGAACAGGCGGTGCTCCGCGGGCGCCTCGCCTGGGATTAGCCGGCAGCGACCTATGCTGAGGACACCGGTCACGTGCGGAACGGGCCGAGTACTTCGTTGCCGGAAGGGGAGGCCACGTGAGTGGAGCCACAGAATACGCCAAGGTAGTGCGCAACGATTCCGGCCACAGGTACGAGATCTGGGTGGGGGAGACGCTTGCGGGAGCAAGCCACTATCGTGAGTCCAGCGAGCACATCGTCTTCACTCACACCAAGGTCGACGACTCGTTCTCCGGGCAAGGGCTCGGCAGCACACTTGTCCACGGCGCGCTCGAAGACGCGAACGAGCGCGGCAAGCAGATTGTCCCGGTGTGCCCGTTCGTGGCGTCGTTCATCCGCGAGAATCCTGAGTTCGTCCCCCACGTGCGCTGGCCCGATATCTAAGCCTGAGGCTCTGATTCCGCAGCTATCATCGCTGGGTGACGACGACTACCAATCGGCCTCTGACGCGCAAAAGCACCCGCCTCTTCGCCGTGTTCACCACGACGGCCCTGACGTGTCTCCTCAGTGCGTGCGGCATGGCGCCGTGGGGCGCGTTCGCTCCCGGTCCGGACGTCGAGTATTCACCGGAGTCGTTGCTGGAGCCTCCGCCGATACCGGAGACTCCAGCCCCGGTTTCCGACTGCCCGGAATCCGGCCTGATGCTCTCTGCGGGCGTCGCCGACGCCGCGAGCGGTCTGCGTGTGCAGGACATTCAGGCGGTCAATTGCGGATCCGAGCCCCTTGAGCTGGAGGGCTATCCGGAGATCACGGTGCTCGACGCCGGCTGGCAGGTCCTCGACATCACGGTCAACCACGGGACGACGTCGATCGAGTCGCCGGAGCCTGCACCGGTCACGCTTGCCCCGGGCGAGACCGCGAGGGTCACCCTGGTCTGGAGAAACACGGTGACCACCACGGAATCCTCGGAGATTCTCGAAGGCGCCGTGGTTGAGATCGCGTCCGCCGTGGGCGAGCCGGCCCAGATGGTGATGCTGGAGTACCCGATCGATCTGGGCAACACTGGTCAGCTGGACGTCACCGCTTGGAGTCTCTTCTGACCACCTGAGGGTCAAAATGCACAAGCCCTCGCCAGTACGGCCATGGTGACAGCGATCCAGTGGCCGTACTGTCGGGTCAGAAGTAACATGATCCGGTATCTGCGAGGGAGGACTCGTCGTGAGTTCAGTCGCCACTGCGAGCCGGGCGCCGGTCGCCTCGGCTGGAACGCTGCACGCCCGCGAGGTCACACTCGACGCGACTCACCTGGGTGAGCTGCGCCGGACCGAACCGGACAGGGACCCCACCGATCTCCAGCGACGCCTGGCCGACGACGGCTACCTGTACCTTCCGGGGTTCCACGACACGGACCATGTCCGCGCTGTGCGCGCCGACGTGGGGGCCAGGTTCGCCGCCGACGGCCTTCTGGAGCCGGGCCCGCTGCCCGACCGGCTCGTCGCGACGGAGTCGTTGCGCTCTTCCACGGTCAGGGCGGGCATCGCCCGTGCCAGCTCCGCGCTGACCGGCCTGCTCTACGGCGGGCGAATGGTTTCCTTGCACGAGGCGCTCCTGGGTGAGCCGATCGTCCATTTCACCTACACGTGGCTGCGGGTGGTCCCGCCTGGTCTGGGCACGGCTCCCCACGGTGACGGTGTCTTCATGAACCGCGGATCGCAACGCCTGCGGACCACCTGGACGCCGTTGGTGGACACCAGCTTCGACCTCGGCGGCCTGATCATCCTGGAGGGAAGCCACCGGCTGCCGGAGATCACCGACGACTACGGGCGGCGCGACGTCGACACCTTTTGCCGGAACACGGGGGAGACACCTGGCTCCTGGGACGGAGCGCTCTCGCACGACCCCGCAGAACTGCGGGACCGGCTCGGCGGTCGCTGGCTGACGGCTGACTTCCGCGCCGGCGACGTCATCGTCTTCGGGATGTTCACGGTGCACGGAAGCCTGGACAACACCTCTGACCAGGTGCGGATGTCTACGGATTCGCGGTATCAGCCGGCCAGCGAACCTACCGACGAGCGCTGGATAGGTCCGGAGCCGATCGCGCACGGGCCCGACGCCAAGAAGGGGCTCATCTGCTGAACCCGCACGACGCGGCAGAGCCGGGTACCGCTCAGCCCGAGTCCGCTCCGCCTGACGCCGCTCAGCCGGATACCGGCAGGCCCACACGGCCTGCCGGTATCCGGCTGGTGCGCGGCGCCACGGACGACGCGTCCCTGGGACGGGTGTTCCTGTCCGGGGCCATCCCCGACGGCGCCGGGCTCGGCGGCACGCGGGTGCTGGGCGTCTACGCGTTCGTCTATCTGGTCAGCGGCGCCGGACGATACCGGGACGAGCGGGGGGCCGATCACCGGCTCGTCGGCGGCAGCACGATCACCGTGTTTCCCGGCCTCAAACACGACTACGGTCCGTCTCCGGGGGAGCCCTGGACCGAGCGTTACGTGCTGTTCGACGGGGCGCTCCCGCGGATGCTGGAGGAGCGGGGAATCCTGGACCGTTCACGGCCGGTCGGGCGGCTCGTCCCCGTGGAGAGCTGGGTGCCGCAGATGGAATCGATCACCGAGCCAGGCGCCGGCGGTGTGCGCTCGGCCTTGATGGAACTGTCTCGGCTGCAAGTCCTCCTGTCCGCCGCGCGGATGAGCGCGGAGCGGCCCGGCGAGCATCCCTCCTGGTTCCGCGAGGCGTGCGTGCTGCTGCGGCACGAGCCGGCGTTGAGCCTGGACCGGGTAGCCGGCGCCGTGGGGATGTCCTACCACCGCTTCCGTAAGGCGTTCACGATGGTAGCCGGCGAGCCGCCCGGCCGATGGCGGACGCGGCACCGGATGGACGACGCCGCCCGGATGCTGCAAGGCGGCTCGACCATCCGGCAGATAGCGCTGGAGCTGGGGTTCTGTGACGAGTATGCGTTCTCGAGGCGGTTCAAAGAGGTCTTCGGCGTCCCGCCGTCCACGTTCCGCGCGGAACTCCCGAAGGTCCGCCCCGCCGTCTCGGAATGATCACGTAAACCATGTTTCTTCGTGCGATACCAGGCCTGCAGGCATGGTGAAGCACGAGAAAGCATGGTTTACATGATCATTTTGGAGGGGGCGGGGTGGCGACGCCGCGCAGATTGAGCTCCTCAGAAAAGTGGCAGGCGGCGAAGGTGCCGTCGCCCACGTCACGCAACGGCGGCTGCTCCTCCGCGCAGATCGGTTTCGCGTACCGGCACCTGGGGTGGAAGTAACAGCCGCTGGGCGGATCGGACGGGTCGGCGACGTCACCGGAGAGCACGATCCGGTCCCGTCGGTCCCTCAGCAGCGGGTCCGGCTTCGGCACAGCGGACAGCAGCGCTTCGGTGTAGGGGTGTTTCGGGTTCGCGAACAGTGTCGCCGTGTCCGCCATCTCGACGACCTTGCCGACGTACATGACGGCGACCCGGTCGCACAGGTACTCGACTACGGAGAGATCGTGCGAGATGAACAGGTAGGTCAGCTGGTGCTCCACCTGCAGATCCTGCAGCAGGTTCAGGATCTGCGCACGCACCGAGACATCGAGCGCGGAGACCGCCTCGTCGGCGACGACCAGCCGAGGGTTCAGGCTCAGCGCCCGGGCGATCCCCACCCGCTGCCGCTCGCCTCCGGAGAACGCGTGCGGGTACCGGCTCATGTACTCGGGGCGCAGGCCGACGTCGCGCAGCAGGGCGCCGACGCGGTCCTCGAGCTCACTGCCGGAGGCGATGCCGTGGATCTTCAGCGGCTCGCCGATGATGTCGCGCAGCGTCATCCGCGGGTTCAGGGAGGACTGCGGGTCCTGGAAGATCATCCGGATGTCGCGCCGGTACCGCTTGAGGTCGCTACCTTCGACCGTGGCGATGTCCACGGGATCGGAACCCTTCGCGTGGTACGCGATCCGGCCGCCAGTAGGCTGGTGGGACCGGACAATGCACCGCCCGGTGGAGGTCTTCCCGCAGCCGGACTCGCCGACAAGACCCAATGTCTCGCCCTCGCGAATGAAGAAGCTCACGCCGTCGACGGCGCGCACGTGACCCGTGGTACGGCGGAGAAACCCTTCCTTGATAGGGAAGTGCAGCTGAAGCTCCTCCACGTTCAGCAGCACCCGGTCCTGTGGCCCGGCCAGCGAACCGGTGGGGAGAGTCTCGGTGCTCATCGGGTGTCCTCCTCGGCGCCGCCGTGCAGCAGGCAGCGCACCTCGCGCCGGTCGCCGAACTGGATCGGCGGCGGTACGATCCGGTCGCAGGTGCCGGGCATGAACTCGTCGCAGCGGTTGTGGAACGGGCAGCCGGCGGGCCGGTTGTAGGGATCGGGGACCATTCCCCGGATCGTGTCCAGCCGGGTCCGCGGGCCCGTGCGGGCACCGAGTCCGAGCTTGGGTATCGAGCGCAGCAGCGCCCGGGTGTACGGGTGTTGCGGGTTGTGGAAGATCGACCTCACGTCGCCCCGTTCCACCGCCAGCCCCAGATACATCACGACGACGTCGTCGGCCATCTCGGCGACCACCCCGAGGTCGTGAGTGATGAACATGATGGCCATGCCGTAGTCCGCTTGCAGCTCGTGCATCAGCTCCAGGATCTGCGCCTGGGTGGTGACGTCGAGAGCCGTGGTCGGCTCGTCGGCGATGAGGAGGACGGGGTTGCAGACCAGCGCCATCGCGATCATGGCACGCTGCCGCAGGCCGCCGCTGAGCTGGAACGGGTAGGAGTCGAAGCGCTGCTTCGGCTTCGGCACCCCGACGCGCTGGAGAACGTCGACGGCGCGGTCCTTCGCCTCGGCCTTGGAGAGGTTCTCGTGCACGTGTACGGCCTCGACGATCTGGTCACCGATGGTGTGCACCGGGCTGAGCGACGTCATCGGCTCCTGGAAGATCATCGCGATGTCGCGGCCCCGGATGTCGCGGATCTCGGCACCCTTCGGGTCCAGCTTGGCCAGATCGACGATCTCCTCCTCACCGGTGAGGGCGGAACCGTTGCGCAGCCGGCGGCGGAACAGCATCTCACCGCCGACGACGCGGCCCGGCCGGTCGACGATCTGCAGGATGGACCGGGCCGTGACACTCTTTCCGCACCCGCTCTCGCCGACGACGCACAGGGTCGACCCGCGGCGGATCTCGAAGCTGGCTCCGTCCACGGCCTTCACCAGCCCCTGGTCGACCGGGAACTGCGTCTTCAATGACCGGACCGACAGCAGCGAGTCCTGCGCGAGATCCGCTCCGACGGCGGCTTGCATGCTCTTCGTCCCCACTGGTTCACCCGAGCCCATCACTTGTTGTAGGGGTCTGCGGCGTCCCGCAGCCCGTCGCCGAGGAAGTTCAACGCCAGCACCGTGCTCACGACCGCCGTCGCGGGCACGATCAGCACCCAAGGGGTGTGCGCTATGGACGGGATGTTTTGCGCCTCTCTGAGCAGCACGCCCCAGCTCACCGTCGGTTCGGTGAGTCCCAGCCCGAGGAAGCTCAGCGCGGTCTCGGCCAGGATCATCGCCGGGATCGCCAGCGTCACCGCCGCCACGATGTGGCTGGTGAACGACGGCAGCATGTGCCGGAAGATGATCCTGGGCCGGCTCGCGCCGTCGAGGACGGCCGCCGTGACGAAATCCTCCTCACGCAGTGAGAAGAACCGGCCGCGCACGACCCGCGCCAGGGTTGTCCAGCCGACGATCGAGAGGATCACCGTGATCGCGAAGTACACCTGAACCTGTGACCATGACCGAGGCAGGGCGGCAGTCAGTGCCATCCAGAGTGGTATCTCCGGAATCGAGCGCAGGAACTCGATGACCCGCTGGATCGCCGAGTCGATCCATCCGCCGAAGTAGCCGGAGATCCCGCCGAGAATCACGCCGAGAACCAGTGCCATGACCACGCCGATCAAGCCGATGGACATGGAGATCCTGGTGCCGTAGATGACCCGGCTCAGCACGTCACGCCCCAGCCGGTCGGCGCCGAGCAGATACATAGGCGCCTCCGGATCGGTGGTCCCGAAGAGGTGGATGTCCGTGGTGAACAATCCGAACAGTTCGTACTCGTGCCCGCGTACGAAGAACCGCACCGGGTAGACCTGCTCCTCGTCGGGGCTGAACGATCGCCGCCAGGTCTCCTCGTCAGTCTCATACTCCAGGCCCTTGACGTGCGGATTGAACCGCGATCCGTCGGGGGTCTCCTCGAACAGGTGCAGCCGCTGCGGCGGCGCGTGCTGGTAGGCGGCGTTGTGGTCGGACGAGTGGTACGGCGCGATGAACTCCGCGAAGACGAGCAGCACGTAGACCAGGAGAATGAAGATCCCGCTGGCCATCGCGAGCTTGTGCTTGCGGAACCGCCACCACATCAGCCGCCACTGGGAGGCGGTGTACAGGTTCCCACCGGACCCCGCGTTGCCGGCCTCGGCGATGCCCTTCCCGGGGCCGGTGGGCGATCCCACCGGCGAGCTCGCCGGCGGCGCGGCGCCGAGCGGCGTCGTCTCCGCGAGCGGATCGGTCTGGGAAGAGGGTTCGATGTGCGTCATCGGCTCCCCACCTTGTCGTACTGAATGCGCGGATCAAGCCAGGCCAGCAGGATGTCGGAGAGCAACGTTCCGATCAGCGTCAGCACGCCGAGCATCAGGATGAAGCTGCCCGCCAGGTACATGTCTTGGCTGCGCAGGGCCCGCAGGAGCAACGGCCCAGTGGTTGGCAGGTCCAGCACCACGGACACGATGATCTCACCGGAGATCAACGTAGGGAGGGTCCAGCCGACCGTGCTGATGAACGGGTTCAGTGCCAGCCGCACCGGGTACTTGGCGATCAGCCGCCATTCCTGCATCCCCTTCGCCCGGGCCGTCGTCGTGTACGGCCGGTGCAGCTCGTCGAGCAGGTTGGCTCGCATGATGCGGATGGTGCCCGCGGCACCCGCGGTGGCGATCACGATCACCGGAATCCACATGTGCTGGAACAGGTCCCACAGCTTGCCGATACTCCATGGGGCGTTCTGGTATTCGGGAGAGAACAGCCCGCCCACACTCTGCCCGAAGTACCGGAACGAGATGTACATCAGGACCAGCGCGAGCAGGAAGTTCGGGATGGCCAGCCCCACGAACCCGACGAAGGTCCAGAAGTAGTCGCCGATCGAGTACTGCCGGACCGCCGTGTAGGTGCCGATCAGGAACGCAACGAACCACATGAACAGGGTGGACACGACGGCCAGGAGCATGGTCAGGGTCAGCCGGTCCCAGATGAGGCTGGACACCGGGCGGCGCCACTCGAAGGACTGCCCGAAATCGCCGCAGCACACGATGTTGGAGATCCATTGCCAGTACTGCACGTGGAACGGCTGGTTGAGACCGTAGCGCTCCTCCAGCGCGGCCAGATGCTCTCGCGCAACAATCGCATCCTGCGCGCCCATGCCGGCCGCGTAGGTCGTCAGGAAGTCTCCCGGTGGGAGCTGGATGATGAAGAATGACGCCAGCGAGATCAGGAACAGCGTCGGGAGCATCACCAGCACGCGCCGGGCGATGTATCTGAGCATCTGGTGCCCGTCTCCTTACTCCAGGTAGACCGCTGCGAGGCGCTGAGACGGCGCCTCGCAGCGGTTCCGGCCGTGGTGCGGGCCGGTGGGTGGACTCGCCGTCTACTCCTCGATGAAGTACTGGATGGTGTTGGACGGGCCCGGCGTCGGCCAGGACGTGGAGTTGAACATCTGGTCCGGGACGTTGTGCATCTTGTTCGTCACCACGCCGATGCCCTCCGGCGGGGAGCTGATCCCGATCGAGTAGAACTCGTCCTTGAGGATGTCCAGCAGGTCCCGCATCAACTCGACCTGCTGGTCCGGGTCCGCGGTGACCAGGATCTCGTCGTACAGCTCCATCTGCCGGCGCGGGCCCTCGGGCGGCTCCTCGGCCTTGGGGTTGTCCGGGTTCAGGTACCACTCGCCCCACGCGGAGGCGAAGTCGGCAGCCTGAGTCGACGGGAAGTACCAGTGGGTCTGCATGAACGGCACCAGCCCGCCGCTGCCGGTCCACACCGTGGCCTCATGCTCGCCGTTCTCCCGCACGATCTCGGTGTGCAGCGAGCGGCTGATCCCGTTGAGCTCCATCCGCACGCCGACCTCGTCCCAGTAGCCCTGCACGAGCTCGAGGGCGTCCGTCCAGTCGTCGTTCACGTCATTGGCGAAATCCATGGTGATGGTGATCGGCTCGCCGTCGGGACCGATCCGGCGGCCGTTGGAGTCCATCTCGTAGCCGGCATCGTCGAGGTACTGATTGGCGAGGTCGACGTCGTACTCGGTGTACTGCTTGGCCAGCTCCTCGTCGTAGAAGAGCTCGGACGAGGGCGACATCTGGTAGGGCTCACCCTGACCGTAGAAGACGAGATCGATGATCTCCTGCCGGTTGATCGCGTGCGAAAGGCCGATCCGGAAGTCCTTGTTCCGGAAGATCTCCCGCTTGGTCTCGTCCGGCGTGGTCTGATTGAGGTGGATCGCCATCGTGTTCATGTGGTCGGGCTGCATGGTGACGACGTGGTAGTCGTTCTGCTCCGCGTTCTCCATCACCAGTGCCCGGTCCGCGGGGCCACCCACGGTGCGCTGGAAGTCCAGCTCGCCACTCATCGCCTGCAGCTTGATCAGCTCACTGTCTTCCACCAGCTGGACGACGTGCTGGTCGATGTAAGGCAGCTGGTTGCCCTCCGGATCGACCTTCCAGTAGTACGGGTTGCGCTCGAACACCACGTCAGTGCCCTGGCCGAACGGCTGGGTGACTTTCCACGCGTAGATGACCGGCAGGTCTGGGTTGCGCATCGGGTCGGACTTGTCGACGAACAGGTCCACCCAGCTGCCGAGGCTGGACTCGGCGACCAGGTCGTCGAGATCGTCGTCGTTGTAGTCGGCATGGAACTGTTCCATGTAATGGCGGGGCATGGCGGTGAGCTTCTGGGTCGCCCACTCGGCGACACTCTGCAGGAACAGGCCGTGCGGCCGGCTGAAGGTGAACTTCACCGTGTAGTCGTCGATCGCCTCCACCTCGGGGGGCCCGCCGCTCACCAGGAGCCGTGGGTCCGCGTCCGCGGTGAGGTCCTCATGGAAGTAGTAGTCCTCCACCGCGAAGACGATGTCGTCCGCGGTGAACGGTTCGCCGTCCGACCAGCGGATGCCCTCGCGCAGGAAGAATGTGTACTCGGTGCCCTCGTCATTGACCTCGACGTCGGTGGCGATGTTCGGCGTCGTTTCGGACCCGCCTTCCCACTCCGGTGTCCAGTTGAACAGCCGCTCGTAGCCGATGTGCCGGCGCTCGGTGACCTCGAGCTCGTACACCTCGGACTCGGCGCGGCGCCAGGTGCCGCCGTAGACGCCGATGCGATCGACGACGTCGACCACCAGCGGGTCTGTGGGCAGCCGTTCTTCCAGGGGCGGAAGCTCGCCGTCCTCGACCATCTGGGCGAGTTCCGGTGCTTCGTGCTGCCCCTCGGCGACGGCGTCGTCTTGCTCAAGAGGAGGCAGGCTGTCGTCGCCGTCCCCGCCCGTACCCGGACTGCAGGCGGCGGCGAGAAGCGCTGCGGCCGGTATCAGCGCCAGGACGCGATACCAGCGTTTCGTGAAGGTCGTGGTCGTCATGGGCGTGCTCCTTGCCGATATGCGTCGGGGACGAGTTGAAGAAACCGGACGACTCTGACGACATCGTCCTGTCGATCATGCTAGATGTCAATCGTTTGGAGAGATTTTCACGCAAAAACGCTCACCCGGTGATCAGGAAGTGGTCGGTCGATGGCCGCCGCGTTAACCGTGGATGACATGCGTTGACGCATGTTGTTTACGGGATGTCCGGTGGTGGGGCGCGTACGTGCGCCGTACTGGTCGAAGTGATCACTATCGTGCATACTGTGGGCGAACGGTGACCGTTTCGAGACGTGCCGCAGGAGGCTCTCATGATCACTGGAACCGTCCTCGATGTGATGGCCTTCAACATCTGGCACGGAGGCAATCTCGACAAGCTGCACGCGCACGGTTTCGCGGAACAGAACAAGAGCGAGCTGCTGGACTTCCTGGCACACGAGCGGCCCGACCTGATCTTTCTGGTCGAGACGTACGGGCTCGGGGAGCGCATCGAGAAGGCACTCAACCGCGACACCGGGGACGGCCGGGTCTTCACCGGCGTACCGATCACCCGCGAGGCCGGCCAGGCGGCTGATCGAGACAATCTCTGGCTGTTCACCTGGCTGCCGGTCGAGGAGGTCTACCCGGTGATCAGCCAGCCTCCGGTGACCTCGTTCAATTTCGGGGGCGCCCGGCTCGTGCTTCCTGGCGGCGGCCACCTCCACGCGTTCACGACGTGGATCTCGCATCTCGCCAACTCCTGGGGGCCGCTGAACCAGACCGCGCTCGAAGCCGCCATGGGGCTGGAGCGCACGTACACCGACGCCGACCTCGCCGCCAGTGACGACGAGCGCCGGCGGGAGATGGCCAGGATCATCCTGGAGGACCGGTTGCCGCGCTACGTTCGCGACGACGCTCCGGTGCTGCTCGGCGGTGACTTCAACACGCAGACGTCCCTGGACTGGACCGAGGCGCATGCCGGCGCGCCGCGCCACGAGGGTCTCGTCCTGCGCTGGCCGGTGATGGAGATGTTCGCCGAGGCGGGCTTCGCCGACACCTACCGGACGGCGCATCCCGACGCTGCGCGGTATCCGGGGCGCACCTGGACGGCCGGCCACTCGTTCATGTACGCGCCCATGCGGCTTGACTACCTGCTGGCCCGCGGTGACGTGGACGTGCTGGCGTCGTGGACCCGGACTCGCCGCCTGCCCGGGCACCGCGGTGGCGACCTCGACGAGCTGTATCCCTTCTACTCCGATCACGGCGCCGTGGTCTCGCGCCTGCGCTTCGGCGGCGACCGGCAGGGCTACGAGCCGTCGCGTGAGCCGCTCGTCGAGCCGCCGGCACCGGAGATGGAGGCGATTCCCGCGCCGCCCGCCGGTACTCCGGTGCCCGTCACGGAGATGTCCGCCGAGGCGTCGAGCGCCGCGCGCGAGCATTCGGCAGCACTGGCCGTCGACGGTGACCCGAGGACCTACTGGCATTCCGGCGCAGGCCCCGAGACGCCGGAGCCGCACCCACACCACCTGACGCTGGATCTCGGGCGTGAGCGGACCATCGCGGCCGTGCGGTACCGCCCGCCGATGAGCACATACGAAGGGATCGTAACCCGGTACCAGTACCTGGTGAGCACGGACGGCACGACCTTCGAGCCGGTGGCGTCGGGTTCGTGGGCTCGTGACTCACTCCCGAAGGACGTGACCGTGGCCGGCGGTGTGCGGGCTCGCTACCTGCGTCTGTCCGCGCACGCGGGAGTCGCAGGATTCACCGCGGTGGCCGAACTCACCACGTATGAATGACTGGTGGTCACGCGTCACTTGGACATTCGTTGACAGGTAGTGAGTGGTTTCGCTCGCTTACGCTCATCCAACCCTTGACCGATCAGAAAACCGCTCGTAGACTCCCGAGCCAACACCCGAAAGTGAGTGTTTCTGCTCAGTAGCGACTGGATTCCGTCGCCGATCGACCCTGTGCGGAAAGCGCTCCACCGGTACGAGGAGGTACCCGTGCGGCTGCTTCGCGTTACGCTCCCCGCCCTCGCTGTCGTACCGCTGGCCGCGGCATTCGTCGCCGTCGCGCCAGCACCGGCAGTCACCGAAGATCTGGAGAAGCCAGAGGTGATCCTCGAGGAGGACTTCTCCGGCGACGGCATCCCAGAAGGCTGGAACCCAGTAGAAGGCGACTGGGAGGTGGTCGACGGGCGCCTGGTGGGGCACAGTCAATCATCCTCCCAGCAATCCCGGATCACGTTCGGATCGCACGAGCGGAACTTCCGCGTGGACGTGACGGTCCGCTTCGAGCAAGTGGTGAACGCTGCGCGCTGGACCGCCGTGGCGCTAGACATCGCGCCAGACGGCTCGACACCGTGGTGGATCGCGACCATGCGCAGCGGGACGTCGGCGCACAACGGCCTGGAGTTCGGCCAGCGCACCACGTCGGACTCGTGGAATGTGACCAACACGGCGCCAGCCCCCTTTGACGCGGGAGTGGGACAGGATGTCCAGGTGGCTGTCGAGGTACGTGGTAGCCGTGCCACCTGGATCTTCGATGGCGTCCCGGTGATGAACACCTCGGCACTCCGACGATCGGAGGACGGCGTGCTGGGACTGATAGCGAACGGAGCAACAGTGTCCTTCGACGACGTGGTCGTGACCCAACTGGACGACGAGCCGATCACTCGCCCCATCGGACCGGACTCCGTGCCGGCGGTTGTGGCCCATCGCGGCTACTCCGGCGTCAGTCCGGAGAACACGCTCGCGGCGATCGAGTCCGCGCTGCGCACGGGTGCCGAGTATGTGGAGATCGATGTCCACAGCAGCGCCGACGGAGTGCCTCTGCTCCTGCACGATGCCACGTTGGACCGCACGACCGACGGTAGCGGAGTGCTGGCCGAGGTGGACTCGGAGTACGTGTCCGGTCTGGACGCCGGTTCCTGGTTCTCCTCCGCGTTCGAGGGCCAGCCGGTCCCGACCTTCGCCGATGTCCTCGACTTGATGCGGGGCCGGGCGCCGACCCTGCTTCTGGAGATCAAGGGCCCTGAGACCTACGACGAGCTGGTCACCATCATCGACGTCATCCGGGAACGGGACCAGCTCGACCAGGTGATCCTGCAGAGCTTCGACGAGCAGGTGCTGCGGGACTCCAGGGACATCGAGCCGGAGCTACGCCTTGCCCTGCTGCGCTCCACGCTGGACGCCGACCCCGTGGCGGTTGCCGAGGACTTCGGCGTGGTGGCCTACAACCCGTCGTGGGCGCGGCTGCAGGAGCGGCCCGAGGTGATCGCTGATCTGCGTGAGGCGGGCATCGCGGTCATGCCGTACACGATCAACGATCCACACCAGTGGGAGATCCTGCGCGACCTCGGGGTCGACGGTGTCATCACCGATCATCCGGGCCGCCTGGTCGGCTGGAACGCGCGCCATGTGCAGACCGTTCCCGACGAGCCGTCAGTTCAGATCGCCTCTCCGGCGGACGGAGCCACCCTGACCAGAGGTGACGTCATCGTTCCGGCGGTGATTGCCGAGCGCGCCGACCACGTCGAGATCACTCTTGGCGGCGAACCGGTCACCGAAGGCGCGGCCGTGGACGTCAACACTCTGGATCTGGGGGAACTCGTCGTCGCTGCCGAAGCGCGAGGCGTCGGTGGAGTGGCCGAGAGTTCGTCCTCGGTCACCATCGAGGCGTCGCCCGCTGGCCTGGTGCACCTTGTCACGGGCCCGGACATCCCCGCGCAGCTGCGTGACCAGCTCCTGCGAGCGATCGATCGTGAGGACTGGGCGCGGGTCGCGACATTGGCCGAGAACGGTCAGGGCGGCCATCGGCTGCCAGAGGACATCGCGGAACTCGTCGCCGGCGACGCCCGCGCACTCGGCTGAGTCTGGCGATCGTCGCCGCGTAGAGCGCCCTGAGCCACATGCCCAACGCGGCAACGACCACCAGAACACGTGACTTTCCGGCTGACGATTACCAAGAGGTAGGAGCCCCATGAAGATCACACGTACGCTGCCGGCCGCGGCCGTCGCAGCAACCATGGGCCTGCTGCTCGCCGCCTGTGGCGGCTCGGGCGGCGGCGACGACGACATCGGCACCATCAGTTTCTACTCGCCCGAGACCGCGGACATGACCGAGGAGATCGCTGCCGCATTCGAGGATCAGGTCGGCGGGAACGTGACGGTCACGTCGGGGGGAACGAACGAGATAGTCAACCGGATGCTGGCCGAGCAGGACAGCCCGCGCGGCGACGTCTGGTACGGCGGCGGCGGGTTCATGCCGTTCGAGTTCGCCAAGGAGAACGGCCTGCTGGAGCCGTTCACTCCCGATGTCGTCGGGGATCTGGAGTTGTTCGACGGTCCGATCCAGATGCGCGAAGACGAGTGGCATTGGATCGGTGCCGACATCTTCGTGCTCGGGCTCGCCTACAACACCGAACTGGTGAGCGCGGACGAGTTGCCTCAGACCTGGGAGGAGCTTGCGGACCCGCGGTGGAACGGCGAGATCCAGCTGCCGAACCCGGCAGCCTCGGGCACGGCCACGCTCTTCGTGCTCAGTCAAGTGATGTCGCAGGGCGAGGACGCGGCATGGGACTACTTCGACAGCGTCGTGGAGAACGCCAGCGCTATCCCGGACTCCGGAGCCGGTCCTACCCAGGCCGTGGCGCAGGGTGAGGCCTCGCTCGGGGTTGCCTTCGAGTTCATGCCGTACCAACTGCAGGAGCAGCAGGGCGCGCCGGTGGATTTTCACATCCCCGAGAACACTCCCGTCCTGGTCAACCCCATCGCGCTGATCGCCGACGGGCCGAACCCCGAAGGCGCCCAGCAGTTCGTTGAATGGTTCCTCAGCACTGAGGGGCAGCAGATCCGGGCAGACTGGCATTACCTCGTCGCCAATGACGAGGTCGATATGCGCATCCCGCTGACTCCGGCGGATGTCGCAGGACATGCGATGGATCTCGACGTCGACTGGGTGTCGGAGAACTACGACAGCATCCGCAACGCCTGGGCGGACCGGTATGGCGGCTGATCGCGCGCTAGCCGTGGAGCCGGTCGGGGACATGAGCGCAGCGGACGCCGAAGGCTTCCTCGACTTGCGGAGGCTGACCAAGAAGTTCGACGACACGCTGGCCGTGGACGACGTGAGCGTCAGCATTCGGCGGGGTGAGTTCTTCGCGCTGCTCGGTCCATCTGGCTGCGGAAAGACAACCACGATGCGCTGTGTGGCCGGCTTCGAGGAGCCGACGTCGGGTGAGGTGCGCATCGCCGGGCGCGGTGTCACGGGCCTCTCGCCAGCGGAGCGGGACACCGGCATGGTGTTCCAGAACTATGCGTTGTTCCCGCACTACGACGTCTACCGCAACGTCGCGTACGGCTTGCTCATGGATCGGCTCAATGGAGGTGGCGCATCTCGGAAGCTGAGTGCGCTGGGGAGCCTGGCGAACAGCCGGCTGGCGCACCGGCAGCCGGAAGTCCGTGACGAGGTGGCGAAGGCCCTGGAGCGGGTCGATCTCACCGGCTACGAGCGACGCAAAGTCAGTCAGCTCTCGGGTGGCCAGCAACAACGGGTGGCTCTCGCCCGGGCACTGGTCAAACGGCCGTCCGTGCTGCTGATGGACGAGCCGTTGTCCAACCTGGACCGTAAGCTGCGCACCCAGATGCGGTACATGATCCGGGACATCCAGCAAGAGGTCGGCATCACGACGATCTTCGTCACTCACGACCAGGACGAGGCCATGAGCATGGCCGATCGGATCGCCTTGATGCGGGACGGCCGTATCGTCCAGATCGCCGAGCCGACACAGCTCTACGAACGCCCGGCGACCCCGTGGGCAGCAGACTTCGTGGGCACGTCGAACCTTCTCCCGGGAACCGTTGCCGGCCGGGACGACGCTCTGACCGTGGTCGACGTGGCCGGGTCGACGCTGCGATCCGAGGACGCGTGGGGAGGCGGCGGCACATGTGAGGTGCTGATCAGGCCCGAGGCGTTCATCGTGTCCCGGGCAGACAGCGGGTCCCGGGCAGACAGCATGGAGCCGTCGGTTCCCGCAGGAAACCGGATCGGAGGCAAGGTTCGCCACGTCGGTTTCCTGGGTGCCATCGTGCAGTACGAGGTGGAGACCCGGGCCGGCCTGGTACGGGCCGAGCACTCCTTTGCCGGGGCGTCGTCGCTGATGGGCATCGACGAGGACGTCGTCCTCGACGTTCACCCTTCCCGGGTTCGGCTGCTCACCCCCGAGGCGCCGTCGTGAGCGGCGTGGACACCCGCCCGGCCCCCGCGGCGGCCGACAGTGAACAACGCCGCCCGGGTGGCAGGGCAACTGGCTGGTTGCGCGCCAAGCTGGACACACTCGGTATTGTCCGGCTACTGGTCTGGGCGTTCTTTGCGGTCTTCTTGCTGGTCCCCTTAGTGTCACTGGTGGTAGTCAGCCTTACCGGTCAGCCCGCGAACCTGCTCGGTGCGCTCATCGACGGTCAGATTCGCGCCACGAACCTGGACCGGCTCGGGGACGCGTCGTTCGCGACGTTCATCGACACCGTCACCCGGCCGGCATACGTGTCCGCACTACGCAACAGCCTGGTGCTGGCGACGTGGGTGGCGGTGATCACCACACTTCTGGCGATGCCGATCGCGTATGGGATCGCCCGGACGGCCATGCCGTTCAAGCGCGTGCTGATGGTGCTGTGCACGGTGCCGATCGTCATTCCGACGATGGTGGGCGCGGGCGGCCTGATCATCATGTTCGGCCGTTCCGGCTGGGCCACCGCGCTGTATCAGCGGCTGGGCGGCGACGGAACGATCTTCAACGTGAACTCGATGACAGGCATCGTCTTGGCCATGGTGTTCTTCCTGTTTCCCTTCGTCCTGTGGCCGATGGTCGCGGCGTTCCGGGTCGCTGACGTCTCGGTCGAGAACGCCGCAACGAACCTGGGAGCCAGGGGGCTGACACCGTTCTTCACCGCGACTCTGCCGCTTGCCCTACCCGGTGTGATCTCAGCAGCGCTGCTGATCTTCGCGATCGCGTTCTCCGACTTCGGCGCGGCGATCGTGCTGGCGCCGCCAGATCTCAACCTCATCGTGGTGCAGGCATACCGGGAGATCGCCGGATTCTTCAACTGGGCGGGCGCGTCGGTCCTGGTGATCGTCATGACGGCCGTCGTCGCGGCCTTCTTCGGCCTGCAGAGGCTGGTGCTGCGCGGCAAGGGCTATGGCACGCTGACCGGCCGGGGCGCCGTGGTGGAGCTCAACCGGTCGAAGGGGCTGTGCCGAGGATTGGCGATCTACACCTCGCTGGTGGTCCTGCTTCCGACCCTGGTGCTCGCGTCGGTCTTCGTCATGTCCTTCGCCCGGCGTTGGAGCTCGAGCCTGGTGCCGCAGCAGTGGACGCTGGCCCACTACGAGCGGGTCTTCGGCCGGGGATTCGACAATGTGATCAACAGCCTTGTCCTCGGCGCTGGCGCGCTGCTGGTGTGTCTGGTGGCAGGCACGTTCATCACCTACTTCGTGCACCGGAACAAGTCGACCGGACTGGACTTCCTGACCACCATCCCGCTGATCGTGCCGGGCATCGCCTTGGGCATCGCGCTGATCCAGTCCTTCAACGCTGCCCCCCTCATGCTGACCGGCAGTGCTTTCCTCCTCGTGGTGGGGTACGCGATCCGCCGGTTGCCTTACATGTTGCGATCCACGGCGGGGAGCATGCAGGCGATCGGCAACGAGGTCGAGGAGGCCGCCGGGAGTCTGGGCGCGTCCCGGTTCGTGGCCGTGTCGACAGTCATCTTCCCGCTCCTTGCGCCCGGTCTGCTGGCGGGCTCGATCCTGGTGTTCGTCACGGTCATCAAGGAGACCAGTCTCACCGTGCTGATGGCGCCCGCCGCATGGCAGCCGATGAGCTACCGGATCTTCGAGGCGCTGCACCGAGGGGAGATCTTCACCGCCTCCGCATTGTCCGTGCTGCTGGTGGTGATCGTCGTGGTGCTCCAGCAGATTGCTTACAAGTTCAGCGGCGGCATGGGCAACCGTTGAGTTGGTGCTATCAGTGGAAACAAAGAAAAACGGGGGTTTGACAGATGAATATCGTCGTTGATCTGGACGGCACGGTCTACCGGGGCGACGAGGCGATACCCGGCGCCGTGGCGGGCCTGAAGTTGCTCGCCGAAAACGGCCACCAGTGCGTCTTCGTGACGAACAACTCGCTGTCGCCGGGTGCGTATTACATGGCGAAGCTACAGCGCCTCGGCGTCACACTCGAGGCGCATCAGATGCTCACGGCCAGTGAGGCGATCGCGACCCGGCTGCTCGAGCTCTACGGCGCAGGCGCGGCGGTGTTCGTCGTGGGAGCGCCGGCGCTGCGTGCGGAGATCTCCGGGGTGGGGCTGCGAGTGGTCGACGACCACACCCAGGCGGAGGTGGTGGCGCTCGGATGGGATCGCGAGTTCACGTACGCGAAGCTGGACGCGATCTGCGCGGCCGTATGGAACGGCGTCCCGGTGCTCGCCACCAATCCTGACCCCACCTGTCCCTTGGTGGATGGGCAGGTGCCGGACTGCGGTGCCCTGATCGCGGCGGTCGAGACAGCCACCGGCCGGCCGATCGACGAAGTCGTGGGCAAACCGTCGGCCCGGATGGTGAAGCTGGCCCTGGCCCGGTACGGTGGCACGCCGGAGGAATGCTGGGTGGTCGGTGACCGGCTGGAGACCGACGTGAAGATGGCGGCCGACTGCGGGGTGAGCTCCGCACTGGTACTGAGTGGCGCCACGTCGGCGCAAGCCGCTCGGGTTGCGGCGCTCAAGCCGACTATGGTGTGTGCAGATCTCAACGCGTTCGCCACGATGATCGTCGAAGGTGCGGAGGAAGCGTCGTACTCAGGCGGTTAGCGCACGGCGATGAAGAAGAGGACAGGCAGGCCCACAGTGATCCCTGAAGAGCGTCGCCAGCGGATCTACGAGCTTCTCGTCGAGAACGGCGCCGTGCGCGTGTCGGATTTGAGCAGGGAGCTCGGCAGCTCGGAGACGACCATCCGTCGCGACCTGGCGCGGATGGAAGCCAAAGGCTTGCTCGAACGCACCCATGGCGGTTCTATCCTCACCCGGCGGATGAGTTCCGAGCCCCAGTACGACGACAAGGACGAGCTGGAGGTCGGCGCCAAGGCGGCCATCGGCCAGGCGGCGGCCGATCTGGTCGAGCCCGGTGAGGTGGTCTTCGTCAACAGCGGCTCGACCAACCGTCAGGTACTGCGCTGCCTGGCGATGAAACAGGGCATCCGGGTGGTCACCAACAACGCGGCGGCGCTGGAGGGATGGCGCGTGGGCAACGAGCTCGTGCTGTCCGGCGGGCGGTACCGGCAGCGATCCAACTCCTATGTGGGCCCTTTGGCCGGGCAGGCCGTCCGGTCGATGTTCGCGGACCGGTGTTTCATCGGGGTGGACGGTATCAGTCTCCGGCACGGCCTCACCACACCCAACGAGGGAGAGAGCGAGATCGCCCGGTTGATGATCGCGGGCACCCTGGGATCGGTGGTGGTGGTCGCGGACCACACCAAGATCGGCACCGTGGCCCGGTTCGTCTCCGCTCCGCTGGAGCGGGTGTCCGCTCTCGTCACCGACCGGCCGCTGGCCGCGGACTTCGAGGACGCGCTGGCCGAGCTCGGAGTGGACGTGGTCTACGCCGGCGAGCACCCGCCGCCTTCCCCTGAATGATCATGTAAACCATGTTTCCTCGTGCTTCACCATGCCTGCAGCCCTGGTGAAGCACGAGGAAACATGGTTTACATGATTATTCAGGGGGATCAGGACGGGGTGGGGCGGGGGACCACGGGGCCGCCGACGATCGCGTCGATCAGCGCGTCCACGGGCTGGCGAGGGGCCTGCGGATTCGCGACGAGGGTGATGTCAATGTCCCCGAGCTCCGGGAGCCCCAGCGACGCCGGCAGCGCCTCGATGTCGGTGGGGATCAGGCTGGACGGGAAGACGGCGATGCCGATCCCGGCCCGCACCGCGGCGAGCACGCCGTTCACCTCGAGCGTCTTGCAGGTGACCCGCCAGCTCCGCCCGACGTCGGACAGCACCCGCACGGCGGTGGCCCGGCTCAGGCTGTGGGTGGCGTAGGTGATCAGGGGGATGGGCTCGTCCGGTGAGAGCTGGGTGCCGGGCAGGCCGATCCACACCAGCCGGTCCCGGCGGACCACCCTGCCTTCGCTCTGGCCAGGAGGCTCCTTGATGAAGATCAGGTCGAGCTGATTGGCCGCGAGGCGGCGTTGCAGGGCGGCAGTCTGGGTGACGGTCAGCTCGAGGTTGAGCCGGGGATGCAATTGCCGGAAGTCACGCAGGATGCGCGGAAGCTGAGCCAGGGCGAGGTCGTCGGCCGCGCCGAAGCGCAGCCGGCCCTGCATGGCAGAGCCGGTGAAGTAGCTCACCGCCTCGTCGTGCGCGGCGAGGATGCTGCGAGCGAACCCGGCCATCGCCTGACCGTTGTCGGTGAGCACGACGGTGCGGGTATCCCGGTTGAGCAGCTGCCGGCCTGCGCTCTCCTCCAGCCGGCGGACGTGCTGGCTGACCGTCGGCTGACTGATGCCGAGCTGGGCGGCGGCACCCGTGAAACTCAGCGTCCGGGCGACGGCGAGAAATGTGCGCAGGTGGACCGGATCGAACACGGCGAGGGCTCCGATGGGTGGTCTGGATTCATTACGTTCACTGATGACATTAATAGCAGCAATTTATTTTGCGAATTCTAACGAATCAATTACGGTGAAGAAGACCGTCCCCTCCGACTTGTTCCAGGAACCACTGTGCCCACGGCAACCGCCGAATCCCGTCCCGTCCCTTCGAGCTCTTCCCAGGACCGCTCGCCCTCCTCATCGCCCGCACGCAAGCCGTCGTCGCTGCGTGCCACCCTGGCGGCATTCCGGGTCCGCAACTACCGGCTCTACGTCACCTCCCAGGTCCTGACCAACAGCTGCGGCTGGATGCAGCGCATCGCCCAGGACTGGCTGATGCTCACCCTCACCGGTGACGTCGCCATGGTGGGGCTCACCGTCGCGCTGCAGTTCACTCCCATCCTCGCCTTCGGCCTCGTCGGCGGCATCCTTGCCGACCGCTACGACAAACGGCGCATCCTGATGATCACCCAGTCGGTGATGGGGCTGGTGGCGCTCACGCTCGGTGTGCTGACACTGACCGGCGTCGTCGCTCCCTGGCATGTGCTGGCGATGGCAGCAACGCTGGGATTCACCACCGTCGTCGACAATCCGGCGCGGCAGTCGTTCGTCCCGGAGCTGGTGGGGATGGAGCATCTGCGCTCAGCCATCTCGGTCAACGCATCGGTGTTCCAGCTCGGCGCCCTGGTGGGTCCGATGTTGGCGGCGGTGTCCATCGAGCTGGTCGGTGAAGGCCTGTCCTTCGTCGCCAACGCCGCCGCCTGCTCGGTCGCGGTCGTCTTGCTGGTGGCGATGCGCCCGGGCGAACTGAAAGCACCGCCGGTGGTAGCGCGGGCACGTGGTCAGCTCCGTGAAGGGCTGGCCACCGTGCGGAGGGAGCCACAGCTGCTGTGGCCGACCGTGCTGGTCGGATTCGTCGCCGTCAGCGGCATCAACCTGGCAACTGTTCTCACCGCGTACGCCGACCGGGTGTTTCACAGCGGCGCCGGCGGCTACGGCCTGCTCAGTGCGATGGTGGCCGTCGGCGCCATCATCGGCTCGCTGGCCACCTCACGGCGCCACACTCGGCTGCGTCAGCTCGTCGTCGGTGCCGCGGCGATCGGTGCCCTGGAGATGGTGGCTGCCACGATACGCAGCCAGGTGTTCTTCGCGGTGCTGCTCGTCGCCATCGGCGTGGCCGTCCTGACGTATCTGACCTCAAGCAACGCCCTGGTACAGACGACCACCGCGCCCACCATGCGCGGCCGGGTGATGTCGCTCTACATCATGGTCCTTCTCGGTGCGCAGGCTTTGTCCGGTGTGCTGATCGGCTGGATCGCCTCGACGTTCGGCGCACACGCCGCCATGGCCGCCTGTGGCTTGGGCCCGCTGCTCGGTGCCGCCGTGGTGGGGACGGTCCTGGCGAGGCGGGGGCAGCTGAGCGCCAGGGTGATGATTCGTGACCGCCCGGGACGCGGCTTCGTGTATATCGTTCCGCAGCGCGATGTCCGGCCGTGGCTGCGCCCTCAGCCGGCGGCGTGGTGGGCGGCGCGCCTGGCACCGATCCGGCGGCGACGCCACGCGGCCGGGCACCATGAAACGCGGCCGGTACCGGCGCAGTGCGCGAAAACGGCCCTCAACCCCGGTCGAGGGCCGTTCACGGCATCGCCTGGCCGGGGCGACGCAAGTGGAACTCTCAACGTCGGCCGGGTGGGTAGTACCCACGGCCTACTTGACCCCAGGTTAGCATCGCGCGTGCCTCCTGGTACACGGCCACGATGACTGTTCCGGCCATCCTGTGAAAGGGAATGTAGACCTCTGGTCCGTGGTTGCAGCGAAGGCAAGGGATAGTCGACCACGAGAGATGAACGAGGCTACGCATGAGCGACGACAAGAGCTTTAACGAGCAGATCATCAAGGAGTTCCGAGCCAACGCAGGGAGCGTGGGCGGCGACTTCGAAGGCACCCCCATGGTGCTGGTGACCACCACCGGAGTGAAGACCGGTCTGCCCCGTACAAGCCCGCTGGTCTACACGCGCGACGGGGACCGGCTGGTCGTGATCGCGTCGAACGGCGGCGCCGACAAGCACCCCAGCTGGTACACCAACCTCCGGGCCAACCCGATCGTGACGGTCGAAGTGGGTGAGGACACGTTCGAGGCCAAGGCGATCGTCGCCGAGGGTGCCGAGCGCGACCGGTTGTTCGACGCGCAGGCCGAGCTGATCCCCGGCTTCCGGGACTACGAAGCCGCCACCAGTAGGGTCATCCCGGTTGTCACGCTCGAGCGCCTCGGCTGACGCATTACGCCGCCCGGAAGTCGTCCGCGTGGTCGAGCGCCCATTGGCGAAACGTGCGCGCGGGCGCACCGGTGATGTCGCGTACCGCCGTGGTCACGGCTTCCGGCGTGCCGACCATCGACGCCCAGCCGTCCAGAGCCTTCTCCACGAACGACGGGTCACCCCACATGTTCAGAAGGACCACACGTGCCTCGGCGACCGGCATCTCCTCCCAGCGGACGGGTATGCCGATCGCCTCGCCGATGATGCGTACTTGTTCTGCCTGGGTCAGCTGATCCGGGCCGGTGACGTGGTACGCGGCGCCGTCGTGACCGTCCTCGGTGAGTGCGCGGACGGCTACCGCGGCGAGGTCCGCCTCGTGGACGAGGGCGCGAGTGGCCGCACCGTAGGGCCAGCGCACCACGCCGGTACGGATCTCGCCCGCCCATCCGAGGGTGTTCGCCGCGAATCCTCCTGCCCGAATGAACGTCCAGTCCATCCCTGACCGTTCGACCAACTGCTCGATCTCGCCCCAGAAGCCGTCTGCGCGCCCGCCGTCATCCCCGGCGGCGGACAGATAGACGACGTGGCGGGCTCGCTCGGCGATCAGATCGACGACGGCCGGCGCGGCGTCGATTGAGAACAAGGGCCAGAGGAGGAAAACCGACCTTACGCCGTCGAGGGCGGGTCGCAGGGTCTCCGGCGAAGTCAGGTCGCCTGGAACGAGTTCGACCCCGGCCGGCAGGTTCGCCATGCCGGGATCGCGAACCATCGCTCTGACGGTGGCACCTCGGTCAAGAGTTGCACCACCAGCTGCCGTCCGACGTTGCCGGTGGCGCCGGTGACGAGGATGGGTTGCGATGGGTTCATTGTGGTCTCCGCTCGTGTCCTGGTGACCGCCGCGGTGGCACGACGGGCGAGCCCGAATTCCGGCTGCGTCACAAGCGTCGAACTTAAACGTTGGTTTAAGTCAAGGTAGTGTGGCGTGAATGACATCGGGAGCACCGGGTTCAGACGATCTCACCATCGGTGAGCTGGCCGAACGCAGTGGCATCCCCGCGTCGGCGCTGCGGTTCTACGAGCGACAGGGTCTGATCCGAAGCCGGCGCACCACAGGCAACCAGCGACGCTACCACCGGTCCATTCTCCGGCAGGTGGCCTTCATTAGAGCGTCGCAGACCGTCGGCATCCCGTTGTCGGACATCGGTGACGTCCTGGCGTTGTTGCCGGAAGGCACGGTCCCCACGCACGAATTCTGGGTCAGGGCCTCGCAATGCTGGCAGGACATGCTCAACGCGCGCATCAAGAAGCTGCAGCGGATGCGCGACCTGTTCACCGAGTGCATCGGTTGTGGGTGCCTTTCGCTGGAGCAATGTCACCTGATCAACGCGGGCGACAAACTGGGGAAGCTGGGCTCCGGGCCTCGTCGGCTGCTCAAGGACTAGAGCCCGTCCCCTTACTGCTTCCGGCGGAGCTCAGGAGTAGTGCTCGCGAAGGTAGGCGGCGAACTTCTCCAGGCCGTCGATGTTGCGGGGACTGCTGATGCCCTCGTTGTAGTCGAGCACGAAGAACCTGTCGGCCTTCACGGCGGGAAGTTCGGCCGTCACGGGTGAGGTGCGTAGGAACTCGATCTTGTCCTCCGCGGGCTGGTCGCCGTAGTCGAGGATGATGATCACCTCCGGCTGCGCCTCGACGACCGCCTCCCAGCCGACCTGGGTCCAGCGGGCGTCGAGGTCGCCGAAGATGTTCTCGCCGCCGGCGAGGCGGATGATGTCGTTCGGAGGGACCTGGCTGCCCGCGGTGAACGGCTGGTCTGTTCCGGAGTCGTAGAGGAAGACCGGTGGTGGGTCGCCGGCCGGGGCCTGGTCCTCCACCTCGGCGACGCGCTCCTTGAACCCGGCGACCACCTCGGCGGTAGTGTCCTCGACACCGAAGATCCTCCCGAGGCGCTCGAGGTCGGTGTACAGGCCGTCGAATGGAGTGACGTTCTCCGGGAAGCCTGGGTAGTTGAAGCAAGACTCGGTGTGCATGAAGCTCTGGATGCCGAGCCCGTCGAGGATCGCCGGGGTGATACCCCGCTGGTCGCTGAAGCCGGAGTTCCAGCCGGCCACGACGAAGTCCGCCTGGGCGTCGACCACGAGTTCACGGTTGAGCAGGTCGTCGCTGAGGAACTCCACCTGGGCGTACTCCGCGGCCCATGGCGACTCCTCGACCGGCGGGTTGGCCGGGGGCATCACGTAGCCGTGCACGTGCTCGGTGAGACCGAGGGCGAAGAGCTTGTCGGCGCTGCCGCCCTCGTACACGACGGCCCGTTGCGGAGTGGTGTATTCGACCTCCTCGCCGCAACGAGGGACCGTGACGGACTGGATATCGTCGTCGGACTCCAGCTCAGCGCCACATCCGGCCAACAAGACGCCCACGCCGGCGAGAGCAAGGGCGATAGCCGTGGCCGGACGTCGTCTGGGTGTCGTGGTCATGCGGTCTTCCTTTGCCGTTCGGGGGCGGATGAGGGACTGGAGGAGATGCTGTCCGCGGGTGGCCGGCCAGGGGAGTGGCCCGGATCCGGCGCTAGCGTGTAGAGCAGCTGAGGATCGCCGGTCAGGGGATGGGGGACGATCGTCGCTTCCACCCCGAAGACATCTCGGATCAGCGCCGGCGTGAGGACCTCCGGCGGCGAGCCGGAGACGACGAGCCGGCCCTCGGCGAGAACCCCAAGCCGGTCGCACGCTGCAGCGGCGAGATTGAGGTCGTGCAGCACCACGAGGACGGTGAGCCCGGAGCCCTTGAGGAGCGAGAGCAGTTCGATCTGATGCCGTATGTCGAGGTGGTTCGTGGGCTCGTCCAGGACCAGGACGCGCGGCTCCTGGACGAGCGCACGGGCCACCAGCACCCGCTGCCGCTCGCCTCCGGAGAGCTCGAGCACGCCGCGGCCGGCAAGGTGGGTGATGTCGAGCTGCTCCATCGCCTGCCGGCACAGCTCACGTTCCCGGTAGCTCAGGGGCTCGTTGCCGCGCAGGTGAGGGGTTCGCCCGAGCGCGACGATCTCCTCGACGGTGAAGTCGAGATCCGATCCGCTCTCCTGGGTCAGCGCGGCCACAGCCTGGGCACTGCGTCGCAGGCTGAGCGACTGAAGGTCGTCCTTGCCGATCCAGACCGATCCGGTGGTGGGCTTCAGCGCCCTGTACACGCAGCGCAGGGCGGTGGACTTCCCGGAGCCGTTCGGGCCCACCAACCCGACGACCTGCTCGTGGCCGACGTCGAGGGACAGCTCGCGGACCAGATCGGTGCCGTCGACGCGGACGGATACGGCATCGAGGCGAAGGTCCATCACCGGCTCCCGAACAGGTAGGCCTTGCGGCGCATCAGGGTGATGAACACCGGCACGCCGACCAGTGCCGTGATGACGCCGAGAGGAAGCTCGCGAGGAGCCACGAGGGTGCGTGACGCCAGATCGACCCAGACCATGAAGATGGCGCCGACCAACGGCGCCACGGCCAGGACCCGGTGGTGGGCGGCGCCCAGCACGATCCGCACGATGTGCGGGATGACGAGGCCGACGAACCCGATGGCGCCGCTGACGGCAACCATCGCGCCGGTCATGACCGCTGTGAGGACGAACAGGCCGCGGCGTACGCTGCTCGCGTCGACACCCAGGCTGGAGGCGGTTTCGTCACCGAGGGTCAGCACGTCGAGCGGGCGACCGAAGCGACGCAGGACGACGGTGCCGCCAACCACGGCGACCGCGACGACGGGGAGTGCGCCCCAGGTGGCGGCACCGAAGCTCCCCATCGACCAGAAGAGCACGGTACTCGTCGCCTCGCTGCTCGGTGCGAGGTAGATGATCACGCTCATGACAGCCTGGAACCCGAAGGACATCGCAACGCCGGTCAGGACGAGGCGAAGTGGCAGTACGCCCATCCGCGAGTACGAGATCAGGTACACGAGGAACGTCGCGCCGAGCGCCCCGAGGAACGCACCGGCCGAGACCGCGAAGACGCCGAAGACGGCCAATACCCCGAAGACGCTGACGACCACCGCGCCGACCGATGCCCCGGAGGAGACGCCGAGGATGAACGGGTCGGCGAGGGCGTTTCGCACGAGCGCCTGGATCGCGACGCCCACCACGCTCAGGCCCGCGCCGACGATCACCGCGAGCAGCACCCGGGGGGTCCGGATCTGCCAGATGATCTGGTATTGGGTGGTCTCTTCGGCGCGGATGATGCCACCGGTGAACCCGGACCACAGATAGCGGGCCGTGTCGCCCGGCGACACGACGGCGGTGCCGAGTCCGATCGCCACCACGGCGGAGGCCGCGAGCACCACCGAAAGTGCGACGACGGGGACGAGCGTCGTTCGGCTGGGAGGCGCGGCGATGTGCACGGCGCCGACGATATCAGGAAATGAGAACCATTACTTATTGCGGTGTCGCGTCCACAGTCCCGGGTAGTCGATGACGATGCCGTCCTGGTCCACCTGAAGGTCTGTCCTGAAGGAACCGGACTCGTACCTGTACGCGGCACCGGACTCATGCGTGTTCGCGGCCCGGTCAGGGGTGTCTGTTCGGGTGTACCGCTGATCCAGGGTGCTGATGTCCAGCTCGGCGCCAGGCTGGATGTACACCGCCCGCGGCGACGCCGATTCACCCGGCTGCAGGCGGAGCCTGCGAATCGGCAAGGTGTTGGTGAACGGCGTGAGTGCGATGTCCACGTCGATGCATCCGGCCAATTCGGACATCTCCGATTCCGGGTCGCTATCCAGGTACCAGCGGCGGTCATCGTCACTGGTCAACGTCATGAGCGGGTGTCCGTGCAGGTTCAGGGAGACGTGCCGGGTGTGCCACGCGTCGTCGCATGCGATCTGGTAGTGGAGCCGGGCGGGTATGCCGTCCTCGGTGGCGATGACCATCCCGTCGGCCCTGATACCCCCGGCGACCGAGCGCACCTGCACGAGCTCACCGCCGGCCCAGCGGTTCGGCGTCCACACGATCACACGGTCCAATGGTTCCTCCTTAGGCGGCCGGGTGGCGACGACCGGTAGTCCCAGGCGTGCCGGGGTTGTTAACCATCTAACGTGTAACGAAGGTTAGCGAAGGCGCCATGACCTATGCAACCGGTAAACTCTTTTCAATGGTTAACGCATCGCGCGGGCAGGCGGCTCCGGGAGCGTTGGAGTCCGTGCGGGAGCTGCTCAATACCTGGAGCATCCCGAATCAGACTCGACGAGCCGAGGACCGCCTCGAGGAGTTTGCGCAGGATCGTGGCGTTCCGCGCGGAAGCCAGCGCACAGTGCTGGCAGAACTGCGGGATGACCTGCGCGGCCTCGTGGAGGGCTCGGCCGGCGCCGACGCGGTACTCAACGACTGGATAGTCCGGCTCGACGTCCGCCCGCATCTGGAGGCGGCCACCATCGGCTATCGGTCCGGTCCGGAGCCGGCCGGCGAGTTTCTGGTGGTGGTGCTGGACGCAGTCGCGGCGGCGACCTGGCCGCGGCTCAAGGCGTGCCCGGACTGCCGATGGGTCTTCTACGACCACACCCGCAACGGCAGCAAGAAATGGTGCCTGATGACCGCAGGCGGCCCGGACGGACGCTCGTGCGGGAGTATCGCCAAGGTCCGGGCGCACCGGGACCGGGCGCGGGCGGCACGCCCCGGAGCGAGCCGCTGACGAACGTCACGCCGAGGTCACCCAGTGCTGGTTACTGCGTCGACGAGCCGCTCCATCTCGTCCTCGGTGTTGTAGTAGTGCGGCGACGCGCGGACGGCCTCCTTGGCTGCCCTGGAGTCGTACTGTTGCTCGTCGCCGTGGGTGACGCTGACGTTGATACCTTGCTCCAGCAGCATGTCGCGGATCTGCAGGGAATCGCGGCCGTCGACGGTGAACGTCGTGATCCCGGACTTCTTCTCGCCTCGGTCCCACAGCTCGACGCCGGGTTCGGCGGCGAGCCGCTCGCGCAGCATGGCGGCCAGGTGAGTGATCCGCTCCTCGATGGCGTCGACGCCGAGTGCGGCGGCGTAGTCGGCGGCCACGCCGAGCCCTATCTGACCTGCGACATAGCGCTCCCAGGTCTCGAATCTGCGCGCGTCGTCGCGCATCTTGTAGGTGTCGGGCGCCGTCCATTCGGCCGACCGCATGTCGAGGAACGGTGGTTCCAGAGTGGTGACGACGTCGTGGCGCACGTACAGGAATCCGGTGCCGCGCGGCCCCCGCAAAAACTTCCGGCCCGTGCTGGAGAGCATGTCGCAGCCGATCTCGGTGACGTCGATGGCCAGCTGTCCCACCGACTGACACGCGTCCAGGAGGTACAGCACGTCGGATTCGCGGCACAGGCGGCCTACTTCGGCCGCCGGATTGACCAGGCCGTTGTGGGTAGGAACGTGGTTGATGGCGACGAGGCGGATGTCACCCTGGCGTAGCTCTTCGGCGAGATGTTCCACCGACAGCTGGCCGTGCTCGTCGTCCGGGACGACGTCGACCCGCACGCCGTACCGGCGGGCCACCTGCTGAAAGGCGATACCGTTGCTCGAGTACTCCGTGGTGGTGGTGAGAATGCGATCGCCGTCGCGGAGCGGGATCGAGTAGAAGGCCATGTCCCACGCCCGGGTGGCGTTCTCGACGAACGCGATCTCCCCGGGCTGGGCTCCGATCAGACCGGCGACCGCCGGATAGAAGCGCTGCGTGCGTTCGGCGGCGCGATGGTAGGCCTCATAGCCGCCGGTAGTGGCCTCCAGCTGGAAATGCTCCGACACGGCATCGATGACCGGCTGCGGCATGAGCGCGGCTCCGGCATTGTTCAGATGGACGACCGTGGCACAGCCAGGGGTCTCCGCACGCACCTTCTCCACGTCGATCACAACGGCGCCCTCCTCGTCGGCTCATGGACCGGTGTACCCACTCTGGCTGACGCTACGTCGCCAGGGCGACAGTCAGCAGGGCGGCCGCGGCGAGACAAGCGGCGGCCCGGAGATGATTGCCCGTTGTCCAGCTGGACAGGTAGCCGGCCCAGCGCTCCTGCGCCTCCGGTGCCTTCGGGTCCACATCGGCCAGGGCGTTGTTCCGTGGCACGTGGAAACCGGCCGTCAATGCGAAATTGCCGGCCAGGAACACCACACTCCCGGCCAGGACGAGGGCCGCGGCGTCCTCGCCCCAGTTCGCGACGGAGACCACGATCAGCACGAGGCTGAGCACGGTGGGGAGGAAGAACGCCGTCATGAACCACGGCCTGACCGCGGCGGCGTTGATGGCCTGCATCGCCGCGACGGCCGATGCGGACGGAAGCCGTGCGAGCGCGGGCATCACCATCACCGAGAACACGAAATAGGACCCTGCCATCAGACCGGAAAGCACAGCCGTGACGAGGGTCAACGCATAGACGAAGCCATCCATCATCGGGGTAGCTTCTCACGAAGCTAGCTGGTGCGGGACATGCTCGACGGCCACCAGGCTCGGGCGCCGATCTCGTAGAGCAGGCCGGGCACGACGAGCGAGCGCACGATGAGCGTGTCGATCAGCACGCCGACGGCGACGATGAAGGCCAGCTGGACGAGGAAGAGCAGCGGAATCACCGACAGCGCCGCGAACGTCGCGGCCAGCACGATCCCCGCCGAAGTGATCACGCCTCCGGTGACGCGCAGCCCCTCCAGGACGCCCGGCCGGGTGCTCCGGCGCATGCTTTCTTCGCGGATGCGGGTGGAGAGAAAGATGTTGTAGTCGATGCCGAGCGCCACCAGGAACACGAAGGCGAACAGGGGCACCACCGGATCCGCGCCCGGGAAGCCGAAGACATGGTTGAACGCCACGGCGGAGATGCCGAGGGTCGACAGGTAGGAGACCACCGTCGTGGCGACCAGAAGCAGTGGCGCCACCACCGAGCGCAGCAGGAGCATCAGGATGAGCGTGATGACGACGAGGACGATCGGGATGATGGTCCACAGGTCGCGGGTGGCGGTGGTGCGGGTGTCGAGGTCGGCGGCGGTCTCCCCACCCACGAGCACCCGCGGGTCGGCCTCCGTCAGCGCGTCGCGTAGCCGCTCGACGGTGGCGATCGCCGCGTCCGAATCCGGCGCCGCCGTCAAGGTGGCCTCCAGCTCGCTGATCTCACGCCCGTCGACCACGGCCGTGTCGTCGCCCACGGACACCGAGGCGATTCCGTCGTCGGCTTCCAAAATGCTCTCGAGCTCGGCCGCGCGATCAGCGCCGCCGATGACCACGACGGGGCTTCCTGAACCGGCCGGAAAGAGCTCGCCGAGAGCGTCCTGGCCGGTGACCGATTCGGGGTTGCCGAGGAGGAACTCCGACTCCGGGACGCCGGACGCCTTGAAGGTCGGCGCCAGGGCGGCCGCCACCACCAGGACGAGCAGGCTGGAGAGCCAGAACCGCCGGGGATGGCGGCCAGTAGCGGCCGCAAGCCGCGCCCAGCCGCGATGGTCCTCGCTGCGGGCGGGCGCGCCTTCTCCGCCGGCTTCTCCGGCCGGCCGCGGGACGAACGGGACGAACGCCAGCCGTCCGGTGAGCGCCAGCAGGGCTGGGAGGAACGTCAGCGACGCCAGCACGGCGCAGACGATGCCCACGCTCGCCACCGGGCCGAGTGCCTTGTTGGAGTTGAGGTCGGAGAGCAGAAGACACAGCAGACCGGCGATGACCGTGCTCGCGGATGCGAGAATCGGCTCGACGACGCCCCGCACAGCGCGCCTCAGCGCGGTGATCACATCTGATTCGTGGCGTAGCCCGTCGCGATACCGGGCGATGAGGAGCAGCGCGTAGTCGGTCGCCGCGCCGATCACCAGGATGAACAAGATCCCCTGGGCCTGCCCGTTCAGGGTGATCCAGCCCGCGTCGGCCATGGCGTAGACCGCGACGACGGACGTGGCGAGTGCGCCGATCGAGCTCATCAAGACGAGCAGGGGGAGGAACGGGCTGCGGTATACGACGAGGAGGATGACGAAGACGGCTGACACGGCAACGACCAGGAGAATCCCGTCGATGCCGGAGAAGGCCTCGGACAAATCGGCCGCGAAGCCGGCTGGCCCGGTCACCTGAAGCACGATCCCCGGTGGGCCGCCGGCCAGGACGGCGCGGATCTCGCCTACCACCTCGCCGGCGTCACCCTGGACGGCGGCGAATGCCTGCACCCCGGCAGGTGAATCGTCCACCATGCGCTCCGACGGAATTGGCGGGGAGACCTCACCCACGCCCTCCAGTTCGCCAACCTGGCTGAGCAGCTCTTCCAGGGACCGCAGATCGGACGGCGTGAGGCCGTCGTCCGCGGTGGCGACCACGATGGCGGGGGGCGCGGCGTCGTCGTCGAACCGCCGCTGGATCTCGGCGACCTGAGTCGATTCCGCGCTGTCCGGGAGGAAATCGGCTTGCGACTGGGATTGCACCTCGGAGAGCTTGCCGAAGAACGGGCCTCCGGCTCCGGCAAGGGCGAGCCAGGCGAGAATCAGGATGGCCGGGAACAGCCACCGCGTTGTCCACCGCATGTCTCGCCTCCGTCGATGGCCAGCCTACGCCACGTGAACGGTGAGCCGGGCGGCCAATGTGCTGACGGAGCACGGGACACCGGACAGCCGTGCCGCGGTGCGCTGGGAGGCGAGCCGGCGGGGGATGATGTCTATGGCGCGCCCGGCGCCGTCCCGCATCCGGCGGCTGACGTGGCAAGATGAATGAATGGCACATACCCTGGCCGGCCGGGCGGAGACCCCCACTCAGGCAAAGGTTCTGAAGCTGCTCCGCGACGAAGGACCGTTCTCCCGTGTTCAGCTGGCAGACCGCCTCGGCGTGTCTCGCACCACGATGGCCAGTGAGGTGAACCGGCTCACCGAACTGGGGCTGGCCGAGGGCGCGGGACCGGCGGCGTCTCGCGGCGGACGCCGCTCGACACTGGTGGATCTCTCTTCGGACCTGCGGTTCGTGGGTATCGACATCGGTGCCACGTCGATCTCGGTGGCGGTGACCGACGGACGGCTCGCGGTCCTCGGTGATCGGCAGCACGTGGATATGGACGTGCGGCTCGGACCCGAGCATGTGCTGGGCGCCGCACTGGAGCTGACACGCAAGCTGCTGGCGGAGCACCGCATCGATCGCCCGTCTGGCGTGGGCGTCGGCGTCCCCGGTCCGGTTGACTTCCACAGCGGGGTGCCCGTCTCGCCTCCCATCATGCCCGGCTGGGACGGGTATCCGGTGCGCGACGCCGTGGCACGCGAGCTCGGCTGTCCGGCGCTACTCGACAACGACGTGAACCTCATGGCCCTGGGGGAGGAGCACTCCGGTGTCGCCAAGTCGGTGCCGTCGTTCCTTTTCGTCAAGATCGGGACCGGTATCGGCTGTGGCATCGTGATCGGCGGTGAGCTCTATCGAGGTGTGGACGGCTGCGCCGGCGACATCGGGCATATCCGGGTGGAAGAGTTCGGCCCTACGTGTGCGTGCGGGAACAGCGGCTGCCTGGAGGCGTACTTCGGTGGCTCGGCGCTGGCGCGGGACGCGATGGCGGCCGTGCGCGGCGGGCGCTCCCCCGCGCTGGCCGCGCTGCTGGAAGAGAAGGGAGAGCTCAGCGCCGAAGATGTCGCACTGGCCGTGGCTCAGGGCGACGCGCACGCGGTGCAGATCATCCGGGACGGCGGTCACCGGGTCGGCTGGGTGCTGGCGAGTCTGGTCTCCTTCTTCAACCCGGGCCTGATCGTCATCGGCGGACGGGTGGCGCGTCTGGGACACCCACTGCTGGCTGAGATCCGGGGGGTGGTGTACCGCCGTTCGCTTCCATTGGCCACGGGAAATCTCCCGGTGGTTCTCAGTGAGATGGGCGACGACGCGGGCGTCGTGGGCGCGGCCGCGATGATCAGCGAGGCCGTGTACGCCGCCGCTTGAGTTCGCCGGCATCCACCAGGAACCACCCTGTACATGTGACGTACGCGGACCTTCGCGTGCCCGACAAATGACGAACCCCAACAGTCTTTCGAAATTATCTTGCGAAAGATGCACGGAAACTATTGACCCGGCGTCCACGCAACTCTATGTTTCATCATCATCCAGACAAGCGGGGCGCTGGTTGAAGGGGGGAAGTCGACACACTCGCGTATTCGCTCCCACGCGTCGTTCCTTGCGTCTTCGGTCTCACTCAACGAGGAGAACCCACATGGCACGTCCGGAGATCAATCGACGGCAGTTCCTGCGTGCGGTCGCAGGCACCACAGCGGCAGTCGGCGCCGCGGCACTGGCCGGACCCGGGTTGGGCGTCGCCAACGCGGCCAACGGTGTGCTGATTCCGCGCGGCAAGATCGGCATCCAGCTGTTCACCATCCGCAATCTCGTCAGCTCGCTCGGCTTCCGGGCCGTGTTCGAGGAGTTGTCCCGGATGGGGTACCGGCAGATTGAGTTCGCCGGCTACACCTCGCCGGCGGAGCCGGGAATCACACCGGCGCAGATCCGTCAGCTGCTCGACGACAACGGCCTGCAGGGCATCGGCGGGCACCGCGGACTGAACAACTTCCGCAATGACATGCAGGCTGAGCTGGACATCGCGGAGACACTCGGCTTGCCGTACATCGGCACGGCGAACGAGCCCGTTTCGTCGGCCAACCGGACTGTGGCCGGGTACCAGGCGGCCGCCGAGGAGTTCAACCGGTTCGGTGCGGCGGCGGCCGAACGCGGCATCAAGTGGTACCACCACAATCACCAGAACGAGTTCCGCTTCGCCAACGACGACCCCAGTGTGCGTCTGTACGACCTGCTGCTGTCCGAAACCGACCCGAAGCTGGTCTACCTGGAGATGGACATCTACTGGGCGCACGTCGGCCAGCACATCGCCCCGGGTTTCGAGCCGGCCGACTACGTCCGGAACAACATCCGTCGCTATCCGCTGTTCCACGCCAAGGACGGCGAGCGGGCACAGAACACCAACGGCTACAACATCGTCGAGTTCGGCGCCGGTGACATCGACTATGCCGGATTCTTCCGGAGCATCGGCGCCAAGGGCCCGCACTACTCCCTGTACGAGCAGGACAACGCCCCGAATACGCCGGCGGAGCTCGGTGGCGCGTTCGGCGCCGCGGAGCGCAGCTACCAGGCCATGTCGGGCCTTCGCGGCTAACCAGACGGCGATTCCGCGCGACCGCTCAGATACCGGTAGCGCGCGACGAACACCTTCAAGTGCGGCTCACTGCGACCGCGGCCCGTTTCCGTTTCCAGTCAGCACGTGAACGCGGCCGCCGTGAGCCGGCTTCTTCTGCATGCAGCCCTCATCGATGAGAGGACCACACCGTGCATTCTAGACCGTCCCTGCTCGCCAGAACCTTGCTGGCAGCGCTGCTGCCTGCGGCCGCGCTCGCGTTCGCCGTCCCGGCGGCGGCTCACGAAGGCCACGAGCACGCTCTGGACTGGAACAACTACGAGAAGATCCTGCTGACCAAGGACACCGGCGAGCCGATCGATCTGGCTGTGCTGCCGGACTCGCGGGTGCTGCACACCGCGCGCAACGGCGATATCCGGCTCACCGACCCAGGAACCGGCATCACGAGCGTCATCAACACCATAGACGTGTACGCGAACTCGGAAGACGGCCTGCAGACCATCGCCCTGGACCCGGACTTCGAAGAGAACCAGTGGGTCTATCTTTTCTACGCTCCGCGGGCGATGGACGCGCCGTATCCCGAGACCACACCGTCGGGCAACGCGCCGACATCCCTTCCCGCAGGCCAGACAGAGGCGTTCTGGGAGCAGTGGAAGGGCTACAACCTCCTGGCCCGGTTCAAGTGGGACGAGGAGACGAATTCGCTGGACCTGTCGTCCCAGCAGGACATCATCAAGGTCGAGGTGCAGCGGGGGCAGTGCTGTCACGTAGCGGGCGACATCGCTTTCGACGAGGACGGCAACCTGTACCTGGCTACCGGCGACAACACGCCGGCCAGTGCCCCCGGCGCGAACGGCTTCGCACCCAACAACGACGCTCCGGGCGTCAACCCCGGGATGGACGCTCGTCGCGGCGCGGGCAACAGCAACGATCTGCGCGGCGCGATCCTGCGGATCAATGTTCAGGAAGACGGCTCCTACACCATTCCCGACGGTAACCTCTTCGAACCAGGGACCGAGGGTACCCGGCCCGAGATCTACGTGATGGGCCTGCGCAACCCATTCCGGATCGACTACGACGCCCAGTCCGGCGCCCTGGTCTGGGGCGACTACGGTCCCGACGCCGGATCGCCGAACGCGCAGCGCGGCCCGATGGGCTTCGTCGAGTGGCAGAGCACCACCGATCCGATCAATGCCGGCTGGCCCTACTGTCACGGCCCCAACGCGAACTACAACGAGTGGGACTTCGCCACGGCTACGCCGGGCGAGTGGTTCGACTGCGACGCGGGCGCGGTGAACAACTCGCGGTGGAATACCGGCTTGAGCCAGTTGCCGCCCGCGACCGCACCGCAGCTCTACTACGGCGACAACGACACGCACCAGCCGTGGCCCGAACTGACCAACTTCGGGGCCGGCAGCGGGCAGGGCCCGATGGGCGGACCGGTCTACCGGCACGACCCGCACAACGAGTCCGCGTCCGCGTTCCCCGAGTACTGGGACGGTAAGGCATTCTTCGGCGAGTTCTCTCAGGACTACGTGGCCACCTTCACGCTGGACCTCGCCGCGAACGGGCCGGTGACGGAGATCATCGACTTCCTCCCGAACTCGCACCTCAACTCGGTGGTGCAGCCGCCATGGGACAACCCGATGGATCTGGAGTTCGGCCCCGACGGCTCTCTGTACGTCCTGGAGTACGGCGACGGCTTCTTCCGGCAGAACCCGGATGCCGGGCTCTACCGCGTCGACTATGCGGAGGGAAACAAGTCGCCTCAGGCGCACATCTCCGCGGACCCGATCTCCAGCAGTGAGGCGCCGCTGCCGGTGAACTTCGACGCGTCGCGGTCGCGCGATCCGGAGGGTGCTCCCCTCACGTATGACTGGGACTTCGACGGCAACGGCACGTATGACGCCGCGGGTGTCACGGTGAGCCATACGTACACCGACCTGGGACGGTACGACGCCAGGCTGCGGGTCACCGACCCGTCCGGCAAGTTCGGTCTGACCACCGTCCAGATCTCGGTCGGCAACGTCGCTCCCGACGTGACTCTGAGCACTCCTGACGGCGGCTTCTTCGACTGGGGCCAGGCGGTTCCGGTGACTGTGGGCGTCAGCGACCCCGAGGACGGTGACGAGCCGGTCTGCTCGCGCGTGAACTGGGCCTTCGGCCTCGGGCACGACGAGCACGCACACCCGTTGAGCTCCGGAACCGGGTGCACATTCGGGGTGCCGACACCGGTGGACGCTCCCGAGCACGGCGAGACGGAGAACATCTACGGCGTACTCGTCGTCGGCTACACCGACGAGGGCCACAACGGGGTTCCGCCGGCCCGCGGCGAGGCGTCGCTGATCCTCAACCCGAAGACGCAGCAGGCCGAGTGGTTCGACGATATGCAAGGCGTCGAGGTCACCGAGGACGAGACCGCACGTGGCCTGCGCAAGGTCACCTCGTTCGGCGCCGGCGACTGGATCGCGTTCGACCCGGTGAACTTCGAGGGCATCGACGCCATGGTCACCAGGGCCTCCGGCCGCGGCACTCTCTCGCTGCGCTGGAACGACCCCAAGGCGCCGGCGTTCGCCACCGCGACGTTCCGGGATGGTGGCGGCTGGACCGAGGTGGAGACGGCCTTGTCCGGCGCACCGGAGGGCAGTGGCCGTCTCTACGTCACCTCGACCAGCGGCGTGGAGGTTGACGAGTTCGCCTTCACCGGTGACGGCATCGCCGATCTCACGCCGCCCGAGGTGAGCGTCACGCTCAACCCGGCCGAGCCGGACGGCGCCAACGGCTGGTACACAAGCAACGTCTCGGTCGCCGTCAACGCCACCGACAACGGCACGGTGGCCAGCCGTCAGCGCTCGACCAACGGCGGCGCCACCTGGTCCAACGCCAACAACCCACTGACGGTGAGTGCGGAGGGCATCACCACCGTCCACTACCGCGCCACGGACAACGGAGGCAATGTCTCCGAGGTCGGTGTGGTTGAGGTGAAGATCGACAAGACCGCTCCGACGGTTACGGTCAGCGGCGTCGACGACGGCGCGGAGTATGCGGCCAGCGAGACGGTGGAGCTGGAGTTCGCCGCCAGTGATGCCACGTCGGGGATCGCCGCTGTGGAGGCGGAACTCGATGGCGAGCCGATCGAGGCGGGAGAGCTCGACCTCTGGACGCTGGCTGTCGGCGCGCACGAGCTGGTGGTGACGGCGACCGACGAGGCGGGGCACACGGCCGCTGAGACGGTGGAGTTCACGGTGACCACATCCTTCGCGGATCTGGCGGCCATTGTCGACGGCTACCGTGCTGCAGGCGCCATCGAGCGGGACAGCGTGCCGGTGCTCCTGCACGCCAGGCTGGACAACGCCGCCAAGCACGCTGACGCCGGCCGTACCGCGCAGGCGGTCAGCGAGCTGGAGAAGGTCATCCGGACCGCCGGCGACCGCCGGTACGTGGTGGACGGCGATGCCCGCGACGTGCTGGTGCATCAGGCCGAGGCGCTGATCGGGCAGCTCTCCGGCTGAGGTGCCCCGAGGGCGGCCGGCACGCAACCCTGCATGCCGGCCGCCACCGGGTGATGTTTGTCCAACAAGTTTGCAAAGTAGTGTCACAAATCGGTGAAACTCATGCATTGCGTCTTGACCTGATGCGAAACACGCACTTAGTTTGTTCAATCAACGGACAAAGATTGTGACCTGGCTTACATGTGGAGGGGGGTGGCGGCCATGGACGTCGTTGTCGATCAGATCTCGTTACGCCGGTACAACCTCAGTGCCGTTCTGCGTCACCTCTGCGGGGCCGGACCGCGCTCGCGTGCCCGAATCGCCACCGACCTGGGCTTGAACAAGGCCACGGTCTCCAGTCTCGTGGCCGAGCTCGGTGAGCGCGGCCTGGTATTGGCCGGGGATGTCGAGCGAGGCCAGGTCGGCCGGCCCGGCCAGGTGGTCGAGGTCGACGGGCGGGTGTGCGGCCTTGGGCTGCAGCTCGGCGTCGACCACGTCGCCGCCTATGTGCTCGACCTGCGCGGTGAGATGGTCAGCTCACATCACCGCCGGCTCGACATCCAGGACCTGGGCCCCGCCGGCACACTTGCCATGCTTGCCGAGCTGATCGGCTCGATCGTCGGCGGGGCAGCTCAAGACGGACGGCACATCGCCGGAGTCGGAGTGGGCGTCCCGGGGCTGGTGGAGAGCGCGGCTGGGTCGCTACGCATCGGCGCCAACCTCGGCTGGCGCGACACCCGCGTCGTCGACGAGCTGGTCACCCTGCTGGGAAATCCCGAGTATCCGATCCATCTGGACAACGACGCCAACCTCGCGGCCATCGCCGAGCGTGCCACCGGATGCGCGGTGGGCGCCGGAAACCTCATCTACCTGACGGGTGACGTCGGCATCGGCGGCGGTGTCATCGTCGACGGTCGGGTGCTGCGCGGCGCGGACGGCTTCGCCGGCGAGGTGGGGCACATGACTCTGGCCGGCGACGGCCGCTTGTGTGGATGTGGGCGCAAGGGATGCTGGGAGACCGTCGCGGGGATGCCCGCCCTGCTGCGCGAGATCGCCGATCCCGGTAGCCCCATCGCCGATCCGGCCATGGAGTTGCAGGAGCGACTGGCGGAGATCCGCCGCCGGGCCGAACTCGGCGACGCCCGGACGCTACGGGGCCTCGACGCCATCGGCACCGGCATCGGCCTGGGCGCATCGGTCCTGGTCAACATCTTCAATCCGCAGGTCCTCGTCCTCGGTGGCTTCTTCTCCGTGCTGGGCGATCTCCTCATGCCGGCCATCCAGGGTCAGCTCTCCGGGCAGGTGGTGTCCGAGTCGCTCAGCCAGTGCCGGGTGGAGCGTTCCGCGTTCCCTTTCACGGCGGCCGCCCGTGGGGGTGCGCACGTCGTCCTCGAATCCGTCCTCGCCGATCCCACTCGCGTACCGCCCGGTCTAGCCCGGGCAGGAGGTAGCCGATGAGCACGTCCACCACCAGCTTGCCGTTGCTGCAGATGCGCGGGATCGTCAAAGAATTCCCCGGTGTTCGCGCGCTGGACGGCGTCGACCTGGATGTCGTTGCGGGCGAGGTGCACTGCCTGCTGGGACAGAACGGCGCCGGCAAGTCCACACTGATCAAAGTGCTGGCCGGGGCGCACCAGCCGGATGAGGGCGAGGTGTCCTGGCTCGGCGAGGAGACCCGCATCTCCGATCCGATGTCGGCGATGCGCCTCGGGATCGCCACCATCTATCAGGAGCTCGACCTGGTGGACGGGCTCACGGTGGCCGAGAACATCTATCTCGGTCACGAGATGGCCACAACTGGATTTTTGCACCGCGCTCAGGCGGCCCGGTCGACGCGGGCACTCATGGAGCGGCTCGGCCATCCGGAGATCTCGCCGCACACGGAGGTCGGCCGGCTCTCCGCCGCGGGGAAGCAGATCGTCAGCATGGCCCGCGCGCTGTCGCACGACGTGCGGCTGATCGTCATGGACGAACCCTCGGCGGTCCTGGACCAGGAAGAGGTCGCTCGCCTGTTCAAGGTGATCCGGGACCTGGTGTCCGACGGCGTGGCGGTGGTCTACATCTCGCACCGGCTGGAGGAGATCCGGGAGATCGGTGACCGGGTCACGGTGCTCAAGGACGGCCGGACAGTGGCCACCGGGCTGCCTGCCCGCGGTACGCCGACCGCCGAAGTGATCCGGCTGATGACCGGCCGCTCGATCGAGTACGTCTTCCCCGAGCGGAGCTTCCGGCCGACAGCGGGTGAACCCGCGCTGGAGGTGCGTGAGCTGAGCCGGGCGGGCGAGTTCTCGGACGTGAGCTTCGAGGTCGCGCCCGGCGAGATCGTCGGGTTCGCCGGCCTGGTCGGATCGAGTCGCTCGGAGATCCTCGAGACGATCTACGGTGCGCGCAAGGCGACCTCGGGCTCGGTCCTCGTGCACGGCCGCGAACTGCGGCCCGGCTCGGTCGGCTCGGCGGTCGCCGCAGGGGTCGGGCTGTGCCCGGAGGAACGTAAGAGCCAGGGCCTGCTGATGACCGAGTCGATCATCAGAAACGTGAGTCTCGCATCGTTGTCCAGGTTCGCCCGCGGTTCGTTCATCAACCATGGTGCCGAACGCGCGGCGGCGGTCGAGCAAGTGAAGGGGCTGGACATTCGCCCGCACGACCCGAGCCGGGAGGTGCGGACCCTCTCCGGCGGCAATCAGCAGAAGGTGGTACTGGGGCGGTGGCTGCTCAAGGGCTGCGACGTGCTCCTTCTCGACGAGCCGACCCGCGGTGTCGACGTGGGGGCGCGCAGCGAGCTCTATGCGCTGATCCGGGAGCTCGCCGACAACGGCGTGGCGATCGTCCTCGTCAGCAGTGAGGTGCCCGAGGTGCTCGGGCTGGCCGACCGGGTCCTGGTGATCCGTGAGGGCCGGGTGGTCCATACCGGGCCGGCGGCCGATATCGACGAACACCAGGTCCTCGACCTGGTGATGGAAGGGAGCGTCACGTGACGGAGAGAATCACCCCGGCGACGCAGGCTGCCGGCCGGGCGACGCCCCCAAGCTCGGATGAGCACCGGCGCGTCGAGGAAGCCGCCGCGCGCGCCGGGCAACGGGAGTCGACGTTCGCCCGGATCATGGCCAGTTCGGCTGGCCGGAACATGGGCCTCGTCGTCGGCCTGCTGATCATCATCGCCATCGGTGTCATCACCGCGGGAGACCGGTTCGCCACGTTCGACAACATGATGACCATCCTGCGGTACGCCTCGATCATCGGAGTGGTGAGCATCGGCATGACGTTCGTCATCGCTGGTGGCGGCATCGACCTATCCGTGGGCGCCATCGTCGCATTGGCCTCGGTCTGGGCCACCACCGTGGCCACGCAGACCATGGCGGCGGACTCCCACTGGATTGTGATGGTGTTCGCGGCCCTGGCGGTGGGCGCCGGCTGTGGCCTGGTGAACGGGGTACTCGTCGCCTACGGGCGGATGGCGCCGTTCATCGTCACGCTGGCGATGCTCGCGGCGGCGCGCGGGCTCGCCGAGATCATCTCGCAGCGGCGCACCCAGATCGTCGACGTGCGAGATTTCCTCAGCTTCTTCGGCGGCAGCGTCCTCGGGGTCCCGGTGCTGGTGATCATCTTCGCGCTGGTCGCCGCCGCCGGCTGGGTGCTGCTCAACCGCACTACGTTCGGCCGCCGCACGCTGGCGGTGGGCGGCAACAGCGAGGCTGCCCGGCTCGCGGGGATCAAGGTCCAGCGGCACACCATGATGCTTTTCGTCCTGCTCGGTGTGGCCTGTGGCATCGCCGCGGTCATGCTTATGGTCCGAACCACCACAGGCACTTCCACCCACGGCTTGCTCTTGGAGCTCGACGCGATCGCGGCCGTGGTGATCGGAGGGACGCTGCTCTCCGGCGGGCGGGGCACCATCGTCGGCACGGTCTTCGGCGTGCTGATCTTCGCCACGCTCACCAACATCTTCACCCTGAACAACCTCGACACGTCGACGCAGAACGTGGCGAAGGGCGCGATCATCGTGGCGGCCGTCCTGCTGCAACAGCGGGTGGCAGCTCGCAACGGGGGGACCTAACCGGCCCGCCACCACATCACATCCCGTTCACACCTCGATTCCAAGGAGATCTCGATGTCCAGCTCGATCACCGTATTCAGCGCGAAGCGCAGGCTGCTCGGCACGGCCGGCGCCTTCGTCCTCGCCGGCGCGCTCATCGCCGGCTGCACCAGTAATGAACCCGAGAGCACCGACGACGGCGACGAGAACACGGCGGAGGAGTCCGGCGACGACGGTGCGGCCTCCGGCGGCAACGCCAACGACGAGACCGGTGAGACCGTCACGATCGGCTTCTCCGGACCCGAGGCCGACCACGGCTGGCTCGCCGCGATCAACAGCTCCGCGCTCGCCGAGGCGGACAAGTACGACGACGTGGAACTGCGCGCGGCTGAAGGCACCAACGACGCGAGCCTGCAGATCCAGCAGGTCGAGACGTTCATCAACGAGGGCGTCGACGCGATCGTCCTGCTGCCCACCGACGGTGCCGCGCTGACCGACATCGCCACCCGTGCCATGGACGCCGGCATCCCGGTGGTCAACGTGGACCGGGAGTTCTCCAGCCCGTTCGCCGCCCGCACCACCATCCTGGGCGACAACTACGGCATGGGCGTCTCGGCCGGCACGTACGCGTGCCAGCTGATCGAGGAGAACAACATCGACGACCCGGTGATCGCCGAGATCGCAGGGATCGACGCGTTGCCGCTCACCCAGGACCGCTCGCAGGGTTTCGCCGACGCACTTGATGCGTGCGGCGAGGACGTCGACAACCGGGTGGCGGCCGAGTTCACCGTCCAGTCAGGGGAAGCCGTGACGTCGAACCTGCTCCAGGCGGCTCCGGAGATCGACATCATCTGGAACCACGACGACGACCAGGGCGTGGGCGTGAAGGCCGCGTTCGACAACGCCGGCCGGGACGAGTTCTTCTTCATCGGCGGCGCCGGGTCGTCCAACGCGATGGAGTGGATCCAGCAGGGCGAGATGGAGGCCACCGTGCTCTACCCGCCGACGCAGGCCGCTGACGGCATTCGGCTGGCGCGCCTGCTCGCGCAGGGCAAGGGCATGTCCGACCTGGTGCAGGTCGAGGTGCCGCGCCGGATCGTGCTCAACGCGCCGGTGGTCACCGCCGACAACGTCGACGAGTACATGCACCTGGGCTTCGACTCCTGACGAACGAGCGCGGGTGCCCGCCGGCGGCGAGCCCGGGCACCCGCGCTGGCAACCTGTCACAGTGTGGTCAACACGGCAACCTGAACCGAGCACGAGGGAAACCTTCGATGACAGATGACACCAGCCCGACGGAGCCGACCCTAGGCATTGGGATGGTGGGTTACGCCTTCATGGGCACGGCCCACTCCCAGGCATGGCGCAACGCCGTCAGCTACTTCGACGTGCCGCGGCCGCCTCGCCTCACCGCCATCGCCGGGCGCAATCACGACGCCGTGCGCGCGGCCGGCGCCAAGTTCGGCTGGCAGCACGTGGAGACCGACTGGCGGGCATTGATCGCCCGTGACGACGTCGACCTCGTCGATGTCTGCACGCCGGGCGACACCCATGCTGAGATCGCCATCGCCGCCCTCCAGGCCGGCAAGCACGTCCTCTGTGAGAAGCCCCTGGCCAACACGGTGGCCGAGGCCGAGGAGATGGCGGCGGCCGCGGCGGCCGCACGATCCCGCGGGGTCCGCTCGATGGTCGGCTTCACCTACCGGCGGGTCCCGGCGATCGGCCTGGCCCGCACCCTGGTGGCCGAGGGCAGGATCGGCGAGGTCCGGCACGTGCGTGCCCAGTACCTGCAGGACTGGCTGGTGGACCCGAACGCGCCGATGTCCTGGCGGCTGGACAAGGACAAGGCCGGGTCCGGGTCCCTGGGCGACATCGGCGCCCACATCGTCGACCTGACCCAGTACATCACCGGGGACCGCCTGACGGGGGTCAGCGCGATGGTCGAGACGTTCGTCCCGAGAAGGCCGCAGGCCGAGCCGTCCGCGGGTTCCGGAAGCAAGCTCGGCGGTCACGTCGACGCCGGTCGGGACGTGGCCATGGGGGAGGTGACTGTCGACGACGCCGCCGTGTTCCTCGGCAGGTTCGGGGGAGGCGCCCTGGCGACCTTCGAGGCCACCCGCTACGCCACCGGACGCAAGAACGCGATCCGGATCGAGATCAACGGCTCCACCGGATCGCTGGCGTTCGACTTCGAGGACATGAACCTCTTGCACTTCTACGACGGCACGGAACCCGCCGCGACGGCCGGGTTCCGCCGGATCGTGGTGACCGAGCCCGAGCACCCGTACGTGGCGGCGTGGTGGCCGCCGGGCCATCTGCTCGGTTACGAGCACGGCTTCACCCACCAGGCGGTGGATCTGGTCACCGCGATCGCCGAGGGCCGGGATCCGGAGCCGTCGTTCGAGGACGGCCTGCAGATCCAGCGGGTGCTCGCGGCCGTGGAGCAGAGTGCCGCAAAGGACAGCATCTGGACGCCGGTGGCCGGCTGAAGGCGACCCGGACGCGTTCAGGGCCAGGCGGAAACCAGATCGTCAGGGTCGAAGGACGCCAATCCTTGAACCGTGCTTCCGCTCCGTGACACGGCCACGAGCGGCGTCGATGCATCGGCCCCAGGCATCCGGTCGCGGTGGGCCGCGAACGTTAGTAATGCTCGGTAGCGCAATCCTTGCCCGCCCATGTCATTGGGGGTAGCCCCACCCCGGCTTCTAGCGCCAGCACTGCTGTTCTTGGAGCTCGTCGTCCGTAGCGTCGTGAGACATGAACACGATCACCGCCGAGACCGGCACCGTACGTCCAGATGCCGCTCCACGGAAGCGCTATGTCAGCGACTACACGGAACTGGCGAGGGAGGTGCGCGAGGCGGGCCTGCTGCGGCGTCGGCCGCTGTACTACTTGCTCCGCTCGGCGATTCTCGCCGTGTTGCTGGGGGCATGTGTCGCGGCGGTGGTCGTCGTCGGCCAGTCCTGGTGGCAGCTGGCGTTGGCGGCGATCCTGGGTGTCTTGCTGACCCAGGTGGCCTATCTCGGGCATGACGCCGCGCATCGCCAGATCTTCGCCTCGGGCAAGCGCAACGAGTGGCTAGCCCTGGTCATGGGCAACGTGGTGGTGGGCCTGAGCCACGGCTGGTGGATGTCGAAGCACACCAGGCACCACGCGAATCCGAACAAGGTCGACGTCGACCCCGACGTGGAGCCGGGAGCGCTGGTCTTCACCACGGACGTCTCGGCCGAGCGGCGCTGGAAGCGCGGATTCGGCGGCTGGTTCGTAGCCCGCCAGGGCACGCTGTTCTTCCCGCTTCTGCTGCTTGCCGGGCTCAACATGCACATCTCCGGCATCCGCACCGTGTTCGGTCGCGGGCCGGTCAAGTACCGCGCGATGGAGATCCCGCTGCTGCTCTTCCGCCTGGTGCTCGTGCCGGCGGCGCTGTTCTTCTTCCTGTCGCCCGGCCTGGCTGCCGCCTTCCTCGGCGTCCAGCTGGCCGTCTTTGGATTCTGCATGGGGGCGACGTTCGCGCCGAACCACAAGGGCATGCCGATGATCCCCACGGACGCCAGCGTCGACTTCCTCCGTCGGCAGGTGCTGACCAGCCGGAACGTCCGCGGCAGCCGGGCGATGGATGTCGCGATGGGCGGGCTCAACTACCAGATCGAGCATCACCTCTTTCCGAGCATGCCCAGCCCCAATCTGCGCAAGGTCCGGCCGCTGGTCCGGAGATACTGCGCGGAACGGGACGTCCCGTACGCGGAAGCGAGTCTGCTGGAGTCCTGGGGGATCGTCGTCCGGCACCTCAATCAGGTGGGCCTGGGCGACGCCGACCCGTTCCGGTGCCCGCTCGCCGCCCAGCTCCGTTCGGGCGGGTGAGGCCTGCCTGGCGGATTCGCGCCAGTCGGAGGAGCCCGGCACCGGTCAGGTAGGCGGCGAGTGCCCAGAGGGGGAATCCGGTGACGTCCTCGTAGTCGCGGTCCGCCATCGCGATCGAGAGCAGCCCGGCGACAACACTCACGAGGCCCAGGGTGGTGATGACCCGCCACGCGGCTGCCGTCAGCTCGAACCCGCCGGCGAGCACGGCGTCGCCCACCGCGTGACCCCGGCCCGGTCCGCCGCCCGAGCGCACCTCAAGCCGAGACGTGGCCGTCACGAGCGCGGCGAGCACCACCGCGCAAGCGGCCAGCCAGGGGATGCGCAGCAGGAGCCAGGCACCGGAGTCCACGTCGGGCTCCGGCATGACGCCAGTGCCATACAGCACCACGGCGGTGGCGACGGCCGCGGCCATGTGCCACAAGAAGACGGTGAGGATGACCGCGTTCACTGCCACGACGGCCGTCCACGGGCGTCCGCGCTGGAGCAGGCGGTTGGCTGGCCCGCGGAGAGCGAGCGCGACAGCTGTCTGAATCAGACCGAGGAGCACGAGGGCGAAAGACGGCGGAGAGGTGTTCTGAAGTTCTTCACCCGGAACGCCGACCATGCTGACCGGGTACGGGCCGAAAGCCGTGAGCCAGACAAGGAGCCCGAGACCCGCCGCGCCCGCCGCGGCCGCGTACGCCGGGCGCGGCCGCAGCGAGCCGTCCTGCCAGGAGAATCCCAGCTGGTGAAAGATGAGCCACACCAGCAGGAAGTTCGCAGACCCGATGAGGGGCACACCGTACCCGAGCCGAGCCACGTCGAGCAGAAGGACCACCGCGGCAACAGCGGCCGGAAAGGCCAGCCCGTAGCGGCGATGGACGGCGTACAACAGTGGCGCGAGGAAGACCAGGCTCAGATACGCGGCGAGGAACCACAGCGGAATCGAGGCTGCCCAGATGCCCATCGCCACGAGGTCGGGGTCGACGCCGAACGCACGTGCCGTGAAACCGGCGGCAGTGACGGCCACGAGAAAGAACGTCGTGGGCCGGAGCAGGCGTGCGCTTCGGTTCAGCAGCCACCCGGCCGCGTCACCCCCGGACCGGTGGTGGGAACCGAGTGAGGCTCCGTTCGCGAATCCGCCGACCAGGAAGAAGATCGGCATCACCTGCAGGGCCCATGTGACCGGGTGTGACCAGGACAGCTGAGAGAGGGCGTTGGACCCTTCGACGCCGTCGTCGGTGGTGACCACCACGGCCGTCCAGTGCCCGGCGACCACCACCGAGATCGCGAGAGCCCGTAGCAGGTCGACGTGGCGGTTGCGGTCGTCCGGCGTCTTCTCGGCCGCTTGTTGCACGCCTCGGGTCAGGCTCATGTGGCGGTGTCACTCTCCCTGTGGTGGCCCTTTGGTTTCTGCCGTTACCCAGATTGGCGGCAGATTTCCGCGCTGTGTCTTGACGGTGACCTGGGCCACAACTACGATCCTTCGGATCCGGTATATCGAACACGATCCGAAATTTCGGACGCATGGCCGGTGAGGCAATTCTGTGTGACCCGAGGACCACGGCTACACGGGGGCGAGAGGAGCACCAGATGTTAGCGTTAACAGCACGCGGATGGCGACAAGGCGCGGCGTTGATCGTGGCGGCAGGCCTGCTGGCCGCGACGGGATGTTCGGGCGGCGACGGCGGGAACAGCATCGCTGATCTCGACAGCGCAGAGGCTGACGGTGGCGCGACGGATCAGCAGACGATGGAGGCTGACCCAGGACACGAGGGTGAGGACGTCGAGCTGGAGTTCTGGACCTTCGTCGACGCCCACACGGACTTCATGATGGCGCGAGCCGAGGAGTTCAACGAGGCGAACTCCGATTACAACATCGTTCTCAACGCGTCGACCGCGGACTACGAAGAGATGCACGACCGGCTCCTGATCGCGTTGCAGTCGGGTACCGGCGCGCCGGACATCGTCGACATCGAGATCCAGCGGTTCGCCACCTTCCTCCGTGGCGAGGTCCCGTTGCACCCGCTCAACGACATCGTGGACAACCATCGGGACCAGCTGGTGGAGGAGCGGCTGGCACCGTACCAGTCCGACGGCGTGGAGTACGGGATCGACTACCACCTTGGCACGTGGGTCATGTATTACAACAACGCCATCCTCGAGGAAGCCGGCGTCGACGTCGACTCCATCGTCACCTGGGACGATTACATCGAGGCGGGCAAGCAGGTGGTGGAGAACACCGACGCCATGATGACGTCGGTGGAGACGACGGACCGCTTCTCGGTGATCGGGCCGATGCTGCAGAACGGTGGCGGCACCTATGACGAGAACGGCGAGATGATCCTCGACAGCCCGGAGAACGTCGAGGCTCTCCAGCTGATCTCGGACATGGTCCACGAACACGAGATCGCCGTCGTGAGCGAGGGCGGCATGCACCACGAGACCGCGTACTACGAGGCGTTCAACTCCGGCAACTACGCGTCGGTGTGGATGCCGCAGTGGTACGTCACGAGGTTCAAGGACTTCATGCCGGAGACCGAGGGCGACATCCTGATCCGGCCGATGCCGGAGTTCGAGCCCGACGGCTTCATCAGCACCATGGGTGGTGGCACCGGCACGGCCATCACCACGCAGATCGACGAGGGCAAGCTGGATGCGGCGAAGCAGTTCCTGGAGTTCGCCAAGCTCACCTACGACTCCCAGGTCGCGCTGTGGACCGAGCTCGGATTCGATCCCTTCCGCGAAGACGTCTACGACGACCCTGCCCTGACCGAGCCCGACCAGTGGTTCGGCGGCGAGCAGGTGATGACCAACCTGCGCGACATGTTCGACCGGCTCGCGCCCGAATACACCGGGCCGAGGTACCCGGAGATCATCCTGCAGCTGCGCGACATCGTCGCCTATGAGGTCATCCAAGAGGGCGGCTCGCCCCAGGAAGCACTTGAACGGGCGGCCCAGGAAATCCGGTCGATGGACTGATCGACTGTCATGGCGACGCTGACGACGGCCCGCGCGGACCGCGCGGGCGCGAGATACAAGACTCCGTTCTTTCACCGCCCGTGGGTGGTGGCGATGGTGTTCCTGCTCCCGTTCCTGGTGCTCTTCGGGGTGTTCCGGGTATACGCGGTCGGCTACGCGGTGGTGCTCAGCTTCCAGGACATCGAGGGCATCGGACTGACTGAGTGGGCCGGCCTCGGCAACTACCGGAGGCTGTTGACGGACAGCACCTTCTTCACGGCATTGCGCAACACCACCCTGTACACGGCGGGCACGCTGCTGGTGCTGATTCCGGTTCCGTTCATCCTGGCGGCCGTGCTGCAGTCCAAGCTGGTGGCCCGGCAAGCGATGTTCCGCTCAGCGCTGTTCCTACCGGTATTGACGTCGCTGGTCGTCGTCGGCGTCGTGTTCTCCCTGCTGTTGACCACGAACGGTCTGGTGAACAGCTTCCTCGGGCTCTTCGGTGTCCCGGCGCAAGGTTGGCTGGAGACGCGGAGCCTGGCGATCCCGGCGATGATCCTGATGGCCACCTGGCGGTGGACCGGTATCAACATCATCTACTTCACCACGGGGCTGTCCAACATCCCCCGGGAGCTCTACGAGTCGGCCTCGGTCGACGGCGCCGGTGCGCTGCGTAAGTTCTGGCACCTGTCGGTGCCGTTGTCCAAGCCGATCATCCTGTTCGTCACCGTCCTCACGATCTTCGGCGGCTTCCAGCTTTTCGTGGAGCCGCTGATCCTCTGGGGCACTGGCGGGGGTCCCGGCCAGGGCGGCCTGAGCGTGGTGGTGCATCTGTACCGGACGGCGTTCACCTCGTTCCAGCTGGGATACGCCTCGGCGATCGGCGTCGTGCTGGCCGTGATCATCATGGCGTTGTCCCTGGTCACACTGAAGCTCTTCGGCTTCTTCAAGAAGGAGGAGTGAACGAGAAGTGACCCCTGAGAAGAAGGCACAGACCGGCAGGACACGGGGACCGGAAGTACAGGTGACGGAGTTGTCCGAGGATGGCACGGAGCGCTCGTGGCCGAATGGCCTGCACCCGGACGGCCGTCGTCGCCGGCTCCAGGGCGGGTACAAGAAGGTGGTGGCGACCGCCCTGGTGGCCGTCGTCGCCATTCTCTTCCTCATCCCGTTCTACTGGCTTCTGGTCAGCGCGTTGCGGCCGGCGAACCGGATCTTCGCCGACGCGGGGAGCTTCTGGCCGTCGACCGTCACACTCGACAACTTCCGGGCGCTGTTCGACCTGACGCCCATCGGCACCTGGTTCGTGAACTCCGTCATCCTGGCAGCCGGATCGGCCATCGGTTCGCTGATCGTCGTGACGATGGCGGCATATGCCTTGGCCAAGATTCGTTTCCCGTTCCGCAACACGATCTTCGTCGGCATCCTGGCCTCGCAGATGCTCCCGTTCCACCTGCTGCTCATCCCGTTGTTCCTGCTGATGATCGACCTGAGCCTCATCGACACCCACCTCGGCGTGATCGTGCCGATGCTGGCCCACCCGTTCGGCCTGTTCTACATGCGGCAGTACATGCTGGGTCTGCCTCAGGACGTGTTCGACGCCGCCCGGGTGGACGGGGCGTCGGAATACCGGATCTTCTTCGGCGTCGTGGTGCCCATGGTCAAGCCGGCCCTGGCGACGCTGGCGATCATCTTCTCCCTCGAACAGTGGAACGATCTGCTGTGGCCGCTCATCGTCATGCGTTCCGAGGAGAACTTCCCGCTGGCCGTGGGGATCACCACGCTGGTCGGTCTCTACCGGCCCCGCTGGGACCTTGTCATGACCGCGGCCGTGCTCGCGGTGATTCCGATCATGATCCTGTTCTTCCTCATGCGTAGACAGTTCATCAACGGCCTCGGCCAGTTCGGCACCGGCAGCAAGTAGCCCCCTGCGGAAAGGAGCACGACATGGTCATGTCCGAAGGCGCCCGGCACGGTGGCAGATCCCGCTCCTGGCGCACCGTCCGTGCGCTCTTGCTGTCCGGATGCCTGCTGGCGTCGGTGGGCCTGGTGCACTCCAGCGCCAGCCCGAACGCTCAGGGGCCGCCGCCGCGCGGCACCCTGGAGATGACGGGTGACATCGGCGACTTCATCCCCGGGGTGGTCGACGACCCGGTGCACGACCCGGCCGTGATCAGGGACGGCGACACGTACTACGTCTTCTCCACCGGGATCCTGCGCAACCCCGGCGATCCAGGCGGCATCTTCGTGCGCCGATCCACCGGAACCCTGGCCGGCCCGTGGGAGTCGCTGGACGAGATCGCGGTGCCCGAGTGGACCCGGGAGTACGGCCACAACCACCTTTGGGCGCCCCAGGTGGTCAAGCGGGGCAACACGTTCTATCTGTACTACGCGGCGTCGTCGTTCGGCCGGAACACGTCGGCGGTCGGGGTGGCGTCCACCACCACACCCGGCGATCTGGACAGCTGGCAGGACCACGGGCCCGTCGTCACCTCGCAGCAGGGCGTGCACGACTACAACGCGATCGACCCGCACGTGTTCACCGCGGGCGGCCGCTGGTGGATCGCGTTCGGCTCGCACTGGACCGGGGTCAAGCTGCAGGAACTGGCGTCCATGACGGAGCCCACCGGCCCGGTGTACTCGCTCGCCGACCGCGGAGTACCTCCGAACGCCGTCGAGGCACCGACGATCTTCAAGCGAGGACGCTACTACTACCTACTGACCTCGTGGGACCGCTGCTGCGCCGGAACAGACAGCACATACAAGGTGGCGGTGGGCCGATCCCTCGACGTCACCGGCCCCTACCTGGACCGGGACGGCGTCCCGCTGCTCGAGGGCGGCGGCACCGTCGTCCTGGAAAGCCACGCCGACCAGATCGGACCGGGCGGGCAGGACGTCATCCTCGACCGCGGCATCCACTACCTGATCCACCACTACTACGACGCCGGCGCCGACGGCGTGATCCGGATGCAGGTCAGAAGCATCGACTGGCAGGACGGCTGGCCCAGCTTCGATCTCGAACAGCGACGGGGCGCGTCCACAGGCAGATGACCCACACGATGGAAGGTGCACGCGGATGAGATGGTCGCGCAGGCCGGCCGAGACGGCACGTTCGGCACAACGACGATTCCTCCCTGCCCTCGGGGTGACTGCGGCGGTCGCGCTGCCGGTGTCGCTGCTGGTTCCCCAGGCGGTGGCGGAGACCCCGGGCGACGCTCCCGCCTCTGGCCAGGTCCCCCTGACCGGCCAGGTGGCCGTGCACGATCCGACGCTGTTCACCGACGGTGAGCGATACTACGTGGCTTCGACGCACAACTCGGTGCGCAGCGCACCCACGCTAGAGGGGCCGTGGACCACCCACGGGAACGTCCCGAAGGCAGACTGGACCTGGGACGTCAGCGGGGGAACGCTGTGGGCGCCGCATGTGGTGGAGATCGACGGCACGTTCCACTACTACTACTCGCAGTCCAACTTCGGCTCGAACGACTCCGCGATCGGCCTGAAGACCACCACCACGCCCTGGGACCCGGACAGTTACGAGGACCATGGCGCCCCGATCATCACCTCCGGCGACGTCGACCCCGGCGGCGCCACCCACAACGCGATCGACCCCGTGGTCCACCAGGACGAGAGCGGCGTCTGGTGGATCATCTGGGGCTCCCACTTCGACGGCATCATGGCTCAGCGTCTCGAGGACGACATGGTGACCGTCACCGGCGAGATCCATCTCCTCGCCCACCGCGGAAGTGATCGGTTCCCCGTCGACGAGCCCGCGTTCAACCGGATAGAAGGCCCCGCCGTCTTCGAACGCGACGGCTACTACTACCTGCTGACCGGCTGGGACTGGTGCTGCCGCGCCAACGGCGACGACAACACGTACAAAATCGTGGTGGGCCGCTCGGAGAACATCCACGGCCCGTATGTCGACAAGAACGGCGTACCGCTCGCCGAGGGTGGCGGCAGCATCATCCTGAACAGCCGGGTGGCGCAGCCCGGGGCGACGCCCGCCGGGCTCTACCGGGCGCCCGGCGGGCCGGACGTCTTCACCGAGGACGGCGTCCACTACCTCGTCTACCACGCCTACCGGCCACAGAACACGATGGCGATCCGCCCCATGGACTGGCACGGTGGCTGGCCGTACTTCGACGAACCGGGCGGCGGCCCCTACGACCTCGACGACCGCGCCTATTACCGGCTGGTCAACCAGGACGGGATCATCACCGATCCGGACAGCCTGCAGAATCCGGTGCCGAGCGAACGCTGCCTGACCGCGGCCGGGGACGGCGACGTCGTCCAGAGTGACTGCGACGACGGTTCCCTGGACCAGATGTGGGAGTTGCAGATGGACGTCGACGGCTTCTGGCGGTTCCGGAACATGGGCCAGACGTCAGGGCACTGCCTGGCGATGGCCGACGGCTCCGGCGACGAAGGCACCGACGTCGTGGTTGTCCCCTGCGAGGACGAGGGTGACGGCGAGCGCGACGCGCCTCGGCGCTGGTACCTCGACGACACTGGGCACGGATTCCACCGCCCGGTGGCGGAGCGTGCCAACCTCGCCCTGGAGGTACAGAATGTCGACGGCGTCATCGGGACCGACGTCGTCGGCGGCTACCGGCGAGACGGTGACCACCAGGCCGGCAACCTCACCCAAGCCGCGAAGTGGCCGCCGCAGCAATGGCAGCTCGACAGGCAGCCCGTCGACGCAGCCCTTCTTCTCGCGGCCTTCGACGGCTTCGTCGCCGACGGCAGGGTCGTCGGCCATGCGCCCGGCCGTGCCGAAGCCGATGCCGGCGACCGCCGGCTGACCGCCCTGGGGAACATGCTGACGAGGGCCGCTGGCCTGATCGAGGCCGAAAGCTATGACGAGGCCCGCACCCAGCTGACCGATGTGCGCAAACGTATCCACCGATCCGGGGAGGTCCGGCCGTACCACTTCGCCACCGGTGAGGACGCGGCCACGCTGTATGCACTGATCGAGGAACTGGAAGATGCGCTTCCCTGAAAGAAACGTGTGTTGTGAACCGGAGCGCTGAAGAATGGGTTGCTGTGAAGACCAATGGTGGCGGGGGAGCGGACGACGGAACGGCGCGACCGGAGCGGCAAGTGCCGGCGGTGAGCCGGGCGATCGACATCCTCGGGCTGTTCCTCGACGGGAAGGGGCCGCGATCCGTGCCTGAGATCACCGCGGAGCTCGGCCTGCCCCGCAGCTCGGCCTACGAACTGGTCCAGACGCTGGTGGCGAAGCGGTGCCTGCGCCCGGTCGACGAGAACGTGCACCGATACCAGCTCGGGTTGCACCTGTTCGAACTCGGCAGCAGTTACATCGAGGGCATCGACCTTGCCGAGCAGGGCGGCGAGGTGGCCCGCGAGGTGGTCGCGCGCTGCGACGAGACCGTGCACGTGGCGATGCTCGACGGCGCCGACGTCGTCTATGTGGTGAAGGCGGACAGCTCGCAGGCGGTCCGGATGGTCTCGGCGGTGGGTCGCAGACTACCCGCGCACTGCACCGCCGTGGGCAAGGTGCTGCTCGCCGGACTCCGGGACGAGGAGGTGGCACGGCGATACGAGCAGGTGACGCAGTGGGTGCGGATGACCCCCGGCACCATCGCCGGCCTGGACGAGCTCCTTCGTGAGCTGGACGTCATCCGGGAACGCGGTCTCGCCTTCGACGAGTTCGAGTCCAACGTCGACGTCCGCTGTGTGGCAGCACCGGTCCGGGACGCCAGCGGGGCCGTGGTCGCCGGGCTGAGCATCTCCGTGCCCGGGCAACGCTCCGATCAGATCGACGGAGAGCTCGCCCGGCTCGCGGCCGAGGCCGGCCGGGCATTGTCAGCGCGGCTCGGTCACCGGGATCCCGGCGACGTCAGGACCGCGGCCGGTGGTTCGAACTCATGGTGAAGGAGTCCTCTATGCACGCCACCCGATCGTTTCTCACCTCCCTCGGCCTGCCCCGAGGCGACGTGGGTGAGCTGCCGACGTCGGACACGCGCTTCGCCGACGGGGCACAGTACCGGGTGGAGATCCCGTCGGTCGAAGGGCCGGAGGCCTTCGAGACCGTGCTGGCGGCGGCCGAGGAGTATGGCGTCCGAGTGCACCGGATCAGCCAGGGGAGCGGCATCATGCTGCTCACCGACGCCGACATCGAGCGGATGGTGACGCTCGGCCGCGAGCACGACGTCGAGGTGTCGCTGTTCACCGGCCCGCGCGCCGCCTGGGACGTGGGCGCTCAGGCCGGATCCAGTTCTGGACGCGTCCTGGGGTCCAGCCTCCGAGGCACCGATCAGCTGGTCTACGGCATCGAGGACGTGCGGCGCGGGTGCGAACTGGGGGTGCGCAGCGTGCTGGTGGCCGATGTGGGGCAGCTGTGGGTCCTGGCGGAGATGAAGAGGGCCGGTGAGCTCCCGACCGACCTGGTGCTGAAGGTTTCGGTCTCACTGCCGGTGGCCAATCCCGCGACGGCCCGGGTGCTGGAGGACGTCGGCGCGTCCACCCTGAACCTCCCCGTGGACCTGACGCTGCAGGACATCGCCGCCATCCGGTCCGCGGTGTCGGTGCCGCTGGACATCTACATCGAGGGGGCCGACGATTTCGGCGCCCCGGTCCGGCACTACGAGCTCCCGGAGATCGTCCGCGTGGCCTCACCCGTCTACGTGAAGTTCACCGTGCGAAACGCGCCGAATCTGTACCCGTCCGGAGGCCATCTGCGCAGACTCGCGCTCGACACGGCCCGGGAACGGGTCCGTCGCGCGGCGATCGGCCTGGCGATGCTCAAGCGGTACTACCCCGAGGCCGACGGCGGCTGAGGCGCGCCCCACTTCCGAATGATCATGTAAACCATGTTTTCTCGTGCTTCACCAGGGCTGCAGCCCTGGTGAAGCACGAGAAAACATGGTTTACATGATCATTCGGAAGGACGTGTAAGCGGAGGGGTGATCCGGTTCAGACGTCGGTGCTCAACGCTCCGCGGACCACACTGTTTCCGGAGTGGGACGGGTCGCCGTCGAACGCTTCGACCGACACGTCCACAACCGGGAACTCGTCGAGTTCCAGCCCGTCCGGGACGGCCAGCGTGATGGTGTCGCCATGGAGGACGCCCAAGGACACCAGGCCGGTGGCATCCGGAGTGAGCAGCCATACCTGGAGGAAGCCGTCGACCACGGGGGAGGAATCGAGCTGTACCTCCAACTCCCGCTCGCCGTTGACGTCGATCACCGACGCACTGCCGGCGATGGTGTACTCGGCCAGCGGATCCAATTCCGCCCGTGCGACCACGGCAGGCTCATCGTCGGGCTGTAGCGCCTGCCAGCCGAGCACTCCGCCGATGCCGGCCGCGATCCCGGCGACGGCGGCGGCCAAGACCCACGCCATCCGTCCACGCGGGCCGCGGGATTCGGCCTCCGGCGCTGGCGCCGGCTCGGCCGTGGTACTCGGTGCCCGTTCAGCTGGCGGTTCCGCGCTGGTCTGCGCGGCGATGTTCTCCCACACGGCAGGCGGTGGTGCGATGAGCTCGTGATCGGGCCCGAGATCGCGACCGACAGCGACGACGTGGCGCAGCGATTCAAGCTCGCGGGAACACTCCGTGCATTCCTCCAGGTGACGAGCAGCCTGCTCTGGGATCGTCTCACCGAGTGCACGCAGGGCGATGAGATGGGAGTCAACGTGTGGCACCGTCCACCTCCAGCCTGCTGCGAAGTCGCTTCAACGACCGCCGGATGTGGCTTTTCACGGTGCCGACCGGGAGGTCGAGGGATTCGGCGATCTCGGTATGGGTCAGCTGTCCGTAGAACGCCAGCCGGACGATGCTGCCCTGGGGTTCGCCGAGCTGGGCCAGCTCGTCGGCGAGCACCAGGCGGTCTGCCAGCGAGTTGATCGAATTCTCCTGATCCTGGCTTCCAGTGGCCCTCGCCGCGGTGGCGGCGAGTCTGCGGTCCCGTTCCCGGGCAGCCCACGCGTCGGCGATCTTGTTCTTCGTGATGCCTACCAGCCAGCCTCCCAGGGAGCCGCTGCGGGGATCGTACCGGGCACGCCCGCGCCACGCAGCGATGAAGACCTGCTGCGTCACATCGGCCGCCTCGTCGGCGTTGCCGAGAGCCCGCAGGGCCAGCGTATGCACCAGGGGACCATGTCTCCGGTAGACGTCGGCAAGTGCTGTCTCGTCGCCGCCGGCGAACCTCTCTGCGTGAGCGTTGTCCGCCGAGAACTGGTCGGCTTGGCCTGGGTCTTCATCCGGTCCCACGGCGCGCTCAGGCGCGTACGGCCGTGACGACGGTGTTCTCGGAGTAGCTGCCCGCGCGCTCGTCAAAGTCCCCGCCGCAAGTGATCATGACCAGCCTTTCCTCGCCGCCACGGTGAAAGATCTCGGCCGTTGGCAGCTCGGACTTGGCGAAGCTCTCCACACGATCGACTATATACCGGACATTTCGGTCGTCGGTGGTCTCGATGACGACCTCGTCGCCGGGTGCCGCCTCGCCCAATCGAGCTAGTTGCCCCAGGCCGTACCCGGCCGAGTCGACATGTCCGGCCAGCACCACCGACCCCTGTTCGTCGCCCGCGGCCGCGCCGTACATGTACCAGCCGAGGACGTCGGGATTCTCGGGAAGCTCCATCTGCCCGTCCGGTTCGACACCCACCGGCACGACCTCCGCGTCGATTCCCGCCGCCGCGAGCGTGACGCGTTCCGGTGGCCGCACATCGGGCAGCGGAGGCGGTGTCGCCTGGTTGCGCTCGATCACCGGACGGTTCTCGGCGGGTTCCAGGGCTTCGGCGCCCGGCCGCACATCGGCGGAGATGCTCGCAACGGTCTTGCCGGCGGTTCCGGTGGGCTCGGTCCACGCGGTGAGGCCGGCCGCCGTGATCGTCGCGATCACGGCAGCCAGCCCGGTCACCGTAGCCGGCAGCCACAGGGTTCTCCGGTTCACCTGGAGGCGTGTCCGGCGCTGCTGCGGCGGCGGTGGAAAAGGCTCAGGCCCACGACGCCGAGGAGCGCGGCAGCGCTGACTCCCCACCAGAGTCCGGCCGAGCCACCGCTGTCGAGCAGTCCCGCTTCGCCGGACGGGACTCCGTCGGGAGCGCCGTGGAGACCGTCGATGGTCTGCACCGCGAGGTCGAGGTTCTCGTCCTCCGCGCTGCCCCAGGCGTAGACGATGGTGCTGGTGCCTTCGGCCAGGTTCAGGTCGGCGGGGCCGAGCACGACGTCGTCGGTGCCCGCCAGCACGACGTCCGCGGAGACCGACCCAGCGTCGACGTCCGCTGTCGCCTCATCCGGATTCGCCAGACCTTCGAACGTCGGTGTCTCGTTCACCCGGACGTCCACCTCGGGAGCGGCGGCGGTGTGCCGGACAGTGACCCGTGCCTTCCCCGCGGCCAGGTCGCCGGTGTCGTTGACGAAGACCGAGGCCGTCGGAGCTCCGCCTTCGTCGAGATGAGCCACGATGGTGGCGTTGGCTCCGGCTGGCACCTCCACGCCTGAAGCGTCGATGGCCGGATCCCCTTCCGGCCCGTCACCGTCGGCGAAGACAGCGATGTCGTAGGTGCCGGCCGGCAAGCTCAGCGGATCGGTGAGCGTACCAGGCTCGAAATCCGGGATGAGCTCATCGCCGTTCGCGTACACGTCCACGGTGAGACCAGGGACGGCGTGCAGGACTGAGACCGTCGCCTCGTCGTTCGGCTGGGCACCCGCACCGGTGGCCGCCAAAGCGACGGCGAGCGGTGTGGAGACGGCGATGGCCGCGATACCTCGGCGCATGGTGTTCCTCCTTCGAAGAGCGTGAGTGTTCTTACTCCTCACTTCAGAAGAAGGAGAGCGTTCGGATGCACGGCTCGCCATTTTTCTCAGCCGGATGGGGCGAGACAAGCCGGCTGCCTGTCCCGCCCCATCGTCAGGGTCGCGTCAGAAGCGGAGCCAGGTGCCGATCAGGCCCTGCTGCTCCACCCCCGCGACGCTGTAATCGCAGACGCCGCCGGCAAAGATCTCCGTCAGCCGCTGCCACTGCCCGGCGGTGAAGTCGGTCGCGTAGTCGGCCGGGTCCGGCTCCTTGAGCTGACATTTGATGATGTCCGCCGCGATGCTCTCGCCTGCCACCTCCCGGGGGAAAGACGCCGACGGGTAGAGCTGCTCACACTCACTGGCCGGGTCGCGGTCCAACGGCTGGGCGATGAACTCCGGATTGGCGTCCCGGGTGTTGCACCCTTCGACCAGTTCGGCCGGGCGGGCGTCGGCGATCTTGTCGATCTTCGGCCGTGCCGTTGTGTCCTCGGAGATGCCGGCCAGCCACCGGTCCATCTGGGTGATGGCGTGCCGCAGCAGCGGGCTGTTCGTGCTGAAGTTGCCGTAGCGCCGGTCCTCCAGCAGGCTGACGTGGTTCACGGCGGTGCCGTTGGCGTTCTCCAGCCGCTCGCGCATGGAGAACGTGTGGTAGCGGACGTGGATATCGCCGTTCGGGTTGTCGTCCTGGTAGGCGCGGTAGTCGATGATCGGCGTCTCGGCGAGGCCGCCGCCACCGTTGGTGAGTCGTCCGGTCTGGTACGCCGCCCGGGCAGCTAAGAGGTCAGCCTCGGAACGTTCGGGGCGCATGTTGGCGTCGTTGTCGAACCCGCCCACGTCCTGATTGAGGTCGAGGAACTGGTCAACGGAGATCACGCCGTCGTTGAGCGCCGCCAGCCCGTACTGGATGCCGACGTTGTCCAGGGGGCGCCGGGCGAACCCGGTCTCCGGGTCGGTGCCGTACACGTTGACTGCGTGGTCGTAGACGCCGCAACGTACGCCCGTGGGGTTGGTCTCCGGGTGGTACCGCTCGGTGATGGGTACGATCGCGCAGAAGTCGGTCGGTGAGATACGCCGGGCGCCGTTGGAGACGTTCGGTGCGGTCGCATAGGTCTCGAAACCGGTCACGGCCCGTTTCTGCTCCTCGGTCCACTCGTCCGTCGCGGTGTTGCTGAAGTACGTGTGCAGCAGCCACGCGTCGGTGATGAAGTTGACCGTGCCGAATCCCACCTCGGGGAAGGATGCCCCGACGACGATCCCATCGAAGATGCCCGGGTAGTTGTCACTGATCTGGTGCCCCTGGTACGCCCCGCCCGAGGCACCGTGCCCGATGAGGTGATCCACCGGGCCGTAGCTCTCGACGAAACGTTCCTTCACCATCATCGCCGACTCCGCCGCCGTCAGGTCGGAGCAGTTCACCCCGAACACGTTCAGCGATGACGACATCACCGCATAGCCCTCACCCAGCATGAACGCGTTGGTGACGCCACCGGTGCGGTTGCCCTGCTGGTACCAGCCGGTGGTGCAGCCGCCGCCGAGGGTGTAGATCGCCGCACCGTTCCATCCTTGGGGCCGGGTGGTGAAGTCCGGCTCCGGCTCACCGATGGGGTCGTGCAGGATGGTGGTCTGGTAGATCGCGCGATTGACCGTTCCGGTCTCCATCCGCACGATGAACGGCACCTCCGCGCCGTCCCGGGTGGTGGTGGTCGCGAGGTTCTCCGGGTACGACGACGCACCGTCCGGCCAGGGCGTGAAGCCGCCGCTTGTCGTCCGGTAGAAGTAGTCCACCCGGGTCTCGATCGAACAGTCCTCGTCGATCGGCTCACCGAGGTCGCCACCGAGCACCGGCATCTCGAACAATGTTGTCCGGCAGGCGAACGGCTGCTGGTGCGGTCCGGAGAACACGGGGCCCTGGCGGGGGTGGTTGGTGACCGTCAAGGATGTCCGCCGTGTGCTGTTGCCGGGCCCGCGAGCCTCGATGGCGGTGTCGCCTTCGGCCAGCCCCGTCACCAGACCGGTGAGGGTCCGTCCGGACTGGTCGGCGGTGAACGCGTCAGTGATGTCGGTGCCGCCGGCGGCGACCGTGACCCGGTGCATCGGCGTCGCGGCCGGCACGTCGATACGCACCAGCGCGTCGCCGCCGGTCACCATGTCGGCGCGACCGGACACGACTGAGATGCCCAGCTCGGGCCGGGCAGCCTCCTCAGGGCTGCTCGTGGCGGCGAGGGGAGCCGCGAGCGCCGCGGTGAGCGTGACGACCAGCGCGCCGGCGAGTAGGTGTGATCTGGATCGGTGACGGGACATGGGCGGATCCTTTCTGATGGGGGGCAACAGAAGGCTGACCAGCAGGCGGTCAGAGACTCAGGCCGAAGACCCACGTGGCCAGGCCGTACATGGCGAACAGGACGAGCACCAGCGACACGACGTTGAGCCATACGCCGCCGCGGATCATCTGGGCGATGGTGACGTGGCCGGAGCCGAATGCGATGGCGTTGGGTGGTGTCGCCACGGGGAGCATGAACGCCAGCGTCGCCGCCAGCGCGGTCGGCACCACCAGCGCCATCACATCCATGCCCAGGCCGACCGCGACCCCGCCCATGATCGGGAGGAACACCGCCGCCGTGGCGGTATTGCTCGTGAGCTCGGTCAGCAGCAAGACCAGCGCGGTGATGGTGAGAATCAGTACCCAGACCGGAAGCGCGTCGAGCCCTCCGACCCGCTCGCCGATCCACGCGCTCAGGCCGGAGCCGCTGAACTGCGATGAGAGGCTCAGGCCGCCGCCGAACAGGATGAGGATGCCCCAGGGCAGCTTCACCGCGGTGTCCCAGTCGAGCGCGGCGATGCCCTTCTTCCCGTCCACCGGAATGAGGAACAAGGCCACGGCGACGGCCATCGCGATCCCGCCGTCGCTGATGTTGTCCAGCCAGGGCAGCGCGCCGGCGATGGATTCGTTGTCGGCGGCAAGCGGGATGACCACCCAGGACAGCGCCGCCGCCACGAACACCGCCAGCACGGTCCACTCGCCGCGTGAGATGGGACCGAGCTTGTGCAGCTCGGAACGGATCAGCTCGCGACCGCCGGCCAGCTCCTTGATCTTCGGCGGGTAGACGACCCTGGTCAGGATCAACCAGGCGATGAACAGGAAGACCGCCGCAAGCGGCACACCCACGGCCATCCACTGGCCGAAGCCGATGGTGATGCCGTGGTTCTCCGACAGGTAGCCGCGCATGAGCGCGTTCGGCGGGGTGCCGATGAGCGTCGACACGGATCCGATGGAGGCGGAGTAGGCGATGCCGAGCATGAGGGCGGTGGCGAAGTTGGTGTCGCCCTTGCCGTCGCCCACCTGCATGACGAGCGCCAGCACCGACAGGCCGATCGGCAGCATCATCACCGCCGTGGCCGTGTTGGAGACCCACATGGTGATGAGCCCTGTGGCCAGCATGAACCCGGCGATCAGCATGACCGGGCTCGTGCCCACGGTGGCGACGATGGCCAGGGCGATGCGCCGGTGCAGGTGCCAGCGTTGCATCGCCAAGGCCAGCATGAAGCCGCCCATGAACAAGAAGATGATGTCGTTCGCGTACGGAGACGCGACGTCGGACATCTCGGCCACGCCGAGGATGGGGAACAAGACGAGCGGAAGGAGAGCGGTTGCCGCCAGCGGTATCGCCTCGGTCATCCACCAGGCGGCCATCAGGGCGGCGATCGCCGCGGTCGTCTTCCCCTCCGTGGAGAGTGTGTCCGGCAGGAAGATGTACAGCCCCAGGGCGAGCAGCACGCCGAGGGCCAGCCCGATGCGCTTGCGCACGATTGCCCGCTGGCCGGTCTCTTGCTCGTCGTCCGTGACCGACGGCTGCTCGGGAGTTGCGGTGGTACTGGTCGTCATGGTCATACCTCCTTCGCTGAGGGGGCGGCGACGGTGTCGCGGCGGTCACCGCAGTGTGACGGGGGTGTGAGGGTGGGGACGTGGAGTGATTCTGCTTACCGCTGTGGGGGCCGACAAGATCGCTGAGGGAAACTTCAGGTTCCTCTGACATTCGCTCCTGGCCCTCTGCACGCCGCATGCTGCCGGAGAGGGACCGGCGCGAGGGCGGAGGCCGTATGCTTCGGCGCATGCAGTCGGCAGCGCTGAGCCGCCGCGCCGTCCTGGCCGCGGCCGGTGGGGTACTTCTGGGATGTTCCGGGGACGCCCCCGCCGATCTCGCGGACCTGCGGCTGGCGACCGGGCCGGAGGGCGCTGTCTACCGGCGGATCGGCGGCGGGCTGGCCGAACTGATCGGCGATCAGCTCCCGGGCACCAGCGTCGTCACGGTGCCGAGCCGTGCATCCACGGACAACATCCGCATGCTGCTTCGGGGCCATGCCGACCTCGGACTGTCCAGCCTGGATGCCGTGATCGGGCCTGACGGCCTGCCGCCGCGAGGGATCTCGGCGCTGTGCCGCCTCTACGACAGTTACTTGCATCTGGTGGTGCTGGACGGCTCCCCGATCCGGTCTTTCGCGCAGCTGGCCGGCCACCGCATCTCCTTCGGCGCGCGTGACTCCGGGACCGAGTTCACCACCCGCCGGCTAGTGGAGCTCACCGGGATCGAGGTCACCGGCGACACGCTCAACCAGGCGGAGTCGGCCGCCGCTCTCGTCTCGGGCGACATCGACGCTCAATTCTCCCTCACCGGCATCCCCACGCCCGCGATCAGCCAGGTGGCGGCAGAGCATCCGATCAGGCTGATCGAGCTGGCCGATCAGGCCGGCCAGCTCGCCCGGGTGTATCGAGGGCCGTACATTCCCGCGACGATCCCGGTCACCGCCTACGACGGCGTGCCCGCGACACCGACGGTGGCGGTGCCGAACGTGTTGCTGGCCCGCGACGGTCTCCGCAGCGACGTCGTGTATGCCGTGGCGGAGACGATCTTCACCCGCGCGGGCGTGCTGACCACCGATCGTCCGGACGCGGCAGCGGTGCCCGAGGCGTGGCAGATCAACGTGCGCACCGGCATCTCCACCGGCTCCATCCCGCTGCACCCGGGTGCCGCCGAGTGGTTCCGCGACCACAAACGCTGATTCCCTTCGTCACCTGATCGTCGTTTTGTCACCTGATCGTTTTTGAGTCGGCGATCAGGTGCACTAATGACGGGTTTGTGCGCCGGTGTGTCATCTGATCTCGTCTCGCATGGTGGACGCCGAATGATCAGGTGACGTAAAGCGGGCAGGGGCCGGTGCTTTGTCATCTGATCCGGAAGACTCCGGGGCGGCGGGCAGGGCGACGACGGCGGCCAGACCGCGGCCCTCCGCGCTGGGCAGGCCGGGCTCCAGGCGCACTCGTCCCCCTGCGGCCTCGACGAGTTCGGCGCAGATCGCCAGCCCGAGGCCGGTGCCCGCCGTGTTCTGGTGCCGGGGCGAGCGCCAGAACCGCTGCAGGGCGCGGGTGTACTCGCCGTCGCCGAGCCCGGAACCGTCGTCGCTCACCCTGATCTCGACCAGACCGCGCGATGTCTGCGGACCTCCATGGGCAGGGGCGGACTCGGCGGCCGCCACCGATACCCGCCCGCCGCCGGACAGTCGCAGAGCGTTGCTGACCAGCTCGTCGAGCACGCTTCCCAGCCCACCCGGCGGCTCGAGCACCCGCAGGCCTGGCGGCACGTCCATCTCCAGCGCGAATCCGGCGGAGGCGGCAAGCGCCCTCCACCGGCCGGCTCGCGTCATCAGGACTGTGTCGAGCTCCACCGGCACGGCGCTTCGCATACTCTCCATCCGGGCGGCCGCGAGCAGCGAGTTGAGCATCCGGTGCATCGCCTTCGCCTCGTCCACGGCGATCGCGTGGGCTTCCCTGGCCGCCGGCCGGTGCAGGTGCGGCTCGAGGTTCTCGACCGCCAGGCGCAGACTTGTCAGCGGGTTGCGTAGCTGGTGAGAGGCGTCGGAGACGAATGCGCGCTGCCGTTCGGAGGCGTGCTCGACGGCGTCCATCATGGTGTTGAACGACGTCGCCAACCGGCGAAGCTCCACGGGGCCGTTGACGTCGTTGGCGCGGATCGTCAGATCGCCTTTGGTGATGGCATCGGTGGCGCTGTCCAGTTGCCGGACGGGCCGGAGCACCCATCCGGAGACTGGCCAGGCGACCGCGGCCAGCGCCACCAGAGGAAGCAGACCGAGCGCGGCCAGCTGACCCCACCGCTCGAGGATGCCCGCCCGGGTCCGGTCGGTGGGGGAGACCGTGACCACGACGCCCACCACCTCGCTGTCCCGGCCCACCGGCTCGGCGACGATCAGCGGCCGGTCGTCCCAGGGCCACCGCACGCCCGGTGGCTCCGGGCGGTACCCGGCCAGCGCGGCGGTGACGATGCCGGACAGCTCCGGGTGTGCCTCCCGAGCGGCCTCGAACGACGAGCGGGAGCCGAGTAACACGGAGCCGTCGGGCTCCAGGAGCGCGGCCGGTATCCGGTAGAGGTCCTGATAGCGCTCCAGCTCGAGCCGGAGCGCCTCGGTGCGGCCGCTGGACAACGCCGTCTCCGCGAGCGAGGCGAACCGGCCGGCGTCGTTGAGCCGGTCAACGTAGGTCTCCTGGATCTCGCGTTGCGCCACCGTCGCCGCCAGCGGCACGCCCAGCGCGGCCACGAGCAGGACGGCAAGCGGGACGAGGACGACGAGCAACCGGTGGCGCACGTGACCTACTCGCTCGCCGCTGCGGCGTCCGGTTCGCGTGCCATCTGCAGCCGGTAGCCGACGCCGCGGACCGTGCGGATGGGCACGTCCGTACCCAGCTTGGCGCGCAATGCCGCGATGTGGGTGTCCAAGGTGCGGGTCGACGACTCCCAGGTCGCCCCCCACACCTGGTCCACGATGATGTCGCGGCTCACCACGGCCGGGGCGCGGCGGGCGAGCAGGAGCAGGAGTTCGAACTCCTTGCGGGTCAGTGCGACCGGACTCCCCTGGACGAGGGCTTCGCGGGTGTCGGGTTCGATGGCGAGCGGGCCGAGCGAGAGCGGCTCGTCCTGCTGGTTGTCACCGCGGGCCACTCTGGTCCGGCGGAGCACGGCGTCGATGCGGGCCAGCAGTTCGGGAATGCCGAACGGTTTGACCACGTAGTCGTCGGCGCCGAGACGGAGACCCCGCACTCGTTCGTGTTCCTCGGCCCGCGCCGTCACGGCGATCACCGCCGTCTCCGGCCGCTCCCGCAGCTCACGCAGAACGCCGAGGCCGTCGGCATCCGGCAGGCCGAGATCGAGCAGGACGACGTCGGCCTGCGGGGCGAGCAGCGCTTCCGCGGCCGTGGCGACCCTGCTGACCTCGAAGGAGGCATTGGTCAACACGGTGACCAGGCCGCGCGCCACGCGATCGTCATCTTCGACGACAAGGATCCGCATAGAGGCACATCGTACGGCTTCCGGCGTCGGGCCACGCCCCACGTATGCGCGCCCCGACCCCGATCCGAATGATCATGTTAAGTAGGTTTTCTCGTGCTTCACCAGGTCTGCAGACCTGGTGAAGCACGAGAAAACATGGTTTACATGATCATTTGGGGCTCTTGTGACATGTCCGTGGGTGGGTTGAGCGTGTCATAGCAGCGCACGCCGTTCTTTCCGCCTAGGTTTTTGATTGTCGAAGATCAAAAACAAGGTGTGAGGAGAACGGCGTGCGTGGCGCTAG
>NZ_JAAGOB010000014.1 GCF_010550695.1 Phytoactinopolyspora alkaliphila
CCGCGGCTGGGACGTCCATACAGGCGCGGACGGGCATCCAGACTTCCTGCCACCCCCATGGGTCGACCCCGAACGGACCCCCAGACGCAACACCCGACCCCGCCATGATCACCAACCCCCACCCCGAAGGCCGCAAGACCCATCTCGAAGGCCTCGCCGTCGGGATGAAGGCCATTGAGTAGACGCGGCATGCCGGCTGGTGATCATGGGTGGCGGCGGCCATGTCAGGAGTGACAGGCTGACCGCCCGGACCAGCGCGCCCAGGGCGCGCCCGGCGCGCGGAGTCCACCGCCATCCACGGAGCGGGGGTGACAGCTCCCGGCTCGCAGCACGCGAAAAGTGAGGGAACATCAGCCACCAATTGAGCAGCCGCTCACATGGGTCTATTGTTCTTGAGCGACTGCTCAATTCGAGCACGGAAGCGCTGGGAGCGCCGTGATGCCTGATTGGACGTATCAACCGCTGCGCGGAACCGTCGCCTTCCTCGCGGGTACCAGACGGTCTCAGCGCATGGCGCTACGCGCTTTGGCCACGGTCGGGTCGCTGCCGGGCGGCGGGCGCCTGATAGCTCGCGGCTTCGGACACCGCCATCCGCCGGAGCAACTTGTCGGCCGGATCGCGGGAATACCCATACGCAGTCGGCTCGGCGTGGTGGTGCCGCCACATCTGGCGCGGGACGCCGTCCGTGCGCTGCCGCCGGTGGGTGCTGGCGTCATCGAGATCGCGCCGGTCGGTCCGGACGATGTCGCCGCGGTCACGGAAGCCGCGCACGCCCGTCACGTACCGGTCATCGTGCGAGCGGTCGGTGACGACGCCGCAGCCGTCGCCAAGGCGCTATCACCGCATGTCGACGCTGTGCGTACCGGACCCGACCCGCACATCGCCTACGCGTCGTCGGCGTCGATAGCCGAGACCGTGCAAGTGCTCACGGCCGATGCCCGCGTGGTGGTGCTCGCGAAACCGTCGGTCCTCGTGGATGCGGGCCCTGGGTGGTTCGCCCGGATAGCGGAAGCCGCCACTCCCACCTCTCCGGCGCTCTCCTTGTACAAGCTCGGCCGAAACCCTCGGTGGTGGCCGGCCTGGTGGTGGGGGCTGTTGGTCGGGTTCGGCATGATCGGTGCTGGGCTGGGCGCCGCCGCCATCACGCTCGGGCCCGTGCTGCTCTGGTACGACCGCGATTACCTCGGGATGGGCGTCGAGCAGTTACATGCGATCGACCACCACCTGGTGCACTTTCTGCAGCACGACAGAATCACCATGGCCGGCACCATGGTGGCGATCGGGGTGCTTTACGTCGGGTTCGCCGTAGGCGGGATCCGTCGAGGATGGCCGTGGGCTCGCGACGCCTACCTGGCTTCCGGTCTGATCGGTTTTCCCAGCTTGCTCTACTTCTTGGGCACGGGCTTCATCGAGCCGCTACACACCGCGGTCACCGTGGTGCTGTTGCCCATGTTCGTCCTCGCTGTTCGGCGCACCCCCGAGAGGCCACGGTGGACGCTCATACCGGAGGGGCCAGAACGCCAGCGCCGGAAGGCCCTCGTTGGTCAGCTCCTGATGGTGGTCACCGGAATCGGACTGTTCATCGGTGGCGTGGTGGTGTCCGTCGTTGGCCTGAACGGGGTCTTCGTACCTAGCGACCTGGAGTTTCTGCACTCCGGCGCGGACGCGTTGCGGATGGCTAACCCTCGGCTGTTGCCGTTCGTCGCCCATGATCGAGCCGGTTTCGGCGGTGCATTGATGGCCGCCGCGGTAGCGATAACCCTGCTCAGCGCGTGGGGATGGCGGCGCGGCGAGTGGTGGGTCTGGTGGTCGCTCGCACTGGCGGCGGTCGCGGGATTCATTCCCGCAGTTCTCGTCCACGGCTCCATTCGATACACCGACATCGGCCATCTGGCTCCGGTATACCTAGGCATGGTCCTGGCCGCCGTCGCACTCTTCCTGGCCTACCCATACCTGTGCGCGCGCCCCGGCAAGCTCCACGAGCCCGCACACATACGACGATGAGCACAGCCGACACCCGAAAGCGTCTGATCGACGGCGCGATCGAGACGATCCGGGAGCAGGGCATCGCCGGGACGTCCGCACGGACGATCGCCCGTGCGGCGGGAACACATCAGTCCCTCGTCTTTTACCATTTCGGCAGCGTGCACGAACTGCTCGAAGAGGCGTGCCTCACGGCAACCCGCGCCCGGGTCGCTCCGTTCGTCAGGCATCTCGACCAGGTCACCAACCTGCGGCAGTTACTTGACCTCGGCCGGCGATTGCACGTCGAGGAACAATCGCTGGGAAATGTGACTGTGCTCGCCCAGCTTCTGGCCGGTGCCCAGGCCGACCCGAGGCTTGCCACGGCCACCGCGGCGGCGCTACAGCTGTGGATCGAGCCGATCGAGCGTACTCTTCACCGCGTGTTGTCCAGGTCCGTACTGGACGAGTTCCTCGATATCTCCGGGTTGGCCCGGGCCGTATGCGCGGGATTCATCGGCCTGGAACTGTTCGAGGGGATCGAACCGGCTGGAGCGAACTCCGCCCTGGAAGCTCTGAGTCGCCTGGCGTTGCTTCTCGACGTCGTCGAAGATCTGGGAGCAATCCAAACCCGTGCTTTACGTCACAAGCTCCGCGCATCGCGTGCGCAGGGGTGAGTCGCGGCCCCGACGCTCCGGTGATAGGCGCCTGGGTTGATGTGGGTGCGTGGCGTGCCGGAGGCTGTCATCAGCCGCCGGATCTGTCGCGCTAAACGGCATATCAAGGATCATCCGGGGCATGCGTTGTGCTGGACAGCACGTCCTGGTCAGCTCAGCCGATCGAGGAACTCCTGTGAACGTCGTATCACCAGCTCCGTCGCCTCCGCGTCGTAGGACGGCAGGGAGCTGTCGGTGAACAGATGCTGGTCACCCGGGTAGACGAACAGCTCGGCTAGGTCTGAGCCGACGGTATCGACCAGCTCGCGCGCAGCGTCGAGATCGCCCTCCAGCGCGAAGAAGGGGTCCTTGTCCATGCCGTGGATCTGTACCGGGACACCGTCCGGCCACGGCCCGATGGCCCACTCGCCGGTGATGGGAAAACAGGACTCGTAGAGCAATGCGCCGCGTGCGCCGGGGCGGCTCTGGGCGAGTCGCTGGGCCGTTCCGCCACCGAAGGAGAAACCGGCGTACACCACGTCTTCGGGCAAGTCGGCCACGGCGCGGTCCGCGCGCTCGCGGAGCACCTCGTCTCCGATCCGCTGGGTGAGCGCGATGCCGTCGTCGACGCTCGCCGGTAACTCGCCGTCGAACCGGTCAGGCGTATGCACGGTATGCCCGCCGGCGCGCAGCGCCTCGGCGAACGCACGCACCCCGTCGGTGAGTCCCTGCACATGGTGGAACAGAACTACTTCGGCCATTCTTACGCTCCTGTCGTAGGTTACGGCTCACTGTAGGGCCCCATCCGGACGTTCTGCGTCCAGATTGGGAGCCGATGGCGTCGGCGCTGAGAAGCGACCGCATCGTCTACACATCAGCTGAGAAGCGACCGCATCGTCTACGCATCCGCCATCGGTGGACAGAATTGCGGGTGTAAATTCTGAGCATAATGACGATGGAGAACGACAAGCTTGAGTCGTACGTCCGTGCGGCGATGCGGCTGGCCGAAGAAGCCGCGGCGAAAGGCAACAGCCCTTTCGATAAACCCGGCGGCGACCCTTAGGCGCTGGCTGGGGCGGCGTTGTCGATAACGTGGTCGCCCATGCGCGACGTTCAGTTTCTCGACTCCGTCGCGGATTCTCTCGCCGGGCTGCCGGCGGCCGAGACCGTCACGCTTGGTGGATCGCGGGCGCAGGAGACACACCGGCCGGATAGCGACTGGGACATGGCGGTCTACTACCGCGGTGAGTTCGATCCGCAGACGTTGAGGGATCTTGGCTGGGAGGGCGAGGTCTCCGAGATCGGCGGCTGGGGAGGCGGGGTGTTCAACGGCGGCGGGTGGCTGCGTAACGACGATCGTCAGGTCGACGTCCACTACCGCGACCTCGACGTTGTCGAGCACCAGCTCGCGGAGGCCGAGTCGGGTCGTTTCCACATCGAACCGTTGATGTTCCATTTGGCCGGCAAACCCAGCTATCTGGTGGTCGGTGAGCTCGCCATCAACCGCGTCCTTCGGGGTTCCATCGCCGACGTGCGGGCGCTCGGCCGCGAACTGCTCGACCAGAGATGACAGCTCCGCATGGCAGAGGGATCTCGGTATTGTCCTCGGTCCGCCACTGTCCATGGGGGGGTACGTGGCCAGGTTGCCGAGGTCGAGGGTGTCTACGCGGCCACCGTCTCAGGGCGGTGGCGCTGTGGTGTTGCGGCCGATCAATGTCGGAGTGAGCACTATGTGGCGAGGCGCCCCTTCCGCGCCGTCGATGCGTTCATTCAGGATGCGCGCGGCTTGCTCTCCCATGTCTGTGTGTGGCTGGTCGATGCTGCTGAGAGAGACATGCCGGGACGCGGCAGCGGAGGAGTTGTCGTAGCCGATCAATGAGATATCGCCGGGTACCCGCCGGCCGGTCTCCTCAATGGCGTTGAGCGCGCCCAGCGCTGAGTAGTCATTGGCGGCGAAAACCGCTGTGGGGTGTTCGGGTTTCGCCAGGATTCGGTGCATGGCCTGGTATCCGCCTTCGTCGGTGAAGTCACCTCGCACGATCTTCATCTTCCTGCGGAGGCCGGCGGTAGCCATCGCCTGCCGAAAGCCGTGTTCGCGTTCCGGCGACGCGGGCCCGTCGCCTCCGGTGATGTGAGCGATCCGCCGGTGGCCCAGAGCCGTCAGGTGTTCGACGGCCAGTGTTGCGCCGGCGACGTTGTCGGCGATCACGGTGTCGATGGCGGACTCGGCCACGTCGCTTCGGCCGGTCACGACCAGTGGCAATCGCCGCCTCAGGTGTTCCAGACGCCCGGCGGCGGTCTGAGGGCTCAGTAGGAGAACGCCGTCGACGGGAACGGCGATGAGTGAATCGAGGAGTTGCTCTTCCTGCTCGCCCCGACGACGTCCGGTGCCTAGCAGCACTTGCCTGCCGGCCTTGTCCATGTGTTCCAGCACGGCGTCGAGTACATCGGCGACGAACGGATTGTGCAGGTCGGAGACGATGACGCCGACGATCCCGGACCGGCGGGCGACGAGGCCTCGGGCCAGTCGATTCGGCTGGTAGTCCAGCGCAGCCATCGCCTCGTGGATCGCCTTCCGGCTGGCATCCCCGACCCTTGGCGAGCCTTGCAAGACCAGGGACACGAGTGACTTGGAAACTCCGGCGCGACGGGCGACGTCGTTGATAGTCGCTCGCTGCCTGTTTCGACTACCGGCCACGCCCGGCCTCCTCCCGGAAATGACTGTTGACACCGGACGACACTAGTGCAAGCGTATGTTGGAGCGTTCCAACACTGAGCATTCTAGAACCGATCCGGGCTGCGCGCGTGAGGGAGGACGTGTCGCCGCCCCAAACCCTCTAGGGAGGGATATGTGATGGGTGACGCTCATTATCAGGGCCGATCGCTGAACCGGCGCCGCTTCCTTCAGATGGGTCTCGGCGCCGCGGTGGTCGCCGCTGGCTGTGACGACAACGGCGGCGGCGGTCCGCTGGGCGAGGGAGATGAACGTGCCGCGACGGCACTGACGGTTCCCGCCAACGAGTCACCGTGGTTGCCTGCTTACCAGGATTCCGCCCAGGCATACGAGGCCGATGCCGGCGGCCGGATCACCATCCGCGAGTTTCCCTATGACGGGCTGCGCACCGCCATGGTCAACGCGATCCGCGGTGGCAACGTGCCGTTTGATCTGTTCCACATGGACGAGCCGTGGACGGGCGAGTTCTACGACAACGAGTGGGTGACGCCACTCACCGAGATCGACTCCGAATTTACTCTGGACGAGAACATCATCACCTACGACGCCCTGCCGACCTGGAACGCCGAACAGCGCCGGCATGCCGACGACGGCACAGTCATGGGGCTGCCGATCAACGGGAACATCAATATCTTCATCTACCGGCAAGACCTCTACGATCAGCTGGGCCTGTCGGTCCCCACCACGTTCGAGGAAGCGTATGAGAACGGCCGGATAGCGCAGGACAGTGGCGAGGTCCGTTACGGATACGTGGTGCGGGCACAGGGCACCGACAGCGGGCAGTCCATCTCGTACGACTACATGCCGGTGATGCGCAGCTATGGCGCCGATTGGTACACCGAAGACTGGCAAGCAGCTGTCAACTCGCCTGAGGGCGTGGCCGCGATGGAGATGTTCCGGCAGCTGGTCAGCCTCGGCCCGCCGCAACCGCAAACGGTCGGCCAGGCGGAGGTGATCGCGGCGATGCAGGGTGGGCAGGCATTGCAGATTCATGTGGTGGCCGCGGCCGCCCCGCAGCTGGAAGATCCGAGCGCCTCAAGAGTGGCCGGTCAGCTCGGGTACACGAAGTTGCTGGCCGCTGAGAGTACTGGACAGTCGGCGCCGACGAGCGGTGTGTGGTCGCTCGCCATTCCCCGTGAGCTTCCCGACGAGCGTGCCCGTGGCGCGTTCGAGTTCATCACCTGGCTACTGAGTGAAGAAGGGCAGCTCGAGTTCACCAGATCCGGCGGGATCCCCACGCGGCTCGAGCCTTACGAATCCGACGAGATTGTGGCCGACGCACCGTATCTGCCTGCGATCCGTGAATCGCTCGAAGACGTGCGTTCATCGGTCCGCTTCCCGTTCTCCGCGGACATGCTCCCGGTTGCCGAGCGCGCGCTCGAGGCGATCGCCGCCGGTGACGTCCCCGTTCAGGAGGGTCTGGATGACCTCGCCGATGAGCTCTCAACCATCGCGGGCAACGCCGGATTCGGCGGCTGACACCGCGGCCCCGGCAGAGCGGCGACGTTCACACGTGCCGGTCTGGCGGCGTGTTCTGCCGTTTCGGTTGGTAGCGCTCTTACCGTTGGCGATCTTTCTGCTCGTGTTCGCCGCGTATCCGATGGTGCAGCTGGTGCGCATGTCGCTGTCCGAGGTGGAGATCGCCGGAGGGGAGTTCGTGTGGAGTGGGGCAGGCTTGGCGAACTATGCGGAGTTTCCCGACGACGACATCGCCCGGTACTCGTTTCTGATCACCGTGGTGTTCATCGCGGTCACCGTGCCCGCTACCGTGATTCTCGGCACGGTTCTCGCGGTTTTGGTGCGTCGAGCGACGTTGCTGGCAGGGCTGGCGCGCAACGTGCTGCTCTGGCCGGCGTTGATCGCCCCGGTGGTGGTCAGTGTCATCTGGTGGTTGATCCTCAGCCCGAACTTCGGCACCCTCAACAAGGTCCTCGAGTCGCTCGGGCTGCCGCCCCAGGGTTGGCTGGGCAGCTCGTCCGGCGCCATCGTCTCGATCATCGTGGTGGACGTCTGGCACTGGGCGCCGCTGGTGTTCATCCTCATCTACGCCGCGCTGCAGGGCATCGAGCCTGATCTCATCGAGGCCGCGGAGGTGGACGGCGCCACTGAGTGGCAGGTTCACCGGCACGTCGTCCTTCCATTGCTAGTGCCCGCCATCGCGGCGGCCAGTCTCATTCGGCTCACCATGGGCGCGAAGGCGTTCGACGAGATGTACGTCCTGACCCAGGGCGGACCGGGCACGGCGACGACGCTGGTCAGCCTCTATATCCGAAACGTGTTCTTCGATCGGCTCGACCTCGGTTACGGCGCCGCCGTGTCTGTTCTCGTCATTCTCGCGATCGGTGCGGTGCTGGCTCTCGTGGCGATCGGGCGTGCCGTCGGGCCGGGGAAGGGGCCCGCCCATGCCTAGTGATTCCTCGCGGCGAATCCGCCTGGGTGCGGAGCTGCCACTCGCATTGGCCACTCTGCTGGTGTTCCTTCCCGTGGCGCTGATCCTGGTGCTGTCCGTGCAACCGGTGGTGAACATCATCACCGAGGGCTGGAGCTTCGGGTTCACGATGCAGAACTTCCGCGAAGTGTTCGCGCCTCGCCAGCCCTACCTGACGCAGCTCGGCAACAGCACCATCATCGTCGCCGGCACGGTTGCGCTGTGCCTGTCGGCCGGAAGCCTCGCCGGTTACAGCCTGTCCCGCCTGGGATGGTCGGCCCGGACCACGATTCTCGTCCTGGTCGCCGCGGGACTGGTGACGCTGATACCGCCGATGGCGCTGGTCCCGGGCCTGTACGTCACTCTGGACGCGCTCGGTCTGCTGGGTAGCCTGGCGGGCTTGGTCCTGCTCAACACGGTCTTCAACCTCCCGTTCGCGTCCGTGCTGATGAAGGTCTACTTCGACCGGGTCCCGCACGAGATCAGGGAGTCGGCGCTGATGGACGGCGCGTCGGAGCTGCGTACGTTCCTGCGGGTGATGTTGCCGCTGGCCGCGCCCGGCGCAGCCGCGGTGGCGATCTTCGTGGCCATCATGTCGTGGAACGAGTTCCTGTTCGGGCTCACCATGACCACCGGCGGGCGGACGTCGCCCATCACCGTCGGCATCGCCTCCCTTGTGCAGCCGTACCAGATCACCTTCGGCGAGATGGCCGCGCTCGGAACCGCCGTCGCCGTGCCGATCATCGTGCTGGCGATCGTCGCCAATCGGTGGATCGTCGCCGCTGTGACCCGGGGAGCGGTCAAAGGATGACACGGGCGACGAGCCGGCCCAACATCGTCATCGTCGTCGCCGACGACCTCGGCTTCTCCGATCTCGGTTGCTACGGCGGAGAGATCCGCACGCCCGCGCTGGACGGGCTTGCCGCGGACGGGGTGCGGTTCAGCCAGTTCTACAATACGGCGCGGTGCAGCCCGTCCCGGGCCTCCCTTCTCACCGGGTTGCATCCGCACCAGACCGGCGTCGGGATTCTGACCAACGACGACCGCCCGGTCGGTTACCAGGGTTCGCTGAACGACGGCTGTGTGACCATGGCCGAGCTCCTGGCCGACCGTGGCTATACCACGTTTCTTTCAGGCAAGTGGCACCTGTCGTCAGATGTGTGGAACCCGAACGCGTCGTGGCCCACCCGCAGAGGTTTCCACGGCTTCTACGGCACTCTGACCGGATGCGGAAGCTACTACTGGCCGGGAACGCTGATGCGCGGGGAGCAACCGGCCGAACACGAACCGCTGGGCCGGGATTTCTACTACACCGACGCCATCACCACGGAGGCGACAGAGTTTCTCCGCCGCCACACCCGTGATTCACCACACGAGCCGTTCTTTCTCTACGTCGCCTACACCGCCCCGCACTGGCCGCTGCACGCTCCGGAAGAGGACATCGAGCGCTACTCCGGCGCCTTTGACGCCGGTTGGGACGTGCTGCGGGAGCAGCGGATGAGCAGGCTTGTCAAGGCGGGGCTGATCCCGGAGCAGACACCGCTCAGCGGCCGTGATCCCACGCAGCCACCGTGGGCCGACGAGCCACACCAGGCATGGCAGCTGCGACGCATGCAGGCCTACGCCGCACAGGTGCATCGGATGGACCGCGGTATTGGGCACGTGCTCGACACCTTGCGTGCCACCGGCGCATACGACAACACCCTGCTTTTCTTCCTCTCGGACAACGGTGCGTCAAGTGAGGAACTGCCGAAAGGCGACATTGAGCAGTTCCGTCACCGTCGTGACATCCTCCGAGTCACGACGCGGGGGGGACTCCCGGTCCGGGTCGGCAACTCGCCCGCCATCCGTCCAGGCGCGGAGGACACCTACGCCAGCTATGGACAGGCGTGGGCCAATCTGTCCAACACACCGTTTCGCTACTACAAACGCTGGGTGCACGAGGGCGGCATCTCCACCCCGTTCATCATGCATTGGCCCGACGGCGACCTGCGCCGGGGGAGCGTCGTACACCAGCCGTTCCAGCTCATCGACGTCCTCCCGACCGTCCTGGCCGCCACCGGTGCCGCGTATCCGCGGGTGTTTCGAGGCAAGCCTGTTCCTCCGCTGGAAGGCCGCAGCCCGCTGTCGGCAGCGCGGGGTGAGCCGGTGGCCGAGGCGACGCTGTACTGGGAGCACACCGGCAACTGCGCCGTCCGGCGTGGCCGGTGGAAACTCGTGCGCGCCTACCCCGCGTCGTGGGAGCTGTACGACATGACGTCCGACCGGGCCGAGACCCGCGATCTGTCGGCCGATCACCCGGAAGAGGTCGCGGACCTTGCCGCTGCGTACGACGCTTGGGCCGCACGAGTGGGCGTCGTGCCATGGGGGGAGACGGTGGCGCTCTACCACCGCCAGGGCCTCTCGGAGGACGATGCCGCCGGTTGATCCCTGGAGCATTCCCAAAGCGAGGAAACCGTCGTAGCGTGTAAGCATCGCCGTTCTCTGAAACGACGATACCGCTTGTGGAGCAACCTCTCGGGGGTGAGGATGATGCCCACGTTCATCAGCTTGATCAACTGGACCAATGACGGGATCCGTAATTCCAAGGAGACTGTCGATCGCGCGAAAGCAGCCGCGAAACTGGCCGAGCGCATGGGCGGCAGTCTGAAGGACGTCTACTGGACCGTGGGGGAGTACGACATCGTCGCGATCGCCGACTTTCCCGATGACGAGACCGGGACGGCTTTTCTTCTGGCCATCGGTTCCCAGGGCAATCTCCGGTCCGCGACTCTTCGGGCGTTCACAGCGGAGGAGATGACCGGAGTCCTGGAGAAGCTCGGCTGACTGGCTACGGCTGCCTTTGCGGGTTCGCGTGGTCGGCGGTGATCGCCCGTGACGGCCAGAACGGCCACTCTTCGAAGGAACGGCAGCGTCCATCCTCAGCGAACCGGATGATCCATAGGTCGCGGTACTCCTGGTCGGCTGGTTCGCCGTAGTGCACCTCGACTCGTACCACGGCGGTGTCGCCATCGACCGCGACGATGGCGTGCGTCATCTGGAACGTCTCGTCTGGGCCGGTGCGCTCGTCCTCCCACATCTGAGCGATGGCGGGCAGACCGATGACGGGGCTGTGATACGGGCTCTGGAGATAGCTTGCGTCCTCGGTGAAGATCGACGCGAGCGCTTCGGTGCCTGGTGAGCGCCACGCGCGCTCGTAGGCCTGCACCCAGCGCGTCAGTTGTGTCCTGTCCATGTGTGTCAGCCTGCCCGATCTGCGGCCGACTATGCCGAGATGCCGTCAGGTACTGCTTTGGGCCACCGCGAGTGCCCGCCGTTTCGCGACCACGGAGGCGTCTCGTGGCCGTGGTGGCCCCTCAGCTGGATGACTGTTTCTGATCCCCGATCTCAGCTCTGATGACGCCGGCCAGGGCGGGCCAGCCGCCGACGAGTACGAATACCAGCACGACGATCAGTCTGCCCTAGACCGGCGTCAGCTTTCACGACCGGCTTCGCTACGCGCCGATACGGGCCTCGATCCCGTCGAGGATGAGGTCGAGCCCGAGCTGAAATGCGCCGTCGAAGTCGTCGTTCTCCAGCTCAGCGTGCCGCGTGAGTGTTGGGCACTGTCCTGATTGCCGGTCGAGATACTCTTGGGCCTGGCGTCGCATACCGGCCTCCGCGGCAGGATCGCGCTGGCTGGTGCGCCAGACGTTCTCTGTCGCGGTGTACCCCTGGACGTAGTAGGTCAGAGCTCCGACAGCGGCGGTGAGCCGAGACCCCTCCAATCCCGCCCGCTCGAGCAGCGAATAGACCAGCTCGGAACGCACGAGGGAGTGCGGGCCGAGTAAGGCGCGGGTGGATGGTCGGTGACACGGTGAGGGACTCGCTGAGCTGGTGCACACCGAGGGAGACTGTCCAGCGTGCCCGGTCGTCCACGAGGAAGAGCAAGGCGAACAGGAACTCGTTCCACGCGATCATGAACACGTACAGGGCGGTCGCGACGATGCCGGGCATGGCCATCGGCATGACCACCTTGCGGATGGTCTGCGTCCGGGTGCAGCCGTCGATCATCGCCGCCTCTTCGACCGAGCGCGGCACCGCGATGAAGTAGTTGTGCAGCATGTACAGCGCCATCGGCACCGTCTGCGCGAGGTAGATCATGACGAGGCTCATCAGGGACCGGCGCAGGCCCCATCCGGGAGAACATCACGAACAGGGGGACCGCGAGGACGATGGTCGGCACGAGGTAGACGGCGAGAAACACGGAGGCCACCTGCACGGATGAGCAGGAGCCGGATCTGCTTGGCGTGCCGGTCTACACGCCGGCGTTTCACTTCGAACGGACCACTCTGGATCCGGAGGGAACGGCGATCGTTCGTCTCGTCGATCTATCGAGGTGACCGATACCGCTTCGTCACGAAGTTCGGCTCGGGCGAGACACCCACCTCCATCACCGAGACGTACACCACCGGCGAGTAGCGGGGCGGGTGCGCCGGTGACGGGAATGCGTCAGCGTACCGACATTGTCCGGGCCATCGCCCCGGTAATGTCGGTATCTCGGGCCGTGTCCGGGCCGTGGCGGTCAAAGATTCGAATCGTCATCATCTGCGATATGCGCCTGGAGGCGCCGCACTGCAAGATCCAGTTCAGGTAGGTCATGCTGGACAGTGGCCTGAAGGATCGCGTGTGACGTATCGAAGTAGTGATGTGCCAGGCGATCCCGCATTGCGGCGACTTCTCTCCACGGGATGCCGGGCTCTCGTTCGAGCAGCGTGCTTGGAAGTGCCTTGACGGCCTCACCGATCTCGATGAGCCGCACGCGGACAGCGTCGAAGATCAATCCGTCGCTGAGTTCGCCCCTTGTCAGATGTTGGTGGATCACGTGGATGGCCGTTGTGATGTCGTCGAGTCGATGTTGATGGCGCCGGGTCACAGCGCTACCACGTCTCGCTCCACCTCGGCGCGTACCTTTGGCTTCAAATCACTTGCAGGAACGATGTCAACGCGAGCACCGAGGATGCTTTCGAGTTCTCGTTGCAATCTGGCCAGCGTAAACAGGCTAGGGCCATCCGAGAAATCGGCCATCAGGTCAACATCGCTATTCGCGGTGTCCTCGCCCCGGGCTACGCTACCGAACAAGCGTACGTTGGAAGCACCGTATTTGGCCGCTGCTCGTAGCAGCTCAGCACGGTGACGGTGCACCTTGCTGCCTAAGAGTCCACGCGGTTGATCGGACGACGTGGCGCGAGGACGAAGAACTACGTCGACATCTTGGCCAGTGGCCTCGACGAGACGAGCGAGCGTCGGTAAAGCCGGCTGGCGCCTACCGGACTCGTAGGCGCTCACCACGCTCTGTGTCACGCCAGCCAGACGAGCGAGCTCTACCTGTGACAGGCCCGCCTTCTGGCGAGCTTCCCGAAGGATGGTCCCGGCGAGTGGTGCGGTGTCCATGCGATCAACTATAGCGAATCGTCAATACCAGTGTGTGTCCACGAGGGGAACTCAGCGCGATCGGCAGATGAGCCTACGAGTGGGGAATGCCTCGCAGCGTGACGAACAGGAGCGGCGGAGACGGCTATTCGATATATCCCGTCTCGGGATCGGCTTGTGAAAGGAAGTTGCGGATAGCGGAGACGTGATCAGACGTGGTTGACGGGCGGCCGTCGGATGCTGCACTCGTGAAGCCATAGTCAGCGTTCGGGCCGGAGAGCCACCTGTAGTGGTGGTGGCCGGGACGGCCCGGCTGGGTCGCAATCTCGAACACCTCTCCGTCCACGGTGAGACGAATGGATGGCTCACGTGCTGGCAATTGTGGGCCCTCCGGACGGGTGACCTTGCGCGGGGGCGAGCATGTCGCCTGCTGCAGGCGGTCAGCGGGGCTCGTAGTACGTCTCTACCCGGAAACCATCCGGGTCCAAGCATTTGAACCCCACGTACGACGGCTCGTCAGCCTCTTCGATCACGTCAATGCCGTCCGCCTTCAGCCGGGCGAGCAGTGTTCGTACGGCGTCGGCGTCCTCGAGCCTGAAACCGAAGTGCAGGAACTCAGGCTGTTGCCCGACGTCGTCGCTGGGGTGTAGGGCGAGGTCGAAACCGTCACCGTTGCGGATGATGACCGTGCCGTCGTCGAACCGCTGGGCCGTCGCGGGGTCGAAGCCGAAATAGGTCTCGTAGAACCGGCGGCTGTTCCGCTCGTCGCTCACCGGCAAACCCAAATGCAGCAGCTGCATGGTCCATAGCGTGCCACGATCACTCGACGGCGAAAAGACCCTCGGTACGCACGTTGCTGATGAACAACCGCCGCGCTTCACAAGCGCCGGTTAGGCGTCCTCCGCGCCGGCCGCCATGGCCGAATCCGTGGTGCGTGGGCGACCGGTGTTGGAGTCGGGCTCCCAGCGCAGCAAGTCCCCAGGCTGGCACTCGAGCACCTCACACAAGGCGGAAAGCGTCGTGAAGCGTACTGCCTTGGCGCGACCGTTCTTGAGCACTGCCAGGTTGGCCGGCGTGATCCCGACGCGTTCCGCGAGCGTACCGACGGACATCTTGCGCTTGGCGAGCATCACGTCGATGTCGACGACGATCGGCATCAGATCACCTCGGCCAACTCGGCCTGCAGGTGGTGTGCCTCGGCGTCCAGGGCGACCGCCTGGGTGAGCAGCATCCGCAGCACGAGAACGATTAGCGCGATTCCGGCGCCGATCACCGCGGCGCCGCAGATCAGCAAGACGATCCCCGGGGCGACGGCCTCACCCGGTGCGAGTGTGACGGCGAGTCCGAACGTGAGAAGGGACGCCGCCGTGACGGCGCCGATCACGATGTCCACGTAGCGGAAGGCGGCGTGGGAGAACACCGTGCCTCGGCGCACCATGGTCAGCAGGCGCCACACGCACACCGTGGTGACCTGGACAGTCACGATGCCCAGGAGGGTGATGACGACGACCGGGACGCGGACGTCGGCGAGGGCTTGTCCAGCTTCTTCCAGATCGGCGCTCAGGAGGGGCACCATCACCGCCTGCACGAACAGCGAGCCCGCAAGCACCATGGCCATGACGATGCGCAGCGCCAGGATGGTCAGCTTGCCCACGAGGCCTCCTCAAATCGAATCACGATGGAAATATATCGATAATCGGGAGGTAAGGCAAGCGGCTGGGCGGCGGTACGAGTAGCGATGTCGCACAGTACCGCTGGTCTTGCGTTCCTGGCCGGGCTTTGGGCGGCGGTGAGGAGAGGGCGGCGGCGCGAGCTGCTGCTAACGACGGGAGGTCATGAACTGTTCGATCGCTTGGTCATACATATGGCGCTCGAACTCGAACTCCACGGGTTCGTAGTCGAAGGTGGGGCCTCGGAACCGGGAGAACTCAGACCAGGTCACTGCCGAGCGGTCGATCTGGATCGTGCAGACAAGCGGGCCGCAGCCGATCTCGGTGCACTGGCAGCCGAGCAGTGCTGTCCGGCCGCCGAAGCCCTCGGCATCTCCGGACCAGCGACCCGCGAGCAGCTCATCGACGTCGGTGCCGACTGGATGGCCAAGGTAGCCGTCGACGCCTCGATGCTCTGGTGGAGTCCACCGCTTCAACCACTCCTGAAGGTCCCGGCCGTCCAGCAGGAAGTCCACGGTGTCGTAACGCCTGCTCGAGTCCCAGGGCAGGTGTCCGGGACGGACGCGTAGCTCCAGCCGCTGGATCGTGATGGCCACACGCCCACCGTAGCTCTCTCTGGTAATCCCCTGAAGCCCCTGCGGTGATGCCGTGCCGACTCAGGTGACTAGGCATGGGAGACCGATGAACCGAGGTGCCGCGTCTACTACCCGCCGGAGAGCCGAATGGGGCGACCCCTCCTGGGGTATCTGGCCGGCAAGGACAATCCGATTCAAAGGGGGCGAGCGTCATGAGCGCTTCGGAGATCATCGAGGACTGGCCCGAAGAGTCCCGGGAAGCGGCTCAGCTGGTCATCGACACGTACGGTGAGCCGCACGAGGCCGGCCCGTCGCTGCTGATCTGGTACCGCGTGGGTCCGTGGAAGCGCATCGAGGCGTCGAAGGTCTTCCATGAGCACAATTTCCCTGTCCCGCATATCGACTCGGTGGAATCGGTCATCGACTACCACGTTGATCCACGAGTCGTGTCGTCGCTGGTGGAATTCGACGGCAGCGTCGTCGTCGAGCGAACTGCGGGGGAGGTGTCGGCCCGATGCCACGACGAGCAGGCCAACTTCCTCGCGCTGAACCTCATGCATGACATCGTCACCGGCAGGATGGACGTCGCGGAGGCGCGTGGCTACTACGCCAAGGAATTCCTCGATGTGCGCCGCGGCAATCCGACGCCTTACATGGAGGGCTTGCGTTTCCAGCCGGAGGATGGCTCGGCCGCGGACCCGGACCGCAGGATTGTCTCCGACGAAGAGCTCGAGGAGGCTGCGAGTCAGGGCGGTTCCTGACTCGTACGCACGAGGGGCCGAACCCGACCGTAAGGCTGTGGCGTGGTCTCTGTTGAGTCGAGGTGACGCGCCGCCCGGCCAGCGAGCGGCGCGCTGGGCATGCTATGTTGTCACGCATGGTACCTAGCGAGGCTCAGGTGATGACGAATCTCCGGCGTGGATCGCTGGAGTACTGCATCCTGGCTTTGCTCCGTGACGGTGAGCGATATGGGCTCGACATCGCCCGGGACCTAACAGACGGCGTTCTACTCGCAGGTGAGGGAACCTTGTATCCCTTGCTTTCCCGGCTCCGCAAGGGTGGACTTGTGACGACGACGTGGCGCGAATCCAGCACAGGACCACCACGGCGGTACTACAGCCTCACGGCCGATGGGCGTGCGGCGTTACGGGTCTTCGAATCGGCGTGGGTGCCCTTCCGCATGGCCGTCGATGCCGCGATTGGTGACCAGGCAGGAGGCAGTGATGGCTGAGGGTTCGGGTCAGGGATCGATGCGCAGTGCGATACAGGTCGAGAAGGTGCGGCGGTATCTGGACGAACTCGACGCGGCGCTGGCGGAGAGGGGCGTCGTCGACCGAGCGGAGATCGTCGCCTCCATCCGGGAGCACATCGAGTCCGACCTCGCCGAGCGCGAGCCCAGTGACGACGACGTCGACCGCGTCCTGGCGTCGCTCGGTGACCCGTTGACGATCGCGGCCGAGGCCTGTGGGAGCGCTGAGGCTGACGGCGCGGAGTCTCACGCCGCAGCGCACCGCGGCAGCCTCGATGAGCGCGGCCCTGGCATGCTGGCCGGCTCATGGGTGCCGGCGGCTGTAGTCGCGCTGGTGATGCTCAGTTCGGTCACGCTGTTCTTCTATCTCCCCGTCGTCACGTTTCTGATCGGGCTGGTGCTGCTGTGGGCCTCGACGCTCTGGACACCGTGGGAGAAGCTGCTGGGCACGTTCGTCTTGCCGCTTCCCGGCGTCGCGGTGTGGGTGGTGCTCGGCGGCCTGTTCCTGGCATCTACGGAGTGTGTGTCCGAGTCCAGCTCCGTGGAGGTCGGCTCTGGTGGTGTTCCCGAGGTCTCGACGGTCTGTACCGGAGGTCTGTCGGCGCTGGGCAGCATCATCGGCGCCGGCCTGCTGATCGCGGCGGTGACGGGCGGCATCGCGGCGGCTGTCGTCCTGTACCGGCGGGGCATGTCGCGAGTGCTGTGAGGGCATCGCGAGTGGTCGCCGACCGCCGGGCGCGGTCAGCTCGCCCGTCAGGGCCGCCCGGCGTGCGGTGCCGGAGCCTTCGCGGTGAGGACCCGGCCGGTGCGCGATCCCTCGGTCATCGCGGTGGGCCACTCGGCGGCCATGAGGTACAGCGTGCGGCCGTCTGGGCCGCCGAGCATGCAGCCGAAGCAGCCGCGGTCGACGTCGATGGTGTGCAGGACCTTCCCGCCTTCTTCGACACGTACACAGCGCCGATTCGGCACGTCGGCGTACCAGACGGCGCCCTCGGCGTCCAGGCAGATCCCGTCCGGTGAGCCGTCGCCCAGATCGGCCCACGTCCGCTGACCGGACAAGTCACCGTTCTGCTCGATGTCGAAGGCTGTCAGCTTGTTCCCGTAGGACTCGGCGACGATCAGGGTGGAACCGTCGGCGGTGATGGCCATGCCGTTGGGGAAGTGAAGCCGGTCCGCTACCTGCCGAGCCTGGCCGTCGGGGCTGACGACGGCGATGAGGCCACGATCGGAGTCCTCGTCGCGGTCCATGTCGAAGCCGATGCTGTTGACGTAGGCATTGCCGTTGGAGGCGACGACGATCTCGTTCCACGCTTTGTCGCTGATGGCCTTGAGATCGGCGTAGACCGACAGCGACGTGCGGCTCTCCAGGGAGAGGAGTGCATGGTCCGTGCCGGAGGAGATCAACATCCGGCCGTCCAGTAGCCAGTCGAAGGAGAAGGGGAACGAGTCCACCTGGGCCACCATGGTTCCCTCACCATCGTCGTCCACTGTCATGATCTCGTGCGTTCCCCAGTCTGCAAACCAGAGCCGGCCGTCGCGCCAGCGTGGCGACTCGCCGAACGCCAGGCCGGCCATAAGTACGTGGGGACCAGTGTGGGGGTTCATCGATGCCATCCTCCGTGTGCGGGAACCTTGTGCTCTCCGGTTACCCACTCGGCGCTGTGCATCCCGGCCGACTGCGCGGCGCCCGCACCGCCCCGTGGCGTTTCGGTGCACGGCGCAGCCCACGGGCGATGCGGTCGGCTCTGGACGCGCCGTGGTGCGGGCTGCCTATAGTGGGCGTGCCGCGCGCAGGAGGGTCTCAACGTGAGTCACCGGCCGAACATCCTGTTCATCATGTCTGACGACCATGCCGCACATGCCATTGGCGCGTATGGCAGCCGGATCAACACGACGCCGCACATCGACCGGATCGCGGCGGGTGGGATGCGATTCGGCAACACGTTCTGCACAAACTCGATCTGCACGCCGAGCCGGGCATCGATCCTGACCGGAACCTACAGTCACATCAACGGTGTGACGACGCTGCACACGCAGTTCGACGCACGGCTGCCTGTGTTCCCGGGGCTGTTGCGTGAGGCCGGCTACCAGACGGCGGTCTTCGGGAAGTGGCATCTGGGGCACGGCGAGTTGCATGATCCTCGTGGGTTCGACGAGTGGATGGTGCTGCCGGACCAGGGTGACTATCACGATCCGCAGATGATCTCGCTGGGCGGGCGGCAGGCACACGAGGGGTACGCCACCGACATCATCACCGACCTGTCGCTGGACTGGCTGGCGCGGCGGGACCGGGAACGTCCGTTCTGCCTGCTGGTGCACCACAAGGCGCCGCATCGGCCGTGGGAGCCGGATGACAAACACGCGACGATGTACGACGACGTGGACATTCCCGAGCCACCGACGCTGCGCGACGACTACAGCGGCCGGTCGGAAGCGGCCTCGGCGGCGGTCATGCGGCTCGCCCGTGACATGGACGCTACCGACCTCAAGGAACCCGTGCCGAGCGGGCTGTCCGACGATGAAGAGCTGGTGTGGAAGTACCAGCGCTACATCAAGGACTATCTGCGGTGTGTGGCCTCGGTCGACGACAATGTGGGCCGGCTGCTGGACTATCTGGACGCGGAGGGCGTGTCCGAGGATACGATGGTCGTTTACACCTCGGACCAGGGATTCTTTCTGGGGGATCACGGCTGGTACGACAAGCGGTTCATGTACGAGGAGTCACTGCGGATGCCGCTGCTGGCCCGCTACCCGAGTCTCATCCCGGCCGGGTCGAGCTGTGACGACCTCGTGCTCAACGTGGATTTCGCGCAGACGTTCCTGGAGCTTGGCGGCGTGCCGGAACTGCCCACGATGCAGGGCCGCAGCATCGTGCCGCTGCTGCGTGGTGAACGGCCGGATGACTGGCGGACGTCGATGTACTACCGGTACTGGATGCACGATGACCAGATCCACCGTATTCGTGCGCATTATGGCGTCCGCACCCACCGGTACAAGCTGATCTGCTACTACGGCGATGGATACGGCCTGGCCGGCAACTCCGATCGCATCTTCCCGACGGAATGGGAGCTGTTCGATCTCGAACGTGACCCGATGGAGCTGACCAGTGTCCACGACGATCCCGAGTACGCACAGGTCCGCAGGGAGCTTGAGACCGAACTGGACCGGCTCCAGCGCGAGGTAGGAGACCTGCCATGACGGTGAACAGGTTTGCGCCCGAGTCCGTGCACGAGCGGCTACTGGAGGCGGCGCGGCCCGAGCTCGCGTTCGACGGCGCGGCGGACCTTGATACCTGGCGCGATGCTCTAGGTAAGCGGCTGCGTGAGGTGGTCGGTGCGCTGCCGTCACCGGCGTCGCTGGATGTCCGGGTGGAGTGGCGCGTCGAGCGGGACGGCTTCACAGAGACGCGTTTCGTGTTCACGGCTGAGCCGGGCGCGGATGTGCCGTGCCATCTGCTGGTGCCGGCCGATGCTGCCGAACCGGTTCCGGTGGTGGTGTGCCTGCAGGGGCACACGTCCGGGATGCACAACTCGCTGGGGCGGGCGGACGGGTTCAGTCTGGAGCCGAAGACGCCCGAAGGTGACCGGGACTTCGCGGTCCAGGCCGTATCCCGCGGTTACGCCGCTCTCGCCATGGAACAGCGCTGCTTCGGCGAGAGGTCGGATCGTCGGCCGGCTGACCGGCGTCACGTCGACGGACCCTGTCACCACGCGTCGCACGTGGCGTCGTTGCTGGGCAGAACGATGGTGGGGGAGCGGGTGTGGGACGTCAGCCGTGCCATCGACGCGCTCACCGAGAGCTTCGGGGAGGTGCTGGACCTGTCCCGGATCGCGTGTCTGGGTAACAGCGGTGGTGGGACGGTGTCGTGGTACGCCGCCTGCCTTGATCCACGCATCTCCGCCGTGATGCCGTCGTGTTCCATCTGTACCTACCGGGCGTGCATCGGCAGCATCGACCACTGCAGTGACAACTACCTCCCTGGAGCGCTGCGGTACTTCGACATGCCGGACCTGGCCGGGCTGATCGCGCCGCGTCCCCTGGTGGTCGTGGCCGGCCGGGACGACCCACTCTTCCCGGTGGCCGGCGTCGAGGAGGCGTTCGTCACGATCCAAGCGGTCTACGACGCCGCTGGGGCACCGGATGCGTGTGAGCTGGTAATCGGCGATGGGGGGCACCGCTTCTACGCCGCTGACGCATGGCCGGTCTTCGCCCGGCTCGCGGGATGGACGGCGTCGTAGCGCGCGCCAACCCTCGTCCTGGCACTTTCCAGTCGTCCTGACTCCCTTTAATCGCGCCAAACCGCGGTTCTTGGCGCTTTGGCGCGACTGGAGGGCGTCAGGACGAATCAAAGGCGCCAGGACGAGGCGTAAGGCTGTAACTCAATCCCTGACCAGGCCGTCGACAGCTGTGGGCGGGACGTGTCCGTCGAGCGGCTGTGTGCTCACCAGCGCGAGGCCGGTGTCGACGAGCGCGGCCCGCTCCAAGGTCTTCACCTCTGATAGGGGAACCCATGCCGCGAGGTCGGTCGATCCGTCGATCTCATGGGTCAGCTCGCCACCGATGACCCGGGCTCGGTAGTAGATGCCGACGAGGTGCATGTCCGTCTCCGTGCCATCTCTCGTGACGCGACGTGAGCGGGAATCGACGCCCAGAAGCTGTTCGATTCGAGCGTCGTAGCCGGTCTCCTCGGCGACCTCGCGGACTACCGCGCGATAGGGATCCTCGTCGTGGTCGACTCCACCGCCGGGCAATGTCCAGTACTTCTCGGCTCGGTCGGGAGAGACGTAACGAGCCAGAAGGACCTGACCGTCGCTGATGCACACGGCGTAGGCCGCCACTCTGAGTTTCTTCTCGATCATCCCGATCCCTCCAGGGCGCCTTCCAGCTTAGGGGCTGTGGGCCGCGTCGGACGGCTATCGGCCGGTGCCTAGATCATGGGTGAGCAGCGACCGTACCAGGACATCATGGGGCCCGCGGCCGGGGAATGTAGGGGCGGCACGACTCCAACGCGAAACCAATGGTTGCACATCGTCGTGCGTTATGCGTAGACTGACGCGCAACCAAACGTTGCAGGAGGCTGACATGGAGTTCGGAACCATCGAGCGCGAGGTCTACGTCGACGCGTCACCAGAGATCGTCTTCGAGGTGGTAAGTAACCCCGACCACCTTAAGCAGTGGTGGCCGGACGATGCCCGGTACGAGCCGACGCCGGGATCCGTGGGGGAGATCGTGTTCAGCGGTGGGGACGCCGGCGGCACGGCCGTGCCGTTCACTGTCGTCGACGCCCGGCCGCCGCGAATGTTCTCGTTCCGCTGGTCGCATCCAGCCGACCAGGTTGCGGCCGAGGGCAACTCGTTCCTGGTTACCTTCGACCTGACACCATCAGGCAGCGGGACGCTGCTCAAGATGACCGAGACCGGATTCCGCGAGATGGGCTGGGAGGCCGCAGTCCTCGAGCAGCAGTACCAGGAGCATGTCGCCGGCTGGGACCACTTCTTGCCGCGGTTGGCGCCGTACGCCGCGACGCTGGAAACGCGGTCGTGAGCCTCGCGATGACCAACGACGTCGACGACGACCTCTGGTCCGCGATCGGGGACCCGACCCGCCGCCGCATGCTCGACATGCTGCTCATCGACGGCGGCGGTACCGCGACCACGCTCGGCCAGCAGCTACCGGTCACCCGGCAGGCGGTAGCCAAGCACCTCGGTGTCCTCGACCGCGTGGGCCTGGTGCGGGCTGCACCGGCGGGACGGGAGAGGCGGTATCGCGTGGACGAAGCGCAGCTCGCCCGTGCGGTGGCCCAGCTGTCGTCGGTGGGGTCGGCGTGGGACGCGCGCCTGCAACGGATCAAGCGGATCGCCGAGACGATCCAGAACACCCAGAACGCCCAACAGGGCGGAAAAGATCAAGGAGAGTAGAGATGGTGGACATTCTGCACAGGGTCGGGGCGAAGGCCACGGCACCGGAGAAGGTATACGAGGCGCTGACCACCGTCGAAGGTCTCGCCGGCTGGTGGACCGAGGACACGAACGGGAAAGGCGAGGTCGCCGGCGGCGTGCTCGAGTTCCGGTTCCCCCCGGTCGGTGGCTTCGACATGGAGGTGCTCGAGCTGCGGCCGGCCGAGCGGGTGGTGTGGAAAGTGGTAGACGGCCCCGCGGAATGGGTCGGCACGACAGTTCACTGGGACCTCCGCCAGGACGGCGACTTCACCATCGTGCTGTTCAAGCATCAGGGCTGGAAGGAGCCGGTGGAGTTCATGCACCACTGCAGCACCAAGTGGGCGTCGTATCTATTGAGCTTGAAATCGCTCGTGGAGACCGGCGAGGGCGCGCCGGCGCCGCGGGACGTGCAGATCAGCGACTGGCACTGAACCAGGAACGGCCGGCTCGCCACCACCGAGATGGCGGGACGGCACCGTGCCGTTCTCCACATCAGACCTCGCCGTCTGCGATGAGGTCATACGATGGCGTAGCGCGAGCGCGGTTCGCCGCGACGGGACTAGCGCGACGGTCTGGCCCGTCCAACTACCAGTCGTTGTCGTCGAAGAAGACCACGACCGCTGGTAGGCACTCGTGCGCGGCTCTTCGCAGTTCCCGAACGTGCTCTTTCGATGGCATCAGGCCCTGATTCGAATCGCACAGGCAACCGGTGATAGCGAGACAGTCCGACGCGCGGCGAGGACCGCGTTGGACCTAGCCGGCCGAGGCCCGGTCTTCCCGCATCACAGGGGCGTTGGCGTGGTGCGGACCGATGCCAAGACCCTGATGCGTCTGCGCAGGCTCGCCAGGTAGGGGCGCGACGTACGCATGATCCGGCTTCAGGACGGTTGCTGAGATGGTGTCTGGACGAGGAACCAGGGCCGCGGCTCAGTGCTTGATCAGGCCGTCGACAGCGACGCGCTCGACTCGACCTGCGCGTCGTAGGCGTCGACGACGATCATGTTGTCGGTTGCGGCAAGCTGTACGCGCGATCGCCTCGTAACCGAGGCGACAGCCCTGGCGCATCGTCATGCACGGCGGCCGCGAACTTGTGTCAACCATCCATGCTGTGTGGTGGACCAGGCTGCACCAAGCTGACCCAGTCGTCCGAGACGGCCGACGCGCGCAAGGCATCGGTGACCGCTAGGGCGGCCAGCCCGTCGTCCAGGCTTACGGCAGGGGTGACCGCGCCTCTGGCGACGTCGAGAAGGTGGCGGGCCTGGCGACCCAATGCCGCGGACGGTGCTTCCGGATAGGAGCGATGCTGGTCGAAGTCCTCTCCGGCGGCCCGGATGGTGAGGGTGCCGCGGCCGAAATCCGCGAGCAGAGACCCGCCCGTGCCGGCAACCTGGATGGTGCGTAGCCCGCGAGGTTCGACGTAGTCGATATGGAAAGCCCCCGTTACGCCGCTGGTGTGGACGAGCAATCCGTCGACGACGTTGGGCTGCTCGACGTGGGGCACGCCGAGGATGGTGCGGGCGACCGCCAGGCCCCGCCTGATGGGGCCGAAGAACCAGCGCAGGTAGTCCCACTCATGGGAGTAGTCGCGGTACAGCCGGTCGGCCTCGGCGGTGGCGAAGCGTGACACGGCCTTAGTGATGGTGGTGTAAGCGCCGAGCATCACCTGGAAGGACACCGGGGTACCGATCCGGCCGTCGTGAATCGCGGCATGTGCGGCCTGGACCACGGCTCGGTGTCGGAGCACGTAGCCGACCAGCACCGGTGTGCCGGTTGCACGGATCTCGTCCACCGCTGCCGCTGCGTCGGCCAGCGAAGGCGCGAGCGGCTTCTCGACCAGGGTGGGGATACCCCGCGCACTGGCGGCTTGAAGTTGCGGCAGGTGGAACTGGTCGGGCGCGGCGATCACCAGCGCGTCGGGATCGAGGTCGAGTAGCGCGTCGAAGTCGGTCACGATGAGTTCCACGCCCCGGCTCCGCGCCTGTTCGTGCAGTTCGATCGCCGGGTCGAAGGCGACGACGCGGACGTCGGCGAGGCCGGCGAGAGCGTCGATGTGCTGACGGCCGATCGAACCCAGCCCGCTGACGGCGACGGATCTCATGCGACCTCCGGGGTGCGGCGCGACGCCATGCGTTGGCGTCCGGGATGGGCCAGCGCGGTGCACGGAATTGACCAGTCCCACTGGTCGAAACAAGCGACATCATCTAATAGAACCGCTGATAGCATTCCGGAGAGTTGTTCACCGATACGAAGTGAGTGCCGATGAGTGTGCTGGACCAGTTCAGCCTGACTGGCAAGGTCGCCGTCGTGACGGGCGGCACCGGGCTCTACGGCACACCGTTCGCTACCGCGCTGGCTGAGGCCGGCGCCCACGTGATCGTAACCTCGCGGCATGCCGAGACCGCCCGGCAAGGCGCCGCTGAACTGCGCGAGCACGGCGGGTCGGCCAGCGGAGAGCAGCTGGATCTGGCCGATGAGGCGTCCATCAGTGCTTTCCATCAGACTGTCCTGGACGCGCATGGGCGGATAGACGTGCTGGTCAACAACGCGGTGCACCGGGCCGGAGGTACTTTGGCCGGCACCAGCGCGGCGGACTGGGACGCGACCTCGGCGGTCAACTCCCGCGGGCTCTTCCTGGTCACCCAGGCGGTCGCGGCGACGATGACCGAGCAGCGCGCCGGCTCTATCGTCAACATCGGTTCCATCTACGGCCTGGTGGGTCCGGACTTCCCGATGTACGAGGGCACCGACAAGACCTCGCCGCTGTTCTACGCCTACGACAAGGCCGGCATGGGGGGCTTCACCCGCTACCTGGCATCGGCTCTCGGCCGGCACGGCGTGCGAGTCAACTGCTTGTGCCCCGGCGGGCTGTACAGCGGTCAGAAGCAAACTTTCGTCGACGCGTACTCCGCCCGGGTACCGCTGGGCCGGATGGCCACGGAGTCCGACGTCACCGGCGCCCTGGTGTTCCTCGCCTCGGATGCGTCGGCCTACGTGACCGGGGTGGCGCTGCCGGTCGACGGCGGCTGGACGGCCCGCTGAGCACTCACCCGCCTGCCGGGGCGGCAAACATGCCGGGCTCATGTCCTTGACGACACCGAGTGAGTGGATGGTTCGGCGAAATGGCACGCCGACGAGCCGCTGTCAGCCACGCGCTGTTCGAGTCGGGGCCGCTCCGTCTCGCAGCGCTCCTGCGCCTTCCAGCACCGGGTACGGAACGGGCAGCCCGACGGCGGATCGGATGGATTCGGAAGGTCACCGTGCAGCACGATCCGGTGACCTCGGCCGCGCAGGTGTGGATCGGGATTCGGGACAGCGGACAGCAGGGCCTGGGTATACGGGTGAGTGGGACGGTTGAACACTTCGTCAGCGTCGCCGTACTCGACGATGTGGCCGAGGTACATAACCGCGACCCGGTGTGTGAGATGACGAACCACGGCGAGATCGTGTGAGATGAACAGATACGCGACGCTCAGCTCGCGCTGTAGCCGGTCGAGCAAGTTCACCACTTGGGCCTGGATCGACACATCGAGGGCGGAGACTGGTTCGTCGAGAATCAGCAACGTCGGTTCCAGAGCAAGTGCCCGCGCAATACCTACCCGCTGGCGTTGTCCACCGGAGAACTGGTGGGGATACCGGTTGAGTACCTCGGCTCCCAGGCCGACCACTTCGAGCAGTTCCCGGACTCGTTCTTTGCGGACCCGCCGATTGCCGATCCGATGGATCTCCAGCGGCTCTGCAATGATCTCGCCTACTGGCATTCGTGCCGGTAGGGACGCGTACGGATCCTGGAAGACGAACTGGACCTGTTTGCGTAGCGTCCTGATCTCCCGGGCGGACAGACCCGCCAGATCGGTACCGTTCAGCAGGACTCTTCCCGCAGTGGGCTGGTGGAACCGCATGATGCTTTTGGCGACGGTGGACTTGCCGCATCCCGACTCGCCGACCAGCGAAAGTGTCTCGCCGTGGTTGACCTCGAACGAAACGTTGTTGACCGCCTGAACGGTGCCGGTCTGGCGTTGTAGTACGCCGCTCCGTATCGGGAAATGCTTGACCAGGCCGTCCACGGTCAGAACCGCGTTCGTCACCGGCTTACCTCCTCTGATGCGGCCAGCTCGTGCGAGAAGTGGCATGCGCTGGCATGGCCGGGCGTCAACGCTGTCAGGTCTGGCTGTGTCCAGCACTCGACACGGTTCTGGGACTGCTCACACCGCACGCGGAAGGCACATCCGTCCGGTAGGAACATCGGGTTGGGTGGCTGACCCGGTATCGCGTACAACTCCGCGGCGGGCCTGTCCAGTCGCGGAAGGCTGGTCAGCAGTCCACGGGTGTAGGGATGCCCTGGCTTCCCAAATACGCTGCCGATCGGTCCGGTCTCCACGACGCGTCCGCCGTACATGACGACGACGCGGTCGGCGATCTCTGCTATGACGCCGAGGTCATGCGTGATCATGATCAATGCGGCGCCGGTCTCGGCCTGAACCTGCGCAATCAGGGCGAGAATCTGAGCTTGCACAGTGACATCGAGCGCCGTCGTCGGCTCATCGGCGATCAGGAGACGGGGCCGGTTGGCCATGGCCATCGCGATCATGGCGCGCTGGCGCATGCCGCCGGAGAACTCGTGCGGATATTGCCGTGCCCGCGCGGCCGGGTTTGGAATACCCACTTCGGCCAGCAGTTCGACGACCCTGGCACGTGCCGCAGAGCGGGACAGCCGCCGGTCGTGCCGGCGCAAACCCTCCGAGATCTGCCGACCGATCGTCATGACGGGGTTGAGCGCACTCATCGGGTCCTGGAAGATCAGGCCGATCTCCCGGCCTCGAATCCGTTGCAACTCCCGCTCACCTAGCGTGAACAGATCACGACCGGCGAAGACGGCCTGGCCGGACTCGACCGTGCCCGAGTGGGGCAGGAGGCCGAGTGCTGAGGTCACGGTCACGCTCTTACCGGATCCCGATTCGCCGACGACCCCGACCGTCTCTCCAGGCAGTACCGAATAGCTGACGCCGTTCACCGCCGGGACGCGCCCCATGTCGGTTCGGAATGTGGTGACGACGTCCCTCAGCGCGAGCAGCGGCTCCGCGGCCGTCATCGCGTCGTCCTCGGATCGACGGCATCCCGAAGTCCGTCCCCGACGAAGTTGACCGCCAGGACGGTCAGCGCGATGGCGAGGCCCGGAGGCAGCCACAGCCACGGCATCGACTCGAGAATCGACAGGGACTGGGCTTCGTTCAGCATGTTCCCCCAGCTCGCTGACGGTGGCGGTACGCCGAGGCCGAGAAAGGACAACGCGGCCTCAAGCATGATCGCCTGAGCGACCAGGATCGTGGCGACCACCGTCAGGGGCGCCACCACGGTCGGGACCACGTGCTTGCGGAGAATCCGCAACGGCCCGGCTCCCAACCCGATCACGCCGGTGATCGAGTCCTGCGCGCGCAGGGACATCGTCAGTCCCCTGACGACGCGGCACGCCGTCGGCCAGTCGAACAGGGCGATCGCCAGCACCAGCGTGGTCAGGCTCGGTCCGACGAATGCGACAACGATGATCACGACGATCAACGTGGGGAATGAGAGGACCACGTCGGTGAGCCTGCTGATCGTCGCGTCGACCCAACCGCCGAAATAGCCGGCCACCGCACCCAGCGTCATTCCGATGACCGTGGCGCCGAATGCGGCTATCAGCCCGACGAGCAAGGAGATCTGACCGCCGGCGATGAGCCGTGCCAGCACGTCCCGCCCGGCTGAGTCGGTGCCCAACGGATGTTCGGAACTCGGCGGCCGGCGGAATGCCGTCGGGTCGACGGCGTTAGGGTCGGTGGTGACGATCAACGGCAACACCAACGTCGCCAGCCCCATGAGTACGAGTACCACGAGGCCGACCACGGCTAGGCGGTGCCGCATGAAGCGTCTGACCGCCAGCCGCCCTGGTGGCACTGCCATCTCTGGCTGCTGTGTCGCCGACGGTGTGACTTCCTGAACGACGGTCATGCGCGCCCGCCAATCCTGATCCGAGGGTCGATGATGGCGTAGGCAAGGTCGGCCAGCAGATTGCAGACCACCACCAGAATCGCCACGGCCATGACGAAGCCGAGGAGTATCGGATAGTCCCGAGCCGAGATGGCCTCCAGCGCCATCCGGCCCATTCCCGGCCACGCGAAGATCTGCTCGATGACCACAGCGCCGGCGAAGAGCGAAGGGATCTGTATTGCGGCGACCGTCACCAAGGGGATCATCGCGTTGCGGAGCGCATGCCTGCCCACCACCTGGAGTCGCGACAGCCCCTTTGAACGAGCGGTGACGAGGAAGTCCTGGCCGAGGACTTCGAGCATGCTGGAGCGGGCGTAGCGCATATAGGGGCCGGCCAAGGCGAAGCCGAGAATCGACGCAGGAAGGATCAGATAGCGCAGCGAGTCCCACAGTCCTGTCCCGCCCGGTGAGTTCATCCCCGCTGTGGGCAGCCACCCCAGAGTCAACGCGAAAACGTAGATGCCGAGCAGAGCGACGAAGAAGCTCGGCACGGAGATGGCGAGAAGACTGACGAAGGACGCCGTGTAGTCGACGGCTGTGTTCCTGCGCAATGCGGCCACGATTCCCACCGGGATGCCGACGAGCACCGCGATCAGCATCGACGCCCCCATGAGCCGAATCGTCCCGCTGAGACGCGTGGTCATGACCTCGGACACAGCACGGCCGGAGGAAAAGGAGTATCCGAGGTTGCCCTGGAGGAGCTCCCCGAGCCACCGGAAGTACTGCACGACGACCGGCTGGTCGAGGCCGAGTTGTTCACGTCTTCGTGCAACTGCCTCCTCGCGGTTCCCGGCGAAGCTGAACGGATCGATCATCATCTCCGCCGGGTCGCCCGGCATGACTTGGAGCAGAACGAACAAGAGTATGCTCATCGCCGCTAGCACGACGCCCGAGATCATCAGACGCCGGACGAGGAACGCAATCACACGGCCCGCCCTTTCCTCAGGTCACGAACGGCGCGCACTCCGGTCAGCCGCCGACCGACCAGTCGGCAGCGTTCCAGAAGTGGTTGGACACCGATCCGGCGGTCTCGAAACCTTGTAACTGTGCACTCGTGCCCGCGAGGTTGTTCGGCGAGTAGAGCAGGATGATCGGCACTTCCTCATTCATGATCCGCTGCGCCTCGGCGTAGATCTGCTGACGTTCGTCCTGGTCAGCCGTCGCGATGCCCTGCTCAAGCAGTTCGTCGAGTTCCTCGTTGCAGTAGCCGCTGAGATTGCTGCCGCCGATCTGGTTGCACTTGACGCGCGCGTCCATCGCCGCGGGATCGATGTTGAACATCCCGTAGCCGGAGATCAGCAGATCGAAATCGCGTTCTCCGATGCGTTCAGCCATGACCGACGACTCCATCTCGGCGACAGTAGCGTCGATGCCGACGGCCTGAAGCTGGCCCGCGACGATCGTGACGATGGTGTCCCGGTCAGCTTGCCCAGGCGTGACCTCCAGCCGTACCGGCGTCTCCGAATCCCATCCAGCCTCATCCAGCAGGGCCTGCGCTCGTGCGGGATCGTAGTCATAGTGCGTCAGATCATCCGGCATGGCCCAGTCCGGGCCGTGGATGAGGGTGTCGACCACCTTGCCCTCGCCGTTCAAAACCTCGTCCACCAGAGAGTCCCTGTCGATGGCATGCAGGATCGCTTGGCGTACCCGGACATCGGCGAGCTTGCCGGAGTCATGCGCCGTGTGCAAAGCCATCACGCCCGGACCCTCGTCCCGGTGCAGCGTGACACCGTCGATTTGCTCCACTCTGGTGGCATCGGCGGCTGCTACCTGCGCGTAGTCGATCTCGCCGGTCTCCAGCTGAGCCATCGCGACGTCCGTGGTGAGGAACTGTGCGAAGACCCTGTCGAGGTGGAGCTCGTTCCGGTACTGCGGATTCGGGTGGAACTCGATCTGATCGTCGGTGACCCATCGCTGGAAGACGTACGGGCCGAGTCCTACGGTGGGCTCGCGAAAGAACTGGTGGTCAGTCAGCTCCTCGACCGGGAACTCGCCGACGACGTGCTCGGGCAGGATGAAGAGGATCGGCTGGATCAGGTCGATCAGGAACGCGGAGTTGGGCTCCGTCAGAGACACGACGAAAGTGTGGTCGTCCGGTGCGGTGAAACCGGCGATGCTATCCGCCTCACCGTCGGCGAACGCCGCGGCACCGTCCACCGAGGCGAACTTGCCGGCGTTGGCGCTCCCGGACGCGGGATCGGCATAGAGCTCGAAGCTGAACAGCACGTCATCTGCTGTGAACGGCTCGCCGTCACTCCAGGTGACGTCGTCGCGGAGGTCGAACGTCCAGGTCATACCGTCCTCGGAGACGCTCCAGCTTTCGGCCAGCCGTGACTCGTACTCGTTGTCCGGCCCTACGCTCACGAGGCCGTCCCAGTGCAGTTGGCTGATGAGGTGGTTGGGTCCGATCGACGCGATCAATGGATTGAAAGACGTCGGCGCCTGATACAGCTGGACGGAGACGTCCCGGCTGTCCTGTGCTGTGCCTTCGGTGCCCTCCGGCTCGCCTGGGGCAGGCTCGTCGCCGGTAGAGCAGGCCGCCAGGACGATCACCGCGGCGCCGATGCTCATTAGTGTGCTACGTATCCGCACGGTCACGCCTTCCTTCTCTGCCTCGGTAATGTGTCCGAGGATACTGATGGCGAAAAAGATCTTCCGCGAACATGGCTTACCATCGAATAAGAACGCGGTTTGCATTCGAATAAGAACACAGTTGCATTGAACATGCGTGAACGCCGGCCGTCAATACATCGATCCCGAGCTTAACCAAGCATTCACCTTAGCAGCTCAAGGCGGTAGAGGCCGGGATGTGAATCAGTTATGAGGGCATTGCTAATGTGACATTGCTAATATCCGGAGACCGTCGATATCCTGCTCTGGCGATTACATTGAATCCAGTCGAATTTGGGCAGAATGCAGCTCCGCGAGAGCTGCTGAACGGGAGTACGGATTGCTGAGAGCGGAATCAATCATCCGGCTTCGCCCGTCCATTACGGTGTTCGACCGCGGCGTGGTGAGTGTGGAGACCATCGATCTGCCGCCTCGCCGTCCCGGTGAGATCGACGTCTCCATCAGCACGGCGGCAATCTGCGGCTCGGATCTGCATACGGTGCTCGGCCACCGTAGTTCTCCGCACCGGACCGCGCTCGGCCACGAGGGCGTCGGACGCGTCACGGAGGCCGACGAAGCGGTTGTCGATCTGCGGGGAGAGCCGTTGCGCCAGGGGGATCGCATCGTCTTCGGGCTGTTCAACGCCTGCGGGGAGTGTGACCGCTGCGCGCGAGGCTTGTCGATGAAGTGCCGGTCGGTGATCAAATACGGTCACGAATCGGTGACGTCCCCGCCCTACGCGACGGGAACGCTGGCCAGCCATGTGCGGCTCCTGCCGGGTGTGCCGGTGCTGCGCATTCCGGACGACGTGACGGACATCGAGGTGGTGTCGGCAGGCTGTGCGGTCGCCACTGCGGCCGCCATCGTCTCGGCGGCTGCCATGACCGCGGCACCGGAGCGCATCCTGGTGCTCGGTGCGGGTGCGGTGGGGACCTACTGTGCCGCGATGCTCACCAGCGCCGGCCACACGGTGGAGGTGAAGGATCCTTCGGCGGATCGCGTCGCGCTCGCCCAGCGTTTCGGGGCACGCTCACCGCGTCTGGAAGCCGAGGCCTATCCAGTGGTCATCGAGGCGTCGGGGAGCGCCGACGCATTCGCGGAGGCACTCGGCGTCTGCGACATCGGCGGCCGGCTCATCGCCGCCGGCTCGGTGAGCCCGGGGGCCTCCACGGTGCCCGTCGACCCGGCGATCGTGGTCACTCGACGGCTCACTGTGATCGGCGTGCACAACTACACGGGCGATGACCTTCGGCACGGGGTGGATTGGCTGCTGGCACACGGTCGGTATCGCGATCTGGGTCGACTGGTCTCGCCTCCGTTGCCGTTGAGCTCCGTGCGCGAGGCATTCGATCTCATGCGAGAAGGCCGGTATGCCCGGGTCCTCGTCCGTCCCGATGCCGGTTAGACCCACGGCGTGACGATGCCGACGGACGCCGGTCTCTGTCGGCAGGACCATCGGCCGTACCTGCCCCATCCTGGAGGAACCCGCGGATGAGCCCGATCGACTTCAATCTGTTCTGCAACCTCATCGACGGGCGGTGGGTCCCGCCCGAGGGCGGGGCCCACCGCCGGAACACCAACCCTGCCGACCTCACCGATGTCATCGGAGATTTCCCCGACTCGGATTCCGCCGACGTCGATGCCGCGGTCGCGGCCGCGGCGCGGGCGCAAGAGGAGTGGCGAGAACGTGGGCCGATCCGTCGGGCCGGCATCCTGGCCCGGGTACAACGCATCCTCGCCGAGCGGGCGACCGAGGTCGCCGCGGTGATCACCCGTGAACAGGGCAAGTGCCTTTCAGAGGCACAAGGCGAGGTCAAACGGTCGTTGGAGATTCTCGACTTCACCCGTGGTGAAGCCCGCCGCCTCAACGGGATCACCACTCCGGCGGAGGACGCGCGGACCGTGGCGTTCACGTTCCGCCGACCGATTGGCGTAGTGGGCCTCATCTCGCCATGGAACTTTCCGTTGGCGATCCCTGTGTGGAAGGTGGCGCCGGCCCTGCTCGCGGGGTGTACTGCCGTACTCAAGCCCTCCCCGCTGACGCCGCTCACCTCGGCGTTGCTGGTCGGCATGTTCCAGGAGGCGGGCGTTCCGGAGGGCGTGCTCAACCTGGTGCAAGGCGACAGCGAGCCCGGCAAGGCTCTCGTGTCGGACCCTCGAGTAGCCGGCATCTCGTTCACCGGCTCGCCCGGCGTCGGACTGGCCATCCAGGAGTCCGGCGCCGGGCGGCTCCTCAAGACACAACTCGAGCTCGGCGGGAAGAACGCGCTGGTCGTGCTGCCCGACGCTGACCTCGACGCGGCGACCGAAGCGATCATCCTTGGTGCGTTCGGACAGGCCGGACAGCGTTGCAGCGCGACGAGCCGCGTCGTCGTCGACCGTGCCGTCCGCGACGACTTGCTGACACGGGTCGTGGCGCGGGTCTCGCGGCTCACCGTCGGCCCCGGGGATGATCTCGCCACGGACGTGTGTCCGGTGATTACTCAGCAGAGCATGGAAACCTGCCTGCGTGCCGTGGCCAGGGCACAAAGCGACGGTGCCACTGTCGTGGCCGGTGGCGGCGCCGCCGAGGTCGACGGCCGGGCCGGATTCTACGTGCAGCCAACCGTCCTTCGGGACGTACCGTGGGACAGCGAGATAGCTCAGGAGGAGATCTTCGGCCCCGTGCTTTCGGTCATCGACGCCGACGGCTTCGACGACGCGATCCGAATTGCCAACTCCGTCAAGTACGGCATGTCTGCCACCGTCTTCACGCGGGACCTCTCTAGCGCCCTGGAAGCAGTCCACCGGTTCGAGGCCGGGATGCTGCATGTGAACCGCCCGGGCGTCGGTGCCTACGCTCATCTTCCCCATGGCGGTACGAAACTGTCGCAGTACGGTCCCCCCGAGTGCTCGCCGGAGGTCTGGGACTTCTACACCGAGTGGCGTTCCGCCTGCGTGACCTATTGACCCAGCTCACCACCACATTGAGGAAGCAGATGTCGAGCCAATCCGAGATCCTGGTCAACGGACGGACCTACCGCTACCCGCGCCGGCCGGTGGTGGTGGTGTGTATCGACGGCAGCGAGCCGCACTATCACGAGAAGGCCATCGCCGCCGGCCGGATGCCGTTCTTGAGCGAGATGCTTGGCAAAGGCGCCGATTGGCGCGGCGACAGCGCCATGCCCTCGTTCACCAATCCGAACAACCTGTCGATCGCCACCGGGAGCCCGCCCGCCGTCCACGGCATCTGCGGGAACTACTTCTTCGACCGGGAGCAGGGCGTGGAAGTCATGATGAACGAGCCGCGGTTCCTGCGCGCCCGGACTATCTTCGCGGCGTTCGAAGAGGCCGGAGCGACGGTCGCGGTCGTCACCGCCAAGGACAAACTTCGCCGGCTCCTCGGTGACGGCCTGACCCGAGGAATCTGCTTCTCGGCGGAGAAGGCGGATACGGCTACCGTCGCCGAGCACGGCATCGATGGAGTTCTCGACCTGGTGGGGCTGCCCTTGCCTTCGGTATACAGCTCCGATCTCAGCGAGTTCGCCATGGCCGCCGGAGTGAAGATCCTCGAATCACGACGGCCTGACCTGACGTACATCTCGCTGACCGACTTCGTCCAGCACAAGTACGCGCCGGGCACCCCGGAAGCCGACGACTTCTACGGCATGTTGGACGGCTACTTCGCTCACCTGGACGCGCTCGGCGCGGTGCTCGTCGTCACCGCCGACCACGGAATGAACGCCAAGACCACGTCCTCAGGCGCTCCACAGGTCCTCTACCTACAGGAGCACCTGGACGTCTGGTTCGGAACCGGCCGCACCCGGGTGGTGCTGCCTATCACCGACCCGTACACGGTGCACCACGGAGCGCTCGGCTCGTTCGCTTTCGTATCCGTCGACGGCGCGCTGGACAGCACCGACGCCGGCCAGCGGCTAGCCGCTTTGGGCGGGGTCGACCTGGTGTTGAGCCGCCGCGAAGCGGCAGACCGGTTCGAACTTCCGGAGGATCGCATCGGTGACCTCACGGTCATCGCCGAGCGCGACGTGGCACTCGGAACAGCCGCGCACAGCCACGATCTCAGCCAGCTCGACCGTCCGCTGCGCTCGCACGGCGGCCTCACGGAGCAGCGGGTCCCAATCCTGGTCAACCGGCCGGCGGCGCTGCCGGAAGGACATCACCTCCGGAACTACGACGCCTACTGGATCGCGCTCAACCTGGTAGACCACCAGGCGTAATGACGTTTCGACCATTCCGACACAACGGAGAACCCGTGAATACCGCCTTGCCCGATGGCATTGTCACCCCACTCGTCACGTTCGTCACCGATGCCGGCACACCTGATGCCGAAGCCATGGCCGCGCTCGTGGACTACCAGATCGACGGCGGAGTACACGGTTTGCTGGCGCTGGGCTCCACCGGAGAGATCGGCAATCTCAGCGCCCCCAACCGGCTCGCCGTACTGCGAGCCGTCGTCGAGAGCACGGCGGGCCGGGTGCCGGTATGGGCGGGCGTCGCCGGCCTGGGAACTGCCGACGCGGTCGCTGCGGCGGCGTCGGCGGAGAGCTGTGGCGTCGACGCCCTGCTCGTGTTGCCGCCGATGTTCTTCGACGCCGGCGACGACGAACTCGCCGCCCACTTCCGGGCGGTCGCCGCCGCCGTCTCCGTGCCGCTCATCGCCTACGACGTGCCGCAGCGATCGCCTCGCAAGCTTCCTTTGCCGGTCATCCGGACCCTTGCCGAGGAAGGCACGCTGTCCGGGGTCAAGGACTCGTCCGGCGACCTCACGGCCGGGCGGCTGCTGTGCGCCGGTACTTCACAGGTCGCGACCTTCCGCGCCTATGTGGGCTCTGAGATCGTCATCGACAGCGCCCTCCATCTCGGCTTCCAGGGCGCGGTCCCGGGGCTGGCCAATATTCTTCCCGCCCCCGCGGTCGACACGTTCCACGCCATCCGGGAAGGCGACATTGACCGGGCGGCCCGTTCGCAACAGGTCTACATCGACCTCCTCGCCATCCTGGAGGTCCCCCTGCTCGGCGCGGGCGGGCCGGCTCGGGCGATCGGGGCCATCAAGACCGCGACTGCGCGGATGCTCGGCCTTCCGGCGCCCGCATTGACCGAGCCGTTCACTCAACCCACGGCGGATTTCACAGCCGCGATCGACGCCGTGCTGGCGTCGATCGCGGCCTGATCGTTCCGGGAGCCCGGTTCGGGTCCTATCGCGGGCCGGCGTCCCGGTGCGCGGCGGCCCGTATGATTGCCGCGCGCTCCCGGATCGAGAGCACACCGGCACCGCGGAGTTTGCCGCTCTGCTGCGTCACACGCCTGACGAACTCGCCGTGGTTGCGGAACTCGTCGTCGCCGATCAGCAGGTCCATCACGGTGCACCCTCCGTCGACCGCGTAGTTCTCCACGCCAGAGTCGGCATCGCCGGGTCCGAACCGCACCGTGGTCTCTGTGCTGGGTCCGGATTCACACTCGGAGGAGATCTCGACCGACACGTCGATCTCGGGGTTCTCCAGCACAAAGGTTCCGAGCGTGTCTTCGTGCCGCTGGTGAATCTTGAGGAAGCGGTCGGTGACGGTGAGGTCCTCGAAGCGGTGAATGACCCGGCCGTTCTCTACCCGGGTGGAGAACGTCCAGTCTCGCTCGGCTGACTCGGAAGACACTCGCAGCATGTCTGGCAGCCGGTTGGTGAAGGTGGGGCTCGTGTCGGTGTAGGGCTGTGTGATCTTGACGTACTGCGCGACGGCGTCGATTCCTTCGATGACGAACGAGCCACCGTTCTGGGTGATCTGGACGTCGGTGACTTCGTCCCAGTCGCCGTCGTTGTTCTGGCTGACGTAGACGGACAGATCTCCGGGCACGAGCCTGGTCGACGCGGCGGTCCCGGTCACGGTGACGCTGCTGATCAGCTGGGGTATGCGCAGATCGGCCCCGACGCTGCGCTTGTTGTAGTCGAAAGCCAGATCCTTGTAGTAGCCCAGGTGCGAGAGGTCCCCGTTCGCTGGATCCGTGTCGCCGTTGAGGTATCCGTAGAGGGGGGTTTCGTCGGTCACGACACGAAGCAAGTCTGGCAGTGCGTTGACGAACGTATATGCGGTGTCGGTGTACGGCTGGACGACCTTGACGAATTGGGTGACTTCGTCGATGCCGTCAATGACGAGATATCCGGGCTCCTGCGTCACCGCAGCTCCGGTAACCTGCTGCCAGTCCCCGTTGTTGGTGTCGCTGACCCATACCGAGATGTCCGCCGGTGTCAAACGCGTGCTCGTGTCCCGGTCGACCAGGACGATCCGCGAGACGAACTGCGGATACCGGAGGTCGACGCCGGCGCTGCGCTTGTTGTAGTCGAACGCGAAGTTGTTCGTGTATCCCAGGCTGCCGAGGTCGCCAGTGGCTGGGTCGGTGTCTCCGTTTCGGTATCCGAACCGTGGTTGCTGCTGCACCCCGCCGCCGTTGACCACCATGAGTTCCGGTAGTGCGTTGGCGAATGTGAAAGCAGTGTCGCCATAGGGCTGCACCACTTTGACGTACCGGGCGACGGTGTCGACTCCCGTAATGTGGAAACCCTCAGTGGTGGCGCTGATCTGCGCATTGCTGATCGGGGTCCAGTCGCCGTCGTTCGTGTCGCTCACCCAGACACTCAGGTCGGAAGCTTGCAGGCGGGTGGACGGATTACTGTTGACGAGATCGATCGTCGAGATCAGCTGGCGCTGCCGTAGGTCGACACCGGGACTGCGGTTCTCGTAGTCGAAGGCGAAGTTGTTGGTGTAGCCGATGCTGGACAGATTGCCCTGTGCCGGGTTGATGTCGTGGTGTGCCCAGCCATGCAGGTGGGTCTTGTCCTCGGCTTGCAGCCCTACAAAGGTCTCGTTGTCGTCACTGGTGAACAGCCGGTAATCGTTCGCATCGAGCCGGCTGCCGGCCGCCGAGGCGCGAAGCTCCACAGCGGTCACGCTCTGCCCGACCGGTAGATCGAGGTCGAGACCGAGCGCGCGACCTCGATAGTCCAGCGCCAACGGAGCATGGGCACACGTGTCGTTCCACCCGTAGAGCGGACGGGTCGCCGGCGCGACGTCCAGCTCGCTGAAACCGATCCGAAGCCCGGCTGGTGAGCTGTGGCCGAGGCGCAGAGTGGAGCCGTTCCACACGCCGGCTTCGGTGAGGGTGTCGGCAGGATCCAGCACGACGCCGTCAAGGGTGCTCAGCTCCAGCGCCGGGTCGTACGCGCACCCCACACGTTCCGCCTCCTCCTCGATCACGTTCGCCACGAGCGCCGTCGCAGGGTGGGACGTCACGCGACTGGCTTGTGGCCAAGGCCACTCGTCCCGGTCCGCACGCTCCACGAAGAACGTGGGCGTCGCTGCGGCGGCCGCGTTGGCGGCGTCTGCCTGAGCTTGGCATTGCGCCGCGCTTGTGGCGTCCTCGACGATGTTCGCGACGAGTTTGCGTGGATCGCCGCCGACCTCGGCGTGGAAGACGATGAGCAGTCTCCCACCGGGCAGGCGAAGCTGGGCAGGCTCGCCGGTACCGGCTCCGAGGTGTGCGGCGCCGCCGGGCTCCTCCAGGAATGTCTGACCGCCCCATGTGACACCCTCGTCGAATGACACGCTCAGGGCGGTGCGTCCGGTGCGATTCCCGTTCTCGTCCAGGTGACGATGCGCCATCAGCAGCTTGGCCTGATCTCCGGCAAGGTGATCTGTGCACGGGGCAAGCGTCAGATTGAGAGCTTCTGCCTGCGCTGCCGTTGCCACCGGATGAGTCCACGTCACTCCACCGTCGTCGGAGTGAGAGAGGTACACCTGTCCCTGGTTCGGGCCGACGCCGGTGGCGTATCGGATGACCGCCACGATCCTGCCGTCGGGCAGCTGCTGAAGCTCGGTCTCGTTCGCTCCGCTGATGTAGTTGGTTGCGTAGTACGGGGGAAACTCCGGCGGGTTGTGGGGGTCATAAGCGATAGTCGAGTACTGGGTCCAGGTCTGGCCGCCGTCGAATGAGCGCAGCACGCCGCTCCTCGACCGCATCGGATTGGTCTGCCAGTCGGGAACAAGCTCGTGGACTCCCCATACCGGCAGCAGGAGCGTGCCGTCGTCGAGCACCAGAATCTGGCCAGCGATCCACGCCTCGCGCATGGGGATGGGCAACGTGATCGGCTCGTCGGTGCCGGTCCATGTGTCCCCGCCGTCGGCCGACCGCGCCACGAAGACGACCGACTCCCGGCTGTTGTAGGCGACATGGTTGATGCCGTCGTTGTAGGCGAGCAAGAGCGTCCCGTCCGGCAGGGTGGCCTCTCCGCGCGCCGAGGTGATGGCACCCTGGCTGCCGTATTCGGTGGATTCGGCGATGACCCGCGAAGAACCCCACGTCTGGCCTCCATCCGAGGACCTGATCTGGCGCAACTCGCCGCCAGGCTTGGCGTCCGCCGTGGTCTGGAAGACAACGACGAGGTCTCCGTCGGGCGCCTGGAGCAGCGCGGGGTTCATGGCGGGCCGAAGCTCGCCATCCGGAAACGTGTGCGGGCCGGTGACGTCCCACGAGTCCACCACGTCCAGCGCGGGATCGCTCGCGGAAGGGCTTGCTGCTGACAGGGAAGTGCCGGCCGGAGCCACGACCAGTGTCGTCCAGGTGAAAATCGCGGCTACGAACGCCGCGAGGAGTGAAAGTCGACCATGACGAGAAATCACCACAGCAAAACCGCCTTTTGGGAAAGTTTCGGTGAATAATTGAATTCCGCGAACTCTGGCATGCTCGACGCTAGCAATTACTCGAAATGGCGGTCAACGTTTCTCCGTGCCCGCAGCGTGGTTGGGCGATGTTCATTATGCACATGGGTCCATAACTGACATCGCATGGCGTAATAGCGCAGCGACCTTCACAGACGCGGCGGCCGGAGTTAGTCTGAGTATTCCGGTTGCGGTCGATCGCTCAGCTGCTCGTCGCTCGTGCCGGGCGTCCTGACAGGTTATTCTCAACAACGCGGGAATCAGAGATGCGCGAAAGGTGGGCATTGTTGTGACTACGGGCGGCGTCCGGACAGTGCGCGACTCAGGTTTCGAGGATTTCTCCCGGGGAACTCTGGGGAATTCAGGACACAACCTCTACGTCTCCCGAGCCGGCGTGCTCCAGCGGATCCACTTTTCCGACGTCGACGGCGATGGGTATGTCGATCTTCCGTTCGCCAACTCGCATGACGACGACTGTCGGGTGCCACTTTTCCGCTACGTCGACCCTCTGCGCAGTGTGGACCGCGTCGAGATCCCGTCTGAAGGAGCCTTCGCGGGGGCCGCGGGGGACCTGACCGGAGACGGCTACGACGACATCGTGATCGCGAACCAGTTCGACGGCACGCACAACGAGCTGCACGCCCAAGTGTATTTCGGCGGCTCCGACGGCTACTCGCGAAAGCGCATGCTCGGGCTGTGGGCTCCATCCAGCAAAGATGTCGAGATCGGAAACTTCGACGGCGGCCCGAAGCCCGGCATTGTGTTTGTCAGCCGGGAGAAGATCAGGCTGTTCACCCAGGACGAGCACGGGTTCCGCTCCGACGGCTACATCGACATCGACCTGCCGGCGGACATCGAGTCCATCACCGTCGCTGACCTCGACGGCGACGGCATGGACGATCTCGTCGTGCGCTCGAGCGACCGGTCGGTCCGGGTGTACTGGGGTGGGCCGGGAGGCATCTCGGCGGAGCGGCACCTGCGTCTGGACGAGAAGCTCACCGGGACCGGCCAGATCGGCACCGGAATGGACACTGCGGCGATGGGAAGCGTGCAGGCGGCCGCAGTGACGTCCGGGAATGCTGCGAGCAGTCTCGGCGCGTCCGGCCGTTTCGTCTACAAGGTTCCTGCTCGGCCCCGGATCAAGGTGGTCTCCTTCAACGGCCGCGCGCACCTGTTCATCTGCCCTGGCGAGGGCGCGCTGTTCATCCCGTTCGGCGCCGATCGCCTGCCCGGTGCCCCGATCGAGTTCGACGAGCCCGGTGCGGTGTTCAGTGCGGCGGTCGGAGACATCCGCGGCACGGGCGACGACGACGTCGTCCTGGTGACGCGGCAGCCGGATGGAGATGGGCAGGAACTCTCCTGGGTCTACTGGGGTTCGGACGGCTATTCGCGGGCTCGCCGTACGCAGCTCGCCACCCGGTCAGCGAACGACGTTGTGATCGCCTCGTTGTCGGGCGGGCCGCAGCACGACGTCGTGGTGTGCCAGGACAAGACGGTTGAGTACTACAGCACTGAATCACTCGTCTTCCGGGCGACGAACGAGGGCGTGGAACCCGACCCGATCCGGTTGCCCACCGCGTGTGCGCTGGACATCCTGTTGGTCCGGCCACCCGGTGGCGGGCCGGTTCAGCCGGTCTTCGTCAATCACCTGTCCAACTCGGCGCGGGGTCACGTCGCGAGCTATGTCTATCTCGGCGGCCCGGATGGTTTCCACGCCGATCGCCGCCTGGAGGTGACTGGCTGGGCCGCGACCGAGATGAAGTTCGTCGACTTCACCGATAATGGCCGGCCGGATATATACCTGGCGAACGACAACGAGAACGACCTCGGAAACGTGCGGGGATCACACATCTACTGGCATCGCGATGATGGGCTCGATCTCGTACGGCCCACCGAGCTGCCGACCGACCACAACATGTCGGGCGTGGTGGCGGATTTCAATCGCGACGGTTATCTCGACCTGGTCACCTCTGGTTTCGGATACGCGGAGCTGGTGATGTTCTCCGGCTCGGACACGGGGTTCGGCGATGCGCAGCGGATCCCGTTGGTGATCGAGGGCAAGACCTACGACCAGCCCCGGTATATGAGCACAGCCGATCTTGACGGAGACGGGTGGCTCGACCTTGTGATACCCGACCTTGGCGCGCACGGCGGTGTGATCATTCTGTGGGGTGGGCCGGACGGCTTCAGCAACGAGCGGGCCACGGTGCTGCCATCAGGCAAAGCGGTCTCGACCCGTGTGGCCGATCTTGACGCGGACGGCTGGCCGGATCTCGTCGTTGGTGGCTTCAAGGGAGATGATCCCACCGACGATTACCGGACCTACGTCTACATCTACTGGGGCGGGCCGGACGGCTACTCGAACCACCGGCGCACGGAGCTTCCTGCGTACTTCCCGGTGGACGTCACCGTGGCCGACTTCGACAACGATGGCGTGCTGGACATCTTCGCGACGAACTATCACGGCAAACGAACCCGTGACATGGACTCCTATCTGTATTGGGGTGCTCCAGGTGGAAATTACTCCCCGGATCGGATGAGCCGGCTGTTCCACCATTCCGGCTGTGGTGCCCTGGCCGCAGACTTCGACGAAGACGGGTGGACCGACCTGGCGGTGGCGAACCACAAGACCCGGGGAAACCATCCAGGATTCTCCTACGTGTGGTGGAACGGCCCGAGCGGGTTCTCACCGGATCGCCGGACTGAGCTGCCGACAGCGGGACCGCACGGCCTGACGCACACGGATCTCGGAAACGTCATGGACCGCGGCGCGGAGGAACACTTCGAGTCGCGGGTACATGCTCTGCCCGCGCCCGTTCAGATCAACTCGGTCAGCTGGGATGCGACTGTTCCCGCCAAGACCTGGATACGCGCGCAGGTGCGCTGCGCCGACACGCTCGGCGAACTCGGCCGCGCGGCATGGATGGGCAGCGACGGACCGGGGAGCTGGTTGCTCGAGAATGAGCGAGTCCCGAGCACGCTCCGCGGCAGATACATCCAGTACCGCCTGGCGATCGGCGCGTTCAACAGCGTGAATACGCCGCGCATCACCGCAGTGCAAATCGACTACGAGGAGGTCGTGTGAACACGACGTTTCCCTCGACTGCCTCTCGGGGCGCGTTGGTAGAGTCATGGCCGTGAGCATCACGCTGCAACGGCTCGAGTTCTTTCGCGCCGTCGCGCGGCACCTCTCGTTCTCGGCCGCAGCCAAGGAGCTGTATACGTCGCAACCCTACGTGTCGAACCAGATCCGCAAGCTCGAGGATCATTTCGGTGCGCGGTTGTTCGTGCGCTCCCAGCCCAAAATCTCGCTCACCGAGGCCGGTGCGGCGCTGCACAAACGGATCGAGCAGATACTCAGCGACATTGAGCAACTCGACCACGTGGCCCGGCAGTTTCACGGCTTGCAACGGGGCACGGTACGGTTCGCGGCCACTGAGAGCATCGGCAACCACGTCATGCCCGAGCTCATCGCGCGGTTCCACCGCGAACACCCGTCCATGATCGTGCAGGGCCGAATCGGCAACACTGAAGAGGTCCTCGAGTGGCTGGACCTGCGCGAAGTGGAAATCGGGATCAGTCCTCAGATTCCCGAGGATCCAGCGGTCATCTCGGCTCCGTTCTACCGGGAGGCCCTGGTCGTGATCTATCCCACGAGCATGGACTTGCCGGATCCGCTGCCACTCGAGCGCTTCGCCGAGTTGCCGAAGATCGTGCGTGAAGGCGGATCGCTGACACGGGCCCGGATGTACGAGTTGCTGGATCCCGAGTCATTGGGCACGACGATCGTCGGCGAGCTGAGCGGGACCACCGCTGTCAACGAGGCTGTGGTGACCGGGCTGGCGGTTTCTCTGGTGCCTGAGCAGTCGGCGCGGACCTGGATCGAAGCCGGTCTGGTGCGCTCGTGCGCCTTGGCCGGAGTCACGCTCTCGCACGACTTCCACCTGCTACACACCGCTGAGCGAGACCTCACGCTGGCGGCGCGAGCCTTCATCGAGCATCTGCTCAGCTACCGCGAGCTTGGCTGAATCCAGCGGCCAAGAGCCGGTGAGCTCGTCAGTGCACCGACATGGTCCGCGGCATTGCACCGACGACGTCGGTTGTCATGTCGTGCGCCACCACAAGGAAGCGGGGTTCTCTTACATGGAAGCCGCGGTCTCAACTACGGAACCGATGGTGAACATGGGCGCGTGGCATCTCTCGCCTGGACCGGTGAATCGCCGCACCCGTGGCCAGACGGAGTCGTGACATGAGACACGGCATGTGGCGTTACGCTGACCGGCTGCCTGTGGTTTCCCCACGGAATATCGTCAGCCTGGGCGAGGGCGGTACGCCCGTGCTGGACCTCACCGGTGTTTTCGGCGGTGAGATCGGGGTGAGCTCGCTTGTGGCGAAGGCGGAGGACCGCAATCCCACCGGCTCGTTCAAAGCCCGCATCGCCTCGGTCGCGTACTCCCTGGTAAAGGAGCGCGGCCAGGCCGGCACTGTCGGGACGTCGTCAGGCAACGGCGGAGCCGCCGCGGCCGCGTACGCCGCCGCGGCCGGATCGAGGTCCATCCTGTTCACACTGGCCGACACCGTGCCGGCGAAGATGGCAGAGATCTTGGCCATGGGAGCCACGGCGTGCCGGGTGGACGGGGTCGGCCACGACGCCGTATCGACCCGGACCGTGGCCGACATGATTGCCGCCCATGGCGCGCAGCGGGGGCTCGCAGCCATGCTGACCGCATTTCACTACGCGCCGGAGGCCATGCTCGGCGTCTCGACGATCGCCTTCGAGCTAGCCGAGCAGGAGCCCGCGCTGACCGCTGTCTACGTGCCGGTGGGCGGCGGAGGGCTGCTTACCGGGATCCATCAGGGATACCTCGGAACGGGCGCGTCGCCGCGGCTGGTTGGCGTGCAGCCCACCGGCTCCGCGGCCCTCCAGCGGGCCCTCAGCGGGCATCCTGAGGGCATCGCCGGGACAGTGAAGACGACGGTGTCCGGCCTGCAGATGGCTGCCCTGTATGACGTCGACGGAGCGGTGAGTGCCATCCGGCGCTCCGGCGGGCATACCGTCGAAGTCAGCGACGCAGAGATCTGGGCGGCGCAGCGCCGGCTGGCCAGGTGCGGGCTGCTGGTCGAGCCGGCCGGTGCTACCGCGCTGGCCGGGCTCATCGCCGACGCGCGAACCGGTGCGCTCCGGCCCGAGGATCGAATTGCGATCTTGCTGACCGGCGCCGGATACAAGGACCGGGACGCGCTGCGACGGTTGTCACCAACTGACAACGCGCCAGTGATTTCCCCTGCTGAGATCCCGGTCCAGCTGGATGCGGCATTGAGGCGGAGCGGATGACGCCGGATTGGAGCCAGCGACGGATCGGTACTGGCTCAGGTGTCGATGGGCTGGGCGTGACGGTCCACGAGCTGGACAGCGGCGTGGCCGGACCTACCGTCCTGGTGCTCGGTGGCGTGCACGGCAATGAGGTCGGAGGGATCGTCGCTGCGGGTCAGCTTGCACAGACACGGTGGCCATTGCGTGCCGGCCGGTTGCGCGTGGTGCCGGTCACCTACGAAGCCGCCTACTACGCTGACAGCCGGGTCGGCCCGGGTGATGGGCTCAACCTGGCCAGGGTGTTTCCCGGCCGCCCGGGCGGGTCCACGACCGAGCGGCTGGCGCATCTGGTCGGCGAGGAACTGCTGCGTTCCGCCGACGTGCTGGTGGATCTGCACACGTCCAGCCCGGACACCGACATGCCCCTGTTCGCCGGATGCCTTGACGACGGCTCGGCGGCGGCGAACCGCGCGGTGGAGCTGGCGCTGGCGTTCGGCGCCCCCATGGTGTGGACCCACCCTCGTCTGGGCCCGGGCCGCACCTTGACCATGGCGCGTGACCTCGGCATCCCAGCCATATACGTGGAGTCGCCTGTGGGTGGTGTCCTCGACGCCGGGTACCTTCAGGCGTACGTGTCAGGCGTGCGCGGGGTACTGGTCGCACTGGCGATGCTCGACGACGCCCCAGTGGGCGAGACGTTGTCGCTGTGGGTGCACGGCGACGGCGACGCTGACGCGATCTCCCAGGTGACGATCGGGGGTATGTTCCGTGCTGACGTCGCGCTGCTGGACCGGGTCGAGGTTGGGCAGATAGTCGGCACCGTCGTCGACAGCCGGGCGCGGCCGTTGGAACAGGTCCACGCGGCGCACACGGGGCATGTCGTGATCCTGCGCCGTTTAGCTCGTGTGTCTCCGGGCACGCCGGTCGCCGGGATCGCCCCCGCTCGTCCCGAACTGCTCGGGCTGCCGTCCGACCGTCTCGTCCGCACGTCAGGAGCCTGCCGCTTGTCGGCGAAAGGGGGCGGAGCCTGAGCGGCTAGATAGGGACATGCCAATGACCCGCCCGTAGGAACAGTTGATTTCAATAGACGGAACGATTCAGGAATCGGCCCACCCGTTTCGCGGTGGCCGGTCACATGACCGCCGAGGAGGCAACGTTGTCCACTCTGCAGCGCTCCGCTGAGCTCCACGCTCGTGCGCGTGAGCTGACGCCGGGAGGCGTGCATTCGAATGTCCGGCTGAACGCACCATCCGTCTTCTTCGAGCGTGGTGCGGGCGCTTGGCTGTGGGACGTGGACGGCCGAGACTACGTCGACTATCTCCTGGGGCAGGGGCCGAACTTCCTCGGCCATGCCCCCACGCGGGTCAACGAGGCGGTGGCCGCGGAGGCTCGCCGTGGGTCCGTGTTTGGCGCTCAGCACGTGCTGGAGAACGAGGCCGGCGAGCTGTTCCTGGACACCATCGGATGGGCGGAGCGGGTACGTTTCGGTGCTACCGGAACCGAGTCGGACCAGGCTGCTCTGCGGCTGGCCCGGGCGGCCACTGGCCGGCAGAAGTTCGTCCGGTTCGCCGGAACCTATCACGGGTGGCTGGACAATGTGCTGGTGAAGACGGTCGACGGAGTCACTGGCCCGGGCAGTCGGGGGCAGCTGGCGCATCACGTCGCCGACTCGTATGTGCTGCCGTTCAACGACGTCGCCGCTCTCGATGCGACCCTGTCTGCCCATGACGATATCGCCGCCGTAATCGTCGAACCGGTGATGGTCAACAACGGTGTCATCCCGCCTGTCGACGGCTTCTTGAAACATGTGCGCCGCTTGTGCGACCGGCATGGCGTCGTCCTGATCTTCGACGAGGTGGTCACTGGCTTCAGGGTGGCACTCGGTGGTGCCGCCGAGCGCTACCGGGTGCGGCCCGACCTCGCCGTATACGGCAAGGCGATGGCCGGTGGCTGGCCGGTGTCCGCCGTGGCCGGCTCAGCTGAGCTGATGGACCTGTTCGCCGGCGACGTCGTGCATGCGGGCACGTTCAACGGCTCCGTTCCGGCGTGCGCTGCCGTCATCGCCACCCTGGGCATCTTGCGGGAGGACCCGCCCTATGCCCGGCTGGAGGAGTACGGCGCCACTCTGATGGAGACCATCGTTGAGGTCGGCAGGGCCCATGGCCTGCCATTGCGGGTGCAGGGCCTGCCGATGGCCTTCCATGTGTCCTTCGGCGACCCAGCGCTGGTGCGTGACTACACCGGCCTCGCCGTGCTCGATCTTGATCGCTACACACGGTTCTCACATACTCTGGCAGATCACGGCATCTGGGTGGCCGGTCGCGGTATTTGGTACGTCTCAGCCGCACACGGTGAAAAGGAGATGGCGGCGACGCGCGAACGGCTGTACTCCGCCGCAGCGGACGCGGCTGCTGACAAAGTCATCGCCAAGGCGTCGGTCTAATACGGCTGGCGTTCGTTGCGAAAGACGGACGGGTCCGGGTCACTGCCGCGGCGTCAGTTGGGCGAGTTCCAGAAGCGTTCCAGGTCGGGGAGCGGAGCTCACGAGCCCCGCGGGGCGTACATGATGATCGCCACTCCGAGCAGGCAGACGAGGGCGCCGATAACGTCGAACCGGTCGGGACGGAAGCCATCGAACACCATGCCCCACACCAGCGATCCCGCGACGAACACGCCGCCGTACGCGGCGAGGATCCGGCCGAAGTGCGGATCGGGCTGGAAGGTGGCGACGAAGCCGTACAGGCCGAGCGCGATGACTCCGGCGCCGACCCAGAGCAGGCCGCGGTGTTCGCGTATGCCTTGCCAGACCAGCCACGCTCCGCCGATCTCGGCGACGGCGGCCAGGATGTACAGCACGATCGAGCGGGTAACGGTCATGTCCGCACTCTAGGTAGGTGACGCGATTTCGGTGAAGGGAAGTGGGCAGTCCGGTGCTTCGGCACAGGGACCCGTTCACGACGACTTCCCACCCGACGACGGCTCTGTCGCGTATGCAGGCGCCATTGTCGACCGCGGCCACGCTCAGGCGCTTCCCGAGCGTTCGTCAGCATGCGGCTGCGACGTGCGGGAGCGACGTGCGGGTGCGGCGTGCGGGTGCGGCGTGCGGGTGCGGCGTGGCGGAAACGGCATGGTTGGGCGGCCCTTTGCAATGCGCACATATAGGCACCGCCACCGATGCGTATATGTGCGCATTGCAAAGGAGTTCGCAATGGGGTGGGGAGCCGGGTCTTCAGCCCTCTACATGCGGCCGGTCTCGGCGACGGCGGCCAGGATGTATAGCACGATCGAGCGGGTAACGGCCATGCCCGCACTCTAGGTAGCTGACGCGATCTCGGTGAAGGGCAACGGGCAGTCCGGTGCTTCGGCACAGGTGGCCAGGTCACGGCAGCCGGCGTCGAGCGCCGCCCGAAGCGTGTCCCTGATGATGGTCAGATCGGTGATGCGCGCCTCGGTCTCGGCGAGCTTGGCCGCGGCTTGCGACCGCAAATCCGGGTTGGCGTGCCGGTGGCCGCCGACGTCGATGAGTGCCGCCACCTCGTCGAGGGTGAAGCCCAGACGCTGGGCGGCCTTGATGATCTTCACCATGGTGACGGCCTCTGGCGGATACAGACGATGCCCGCCGAGGGTGCGTTCCGGCCGCGCGAGCAGGCCGCGCCGCTCGTAGTACCGCAACGTCTCCCGGCCGACGCCGGCGGCTGCAGCCAGAGCGCCACTGCGCAATCCGCCCGGCGCATCGACATGCGCGTCGACGCGCCCGCTGGTCATGCCGGCCCCGGGGAGCTCATCGACGACGACGCCAGCCGTTGCACTCCGTCGAGCACGGCGACGTGCACGTTGGGAACCGAGACCGACATCTCCAGCGACCTGCCCGGCGAAGCCTCACCGCGCGTGAACGAAAAGGTGAAGAACGAGCAGCACTGGCCTTCCCGCGCCGCCAGGTCACGCGTCACGTGTTCCACCCCGGGATCGGCGTCGAGTTCCAGCACCAGCTGGGTGGATGACGCTCGCCTGACCTCACGCAGGCTGGCGGCGAAGAGGGCCTGGAACTCGGCCACCCGCAGGGGCTGTTCCGCCGTGGGCAGTGTGCAAGAGTCCGGGACGAACGACGAACCAGCAGGGGTATCCATGGACACCACGGTAAACCTGTACCTAAGTACCGGATTCAAGTCCCCGTCATCGATCCGACCCGGTCACGGGCCGCACGGGGCGTGATCTCGGTCACAGCCTGTCATGGTACATCGGGCTGTCTCGTCTGTTGTTCGTGACAACAACGAACGGAGACGCCATGACTGCGGCTATCGCTACGTCTGGTTTGGTGAAGACCTATGGCCGGACTCGTGCGCTGGGCGGGCTCGACCTCACAGTGGAGACCGGTCAGGTGCATGGATTCCTGGGGCCGAACGGTGCCGGCAAGTCCACCACCATCCGGGTGCTGCTCGGATTGTTGCGGGCCGACTCCGGCCAGGTGGAGGTACTCGGCAGCGACCCCTGGCAGAACGCGGTCGCGCTGCACCGCCGAATGGCATACGTGCCAGGGGACGTTGAGCTCTGGCCGAACCTCACCGGCGGTGAGGCGATCGACCTGCTCGGACGGCTTCGAGGTGGGCTCAACAAGGCTCGCCGGGCCGAGCTGATCGAGCGATTCGACCTCGACCCCACAAAGAAGGGCCGCACCTACTCGAAGGGAAACCGGCAGAAGGTCGCGATCATCGCGGCGCTCGCGTCCGACGCGGAGCTGCTGTTGCTCGACGAGCCGACCGCGGGCCTGGATCCCCTGATGGAGGTGGTCTTCCAGGACGTGATCAACCAGGTGAAGAAGGAGGGCCGCACGGTGCTGCTCTCCAGCCACATCCTGGCCCAGGTGGAGGAGCTCGCCGACAAGGTCAGCATCATCCGCCACGGCGAGATAGTTCAATCCGGGACGCTCTCCGAGATGCGGCACCTGACCCGCACCACCATCGAAGCCGACACCCAGCAGCCGGTCACCGGACTGGAGGGGATGGCCGGCATCCATGATCTGGAGATTGCCGACGGCCGGGTGCGGTTCGCGGTGGACGGTCAGCACCTCAACGACGCGGTCCAGGCCCTGAGCCGGTTCGAGATTCGTAGCCTGACCAGCCATCCACCGACGCTGGAGGAGCTCATGCTGCGCCACTACGGCGACGAGCTCTCCGCCATCGGCAACGGTGGCAACGGCAAGGCGCCCGCCAACGCTCACGGAGGGAAGCGATGACCCTCACCGCCGTCCAGGAGCCGACTAGGGCACCCGCCAGTCACTCGGCGGGCAGCGTGCTCGCAGGAACCGGCACGCTGATCCGGTTCATCCTGCGCGTCGACCGGGTCAAACTGCCTGCGTGGCTTCTTGGCATCTCGTTGCTGCTGTTCCAGCTCGCAACGGCGGCGTCCAGTCTCATGGAGACCGAGCAACAGCGGGAGGATGTCAGCCGGTTCATGGAGGGCGCGGCGGGTGCCATCTTCGGCCCCGGCTACGGCCGCGACGACATCACGCCAGACCTGTACGTGGCCGGCGTGTACGGGCTGATGTTCTTCATTCTCGCCGCGATCATGAGTATGCAGCTGGTGGCCCGCCACACGCGAGTCGATGAGCAAAGCGGCCGGGCCGAGCTGCTCCGCTCGAACGTCGTGGGGCGGTACGCGCAGCTCACCGCCGTGCTGATCGTCGCGGTCGGCGCCAACGCGCTGCTGGCGCTGATGCTCGGCGGCGTCATGAGCGCCAAGGGCTTCGGCGGCGCCGATGGCCTCTTGTTCGGCGCCGGCGTCGCGGCGGTGGGATTGGTCTTCGCCGGGATCACCGCGCTCACGGTCCAGGTCACCGAGTACGCCCGGGCGGCCACGGCGATGGCAGGCGCGACCCTCGGCGGCGCATGGGCGGTGCGAGCCGCGGGCGACATGATGAACGATTACGGCAGCGCGCTGTCCTGGTTCTCCCCGCTGGCCTGGTCCAACCAGACCCGGCCCTACGTGGACGGCCGCTGGTGGCCGCTGCTGCTCTCGGTCGGATTCGCGGCCGTAGTCGCGGCGGTGGGGTACGCACTGTCGGGCCGCCGGGATGTCGGTGCGGGGTTGGTCGCGGCTCGCGTGGGAACACCGGTGGCGGCGCCCTGGCTCAGCTCACCGCTCGCGGTCGCATTCCGGCTGCAGCGGGCCAGCCTGTTCTGGTGGACGGCGGCGCTGGCGATATTCGGTTTCATGTTCGGCGGCCTCGCCGACCAGATCACCGACGCCGAGGGCATCAGCGAGGACCGGATCGAGATGTTCGGCGGCTCCCTCGACACGCTGGCCGACGGCTACCTCGGCGTGATCACGCTGTTCACAGCCTCTCTCGCCGGCATCATGGTCGTCCTCGGCGTGCAGGCGGCGCGGGCAGAGGAGACCCAGGGCCGGGCCGAACCGCTCCTGTCCACCGCGATCAGCCGCTCGGCGTGGTTCGGCGGCTACCTGGCGGTGCTGGCGATCGGCCTGATCGGGCTGCTGCTCGTGGTCGGATTCACGGCCGGGATCGGCGCGGCACTCTCCGTGGGCGACGCCTCCTACATCGGGGAGCTGACCCTGGCACATCTGGCGCATGTGCCAGCCGTGCTGGTGCTGCTCGGGCTCGCGGCGATGCTGTTCGGAGTCCTCCCGCGGGCCATCGGGGCGGTCTGGGTCGTCCTGAGCCTCGGCCTGTTCGTCGGGCTCTTCGGGACGCTCCTGGATGTTCCACAGTGGCTGCGCAATATGCTGCCCACGGAACACACAGGCCAACCTCCCTTGGACAGCATCTCCTGGCCGGCGATGGGGATTCTCCTGGTGATCGCCGCCGGGCTGATGGCAGCTGGGCTTGTCGCCTTCCGTCGCCGTGACCTGGAAACCAAGTAGGCCGATGCGCGCCGAGGAGGAGCTCTGGCGGACCAGCTGCCATACTTTGCCGGTGGGGGTTCCTCATCAAGAGAATGAGCTGACTAGAGATGTCCATCTCGGAGCTGTACGACGAGCTGCGCCCGCGAGCGTCGGCCATCGCCTACCAGATGCTCGGCAGCGTCAGCGAAGCCGAGGACGTGGTGCAGGAAGCATTCCTTCGGATGCATCAGGTCCTGCAGCGAGGCGAACAGGTCAGCTCGCCGCGGGCGTACATCGCCACGCTTGTCACCCGGCTGGCCATCGACCAGCTCCGCTCGGCGCGGGCGCGGAGGGAACGGTATGTCGGTGAGTGGTTGCCGGAGCCACTGACCACCGAGTCGTCACCGGCTGAGCAGGCCGAGACCTCCGACTCGCTCTCTCTCGCCTTTCTGGTCCTGCTGGAGAACCTGACGCCGCAGCAGCGAGCGGCGTTCCTGCTGCGCGAGGTGTTCGAATACTCGTACACGGAGGTCGCGGAGATCATCGGCACCGATGTGGACAGTGCGCGGCACCTCGCCGCCCGCGCCCGCAACCACGTGCGGGAGCGCCGGCCGCGGCATCACGCGTCGCGGCGGCAGCGGGACGAGCTGGCCCGGCGGTTCTTCGCCGCCGCCGAGCAGGGCGACCTCCCGGGCCTGGAGGATTTGCTGGCGGAGGACGTGGCAATGCACGCCGACGGCGGCGGCAAGGTACCGGCACAGACGCGGCCGATCTACGGCCGGCAGCGGGTGGCGAAGGCGCTGTCGCGTGGGATTCTCGCGCTCGCGGGCTGGGGGGTGCGCATCCAGCTCACCGAGGTCAACGGCCAGCCGGGTGCGGTGGCGATCGACGCGCACGACCGCGTGCTCGCCGTCATGGCGCTTGACATCGCCGACGGGCGGATCCAGTCGATCCACTCCATCGCCAATCCCGACAAGCTGCGGCACCTCGGTGAGGTCGGCGCCTTCGAAGATCTGCGGCGTACCGGCCGCCGAACCCGCGACGACGGCTGAACCACCGGCGCCGCGGGCACACGTCTCAGGAGGACTCTCGGTAGCAGGTGGCGATCGCGGCGGCGCGGCGGTGCAGGGAGGTACGCAACCACTGCGGGGCAAGGGCTTCCGCGTTTGTGGCGAGCTGCCACAGCGCCCATTCGGCGTGTCTCGAATCTTGGAAGGTCACCTCCAGCCGCAGCCAGCCGTCCGCGTCGGATTCTTCGGCGAGGACGGCCAGCGCGGTGCCCACCAGCTGCTCCCGCCGTGCCGGGTCCACCCGTACCAATACGGTGACCTGATCGCCACCGGTCCGAAACCGCGTGCTGCGGTCCTGCCATTCCCGGTCCAGATCGACCCGGTCTGCTCGCTGTGCGGGCTCGGCGAGTTCCTCTGCAGCCAAGATCCGGGACAACCGGTAGGTTCGGTCCGCGCCAGACCTTGTGGCCAGCAAGTAGCCCTGTTCACGTACGGTGACCAGGCCGATCGGGTCCACCGTGCGCCATTTCGGGGCCCGCTTCACAGCCTCGTAGTGGATGCGCAGCTTGTGTCCGGCGAATACCGCGCGCCGGACCTCGGCCACGACGGTGTCGGGCACCTCCTCAGCGACCTGCCGACGTGAGAGGAGGTCGATCTCCGGGTCGATGAGCAGTCGCTCGGCCACGCCGGCCGCGGTGTCCCGGTGGCCCCTCACGGTTGGGCGCCGTCCGAGTGGCACCGACCACCACGATGCTCGGGGTGACGCGGCTGGCAATCCCCGGCCAGATGGTCGAGCTCGAGGGGACCGCCGTCGCTTGATGCCAGCTCACTCCCGCTGCCGGCGGCCCTCACCCATGCCCGGATCGCCTTCAATCACCGTCCAGCGTCCTGACATCTAGGGCACGGTGTATCCGGCGTTGCGGAACAGCTCGTACCACTCGGCTCGGGTGAGTGGCAGTTCGGAACCCAACGCCGCGGCGGCGACACGTTCCGGGTTGGTAGTGCCGATGACCACCTGCATCTGGGCGGGATGCCGGGTGATCCAGGCGGTCGCGATCGCCACCGGGGGCACGTCATACTGCTTGGCGAGCCGGTCGACGGTGGCGTTGAGCTCTGGGTAGTGAGGGGAGCCGAGGAAGGTCCCGGTGAAGAATCCGGCCTGGAACGGCGACCATGCCTGCAGGGTGATGTCGTGCAGCCGGCTGTAGTCGAGCAGGCCGTCGTCGCGGCTGAGGGACTGATCCAGGCCCTGCATGTTGGCGGCGACGCCCTGCGCGATCAGGGCGGCATGGGTGATCGAGAGCTGCACCTGGTTCGCGACGAGCGGTTGGGCGACGTACTTGCGTAGGAGATCGATCTGCCTCGGTGTGTGGTTCGAGACGCCGAACGCCCGGACCTTTCCGGTGTCGGCGAGGTCGGTGAAGGCGCGTGCTACTTCTTCCGGCTCGACGAGGGCGTCGGGCCGGTGCAGTAGCAGGATGTCGAGGTAGTCGGTGTCCAGCGCCTGCAGGGACCCGTGCACCGACTGCATGATGTGGTCGTAGGAGAAGTCGAAGTACGGGCCGTCGCGGACGATGCCGGTCTTGGTCTGGATCACCAGCTGCTCGCGCTCGGACGGCGTGAGGCGCATCGCCTCGGCGAAGCGTCGTTCGCATCCGTGCAGTTCAGTGCCGTAGACGTCGGCATGGTCGAGGAACGTGATGCCCGCATCCATCGCGGTTTGCACCAGCGTGCGGACCTCCTCGTCGCTCTTCTCCTGGATGCGCATCAGCCCGAGCACGATGTTCGGTGCGGTGATCTCGGTACCGGGCAGGACGAAGGTCTTCATGTCTGGTTCCTCATCGTCGGACAGGGGAGTGGCGGCCGGCTCACCCGAGCATCGGGACATCAAGCTCGAACGGTGCGCGGGCGAGTCGTGCGCTCTCCTCTGCAGGGCTGGATGGAACGCGCCGTAGGCCCAAGGCCTCACGTAGCACTCACTTTAGGGAGTCGCTTGTCCAGCGGTCCAACAGCTTGTGGATGTGGAATTCAGAAGCACGGAAGATCAACGGTGTTCAGCGGCCGTGCGGACCGTGTTCAGGAGTCAGTGGCGACCTTCCACAGATGACCGTCCGGGTCGCTGAAGTAGCCGGAGTAGCCGCCCCACGTGGCGGCGGCCGCCTCCTGGACCACGGTGGCGCCGGCAGCTACCGCCGTGCGCATGACCTCGTCCACCTCTTCGCGGGAGTCGGTGAGGAAGTGGAACGACGAGCCACGGAACCCGAAGCCCTCCGCGGAGACTCCGGCGTCCTGCGCCACTGCTTCCCATTCGTAGAGTGCCAGCGACGACGATCCCTCGCCCAGGCTGCACCGGACGAAGCCGGGGAAGTCCTGCTCGATCTCACATCCCAGGCCGTCGACGTAGAACTCCTTGGCACGGGCCACGTCCTTCACGCCGAGCATGATGACGCTCACCTTCAGTTTGGTATCCATGGTGGTCACACTAGATCCGCACCGCCATGGCCGCTTCTCGATTCCTGATCGATAGCTGCGATACCCGCCAGTGGGAGAGCCGGGCGACTCGTCATCCATCTTCCCGACCGGGAAGGGGTGCGCCCTTGAGAAACGCCTCATACTCGGCCCGAACGTCGTCCTCCACGCTCGGCTGGATCAACAGTGTGTGGTGGCCCGGCGAGACCACCACACACCGCCGATCAAACTCCGGGGAGGACGGACTATTCGGTGAGTTCGATCTCCAGGTTTTCGGTCTGCGAGTTGACCGTGACGCCGAGCTTGATCGTCCCCACACCCAGCGCGGTCAGCGTTCCAGTCCTGGGATCGAATGCGGCCACGTGATCGCGGCCGGCATCCTTGGCCGATCCGATGTGGACCTTCTTCGAGCCAGACCACATCGCCGCCATCGGATAGCCGACGCCGACAGCCTCGTCTCCCTGTGTGATGACCGCCTCGACCGTTGCGGTGGAACCAACGGCGACGGTCGCCGGCGCGGTCACCGTCAGCGAATCGGCGCGTGGAACGAACTCAACTCTCATGCCGTCTCGCTTGATCTTGCGGCCGACCTCCCAGAGTGACCAGCCGGCGAAGCCGCCGTAGGCTGCGTCCGCCACGGCCGCGACAGAGCCCGCACCATTGGTGGCCTGCGGAACACCGTCGATACGCTGCGCACTGAACGCGCCGGCTGCACCTCCGATCAGCACCGCGCCCTTGCGCGATTGCTCACGGAACTCAGTGAGCCACCATTCCAGCGTCGCGGCCTCTTTGCGGTCGTCGAGCTGAACGTCGTAGGGAGGCACGACATCGCGTAGCGGCAGACTCTGCACGACGACAACCGACGCGATGTCCCGGTCATTTGAGGCGTCGGCGAGCTGGTCTCGAATCAACGGGAGCTGTGTCCAGTCACTCTTGCGGTATGACTCCTCGGTGGTGTCGAGCAACAAGAACCGGACGCCGCGATGGTCCACCACCTGCGGAATCGTTCCGAACTCGGCCTCGAACGCCGCCAGTGACCCTTCGCCACGCTCGGCCTCGCCCGGCACGTAGTAGTAGTCGACGCCTGTTAGCTCGTCGTCAAGCAGTCGCCTGGCGAACGCGAAGTTCGCAGCCGTGCCTTCGGCCACCAAGCCGCCGTTGACGATCACCAGGCCGGCGCCGCGATCGCGCATCTCTCCCAGGGTGCGTCGTGCTTCCTGGACGGCCGCGCCCTCGGGATCATCCGCGCTCACGCCGAGATCGGAGACCACGGCGAAGGTCCAGTCGCCCGGCTTGCCCTGCGTGCCATACTCGACGAGCGGATCGGTCACGGGCTCGCTCTGTTCCACCCCGGTCGGCTTGGGAGTCAAGGCGGTCAGCTCGTCGATCACCATCGTTCCGTGGTAGCTGGCAGTGGGATCGATCTCGTTGAAGTAGATCCGGCGAAGCTTGATCGGGTAGACCACGCTGTTGGGCACCTGATAGGTGAGCTCTTGCCATCCCGGTTCCTCGACGAAACCAGGCTGAACGGTTCTCAGCACGCCGAGCGCGTCGACGATCTCGATTCGCGCGCGAAGACCCGGTGGGTCGGCCTTCACCCGGAGCTGGAACTGCGTCGGCTTACCGGGCACGGCGAAATGGCCGTCGGCAGGCCACACCCCGATCCCGCGGGTCAGATCGCTTTGGGTGAAGTCGTACGTGAGCTGTCCGCCCGATCCGGCGAAGCCGTCCGTAGTACCGGACCACTCTCCGCTGGCCCGCAGGGTCCAGAGGTCCCAGCTCTCGGTGGACTCGAAGCTGTCGACGACGATCTCCTCGAGCTCGACCGGTTCTGGTTGCAGGGCGCTCAGCTCGTCGATCACCGTCGTTCCGTGGTAGCTGGCAGTGGGATCGATCTCGTTGAAGTAGATCCGGCGAAGCTTGATCGGGTAGACGACGTTGTCGGGCACCGCGTAGGTGATCTCTTGCCATCCCGTGGCTTCGATGAACCCCGGTTCGACGGTCCGCAACGTCCCATTCGCGTCGACGATCTCAAGCCGCGCACGCAAACCGGCCCGGTCAGAGTTCACCTTGAGCCTGAACGCCTCCGGTTCACCGGCTATCTCCAGAAGGTCGTCGACCGGCCACACGCCGGCGCCGCGAGTCTCGCCGCTCTGGGTGAAGTCGTAATCGAGCTGGCCGCCCGATCCGGCAAAACCGTTCGAGGTCACGCTGAACTCGCCACTTGCGCGCAGTGACCAGAAGTTCCAGCTGTCGGTGGTCTCGAAGTCGTCGACGACGACCTCCTCCAGCCCGAACGTGACCGGCACGGTGATGGTGAGGTCCTCGACCGCGAGCTCCACGAGCTCTGTCCCGGTGAACAGATCCCCGCTGATTTCGAACTCGCCCTTGTCGGTGACCTCAATGTCGAGGGCGGCCTCGTCATAGCTCAGCTGGACGTCCGCCGGTTCGATCGGAGCGGAGTAGCCCGCGTCGTCGAACCCGATCACGTCGAAGGTGGCGGTGGGGTCGCCGGCCTTGAGGTCGATCTGCTCGGACGACGCCTCGATGCGCGCGAGCTCGCCCAGCACCGTAATGCCGAACTCGCCCTCGGCGTTTCCGAGCGACGCCGTCACTGTCGTTTCGCCGGGAGCCTTCGCCGTGAAGACACCAGACCGGTCGACTCGGCCGACCCTTGGGTCGTCGCTCTTCCAGGACGGTCCGCTCTCCGCGGGCAATTCCGCCGGCGAGTACATCTCGTCGTAGGGGGTGGCGGTGATGGTGCGAGTCAGGCCGGGGAACACTCGATCGGTACGTAGCCGCGGAACGAAGGCCCCGCCCGTGGCCCGCTCGGGTTCGACGGCGGTTTCCAACCAGAATCCGGCAAGGTCTCCGCTTCCTTCGGGGACGAACAGCCCCAACCCGTCAGGCACCGGGCGCTGCGTGAGATTCCCGGACCTGACCTCGTCGTCGTCGATCTCCGACGGACGGTTCACCAACTCGACGACCTCGGCCCCGGGCTGGCGGGCGACCATCGTGGTGGAACCACCGCCGTCGAGGTTCAACGCGGTGTACGCACCAAGCTCGACCATCATCTCGGCGAGCTCATCGAGACTGACGCCGGTGGAGAACTCGGGCTGCCTGCCGTCCACAGTCAGCATGTACATGCGGCTGCCGTCCTCGGAGAACCCGATCGCGGTCCGGGGGTGCGGCTCCGGATCGGAGTCGGCGATCCTGGGCTTCAAGGGGACCCCGCCGGCCACCAGCATCTGCCGCCCGCTCGCGGCGGCCCTGATGCGCTGGTCGTCGGTCGACCGGACGTCGTACTCGATGCTCACCGCGTCGCCGACGGCCAGACTCGCCAGAGGCGTCACGCCCTCACCGCGTCCCACCAGCGCAAACGAGCCTTCCTCTAGCTGTCCTTGCCCTGGCTGCGCCGACACCGACGCGACGATGCCGTCGACCACCAGGACCTCGATCTTCTCGTCAGTGTCGTCCGTCGGCCGGTTTCGCGTGTATGTGCCCCACTCCGGCGTGAACGCCATGATCCCGCTAGGGATCTGAAGGTTGGGCTTGTTGATCGCGTCGAGCGGCACGGTGGAGCCGTCGGGCAGGCTGACCGTTCCCTCGAACACGATCTCGCCGATGGCGGCCATGCCGTCCTCGGTGACCACGACCGAGCATTCGGGGCACGAGCCTTTCGGATCGTCGATATGCGGCGATTGGAGGAGTTCGCCGTCTTGGATCGCGACACCCCACGGTGCTCCCGACTTCGCGATGTCGAAGTAGCTGGCGTTGACCGCGGCAACCGCGCCGGCTCGATTCGCCTGAGTGGAGAGCTCCTCGCGCTTGGCTACGCTGCCGGGGAAGACCCGCCCCAGCGTGACCTCCTGGGTGAGGTCGGCTGTCAGCAACGAGCCCTTCAGCCACGTCGCGTCGCCCGTGATCGCATCAGGGCCGTACTGCTCGAACGAGGTGAGCGTCGTCCCCGGCGCGACCGGACGCTCGTCGCGGAATGTCTCGAGACGAGCTGAATCGGCGAACAGGATGTCGGCATGCGGTGGGGGAGCGATGAACGTGCTGACTTCCGCACCGTGCGCGGTGCTGAACGACGACGCGATCAGTCCGGCGGACAGTACTGCGCCGAGCCGGCGCCGGCGTGATGAATCGCGATTGAGCACAGGATCCAACCTCCTTGGGATGACGATCAACCTCGGGGCTTGCCGGTGGCTTTCGCGAGAATGAACTCTGTCACCGGGGTGAACTGCGCGGGAGTGAAGTTGTCCTCGATGCACAGGATGTGCTCGTGCCGCCCACGCGTGTGGGCGAGGGAGAGCGCGGCGTCGTTGACGTCGGCGATAGACAGGGTCGGGATGCCCGCCTCGATCGCGGCTCCAGCCATGCCGTGATCGGCGATGACGAGGTCGATCCGCTGAGCGGACGCCGCGGCCTCCGCGAGAATGGCTTGCATGTAGTCGGGCAGATGCGTGTGCAGGATGGCCTCGTTGTCGAACGCGCACCCCACACCGCTGACGAAACGAATCCCTGATTCACCTGCCGCGTGCGTAGGCGTCGCACCTGGGAGGCGATGGTCGTCCAGGGGACGAAGAATCCGGTTACCAGCCGTGCGTAACGCGCTCGCAAGCTCGGCGTAGTGCTCCAGGAGCCCCGTTGGATGACCGGTGGCCAGCAGTATCGATGCTTCTCCGGATCGCACCAACGGCCGGATCACGGCCGCGTGCCGATACATGCCCTCGATGGCGCACTCGGGCGAGATGTAGCCCGTGTCCGCTTCGCCGTCGGTGACGAGATCGCCAGCGACCGCCTTGGTCGCGGCCGCGACCTCGTCGAACGTCGCCGTCTGCCAGTCGCTGAGCCCGAAGCTGTAGTTCGGGTCCCCGGTGAGGGTGCGTTCGATGTACGTGACCGACTGCTGCCTCGTCGTTCGTACGGTGCCGGCGAGTTGCCGCTCGACCAGGAGATCGCGGAGTGCGTCGTCGGCCGACGCGCCGTTCTTCACAGCGCCCATCGAGCCGCGGTGTCCGGATGCGGCTGGGTGGAACTCTGGCGGGCTGGCTGCCGCACCCATCCCCACACAAGACATGTGTGTGGTGACGTGCTGGGGGTGGGTGTGCTGTGCATCGTGGCCCGCCTTCTGTCGTTCGGCCGCTGACGCAATCAACACTAATCAGACATCCACAGATGTCAATACCTTTGATATACCAATTGCAGATGACTGGGTGGGCTCTACTCCAGAAGAGGTGCCCGCGCGCCCTGATCCAGATAGCTCAGGTCTTCATGTGGCGCGGCCGAGATGTCGAGGGTGGCGCTGATCATGTAGCGGTCGCCGCGGAAGACCGTCCTGGTGAACTCGACGACGACGCCGTCGGCGGTGTGCGTGGTGGTGCGGAACAGGAAGGCCGGCGCGTACGGCGGAACCTTCAACACGTCCGTCTCGGCCGGGTTCGTGACGGTCGGCTCGACGGTCTGGGTGCCCCCGGTGACCTTCAGCCCATAACGGTCCTCGATGACCTCGTACAGCGACCGCTGTTCCAGCTCGTCCGCCGGAAAGTCCGGGGTCAGCGACTCGGCGAGATGTGTGGTGGCCACGGCCACCGGCTCGTCGTCGGCCAAGCGCAGCCGCCGGATCACCATGACCTGCTCAGACGGCGAGACATGCAACCGCCAGCTCAACCTGGCGCCGGCTTCGCGGTGCTCGACACTCAGGACGCGTGTGGCCGGCGTCAGGCCGCGTTGCCGCATGCCGAGCGAGAACGACGCCGCCGTGGGCGCCTGGGTGATGGTGGGGCGGGCGACGTAGGTGCCACTTCCTTGCCGCCGCGTGAGGTACCCGTCGCGAACCAGATCGTCCACCGCCCGGCGAACCGTCAGCCGCGAGACATTGCAGTCCTCGGTGAGTACCCGCTCCGGGGGGATCGGATCGCCGACGTTGAGATCCTCGAGCAGACCCATGATCCGCTCGCGCACCATGCTGTACTTGTGGCCCCGTGCCCCATCCGCGGACTTCATCCCATCCTGCTTTCCAGCCGATCACCCGATCTCGATGATCCACCCTACGCCACGCCACTAGCTATTGGTCATACTTCAGAGCTCAACCCGGCCAAGTCATCAGGATCAATTCTCGGGATATGGCTGTCCTCGTAGGTTCATTTGAGAAGGCCGGCGGTGAGGCCCGACTGAACCTTCTTCTGGAACGCGATGTAGACGATCAGCACCGGCAGAAGCGCGATCACCAGGCCGGCGAACAGGGCCGTCCAATCCGCCCGGAAGCCCGTGGAAGTGGTGAGAAAGGCCAGGCCCTGGGCCAGGACGCGTTTGTCGTCTTCGGTCATGATCACCACGGGGAGAATGTACTGGTTCCAATGCCCGAGGAAGTTGAACAGCGCCAGGCTCACCAGGCCGGGTTTGGCCATCGGCAGCATGACCCGCCAGAACAGCGAGAAATGCGAGCAGCCATCCATGATTCCGGCCTCGGCGACGGTATCGGGAAGCGTGCGGAAGAACGCGGTCAGGAAGAACACCGTGAACGGCATCGAGAATGCTGTATAGACCAGGGCCAGACTGACGTGGCTGTTCAGCCCCATGAACTCGCCGATGACCGGCCAGTTCCCGGTGTCGCGCACCACGAAGAACAGCGGCACGAGAGCGAGGAACACCGGAAACATCAGCCCGGCGAGGAACACGTAATAGAGCACCTTGCTGCCGATGAACGTGTATCGCGCCAGCGCATAGGCAAGCATGGCGGAGAACACCATCGTCATGGCCAGCGACATCGTCACGACGATCACGCTGTTGACGAAGTACTGGCCGATGTTGGCCTCGTCCCAGGCCCGGGCGAAGTTGTCCCACGCCAGCCCGTCGGGCAGGCCCATCGGATCGACACGAAACTGCGCGTTCGTCTTGAACGCGCTGAGCATCGCCCACACCAGCGGAAGGGTGGTGATCAAACCCCAGACGAGCAGGAAGCCGCCGTTGATGAAGCTCACGATGCGATCTGCCCGGCGAGCGTGGCCCGGACGATACGGCGGTGCCGTCGAGGAATCCGGCCTCTGATCCAGCAGTTCTGTGGCAGTCATGACTAGGCGAGCTCCACTCGTTCGCGGCGAAGAATGCGCATGAAGATCAGCGAAACCGCCAGGGTCAGTAGGAGAAGCACGACGCCGATCGCGGCCGCATATCCGAAGTTGTTCGGCGGCGTGAAGGCTTCTCGATACACCTTCACGCCGAGCACGTCGCCGGCGCCCTCGACGCCCCCGCCGGTCCCGAGCATGACGCTCACCAAGGCGAACCCGTCCATCGCCTGAATGGCGAGATACACCCAGCCAACCTGGACCGTGTCCCACACCAGGGGCACGGTGATCTTGCGGAATGTCGTGAACCTGCTCGACCCGTCCAGCAGCGCTGCTTCGTAGATGTCGCGGGGGATCGACTGCATCGCCGCGGAGAACATGACGACGTAGAACCCGGCGAACGACCAGGTCATGACGATGACGACGACCCAGATGAGGTACTTCGGCTCCGCCAGCCACAGTTGCGCGAGCCTGCCGAGACCGATCGCCTCCAGGGCGTTGTTCAGCACTCCGCCGGCGTTGGCGGGAGCGAAGACGTACTTCCACACCACGGCGACGATGACCACCGACACCACTTGCGGAAAGAAGTACACGACCTTGTAGACAGACGAGCCGCGGACACCTGTCACCGCGCCGGCCCGTCCCCGGCCGCCGACGTTGATCATCGACGCCAGGAACAGACCCAGAGCGAGCGTCAGAACCGGCACGACGAGCAGGAGGATCAGGTTGTTCCGCAACGCCGTCAGCAGCTGCGGATCGGCGATCATCCTGCGGAAGTTGTCGAGCCCGACGAAGTTCATCGTGGCCGTGTAACCGCCCCAGTCGGTCAGCGAGATCCACATCGCCTGCAGGTACGGCGAGAACATGAAGTAGCCGTAGATGACGGCTCCTGGCACGGTCAGCGCCAAGAGGAACGGGTATTTGCCGCGCTGCAACGCCACCGACGACGTGCCTGCCGGCCGGCTACGCGTGCGTCTCATGCTGAATCGCGTCGTCCTCACGCCACTTCGTGGCCACGCCTTCGCACAAGTCCGCCCATTCCTCCGGGTTGACGTCGCCCTTGAGCAGCTTGAACGTGGCGCCACTGATGTCGTTGCCGGCGTCGCCGCTCTCCATCGACGGGTACCAGAGCGGATAGAGCCAGTTGACGACGTTCTCCCCGGCCGCGGTGAAGGCGTCCTTGGCCGAACTCAATCCGGGAGCGTCGAGCTCCACGCCGTCAGCCGCGCCGAGAACCGAGGTGAAGCTCTTCACCATGTTCGTGAAGCCCTGCGCGCCCTCCTTCGACAGCATCGCCCGCATGTACTCCATCCCGGCTTCGGGGTGCGCGGCGTCGGCCGGGACCACATACGGAGTGCTCGGCTTGGCTCGCAGCGTTTCGTACGGCAAGGCCGCTGATGCCTCGTCGATGATCGGTTCGTTCATGTAGGCGATCTGGAACTCGTCGCCCCGGGCGGTGATGAGGTCTACTTCCTCGTTCTCCAGCCAGGAACCTGCCGGGACGATCGCGGCTTCGCCTTGCACCCAGGCCGCCTGCGCGTCGCGGAACTCCATTCCTTCGGTGCCTTCCATGAAATAGCCGTTCTCGGCGAGCCGGTAGATGGCTTCCGCGGCCGCCAGCACCGACGGGTCCTTCCACGCGCCTTCCACCAGGTTGTCGATGTTCTTGAGCACCTCGACGCCGCCCTGCTTGGCGGCCATCGTCAACAGCGGCCAGTTCATGTAGTAGGGAGCGGTCAGGCCCTGGTAGGTCCACGGCGCGATACCGGCGGACTTGATCTCGGCGCAGAGATCCAGCATGTCGTCCCACGTGCGCGGCACGGTCCAGCCGTTGGTGTCGAAGAGCGCCTTGTTGTACCAGAGGCCGTACAGCGTGAACGCGTAGTTCAGCTCGTAACACACGCCGCCACGCGAGCCGACCTCCACGGTCCCGGGCACCAATGTCTCCCGGACGGTTTTGCCGGGGTCGTCCCAGCTCGGCGCGTCCAACAGTGGTCCGAGGTCCGCGAGCTGGCCGTTGGCGATCAACTGGGCGGTGTCGAGCTGGCCGTCGCCGGAGTTGTTGATGAAGTCCGGCGGGTCGCCCGCGACGAAACGTTGCTGCAGTTCAGCTCCGATGTCGACCGCCTTGTGGTGGTCGATCGTCAGATCTGGCCACCGCTGCTGGAGGAGCGGTTCATGGATCTCCACGGCGTAGGCATCGGTGAACCCGCCGTCGAAGATCCAGATCTCCACCTCGCCGTCCGTGGCGATACCCAGCGGGTTGTCGGCTGTGATCTCGCCGGCCGGCGATGCCGCGGCCTCGTCATCGGGCTCGTCAGTGCTTCCGCTGACACAGGATGCCAGAAGTGCGCTGCCCGGGCCTAGGGCGACGCCGGCCAGGCCGATCTGCTTCAGGAACCGGCGCCGCGTGGGCGCACCCGATGGCGTCGTGCGTTCGGTACTGCGAGACATGTCATCTCCTCTGGGCGTGTGAATGGCCGCGATATGTCGGGTGTTCGGTGCGCGCCGGAGTCGGCCCGCGTTCTGCTGGGGTCCTGCTGACGACGTCAGCGCCGGTGACTGGTGTGCCTCAGGTCGCTGGCTCGTGTGTGAGCCCGGCGTGCTCAAGTGCGGACCTGACGATCGGCTCAAGCCGCTGCAGCATGTGGTGTGCTCCGAGATCGGTCGGATGCGAACCGTCGACGGTGCCGTCGCCGTCTCGGCCGACCATGCCGTCATGGTCGAGGTAAAGCAGCCGGCGATCGCCCTGCTCGACCAGGCGCCGATAGACACTGCGCAGCTCAGCCCGTTTGGCGGCATGGTCGTCCATCGCGTCTGGCCGCCACCAGGCATCGGTTCGGGTGCGGTCTTCGACCAGAAGGATCGGCACGTCCGGACGACGCTCCCGTAGGTGACGGATAAAGGGTTCCGCCCGGTCGGCGACGTGCTTCGCAGTCATGTTGGGCAGGGCGTCGACGACGAACAGCGCGGCGTCGATCTCCGCGATGAGTACCGCCAGCGAGATCTCCATCTTCGCGCTGCCCGACAGGCCGAGATTGATCACCGGCCGGCCGATCCGCCGGCCGAGGATCGCGGGCACGCTCATGCCCGGCCGTGACGCCGCCGATCCTTGGACGATGGAGCTGCCGTAGTGGACCACCGGTGGTGCCGGATCCGGAGGCGACAGCTCGAGCCGAGCTCCAGGATCCACGCCGACAGCGACGTCGTCGGCGCGGTTGTACATCGGCAGGTACAGCCGGTATTCGCGTTTCGGCTTGTGTGCTATTCCGTCGATGAGCAGGCACGTCTGCTCGCCTGGCCGGTGGGGAAGGCCGGCGGCCGCGAACCTCAGCCGGCCGTGCTCGTCCTCAGTGTAAAGGTCGACGCCGCTGACGGACAACGCCGACATGTGCGGGCTCGCGATCGGACCCGCCGGAAGAGTCCACCGCACCCCGATCTCGCGTGCATCGGTCCGGAACCGGTAATACAGGCCACTGGCGTGGCGGCTCAGATTCCAGACCGGTTTCGGCACCATCCGCTCAGCCCGCGCGGGCAACCGGTCCGTCAGCCGTTCCGCCGCAGGGCATCGCCAGCCCCGGCCCTCGGGCTCACCGAACCGAACCCACCGCAGCCGGCCGGGTAAGGCCTGGCAAGCATCCCCAGCCTGGATGTTGCACATGTGCTACGCCTACTTTCGCCGCGTGTGAGCTACAGGGCCTACGAACCGCCGATCACCGACGCAAATCATCCTATTCAGACATCTACAGATGTCAATACCTTTCAAGTACCAATTACAGATGATTACTCGGCCCTCGTGGTGCTCGCGGGGGGCGTGGATGGGCGCCAAATTCGCAGTCCAGGGCGCCGCTGAGGCGGCCGATTCCGAAGGCCGCGCCGCCGTGCGAGATCACCATTGTCGAACGTCTTATGTTGGAAGATTCCTGGAAACAGGCCATTGGCATGAGTAGACGCCCTTGCCATACTGAGCCGCGTGAACGTTTCACAGGCGAGTAAGGCGCCAGGGCGGTGCGCTCATGGAACACCCTGGTCGCCGATGTCTAACTCGTCCGTTCGCCGGAACGGCCCGGAGGTCTCACTGGATCACAGCGGCGAGCCGATCGGCGCAACGGCGGTGGCCCGGTTCAGCGCCGGACGATCCGAGGCGCCCCGGCATTCACCAGCCCCGTCGCCGGCGCGGGCGCGGCCTACTACCTCGCCACGCTGCCCCACGACGACGGCATGCTGGCGGTCACCCGTTACGTGTTCACGCACGCAGGAGCTCCGTGCTGCCGGATGCGGACCCCGATGTGGAGCTGCTCCGTGCCGGCGAACACCTCGTCGTCTTTCCTGTCGGCTGATGACGCACGCCAGACACTAGTGCTCGTGCGGGTGCTGCTCATGGGGGTCGTGGACCGACTGCGGCGAGGTGACCAGAATGGGAAACGATATGCGCGTGGCCGCGTCGTTGCGTCCGCGATCCGTGGTAGCCAGCGGCTCGAGGGTCACATCGGTGCGGAACGTGTCGTATCCCCAGGCAGTCGCCCTCCAACGTCCGTCCTCGGCCTGCACGATGCCGTCGTGGAGCGAGATCTGAAGCGCGCGAATGCGCAGCAGGTCCTCGAGATCGTTCGTTGTCGACGATGCGGCGAGCAACCGCGGTCCCAGGTAGACCGCCCATGGCCCCTCGGTGAGATCGATGTCGGGCTCGGTCGAGTTGGCCATGGGGAGGAACGTGCGGGAGCCTCGGCCTTCGAACGACAGAGCGGCCTCGAGCTCGAAACGCACCGTGGCCTTTCCATCGGGAAGATCCACGACCACCCGGTCACCGTCGAACCGCGTCGCGACGGTCTCGCCGTCGCGGAGCACCTGGCGCAGGACGGAGGTCCGGGGGAGTCGCAGCCGCAGAATCGTGGGCAGATCACCCGTGGAACTCACTCGCACATCGACCGGACCGCTGTCGGGGTAGGCGCTTGTCACCTCCACGTCGATCGTGTGGTCTCCCAGATCGACGACCTGCCGGAACGAGACGGGCAGGGCGATGTCCACGGCGTCTGACGTAACCACGGCGGCCCTGGAGGCGACGTAGCCGATGGCTGCGACGCCGTGGAACGTGCAGCACCACCATGCCTGAGGGGCGTAGTCCGCATGGAGCATCGTCGCGTCGGGGTTTCGAGTCTCGCAGCCGAAGTGGCCTGAGGTGTGCTGGGCATGCAGGAGTGCGTTGAACAACGCCTGCTCGTACCGCGTCGCGTGGCGCGGGCCACGTCCGAGCTCAGCCAGTCGGGCACACAGCATGGCCCAGTCGGCGATGCCACATCCCTCGGTGTTGATGTCCCAGGGGGTCGTCGTGCTTTCGAGCACGCCACCGTGCGGGAGCAGGAAGCCGGTGGCGACCCGGTCGGCGGCCCGGAGCACGTATTCCGAGAGCTCGGCGTTCCCCGTCTCCACGCCCAGCTCCAGCATGCCGCGCAAGGCGAGGAGGTAGCCGTGCATGTGGACGCCCTCCAGCCGATCCGGAAGAGCGGCGGCCAGCCGGCCCGCGGTACGCAGTGCCGTCTCGTCACCCGACTGCCGGTAGTACTCGACCAGGGGGAGGACGCAGGAGTAGCAGTCGAGGAGAAACTTGCGACGCTGGTTCACTGGATCTGCCAGCCACTCGACCCAGTCGTCCGCGGAGTACGCGAACCAGCGCACCAGTGCGGGCACGGCGTCGCGGAGCCGATGAGCGTTCCGCTCGCCTGACCACGCCGCTGCCCGGAGCAGTCCGGCGAGCAGCCGGCCATGCCCCCAGGCACGACCATGGTCGAGCATGCCCGCCGCCCCGGGCCGGCCGAAGGAGCCGTCGGGATTCTGGGTGTTCAAGACGGTGGTCAGGATCCTCTGCGCCTTCTCGGTGTCGAACGGCAGCCCGAGTTCGAAGGCGACACCACAGGCGTCGATGTACCGGCCGGAGAGGTCTCCCGCGTAGTCCTCGAAGAGGCGTGGAGACTCCGGATCCCGGACCACGTCCTGTACGACGAGCCGTTCGGAGTAGGGCGTGTCCATCGATAGCTGCGCTACGGCCGCGGCGAGATGCTCACCCAGGATGCCGTTCAGCCGCACTGTGACCTGCTGATTCATTTGACCGCCCCCGCGACGATGCCTCGTTCGAACCTGCGCTGCATGAGGGCGTAGAGGGCGATGATGGGTAGTTGGATGAGGACGAGCGACGCGAAGATCTTGGGTACGTCGACGAAGAACTGAAGCTGGAAGCTGGTCGGAACCACGGTCACCGTTTTCATGTCGTCGGTTGCCATGAACATCAATGCGAGCAGGAACTCGTTCCACGAGCTGAGGAACGTCCAGAGCGCCACCATGATCACTGTGGGAATGGTGAGCGGGAAGAACACCTGCCAGAACACGCGTGCGTGGGAGGCGCCGTCCACAGCCGCCGCCTCGTGCAGCTCGTGCGGCAGTGCGTCGTAGGTGTTCTTGAGAAGCACGAGCCCGAACGGAAGGGCCAGCGCCGCGTAGGGCACGAACAGGCCCTGGTACGTGTTCGCCCAGCCCAGAAGGCTGTGAATCTGGGTGAGGGGAACCAGGACGGCGGCGGTGGGCAGCATCAGTCCACTGAGCAGAAGCACGTAGATCGCGGTCCGCCCGCGAAAGCGCAGGAGACTGAACGCGAACGCCGCTGCCGAGCCGAAGACCACCACGATCACGATGGCGCAAATCGTGACGATCGCGCTGTTGAGCACGTAACGGCCCAGGCCCTGGGTGGACAGGACCGTCGCATAGTTGTCCAGGCCCCCACGACTCAGGGACACCTGGCCTAGGTACAGCAATGGCAGCATCCACACGAAGGCGACACCTGCCGCGATGGTGAGCCCGACGGGCCGCGATCCGGTGGTCATGCGTCTCGCCTCCGTGAGTACAGCCACAACTGGACGAGCGTGACGATCATCGCCACGGCGAACACCACCGTGCCGATGGCTGCGGCGCGGCCGTCCCTGCCGTCCAGCAGTGTGCGGAGCAACAACGTGGTGGGCACCTCACTGGCATGGTCCGGGCCGCCCCGGGTGAGGACATAGACGAGGTCGAAGGTCTTCAGCGTGCCGATCACCCCTAAGATGATCAAGGCAAAGTGCGCCGGCCGGAGCAGCGGCGCGATGATGTGCATGGCTGTCTGCCTGCTGTTGGCACCGTCCACGACGCTGGCCTCCACCACCTCTTCCGGTATCCCGGCGAGCGCGGCGTGGTAGATGGCCATGCTGAACCCCGTCCATGTCCACACGTTCACGGCCGCCACCACCGCCAGTGCGGTGCGAGTGTCCGCCAGCCATTCGTGCGCGAGCGCGTCCAGGCCCAGCGATCGCAATGTGGTGTTGAGCAGGCCGTTGGTCGTCTCGAACACGTCCGCGAACAGGTAGCCGACGGCGACAGGAGTGAGCACCACCGGGAGGAACAGCAGGCTGCGGATGACTGTGCGCACTGCCCCGGACCCCCGGAGCATGATCGCAAGGGTGAGGCCGAGCAGCATCTGTACGGGTATCGTCATCGCGGCGAAGAGCGCCACATTGCGGAAGGCGAGCAGGGTGGCGCGGTTCTCGGCAATCCAGCGGTAGTTGTCGATGCCTGCGAACCGCAGGGTCGGGTCGATCTCGGTGTTGCCGTAGAACGAGAGTTGGACGTTGCGCAGAACAGGCCAGGCGACGAAGCCGATGAACAGGATCAGGGCGGGGACGACGAACAGGTAGGCGGACCAGCCGCCCCGCCAGGATCCTGCCCTTGGCCGGGTCGCACTCTCCGTGGGGGACGCGCGGCGACGCGTCCGTCTCTGCCCATCGGGCGAGATGTCGTCAGTCGATGCGCTCGCATCGACAGGGTCTTTACGGGTCACCGGCCGCTCATCCGGCGTCGTCGGCCGCGTCTTGAACCCGGGAGGCGGCCTCCTCGGGCTGGGTGGACCCGGCGGCCAGCGCCGTCAGAGCCTGTCCGAGAGCCTCGGACACAGCGGGGGAGGGAACCTGCCGATATCCGGCGAGGCTGTCGTTCGCCAGTTCCTCGATGGAGCTTCGTGCCGGGCCGGCCTGCTCCGGGAGGCGCTCGGGAACGATGTCCTCGGTCACCACCGGAAAGTCCAGGAAGGCGTCGGCCCAGACCTTGGCTCCGGCGCCCCGGCTCATGTACTCCGCAAGGCGGAACGCCGCAGCTTGGTTGTCGCTGTCCTTATTGACGACGATGATGCCCGTCACGTCGCCGGTGACCGGCGCGAGCTGATCCGTTCCGGGAACCGGGAACGGCACGACGTCGATCTCGAACGATCCGACCTCGTCCAGGGAGTTGACGAACATGTCCAGGTTCCAGCTACCGTTCGCGAAGAAGGCCGCCTGCCCGTTCGCGAACATGTCGTACGTCGTGTTGTAGGTGGTGGCCCCTGCGGCGCCGGCTTGGATGACGCCGTCGTCGAACATCCGCTGGAATCCGCTGAAGGCGTCGACGAGAGGTTCGCTCGTCCAGCTGCCCTCGCCCTCCAGCGCGGCATACAGAGCGTCGCTGTCGATGCCGTTGGCGATCGCCATGAAGTAGTCGATGTTCATCCACGCGTCTTGTGCGCCGAGCGCGATGGGCTGGTAGCCGGCGTCGACGATCTGTTCGGACGTTTCCACGAGGTCGTCGTACGAGCTGGGGGCATCGACACCCACGTCGTCGAGTATGGTCTGGTTCACCCAGAGGAAGCCGGCGATGCCGTAGCCGAGCGGCAAGCCGAACGTCGCGTCGTCGGCCCTGGCGCGGTCCAGCGCCTCGGGCCGGTAGCCGGCCGCCCAGTCGTCGCCGGAACTGGCTGTGGCGAACGCATCGATCGGCACTGTGTACTGGCGGAACTGATGGAACATGGCTCCTGGTTCGACGACGAATACGTCCGGGCCCTCACCAGCACGCAGCTGCGTCCGCAGAGCGGTCACGTGGTCCTCGTACGGAGCGAGCTGGACCTCGACGTTCACGTCGGGGTTCTCGGACTCGAACCCCTCGACTATCGTGTCCATCGTGTCCGCCGTCGGCGTCCAGGACTCGAAACGTAGCGACCCGGTAGCGGGACTTGCCGCGGCAGCCGCATCGACATCGTCGGGCTGGTCCGAGTTCTCGCCGCCACCGACGCATGCAGTGGTGGCGAGGGCGATCCCCGCGAGCAGGATTGCTGGCTTCTTCATGGTGTCACCTCGGTTTGGGTGGGCTCAACTGGATCGATATGCAGCGCGTCAACGTTCACCTGCGTGCCGTCGGCCCGCTCGTCGCTCTCGCCGAGAATGCGCAGAGTCACCGTGTGCTCCGCACGGTCGAGCCCGTCGACGCGGAAGACGGGCTGCATGTTGGCCGATTCGGTGGCGTAGAAGTCGGCGATGCCGGCTTCTTCTCCGTCGACGAGCACGAGTGCGCGGCCTTTGTCCCTGCCGACCGAGCCGAGCACGGTGGCAGCCGTGCCGTGGAACGTGACTGTGGCTTCGGCGCCCCGGTTGCTGGATCCGGTCAGGGTGTTTGCGACGTAGCCATGGCCGGAGACCTGCCACCACTCGCCGGCATAGGTCCAGAACCGGTCGTCGACGCGCAGGGGTCGCGCGGCGCCTTCGTCGGGAACCTCGTCGCCGCCCTCGATGGCGAAGGTGTGCACTCCGGCACCGACGGGCTCCGCCCAGGCGATACCGGACGCGTCCGCCGTCACGGTCGAGCGTTCACCATCGACGATGACGACGACGTCGGTTTCCGGCTCTCGGCGCCACCCGACACGCACGGGAACGCCACCGTCCGAAGTGACGGTGTAGGACTCGCGTTCCTGGTACCGGACCGTCACGTCGTGCTTGCCATGGACCTGGTAGGGGACTTCGCTGCCCACGAGATCGCTGTCGATGAACGGCACGAGGTTTAGGCGGTCGTGGGCGGGCTGGAATCCGAGGACGGTGTGATAGAGCGGCCAGACGCCCACCACGTTGTTGACCATGAAAGGCTCCTGCCAGATATCGCGGCGGGGTAGCAGCGTGTCCGGCTGGATGCTGCTCCACCCCCAGAAGCCGTCCGCGGAGTACCGCTTGAGCAGTTGCCGCGTGAAGCGGACCGTGCGGGCACGGTCTCCGTTCTCGACACCGATGACCGAGGCGGGCTGCTCCATGAGCAGGTGTGCGCCGCCATCGACGAAGAAGGGAAAGTACATCCGGGGAATGACCGTGCCGTCGTCGAGCTCGACGGTCTCTCCGGTCTGGCAGGTGCGTGGATTGGAACCGTGGAGCCGCCAGGCATAGCCGTCGTGGACCTGGCTGCCGTGGTCGTAGATGTGGCCCTCGTTCTCCAGCCGGTCATAGTCCAGCGCGAGGCTCGCGGCCACCGTGCGACGGCGATCCGGGTCGTCGACGATGTCGAACATCAGCGCGTAGCCGTTCGGGAACAGATGAGAGCAGTCCTTGACGATCTCGCCGGACTCGTCGCGCGTATAGGCGAAGGTGTCGGTCAGCGTCGACCAGAACCCGCCGTCCGAGGTGTCGGCGTTGTACTTCTCCTTGATGCCTGCCGCTAGGGCTTCGTAGTGCGCGGCGCGGTCGTGTTCGCCGAGGATGTCGCGTTCCAGCGCGGCCCAGCGCTCGAGCGCCGCGTACGCGAAGACGTTGTGATACGCGCTGACCTGGCCGATGTCGTACTGATCGTTCCACTCCGACCAGTCGGTGAAACAGTCCTCCCGAGGCTCCGGTGTGCCGCATAGGGCGTTGCCGATCAGGCCGGCTGTGGGGCCGCTGCGGATGAGCAGGTTTTCCTCGGCGTACTGGAAGGCCAGCCGTACTCCGTCGGAGATGTCACGCAGCCAGCCGGCATCCGGAGCGAGGTCGTACAGGAGCGTGGCCGCGAAGATCGGGTTGAGCAGATTGTCGGTCGTCGCGTACGTCGGATCGGAAACGTTGGCGTGGCCGTAGGGGTAGCAGCAGGTCAGCATGCCGTCTTCGCGCTGAAGCCCGCCCAGGCCGCCGTCGTCGCCGATGGGGGCGTTGACCGCGTCGGGGTCGCGGCGAGGTGCGGCGAACATGTCCCGGAACTGCTCACGCATCGACGCGAAGGCGCCCGCGTCCTGGAGGATCTCCAATGCGTAGACGTTCCACGGCGACGTGAACCCTGGCGCCTGGGCGGATCTGAACGAGCGCTCCGAGGAGGCCCCGATATCAGTGCCCTGGACGATGGTCCGGCCGAAGTCGTTGACCAGCCGGCCCAGCGCGGTCACGTCGAGGGTCTCGATCGAGCCGGCATCGTAGTACTGGTCCGTCGCCTCCGCGCGAAGGTCCAGGGTCACCTTGTCGTGTTGGTTGGAGCGTATGGCGATCTCGTCGAACAGTGGCTGGTCGAGGTCCTCGGAGAACCGTCCGGGTCCCCACCGCGGGTCGACATAGCCCTTCGGGTTGCCGTTGGCGTAGCCGAGTGGCTCCGCGGCGTGATACCAGTGCGCGACCAGGGAACCCGGCTCGTCCAGCGACCCCGTTCTCGCGAGACGACCACCTGAGTGGAGGTCGCTGTGGACGTCCACAGCGAGCGCGGCCGGCTCGTCGTGGGAGAGGAAGACGTAGTCTCCGGTATCGAAAACGGCCTGGTTGCCGCCTGCCTCCAACAGGATCCCGTTACGCCGGAGCCCGTCGATGGCACTGAACTCTTCGCTGGCCGCGCGTAGCTCGTCACCCCACACCGGGACATTGCCCCCGTCTTCGGGCCGGCGGATGTTGTGCCAGGCATCGCGGGCGAAGGTCAGCGCCGGGGAAGCGGCTGTCGAGAAGCGAGTCTCGGGCCCACGGTGGGTCCGGTCGATGGTCCAGCGGATGCCCTCCGCAGACGTGCCGAACGTCCACGACTCGTCCACCATGGTCCGGCCGCCTTGCATACGGAAGCTGATCCGCACGCCGTCGGCAGTAGTCTCCAGACGCGGCCTGCCCACGTTGTCGTCACTTCGCAGCGACGTGCCATCGGCGGTGACGAGCTCGGTGCCGCCCGGGAACTCGGCTTCGGTGTCCAAGACCTCGCGTCCAGCCACGGTGAACGAGCGCACCGTGACGCCCGACGAGTAGTCGATCTTCAGACTGAGCTCGCCGCCCTCGAGCGTGACCGTTCCACGGGGGTCGGCGGCCGCGGAGCCGACCTGTCCTGCCTGTCCCGTGGCGGAGACCTGCTGGCCGATGAGCGTGGTGACGGCCAAGGCGCCGATGGTGACGAGAGCGGCCCATCGGCGAGATCTTGTCGGCGTCGTTGCCCGCATCCAAACCACTCCCGCGTAGTGTCGGTTAAACCGTTTCAAGACGAAAGTTAGCGTCTAACGGGTGAGGCGTCAATGCGCCGTATCCTGTTTTCTGAAATCTAAAGGCCTGGTTGTTGGGGTTCAGCGCCGCAGGATGAGAAGATCAGATGTCCGTGGCGCGGTGGTCACGGGGGACCTGAAGGAGTGTGGATGAACCGGTTCAAGGACGGCGGCGGGGATGAGCGCAAGCTGACCGGAATCCGAGAGGTCGCGCGCATAGCCGGGGTCTCGGTCGGCACAGTCTCCAACGTCCTCAACCGCCCCGACGTCGTCGCGGAGGCGACGCGTCAGCGTGTTCACGCTGTCATCGAGCAACTGGAGTTCGTCCCGAATCGCGGCGCCGCCGATCTCCGGTCAGGTCGTAGCCGGATGATCGGGCTGGTGGTCCCCGACATCACGAATCCGTTCTTCGCGGAAGTCGCCCGCGGAGCCGTCAACGCCGCGAACGAAGACAACATCGCGGTGGTGTTGTGCAACAGTGACCACGCCGCATCCCAGGAAGATCGCTACCTCGACGTTCTCGAGCAGCACCGGGTGGCCGGGGTGCTGATCAACCCGTTGGGCAAGGTTCCGTCCCGGCTGGAGAGCTTGCGCGACCGAGGGTTGAAAGTGGTGTGCGTCGACCGCTCCGTCCGCAAGAGCGCCTACTGTTCGGTCTCGGTCGACGACGTGCGAGGGGGCGAGATCGCGGTCGAGCATTTGCTGGCGCCGGGCGCGCGACGGCTGGTGCTGGTCAACGGACCGGCGTCGTTGCGACCGTGTGCGGATCGCCGGCGGGGCGCATGGCGCGCGCTCGACAAGGCCGGCCTCTCACGAGACAGCTTGACCGAGGTCGTCTGCCGGTCCATGACCATTCGGGCAGGAGTGGAAGCCGGCGCCCGGATGCTCCAGCTACCCGAGCTGCCCGATGCCGTCTTCTGCACGAACGACCTGTTGGCGATCGGAGTGATGCGCGCGCTCGTCAACGCCGGTGTGGGCGTGCCAGGAGACGTCGCCATCGTCGGCTACGACGACATAGACCTGGCCGCCGACGCGGCTGTTCCGCTGACATCGGTCAGTCAGCCGAAGTTCGCACTGGGACGCAAGGCCATGCAGTTGCTCCTTGCCGAGATCGCGGAAGGATCGAGCCACGAACACGAACGGATCGCATTCCAGCCGGATCTGACCGTGCGCGATTCGTCCGCCGCGCCGAAGGCCGGGTGACGGAACGATGGCGCGTACCAGTGGGCTGCGCTGATAAGAGCGCGGGTTGGTGCGGGCGACGAAGCGGGCGAGCGGCTCAGGGGTCGTGCTGAATCCGAGCCGAATTTTCCACGAATCCCCCGAGTGATGTTCACATGGAGAAATGACCAGCGACGAGAACGTTCCGCGTGTCGTATCCGCCAGCCGCGAGATCGCAGCCGGTGGAGAACGCATCTTCGAGCTCATCGCGGACCCGATGCGGCAGTCGGACTGGGACGGCAACGACAACCTGGCTAGTGCACCCGGCGGGCAACGAATCCGCGCTGTCGGTGATGTGTTCACTATGACGCTCACAGGAGGCAGCGTTCGGGACAACCATGTGGTCGAGTTCGACGAGGGCCGCGTCGTCGCGTGGAAACCCGCCGAGCCCGGTCACACCCCGCCGGGTCACCTCTGGCGGTGGGTACTTGAGCCGGTCGACTCGTCGCGAACGCATGTCACCCATACCTACGACTGGTCTGAGCTGACCGACGAGACCCGCCTTGCGCGTGCCCGCGGGACCACCGCCGACATGCTTCAGGCGTCGCTGGAGCGTCTTGCAGCGATTGCGGAGCGGGAATGATCGGGTGACTGCAGAGCCACGACACCGCGCCGGGCGGGGGCACTATCGCGGCGGGTTTGCGCAGGTGAGTAGTGGTGGCTGCGGCGATGGCTATGCCGCGACGAGTCTGATTGCCGGTCAGGCGCCGGAGGGGGAGTACTGAGCCTCGCGCCACGGCCTGAGGTCTAGGTGAGGGTAGCGCTGCTGCATGCCGTCGAGCGTTTCCGCGGTCCAGAACTGGTGGCCGGGCGGTGGGAAACCGAAGAGTTCCAGTTGGCGTGGCGTGGCGCGGTGCACGAACCGGTACCACTCAGGCATGTGGCTTCGCGCCGCCCACGCCATCCGCTGGCCCCAGTCGACGTGGGCCGGGCGGTAGATGAGCTGCATGGAGTAGCGTGCCCCGCGAGGCTTGCTCAGGCCGGTGCCGCGGTGGAAGGTCCGGGTGTTGAAGGCGATGACTGTGCCCGCCGGGCCTGCGCCGGACTGCTCTGCGGCGTACAGGTTCGAATTGTCGGCGGTAGAGACGAACTCGCCGCTGCCGCCTCTCCTGGGATAGAAGTTCGGGTTCATCGGCAGGTGGTCGGTGTGGTCCCGCGAAACCAGGTGCGGCGGGCCGAGTTCCTCGGGGACGTCGACCAGGAAGACGAACAGCTCCAGGTGCTGGTATCGATCCTCTGTCGAAGGAACCAGGATCGTGTGAGTGAGATAGTCGCGGTGCAGCGCCTGCTCGTACGGCGTGGCGCCGGTGTACTTGGCCCACGCTTCGGCCGAGGAGATCCGCAGGTCAGTCTGTCCGAGCAGATTCTCCGCTAGCTGGACGATTCGGGGATGCACGGCCAGGAGGCTGAACTCGGTGCTGGAGAACGGGAACTTGTCGATCCCGTCGAACTCGTCCTCGACATAGCGGGTACGACGGGGATCGGTGCCGTCGTGAAAGCCGTTCGGTGTGGGGAACATCGTGTCCATCTCGCCGAGCGCGGGCGCCAGGTCGTCGGCGGAGAGGAAGCCAGGCAAAATCACAAACCCATCCGTGCGCCAGGCGTCTACGATGCCGTTCTCCATGCGCCCCCATGCTGATGGGCCGGGCGATCGATGCGCAACCGAGTTTAGCGGTGACACGAATCGGGTCCGCTGCTATGCGTCTCACCGGATGGGCCGCCCCGCAATAGACCGACCCTGCCTCGTTCGTGGACCCGGAGGGCTATATCGAGCCCTCGGTGATCATTCGGCGGTAATGACGGGGGTTGGTGTGTTTGAGGGCGCGGAAGCGGCGGTTGAAGTTGGACAGGTTGCTGTATCCGCATTGGGCTGCTATTTCGGTGATGGGCAGCTCTGTGTCGGTGAGCAGCTCGCAGGCGGCGCTGATCCGGAGCTCGTTCACGTAGTCGGTCATGGTTTGACCTAGGGCGCGGCGGAAGTGGCGGCTGAGCGCGGTAGGGCTCATGTGTGCCACGGCTGCGACCTCCTCCGAGCTGACCGGCCGCCTGAAGTGCTCGTGTAGGTAGGCGCAGATGTCGTTGATGCGCTGTCTGGCGGGTCCGCCCAGGACGGGGTGTCTGGTGCTTGTGCTCAGCGGCCTGGTCTCAGCCATGGTGAGCTGTATGACGATGTCGATGAGGGTCAGGGTTCGCGTCGCCGGTAGGAGGCCGGGCAGCGATGTCAGGGTATTGACCATTGCCGGTGTCGCCTCGATCGCCAGCCCTCGGCTGGCCTCGTTCAGTAGCCGGTCGGCGTGCATGAATTCGGGTCGGGTGAACAGATCGGCGCCGAGGAAATCACGGCGAAACTGTACGACGATCGCCTCATGCTCGTCGGCATCCTGTTGTGCGCCGGTGGAGGACGAGGCGTAGGTGTGCGGCACGTCGGCGCCGATCAGCGCTAGGTCGCCCGGACGGTAGTGCTCGATGCTGTCCCCAACGAAGCGGGCGCCGCTCCCGCGGGTGATCAAGGTCAGTTCAATCTCGGGATGAACGTGCCACCGGAAGCCGAACTGGCGCTCCCGGCGTGTGAAGTACGTCCAGGATATGTCTGACCCGCCGACGATGTGCTCACGTTCGGGTTGCATCAACACAAACGATACGTGAAGACCCCACCTGACTCGACCCTGGTGACCTCATAGGTCATACGAGTATCAGAAATGGTCATCCAGAGCGTAGTGCTTGTCAAAGCCAGCCGACGATGATGGCGGCATGGATATCGACACGCCCTACACCCTCGGCCCCGCCGCAGCCAAGCAGTTCGACGACGATGGCTACATTCGCCTACCCGGCGTGCTGGACGCGGACACCATCGCCGCCTTCGAACCCGAGATCACCTCCAAGGTCCTCGAGCTGAATACGCTGCACCTGCCCATGGCAGAGAGATCGACTTATCAGAAGGCATTTCTGCAAGTGGCGAACCTGTGGCGGCACAGCGAACTGGTCCGCCGGTTCGTGTTCTCCGCCCGACTGGCGCGGATCGCCGCCGAGCTGATGGGCGTCGACGGCGTCCGGCTCTATCACGACCAAGCCCTCTACAAAGAGACCAGCGGCGGGATCACACCCTGGCACGCCGACCAGTACTACTGGCCGCTGTCGACCGACCGAGCCTGCACCGTGTGGGTGCCATTGCAAGAGACGCCACACGAGATGGGGCCGCTGGAGTTCGCCGCTGGCAGCCACCGTTTCGAATACGGGCGTGACCTACCCATCGGTGACGAGTCAGAGTCTGCGTTGCAGACCGCGCTCGCCGAGCAGGGATTTCCGGTCTCCAGCGAGCCGTACGCGCTCGGTGACATCAGCTACCACCAGGGCTGGACCTTCCACCGCGCCGGACCCAACCAGACACCGACACCTCGACGGGTCATGACCATCATCTACATCGACGCCGACATGACCGTGTCCACACCGACTAACCATCACCAGGAGGTCGACCTCACCACCTGGATGCCGGGTGCCAGCCCAGGCGACGTGCCGAACACGGAACTCAACCCCACCCTCTACCACCACTGACTCTCTAACTACGGGGGGAACCACCAGGCAAAAGACACCGCTACGGAGGGGCGGAGGCATCAGGGTGACCATCGTCCAACCGCATCCGGCGGCTGGCACGGAGTGTCCCCATACGCATGTCTCTCCGGCACGACTCAAAGCTGCTCAAGTGCGCGCATAGTCGGCAAGACGTCGTTGACGGTGCACGTTGGTTGTCGTCCTCCGGCGACCGCGGCCACGAACTCTTCGTCTTGGCGAATCAGCCCGAGGCGCTCCATCTTCGCGGTGTTCCCACAGTCGACCACGATGCCGTCCGGGGAGAGCAGCTGGCCGCCGTCGATACGCAGGGTCGTATCTTCGGCGATGATGGTGAGCTCGCGAGCGGGTAGGCGCGCATGGTACGAGAGCGCGATCGTGGCGATCCCGCCACTCGGGGTAGTGAGGACGAGGCCGGCGTCCATCGTACGGCCGCTCCCTGGCCAGGCTGGTCCCGCGCCGCCAGACACGGCGGCAACCTCTGCTGCGAGAAGCCACAACGCGGCGTCGACAGTATGTGCGCCATGATGCCAGCGGACATCGTCGGTCCACGTCCGGGTTCGGCCCTCCAGCCCGACGTTGCGCTGGCGGTGCATAAGAGTCCGGGCGACGACGTGTCTCACGGTCAATTCGCCGGAGTCGACGAGGCCGCGCACCGCTCGGTACGGCTGGCAGAACCGGAGGGTGTGCGCCACTGCGACGTGGCGACTGGCGATCTTTGACGCCGCCGCAACTGCCTGCGCTTCTTTCAAGCTCATCCCTACCGGGATCTCGCACAGCACATGCAGCCCAGCCCGAAGCGCTGCGATCGTCTGGGGCGCGTGCATGTCGTTGGGTGAGGCGATCACAACGGCGTCGAGCCCGGGGTGCGCGAAAAGATCGTCTGCGTTCCGGTACGTAGCAGCCTCTTGGATGAGTCCTCCGGCGCGGACAGGGTCAGGGTCCGCGACCGCCGTCAGCTCCGCGCCTGCGCCGAGTAACGCCGTGACGTGCTGTTCAGCGATGGCACCGGCGCCGACCACGCCGATCTGGACGCTCACGAAGCCTCCACAGGCCAGCCGAACAGCTCGCGCGCTGCTCCTCCGAGGATCCATACCCGGTCCTCGTCCGACAGGTAGGAGCGGTCGGTCACGTGCCGGATCGCATCCGGGTAGGAACGGGCCAGGGGATCGGGCCGGTTCCAGTCGCCGCTCCAGGTGATCCGGCGTGCACCGTACGCCGCGACAATCTCGCGCAGGAACGGGTCCGCGTCCGGGTAGGGATACGCCGTGCCGCTGTTGGCGTAGAAGCCGGCCCACATGGTGTAGACGCGCGGCCGGGACGCGAGCGCCAGAAATCGGTCGAAGTCACGGCGGTCCACCGCCGCATCCGGGTATCGGGTGAAACCGGCGTGCTCCAGCCGCAGCCGCAATTCTGGTAGCTCGTCGACCACTTCCGCGAACGCCGGATGGGCGATGTCGGCGAGCGGACCGCGCACGCTCGCGACAAGCCCGTGGCCGGCGATGGCCCGCCACAGGGCGAGCGGATCCGACCCCGGAGAGCGGGTGGCCGCCCACAGCCGGACCCCAGTGAAGTGGCTCGTGGCGGCGAGTCTCGCGACATGGTCGATCGCGCCCGGGGTGTCATCCTCAACCATCGCGATCGCGGTAAACCGTGCCGGATCGGCGGCGACGCACTGGGAGAGGTAGCTGTTGTCCGCGTTGCCGACGAACTGGACCAGCACGGCGTGGCTGACGCCGGCCTCCAGCATGGCGGCCCGGTACTCATCTAGCGGCGGGTACTTCCACCGCCCGACGTGCACGTGCGAGTCCACGATCACGTTGGCCACTCCATCAGCGCGGTGACCAAGGCCTGCGTGCCACAGTCGCCACCGCGTTGATGCCGTACTTTGTCGACCAGCTCGGTGACGAGGGCCGTGCCTGGGAGTTCGACGTCGCCCGCGGCCTCGGCCACTAGGCCGAGGTCCTTGCGGAGATGATCGAGCCTGAATCCCGGTTCGAGGTCGCCCTCCCGGAGGCGCGACCACACGAAGTCGAACAGCGACGACCCGGCCACACCCGGCCGCACGGAGTCCGCCACCAGCTCCACGTCCAAGCCTCCCGTCCTCGCGAGGACGAACGCCTCGCAGGCCGCGAGGGTTATTCCCGCGACGAGTGTCTGATTGACCAGCTTTGCCAGTTGCCCGGAGCCGGCCAGGCCATGATGGACAACCTCACTGGCGAACGCATCGAGCACCGGCCGAACGCGCTGCAGGCCGTCGGCGTCGCCGCCGACCATGACCGAGAGTGCGCCGGCCTGAGCACCCGCCGGACCTCCGCTGACGGGCGCATCCAACACCGTGATACCGCGATCGGCACTTGCTTCGGTGATTCGGCGGGCAAGGTCCGGTGCGGACGTCGTCATGTCGACGGCTACGGTCCCGGCCGCCGCGTTCGCCAGCACGCCGTCCTCGCCCAGGTAGATCTGCTCGACATCGGCGGGCGCCGATACGATCGTCACGACGACGTCGGCCCCGCGAACGGCATCGGCGACGGTGCGAGCGGCCCCGGCGCCAGCCTGAACCAGGGGTGCGGCCCGCGCGGGAGTGCGGGCGAACACGGTGACGTCGTGGCCGGCGGCCAGGACGTGGCGAGCCATCGGGAGTCCCATGAGGCCGGATCCGATCCACCCGACGCGGAACGACTGCGCGGTCATCGCGTGCTCTCCTTATCGATGAGTTCCGGTGGCAAGCGACTACCACTGTAGTCCGCCACAAGGTCTCTTTCTTAGACTAAAGACCTAGGACATTTAAGCTTGTGAGGCCGCCAGAGGAGATGGCCTGGTGCAGGACTGGTTCTGGGCGGCGAAGTGCCGCTGACTGAGGCCCGACGCGATCTCGCCGGAGCGTTTCCCGGCGTCGAGCGCGGACTGCGACATCGGCGTGCAATCCCGAAGGCACAGCGACGACGACGGCATCGATGTCGTCGCGGTCGAGGAGGTGCTCGACGGACGACGCCGCGTCGACGCCGAATTCGGCGGCGGCCGTCCGCGCAGCGTCCTGCGACACATCTGCCATTGCAACGAGGTCGGCGGGGGAGACGGTCGAGTACAGCCGCGTTATGTAGCCGCGGCCGATGACACCGACGTCGACGACGCCCATAGGGAGTCGGGTAGAAGCGGAGGTCATAGTGTTCCTTTCACTTGAAGATGGCGTCGACCTTGGTGCGCATGACGGCGACGGGGGAGCAGATGGGTGACACGATCGTGTCACTCCCATGTGTCCGAAGCAGGCGGGTAGGCCACTGTGGCCCGCAAGGCGTGCACGTCAAGGCCACGCTGCCGGCTATGCGGTGACATGACCTAGGTCTTAAGATAGCACCTTCTATAGATCGGAGCGGGCCATGGCCGACCTAATGTGTCCGATTCCTCCCGCAGGTCATCGCCGGCCGGCTGATGCGTCCACCGTAAAGCGCGACTCGGCCCGATGAAATGGCGTATGGCCCCTGAGCTGCCACATCGCCGGAAACTCCAAGGTACATCGGCGATGTAGAAATCTAAGCTACTTAGGCCCTAGGTCTTGACACGGGTTGGACGTGCCCATCATCGTTGGGGCACCACACTCGCATCAGCTCGAAGGAGACTCCCGTGACGCAGACCTCCAACAAGCCGACGATGCTGAGTCGCCGCCAGGCCGCTCTTGCCGCGATTGCGGGAGGCGCTGCCCTGGGCACCGTCGCTCTCCCGGCCAATGCGGCTCCGCCCTTGCGCCGACCAACGCGGTACGCCGGCGCCGTCCGTGATGTCCGTGACCATGGGGCGATCGGGGATGGTGTCACCGATGACACCGCAGCAATCCAAGCTGCTCTCGACGCCCTCGATGACGGCGAGGGACTGTACTTTCCAGCCGGCACCTTCGTGGTCAGTCCCTCCACCACCACCGACTTCATTCTTCGGATCAAGACCAAGAACGTCTCGATCTTCGGCGAGTCGCGGGAGACGTCCATCATCAGGATCAAGGATGGATCAGGACCTTACTGGGGAATTCTCGGGTCGCTAACTGCGGCGGAACACTGGGAGATCAGGAATCTCGGGTTCGATCACAATCAGCAGAACAATCCGCTCGCGACCGATGCCGAGTACTGGCGGCCAACGCTCCGCTACACGGTTGCGTGTTATCCCGGTGACTCGGACACGATCTGTGTGGACACCATCGATGTGCTCAATTGTGACTCGGTCGTCAGTCTCTACTTCCCGTCCAGCGGGCCACGTAGCCGGAGCGTCACCGTGTCGAACTCGCGGTGGCTGGCGTGCGATTCGCAGTCCTCTGCCTCGTACTCGTACGACCAGTCCTTGATCAACGTCGCGGGTGAGTCGATTATCATCACTGGCTGCACCTTTCAAGGCGCCAGATGGGAGAAGGCGCCGGCGACGGCTATGGAACTGCACGGCACCACGGTCAGCGTGATCGGCAATACGATCACCGGCTTCCAGACTGGTGTGAACCTCACCGGTATCAGCCGCGGCGGCACTGATTACGGTCTCACCTGCATCGGTAACTCCGTGGAGGCGTCGCGATTTGGCATCACGATCTGGTCTGGACAATTCAGCGGCCAGGAGGAGATCCCGCCGATCGGCTTGGCCGGTGTCCTCGTTGCGGGTAACAGCATCACCATGCGCACCGACCTCTATCCCGAGGCGTACACGTCACCCCGCGGTGCGGCCGTGACCTTCTTTCCGTACTCCTTGTCCCTAGACCTGGCTTCTGTGAGCATCGTCGACAACATGATCAGCTATGGCGATGGAGTGACGATACCCGCCCTACGGCAAGGCACTCCCGGCATCTACGCCGCCGCCATCAGCGTGCCGACCTCGGGATCGTCCGCGGCGAAGCCCTTGCTTGCCCAGCTGGAAATCTCCGGCAATACCGTGCGTCATGCGCCATTTGCTGCCCTCGCGGTCACCTGCGCTCCGCTCATGGGATTCCACGCCAGTGGGAACAACTTCCTGGACTGCGGTGTCAGTTCCGGAGCGCCGGGAACGCCTTTTGGGCATGTCGTGATCTTGGACGGCGAGTTCCTCGACGATCCCGTGATGACCGGCGGCAAGATAGCCATCCACGCAGACACCACCTGCTCGTCGGTGATCTACTATCGGGATCGCACTGAAGACCCAAAGCCATTGGTACTTAGCACCATGATCGACATCCGTAGTGCCGACTCCTCGAGTTGCGGGGACTATGTGAGCGTCTATCCCGGCAGTTCGGTGCAGATCGCAAGTCACGTCGGCGGCGTCGTGAAGCGCATGCCGCCGTTGGCAACCCCAGGTTCGCGGGTCACCACCGACGGGCAGCTTGTCCACGAGTTCGTCGGCGGTGGGTGGGTCACTCGGGGCGCCGGCACCGCGGCGCCGACCAGCGGGACGCACACCCGCGGATCGACGGTCACCAACGAGGCGCCCGCTCCCGGGGGCGTGACTGGCTGGATCTGCGTCGAAAGCGGCGATCCGGGAGTCTGGAAGGGATTCGGCAGTATCGAGTCGTGAGCAGTCGACAATGACTGTGTCCAGGTGACGGCTCGCTGCGACTCGACGGCGTCTCCTCCGGCGACCCTGGGTCGTCCGTCGTCCGTCGTCCGTCGTCCGTCGTCCGTCGGGCTCGCGCTCGGGGCGGTAGGGCTACATCGATGATGCGTTGCTGGCACTGACCCTATCGTCGAAACGAAACCTAGGTCCTAGGTCTGATAAACTGAACCACTCAGTCTCCTGGAGAAGGGCTCCGAATGCGTGTCACTGCTGTCCGGAAGTGGGTCGCCGAGTTCGGGTACTACAACGCGATCTATGTCCGGATCGAGACCGACGAGGGCGTGGTGGGCGAGTCTGAGGTGGCCATGCGCCGGCGGACGCGCACGGTCTCCGCACTCATCGACGAGCTGGGCGAGTACCTGGTAGGCAAGGATCCCACCCGGATCGAACAGCACTTCGAGCGTATGTACCGTGACTCATTTCTCGGCGGCACACTCCTGACGATCGGCATCTCGGCACTGGACATCGCTCTGTGGGATCTGAATGCCCGAGCGCTTGGCGTCCCTGTCCACCGGTTGCTTGGCGGCAAGTTCCGGGACAGCGTGCCGGTCTACACACACGCCCGGGCCACCGAGACGCCGGAGCTCTTCGCCAAGGAGGTCGCGGACCGGCTCCAGCGCGGCTTCACCGCGATCAAGACCACGCTGCCGGGCTTCTACACCAAGGTTTCGAGCGTGCACCATGAGACACCTGCTGCCATCCCGGCCCGGCAGACCGAGACGGAGCTGCTTCCCAACTGGATCTGGCGGTTGATCGCGGAGTATTTCGACGCCGCGCGGGAGACCGCCGGGCCGGACGTCCACCTGATGCTGGATTGTCACGGACGGCTCAACGTCGCCAACTCGGTGCGCTTGGCCGAAACGGTGGAGCCGTACCGCTTGACCTTTATCGAGGAGCCGACCCCGCCGGAGCGGCCGGACTGGCTGGTCGAGGTGGCCCGGCGCTCGTCGACGCCGATCGCCGCGGGAGAGCGCTGGGCCAATCACTACGGCGCGGCGCCGTTCCTCGAGCAGCCGGCGGTGGCGATCGCGCAACCCGACGTGATGTTCTGCGGTGGCATCACAGCGGCGAAGCGTATCGCCACGCTGGCCGAGACTCATGGCGTCTCGATCGCCTTCCACAACCCGTTCGGCCCGATGGCCAGCGCGGCAACCTGGCAGCTGGCGGCCACGCTACCGAACTTCCTCATCTCCGAATCGATGATCACCCCGCAGCAGATGGCGTACTGGGACCGGTACACCGAGAACCCGCCGCGAGTGTCAGAGGGGGAGTGGAAAGTGACGGACGAACCGGGGCTCGGGCCGCGTTTGCGGGTGGAGGAGATCGTCAAGCACCCGTTCAAGCCCGAGTACGACCAAGGCGGGACCCGATGAGCGCACCATTGGCAGGCGTCTGGCCGGCGCCGCTGACCATGTTCGACGCGGATGGCGGTCTTGACGAGGACGCCATGGCGGCACACCTGGACTGGCTCATCACGGCCGGCGTGCACGGGCTGGTGATCAACGGGACCAGCGGGGAGTTCATCGCCCTGACGGACGCGGAGCGCCGCCGTGTGCTCGAGATCGCGGTTCGCACAAGCGGCGGCCGAGTACCGGTGCTGGCCGGGACCGGCAGCTATACGACCGCGGACAGTATTCGACTGACCAGGCACGCCGCTCAGGCTGGGGCAGAGGCGGCTCTCGTGGTGTTGCCGTACTTTCAGCGCCCGTCCCGGGCTGAGGTACTTGACCACTATCGGGCTATCGCGGCGGCAGTGGAGATCCCGCTCTTCGTGTACAACATCCCGGCCAACGCGGCGACTGCGGCCGTGACCGTGCCGGACCTGGCCACCCTGTATGCCGAGGGCGTGGTGTGCGGTGTGAAGAACACGGGCCCTGCCGTGCACGTGGTCAACCAACTGCGCACCAGACTCGACGACGGGTTCCGGATCTTCTATGGCGGGACCACCGCTCCGGTGGAGGCCATGGCCGGGGGTGCACACGGCTGGGTCAGCGGCCTGCTCAACGTCATTCCGGCCGCGGCGGTGAGTCTGTGGACGGCGATGGTCGATGGCGATCTTGAAGGCGCCCGGCGCGATTGGGGCAGGTTGTGGATCTATCGGGAGTTGCTGGCCGAGCCGCTGTTCCCCGACGCCAGCGACCTGGCCATTTATCGTGGTCTGTTGCGGGTGTGGGGACGCCCTGCAGGCTACTGCCGGCCACCGCTGCGGGACTTGGACAGTCACCAGCTGACCGAACTGGAGAAGAAGCTCGCGACAGCGTAGTCCGCCGGGAGTCGCGGTGGGGGAGACCATCGGGGATGCGGGGCGCACCGAACATTGGAGGCAAGAGGATGACGCTTCGCGTCACCGACATCGAGCGTTTCGTGATCAACGTCCCGTTCCGGCATCGCGTGCGGCCGTGGAACGAGCTCCTGGTGGCCAAGTGGGGCGTCATCGAGATCATCAAGGTCACCACCAGTTCACGTGACATCGTCGGCTACGGCGAGACATTGGTGCACTACACGTGGCAGCAGGTCGCCGATGAGACCGTGGGGCGCGTCATCGGCACCAATCCAGCCGAACACCTCGCCGATGATTCACTGGGTGCGGGTTTGCAGATGGCGCTGTACGACGTCGTGGGTCAGGCGCTCGGCGTGCCGATGTACCGGCTGCTGAGCGAACGCAAGGTGCGTGACTGGTGCCCGATCTCCTGGTGGAACACCAAGATGCCGGCCGACCTGCTGGCCGAGGAGGCGCGCGATGCGCTCGCCGAGGGCTATTTGGCCCACAAGATCAAGGTACGTCCGTGGTTCGACGTGCGGGAGCAGGTCCAGGCGATCAGCGATGTCACGCCTGAGTCCTACCTCATCGATCTGGACTGGAACGGGATGCTGCGCACGCCGGGGGAGGCGTTGCCGGTGCTGCGAGAACTTGACGCGTGGTCGCGGGTCGGTCTGTTCGAGAGCCCCATCCGCCAGGACGACGTCATCGGGCACGCCCATCTGCGCGGCCGCTTGCCCCGTCCGCTGGCTGAACACTTCCGGAAGGACCTGTTCCCGGTCTGGATGCGGGACGATTCACTCGACGCATTCGTGGTGTTCGGTGCCGGTGTCAGTGGCCTGATGCGGCAAGGCCAGCTCGCCGCGAGCTTCAACAAGGAGTTTTGGCTCCAGGTGGTCGGGACGGGGCTGACCACTGCTTTTACCCTGCATATGGGTGCTGTGCTGAGCCACGCCACGTGGCCGATGGTGACCGGGATGAACACGCTGGCCGATGACCTGATCGTCGAGCCTATCGAGATTCAGCACGGGCTGGCCCGCACTCCAGAGAGGCCGGGCCTCGGCGTCACAGTTGATCAGGAGGCCATCGAGAAGTACCGGGTAGACACCTCCGACGTGCCAGAGACACCGCTGCGCATCCTAAGATTCGACCTCGGTGACGGCCGGCGTCGCTACTATGCGGACATGCTTCAGCTATGGCGAGACTGCCGCGAAGACCGGAACATGCCCGTGCAGCCTCGGAACGCCAGTCTGAGCTTTCATGACGACGACGGGACGCAGGAATTCGCCGAGACCCATCGGCGGCTGCGTTCCGCCCCGTTGTGGGACATGGATCTTGCCCCGGCGGCGTGGACCTGACATCGCCAGGCAGCCAGAAGCGGCGATGCCCCGTCGCTTATTGCGAATCGTGTGGACTAGAGCCCTAAGACTCTTCTTGCGATACGATGTCCCAGGATCGATGAAGGGTGACGGGCGTGGCGTCGGAGCAGGTTGGCCCGGAGAAGACGGGCACGGATGAGAGCGCGGGCGGTGGCCGGCGTGTCCTGATGGGCGCTAGCGTCGCTGGCAAGATCGCTGAGTACATCCGACGGGAATCGCTTGTCGAAGGAGACCCGCTGCCGTCGGAGGCCGTCCTTGCCGACGAGTACAACGTCAGCCAGCGGGTTGTGCGTGACGCGCTGAGAGCGTTGAGCCAGCAGGGGGTGATCCGCACCCGGCAGGGCAAACGTGCGGTTGTGAGCAGCCTGCGTCCAGTCGCCGTCCGCGGGTACTTCCAGCATGCGGTGGCGGGCGATTCGTCCGCTATTCATGAGCTGCTAGAGCTGCGCCAAGCGATCGAGACGCGGGCGGCCGGCAGCGCGGCACTGCATCTGACCGCCGATGAGTTGGCGAATCTCGCCGCGGTCCTCGACGAAGCCGAAGCCGAGGATCTGACCACCGCACGGCGGGTTGAGCTAGATCTCGCGTTTCATCGGGCGATCGTGCGCCATTCCGGCAACCGGTTCTTCGACGGGATCCTCGAAGTTCTCACCGACACGCTCACCGAGGAACGGCGACGCGGGAAGCAACTCACCGAACATGCCGGCGGTACGCACGAGACCAGCGACCGCGAGCATCGCTCGATTCTGCGTGCGCTCGAGGCGCGTGACAGCTTCTTAGCCGAGCAGGCCATGCGGGCTCACCTGGAACGGGTCCGGCAAACCTTTCGGGCCATGTAGTACAGAGTTCTCAGCTACGTCTTTTGGGCCCGCACTGGAGATAGCTCGAAGTGCCTGATATTTCTCAGTTTGCGCCGAGGTCGATCGATCGGTGTTCGTACATGGATAGGTCTGCGGCGAAACCCAGTAGATGGCCTGTAGTGGAGTCATCGAGGGTCGTGGCGGAGATCGAGGGTTTGTAGTGTCGGACGATGTTGACGAAGTCTTCGACAAGCCGAAGGTCCCCACCGCCGTGCATCTCGCCTTTGATGTTGAGATTGATGTGTTCCTCGGCGTATTCGTGCCCAGGGCGCGTGTCGAAGGTGCGCACGACGAAGTGGCCGTCTTCGAGGGCTCCCGCGATCTCGCGGTGGTGCCAACGATCTTTATTGATCGGCATGATTTGGCGGCGTTGCCGACGACATTCAGGGTGGGGGTGGCGCCGTCGGTGAATTCGGCCATGACGGATTGGTGGTCGACGACGGTGTTGTCGGATGCCACACGTAGCGGCCGTGTGGATTATCAGTCTTGAGGGATTAGAGCTTCTCCTCAAGGGTCGGTTCACGGTCGGCCCGCTCGATGTTGTGACAGGCCGCTCGATGTTGTGCCAGGCGTAGACGCCCCATAGATCTTGGTCGATATAGTTCTTGCGGGCCGAATAGGGCAGCTATTTTCGATCGAACAGTCTACGAGGCAGCGGATGCCAGCACCCGGGGGCGCTTTATCTGGCGCGAAGTGGGTGAGGTTGCCGAAGCTGGTCACTCGGTGCGGAGCGATACCGCTTTTGAGCCATACCAAGAGGTCAAGGTCGTGGCATGCTTTAGCCATCAGCATCGCCGAGCCGCTGGCCTTCTCATTTGCTCATTTACCGCGGACGAAGGCCGTTGCCATGTGGTGTAGCTGACATGCTTGGTAAGCTGGAGATTGAGGGTTCCGCCGATATCGCCGTCGGCGAGGCGTTCCTTGATCTTCCGGTAGAACGGGGCGTGGCGGAGGACGTGGCAAATCAGGACTGTTCGGCCATGCCGGGTAGCTTCGCGATGGAGTGTCAGGACGTTGTCGGCCGTCGTGCTGATCGGCTTTTCTAGCAGTAGATCGTAGCCGCTGCGCAGCAGCGGTATGGCGGTGTCGAGGTGCAGGTCGTCCATCGTGGCATTGATCGCGACGTCGGCGATCTTGCCGTATGCGATGAGTTCGTTGACTGAGTTGAACCGGTGAGTCGGTAGGACAGTGAAGCGCTCGGCGGTCACGGAAAACAGATCATTGTTGATTGCTTCGTCCATGGACCAATCAGACACGAGCACGGCGGCCCTGAGATGAAGAAGGCACCAATTGCGTTTTATCTGCATTGACACCTAACGGCCGGCCAGTTAACGGGCATAGGATTCTTGACAGAAGTGCGCATTCACTCACATACTCATGCGGCCCGCACGCGACGAGGTGTACCTGGAGCAGTGGAGAGAGTGGAAATACACGCTTCATCGCCAGAGCATCTGCTATCGACTCGATATTGAGACTGACGCATTTGACCCCAGCCACGTGATCGGCGGATACGCACGACCGTTCAGCGGTCCGCAGATGTGGGTGTCAGATTTGGTCGCCCGGGACGACCCATGGGTGGAACTGAACTGGAAGGATCCAGTCACCTTCAATGAGGTCGCGTTGATTTTCGACGATGACGTCCAGGAGGACCTGATCAACCTTCGTGCGTTCCGAACTCCGTATGAGGTCCTGGCAACGCTGGTCCGGGACTACAAGATCGAGGCGGAGATCGAGGGCGGATGGACGCTCGCATCGGAACGGGACCACCGCCGACGGCATCGCGTGCATCAGCTACGTAGAACTGTAACCAGCAACCGGCTGCGTATTGTGATGACGTCAACCAACGGCGCTCCGCGGGCTCATCTGATCGCCACGCGAGTGTACCGCGAGCCCCGCTGACAGGCAGGGCTCCACGGAGAGCGCACATCACACGAATTACAAACGAAGGCCGCCGCGGGAATCCCGCGGCGGCCTTCGTCAGGCGTAACATTCGATTGTCACGACGACGGCACCTGGTACACCACGATGTCATCAATGTGGAGGAATCCAAGATCGTGTTCAAACCCATCCAGTATGAGGATGTACTGCGCAAACTTCACGGGTGTGCCGTCGATCTCGTCCGGAACAGCTGACCTTACAGCCATAGTGGTGGTGGCTGTCGGAACATGATCCGCGGATAATTCCTAGGCCGATGTCGCCTGATCTTGAACATCCTACTTCCCGGGCCGAGCAGGGCCGTGACCTTTCCCTATCAGCCGCCGAGTACCACGGCCCCTCCGCCGGCTTGGGCTGATGCGTAGGCGGCGTCTAGAACCCGCATCACTGCTTGGGCGTCGGTGATCGTGTTGTCACTAACATGCCCGGACCGAACTGCAGTCAGGAAACTGTGAGCCTGCCCATGGTAGCGATCTCCGGCTGCTGACCGTGTCTCAGATTGCTGTTCACCGTGACGCCATTGTTGCTTCGTTCCAATCCGATAACGCAGTGCTGGCTGGCCATACTCGATCACCGCTTGGCCTTTTGTACCGTAGATGTCCACCATGGCCGATCCTGGTGGCGTGGCCCAGGACGCCTGCATCGTCGCAACCGTTCCGGAGTCCGTTTGCAGCGACACGACCGCTGAGTCTTCAACCCGAATACCTGGAATCGCGGTGTGTGTGAAGGCGGAAACCGCGCGGGGCTCGCCCACAAGGACGCGGACAATGCTGACGCTGTGCACCAGAGTATCGAGCATGATCCCGCCGCCGGCGATCTCCGGATCGGCGAACCAACTGTCTTGGAGACCGTCGAAACGGTGAGCGAACCGCACATTGAGGTGTACCACGTCGCCGAGCCGACCGGACGTAAGCAGATCGTTCGCTTGTTGCACCCCTGGGTGAAAGACGTGACACATACCAAACTGCAGCATTGGGTCTGGCCCGATTCGAGCGGCCAGCGTGTCCAGTTCGGCCCCGGTACGCGTGGGCGGCTTCTCGCAAAGCACAGCGACCCCTCGCTCCAGCGCGGAGGCGGCAGCCGTCGCGTGATCATTGGGCGGGGTACACACGCTGATGGCGTCCAGCTTCTCCGCTGCCAGAAGGGAGCCGAGATCGGCGTACACTTTGGGCCGTGCGCCGGTCCGCTCGGCGACGTCATCGGCAAGTGCCTCGGCCGTTGTCGTCGTGGGATCGCAGACCGCAACGACTAGGCAGCCGCCGACGTCGGCATAGCGGCGAGCATGCGTGCGACCCATGCTGCCAGCACCGATGATGCCGATCTGTAGTTCGTCCTGGCCGGTCATCGCGATTCCTCCACGTCATAGTTGGGTCGTCCGATTTCGATCCACTCACCGCCAGACGCCAACGAGGCCTGGGAAGCTGCGAGAACGGAAGCGAGCCTGGCTAGTTCCTCTGGAGTCGACTCCGCTGCGCCGTCGGCGAAGAAGTCCAGATAGTGCCGCAAGAGGTTGGTGTAGAACATTTCGGCATCGGTGACGGTGGCAGTACGCCAGGAGCCATCGACCTTGACCCCACAGGTCCAACCGAGAGCCTCCGCCGCATTTCTACCGGTACGGCAGTCGACGAGGGTGCGTCTGTCGCCGTGGTCGAGGACGAGAGCGCGGCTATCGTCGACCCCACATTCGCGGACCCGACGGATCCGATGGCCGCCGAGTCGGACAGCAAGCGACAAGGTGTGGATCCCGTAGTGGTCCCAGCGCCCATAGCCGCGGGCGAACGCGTCCTGCACATCGTCGGAGCCGACATCGGCGAGTAACTCCTCGACCTCGGCGGCGTAGCGCAGGCCAGAGCCGCTGAAGATGGCGGCCTCGTGCCGCTCCGCGAGCTCGACGATCTGCCAGGCCTCTGTGGGGTTCGGTGCAAGCAACTTGTCGAATACGACACGTCTACCCGAGGGCAGCAGCTGCTGAGCGAAAGCACGATGAGTGTCGAGATTGTCGGGTGCAAGCACCAGCACGGCATCGGCAGCACGGATAGCGTCGGCTGCCGACTCCGCGCGAGGCACCCCATGCTCGGCGCACCAGTCGGTGCCGGGGACCGGATCCGTTTCGAAGGCGGCGACCAGCTCGATATCGCGGTCAGCGAAGGTCGTGGTAATCAACCGATGGAAGACATCGGCGTGGTAATTGGCCAGGTGGTGGTCGAGGAAGGCAAGGCGCACCTGATTCTCCGTTTCAGTTCGAAAGGAAGGCCCACGTTGATAGCGCTCTCAGTTCATTGGCTGTCTGGGTCGAGTGCCTAGGTCCTAAGTGTAGGTCATTGGTTGCGGGGGTGAGCACGTAGGTGGACCTTTAAACATTGGAATGCCGCGGACCAGCTTCTCCATGAGCTCAAGGCCTCGATATGTCCTAGGACTCTAGACTGTCGACTAGGCCTCTGCGATACGCAAGGTCGGTATGGGCGATGCCCATCATCGACGTAGGGCCGCATCGTGAGAATCAGAGGTCACCATCGGTCACCCGCTGCCGGGTGTGAACTGAGTCCCCGATGCGGCCGAGGAGCGCTACCACGGCAACCAGCAGTCCGGCACAGGCAGGCGTCTAGGTGGGATGCGAACTCGTCGATCTGCGCTTCACCCATGAGGCAGGCGTATGAATCAAAGCCCAGGTGGCGCGTGGCCAGCCGGTTTTCTGCTACTTAGCCGCCTCGCACTGCATGGCCTGTGGGTGCCTCCAGAGAGATAGTTCGTGGGCGTCCTCAATCCATGGTTGGGGACACCTTGACGACGGCGCGCGCTGCGGGGCGGGATGGTGGAGCGTCCTCATGCCACGAGTTCCAGGCCGAGTCGCGCCTAACTCTTGACGACTTATGATCCAGCCGACTAAAGTCTCGCTATCAGTCCTAGGTCCTAGGTTATTTGTCGAATTCAACCCTGCGGCGACAGCGTGTTCCCTTCACGCTAACTGCCGTGATCCCGCTATCGACCGTGCGGGCGGCAGAAGAGCAAGACGGGCGGTTGCGAACTGGCCGGTCCGCCTGTGCGGCCGGCCGGTTGTTCACCGTCACGCACATCCCAATACCCGGAGGCGCCCGATGTCCTTAGACCCGGAAATCCACTCCCGCGATTTCACGCGCCGGCAGGCACTCACCGTAGGTGGCGCCGCCGGAGCCGCCGCGATCATCACCGGCACGGCGCTCGGAGCCGGTGCGGCCGTGGCATCGACGAGGAGCGCTCCGGCCGGTGCCATACCGGTTGTCTACGACGGCACAGCCCAGGCGGTCGTCGTCACGGAAGACGACGCAAGCGACGCGGTGCGGCACGCGGCCGCGGAACTCGTCACCTTCGTCGCCAAGTCGACGGGCGTCACGCTGCCCACCACCTCGCTACCGTCGAACCCGCCGACGGGGGACGTGACGGCCATATACGTGGGCTTCACTGGGCCGACCAGCCATCCGGTGCTGCCACGAATCCTGAACCGTTCGGCTGACGATGGATTTGTCATCACGCCATACAACGGCAGTATCACGATCACGGGCTCCACCGAGTGGGGCACACTTAACGGCGTCTACGAGTTCCTAGAGCGCTACGTCGGCGTCGCGTGGCTCATGCCGACGACTATCGGGGAGGACGTTCCCCAGCGATCATCCCTTGCGGTACCGCGTCGGATCGTGCGTTCCGCACCCGCATTCGACCAGCGCTCAATCAGCCCGCTCCTGATCGAGCCGGGAACGGGTGGACCGTATCCGGACCAGTACGTATGGGCGCAACGCAACAGGCTGCAGGGCAACTACAACAGACCCGTCGAGTTCCATCACAATCTCCACACCTTTTTCCCGGTGTCGGAGTACGGAGACCGGCCCGAGTTGTACGCGAACGGCGTCGTACCTGCACCGGGGGTCCTCATCGGATGGCAGCCCGCGTTCAGCAACCCGGAGACAGTCGATATCGTCGTGGCCGACATCCTGGCGATGCTTGCGGCGGATCCCTCCCTCACATCTGTATCTCTGGGTGTGAACGACGGGGCATATCCCAGCTACGAGACCGGGCTGCCGATCCCAGAAACCTACTACGGCTGGGTGAACGAGGTCGCATCGCAGGTCACAGCGGTCCATCCGGACATGAGGTTCGGCCTTCTCGCCTACCACGACCTCGAGGTTCCGCCGCCGTTCGACCTGCACCCCTCCGTGATTCCCTTTCTCACCGAGGACCGCTACGCCTGGATCGACCCCGCGACGCGCCAGCACCGCGAGGACCAACTACTCGAATGGTCGCAGTGCGCGACCGAGCTTGGTACCTACGACTACCTCTATGGGGCTCCCTACGCCGTGCCGCGCATGTACCTGTCGCTGCTGGCCGACGTGTACCGAACGACGTACGACCTCGGAGTGCGCTACCACTACGCGGAGCTGTACCCGAATTGGGGTGAAGGCCCCAAGCCCTGGGTGATCTCGCGACTGCTCTGGGATCCCGACGCCGAGGTGTCTGACTTGATTGAGGAATGGTGCCGCCGGGCAGTGGGTAGTCAGGCCGCCGATTCGCTCGCGGACTATTACCAACTCTGGGAGGACGTATGGACGACCGACATCGCCCAGAGCCCGTGGTTCATCAGCCACCGGACGTATCAGCCGTTCGACTCGCCGAGCTACCTGGCTGCCGTCGACGCGACGGTCCTGGATGAGGCCGAGGCGCTGATGAACGCCGTGGTCGCAACCGCGGAGACCGCGACGCCGGAACAGCGGGAGCGCGCCCTCACTCTCGCGAGCGCACATGAGTACTACGACGCCACGGCTCGGCTGTTCCCACGCGCGGTCCCGGTCCCTGATACGACGGATGCCGCGCTCGAAGTCGCCCAGTCTCTCCTCGCCAACCTGCCGACCCGCGAGGCGCTCATGACCCGCCGTGCGGACTGGCTCGCGGAGGCCGCGACCGACCCGATCCTCGTACAGCCGCTCGACCCCACCCGCGGCGGGCTCACCGGGCTGTCGGTGTACAACCATTATCCGATATGGGCATTGATCGAGTTTCTACGCGCCCACGAACCGTCCGGAGGCGAGGTCACCCAGTGGCTCGCCGATCACCGTAACGATCACCCCTTGTTCGCGCGCGCCGCGGACGTGATCACGGCGGCGCTCACGCCGAGCGTCAGCATCTTCACGAACTCCGGGTTCGAGGACGGCATGGCCGGCTGGTCGAGCTGGGTGACCTCGAGAGGCGTGCACAGCATCTCCACGGCGGAGGCACGCTCCGGAAGCCAATCGTTGGAGGCATTGTCCGTCGACCGTGGAGGTCCCATTCAGGTGCTCGACGCCGGTCCGGGGATCCTGGCATCGCAGGTCTGGGTGAAGGCCAGTGCGGACATCGGCGAGGCGACCATCCAGTTCGCCTTGAACCTCTATAACAGTGCCGGGCAGCAAGTCGGCACGGTCCGTGGCGAGTCCCTGCGGCTGCAGGCGTACGTAGGCGAGTGGCGGTCGCTCACGAGCGTGGAGGAGTTCGTCGCTCCGGCGGACCCGGCACGGGCGGTGGCCACCGCTCAGTACATTCCTATCCTGACCGGTCTCCCCGAGGGTGCCCGTGTGTGGTTCGATGACGCCGAGGCGTATTTCGTTCCCTACGCCTGAGCGGAACCGTGGCACCAACCCCCGTCGTTCTCGGAGGAAGCATGAACAGCTCGCGGCCTCCGTTCGATCAACGGGAGGCTCTCGATCTCTGGTCATGGCTGGTCGCGGGTTGGGCAGGATCACTGGACCAGTCCGGTTCCAGGACCCTCACGGACGGCATCCACTGCCCGTACGACGAAGGGGGCAGCTTCGAGGGTGTCACCCGCATGATGTGGGGGCTCGGTGGTTGGCTGACACGCTCGGACCGCCCGTCGTCGGTGCACTGGCGAGGGGTCGACTACGACATCACGCACCTCGCCCGACAGGCGCTGCTCCATGGCACCGACCCCGGCTCACCCGGCTACTGGGGCGAGTCGGCCTGTCCGGGCAGCGCCGACATCTGGATGGTCGAAGCCGGCCACGTCGCATTCGCGCTCTGGCAGTCGCGCGAGCGGATCTGGGACCAGCTCCTGCCGGCCGAGCAGGCTCAGATCGTCCGCTGGCTGGAGGCGTGCGGTCACCATCCCGGCCGCTTCGGCAGCAACTTCGCGCTGTTCTGGGGTCTCAACCACGCATCCCGCAAAGCCCTCGGCCAGCGTTACGACCAGCGGGTCATCTCCGACGTGCTCGACTACTGCGATCGCATCTACGCCGGTGACGGCTGGTTCGACGACGGTCCCGAACGCGGCACGGACCACTTCGACGACTACAACTACTGGGCCTTCACCTCGCATTTGCTGGCGATCATGGAGGTCGAGGGCGATAACGCCCGGGAGTGGCGCGATAGGAGCCGCGATCGCGTCCGCCTGCAGATGGAGTCCTTTCCCCACTTCTTCTCGGTGGACGGCGCCTACGCCGAGCATGGACGCAGCCTCGCCTACAAGTTCGCGCGTCTGGGCGCGCCGATCTGGGCGCATCACCACGGGTGCTGGCCGCATAGTCCCGGAATGCTACGACGACTCGTCGGCAGGCACCTACGGTGGTACATCGATCGAGGCGCCGTGCGGGCCGACGGATCGCTACGTCAGGCGCTGACCAGTCAAGGCACACAGGACATCCGGGAACGGTACATCTCAACCGGCTCCGCGTACTGGTCTATGCAGGCGTTCGGGGGACTCTGGTCCCTTGCCGCCGACGATCCGTTCTGGACGAGCCCGGAGGAGGACCTCCCGGTAGAGACCGGTGACTTCATCCGGGTCATGCCGACAACCGGTTGGGTGCTCGCAGGGCACCGCCGATCGGGTCACGTGCAGCGGTTCTCCGCCAAGGGCGGCGATCATCCCGCCAAGTACGGCAAGTACCACTACTCGACGCTCGCACCTTTCAATGCAGGACTCGTCGACGGTCTTCCGGCGATCGACGGCATGTTGTCACTGCGTTCCGGCGACGAAACCGGTCACCGATGCCGTTCCTCGGTGTCGGCCGTCGGCGAGCCCGGATGGTTGCGCTTCCAGTACCGGCAGACCCTCGGAGGCGACGATCACGAACTCGAGACGGTCGTCCTCGTGCTCGGCAACAGCCATCTCCGAGTGCACCGGATCCGGCCCGCGGGCGACGAGCGGGCTCTCGATGCGGTCGAGGGTGCTGCACCGCTCGCCTATGCGCCCGGTGAGCAGATCGAATGCGGTGTCGACTGCGGCGGGACACGGTCGTGGGCCCTCGTGCGCGAACGGTCTCGATCCAGATTTGTCGCTATTCAAGCGATCCGCGGATACAGCCGCGCGAAACAACCACGGGCGTGGCGTCACGGCCATCACATCAACAGCGTCTACGGCCGCAACGTCATCCCCCGCCTCGTCGTCGACCGTGTCGATCCGTCGCAGGTCTACGTGTCCCTGGTGACGATAGGCACTGAGGACGACCGGCGGCCAGCGGCAGAGTCCGTCCAGGTCGACTGGCGGAGCGACGATATCGTGGAGATCGACTGGCCACCTCATGGACGCGTGAACGTACCCCCGCTGGGTCTCGGCTGACACCGGGGGCGGGCGGCGGGGGAGTGCTGACGATGAAGGTCCCGCCGCAGATGCTTCGCCGTGGCATCTTGACGAGGCCGAGGCCTCTTGTCCCCTATCTCTGAGTGGCCGCCCGTGTCGATGCATCAAGACTCGGCGGCAAGACAGTCCGCAGTCTAGCGAGGATCGACCGGCCGAGTGCGACGTATCCCTCCGGACCGGGGTGCAGCCCATCGTGCAGGAGGGCTGCCCGCTCGAGACCGAACACGTCGAGGCCGGAGATCAGATGGATGTCGCCGTCATCCTCGCTCAACAGACGTGCCGCCTCTTCAACGGCGGACCTGACCTCGTGCAAGGTCATGCCGGTGGGGCCGACGGCGGTCTCCCGTTCCGGGCTGATGATGGGAGACAGCACGACGATCGGCTTCCCGGGGTGGCCATCGCGAACCGTGCTCAGGAACCCCAGGATGGCCGGCAGAAACGACCGCTCGGTGAAGGTGCCCGAGCCGTAGACGTTGATCCCGAGGCACGTGATGATGACGTCAGCGGGCCGGTCCCGGATCAGCCGGGCGATCATCGGATCCAGGTGGCATTCGCTGCCGAAGCCCAGACAGGTCAGGTCCATGCCCAGATCCGCCGCCACCAGCGCCGGCCATGTCCTCGAAGGCGAGGCCGCAGCCCGGCATTGGGTGATCGAGCTACCGTAGGTGACAAGATGGGGACGGACCGCGCCGGACGCGGGCCGGACGTCGGCGCCGACGTTCACCGCCAGAGACGTGAGCCGGACGTCCCCGTACTGCGGCAGCCACAGCTCCACCGTCTTCATGCCAGCGGGTAGCGCATGGAAGGCGAAGGAACCATCCCCGATGATGGAGGACGACGCCACGTAGGAACCGTCAATGACCAGGTCAATCAACGGCGTGCGCGGCTGCTCATCGACCATTGCGGTCCCGCTGATCGTCGTAGCGTCAGCGCGGAACTCCAGGCGGATTCCCGCTTGCATCGCCGCTCGACTGCGAAGCTGCTCGCCGGGGAAGAGGTGGATCTGGCTGACCGGCAGCCGCCATCCTCGCGACCATCCGCTCGCGTGCTCGACCTCGACAGCGCCGCCCCAGGTTACTCGGTCGTCTCGAAGGTCGACATCATGGACCGCTGCTCCATTGGATTCTCCGGTGGCGCTCATGTGGATCTGTCCGTCCCGTCTCATCACCGTGTTTGACGGATCTCTAGAGAAGGCCAGTCTGCTGACGCGCGCGTTCGATGATGTCGATCTGGCGGCGGACGCTGTCCGGTGTGACGTACAGGTCGGCGCCGTGGCGGATGGTTCGCGCGAGGTGTTCGTAGTAGAGCAAGGTGCGTTTGCCGGTGGCAGGTTCGGGGGTGATGGTCTCTTCGTGCCAGTCGATGTGTTCCCCGGTGCCGTAGGCTCGGCCAGGTGCTGCGCCTTCCGCGGGTTGGAGTTCGTCGACGCTGGTGGGGTCGTACCACTTCACGTGCAGTCCGTCGGTTGTGCTGGTGAGGGTGCCGGTGGTGCCGGCGACGAACCAGGCGGGTTGTGGCATTGCCACCACGTTGCTGGATTCGAGGTCGACCAGCGGGCCGCTCTTGGGTTTGAGCACCAGTTTGGCGTGGTCTTCGGCGTCGCCGGCGGAGACTGTGCGCCTTAGGTCGGCGAGCAGCTCGATGGGTCCGTCGTCGATGAGCAGGAGAAGCTGGTCGAGGAAGTGCGAGGCGGTGTTCGGTAGTTCGCCTCCGCCGAACTTGCGCAGGGTCTGCCAGTCCGCGCGTCGAGCGTACCGGTGTATCGCGCGGCGGATCAGCACCAGTTCACCGAGTCGGCCGGAGTCGATGACGTCGCGGATGGCCAGGAACGTCGGTTCGAAGCGGTTGTTCTGAAAGCACGTGAGCACGCGCCCGGCCTTCTCGGCGGCCGCGGTCAACGTGTCGACCTCGGCCGCGGTCTGTGCCAGCGGTTTCTCTACGACGACGTGCTTGCCGGCGGCGAGCGCGGCGAGGCCGAGCGGGACATGCGTGTGCGAGGGTGTGGCCACGATGGCGAGTTCGACGTCGGCGTTGGCGAGGAAGGCTTCGGGGTCGGTGTAGCTGGTGCAGCCAAATCGGGTTTCTGCTTCGGTGCGGCGGTCGGGGTCGGGGTCGGCGGCGGCGACGACCTGGTATTGGTCGAGTTCGGCGAGTCCGGCGGCATGGATGTTCCATCCGCTGCGGCCCAGGCCCATGAGGCCTACCCGGATCGGTGCTTCGGTCACGGTGCGTGCTCTCCTCTTGTCTGCCGCTGTGGGCCGGTGACAGTCACGTGCAGGGGACGCTAGCCGTCAATGGTGACTCCCTTGGTGGTGAAGATGGTGGGATAGATCCACGGCTTGAGGTTCTGCACCCGTGGTTTGACCAGGAGGTTGTAGCCGCCCCAGAGCACGGGGATGAGCGTGTATGTCTCGTTCCACGCAGTCGATGCCTGGATCAGCAGGTCGTTCTGCGTCGCCTCATCTCGCTCCCCAATGGCTTCCCGGAGCAGGGTGACGCATTCCTCTAGCTCGGGGTGACGGTTGCCTTCGATCATCGCGTACACGTCGGCCGGCGCGGTGCCGTTCTCTTGGGCAGCCAGCACGTCCTCGCCGATCTCGGGCGGTACCAGGTTCGTGCCGTTGATGGTCGGCGCGCCGGGAATCGCGGACTGGGCGGTAGCGAGGAATGTGGGTGGGTTGATCGCTCCGTTCTGGATGTAGAAGCCGGTGTAGTCCTCCGGGTGCACCGCGTCGCGTTTCTCGACGTAGACGCCGATCTCGACGATGTCGAGTTCAACGTTAATGTTGAGGTTCTCGCGCCACATCTGGGCGATTGCTTCCACCCACGGGCTTTGCTGAAAGTCCAGCAGGCTAACGGTCGGCATGCCCTCGCCGTCGGCATAACCGGCATCTTGCAGCAGGCTCTGGGCTTGGTCCACGTTGTATTCGATGCCGGGAACTTGGTCGTATTCCGGGACCGCGGACGGAACGAGCGAATTTCCGGCAACGGCCGGCTTGGCCACGCCTGCCAGCGCCTCACGGTCGATGGACATGGCCAGCGCCTGGCGGACGCGTACATCATGAAGAGCCGGGTTCTTGCTGTTCATGACGATGAGCCGGCGGACCTGGTTGGTGGGTGAGGTCATGAGTTCGTCGGCGACGTCGGAGGTGGTGACGGCTTCGAGGTCGTCCTCGATGCGGCCGGTGATGTCGATCTCGCCTTGCTGGTAGGCGAGCAGGTCGGCTGTGGTGCCGCCGTCGTTGAACGTCACCTCCCACCGATCCAGGTAGTAGCTGTCTGCGTCCCAGTAGTGTTCGTTGGGCAGCAGAACGGCGCCTTGATTGACCCGGAATGAGTCAAGCACATACGCGCCATTGCTGACCCAGTTCTCCGGGTCCAGCCACGCCTCGCCGAGTTCCTCTACGGTGGCTGGGTGAAGCGGCAGCGCCCAGTATCCGGCGAGATGGATGAGGAAGTCGGGGTTGGGCTCTTCAAGGGTGAGCTCGAAGGTGGCGTCGTCGAGGGCGGTCACGCCGACGGTAGTGAAGTCGGTAGTCTCGCCGTTCATGTAGGCGCCTGCGCCGACGATACGGGTGGTTGAGGCATTGAACGACGGCGCTCCTTCGCCGGCGATGCCAGGGGTGAGGATGCGCTTCCAGTTCCACTCGAAATCGCTGACGGTGACAGGGTCGCCGTTGGACCACGTCGCGTCGGAGCGCAGGTGGAAGGTGTAGGTGAGGCCGTCGTTGGAGATGTCCCAGGACTCCGCCACACCGGGAAGCACCTGGGAGGGATCGTCGGCGTCGATGACGACGAGGCCTTCCCAGAGCCCGATCATCATGATCTGCCCGAATGACGAATTGCCCGACACTGCCGGGTCGAGGTGGGTGACCGGGATCATGGATTGCCGTAGTGTGCCGCCGCGCTGCGGCTCGCTTCCGCCACCACTATTGTTGGCGTCGTCCTCGTCGCTGGTGTTGTTGTCACTGCCGTCGTCGCCGAACCCGCACGCTGCGGAGGCTGCCGCGGCTGCGGCGATGGTGGCGGCGAGAAACGTCCGTCGACCGATGAGTTGTGGCACGTTGTCGACTATGTTGCGGGTAGCGCGTGTCATCGCTGGAACTCCTTCACTGAAGCTATGACGACTTGACCCGGCCGGATACTGGCGGGTTGTGTGTCTCGGACCGCGCCCGTGCGCGGGTGTTTGTTGTTCTAGGTGCTGTTTGCACCGGTCGTTGCTGCGGACCGGGTAGCGCGTGCGCCGTGGGCTGTGGTGCGGACCCAGTGGCGTGGGCTGGATTCGATCAGCTGGCCGGTGGTGTCTATTGGGGGGGTGTCGCGGCTGGTTGTGCCGGGGGTGGGTGCTGGCTGGCGGTGGATGGGCAGGACCGCGGCGAGGAGAGCTTGGGTGTAGGGGTGCTCGGGGTGGGTGAAGAGTTCCTGGGTGGGGGCGGCTTCAACGATGTGTCCGTTGGCCATGACGATGATGCGGTCGCACAGTTGCTGGGCCACGGCGAGGTTATGGGTGATGAACAGCATTGACAGCCCGAGCCGGTTCTTGAGGTCTTGGAGAAGATCGAGGACTTGGGCTTGGATGGACACGTCGAGTGCGGAGGTGGGTTCGTCACACACGAGCAGGTCGGGTTCCAGCGCGAGGGCGCGGGCGATGGCGACGCGTTGTTGCTGTCCGCCGGAGAACTGCCTCGGGTATTGATCGACCCGCTCCTGCGGGATCCCGACGAGGTCGAGAAGTTCGATCGCGCGGGCGCGGCGGCTCGTGGTGGTGCCGACCTTGTGCACCCTTAGGGGCTCAGCGACGTTCGCTGCGATGGTCTGGTGCGGGAGCAGAGAGGCGTAGGGGTTCTGGAACACCATCTGCACCCGTCGTCGCCATGCTTTCAACGGCGCACCGGTGAGGGTGAGCACGTCGGTGCCGTCGAAGGCGACACTGCCGGCCGTGGGGTCAATGAGGCGAGTGAGCAGCCGGGCCAGGGTCGATTTCCCACTGCCGGATTCGCCGACCACGCCGACGGTCTCACCCTTGGTGATGGTCAGGTCCACGTCTGTGACGGCGGGAACGTCGCCTCCGCGGCCGTGGAACACCTTCGCCAGATCCCGCACCAGCACCAGATCCCGCCCACCGCCAGCTGACTCGGTCCTGGCGGCACGCGGCTGAATGCCGATGGATTCACTGCCAGTCGCGGTGGTTTCGCCGGCGGTGTCAGTAGAGGTGTCGCCGCCGTTGCCGTTGTTGTCGGTGGTGGTGTCGAGGGCGGCGTTGAGGAGTTGCTGGGAGTATGCGTGTTGGGGTGTGGTGATGAAGGAGCGCAGGGGTGCTGTTTCGACGACGTGGCCGTGGCGCATGACGATAATGTCGTCGCAGAGGTATTTCGCGACGCCGAGGTCGTGGGTGATCATCACCAGTGCGAGTCCGTCTTCGCGGCGCAGGTCTTTGAGGAGGTCGAGGACTTGGCGTTGAACGGTGACGTCCAGGGCGGTGGTGGGCTCGTCCGCGATCAGCAACTGCGGCCTTGCGGCGATGGCCATGGCGATCATGGCACGTTGGCGCTGCCCGCCGGAGAGCTGGAACGGATACATCCGGATCCGCCGGTGTGGTTCCGGGATCCCGACCCTCTCCAGCGCCTCGACCGCGAGGTTCAGTGCTTGCTTGCGGTTGGTGGTGCCGTGCCAGCGCAGATGCTCGGTCAACTGCACCTTGAGCGTGCGGGTGGGGTTGAGCGCGGACATGGCGTTCTGGAACACCATCCCGATCCGGGCGCCACGCACTCGCCGCAACTGTGTCTCGGGCATGCCGATGAGGTCCTGCCCGTCGAAGACGGCCTGACCGGTGACGTGTGCCGTCTCCGGGAGCACCCCGAGTATCGCCCGCATCGACACCGTCTTCCCAGACCCGGATTCCCCGACGATCGCAACCGACCCGCCGGCTGGGATCTGCATCGACAACCCGTCCACGACGGTGGACCCCGGTCCCGTTCGGGGCCGGGTGAACGTTACCCGCAGATCGGTCACGGACAACACCGTCCCGCCTGAGGTATGCGATGTCGTCGCACGCCCATCTGCGGTTGTGCTCGAGTTCGTGCTCATGCGTGGTCCTCCTCGCTGGAGTCGAACGCATCGCGGAGACCGTCGCCCATCCAGGTGAACGCGAGCATGGTGAGGCTGAACAGTGCTAGGGGCGCGGCGATCAGGTGCGGGTTGGCCAGCACATAGGTGTATCCGTCGATGATCATCCCGCCCCAGCTGGGTGTGGGCGGAGCGACCCCCAGACCGAGCAGCGCTAGCCCGGACTCGGCGATGATCGCCCCCGGGATCGCGAAACTCGTGGTGACCAGCAGCGGGCCGACCGCGTTCGGCAGAATGTGGCGCACGGTGATCGCCACCCCGCCGGTGCCGATCGACCGAGCCGCCTCGACATACTCAAAGTTCTTGATCTTCAATACCTGTGCGCGGACCAGGCGGGCCTGGGTGACCCAGCCGGCGATCCCGATCGCCAGGATGATCGCGAACACCGAGCGTCCCATGATCACCACCAGCAGCACCGAGAACAGGTAGCTCGGGAACGCATACATCACATCGGTGAACGACATCAGCAGTGACTCGGCCTTGCCGCCGCGCCAGCCTGCCCACAGCCCCACTCCGAGCGCCACGATGAGCGCGACCAGCTCGGCGGCGAATCCGATCATCAACGCCGTGCGCAGGGAGTACAGCAGCCGGGAGAACACGTCGCGGCCCAACTGGTCCGTGCCTAGCAGATGACCATCGGCCAGCGGCGGCAACAACCGCGCGGTCAGGTCCTGCTCGGTGTACGAGTACGGCGCAAGCACCGGCGCCGCTACGGCGACCATCACCAGCACTCCGACAAAGATCAGACTGCCCAACGCAAGCCGGTTGCGTTTGAACCGGACCCAACCTCGCCCCAGCTCGCTCTGCGCCCGCATCCGGTCACCGGAACCACCACCATGACCAGGACCATCGCTAGTGTCGTTAGCCGATGCAGGAGCCGCGGCGATGCCCTGCCTGATCTGCTCAAGACTGCTCATCCCCGCGCCCCCATACTCGTCGCCGCGTCCGGCGATCCCGCAGCAGGTGACCCGCCACCACCGCCGTCGTGATCGGTGTTGTTGCCGAGAACCGGCGAGCCCCGCAACATCCTGGGGCGTTTCGGCCGGCGCCACCTACTGTCGGCGCGTTGCTGATGCCGGATCCTCGGATCGAGCAAGCCATAGGCGAGATCCACAATCAAATTCATCACCATCAACACCAACGCGAAGAACAACGTGGTGCCCATCAGCAGCGGCATATCCCGTGTCCTCGCCGCCAGCGTGAACAATCGCCCCAAACCCGGAATCCCCAGGAGGACTTCCACAAAGACGGTCCCGGTCGCCAGGGCGGCGAAGATCGGGCCAACCACCGTGACCAGCGGGATCAACGAGTTCCTCAGTACATGGCGCACCAACACCACACGTTTGGTGCCGCCTTTCGCCAACGCCGCCACCACATATTCATCCCGCAGCGCCTCCAGCATCGATGAGCGCACATATCGCGCCAGCATCGCCGTGGGCTGCACCGCCAAGGCCACCACTGGAATGATCATGTATTCGGGACCATTCCACCCCCGCACCGGCAACCAGCCGAATCCCACCGAGAAGATCAACACCAGCACCAACGCGAACAGATACCCCGGCAGCGCCTGGATCGTGGTCAGCGTGAAAATCGACCCGTAGTCGGCAAGCTTGTCCTTCTTCACCGCCGCCAGCATCCCGATCGGAATCGCGACCAGCAGCGTCAGCAACGTCGCCGGCACCGCCAACGACAGCGACACCGGGAACGCCTCACCGATCAACTCCTCCACCGTGGTCTGCGGGTACTTATATGTCGGCCCCATGTCCCAGGTCGCCAAGCCCCGCATGAACGTCGCGTACTGCTCCCACGCCGGCACCTCGTCGCCATACCGACCGGCCAAACCACCGTCATCTGACGACGCCTGATCACCCAACGCCGTCGAACCGACATCGGCCAGATCCGAGAACGACCCCGGAACCAGTTGCAACAGCCCAAAGGTGATGATCGACACCACGACGAGCGACAGCGTCAACCGCACCAACCGACGAGCCATGAATCTCAACATGGTTCACGCTCCTCTCGCGGCGTCGCTGTTCTTCATACGTCCGGTGGCGCAACCAGGGAGTTGTGCACCGCTTGGATAATGCGGGGAGGCGGAACTCACTATCGGGAAACCTCCAAGGTGCCCGGTAGCGGGCATTGCGGCCGTCCGGTACGCGCGCTGCCAGAATCATGGCACCACTCAGGTCCTAGGTCAAGAGTTTGCTTATGTTGCGGCAAGGGTTTCTGCGCTGGACATCACACGTCGGCAGGCACGGGCTATCCTCGCTGACCGATGCGAGCGACAGGTCGCATCGGGCGAGCCTGTCCGATGAGATTACGCAGTGACCTGGCTGGACCGATGGAAATCGACGATGAAGCGGGCCACGGCATCGCTGATGTTCTCCAGAGCCTTCTCACCGGTATCAGCGTTGGCCCGGCTGGAGTCGTCGGTCCGACCGTCGCTGAGCTGCCAGATGCCAGGCTGGCGTATCACGGCTTCGCGCGCTCCGAGGCGTACCAGCGGCTGAACCGATTCCTCGGCCGGAGGGAACTGGTCGGAGCGGACTCGATCCGGATGGAGAGCTAACAAGCACGAGGTTTCGAACCCGCCCGCATGCCCGGGCACCGGGCCGACATCCAGGTTCATGTCGCGCAGGGCATCTGCCGCACAGGTCCAGTACGAGGTGCCTGCGACATGCATGTCGAGACCGTTCTCGACGACGAGCCGGTCACCTACGGCGCGGACGGCCGCGTCATTGCCGCCATGCCCGTTGATGAAGATCAGCCGCCTGAACCCGGACGCGTGCAGGCTGGTGCCGATGTCCGTGAGCACCTGAAGGTAGGTGAGCATGCCGATGCTGACGGTCCCGCCGAATGGCAGGTGGTGATGAGCGAATCCGAACGGCAAGGTCGGTGCGACGACCACCGGGACGTCGAGCGCCGCCTGGGTGGCCGCGCGTTCTGCTATGTCGGTGACGATCGCGGAGTCCGCGCAGACGGGCAGGTGCGGGCCGTGCTGCTCGGTGGAGCCGAGGGGCACCAACACCGTGGCCCGCGGCGCGAGCCGGGCCAGCTCGTCGCGCGTCAGGTGATCAAGTCTCGCGGTGGTCATGCGCCTCAGCTTTCGTTGGTAGCGATGTGTGGTGGAGCCTGACGCGAAGCCACGCGTCACGGGTGGCCCCGGGTTGCAGAACGGGGGCGGCTCCGGTGGCGGCGGCCTCGGCCAGGGTGGGAACAGCACTGGCTTGTGGTTCTAATGCGCAGGCAACGAGCTCGGGCTTACCGGGGGTGGCGCGGTTGGTGGCCCAGATCCACAGGGCCGGGAACGCCTGACCGTCCCAAGTGACGGTGACTCCCGCCCCGAGATCTTCGGACCACACGTCGTACCAGTACTCCGGCAGGGCGTCGGCGAAGAGCATGGCGGCGAACGGCTGGGCTGGAAACCGGGTCAGGTCGACGGTGCCGCCACCACGGGCAGGAAGCGCGTCGAGGCGGCCCCGAGCGCCGGGCGCGTAAGGGCTGCTCGGTCGGTCGACGCCATCGCGGGCGAACACCTCGGTATCAGGCAGGCTGATGCGGGACGCGGCTGCCATGAACGCTTCACCGAAGGTGATGTGGTGTCCCCACAGGTAGGGGAGCGGGCGATCGGAGACATTGGTGATGGTCTCGCTGACGTGCACGATGGTGTCTTCGAAGCGCAGCCGGATGGTCTTGGTGACGTCAAAGGGCAAATCCTGACTCCGGGTGCGGAAGGCGACCTCGACGGTCTCGGGCGTGGCGGTCTGGACTTCGTATTGCCAGGGTTGGTGCTGGATGTCACCGTGCTTGGACATCTGATGCCCGTCGAGGGAGCAGGCGTTGCCGGCGTTGGGGAACAGCTCGTACCAGCCGCCCACGGTGTAGTGGCGTGGGCCTTTCGGGTCCTGGTAGAGCAGGTTGGTTCCGCTACGCAGGTCGGTGAACTCATAGATGTGGGTGCCGTAGTCCGCGTTGATCGCGACGCGGATCTCGGCGGACTCCAGAATCAGGCAGCGGTCGCCGTCGACGCGCGCTTCGCGGAGTGTGGCGCTCACCCAGACCCCACTTCCTGGGTTCGGTCGGCCCGTGGTTCCCAGCCCAGCACGTCCAGGGTGCGGTCCCAGGAGACGTAGCGCTGCTCGCGATCGCCGCAGACAACGAGTGCTTCAAAGCCGCGCACCGGGCGCTCCAAAGCGGCGACGAACGCGGATGCCACATCGCTGCCGGCGGTCCGGATCTCGGGCATTGGGCCGTCGTAGGCCGCGTACTCCTCGTCCGGTAGCGGTCCACATAGCCGCAGTGAGACGACGTCGATGCCGTGCTCGCGTACGGCTGCCTCGCATACCTGCTCGCCGAGTCGTTTGGTCAGGCCGTAGGCGTCGGTGGCGTCTGGCGCGCGCTCGTCCAGTTCGTGACCGTGGTCGAGGTAGGAATGAAAGATCGATAGTGAGCTTGCGTATACGACTCGGTGCGCGCCGGCCGCGACTGCTGCCTGAATGGAGAGGTAGAGACCTTTCACGTTGACGTCGAAGTGGCTTTCTGCCCAACCGCCGGTAGAACCCCACCCGTCCTGGCGACCCATGGCCACATAGACCAGAGCGTCCTGATCTTTTGCCGCACGATGCAGGGAGCTGATGTCGGTGACGTTGACGGCGACTGACTCGGCGGCGCCTGGGATCAGTTGTCCCTCGTGCAGATCCGCGCCCCGCACAGAATGCCGTTTGCCCAGCTCACCGACGATCATCGCGCCCACGCGGCCGGCTGCACCGATGACGAGAATCTTCACGCTGAATGCTCACTTTCCTTCGGACTTGATGACGGCGTGTCGGCCCGGCGTCATATCAGGCCGTCACGCGTACTGGCTACTTCGGAACGACCCGCCGGCAGGGCCTGCGGGCTGGGCACGCCGATCGGGAGGATGCAGACAGGGCACGGTACGTCGATCGACGTGTCCGTGATCTGTGGAACGCCGCTACGTGGATCCACGTAGAAGACGCTGAGCGTGCTGGAGCGTTGGTTCACGACATAGAGGTGATCGTCGTGGATGGTTGCATCCCATGGGTAATCTCCGCCGGAATCCACGGTCGCGATCAACGAGAGGTCAGGTCCGTCGACGGTGAACGTGGCGACGGTGTTCGGCCCACGGTTGAGGACGTAACAAAACCTACCGTCTGGGGAGAACCGGATGGCCGAGGGGTAGCAGGGGCCGGCGCCGACGGTCGCGTGCGAAAGCACTGTGGTGAGAACCGTAGGCGGCGACGTGTTGAGGTCCAGGACGGTAACGGTGGAGCCGAGTTCGCCGACGACGTACGCGTAGTCGCCGTGGACGGCGAGGTGGCGTGGTCCCGTGCCCAGCGGCAGCGTGACAAGGTCGGCTTCGTCGAGGTGGCCGGTAGAGGTGTCGAGGCGGTAGCGATAGATCGTGTCCGTGCCGAGGTCGACGGCGAGAAAGTGCCCGCGTCCAGGCCGGTCGGAAGGGTCAGCGGTGATCATGTGCGGGTGTGAGCCGCCTTGTCGCCGGCCGCGGGTCCCCACGCCGGGATGCTGGATGACATCGCTGGCGTCGCCCAGGGTCCCGTCGTCGTTGATGGTATGCACGGCGATGGTGCCGCTGGCGTAGTTGGTGGTGAGCAGGTGCCGACCACGGGGATCCACACTGAGATGGCACGCCACCCCGCCGCCGGTGTGGCGGGTAGGTCCGAGCTGGGTCAGCACGGCGCCCCGCACCATCCAAGCGCTGACCTGTCCGTCCGCCGTGGCATGCGCCGCATAGAGGACCGCCTGATCGGCGGACGTTGCGAAGTACATGGGATTGGTCGCGCTCCCGGCGGTGGAGCCGGCGACTCGTGTGCGCGGACCGTCGAGGTCGACGACGGTGATCCCGCGCGCGGGATCGTCTTGGCTGGCCATGGTGCCGATGTACGCGTACATGGGTGGCCTCCGGGGCTCCGGACGCGCGCGGCGGCGGTCAACGCTGCGCGAACGACGTGCTGTAGCGTAATCTACATTACTCGGTAGGACTTAGGTCCTAGCAGCGCCGGATATGAGGAGGCAAATGTGATGTCGGTGCGGGTGCGGGATCGGTCGGCCGAGTTGGGGGCACGGGCTGTTGGTATCACTCCGGGTGGTGTGCATTCGAATGTGCGTTTGGCGGGGCCGGGGGTGTTCTTTGAGCGGGGTGAGGGCGCGTGGTTGTTTGATGCGGACGGCAACGATTACGTCGACTACCTCCTCGGTCAGGGCCCCAACTTCTTGGGGCACGCCCCTGCGGTGGTGAACAACGCGGTGGCGGGGGCGGCACGGCGGGGGTCGGTGTTCGGGGCACAGCATTCGCTGGAGAACGAGGCCGGTGAGTTGTTCCTGGATTCGGTCGGCTGGGCGGAGCGGGTCCGGTTCGGCGTGACCGGGACGGAGGTTGATCAGGCGGCGTTGCGGCTGGCGCGGGCGGCCACGGGCCGGTCGAAGTTCGTCCGGTTCGAGGGCACGTATCACGGCTGGTTGGACAACATGCTCGTCACGACGGTGGACGGGGTGACCGGGCCGGCGAGTGCGGGGCAGTTGGCACATCATCTGGATGACACGTATTTCTTGCCGTATAACGACATCGCGGCGTTGTCGGCGACGCTGGCCGAGCGTGATGATGTGGCGGCGGTGATTGCGGAGCCGGTGATGTGCAACAGCGGCGCGATCGTGCCCCGTGATGGGTATCTGCAGCAGGTGCGGCAGTTGTGTGACCGTCATGGCGTGGTGCTGATCTTCGACGAAGTCATCACGGGGTTCCGGCTCGCGTTGGGTGGTGCGGCCGAGCGGTTCGGTGTGACGCCTGATCTGGGGGTGTATGGCAAGGCGATGGCTGGGGGGTGGCCGGTGGCGGCGCTGGCGGGCAAAGCCGAGCTGATGGATATGTTCGCCGGCGGTGTGAATCATTCGGGGACGTTCAACTCGTCGGTTCCAGCGTGCGCGGCGGTGACGGCGGCGTTGACGGCGCTGCGGGAGGATCCGCCGTACAAGCGGGTCGAGGACCATGGCGCGAAGCTGATGGCCGGTATCCGTGAGCTGGGAGCCTCTCATGGGGTGCCGGTGCGGGTGCAGGGGTTGCCGATGGCATTTCACGTCTCGTTCGGTGACCCAGACCAGGTCTGGGACTACGCGGGCATGGCCCGCCTCGACCAGGTCCGCTACGCACGCTTCGCCGAGGTGCTGGTGGATCACGGCGTGTGGGTCGCCCCAAGGGGGATCTGGTATGTCTCGGCCGCGCATAGTGAGCGTGAGCTCGAGGTGGTGCTGCAGCGGTTCGAGGCCGCGCTCGGTGACTTCGTGGCGGGCGGCACGTGATGGACCATACGGTACGTGCGGGCTTTGTGGCTGCTGTGCTGGTCGAGGAGGCGGTGGGGCCGCGGACCTGGCTGGGGGAGAGCCCGCGCTGGGACGGTGTGGCGTGGTGGTGGGTGGATGCGTCGGTGGGAGACGTGTGGACCCGTACACTCGGGGAGGACGCGGTTTGCGTGTGGCGCACTGGGCGGCGGACGTCTTTGGTGCAGCCGGAGGCGTCCGGCGGGGTGGTGGTGGCGGTCGGGCAGGAACTGTATGTGCTCGGCCGGCGCGATGACGGGGCGTGGGGGCAGGGCCGGCGGTGGTGTGGGCTCGGGCTGGGTGATGGCTGGCTGGTCAACGATGGGGTCGCGGACTCGCGGGGCCGGTTGTGGATCGGGTCGATCGCGCCGGATCGCCGCCCGCTGGACGGTGGGTTGTTGCGGGTCGAGCCGGACGGCACCGTGGGGCAGGCGGCGTCGGGGTTCACGTTGACGAACGGGATGGCGTTCAGCGCGGATGAGCAGTACCTGTTCCATGTGGACACCTTCGAGCGCGCCATCTGGGCGCACCGAGTCGATCTCGATATCGGTGAGGTGTTCGGGCGGGAGGCGTTCGTGGATTTCACCGCCGACGATGGGATGCCGGACGGTCTGGCGATCGATGCCGATGGTGGGGTGTGGGTGGCGATGTACGGCTCGGGCGAGGCCCGCCGCTACACCCCCACCGGGAGCCTCGACTTCGTCGTGGTGGTGGATCCGGCGCAGTGCACCAGCATCGCCCTGGGCGGCCCGGACTCCCGCGATGTGTTGATCACCACGGCGCGAGAGGGCTACGGCGAAGAACGCAGCACTGCCGAGCCGCTGGCCGGACGGCTATACCAAGCCCGCAGCCCGTACCCTGGCCTGGCCACGGCCACCGTCGCGGTTCAGAAGGACGTGGCCGTCGAGAAGAAGCGGCGCATGTGAACGGTTGGCGTTGAGATCGTCGGTTGTTGTCGGTTGGTGAAGGATCCATCGAGTGAAGAGTGAGGAACATGATGAGCACAGCTGAGGATCGTCTTGCTGAGGCGTTGGCGGTGGCTCCGGCACCGGTGGGTGCCAAGGCGTTGATCGACCCGGTGGTGGTGGCTGACGGGGTGGCGTATGTATCGGGTCAGGTCGCCTTCGTCGGTGCGGAGGGGCCGCTGCTGGGTAAGGTCGGCGCGGGTGTCACGGTGGAGCGGGCCGCCGAGGAGGCGGGTAAGGCGGTGGCGAACGGGCTGTACCGGCTGATCGAGGCCGTCGGTTCGTTGGACGCGGTGGAGCGGGTGCTCAAGTTGACGGTCTTCGTCAACGCCGTCGATGACCTGATCGAGCAGCCGGAGGTGGCCAATGGTGCTAGCCGGGTGCTGCTCGAGGTGCTGGGGGATCGGGGCCGGCACGCCCGTTCCGCCGTGGGCGTGGCGAGTCTGCCCCTGGGCGTTCCGGTGGAGGTCGAGCTGGTCGTGAAGGTGCGGTCCTGATGAGGCTGGCCACGCTCGGCTTCAGCCACGAGGCGAACACGTTCGCTCCGGCGAAGGCGACGTTGGCGGCGTGACAGGCCGCGGGCATTGTTGAGGGTGAGGCGATCCGGGTCGAGTACGCGACGTCGGAATCGATTCTGGCCGGGTTCTTCGCCTACGAGGCGGAGCAGTCCGACGTCGAGGTGGTGCCGTTGGTGTTCAGCTGGATCACACCTACTGGGGCCAGCACTACCGAGGCGTTCGAGCACCTGACGGATCGCATGATCGGCGCGCTCGAAAAGCATGGTCCGTTCGATGGGGTGTCGGTCAGCGTGGTCGAAGGTTTCCCCTACGCCGACATCGCCGAGATGGGTCTGAGCGTCGTCGTGGTCACCGACGATGATGCCGGCCTCGCGGAGGACGTCGCAGGGACGATCGTTGAGGCGGCGTGGGGGATGCGCGAGGAGATGATCGGTGACGCGCCGAGTGTCGACGACGCGCTGCGTGCGGCGGCTGCTGAACCGGAGGGGCCGGTGGTGGTGCTGCCACCCACGGCGGTGCCCGGTTCTTCGACCTCGGCGCCTCAGCCGGGGTCCGCACCGACGACGGTTTCCTGCTGGCCGTCCACGCCCGGCCCACCGGTACGTCGAGTCAGGTCCAGTTCCGTATGGTCGGCATTGAACCCACGACGGTCGCGATTATCGCGGCCAAAGGCGTGCACTCGCCGCGGGCGGCATTCGAACCGATCGCCACCAAGCTGATCTGGGCCAACACCCCCGGCGCCACCAGCGCCGACCTCTTCACCCTCACCTACCGGCATCGCCGCAGCCCCATGTTTCCATTCGAAACTGAAGCAAGCAGGTGATCTCACCGAGTCGAGCTAATCACGTCAACGACGCGCAGGCGATGTGCGGAACCGGTGGAGTGCAGGTCAGCTCGTCTGTGTTGCCGGCCATGTCGAGTAGCCCGTATGCGCTATCGACCGGTCGAGTACGGCGCAGTATCTACGGACGAGACGGTTATGCGCTGGTGCGAGGAGTGCCGAAGCGAGCGTCCGCCACGGCGCGAGGTCTCATTGAGGTTGCTTCGGTTGGTCGTGGAAGGCGGATCTGCGGTCCGTAGAATGTTGGGCGCCAACGAGCGGCGCATTCGGTATGCCGGAATAGGGAGATCATGTCTGACGGAACGCACGAGCTTGACCAGGCGAACAAGCCGCGAGTGGCACGCGGCGTGACTATGGGAGCCTGTGCCGCCACGCTGGTGATCGGCATGGCCGCTGGATTGCTCGCCGGATCCCTCGTGTTCGGAGACGATGCGCCCGCGTCCGCAGATTCGGCGGACGTCGCAGCGGCTCATGTCGACGTCGCCTGTGGCATCGCCCTCCGGGTCAACGAGACGCACACCAGCGCGGACGACTTCGGTGGCCTGCGGGATGATCCGGTGTTCTGGGAGGTTCCCGCACTCGGCTATCTGATGAGCGCGGCTGCCATTCACGACGCTCAATATGAACGGTTCGCGGCCGCCGGAGAGGCGACCATTGGCAACATACAGCGAATGAATCTCGACGAGTTCGTTTCGGCTGCGGTCGAGCAGTGTGAACAGGATTGACCGCAGTGTCAGCTGCGTTTTGGCTTGGCGCGGACGTGCATGCGTTCGCCTTGTGGTCCGAAGAGGCTGAGGAATTCGACGGCGTTGTCGTCTGCTCGGCCGAACCAGTGCGGTGTTCTGGTGTCGAATTCGGCGGCTTCGCCGGCTGGTAGCACAAGGTCGTGTTCTCCGAGCACGAGCCGGAGCCGTCCGCTGAGGACGTACATCCATTCGTAGCCTTCGTGGACCTGGGGTGTGGGTTCGGATCGTTTCGTTCCGGCGGGGATGATGTGCTTGAACGCCTGCAGGCCGCCTGCGCCGCGGCTGAGCGGGAGGATCGTCATCCCGTACGCGGTGAAGGGCCGAATGTGAATGCGCGGGTCGCCAGTTGCGGGCGCGCCGACCAGCTCGTCGAGCGGGACCCCGTGTGCGCGGGCGAGGGGGAGCAGGAGCTCGAGGTTGGGGCGGCGCTGGCCGGACTCCAACCGGGAGAGGGTGCTGACGGAGATCCCGGTGCGTTCGGACAGGTCGGCAAGCGTGGTTCCCTGCTTGGCGCGTAGCGCTCGCAGCCGGGGGCCGACGGTGCTGATCACATCTTCGGTGGCGTCATCCATAGGCCCAGTTTGCCACTTCGGCAAGAGAGTTTGTCATCGGCAGCGTACGGGCGGAACATTGCACCATGATGACAATGAAGATCGATAGCAACTACGACGTCGTGATCATCGGTGGGGGAGCGGCCGGCCTGAGCGGCGCGGTGGTATTGGGGCGGTCTCGTCGTTCGGTCCTGGTGGTCGACGCGGGCGAGCCGCGCAACGCTCCCGCGGAAGGCGTGCACGCGTTCCTGACGCGAGACGGCGTGAGCCCGGCCGAACTGCTGCGCATCGGCCGGAAGGAGGCGGAGTCTTACGGGGCAGTGATCGTGAACGGCTCGGTGACGGCTACGGCACGCACCGAGGACGGGTTCTCGGTCACCCTGGACGACGACACCGTGGTGGGTGCCCGCCGGCTGCTGCTCACCAGCGGACTCGTCGACGAGCTGCCCGACGTGCCGGGACTGCGGGAACGGTGGGGCAAGGATGTGGTGCACTGCCCGTACTGCCACGGGTGGGAGAACCGGGACAAGGTGATCGGAGTGCTCGGCACCGGCCCGATGGCGGTGCACCAGGTGATGATGTTCCGGCAGCTGAGCCCGAAGGTCACGCTGTTCGTGCACACCATGCCGGAGCTGTCGGACGAGGATCGGGAGAAGCTGGCAGCGCGTGGTGTCGGCGTTATCGACTCTCCGGTGACGGCGGTGGAGTCCACCGGCGACGCGCTCACGGGCGTCGTCACGGAAGACGGGACCACCCACGCGGTGCAGACCCTGGCCGTGGCGCCCGGGTTCCGCCCACGGTCGGACATGATGGCCGGCCTCGGCCTCGACACGGTGCCGCATCCCATGGGCATCGGCACGGTGGTGGAGACGGACCCGAGAGGACTGACCTCCGTACCCGGCGTGTGGGCCGCGGGCAATGTCACCGACCCGATGGCGCAGGTGATCAAGGCGTCTGCCGACGCCGTACGGGCGGCAGCGGTGATCAACGCGGACCTGATCGAGGACGAGGTCAACGCCGATCTCGCGCGATACCGGTCCGGTCAACGGCCGGTCAACGCATCGGCAAGAGCCTCCATCCGCTTGAAAGTTCCCTGATACTCGCCGAAGTGGACAGCCACCTGGGCCGCTCCAGCGTCCCGGTACGCGATCACGTCATCGGCGACGCGCTCGACCGGCGTGGTCCCGTCCCAGCCGATCCGCAATGCAGGCACGATGTCGCGGTCGGCCGCGAGCTCAGCCAGCCTCCGCGCCCGTTCCGCGAAGGCGCGGGGGCTGGCGGGGAGACCCTGCCAGATGTCGCCGTACCGTGCGGCGCGGCGCAATGCGGCGTCGCTGTTGCCGCCGACCATGATCGGCACTCCGCCGTCCGGGATCGGCGCGAACACTCCATGCTCGTAGGAGAACCGTCGGCCCTGGTAGGGCGCCGTACCGCCGGAGAACAAGTGGCGCAGCAGCTCAAGTATGTCGTCGGTGATCGCGCCCCGGTGCCGGTAGTCGGCTCCGAGTGCGTCGAACTCCTGCTCGTTCCAGCCCACCCCGAGGCCGAGGGTCACGCGTCCCGCGGATAGTCGGTGCAGGGTCGCGATCTGCTTGGCGAGTACGAAAGGATCGCGGAGCGGCGCGACGAGCACCGAAGTGCCCAATTGCAGGCGTTCGGTGACGGCCGCCAGATGTCCGATGGTTACCAGCGGCTCGTAGACACCGCCGAAGGTGGCGCCGTACTCGCCCGGGGGCAGCACGTGGTCCGGTAACCATGCGGCCGAGTACCCCAGTTCCTCGGCCGCCCGCGCCAGATCGACGAGCGTATCCACGGGCATCGACGGCGACTCATCGGGTAAAACCACGTGAAGCTCCATGGCTGAGCTGAACCTTGAGTTCCGTAGGCCTATTCCCCAGGGCAAGTTGCACTCTGCGGGTCGTTTTGGATGCTTTGGCGAGTGACCGCGCTCGTCGTCGACAACTCGGTTCTCGTCTACGTTCTCACCAACGCGCAATCCAACGACGTGTTACGCCAACGGCTATCAGCACCGCGTGTGCTGAGCGCGCCCCATCTCGTCGACTATGAGTTCGCTAACGCGTTGCGGGGTTTGGTCCAGGCCGGGAAACTGGTACCAGAACACGCGGATGATGCGAGGTTGGATTTCGCCGATCTGCAGATCCAGCGCTATCCCGGGGCCGTCACCGCTGAACGCGCGTGGGAACTCCGCCACAAGTTCGCCGCCTACGACGCCGCCTACATCGCACTGGCAGAGTTACTCGACTGCCCGCTGTTGACCGGCGATCGAAAGCTCATCGGGGCGCATCGCGCCAACGTGGAGCTCTACCCCAGCTCGTGACTTCGTTTCTCGCGCCGCGGACGCGCAGGCAGGCCAGATCACGTCTCCACCCGTGCTCCCGATGTCTTCATAGTCGGCAACGTCAGACCCTGGGCTGGCACGCAGTGCACGCCGCAAGCGGCGCTCTCGTCACACCGCCGTCGGCGAGGGATGCGAGGGACGACTCGGCGTCGGCAGCGGTCCACAGCACGCGCTCGTCGGTGCCCGACGCCCCTGAGATGGACAGCCCGAATGGCACCCCGTCGGAGGTCATGCCCCCAGGTAGCGTGATGCTGGGAAAGTCGAGGAAGCTCGTGATCATGGTGTTGTGCAGTACCCGTCGGTTGGCGTCGGCGAAGGCCCGTGGATCGGTCTCCACCGTGGTGGTGCGTGGAGCCGTCACGGCTACTGTCGGGTAGACGAGGAGAGTGGGCCCGAGTCGAGCTTGGGCGCGTCGTCGCAGCTCCGCTCGCCGTGCGAGCAGCGTCGGATAGTGGTTCTCCAGGACCGTCCGCCCGGCCAGCAACCGGCTCCGGATCCGGGGGTCCATTAGCGCGGCGTCGGCGCTGTGTACGGCGGAGGCACGGGTACGGTACGCCTCGGCACCCACGAGTGTGCCGACGGCCTCGAAGAGCTGGGCGACATCGTCGATCTCGGGAATCCGTACGCGCCGGATGCTCCAGCCATCACGGCACAGCCGATCGAGAACTATGCCGAACTGCTCGGCCACCGGCGGGTCCAGATTCTCGACGAGCGGGCCGCGCGGGACGACGACGTCCCCCGGGGGTGGCTGCGTGCGCCGCAGCCCAACAGCGCCGCCCGCGAGCACCGCATCCAGCGCGATGGCGTCGATGACGGTGCGGGTGATCGGTCCTACCGTGTCCAGCGTCGGCGCCAGCGGCGCCACTCCCGTCAAGCACACCCGTCCCCAGGTTGGCCGGAAGCCGACCAGTCCGCAGAACGACGCCGGCACCCGGACCGAGCCGGATGTGTCGGTGCCCACGGCACATGGGACCAGGCCCAGAGCGACGGCCACCGCTGAACCGGACGACGACCCACCCGGCACGCGACCCGGCGCGCGAGGGTTGTCCGGGGTGCCGAAATGTCGATTGGTGCCGAGGCCGGAGAACGCGAACTCGCTCAGATTGGTCTTGCCGATGGTGACCAGGCCGGCGGTGGTCGCGTTGCGGACCACGTCGGCGCCTGCGCCCGCCTCGGCCAGCGTCCCGGTGGTTGCCGACCCCGCCGTGGTGCGGATGCCGCGAAGGTCGACGAGGTCTTTCCAGGCGATCGGCACGCCGTCCAGCGGCCCGGCGGGTGTGCCCTGCCGCTGCCGGCGAGCTCCAGCCTCCGCTTCCCGCCGGGCGCGGGCCGAGGTCAGGGTGATGAAGACGTGCTCCGCCTCGGTACCAGCGGCACGGTCCACGCACATGTCCACCAGCGATACCGGATCCAGCCGGCCCTCGGCGATCTCGCGGCCAATCCAGAGCGCACTGCCTTCGGTCAGGTGATGAGTGCTGTGGGCGGCCGGGGACCGGCTCATCCGATCACCGCCGGGACGTCGTCGTGCGCGGCGACAGCTGGCGAGGCAAACTCGCCCAAGCTGTCGATGATGCGCTCCACCGGGCTGAACGACGCTCCGACCCGGCCCATGGGCTGCCACCTGAGGACGTCGACGTGATGCTCCCCGTCGACGATGGCGGCGTCGACGTGCCAGAGGACGACCCGCCCGATGACCACCGCATCCCCGCCTGGCTGGATGATCCGTTCCAGTTCGCATTCCAGGCTGATCGGCGCGTCCGCCACCAGCGGCGCGCCGATCCGGTGTGCCGGACGCGCCGCGACACCCGCCAGGTCGAACTCGTCCACCTCGCTGGGGTGTTCCGCAGACGTCGTGCACATCTGAGCGGCCATGCCTGCGGTGACGACGTTCACCGCGAACTCGCCCGTGGACCGGATGTTGAGCAAGCTGTCCTTTTCCCGGCCGTCGTCGTGGCGCTCGATGGTGATCGAGACCATCGGCGGCGCGGTAGAGACGACGGTGAAGAAGCTGAACGGCGCCAGGTTCCGGATCCCGGAGGCGCTGATGGTGGACGTCCACGCGATGGGGCGCGGATTGACGCTGCCGAAGAGCAGCCGGCGCGTCGTCTGCGGCAGCGCCGCCGACGGGTCGATAAGCAGCCGGGTCACGGACGGCCCTCGGATGCGCCGGCGGCGGAGGCCATGGTGGCGGCTTCGTCGCCCGGCTGGCCGTGCACGTCGTCGTCCGGCCGGCCCGGCTCGTCGTCCTTCTCGGGCCGCACGGTGTGCATGCTGCGCACACCCAGGCGGCGCAGGCCCCAGGTGAACAGCGGCACGGCGAGAAATGCCGTGAGGATGCCCTGAACCGGGGGCAGCCCGACCGACAGCCGGTCGCTGAGCCACGCGACCAGTGTTCCGAGCGCGTACGCCGAGAGGCAGTCCCAGCGGAACCGCACAAACCGGGTCTTGTCGAGGCGAGGCAGCCGGCCGCGCCACACGAACAAATAGTCGCCGATGATGACGCCGCCGAGCGGCGGGATGAAGACGCCGAGCAGGACGAGATACTGGGGGAGCGCCTCGTAGATGCCGGACAGCGCCAGGATCACGGCGACGATGACGCCACCGACGATGAACGGCCGCTTGTCGTTGACACCGAACATCTCGGCGCCGGCCACTCCGAACGAATAGGCGGAGTTGTCCTGGGTGGTCCAGATGTTGAACACCAGCAGGACCACCGCCGCGACGGTCAGATTCAGCTGCAGCAGCACGGCGACGAAATCGGGCTCCTGATAGGCGATGGCGCCGACTGCGCCGAACACCAGCATCATCAGGTTCGCGAAGAAGAACGCGCCGAAGGTGGCCATGAGGGCGTGGGAGGGCTTGCGGGCGAATCGCGTCCAGTTGGGCGTCTGGGTGCCGCCGCTGACAAACGTGCCGACCACGATGGTGACCGCCGTCGCCCAGGCCAGCGACGACGTCGGCTCCACCGCGTCGAGACCGCCGGCCGTGTCGATCTCCCGCCACGCCTGGGCGGCCACCCAGCCCATCAGCAGCAGCATCAGGGGAACCGACACGGCGCTGAGGGCCTCCAAACCGCGGTAGCCGAAGTAGGCGGTGACCCCCGTGAAGGACGCCGCGACGACGATGATCAGCCACGTGTGCTCTTGCCACCCGAACGCGCTGGCCAACAGGTCGGCGAGGAACGCCGCTGTGACCGCGTACCAGCAGACCTGGGTGCCGCCGAGCAGAATGTCGGCCCACTTGGCGCCGGCGCGGCCCAGCGTGTAGCGGGCGAGGAGGACGGTGGTCAGCCCGGTGCGCGCGCCGATCACGCCCAGCACGGCCACATAGGTTCCGAGAATCAGGCTGCCCACAACGAGCACCGCGAGCAGTTCGCTGGGCCGGAACGCCGCACCCAGCCGAGCGCCGGAGAGCATCGTGGGAGTGAAGAAGACGAACCCGATGAGGATCATGATCAGCGGAAGGACTCCCCGCCGGGCTTTGGCCGGGACTTCGCTGAGCGGGTAGTCGTTGAAGGCCGTCTCCTCGCCGGTGGTGCCGCGCGGCGTGGGTGGACCGAACATGGTGCCTCCTCGTGGCGAGCTCCGGTGGTGATGTGCGGGACAGCGGACCATCCGGGAGGCACGGGCGAACATGGAGATAGCTCTAGTTCATCGCTCGTCTGACTGGCTATTCTCACACCGTGCTGACTATCCGCTCGCTGGTGTCGAATCAGGCGCTGGGTCTGCGTGTCCTGGTGGCAGGTGCGCCCGGCGCGCTGGACGCACCACTGCTATGGGTGCACAACACCGAGCTGCTGGACCCGTCGGAGTACCTGCGAGAGCGGGAACTGGTGCTGACCAACGGACTCTGGCACGTGGACGGCAACGCGGCGAAGTTCGTCGTGAACGTCGCGCGTAGCGGGGGCGCGGGTGTGGTCTACGGACTGCGGGAGGAGAGCCCTGCCGTGCCGCGGGACCTCGTGGCGGCGTGCGAGGCGTCCGGCCTGCCGTTGCTGCAACTACCGGTGGAGATTCCGTTCACCGAGATGACCAGGGCGGTGGCAGCCGAGCTGGCCGACCGTCGGCAAGCCGCATTGGTCGAGACCGTACGCCGGGGGCATGATCTGGCCGATGCCATCTCGCGAGGGTCGGGTCCCACGGGCGTGCTGAAGGTGCTGCGGCGGGATCACCAGCTGCCGCTCGCGGTGGTGGACCGCACCGGGCGAGTGCTGGCGGCAGCGGATGCGTCGCTGACGGACGACGCCGGGGCACGGGCGGGCACGGCGCTTCGCCAGCACCCGCCGCCGTTGGAGGTGGACCTCGGGGAGCAGGGGACGGCCGCGATCTTCCTGGTGGCGGCGCTCGACCACGTGGACGCGGGTCTGCTCTGCTTACGCCCGGCCGGCGAGCTGTCCGGCGTGGAACACGAAGCGCTCACCCAGGCGGCGCACTACCTGAGCCTCGAGGTGGCGCGGATGCGGCTGGCCCAGGCGATGGAGGCGCGGTTTGCCAGCGAGCTGCTGGAGATGATCCTCGCGGGCACCGAGGTAGCGGCGGAGGTCTATCCCCGCCTCGAAGCGTTCGGCATCGATCCGGCCAGTCCCATGCTGGTGGTCGCGGCGGCCTGTGTGGGCGACGACGGGTCCGCTGGTGCGGAGTTGACCTCCCGGCTCAGTGAGCTTCTGCCTTCGTGGGGGATACCCGCGCTGGTGGCGAACAGCGCGCGCGACGTCGTCGCCATCTTCCCCTGGGCGCAGTCGGCCGAGAACGGGCTGGACATGGCCCGGCGGATGATCATCCACGTCCAGCAGCAGCTGCCGGAGACTCGGCTTGTGGCCGGCGTGAGCGGCCCGGCCGACGGTGCGCGGGCGCTGCGGCGGCCGCTGCGGGAGGCCCGCCAGGCGTGCCGGGTGCTCCTGCGCCGAGCCGGTGGCCAGGCCGTCGAGCGGTTCAGCGAGCTCGGCACCTACCACCTTCTGCTAGGCGGTGAGGACGGTCGGTCGCTGCGGCGGATCAGCGACACTGTGCTCGCCCCGCTGCGGGACTACGACGCCCGCCGCGGCGGGCGGCTGGAGACGACGCTGCGGGCCTTTCTTGACAACGACGCTCAGCTGGCATCCACAGCGGCGACCCTGTACATCCACGTCAACACGCTCCGGAACCGGCTGGCGAAGATCACCGAGCTGACCGGCCGGGACGTGATGACCACCGAGGGCAGGGTCGACGCCTTTCTCGCCCTTGAGGCGGATGCGATGGTAGGCGCGGCCGACTGAACGGCGAGCGTGACGGACCAATCGATGGTTTGACTAGCGCAGAGGCGGCTGCCTGGGTGCGGGTGTGTGAACGTCCATCACCAATGGGCCCTTGCTGGAGATATCGACATGGCCTCGGCGCGGCGCCATCCGGTCTGCTGGGTCCATGACGTCGAACGCACTGATCAACCAGATCGAGGTGCCGGCCCGGCAGGCCCGCGTGGTGGAGCTGGCCGCCGGCGAGAGCGCCCGGATCGTGGATGTGGAGGGTGGCCAGGTGGGCGACGTGTTCGCCTTCAACCGCCACGACCCGTCCGAGTACCTCAGCGCCGCCCACACACGCGGACACCTCAGCAAGCTGTTTCCGGAACCGGGCGAGCAGTTCGTCACCAATCAGCGCAGGGCCATCCTCGCCCTGGTGGCGGACGACTCACCAGGACGGCACGACATGCTCATCCCGGCATGCGATCCCGCCCGCTACCGGGCGCTCGGAGTCAAGGGCTGGCACGCGTCGTGCGCGCAGAATCTGCAGGAGGCGCTGGCGAGCGTGGGAGTCGACATTGAGACCGTCCCGCAGCCGGTCAACGTCTTCATGGACATCCCGGTGTCCGATGCCGGGAACCTGGCCTGGATGCCGGCGTCGACCCGACCCGGTGACAGCGTGACTTTCCGTAGCGAGCTGGATTGCCTGCTGGTGGTGTCTGCCTGCCCCCAGGACCTGGTCGATATCAACGGCGGAGTCCCCAAGCCGCTCGGCATCGAGGTGCTGTCCGCGCCCACTCCATGATCATCAATGGTTGACCGTGTGATCACCCGATCAACCGTTGATGATCATGGGACGACCCGTCATTGACGACCCGACCGATTATCCGAACCAGGAGAACTTGACCCACGATGACCACACCCGAGCACCCCGCACTCGCACCGATCACCATCGGCGGACTGGCACTGGCCAACCGGCTGGCCGTGGCGCCGATGACCAGGGTCTCCGCCAGCCGGGCCGGCGTCCCTACAGCTCGGATGGCCGACTACTACGAGCGGTTCGCCATCGGAGGCTTCGGCCTTGTCCTCACCGAAGGCACCTACACCGACGCCCGGTACAGCCAGGGGTACACGAACCAGCCCGGTCTGGTGACCTCGGACCACGTCGCCGGGTGGCGGCCGGTGACCGCCCGGGTCCACGAGGCAGGCTCTCGGATCGTGGCCCAGCTCATGCACGCCGGGGCGTTGTCGCAGGGCAACGAGCACTCGGCGGAGACCGCAGGCCCCTCGGCGATCCCGCCACTGGGCGAGAAGATGCCCGAGTACGGCGGAAGCGGCCCGTGGGCACCACCACGGGCGATGACCGAGGTTGATCTGGGCGTCGTCGTCGACGGATTCGTCGCCGCGACACGCAACGCCCGGGCGGCCGGATTCGACGGCATCGAGATCCACGCGGCCAACGGATACCTGCTCGACCAGTTCCTCACCCCCTACACCAACCGGCGCACCGACAGCTACGGTGGCTCCGTGGCCAACCGTGTGCGGCTGACGGCCGAGGTGGTCGCCGCGATCGTCGCTGCCGTACCGGCGTCGTTCCTGGTGGGAGTCCGGCTGTCGCAGACCAAGGTGAACGACTTCGGGTACCGGTGGCCGGGTGGCGCCCAGGACGCCGAGATCATCTTCGGCGCGTTGGCGGCAACCGGCGCGGACTACCTGCACGTGGCCAGCGAAGGGCGGGACTGGATCGAGACCGCGCGATTCGGCAGCGGCGAGACGATCACGGCGGTGGCCCGCAAGGTCTCCGGGCTGCCGGTGATCGCCAACGGCGGTATGCACGACGTCGGCCAAGCCGCCGCCGTCCTCGTCGAGGAGCACGCCGACCTCGTGTCGGTGGCGCGGGGAGCCCTGGCCAACCCTGACCTGCCGCACCGGCTGTCCACGGGGCACCGGCTCGACCCGTTCGACCGGGCCATGCTCGAGCCGATGGCGACGTTGGAGAATGCGGAGCATTGGCGTGCGAGCACGGTGGAGGCAGTGTGAGCGATTCCTGGAACGGTGGCGCGGCCGCTGTGGCGACGCTGACCTTCGACGTCGACGCCGAAACGCCCGTACTGGCACACGGAGCCCGCTACGCCGAGCATGCGTCGACGATGTCGCACCAGGCGTACGGGCCCGACGTCGGCGTACCCAGGATCCTCGACCTGCTGGACGAGCTGGGGCTCCCCGCGACGTTCTTTGTGCCTGGCTGGGTCGCCGAGCAGCGGCCCGGCCTGGCAGCCGGGATCGTGGAGCGCGGGCACGAAGTGGCGCACCATTCCTACAGTCACCGCCTGCCGACATCGATGGCGGCGGGGAAGGAGCGCGCGGATTTCGAGCGGGCCCTGGAGGTGTTCTCCGCGCAGGGCATCGAGATCTCCGGGCACCGGGCCGCGGGCTGGGAGGCGACATGGGCGACGACGGACCTGGTGGCAGAGCATGGCCTGCTGTATGACTCGTCGCTGATGGGCGACGACCGGCCCTATCTGATCTCATCCGACGCGGGGACCGTGGTGGAGCTGCCCGTGCACTGGTCGCTCGACGACTGGGAGCAGTACGCGTTCCTGCCGGATCCCCATGTCGGCTCGGTGATCGAGTCGCCGGTCAAGGTGCTGGAGATGTGGCGTACGGAGCTGGACGCCATGCGGCACTACCGGTGCCTGTTCAACCTGACCTGCCACCCGTTCCTCACCGGGCGCCCGTCACGGATGATGGCGCTGCGGCAGCTGATCGAGTACGGACTGGAGCGCGGGGACGTGAGCTTCGTCCGGTGCCGTGACGTGGCCCGGCGGGCGGCAGTGGATCCCGCTCTGAAGCCGCGCCGCGTTGCGCCGCCTGCCCCCTTGTCGTGATCGGCTGCTAACCCTGCGAGACCGTCGTGCTCATCACGCAGTGGTTCGGCCCTTGGGTCGGATGTAGTCGAAGCCGGCCTGCTCGAAGAGGGTTCGGGTGCCGTTGTACAGGAAGGACGCTGAGACCTTCTTGCCCTGAGTGTCCTGCGGGTATGCCTCCACGATCCCACCGCCCGCGTGTGCGATCAGATTCAGAGCGCCACGAAGGGCGACCGCTGACACTCCTTCGCGCCGATACCTCCTGTCCACGAAGAAGCAGGTGATTCGGTGGTCAGGCAGCCGGTCGACGCTCGCCTCGTACTCCTTGCGGTGGTAAATGTTCGGTAGCTCCTCGGGCGTGCCGTACTGGCACCACGCCACCGCGACGTCGGGCCAAGACGAAGCCGCGAAGCGAGCATTCCGCCGAGCAACTGGACCGAGTCTGCAGGGCGGACTGATCCGCGCCCGGGATCGAAGGCTTGCCCTGGACGTAGGAGTCCTACTCGTCGAGCAGCTCCCGCAGCTTCGCGGCGAACGCGGCCGGGTCGTTGTTCGGGGACCACTCGTTGGCGGCGAAGCCGCCGTGATCTCCGGGGAAGATCACCGGCTCGACGCCCAACAGTTCGGCCAGCGCCTCGCCGCCGCGGCGGGCCAGTCCGCCCTCGCCGAGGGCGCCGATCGCCGGGATGACGCGCACAGGCGAGGCACCCAAGGCGTTCGCGTCGGGCACGAACGGCGGCATGGCGAGGTTCCCGCTGAGAAGCAGGTCGTCGCGAGAGCCGTCATCCTCGGTTGGCAGCCCGAACTGCGCCGGGTTGGGGGCCGGCTGGTCCAAGTAGTTGTCGGGCAGCGGACCCTGGTGCATCACCAGCTGGATGAACTTCGCCATCGCCGGTCCGTATCCCTTGCGCTGGTAGGTGTCGACGATGTCGGCGTTCACCTTGATCGCCGTTTCGCGGTCCTCTAGCAGAGCCACCAACGGCGGCTCGTGGGCGACGAGGGTGCGGACGTCCTCGGGATGGGCGACGACCCAGTGTAGGGCGCACATCGCGCCGCCGCTCGACGCGAAGGCATCCACCGGGCCCAGTTGCGCTGCCTCAATGACCCGGTGGTAGTCGTCGGCGTGCACCTCAGCGGTGAGCTCGCTGTCGAGTTCCCGCGTGCTGCGTTCCATGCCCCGTGGGTCGTATGTGATGACCGTTCGGTCACCGAAGTGGCTCGCCAGCTGCTCGAAGCCAGACGCCCCCATCGGCGAGCCGAAGATGAACAGCGGCCGGTGCTCGCTGGGCGTCTCGGCTTCGCGGATGTCGTAGGTCAGCACGGCTCCAGGTACCCGGACGGTGCGGGTGATCGGTTCTGTCATCGGTCCTCCATTCTCGGGCATGGCCTACTCATCATGACTCCGCCAGGTCTCAGAACTCATCGCTCGCACCTGATGGGATTTGCCCATGCCGACGGAGCCGAGATCGACGGCATCGGTTCGCTGCTGGCCGCCGGCTTGCTGGTTGGCTCGCACGGCTTGACGGCCAACCCGTGACCAAGGACGCCACACGAGAGCCGTCGCGGTTGAACGGATACCGATCGACAGCCTGAGACCACACACGCGGCGCGGTGGGGTAGTAGATCGGTGTAACGCCCTGACCTGTCCTCGCCGACCACCATCCAACTGTGTTATTCCGGCTCCCTTGGGTGCCAGCCTGCTGACACGCGTCACCCCCGCTTGTGGTGCGTGATGAACGCAGGCGTCGCCGACAAGCGGGTGAGCCGAACAGGGCCAGCTCGAGTCTCTCTTGACAAGTGAATTCAGTCGCCTGGCGGCACCTGGAAGGCCCTGACCTCGATCCGGCCGCCGAGGGCCTTCGAAGCGCGCGCGGCCCAATCAAGGGCGGCCTGCTCGTCAGCGACATCGATCACCCAGAAGCCCCCAAGGTACTCGGGAGCCTCGACAAAGGGGCCGTTGACAGTGCTCAGCGACTCGCCGGTGTTGTCGACGGTGATCGCGCTTGAGGGTGGCATCAGCCCGCCAGCGAAGACGAAGGCGCCGGTTGACGTAAGTTCTTCGATGATCGCACTGGTGGCAGCCATGGCCGCCTCGAGCTCGGCCGGGTCCATGGTTTCCATGGTCGGCTCCTCGTCGGAGTTGTGCGGAACGGACAGCAGATATTGGCTCATGCCCATGTAGACCGTTCTGGACGCGGGAACTCATCGGCCGACCCCGCGCTGAATGTGGTCTTCGTCCTCGGGTGCGACGCCGATCTGGCGCTGGGCCTGAGGATCCTGGCTGACGCGCCGGGCACGAGAGCTTTCGCGATCGCGCTCTTTGCCGTTCGAGCTCGCCTGCCGAATCGGCTTCGCCTTGTCCTTCGGCCCGCCTCTCGGCATCGCACGGACCCGTACCCGCTGTTCCTTTTACGAGGCCCTCACGAGGCCCTTGTCCGCCGCGAAAGTGCGTCACTTCGCCGGGAGTGGACGCTGCGAATGTGTACCAGGATTTGAAGTCCGACGAGCGGGCTGGTCGCACCCGCACGAGCCATTCTCTATGCGGCGTTAAGACAGGTCCGTCCGAACATCGGACAAGGGCGACGCTTGGTTTGCAGCTACGCGGTCGGGCACGAACGTAGTGTCCGCGCTGAGAGTCCGGGGGACGCAATCGGTCGGTGGAAGCCTGGGCGGCGTCGGTTCCGGTGCCCTACCAGTTCGAGATCGGAGATGACCATGAAGTTTGTCGCTATGCCGTGTCGAAGATGCCGGCCAGCCGCTCGACCTCCTGCTTGATGGCCTCCTCGGGTCCAGGCTGCTCGTCGAGCCAGACGACGTTGACCTCGTCGCCCTTGCGCGTCCATGTACCGCACACGACACCGCCGACGATCACCACGTTGGCCTTACGGGTGACAGGGGTCCGTCGCGACGCCGGGGTGACGTGGACGTCCTTGGTGCCGGGTCCCATGACCCACTGATCGTGACCGGGAAGCAACCGCACTGCTTGCGATGGGCGCGCCGCACCGAGGGAGTCGACGTCCTCACCGACGACGTACGCGGTGGTGCCCTCGACGTCGACTGGGACTAGCTGGTCGTGGGCCTCGGACCACCACCGGGCCAGACGTTTGCGGCCGGCACTCAGACCTTCGCCGAGCCAGTAGTGGATGTGGTTGAAGGTCGCCGGTCCATAGGTGCGCAGGTACGCCATGATGGCCCGAGGACCTGCGTCGTCGAGATCGGGTATGCCCATCCACCTCTGGTTGTGGTCAAGACGCTGGAGAGTGTGCTGTCCGTCGCGGCGTGGTCCGATACTCATGTCGCCTTGCCAGGTGAGCGGCTTGATCAGCGTGGCCGCGCCCTCGTCGAAGACCTGTTTCAGGTGCCGGTACGCGCGGTGCCTCGTCAGCGCGTCACCCAGTTCAGGAAGGGTCAGCGGTCCGTTGCTCAGCGCCTCGCGCACGGCCGCCCGGAAGTCCGGCCAGTCCGACGGAGTGAGCCGGTAGTACTCCACCCAGCTCGGCAGCTCCCACTGCCGCCCCGCCGATCGCAGCGCGAGGTAAATGCCGCCGTCCTCGGGCGAGAGGTAATGCACCGCCCCGCGGAACGCGAACGCCTTGATCACCGTACCGTCCGCCAGCGCGTTCTCAAGGTCCCCAGGCTGCGATGCCGTGCTCCGGGTCCGCACGGCGAGCTTGGCGAGAGATTCGTCCATCGACAGCACCGCGCCGAGCCGGCGCACGACCTCGGCCACCGGCTCGGAGCCGACCGGGTCGAGCAAGTGTCGCTCCAACCGCCAGGCCAGCGCCTGGCTCCACGTGACCGAGAAACTGGTGGAGGTAGCCATGTCCTCAGCCTTGCACCAATTCCGGACGGTCGCCGACCGCAAAGTGTCGACATGTCCTGCATACCTGGGACGCAACGTCGTGGAGCCTTCAGCCGCCCGAGTGGTTCACCGATTGGGCGTGGAATGGAACCCTATTTGTTAATCGGTGACGACTCGAACGACTAGTTGCAAAAGCCGGATGCCTCAGCGGTTGCCCGTGCTCACGGCCCGGTCTCCGCGGATTGTGCAGAGTGACCTCGCCCCAAAGTCCTTCGGCACGGGTCAACGACCTCTGCACCGTCCGCCGGCGAGCGCCACTTCGCCGCGATCTCCGCGCGTTTCTGTCGGCGGCCTCCACTACAATGGATTGCGTCCGTTGGGTCAGGTCAGGGGCGGCAGTTCTCGGTTCGATTCCGGGAGTCCTGCTGGCTCTGGGCGTCCTCCTGGTTCTCGCTCTCGTCAGGTTCGCATCTCTGAAATTCGTTCTGAACCGTTCAGCAGAAACCAGCAAGCGCAAGGCAAAGGAGACGCCTATGGAAACTAACAACCGCAACACCGCGTGCAGTTCGCTCATTGAGACCGGCTGGGCGCTTGGAGTCGCAGTGGCGTCTGGCTTGGCGCTCTTGCCCTGACCCAACGGACCTTCAAACACTCCCGGTACTCCGAATTCTCATGCGCGACCGCGTGCGTTGGACCGAGCTGCAGCCCTAGCACGAGCGAAATGACTGCGGCAACTCGCACATGCCCATGCTCGACTACCTGCGGATGCTCTCCGGTTCCGCGGCATCATGGGACAGCCGCAAGCGGGGAGTTCGCCGCTCAGTCGCCTGCTGCCCCGTCCGCTCCGAACGCTACGGCCTCGTCGCGCATTTCCTTCAGAACCTCGAAGTTGCGCAGCGCGAAGTCGGGGTTGTAGGTGTAGGTCGGCTTCAGCCGCGACATCCGCTCGAGCACCTCCTCGTCGGTCAGGTGGTCCAGCCACGCCGCGATCTGTTCGGCGCTGGGGGAGCCGTCCATCTGGCCGAGGGTGTCGACCATGTCGATCCGGACCGACGCCGCGCGCAGGCGCTGCTTGTGTCGGTCGGCTGCTGACATGGTCGACCCCGCCGAGATCGCGCGGCGCTCGTCGACGTGCCCGACGGCGATGTCGTAGCGCGTCGGCAGCTCGGGCATGGGCGGCTCCATGCCGGTGACGAGGCGTGGCACCGCCTGGGTGCGGACCCAATGGGAGATCTCCTCGAGCTCATGCATGAGCACCGGCCACCGGTCCGTGCCGGGCCGGTTGATGCCGACCGTCGGGAAGATCGCGACCGGCACCCGCGTGCCGAACGGGGTCTCCGCGATGACATCCCCCACCCGCAGCGGCACCTCGGGTCGCGGCGGGAGGCTGCGGAGCGAGCGAGGCATCAAGTCCTCGTTGTACATGGCGGCGATGCGGATCGCCGTGACCGCTGGAGTCCGGTGCTTCGCATGGTTCGTGTGGAGCACCAGGCGAGCCAACGGGTGGTTCTGGGCGTCCTTCCGGTTGAAGGGCTGCAGCCCTTCGATCCGCTTCACCAGGTCGCTGCCGGGATGCAACGAGGCAGGGCCGTTCTTCACGCGGCCCTGCGCCCAGGACTCGAAATCCTCGGCCCTGCGGGACGCAGGGATCTCGACCGTGCGCGCGGCCTTCTCGTTTAAGGTTCCGTCGCGGAACTCGACCTCCGCGAACAGAGCGTGCTCGAGCGCCGCTCGGAGCGCGACCAGAGCATCGGCGACGAGCAGCGGGACCTTCCGCGGCATCGGGGCCACGTGCGTCACGACGGTCCGCGTGTTGGGGAAGGCGAGCTGCTCCTCGAGCTCGAAGGTTCCATCGGGCCGCGTCTGGTAGGCGAAGAGCACGTCGGCGACTTGGCCGACCAGCTCATCCGCGTGCGACAGGGTCGCGGCCACACCGAGCTGGTGATCGGGCAGCCAGTGGTGCATCGAGTCCTTCACGACGGGATCCTATGCGGCGAGCGCATGGGGCGGCGAGGTCACCGGACAACCCTTGAGGTAGCCGGTTCGACCCTGCCGTTCAAGTCCTCGGTCCTGATCCGTTCGTTCCGCCAGGCGCGTCGGTCACCGGCACCGACATCCGTTGACCGCAGACGTTGGGTGCGTCATACCGCCGCGAAGGACGCTGTGGATATGCACCAGGGTCGTACTCCGGTGAGCAATGAGCGCGGGCCCACCGAGCGGCCGTCATGCCGTCACCGCGGAGGGCTTGCGGAACAGTTCGATCATCGCGGCGTAGCCGTCGCCGCCGTGTCCCCCGGCGATGGCGCGGTCGGCCAGTGTCTTGATGAACTCCGGCAGCTCGACGTTGACCGCGAGCGTCTCGCTCTCCTGGACAAGGAGGTACATCGCGGCCGCGTGGGAGTCGATCGTTGCATCGAGGGCCCGTTACGAACCTTCGTCGATCTGCTGAGCGAAGCCTGACAGCATCCCGGCCGCGGTCGCGATGTTCTAACGGGCGAACGACTCGAACGTCGAGGCGTTCACGCCGGATGAGGGATGGCCATGATCGCGCCAGCGAGGTAGGCGCCGCCTGCTCCACCACCCACTCGGCGGTCTCCTGCGCGTCCTGCGACGTGCCCGTGGTCAAGTTCACCAGACCTTGCCGTCCAGGTCGTCGCCGATCGATCCGCGAAGGTACGCACGGCCTCGTAGTCGGTGACGCAGACGACCACCAGCGAGCCGGCCGCCACAGCGTCCTCCACCGAGTCAGCGAGTTCGGCGCGGTCACCGACGACGAGGTGGCCTGCCTTCGCCGCCGTGCGGTTCCACGCAGTTGCCAAGCTCTGCCTTGGTGCGCCGCGCAGGATGTGCCCGACCTGACGAACGGCACGCTGCCGATCAGGACAACCTCGCCAACGGATCTCAGACTGTCCCCGCCCACCCTTACGCTCCGAGTATGAACCGTATCGACCGCCTGTACGCCCTGGTCGAGGAGCTGAGGGCCGCAGGGCGAAGGGGCCGCACTGCCCGGCAGCTGGCGGAGCACTTCGAGGTGAGCATCCGCACGATCGAGCGCGACCTGAGCGCATTAGGACAGGCTGGCGCTCCGATTGCCACAAAACAGGGACGAGGCGGCGGCTACACGCTCGACCGCTCGATCAGCCTGCCGCCGCTCAACTTCACGTCGGGTGAGGCCGCGGCGGTTGCCGTGGCGTTGAGCCGTAGCGAGCTTGTGCTGTTCAAGCGCGACGCCCGCAGCGCCTTGCAGAAGATCATGGCCGCGATGCCTGAACGGGCCGTCGAGGACGCACGCACCATCGCGGAGAAGGTGCGGCTGCTCGTGCAGGACGCGCCCGATCCAAATGCCGAGATCGCCGAGACCATCTGGCGGGCCGTGCGCGACAACCACGTGCTGCGCATCCGCTACTTGGACGTCGGCGGCATCGAAACCGAGCGTGAAGTCGAGCCGCAGCGCGTCGTCGTCGGGCCCTACGGCACCTACCTGACCGCCTGGTGCCATCTACGCAGAGACGATCGAGTGTTTCGCATGGATCGCATCATCCAGGCTGAGTGGACGCGTCTGCACCTCGCCCGCAGCGGGTCGTCCCGGAGACGAACGTCGACGGCCACGAGACGACGCTGCCGGCGTCCGCACTGCGTCCCAAAGATCTCTTCCAAACACCGACATAGGGCTGTCGCCAGCGTCCGTGACAGTGGTCGCAGCCCGCCACCCTGGCGAGCGATCCGCAACCAACAGAGGAGACATCATGACTCAACCCGCGCCCGGCACCCTGGCCTGGTTCGAGGTCGCCACCAGCGACGCCGACGCCGCCGAGAAGTTCTACGGCAGCCTTTTCGACTGGACGTTTGAGCCCGAGGACCCCGCGGCATCCGGCGGCATGGACTACCGCAACATCAAGGCCTCCGGCGCCGACGCCCCGATGGGCGGCATCTTCGGCACCGGCGGTCAGATGCCCGACCACGCCGTGTTCTACATCCTCGTCGCGGACGTGGAGGCCACATGTGCCGACGCCGAACAGCTCGGCGGATCCGTCATCAGCAAGCAGCTCGACCCTGGCCCCGGCGCCCCGAAGCTCGCTCACCTGCGCGACCCGTCCGGCAACCATTTCGGCGTCTTCTCCCCGCCGGCGGTCTGATGGCGCGACACACGCACGGCACGCCCCCGTCGGAACAGTCCGGCGGGGGCCGCGCCCCAGTGTCGAACCTGCCAGATCACAGCGGCGGATGGATCACATGACACACGTGCAGCGGTTTGACCATGTCGGCAGCACTGTCGCGGACTTGGAGTCGGTGACGGCGTTCTTCGTCGGCCTGGGTCTGGAGATCGAGGGCACCGGGTCTGTACAGGGCGAGTTCGTGGAGACGGTCTGCGGCATCCCTGGCGCGCACTGCGAGATCGTGATGCTTAAGTCACCAGGCGGTGGAACCCGGCTGGAGCTCTCAAGCTTTGTCACGCCGGACCATGTGCCTGGATCACCCGCGGCGATGGCCAACGAGCTGGGTTTGCGTAACGTGTCCTTCGAGGTCGGCGACTTGCAGGCGGCAGTCGACGCTGTGGCTGCCGACGGGTACGGGCTCGTCGGTGGTATCGGCGAATACGAAGGCACTGTCCGCATGGCCTACGTCCGCGGACCTGAGGGGATCGTCGTGTCCCTGTTCGAGCAGATCGGCTGACACGTGTCTGGCATGGGGATTGAGCGCCAGCCGAGTTCGACTGAGCGGCGGCAGGTTTCGGGGTCTCATGAAGCCCTCACGCCTGAGGGCCCGCATGCTGCGGGTGCTTCCGCTACCGGTTGAGTACGCGGTAGCGCAGGTGAGTCACCCAAGGCGACTGCACGGTGTCGATCTGTTCAAGCACGACGTCGGGGCTGACTCCGTCGAAGAGCCGCTTGCCCCCGCCGAGAATCACCGGGGCAACCGACACGCCGAGCTCGTCCAGCCGGCCCGAGGCGAGGACCTGCCGGATTACGTCTCCACCCATGATCCCGACGTCCTTCTGGCCAGCGGCCTCTTTCGCCTGAGCGAGGGCGGCATCGAGACCGTTCACGAACTGGAATCCGCCACCGCTCGGCTCGTCCTCCGGCCGGTGCGTGAGGATGTAGAAGGGGACGGGCCAGGGGTTCCTTCCGCCCCACGCGCCCGCTGACTCGTACGTCCAGCGCCCGCCGACAACGGCACCGATGCGTGCCGAAGACTCTTCGAGGAGCTGCTTGTCCACGCCCGTCGCTTCGCCTTTCGGTTCCTGGGCGTAGGACCAGGGGCCGCCGAAGACCCAGTAGTGGAGCCGCTCGCCCCCGTCCCCGAGGCCTCGCCCGGGACCGTCGTTGGGGCCAGTGAAGTAGCCATCGAGCGACACCGTCATTTGCGCCACGACCTTGCTCATCTGTTCCTCCCGGTTGACGTCGGTTGTGGTTCTCACTGCTACCGACTCGGCCCGGCAGCGAAACTCACCGCCGCACCCCCACGGGTTCAGGACCGAAGGCACTACTGCAGCTGGTCGCGGCGGCGATTCAGGTAGGCGGTCTCGGCGGTGTTGCCGACTAGTCCGATGGCTTTGTCGTAGGCAGCACGGGACTCGGAACTGCGGCCTAGCCGGCGTAGCAGGTCGGCGCGGGTGGCGTGGTAGGCGTGATAGTCGGCGAGTTTGTCCTCGAGTCGGTCAATGGCTGCCAGTGCCACGTCCGGGCCGTCCAGCTCGGCGACGGCGATGGCTCGGTTCATGGCGACAATTGGCGAGGCGTCGAGTCGGCTGAGCTGGTCGTAGAGGGCGACGACCTGGGACCAGTCGGTATCGCGTATGTCGCGGACGGAGGTGTGCACGGCGCTGATCGCGGCGAGGATCTGGTAGCGGCCCGGAGCCGCTCCGGCAGCGGCAGCGGCGAGGCGCTCGCGTACCAGCCGGTGGCCCTCGGCGATCAGCGTCGCGTCCCAGGCCCCGCGGTCCTGCTCGTCGAGAGGGACGAGTTCGCCGCTCGCCGAAACCCGGGCAGTGTGGCGGGCTTCGGTGAGGAGCATCAGTGCCAGTAGGCCGGCCACCTCACCGTCTTCCGGCATGAGGGCGCGGAGCAGGCGGGTGAGCCGGATCGCCTCGGTGGTCAGGTCGTCACGGACGGGATCGGTGTCGGGTCCGCTCGCCAGGTAGCCCTCGTTGAAGACGAGGTAGAGGACGGCGAGTACGCCGGAAACACGAGCCGGGAGGTCTCCGGTGGACGGTACCCGATAGGGGATGCGAGCCGCCTTGATCTTGGCCTTCGCTCGGGTGATCCGCTGCCCCATGGTGGTTTCCTGCACCAGGAAGGCGCGGGCGATCTCGGGCATGCTCAGACCGCCGACCATGCGGAGTGTCAGTGCCACGCGGGACTCCATCGCGAGCGCCGGGTGGCAGCAGGTGAACATCAGCCGGAGCCGGTCGTCATCGATGGCGCCAAGAGGCTCGGGCGGGTGGTCGCCGTACACCATCTGGGCCTCCTTGTACTTGTCGTCGCGTTTGCTCTCGCGCCGGATTCGGTCGATGGCCTTGCGGTTGGCGGTGGTGGTCAGCCAGGCGCCGGGGTTTGGGGGTACGCCGTCGGCCGGCCACCGTTCGAGGGCCGCCGCGAACGCGTCCGCTGCCGCATCCTCGGCGATGTCAAGGTCACCGAACCGCCTGGTGAGGGTGGCGACTACCCAGGCCCACTCCTCGCGGTGGGCCCGGGTGATCGCCTGCTCGACGTCGTTCACTGGAATGGCCGCACTTCGATCTTTCGATCGCAGACCTTCGACGCCTCGGTTGCGAGTTCGAGCGCCACATCCAGATCGGGGGCCTCCCACACCCAGATGCCGGCGAGATACTCCTTCGACTCCACGAAAGGCCCATCGCTGAACATCGCTTGTTCGCCCCGGTTGTCGATCACCGTGGCGGCGTCGGTGTCCGCGAGTCCGCCCGCGAAGACCCAGTGGCCTTCGGCGATCAGGCGTTCGTTGAACGCGCTGATGGCAGGCTGCCTATCCGTGCTGCCGGGATTGCTCTTGTCATCGATCACGGAAACCAAGTACCGCATCTGAAAGTCCTCTCCTGTGGTTCAGTCGGTGGCGTACCGCGGGCGACCGCTGGGCCGGTAGACCTGGACCGTGATGCCCTTCGGGAAGGTTCGGTAGTCGACCAGGTCAAGCGCGATGTCCGGCCCGGTCTCGGGGAACAGTCGCATGCCCTGGCCGACGACCACGGGATAGGTGAGCAGCGTGATCTCGTCGACCAAGTAGTTGGCGAGCAGCCAGCGGACCAGATTGCCGCTGCCGTGCACCTGAATCTCATTTCCGGGCTTGGCCTTCAGCTCTCGGACGGCGGCCGAGAGATCTCCGGAGAGCACGGTCGTGTCGGTCCATTCCGGGTCGGTGAGCGTAGTCGACGCGACATACTTGGGCCGCGTATTCAGCGCCAATGAGATCGGGTTGTGGCCCTGATCTGTTCCCCACGAGCCGGTGCCCCACGAGTTGGCGAAGATCTCGTATGTGCGCCGACCGAACAGGAATGCATCGGAACGTTGGTAGACCTGGCCGAGGAACGTCTCGATCTCTGTGTCGAACAGCGGCAGGGCCCAGCCGCCGCGCTCGAATCCGTGCCTGCGGTCCTCGCTCTGCCCGCCGAGTCCCTGAATGACGCCGTCGACCGAGACGTTCGTGACAGTCGTCAGTTTCATGATCGCAGTTCCCTTCGAAGTGATGGACTGCCCTCCTACGGGCAGCCGCTCACCCCTCCTACGAACGCGCCGGCCGCGATCCGACACGGCTGGCCGGAATTCTTTCTACAATCTTCAGGCGCGCCAGGACCACCGTCTGATGTGCGGACTGCACTGTCGGCGGGACGGACGATGTTCCGTTACGGTTGGCCGGTGACGACATTCGCGCTCATCCACGGTGGTGGCAGCACCTGGGCCGGGCTGAACACGCCCGGCTCGATGACGAATCGGCCACCGGGGCAGAGGTGGCGGGCGACGTCCTTGAAGCAGGCGACCTCTTCGGCTTGGGTCAGCAAGTTCGAGATCGTGTTGTAGACGAGGTACACCTCAGGTGGAAGGGCCCGGCTCGTCGTACGGGGGAGGGCCTTCGTCCGACGGGTCGGTGAGCCGAACCGCGATGTTCTTGAGCACCGGCGCGATCTCCTCCAGCTTCGACAACGGCATCCGGCCGGCAGGTCCGCTGACACTGATGGCGACGGGCAGATGGGTGCCGAGGACCGGTACAGCTACACAGCGGCCATCGGCGTCGTGCTCGCGGTCGTCGATGGCGTAACCCAGATGGCCCACCGCACTGAGTTCTTCGAAGTATCGGTCCACATCAGTGATTGAGTTCTCGGTGACCTGCGGCATACCGGTGCGTTCGAGCACCGCTCGGACGTCGTCTGCGGGCAAGTCCGAAGCGATCGCTTTGCCGAGGGCCGTGCAATGTAACGGTTCGCGTGAGCCCAGTGTGCTGGCCATGCGCACGCTGCGCGTGCTGGTCGCGGTTTCAACGCAGATGACGTGGTCCCCGTTGAGGACGGCGAGCTCAGCCGACTCGCCGGTCTCCTTGCGCAGCTTCTCCAGCCATGCGCGGGCGCGGTCCTGAATGACTCGCAGCTCCTGCGACTGCATGCGCACGAAGCCAATGCCGACTCGGTAATGGCCCTTCTCGTTGCGCTCGACATAGTCCCACCGTTCCAAGGTCCACAGGTAGCGGAATGTCGTGGCCTTGGACATCTTGAGAGTGGTGCAGATCTTCGCGAGCGACATCGGCGTCACGGTCTCCTGCAGCAGGTTCAGCAAGAAGATGAACCGCTCGACCACACGGATGTTGTACTTCTTGTCCATCTCTTCGAAGGTGGGTCCAGAGTCCTTCTCCGCGCTGATCATGGTCGGCTCGTCATCGAATGTGTCCTCAGGCTCGTCGGCGAGAAGCGCCTCAGACTCGCCTGCGGGCGGCTCAGAGTCCTCGGGTTCTTGTTTGCGCTTGCGTGCCACAGCGTCACCGTCTCTATGATTGGACCTTGCGTTTCGAAATCATACAGCAGCTATGGTGATGATCAAAGGGGGCCAATGTGGGCGAGTCGGCCAAAGGTGGGCCACGAAGCCGGCGGCTCTCCCGGCCGTCGCAGGTATCGCCGCTCGGCTCGGTCCCGTTCTGGCCCCTTGTGCCTCCGGCGCAAACCAGGAGAATGGGACTGTCCCACTCGATGAGTACAAGGGCCATCGAGGGAGGTGTAGGGGGGACTAGCCTGCTCCGTGGGTGAGCTGGTCTGCGCGGTGGCGCGTGGCCGGACCGCGCGTCTCAAGGAGCGACGCATCGTACGCACCAGGTTTGTTGTGGATGGGAGCGGTGGTCGCGATCAATCCATCCGTCCAGTATCGATGACGAGGTGACTTGGAGTGTCTTGCCTGCATGCGTATCGATCGCCCGCCGAGCTGGCCTCGACGAGGCGGCCGAGGACGACGACGAGCTCATGGCTGGATCCGGCATGAGAGCCTTACCCTTGGCCGACTACGAGGTCGGCCGCGCCCAGGATGTAGAGGGCGCACGGCGTGTCCTGGAAGTCAATTGGCGCAAGCTACGTGTGGATCACGCTACAGAATCGACCTGGATGGATTTCCGCCTGCACGGAACACGCCTTGACCGCATGAGCTTCAGCGCTATGTCCTTCGGAGCCGAGACCATCGCCGACTCCGGGCCTCTCGGACTCGTTGTCATCATGCTTCCCCTGTCGGGGTGGTGTGAGGTCTGGTCCGGAGACCAGATAGCCACCATCAGACAGGGTCGCGCTGCCGTGCTGTCACCGATGGAAGGCGTTGGAACACGCTGGTCAGCTGACTGTGCTCAGGTCCTCGTGGTTCTCGAATCTGACCTCGTCGAGGACGTCCGTCAGCGTGAGTTCGGCGTGCCGGCGGGGGAGCCGTTGCAGTTCGATCTAGAACTGGATGTGAGGACCGGGCCCGGGCAAAAACTTGTTTTTGGCCTTCTGTATCCGCTGGTGAAGCGGCTGGACCGGCATCACCGGATGTTCGAGGGACCCGAGACGGTCGCCGATATCGAAAACCTGGCGGCTTCAGCACTGCTGAACGTTCAACGCCACAACTACTCAGTGTGAGCAAAATCTGATCCTGAGGCAAGTGCCTGCAGGGACCAAAGCACCTTGCGATTCCGCCACTTCGGTGGACGGCATGCCGCGTTCGGCAAATGTGCAGAACTTGGTTCGGGCTATGTTCGACCGCAAGCCAAAACATTTTGAGGATTTTTACGGTTGTATAGGTATGCCCGCTATGCGCCGCCGCCCGGCCTCGTGATCCCGCTAGGAGCGGACGATGTATTGGGGAAGGTCGGTGGAGGCTGTGAGCCAGACCGAAGTCGATCACGTTGGCCCGAACTACTTGGCCTGGATATCGGAGCGAGATGTCCTGGTGACGAAGGACGTCGCCTATCCCACACTGAGTGATCTGGCGGACGCATGGACGGTCGAATCGCCTGATGATCATGACAAGGTCGATGCCCTGTTGCGCGACCGTGGCTACATACGCCTTGGTCCGTGGACGCTTGCTCTGATCGGCCCTAAGGGGCCGGAGTGCCAGTGTGCACGCCTGGTGAGGACACGATGATTAGGCGCTCAGTCGCTGAAGTGACGGTGCCAGCGAGGAAGACGAACGCGCTGGACCGCGGCACACCGCGCTAAGTATCCTGCGCAATCGGCGCAGGATACTTAGCTGACAAGTTGTACGTTCTGAACCAGGCTCAATGACGTGCCAAAACGTGTGAGGCCAGCCGACTGGCCCAAAATCCATCGAGACCTCAGCCAGCGGATCAGCGAGCTACGTTGTAGTCGCGAACTTTCGCAGGAGGCGCTGGCGGACGCAGCGGGCATTAGCCGGAGGGGACTTCAGAATCTGGAGAATGCCGAAACCACTCCCGGGATTGATCACCTCATACTGGTCGCACGAGCGCTCGATACGACCGTCATTGATCTTCTGAAGGGGATCGATGGTTTCGATGAATAGAGCGATGACGAAGAGGTGGCGCGCTGCCACGGCCGGCATCGGGATCGTGTCTTGGTCTGCTGGTGCCGTCGGCGCCTTCGTCGGTGCGAGCGGCGGCGGCGCGGCGGCCCTCATAGGGGCCGGGCTCGCTTGTGGCGGCTTCGCCGCGATCGGACGATGGCCATCACGGATCAGCATGTCCGGAACGACGGTGTCGTGGGAGGGCATCGCCGAAGGAAATGACACCATTGGCGGACGCCAAGAACACGTCGGGCAACCCGACGGACGTGGTGCTTGGAACTCGCAAGCCTAGTTGTGCGGGGCGATAAAATTGCCGTGCAGGTGGGAATCGACTCGACCCCGGTACTCGGGTGTCTTAGGTTTCTCGATGTACGCAGAAACTTGCGAATCTCTCTTGCTCCCAGCACGTGTTGCTCATTCGTATAAACAATGAGTCGACACCATTCAGGATTTCATCTGAAACCATTGAACATGTATCGACTTCTGTCGACACTCCTCTCTTAAAGCTCCCCGCCCTGGTGCGAGAAACGGACCCCGTGCAACACCTCGGCTAGAGCGAGATACTCGAACGACGGTGGCTATGGGATCTACGCGTTTAGTCATCGGCGAGCCGATGGTGCCGTGGAGGCGTGCCGAGAGGATCCATCATTGAAGTCCGTCAAACCAGGGTGTCACACGAGGACTCGGCGGCGCTCGATACCTACGCACCGTCGGGTACTCCTCACAACAATTGGACTATTTATCGCCATCTTTATGGCAACTTTGTCGGGCGCGATCATAGTAAATGCCTTGCCACGTATTATCGAGGATCTCGACGGAACACAAAGGCAATATAGTTGGGTGTTCGCTGCGCCGCTCGTTACCGCGACGGTCGCCACGACAGTCTGGGGAAGGCTGGCCGATCGTACAAGTAAAAAGCGGTTGGCCCAAGCATCAGTATTGATCTTCATACTTGGATCGATACTCACTGGCCTTGCAAAGAACACAGAGGTGCTAATCGGGCTAAGGGGCATTCAAGGTGTAGGCGTTGGTGGACTTCTCTCATTGGTCCACATAGTAATGGCGTCAATGATCCCTTCGCGCGAGAGGGGTCGATATATGGGGTATCTCGGAGTTGTTACCGCGTTAGCAATCGTGGCCGGACCATTGTTGGGCGGCATCATCGTTGACACGCCTGTGCTTGGATGGCGCTGGTGTTTTTGGATAGGAGTACCAGTGGGCGTGGTGGCCTTGCTGTTGCTTGAGTGCATGCCGCCGTTGCGTACACCTGTCAGCCACACTGGAAACAGCGTTCTAGGTGCCATACTCTTATTATCGTCCATTAGCACACTATTAGTCTGGGTCACGCTGGTTGGTGATTTGTTCGAATGGAGTTCGTGGCCTAGTGCAACTGTAGCTGGCGGGGGGATAGCGCTCGCCATATTGGCATGGCTAGTCGAACGGGGCTCGACCGATCCCGTTGTGCCCTTGCGCATAATCCGAAAGCGAACGATGGCCTTGGCGATTACAGCTAGCATGGCGGTCGCCATCGTCACGATGAGCACGCTCGTGCACGCTGCGCAGTACTTTCAGATCACGCGGGGCTACACGCCCACACAGTCAGGCGCCTTGGTCGTTCCGATGATGCTCGGACTAATGTGTGCGATGTTTGTCTCAGGACACATGGTGACACGCACCGGGCGTTGGAAAGGGCATCTGATCGTGGGGACGGCGTTAGCAACGGTCGGAATTGCGCTGCTTGGCACCATAAATCAAGCGACGTCATTGGTTCACCTGGGCATCTATATGTCTCTGCTGGGGAGCGGACTTGGCGCATGCACGCAGAACCTGATCCTCGTCGCACAGGACAGTCTTATGTACAGAGACCTCGGCGCTGGCACCTCCATCATGGCATTCTTCCAATCGCTGGGAAGCGCTGCGGGTGTGACGTTTCTCGGTACGCTACTGGCACTCAAGTCGGAACAAGTCTTCGCAGACGGCATGGCTGCGCATCCAGGCACCGGTGAGTGGATCGGAGAAGGTGAGATTCTGAGCTGGATCCAGACGAGACCGGTTCCAGGCCCAACTCGCGATCTTGCTGAACGCGCCTATGGCGAGGCGATAGCGCTGACCTTCCATGTATCCGCTGGCGCAGCTTTGGCCGCGTTCGTTGCGGTCCTGTTCCTTCCGGCCGTTTCGTTGCGGACGACGGTTGGGCGTGTGGAGGCCCCAAACGAGTAGGTCGACGGGTGGCAAGTCGCGTGCAGCTCAGTGCCTTGAATGCGCGTCATTGTCAGCTATCGATACCGTTTTGGCGAACAGCCCTTCTCATCTCTTGAACCTTGGGCAAGTTGCCATCGTCCGTGCGCTCGTTCAGATCGCTGGGTCTGTTATGCGGTTCGATGCGTGCTGCAGGCCAGCGTATAGCCTCGCGTCGAGGCGGCTGGGAACTGGCCTTCGCACAGCCTGACCCGCAACAGCAACATACGTCTCCGAAACCGTGAGTGGGCATCGGGGCACCCGCGGATGCCGTCTGTGATGTCCCTGTGAGGTCGACGCCGGCGCTGGCGAAGCCGCAGCGCGGTGCGCCAAACGAAGGTGCGTGGAGGGGGCGGTGCCGAGACTTGACGATCGACGCAGCCGAGCCGTTGTTGTTGACACGGTGGCGGCTCGGGGGGAAGATGAAATGAAATGGGCTGACCGCTACGCAAAACGCGTCGAAGTCGAAGGAGGGCGGGCCTGGGCATCTCACCCTGGCTGGTATCGCCAGGACGCATGGGCGAACGCATACATGGCTTCGCTGCCGCCAAGGTCGTCGTTCGGACCAGTGGCGGGGAGGGCGAAGGGTGACGTCATCAGGTGGAGGCTGGATGAAGTTCTTCCAGGAAGAAGCGCGCCATACACCGATCGCAAGCGGCGCTGACGTCATCGTGTGCGGCGGGGGGCCGGCCGGCTTTGCGGCTGCTGTGGCTGCCGCTCGCACGGGTGCAAAGACGGTGCTCTTGGAGGCCCACGGTTGCCTCGGAGGGGTTTGGACATCGGGCGCGCTCAGTTGGATTATCGAAGCAGACAAGCCAGGTATCCTCTCCGAACTTACCGAGACCCTCGACAGCTGGGGCGCCCGTGCCGGAGGAGATGAACTGAACTTTGGCTATGACGTAGAAGCGATGAAGTATGTGCTGGACGAAATATCACACGCAGCCGGCATCCAGACGCAGCTGCATACTCGGGTAGTTTCCGCCGCCCGCGACGCGGCAAATCGAATGACCACGGTGATAACGGAATCTAAGTCGGGACGCCAAGCCTGGAACGCAAACGTCTTCGTGGACGCTACCGGCGACGGCGACGTCGCCGCACAGGTTGGATGTGACTTCGACTATGGCCACCCCGAGACCGGTGAGGCGCAGCCCATGAGTTTAATGGCGCTCTTCACGGGGGTGAAACTCGATGAGATCGAGGAGTATGTATCGGGCGGCCGCCGGGGAAGAGCGGCTGAGCGAGCCACCTACCCTAATGGCCATGATCCCAGACAGGCCCTCCTAGGGGAGTTTGAGCGCGCAGGCCTTTCGCCATCTTACTCTGCGCCTACAATCTGGTGCATCTATGAGAACCTCTATGCCTTAATGGCCAACCACGAATACGGAATCTCATCGACGAGTGCTGAACAGATCACGAGCGCAACAATGAACGCGCGAGCCGAAATACATGAACTTGCCCGCGGTTTACGGTCCTTGGGCGGACGCTGGGCACAGTTTCGTATTGTCTCCACCGGTGCGCAGATAGGTGTTAGAGAAGGTCGAAGAATTCATGGACGTTATTCGGTAAGCCTAGAGGATATCCGGTCAGGTCAGAAGCACTCCGACGCGATATGTCGCGTAAGGTCGGGTGCAGACGTTCATTCGCTACGCAGAGATGAAGGCGGCTTTTTAAGTTCCGCTGCCACTGCGGTCGATGGGCGTGCGAGAGGCGACACCATAGCCCAGGTCAATCCTTACGACATACCGCTAAGGGCTCTGATTGCCCGAGACGTCGATGGGTTGATGTTAGCGGGACGTTGCATAAGCGGCGACTTCTACGCACACTCGAGCTACCGCGTCACGGGAAATGCCGTTGCGATGGGGCAAGCTGCAGGCACAGTCGCGGCTCTAGCGGCGAAGTCGGCGACCTTGCCACATGCTGTGCCGTGGTCACATGTGCAAGATGCGATCGGTCAGTTGAATCTAATCTGCGAACAGAAGCGCATGCAGGTGACAGACGTCCAACGAGTATGACGGTCCGCTTACGGCCACTGAGGACCGATGCAACCGGATGAAATGAGATGCTAACTGAAAACCCAAATCTGAAATCCGATGTAAGCATGCTGGCCCGCTCAGTTCGAGCATGAACGATTTTCTACTACAGCGGTTCCTCTGTTCGCTCAATGCGGCATCAAATACGGATAAGAGATGAAGGGTGAAGTGATTATGAAGTCGACAACTCGTATACGTAGACACGAAGCCTTCGTTGCTGCAGCTACTGCGTTGGTCATTGTGGGTTGCAGCCAGGGAACTAGCAATTCACCGGGGAACGATGAAAGTGACGCCGCCGACGCCACAGGTCGAGACACCTTAGAGGTCGCGATTGCTCAAGAGCCGACAGATCTAGTCCCATATACGGCTGGTCAACAGGGCAAGAGCATGACCTTCGATCTGGTTTTCATGCCACTGTTGTATACGGACGACGAGAACGAAGTGCAGTCCGACATCCTTGAATCATGGGAGCTCGACGACAGCGCAACGACCGTGACTCTCCGACTTCGAGACAACCTCACGTGGAGTGATGGAGAGCAGCTTACCTCCGCCGACGTGGTCATGACCCTTACTCAAGCGCTCGATCCGAACATAAGTATCATGGCTGGGCCCATGGCCGGAGTAGTGGGCACGGACGAATTCGCAGAGGGCGCGGCAAACGAAATCTCAGGTCTTTCAGCGCCAGATGAGAAAAGCGTCGTAATTGATTTGGCGGATCCTGACGCGACCTGGCTTCCGAATCTCGTCTTGCGAAAGCTGCCAATATTGCCTCAACACATTCTGGGCGAGGTGCCGCACGATGAATTGGCCGAGCACGAGTTCTTTCGTACAGTCCCGGTATCCAGCGGCCCATATACCCTGAAGGAACATCAGTCTGGACAGTATCTGGAATTTGAGAAGAACATGGAATGGCAACCTGGAGCTGCCTTCGACCGGGTCACATTCCGGGTGGTGTCTGTTGACGTGATGAGCGCTCAATTAGAGACCGGTGAGATTCAATTCATGTTCTCTATCGACCCGACGGACGTAGAAAGAGTCGGGGCCTTAGAGAGCATCGAAGTTGAATCTACTTCAGGCATCGCGCCGGGCGTATGGGCCATACAGCATTTTGAACCGCTACTGGATCCCCAAGTCAGGCAAGCAATGGCTTACGCGATTGACAGGGAGGCAATTTGCGACGCGGTATACAAGGGATACTGTGAGACGCCGATTGCGAACATCCGCCAACTCGGCCCTGAATGGGCAATACCGGAAGACGACGTTACGGAATATCGATATAATCCGGAGCGTGCACGGCAGCTTCTGGATGAGGCGGGATGGGATTCTGACACTGAACTGACGTTCCTCCTGTTTGCCCACGTGACCGGTGCTCCGAAGCGCGCGATAGAGATCGCCCAGGGAAATATGGCAGACGTCGGCATCAACTGGTCGATCGAAACGATAGATGTGGCAGAGTTTCTCGATAGAGCGGCGGAGGAGCCAGATTCGTTCCATGGATTCTATACCGCTGGAGCCGACTTCACTGTAGATCCGAGTTCGGTCGAGGCGTACACGTCGTGCGAGAGTCACTATCCCAATGGCTCGAATATCATTAGGTATTGTAATGAGGAGCTGGATGACCACTGGCGTACGGGTCGACGCGAATCCTCCGCCGAAAAGCGTGCAGCGGTCTATCAACGTGCGTTCCGATTGCTCAATGAAGAAGTGCCGGAAATCTATCTCCTCGTCCCGGACTCAATAATTGCCTACGACTCGAGGCTCAAAGGCGTGCGAGTGCATAGCAACAAAGACATGCAGTTCTGGAATATCGGAGAGTGGACCTGGGAAGAGTAGATGTTTGTAGTTGACGGCGTGGGTGGCCCATTGAGCGGTGGCGAAACGGGCGTCTTGGCCGAGGTCGCATGGGGCGCATAGCAACAATCACCGAGGGAGGTGTGATGCGATGCTGAGGTATACAACCCGGCGGGTTCTGATTTCCGTCCCCGTCCTGTTTGGCATCCTGCTCTTGTCGTTCGTGTTTGTTCAAATGCTCCCGGGTGATCCTATGCGGGCGCTGATGAGTCCGGAAGAGGCCGCGGCCGCATCGCCGGAGTATCTCAAACGGAGGCGCGCCGAGCTGGGCTTGGACGGTACCATATGGGCACAGTACGTCGCGTGGATTCGTGAGGTACTGGGCGGAAATCTCGGATACTCGTTTCATCGCCGCGATTCGGTCATTGAGATTATCGGCGAGCGCATCGGCGCCACAAGTATGCTAGTTGGGGCGAGCGTTGCCATAGCGCTCCCACTGGGAGTGGTGATGGGCGTTTTGGCGGCGTTAAAGAAGAATAGTGCCTTCGACTATGCCTCCGCAGGCGTAAGTATGTTTGCCATATCGATACCCAGTTTCTTTCTGGGGCTAAGTGCTATTTATATCTTCTCATTGAGATTGGGAATCTTGCCGAGCGGTGGAATGCGAACGTTCGCCAATGACAACAATACAGTGGTTGATACGATGCATCATCTGTTGTTGCCGGCGTGTGTACTCGCGGCGGTTTTAGTCGGGCCCTACGTCAGGTTCACAAGACAGAGCATGCTCGAGGTCCTTCACCAGGACCATTTGGTTACTGCAAGGGCCAAAGGTGTTTCAACTGCCGGCACTGTCGTCCGACACGGTCTGCGCAATGCGCTCGTCCCATTAACGACGGTGCTGGCTATCCAGGTTCCCGCACTACTAGCGGGAACCGTTGTTATCGAAACTATTTTCGCCTGGCCGGGTGTCGGAAGGCTGGTCCTGGAAGCGATCACAAGTCGGGACTATCCAGTTATAATAGGCGTAGTACTCATGAGTGCCGTACTGGTGATGCTTTTCAATCTTTTCGCTGATCTGCTGGCAGCTGTTCTGGATCCGAGGATAAGAATATGAGACCTCGGCGGTGGTCATTGAAGGGCAAGTTCGCTGGGCGGCTTAGTGCCCATAGGGGCGGCACCTTGGGCGAAGTAGATCTGTACGGGACGACTCGTGCTTCCGTTTCGCCGGTGAGTATGGGAGTCAGGCGATTTCGTGGCCATCGGCTGGCGACATTCGGCGTAGTGTTTATAGCAATACTGGTTATGGTGGCAATAGTTGGTCCTCTCCTGCCCATACCTGACCCGAACTTGGTTGATGCTTCGGCGGTACGCAATAGACCGAGTTTCGAGCATTGGCTTGGCACAGATTCGGTGGGGAGGGACGTGGCAAGCCGATTGGTGCATGGCGCAAGAGTGTCTTTGACGGTGGGCATCTGTGCAGCGATATCAGCTACTCTGATTGGTGCGATCCTCGGACTGATGGCAGGCGTTGCTGGAGGTTGGGTAGATTCCGTCATAATGCGCTTGGTAGACATCGTACTGTCGTTTCCGTCCCTTGTTGTAATTCTCCTACTTGTAGCAATCCTCGGGCCAAGTCTGTTCACGATTATTATTGTAATTGCGCTCTTTGAGTGGCCCATGGCCTGTCGGATCGTTCGACAGGTGTCATTGTCGGTAAAGGAAACCGAGTATGTGTCGATCTCGCGCGCTATAGGTTCTAGTGACTTCCAGACTATGTATCGCCACATGGTTGGCCCGGTTATATCGCCGCTTACGGTCGTGGTGACATTACTCAGCGCTGGCGCGATTTTGCTTGAGGCTGCCCTGTCGTTCCTTGGCCTAGGCGTAGAGCACCCGCAAGCGAGCTGGGGTGGCATGCTGCAAGACGCTCAGTCGCTCACCATTCTTCAGGAGATGCCATGGCTGTGGCTGCCGCCTGGGATTGCGATTGCCTTGACGGTGCTTGCTCTAAACTTTATTGGGGACGCATTGCGGGACGCGTTTGATCCACGCCAGAGCCCCTAGTGGCTCCCGGTGCTTGAAAACGAGGCTCATGTGCATTGAAGTCTAAAGTTTGGATGCGGGTCTCGCCAGGAGCGTCTTGTCGGAGTAGTTATGTGCGGCCGGCAGGAGGCACTTGGGGCCGGCAGTCTCCTTCGGGACCAATACTGATGCGTACTCGTACGAGAATGCCGTGGTTGAGTTGCCCGACGTCGATAGGCGTGGGTCAAGCGCCTTACGTTGATGAGTACCGGTTGGGCCGAGCCTGGGCTTTCCGGCGATGCTAGTGGCGGCCTGACGGCATGGAGGCGTTCGTCGACACGGGCACCTGCCATGTCCTTGGGATAATCGATGACCGCGACAGCACCGCATCGAGGACTCGCTCGATGTGTCGCACCGAGGCGGGGGCGGGACGAGATCGAGGTGGTCGTGATCGACCCGTCCGCGACGGTGCGGGCCGCCCTGGATCAAGGGCCACCGGGGCAGTCGGTGCGAACTTGCGTGTACCGACCTCGACACCGCCCGCGGCATGCTGGGCGTCACCGTCGCGTTAGCTGACCTGGCCAAAGACTGGCGGTGTGGTGTACGCCGGTTGATTCTGCGTCAAGTACTGGTTGGGCGATGACCGCGTCGGCGGTGTCGCTGGTGATGGCATCCTCGCCCTCGGTGGTGTCGATCCGCGTCATGCTGCTACCGGTCAGAGGTCGGTAGGCGCCCTCAGGCTGCCAGGTATCTTGCTACGCAGCCACCGGCGCGCACCAGCAGCGCATACGCTTGAATCAGAACGCCACCATGTCCAACCGCGGATAGCCAGGTACGCTGTCGGCGTCGGTCTACGGGCCGGGGCTGATGCCGATCACGGCGCTTCAAACTCTGTTGAGATACTCCAGTGCCGTTCGGCGCGCAGTATCTCCATCGTCGGCCCAGGTCGCGAGATGACTGTTCATGGTCCACGTGTCGTAGAAGCCGCGTACCTTTCCGAATGAGTTGTCAAGAACAGAATGGGGAATGCCCAGCATCAGGCATAGAATGTGACCGTGCAGCTTGCCAGTTACTACGTACCTGGACGACGCAAGAATGTCTAGCCCTCGCTCGAGTCCGCCACGCGACAGTGGCTGAAATGTGAGGGCGTAGGGCTTCCATAGGTGTTGGCGTAGGTACGAACTCCGAATCAGCAGTCGGCCAAGATGTATGTGGACAAGTCGCGCCAGCGCAGCGTCCCATGGCCATGATCGTTCTGCAGGCATTGGTCGTGTCCATTCAACCATCTGCGTGTCGACATCTGGAGGCGGTCCTCCATGATCAACATACTCATCGTCGCCCGGACGCCACGCCATCCATGTCAAGTCAACTGTGGGAACGCAGCTCGAGCGGTCCAGCGGCCCGAGAGCGAAGGCCATGTCGGGGGTGAGCCGTATATCTCCTGCTATGTGAGCCCGTGCTCTGCGTTCGCTGATCCTATCTCGCACCATGACCACGACGTCTCCGTGTTCAGCTATGGCCTGACCCATGCTACTGGCGTATGCTTCATCGCGAAAATGAACTGCGATGGGCAGCTGTACTATCGGGACTCCTTGATATGATCGAAGTAGATCCATTCTTGTGCGCTGCGGGCTTCCCGGGAAATCGTACATATCACCAAAATCACCGCCTCCAATGAGCAGGATGGGTCCACGAGGCGCCGCTCGTTCGAGAGCTTGAGGTGAATACGTGTCCATTGCACACTCGTATACAATCTTCACGCCGAGGCGTCGTAGAACGGCCTTAGCGCCGAGCCAGATGGCGAGATCGCCAGGGTTCCACATCCGCTTCGGATAGGACTTGGCTAGATTGTGAAAGTTGACTAAGGCGACTTCCTTGGCGCCGCGAAGTACGTCCCGTACATCGTCATCTAGACGCGACTTTAGCTCACATAATAGCTTGATGTCGGGGTTCGTGCTATTCATCGTGGCTCACCTTCAGTTCGTGTGCAAACAGGTAACAGCCCAAATAGCCTGGACACATTGATGGACGGCCCGGTGTAACAGGCCTCATCACGTGGAATTTGCCAAGACTGGAGGGCAGTTCGTGCTCCAGCCGGACAGATGTGAATACTTCACTGTTCGAGCATTCATGAGCACTGGCGTGTGGCGTGTGCGGACCGAATATCGCATGTCGTCATCGCTTGGGCTCGGGGCGGAACAGTTGGCATTCCACTTTGCTTCGGCATTGTTGCGGAATGTACGCAATTGCGAACTCTCATGCCTAAAGCTGATCGCCAGTGAGCGGTACTTCAAGTGCTCTCTGATCAGACGCATGTGAGCCCATGTGTTGCCCAAAGACTATTCGCGGCGAAGGGTGGTCGCCAGGGGGCGAGTTCGACCAAAGACGCGTATATTCCTTCATGTCAAGGTATCTTTTGACGGAGAGATCTGTAAGTTCAGGATGATGAAGCTAGAATCGAAGCAGGGTTCTCCGGAGGTAGGGAGGTCGCGCTCGCGGCCCTTGCCTCAGGAGTACCAGATGTGGCTGCGCCCTGGCGATTATGGCGTCGGAACCGTCCTGCCCGGAAGGACGGTCCCCAATTTGGCCGATACGCACCATCGATCTGAGGACCAATGCTGGCCTTGGTCGATGGGTGGCTTGTGGCAGCCAAAATCGTGGCGATACGGGCGGCGTCCTTAGTTTCGAGTGAAGTGATTGAGGTTCCTCTCTGGTTACATGCTGTCGATTATCTCGATTGCCTTTCTTAGGCCGCTCTCATCTTCAACCATCAATTTCATTAGCCTTGCCCGTGATTCAAAGTTTCGATTAGTAGTAGCTTCGGTAATGGCGGTGGCGAGTCGTTCGGGAGTTAAGGCTCTCAGGGGCAGAGGTTCTGGTGACAGACCAAGAGTGCGCAGGCGCTCGGCGACAAATGGTTGCTCAGCCATTGCTGGGCATGTGACTTGCGGACGCCCGCTTAATAGTGCTGCCCCGGCGCTGCCCATTCCCCCATGATGGACGATAGCGTCCATTTTTGGAAAGAGCCAATCGAATGGTACGTCATCGGCGTAGAAGATATCGTTTGTAGTCTGACTTGTGGCTATTCCGCCCCACCCCGCGACGACGACAGCGCGTACGTTGGCGATCTGTATCGCGTGCTCGATAAGTCGGCCGAGCCCGGCTGCATCGGTTCCAACAAGGCTGCCGAATCCGATGTAGACTGGCGGCCGTCGGGTATAGATGAAGTCTAATAATTGGGCTTGGGGTCGCCATTTCTCTGGAGCTGGCAAGGGCCAGAAGCCGGTAGTATGGACGGCCCTGGGGTAGTCTGGACATGACGGCAAGAGGTGTTTGCTGAACGCCTGAAGGACTGTTAATTGGGACCCATCCCTGCGGCGCATGGGAGCGTTAGTTCGCTGACTTGGTGTCTTGAACAACGACGTATGCCACGGTCTGCTGTTTCCAGTGAGGACTCGATACCACGCATATGTTGCCCAATATGAGGCTCTATTTAATGCTTTCGGTACATTGCGCATCAACATGGCGTTTGGAAATGCCTTGGTCGGCACCCAAGCAGGCTGAAGGCATACAGATATTGATGGTACGCCCAGGTACTCTGCCAGCTCGTGACCAGGCAGGCTGGGGAGGCTTACGATGAGGTCGGGCTTAAGATTTGATGCCTCGTAGATGCCCTGTCGGACACGTGCCATAAGTGGCCTAAATCTTTGAATCACCTGGATAGCTAGCCACTTACCCCGCAGGCCTCGGTAATTTGTCTCGAACGCCGATTGAAAGATGCTGTCATCTTTCAGGTCTTGCCATTCGTCATGTAGAGGAAAGAGCTCAATATCATACGTTGTCGATAAGTTGCGAAATGAGGCAGGTGCGCAGAGAATGGGCTTATGGCCGGCTAGGCTCAGCTCTCGTGCTAGAGCGACGAACGGCTGGGTGTCACCGCGACTGCCGTATGTGATGAGGAGAATCTTCATTTGCTTTCCGCCTAATCTTCAATTTGCCGGACGGTACTTTGGCATGGTGGCGGGTTGCACACGTGCGATCATGTTCGTCAATTTGGAATGACCTTGCAAGGGGGCGAATTTTTTGGGTGTTCATTAGAGTGATGAACCCGGCTTTAATGAGACGAGAGGTCGCGGTCAGGCATTGCGGCGACAGAAGTGGCCACCTTGGTAAGCCCTGCGGACGCGATATCTTGATAAGCGACGCAGATAGCTGCGTCTCCTTTCGATAGGGAATTGTGCTCATCGATCGGCGGTGCCAATGTGCAAACTGTTGTAGTGACTGGTGCCGGGGGTGGTTTGGGGCGGGCGATGGCTCATCGGCTACTTGCCGATGGCTACGTATGCGTGTTGGCCGGGAGGTCAGTTGCTGCGTTGAAAGCCACAGTGGAGAGTGCAGGTGTTGGTGGTGATCGGGCGGTGGTGGTGGAGTGTGACATCCGCTCTGCACAGGACCGGGACCGGCTGATCGACACCGCAGCCGAACACGGTCAACTGTTCGCGCTGGTCAACAACGCCGGCATCGCCCGCATG
>NZ_JAAGOB010000015.1 GCF_010550695.1 Phytoactinopolyspora alkaliphila
CCATCGCATCAGTGACAGACGCCACGTCGCTGTTCGGGGTCCATTCCTGCGAACGAGTTCGCCCTAAAGCGTCGGTGACCTCGATGACGCGGTCATCTGAGTCGAAGACGAACACCGAATCGTGACCGTTCGGATCGGTCACGGTCGTCTCGTCACCGTCGTAGGCGAACGAGGTCACCGCGGCGTCGCCGCTCTGAGCGTGCTGCGTCAGGTACCGCCTGATCTCGGCGACACGGTCCGAGCCGTCGTAGGAAATCTGGGTGCTGTACCCATTCGGGCTGGTCACCCATTCCAGCAGGCCGTCGCTGTTGTAGCCGTACACAGTGATTACCGCTGGCTGCCCGGGCAACGTCGGCGCGGTCACCGTGCTCAGCCGACCAGCCGAATCGTAACCGTAGACCGTCTCCCGGCCGCCAGCATCAACAACATGGGTAGCCCGGCGAGAGGTGTCGTGGAAGATGTCCGTGGAGCGATGGGCGGCGTCCCGCATGCCCCAACCCACCTGGGTACCAGGAAACGGCCCGTCGATATGGACCATGGAATCATTTCCTACATCGTTGCGGTCACGGTCACTGGTCAACGTCCCGCTCGATGTGAACCGCAACCACTCCCCTGTACGCTGGTATTCGACCCTATATCCACCACCACTGAGCTCGGTCAGGTCAGCATTGAGTCCCGGCGGTGCGACCCAATCGCCGTTCGAATCCTGCGTGAACGTCTGCGCGAACCCTGTCGGGCCGTAGAAGGTCGCTTCATCATTGTCGACGTCGAGACGGATATCCGGCCAGGCCGACAACGTCCACCGATCCCGCAACGGCGACGTCGTTGAATCATTCGCCAGACTGTTGTAGTAGCGATCGATCCGGTGAGCGACGCCCGGAGCATCGATCTGCACGTCATTCGCCTCGAGCAGAAGATTCCCGTTGCCAATGTTCACCCGCAACACAGAACTATCCCATAATTCGAAGTCCTGAAACGAAAAGAACGGCATCGCACCCGTAGACGACGTTCCGATAGATAAAAGTCCTGCACCAAACCCCTCGCCGTCGCCGTCCTCACTCAATAGCTCTTCACGGAGTAGCTGCTCGAACTCCTCGACCTCGACAGCGCCATCGACGTCTCGCACCGCTTCATCCGGCGCATCCCACACCGGCAAGTCTTTCAGTTCCAGGGTTTCAACTACTGGACCCGCATCTGCAATTTCAGTGTCGACTCCCACCATGGAAACACATAGAGCCACACTTAATGCCGAAAACCCCACCCTCTTATCGAACCCGCGCATACTCAGGCCCACCCTCGTGCCACCCATAACTAACTCCCCACCCCTCGATAGCTTGCCCTCAGCTAACAAAAACTTTGCAACTCTGTGAACCCAGAAACATATAACGAATAAATAACGAAGAACTCAATGCTGATGATTTGATCATGAACCTAAGTCCTGGCTCATCTCTTGGTCGCCGACTTGACCTGGAAGCATGCGCGTGTCTTATGGCTCAAGACTCTCAGTCTGGAACCACGATTCTGGGTCAATCGGCGATCCGTTGGCTGTGATGGTCAGGTGCAGGTGTGGGCCGGTCGAGAGTCCTTCGTGTCCGACGGTTCCGATCTTCTGGCCGGGGTGGACTGTCTCACCTCGGCCCACGGTTGATGTGCTCATGTGTCCGTAGACGCTTGCGTGCCCGTCGGCGTGGGTGATCTCGACGGTGTTCGGGCCGGACCAGACCCGGTACCCGGTGTAGGTGACGGTGCCGGCGGCGATGGCGCGCACGGGCGTGCCGGAGGGTGCAGCGAAGTCGAGTCCGTCGTGGAGTTTCCATTCGCCGGTGATGGGGTGCTCGCGGTAGCCGTATCGGTCGGTGATCCGGTAGGCGCCTTTCCCGATCGGCAATACGGCTGAACACGAATGGCCTTCGGTGAGGTCGGCTAGCCAAGCCCGCGCGCGCTGTTCCCACCGGCCGTAGCGTTCCGGGTAGGCGCTTCGCTGCACCGCCTGAGCGGCGTCGCCGACGGGAATGCGGTGCCATTCCGCGATGTCGAGCAGACCGGGCGGCTCGCTTGCCGCGCCGAGGCTGTTCGGCCCACCGGGGCCGCCGTAGAACGCCCGGGCGGCGTAGGAGACGTCCATGATCTGGCCTGGTGTCCCCCACCCCATAGAGGGTCGCTGCTGGAACACCCCGAGTGAGTCCCGGTCCCCGTAGTCGAGGTTACGCACGCCCGACTCGACGGCCGCGGTCACCAGCGCCACGATCAGTCCCCTGCGTGGGACGCCCGCCTTCTGGCCTTCAGCGATGATGATTCGTGCGACGCGGGACTGCTCGTCGTCCAGGCCAGGTGCCGTGCCTGTTGCGGCGCAGTGCTCGCCCCAGATGTCGCCGTCGGGCTCTTCGTCGTCAAGGTCGTCACCCAAGACCACGCTGGCGCCCAGTGCCGCCGTAAACAGGAACATCACAGGCACCAGGAAGGCAGCTGCGGCTTTGCCGAGCATCTACGGTTGCCGATCTACGACGCGCAGCACGCGGCAGCCGGACCATTCGTCGGCGCACCCGATGAGCATCTGCAGGGACGGGTGCACGGTCTGAGTCTGTGACGTGCCGTCCGGTTGATCGAACGTGATTCGCTGGTGCCCGGTGACCAGGACCATGGTGGTGCTCGCGCCTGCTGCCGCCAGTTCTGCACTCGTCTGGATGGGTTCGACGCCGACCGGTTCGCGCACGTCGAAGTTTGCCCGCTGATGGTGGTCGGCCAGTCGGTCCCACACGTCCGGCGCAGGCACGAGAGCCACGACCCCGGCAAGGTCCGAGTCGTCAGCGAACGCCGCCATGGCTTGCTCGGTGTTGTCGTCGTCGCCCCCGAGGGTCACCGACCACAAGGCGTCCGCGTAGGCGTCACGATCCAGTCGGTAGTCCGCGCCGTAGGTGGTTTCAGCGACCCACCGGGCAAGCAGTTCCGGTCGCCTGTGGGAGGCGACGGGATCCGTGGCTCGGTCTGCGAGTCACGGGTGAGCATTTCAGGTCCCGTTGGGGTCGGGTCCGGCGTAGACGTGGCTGTTGGAGACGATGTCGCCGGATCGGTCGGTCGTTCGCCACCGCCGCCGATGACACTCGCAAGCGTCACGGCGAGAAGCGCTGCGGCGACGGCCGCGATAGCTGCGATTCCTCTGAGGTGTCTCACGTCGTCTGTCCGCCTTTCTTCTGGGACGGCCACGAGGTCGGGGTCATAGGTCGATTCCCTGCCTCGAGGCACCCGGTGTGACGGTGAGCGGGGTATCTAGCGGTCCCCATTGGCGTCGACGCGCCATCACGGTGATGGTCACCAGCAGCGCTCGCGAGGCAGCGTCGTAAGAGAGCTGCCCGTGCTCGACCGCGGCGACCACGCGTTGGCCGACAGCGTCGGCTTCCGGGCGGATCGTGTCCGCGACGGGACGGAGGATCCGTGCGTCGGTGTGTACGGGTTGCAACTCCCAGCCGAGCTGGTCCAGCCGGTACAACCCATACGTGTCCGGGTCGAGGTGAAAGGACCCATGCGCGCCGTCGCGCCGCTGCCCCGTGCCGTCGGTGATCACATCCCGGAAGTCGACGCGTACCCGGTCGCCGTTCCAGCTCAGGCGGTCCAGCGCCGGCTGCGCTTCGCCGGCGGGTGTGGCGTAGCTGGTTCGCTGCATCACGTGTCGTCGTGCCGTGTGCAGGTCAGCTTGGCGAGCGACGATCGCGGCCATCACGTCGCGGTTCACCAGCGGGCACATCGGATCGCCGTTCGATCTTGTGGACTGATCTGCCCAGGCTGCGACCTCAAAGGCGGTCAAGTATCCCCCACCACTGCGGTGGTTGGCTCGGACGTGTTCCCACGTGCCCGAGACGAAATGTGCGTCATTCATTCCGGCACCTCTCACTCCTTCTGCTCGGCGTTCTGGTTCAGGCCCAGATGGGCCACTACGTCGGTCCGGCGGATGGCGTGCACCCGCTCGTCGTCGACGACGAGCAATGCCCCGCACGCCGTCGCGGCGTGCGGGATGGGTGTCTGCGGGGAATCGCGCAGCGTGCCGTGACGGTCGACGGTCACGACCTGACCGGTTCGGCGTCTCCCCCAGATCCGCTCATCGACGTGCCGAAGCCAGGTGATGTCTGCTTCGACGATCGGATCGAACGCAGCCGCGACCGGCAGGAGCACCGGCCCAAGGCCGACCATGACCGGCGTATCGCCAATAGTGGCGACCAATTCAGCCTGCTCAACGTCCGCCCACGCAGCCTTCGCCGACACGAGCGGCTGCCCGTCGGCGGTGTCATGAACGACAACGATGACATCGCGTTGCGGGTCCGGTTCACCTGGCTCGTCCCAGACAACCGTCACGGTGTGCCCGGCCATACCTGCAAAGCGTCGTGGCGTCATGCCCTCCGGGCCTATCAAGGTGACCCGTTCAGTGAGGCCACTATCGATGGGTGTGCGGTGAAGAGCAGGGCGGCCGTCGGAGGCGACGACGTCACCGTTGATCGCGCCCATCGCCGTTGCTCCATCCGGAACGGGCACCCATTTCAGGCCCGTGTCGGTCAGAACGCCTGCTTCTGTTGGCTTCTCCGGGTCGGTGACCATGAGCTGGCCGCCGGCGCGACTCAGCTCAGCTCGCGGGCCAATATTGTCGACGACGGTCGCCGCGTCGCCGACGCCTTTCATGACGATCAGCTCGCGGTGATGCCAGGCGATGACGTCACGCCCGGCACGACCGATCACAGCCAGTGCGCTGGTGGGTTCCTGCGCAGAAGACCATCTCTGGGTTCCGGTGCGTGCATCGACAAGCCGCACGTTCCCATCACTGGTCTGCACGGCGACCGAGCGGCCAGCATCAGCTATCAGCGGTTTCGTGCCTGCAGCGATGCCTACGCTCCATACCGGCTGGAGCGAGCCAATGGCGGTACGTCCTATCTCCGCCAACGAAGCCGTCGTCGCCCCGCGGCTGGTGTCACCGCCTGTCGCCTGCAAGGTGAGCAAGCAGACGAGAAGCACCCCCATGGCACACGCCACCACCGGTGTCACGCCCCGTCCTGCGGGGTAGCGCCCGTCCCCGGCGCGGACGCCACCCCGACCTTCGGTGACAGGCGCCGCCGCGTCATCTGCCTGGCGGTCAGCGCCCCAAGCAGGCGACCAGCCATTACCGTCGCTACCGTCGTCGCCCTGTACGCGGGCGGCGTTCGGAGCCGAGGCCCCGACACGTGGCGCTGCGTCGTCGTAGCCAGACTCATCAACCGACTGCGGATCCCCAGCCCTGTCGTGGACATCCTGCTCTTCTTCGCCAGCGGGTATGGGTTGCTCAGTGTCCGGGCACAGTGGAGCATGTTCCGGTTCCGGGCGTTCGTTTGTGACGGCCGGCTGAATCAATGGCGAGGTAGTGGTGGGGTTGACGACGTTGCGGTAGGCGCGGCCGCGCTCGTCGACCGTTCTCACCAGCAACGGGCCGCCCGCAGCCGTCGCCATCGTGGCCAGCAGCGCCCATGCCTCGGATCGATCGACGATCCTCTCCCCGTCTGCACAGGCCGGACCCGACTGGGTGGCCGTGGCGTCACCGAGTTCATCCACGGTGATCACCACAGTCACGTCCGGTCGATACGCCAAGAAGCCCTCCTTCGCTGAGCCGGCGGCACAGGATTCACAGAACGCGCGGGGCCCGTATGTCGTCAGGCAGGAACCGCACAGCGGTGGGTATCAGCTGCTGCGTTGCGGAACGGTGCCGCGAATCGGTCCACCCGCGCCGCAAACGCCGAAGGAGTGACCGTTCGGCCGCTGCCCTCGCCTTGACACTCACGGCGCAGCGCCAGCCACGCCGATTCCTCCGGACCGCCGCGGCGAGTGCCGATCAGTAACTCGGCAAGAGCACGGCGTTGGGTGTGGGTGAGCCCGTTGAGCTGCTCGCACCGATACACGGCCGTATGCATGCGCGACTTGGAATCCGCCGAGGACGCGGCGTCGATGACGCCGAGGATCGCGTCCGCCGCCACGGTGGCTGGCGCTCCAGCGGCCACCAAGTCTTCATGAACCGTGCGCAACGCCTGATCCCAGTCCGCGGTCACGTCCACGTCCAGGGCGGCGAGGACCTCGTCGCTGACGGGGTCATCGCTCGCGTTGCCATTGGAACCGGAGCCGAAACGCGTCTCGGCGCAGTCGCCGACGCGGATCATCGTGTGCAGGTGGTGAGCCGGCATCCGTGAGCGCACCTTGGACTCCAGCAGATGACGGGCATGCCGCTCGGACACGCCCAGCTCGTCTGCCAGCGTCGCCGCGCTCGCCAAATGTCGCATCGCCGTGCGAAGCAGCGACCACGGCGACCTGGCCCGCAACACGGACTCGGCGTCGGTCTTCAGGAACTCCCACGCCAGCCCGGCCAGGTGATCCGCCCGATGCGGATCCTCGATCGCGCCATACGGCGAGATCCATCGACGCGCCACTGATCGCAGCGCATCGATCACCGCACGTCCGGTCGGGCCGTCCCAACCACCATCCGCGGGCATCCGACGCAGCGCGGCCCGCAACCCATCGTTGCTGCAGACGTCGCCGACGTGACTGTTCGTAGTCTCACGCACCGTGAACCTCCCACATCCCTGCGGACACAGACGCGGTCCCGGCACTCGCCGGCTTGGATAGGGCTTCTGCGTGGCCGCTCGGTCGCTTTAAAGGCCCGATCACAACGGGCAGCCCTCACCGAGAATCCGACCGAACGACTGACCGAGCTCCTTACCGAGGACGACGGCGCAGCTCAGCGGCTGGATAATCCGTCGCGGCCGTCGAGCGGATGATCTGACGTGCCCGCTGACCGTGTCCTCCCCAAGGACCATGTCGACGTGTCGGTAAGGCATCCCACACTCACCACTCCCGGCCCACCCGTCGCACGCAATGTCCGTGTCCGGAGGCGTAACGACGGTGAGCATCCACCAGCAGCACCCCCAGCCACTGGGCCATCTCCCACTCCAGGTGCACCGCCGCCGACGACTCGCCGTCGACCATGAGGACCAAGCCCGGCCTGCCTCCCCGACCGCCGCGTCAAGAGACAACGCCACCTGGGACCCACTATCCGAGCCCGGCACCATTCCGAGATCGTGACGATGCCGGCCGTCATGGCCGCCAACCAGGCCAGAAAGGTCACACCATGCGGAACACGACCGCTCGCTGCGCTCAGTCATCGCTCACCGGCCCCACGACATAGGTGCCTTTGGCCGCCACAACACGGACCAGACCACGAGACGCCAGCACACCCACGGCCCGCCGGACCGTACCCAGCGATACGCCGCAATCCCGCGCGAGCTCCCGCTCTGACAGCAGCCGGGCGCCCGGCTTCAGCACTCCTGAGTCGATCAATGCCGTCAGGTGCTCAACAAGCTTCACGTAGACATAGCCAGGGGGACCTGAGTTGGGGTCGAACAACCCCTCCGCGTCTTCTGAGTCGCGATCATGCTCCCGTGGACCGCGCGCTTCGGCTGTCACGTGGGCGTTCGCCGGTAGATTGGTTGCCACGGCCTGAACCTCCTGTCAGGTTCGGTCGAGGCCTCGGCCGGCGTTGCAGTCGCCGAGCCGGGGCCGTCTCTTTGTAGTGCGCCCACCTAAGTCGGAGCGTGCACCTGATTTGTGAACTGCTCAGCACCACTGTATTGCTGACCAATACAGTGGTGCAAGGCTAACTCGACGAGCCGCCCGATACGCTCAAGAACATGGACAAGCCGCTGGTCGATCTGGACCGCCTCCGCGCGATCGCCGACCCAGCCGAACGTGCCCTTGCCGCTGGCGAAGTCCTGAACGAGATGCCGAACCTGGCCGAAGAGCTACGCAAACTTCGCCAGGCGGCCGTCCTGGAACTGCGGGACGCTGGATGGTCATACGCCCAGATCGCTGAACGGCTCGGCCTCCACCGCAATCGGGTGCAGCAGATCGCCCAAGGCTTCACGAGCAAAGACCGGCGTCGAGCAAACGATTGATCACGCCCTCCAGCCATGTACGCACCGGGTGTGACGAACGAGTAGGACTCACGGTTGTCGACGGACTGCCCGAGCAGGACCGCGAGCAGTTGCGGGGAGATTTGCCGGGACTGGACAACAGCTGACGCTAGGGTCTTTGTCCTCTGGTGCTGAGCGAAGCCGATGATGATGATCAGGCGAGAGCCGACTTAGGGATTATGTGAGGGGAAGGTGGCGTGCTGAAGACCTGGAAGTGCGATATCTGTGGCGAAGCCACGGAGAGCGTCGAAGACGCCTACGCCTACTGGAGGGATGACGTACAGGGGAGGGAGGTCGACTTCAAGATCGCGCACAAGATGCGATGCGACCCCGGGCCTGAGTTCGTGAACTGTATGGACATCGACGAATTTCTCGGCGACGACGGTCTGACCCGGCTTCTCGCCATGTTGAGTGCCGGTCCGCTGAAAGGACCACAAGGCGGGGAGGTCCATGTCGCAGACCTCAACGAGTTCGTCGATTTCGTCCGGCGTCTACACACTCCTGGCTACGAGGAGGCTCGTCCCCACTTCAGAAGTCACGAAGTGCAAGAGGCCTATTGCGATACAGATGAGGTGTTCCCATACCTCCAGGAGAACCTTGAGCAGATAGCTAAGAGCTAGCTGTTTTGGCCACCACGCGATCTTCTGGTCAGGACCGACGCCCGGCGAGACGTGTCGCGAGCGTGCTTTCAATTTCGAGAGAGGTGTTTGCCGCTACGCTGGCGTTTCCCCATGCCGAAGCCCCGGCCGAATTCGGGTCGGCCGGGCCTTCGTGGTGGGTGAGGGCAAGGTTTACTGGCCGACGATGCCCCTCGCGGCTGCGCGGGTCTCTAGGGCAAGGCATCCATCAGGTGCCTCAAGGACCATGTTGGCCCAAAGCACAAAATCGGCGCGCATCTCCACTTGTATGAGTTCTTCGCGCCCTTCCTCGTCGCGGGCCGCCCACCAGGTGAGCGGATCGGAGCTTGTCTTATCGGCATCCCAATCGTCGTACATGCCTTGGATCTTCTCCGCCATCTGATTCTCGTGCCGTTCAATCACAATGATGGCCTCCTCGCACGGGGAGGCCGGCTCGTCAACCCGTTCCGGCGTGTCGCCACAGCCCGCGAGTCCAACGAGGACCGTGAAGCCGAGGCCGATGAGAACTCGGATACGCATGTCAACCCCCAAATGAAGGCCTCATTCTGACAGGTGCCGGACATCGCCGCTAGGGCACACGAGCCCCAGAAGCGGAGCTCCTTTTCTCATGCGAGCCGGGCCAGCTTCAGCCGCTCGGCGACCAAGCTGTACCCACGCTGCAAGTGTTTCGCGCACAGCAGGATCTCGGCGTACTCGTCTGCGACCTCGGCCGTGCAACGTTCGCCGTTGCGGCGGAGGTACCGGCACTGTTCGTATGCGCGCTCACAGCCACCACGCCCCGATCAGGATGCCGAGCGCGAGGCTGGTGAGAACGAGCAGCACGTCCCGCAGCCAGGCGAGGTCGGGCCGAAAGGCGGGGGCGTTGACCTCGATGTGGCCGCCCTGCCATTCGTCGAACTCGGCCTGCAGCTTACGCATCGCCTCATCCATCTCCGGTGTGTGGGACATGCCGCGAGCACGTTCGGCGTTGTACCGGGCCAGTACTTCGAACTTCTCCGGCATCTCGCGGCCGGTGAGCGCGAGTATTTGCGGCCACTGAGCCTGAGTGGCGGCCAGTGCCTGCTCGGCGCCGCGCATGCCGCGGGTTTCCAGAACTTCATTTCAGCCCTCCACGAGCGCGAGGTTCGGACGGGTGTTGGACGCTGGGTGGGTCGCGGCGCGCTCGAACGCGACCCGCAGTGCACGACGGATGTCCTCGACGTCAAATTCGCTCAAGAACACGGCCATGGATCGCTTCTCGGCGCCGGCCTCGTAGGTCAACTCGATCCGGACCTGCGGCTCGAGGGGCTCGGTCTCGACCCAGGCCGGGCAGACCGACAGCTCGTGGCAGTCGTCCAGCTCGATGATGGTAGTTCCGCTGAGGGTGGTGGGTGTGGTCATGGTTTCTCCGTTCGGTTCAGTGGGTCAGGCTTCGAGGAACATCCACACGTCGCAGTCAGTCGAGTGGGTGTGGACGACGTAGGCGGCGCCATGGTCCGGCCGGTCGAAGTCGGCGCGAACCTCGACTTGGGCGTGCGCGCAGCAGTCGCCGCGGGGAGGCACGTACGGCAACGTTGTGAGCGTGATGAACGTTGCGTAGTCCGGCTGGGGCTTCGGCTCCGCCGTGTACAACCCGCACGTGCCGCACGGCTCCCCGTGGGAGCTAGCGACGTCGTTGCACTCACTGCAACTCGCGGGAGTTTCGGTGAGGCTCTCTGTGCCCGGGTCGGGTAGTTGGTGCTGGTCGGTCATCGTGATTCTCCTGTCAGCTGGCCACGCTGCGGGCGCAGTCGCGGCAGAGGTGGTCGGCGGGCGGTTCAGTGCCAGGTGCCCACGGCCAGCCGCACATCCGGCATTCGTTCGCGGTGCTGGCGGCGTACTCGTCCTTGCGTTCCCTGAGCAGGCGGTTACGGACGACGATGGCTCTGGCGCCGTTGGTGACCATGCCGGTGGCGGTCCGCTATTCCACGTCGTCGATGAAGCCGCCGACAGCGTTCTCGATCGCCTCGATGAGGGCGTCGTCGTCGATGCGTCCTTCGTCGTAGTCGCGTTGCAGTTGTGCCCATGGCCGGGTCTTGGATTTGGGATGAATGACTGAGGGGAGAGCAGGTTCCGGCTTCGCCGGGGCCCGTCGACGTGTTCTTGTCGGCCTGCTCGACGCGGTCGTAGCTACCTAGCGGCGCCGGGATGTCCTGAATGCTCAGTTGCTCGTTGGTGCTCATGCCGCCGCCCCGCATTCCTCGCGGAGGCGTTTCCGGTCGATGGCAAGCCGGACGATCCGGGCTGCGCGGGCCAGCGTGGGCGGATCGTCGACGGCGCGAGTCTGAGACTCCTGGCACGGTGGGTCGGTCGCGATGCGGTCAGCCATCGAGCGCCGCCAGCTCGGCCTGGGCTGCCTCGATGGCCTCCTCGGCGCGAATCCGTAGGAACTCGCGTCGAAGACGCTCGATCTCGGCCTCATCGGCGCCATGACTGACCGCGCTGGCCAGATAGGCACGGGCCCTTGTCGAGCGTGGGTCCATCGGGCCAAATTTTGCCGATCGGCTACTTGCGCGTAGGCGTGATTGCACTACCATCCGAGGTAGTCCTTCCTGTGGAGGTTGGGCGCTGCCCCGGCCTTGCTGTCGCGTCTCTCGCCAAAGATTCCGCGATAGCAGGCCGGGCTTTTGCATCTGGGCGCTAGGCCCGACGCTTCGAGATACTAGGGCCGGGATACGCCTCACACAACCTCAACACGCACATCGGTCGGCGAACCCCGATACCTCCCGTGACCTGCGGTATAGGGGTGTACCACAAGATTCCGACAAGCCGCGCCCTTAGCACTTTCCACAGGGTTATCCATAACCGCTGGCGTTCCCACGATGTTGCCTACAGACACGTCTAGACACGTACAGTCCGGACTAGAGCGTTACTCGCACATACGTATACGTACATATTCGTAGCCACTCCCGTCAGACATCGGCCCCATCTCGGACACGGGCTGGGGACGTTTCATGCAGCCTGTCCACAGGTTCGAGATGTTCGCTGTGAGCAGAATCGACTGCTCACATTCTGAGATTCGGTGGCTAAGGTCACACGGTCGCGCAAGGGGTGTTCAGCGCCACCCGAGCCCACCAGACGCTGGTCGGCCAGCACCTCGGCCATGCCGAGCCGACGCCCCCTGCCGACCAGCTGATCGAAACGCTGGAACCCCGACTGACCTGTGCGATCAGCTTCGCCACCCGCCTGCTCCCGCCGGAGGACCGGACCCGAGTCAACGAGGAGTTCGACGCCGAAGTCTGGTCCAGCCTGTCACCCAGCACCCAGCACGCTGTGCACTCACTGGCCGCGCAACTGGAGGGTTCATGGACCGTGGAAGAGTTGACCGGCCCTCGTCTATTCGATCCCCAAGCTCCAGCTCGGGCTGTCGGCTGACGCGGCCCCCACCCCTGAGCTGAAGAAGGCACAACGCGAATTCTTCAAGTTCCTTTATCGCCTGTTGTGCGGTGCCGATACGGGACCACGGCTGCCGACACTATTCCTGTCCATCGGACCAGCCAAGACACGCGACCTGGTCATCGACGACACCAACGACCCCGGACCAGGCACGTCGCAACCAAGGGTGGCAACCGTCCCCAGGAAGCACTAAGAGCCACAACCAGGACATCCCACCCAACACTGAATCGCGCCGCTCCAGCAGCGTGCACAAACGAACGTCTCCCTCTCAGCAAAGGCCCACACGTCGATTGGGCCCGCGGAGAGAGGACAACACGCCGTGGCCACTCAATCAGCTCACACCCTGCGTTCCCATCGGCATCTCACCGTGGCGGACATCTGCGAAGAGCTCGGCATCTCGCGGTCCACGTTCTACGAGTGGCGCGTCAAGAACACCGCGCCACCGTGCATCAAGCTCCCCAATGGCGAACTCCGCGTCCGCCGCGCAGATCTCGACGCCTGGATCGAGTCATGGACGGAGCACACCGTCTGATGCTCACCAGCTACAACGCCCGCGTCTGGAAAACCACCGTTCGCAAGGGCACCCGAGTCACCACCTATTACGTGCGCTGGGGCGTAGACGGCCGGGCATTCAACCGGTCTTTTCGAAAACGAGCGCAAGCGGATAGCTTCCGCTCCGAGCTGGTGTCAGCTGCCCGCAAGGGCGAGGCATTCAATGTGAACTCCGGCCTACCAGAATCGATGCAACAGGCCGACAAGGAGATTTCTTGGTATGAGTTCGCCTGCGACTACGTCGACGCCAAATGGCCCAAGTCGGCGGCCACCACTCGCCGCACCATCGCCGAGGCAATGACCGCCGTCACCTGTTCGATGTTCACCACCGACCGCGGTCAACCCGACGGCGTACAGCTTCGGTCCGCAATAAAACGGTACGCGTTCAACACCAGCCGCCGAGCCAGCCCCGACATCCCCGACATCCCCGAACAGGCTACGCAAGCGCTGCGCTGGGCCAGCCGACACACCCGTCCAGCAGCAGACCTCAACGACCCACAAGTCCTACGGAAAATTCTCGACGACCTGGCCATACGCCTAGACGGCACCCCGCGGGCACCGAGTGTGGTTTCCAGGTGGCGACGAATCCTGCACAACGCCGTCGAGTACGCCATCGAACGCAAGATCCTCACCACCAATCCCATACCGGCGCTCAAATGGAAACCACCTCGCACCGTTCAGGCCGTCGACCGCCGCCGCGTCGCCAACCCCAGCCAAGTACGAGCATTACTCACCGCCGTTGACAAGCGTGCACCTCACCTGGTCGCCTTCTACGCCTCCTTGTACTTCGCCGCCCTGCGTCCGGAAGAAGCCGCCGCGTTAGCCAAGCAGAGCATCGATGGGCCGGCTGAGGGCTGGGGCAAGATTCACCTCGAGAACGCCAAGCCTCACGCTGGCAGCGAGTGGACCAACTCCGGAGATGAACGCGACAATCGCCAACTCAAGCAACGCGCGATCGGCGAGACCCGCACCGTACCGTGCCCGCCGGAACTCACCGCACTGCTACGTCGCCACATCAAACGGTTCGGTACCACAGCGGACGGGCGACTCTTCGTCGGCGAACGCAACACCGACCACCTTCCGGCCCTCAGCGTCACCCGAACATGGGCTCATGCCCGAGAGTCCGTCTTCGGCGAGAATGCCGGAACGTCTCACGTCGCGGCCAGACCCTACGACCTACGCCACGCAGCCGTCTCGACATGGCTCAACGCCGGCGTCCCGGCAACCCAGGTCGCCGAATGGGCAGGCCACTCCGTCGACGTCCTCCTCAAGATCTACGCAAAGTGCATCGACGGCGACGCAGCGCGCAACCAAGCCAAGATCGACAACGCTCTGGGGCGCTCGATCGGCGACTAAAACTTCAACACGTATTCAACAAGAACAGTCGGAGAAACCCGTTTCCAGCCGGAGACAGCCGGACACACGAAGAGCGCCCCTCACTCGCGTTTCCGCAGGTGAGGGGCGCTCTACCAGTGGTAGCCCCGACGGGATTCGAACCCGCGCTACCGCCTTGAGAGGGCGGCGTGCTAGGCCGCTACACAACGGGGCCTTTGCAGTGCATCGACGCGGTGCGTCGCAGTTCGGAACTCTACCCGACCTTGCCTCAGCTCACCAAACTGGGCGCAAACGCAGTGTTCGGAAGGGCCGGCCCATCCGCATCAGCCTCCGTTGAGGGGCAACGCGGAACGCGGCACGACGTCGCGTCACCAGCGCGTCGCGATCCCACTCTCGACCGACAGCTGGCGTGAGGCTAGGCTGGAGATCACGCTCTTCATTCGGAGGCACAGGTGCTGCTCGCGCTCATGACCACGTTCGTCGTGGTCTTCGGCGCCGGTCCGGATTCCGCGACTTCGGGCGAGCTGACGGCAGGGCTGCTGTCGATGGTCGCGTTTGTCGTCGTGGCTGCCGTGCTTGCCCGGGTGGCGTTCCAGCTCCCAGGCGTCGACGCGACTGCGGCCACTGTGCGGTCACGGTCCCTCCGACGTCTCGCCGCTCGCCTCGGAACCGTCGTCGTCCGCGATCCTGACGCGCCCGGCCGCACGCGTCCACGAGCACCCGGCTGCGCGGTCGTCCCCGCGTAGCGGCGTCGGCCACCTCACCTTTACCTGAGCCCACTCTTTGAGGCCTTTCGACGGCGTATGCGCGAGGACATCGTCCGCGTCCCGTCGGTTCTCTCAAGAGAGTTGGTCCTCGTGTACACGTTCGGCCCCATCGCGTTCCTCATCGGCCTGGCATCCTCCATCGTCTCGGTTCTCATCGGCCTGCTGAGCCCGTTGGCCGGCACCGCCGCGCCCGCGTTGTCCATCGTCGTCCTCACCGTCCTGGTCCGAGCAGCGCTGGTGCCGCTGGGGTGGATCCAGATGCGGGCCGAGTTCGCACGCCGCCGGCTGGCACCTCGCCTCGCCGAACTGCGTCGGAAATACGGGAGTCACCCGGTGCGGCTGCGTGAAGAAGCCATGCGCCTGTACCGGGACGAGGGTACGTCGCCGCTGGCCGGCTGCCTGCCCGCGCTGCTACAGGCTCCGGTTTTCCTCGCCGTTTATGGCCTGTTCTTGTCCCCCACCGTGTCGGGCGAGTCCAACACCCTCCTGGAGGGGACGCTCTTCGGCGTTCCGCTCGGGGAGCGCCTCGTGGCGCTGACGGGTGACCTGATCGCGATGGCGCCGTTCGCTGGGCTCGGCGCCGCCCTGGTCGCCGTCGCCTGGCTGCAGCGCCGCACGACGCCGCCGCTGACGGCCGAGCCGGACAAGCCGACGGTCGACACCATGCGGAGGGTCACCGGCGTCCTGCCGTTTCTCGTGGTCGTCGCCGTGCCGATTGCGCCGCTCGCCGCACTCGTGTACCTGGTTACCACGACGACGTGGACGCTGGTCGAACGCGTCGTCCTCCGTCGAGTGATGGCGACCCGACAGCCACCCGCCCGGCCGGGCTCGTAACACCATGCACTGCGCCGATTTCCTCGCATGCCAGGTGAGCGCCTGGATTTCGACCGTCACCGGCCTGGACAGGTGGCTGTGCAGGTGTGGCCTACCGACGGAGAGCAACCTGTGCGGCAATGCCCGCGTTGAGCAGCAGTGCTGAGCCCCGCAACGCTAGCCGCGGGAGCCTCCACCGTTCACGAGCATCGACTATTTCGACGGCCCATCGGGTTACCGGAGTCGACAATCGTCATTGCTCGTCCCGAAACGCAGGCGGAAATCATCGCTGTTCGACTCGTCGATGCTGGAGGACCCCTGACCTGAAGCCTGTTCCACGTGAGCAGACGCGGCGAGCGCCGAGAACACGCTGAGTGCGGCCGCCATGGTCAGCGCCGCCCCCACGTTGACAATGTTCCTGAATGCCATTCTCATCGACCCTTCTATCAACCGGAGAGACCGTACTGTTCTTCATCGCAGCCAGAGGCGCTACCGCCTCTGTGCTTCATGATCAACAACAGGGTGACGTGCATACTACGCCGTCCGCACGACGGTGTGAATAGGCCAGATGAAAACTCGCATGAATCCGACCAAAGGGCGCGGTCACCTGTACCACTCGCGCCATGTCATAGCGCAGCCGTCACCGGGCGCCGACGCACGGGAGGCTAGGCGGCCGCACGCATGGAAGTTGCCCACGGCTTGTCGGAAAAACGGAACGCGATGTCCCTGATCAACGCAGAATTGTTGCTGGGGTACCAGGACTCGAACCTAGACTAAGTGAACCAGAATCACTCGTGCTGCCAATTACACCATACCCCACGGTTTCGGGCGGGATCACCGCCCGATCGCCCGGTAAGAATAGCCGCTGAGCGCGCTGCTCACCAAACCGGCACGACGCGACCTAGGTCACGCCTTGGCATCGGTCAGCGGCAGTGCCGCGTCGATCCGGGCGAGCGTGCGTTCCCGGCCGAGCAGCTCCATGGACTCGAACAGCGGCGGGGACACCCGGCGGCCGGTGACGGCAACCCGGACGGGGCCGAACGCCAGCCGGGGCTTGAGCCCCAGACCCTCTACCAGAGCAGCCTTCAGCGCATCCTGGATGGGTTCAGTGGCCCACGTCTCCAGCTCACCCAGGGCGGACCTGGCGGCCTCCAGGACGGAGCGAGCATCGGCCGTCAGCACCTTGGCCGCGTCCCCCGCGTCAAGCTGGAACGCGTCGTCGGCGGCGAACAGGAAGCCGAGCATGCCCACCGACTCGTCGAGCACGGCCATCCGCTCCTGGACGAGCGGCGTAGCCGCGCGCAGCACCTCCACCGACTCCGGCGTGGGCGGGTGCTCCAGCAGCCCGGCGTCCTGCAAATGCGGCACCATCCGCTCGGCCAGCTCCTCGACCGGGAGCCGGCGCAGCCAAATGCCGTTGATCGCTTCGGCCTTCTTCAGATCGAAGCGGGCGGCGTTCGAGTTCACCCTGGTGATGTCGAAGGCCTCGGCCATCTCCTCCATGGAGAAGACCTCCCGGTCCTCGCCGATGGCCCAGCCGAGCAGCGCCAGATAGTTCAGCAGCCCCTCCCGGAGGAAGCCGCGGTCGAGGTAGAGCTGCAGCGACGACTCTGGCTCCCGCTTGGACAGCTTCTTGCCGCCTTCGCCGGTAACCAGCGGCAGGTGGCCGAACCGTGGCAGCGGACCGGACGCGATGCCCAGGTCACGCAGCGCTTCATGCAAGACGAGCTGGCGCGGCGTCGAGGAGAGCAGGTCCTCGCCGCGCAGCACGTGAGTGATGCCCATCAGGGCGTCGTCCACCGGATTGACCAGCGTGTACAGGGGGTGTCCGTTCGCCCGCACCAGGACGTAGTCGAACAGGTTGTCCTGGTCCACGCTGATCTCGCCACGGATCAGGTCGGTGAACCTGACCGTCTCGTCGGGGGTGCGCATCCGCAGCACCGACTCGCGTCCCTCGGCCTGGAAGGCGGCGATCTGCTCCGGCGTCAACGAGCGGCAGTGCCCGTCGTAACCGCTCGGCTTCCCGGCGGCCCGTGCCGCCTCGCGTCGTTCCTCGAGTTCGGCGGTGGTGCAGTAGCACGGATAAGCCTTGCCGGCCTCGGCGAGCTTGCGAGCCACGTCGTCGTAGAGCTCGCGGCGCTGCGACTGCCGGTACGGGCCGGCGTCACCGCCCACCTCGGGGCCCTCGTCCCACGTCAGTCCGAGCCAGCGAAGCGACGCGAGCAGAGCCTCGTAGGACTCCTCGGAATCGCGCGAGGCGTCGGTGTCCTCGATCCGGAACACGAACGTGCCGCCGTAGTGCCGGGCGAACGCCCAGTTGTACAGCGCCGAGCGAATGAGCCCGACGTGCGGGTTACCCGTGGGCGACGGGCAGAACCGGACTCGGACGTCTTTCGGGGCGACGTCGCCGAGCACAAATGCATCCGACGAGTTGACGCCGTCAGTCACTGAAACCACCTTCGATTAAGTCGATACGTCCGCGCGGTGGGCGCGCGGACCCGCCAGCATGCAGGGTAACGCGCCCGCGCCGGGCCTTGCCGATGATCATCGACGATCGCGCACATGATGATGCTCGAGGCCGTCGATGATCATGGGGAGGGGGCGTCGTCGTCGGGTGCGACGACCTGGTTGGACAACAGGCCGATCCCCTCGATCGAGACGACGACGTGGTCGCCGGCCTGGATCGGGCCGACGCCGGCCGGCGTCCCGGTGAGGATCACGTCGCCCGGCAGCAGCGTGAAGGCGGAGCTGATGTAGGAGACCAGGGTGGGCACGTCGAACACCATCTGCGACGTCCGGCCGACCTGACGCGCCTCGCCGTTGACCACGCAGCGCACCGACAGGTCCGCCACATCCAGATCGGTCTCGATCCAGGGACCGAGGGGGCACGACGAGTCGAAACCCTTGGCGCGGGCCCACTGGCCGTCCTTGCGCTGCAGGTCGCGCGCTGTGACGTCGTTGGCGCAGGTGTAACCGAGAATGACCTCGGGCACCCGCTCCCGCGGGACGTCCTTCGCGATCCGCCCGATCACCACCGCGAGCTCCGCCTCGTGATGGATCTCGTCCGACGCCGGGAACATGACGATGGGATCGTCCGGCCCGATCACCGCGGTGTTCGGCTTGAGGAAGAGCAACGGCTCCTCGGGCACGTCGTTCCCCAGTTCGGCGGCATGGTCGACATAGTTGCGACCCACCCCGATCACCTTGCTTCGCGGGATCACCGGCGCCAGCAGGCGGACCTCGTCGAGGGCGAGCTTCTCACCCGTCAGCTGCACCGGTTTGTACAGCGGATCGCCTTCCAGCACCGCCAGCACCGTCTGGCCGTCCTGATCCTCACCAACCGCGCCGAATCGGGGATCGTCACCCGTCGTGAACCTCGCTATACGCACGCAACGGAGGCTATCTCGCCACGCTGCCGAATACCGAACCGGTCCGCGGCGCATATTCACTGACCGGTCCGTGGGGCGAGACCGGACGTGTCTCCTACGCTGGACCGGTGCGGTACGTGAGTGAGCCGGAGTGGCGTGCGCGGATGGAGGCGTACGAGCAGCGGGTCGACGCCCTGATCGCGCCCCATCTGGCGCGGCAGCACAGCGGACGCAAGCATCCCGTACACGACTTCCTTTTCACCTACTACAACAATCGCCCCGCTCACCTGCGCCGATGGCATCCAGGGCCGGGCGTCGTCTTGGCTGGTGAACCGCCGCACTCCGGATGGCGCGGCTATGTCCAGACCCCGGACGGGACCGTCGTCGATCCGGATTTCGTCGAGCGCCGCCGGAACCTCGTCGAGGGAACGCGTCGCCTGCTCTCCGCCACCGCGTCGCGCCCCGCGTTCACCGGTTGTTTCGGCCTGCACGAGTGGGCCATGGTGTATCGCACCGCGGCGGGCGGCGTCCGGCACGAGGACTGGCCGCTGCGGCTCGGACACCAAGGCACGGACGAGGTCGTCGAAGCGCACCAGATCCGCTGCTCGCATTTCGACGCGTTCCGGTTCTTCACCGACGACGCGCGTCCGCGGAACTCGCTCCAGCCGACCAGCGGCACCCGGGAGACGCACGAGCAACCCGGCTGCCTGCACGCCAACATGGATCTCTACAAGGTCTGCTTTCGGCTGGCTCCGCTCATCCCGAGTGAGCTGACCCTGGAGGCGTTCGAGCTGGCCGGCGAGATCCGCGAACTGGACATGCGCGCCTCCCCCTACGATCTGGCCGGCCTCGGCTACCAGCCGATCCGCATCGAGACCCGCGAGGGCAAGGCCGAGTACGCCGCGGCACAGCGCGCCTTCGCCGACCGTTCTGCGGCTCTGCGCGGTCGCATCCTCGAGGCCTTCGCCCCGCTGCCGCTGTGAAACGGCGGCGCTCCGAATGGGGCAGGGCTACGCGACGCTACGGGACGCGGTGAAGCCACTCCTCGGTCGCGAACTTCGTGGACACCAGGTCCTTCGCCCGCGCTAGCGTCGCGTCCCCGAGCGTGCCGCCGACCAGCCCGTACCGGGAACGGAAGGTCCCCACCATCCGGTCGATGACATGGGCCCGCGCCATGCCGGTCTGGCTGCGCAGCGGGTCCACCCGCTTGTTCGCGCTCTTGGTGCCCTTATCGGACAGCTTCTCCCGGCCGATGCGCAAGACCTCGAGCATCTTGGCCGCGTCAATGTCGTAGGCCATGGTGGTGTGGTGCAGGACGACGCCGCCGGCCAGCCTCTTCTGCGCGGCACCGGCGATCTTCCCCGCGGGCGAGGTGATGTCGTTGATCGGCTGATACGACGCCGCGATCCCGAGATCGTTCAGCGCACCGACCACCCAGTCGTCGAGGAAGGCGTACGAGTCGACGAAGGACAGCCCGGACACCAGGGACTCCGGCACGTACAGCGAGTAGGTGATGGTGTTCCCCGGCTCGACGAACATCGCGCCGCCGCCGCTGATCCGCCGCACCACCGTCACGTCGTGCTTGCGCGCGCCGTCCAGATCCACCTCGTTGCGTACCGACTGGAAACTACCGATGATCACGGCATTGGACGCCCACTCCCACACCCGCAGCGTTGGCGGCCGCTCCCCCGACCCGACCTCCTCGGCCAGGACTTCGTCGAGCGCCATCTGCAACGCCGGCTCGTAGGGCTCGCCCGGCAGGAATTCCCACGCGTGATCGGTCCAGGTAGTCGCGCCCGTCACCGCCCGGCGAACGGCCACGGCAACGGCGTCCGCGCTGAAACCGAGCATCACGGCGCCGTCGAGCGCCGAGCGCACCCGTGCTGACAGCTCGGCGGCTGACGCTGCGACGGGCACCCCTGCAAGGGCGGCGTTGATCCGTTCCAGTGCGTCGTCGGGTTCGAGGAAGAAGTCACCACTGATGGTGGCCTTGCTGATCACGTCACCGACGACGACGAGGTCCGCGACGACGAGCTTGCCGCCCGGCACCTTGTATTCACCATGCACGCCTGGTTCAACCCGGCCACCCTGGGCAGTGTTCCCCCTCGCCGTGAGCCCCGATACGCACGCGAGGTCCCGGCGCGCCGTCGCCTACGCTCCGGGATCGCCTGCGCACACGTGCGCGGGGCACTACTGTGTCGTCATGCGAGCCTGGCGGCGTTCGGCGACGGTGGCGAGAGGGTGGCATCTGGCCACCCTGCTCGTCATCGTCCTCTCCCTCGGTGCCCAGCTCGTCATGGTGATCCGCGGCATCGAGGTCCTGGTGCCCGAGGGCGAAGAGCTGGCGCCCACGCCCACCCGCGTTGTCAACTTCTTCAGCTACTTCACTGTGCAGAGCAACATCCTGCTGGCCGTCGCCGCGGCCGTCCTAGTCAAGAATCCACGCTACGACGGGCCGGCCTGGCGGGTGCTGCGGCTGGCCGGCCTGATGGGCATCACGGTCACCGGGATCGTCTTCGTCACGCTCCTACGCCCCATCGTGGAGCTGGACGGGCTCGCCGCCGCCACCAACGTCGGCTTCCACTACCTGTCACCGCTGCTCGGCGTGGCAGGCTGGGCGCTGTTCGACCCTCATCAGCGACTCGGCCGCCGTGTCCTGCTGTGGACGCTGATCTGGCCGCTGGCCTGGCTGGCCTACACGCTGATCCGCGGCGCCGCCCGGGACTGGTATCCCTATCCGTTCATTGACGTTGTCGAGCTCGGCTACGGGCGCACCCTGGCCAACGCGCTCGGGGTGACCGTCCTCATGCTCGTCGTGGGTGGCGCGTTCCTCCTCGGAGACCGGCGCCTCACCGACCCGACCGGGCTGGCAGACGACACACCTTCTGGCCCGGAGTCGGTGCCGGAGCACCCGGTCAGCTGAAACGTCACCACGCTGACGCGCACGACGACGGGCCGTTCCCGGCGAAGGGGGACCGGCCGGGACGTCGCCGAGCCCCAAGCCGGAGCATCAGCCGATCTGAGGCCTGGCCTATCGATGTCTCCGTCAGAAGCCGGCGGCCAGCCGGTGGGTGAGTTCGGCGGCGGGGACCTCCAGGCAGCCGCTGGTGTTCTGTCCCGCCCAGAGCGGGGAGAAGTCGCCGCTGCCGCGTCGTTCCGCTTCCGCCTGCAACAGTGCCACCGCCGGCGTCGCGAGCGGGTAAGGCGGTGCCTCTCCGCGCATCGGTCCCAGTTCCCGGATGAGGCGGTTGACGATCCCCCGCGCCGGTCGACCGCTGAACAGGTTGGTCAGCGCCGTGTGCCGAGCCGCCTGCGTGGTCAGTGCGGCCCGGTGCACCGCACTGGTGGTCGCCTCGGGACACAGCAGGAATGTGGTTCCGGCTTGAACCCCGGCCGCGCCAAGGGCCAGCGCGGCGGCCACACCGCGGTGGTCGGCGATACCTCCGGCGGCGATCACCGGCACGTCAACCGCCTTCACCACCTGCGGCAGCAGCGCCAATGTCCCCACCTGCGTGGTGAGGTCGGTGGACAGGAACATGCCGCGATGCCCGCCGGCCTCGCTGCCCTGCGCCACCACGGCGTCGACCGCGCGCTCTTCCAGCCAGCGAGCCTCCTCCACCGTGGTGGCAGAGGCGAGGACGACGCTGCCCCAACCCTTGACCCGTGCCACCAGATCCGGAGATGGCAGCCCGAAATGGAAGCTCACCACCGCCGGGGCATCCTCGGCAAGCACATCGGCGAAGTCCGGGCCGAACGGCACCCGCGCCGCGCCAGGCGAAACCTGATTCGGGTCGATCCCGAACTCCCGGTAATAGGGTTCCAGGACCACCCGCCACATCGATTCGCGCTGCGCGGCCACGGCCGGCTGGGCATGGCAGAAGAAGTTCACGTTGACCGGCCCGCTGGTCTGTTCTCTTACGCGAGCCAGCTCCGACCGCAGCCCGTCCGGCGTCAGCCTGGCCGCGGGCAGCGAACCGAGGCCACCGGCGTTCGACACGGCGGCCGCCAGCGCGCTGCCCTGAGAACCGGCCATCGGCGCCTGGATGACCGGCACGTCGACGCCCAGCAGGCTCCGCAATGTCATGGCCGACACGTTACGCCACCCGCCGGGTCTCGATCAGTTCAGGACATCCGTTCGGCTCCCTGCCGGAGCAGTCCGTAGGTGACGCCGTCGACGAGCGCCTCCCACGATGCCTCGATGATGTTGGCCCCCACGCCGACGGTCTCCCACGAACTCTCCCCGTCGGCCATCTCCACCAGCACGCGGGTCACCGCGTCGGTGCCGTGCGCGGCGTCGAGGATGCGCACCCGGAAGTCGATCAGCTCGATCTTGTCGATCTCCGGATAGAGCGTGCCGATGGCCGTACGCAGCGCATGGTCGAGTGCGTTGACCGGGCCGTTGCCCTCGCCCGTGATCACGGCCCGCTCGCCGCCGGCACGAAGCTTGACCGTCGCCTCGCTGGCAGCCTCGACACCTGGGCGTGATTCGGTGATGACCCGCCACGCCTCCACCTCGAAGAACCGCCCGCGCTCGCCTTCGACCTCTTCGCGCAGGAGCAGTTCGAACGACGCGTCGGCGGCCTCGAAGGTGTAACCGGCGGCTTCCATCTCCTTGACCCGCTGGGTGATCCGGCCGACCAGGTCGCGGTCGTGTGACAGGTCGAAGCCGAGCTCGCGGCCCTTCAGCTCGATGCTGGCCCGGCCGGCCATGTCGGAGACCAGCATCCGCATGTCATTGCCGACGTGTGACGGATCGGTGTGCTGGTATAGATCCGGGTCGACCTTGATGGCGGAGGCGTGCAGCCCGGCCTTGTGCGCGAACGCGCTGGCCCCGACGTAGGGCTGGCGCGAATAGGGCACCGTGTTGGTCAGCTCGGAGATCGCATGCGCGATCCGCGTAGACTCCTGCAGCGCGCCGGGAGGCAGCACCTGGCGCTGCCGCTTGAGCTCGAGATTGGCGACGACGGTGAGCAGGTCGGCGTTTCCGGTACGCTCCCCCGTGCCGTTCACCGTGCCCTGCATGTGGGTGGCGCCCGCGGCCACGGCCGCGAGCGAGTTGGCCACCGCGCAGCCGGTGTCGTTGTGCGCATGGATGCCGAGGCGCATACCGGTGGCCGCGGACACCTCGCCGACGACGGCGTGGACGTCGTCGGGCAGCATCCCGCCGTTCGTGTCGCACAGCACGACGACATCGGCGCCCGCTTCGGCGGCTGCCCGGATCACCTCGATCGAGTACTCCGGGGTGGAGCGGTACCCATCGAAGAAGTGTTCGGCGTCGACGAAGACCCGGCGGCCTTCACCGGCCAGGAACGAGACCGTGTCCCGGATCATCTCCAGGTTTTCCGCGAGGGTGGTGCGCAGGGCGCGCTCGACGTGCCCGACGTGGCTCTTGGCGACGAGCGTGACCACGGGCGTCTCCGCGTCCACCAGCGCCCGCACCAGCTCGTCGTCGGCGGCCCTGCCACCGGCCTTCCTGGTGGCGCCGAACGCCGCGAGGGTGGCGCTCTTCAGGTTCAGTTCCGTGCGCGCCCGCCGGAAGAACTCGGTGTCCTTGGGCACGGCGCCCGGCCAGCCGCCTTCGATGAAGCCGACCCCGAGCTCGTCGAGATGCCGGGAAATGGCCAGCTTGTCCTGTACCGACAGGGAGAGCCCCTCTTGCTGGGCTCCGTCACGCAGCGTCGTGTCGTAGACGTGGAACGCCTCGGCGTCCAGCCTCGTCGCCTGCTCCGGTGTGCTGGTCACTTCTCTCCCCGATCCTCGCGTGTGTTTTCGACTCTAGCCTCTTCGGGTGCGCCGGCTCGCAGCCGTCAGAAACGCAAAAAACCCCTCGCAGAGGATGCGAAGGGTTTGCGCGCCTGGCGGTGTTGCTCGGTGCCGGCGCGCTTACATAATGATCATGTTGAGAGACATCGTAACGAAGCATGCCACACGCCCGGCGATTCGGCCACAGAAACGTCCGCATCCTGGGACGGCTGTCCCGCGGGTCGTCGGGGCCAGGCGTCGTCGTGATCATGCGCCGGGGTCGCGATGATGTGAGGGGGTTCGCGATCAGATGACTGAACGGCACATCGCGGGGCGGCTTGGTCACCTGATCGTTTTGCGTCCACATGCTGGCGGCGATCAGATGATGCACCACGGTCACACTCGGCGCTCTTGTACACCTGATCGCTCCCGCGGAAACGATCAGGCGACAAATCGACGATCAGGTGACCAAGCGGGGTGAGGTGGGTGGCGCTGTCAGACCAGGCGGCGCATCCAGGCGTGCTTGTCCTCGGCTCGGCCGTACTGGAGGTCCAGGAGCGCGGTGCGGATCTCCTGGGTGACGGGGCCTGGCTCGTCGCCCATGTGCAGCTCGCCGCCGTTCCAGGCGAGCCGGCCCAGCGGCGTCACCACGGCCGCCGTACCGCAGGCGAACACCTCGGTGATCTCCCCCGACGCCACGCCGTCACGCCACTCGTCGATGGAAACGGGGCGCTCCTCCACCTTGTGATGGAGGTCGCCCGCCAAGGTGATGATGGAGTCCCGGGTGACCCCCTCGAGGATGGTGCCGGTGAGCGACGGGGTGGTGATCGAGCCGTCCGCCCGCACGAAGTAGAGGTTCATCCCGCCCAGCTCCTCCACCCACTTGCGCTCCAGCGCATCCAGGAAGCACACCTGGTCGCAGCCGTTGGCGATCGCCTCCTGCTGGGCGACGAGGCTGGCGGCGTAGTTTCCGGCGCACTTGGCCGCACCGGTCCCGCCCGGCGCCGCGCGCGTGTACTCGGCGGAGAGCCAGATGCTCACCGGCTTCACACCCGAGGCGAAGTACGCGCCCGCCGGTGACGCGATCAGGCCGTAGGTCACGTGGTTGGCCGGGCGCACCCCGAGGAACACCTCGGAGGCGAACATGAACGGCCGCAGGTACAGGCTCGTCTCCCCACCTCCGGGCACCCACCCCGCGTCGGCGCCGACGAGCAGGTCGATCGACTCGACGAACGCCTCGACCGGCAGCTCCGGCAGGGCCATCCGCGCGGCGCTGCGCTGGAACCGGGCGGCGTTGGCCTCCGGGCGGAAGGCCCAGATGGAGTCGTCGTCGTGCCGGTAGGCCTTCAGACCCTCGAAGATCGACTGCGCGTAGTGCAGAACGGCCGTGGCCGGGTCCAGGGACAACGGCGCGTACGGCCGGAGGCCGGCGTCGTGCCAGCCGGCATCGGGCGTCCACACCGCGGTGACCATGTGGTCGGTGAACGTGGTCCCGAAGCCGGGAGCGGCCAGGATCTCCGCCCGGCGCTCGGCCGGTACCGGCGTCGACGAGAGAGTCGTCGAGAACTCCACTGCCGGTGCGGTCGGTGCCATGACGTGATCCCTTCCTCAAGGAAGCCGTGAGTACAGCGTGCTGCCTGCACGCGGGACGGGCGGCTGGTGGGTCCCAAGATAGTAGGACGTCCAACCAGAAGCCACCGCGAGCGGTCACCGAGGTATGTGTTCGCGCGTGGACGACGTTCAGCTGTGGCTTACTCGTCGATCAGGGAGGCGCGTTCGCCAGCGGCATCGGATGCCGCCTCAAGGATAGTCGAGCCGTCGCGGCCATGTTCGGCGGGTTGCCATTTCCCTTCCGCGATCAGCACCTCGCGGAGCACGTCCGGCCGGTCCGTGATGATGCCGTCGACGCCCAGACGCACCAGCCGCCGGATCAGGTCGGCGTCGTCAACCGTCCAGACGATGATCCGCAGCCCCAGGTCATGTGCACGCCCGACGAGCCGGTCTGCGAACACGGGCAGCCGGCCGAGCCGCATCGGAAGGTGAACGAAGCCGCCGGTCACCAGCCTTCGCGGGGTGGCTAACCGGGCCCGCTCGCACGCCAGCCAGCCCACGAGTGAACGCCATCCGAGAGCGCAGGAAAGCTCCGGTCCGGCAGCGTCGCGAAGCCGCACCAGCCAGCTGTCCCAGGCGCCGGACGCACACACCCGATGCGCCGAGTCCGTGGCACGGAGCACCCGAGCCAGCGGCTCGACGGCGGCCTCGTCCTTCACGTCGATGACGAAGCTGGCGTCCGGGAAGCCGGTGAGCACGTCCTCGAGCCGGGCGATCGGCTCCCGCCCCAGCACGGCGAGACGCTGGATCTCGGCCCACGTGTGCTTGCTGACGAGCCCACGGCCACTCGTGACGCGGTCGAGGCCGGCGTCATGAAAGGCCAGGCACACCCCATCCGACGTGACTCGGACGTCCGTCTCGAGATACCGGAATCCGAGCGCGTAGGCACGGCTGAACGCCGCCAGCGTGTTCTCCGGCGCCAAGCCGGCGCCGCCCCGGTGGGCAACAGCCAGGAACGTCCGGTTCTCGCCATACCGAGGCCTGGTCACGGCACCACCATGCCAGCGTTTCGGGCCGCAGCGGTTCCTCGGCACCGGAACTTCACCGGCGTTCATCCGCATTTCATCCACGGCCCGGCCGCCGCCCACCGGTGATCATCAACGATTGCCGACGCCATAACAGGGGCATTCGTTGATGATCATGGCCGGTAGGACGGTGCTGGATCCTCTAGCTCGAGACGCGTGCCGCGAGCGCGTCGCCGATCTCGGAGGTGCGGCGCGGAGCCGAACCGCGCTCGGCGAGGTCCGCGGTGACCGCGTCGTTGATCCGCGCAGCGGCGTCGTCCAGGCCGAGGTGCTCCAGGAGCAGCGCGACCGAGGACACCGTGGCCGTCGGGTCCGCGATCCCCTGGCCCACGATGTCCGGCGCCGAGCCGTGCACCGGCTCGAACATGGACGGAGACGTGCGGTCCGGGTTCACGTTGCCGCTCGCCGCGAGACCGATGCCTCCGGATATGGCGGCAGCCAGGTCCGTGATGATGTCGCCGAACAGGTTGTCGGTGACGATCACGTCGAAGCGGGACGGGTCCGTGACCATGAAGATGGTGGCCGCATCGATGTGCAGGTAGTCCACGGTGACGCCGGGGTACTCCTCGCCCACCCGCTCGACGGTGCGCCGCCACAGGTGACCGGCGTGGACGAGGACGTTGTGCTTGTGGATGAAAGTGAGCTTGCGCCGCGGCCGGTCCTGGGCGCGCCGGAACGCGTCCCGCACTACGCGCTCGACGCCGAACGCCGTGTTGACGCTCACCTCGTTCGCGATCTCATACGGGGTGCCGACGCGCAGCGCGCCGCCGTTGCCGACGTACGGCCCTTCGGTTCCTTCACGAACGACGACGAAGTCGACCTCACCGGGGTCGGCCAGCGGTGTCTCGACACCCGGCACGATCCTGGACGGACGGAGGTTGACGTAGTGGTCGAAGGCGAAGCGCAGCTTGAGCAACAGGCCACGCTCGAGAACCCCGCTGGGGACACCGGGGTCACCCACGGCTCCCAGCAGGATGGCGTCGTGCCCGCGCAGCTCTTCCAGGACCGTGTCGGGCAGCGTCTCGCCGGTGGCGTGCCAGCGGCGAGCGCCCAGGTCATATTCCGTCGTGGAGACCTTCGCGTCGGCGAGCACGGCATCGAGAACCTTGAGGCCTTCGTTGACCACCTCGGGCCCGATACCATCGCCCGGAATGACGGCGAGGTTGATGTTCTGCGTCATGACCGCCAACGCTATCGCTCACGTCCGAATGGCGGTACGCCACTCTCACGATGCGGACGCGATTCAGCCGCCCGCCAGCCACGCCGCAGGGTTCTCGACGAGTATCCGGTGAAGAGCCTCGTCGGTCACGCCGGCGCGCCGCAGCCGCGGAACGATGCTCCGCAGAATGTGGGCGTACCCGTGCCCGCCCTTCGCCGCCAGCTCGTGGACGAAGCAGATGTCCTGCGACACCAGGATCTGACCGTCCAGTCCGCTGTCGAGGAGCTCGGTCAGGGCGCGGATACGCTGCGCGTCGGACGGCAGCTGCGTGTCGAGGTGCGGGTAGTAGCAATCCCGCCCGAAGCAGTCCATGCTCAACATGAATCCGTGCCTGGCGACGTCCCGATAATGCCCCGTCGCGTCGCCAAACCGGTTGTCCAGGTGACACAGGGCGGTCCGTGCCGGGTCCAGCGCCGCGGCCTCGGCCGCGATCGCCGTCGCCCGGACGCCTTCCGGGCTCCACGGGGTGTGGATGGCCACGGCGCAGCCGGTCTCCGCCTGCACCTTCCCGGCCGCCGCCAGGAGCCGCTGCTCGAACGGCAACAGCGGCTCGGACACGCCGAGCTCCCCGATCATCCCGGCCCGGACATCGCTCCCGGCGATGCCTGCGGTCAGCTCCTGCCGCAGACGGTCGGCGATCGCCTCCACCGGCCACTCGGCAACCTCAGCCGGGTACGAGCCGGGAATGTAGAAGCCGGTGCCCGCGACGATGTGCACTCCCGTGCGCTCGGACACCTCCACCAGCAGGTCCGGCTGAGGGCCGATACCCGCGACGGTCTGGTCGACGACGGTCCGGCCGCCGGCGGCCGCGAACTGGTTCAGTTCGGTGACCGCCAGCTCCACGTCGTCGTGGACGAGGTTGGCCCGGGAGTTCATCGGATGCGTCCGCAGCCACCACAGCCGGTCCTGGGCGACCGGCACCCAGCCGTCCTCACCCGCATCGTCGGGTTCGTCGTCCGCCCGCGTGTAGTACGTGCCGAGATCGAACACCACGTGCTCGTGCGCCATGGTGGTACCCAGCTCGCTCGCCGGAACCGGGCCTCGCACGGTCATGACATCCGCCACGGTCTCACTCCTCGTACTGCGCTGATGGGTGCGCTGATGGCTGTGCTGACGGCTGAGCCCAGCCAGCCGTCATGGACGGCCTGGCCGGTGACCAGTGTCTCCGACGGGGTCAACGACGCGGCGGCGGGGTCACCGCCTCGTCGACGCCAGCGACTCTTCGCTTTCCGGGGCGAGCTCTCCGGTGGCGCCTGACACGCTCGCCGCGCCGAGAACGTCGTCGTCCAATCGCAGCGGCACCGCGACACATCGCAGTCCGTACGCGTTCTCCTCGTCGTCGACGAGGGTATCCACCGGCGCGGATCCGGTCCAGGGTGCGGCGCAGCGCCTCCCGGGTGCTGACGCGATAATCCGCACCAGCTGCAGCCCCCGGGACAGGGCATGCGGGTGGTAAGGGGCCGCGCGTCATTCTTCGGCAACGGCCCGCGCCACATGGGCGCGGGCCGTTGCCGTCAAGCTGTGCTGTGATCGATGTGTGCTGATCAGTGGCCTGTCTCGCCGCCGTTGTCGCGACGATCCATAGCCTCCTGCAGGGCTTGCTGTGCTTTTTCCTGTTCTTCAGTCATGAGGACCATTCCTGCCGGTAACCCGCTGCGCGGGTGTGGATCTGTGGGCTGCGGACATCCGCCCTGACGAGGTGGGGCTCCGACGGTGGTGGGTGACACGGTTGGCGAAGCATGCCGCCATCCGTGGTCATGCGCTTGTGGCGGCATACCCGGCGAATGAGCGACGAACCGCTGAACGCTCCGGGTCACGGATGTCAGCAGCGCCCTCGTCACGAGGAATCGGCCAGCTGGACACGCTCGACTCCGCGACGGGGTGCCGGCCTATCGGACCTCGTCGCGGCAGCTAAGAATGCGTACCAACCACTGCATGACTCAAAGCACGTTACGCCCCTGTCCGCGTTCTGTCTCGCGGGCCGGCACCGGATCTCACATTTCGAGACCCCACACCCGCCGCCGGCCGCCTAAATGATCATGTAAACCAGGTTTTCTCGTGCTCTACCAGGCCTGCAGGCATGGTGAAGCACGAGAAAACCTGGTCTACATGATCATTTGGCATCGGGCGGTGCGGGTTGCTCGTGGAGTTCGGTTTTCAGCCGTCCAGGTCGACCGTACGGCCCCACTCGGCGCCGATGGCCTCGACGATGTTGTCCAGCACCATGCTGGGGATGGCCTGGTCGACCGTCATGGCAACCAGCGCGTGCCCGCCAAGGGTGTCCCGGCTGACCTGCATGCCGGCGATGTTGATCTCGCCCTCGCCGAGGATGCGCCCCACGGTTCCCACCACGCCAGGCCGGTCGACGTACTGGAAGAACGCCATGTGCTCGCTGGGGAAGGCCTCGATGTCGAACCCGAGGACCTCGACGATCTTCTGCACGTGCTTGGTGCCGGACAGCGTGCCCGACACCGAGACGCTGCGCCCGTCGGCCATCACACCGCGCACCGTGACCAGGTTGCGGTAGTCCGACGAGTCCTCGTTGGTGACCAGGCGCACCTCCACGCCACGGTCGGCGGCGATCACCGGCGCGTTCACGTAGGAGACCTGCTCATCGACGACGCCGGCGAACACACCCTTCAGCGCGGCCAGTTCCAGCACCTTGACGTCCTGCGCGGCGATCTCGCCGCGCACCTCGACGTCGAGCTGAGTGGCGATGCCACCGGCCAGCGCCGTGAACACCCGGCCCAGAGTCTCGGCCAGCGGCACTCCCGGGCGCACGTCCTCGGCGATGGCGCCACCCTTGACGTTGACCGCATCGGGGACCAGCTCACCGGCCAGCGCCAGGCGAACCGACTTGGCCACCGAGATTCCGGCCTTCTCCTGGGCCTCGTCGGTGGAGGCGCCCAGGTGGGGCGTCACGACGACGGACTCGAAGTCGAACAGCGGCGACTCGGTGCACGGCTCCGAGGCGAACACGTCGATTCCCGCGCCGGCCACCCGGCCTTCCTTCAGCGCGACGGCCAGTGCGTGCTCGTCCACGATCCCGCCGCGCGCGGCGTTGATGATCCGCACGGTCGGCTTCACCTTGGCGAGGGCCTGCTCACCGATCAAGCCGAGCGTCTCGGGAGTCTTGGGCAGGTGCACGGTGATGAAGTCGCTCGCCTTGAGCAGCTCGTCCAGGGAGACGCTGCGCACTCCCAGCTGTGCGGCCCGCGCCGTGGACACATACGGGTCGTAGGCGATCAGCTCGGCGCCGAACGTGGACAACCGCTGCGCCACCAGCGCGCCGATACGGCCCAGGCCGACGATGCCGATGGTCTTCTCATATATCTCGCTGCCCGTGTACTTGCTGCGCTTCCACTCGCCACCCTTGAGTGCCTGGTTGGCGGGCGCGATGTTGCGAGCTGTCGCCAGCAGGAGCCCGACGGCCAGCTCCGCCGCACTGGTGATGTTCGAGGTCGGCGCGTTGACGACCATGACGCCCGCCTGGGTGGCGGCCTTCACGTCGACGTTGTCCAGGCCGACGCCGGCCCGAGCGATGACCTTGAGCTTCGGGGCGGCTGCTATGGCCTCCGCGTCGACCTTCGTGGCACTGCGGACCAGGATGGCGTCCGCGTCGGCGATGGCGGGCAGCAGCGCGGAGCGGTCCGCGCCGTTGGTCTGCCGGACCTCGAAATCCGGTCCCAGCGCGTCAACTGTGGCGGGCGAGAGTTCTTCGGCGATCAGTACGACGGGCTTGCTCACGTGGTGTACACCCTCTTCTAGTGTCGGCTGGCTCTGCATGATCATCTGGGCGAGCGCGACACTGGGCCCGGTCGCAGACGATTGTAACGTCTATGTGTCAGATCGAGTAGTGACATACAAAACCTCCGCACACAAATCCTTCTCACGTGGTGGGCGAGTTCATCTCACCACCTGAATCCAGGCACCCACGGAGTTCTCTGTCCAGGGACGGTCCGGTTCACACCGTTGGCCAGCGTTCACCCCGGTACGACGCGTCCCAGAACATCCACTCGAACCTCGACGCCCGGGCATACGCCTGGTGCATCGCCTCGAGCGGCGCACCGCCGGCCGCTGCCTGCTGATCCACCAGTTCCTCCGCGCGCCTCGTGTCCTCCGCGAACTGCGGGTCGCCGTAGGTCGACAGCCACGGCGCGTACGGATGGCCGGGATTGTCGTCGAGCACGCCCGCCAGGTGCCCACCGACCTCGGCGTAGATCCGGAAGCACGGGAGCAGGCCGGCCATCGCCACCGCGGGCGGGGCCAGCGACGCGTCCGCGTGCAGTGTGTTCACATATGCCAGGCACGTGGGTGTCGGCTCGGCAGCCAGCTCGTCGATCTCCTGGCCCGCCTCGCTCAGCAACGACGCGTGCAGCATCCGCTCCGCTTCAACCGCACCGGCGGCGAACCTGGCGATGGTGGCGGCGCCGTCCGGCTCGGGCCACCTGGCCGCGGTGGTCGCCAGCGCCCTGGAGTACCGGGAGAGGTAGTGCGCGTCGTCCACGATGTAGCGCAGGAACACCTCTCGGTCCAGGGAGCCGTCGCCGAGCTCCCGCACGAACGGGTGCTCGAGGATCGCTTCGTACCACGGCTTGGCCCGCTCCCATGCGTCAGCGGAGAATCCCATTGCTGTCCTCACTCCTTGTCGATATGGATGCGTCGTTCGGATGCGCCGTGCCGATCGGCTGGCCGGCGGACGTGTTCAGTTCGCCCTCCGGGGACCGGTCCATAGCGCGTGAAAATGGTGCACCGGTCCGTAGCCGCTCCCGACGTGCAGAGAGTCGGCGGCACGCAGCGCTTCGGTCAGATACGCCTTGGCGTCGGCGACGGCGTCGATCAAGGGCTTGCCGTTGGCCAGGCCGACCGCGATGGCCGAAGCGAACGTGCAGCCTGTCCCATGGGTGTTCTTCGTCGGCACCCGATCTCCCCGCAGCTCGTGCGCGCCCTCCGCGTCCACGAGCACGTCAATCGCCTCGGGCCCTTCATGGTGCCCGCCCTTCACCACCACCGCGGACGCGCCGAGGTCACGAAGCATCGCGCCCGCCTCCGCCATCTGCTCCGGCTGGATATCGCTCCAGCCGAGCAGTGCGGCCGTCTCCGGGAGGTTGGGCGTGATCACCGCGGCCAGCGGCAGCAGGCGGTCGCGGATAGCGGCTGCCGTCTCCTCCGAGACCAGGCGGTCACCCGAGGTCGCCACCATCACCGGATCCACGACCAGCCTGCGGATGCGATAGCGCATGACCGTCTTCACAACGGCGTCGACGACCTCCGGGCTCCCCAGCATGCCGGTCTTGACCGAGTGCACATCCAGGTCCTCGAACAAGGTGGTGAGCTGCTTCTCGACGAACTCACCGGACACCGGCACGACGCCGGTGACTCCCCTCGTGTTCTGTGCGGTCAACGCTGTGAGCACCGCGGCGCCGTAAGCGCCGAGGGCGGAGAACGTCTTCAGGTCAGCCTGGATGCCGGCACCACCGGACGGGTCGGAGCCCGCGACGGACAAGACGGTGGGAATCATGCGTGCCTCATTTCCTTCGGTGATCGTCAACCCGCTGCAGGCGTCTGGGCACCAGCACGGGCACGCAAGGTCTCGTCCACCGCGGCGCGCAGGCTCGCCGCCGCGGCACGCGGATCGCCGACGCCGAACACGCCGGACACCACGGCGACGCCGTCAGCACCCGCGGCGATCACCTCTGCGGCGCGCTCCGGTGTGTTGATGCCGCCGATCCCGACCAGGGGCAGCCCGGTGGCTTGTCGCAGGGCCGCGACGCCGGGCGGCCCGAGCGGATGCGCGGTGTCGGCCTTGGTCGGCGTCGACCAGACCGGACTGGCCGCCACGTACGAGCACGCCGCCGTCTGATCGGAGGCCAGGTGCTCGGGGCTCTCGACCGACCAGCCCACCACGGCTTGTGCGCCGAGCGCGTCCCGGGCCCTGGCCGGCGTCGCGTCACTCACGCCCACGTGTACGCCGGCGCCGGCCTGCCGGGCCACGTCCAGCCGGTCGTTGACCACGAGCGTCACCCCATACTCACGCAGAGCGGTCCGCAGCCGGAGCGCCTGGCGCAGCAGCTCGTCATCGCCGGCCTGCTTGTTGCGCAGCTGCACGACGGTCGCCCCGCCCTCGACGGCGGCCACGCACATCTCGACCAGCCGGTCCTCGGGGGTCAGGGCCGGGTCGGTCACCACGTAGAGCCGGACGTCGAGAGTACTCATCACGAGATCCGGGTGCCCTCGAGGACGGTGGCCTCGTCCAGCATGTGCAGCTCGTCGAGCAGCCGCCAGCGCAACGTTCCCGGCCCGGGTGCGTCCACCGCAGCCCGGGCGCCGGCCAGGCCGAGCACCGCCAGCGCCGCGGCCGTGGCAAGGAAGAGATCATCCACGACGGCCGCGAACGCCCCGGTGACGGCGCTGGCGGCACAGCCCATGGCGGTGACCCTGGCCATGAGTGGGTGACCGCCGGCCACCTGGACGCTGCGCCGCCCATCGGTGACGACGTCGATCTCGCCGGTGACCGCTACGACGGCACCGGTCTTCGTGGCGAGCTCACCCGCAGCGTCCACGGCATCGGACGAGGAGTCGGTGCTGTCCACGCCCTTGCCGCGGCCGGCGGCACCGGCCAGGGCGAGGATCTCGCTGGCGTTGCCGCGGATCACGGCGGGACGAAGCGCCAGCAGGTCCGACGCGGTCCTCGTGCGGTACGACGTGGCCCCCACCGCCACCGGGTCCAGCACCCAGGGAATCCCACGGTCACGGGCGACCGTCGCGGCGTCCAGCATCGCGGCGACCCACTCGGGCGACAGGGTGCCGATGTTGACCACGAGGGCGCCGGCGATGCCGGCGAACTCGGCGGCTTCGTCGCGGGCGTGGACCATCGCCGGTGACGCACCGGCCGCGAGGAGCACGTTTGCCGAGAGGTCCATGGCCACGTAGTTGGTGATGTTGTGCACGAGCGGGCCACTGCGCCGGACGGAATGAAGGGCCGCCCAGACGTCGCCCGGCGCGGGTGTGCCCGGAACCATCACGTACTCCTTCCTGGCCGGGAGGGAGACGAGACGGCCACGTCCTGCTGCTCGGTCCGTGGACCGTGTCGGCTCCCTGCGCCGGCATGACCCGGATCAGGTTCGGCGGGTGTGTTCTCAGCCCGTGAGGGCACCCCGGCCGATCGGTACTCGTCCCAACCTACCGCAGAACGCGTCGACCGGGACAAGGATGCCCGTGGTGCGCTGAGCACTCGCGTTAAACCGGTTGCACCATCCCGGCTCACCAGCGCTCAGCGCACCACGGGGCTCAACGAGGCGGATTCACCGCGCGCATCGCCACCGCGAACCGCGCCGGACCGGGCGTAAGCACGTACCCGGGCAGGGTCCCCGGCCCGCACGAACCGCTGCCGATGCCATGCTGCACCACGTCCAGGTTGACGTAGACACGGTCCCGGGCGAGGAGATCGTGGGGGTGCCGGGCCACGTCGAGGTCTTCGCTGGTCCACCGCCGTGCGGTGAAGCCGAAGACCGGCTCGCCGAGGAAGCGCACACCGGGGACGCCGTCGCCACCGGTTGTCAGCTCGGCCCAGCGCACGTCGATGCGGTGACCGTTCTCCTGCGGATACACGTACGGCGTCTGCAACGCATCCACCGTTGACATGTAGCGCCCGACACGGACGGCTTGCCTGGTGTCCGGGTAGGCCTCGCCGGGACCGCCGCCGTACCACGTGACCTGAGTGAGCCCAGCCGGCAGCGCCATGCCCAGGCCAAGCCGTGGGAGCGGAATGTCGGGCCACGGCCCGTCCGGGGTCACCTCCACGTCGAGGTGCAGGGTGTCGTCGTCGCCCGTCCACCGGTAGGTGACCAGCAGCCCGAAGGACCACGCCGCTGGAGCCACCCGCGTGCGCACCACGAGCGCGTCCCCGTCGACGTCGACCTCGTCAGTGCGGTGACGCATCCGGTGCAACCCGTACTTACGCCATGACGCCGCGGGTTCCCCGGAATGCTGCCCCGTGTCGTTGTCGGTGGGCGCCCTCCACACGTCGAGCCGTGGGCCGTCGACCTCCACCTCACCCAGGCGCAGCAGCCGGCCCGTGTGGCGATGGAACCGGCTCGTGCCGATCCGGATCGCGGACTCGTCAACCGTCGCCGGCACGTGGGCCATCCGCCGCGGTTCCGGGCGCGGTACCACGCACCCCTGCCCCCAGGCGACCTCGTGACCGGCCGGTGCCCACGCCGTCTCGGCCGCGAGCAGCGCCGTCACCGTCAGCCAGGTTTCGCCGGCGGTGGATGACACGGGGACGCCGACGTCGGCCGACTCCCCCGCGGCCAGCACCGGCACGTCCAGCTCGCCGGAGGCGACCTCAATCCCGTCCTGCTCCAGTTGCCAGCGGTACGAGAACGTGGACGTGTCGGCGAAGTCGTGCAGGTTGCTCACCGTGACCTTGACACCACCATCCGGCGACCCGCTGCTCGGCAACCGGCCGTCGGACACCGCGCCATCCACCGTGATCCGCAATGGCTCGATGACCTTCTTGTACTCGATCAGGCCGGGCGATGGCGTCCGATCCGGGAACACCAGCCCGTCAGCGATGAAGTTCCCGTCGTGCAGCGGCTCGCCGAAGTCACCGCCGTACCCGAAGAACTCCCGCCCGGAGTCGTCCCTGGTACGGATGCCGTGATCGATCCACTCCCAGATGAACCCGCCTTGGCAGCGCTCGTAGGTCTCGAACAGTTCTTGATACTCCGCCAGGCCGCCAGGGCCGTTGCCCATGGCATGCCCGTACTCGCACAGGATGAACGGTTTGCCCCGCCGGGCCGCATCCTGGACGGCGTCGTCCAGCGGCTTCTCCTCCCGGCGGCCGATCTCCCCCACCTCAGCATGGCCGGCATACATCCGGCTGTAGACGTCCGAGCAGACGGTGCTCCAATCGCCCTCGTAATGCACCGGCCGCGACGCATCGTGCGCCTTCGCCCACTCGTACATCGCGATCAGGTTGGCCCCGGTCCCGGATTCGTTGCCCAGCGACCACATCACGACGCTGGCGTGGTTCTTGTCCCGCTGCACCATCCGGCGCATCCGGTCGAGGTAGGCGTCGCGCCACCGCTCGTCGTCGGACGGGTTGTTCCGCCAGCCCTCGAACACGAATCCGTGCGTCTCGATGTCGCACTCGTCGATCACATACAGGCCGTACTCGTCGCACAACTCCAGAAAGCGGGGGTGCGGAGGGTAATGGCTGGTGCGCACCGCATTGATGTTGTGCCGCTTCATCAGCAACACGTCGTCGAGCATGTCCTGCTCCGTCAGCGCGCGACCCCGGTCGGGATGGAACTCGTGCCGGTTCACGCCGCGGAACAAGATGCGCCGCCCGTTGACCTTCAGCATGCCGTCCTCGATGACGACGCGCCGGAACCCGATCCGCAGGCTGATCAGCTCCGCCGGCGTCACCACCTGCCCCTCGTACAGCCGCGGCGTCTCAGCGGTCCACGGCTCGACACCGACGACGACGTCCTCCCCTGCCGCAACGTCGATCCCCAGCTCCGGAACCACGACGCGTGCTTCCACCGATTCCGAGTTGCGTCCTGCAAGCCGAGCGCCATCGCCCTCGCTCTGCAGGACGCCAACGGCAGCCGTGACGTCGATCCTCAACCGCCCCTGGCCGGTGGTGTGCTCGTAGTCGGCATGCACGGTCACGTCGCCTACCGCACCCGCCGGGCGAGCCAGCAGCGTCACGTCCCGGAAGATCCCGGACAGCCACCACATGTCCTGATCTTCCAGATAGCTCGCCGCTGACCACTGGTGCACCCGCACCGCCAGCACATTCTCCGCACCCACCCGCGCGGCCGGGGTCGCATCGAACTCCGCCGGCAGCCTGCTCCCCGTGGCGGATCCCAGCTCCACCCCGTTAAGCCAGACCGTGTACGCCGAGTCCACGCCGTCGAAGCGCAGCACCAGCCGATGCCCGTCCCAATCCGCCGGCACGGTGAACGTGTGCCGGTACTCACCGGTGGGATTCTCCTCCGGCGGATGGGGCGGATCGATCGGGAACGGGTACACCACATTCGTGTAGGCAGGCGCTCCGAAACCCTCCAATTGCCAGTGCGACGGAACGGGAAAGCGTTTCCAGGTGCCGTCATCGAAGCCCGGTTCCCAGAATCCCTCGGTACCCGAAGCCACATCGGGAACCAGATGGAAGCGCCACTCTCCGTTCAAGGACAACGATGGCGCGTCCGAGGCGAACCTCGCTCTGGGCGGCAAGGCACCCGTACTCGGAATGAAGTCGTCGGCGAAAAGCGGCACGCGCGGGTCCTCTCGGTCAGGGCGGCTCGGTCTGCAGGTGGTGCACACCTTGCCAGACCTATGCTGCCAGGCCGGCTGTTACCGCTCACAGCCGTCCCCTCCGATGATCATTGACGTTCGCGCACCCGATCGGGTCAAGGAAAGCCAATGATCACGGGAGAGGGAGCGCGGTCAGGCCTGTTCAGCCCCCGGGCGGCCGTTCTCCACCACAAAGCTGGCGCGCGTACTGATGGGGGCATCCGGCTCTGAAACGTACGGAACGACCCGGAAATCGTTGACGAGCTCGTCCGGTGTGACGGTGACCCGGCTGTATCCGCGCTGGAAGTTACAGAACTTCATGTGCGGGTTGGCCGCGAGGTATCCCTCTCCGACGGGGAGCATGTCCGCACCGTCGCGACCGCTGCTGATCGACGTTCCGACGATCTCCGTGCCGACCACGGGCGAGTTGGGAACGTTGTAGTCGGCCTTCAGATCCATGACGTAGTTGCTGTGCCGGTCGCCGGTGACCACAACGAGATTGTCGACCTCGCGCTCGTGCGCCTCCGTGAGCAGTCGGTCGCGCTCGACGACGTAGGCGTCCCACGAAGACGGGAACCACTGCTCGACGTCCGGGTCGGGGTTGCGGTCCAGCTGGGCCATCGGCATCTGGTTACCGATGATCTGCCAGCGCGCCGACGACGACGAGAACCCATCGATCAGCCAGTCGGCCTGACGTCCACCGAGCATAGTGGCGTTCGGGTCGAACCGACCGTCCCGGGCCGATTGGTACTGCCGTGAGTCGAGCATGGTGAAGTCGGCCAGGACACCGTACGCGAGCCGACGGTGGATGCGGACATCCGGGCCGGATGGCATCTGGTCGTGCCGCAGCGGCAGATTCTCGTACATCGCCTGGAAGGCCATGGCCCGGCGCTGCCGGAACACGGCAGGGTCCTGGTCCGGCCTCGAGGGGTCGGCGCCTGCCCAGTTGTTCACGATCTCATGGTCGTCGAACGTGGTCAGCCACGGACAGCTGGCGTGTGCAGCCTGGAGGTGCACATCGGCTTTGTACAGCGCGTACTGCAGGCGGTAGTCGGTCAGATCGTGGCACTCGCCCAGCATGTACTCCGGCAGCGGGTTGCCGTCGTGGTCGGTGGTGAAGCCGTACGACTGCTCGTAGATGTAGTCGCCGAGGTGTACCACGAGATCAAGGTCCTCGTTGACCATGTGCTGGAAGGCGGTGTAGTGGCCCCCGTGATAGCTCTGGCACGATGCGAAGGCGAACGACAAGGAGTCCGGCATCGCTCCAGGCGCAGGTGCGGTGCGAGTGCGTCCGATCGGCGAGATCTCTGATCCCACCCGGAACCGGTACCAGTAATGGCGGCCCGGCTCCAGGCCGTGAACTTCCGGGTGCACCGAGTGGCCCAGTTCCGGCGTCGCGAATGCCACCCCAGCGCGTATGACCGAGGAGAAGCGTTCGTCCGCGGCCACCTGGTACTGGACAGGGATGGCACGGTCCGGCATACCGCCCATGCCGTCGGGCGCGAACGGTTCGACCGCCAGCCGGGTCCACAGGACCACGCTGCCGGGAGCCGGATCGCCCGAGGCCACACCAAGGGTGAACGGGTTGCCCCGCAGACGGGGCGCGGCCGAGGAAGCGCTCCACCAGCCGGTGCCCAGCATGACGGCGGCTGCGCCCGCGCTGGAGTAGCCCAGGAACCGGCGGCGGCTGATCGAGCGAGGTCTGCCGGGTGAGTTCATCGTGACTCCTTACCAGAGGGCCGGCCCAGATCCGGCCGTATGCCGCGAAATGCTGTCCGCATTAGTGGGCACCTGTCAAGGTTCTAATACAAATTAGATTTGCTGTCTACGGCCCATACTCTTTCGAGAGTAGGGGTCTATGCATCTCTTGACAGAGCGCAGACACATCCCTAGATTAGCCGTCTAATTCGAATTGGAAGGAACTCAGACGTGACGGGTCGGCCACGGCAAAGTGACATCGCGAAGCTCGCGGGCGTCTCACAGACGACGGTCTCGCTGACGCTCAACGGCAAGACGGCCGAGCACGGAATCAACAACGAGACCGAGCAGAAGATCATGGCGGCTGCCCGTCAGCTTGGCTACGTACCCAACGTCACGGCCCGGGCATTGCGCGGCGGACGGAACGGCCTGATCGGCGTCCACGCGTTCGAGCCACTGTTCCCCACCAGTAAGGAGTCCTACTACGAGGAGATCATGATCGGCATCGAGCAGCAGGCCATCCGGTCCGGGCAGGACCTCGTCCTGTTCACCTCGATGCACCAGGACGAGGGCCCGGCAAGCATCTTTCACGAGGGGCGCAACCGGCTGCGCATTGCCGACGGCGCCATCATTCTGGGCTTCGACGAGCACGACGACGAACTGGCACGACTGGCGGCAGAGGGCTTTCCTTTCGTCTTCATCGGCCGGCGGGAGAAGGCAGCCGCACTGATGCCCTACGTGACAGCCGACTACGTCACCGCGGTCTCTGACCTGATGAGGCTGATCCACCGGCACGGACATCGCCGCGTCGCCTATATCGGCGTGCCAGACAATGTCATGCCCCGACTCGAACGGCGGCACAGCTTCCGGATGGCCTGCACCGACCTGGATCTGACCATCGTCGACTCGACGCTCGCCAACTACGGCGAGCTGGATCCAGGATGGCTGGAGCGCCTACTCGACGGCGGCACCACCGCGTTGCTGGTGGAGAGCACATCACACCTGGAAGAGATTGCCGCGCTCTGCGCCGGCGCGGGTGTCGAAATCCCGGACCGGCTTTCTGTCGTGGGGCTGGACTCGATCAACAACAGCCCGGCGATCAGCCGCCGCTGGACCCACTTGACGGTTCCCCGGCTGCCCATCGGTGCCCGAGCGGTCGAACTCCTGCTCGAGGTCCTGGACGGCCAGCACGAGCTCACGTACCACGAGCGGCTGCCCTGTGGCTTCGAACCGGGAGTGACACTCGCCCGGCCGCCAGCGTGAAGTCGCACCGAATCCCCGCGGGCCTCTACTCCGGCCAGTCAGCCCAGATCGTCGGCCGCAGGTCCGCCCTGCACAGCCGAAACACCTCACTTCGCCCATACGGAGGATCATCACGATGAGAAGAGTCCGGAACGTACCCACCGGCGTGCTGGCCGGCTGCCTGGCCGTGTCCCTGGTGGCCGCGTGTGGCGGCGACACCGCCACCGATGAAGGCGGCGGCACGCTGACCGTCTGGTTCCCCGGCAACAGCGAAGCGGAGATGGCGCTGGTCAACGAGACCATCGTTCCTGCGTTCGAGGAAGAGACCGGCGCCGACGTCGAGGTGACCTATGTCGACTGGGCGGACATGTCACCGAAACTCAACACCGCCTTCGCCGCCGGCACGGCCCCGGACGTCATCGGTCACGGCGTCGCCGCCACAGCGGACCTGGCACACAACGATCGGATCGAGGACCTCACACCCTACGTCGAGGAGCTCGACGCCGCTCTGCGTGAGGACATGAGCGCCGCTCTTCCGGGCGGCGAGATCAGCGGGAACCAGTACATCATTCCGCTGATGATGACGCTGCGCATGATCGTGTACAGCGGTGCGGATTTCGAGGAGGCCGGACTGGACCCGGACGCACCACCGCAGTCCTGGGAAGACGTGAAGGCCGCTGCTGAGCAGCTGACGGTACGCGAGGGCGACAAGATCACGCGCGCCGGCCTCGTGGTCCCCAGTGACCCGATCGGGGCGCAGCAGGCGTTCGGCACATTCCTGTGGTCCAACGGCGGCGAGTTCCTTGATGAGGATGGCACCACGGTGCTCATGGACTCTTCCGAGGCCGTGGACGCACTCGAGTACTACGTCGGCCTCTATCAGGGCTCCGACGCCGTCGACAACACGCTGGGCGCCACCTGGGCGAGCTCGCCCGATGCCCAGCAACCCATCGCGACAAGCCAAGCGTCGATGCAGCTCAGCAATGCCGGTGATATCGGCAAGTATCAGGACGCGGCGCCGGATCGAGACCTGCGGCTCATGATGCCACCGGCGTTCGAAGGCCACGAGCCACGCGCGTTCGGTGGCCCCGCCAACGGCCTCATGATCAACAAGGACAGCAGTCAGAAGGAACTGGCGTGGGACTTCATCGCCTACATGATCGACCCTGACATCAACCTCGACTACGCCGAGGCGCTGGGCGCGCTGCCTGTCCATGCCTCCGCGGTCGACTCGGATTACGTGTCCTCCAACCCCGAGCTCGCCAAGGCCGTCGAGGCGCTGCCAGCCAATCATCCCAACCCCAACGTTCCCGGCTGGGTCCAGATGCGCGACGCCATGGGCCAGCACCTGGAGCGTGCCCTGCACGGCGAGGTCGGTGCCGCAGAAGCACTGGAGCGCGCCACGGCCGAAGTGGAAAAGATCGTTGACGCCGGCTCCTGACTCGTCGCCCGCGGCGGACAGGGTGGCGGTCATCAAGCCGCGCCCGAACCGCCGCGGGCGGCCCGCCAGGCAGCGGTTGCACAGCCGCCAGGCCAGGTTCGGTCTCCTATTCGTCGTCCCTGCCACGCTGTACGTGGCGATCTTCCAGCTGGGGCCGGTGCTTTACGGCCTGGTGTTGAGTTTCAGTCAGTACAGTCCCCTCAGCAGGTCCGGCCCGCAGTTCATCGGCCTGGACAACTATCGCGGCCTCTACGGTGATCCGGAGTTCGCCCGCGCCATGGCGATCACGGGCCGATACGTCCTGCAGGTGCTTCCCCCTACGGTCGTCATCGCACTCGGTCTCGCGTTACTGTCCAACCGCGCGTTCCGCGGCGTGGGGCTGTTCCGGACAGCCATGTACGTCCCGCACGTCATATCACTCACGGCCGTGAGCATGATCTGGCTCTGGATCTACTCGGACCAAGGACTGGTCAACGAGGTTCTGGCGTTCTTCGGCATGTCCGAGCAACGGTGGCTGGCAACCGAAAGCGGCGCGCTGAACGCCGCATCGGCTATGCGGGTATGGAAGGCGTTGGGCAGCAATATGGTGCTCCTCCTGGCCGGCCTTCAGACCGTGCCGAAGGATCTCTACGAGGCGGCACGTGTCGACGGCGCCAACGCCTGGCAGCAGTTCCGTGCCGTCACGCTGCCAGGGTTGCGTCCGATGCTTACCTACGTGGTGGCCATGGACATCATCTACCTGGCGCAGGGCTTCACCGAGATCTTCGTGCTGACCCAGGGTGGCCCGTACGGCAGCACCACCACCGTGAACTACCTGATCTACACCGAGGCTTTTCAGTACAACGACATGGGGAGCGCCTCGGCCATGGCCTTCGTCCTGTTTGCGTTCATCGCCGGTCTGTCGATCATCGCCATCCGAGTGGGCCAGGGAAGGAGACCGTGACCATGCTCCTCACCCGCCGGGCGCGCCGATCGCGGCCATGGCCGCGGATCGCTGTCCTAGCCTTCGTGACCGCCCTTGTACTGCTGCCCTTTCTGTGGATGATCAGTCTGGCCTTCACCAAGGAGGGCCAGGCGATGTCGGGGATCAGCCTCATACCGGAACAGCCGACACTGGAGAACTTCTCCGTCGCAGTCCAGGCTGCGAATCTCCGCCAGGCCTTCGCCAACTCCACCATCGTCACCACCGTCGCGGTGGCCACCAACTGCGTAGTGCCGGTGATCGCCGGGTACGCCTTCGCGCATCTGCCGTTCCGCGGCAGCAAGGTCCTCTTCTACATCCTGGTCTCCACTGCGGCGATTCCGGTGTCCGTGACGTTGATCCCGCTGTTCCTGATGGCGAAGAACTTCCCGTTCGCCGGCGGGAACGACGTGTTGGGGCAGGGCGGGAGCGGGCTGCTCGACTCGGTGGGTGGACTGATGCTGCCGTATCTGGTCGCCACCATGAACATCTTTCTGTCCCGGCAGTACTTCGCCGGGATGGACAGGGACTTCGCCGAGGCAGCACGGATCGACGGCGCAAGTGAGCTGCGCATCTTCACGCGCGTCTACCTGCCGATGGCCCGCCCTCTGATAGCCCTCGTGGCAGTGTTCTCCTTCACCGGCGTATGGGACGACTTCCTGTGGCCGCTGGTTGTGTCGACGTCCGCCAAGAGCACCACGGTTCAGCTGGCCATCACCACCTTCGCTTCGACCGGAAATGTCAAGTACGGCGCTCTTATGGCGGCGACCATCCTGGTCAGCGTTCCGGTCCTGCTGGTGTTCCTGTTCAACCAACGAGGGTTCATCGCAGGACTGTCGGAAGGCGGCATCAAGGGCTGAACAGTGGCCATGACCTGGCCTGGCAATCACACGAGACGCACCCGAATACGAGGAAACACGTGCCACATCAGACTTCAGACATACTCATCGTCGGCGGGGGGCTTGGAGGAGTCGGCGCCGCCCGCGCCGCCCTCCTGCTCGGCCGATCGGTGACGCTCACCACGTCGGGCGACTGGCTCGGCGGGCAGCTCACCGGCCAGGGTGTACCTCCCGACGAGCACCCGTGGATCGAGCTCGACTTCATATCGGCGGGCTATCGCGAACTCCGCACCGGCATCCGGGACTTCTACCGCCGCAACTACCCGTTGACGCCGGCGGCCCGGGCAGACGAGCGGCTGAACCCCGGCCGAGGCTTCGTCTCAGCGCTGTGCCACGAACCACGAGTGGGCGCCGCCGTCCTCGAAGAGCTGCTCTCCCCATGGGTGGCCAGTGGAGCCCTGACCATCCTTTGGCACCACGAGCCGGTAGCGGCCTGCCGAGCGGGCGACCGTGTGACGTCGGTGACCTTCCATGACCGGCAGGCGAACGTGCGCAGGGAGGTGACCGGCACGTTCGTGCTCGACGCCACGGAACTCGGGGATGTGCTCCAGCTCGCCGGGATTCCACACGTGGTCGGCGCGGAGTCGCGCGCTCAGACCGGCGAGATGCACGCGCCCGACGACGCGGACCCCATGGACCAGCAGGCCATCACCTGGTGCGCCGCCGTCGAGTACCGCGCAGGCGAGTCCCATGTGATCGACGAGCCCGAGGGATACCGGTACTGGCGGGACACGGCGGACCCGCGGTGGCCTGGCCCACAGCTGTCCTGGACCGATGTCCATCCCGTCACCCTCGAACGAAGGGACCGGCCGCTCTTCCTGGGCGATCCCGACGACGCCGCACACCGTGACGACCGTGACCTGTGGCACTACCGCCGGATACTGGCACGCCAGCATTTCGATCAGACCTTCACCGGTGGCGACGTCACACTGATCAACTGGCCACAGACCGACTACTGGGAGCTGCCGATCGTCGGCGTCGACGAGCAGACGCGCCGCACGGCGCTCCGGCGCGCGCGGGATCTGACGCTCTCTTTCGTGTACTGGATGCAGACGGAGGCGCCGCGCTCCGACGGCGGTCACGGATACCCCGAGCTGCGGCTGCGCGGCGACGTGCTCGGCACGGCGGACGGCCTCGCCAAGGATCCGTACGTGCGAGAGTCGCGGCGGATCAAGGCGCTGTTCACGGTGACCGAAGCCCACATCGGATGCGCCATGCGCGGTCCGCAAGCGGGCTCGGAGATCTTCGAGGACAGCGTCGGCATCGGCTACTACCGGATCGACCTGCACCCGTCCACGTCCGGACGCAACTACGTCGACATTGCCTCCTTCCCGTTCCAGATCCCGCTCGGTGCCCTGATCCCGGCGACGGTGTCCAACCTCCTTCCCGCGAACAAGAACATCGGCACCACACACATCACCAACGGTGCGTACCGGCTGCATCCGGTCGAGTGGTCGATCGGTGAGGCCGCGGGCGCTCTCGCCGCGCACTGCCTGGACACCGGCCGTACACCGGCCCAGATCCGGAACGACGGCGCTGATCTGCGCACGTTCCAGGGCGTGCTGGCTGACGCGCTCGGCGTCGGGTTGGCGTGGCCCGATGACATCCGGCGCACCGGATCGCCCGACAGCCAGGGCTGATACTACTGCAGTGATGCCGCGTGATCCGGGACATATGTCTGCATCTCCCGCGGCGGCCTCTCGTAGCCTGTGGACGCAGGCCGTGGCGGCAGTTCGATCGGCGGCAGCCGAACTTCGGAGTAGGCGAAGGTCGAGAGGAGATGAGCGATCATGTTGATCCGGGCCCGGCGCTTGTCGTCGCTCTCGACCACGCGCCACGGCGCCTCCGGGATGTCGGTATGGGTGAACATGTCGTCTTTGGCGCGGGAGTACTCCTCCCACCGGTTGATCGCCTCGACGTCCATCGGTGAGAGCTTCCAGCGACGCATCGGATCCTCCAGCCGAGACCGGAAGCGTCGTTCCTGCTCGTCGTCACTGACCGAAAACCAGTACTTGCGCAGTTCTATGCCGTCGTCGACCAGCAGCCGCTCGAAGATCGGGCATTCCCGGAAGAATCGTAAGTACTCCTCCCGGCTGCAGAACTCCATGACCCGTTCGACGCCCGCTCGGTTGTACCAGCTGCGGTCGAACAGCACGATCTCGCCGGCGGCGGGTAGATGCTCGACGTAGCGCTGGAAGTACCACTGTGTGCGCTGACGCTCCGTCGGGGCCGGCAAGGCGACGATCCTCGCGAACCGCGGATTCAGGTACTCGGTGACCCGCTTGATCGTGCTCCCTTTGCCCGCTGCGTCCCGGCCCTCGAAGACGATCACGACACGCGCGCCTTCGGCCCGGACCCATTCCTGAAGCTTGACCAGTTCTCCCTGGAGCCGATACAGCTCCTTCTTGTAGATCTTCTTAGGAAGCCGCGCGGCCCGGGCACCGGCATCGTCCTTCGTGGGCGCCGTGCTGTCCTTCTTCGCCACGTCGTACCTCCTCGTGCCACCCCGGCCCGCCCGGTGGCACCACCCTAGCGAGCGCGCGCATGCTCGGCTGCCCAGGCGCACGGATAGGCCGTGACGCCCGGGCAACTGTGTCCGCGGCCGTCAGCCAGGCAGCTCGATACCGCGCAGCAGGCCGTCCTGATCACCGAGCACCAGTGTCGAGTCCACGATCACCGGCGTGCTGAACGTGTTGGCCGGCCCCACCTGCCAGCGGTGCAAAATCTCGCCGGTAGCGAGGTCGATCCCGGCCAGCAGGCCGGTCGTGGCCACGATCCAGGCCGTGTCGCCTACTACTACCGGTCCGGCGTTAAGTGCCCGGGCGCCGAGCTCGGTTCTCCATTCGGCCTCGCCGGTGCGCGGGTCGACCAGCTGAATGCCGCCCCACTCGTCGACGAGGAGCAGACTGTCCTCAGCCACAAACGACGGCGGATACATGCACCCAGCGCTGATCTGCCAGCTCAGCTCACCGGTCTCCCGCCGCACAGCGAACGTCGTGGTGACGGTCGCGAACATGACGAGTCCGTCCGGCAGGAGCTCGACGGTGTCGTCCCATGGCCCGTAGATGAGGCGGCCGTACTGGTCGGTCCGGTCGGTGACGCTGAACGACCACACCCGCTCACCGCTCGCCGCGTCGAACGCGTACCCGTGCCCATCGCCGCCGCCGGTATAAACCAGATCGCCGTCACATGCCGCCCGTCCGGCGAAGATGCCGCCCACGTCCGACGACCAGACCGGCGCGCCGTCCGCGGACGTGACCGCGTGCAGGGCCGAGCCGGCGGAGAACAGCACTGCCTCGGTCTGGCCGATGGTGGCCGGCTGTGGTGTGCTGAGGACCGGGTCGCCGGCGTCGGCGCTCCACAATTGCTCACCGGAGCCGGCGTCCAGGGCGTAGAGGCGATGGTCCGCCGACGGCACGAAGACCGCGCCGCCGTCCTCGGAGAAGGCCGCCGCCCGGTAGACGGCTCCAACCTCGCGGCGCCACCTCACCTTGCCCCGGACGGCGTCGACGGCCGCCACCTCGCCACCGCTTGATCCAGCGACGACGACGCCGTCACGTTCCGCGAGCGCACCCTGGACGGCACCCGGCATCCGCAGGGTCCAGCGCTCCGTCGGCATGGCGGCGGAGGAGTCGGCGGGCTTCGTCTCGAAGAGTTCGGCCGCCTCATAGGTGGCGCCGTCGTCGCCGACCACACGCAGCTGCATACGATGCCGGCCGGGCGGCAGGTCCGCGGTATCGAGTCGGCCGGACCACCAGCGGCTTCGGCCCTCGGCAGTCAGGTCGATCCACGTGCCCGCACTGCGCCCACCGAACACGTGCTGCGGGTAGACCTGGGCGCGCACCACGGCCGGCCGGGCGTCGCGTCCGGCATCCACGCGAACCGTCATGCCGTCCCGGCCGGCGCGGTCGATCACCACCTTGCGTGGCGCGAGGAGACGGCCCTCACCGTCTCCGCTCAGCGGGATGCTCGTGAGCTCGCTGCGCGTCTCGGTACCCGCCACGTCCACCGTCACGGAGGTGACCTCCAGTACCGGATGGCCGTCGTCCACGTGACGTTCCACCCAGTAGTAGACGGCGTTGCGGCCGGCCGCGCCGGTCACCTGCGTAAAGCCGTTGAATCGGTAGACGCCTTCACGGTGGACGTGCCCGGCGAACACCGCCCGGACCGGGAGCCCCGCAACCGTCTCGAAGAAGGCGTCCTGGTCGTTGACGTAGTAGTGGTCGGCGCCGAACGGGAAATGCAGGAACAGGATGCTCGGTCCCGCAGATCGCAGGTCCGCGGCGAGCCAGTCGAGATGCTCCGGCCCGAAGTTGGCCGGCTCCTGCAGCAGCTGTGTGGGGTCCAGTCCGACCAGGTGCAGCCCGCCGGCGTCGAACGAGTACGGCGCGGGCCCGAAGAGCTCCCGGTACACCTGAGCCGCTTGCGCGTCCCACCGGACGTCGTGGTTTCCCGGCACATGCCTGATCCGGTCCACCACATCGCCGGGTATGGTCGCGAGGTACGCGTCGTAGGCGCTGCGGCCGCCGAAGTCGGTGATGTCGCCGCAGTTGAGCACGAAGGACGGCTCTCTCCGGCTGATCGACGCCAACACCACAGACAGCAAATCCATCCGCGCGGGCTGCTCCGGGTTGGCGTGGGTGTCGGTGACCACGGCGAATCGTAGATCCGCCTCGCCCTCGGGCTGTCCGTCCGCCGCGTGCGCGCGGCTGGCGAAGGAGGGCGCTCCCCCGATGACGGCCGGCCCGCCGACGATCCCAGCTCCGGCCAGCGCGAGGAGCCTGCGCCGGCTCAGTGTGCCTGGCGCCGCGGCGCCGATTCGAGCTCGCCGATGGTTGGACTCGTCGTCGTTGGTCGTGGCGGCGGACTGATCCGGTCGGGTCGTCATAGCGGCACCTTCCCGTGGTCTAGGAGTGGTCCATTGACCCTAGAAGGTGTGATCGATCTGTCAACGGCCTTGCGGCAAACGCCTCCGGACCCATCGGTGAAGAATGGGATGTTGGCCGCATCTCGAGCGGCACGCTACATGCGGGCCCGTAACTGATTGACGTAGATTTCAGACGTAGGTAACTTGCCAACGCCCACGCCAGACCCACGCCCCCACGCCCACGCCCACCCCGAGGATCCTCCGTGGACTTGCGAACACGCATCGGAGCCGAGAGGCTCTGCGCCGAGCCGACGTTGCTGAACGCCGAGCGCATCGGACTGGTGACGAACTACACCGGCGTCATGCCCGACCTCCGGCGCAGCATAGACGCCCTCGTGGCGGCCGGCGTGCCGGTCACCGCGCTCTTCGGCCCCGAGCACGGGTTGCGGGGCACCACGCAAGCCGGAGAGAGCGAGCCGGCCACCAGCGACCCGGAAAGCGGCCTGCCGCTGTTCGACACGTACCAGCATTCCGGCGCCGACCTGGACGCACTGGTGTCATCGGCCGGTATCGACGCGCTGCTGCTCGATCTCCAGGACATCGGGACCCGCTTCTACACCTACATCTGGACCATGTTCGATTTGCTGGTCTCCGCCGCCCGGCTGGACGTCCCGTTCGGCGTCCTGGACCGGCCGAATCCGCTCGGCGGTGGGTCGGTCGAAGGCCCTCTGCTGGATCCGTCGTTCGCGAGCTTCGTCGGGCGCACCCCCATCCCGGTTCGCCACGGCCTGACCATGGGAGAACTCGCCCGCCACTTGAACTCGGCTGCCGTCCCCCGAGCCGCCGGCCGGCCCGCCGAGCTCACGGTGGTCACCATGACCGGATGGGCGCGGCACACATACTTCGACGGAACCGGACTGCCCTGGGTGATGCCCTCCGTCAACATTCCGACGCCGGACACCGCGCTCGCCTACCCGGGTACCGGTCTGTTCGAGGGCACCAACCTGTCCGAAGGCCGGGGCACCACCCGCCCGTTCGAGCTGATCGGCGCGCCCTACGTCGACGGGAAGTGGGCCGCGGCGCTGAACGAGCGTGGGCTTCCGGGCGTCCGCTTCCGCGATGTCTCGTTCACGCCGACCTTCCACAAGTACGCCGGCGAGGTACTGCGTGGCGTGCAGCTTCACGTGAGCGATAGGGACGCCTTCAGGCCTGTGCGCACGGCGGTCACGATGCTGCACACGCTGCGGCTGCTGTATCCGGACGAGTTCGGCTGGCGGGCCGACGGGCCGGGCTTCAGCGGAACTCACTTCGTCGACCTGCTGTGGGGCAGCTCAGCTCTGCGCGACACCGTGGACGCCGGCGAGGATCCGGAACAGCTGCTTCACGGCACCGAAACCACGTATCCGAGCTGGGCCGGCGATGAGGTGCTTCTCTATTGAGAAGCGCGACACCAGTGGCAGATCCACCTGATCGAAGAGAGGCGAACATGGTGACCGACGCAGCGTCACGGGGGTGGTCCGGCGGCGTGCGACAGCATGTCCGCGCGCTTGTGCCCACCCTCGCACCAGCCGAACGACGGGTGGCCGAGGCCTTGCTCGCGGACCCGTCCGTCGTCGTCGAAAAGACGATCACCGAGGTGGCGCAGGCCTGCCAGACGTCCGAGACCACGGTGGTCCGGTTCTGCCGCACGGCCGGGTTCCGTGGCTACCCGGAACTGCGCCTCGCCGTCGCGACGGAGCTGGGGCGGGATCATGCGCGACGCCCGCAGGACCGGGCACCTGGCACCGACATCGGCCGCGACGACACCCTCGAAGACCTGGTCCGCAAAGTCGCCTACACCGACACCCGGGCCATCGAGGAGACCGTCGACGAGCTGGACCTCGGTACGCTCGCACAGGTGATCGAGGCGGTGGCCACCGCTCGCCGGATCTACCTGTTCGGACTCGGCGCGAGTACGTTCGCAGCGCAGGATCTCCAGCAGAAACTCCTGCGCATCGACCGGGTGGCGCTGTTCATCACCGACCCGCACCTGACCCTGGCCTCATCCGCCTTGATGACCGGCGACGACGTCGCGATAGCCCTGTCGCACACCGGAGACACCGCCGAGGTGGTCACCTGGCTGGGCGAAGCCCGGCGCCGGGACGCCACCACCATCGCGATCACCAACTACGCGAAGTCGCCGCTGAGCACCCACGCGCAGCTGACCCTCATCACCGCCGCGCAGGAGTCCCGGTTCCGGTCCGGCGCGATGGCCAGCAGGATCGCTCAGATGGCAGTGATCGACTGCGTCTACCTCGGCGTCGCACAGCGCACCTACGACGCATCGGTGGCCGCGCTGACCACCACGCACGACGTGGTCCACCCGAGTCACACCCCTCCTCCATCCCCGTAATCAGATCTCAACCAGGCAACCATTGACGTGGCACGGCTGCGTAGGTAAATTTCCAACCGAGTCGAACTTCTGTAACCTTTTGCCGCATGGCGAGACGAGGGCGGACACGGTGAGAACGCGCACCATCATGGCCATAGGCGGCCACATCGGAGACATGGATCTGGCCGCTGGACCGATCCTCGCCCAAGCTGTCAGAGACGGCGGCCGCGCTGTCCTCGTCGCGCTGACCCCGGGAGAACGGGGCCATCCCCGCCTCGGTGTGGACGAGTACCGCGAGCAGAAGATCGCCGAGGGCACAGCGTTCGCCGCCGCCATCGGCGCCGAGTTCCATGTCTTCGACGACATCTCCGACGGGTTCCTGCAGCCCACGGACGACGTCGCCGCCCGCCTCGCCCGGCTGATCCGCGCGACCAAGCCGGACACGCTGCTCGCACACTGGCAGCACAGCATCCACACCGACCACGAGCACGCGTCCACCCTCGCCGAGCGCGCCCGGTTCCTGGCCGGCCTGCCCGGCTGGGCGCCAGCGGACGGCGAGCGGCACGGCGTCACGCGCCTCCTGTACACGGAGAACTGGGAGGACGATCGTGGGTTCGCGGCGGACTCCTACGTCCCCATCTCCACCGAGGCGTTCGACGCGTGGCACGCCGCCATCAGCGGTCAGGCCTTCGCCCGCGGCGAGACGTACGGGTTCCGCTACATCGACTACTACACCGCTCAGCTCACCATGCGCGGATGCCTGGCGCGCACCGGCCGAGCCGTCGCTCTGTCCAGTGGCGACGGCAGCCGCTTCACGGTCATCGACTGAGCCGGAGGCCATTGATGAACGACGTCACATACCGCACCTTCGCGCGCGGAGACACCGGCCCGCTCGTCGAGCTGATCGCGCGCGGCATGCCCCACGACGCCGTGTCCCGCGATTGGTTCACCGAGTTCGTTCTCCTCGACCCCAACTTCGATCCGGACGGCCTGATCGTCGCCGCCGACACCACGTCAGGCCGGCCTGTGGGCTTCGTCTACGCGGTGCGTGGCACGGGTAGCACGGGCATACCGGTCGACCCGGACGGCGGGTGGGTGACCATCGGCGTCGTCGATCCGGATGTTCGCCGGTGCGGCATCGGCACCGAGCTGATCAGCCGTGCCACCGAGTTCCTGCGCTCGGCTGGTGCGGCCTGGACGGTCTACTCCGGCTACCCGCCGGCGTATTTCCTGCCCGGTCTCGACGCCGAGCTGTACCCGGACGGGCTGCGCCTGCTCGAGCGAGCCGGGTTCCGCACCGTGTCCCGGCCGGTGGCCATGTCCCTGAGCCTGAGCGGTTTCACCGTGCCCGACGCCGTCAGTGACCTACGCGCCACCCGCGAGGCCGAGGGCTACACATTTGGACCTGCCACCGGCGACGACCTACCCGATGTCATGGCCTTCGCCCGGGACGAGATCGCCTCGGACTGGGGTGAGGTCATCCGCTCGGCTGTGGTCCGCTCCGGGCGGCCGGAACGCGTGGTACTGGCCCGGACGCCCGACAACGCCGTCGCCGGCTTCGCCATCTACGGCGCCTACCGCGGCGTCGTCGAACGGTTCGGACCGTTCGGCGTCGCTGAGCAGCTACGCGGACTCGGCCTCGGCAAGATCATCCTGCACGAAACGCTGCGGAACATGCGCGACGAGGGCGCCACCGACGCCTGGTTCCTCTGGACCGGCCCGGAGACCCCGGCCGGCCGTCTCTACCTCAGCACCGGCTTCTCCATCACCCGAACCTTCCATGTCATGCGGGCGGACCTGAGTCTGTCCGGCGACAACGAGGAGACCAACCGATGACCATCCGACGAACCACAACAGCCGTGGCCACCGGCGTGATCGCCGGCGCTCTGCTGCTCAGCGCCTGCGGGGGCGGTGACGACGGCAGCGGCGGCGAGGGTGGCGGCAGCGGCGACGGCCAGCCCGGCGGCGAGGTCAGGCCCGTCACCATCCACGCCACCAGCGCGAATCAGTTCGAGACGCAGTTCAACCCGCTGCTCGCGACGTACAACCAGGGCACTCGCGGATTCATCTACGAGCCCCTGACGGTGTTCACCGCGATGGACCCCGGCAACGGCAAGCCGTGGCTGGCCGAGTCGATGGAGTTCAACGAGGACGGCACCGCGGTGACGTTCAGTCTCCGCCCGGACGTCACCTGGTCCGACGGTGAGGCGTTCACGGCCGACGACGTCGTGTTCACCTTCGAGACCATGCGTGACGAGCCCGCGACGAATGCCGGCGCGCTGCCGATCGCGTCCGCAAGCGCCGTCGACGACCTCACCGCCGAGGTGACCTTCGACAGCCCGGTATTCGCACTCGAGCCGTCGATCGGCAACATCACTCCGGTGCCGGAGCACATCTTCGCCGACGAGACGGTGGCGGAGTTCACCAATCCGGAGCCGGTCGGCACGGGGCCGTTCGTTCTCTCGGACTTCACCCAGCAGCTGTATACGCTCGAGGCGAACCCCAGTTACTGGAACGCCGACGAGGTGGATGTCCAGGAGGTGCGCTATCCGGCCTCTACGACCCAGACATTCAACACGTCCCTGCAAGCCGGCGAGTTCGACTGGTCCGGCGGCTTCGTCGCCAATATCGACCAGATCTTCGTCGGCCAGGACCCGGAGCACAACCACTACTGGTATCCGGGCGACGGGCTGGTGAACCTCCTGGTCAACCTTCAAAAGGAACCATTCTCCGATGTGGAGTTGCGCAAGGCGATCAGCCTTGCGATCGACCGTGAGGCACTCTCCACCACCGCCATGCAGGGCTACAACCCGCCGGCACACCCCACGGGCCTCCCTCTGCCGGCCTTCGAGTCCTTCCTCGAACCGGACCGGGCCGGTGACACCTTCACGCGCGACGTCGAGCAGGCGAACAGCATTCTGGACGCGGCCGGATACGAGGAAGGCGACGACGGCGTGCGGGTCGCCCCGGACGGTGAGCGGATGTCCTACGACCTGCACATCCCGTCCGACTGGGTGGACTGGGTGTCCATCGCCACGTTGCTCCAGGAACAGCTTGCCGACATCGGCATCGAAGCGGCACCGCAGGGCGTCTCGTTCGAGGCGTGGTTGCAGGGGCGCAACTCCGGAACGTACAGCATGACCATCGCCTCCGCGGTGGGCGGCGCGTCGCCGTACTTCCTGTATCGCGCCTTCATGAGCTCGGAGTACCAGGTGGAGCCCGGTGAGGACGCCGCCCAGAACTTCAACCGCTGGTACGACGACACCACCGACGACTACTTCGACGCGTACGAGGCGAGCGACGACGAGGCGGAGCGGCTCGAAGCGATCCACGGCCTGCAGGGGATCGTCGCCGAGCAGCTTCCCCTGATCCCGCTGCTGCAGAGCCCCAACTGGTTCCAGTACCGCACCGAGTTCTGGGAGGGCTGGCCGAGTGAGGACAACCCGTACGCGCTGCCCGCGCCATACCAGTACCCGGACAACCTTCTTGTCATCACCAACCTGACGCCAGCCGGCTGACGAGGACGCGGCAGCTCTCTTATGCGCTACCTCCTGCGCAAACTGGTGCTCTACGCGTTCATCGCGTGGGCCGCCGTGACGATGAACTTCCTCATCCCGCGGCTGATGCCCGGGGACCCGGTCACCCTGCTCGTCGACCGGGTCCAGGGACAAGTGGATCCAGCCGCGGTCGAGGCCCTGCGGGAGGCGTTCGGTCTCAGCGACGCGAACATCCTGCGGCAGTACATCGACTATCTGGGGTCGCTGTTCAGCGGCGATCTCGGGCTGTCCATCACCTTCTATCCGGTGCCGGTGGCCGACGTCGTCTCCGGTGCGATGCCGTGGACCATCGGGCTGATCGGCGTCACCACCGTGATCGGATTCGTGATCGGGACCGGTCTGGGCGTGCTGCTGGCCTGGCGGCGCGGCAGCTGGACCGACGGGTTCCTGCCCGGGCTGACCTTCCTCAACGCCATCCCGTACTTCTGGATGGCGCTGGTTCTCGTCATGATCTTCGCGGTGAACCTCGGCTGGTTCCCGGTCTCGGGTGCCCATACTCCGGGCCTGCGACCCGGCTGGAACGGTGAGTTCATCACGTCGGTGTTGTGGCACGCGCTCCTGCCCGCGATCACCATCGTGCTGGCCTCGTTCGCCAACTGGGTGATCGGCATGCGGAACATGATGGTCACCGTTCTGGGCGAGGACTACGTGACGATGGCCGAGGCCAAAGGGCTGCCCGAGCGGACGGTCATGGTCCGCTACGCAGCTCGCAATGCGATCCTGCCGAGCATCACCGGCTTCGCGCTGTCCCTCGGCACGGTGGTGGGCGGCTCGATGCTGACCGAGGTGATCTTCAACTACCCCGGCGTCGGATACACCCTGTTCCAGGCGGTGAAGAATCAGGACTTCCCGCTCATGCAGGGCATGTTCCTGTACATCTCGGTCGCCGTGATCATCGCCAATCTGATCGCCGACGTGGTCTACGTCTTCTTGGATCCCCGCACCCGGCAGGAGGCATGATGTCCCGCCGTCTGATTCCGGCATCGGGCAAAGTCCGGGCCGGCCTGATCATCGTCGCGTTTTTCCTCCTGCTGGCCGCGTTCGGGCCGATGGTGGCCCAGCACTCCCCCACGGCCAGCGGCCCGCACCTGTTGCAGCCGCCGTCGGCCGAGCACTGGATGGGGACCACGCAGCTGGGACAGGACGTGTTCGCCCAGTTCGCCCACGGCGCCCGGATATCACTGGCGGTCGGCCTGATCGCGGCTGTGGTCGCCAAGATCATCTCCATCCTGGTCGGCGTGATCGGCGGGTACTTCCGCGGCCTGACCGACGAGGCCCTCTACATCCTCACCGCCGTGTTCCTGGTGATCCCGGCGATGCCGCTGCTGATCGTGCTGACCGGCTATCTGCCCAGCCGCGGCGTCGAGTCCGTGGCTGTCGTCATCGCCATCACCTCGTGGGCCGGATCCGCGCGGGTGTTGCGTGCGCAGACACTGTCCCTGCGGCGGCGCGACTTCGTCGAAGCGGCCCGGGCCACCGGCGAATCCCGGTGGCGGATCATCACCAGTGAGATCATGCCCAACGAGCTACCCCTGATCGCGTCCGGCTTCCTCTTCTCCGTCATCGCCGCGATCCTCGCCGAGGCGGGCCTGTCCTTCCTCGGGCTCGGCAGCCTGACTACCACCAGCTGGGGGTCGATGCTCTACTTCGCGCAGAGCTCCCAGGCGTTCCTCTTCGGCGCATGGTGGTGGTTCGTCCCGCCAGGCCTGGCGATCGCCCTGATCGGCGCCGGACTGGCGCTGATCAACTTCGGGGTGGACGAGTATGCCAACCCGCGGCTGCGAACCGGCAAGAAGCGGCGCGACCGGTCCAAGGGCCGGCGCGCCCAAGCCCTGACCGTCGCTGGCAGTGGCCTGGCCGCCGCTGAGACGGTGCCTGCCGGCTCCGGCAGCGCAGAGGAGGTCGCCGGCGCGAGTACCTCAGCAGGCGGCCGCATCGGTGAGTCGGCTCTGACCGATTCAGGCGACGATCTCGACACCGCTCCAGCGGCGATCCGGCACAACCCCGTGGCCGGCGAACCGGTGATCGAGGTGCGCGACCTGAACGTGGAATATCCGACCGAGCACGGCGTCGTCCATGCCGTACAGGATGTCTCGGTCACCCTGCACCGCGGCGAGATCCTCGGCTTGGCCGGCGAGTCGGGAAGCGGCAAGAGCACGCTCACCAACACGATCACCCGGTTGCTGCGCAGCCCGGCTCGGGTGACCGGCGGTTCGGTGCTGTACCACCGCCATGCCGGACGTGAGCCGATCGACGTGCTCACGCTTTCGGCGCCGGCCCTGCGGGCGTTCCGCTGGGCGGAGATCTCCGTGGTCTTCCAGAGCGCCATGAATGCCCTCAACCCGGTGCTCACGGTCTATGCCCAGTTCGACGACGTCCTGCGGGTGCACCGGCCACGCATGTCCGCCCGCGAGCGGATGGCGCTGGCCCGCACCATGCTGGAGAAGGTCGGCATCGACCCGGACCGGGTCCGCTCCTACCCGCACGAGCTCTCCGGCGGGATGAAACAGCGGGTGGCCATCGCCATCGCCCTCGTGCTCGATCCGGACATCATCATCATGGACGAGCCCACCACCGCCCTCGACCTGCTGGTCCAGCGTGAGGTGCTCGACCAGATCATGTCGCTGCGGGACGAGTTCGGGTTCGCGATCATCTTCACCACACACGACCTCGCTTTACTGCTGGAGATCGCCGATTCCGTCGCGGTGATGAGATCCGGGCGCCTGGTCGAGTACGGACCCGCGCTCGACGTCTACCGGGCTCCAGGCCACCCGTACACGCGGATGCTCCTGCAGTCGCTGGCGGACTTGGGAGCGAAGCTATGAACGACGACGTGATCCTCGAGGCCAGGAACCTCGTGAAGGAGTTCCGCACGGGCACCGGCGTCGGGCCACGCGGGGCGGCCAGGACCTTCCGAGCCGTGGACGACGTATCACTCGAGCTGCGACCAGGCAAGGTCACCGCGCTGGTAGGGCAGAGCGGCTCCGGGAAGAGCACCGTGGCCAGACTGATGGCGCAGCTATACCCGCTCACGTCCGGGGAGATCCGCCTGGACGGGCAGCCCACGGCAGCGACCCGCGGCCGGGCCTTCACCCGGTACTGCGGATCGGTGCAGATGATCCTGCAGGATCCGTTCTCTTCCCTGAACCCGTTGCACCGCGTGAGCCACGTTCTCGGGCGGGCGCTGCGCATCCACGGGAACGCGGGCGCCGACGTCACAGAGGCCAGCCTGCGGCTGCTGGAACGGGTCAACCTCACCCCGCCCGAGCGCTATCTCGACCGGTTCCCGCACGAGCTGTCCGGCGGTGAGCGCCAGCGGGTGTCGTTCGCCCGGGCACTGGCCGCCACTCCGCGGGTGCTGCTCGCCGACGAGCCGGTGTCCATGCTCGACGTCACCATCCGCAAGGAGATGCTGGACCTGCTGGACCGGCTCCGGCGCGAGTCCCAGCTGGCCGTCCTGTACATCACCCATGACCTGGGCAGCGCCGAGGCGTACTCGGACGAGACACTCGTGATGTACCGCGGCAAGGTGGTGGAGCGCGGATCGTCCCGGGCCCTGATCTCCGACCCGCAGCACGAGTACACCCAGCGGCTCCTCGCCGCTGCTCCCGACCCCCGCCGCCGCCTCCCCTGACCACCTTTGGCCACCTGGTCCCTTGGTCACCTGATCGTCGATATGTCGTCTGATCGCCCGCTCGGGGATGATCAGATGGACAAACTGGGGCCAGGGGTGCAGGTTTGCCCTCTGGTCGCATCCCACGATGTGGGCGCTTCTGGATCAGATGGCATACCTGCAGCTGACACTGCGGTTGCGTCATCTGATCCGTACGCGTCCGCATGCTGTGACGACGTGATCAGATGACACATCGACGATCAGGTGGCAAACATGCGCGGCGGCCGCGTGCCTATTCCATCCCGGGCCGCGGAGGCCTATGCTGAAACGAGAGATTCAGCCTAGCTTGGGGGGCAATGATGGCAAATCTCGAGAGGAAGTCATTCGACCAGCCCGATGAGTCGCGCACTCCGGAGAAGACCAAGGTCGACGTGATTCGCCTCGGCGGCACGAGCGTCGCCCGAATCACCTTCCAGCCGGGCTGGAGATGGGACGAGTGCATCAAACCGGTCGCAGGCACCGACTCCTGTGAGGCCCGGCATGTGGGTGCGCTCATCTCCGGCCAGCTACACGTGGTCCACGACGACGGCTCCGAAGCCGATCTTGGACCCGGAGAAGCCTACGTGATCGAGCCGGGACACAACGCCTGGGTCGTCGGAGACCAGGAGGCCGTCGGTCTCGAGTTCGAGAGCGCCGAATCCTACGCCCGGGACTGAGCCTTTTCCCAGGGCTCATGATTCGGATTCCTCCACAGCGGGTGCGGTGAACTGGCTGGCGTACAGCTCGTAGTACGCCCCGCGCGCGCTGAGGAGTTCGCTGTGCGTGCCCTGCTCCACGATGCTGCCCTCCTGCATCACGAGGATCACGTCAGCGTCGCGGATGGTGGACAGCCGGTGCGCGATCACGAAGCTGGTCCGGTTGCTGCGCAACGCCGACATGGCCTTCTGCACGAGGAGCTCGGTGCGGGTGTCGACGGAGCTGGTCGCCTCGTCGAGAATGAGGATCTCCCGGTCCGCTAGGAACGCCCGCGCGATGGTGATCAGCTGTTTCTCGCCCGCGCTGACGTTGTCGCCCTCCTCGTCGATCACCGTGTCGTAGCCGTCGGGCAGCGAATGCACGAACCGGTCGACGTACGACGCCCGGGCGGCGGCGAGGATCTCCTCCTCAGAGGCGGCCGGGTCGCCGTAGGCGATGTTGTCCCGGATGGTGCCTCCGAACAGCCAACTGTCCTGCAGGACCATGCCGATGCGGGATCGCAGGTCGGCTCGGCTCAGGGCGGTGACGTCCACTCCGTCCAGCGTGATCCGCCCGCCCTGCAGTTCGTAGAAGCGCATGATCAGGTTGACCAGTGTGGTCTTGCCGGCGCCGGTGGGTCCCACGATCGCCACCGTGGTGCCGGGCTCGGCCACCAGCGACAGGCCCTCGATCAACGACTTCTCCGGGTCGTAGCTGAAGGAGACGTCCTCGAACTCGACGCGGCCGCGCGGCACGGTGATCTCGGCCGCATCCGCTGGGTCGGGCACCTCCTCCGGTGCGTCCAGCAGCTCGAACACACGCTCCGCCGACGCCACACCGGACTGCAGCAGGTTCGCCATCGCCGCGAGCTGCGTCAGCGGCTGAGTGAACTGCTGGGAATACTGGATGAACGCCTGCACCTCGCCGAGGCTCATCGAACCGGACGCCACGCGCAGGCCGCCCACCACGGCGATCGCCACGTAGTTGAGGCTGCCGAGGAACATCATGACCGGGCGGATCAACCCGGAGATGAACTGCGCTTTGAAGCTGGCCTCGTACAGCTCGTCGTTCTTGTCCCGGAACGCGGCCTCGGCCTCGTCCTGCCGGCCGAACACCTTGACCAGGGCATGACCGGTGTAGGCCTCCTCGACCTGGGCGTTGAGCCCGCCGGTGTGCGTCCACTGGGCGACGAACTGCTTCTGCGAACGCTTCGCGATCACCGCGGTGACGAGGACTGACACCGGCACCGTCACCAGCGCGATCACGGCGAGAATCGGGGAGATGACCACCATCATGGTCAGCACACCCACCACTGTCAGGAGCGAGGTGAGCATCTGGCTCATCGTCTGCGTCATCGTCTGCGAGACGTTGTCGATGTCATTGGTGACCCGGCTGAGCACGTCACCACGTGGACTGGCGTCGAAATGCCGCAGCGGCAACCGGTTGAGCTTGGTCTCCACGTCGGCACGCAACCGCAGCATGGTGCGCTGCACGATCTCGTTGAGCACGTACGCCTGAAGCCACGCGAACAGCGACGCCCCCACGTACAGCGCCAGCACCCCGAGCAACACCCATTTCAGCGCTTCGAGGTCGACGCCCTGACCAGGGGTGAGATCCATGCTGGCGACCATGTCCGCGAACGTGCCCTGGCCGGCGTCGCGCAGCTGCTCGACCGCCTCCGATTTGGAGGCTCCCTCGGGCAGCTGACGTCCGATCACACCGGAGAAGATCAGGTCAGTCCCGTACCCCAGAATCCGGGGCCCGAGGACGTTCAGCGCGACACTCACGACGCCCACCACGACGACGAGCAGCACTCCGCGACGCTCGGGGCGCAGCCGTCCCAGAAGCCGCTTCGCGGACGGCCCGAAATTCATCGGCTTCCGCGGCGGAGCACCCATGCCACCGAACCCCGGCCCGCCCGGTCCGCGTCCGCCGGGCATCGGGCTCGCAGGCCGCGCCGTCGCGGCTGCCGTGCTGGACCCGGTGCTCATGCGGCCTCCTCGGCGGTGAGTTGCGACTCGACGATCTCGGCATAGGCCGCGCAACTCGCGAGCAGCTCGTCGTGCGAACCACGGCCGACGACGGCACCGTCGTCGAGCACCAGGATCTGGTCCGCGTCGATGATCGTGGCGATCCGCTGGGCGACGATCACCACCGCGGCGTTCGACGTGTGCGGGCGCAGTGCGGCCCGCAGCCGCGCGTCGGTCGCCACGTCCAGTGCGGAGAACGAGTCGTCGAACAGATAGACGTCGGGTTTGCGGACCAGGGCGCGGGCGATCGCGAGCCGTTGCCGCTGCCCGCCCGAGACGTTGGTACCGCCCTGCGAGATCGGCGAGTTCAGCCCGTCGGGCATCGCTTCCACGAAGTCACGAGCCTGAGCGATCTCCAGCGCACGCCAGAGCTCGTCGTCGGTGGCTTCGGGGTTGCCGTAGCGCAGGTTGGTGGCGACGGTGCCGGAGAACAGATACGCCTTCTGCGGCACCAGTCCCATCCTGCGGCGCATCAGAGCGGGCTCGATGTCCCGGACGTCGACGCCGCCGAACCGGACCACACCGGATGTCGTATCGATGAGCCGGGGAATGAGACTGATCAGGGTGGTCTTGCCGGCGCCGGTGCTGCCGACGACGGCGAGGGTCTGCCCCGGCTCCACCCGCAGGTTCACGTCCCTGAGCACGGGCTCCTCGGCCCCGGGAAAGGCGAAACTCGCGCCGTCGAACTCCAACACCGCGTGGGCTGGCAGCTCCGTCACCGGATCGGCCGGGCTCACGACCGACGACTCGGTATCGAGGACGCCCGCGATGCGCTCTGCCGACACCGCCGCCCGCGGCACCATGACGACCATGAACATCGCCATCATCACCGACATCAAGATCTGCATGAGGTAGGTGAGGAAGGCGGTCAGCGCACCGACCTGCATGGAGCCGTTGTCGACGCGCATACCGCCGAACCACAGGACCGCGACGCTGGACGCGTTGAGCACCAGCATCACGAACGGGAACATCAGCGCCATCAACCGGCCCGCGCGAAGCGCTGTGTCCGTCAACGCCGTGTTGGCGCCGGCGAACCGCTCCGTCTCGAACGGTTCGCGCACGAACGCGCGCACCACCCTGATGCCCGTGATCTGCTCGCGCAACACCCGGTTCACCCCGTCGATGCGGTCCTGCATGGCGCGGAACTGCGGCACCATCCGCCGGGCGATCAGCAACACGCCGACCAGCAGGACCGGCACGCTGACGGCCATCAGCCAAGACAGCTCCACATCCTGGCGGAGCGCCATGATCACGCCGCCCACGCCCATGATCGGCGCCATCACCAGCATGGTGGTGGACATCATCACAAGCATCTGGACCTGCTGGACGTCGTTGGTGCTGCGGGTGATCAGCGACGGAGCACCGATCTGACCGACCTCCCGGGCCGAGAACATGCCCACCTGGTGGAAGACGGCGCCGCGCACGTCCCGGCCGAACGCCATCGCCGCGCGGGCGCCGTAATAGACGGCCGCGACGATGGTCACCACCTGGACGAGGGTCACGACGAGCATCCGCGCGCCCGTGGACATGATGTACGACGTGTTCCCCTGGGCGATGCCGTGATCGATGATGTCGGCATTCAAGCTCGGCAGGTACAAGGCCGCCAACGTGCCAATGAGCTGCAAGACCACCACAGTTACAAGCCATGGCCGATACGGGCGGAGATAGGTCCGCAGAAGACGGATCAACATGAATGGCTCCTGTGAGCGATGCGGATCGAGCTGTGCCGAAGATGCAGTGGCGAGCCTGGTGATACCACCGGCGCCCGATCGGGGTCAGGGTGACGGGTCGTCGCTGTGCTGGGATGGATCACCGGCCAGGCGGCGCAGAACGTCGTCGACGACGTGTGTGGTGCCGGTGCCCTTCGGCGTGTCGGCGCTTTCTGGGGTATTGGGGTCCTCCGGAGTGCCGGAGCGCTGCGTGCGGCCCTCCCACCCCGGTGCGTCGTCGTGGATTCGGATCCCGTTCAGCAGAAGGTCGACGATCTCCGCGGGCGTCAGGAGTGGACCGTCGGCGAGCCGCGGATGCGAACCGCCGAAGGCGATGATGCGCAATAGGCGAGCCGCATGGTCCGGCTCGACGCGAAGCTTGTCCCGATCCGGTTCGAAGATCTTGACGAGGAGCTGGTGGAGACGCTCGTGCTGCTCCCGCTGTTCGGCGGACTGTCCTCTGGGGAAGCTCGCCGGACCGACCACCGAGGCGAGCTCGACGAGGCCGGCCATCCGCCTCTGGAGCAGCTTCGCGGCCCATTCCAGCCGGGTGGGCAACGGTGACGTGAGATCGATGACCAGCAGCTTCTGCTCCATGTCACCGGGGTCCAGGGCGGCCTGCACGGCCTGAGTGAGCAACTCTTCCTTGGTGTCGAACGCGCGGAAGATGGTGCCCTCGGCGATGCCCGCCGCGTCGGCGATCTGCCGGGTGCTGACATCGAAGCCATGGCTGCGGACGAGCGGGACGGTGGCGGCGATGATCGCCCGCCGCCGCTCCTCAGGAGACATCGGCGACGCACGTCGACGCCGGTCGCCGCTGCCCGTACGGCGGTCGGGTATCGGGGTCACGACGACCACTCTAAATGAGTGAGGGCTCACTCACAAGCTCGCCCGGTCAACCCACAGCACAGCTACGCGCCGTAGGCCGCCAGGAAGACGCGCACCGCCTCGTCGGCGTAGCGCTCGAGCTCGTCGGTGCTGAACTGCACGTCCGGGCGGAACATCGTCCGGTTCATCGGGATCGACAAGATCAACCAGTTGAAGAGCTCGGCCGCGAGCAGCGGCTCGGGCACCACCAGAAGCCCACGGGCAGCAAGTCTCTCGAACCGCCGGGCCAGCGTCGCGTGAGCACGCTCCGGGCCGCGCGCATACCAGTGCCGGGCCAACTCCGGAAATCGGTCTGCCTCGCCGATGATGATGCGCCGCATCTGGACCAGGTGCGGCTGCATGACGACGACGACGTGCTGACGGGCGAACTGCCGGAGGTCGTTCTCCAGGTCCTCGGCGTCGGGCAACGCATCGACGAGCTCTTCGGAACGCTCCTCCGCTTCGGTGATCGAGCCGGCGATGATCTCGGCGAACAGGCGTTCCTTGTCGGCGAAGTTCTTGTAGACGGTCTGCTTCGACACCTTGGCTAGAGCCGCGATCTGATCCATGCTGGCGCCCCCGTAGCCTTCGCGCATGAACACGGTTCGGGCGGCCTCGATGATCGCTTGACGCTTACGCGCTGATCGGGCCGGCGCCGCGGCTTGTCCGTCCTGGGCCGGCCCGCCGCGTCGATCGCCGTGCTCGCGGCTCCCCACGCCGCGCTCGAGGCTCCCAAGGCCACGCTCCGGATTGCCATCGCCACGTCCGTGCATCTCGTGCTCAGTAGACATCTCGTCCATCCACACTCCCTCGAGTTCGCCTCGATAGTACTAGACGGTTCAGTACCAGAATGAGTACTGTACCGTCTAGTACTAGTCGCCGAGAGAAGGACACCCTCCATGAACAACACATCGCAGGTGACGTCGAGAGACGGTACGGCTGTCGAGTTCTACCGGTCAGGCAACGGGCCGGCGGTCATCCTTGTGGACGGCGCACTATGCCATCGGGGCTTCGGCCCGGCGGCCGAACTGGCGCAAGAGCTCTCGCCGTACTTCACCGTCTACGCGTACGACCGTCGCGGACGCGGCCGGAGCGGAGACACGACCCCCTACGCCGTGGACCGCGAAATCGAGGACATCGACGCACTCATGACCGAGGCAGGCGGATCGGCACACGTCTACGGGATCTCGTCGGGCGCGATTCTCGCGCTGCGCGCAGCGGCCAGCGGGCTGGCGATCACCAGGCTCGCGCTCTTCGAGCCGCCGTGCACCGCTGAGTTCGGCGATCCGCAGGAGGTGAAGGACGAGCACTCCCGGATCGATGAGCTGCTCGCCGCCGGTCGCCGAGGTGACGTGGTGGAGATCTTCCTCTCCTATGTCATGCCTCCAGACGTGATCGCCGGGATGAAGGGCTCACCGGCGTGGCCGGCGCTCGAGGCTGTCGCACCGACCATCGCTTACGACAACGCCGTGATGGGCGACGGCACCGTGCCGCGGGACGTGGCCGGCAAGGTGAAGGTGCCGACCCTGGTCCTCGCCGGAACCGAGAGTCCCGAGATCCTGCGCCAGTCAGCCCGCGCTCTCGCCGACGCGACCCCCCGCGCGGTCTACCGGACGCTGGACAACCAGACCCACACCAGTGCTCCGCAACCGCATGCTCCGATCTTGCGCGAATTCTTCTCCGCCCCTGACCTGAGGTGATCAGGAGCGCGGGCGAAACACGCGCGGACCGCGCCCCGCGCTGCTGGCGCTAGGGCAGGCGAGCCGCTATGGTTGCCGCCATGTACGCATCCGCTCTGGGTTCCTGGTGGCACGCCATATAGGCGGCGCCCCCTCTCGCGTACTTCCACACCTAGCGACCGCCTCGTCCCGGGCGGTCGTCGTCGTGTTGCGGCTCCCCAGGTCGAGGCTCTCTCTGACCTGAAAGGGACCACCGTGGCACACCGCCTCGTCAGCCTCCTCACCGATCCCGCACCCCCTCCGTTCGCCATCCTCAAGCGCGCCGGAGGGCCCGGAATCGAGCTCCTGCTGGGCGACGTCGTCGACGTCGAAACACTCTCCGACCTGCCGCTGCCGGCACCCACTGGAGACGGCACCCGGCCGCACCTGCTCGCATTGGTCCCGTACCGGCAGATGCGCGAACGAGGTTTCGCGTGCCACGACGACGACACACCTCTGCGCAGTCTCGTGGTCCGGGAACAGGTGGTACTCACCGACGACGACGCCCTCGCCAGCCTTCCGGATGATCCATTGGAGGTGAAGGGTACCGGTTTCGATGTCGACGACGACACGTACGCGGACATCGTCGGCACGGTCATCCGGGACGAGATCGGCCGTGGGGAAGGTGCGAACTTCGTCATCCGCCGCGACTATCTGGCTCATACCGATGAGAACCCCGCCCATGCGGCGCTGCTGCTGTTCCGCCGCCTGCTGCGCAACGAGCCGAACGCGTACTGGACCTTCGCCGTTCACGCCGGAGATGTCACGATGGTCGGCGCCACACCGGAGCGACATGTAAGCGCCACCGGCGGCAACGTCGTCATGAATCCGATAAGCGGCACCTACCGGTACCCGGCCGAAGGAGTCTCCCGAGCGGGCGTGCTCCGGTTCCTCGCTGATCCCAAGGAGACAGAAGAGCTGTACATGGTGGTCGACGAAGAGCTCAAGATGATGAGCGCGGTCTGTGAGCACGGTGGGCGGGTGCTCGGTCCCTACCTAAAGGAGTTGGGTCACCTCGCGCACACGGAGTACCTGCTGGACGGCCATAGCACCCTCGACGTGCGAGATGTGCTGCGGGAAACGATGTTCGCCCCGACCGTGACCGGCTCCCCCGTCGAGAACGCCGCCCGGGTGATCACCCGGTACGAAGGGTCTGGCCGCGGCTACTACGCGGGCGTCGCAGCCCTGATCGGTCAGGATGACGACGGCCGGCGCACGCTGGATGCACCGATCCTGATCCGCACCGCCTACATCGACGCCTCCGGCCGGATCCGGGTACCCGTCGGAGCAACGCTCGTGCGTCACTCGGTCTCCACGTCAGAAGTCGCCGAGACGTACGCCAAAGCCGCGGGGATCATGGGCGCTCTTGGACTCGATACGGATTCGAGCCGGCCGGTTCGCGCGTCCGGGGAGGCGCTTGCCGACCATCCAGAGGTGGCCGACGCGCTCAGCGCGCGCAACGTGACGCTGGCCCCGTTCTGGTTACGTGACCAGAGCGGACATGAACGCGGCCAGCTGGCCGGGCGTTCCGCGGTCATCGTGGATGCGGAAGATGCCTGGACGACAATGCTGGCGCACCTGTTGCGCCGGCTCGGCATGACCGCGGTGGTGGTGCCGTGGACGACGTCGAGTCATGACGCCCGTCTCCGGGATCCCGACCTGGTGATCGCAGGCCCCGGGCCTGGCGATCCGCGCGATTCCACCGATCCCAGGATCCGGAGTCTTCGGCGGCTGGTGACCAAGCGACTCGTGGACGGCCGGCCACTGCTGGCCGTCTGCCTGAGTCATCAAGCTCTCGCTGATCTCCTCGGCTTTCCCGTGACGCCACTGAGCCACCCATACCAGGGCACCCAGCGTGAGATCGACTTTTACGGGCGGCGGACCAGGGCCGGGTTCTACAACACGTTCACCGCCCGGATGCCGCGAGGATCGCGTGCTACGTACCCTGACGTGGAGGTCGCCGCGGACTCCGCCACCGGCGAGATCCATGCACTGCGAGGACCTGGGTTCGCCTCCGTCCAGTTCCACCTGGAGTCGATCCTGACCACCGACGGCATCGAACTGCTGGCCGACCTCGTGTGCGAACTGCTCGTCCCCGCGCGCGCCACGCGCTGAGCCTTGTCTACGACCAGTGCCCTGCGTCGGAACCGGCCGTCTGCCGACAACGAGGCCAGAGTGTCGAGACGGGGGCCGCGCGCGCCTTGCCGACGCCACGGGCGAAGGCCGCGCGGCCCGCGCACGACGGCTCAAACACGCTTGCTCAGGCGACCCCGCGTGGCCGGAATTGGACGCTGATCCGGGGGCCGACCGCACGTGCCGTCTTCGGCACGGCGTGTTCCCAGGTGCGTTGACAGGAGCCGCCCATCACCAACAGATCGCCGTGACCCAGCTGGAAACGCCGCGACGCCTCCCCACCGCCGCGGGGCCTGAGCAACAGATTCCGCGGCTCACCGAGCGACAGAATAGCCACCATCGTGTCTTCGGTCTTGCTGCGTCCAATAGTGTCCCCGTGCCACGCGACGCTGTCCTTGCCGTCCCGGTAAAAGCACAAGCCGGCGGTCCGGAAAGGCTCGCCGAGCTCAGCCCGATAATGGGCGCTCAATGCGTCTCTCGCCTCCTCGAGGATGCGATCGGGCAACGGTGAATTCTCCCCGTACCAGCACACCAGCCGTGGGACGTCGACCATACGCTCATACATCTGACGCTGCTCGGCGCGCCACGGAACGTCGGTGGCGAGCGTGGAGAACAGCGCGTCGGAGCCGGCGACCCATCCCGGACGCACGTCTACCCATGCGCCCTCCGACAACAGTGTCCGCTCGACCGTCTCCCCGAGCTCCCCCAGAGCCGGCGCCACGGCAGGACTGTCGAACAAGGAGGGCTGCATCGCGATCGACATAGCTCTACCATACACGGAAGCCGAACATACGTTCCATAACTTTCACCCGCCCACCGGACCAGCTCGCTGCCTACGTGGACAAGTACGGCCATGCCATGGCCCGGCTCAGCGGTAGTGTCGAGGCGTTCGCATCGACGTATTCCGCGCCGATCCGGATCCACATCACTCGAGTGCGTGGCTTCTAGCGGGTGGCATCGGGAACCCTGCGTCTGCTCTTGGCAACGATGTGCGATACAGGAAGCTAGGGGCGCGTGGCCGCCACTCAGAACGGCGGCACGTCTTCCTGGAAGTCAGCATCCTGAACGTCGCCCTGCCGATTCTCGCTGTAGTGACGATCGCCATTCTGCACGTCACCACGCGTACGGCCGCCACGGCACAAGTCGGCCAACCTCGTCCTCATGTCTTCGGGTGCGCGCATGCCGTGACGCGGGGCGGATGGCATGGTGGGCATACGGCATCGGCACGTCCCCAGGCACCCGCATTGCCTCGTCTTCGGTGAGACAGGGCGTAGCCGATTCGTGGCCGACATCCAGGCGTCGTTCCCGGCCACCGACTCACTCCGGTCGTGTGCCTCTGCCCGCGGCCGCGGCTGGACATGGGGAGGCATGACAGGTGGCGCCCGGTTGATGTACCTGTGACCCAGGGGGCTAATCCACGCCGTGGTGTCCGGCCCAAGCCTGTATACGCGCCACCCGCCCTCGTGCTTGAGCCGATGATCGTGACGACAGCAACACGCCAAGTTTCCGTCGACAGTAAGACCACCCTGAGCATGGTCACGGATGTGGTCCAGATCGGTGCGTGTAGCCGGGCGCCGGCATGCCGGGTGCGTGCAGCACCGGTCCCGCACCTGTACCGCCCGCCGCAGCCGGGTACCCGCGAAACGCCGCAGCACGTCCACATCGTCTTCACCGGCGAACATGTCGCCATCGAGCCCGGCGCCGTCGATACGACGAGAGTCGGCACCATGGGAGTCGACACCATGGGAGTCGGCACCATGGGAGTCGAGACGATGGAAATGGCGCGCGGCGTGAAACTTGTAGGCGATGTCGGCGACCACTCGATCCCAGCCCCGGCTCTTACCACTGAGCGCGGCACGAGCCAGCCGGTCCAGGTCCGCGGTCCGGACTTGCAACTCGACGACCCCACCCCGACATGCAGCGGGCTGCCTACGGTGCTGCATGCGCACGGCCGGACCATCGGAAGGCAGAATGGGGCGCCGGCTGGTGATACCACATTCGAGCGGACGGCCATGTCGATCACACATCACCCATCGCCATTCGGCGGATCGCATCGTGTCGATCACTTGGCGCGCGACCGAGGCGGTAACGAAGCCCCATCCCACGATCTCGCCCGGATGTTCGTCCATGTGAAGCAGCGTCGACACCTGCACACGCAGCTCTCGCACGGACCAGGCGGTGCCGGCGTGTCCCACACTCGGAGAGGGGTCCCCTGAGGTGGCGCCCCCGGGGGAGAAACTGTCTCCCGGGCGCGGGTCGATTGCTGGGTCGCGGTCGACTGCTGAGCCGCGGTCGCCTCCTACTGTGGCCGCGTCAGACGCGCCCGCACTACCGGCGTTTCCTCCCCCGGCGGAAGCAGCCGGCCGCCCCGACACCGCGGCGCCGTGATCATCTTGGCGAAATCCACCGTGGAAACTCGCAGATCCACCACCTGCAGGCCCACCATCACCATTCGCAAGCCCGTCGCTGCCTGAGGGACCACCGCCGCCCGAGGGACCACCGCCGTCAGTTCCTCCACCACCTGCAGGCCCACCATCACCATCAGCGAGCCCATCGCCGCCCGAACCACCGTCACCCGAGGAGCCACCGTCGCCCGAGGGAGCACCGCCGTCAGTTCCTCCACCACCTGCAGGTCCGTCGTGGACAACCATGCCGGCACTGTTGTGATCGTGGCTCGCACCGGCTCCGGCGGAAGTGGCCTGTGCTTCATCCTCGTGGGCGAGAAAGGGATGCGCGACGACGTACTCCACGATCTGCTTGTCATTGAGCCCTACCAGGGCGCCGTCCAGCAGACCCAGATAGATGTCGGCACGGATGTGATCGATACGCCGCCTGTCTCCAGCCCGCTTGCAGCACATCGCGAGGGTGTCGATGCGATCACACCCCGCTGCCGCACGCTCCACCGGCAAGTCCAAACCGTTGATGTTTGCCGTACCGTCGTCGTTTCGTGTGCCGACAACGCGCCGGCCCTTGACAGCCCTCTTGTACCGCTTTTCCGCCCACTGCGGGTCGATTCCCAACGCCGCGCGCTTGATCGCGTCGATCAGTTCGCCGACCAGCATCCCGGGCGCACGGGGAAGAAGGTCGGCACATACCTGCGCGGCTTGATCATCGGTGAGATCCGTGGTCCATTGGCACAACGCCGCAGCCCGCGGCTCATCCAGGTTCCCGGCATACAGGGCTTCGGCCACCATCGGTAACCGCATGTGTATGTCCCACGAGAACTCGAACGCCGTCTCCGCCCTACGCCGAGACCAGATCAACTCCGCGCGGACGTGCTCAGCGGCGAACTCGCCCGGCTGCTCGACCCGGGAAACCGAGTCCCATGACTGCGGCTGTCGCATTCCGGACTCGAGCACGGCACGCAGGAACACGGTGCGATAGTGATTGGACAGCCGGTACGCCGCTTTCATGACGTCGATCACGTCGTGGCCGGAAACCTGGCCTACCGAGATCTCAGCCAGCTGCGCCGCCAGCTCTGCTCCAGGAGGCATCTGCGCCAACCCGTCGGGGATCGGCTCCGTTGCCACGCCAGTGGCGTCGCGGCCCTCATTACCGAACCGGTGGTTACGGCCGGACCCATACCGGCCACCAGCGCCGTTGTTTCCGCCCGAGCCGCCGTGGCGTCCGCCCGAATCACCCTGGCGTCCGGAGCGCGTGAGCTCGGCACGCGGACCGCCACGCCCGGGATCCTTACGCCTGGGACGCATCACGGCACCTCCTTCGCGACCACGGAGCGGACAGCAACGAACCGACGACCTCAGCACGGGGAAGACCGCCAGCAGGGCTCTGGCATGACGAATGCTCCGTATCCACGAGCCGTCACGGCCACAAGCGACGTGGCGCCAATCCTTTCCGACTTAAGATCATCATAGATCAAACACACGTTCGGATCAAGCTCTTCTATCTGCCCGAAGAAGTTTCAACTCCATCGGTGACGATCGCCGACGATGGTACGGCCCCACGGTCCGCACTACGTGATGACTCAGGTCACCGCACTGCTGCCAGCCCAGACGCCCCCACCCGGTCGTCGTCAGCCCAGGTGCCGGTCGTCATCAGCCCAGGTGCCGGTCGTCATCAGCCCAGGTGCCGGTCGAAGAACTCCGCGGTCGTCTCGATGGACGCCTGCCACTGTGGCTCGAACGCGTGCTGTTCCCCTTCGTACACCTCAAGGGTCACATCCGCTCCCGCATCCGCCAGCGCGTCTCTGGTGTCATGAGCCCATTCGATCGGGCAAGTGTCGTCTGCCGTCCCGTGGTGCATCAGGACCGGCTCCGTCACCTGGTCGAAAAACGTGACCGGGGAAACGTCCTGCCAGAACCCCGGCGCGTCCTCGGGCGGACCGTAGGCATCGATGATCTCCTCGGTCAGCTCGGCCGCCTCGGGGTTTCCTCTCGTCCACCGGTCGAAGTTGTCCACCGCGTCAGAGCTGACCGACGCGTACACGACGGCCGCATCCACCAGGCCCGGCTGGACGACGAGGGCGTTGAGCGTTACCCCGCCTCCCATCGACCGGCCGAGCAAGCCGACCCGGTCGCCGTCGAGGAACGGCAGCGACGAATCGCGGATCGCGAGCACGGCGTTCACCACATCTTCGGTGTATCCCAGGCGCAGTCGCACCTCGTTCTCCGGGTCGTCGTCGGACTGGGCGTGGTTGCGGTAGTCGGTATGCAGGACGGCGTACCCCTCCCGGGCAAGATAGTCCTGCTCACGCGCGAGGCCGCGCCCGGTCGTGTAGATCTCCGGATCGATGTAGCCATGGGCGAGCACGAGTACGGGATGTGGACCGTCGCCCTCGGGGACGTTCATGATCCCCGAGACCGTCAGATCCCCGCTTCGGTACGTGACCGCGTATCGGATGTAACTGCCGGCATCTTCAAGGACATCCCCGAGCTCCAGATCACCGCCATCGAACTCCTGCTCCATGAGTGCGGGTAGGGAGACCGGGTGCGGTGGCTCCGTCACCGGCGCCGAGGGTGAGGACGCCGTGTCCTCGCCCGCCGCGGGCGCTTCCGTCGGGGCGTCGGCCTCGGCGGGATCGGTCTCTGTCGAGTCCGTTTCGATGGGCTCGGGCGTACTCGGCGCGGGTCCCGTAGCGGGCTGCGTGGCGGACCCGGCCGCACCGTCGGCGCGACCGTCCGGGGCGCCGTCGTCGCCAGCAGAGCACGCCACCACACCGGTCATCGTCACGGCGACGAGCATCGCGGCCCACGAGTGCACTCGATCGGCTCTCACACGCTCCATCATGCAGCCAGAACGGCGCCGAACGCGAGGCACAGCCTCACCAGCCGGCGCAATCTCACCAGCCCGCGCGACCTCACCAGCCTCGCGCCGCATCAGCGCACAGCGCCGCATCAGCCTTCTGCCGACACCCAGCCCCTCGCCGCCGCATCAGGCCTTGTCGAGACATGGGTGTTCGTCGACGTGCCAAGGAGAAACACAAACGACGACGTCACGTCCAGTCGCGCAACGTCCTGCCCTGCTCGTCGCGGAACGAGCCGGTGGCGAGCACGATGAGGTCGATGAAGGCCCACACGCCGGACGCGACTCCGAACGTGCAGATGGCGAGCACGATCATGGCCGCGCCCGAGCCGTTCTTGCCCACGTAGAACCGGTGCGCGCCGAAGACACCGAGGAACAGGCACAGCAGGAAGCCCGGCATGATGGTTCGCGGGCTGGTATCGGGCGCCCGGTCCGGCAGCGGCGCAGGGCGAACCGGAGCCGGCGGCGCAGGGCGCATTGGCACGATGTCGGCCACGATCTTGGCGAGGTCTCCGTGAGTCTTCGCGGCGTACACGTGGCCCAGCCGGTCGTCGAGTTCGACAAGGTCCAGCCGGCCGTCTCCAGCGGCTGCCCTCACCATGGCCGCCACCTCGTCCCGCTGAGCATCCGTACTGCGAATGTGGCTGGGGTGTTCTTGCGGGTGATATGGCGGTACAGGTGCACCCGTGGTACTCACAGCATCATGATATGTCGTGATCAACCAGCGCCCAACGGCATGTGACCCCACGGCCAGCGGCGACACGGCCGGCATGGCACACCCGGCCAGGCGCGCGATACGTCCGGCGTGGCACGCCCATCGGAGCGGAACGCTCACGACAACGCCGCGGCCACCAGACCGGCCACCGCGGCGGCGCCGAAGCTGACCGGGAGGGTCACCACCCACGCCAGGGCAAGATTGCGGACGACGCGCCAGCGCACCCGCCGATAGCTCTCGTGAACCCCAGCGCCGAGCAGTCCACCGGCGATCGACTGGGTCATGCTGACCGGCGCGCCTACCGCGGCACTGCCGAGAACGGCCGCGGCCGCGGAGAATTCGGCCGTCACCGCGTGCGTGGGACGGGTGCTGAGGATGCCGTTGCCCACCGTGCGCGCGATCTTGGGCAATCCGAGCACCGCACCCACGCCGAACCCTGCGACGATGACCAGGTACGCCCACCACGGCACAGCCCGCCCGCCGTTGCCCGCGGCCGTCGCGGCCATGAAAAGCACCAGCATCTTCTGACCGTCGTTCGCCCCGTATGCCACGCATTGGGCGACGAAGGCCGCCATGTGCGAACGCCGGACGGTGGAAAGGTACGAGGCATCGCGCGCGGCACGCCAAATCCAGGAACCCGCCAGCGCCAGCAGCATTCCGACGATGGGTGCGGCCATCCCGATGCTCAGCACCCGGATCACCGAGTTCCAACCTACGGCGAGATCCATGCCAAGTCCCGCGCCGGCGATCGCCCCGATCACGGCCAGCGTCAAGCTTGTCGGCAAGCCGGCCCACGCGAGGCTCATCACCACGACGATCGCCACCAGGAAGCCGATGGCCAGAGCCGTGGGCGCGTCGTCGTCGTTCGAAACGATCGCACCGGCCATCGTGTCGGCGACAGCGGTGCTCACCAGGAGGGGAAGGGCGACGACGGCGGTGGTGAGGATGGCTAGACTGACCGGTACCGACAGCGCCGGTACCCGCAGCCCCGGCGCGATCAGCGCACCCCCGTCGTTCATACCGGTCACCACCACGAACGCGACCGCTAGAGCGATCAGCAACTCCGGTGCCACAGTCCTCCCTTGTCATACCGGCACCGTCGTGGCCGGTCCTCGGTCAGGTCCGACGTCGCAGCCCCCTTGACGGCCTGCCTGGAACCTGGGTTCCTGCACCGCAGGACCACTAGTAACCGCGCTTGAGCGCTCCGTCGGTGAGGACGTCGGCGGCATCATTGATCCGGACGCCGACCCAGTCAAGTCGTTTGATCAGCTCGCGGTGCTTGAGGGCATGCGGAGAGAGCTCGCCGCCGACGATCTTGGCGAACTCCTCTTGGTACGCGCGGTTGACCGCGCGTGCGGCCTTCTTCGCGTCGAGAGACTTCATCGGCACCCGCTGCGGTTTGCTCCACAGCGACTCGACCGCCTCCTCCAGCGACTCGATCGCGGCGACGACGGCGTCGACAAAGGGCCGGTATGTCTTGCGGTTCTCGATCTGATAGAGGTCGGCTTCCCGGACGAAGTCGCGGATGGTGTCGAGAACGTCGTCGATGGAACGGGAGAGCCGGAACAGGTCTTCGCGGTCCAGCGGAGCCACAAGGGTCTTGGACAGCCGCTCGACCAGTTCGGCGCGCATCTCGTCACCGCGGTGCTCGACGTCGGCGATCTGCTCCCGCGCCTCGGCTGGAGTGACCTTCTTGTTGACCATGGCCTGGGCCAAAGCGGCGCCCTCCAGTGCGGCATGCACCTGGCCGGTCAGGGCTCGGGACAGGTCAGCATCACTGCCCCCGCGCCACGACGACCTCCATCGTCGTAGTCGTCGCCAGGGCGACTTCACCGTCGGCATCTCCTCTTGGGTTTTCATTCATCTCCCGTTCAACTTCCGTTCACGTAATGTTCAGTATCGCATGAGTCGTAGTTGAACCCTTTGCCTGTCATTACCCAATCGGGGCGAGTTCAGGGTTTGACGACCCCTGGCAACGCCCTGCCGTCGAGATATGCGGCCACCACGCCCGCGCCCAGCTCCGCAGCGCGATGTGCGGTCTGCCGGGTAGCTCCGGCCAGGTGAGGAGTCATGACGACCTTCTCCGAGCGCAGAAGCGGCCACCCGTCCGCAATGGGCTCGGACGGGTACACGTCCAGGCCCGCGCCCGCGAGATGACCGGCGTCGAGCGCTTCGGTGAGGGCGTCGTAGTCGACCAGGCCACCTCGCGCCGTGTTCACCAGATAGCTTCCCGGCCGCATCGCGGCCAGCGTCTCCCGATTGATCATACCGGCGGTCTCCGGCGTCATGCGAGCATGCAAGCTCACCACGTCGCTGCGGTTCAGGAGCTCGTCCAAATCCACCAGCTCGACACCCGGCAGGACGTCGGCGGGGCCGATGAACGGATCGTGGACCAGAACGTCGGCCTCGAATGCCAGAAGGATCTTCGCCACTCGCCGCCCGATCGCTCCGTACCCGACCAGACCGACCGTGGAGCCACCGAGCTCGAGCCCGCACTCGTCGTACGCGTAGAGGTCGCTGCGCCACTGACCGGCCGCTACACCGGCGTGGATGCGCGGGATCGACCGCAGCGTGCTCAGCATCAGGGTCACGGCATGCTCGGCCGCGGCCACCGCGTTCCGGCCGGGAGTGTTGCAGACGACGACGCCACGCTCGGCCGCCGCGGGGACGTTGACGTTGACCGGTCCGCCTCGGGTGCACACGATGAGCTTGAGCTGCGGCGCGGCGTCGAGCACGCGGGCGGTGAACGGAGCCATCTGGGTCACGGCGATCTCCGCGCCGGCGATGAGCTCGACCATCTCGTCCTCGACGTCGGAGGCCTCGTCGACCTCGCCGACCGAACCGAAGGGGATGAGAGGCCACGGAAGATCCAGGCGCGTGACGTCGAGAACGTGCCGCGGATGCTCCACGACCCGGCGCAGGCGGTCCTCCAGTAGATCATTGCCGACGAAGTGGTCTCCCGCCAGAAGCACCCGGCGTGCGGTGTTCATCAGTCTCTCTTCCTCTCGGTCACAGAGCCCGCCACGATTCGCGGGCACTCGTCACGCGGTTCAGGTAGTCGGCGAATGCGTCGTCGTACAGCTGCCGATTGCCTTCGCCCGGTTCCACGACGTGCCGCGGGACCGGCCAGTCCGGCGCCTGGCCCTGCGCCTCCAGCGCCGAGAGCACGGCGCCGTAGGCTCCGGCCTGGGCGATGTCGACCACCTCCAGGGGGCGGCCGAGCACGTCGGCGAAGAGCTGGGTCCACTCGGCGCTCTGTGCACCGCCGCCGCAGACAGCGAGCCGCCCCGTCAGCCCGGCGGCGTCGAAGCAGTGCCGCGCGGCGAAGGCTAGCCCTTCGCACAGCCCGCGGACCAGGTCGGATCGCGATGTGCCCAGGTGTAGCCCGTCGAAGCGCCCGCGCGCCGACGAGTCCACGAAAGGCGCCCGTTCCCCCGACGCCGACCAGTACGGCAGTACCCGCACCCCGCGCGCGCCGGGCGGCGAGGCGTCGAGGAACCCCCCGAGCTCGTCCACCGACGACCCGATGGCATCCAGCAGCCATCCCAGCGAGGCCGTACCCACCATGGCCGGCATCGCGCGCATCCACAGCGCGTCGTCCCACATCCCGAGCAGCAGCCCGGCGCGTAACAGCGCGTTCTCCTCCACACTGGGATCCGTGTCCACGATGGGCGAGGGATCGTCCGTGATCACCTGACAGCTCAGCGTCGTGCCGACGATCAGCAGGCCGTCCCCGGGGGCGACGACGCCACTACCCCGTGCCGAGGCCAAGAGGTCGTACGGCCCCGCGGACACCGGGGTACCGGCCGGGACGCCCAGCGACTCCGCCGCACCGGCCGTCAGTTCTGCCACCGGGCCGCCCGCTGCCGTGACCGGGGGCAGGAGGTCGCGGCGATGCTCCAGACCGCAGGCCCGAACGATCGCCTCGTCGTAGTCGCGACGACGAGGATCGAGGAACGGGTACGACGCGTCGGACACGTCGATCTCACGCGCACCAGTCAGCCTATGGAACACCACACCGAGGCAGTGCGTCGCCGTGGATGCCCGGTCCAGCACCGCGGGTTCGTCCCGGTCGAGGGCGGCGAGAATGGCGGCGGACGCTCCGGGGAAGACCATGCCTCCGTTGCGGCTCAGGATGAGATCGGCCGTGCCGTCGTCGTCCCACCTCCGCACGATGTCCGAGGCCCGCGCGTCCAGCCAGGACACCGCGGGCCGGACCGCTCGTCCTTGCTCGTCGTGCAGCCAGCAGCCGTCTCCCTGCCCGGTCAGGGCCAGCAGCGCGGGCGGTGAGGGCAGTTCTGCCGACACGGCCCGGACCACGTCGGCGACGGACTCGACGACGGCGTCGATGTCCTGTTCGACCTGGCCCTCGGCGGGATACGCCAGCTGCGTGGGCACACTGTGCACCGCCACCTGATCTCCCCCGGGGCCATAGGCGACCGCCTTGGTCAGCGACGTCCCGATATCGACTCCGATATACATACCGGCCTCCCTTGGGCTTCAGGACTACTACTCGTATTGGTCCCGGACACGACTCCCTTTCGGCGCTTGAGCGAGGGACGCTCGCTCAAGATCAACCGGCGGCCGGGTTCGGATCGACCTCCGCGATATGCACGTTCACGCGCCGGTCGCGCAGCGCGCGGACCACGTCGGACGGCGCTCCGCCGTCCACCACGACGTCGTCGAAGTCGGTCAGTGGCGCCAGCTGGTGCAGCGCCGTCCCACTCAGCTTGGTGTGGTCGATCAGCAGCACTTTCCTCGCGGCGGACCTCATCATCGCCCGCTTCACCAGGACGATCTCTTGCTCCTGATGGAACGCATGCGTGGGCGACACGGCCGAGGTAGAGGTGAACAGAACGTCCGCGCGCAGCGATTCGATCGCCTCGATGCAGGGCACACCCAGAAATGAGTCGTGCGTCGGGTAGTACTCCCCGCCCAGCGAGATCAGCCGGATGCCCGGCATCTGACTCACTGTCTTGATCACTTCCAGGAAGTTCGTGATCACCGTGAGCGGTGCCGCGTCGTCGAGGAGGTACGCCACCTGCAGCGTGGTGGTGGAATCGTCGAGCATGACCGCCATGCCCGGCTCCACGAGCGTCCGGGCGTGCTGGGCGATGGCGGCCTTCTCCGCCTGGGCCGAGCGCAGCCGATATGCGACGTTGCTTTCGAAAACGCTGGACGGCTGGGCGCTGACTCCGCCGCGGAACTTGCGGACGACGCCCTGCCGCTCCAGCTCATCGAGGTCCCGGTGCACGGTCATCAGACTGACGTCGAACAGGTCAGCCAGCTGGCTGGCGGACACCGAGCCCTCCCGCAGGACGTACTCGGCGATCTTGTTCTGCCGGTCCCCACGGGAGTTCCGGCTCACCGCGGGTTCAAAGGACCTGGCCATGTGGCGCCCCTCCGGCGTGTTCCTGTGCTTGCGTATGCGATTCGACGTGGTCAGACGGCGTGCGGTTGTAATATTCGAGCGTCACGGTGCCGCCGGCGCGCACCGACAGCTGTGTCGTGGCCGTGGGCGCCATCCCCCGCAGCGCCGTGCGGTAGGCGCTCAGCGGGACGCCCAGGTACCGGCAGACGATCAACCGAATGAGCGTGTTGTGGCAGATCACGAGGACATCCTGCCCCGGATGCCGGCCCGCGATCTCGGTGAGCGCCGACGTCGCTCGCGTCGCGGCGTCCTCCGGGTGCTCACCTCCCGGTAGGTGGTGTGCGGAAGGGTCCTGGAGGAACAGTTCGACCGCCCGCGGATGAGTGACCCGCAGCTCGTCGAGCGTGTGCCCTTCCGCCTCGCCGAAGTCCAGTTCGCACAGGCGGGCGTCGGTGGTGACGTCCAGCCCGAGGGTCTCGCCCACCGGCTGCGCGGTCTGTCTGGCCCGCAGCATCGTCGACGCGTACACGTGATGGGGCTTGGCGTCCGCGGCCCAGATCGCGAGGGCGCGCGCCTGCTGCTGCCCGACGTCGTCGATGCCGATGTCGGAGGAGCCCGTGTAGCGGTTGCCTTCGTGCCACGGCGTGCGGCCGTGCCGGGCGAGGGTGAGCGTGGTCGGCGAGGTCATGACGTACTCCGGGAAAGATCGACGGTGAAACTCTCGTTGATGTACCCGCGGCGCACAAGTTCGGCCGCCAGCGTGGCGTAGCCGGCGCTGAAACGTTCATGCGCGTGCGGTCGGGGTTCCACGATGGCCTTGGTGGTCACCATCCGGCCGGCACGCGCGGTAACGCTCTCCTCGCGCGACGACGCCAGTACCGCCATCCCGAATGACGGCTCCGGGCTCTCGGGCAGGACGAGCGGTCGGCCGAGGACGTCGGCGCGCAGCTGGTTCCAATACGCGCTGCGGGTGGCGCCGCCGGTCACGCTGATGTGGCCCGAGACGTCGGCGCCGATGGCCGCCAGATGCTCGAAGCACAGCCGCTCGACGAAGGCCACACCCTGGATCATCGCCGCGTACTTCTCCTCGGGAGCACTCACGTCTCCCAGCTGGAAGCCCGTGGCGTCGGGCCGGACGAAGGGAAACCGCTCCCCCCGGGCGCTCAGCGGATAGATCACCGCACCAGCCGGCTCGAAACGGCTCGCAGCGTCGCTGAGCCGGTCCAGGTCATGGGTGCCGAACTCCTCGGTGATGACGCCGGCCCCCACGTTCGATGCCCCGCCGGGGAGCCAGCCGCCGTCTGGATGCAGGTGGCTGTAGACCGCGCCGTCCGGATCCGCGATGAGTTCCGACGAGACGCCCTTCAGCACCAGGGTCGTGCCCAGCACCGAGTTCCACGTGCCCGGTGCGAGTGATCCCGCGGCGATCTGCGCGGCGCAGCCGTCGGTCATGCCGGCCACCACGGGCGTTCCGGCGGGAATACCGGTGTGTGTGGCGGCGTGGGCGGTCACCGTACCCAGTGTGGTCCCCGGCCTGACGACCTCCGGAAGAACGGCCAGGTCCACGCCCGCGGCATCGGCGAGCGCATGGTTCCATCCACCCTTCACCACGTCGTATCCCGACTTGAGCGCGTGACTCGTGTCCGTGTGCGTGCGGTGCCCCACCAGGTTGGCGGCGATCACGTCCGCGCTGTGCGCCACCCATCTGCCAGGTGGCGCGGCTCGGTTCCCCGCACCGGTACCCGCACGATGGCGCATCAGCCACCCGAGCTTGGGCAGCGCCCAGGACAACTGGACGTCCGCGCTCTGCGGGACGACGTCGCTCAGGGCGTGGATTCGGGCCAGCTCGTCGCCGGCACGGGCGTCGTCGTACATCAACGCCGGCGTCAGCGGCGCGCCGCGCTCATCGGTCAGCAGCACGGTGCCGGAGGTGCTGCAGATGGCCACGCCGCCGATGTGACCGGGGACGACATCGGATGACAGCGCAGCGAACGCGCTCCGGGAGGCCTCCCCGACGGCATCCCACCACTGATGGGGGTCCTGCTCGTGCTGACGGCTGCCTTCCACGGTGCGCCGCCGGCTGGCCAACGGTGCGGATCCCAGCGACAGCACGGAGCCGTGATCATCCACGATCGCCGCTCGTACGCTCTGGGTCCCAAGATCGATCCCGACCCAGGCGACGTCCGTCGCGGGCGCCTCCATCCAAACCTCCACTATGCGCCGACCTGAAACTTAACGTTCAAGCTCCACATTGATAACAGTGGAGGATGTTAAGATACACCATGTTCCGATAGAGATCGGGCCGAAATGGGGAAGAGTTTCAATGACGCAGCGCGGTGCCGCGCACAACGCACGTCGGTAGGACAGACTTGTCACATGGCAGCCACGCACGGCGGAAAGGGTCCACTGTCTAAGCGCACGCAGGCACGCGAGGTGCGTCAGCAGACGATCGTCGACCACGTGGTGGCCAACGGCGTGGCGACGGCGGCGGAGCTCACCGACCTCACCGGCGCCAGCCTGATGACCGTGCACCGCGATCTTGACGAGCTCGCCCGCCGCGGTGTCGTCCGCAAGTTCCACGGCGGGGTGTCGGCACAGCCGTCCACGGTCTTCGAGAGCAGCTCGGAGTACCGGCTGCGGGTTCAAGTGCGGGAGAAGGAGGCCTTGGCCGGCGCGGCCCTGGATGTGATCGAACCGGGGATGTCGATGATGCTTGACACCTCGACCACGAACCTCTTCCTCGCCCGCCGCCTCAGCGAGCTCGACCACGGGCCCCTCACCGTCGTGACCAACTACCTGCCGATCATGCAGACCTTGCGGACCGTACCCGACGTCCACCTGATCGGCATCGGTGGCGACTACAACTCCACTCACGACGCCTTCCTCGGCATGGGCGCGATCGAGGCAATCAGCGCCCTCAGTGTTGACCTGGCCTTCCTCAGCACATCGGCGATGACGCCGGAGACCGCCTACCACCAGGAGCCCGAGATCGTCATGGTCAAACGGGCCATGATGGAATCCGGGCGGCGACGCGTCCTGCTGATGGACCACACCAAGCTGGGCAAGACCGCACTGCATCGGCTGGGACCCGTCTCGGAGTTCCATCAGCTGATCGTCGACGCCGCCGCCGACGACGCCCTCCTTCGCGAGGTCGGCGAACACCTGCACGTCCGGCGCGCCTGATACGGCTGCTCCAGCGAATCTTCGCACCGCACGTCCGGGGTGACGGTCACCGAGCTCGGACATCCCGGATCCCTCCGCGATCACAGCTACCTGCACGCGGTGCGTCCCCGCTGGGCGGGCGATCACCTGACGCAACGCAGGGGCGGAGGGTGCGATGGACATCAGATCACCTACCTTCCAATGAGCCTGCGTTGGCCGTCCGTTCATAACGTATTCAAGTTAACTCTATCGTTCTTTACGTTAATACTGTTAGAGTTTTGCCACGAAAGTTCGCCGACGGTCCCATTCCGGCGGCTCACCGCACCGGTTTCACACCATCGCCCGGCCCCACAACTCGGAAGGACCCCAGCGATGAGACAACGGCTCGTGGCAGCGGCCGCCATCATGGCCGCACTCACACTCACCACCGCTTGCAACACCGGCGACGGCGGAGATGAAGGAGACGGAGGAAGCGCCGGCGACTTCGACGGGACGATCAGCTTCTGGTACGCCATGGCCGGCCGCAACGGCGAGGCCATCATCGAGCTCGTCGACCGCTACAACGAGCAGAACGACATGGACGTACAGGTCGAGGCGATCTACCAGGGCAACTACAACGACACACTCACCAAGTTGCGAGCCTCCGCGCAGTCCGGGGATCTGCCCAGCATGGTGCAGGTCAACGAGCTGAGCACGCGATTCATGTTCGACTCCGGCCTGGCGACCCCGGTACAGGAACTGGCCGACCGGGCCGGCTACTCCTTCGACGATCTCAACCAGAAGCTCGTCGACTACTACACGGTGGACGGCGTGGTGCAGTCGATGCCGTTCAACGTGTCGGCTCCGACTCTGTACTACAACAAGGACGCCTTCGCGGAGGCAGGACTGGATCCGGAGGACCCGCCGCAGACACTAGAGGCGATTCGGGATGCTGCCGGGCAGCTCGCCGGCGGCAGCACCGAGCACGGCTTCGTAGCCTCGATCGACGGCTATCTGATCGAGCAGTACCTCGCTATGGCCGACGCCCCCTACTGCGACGCGGGCAATGGCCGCGACGGCCTCGCCACCCAGGTGGAGTGGGACAACGACGTCACCGAGTACATCGTCGACTGGTGGGCCGGCATGGTCGAGGATGATCTGGCGGTCAACGTCGGCAGGAACAACAACAACGCCTCCGCCGCGTTCCAGTCCGGCAACGCCGCCATGATGACGTTCACCTCGGCAAACCTGCGCGACATCATCGATGGCTCGGACTTCGAGGTCGGCCTCGCACCCTTCCCGAAGCCGCGCGAGGGCGACGCCGGCGGGCCACTGCTCGGCGGCGGATCGCTCTGGGCTCTGGCGGGCCAGTCCGACGAGGCCAAGGACGCCGTCTTCGATTTCATGGCCTTCATGATGTCCCCGGAGAGCCAGGCGATGTGGTCCACTCAGACCGGCTACGTTCCAGTCAATGAGCGTGCCACCGAGTTGCCTGAGTACACCGAGGTCCTGGCCAACTACCCGGACCTCGAGCTCGCGGGTGAGCAGCTCGCCGGCACCCCGGAGGGCGCGAATACCACGGGTTGCCTGATGGGGGTCATGCCGCAGGCGCGGGACCGGATGAACGACGCCGTCGAGGCGGCGCTGCTCGGCGTGAAGGAACCGAGGCAAGCGCTGCAGGACGCCGCGGCATCACTGACGTCGGCGATCGAGCAGTACAACGATTCGGTCGGCACCAACTAGGAGGCGAAGGACACTCGTGCTCACCTTGATCGGACACCGCGGAACCCCTTCCGAGTTCACCGAGAACACGGTCACGTCGCTGCGAAACGCGGAGGCGCTGGGCGCCGACGGCGTCGAGTTCGACGTCCGGCTCACCCGGGACGGGGTTCCCGTACTCCTCCACGACGCTGATCTGAACCGGATCTGGGGCAGGCCCGACCAGCTGGCCGACGTCGACTTCGGCGATGTCAGCGACATCCTGCCGTCGTTGGCCGACGTGCTCGACGCGGTCTCGATCCAGCTCGTCGTCGACTGCAAGGGTTCTGGGACCGTCCAGCGAGCGATTCCGGTGCTACGGGACGGTGCGGCGCTGGACCGGTCCGTGTTCATCGGTCAGCACGAGGTTCTTCGCGAGGTACGAGCGGAGCTGCCCGATGCTCGGCTCGCACTGTCCTGGGCCGGCGACAGTACGCCGCCGGCCCAGGTCGTGGAGGCGTTGCAGCCGGAGATCATGAACGTGCGCTGGCGCGACCTCGATCCGTCCGTCTTGGGCTGGTACCGAAGCGTCGGACTCACCACCTGGTGGACATACACGATCGACGACGCCAATGCGCTCCGCCAAGCGGTAGACCTCGGCTTCACCGGACTCATCACCAACGATCTGCCCGGTGTCTCCGCGGCCGCGACGAAGACCGGGGTGGCGGGATGACTCAGGACACTCGCACCGAGCGCGACCTCGGCGGGGCGCACGACGTCGCCATCGAGCTCACCAGGTGGGCGCAGGCCCGGATCTCCGGCAGCAGACCGGGCAACGACGACGCGCAGGAGAAGGCCGGACCGGGCGACTGGGTGACCTCGGTGGACCGTGCCGTCGAGGAGCACATCCGGGCGGAGTTGCTCAGCCGGTTCCCGGGGGACGTCGTCGTGGGCGAAGAGGCCGGAACATCCTCCTCGCACCCGGACGACTCCGGCCGTGACTCGTTGACCTGGTACATCGACCCGATCGATGGCACCACCAACTTCGTCCACGGCCTGCCCGGTGTGAGTGTGAGCGTCGCCGCCGTGGACCCGCGAGGCACCGCCGTCGGCGTCGTGCACGACGTCTACCGGAACGAGGTGTTCAGCGCGATCCGGAACGGCGGAGCGAGGCTCGACGGCCGGCCCATCACCCCGGCCGTCGACCGTGCCGGCCTGCGCGGAGGGCTACTGCTCACCGAGTGGTCCGGTATCTCACCATGGACCGGCATGCAGGGCCTCATCGAGAGCCTGCAGGGTGAGTACACCGCCACCCGGATCCTCGGGTCCTGCGCGCTCAGCCTGGCCTCCGTGGGCGCGGGCCGCGCCACAGCCGCGGTGCTCGGCGGGCACTACAACCCGTGGGACGTCCTCGCCGGGGCTCTGATCGCCGTCGAGGCCGGCTGCGTGATGTTCGACGTCGACGGCGCCGTCGACGCAGTGCCGATGACAGGCCTCGGGGTCGCACAGCCAGACGTCGCGGAGACAGTTCAGCGCAGATGGAAGGCAGCCGCTGCCGAAAGCTCCGGAGGCCCGTCATGAGCCAGCCCGCGGCGACGAAGACACGTATCTCCGGCACCGCGCCGCCGTCTGTTCCAGTGGGGAAACGGCCCAAGTACAACCGCCGCGAACTCCTGACCGCGGCGTTGCTTCTGTTGCCGTCGATGGCCATCTTCGCCGTCTTCAACTTCTATCCGCTGTTCCAGTCCATCTATCTGAGCCTCCACGCCAACGACATTCTCGGCCTGCCCACCCGGTTCGTCGGGATGGATCAGTACATCGAGTTCTTCTCCAACCCGGAGCTGCGCCGGATCACCGTGGTCACAGCGGTCTTCGTCGTCATGACCGCACTGCCGAGCGTGGTCATCGGGATCTTCCTGGCGTTGACACTGCAGGCACGGATCCGTGGCGTCAACGTCTTCCGCACGTTGATGTCGACGCCGTTCGGTTTCTCCGCCGCGGCGACGGCGGTGGTGTTCGCGGTCTTCTTCAATCCGGCCGTCGGAGTCTTCAACGGCATCCTGCGCATGATGGGGATGGACAGCGTCGGCTGGCTCACCAACCCGACCTTCGCATTACCCAGCCTCGCCATGGTCTGCGTCTGGGGGAACATCGGCTACACGCTGCTGGTGGCGTCCGCTGGTCTGCAGAACATCCCCGACGAGCTGTACGAGGCCGCGCGCCTCGACGGCGCTGGTCGATGGACGGTGATCCGCCAGGTCGTCCTGCCTCTGCTCACACCCACCATCTTCTTCCTGATCGTGATCATGACGATCAACTCGCTGCAGACCTTCGGCGAGATTCACATCCTCACCGGCGGCGGTCCCAACGGCGCGACCACCACCCTCGTCTACGGCATCTACCAGACGGCGTTCGCCTACGGCGGCAGCAACTACGGCCTGGCCTCGGTCCAGGCGGTGGTACTGCTCGTGGTGGTGACCGCGGCCACCTGGCTCCAGTTCCGAGTCCTCCAGCGCAAGGTGTTCTACGGATGAGCACACAAACAGGCCTGTTCAGACCGAGCACACTTCGATCCCTGCCCGCCTACGCCGGGCTCACCGTCCTCACCGCGGTCATCGTCTTCCCGCTCTACTACGCCGTCGCCGGCTCAGTGATGACCGACCGGGAGCTGACGTCGTTCCCGCCCGCCCTGTTCCCCAGCGAATTCACGCTACGCAACTATGCCGACGTGCTGGACGCCATACCCCTGATCCGGCAGTACTTCAACAGCATCTTCGTGGCCCTCGTGGTGGTGGGCGGAGCCGTCCTCACGTCGTTGCTGGCCGCGTACGCGTTCGTATTCCTCAGATTCCCACTGAAGAACACCCTGTTCGCCCTGTTCCTCGTCACCATCATGGTCCCCGGGGAATCGCTGATCATCCCTAACTACCTGACCATCTCCAACCTCGGCCTCCTCGACACCTTCCCGGCGCTGACGCTGCCGTTCCTGGCCATGGGGTTCGGCACATTCCTGCTGCGCCAGTTCTTCGCGTCGTTCCCCAAGGAGATCTACGAGGCGGCCCGGATGGACGGGTGCAGTCACATGCGGTTCATGTTCTCGATCCTGACCCCCCTGTCCCGGCCCGCGCTTGCGGCGCTGGCCATCTACGCCTTCATCACCACCTACAACAAGTACTTCTGGCCGCTTCTGGTCACCAGGACGCCGGAGATGCAGACGTTGCAGATCGGACTGAGTCAGCTGCGGTCCCTGGAGGCGCGCGACCCCGGCCTGATCCTGGCCGGCGTGACCTTGGCCATCATCCCCATGCTGATCCTCATCTACTTCTTCCAGCGCAACATCATCCGAGGGCTGACCAGCGGATCCGTCAAGTAGAGGCCACCACGCCAGGCGTTTGCGCCGCATGGGCGGTGCGGTACCGAGGCCGAAGCGACCTCAGACCGTCTGCCCAGCACGAGTGATCGAGTCCCATCCCCCACCCCCGAAGGAGAAAGACCCGTGACCCGTCAACCTGACCATCCCACATCCCCCGCTCGCAGGAATCTGTTCCGCCTCGCGACGGCCGGTGCCATGTCCACGGCCGCGGCGGTAGCGGTCTCCGGCTCCGCCTGGGCGCGGCCGGGGGTTCCGGCCAGCCCGTCCGGAACCCCCTTCGTGGAGAAGGACACCCTCGTCGTCAACGTCCTGGACCACGGAGCCACCGGCGACGGCAGCACCGACGACACCCAAGCCCTCCAGGCCGCGCTCGACGCCGGCCGCGGCCGGACCGTCTACATACCGCCAGGCGTGTACCTGGTGTCCACCATGCTCAGCGTCTTCTCCGGAACGACGGTCCTGGCCACGGCCACCAGCGTGGTGCGGCGAACCGACGGGCCGAGCATCCTCGGCAACGGTGTGCTCGGCGACATGACCGCCACCAAGTTCGACGGCGAGTCCAACATCGTCATCCAAGGCGGCGTGTGGGACGTCAACGCGAGGAATGTGGCGCGGAACGCGAACGCGTTCTCGTTCAGCCACGGCCGCAACATCCGGGTCTACGACGTGCGCGTGCTCGACGTACAGGGCTGGCATGCGATGGAGCTCAACGCCGTGGAGACCGTGCGAGTGGCGAACAGCAGGTTCGAAGGCTTCTCCGACCCGGCGGGCAACCGCCAGTACTCCGAGGCTGTACACATGGACTATGCCGGCGGCGCGGGACACTTCACCCTCTTCGGGGCGCCCGACTTCTACGGCTGCAAGGACATCGAGGTCATTGGATGCTACTCCGGGCCATCTGCCGATTTCCCGTCCTATCCGCGGCTGGTCGGCTCGCACGGCGGCCCGGACGGCCACCAGCACACCGGCCTCCGTGTCATCAGCAACTACGCTGACCAGTGCAGCGAGTGGGCGATCAGGCTCTACGACTGGCTGGACGGGGTGGTCGAGGGAAACCAGATCGCCGACGGCGGCGGCGGAATCCAGATCGGACCTGCAGGGGTGCAGACCGGAGGCAACATCGTCGTGCGCGGCAATACGCTCCGCAAGCTCACGGGGGTCCAAGAGGCCGACGGCCGGCCGCCGGACGCCGCCATCTGCATCGGCCGTCTCAACAACTCGCGCACGCACCGGCTCACTGTCACCGGCAACATCGTCGAGGACGTCGACATGGAGGGCATCGCCGTGTACCGCACTGACGGCGCAGTGGTGTCGGCCAACGTCGTCGAGGACTGCGCCGGCGTCGGAATCCGGGTGAACGACGCGCCTCGCGCCGTGGTCACGTCCAACAGCATCCGGCGAACCGGCCGCGAGGGTGTCGTCGTCCATGCCGGCAGTAACGGCGCGCTCGTTTCCGGGAATCTCACCGAGGACACGGGCGCGTACGGGATGAGCATCACCAACGCGGTCGAAGACGTCGTCGTACGGGACAACATCCTTCTCGGCAGCGGCACGGCCGACGGCACCGTGGCTGCCCTACGGGTGAGCAACAACGCCAACCGGGTGACCCTGGCCGGCAACACGGTCCGCCGACGCGACAGTGGTGCCCATGCGGAGTACGGCATCTCGATCACCAGCACGTGTACAGGTACCTGGTACACCGGCAACGACCTCCGCGACTCCGGAGCGACGGCCGCCGTGTCCGACCAGGGCAGCGACTCGTCGACCGATCCGGCGGGACTCTCGTGAGGCAATCCCGTCCGGATACACCTTGATAACAGTCATCGTGGTGCTTGACTACCAAACCGGCATCTCCGGGTCAGGGTTCACCGCTGGCGCCGGTTCCGTCATGGAAAGCATCTGACCGGCCGATCACGGCTTTGACCAGGCCATTTGAGACCACGTACCTCGTGTCGCCACCCTCGCTCCGGATGCCGTTCAGGGTCCGGGGCGGGGCGTGGACACTTCCACGACACTCACATTTCGCGCTTCGTTTCTAGTTACATCTATCGTCAGCGATGTTAAATCTGTTACTGTCGGCTCGATCGTTCACGTGAATGACGGTCAGCCAGACAGTACAGACCAGTACCACGCCCCTGGAAGGCACTTCGTTGACGTCTCACTCCACGGCATCGCCGCCCTCGTCCATCGGCGGCGACGCCGGTGCGCGCGGCGCAGCTGACCGTACCGTGACGCGGCGCCGGCGACGCCGCCACAGCCGCGAGTACCTCCTGTTCCTTGTCCTCGTCTCCCCGAACCTGCTGCTGATCGGCACGTTCGAGTACTGGCCGGTGATCTACAACGCTTACCTGAGCCTGACTCGCTGGAACATGTTGTCAGGTGTGCCGGTCTGGGTGGGCCTGGACAACTACCAGAGCCTGTTGACCAGTTCGAGCTTCCACACGGTCATGTACAACACGCTGCTGTTCACCGGCACCGTCGTGATCGGGAGCGTCGTGATCGGGTTGGCCCTCGCGGTGTTGTTCAACCAGAAGGTACGCGGCCGCGGATTCGTCCGCACGGTCGCCTTCGCCCCGCACATCGTGAGCGGCGCGGCGGTCGCCACCCTCTGGCTGTTCATCTTCAACCCGGACTACGGACTGTCCCGCTTCGTGCTCAATCAGGTGGGGCTCTCTTCGCCGCGGTGGGTCTCGGACAGCGACTGGGCGCTGGCGAGCCTGATCATCGTGTTCCTCTGGAAGGGCATCGGGTTCGTCGCGATCGTCTACCTCGCCGGGCTGCAAAGCCTGCCGGAGGACGTCTACGAGGCGGCCAAGCTCGACGGCGCCCGGGCATGGACCACATTCCGGCGGATCACTCTCCCGCTGTTGTCTCCGGTGACGTTCTTCGTGCTGGTCATCACCATCATCGGCACGTTCCAGGCGTACGACATGATCGCCGTGATGACCGGCGGCGGTCCGGGGAACGCCACGACCACCCTCTCCTGGTACATCTACGAACAGGGGTTCCAGGCTTCTGACGCCGGCCGCGCGGCCGCGAGCGCCATGATCCTCTTCGTCATCCTGCTCATCGTCACCGGTCTGCAGACGAAGTATGCGCAGCGCAAGGTCCACTACCAATGAGCGGCGAGACGAGGAGCGAGCGTAGTGGACGGTCCGACGAAGGAGGTCCGGCCGCGGAGCAAGCGACGAACCGAGCGCGACCACAGGCAATGAGCGGCGAGACGAGGAGCGAGCGTAGTGGACGGTCCGACGAAGGAGGTCCGGCCGCGGAGCAAGCGACGAACCGAGCGCGACCAGAGGCAATGAGGAACGAGAGGAGCGAAGGGGTGGCCATCGACGAGCGGACCACGTCCCAGGAGGCCCAGCGACGGCGCACAGGCCCCAACACCCGGGACGGCGAGACCGTGGTCCGCAAAGTTCTTCTCTATGCCGCCCTGGTGGCGGTGGCTCTCCTGTTCATCGGCCCGCTGTACTGGCTGTTCTCGTCCGCGCTGAAAGAGCCCGGCGACATCTACCAGTACCCTCCGCATTGGGTGCCGCTGCGACCACACGTGGAGAATTTCGCCAACGCCTGGCAGGCCGCGCCGTTCGGCAACTTCTTCATGAACTCACTGATCGTGACGGCAGGTGGCGCAGCGATCAAGCTGGTCAACGCCACGCTCACCGCGTACGCGTTCGTCTTCCTGCGGTTCCCGTTCAAGAACGTGCTCTTCCTGGTGATGCTCGGCGCGCTGATGGTGCCGAACAACGTCACCTTGATCGTCAACTACATCACGGTGTCCAACCTGGGCTGGATCAACACGTACCTGGGCCTGATCATCCCGAGTGCCGGTTCCATCTTCGGCATGTTCCTCCTGCGCCAGTACATGATGACGCTGCCGAGGGACATCATCGAAGCAGCCAAGGTGGACGGTGCCGGCCACATACGCACGTTGTGGCAAGTGGTCCTGCCCATGTGCAAGCCGATGCTCGTCACGGTCGCCATCATCGCCATCGTCGACATGTGGAACGACTTCATCTGGCCACTGATCGTCACCAACACGGTGGAGATGCGGACTCTGCCCATCGGCCTGCTCTACCTGCGCACCACCGAGGGCTACTCCAACTGGGGAGCGATCATGGCAGGCACGGTCATGGTGGCGCTCCCGATGCTGATCCTCTTCCTGTTTGCCCAGCGGCACATCGTCCGCGGTCTGACCGGCGGCGCCGTCAAGGGCTAGCCCGGCTCGTGTATCACTCGACGTTCGATTGAAAGGACGCGTACCACCATGAGTAACAGACTTCCCCGTCACAGTTCCCTCCGCCGGCCGAGCCGCCGGTCCTTCCTCGGCATGACCGCTGCCGGCCTGAGCGTGCCGATCCTGGGCTCGTGCGCAGGTGGCGTCAGTTCCAGCGACGACGGCGAGGGTGGCGGGAACGAACTCGGCCAGGTCGACATCAGCCCGCCCAGCAAGTACCGCGGACGTGACGTGAACGTCGTCATGTGGAGCGCCATGGGCGGTGTCAACGGCGAGGCCCTCGACGCGCTGGTCGAGAAGTTCAACGAGTCGCAGGATTCCATCTACGCCGAGGTCCAATTCCAGGGCAACTACCACGAGTCGTCGCCCAAGCTGACCGCGGCGTTGCGCGCCGGTGCCGTGCCGGACATCATGATGCTCGCCGACACATTCTGGGGCAGGTTCCTGCTCAACGACGTTTTGGAGCCGCTGAACGGCTACTTGACCGACGACTTCAACCGCGACAACTATGTCGAGGCTCTGTTCGACGAAGGGCTCGTCGGTGATGAGCTGTACTGGCTGTCCTACGGCCGCAGCACGCCGCTGTTCTACTACAACAAGGACGCGTTCGCTGAGATCGGCCTACCCGACCGCGGGCCGGAGACGTGGACCGAGCTGCGCGAGTGGGGCGCGGAGCTGTCCAAGCTGACTGTGCAGGGCCAGCCGCTGAAGGTGCACGCCTTCACCGGGGATGACGACTGGCAGTTCATGTCCGCTGCCTGGCAGTTCGGCGGCAGCCTCTCCGACGGTCTCGATGTCACCATCAACACCGGCGGTGCCGTCGACGCGGCCGCATGGCAGCAGCGGTTCATCTTCGAGGACCAGATGGGCTACATGGCGGAGAGCTCCGCGGTCGACTTCGGCACCGGCGTCGTCGCCACCACCATCACCTCCACCGGTGCGCTGCGCGGCATTTACGAGAACGCTGAGTTCGAGGTGGGCACCGCGTTCCTGCCGGCAGAGGTCACCACCGGCGTCCCCACCGGCGGCATGGGCTTCTCCCTGCTGCGCGACGTGCCGCAGGAGCGCAAGGACGCCGCCTTCGAGGTATTGAAGTTCCTCGGCCAGCCGGACAACGCGGCGGAATGGAGCCTTGCGTCCGGATACCTGCCGATCGTCAAAGCAGCGGTCGATGAGCCTGAGCTCGCCGAACAGATCGCGGAGGACCCGAACCGCAGCACGGCGGTGGAGCAGCTGCCGATGGCTCAAGGTAGCGACGCGATCCGCTCCTACCTGCCCAACGGCACGGACATCATCATCAGCGGACTGCAGGAGATCTTCAGCAGTGGTAGCGCGGACGTCCAGAGCGTCTTCGACCGCGTAGCAGGCGAGCTGGAGGAAGGCGTCGAGCGCATCCGGGACGACTACGACCGCTACTTCGGCTAGAGGGCCCGGCCGCGAGGCAAGTACCGCGTTGCGTCCTGCAGGGCGAGCGCTCGAGGGCTCGCCCTGCAGGACGCAACATGAAACATGGAGTATGAATGAACTTCATCAACTGCGGCCATCGGGGCGCGATGAGCACGGCACCGGAGAACACCCTGTCCTCCTTCGCCGCCGCGGTCGAACAAGGCGCCAACGAGATCGAGCTGGACCTACGGTTGTCGAAGGACGGCACCATCGTCGTCATTCACGACGCCACGGTCGACCGCACGACGGACGGCTCCGGGGCGGTCTCGACGCTGACACTGGACGAGCTGCGCACCTTCGACGCCGGCGACAGTGAACGCATACCCACGTTCGACGAGGTCCTGGACGCCACAGATGTGGCGCTGCAGATCGAGATCAAGGACCCAGCCGTCATCGAGCCGCTGTCGGCTCTGCTGGCGGACCGCGCCGATCACCTTGACCGGCTCTCTCCCACCAGTTTCGACGAGGATGTCGTCGGCGACGTCGCCCGCAGGCTGCCGTCCACTCTGGTGGGTTTGATCTCCAAGACCGCCTCCTACGAGCTGCTCGACAGAGCAGAGGCGCTCGGGGCCCGCCGGGTCCTGGTGGGATGGGAAGGTACCGACCGTCCGCTGGTCCGAACGGCGCAGGACCGCGGCTTCCACGTCAACGTCTGGCCGGTCAATTCCGCCGAACAGCTGCGCACCGCGGCCGAGCTCGGTGTCGACGGCTTCACCACCGACTATCCCGGCCTACTGTTCGAGCACGGCTACGACCTACGCGACGGCCGGCTCGTCAGCCGCTGAGCGGAACCATGAGGTGGACGTTGCGGTCCACCGGCGTGCCGCCCAGCCCGTATCGGGCGCCGCCACGCCAGACATCGTTCGCGGCGAGCTGGCGGTGTAGAGAGGCCAGCTCGGCCACGTCCGTCGGCTCCGGACCGGGGTCGAGCGGCGCCCCGTGGTCGACGATGGTGGACGTGATCCGGAGCACCCCGTCGTCCTGCTGGATCAGCTCCAGGACCCTCGCCTGCGTGGGATAGTCGGTCATGGACGCGGTGGTGACTTCGAACAGACCGCCCCCACCTCGGCGGTGGTGTGCCACGATGCGGTTGGCGTGGTGGTGGCCGTTGAGCCACAGAACCACGTTGGGGCAGGACAGCGCCACCTCCAGCAACTCCGCGGCGTACGCGACGCCCGCCGGTGAGTCTGGGCAGATGCCGTAGCCGTTGCCCATGGACGGCGTGCCGTGATGGGAGGCGAGGATGACGACCGGCTGGTCCGGCCCGGTCAGTGCCCGAAGCTCGTCGGCCAGCCACGACAACTGTTCCCGGTCGATGCTGCCGTCCCACATCCCCTCGCGATGGTTCGTGTCCAGAACGAGGATGCACACGCCTGGAGCAGGGTCGTGACGGAAATAGCCCGTGCCCGTGTCCTGGTTGGACTCGGTGAACCCATGGCCGGCCGGGCCGGGACCGCCTTCGCGGGCACGGTGAGCGGCCACGTAGCCGGCTGTATCCACCAGGTGCCGTTCTGGGTCGGGACTCACCTCGCGCGCCGGACCGGAGAAGATCGCCGACGGCCGCGCGAGAAAGGTGGTGAGTTCCTCTCCGGCGACGATGCCGTCCGGCAACGCCACCGGCTTGCTGTCTCCGGTGGCGATCAAGCTGAGGTCCCTTGAAGGGGCTGTGGTGCCGCCGACCAGGGCGTCGTGATTGCCCAGGCATGCCAGCCAGGGAGCGCCGACGCCCGGCGAATCGAACGGCTTGGAGGCGGCCGGAATCACCTGCGGCAACGTCGGGTACCCCCACAGTCGCTGGTATCGGCTGTCCCCCGTCTCCGGCACCCAGTACCACGGATCACCCCAGCCGGGACTCTGCGGGCCGTGATAGACGCCCCCGGCCGAGACGGGACGCACGACGCCGCCGTCCATCACCGACAGATACACCTCGACCTCGTTGAACTGGGCGTTGTCGACGCTGTCCCCGGTCAGGACGGCGACATCGAGCTCGAGACGGGACAGGGTCTCCACCATCGCCGCTACAGCGTGACTGGTCAGGAGCTCGTTGGCCCGGAACGCGTAGGTCGCGGCGCCTCCCCAGCCGGGCCGCTCAATGGCGGTCTTGGCGGCGAAGTCCAGTCGCAGCGGTGACTGTGTATCAGCGATGTGGAGGTCGGTGAGGTGCGCGGATCGCAGAAGAGGCCGTCCTGGCCCCACCACCGCGCCAGGGACCAGATCTGCTCGCACCCCGTGCGCTTCGCCCGGTGCCTCGTCGAATCCGAAGTACGGGTGCTCAAGGCCGTACCGGATTGGACGTCCGATGACCAGGGTTCGCTCCGTGGTGCTTCCGTGCTCACGCATCTCGCACTCCCATCACCGATGGCGCCGCGCGCGACGCGGAAGGCGCAGCGCGTCGATACGTCCGACGCGCCGCGCTTCCGCACAGGCACACACAGCATTGCTGATGAGAAACTAGCGGCAGTTCACGATAATCTCAATCCCCTCAGACCGCCCACGGTGGGACGAACCGGCGACCTCCGCCAGTGAGGGATGATGGTCTCTTCGATCAAGAAGTGGATGTGACCAGGTCTTTTGATGCAAAGGATGGTGCGACCATGACGACGAGCGGAGCGGGAGGAGTTCATAACATATTTTCTGTTAATTCTTCTCGACTTGGCCCAGAAGATCGGCGGCCGGTCCACCTACCGCCCGGCAGTCCGTCCGGCGGCTCCTGCCCGGATACCGTGTGTGCGCGCTCGTGGCGGATCAGCTCCCCGCTGCGGCCAGGTCCTGGCCGGCGTCGACGCGGACCGCCTCGATCAGTGCGAGCCGTTCCGGATAGAGCGTCGGCGCCTGCACCCCGGCCTCGGAGGCGAACTGGCCGGTGACCACGGCGCCGTCCTCCCACCATCCCAGTGGTGAGCGGGTGGGACCGTCGATGCGATCGCCCGGAGGCAGCGGCGCGATCCGGTAGCGCGAGCGGGGGTCCAGGCCTGGGAGCCTGATCAGGCCGGTAGGCGCCTGCGCGCTGGTGGCCAGCTGTACCACCGCGAAGATCGCCCGGGATCGATCCGCAGCGACGACGCCGTGCACAAGAACCGCCGGGTCGGGATGATCGCCTCGCACTACGTCTCCGGTGTGCAGCAGCTCACGGATCCGCTTGTACAAGGCCACCCAGCCGCCCAGTTCCCGGCGTTCCTCCGGGGTGGCCGTGGTGAGGTCCCATTCGATGCCGAAGTGGCCGAACAGGGCCGTCCCCGCCCGGAAGCCGAGAGTGTGTCTGCGTCCCGTGGTGTGCGACACGGTGGCACCTACGTGCGCTCCGATCATGTCGAGCGGCACCAGGAGGCTGGTCCAGAGCTGTATCTGCTGGCGTTCCAGGGCATCGATGCAGTCCGAGGCCCAGATCCGGTCGGTGCGCTCGAGGATGCCGAGATCCACCCGGCCGCCGCCCGACGAGCACGACTCGATCTCCACCTGCGGATGCCGGACCTTCAGCTCGTCGATCAGCCGGTATGTGGCCAGCGTCTGCCGGTGCACCGCCGCCGAGCCGCCATCGCCCCGGTGACCCGCGTCCACGAGATCCCGATTGTGGTCCCACTTGAGATACCCGATGGGATACTCGCTGAGCAGGGCGTCGAGCCGCTCCAGGATGTAGGCGTACGCGCCCGGATGGCCGAGATTGAGTACCTGCTGATGCCGGGCCTCCGGAGGCAACCGGTCACCGGCGGCCATGATCCACTCCGGGTGGGCTCTCGCCAAGCGGGAGTCCGGATTGATCATCTCCGGTTCCACCCACAAGCCGAACTGCATGTCCAGCTTGGCAACGTGGTCGATCAACGGGTGCAGCCCGTCGGGCCAGACGTCGGTGTCCACGTACCAGTCGCCGAGCCCGGCGCGGTCGTCGCGTCGGCCGCTGAACCACCCGTCGTCGAGCACGAACCGCTCCACGCCCACGTCGGCCGCCAGGTCGGCGAGCTGGCTGAGCCGGCCCAGGTCGTGGTCGAAGTAGACCGCTTCCCACGTGTTCAGCGTGACCGGCCGAGGCGAGCGGGCGTGTCCGGGACGGTGGCGAAGATGCTGGTGGAAGCGGCGCGAGACCTCGTCCAGCCCGTCGCCGTGTGAGCCGTAGATCCAGGGACTGGTGTAACGCTCCCCCGGGGCGAGACGGACCTCGCCGGGCAGAAGCAACTCGCCGCCGGCCAGGACGGCAACACCACGCGGCGTACGCTCAGCCAGGACGCGGTGGTTGCCGCTCCAGGCGACGTGCATCGCCCACACCGCGCCGGACCGGAATCCGAAGCCGCTCTCACCCGCCGCGAGCAGCAGGGTCGCGTCGAGTCCGGTGCGCCCGCGGCGGTTCTCCCGCAGATACGTGCCGGCGGTGAACCGCGACCGCTGCGGGCTGCGCTCCCGCAAGTGTCGGCCCGTCATGTCGAGGAGCTCAGTCGCGACGGCCGGGACCGGCAGCGCCAGGTTCAGCCCGTCGACAACGTAGGTGTCCTCGCCCGTGTTCTCGACGCTCGCCCGCATCCGTACGAGTCCGGCGCCCGTCACGCCGATCTCCAGGATCAGCCGGAGGCGCGCGGCCGCGTCCTCCGCCGTGATCGTCACGTTCCTGCCGCCATCGGCCACGGCATCGGCTCGGCCAGCGACGGCGAACAGTGCCGAGAACGCCGGGCCACCGCGGTGTCCCGAGAGCCCGGGAGTGCCGGTCCATCCGTAGGCGGGTTCAGGAAGCAGCCCGACCGGAACATCCCGGTCGATGCTGTTGTACACCTGCTGCGGGCGCCGGGTCAGCGCCACGGCGGCCAGCTCGTCGTCGCTGAGCTCGCCCAGGTCGCGTCCCCAGTACACGACATGTGGCAGCTGGCTCCCCCGGCACTCAATCAGCAGGCTCGTTCCGCCCGCCCGGCAATGTATGAGCTCGTGGGCTTCGTCAGAGGTCATGGAGTCTCCCAGCACGGCGATCAGGTGCTGATTAGTTTTGTGTCAGAACTTATGATTGTCAACAGCCCGCAAGAACGTCACCTTCGCCGTGATCACCGGGCGAGGACCGACGTGCCTCCCGCTAATATTTGTCGTTGCCGAATTAATCCAGATGGCTAGACTGACGTCCCCAGACATGGTGTGAGGGGGTTCGATGGGCGTGGCACGGCCGCTGTGGAACGGACTCACCGACCCCGCGCGCTCGGTCGCACTGGAGGTGCTCCATCACGGTCCCCTGTCCCGCGCGGAGCTCGCGCGGCGGCTGTCGCTGTCGGCCGGTAGCCTCACCAGGCTGTCCAAGCCGCTGCTGGATATCGGGGTTCTCACGGAGATCGGGACCGACGCCGAGAGGCGCATCGGCCGTCCGGCCGTTCTGCTCGACGTCGTGCCGTCATCGCGCCATTTCATCGGGGTCAAGCTGACCGGCGACGAAGCTCACGCGGTCCTGACCACACTCCGCGCCGAGGTGGTCGCCAGCGAGCGGGCGCCGCTGACCAGTCATCGCCCGGAAGACGTCGTCGCCATCGTGACCCGTCTTGTCCAGGACCTCTCGGACCACGTGGACGGCGTCGCCGCGCTCGGAGTGAGCTTCGGCGGAACTTCCCTGGACAGCGCGACCGTCGCGAGCGCCTTCTATCTCGAGTGGACCGATGTCCCGCTGGCCAGGATGCTCGCCGACGCCACCGGCATTCCCGCCGTCATCGAGAACGACGTCGTGGCGGTCACCGAGGCTGAGCACTGGTTCGGCGCGGGACGGCAATGCGAGCGGTTCGCCGTCATCACCATCGGCGTGGGCATCGGATACGGGCTAGTCGTCCACGACCGGCTCGTCACCAGCCTGGACGTCGGGATCGGGCTGATCGGTCACGTGCCGCTCGATCCGCTCGGGCCGCGATGCCCCTTGGGCCACCGCGGGTGTGCCTACGCCATGCTCTCCATTCCCGCTATCCGCTCGTCGGTCTCCGTGGCGCACGGGCGAGACGTCTCCTACGACGAGTGCCTAGATCTCGCGGTGGCAGGCGACCCCCCGGCCCGGCGGGTGATCGACGACGCCGGTGGGGCGCTCGGGCAACTGGTTGCTCTGGTGGCCAATCTGACCATGCCGCACAAGGTCATGGTCGCTGGTGACGGCGTGCGATTGGCGCACGTCGCGCGGCCTGCGGTACTCCGCCGCATCCGCGATCAGCGCGACCCGAGAGCTGCGCCGGTCGATCTGGACGTCCAGGAGTTCGGCTTCCTGGAGTGGGCTCGCGGGGCAGCCGTGATCGCCATTCAAAAATACGTCCTGGACGAGCTGTCCCAGTGACGATCAGATGGCCGGCGCGGCGTGATCTCGTCGTACCGGCCATCTGATCTGTGCGCCCATCTGACCTGTCTCGCCCGGTGACGCAAACCCCGCGTCAGCGGCGCGGCGCGTCCTTGTACAGGATGGTGCAGAGCCGGTCGTCGGCCGGGTCGGCCGTCACGCTGGTGCCGAAGGCGAAGCCCAGGCGAGCGCTCTTGAGCTGACCAGGTGCGGACAGCCACACACCCATGCCTTCCGGCTCACGCCGGTGCAGTTCGTGGAAGTCGGTGACCCAGACCCGCTGCTCGACCTCACCGGTCCGCCAGTTGACCCTGGTCAAGTGGGTGTTTCCACGTCCCTCGGGCGGGTTGGAATCGTTGTAGATCTGACCGTCGAGGAGGTAGAGGTACTGTCCGAAGGTCGCGTAGCCCTGGAAGGTGGTGCCGATGAGCACGTCGGGCTGCGCGACGTCCGCGATCGGTTCGTAACTGTCACGTTCGTCGCGCACGTGGTCGAGCCGGAACAGCCCGTACCGGAAGCTGCCGTCCCTCCGGTACCGCATCACCAGGGTGCGGTACGCCGGGTCCACGTTGCAGGTGGTGCGGTCGACTCCCGGGACGAGCACCCGCCGCTGGAGGCCGGTGTCGCGTTCGGCATCGATGACGGCCCCGTCCTCGAACGGGAACCGGAGCAGGCGCGTTCCCCAGCCGCTGGCTCCCTCGGTGACGGCGTCGACCTCAGTCCAGAGATGCACGGACTGCCCGGTGCGCTCCACACCGATCGCCACGCCGTGTCCGAACCGCTTGAGGTACATGTGCCCGAGCATGTTTCCAGCCAGGTCGAGCTTCGTCATGGTCAGATCGCCGCGCGCGTTGCGGCGGGCATACTCTTCGTCGCCGGGCTCGTCGCCGGGCAGAGTGGTGCCGGCCTGGGTGAGCTGCACAACGTAGACGTGGCCACCGACGCTGTCCACCGCGAACGACTGCATGATGGTGCGCTGGTCCTTCAGACCGGCGTTGACGAACTGGGCACTGGTGGGACCCTCCAGATCGAACCAGGCCGAGACCGGAACCCGCCGCTGAGATGTGGCCGCCGCGGTACCGCCCGGGCCAGTAGCCCACGCCGGTATGCCGGCACCGGCGGCGCCCGCGGCGAGGGTAGTGGCAGCCGCGGCTCCCAGCCCGAAGAGCCGCCGCCGGCTCATCGAGGTGCCACGGGGCATGGGGTCGCCATTGCCAGTCCTGCTCCGCTCCGCCATGTTCTCCTCCTCCACGCGCCGTGCGGCGCTAATTCTCACGGATGGAGGTAACGCTAACGTTGAAAGACGTTAATAACAAGATTTTTATCTCAAACATACGGTAACTTCTCACCGGCCCGCTCGACGACGATGCCGGTCACCGTGGAGCCGCCACGTATCCAGCGGACAGCTGCGGATCAGACCAGGGTCGCCGCGAGGGGGTCCCAATCGCCGGAGAGCGGATCCGGTCGGTCGGCACCGGTCTTCAGAGTCACGAACCGGCCGCTTTCGGCCGACTCGGCGATGCCCGCCATCAGCTCCAGCACGTGCAGGGCGATCTCGGCGGAGGCCCGGTGCGACTGTCCGGCACGGATCGCGCGGGCCATCTCCACCACGCCGATACCCCGGCCCAGAGTGGCTCCGCTGACCGGCAGGCGCTCCCAGTCTTCCGCCCCGGGACGCAGCACCTCGAGTGAGCCCTCGAACCGATTGGGATCCGGCACCGACAGGGTGCCCTCCGTGCCGGCGATCTCGATCATGGTCCGGCGCACCACCGAGTCGAAGCTGAAGGTCGACGACGCCGTGGGACCGCCGTCGAAGTCCACCAGTGCGTTCACGTGCGTGGGCACTTCTACGCTGAACCGGGTGCCGGCTTTCGGACCGGACCCGATCACCCGCTCAGCCCGCCCGGTGCGCGCGGTGGCGGCGACCCGGTGCGCGGAGCCGAACAGCGTCACCAACGTGGTGAGGTAGTACGGCCCGAGATCGAACAACGGGCCGGCGCCGGACTGGAAGAGGAACTCCGGGCTGGGGTGCCAGATCTCCGGCCCGAACGACTGGACGGCTGTGGTCGCCGCGATCGGTGTTCCGATCACGCCTGCCGAGATCGCCCGCGCGGTCGACTGGATGCCGGATCCGAGCACAGTGTCCGGTGCGCACCCTATCCGCAGGCCCTTCTCGGCGGCCTCCGCGAGGAGCTTCTCGCCCTCGGTCACGTCGAGTACGAGGGGCTTCTCCCCGAACACGTGCTTCCCGGCAGCCAGCGCGGCCCGGGCCACCGTGGCGTGCGCCGCGGGGACGGTCAGGTTCACGACGAGCTCGACGTCGTCACGCACCAGGATCGTCGCGACGTCCCCTGCCACCGGAACCTCGTGCTCGGCCGCGACCGCCGAGGCACGATCCACGTCGAGGTCGGCCACGGCTACCACGGAGACATCGGGGCACCTGGTCAGGTTGGCAAGATACTGCTTGCTGATCACGCCGGCGCCGACGACCGCGACACCAACCGGTCCGCTGTTCATCATGCGCCTTCTCCGGATCGATCCAGCGTGGCCAAGTACCGGTAACTCGCCTCGAGCGCGTCGAGCACGTCCGTCGCGCAGGTGTCGAACTCCACCACTCGCCACGCGTCCGGCGCCGCCGCCAGGTAGTCCTCGACCGGGATCTCGCCCTCACCCACCGCGACGTTCGGCTCGCCGCGCACCACCGGGCCGTCCTTCACGTGCAGGAGACGGACCCGGTCACCGTGCCGGCGCAGCAGATCCGGCACGTCGGCCCCGCCGACCGCCGCCCAATAGGTGTCGATCTCCAGGAAGATCTCCGGCGCCAGCAGGTCGGCCAGCACGTCCAGCGCGTGCCGGCCGTCCACGATGTATTCGAGTTCGTGGTCGTGGTTGTGGTAGCCGAATCGCAACCCCCGAGCCCGTGCCTGATCTGCTATCCCGTTGAGACGGTCCGCGATCCGGGCCAGTCCGTCCGCCGTCGCGAACTCCTCCCGCGGGATACCTCCGGGGACGATCACCAGCTCTGTGCCGAGCGTGTGCACGGCGTCGAAGATCTCCGCGGCGTCCTCACCTCGCATCAGGCCGGTGGCGTGGGTGGCGCACACCGCCAGTCCCAGGTCGTCGGCGATGCGGCGGAACCCCGCCGGGTCGTCGGTCGGAGCGAAAGGCTCCACTGCCGCGTACCCGATCTCCGCCAGGCGGCGAAGCACGCCCGCGCGGTCGTCGGCCAGTCGGTCACGGGCCGAGTACAGCTGGACGGCCAGGGGCGTGCTCATAGGGTGACGTCTCCTTCGAAGTGCCGGCTTTCACTCGCGTCGGTCATGAAGAGTTGTGGGACTGGGTCACGAGTCGGAGCTGAACGCGGCGTCGAACGACGCCGTCGGCGCGTCGAAGAGCTGCGTGCGGATGTACTCGATGGCTTCGGCCGCTCCGCGTAGCCGGTCCATGCCGGCGTCCTCCCATTCGATGGAGATGGGTCCGTCGTAGCCGATCGTGTTGAGCATCCGGAACGCGGCCTCCCACGGCACGTCGCCGTGACCGGTGGAGACGAAGTCCCAGCCGCGCCGCGGATCCGCCCAAGCCAGGTGGGAGCCCAGCCGGCCGTTGCGGCCATTGCCGACCTGGCGCTTGGTGTCCTTGCAGTCCACGTGGTAGATCCGGTCCTTGAAGTCCCACAGGAAGCTCACCGGGTCGATGTCCTGCCACACCATGTGGCTGGGGTCCCAGTTGAGACCGAAGGCCTCGCGATGACCGATCGCCTCCAGCGTGCGCACGGTGGTCCAGTAGTCGTAGGCGATCTCGGACGGATGCACCTCGTGCGCGAACCGGACACCCACCTCGTCGAACACGTCGAGAATCGGATTCCAGCGGTCCGCGAAGTCCTGGTAACCGGCGTCGATGACGTCCTGTGACACCGGGGGGAACATCGCGACGTACTTCCAGATGGCCGAGCCGGTGAATCCCACGACCGTGTCGACGCCGAGCTTCGCCGCCGCCCGGGCGGTGTTCTTCATCTCCTCCGCGGCTCGCCGGCGCACACCTTCGGCTTCGCCGTCGCCCCAGATCCGGTCCGGCAGGATTCCCCGGTGCCGGATGTCGATGGGGTCGTCGCACACGGCCTGGCCGCCGAGGTGATTGGAGATGGCCCATACCTTCAGGCCGTTCTTCTCCAGGATGTCCAGCCGGGACTGGGCGTACGCGTCGTCCTCGGCCGCGCGCGCCACGTCGAGATGATCGCCCCAGCAGGCGACCTCGAGCCCGTCGTACCCCCACTCGGATGCCAGGCGCGCGACCTCCTCGAACGGCAGATCGGCCCACTGACCGGTGAACAATGTGATTGGACGGCTCATGGTCACACTCCTTTGTCAGACCTGCGGGCGGTCATTGACGAACCTCTACCCGATGATGTGCGTGAGCGTCAACGATCATGGTGCGACGTCCACCCAGCTCTGCTTCTGAGCCGACTCCATCACCGCGTCCGCCACGAGCGCGGCGCGCAGTCCGTCGTCGAACGTCGGCAGGCCATCCGGTGCGGCGCCGTCGATGGCCGCGTAGGTGTCGGCGACGAAATGGTCGAAGCAGTCTTGATAGCCCTGTGGGTGACCGGCCGGCACCCGGGCATAGCGTGCCGCGGCCGGAGAGAGTGTCTCCGGGTCCCGGACCAGCACGCTGCTGCGCTCACGGCCGCCATGCCAGAGCAGCTCCGGGTTCTCCTGATCGAAGGTGAACGTGCCCTCGGTGCCCGAGATCTCCAGGAGCAACCGGTTCTTCCGCCCGGCCGACATCTGGCTGATCACCGCCGAGCCGATCGCGCCCGCGGCAGTGGCGAACTGCAGCGTGACGACGTCCTCGGTGTCGACCGGCCGGTTGTGATCGCCCCGGCTGGCGTGCACCGTGCTCGACTGGGCGGAGACCCGGTCGATCCGATCGCCGGTGACGAACTCCAGGAGGTCGCACCAATGCGAGCCGATGTCGCCGAAGGCCCGCAACGGCCCGCCGAGCGAGGGATCGACCCGCCAGTTGTCGTCGGTGCGCCGCAGCAGCCAGTCCTGCAGGTAGCTCCCGTGCGACAGGACGACCGTCCCGATGTCCCCACGCCGGACCCGCTCTCGCGCCTCGCGCACCATCGGGTGGAATCGGTAGATGAACGGCACCGTCGCCACGCGGCCGGCGTCGGCCGCGGCGCGCGTCATGGCGCCGGCGGTCGCACCGTCGAGGCTCAGCGGCTTCTCGCACACCACGTGCTTGCCGGCGGCCAGCGCGGCGAACGTGATCTCGGCGTGCAGGTGATTGGGTGTGCAGACGTGCACGACGTCGACGTCGACCGCGGCGATCAGTTCCTCGAGCGAGCCGAACGCCCGATCAGCTCGAAGACTTGGCCTGGCGGTCTCGGCCCGCTCCGCCGTGGAGCCAACCACACCGACGACCCGGCCGCCGGCCACCTCGACAGCACGGGCGTGCACCCGTCCCATGAAGCCGGTGCCGATGATCGCCGCCGGCCGTTTCGCGTCTGACACGTTGAGTCCTTTCGGGCGGGCAGCAACCGGCCGCGGCCGACACTGGCTCACGTCGCGCCACCGCTGCCCGGTGGGTGCTTTGAGTGCCGCCACGCCGACGACATCCCATCGCCTGAACGCTATCCAGACTTCTGTTTGCGAGTCAACCAAAAGTTGCCACTTCGGCGACACACCTGTGCATTCGGGACAGTCATAAGGGTTCCATGCTTGACTGTGAACATGCGTGGACGTGCCGAACACCCCGCGGCCAGACACGGCCTGCCCGGGGCTGCCGCCCACGATCCGGGTTTCGGCGTGGGCGCCCTCTTTCAGCTGCTGAGAGACGGGCGGCCGCGCACTCGCGCCGAGCTGGCCACCGAGACAGGTCTGGCGCGCTCCACCATCACCCAGCGTGTGGACGTGCTGCTCGCGGCCAATCTGATCGGAGCGGCGGACAGGGCCGCGTCGAGCGGTGGGCGTCCGCCCACCCGGTTCGCCTTCAATCCAGCCGCTCGCCGGGTGCTGGCTGCGGACGTGGGCGCCTCGCACGCCCGAATCGCCGTCACCGATCTGGCCGGGCAGCTCATCTCGGCCGCGGGCGTGGAGATCTCCATCGCCGATGGACCGGAACAGGTGCTCACCTGGATCGTCGAGAACGCCCGGAAACTTCTGCACGACACCGGTGGCCCACCGTCGGAGCTGGCGGGCATCGGTGTGGGCCTGCCAGGCCCGGTCGAGCATTCCACCGGCAGGCCGGTCAGCCCGCCCATCATGCCCGGCTGGGACGGGTTCGACGTGACCGGCTTCCTCAGCGACCGGCTGGACACCCGGGTACTGGTCGACAACGACGTCAATATCATGGCGCTCGGCGAGCACTTCACCCATTGGCGCGACGCCGCACACCTGATGTTCGTGAAGGTCGCCACCGGGATCGGCAGCGGCCTGATCAGCGATGGTCGCCTGCATCGTGGGGCGCAGGGCGCGGCCGGTGATCTGGGGCACGTCCAGGTTCCGCGCAGCATCGACGGCGCGGGCTCACCGGCCGCGCCGGGTCCCGGGCCTGTCGCGCCGCGCGCCGACGTCGTGTGCCGCTGCGGCAACATCGGGTGCCTGGAAGCCGTCGCCAGCGGGGCCGCCATCGCGGCGGCGTTACGCGAACGCGGCCTCACGGCCTCCAGCAGCGGCGACGTCGTGGCCCTGGCACGATCCGGATCCCTCGACGCGTTGCAGCTGATCCGGCAGGCGGGCCGGGACATCGGCGACGTCCTGGCAGCCGCGGTCAGCTTGTTCAACCCGTCGGTGATCGTCGTCGGCGGATCACTCTCGCAGGTGGGCGAGCACCTGATCGCCGGAGTGCGCGAAGTGGTCTACCGGCGCTCGCTGCCCCTCGCCACGCAGCACCTGCGGATCGTGCAGTCGAAGATGGGCGACCGGGCGGGCGTCATCGGCGCGGCCGTGATGGTCATCGATCACGCCTTGTCGCCGGACCAGATCAACGCGCTCGCCCGCGCGTGAGCGGGCGAGTATGTCCAGGTACGAGCGGGCGAGTATGTCCAGGCCACCAGAACGCCGGTTCCCACGCTGATGCGGACCCCTCTACGGGCGCGTCGTCGTGTGGGCGACCCGGAGCTCATACAAATAAGCCTTGGTGATCTCGCCGCCGTACTCGTCGTCGATCAGCCGGGCGACGCACTCGAACAGGCCTTGGCGGCGCGCGGGATCCAGTGCCCTGTGCCCCGAGTACGTCGCAAGGGTGTTCAGGTAGGTCGCGGTGGTGTACGTGATGTTCTGCCGGTAGCGGCGGCGAATGGCGGGCTCGAACAGCTCGGAGCGGTCCACCTCGTCGAGCGCGGGCGGGATGTCGTCGTCGGAAAGCAACCGGACATCAGGAGGTGTGGCCGGATCCCAGCGCTCATAGCATTCCTGCACCTTGCTGAAGAACGCCTCCGAACCCCCTAGCACATGAAACGTCGTGACCGTGGCCAGCGCACCCCCGGGGCGCAATATGGCAGCGGCCTTCGCGGCTCGGACAGCCGGATCCAACCAGTGCCAGGCGGTGAAGGCGGCGAAAGTGTCGAAGGGCTCGATCGGCGGCGGCCAGTCCTCGAAGGTGGACACGACGACGTCGACCGGCATTCCCGCGACCTTGCGCTGGAGCACGCGCGCCAGGTGGGCTCCCAACTCGACCGCCACGACGTGGCTCCCCCGCGCGGCGAGTGGCTGCGTGGCCTGGCCGGTACCTGGGCCGATCTCGACAACCCGCGCACCGGGTCCGATCTTCGCCAACGAACCGAGAGCGTCGAACAAGGCAGTGGGGTAGCCCGGTCTGGCTCGGTCGTACAGGTCCGCGTCTTCGTCGAACGTCGCCCGCAGGTGCTTGTCCGCCACGCGGCAATCCTCGCAGACGTCTCATCGGGCTTCCCAGACGCGTCATCGGTCCAGAGCTGGAGACCGTGCCGCCGTCCCGAGATGTGGGGTTCCGGGGGTTCCCACCCGTGGGAACTCCCGAAACGGCTTCACTCCGACCAGGAGTCAAGGCGTTCCTGCACTTGGTCCGCCGTCAGATCCTCGGTGCGCTGGGAGATGATCCACTGGTAGCCGAACGGGTCACGCACGCGGCCCTGCCGGTATCCGTAGGGCATGTCGCCCACCTCGAAGATCGTCGTCGCGCCCGCAGCGAGCATGGCGTCGGCGGTCGCCGAGGCGTCGTCGACGTTGAGCGTGAGGATGACCGCCGAGCCACCGAGCGAGGTGGCCGCCTTGTCGGTGCCGTCCTCGTCCTTGACGTTGATCGTCGCCTCGCCGATGCGCAGCTCGGAGAAGACGACGGACCCGTCGGGCGCGGCGTAGCGGACGGTGAGTTCGGCGCCGAGCGCGTTCTGATAGAACTCGATCGCCCGATCCGCGCCGGCCACGACGAGCTTCGGTACCACTGTCGAAATACTCATGAGTCCAGCATGGCGCAGCGAACACCGGCCGGGATTGGAAATTCTTGCAGCCGTGCGCCGCTATCCACGGGGACTCTATCCGCCGATCGGGATGTGGTTCTGCTCCCCGGGCGAACGCGGGCGATACCGAGCCGGCGTGACACCGGTGAGTGCCCGGAACTCGTTGATCAGGTGCGACTGGTCGAAGTAGCCGGCGTCGGCGGCCGCGGCGGCCCAGTCGGACCGGTCCCCGTCGATGGTGCGCAGGAGCCTCTGCAGCCGCTGAACGCGCGCGAACGGCTTCGGGTTGACGCCGACGACGGAACGGAACCGCCGGTTGAAGGTCGAGGGCGTCAGGCCTGCCTGGTCGGCAACGTGGCGAACCGCCGCTCCAGAGCTCAGCGCGGCGGTGGCGTGCTCGATCATGGGATCCGGCCGGCCGGACGACAACGCGTGTCTTGTGTCCGCGCGGATGACCCGCTCGAGCAGTGCCCGTTCCAGGGTCCGCAGCGTGGTTTCCGGCGACGGCTGCTCGAGCAGTCGCTCACGCAGCACCGCACCGGCACGCCCCCACAGCGAATCCAGACCGATCACCGGCTCGCACAAGGCATCCGCCGGCGGGTGGAAGAAGGGCACCGCTCCACCCGGCCGGAAGCTGGCTCCGACGCACCATGCCTGGTCGGCGGCGTCGATCCCGATAGGGCGGGCGATCGATCCGCACAGACCGCTGCCGGTGACAGTGTGCGCCTCGGTGAAGCCTTCAGCGTCGAGCCACCGAAGGCCGTCCCGGCGCAGATTGACGACGAGCTGCATGGTGCCGGTGGGTATCGCACGCTCGAGCCCAACCAGCGTGGGCTCGTCGATGTACCAGACGGCGTCGACGAACGACGCCAGAGCCGGCACCGGCCTGCGCAGCACGCTCACCATGAGTCTCGAGCGTACCCCGTGGCCGGCGCCGGAACCCGCGTCAGCGAGCCGCGGTGCCCTCGATGTAGTCGTCCTCGGACTTCACCCAGCTCATGAGCTTGCGCAGCTCACGGCCGGTGGTCTCGATCGGGTGCGACTCGCCCTCGGCCCGCAGCCGCTTGAACTCCGGTGCGCCGGCGTCCTGGTCGGCGATGAATCCGGCTGCCCACGAGCCGTCCTGGATCGCGGTCAGGGCATCACGCATGCGCTGCTTGACCGACTCGTCGATCACCTTCGGACCGGTGGTGTAGTCACCGTACTCCGCGGTGTCGGAGACCGACCAGCGCTGCTTGGCGATGCCACCCTCGTACATGAGGTCGACGATCAGCTTGAGCTCATGCAGCACCTCGAAGTAGGCGACCTCCGGCTGGTAGCCCGCCTCGGTCATGACCTCGAAACCGCTCTGGATCAGCCGTGAGACGCCACCGCAGAGAACCGTCTGCTCACCGAACAGGTCGGTCTCGGTCTCCTCAGTGAACGTCGTCTTGATGCCGCCGGCACGCAGGCCGCCGATGCCCTTGGCGTAGGCGAGCGCCAGCGGCCAGGCGCCGCCCGTGGCGTCCTGCTCCACCGCCACGAGCACCGGCACGCCACGGCCGTCGACGTACTCTCGTCGTACCAGGTGGCCGGGGCCCTTCGGAGCGACCATCGCGACGTCGACACCGGCCGGGGGCTTGATGTAGCCGAAGCGGATGTTGAAGCCGTGGCCGAAGAAGAGCGCGTCGCCGTCCTGCAGGTTCGGCTCGATGTCCTCGGTGTAGATGTGCCGCTGGACGTGGTCCGGGGCGAGGATCATGATCAGGTCGGCCTCGGCGGCCGCCTCGGCCGGCGTCACAACACGAAGGCCCTCGTCCTCGGCCTTGGCACGGCTCTTCGAGCCTTCCTTCAGCCCAACCCGGACGTCAACGCCGGAGTCGCGCAAGCTGAGCGCGTGGGCGTGACCCTGGCTTCCGTAGCCGATGACGGCGACGACGCGCCCTTGGATCACGGACAGGTCGGCGTCGTTGTCGTAAAACATGTCAGCCACTTTGGGCTTCTCCTTCACTCTGGTGTTCCAATTTCCAAATGATCATGTAAACCAGGTTTTCTCGTGCTTTACCATGCCTGCAGGCCTGGTGAAGCACGGAAAGGCATGGTTAACATGATCATTTAGGTGCGCGGTCAGGCAGTTCGGTCGAGACGGTCGAGCGGTCGCAGCGTGCGGTCGGTGATGGAGCGCGAGCCGCGGCCGACAGCCACCACGCCGGATTGTACGAGCTCACGGATCCCGTACGGTTCCAGGACCCGGAGGAATGCTTCCAGCTTGTCGGTCGAGCCGGTCGCCTCGATCGTCACGGCATCGGCCGCCACATCGATCACTTTGGCCCGGAACAGTTCCACGGTCTGCAGAATGTGCGGGCGGGTGTCGTTGTCGGTCCGGACCTTGAGCAACAGCAGTTCACGTTGTACCGACTGCGTGGGCTCGAGCTCCACGATCTTGATGACGTTGACCAGCTTGTTGAGCTGCTTCGTCACCTGCTCCAGCGGCGAGTCCTCCACGTCGACGACGACGGTCATCCGGGAGACGGCCGGATACTCGGTGGGTCCCACCGCCAGGGAGTCGATGTTGAACCCACGCCGGGAGAACAGGGCCGCGATCCGGGCCAGCACGCCGGGCTTGTTCTCCACCAGCACCGACAACGTATGTTTACTCATCCTCTTGTCCTCACTGTTTCACTGTGGATCGCACGACGACGGACTGAATCGGGTGGGGCTGCCGCAGTGCGGGCCGGATGGCGTTCCACCCGGCGAGGGTCCCGCACGGCGAGGGTGATGGTCGCAGGCTTCCGGCAGCCGACCTCAAGGCGACGGATGTGGCATGCTTCATCGCCACGTCCGTCGACAGTCGGCAGAGGAAGTCTGCGACCATCACCCACCCAAGCCGGGCGCGACGCCCGCGGAGCACCAGCCGGGCTGCCGCCACCCAACAGGCCGCCCCACGCCTCACTCATCGCTGCGGTCCCAGTCCGGTGCCATGCCCTTGGCGATCTGGATCTCGTCGTTGCTGGTGCCGGCCGCCACCATCGGCCACACCATCGCGTCGCGATGGACGCCGAAGTCGACGACGACGGGCTGGTCGTCCACGGCCATCGCCTTCTCGATGGTGGCGTCGACGTCGTCGGCCTTGTCGCAGCGCAGACCCACGCACCCGTAGGCCTCGGCCAGCTTGGCGAAGTCGGGGATTCGCTGGCTGTGCAGGTCGGTGTTGGAGTACCGCTGGTTGTAGAACAGCGTCTGCCACTGCCGGACCATGCCGAGGCTGGCGTTGTTGATGACCGCCACCTTGATCGGGATGCCCTCGATGGCGCAGGTGGCCAGTTCCTGGTTGGTCATCTGGAAGCAGCCGTCGCCGTCGATGGCCCACACTGTGGAGTCCGGCTTGCCGACCTGTGCCCCCATCGCGGCGGGCACGGCGAATCCCATGGTGCCGAGTCCGCCGGAGTTGAGCCACGTGCCGGGCTTCTCGTAGGAGACGAACTGCGAGGCCCACATCTGGTGCTGCCCGACGCCCGCGACGTACAACGCGTCCGGTCCGGCGATCTTGCCGATCCGCTCGATGACGTACTGCGGCGCGAGCTCGCCGCCGTCGGAGGTGGTGTAGCCGAGCGGGTAGCGCTCGCGCCACTGGTTCAGCTGGCTCCACCATCCGGCGTAGTCGCCGTGCCGCCCGGCGGCGTGCTCGGCCTGGACGGCAGCGGTCAGCTCTGCGATGACCTCCTTGCAGTCACCGACAATCGGGACGTCCGCCGTCCGGTTCTTGGAGATCTCGGCCGGGTCGATGTCCGCGTGGACGATCGTGGCTCCGGGCGCGAACGACGAGAGCTTGCCGGTGACCCGGTCGTCGAACCGGGCGCCGAGCGCGACGATGAGGTCGGACTTCTGCAGTGCGGTGACGGCGGAGACGGTGCCGTGCATGCCCGGCATACCGAGATGCAGAGGGTGACTGTCCGGGAATGCGCCCCTGGCCGTCAGCGTGGTGACGACGGGCAGGCCGGCGAGCTCGGCCAGCTGCCGCAGCTCCGTCCACGCGCGGGCCCGCAGGACGCCGCCGCCCACGTAGAGGACCGGGCGCCGCGCGCCGACGACGAGCCGGGCGGCTTCCCTGATCTGCTTCGCGTGCGGCTTGGTTGTGGGGTGGTACCCCGGCAAGTCGAGCGAGGTGGGCCAGACGAACTCCGTCTGCGCCTGCATCGCATCCTTGGCGACGTCGACGAGCACCGGACCGGGCCGGCCGGTGGAGGCGATGTGGAACGCCTCGGCGATGGTTCGGGGAATCTCCGCCGGGTCGGTGACCAGGTAGTTGTGCTTGGTGATCGGCATGGTGATGCCGCGGATGTCGGCCTCCTGGAAGGCGTCGGTGCCGATGGCGGCGCTGGCGACCTGACCGGTCACGGCCACCATCGGGATGGAGTCCATGTGGGCGTCGGCGATCGGTGTCACCAGATTCGTGGCGCCGGGGCCCGACGTCGCCATGCAGACTCCCACGCGGCCGGTGGCCAGCGCATACCCTTCAGCGGCGTGCCCGGCCCCCTGCTCGTGACGGACCAGGATGTGCCTGATCTTCTCGGAATCGAACATCGGGTCGTAGGCAGGAAGGATGGCACCACCGGGAATGCCGAATACGGTGTCGACGCCGGCCTCTTCGAGCGAGCGGATCAGGCTCTCCGCACCGGTCATCGTCGTCGATTCGTCGCTGTGTCCCTGCACCATCGTCCGGCCTCTTCTGCTCGGTCTGCGTGTCTTGCTCGGCTGGTGTACGTCGTGTGGTCCGAAACTCTCCTAGCAACAAAAAACCCCTCGGCCCGAAGGCTCACGAGGGGTAGCGCGTGGGCGGATCTCCGCCGACGCGCTAGTGAAGTACGAGAATGCCGAAACGCACGGTGTCACCTTAGACTCAAGCCGTCGACTTCCGTCAAGGCCAGCGACGGATCGTCTCGCCATCCGGACTTGCCGTCCAGATGGCGGGCGTCGCACATGTGGCCGCGAGACCGAGGGGCGTCCGTTCTGTGGCGACGATGATCGCCCCGGAGCTGAACGTGGCACTATGAGCCGACGGATGAACAGAGGGGAATCACCATGTCCGGGGCGCAACGCGCAGGCGGGGGGACATCCAGCGACGCCTGGGCACCGCAGCCGGGAACTACCGCCGCAGGGACGCCGGGTGGCGGACCACCCGAGACGTTCCGGTTGGCCGGCTACCACGGCTTCACCGAGGTGGCCCGGGGCGGCGACAGCATCGTGTACCGCGCCCGCCAGGACGGACTGGACCGCGACGTCGCGATCAAGGCGGTGGCCATCGAGGATCCCGCCAACCGGGCGCGGTTCGAGCGTGAGCTCGACATCACCGTCCGGCTCGGCCGCCAGCACCCGCACATCATCACCGTGCTCGACACCGGCACCAGCTCGGCCGGGCACGCCTGCATCGTCATGGACTTCTTCGACCTCGGCTCCCTGCACGACCGGCTCGCCGCCCACGGTCCTCTGCCCGGCGACGAGGTGGTCACGGCGGGCACGGTGGTGGCCGACGCCCTCGACTTCGCCCACGCGCACGGCGTCCTGCACCGCGACATCAAGCCGCAGAACATCCTGGTGCTGCCCACGTCGTATGTGCTGGCCGACTTCGGGATCGCCCGGATGGCCGACGCCGGGCACACCGCCTCCCTGGAGCGGTTCAGCTACCGGCATGCCTCGCCGCAGGTCCTGGACGGGGAGCCGCCCACCGCCGCGGACGACGTGTGGTCGCTGGGATCCACCTTGTTCACCCTGCTCGACGGCCGTCCGCCTTTCGCCGCCGACGATCCGGACGACGACACCGCGCTGGCGTATCTGCGACGCGTCCGAACCGCCGAGTCGCGGCCGCTGAATCGCCCGGACGTGGCCCCGGAGCTGGTCCGGATCGTCGAGCGATGCCTGAGCGCCCAGCGGGAAGACCGCTTCGCCGACGCGGCGACGCTCCGGGCGGCGCTCGGTGGCGTGCGCTCCGAGCACCGGGGCTGGGCACCGGACAGCCCCGGCACCCCGGTCCACCCTGCCGGCGATGGTCGGTCTTCGGCTGACCCACATCCCTCCGGCGACGAAGAACCCGGTGGTGACGCGGACCCCCCGGCCGCCCCCTCGTCCTCCACACCGGCGAGTTCCGATCCGTGGGCCGCCGTGCACGCCGTGCCGTCCCTGCCTCCCCCGCAGCCGACCACGCCCGGACCGGTCGCGCCGTCGGCGCTCGCCCACCTCTCCGATCCGGGTGCCGGTGCTCAGGCGCTGAGCCGGACCGCTCGCGCCGGCTCGGCGTTCGACGCCGACCTCGACGCCACCGGCCTGCGGCCGAGCGAGCCCGCCCATGCCGAGCCGGCGGTGCCCACCGAACCCGGCACCCCCGGCGAGCCGCGGCACGGCTCCCGCCGCTGGCTCACGATGGTCGGGTTCCTGGCCGGAGCCCTTCTGCTCGGCACACTCGGTGGCGCACTGATCGCCGTTCTCGGCTCCGGCGACGAGCCCGACCCGGCGGCTTCGCCGCCGCCCACCCTGGTCGCGGAAGCCGTCCCGACATCGACGTCCGCCCCGGTCGAGGACGACGCCTTGGACCCCGACCTCAGCGATCCGGCGATCGCGCCGCAGGACGTCCAGCTGATCGATCAGGGCACCAGCATCCGGGTCAGCTGGACCGACCCCACCGGCGGTAACGCGTTCTTCGTCGTCGTCGACGTCACCGACGAGGCCCAGCCGAACGCGCTGCGGCAGGTGAGCCAGGATCAGACCCAGCTCACCGTCGAGGGCATCGACCCCGGCCAGGCCCAGGTGTGTGTGAGCGTCGTCGGCATCCTGGCCAATGAGAGAGATCGCTTCGGCGCGTCGAAACCGGAGTGCGTCACCCGCTGAGCCCACTCCGCGGCAGCCGGGACAACGTGTCCCAGTTCCATGTCAGACGAACGCGCTCACGGCGAAGGCGAGCAGGAAGCCGATGCCGCCGATCAGGGTCACCATGACCGTCCAGGTCTTCAGCGTGGTCTTCACGTCCATGTCGAAGAACCGGCCGACGAGCCAGAAGCCCGAGTCGTTGACGTGACTGAGCACCGTCGCGCCGGCCGCGATCGCGATCACCGTCAGAGCCTTGTATGCCTCGCTGAAATCGCCCGTCTCCACGACCGGTGAGATCAGGCTGGCTGCCGTGATCAGAGCGACGGTGGCCGACCCCTGGCTGACCCGCAGCGCGACCGCGACCACGAACGCGGCGAGGATCACCGGCATCCCGGTCTCCTCCAGCGTGTCGGCGAGCGCATCGCCGATGCCGCTGGCCCTCAGCACCGCACCGAACATCCCACCGGCTCCGGTGATCAGGATGATCGACGCGACGGGTCCGAACGCGCCGTCGGTGATCTGCTCGACCTCCTCGCGGGATCGGCGCTGAGCCAGCCCGCATACGACGATGGCGACCAGCACCGCGATGAGCAGCGCCACCGGCGTCTGGCCGACCATCCGTACTGCCTGCACGACGGGGTTGTCGCCGTCCACCGTGCCCTGTTCCTCCAGCGTGCTGAGTCCGGTCTCACCGAAGATCAGCACGAGAGGCAGCAGGAGGATCAGCAGGACGGAGCGGAATCGCGGCGGCGTCCGTTCAGCTGTCTCGCGCTCCAGCTCGTCGGATCGCGCCAGCAGCTGCGGCACGGGAACGTGGATGCGCCGGCCCATGAGAACACCGAAGAGGTAGGAGCCCACGAACCACGTCGGGAGGCCGATGGCCAAGCCGAAGACGAGCACCAGCCCGACGTTGGCGTCGATCAGCCCGGCCGCGGCGACCGGGCCCGGGTGCGGTGGGACGAACGCGTGCATCATGGCGAACGCACCGGCCACCGGCAGCCCGAAGGTCAGCAGGGATCCCCCCAGCCGCCGCGCGACGGTGAACAGGATCGGAAGGAAGACGACCAGCCCGGCGTCGAAGAAGATCGGGAATCCGAACAGCAGTGCCGCGACACCCAATGCCAGGGCGGCGCGGTTGTCCCGGGTGCGCCCCACGAGGGCGTCGGCGAGCACCTGTGCGCCGCCGCTGATCTCCAGCAACCGACCCAGGATCGCTCCCAGTGCCACCAGGAGCGCCACGTTCCCGAGCGTGCCGCCGAGCCCGTCCACCACCGTGGGCACGACCTCCGACAGCGGTATCCGGGTCGCGAGCGCGGTGAGCAGGCTGACCACGATCAGGGCGAGGAAGGCGTGCAGCCGCACCTTCATGATCAGGAACAGCAGCACGGCGACCGCGGCGGCCGCGATCAGCAGAAGTGGGCCGGTCGAGAGTACGGGCTCGACGTCGCTGTCCATGGGCCCTCCAGGGGATCTTGGTGCACTTCCAGCTACCCCGGGACAGTCATGTTCACACTTGCGAGAGGTCAACGTCCGGCCTCACACCGACGGCGGGCAGGAGTCACGCAGAGCACTGGCTCCCGCCGTGCCCCGGATCTATCCGAACCGGTCCAGCTCGACCGGCACCCGCCACGTCCCGGTACCGGTCCGGGCATTGTCGATCACCAGGAACTCCTCCACGGTCGCATCCGCGAGGCTTACCGTGACGCCCACGATCGCCGTCTCGCTCCCGCCCGCACATCGGCTCACCCCCGCCGGGCAGGCGGTCACGTAGGTACGCAACCGGTGCACCGTCCCCGGTTCGAGGTGCGCGAGGGTGACCAGGTGCCGGCCGGCGCGCAGCCCAGAGTTTTCCCGTTCCAGCCAGCCGCTGACCGCCTCCACCGTCAGCCGGTCGAGATCCTGGCGCTCGGCGTGGGAGAACACCGGCCGCAGCGACGACGCCGCCGGTAGTGGATCACCGCCCGGGAACGTGGCGAAGACGGTGTAGGCCGTCGCTCGTTCCAGTGCGGCCAGCCGGGCGGTGTGTGCCAGCCTGCTCACCGTCGGCAGGCCGGCGTCGGCTTCCGGTAGCCGGGACATGCGCGACGGGTCGGCGATGCTGATCGACAACGACCGCGAACGTCACCTCGGTGCCGATCCGCGCGGGCACGAGCGTCCTGGTCGCCACCACGGTGAGCTCGCCCGGGAACTCCTCGTCGGCGAGGTCCTGCGTGGATCGGACGTTGCGCTCGTGATCCGTGACGCACCCGGCGACCGCCAGGACACCGGCCAGCGCGGCACCGCCCAGCGCCCCGGGCCGCAGCCGACGCAGCCACCGCACCACCCGGCGCCGGGTCCTCACGATCCGCCGTCGCCGAAACGCGCCAGGTAGCCGTCGATCTCGATGTCCAGGATCTCGCGTTGCTGGAGCACCTTCTCGGCGCGCTCCACCATGTTGTAGTCCGAACGCTGAGGGTCACACTCGAAGGCGACCACCGGCTTGTTCCGTTCAACGGCGTCGTCGATCCGATCGATGTCCCCGGAGGTCAGGAACTCCGGGACGTCGCGCAGGACGGTGACATCGACCTGGTACTCGCCGTCGTGGCATGTGTCGGCGTAGATCTGATGCCAAACGACGTCGATCAACATGCTCGAGTAGCGGTTGACGATGTCGGCGTGGAGCTCGTCCCGGCTCAGGTTCTCCGCGAAGTTGAGCGCCATCTGCTCGGTCTCGGCATTGAGTCCCTCGTACGTGATGCCGAACGCCGCGTCGCCAGCATCGTCACCGTCGCCGAACGGCCACACGTCACCGAGATCGATCAGTCCTGCGGAGTGCGGGAGTTGCACCAGGCAGATCACACCGGCCACCGAGGCCAGGGCGGAGCGCAGACGACGCTGACCGCCTCTCGCGACGAGGGCGCGCCAGGCCATCACAAGCCCCGCGATCGCCAGGACCAAACCGAGCATGTTGAACCGGCTGTCCTGGACCACCTCGCCGTTGACCGTCGTCGTACTGCTCGCGCCGGCGAAGAGGACGAACGGCAGCAGCCCCAGGGCCGCGGCGACCACCGGGCGGACCACGTCGTGTCCGAGATCGACATCGGGCGCCACCGGCCGGTCCGGTGCCGTGTCCTGACCTCCCGGGCGTCTGTGACCTTCCATGTCAGACACACCTCCGCTCATCTGCGCAACACGCGCGGATCGATCCACCACAACAGCCGTCGCGGCCATGCGGATCCGCGCCGAACGCCGCGGGCCAGCGCGGTCGCCACCTTCCAGTGCGGGAGCCGGTCGCCCGCCGGGCTGCGGCTCCCGCCGCCCTGTACATCCGGGCCGCCTCGTACGCTGCCCCGTCCTGACCCGGCCGTCGTGACGGGCGGGCCGAACGCCTCACGTTCCGCGACGGCCGCCAGCCCGGCAGCGCCGTCGCCGCCACCGAGCCTGGCGAGGTCGCCGGCGAGATCCGGTGCGGCCCTGCTGACCGGAGCCCGCACCCCGGCCAGCCACATCGCGTCCAGCGCCTCGTCCCACGCGCCCACCGCTCCCGCACGGCGGTGCCGGAGCCGGCGCTGGACCCGCAGGACGAACAGCACCACCACCGCCGTGAGCAGCACGCCGATCACCACGGTGATCGCGGCGGGCCAGGCCAGGCCGGAGCGCGACTCGTCGGGCACCTCGTCACCGCCTGGCGGCTCGGCCACAGGCTCGCTCGCCTCGTCGTCCTCGCCCGGGTCGTCCTCGTCGACCAGCTCGTCCTCGCCCACCAGAGTGGTCCGGTCCCCGTCCCCGACCTCCCGGTCCGAGGGCGTGGGGTCGAAGGCCACCCATCCGGCCCCGGACAGGTAGACCTCCGGCCACGCGTTGGCATGCTTCCCGTACACCGTGGCGGCATCGCCGTCGCCCGCGCGGGGAACGTCGAATCCGACGACGAGCCGGCTCGGGATGCCGAGGGAACGAGCCATCACGATGAATGCCGTCGCGAACTGCTCACTGGTGCCGCTTTGCGCACCAGGGGCGTCGTCGCCGAAGAGGAACTCCCGCAACCGGGCGTACGACGAGCCCACCGGAGCCAGCGGATCCAGGGACCGGTCTGTGCGGACCAGTGTCTCGAGCGCCTGCGCCTGCTCGAATCGTGAGCGAGCGTTGACCGTGGCCTCGGCCGCGTAGGTGGCGAACTCGCGCGGCAGGCCCGGCACAGCGAGGTACCGCTCTGGTGCGTCCGCGGGGACGCCCGCGCTGCGAAGGAGGCCGGCGCTGCCCTGGTCCACCTCCCCGCGGATCGCGTACTGGAGTCCAGCGGGCGTGCCCGCGGGCCGGACGAGCGAGCCGGTGTCGACGTCGACGTACACGTCGGCGAGTGAGCTTCCGGTCGGCGTTCCGGCCGCGGGAAGCCAGAGTCCGGGAAGGTCGACGACGTCCACGACGACGTCGTATGCCCCTCGGTGCCGCCCCGGCGGCAGATCGGGAGCGCGCACCGCCCCCATGGGCTGGAACTGGGCGTCCGCGCTCCATCCCGCACCGTCGTACTCCGGGAGGACGACCAGCGCCAGCCGGTCCGGTGCGGTGCCGCGGACCCGGAACAGCTCCAGGTCGCTCTCCTCGCCCCACAGGCTGAGCATCGGCAGCGGGTTGGTCGCCTCGATGCTGACCACCGGCGGCGTCACGAGCTCGCGGGGCTCGAACGGCTCCGAGCTGGGCAGCGCAGCCGCCACCAGGGTGACCGAGCCCACGACCGCGAGGCCGGCGACACCGGAGAGCATGGCGGCACGTCTGCCGGGCGTGCGGCGGGTGGCGGCGCGATCGGACCGGGACTGATTCTCCGGCCTGTCCAGCAGTACCCAGCCCGCCCCGCTGAGAACGACGACGACCAGCGCCGCCACCCCGTGCCGGTCCGCCTCACCCGCGGTGAGCAGCGCCGCGCACACATAGAGCACAGCGGCGCCCATCACCGGTGAGACGCCGGGCCCCGGACAGCGGCCGGCCAGCAGGTACACGGTGAGCGAGATCAGCGCCACCAGCAACATGACCGGCGTCAGCATCTCGGCGTCTCCCGGAGCGGGCCGGGGGCCGGTGAGCAGCCGCGGCACCGAGTCGATGAGCGGGCCGAGGACCGACAGACCCGGTGAGTCCCGCCACGCGGGCATGTCGATGAGCGGCAGTCCTTGTTCCGCGGTGCGCAGCACACCGAGTGCGGCCGCGGTGCACAGGCCGCTGACCGCCGTCGCCACCAGCCAGGCCGGCAGCTTCAGCCAGCGGCCTGCCGCCACCAGGGCCAGCGGGAGAAGGACCGCGACCAGCAGGGCGGGAAGGATCACCCAGCCGTCGTAGGCGCGGGCGAGCGGCAGGCTCGCGGCCAGGAGCACCAGGGCCGCCCAGGCGTATCTCATCGGACCACCGCCAGGTCCCAGCCGTTGAGCACGTCCTCGGCGCGTGGCCCGCGCAGCACCACCACGCCGCCGACCACGTCGCTGAGCCGGTTCGCGTGGGCATCCACCAGGGCCAGGACACCGAGACTCGATCTGCCGGCATCCACCAGGAGAGAGGCTGTGGGCGCCCGTTCGCCGGAGACGACGGCGACGATGTCGGAACCGTGCAGGGCGGCCGCCGCGGCGGACATCTCGTCGCCGTCCACCGGATCGATCCCCGCGAGGGCATCCAGCACGGGCGCGGCGAGCAGGCCGGCGCTCGCGTAGTCTCCGGCGCTCTCCGGGCCGGCAGGCAAGTCCACGTCCAGTGCCCCGCTGACCGTCACCAGCCGGGCGGGGTTGCTCGACGTCGCCGCTTCGTTGATGAGCGAGGCCGCGATGTCCGCCGCCTCCTCGAAGCCGTCGCCGGCGTAACTCGACGCCCGATCGTCCAGCAATACGGTGAGATGCGGAAGGGACGGGTCGGCGTCGTCCCGGATCATCAGGGTCCCGGTCTTGGCGCTGGTGGCCCAGTGCAGGCGGCGCAGGTCGTCACCGGGTACGTATTCGTGCAGTCCCACCAGGTCGGTCCCTCCGTGCTCGACCCGCTCGTCGGCACCGACGTGACTGCGCTGGACACCGGAAGGCAGGCCGAGCACCGGCAGGACGCGGGGCACCACGGTGACGACACTGCGTTCGCCGTGCGCGCTGCGAGCGACCGCGAGGCGAGCCAGGCCGCGCCGGGCCAGCGTCAGCGGACCGAGTTCCACCGTGCCGCGCCGGGCCGTGGGGACGGTGAAGCCGGCCTGGCGCGACGCACCGGCCGCCAGCGCCGGAATCCGCACCTGAACCGGCACCCCGCCCACGAGATCCTCACCCTCCACCCGGACCGGGAGCCAGGGCGAGCGGTTGGTGACGGTGAGCGTGCCGTGCGATTCGCAGAGCCGGGTCACCCGAGCTGACGGCACGATTCGGCTGACCTCAAGCGGCGCCGGAAGGAGCACGCCGGCCGCCGACGCGACCACCATGGCCAGCAACGCGGCGCCGAAGCCGGCGACGCCCGGATACTGCGCCCAGAGCCCACCGGCCAGCAGCACGGCCGCGGTGCCGAGCACCGCCCAGCCGCGTGGAGTGATGGTCATCGTCGTCAGGCCGACGTGGGCCGTGGCACCTCGACCCGGGCGAGGACGTCGTCGAGCACGCCCTCCCGGGTCTCGCCGGCCAGCATCGCCTCCCGGGTCAGCATCAGCCGGTGCGCCAGGACGGGGGTGACCAGCCGCTGGACGTCGTTCGGGACCACGTAATGGCGGCCCTGAGCGGCGGCGTAGGCCTGGACGCAGCGGACCAGTCCGCGCAGGCTGCGGGTGCTGGCGCCGAGGCGGAGGCGGTGATCGTCGCGGGTAGCCGCGCCGACGGCGCGGACATAGCGCAGGATCGGCTCCGCCACGTGCAGGCGGTACAGCGCCCGGGTCTGCGCGGCCACCTCCTCCGGGCTGGTGACCGTGGCCACGGCGGAGACGGCTCCCGCGCCGCTGCCCGGGCGCAGGACGTCGACCTCGTGCTCGCCGTCGGGGTAGCCGATGGTGGTACGCAGCAGGAACCGGTCCAGCTGTGCCTCGGGCAGCCGGTACGTGCCGTCCAGGTCGATCGGGTTCTGGGTGGCGATGACGATGAACGGGTCGGGGACGGTGTGCCCGACGCCGTCCACGGTGACCGTGTGCTCCTCCATGACTTCGAGCAGGGCCGACTGCGTCTTGGCCGCGGCGCGGTTGATCTCGTCGGCGAGCACCACGTTGCTGAAGACGGGTCCAGCCCGGAACCGGATCTCACCGCTCTGCGGGTCGTAGATCGAGGTGCCGGTGACGTCCGACGGCAGCAGGTCGGGCGTGAACTGCACCCGCCGCGACGAGCCGCCCACCGCGGCCGCCAGCGAACGGGCCAGCGTAGTCTTCCCGGTGCCCGGCACGTCCTCGAGCAGCACGTGACCACCCGCGAACATCGCCACTGCCACCAGTTCCACGACGGCCCGCTTGCCCCGCAGTGCCGTCTCGACGGTGTCGACGACCCTCCCGTGCAGCATGCGGAACGAGGCGACCTCCGCCTCGCTGAGGGCCTCTACGCCGGTCACGGTCATCGTTGGTTCTCCATCGTCATATCGGTGTCTGTGCCGGTCCCGTCGCCGGTGCCGGTGTTCTCATGGGTGCCCGTGCGTCCGCGCAACCGGACCGCGCGGAGGGCACCCGCCAGCCCGAGGCCGCCGAGGCCGATCAGGGACTGCATCGAGGCGAGCCCACCACCGGCCTGCGGTTCTGCGGACTCGACGCTCGTGTTGCGAAGGTTGTGCGGCGGCGGGATCGGGCACCAAGTGTTGGCTGGATCCGCCGGATAGGGCCCCGGCCAGTAACAGTCGGGCGGCTCGCCCGCCGAAAGAGTCACAGCGGCGGAGTCGGCGACCGTTGTACCCGAGGAAAGCGCTCGGACGAACACCGTGACGTCGCCCGCAGTGGGATACGAGACCGAACCCAGGTAGTAACTCCTGGCAGCACCACAGTCGATCGCCTGAGTGCCGCTGAGCGTGCCGGACCAGCGAAGCTCACAGGTTCCGCCATGTGCCGCCCAGCTCGACGGGGGCGACAAGGTGACGGAGTACGACGTCGTCCCGGACTGATCGTCCTGGCTCCGGGTGGTCTGCCCGTACCCAGAACTGATCACGCTGTCGCCGTTGGCCGGGGGTGGCGGCGGCGGTGCCGGCACGCTGGCGTTGGCCGTCCCAGCCGGGCCGGTCGCGGCCGCGTTGGTAGCCGTCACGCTCACCGTCACCGTCCCCGAATTGGAACAGAGAGCCGCCCCCGAACAGTTGATATCCAACGTCGTGCTCGTCGCACCGCCACCCGCAGAAGCGGTGCCCGACGCTCCTCCACCACTGCCGGAGATGCTGTACCCGCTGATCGCCGCACCGCCATCGCTCGGCGGCGGCTGCCACGACACCGTCATCCGAACCGTGTTCGGATCCGGCCGCTGAACATTCGAAACCGACACGCTCTGTGGTGCAGACGGCGGGTCAGGATCCGGTGGTGGCGGCGCCGGCACCTCGGCGCTTCCGGTCTCTGCCGGGCTGTCGCCCGCGGTGTTCACCGCGACCACGCTCAGGTTCACCGTGCCGCCGCTGGTGCACAGCGCCTGCCCACCACAGCTGATCGTCAACGTCGCGCTCGTCCCCGTCGCCGTCTCGTTCGAGCCGCCGCCGGAGATCCGGTACCTGTCGATCGCCGCGCCACCGTTGCTCAACGGCGCCTGCCACGACACATCCACCCGGACCGTGTTCGCATCCGGCCGGTCCCGGAACGATCCCGACACGTTCCGCGGCGTCGACGGCCGGTCAGGAGCCGGCGGGCTGACGGTGACCTGCGCGCTCGGGTCCGACACCGCCTCCACCCCGTTGCGGGTGGCCACGACCTCGTAGCGGGCCGTGGTGCCGAAGGTCTGCGACAGCTCGACGCTGGTGGCGGCCGGGTTCACGCTGGTGCCCGAGCCGGTGCCCACGCGGCGAACCATCAGCGATTCCTGCTGGACCGACGGAGCGTTCCACGTGACCCGCACCAGCTCTTGGGTGCCGACCTGCTGGGCTTGAACTCCGGTGGGCGCCTCCGGGGGATCCGGTGGCGTCTCCATCACCGTGACTAGCGACGAGTCTGAGCCGGCTGTCTCGCCGTTGAGGACAGCCTCGACCCGGAACGCCACGGAGGCGCCCTCGGTGAGCCCGGTGATCTCGGTCGACTGGCGGCTTCCGTTCAACACCACCGGGGTGATCGAGCCGCCGCTGATCTGCGTCACCCGGTACTCGTCCGGCAGGATGTCGAGGTCGCCGTGCCGCCAGCTCAGATCCACCCCGCCCGGAGTGGTGCTCAGCGCCGTCACGTCCAGCGGCGCGACCGGGTCCGGCGGCACACCCGGCACGTCGAAGGGCGCACTCCAGGCGGAGGACGTGCGCTGACCATCGGCCCCGACCGATATCACCCGGTACCGGATGCTGGTTCCCGGCCGCAGGTCGGTCACCACCACACTGGTGGTGTCGCCGGACACGGTTTCGTTCGATCCGGCTCCCCACAGCTCCGGCTCCACCCGGTAGGACTCGGGGCGTCGCTCGGGATGATCCCACGTCACCACGTAGGCGCCGGCGGTCTCGCCGATCCGTACGTTGCTGGCCGGCTGCGGGGCGTCCGTCTCCGGCTCGTCCGTGCCGTCGTCCGTGCCGCCGTCGGCGCCGTCGTCGTTCCCCGGCTCGTCGCCCGAGTCGGTGCCGTCGTCGGAACCGGTGTCCGATCCACCGTCGTCGGTGCCGATGTCGTTGCCGGTGTCGTCGTTGCCACGATCCCGGTCACGGTCTCGATCTCCGTCACCATCGCCCGGGCCGCCGGGATTGCCTGGACCACCGGGGCGTTCGGGGCCGCCGTTCTGATCACCGTCGCGGTCACGATCGCCCCCGTTGCCGTTGGAACGGTCACGTTCCTCGCGGTTGTCACGGTTGTCGCGCCCGGGGTTGTCCTGCCCAGGGTTGCCGGGTGGAGGTCCACCGGAGCCGTTGTTCGCGGGGGGACGCAGGGACGGCGGCACGTCCGGAATCGTGACGTCCTTGGGCGGGGCTTCCGGATCGAACACCTCGACCCCCTCACCGCCAATGTCGATCACCCGGGTGGAGCCGTCGGGCTCCACGACGACGAGTTCCTCGCCGCCGGCCGTGGAGACGAGCAGACGGCCGTCGTCCACCGCGAGATCCGGGTCGCCCCCGTCGGGAGTGAAGATGTCTTCCCCGGCGCGCATGCCGTCTGCGCCGAGGACCACCACCTTGCCGGCGTTCAGGCACGGCACATACACCTTGCCGGAGAACACCACCGGCGCGCCCGGATCGGCGCACCCCATCGCGGAGACGTTCACCTCCAGGACGTCGTCGCCGGAGACCATCGCCACGGTCGAGGAGTCGGTGAACGATCCCGGCGACATCTCGACCGGCGCGCCGGGCGCCGCGAGGACGCCACCGGAGACGTCGAACAGCGGGAGGGCGAACTCACGCTCGGTGCCGAACTGGCCGACGACCGGGCCCTCGGGCGCGAACACCGTGACACCTTCGTCGTGCGGCACCAGTCGGGACTGGGAGCCGGCGTGCGCCACCGGACGCGAGGACTCCAGGACGAACCGCTGCGCCGTCGGCGAGTACCGCAGCCGGACCAGCTCCGCGTCCTTGTCGAGTACCCACACGTAGCCGGCCTCGTCGACCACGACGTCGGCGAACGGCCCTGAGCCGCGGTAGCGTTCTCCGAGGTCTTTGAGCGTCAGCGGATCAACGGCGCTGACCGAGCCTTTCTCCAGGTCGGCGATGAACGCCTGACCGGCGGCCACCAGCACCTTGGTCTGCCCGTCGGCAGGCCCTGAGCGCTTGCCGCTCTGAATCAGGGTCGCCAGATCGATGGACACCACGTCGCCGGTGGCGGCGTCGTCGATGATCAGCCATCCGTCGCGCTGCGCGATGCCCAGCTGCGACCCGTCGCCGGCGACGTCGAGTCGCAGTTCGGCACGACCGGTCACCGGGTTGACCTGTACCACCTGTCCGGTCGAGTCGTCCGCGAGCCAGGTCAGGCCGTCGAACATGTCGACCGCCGTCCGGGCGACGCCGTTGCCGACGGCGGCACCCACCACGAGCGCGGCCGCCACCCCGGCGACGCCCAGCTCCACCGATCCGCGTTCCCATGCGCGGCGCAGCGACACCCGGCTGCGCAACGCCGTCCACCCCTGACGCACGATGCTCCCTTGTCGTTCTGTCATGCGACGCCCGCTTCCGTTCCCACCACTGCCCCCGGCGCCTCAGCCGTCGCAGATATTACCTGGACAATCTGGGTCGAGCCCGGCGAACAGAGCAATCCCCGCCCTTGCCCGGACATCGGCTCCAATGTGGTCATCGGTACGGTCACCGACACCAGGGTGCCGTCGGACATCTCCGGTGCCAGCAGGATCGCCCGCCGGAACCGTCGCACCATCGGCACCACGCTGGCGATATGTCCCTTGCTTCGCGCCTCGTCCGGGTCCGTCGCCACCACCAGTGCCGTACGCGTGGCCGTTGCGTGCTGGGCCATGGTGGCCAAGGTCTCCAGTGCCGTCTTGGCCTCCCCGCCCGCGTCCCACGTGCGCTCCCACTCGTGCGCATCGTCGATCAGCACCAGCCGCCAGTCCAGCGGGTCGGCCGTGGGCTGCACCGACGAGGCCCAGGCCGCCGCCTTCGGCAGGTCGTCCAGGACCAGGTCGAACGACGCCGACGGGACGAGGGCGGCTTTGGGCCCCATCAGCACGGTCTCCAGCGGCGGGCGGCTGGAGCGCTGAGCGAGCTGCGCGACACCGGCCAGGAAACTGGTGCGGCCGCTGCGGGCACGCCCCGTGACGAGCAGCGGCGCGTCGGTGAGCGCCATGGTCACGGCGCCGGCGAACTCCGCCTCCACCGCGACACACAGCGCATCCCGCTCCGGTGGCGGCAGGATCGAGGTCGGCACCAAGGTCGGCATCGCCGGCACCTGGATAGCCGGGCGGTCCTGATACCGGGCTGCGACGGGCTCCGCCAGCGCACGCAGCCGGTCGAGCTGTTCCGCTCCCCCGGCCCCGCCCACGGTCGCGATCTGCACCTCGTGCTTACCGAGGAGGCCACGGCCGGGCGCCGTGTCTGCGTCCAGCACCTTGCTCGGCGCACCGAGCATCTGGTAATCCTCCTCAGCGGTCATCCGGAGCACGATGCGCTGGCCGAAGCCCGCCTGCATCGCGCTGGGCACCCCGGAACGGCGAGGCGAGGTCGCCGCCACGTGCACGCCGCACCGCCGGCCCTCCTGCAGCACGGCGGTGAGCTTCTCCAGGTGACTGCGTTTCAGGGCCGCACCGTTCTCCAGCGTCTCGACCAGCGACGGCAGGTTGTCGACGAGCAGGTAGACGCGAGACATGCCGACCCCGCGCGCCGAGAGGGCTCCGATATCCGCCGCACCGTACGCGGCGAGCGCGGCGTTTCGGTCCTCGACCGTCTTGTGCAGCATCCGGATCATCCGCTGGATTCGCTCCATCGCCTGCTCCACCACGATCGAGCCGACCGAGGGCAGCACCTCCAGGACGCCGAGCGATCCCCCACCGCAGTCGATCCCGTAGATCAGGGCCGGGTGCTCACCGGCGGCGGCCGTGGCCGAGGCGGCGATCGTCCGCAGCAGCTCGGTCTTGCCTGCGCCGGAAGCGCCGTACACCAGCAAGTGGCCGGCCTTGGCGAAGTCGGCGAACAGCGGTGCCTGCTCCTGCTGTGCGGGCCGGTCCACGAGACCGATCAGCACCTGGCCGTCGGGGATGGTGGCCGGTGCAGGAACGTCGAGCGCGAGCTCGTCCGGCAGAGGCGGCAGCCACGGCTTGCGGGGCGCGGGTGTTCCGGAGCGTGCGAACGCGGTGGCCGCCGTGCTCACCAGCCGCTCGAGGTCGGTCCGCGGATGCAGCCGGTCCTCCTGCTCGCCGCCCGCCGACTCGGCATCGGTCAGCTGCACGGCGGTGAACGGCGTCACGTCCACGATGGAGGCGCCCTCCCGCCGCGGCTCGCGCGCTCCGACCCAGGCGGCCTGGACGAGCTCGCGGGTGCCGTGGCCGGTCCGCCGCAGCCACGCTCGGCCGGGGGTCCGGCGGGACAGCTGTGCCGCGTCGGGCGCGTCGATGACGTCGCTGGAGTCGTCCGGTGATGCCACCCGCAAGGCGATCCGCAGGTCCGTATTTGCCTTGATCTGCGGTGTCACGACACCGGCCGGGCGCTGGGTGGCGAGCAGCATGTGCATGCCGAGGGAGCGACCCCGTTGCGCGATGTTGACCATGCCGTCGACGAAATCGGGCACCTCGGACAGGAGCGCCGCGAACTCGTCCACGACGATCAGCATGCTCGGCGGCGCCGCGTCCGGGTGGTCTCGCTCGAGCGCGACGAGATCCTTGGCACCGTACTCGGCCAGCAGATGCTCGCGGGTGGTCAGCTCGGCGTGCATCGAGGTCAGAGCGCGCTGCACCAGTGCCGGCGTGAGATCGGTGATGTATCCGACGGTGTGCGGCAGGTCGGCGCACTCCCGGAAGGCGGCACCGCCCTTGTAGTCGACCAGCAGGAAGCTGATCCGTGCCGGCGGGTTGTTCAGCGCGAGCGAGCAGATCAGAGTCTGCAGCAGCTCACTCTTGCCGGCGCCGGTGGTTCCGGCGACGAGGCCGTGCGGGCCGTCCTCGCGCAGGTCGATGGTGACGACGCCGTCGGCACCGGCGCCGAGCTGTGCCCGCAGCCCGCGGCTGGACGCCCAGCGGTGCAGGACAGCATCGGTGTCGTCGGCGTCGCTGAGATCCGAACCGAGATCGGGCAGCCGCACCATGTCCGGCAGCGCGGTGTCGGCCAAGGTGACCGCGGCATCGTCGCGATAGGAGGTCATCAACCGCGCCGAGTTCCACGCCGGAGCCAGGTCGACGGCATCGACCGTGGTCAGCGGTGCGAGCCCACCCCGATCCCGCCGCGCGACCACCCCCAGCTGACCTCCTTCACCGGTCTGGCTCGACCCGACCAACCCACGACCGCCCAGCCCGCCGACGTCACCCGAAGCGGACGGTGGCGGGAAGCCCTCCATGGAGTGGCGGGAATCCGCGAGTGCCGAACCGGTGAGGGCCGGTGACGGGGAGCCCTCCATGGTGTGGCGGGCATCGGCGCCCGGGGCACCCGTGGAGGCTGAGGGGGAACCTTCCATGGTGTGGCGGGCATCGGCGAGCGAGGAACGAGCGAGTCCGCTGGGCGAGGAAGGTTCCCCCTCAGCCGACAGGCTGAGATCGACCAGGACGCCGGTGGCTGACGGCACCTGGTCGGGGTCCGCGCCTAGCCAGATCAGGTGGAGGCGGTGCTCGAGCGCCACTTGCGCCACTGCTTCGATCGCCCGCCGCGGTACCCCGGCTCCCTCGTCGAGCAGGCAGACGGTGTGCCCGTGCCCGCCCTGGTCCGCGCAGAGTAGGTCGAGCAGGCTCTGGCCGTCGCCCGCGCCGACCGCCACCGGGGCCACCCCGCCGGTCCGGCGCGCGGTGTGCGGCAGCCAGCGCAGCCAGGCCTCGACGTGCGCTCGGCCGGGGCCGAGAACGGCCGCAAGGGATACGTCGGCCGGCGAGTGCGTCGCCGCCAGGCGCATGATGACAGCCCGCACGCACGCGTCGACGTCGTCGTCCGGGCCCGCGACCGCGACAAGGCCGTGCTCGGCCAGCGGCACCACTACCGGCATGTGCGGGAGCACAGCGCGGCTGGAGAGCTCGGCTCGCATCTCCTCGTGCGCGTCGCGGTCCGCTCCCTGGCCGGTGGCGCCGCGCGGACGGCGCCCGGTCACCATCGCCGGCACCGGCCCGCGTCCGACCCGGACGGCCAGGAAGTCGTCGTCGTCCTGCCGGCGGTTCCACAGGCTGCGATCACGTGCGGCGATGCGGGAGCGGACCAGGTCGGGGTCGGGTTCGTCGTCGTCGGCGTGGCGACGCTGGATGGCGGCCTTCTCGTCGAGCTGGTCGAGCACGTCCTGCAGTTCCCGCCGCCACGCGGCGAGCTCCTCGGCGTGCTCCTTGGCCTGCTGACGGCGCTGCATGTAGTGGTTGAGAAGCATCATCAGCGGGAAGCCGAACGCGAAGACCAGTGAGTAGGCGCGCTGGGTGAACATGAACATCGCGCCGCCCATCATCAGCGGCATCAGCATCATCGCCCACGGAAAGCCCTGCTTGCGTGGCTTGGTGGGCGGGGTGGCGACCTCGAGCTCGTCCTCGGTGAGTTCCGCGCCGAATCGCGGCGGGCGCAGTACCGCTACCTCACGGCCGTGGTCGGTTCCCCGGCCCTGCTCGAGCACGAGCCGCGTGTCGCCGATCTCCACGGTCTCGCCCCAGCCGATGCTCAGCGGCCGGGTGACCGCGTGGCCGCCGGCTGTAGTGCCGTGTGCCGAGCCCTCGTCCATCACCACCGGACCGCCGGTGAGCATGATGCGGGTGTGCAGGCGGCTGACGAGCGGGTCGGACAGGGCCACGGTGCAGCCTCGCGACCGGCCGATGGTCAGGGACTCACCGTGGATCTCCACGGACGTCCCGGCGTCCGGTCCGGCCAGCACTCGCACCACCGCCCGCGGCGGCCGGCGCTGCGCCGGCTTGGTCAGCCAGCTGTGCGGCACCGTGGCGACCGCCACGACGTCGCCGTTGCGCAATCCCGACTCCCCGAGCGGCTGTGCCGCGGGCCAGGGGATGCCGTCGGTGTGCGGAGCCAGGATCGTTCCCGACGACGAGCCGCCGAGATGAGCCCCGAGGGCCTGTGCCAGATCGGCGACCCGCGCGCCCGGCTGCGCCGCCACCACGACGTCGACCGGGTGTACGCCGCTTTCCGCGCTGGGCAGCACCGACAGCCGCCACATACTTTTCCGCCTTTCTGTCTTCCTTCGCCCGTGATCATCGACGATCGGCCGTGTGATCACACCGCCGATCGCCGATGATCACCGGGGTGCAACCGTCAGCTCGACGCGCGGCGCTGGTCCTCCGCCTGTGCCCGGATGATGTTCGCGTTGGCGTTGAGCGCCTCGACGACACGGCCGAGGGCAGGAACGAACTCACCGGTCCACTGCGCCTCGAACGTGTTCCGGTCCGTGCCCATCCATTCGGTGCTGGCCAGCTGCTGAGTCAGCCGCTGGGTGATCTCGGTGATGCTCTGCGCGTCGACGTCCATCACCGCTGCGAGCTGGTCAGCCTGCTCGACATTCATTCCGAGAAGCGCCATGGTGTTACTCCCTTTCCTGGTACTGAACCTGCGTGGATGCAACTGCTCTTTCGTTCCGGGCCCCCGTGGCCCGGAACGAAACGTCACGCGCCGGCAGTCTGGCCGGACTCGACGCGGAACGACTCGTGGATGGCGCGCAGGGTGTGCCCCACCTGCGCGCCTGCGCCGTCTGCCCAGCTGGACACGACGGTCAGGGCGTGGGCGACATCACCGGCGTAGCGGACCGGCAGCACCCACACGGTGGCCACCTGGATGACGTCGACCCCGTCCACCGTCCGGCACAGCCGCTGGCTGGCCGAGCCGGGCGTGTCGGACTCCGCCGCCGCGCCCGCGGCCACCTCACTCGCCTGCGCCGCCACCATCGCCTCCAGCAGCGCCTTGGGATCGGCACCGGCGGGAACGAGGTCGGCGGTCACCGTCACGTTCGGGATGAACCGCGCATCCTCGGCCGTGCTGGCCGGCCTGACCACAGCGAGCGCCCGGGGCGCCGGGTGTGCGACATACCCCTCCGGGACGTCGATGTGGAACGGCGGCACGGAGGGCAGCTGGTAGCTGGGGTATCGCACCGTGGTGGCGCCGTCAGAGGCCTTCCCTGCCGTCTCGGCGGCGGCCGTCGGCCCCCTGGTCTCGGTGTCGGTGGTCATCGTGGAAGCTCCTTCGTGGACGTGAGTTCGTGGCGCCATGGATATGGCGTGGGAGGTCTCGTGGCCGCGCGGGTTCGCCGTCATCCAGTCACGCAGCCACTGGCCATACCGCCGACGCGGTGCCGACGGCAGCCGCGCCCCTGGTCTGCAGCTCGCCGGGCGAGCAGGTGAGGAACGGACCGGGCGGCAAGGAGACGCTGGAATGCCCGGCGAACTGCTCGCCACCGAGCACCTGCTCCCACCAGCCGAGCACGACGGCCGCCGAGGCGGGATCGCCCGCGGCCGAGCCACTGAGCTCGATCCGCTCGATGGTCACCTGGCCGTACGGGGTGTCGTAGGTGACGTTCTCGCCCACGAAGCCGTACGCGCCGTCGGTCCCGACCCATGCGGTGTAGCGGCCCGTGTCCGACCCGGAAGTCAGCGCATGCCCGACACCCGTGCCCGGCGTCGCCTCCGGATCGAGCGCAGCACCCAGAGCTCCGCCTTCGGCGATGTCCGTCCGGGCGGCGTCGTCGCCGGGGTCGCCGAGCGCCCAGTCCGAGCCGGCCCCAGCCGCGGGAGCGATGTCCAGGCCACCCGTGCCGCCCAACCCTGGGTACCCGCCCGTGCCCGGGAAAGATGAGGGGGACCGCTCCTCCTCCGTCTCCTCGCCGTCCGGCTGCGCCTGACCCCGAGCGTTGCCGAGCGCGGCCGCGCCGAGGCCCGCGAGTCCGGCCAGGCCGAGCGGAGCGGCGAGCATCGCTCCGTTGCCGCCACTGCCGTCGTCCACCGACGGGAGGACTCCACCGGAATCCGCAGGACCGTCCGCGCCGTCCAGACTGCCGCCCCCGGAACCGATCGGCGTGGAGCTCACCTTCGGTGTGCCCACCGTGCCCGACGCGCCCACCTCGTAGGACCATGTGCCGTCGGCGTTACGGCTGACCTCGACGTTCCCGGAATGACCGCCCGCGGAGAAGGACCCGCCCAGCGAGCCGGTGACGCCTGGCGCCGTTCCGGCGCCACCCGTTCCGGCGCCGAAGCCCGCGCCACCGCCCGCCGCGCCGCCGCCCGCCGCGCCGCCGCCTGCCGCACCGTCGCCCGCTCCGGTGGACCCGCCACCGAGGCTGCCGTTACCCGGGACGAACGGGGGCGTCGCGATCGCGCCACCCGCTCCGGAGGCGCCAGCGCCGACCGAACCGGAGCCGACGCCGGGCCCGGTGACGCCGGCGCCGGTCACGCCACCACCGACGGCTCCGCCCGGCTGAGGCCGGCTCACGTGTGGACCGCTCGCGGAGGCGGCGCCGTTGCCCGTCCCGGTCGCGGTGTTGCTCCCCGGACTCAGGTGGGCCACGTCCGGCATCGTGCGAAAGCCGCCGGTGCCGGTCGAGCCGCCCCTATCCGGCTGGACACCGATGGTGCCCGGCAGTTGCGGCGTGCTCACCTGGACACCGGTGCCGCCCCCGTTGACGTTGATGTTGATCACGACGTCCGGCTGCTTCAGCATCGGAGGGTTCTCGGCTCCGCATGGCGGCAACGGCGGCGTCTGATAGGTCGGCGGGACCGCGACTCGCGGCGCATCGCCGCTGACCTCCTTCTGCATCGCGGAGGCGAACTTGATCACCGCCGAGAAGGACTGCAACGCCCGCATGGTGGCCTGGACCCACGGAATGACGACGGTCTCCAGGTAGATGGCGAACGCCTTCGCCCAGCCCGTCCAGGACATGGCGTTGAGCGCACGCACCGTCATCTTGAGAATCGTCAGGACGGTCCGGGCGAAGTCGACGGCCTGGTCGATCTTCTGAGCTATCCGGTCGAGGCCATCGACATCGGCACCCTTGAACATCCTTGCCTCCTCGGCGCTTCCATGGTTATCAGCGAGGCGATCCGCAGCGCCCGTCACGGTGGGCGGTGCTTCGCTGGACACGAAGCTAGGCTCCGGGCGACACCCGCGCCAGCGCTGCCGGGGTGGAAGTTTCCGCCTTGTTGAGCAGCGGAAACTTCCGCTCCGAAGGCACTGGTGTGTCGCACTGACTCACGGCAGGATGACGCGTGATCGTCTTCGTGATGCGCATGATTCCCTCTTCCTGGCCCTGGCGGCGAGCCGTCCAAGGCGCGACTGGCCGAACCTGCCCACTGTGGTCCGGGCGATGTTGGTGTGTCGCCGTTTCCAGACGATCCCGGACAGTTCCGGGCAACGCGGTTCCGCACGTACGGTGCGGACTCGCTAGGGTGCTAGCCACAGCAAGGGGTGAGGTGGGACATTGCGCGAGACGGCCGATTCTGCCGCCGGCGCGGGTGGAGGAGACGCACCGTCCTCGCGGACGTGGACGCTCGAGGACATCGCCGAAAGGCTGCGGTCGTTGCGCGCCGAGGCCGGGCATCCATCGTACGCGGAGATCGCGAACCGGATCGGCAGGCTTCGCGCCCGCCGTGGCGTCCCCGCGAGCGAGCAGAAGCCGGCACGGGCCACGGTGTATGACTGCTTCCGCACTGACCGGCGCCGCCTCGACACCGACCTCGTCGTCGAGATCGCCAGGGCGCTCGGCGCTGACGACGCGGCCGCGGCAGGCTGGGCGCAGGCGTGCCGCGTCGCTCAGAGTCAAGCCGACGCCGCGACCGTCGTCACGGCCTATGCGGCGCTGCCCTCGGGGGTCAGCACGTTCGTCGGGCGGGCCGATGCTCTTGCCACCATCCTGGAGACCAGTGATCACAGCCCGGCATCGGCCGTGTTCTCCATCGAGGGCATGCCCGGCAGCGGCAAGAGCCAGCTGGCCATCGAGGCCGCACGCCGGCTCGTCGAACGTCGGCGAGTCGCCGACGTGCTCTACGCCGACCTGCGAGGATTCCACCCGGAGAACCCGCCGGCCGACCCCGCCGCCGTTCTCGCGGTGTTCCTGCGTCTGCTCGGGGTGTCCAGCCGCGAGATTCCGTCCGGCGTCGACCAGCGGCTAGCGGAGTTCCGGGCTCAGTTGCGCTCGACCCGCCGCGTCGTCATTCTCGACGACGCCGCCGGTGCGGCGCAGGTCGTTCCCCTCCTGCCCGGCGACTCCGGCAGCGTCGTGCTGATCACGAGCCGTACCCAGGTGGCTGAGGCGGCCGGAGCCGTCCAGATCCCACTGTCGACGTTCACCGTCGACGAGTCGATAGCGTTGTTGCGCGGTGTGGCCGGAACAGACGTCGTCGACCAGGACATCGCCTCGGCGACGGAGCTGAGCGAGGCGTCGGGCTGCCTTCCGCTCGCTGTGGGGCTCACGGCCACCCGGGTCGCGGCCCGGCCCGGCTGGAGCCTGAGCGACCACGTCCAGCCCCTCCTACAGCGGCGCCGCAGTCTCCGTCTCGACGACGCCGTCGGCGCGACCCTCGACCTTTCCTACGCCACCCTGTCCTCGCGGGCGCAGCGCACATTGCGCCTGCTGGCCGTACACCCGTGCGCGGATCTCGACGAACCCGCGATCACAGCGCTCACCGGCCGTGATCCACACGAGGCGGGGGCCGACCTCCGGGTACTCGTCGCCCACCATCTGGTCACCCAGGCGCGGCCGCACCGGTACAGCTTGCATTCCCTGGTCCGGACGTACGCCCTGGACCGTTCGTACGACGACGACCGCCCGGCCGAGCGGGAGGTCGCCCTGGAGCGGCTGTACCAGCACTACCTGGGCATGGTGTGGAGCGCCTACAGCACCGCGCACGCGCCGACGGGCCGGCGGAACCGGCAGCCACCGCAACATGTCGTCGTGTCCACGCTCGACGAGAGCGTGACGCTGCCGTGGCTGGAAGCCAACATCGACAACGTCCTCACCCTGGCCCATCACGCTCCCGAGCTGAACCGGCCTGACCTGATCACCCACCTCGCCGAAGGCGTGTCGTGGTGGCTGAACCGGTACGGGCGCTACCGCGATGCCAGGCTGCTACACCAGCTCGCCCTCGAGGTGGCGGTCTCACGCGGTGAGCGGGTCAGCGAGGCGAGAGCCAACCTCGATCTCGGGCAGATCCTCGTCCGGCTCACCGAATGGGATCCGGCGATCATCCACCTGGACCGGGCCCAGCGCGCCTTCGAAGCCATGGGCGACATGTACGGTGCGTCGTCGGCGGTCAACGCCATGGCCATCATCGAGGTGCACCGGGGCCGGCTGGCCGAGGGCATCGAGCTCTTCCAGCGTTCGGCCGAACTCTCACGCGCTGCGGGAAACGGCCACGGCACCGCCACCGCGCTCGACAACACCGCCATCGTCCTGCGGCGTGCCGGGCGCCTCGACGAGGCGGAGAAGTACCATCGGATGGCGCTCGCGGAGGCCACCCGGATCGGCGACCGGTATATGCAGGCAACCGGGCTGACGAATGTCTCCGAGGTCCAGCTCCTTCTCGGCAGGCGCGACGAGGCGCTGCAGTCCGCCCGGCGCGGCCTTCAGCTGGGCAAGGAACTGAGCAACATGCCCACCATCGCCTACGGCAATGACAACATCGGCAACATCTTGTCCGCCGACGGCGATTACGAGAATGCGCTCCGCCATCACCGCGAGGCGCTGGCCCTCAGCCACCAGACCGGTGACCGCCATCTCGAAGCGGGCGTACTCAACAACCTCGGGACCGACCACCACAGGATGGGCGACCACGGGCAGGCGCGCAGCCACTATGACGATGCCCATGCCCTCAGCACGAAGATCGGCGACACGTTCGAGGAGGCGCGAGCGTTGGACGGCATCGGCGCGGTGTGCGCCGCCCAGGGCGCGGCCGACGATGCCCGCCAGTACTGGAGCGAGGCGCTGGCGATCTTCGAGCAGCTCGGGTCACCCGAGGCCGCGCAGGTCCGGGACCGGCTCGCTCAGCTGGCCGTCCACAAGCCGGACGGCTGAAACACTCGGCGCTCGGCCGGACGACTCCGGACCATCCGGCCACCCGGGTGGCCGGTCAGGGTAGGCTCGCCGTACGCGTACAGCTGGTCAGGGAGTCAAGGGTGGGGATGCGAGCACTCGGCCATCCGGACACACCGAGGCCGCCCAGCCCGGTCGGTGCGGAGTCCCTCGACGATCTCGTGAACATGCTCCGTGAGCTGCGAGAGTGGGCCGGAGCTCCCTCGTATGCGCTGATCGCCCAGCGGATCAAGCAACACCGTGAGCAGCGGGGGATGCACCCCGGCAGGCGGCAGGTCAGCCGCGCCACCGTGTACGACTGCTTCCGGCTGGGCCGCGCCCGGATCGACGTGGAGCTGTTGACCGAGATCGTGCAGGCCCTCGGTGTACCGCCCACCGAGGCGGTCGCGTGGCGGCAAGCGCATGCCACGGCGATGGGCTCCGCGTCGACGGCGTCCGTCGTCGAGATCCACCAGTCCATACCGCCACCGAGCACCGTCTTCGCCGGGCGGCAAGCTGAGCTCGACGGTCTATCCGCACGGCCGCTCGGCTCGACGCTCGCGGTCGTGGGCATGGCCGGAATCGGCAAGACCGAACTCACTCTCCAGCTCACGGCGCGGCTCACCCGGCAGCACTCCTATACGGGCGGCTCGTACTTCGTCGATCTTCGAGGCTACGACGCCTCCCGCCAGCCGGCCGATCCGTACGCCGTGCTCCGTGGCCTCCTCACGGCGGTCGGGCAGCCCGCCGGCAAGGTGAATCGGCTCAGTGTGGATCAGCAGCTCAGCGAATGGTCGGCCTGGGCGCGTGACAGGTCCTTCCTCCTCATCCTCGACAACGCCACGGACGAGAACCAGGTGCGTCCACTCCTGCCGCGGCGGCATCGAGGGCACGTCATTGTGACGAGCCGCCGCCGGCTCGCCGACCTCGCGCACGTGCCCCAGACGGAACTGCAACCGCTCGCCCTCGACGATGCACTCGAGTTGCTCACGCAGGCGGCGGTGGCCGCGCGGGTCACGGACGATCCCACATCGGCCGCCCGGCTCGCGGAGCTGTGTGCGGGTCACCCGCTCGACCTCACCATCGTCGCCGCGCACCTCGGGCAGCATCCCGCCTGGTCGCTGGAGGACCAGGTCCGACGCCTTGAGTCCACCCCGAGAGGAGAGTCGATCCGTCCGGCGCTGGCCGTCTCCTACCGCGCACTCAACCCGGACGAGCAGCGTGCGTTGCGGCTGCTGTCTCTGTATCCCGGGCCTTCCATCTCCGCGGAAGCCGCCACATCTCTTCTGGATCGTGACCCAGAAGAAGCCGCCAAGCTTCTGGCGACGCTCGATGCCGAGCACCTCGTCCGCCACGACGAACGCGGCGGCGTGAGGTTGCACGATCTCGTTCGCGAATACGCCACCTGGGTCACCCGCCACGAGGAGTCCTTCACCGAACAGCGCGCCGCCGTACGGCGTCTCATCGAGTACTACGTCCGCGGCTGCGCCTACGCATTCCAGCAGGTGACGCCCGCGGAGGACCATGCTCCTCGGCTCCCGGCCGATCACGCGCACAGGGTGCCTACGGAGGCCGTGTCCGACCCGCGCGCCTGGCTCGACGCCGGGCATCAGCCGGCCGTGGTGGCTGCCACCGTGGCCATGGAGTACGGACTCTCGGCGCCCGTGGCCGAACTCTCCGCGGTCTTGGCCCTCTACCTCGCCGAGGACGGGCATCTCGCGCAGGGGGAGATCCTTCATCGGCTGGCTACGACGGTCGAGGATCCCCAGCATCGCGCCCGCGCCCACCGTGATCTGTCGCTCGTCCACCAGACGCAAGGACGTCACAGCGACGCCATCCGGCAGCTCGAACTGGCCACGGCCGCGGGGCCGGACCCGCTGCCCGGGCGGACCCACAACATCATCGGCGGGATCTACAACGAGCTGGGGCGACTCGACGACGCCGTGCGGCACTTCGTTCTCGCCGAGGATGAGGCACGCGCAGCGAACGACGACGTCCGGGTCGCACGGTCGAAGAACAACCAGGCGAACGCCTACCGCCACCTCTGGCGCCTCGAGGAAGCCGAGAAGCTCTTCGCGGAAGTCGTCGAGGCGTCCGCGCGCCTCGGTGACACCCTCAACCTCCAGGCCGCCTACTACAACCGCGCGGTCATGTTCGAGGCGATGGGCCGGTGCGACGAGGCGCTCCACGACGTCGACGCGGTGGTGGCGATCGCCGGACAGCATCCCTTCCGGGGCATCCTGCCGGCGTCTCACAACATCCGAGGGCTCATCTACCAGCGGCTGGGCCGCTACGACGAGGCTCATAGCCACCATCAGCGTGCGCTGGAGACCGCCGTCGATCTCGACGACGCGAGTACCGTGGGCGAGAGCCTCACCGGCCTGGGCCGGGCACTGGCCGGCGCCGGGCGGCTGGACGAATCGATCACGTATTTCGAGCGGGCGATCGCCCACGCCCGGGAATTCGACGCACCATACAACGAGGGCAACGCCCTGAACGGGCTCGGGTCGGTCCTCCGCCGGCAAGGTCTCGTCGACGACGCGAAGGCCCTCCACACGCAAGCACGAGAACTCGGCGAGCGGTTCGGCGACGTGGAGGAGATCGCCCGTTCCCACGTAGGCCTCGGGCACTGCGCCAGCGCGTACGGCGATCGCCGTCGAGCGGTCCACCACTGGGAGCTCGCGCTGGCGCGGTACGGCGAGATGAAGGCGCCTGAGGCCGAAGCAGTGCGCCGGCTCATCGCCCAGCCGCGGCCCGCACCGATCGGCCTCAGAACTCGGCATACTCGTCGATGAGAAGGTCACGCAGCGTGTCCGCGTCGTCGTCGGTCCACCCCGTGGGCGGCGCTATGGCCGCCCATGCATCGACGTACTCGCCCAGGTAGACGTGGCCGTGCCCGGCCGGGACCTCCTCGGCCACCACCATGTCCATCGTGGTGAGCCAGTACGTGACGACAGGTAGCCACCGCAGGCCGGGCAGGACGTCGTCGCCGGAAGGCTCGCGCAACCAGTCCGGTTCATGCCACAGCAGGTCCGATGACCACCACACCACGCCGTCGGAGCCGTGCTGCACGTACACGATACGAGGCTCCTCCCAGGCCGGTCCGGGATCCCACAGATCCCGCGCGTGCCCGTCGCCCGTGCCCCACCGGACCTGAATCCCGTCGTCGTAGACCGGGCTGATCTCACGCGACCCAAGATCGCGATGATCGGTGAGGTCGCGCCAGGTCTCGGTGAAGTTCGGCGTCGCCACCCAGAGCGCACCGTCGGTACGCGCCACCATGTCCTGCAGTCCGCTGAAGGCGCCGTGTCCGCCGTAGCTGCCCAGGGATTCGCCGTAGACCAGAAGCTTCGGGCGCAGCGCCTGCGGTCGCTCCTGCCACGCGGCGTAGACGGCCTCGAAGAGCGCCTTACCCGCTTCCGGTGCGGTGTTGCGGTCCGACAGAAAGCTCAGCCAGCTCGACGCGTGCGAGTACTGCAGTGCGGCGGTCGCCGTGTTGCCGGCGTACATCATCTCGATCGTCGCGATTGCGGCGGGCTGGACCAGTCCGTTGCCAGCGGGAGTCGCGACCACGAGCACGTCGCGGCTCCACGCCTGGGTGCGGTCCAGTTCATCGACAACCAGTGCGGCCGCGCGCTCGAGATCTCCCGCCGGGTCGGAAGGGACGTAGACGCGGATCGGGTCCACCGGGCCGTCGTCGTGATCTTCCAGGCCGGCGAACTCCGCCAGCGCGTCCCGCGGCAGGCCTCCGGCGACGAACGCCTGCCCCGTCGCACTCAGCGAATCCCACGAGACCAGCGACTCCGCCGAACCCGACCGCATCGGGGACGCCGGCTGCTCGATCTCCGGCGCGCGGCCCGCCTCCACCGCTGCCGCCGCCCGATCCAGGCCGTATGCCACCCACGTCATGAAGGTGCCGTTGAATACGAGGATGGCGAACGCGATGAGCGCCACCGTGGTTCCCAGCCGGACCAGTACCCGCGGGATCGTTCGCCTGATCCGGACCATCGCAGCCGCACCGAGAACGCGCACGCCGTGCGCCACAGCGACGATGGCCAGCGCCACGACAGCCGCCACGACGGGAACCGCCGCATACAGAGCCTCCACACCCGGCATACCGAGGAGGCCTCGGATCCGGTCCTGCCAGTGGGCCGCGAGTCCGCTGAACGCCAGGGAACCCGCGGCAGCGGCCAGAAGCACCGGCTGGGCGGCCCGCTCAAGCGGCACCGACCAGCGGGGATGGAACCCGGAACGGCGCACGAACCACCGGATCAGCAGGCCGATCGCGTAGCCGAGCGCCATCGTGATCCCGGAGAACACGGCTTGAGCGAGCCAGCCTCTCGGGATCAGGGACGGCAGCAGCGACAAGCAGTACGTGGCGATTCCACCGGCCATACCGGCCCGGGACAGCGAGCGCAGACTATCCCTGACAGCTTGCACTGGCCCGCGGCGGTACCCGGGCCGCCGGCCGTCCGTTCCGATGCGCATCCGCGGCCCCGTCACCGCGGTGACGCGCTCGGCCAACATCTCCTCCACGTCTGCTGTTGACTCTTACCTGGACCCGCACCTCCCTGCTGGGGCGCGACGTCCGTCACCACCTTGCGAGAACGCCGTCAGGGCCAGGCCCGCCGGTGCCCCGGGAGCTTCCAGGATAACCTCGCCGGCCATCCTGGTCAGGGAAGATCGGCCAGAATCGCCGCGCAGAAGGCCGGCAGATCGTCCGGTTTCCTCGACGTGATGATGTTTCCGTCCCGAACAAGCTCCTCGTCCACCCAAGTCGCCCCGGCGTTCTCCAGGTCCGTCCGCAGCGACGGCCAGGAGGTCACAGTGGTGCCCCGGAGCAGGTCCGCCTCGGCGAGCACCCAGGGGGCATGGCAGATCGCCGCCACCGGCTTGCCGTCGTCGTGGAAGGCGTGTGTCAGGGCCACGGCGTTCTCGTCCATGCGCACCTTGTCCGGCGAGTAGCCACCGGGTAGCACCAGGGCGTCGAAGTCGTCCGCGGCGACGTCCGCGGTGCTCTTCTCCGAGGTGATCTTCGCGCCCTTCTTGCCGGTGAGCTCCTTACCGGACGACGAGCTGACGATCACCGCCTCGTGCCCGGCCTCCTGGACGCGGTCGTACGGGACCTGGAACTCGGAGTCCTCGAACATGTCCTCCACGATGAATGCGACCCTTGCCATGTGTTCCTCCGTGTTGATCGAGTTCGTCACGCGTTCCTGTAGGCGGCGAACATCCAGCGGCGCTTCTCCAGCACGCGCAGCATCTCCAGAACGATGTCCTGGCTGACCTGGTCGATGGACTCCAGCGGACCGAGAGTCTCGCGGGCTTTCTCGATCAGCGCGTCGAGATGCTCGACGATCAAGGCGATCACCTTGTCGTCCGGAATGAAGCCGTCCGGGAAATCCCTGCTGGCCTCCGCCACGGCTGCGGGCCTGCCGTCGACGGCCACACCTAGTGCCACCAGCCGCTCGGCGATCTCGTCGGCGTACGTGCGCGCCTCGGACACCACGGCGTCGAGCCGCTCGTGCAGCGGAGTGAACTGCTTGCCGTAGACATGCCAATGGGCCTGCTTGCCGTTCAGCGCCAATGCGATGAGATCGACCAGGAGCGGCTGCAGCTGTCCGGCGACGTCATGGCCGGAGACGTTGATGGGGCTATCAGGAGCGCTCATGGGGATGTCTCCTCTCACCGAGCTGGTACATCCCCGACGCCGATACCCGTGGCTGGCCGCCTCAAACTCGGATCACGATGAGGGCCACCCGGCCTACCTGCTGGCTTCCTCCTGCATCTGCGCACGCCTGCTCAACTCGGTGGCGTTCTCGCGGATCGACTCGGTGGCCCGGTCGAGTTCCGGCCGCAGAGAGCCGTTCCAGTCGGACATGAAGCGCGTGGCGTCGTCGCCCTGCCAATACACGCTTTCCAGCATCGCTCCCAGCATCTTCACCATGCCGCCGAGGTTCTCCGCGCTGGCGTCCATCTGCTGGCTGGCTTCCCGCGTCTGCTCCGGGTCGATCCCCATGAACCGCGACCTGTCGACCATGTGCTGCCTCCTGTTTCGTGGAGCCCTTCCTGGGCAAACGCTACGGTCTCCGACGTCCTGGCGGCATCTCGTCGCCCCCGGAACCTTCCACTTCCTCTTCCTAAATGAGGCTCTTGTGACATGTCCGTGGGTGGGTTGAGCGTGTCATAGCAGCGCACGCCGTTCTTTCCGCCTAGGTTTTTGATTGTCGAAGATCAAAAACAAGGTGTGAGGAGAACGGCGTGCG
>NZ_JAAGOB010000016.1 GCF_010550695.1 Phytoactinopolyspora alkaliphila
CTATACGGTTCCCGGAATACGGTCCGGACACCCCACACACACCCACCCACACCCCACCACACAAGGCGGGGGTGCACGGCCAGGGGCGTGTGTGGCGGGTACACACGGATTGACAATTCCCATAACGTTCCGGCGGTCACAGCGAAGCGGGAAACGCCCGGTCCCATTCCGAACCCGGAAGCTAAGCCCTTCAGCGCCGATGGTACTGCCCCGGAGACGGGGTGGGAGAGTAGGACACCGCCGGACACACACCACACAACCGAGGGCCACCCCCACAACCAGGGGGCGGCCCTCGGTTCATTTGTGCGCCCTTGTGTCTCCTGCGTTCAGCGCCGGTCGATGATCTGGATCAGATGGCCAAGACGCGGGTTCGGACGCTGTTTGTGCATCTGATCACCGTGCGTCCGCGACCTGAGATGAGATCAGGGTGCACAACTGCACGTCTACCCGCGGTGTTGGACATCTGATCGCCTCCACGGGCGCGATCGGACGCCATATCGACGATCAGGTGGCAAACCGCAGGGCGGCATGAGGGGCGAGCGCCGTTCCCAGGCGAGCAGCAGCCCGGGGCGAGCGACGTTCCCAGGCGAGCGACGTTCCCGGGCGAGCAGCAGCCCGGGGGAGCGCCGTGCTCGGGCGAGCAGCGTCCGGACGAGGGCTCACCCGTCGGTGCCGTCCTTGGCGCGGTTCTCAGATGCCAAGCCCTCGGATGCGCCGACGTCGATGCCGTAACGGCGGTCGATGTCCTCGACGGTCACCAGGGCCTGGTCGGCCGCGGCCGCCAGCTCTGGAGCCTGGATGTGTCGCGCGGCGCGGTCGACCTGATCGGGGGACTCGAGCTGGTTGTCCACGACCTTGAGGTCGGCCAGCTTGCGTGCGGTGACCAGGACGCGGCTCTCGAGCGAGCTCACGGTGCTGTTGTAGGCGCTGACCGCTCCGTCGAGCTGGCGGCCGAGCTTGCCCATATGCCCGCCCATGGTCGCGAGCCGGCTGTGCAGCTCTCGTCCGAGTGTGAGCACCTGCTGTGCGTTGGCGGCCAAGGCTTCCTGGCGCCATGTGTAGGCGACAGTCCGCAGCAGTGCGACGAGCGTTCCTGGCGTAGTGAGCACGACGTTGCGTTCGAACGCGAACTCATAGAGGGACGGATCCTGCTCCATCGCCGCGTTGAGGAACACGTCGGACGGCACGAACATGACGACGAACTCGGGAGAAGGCGAGAACTGCTCCCAGTACTCCTTGCGGGCTAGCCCTTCGATGTGGTCGCGCAGATGGCGTGCATGAGCCGCCAGCCGCTTGGCTCGGGCGGCCTCGTCGCGAGCCTCCTGCGCCTCCAGGAAGCCGCTGAAGGCGACCTTCGCGTCGACGACGATGTTCTTGCCCCCGGCCAGCTTCACCAGCATGTCCGGCCTGAGACGCCCGTCCACGGTCATCACGGAGGTCTGTTCGGTGAAGTCCACGTGTTCCAGCATGCCCGCGGCCTCGACGACCCGTCGGAGCTGGAGTTCTCCCCAGCGGCCGCGTACCTGGGGGGCGCGCAGGGCGGACACGAGTTGCTGCGTCTCCAGCCGCAGCTGCTCGGAGGACCGGCCCATGGTCTCCATCTGGGCCCGAAGCTCCGTGTAGGCCTGGGTGCGGGCCTTCTCCAGCGCGTGTACGTGATCGGTCACCTTGTCGAGCTGCTCGTTCAGCGGCTTCACCAATGCTTCTACAGCCGTATGACGCTGGTCGAGCTCGCCGGTGACGTTCTTGAACCGCTCTGCGGCAAGCTGCAGGAACTCGTCGCGATTCTGCCGGAGGGCGGCTGCGGAGAGCCGCTCGAACTCGTGGCCGAAACGGTCCTGTTCGCGGCGGAGTAGGTCGAGCTTGTCCTCCGTGTCCGCGCGGGCATGGCCGAGCTCGACCTCGAGCCGCGCTTGTTCGCCGCGCGCCTGCTGGAGCTGACGAAGGACGTCGTCGTACCGGTCGGTGAGGGCGGCATAGTCCGCGCGCAACGTGTCTCGCTCGGCCAGGACGGCGTCTCGTCGGGCGTTGGCGGTCGCGAGCTCGGCCGCGGCCCGGGCGCGCACCACGAGGGCGCCGAGGACGAGGCCGATCACGGCTGCGGCCAAAGCGGTGAACACGTGTGCGGTCATGAAGACCACTGTGCCGCACACCTCCGACAGAGTCAGGGCGACGACGCGTTTCGTCATCTGCGCCCGGCCCCCGTACGCTTGTCCCTCGTGAGTCTCACCATCGGAATCGTCGGGCTGCCCAACGTCGGCAAGTCCACGCTGTTCAATGCGCTGACCAAGAACGACATCCTGGCGGCGAACTACCCGTTCGCCACCATCGAGCCGAATGTCGGCGTCGTCGGTGTGCCGGATCCGCGCCTCGACACCCTGGCGAAGATCTTCGGCTCTGCCCGTGAGCTCCCAGCCACGGTCGATTTCGTCGACATCGCTGGCATCGTCAAGGGCGCCTCCGAAGGGCAGGGGCTGGGCAATCAGTTCCTCGCCAACATCCGTGAGGCGGACGCGATCTGCCAGGTCATCAGGGTCTTCAACGATCCCGACGTCATCCATGTGGATGGCAGGGTCTCGCCGAAGGACGATATCGAGATCATCGAGACCGAGCTCATCCTCGCCGATCTGCAGACCGTCGAGAAGGCGCTGCCCCGGCTCGTGCGCGAAGTCCGTGGAGCCAAGGAGAAGCAGGCTGCCCTCGACGCCGCCGAGGAGGCGAAAGCGGTCCTGGAAAGCGGGCGCACCGTCTTCGCAGCCGGCTTGGACCGCGAACCGCTGCGCGAGCTTCAGCTGCTGACCGCCAAACCGTTCCTGTACGTGTTCAACATGGACGACGACGAACTGATCGACCAGCAGCTGCGCGCCGAGATGCAGGCGCTCGTCGCCCCTGCGGAGGCCATCTTCCTCGACGCCAAGATCGAGTCCGAGCTCGTGGAGCTGGACGATGCCGAGGCACTCGAGCTGCTGCAGTCCATCGGACAGGAGGAGTCCGGCCTGGACATGCTGGCGCGGGTAGGCTTCCGCACGCTCGGCCTGCAGACCTACCTCACGGCAGGGCCGAAAGAGGCACGGGCCTGGACGATCCGCCAAGGCGCGACGGCACCGGAAGCCGCCGGCGTAATCCACACCGACTTTCAGAAGGGCTTCATCAAGGCCGAAGTGGTCTCATTCGACGACCTCGTGGCGGCGGGTGGCATGGCCGAGGCCAAGGCGAAGGGCCTGGTCCGGATCGAGGGCAAGGACTACGTGATGCAGGACGGCGACGTCGTCGAATTCCGCTTCAACGTATAACGCACGGCTGCGAGTCGCGTGCTCGGAGGCCACCATGCGGGCCCGCTGCTCCATTGCCTTTAACGGACTAGGACTTCTGCGCGCGGAAGACGAGAATCCGGCAGGTGTCCTCGACCGGCGCGCCCTGCCAGTCCCCGAAGCACGTGATGTCGGTGAAACCCGCGTCGCCGAGCGCTTGTGTGAACTCCTCGACAGCGCGAAAGAACAGGACGCTGGTGTAGACCCGGTCTTCGCCGTCCGGGAAGACGTTGTGTGCGTCGAACACCACTCGACCGTCCTCGGCCGAGGTGACTTCGAGCCATTCCCGCAGGCGCCCAGCCTGGATTGCCCGCTCGCCATAGGTGGCCTCGCGCGTCCATTGCTCCCATTCGCGGTAAGCGGGGTTGCGACTCTCGAAGCTCACCGTCCCGCCGGGCCGTAGCGCCCGGGCAAGGGAGTCGAAGACTGCCGGCAATGCGTCCGGGCTGACATGCATGATCGCGTTGCCGGTGCAGATGGCGAGATCGGCTGTTCCGCTCGGTCGGATCGCGGAGGCATCGCCGCGTATCCACGTCACCGCTTCGGCACCTGGCTGCCGACGGGCGAAATCAAGCATGGTCGTGCTCGGGTCGACGCCTGTCACCGTCCGTCCCGGCTTGACCAACGACCTGGTCAGCAAACCGGTGCCGCAACCCAGGTCGATGACTGAATCGGCTCCGATCGCATCCGCCAACGCCCGGTAATAGGAGTGACCGGCGCCGCCGGGATTGTCGATCTCGTACAGCTCGACGAGCTCGGCGTCACGGTACGGGTCATCAACCATGGCCGAACCATAGCCGGTGGATCCGTCCCCGGGCCAAGGGATTTCGCGTCCACATGCACGAGTTGTGTGCGTCGACGGTGGCGTCGGTTAGCGTACGTGTCATGCTCAGTCCCAAGGACGCCCTGAAGCGATACCTTCAGGCGCACCGTGACGCACTGCTGTGGAAGCTGGACGGCCTCGGCGAGCGGGAAGTGCGCTGGCCTCTGACCGACACCGGCACCAACCTGCTCGGCCTGGTGAAGCATGTGGGAAGCATGGAGTTCGGCTACTTCGGCGAGGTATTCGGCCGGCCGGCGGACGAGCCCCTTCCGTGGCTCGAGCCCGAGGCCGAGGACAACGCCGATATGTGGGCCACGGCCGATCAGAGCCGTGAGTGGGTCGTCGGCTTCTACCGGCGCGCGTGGGCGCACTCGGACAGCACCATCGAGGCGCTCGATCTGGATGCCGCCGGCCGAGTGCCATGGTGGGGACCAGAGAATGGCGATGTCACCCTGCACCAGATCATGGTGCACGTGATCGCAGAGACCGCCCGGCATGCCGGGCATGCCGACATTCTCCGCGAGCTCACCGACGGTGGCGCAGGGATGCGAGCGGGCAGTACCAACCTGCCAAACCATGAATCGGACTGGTGGACCCACTACGTCGCTCGACTCCGCCGAACCGCCGACGAGGCCGCCGAGCGTTTCGACGCGGCTGGACCCAGCATGAGCGAGGGCGGAGCCGGCTGAGAACGCCGGCGGATGGCGGCAGAAACGGCCGTGCGCTCCGTCAGAGGTGGCCGCGACGGAGGCATAGGCTAGCCGCATGGCACAACCGACGCGGTGGGTCACCGAAACTAAGGACGGGCATTCTCAGTGGTACATCGACCGCTTCCGCACCATGGCGGCGGCGGGTGAGGACCTGGCCGGCGAGGCGCGGCTGGTCGATGCGATGCTGCCGCGGCAGGCCACGGTGCTCGATGCGGGTTGCGGCACCGGGCGGATCGGCGCGGAGCTGCACACTCGCGGGCACACGGTCATCGGCGTCGACGCCGACCCGGCCCTGATCGAGGCGGCCAGGGCGGACTATCCGGGCCCGCGGTGGGAGACTGTCGACCTCGCCGAGCTCGACCTGGCAGCGCTGGACCTCGACGAGCCGTTCGACGCCGCAGTTGTCGCGGGAAACGTGATGGTGTTCCTGGCGCCCGGCACAGAGACCGAGGTTCTGGCCCGGCTTCGCGCCAGCGTGCGCTCGGAGGGCTTCGTCGTCACCGGCTTCCACACCAACCGGCATCTGTCGCTGGCCCAGTTCGACCGTTGTGTGGCCGAGGCCGGCCTGGTGGTAGAGCAACGATTCGCCACATGGGACCTCAAACCCTGGCATCCGGAATCCGACTGGGCTGTGTCGGTTCTGCGGCGCGGCCCGGAAGGTACCTGACCGGCCACGGGCGGTGTCACCCGGGCTGATCGCTCGGGCTGGAACGCGATCTGCCATCATCTGGGGTCATGCGTGCTCGTGTTCCCGTAGTCATCGTGTCGTTCCTGCTTGCGGCCACCGCTTGTTCCGGCGGCGACACTCCAGGCGACGGTCCCGTCGTCGATCCGTCTGAGACGGCCGCCGCTGAGGACGTCGCCACCGAGGACGGCGTCCCGGCCATGCCCGCGGCCGTCATCGACCGGGTCCTTGCCGACGACGCCAGCGCGCTGGTCGCCGGACCGGGCGACGAGCAATACACGCTCGCCGGCGTCGCATCTGGACACAGCGGTGTCGTCGTCGTTGGTACGCACCAGGACGAGGACGATTCACAACGCCGTGCCCTTCTCCTCCACTCGGTCGACGGGCGCGAGTGGGAAGACCTGAGCGGCTCGCCGGCCCTGACCGGCGCAACGCTCAGCTCAGCCGTGGCCGTGGACGACGGCCTGTTCGTCGTCGGCGACGACGACGCGAGCGGCCCGGCGATGTGGCCGTTGACCGACGGTGATCCGGGCGAGCCGCTACCGGTCGCGTACCCGGACGGTCCTGGTCGCCGGATCGTCGACAGCGCGCTCGCTTTCGGTGGGCACGTCGTCGTCGCAGGAATCCTGCTCGATGTGCCGGACCAGCCGGCGGACGCCGACCCGCCTACCATGTCCGTCGTGCTCAGTGTCTCGGCCGACGCCGGTCTGACCTGGACGCCGCTGTCTGTCCCGGATGAGCTGAGCCTGATCGAGACGGACATCGCCGTGATCGAGTCCATGGCCGCCGGCCACTCGCCGATGGAACTGACGATGACCGAACACGCCGGTGAGGTGGTGCTGGCCACCGGTGTCCCCGGCCCGGGGGGAACGGTCACGACGTTGTGGCGGGTGAACGTGGACGACGAGAGCTGGACGGAGCTGGGGACCACTGAGGAGGTTCTAGACGGGGGTCAGCTGGACCTCCTGCATACCCATGGTGACGCGCTCATGGCTTTCACGCGCGCCGACGGGGATGTGGCTGTATGGTCCAGCACCGACGGCGGTGCCGCCTTCGAGCGCGTCAACACCGGTTCGTCGGTATTCGGCGGCGGCGGGCGGCAGACCGTGTCCGGCGCCGCCAGCACGCAGGACGGCGTCCTGCTGGTCGCCGGGCAGAACACCGGCGGAACCACAGGCCCCCAGACCACGGCCGAGCTGGAACTCTGGATGACCCGCGACCTCGAAACCTGGGAACGGGCGCTGGACGATCCGGCCCTGGCGAGCGGGGGCGCGGTGCTGCCGGTCGGCGTCGTCGCTCGTGATCAGCAGTTCGTCGTCGTCGGTACTCACGAGCGAGCACCCACGGGTGAGGAGAGCGAGGCCTTCAACGAGGCTGTGAACGAGGGACCGGTCAGCAGGCCGAGCCTGGCCCGCGACGCCGCGGTATGGATCGTCGGCGTGGAAGACCGGCCGGTGGCAGACCCCGCAGCCACGGTGAGGGCCCTGGACGTCTCCGGATTCAGCGGCGAGGTGACGATCAGCGGCCTGGCTCCCGGCGGCGACGGCCTCGTCGCCGCTGGTTGGATACGGAACGGCGACGACACTGCGGCGGCAGTGTGGACGTCCGGCGACGGTGAATCGTGGGAACGGATCACTACTCCGGCCATTGACGATTCAGCAGGCCAGTTCATCTACGGACTCGAGCGGATCGGTGACGGGCTGGTGGCTGTGGGGCAGGCGATGATCGGTGACACCCGAACGCTCGGAGTGTGGACGTCGCCGGACGGCTACGACTGGACCCGCAGCGAACTCGATGGTGCGGAGTTCGAATCCGCGGTCGGCTACGGTCTCGCCCAGACAGATGCCGGCCTCCTCGCCGTGGGAATCAGCGATTCCGGTGACGAGGAGCGCTACCTGAGCGTGGGAGTGTGGTTGTCCGCGGATGGCGGCGAGAGCTGGTCGGCGATAGAGACGGCGGACGCTCCGTTCGGCGAGCACAACGCGGAGTTCCTCGCGGACGTCGCCGTCGCGGGAGACGGGCGGATCGTCGCGGCCGGTCACATCGGGGATGCCGAGGCAAGGGATGGCGGCGGCTTCTCGTACACGCCGCAGGCCTACGTGGTGGAGTCGGCCGACGGCCAGACCTGGACGCGGATGGCCGACCCGTTCGACAGCCCGTGGTCCGACCTCTCGGGCGTGACCGCGGTGGGGGACGACGTCATCGTGCTCGGCTCGGCCGGGGCGTCGTCGGGTGGCCTTCCGGGAGAGCCGCCCCTCGCCGGCACCGGTGTGGCTGTGCTGGCCGGAGACGGGTGGGCTTCCGAGGAGCGGACCTTCCGGCACACGCCTCGGATCGAGGACGCCGTGGAGTCGCCCTTCGGTACCGTGGCAGTCGGCAGCTGGTCTCGCCGGGGCGGCGGGGAGGACGTCTTGATCGCCGTGCTGGGTGATGACGGTCCGGAATTCATCACCGAGGGTCTTCTCGCGGATGGCGACCAGGAGGCGGCGGCAGCCGTACTCTTCGAGGACCAGGTGCTGGTGCTGGGTACCGAGACGATCGACGACGAGACGGTCGTGACCGGTTGGAGCGTCACGCGCTGATACCGTCCTCGGCGCTATCAGAACCCCTGGCATGGGTTGTGGTCGCTCTGAACCGGTTCAAAACTCGTTCTCAACGACCCTAACCCATGCCAGGGGTTGAGAATGGTCACGCTGCGTTAGGCGGCGGGCTATGCGGGGGTGCTGGAGCGGCCGTTGACGATGGCGTCGATGGTCCGGGCCAAATCCACGTCAGCGCTCGTGACGCCACCCGCGGAATGCGTCGACAGGGTGAACGTGAGCGTGTTGTAGCGGATATCGATGTCGGGGTGGTGGTTGGCTTCTTCGGCGGCGTCGGCCACCTCGTTCACGATGGCGATAGCCGTCATGAAGTCCGGTGCCTCGACGGTGCGAGTGATCGCGCTCGGATCGCCCGACCATGCTGGAATGCCGGTCAGCATCGCGTCCAGAGCGTCGCCGTCGAACACTGTCATGTGCAAGCTCCCTCATGTGGGCCATCGGCGCGCGCCGGAGCGTCACCGCGGCGCGCAGTGCTTGATTCGAGCCTAGGACTCCCCGCATCCGCCGGCCACCTTTTCGGCGACGACGGCAGCGCGAACCCCGGAACCGCGCTACTGGTCGGACGAGGACCGGCGGAAGATCTTCGAACCCAGCCAGACAAGTGGGTCGTAGGAACGATCCACTACGCGTTCCTTGACGGGGATGATGGCGTTGTCGGTGATCTTGATGCTCTCCGGGCAGACCTCCGTGCAGCATTTGGTGATGTTGCACAGTCCTACACCGGCCTCCTCCTTCGCGGCCTGCCGGTGGTCGCCCGTCTCTAGCGGGTGCATCTCCAGCTCGGCGTAGCGCAGGAAGAGCCGCGGCCCGGAGAACGCCTCCTTGTTGTCCTCGTGGTCGCGGACCACGTGGCACACGGACTGGCAGAGGAAGCACTCGATGCACTTGCGGAACTCCTGTCCGCGCTGCACGTCCTCCTGCTGCATGCGATACGTGCCGTCGGGTTGGCGCGGCTCCGGTGAGAACGCCGGCACCTTCTTCGCCTTCTCGTAGTTGTACGAGACATCGGTGACCAGGTCGCGGATGACGGGAAAGGTCCGCAGCGGGGTCACGGTGACGGTTTCGTCCGGCTGGAAGACGGAAAGCCTGGTCATGCAGGTCAGGCGGGGTTTGCCATTGATCTCCGCGCTGCACGAGCCACACTTTCCGGCTTTGCAGTTCCACCGCACGGCTAGGTCCCCCGCCTGGGTGGCCTGCAGCCGGTGCAACGCGTCGAGGACGACCTCGCCCTCCTCGACCGGAACCACGAAGTCGACCAGCTCACCTCCCGACTGGTCGCCTCGCCAGACCTTCATTTTCAGGTCGTAACCCATACGTTCACTTCTCCTCGAACAGCTGACGGAGGTCGTCGGGCATGGTCGGCAGCGGCTCGCGTCGTACGGCGATCGACTCACCGTCGAGCGTGCAGTGCAAGTTGACAGCTCCCCAGCTGTCGTCGGTGGCGGGGAAGTCGTCGCGGGTGTGCCCGCCCCGGCTCTCGGTCCTCTCGAGCGCGGCACGCGCGATGCACTCCGAGACGCGAAGCATGTTCGCCAGGTCGAGGGAAAGGTGCCAGCCCGGGTTGTACTGGCGATGCCCCTCGACGCTGATCTGCTGCGCACGTTCGCGCAGCTTGCCCAGGTCCTGAAGCGCCTTCTCCATCTCGTCCGCCGTGCGGATGATGCCCACCAGGTTGTGCATGACATCCTGCAGGTCCTGCTGCACGGTGTAGGCGTTCTCGCCACCTTGGCGCTCGAACGGTGCGAGCGCGGCCTCGGCCGCGGCGCGGACGTCGTCGTCGGACACACCAGCCGCCGGCTCCGCCCGGGTCGCGGCCTCAGCGGCGGCCGCTCCTGCTCGCTTGCCGAAGACCAGCAGATCGGACAGCGAGTTACCGCCGAGCCGGTTCGCACCGTGCATGCCGCCGGCCACTTCACCTGCGGCATACAGGCCGGGGATCGCCGACTCACCGGTGTCGGGATCGACGGCTACGCCACCCATTACGTAATGGCAGGTGGGGCCGACCTCCATCGGCTCGGCGGTGATGTCGACATCGGCGAGTTCCTTGAACTGGTGGTACATGGACGGCAGCCGCCGCTGGATGTACTCCACCGACCGCCGGGAGGCGATGTCGAGGAAAACGCCGCCGTGCGGTGAACCACGCCCGGCCTTGACCTCGGAATTGATCGCGCGGGCGACCTCGTCCCGGGGAAGCAGTTCCGGAGGTCTGCGGTGCTTGGCCTTGTCCTCGTACCAGCCGTCCGCCTCTTCCTCGGTGTCGGCGGTCTCGGCCTTGAAGAACTCCGGGATGTAGTCGAACATGAACCGGCGGCCCTCGCTGTTGCGGAGCACGCCACCGTCGCCCCGGACCGACTCGGTCACCAGGATGCCCTTCACCGACGGCGGCCAGACCATTCCTGTGGGATGGAACTGCACGAACTCCATGTTCACCAGTGACGCGCCCGCTTGCAGTGCAAGCGCGTGGCCGTCACCGGTGTACTCCCAGGAGTTGGAGGTGACCTTGTAGGACTTGCCGATGCCGCCGGTGGCGAGAACCACCGTGGGCGCGTCGAAGACGACGAAGCGGCCGCTCTCGCGCCAGTAGGCGAACGCGCCGGTGATCCGGCCATCGGCAGAGGCGCGCTTCTCAGCCGAAGACGTGGCTTGACCCGACTGGAACAGCTTGGTGACGGTGCACTCCATGTACACGTCGATGCCGAGGGCGACAGTGCGTTGCTGCAGCGTGCGGATGAGTTCCAGTCCGGTGCGGTCGCCGACGTGGGCGAGCCTGGCGTATCGGTGGCCCCCGAAGTCACGTTGCGAGATCAGTCCGTCGGCCGTGCGATCGAACAGGGCGCCCCATTCCTCGAGCTCCTGTACCCGGTCCGGGGCCTCCTGGGCGTGCAGCTGAGCCATCCGCCAATGGTTGAGCATCTTGCCGCCGCGCATGGTGTCCCGGAAGTGCACCTGCCACCCGTCCTCGGGCCAGACGTTGGCCATGGCCGCGGCGATGCCGCCCTCGGCCATGACGGTGTGTGCCTTGCCGAGCAGCGACTTGCAGATGACCGCGACACGGGCGCCGGCTTCGTGGGCGGCGATCGCAGCACGCAGTCCCGCTCCGCCCGCGCCCACGATCAGGACGTCGTAGCTGTGGCGCTCGATGCTGCTGGGGTCCGTCATCGGTGAGAAGCTCCTTCTAGAAGAATCGCAGATCGTCGAACCAGCCCGCGGAGACCGCCATGATGTAGAAGTCGGTCAGTGCGAGTGTGCCGAGAGTGATCCACGCGTATTGCATGTGCCGGGTGTTCAGCTTCGAGACGAACGTCCACCACCGATAGCGAATAGGGCTGCGGGAGAAATGCTTGAGACGCCCGCCGGTGACATGCCGGCAGGAGTGACAGGACAGCGTGTAAGCCCACAGCATGATCACGTTCCCGACCAGGATCACATTGCCCAGTCCGACCCCGAATCCGTCCTCACCCCCGAAGGCCAGCACGGCGTCGTAGGTGTTGATCAGGGTGATGACGAACGCCAGGTAGAACGTGTACCTGTGGGCATTCTGGAAGATCAGCGGGAACCGGGTTTCACCGGTGTACGACTTGTGCCCGTCCGGCACCGCGCAGGCCGGCGGCGACAACCAGAAGCTGCGGTAGTAGGCCTTGCGGTAGTAGTAGCAGGTCAGCCGGAACAGCAAGAGGAAAGGAAGGCTGAGCGCAGCGTACGGGATCAGCGGGTGGTCGACGAGGAAGCGGCCGAAGTGGGCGGCCTCCGGAAGGCAGCCGTTCGAGATGCATGGTGAGTAGAACGGCGTCAGGTAGTGGTGCTCCGCGACGTAGTAATTGCTCTGGAGGAACACTCGCACTGTGGCGTAGGCGACCCATGCGGTCAGCCCGATCACCGTGAGCGCGGGCGTCACCCAGTAGCGGTCCTGGCGCAGAGTCTTCGGCCTGATCGCGGCGCGCGAAGGCGCGTGAACTCCCCCGGGCAGGTCCCCGGACGGCTGGGAGCTTCGGGGGGTCGGCGGGTCAGGCTGTGGGGTTTCCGTACCGGTGGTTGTCATCAGGGTGCGTGCCGATCCGGTGCGCCGAGACCTTCGTCTTCCGCGCCGGCCCACATGCTGGGGTCGTACGGCGTGTCCGGAATGGTCTCCAGGGGTCCCGCCGGGGACGGCAGGAGTCCCGGTTGGGGCTCACCTAGTTCATCGAGGTCATCGGACAGGCGCGCGACGTCGCTGGCGAGACGCCGTACGCCGAGGGTGTCGCCGTAGGCAACCCGCAACCGGCCGACGGCGGACTCCAGCGTGGTGATGGCCGCTGCCACCGCGTCTCTGCTTTCGGACGCACGTGTGGTGCCCATTCAGCCTCCTTCGCGAACGTCGACGGTCGCTCGACCCGCAGCTTCGCATGCTGAGAGCACCTAAATCCAGAGGTTGCCGGTGATTGATCCAAAAACTAGTCGCCGGCCGGGCTCTGAGGCACGGCCGGCGGGGGCGGTCGGATGGCGCGGGCGACCGGATAGGCAGGAACCGGCGTGGGGAAGCAAGAGCCTACACGGCCCCGATATCCAGCCGTCTCATAGTTCAGACCAATGGTGCCCGAATGGCGAAACAGGAGATTTTTCCAAGTGCGGGCATGTCCGTTGGTCATCGCTCGAGTCGCGCCCGACGTGCCGCGCGTCCCGTGGTAAGAGCGCTCCACAAGAGGATTTTCTGGGCTGCTCGAGCTCAAACTGTTATATTTCGTGCGATCTGGAGACACTTGGGTTGCAGGTCAGTAACGTATGCCTTCGTGACTTGTGTCATGGCCACCACGGATGATGGGCTGAGTCAACTCTTTTATTGGGACCCGTGTGGGTCCATAACTTCTCGGAGGAGTCCCATCTTGACCACCAAGCGCAGAGGTGCAGCGTTCCTGGCTGTCGCTGCGGCGAGTGCGCTCGTACTCGCCGCATGTGGCGGCGACGATGCCGACGAGACGCCCGCCGACGACGACGGCGGGGCTGCCGAAGAGCAGCCCGACCCCGATACCGGCGAAGGCCCGAGCGACGTCGAGGTCGTTTATGCTGCCGAGCAGGAGTTCACGAACTACGCCAATAACACGTCCGAAGGTAACCTGCTGGCCAACACCCACGTGTTGAACCAGGTCAAGGGCGGCTTCTGGAACTATGGGCCGGATGGCCTGGTGGTACCGGACGAGGAGTTCGGCACCTACGATCTGGTGTCCGATGACCCGCAGACCATCGAGTTCAACATCAACCCCGATGCGGTGTGGTCCGACGGCGAGCCCATCGACTGTGACGATTTCCTCCTCGGTTGGGCGGCGCAGAGCGGCTACTACGAACACCCCACCGAGACCACGGCGGACGGAGAGCCGGCAACGCTGTTCTCCACCGCGGGCACCACGGGCTATGCGGACTGGGTGAAGCCGGACTGCGAGCCCGGCGACAAGACCATCACCGTCGAGTACGAGACCGTCAACGCCAGCTGGGTGCTGTACACCGCGGTTGACATGCCGGCTCACGTGGTCGCTCGCGAGGGTGGCATGGCCAGCGGTGACGAGCTCATCGAAGCGATCCGCAACGATGATATCGACGCGCTGCTGCCCGCTGCTGAGTTTTACAACACCGGCTTCGTCATGAGCCCCGGTGAGCTCCTCCCGGAGGAGATCATTCCGTCGTCCGGCCGCTACAAGCTGACCGACTGGCAAGCCGGTCAGTCGATCACCATGGAGTACAACGAGAACTACTGGGGCACGCCGCCGGCGGCGAGGACCATCATCTTCCGCTTCCTGGATGCCAACCAGCAGGCGCAGGCGCTGCAGAACCAAGAGATCGACATCATGGACCCGCAGCCCAGCACCGACCTGGTGAACCAGCTGGAGGGAATGGCGGGCGTCGAGGTCCACGTCGACGAGTCGTTCACGTACGAGCACGTCGACTTCAACCTACGCGGTGACCACTACTTCAATGACCCGAACCTGCGCCGCTCATTCGGGCTGTGCCTGCCGCGTCAGCTGATGGTGGAAAACCTGATCCACCCGCAGAACCCGGACGCCGAGGTGCTCAACGCCCGGCTGACGTACTCGTTCCAGCCGGACTACGACTTCCAGATCGACGGCAACGGTTGGGAAGACTTCGCGGAGCAGGACATCGACGAGTCCCGTCGCCTGCTGGAGGAGGCCGACATGGTCGGCACCGAGGTCCGCATCGTCTACACCGAGGCGAACCCGCGCCGTGTCGATCAGGTGGCCCTGATCCGGGACGCCTGCAACCAGGCCGGCTGGGACGTCGTGGACGCGGGATCGGCCGACCCGTTCGGCGTCGAGATCCCAGACGGCAACTTCGACGTCGCGATGTACGCCTGGATCGGCTCCGGTTACGTGGCCGGCACCGCCTCCACCTTCATGACGCCTTCGTCCTGCACCCCTGAGGGCACAGGGAACAACAGCCAGTGCTACTCCAGTGAGGTCGTCGACGACCTCTACCGGGAGCTGTTGCAGGAGGTCGACGTCGATGCACAGCGTGAGCTCGTGAAGCAGATCGAGACCCAGCTGTGGGCCGACCTGCCAACCATCCCGCTGTTCACCCACCCGTACCTGCTGGCATGGGCGGAGGACGTGGAGGGCATCACGCCGAACCCGACGCAGCAGGGCGTCACCTCCACCAAGCACGAATGGAACCGGGCTCTGTAGCTTGGATCCAACGGTTTCGCCGCCTGTGAGCTGACCAGCTCGGCAGGCGGTGAGCACCGGACTGGCGCGGGGCCAGGAGCCCATGGTTCCTGGCCCCGACGCCTGACATACTCCTCATACTTTGACCGTTCCCGACGATACGGAGGTGGCGCGTGGCCGTCTTCATGGCACGGAGACTGGTCATCTCCATCTTCACGTTGCTGGCAGCATCGTTCATCGTTTTCTGGGGCACCTCGATCGCGGGTGACCCGATGGCCGATCTGCGGGGTCTGCAAGATGAAGGCCAGGCCCAGCAGCAGATGATGGCCCGGCGTGAGCGGATGAACCTCGACGTGCCGGTGATCCTGCGGTACTTCCTCTGGCTTGGTGATCTGTTCACCGGTGACCTCGGAGTGAACAAGTTCGGCCAGTCGGTCAGCGGCATCCTCGCCCCTGCGGTGTCCGCGACGTTGCAGCTGGTCATCGCGGCCACCGTCCTCGCCATCGTGCTCGGCGTCACCATCGGCATCGTGTCAGCCCTTCGCCAGTACAGTGGCTTCGACTACACGCTGACCTTCGCCGCATTCTTGTTCTTCTCGCTGCCGGTCTTCTGGGTCGCCGTGATGCTCAAGCAGTTCGGCGCAATCAAGTTCAACGACTGGCTACGCGATCCCACCATCCCGCTGCCTGTCATATTGGTGTTCGCGGTGCTGAGCGGTCTGGCCTGGATGGCTATCGCCGGTGGCAGCCGGCAGCGCAGGCTCACCGCACTCGGGGTCGCGTTCGTCGCGACCGCGGGCCTGCTGTGGACGCTGTCCGAGACGGGCTGGTTCTCCGACCCGGGCCTCGGCGTTATCGCCGTTCTCGTTCTCGCATTCGGCAGCGCGGCCGGGGTCACGTTCCTGATCGCCGGCTTCCGGCATCGTCCTCCACTCTTCGCGGCACTGGCCACGGCGGCCGTCGGCTTCGTGTTCTACCTGGCTTCCGAACCCATCCTGGAAGAGCCGAACTGGGGTCTGATCTTCCTGCTTGCCCTCGTCGCGATAGCCGTCGGTCTGGGGATCGGATACCTGCTCGGCGGGCTCCAGCGTCGCCAGGCGATGGCCGTCGGCGCGGTGACCGCCATCCTGGTCGGCGGGATCATCTTCGTCGATTACATGCTGCAGTCCTACGGTGACTACTACGGGCGGGTCCGCGGCCGCCCGATCTCGACCATCGGCGCGAGCACACCGAACTTCCGAGGTGGCTTCTGGGAGTCCGGGCTCGATTCGGCCGGTCACCTCATCTTGCCGACTATGGCACTGCTGCTCATCTCGTTCGCCACTTACACCCGCTATACGCGGGCGAGCATGCTCGAGGTGATGAACCAGGACTACGTCCGGACGGCACGGTCGAAGGGGCTGACCGAACGGACCACAGTCACCAAACACGCGTTCCGCAATGCCTTGATCCCCGTCACCACACTGATGGCCTTCGACTTCGGTGCGGTGATCGGGGGCGCCGTGATCACCGAGCGGGTATTCGGCTGGCAGGGCATGGGCTTCATGTTCATCAAGGGCCTGCAAGACGTCGACCCGCCGCCTGTGATGGCGTTCTTCCTGATAGCCGGCGGTTCGATCGTGGTGTTCAACATGCTGGCCGACATCGCCTACGCCTATCTCGACCCGCGGATCCGGGTGTCGTGATGGCAGAGCTGAGGACCATGGCGCGTGGAGCACGAGCAGAAGAGCGGAGGTGTCCCCTGTGAGTACCGAGACCAGTCAGCCCAACCCGGCTCGCGGCACGCCCAGCGACGCGGCGGAGGGGATGAGCGTCGTCGCACGGACGCAGGGGCAGATCATCCGGCGGCGGTTCTTCCGGCACCGGGCCGCCATCGGCGGAATGATCACTCTCGGAGCGGTCATCATCCTCGCCTACTCCTCGATCGGGTTCGGCCCGTTCCCGGGCTGGTGGGACAAGACGTACTACTCCACGGCTTCGGTCGTCGACGGCGGCCGGCCGACGTTGAGCCTGTTGCCGTCCTTCCTCGGCGGTAAAGGCTTGCGCTGGGGCGAGCACCCGTTCGGCCAGGACAATGTAGGTATCGACTACTTCGCGCTGGTGATGCGCGGCACCCAGCAATCGCTCGTGGTGGCGTTCCTGATCGGGATCGTCTCCACCGCCATCGGCGCCTCGGTCGGGGCGACGGCCGGTTTCTTCCGGGGTCGCACAGAGGCTGTGCTGATGCGGGCCACCGATGTCATCATCGCCATCCCGACGCTGATCTTCGCGGCCATTCTCGCGGCGGCGGCCGGCCGGGCCGGCATCGTCGCGCTGGGCTTGGCCATCGGCGCGGTGACGTGGACGGGCTTGGCGCGTCTGGTCCGCGGGGAGTTTTTGTCTCTGCGGGAAAAGGAATTCGTCGAGGCGGCGAGGGCGGCCGGCACCAAGTCGCGGCGGATCATCTTCAAGCACATCATGCCGAACACCGTGGGCGTGATCATCGTCAGCGCCACCCTGGCCATCGCCGGGGGCATCCTTCTGGAAACCGCGCTGTCCTACCTCGGCCTCGGTGTGCGTGCCCCCGACGTATCGCTCGGCTCCCTGATAAGCCTCTACGAGACCGCTATGCCGACCCGGCCGTGGCTATTCTGGTGGCCGGGCATCTTCATCGTCGCCATCGCCCTCTCGGTGAACTTCATCGGTGACGGTTTGCGCGACGCGTTCGATCCTCGACAGACCCGGGTGCGTGACTGATGACCATCCCCAGTGACCCGTCGATGCCGTCCGAGCCGTCCAAAGAGGCCAAGATGAGCGACCGGCCGGAGGCGCGTGAGCGAGCCCGCCACGTCGAGCACCCGGTCAACGACGCGCCCGGCAGGCCGCAGCTCGCCCACCATCTCGACGAGGTCAAGCCACCGTCGACGGAGGAGATCCTGCGGGTTGAGGGTCTCACGGTGAACTTCCCCACCGACGACGGCGTGGTGCAGGCCGTGCGCGGCGTCTCCTATGCGGTGCGCGAGCGGGAGGTGCTCGGCATTGTCGGCGAGTCCGGATCCGGCAAGTCCGTGTCCTCGATGGCCGTCATGGGACTGCTGCCGAAGAGCGCGCGGATCTCGGGGAAGATCATCTACCGCGGCAACGACGTGCTCAAGATGTCGCCGAAGGAACAGCGCAGCCTCCGTGGCCGCAAGATCGGGATGATCTTCCAGGACCCGATGACCGCATTGAACCCCGTCTACACGATCGGCGACCAGCTCGCAGAAGCGGTCTTATCCCATGAGACCGTACCGCGAAAACATGCGATGAGCCGCGCTGAGGAGATGCTCGCACTGGTGGGCATTCCGCAACCCAAGCAGCGCCTGCGCAGTTACCCGCACGAGTTCTCCGGCGGCATGCGCCAGCGCGCGATGATCGCGATGGCGGTGATCAACAACCCCGACGTCATCATCGCCGACGAGCCGACCACCGCGCTCGACGTCACCGTCCAGGCGCAGATCCTGGAGAAGCTCCTCGAGGTCAAAGACGAGGTGAACTCGGCGATCATCCTGATCACACACGACCTCGGTGTGGTCGCGGGGACAGCTCACCGGGTCTTGGTGATGTATGCCGGCAAGCCGGTCGAGGTGGGGGAGACGGACGAGGTCTTCTACCGGACCCGGATGCCGTATACGGCGGGCCTGCTGGGCTCGATACCGGCATTGGAGACCGCCAGCGGTGAACGGCTCCGCCCGATCAAGGGCACCCCTCCGTCGCTGATCAACCTACCGCCCGGATGCCCGTTCTCGCCTCGTTGCCCGTTGGCCACCGACGTGTGCATCGAGTCGGAGCCACCGCTGGCAGCCACCGACGCGCTGGATCATCTGGCGGCCTGCCACCATTGGGATCAGCTGGCGGAATCCGACGACCCGACGGTGTTCTTCAGGGCAGAGAGCGAGGTGGGCCGATGAACGCGACCGCTGCCACTGAGGCGCAGGGCACAACAGGGCAGGGTGAATCCCAGCATCTGCTCGAGGTTCAGGATCTGGTGATGAACTTCCCGGTCCGCGGCGGCGGATTCCTCCGCCGGGTCGCCGGCTGGGTCCAGGCGGTGAGCGGTGTCTCACTTCATGTCGATTCAGGTGAGACGCTCGGCCTCGTGGGTGAGTCCGGCTGTGGGAAGTCCACCACCGGCCGGGCCATCCTGCAGCTGCACAAGCCGACGTCGGGCTCCGTGCGCTACGACGGTACCGAGCTGACCACCCTGGACGCCAAGGGCATGCGCGAGGTCCGCCGCGACCTGCAGATCGTGTTCCAGGATCCCTACGCCTCACTCAACCCCAAGATGCCGGTCAACGAAATCATCGCTGAACCGCTCAAGGTCCACGGCCGGTACAAGGACGGTGGCCGCGCCCGGGTGGCGGAGATGCTCGAGCTGGTCGGACTCAACCCCGAGCACGGCAACCGTTACCCGCACGAGTTCTCCGGCGGGCAGCGACAGCGGATCGGCATCGCGAGGGCGCTCGTCCTGGCGCCCAAGGTTCTGATCCTCGACGAGCCGGTATCCGCGTTGGACGTGTCCGTCCAGGCGGGAGTGGTGAATCTCCTGGAGGACCTTCAGGAAGAACTCGATCTGGGCTATGTCTTCATCGCTCACGACCTCTCGGTCGTCCGGCACATCTCGGATCGGGTCGCCGTGATGTATCTCGGCAAGGTCGTGGAGATCGGCACCCGGGACGAGGTCTACAGCAAGCCCTCACACCCGTACACGCAGGCTCTGCTGTCGGCCGCGCCGGCGGCGGATCCCAAGCAGGAGCGCCAGCGGGAGCGGGTTCTGCTCACCGGTGACGTGCCCAGTCCGCTCGATCCGCCCAGTGGCTGCCGCTTCCGGACCCGGTGCTGGAAGGCGCAGGACATTTGCGCTGTCGAAGAACCGGCGCTGGTGGACCGGGGCAGCGGCCACCCATCCGCTTGCCATTTCGCCGAGGTGAACACCAAGGTCATCTAAGCCCGGTCTCGTCGCGCCGGCTCGGTGGAACCGGGCCTTGCGCGACGGCCATGGTGATCGATGCTCCTGTGGGTAGTTAAACCTGGTTGACGCACGGTCGAGCGGTGGGTCGTTTGTTTCTGCGCCCCCCTCGTTGAATACGACGCAGTGGGTATCCCGACGAGAGTTGCCGTCGTTGGGAGGCGAAATCATGAGCGAGTCGCAGGAGGCTGGCCGACCGGGTGACGCAGTGAACCTGTCGACCTATCGACCGCGGCTGAATCGTTGGGGCGTCACTCCGTGGGTGTTCTTCCCCGCCCTGGTGATAGTCGGGGGAGCGTCGTTGCTCACGATGCTCTTTCCGGACCAGGCCGGTGCCGCGCTGGACGTGATCCAGGAGAACGTGGTCGGCGGATTCGGATGGTATTACGTTCTGATCGTCGCCGGGTTCGTAGTGTTCGCCATCTGGATGGGCGCCAGCCGCTTCGGTGACATCAAGCTCGGCAAGGACGACGATCAGCCCGAGTTCAGCCTGATGGCCTGGTTCGCGATGCTGTTCGCTGCCGGCATGGGCATCGGACTGGTCTTCTGGGGAGCGGCCGAGCCGCTCATGCACTACGACACACCGCGGCCGGGAGTCACCGATCCGAACGCCATTGGCGACGACGGCCACGGCATGGAGGGCATCGGCGCGGCCGGCGGGCGCCTGGCGCAGACGGCGATGGCGCAGACGTACTTGCACTGGGGGTTCCACGCCTGGGGCATCTACGTCGTGGTGGGCCTGGCACTGGCGTACGCGATCCACCGCAAAGGACGTCCGGTGTCGATCCGGTGGGCCCTGGAGCCGTTGCTGGGTGCCGAGCGGGTCAGGGGCTGGCTGGGCGACCTCATCGACACCGTCGCCGTCATCGGTACGTTGTTCGGGGTGGCGACGTCGCTGGGCCTCGGCGTGGACCAGGTGGCGGCCGGGCTCGAGTCTCTCGGGGTGATCGACGACGCTGACACCGGCACCGCGGTCATGTTGATCGTCGTCATCACCGCGGTTGCCACTGTCTCGGTCGTCACCGGCCTGGGACGGGGGATCAAATGGCTGTCCAACACGAACCTTGTGCTGGCCGCGCTCTTCCTGGTGGCCATGCTCGCGATCGGTCCGTCGTTGTTCCTTCTGCGCGATCTGGTCCAGTCCACGGGTGGATATGTGCAGAATCTCGTTCCGATGACGTTCGAGACCGGCACCTACACCGGCGAGGCCGGCCAGGCGTGGCAAGGCTGGTGGACGACGTTCTACTGGGGCTGGTGGATGTCCTGGGCGCCGTTCGTCGGGATCTTCATCGCCCGGATCTCCCGTGGCCGCACCATCCGCGAGTTCGTCGCCGGCGTGCTGATCGTTCCCACAGCGGTGACCTTCCTGTGGTTCGCCGTTCTGGGCGGTAGCGCGCTTCACCGGCAGCTGTACGGGGAAGGCGGTCTCGTCGACCGTGCCGCCGACGATCCCTTCGAACGCGTGGTGCCGGAGAACGCGCTCTTCGGTCTCCTCGACGGCTTGCCCTGGGGCGGGCTTCTCACCGTGGTGGCCGTCGTCATGGTGATCGTTTTCTTCGTCACCTCGTCGGATTCCGGCTCTCTCGTGGTCGACATGCTGGCCTCGGGCGGGAACCCGGATCCGCCGACCTGGAGCCGCGTGATGTTCGCGGTCCTGGAAGGCGCTATCGCCGCCGGATTGCTGCTCGCCGGTGGCCTGGGGGCGTTGCGAACCGGGGCCATCCTTACCGCCCTGCCGTTCAGCGTCGTGATGATCCTGATCTGCGTGGCGACCTACCGCTCCCTCAAGGCGGAGCGGCGGGTCACTGACGCCGTGGAACGCAGGCGCAGGCGGGATGACCTCCGCCGGAGCGTGAGCCGGGACATCACTGGGGAGTTCGCAGGCAATTTCGAGGAGCGGCTCGGCACTCAGGTGGATGAACGCATCGAACAGGCGCTCGGTGGAAGGGACGGCCGCGGACGAAACGAATAGGCAGGTAACACAGCGGTGACAAGGAGTCAAGTGATCTTCCGCCACGGCGATCGTGGGATGTCACGCTTGACGGTTCGCCGTTCACCCGTAACGGTAGTACGGCACCTGACGCCAAGTACGGAAGGCCGAATCCATGAGTTCACCGCCGGACGTCGAGAATCCGAGTTCACCTGCGAACGGTCCGGCCGGGCGGCCGGAGATGTCCAAATATCAACCGCGGATGGCTGCGGGCGGCGTCACACCGTGGGTCTTCTACCCGTCACTGGTCATCATCGGGCTGGCCGTGGTGATCGCGATCATTTGGCCGGACGATGTCGGTGAAGCCCTGGGAACCATCCAAGAGAACATCGTCGGCGGGTTTGGGTGGTATTACGTCCTGATCGTCGCGGTCTTCGTGGCGTTCTCCATCTGGATGGGGATCAGCCGGTTCGGTGACATCAAGCTCGGCAAGGACGAGGAAGATCCCGAGTTCAGCTTGATGGCCTGGTTCGCGATGCTCTTCGCGGCCGGAATGGGCATCGGTCTGGTCTTCTGGGGAGCCGCCGAGCCGCTGGTGCACTACGACTCGCCGAAGCCCGGCACTGATGGTGGCGGGGCGATCGGCCCTGACGGCCACGGTCTGGAAGGCATCGGATCCGATGGTGCGGACCTGGCCCAGCAGGCCATGGCGCAGACGTTCCTGCACTGGGGCTTTCACGCGTGGGCCATCTATGTGGTGGTCGGCCTGGCGCTGGCGTATGCGATCCACCGCAAGGGCCGTCCGGTGTCGATCCGATGGGCTCTGGAGCCGCTGCTGGGAGTGGAACGTGTCAAAGGCTGGCTCGGCGACCTGATCGACACCGTGGCCGTCATCGGCACGGTGTTCGGTGTGGCCACGTCGCTCGGTTTCGGCGTCAACCAGATCGCTGCAGGTCTGGTCGCCATGGGCGCGATCGACGACGTGAGCAACGGTGTGCTGGTGACGCTGATCGTCGTCATTACCGCGATCGCCACCGTGTCCGTGGTCTCCGGCGTGGGCAAGGGCATCAAGTGGCTCTCAAACGGCAACCTCGCACTCGCCGCGGTCTTCCTGGTCGTGATGCTGATAGTGGGGCCGTCGCTGTTCTTCTTGCGCGATTTCGTGCAGTCGCTCGGTGTCTACCTGCAAGAGGTGCTTCCGGCGACGTTCAACACGAGTGCGTACACGGGCGAGGCCGGCCAGGCCTGGCAGGGCACCTGGACCACCTTCTACTGGGGCTGGTGGATCGCCTGGGCGCCGTTCGTCGGCGTGTTCATCGCCCGCATCTCCAAGGGCCGAACGATCAGGGAGTTCGTGGCGGGCGTGCTGATCGTTCCCACGACGGTGACCTTCCTCTGGTTCGCGGTGATGGGCGGCAGCTCGCTATATCAGCAGCTCTTCGGTGCGGGCGGGCTGGTCAACCGGGACGAGGAGGGCATGTTCGAGCGGGTCGTCTCCGAGAACGTGCTCTTCCAGATGATCGATGGCTTGCCTCTCGGTGGGATCCTGACGGTCGTCGTGGTGGTGCTGGTGGCGGTCTTCTTCATCACGTCGTCGGACTCGGGCTCACTGGTGGTCGACATGCTCGCATCAGGGGGCAACCCGGAACCGCCGATGTGGAGCCGCGTCCTGTTCTGCGCCCTGGAGGGTGCCGTGGCCGCGGCGTTGCTGCTGGCCGGAGGACTGGGTGCGCTGCAGACCGGCGCCATCATCATCGCCCTGCCGTTCAGCGTCATCATGCTGGCGATGTGCCTGGCCACCTATCGCTCGCTGAAGGCCGAGTACCGGGTCCTGCAGGCAGCGGAGCGCCGGGCCCGCCGTGAGGAGTTGCAGCGGCACATCAGCAGGCACGTCACTGGCGATCTCACCGAGAACTTCGACGACCACTTCGGCGAACAGGTCGACGAGCGCATCGATCACGCGTTAGGGGAGATCGGAGTCTCGGGGAACGGCGACGCGCAGGACGGTGGAGCGCGGGGCGGTGGAGCGCAGGACGGTGGAGCGCGGGGCGGTGGAGCGCGGGGCGGTGGAGCGCCGAGGAATCCGGAGTCGAGCTAGCGGCCAAGGGTCGCTGGGCTCAGCGTTCAGTGGTGGTCTGCGCAGGTCATGACGGTCCGCGCAGACCACCATTGCTGCCTGCTCACGGTGGTGGTCGTCGTCGAAGGCCGAGCCGTTGCGGGCTTCGTCTGTGGTGTGCGTCGTGTGAGAAACGGCCGGCAGGCGGCCGATCGACGCGATCGTGCAGGGAGTCGTGTGACAGAGCGGCGGTAAGAGCCGTCGGAATCACCACGGCTCCTCACGCACAGATCGTGAAGATCGCTGTGTTGGTTCCGGCGGTAGCGAAGATGCAGGTGAATGGGGTTGTGAAGATCGCCGTGCCACTTCCGGCCGGTTCGGCGCCACGGTGATTGTTGTCGTGGGAGAAAGGGAACTCGGCACTGCGAGTGGAGGCGCGGCCGCTGCCGCGAGGGCGTGTATGCCTGGCGCCGCCCTACCATGCGGGCCGGTGCCACCGGTGCCGGTACCATAGGTCGTCAGCTCCCTTCATGAATCGAGTACCTTCGCATGCCCTCGCGCAGTCGTGACGATCTCCGGAACGTCGCCATCGTCGCCCACGTCGACCACGGAAAGACCACGCTCGTGGACGCCCTGTTGTGGCAGTCCGGCGTCTTCCGGGCCAACCAGGACGTCGCCGACCGGGTCATGGACTCCGGCGATCTCGAGCGGGAGAAGGGCATCACCATTCTCGCCAAGAACACCGCGGTGCGGTGGGGCGAGACCACAGTCAACATCATCGACACCCCGGGCCATGCCGACTTCGGCGGCGAGGTGGAACGTGGCCTGTCCATGGTTGACGGCGTCGTCCTGCTCGTGGACGCCAGCGAAGGGCCACTCCCGCAGACACGGTTCGTGTTGCGCAAGGCGCTGACGGCCAAGCTGCCGATCGTCCTGGTGGTGAACAAGACGGACCGCCCGGACGCCAGGATCGCCGAGGTGGTCGACGAGACCTACGACCTCTTCCTGGACCTGGCTGAGGACAGCACCGGCAACGCCGAGTCCCTGGACGTGCTGGACTTCCCGGTCGTGTACGCCTGTGCACGCGACGGCAAGGCGTCCCTGGAGCGGCCCGCCGACGGCTCGGCGCCGGACTCCAAGGACCTGTCACCCCTGGTGGAGACGATCCTGAGCACCATTCCACCGCCCACCTACACCGAGGGCGCGTCTTTGCAGGCCCATGTGACGAACCTGGATGCCTCCCCGTTCCTGGGCCGGCTCGCGCTGTGCCGGGTGCGCGAAGGCGAGATCGTCAAGGGTTCCCAGGTGGCATGGTGCCGCAAGGACGGCAGCATCGAGCGAGTCAAGATCACGGAGCTGCTGATCACTCAGGCCCTCGACCGCGTCTCCGCCGACTCCGCCGGCCCGGGCGACATCATCGCCGTGGCGGGCATCCCGGAGATCACCATCGGGGAGACGCTCGCCGACCCGGACGACCCGCATCCGCTGCCCTTGATCACCGTGGACGAACCGGCGCTGTCGATGACCATCGGCGCCAACACGTCGCCGCTCGTCGGGCGCTCCGGCGGGACTAAGGTGACCGCCCGCCTGGTGAAGGACCGGCTCGAAGCGGAGCTCGTCGGCAACGTGTCATTGCGGGTGCTGCCGACCGAACGGCCGGACACCTGGGAGGTCCAGGGCCGTGGTGAGCTCGCGCTGGCCGTGCTGGTGGAGACGATGCGCCGCGAGGGCTACGAGATCACCGTGGGCAAGCCGCAGGTGGTGACCCGCGAGATCGACGGCAAGCTGCACGAGCCCGTCGAGCGCCTGACCATCGACTGCCCGGAGGAATACCTCGGCGCCGTGACGCAGCTCCTGGCCGTGCGCAAGGGCCGGATGGAGCAAATGACCAACCACGGTTCGGGCTGGATCCGGATGGAGTTCGTCGTCCCGGCGCGGGGACTGATCGGCTTCCGGACGGACTTCCTCACCGAGACGCGTGGCACCGGTCTCGCCCACCACGTGTTCGACCGCTACGAGCCGTGGTTCGGCGACCTGCGCACGCGGCCCTCGGGCTCGCTGGTGGCGGATCGTTCCGGACCGGCCACGTCGTACGCGATGTTCAACCTCCAGGAACGCGGCGTCCTGTTCGTCGAACCCGGCACGGAGGTGTACGAGGGCATGATCGTCGGGGAAAACTCACGGCCCGACGACATGGACGTCAACATCACGAAGGAGAAGAAGCTGACGAACGTCCGCTCCTCCACGGCCGACGAGCTCGAACGCCTCATTCCCCCGCGCCGGCTCTCGCTCGAGCAGGCCCTGGAGTTCTGCCGGGACGACGAATGCGTCGAAGTCACCCCGAAGGCCGTGCGTTTGCGAAAGGTCGCCCTCAATGCCACGGAACGCGCCCGGACCGCTTCACGGCGCAAGCACGCCCGGCAGTAGCCGAGGCTGAGAAGTACCGCCGGAAATAGCTCGAATAGCCGAGCGCGCGGGCGCTCGGCATCCCGTAATGTGTGCACTTGTGCGTGTAGCGAGACACAAGGAGGCGCACAATGGGCATGTCCGCCCGCGTGGCATGGTCGGTCGTCGTCGGTGCGGCGCTCGTCCTGAGCGGATGCGGCGCCGACGGCCCGGCCGGTGACGGCGGCGGCGACAGGTCCATTACGGTTCGAGGCTGCGCCCCGGAGAACCCCCTGGTGCCGGGGATGACGATGGAGTCGTGCGGTGGGCAGGTCGTCGACCAGTTGTTCTCCAAACTGATCCGCTACGACCCGGACACCGCGGAACCCGTGTATGAGATCGCCGAATCCATCGACTCCGAGGACAACACGACGTGGACGGTCACGCTGAGAAGCGGCTGGACGTTCCACAACGGTGATCCGGTCACGTCGCAGAGCTTCGTGGACGCGTGGAACTGGGTTGCTTATGCGCCGAACGGGACACTCAATTCGTATTTCTTCCGAATGATAGAAGGATATGCGGATCTGCAGCCCCGGGAAGCGATCACGCCTGATGTGGAGATCACTCCCGGCATGGTCGAGAAAAGCGAAATGTCAGGGCTTCGGGTCATTGACGACCTGACTTTCGAGGTAACACTTTCCCAGCCGGAGTCGTCGTTTCCGTTGCGAGTGGGTTATGCCGCATTCGCACCGATGCCGGACGAATTCTTCGCCGATCCGGAGGCATTCGGCCGGAACCCGATCGGTACGGGGCCGTTCGAGTTCGTCGAATGGTCACAATCGTCGGAGATCCGGCTCCGGGCGTACGACGGCTATCAGGGAGCCGTGACGCCGCAGATCGACGAGGTGACCTTCCGGATCTACCAGGACGACCTGGCAGCCTACAACGACCTCCAGGCGGACAACGTCGACGTGATCCCCCAGCTGCCGGTGTCGGCGCTCGCGGACGACACCTACCAGGACGATCTGGGCGATCGGTACGTCGAGAAGGAGGCGCTCGTCGTCTCGACCATTTCGTTCGCGCCTGAGGCGGTGGACCCGAACGTCGCCGACCCGCGGTTGCGCCAGGCCATCTCGATGGCGATCGACCGGGAGGCGATCACCGAGCAGATCTTTCACGGCACCCGGCAGCCGGCCACCGGATGGGTGGCGCCTGGTGTGGCCGGTTACCAAGCCGACGTCTGTGGCGTGTACTGCACGTACGAGCCCGAGCGGGCACGCGAGCTGTATGACGAGGCCGGCGGCTACGAAGGTACGCTGACGCTCGCCTACAACAGCGACGGTGACAACCGGCCGTGGGTGGACGCCGTATGCAACAGCATCACGGAGGTGCTCGATGTGGAATGTGCCGGCGTGCCCATACCCGACTTCGGGACGTTCCGGTCGCGAGTCAACGCCCGGGAGGTGGCCGGGATGTTCCGCAATCTATGGCAGGCCGACTATCCCAGCATCGAGAACTTTCTGGCTCCGGTCTACGCCACGGGCGCCTCGTCCAACGACAGCGACTACAGCAATCCGGAGTTCGACGAGCTGATCACCGAGGCGGCGTCGTTGAAAGGCGATGCCGCACTGGCCAAGTACAACGAGGCCGAGGCGCTCCTGCCCGCCGACATGCCGAGCATTCCGCTCTGGTACGCCACCACGGTCGCCGGATACTCCACCAAGGTCGACAACGTGAAGATCACGCCGTTTCAGACGATCGACCTGCTCAGCGTGACGATCCGATAGCTGCGACGGGTACGGGACTGGGCGGATGCGCGGTTATGCGCTGAGGCGGCTGGCGCAGATGGTGCCGGTGGTGATCGGGACCACGTTCTTGATCTACGCGATGATGTGGGCGCTGCCGGGCGATCCCTTGGCGGGACGATGCGGCAATCAGCCCTGCCCGCAGAGCTACGTGAACCGGATGACGGAGACGTACAATCTCGCCGACCCGCTGCTGGTGCAGTACGTGAAGTACCTGGGCAGGATCATCACGGGAGACCTCGGGCAGACTTTCGCCGGGGTGCCGGTCGCCGACGAGTTGCTTCACCGATTCCCCGTGACCATACAGCTGGCGCTGATGGCGGTCGTGGTCGAAGTCGTGCTCGGTGTGTCGGCTGGAGTGCTCGCCGCCGTCCGGCCGGGTGGGCTGCTGGACAATCTGGTTCTGGTCAGCACACTCGCGGTGGTGTCGATTCCGGTCTTCGTGCTGGCGCTGCTGGCGCAGACCGTCGCGGGGGTGCGTTTGGGCTGGTTCCCGGTGACGTGGGACGGCAGCGCCGCCTCGCTCATCCTGCCGGCATTCGTGCTGGGTGGTCTCTCGTTGGCCTTCGTGGCCAGGATGATGCGCTCGAGCATGGTCGAGAACCTGCACGCGGACCACGTGCGCACAGCCGTGGCGAAAGGGCTCAGCCCCCGCCGGGTGATCCTGGCCCATGGTGCCCGGAACTCCTTGATCCCCGTGGTGACCCTGGTCGGTGCCGACTTCGGCACGCTTCTCGGCGGGGCGGTCGTCGTCGAGATGATCTTCAATATCGGCGGCGTGGGCGAGCTGATCCTGCACAGCGTCCGCGACGGCGAGATCGGTACGGTCACCGTCGCGGTGACTCTGCTGGTGGTGTTGTTCCTCGTGGTGAACCTCCTGGTCGACTTGGTGTATCCGCTGCTCGATCCGAGGATCAGGCATGCGTAGACCCCGGTCGGCGGTCTGGCTCGCGTTGCGGCGCAACCCGGTCTTCTATGTCGCGGGACTCCTGGTCGCCGTGTTGATCGTGATGGCGGCGGCGCCGGGTCTGTTCACCGACGCCGACCCGTCGCGCTGCCGGCTCGGACTGTCCAGGGAAGGACCCGCGGAGGGTGCCCCGTTCGGCTACAACCTCCAGGGCTGCGACCTGTACGCGCGCACCGTCTACGGCGCCCGGGCGTCGGTGGTGGTGGGTGTGTGTGCGACCGCCGCGGTGGTCCTGCTCGGTGGGATGATCGGCATGACGGCCGGTTACTTCGGTGGCTGGGTGGACGCCGTGCTCTCCCGGGTGACCGACGTGTTCTTCGGCGTTCCCCTGCTGCTCGGCGCGCTCGTGGTCCTCGTGGCCTTCCCGTCCGGCGCCGCGGCATCGCCCTGGGAGACCACCGCGAAGGTGGTGCTCGCCCTGGCGGTCCTCGGCTGGACGACAGCCGCGCGCATCATGCGCGCCGCCGTCATCCAGGTCAAGAACACTGACTACGTCAACGCCGCGCTGTCGCTGGGCAGTGGCCACGGGCGGATCCTGACCCGGCATGTCCTGCCGAACGCCGTGGCGCCGGTGCTGGCGTGGGCCACCATCGCGGTCGGCACGTTCATCGCCGTGGAGGCGACCCTCTCGTTCGTCGGGATCGGGCTCCAGCCGCCGGTCATCTCCTGGGGAACGGAGATCAGCGACGCCCAGGCCTATGTGCGGCAGTCGCCGCACATGCTGGTGTTCCCCAGCGCATTCCTGTCGGTGACGGTCCTGGCGTTCGTCATGCTGGGCGACGCCGTGCGCACCGCCATGGACCCGCGCGAGCGCCGGGCGTGAGTGCAAACGCGAGTGCATGGGGGTACTCGGTGGCGCCCGTGGTCCAGGGCGCCGGAGCGCCTCGACGAACTCCCGGCCGACGGGGACGTGGCGTGCTGGAGACGAAATGGGGGGCATTTGCCGTCTCGCAACACGCCACGCGCCTATGCCCCGTCGGCATGGTCGAGCGACCGAGCTGACCTTCGGCTGATGCTCGACTCTTCGTCACTCTAAGTGACGAAGAGTTGCAATCGCGTTGCGTAGCAGGTCAGATGGTCACGTCGATGGGTACGCCGGCTTCGACAGCCGGTTGACCGCGACCTTCGCCTCAGACCTGCGGGGTGATCCGTACGGCAGCCGGTGCAGGCACGCCTGCCAGACCTCGATGTCGTCCCGTCCCGCCGGCGACCGCGCGAACTGGAGCAACGCATCCGCTGCGGCATGGCGTAAGAGCACCTGGCGCAACCACCCATGCAGGTGGTGACGGTGTGCGACGACCCCGGGAGCATCGGACCGGGGCAGCACCGGGCCGGTGTAGAGCTCGACCGCACGCCGGTGTGCGCCGCGCTGGAGGGAATCGGCGACCTCGGCGGCATCCGTCGTCACGGGCAGGGTCAGCCGGTACGGCCGCGTCGGAGCGAGCAGCCCGGGCCACACCTTGCGAAGCCGGGAGAGCTCGGCGCGGACCGTGACCACGGCGGCGTCTCCTTCGTACATCATGTCGGCAAGCTCTCCTGCGGATACGCCGTCCGGGTGGAGCGAGAGGAGGAGCAGCAGCTCCGAATGACGGAGCCCGAGACCGAGGCGCTGTCCGTCGATGGTGAGCTCCGCGTACTCCTGGCCGAGCGTGCGAAGACGCGCTGTGCCCGGTTGTGCCGGCTGCTCGGCCAGGTGCAGCCGCAGCTGGTTCTCGACGGCCGCGACGACGGACCGGATCAGCATCGCCGACTGCGGCGATACCACGTCGTGCTGTCCGGCGATGGTGACGAAGCCGGATGTGTGCCCGGTCCGCGGATCGCGGATCGGGGAGGCGGTGCAACTCCAGGGGTGAACGTTGCGTACGAAATGCTCGCTGCCGAAGACCTGGACGAGCGTGTTCTCCGCGAGCGCGGTGCCGATGGCGTTAGTGCCGGCGCTCTCCTCCGACCAGGCGGCGCCGTCGACGACGTGGATGGCCTCCGCACGGCGCAGAAGCCCTGGGTTGCCCTCGACCCAGAGAATCCGGCCGTGCGCGTCGCCCACGGCGACGATCACCCCGGCGGCGGACGCATCGTCCACGAGCAGTCGACGGACCGTCGGCATGGCGGCTCGGAGCGGATGGGTGGCGCGCGCCCGGAGCAGCTCGTCGTCGTTCATCACGACAGGCGGGCCGGAAGCGTCCGGATTCACGCGGAAGTCCGACGAGCGGCGCCAGGACTCGAGCACCACTGGCCGGATCGAGGGAGACGCCGATGCCGAGCCCAGGAACGACTCGTGGGCCGTGGCGATGCTGTGCCAGCGCTGCCTGGCGTCCACCCCTGCCGGCAACGCCAAGCTCGCCTCGGACGCCGTGCGCGCCCGGTGAACCGCTGCCCCCATTCGTGACACCCTTCGATCCCCGTCGCCGTCTTACGCACCCAGCGTAGATGGGCGCTGCTGGCCCTGATCGCCTGGATGCCGCACGTGCAGGCGTCGCGGCGCCGGATGCGGATCCGGATACGGACCCGAGGAGGGCGTGGGGGTTGTCGGTGGGCGTGACTATCGTTGCCGATATGGCCATACAGGATTCGCAGCGGCGGCTGCTTCTCGTTCATGCTCACCCCGACGACGAGACGATCGGCACAGGTGCCACGATGGCGCGCTACGCGGCCGAGGGCGCGCACGTCACTTTGGTCACCTGCACGCGTGGCGAGCAAGGCGAGATCCTCGTTCCCGAGCTCGCGCATCTTGCCCCTGAGCAGGAGGACGGCCTGGGGGAGCACCGCGTCAAGGAGCTCGCCGTGGCCATGGCCGAGCTCGGTGTCTCCGACTATCGCTTCCTGGGCGGGCCCGGGCGCTACCGGGACTCCGGGATGGTGTGGGGAGAGGAGGGCCGCCGGGCCGAGACACCCGACAGCGTCCGGCCGGACAGCTTCTGGGCCGCCGACCTGCGCGAGGCTTCGGACCACCTGGTCGAGGTCATCCGAGAGGTCCGGCCGCAGGTGATGATCACCTACGACGAGAACGGCGGGTACGGGCATCCGGATCACATCCAGGCGCATCGAGTCGCCACATATGCCCTGAACCTGGCCGGAGTGCCGAGCTATCGGCAGGAGCTGGGTGTCGCGTGGAAGGTGCCGAAGCTGTATTGGACGGCCATGCCGCGCAGTGTGATCCAGCAGAGCATCGACGCGCTGAAAGACACCCCGGACAATCCGTTCGGCACGGTGCAATCGGCTGACGATTTCGGCTTCGTCGTCGACGACGCCGATGTGACGGCCGTTGTCGACGGCACCGAGTGGGTGGACCGGAAGATGGCCGCGATGCGGGCGCACCGTACCCAGATCGACGTCGAAGGCGGCTTCTTCGCCCTGTCCGACCAGGTGGGCCAGAGCATCTGGTCTACAGAGCACTATCGGCTGGCCCATGGGCTGCCAGGCCCTGTGGACCCGGAGACCGGGATCGAATCAGATCTGTTCTCCGGTCTCTGAGACGAACCGGGCGGTCACTGATGTATTCGGGAGCTGGTGCGTCCGCGGAGCACTCGATCACGCCTGCTTCGGGCACGGCGAGCGCTGCTGCGCGCAGGGCGCGCGCGCGGCCCCGGCGCACGGCTCGCTGGGTGATCGTCGGCCTCCTTGCGATCGCGGCGGTGGCGGTCGCCGTCGCGGGTGCCTTCATGCACCGGTGGGCCAGTCCCGTCGGCCTGATTCTGGCGGTCGGCGCCGGCACGGGTGTCTGCGTGCTGGCTCGTCATGCCGCGCGTTCACGTGTGGGAATCGGTGTGGTGGCCGGTGCGTGGCTGACGGCGGTCCTGCTCCTCGCACAGCCCCGCCCGGCCGGTGACGTCGTCATCGCAGGCGACCCCGCCGGCCTGGTGTTTCTGCTCGGCGGAGCGTCGGCTGTGGCGGTGACGCTGGGCATGGGCGTGCGCGTGCCCAGCAGCGTGAACGTGCGATGACACGTCAAGATCACATAACGGCCCGCCGAAAACGGCGCGATTCGGCGCATGTCGAGTAGTATGCGCGAGGGCTCGAGGTCTCTCGTGAGCCCCGGTTCCTGGATATGTCGCAAGTTAGGTATACCCCTAGGTGACAGACAAACAAACCAGTGCAGGCGGCTCCCCCGAAGATTCCTCTGCTGCCCGATCGGGAGAGGCTGACTCCCCGACCGAGGCTGCCCTGGAAGACACGCGGGCCGAGCCGGCGGCAGCGCATGGCGATGCCTCCTCGCACGGTGGTGGCGACGGCCCGCTGGAAGCCGCCGATGACGAGCCGGCCGATGCCGCCAACACCGCAGAAGGCGCTGCCACCGTGCCGGGTGCCACGGCCGTGCCGGATGCTGGCGCTGGGTCGGATGCTGGCGCTGGGTCGGATGCTGGCGCTGTGCCGCCCGGCGACGACATCTACGGCGCGTCCACGCCCGGTAGGCAGGAAGGCATGCGTGCGTCCTTGGGTGACGAGGTGAGGGGCGCGAAGGCCTCTCCCGGGCGCTCAGGCCCTGCCAGGCCGTACGCTGCCTCAGCGACCACGTCCACGGCGACGGCCTTCGCCGCGCCAACCGGCGGTCCACCTCGAGGCGGGCCCGCGGCGGGTGGCGGCGTCCACGGTGCGGACGACGTCACCGAGGAGTTCGCCGTCCCAGCGTCCCCATCCGACGACGGTGCCGCCCCGCCGCCCCGGCGCCGCGGGCGCACGGCGGCGATGATCATCGGAGCCGTGGTCCTCGTCCTCGTCGCGGCCTACGGCGTCACGTACCTTCTCGCCGGCGACAATCTGGCCCGAAACGCCACAGTCGCCGGTATCGAGGTCGGCGGAATGACCCCGGCGGAGGCGCGGACACTTCTGGAAGACGAGCTGCCCGCCGTCGCGGACGCCCCGATTCGTGTGCGCATCGGCGAATCGGACTCCACCTACGAGATCGTGCCGTCCGACGCCGGGCTGCGGGTGGACATCCCGGCCACCGTGGCGGCCGTGCCCGGTGGCAGTGCCAACCCGGTTTCCCTCGTGCAGGCGCTGCTCGGAGGAGAAGAGGTGACGCCACGCCCGGACGTGGATACTGACGCGTTGCGAGCCTCGATGGAGGCCATCGCCGAGCAGTCGGACTCCGACCCGGTGAACGGTGCGGTCGGGTTCGAGGACGGCGAAGTGGTCACCAGCGAGCCCTCGACCGGTAGCGCGCTGGACGTGGACGGCGCTGTCGAGGTGATCTCGGGCGCGTACTTCGGGCCTGCGGGCTCCGGCGGTGTGCCTGCCGAGGTCACGGTCCCGGTGGAGTCCGTGGAGCCCCGGGTCACCCAGGCCGACGTCGACCAGGCTGTGTCCGAGTTCGCCGAGCCCGCGATGTCGGGACCGGTGACGGTCGTGGCGGGAAGCGACAGCGTCGAGCTCGGTCCCGAGCTGATTGGCCAGGTCCTGTCCATGACCTCCACCGAAGACGGCTCGCTCCAGCCTGAAATCGACGGCGACAAGCTGGTTGACTTGGCCAGCGACGAGCTCGCCGAGATCGGCCAGGAAGGCAAGGACGCCACCATCCGTATCGAGAACGGCTCGCCCGTCGTCGTCCCGGCGCAGAGCGGCAAGGGCGTGGAGACCGACTCGCTCGGCGATCTGGTGCTGCTGGCGCTGACCGAGGAGGGCGACGATCGCCGCGCCGAGGTCGAGCTGGTGGATATCGATCCGGAACTGACCACCGAGGCGGCCGAGGAGCTCGGAGTCAAGGAGGTGGTGGCCGAGTTCACCACCAACTTCCCACCCGCCCAGTACCGTGACGTCAACATCGGGCGGGCGGCCGAGCTGATCAACAACACCTTCTTGCGGCCTGGGGACGAGTTCAGCATGAACCGCACCGTGGGGGAGCGGACCGAGGCCAACGGATTCACCGCGGGAACCATCATCAACCAGGGCCGGCTCGAGGACGCGATGGGCGGTGGCGTGTCCCAGGTGGCGACCACCACCTTCCATGCGGCGTTCCAGGCGGGCCTGGAAGACGTCGAGCACTGGCCGCACTCCATCTATTTCGACCGGTATCCGATCGGACAGGAGGCGACCGTGGCGTGGGGTGCCAAGGACCTTCGGTTCGCCAACGACACCCCGTACGGCGTCGTGATCGAAACCCGCTTCACCCCGAGTGCCGGGCGCAGCCAGGGAACGCTGAACGTGCGGATCTGGAGCACGGAGTATTTCCGGGTGGAGACCTCGGTCTCCGAACGCAGCAATTTCACATCTCCGCGGACCATCTACGACACGAGCTCCGACTGCACGCCGCAAGGCGGCAGCCAGGGCTTCAGCATCACCTCGTACCGCAAGGCGTGGACGCCCGACGGTGAGCTCGTCAAGGACGAGGCCGACCCGTGGACCTACAACCCCAATCACCGGGTCGTGTGCGGCCCGGACCCGGACGACGACTGAGCTGACAGCCGGGGTCCACACCGCTACCCGGGTGCCTGGCGGTAGTGGTAGGAATGGTGGTCGCCGAACCCCAGCTTGCGGTACGCGGCTTGGGCGCCGGTGTTGCGCTCTTCAACCTGGAGATATGCGGCTTCGGCGCCCAGGCCGGCTGCCCAGCCGGTGAGACCGGCCACCACATGGCTGCCCAGGCCCCGGCGGCGGGCCTCCGGCGCCACCTCCACGGCGGTGACACCCACCCAACGGCGTCCGCTGGGTGCCGTCGACACCGCACCGCGGGCTATCGCCACCCGGACGCCGTCCAGGTCCACCGAGGCGAATCCGGCACCGTCGGCGTTGGTCAGCACGTGGACGGCGTGCGCGGGTAGCGGGGCACCGCGATAGTGGTAGTTCGCCAGCCAGTCGTCATCCGGGTGTGGGTCCACCCGTACGGCCGGTAGATCGGACCGGACTCCACGGCGGACGTCACCGACCAACGCCGTGAGCACGAGGACGTCGTCGTCGCGCGACCATCCGCGCGCGTCCAGCGCATCGTCGACAACACCGCCGAGAAGGCTGGGCACCTGGAATGTGGGATGCAGCTCGCGGGCGCGGTACCAGTCCTCGACAGCTTCGATGGCCTCGCCGAGGGGGCGGCCGGGATCGTCGAGGGGCATACAGGAATTGGCCCGCCTGGTGAATCCGCGCGCGGCTCGCAGCAGCCAGCCGCCGAGCTGCGCGGTGTCCAGGGCCTGCCAGCCCTGCGCGGCGGCGGCTTCAAGGTCGCGAATCTCACGTCGGGTGACCGGCCGGGCGGGAATGGCCTTGATGGCGATCACGTCGGCCTCGGGGACCTCCGCCACAGCGCCGTCCGCGCCGGAGCTGCGGCGTACCCGCAGCTCACCGGCTTCCCACGCCTCCAGAACGCCGAGAACGTCGGTCGCGGCGTGTGCCTCGCCGTGGAGGCGGCGCCGTACGACGACACGGCGGCCCAGTAGGCGGTCCCGCTCGGCGGAACTGACATGGTGTCTCATAGGGTGACCTTTGTTGCATCGCTTGGTGGGTGCATCGTGATACTAGGTGGTGCAAGGTGCCGTTGGCGCCACGACCTGTCTGGAGGAGACCGCCGTGACATACGTCATCGCGCAGCCGTGTGTTGATCTCAAGGATCTGGCCTGCGTCGAGGAATGCCCGGTTGACTGCATCTACGAGGGCGATCGGATGCTGTACATCCACCCCGACGAATGTGTCGACTGTGGTGCGTGTGAGCCGGTCTGCCCTGTGGAGGCGATCTTCTACGAGGATGACCTCCCCGAGCAGTGGAAGGATTACTACCAGGCCAATGTCGAGTTCTTCGACGACCTCGGCTCGCCTGGTGGTGCCGCGAAGCTCGGCGCCATCGACAAGGACCACCCCGTCGTCGCCGCGCTGCCGCCGCAGGAGACCGGTGGGCACTAGTGCGGGGCGATAGCCACGCGGAATGACATGGCCACAGCGTCTGAAGGAGGCCGCGTGGGGCGACCGGCTGGGATGAACCTGCCCGCATTTCCGTGGGACTCGCTCGTCCCGTATCGGGAACGGGCTCGGGAACATCCTGACGGGCTGGTCGACCTGTCCGTCGGCACGCCGGTCGATGCCACACCGCGCGTCGTCCGGGAAGCTCTGGCCGGAGCGGCGAATTCGCCCGGCTATCCCACCACGCTGGGGACCGAGGCCCTGCGCGCCTCCGCGGCCGGCTGGCTGCGGAGGCGATTCGGGATCGAGACCGTCGACCCGGTTCATGGCGTGCTGCCGTGTGTCGGCTCCAAAGAGCTCGTGGCATGGCTGCCGACACTGCTGGGGCTGGGGAAGGCCGACGTGGTCGTCCACCCCGAGCTCGCGTACCCCACCTACGGCATCGGCGCACTGATGGCCGGGGCCGAAGCGGTGGCAGCGGACTCCGTCGTCGCACTCGGACCGCGCCGGCCCCGCGTGATATGGGTGAACTCACCCGCCAACCCGGACGGCCGTATCCTTCCGGCCGAGCACCTGGCGAAGATGGTGGCGTGGGCGCGCGAATGCGGAGCCGTCCTCGTGGCCGACGAGTGCTACATCGAGTTCGGCTGGGACGCCAAGCCGGTGTCTGTCCTGGACCCGGCTGTCAACGGCGGTTCCCTCGACGGCGTCCTGGCTGTCCACTCGCTGTCCAAGCGCTCCAATCTGGCCGGGTACCGGGCCGGCTTCGTGGCCGGGGACCCGGATATGCTGGCCACCCTTCTCGAGATCCGTAAGCATGCCGGCATGCTGATGCCCGGTCCGGTGCAGGCGGCGATGGCGGCGGCACTCGACGACGACGCGCACGTCGACGAGCAGCTGGCCCGTTATCGCGCACGCCGCGAGCTGCTCCGGGACGCCCTCGTCGGCGCCGGACTGCGGATCGACCGTTCCGAGGGTTCGCTGTACCTGTGGGCCACCCGGGACGAGCCGTGCTGGGAGACCATCGCGTGGCTTGCGGATCAGGGCATCCTCGCCGCTCCTGGTGAGTATTACGGGCCGCTGGGCGCCTCGCACGTGCGGGTGGCCCTGACCGCCACGGACGAGCGAGTGGCCGCAGCATCGAAACGCCTCCGGCCGGCATCCCACCAAATGATCATGTAAACCATGTTTTCTCGTGCTTCATCAGGCCTGCAGGCCTGGTGAAGCACGAGAAAACATGGTTTACATGATCATTTAGGGCGGGTCAGGAGAGCGCGGTGCGAGCGGTGTCCGCGTCGGGGCCGATCCCGAGCGCTACTTCGCCGGCCTCACACGTGACCACTGCCGATTGAGCCGAGCCCGCGAAGACGAACTCGTTCCCCTCTGCGGTTGGTTCGCTGCCGGGGAAGGCGAGCGTGTAGTAGTCGACGACGGTCTCGCAGAGGCTTGGCCCATCGCTGTGCTCGGCCAGGATGAGCGCTACGGCCGTCTCCTGGTCGCGATCCCACACCGTGATCTCGCCCCCGGCCCAGCCTCTCACCAGCTCTTTCGGCTCCGGCATCGCCTGGCCCTTGTCTCCACCTGGAGCCTCGAGCAGGAACAGGAGGTCGGCGGCGCCGAACGAGTCCGTGTGGATCTCCCGCCATCCGTCCGGGCCACCCGGGATACGGACCTCGGCCGCACCCTCTCCCGCCCGGTATCGCTCGGGAAAGAGGATCTGTGCGGTAGTGGTGGGCAATTCCTCATAGCTACGGTCGACCGCGTCCCAGCCGCCGTCCAGGAAGACGTCACAGGTGAACGTCATGCCCTCGATGTAGGGGAACTCCAGCTCGCGGCGGACGAAATGAGGAAGCTCCGCCAGAGCGGCGCTGGTTTCGGCCGACTCGCTCTGCAGCGCCATGAGCTGGTCGAACGGGACGTGGGTCGAGATGAACATCTGCCCGTATAGCGTCGCATCGCCCTCGATCGCGTTGAGCGCTGCGTACGCGGCGTCCGAACCCTCCGACTCCGCCAGCTCCACCGTGTCGGGGAGGCCGAACGTCGCGTCGGCCAGGGCGTGCACCATTTCGTGCGAGGTGATGTACGCGCCCATGCCGTCCATCTGCTCCGAGCCGATGACCAGCTCCTGCGTCTCCGGGTTGTAGAAGCCTCCGACACCGGCGTCCAGCGCGTCGAGCTGGGCCTGGACGAGATCCAATCCGGGTTCGACGGCGCCGAGCGCGGCCAGCAGGCGGGACTCGACGGCCGCGGCGTCGGCATCGAGCTCGTCCTCGGTCAGCTCGACGGCTCGTCGCTGGACTTCCTGCATCGTCACGAACTCGATGTCGAGGTCGCCGTCGACGGAAAGCCCTCGTTCGTCCGCGACGATGTCTCGCACCACCTGTACCTGCTCTTCGATCGGAGCGTCGGGAATCGACGGTTCTCCGCCGAGGCCGAGCCCACCGGGGGACAGGCACTGCATCAGGATCGGGTCGAAGCCACCAAGCCCGTCGCCGAGCAGGTCTCCAAGGCCGAGCAGATCACCCAGCTCGCCGAGGTCACCGAGGTCTCCCAGATCACCGAGCCCACCCAGGCCGCCGAGCAGGTCTCCGAGACCGCCGAGCGGATCGTCCGCAGCGGATTGGGCCTCGGCCAACTCCTGCCGCGTGGCTTCGAGCTCGTCCTCCAGCTCGTCGACCCGCTGATCCATGAAGAAGTAGACCGTCCCGGCCATGAGCAAAGCCATGACGGCGGTCAGCGCCGTCGCGGCTTTCCAGCCGGCCGCACCGGACCGGTGCTCGGGGGGCGTGGGAGGCTGAGACGGCGACGGACCGGGCGACGGCTGTGCTGGCGGCGGCGGTGGCGGCAGTTGGCTCATGGTCCGTCCAGCCTATCCGTCAGGGGCCCACGCAGCGCACCGTCGTCCACAGGCTTGCATGCGCCCTCCCCACGCACCGCAAGGAAGCGAGCCGGCACCGTAGCCCATCAATATCCAGTGAGTCATGCCCCGCCCCGTCGCGCATTGTTGCGCATCTACGGTGCCCGGCGTCTCGTAGCCGTTCTCCAGGTAGGTGACAGTGCCGGTCTCGCTGGCTCTGATGGCGGCGCTGACGCGCGCAGGGACGACGGCCGTGAGAAGCGTTAGGCGCTTTCCCCTTCGACGACGTCGATGTGCACGTGATCCAGGTGGCGCAGAGTGACGTTCTCGGTGTCTCCGGACGGGTGCACGTACGCCCGCCATCCTTCACTGGAGCGGCGGGCCGTCCAAATCATTTCGTCGTAGATCACCGTGGCGATCCCCAGCCGGTGCGCGTGAGCCACCGCCCAGTGCGCCACCGCCCAGCCGCGCCGGTTCACCTCCGTGTCGTCGTACGGGCGAAGCATGACGTCAATGGCCCGGCCGTCGTAGTGGGCCGATCCGTCGATGTGCCCGGACGTGATGCCACCGGGCGCGTAGCCGCCGGTTTCCAAGTCGCCGAAGACGGTGGTCAGCTCCTCGAGCACGGTTAGGGCGCGGGACGTCAGGCCGTCGTCGCCGGCCTCCTCCACGGACAGCCCGTCGAACGCCTCCGTATTGAACTGGCAGTGGAAGGCGGCGGGGGAGTGGCCGGTCAGGGCCGACGCCAGCGCTCGTGCGTTCTCCTCGTGCTGAGCGTAGGCATCGGGGAAGGCGCTGCGCTGAACCGCCTGGGCGGCCACCGTGATCTCCATCTCGCGATACCCGTCGACCCGCACGAGCGCGTCGTAGAATGCACCCGCGGAGTACAGGGGATCCTGGACCTGCTCGGGGGTTCCCCATCCCTGCGAGGGCCGCTGCTGGAATAGCCCGAGCGAGTCGCGGTCGCCGTAGCTGAGGTTGTACAGCGTCGACTCCTGGTAAGCCGTGGCGAGTGCGATCGTGGCGGCTCGCGCCGGCAGTCCGCGGCGCACCGCGACGCCGGTGATGGTGGCCGCGTGCTCGGCCTGCTGGATGGTCACTTCGGCGTCGTGGCCGGCGACGCCGGCTACGCAGCGCTCGCGAGGACCGCCGATCTCCAGTGGGCCGCTGGCGCGCCAGACGAGAAGCGCGGCGAGACCAAGGCCGACGACGAGCAGCACGATGACGGTCCGTGCCAACCGCGCGGCTCGGCTCATCCGAACGGTCGGGACGGCGCGGTCAGAGATCGCTCAGTTCGCGTGCAACGCGGCATTGAGGGTGCCCCAGTCGCCGGATCTGGCCAGCGCCTCGATGGTGCCGGACACGCTGTTGCGCCGGAAGAGCAGGCCGTCCTGTCCGGACAGCTCGCGCGCCTTCACCACCCGGTTGTCCGGCAGGGTCACCTTGGTGCCCGCGGTGATGTAGCAACCGGCCTCCACGACACAGCCGTCTCCGAGGGAGATGCCGATGCCGGCGTTGGCCCCGAGCAGGCAGCCCTTGCCGATGGTCACCATCTCGGTTCCGCCTCCGGAGAGGGTGCCCATGATCGAGGACCCGCCGCCGATGTCCGAGCCGTCGCCGACGACGACGCCCGCCGAGATCCGGCCTTCCACCATCGACGCACCGAGCGTCCCGGCGTTGAAATTGACGAAGCCCTCGTGCATCACGGTGGTGCCGGGTGCCAGGTAGGCGCCGAGGCGAACCCGGTCCGCGTCGGCGATGCGGACACCGGAAGGCACGACGTAATCGACCATGCGGGGAAACTTGTCGATGCCGTACACCGTGACCAGACCGCGCCGGCGCAGGGCTCGCCGGGTCTGTTCGAAGCCCTCCACGGCGCACGGTCCGTGGTTGGTCCACACGACGTTGGACAAGACTCCGAAAAGGCCGTCGAGGTTCTGTTCCCGCGGGGCGACGAGCCGGTGCGAGAGCAGGTGCAGCCGGAGGTAGGCGTCCGAGGCGTCGGACGGAGGCTGGTCCAGATCGATGACGGTCTGCACCAGGCGCAGCCGTACCCCGCGCGTGGGGTCGTCACCCTCGAGATTGCGGAGGTCGATGAGTGCGTCGGAACCGGCTGGTGGTTTGCCCAGAGATGGCGCCGGGTACCACACATCCAGGACCGTGCCGTCGAGGGTTGTGGTGGTGAGGCCATATCCCCAAGCAGGGCGTGCGTCAGGCATGCGTCCCAGCCTAATCGGCACGCCGTACGCCCCTGTGGCCAGGGGCACATTCTCGCGAGAGCTTTCGCCGGCCCGGTAGTGGAGCCGGCCGTGGCCTGATCTGTCCGGATGAAACACGACGTGCCGGAACGGCACGGAGGGGAGAACTGCATGTTCGCGAAGCTTGGTGCCCTCGGGCGACGGGGAGCGTTGATGACGGCGGGCGTAGCGGCGGTATTGCTCGCGCCGATGGTGGCGTGGCCGGCCGCATCGGCGGGCACAGCGGAGCAGGAGCTTCCGACGGGGCCCGTGGCCGACCAGATGATCGAGCTGCTGAAGCTCCAGCCCGGCGGTGTCCAGGTGTCCGACAATGCGCTCGCGTGGGAGGACGGGGCGACCGTGGTGGTCTGGCCGAGTCCCGGTGAGGAGGCGGCACCGGCGGGGCTGGGTGAGAATGTCCGCGCCGACGTGGTCGAGTCCTTGGACTCCGCCCTGCTGGCCGAGCAATCCGGCTCGGGTCAGGGGTTCTCTGCCATGGGCTCCTATACCTCGTGCCCATCGAGCTACTACTGCTTCTACACCAGCAGCAACTATGACGGCACGCGATACCAGTTCTCCAGCACCTGCACGGGGTCGGCGTCGAGCTGGGGATTCAACAACCAGACCAGTTCATGGGCGAACCGCTCCGGAAGCAAGAAGATCATCTATGCGTATGACTACAACGGCGGTCCGCTGCTCTGGCATGAGCCGCACCCCTCTCAGAACTCGTACGTGGGTTCGAGCGACAACAACCGGATGAGCTATTGGAGATGCTCGCACACCCAGTGAGGCATGGACTTCCTGCGGCTCTGCGGGCAGTGGGCCAGCAGGGTGCCTGCGCCGGCGGTCAGCGGAAGATCGTGTACTCGATGACCGCCGGCGCGCCCACGTCGATCACCTCGACGTCGGCCATGAGCACCTGCTCGTAGGCGAGAGGCCGGCCGTCGTCCGGATCGAGCAGGAGAATCTCGCGGACTGGCCAGCCGGACTCGTCGCCGTCCGCCGCGATGGCCAGCGCTTCCCGGCCGGCGCGGTCCACCGTGGTGCCGAGCGACATCACGTCCGGATCGGCCGCGAGCATCTGCAGCACACCGGCGGAGAGCGCAGAACCGGGCAAGCGCTCCAGCCGGAGGTCGTGGACTGCTCGGAGCAGCTCCGCGGCGTCGTTGCTGGCCGCGGGCCTGGGCAGCGCGAGGGCCGTGCGCAAGGCGGCCGGATCTGCGGGCAGGTCGCCGGGGTACACGTCGGGCCAGGTGCCCGCGGTGAGAGTCTCGTCCCGGAGGACCTCGCCCGTGGGGCCGGGCCGCCCGGCGTCGTTCCAGGCGCGCTCGTACGTGTGGTCGGGGAACAGCGGCCGGCCGCCTACGTCCCGGACGGAGACCGTGCCGTCCTCGTGGCGGGTCAGCTCGCGCAGGGTGGGAATGATCGCCGTCGTCACCGCGGGACCGGGCGGCGATGCGTCGGCGCCGGTGGCGGCCGCGCCTTCTGCTGGGCCCTCGGCCGCGCCGTCGCCGGGTTCGTCCGGCGTGACCACCAGCGACCAGCGTTCGGTGCGGATGGCGACGTCGCCCTCGGGCGTCTCTGGGATGGTGCCGACCCGTTGTGCCAGGTCGAGCAGGGTGTCCGAGGCGGGTTCACCGGTGGCTGTCTCGTGCCCGATCAGGTCGGGAGTCGCCGCTTCGGCCACACCGGCGTTCGGCAGCAGTTCGTGGGTGACGACCAGCGACGCCGCCACGAACGCCACCGCTGTGACAGCGGCCAGGCCGACGCGGCGGAACTGCACACTCGGGCGCTTCCACCGGGCCGGGCGGCGGTTGCGTTGCTCGGCCTCCTGGCTGTCCTGGACGATCGACTCGAGAAGCTGGCGGATCGCGCGCTCCCGCTCCGGCGTCAGCGACGCACGAGGCGGGGGTTCGAGATCACGGGGGAGCAGAGCCGTGGGGCACATGTGATTACGTTGCCTCTCGGGTCGGTTGGGGACGCATCGCCGCCCGCGGCTTCGTTTGCTGGGCGGCTGCCTCCGCGAGATTGCGGAGATGCTCGTGTGCTCTGGTCAGCCGGGAACGGACCGTTCCCACCGGAATGCCGAGGGCGATCGCGGCCTCAGCGGCCGTGCGCTCGCCCCAGACACACAGGGCAAGGACTTCTTGTTCACGCTGGGGCAGCCGCCGGAAAACCCGGAGGATCTCCTGCATCTGCTGCTCGCTCTCGGCGCGCGCAGCAGGGTTCTCCTGGAGCCCGTCGTCGATGACTGCCGGCGGCAGCTTGGCGAGAATGTGCCGATGCCGGCGTACCGCTCGGGTGCTGTTCCGCGCCACCTGCGAGGCGATACCGAGCAGCCAGGGAACGACGGCGTCCTGCTCGGCCGCCGCGGAGGATCGTCGCCGCCACGCCTCCAGGAAAACCACCGTGGTCAGATCCTCGGCGGTCTTCCAGCTCGCGGTGAGCCGGAAACAAAACGAGTAGACGAGGTGGGAATGCCGGGTGAACAGCTCGCCGAAGGCCGCGGGATTACCTCGCCGGGCACGCGACCACAGCTGTCCGTCGCTGGGTCCGTGCTCGGTCGTCCCGCGCTCGGCCACGCTCATCGTTTCTAATGTCTACCATTTTTCCCCGGATTCCAAGCTGACGGCGACGACGCAGCAGGTCATGGACGCTCGCTCAACATTTCCACTGCATCCGGGGCCGCGAGGCCGTAGGCTCGGTCAGCGTGGAGACGCTACTCGACCTGAATCTTCCCGCCACCGAGCTCACCGCTGTGATCTGCGACATCGCTTCGGTCAGCGGTGAGGAGAAGGCGCTCGCCGACGTCGTCGAGGCGTCGCTGTCGGCGTATGAGCACCTCGCCGTCGACCGGGACGGCGACACGGTCGTCGCCCGCACCGGGCGTGCTGCCGGCTCAGGAGACACGGCTCGGCCAGGGGATACGGCTCGGTCAGGGGACACGGCTCGGTCCGGACGGGTCGTCGTCGCCGGACATCTCGACACGGTGCCGATCGCGGCTAACCTCCCCACCAAACGCGACGGCGACTTGCTGTGGGGGCGCGGGACCGTGGACATGAAGGGCGGCGTCGCCGTGATGCTTCGCCTGGCGGCACACATCACCGAGCCCGTCCGCGACGTCACGTACGTGTTCTACGACAACGAGGAAGTCGAAGCCGAACGCAACGGGCTGGGCCGTATCAGCCGGACCCGGCCGGAATGGCTGGAGGCCGACTTCGCGGTCTTGATGGAGCCGACCGCGGCCGCCGTCGAAGGCGGATGCAACGGCACGCTGCGCGCCACGATCGGGTTGAGCGGACAAGCGGCCCACAGTGCACGGTGGTGGATGGGGGACAACGCCATCCACCGCGCCGGAGATGTGCTGCGGAGGCTGTCTGCCTACACCCCGGCGGTGGTGGACGTCGACGGTCTGACCTATCGCGAAGGACTCAACGCGGTGGCGATCGACGGCGGGATCGCGGGAAACGTCATCCCGGATCGCTGCACGGTGACGGTGAACTACCGGTTCGCCCCCGACAAGGACGAAGAACAGGCCTTCGCGCACGTCCGAGATGTCTTCGACGGATACGAGATCGAGCTCGCCGACAGCGCGCCAGGTGCCCGTCCCGGTCTCGGCCGGCCCGCGGCGGCCGCTTTCATCGAGGCGGTGGGAGCCGAGGTGAGGGCGAAAGAGGGCTGGACCGACGTCGCCAGGTTCTCCGCGCTCGGCGTCCCGGCGGTCAACTACGGGCCCGGCGATCCGCAGCTGGCACATGCCGACGACGAGCGGGTGCCCCTGGGCGAGATCGCGCTGTGTGAGGACCGCATGTTTGCGTGGCTGGCACCATGACGGCCGCTGGCCCGGCGAGGCCGGCCTCGAGACTGGTTCGCAGGACGTTAGGGTGTCGCGGGTGAACGATTCCGACCAGACGAACCGGCCGCCGGAGTCGCACCGCGGCGGGCTGACACTTCGCCGCTCACGGCTGCCCACCGACACCCACGACCAGATGCTCCTGGACAGCCGAGGACCGGTCGACTGGGTGCATACGGACCCGTGGCGAGTGTTGCGTATCCAGTCCGAGTTCGTCGAGGGCTTCAGCGCCCTGGCCGAGCTCGGACCGGCCATCAGCGTGTTCGGCTCCGCCCGCACCCCCACCGACGATCCGCAGTACGCGCTCGCCGAAGAGCTGGGCGAACGCCTCGTAGGTGCCGGCTACGCCGTCATAACCGGGGGAGGACCCGGCATCATGGAGGCGGCGAACAAGGGCGCCAGCGCGGCGGGCGGGACGTCGGTGGGCCTCGGCATCGAGCTTCCCTTCGAGCAGGGCCTCAACGACTACGTCGACCTCGGGGTCGATTTCCGTTACTTCTTCGCCCGCAAGACGATGTTCGTCAAATACGCGCAAGGCTTCGTCGTCTTTCCCGGTGGCTTCGGCACGCTCGACGAGCTCTTCGAAGCGCTGACGCTCGTGCAGACCGGCAAGGTCACCACCTTTCCCATCGTGCTGGTCGGCACTGCCTACTGGGGCGGGCTGATGGACTGGCTACGCTCGACGCTGGCCGCGGAGAAGAAGATCTCGCCCGTGGATCTCGAGCTGCTGACCGTGACGGATTCGCTCGACGAGACGATCGACGTCATCATCACCGCGGGATCCGCCCGCCGTGCTCGTGAGCGCGAGGCCGTCGCCACGACAGCCGCCGACGCCGAATAGCGGTCCAGCTCTCTGGGGCCTCGCGCATCGACTATGCGTGCCACCTCGGTCTCCGTGGCCACCTTGGTCACCTGATCGTCGATTTGTCAGCTGATCGCCTCCTGGCCTGGGAACCGGATGACGAAACTGGAGCGAATCGCGCGTGTTCGCCATCTGATCGCGTCTCAAGATGTGAACGCCTGGAGATCAGATGGCCAAACCCTGAGAATCGGCCGGTGTCTGTCATCTGATCTTCTTCGCTCGTCCACACGTCCAGCGCGGATGATCAGACGACAAATCGACGATCAGGTGACGAACTGGGGTGAGCATCGGCCGAGCGGCTGGCGAGTCGCTCAGCCGAGGCCGCGGCTCACGGCGCGCGGCGGCAGGTCGCCCTTGATCGCCCCGACCATGTCCAGTACCTGGCGCGTCGCCGCGACGTCATGTGCCCGAAAAACGCGTGCGCCCTGCCACGCCGCGACGGCCGTAGCGGCGAGCGTGCCGTAGAGCCGCTCGTCCACAGGCAGGTCCAATGTCTCGCCGACGAAGTCCTTACGCGACATGCTGACCAGGACCGGCCAGCCCGTACCGACGAGCTCGTCCAGGCGACGGCTCACCTCGAGCGAGTGGTACGTGTTCTTGCCGAAGTCATGCGTGGGGTCGACGAGGATTCCGTCCGTCCGCACGCCGGCCGCCACGGCCTGGGCGGCGAGGCCGGTGGCGCCGGCTATCACGTCGGCGACGACGTCGTCGTAGGTCACGCCATGTGGATCCGTGCGTGGCGCGTGTCCGCCGGTGTGGCTGCAGACCAGACCTGCGCCCCAGCGGGCGGCCACGGTGGCGAGATCCGGATCGGCGGCGGCCCAGGCGTCGTTGATCAGATGCGCGCCGGCCTCGCAGAGCACGTCGGCGACTCCGGCCCGGTAGGTGTCTACGCTGATGACCACACCGGGGAGCCGGTCATGAATGGCCGCGACGAGGTCGACCGTGCGTTCGATCTCTTCGGCCTCGCTGACCGGGGCGCCGGCACCGGCCTTCACCCCACCGATGTCGATGATGTCGGCCCCCTCGGCGACGACCTGCTCGACCCGGTCCCATGCCTGGGAGAAGCCGAACGTGGCGCCGTTGTCGTAGAACGAGTCCGGGGTCCGGTTGACGATCGCCATGACGGCGAAGTTGCCAGGCCCGAACGTGGCGGACCCCAGGCGCAGGGCGGCGGTGTCGCGTGGCACGATCAGCATTATGTACGTCGTCTTCACGGTCGTCGCCGCCGCGGTGGTGTTCGCCGTGGTCGCGGTCACGCTGGGCCGGGGTGACCTGCTCGACAGGGAGCCGCCCCATTCAGGTGGGCCCGAACTCGGCGAGCAGCCGGTCCGGCCGCGGGATCTTGCCGATCTGCGGTTCTCCGTCGTCGCGCGCGGATACCGGATGGATCAGGTCGACCAGGTCATCGAACGTCTCGGTGACGAGATCACTTGGCGGGACGCGCGCATCGCCGAGCTCGAGGCCGGCACCCGCCCCGCCGGCCCGCTCATCCGGCATCCGAGGCCGGCGCGGGACGACACGTAGATGCCGTCGGCAGGCGGTGAACGACGCTGAACGCGGCATTGAGGATCGTTGTCACCCGGGAGGTCGACCGGTCGGCCGAAGAGGTCTGGGCCGTGCTCACCGACTGGGAACGGCAAGGTGACTGGATGCCGGCCACAACGGTACGGGCGAGCGGCGGCGCCCAGACCGATGACAGCGGCGCCCAGACCGATGACAGCGGCGCCCAGACCGATGACAGCGGCGCCCAGACCGATGACAGCGGCGCACAGACCGATGACAGCGGCGCACAGACCGATGACAGCGGCGCACAGACCGATGACGGGGGTGGGCAGGGCAGTGGCGATCAGGGCAATGGTCAGGGCGTCGGCGGGAGGATCGAGGCGTGGACCGGTATCGGTCGTTTGGGCTTTCTCGACACCATGGTCATCACATCCTGGGATCCGCCTCGCCGCTGCGACGTCATGCACACCGGCCGGATCGTCCGCGGTCCCGGATCCTTCATAGTGACCGCCCTTGACCCCCGCCGGTGCAGGCTGACCTGGGAAGAAGACCTGGAGATGCCGTTCGGCCGGATAGGCCGTGCCACAGCGTGGCTGATCCGGCCCCTGGCCCGCGCCGGACTGGGGATAGCCCTGCGCAGGTTCAGCCGTTACGTGCGGCGCAACCCTCCAGGTGGTCGTTGACCAGTCCCGCCGCCTGCATGGTCGCATACGCCGTCGTGGGGCCGACGAAAGCGAAGCCGGCCTTCTTCAGCGCCCGGGCCAATGCCTTGGATTCCGGCGTGGTCGCGGGTACGTCGGTCAGGCTTCGTGGTGCCGGGCGTCCACCGTCGGGTGCGAATGACCAGATCAGCGCGTCGAGTGCCTCATCGCCGCCGGCTTCCTGAAGCCGGCACACGGCTCGGGCGTTGGCGATGGCCGCGTTGATCTTGGCTCCGTTGCGCACGATCGAGGCGTCGGCCATGAGGCGGCCTACGTCGTCGTCGCCGAAACGCGCCACCACCGCTGGGTCGAAGTTCGCGAAGGCCCTCCGGAAGCTCTCCCGCTTGCGCAGGATGGTCAGCCAGGAAAGCCCGGACTGAAACGCCTCCAGGGTGAGCCGCTCGTAGAGGGCGGCGTCGCCGTGGACGGGCCGGCCCCACTCGGTGTCGTGGTAGACGACGTAGTCGGCTGTGCTCAGCGCCCACGGGCAGCGAGGCGCACCGTCCGAGCCCGCCTGCGGGCCTCCCTCACTCGCCACGGAACACCGGAGTGCGCTTGTCCAGGAACGCCTTGACGGCTTCGCGGTGATCGCGGGTATTGCCGGTGAGTTGCATCATCTGTTCCTCGTGCTCGATCGACTCGTCGAACGATCGTACGGCCGAGATGTCCAGCGCCCGGCGGATGGCCGCGTACGCGGCCGTTGGACCCGCAGCAAGCCGAGCGGCTAGCTCCTGCGCGCGGGGCAGCACGGCCGCGTCGGGCACCACCTCGGTGGCCAGGCCGATGGTCTTCGCCTCGGCCGCGTCGACGGTCCGGGGAAGGAGCAGGAGCTCGCGAGCCTTCGCCCATCCCACCAGGCGCGGCAACGTCCAGGACGCGCCGGTGTCGCAGGAGAGTCCCACGGCGGCGAACGCGAGGTTGAAGCCGGCTCTCTCGCCGACGACACGCAGATCGCACGCGAAGGCGTAGGAGGCCCCGGCACCGGCAGCGATGCCGTTGACGGCGGCGACGACCGGTTTCGGCATGCTAGTCAACGCACGCACCGTGGGGTTGTAATGGTCGCGCACGGTGTCGCCGAGGTCGGCTTTGCCTCTTTGCAGCTTCTCGCCGTGTTCGCCGAGATCTTCGCCCACGCAGAATGCGCGCCCCGTGCCGGCCAGAACCACCGCCCGCACGTGCCGGTCCGCGGCCGCGTCCCGGACGCGATCTCTCAGCGCTTCCTTGGTGCTGGTGTTCAGACTGTTCAGAGCATCGGGCCGGTTCAGGGTCACGGTGGCGACGCCACCGGCGACGTCGTAGCGGACAGGATCGGTCACGGCGTTCCCTCTCCTCGGGTACGGTGTACTGGCAGCGTAGAGCAGATCTGAGCCGCTCTCACAGGGGCCGCGGACGCGCCAGGGCTTCTCCGGCCAGGGCCATCCGGGGACGCGGTGAAGCATGGTTTTTCCACAGACTTGACGGTGCTCTCCCCTGGACGCATCGGCATGCGGGATAATGTGACGGTTCGTGACGTGCACGGGTGTCGCCTCCTGGGCCAGATCAGGTGGTGTCGTGCATGCTTACAGGAAGGAGTGCGCGGATGGCGGCGATGAAGCCGCGGACTGGCGACGGGCCGCTCGAGGTCACGAAGGAGGGGCGCGGCATCGTCATGCGAGTCCCTCTGGAAGGCGGGGGGCGTCTCGTGGTCGAGATCTCGCTTGACGAGGCTCACGCGCTCAGTGATGCGCTGAAAGACGTCACCGGCTAGTACGGGGCCTCGGTTCTGTCGCGGTTCCGTGCCGGATGACATAGAAATCCCAGGGGCCCCGTCCGATGTGAGTGCACATCGGACGGGGCCTTATTGTCAGGCTTGTCAAGAAGCGGGATATGTGGAGTTGTTGTGCTAGCCGAGAATCGTGTGCGGCCCACCACCGTGACTACCGACTCCCGGGATGTCCTGGACGTCGACGCCGGCGTGCTGGCCATTCCGTTGTGGCCTCGGGATGACGCCGAGGCGCAGTCCGACGACGACGCCGCACTCGCGGGCTCGCAGCCCGGTCCATGGATTGGCCCGGGAGGAGACGCGATTATCGACTCCCTCGGGTTGGATCTCGTCGGCTTGGTGGAACGCGAGCACGGCACCGGCAAGGCGGGCGAGATCTTGTCGCTTCAGGTGTTCGCGGAGGGCCGCGGCGCGGGCAGCGTAGACGGCGACGTGGACGTGACCAGGGTGCTGCTGGTCGGTCTGGGCGACGGCTCGCCCGCCGCGCACCGCAAGGCGGGCGCGGCCCTCGCACGAGCCACACGTGGTGCCGAGCGAGTGGCCAGCACAGTGACAGCAACGTCGGGCGACGCCGAGATCGTGGCGTTCGTCGAGGGTGTCGTGCTGGCCACGTTCGCTCTCGACGCGCATCGCAGCAAGCCGCTGAAAGAGACCAAGGCGCCGCTGCGGGCGCTGGTGCTCGCGGGCTCCGATCACGGCTCGGAAGCCGTCGAGCGTGGCATGGCCCGAGCGAGTGCTTCCTGGTATGCACGCGAGCTCGTGCACACGCCGTCCAACGTCAAGGACCCCGCATGGATGGCAGAACAGGCGCGAGACGTGGGCCGCGCCACCGGTATGGACGTGCATGTTCGTGACGAGAAGAAGCTCGAGGCCGAGGGGTTCGGGGGCATCGTCGCCGTCGGCGTGGGTTCCGCTCGGCCACCGCGGCTCGTCGCCATGCGCTACGAACCTCGTGGCTCACGCGCCACTACCCCGCATGTGGTGCTCGTGGGCAAGGGCATCACCTTCGATTCCGGCGGATTGTCTTTGAAGCCGCGCGCCTCGATGACGACGATGAAGACCGACATGTCCGGTGCCGCCACTGTGCTCGGCGTGATGTCGGCCGTGTCTGCGCTGGACGTGCCGGTGCGGGTCACCGGACTCCTGGCGCTGGCGGAGAATATGCCCGGAGCCTCCGCGCAGCGGCCGAGCGACGTCATCACCCAGTACGACGGCACCACCGTGGAAGTGCTCAACACCGATGCCGAAGGCCGCCTGGTACTGGCCGACGCCATCGCCTACGCCGTCGCGGAGCTTCAGCCCGACGCCATCGTCGACATCGCCACGCTCACTGGTGCGGCCACCGTCGGTCTGGGCCGGTCCGCGGCCGCGCTCTACTCCACCGACGACGAGCTGGCCGGAACGCTGGCAGCGGCAGGGGACGCATCCGGTGAACGGATGTGGCGGATGCCGCTGGTGGAGGACTACCGGCATGCGCTGGACTCGGCCGTGGCCGACGTCGCTCACATCGCCACCAGCAAGGTGAACGGCGGCTCTATCGTGGCCGCGCTGTTCCTCGAGCGGTTCACCGGTGGCGTGTCATGGGCACACCTGGACATCGCCGGGACCGGCCGGGCCGACAAGGACACCGCCGAGCTTGTGAAGGGCGGCACCGGATACGGCGTGCGCGCACTGCTCACCTGGCTCGAGACGTACGGCACCGATGGCACCCGGCCGGCAGAGGGAGAATGATGTTCGGACTGACCGTGCGGTGGTCGCTGGAGGACGCGCCGAAGAAGACCGCGAACGAGCTGCGCGACTATGTGCGAGACTCCTCTCTCGCGCGGTTCACCGGCATGTCGGAACTGCGGTTCAAGACCTGGCGGATGCGCCCCGGCGAGTGGTTCGAAGGCACCTATGTGTTCGCCACGGTGGAGGCCCGGGACACCTTCGCCGACGAGTTCGCCGAGAAGGCGGCGGACTCGCCGGTCTCCAAGACCGTCGGCTCGCCTCCACAGCTTCAGGAGACGTTCGAGGTCGTTGCGGTTGCCGAGGGAGGCGCCGGGTTCGCCGCCGGCCTCGGGTCCACCAATGGCTGAGACACCGCCGGCTCCGCGACGACGAGCCTCCACGCGGCACACCGGCCGCCGAGGCCACGGGCTCCACGCGGGGCAGCGTCCTCAGCCGGTGACCGGTTCGAGCCGCACGACTACGGACTTCGATGCCGGTGTGTTGCTCACCTCGGCGGTGTGATCGAGCGGCACCAGCGGGTTGGTCTCCGGATAGTACGCAGCGGCGCATCCGCGCGCGGTGGGATAGGCCACCACCCGGAACGACGGTGCCCGTCGCTCACCGTCGGTCCACTCGCTCACCAGGTCAACCGTCGTGCCATCGGCGAGCCCCAACGCGTCGAGGTCTTCCCGGCAGACGAACACGACCCGGCGCCCGTTGGTGATTCCCCGATACCGGTCGTCCAGGCCGTAGATGGTGGTGTTGAACTGATCGTGCGAGCGGATGGTCTGCAGGAGGAGCCGGCCGGCGGGCACCCGGATGACTTCGAGGTCGTTGACGGTGAACCGGGCCGAGCCGTCGGCGGTGGCGAAGCGGCGTTCGTCGCGAGGCGGATGCGGAAGGACGAATCCGCCAGGTTCGCCGACCCGCTCCTCGAAGCGCTCGAAGCCCGGAATGACCCTGGAGATCCGCTCGCGCACGGTGGCGTAGTCGGCGTTGAACCGCTCCCACGGTGTGGCGTCGTCGTCGCCGAGCACCGCGCGGGCGAGTCCGCAGATGATGGCGACCTCACTGCGCAGCTCACCGGAGGCGGGGCGCAGGGTGCCGCGGGAGGCGTGCACCACGCTCATCGAGTCCTCGACGGTGACGAATTGCTCCCCGCCCGCCTGCACGTCGACTTCGGTGCGGCCCAGACAGGGCAGGATCAGCGACCGGTGTCCCGGTAGCACGTGCGAGCGGTTGAGCTTGGTGGAGACGTGCACGGTCAGGGGAATGGTGCGCAAGGCGGCGGCGGTGCGGTCGCTGTCCGGGGTCGCGGCGGCGAAGTTCCCGCCCATGGCCATGAAGACCCGGATTCTGCCCGCCAGCATGGCCCGGATGGTGTCGACCGTGTCGTGACCGTGCGCGCGGGGTGGCTCGAAGCGGAACTCGGCGCCGAGCCGGTCGAGGAAGGCGTCCGGCACTTTCTCCCAGATGCCCATGGTCCGGTCACCTTGTACGTTGCTGTGCCCGCGGACGGGGCAGGCGCCCGCCCCGGGACGGCCGATGTTCCCGCGAAGCAGCAGGAAGTTCACGATCTCGCGGATGGTGGGCACGGACTTCTTGTGCTGGGTCAGCCCCATCGCCCAGCACACGACGACGCTGCGGGCCGCCACGACCTCACCGACGAACTCGTCGATTTGCCGTGCCGTGAGTCCGGTTGCGGCGCGGACGTCGTCGTCGTTGAGCTCCATCCAGCTCGCCGCGGCGTCGTCGAAGCCGCTGGTGTAACGGTCGATGAAGTCGTGGTCGAGGACGTCGCCAGTGGCGCGATCCGCCTCGACCAGCGCGGCGTTGACGGCTTGGAAGAACGCGTGGTCGCCGCCGACTTTGATCTGCAGGAACAGGTCGGCCAGTGGGGTGCCCTTGCCGACGACGCCTCGGACGGCCTGCGGGTTCTTGAAGGCGCGCAGGCCGGCCTCGGGCAGAGGGTTGATCGCGACGATTCGCGCGCCGCGCCGTTTGGCCTGCTCAAGAGCGGTGAGCATGCGCGGATGATTGGTGCCGGGGTTCTGCCCGACAATCACGATCAGCTCGGCGTGGTCGGTGATGTCGGCCAGACTGACGCTGCCCTTCCCGATACCGATCGTCTCGTTCAGCGCGGCGCCGGACGACTCATGGCACATGTTGGAACAGTCGGGGAGGTTGTTGGTGCCGAGTTTGCGCGCGAAGAGCTGGTAGAGGAACGCGGCCTCGTTGCTGGTCCGGCCCGAGGTGTAGAAGGCGGCCTGATCCGGGCTGTCCATGCCGCGCAGCTCGTCGGCGATCATCGTGAACGCATCGTCCCAGCCGATCGGGCGGTAGTGATCGGAATCGATGTCACGGACGACGGGCGCGGTGAGGCGACCTTGCTGGCCCAGCCAGTGGTCGGTCTTGGTGGCCAGCAGGCTGATGGGGTGCGCGGCGAAGAAGTCAGGGCCGACGCGGCGCACGGTAGTCTCCTCGGCGACCGCCTTGGCTCCGTTCTCACAGAACTCGGCCACATGCGGCTTGCCGGGCTCCGGCCACGCACACCCCGGGCAGTCGAAGCCCCGATGCTGGTTGAGCAACCGTAGGGTCTTCACACCACGCCGTACGCCGGCCTGGTCGAGGACGTCCCGGAGCCCGTGGACGACGCCGGGCACACCCGCCGCCGAGCTCTGCGGTGGTCGGACGCGCAGCTCGGTGTCGTCGAAGTCGTCGCGGGGTGCATCCTTCGTCATAGTCCGACGGTAGGACGGCCGGTGCCGAATGGCTAGTGCGTGTGTGATCCGGTGCGAGTGTCTGGAGGAGACCAATTCTGTGCGGTTCGCCGAAAACGCGCCAAACTGGTCACGGGGCGGCATATAGTCACGCTCACGGTGATCTTCGTGACAAGATGATCACTGTGCGTGACGATTGGTGATGGGCGGAGCATGGTGGACCGAGCCGAAGGGTGGATCCATGGGGCGGATGACCACACGACAGCCGGTTCTTCGATTGCGGGCGGGACGGGCGGCGCGCCGCCCCGACAGCCTGGCGGTCGAGGAACCCCTGATGGTGCGTGTCGGCGGCGAGGCCGTCACGTTGACCATGCGCACGCCCGGCCATGACTTCGACCTGATCGCCGGCTGGCTGGTGAGCGAGGGCTCGGTGGCGGTGCCGGGCGACATCGTCACGATGCGGATGTGCAAGGACGAAGACAACACCGTCGAGGTGAGCCTGGCGCCCGCCGCCGTACCACCCCGGCCCAGGGCGTTCGCCACCTCAAGCGCATGCGGGGTGTGCGGAGCCGACAGCATCGAGGCGGTCCGGACCGCGATGCGCTGGCCTGTGGCCGGCGACGACACCCAGTCCGACGTCGGCATCCTGTCCGGCCTTCCGGACCTCCTGCGTTCGGAACAGAAGCTGTTCGACCGTACGGGCGGCCTGCACGCTGCCGGGTTGTTCACCGCCACCGGGCAGCCGCTGGTGGTCCGGGAGGACGTCGGCCGGCACAACGCGGTGGACAAGGTCGTGGGTTCTGCACTGCGCGCCGGACTGCTCCCGCTCCGCGGCCACGTGCTGCAGGTCAGCGGGCGCGCGTCGTTCGAGCTGGTGCACAAGGCCGCGGCGGCCGGCATCCCGGTGATGGCGGCGGTGTCGGCGCCGTCCAGCCTGGCCGTCGAACTCGCCGAGGACTGCGGCATCACGCTTCTCGGCTTCGTCCGCGGCGGCGGGATGAACGTCTACACCCATCAGGAACGCGTGCGCGTGGGACCGATCCCGCGGCAGCGGGAGCTGACCTAGACGTCAACGGATCGTGAGCGCCGGAGGTTGACACAGGCCAGCCTGAGGTCACCCGGTGGTATTCGCCGCTCTCACCGAGTGGCTCGGGCTACGGTCATTGGACGGATCGGTAGATCTCCGCGGTGCGCTCCGCCACGCCCGGCCAGCCGAACTCCGCGACGGCCCGCGACCGGCCGGCCCGGCCCAGCCGCCGTGCCTCGTCGGGCTCGGACACCAGCCGGGTGATGGCCGCGGCGAGTCCAGACTCGAAAGCCTCGGTGTCGCGGCTGTCGTAGTGGACGAGTGTGCCGGTGGAGCCGTCTGCCACCACCTCCGGAATGCCGCCCACGTCGCTGGCGACGACGGCGGTCTCGCACGCCATCGCCTCGAGGTTGACGATGCCGAGCGGCTCGTAGATGGAGGGGCAGCAGAAGACGGAGGCGTGGCTGAGAACCTGCCGGACGTCCTCTCGGGGCAGCATCTCGCTCACCAGGATCACCCCGGTGCGCTCCGCCCGCAGCCGGGCCACCAGCGCGTCGGTCTCGCGGGCCAGGTCGGGTGTGTCGGGTGCCCCTGCGAGCAGGACCAGCTGAACCTCGGGCGGCAGCATCAGCGCGGCCCGGAGGAGGTGCGGTACGCCTTTCTGCCTGGTGATGCGGCCGACGAAGGTCACGTACGGACGGTCCAGGTCGACCCCGAGCCGTTCCAGCATGTCGGTCTCGGTGACGGCGCGGTAGAACGCCGTGTCGATGCCGTTGTGCACGACGTGCACCCGTGCCGGATCCACCGCAGGGTAGGCGCGGAGAACGTCCTCGCGCATGCCCCGGCTGACGGCGATCACGGCGTCGGCGTTCTCGTAGGCGCTGCGTTCGATCCATGACGAGAGCCGGTAGCCGCCGCCCAGTTGCTCCGCCTTCCACGGCCGCAGTGGCTCCAGAGAATGGGCGGTGACCACATGCGGGATACCGTGGACCAGGTGGGCGAGATGCCCACCCGCGTTGGCGTACCAGGTGTGTGAATGGACGACGGCGCAGTCCTGCACGCCTGCGGCCATCTCCGTGTCGGCGCTGAGCACCTTCAGGGCGGAATTGGCCCCCTCCAGCCGGGGGTCGTCCTCCGAGTAGGTGCGGGCGCCGTCACGGGGCTCGCCGAGGGCATGCACGTCCACCTCGACCCCGGGAAGCTCCCGGAGATGGCGGACGAGGAAGTCCACATGCACACCTGCGCCGCCGTAGACGTACGGCGGGTACTCCCGCGTCAGCACTCCGATCCGCATAGCCCGCAGCGTAGTGCGTCCGCCGCGACCACAGCCCTTGGCATGGGTTGTGGCCGTCAGAACCGGACACATCGGACCATGTGGCGACCACAACCCATGCCAAGGGCTGTTCTCTCCAGGCCGGGATGGCCGTAGGGTGCGGCTATGGCGAAGCCCCCACATGTCCTGGGAATCGTCCTCGCCGGGGGCGAGGGCAAACGACTCATGCCCCTGACGGCGGACCGGGCCAAACCGGCAGTGCCGTTCGGCGGCAGCTATCGGCTGATCGATTTCGTTCTGTCCAACCTGGTCAACGGCGAGATCGACCGGATCTGCGTGCTGACGCAGTACAAGTCGCATTCACTGGACCGACACATCTCCGTCACCTGGCGAATGAGCACCATCCTGGGTCAGTACGTCACGCCTGTGCCCGCGCAGCAACGGCTCGGGCCACGCTGGTACCAGGGGAGTGCGGACGCGATCTTCCAATCGCTGAATCTCATCTACGACGAGCGGCCCGAGCACGTCGTCGTCTTCGGCGCCGACCACGTCTATCGGATGGATCCGCGGCAGATGCTGGAGGCGCACATCGACAGCCGGATGGACGCCACCATCGCCGGCATTCGGGTTCCGCGGGCCGGCGCCAGTGACTTCGGCATCATCCAAACCTCCGACGGGCACAAGGTCGACGCCTTCCTGGAGAAGCCGGCCGACCCGCCCGCGGTGCCGGGAGACCCGGACAGCAGCTACGCGTCGATGGGCAACTACGTCTTCACCGCCGAGGCCCTGATCGACGCCCTGCGCACAGACGCGGAAGACCCCGCGTCGGCGCACGACATGGGCGGAAACATCATCCCGATGATGGTGAACAAGGGAGCCGCCGGCGTTTACGACTTCGCCGACAACGACGTCCCCGGCAGCACCGACCGGGATCGCGGCTACTGGCGCGACGTCGGAACGCTCGACGCGTACCACGAGTCGCACATGGACCTCGTCTCGGTGATTCCGATCTTCAACCTGTACAACCGCGACTGGCCGATCCTCACCAGCCATCCGCAGCTTCCGGGGGCCAAGTTCGTCGAGGGCGGGCACTCCCGCGAGTCGATCGTGGCCCCTGGCTGCATCCTCTCCGGCTGCCTCGTGGACCATTCGGTGCTGGCTCCGGGTGCGTTCATCATGGAGGGGTCCGCGGTCTCCCGCTCTGTTCTTCTCGACAACGTGCGAGTCGGAGCGCGGGCCACCGTGCGCGACGCGATCCTGGACAAGAACGTCGTCGTCAAGGACGGTGCGACGGTGGGAGTCGACAAGGAGTCCGACCGAGCCCGCGGTTTCACGGTCACTGCCGGCGGTATCACCGCGGTCGGCAAGGGCGTCGTCGTCGAGTGAGCCGCTCGGAGTCCCCACAACGACGCTAAATGATCATGTAAACCATGTTTTCTCGTGCTTCACCAGGCCTGCAGGCACGGTGAAGCACGAGAAAACATGGTTTACATGATCATTTGGGAAGAGGGGGGCCCGCTAGCGCTTGAGGGCGACGAGCAGGCCGTCGCCGACGGGCAGCAGCGACGGCATCAGCCGATCGTGATCGCGAACGGCCCGGCCGAGCTCGCGTATGGCGACGGTCTCGGGGTCGCGTTGCGCGGTGTCGGCGACCCGGTTGTGCCAGAGTGCGTTGTCGAAGGCCACCAGCCCGCCTGGCCGGAGCAGCCGGATCGCCTGCTCGAGGTATTCGACGTACTCGGACTTGTCGGCGTCGCAGAAGACGAGGTCGTAGGCGCCGTCGGTGAGCCGGGGGAGCACGTCGAGCGCGGAACCGGGAATGAGCCGGGTCCGGTTCGGGGGGATCCCCGCCTCGGTGAACGCCTCACGCGCCAGCCGCTGATGCTCGGATTCGACGTCGACGCTGGTCAGTACACCATCGGTGCGCATACCGCCCAGGATGTACAGCGCCGACACGCCAACCCCGGTACCGACCTCGACCACCGTCTTCGCCTCGACGGCGGCCGCCAGCAGGCGCAGGATCGCTCCGCCTCCGGCGCCGATGGGAACGGCGCCGACCTCCGCAGCGCGCTGGCGGGCGTGCAGGACCGCGGGGTCCTCTGTGGTGTAAGCCTCCGCGTACGCCCATGTCTCCGGCGTCGGCGGGGCAATGTCGCCGGTAGTGATGACGGCCTCCTGCGAAGATCCAGCACGAACGTATCCAGGGCGAATCTTAGTGGGTCGCGCAAGGATAGGGACGGTCGGCGCGCGGCGTCGCCGGCGGTATGTCAGATTTGCCGTCGCGGTGTCACGCAGAGGCGCGCGGGAACCACCACTCGCCACCACGCGTTGGACTAATAGTCGGCGACATCCGACGGCGCCGGGCAGGACCGCTGGTGCAGCGGCAGGTGTCGCAAGGTCGATTGGTCAGCGAAGGGGGCGATGAGTCACTATGACAGTGGTAGTGACGCCTGACCTGAGCGTGGCCGAGGGAGGTACAGCGGTGGCCGATGCGGATGTCTGGACACCCCCCAGCTGGGAGGAGATCGTCCAGCAGCACTCGGCACGTGTGTACCGGCTGGCCTACCGCCTCACCGGCAACGCGCACGACGCGGAGGATCTGACCCAGGACGTCTTCGTCCGGGTGTTCCGCTCGTTGTCGTCGTACACGCCGGGCACCTTCGAGGGCTGGCTGCACCGGATCACCACCAATCTCTTCCTCGACTCGGTGCGCCGCAAGCAGCGCATCAGATTCGACGCCCTCGCCGACGATGCCGCCGATCGCCTGCACGGGCGCGAGCCCACACCGGAACGCCTGCTGACCGACCGGATGCTGGACGCCGACATCCAGTCCGCTCTGGACGCCATGGCGCCGGACTTCCGGGTTGCCGTGGTGCTCTGCGACATCGAAGGTCTCTCCTACGAGGAGATCGCCGCGACGCTCGGCATCAAGCTGGGCACGGTCCGCAGCAGGATCCACCGTGGGCGAGCGCATCTGAGAGCCGCGCTTGAACACCGTGCGCCCGACGACGCGCGGGCGCTGCACGCTCAAGAGTCAACTCAAGAGTCAACCCGGGACCCGATGAACGGGTCCGGTGAGCCGGACGGCTCCGGGGAGCCGACATGAAACACCTCGACGATCGAGTCAGTGATCTTGTCGACGATCGGCTGGATCACGACGAACGCGACCGCGCGCTCGCACACCTGGCGGGCTGCGAACAATGCCGGGAAGCCGCCGACATGGAGCGCTTCGCCAAAGGGGCGCTGACGTCGTTGCCGGGCATCCCCGTGCCATCGGCGCTGACGAGCAAGCTGCTCGCGCTTGCCGAGCCCGGTGGCCCGCTGCCGGCCGAGGTGCCGGCCGAGGCGGCGACCGTGGCCGCCTGGGGGCCGTCCCGTCCCGCCGCGAGCGTCGGAACCGCGCACGCCTCGCATGCGGCGGCCGGGCACCGCCCCCGAGCCAAGTTCATCGACCGGCACCGCAAGGGCGTGCGCTTCGCTGCCAGCGGAATGGTATCCACCGGCGCTGTGCTGGTCATGCTGGCCTCGCTCGGTGCGCCGTCGAACTCCAGCCGGGAGCAGACGCCGGTCAGCATCGTGCCGCCCATGGAGGAGTTCACCGCGGAGTACGCGCGGTCTACCGGCGGGCTGCCGTTCGCCGAGCCCGCCTCGATCCTCGTGCCGGCGTTGAGCTGGGACGACGGATTGAGCGCCGGTACCGGCCCAAGCTCGGCCGGTACCGGCCTGGGTATTGCCGGGGACGGCTGGTGAACCATCAGCTCACGACGACGTACCACGACCGCCGGCCGCGGCCGGAGCGGGGTTCGTTCTGTACGGTGAACGATCGCCGCTCGCACGGTGCGTTCCGGCACGCCTTGGGTGTGCTGGTGGCCCCGGCTGTGGCGGTGCCCGCGCTGATCGGCGCCCTGGTCCTCTTCGTCCAGCCGGTGCCGTCGGAGGCCGCACCGGACGAGCTGTACGGGTCTGACGAGGCACGTGCCGTCGAGCTGCTGAACCGTTCGGCCACGGCGACGAGCCGGGTGTCCTACCAGGGCACCCAGTACGTCTCGGCATGGTCGGCGCTGACCAAGTCCGGAGCGTCGGCGAGCGCGGTTGTCCAGGTCCGGCACCGGGCCGGCGGGCCGACCGAGATCGGCGTCCAGGACACTCAGACAGCGATCCTCCAGGGCAACTCCGGAACCAGCTGGCTGGCGGAGGACGGAGGCTCCGTCGACCTGCTGGTGCGCTCCTACGATGTGCGTGTCACCGGTGAGGGCCAGGTGGCCAGCAGGATGGCGGACGTGGTCGAAGCCCGCCGCGGGGACGGCTCCATCGCGGCGAGGTGGTGGCTCGATCAGCAGACCGCCCTGCCTCTGCGGCGGGAGGCGTTCATGCCGGACGGCCGGCTGCTGAGCGCCAGCGCGTTCGTGGACATCTCGCTCGTGCCGACGCCTCCGTGCTGCCTGCGAAGCAGTATCGCGCCGGCGACGACGCCCGCAGTGACGGAGGACCATGCCGCGCTGCATTGGGACGACATCGAGAAGCTGCGTGCAGAGGGGTTCCACTGCCTGGAGAGCCTGGGCGAGGACGTGGTGCTGTACGAGGCGCGCGAGCTCGGCGACGCCATTCACCTGAGCTACTCCGACGGCGTGATGACCGTCTCCGTCTTCGAGCAGCCGGGCCGGTTGGACCCGGAGCAGCTGGACGGCTACACACAAAGCCCTGTGGGTGACGGCGTGGTGTACATGAGCCCGGGACCGCCGGCCAGGTTCACCTGGCAGTCGTCGGGACGCGTCATTACGGTCGTGGCCGACGCGCCCCTCGAGCTCATCGACGAGATCGTGAGCGCGATGCCGCCCGACGGCCCCGTGGCCGAGGAGGACGGCGGCTTCCTGGCCCGGATCGCGCGCGGGGCCGGGAAGGTCGGCACCTGGGTGAACCCGTTCGACTAGTCGCCTAGGGCGACGGTGCCGGCGGCGCTTATGATTGCTCCTTGTGAGGGGCGGTTGGTCTTATCCGGACGACGACGCGGCTGCGGCCGGTCCGATTCGCTCGCGTCCCGATCCGTGGTCCGGAGGGCCGTGGTCCACCAGTGCGGTACCGCCGGGCGGACGAGCCGAGCCGGATTTCGCCGGTGCTCATGCCCGCGGCGGTAGCCGGGGCTGGGCCCGGCCGGAGCATCACCAGCCAGCCGCATCCATTCTCACCTCGGGCGTCCTCTCCCCTCAGCAGGATGCATCCGATGTGGATGCGGCGCAGCGGTCCGCCCGCCCACGTCGGCACTGGTGGTGGCTGGCCTCCGCGTTCGCGCTCGTGGCGCTCGTGGCCGGCGCGGTGGGCGGCCTCGCGGGTGCCTGGCTCCTCCAGCCGGGCGATGCCGCCACCAATACCGTCACCGTGATCGGATCGGACCCCGCCGTGGGGGAGCGCACCGAGACGTCGACCGCAGGCATCGCCGGCGCGGTGCTGCCGAGCGTGGTATCCATCTCGGCCGCCGACGGCGCCGGATCGGGATTCGTCATCTCCGACGACGGCTACGTGCTCACAAACAACCATGTCGTCGCCGCGGGGACCGACGTGGAAGGTGGCCCTATCCAGGTCGAGCTGTTCGACGGCCGCCAGCTCGAGGCCGAGGTGATCGGCCGGAGCCCCAGCTACGACCTCGCGGTGCTGCGCGTGGACGCCGACGACCTCGATCCCGTCGTTCTGGGTGAGTCGGCGTCTGTCCAAGTAGGAGACCCGGTGATCGCCATTGGCAGTCCGCTGGGCCTCGACAGCACGGTCACCAGTGGGATCATCTCCGCCCTTGACCGGCCCGTGACCGCGGGCGGGCAGTCGGACCAGTCCTACATCAACGCTCTGCAGACCGACGCGGCGATCAACCCAGGCAACTCCGGAGGCCCTCTGGTCGACTCGGCGGGACGGGTCGTGGGCGTCAACTCGGCCATCGCCACGCTGGGTATCAGCCCCGAGGTAGGCAGCATCGGACTGGGCTTCGCCATCCCGATAGACCAAGCCCGCCGCACGGCGGAGCAGTTGATCAGCAACGGCGAGGCGGTCTATCCGATCATCGGCGTGCTGCTGGACAACGCGCACAGCGGACCCGGCGCCCAGGTGGCCCAGGACAACGACGATCAGCCTGGTGTCACCCCGGGTAGTCCCGCGGACACCGCGGGCATCCGCTCCGGCGACGTCATCACGGCGCTCGACGGTGAGCCGGTGCGCACACCGGGTGCGCTGATCGTCATGTTGCGTGCCCGTGAGCCGGGGGAGTCGGTGACCCTGACGGTGGAGCGGGACGGCAGCACCCGGGAGGTCGAGCTCACCCTCGGTTCGGCCGTGGGTTGACCGTGGACGTACTCTTGAGGGACTTGGATTCGACGCGGGCGAGGTGAGTGGCATCAGCATCGGGGAGATCGCCGTTGTTCTGGTGGTGGCATTGCTCGTGTTCGGCCCGGATCGGCTGCCGACCATGGTGAAGCAGGCCGCTTCGTTCGTGAACGACCTTCGCAAGATGGTGGCCAATGCCCGGCGCGACCTGTCGGACAGCGTCGGCGATCTGGGTATCGATGAGAAAGACCTCAAGACTCTCGCGGATCTGCGCAATCCGAAGTCCTTCATCCGCCAGAAGGTGCTCGACGGCGTCGACCTGGAGGCGTTCGGCCTGGACGAGGTCCGGGACGTGGGCGACGAGCTGGAGCTGACCAACATCGGCAAGAGCCGGCGGGCCACCAACGGCGCCGCGAAGAAGCCCGCGCGGGCCTCGGCGAAGAACGGCGCGGATGGGTCGGCATCGGGTTCGGCCAGCACCGCACAGGCCGGCGCGGCTACGGGCGGCGCTGTCGAGCCGGCCAAGCCGGCGAAGGCCGAGTCCCCGGTGATCAACGCGGTCACGTCCGCCCCGTCGGGCGCCAGGTTCGACCCCGACGCCACGTAGCCCGCGTCCGCCCCGGCGGTAGCCTCAGCCCGCGGGGCTGAGGTTCAGCGACATCCCCGCAAGGCCCCGTTCCCGGTGGGAGAGCCTCCGTGCGGCGTCGCGCAGGGCGGCGGACGCGGGAGCATCCGGCTCCTTGAGCACGAACGGGATGCCGACGTCGCCGCTTTCCCGCAGGCCGATGTCGATGGGTATCTCGCCGAGCAGCGGGATGCTGGCACCGAGACGGCGGCCGAGACCGTCGGCGACCAGCTGGCCGCCGCCGGAGCCGAAGATCTCCAGGCGGTGCTCGTCGCCGCAGTGCGGGCACGGCAGGTAGGACATGTTCTCGATCACGCCCGCCACCTGCTGATGAGTCTGGATGGCGATGGAACCGGCCCGCTCTGCGACCTCTGCCGCGGCCAGCTGCGGGGTGGTAACGACGACGATCTCCGCGTTGGGCATCAGCTGTGCGAGCGAGATGGCGACGTCACCGGTGCCTGGCGGCAGGTCCAGGAGCAGGATGTCGAGGTCGCCCCAGTACACGTCGGTCAGGAACTGCTGCAGCGCACGGTGCAGCATCGGACCGCGCCACGCGACGGGGGTGTCGCGGTCCTGTTTGAACATCTCGGTGGAGATGAGCTTCACCCCATGGGCCGGGATGGGCATGATCATGCTGTCCACGACCGTGGGCCTCGAACCCTCCACACCGAGCATCCGGGGCGCCGAGTGCCCGTAGATGTCGGCGTCGACCAGACCCACGCGAACGCCGTCCGCGGCCATGGCCGCGGCCAGGTTGGCGGTGACCGACGACTTGCCGACGCCGCCCTTGCCGGACGCCACCGCATACACGCGGGTGAGCGATCCGGGCTGGATGAACGGGATCTCCCGCTCCGGCCGGCCGCCGCGCAGCTGCTGGGAGAGCTCCTTGCGCTGCTCGTCGGACATCACATCCAGCACGACGTCGACGCCGCTGACGCCGTCGAGAGCCTGCACCGCGGCGGTGACGTCGCGGGTGATGGTGTCGCGCAGCGGACAGCCGGCGATGGTGAGGTACACCTCGACGCGCACGGTGCCGTCGGCGGCGACGTCGACGGACTTCACCATGCCCAGCTCGGTGATGGGGCGCTTGATCTCGGGGTCTTTGACGCCCGCGAGTGCGGCGGTCACGTGCTCGACCGTGGGCAGCGAAGTCATATCACCGATGCTACGCGGCCGCGGGGTGCCGACGCCCATCGCATTGTGCGAGGTTGGCCACCTTTCGACGATCGCCTGCGCACGTTCGTCACGACGACCACCTACGGAGCCGGCGCACCTGCACCAGGAGGACCCCGAATGCCGCCAGCACCAGCCCGGTGACCTCCGTCGGACTCAGGGACTCGTCGAGAAACACCCAGGCGAGGACCGCGATCTGGATCAGCATCGTGTTGTTGATCACGCTGGACTCGGTCGCACTGAGCGTGCGCAGCGTGAGGTTCCAGAGCGTGAAGGCGAACGCGGTGTTGACCACCGCGAGCCAGCCGACGATCGCCCAGCTGGACGGACTCAGTACAGGCATGCCCTGGGTGGCGAGGCCCGTGGCGAGCAGGACCAGGGAACCGATGCCCATGCTCACGACGGTGACGACCAGAGGGCTGAGAACGCCGGAGCGATTGACAGCCCGCCCCAGCACGGCCGCGCCGGCGTTCGCCAGCAGCCCGAGGACGGCGATCCCGAGCCCGACGACCTGCTGGGCGGGGAGATTGACCGGATACAGGAAGATCGCGGCGCCCACCAGGTACACCGCCATGCCTACCCATTGCGCCCGGCGTGGTTGCTCGGCGAGGAAGGCGATGCCGAGAAGGGCGACGACCACCGGGGAGAAGCTGAGGATCAGGCTCGTGGTGGTGGCAGGCAACCGGTCCAGCGCGAGGAACTGCGCGCCCTGCGTGAGGGTGTACCAGACGAGCCCCAGGGAGGTGAGCCGGAGCCAGTCCGCTCCGGTGAGCCCGCGGATCGCCTTCAGATGCCGGCTGCGGACGACAAGCGGGAGTAGGCACAGGAACGCAAGCACGTAGCGCAGGCCGGCGAAGGTGAGAGCGGGGATCTCCTCCAGGCCGGCCTTGATCAAAACCCAGGACAGAGACCAGAGAAATGTGACGAGCAGCGCCTGAAATACGGCGCGGAGACGACTCGAACTGTGCGGAAAGAAATGTGTCGAACTCACCAGTGCGGCCTTTCGAGGGAATCGGGCACGTCAATGACGTGTCCGCGTCTCCCCTCGAGGCTTTTGTCCTAATAAGGTGCGGGCCGCGTGTGCGAGCAGCCCTACTTGTCGGCGTCGCCCGTTCGAGGATCAACGGACTGCGGGCTCCACGTCACACCGGCGTTCCGCGGCGCTCGGACCAGCCCGGCGTCGGAACATGTCCGGCGCCGCGGAACCCTAGCCGCCCTCCAGCAGACAGGGACGATTCTAACGTCAGCATCGCCGACTCCGCCTCATCGCAGGTCCTGCGAGACTCTGGGCGAATTGCGATGGTGAACATATGGGAGGTGAGAACCGTCGTCGCATCTATTGAGAGTGCATTCAATAACAGATTGGTCGCGCCCGATGCGCAATCGTGTCCGTGTGTTTACCGGCTGTTCGCGGCCGAGTAGCATCCGAGGCTCTACGAGGAGCGAGGCTGGATCGGTCAGGCCCACGGTGGTGTTGATGTTCGCGTGCCGTTTTCGCGCTGCGTTCGAGTTCAGGTCCTCAAGACCGGTGCAAGGAGTTGAAAATCGATGAAGGTTTCGAAGTGGTTGGCAGTCATGTCTGCCGTCGTGCTGATCTCCGCATGCGGCGGCGACGACAGCGGTGACGCCGATGGCGACGACGCGGACGTGACGACGGAGACCGACGGCGACGACGGCGGCCAGGACGGCGAGGGCGGCGCGGCCGTTCCGGACCCCTTGACCCTTGGGCTCGTGCCCTCGCAAGAGGTCGACCAGCTGGTCGAGGACGCGGACGTGCTCGGCGAGCTGATCGGCGCGGAGCTGGGCGTGACCGTCGAGACGCACGTGGCCACCGACTATGCGGCCTTGGTGGTCGCTATGGGGACGGGCCAGGCCGACGTCGGCATGTTCGGTCCGATCGCGCTGGTACAGGCGGTGGACCAGTCCGGTGCCGAGATCATCCTTCAGTCGGTCCGGTTCGGCACGCCCACGTACCACACCCAATGGTTCACCAACAATCCAGACCGTTTCTGCACCACGGACGTCGTCACGGTGGAGGATGACGAAGGTAACCCGTACAGCTACTGCAACGGCACCGACGCAGCCGAGACCGGGCCCGTCGGGGAAGATGCGCTGAACGAGCTCGAGTCCGGCGAGCAGATCCTCTTCGTCGACGCCAGCTCGGCGTCCGGCTACTACTACCCGGCGACCCAGATCCAGACGGTCACCGGCATGGACCCGCTGGTGGACATCGACCCCATCTTCGCCGGAGGTCATCCCAACGCCGTGCTGGGCGTGCAAAGCGGGGAGGCGGAGGTCGGTGTCAGCTTCGACGATGCGCGCACCAACGTCGTCGAGGAGGAGCCGAGCATCGGGGAGGACGTCGTCGTGTTCGCCTGGTCCGAGGAGATCCCCAACGACGGCGTGGCCGTCAGCGGTGAGCTCTCCGACGAGGCCCAGCAGGAGATCGCTGACGCGTTCATGGCCGTGATCGAGACCGAGGAAGGCGCCGTGGCGTTCGACGACGTCTACAGCATCGAGGGCTTGGTTCCGGCCGACCTCGAGGCGCTGGAAGCCGCCCGTCAGGTGGCCGCCAACTTCGGCGGCTAGAACGCGGGGGCCCGGGTTGCCGCGCCGCGCAGAGTAGCGCACGCCCTCCCGGGCCCTCGCTACGCTGTGCGGGGCGAGCTGCGTCGTGGTAGTCGAGGGAAGGCCAGTCATCTCGTGATCCGCTTCTCCAATGTCTCTGTCACCTATCCCGGCGGTGTGCACGCCCTGCGCGACATCGACCTGGAGATCCAGGACGGCTCGTTCGTCGTGGTCGTCGGCCTGTCCGGAGCCGGTAAGTCCACCCTTGTCCGGGCGATCAACGGCCTGGTTCCGCTGACGAGCGGATCGCTCGAGGTCAACGGCCGCCACGTCGAGCAAGCCGGCCGGCGGGAACTGCGTGCGCTGCGCTCCGAGATCGGCATGATCTTCCAGTCGTTCAATCTCGTGAAGCGGACGAGCGTGGTGAACAACGTCCTGATGGGGCGGCTGCATCAGACACCCACGTGGCGGACCCTCCTTGGCTGGTACCGGCCGGCGGACCGGGAGCTCGCCATGCAGGCCCTGGAGCGGGTGGAGATCGTCGAGAAGGCCTACGTGCGTGCCGCCAACCTCTCCGGCGGGCAGCAGCAGCGTGTCTCCATCGCGCGAGCGCTGGCGCAGGAGCCCAAGGTCATGCTTGCCGACGAGCCGGTGGCCTCGCTCGACCCCCCGACGGCCAACGTCGTCATGCGTGACCTGCAGCGGATCAACCGTGAGCTTGGCATCACCACCATCGTCAACCTGCATTTCCTCGATCTGGCCCGCCGTTACGGTGACCGGATCATCGGCATGCGGGAGGGCGAGATGGTATTCGACGGCACCGGCGAGCAGGCGGATGAGAAAGTGTTCGAAGACATCTACGGCCGGTCCCTGACCGCTGATGACGTTCTCGACCTGCCTGCTCAGGTCGGCCTCGCCGACGTCGTGGAACAGCGCACGGACGGCGAGTCCGCACGGCAGGATCCCTCGTGAGCGTCCAGGTGGCGTCCACCGCGGTCGGGCAGGTCGACCGCTCGGCCTGGCCACGGAAACCCCGGCCCCGGTGGTCGCTGTGGTTCGGGCTGGTGGTCGTGGTGGCGATCACTGTGTGGTCGATGATCAGCATCGAGTTCACGCTGGCGCCGTTGTTCACCGACCTCACTCGTGGCGCGGAGATCCTTGAGCGGTTCTTCGATCCGAACTGGGAGTTCGCGTGGCGGATCCGCGACGCGTGGATGGAGACGCTCTACATCGCGGTGATCGCCGCCGTCGTGGGCAACGGCGTGGCTTTGTTCCTCTCGATGCTGGCCAGCAAGATCACAAATCCGAATACCGTCGTCTATCAGGGGTTCAAGACGATCCTGAGCGTCGTTCGCTCGCTCCCCGACATCGCCTACGGCCTGATCTTCGCGGCCGCGGTGGGCAACGGTGCGCTCGCGGGCATCCTCGCGCTGATCATGTTCAACATTGGCATCAACGCGAAGCTGACGTCGGAGACGATCGACGCCGTGGACGTGGGGCCGCTGGAAGCCGCGGACGCGGCGGGCGGCAGCCGGATTCAGCGGGCGTGGTCGGCCGTCGTTCCGCAGATCCTTCCGAACTACACCTCCTACAGCCTGTACGTCTTCGAGCTCAACATCCGAGCATCCGTCGTGATCGGCATCGTGGGTGGTGGCGGAATCGGGCAGGTCATCCGGGTTCAGCTCAACCAGTTCCAGTACGAGAATCTCGGCGCGGTCATCTTCGCGCTGTTCGTCGTCGTCTTCTTGTTGGACCGGGTGTCTGTGTGGATCCGCCGGAGGCTGGTGTGATGGCGCGACCGATCGAGAGCCGCCGCCGGACGACCGTGCCCGGGTCCCGGCCGCAGCCGCCGAGCAAGACGAGGAAGACCATCGGGTTCGTCGCGGGGACGGCTGTCATCGTCGCCTGCCTCCTGCTCGTCGACGCTCGCTGGGAGAACCTGTCCGAACTGCCCGGCAACCTGGGGAACTACGTCTCCCTGATGGCCGACGGCGTGCTGTCCAACCCGCTCGAGGACCCGGAGACGGGATACTGGCAGCGTGCCTTCGAGCTGATGCTCGAGTCGCTGTACATGGCCTGGGTGGGCACCATGATCGGAGCGGTCGTCTCGTTCCCGCTGGGATTTCTCGCGGCGGAGAACATCTCGCCCCGGCCCGTCGTACTGATCGTCCGGCAGATCCTCAACGCCATCCGCGCGATCCCCGAGCTCATCTTCGCCATCGCCGTGATGCTTCCGATCTTCGGCTTCGGGCCCGCCGCCGGAGCTCTCGCCCTCGGCGTCGGATCCGTGGGCACCCTCGGCAAGCTCACGGCCGAGGTCATCGAAGGGATCGATCGCGGCCCGGTGGAGGCTGCCCGGGCCACTGGGGCACGCCAGCTGCAGATCCTGCGGTGGGGGGTGGTCCCGCAGGCGCTGCCTGAGGTCGTGGCGTTCTGGCTCTACCGGTTCGAGATCAACATCCGGGCGAGTGCCATCCTCGGCGTCCTGGCCGCGGGTGGGATCGGGTCCCTGCTGTCGCAGCTGTTCGCCGGCACACGCCAGTGGGACCGGATCGGGATCACGCTGGTGGTGATCATCGTCGTCACGATCGTCGTCGACCTGATCTCTGCCGCGGTCCGCCATCGCATCATCTCCGGAGGTAAGCAGCAGCTGGTGGAGGTCGCCGAGACGAGCAGTATCCCGGCCGCCAGCTGACCGCCCCAAATGATCATGTAAACCATGCCTTCTCGTGCTTTACCAGGGCTGCAGGCATGGTGAAGCACGAGAAGGCATGGTTTACATGATCATTTGGGGGCGGGGCATGGCCAGGTGGTTCGGGTCACGAGGTGACCATCTCCCCAGGCGAACGTACAGTCGGTCGGGCGTAGGATCTACGGTCAAGGCCGCGTATCGTGAGACAGATGTCTCGCATTATGGACGCTTCGCGCCAGATCCTCCGCGTTTCGCGGAAACTGATGTGGCCGAGCGGCCAGCGGACCTGCCGGCGCTGGGCGCCGACGGGCAAGGGAGGATGCGAATGAACACGTTGCGGGTTGCGCTCCTCGGCTGTGGAGTTGTCGGGTCCGAGGTGGCTCGCCAGATGACGGAGCGATCGGACGACTTGTCCGCGCGGATCGGCGCGAGGCTGGAGCTGGCCGGCGTCGCGGTGCGCCGCACGGGCCGTGACCGCGCTGCCTCCGGAATCTCGCCCGAACTGTTCACCACGGATGCCGCGGGTCTGGTCGAGCGGGACGACGTCGACCTGATCGTCGAGGTAATCGGCGGTATCGAGCCTGCCCGCGGGCTGATTCTCTCGGCTCTGGAGCGGGGCAAGTCCGTGGTGACGGCCAACAAGGCGCTCATGGCCGACGACGGGTACGCCCTGCACACCGCGGCGGACAAGCACGGCGTGGACCTGTACTACGAGGCCGCCGTCGCGGGCGCCATTCCGCTGCTGCGCCCCCTCCGGGAATCACTCGCGGGGGACCACATCACCCGGGTTCTCGGCATCGTCAACGGCACCACCAATTACATCCTCGACCAGATGGACTCGTACGGCAGCGGGTTCGCCGAGGCATTGGAGGAGGCTCAGTCCCTCGGGTACGCCGAGGCCGACCCGACCGCCGACATCGAGGGCTTCGACGCCGCGGCGAAGGCCGCGATCCTGGCGAGCATCGCGTTTCATTCGCCGGTGACCATGTCCGACGTTCATCGGCAGGGCATCACCGACGTGACATCCGCGGACGTCGCCAGCGCGAAGGCGATGGGCGCCGTCGTCAAGCTGCTGGCCATCTGTGAGCTCGCGCCCGACGGCGACGCCGTCGGCGTCCGCGTTCACCCGGCGATGATTCCGCGAACGCACCCACTCGCCGGCGTCCGCGGCGCCTACAACGCCGTCTTCGTCGAGGCCGAGGCTGCCGGCCAGGTCATGTTCTACGGTCCGGGCGCCGGCGGCGCGCCTACGGCCAGTGCCATCCTGGGCGACCTGGTGACCGTCGCGCGCAACCGGATCGGCGGGGTGACCGGCCCGGGCGGGTCCTGGTACGCCGACCGCCGGGTGCACCCGATGGGCCAGACGAGCACGCGCTACCACATCAGCCTCGACGTGGACGACCGTCCCGGCGTGCTTGCCGCCGTCGCTACCGTCTTCGCCGAGCACGGTGTCTCGATCGAGACGGTGCGCCAGCGCACGGAGCGTCCCGACGACGCCGAGCTGGTGGTGGTCACCCACAAGGCTTCCGACGAGGCGTTGACGGCTACGGTCGCAGGACTAGGCCGGTTGGACACCGTCCGGGACGTGATGTCCGTGATGCGCGTCGAGGGCGGCTGACCTTCGCCGCACGCACGCTTGCGTCCTGCACACCGTGCGTCCGGACCCTCGCTCTGCAGGACGCAACGGGGAGGATGGATAATGGGCGCCGTGCCCAGTGGAATGGTGGAAGCCCGAACCCGGCTCTGGCGTGGCGTGATCGAGGAGTATCGAGACCGCCTCCCGGTCTCCGGGACCACGCCCGTGGTGACCCTGCGCGAGGGCGGAACGCCGCTCGTGCCTGCGCCGTGGCTGTCGGAGCAGACCGGTTGCGAAGTGCACCTCAAGGTCGAGGGCGTGAACCCGACCGGCTCGTTCAAAGACCGCGGGATGACACTGGCGATCTCCAAGGCGGCCGAGGACGGCGCCGAGGCGGTGGTCTGCGCGTCCACCGGCAACACCAGTGCGTCGATGGCGGCCTACGCGGTGCGCGCCGGTATGCGCCCCGTCGTGCTGGTTCCGGACGGTAAGGTCGCCGGTCCCAAGCTGGCACAAGCCGTCGTTCACGGCGGCGTCATCGCCTCGGTGGACGGGAACTTCGACGACTGCCTGAGGCTCGCTCGCGAACTGTCCGAGGAGTACGCCGTCGCCCTGGTCAACTCCGTGAATCCGTACCGGCTCGCCGGCCAGAAGACGGCCGCCTTCGAGGTAGCCGATGACCTCGGCGACGCTCCGGACGTCCACGTCCTGCCGGTGGGTAACGCGGGAAACATCTCGGCCTATTGGATGGGCTATTCCGAATACGCCGCCGACGCCGTGACCACCCGCCGGCCGGCCATGTGGGGATTCCAGGCGGCCGGCGCCGCCCCACTCGTCCATGGCGTGCCCGTCGACGCGCCGGAGACCGTAGCCAGTGCCATCCGGATCGGAAACCCGGCCTCATGGGAACTCGCCATCTCCGCCCGAGATGATTCGGGCGGACTGATCGACGCCGTCACCGACGAGCAGATTCTCGCCGCGCAACAGGAACTGTCCGGCCGGGAAGGCCTGTTCGTCGAGCCGGCCTCGGCCGCCGGTGTCGCCGGACTGCTCCACTACGCCCGCACCGGGCTGCTGGACCGTGGCCGGCGCATCGTCGTGACGGTCACCGGTCACGGGCTCAAGGACGTCGACACGGCGAGCTCGTACTACGGCGAGATCCGCCCCTACGCGATCGCCGCCGACGCCTCCGCCGCCGCGCAGGCACTCGGCTTGAGCAGGTGAGACGGTCCGTTACCGTCCGGGTGCCGGCCACCAGCGCCAACCTCGGCCCAGGGTTCGACACGCTGGGCCTGGCACTCGGGCTGCACGACGTGATCGATGCGCGTGCCGACCTCAGCCACCCTGTCCCAGGGGGCCGGCTGGAGGTGCGCGTCACCGTCGAAGGCTCGGGTGCCGATGACGTGCCCCTCGACGAGTCGCATCTGGTGGTCAGGTCCATGCGCGCATGTTTCGATCAGCTCGGGGTCAAGCCCGCGGCCATCGAGCTGCACTGCCGCAACGCGCTTCCGCACGGTCGCGGCATGGGGTCGTCGTCGGCGGCGATCGTCGGCGGTGTGCTGGCTGCCCGCGCGCTCTGCGGCTCTGACGTCCAGGACGACGACCTGCTGGACCTGGCCGCCCGGCTGGAAGGGCACCCCGACAACGTGGCCCCATGTCTTCTCGGCGGATTCACCATCGCCTGGAACGACGACGACGGAACGGCCCGCGCGGCCGCGATGGACGTCCATCCGGACATCGTCCCGGTGGTGTGCATTCCGGCGGCCTCCCTGGCCACTGAGGCGGCCCGGGGGCTGCTTCCGGCATCGGTGCCGCACGCCGACGCCGCACGCAACGCCGGGCGGGCCGCATTGCTCGTCGAGGCGGTGACGCGCCGCCCGGCGCTGCTCTTCGACGCCACCGACGACCGCCTCCACCAGCTGTACCGCCGCCCGGCCATGCCGGAGACGATCGCCCTGGTGCAGCAGCTCAGGCAGCAGGGCCTGGCGGCGGTCGTCTCCGGTGCGGGCCCCAGTGTCCTCGTGCTGGCCAGCGGCGACGAGTCCGCACGTGTGAGCGAATTCGCCCCCGGCTGGGATGTGCGGGCATTACCCGTGGATGCGATGGGTGCGGCCGTGGACGTGCGCTGAGGGCACAACACGTCCAACACGCCGCAAACTGGGGCGGGGTGGCGTCTGGGTCAAATGGCTGTTGGCGTGCTACGCTCGGTATCGCACCGACGCACTGCACGGTCGGTAAGCCATGGCGTAGCGGAATCTCTGCAGCGGGCCGTGGATCTGAAAACCTCTTCCAGGGCTTGCACGCGCTAGTTCTAACTTGAGGTTGACCATTCAGTGACAGCGTGCACATTTCATGCGTCCCGGGGATTGCCCTCGGGGTTATCAAGGCGCACCGGCGGTTCTTGCCGGTGCTGGCCCAGGGAAGGACCCTGAGTGACTAACACTGAGATTCCCGGCGTCACAGAGGCGCTGGACTCCACCACCGCAGCACCCTCGGCAGCGGGCGACACCGCGGCCAAGCGCCAGCGTCGCCGCGCCCCCGGTCTGGAGGGCATGGTCCTGGCAGAACTCCAGCAGGTAGCTGGCCAGCTGGGCATCAAGGGTTCTGGCCGGATGCGCAAGGCGCAGCTGATCGACGCCATCAAGGCGACACAGTCCGACGCTCCCGCGGCCAAGCCGGCGGGCCGCCGGGCGGCCCCCGCCGAGTCCGCGAACGGCACACCGAGCGCATCGTCGCCGGTGGCTGGCAACGAGACGGAGCCGGCCCCCACGGACGAGACCGTCGCGGCTGAGCAGTCGCGTCCGGCACGTCGTGCGCCGCGCCGCGCCTCCCGGGCGCAGGCCGCGCCCGCCCGCGACGACGAGTCCGCGGCCCCCGTCGAGGTCAGCACGGTCGTCACGGCACCTGCCGACGCCCAGACCTCCGGCCGGCAGAACGATTCCAAGCGAAACAACCGCGGTGACGGCGGCTCGGGCCGCGGTGACACGACCAACCGTGACAGCGGAGCCGGCCGTGATGGCGGCGCCGGCCGTGACAGCGGAGCCAACCGTGACAGCGGAGCCAACCGTGACAGCGGAGCCAACCGTGACGGTGGCTCGGATCAGGGCGACCGCTCCGTTTCGGACGAGGCGCGCGACCGGTCGGACGATCGCTCCGGCGACCGTCGTCCGGACGACCGTCGTCCTGAGGGACGGCGTGGCGACAACCGTCGTGACCGTGGTAACGACCGGGACCGCACTGGTGACCGGGACCGTGGCAATGACCGGGACCGCACTGGTGACCGGGACCGTACCAGCGAGCGCGACCGGGACGGCGACAACGATCGTCGCCGCAACGACCGGTTCGACGACGACGACGACAGCCGCGGCAGGCGTCGTCGCCGTGACCGCGGACGTGGAGGCAACCGCGATCGGCGCGGTGGCGGCGGAGCAGGACGTGAGCGTCCCGACGAGCCGCAGATCACCGACGACGACGTGCTCATCCCGGTGGCCGGCATCATCGACATTCTCGACAACTACGCGTTCGTGCGGACGTCGGGTTACCTGCCCGGATCCAACGACGTCTACGTGTCGCTCGCCATGGTTCGCCGGCACGGGCTGCGCAAGGGTGACGCCGTCACCGGTGTGGTCCGCCAGCCCCGCGAAGGTGAGAAGCAGCAGAAGTTCAACGCCCTCGTGCGAGTCGACACCGTCAACGGCGCCGACCCGGACACCGCGAAGCAGCGTCCGGAGTTCGCCAAGCTGACGCCGTTGTACCCGCAGGACCGGCTCCGCCTGGAAACCGAAGCCGGGAACATGTCCACCCGGATCATCGACCTGATCGCGCCCATCGGCAAGGGCCAGCGTGGTCTGATCGTCTCGCCGCCGAAGGCCGGTAAGACGCTCATCATGCAGGCGCTCGCCAACGCGGTGACCACCAACAACCCGGAAGCACACCTCATGGTGGTGCTCGTCGACGAGCGGCCGGAGGAGGTCACCGACTTCCAGCGCACCGTCAAGGGCGAGGTGATCGCCTCGACGTTCGACCGGCCGGCCGAAGACCACACCATGGTCGCCGAGCTGGCCATCGAACGAGCCAAGCGGCTCGTCGAGCTCGGGCACGACGTCGTCATCCTGCTGGACGGCATCACCCGGCTGGGACGCGCCTACAACCTGGCGGCCCCCGCCAGCGGCCGTATCCTCTCTGGTGGTGTCGACTCCGCAGCCCTCTACCCGCCGAAGAAGTTCTTCGGCGCGGCCCGGAACATCGAGAACGGCGGCTCTCTCACCATCCTGGCCACGGCACTCATCGAGACCGGGTCGAAGATGGACGAGGTTATCTTCGAGGAGTTCAAGGGAACCGGCAACATGGAGCTCCGGCTCCGCCGCGACCTGGCGGACAAGCGGATCTACCCGGCCATCGACATCGACGCGTCCAGCACGCGCCGCGAAGAGATCCTGGTGTCGAAGGAAGAGCTGGCCATCATGTGGCAGCTGCGCCGGGTGCTCTCCGCGCTCGACTCGCAGCAGGGTATCGAGCTGCTCCTCGACCGGCTGAAGAAGACCAAGAGCAACGCCGAGTTCCTCATGACGGTGAAGACGTCCACGCACACCATCGGCGGGAACGGCTCGAAGGACGACGACTAGATCTTGGCATGCGGTCGGGCTCTCGGACATGCTCCGCGCGCGTCGCGTGCCGTGGCGGTGAAGCATGCCACGGCAAGCTCTTAAAGTGCGCGCGGAACATGTCCGAGAGCCCGACCACGCGCTCACGTGGCGTGGGTTTGGCGATCGGCGACATCGGCTGGAATACTAGAGCGGTTGGTCCCGGTTCACGGTGTGGCGCCCGCCGCGTCGACCCGGGAATCAGAGATTCAGGAGAGTCCCCATGCAGACTGACATTCACCCGACGTACGTCGAGACCACTGTGACGTGTACGTGCGGGAACACGTTCACCACCCGCAGCACCGCCCCGAACGGCGTCATCCACGCCGATGTCTGCTCCAGCTGCCACCCGTTCTACACGGGTAAGCAGAAGATCCTGGACAGCGGAGGCCGGGTCGCGCGGTTCGAGTCCCGCTACGGCAAGAAGTCGGACTCCAAGTAGCTTTACCGGCAGCGGGCGCACGCCATTGGCGTGCGCCCGCGTTGTCGTCTTATCCCGTACCCGCGACTGTGCTCAGGCGATCGCCACCGCGTTCGGGGGCGCGCCGGGCAACACCCAGCGGGGGGACGATCACCCGGAGCACGGGTACCCACGCGGTGACGATCATGCGGAGGCTGACATGTCTGGGAAGGACCCGGCGTTGTTCGAGGGCGTCAAAGCACTCGAATCCGAGTACGACGAGCTTGAGCAGAAGCTGGCCGACCCGTCGGTGCACGCCGATCAGGGCCAGGCGCGCCGCCTAGGCCGTCGCTATGCCGAGCTCACGGCCATCGTCAAGACATACCGGGAGTGGTTGCAGACCGGGGAGGACCGGCGCGCGGCACTCGAGCTGGCCGCAGACGACGCCACATTCGCCGCGGAAGCCGAGGAGCTCGCCACCCGGGAGAACGCCCTTGCCGATGAGCTTCGCATGCTCTTGCTGCCTCGTGACCCCAACGACGGGCGGGATGCGATCCTTGAGGTCAAGGCGGGTGCCGGAGGCGAGGAGTCGGCGCTGTTCGCCGGTGACCTGCTGCGCATGTATCTGCGCTATGCGGAGCGCGTCGGCTGGAAGACCGAGATCCTCGATGCCGAGGAGTCCGATCTCGGCGGCTACAAGGACGTGTCCGTGGCCGTCAAGGCGCGTGGCACCCCGGAGCCAGGCATGGCGCCTTACGCCAGGCTGAAGTTCGAGGGCGGCGTGCACCGTGTGCAGCGGGTTCCGGTGACGGAGAGCCAGGGACGGATCCACACGTCGGCGGCCGGGGTGCTGGTGCTGCCCGAGGCCGACGATGAAGCCGAGGTCGAGATCAGCCCGAACGACATCCGGGTCGACGTCTTCCGATCCTCCGGCCCTGGCGGACAGAGCGTCAACACCACCGACTCGGCCGTGCGGATCACGCATCTGGCCACCGGAATCGTCGTCTCCTGCCAGAACGAGAAGAGCCAGCTGCAGAACAAGGAGCAGGCGATGCGGATGCTGCGCGCGCGCCTGCTGGCCGCGGCGCAGGAGGAGGCCGACAAGGAGGCCGCTGACGCCCGGCGGAGCCAGATTCGCACGGTCGACCGGTCCGAGCGGGTTCGCACCTACAACTTCCCGGAGAACCGGATATCCGACCACCGGATCGGGTTCAAGGCACATAACCTCGACGCTGTCCTGGAGGGTGAGCTCGACCCGGTGGTGCAGGCGCTCGTCGACGCCGACTCCAATGCGCGGCTCTCCGGGGACGGGCAGGGCACGGAGGGAGAGGCATGACCGGCCCCGGCGCCGCACGTCGATACCTAGACGTGCGGCGGATATTGCGTTGGATCGGCCCATGCGCACGTCGTGGCATCGAAGTGCCGCTGTGGAGGGATCATGACGGCCGTCCGTGACCTCATCCGCGACGCGACGCAGCGGCTCACCGACCACGGAGTGCCGTCACCGCGCCACGACGCGGAGGTGCTTGCGGCGCACGTGCTCGGGGTCGAACGATCGCAACTGCTCACCGCGGGCGAGCCGCCGGTGTCCTTCGCGGCCGGCTACGACGCTCTCGTTGCCCGGCGGGCGGCGCGGGAGCCGCTCCAGCACATCACCGGGCGCGCTCATTTCCGGCATCTGACGTTGCAGGTGGGGCCCGGCGTCTTCGTGCCGCGCCCGGAGACCGAGCTGACAGCCGGGGCGGCCATCGCCGAGGCGCAGGCGATCGCCGACGACGGCCGGGTGCCCGTGGTGGTGGACATGTTCTCCGGCTCCGGCGCCATCGCCATCTCGGTGGCCCGGGAGGTGCGCCCCTGCGTGGTACACGCCGTGGAAGCCGAGGACGACGCCATCGAATGGCTCCGCCGCAACGCTGCGGGGCAGTCCGTCGTCGTCCACCGCGACGACGTGGGCGGAATCGTCGAGCGCAGCATGTCGATGCTGATCGGCACCGTGGATGTCGTCGTCGCGAATCCGCCGTACGTTCCGGTCGACGCCGTGATCCGGGAACCCGAGGTGGTGGAGCACGATCCGCCGGCCGCCTTGTGGTCCGGACCGGACGGGCTGGACGCCATGCGCGTGCTGGAGTCCGCGGCGGCACGGTTGCTGCGTACCGGGGGCCTGATCGTGGCCGAACATGCCGACGTGCAGGGCACCGCCGCTCCAGAGGTGTTCGCCCGCACCGGCCGCTGGGCTGACGTCGCAGATCACCAGGATCTCAACGGCCGGCCCCGCTTCGTGACCGCGCGTCGTGCCTCTGAGCCGACCCGGTGATCCGCGGGGGTCGTCTTCCTTTCAGCGACGTCCGCCCCGCATGATCGCCGATCAGACCCGGTGGAGCGGGTCTCAGAGTCACCCGCCGGTGTACCCGGCTGGGTGAACCGGAGCACAGCAAGGTTAAATACACGGCGTGGCATTGCTCTATGACTGCTCGGACGAAACCAAGCGGACCCGTGGCATGGGCGTGGCCGTGCGTGCCATCAAGGCGGGGCGCCTCGTGGTGCTGCCGACCGACACGGTCTATGGCATCGCTGCGGACGCGTTCTCGCCCGATGCCATCGCCAAGCTGCTGGCCGCCAAAGGGCGCGGCCCCGACATGCCGGTGCCGGTCCTCGTCGGTTCGGCTGACGCGTGGACCGGTGTGGCGGTCACCAACGAGGCGGCCGAGGCCCTGGCCGCGGTGTTCTGGCCCGGCGGCCTGAGCCTCCTCTGCCATGAGCAGCCATCACTGAATTGGAATCTGGGGGATACCGGCGGCACCGTCGTCGTTCGCATGCCGGAGGACGACGTCGCCCTCGAACTCCTGGAGAAGACCGGCCCGCTCGGCGTCAGCAGCGCCAACCAGTCCGGACGGCCGCCGGCGCGCTCCGCCAAGCAAGCTCGTGACCAGCTTGGAGACTCTGTCGCGGTGTACCTGGAGAGTGGGTTCACCGCCGCGGACGTGCCCTCTACCATCGTCGACGTCACCGAGGAAGTACCGCGGGTCGTGCGCGCGGGCGCCATCAGTCTCGAGCGGCTGCGTGAAGTGGTGCCGGAGATCATCGGGCCCGAGGACGACGAGGCTGCCGAGGACGCAGCCGCCGTCGACGCGGTCCCGAGCGACGACGTCGTCGCTGGTGAGGCACACGATGTCGAGACAGACGCCGAGGGCGGGCCCGGGAGTGAGCCAGGTAGCGAGCCCGATGGTCAGCTCGCCGACAGTTCGACGACGCCGCTCGAGGACCGTCGAGCCGACGTCGACTCGGAAGCCGCGGAGGAAGCTGCCGCAGGTGACGGGCACGCTAGTGGGCCGGCGTGACATGCCGGCCGGCTAGAAAGCGCTGACCTGCGGTGCGGGAGTATCTCCTCACATTCTTCGTGGCGGCCGCCATCACCTACCTGATGGTGGCGCTGTGTGGCCGGATCGCGCACTGGGTCGGCGCCATCCCGCCGCCGCGGGAACGGGACGTGCACGCGGAGCCGGTGCCGCGGCTGGGCGGCTTGGCGATGCTGGCCGGCCTGCTCGGCGCGATGCTCGTCGCCAGTTATCTGCCGCGGATGCGGACCGTCTTCGAGGAGTCGACAGACGCCCAGGCGCTGATGACCGCCGCCATCGTCATCTGCCTGGTGGGCGCGGCCGACGATATCTGGGATCTGTCCGCGCTGGCGAAGTTCGCCGGGCAGATGATGGCGGCCGGGTTGCTCGTCGTGCAGGGTGTGGAACTGCTGTGGCTGCCGCTGCCCAACGGTGTGTTCACCCTCGACCCCACGCAGCGCACGCTCCTGACCGTGCTCCTCGTGGTCGGCACCGCCAACGCGGTCAACTTCATCGACGGCCTGGACGGATTGGCGGCCGGCGTCGTGGGAATCGGCGCGGCCGCGTTCTTCTCCTACGCGTACCTTCTCGCCGTCGAGCAGGGCGACACCCGGATGACCACGCCGGCGCTGGTGGCGGTGGTTCTCATGGGGATGTGTGCTGGGTTCCTTCCACACAACATCTCACCGGCGCGCATCTTCATGGGCGACTCAGGCGCCATGCTGCTCGGCCTGCTGCTGGCGGCGGGTTCGATCACCTTGACCGGCCGCTCGGCCAGCCACGAGGTGGAGGAGTCGACCTTCCTGCTGGCCCTGCTCCCGCTGATCCTGCCCGCGGCCGTCATCGCCCTGCCGTTCCTGGACATGCTGCTGGCCGTGGTCCGCCGTACGCGGGAGGGGCGCATGTTCAACTCACCGGACAAGAAGCACCTGCACCATCGGCTCCTCGAGGTCGGGCACTCGGCCGGGCGGGCGGCGGCCATCATGTGGGTCTGGGCGGCGCTCGTCGCCGGCGGTGTCGTGGCCATCGCCCTGGTAGGGGACTGGACGGTCTACGCGCTGCTGGGGGTCGCGGTCCTCGTGCTGATCGGTTTCACGACGCGGCGGCCCAGGCGCCTCCTGCGCCGTCGTACTCCCGTCGCCTAAATGATCATGTAAACCATGCCTTCTCGTGCTTCACCATGCCTGCAGCCCTGGTGTCGCACGAGAAGGCATGGTTTACATGATCATTTGGGAGGAGCGCGGTCGTGGCGCGTAGGCTCCTGGACTGTGTCCGAATCGAATCGCATGAAATCCGGCCCGCCGGCGTCAGCTCCTGCGGCGCCCGGCGCCGTCCCCGGTGCCGCGTCGTTCCTGAAGCCGATGCGCCGGGTGCTCACCCTCACCGGGCTCGGCCTCGCCGTCCTCCTTCCCGTGGGCACGGTCGTCGGGTGGGCATTCGGAGGGTCCGAGGTCGGCTTGGCCATCTTGCTCGGGCTGGCGGTGCCCGCCGCCTTCTTCGGGGCCACCGTGCTCACGGGTGTCCTGGCCACGCGGCTCGACAACACCCGCTTCGTGGGCGTGGTGGTCGGCGCATGGCTGGTCAAGATCATCGTGCTGATGGTGATCATGGCGCTCATCGCGGACGCCGAGTTCTACGACCGGATGGCCTTCTTCATCGCCTTCGTGGTCGGTGTCGTGGCCTGGCTGTCTGCGGAGCTGGTGATCGTGGTGCGCAGCAAGGTGCCCTACGTTGACGTGCCAGAACGTGCTGACGTGCCAGAACGCTCCGCTTCTACGGACGCTTCCCCGGAGGCCTCGGACGAGCCGGCGCCGGCCCGGAACGGGGAGTCCAGGGGTGTGTGACACGGCACTGTCTGCGGCTTGGTATGGTCGGGGCGTCTCATGAAGGACCAGGCACACCTGCCCCAAGGCGGGGAATCGATCGTCTGGCACATTATGGGAACCCTGATCGCCGGGCCGGTCCTGTACGGGCTGATCGGCTTCGGGGTGGACAACCTCGCCGACGTGTCGTTCGGGCTGCCGATCGGTATCGTCGTCGGATTTGTCCTGTCGGGCTACATCATCTATACACGGTATGGCCGGGAAGCTGCCCCGGGCCTCGATCCCAACGGAGAAGACCCTGAGCGCGCTCACGACGACGATCATCCTCGCCGCTGAGGACGACGGCTTCCACGCACCTTCGCTGGTCGACTTCTTCCCTCCGGCGATCCTCTTCGAAGGAACCCTCTTCGAGTTCAACCGCGTCAACCTGGTCCAGCTGATCATGACTGTGGCGGTCGCCACGTTCTTCATCGTCGCCTTCCGCAACCCCAAGATCGTTCCGAGGGGCATGCAGAACCTCGGCGAGATCGCGGTGAACTTCGTCCAGGTTCAGATCATCGACACCATCATGGGCGCGGCCGGGCGGAAGTACCTGCCGTATCTCGCCACGTTGTTCTTCTTCATCCTGGCGATGAACATCGCGGGCATCATCCCGTTCCTCAACCTCGCCGGTTCCAGCGTGGTAGCGGTACCCATGCTGCTCGCGGTCGTCGCCTGGGTGACGTTCAACGTGGCAGGGATCCGCAAGCACGGGTTCGGCACCTACATGAAGTCGAACCTGTTCCCGCCTGGCGTGCCGAAGCCGGTGTACGTGCTGCTGACTCCGATCGAGTTCCTGTCCACGTTCATCCTGCGCCCGGTGACGCTGACCATCCGTCTCCTGGCGAACATGATGGCCGGGCACCTGATGCTGGTTCTGTTCTTCTCGGGAGCCACATACCTGCTGCTGGACGCCGATTGGCTGCTGAAGCCGTTCGGGCTCGGGGCGGCGGCCATGGGCTTCTTCATCACCGCATTCGAGATTCTGATCGCCTTCCTGCAGGCGTACATCTTCACTCTCCTCACCGCGCTGTACATCGCCGGCGCGGAGAGCGAAAGCCACTGACGGCAGAACCGACGCCATGGCAGTCCGCCGTGGCGCCAACACAAGAAAGGGAAACACCGTGGAGCTTCTCGCCGAGGTATCCGGCAACGTCAACGCCATCGGCTATGGCCTTGCTGCGATCGGCCCGGGTATCGGCCTGGGCATCCTGATCGGCAAGGCGCTGGAGGGTATGGCTCGCCAGCCCGAGGCCACCGGCATCCTGCGGGTCAACATGTTCATCGGTATCGCTCTCGTCGAGGCCCTGGCGCTGCTGGGCATCGTCGCAGGCTTCCTCTTCACGTGAGTCCTGACATGGTGCGCGCAGCCGAGGGAGATGTGCCTGAGGGCATAGATCTCTTCATCCCGCCGTGGTACGACATCTTCTGGAGCGCGGTGATGTTCGTCGCGCTCTTCTGGATCTTCTGGAAGTTCGTACTTCCTGGGATGAAGAAGGCGCTCGACGCCCGCAGCGAGGGCATCGAGCAGAAGCTCGAGCAGGCGGAGACCGAGCGCAACGAGGCGCACGCGCTGCTCGAGCAGTATCGTGAGCAGCTCGCCGAGGCACGTTCGGACGCCGCGCGGATCCGGGCAGAGGCTCAGGCCGAGCGGCAGTCGATCGTGTCCGAGGCTCGCACCGAGGCGCAGGAGGCGGCCGCAGCGGTCACCGAGCGTGCCGAGGTGCAGATGACGGCGGAGGCCGACCGGGTCCGCGCCGTGTTGTCCCGCGACGTCGGACGGCTTGCCACCGATCTTGCGGAACGCATTGTCGGCGAGGCGCTGGACGAGCAGAAGGTCAGTTCCACCGTCGACCGCTTCATCGCCGACCTCGAGACGGTCGCCCCGGAAGGACAGGAGACACGCTGATGCTGGGCTCCAGCCGGACGTCGTTCGATGCCGCACGCGAAGCACTTGCCGAGCGGGCGGCCGCGGACGCGACCCTCGCCGGCGAACTGCTCTCGGTCTCCAGGGTGCTCGCGGGAACATCAGCGCTGCGTAACGCCTTGTCGGACTCCGGTACGGAGGTCGCGGCCCGCACGGCGCTGGCTCGTTCGGTCTTCGAGGGCAAGATCTCGGCCGCGGCTCTGGAGGTCGTCTCCGACGCGGTCGGACGGCGCTGGAACAGCAGCGTCGACCTGGTCGACGCCGTCGAAGGACTCGGCTTCGAGGCGGCTCTGCTCGATGCCGAACGTGCCGGCCGCCTGGATGCGGTTGAGGACGAGCTGTTCCGGGTGGACCGGCTGGTCGCGGCCGACGAGCCGTTGCGGCAGGCACTGTCCGACCCCGCCGTCGACACACCAGCCAAGGCCGACCTTCTGGACGGTCTGCTCAGTGGCAAGGTCGACGAGACCACGGCCGCCCTGATCCGGCACGTCGTGGAGAACCCGCGCGGACGCAGGCTGACCGAGGCGCTGGAAAGCCTGGTCGAGCAGTCGGCGCGACGGCGCGAGCGTCTCCTGGCCAAGGTCACGGTCGCCGCGGCGCTGAGTGCCGAGCAGGAAAGCCGCTTGACCGCCGCCCTGGCGCGTATCTACCGCCGCGACGTCGATCTGCAGGTTGAGATCGACCCCGAGTTGCTGGGCGGTGTGCGGGTCCGGATCGGCGACGAGGTCATCGACGGCAGCGTGTCGCACCGGCTCGAGCAGGCGCGCCGTAAGTTCTCGGGTGCGTAGATGCGACCCTTAGACAGCACAGTTCACGAGTTTCGAGGACGAAAGAGTAGGGACCAAAGATGGCGGAGCTGACGATCCGGCCGGAAGAGATCCGGGACGCGATCGAGCGACACGTCCAGTCGTACGCGCCGGAGGCCTCTCGTGAAGAGGTCGGCCGGGTTGTGGACGCCGGCGACGGCATCGCTCACGTCGAGGGACTGCACTCGGCGATGGCCAACGAGCTGCTGGAGTTCGAGAACGGCACGCTCGGCCTGGCCCTGAACCTGGACGTACGCGAGATCGGTGTGGTGGTGCTGGGCGACTTCGCCGGCATCGAAGAGGGCCAGACGGTCCGGCGCACCGGCGAGGTGCTGTCGGTGCCCGTCGGTGACGCCTTCCTGGGCCGCACCGTCGATCCCCTCGGCAACCCGCTCGACGGGCTGGGCGAGATCGACGCCGAGACACGCCGCGCGCTGGAGCTCCAGGCCCCGTCGGTGATCAACCGGCAGAGCGTGAAGGAACCGCTGCAGACCGGCATCAAGGCGATCGACTCGATGACGCCGATCGGCCGTGGCCAGCGCCAGCTCATCATCGGTGACCGGCAGACGGGTAAGACCACCATCGCCGTCGACACCATCTTGAACCAGCGCGAGAACTGGCGCAGCGGCGACCCGAAGAAGCAGGTCCGCTGCATCTACGTGGCCACCGGGCAGAAGGGCTCCACCATCGCCGGTGTGCGCCAGGAGCTCGAAGAGGCCGGCGCGCTCGAGTACACCACCATCGTCGCTGCCCCGGCCTCCGACGCCGCAGGCTTCAAGTACCTGTCGCCGTACACCGGTTCGGCCATCGGCCAGCACTGGATGTACCAGGGCTACCACGTGCTGATCATCTTCGACGACCTCACCAAGCAGGCCGAGGCGTACCGCGCGGTGTCGCTGCTGCTGCGCCGCCCGCCGGGCCGTGAGGCGTACCCCGGTGACGTGTTCTATCTGCACTCCCGGCTGCTCGAGCGGTGCGCGAAGCTCTCCGACGAGCTCGGCGGCGGGTCGATGACCGGCCTGCCGATCATCGAGACGAAGGCCAACGACGTCTCGGCGTTCATTCCCACCAACGTCATCTCTATCACCGACGGCCAGTGCTTCCTGGAGTCCGACCTGTTCCACTCGGGCATCCGCCCGGCGGTCAACGTCGGTATCTCCGTCTCGCGAGTCGGCGGTTCCGCGCAGATCAAGGCGATGCGCAAGGTCTCCGGCACGCTGCGTCTGGACCTGGCGCAGTACAACGAGCTGAAGGCCTTCGCGGCTTTTGCCTCCGACCTCGACCCGGCGAGCCGGGCGCAGCTGGACCGTGGTGAGCGGATCACCGAACTGCTCAAGCAGCCGCAGGGCGCGCCGATGTCTGCCGAACGTCAGGTCGTCTCGATCTGGGCGGGAACCAGCGGCCAGCTGGACGAGGTGCCGGTTGAAGACATTCGACGCTTCGAGTCCGAATTCCTCGACTACGTGTCCCGGGAGCACTCGGCGATCCTGGAGTCGATCGCCGGCACCGGACAGCTCTCCGACGACGACGCCGGCCTGCTCGAAGAGGCGGTCACGTCGTTCAAGCAGCAGTTCGTGACGGCGTCCGGCCAGCCGCTTGTCAAGGACGAGCCGGTCGAGGCGATGGAAGAGGGCGAAGAGGACCAGGTGACTCTGCGCCGCCGCCGTCGCTCGGCGGCGGATGTGGATCAAGCTGCCGGCCCGGCCGGTGACACGAGCGCCGCTCCTCCGGGGTGATGGTCACACGCAGTCTTGCGGATCGAGCGAGTGAGGAAGCGAACGTGACGGACAGGCGTACAACGCCCGAGATGCCGACCGGGCCCGAAGGGAGGTGCTGAGCAGTGGGTGCACAGCTGCGCGAGCTGCGACGGCGGATCCGTTCCACCGAGTCGATGAAGAAGATCACCAAGGCGCAGGAGCTTATCGCCGCGTCCCGCATCATCAAGGCTCAGCAGAGCGCGGACGCCGCCAAGCCGTACAGCCAGGCGCTGGTGCGGGCGCTGGAGGCGGCGGCCTCGAGGTCGAATCTTGAGCACCACCTCCTGGAAGCCACCGGCACGCCGACTCGCTCGGCGGTTCTGGTGGTGACCTCGGACCGCGGTTTCGCGGGCGCCTACTCGGCGAACGTCATCCGGCAGGCCGAGGCGCTCACGGGTCTCCTGCGCGAACAGGGGCAGGAGGTGCGGCCGTACGTCGTGGGCAAGAAGGGCGCCAACTGGTTCCGCTTCCGGGGCCGCGAGATGTTCGGCGAGTACGTAGACATCACCGGCAAGCCGTCTTACGCCGACGCCCGCCGGATCGCCGACGACCTTCTCGAGGCGATCAACACGCCCACCGAGGACGGCGGAGTCGACGAGATCCACGTGGTGTCCACGCACTTCAAGAACATGGTCAGCCAGGAGGTACGGGCCCGGCGGCTGTTCCCCATCGTGGTCGAGGACGTGCCGGATCCGCTGCACCGGATCGAGGCGGGCGCGCCCGGCGGAATGAGCGAGGCGGCCGAGGCCGAGACGCCGGCCGCCACCACGCCCCAGGCCGAGGACGAGACGTTCCCGCTCTACGATTTCGAGCCCTCGGCGGAGGAGGTGCTCGATGCGTTGCTGCCGCAGTATGCGGGTAACCTCGTCTACACCACCCTGCTCGACGCCTCGGCGTCGGAGTGGGCCGCACGCCGGCGCGCCATGAAGGCGGCAACGGACAACGCGGGAGAACTACAGCAGAATCTGACCAGGCAGGCCAATGCGGCACGCCAGGCCGAGGTCACCCAGGAGATCAGCGAGATCGTCGGCGGCGCGGACGCGCTGGCCGCCGCAGGGAGTGAGTAAGAGATATGACTGCCACTGTTGAGGACACCACGGTCGGCACCGGCCGTGTGGTGCGGGTGATCGGTCCGACGGTCGACGTCGAGTTCGGCGAAGGCCACATGCCGGAGATGTACAACGCGCTCACCGTCGACGTCGAGCTGGCCCCCGAGGCGGGCGGCAACCGGACGCTGACGCTCGAGGTGGAGCAGCACATCGGAGACGGCCTGGTGCGGACGATCTCGATGCAGCCCACCGACGGCCTGGTGCGCGGCACCACGGTCACCGACACGGGTTCAGGCATCAGCGTACCGGTCGGCGACGGCGTGAAGGGTCACGTGTTCAACGCGCTCGGTGAGGCGCTGGACGTCGACTCGTCGGAGATCAAGGCCGACGACCGGTGGGTCATCCACCGTAAGCCGCCGAGCTTCGACCAGCTCGAGGGAAGCACTCAGATGCTGGAGACCGGCATCAAGGTTCTCGACCTGCTCACCCCATACATCCAGGGCGGGAAGATCGGCCTGTTCGGTGGTGCCGGTGTGGGCAAGACGGTGCTCATCCAGGAGATGATCACCCGAGTAGCCCGCAACTTCGGCGGCACTTCGGTGTTCGCCGGTGTCGGCGAGCGCACCCGTGAGGGCAACGACCTCTGGGTCGAGATGGCCGAGGCCAACGTGCTCAAGGACACCGCGCTCGTGTTCGGCCAGATGGACGAGCCGCCGGGCACCAGGATGCGGGTGGCGCTGTCCGCGCTGACCATGGCGGAGTACTTCCGCGACGTGCAGAAGCAGGACGTGCTGCTGTTCATCGACAACATCTTCCGATTCACTCAGGCCGGCTCGGAGGTCTCCACCCTGCTGGGCCGGATGCCCTCCGCCGTGGGCTACCAGCCGACCCTGGCGGACGAGATGGGCGAGTTGCAGGAGCGCATCACCTCGACGCGTGGGCACTCCATCACCTCGATGCAGGCCATCTACGTGCCCGCAGACGACATCACGGACCCCGCGCCACACACGGCGTTCGCCCATCTCGACGCGCGCACCGTCTTGTCCCGGCCGATTTCCCAGTTGGGTATCTACCCGGCCGTGGACCCGCTGGACTCGTCCAGCCGGATCCTGGACCCGGCGATCATCGGCGAAGAGCACTACCGGATCGCCAGCCGGGTGAAGGAGATCCTGCAGAAGTACAAGGATCTGCAGGACATCATCGCCATCATGGGTATCGACGAGCTGTCCGAAGAGGACAAGATCACCGTGAACCGGGCTCGTCGGCTGCAGCGTTTCCTGTCGCAGAACATGTTCGTGGCCGAGGCCTTCACCGGGCAACCGGGTGTGTTCGTGCCTCTCAAGGAGACGCTGGAGTCGTTCGACGCCATCTGCAAGGGTGAGTACGACCACCTGCCCGAGCAGGCGTTCAGCTTCGTCGGCAACATCGAGGACGCCGAGAAGCGGGCCAAGACGCTCGCGTCGTAGATCAGCTAGGCGTTGTGCGACATGGTTCAGCGGTGCGCGGCTCGGGTAAACGGAAGGAATGAGCGTGGCAGGAGAGCTCAACGTCGAGGTGGTCGCGGCTGATCACCAGGTGTGGTCGGGTACGGCCAACATCGTGGTGGCCAAGACCACCGAGGGTGAGATCGGCATCATGGCCGGGCACGAGCCGGTGCTCGGCCTGCTGGTCACCGGGCCCGTCACGGTGCGCACCGACGACGGCGGTGCGGTGGTCGCGGCGGTGGATCGCGGCTTCCTCTCGGTGTCGGAGAACCACGTGGCCGTTCTGGCGGAGTCGGCCCAACTTGCCGAAGACATCGATCCGGCTAGTGTGGAGAAGGAACTCGAAGCCGCCGGCGATGATCAGGCGGCGGCTCGGTGGGCGCAAGCCCGGCTCCAGGTGGCCGGAGCCAGATAGCTCGGCCGGCCGGGCACATCGGGGGTGATTGGTGGCGCTGTTCACGTGGGTAGCGGTGGTGCTGATCGCGCTTGCAGTGCTGGTTGCCGTCGCCCTGGTCGTTCTCTACCTGCGCCGAAGCGTCCTGCAACGCGAGGGCGGGTTCGACATGTGCATGCGGGTCGGCAGTCACGAAGGCTGGGCTGGTGGTTGGGTTTTCGGCATCGGCCGGTACCGGGGCGAACGGCTGGAGTGGTTTCGCACGTTCAGCTTCGCTCCACGCCCGAAGCGCACCTTTCAGCGATTGGAGCTCGGTGTGAGCAGTCGCCGGCTTCCGGACGCCGAAGAAGATTTTGAGCTGCCTGCCGGTCATGTCGTGCTCGGATGTGTGGTCGGCCCCACTACCGTAGAGGTGTCCATGACCGAGCCCGCATCGACTGCCTTCCTCGCCTGGCTCGAAGCCGCGCCACCTGGGGGGCACCTGGTCCGCTAGGGCGGTCCACCAGTGCCACGAGAAGTCGGTGAATCAGGAGACACCAACAGTGGAAAGACTTCGAGTGATAGGCGGCGCCTCGCTGCGCGGGTCAGTTCACGTCAGCGGGGCGAAGAACAGCGCGCTCAAGCTGATGGCGGCGACATTGCTGGCCGAGGGTGCGAGCACATTGCACGACGTGCCGGCGATCACTGACGTGGATTACATGGGCGAACTTCTCACCCGGCTGGGTGCGCACGTGAGCCGGGCCGACGGCACCATCACCGTCGACGTCCCGGAAAAGCTGGCGCACGAGGCCCCGTACGAGCTCGTGCGGCGGCTGCGGGCATCGATCTGCGTTCTGGGACCGCTGCTGGCCCGGTGCGGCGCTGCAGACGTAGCACTGCCCGGTGGTGACGCGATCGGCTCCCGCGGGCTGGACATGCACATTGCCGGCCTGCAGCGCCTGGGTGCCGAGGTGAACGTCGAGCATGGTTTCGTGGTCGCCCGGGCGCCCCACGGGCTCAAAGGGGCGATGATCGGGCTGGATTTCCCGAGCGTCGGCGCCACTGAGAACATTCTGATGGCAGCGGTGCTTGCCGAGGGTGAGACGGTGATCGACAACGTCGCCCGCGAACCGGAGATCGCCGACATCTGTCACATGCTGCGTGACATGGGTGCTCAGATCGAGGGCATCGGTACGTCGACGCTGTATGTCCATGGCGTCGAGAGCCTCCGGCCTACTGAGCACGTCACGGTTCCGGACCGGATCGTCACCGGGACGTGGGCGGTCGCGGCGGCCATGACCCGCGGAGACATCACGGTGACCAACGGCCGTGCCGAGCACTTGGAGCTTGTTCTGGACAAGCTGTCCACGGCCGGGGCCGTCGTCGAGCCCGGGCCGGACGGACTCCGGGTGGCGATGTCCGGGCGGCCGCGTGCCATCGACGTCGTGACCTTGCCCTATCCGGGATTTCCCACGGACCTTCAGCCGATGGTGGTGGCGCTCAACGCAGTCGCCCAGGGCACGGCTATGATCACCGAGAACGTGTACGAAGCCCGCTTCATGTTCGTGAACGAGCTGGCCAGACTGGGGGCCGAAGTGAGAATCGACGGCCATCACGCGGTAGTGCGTGGTAGGGAGAAGCTCTCCGGCGCTCCCGTGGTGGCAACCGACATCCGGGCCGGCGCCGGTCTGGTGCTGGCCGGCCTCGTGGCCGAGGGTGAGACCTTGGTGTCAGCTGTGCATCACATCGACCGTGGCTATCCGGACTTCGTCGGCCAGCTGAGCCGGCTGGGCGCGGACGTCACGCGTGAACCGGACCCGGATCGGTTCGACAACTGATGGCGAGGTAACGCCGGATGAGCGCTCGGCCGGCCACGTGACGCGCACCGACGTGGCGGGAGATGATCCGTCGCCGGCCGACATCCCGTCGCGGTGGAAAGGCCCCCTGGCGCCGGTCGCCAAGGTGGCGCCGGACTGGCTGACGCCCGGCCGGCTGGGCTTCGGCGCGTATGTCGTCGTGCTGGCTTGGTTCTGCGTAACCGAGGGCGTGCCGATCGATCGGATCGGCCAGACCGTATGGATCATCGCCGGCATCCTCGCCGCCGGGCTGGGCCGAACGTGGCGGCAGCACGTCCGGGTCTTCGTCGACTGGCTGCCCTTGCTGGCCGCGCTGGTCCTCTACGACCACACCCGTGGAATCGCCGACACGCTGGGTATGACGGTGCGCGTCGGCGAGCTGGTCGATGCCGAGCGCACGTTGTTCGGCGGCAATGTGCCCACGGTGTGGCTGCAGGACCGGTTGTACGACGCGACGCAGGTGCAGTGGTGGGAAGTGGGCGTCGCGATCGTCTACTTCACCCATTTCGTGCTGCCCTGGGCCATCGCCGCGATCTTCTATTTCGTCTCCCGGCCGATGTGGGTTCGTTACATCAGGCGGGTGCTCCTGCTCACCTACGCCGGGCTGCTCACGTACATCCTGATTCCCGCCGCCCCGCCGTGGTTCGCTGCCCGGGAAGGCATGATCGACGGCGAGGTAGCTCGCATCTCCACTCGGGGATGGTGGGAGCTGGGCCTGTCGTTCGCCGAGGTGTGGCTCAAGGACGCCCAGGCCGAGAGCAACCCGGTCGCGGCCCTGCCCTCGTTGCATGCCGCGTTCTCCCTGCTTGTCGTGGTGGCGTTGTGGCCGCTGGCAGCGCGGTTGCGCGGGAACAAACTGGCCAGCGCCACCGGCGTGCTGGTGCGTGCGATCCTTATCCTCTTCCCGCTCGCGATGGCGTTCACGCTGGCGTATGGCGGCGAGCATTATGTGGTCGACATCGTGGCCGGGTGGATGTACGTGGTACTCGTCTGCGCGGTGGCTCGCTGGTGGGAGCAGCGGGTCTCGCCGCACATCGCCGCCGCGGAGCGGGATAGTGCAGGGACTACTGTCCGTCGGAGCTGACAAGGAGGTACACCATGACGAGGAACGTGGCGGTTGTCGGGGCGGGACTCATGGGCGCGGGAATCGCGCAGGTGGCGGCGCAGGCTGGGTTCGACGTCGTTCTTCGTGACGTCTCGGACGCCGCACTCGCGCGCGGTGTCGCCTCGATCGAACAGAGCACCGCCAAGTTCGCCGCCAAGGGCAGACTGTCCGAGGAAGACCGGCAGGCGACCCTGGACCGGATCACCGCCACCACCGACCTCGACGCCGTGGCCGGCGCGGGGATCGTCGTCGAGGCCGTCTTCGAGAAGCTCGAGATCAAGCGGGAGCTCTTCGGCCAGCTCGACCGGCTGTGTGGCGACGACACCGTCCTCGCCACCAACACGAGCGCCATCCCAATCACCAAGATCGCCTCGGCCACCGACCGCCCCGAGATGGTGGTGGGCACGCATTTCTTCTCACCGGTGCCGATGATGGCCCTGTGTGAACTGGTGCGCGGCCTGCACACCTCCGACGACGCCCTCCGTCGGGCCCGGGAGTTCGCCGAGCAGGCCGGCAAGACCTGCATCGTGGTGAACAACGACGTCGCCGGGTTCGTGACCACCCGCTTGATCAGCGTGCTGGTGATGGAAGCCGTACGGCTGCACGAATCCGGAGTGGCCTCGGCTGAGGACATCGACACGGCGTGCAAGCTCGGTTTCGGCCACGCCATGGGTCCGCTGGCCACCACCGACCTCACCGGAATCGACATCCTCCACCATGCCGCCAGCAACATCTATGCCGAGACGGCGGACGCGAAGTTCTTCCCCCCGGAACTGCTCAGTCGGATGGTCGAGGCAGGTGACCACGGCCGCAAGACGGGACGCGGCTTCTACGAGTACGGGTGAGGCGTGGGGGACCGCGGGTAGGCTCCTCGGGCCCTCGCGCCCGTGAGGAAAAAGCGTCTCACAGGGGCTCGTCAAGTGCGCGCAGGGCCCTGGCCGCGCCCTCCAGCGTCACTCCAGGCCGTGTCAGGTAGCCGCGCCGGTCTTGCCGGCTCCCCGCGGTGTGGGAGCATGCTGTGGTGCCCGATTCGCTGGATGACCTCCTCGCGCTCCTGGACCTCGAGACCATCGAGGACAACCTGTTCCGCGGCCGGCAGCCTCGCACTCGCCTCCAGCGCGTCTTCGGCGGTCAGGTGGCCGGTCAGGCGCTGATGGCCGCGTTGCGTACGGTGCCCGCGGAGCGAACTGCCCATTCTCTGCACGCGTACTTTCTCCGGCCGGGCGACACCACCGTGCCGATCGTCTACGACGTCGAGCTGGTGCGGGACGGGCGCTCGTTCACCACGCGCCGGGTGGTGGCTCGTCAGCATGGAAGGCCGATCTTCTATCTGACAGCATCGTTCCACACGGCGGAAGAAGGCCTGGAACATCAGGACGTCATGCCGCCATCGCCGCCGCCCGATGAGTGCCCGCGGCTCGGGGATCTGATGGCACAGGTGTCCGGGGAACCGACAACGGCGTGGGACCAGGAGTGGGCCTCCCTCGACGTCCGCTACGTCGGTGACTCCCGCCCCGGAGGCGGAGTGACGTCGCCGGATCATCCGGCACTGGCGCGATTGTGGTTCCGGGCGTCCGGGCATCTGCCCGACGACCCCTCGCTGCATTCATGTGTCCTGACCTACGCCAGCGACCTCACGTTGCTCGGCGCTGCCCTGGTCCCGCACGGCACGTATGTGGGGGCCCCTGACACCCAGCTGGCGTCGCTCGATCACACCATGTGGTTCCATCGGCCGTTCCGTGCCGATGAATGGCTCCTTTACGATCAGGTGGCTCCTTCGGCGTACGGTGCGCGCGGCCTGGCTCTGGGGCGGGTCTTCACCGAGGACGGGCGGCTGGTGGCGACGATCGCCCAGGAGGGCCTGATCCGGAAGCTGGACGTCACGGCGTAGGCCGCCGCCCCGACCGGCGTAGTCGCCCGGGTGAGCGGCGACCTCTCAGTCGAGCCAGTCGGTGAGACGATCCTGCTCCCACTGCTGCTTCGCGGCGAAGCTCGCGGTGTCAGGCGGGGTGAGCCGGACGTCCGGGCGCGGCTTGGCGTAGAAGTCTCCGGTCACGGTGGCGACCTGTTGCCCGGGGAGTTCCAGGAAGCAGAAGCCGTATCCGTCGAACGTCAGCCGAACTCCGCCGTACAAGTCGGCTGCCAGGTTCGTGGCGGCGATCCGGCCCGCTGCCTCGGCGAAGACACCCGCCTTGGGAAGCTGTGCCGTGGCTGTGCGGATGAGGGTGCAGTCGCCCACGGCGTAGACACGAGCCGCGCTGGTGGCGAACGTGCGCTTGTTGGGCTCGATCCAGCCGTCCGCGCCGGCCAGGCGGCTCGCGGCGATCACCGGAGGTGGCGCGGCCGCGGGAACGGCCAGCAGAAGATCGCACTCGACGGTGCGGCCTCGGTCGAAGCGCACGACGCCGGCGGCGTGGTCGATGGATTCGACATGGTGCTCGGTGAGCACGGTGATTCCGCGTTCGACGAGCTGGTCGGCCAGGTATCGGCTGGCGTCCGGCCCGGCGACGGGCAGGGTGAGGGGAGCCGGCGTGGACACTGTCACGTCGATCCTGTCCCGCCGGCCTTCCTTGCGCAGCCGTTCCTCCAGCAACAGCGTCGCCTCGAAGGGCGCGGGCGGGCACAGGTAGGGCGCGCCCATGATGCTGATGAGCACCCGCCCTTCGGTCATCTCCTCGAGAGCGGCGTGTATGCCGGGTAGAGCGGCCGCGTGGTAGAGGTTGAACGCGCCGTCGCCGAGCAACGCGGAGTTCGCCGGGCGGTAGGTGGCACCGAGCGCCACGATCATGCCGTCACCGGTCAGTGTTCCGGCCGTCGTCTCCACGGTATGGCCGGCGGGGTCTATGCCGGTGATCTCCGCCTGGACGAAGTTGATCCCCCGATTCGCCAGCCGTTCCAGGGGTCTGGTGCCGTCCAGGAGAGGACGCAGGCCGGCCAGATCCCATAGTTTGGCGAATCCGACGAAGAACTTGTCGCTCATCGCGACCACCGTGACCTCATCGCCGCGGGGTAGCCGCCGCCGCAGCTCATGGGCCGCGGCCAAACCGCCGAATCCTCCGCCCAGTACCAGAACGTGTGCCACCGATCACCTCCGCCGTGAGGGGCTCCCGTGCCGCGACGTTACCAGCAGATGACCTTGCTCGGGGCTGTTCCGGGAACCGAGTGTGCGCGGATCGCAGCCTGGGCGGATGTGGCACTGTGGCGACATGCCACTCGCTCGTGACCACCCGGACCGAATTCGGTGGAATGCCCGATTCAAGGTGCGCAGGCCAGTGTTCGATCCCCACCCGCTCGCCGTGTTCGCCCTGGAGACCGGCTTCTTGCCGGGACCGGTGCTTGAGCTGGCATGCGGACCATCGGGAAGCGCCCTCGCGCTCGCCGCCGCCGGCCGGGACGTCGTCGCCGTCGACATCTCCGACGTGGCGCTCGCGCAACTGGCCGCCGAGGCCGAGCGGAGGGATCTGGCCGAGCGCATCGACTGTGTCCTGGCTGATCTTACTCACTACGACGCCGGGCCCGAGCGGTTCGCCCTGGTGCTGGCCACGCGTTTCTGGGACGAGGCCGCGTTCCGATCCGGTTGCCGGGCGCTGCTCCCCGGCGGCCTCGTCGGGTGGGAGGCACTCACCGGCCGCGTGGGCGACGACGCCCGCCACGAGCGGGCGTGGTACGTGGAGCACGGCGGCCTGAGTGCCCGGCTGCCGGAGGGTTTCGAGGTTTTGCGTGAGGAGGCGCACGGCTCGGCCCGCCACCACGCCACCAGGATCCTCGCTCGGCGGGGTGCTGCTCCCGGCGCCTCGGAGTAGTTCCGAGCCACACGGACGGTCGGCCCGCTAGGCGAAGCGCTGCGCAGAATGTCCCATCCGGCTTGCCAGAGTTGCGCAGTTTCCCCGACGCGAGGCGATGCCGGGTGCTCGTACGCTCTCGACACGGTCGCGTGAAAGGAGCAAAGCGATGTCCGGTGAGGATCTCGTCAACGAGTTGGTGGAGGCGTTCAATCGGCACGACCGGGCCGGTCTCGCGACCGGATACGCGTCGGATGTCATGGTCTCCGACCCGATCTACCCGGAGCCGCTCGAAGGCTGGGATGCGGTCGAGAAGGACTTCGATGACATCATGCGCGCTTTGCCTGACATCCACCAAACGGTCAGAACGGTGATGGAGCACGGAGACATCCTCGCGTGTGAGATCTCCGTCACGGGCACTCACAACGGACCGCTGGCCACGCCGGACGGCGAGATTCCGGCCACCGGACGGAAGGTCGAGTTCGGCGGTGCCTGGTTCGCTCGGTTGGATGGCGATGGCAAGATCGTCGATGAGCGGCGTTACTACGACGTCGCCGGTCTCCTGGCGCAACTCGGCCTGACGGCATGAGCCAGCCAGGTTCGTCGTTGCTCAGTCACGACCTCGACGGTGGCAGGAATCGGTCCAGCTCCGCGAGGAACTGCCGCCAGGCCGGATCACGTGCGGGCAGGAGATGGTTGGGGCTGTCCAGGGGCACCAGGCGGCTTCCCGGGATCATCCCGGCGAGCCGCCTGGACTGCTCGAACGTGTAGTCAGGCTCGTGCCGCGCGCACAGGATCAGCGTCGGTGCGGTGACCTTCGGCGCGAGATCCGAGACGTCGATGTCGGCGAACTCGTTGAGGAAGCGCCAGGCGTTCTCCGGGGACGCGGACCGGCGCTGCAGCTCGTCGAAAGCCTGCCACTCGTCCTGCGTTCCCTCGGGGAGGAACTCGGCGGCGAAAAGCTGCCGGTACCTCGGATCCGGCCGGCCCCATCCGAGCCGGACGAGGTCGATGCGCGTCTCCACCAGTTCACGGTCCTCCGGAGTCGAGAGCCGCTTCCGGCGGCCCTCCGCGTACGTGCCGAGCAATACCAGGTGGCTGACCCGCTCGGGATGGCGGACGGCGTAAGCGATGGCCACGGGGCCGCCTTGGGATATGCCCAGCAGGGGGAATCGCTCGAGCCCGACAGCATCGACGACAGTCTCCAGATCGTCGACCCAGGCATCGAAGGAGAATCTGGGCACGTCCCAGTCGGAGAGCCCGCAGCCTCGCTCGTCGTAACGGACCAGAGTGAAGCGAGCTGACAACTCGTACAGCCAGTGCCGCCACACCGGGCTATGCCAGTCGTAGTCGAGGTGGCTCAGCCAGTTCGCCGCTTTGACCAGCGGCGGGCCGCTGCCCATCGTGGCGTAGGCGAGCTGGACACCATCGGTGGCCTTGCAGAAACGGATCTCTTGCTCCGGCGGTTGAGCTGGCACGTCGGCCCGAGGTGGGGGCGAGCTCTCGATCACACGGCCCACGAACTGGTAGCCGCGGCCGTGCACAGTGCGGATGACCCGCTGTGCGTGGCCGTCGTCGCCGACGGCGCGTCGTGCGGCCTTCACTCGGCTGGTGAGTGCCGACTCGCTGACGAACCGGCTGCCCCACACGGCGTCGAGCAGATCCTCCTTGGGCACCACTCGGTCCCGTTCGCGGATCAGCAGCGCTAGCACGTCGAAGACCTGCGGCTCGACCGGTTGAACCGTTCCGGCCCGGCGGAGTTCGTAGCGGCCGAGATCGAGTTCGCAATTGTCCCAGGCGTAGATCACAGTCCCCCCCTGAACTCCGACTCAGGCGCCGGCACCGCGTGTCCGTCGTCTGTGCGGCTTCTGTCGTCGCAGGTTACGCCCTTCTCCGCGTCTTCTCCATGTTTCCTCCACGTTTGTCGCTTCCCACAGGAGCACAGTCGCAGGCACGACGTGGGCGGGCTACGGGAAGGTGCCGGGAAGGTCCCGGAGGCACTGTGGCCGCGTCATACCACCAATCGGGGGAGAACCGAGATGAACACGACGACGACGCTGGGACCGGCGCCTTTGCGGGCCGACGTGCTCGCGGGCGTCCGGGCGATGGGTCCGTGGCTGGCCGGTGTCACACCGTTCGGCCTGGTGATCGGCGTCAGCGCCGCCCAGGCGGACATTCCGGCCTTCGCCGGCTGGCTGACCGGGCCCCTGATCGTCGCCGGCAGCGCCCAGGTGGCGACGATCGAGTTGCTCGACGCTGGTGCGGCGCCGGCCGTGGTGGTGCTCAGCGCGCTGATCATCAATCTGCGCCTGGTGCTCTACTCGGCGGCCATGGCTCCGCATTGGCGGCACCGTCCCCGATGGTGGCGGCTGATGGCGGCCTATCTGCTCATCGACCCGTCGTTCGCCGTTGGCGTGGCTCGCTACGAGCAGCCGGGTGAGCGGTCGCGCGCCGACGCTCACTACATCGGTGGCGCGGTGGTCCTGTACGCGGCGTGGTTCGCCGCCATCGGTGCTGGTGTCGTTCTCGGTGCGCAACTGCCGGCGGGTTTGCGGCTGGAGTTCGTGATCCCTCTGTTCCTGGTGGGTGAGGTTGTGCCGAAACTCGCGGCGCGCGCCACCCGGCGCGCGGCCCTGTCCGCGAGCGGTGTGGCCGTGCTGGCCATGGCGGTCCCGCTGCACCTGGGACTGGTCATCGCGATCATCGCCGGGCTCGCGGCCGGCCTGCTCACGAAGGAGGCTGGGTGATGAGTGTCTGGCTGGTCATCGCCCTCGTGGGCCTGGGCAGTTACCTGTTCCGCGTCAGCATGGTCCTGCTCGTCGACCAGTTCGGCCTTCCTGAATGGATGGGCCGGGCGTCGACGTTCGTCGCGCCCGCGGCGTTCGCCGCGCTAGCCGCCAGCGCCATCGCGGCTTACGCAGCCGGCCTGGACCTGCTCCAGGCCGTTCCACCCCTCGGTGCGGTGGCCGCGGCAATGGTCGCGGTCCGGTTGACCGGGAAGCCCTACATGGCCGTCATCGCCGGCATGCCCGCGCTCTGGATCCTGACCGCACTGGCTGGTGTCTGATGCCGCTCGCGAAACCGCGAAGCCCGCCGGGAAGGTTCCGGGAAGGCCATCGCCATACGTTCACCGCAACTGCAGGCCTGTTCGGAAGTGGGTTATGCACAAGAGTTCCGCTTCGACGTCTCAGGTGAGAGCCCGCAGAAGGCACGGGCCCCACCATGGTCGTCGCCTCGTGCATAACCCACCTCGCACACAACCCACAAACCACAAATCACAACCCGAAGGAGACAAGCACATGAGCACCACCACAGAACGGGCGCCCCTCAACGGCGTCGACACGCCCACCCTGTTCGCCACCCTCGACGCGGTCAAGGGTCAGCCGGACATCGCGAAGTTCCAGTTCCGGGCAAAGAACCGGTGGGTGAAGGGAACCCACAACCAGTCGTCGATCCACGGGTTCTACGGCGCCGGCCAGGAGATGGAGCACCAGCACGAGACCGTCATCGACGCGGACCACCCGGCCGTGCTGGTCGGTGCGGACAACGGCCCGACTCCGGTGGAGTACGTGCTGGCCGCGCTGGCTGCCTGCTTGACCTCGGGCCTGGCCAACATCGCCGCGGCCCGAGGCATCGAACTGACCGAGGTCGAATCGACGGTCGAGGGGGACATCAACCTGCTCGGCCTGCTCGGGCTGTCCGACGAGACACGCAACGGCTACGAGCAGATCCGGGTCAGCTTCAAAATCGCCGGCGACGCGCCGCCGGAGAAGCTGCAGCAGCTCGTCGAACGATCCCGGGACCGTTCCGCCGTCTTCGACGTGCTCACCAACTCCGTGCCGGTCGCCATCGACGTGACCGTGGCCTGACACGTCAGGCGACGTGCGGACTTCAGTACGCGCCGCGGCCGCCCGGCCGGTTCGCTAGCCGGGCGGAGCGCAGCTCCAGAGACGAGGATGAGATGGAGATCATCGACACCGCGGTGATCGGTGCCGGCCAGACGGGCCTGGCGGTCAGCCGCTACCTCACCGAGGCGGGACGTGATCACGTCGTGCTCGACCGCGGCCGGGTGGCCGAGAGCTGGCGCAGCGCCCGCTGGGACTCGCTGCGCCTGCTCACCCCGAACTGGATGACCAGGCTGCCCGGCTGGAACTACACCGGACCGGACGCCGACGGCTTCATGACCGCCGCCGAGCTCGCCGGATACCTTGAGGACTATGCCGCGTCATTCGGCGCGCCCGTACGTGTCCACACGCCCGTCACCGACGTGTCGCCGATGGCCCACGGCTACCGGGTCACCACGTTCAGGGGATCATGGTTCGCGCGCAACGTGGTCATCGCCACCGGCCCAGGCCGACACCTGCCTGCCGTCCACCGGCAGCTGACGCCCGGGTTGCGGCAGATCCACACCAGCTCGTATCGCAACCCCGGCACGCTCCCTCCAGGCGGGGTCCTGGTGGTGGGTGCGTCGGCGTCGGGAACCCAGATAGCGGCGGAATTGCGGCGCTCCGGCCGTGCCGTGGTGCTCGCGGCCGGCTCTCACACCCGGCTCCCGCGCCGTTACCGAGGCATGGACATCATGTGGTGGCTGGAGCAGAGCGGCATGCTCAGCCGCACCATCGACGACGTGCCGGACGCACGAGAAGCCCGGTCCCAGCCGTCGTTGCAGTTGCGCGGCGGTCCACCGGAGGACCAGGCCGACCTCACCGCCCTGAGCCGGCTCGGTGTCGAGATCACCGGCCGGCTGATCGGCGCCGACGGGTACGGCGTGCGTTTCGCCGACGACTTGCACACGACGGTCTCCGAAGCTGACGAGCGGATGCGGAGGACCCTCGCCAAGATCGACGCGTTCATCGAGAGCTCGGGGCTCGAGTCCGAGGTGCTGCCGGCAGAGGCTGTGCGGACCGCCACCGTTCCGCCCGCTCGGAACGAAATCGACCTGAGCTCGGCCGGAATCACGAGCGTGGTGTGGGCCACCGGGTTCCGCTTCCGCTACCCGTGGCTCCGGGTTCCGGTCTTCGACCGCGATGGCCATGTCATGCACCGTCAAGGCATCACCGCCGCCACCGGGCTGTACGTCATCGGCGAGCGCTTCCTGCACCGCAGGGACTCGAGCTTCATCGACGGAGCTCGCCACGACGCCCGGACCATCACCGAGCACATCCGGACGTCTCACCGATCCCAGCAGGCGAAGACGCGACGACGCCGAGAGGTGCGAGTGCCGTGAACGTTCCCAGATATGACGTGGTGATCGTCGGCGGTCGTTGCGCCGGCGCGGCGACCGCGACGCTGCTGTCCCGCATGGGGCTCCGCGTGCTGGTCCTCGACCGGTCCAGGTACGGCGGCGACACCGTCTCTACCCATGCCTTGATGCGCGGCGGAGTCATGCAATTGAGCCGGCTCGGCCTTCTGGACGCCGTGGTGGCGGCCGGGACGCCGCCGGTGCACAGGGCCGTCTTCCACTACCCGGAGGACACCACCAGGATCACGCTGAAGCCGTCGGCCGGCGTCGATGCCCTCTACGCACCGCGTCGCACGGTGCTCGATCCGATTCTCGTCGACGCCGCCCGGCAGGCGGGCGCGGACGTGCGGTTCGGGGTGAGCGTCGCCGGTCTCCTGCACGACGACGACGGCCGGGTGACGGGCGTCGTCGCCGGCGACGAGCGGGGCCGGCCGCTCACGGTGCGGGCGGGACTGGTCGTGGGCGCGGACGGCGTGCGCTCGGGCGTGGCCAGAGCCGTCGGCTCGTCGGCGATCTGGACCGCCGACGGGAGTGGCAGCGCCGTTCTGTACGGGTACTGGGACGCGCTGCCCGCCGAGGGTTACGAGTGGTACTACGGTCCGGGCGGCGCGGCCGGGCTCATTCCCACCAACAGCGGCCAGACGTGCGTGTTCGTCGGCACCACACCGGAGCGTATGAAGGCGGCCCGCGCGGGCGGCACCTGGCCGGGCTTCTGGTCCGTACTGGACTCGCTGTCCCCGTCGTTGCGGGAGCGGCTGGCGGCCAGCCGGCCGCCACGGCGGCTGCACGGATTCGCCGGCACACCGGGCTTCCTCCGCCAGTCGTGGGGTCCCGGATGGGTGCTGATCGGCGATGCCGGGAGTTTCGAGGACCCGCTGAGCACGCACGGTCTCACGGACGCGCTACGCGACGCCGTGCTGGTGTCGGAGGCGATCGGGGAGATGCGCTCAGGCAGACTGACCGAGGCCGACGCTCTGGCCCGCTATCAGGCGACCCGCGACGCTCTCGCCTTGCCGTTGCTGCGCGTGGTCGCCACGATCGCGTCGTTCCGGTGGACCCTGGACGATCTGAGGCGTCTACTGCGTGAATCCAGCTCGGCGATGAGCGAGCAGTTGGAAGCGCTGCACGGGGACGGTCCGCGGGAACTCACCCATAGGTGAGGCCCACCCACATGTGCCTCCGCCGCCGTGTGCGATAGATCCCGGGCTGTACACCGGAAGGCAAACGGGCGCATGATAGACGACGACGTGCCTGATGGGCACTGCTGCGAATCGGGGGGCACCGGTGGCGGCACAGGCAGAGATCACCCTGTTGGGCGGCTTTGGCATACAGCTCGACGGCATACCGGTTCCGGCGTCGGCGTGGCCGCGGCGCCAGGCGGCGACCCTGGTGAAAGTTCTCGCTTTGGCGCCCGGCCGCCGGTTGCACCGGGAGCGGCTGATCGATGTGCTCTGGCCCGACCTGACCGTCGCCGAGGCCGCGCCACGGCTGCACAAACTGGCTCACTATGCCCGGCGGGCTCTGGGCGATGACCGCGACGCACTCGTCCTGCGAGCGGATGTGGTCGCGTTGCTGCCCGGTGCGGCCGTCATCGTCGATGTGGACGAGTTCGACCGGGCGGCGCGATCGGCCCTGGAGGACTCGAATCCGGCCGCCGCGGCGCTCGCCGTGGCCCGCTACGGCGGGACGCTGTTGCCGGACGATCCCTACGAGGCTTGGGCCACCGACCACCGGGAGCGGTTGCGCGTGCAGTACCTGGCGCTGCTCCGGGTCGCGGGCGACTGGGACCGGCTGGTCGACGCCGACCCGGCCGACGAAGGCGCACACCTGGCCCTGATGCGCCAGCACATCGAGGCCGGCGACAATCGAGCTGCGCTGCGACAGTTCGAGCGGATGGACGCGGCGTTGCGTCACGAGCTGGGGGTCGGCCCGGGGACCGAGGCGCTGGCGCTGCGGGACGAGATCGTCGCGGCCCTGCCCCAGCAGTCGGCTACCGCGGACGTGCGTCTGGTGGGGCGCGACCAGGAACGCGACACCGTCACCGAGGTGCTGTCGGCAGCCGCCCACGGACAGGGCCGGACGCTGCTCATCTCCGGTCCACCTGGTGTGGGCAAATCCGCCATGCTGGAGTGGGCCGCACGCAGGGCGGGGCGTACCGGCTGGCGTACCGGACACGGCGTCGCCGCCGCGATCGAGGGGGCGTGGCCGTACGCACCGGTGGTCGACGCCCTCGCCGATCTGTGCCGACGGCATCCCACGTTGCTGGACGGTCTCGCCGACGCCTACCGCGGGGAGATCGAACGCGCGCTGACCGGTCATGAGCTGACGTGGACGGGTGAGGGAACACACCAGCGGCTGTTCGTCGCCACGGCCGAGCTGATCCGGCTCGCGGCGTCCGGCACCGGCCTACTGCTCACCGTCGACGACGTTCACGAGGCCGACGAGGCGAGCCTGCGGCTGCTGCACTATCTGGCTCGGACGGTGACCAGCGAACGCGCCGTGATCGTGCTCGGCAGCCGCGAGGGTGGCCGGAAGGTCGAGCAGATCCGGTCCAGTCTCGTCCGCCGCGGCTTCGCCGTGCATATACCGCTCCTGCCGCTGGACCGCGGCGCGACCGAAACGCTGGTACACCGGCACATCGCGGACGCGGCACCAGAGCTGGTCGAGCGGATCTGGGTGGTGTCCGGCGGCCTGCCGTTCGCCGTCGCAGAGATAGTGCGATCGGGCGCGCCCGCGGACCCGGCCTCCTTGGGAGCGATCGGACTGACCGGGCTGACACCGGCTACGCGAGAGGCATTGCAGCGGGTCGCGGTCGTAGGTGCCAGCTTCGACACCGACCAGTTCGTCGCCCTCACCGCACTGCCGGAGGCCCATGCCTTCGCGGCGCTGGACGCGGCGCTCGGTGCGCTCGTGGTAGTGCACACCGGTGCCGGTTACCGTTTCCGCCACGCCTTGATCCGGGATGCGCTGCTGGCCGGTGTCGCGCCGGCGCGGCAGCGGACTCTTCACCGCGAGGCGGCTGAGCGGCTCGACTCGATCGGGGCCGCACCCGCACAGGTGGCGCATCACCTGATCGCTGCGGGCGAGCCCGCGGCGGCGGTGCCGCACGTGCTCAAGGCCGTGGAACGGGAAGCGGCCGTGGGGGCGTATCGAGATGCCCTCGGCCTCGTGGACGCGGTACGCGAGCATGCCACCGCGGCAGAGCGTTCCCGCCTGCTGTCCCTGCGGGCGAACCTGCTCTCCGCGCTCGGAGACCGCTCGACCATCGGTGCCTACCGGGAAGCTCTCGCGGTCGCCGATGACGCGGAGCGTCCGTTGCTGCGCGCGCGGATGGGGCAGGCGGCGCTGATGGAAGGTGACCTCGACACCGCCGCCGGCGTCCTCGCCGGGCTCGAGCCGACCGGCGGTCCCGCGGATGTGTCGATCTTGCTGGCGCAAGGCAATCTCGCCTACTTCAAAGGCGACATCGATGCGGCCTGGCAGGCTTCGGACCAGATCTGTGGCATGGTCCAGCCGTACGAGGAGACCTGGCAGCGGCTGGACCTCCTGACCCTGCAGGCGTTGATCGCCCATCATCGCGGCGAGCTGTTCTCCCGGCTGCGCATGGAGCTGCGCCGTGCACAGGACACGCCGGCGCTGGCCGCCTCCCTGTTCGATCCGTACCTCTGCGTCGCCGAGTTCCTGCTCTACGGGACGACGCCGTACACGGAGGTGAAGGCTATGGCCCGGTCCTTGCGAGCGACGGCCCGGCGGATGGGCGTGCTGCGGGCCGAGGCCTTCGCGACGACGCTCCTGGGTGAGGCGGCACTGCTCGCTGGAGAACGAGACGAGGCGGAGCGCGAGCTCCAAGACGCCGTCGACCTGCATCGTGAGATCGGTGCGCCGGGCGGAGAGGCGAGTTCTCTGCAACGGCTGGCCGAACTCCGCCTTCAGCGTGGCGAACGAGTCGAGGCCGAGGGGCTCCTGCAGCAAGCGCTGCCGCGCGCACGCTGGTCGATCATGGCGCTTCACTTGGTGCAGCGGATCTTCGGCACGATGATCCAGGCGGCTCCCGATCCACAGGCGGCCCGGGCCGTCGTCGATCAAGCCCGCGATGTGATGGGCACGGAGGACGCATGTGCATTCTGCATCATCATGTTCGCTGTTCCCGCAGCAATCGCCTGCGCCGACGTCGGGGACATCGCGGAGGCGGAGGAGTATTTGAGAACGGCCGAGCGGTCGTCCAACCTGTGGGAGGGCACGGCTTGGCAAGGGGCCATCAGCGAGGCACGTGCCCACCTGGCGGCCGCGAGGGGAGAAATCGAACGGAGCGCGAGACTTCTCGACGAGGCCGCCGTGCTGTTCGAGAGGGCCAGTCAGCCCGCTGACGCGGGTCGCTGCCGCGCGGAGGCCCGACTCCACGCGGGGCTTTAGCGTCGCCGTCCGGCGTCGCGGCACGGAGCCGGGGGGCGGGTATCGAGAAGGTGTCCCGCGGGGCGCGCGTATGTTTTTGTGACCGACCGCATATTTCGATAGTCGAATCTCTATTGGCTATTCCACCCATAGCCGACCGATCGTGTGATTGACCATGAGAACGGACTCCGGGATCGAGGGCATCGATCATTGGCGTGGGTGATGCGCATCAGATATTGAAGTTTCCGCGGAAGTCCCTTGCCAGGAGTCCGGTTCCGCAATAGCATCTTTTTCGGAGGGAATGGCCGGCTCAGGGGGGCAGTACACGTGAGTGTACTGGTATGACGCCGGTTAAGGCGTATGAAGACTGCCGCATCCGAGCGTGCGCCACCGACGAATGTCAGGCCGCGCCACAGAGTGCTCGGAGTTATGGTGGGCCCAATCGCTTGATATCGGGTTGGTAGGCACCATATTTCGTTCCGATAGGTGAATAATGATCGCCAAGCATTCATTGTTGGTGACGGCGATCAATGCGTTGTATCACACGGCACGTGGATGCCGCGGAATTGTGTTCGGGGGGGGGCGCACCCGTGGGGCGCGTGAAGATGCCGTGACAGTGCGTGGCCGGGTATGGCGCGGCCGAAAGCCGGTTCTCCAGAGCTGGACTCGTCCACCGGGTCTGGGCGAAGCGGACAACGTGGGGGTGGTGACGGGGGCCGCCCCCACGTTCATGCCAGGCCCTGTCGGCCGGAGCAGCCAGGGCAGAGGGCCAGCGGGCTGTTCCGCGAGGACCGGGCGCCGGGCAAGCGCCGTTCCTCCCCGGCCGCGAGGGTGTGGGACGGGTGCAGCGGCTTGGCGCCGGAGTGACCCGCCTCGCGTTGGGGACCCGGGCCGTGCTTCCTTGGCGCGGCTGGGCGGGCGCTACCAGCATTGCCTGACCAGCTGGGAGACGCGGTGCCTGAACCAGCGCAACCCGGGGGTACGGCGTCTTACGGTGGCTGGTTCGATGCTGGGGTGGCCGGTCGGTGGGCTTGGTCATCCACAGTAGGAACGCGAGCTGACTTGGCTGAGGTCTCTCGCCTCACGCGCCTTGCCGGACCCGAGTGACCTAGGAAACCCGGCCGTTGAGCACCGTGACGAATCCATATATGACCTCTCCCGGGCACGGTCAAGGCACGGATGGTCTTCACGCCGTTGCTCACCTGGTTCGGCCGCCCGCTCTCACCGGAGAGGGGGCGGCCGTTCTGGGTTCGGGCCGACATCTCAAACACCGTCGCGCGGCGGCCGATTGAGGGGGTTCAGTAAGGAAGCCGACGCGGACACGACCAAGAACATGTGTTGAACCCGGAGGCGGGCGTGCGCCCGCCGCGACAGGGTAGGTGACGTGGCGTCACAACCAACGAGCGACGGGAAGCACATGGATCATCCATATCCGGTCCAGTTTCGAGTGGACTACCCTGACCGTGAACTCAGCCGGCTCTCCACTGCGCTGAGGATCTTCGCGGCTATACCGATCATGATCGTCCTGGGCACTGTCTCCAGCGGGACCTGGCAGTGGGCACATGAGACAGGCACGGTGGTCGCGTCCAGTGCCGGTGGCCTGCTCTTCGCGGCGCCCCTGATCATGATCGTATTCCGGCAGAAATACCCGCGCTGGTGGTTCGAATGGAACCGTGAACTGCTCCGGTTCAGCAACCGCGTGGTGGCCTATCTGGCACTGATGGACGACAGGTATCCCTCGACCGAGGACCACCAGTCCGTCCACCTCGACTTCGACCATCCGGACCCGGACACCGATCTCAACCGGTGGCTACCTCTGATCAAGTGGTTCCTCGCGATCCCGCACTACGTGGTGCTGTTCTTCCTCGACGTCGCGGCCCTGGTGGCCGTGGTCGTCGCCTGGTTCGCCATCCTGATTACCGGCCGCTATCCGCGTGGTCTCTTCGACTTCGTCGAGGGCGTCATCCGGTGGCACAACAGGGTCGTGGCCTACGCCTTCATACTGGTAACAGATCGGTACCCACTCTTCAGCCTGCGTTCCTGATCCAGTGGATCGGCACGGTCGAGGCGATGAACGGCGGTGGCCATGGAACACGACGGGTTCGCCCTCGTAGCCGTCATCCTGGCCATCGCCGCGGGCGTCGCGCTCCTGGCCACCAGGCTTCGCCAGCCGCTGATCGTCGCCTTCATCGGTGTGGGCATTCTGGTCGGCCCGGCCGGCACCGGCTGGGTGGTGGCCGACGGCACGGTCGAGCTGCTCGCCCGGATCGGAATAGCCATCCTGCTGTTTCTGGTGGGGTTGCGGCTGGACCTCAACCTGATCCGCTCCACCGGTGTGATCGCGCTCGCCACGGGCCTCGGACAGGTGCTGTTCACCTCGGTGGTCGGGTACCTGATAGCGATTGCCCTGGGCATGGACACGGTCACCGCGCTCTATGTGGCGGTGGCGCTCACGTTCTCGTCGACGATCATCATCGTCAAGCTCCTGTCGGACAAACGGGAGCTGGAACAGCTGCACGGCCGGATCGCCGTGGGCTTCCTGATCGTCCAGGACATCGTGGTCGTGCTGGTGATGATCGCGTTGACCGCGTTCGGCCAGGAGACCGGCGAGAACCTGGCATGGGGGATCGGCCAGGTGATACTCAAGGGCCTGCTGCTGCTCGCTGCGGTGGCTGTGCTGATGCGCTACGTGCTCCCGTGGCTTCTGCACCACATCGCGGGATCCCAGGAACTCCTCGTCCTGTTCGGGGTTGCCTACGCGGTCTCGTGGGCGGCCTTGAGCGAATGGCTGGGTTTCAGCTCGGAGATCGGCGCCTTCCTGGCGGGGGTCTCGCTGGCCACTACTCCCTACAAGGACGCGCTGGGCGCCAGGCTGGTGAGCCTGCGCGACTTCATGCTGCTGTTCTTCTTTCTCGACCTGGGATCGAAGCTGGAGTTCGTCGACGCCGGTCAGCAGATGACCGAGGCAGTGATCTTCTCTCTCTTCGTGCTCATCGGGAACCCGCTGATCGTCATCGTCATCATGTCCGCCATGCGCTATCCCGTGCGGGTCGGCTTTCTCGCCGGCCTGACCGTGGCGCAGATCTCCGAGTTCTCTCTCATCCTCGCCGCACTCGGGCTCAGCCTCGGGCACATCACCAACGCCACCGTCAGCCTGATCACGGTGGTCGGACTGATCACGATTGGCGGATCGACGTACCTGATCCTCTACTCACATCAGATCTATGACCGGATCAAGCGCCAGCTGGCTGTGTTCGACCGCACAGCCGGCCGCAAGGCCGGATTGGCCGAGAACAGCGAAGACGTGGATGTCATCCTGTACGGCCTCGGACGATTCGGTGGACACGTCGCCGAACGGCTGGGCGCGGCCGGACTGCGGGTACTCGCCGTCGACTTCGATCCGCACCGGGTGGCGAACAACGACCGTCCGGGTGTCTCGGCCGTCTTCGGCACCGCGGAGGATGTGCACCTGATGGACGCGTTGCCGCTGTCCCGGGCGAGGTGCGTGATCTGCACCGTGCCGTTGCTGGAGATCGGCCGGGCCATGTTGCACGGCCTCCGGGACCATGACTACGGCGGCAAGGTGGCGCTGACGGCCCATACTCCCGGCGATGCGGCTCGGCTTCGAGCCGACGGTGCCGACATCGTCCTCGAGCCGTTCTCGTTCGCGGCGACCGCGACCGTAGCGGCCCTCGATGAGTTGATCGCCGCCCTCGGGGACGAGCGCGGCGGCGAACCCGGCTGATTCTGCTTCGCGGGTCAGAAGAGCGGCGGCCAGCCGGCCCGCGGTACGCAGTGACGTCTCGTCACCCTTCGCATCCTCTCAGGTCCATCGGGGCCGGCCAGGGTGACCTTCGTCCCTATGGCCGAGCTGATACTCGCGGTCTACTTGGAGAAGGTGGTGCAAGACCCGGCCGGACATGAGTCCCGTGGCTGCCGAGTTAACGCTGTGGTGGACGCGGGAACCGTCGTGTTCCGCACCGGCGAGGGCACGAAGCTCGCCGCGGTGACGATCGCGAGGCAGGTGGCAGTCGACGCAGATGGGTACGACGCCGGCCGACGTGAGGCGTGGAGCGTCGTCGTCGCCGGTAACGCAGTTCGGCTGGACAACTTCGACGAGATCAACCAAGCGGACGAGCTGCCGCTGCCCGCGTGGACGACTCATCCGAAGCAGTGGTTCGTGCGTGTGCCGCCATCACGTGTCTCCGGCCGCCGATTCACCATCGCCGGTGCGGCGCCGGATGAATAGGGTGCGCTGCCGGACCCGGGACTCTCGGCCTTCTGTCCCGGGCCACTCGCCCCTATGGTGACCAGCGACGACAGGGCATCCTGAAAGTGGAGACCCGCAGCAATCGTCCGCGGGCCGCAGCTCCAGCCGGGCCATGCTGCACTGGGTCATGCTGCCCGGGGTCATGCCCGGCTGGGTCGTGCTGGCATGGGTCATGCGAGCTGGATCGGGTGGGTCGTGGCGGTTGTGCCATTCACTCTGGATGTGCTCGGGGTGGGGGTTGGTGATCATGGCGGGGTCGGGTGTTGCGTCTGGGGGTCCGTTCGGGGTCGACCCATGGGGGTGGCAGGAAGTCTGGATGCCCGTCCGCGCCTGTATGGACGTCCCAGCCGCGGTGGTGGATGGTGCGGTGGTGGTGACCGCAGAGCAGGGTGAGGTTGTCCAGGTTGGTGGGTCCGCCGTCGGCCCAGTGGGTGATGTGGTGGGCGTGGCACCATGCGGGTGGGCGGGTGCAGCCGGGAAAGGCGCAGCCGCGGTCTCGGGCGATGAGGGCGGTCCAGATGCCCGGGGTGACCGTGCGTTCGGTTCTTCCCACTCGCAGCGGCACGCCGTCGGTGTCGAGCACGATGGGGATCACGGCGGCGTCACAAGACAGCCGCCGGGCCGCTTCGGTGGAGATGGGTCCGCTCCAGGCGAGCTCGGCCGGTGCGACCCCGAACCGGTGTGCCCAGGTGTCCTGCAGCCACCGGCGCCGCCGGCCACGGTTACCGCCGCGGGCCGTCCTTGCTGCGCTACGGCCGTGGGGTGCGGTGCGTGGGTGGGTGTCCGCCCGCGCGTGGTCACGATCGCCGCAGGTAGCCTCCCCGTGGGCCCCGGCGTTTTGGTGCTCGTCGTTGGTGTCGTCAGCGGTGTTGTCGCTGTTCGCGTGCTGGGTGAGGGTGTCGAGGTCGGCGAGCAGGAGCAGCTGTGTGGAATGCCCGTGCCGGTGAGGCAGATCCTTGGTGTCGAGGTGGCGGCGGGCGAGTTCGGTCAGGGCGTCAGCCATCCGCTGTTCTGGGTGACGTGGGTCCGGCTGCCCGTCGGCAGCGGGGCAGGGCGCGGCCAGCGGGTCCAGCGCGGTGCGCACGATCGCCGCATCTTCTGCGCCCAACAAGCCGGAGACCCGCACCGTGCCGTCGCCGAGGTCGGCGAACCGTAGCCGCCGCTTGCGCTGCGCGCGCTCCTCCCGGTCTTCCAAGCTCTCGCAGGACAGGACATGCAGCAGGTGATCGGCCAGCTTCTGCAACGTGGCTGGGTCATGCTCACGAGCGAACGCGGCCAGATCTTCCTCGGCCCGCGCGGCGTCATCGTCTCCGAGGTCGGGCGGTAGCTGACGCATCGTCTTCGAGATCACCTGGGCGTGGTC
>NZ_JAAGOB010000017.1 GCF_010550695.1 Phytoactinopolyspora alkaliphila
CACATCGGGCGGCAGGCGGGCCATCGTCTTCGAGATCACGGTGGCGTGATCGGTGGAGATCTCCCCCGCGGTCAGGGCGGTGTGGGTGGCCGGCATCGACCGTGATGTGCGTGGCCCGGCGGCGGGGTTGGCGGCGTAGTCCTCGACCGGAGCGGGTGGAGTGAGCCGGTGCGCCAGATCCACGTTCGTTTTGGCGGTGCCGGGGCGCATGCGTAGCGCATCACGCAGCCACGCCGTGGTGGACGACGCGCCGAGGCGGCGGCCGAGATCGCGGGTGTCGGCCTCGGCGAGAAACCGCAGGAACAGCTCGGCCTGCTTCGCCGCCAGCGCGTGCGCACGCACCAGCACCTCAGCCAGGTCCTCATCGCCCAGCCCCCGCGCGTGCACCTCCCGGCCGTCCGCGAGCACAGCGTCCGCAGCGTCGAGCACACCCACCACCGGGTGCACCCCACCCCCACCGCTGCTGTAACCGCCATCCTCAAACATGTGTTCGAGCATACCGGCAGCCACCGACAAGGTCCCGGGCATCAACGCGGTGAACCCGCGGAGTGCCGCCTCGAACACGTGATTACCCAACCTGGCAAGGGTGACCTTGACTCACTAGAGCCAACGAGCCTCGAACACAGGCCCAGCCGGTGAATCTCCATCACCAAGAAGCGACCTGCCTAAGGGGCAGCATCTCCGTCGGCAACGGCCGCCTGATGCGCCACCCGGGCGTGGAATACGGGTACGAGAGGTGAGGCTCCTGGTCGAGGAGCATAGACATCAGAGGCGGCCACAAACCAGTGACCGAACCCGAGCCGCTCAAAACCCAGATGCGGACTGACGACGCGGTGGTATTTGATAGTCGTATGGTGATTGCGTTGGGCATGCCGGGAGTCGACGGGCTGAGCGAAGCTGTGGGCGTGCTGCGGGAATGGCAGGACGACGGCGCGCCGTGGCAACTGCATCCGGGGGATTTGGGCTGGTTCTGGCAGTTCGGTGCAGAGGCGACGGCCGCGGCGGTCCGCACCTGGAGCCGGGACAGACAGATCCTCGCAGTTGGGCTGCTCGACGGCCCCAAGCTTCTGCGGCTGACGATGGCGCCAGACGCCCGGCGGAACGAGGAACTAGCGCAACAGCTGGTTGAGGACATCACCGAACCGCGGCGCGGCGTACTGTCCGAGGGGAGGGCGAACGTCGAAGCGCCGATGGACGCACTCCTCCAAGATCTGCTGGCCAAGCACGGCTGGAACACCGACGAGCCGTGGACGCCGCTGCACCGCGACCTCACGGAGCCGGTGAAGGAACCGGGTGTGCGGATCGAGGTGACCAGGCCCGCGCAGGCGCACGTGCGGACCGCCGTTCATCGGGCAGCTTTCGACGGGTCGCTGTTCACAGATGAGCGCTGGCACGCGATGGCAGCCGGACTGCCGTACACCGATGCCCGGTGTCTGGTCGCGTACGACGACCAGGGAAACCCGGTAGCGGCGGTGACCACGTGGTCAGCAGGTCCCGGTAAGCCCGGGTTGATAGAACCGATGGGCGTACACCGGGAACACCGCGGTCACGGCTACGGCAAGGCGATCACCATCGCCGCGGCGGCAGCACTCCAGGAAGTGGGCTCCTCGAGCGCGATCGTTTACACCCCCAGCTCCAACATCGGCGCCGTCGCCACCTACACGGCAGCCGGCTTTCGGCAGCGCCCGGAGATTAGAGACCGCTACCGGGGCGCCTAATGCTCAGGAGGAACTAGTCATGCATCCCGCGTCCGCGCACCACCGACCGACGTGCCGCCACCGAATGCCGCCGAGCCGCAGATGAACCATCAGCGGTAGCCGGTGACGTCCGCAGACTTGCCGGCATCTTGCACCTCGACGAGATACCGCCACGCGTCGGGCCGGCTGCCGTCCAGATCGGTGAAACCGTAGACCTGCGCCAGTTGCCCGCTGGACAGGGACTCTCCGTTCCAGCGCGACACATCGGGATCTCCGGCCAGCGCGGCCACGGCTCGCCCCACATACCGGGGCGTCTCCGAGATAGCGAAATGCGGCTGGTCGCTCAGCGCATCTCGCCAGTTCTCCTCGCGAACGCCGAATGCCTCCAGCATGATTTCCGAACGCAGCCAGCCTGGGGTCAGGGACACCGCGGTGGCCCCAAAGGGAGCGAGCTCCTTCGCCTGCGCGAAACCCATCCGGATCACCGAGGTCTTGGCCAAGTCATAGAAGAAGGAGACCCGGTAATTGGTGGAGTTGTACTCGGCGGTGCCGTCGGTGACCTCGACCACCAATCCTCCCGGCCGCCTGATCAGCAGCGGCAGAGCGAGATGGCTGGTGATGATGTGCGTGTCGATAGCCAGCCGGAGAATGCGCAATCCCTTGTCCAGCGAGTGCTCCCAGAGTTTGTCATCCCAGCTGAACAGCAGTTCGCCGCCCCAGATGTCGTTGACGAGCACGTCCAGCCGGCCATGATCCCGGTCGATGCGCTCCACCAGCGCCTGCACCTGGCTATGCTCCAGGTGGTCCACCGCCACCGGAATACCATGCCCGCCGGCAGCGGTCACCAGTTCCGCCGTTTCCTCGATAGTCTCTGGGCGGTCCATTTCCGAGCGCCGTTCGCGCGTACTCCTGCCCGTCACATAGACCGTGGCGCCAGCCGCGCCGAGTTCGACGGCGATACCCCGTCCCGCGCCGCGCGTCGCACCGGCCACCAGCGCGACCTTGCCTTCCAATGTATTCCTCATGTTGGTGAGCTTGGCACCAAACCCTGACAACCACTGTCACGAGTTACGTCGTCATCGGTCACCGACGAATATTTCCCTGAACTGGCATACCCGGGGCACTCGCCCGTGACCGACGCGGGAGGATGGTCAGCTACCTCGCGGAGCGATTGACGGCGCTGACGATCGCCTTGAGCGACGCGGTGACGATGTTCGGGTCGACCCCGACACCCCAGTACACGTCACCGTCTACGGAGCACTCCAGGTACGCGGCGGCCTTGGCGTCGGCACCCGAGCTCAACGCGTGCTCGGCGTAGTCGAGGACGCGCACCTCGTAGCCGGTGTCGGCCAGCGCGTTGACGAACGCGTCGATCGGACCGTCGCCGGACCCGTGGAGAGTGCGACGCTCGCCGTTCACGTAGACGCCGACCTCGAGCACGTCGCGCTCGCCCGCGGCCGAAGAGGTGTGCACGGAATTCAACGCCAGGGGCGTGGTGCGCTCTAGGTACTCCGCATTGAAGATGGCGCCCATCCTGGCCGGGTCTACTTCCCCGCCCTCACCGTCGGTGACGGCCTGGATGACGCCGGAGAACTCGACCTGCAGCCGGCGGGGCAGGTCAAGCTGGTGCTCGGACTTCATCACGTAGGCGACGCCCCCCTTCCCGGACTGCGAGTTGACCCGGATCACGGCCTCGTAGGTGCGCCCGACGTCCTTCGGGTCCACCGGTAGGTACGGGACCTCCCAGGCGAAGTCGTCGACCGCGGTGCCGGCGTCCTTGGCGTCACGTTCCAAGGCGGCGAATCCCTTGTTGATCGCGTCCTGATGGCTGCCGGAGAACGCCGTGTACACCAGATCGCCGCCCCACGGGTGCCGCTCGGGAACCCGTAGCTGGTTGCAGTACTCGACCGTGCGCCGGATCTCGTCGATGTCGCCGAAGTCGATCTGTGGGTCGATGCCCTGCGTGAACAGATTCATTCCCAGCGTGACCAGGCAGACATTGCCCGTGCGCTCCCCATTGCCGAACAGGCAGCCCTCCACCCGGTCGGCACCCGCCAACAGGCCCAGCTCGGCTGCCGCCACACCGGTTCCGCGATCGTTGTGCGGATGCAGCGACAGGATCATCGATTCGCGGTGCGGGAGGTTGCGGTTCATCCACTCGATGGAGTCCGCGTAGACGTTGGGCGTGGCCATCTCGACGGTGGCCGGCAAGTTGACGATCATTTTGCGGTCCGGCGTCGGCTCCAGCACATCGGCGACAGCGCCACAGATCTCCGCCGCATAGTCCAGCTCCGTACCGGTGTAGGACTCCGGGGAGTACTCCCAGTAGATCTGCGTGTCCGGGGTGATCGCCTCGGCGTACTTGAGCGCGGTTCGCGCTCCGTTGGTGGCGATGTCGGTGATGCCGTCCCGATCCAGCCCGAAGACCACCCGGCGCTGCAGGATGGATGTGGAGTTGTAGATGTGGACGATGGCCTGCTTGGCCCCGCGCAGAGACTGGAAGGTGCGCTCGATCAGCGCGTCACGGCATTGGGTCAGCACCTGGATTGCGACGTCGTCGGGAATATGCCCGCCCTCGATCAGCTCGCGGACGAAATCGAAATCCGTCTGGCTGGCCGCCGGAAAGCCGACCTCGATCTGCTTGTAACCCATCCGGACGAGCAGATCGAACATGCGCTTCTTGCGCTCGGCGTTCATGGGGTCGATCAGTGCCTGGTTCCCGTCACGCAGATCGACAGCGCACCAATCCGGCGCGGCCTCGATTCGGCGGGTAGGCCAGGTGCGGTCGGGGAGATCGACCGCGATCTGCTCGTGGAACGGACGGTACCGGCGGGCCGGCATGCGGGAAGGCTTCTGTACGGGCGGCCACGCCACGGTGGCATCAGCGGGATTCATGCGAAAGGCTCCTGATATGCGGTCGACATAAGCGCGACCGGCAGCGCGAACTCACCGCGGGGAGGGAGCCGGTCTAGCGAACCTCACCGCGGCAGCTAAGAAGGAGGCCGAAGCGCCGCACGAAAGACGACTCTACGCCATCGGCTTCCCGACGCGCGACCCCGGCGCCCGGTGACGGCACGTCCCAGGCTTGCTGCCGCGGAACGACGACGAGGCTCCACCCAGGGACCGCCTCAGAAGCCGAGGCGGCCGAGTTGCTTGGGATCGCGTTGCCAGTCCTTCGCCACCTTGACGTGCAGGTCGAGGTACACGGGCGTGCCGAGCAACCGCTCGATGTGCTGGCGTGCCCGGGTACCGACGTCACGCAGCCGGGCACCTTTCTTCCCGATGACGATCGACTTCTGGCTGTCCCGCTCGACATAGATGTTGACGTGCACATCGAGAAGCGGCCGATCAGCGGGGCGGTCCTCCCGCGGGATCATCTCCTCGACGACCACCGCGATGGAGTGCGGCAGCTCGTCCCGGACTCCCTCCAGCGCCGCCTCCCGGATCAGCTCCGCGACGAGCGTCTCCTCCGGCTCGTCGGTCAGGTCCCCCTCCGGGTACAGGGGCGGGCCGGGGGGCATCTGCGCGAGCAGCAGCCCTGCAAGGAGGTCCACCTGCTGACCTGCGACCGCCGACACCGGGACGATTTCGGCCCAGTCCAGGTCCAGCTCGGTTCCGAGCTCCGCCACCGCCACCAGCTGTTCGGCCAGCCGGTCGTCGGACACCCGGTCGGTCTTGGTGACCACCGCGATCTTCGGCGTACGGGCGATGCGAGCGATCTCGGAGGCGATGTACCGGTCACCGGGGCCGAGTCTCTCGTCCGCCGGGATGCACAGGCCCACCACGTCGACCTCGGCCCACGTGGTGCGAACGAGATCGTTGAGGCGCTGGCCCAGCAGAGTGCGAGGGCGGTGCAGCCCCGGGGTGTCCACGAGGACCAGCTGGCCGTCGTCGCGATGGACGATCCCGCGGATGGCATGCCGCGTGGTCTGTGGCCGGCTCGACGTGATGGCCACCTTCTGCCCGACCAGCGCGTTGGTCAGCGTGGACTTGCCCGCGTTGGGGCGGCCCACGAAGCAGGCGAAGCCGGAGCGATACTCCGGCGGGCTGGTGCCGTCATCGAGAGAAGTCACGCCACGAGTCTCTCATTGACTGGAACGCCGGCGGAGCGCGTCATCGACGGCGGGATCGCCCAGCTTGCCGAGCCACTCCAGCAACGCGGGATAGGCCGCGGGGTTGGCGGCGACGTACGGGCGGAGGGCCGGCTCCTCCGCCGTGATTCTCGCGAGCGTCGACTGCGGAGTCTCCGGGTCCGACGCCGTCTGTGCGCTCCAGCGCCCGCTGGACTGCTCCGGCGAGCCCGCGGCGTCCGCACCGTCTCCGCTGTCAGCGTTGTGTGCGCCATCTGCGCTGCGTGCATCGCCGGACGTGTCAGGATGCACGTCCCAGATGGACTCGTCCTCCACCTGCACATCGACCTCGGGGGACCGTGGCTGGGCGTGTGCCCGCGCATCCCCTGGCACCGTATCGCCCGGCACCGCTGCTCCGGATTCGGCGTGGCCCGGCGCCGTATCGCCCGGCTCAACGACCGCGGATTCAGCGTTCCCGGATTCGGCATCCCCCGGCGCCGCTTTCCCGGATTCGGCATCTCCAGACACAGCTTTCCCGGGCCCAGCTTGCCCAGGCACGGCATCGGCCGCCGCCGCATCCGCGGACGTGTCCCCGGACGAGGAGCGTCCGCTGACGGACGTCGTTCTCCCGGCAGCCGGTGCGCTGTGTACTGGCGGAGGCGGGGGTGGTGAGGAACTCGAGTGAGGACCCGTCGGATAGGCGACCGAGTCGACCACGGCACCTTCGACATCCACCTCGCCGAGTTCGTCCTGAACTGATCGAGGCACGGTCAACACGACGACGATCACGGCTGCGAACACGAACGACATACTCATCGTGGTCGCGGCATCGACAGTGACCACGGTGGAATCCGACACACCGAGAACCGCCATGGTGACCAGTGCCAGCAGGAACAGGCCGAGCGCTGCGCCAAGAGCTGCGGGACGGCCGGCGTTGGCGTCCTTCACCAGGGCGTTGCGCCCTATGGCGGCGACCACCATGACGATCAGCGACAGGACGAGTGCGGTGATGTACTGGCCGCGGGCAGCCACGTCGTCGACGATCCGGAAGCCGAAGATCAAGACCGCCAGCACCGCTACCAGCGTGATGGTCTGAAACAGCCGCACCGGCAGCCGCACCCACCGAGCGGCTCCGGCGGGCGGTGGATGAGCGACGGCGAGACCGGCCGCCGCGGCGGCGGCTCCGAGGGCGGGCCAGAGCAGGAATTGCGGTCCGGCCAGCCGCAACGACCACTCGTCACCCATGGTGTCACCGGCTGCCGACGCCCACAGCGCCGCCAGAAGACCTACGCCACCCAGCACGATGGTGACGTCGCGCCAGACGCTGTCGCCGACGGCGAGGCCACGCACCGCGATCAGGGGAACTCCGACGAAGAAGACCGTTGCGAGGATATCAACGGCGACGTCACCCCAGCCCCTGTCACCACCCGACTCCGCCAGGAAGAGCACGGTGCTCACCAGGCCCATCAACACGCCCAGCGCGGCGATGGCGACGGTGATGCCCTGCCACAACCGCCCGTCGGCGGTACTTTCGTGCTGCTCCGAAGCACGCCCCTGCGCGGCCAGCAGAGCCCCGACCATCCCGACGGCCAGGCCCACGCCGACACCGTCACCGTATCGGAGGTCACCCACCGTGGTGTCACCCACATAACCCGACACCAGGGCCATCACGACGACGGCGATATACGGGGCGTTGGCGAGCAGCCGGACCACGCGGAGGCGCTCGGGAGCCAGCGCGAGACCCCTGGGCAACACCGACGCCGATCTCAGGTATGGCAACGCCAGGGAGATGATCGACAGCAGCGTGACCGGAATGAGGTAACCGTGGCCGGTCCCCTGGTGGTGCAGGTCCCACGCCATGCCCAACGGCAAGAGGAGGAACAGTACGGCCAGCGCATCGCGTACGTAGTCACCAACGGGAATCACATGCCGATCCTCTCTTCTGCATGGGCGTGGCCGCCCCGGAAACCGGCAGAAACGGCGATGCCGCGACCAGGCTGTCGGCCGGCCGCGGCATCACTCGCAGACACGATTCACCGGGACGATCGGCGTCCAAGAGCATCGTCCACGGCCGGATCGCCGAGCTGTCCCAGCCAGTCGAGAAGCTCAGGATAGGTGGACGGATTCAGCGCGATGTTCGGCCGCAGCGACGGCTCCTTGGCGGCGATGTCGGCCAGGGTCTGCAACGGAGTGCTCGGGTCCGAGGCGATGGCGGCTGTGTAGCCGGACGCCGACGGCGCTTCGGGTTCCGGCGCGGCGGGAGCTGCGGGCTCCCGTGTGCTCATCACCTGGGTAGCGTCGTCCGTAGTGCCCATCACCTGAGTGGCGTCATCGGTGCCGCGTCCGGCGTCGTGCGCACCGGAGCGCGGAGCGGCCTTGTCATCGGTGACCGGCACATCGGCCGGCTCTTCGGCCGCCGCCGGGTCCACCTGGCCCGCCGGAGCGGTCGCCGGCAACACCTGGGTAGCCCCGTCGTCCGGGGAGGCGCTCGCCCGCTCGGGCTCCGGCTTCCCGGTCTCTGGGGTGCCACTGCGGGACGTACTGGCATCCGGCTTGGCAGCCCGGTCGTTCTCCACGTGCCGCGACGATGCCTTAGACGCGTCAGCAGGCGCCGTCCGTGCGGAGGCCGGCCGAGCGGCCGAGGCGGCCGTCCCTGCTGTCGCTCCTGCTGTCGCTCCTGCTGTCGCGCCAGCCGGGGACGCCGCACCCTGGGCGCCCTGCCCAAGCGTGAACTGCCCCAGCTCCTGCCGGACCGTCGCAGGAGCGGTCAAGGCGATCGCGATGGTGATCGCGAAGACGAACCACGCACTGATGACCGTGGCGGACACGACGTCGACCACGGACGACTCGGAGGTTCCGAGAACAGCTGCCTGGACGATGCCGATGATCACCATCGCGCCGGCTACGCCCATCGCCACCGGTCGCCCGGCCGCGGCATCGCCGGCAATGGCGTTACGGCCGACGAAGGCAGCGGCGACCGCGATCAGGGACAGCACAAGCACGGTGATGAGCGGCCCACGTCCCGCCTCGTCCTCGATCAGCGAGAATCCGTAGTAGAGCACCGCGAGCGTCGCGATCACGACGGTCGTGTCGAACAACCGGCCCACCAGGCCGATCCAGCGACGCGCACCTGGAGCCGCGCGCATAGCCAGGACGACGCCCGTGGCCACCACGGCCGCACCGATGGCGGGCCAGAACAGGATCCGCGGACCGTCCAGGCGCAACGACCAGACGTCGTGGACCGTCTCGTCGGCGCCGAGCGCCCAGAAGGCCGACATCAAGCCGACGACGCCGAGCACCACGGCGGTATCGCGCCAGGCGACCTCACCACGGTAGAAGCCGGCAGCAGCCAGCGCGGGCACACCGACGAAGAGGATCATCGCGACGAGGAGCGCGATCAGCTGGCTCCACTCCAGCGAGTCCCCTACGTCGATCATGAAGATGACAACGCTGAGCACGCCGAGCACCACGCCGAGGCCGGCCAGCCCCAGCGCTATCAGCCGCCAGAGGGCACCGTCGCTGGCCCCCGTCGCCTGCTCGGACGAGCGGCCTTGAGCCGCGAGCACCGCGCCTACCAGGCCGATCACGACACCGACACCGACGCCGTCGCCGATGTCGACGCCGCCCGCGCCGGTGTCGCCGAGGTAGCCGAGGGCCAGAGTGACCAGCACCACGATGAAATACGGTGCGTTCGCAACCAACCGCACCAGACGCAACTGCGCCGGAGCGAGAGTGGGCGGCAGCACCCCGGCAGCCTTGAGATAGGGCAGCGACAGCGACGCGACGGACAGCAGGGTGGCCAGGATGACGTACACCTTGCCGGTGGCGTTGTCCTCGAAGTCCCAGGCCATACCGAGCGGAAGCAGCAGGAGCAGCACGGCGAGGACGTCGCGGACGTAGTCCCCCACGGCAATGGCCGAGAATGGATTCGACCGGGTCGCGGCAGGTTGTCCGGGCTGAGTTCCCGGTAACGACGCGGTTCCCGGCTGCGCGGCTACCCCCTGAGAGACGCCCGGCTGGCCCCCGCTCTCCGGAGCCGGCGTGCTCCCCTGAGCCGTTGGGGCCAGTGGCTGGCCGCAGTTGGTGCAGAACGCGGTGCCGGTAGCACGCGCCCCGCAATTGCCGCAGAAGTTCATTCTCTAGTCTCCAGTCCCGTCGGTTGCCCTCGCTACCTGTTCGACCGAAGCGGAGGGCACGGCCCGCACGTTAACGTACTGACGCCACCATGAACAGTGCCCCCGCCGGGGGCCGGTCAAACGCTTCGCGACGGTTCGTCGTTCATGCTAGGCGCGTAGTGATCAATGTACCGTCGGTACCCGCCACGTGCACCGGAGTCCCCGAACCACCCAGATCGGTGACGGCGGTCACGTCGATCTCGCCGGGCTCGGCGCCGCTGACGACGGCCGCCGCCTCCAGTCCGCGCGCGCCGCTGGCGGAGGCGACGACGACGGCGGCCTGCAGCGCGGACAACGTCAGCGACGGCAGCGTAACGGAGGACGCGACATAGGTCCGGCCGTCGAGGTCTCGCACGGCAGCGCCCTCGGCGGACCGGTTGCGGCCGCGCAGGCTGCGCGCCAAGGTCACGATCTTCGCGTCCTCGGGGTCGAGCGCGGTGTCTTCCTGGCTCACACTTCCTCCTCTGCCCGTTCCACGGGCGCCCGGCGGACCTTCACCGTACTCACCCGGTTTCTGCGGCCAGTGGTGTCCTCCGCCTCGAGGAAGAGCTCGCCGACCTGGACCTGCGCGCCCGAGATCGGCACCCGTCCCAGATGCTTGGCGAGCAGGCCGCCGACGGTGTCCACGTCGTCGTCCTCCAGCTCGAGACCGAACAGCTCGCCCAGTTCGTCGACGTGGAGGCGGGCGCTGACCCGCACCATGTCGTCGTCGAGCACTTGAACCTGTTCCTCGGTGGTGTCGTACTCGTCGGCGATCTCACCGACGATCTCCTCGATGATGTCCTCGATGGTGACCAGCCCCGCGGTCCCCCCGTACTCGTCGACGACGATCGCCACGTGCGTCCGTTGTGCCTGCATCTCCCGGAGCAGGTCGTCGACCGGCTTGGAATCGGGAACGAACAGGGCGGGCCGGGTCACCGACTCCACCAGCTCACGTGTCTCGGCGGCGCGGTCGTCGTGCACGCGTTTCGCGGCGTCCTTCAGGTACGCGATCCCCATGACGTCGTCCAGGCCACCCGCGCCGACCACCGGAATACGGCTGAAGCCGCTGCGCAGCGCCAGGGACTGAAGCTGGCGCAGAGTCTTGTTCGCCTCGATGAACACCATGTCGGTGCGTGGGACCATGACCTCCCGCACCACTGTGTCTCCCAGTTCGAAGACGGAGTGGATCATCTCTCGCTCACCGGACTCGATGATCTTCCCGGCTTCCGCCAGGTCCACCATTTCCCTCAGATCGGCCTCCGTCGCAAAGGGGCCTTCGCGGAAGCCCTTGCCCGGTGTCAGCGCGTTCCCGAGCAGGATGAGCAGCTTGGGGATCGGCCCCAGGACCCTGGTGAGGGTCAGTAGCGGCCCGCCGAGCGCCAGCGCCACGCCCTCCGAGTGCTGGCGGCCGATGGTTCGCGGCGCCACACCGATCGCGACGAACGACACGACGAGCATCGCGCCGGCCGCGGCCAGCACGCTCTGCCATCGAGTGTCGAAGGCGGCCAGGCTCACCACGGTCACGATCACCACGGCCGTGATCTCCGCGGCGATCCTCAGCAGCAAAGCGGTGTTCAGGGCCGGCGCGGGATCAGCCAGCAGGCGCTGAAGCGGTAGCGCTCCCCGCCGGTTCGCCTTCACCAGCGATTCGGCCCGAGCTCGGGAGAAGCTCGTCAATGCCGCGTCCGCCATGGCGAAGAGACCAGCGACAACCACCAGAATGACCGCTGAGATGAGCAGCCACGCTGAACCGTTCACGGTCTGCACCCCTTGGTCGCCGCGCTCACGCCCGGCTCTTCCGGGCCGCGCGCCACTCGCCCAGCAATGAGTTCTGCAGTCCGAACATCTCTTTTTCCTCATCCGGCTCGGCATGGTCGTAACCGAGCAAGTGCAGAATGCCATGGGTGGTGAGCAGGTGAAGCTCGTCTTCCATACTGTGGCCGGCTCCCCGAGCCTGCGCCGCCGCGACCTGGGGACACAGGACGACGTCGCCCAGGAGCCCCTCCGCCGGTTCGGCACCCTCGGCCGGAGGCCGCAGCTCGTCCATCGGGAAAGACAGGACATCGGTGGGGCCGGGCTCGTCCATCCACTGCATGTGCAGCTCTTCCATCGGCTCGGGGTCGACGAGCATGATGGCGAGCTCCGCCTGGGGATGGATCCGTAGCTGGCCGAGCACGAACCTGGCGAGGTCGGACAGGGCCTTGACGTCGATCTCCGTGGTGGTCTCGTTGTTGACCTCGATGGTCACGAACGTCTCCCCGAGGAGCGCTGGCGGTCGCGGCCGCGCGAGCCGGCGTGCCCGCCTGCCCGGCCGTCGGGCTCGGCGTCGAACTTGGCGTAGGCGTCGACGATCTCGCTCACCAGCCGGTGGCGGACGACGTCGTGACTGCTCAGCCGGCAGAAGTGCACGTCCTCGATGCCGTGGAGGATACCTTCGACCACCCGGAGCCCGCTGGACGTGCCGGACGGGAGGTCCACCTGGGTGACGTCCCCGGTCACCACCATCTTCGAGCCGAAGCCGAGCCGGGTGAGAAACATCTTCATCTGCTCCGGCGAGGTGTTCTGGGCCTCGTCGAGGATGACGAACGCGTCGTTGAGGGTGCGCCCCCGCATGTACGCGAGCGGCGCCACCTCGATGGTGCCCTCGGTCATCAGCCGGGGGATGGACGCGGGATCCATCATGTCGTGCAGCGCGTCGTACAGCGGCCGCAGATAGGGGTCGATCTTCTCGCTGAGCGTGCCCGGCAGGTAGCCCAGGCGTTCGCCGGCTTCGACGGCCGGCCTGGTCAGGACGATCCTCGTGACCTGCTTGGCCTGCAGCGCCTGCACGGCCTTCGCCACCGCGAGATACGTCTTTCCCGTGCCGGCCGGGCCGATGCCGAAGACGACCGTGTGCTTGTCGATCGCGTCGACGTAGCGCTTCTGGTTCAGCGTCTTGGCCCGGATGGTGCGGCCGCGGTTGGACAGGATGTTGGCCGTCAGGATGTCGGCGGGCCGTTCCGTGGTGCGAGCCCTGAGCATGGCCACGGTGCGCTCGACGGCCTCGGGCGTCAGTCCCTGGCCGGTCCGTACGACGGCGACCAGCTCGTCGATGGCGCGTTCGGCCTCCGCGATGTCTCCCGGCTGGCCGGTCATGGTGATCTCGTTGCCACGCACATGGATGTCGACGCCCGGATACGACGACTCGACGACTCGGATGAGTTCGTCCGCGGAGCCGAGCAGGCTCACCATCGAGATACTCGATGGGACGACGATGGTGTGTTGGGCTCCCTCTGGAGCCCGTTCTAACTCGGTCATGGGTCAGCCCTGACGGGCCACGCTCACACTACCCTCCGGTCTCGGCCACTCGCCTGCTCTGGCTTCTGGCACCGTCCTTGTCGACGCAGACACCATGGTACCCAGGAACGCGCGAAACCAGCAGGGTATTTCCATCGTGCCGTGCAGGCGTGAGGAGACTGTGCTTCACCGGTGTGGTCTGCGCGTAGGTGGATCCGCACGTGTCAGCCGGGCGGCCACGACAGCGCACGCCCGCCGAGCACGTGGAGATGCGCGTGGAAGACCGACTGGCCCGCTTCCGCGCCGGTGTTGAAGACCAGCCGGAACGCCTCGATGCCGTCCTGCTCGGCCACGGCTGCCCCCGCACTGATCACCTCGGCCATGGCCAGCGGATCGCCTGCGGCCAGCGCCGGGGCGTCCTGGTAGTGCTCCTTGGGCACCACCAGCACGTGCGTCGGGGCCTGCGGCGAGACGTCCCGGAACGCCAGCGTGCGCTCCGACTCGCGGACCACCGACGCCGGGACCTCACCCGCCACGATCTTGCAGAACAGGCAGTCGACTTGGCTACTCATCCGTGCATCGTAGAACCCCGGACGGCTGTTCCGCGATCATCACCCTCCCGCCGGGCGGACGAGTTCGCACGACGAGGACCCGCCCCGGGCACCGATCCGCCACCGTTGCCAGGGAATGCCGATCAGCTTGTGCCTGGGATGGGGAGCGTGTAAACCGATCATGCCTGCAACGCGTCGGTAGGAGTATGTGGTGGAAGACAGCACGCGTGACGCCGAAGGCGCACAGGACGCGGATTCGGCGATCACCGAACTCTACGCAGCGCACTATGCCGGGCTGGTCAGGCTGGCGGCTCTGCTGATGCGTGACGAGTCCGTCGCCGAGGAGATCGTCCAGGACGCCTTCGTCGCGCTGCACCGCCGATGGCGCCGCCTCAAGGATCCACAGAAGGCGGCCGGCTACCTGCGCACGTCAGTGGTTCATGGGACCCGCTCCATGCAACGACGACGCCAGGTGGCCAAGCGGCACCCGCAGGATCTTCCACCGGACGAGCCCAGCGCGGAGCAGACCGCCTTGACGGCCGAAGTGGGCAACGCCGTCGTCGACGCGCTGCGGGAACTCCCGGCACGGCAGCGCGAGGCTCTCGTCCTGCGCTACTACGGAGGCCTGTCGGAGTCGGAGATAGCCAGCGCAATGAAGATCAGCAACGGGGCCGTGAAAAGCCACGCGTCGCGCGGAATGGCCGCGCTGCGGCCCGTACTCGAATCGTGGAGGAGGTGAACGCCGTGAACGAGAGATGGTCCTCCGAGGAGGAGAAGCTGCAAGCGGCGCTTCACGCCGCAGCCCAGAATGTGTCCCCCGGCCCCGACGGACTCGCCCGCATCCGGCGCCGCACAGCCGAATCGCCCTGGTGGCGCAACCCGGTCTTCTACGGCGTGGCGGCCGGCGTCGCCACCGCCGCGGCGGCCGTCGTCATCGCCGTCAACACCCTGGGTACGGGCGCCGACGACCTGTCGGTGAGCCCGGCCGACTCGCCGACCAGCAGCCAGACCAGCGTGCCCTCACAGGAGCCGACAACCGGGCCGGTCGATCCGACCGATGCTGATCCCACCCGCGACCCGGACGACGACCCGGGTGATGACCCGGAATCTGAGCCCATTGATCCCGCCGAGGAGCCGGACGAGACCGAACCGCCCGCGACAGCCGAGCGCATGGCGCTGCCGGTCTACTTCACGGTGGACGGCCAGGTGAACCGCGAATGGCAGAGCGTCACCGGTACCGATCCCCTACTGGCCGCCGCCGACGCGTCGCTCAACGGCACGTCGTTCGATCCGCGCTACGAGAGCCTCTGGTCCCCGGTCGAGGTGATCTCGGCCGAGGTGGTGGACGGCGTCATCGAGGTGGATCTGCGCTCGCCGGTGGAGCTCGACGCGGATCCGGAGCTGGCCGATGAAGCTGTCCAGCAGCTCGTCTACACCGTGACGGCGACGGCCGCGATGCCGCTGGTTCCGGAGGTCGACGGCGCCGTGCCCGTGCGGATCCTGGTGGATGGCGCACCGGCGGATGATCTGTTCGGCAGCGTCGACGTGAGCGAGCCGGTCACTCGTGCCGATCAGATCGACGTGCGCTACCTGATCGACATCGACAGCCCAGCATACGGAGCGGACGTCAGCAGCCCGGTGACGGTCTCCGGGGTGGCCGCCGTCTTCGAGGGGAACGCGCTGTGGGAGCTGCGCCGGGACGGCGAGGTGGTCGACTCCGGCATCACGCAGACGGAGGAAGCGTTCACGTTCTCGCCGTTCAGCATCGAGCTCGGCGACCTCGAACCAGGCACCTACGAGATCACCGTCATGGAGGACGACGTGTCCGACGGCGAAGGCCCCGAGCCACGCTTCGAGACCAAGGAGTTCACCGTCGTCGCCCCCTGAACCCGCTTTTATGGGCCCCCGCTAAATGATCATGTAAACCATGTTTTCTCGTGCTTCACCAGGTCTGCAGCCCTGGTGAAGCACGAGAAAACATGGTTTACATGATCATTCGGAACCGGGGCGATCTAGGGCCAGCGCGGCGTGCGGGACAGCAGGACACCGGCGGCCACGGTCCCCGCCGTGGACGTCCGCAGCACCGTGGGACCCAGCCGCGCGGCCACCGCACCGGCCGACGTGAAGCTCTCCAGTTCCTCCGGCGAGACGCCCCCTTCGGGGCCGACAGCAACGACGACGTCCCCGGCAGCGGGAAGCTCGACCGAGGTCAGAGGCACGGACGCCTCCTCGTGCAGGACGACCCCGAGCGCCGCCGTCTCGAAGCGCGCCGCCACCGCATCGGATGACGCCAGCTCGCCGACGCGGGGCAGCCATGCCCGCCGCGACTGCTTCGCCGCCTCGCGCGACGTCGATCGCCAGCGGCGCAGCGCCTTCTCGCCACGCTCACCCTTCCAGCGCGTGACACACCGAGCGGCCGACCACGGCACGATCTCGTCGACACCGACCTCGGTGAGGGTCTCCACCGCCGTCTCGCCTCGCTCGCCCTTCGGCAGCGCCTGAACGACGACGATCCGAGGCGCTGGGGGCGCGACGTCGGCCCTGGACTCGACGTCGCACGTGATCCCCGTACGGTCGGCCGCCGACACGACACACTGGGCAACGTGCCCGGCACCGTCGGTGAGGTCCACCCGCTCGCCCACACCGATCCTGCGCACCACGGCCGCATGCCGGCCCTCGTCGCCGTCGAGCCGCACCCGGTCTCCGGCCCGCAGGGCCTCGGGGTCGGCGATGAAGACCGGGACGCTCAGCTCAGGCCGTCCTTGAATGCCTCCCGGATACGGCTGAACAGGTTGCCCTGCTGCGCTACCGTGCCGGGACCCGCAACGTACTCCTCGCCGCGGAGCTTGGCCAGCTCCCGCAGCAGTTCCTCCTGCCGGGCGTCGAGCTTGGTGGGTGTCTGCACCTCGATGTGGACGAAGAGATCACCTCGACCGGTGCCGCGCAACCGCGGCACTCCCCGCGCTGCCAGGCGAATCCGTTCACCGTGCTGAGCACCCGGCCGGACCTCGATGATCTCCTTACCGTCCAGCGTCTCCAGCTCGACGTTGGTGCCGAGCGCAGCCGCCGTCATCGGCAGCTTCAGGGTGCAGTGCAGATTGTCGTCCTCGCGGGTGAACACCGGGTGCGCAGTGATGGCGATCTCGACGTAAAGGTCACCCGCCGGCCCCCCGCCGGGACCGACCTCACCGTGCCCGGCCAGCTGGATTCGCGTGCCGCTGTCGACGCCGGCCGGGATCTTGATCGTCAGCGTGCGGCGGCTGCGCACCCGCCCGTCGCCCCCGCACTCCACGCACGGGTTCGGGTTGACCGAGCCGAATCCCTGGCATTGCGGGCACGGGCGGCTGGTCATGACCTGGCCCATGAACGAGCGCTGCACCTGCTTGATCTCACCCTGGCCACCACAGGTGTCACAGGTGGCAAGCTGCGCACCCGCGGACGTCCCTGCACCAGAACACACGGTACATACCACCGCGGTGTCGACCTGCAGCTCCTTGGTGGCGCCGAAGACCGCCTCGGCGAGATCGACCTTCAGCCGGACCAGGGCGTCCTGACCGCGGCGGACCCGGCTGCGCGGGCCGCGGGTGGCCGTCCCACCAAAGAACGCGTCCATGATGTCGGTGAACGAGAAGCCGGGACCGAACCCGCCGCCCGCTCCTCCGCCGGCTGCCAGCGGATCGCCGCCGAGGTCGTACATCTCCCGCTTCTTCGGGTCGGCGAGGACCTCGTAGGCGCCGGTGACCTGCTTGAAGCGTTCCTGCGTCTCCGGGTCCGGATTGACGTCGGGATGCAGCTGTCGCGCGAGCTTGCGATACGCCTTCTTGATCTCGTCCGTCGAGGCATCCCTGGATACGCCAAGAACCTCGTAGTAATCAGTGGTCGGCACCATCTATCCCCATGCTCTAGTTCGCATCAAGTATTTGACTGACATAACGTGCAACAGCGCCGACGGCGGCCATCGTTCCCGGATAGTCCATCCGGGTTGGGCCGAGTACACCCAAGCTTCCCAGCGCCTGATCGCCTGGGCCGTAGGCCGTAGTGACGATCGACGTGGCGGACAGCCCCGAGGTCGCGTTCTCCTGTCCGATCCGGACGGTCACCGGCGAAGCGTGCGACGCCTGGCCGAGCAGGCGCAGCAAGACGACGTGCTCCTCCAGGGCGGACAGCAGCGGCTCGAGTTCGGTGTCGAACTCGTGCCCGTATCGGGCCAGGTTGGCGGTCCCGGCGACGGCGACCCGCTCCTCGCCTCGTTCGACGAGCGACTCCAGCAACGTCACGGCGACTCCCGACACGACGTGCCGGTCCTCGTGCGCGAACTGCGACGGCAGGTCGACCACCTTGCTCGCCACGGAGGCGAAGTCCAGTCCGGCCACCAGCGCGTTGAGGCGGGCTCGGAGGTCGCCCAGCAAGGAGTCCTCCGGTTCCGCGGGAAGCTCGACGACACGCTGCTCGACACGCCCGGTGTCGGTGATGAGCACCACGAGCAGGCGAGCTTGTCCCAGGCCGACGAGCTCCACGTGCCGAACCGTTGACCGGGTGAGCGACGGATACTGCACCACGGCCGCTTGCCGCGTGAGCTGAGCGAGCAGCCGCACCGTGCGGGAGATCACATCGTCGAGATCGACCGCGCCCTCCAGGAACGACCTGATGGCCCGGCGCTCGGCCGCCGAGAGCGGCTTCACCTTCGAGAGCCGGTCCACGAAAAGCCGGTAGCCCTTGTCCGTAGGCACCCGACCGGCACTCGTGTGTGGCTGAGTGATGTACCCCTCGTCCTCGAGGGTGGCCATGTCGTTGCGGATGGTCGCCGACGAAACGCCCAACTGATGCCGGTCTACCAGCGCTTTCGACCCCACCGGCTCCTGCGTGGCGACGTAGTCCTCGACGATGGCTCGGAGTACCTCCAGCTTGCGGTCATCGATCGGCACGTGGCACCTCCCAGGAAATCGCCAAGAGTCAGACTGGCACTCAAACCTGCCAAGTGCCAATTCTACCGGCGTTGTCTACGAACCCGTGTCTTCCGAAGGCGGCTTCACGATCGGTGTGGGAACAGCTGTGGTGATTCCCGCCGCTCAGGGCGGGTGTTTCTCACTCGGCTCGCCACACGACCACGCCGGAGAAGCGTCGGCCGGCCAGAATTCACACGGCGATCACCACGATGACCATAAGCTTCCACGCGGCACCATGGCGACCACAAGCTTCCACGCGGCCGGCGCGCCACCGCTGCACGCGTCTACCTCCCCCACCTACCGACCGTCCAACTCGCAGGCCAGGCACCCATCCACCGGCCGGGCAGCCGTATTCGCCACGTCCGCGCCACCTCGACACGGTGCGGGCCTGGCACGTCGGCGCGTAGTAGCGTCACTCGGGTGCGGAAGTTCTCTGATCGTTATGGGCGCGACGTCCTGCAGAACTCGCCCCATCCTCAGCGGCCCAAGAGCGTGGAGACGGCGGCGGTGCCGGGACTCGTCGTCGAAGATGTTCAGACCGGGTTCTGTGGCGCTGTGGTCGACTGCGACAAGCACGGCGTCACCCTCGAGGACCGGCACGGGGCTCGCCGGGCTTTCCCCTTGGGCGCTGGTTTCTGGGTCGACGGCAAGCCCGTCGCGCTGGTGCGTCCCGCCCAGGCCGCTCCGGTGAAGCCGTCCCGCACCGCGTCGGGTTCCCGCACGGTCGACGGTCACCGGGCACGCGTGGCCCGGGAGAGCCGGATCTACGTCGAGGGCAAGCACGACGCCGAGCTCGTGGAGAGGATCTGGGGCGACGATCTGCGGGTGGAGGGGGTCGTCGTCGAAGGGCTCGGCGGCGCGGACGATCTCGCCGACATCATCCGGGAGTTCTCCCCCGGCCCCGGCCGCAGGCTCGGAGTCCTGCTCGACCACCTGGTGGACGGGTCGAAGGAGACGCGCATCGCGCAGCAGGCCCGGTCCGGCGCTGGCACGGGTGCGCAGCACGTGCTGATCGTGGGGCACCCCTACGTCGACGTCTGGCAGGCGGTCCGGCCGTCGGTCCTCGGCATTGAAGCCTGGCCGGACGTTCCCCGTGGCGTGCCGTGGAAAGAAGGGGTCCTGGAGGCGATCGGCTGGAGCGAGGAACCGCCCGCGGCGTGGCGGCGCATTCTCGCCTCCGTGCGCACATACACCGACCTCGAGCCGGCGTTCCTGGGCCGCGTCGAGGAGCTCATCGACTTCGTCACACAGCCAGGAGTTGACCAAGCGCACTAAGGTGAGGCTATCCTGGCCTCCATGGCGACGACCATACATCCGCTCGCGGAGCCGATCACCGCAGGACTACGCGGTGTGAACCTCTGCCTCGGCTATCACGGCACTCCCGTGGTGGCAGAGGCATCGATCAGGCTTCTGAGCGGGCAGGTCACCGCTCTGCTGGGTCCCAACGGCAGTGGCAAGTCTACCGTGTTGCGTGCTCTCGCCCGTCTGCATCGACCGGAGAGCGGGCAGGTCCTCCTCGACGACGACTCCTCCGCACTCGACCTGACGGCCAAGGAGTTCGCCCAGCGGGTCACGCTGCTGGCGCAGAGCCGCCCCACGCCCAACGGCGTGTGCGTCCGTGACGTCGTCGAGTACGGCCGGCATCCGCACCGCGGCCGCTGGCGGCGAGAAGACCCGGACGGAGCCGCTGCGATCGAATGGGCGATGGGTGTCACCGGCGTCGGCGGGATGGCGCACCGCGGCGTCGACGAGCTCTCCGGCGGGGAACTGCAGCGGGTGTGGCTGGCGACGTGCCTGGCCCAGCGCACCGATGTCCTCCTGCTCGACGAGCCCACCACGTTCCTGGATCTGCGCTATCAGATCGAGATCCTCGACCTGATCCGTGACCTCGCCGACGAGCACGGCGTGGCCGTGGGTGTGGTCCTGCACGACCTCAACCAGGCTGCCTCCGTCGCCGATCACATCGCCCTGCTCCACCACGGCGAGGTCCGGGCCGCCGGGACGCCCGGCGACGTCCTCCAGGCTCCGTTGCTGAGCGAGGTCTACGGCCTGCGGATCGACGTCCAGCCCGACCCTGACACCGGACACCTGCACACGCGGCCCGTCGGCAAGCACACTCACCGGCTACGCGACATCGCCTAGCCGGCTCCGTCACCCAACTCACCCTCGAGGAATCACCTATGCGACTCCGCCACGCGATCATGCCTGCCCTCGCGGCCGCCATGCTGGCCCTCAGTGCCTGCGGCAGCTCGGAGGAGCCCGCGGACGACGACGAGACCACTCCCCAGGCGCAAGCCTCCGAGCCCATCACCGTCACCGACGCCCGCGGTGAGGAGGTCACACTCGACGCCCCCGCGGAGAACGTCGTCGCACTCGAATGGGCCGAGACCGAGGCTCTGGTCACCCTCGGCGTGATGCCGTCCGGTGTCGCCGACGTCGACGGCTACTCCACGTGGGTGGGCGCCTCGGCCCCGCTGGGCGACGACGTCACCGACGTCGGCACCCGCCAGGAGCCCAGCGTCGACTCCATCGTCGCGCTCGATCCGGATCTGGTGATCATGGAGGACCGGGGCAACCCGGTGGCCGAGCAGCTCGAGGAGTACGTCCCGGTGATCGTGATCCAGGGAGCCGACGCGTCCCGGAACATCGAGCAGATGAAGGAGAACTTCACCACCATCGCCACTGCCGTGGGCAAGGAGGCCGAGGCCGAGCAGGTGCTCAGCGACTTCGACGCGGCACTGGACGACGGCCGGCAGCAGATCGCCGACGCCGGACACGAGGGCGAGAAGTTCCTCATGGCCGACGGCTGGATGGAGGGCAGCGCAGTCTCGATCCGGATGTTCGGCGAAGGCTCCCTGGTCTCCGACCTGGGTGAGGAGTTGGGCCTGGAGAACGCCTGGACCGAGGGGGTCGACGCGGAATGGGGGCTCGGCCAGACCGACGTCGAAGGCCTCGCCGACCTACCTGACCTGCACTTCTTCTACAGCGCGTCGGACGCCGACGACGTCTTCGCCGACGGCCTGTCCGGGAACGCCATTTGGGAGAGTTTGCCGTTCGTCGAGAGCGGCCAGATCCACAAGCTCGCGCCCGGCACCTGGACCTTCGGCGGTCCCGCCTCGTGCATGTTCATCGTCGAGCAGTTCGTCGACGCGCTGACCGCGTGACCCAGCGGGCCTATTCCGGAGGTGGGTTATGCGCAGGGGATCAGCTCCGACTCCCCACACGGGGTCCCGCAAGGAGCGCGGTAGCCCAGCACCGTCGTCGGATCTGCGCATAACCCACGACGCCGGTCCGCCGTCCTCGGCCGGCGCGCCGGAGCCGGTGCTCACCGGCCCGGTGCGCCGGCTTCGGGTGGCGACACTGCTCACCAGCGGCGTAGTGGCGTGCGTGCTGCTCGCCGCCGTGCACGTCACTCAGGGCACCGCCGCGGTGAACGCGTTCGACGTGCTGGGCCTGCTGTTCGGCAGCGACGACCAGGCTGCCGCGAACATCCTGACGGCTTCGCGTCTCCCGCGCGTGCTGGCCGGGCTGACGGTGGGCTTCGCCCTCGGTATCGCCGGAGCGCTGCTCCAGTCCCTGGCGCGCAACTCGCTCGCCTCGCCGGACACGCTCGCTGTCAACGCCGGCGCCCACTTCGCCGTTGTTCTCGCGGCCGTCATCGGCCTGGCCTTACCGACACTCTTCGCCGGAGCGCTGGCCACGATCGGCGGTCTCACCGCGGTGGGGCTGGTGCTCGTGCTCTCCGCGGGCGGCGCGTCAGGGCCGACCCGGCTGATTCTGGCGGGCTCGGCGACGACGCTGGCGCTGCACGCACTCACCATGGTCCTGCTCCTGCTCTTCGAGCAGGAGACCACAGGCCTGTTCGCCTGGGGCAGCGGATCGCTGGTCCAGTCGAATCTCGACGCCGTACGCCAGATGAGTCTGGTGATCGTCGTCGCGGCGGCCGCGGCGATCGCGATCGGGCATCGGCTCGACATCCTCGCCCTGGGCGACGACACCGCAGCGACCCTCGGCGTCGCGGTCCGGCGCACCCGTCTCACGGTGACGCTGCTGGCCGTCGTCCTCGCCGCGGCCGCGGTCACGATCGCCGGCCCCATCGGCTTCGTCGGGCTGTGCGCACCCGCGATCGTCCGCCTGCTCGCCCCACGCGTCCCGGGGCTATTCCGGCACCGCGTCCTTCTGCCCGCTTCGGGCCTGGCCGGGATCGTCATCGTGCTGGGCGCCGACGTGCTCGTCCGGGCGGTCGTCAATGCGCAGGCCGGCGTCGACATTCCCACCGGCGTGGTCACGACCGTCTTCGGTGCCGCCGTCCTCGTCACACTTGCCCGGAGACAGCGGGACTCCGGCCCCACCCGCCGCCCTCCGGCCGCCCGGACAGGGCAGTCCCGCTCACGGCGTCGTTTCTGGCTGGTTCTCGCGTCCTGCGTGGCGGTGCTGAGCGCGGCCTCGGTGGCGGCCCTGCTGCTCGGCGACACCGTCCTGCTCACCGGCGACGTCGTCAACTGGATCAACGGCGAGTCCGGCCGCGCGATCACCTTCGTGCTCGATGCCCGCTTCCCCCGTGTCGCCGCGGCGCTCCTTGCCGGTGCGGCGCTCGCCCTCTCCGGAGTCGCGGTCCAGGCGGTGTGCCGCAACCCACTGGCCGAGCCCGGACTGCTGGGCATCACCGCAGGCGCTGGGATCGGTGCCGTCTCGCTGCTGACCTTCGTCCCCACCGCGGGCGTGCTGATGCTGTCGTCCGTCGCAGGAGCGGCGGCTCTGCTCACCTTCGGTCTCGTCTACGCGCTGGCCTGGCGCGGGGGGCTGAACTCGGACCGGCTCGTCCTGATCGGCATCGGCGTATGGTCCGGTGGCTCGGCGATCATCACCTTCATCATCGTGTACTCCGACCCGTGGAATGTCGCCAAGGCTCTGACCTGGATGTCGGGCTCCACCTACGGCAGAACGCTCCCACAGGTGATGCCGCTGGTCATCGCGCTGGCTGTACTGATTCCCGTGGTGGTGCTCGCCCGCCGGGAACTGGACCTGCTCTCACTCGACGACGACACGCCTCGGGTACTCGGTGTCCGTCTCGAGGGCACCCGGCTGGTGATCCTGGTTGGTGCCGCCCTGCTCGCCTCGACCGCGGTGTCCGCCGTCGGGGTGATCGGCTTCGTCGGGCTCGTCGCGCCACATGCCGCACGTGCCCTGGTCGGCGCGCGCCATGCCCGGGTGATCCCGGTCGCATTGCTGCTCGGGGCGATCCTGGTCAGCCTTGCCGACACCATCGGCCGCACCGTCATCTCGCCCGCGCAGATTCCCGCGGGGCTGCTCACCGCCATGGTCGGCACGCCCTATTTCGTGTGGCTCCTCTGGCGTTCCCGGGCATGACGCAGGGCTCGGTCAGCCCAGCAGGTTCCGCACCACGGCGTCGGCGAGCAGCCTCCCCCGGCGAGTAAGCGTGACGCGGCCCTGCGACCAGGCCGTGGGCTCGGCCAAAACCTCGTCGACGGCCTCGCGGGCCGCGCGCCGGCCGTCGTCGTCGAGCACGGCGACATCGAGCCCCTCGGCCAGCCGGACTTCGAGCAAGACCCGCTCGACCCGCCGCGTCTCGGCGTCCAGGACCTCTCGCGCGTGCGCTGGACTACGGGAGTCAGCCAGCCTGCCGGCCCACGCCGCTGGATGCTTGACGTTCCACCACCGGGTCCCGCCAACGTGGCTGTGCGCGCCCGGCCCGACGCCCCACCAGTCGGCGCCGGTCCAGTACAGCCGATTGTGGGCGCAGCGAGCGGCGTCGGACGTCGCCCAGTTGGACACCTCGTACCAGGAGAAGCCCGCCGCGCCGAGGGTGTCGTCGGCGAGTTCGTACTTGTCGGCCAGGTCGTCGTCGTCGGGCCGGGGCAGTTCTCCCCGCTCGATGCGAGCCGCCAGCCGGGTGCCCTCCTCCACGATCAGCGCATAGGCGCTGACGTGGTCCGGGCCGGCCTGGACGGCCGAGTCGAGGCTGATCCGCCAGTCGTCGAGGCTCTCCCCTGGCGTGCCATATATGAGGTCGAGGCTGACATGCTCGAAGCCCGCCTCTTTCGCCTCGGCGACCACCTGCTCCGAGCGGCCGGGTGTGTGCTCCCTGTCCAGAACTTTCAGTACGTGCGGGCGCGCGCTTTGCATGCCGATCGACAGCCGGGTGAATCCCGCCTCGCGGAGGGCGACCAGACCGTCGGGCGATACCGTCTCGGGGTTCGCCTCGGTGGTGACCTCGGCGCCTGCTTCCAGGCCGAACTCGTTGTCGATCGCCTTCAGCACGCGGCCGAGGTCGGCGGGGGGCAACAGCGTAGGTGTGCCGCCGCCGACGAACACCGTGGAGACGGGGATGTCGGCGTCACCCAGCACCCTGCGGGCCAGCCGCAATTCCGCGACAGCGCCATCGGCCCACGTCGCTCGGGAAGCACCGGGAGCAGTCCCGAGTTCGTCGGCCGTGTACGTGTTGAAGTCGCAGTATCCGCACCGGGTGGTGCAGAACGGCACATGGAGGTAGACGCCGAAGGGCCGGTGCTGGCCCCCCACCGTGACCAGCGACGACGATGGCAGCGAGCCGTCGATTGGAGGCGGGTCGCCGTCGGGAAGAGTCGAGGGCACAGCTCATTGTCCCCCATGAGACGTCGTCGGGGGTCGGGCGGGAATCCTATGACGATCAGATGACCGACCGCGGGCTACGGCGGCGGTTGCGTCACCTGATCCGTTTACGTCCGGATCGTGAGACCAGATCGGACGACGACGCGTCCCCCTGTTACGCAGTTCGGTCACCTGATCGTTTCCACGCCGGTGATCAGACGGCACTTCGATGATCAGGTGACCAACAGCAGGAACAAGCTCACGTGTACATGCGGTCCAGGACGTCCATGTAGCGCTTCTCGACCGACTTGCGCTTGACCTTCATGCTCGGCGTCATATCGCCGCTCTCGATGGTGAGGTCGTTCGGCAGGATCTCGAACTTCTTGATCGTCTCCCACCGGTCCAGGCGCGCGTTGAGCTCGTCGACATGTCCTTGGACGAGTTCGCGGACCCTCGGTGAGCGAGTCAGCTCCTCGTAGGACATGCTGCCGAGATCGTGATGCTTGGCCCATTCCGTGATCGCGTCGGGATCCAAGGTGATCAGCGCCGTGCAGTAGTTCCGGCCGTCGCCGTGAACGACGATCTGGCTCGACTGCGGGCTGACCGCCTTGAAGATCACCTCGATCTTCTGCGGCGCCACGTACTTACCGCCGGAGGTCTTGATGAAGTCTTTCTTCCGGTCGGTGATGCGCAGATAGCCGTTGTCCAGCTCGCCGATGTCACCGGTGTGGTACCAGCCGTCCTCGTCAAGCGTCTCCGCGGTGAGGTCCGGCAGGTTGTGGTAGCCACGCATGACCGCTGGCCCGCGGGTCAGGACCTCGCCGTCATCGGCGATCGTCACCTCGGTACCGGGAAGTGGCGGCCCGACCGTGCCGAAGCGGCAGTCCTGCGGCAGATTGACGAAGATGGCCGCGCTGGTCTCGGTGAGTCCGTACCCCTCGAGGATGGTCATCCCGGCGGCGTGGAACCACTCCGCGACGTCCTGGGACAGTTTGGCCGAGCCGCTGATGAAGAAGCGGATGCGGCCACCGAGCCGATTCTTGATCTTGGAGAACACCAGCCGGTCCGCGAGGCCGTGCTGGAACGCGAGCAGTGGTCCGGGCTTCTTGCCGGCCTGCTCCAGCGCCGACACTTTGAAGCCGACCCCGAACGCCCAGTCGAAGATCTTCTTCTTCGCGCCGCCTTCTTCCTCGACGCCCATGATGACCTTGGCGCGCACCTTCTCGAAGATTCTCGGCGCACCGGCCATGAAGGTGGGCTTGACGACGCCGAGGTTCTCCACGATCCGGTCGAGGTTGCCGTCGACAGCGGTGGCGAAGCCGGCCCGCAGCTGGATGGCCTCCAGCGTCTTACCGAACACGTGGGACAGCGGCAGCCACAAGTACTGGAGGTCGTTGATGTTCAAGATGTCCAGCGCGTCTGCGGCCACGCCCTCATACACCCAGTTGTCGTTGACCAGGCGCACCCCTTTCGGCCGGCCGGTGGTTCCGGACGTGTACACCAAGGTGGCCAGCGTCTCCGGTCCCACGGGCTCGAGCGCGTCGTCCACCGCTGTGGGCTTCTCCTCGAGCAACTCCCGGCCTAGCTCCTCCAGCCGGGCCAGCGTGATGACGAAGTCGCCGTCGCCGTCGCCGTCGAACACCACCACCTTGGTCAGCTCAGCGAGCTGGGACCGGTGCTCCAGGATCTTCTTGACCTGCTCGTCGTCCTCGGCAAAGGCGACCTTGACGCCGGCGTCGGACAGGATGTACGCGACATCCTCGAGATTGGTGGACGGATAGACCGTGGTGGTGGCCGCGCCGATGGAGTTGATCGCGAGGTCGGAAAGGATCCATTCCACGCGCGTCGACGCGGCAATGGACACCCGGTCCTCGGCTTCAACACCGAGGGCCAGCAGTCCGGCGCCGATCTTCCAGACACGGTCCTTGGTCTGCCGCCAGGTGAGCGACGTCCAACCCGAACCGTCGGGATATCGATACGCCTCCCGATCAGGTGTCGACTCCACTCGGTCGAGGAACATCCGGCCGATGGACGGCGGACGGTCCTTGACGAGTTCTGCGGACTCCGTTGTGCCGGCGGTCATGCGTCCTCCAAGGCCACCAGGGATGGCCAGATCGTCTTCGGCCCGGTGGTGGAACCTTACGATGCCATCGCGTCCCAAGAACAGTCTATGTCGCCGACTTGTAGCCAATTCGCCCGGAACTCGTGAACCTACTCGAACGCGTGTCCCCCCGAGACAGGGATTCGCGCCCGTGGATCCGCAGCATCTCCGCGACAGTCGAAGACCAGGAGAACTGTTCCGCCCGGATCCGGGCCGCGGCGCGCGCCGCCCCACCTTCGCGGATCACCCCGATCACCGCCTCCGCCATCCGCGCCGGATCGGCGGGCGCGGTCCGCCCGGCACCGTCTCGAATCAGCTCCGGCAGGGCGCCTGACGAGCTGGCGACGACGGGCGTCCCACTGGCCAGCGCCTCCAGAGCCGCCAGCCCGAACGTCTCGTACGGACCAGGAGCGACGACGACGTCCGCACTGGCGAGGATGGTGGCCAACCGGTCACGGTCGGAGACGAAACCGGCCATCGTGACGGGGCGGCCCTGCGCCTGCTCGTCCACAAGGTCGCGCACCGAGCCGTCCCCGCACACCACCAAGCGGGCGTTCACCTCCCGGCGCAGGAGCTCGTCGACCATCGGTATCAGCAGGTCGGGACGCTTCTCCGGGGACAACCGGACAGCCGCCACGATCACCACGTCGGCACCCCTGGCCAGCTCGTCGCGCACCACCGGATCCCGTCGGGACGGGTGGAAGGCGTCCAGGTCGATGCCCAGCGGCACCTGGACGAGGTTCCGGGCGCCGATCCGGACGAACTCCCCCGCCGCCCAGCTGGTGGTGCAGACGACGCTGTCGAACGACGACGCCAGCCGGCGGTTCAAGCGATCGGCCAGACGCCTGGTCGGCACGGCCCGGCCCAGGTGGAAGCGGAGAAGAGCGTCGATGCGTTCGTGCGAGAAGACCACGGAGCCCACTCCGCGATCACGGGCCCACGGGCCGATCCTGGCCAGCGTGAACCGGTCGGACACCTCGACGCGGTCGGGAGCGACGGCGGCCAGGACGTCCTCCACCGCGTTCCACCGGGTGATGACGCGGTACCCGCCGGTGAGCGGCATCTCGGGCGCGGCGATCTCGATACGGCGGCCGTACGGCTCGGCCACGGTGGCGTTCTCCGGGCCGGGGACCAGCATCACCACCTCGTGTCCGGCCTCGGCATAACCGCCGGCGAGATGGGTCAGCATGGTCTTGATGCCGCCGGAGTGCGGGGCGACGAAGTTCGCGGCCTGCAGAATGCGCACACCCCTACGGTCGCGCGGCCAACCGAGTTACTCGCGACAACGGCGTGAAGGCCCGGTGAACAACGCGCCCACGTCTCGACTCGGCACATGCCAGGCTTTGTGGTCGTGTTTTCCGGCCAGCCGGCGCTAGTTCACTGCCACAAACCCTGGCATGGGGTTGTGGCGGTCAGCGGTAATCGATGCCCTGATCCTCGAGGATGGCCGTGAACGCGTGGGTGGCCTTGGCGAACAGATCCGGCCCACTGAACCCGCCGAACTGCCCGACCGCCGACAGGTGCGGCTCCATGGAGAAGAAGCCGTCGAAGCCGTCCTCCCGCAGCGCGGCAACGGTCGCCGTCACTTCGCCGTCGCCCTCGCCGGCGGGAACCACCGTGCCGTCGGCGAGCTTGGCGTCCTTGATCTGGATGTAGTCGACGTAGGGCCGCAACATCTGGTACCCCTCCGTGTGCGGGCGTACGCCGCACTGCACGAAGTTCGCGGCGTCCCACGCCAGTCTCAGCTGCGGGGAGCCGACCGATTCGACGATGTCGAGGCACCGCGACGGGATGTCGCCGTAGATCTCCTTCTCGTTCTCGTGCAGAAGCGTCACCGGGTGACCCTGAGCCCGCTTCGCCAGCGCGGACATGCGCCTCAACACCTCGTCGCGGTACGCGTCCGGAGTGTCGTTCTCCGGGACGAAGAACGAGAAGATCCGGACGAACGGAGCTTCCAGGAACTCGGCGACGTGCAGGGCACGCTCGAACCGGGCGAGGTGCGCGTCGAACGCGTCTCGGATGCCGATCTTGCCGATGGGCGAGCCGATCGACGACGTCCGGATGCCGTGTGTGGCCAACGTCATCGCCACCGCCTTGAGCTGGTCGTCGTCGAGATCGAGCACATTGGTATCCCAGGCGCTGCGGAACTCGATGTGGCCGATGCCCAGCTCGTTCAGCACGCGGCACTGCTCGTCCAGGTCGGGCGAGATCTCGTCGGCGAAGCCCGACAGTGTCCACATATTCACAGACTCCTTCGTGCGGTGATGGTGCGATGATCGGCAGCGAGTGAAGGTGACCGAGCAGGGAGGATTACCCCGGACGTGGCATCAGTGCCCCCACGAGCATGCCGGGATCAGCGGCCCGGGCCGAGCGTGACCGGCTTGCCGCTTCTGGCGGACTCGTACACGCCCAGCACGAGTTCCAGCGCCCTGCGCCCATCGGCGGTGGTGACGGCCGGCGCGCGGCCGGTCTGCACCGCGTCCACGAAGTCCGCGTACTGGGCCGGATGGTTCATGCCGCCCGGGTCTGGTTCCCCCGCGGCCCGGCGCCGGCTGCGCAGTGCCGCCGCCTCCCGCTCGTATCGCGCTCGCCAGTCGTCGACGCCGCCCCCGAACGCCGGTTCGGCCGAGCGCCCGGGGTCGACGAGCGTACTGCCGTCCGCGGCGTTCGGGTCGGCCAGCGTGAAGGTGCCGAGTTCGTTGCCGTCGAGCACCGCGATACCGCCGTCGCCGTGCACGGACAGCCGCAGCGGTAGGCCAGGGTTGGCCGAGGTCGTGGCGCTCAGGGTCGCGATGGCGCCGCTCTCGAAGCGCACCACCGCGGCGACGGTGTCCTCCACCGCCAAGCCGTCATGGGCGAGAGTGTCGGCATAGGCCGTGACCTCCACCGGCGTGCCCAGCATCCACAGCAGCATGTCGGCTTGGTGCACGCCCTGGTTCATCAGGGCACCGCCGCCGTCCATGGACCAGGTGCCCCGCCACCCGGCCGACGCGTAGTACTGCTGCGAGCGCCACCACGTGCATTCGGCGGTTCCGGATGTGATCTTGCCGAGAGCGCCCTCGTGCACGGCTCGGTGAATGAACTCCGAGGCGGGTTCGAACCGACGCTGGCTGATGGTCGTGACGACCTTGCCGGTGCTGCGTTCCGCCTCGATGATCCGGTCCGCCGCTTCGAGCGTGATGTCCAGAGGCTTCTCGACGACGACGTGCTTTCCGGCCTCGAGAGCCGCGACCGCGATCTCTGCGTGCAGGCCGCTGGGCACGCACACCGCAACGGAATCGACGTCGTCGCGACCGAGCAGGGCGTCCAGCGTCTCCTCGGCGGCGCACCCCTCGCGTGCGGCGAACGCCTTGGTCTTCGCACGTTCGATGTCATAGGCAGCGACCAGCGACGACGACTCACCCAGCGAGCGGACGGCCACTGCATGAGCCGTCGAGATTACGCCACATCCGATGATTCCCCAACGCATTTTCCACATCCTCCGCCCACGGGCACGCTGCTTCCCGTTCATGCCCTCACATCCCGTGGACGGCTGGCAAGCGGTTGCCAACAGTTGCCGCGGGAGACCGGTTTCTACGAGTGCGCGACTCTACCTCGCGGTGGATCAGATGACGTAGTCGGCCGCAGACCGGGGTTTCGGTCACCTGATCACCAAGCGTCCACGCTCTGAGACGCGATCAGCTGACACAACCCGGCTCACACCGCAGTGTCAGTCACCTGATCATCACCGCGGAAGCGATCAGACGACATATCGACGATCAGGTGACGAAGTCACTTCTTGGCGGGGGCCTTGCCGCCGCCGGCGTCGGAGGAGAGCGCCGCGATGAAGGCCTCCTGCGGCACCTCCACCCGGCCGACCATCTTCATCCGCTTCTTGCCTTCCTTCTGCCGCTCCAGCAGCTTGCGCTTCCGGGTGATGTCACCGCCGTAGCACTTGGCCAGCACGTCCTTGCGGATGGCCCGGATGTTCTCACGGGCGATCACGCGCGCGCCGATGGCCGCCTGGATCGGGACCTCGAACTGCTGCCGCGGGATCAGCTCCTTCAGCTTCGAGGCCATCGCGACGCCGTACGTGTAGGCCTTCTCCTTGTGGACGATGGCGCTGAACGCGTCGACAGGTTCGCCGTGCAGCAGGATGTCGACCTTGACCAGGTCGGCCTCGGCCTGTTCGGTGGTCTCGTAGTCGAGGCTCGCATAGCCGCGGGTGCGTGACTTGAGCGCGTCGAAGAAGTCGAAGACGATCTCCGCCAGTGGCAGCGTGTATCGCAACTCCACCCGGTCTTCGGACAGGTAGTCCATGCCGAGCAGCGCGCCGCGACGCGCCTGGCACAGCTCCATGATGGCGCCGACGAACTCGCTCGGCGCCAGCAGCGTGGCACGCACCATCGGCTCGCGCACGGAGGCGATCTTGCCGGTGGGAAACTCGCTGGGGTTGGTGACGATAATGGTGTCGGACCCGTCCACAGCGTCGTCTAGGGTCACCTCGTACACGACGTTCGGCGCCGTCGAGATGAGGTCGAGCCCGAACTCGCGCTCGAGCCGTTCCCGGACGATCTCCAGGTGCAGCAGGCCCAGGAACCCGCAGCGGAACCCGAACCCCAGAGCGCCGGACGTCTCCGGCTCGTAGACCAGCGCGGCGTCGTTGAGCTTGAGCTTGTCCAGCGCCTCCCGCAGATCCGGATAGTCGGAGCCGTCCAGCGGGTACAGCCCGGAGAACACCATCGGCTTCGGCTCGCGGTAACCCTCGAGTGCCTTGACGGCCGGCTTCGCGGCGTCGGTGACGGTGTCGCCGACCTTCGACTGCCGCACATCCTTCACGCCGGTGATCAGGTACCCCACCTCACCCACGCCGAGGCCCTGGCTGGGGTTCATCTCCGGTGAGATGACGCCGATCTCGAGCAGCTCGTGCGTAGCTTTCGTCGAGATCATCACGATCCGCTGACGCGGCGTCAGCCGGCCGTCGATCACCCGGATATACGTGACCACACCCCGGTAGGAGTCGTAGACGCTGTCGAAGATCATCGCCCGGGCGGGCGCGCCGGCATCTCCTACGGGCGGCGGCACGTCGGCGACGACGCGCTGGAGCAGCTCCTGTACGCCTTCACCCGTCTTGCCGCTGACCCGCAGCACGTCGCCCGGCTCGCAGCCGATGAGGTTGGCCAGTTCTTCGGCGTACTTCTCCGGCTGTGCCGCCGGCAGGTCGATCTTGTTCAGGACCGGGATGACCTGGAGGTCGTTCTCCATCGCCATGTACAGATTTGCCAGTGTCTGCGCCTCGATGCCCTGCGCGGCGTCGACCAGCAGAACCGCGCCCTCACAGGCGGCGAGGCTGCGACTGACCTCGTAGGAGAAGTCCACGTGACCGGGCGTGTCGATCAGGTTCAGCACATGAGTCCGGCCGGCTTGCGGGCCATCCGTGGGCGTGTACGGCAGCCGCACGGCCTGGCTCTTGATGGTGATGCCACGCTCGCGCTCGATGTCCATCCGGTCGAGGTACTGGGCACGCATGGCGCGGTCATCGACGACGCCGGTGATCTGCAACATCCGATCCGCCAGCGTCGACTTGCCGTGGTCGATGTGGGCGATGATGCAGAAATTGCGGATCAGCTCGGGCGGGGTCGCCGCCGGGGCGGGGGCGTCTGGAATCCGTGGCACGCAGTGTCCTAGGGGTTTCTTACCGGTAGGTCGGTCGCCCCCTATCATCCCATGAACCATGGCGCCGGCGTATTCGCCGCCACGGCTCCCGATCCGCACCCGGGAGGGCCACGGCGGCGGGACGGCACGCCCCGCGCACGTCGAGCCCGTCCCTGGTCCCGCACGTTGACTTGAATCCGGTCGGCCAACGAGCCATAGTGGTCGATTGGAGGCTGGTGAGGAAAGATCCCGCCTCGTTGTCCGCGGAGTTTTCCGCGTTCGGTGAGAACAAGGGAGTGGGTGTGGCTCGCCCAAGGCTCAGGTGGCCCGTCCGCGCGACGCTGACAGGCTTGTCCGTGGCGATGCTCCTGCTACTGGGAATCGCCCCGGCGGGTGCGGCCTCCACCGCCGACAACGACGCTCGCGGGGGCACCGGCACGGCGCACGGCACCGGCGCCCACATCGACTTCACCAGCTGGCAAGGTCCGGCAGACTGGAACTCCGGCGCCGCAACCGGCCTCACCGTCCTTCCCGGACGTCACACCGGCATGATCATGACCCACCGTGCGGGCACCAGGGACGTCACCGACGCGGCCGGTGAGACCGCCTCCTGGGAGTACGCCACCTGGACCTCGCCGGTGGCCGAGCTGGACTTCGGTGCCACGGAGCTGGTGGCTTCGTGGGCGGCTTCCACGCCCGGGCGCTCCTGGGTGTCCGTAGAGGTGCAGGGACATTACACCGACGGCACCACCACGCCCTGGTACGTTCTCGGTCAGTGGTCCGACGACGACGCCGTCCCGCGGAGCAGCGTCGAGGGCCAAACGGACGGCCGCAGCGAGATCCTGACCGACACGCTGGTCGTCACCGCCCCGGGCACCGGGGATTCCACCGCGGACACCGACGACGCCGCAGACGCGGACGACTCTCGGCTGACTGGGTACCGGCTACGCGCCACCACCTACCGGCAACCAGGAAGCCTGGTCATGCCGCGCGTGTGGATGATCGGGGCCATGGCGTCGCGGGTGCCCGCCCGCACGGAGGTCGAACCCAGCGCGGGCGGCATCGCGTGGGGCGAGCAACTGGCCGTGCCGCAACGCTCCAAGAACATTCATCCCGCCGAGTTGGAGGAGTTCGGAGGCGGGCCGGACTGGTCCAGCCCAGCGGCCGTCACTATGGTCCTGGAGTACTTCGGCGTGGTGCCGGCACGCGCCGACATGGCGTGGATCGAGCCCGGCTACACCGATCCGCAGGTGGCACACGCCGCGAAGATGACGTGGGACCACGCCTTCCGCGGTACCGGCAACTGGTCGTTCAACACCGCCTACGCGTCGTCCTTCCCCGAGCTGGAGGCGTTCGTGACGCGCCTGCATTCGCTCGACGACGTCGAACGCCTCATCGATGCCGGCATACCGGTGGTGACGTCCCAGTCGTTCCGCGAAGGGGAGCTCGACGGCGCCGGCTACGCGACATCCGGGCACCTGATGGTCGTCACGGGCTTCACCGAGAACGGCGACGTGATCGTCAACGATCCCGCAGCGCGCTCCAATGTTTCGGTGCGCCGCGTCTACGACCGGGAGCAGTTCGAGAAGGTCTGGCTGCGCACCGTCCGGCCGCTCGCCGACGGCGAGCTGGGGTCCGGCTCCGGCGGTGTCGTCTACATCATCAAGCCGCACCACCTGGACCTTCCGGACGTCGAACGTGCGACGTGGTAGGCCACGGCACGAGTTGGCCGGGAAGCCCGCGTCCTGCTAGGATCGTCGCTTGTGTGTCCGCCCAGGTCGTGGACGCACCGGTCTTCTTCAAGCCGCCCACGCCGGTTCCCCACCGTTGTGTGTCCCGAGGATGGCCGAACGCCCTCTAGACCTATCCGATCGACGTAAAGGCTTACGTTTCGTGGCGAATATCAAGTCCCAGAAGAAGCGCATTCTCACCAACGAGAAGGCGCGGCAGCGCAACAAGGCGGTCCGCTCGTCGCTGAAGACGGCCGTCCGGCAGTTCAAGGAGGCCGCCGACTCCGGCGACAAGGACGCCGCGGTGGCAGCCGCCCGCGAGGCGAGCCGCAAGCTTGACAAGGCGGCGTCCAAGGGCGTCATTCACAAGAACCAGGCGGCCAACCGCAAGTCGTCCATCGCGAAGAAGGCGGCGGCTCTGCAGTAGGCGCAAGCCTCACGATCGCATCTCGGCTGGCTACGAACGGCGCTGTTCCTCATTCGGGGGGCGGCGCCGTTCGCATGTGCTCACCCGGTTCCGCTCGCCGGCCGCTCCCCCACGATCGCCATGATCGCCTCAGCGCAATGACCGGCCGTGCCGGTCGGGGCGAAGTCCAGCTCAGCCGGCCAGGTCCGGCCATGGTGCAGCCAGACGCTGGGAATACCGGCATTGCAGGCACCGGCGATGTCGGAATGGGGGTTGTCCCCCACCATCCACCCGCGCGTCAGCGGCTGGCCGGCCCGCTCCGCAGCTTCCTGGAAGATCACCGGGTCCGGCTTCCATACGCCCGCCGCCTCGGACACGACCCAGGCGTCGACCACGCGATCCAGGCCACTGGCCCGGATCTTGCGCTCCTGGGTATCGACTGCTCCGTTCGTCACAATCACGGTTGACCAGCCGCGCTCCCGGGCCGTCGTCAACGACGTCCACACCGTGGCATCAATCTCCAGGCCACCGCGCAGGGCTTCACCGAGTGCAACCGACACGTCATCGACCGACGACGCCACGGGATAGCGCTCCTTCAGCTGCCGGGCCATCTCGTCGTGCTCGATCTTCGCGCCCGCGTCCATATCGAGCAGCCGGCCGAGATCGGGCGGCGAGATCTCGGCACCGAAGAACCGGCGCGCCCACCTCCGGACAACTGCGGACCTGTCCAAGACGGTGTCGTCGAGGTCGAGCAGGAGCAGGCTCACCGTTCACACCCTACTGTGGCGGCTAAGCTGCATTGAGCTGGCCACTAACCAGCAACACACCTCCGATGTCTTGCATCGTCACCGGCCAAAGAACCATATGGATGGCACCAACGCTTCATGGTCAAAGCTAAACATCGGATGTTTTGTTAGGCTCACCGTCGACCGCCTCGACATCCATCCGGGAGCCCATCGCCGTGACAAGTCACCAGATCACCCGCCTGTCGACACACGACATCCGGTTTCCCACCTCCCGTGAGCTCGACGGCTCGGACGCGATGAACCCCGACCCGGACTACTCCGCCGCGTACGTCGTCATCCACACGGACGCCCCCGACGCACACGAGGGCCACGGCTTCGCCTTCACCATCGGGCGCGGCAACGACATCCAGGCCGCCGCCATCCGAGCGCTCGAACCGTTCCTGATCGGCCGTCCAGTTGAGGCGATACTCGGCGACCTGGGCGGCATCTGGCGTGAGCTCGTCCACGACTCACAGCTGCGCTGGCTCGGGCCGGAGAAGGGCGTGGTTCACATGGCCGTCTCCGCCGTCGTCAATGCGCTCTGGGATCTCAAAGCCAAGCGCGCGGGCTTGCCGCTCTGGCGGTTGCTCGCCGAGATGACACCGGAACAACTGGTCGACCTGGTCGACTTCCGTTACCTCACGGATGCGCTGACCCCCGGCGAGGCCCTCGAGATCCTTCGTCGAGCCGAACCGGGCCGGGCGGAGCGTACGAAGCACCTCCTCTCTCACGGCTATCCGGCGTACACGACGTCCGCGGGCTGGCTCGGCTACTCGGACGAGAAGCTGACACGGCTGGCCTCCGAGGCCGTCGGCGACGGCTTCACCCTCATCAAGCTCAAGGTCGGCGCCGACCTCGACGACGACCTGCGCCGGCTACGGCTCGCCCGCGAAGTGGTGGGCCCCGACGTGCGGATCGCGCTCGACGCGAACCAGCGATGGGATGTCGGGCCGGCGATCGAATGGATGTCGGCGTTCCTGCCCTACGACCCCTGGTGGATCGAGGAGCCGACCAGCCCCGACGACATTCTGGGGCACGCCGCCATTCGTGCGGCCGTGGCGCCGGTCAAGGTCGCCACGGGCGAGCACGTGCAGAACAGGATCGTGTTCAAGCAACTGCTCCAGGCAGGGGCTATCGACGTCATGCAGATCGACGCCGCCCGGGTGGGCGGCGTCAACGAGAACGTGGCCAACCTCCTTCTGGCTGCCAAGTTCGGCGTGCCGGTGTGTCCACACGCCGGCGGCGTAGGCCTCTGCGAGCTCGTCCAGCACCTGTCCATGTTCGACTACGTCGCCGTATCCGGAACCATGGACGACCGGGTGATCGAGTATGTCGACCACCTGCACGAACACTTCGTCCACCCGGTGGACGTGCACAATGGCCGCTACGCCGCACCACAGGAGCCGGGATTCTCCGCCGAGATCCACGCCGGGACACGCACCAGGCACGCGTATCCGGACGGCCCGGTCTGGATGAGCGGAGGCGATGCGGGATGACGCCGTTGCACCGCACGGGCCGGACGCCCGCACTCACCGAATTGTCGTTCGGCGCCGCACCTCTAGGCAACCTGTACGAGGAGGTCAGCGACGACGACGCCGCGAGCGCCGTCGAGGCGGCGTGGCAGGCCGGCGTGCGGTTCTTCGACACCGCACCCCACTACGGCCTTGGGCTGTCCGAACGACGACTTGGCGCCGCCCTGGCAGCTCATCCGCGGGACGAATACGTGCTCTCCACCAAAGTGGGCCGCCGGCTCGAGCCCCGTTCCGACGGCGCCGGTCAGCGAGACGCCAGTTTCGTGGTGCCTGCCACCCACCGCCGGATCTGGGACTTCAGCCGGGACGGGATCCTTCGCACACTCGAGGACAGCCTGCGGCGACTCGGTACCGACCGGATCGACATCGTCTTCCTCCACGACCCGGACGACTACTGGCCTCAGGCGGCCGGCGAGGGCTACGCGACCCTCGCCGACCTTCGCGCACAGGGCGTGGTCCGCGCTATCGGAGCCGGGATGAACCAATCCGCCATGCTCACCCGCTTCGTCCGGGAGACCGACGTCGACGTGGTGCTCGTCGCCGGCCGCTACACGCTGCTCGAGCAGGGTGCCCTCGACGACCTGCTCCCCGCCGCGCTCGAGCGTGGCGTCACCGTGGTGGCGGCTGCCGTCTTCAACTCCGGCCTTCTAGCGCTGGATCGCCCCTGCCCGGATGCGAAGTACAACTACGCGGACGCACCTGCCGCGCTGGTGGAGCGTGCCCACCGGATCGCCGATGTCTGCGAGTCGCACGGTGTCACCCTGCCGGCCGCGGCTTTGCGCTATCCGCTCCTTCATCCCGCGGTGAGGAGTGTCACCGTGGGCATGCGCACGCCCCGCCAGGTCGAGCGCAACGCCGGCCTGCTCGCACAGGACATCCCGGAGGCCCTCTGGCAGGATCTCTCCCGCGCCGGCCTGATCCGTGCGGGAGCGTCCGTCTCGCGGGACGAATCCATATGACGGTCATCGACGCACATCACCACCTGTGGGACCCAGCCGCGCGACGGTATTCCTTTCTCGAGCGGGCGGCGATGGAGTCGATCCGCCGCCCGTACCAGCTCGATGACCTCCGGCGAGTGTGCGCGGCGGCCGGCATCGACCACACCATCCTCGTCCAGACCGTCGCCACCGTCGAGGAGACGGCCGAGTTTCTCCGCGTCGCCGCCGGGTCCGAGGGGCTGATCGCCGGCGTGGTCGGCTGGGTGGACCTGACAGGCCCTGCCGTCGCCGACGCCATCGCCGCACTACGCGCTCTGCCCGGAGGTGACCGCCTGGTCGGAATCCGGCATGCCGTGCAGGGCGAGCGCGACCCGGACTGGCTGATCCGTCACGACGTCCTCGACGGGCTTCGCGCCGTGAACGAGGCCGGACTCGTCTTCGATCTCCTGATTTCCGCCGAGCAACTGCCGGCGGCGATCTCCGCGGTACGCCGGCTCCCTGCGGGCCGTTTCGTGCTGGATCATGCAGGCAAGCCGCCTATCGCCGCGGGGACGATCCGCCCGTGGGCCGCGCATCTCGAGGAGCTCGCCCAGCACCCCGGTGTGTGCTGCAAGCTGTCAGGACTGGTCACCGAGGCCGGCTGGAAGACGTGGAGCATCGACGGCCTGCGCCCGTACGCCGAAACGATGTTCCGCTCGTTCGGAGCCGATCGGGTGATGTTCGGGACCGACTGGCCGGTGTGCGAACTCGCCGCCGATCATGGTCGCGTCGTCACGACCGCCCGCCGGCTGACGGAGGAGTTCGCCCCCGGGCAGATCTCCGCGGTGTTCGGCGGTACCGCCATCCGTCGCTACGCGCTGCCGCTCACCTGACGACGCCGGGCAGGGCTTCGCGGTCCGGCTCGGCGATGCGAAAGACCCGTGTCCTGCACCGTACACTCTCTATTGAACGACGTTGCGCTTTTTCGTAACAATGCGCGAAATGATGACGCTGCGAGTGCACAATATAACGCTCCGTTATTCTCTGACTACGTAGAGTTAAATAGCGCATAGAGGACTTGCGCTCTCACAGTCTGTGACATATCCTTACTGAGAGTAGTTTGTTGCCAAAGGTCCGATTCTCGGTTATTGTTTCACCACGTTCGCAGGAATTCGAGGCTCTACTCGATGACTCGAACCGGAAGAACTGTCATAACCGATCGGCCATGCTAGAAGGCACTTGGCTCTTCTTATGACATTCATTCGGATCCTGTGAATCCACGAACTTCGTTCGTGACCCAAGGCCCGGTGCGGCTCCGCCCTACCCACCCCGCACCGAGATAAGGGGCGCGGTGCTGCTCGTCCGGGGATGAGCGCGCCGCGCCCCGAATAAGCGGTGGCAGGATCCAACGGGGGGCGGATCCTGCCACCGCTGTTTCTTCTGCTTTCCCATGACCCGGCAATCGGCCGCGTACCCTGCCTCCACGTAGACAGAACGTTCTGTCTTGGGCCTCTGAATGAACCAAGCGTTTCCGGCCCGCCAAGTCACTGCGTGATCATCTCCGGTTTTTCGGGCACCATAGGCATATGGTGCAGATGGGCCAAGTGCCGTTAACCAGGACAAGATTGACACTCACTATCAGAGACGAAGTCTTTGGTTTCCGTGACAGCGCGTCAGGCATGTGGATCGGCTTCTACCGGCCGGCCGACCGCTACGACCTGTGGGAAGCCTACGCCGAGGGAGCACGGCGCACGTACCGCCAGTACGGGGCCGAGCACGCGCTCACCCTGCTCCCGGCAGACCCGGAGTCGGCGACGCCTGTCTTCGCCGTTGTCAGGGACGACGACGGCAAGGTCATCGCCGGCTGGTACGCCAACGGCCCGCTCAAGGCGGTGAACCAGGCCTTCGCGCCGAGCGAGTTCGCCGCCGACCCGGTTTCGGCCACCATGATCGCCGAGTGGGTGAATCACGTCCTCCCCGACGGCGCGATCGAGTTGAAGGCCGGGTGGGTCGACAGTGAGGCCCAGCAGAAGGGCGCGCTGGCGAACCTGGTCGCCCGCTCATTCGTTCATGGCCTGCATTTCTTCGGCGTCCGGTATGCGTTCGGCACGGTCGCCCAGCATGCCGCGCGCCGGTGGAGCGGCGCGGGCGCCCGGCCGCTCCCCGGCATACCGCCCACCGCCTACCCCGACGAGCGTTACCTCACGTCGTTCTATCATTGGGACGTGAAGTCCGCCTTCCGGTACTCCACGCCGGAGCAGCGCCGCCTGTTCATCGGCGACCTCCAGCACACGCAGCCCGTCCCGGCCGCCGAGGCCCTCCACGGGGTCGCCGCGTGAGCACATCGCACGACCTTCGCCCGTCCGCATGGCGCCCCGTCCTCGTCGAAGATCCCGACCAGCTGAACGCGTGGCGCAACGATCCCTCGGTCGACGTGATCGACCGGATCGATCAGCAGCGCCGCGACCTCGAGCGGACACGGCCGGCCCCGGACCCGGCGCACCTGGACGAGCCGACCCGCTGGTACCACTATCCGTGGCGGCGCAGCGTCGTGCACGTCCTCGGGCCGGCGGCCTTCCAGGCGCTGCGCTCCGACCGCAACCGGAACAAGCTCACCATCGACGAGCAGCGACGACTGCGGCAACTCACCATTGGCGTGGTGGGGCTCAGCGTCGGCCACGCCATCGCGCACACGCTCGCCCTGGAAGGCATCTGCGGAAGGATCCGGCTGGCGGACTTCGACGAGATCGAGTTGTCGAACCTCAACCGGATCCCGGCCACCGTCTTCGACCTTGGCCTGAACAAGGCCGTGGTCGCTGCCCGTCGCATCGCCGAACTGGATCCCTACATCGACGTCGAGATCGACCCGCGCGGCATCAGTCTGGACTCCACCGAGGAGTTCATGTCCGGACTGGACGTGGTCATCGAGGAGTGCGACTCCTTCGACGTCAAGCTGGCTGTTCGCGATGCCGCACGCCGGCACCGGATACCGCTGGTCATGGAGACGGGCGACCGCGGCCTGCTGGACGTCGAGCGCTATGACCTCGAACCGGACCGGGCACTCTTCCACGGGCTGCTGGGCGAGGCCAAGCCCAGCGAACTGATGGGCCTCTCCACCCATGACAAGGTTCCGTATGTCCTGCGCGTGCTGGAACCCGAGCAGTTGTCCGCACGGATGGCCGCCTCCATGACCGAGGTCGACCAGACGCTGAACACATGGCCCCAGCTCGGCGGCGACATCCAGCTGGGCGCGGCCACCGTGGCCACCGCGGTCCGTCACATCGGGCTGGGTTTACCCGTGCCGTCCGGGCGTGCCCGCGTCGACCTCACCGACACACTCGGGCAGCTTTCCGAGCCACCCGTCCCGGCCATGACCCACGGTCTCGGGGAAGCGGGCACCGACATCGAACCCCCACCGGCCGGCGGCCCGGAGGCCGTCGTCCACGCGGCCCGGCACGCTCCGTCGGGCGGGAACACTCAGCCCTGGCGGTTCGTGATCGGGCGGTCCCACGTGCAGATCCACCTGGACGGGGAGCAGACGTCGACGCTGGACGTCGCCTTCCGGGGCAGTTATGTCGCGATCGGTGCGGCACTGTTCAACGCCCGGGTGGCCGCGGCGCGCCACGGCATCCTCGGGCCGGCCGAGACGTTCCCAGCCGGTACCGGCCAGTCCCCCGCCGCTGTGCTGCACCTGGATCGCGAACATGATCCCACCCTGTCCGCGCTCTACGAGCCGATGCTGCGGCGGGTCTCCAACCGGCACCTCGGCGAGCCCAGGCCATTGCCGGATGGCGCCGCGCCGGCCCTGATCGAGGCTGCGCGTGCCGAAGGGGCGGACCTCGCCGTCGTCACCGACCGCGACCGGCTCACCGAGCTGTCCGAGCTTTTCGGCGAGTCCGATCGGATCCGGTTCCTCACTCCTCACCTGCACGCCGAGATGATGCGCGAGCTGCGATGGCCGGGCGTCGACAGCCTGGACTGGGGGCTGGACGTGCGCACCCTCGAGCTTGACCGCTCGGATCTGGCGAAGCTCGCGGTGGCTCGTCGTTCGGACATCATGCGGCTGCTCGCCGAGCAGGACGTCGGCAGGGCGCTCGGCGATATCAGCCGGGATCGGATCCAGGCTGCGTCGGCACTGATCGTGGTGACCGTCGACGGTGCGGAAGCATCCGACTACGTCCGGGGAGGGCAGGCCGTCGAGCGGACGTGGATCGAGGTCCAGCGCCTCGGGCTGAGCGTGCAGGCGATGTCCCCGGTATTCCTCTACGCGGTGGATCCGGGCGACTACGACCAGCTCTCCTCCCGCTACGGTGACCGTCTTCGTCAGCTGCACCACGACTTCGCCGGCATGACCGATATCGGTGGCCGGCGCATCGCATTAACGATGCGCATCGGATACGCTCCAGAAGTCACTGCCCGAAGCCGTCGGCTGCCTGCAGGGCGCACGGTGCGAGTCGCTGAAGAACACGGAGCCTGAACCAAGGTATGGACGCGGAAACGATCCAGCCACTGTTGAAGTCGCTGGGGGAGGCGACCAACGCCATCTCCGCGGATGTGCTCGCGGTCGACGGTGGAGTGCCGCTCGTCGCGTGGGGCAGTGCATCCGAGGCCGGCGTGCGCGGAGAGTCGTTGTCGGAGATGCGTCAGGCGATCCGTGACCTCACCGCCAAGGCTGCGTCCAACAACGGCCGCGGCGGTGTGCAAGAGTCCAGCGTGCCCGGTTTCGGGCTGCTCGCCCACGCCGTCAGGCATGCCGAGTTCGTCGGCGGAGTCTGCGTGGTCCGCGGTGACGATCAGCCATGGGAAGACAACGACCGCACCGTGCTCGCCATGGCCGCCGACATGTGCGAATCGGTCATGCAGGCGGGGAACGTCACCAGCGAGCACGGACGCCGCCTCGACGCGCTCGTGTCCTACGTGGCGGCCGAGCTCATGGGCATCTCGGCCGTCGAGCTCCCGGAGACCACCTACCGGATTCTCGGCGAGCTCGGCCGCTTCTTCGACGTCGACACGTGCTTTCTCCGGCGCAACGACCCGGGGCTCAAGGCGAGCGTGCTGGTCGACGAATGGCCCCGGCGCCCGGACGTGCCCGATCCCGACCCGCTGGGCATCGTGCCGTGGGACACCGACGATCCGATCTTCGCGCGTGTTCGCGACCTGAAGGAGCCCTACTTCGTCCGGCCCGGCGACCACCGGGACGAGTACCAGGAGCGGGTGGCGTCCGCGGCCGGCGTGCAGGACGTCTCCGCCGCCACCGTCCCGCTGCTCCGCGGTGATGTGACCTTCGGCGTGCTGGGCTTCGTGCACTTCGGCGACCGCATGTGGTCCCGCCAGGAGGTCCATGCGCTCAACGCCATCGCCTCCCTGCTCACTCAGCTCTACGGACGGGTCTCCGCCGAAGAGCGCCTGCACTACCAGGCGTATCACGACGAGCTGACCGGACTGCCGAACCGGCGCGCCTTCGTCGAGGAGCTCTCGGCCATCCTGGACAAGGAACCGGAAGTTCCGCTGGCCTTGATGTTCGCGGACATGGACCGGCTGAAGACGGTGAACGACGTCCTGGGCCACGCCATCGGTGACATGTTCATCAAGGCCGTCGCCAAGCGGCTGCGCGAGTCTGTCCGTCCGGACGACATCATCGCCCGGCTGGCCGGCGACGAGTTCGTCATTGCGCTGCGTGGCATCTCCAGCTCCGAACGCGCCGAGCGAGTGGCACGCCGGTTACTGAACCAGCTGACCGAACCGCTCGACGTCGGCGGCCACGTCGTCAGCCGGAGCGCGTGTGTGGGCATCTCCATCAATGGCCCAGCCTCCAACGGCGTCGACGACCTGCTGGGAAACGCCGACGTCGCACTCCTCGAGGCCAAGAAGCGCGGCGGCAATACCGTGGTTTCCTTCAACGACGAGCTGCGCTGGCAGCTGCTGGATCGCGCCGACCTCGAGTTCCGGTTACGCTCCGCGATCGGTGACGGTGAGATGCGGCTGCACTATCAGCCGGAGTTCGACCTCCGCAGCGGCCAGATGACCGCCGTCGAGGCCCTGGTGCGGTGGCAGCATCCCGAACGCGGCCTGCTCTCCGCCAGTGCGTTCGTCTCAGTGATCGAGGAGATCAACCTGTCCGCCGAACTCGGCCGGTGGGTGCTCGAGGAAGCCTGCCGTCAGCTGGCGGAATGGAAGCGCACCGCGTCGGCGGCGACGCCGCCGTCCGTCCGGGTGAACATCTCGGCCGGTGAACTGATCAGCGCCGACTTCGTGGGCTTCGTGGGGACGTTGCTCAGCCGGTACGGGCACGCCCCGGCGGAGCTGGGCATCGAGATCACCGAGAGCACGGTGATGCGCGACGTCGACGATGTGCTGGCCACCTTGATGGGGTTGCGACGCCTCGGCGTCACCATCGCCATCGACGACTTCGGCACCGGATACAGCTCTCTCTCGCATCTGAAGCAGCTGCCGGTCGACATCCTCAAGATCGACCGCAGCTTCGTCTCCACGCTGGCCGACGACAGCGGCGACCGGGCGATCGTCTCGGCCATAGTGCGGCTCGCGGAGGCTTTCAACCTCACCACCGTCGCCGAGGGCGTCGAGGATCCGTCCGCCGTGGCGGCCCTGCTCGGCCTGGGTTGCCACCGGGCCCAGGGATTCCTCATGTCCGAGCCACTCTCGGCCGCAGACATCGCCACCTGGCTGGACAATCCAGGTGACTACTTGGGTAGCAAGTGAACGATGCATAAACCCAGGTGCCGCGTTGAGACCGCCTTTTCACGGCGGAGCCGGTACTCTGGGTTTGTCCGTCTGCCGATCCTCCGGTCAACGTGGCCCGGGGCGCGGCGATATGCTGGAACCACGCCTGCGGGGGAGCGATCAGGTTGGGCGGCCTCGGGAGCTCTGGGATGAACGACGAAAAGACTGATTCGAACGACAACGATTTCCAGAAGATCGTGGGCGAACGGCTGCGCAAGGTGCGCAAACGAAAGCGCCTGTCGTTGCAGGCCGTCGAGGAGAAGTCCGGCGGCGCGCTTCGGGCTGCGGTGATCGGCTCCTACGAGCGTGGCGACCGGGCGGCTACCGTGCGCAAGCTCGCCGAGATCGCGGATTTCTACGGTGTGCCCGTCGACTCTCTGGTCTCAAGCAGGGACCACGTGCCGTCCTCGGACGCGAACGACGACGGCAAGGTGGTCCTCGACCTCGACGCTTTGCGCGCGGCTCCGGACGAAGCCAAGCACCTGGTCAAGTTCGTCGCGGGAGTGCAGGAGAAGCGCGGGGACTTCGGCGGCAGCGTGCTCACCATCCGCGGGAACGACGTGTGGATGGTGTCGTCGGTGTACGGCTGGTCCCCCACCGAGCTGCGAGAGAAGATGGCCAGCTGGGGCGTGATCGTCGGGCAGGACTAGCCCGCGAGCCACACCGGGATTCGGGAGACCAGTTGGCCGTCACAGACACGGCGATCGAGGGCATCAAGCAGATGATCGTCTCCGGCGAGATCCAGCCGGGCGATCGGCTGCCGAAGGAAGCCGAGCTCGCGGTACGTCTCGGGCTGTCGAGAAACTCCTTGCGCGAGGCGGTGCGGGCGCTCTCCCTCATTCACGTCCTCGACGTGCGCCAGGGAGACGGAACCTATGTCACCAGCCTCTCCCCCAGGTTGCTGCTCGAGACGATGACCTTCCTCGTCGACCTGCACCGTGACGACTCCGTGCTGGAGTACCTCGAGGTCCGACGCGTCATCGAGCCCGCTGCGACGGCGATGGCAGCCCTGCGGATGTCCGACGACGCCGTGAGCGCGCTCGGCCGGCATCTGGAGCGGATCGGCGAGGAGCCCAGCGTCGACGAACTCGTCAGCAATGACATCGAGTTCCACCGGCTGATCGCGGAAGGCTCGGGCAACGCCGTGCTCTGCTCCCTTATGGAGAGTCTCGCCGTGCCCACGCAACGCGCCCGGATGTGGCGCGGCCTGACCCAGGGCGACGCCACCCGCCGCACTCTCGCCGAGCATCACGCCATCTACGACGCGGTCCGCGGCCGGCAGCCCGACGTGGCTGCGGCCGCGGCCACCGTGCACATCGCCGGGGTGGAGCAGTGGATTCGCACCGCCCTCGTGCCATCGTCCACAGGCTGAGCGCACTAAAGCCGAACGGGCTCGTCCCACTCGAGTTGAGCGATGGCATCCAGGATCCGGTCGACGCCTGGCAGGTAGTGATCCTCAAGGATCGGCGGCGGGTAGGGAATACCCGCTCCGGTGACCCGCAGAACAGGCGCATCGAGAGAGTAGAAGCACTCTTGCTGCACCCTCGCCGCGATCTCCGCCGCGGCGCCGGCGTAGCTCGTGGCCTCAGCGACCACGACGCACCGTCCGGTCCGCCGTACCGACGCCGCGATCGTCTCGTCATCCAGGGGGACGAGGCTGCGTAGATCCAGGACTTCGACGTCCAGGCCGGCCTCACCGGCCGCCTCGGCCGCCTCCAGAGCAACCGGGACGGTCGGGCCGTACGCGAGCAGCGTCAGGTCCGTACCCTGCCGGCGCAGCGCCGCCTGCCCGAACCGTTCGGTACGGACGGGCAAGGTCACCTCTGCCTTGGACCAGTAGAGCTTCTTCGGCTCCATGAACACAACGGGGTCCGGATCATCGATGGCTTCCCGCAGCAACGAGTAGGCGTCGGCCACGGTGGCCGGCGTGACCACCTTGAGCCCCGGAATGTGCGTGTAGTGCGATTCCGACGAGTCGCTGTGGTGCTCCACCCCACCGATGCCGCCGCCGTAGGGAATCCTGATCACCATCGGCACGGTCACCGAGCCGCGGGTACGGTTACGCATCTTGGCCACGTGTGACGCGATCTGCTCGAACGCCGGATAGGCGAAGGCGTCGAACTGCATCTCCACCACCGGACGGAAGCCCTCCATGGCCATCCCGAGGGCGAAGCCCACGATGCCGCTCTCCGCCAGCGGCGTGTCGAAGCAGCGGTCCTCCCCGAAGTCTCTCGTCAGGCCGTCGGTGACCCGGAAGACGCCGCCGAGGGCACCGACGTCCTCGCCGAACACCAGCACGGACTCGTCGGCCGCCATGGCGTCTCGCATCGCTGCGTTGAGGGCCTGGACCATCGACACGGCCACCCCGATCAGCCTCTCTCCCCGAGAAGCCGGTCTCGCTCCGTGTGCAGCTGCCGGGTGGGGCTTGCGAAGACGTGCTCGAACAACTCACTCGGCTCGCACACCGGCTCGGCAGCCATGCGTTCCCGGGTGCGGACGGCGAAGTCCTCCGCCTCCCGGCGGGCATCGTCGATCTCGGCGTCGGTCAGCGAATCCGCACCGCGAAGGTAGGCCTCCAGGCGGGCCACCGGGTCGCGCCGCAGCCACGCGTCGACCTCGCTCGCGTCCCGGTATCGGCCCGCATCGTCGGCATTGGTATGTGCCTCGATCCGGTAGGTATGCGCCTCTACCAGCACCGGGCCGTGACCCGACCGGGCATGTGCGACAGCGTCGGCCAGGACGGCGAGCACCGCGATGGCGTCGTTGCCGTCCACCTGCTCACTGCGCACCCCGTAGCCGACCCCCTTGTAGGCCAAGGCCGGCGCCGCGCTCTGCCGGGCCAGCGGCACCGAAATGGCGTACCGGTTGTTCTGGACCACGAACACGACCGGTGCGGCGAAGACCGCGGCGAAGTTCAATGCTTCGTGAAAGTCGCCCTCACTGGTGCCGCCGTCGCCAATGAAGACCATGGCCACGGTGTCCTTGCCGCGGCGCCGGGCGCCGTAGGCCAGACCCGCGGCGTGCGGAGCATGGGTGGCCAGCGGAGTGCATTGCGGCGCCACCCGCGTCGTCATCGGGTCGTAGCCGCAGTGCCAGTCGCCGCGCAACAGCCCAAGCGCCTGAACGGCGTCGACGCCCCTGGTGATCACGGCCATGGTGTCCCGGTACGTGGGAAACAACCAGTCTTCGGGCCGCAGGGCCAGCACGCCGCCCACCTGGCAGGCCTCCTGGCCACGCGAGGACGGATACACGGCGAGGCGGCCCTGGCGGGTGAGAGCTGTCGCTTCCTCGTCGAATCGCCGGCCGAGCACCATCTGCCGGTACGCTTGCTTGGCCAGGGCAAGCGGCGGAGCCTCGTAGTCGCCGTGTTCCTCGAGTGGAGCGGGCCGTCCCTCCGGATCCACGAACCGGACCGGTGACGGCGAGGGCAGCAGATGGATCGGCTGCCGCATGGTCTCCAGGTCACCCGAACTCTTGATCATCCGCGCTCACCTTCCGACTCTTCGGCACCAGCGAAGCCGTGACATCGCCGCTCGGGCGATCTCCTCTTATGCTGCGCTGTCCGGCCGGAATTCTCCATATCGTGCCCGGATCACCTACGAGCGGCTCTCCTGGTGCAGCCACGACAGCCAAACGTCCACGTGGACCGGCACGGAGCATCGCTACCGGGCCAAACGTCTGCGCCGGCGTGGGCCACGCCTCAGGGTCCTCCCCCGGTTCCGGCTCAGGCACCCACGCAGGGCACAAGCGAAGCTAGGTGGAACGAGCCTGGCCGATCTGCACCAACGCGGTGGTCAAGGCGAGCGTGGAGTCATTGGCGCCACCTTTGACCGCGAGATCGGCGGCGGCCACCGCACGGATGGCCGTGGACAGTCCGGCAGGCGTCCAGCCGCGCAGTTGGCCGCGCAGGACTCGTACCTTCCACGGCGGCACGCCGATGTCGCGTGCGAGGTCGGCGTCGCGCACCCCGCGCGGCGCTCCGGCCAGCCGGGCGAGGGCACGCAGTGCCGTGGCGAGGGAGCCGATGACCAGCACCGGGTCGGTTCCGGTCTGCAGGGCCCAGCGCAGCTGCTCTACGGCGTCGGCGGTACGTCCCTCCACCGCGCGGTCGGCGACGACCCAGCCCTTGACCTCGGCCCGCCCCTCGAAATACGTGGACACCAGCTGGGAATCCACGGTCCCGTCCACCGCGTCGGACGCCAGCTGCGAGGCGGACGACGCCAGGCCACGCAGATCCCCGCCGACCGCGTCGACGAGCTGACGCGCCCCGGCCTCGTCGATTCGCCCGCCCGCGTGCCGGACCTCGGCCCGCACGAACGCCACCAGATCGTCTGGCTTGGTTACGCGCTCGGCCTTCACCTCGTGGGCGCCCGCCTTGCGCAGCCGCTCCAGCAGCTTTTTGCCCTTGACTCCCCCGGGGTGCACGAGCACCAGGTGAATTCCCTCGACCGGGGCCTGCGCGTGGGCCACCAAGGCATCGGCCACGCCGTCGCTGACGTCTTGCACGTCCCGGATCAGCACCACCCGCGTGGTGGCGAACAGTGACGGGCTGGCGTGCTCGGCCAGCCCTCCCGGCGTCAGATCGGCTCCCGGGACGTCCGAGACGTCGGCGGCGGGGTCGGCCGCGCGCGCGGCCTTCACCACCGCACCCATGGCACGCTCGGACAACAGGGCTTCGGGACCGACCACGAGAGTGACGGGGACCAATGGGTCAACGGTTCTGCGAGACATGATGAGGACAGCATGCCATGCGGGGACGACAAGCTACCGGCGCTCGGTGACGGTGGCGAGAGTGTGATCGGGCGTCAGAACCACCGCGAACGTTCCGTGCAGGTCGGTCCGGCGCACCTCGATGCCCGCGGCACGGAAGGCGTCGAGGACATCGTCCGACGGATGCCCGTGGGTGTTGTCGCCTACGCCGATGAGGGCGAGCTCGGCCCCCAGGCCGGCGAGGAACCGCTCGTCCTGATGACGCGAGCCGTGATGGGCCACCTTGATGATCCGCGTGCTCAGGTCCGGCTCCGCGGCGAGGATGGCTTGTTGCGCCAGCGGCTCGACGTCCCCGGTGAGCAGGATCTCGACGCCCGACACCTGAGCCGCGATCACCACGCTGGCGTTGTTGGCGTCGGACTCCGCGGAGACGATCACGCGGCGCGGCCACAGGACCTCGAAACGGATGGACTCACCGACCCGCCAGCGCTCACCTACACCCGGGGTGTGAACCGGAACCTCGGCCTCGGCCAGCCATCGCGACACCTGGCGGGCGTTCGCTGCCGGCTCGCCGAGCGCGGACACCATCGCCGTGCCGACGGCCCGCCCAGCGAGCACACCCGGGACCCCGTTCACATGATCGGCATGGAAGTGTGTCAGGACCAAGACCGGCACATCCACGATCCGCAGGGAATCCAGGCATCGCCGCATCGCCAGGGCGTCCGGGCCGGCGTCCACGACCACCGCGGAACGTTCGCCGGCCCGCAAGACGATCGCATCCCCCTGGCCCACGTCACACACCGCGATGATCCAGCCCGGCGGCGGCCACCCGGGCGTGGGGAACGCGCGGAGAAGCACCACGACGAGCACCACCGCCGTGGCGACGGACAGCTTCGGCCGCCGCAGCACGAGTGGCATGACCGCCATCCCCGCAAGCGCCATCGCCACGCCGATGAGGGCACCGGACGCGCCCTCCGGCCAGCTGAACTCCGCTCCGGGCTGACTGGCGAGCCAGGTGGCCACCCGCGCGATCCACCACGCCGGGATACCAGCGAGCCAGGCCAGCACGCTGGCCGCCATAGCCCAGAGGGGGCTGACGACGGCGGCTGCCAGGCCCAGGACCATAGCCGGCGCCACCGCGGGAGCCACGAGCAGGTTGGCCGGCACCGATGCGACGCTGAACTGCCCGAAGGCCGCGAGCAGGACGGGTGTGCAAGCAAGCTGGGCGGCGACCGGTACCGTCACGGCCAGCGCCAGCGGGCGCGGCAGCCACGCCATGGACCGTTCCCACACCGGTACCAGGATCACGATGCCGGCCGTCGCCGACACGGACAGGGCGAATCCCAGCGAGCGCGCCAGCCAGGGGTCGACCAGCACGAGCACGCTCACCGCCGCGGCCAGCGCCGGCACCGCCCGGCGGCGTCCGGCCAGGAGCACACCCGCCACCGCGACCGATCCCATGACCGCCGCTCGCAGCACGCTCGGTGCCGGGCGTACGAGAAGCACGAACCCGATCAGGCTCACCAGCGCCACGACGGGAAGGACGTAGCCGCGCAGGCCCACGAGACGGGCCACGCCGAGCACAGCCAGAAGGACGATGCCCACGTGCGTTCCCGACACCGCCGTGAGGTGGGTGAGACCGGTGACTCGCATCGCCTCCCGCAACTCGGAGTCCATCATCGACTCATCGCCGACGACCATTCCGGGAATGAGCGCCCGGTGCGCCCCCGGCACCACGGCGACCGCCCCCCGCAGGCCCTCGCGCACCGGTTCGGTCATCCTGGCGACCAGACCGGGCCGCCCGACCAGCTCCGGGTCGCCACGGACCCGGAAGAACGCCGCGACGTCGCCGCCGTCCGCTGGAGAGAGTCCTCCCGAGACCCGCAATCGCTGGCCTGGCCGCAGATCGACCCAGGACAGATCGGATGAGACCGCGAAGACAGGGGTGCGCAGCCGGTATGTGGACCCGCGCCCGGACATCTCGTCGATACGCAACCGGGTGAGAACGTACGGCCGGTCCGGGCCGGCCTCGTCCCCTCCCGACGTGCTCCCACGCAACCGCGGATCGTCGACGACGACGGCGTCCACTTGCACGTGGGCGTGCTGTTCGGCAAGCATCGCCACCGGCCCGTCACGGACCGACGCCGCCCGCGACGCACCCACGACCACCCCCGCGGTCAGGCACAACACGGCCAGTCCGGCCACCGCTCTCACCCGGCGGCGCCGTCCGCGGCACAGCGGAACCAGGCCCAGCGCTGTGGCCGCGCAGATCATCAGCGCCGCGCGCAGGCTCATTCCCAGTCCGAGCAGTGCGCCTGCCCAGAGCGCCACGGCGACCGGCACGAGGCGGAGATCGATCTGCTGGCAGCTGTCGCGGGATCCGTCGTCGCGGGATCCGTCGTCGCGGGATCCGTCGTCGTGAACGCCGTCGCGCGGCTGAGCGCCCCTCGGCCCCGGTCGCGTCACAACACCACCAGCGGTGCGATGTCCGCGTACTTGCTCGGCCCGATGCCCGACACCTCGTGCAGCTCTTCGATGCTAGTGAACCGGCCGTTGTTCTCGCGCCACTCGACGATGCGCTGAGCCAGGGCGGGGCCGATGCCGGGCAGAGTCTCCAGCTGCTGGACGGTAGCGGTGTTGAGGCTCACCCTCCCGCCGGCCTCGGGACCTGGCGGGTGATCGGGCTGACCGGCATCGGCATGGCCCGGCGGCGGGTCCACGCCGACCAGCACCTGCTCGCCGTCGGACACCACCCGGGCCAGATTGAGCGGTGTCAGGTCGACACCGGCCTCCGCGCCGCCGGCTGCTTCGATGGCGTCGACCACTCGGGAGCCGGACGGCAGGCTGATGACGCCCGGGTTCGCCACTTTCCCTGCGACATGCACCATGAGCATCGCGCCACCGGACGCGCCGCCAGGCCCCGATCCGTCTCCTCCAGGTTCACCGCCGGCATCGGGGCCGGAGCCGGACTCGCCGGTCCCCGCATCCGGCCGCTCAGCGCTTGTGTGGTCTCCCGTGCCTCCTTGGTCGGAGCCGTGGTCCTCCGCGGGGCCGGCGTCATCCATCTCCGCTCCCACGGGAACCACTCGCGGCCGGCCGACGCCGTAGACGACGGCAGCCGCCGTGAGACCCATCACCAGGACGATCACCACCACGATCACGTGGCTACGGCCAAGCTCCAGCCGGCATCGGGCGAGCAGCGGCGCGCACCTGGCCCAGGCACCGCGCACCACAAGCGGCAACCGGTCCGCCATCGCGGGAGAGGCCGTCGCCCCAGGGGGCGTCCCTCGATCCCCCACCACCCTGGAAGCCGTCACCGCGGACGCCTCATCCAGAAGGCCCGGAGGCCGGCGTGCGTGCCGCCCTCCGGCATGCTCGGCGCGCGTCGCCGGTGTGTCAGCATCGCCCGCGTACTCCACCACTGCCGAGGTGGTGTCCCCGTCGAGCTTGAGCTCATTCTCGGCGGACGGCACGACGCGGAGGACTCCGGACGGGACTCGCGGCACCCACCCCCCGATCTTCGCCGCGTCCCGTTCTCCCTCGGCCTTCCCTGCGTCCCGCTCTCCGCCGGCCTTCGCCGTTACCCGCGCTCGCGGACTGTCCTGCGCAGCCACGCTGGCCATCCGAAGCCGGACGAGCTGAGCCGTTTCGGCGTCGCCACGGCCATTAAAGGGTAAACGCATGCATATGACGCTAACCCGGAGTCAGTACAGGCAAAAGAGTGTCATCGGGGCCTGTGGATAACTCCACTCAGCGGGGCGCGACGACGACGGCCAGCATTCCCGGCCCCACGTGTGCACCGATCACGGCACCGACCTCCGCGACGACGAGCTGATTCAGGCCCGGCAGCCGCGCCGGCAGCCGGCCCGCCAGCTCCGCGGCGCGCTTGGAGTCGTCCAGGTGGTGCACGGCGACATCCACCGGTACGGGCCCCGCCCGGCCCACGGTGAGATCCTCCAGCCTGGCGACCGCGCGCGCCGCCGTGCGGACCTTTTCCAAGGGCTTGATGACGCCGTCGTCGAGATGCAGCAGCGGCTTGATCGCCAGCGCGGTGCCCAGCATCGCCGACGCGGCCCCGATCCGGCCACCGCGACGCAAGTAGTCGAGGGTGTCCACATAGAAGAAGGCAGACGTCCGTGCGGCCCGCCTGGACGCGACGGCCGCGACCCGCTCGGCCGGCTTGCCCGCCGACGCCGTCTCCGCTGCCGCCAGGACGGCGAAGCCGAGGCCCATGCCGAGGGACCGGGAATCCACCACCTCGACCGGGATCGGCGCGTTCCGCGCCGCCAGCCGAGCCGCGTCGACCGTACCGGAGAGGCTCGCGGACAAATGTACCGAGACGACGTGGGTGTCGCCACGATCGGCGGCGGCCTCGTACACCTCCAGGAACGCCTGCGGGCTCGGCCGCGACGTGCTGACCTGATCGTGCCGGCGCAGCGCCTCGGCCACCGCCCGTGGGCCGATCTGCGTCCCCTCGACCAACGCCTGGCCGCCGATGACCACATGCAGCGGAACCACGTCGATACCGTGCTCGGCGAGCATCTCCTCGGACAGGTACGCCGTGGAGTCGGTGACGACGCGGATCCGGTGTGCCATCCCGCGTGCCCGATCAGCCGGGAACGACGTTGACCAGCTTCGGCGCCCGCACGATGACCTTGCGCACGGCTCGTCCGTCCAGAGCCCTGGTGACCGCCTCGGAGGCCAGGGCCAGCTCTCGCAGCGTGTCCTCGTCCACCGACGGCGGCACCTCCAGCCGGTCCCGCACCTTGCCGGCCACCTGGACCACGCAGGTGACCGTCTCCGCGGCCAGCAGCGCCGGATCCGCCACGGGGAACGCCTCGTGCGCCAGGGAACCGGAGTGACCCAGCCTGGACCACAGCTCCTCGGCGATGTGCGGCGCCACCGGAGCGGTCATCAGCACCAGCACCTCCGCGGCCTCCCGGGGCACGGTGTCCAGCTTGGTCAGGTGGTTGTTCAGCTCGATCAGCCGGGAGATGGCCGTGTTGAACCGCAGGGCGTCCATGTCGGCGCGCACCGCGTCGATGGTGCGGTGCACGACGCGCCGCGTCTCGTCGCCGGCGGGCTCGTCGGCCACGATGACCTCACCGGTACTCTCCGAGATCACGTTGCGCCACAGCCGCTGCAGGAACCGCAGCGAGCCCACCACGGCGCGAGTGTCCCACGGCCGGGAGACGTCCAGCGGGCCCATCGACATCTCGTACACGCGGAACGTATCGGCGCCGTAGGCCTCGTACATCTCGTCGGGCGTGACGACATTCTTCAGGCTCTTGCCCATCTTGCCGTACTCGCGATGGACCGGCTGGCCGTCGTACACGTACGTCGTCTCGGCGTCGTCGACCTTCTCGACGACCGCCTCGGCCGGGACGTACTGCCCGCGGGCGTCGGTGTAGGCGAACGCCTGGATGTAGCCCTGGTTGAACAGCCGGTGATAGGGCTCCTCGCTGGACACGTATCCCAGGTCGAACAGGACCTTGTGCCAGAACCGGGCGTACAGCAGGTGCAGCACGGCATGCTCGACGCCCCCGACGTACAGGTCGACGCCGCCGGGGTCGTTCTCCCCGCGCTGCGGCTGCGGCCCCATCCAGTACCGCTCGATCTCCGGGTCGACCACCTGCTCGTCGTTGTCCGGATCCAGGTATCGCAGGTGATACCAGCAGGAGCCGGCCCAGTTCGGCATGGTGTTGGTGTCCCGCCGGTACCGTTTCGGGCCGTCGCCCAGGTCCAGTTCGACGTAGACCCACTCCGGCACGCGCGCCAGGGGAGGTTCCGGTGTGGTGTCCGCGGCGTCGGGCTCGTACGTCTTCGGCGAGTAGTCCGGGACGTCCGGCAGGTCGACCGGCAGCATCTCGTCCGGGATGGCGACCGGCAGATCGTTCTCGTCGTAGACGATGGGGAACGGCTCGCCCCAGTACCGCTGCCGGCTGAACAGCCAGTCACGCAGCCGGTAGGTCACCGTGCCCTCGCCTGTGCCCTTCGACTCCAGCCAGCCGATGATCGCCGTCTTGGCATCGTCGACGGCCATCCCGTCCAGGGAGATCTCGTCGTTGGCGGAGTTGATGGCCGGACCATCGGCGGTGAAAGCCTTGCCGTCGAACCCGTCGGGCGGCTGCACGGTTCTGATGATCGGCAGGTCGAAACGCTCGGCGAACTCCCAGTCGCGCTGGTCCTGACCGGGCACCGCCATGATGGCGCCGGTGCCGTAGCCCATCAGCACATAGTCGGCGACGAAGACCGGGATACGCTCGCCGTTGACCGGGTTCGTTGCGAACGAACCGGTGAAGACGCCGGTCTTCTCCCGCTCGTCGGCCTGCCGCTCCAATTCGGTCTTCGCGGCGGCTTGCGCACGATAGCCGGCGATGGCCTCGCCAGGCGTTGCGTATCCGCCCGTCCAGGCATCCTTGGCGCTTTCCGGCCACGCGGACGGCGTCAGCGCCTCGACCAGCGGATGCTCCGGGGCGACCACCATGAACGTGGCGCCGAACAGCGTGTCCGGCCTGGTGGTGAACACCTCCACATCTCCGGCACTGGTGCTGAACCGCACGGAGGCGCCCGCCGATCGGCCGATCCAGTTCCGCTGCATCGTCTTGACCTTCTCCGGCCAGTCGATGCGATCCAGGTCATCCACCAGGCGATCCGCGTACGCGGTGATGCGCATCATCCACTGCCGCAGGTTCCGCTTGAAGACGGGGTAGTTACCCCGCTCGCTGCGTCCGTCAGCGGTGACCTCCTCGTTCGCCAGCACGGTGCCCAGGCCGGGACACCAGTTCACCGGGGACTCCGAGACGAAGGCCAGCCGCTGCTCGTCGATGATCCGGCGCCGCTCCACATCGGACAGCTCCGCCCACGCGCGTCCGTCCGGTGTCTGCCGCTCCCCCGCCTCGTAGGCGGCGACCAGCTCGTCGATGGGCCGGGCACGGCCGCGGCCGCCATCGGCCTCGGTGTCATACCAGGAGTTGAAGATCCGCAGGAAGATCCACTGGGTCCACCGCACGTAGCCGGGGTCGATGGTGGCGAAGGACCGCCGCGGATCATGCGCCAGCCCCAGGCGGCGCAGCTGGCGCCGCATATTGGTGATGTTCTCTTCGGTGGTCTTGCGCGGATGCTGGCCGGTCTGCACCGCATACTGCTCGGCCGGCAGACCGAACGCATCGTAGGCCAGGGCGTGCAGCACATTGTCGCCGCACATCCGGCGGTACCTGCCGGTGACGTCGGTGGCGATATAGCCCAGCGGATGCCCGACGTGCAGCCCCGCACCCGACGGATACGGGAACATGTCCATCAGGAAGAACTTGTTGCGCCCGGCGACGTCGGCGCCCGGCTCGGCCAGCGTGCCCGTGGGGTTCGGCGTGGCGAAGGTGCCCTTGAACTCCCAGTGGTCCTGCCAGCGGCGTTCGATCTCGCCCGCGACGGCACTGGTGTACCGATACGGCACATCGCCGTCGGCGGCAGGCGTCATTGTGCTCGGATCTGTCTCACTCATCGGTCGTTTCCTCGTCTTCCGTCGTCGCCCGGCCCCATCGGCCCCATGCCTGACTGCCCGCGGTGGACATAGCAAAGCCCCTCACCGCAGGGAGGGGCTAGCCGCGCCGACACGGACGCCTCGACAGCGTCCGTTTCTTTCGTCAGCGCGGCCTGATAAGGAGCAACAGACCTCGCACAGTCAACAGGTTAGCGCATCGGGCGATCTCGTTTCAGCTCGCTGGCGCATCCCGGCGGGTGTGAGAGGCCGCGCAGAATGGGAGTCGCCGGGCTCGCGTGCCCGGGCATCCCGGCTGCGCTCAGTGTCCAGCGCCCCACTCCGCGCGCGGCCTCCTAGAAGACCAGGTACCAGCGGTCCCAGAACTCGACGGTGATGAAGATGGCGATCGCGAGCAGCCAGACCACGGAGATCAGCGCCCGGTTGTCGACGACGGCCCGGCGGAGGCCGGCCGGCGCGGGCAGATGCCGTTCGGAGAGGACGAAGCCCGTGGTGTAGACGAAGGTGGGGATCATCGCCACCCACACCACCATGCAGTACGGGCACAACGCGCCGATCACGTAGACGCTCTGGGTGAACAGCCAGGTGACGAACGCGGCTCCCAGTACCGTTCCTGCCCACAGGCCGAGCATCATCCAGCGCGGGGGGCGCAGCTTGGCCAGCAGCATGACGCCGAACGTCATGACCACCGGGAACGCCGCCACGCCGATGAAGGGGTTGGGGAAGCCGAAGAGCTTGCCCTGCCAGCTCTCCATCACCTGACCACAGCTGATGAGCGGGTTGAAGCTGCAAGAGGGAATGTAGTCCGGGTCCGCCGCCAGCAGGACCCGCTCGATCGCCAGCGTCCCCGACCCGATCAGTCCGATCAGACCACCGATCAGGAGTACCCAGCCGGTCACCAGCCTTGACGCCGGCCGTTCCGTGCGCTCGACGGGGTCCAGCAGCTCCGGGTCATCCAGCAGCTCGTCATCCAGCAGCTCGTCGTCAGCCGCGTCGGCGCCGAGCGCCGGCTCCACGTCGTGGGACTGGCTCTCCGCTGGTGTTCGTGTGGTCATCGCTATCCGCCTGAGGGTTGTTCCGCGGGCCTTCGCCGCTCTACCTAACGTACTTCATCACGGCGAAAGTGCCCGAACGCCGGACAGCGGCGAAAATGTGCCAGGATCGTGACTGTGAGCAGGGTCGGCGGGGCAACGGAACGCAAGATCGGCGCGCGCCTGCCGGCCCTCGCCGTGTTCGCGGCCGCGGCCCTGCTCGTCGTCGGGATCGTCGGTATGGGCCGGATATCGGTCGTCACCCCGCAATGGCAGGGCGGGTCGCAGCCGGCCGAGCCGCTCGCGACACCCCCGACCATGGAACCCGGAATACTGCCGCAGGGTGGCGCGGAGAACCCTCCCGAGACCGAGCTTCCGGGGATCTCCATCCCATGGGAGATCGCCATGGCGGTACTGGTGGTCGTCATCATCGCCGCCGTCGTCATGTTCGCCCGCCGCACCACGTGGACCCTGCGCTCCCGCAACCGGAGCAGCGTCGTCGGCGGGGAACTCGAGGATCTGCCCGATGCCGCCGACGAGCTGCGCCGGGGCGTGCACGCCGCCAGCGCCGCACTCGACCGGACAGGCACCGCCGGGCCAGACGCCGTCATCGAGGCGTGGCTCGCACTCGAGGCCGCCGCGTCGTCGTCGGGCACCCCGCGCCGGCCCTCCCAGACGCCTACGGAGTTCACCGATCGGCTCCTGCGGGAGCACCACGCGGACGCCGGCTCCGTCACGCTCCTGCGCGGCCTCTACCTCCGGGCTCGGTACTCCGCCCATCCGCACGTGTCCGGCGCCGACGTCACCTCCGCACGGCAAGCGCTCACCTCGATCCTCGACACGCTGGGCACACCAGACCGGGCGGATGCGCCATGAAGCGCTGGTACGTACTGGCGCCCCTCGCCGGTGTCGCGGCCGCTGCCGGCGCCTTCGCCTTCGGCGTGCAGAGCTGGCGCCCGATCCTCATCGGCGTGGTCATCACGTCGTTGCTGCTCTGGGCCAGGCGGTACTGGCCGGAAGGCACCTACCTCGCCTGGCCGCTCGCCGGCAACCGCCTGCGCGGAGGCGGCTCACATCAAGTGACCCGGCTCGCGCGCACCATCGCCGGACAGGCGACGCGCCACGACACGACGGACCCCGGCCTTCAGTACCGGCTGCGCAAGCTCGCCGCCGCCAGACTGCACCGCCTCGGCGTCCAATGGGACGATCCGCGGGCCGCGCGGATGCTGGGCGCGGACGTCCACGAAGCGCTCACCACCGAACAGTTCCGTCCGGGCCTGAACGGCGTCGAAGTGATCATCGATGCCATCGAGCGCCTGGACACGTCGCCGACGCCGTCCGGCACACGACCCCGGGTACGCGCATGAGACCGTACTCCGTCCGGCATGTGTGGCGGCCCACTCCGGCGTTCAGCCGGGCCGTCGCTCTTCCAGTGATCTTGACGGCGGCGGCGCTGATCCTGGGACGGGTCGAGCTCTTCCTCCTCGGCCTGCCCCTTGCGCTGGCCGCGGCTCTGGCACACGGCCGGCACACCTCGTTCGCCCGCGAGTTCAGCCACGAGCCGGCGCTCGGCGACCCGCCCCGGGTGACGATCACCGGGCCGCGGCAGGCCGATTCCGGCAGCCACGTCCGCCTGGCCACCACCGTCCCGCCGTCGGACGGACAGCTGGTCACGGTGCTGCTCCCCGCCGATGTACAAGACGGCCACGGCGATCGCGTGGCCATACTCGCACCCTCGCGCTCCGCCGAACGCCGGCAGATCGTCACCGCGATGGAGATCACCACCTGGGGCACCCACGAGCTCGGCCGGCCCCACCACCTGACGGCGGGCGCCGACGCCCTGTGGGTGGCAGGGCCGGTCGAAGGAGAGCCATTCACCACTCAGGTATTGCCCGCGGTGACTGGGCGGTTGCCGTCGGGCCCCCTCCCGCCACGGCCCGCGGGCATGGTCGGCTCCCATCGCACGCGTAGGCCGGGCGACGGCACAGAACTGCACGAGATCACACCGTTCGTGCCCGGCGATCGCCTGCGCCGAGTCGACTGGAGAGTCACCGCTCGCCAATCCGGGCCGTACGAGACGCTCTATACCCGGCGCACGCTGGTCGACGCCGACGCCGACGTCATGTGCTGCATGGACAACCGCTTCGATCTGCCGGCCGACGTGGAGCGGTGGTCCGTCACCACCGAGGTGTCGCCGGAGACGATCCACGAGATGGGCCGCACCAGCATCGACATCGCGGTCGACACGGTCTCCTCCGTCGCCGCGGCCTACCTGGCACACGGTGACCGGGTGGGGATGCTCGATCTCGCCATGCCTGCCGGGATGGTCCGCCCCGGCAGCGGCAGCCGGCACCTGATCCGGCTGCGCAACCATCTTGCCCACAACACTCGCCGGCCCAGCTCCGGGGACGTCACCCGCCTGGCCTATCGGATCCCGGCCTTCCCTCCGGGTGCGATCATCGTCGTCACGTCGGTGTTCCTCGACGACTCGGTGACCGATCTGGCCGCCGGATGGCGCCGTGCGGGCCACCCGGTGCTGGCGGTCGACGTCTTGCCAACCCCTCTGCATGTCGGCACCGCGGGCAGGCCGATGGCGCTGGCGCTGCGCGTCGTTCTCGCGGAGCGGGAGGAACGGCTGGCCACGCTGACCGGGCATGGCGTCGCCGTGTCGCCGGCCGATCCCGCTCAGCTGGCGCTCAACCTGGCCAGGCTCGCCCGGGCGCCGAGGAGGAGCAGGCATCGATGAGTGCACGCCTCGACCCCGGCATGGTCGGACCGACCCTGCGTTCCTGGCAGCTGCGGTGCGTGCTGGCACTGGCATGCTGCGTGACGGCGGCCGCCACGGTGCTGTGGACCGAGCCGAACGCCTTCGCGCTGGTCCTGCTGGCGCTGGTGGCTGTGGCGACGGTCGTCCGGCCGGACTCCCACGCCGCTACCTTCTACCTCGGCCTCACCGCGTTCCTCGTGCTGGTGAACGAACCCGGCATGTCGTGGTGGGCTGCGCCGGCCGTGCTCGGTATCCACGCCACGCACACGCTCGCCGCGCTGGCGGCCGTCGTCCCGTGGGACACCGCTGTCGAGCGCGCGGCCCTGCGGCCGTCGGTGCGGCGATTCGTCGCCGTCCAGGCCGCCAGCCAGTCGCTCGTCCTGCTCGCCCTCGCCGTCACTCCCTGACACATTCTCAGCCCCTGGCATGGGTTGTGGTCCCATAAATCGGACAAATCGGGTGCAATAACGACCCCGACCCATGCCAGGGGCTGGGAGGAGGTTACGGAGAGTGGAGGGCGGGCTTCTCCGACTCGGGCGCGGGGCGACGAGTGCCCAGGGGGATCTCCGGGATCAGCAGAGCCGCCACGAACGCGACGACGAGGAACGGGATCGCGGTCAGGAACACGTCGTTCAGCGCATGCACCCACGCCTCCGTCACCACAACCCGGGTGCGCTCCGGCAGCTCCTGGATCGCCTGCACGTTGTTCGCGACACTCGCCTCGTCGACACTGGCCGGAATGGCCCCGGCCGGCGCCTCGCTGAGATATCGCGACAGCCGCGCGTTGAGAACGGCGCCGAAGATCGCGGTGCCGAACGCGCCGCCCATCGACCGGAAAAAGGCCACGCTCGAGGTCCCCACGCCCATGTCGGCCCGGTCCACCGAGTTCTGCACGATGGTCACCAGGACCTGAAGCGTGAACCCGAGTCCGAAGCCGAAAGCGAACACGTACAGGCCCACCTGCCAGTACGGCGTCGTCGTGGTCAGCGTGGAGAGCAGCAGCATGGACATCCCGGTGATGGCAGCGCCGAGGATCGGGAACGGCTTGTACCGCCCGGTCCGGGTCATCAGCTGCCCGGATCCGATCGAGGTGGTGAAGATGCCGACCATGGCCGGCAGCAGCGCCAGTCCTGACTCGGTGGGCGTCATGCCCTGTACCACCTGCAGGTAGATGGGCAGGTAGATCAGCCCCCCGAACATCGCCACACCCATGATCACGCTGAAGATCACCGACGGGGTGAACACCCGGTTGCGGAACAGGCGCAGCGGGATGATCGGCTCCTTGGCCCGTGACTCCCACCAGACGAAGACGACGGCCACCAGCAGGCCGCACCCCAGCAGGGCGAGGGAGAACGGGTCACCCCAGCCGTACTCGCCACCGGCCCATGCGGTGTAGAGGAGGATGCTGCTCACCGATCCGACCACCAGCGCGGCACCGAAATAGTCGATGGTGTGCTCGCGCCGCACCTTCGGCATCTTCAGTGCCAGGGAGGTGACCACCAGCGCGGCGACGCCGATCGGCAGGTTGATCCAGAAGATCCACCGCCATCCCGGCCCGTCGGTGAACCAGCCTCCCAGCAGCGGCCCTGCGATGCTGGACGAGCCGAACACCACGCCGAAATACCCCTGGTAGCGGCCTCGCTCGCGCGGCGGGATGACATCGCCGACGATGGCCAGCGCGAGCGCCATCAGGCCGCCGCCACCCAGTCCCTGGATGGCACGGCCGCCGATCAGCACACCCATGCTGCCGGCGAGGGCCGCCACCGTCGAACCGGCGACGAAGGTCACGATCGCAGCCTGAAAGACCGGCCGGCGACCGTACAGGTCCGAGATCTTCCCCCACAGCGGTGTCGAGGCCGTCGTCGTCAGCAGATAGGCCGTGACCACCCACGACAAGTGGTCGAGACCGCCGAGCTCGCTGACGATGCGTGGTAGCGCCACGCCGACGATGCTCTGGTCGAGTGCGGCGAGGAACATCCCGGCCATCAGGCCGCCGAGAACGATCAGTATCTGTCGATGTGAGAGGAAGCCATCGGAGTCAGGCTTCTGAGCTTGCACCCCCACAGTCAACACCTGAATAGGTGTATCAAGCAACTATTATGACGTGTGATCGGCGTCCCATCACGTCCAGGCCCGCGGCGGTCCACTCCGTGTCCTGCGGCTTCCAGCCGGATGCAGGACACGGAGTGGACCACACTGCGACGCGCGCCCGCTACGAGGTGAATCCGCCGAGCCCCGACCGGGCGCTACGGCCAGCGGTGTCCTCCGCGTCGGCGAACCACAGGTACCGGGTACCGGACTCCAGCCCTGACCACGTCGCGGTCGCCGTCTCACCGGCGGCGGAACGCACCGTCGCGATCGGCTCCCGCCCCACCGATGCCAGCCCGAAGGCACTGGTGGATACCCGCTTGGCATAGACGTCGTTCATCGCGAACGGGACGATGAACTCGTCGTCCCCGTCCGTGTACCCGCCTTGCGGCCAGTACTCGCCCGCGTTGTGCTGGTCGAGTGTGGGCGAATAGGTGTTGACCGCCATCGTCTTGCTGTCGATGTCGATCTGCAGCAGCCGGAGGAAGCCGGTGTTGCGCTCCCCGTCCTTCGCGTAACCCTGGTAGTTCGCCAGCATCTCGGTCACCATCCGGCCCTCCACACCGTCGACGTCGTGCTTGACCGCGTACGCGACCCCGACCACGTGCCCGGCCATCACGAAGAACACGTTCTCGTTCGGCCGGACCACCTCGTCCCAGATCCGCTCCCCCAGCGAGGTCCAGCGGTCGTTCTCCGGATTCGTGGGGACGCCGGCCCGGTTGAGGTACTCGTGCGCCGAGACGATGACGTTGTGCTCCGGATGCGCGGCGATCACGTCGTGCGCCCAGCCCAGCACCTCGTCACGGTCGAAGTAGTGGACGTAGCCGATGTTCACCACCAAGAACTTCGCGCCCTGGACCTCGAACTCGTCGTAGTGGCTGGCATTGTCTCCCGGCCGCCAGGACTCTCCGTACCAGGGGAACTCCTCGAACCGGGACGGCGGGAAGTACTCGTTGTAGAGGGCTGAGTCGCGGCCCCACTTGTTGTCGTGGTTGCCGGGCAGGATGCCGTAGGGGTGCCCGGCGTCCTCGAGGACCGCCATGATGTCCGAGGCGAACTGGAACTCGTCGCGGCCCCGGCCTTCCATGTGGGTGCCCCACATCCAGTTCTGCACGATGTCACCCACGTGCGCGGTGTAGGCGATCTTGCGGGCGTCCTGGTTCTGCACCAGCCACTGGATCTTGTCCGCGTGGACATCCCGGTAGTGCTGGGTCAGCTCTTGCGGATCGGGCAGCATACCGAGCGCGAAGTCGTACTCCCCCGGGTCCGCGAACGCGTGGTCCGGTTCCGCGCCGTCGTCACCGAACGCCGGCCGGGTGGCCGGTCCGTCCTGGACCAGCACGTTGATGACGCGCCCCCGGGCCGCCGACGAGGCGTCGACCGTGCCCGTGAGCGTGATGTCGCCGCCGTCCCGGCCGGCCGCCGCGTCCAGGAGCTCCCAGCCGGATTCGGCATGGTTCCACACGTAGAGCTGCAGCTCGTTGGCGCTGGTGGAGGAGCCGCTCCACGCGACGTCGAACGTGTCCGGCACGCTGCCTCGAACCACCACCTCGAACCGCTGGTACGGGAAGCCCTCGGTCGCCTCCGACACGATCGGATCGACGACGTCGCCACGGAGAAGCGCGGCACCCGGCATCCGGGATTCACCGGGTAGGCGCCGCGCCGCGGGAGGGGCCTCGTCGCTCACGCCGGAGAAGACGTTCGCGGCGTTCTCCACCACGGCAAGCCGGGCACCGCCACGGAAGGACACGTCGACGGATTCGCCCGCGGTGTGCCCGGCCAGCGCGGACAGGTCCACCTCGTTCCCCGGGGCATCCGATCCGGGTTCCGGCGCGAGCAGGGCAGGCGCCTCCGGCCGCGCGTCCGGCGCCACGTCCACCGGTTCCAGGTCCTCGGCCGGGATGTCGTGCGGGGCGCGCAGACCCTCGGCGAGCTCGCCCGGAGTCCGGTCGGCCGGCACGAAGTCCTTGACGTTGTCCGTGGTGTCCTGGTGCCGCTGGAAGCTGTCTCCCTTGGCCGTCTCCAGGAAGTTGATCAGGGAGACGCCGTCGGTGCACGGGCTGTAGGTGGCGAAATAGGCGCCGGCCCGATCGACGACGCGGTCCTGCCCATCGCGGACGATCAGGCCGTAGCCGTCCGGGTCCAGCGCGGTGCCGTAGACGGCGTCGTAACCCCCCTCGTCGTACAGGGCCGATCCGTCGAGCACCGCGAGAAACGTCTCCCCCGGGTCCAGGATGGCCGTGCCGATCTCCAGGAGCGGAGTCAACGCGCGCCGCCCGTTCGGCAGGCACTGGTCAATGGTCCAGCCGTCCATCGCGACCGGCTCGGCCCCATGGTTGGCCAGTTCGACGAATTGGTCGGTGTCTCCGCCGGGACCGCCGTGGGCGAATTCGCTCAGTCGGACGGGCGTCTCGCGCGACTCAGCCGGCGGCTCGGCCTCAGGGCCGGCCTCGGCGTCACCGGGGGTGCGCGTGGAGATCACGAAGTCAGCCGCGTTGTCACCGGTCCGCCCGGTCCGCTGGTAGGTGTGGTCCGAACCGTAGTCCAAGCGATTGGGCAGCGCCTCACCCTGCGTGCACGGGCTGTCGTTGGCGGGCTCGTAGACCGCGTCGGTCTCGTAGATGCCCACGGCGTCGGTCACCACCCCCTCGGCATCCTCGAGCAGCACGCCGAAGCCCTCTTCGGCGAGCCGGGCGTCGTCGTAGGTGAGCGTGGCGACCCCGTCGGGAACGTCCACCGACTGATGAGCGACGACGAGTGGGTCACCCGGCCGGAGCATCGTGCCCCCGGGGATCGTCGCGAGCAGCCCGTCGCTGTTTCGCGCCCCGAGCGGCGTGCACACATACAGCCGCCACCCACTGACGTCGACCTCGTCGTCGCCGAGGTTGGCGAGCTCCACGAACTCGTCGGCGTCCCCGCCGGGTCCGCCGCCGGCGATCTCGGTGAAAGCGACGCCGCCGGGCTGAACGCCCGGGTCGGTGCTGTCGACGTTGGGCGCCTGCGGTGTCCGGCCCGCGCGGATGAAGTCCGCGGTCACGTCCCCGGTGACGGTCGTGCGCTGATACGACTGGCCACGGTGGTAGTCGAGGTTGCTGGGCACCGGCGGACCGCAGATGCTGTCGCGGGACGCGGGCGACACCGCGATCCGGTCGATCAAGGTGGCGTCACCGTCTTCGAGCCACGCCCCGAAGGCATCGTCGGCGAGCGCGGTGGAGAAGGTGGCGTCGGCGAGATCAGCGATCGTGGAGTTCCGGTGCGCGATCACGAACGTCTGGCCGGGATCCAGGGTCACGCCCGACAGCGGCGGCACCAGCGGGCTGCCGCCCCGGCTGCCGCTGGCACCGCAGTGATAGATCCGCCAGCCGTTCAGATCCACCGGGTCGGCACCGAAGTTGGCGAGCTCGATGAAGCTGTCGTTGCTCCCGCCCGGCCCTCCGTTCGCCAGTTCACTGATCAGCACCTCCGCTTCCGGAGGCGTCGGCGCGGCGACGGTTGGCGCGGCGACGGTCGGCAGCACCAGGACGGGTGCGGCCACCACCGCCGTCGCCAGAATCGTGGCTGTCAGAGGTCGATAACGCGGCATGGGCATCCCTTCGGCTTGCCTTGCGTGACAGACGCATCACCTCCTCCGGTTGACAGGTCGAACGGCGTCCTCCAGGGGTGTAGGGGCCGCTCGTCCACGATCGATCGACAGGTGGGCGATGCCCTCACACCCTTGAGCGACGACGACAGCCCAGGCAATGCCGTTTCTGATCGTGCAACGAAGCTACGCGCTGTCCTCGGCTCCATGAGTTCGCTGCGCGCACCCCGAGCACGCAGCGAATGAGAACGTCAGTGGCGAACTACTCACCACCGGTCTCTTGACGCGTTCGCGAGGATGCGTCCTCCGATGCTCCCGCTGATCACAGCTATGACGATGGCCGCGAGCGTGGCGCTGACGAGGAAGCCGGTAGGTAAATCGAAGGCGTTGTTGGTGAGGTGCGGCGCGAGGAGCCATGCGGTGACGGCGGTACCACCGATCCCGCCGATGGCGATGGGCCAGGCCAGCCGGACGGTGGCGATGGCTCCGAAGACGTCGTGGCGGCCGACGAGCAGCGGGTTGCGGACCAGGCCGCGGCTTTCTTCGATGACGACGGCGGCCCAGGTCAGCGCGGCGACTAGGAGCAGGGTTAGGACGCCGGGGACGCCGAAGACGTAGATCCATCGGGATTTGTTCTGCAGGTCGAGGGCGCCGGCGATCCCGCCGATGCCGATACGTTCCAGGCTGGCATCGAAGCCGGTGGCGCGCTCGAGGTCCCGGCCGAGTTCGACGTCGTTCAGGTCGGTGCCGTCGTGACTGGCGAGAACGATGGTGAGCATGGATCCCGACGAGAGTCGCTCGGCGTTCTCAGGTGAGGTGGGGCGGATCAGGAAGCTCGTGCCGGTCCGAGCCAGGACCTCGGCCAGGCGGGGCGGTAGCTCGGCTGGCATGAGGGTGGCCTGCGCGCAAGCGGCGCCGAAGGCCTGCAGGTCGGCGCATTGGCCGTTGACGACGGTCGGTTCGTCCCACTCGGGGTGTTCGTGAACGGTGATGGCGGCGACCTTCTGGTCGCTGGCAAAGCGGAGCACATCGCTGACGCGGTCCACGTCGGCGTGGACGTTCAGTGCCGCGGTGCCGATCCGCTCTGAAGCGGGGCTGAGCACCTCGGCGGGGGCGGTGAACAGGGTCAGGACAACGGCGGCATGAGCGACGACGATCACCAGCGACGTCACCGTCCCGGTGAGCCGGGCGACAGCGCGTGAGCGGTATCCGGTGATCCGCCAGCCCAGGAAGGCACCGATGCCGCGGCGCTGCAGCATGATCGTTCCGCGCCGCCGGGCGATCAGTCGCAGAAGCGTCGCCAGGGCCGCGGGCAGGCAGATCACCGCGAGGCCGGCGGCGGCGAGGGTGGACAGCGCCTGGACGACCTGGTTGTCGGAGAAGACGATGATCCACGGCTGCACCGCCAGGACCACGAGGAGGACGATGGTCCGGCGCCAGGCCGGCTGATCGGCAGGGACTTCCAGCCGGGATGCCTCCAGATTGTCTTTGCGGCCGAGCGTTCCGGCGGTCATCCGGTTCAGCGTGGCCCCGGCGATGACGTGGGCGCCGACGATCACGAGAGCGAGCAGCCACGCGACGGGCCGCACCACGTCGGCTTGCAGGACATAGCCGGTGAGCGGCAGCGTCATGTCGGCCGCGGCTACCCAGGCCAGCAGCGTCAGGCACAGGGCGAGGGAGACCGTGCCGACGAGCCGGGTCCGCGGTGCTGCGATCCGGGCGCGGGCTCGTCGATCCACGCCGATGCGCACGAGCAGGCGGTGCCGGCGCCGGGTCTCGTCGTCGGCCACTCTCGCTGCGGAGGCGAGCGCGATCAACCCTGGCAGGACGCAGAGAAATCCGGCCATCGACCAGAACTCCTGGACGTCCCGGTCGTAGATCTCCTCACCGACGCGCTGAAAGTAGGGATCGTGTGCCACACCGAAGGCACTGATCTGCATCGGGTCGCGGTCGGCGAGGGCATCGGTGCCGACGTAGGCGAACAGCTCGGTGGCCGAGACGAGGCCGTCCGGGCCGACCAGCCCTGTGTCCTGGCCGAACCGGTCCGGCAATCCATGCTCGTCGAGAAGTTCACGCAGGGCCGGGCTGACCAGCGCCTCACCGGGCTCCGGCAGTGCGGGCACCCCCGGCGGTAAAGGCGGGTCAGCAGCCCCAGCCCGCTGGAGGAAGACCACCGGCACTTGCTCGACCCCGACATAGACAAGATCAAGGCCCCACAACAGCGGCGCCACTCGCCCGGGCCGCGGGTCCTCGACCGGCACTCGGGCCCGGCCGACGTCGTCGCGGTGGTCATAGACGGCACTGGCGAGCACCGCGGCCGCGGCTCCGAGCGAGATCGCGACGAAGGCCAGCAGCGCGAGGACCGCGCCGAACCCGTTGACTCCGCGCAGTGAGGTGCTGCGCCGGCCGATCGTGAGCAGGTTGCGCTGCAGCTGCCGCCGTGGCTGCCGCGACGACACGGGCTTGTGGGGTGCGGGTGCGGTCACGTCGCCTCGGCCGGTCGCACCGCCGCCAGTTCGATGGTCCGGTCGGCCGCGGCGGCGACCTCCTCGTCGTGGGTGACGATCACGGCGCCCATCTGCTCGGATCGGATCTTGGCGAACATCACTTCGAGGACCTCGTCGCGGGTGGCGCGGTCGAGCGCGCCGGTCGGCTCGTCTGCCAGCAGCAACGAGGGCTGGGTGATGAGCGCCCGCGCCAGCGCCAGCCGTTGCGCCTCACCACCGGACAGATGAGCCGTCTCGGCAGTCGTCCGGACGCCGAGGTCCTCGATCAGCCAATCGGCCTCAGCGCGCACTCCATCCGGGTCGCCGCCTTTGAGCAGCCCCGGCAGCATGATGTTCTCCACCGGGCTCAGCTCCGGCAGCAGATCCGCGTGCTGGAAGACGAAGCCGATCGAGTCCAGCCGGACCCGTGCTCGTTGCGTGGAACTCAGCGTGGTCAGTTCGTGGTCGAGCAACCGCACTGAGCCCGATGTCGGGGCACGCAAACCGGCCAGGCACGCCAGAAACGTCGTCTTTCCCGACCCTGACGGGCCCAGCACCGCCACACTCTCTCCAGCCTCGACGGTCAGGTCAGTCGGAGCAAGAAGCTGACGCTCGCCCAAACTGACCTGCACACGTGAAGCCGCCAACAACGCGGGTCGATCTTCAGCGGACTCAGACACACGACTGCCCTCAGCACGGTGGGTGACAGAGGTACCCACGTTCGCGCATCTACCTCCCCAGCTCAAGCTCTCGTACCAGCGCCCTTGTCGGTCTAATAGAAGCTGCTGCCGCAAGTCCCGCCACCGACGACCGGCGACGGACTGCCAGCTGTGGACACCGGCACCCTGGTGAACCGGAAACCCTTGCCGTGTCCGTCAGGCCGAAGGCGGCGCCGTGCTGTCGCGGTGCACCAACCAGGTGGGCACGAGAGTAGTGCCGCGTTCAGGCGCGTCCATGCGCATCTGGCGAAGCACTGACGCCACACAGCGACGGCCCATCTCGGCGAAGTCCTGGTGCACAGTGGTCAGCGGGGGCATGAACGCGCCGGCCTCCGGGATGTCGTCGAACCCCACGACGCTGATCTCACCCGGCACGCGCCTGCCCGCCTCGTGCATGGCACGCAAGACACCGAGCGCCATCTGATCGTTGGCCACGAAGACGGCCGTGCAGTCGGGCTCACCGACCAGACGCAGACCCGCCTGGTACCCGGACTCCGAGCTCCAGTCGCCGGGCAGTATCGGCGGTACCTCTCTCCCGTTGGCCTCGAGCGTAGCCCGCCAGGCCGCGGCCCTACGCTGCGCGGAGAACGACTCGTCAGGCCCGGCCACGTGCCAGACGGTCCGGTGGCCGAGGTCGAGCAGGTGCAGGACCGCCTCCCGGGCGCCGTGGGCCTGATCGGTGTCGACGACGCTGTAGCGGTCTCCGGCGTCGGAGTCGACGACCACTACCGGCACCCCTGGAGGCAGCGACACGGTGACCGCGTCGAGCAAGTGCACCTCCATGATCACGATCACCGCGTCGACGGCCATCTCATCGAGCCGGGTGAACGCGCCGTAGACACCGTCCTGGGTGGGCACGGCGACCGGGATCAACGTGATGGCGTAGCCCTCCGCGGCGGCTGACGTCGCGATCGCCTCGAGCGTGCGCACGTTTCCCGTGGTCTCCAGGGTGAACAGGATGACCCCGACGGTGCGGAACTCTCCGCTCTTCAGCGCGCGTGCGGCGCTGTTGGGGCGGTAGCCGAGCTCCTTCATCGCCGACAGCACCCGCTGCCGGGTGGCGTCGACGACTCCGGGATACCCGTTGGACACCCGGGAGACGGTCTGCGACGACACACCGGCGTGCCGGGCCACGTCGGCCATCGATACCCGTCGCGGCCGCCTGGCCACGACTTCCGGACTCTCGCTCATTTGCCGGCGCCCCTCTGTCGACGTCTCTGTGTCCACCGGTAACGACTCGGGTGCATCTTCGGGCAAGTCTTGACGCGCCTTACGCACTGGTGACACCATCACGCTAATCCATGGTTACGTAAACATTACGTGTTCGCGAGGCGAGATGTTCACGTAACCATCGGCCAGGACCAGCGCCAGCGCGCGTGGGCCGGCTGTCCGTGGAAAGCCACTACGCCAGCAGCAAGGACTTTCGATGACGACGTTGTCAGGACCTGCCGTGAGATCTGGGCCCAGCGTGCCCGCGCCACGGCCGCGTGCGCGGAGATCGTGGATCGGCTGGGGCTTCATGGGGCCGTTCATGGTGGTCTTCGCCCTGGTGTTCCTCGCCCCGATCGCCTACTCGATCTACCTCAGCCTCTATCGCGACCAGATGGTGGGCGGCACGTCGTTCGTGGGGCTCGAGAACTACGAGCGGGCGGTCGGCGACCCGCAGTTCTGGTCGGCGCTCGGCCGGGTGTCGATCTTCCTCGCGGTCCAGGTCCCGATCATGCTGTGCATCGCCCTCCTGGTGGCGCTCGCGATCGACAGCGGGCGGCTGTATGGCAAGAGCTTCTTCCGCATCTCGATCTTCCTGCCGTACGCGGTGCCGGCCGTCGTGGCCAGCCTGATGTGGGGCTTCATGTACGGCACCCGGTTCGGCCTGGTGGGCAACATCAACGACGCCTTCGGCATCTCGTTGCCCAACCCGCTCTCCCCCGACCTGATCCTCGCCTCGATCGGCAACATCGTCACGTGGGAGTTCGTCGGCTACAACATGCTGATCTTCTACGCGGCGCTGCGGGTGATCCCGCCGTCGCTGTACGAGGCGGCCGAGATCGACGGCGCCAGCCAGCGACAGGTCATCACAGCCATCAAGCTGCCCGCGATCCGCGGCGCGCTGGTGATCGCCACCATCTTCTCCATCATCGGCAGCTTCCAGCTGTTCAACGAGCCGAGCATCCTGCAGAGCCTGGCGCCCAACGCCATCACCACCTACTTCACCCCGAACATGTACGCGTTCTCGCTGTCCTTCTCCGGCCAGCAGCAGAATTACGCGGCCACGGTGGCGATCGTCATGGGACTCATCACCATGGTGATCGCCTACGTCGTCCAGCTGCGCGGCATGCGGAAGGAAGGCTGAGTCGATGTCCGCTCCCACCCCTCAGGGCACGTCGACGAGACCCGGACGCAAGCAGGTCACGCTGGCCGCCAGCCGCCGGGCGTCTCGCCACTACACGGTGGAGCGTCCGCGGCGCAGCCCGCTCCTCACCGCGCTCACCGGCATCGTGCTCCTCTACAGCCTGGTCCCGCTCATCTGGCTGTTCGTCAATTCCACCAAGACCCAGGCGGGTCTGTTCGGGTCCTTCGGCCTGTGGTTCAGCGACGATTTCGCGCTCTGGAGCAACGTCGCCGACACGCTCAGCTACGACGACGGCATTTTCGTGCGCTGGCTGCTCAACACCGTCTTCTACGTGGTGCTCGGCGCCGGCGGCGCCACGTTCCTCGCGGTTCTCGGCGGCTACGCCCTGGCCATCTTCGATTTCCCAGGCAAACGGGGCGTTTTCGCGATCGTGATCGGCGCGGTGGCGGTGCCCGGGACAGCCCTGGCTGTTCCCACCTTCCTGATGTTCAGCGAGGCGGGCCTCACCAACACTCCGTGGGCCGTGATCATCCCGTCGCTCATCTCGCCGTTCGGCCTCTACCTGATGTGGGTGTACTCGTCGTCCGCGATCCCCACCGAACTGCTGGAAGCCGCCCGCGTAGACGGATCCGGTGAGTTCAGCACCTTCTTCCGCATAAGCCTGCCGCTGCTCGGTCCGGGCATCGTCACGGTTCTGCTCTTCACGATGGTGGCGACCTGGAACAATTACTTCCTGCCGCTGATCATGCTGCGCGACTCGTCGTGGTATCCACTGACACTCGGTCTCAACGCCTGGAACTCGCAGGCCTCCACCGTGGGTGGCGAAGCAATCTTCAATCTGGTGATCACCGGCTCGCTGCTGACCATCGTTCCGCTGATCGCCGCCTTCCTGCTGCTCCAGCGGTACTGGAGATCCGGCCTCACCGCTGGAAGCGTGAAATGACCGCCGGTTCGTCCGGGGCCGGGCGAGACCAAGACCAGCCCCATCCGTTCTGACAACGAAGCGAGAGGAACCTTCATGACCATGCAACGACGTCGCGCAATGAGCGCGGCCGCACTAACGGGGGCCGTCGCACTGACCCTGGCCGCGTGCGGCTCCGATGACTCCGGACCCACCGACGGTGAGGCCGCCGAAGAGGTCCAGAACGTCCTCGAGGAAGGTGGCGAACTGACCATCTGGGCGTGGGAGCCGACCCTGGACCAGGTGGTGCAGGACTTCGAAGCGGAGTATCCACAGGTCAGCATCGATCTGGTCAACGCCGGCAGCGGCAACGATCAGTACACCGCCCTGCAGAACGCGATCAGCGCGGGCTCCGGAATCCCGGACCTCGCCCACATCGAGTACTTCGCGCTGTCCCAGTTCGCGCTTTCGGAGGCGCTGGTCGACCTGTCTCAGTTTGGCGCCGGCGAGCTCGACGGAACCTACACACCCGGGCCGTGGAACGCGGTCAACCAGGACGGCGCGGTCTACGGGCTGCCGATGGACTCCGGGCCGATGGCCCTGTACTACAACCAGACTGTCTTCGACGAGCATGGCATCGACGTGCCCACCACGTGGGACGAATATGTTCAGGCGGGCCGCGACCTGCAAGCGGCCGATCCCGACGTCTACATCGCGAACGACACCGGCGAGGCCGGGTTCATCACCAGCCTCATGTGGCAGGCGGGCGCGCAGCCGTTCCAGGTTGAGGGCACCGACGTGACCATCGACTTCTCCGAGGAAGCCACCGTCAAGGTGGCCGAGACCTGGCAGCAGCTCATCGACGAAGAGCTGGTGGCGCCGATCACCGGCTGGACCGACGAGTGGTACCAGGGCTTGGCCGACGGCACCATCGCGACCCTGGCCGCCGGCGCCTGGATGCCGGCCAACTTCGAGTCAGGCGTTCCCGGTGCGTCCGGCGACTGGCGCGCCGCGCCATTGCCGCAGTGGAGGGAGGGGGCTACGTCGAGCGCCGAGAACGGCGGCAGTGCACTGGCCATCATGGCGAACGGCGAGAACTCGAACGAAGCGCTCGCCTACGCCTTCCTCGAATACGCCAACGCAGGACCCGGCGTGCAGACCAAGATCGATCAAGGTCTCTTCCCGGGCACGTCAGAGCACTTGGCGGATGAGGAGTTCCTCAACGCCGAGTTCGAGTACTTCGACGGCCAGCAGGCGAACCAGGTCTTCGCCGAGTCCGCGGCCAACGTGCCAGAAGGCTGGTCTTACCTGCCGTTCCAGGTCTACGCGAACTCGATCTTCAGCGACACGGTCGGACAGGCGTACATCTCCGGCACCTCCCTGACCGAAGGTCTCCAGGCCTGGCAGGACGCGCTGGTCACGTTCGGCAACGACCAGGGGTTCTCGGTCAACCAGTAACCCCACGACCAGCACAGACACGACTGCACACACGCATACGCGCGGCATGCCGCGCATGAGGAGCAACGCCACGATGAACCACCAACCCGCCTCCCACCGATGGCTACGCTGGCCCACCGGTACGTCCGGCCGGCGCCTGGCTTACGGCGCGGATTACAACCCCGAGCAATGGCCTCGGGAGGTATGGGACGAGGACGTGCGCCTCATGCGCGAGGCCGGCGTGAACATCGTGTCGCTGGCGATCTTCTCCTGGGCCCGGATTCAGCCCGACGAGGACAGCTGGGACTTCGGCTGGCTCGACGAGGTGATCGACCTTCTGCATGCGAACGGCGTCGCGGTGGACCTCGCCACCGCGACGGCGTCGCCGCCTCCGTGGCTGACTGCCAAGCACCCGGAGGTCCTGCCGGTGACCCTGGCCGGGGAGGTGGTGTGGCCCGGTGCCCGCCAGCACTGGCGGCCGACGTCACGGGTGTTCCGCGAGTACGCCCTGCGGTTGGTGCGCCGTCTCGCCGAGCGGTACGGGCACCATCCCGCGCTGGCGGCCTGGCACGTCTCGAACGAGCTAGGCTGCCACAACGTCTACGACTATTCCGACGACGCGGCCCACGCGTTCCGGGGCTGGTTGCAAGATCGCTACGGCGACCTGGACGCGCTGAACCACGCGTGGGGAACGGCGTTCTGGTCGCAGCGCTACTCGGACTGGGAACAGATTCTGCCGCCGCGGCTGGCGGCATCGCACCCGAACCCTACCCAACACCTGGATTTCAAGCGGTTCTCGTCCAATGCACTCAAGGAGTACCTGCGGGCGGAGAGCGAGGTGCTGCGCGAGCTCACCCCCGACCTTCCTGTGACCACGAACTTCATGGTCATGGGGCAGACGAAGGGGATGGACTACGCGGACTGGGCGAGTGAGGTCGACTTCGTCTCCAACGACCACTACGTCCTGCCCGGCCCGCAGGCGTTCGACGAGCTGTCCTTCTCGGCGAACCTGACCGGGAACCTCGCCGGAGGCCGCCCGTGGTTCCTCATGGAGCACTCGACCAGCGCGGTCAACTGGCAACCGGTCAATCTGGCCAAGAAGCCCGGTGAGCTGGCCCGGGACTCCCTCACCCACGTTGCGCACGGTGCCGACGCGGTCTGCTTCTTCCAGTGGCGGCAGTCCGCCGCCGGGGCCGAGAAGTACCACTCGGCGATGGTTCCGCATGCGGGCCCCGAAAGCGATGTCTTCCGCGGTGTCGTCGAGCTCGGCGCCACGCTCGAGTCGCTCGCGCCCGTGACCGGTTCGGTGCGCAAGCCTGCCCCGGTGGCGATCCTCATGGACTGGGACTCCTGGTGGGCCAGTGAGCAGGACGCGCACCCCAATTCTGAGCTGCGGTACCACCAGGAGGCGCTGGACTGGTACTCCGCGCTGCTCGCCACGGGGGTTCGCGCCGACGTCGTCCCAGTCGCCTCCGACTGGTCTTCGTACCAGCTCGTCGTCGCCCCGATCCTGCATGTCGTCCCGGCAGAGCTCGCCGCCCGGCTGACGCGCTACGTCGACGACGGCGGCCACCTGGTCACGACGTACTTCTCCGGGATCGTCGACGAGAACGACCACGCCTGGCTCGGCGGCTACCCCGGAGCTCTGCGCGAACTGCTGGGTATCCGGGTCGAGGAGTTCGCGCCGCTGCTCTCCGGCCAGGCCGTGCAGCTCGACAACGGAACCACCGGCACGCTGTGGACCGAGCGCGTCGACGTGGTCGATCCAGCCGTCAAGGTGATCGCCGGCTACATCTCCGGCGAGCAGTCCGGCCGTCCGGCGATCACTCGTCGTGCGGCACGCGACGGCAGCGCCGCCTACGTCTCCACCCGGCTGGGAGCACAGGGACTCGCTGAGATTCTCGGCGAGCTGCTCACCGCCGCCGGTATCGGCAGCGAACTCCCGCTCCAGGCCCGCGGGCAGGTCGAGCTGGCGATCCGCTCCGGGCCGGACGAGGAGTTCTGGTTCCTGATCAACCGCACGTCCGAGCACGCCGAGATTCCGAATCTCGCAGGCCGGCTCGTCGCGGGTTCAGCCACCCACACCGACGGCACCCTGGCGCTGCACCCACGTGGGGTGGCGGTCCTGCGCCGCTGACGAGCGAGAGACCATCGCCCCCACAGGGAGGCTGTCGATACTCCCTTTGCAATGCGCACACATACGCAACACCCCCGGTGCGTGCGTGTGCGCATTGCAAAGGGAGCGAGGCCGGGTCACTCACCGGGCCGCATGCGGCCGCCTTGCAGGGAACGCAACCGGGTTGCGGTTCCGGCGCTGTCGCGTGCGAGGCTGTCGGGGTGAATGGACGATGGGCGGCCGACGAGCCGAACGAGGACACCTGGCGAACCGCACAACTGGTCCTGGTCCGCCATGGCGAGTCATGGTGGAACGCCGAGGGCCGGGTTCAAGGTCAGGGCGGCACTGGTCTGTCCGATCGCGGGCACACTCAGGCTGCGGACGTGGCAGACCATCTGCTCGCCACGTATCCGCAGCCCGCGAGCGTCTTCAGCAGCGACTTAGAGCGGGTCACCCAGACGGCGCAGCCCTACCTCGACCGAGCCGGTCGCGTCGCGGAGCTGGACAAACGGCTGCGCGAGATCGACAGCGGCGAATGGACCGGGCTGCTGACCTCGGAGGTCGCTGTGCGCTTCCCCGAGCAGATCGCCGCCGTCCGCCGTGGTGAGGACATTCCTCGTGGCAGCGGCGAGAACTTCGCCGCGATGCGGGCCCGGGTGGCCGAGGCGCTGCGGGATATCGCCCGCCGGACTGTCGATGGCGCCGAGCCGGCCGGTCAGGCAACAGCCATCGTCTTCACCCACGGCGGTCCCATCCGGGTGGCCACCGCCGAGGCGCTTCAGCTGCCACCCGGCGGTCACCGTCTCCTCGACCCGCCGGACAACTGCTCGGTGACGGTGCTCGCCGTCCCCGTCGGCCAGACGGGTGAGGTTGGGCAGTTCAGACTGTCCGGGTACAACGCCGACCACCTCACCCGGACCGAAGCGACGAAGAACAGCCAGGACGCCGTGGGAGAGCCGCACCGATGACTCCGTTCACCTTCGTCGCCATGACGTACAACCTCTGGGGCGAACACCGGCTACGCGCGCGCAGGGATGCGCTCAAATCGCTGTTCGCGGTCCGCGAGCCGGACATCGTCGGCGTACAGGAGCTCCATCCCAAATCTCGGGCGCTCATCGACGACGCCCTACCGGGGCATGCCCGGGTCGACGACGCGTTCCCAGGCTGGGGTAGCCGCGGCAACATCTGGTGGAACCGGGACATGTTCCACCTCACCGAATACGGCGCCGAGGACGTCGGCATCCGAGGCGAGCACAATCGGCTGTTCTGGGTCAGGCTGAAGCCCGCCGGACGTGACGACCTGCCGTCGCTGGTTTTCAGCACCGCTCATTTCACCTGGCCCGGCCATCCGCAGGAGCGCCTCGACGACGTCAACCCGAGAGTGGACCAGGCCCGGCACACGGTGGCCGCGCTCGACCGGCTGGCCGGAGACGGGCCGTGCATGTTCGTCGTCGACATCAACGACTACGCCCGCCCGTTGTGGGTCATGCGACAGGGCGGGTTCACCGACTCGTTCGCGGCGCTGGGTGCCAGCTCACCTCCGACCCATCCGGTCGTCCCGCTCGTCGAACCCGGCAGCGGATGGGCGGCTCCTGGAGCTGTGCAGAAGGCCCTGGACTGGATCTACCACCGGGGGCCGCTGCGGCCCCGCACCACCGAGGTGGTCGACTTCTTCTACGAAGGCCAGGCGCCCTCCGATCACAAGCCCGTGGTAGCCACATACACCTTGGCCTGATCGCCCGGCATCCCCGGGCACGCGGCCCGGGACTACCCATGCGCTTCTCTCTCCATTGCAGAGCACGAAACGGCGTTGTCGCCGCTCGCCGGGGCTCGCTACGTTGACGATCCGGCCGCCACCTGCGCGGGCCGTGAAATCTCTGAATCACCCCCGATGTGTCAACGCTGAGCTGGATGGAGACAGAACCATGACTCGGAGCTGGACTTTTGCCCGCGGCCCTGTCGGTGCTCTCGGCGCCGTCCTGGCCGCAAGCCTCGTCCTGACGGCCTGCGGAGGTGACGACGGTGGCGGCTCGAACGGAGGCGAGGCGGGCCAGGAGCAGGTCCTACGGGTAGCCACGAGCGTGGCACCGGTATCCCTCGATACTCACGGAGAGCAGTCGGCGGAGTCCGGCTTGCAGGGCATCATGCAGCATGTGCTCGACCCCCTGGTGCGCCTGGAGTCCGGCGAGTTCGTCCCGGTGCTCGCCGAGTCCTGGGAGAACCCGGACGACCTCACCTGGGTCTTCAGTCTCCGCGACGACGTCGAGTTCCACGACGGCACGCCTCTGACGGCAGAAGACGTGAAGGCCTCCGCCGAACGGCTGATCGAGCTGGATGGTCCGCTGGCGCCGCTGTGGGCCGGCGTCGAGTCGATCGAGGCCACGGACGAGCACACCGTCACGATCAGCACCGAAGAGCCGATGGGCACCGTGATCAGCACCGCGTCGCTGCTGTACGTCGGCCCCGCGGACCAGATCGGTGAGGAGGGGTTCTGGCAGTCACCCGTCGGCTCCGGCCCGTTCCTGTTCGACAGTTTCACACCCGACGAGCGGGTCGTGCTGACCGGAAACGACGAGTATTGGGCAGGAGCTCCGGAACTCGACCGGCTCGAGTTCATCTACATCCCGGAGATCTCCGGGCGGCTGACCGCGCTGCAGACCGGTGAAGTGGACCTCACCACGGGTGTGCCACCGGACCAGGTCTCGTCGGTGGAAGGCCAGGACGGCATCGTCTTCGAGCTGGCGCCCAGTTACGTGTACTACTTCAACTGGTTCAACGCGAGCGAGGAACCGTTCGACGACCCAGACGTGCGCCGCGCCATGTGGCACGCCGTCAACATCGAGGGCGTGGTGAACGACCTGTTCGGCGACGCGGCCACGGTGGCTCGGGCACCGATCCCCCAGGACGTCTTCGGCGCGCCACAGCTGACACCCTACGAGTACGACCCCGACCTGGCCCGGCAGATGCTTGCCGACGCCGGGTATCCGGGCGGGTTCGAGACCACTCTGCAGTGGCCCCGTGAGCAGGGCGCCAACATCCGCGCGCTGGCGCAGGCGTTCATCTCCGACTGGGCCGAAATCGGTGTCACGGTCGAGCCGCTGGAGAAAGAGCGCGCCCAGTGGATCGATGACCTCAACGCCCTGAACTGGGACATGAACCTGCAGACCAACAGTGTGGGCACAGGCGACGCCGACTACACCCTCGGACGGTTGTACACGTGCGAGGCCAACCGCAACGGCTACTGCAGCGAAGAGCTCGACGGGCTTCTGCGAGCCGCGCGCCAGGCCGTCGACCCGGACGAGCGCATCGACTACTACGCCCAGGTGAGCCAGCACATCTGGGACGAAGCCGTCGGGATCTTCCCGATGGACCTGTCCTCCAACGTGGCACAGCGCGAACGGGTCCAGAACTTCACGCTGAACCCCAATGGCCGGCCGTACTTCTATCAGGTCTCCGTCACCACGGATTAACCCCCGTCTCCGACTCTCATTGTGGAGGGTGTTGTGCATCACCAACGGAACCGCCTCAGAGCCGCCTGCATCCTGAGTTCCCTAGCCCTGCTTTCAGTCGCGGCATGCGGCGGGAACTCCGGAAGTGGCGACGATACGGAACAGGTCTTCCGCTACTCCCCCGGGCTCTTCCCGGTCTCGCTCGACACCCACCAATACCCTGCTGAGGAGGCGGTGCAGACAGCCATTCAGCAAGTCCTCGAGCCGCTCGTCGCTCTCGAGGATGGCGAGCCGGTCCCGGTGCTGGCGGAATCGTGGGAGAACCCGGACGAGACCACGTGGGTCTTCACTCTCCGCGATGGCGTCGAGTTCTCCGACGGTACACCGCTCACCGCCGACGACGTGAAGGCGTCAGCGGAGCGGCTGATCGAGATGGAGGGCCCGCTCGCGCCGTTGTGGGCTCCGGTCGAGTCGGTGGAGGCGAGCGACGAGTCCACTGTCACCTTCACCACATCGCAACCCCTCGGCACCCTGCCGAGCACACTCTCTCTGCTGTTCATCGGCTCAGCCGAGCAGATGGACGACGACGCCTACTGGCAGCAGCCCATCGGCACCGGCCCGTTCGTGGTCGAACGGTTCGTGCCCGACGAGCGGGTGGTGCTCACCCGGAACGAGGACTACTGGGGTGACCCCGCCACTCCGGACCGGGTGGAGATCGTGTCCATCCCGGAGGAGTCCAGCCGGATCACCGCATTGCACAACGGCGAGATCGACGCGATGTCGACCATCCCACCGGACCAGGTGGGCGAGGTGGACAGCGCGGACGGCATCGTCTACGAGACCGGGCCGAGCTTCACCTACTACTTCATCTGGTTCAACCAGTACCAGGAGCCGTTCGACGACGTGCGGGTCCGGCAGGCGATGTGGCACGCGGTGAACGTCGAAGGCATCGTCAACGACCTGTTCGGTGACATGGCCTCGCTCGCCGGTGCCCCGATCGCGCAAGCGGTATTCGGTGCGCCCGCCCTCGAGCACTACCCGTACGATCCGGACCGCGCGCGGCAACTGCTGACCGAGGCCGGCTATCCGGACGGATTCGAGACCGAGATCCATTGGCCGCTCGAGGGCGGGCCGAACATCCGGGGTCTGGCCCAAGCGTTCGTCTCTGACTGGGCGGACGTCGGTGTGACAGTTGAGCCGCTGGAGAAGGAACGCGCCCAGTGGCTCGAGGATTTCGGCAACATGAACTGGCACATGAACCTGCAGACCAACGCCACCGGTACCGGCGATGCCGACTTTACCCTCGGGCGCCTGTACGTCTGCTCAGCGGATCGGATGGGCTACTGCAGCGAGAAGCTCGACGATCTCCTGACCCAGGCCCGCGCGTCGCTCGACCCGGACGAGCGGGAGGCGCTGTACGCACAGGCGTCGCAGGTCATCTGGGACGACGCGGTCGGCATCTTCCCGGCCGACCTGGCCAACAACACTGCCTACCGAGACAATGTCGAGGGTTACGTGTTCCCGCCGAACGGGCGGCCCTACTTCGCTCCGGTCTCTATTGGGGCCGACTGATCCCGGGTGATCGTTGTCGCGTTCGGCGGCCCACCAGGTGATCGTCGCCGCGCTGGTACCGCTGCTCAACCTGACCAGCGCGGCGACGATCCCAGGTGGAAAGTCGGTTGCCCCGCCGCTTCGTGACCCGTCAGACTCGGCGGATGGTCAACGACAGCTCGGCGGCCCTGAGCCGGGTCGTCGCCAAGACAGGTGTGCCTGACATCGTCGATGTGCTGGCGGACCGGCTCAGCGGCAGCGACCTCTCCACACTCATGCTGGAGGTTTCCCGTCGCCGTGCCGCCGCCGTCTCCCCCGCGTCTCTGCTCCGCCAGTACCGGCGAGACCGGTTCGTGCGTCCGGCCGGAATCTCGCCAGGAGACCTGGACCGGTGTCGTCAGCTGCTCTGTTCCGCGTTGCCGAGACAGGTGGAGCTAGTCGAGCTCGCTCCCCTGGCGCCGCTGGGCACTCACGCCGCAGTCGCCACGGTGGATCAGCACAAGGTCGTCACCACGATGCGCGGAACCGAGGTCGCCGCGGACCCCACCAATGGGCTCGCCTTGGAGGCTGCCGTCCGCCGCGGCGCGCTGACTGAGGAGCAACGACGCGCTGCCGACTGGGTGCGCCTGGGCGCATTCCAGCGCGTGGTTCGCGCCCAGGCGTTCGACGGTCCAGCCTTGTTCGCCCACTTCCTCCTCTTCGGCCTGGTCACCGCAGGTCGGAGCACCGGCGGCCGGCGGTTCGAGGCGGCCGCCCTCACCGAGCACTGCCGGTTCCACGTCGACGCACTGCAAGCCGCCGGTGCGGACGCCGTGGAAGTTCGGCTCACCGACTTCACCGGCCAGTCACAGCAGATCTCGGACGCCGTCCGCGCCACGCTGGCTGATACTCCGGCGACGAGTATCGTCGACGATCCCGACCGCCGGAGCGGTCGCGGATACTATGACGGATTCTGTTTCAAGGTCTTCGCACACTACAAAGGCGAGCGCTTCGAGGTCTCCGACGGCGGTGCCGTGGATTGGACCCAACGGCTTCTGCAGAACCGTAAGGAGCGGCTGGTGATCAGCGGCGCCGGCATCGAGCGGCTGGTGAGCCTCGGACTCGGCCCGGACGCCCGGTCAGCCGGGGACGCTTGACTCGCGAGGGACCAGTCGCGGTGCCAGCACTTGCTTGTGCGGCGCGGCGTCTTCACCGGATCCGTCGCTTCCGGAGATCCGCCCCAGCAGAAGGTCGACGGCCGCGGCGCCCACCTCCTGGGCGGGCAGGTGCACGGAGGTCAGCGGCGGATCGAGGTACCCGGCATAGGGATGGTCGCCGTAACCGGCGACCAGCATGTCCCTCGGGACCTGCAGGCCGTGCTCAGTCAGAGCACGGTAGAGCCCCAAGGCGAAGTAGTCGTTACCGGTGATCACCGCATCCGGCCGGTCCGACCGGCGGACCAGATCTCGCGCCAGCCGGTAGGCCTCCTCCGGCTGCCACGGCAGCGCGGCAGACTCGTACCTGCGGGTAGGTACCGATATCACACTTCCGGAGCTGACCGGGAGGCCGGCGTCGGCCATGGCCCGGCGGTAGCCGGCGATGCGGCCCTCGATCGTGGTGATCGGCAGGTCTTCCTCCAGCGCCCACACCGTGCGAGCACCCTGGCCGATCACATGGCTGGTCGCCTGGTAGGCACCGAGCTCGTTGTCGATGCCGACGAAGTCGCACGCGTGCTCGGGAATGTCGCGGTTGACGAAGACCAGCGGGATGCCTGGACCCTGCAGGCGCTTCCAGTGGTCTGACTCCGACTGCACTGGTACCGCGATCGCGCCGTCCACGGCGGACTGCAGCAGCGCGTCAGTGGCCAGTCGCTCGTTGTCCACGCTCTCATCTGTCACCAGAAGGAGCAACGAGTAGCCCTGGGCACGGCCCCGAAGCTCGATACCGCTGATGAGTTGTGCGTAGAACGGGTTCGACGGGTTGGTGATCACCAGCCCGAGCGTCATCGCCGAGCCCAGCACGAGCGAGCGGGCCAGCGTGTTCGGCACATAGCCGAGGCGATCCGCCTCGGCTCGCACCAATGCGCGAGTATGGGCACTGACACTGTCCTTACCGGCCAACGCACGTGACACGGTATTGACGGACACCCCCAGAGACACCGCGATGTCTCTGAGGGTGACCCGATGCGTCCCGCCCATCCCCACCTCTAACTCTTGACCGCCAGATAGATGCGCGCCGTCACGGCCGCGCCTGCCGTGTCGACCTCGCCGCGGACCCGGAGCCAGTGCCCGAACTCCCGCACTGGCCAGCTCGTGACCCCGACACCGGTTGCGACGTGTTCAATGTCGTCATAATCGCACCATGTGATGCCGTCCGGCGAAATCTGTGTCACCACGCGCAAGCCTGCTTCGCCATCGGACCCGGCCGACAAGATCTGCACGAACCAGCGTGCCTCAGTCGCCCAAGCCGCTTCATAGGGCTCGGTGGCGAACTCCCCCTCGAACGTGGTGTTGCGTTCGAGCACCGCCGTCATCGATTGACGCATACCGTATTCCTACCAATCCACCGAGATCAAGGCCGAATCGACGAACAAGAAATTCCGCACCGAGGTGTGCGTACGTACACTGAAATAGAAGTTCAGCAAATTCTCCAGCGAGTCATAGCTTTCCTCATAAGGAGGCACCGGAATGTGACTCATGTCCATAATACGATCGTTGATCTGCAGCTCGACGTTGCGCCTTTTCTCGGTATCCAGCTGCCAACGCAGATAATGCCAGTTGACCTTGGTGGGAACCTCGTTGTAACACAATTCCTGCGGCTCGCCGAACGCCTTCCAGTCTTCCGGGTTGGGCGCAGTGAAGTCCGCACCGTACTGCAACTTCACCTTACCCTCGAAATGCTCTCTGGGCGTCGGCTCCGGTACTGTCGGGTACATCCATCGCCGCGTGAGCCGATTGTCCAGATCCGTGTTCTGATACCGCGCCACAGTGTGGTAGCGCAGACCTCCGTCGCCACAGATGTCGGTGGCCACCGTGAAAGCACCGAACTGCGCCTCCGACGGGTGGAGATTCCCATCCCAGGCCACGTCACCGAAGGTGTTCAACGACGCATCATCACCCAGCGTGGCCTCGGTCTTGAAGGTGAAGTACGCCTCGATCTGGACCTTTCCGCGACCGCTCATCGTCAGCCTGCGGATCGCCACCGCCGTGTGCCCGGTGATCGGCCTGGTGGCCAGCTTCAGCGCATAAGTACCGCTCATCGCACCGTGCGTGCCGATATCAAAGAAATTGCACGCGCTCAGCTGTGGCGGACGGAAATCACGCATGTGATCGTCCACCGTGCCGAGATCACCCCGGCCGTCGTAATTTCCGATGAGCTCACACCATCCATGGGTGCCGGTGTTAAATTCGTCATGCGCGAGGATCCTGCGCAACGGCCGAAATCTCGACAACCGCGGGTCTGCTGCGACAATCGCTTCTCTCAAGTCATTCTTCATATCCGTGCCTGTCACCGCGGCCAACCTCGTCTTTCCTGGGTCTGGCGTCGGCGGAACTTGTGCCGGCGCCTAAACAATGGTCGGAACATTAACGTTAACGCAAAGTGCTGTCAAGACGCCGTTGCAGCATCGGCAACGCTCGCTTCACCTGCGCGGATCCTGCCGGGACGAGCCCTGAGAAAGGTCCGTCGAATCCACCCTTGACAGTCCTTGCGGCGTTACTTTAGCGTCCATGAATGAACGATACCGTTAACGTTAATGGTACGTGCTGGCGGAGGCTCCCGCGCCCGTCGGCATCCCGCCCGCCGAGGGGGCCTACCGAGTGAGGATCCGATGAAATCGCTGAGTCGTGCCCTGATGGTGCTGACCGAGCTCAGCCGCCGCGGGCATCCCGTGACGCTGACCGACATCGCAGGAGCTGTCGACCTGCACAAGAGCACGGTCCACCGGATGCTGGCCACGTTCGTCGAGTACGGACTGGTCCGCCGCGACGAGGCGCACCGCTACGTCATCGGCCTGGGTGCGCTGGACCTGGCACGCGCCGCACGTGGCGACTCGGGCCCCGGACAGGTCGTGGCGACCGCCCTGCGCACACTGCGACGGACCACCGGTCTCACCGCTTCCTACGCCCAACCGCGCGGAGGCCAGATGACCTTCACCGCCGTGGCCGGAGACCCGGAGGCGTACCCGTCGGCCGATACCGTGGGCGAAGCGGTCCCGATGCACGCGACCGCGCTCGGCAAGGCGTATCTGGCGCATCGCCCCCGCGTCGAGGTGGACCGGCACGTGGCTCGCGCTCCCTTCCAGCATTTCACCCCGCGAACGGTCACCGACGCGTACGGCCTGCTTCGCATGCTCGCACAGACCCGCGACCGCGGCTTCGCCGTCGAAGATCGTGAGTATGCCTCGGACGTGCGCTCGGTCGCCGCACCGGTGCTCGACCACGACGGGCTCGCTGTCGCGGCCGTTGCCGTGACCGTGCCGGCCCGGCTCTCTCGCACTGGCGATGTGCGAATGTTCGCTGCCGCCGTCATCGCCTGCGCCGACGAGCTCGGAGCCGGCCTGCTGCGGGACGCGCCGATCGCCACGCGGCGAGGCGCCTGATGGGGGCTTATGTCGCCAGGCGGCTCTTCTTCTCGATCTTCGTGCTGTGGGGTGCGGTATCGGTGATCTTCCTCGTGCTGCGCCTGGTGCCCGGCGACCCAGCACTCATCCTCCTCGGACCGGACGCGAATCCAAGCCAGATCGCGGCCTTGCGGGAGCGGATGGGCTTGGACGAGCCGATGCTGGTTCAGTACGCCATCTACATGCGCGACGTCGTTCAGCTGGACTTCGGCACGTCGTTCCGATTCGGCACCGACGCCATGCAGCATGTGCTCGATCATGTGCCGAACTCCGCACAGCTGGCGCTCACCTCCGTGGGCCTGGCACTGGTGATCGGATTTCCGCTGGGCATCATCGCGGCGCTCAAAGCCAATTCGGTCGTCGACCGGATCATCTCGGTCTTCTCTCTGGCCACCCAGTCGCTGCCGAACTTCTGGGTCGGCATCGTGTTCATCCTGGTCTTCGCCCGCGGCCTGCAGATCCTGCCGAGTTACGGTCAGGGAACCTGGCAGCATCTGGTGCTGCCCTCGATCACGCTGGCGTTGCCGTTCCTGGCGATCTTGGTCCGGCTTACTCGCAGCGGCCTCCTCGAGGTGATCCATGAGGGCTACGTGCAAACAGCCCGCGCCAAGGGGCTCCGCGAACGCGTCGTGATCTTCCCACATGCACTCCGCAACGCGCTCATCCCGGTGGTGACAGTGATCGGTCTGCAGTTCGGAGCGCTGCTCGGCGGGGCGGTGATCGTCGAGACGGTCTTCGCCTGGCCGGGCGTCGGCCGGGTGCTCATCGAATCCATCTCACACCGCGACTACGGGGTGGTCCAGGCCGCGATCCTGCTGATCGCCGCGATCTTCGTCTTCACCAACCTGGTCGTGGACCTCCTCTACGGATACCTCGACCCCCGAGTTCGGCTGGCTGGGTGACCCATGAGTGATGTCGTCAGTGATCTGACCAGGCCGACTGCACCGGCCACGCCGCCGCCGAGGAAGACCGGAGGCAAGCGACCCGGCTCCGGGCGGATCCGGTTCTCCGCCACTGTGGTCAGCATCTACGTGTTCGCGGCATTGTTCGGTCCGTGGCTGGTGAGGTACGACGCCGTCGCCACCAGCACACCGGACCGCCTGCTGCCGCCCGGTTCCCGGCTGAGCGACGGCTCGCTTGCGATCTTCGGCACCGATGATGTCGGACGTGACCTGCTCGCCCAGATCTTGCAGGGCGCCCGCATCTCTATTGCGGTGGGCGTCGCCACTCTGCTCCTGGCGGGGATCATCGGCGTCACCATCGGGGTGAGCGCGGGATACTTCGGTGGCTGGCTCGACGGCGTGCTGATGCGCCTGGCCGACATCCAGCTGACCTTCCCGTCCATCCTGCTGGCGATCTTCATCGCCGCGTTGCTGGGCCCGAGCGTGGTCAATGTGGTGATCGTCCTGGCCATCTCCAACTGGGTGACCTTCGCCCGGGTGGCACGTGCACAGGTGCTCTCGACGAAGGGCCGCGACTTCGTCGACGCCACCCGCACGCTGGGAGCGCGGACCTGGCACCTGATCCGCCGCTGCATCCTCCCCGCCTGCATCGCGCCGATCCTGGTGGTGGCGACGGTCGAGATCGGCAGCGTCATCCTCGCCGAGGCGTCGTTGAGCTTCCTCGGTCTCGGGACGCCCACCAGCACGCCCAGCTGGGGTGTCACGATCTCCAACGGACGCAACTACCTGTCCGACGCATGGTGGATCTCCACGATTCCCGGCATCGCGCTGGCCGTCCTGGTGGTGTCGTTCGGCATCCTCGGCGACGCCCTGCGCGACCGGTTCGATCCCAAGCTGAAGAACCTCTGATGTCGCCCGAACCAGGAGACTCGCAGATGAGCACCCCTACGCCGCCCGATGAGGATGCGCCGCTGCTGAGCGTGCGGGATCTGCGGGTAGAGTTCGGCACCCGGGCCGGCGTCGTGACCGCCGTGGACGGCGTGTCGTTCGATGTGCGACCTGGTGAAACGCTGGCGATCCTCGGCGAGTCCGGCAGCGGGAAGAGCGTGACGTCCCAGGCCATCATGGGGATCCTGCCGAAACCGGCGGGCCGCGTCGTCGGCGGCCGGATCGTCTACCGAGGCGCCGACCTGCTGACCCGACCGCCCGCGGAGGTCCGCAAGCTGCGCGGCACCGAGATGAGCATGGTCTTCCAGGACCCGCTGAGTTCCCTGAATCCGGTGTTCCGGGTGGGCTACCAGATCGGTGAGATGTTCCGCCGGCACCGCGGGTACTCCCGCTCAGAGGCGCGCGAGGCCGCGATCGAACTGATGGAGCGCGTGGGGATACCCGCCGCGCGGCAACGGGTCGACGACTTCCCGCACCAGTTCTCCGGCGGGATGCGCCAGCGCATCATGATCGCTATCGCGCTCGCGCTCGACCCCACGCTGCTGATCGCCGACGAGCCCACCACCGCGCTCGACGTGACCGTCCAGGCCCAGGTGATGAAGCTGCTGACCCGGTTGCAACGCGAAGAGGGCATGGCCATGATCCTCATCACCCACGACCTGGGCGTGGTGGCCAGTTCTGCGGACCGGGTACTAATGATGTATGCCGGCCGGGTGGTGGAGACCGGCGACATCAGAGAGGTGTACGAGTACGCGTCGCACCCGTACACGAAGGGGCTGATGGCGTCGATCCCGGAACTCGACGGCCGATCCGACCGGCTGACGCCGATCAAGGGCTCGCCGCCCGACCTGCTCGATCTTCCCCCAGGGTGCTCGTTCCACCCGCGGTGCCCCTACGCACGTGATGTTTGCGTACAGGACGACCCCGATCTGCTGCATGTCGAGAGCCGACCCGGTACCCATCGGGCGGCCTGCCACTTCCGCGAGGAGGTGCTGACGGATGACCGTGAGCGCGTCTGAACCCGTCCTCCGCCCCGGTGAGGGGGCCCAGCCGCTGCTCTCGGTGCGGGACCTGCACACCACGTTCCCCATCCGCTCGCCTCTGCTGCGGCGTACCGTCGCCCAGGTGCAGGCGGTGGCGGGCGTGTCGTTCGACGTGCGCCCCGGCGAGACACTCGGGCTGGTCGGTGAGTCCGGTTCGGGGAAGTCGACGATCGCCCGGACCATCATCGGACTGGAAACGGCCGCCTCCGGCAGCGTCGTCTTCGACGGACGCGAACTCACGACATTGTCCACGTCCGACATGCAGTCGGTGCGGCGCGACGTTCAGATGATCTTCCAGGATCCGTACTCGTCGCTCAATCCCCGCCGCACCGTCGAGGAGATCGTCCGTGAAGCGTGGGAGATCCACCCCGGCGTCGTGCCGCGCGGGCGGTGGCGCGAGGAAGTGAAGGACCTGCTTGCCCGGGTGGGCCTCAACCCGGACCATGCCGATCGCTACCCGCACCAGTTCTCCGGTGGGCAACGCCAGCGCATCGGCGTGGCCCGTGCCCTCGCGCTGCGCCCGAAACTGATCATCTGCGACGAGGCCGTCTCTGCGCTCGACGTGTCCATTCAGGCTCAGGTGCTGAACCTGCTTCAGGATCTGCAGCGCGATCTCGGCCTGACGTACCTGTTCATCGCCCACGACCTGTCCGTCGTCCGGCACATCTCGACCCGGGTCGCGGTGATGTATCTGGGCCGGATCGTGGAGTTGGCAGACCGCGAGGAGATCTTCGACCGGCCCACACATCCGTACACCCAGGCCCTGCTCTCCTCCGTGCCGGTGCCCCGCCCATGGGACGCGCCGGAGAGGACCGAAATCATCCTGACCGGCGACATACCGTCGCCGGCCGATCCGCCGTCGGGCTGCCGCTTCCGCACCCGTTGCTGGAAGGCCCAGGAGGTGTGCGCAGAGGCTGAACCAGCCCTGGAGCCGCGTGCCGGCTTGCACCCCAGCGCCTGCCATTTCGCCGAGCCGCTCGACCCAAGTGGGCCGGGTCCGCGTGAGCAGAGTCCCGGAGCCTAGATCTGTGCCGGAGCCGAGCCTTCCGAGTCCCGGAGCCGAGCCTTCGGAGTCCCGGAACCTGGATCAGGGGAGCCGACGTGGCCGGGGCCTCGACGTGCGAAGGTGCGTGCGGAGGGGCCACGGAGGCATGCCGCTGCTCGGTCGTGTGCAGCGTCGTGCGAACCGCAGCCGACATTGCCGCGCCCGTGAGGATCGTGTTCCGAGTCGTGCAAGAAAACGACGTCTCTTTCGGGCGATTCAAACACGGCTCATCCCACACCCACCGTGAAGATCATCGTGGGACTTCTGGCCGATACAAAACCCCAGGTGGGCCGGCCGTGATGATCGCCGTGCGACTTCCGGCCGGTAAAGGGGCGTGTCGTGAAGCTCGTCGTGGCGATTCCAGCAGGTCCGAGGCAGGTCGTGAAGATCGTCGTGGCTGTTTCAGCCAGTGCGGAGGTGCCCTCATGGCCGAGCGAAGAGGGTGACGGCGTCCAGGAAACGGTTCAGCTGCTGACCGAAGTCTGGCCGTGGCGGCTCGGTGGTGCCGGGAAGGCGAACCGTGTTCGGCAATGCTTCCTCCAGAGAGTCAACCGTGTGGTGCTGGTGGAACGGGTCCTCCGGCACCGCCGGCAGGAGGCCCACCGGCCTGGTCAGGGTGGCCAGTTCCGCGTCCTCCACACCCCGCAACGTCTCCCCGGCGAGCAGGGCGTCGGCGATCTCCGCCGCCGCGCCCTGCTCGATGAGTGACCTCCGAGTACGGGCGTCGACCTCCGGGTGACCGGCGGTGGCCGGCCAGGCCAGGATCAGCCGATCGAACCGTTCCGGATTGGCGAGCGCCAGCCGCACCGCCGCGGACGTTCCGTTGGACCCCGCCAGCATGGTCACCGGCCGGTCCGGCAGCAGCTCGGCCAGGTGCTCGGCTTCGGCGCTCCACGACGGAGGCTGCACCGGCCGGTCTGGCGCAAGCACATCGAAGCGGCGTTCTTCCAGGCCGGTCACGATGCCGGGCACATGCCAGAAGCGGTGAGCGTCCATGCCTGGCTCCCAGAGGCCACCGTGGACGAGGAAGAAGGTCGTCACACCGGCATACTCCCAATCCCGGGTCGATCATGGACGAGCGCCCCCACGACACGCTCTGAAGCGGCATCCGCCCATGATCGACACAGGTGGGCGCCACCACATCATCGGGCACGCCGCTGCGCGATCGGGACGAAGTACGCCGAATCCACTGGCGAATGCGGACGGAAAGGACGACACTGGGAAGGGTCGAGTCCGATGATTTGCGGGGGTGCCTCCATGTCCGCGTTCAGCGTCGCCACACCCGACCAGCTGCCGATCTTGTCCCGGGGCAAGCATCGCCGCCCGCGCAAGGGCGCCTGCTTCATGGAATTCGCCTCATTTCTCGCCGGCGAGAAATGGAGCGATCACCCGGCGTGCACACATCCCCTCCTGGCTTCGCTCGCGCGCCAGGTCAACGACGTCGTCTCCGACGAGTACCGGCCCAGGCTGGCGTCGTTGGTCCCGAGCGTCATCGGCCTGAACGACGACGATCCGCGCCTTGACGCGATCATCGCCCGCCGCGCCGCCGCGACGGCGCTGCCGGTGGCCGCGGCATGGCGGCAACGGGTGCTCGCCGTGGCCCTTCTGGCATCGGAACAGGTGCTCGCCGAGCTCGACGGCCGGCCCCGCGACGACGTCTCCGCGCTGAGCCGGCACGCACTGGAACAAGTGCCACACGCCGAGGCATGGGCTCGCTCCTTCACCGTCGATCTGCCGCCCACACCCCGGGGCTTCCGCCGCCAGGCCGGCCCCACCGCCGTGCGGTGCGCGGTGGAGGGCATCGCGCAGGGTTGCACCGCCCAGCCGGACCGGCTTCTGCACCAGCTCCTCGGCCGAACGATCGAAGACTGCCAGGAGTGGATGCACGGGAAACCAGCGCACCAACCGGACCCGGCGCGCTGGGCGGACGCCTGTCAGCTGACCGGCACCCGATCGGTCGACTGACCCAGTCCCATGATCATGGGAGGGACGCGGCGGGTCCCGTGAGGTAGCGCTGAAGGGTCGGGCCCAGCCACTCAACGATCTCGTCCGGGCTCATGTCCACCACAGGCGGGAAGCACAGCACGTAACGGCAGAGGGCGAGCCCGAGGATCTGGCTTGCTGCCAGCCCGGCCCGCCGACCGGCCGACGCAGGGTCGGCTTCCAGGTCGTTGACCACCGGCCCCAGCTGATCGGCGAAGATGGAGCGCATCCGCTCGGCGACCCGGTCGTTGGTCACGCCTGTGCGCAACAAGACCATGAGCGCCTCGTCGTTCTCCCAGCGCTCCAGGAAGTGCTCGACGAGCAGCCAGCCCACCCGCTCACGCGGCATTCGGGCCAGTTCGGGCAGCTTCAGGTCGAAGTCCGAAGCAGCCGCGAAGAGCTGCTCCTTGCTGCCGTAATACCTCATCACCATTGACGGGTCGATCCGCGCGTCCGCGGCGATCGCCCGGATGGTGCTGCGCTCGTAGCCGTCAGCCGCGAACCGTTCGCGAGCAGACGTGAGGATGATCGCCTTGGTCTCTTCCGATGTTCTGCGCATGCTCCCAGCATATGCCAACGAACGTTTGCCTACAAGTGTTGACATCACCCTGAAAGGCCGCCTACAGTGATGCCAACAGACGTTGACCAACAACTGTTGACTTGGAGGATGCCATGTTCCCCACCACATCGGACGTCGTCGTCATCGGGGCCGGCCCCGCCGGGCTCACCACGGCCGTCGCACTCGCCCAGGCAGGTCAGAGCGTCACCGTCGTGGACAATCAAGGGCAAGGTGACAACACATCCCGCGCCGCAGTGGTCCACTCCCACACCCTGGAGACGCTCGCACCCTACGGCGTGACTGGCCGGCTGGTGGCCGAGGGAATCCACGCACCCCGATTCACCATCCGGGACCGGGACCGCGTCCTGGTGCCGGTGCCGTTCGACGGGCTGCCCACCCCGTATCCGTACACGCTGATGATCTCGCAGGCCCAGACAGAGGCGGCGTTGCTTGACCGCCTCACGGACCTTGGTGTCACCGTCCGGCGCCCGTATTCCGCCAGCTCAGTCACGCAGGACGACGACGGCGTCACGGTCACGTTCACCACCGGAGAGCAGATCCGGGCACAGTACGTCGTCGGTGCCGACGGCATGCACAGCACCGTGCGCGATCAAGCCGGAATCGGATTCAGCGGGGACACCTACCAGGAGTCCTTCGTCCTGGCTGACGTCCGCCTCACCGGCGGAGCGCCGGACGACGAGGTCATCCTGTACTTCTCGCCAGCCGGCCTGGTAGTGGTCGCTCCCCTGCCCGGTGGTGTGCACCGCGTCGTCGCAACTGTCGACGAGGCGCCGCAGCGGCCGGACGCGAGCTTCGTGCAGAACCTTCTCGACACCCGCGGCCCGCAGGCTGAGCGGGCCGAGGTGCGCGAGGTCGTCTGGAGTTCGCGGTTCCGGGTTCACCACCGCGTCGCCGACCGTTACCGGAACGGCCGCATCCTGCTCGCCGGCGACGCCGCCCACGTGCACAGTCCCGCCGGGGGCCAGGGCATGAACGCGGGCATCACCGACGCGGTCTCCCTCGCCGAATCCCTCCGTCAGGTCCTGGACGGCGGCTCCCCCGAGCTGCTCGACAGTTACGGAGCAACCCGCCGGCCGGTGGCGCTGCAGGTCGTGAGCCTGGCGGACCGGCTGACCAAGCTGGCGACGGCCAGTGCCGCGAAACGGCCCGTGCGCAACGTCGTCCTCGGCCTGCTGGGGCGCATCCCGGCATTCCGCCGTCGGCTGGCCTACCGGCTCTCTGGACTCGTCTACCGCTGAGCCCTCCTATCCCATTCGACAACCACCACAGAACGGAGAAGCGCGATGCACATCGTCAACAAACACCTGAACCCGGCGACGGCTCCCCTGCTGGCGCCGAGCGAGTCCGGCTACCTGCTGCTCGCCGCCGAGATCGACCGCCGCCCGATGTTCCTGCCCGGCAGCGCCAACCAGCGCCAGCTCATCGCCCACGCCAAGACGCTGGCGGCCGCGCTCGAGCGGGACGACGACGTAGTGCGCGCCACCGTGTTCCGCGGCTTCGCCCACCTGGCCTTCGGGGAGAACCACCGGTTGCTCCGCCGGGCCGAGTCAGCGGGCTTCGAACGCGCCAGGTACGACGTCGTCGTCCTGATCGAGACCAGTACCCCCGACGCGGCCGCCAAGCTGCGCCAGAACGCCGGCTACGCACAGCTTGCCGAGAGAGTCGGCGCGGGCGCGCGTCGTACCTTCCAGATCGTGGCCGCGAGCCCACGCAACATGGGCGACGTCGACTTCACCCGGCAGGGCGTTTTCCTGTTCAACTTCTTCTTCGGTGAGGACGAACGCGAGCTGGTGCCGGTCTGGGAGTACACGGCGGGCTGGTGGAGCGTGAAGACCGGGCTCGACAACTCGCGAGTGCTGGCGCCCGTCGACGGCGAGCGACGTGACTACGGGATCATCAACCACTGCCGCTGGGATCGGTTGCGCGACGTCGCCCCGAACATGGCCTTCCGGCCGTCGTTCCGCCGATTCGTGCTGGCCAACTTCGCCGCCAACCGGATCTCGGCCCAGCCCACCCTGTACCGGCTCGCCTGACCGTCCCCACTCCCACTCCCACTCCCATGATCATTGACGATCGTGGCCCCGATCGGGGGCACGATCGTCAATGATCATGGGGGCGGGGCGGGTCAGGAGTGGGTGAGGACGGAGCGGAGCTCGGGCAGCGCCTCCAGTTCTCGCGCCAAGATCCGCTCGGCCGTCTTGACCGACCCGACGAGCGGATGGATCGCCAGCGCTTTCACCGCGCCGGACTTCGAGCCGCTCACAGCCGCCTCGATCGCTGCCCGTTCGGCGGCCTTCACGCTGGCCGCCAGAGCGGACGCGTGCGGATCCAGCGCGCTGCCGGCGATGGGGTGGGCACCGTTGCGTCCCACCAGGCACGGGACCTCGACCACAGCGTCGGCGTCCAACCCCGGCACAGCGGAGCGGTTCGGCACGTTCAGCACCAGCGTCGCCTGCTCGTCAGCGGCGATGGCCCGCATCAAGGCGAGGGCCACCCGGTCGTATCCCCCGCCGTCGAGGTCGTCGGCGTGCCGGTGACCCGCGCCTGAGGCCTCACGGCTCTCCGCCATGTACGTGGCCTCGCGCTCCCGCCGCACCTCGTTCCAGCGATCTGCCGCGCCGGGCTCGCCGGAGGCCGCGTAGAAGCCCTCCTGCTGCTTGAGCAGGAACTCGCCCCTGGTGGCGGGGGCGCCCAGGATGGAGCCGATCGCGTCCTGCGTGAAGTAGTAGTAATACAGGTACTCGTTCGGGATGGCGCCCAGAGTCCGCAGCCAGGGCCCGCCGAACAGGTGCCCCTCCTCGAAGCCGGCCAGGGCGTCGTCGTCGGCGAGAAGGCCCGGCAGCACGTCGCGCCCGTCTACCAGGACCCGCCGCAGCCAGCCGAGGTGATTGAGCCCGGCGTAATCGAACCACGCCTCGGACATCTCCACGTTCAGGGCACGCGCCACCCGCCGGAACAGTCCCACGGGCGAGTCGCAGATGCCGATCACCCGGTCCCCGAGGACCCGGCTCATCGCCTCCGTCACCATGCCCGCGGGATTGGTGAAGTTGATCACCCACGCATCGGGCGCGTGCTCGCGCACGGTCTCCGCGATGTTCAACGCCACCGGGACGGTGCGCAGCCCGTAGCAGATGCCCCCGGCACCGGTGGTCTCCTGCCCGAGGACGCCTTCGGCCAGCGCCGACCGCTCGTCGCACGTACGCCCGCGCAGGCCGCCGACCCGGATCGCGGAGAACACGAAGTCGGTGCCCTTCAACGCCGCGGCCAGGTCGTCCTCGACGATCACCTGTGGCCCGCCGGCCGGTGAGGTCTCGTCGAGCACCGCCCGCACGGCCTGCACCCGGGCGGCGTCGGTGTCGTACAGCACGATCGACTCCACCCCCGAATGCTCGGCGGCCAGTGCCGAATGAACGAGCGGAACGCGGAAGCCCCCGCCGCCCAGGATCGTCAGCCTCATGCGGCGATCACCTCTACTCCAGATTCACGCAAGGTCGTGAGGGTGCCGGAATCGGCACCCTCGGTGGTGACGACGACGTCCAACGCGTCGGCGGCACAGACGGTGGCGAAGCCGCCACCGGGAAACTTCGATTCGTCAGCCAGCAGGACCACCTGGTCCGCGGAGCTGATCATGGCTCGCTTGACCGGCACCTCGATCGCGGTGGTGTCCATGACCGTGCCGTCCGGGCGGACGCCACTGGTGCCCATGAACAGCCGGCCGGCACGTACCTGCCGCAGGCAGTCCTCGGTCAGGAAGCCCACCAGGGACCGGTAATTGCGGCGCACGACACCGCCCAGGAGGATCAGCTCGATCTCCGGATCGGGCACCAGCTCCTCGTACACCGCGAGGTTCGCGGTCATCACCGTGACCGACCGTCCGTGCAGATGGGTGGAGAGCTGATGCACAGTGGTACCGATGTCCAGGAGAAGAACGTCGCCGTCCTCCACCAACCCGGCCGCTCGCCGCGCCACGGCGTCGCGCGCCTCCTGTCCAATGGTGGCAACCTCGGCGAACGGCTCCTCGAGCGAGGTGCTGGCGGCCGCTCCCCCGCGCACCCGGGTGAGCAGCTCGAGGCGCTCCAGCCGGTTCAGGTCGCGCCTGATGGTCGCCTGGCTGACGCCAAGCCGGTCGGAAAGGACACCGACCGCCACGGGACCTTCGGAGCGAAGGATCTCCATGATCAACTCATACCGTCGCTGTGCGAGCACGAGTGAACAATATCAATCAACTTCCTCAACTTGTCCACCTTGATGAATGAAGCTGCGCAAAACGACGCCGGAATAGCGTGCACGGCCGTATCCATCGATCAGCTCTTGTCAACTTTGAACACGACCGCTATGTTCTTACAACACGACAACAGGCATGTCTGATCCCACCCGAGGTAACCGTGTCCAGCACCGCGAGAGACCCGTTGCGTCCCGGACCACCTGTCCGCGCGCAGCACGATCCGCTGAGCGCCCTGCGCAAGGACGATGATCCTGAGTTCGACGTGTTCCTCACCGGAACCGTCTTCTTCGACATCATCTTCCTCGGGCTCGAAGCGGCGCCCCAGCGTGGCACCGAAGTCTGGGCGTCCGGCATGGGCTCCGGCCCCGGCGGGGTGGCCAATCTGGCCGTCGCCGCGTCCCGCCTCGGCCTGCGAACCAGCCTCGCCGCCGCGTTCGGCGAAGATCTGTACGGCGACTACTGCCGGCAGACCCTGGGCATCCAGGAGGGCGTCGATCTGGCCTACTCCCGCTACGTCACCGGCTGGCATTCGCCGGTCACCGTCTCCATGGTGTACCAGCAGGACCGGACCATGGTCACCCACGGCCACGTCCCCGAGGTCCAGTCGCGGCTGGTCACCCATGCGCCGCAGTCCCGCGCGTCGTACATCGACCTCGGCCACGAGCGCCAGCCCTGGGTGGACACGATCGCCGCCCAGGGTGGCCTGCTGTTCGCCGACCTCGGCTGGGACCCGGAGGACCGCTGGGACATCGGGCGCCTGCGCGAGAGTCTGAACGGCTGCCACGCCTTCTCGCCCAACGCGATGGAGGCGATGAGCTATACGCGTACCGACACGCCCGAGGACGCACTCGCCAAACTGGCCGAGATCGTCCCACTGGCCGTCGTGACCTGCGGCTCCGACGGTGTCATCGCCCACGACCAGGAGACCGGCTCGATGGTCCACGCGCCCGCGGTGCCGGTGGACGCACTCGACCCCACCGGCGCCGGCGACGTCTTCATGGCCGGCCTGATCACCGGCAGTGTCGCCGGCTGGCCGGTGGAGCACCGCCTGCGGCTGGCCAACCTGGGAGCCGCCCTGTCGGTGCGGCACTTCGGCGGCGCGCTGGCCGCCCCCGGGTGGGGCGACATCGCCACCTGGTGGAAGGAGACTGGTTCGAGAGACCCCGCGTTGAGTGACGCGTACACCTTCCTCGAGGATGTCCTTCCCGACTACGACGTCCCCGAAGTGTCACGCGCCATCGCCACCTTGGGTTTCCGCTCCGGACGCTGAGTCCGCAGCACCTACACGAAAGGGCATGAGATGAGAAGGACACGAACCTGGGCCCGGCTCGCCGCGGCCGCCACCGCCGTCGCCGTCCTGGCCGCATGCGCGCCGGGCGACGACAACAACGGGGACGACGGCGGCGACGGCACGGAGCCCACCGCCGAGGACGTGGCGACCGACCCCGCCGAGATGGGTGACATCGTCCTCACCGTGTGGGACCAGGAGGTCCGCGGCGGCCAGTCGGAGCAGATCGAGGAGCTCAACGCCGCGTTCGAGGAGGCCTACCCGAACATCACCATCGACCGGGTCTCCCGGTCCACCGACGACCTGCGCACGACGCTGCGGCTCGCCCTCTCCGGCGACGACGCCCCGGACGTCGTACAGGCCAACAACGGGCGCGCCGAGATGGGGCAGTACGTCGCCTCCAGCATGCTGGCGCCCCTGGACGCCTACGCCGAGGAATACGGCTGGTTCGACCGGTTCCCCGAATCGGTGCGCGCCCTGGCCATGTACTCCGATGACGGTGCCGTCTACGGTGAGGGCAATCTCTACGGCCTGCCGCAGATGGGCGAGATCGTCGGGCTCTTCTACAACAAGACCAAGCTGGACGAACTCGGCGTCGACCCGCCGGCCACCACCGAAGACCTCATCGCCGCCTTCGACGCCGCGCTCGACGCCGGAGAGGTGCCCATGCAGTTCGGCAACTCCGAGCCGTGGGCGGGAATCCACCAGTACGGCTTCGTGCAGAACCAGTTCGTCGACGCCGAAACGATCAGCGATCTCGGCTTCGGCCGTCCCGGGTCCTCGTGGACCTCGGAGGACAACGTCGCCGCCGCCGAGGCCATCATCGACTGGGTGGACACCGGATATTTCGTCGAGGGGTTCAGCGGCATCGACTACGACTCGGCCTGGCAGAGCTTCGCTCAGGGTGAGGGAGTGTTCTTCACCGGTGGGACCTGGCTGGTCGCCGACCTCGCCGACGCGATGGGCGATGAGGTGGGCTTCCTTCTGACTCCCGCCGGGGCGAGCGGACAGAACCTGGTGACCGGCGGTATCAGCATTCCCTGGTCGATCCCGGCGCGCAGCCAGAACCAGGATGCCGCGGCTGCCTACATCGACTTCATCACCAGCGCCGACGCGATGGCGACCATCACCGAGACGGGCAACCTGCCGGTGGTGGACGCCGAGCAACAGGACGTGGACGGTCTGCAGGCCGAGGTCTTCGACGCCTGGGCACAGGCGGGCGCCGAGAACCTGCTGGTCCCCTACCTGGACTACGCCACGGAGACGTTCTACGACACGATCACCGCCGCCATCCAGGACCTGCTCGCGGAGCAGCGCAGCCCGCAGGAGTTCCTCGAGCACCTGGAGTCGGAGTACACCGCACAGGTCGACGGCTGATCGACGTTCTTGCGTCCTGCAAGGCGAGTGTCATCGTCCTCGCCTTGCAGGACGCAGGCAATGAAGGAGGGTGATGGAGCGCACGCAGCCGGCCCGTGCCGGTGCCGGGGAGACGCACGGCGAACCGGCCACCGGGCGCCGCGCCGCCAAACGGCGAGGAGGACCTCCCGGAGAGCCGCGCAAGCTGGCCTATCTGTATATCCTGCCAGCGCTCCTGGTGTTCGTCCTGTTCATCGGGTGGCCCCTGTTCCGCAGCGCTACCTTCTCGCTGTACGAGTGGGACGGGCTGGGATCGAGCACATGGGTGGGCCTGTCCAACTACAGCGCGGTCTTCAGCGATCCGGCACTGCGCGGCGCGTTCATCCACGCCTTGGTCCTGATCGTGTTCTACGCCGTCGTGCCGGTGTCGCTCGGGCTGATGCTCGCGGCCACCATGATGCGGGCCGGCCGGATGCGCGGCCTCGGTGTGTTCCGCGTTCTGATCTTCCTCCCGCAGGTGGTCCCGATGGTCGTCGTCGCCATCGCGTGGCGCCAGATCTACGAGCCGACGGGGCCGCTGAACTCGGTGCTGCGTGCGGTCGGCCTGGACGGTCTCGCCCGCCCGTGGCTGGGCGACTACACCTGGGCGCTGCCGGCCGTCGGCCTGGTCGGCACCTGGGTCGGCACCGGCCTGTGTTTCGTACTGTTCCTGGCCGGCATGGCCAAGATCCCGCGTGAGCTCTACGAGGCGGCCCGGCTGGACGGCGCCCGCGCCCGGCAGGAGTTCTTCTCCATCACCCTGCCCGCGGTCCGCGGCGAACTGGCCGTGGCGCTCACCCTGACCATCATCGCCGCGCTGAAGACGTTCGACCTCGTCTACGTCATGACCAGCGGTGGCCCGGGCCGGCAGACTGCCGTCCCGTCGTTCGAGGTGTACCGGCACGCGTTCCTGATCGGTGAGGTCGGCACGGCCACAGCGCTGGCGCTGGTGCTCACCGCGATCGTCTTCGTGGTCACCGTCCTGGTGAACCGGATCGGCGCCGAAAGGGGGCAACGATGACGATCTCCCGCACCGAGCGGCTGTTCAGCTATGCCATTCTGGTCCTGTTCGCTGCCGCCGCGCTGTACCCGGTGCTGCTCATCCTCTCCACGGCGCTGTCGCCGGACCGGATCGGCGACACCGGCGGCCTGCACTTCGGCAACCTCGCCGACGCCTGGACGCAGGGCCGGTTCGGCTCCTACATGCGCACCAGCGCGATAGTCGCGGTCCTGGTGGTGGGTCTGTCCGCGCTGTTCTCCATCATGGCCGGCTACGCCTTCGGCACCATGCGGTTCCGCGGTTCCGAAGTCATCTTCTACGTGATCCTGCTCGGCATCATGGTGCCGGCGGAGGCGCTCGTCGTCGCCCTCTACTTCGACCTGCGCTCGGTGGGGCTGACGAACACTCTGGTGGCGATCGTGATGCCGCAGGTGGCGCAGTCCGTCGCGTTCGGGACGTTCTGGATGCGCGCCTACTTCCGATCGAGCTCCCGTGAGGTGGTGGAGGCCGCCCGGCTGGACGGCGCCGGTCACTGGCGCACGCTGTGGCGGGTGCTGGTGCCGATGGGCCGTCCGGCGATCACCACCATGCTGGTGCTGATCTTCATGTGGACCTGGAACGAGTTCCTCATCCCCCTGGTGATGGCCACCAGCGAGAACCTGCGCACCGCTCCCCTCGGGCTGGCGTTCTTCCAGGGCCAGTACACCGCGGGGACGGCCCTGCTGGCCGCGGGTGCGACGCTCGTCGCGCTCCCCGTCGTCATCGTCTACCTGTTCCTGCAGCGGCACTTCATCCGCGGCATGGTCGAAGGCGCGGTCAAGTGAGCCACGCGGCCGCCACGTCACGGGGACCGCCGGCGCGCGTGTTGATCATGGTCAAATCGTCCCCACCGGCCCGGACACGGGCGCACCTCCCATGATCAGCGGGCAAGGCACAGGTCCCCGTCAGCCAACACCGATAGGACGGATCCATGCGATTACCCACTAGCCTGGCAGCGGCTTCCGCGGCCGCGCTCCTCATCTCGCCGCTCGCCGTCACATCCGCGCTCAGCGCGCCCTCCATCCCGGCTGCCGCCACGCTCAGCGCCGCCGACGCCGCCAAGCCGCGCCCCGGCGACACCGTCGACCTCGACGTGCTCTTCGTCGGCGCCCACCCGGACGACGAGGCGAGCGCTCTCGCCGCGTTCGGTCAGTGGAACGAGTTCGACGGGCTCCGCACCGGCGTCATCACCGTGACGCGCGGCGAAGGCGGCGGCAACGCCGTAGGCCTGGAGGAAGGCCCCGACCTGGGGCTCCTGCGCGAGGCGGAGGAACGGCGCGCCGTCGGATTCGCCGGCATCCAGAACGTCTACAACCTCGACAAGGTCGACCTCTTCTACACGCTCAGCTCACCCCTGCACCGGATGGCGTGGGACAGCGAGGCCGTCGACGACACGCTCGAGCGCGTCGTCCGGGTGGTGCGTTCCACCCGCCCGGAGGTCATCGTCACGATGAACCCCTCCCCCACACCCGGCAACCACGGCGGACACCAGGAAGCGGCCCGGCTGGCGGTCGAGGCCTACTACGCCGCGGCCGACCCGGACGCCTTCCCCCACCAGCTGACCGACGAGGGCCTGGAGCCCTGGGCCGCCGGCCGGATCCTGCAGAACGGAGCCTCCGGTTCCGGCGTGCTCGGTTCGGCGTGCGAGACCACGCCGTACGAGCCTCGGGACACCTCCGACCGGGTCTTCGGCACCTGGCAGGGCCGGGTCTCCGAGGCGGCGGGCGAGACATGGGCACTTCTCGAGCGCCGCGCGCAGTGGGAGTACGTGAGCCAGGGCTGGGCCGTCTTCCCGCCGCCGCCCGACGACCCGGAGCGGATCGGCTGCGACTGGATGACGCTGATCGACAGCCGCACGCCGTACCCCGAGCCGGCCAGCGGAAGTACGGCCGCCGTGCAGGGTGCCGCCCTGCCGATCGAGGGTGGCCTGCCCTTCGGCACCGAGCTGGCCGTCACCACCGGCGAGTTCACCGTGCTGCCGGGCGTGTCCTTCGATGCCACGGTGCGGATGAAGGCCGCACGCAAGCCGCTGATCCAGTCCCAGCTGCAGGTGGACGCGCCCGACGGCTGGACCGTGGACGTCCAGGGTCAGCCCCCGAAGACGCTGAAGCCGGGCCAGGAGTCGACGGTGGACGTCGTCGTCACCCCCGCTTCGGACGCTGAGGTGGGCCGGCGGTTCACCCTCGCCGCCACTCTCACCACCCGTGACGGCGCAAGCGGCACCAACGAGACCGCCGTCGAGACGGTCAACGAGGTCAACGGCCGGCTCAGCGCCCGTCCCGAGATCGCGCTGTTCAACGAGTGGACGCAGGAGCAGAACCTGCCGAGGCTGGAGAATCTCATCACCCAGACCACCTCGGTGGGCTCCGGACGTAGCGCCGAGGTGACGGTCGATGTCAGCAACAACAGCGACGCCGCCGTGAGCGGCGTGGTCACGCTCGACCTGGCCGACGGCTTCGCCGCGACTCCGGCCGAGCAGACCTTCAGCGGGCTCGAGGCGGGAGCGACCACGTCGGTCACCTTCGAGATCACCAACACCGACACCTCGCTGCCGACCTCCAGCAACGCCGAAGGCGGCGGCTATCCGTTCCAAGTGCTGACCACGGTCGGCGACACCACCGACGTCCAGGACGCCGTCCTCGAGCTCGTACCCACCAGCGAGGCGTCGCACCTTCACGACGAGCCAGTCCTCGACGGCGTCGCGGGCGACGGCGAGTACCCCGGCGAGGAGCTCGACGTTTCGACGCACTGGGAGGGCCAGCGAGTCGGCGCCGACGACGTCTCGGCGATCGCCAAGGTGAGCTTCACCGACGAGGCGCTGTACGTGTATGTCGACGTGACCGACGACGCCCTGGGCACGAAACTCACGCAGGAGGACTGCAAGCGGCACTGGCGGACCGACTCGGTGGAGATCACCATCGATCCGCGCGGCACATCGGAGAACGCCTCGACGGCGTTCAAGGCCGGGATCTTCCCGATCACCGACGATCCGGAGAACGGCAACCCGCCGTGCTTCGGGCGCGACGCCGACAACTACCAGGGTCCGGGTGACATCACCGCGCCGGGCATGGAAGTCGCCTCCGTCGTGCGGGAGCCGTACGACGGATACACGCTCGAGGCGAAGATCCCGTACGACGTCCTGCCCGACACCGTCGATCCGGACCGGATGGGCTTCAACGTCCTGGTCTACGACTCCGACACCCAGGACAAGACAGGCCAGACCCGGATCGGCTGGTCGACGTTCGGCGGCGTCCAGGCCAATCCGGGCGCGTGGGGGCTGCTGACGTTGCCGGGCCTGGCCGAGTCCGACCCCGACCCCGTCGAGCCGATCCTGCCCGACGAGGCGGCCCAGAGCATCAACTCGCCGCAGAGCATCGCTCAGTCTGCTGAGGACGGCGTTCCGCTCGGCGGCGGGCCAGGTTTGGGCGACAAGGCGCTGCGGGTCCAGTCGGCGTCGATCGAGGGCGGCGAAGCGGCGGTTCGGTTGCGGACCAGTTCCGCGGGCCAGGCGAACGTGTTCGTCTGGGACGGCGAGAACGTCGTCGGGTCGCTGAGCACCGAGGTGTCCGGCGGCAAGACAAGCGTCGTCGTGCCACTCGACGGCGATGCCGGCGGTGCTGACCTGGAGGTCCTGGTTGCCTTCAGCACCGAGGACGGCACCGCGGCCGCGGCGGCGCCACTGCGCTGACGCCGCCCTTCCCCAAATGAGGCTCTCCTGACGTTTCCGTGGGTTAGCGGCCCGGGAGGGCTGGGCGGTAGCCGCCGAGGGAGAGCATGGCCAGGGCGATGAGGGCGTGAGGGTCTTTGAATCCGTAGGCGACGCGGGTGA
>NZ_JAAGOB010000018.1 GCF_010550695.1 Phytoactinopolyspora alkaliphila
CACGCACGCCGTTCTCCTCACACCTTGTTTTTGATCTTCGACAATCAAAAACCTAGGCGGAAAGAACGGCGTGCGCTGCTATGACACGCTCAACCCACCCACGGACATGTCACAAGAGCCTCATTTGAGTGTGGGTGGGCGGAGGAGGTGGGCGGCGGACAAAGCAAAGGGCCTGCTGGAAAGGTTCCAGCAGGCCCCCATGGATGGGCGGCACCCAGTGCCATCCATGTTCAGCCGATACGCATCAACCTCAGGCGGCCGGAGCGTTCCGGTCGGCTGGCAAAGCCGCGCGAGCAGTCTCCACCAGCGCCTTGAAAGCCGTCGGGTCGTTCACCGCCAGGTCCGCGAGGATCTTGCGGTCCACCTCGATCTCGGCCAGCTTCAGGCCCTGGATGAATCGGTTGTACGTCAAGCCCTCGGCACGCGCCGCGGCGTTGATACGGGTGATCCACAGCTGGCGGAAGTCGCCCTTGCGCTGCTTGCGGTCACGGTAAGCGTAGACGAGCGAGTGGGTGACCTGCTCCTTCGCCTTCCGGTACATTCGGGAACGCTGGCCCCGGTAGCCGCTGGCCCGCTCGAGGGTTACGCGGCGCTTCTTGTGGGCGTTGACTGCCCGCTTCACGCGTGCCACTGATACTCCTTGCTAGTTCCGGTCAGCCACCATCAGCCGGCCGGATGTCGTCGAAAACGGTCAGGACGTACGTCGCTTACTTGCCGAGCAGCTTCTTGATGCGCTTCACATCTGCCTTGGACACCTCAGTGGTGCCGGCGAGCCGACGAGTGAGGGTGGTGTTCTTGTGCTCCAGGTAGTGCCGGCGGTTCGCCTTCTTGCGCAGCACCTTGCCACTGCCGGTGACACGGAACCGCTTGTTGGAGCCACTGTGGGTCTTGTTCTTCGGCATGACGCCGTACTCTCCTCTACTCTTCGTTCTCGGCGGCGTGAGGTTCCCGAACCTGACGGCCGGAGCGTTCCTGCTCCGCCGCCGCGCGCCCGGCAGCCCTCTCCGCTCGCTCTGCTTCAGCGTCCGCCTCGCGCTGAGCCTGCCGCTCCACCTTCGCGGCCTCACGCTCGGCTTTGGCATCCGCCTTCTTCTTGTGCGGCCCGAGAACCATGATCATGTTTCGGCCGTCCTGCTTGGGCGCGGACTCGACGAAACCCAGCTCTTCGACGTCCGAGGCCAAGCGCTGCAGCAGCCGGAAACCCAGCTCCGGGCGCGACTGCTCACGTCCGCGGAACATGATGGTGACCTTGACCTTGTCGCCGTCGGCGAGGAAGCGCTCCACGTTGCGCTTCTTGGTCTCGTAATCGTGCGTATCGATCTTGGGCCGGAGCTTCTGCTCCTTGATCAGGACATGCGACTGGTTCCGCCGAGCTTCCCGCGCTTTCATCGCGGACTCGTACTTGAACTTGCCGTAGTCCATGAGCTTGGCCACCGGAGGCCTCGCACTGGGGGCTACTTCGACCAGATCGAGCTCAGCTTCCGCAGCGAGACGCAGTGCGTCCTCAATACGCACGATGCCGACCTGTTCACCGTTCGGGCCGACGAGCCGGACCTCTGGTACCCGGATCCGGTCATTGATACGGGGCTCGACGCTGATGCCTTCCTCCTGATGCTGAGAGTGATTCGTTAAGTTGTCCTGCACGCGGTGTGGACCACGAAAAAGGCCCCCACTGCGTCAGCGGAGGCCATCCAAGGCGCGGACCGCGCATACGCACGGCCAGCACAGGAGCATCATGGGATGCTCGGACCTGGAACCCGACGGCCTGGTACGGCTGTTCGGGTGGGAGGTTCTCCGCTTGCGTTCCACCCGGCGGGACTTCTCTCGATGCCCTGTTCGGGTGAACCGGTCAGTATGACAGGCTATCACGAGTGACTAACAGTTCCCACCGCGGCTCTCTTCCCGACCCGGAGCGCCCGGGCAGCATGCCGCACCCGGCGCGAGACCACACACCGCAGCCCGGCTCCACGCCGGCGGCCGAGGCCGGCCGGGATCTCGCCGAGGTGCCGTCCGTCGAGGTCATCTCCACCGCGGCGGTGCACATGCTCAGCGCGGCGGCCGTGCATCTCGGGCTCGCCGAGGACCTGCCCGAGCACCGCGACCTGGATGAGGCCCGGTCGCTCATCGACTCCCTCGCGGGTTTGATCACCGCGGCGGCGCCTCATCTGGGCCACCACCACGCCGCTCCCCTGCGCGACGGGCTGAAGAGCCTGCAGCTGGCGTTCCGGGAGGCCTCGACCATCCCCGACGCGCCGGGTGATGGACCCGGAGAGAAGTTCACCGGGCCGATTCACGGCTGACCGCTTCGCCCAGCGCTGACCGCTTCGCCCAGCGCTGACCGCTTCGCCCAGTGCTGGCCGCCGGCCTACTCCTGACCCCAGACGGCTACCGGCCGGTATCCGGACGCGAGAGCACGCAAGCCCTCCGCGTCAACGGAGAACAGCACCGGCCCGGCCAGGTCGATCACCAGGGCGTCGGCCGAGTCGGCGAGCGCGGACTCGGCTGCCGCCCGGGTCGAGACCGGCACCGGCCGCGCCTCGGGGTTCCATCGTCGCAACGTCTCCATGCAGGTGAAGGCGAGCAGACCTCGTCTCCCGTCGCGGCCGATGGTGCTCACGGCGGCCATGTGCGACGACTTCTCCCCGGCGACGACGCCGCCGGGAATGGGAGTCGCCACGTCGGCGGGCTCGTCGAGCACGGAGACCACAGGAACCAAGACGCGGCTGCCGGCCAGTGCGGCGAGCACGTCAGCCGGCCCGCCGGCGCCTCGTTCATAGGCAGACAGCGCCGATTCGACAGCCGGGTCCACCGAACCGTCGTCGTCGCCGAACGAGGCGGGCGGCAAGGTCTTGTTGAGATCCACAGTCACGGGCGGCGAGACTAGCGTGCCTCAGCGCCAGATGCCAGGACCTCACCCCGGCTCGCGGCCGGCGTGGTGAGCCGCCGAGGCCGGTGCGGACCTGGCGAGCGTGCAGATTGACGCGCCACACATACTCGCGGCACCTGGTGAAATCCAGCCCCGCGGCGGCCGGCGCGCCCGCCGGGCGCCGTGTCGTCCTCCCCGGACGGCGGCCGGGGACCGTACACTCCATATCCGTGGACCTTTCTGTCTCCGATGCGCCGGTCGGGCGACTCCTCGACGGCCGGTACCGTGTCGAGTCGCTGCTGGCGCGCGGCGGAATGGCCACCGTCTACCGCGCCACGGACACTCGCCTGGACCGCACTGTGGCCCTGAAGGTCATGCATGCCGAGCTCGCCGCCGACGACGACTTCGTCGATCGATTCATCGGCGAGGCCAGGTCTGCGGCGCGGCTGTCGAACCCGCACATCGTGGGGGTCTTCGATCAGGGCGAGGACCAGGGGGCGGTGTTCCTCGCGATGGAGTACGTCCAGGGCCGCACCTTGCGTGACCTCCTGCGCGAGCGCGGCCGGCTGGATCCGGCCGTCACCCTGGAGATACTCGAAGCGGTACTGGCGGCGCTGTGGGCCGCTCACGAGGCACACATCGTGCACCGTGACATCAAACCGGAGAACGTGCTCATCAGCGACGACGGCCGGGTGAAGGTGGCCGACTTCGGATTGGCCCGGCCGTCTACCGGCCCCTCGAACGCCACCACGCGCGGCCTGCTCCTCGGCACGGTGAACTACATCTCCCCCGAACAGGCGCTCGGTGAGCGGGCCACGTCCCGCTCCGACGTCTACTCGGCCGGGATCATGCTCTACGAACTGCTGACCGGGCGTCCGCCGCACACCGGCCCCACCGACTTCGTCGTGGTCCGCGCGCACATCGATGAGGCCGTGCCGCCGCCGTCGGAATCGGCGCCCGTCCCAGGAGTGGTGGACAACCTTGTCCTCACCGCGACGGCACGTGATCCGCACGCGAGATACGCCGACGCCGGAGCGTTCCTGGCCTCGGTCAGGCTGGCCCGGGCGGCGCTGGCCAGCGGGGAGGCGCAGGACGGCCCAGGTAAGCACGCATCGGCCGGTTCGCTGTTGCCTCCGCCGCCGCCGGGGACCGGTGCCGCCGGTCCCATCGAGGTGGCCGAGGCTTTCCACCGCGACTCCGGCCAGGTGAACGTGGACCGGGATCACGCGCCTGCCAGCAACCCCATCGACCTCGCCAACGCGTTTTACCACGAGACCGCGCCCCCGCCGCCTCCGCCGCATTCCGCGGGGACGGCTCGCACCCGGGTGATCCACACCAGTGACGCGTCGTCCGCGGGCTCGCCTCATGCTTTCCACGAGGCCGGCGCCGCTCCCGCCTCCTCGCCGCAGACCGGCGAGGAAGAGCCGCGCCGTGCGCAACGGCGCGCTCATGCGCAATCACAGCGGAGTTGGCGCGGCCCGATCCTGTTCGTGCTGGTGCTCCTGCTTGCCGCGGCGGTGACAGTGGCCGCCTGGTGGTTCGGGGCCGGCCGCTGGACGTCGACGCCCGCACTGCTCAACCTCGAGCCGGCGGCCGCGATCGCGGCGGCGGAGGACGCGGGACTGAGCGCCAAGGCTGATGGAGAGGTGTACTCGGAAGGCGTCGAGGCGGGGCTCGTGGTCCGTACCGAGCCGGCGCCCGGTGAACAGATCCTCCGCGGCGGCACCATCAGCTTGATCATCTCTCAGGGACCGGAACGCTATGAAGTTCCCGACGTCAACGGTATGACCCGGGAACAGGTCGAGACCGCCTTGGGCGATCGCAACCTGATCCCCAACTTCACCGAGCGCCACGACGCCGACGCCTCCGAAGGCACAGCGATCTCCCAGGACATCGAGCCGGGCGAGGAAGTCCGGCCCCACACCGAGGTGACCGTGGTCCTCAGCCTCGGGCCGGAACCGATCGACGTCACCGACTTCGTCGGCAGCTCCGGCGAGGAGGCGCGCCAACAGCTCACCGACGACGGGTTCGAGGTCAACGTCGATGAGCAATACTCCGACGACGTCGCCGCGGGCCTGGTCATCTCCCAGGAACCGCGTGACGGCACCGGCTTCGCCGGCGACCAGATCTCGCTGGTCGTTTCCCGAGGGCCGGAGATCGTCGAGATCGACGTCCCGGACGTCCGCGGCTGGCAGCTCAAGGACGCCCAGCGACACCTCAAGGACGCGGGTTTCGAGGTCGAGGTGGAGTCGTCGTTCCCGGGACGCGGCCGGGATCGGCTGGTGCTCAACCAGGAGCCCGCCGGCGGAACCGCGCCACAGGGCACCACCGTCACCCTGTACGTCCTCTGACATCGGGAGAACGGAATTTCGTGAGCTTGTCCCCGTCCCCGCCCGGAGCTGCGCTGCCCGGCGCACCCCTCCCCGGAACGCACCTGTCCTCCAACGGCAAGCTGGCGTCGGTTCCCGAGCGCGCTGCCGCATTGGGAGCCTCCAGTGTCCAGATCTTCCTCGGCAACCCGCGCGGATGGACGGCGTCGCCGGGAGATCCGGCCGTCGATCTGGCGTTCCGGACCGCGGCGGAGGAACGAGCCATGCCCGTGCTCGTCCACGCCAACTACCTCATCAATCTCGGAAGTCCGACCGTGCAGACCTACGAGCGGTCCAAGGACAGCCTCACGCATGCGCTACACCGGGGCCGCGCCGTGGGCGCGGCGGGCGTCGTCGTTCACACCGGCTCGTGCGTCGCCGCAGGCAATCGTGATGCCGCGCTGAAACAGGTGCGGGAAGCTCTCCTGCCCGTCTTGGACGGTCTCGACGACGACGCACCGGCGCTCATGCTCGAGCCGACCGCCGGGCAAGGACAGTCACTGTGCGCCCGGATCGAGGATCTGGCGGCGTATCTCGACGCTCTGGAGCGCCATCCGCGGGCGCGAATCTGCTTCGACACCTGCCACATCTTCGCGGCCGGGCACAACCTCGCCACTCCAGGGGGCATGACCGCCGCGCTGGACACGCTGGTGGAGCTCGCTGGACCGGGCCGGCTCGCGGCCGTGCACGCGAACGACTCGATGGATGTGTGCGGAGCTTTCAGGGACCGGCACGCACGGGTCGGCACCGGTCACATCGGTGCCGCCGCGTTCGGTGAGCTGCTCCGGCATCCGGCAGTGGCCGGCCTGCCGGTAGTCCTGGAGACTCCGGGCGGCCCCGACGCGTACGCCGCTGACATCGCCTTACTGAAGTCCATGGTGCCCGGGCAGGAGCCGCAGGACACGCAGTCCCTAGCGCCTAGGGCCTAACTCACTAGCCCGCCCCGCGCCGTGGGGAGCCCGTCCACGGGCACCCAGTTCTGCGAGGACGTCTCGATAAACATCGCGCATATCCGGAGCTTCGTGCCGTGGCGCATCGAGTCAGTGTGCCAGCCGTATCATCCCGAACAACTACGCCTACTGCGTCCTGATCAATCCCGCATTTATAGCCTTGACACCAATAGTGACCAGACTGTGACCAATCGTCTTACTCACCGGACCTGGGATCCGCTTCCAGCGGAATCTGTCCTAACGTCGAGCCAGCGAAAGGAGTCCGGTCATGGTGGTCGTGATGACGCCCGATGCCAGCGACACGCAGGTAGACGCGGTTGTTTCGCGAGTTCGCAATATCGGCGGCGAAGCTTTCGTCAGCCGGGGTGTGCGCCGGACCATTGTCGGCCTCATCGGTGATGTCGATCAATTCCGTGCGCTGAATCTTCGCCGAATGGCGGGAGTCGCGGACGTGATCAGAGTCTCCACCCCGTACAAACTCGTCAGCCGTGAACACTATCCGAGCCGGAGCACCGTGGTGGTCGGGCAGAGTTCCGAACGCCCTGGCGTCAGCATCGGCCCCGGCTTCTTCACGCTGCTGGCCGGGCCGTGTGCCGTCGAGTCCCTGGATCAGGCTCTCGAGGCCGCCGAGATGGCCCGAGCGGCCGGTGCCAGCCTGCTCCGTGGCGGTGCGTTCCGCCCGCACACCTCCCCGCAGGCCTTTCGCGGCCTCGGCAAGTCCGCGCTGAGGATCCTGGCTGAGGCAGGTGCCGCGACGGGGTTGCCGGTAGTGACCGAGATCATGGATGCGAAAGACATCGACCTGGTCTCCGAGTACGCCGACATGCTTCAGATCGGTGCCCGGAACATGCAGAACTACGCCCTGCTGGACGCCGTGGGCCGCATCGCCAAGCCGGTGTTGCTCAAGCGCGGCATCCAGGCGACCGTCGAGGAGTGGCTCTCCGCGGCCGAATATGTGGCCCAGCGCGGCAACCTCGACATCGTGCTGTGCGAGCGCGGCATCCGCACGTTCGAGCAAGCGACCCCGGCCACGCTCGACATCTCCGCTGTTCCTACCGTGCAGCGGCTGTCCCACCTTCCGGTCATCGTCGATCCGACGCATGCCAGCGGCCGCCGGGACCTCGTCTTGCCGCTGGCCCGGGCGGCCATCGCCGTGGGGGCCGACGGCGTCTTGATCGACGTGCACCCGGATCCGGACTCGGCCCTGTGCGATGGGCCGCAGGCGCTCGCCGGATCGGAGATTCGCGAGCTTGCCTCGGCGATCCGACGGCTCGCCCCGTTGTTGGACCGGCGCACCACCGAGGTAGCCGCCGCCATGGTGCCCGAGCCCCGCTAAGCGCCGTCTAAGCCGGTCCGGACGGCGCGGAGACAGACTCTCGCGCCGTCGCCTCGCGGTGCGCCTTGATCGCGTAGGCGACCGCGGTACCCCAGACCACAAGTACGGTGACCACGACTGTGGCTCGGACACCGCCGGCCAGACCAAAGCCATGCTCGGACATGAGCGTTCGAGCGTTCAGCAGGACGATGAGCCCTCCGACCGCTGAACCGAGGACACGGGCGGGTATCCGTTTCACCAGCCACGCGGCGATCGGCGCCGCGATCACTCCGCCGATCAGCATCGCGGCGACCCACGTGAAGTCGATGCCGCCGAGTCCAAGACCGAGCAGGAAGCCGAGACTCGCGCAGGACGCGACCACGAATTCGCTGGTTCCGACCGAGCCGACGATTTTGCGCGGCTCTAACCTGCCCGTGGCGAGCAGGGCGGAGGTGTTGACCGGCCCCCAGCCGCCGCCCGCCGTGCCGTTGACGAATCCTGCGACAAAGCCGAGGGGCGTGAGGAACCGTGAACGCAGGGGCATGCCGAGCTTGTCGAGCGGCAGCGCGGCGACCGTAAAGCGCACCAGGATGTAGGCGCCCAGGGCGACGAGTATTCCGGCCATCAGGGGCACGGCCGCACCGATGGACAGACTGGTCAGAAAGAGGGCCCCGGCGAAGGCTCCCACACCACCGGGGATGACGATGCGACGCACCACGTCCCAGTCCACGTTGCCGAACCGCCAATGCGAGGCACCGGATGCCAAGGTGGTGCCGATCTGGGTCAGGTTGACGGTAGCCGACGCCAGCGCCGGATTGGTTCCCACTGCCAGCAGCAACGTGGTGGACGTCGCGCCGAAACCCATGCCGAGGCTGCCGTCCACCATCTGTGCACCGAAGCCCACGAGCCCGAGGATCACCAGGATGTGCACGCGCCGACCTCTTCCGATAATTCCTATGGACTCAGTAGGATTACTCTACGAGCACGAGGCGGCGTGTGGTCAAGGCTTAAGACGGAACGTCTCGGATAGCGATACGTCTGGCGTGGAGGAGACACGTCGCCGATTCGGCGGCGGCTCCACGGCGGCCGCGACGACGAACGAACGGGCCAGCGCCTGGCGCTGCCCAGGAGATCGTGGCGGCGCACCGGCTGGTGGCGCGAGAGAGCACGCTCGGGCTGGGGAACGGCCCGTCCGTCGTGTATCCCATCCCGGGCACGGACGCCTCGACCTCCCGGCTGTGACCGCCGTCACTTTGGGCTGCAGGTCCGCATCGACATAGGTTCACAAAGGTGACGGCTCACGAACAGCTCCCCCGCACCGTCGGTGAACTGCGCGCGGCCAGCCATCAGCCGCGTGGGGTGAAGACCGAGATCACCGAGAACCTGCTGGCGTTGCTGCGTGCCGGACAGGATCCTTGGCCCGGTATCGTCGGGTTCTCCCGGACTGTGCTTCCCCAGCTGGAGCGTGCCCTCCTGGCCGGGCACGATGTCGTCCTTCTCGGCGAACGCGGTCAGGGCAAGACCCGGTTGCTGCGGGCCATCGGCGGCCTGCTCGACGAGTGGACACCCGCCATCGCCGGATCCGAGCTGCACGAACATCCGCTGCGGCCCATCACGCCCGCGTCCGTCCGGCGCGCGGCCGAGCTGGGTGACGAGCTGCCGGTCACCTGGATACACCGCTCGCAGCGCTACACCGAGAAGCTGGCCACGCCGGACACGTCGGTCGGCGATCTGGTGGGCGACGTCGACCCGGTGAAGGTGGCCGAAGGCCGTAGCCTCGGAGACCCCGAGACCATCCACTTCGGACTGGTGCCCCGCTCGCACCGCGGCGTCGTCGCCATCAACGAACTCCCCGACCTGGCCGAGCGGATCCAGGTGTCGCTGCTGAATGTGATGGAGGAACGCGACATCCAGATCCGCGGCTATACACTTCGCCTCCCCCTCGACGTGCTGATGGTGGCCACCGCGAACCCCGAGGACTACACGAACCGCGGCCGGATCATCACACCGCTCAAGGACCGGTTCGGGGCCGAGATCCGCACTCACTATCCGCTGGAGGTGAGCGACGAGGTCGCGCTCATCCGGCAGGAAGCGCTCCTGGTCGCGGACGTGGGCGAATCTCTTCTGGAGATCCTTGCCCGGTTCGTGCGGAACCTGCGCGGATCCGCCGCGGTGGATCAGCGCTCCGGTGTGTCCGCGCGGTTCGCGGTCGCGGCTGCGGAGACCATCGCCGCGGCTGCCCTGCGGCGGGCCGCCGTGACCGGCGAGCACCCGGCTGTCGCGCGGCCGGTCGATCTAGAAGCAGTGCCGGCCGTGTTGCGTGGGAAGGTCGAGTTCGAGCCGGCCGAGGACGGCCGTGAGACCGAGCATCTGGTTCACCTGCTCCGCCTGGCCGTCGCCGAGACCGCCCGCGAGCGGTTCGCCGGAATCGACCTGGGCCCGCTGGCCGCCGCCGTGGAGGACGGCCATCTGGTGGCAACCGGGGAGAACGTGCCTGCCAGTGAGGTACTCACCGCGCTGCCGGAGTTGCCTCTCCTGCACGAGGTGGCACGACGAGCCGGAGCGGAGCCGGACGACCCGCCCGGCCGGCTGGCCGCCGCCGTGGAGCTTGCGCTCGAGTCGCTGTATCTCGCCCGGCGGCTGGCCAAGGACACCGACGACGACACGGCGGTCTACGGCCGATGACCGGCACCGGGCGCTACCTCTACGGCCGCTGGCACGAGGGCCCGGACCCGCTGGCGCCGCCGGTGGACCTTCGCGAGGCCCTGGATTCCCTGGGTCGCGACGTCATGCAGGGCTACTCGCCACGGTCGGCGCTGGACGAGATGCTGCGGCGCGGCACCCGGACGGCCACCGGCCTGGACGACCTCACCCGCCGGGTGTGGCAGCGGCGGGCCGAGATCCAGGCCCGCAATCGGCTCGACGGCACGTTGCGCGAGGTACGCCGGCTGCTCGACGAGGCAATCGACGCCGAGCGCCGAGCGCTGTTTCCCGATCCATCCGACGAAGCCCGCCTGAGTGAGGCCGAGCTCGACGCCCTGCCGGCGGGCACGGCGGCCGCGGTACGGGAGCTGGCACCGTACCGCTGGCGCTCGGAACAGGCCCGGGAGAAGTACCGGCGGATCGAGGAGCTGCTCGGCCGGGAATTGCTGGACGCACAGTTCGCGCGCATGAGAGACGCGCTGTCCCAGGCCGACCAGGTGGACGCGGACCGGGCACGCGAGATGCTGGCAGATCTCAACGCCCTGCTCAGCGCCCACGCCCAGGCGGCCGGTGACATCAACGCACGGTTCGACGAGTTCATGAGCCGCCATGGCGCGTACTTTCCGGAGAACCCGAACGACGTCGACGAGCTGATCGACGCGCTCGCCGCCCGTGCGGCCGCTGCCCAGCGCATGCTCAATTCGATGACGCCCGAGCAGCGGGCCGAGCTGGCGGAGCTGTCCCAGCGCGCGTTCGGCGATCCGCGGCTGGCCGGCGAACTGGCGGCGCTCAACGAGGCGCTGCGCGCGCTGCGCCCGCAAGAAGACTGGTCGTCGTCCACGCGGTTCAGCGGACAGCAACAGCTCGGGCTCGGCGCCGGTGCGCAGGCGATGGCCGATCTCGCCGAACTCGACGCGCTCGCCGAACAGCTGTCCCAGTCCTATCCCGGCGCGCGCCTGGAGGACATCGACGTCGAGGCGCTGGAGCGCCAGCTGGGATCGGAGGCCACCGTCGACGCGCGCCGGCTGGCGGAGCTGGAACGCCAGCTACGTGAGCACGGACTACTCGAGCGGGCGGCCGACGGATCCTTGCGGCTCTCCCCCAAGGCTCTGCGCCGTCTCGCGGAAGCGGCGCTGGCCGACGTCATCCGAGCCGTCCGCGAGACGGGCCAGCGCGACACCGAGTCTGCGGGTTCCGCTGGGGACCTGTCCGGCGCGACCACACCCTGGGAGTTCGGCGACTCCCGCCCGTGGGACGCGTCACGGACTGTCCGCAACGCGGTGCTGCGAGTGGCGGCCTCCGGCGCGGCGGCCGGGCGGGGAACCACCGACGGCCCGGCCGGGCGCGGTCCGCACCCCGCCGGTGACGGGCGGATACGGCTGGATGTGACCGACGTCGAGGTGGCCGAGACCGAGCACCGGTCCCGCGCGGCGGTCGCCTTGTGCGTCGACACGTCCTGGTCCATGGTCCAGGAGGGCCGCTGGCTGCCGATGAAGCGCATGGCGCTCGCCCTGCATCACCTGCTCTCCACCCGGTTCCGGCAGGACGCGCTGCAGCTCATCACGTTCGGAAGACATGCGGCCTCGGTCGAGCTCGAGGAGCTTGTCGGGCTGGACGGCGTGTGGGAGCAAGGAACCAACGCCCACCACGCGCTCCTGCTCGCCGGCCGGCACCTGCGCCGCCACCCCGGCGCCAAGCCGGTGGTGCTGATGGTCACCGACGGAGAGCCGACCGCGCACCTCGAACCCGACGGCACGGCGGAGTTCAGCTACCCGCCGTCGATGCGCACCCTGCGCAAGACCGTGGCCGAGGTGGACCGGCTCGCCGGGCTGGGTGCGTCGGTGACCGTGTTCCGTCTCGGCGACGACCCGGCGCTCGCGGAGTTCGTCGACCTGATCGCCCGCCGGTCCGGGGGCCGGGTGATCGCCCCGGTCATGGACGGGCTCGGGGCCGCCGTGGTCGGCGACTACCTGCGCACGCGCAACCGCTGAGCCTTTCGCCGGCCCTGGGATCTCACCGGCGCCGGGTGTTCAGGGTAACGACGACGACGCCGCCCCCGAGCGACGTCACGACGGCCACGACGAGCCAGGTCCAGCCGCCGTGGCCATACACGGCGGCACCGGCCGCGCCCGCGATGCTGCTTCCCAGGTAGTACGCCGAGGTGTAGGAACCCGACACCTGGCCACGCGCACCTTCGGGGGCTGCGGCCGCGGCCCAGCCGTTGGCCACCGAGTGGGCTGCGAAGAAGCCGGTGGTGAGGGTCACGATCCCGGCGACGATCCACGGCAGCGAATCGGGAACCGTGAGCGTGGCGCCGACGGCGGTCACGAACAATGCTCCGACCAGTGCGCGCCGCTTCCCGATCCGGCTCACGAGCGTCCCCGCCGTCACCGAGGAGACCGCGCCGGCCGCGTAGGCGAGAAAGACCAGCGACGCCACCGCGGATGACAGCGCGAACGGCTCGTCGAGCAAGCGGAACCCGATCGAGTTGTACACGGCTACGAAAGTCCCCATCCCGACGAACGCGACCACATACTGCGCCCGGAGGACCGGTGTGCGCACAGCGGCCGCCATGCCTGCCGCCACGCCGCGTGAAGGCACCGGAGCGCCGGACATGTCCTCGCGGTGTACCCGATCCGAGGTACGCGGCAGCGCGATGAGCGTGAGCACCGTACAGACGGCTGAGAACCCCGCGACCACGCCGAAGGCTCCGCGCCAGCCGAGCGTGTCGGCGCTGAACCCGGCGCACAGTCTGCCGAGCATGCCGCCCATCGTGTTACCCGCGATCATCGCGCCGATGGCTGCCGTCACCCCCGCGCGCCCCAGCCGCTCCACCAGAAAGGCCGCCGCCACACCCGCAACCCCGGCGATGGCCACGCCCTGGGCGGCGCGCACAGCCAGGAGTACTCCGTACGACGACGCGAACGGCAGGAGAACGCTCAGCACCGCGGAGGCGGCGAGGGACCCCGTGATCACTCGCCTCCGGCCGATCACCTCGGACAGCACCGCGATCGGCAGGACCGCGAGAGCCAGGGCGCCGGTGGCCACGCTGATCGCGAGCGAGGCACCGCCCGGGTCGAGCCGGAACTCGGCGGCCAATTGCGCGAGCACCGGCTGCGGCGCGTAGAGCAATGCGAACGACGACGTCCCCGCTACCGCCACGCCCAGGGTGAGTCGCCGGACCTCGGATCGGGGCGTCACCTGCGCATCGAGACTCACGCCAGGCACGCTACGGCCGGGCCGTTCCATACGTCCAATACAATCTCCTGCCATAATCCATACGATGATGAATCATTCGCCGCGGGACGCTGCTGATCAGCGGCTCGCCGTGGACCTGGCGCCCATGCTCGCCCTCCTCACAGCGCTCCGGGATACGCGCAACATCACCCGGGCAGCCGAACACCTGGGCACGCCGCAGCCCACGGTCAGCAGGCGTATCGCCGCGATGGGCGCCGCCCTCGGAGCGCCGCTGACCGAGCCGTCCGGCCGGGGCATCCGCCTGACCAGAGCCGGCCGGATCCTGGCCGAGGCCGCGAGCGAAGCGATGGAGACCATCGAGACAGCCGCCCGCCGCGCTCGCGAAGAGATCGACCCCGACCGTGGCCACGTGGTCTTCGGGTTCCTGCACCTCATGGGCCGCTCGCTCGTGCCGAATCTGCTGCGCGGGTTCCGCGCCACCCATCCAGGCGTGCGGTTCACCCTCGTCCAGGGTTCCCGGCAGCACATCCTCGACCAGCTCGGAACCGGTCAGGTCGATCTCGCCCTGGTGGCGCCACTGCCCAGCGAGGACCCTCTGCTGACCGGGTTCGCGGTCACCGACCAGGAACTCCTGCTCTCCGTTCCCGCTGCGCACCATCTGGCCGCACGACGCCGGATCCGCTTCGCCGAGCTCGCCGGCGAGCAGTTCGTCACCCTCGAGCCCGGCTATGGGCTCCGCCAGATCATGGACCGGCTCTGCGCCGAGGCCGGGTTCACGCCGCGCATCGCGTTTGAAGGCCAGGAGTCCGACACGGTCCGGGGACTCGTCGTCGCCGGCCTCGGCGTGGCGCTGCTTCCGCACTTCGACCCCGGAACCCCCGCTGGCGTCGTCGAAGTGCCCCTGTCACCACGGATCACCCGCACCATCGGGCTGGTCTGGCCGCGCGCGAAGGCGATCACTCCGACGGTGCGCGCGTTCCGGGACCACGTGCGCACCCACGTCTGACCTGCCTCAGCCGAGCGCCGCCGCCACGAGCGACCCGACGGGCCCGGTCTCGATCAGGAAGCCGTCGTGGCCGAACGGGGACGTGATCACCTGCACGTCGCTCGCGGACGGGATGTGGCGCGCGAGCAGTTCCTGCTGCCACAACGGATACAGCCGGTCCGAATCGATGCCCGCGACGACGGTACGAGCGCTGACCCGGGCCAGGGCGGCCTCCGTCCCGCCTCGGCCCCTGCCCACGTCATGGCTGTTCATCGCCTCACTGAGCACGATGTAGGAGTTGGCGTCGAACCGCCGAACGAGCTTGCGCGCGTGGTGGTCGAGGTACGACTCCACGGCGAAACGGCCACCGCCGAGCGGGTCCTCACCATCCTGGGGACGCCGGCCGAACCTCTCCTGCAGCTCCAGCTCGCTGCGGTAGGTGATGTGCGCGATCCGCCGGGCGATGCCCAGCCCGACGTGGGGACCAGCACCGGGTGCGGCGTCGTAGTAGTCGCCGCCGTGGTAGCCGGCGTCCGCCCGGATCGCATGGATCTGCGCGGCCGACAGGCCGATCTGCTCGGCCGAGGCGGCCGCGCACGTGGCCAGCAGCACCATGCTCCGTACGCGGTCCGGCCAGGTGACCCCCCACTCGACGGCGCGCATGCCGCCCATCGACCCGCCGACCACGCCTGCCCACGCATCGATTCCCAGGGTGTCGGCAAGCAGGGCCTCGACCGCGACCTGGTCCCGGACCGTTGTCCTCGGAAACCGCCCGCCCCAGGCCCGCCGCCCGCCTGGCTCCGCCGACGACGGTCCGGTGGTCCCCTGACAGCCGCCCAGCACGTTGGGCGCCACCACGAAATACCGGTCCGTGTCCACCGGAGCCCCGGGGCCGACCATCCCCGCCCACCAGCCGGGTGACGGGTGGCCCGGTCCCTGGTCGCCGACCACGTGGCTGTCGCCGGTGAGGGCGTGCTGGACGAGCACGGCGTTCGAGGCGTCGTCGTTCAGCTCGCCCCAGGTCTCGTAGGCCACCCGCACATCTGGGATCACCTGCCCCGACTCCAGCTTGACGTCACCGACGCCGGCGAACAGCCGATGCCCAGCGTCGTCGCCCTCCCGCCAGGCGCCGCTGGCGGGAGGACTCGGGTCGTCGCGTGGAGGCACCCGCCTGCTAGCCCTTCGCCGCCCGTAGGCCGGCTTCGAGGTCCGCCTTGATGTCCTCGACGCCCTCGAGCCCCACGGCCAGGCGGACGAGTCCCGGGGTCACGCCGGCCGCGCGCTGCTGCTCCGGGTTGAGCTGCGAGTGGGTGGTACTCGCCGGGTGGATCGCCAGACTGCGCACGTCGCCGATGTTCGCTACGTGGCTGAACAGCTCAAGCGAGTCGATGAAGCGCCGCCCGGCCTCGTGCCCGCCTGCCAGCTCGAAGGTCAGGACGGCTCCCGCGCCGCGTGGCAGATACTTCTTGCTGGTCTCGTACCACGGGCTGGATTCCAGACCCGGATAGTTGACCGACTCGACCTCGTCGCGCGCGGTGAGCCAGCTGGCGACCGCCACGGTGTTCTCGACGTGCCGTTCGATCCGCAGGCTCAGCGTCTCCAATCCCTGGGCCAGCAGGAACGCGTTGAACGGGGAGATCGCGCTGCCGAGGTTGCGGAGGAACTGGACCCGCGCCTTGGTGATGTAGGCAGCCGGCCCAAGTGCTTCGGCGTAGACGAGGCCGTGGTAGCTCGCGTCGGGCGTGGTGAAGCCGGCGAACTTGGCGCCGTGGGCGGCGTAGTCGAACGTCCCGCCGTCGATCAGCACGCCCGCTATGGCCGTGCCGTGCCCGCCGATGTACTTGGTGGCCGAGTGGACGACGACGTCAGCGCCGTGCTTCAGCGGATTAAGCAGGTACGGGGTGGCGATGGTGTTGTCGACGATGAGCGGGACACCCACGTCGTGCGCCACCGCCGCCACGGCCTCCACGTCGAGAACGTCGCCCTTGGGGTTACCGATCGTCTCGCCGAAGAACGCCTTGGTGTTCGGCTGGACGGCATCGCGCCAGGCCTGAGGGTCGTCGGGCGCATCGACGAAGCTCACCTGCACGCCCAGCTTCGGGAAGCTGTGCCGCAGCAAGGTGTCGGTGCCCCCGTACAGGCTGGCCGAGGCGACGATGTGGTCTCCGGCCTCGGCTACGTTCAGCAGCGCCGCCGAGGTGGCCGACTGCCCCGAGGACAGCAGCAGGGCGCCGACGCCGCCTTCCAGGCTGGCCAGCCGCTGCTCCACGACATCCTGGGTCGGGTTCATGATCCGGGTGTAGATATTCCCGGGCTCGGCAAGGCCGAACAGGTTCGCGGCGTGCTCAGTGTCGCGGAACGCGTACGACGTCGTCTGGTAGATCGGCAAAGCCCGTGCGCCCGTGGCGGCGTCGGGTTGCTGACCGGCATGGATCTGGCGGGTCTCGAACGACCACTGTTCACTCATCGGGTTACTCCTCGATCGGGTTCGGTCATCAGATATCGGGCTCGGTCATCAGGTGGAGGCTTCGACGGGGTGACGCATCGCCAGGGCCGGCCAGCGGCCAGCATGCGAGCCGGCGGGGCTGGCGGAAGGAGACGGCCCGGTCTGCGCGGTCACAGCACCGTTCGGGTCGTCCGGCACCGGCGCCGCGTCCAAGGCGTCAGGCGGAGACTCGGCAACACATCATGCTGGCCATGCACCTGGAATCCATGGCGACAGGCTGGCTCAGCATCAATGCGAACATGGAGACATCGTCAGGTCAGGAGAGCCGGGAAATCAATACTGTTCCATATAATGAGATACGAGTCCGAAATGTGGACCTGCCGGTCATGGTCTATCGAGAGAGGACTGCGCCCAGCACCTCGGCCGCCTTCCTCGACTCGCCCGCGCCGACGTCGAGATGAGTGATGAGCCGGACAATGCCGGGGCCGACCACGCCGACCAGCACGCCTGCCTCGCGCGCTTCGGCCACCAGCCGCTCGGCGCGGTCACCGACGTTGAGCAGCACGATATTGGTCTCCACCGACGCCGGGTCAACGACGCCGGGCGCGGCGTCGTTGACCACCTCGGCGACCATCCGCGCATGAGCGTGATCCTCGGCGAGCCGATCCACATGATGATCGAGGGCGTACAGGCCCGCCGCCGCGAGCACACCGGCCTGCCGCCAGCCCCCGCCCAGTCGCTTGCGCCACTGCCTGGCCTCGGCGATCATGTCCGCCGGGCCCACCAGGACCGAACCGACGGGCGCACCAAGCCCCTTCGACAAGCACACCGACACCGAATCGAACACCGAGGCGTACTCCGCCGCGGGCACACCAGTGGCCACCTGGGCATTCCACAGCCGCGCACCGTCAAGGTGCAGACGCACGCCGGTGCCGTGCACGGCCTGCCGCAACGACGTCAGCTCGTCGAGTGCCTGGACGGTGCCACCGGCGAAGTTATGCGTGTTCTCGACTGCGATGGCCGCAGTGGAGACGAGGTACGGCCCGGCGTCCGGCGCCACCAGCGCGCGCACGGCGGCGAGATCCACCTTTCCGCGCGGATGGAACCAGGTGCGAGTGGTGACGCCGTTCAGCGCGGCGTGCGCACCGAGCTCAGCCCGCACGATATGCGCCTGCGCCTCGCAGAGCAGTTCCTTCCCAGGGGCCACCCAGGCTCGCACCCCGAGGATGTTCGCCAGGGAGCCGGTGGTGGTGAACAGGCCTGCCTCGTGCCCGAGCATGGCGGCGACGCGTTGCTCCAGCGCATTGGCCGTGGGGTCCTCACCATAGACGTCGTCGCCGGTATCTGCGGCCGCCATCGCCGCCAGCATCGGCGGCGACGGGCGGGTCACCGTGTCACTGCGAAGATCGATCACGCCTGAGGCCATACTCGCACTCTATCCACCCGGATGGATCTGGAAGACTCACCCTGGGTGGGGCTCCACCAGACGGGCTGGACGAGAAGAGGTGAGGCCGGTGGGCTTCGAGGGGTGGCCGGTTGAGGCGCTCGAGTTCTACGAGGGCCTCGAGGCGGACAATTCGCGGACGTACTGGACCGCGAACAAAGCCGTCTACGACCAGGCGGTCCGCGAGCCGATGACGCTGCTGCTGAAGGAGCTCGAGCCGGAGTTCGGCCCCGGCCGGATCTTCCGGCCGAACCGGGACGTGCGGTTCAGCACCGACAAGTCGCCCTACAAGACCACCATCGCTGCCACCCTGGAGCAGGGTGGGTACGTCCAGCTGTCGTCCGCCGGGCTGGCCGCCGGCAGCGGAATGTACCTGATGGACACCGACCAGCTCGCACGTTATCGCCGGGCCGTCGACGACGATTCCACCGGCGAGGAGTTGCGCGCCGTCGTCGACGCGCTCACGGACCGCGACGTCGAGATCACTGCGCACGGACGGCTCAAGACCGCACCGCGTGGGTACCCCAGAGATCATCCTCGTCTCGGGCTTCTCCAGCTCAAAGGGCTGGTGGCCTGGAAGCACTGGCCCGCGGACGCCTGGCTCGGTACAGCCGGTGCCAAGGACCGCGTCGTCGACCTCCTGCGAAATACCCGACCGCTCAATGGCTGGCTGGCCGAGCACGTGGAATGATCCCGCGGCCCACGGGATCCGAGGGCTCGACGCCGCCCGGCGCCGACGTCCGGCGCTAGAATGCCCACACCATCGCAAAGAGTGGTGAACCCGTCGCCTTGCCGGCACGATTGTGTGCAGGGGGTGTGATGAACCTCGGTCGAACGGTGAAGCCGGCTGAGCATCAGCCCGCGTCCGGGGGCGCACACTGGAGAGAGATCTGTGACCGCCTCGGCGATGTCGCACCCGAGACCCTCGAAGCCGGTGAGCTCGAATCACTCGCCGATGCCAAGTTCTGGCTCGGCCGCCCACGCGAGTCGATCACCGTCCGCCAGCTCGCGTATCGCCGGCACCGGGACGCTCACGACGCCGCACGCGCCACCAAGGCCGCCTGGCGACTCTTCTACAGCTACTTCGACCTCAACGAGACCGCCGTGGCCAGCGGCTGGCTCCAGCGTGCGCACCGGCATGCTCTGGAGGCTCCGGAGCAGATCGAGAGCCATTACGTGTCGCTGGCCGACGCGGACTGGGCGCTGTACCAGAACAAGCTGGACGACGCCCTCTCCTCGGCTCGTCACGCGTGCGACGCGGCACGCCAGTTCGACGACCGTGACCTCGAAGCGCTGAGCTTGGGTGTCCAGGGCAGGATCCTCATCAGCCGTGGCGCCCCCGCGGAAGGACTCGACCGGCTGGACGAGGCGATGGTCGTGGCGCTCAGTGGCGAGCTCACCGCGTTCGCTACTGGCTGGGTCCACTGCCTTCTCCTGTCCACGTGCCAGGAGCTCGGCGACGTACGTCGTGCGGCCGAGTGGACCGGCGTCGCCGTCCCGTGGGCCGAGGATCACGGCGAGGAGAGCTGGTATCCCGGCCTGTGCCGGCTGCACCGGTGCGAGGTCCAGTCGCTGCGCGGCGAGTGGTCGGCGGCCGAGCGCGAGGCACTGCACGCCGCCGAAGAACTGGCCCCGTTCGGCGAATACCTGATCGCTGACGGGCAGTATCTCGCCGGCGAGATCCGGAGGCGCAGAGGTGACCACGAGGGCGCGAAAGAGGCCTTTCTCCGCGCCCATCAACTCGGCCGCGACCCGCAGCCAGGACTGGCACTACTCAAGCTCGCCCAAGGCGAGGCCCACCAAGCCGCCGCGACGCTCAGGCTGGCTCTCTCCGCGCAGTACGGTGGCCCGGTCGGGCGCGCTCGCCTGCTGTCCGCGCATGTGGAGGCGGAGCTGTGCGCCGGTGACGTGGAGGCTGCCGCCAGATCGGCCGGGGAACTGCACGACCTCGCGGAGGCAAGCCGGACGCCGTACCTCCGTGGTATGGCCGCGGCGGCGAACGGTGCGGTTCTGCTGGCAAGGGGCGACGTCAACGGCGCATTACCGGTGCTGCGCTCGGCGTGCGACATCTACCGCAGCCTGTCATGTCCGTACGAGTGCGCCGCCTCCCGAGTCTTCCTGGGAATCGCCGCACGCCAAGCGGGCGACGAGCACACGGCGCGTCTGGAGTTCGACGCCGCGATGGCGGTTTTCGAGCGCCTAGGAGCGGCACCCGACGTCGAACGTGTCAACGCCCTGCTCAACCGCGACACCTCCACACCCGACGGCCTGACACAACGCGAGCTGGAGGTGCTGAAGCTGGTGGCGCACGGCCGATCAAATCGGCAGATCGGCGCTGAGCTCTTTATCAGCGAGCACACGGTCGCGCGGCACGTCAGCAACATCTTCGCCAAGATCGACGTCACCTCCCGTTCCGCCGCGACGTCCTATGCCTTCCGGCACCATCTCGCCTGAGAACCTGTCTCCGAGCCGAGCCTCGCATTCGTACAGCCCCATGTGGCGGGTGCCCGCCTGCCTTGGCGCGCGGCGTGACTACACCCCACTGGGCAGCACTACCCATCGGGACGATGCCGCGGGGAGTGGGTGTTGACCGGCCTTCAGGTGATCGCCACGTGGGCCGCCGGGCGGGAGAGGTGGTAGGCCTGGCTGCTCGGCGCTGCGTACAGCCCGTGTGAGATCGTCGACGCCGTCGTGACCGCCCAGCTGGGCTTCGTCCCCGGGTGCGTGGTTTCCGCGGCCGTGAGAACTGCACAACGTCCGCGTTCGCGAGCCGGCGGCCGCGCCGTCGATGGTCAGTTCTGACCATCGCGGGACGTCGCTACATACACATTCCTCTCGATGCCGGCGCGACGTGGCCAGCCGTAGCGTCAAGTCGCACGATGTCCACCGTGTGTCCGCACGGCTCGACTCCGCGGCGGACGTCGACCCCGCGGCGAGCCGATCAGGACTCGCTCCCACCAGAAAGGTGTGTCATGACACGCGACAATCTGCGCGCATTCGGCGACCAGCTGCGCGGAGACCTCATCCGGCCAGGCGACGCTGAATACGACGATGCACGCGCCGTCTGGAACGGCATGATCGACCGCCTGCCCGCCGCGATCGCGCGGTGTGCCGGCACCGACGATGTGCTGGCGACGGTCGCCTACGCCCGCGACAATGCCCTTCCGCTGACCGTGCGCGGCGGCGGGCACAACGTCTCCGGCAGTGCCGTCAGCGACGACGGGGTCGTCATCGACCTGTCGCGGATGGACGCCGTCCACGTCGATGCCGCGCGCCGGCGCGTCGTCGCCGGGGGCGGGGCCACGATCGGCGACGTCGACCGAGTGGCCCAGGAGTTCGGACTCGCCGTACCCCTGGGCCTGGTGAGCAAGACCGGAATCGCCGGTCTGACGCTCGGCGGCGGACTGGGGTGGCTTCGCCGGGCCTATGGCGCCAGCTGCGACAACCTGGTCGCGGCCGACGTCGTCACCGCGACCGGCGAGCGTCTTCACGCGTCGGAGACTGAGAACCCAGAGCTGCTCTGGGGACTGCGCGGCGGAGGCGGTGGCCTCGGAGTCGTGACGTCGTTCGAGTTCCGCGCATATCCCGTCCCGCCACAGGTGTCGTTTGCGCTCGTCTTTCATCCATGGCACGACGCGAAAGCCGCACTGCAGCACTACCGCGAGTGGGCGGACACGGCGCCGGATGACGTGAGCTCGTTCGCGATCTTGTGGCACGCGCCGGCCATCGACGAGATCCCCGGCGAGTATCACCATCAGCCCGTGGTCGTCTACGCCGCCGTTCACTGCGGTGACCGAGCCGAAGCTCGGAGTGATCTCAGCCCGCTGCGGGACTTCGGCAATCCCATTGCCGACCTCAGCGATGCCGTGCCCTATGCAGAGGTGCAGCAACTGTTCGACGAGGACTATCCCGCACACATCATGCGGTATTACTGGAAGTCGCTGTACCTCACCGGCCTCGACGACGCCGCCCTGGAGACGATGAGGTCGCTCAACGAGATCAGCCCCTCTCCCCACTCGACCCTCGACGTCTGGCAACTCGGGGGCGCCTTCTGCCGCGTCGCACCGGACGAGTCCGCCTTCGGTGACCGGTCGGCACCGTTCCTGCTCGGCATCGAGGCCAACTGGGAGGATCCGGCCGACGACGAGGCGAACATCGCCTGGGCGCGCAGAGTTCATGAGGCGATGAGCCGCTTCTCGACCGGCGCCGAGTACCTCAACTTCCCGGGCTTCTTCGAGGACGGTGAGCAGAGTCTCCTTCGCAAGTCCGTGGGGGCGAACTACGCACGGCTGTCCGATCTGAAAGGCAAGTACGACCCCCAGGGTCTCTTCGCACTCCGCGGCGGTTTCAGCTGACCCCTGCCCGCCGCCATGCCGTCGATCCACCGGCGAGCACTCATCACCTGGCTCGCGATCTTCCCGCTGGTCTGCCTCGGCCAAGTGGGGCTATCCCCCGTCGTGGACGAGCTTCCGTTGGTGGTCAGCGCGCTGATCCTCACGGTCGTCGTCGTGCCGGTAGCGGTGTACGTCGTCGTGCCATTCCTGCTGAAAGCCAACGCACGTATCTCGCGCCGCCCCGACGCCCGCCGGTAGGACGGCTCGCCGTGACGGCAACCACGGCGTGAGCTCAGCTGGCGGGTTCGAGAAGCTCCGCGACGAGGAAAGCCAGTTCGAGGGACTGGGTCCGGTTCAGGCGCGGATCACAGACCGTCTCATAGCGGCTGCCCAGGCCGTCCTCGGCGATCGGGTCTCCCCCGCCGACGCACTCGGTGACGTCGTCGCCGGTCAGCTCCACGTGCAGGCCGCCCGGATGGGTGCCGAGACCGTGGTGCACCTCGAAGAACCCGCGGACCTCGTCCATGACGTCGTCGAACTTGCGGGTCTTGTGCCCGCTCGCCGCCTCGTAGGTATTGCCGTGCATCGGGTCGCAGACCCAGGACGCCACCAGGCCGCTCGCCGTCGCTTTCTGCACCAGCGGCGGCAGCGCCTCCCGGATCTTGGCCGCGCCCATGCGCGAGACGAACGTCAGCCGTCCTGGTTCACGGTCCGGGTCCAGTTTCTCGGCCAGTGCCATCAGGTCGTCGGGGGACGTCGTCGGGCCGACCTTCACTCCGATCGGGTTCCGGATCCGGGATGCGAACTCCAGGTGCGCACCATCCAGCTGGCGGGTTCGCTCGCCCACCCAGACGAAATGTCCCGAGACGTCGTAGGGCGACCCCGTACGTGAGTCCACCCTGGTCAGCGCCGTCTCATACTCCAGGAGCAGGGCTTCGTGGCTGGAGTACAGCTCCACCTTGCGCAGAGTTTCGGCGTCGATGTCGATGGCTCGCATGAACCGCAGCGCCTGGTCGATCCGCCCGGCAAGGCGCTCGTAGCGCTGGCCCGCGGGAGAGGTCCGGACGAAGTCGGTGTTCCACGAGTGGACCTGGTGCAGGTCCGCGAACCCACCGCCGACGAAGGCGCGGGTGAGGTTCAGTGTCGCCGCCGACGCGTGATAAGCCCGCAGCATTCTGTGCGGGTCCGGAACGCGGGACGCCTCGGTGAACTCGAACCCGTTCACGATGTCGCCGCGGAAGGCCGGAAGCGTGACGCCGTCTCGTGTCTCGGTCGATTTGGACCGCGGCTTCGCGTACTGCCCGGCCAGCCGCGCCACCTTGACCACCGGCATGCTCGCCGCGTAGGTCAGCACCACCGCCATTTGCAGCAGGGTCTTGAGCTTGTTGCGGACGTTGTCGGCGGAGACGCCGTCGAAGGTCTCGGCGCAGTCGCCGCCCTGAAGCAGGAACGCCTCGCCCCGCGATACCGCCGCGAGCCGTTCCCGCAGCAGGTCACACTCACCGGCGAACACCAGCGGCGGCATGGCACGCAGCTCGGTCACCGCCTGCTCGGCGGCCGAGCGGTCCGGCCATTCGGGCTGCTGGGCCGCGGGGAGCGCACCGAGCGCGGTAGTCAGTTCCGCGAACAGTTCATTGTCAACATCCGACGTCACTCGGCCTAGGGTAAGCGGTCATCCGTCATCCGAGCCAAACATCCCACTCTCCGGACGCGTAGGCCGCGAGGCGCAGCGATAGGCTGGCGCACGACTACGCGACACGACGACGTGCGCGCCATCCGATGTTGAGTTGTGCCGAAAGGTCTGGGTCATGTCCGACAAGCCGATTCGTAAGGTCGCGATGCTCACCGCCGGAGGTCTGGCCCCGTGCCTGTCGTCCGCTGTCGGCGGGCTCATCGAGCGCTACACCGAGATCGCCCCCGAGGTCGAGATCATCGGATACCTCGACGGCTATGCGGGTCTACTGACCGGCCGCTCGGTGACCGTGACACCCGAGATCCGGGCTACCGCCCACCGTCTGCACCGCTTCGGCGGGAGCCCCATCGGCAACAGCCGGGTCAAGCTGACCAACGTCGAGGACGCCGTGACGCGCGGCCTGGTCGCCGAGGGTCAGGACCCGCTGCAGGTCGCCGCCGAACAGCTCGAGCGCGACGGCGTCGACGTCCTGCACACCATCGGCGGCGACGACACGAACACCACGGCTGCTGACCTCGCCGCCTACCTGGCGCGGCACGACTACGAGCTCACCGTCGTGGGGCTGCCCAAGACCGTCGACAACGACATCATTCCCGTGCGGCAGAGCCTCGGGGCGTGGACCGCGGCCGAGCAAGGCGCCCGCTACGCGCAGAACGTCGTCACCGAAAACACCTCCAACCCGCGCCACCTGGTGATCCACGAGGTCATGGGCCGGCATTGCGGCTGGCTCACGGCGGCGACGGCCCGCGCGTATCGGGGCTGGCTCGCCACCCAGGAGTGGGCGCCGGAGATCGGCGTGGATCCGCGTCGCTGGGACGTGCACGCGGTGTACGTGCCGGAACTCGAGCTCGACATCGACGCTGAGGCCGGCCGCCTGCGCGCGGTCATGGACGAGATCGGCTGCGCCACGATCTTCCTCTCCGAGGGCGCGGGCGTCGAGGAGATCGTCGCCGAGCTCGAAGCGTCCGGCCAGGAAATCCCGCGCGACCCGTTCGGCCACGTCAAGCTGGACAAGGTCAACCCCGGGGAATGGTTCGCCAAGCAGTTCGCCTCACGCCTCGGCGCCGAGAAGGTCCGGGTGGAGAAGAGCGGATACTACAGTCGCTCCGCCGCTCCCAACGCCGACGACCTGCGCCTGATCAAGAGCTGCACCGACTACGCGGTGGAGTGCGCGCTGCGCCGGGAAGGCGGCCTGGTCGGGCACGACGAGGAGCACGGCGGCCGGCTGCGCGCCATCGAGTTCGAACGCGTCAAGGGCGGCAAGGCCTTCGACCCCTCGGCCCCCTGGTTCGCCGATCTCCTCAACGCCATCGGCCAACCCACCAAGTAGCCCGCCTTTGGTCACCTGATCGTCGATATGTCGACTGATCGTCGCCTGGGCGGCGATCAGGTGACCTTGGGGTGCTGTGGGCACGGTTGACGTCATCTGATCGCGTCTCACGATACGAACGTGCGGCGATCAGACGGCCAAGTCGCGCGAGCGCTGGACGTTGTGTCATCTGATCGTCCGGCGCCCGGAGCCGACGGTCAGATGCCGCGCAGGAACTCCTCGAGGATCGGGCCTGCGGTGCTGGAACCGGACTCTCCCTCCTCGACGAAGACGGCGACCGCGAGGTCGTCCTGGATGGCGATCATCCATGCGTGCAGCCCGGGTTCGCCGTCGGCGACGTACTCCGCCGTGCCGGTCTTGGCGCCGACCCGGCCCCCGGGGACGTCCTGGAGGAACGAAGCTGTTCCACCGTCCACCGCGGCCCACATCATCTCTCGGAGCTGGCTCGTCTCCTCGGTGGTCAGCGGCTCGTCAGGCGCCTGGTCGTCACTCTCCGGCGACGGCTGCTCCACCATGATCGGGCTGACCGCCTCTCCCGCGAGCACCGACGCGGCGACGGTGGCCATCGCCAGCGGCGACGCCAGGATCTCGCCTTGGCCGATCATGGCCGCCGCGTGCAGGGTGCCGTCTGCCTCGGACGGCACCGAGCCGAGGAAGGCCGGTGCGCCCACCGGACGGTCCACTCCCATCCCGAGCGCCACGGCCGCATCGGCCAGATCCTGCTGGGAGGCCTGGTCGCGTTCCCCCATCAGCGCCGTGTTGCAGGACTCGGCCACCGCGGTCAGCAATGAGATGTCGCCCAGCGCGCTGTCCGGATAGGCGCTGTAGTTGCCGAACTCCCGGCCATCGACGGTCAGTGTGGGCGGGCACGACACGGTCGTCTCCGGCGTCAGGCCGGCCCGGAGCAACGCCAGAGCGGTCACCATCTTGAACGTCGAGCCCGGCGCGTACTGGGCGACCGTCGCCGTCGGGTACCCGCCGCCACCCGGCCCGCTCGCCGCGGCACGCACCTGGCCCGTCGGTGCGTGAACGGCGACGACGGCGCTGGCGGGTGCCACATCCGACAGCACCGACTCCGCATGGGTCTGCAACTCAAGGTCGAGGGTGGTGACGACATCCTCCCCCGCGATCGGTTCCGTCTCGTGCACGGTCGACGGATCACCTTCGGACGGGACGATGTCGACCCGCAGACCCGGCGTGCCGCGCAGGACGTCGTCGTACTGGTGCTGAAGGCCGGAGAGCCCGACCATGTCTCCTGCCTGTACGGTGCCGCCGGACTCCTCGATGATTTCCGCCGTGGCCTCGCCTACCGTGCCGAGGATCGGCCGGGCGAACTCACGGGTGGGCGCCAGTTGCATGGTTCCCAGGAGCGCGGCAGCGCCGTCAATGGCGTCGACCTCGTCCAGGACATCCTCCGCCTCATGCGCACGCAATGTGATCGCCTCGATGAACGCCTTCTCACCAGCCGCCAGGACGCGGCCGGCCAAGCCCTCGCCGTCGACGTCCAGCAGATCGCCGAGCGCCCGCGCCGAATCCTCCATGTCGTCCTCGGACACATCACCGTCGAACCGAGTCTTGTCGATGCCGATCCGGTAGACGTCGCGTTCGGTGACCAGCACCGCCCCACCCGCCCCGAGAATTTCGCCACGCTCGGCCGCCTCGGTTCGCAGCCGCAGTGTGTCGCCCGTCTCCAGATCCGGATGGATCAGTGCCGGGGACCAACTCAGCTCCCAATCGCGGTCTTCGGCTTCACTGGGCGCGAGGTGCGCAGTCGTCGTATAGGTCCAGTCGTGCCCGGCCGCGCCGGGATCGCCGTCCTCGCCTTCGGCCTCATCTCCGGCCTCGCCGGCCCCGTCGTCGTCCTCCGCGGCATCGTCCTCTGCGACCTCGTTGTCCCCGGGCGTCTCTTCGTCGTCGCCCGCGACCTCGTCGTCCGCCCCGCCGGTCAGGTCCCACGCCACATCGAGGGTGATCACCCAGGCGTCGTCGGGCGCATCGGGCGCGTCGTCGGGCACCAGAGCCCGCACGGACACGGACCGCTGGGCGCCGCCCATACCTTCGACGATCTCCTCCAGTTCCGTCGCCGCCTCCGCGGGAGACGAGCCGGCGAGCGGGACAGCGCCGAAGTCACCCGAGGTGAGCGCTTCGGCGAGCGCGTTAGCCGCGGGCTGCGGGTCCGGCGGGTCCTCGCTGCACGACGCCAGCAGGAGAGCCAGCGACGCGACGCCGGCAGCTACGCCTCTGGTCAGCGCACGGGAGGCATGACGAGTCACGACGGCATTCACGGCGCACCGTCCTCGGGCCTCGGCGTTCCAGGGACGAGGCTGTCCTCGGGTTCGCGGGCTGCCCACGCCGCCGAGCAGCCGACCTCCCCCGGTTCAAGACTGATCCGTGGCGGGCGCACCACGCGCACCTCGCCCGGCACCACCCGCGCCATCACACATGACTTGTCCTTGCCGATCGCCACCCCGATCGCCCCATCCACGCTCGTCACCCAGTCATCTCCTGCCAGAACGTCATCACTTGTCAATACCGTGTCCGGGTCAACCCCGGGGATGTCCAGGGCTTCCCGTTCAGCCTGCGCGTACGCCGACCGTACCGCCTCGGCCACCGCCGTCTTGGTGATTCCCGCGTCCGCCTCGTCCGCACGACCGGCAAGCGGCTCCAGGGCCTCGTACAGCGCGTCGTCGACGCCGTTCGGCAATGTCGCGGTCACCGGCGGCGGATCCAGCTCGATCACCGGCACGTCCGGGCATTCGGAGAGCCGTTGAGGGCGCTCGTCGCCGCGGCCGAACACCCACTGGTAGCAGGCACTGATCTCATAGAGCTCGGGCACACCCGAGGGCAGGAACTCCCGCACGGTGCGTTCCCGCCGTAAGCGCAGCACCACGACGGTTCCGCCGTGTTCTGAGGATTCGGAAGCGTGCAGGGTCTCGATCCCGGGGCCAGGCCCGTCCACCATCCGAGGGAAACGCTGCGGATCCGGGCCATGGGCGCGGGCACGCCCCATGACGATGGTCAGCTCGTCGGCATAATCGTCCAGGAATCCGATGTCGCTCCAGTACCGGAGCCCCTCGACCGTCGCCCGCTCGCTCAACGCGTATACCGCCCCGGTGGCGCCCATAGCCGCCGCGGATACGACGATGATCCACCTACGAGTTCGACGTCTCACAGACATCGAGGAAACACGTCGTCCGTCCAGTAGTCCAATATGCCTATCGGAGCACGTTCGAACGACCTTGGATATCGTTGCTGTTCGTGGACCTAGTTCGACATCTGGCGTACTTCACCGCCATCGCCCATGAACGGCATTTCGGCCGGGCCGCGCAACGGCTCGGTATGCGGCAGCCGCCGCTCTCCCAGGGCCTGAGACGCCTGGAATCCGAGCTCGGCGTCCGCCTGTTCGACCGGGACAGCCAGGGGGTCACCCTCACCGACGCCGGAACGGCGCTCCTGCCCGCGGCGCATCGCGTGCTCGACGAGGTCGAACAGCTCCAGCTCCTGGCGCGGAGGCAGGAGACGCCCACCCGCGAGCGTTGCACTGTCCGGGTGGCGCCAGGGCTCGGCGCACGCCACTACGCGGCGCTCGTCACGGCGTGCCGTCGAGCCGTACCGAGCGCCGATGTCGACGTCAGCGAGCAGTCCACCGCCGACCAGGTCCAGGATCTGCTCCAGGGTCGCGCCGACATCGGGATCCTGCGGGAGCCCGTCGCAGCGCGCGGCTTGACGTGGGGCGCCCGCGTCGTTGTGCCACTGCGATGCCTCATGCCTGCGGACCACCCCGCCGCCGCGGCCGGGCGCGTACGGTTACGCGACCTGTCCGGCTTCGAACTGATCCTACCCCCGCGGGATCAGGCTCCCGCCGCCCACGACGAACTCGTCGCGGCGTGCGAGCGGCACGGCTTCCTGGCGGGCAAGGTCTCCGGGGTCGCCGACGACCGGCTGGTCCATGGGCTCGTCGCCTCGGGCGGGCAGGTCAGCTTCACCACCGACGCACCCTCGGCCGGCGAAGGCGCCGCGATCGTCCCGATCGACGACGAGCCGTTGGTCCTCACATTGCGCGTGGCCTGGCGGGGCACTCTCGACGTCCACGTGCGCTCGCTGCCGCAGACCATCGTCGGCGCCCTCACCCGCCGGCACGCGTCCCCGACGGTGCATCCCGGCCGCACACCCCGCGCTGCGTCCGAGCTGCCGGCGGAACCGGCATGAGCACCGCCGCCCACGGCATACAACGCTCGTTCGACGACGCCGGAGTGTTCGGCTATCTCCATGCTCGCGCGCTGCACGAGCCCGGCCGGGAGATCGGGCTCCTCCCGGACGATCCCGTGGTCCTCGCCTCCGTCTTCAAACTGCCACTCGCCGTGGCATTCGCGCGTGCGGTCGACGACGGCCGGCTCGACCCCACGGAGCCGGTCACGCTCTCGCCGGACACCCGCACACCCGGCGCCACGGGATTCGCGGCGATGTCGGACCCGGTCACGATCTCCTGGCGCGATGCCGTCCGCTCGATGATGACAGTCAGCGACAACGCGGCCGCGGACGCGTTGCTCGACGCTCTCGGGACGGACGACGTCAACTCCACACTGGCCGAGCTCGGGCTGACGTCGACACGGGTATCCGGCGGGACCCGGCATCTGTACGCATCCCTGATCGCGGACTTCGGCAGCCCGTCGCTGAGCGAGGCGATCAGGCAGGTGCAGAACGCCACCACCCTTGACGAGCTCACCAGCTTCGACCCGCATCTCACCACAAGTACCGTGGGAACCTGCCGCGACATGACGGCGCTGCTGGAAAGCGTCTGGCACGATCGCGCGGCCTCGGCGGAACAATGCGCTTTCATCCGCGAGGTCATGGCACAGCAGGTCTGGACTCAGCGGCTCGCTGCGGCCTTCCCGTTCGACGACGTGGTGGTGGCGGGCAAGACCGGGACCTTCCTTGCCCTGCGCCACGAGGTCGGCGTCGTCGAGTACCCCAACGGGGAGGCATACGCGGTGGCGGTGTTCACTCTCTCAACGCGCGCCCGCTTGATCCTTCCCGGCGCCGACGCGGCCATCGCCCAGGCGGCGAAACTCGCCGTGGCGGTGTTGCGCTGAGCACACGCAGCACCGCTTGCTCGTCGGTTGTCGCTGAGTGCTCCGGGCCTCGGGCCGATTCGTATGTCCGAATCCACCAGGGAGATGCCAAAGGGGTATTTGACATCTAGCAGTTGTCAAACATACCTTTGACTTTGTGCGCATTACCGATCCCCAGGCCATGCGGGCCATGGCCCATCCGCTGCGGCTGAGTCTGATCGAATTGCTCGGAGCCCTCGGCCCGTCAACGGCCGCACAGTGCGCCCGTCACCTCGACTCCACCCAGGCAAGCTGTTCGTTTCACCTGCGCCAGCTGGCCAAGTATGGCTTCGTCGAGGAGGCACCGCCCAGCGGTGATGCCCGGGAGCATCCCTGGCAGCTGACGGACGTCGAACAGAATTGGGCCGCCGACGGCGGGCCTGCCGCCGATGAGCTGGAGCGTGTCTTCGTCCAGCGAGAAGCCGACAGAATCCTGGCCTGGCGGGCGAAGGCCGACGGTCAGCCCGAGCACTGGCGCGGCGCGTCCTTCGTCGGCGGCGCCACCGTACCCATGACCGCGGGCGAGCTCGAATCGGTCCGCGGCCAGATCCGGGCCGTTCTCGAGCCGTACATCGCCCGGCTGTCCGAGCGCACGGACTGGCCTGCGGACCACCGGTTCGTCCGCATCCTCCTCGCCGGCACACCACTGAGCCATCTCGACGAAGGAGAGTAGACATGCCAACGGAGATCGACGCCGTTGTACCGACCGCCGTCGGTGATCTGGGAGCTCTGATCCGAATCCCGGATGCGGACACGCCGTTGCCCGGCGTCGTCCTCGTCGACGGATCCGGCGAAGGCGACCGCTACGACTGGGGCGGCTGGCCGGAGTGGATCGGCGACGCCGGCTCAGTGGTACTCCGCCACGACAAGCCGGGTTGTGGCGGTTCGCCCGGCCATTGGACCGAGCAGACACTGCAGGACCGCGCGCGGGAATCGCTGGCCGCTGTCGAAATGCTGCGCCGTCATCCAGCCGTCGCCGGGCAGCCAGTCGGCTTGTACGGCATCAGCCAGGGCGGCTGGGTGTCGCTCATCGCGGCCGCCATGCAGGAGCCATCAGTGGACTTCGTCGTCTGCCATTCCGGGCCTGGAGTCAGCCCGGCCGAGCAGGAACGGGTGCGCATCGGGCGCGAGCTACGCGCGTCGGGCCTCTCCGGTGACGACGTGGCGGAGGCGATGGCATGGGTCGACGAGCGGGCCGCGCGGATCCTGCGCGGCGACAGCCCGGAGTCGATCTCCGCCGATCAGGAGCGATTCGCGGCTCGGCCCTGGTACTCGATCGCGACGACAGGCGCCTACGACGACCCGGACGTGCTCCGCTTCGCGAGCCGCATCTTCGCCTTCGATCCGCTGACCGTGCTGCCGAAGGTGACGTGCCCGGTCCTGACACTCCTCGGCGGCGCCGACACCTTGATTCCGGTTCCCGCCAGCGTGGCAGCATTCGCCGAACATCTGCCGCCGTCCCCAGACGGGCACGGCCTCGCCGTGTTTCCCGGCGCGGACCACGGCCTGTACATGGCCGACCCGGACCCCGCGATGCCGCGCCGTGATCAGCTCGCACCCGGGTATCTCCAGATGGTCGAGGGCTTCCTCTCGGCCCGGAAGTCGGTGGATCGGAAACCGACATCATCCGGGCTATTAGCCCGATGATGTCGGTTCGCCTTGATCCGGAACTGGCGTGTTTCGCCGCTAACTGGGCCGCTGACCCCTGAATCAACAAAAACGGCCCTCCGAGGAGGGCCGTCAGGGTCACGCTCGTTAAAACGTGACCGGGTATGCACTCACTATATGACTCGCCCCGGTCATATGCAACCGGAAAACCGAGCATCTCGCATCTAGCGCACGCTAGTGCAGCCTAGACGGATTCATCAGCCGCAGACCGCGCCGACATTGTCAGCGGCACCTGGCACGATCATGGCAACAGACCTCACCCGGACCGTCCGCCGCCGCCGGAGGACACTCGTGATGAACCAGAGGTGCTCAGTGTCCCAGCTCATTGTCTATGTGGACGGCTTCAACCTCTACCACGGCCTACACGAGAAGTGGGGCCGGCGGTATCTGTGGTTAGACCTGGTGGAGCTGGCTCGTTCCCTTCGCCCGGATGATGACCTCGTGGCGGTCAAGTACTTTACGGCGAGCGTACTCGACGACCCAGACGGCCAAGCTCGTCAGGACACATACATCAATGCGCTCACTGCGCGTCACCCGCAGGTCTTCTCAGTCATCTACGGGCGATACCAACGCAAGCAGATGACGTGCCGGACTTGCGGCATCACCTGGCGGAGCTACGAGGAGAAGGAAACCGACGTTAATATCTCTGTGTCGATCGTTGCGGATGCCGCGAGTGAGGCCATGACTAGCGCGCTGCTTGTCAGTGCGGACAGTGACCTCGCACCGGCGATCCGAACGGCCAAATCAACGGCACCTGGTCTCTTCGCGGTCGCTGCGTTCCCGCCTCGGCGTTCGTCCACCACACTGCGCACTCTTATGCCATCATCGTTCACCATCGGTGCAGGACGTATCAGAGCCGCCCAACTGCCAGACATCGTCACGGTGGAGGGCGCCACCTACAAGCGTCCGGCCAAGTGGACCTGACCATGTGCCGGCACGAGCGTCCCGGCCACACTGGCTATGCCGCGACGAGGCTCACTTTCACGAAGCCGTGTGTAGTGATCAGCAGCGGACGTGTAGGGTCGAATTACATGTGCGGACTCTCTGGCGAGTACACCTTCGACGGCCGCCCGGCTGACCTCGCGGCCGTGGCCAACATGTGTGAGGCGATGGTCTCGCGCGGACCCGACGATTACGGGGCATACGCGCACGGATCGCTGGCACTCGGGCACCGGCGGCTGTCCATCATCGATCTCTCTCCCCACGGCCATCAGCCCATGGTCGACTCCGACCTCGGCCTGACCACGGCGTTCAACGGCTGTATCTACAATTATCAAGAGCTGCGCGAAGAGCTGCGCCGAGCCGGATACACCTTCTTCTCCACCTCCGACACCGAAGTGATCGCCAAGGCCTACCACCACTGGGGCGAGGACTGTGTCGATCGCTTCCTGGGCATGTTCGCCTTCGCCATCCACGAGCGCGACAGCGGCCGGCTGATCCTGGCCCGGGACCGCCTCGGCATCAAGCCGCTCTACTACTCGGAGAGCAACGAACGGATCCGCTTCGCCAGCAGCCTGCCCGCCCTCGTCCGCGGTGGCGATGTGGACACCAGCATCGACCCAGTGGCACTGCACCACTATCTGTCCTGGCACGCCGTCGTACCCGCGCCTTACACGATCCTCAAGGGCATCCGTAAACTCCCGCCGGCCACCATGCGGGTCATCGAACGCGACGGCACCAGCCGTGAGCGGCTGTATTGGGATCTCACTGCCGCCCGTGACCCGGAGAAGGCGTCCTGGACCGATTCCGACTGGGAGGAGGCGGTTCTCGAGTCGCTGCGCGTGTCGGTCCGCCGCCGGCTCGTGGCGGACGTCCCCGTGGGCGTGCTTCTCTCCGGCGGGCTGGACTCCAGTCTCGTCGTCGGGCTGCTCGCCCAAGAGGGCCAGACCGGCCTGAACACGTTCAGCATCGGCTTCGACGCCGTCGGCGGAGAAGAGGGCGACGAGTTCAAGTACTCCGACGTCGTCGCCCGCGAGTTCGCCACCGAGCACCATCAGATCCGGATCGGCACCGAGCGGATGCTTCCGGCGCTCGAAGACGCCATCCGGGCCATGAGTGAGCCCATGGTCAGCCACGACGCCGTAGCGTTCTTCCTGCTCAGCCAGGAGGTCAGCAAGCACGTCAAAGTGGTGCAGTCCGGGCAAGGCGCCGACGAGGTGTTCGCGGGCTACCACTGGTATCCGCCACTGGCAGGAGCCGGGCGGGACGACGCCGTGGCTACCTACGCCCAGGCGTTCTTCGACCGCAGCCACGAGGAGATGCGCGGCGTGGTGCGTCCGGAGCACCTGGTGGACTCACCCGTCAGCCTCGACTTCGTCACCGACCACATGAAGCGCCCCGGCGCCGAGACCGCGGTCGACGCCGCACTGCGGCTGGACACGCAGATCATGCTGGTGGACGACCCGGTGAAGCGGGTCGACAACATGACTATGGCCTGGGGACTCGAGGCACGAGTGCCGTTCCTCGACCACGAGCTGGTGGAGCTCGCCGCGCAGTGCCCGCCCGAGCTCAAACTGGCCCAAGAGGGCAAGGGCGTGCTCAAGGAGGCCGGGCGCCGAGTGGTGCCGCACGAGGTGATCGACCGCCCCAAGGGGTACTTCCCGGTGCCGGCGCTGAAGTACCTGCGTGGACCGTACTTGGAGCGAGTCCGCGATGCTCTGCACTCCCCCGCGGCACGGTCCCGCGGCCTTTTCCAGCCTGCCTACGTCGACCATCTTCTGGCGGACCCGAATGCCGAGCTCACTCCGCTGCGCGGGAACAGACTGTGGCAGCTCGCCCTCCTGGAGATGTGGCTGCAGACCCATCTGCCTGACGCGGGCAACACGCCGTGAATGAAGGCCGCCGCCGAGGGGGAAGCGAGCCCCGTCAACCGTTGTGGACCCGGCCCTGGCAGGAGACGCCCGAACATCTCGTACGTGACATGCGCCGTGGTGTGGCGATGGACTGCGGATGGGGCCGGCTGATCTTCGCCCAGACGTTCGACGACGACGCCGACATCATCACCCTCCTGCGGGCCGAGGAGGAGGGTCGGCGGGACATCGCCATGTACGTGCCCGACCCTCATGTCCTGGTGTCGAGGGCGCCCGACGAGCTGTTCATCGACCCGTCCATGACCTACCGGCTGGAGCTGCACCGCTACCGGCCGCGCCGGGAGACCATCCCGGGCGTGGTCGTGAGCACGATGGCCGACGCGAACGACGCCGACGAGGTCAATCGCATCTACGCAGCCCGCCACATGGTGCCCGCCGATCCCGACCTGATGTGGTCCAACCAGCGCACACGCACCTTCACCTACCTGATCGCGAAGGACGAGCACACCGGCGCCGTGATCGGCACCGTGACGGGCGTGGATCACGTCTTGGCCTTCGATGACCCCGACCAGGGGACCAGTCTCTGGTGCCTGGCGGTGGACCCGCAGACCCCGGTGCCCGGAGTCGGGGAGGCGCTGGTACGCGTCCTGGCCGAGCGTTACATCGGCCGTGGCCGCGACCATCTCGATCTGTCGGTGATGCATGACAATGACCCCGCCATCCGCCTGTACAAGAAGCTGGGCTTCCGCCGGGTGCCGGTCTTCGCGGTGAAGCGCAAGAACATCATCAACGAGCCGCTGTTCGTGCCCGAGCCGGAGGCGGACGTCGTCGAACTCAATCCCTACGCGGCGATCATCGCCGACGAAGCGCGACGGCGTGGCATCCTGGTCGAGGTTCTCGACCCGGAGTGGGGCGAGATGCGACTCGTGCACGCCGGCCGCAAGATCGTCACCCGGGAATCACTGTCCGAGCTCACCACGGCAGTGGCGATGAGCCGGTGCGACGACAAGCGAGTCACCCGCCGGATCTTCGAGCGTGCCGGCCTCCGCGTCCCGCGCGGTATCGCGGCCGGCGACCACGACGCGGAGAAGGCCTTCCTGGAGGAGGTCGGTGAGGTGGTCGTGAAGCCGGCCCGGGGAGAGCAGGGACGCGGCATCACGGTGGGCGTCAGCGATGCGGACGCGCTCGCCCGGGCAGTGTCGCTGGCCACCACCTACTGCCCCGACGTTCTCATCGAACAATGTCACGACGGTGAAGACCTGCGTATCGTCGTCATCGGCCACCAGGTGGTCGCCGCCGCGGTGCGCCGGCCGGCATCCGTCATCGGCACCGGACGGCACACCATCGCCCAGCTCATCGACCGGCAGAGCAGACGGCGCGCCGCCGCCACCGGCGGCGAGTCGACGATCCCGATGGACGACGTCACCGAGGACACCCTGAAGGCCGCCGGTCACACTCTCGACGACGTCCTACCCGACGGCGTCTCCCTCCAGGTTCGCCGTACCGCGAACCTGCACACCGGAGGCACCATCCACGACGTCACGGCTGAGCTTCATCCGGAGCTCGCGGAGGCCGCGGTCAAGGCGAGCCGGGCGATCGACATCCCGGTCACCGGCCTCGACATGCTCGTTCCCTCGGTCGACCAGCCCGAGTACGTGGTGATCGAGGCGAACGAGCGTCCTGGGCTGGCCAACCATGAGCCCCAGCCCACCGCCGCCCGGTTCATCGATCTTCTCTTCCCGGAGACGAGGCCGGCGCCCCGGGCCTGGGAGCCTCCACCCCCTAGCTCATCGCGGTAATCGGCTCGACACCGGGTACTCCCGCGTGCCTCAGATCCGGTGGTGCTACTCTCCCCCGGTTCTGATGCATACTTTTGGGAGATTCATCACTATGAAAGTGACGCTCCGCGCGTTTCTCGCGCTCAGCCTGCTCGCAGGTTTTTACCTGCTGGTGGGCGCCATCATCGCCATCGCCCTGGTCATCGACATCGGCCTGATCGTCCGCGGAGACGGCCAGGGTCTCCAGGCCGGCATCGTCATCACTCTGGTGGCCTTCGCGCTCGTCCGGGCGCTCATCATGGTCTCGCGCCGGCAGCAGGCCGCACAGCCGGGTGTCGAGGTGACGCCCGAGCAGGAACCCGAGCTCTGGCGCACCGTCAACGAGCTGGCCGAGCAGGTCCAGACCCAGGCACCCGACGAGATCCGGATCATTCCAGACGTCAACGCCGCGGTCAGCGAGGACACCAAGTTCCTCGGACTGAAGGCCACCCGTCGCCGCATGTACATCGGTATGCCGCTGCTGATCACCATGACGGTGGACGAGATGCGATCCATCCTCGGACACGAGCTCGGCCACTACAGCGGCTCGCACACGAGGCTGGGCGCCCCCGTGTACCGCGGCCGGATCTCCCTCATCGCGGCGGTTCAGGGGCTGGAGAAGCATCCGTTCGTACAGAAGATCTTCCTCGGCTATGCCAAGTTCTTCCTCCGGGTCTCGCAGGCGGTCTCCCGGCGCCAGGAGCTGGAGGCCGACGAGCACTCGGTGCGCATCGCCGGGCGTGCCGCGGCGTCGAGCGCACTGCGCAAGGTTCACGGCGCGGCGCCGGTCTGGGGGTACTTCCTCGAGGCCTACGCGGGCCTGGTGGGGCCCGCCCAGGCCCGCCCCGCGGACCTCTTCGGCGGGTTCCAGGCACTGGTGAGCAATCCGGTCCGGCAGCGGGAGATGGCCGCGATGATCACCGAGGAGCGCGAGCACTCCCCGTACGACTCCCACCCGTCCCTGACCGACCGCCTCTCCGCGATCGAGAAGCTCCCCGACCCGGCGGTTCACGCGGACCAGCGCCCGGCCACGGAACTCCTGCGGGACCCGGACCTGGCAGCGCGTGCGGTCGAGGAGTCCTTCTGGACGCCGAACACGCTCGCGCTGCCGACGGCGAGCTGGGAGGACGTCGTCGCCCGTGGCATGTACGTGGCGGCCAACCGGGAAGCCGCCCGGGACTTCGCGCTCGCCGGCCAGCGCCTCGTCGGCGCACCGGACACCGTGGTCGACGCCGGGTTCGAGGCGCTGGCGCGCGGGCAGGTGGCGGAGTTGAGGGCCGAGCTCGTCGCGGCGGGCTGGAACGACGGCGAGCGGCTGCTTGACGCCGTGATCACCAGGACGCTGGAGGCGGCACTCATTGACCACGGCTCGGCGTACTGGGCGCTCTCGTGGTCCTCGGCTCCGCGCCTGATCGACACGGCGGGACAGGAGGTCAAACTCGCTGAGTTCGCCGCTGCCGTGGTGGCTGATCCACCGAACCAGGTGCCGGTCTTGCGGGATTGGCTCGCTCGCAGCGGAATCAGCCCGGACTATTGCCCAGAGCTTCCCACGGAGCAGAGTCCGGAGGCGCCGCTGCAGTCCGCCTGACACCGGCACCGGTGGTCGTGGCGGACCGACCGTCCTCGGGACGGCGTCGAGCGCACGATCACCGGGCCGGACCAACGGCCCGTGAAGCCAAGAGCAGCGGCAGCACGGCGGCCGGGTCGTCGAGCGCGTAGCCGAGCAGTTCCTCGGCTCTGATCAGCCGTTGGTGAAGGGATTGCCGGCGGATGTGCAGGACACCGGCCGCACGGGTGGGGCTGCTGCCGTGTCGCAGATAGACCTCGACGGTACGGACGAGGTCGCTGCCGTGCGCGGCATCCCAGCGCCGCAACGGCCCCAGGACATCGTCGACCAGGTGTCGCCGGTCGTCGTCGCCCAGGAGCCCCAGCAGTCGGTCGGGCAGGGTCTCCCGCCACGCCCAGACCCCCGGCCCGGCCCCTTCAGCCGCTCGATACGCCTCCCCCAGCGACCGCCCTGCCCGGGGAAGGGGCACCGCCGGGCCCACGACGCAACTGAACTCCTGTTCGGCCGACCCGTGCTCGCGGAGCCGGTCCACCAAGGTTCCCACCGGGTCCGCGTCATCCCGGCCGGCCGCCACGATCGCGACGACCCGGCCTCCGACCCGACCGGCGATCAGGCCACCAGGCGCGCCGGCCGCCCGCAATGCCGCCGTCGCAGCCACCGGATCGGCGGCGTTCCCGACGACGCCCAGCACCAACGCGCCCACCCGCGGATGCAAGCCCGCCAGTCCCGCCCGGACCACAAGCTCGTGCTCGCTCACCACGTTTCCGGTGAGCAGCTCCTCCAGGAGCGCAGTGGCCACGGGCCCGGACTCACCAGGACTGTCGCCGAGATGCGCCACCGCGACGGCGGCCGCGGACGCCGTGCGCTGCGCCGCCGCCGTGAGCACATCCGGACTCCAGGGGTCACCGTGTCCGTGTGCTGAAGTGCCCATGCCGGCATCGGCCATCACCGGACCGTCGGCTGTGCCGCCGTCTTCGGCACTCTGCCGCTGACCGATCAGCACCTCGCCCCAGCGCCGCCCGTCGACGACGATCGACGCCCGTGCCACGGCTCGGTCGGCTAGCCGGTTCAATGCCTTGGCGGACGCCACCCCGCTCACCGCGACGGGCTGCCCCGACTCGGTCGCCACCATGACCGGCCGGGCCGTGAGATCGGCTACGCAATGAGCGACGGCGCTCAGGCCTCCTCTGGTCAGAGCAGCGAAGAGCTGGTGGCTCAGCTCGTCCACAAGGCGAAGGGCCGTGCTCTCGCGGTCCAGCAGGACGGTGTTCACAGCTCGGCAGATCTGTTCGAACGGGACGACCCGGTCGAGCCGGATCAGCGGTAGCGCACACCGGTCCGCTTCGTCGGCCAGCTCGTCGGGGAGGGCCGGAAAGGAACGCCCTACCTCGATGGCGACGGCCGCCACCTGGCGTTGAGCGAGATCACGCACCCAGAATCTCCGCGCGCCGGCGTCGGCACCGGACAATCCGAGTCCGGTGGTGAGGAGCAGCTCACCACCGGACAGCAAGGGCCCGATCTCGAAGATCTCACTTGAATGCGCCCAGGTGACCACGTGGTTCAATCCACGCGGCGCCGTCATAAGCGCGGGTGACGCGGCTCGCACCACTGGAAGATCGAGGATCTCGCGCACCGTTAGGGACATCCCATGACAGTGCCGTAAAGAGGCATGGCCGGTCAATGACATATTGACCGATATCACGCTCACGAAAGCTGACGATTCACCCGTTGCGACGTTGCCCTCCAGCCACCAAGCTGTTAACGCTTGCTCCCTGGCCATCGACGTCCGCGGCCCGATCCCTCCCCCTGGCTCGCCCTGCCATCCGGACTGAGCGGTGGCCGGGGAGCAGGCATCCAGAGAAACCCACCATCGATCCGGAGGGTGCTGTTGAGCTCCGAACCCCATCACGTCGAATCCGGTCTCGCCCGATCATGGCTGCACGTCGCCCTCGACGAGGCCAGAGCGGGCCTCGCCGAAGGGGGCGTACCTATCGGGGCCGCCCTGATCAGCGCCGGCGGCGAGGTGCTCGGCCGGGGCCACAACCGCCGGGTCCAGGACGGCGACCCGTCTTTGCACGCCGAGACGGCGGCATTCCGAGCTGCCGGCCGGCAACGCTCCTACCGCGGGACCACCATGGTGACGACGCTGGCCCCCTGCTGGTACTGCAGCGGCCTGGTTCGGCAGTTCGGCATCGGCCGGGTCGTGATCGGCGAAGCCACCACGTTCAGCGGCGGACACGACTGGCTCGCCGAGCACGGCGTGGACGTCGTCGTCCTCGACGACCCCGGATGTGTCGCTCTCATGGAGCAGTTCATCTCGGCTCACCCAGCACTGTGGATGGAGGACATCGGCGATGACGGTGAACACTGAAGGTGCGCCTGTCGACCCCGACTACCCGCTCGACCCGGTTCCTGGCCATGCTCGCAAGTCGCTGTTCTCGGTATCGATCGTTCTGCTCGGCTTCACCTTCTTCACCCCCACGATGCTCGCCGGCGCGCAGGTGGGTGCGGCGTTCGAATTCTGGCCCCTGATGGGTGTGCTGGTGCTCGGCTGCGTCGTCCTCGGCGTGTACGTGGCCGTCATCGGCGGCATCGGCGCCCGGACCGGCCTGACGACGGTGGTCATGTGCCGCTACGCCTTCGGAGACAAGGGCTCCAAGCTGAGCTCGCTCCTGCTCGGCGGCACCCAGGTGGGCTGGTACGGCGTCACTGTTGCCACTCTCGCACAGCTCGTCGCTCAAGCGGCCGGCTGGGAGGGCGACGGCGTGCAGCGGCTACTGATGGTGCTCGGTGGATTCGTCATGGGCGCCACTGCCTACTACGGCTACAAGGGCATGTTCGGGCTGTCGGTCGTGTCCGTGCCACTCCTGCTGGTCCTCGCAGCCTGGGTCACCGTGCGCTCGTTCGACGAGGTGGGCGGCATGTCCGGCATGCTCGATCAGAGCCCGACGACGACCATGAGCGTCGCCGTGGCCGTCACCATCATCGTCGGGACGTTCGCCTCCGGTGGAACGCAGGCGCCCAACTGGACGCGGTTCGCCCGGACGCCCCGGCAAGGTTTCAGCGCATCCGTCGTCGCGTTCTTCGTCGGCCAGATGCTGATGCTGTTCTTCGGCGCCATTGGGGCCATCGCCTTCGGCCAGCCCGACTTCGTCCTCGTGCTGTTCGAGCTGGGACTGGTCGGCTGGGGTGTGGTCTTCCTGATCGGCAACCTGTGGACCACCAACGACAACACCGCCTACAACTTCGGCGTCGCCGGTGCGGAAATCGCCAACTCGCGATCCAAGAAGCCGTTCGTGGTGGGTGGCGTGATCATCGGCACGCTGCTGGCGGTGACCGGGATCTACGACAACCTCATCACCTACCTGAGCTGGCTCGGCATCATCATCCCGCCGATCGGCGGCGTCATCATCGGAGACTGGTGGGCACGCTGGCGGCGGGGCATGCCGTCGCCGTCGGAGTACGCGTTCCCCGCCGTGCGATGGGAGAACATCGGAGCCTACGCCCTCGGAGCGCTGGTGGCGTGGGCGTCCGACGAATGGGGGTGGGGCATCCCTCCGGTCAACGGCATCGTCGTCGCAGTTCTGGTCGCCGTGCTGGCCGCCCGCCTCCGCTCCCCTCAACCCACCTCCAAATGATCATGTAAACCATGTTTTCTCGTGCTTCACCAGGGCTGCAGCCCTGGTGAAGCACGAGAAAACATGGTTTACATGATCATTTAGGTCGGGACGACGATGGGTGGGGCGTCGTCATGTGCGCTCGTAGACGACGAACACGAGGCCGTCGTCGTACACCCGGCTGCGCGCAGGCTGGAAGCGCTGCGGCGCGAACCGCGCGCCACCGAAGAGAGACATCCCGGCTCCGGCGACCACCGGATAGATCTTCACGTGCAGTTCGTCGATCTCCGGACGCAGGACACCCGCCAGTTCCGAACCTCCGCACAACCAGATGTCCAGCCCGCTCTCCTGTTTGAGTTCGCGAACCTTGGCTACCGGATCGGACCCGACCAGCTCCACGGTGGGGTCCGGACTAGAGGTCATCGTGCGGCTGAACACGTAGTGCCTCAGATGCGGGTACGCGTTGGTGATTCCTTCACGCAGGCCGACTTCGTAGGCGCCGCGGCCCTCCAACACCGTGTCGATGCTCCGGTTGGCCGGGTCGACGCCCAAGGCCTGTCGAGCATGCACCGGTATCGTCTCCGGATACTCTTCGAGGAGCTGGTTCGAGTGCTCGCCGTTGGTCCCGTAGAAGTCGTACGACCCATCCGGCCCGGCGATAAAGCCGTCAATCGTGCTGGCGACGTAATAGATCAGCTTTCGCATGCCACTCTCCTTGCTCCTCGTGGAACGACTAACCACTCCATATATAGTACTTCGTATGTAGTGGTTGCAACTGCAGAGCGACGACGGAGGCACGATGGCGCACAATCCCGAACGGCGGACGGCCCTGGTCGACGCGGCGATCGAGGTCCTCGCCCGGCAGGGCGCTCGCGGCCTGACCTTCCGCGCCGTGGATGCCGAGGCCGGGGTACCCAAGGGGACAGCGTCGAACTACTTCACCAGCCGTGACGATCTGATCGGCCAAGTGGCCCGTCACATCCACGTCCGGCTCGGCCCGGATGCCCAGGAGCTCGAAGCGGCCGAGAACGCACCTCGCACCCGGGACGCACTCCCCGCGGTGCTGACCGCCCTCTATCAGCGCGTCACCCGGGAACGCACGGGCTATCTGGCGCTTCTGGAGCTTCGACTCGAAGCCACCCGCCGCCCAGAAGTGCGGGAGATCCTCACCGAGGCGATCCGCGCCAACCTGCAGCGCGACATCGACTACCACCTCGCCTCCGGCCGCCCCGGGGATGACACCACAGTCGTGGTCCTCTACCTCTCGTTGAGCTGGCTCATCGTCGAGGACCTGACCCTGCCCGGCGTGCTGGCCGACTACCCTCCCGAGCACATGGTGAAGGTTCTCACCGGCCTGCTCGTCCCGCCGGACTGAGCCCCCGGCATGCACTCAATCGCGCCGTCTGACCTGGTGCGTAAGTGCACGGGCACGCATGCGAAGCTATGCCACATGGACCACCTCGAGATCGATATCGACTACATGCGCAACGTGCTCCTCGAACTGTTGCGCACGCCCAGCCCCTCCGGCCGCACGGACGCCGTCATGCAGATCATCGGCGACCGTCTCGCGGAACTTGGGCTGCCCATCGAGATCACCCGCCGCGGGGTTCTTCGGGTCACCCTGCCGGGCGAATCCCACGACGCCAGCCGCGCCGTGGTGGTCCACGCCGACACGATCGGGTGCATGGTCAAGAGGCTGAAGGAGAACGGGCGCCTGGAGGTGGTGCCCATCGGCACGCACAGCGCACGCTTCGCCGAGGGTGCTCAGGTCACCGTCTTCGTGGACGATCTCACCCAGATCTACACCGGAACCGTGCTGCCCCTCATGTCCAGCGGCCACAACTTCGGCGAAGCCGTCGACACCCAGGGAGTGGGCTGGCACCAGGTCGAGATCCGCATCGACGAGGATGTGGCCACCCGCGAGGACCTGATCGAGCTGGGCCTGCGCGTAGGTGACTTCGTCGCTCTCGACGCCGCGCCGCAGATCACTCCGAACGGCTACGTCAAGTCACGCCACCTGGACGACAAAGCCGGCGTCGCCGCCTGTCTTGCTGCCGTCAAAGCGCTCGTCGAGCACGGCGCGGTGCTCCCGGTCACCGCCTACCTGCTCGTGACCATCGGCGAGGAGGTCGGCATGGGGGCCACTCACGGCCTCGACGACCGGGTGGCCGAGCTGGTGGCGGTCGACAACGCCGTGGTCAGTCCTGGCCAGGAGTCCCGTGAAGACACGGTGAACATCGCGATGCTGGACTCCACCGGCCCGTTCGACTATCACCTCACCCGCCGGCTCATCCGGCTCTGCCAGGAACACGATCTCCCCCACCGCCGCGATGTCTACCGCTTCTACCGGTCCGACGCCGCTCCCGCGATCGAGTCCGGCATGGAGGCGCGTACTGCCTTGATCGGCTTCGGCGTGGAATCGAGTCACGGTCATGAGCGCACACACCTGGACGGTGTACGACGAGTGGCCGAACTGCTCACCATCTACCTGTCCAGCCCACTGACGTTCACGGACTGGGACGAAGACCCCACCGGCAAGCTGGAGGACTTCCCGAGCCACAGCGTGCAGCCGGCGGAGCCCGAGCCGGAGGCGACTCCTGGGCGACACGGCTGAGCGCGGCAGACCGAAGGAGGAGCGCGGCCTCGCGCGGCGCCGGATGAGCGCGGGCGGCGGCTCAGTCGGCCCAGGAGGCTCAGTCGGCCCAGGGGCCGGCTCAGTCGGCCCAGGGGCCGGCTCAGTCGGCCCAGGGGCCGGCTCAGTCGGCCCAGGAGGCTCAGTCTCAGTCGGCCCAGGGGCCAGCTCTGTCGGCCCCCGTGGCTCAGTCGGCCTGGCCGGCCTTCTTCTCCCTCTGCTCGGAAGCGAGCTTCGCTTTCACGCTCGCCGCGTACTGGTCCACGTACTCCTGGCCGGACAGCTCCATCAACGCGTACATGACTTCGTCGGTGACGGAGCGCAGCACGTAACGGTCTCGTTCCATGCCCTCGTACCGGCTGAAGTCCAGCGGCTCGCCGAACCGCACGCCGGGCCGCATCCGCTTCGGGATCAGCCGGCCGGCGGGCTGCATCTCGGCGGTACCGATCATCACGACCGGGATGACCGGCACCTTCGCCTCGAGCGCCATCCTGGCCACGCCGGTCTTGCCCCGGTACAAGCGGCCGTCGGGCGAACGCGTGCCCTCCGGGTAGATGCCGAGCAGGTTGCCGTCGCTGAGTACTTGCAGGGCGGTGCGCACTGCCGGCTCGCTGGCATGGCCACCAGAGCGGTCGACGGGGACGTTTCCGGTGCCGCCGAAGAAGGCGCGCTTGAACATGCCCTTCAGGCCCGGCTGGGTGAAGTAGTCGCTCTTGGCGAGAAACGTCACCTTGCGTTCCAGCACGAGCGGCATGAAGAACGAGTCGACGACTGTGAGGTGGTTGCCCGCGAGGATCGCGGGACCCGTCTTGGGCACGTGCTCGGTTCCCTCGGCCCACGGCCGGTAGTACACCCGGAGCAGCGGACCCAGGAAGACCTTCTTGAGCAGCCAGTAGAGCACGTCCGAACCCTACAACGACGACCGCCGGACGCGCGCGGGCGCAGCGGCTCGCCAGCATGATCAACAGCAATGTTCCACGTCAGCCGGTCAGTCCGGCCAGAGTGCTCACCCGCCGGGGTTCGCCGCGAGCATTCGTGCCACCGATCGTGGGATCATGGGCACCATGCACCCCGCGACCCGGCCGTTCCACCACCAAGGCGGCCGCGTCGGCGTCCTGCTGTGTCACGGCCTCACCGGATCGCCCGCATCGATGCGCCCGTGGGCCGACCGACTGGCTGCCGAGGGCTATACCGTTGATCTCCCGCTGCTGCCCGGCCACGGACGCAGCTGGCAAGCGATGAACCTGACGCGCTGGCCGGACTGGTATCACCGCGTCGAACGTTCGCTGCTCCATCTGGCCGACCGTTGCGACGAGGTCGTCGTCGCCGGCCTGTCGATGGGCGGATGCCTGGCGCTGCGTCTCGCACAGGAGCACGGCACGGCGGTCCGTGGACTGGTTCTGGTCAATCCGGCCGTCGCCAGCGCTGATCGCCGGCTCCTCGCCCTCCCGGTGCTGCGGCACCTGTCGCCCTCCGTCGCCGGGCTGGCGAACGACATCGCCCAGCCTGGACAGGACGAGCACGCGTACAGTCGCACTCCCCTGCACGCCTTGCACTCCTTCACGCGACTCTGGAAGATTGTGCGCGCGGACATGCCCCGGGTCCATCAGCCGTTGCTGCTCATGCGAAGCGCCCAGGACCACGTCGTGGACGGCAGCGGTGCGCCGGTCATCCTTTCCGGCGTATCCTCGTCAGACGTCACCGAAGTGGTGCTCAACCGCAGCTATCACGTCGCCACCCTGGACTACGACGCCGAGACGATCTTCACGACGGCCGGCGCGTTCATCGAGCGGATCACGGCGCGCACCTCGGTCGGTCTGACGGCGGGGGGCAGCGGATGACCGGCCGCCGCCCGGAAGGGCAAGGACACACCCGGGTGCCAAGAGGAGGTGTCGGTCACCGATGAACGCGGGCCGCGACGACGACAAGACCTGGGCCGAACTGGTCGACGCGTTCAACGCCGAACCGGCGCCGGACGATCCACCGCGCAGCTGGCCGGCGATCGAGGACGTCGAGCCGGACGATCGGGCGCCCTACGGAGAATTCACCGATCCCTATCACACCGCGTCCTACCTACCGGGCGAATCCGCCGCCGGAGCCCTCGCCGGAGCGCCCCAGCCGGCCTCCGCCGAGTCCGAGCTGGGCGCCGGTCAGGACGGATTCGCCGAGGACGACCACTTCGTGCCCCCCGTTCCTCCGCCCATCCCCCGCGGTGACCGGGTCACTCGCTGGGCGTGGACCGGAATGGCCGCCGCGCCGTCGGTCCTCTTGCTGTCCACCATCACCCGATGGTCTCCGCCCGACGGTCTGATGATGGTGCTGATCGGAGGGTTCATCGCCGGTTTCGGCACGCTGGTCTCGCGGATGCGCGGGCGCAACCCGCACGACCCCGACAACGGCGCCATCGTCTGACCGCCCGGCACCGCCCTCAGCTCGGAAGCACGAGGTCCACGACCACCGGCCGATGATCGCTCGCCGCTTGAACCAGCGATGAGTCGAGCACCTGGTAGGACGTCACCTCGGCCGGCCCACGCACGAAGACACCGTCGATGCGGTGCCGCGGCCGGGCCGAAGAGAACGTCGGCGTCGGGTCGCCTGCGCCGGCGTCCCGGTACTGCGCCGCGAGCCGGGACCAGGTAGGCGCACGGTCGCCCTCGTTGATGTCACCGGCGACGACGGCGACCGGGACCGGCGCTCCGGTCATGGCGTCAGCCGCGAGGCCAGGCGGGCGGATCAGGCGGTTCATCAATCCGGTGATATCGGTGAGGTGCCGCGCCCGCTCGGCCGGATCCAGGCCGAGGTGCACCGACGCCACACCGAAATGAGCCGGTCCCTTCGCGAGCGAAGCGAGGACCACGCCACGGCGGGTGAGCCCGGGCGTGCGGCGCAGCCGGTGTTCCTGCACGTCCCGGATGTCCACTCGGATGGCGGTGAACAGCGCCGTTCCACCGGACGTCCCGCCGCCACCGGCGTACAGCAGATGGGAACGCCGCGCCAACGCCGCACACCGCCCCCGCCAGGCCAGCCGCTTCGGCGCTTCTTGCAGGCAGACGACATCCGGATCGAGATCGCGCAGGATCTGAGCCACCGCGCCGGCGTCGTCGCGCAGGCTCCGCACGTTGTAGGTCACCAAACGCAGTTGAGTCACGAGCTCGCCCGACCTCTCATGTCCGGGCGAGGTCGGCGGCGCCGACGATGCCGGCGTCGTTGCCGAGGGTGGCCAGCCGGACCGTCGCGTGCGGGCGGTGCGTTCCGCCCGTGATGCTGCGCCGCATGGCGTCCTCCGCGGGATCCAGCAGCAATGGGCCGGCATCGGCCACACCACCACCGATCACGAACACCGCCGGGTCGAATACCGAAACGAGCGAGCCCATGGCGGCGCCGAGCCATCCACCGAGCTCCGCCATCAGGTGAACGGCCAGAGGGTCACCTTTCTGGGCGGCCTCGGTGACCATCGGGCCCGTAATGCCCTCGGCCCGTCCACCAGCCATGTCCAGAAGCATCGCCGGAGAACCGGGGAAAGCTGCTGACCCGCTGGCGGCCGCGCGGGCGTTGCGGACCAGCGCGCTGCCACTCGCGTATGCCTCCAGGCAACCCCGCAGCCCGCAGCCGCAGTACTGCCCGTCCGGCACGATACGCAGGTGACCCAGTTCGCCGGCGATCCCGTTGGCGCCGCGATACATCGCGCCGTCCAGGACGACGGCACCGCCCACTCCAGTGCCGATGGTCAGCAAGACCATGTCGTTGACGTCCTCGGCGGCACCGAAGCGGAACTCCGCCCAGGCCGCCGCGTTGGCATCGTTCTCGACGACCACGGGAAGCCCGGTGGCGGCGGCCACCTGGTCCCGCAGCGGCAGATCACGCCAGGCGAGGTTCGGGGCGAACATCACCCGTGAGCGCCCGGCGTCGATGAATCCGGCCGAGCCCACGCCCACGATCTCGACGTCGTGTTCAGCCGCGAGTTCACGGGTGACGCTCACGATGGCCTCGACGATGGCCGGCGCGTCCTTCGATGGGGTGTCCCGCCGGGTGCGGGCGATGATCGCGCCCTTCTCGTCTACGACCCCGGCAGCGATCTTTGTGCCGCCGACGTCGACACCGACGCTGAGGCTCACGGCTCGGTCCTGCTCTCCACCCGTTTCTTCAACTCCTTCAGTGCGGTGTCGATGATCACTTTCTCCGCCTTGCGCTTCATCAGCCCGAGCAGAGGTATCGATACGTCGACGGTCAGCTGGTACGTGACCTCGGTCTGCTCACCGGCGGCAGCGAGCCGGTAGGAACCCTCGAGCGCCTTGATCAGGCCGCCCTCCACCAGGCTCCACCGGACCTCGTCGTCGCCGTCCCACTCGTACGAAAGCGTGTAGGTGTCCTTGATCGGACCCGCGTCCAGGATGAACCTCGCCTCGGCCGGGCGGCCGTCGTCCTCGTTGACGGAGAGCACGTCGACCTGCCGGACGGATGCCGTCCACTCCGGATACGACTCGAGATCGGCGATCACAGCCATCACGTCGGCAGCGGGTGCAGCGACGACGATGCTCGAGGTGGTCTGCGAAGACATGAGCCCAACCCTAGTGGGTTGTGCGCAAGTCCGGCGACGACGGTGGGTGCCCGTGCGTTCTGCGGGCACCCACCCGAGGAGCCGGAGCCGACCCCTTGTGCACAACCCACCATCCGAACCAGCCCGTGGGTTGTGCGCAAGTCCGGCGACGACGGTGGGTGCCCGTGCCTCTCCCTTCCGAATGATCATGTAAACCATGCGTTCTCGTGCTTCACCATGCCTGCAGCCCTGGTATCGCACGAGAAAACATGGTTTACATGATCATTCGGAAGGCGGTGGGGCCTTCTGCGGCGCGAGGCGTTCACGGCGGGCCAGAGAACCACGCTCGCGCCCGGCGTCTCCCGGCCGGGGCGTGCCGACGGCGCGGCCGGCTTCGAGGGCGTCTTTCAGGGCGTGGAGCCGCGACTTGTAAGCCGTCACGTACGACGCGGTGAGCCGCCCCGGATCGATACGCCGCCGGCCCAGCGGACCGCCCGGACGCGCCGGCTCGGCGCGCAGCATCCAGTGGACCCGTACGCCGTCGCCCCACGGCTGCAGCCAGATCTCGGCGGTTCCCACCAGCTCTCCGTCGACCGACCAGCGCACGCCTTCGTCGCCCCGGTCTTCGGTCACGGCGATACGCAGCCGCGGCCACCACCCTTGCCACAGGGCCGGATCGCGGAAGCGCGCAGCCACCTCCGACGGCTCCGCCACCACGAAGCTCTCGTCCATCACATCGACGGCGGGACGGTTCACGGCGGCAAGACTAACGCCGCGCTCGTTTCGGCACGCCATTTCCGATCAACATGGGGCACACTTATCCGTTGTGAGCGTCTTGACTTCCGACCCGGCGGTGGCACAGCGTCATTGGCGAGCACTCGCTGTCGCGCGCCCCGGGATGCTCGCCCTGGTGGTGGCGCTCACCGGTTCGGCAAGCAATTTCGTCAACGACTGGTGGTGGCTGGGTGCCCTAGGCCTCGTGGCGCTCGCGGCGGCCATCGCTGAGCGCATGCTTCCACCCTCGAGACTGCGAGCCGCCGGTGAGATGGCGCTGGCGTCCATCGTCATCGGTCTCGGTTTCCCGGATGCTTACCTCGCGCTGCCCTACCTCCTGCTCCCCGCGTTCGCCGGCGGCCTGGCCGGTGGGGCCGCCGGTGCCATCCTCGCCACCGTCATCGCGGCCTTCGGCATGGCGGCTGGTGACATCCTGGCGCGAGACGCGCTGCTCGACCTCAGCTCGGCCGGCAGTCTCGCCGCGTGGCTGATGATCGTGTTCGTCACCGGCGCCATCGGAGCGTGGCTGCTTCGGCAGGAGAACGTGCACGTTGCCGACGGCACCCGCTATGCCGCTGCCTACCGCCTGCTGTCCGAGCTACGTGTGGTCTCGCGGCGGCTATCCGGCGGTCTCGACCCGATGACGCTGGCCGAGGGCATCCTCGACCACGTGGCCACGCGCATGGAGATCCGTCGTTCAGCGCTCCTGGTCCGGCGCGACGGCGGTGTGCTGTTTCCCCTGGCGCGCCGGGGCGACGACGACGGGTGGCTGGTGGGCGCCGAGCACGATCCGGTGGTGCTCGACGCCTGGACGAACGAAGTGCCGGCCTGGGCACCCGCTGGCCGCCGAGGCTACCGCGTCGTGCTCCCACTGCGCGTGGGCTCGCGAACTATCGGAGCCGTCATTGCCGACGCCGCCGAGCAGGTGTCCACCGAGGAGCTCAACGAGCTCGCCCGCTCCACCGACGAGGGTGCGGTTCGGCTGGAGACGGCGTTGCTCTTCGACGAGGTCCGGGAACTGGCGACCCGTGAAGAGCGGCAGCGGCTCGCCCGGGAGATCCACGACGGTATCGCCCAGGAGCTTGCCTCGCTCGGCTACCTCGTCGACGACCTGCTGGCACGGACCACGAGCGCGGACACCGCATCGATAGCCACCACGCTGCGGCGAGAGCTCACCCGGATCGTGACCGAGTTGCGCCACTCCGTGTTCGACCTCCGCAGTGACCTTGACCGCGAAAGCGGGCTCGGAGAGACCCTGTCGGGCTATGCGCGCCAGATCGGTGCGCAGGCCAAGCTCAAGGTCCACTTGGTCAATCAGGAAGGTCAGGAGCGTCTACGACCAGAAGTCGAGGCGGAATTACTGCGAATCGGCCAAGAAGCCATCACCAACGTGCGTAAGCACGCAAAAGCCCGTAATCTGTGGGTCACCGTCAACGTTAACCCACCATCAGCGCACATCCGCGTTGCCGACGACGGCACCGGGATGAGAGAACGCCCGAGCGACCGCTACGGGCTCGACATCATGGCCGAGCGTGCGCGGCGCATCGGCGCCACTTTGGTGATCGAAGACGCGCCTGAAGGGGGTACGGTCGTTGGCGTATCCCTGGGGCCCGAGAATGAAGAGGGGTTAATCCGTGCCAGTGACGGTCATGCTGGTCGACGACCATGAGCTCATCCGGCAGGGGCTTCGCCGCGCGTTCGAACGCGATGCGGAGTTCCAGGTCGTGGGTGAGGCCGCCTCGGTAGCGGAAGCACGACGGCTGGCGGAGACCGCACAGCCGGATGTCGCCGTTCTCGACGTCCGGCTGCCCGACGGCAGCGGGCTCGATCTGGCCCAGGTCCTTCGGGCAGCGCGCGCAGACGTCGGTCTGGTCATCCTCACGATGTACGCGGGCGACGATCAGCTCTTCGCCGCTCTCGATGCCGGCGCTTCGGCCTTCGTCCCGAAGAGCGCGCCCAGCGACGACGTCGTGGCGGCCGCCCGGCACGCCGCGGCGAAGCCGTCGTCGTTCATCGCGGCCGACCTCGCCGAGGCCATGCACCGCAAGCTGAACCCCAGCGGGCCGCAGCTGACCCGCCGTGAGCGAGAGGTGCTCGGGCTTCTCGCCGAGGGCCTCGGGGTGTCCAGCATTTCGCGCAAGCTCTACATCAGCGAGTCCACCACCAAAACCCACGTCTCCAAGCTGTACGACAAACTCGGGGCGGGAAACCGCGCGCAGGCCATCATGGCCGCCGTGCGTGCCGGACTCCTGGACAGCACCATCGAGCCGTAACCCCCGCGCGTGGGTCACCTGATCATCGATGCGTCGTCTGATCGTTCACCTCGTGACGATCAGGTGAGCTGAGCGTCGTCAATCGTCCGGGTCGGCCATCCTATCCCGTCTCAGTATTCGAACACCGAACGATCAGAGGCCAATTTCGCACCACGCTCGGCACTTCCGTGATCTGATCATTTTTCTGCCGTCGCTGCCCGGCCGTCCTCACGGTCCGTCGACGAGCGAGCGCAGCGTCTTGAGTGATGTCTCCCATGTCCACTCGCGCTCGACCCACTCTCGGCCCTTCATGCCGAGGTCCCGGGCGATCTCACGATCCGCGAGCAGTGAAATGGCCCGCTCCGCGATCGCCTCGGGGTCACGGGGGTCAACCACGTAGCCGGTGTCTCCGTGTCGCACGGTCTCGGGCGCGCCGCCGCTGTCCCCTACGAGAACAGGCTTGCCGCATGCCTGAGATTCCAGGAACACGATGCCCAGAGCCTCCGGCTCTAGCCCGCCCATCCTCGTGCGGCACGGCATCGCGAACACGTCCGCGCAATCGAACCAATCCGGCGCCTCCGACCACGGCACCGCACCCGCGAAGAGCACGCTGTGCTCCACGCCGTGCCGACGGGTCAAGCGCTCCAGGTGACGCCGGTACGGGCCCTCTCCAACGAGAACCAGGAGGGCCTCCGGCACTGCCGCGAGGATCTGCGGCATCGCCTGGATAAGCATGTCTTGCCCCTTGCGGGCGATGAGCCGCGATACGGACAGCAGGACGGGGCGCTCTGGGGCGATGTCCCACTGGGCACGCATGCGCAGTCCGCCGCTGTCAGGGCGGAACACGTCGACGTCCACGCCGGGCGCCAGGCGCACCATCCGCCGGAGCGCCTCGTCGGACAGTCCTCTGCCGATCCTGCGCCGGCAGAACTCCGAAACATAGGTGAGGACATCGCAGTTGTCCCCGATCCTCTGCAACGCGCCTTGCACCACCGGCACCCGCGCCCACCAGGTCTCGTGGCCGTGGGTCATGCCCACCACCCGATTCGCGCCCGCGTCACGCAGACGCGGCGCCAATAATCCCAACGGAGCGGCGGCTCCGAACAGCACCGACGTGCAGCCTTCGGCTCGCAAGACCGCCGCGGTGCGACTCGCCACGGCACGGGTGGGCAGGATTATCGACGATCGATCACGGATCACGCGATAAGCCAGTCTCGCGTCGAACTCAGGTGAACCTGGCATCGACGCCGTGTAGACCACGACCTCGTCTGGATCCAAACGGTTGCACAGTGCGTAGATGAACGACTCTATGCCGCCGCGCCGTGTGGGGAAGTCATTGGTGACGACGAGGGTGCGGCTCACCTGGCTGAGCCTGCCACACAACCGCGGCCCTCACCGGGCGAATCACCCAGGACGGCTGGCACCCGCGAACGGCATCTGATCCACCGGGCTGACCTTCACCACGTCGCCGGGCTTCGTCGCGTGGACGATCTGGCCGTTGCCGATGTAGATAGCCACGTGGCTGATGGGGCTGTAGTAGAACACGAGATCGCCGGGCTGAAGCTGGCTTCGTGACACCCGGGTTCCAACACCGATCTGGGAACCCGACGAGCGGGGCAGGGACACACCCGCCTGTCGCCACGCCATCATCGTGAGCCCGGAGCAGTCCCACGAGTTGGGGCCCGATCCGCCCCACTGGTAGGGCTCGCCGCGCTGGGCCATGGCGAACTGCACGACAGCCGCGGCGTTGCCATTGGGCGGCGGGTCGTCCGTTCCGGTGTCGTCGTTGGTGTCGTCGTCGGAGTCGTCGCGGTCGTCGTTACGGCTGGTGTCCTCCGCCGCCTGCTCACGTTCCCGCTCGGCTTGCCGGCGTCGTTCTTCTTCGAGCCGTTCGCGTTCTTCCTCTTCGAGCTCGTTGAGGAGTTCCTCGGCTTCGGCGAGGGACTTCTCGATGGTCTTGCGCTCCGCCTCGAGCTCCTCCTCGATCGCGGCGCGTCGAGCGAGCTCCTCGTCGGCCAGCAGCTTGGCCTGCTCCAGCTGGCGGGTCTCATGGGCGACGGATTCGACCTGCTGCGCTTGCTGAGAGGCGTACGCATCGAGCACGGACGCGTGGGCCAGGTACCCCACCGGGTCGTCGGCCAGCAGCGTCCGGATAGTGGGGTCGATGCCCCCGGTCTGATATGTGGCTGCGGCGTAACCAGCCATGCCCGCCAGTGCTGCGGCGACCTTCTCTTCCTGCTTCGAGATCGCGTTCTCTGCGCGTTCCAGGCGCCGCTGGACCTCGTCCAGCTTCTCGCCGGCGAGGTGGTAGCGCTCCGTGGCTTTGCCGACGTCACTATTGAGCTCGTCGACCCGCTGCTGTACCTCCTCCAGCGTAGGGCTGGGATCGGCGTGGCCGACTTGATGAAGACTTACTCCGGCCGCCACCGTGACGGCGGCTGTGCAGAATGCCAGCAGGCGCGGAGATCTCCTGGATCGGCGTTGGTGTTCAGGCACACTGGTCCTTCCGTTGACTGGGGTCAGGCACCTGAACGGGGAGCCTAGCCAGCCGACCGCATGTGTGGCAAACCCCTCGGCCAAGTTTCGTCCAAATTTTTCATCTCATTTTGATCTTCCGGGCCGTCTCGGTCGACCACGGTCAGCCGCAGCGGCGGCACCAGGCCAGCCTCCGCCAGCACACCGATGGCTTCCCGCTCGGCTCCATCGAACTCGTTCCCGCCTGCACCGAGCAGAACGTTCACGACGCAGTCGGAGCACGCGATGTTTCGCATCTCACAGCGATCACAGTCGATGAACACGACGACTACCTCCTGGCCTCGACACTTGTCTACGTGGGCTAGACCCTAGGGCGGCCCACCGACAAGGTCCGGGCCGGAGCTCAAGCGCGCAACAAGCCGGCCAACGCCACGGCCTCGACAACGCGCACGCCTGGCCGACGTACCCGCTCGGCGATCTCCCGGTCGGACGTGACCACCACCACGGCCCTGCCGTCGGGCTCGGCCTCGACCAGGTCGCCGATCAGCTCGTCGGCGCTACGGCCCTCCGGGCTGAAACGCACCCTGATGCCCTGAGCCGGAGTCACCGGAGGCGGCGCACTGACATCCGCGCCGTCGAACACGCAGGTCACCTCTGAACCGGAACGCGCTGCGATAGCCGCCAGTCCCTGAACGAGCCGGGTGCGCTGCGCGTCGAGGGGCATCGTGCGCCATGCGGTCTTGGTGACGTTGTAGCCGTCTACCACAAGATGAACGTGTGGCAGCGTCAGCAACTCCGCCAAATATGCCGGCTCGGCCGCGGATCTGCCTCCTCCCGAGCTGTCCACACGGGCAGCTGGCGAGCGCGCCTCCTGGACGGTGTCGCCCGGACGCAGGGAGGACGCGGGCAGGGCAAGCTCCCGCCGAAGCCCACTGGCCGCGTCGGACAGGGTGTCCAGCAACAGCGCCAGCCGTGCCGTCGTCAGGTCCCGCTCCCCCCGTCCTGAGCGACGCGCGGACGTGGCGGCCTCCTCCGCCTCGGCCAGCCGTCCACGAAGCCGGCGCATTTCCGCCTCTGCCGCCCGCTGGGCCGTCTGGGCCTGATCCACGGCGCTCGAGGCGTGCTCACGTGCGTTCCGCTCGCCTTCCTGGGCGCTAGCCAGCTGCTGGCGAGCCTGCTGGAGTTTGCGGCGCAGTGCGGTGTTCTCCTCTTTGAGCCGGCTGATCTCACCCTTGAGCCGCTCGCGTGTCTCTCTGGCACTGGCCCGCGCGGCGTCGAGCTGCTCACGGACCCGGGTCGCGGCTTGCGCCTCACGGTCGCGGCGTTCGGTGTCCGTGCTCTCCCGCACCGCGTCGAGCGCTGCGTCGAGCAGCTTCTCCCAGCCGTCGGGACGCTGCAGGTACACCAGCGCCGCGACATCGACAGGGTCCGCAGCGACCGGCAGCTCGGACTGCTCTAGGACCCGCACCAGGTCTGGATGGGCCTGGGTGGCCACCTCGAACGTCTTCGCGCGGAACGCAGGCTCGCCGGCGATCGCCGCGCCGATGGCCGTTCCGCCGAGCCTGGACCGCTTGGCCGCGGCGAACTTCGCGACCGGCCGCAGCGCTGGCGGGACCTCGGCAGCCGGCATCGAGCCGAGCGCCTGCGCGCCGAAGGCGACCAGTCTCACACGAACGGGTTCGGGCAACACACTCCCCAGGCTACGGCTACCTCCCGCGATGTCGCAGAAACCTGCGGCTGTGCCGGCCCACCGGCCGCGTGGCGGCGCGACGTTGTCGGTGCGCGCCCGTAGCGTGCGGTCACATGAAGCCAAGCGCAGCCAGTGGGGTGGGCGCTGCTCTCCCGTCGGCGGGTGTGCAGGGCACCATCGACGAGATCGGGATGCCGCTTGCGTCCACCACGTTCGTCGTCGTCGATCTCGAAACCACCGGGGGTTCGCCGAACGCGGCCGAGATCACCGAGATCGGTGCCGTAAAGGTTAGCGGCGGCGAGCTTCTCGGCGAGTTCGCCTCGCTGGTGCGGCCTTCGGTCCCGATACCGCCGTTCATCGCCGTGCTCACGGGCATCACCGACGCCATGCTCTCCACCGCACCACGCATCACATCGGCGCTGCCGTCATTTCTGGAGTTCGCCCGTGGGTCGGTCCTGGTCGCACACAACGCCCCGTTCGACATCGGCTTCCTGCGTGCCGCCTGTGACCAGATCGGGGTGGCATGGCCCATGTTCCAGGTTCTCGACACCGCCCGGCTGGCGCGTCGTGTGCTGGCCCGGGACGAAGCACATGACTGCAAGCTGTCCACCTTGGCCCGGCTGTTCAGAGCCTCCACCACCCCGAATCACCGCGCTCTGCAAGACGCCCGCGCCACTGTGGACGTGCTGCACGGCCTGCTGGAGCGGCTGGGCAACGTCGGTGTACACACCGTCGAGGAACTGAGCCTGTGGCAGAGCAAGGTCACGCCCGCGCAGCGCAGCAAGCGCCACCTCGCCGAGCAGGTGCCGGCTGCCCCAGGTGTCTATGTCTTCGCCGACGACGACGGCCGCGCCCTCTACGTCGGCAAGAGCAAGAACATGCGCAGCCGCGTCCGCACATACTTCACCGCGTCGGAGACGCGCACCCGGATGACCGAGATGATCGCCATCGCCTCCAAGGTCACCGGCATCGAGTGCGCTACCAATCTGGAGGCCGAGGTTCGTGAGCTCCGCCTGATCGCCGAACGCAAGCCGCGTTACAACCGTCGTTCCCGGTTCCCGGAGAAGGGCAGCTGGCTGAAGCTCACCATCGAGCCCTTTCCCCGGCTCTCGCTGGTTCGCCAGGTCAGCGACGACGGCGCTGCCTACCTGGGCCCGTTCGGCTCCCGGCGGCTGGCCGAGGCCGCCATGACCGCCGTCCACGAGGCGGTACCGATCCGGCAATGCACCCAGCGGCTGTCACCACGCAAGCCTCAGGCAGCGTGCATCCTCGCCGAGATGGGCCGCTGCGGTGCGCCCTGCAACGGCGGAGAGAGCGTGGAGCAATACGCCGCTCACGTCGAGGCGGTGCGCTCTGCGTTCACCGGCGATCCCGGGCCTGTGGTCCGGCGCATCCGTGAACGTATCGACTCACTCGCACACCGGCAGCGATACGAGGACGCCGCATCTCATCGAGACCGGCTGTCCACGTTCGTCCGCACGGCGATGCGATGTCAACGCATCGCTGCGCTGGCTGCGGTGCGGCAATTGGTCGCCGCCCGGCGTCTGGAGGCCGGAGGTTGGGAGTTTCACGTGGTCAGGCATGCCCGTCTTGCCGCGGCCGGCACGTCGCCGCCCGGCGCTGATCCGCGTCCGTACGTCGACGCGCTCGCCGCCACCGCGGAGACCGTGCTGCCGTCCCCTCCACCCCAGCCGGCAGGAACCTCGGAGGAGGCTGAGTGCATCCTGCGCTGGCTGGAGATCCCGGGAGTACGGCTGGTCGAGGTGGATGGCAAGTGGTCCTTCCCAGTGCCCAGCGCGGCCGCCTATGCCCACATCGTCGGCGCCACCGAACAAGATCGGGCGCATGCCGCGCCGTTCGCCGACCGCCGGGGGCTGCGTCCGGCCGGCTGATCGCCGTCAGTGTCGAGTACTCAGCTCGCCCACCGGCCACATTCGCCACGTGCGTTCCCAGAGGCATCCGGCGGCTGCATTTCCCGAGTTGCCCCCTAAGTGCCAGCGCTTGGCGTCTTCCCGGCACGGGCGACACGCCGCCTCGCGGTCGGTCGGCGCGCGCCCACGGGTAGGGTCGGTGGCGAGTCGTGCACCGAAGGAGAGACTGTGATCACCGCGATTGTGTTCATTCAAGCCGATGTGGCCCGGATCCCAGAAGTCGCCGAGGAGATCGCAGCACTCGACGGTGTCAGCGAGGTGTACTCGGTCACCGGTGAGATCGACCTCGTCGCACTCGTGCGGGTCCGCACCCACGAGGCCATCGCTGATGTCGTCGCAGGCAGTTTGAACAGGGTGGACGGCGTCTTGAGCACCGAAACCCACATCGCCTTCCGGGCCTTCTCCAAGCATGACCTCGAAGCGGCGTTCGCGCTCGGCGCCGCCGACCCCAACGACTAGAGGCGTGCGCGCACCCTGTTTCCCGAATGCCGGCACGGGCGCCACGAACGTTCGGCGTAAAGCCGTGTGACATCAAAGCACCATGACCCGTTCAGATGACCTCGCCGACTCTAGGGCCGCGGCCTTCCCATCTGATCGTTTTCTGTCCGATCACTGAGACGGGATCAGGCGGCAAACCTCGCCCCAAGACGGGGTCTTCGTCACCTGATCTCGAGTCGCCGAAACGATCAGCTGACAAATCGACGATCAGGTGGGCAAACCGGGGAGAGTGTCACGAGCGTGCGGCAGTGATCCAGCGGTCCAATACGGCCGCGGCCGCGCCCGAGTCGATGGCCGCGCGCGCCGCGTCGAGTCCCGCCGCGAGCCGCTCCGTGAGATCTGCGCCGGAGTCGCGGTACGCGGCCAATCCGGCCGCGGCGTTGAGGGTCACCACGTCGCGCACCGGCCCGGCTTCCCCGTCCAGCATCCGGCGAACCACCGCGGCGTTGAAAACCGGGTCTCCCCCGCGCAGGTCCTCGCGCGTGGCGGGAGCGAGCCCCAGCGCCGACGGGTCGAACCGCTCCTCTGCCACCTCACCGTTTCGGACTACCCACACCCGTGACGTCGTGGTGGTGGTCAGCTCGTCGAGGCCGTCGTCGCCGCTGAACACCAGCGCGGACACGCCGCGCCCCGCGAGCACGCCTGCGAGCACGCCCGCCATGCGTGGGTCGGCGACGCCCACCGCCTGCGCCGTGGGCCGCGCCGGATTGGTGACGGGTCCGAGGAAGTTGAACACCGTCGGCACGCCGAGCTCACGCCGGGGCACGGCGACGAACCGCATCGACGGGTGGAACGCGGCCGCGAAACAGAAGGTGATGCCGACCTCGTCGGCGATCTGCGCAACCCGCTCCGGCGGGAGGTCGAGCTTGATACCCAGTGCCTCCAGCACATCGGCGGCACCGCTGGCCGACGATGCGGCCCGGTTCCCGTGCTTGACCACCCTGGCCCCGGCACCGGCGGCCACCATAGCGGCCATGGTCGAGATGTTCACGGTGCGCGCACGGTCTCCGCCCGTGCCGACGATGTCGAGCGCGTCGCGTGTCGGGTCCGCCGCAAACGGAGTGGCGTTGGCGTACATGGCCTCGACGAAGCCGTCGACTTCGGCCGCCGTCTCGCCCTTGGCCCGCAGCGCGATCACGAAGCCCGCGATCTGAACCTCGGTCGCGTCGCCGCGCATGATCTCGCTCATCGCCCACGCGGTCGACTCCGCGGGCAGGTCCTGACGAGCCAGCAGCGTGGACAAGATCTCCGGCCAGCTCAACGGGGCCGCGCTCATGACGCGGTTCTCAGTGCCTGGCGACGGCGCATCATCTCTGCGACAGCGGAGGCCAGGACCCGCGGGTCGATCGGGTGGGAGACCGCCGCCTCAGCCTTCGACCAGGTGGCCAGCCAGGCGTCCTGCGCCCGGCCAATGAGCAGCAGTATCGGGGGCGCCTGGTAGATCTCCTCCTTGACCTGACGCGCGATTCCCATGCCGCCGACGGGCACCGCCTCACCGTCGAGAATGGCGATGTCCACACCCCCGGCATCGAGCTGCCGGATGACCGCGGCGTGCGTCGCCACTTCGATGAACTCGACCAGCGGCACGTCGGCGGCCGGCCGGCGGCCCAGCGCGAGCCGGACTTTCTCACGCGTGGCGCGGTCGTCGCTGTAGACGAGGATCGTCATCTTCGGCTCGGTGCTGCTCATCACTTCGTCCTCGCTGGCGTCGGAACGCCGGTATGCGGTTCACCCGGCGGGGCGGCCCACGGGCGTCTCACGGGCTAGGTCTCGTCAACGAAGAATGGTACTGGCTCGCGAAACGCCGTGTGGGCGGGGCGCTGTCACATTCGCCGGGCACGCCCGCCATAATGGCGATGTGGCTTCCACAACTGCAGTCGACGCTGCCCACCCTCAGTCGCCGGTGCGGCCCAACCTCACGTCGGTCGGGACCATCGTGTGGCTGTCGAGTGAGCTCATGTTCTTCGCCGCGCTGTTCGCCATCTACTTCACGCTGCGGTCCAACGCGACCGAGCTGTGGAGTGAGCAATCACAGCTGCTGAACATCCCGTTCTCGCTGACCATCACCACCATTCTGGTGTTGTCCTCGGTGACCTGCCAGCTCGGCGTACTGCGCGCCGAACGCGGCCAGGTCGGCCGCACCGGCAGCCTGCTCCAGGTCGGTCAGTGGGGCATGCGGGAATGGTTCGTGCTGACGTTCGTCATGGGCGCGCTGTTCATCGCCGGCCAGGTGTTCGAGTACGCGGAGCTGGTGATGCACGAGGGCCTGACCCTCTCCAGTGATCCGTACGGCTCGATCTTCTACCTCGCCACCGGCTTCCACGGCCTGCACGTGACCCTCGGGCTGTTCGCGTTCCTGCTTGTCCTGGGACGTACGTATATGACCAAGCGGTTCACCCATGAGCAGGCCACCAGCGCCATCGTCGTGTCCTACTACTGGCACTTCGTCGACGTCGTCTGGATCGCCCTGTACCTCACGATCTACATCATCCAGTAATGAGGAGAAACGTGTCCCGATCTTCTTCCGGGCGGGGCGGCCGGTGGCTGAGCCGGGTGCTGTCGACACGCCGACGCCATCCACTGGCGGCGGTGGCGGTCCTGCTCGTCGCCTTGTTCGCCTGCGGTAGCGCGTACGCAGCGCTCTCACCGTCGACCGTCCCGGCAGCGGTGAGCCAGACCGCGCAGTCCACCCAGGTCGAGGAAGGGCGGCAGCTGTTCGCCATCGGCTGCGCCTCCTGCCATGGGCTCGGCGGTGAGGGCCTGGTCCGGGAGGACGGGACCGTCATCGGCCCGTCCCTGGTGGGCGTGGGCGCGGCATCGGTCGACTTCCAGGTCGGCACCGGCCGCATGCCGATGGCCGCACCGGCGGCGCAGGCACCACGCAAGCCGGTCGCCTACGACGACGAGCAGATCGCCGCCCTGGCCGCGTTCGTCGCCTCGCTGGCGCCCGGGCCGGAGATTCCCGACGACGCCATGCTGGACACCAGCGCCGACACCGTCGACATCGCGCGTGGCGGCCTGCTGTTCCGCACCAACTGCGCGCAGTGCCACAACACCACGGGACAGGGCGGCGCACTGACTTACGGCCAGGAAGCGCCCAACCTCACCGGCGTGGAGGCGAAGCACATCTATGAGGCGATGCGGACGGGTCCGCAGGCGATGCCGGTCTTCAACGACGAGCTCCTCACGCCGGAGGACAAGCTCGACATCATCGCCTACCTCGAGAACGTCGAAAGTCAGCCGGATCCGGGCGGCTTGGGCATCGGACGGGCCGGGCCGGTCTCCGAGGGCCTGTGGGCGTGGCTGGTCGGCATCGGCGGCCTGATCGCCTTCGCCGCCTGGATCGTCACGAGGTCCGCTTCTGCGAGGTCATCGTCATGAGTACGCCTAACAACGAGGAAATGAGCGGCGAGGCGACCAGCGCGGTGCAAGCACGTGATTCGCATGTTCCTGTCGATCACCCCGAGCAGACCGGCGAAGTAGAACGACGCTCCACCAGCGCCGATCCGATCCCCGACCCGGGTTTCCACGACCCGGGTCCCCGGTACACCGACGTCGAACCGAAGGCTGCCAAGCGTGCCGAGCGGCAGATCGCCGGCATGTTCATCCTCGCCTCGGTATTCATCGTCGCCTCCATCGCTGCCTACATCTATTTCGGCATCGACGGCGACGAGGCCACTGGAAACATCGGCGAGGTCCAGGCGTCCAACTTCGCGCTCGGAATCACGCTCGGCATGGCGTTCCTCCTGATCGGCGTCGGCGCCGTGCAGTGGTCGCGCGCGTTGATGACCAGCCCCGAGATCGTGGAGAAGCGCAAGCCGCTGCGGTCTCAGGACGACGTGCGCGAAGACACACTGGCGAGTTTCAACACCGGCACGGAGGAGACCGGCTTCGGCCGTCGCACCATGATCCGGAATTCTCTCCTCGGGGCGCTCGCCTTGCTGCCGTTGCCAGCCATCGTGCTATTGCGCGACCTGGGTCCGCTGCCGGGCGACACGAAGGAGAATACGGTCTGGGCCGAGGGCGTCCGTCTCCTGACCGACGTGACATACCAGCCGATCACCCCGGAGCAGATGGAGCTGGGCCAGCTCGTCAACGTCATGCCGGCCACCTATCGTGACCTGCCCGAACACGGGCCGGATCGGCTCAACGAGCGAGCCAAGTCCCCGGTCATGCTGATCCGCATGCTCCCGGAGGAGATCCTCGCCGCCGAAGGGCGGGATAACTGGCACGTCGACGGCATCATCGCCTACTCCAAGATCTGCACACACGTGGGCTGTCCCATCAGCCTGTACGAGCGGACCACGCATCACATGCTCTGCCCCTGTCACCAGTCGACGTTCGACCTGGCGGACAACGGTAAGGTGATCTTCGGTCCCGCCACGCGGCCGCTGCCCCAGCTTCCGCTGGCGGTCGACAGCGAGGGATACTTGGTAGCCCAGAGCGACTTCACCGAGCCCGTAGGCCCGAGTTACTGGGAGCGCGGAACACGATGAGTACCACGACGCCGCCCACACCGGGCACCAATGGCGCCCATCCGGTGGTCAAGAGCGCCGGTCGGGTGGTCGACTTCGTCGACCAGAGAATCACCGCCTCGAACTGGCTGAAGCGGAACATGCGCAAGGTGTTCCCCGATCACTGGTCCTTCCTGCTCGGCGAGATCGCTCTGTACAGCTTCATCCTGCTCCTTCTGTCCGGCGTGTTCTTGACCCTGTGGTTCAAGCCCTCCATGGCGCACGTCTATTACGACGGCGCCTACGTGCCGATGCGGGGCATCCTCATCTCCGAGGCCTACGCATCGACACTCGACCTGTCTTTCGAGGTGCGCGGTGGCCTGCTCATGCGGCAGGTTCACCACTGGTCGACCCTGGTCTTCCTGGCGGCCATGTCGGTACACATGCTCCGGATCTTCTTCACCGGCGCATTCCGCAAGCCTCGCGAGCTGAACTGGCTCATCGGCGTGCTGCTGCTGGTGCTCGGCGTCGCCAACGGCTTCACCGGCTATTCGCTCCCTGACGACCTGCTCTCCGGCACCGGCCTTCGTATCATCGAGGGCGGTGTGCTGGCCGTTCCCGTCGTCGGCACATACCTGTCGTACTTCATCTTCGGCGGGGAGTATCCGGGCGAAGACATCATCTCCCGGCTGTATCCGATCCACATTCTCCTGGTTCCCGGCTTGATCCTGGCGCTAGTCGTGGCTCACCTGATGATGATCTGGTACCAGAAGCACACCCACTGGGGAGGTGCCGGCAAGACCGACGAGAACGTCGTCGGCTACCCGTTCTTCCCCATTTACGTGGCGAAGGCCGGTGGGTTCAATTTCATCGTCTTCGGCTTCATCTTCCTGATGGCGGCCACCATCCAGGTCAACCCGCTGTGGTTCTGGGGACCGTACGATCCGTCGCAGGTCACGGCCGGAACCCAGCCCGACTGGTACGTCGGTTTCCTCGATGGCGCCCTGCGGGTGATGCCGCCCTGGGAACTGGACATCTTCGGGTACAACCTCACGTTGAGCGTGCTGATCCCCGCGTTGGTCCTGCCCGGGCTGATCTTGGTGCCGCTGGCGCTGTATCCCTGGCTGGAGCAGAAAGTCACGGGGGACACACGCGAGCACCACGTGCTGGACCGGCCGCGCAACGTGCCGGTTCGCACCGGGCTCGGCGTGGCGTTCATCGTCTTCTACATCTTGCTCTGGATCGCCGGCGGGAACGACTTCTTCGCCACGGTTCTCAATATGCCGGTCAACTGGATCTCCAGGTTCCTGCAGTTCAGCATCATTCTGATGCCACCGCTGGCGTTCTGGATCACCAAGCGGATCTGTCTCGGGCTGCAGCGCCGGGATCGCGACAAGGTGCTGCACGGGCGGGAGACCGGAACCATCATGGTCAGTCCCAGCGGGGAGTTCACCGAGCGCCACGCCCCGCTTTCGGTCGGCGAGGCGTACGCCCTCACCGCGCACGAGCGGCGCGAGCCGATCGAGCCCGGACCGGCAACCGACCCGAACGGGATTCCCAACCCGGCCTACAAGCGGGAACGCCGTCAGGCCCGCCTCTCGCGCTTCTACTTCGGCGACGTCGTCCAGAAGCCGACCCGTGAGGAGCTCGAGCACACCCATCACGATGGTCACGGTGAGATCACCGAGGGTGACACACGGGATCAGTCGGCTGCTGGGGACCACATCGCGAGCGGGCAGCAGTAGGGGAACAACGAGAAGCGCCCACGCGGCGGCCGGCCTCACACAGTGTGGGGCCGGCCGCCGCGTCAGTGGCCGGCGAGCATGGCGTTGAGTCCTCGCTCCCCCGCATTCATGACCACCCGGTGCCCCCAGGTGAATACCGGCCACAGCAGTGGTCCGGTCACGTTCATCCAGGCACGTTCCGTCGTCACCTGCCAGGCGACGTCGATTCGGGTGCCATCCCCGGCTTCGCAGAACCGCACCACCGCCGTCCCCGCGACGTCTCCCGTGACCACTAGGTCCACCCGGCGGCTCGGGTCGGCGTCGTTCAGGCGAACCGTCATGGACAGCCGGAAGCCCACCGGGCTTTTCCACACGCAATGGGCGGTGCTGCCCACCAGGCCGTCGCTCCGCCGCACGTCGATCGACTCCAGCCACGGCCACCAGTCCAGCCATCGCTGGCCGGGCGAGGTCAGGAAGCCCCAGCACACGTCAAGCGGCGCTCGTACTCGCCACACCGAAGTGAGCGAATACGAGCGCCGCTTCAACGAAAGACGTCCGCCCGGGTCAGTGGGCGTGTTCGCCCCGGTAATACTCGAAGACCCAGCCGAGCACGGCGATCGCCGCCAGTGCCAGCCCGATGATCAGGATGAACCACGCGTAGACCAGTCCGAGGAACACCACGGTGGCCGAGGCGCCGGCGGCCAGCGGCCACCAGGAGTGGGGGCTGAAGAACCCGTACTCCCCCGCGAGCTCCTCGATCTCACCGTCGTGACGGTCCTCCGGCCGCGGACCGATACGGCGTGCCAGAAGCATGAAGTAGAACGCGATCATGGCGCCCAGCCCGAACGTCACGGCGAGCGCCGTGGTGCCGGTGGGATCTTTGGAGAGGAACCAATACACCGGCGTCACTATGGCCAGGAACACGGCCACGACGGCGAAGACAAGACCCTCGATCCTCATCGGTTACCCTCGTCTCCTTCGTCGCCGCTCTTGTCCTGGACGTCCGGTGTTCCCGCCTCACCGGCCTGATCCACGTCCGCCGGGCCTAGGACTTCGGTCAGCACACCGGAGTCCGCAGGTTTGGCCTGTGCCGCGACTGCCGCCTCGGGGAACTTCAGATCGAACGCCGGCCGCTCGCTGCGAATGCGCGGCAGGGAGGTGAAGTTGTGCCGCGGCGGGGGCGAGGACGTGGCCCATTCCAGGGACTGCCCGTAACCCCACGGATCGTCCAGCGCGACCTTCGGCGTCAGACGCGATTTCCACACATTCCAGAGGAATGGCAGCGTGGAGATGGCCAACACGAAGGAACCGACCGTGGAAATCTGATTGAGCAGCTCGAAGCCGTCTTCTGGCAGGTAGTCCGCGTAACGGCGCGGCATGCCCTCGACACCGAGCCAGTGCTGCACCAGGAACGTGCCGTGGAAACCCAGGAACAGGAGCCAGAAGTGGATCTTGCCCATGCGCTCGTCGAGCATCCGTCCGGTGAACTTGGGCCACCAGAAGTAGAAGCCGGCGAACATCGCGAACACCACGGTCCCGAAGACGACGTAGTGGAAGTGCGCGACGACGAAGTAGGAGTCGGAGACCTGGAAGTCCAGTGGCGGCGAGGCCAGGATCACCCCGGTGAGCCCGCCGAATAGGAAGGTCACCATGAATCCGAGCGCGAACAGCATGGGCGTCTCGAACGTGATCGAGCCGCGCCACATGGTGCCGATCCAGGCGAAGAACTTCAGACCCGTGGGAACGGCGATGAGCATCGTGGTCGCCGCGAAGAACGGCAGGTTCACCGCACCGGTGACGTACATGTGGTGCGCCCACACCGTCACCGACAGCACCGCGATCGCCAGGGTCGCCAGCACCAGGCCCTTGTAGCCGAAGATTGGCTTGCGGCTGAACACCGGAATGACCTCGGTGATGATGCCGAAGAACGGCAACGCGATGATGTACACCTCGGGATGACCGAAGAACCAGAACAGATGCTGCCAAAGGATGGCACCGCCCGCTGACGGATCGAAGATCATGGTGCCGAAGTTCCGGTCCGCGAACAGCGCGAACAGGGCGGCGGCCAGAAGCGGGAAGGCGATCAGCACCAGGATGCTGGTGACCAGGATGTTCCAGGTGAAGATGGGCATCCGGAACATGGTCATTCCGGGTGCTCGCATGCAGACGATGGTGGTCACGAAGTTCACAGCACCGAAGATGGTGCCGAAACCGCTCATCGCCAGGCCGGCTACCCACAGGTCGCCACCGACAGAGGCGCTGTAGATCGCGTTGGACAGCGGCGTGTAGGCGAACCAGCCGAAGTCCGCCGCTCCGCCTGGCGTGAGGAATCCGGAGACGACGATCAGCCCACCGAAGACGAAGAGGTAGAAGCTGAACATGTTCAGCCTGGGGAACGCCACGTCGGGCGCGCCGATCTGCAGCGGCACGATGATGTTGCCGAAGCCGATGAACAACGGAGTGGCGAACAGCAGCAGCATGATGGTGCCGTGCATGGTGAACAGCTGGTTGTACAGGCCGTCGCTGACCACCTGGTTTCCGGTGGTGAACAGCTCCATCCTGATCAGCAGCGCCATGATGCCGCCGATGATGAAGAAGCCGAACGACGCGATCAGGTACATGTACCCGATCACCTTGTGGTCTGTGGATGTCATCCACCGGACCACGACGCTGCCTTTGCGGCGCGGCACGGCCGCCGGGCCGGGCGCCTCGGCTGCCGTGCGCTCCAGATACGTGGTCACTCTTCACTCCCGAGCTGGTTCAGCGGCGTCTGCGAGAAGGAGCCCCGCAGCGGTGCGTCGATCTGGCCCTCCTGGCCGGCCTGCCGCAACGCCTCCATCTGCGCGTCGTACTCCTCCGCGGACACGACCTCGACGTTGAACAGCATCCGCGAGTGGTAGACGCCGCAGAGCTCGGCGCACTTGCCGGCGAAGGTGCCCTCCTGGTTGGGAGTCACCTGGAAACTGTTGGTCCGGCCCGGCACCACGTCCATCTTCATGTAGAACTGCGGCACCCAGAAGGAATGGATCACATCCGGCGAATCAAGGTCGAACCGGACTGTCTGGTCCACCGGCAGGTAGAGCGTGGGGAACTCTTCAGGCGTGCCGATGTCGTAGACGTCCTCGTCGACATAGTTGAAGGTCCACGACCACTGCTGCCCGACCACGTTCACCGTCAGGTCCGGCGGGCTGGTGTCATCGAAGATCTCGTCCTGGTGCCGCACCGTGAAGAAGAACAGCACACCGATCACGATCAGCGGCGTGACCGTGTACAGGAACTCGATCGGCATGTTGAACCGGGTCTGCACCGGCAAGTCGTCGTTGCGCTTGCGGTAGGCCGCGGCGGCCCACAGGATCAGTCCCCAGACCAGGATGCCGACAGCGAACGCCGCCACCCAGGCACCGACCCAGAGGTCACCGATCAGGGGGGCTTCCTCGGTCACGCCTTCGGGCAGCCCGACACGCCCCCATTGCGACGGCGAATCAGCGGCACAGCCGCTCAGTATCATCACGGTGCCTACCGCGGCCGACGCAGTGATGACCCTGCGACGCACCGGGCGAGCCCACCTGAACCGACCCACGAGGCGCCCTTCCATGCCGTTGCGCCGCCTTGAGATGTCCGCCGTCCCGAGCATGAAACACCCGGCGCGCCACACCCAAGGCAAGCTTCTCCTGTCGCCGCCAAGACTAGCGGTTGCCCGTCGGCTCTCGGCCAGGAGGTCTGGCTATTACCGTACGTGTCGTGGAATCAAACGATGACCACCGTGTTCCCGAACAGGGTTCCGGATACTTCGACGCCGCCTCTGCCGAACCCTTGCACCCGAGCGCACGGGAGGTGTGGCTCGCGGCGGTGGACGAGGGCTGGGCCGATCCGGCTCGCCTGTACGGCGCGGCCCGGAGGGCACGGATGCTCCTGGACAACGCCCGCGAGGTGATCGCCTCCCTGCTAGGCGCCCAGCCGAGCGAAGTGTCGTTCACGGCCAGCGGCACGCAGGCCGTCCACCAGGGCGTGCTCGGCACGGCCCGTGCCCGGCGGCGCGCGGGACGCCAGATCGTGGCGTCGGCGGTCGAGCATTCCGCCGTATTGCATGCGGCCGCGCATAGCGCGGGCGACGACGCGGGGTCCCCCGCGGCACCCCGGCTCGTCGGCGTGGACCGTACCGGCCGGGTCGATCCGGCCGAGTTCGCCGCCGCGGTGGATGCGGACACCGCACTCGCCTGCCTGCAGTCCGCCAACCACGAAGTGGGCACGGTTCAGCCGGTCGACGACGTCTCGGAACACTGCCGGGACCGGGGCGTGCCCGTGTTCGTCGACGCCGCGCAGACCGTCGGGCGTCAGCCGGTCCCCCGCGGGTGGTCGGTGCTGGCCGCGAGCGCACACAAGTGGGGTGGACCTCCAGGCGTCGGAGTCCTGGCGGTGCGGCGTGGCACCCGGTGGCGTTCGGCGCTGCCGGAGGACGAGCGTGAGGACGGGCGCGTCCCCGGGTTCGGCAACCTGCCCGGCATCCTCGCTGCGGCCTCGGCGCTGCATGCACGGGCGGGCGAGGCTGAGCAGCTGGCCGCGCGGCACCGTGCCCTGGTGGACCGGATACGCGCGGAAATACCCGCCCGGGTCCCCGATGTGGAGGTGGTGGGCGACCCGGACCGGCGCCTGCCGCACCTGGTGACGTTCTCCTGCCTGTACGTCAACGGTGAAGCGCTGGTGGGCGAACTGGACCGGGCCGGTTTCGCGGTCTCGAGTGGCTCGTCGTGCACCGCCAGCACCCTGCGCCCGAGCCATGTGCTGGAGGCGATGGGCGTTCTCACCCATGGCAATGTCCGGGTGTCGTTGTCCCGCGACGTGACCTCAGCCGACGTCGACCGTTTCCTGGACGTGGTGCCGCAGGTGGTCTCCCGGCTCCGGGCGGAGGCCGGGATATGACCGGCCCGCTGGTTCTGGACTGCCGGGGTATGCGCTGCCCGTTGCCGGTGATCGAGCTGGCCAAACGGATCGGTGACGTGCCCGTCCAAGGCTTGGTACGGGTGATCGCCGACGATCCCGCGGCGGCCACCGACGTTCCAGCCTGGTGCCGCATGCGCGGACACGAGTACGCCGGACCCGGTGAGGCCGTGGGCGATGCCCCGTCCTACCTGGTCCGGCGTACTCGATGATGATCGGGCGCGCTGTCAGCCGATCAGTGGAACGAATCTCCGCAGGCGCAGGAACCGCCCGCGTTGGGGTTGTCGATGGTGAAGCCCTGCTTCTCGATGGTGTCGACGAAGTCGATGGTGGCACCGGTGAGGTACGGGGCGCTCATGCGGTCGACCACCACGTTCACGCCGCTGAAGTCCTGCACGATGTCACCGTCGAGCGAGCGCTCGTCGAAGAAGAGCTGGTAACGCAGACCGGAACAGCCACCGGGCTGAACAGCGATACGCAGCTGGAGGTCATCCCGGCCCTCCTGGTCGAGCAGGGCCTTCACCTTGGAAGCGGCGCCGTCGGTGAGCACCACACCCTGGTCGGTCTGTTCCTGAACCGTCATCGTTGTTCTCCTGACGAATAGCGGACTGCGTCTGTAGCGATTAACGTCTGCGACGGCAATGTCATTCCGTACCTGCAATGCCAGTGTAGGGTGCCCGGCCCCGAATCGCGCCAACACCGGCGGCATCCACGCATGGCCTGCGCGTCAGCCTCCCCGGCTCCACGTCTTCGCCACCCTCTCGGCGACGGCGGCCAAGCTGTCCGCCGGCCGGGCGAAGGCCTCCTCGCGGCCGACGATGTCGACGAGGGCATAGGCTGCTTCGATCCCGTTGGCGCGCAGCTCCCGGTTGCCCACTTCCACGGCTCCAGCCACGGCGATGCACGGACGCAGCGCGGCGTTGGCCAGCTCCGCTACCCCTACCGGAACCTTGCCGTTCATCGACTGCCAGTCGAGCTTGCCTTCCCCGGTGATGACCAGGTCCGACGCCGCGACCAGGTCCGGCAGGCCGACGGCGTCAGCCACGGTGGTGAAGCCAGGCTCCCTGCTGCCGCCGAGGAGGAGGATCGCGTAACCGAGCCCACCGGCGGCGCCCGCTCCCTTGGCATCGGCCGTCTTACGTCCCGCGAGCTGGGCGAACGTGGTCAGAGCGGCGTCGGCCGCCAGCTTCGGCTCGTCGCCTGTCAGGCCCTTCTGCTCGCCGAAGACATTGGTGGCGCCACGGAGTCCGAGCAGCGGGTTGTCTACGTCCGACGCCGCGACCAGCTCGATCCCGGCGAGCCGGTCCCGGGCGGCAGCCATGTCCAGACCGGTGAGTCCGGCGAGCGCGTCCGGTCCGCCACGCAGCGCCCCCTCCGGTTCCGCGCTCGCTCCCAGCGCCGCGAGCATGCCCGCTCCCCCGTCGTTGGTGCCCGAGCCGCCGAGACCGACGACGACGCGGCCCGCGCCGGCGTCCACGGCCGCCGCGATCAGCTGCCCCACTCCGTACGACGACGCCCGGGAGGCGACGCCGGGCTCGGGGCTGCGTCCGTCGCTGGACCTCGGCAACAAGTCCAGGCCACAGGCCTGGGCGGACTCGATGTACGCCGTGGTGCCCGCACTCGCGTCCTTCACCAGGAGCAGGGTGGCCGGCACCGGTACGCCGAGGGGTCCTTCCACGGTCACAGCGAGCAGGTCCCCGCCGAGGCTCGCCTGCAGGACATCGACGAAGCCCGGACCTCCGTCGGCCATCGGCACGGCGACAACCTCGTCGTCGGGCGTGGTTCGCCGCCATCCCGCGGCCACCGCGTCCGCGGCCTCGACAGCCGTCAGCGTCCCGGCGAACTTGTCCGGAGCAACAAGGATGCGCATAGCGCAGAGTCTGTCAGACGGGACACCAGCGGCCGCACACTACGCTGTCAGAATGGATGACGCGATCCTCGAGACCCCCCATGCCCGCTGGAGCCGCCCGATGCGAATTCGCCCGATGCGACGCACGGATGTCGAGGCCGTGGAGCGCGTCACCGACCGCGCGTTCAGGCCGGCCGGAGGTGGCCGTTCCACCGTCGCGCGGCACCGCTGGATCAAGCGCCTCGCGCACTTCCTTGACGTGGACCCAGGTGGCTGCTGGGTGGCCGAGGACCAAGCCGGCGTCGCGGGCGTCGCCGTCGCGCTGCGCCGGGACGAGATGTGGGTCCTGTCCACACTGGCCGTCGACCCGGCCCACCAGGGACGCGGCATCGGCAAAGCACTGTTCGACGCAGCCGTGGCGTACGGCGACGGATGCCTGCGCGGCATGCTGTGCGCGATGCCGAACCACGCCGCCCTGCGCCGCTATCGCCACGCGGGCTTCACGCTGTATCCGACCCTGCGCCTGAGCGGCACCGTCGATCCCGGCGCCGCGCCGGACGTCGGCGGAGTCCGCGTGGGCAGCCAGTCCGACCTGGACCTGGTCGATTCCGTGGACCGGCGTGTTCGCGGCGCCACGCACCGAGCCGACCATGCGTTTCTCGCCACCGGCGGACCACTACTCGTCTGCGACATCCTGACCGGGTCCGGGTACGTGTACCTCGACCAGTTCGGGGTAGGCCCGCTGGCCGCCACCAGCCGGGCCGTCGCCCAGCGCCTGCTGTGGGCCGCGCTGAACACGGTGCCACCCGGCGAGGAGCTGAGTGTGCGTCATCTCACGTCCGATCAGGAGTGGGCGCTCGACGTGGGGCTCGCCGCCGGCCTGCGCGTCGAGACCGACGGGTGCCTGGCACTGCGGCACATGCGGCCACCGGCGCCGTACGTCCCCTCCGTCTTCTTCGGGTGACCACACCCCCGACCGCCCCCAAATGATCATGTAAACCATGGTTTCTCGTGCTTTACCAGGGCTGCAGGCATGGTCAAGCACGAGAAAGCCTGGTGATACCGCTGCGCTGGATCAGCCGCCCAGACTCGGATCGTCTCCCCTGGCGGCCCGCCGGATGTCCTCGATCGCCGCGTCCAGCTGAACGGCCATGCCGGCGTCGAGCCGGGTGTCGTGTGACAGCGAGCGCAACGCCTGCTCAGCCACGCCAAGCGCACGTTCGAGCCGGTGGTTCTGCTCCGACAGCGCCTCGGCCCGGCGCTGCGCGTCGTCGGCTCGACGCTGGGCCGACGAGACGAAACCCAGCGTGCCCAGCACGGCCACGACGATCACGGCGGCGAACATGACGGTCATCACATGGGAAGTCTGCCACTCCCTCCGTTGTTGGGCATATGGGACCATGTAGAGGCATCTGCCCGTGAAAGTGAGGCGTCATCCCGTGACCGTCACCGATTCCCATCCCGCAACACCGCTGCCGTTGCTGTTGCTAGGCCGCGGCGCGGACTCCGCCACCGAGCGCGGGGTAGAGTGCCCCGGGGATCTCCCGGCCGCCAGCGATCCCGACCTGGTGGATCGGGCTCGCCGCGCACGCGAAGCGCTCGGAGAGCGTGCCTTCTTGCTTGGGCATCACTATCAGCGCGACGAAGTCATCCAGTTCGCCGACGTCACAGGTGACTCGTTCAAACTGGCCAAGGACGCCGCGGCCCGCCCGGAAGCGGAGTACATCATCTTCTGCGGCGTGCACTTCATGGCCGAGTCGGCCGACATCCTGACCGGCGACCATCAGCAGGTGATCCTGCCGGATCTCGCCGCCGGGTGTTCTATGGCGGACATGGCCAGGCTGCTGCAGGTCGAAGACGCCTGGGCCCGCCTCACCGACGCCGGGGTCGCCGCCTCGACGGTGCCGATCACCTACATGAACTCCTCCGCCGACATCAAGGCGTTCGTCGGCCGCAACGGCGGCGCCGTGTGCACGTCAAGCAATGCGCAGCGTGCGCTGGAGTGGGCGTTCGAGCGCGGGGAGAAGGTCCTCTTCCTGCCAGACCAGCACCTCGGCCGGAACACCGCCGTGCTGCAGCTGGGCATGTCACTGGACGACTGCGTGGTCATCGACCCGCACAAGCCGAACTTCGGTGTCTCCGACGACGAGCTGGCCAACGCCCGCATGCTCCTGTGGAAGGGGCACTGCTCGGTCCACGGCAGGTTCTCCATCGACTCGGTGAACGACGTGCGAGCACGCGTCCCCGGTGTCAACGTCCTAGTGCACCCGGAATGCAAGCACGAGGTAGTCAACGCGGCCGACTACGTCGGCTCCACCGAGTACATCATCAAGACCATCGCCGACGCGCCTTCCGGGTCGGCTTGGGCGGTGGGTACCGAGCTCAACCTGGTCAAGCGGCTGGCCCAGGAGTACCCGGACAAGAACGTGGTCTTCCTCGACCGCAACGTGTGCTTCTGCTCCACCATGAACCGCATCGATCTTCCGCATCTGGTGTGGGCCATGGAGAGCCTGGTGGAGGGTCGCGTGGTCAACCGCATCGAGGTCGACGCCGACACGTCGCACTGGGCCAAGGTCGCCCTGGACAGGATGCTGGCACTTCCTGCCCGCTGACCAGTCATTACGCGTGAGAATGATCAGGTGACCGAGCGCGGCAAATGCTGTCCTATTGTCCAGCACGCACGCACCGAACGTCGCGCACGCATTAACCGTGAGGTGTAACCGCATGTCCTTTGTCATGACCGAGGCAGAGCGCGAGACGTTCCTGTCGGGGATCCACGTCGGGGTGCTGGCCGTGGAGCGAGACGGTCGCGCACCCCTGGCCGTGCCGATCTGGTACAACTATGAACCCGGCGGCGAGGTCCTACTGTGGATGCACCGGGACACCGTCAAGGATCGCTGCATCCGCAAAGCCGGCAGGTTCAGCCTCGTGGCGCAGACCGAGGATGCGCCGTACAAGTACGTGACCGCGGAAGGTCCGGTGGTGGCCAACGACGACCCACCCACCCGCGCGCAGGCTCTGGCTATCGTGCGTCGGTACCTTTCCGAAGACGACGCCACCGCCTACGTCGACGACGCCCTTGGCCCGAACTCGATTTTGGTCAGGATGCGCCCGGAGAAATGGCTCAGCAACGACCAGAGCAAGTAGACCGGACCCGGCCCGGCGTAGATTTGCCGCATGAGTGACGAGTCCATGCATCAGCTGCTCCGCGCGACCGATGGTCCGGAACCGCTCGAGTCGCTGAGGGCTGTGGCGGCCCTGCGCCGGGAGACCCAGCGCAGGGAGTCCGTCCTGGTCCGCCGGGCCCGTGTGAGCGGCGCGTCGTGGACCCAGATCGCCGAGGCGCTGGGTGTGTCCAAGCAGTCCGCGCATCGCAAGTACGGGGGCCGGGGCCTGCTGCGCAACGAGCCCTGACCTCGCGCACCATCCGCTGTTCCTTCTCCTTGTCCGATGCGCACTATCCGACGAGCGCTGGCCAGCCCGAGCCATATCACGCCGAGCCCTTTCCGACAGAGCACCCCACCAACGCAGCGTTCCGCCGACACAGCACCCCGCCGAGACAGCACTCATCCGCCATGGTCCCGGCCAGCGGCGGCCGCCACCGAATCGATCAGCTCGACGACCCGCTCCGGCACCCGCAGCGGCACAGCGTGATCACTGTCCAGCCAGGTGAGTGGCACATCTGGGTGCGCTGCCTGCAGCTTATGAACGCCGTCACGCCAACGGGCCAGACCGGCGTCGTCGTAGCCGCCCGAGGGCGACGTCGCCACAGCGACGTGCACGGGACAACGGAGTCGCGGGTACGCGTCGGCGATAGCCGTTCGCCGCTGCTGAACCTCATTCACCAGCCCCGCCAACGCACCGCGATCGAGACGCACCCCCACCCGCAGCAACCGCGCCAGAGCGTCAGCAGCGCGGGCGACGAGACCGTCCCGTCCTTCAGCAGGCGCCTCGCCGGGTGATCCCAGATCCGCGGGGACGGCTCCGTCCAGGACAAGTACCCCCGAGCACGAGGTGGGGTATAGCGCGGCATGCCAGACGGCGAGATCTGCGCCCAGTGACCAGCCACAAAGGAGCGGCGCACGAACGCCGCAGCTCTTCACCACGACCCGGACGTCGTCAAGAAACCGCTCGAATCCGTAATCCTCCGCTGTGCCCGAGCGTCCGTGCCCACGGTAGTCGAAGGTGATGACCCGGTATCGACCGGTCAGCAACCGGGCGACCCGGTCCCATACACTCTGCGGAGCTCCGAGGCCGGACAGGAGTACCACGGCCGGGCCGTCGCCACCGCTGTCCCGGGTGGCGAGCGTCACGCCGTCCACCGTGCCGAGTGATCCCCGCTGCCATCTCATCGCGCCACGCGTCACCGGACTCCGCCCAACGTCAGCATATGTTGACGATTCACGCCGTCAACATATGCTGACGATGGTTCCGCCGTCAATCACCCGGCGCAGCAGCCGTACCAGCGTTGGACTTACCGGCGCATCTCACGGGAGAGCTTTTCCAACGGAAGGTGCAGCACCTGACCCTGCGCCGGTCCGGCGTTCTCCGTGGCCAGATCAGCTATCTCGTCCTCGCTCAACGCCTGGTTGTAGAGATACAACTCGTCGAGCTGGCCGGTCAGGGGATTCACGCCATCGGGGCGCTGGCCGGCGTACACGCCGATGCTCGTCGCCCGCGACGTCGATCCGGGGATATTGTCCGCCTCGGCCACCGCCACACCGTCGACGTACAGGACCACTGCGTCAGCGGACCGAGTCAGCGCCACGTGATGCCAGGCGCCATCCGCCAGGTTTCCCGGAGCGACGAGCGAACGCGACCCGCTGCCCGTGTCCACCAGGGCGCGCAGCCGATCCGAGCCGGGCTCCACCCGGATCCACCACTGAGGCGCCCCGGAACCCACGCCGTACGCCCACATAATCGCCTGCGACGCGGGAGAGTCGGTGCGGAACCACGTGGCCGCGGTGAACGTCCCGCCTGCACCGAGAACCGACTCCGACGGCGGAACGACGAGATAGTCATCGGCGCCCAGGTCGAGTGCCTGGCCGAATCGACCCTCGGTCAACGCCGCCCGCTGATACACCTCGGCGTCGTTGCCGTGGCCGGAGCCGTCAGGGGTGACGGTCACCCGCCGCGGCGGTTCCGGCGGCTCCGGCGCGTCCAGCTGGCCAGTCGTGTAACGGGCAAAGGTGATCGTCTCGTAGGGACCGTCCACTCCGGCTTCGTACAGGATTCCCACCCGATTGTTTCCCAGGCGGACCATGTCCGAGTAGGCCGCGGGCCCATCCCAGATCAATTTTCCGGCGGTCCAGGTCTGGCCCTCGTCGAAACTGCTTGAAATCCGCATTCCGGCACGTGCCGGACCCTTCGGCGCCGAGAAGAGCAGCCGATCCTTCGGCGCCCCTAGCGCTGTCGACGACAGCCGAAGCGTCGCGGCCTGCACTACGGGCGCTGGTAGCTGTGGCTCTTCCTGGTAGGGCTGGTCGAAACTGGCGCCGCCGTCGCTGCTGTGCGTCACCGCGCGCGTCGACTCCGACGTCCCATTCTGATCGCGCGTGTTGAAATAGACCCGTCCGTCGTTGAGCTCGACGGCGGTGTTCTCGTTCGGGTTGATCACACCGTCCTCGGGGCGATCCACGCCACCGATCTGCCACGTCTCACCACCGTCGTCGCTGTACAGGGAGTGCGCGCCGTAGTACTTGTTCTCCGCGCCGGTGTCGGCGGATCCCTCAGGTGGCGCAGCCGAGTGGTTTGCCGGGATGACCAGCCGGCCCGCGTAAGGCTCGTGCCGCAACTGGATGCCGTGCACGGGGCCGGTGGCGTACCACCGCCAGTCCGGTTCTTTGGTCTGCGCGGTGATCTCCCGCGGATCCGACCAGGTGGCGCCGTGATCGTCGCTGTACTGCACGAAGACGCGCCGGCTGTCCTCGTCAGAGACGTCACCACGCCGGATGGCGGTCTCCGTTGCCGTGCCGGAGTTATGGGTGGTCAGTAAGATCACCCGACCCGTTTCCCGGTCGACGACGGGAGCGGGATTGCCGAACACGTTCGGCCCGTTGTCGCCGACGACCTGGAGTTCCCCCCAGCTGTCGCCGCCGTCCGTCGAGCGCTTGAGCACGAGGTCGATGTCGCCGGTGTCGCCAGCGCCTGCGACGCGGCCCTCGGCGAAGGCGAGCAGGGTTCCGTCTGCGGCCTGGACGATGGCCGGGATTCGGAAGGTGTCGTATCCGTCGGTGCCGGCCTCGTAGACCGCCGTGCCGGGCGGCGCGGCCGGATCTTTCGCGCCGGCTGCCGGGACACTCGATCCGGAGACGGCCACGATGGCGGCGAGCGCCACGGCGCTCGCCGACGCGAGCACCGAACGCCTCCGGCTTGTTGGGCGTGTGTGTTGCGGGTGGGTCACAACGGTTCTCCTTGCGTTCACGCGGACATCGGTCGACCGTGGGCGAAACTTGCCTTCCATACCTTCGGCGTTCGGATTCCCGGCCCCACCTCCCCGCTCACAATGATCAGGTCGTCGCCCCAGCTGACGGCGGGCGCGGTCGCGGGCGGGGAACCCGGGAAGTGGCCCAGTATCTGCCAGCTGTCTTTGCGGACGTCGTAGAGCAGGAGCTCCGTGTTGAACCCGGTGTGATGGTCGAAGAGCCACGTGACGACGTCGTTGTGGGCGTGCCACTCGTCCGACCCGGGCGGCGCGGCCCTACGCAACGCACTGTGAGCCTCAATCAGGTTCCAGCGGTCGAGATCCTTGTCTCCGCCCACAACGAGCATCTGGTGCTTGCCGACAGGGTGGGCGAGACCGGCGGTGACACACCACGGCAGATCGGAGATCCGGTCCCACCGCCGGCGTGCCGGGTGGTAGGCATACGCATCGCGGTGGAATCGCCAGTCACCGGCTTCGTCCTGGCTACGGCCGCTGAACAGGTAGAACCGGCCGGCTTGTGCGGCGCCGACGGCGACTGCCCGGGCATCACCGGGCCATGACGGCAGCACCGACCAGCCTTCCGCGGGCCGGGCCAGGTCGAGACTGTAGAAGTCTCCGCCCTGGGCGACATACACGACATCATCGATCACGCCCGCCACCGCGTAGGACATCGGCCGGGGCAGATCCGGAAGGTCCTCCCGCACCAGCGTCTCGGATGCCGCGTCGAAGCGCAGGACGTACGCGTCGGCGAACAGCTCCAGTGCCGCCTGTGCGTTGCCGTTGGCGCCGCCGCGGAAACCTTCGCCGCCGAGTACGACGACGCCGTCCTCGGTGCTGACCGTAGCAGCGTAGGCAACGGCGTCGGGCAGCCGGAGCTCGTGGGTCAGCCATTCCACACCAGAGGCGGTGCGCTTGAGAACGAAGGCTTCGGCCCAATAGACCTTGCCGAGCGTATTGTCGCGGGTGGCGGTGCGTGCAACCTCGGGGAAGTTGGCTCCTCCCGCAGCGATCAGATAGTCGCCATGTGCGCCCGCGACCATTGCTGCCAGGCCAACCTGCTTCCAGTGCGGCTCGCCGATCGGCAACGTGGAGGTCCATGCGTCGGTGTTGGACGGGACATCCGGCAGTGCCGTCCACGAGATTCGGGGCACGCGGTTGCCGGGCCGGGCCGACGCCGTGGCCGGTGGCAGGTGAATAGCGGCACCGGTTAGGGCAGCCGTCGCGGATGCGGCGCCGGCCAGGAGAACCCGGCGTCTGCTCAGGGGATTTGTGCGGGAACGGGTCATCGGTTGACTCCCACGTCACGGTGGCGGTCGAGCAGGCCCTCATGCCCTCCCTCGGCACCGATATCGGGCTGATGAACCGACTCCTGGCCACATGTCTGATATCTAACATCTCGAGATGCCGGACATTTAACCGGCGAGAAACACACCGCGTCAAGGGGTTGACAGATATCCGATATCTGATGTGAGATCCAGGTCAAGCGTAACCACGCAAGCCCACGAGTGGAGTCACCCACGATGCGCGTCCCTCTGTACCAGCAGGCTCAGCAAGCGCTACGGCAGTACGTCCTCGACCACGGTCTCGAGCCGGGTGACCCGCTGCCCTCCGAGGGAGAGCTGGCCGAGCAACTCGGCATGAGCCGAGCATCGGTGCGCGAGGCCACCCGAAGCCTGGAGTCCTTCGGCGTCATCGAGGCCCGGCACGGCACCGGCCTCTTCGTGGGAAAGTTCACCTTCGGCCCCATCCTCGAGCATCTTCCATACAGCCTCATGCTCGACGGGGCCGCGTTCGAAGAAGTTCTTGAGGTTCGGCATGCCCTCGAAGAGCACCTCATCGTCAAGATCAGCAAGGTGCTGACCGAACAGGACCTCGCCGACCTTGAGGAGATCGTCGAGCAGATGCGCGTTCAACAGGTCGACGGCCAGCCACCACCCGAGCTCGACCTCGCCTTCCACCGGCGGCTCTTCTCGCCCTTGGGCAACCACCTGGTGCTGGACCTCATCGACTTGTTCTGGCAGCTCTACAACCGCATCGGCGAACATCTGCCGGAGAAGAACCCACACGCGGTCGAGATCCACGCCGAAATCGCCGCCGCGCTGCGCTCCAGAGACCCGCAACGCCTCGTCGAAGCCGTCAATCAGCACTTCGCCGGCATCGAGCATTCGGTCGAGGCCATTCACATCGATGACGACTAGTACAGGGCGCTAGGCATCTCCCGATGGCATCCGCTGCCACCCACCCAGTCTTGTCCCGGCCGCCCGCCTCGGGCACGCCGACACAGCAGCGGACAGTCCCGCGGCTTGCCCGCCGACCCTCTCCGTCGGCCCCTAACACAAAGGAGTGTGTGTCAACCATGAATTCGTCCCGACTGATCACCCGCCGTGCCTGGTTCGCCTTTCCCGCCGCAGCCGCGTTGGCGCTCGCCGCCTGTGGCTCCGACGACGGTGACCCCGATAGCGCCAGCGGTGGCAACGCCAACATCGAAGACGCCGACGCTGAGCTGCAGTTCATCTGGCCCGGTACGTCCGACCCCGAGATGCGGGTGGCCGAAGACTTCCAGGCCGATCTCAACGAGGACAACCCCAACCTGAAACTGGAGTACAACTTCATGTCCTGGGGGGACATGCAAGACCAGCTGGCCATCCGTATCCAAGCCGGCAATCCTCCTGACCTTACGATGACCCAGGATGTCCTCGACCTGGTCCGGATGCAGGGACTCGAGCCGCTCCGCGATCGCCTCGAGGGCAGTGACCTCGAGGCCTCCGAGTTCCGGCCCGGCACCCTCGAGTACTCCACCGTGGACGGCGAGCTCTACGCGGTGCCGTATCTGGCACAGGCATTCACCCTCGTGGTCAACGAGGAACTCCTCGCCGAAGCCGGAATGGCCGTGGAGGATCTGAAGACGTGGGCCGACATGGAGGCCGCCGCGGAGGCGATGACCACCGAGGACACGTACGGTTTCGCCTACCCGATGGGCAATCCGCGATTCGCGTTCCGGGTGCCGATGACAGCCGCGTACAGCAACGACCTGCTCATGAATGACACCAGCCCGGAGGCCGAGCAGCAGTGGCGGGAGCTACTCGACCACTTCGAGGCGATGCGTCCGTACCGGCCGGCCGCGGATGTCACCTGGGACTACGCGGACATGTTCCGCGCCTACGCCAACGGCGAGGTCGGCATGATCGCCGCCGGAACGTTCTTCACCCCAAACGTGTATGAGCTCAACCCGCAGATCATCGACGTGTCGCGGCAGATCGCCTACCCGGCCGGACCGTCGGCCGAGCAGAGTAAGGCTCCGGTGATGAACGTCGGCTATGGCATCTTCGCCGGTGGACAGAACCCGGATCTGTCGTGGAACGTGCTCGAACGGCTGGTGGACGACGAGTGGGTGGCCCGGCAGGCCTCCGTCGTGCACGTGCCCGCCCGCACTACGGTCGGTGTCGACGCCATCGTCGAACACCTGCCCGACATCTACCCCGAGGCGATCGACGGCCAGACCCGGCAGATCGAGGACATGATGGCGCTGATCGACGAAGGCGGCGTCGCCTACGAGCCGATTCCCGGACAGCCCGAGATGGAGCCCGAGGTACAGGAGATCATGCGGACGTTCAACGACGGCAGCATCGACGCCGACGAAGCGTACGCACTGCTCATGGAACGCATCGGCGAGGTCAAGGACCGGCAGTGAACCAGACCGGTACGCGGCGCCGGACCGCGGATCCCCGCCCGACGCGGCAGACGGGCGCCACACCCGCCGGCCGCCCGGGCCGTGGGCGCCGATGGCTGCAAAAGCACGGCTTCTGGGTCCTGCTGATGTCACCTGTCCTGCTCTACCTGCTGGTCGCCCAGTTTTACCCACTGGTGGAGACAGTCAGGCTCAGCGTCTTCGACCACCGCCCCACCAGTCCCGAGCCGCAGTCCTTCACCGGATTGGACAACTACCGAGAGCTGTTCACCGAGGACCGGAACTTCTGGCGGGTCGTCCGCAACAGCTTCCTGTGGGTCCTGGGCTCCACCGGCCTGCAGCTGATTGTCGGCACCACCATCGCCCTGGTCCTCAATCAGAGACTACGCCTCCGCGGGCTGTGGCGTGGCCTGATGCTGATCCCGTGGGTGATGCCGGTCATCGTCGTCGCCATCATCTGGCGTTGGATCTTCGACGGCCAGCATGGATTGGCGAACCACTATCTGACCCAGATCGGCCTCCTGGACGAGCCGATCGTGTGGCTCGGGTCGGAGATCTGGGTGTGGCCGGTACTGCTTCTCACGGCCACCTGGATGGGCTCGCCGTTCATCGCCTTGATGGTGCTCGCCGCGCTCCAGGGCATCTCGCGGGACGTCCTGGAAGCGGCCGCCGTCGACGGCACCACTGCCCGGCAACGCCTGTTCCACGTCATCCTGCCCATGATCAGGCCGACGCTCTTCGTCGCCGGAATGATCGCCGTGGTGCTGACCTGGTTCAAGTTCGAGGTGATCTGGGCGCTGACCAATGGCGGGCCTGGCTTCGCCACCAGCATTCTGCCCACCTACGTGTACACCCAGGCGTTCCAGCGCTTCGACTTCGGCATGGCCGGCGCCGTGGCAGCCACGGCCATGGCTATCGTCCTCGTCGTCGCCGGGATACTGGCCAAACTGTTCGGCCCTCGCAAGGACTAAGCAGGTTCGCCGCGCCGGTAAATCCCGGCGTCGCGCTACCGCAGCAGGAGGCATCCACCGTGTTCAGAGACTCGGCAGTCCGCGTGATCGGACGCTACGGCTCGCTCGTCGTCGTCATGGGCTTCATTTTGCTCCCGGGACTGTGGCTGCTCGTCTCGTCGCTGAAGACCAATCAGACCATCTTCTCGTCCACCCCCAGCTGGCTGGTCGAGGAAGGCACGCTCGACCACTACGCCTGGGCGCTCGGGGGTCGAGGGCTGGACATGACGCGGTTGATGGGAAACACGCTGATCGTGTGCGTCCTCACCGCCGCGATCACTGCCTTCTTCGCCTGTCTCGCCGGATACGGCCTGGCGAGATACCAGGGCAAGGGCGCGCGGGTGGCGATCATCGGACTACTGATCGCGCAGATGGTCCAAGGCCCCATGATCATGCTGCCGTGGTACCAGATCGCGATGAATCTACAGCTTCTGGATACGCGCACGATACTGGTGCTCATTTACCAGACGATGACGCTGCCCGCTGCGGTGTGGTTGATGAGCGGCTTTTTCAAGAACGTGCCCACCGAGCTGGAGGACGCCGCGCAGATGGACGGCGCCGGGAGGCTGCGCACGCTGACCAGTGTCATACTTCCTCTCACGAAGCCCGGCCTGGTGGCCGTTGGCCTCTACGCCTTCATCCTTGCCTGGAACGATTACCAGTACGCCCTGATCATGACGAACTCCTCCAGCACTCGCACCGTCCAGATCGGTATCGCGCAAGTCATGGAAAGCATGGGCGCGCAGAACTGGGGCGGCATCCTGGCCGCCGGTGTGCTCGCGGTGGTGCCGGTGGTTGTGCTCTTCGCGCTCGCCCAGCGCTACCTCATTCAGGGCCTGACCGCGGGCGCCGTGAAGAATTGACCCCGTGCGCCCCGGTGTCACCTGATCGTCGATGTGTCACCTGATCGTCCCGGTGGCAACGATCAGATGACACGTCCGCGCTCAGGCGCCGTCATACGTCGTCCGATCAGATCTCACGATACGGACGAGCGGCGATCAGATGACCTAACCGCGCCACGCGGCCCCATCAGGTCATCTGATCGTCAAGGCCCGAGCACCACAGGGGAATCGGACGACATATCGACGATCAGGTGACCCAACGGCTAGACGCCGGGAGCGCCCCAGACGGGGAACCAGCGGCTGACATCCGACTCGATTGGCAGGTCGCCGCTGACGAGTGCCCGCACCTGGAGTTCCAGCGCGTTGTCCCTGCGCTGAGCAGCGCCATCCACCGGTGCGAACGGATAGAAGGTGCCCCGCTTGTAGAGGTAGACCAGGGCCAAGCCGCGATTGTCGTCGGAGCGCAGGCCGATGGTGGTACACAGCAGAGAGGGCCCGAACCCGGAGGCCTCGAGGGTCGAGTTGACCGCATGCAGGTCCGTGCACAGGGCGGACATATCTTCCGGCGGACGTTTGACCACGAGCCAGGTGTAGCCGTAGTCGTCCCGGATCTCTTCCGGTTCCGAGCCGCCGAGTAGAGCGGTGATCTCTTTCTTCAACCGGGCGAACGGCCCGCCTTCGGCCTGCCGGAAACACACCGCCCCCACGCCCGTGGGGTGCATCTGCGCCGACGTCTCGAGCGTCAGTGCAGCGGTAGGCAGAGCGAACAGGGCATCGAGATTCGGCTCGGCCGGCTTGGACCGGCCGAAGATGGTGTCCCAGAAACCCATGATGCGAACGAACCTACTCCCGGCCGAGTTCGACGGAGATCTTGTCGAGTTGCGCCAGCCGCTTGTCGAGCGGCGGGTGGCTGGCAAACAGCGACGCGATGTCGAGTTTTCCGGTGAGCGCCGGTACGAAGAAGAAGGCGTTGTACGGCTCCGCTGCGCGCAGATCCTTCGCCGGGATGCGTGCCATGTCTCCGGAGATTTTCGTCAGTGCGCTGGCCAATGCCGATGGCTGCCCGGTGAGGACGGCGCCGGCGCGGTCCGCGGCGAGCTCCCGGTACCGGGACAACAGCCTGGTGAGCAGGAAGCTGACGAAGTACACGACAGCAGCCACGACCATCACGACGAGCACCATCAAGGCGGCGTTGTTGTTGTTGCCGCGGCTGCGGGTCATCCCGCTCCACAAGAACATCCGGGTGATGAACCCCGCCAGCACACCCACCACGGAGGCGACCGTCATCACCAGGACGTCACGATGCGCGACGTGCGACAGCTCGTGCGACATCACGGCCTCGAGCTCGCGCTCGTCCAATCGTCGTCGGATGCCATCGGTCACGCACACCACCGCACGTTTCGGGCTGCGCCCAGCGGCGAAGGCGTTGGGCAGATCGGTGTGCGCCACGGCCACCTTGGGTTTCGGCATGTCCGCCAACGCGCAGAGCCGATCCACCATGGCGTGCAGACCGGGATCCTCCTCCGGTGACACCTCGCGGGCACCCATCGCCGAAAGTGCCAGCTTGTCGGAGAAGTACCACTGCCCCCACAGCACGCCCAGACCAATGAGAATGCCGAGAATCCATGCTTCTGTGGCCAACGAGATGGCGGCGATCAGCACCACGTACAGAACCGCGAGCACCACCATGGTCAAGACCATGCGGAAAGTAAGCCCTCGGTCGGGTGCGAACCTGCTGCGTGCCACCGGCGTTCCTCCTGATCGGGCCCGATTAGCGCTCATCCTGTCACCACGGACGTGCTCGCTTGTATCAACGTCCCTGGATGCTGACGCGTTCCGCGCCGCGCTGCGCCGGAAGCGAACATCGGTTCCGGCGCAGCACCCTGTCTAGAGGTCAACGAGCCGGGGGCTCCAGCGGGATCAGGCCCTCTTCGGTCAGCAGTTCCCGAACCTCATCGATGTGCGCCTCGGCGTACGGCAGCACCAGATCGCTGTCGACCAGCTCGTCGTCCGCCAGCGGCGTGCCGACCTTGCGGACCTCGTCGAGCAGCGTGACCAGAGCAGCGCGGAACCGCTCGTCGTCGCCTGCCTCGATGGCCGCGCCGAGCTCGTCGTCGAGCTGGTTCAGCGTCGTGAAGTGCTCGTCGGCGATGCGAAGCTGGCCCTCGCCCATGATGCGTACGATCACCGCTGCTCCTCCTCACGCTGAGCCTGCGCCTCGGCGGCCGGAGCCGCGCCGGCGTCTCCTTCGAGAGCCTTCGGCGCCTCGGAGGATCCTCCAGTGAGCTCCTGCTTCATGCGGGCGAGTTCGAGATCGACGTCTCCGCCCGCGGACAGCCGGTCGAGCTCGATGCTCAGGTTGTCCGAGGAGGTACCGGTGACGTCGTCCAGTGCGCCGGAGGCGAGAAGCTCGTCGATGGCGCCGGAACGAGCCTGCATCTGGGCCGTCTTGTCCTCGGCCCGCTGGATCGCCATGCCGACGTCGCCCATCTCCTCGGAGATGCCGCTGAAGGCCTCACCGATGCGGGTCTGCGCCTCGGCGGCGGTGTACGTCGCCTTGATCGTCTCCTTGCGGGTGCGGAAGGACTCGACCTTGGCCTGCAGCCGCTGCGCGGCGAGTGTGAGCTTCTCTTCCTCACCCTGCAGCGCCTCGTGCTGCACGCGCAGGTCGCTGACCTGCCCTTCCAAGCCGGAGCGACGGCTCAGCGCCTCCCGTGCCAGGTCCTCCCGCCCGAGGGACAGCGCCTTCTTGGCCTGGTCCTGGAGCTTGTTGGACTGCTGCTGGAGCTGAGTCATCTGGACTTCGATGCGCTTACGGCTGGTGGCGACGTCCGCCACACCGCGCCGCACCTTCTGAAGCATGTCGAGCTGCTTCTTGTACGAGTAATCGAGGGTCTCCCGGGGGTCCTCGGCGCGATCAAGCGCCTTATCGGCCTTGGCCCGGAAGATCATGGACATTCGCTGGAGGATCCCCATGTGGCCAGGTAGCCCTTTCTCGAGCGGTGGTTCACGTCATGATGAAGCGTTCGCGTCCTACCCTACGGTGTCAAGGCCCTGGATGGCAGGGCAGGCTTCACAACCTGAGAATGCGTACCCGAAACGTTGTGGGCACCGGCGGATGGTCTACGGACAACGTCTAACTTACTCTGTAGGTGTGTTCCGCCGCCGATCCGACTCCGAAACCGCCGACGCGCACACTGACGCGTCCACCACGCCGACCGCCGACGCCAACGGACATACCGATGCCGATGGCCATGTTCAGCCTCCCCGCAAAGGGCGGCCGACCCCCAAACGCAGCGAAGCGGAGAAGGCTCGTAAAGAGCGCGTCAAGCCGCCGCTGAACCGCCGTGAGGCCATGCGCCGCGATCGCGAGCGCATCCGTGCCGAACGGGCCCGCGCCCGTACCGCGATGGCCTCCGGCGACGAGCGGTATCTCCTCAAGCGGGACCAGGGGCCGGAGCGCAAGTTCTTGCGCGACTACGTCGACGCTCGCCGCACGGTGGGCGAGTTCTTCCTGCCGATCATCATCGTGGTGTTGCTCGGCAATTTCATCCCCATACCCGCGGTCAACGTCTTCATGATGACCGTCTGGCTGGTGGTGATGCTGATGCTCTTCGTCGATATGGCCATCCTCAGCATTCGCATCAAGAAGGAGTTCCGCAAGCGGTTCCCTGATGACACCGGACGCGGCCACACGTTCTACGCCATCATGCGCGCCATGCAGATCCGACGGCTGCGCCTTCCCAAGCCCACAGTCAAGCCTGGAGATCTGGTGTGACGGACATCTCGCTCGGCACGAGCGACGCCCCCGAGATCATGATCCGCGCGTTGCGGTACTCGGACCCCGTCGTGCGCGCGCTGGAGGACGAGCTTCAGCAGGAGTACATCGAACGGTACGGCGGTCAGGACAACAGCCCCGTCTCGCCCGACGAGTTCGGCCCGCCGGAGGGGCTGTTCCTGGTGGGCTTCGTCGGCAACGAACCAGTCGCCACCGGCGGCTTTCGCCGGCACGCCGACGGCGTCGCCGAGATCAAGCGGATGTACGTCGCGCACGATCACCGGGGCGGCGGCCACGCTCGCCGGCTGCTGGCCGAACTGGAGACACGCGCCGCCGCGGCGGGATACCAGCGCATCGTGCTGGAGACCGGTGACCGGCAGCCGGAGGCCATCACCCTGTACGCCTCCAGCGGCTACTCCCCCGCCGATCCGTTCGGCTATCACGCCGAGGAAGAGCTCAGCCGGTTCTTCACCAAAGACATCTCCCTCACCGCGACCGCCTGAGGGTCGGCCGCGCCGGCATCCGGCGAAGCTCAGGACGGCGGGCGAAGCGGCCCCGGTTGCTCGCCACGATCGCCCGGCGCCAGCGTCCGGGGGCTGCGGTAGCGTCGGAAACATGGAATTCCGCGCACTCGGCCGTTCCGGCCTCAAGATCAGCGAGATCACATACGGCAATTGGATCACGCACGGCTCCCAGGTCGAGGAGGACGCCGCGCAAGCATGTGTGCGGGCTGCGCTCGATGCGGGCATCACCACGTTCGACACCGCGGACGTCTACGCCGCTGGGCGGGCCGAGGAGGTCCTCGGCCGGGCGCTGGCCGGCCAGCGTCGCGAATCCGTGGAGATCTTCACCAAGGTGTTCTGGCCGTCCGGCGGCAGCGGGCCGAACGATCGCGGACTCAGCCGCAAACACATTCACGAGGGAGTCAACGCCTCCCTGCGCAGGCTCGGCACTGACTACGTCGACCTGTATCAGGCGCACCGATTCGACCACTCCACGCCGCTCGAGGAGACGATGGAGGCGTTCGCCGACGTCGTCCGCGCGGGCAAGGCCCTGTACATCGGCGTCTCGGAGTGGACCGCGGAGCAGATTCGCGCCGGTCACGCCCTGGCTCGTGAACTCCGGGTGCCGCTGATCTCCAACCAGCCGGAGTACTGGATGCTGTGGCGCGTCATCGAGTCCGACGTCGTGCCGGCGTGCGAGGAAGCCGGGGTGTCGCAGATCGTCTGGTCGCCGATCGCGCAGGGCATGCTCACCGGCAAGTACCTGCCGGGGCAGGCGCCACCGGCCGGCTCCCGGGCCACCGACAACAACGGCGGAGCCGGGATTATCCGTCGGTGGCTGGACGACGACGACCTCCTCGAACGGGTACAACGGCTGCGTCCCCTGGCCGAGCAGGCTGGGCTGACCCTGGCCCAGCTCGCCGTCGCCTGGGTGCTGCAGAACCCGAATGTCGCGGCTGCGATCATCGGAGCGTCACGACCCGAGCAAGTGGCGGAGAACGTCAAGGCGGCCGGGGTGACACTCGAACCCCACCTGATGAAGGCGATCGACGAGATCCTCGGCGACAAGGTGGAACGAGACCCGTCCGTCACGGCCACCCGCTCCCCCGTCTTCGACTGACGCGTCCGCTGACGAGGGGGCGGCTCGGCATCCGGATTAGCGGCGGGAGCCGCCCCCGCGCCGCCCTCCACCCGAGCTGCGTCGCGACGATCCTCCGCGCGACGAGCTGCGCCGCGACGAGCTACTGCGCGACGACGAGCCGCGGCTGCCGCCGAACGACGAGCGGCGGGTGGTTCCACTGCTCCAGGAGGACCGGCGCGACGAGCTGGATCCCCAGACGGCCGCGGTGGCGCCGGCCGCACGCCGCTGCCGGGCGAGCTCAGCGTCCCGGCGGCGCTGTTCCTCACGCCGCCGCGCCTTCTCCTCCTCGGAGGTAGCCGCGTTCACCTGGTTCTCGATCGCGGCCAGCTCGTCGTTCAGGGCGATCCAGTCCGGGTGGGAGCCGGTGAGGTCCACGTCGCTCAGCCTGGCCTCGGCGGCCGACGCCTCGCTGCGCACGCTTTGCGGCGCGGCGGAACCGAGCTGTGTCACCAGGCTCCTCAACGCGGCCACCCGGGCGCTGACGGACGCGTGCCGCTCAGGTACGGACTCACTCAGCCGTCGCGCATGCTTCAGCCGCTCCGTCACTTCGCCCAGTGCCGCGCGGGCGAGACCCTGGGCTGCCTCCGCGTCGTTCAACCGACATTCGGCACCGCCCAGGTCCCGGCGCTGCACCAGCCCGTTCGCCTCGTCCAGCAGGCCGGCGGCGGAACCGATCTCCTCCCGGCCGTGTTCGACCTTGCCGTCGATCGGGACGCTGATGCTCTCGGCGAACTCCGTCCGCAACGCGGCCTCGGCGTCGGCTGCCGGCCCTTCGAGGGCCTCGATCTCTGCCTGCTCGCGGTTCAGCGCCGCCAGCCGTTCGGCGAGATCCGCCTCACGCTGGGCGAGCCGGCCGAGCGCCTCGCGGGACGCCTCCAGATCCGAGATCAGCGAGGAGAGCTTCTCATCCGTGGCGATCAGGCGTTTCTCGTCAAGCAGGCGGTGGATCTCCCGCACCCGCTCGTCGTACACGTCGAGGACAGCGGCGTCGTCGGTCACCACGTACCCGGCGGCATTGCCCGTGGCAGCGGCTTCCCGCACGTCTGCGGCAAGCTCGTCGGCACGGGCCAGGCGATCGGCCGCCTCGCCGTCGACGGCGACAACCGCGGCGATCCGGGCCTCTTCCTCCGCGAGCCGTGGAAGGAGGCCGCGTACCTTCGTCTCCAGCCGTTCCCAAGCCTGAACATCGGTCTCCAGCGCCGCGAGACTGCGCTGAGAGAGCAGCTGATCGCGATCAGCGCTGAGTTCGGAGCGCTGATAGATCATCTGGTCGGCCGAGTCCAGCATCTCCTCGGAATCTCCCAGCGCGACCTCGATCTCCTCAGCCGCGACCGCGCTCTTCGCCAGTTCGATGTCTCGCCGCAGCGACTCGGTCACCGGGTCCAGCTTCAGAGTCAGCTCGTCCAACTGGGACGTCGTCCGGGTGAACCGGGCGGCCAGTTCCTGACGCCGCCGGCGACGACGCCACGCCACGGTCCCGCCCACCAGCCCCACGCCCGCGACGCCCACCACCCCGGCAACAGCGCCGCCGTTGCCCGGCGGAGGGTCGATGACGTCACGGATCTCCGCCAGGCCGCCGGTAATGCCCCGTTCCCACTCCCCGACGTTCAGCGCCGGGTTGATGACGTCGGCCTGAATGTCACGCCACTCGTCGTCCAGGGCGGACGGCGCCTGGTCGCCGTAGAAGACCACGGTCTCGCCGGTGTCCTGCGCGGTGTCCGTGGTGAAGGCGAGCACCACGAGGTTGTCCCGGAAGCCCCCGGAGGTGTTCTGCCACGAGCCGCATGCCTGCTCCTCGGCGTCCACCCAGCTTTCCAGGTGCGGGGCCTGCTCCTGCGTGAGCACCCGGACGCGCACTTCGAAGGCGAGCGCGCTGCGGAAGTCTCGTGCCGCTGTCTCGATCGCCGCCGACTCGTCCGCGGACAGCACACCCGCGTGGTCGACTAGCACCACGTCACAGGACTGGCCGGAGGGCGCCAAGGTCGTCGCCCAGGACGGCGTGGCGACGGCCGGTGCGGACCATGCCGCCGGGCCCGCCAGCGCCAGGACCACGCCCACGGCGTATACGGAGAGGGCGGATCCGCTCCGCCGGGCACCAGTGAACACGCCGATCATCATCTCACTCAGGCGGCTCGAGACTCATCGGGCCGTAGACCTCGCGTCCGTCCTCGTACAGAGTCACTGAATGCACTCCGGACTCCGACAGCTGCCGCCAATGCTCCCCGATCCAGCTCTCCGCGTCTGACTGGGTGGGGAACTCCACCGTGCTTCCCGCGTCGGCGCCGTCCTCGTCCTTCATCAGCTCACCACCGGCATCGATGAACCGCCAGCTCCACGCCATCGCAATCTCCTCCAGGCTCGTCGACACCACTGAGGTTCTCATACCGCCGTTTTGACCCGGTCACAAGCGCGTGGGACAGTGAGAACACCTCTATGTACCGGTTGGGGGAAGTCGGTCGGATACCGACGCTGACCCGCAGCCGTAGGCCGCGCACGCGGTGGTCCTGCTCGCATGTCGCAGGAGTCGCCCCGTGTCCATCATCGCGGTGAGCCGGAACGCCGGACCGGTACGAGCGGCTTCACGTCCCGTCGAGGTCTGCGGGACGAGGCACAGGACACGACGGTGATAGCCGACCGCACAGCGGCCGGAGGGCGTCGAGCGGTCCGGTCCTCGTTCCCGGACCGCTCATGAAAGGTTCGCGACACCGATGCGTTCGCTGCGCCGCATGGCTTTGGCCGTCCTGGCCGCCGTCCTCCTCCCCGTTGCCGTCGCCGGCACCGCGGAGGCGGACTCTTATCGATTCTGGGGCTACTACCAGTGGGCGGACGGCGAGTGGGCGTTCGCACCCACCGGGCCCGCCGACACCACGCCCGAGGACGGAGCCATCGAGGGCTGGCGGTTCGCGGTGGGCGGCGAGTCGGCGACCCGGTTCCCCCGTACCGGTGACGTCTTCGAGGAGATCTGCGGTGGCGCCGCCGCGGAGGACTCCGAGAAGCGCGTCGCCGTCGTCATCGACTACGGCACACCCGAGGACGCGCCCGAGGGCGACGAGCCGCCCGCTCCTCGCGGGGAATGCGCCGTAGTCGCCGACGACGCCTCCGGCTCGGATGTGCTCGCCGCCGTGGCGCAGGCCCGCTTCGGCGACGGCGGGCTGATGTGCGGTATCGACGGATACCCCAGCTCGGACTGCGGCGGACCGGTGGACGGCCCGGCGCCCACCGACGACGAGACGGCCGTCGAGCTGGTCCTGCCGAGCGACGGCGAGACCTCCGATGACCCAACGGACGACGCCGAGGCCACAGACCCGGCGAATGCCGCGGACGCCGATGACGACGGCGGCTCGCAGCTCGCCCTCGGCATCGCCGCCGCGGCCGTGGTGCTGATCGGGATCGCGGCGGTGTGGCGGATGCGCCGTTCCCCAGGCACGTGATCCTCGTCAGGGCCGGTCGGTGGGGGCAGCTACGGCTTCCCCGGGCATTGCACGCAGGGGCGTGGTGGCTGTGGGCGCTCGGCCTGGCGGCAGCGGCCAGCCGCACCACCAATCCCGTGCTGCTCGCGCTGCTGATCGCCGTGGCCGGATACGTGGTGGCGGCCCGCCGGGGGTCCGAGCCCTGGAGCCGTTCATTCGTCGTCTTCCTCAAGCTCGGTCTGCTCATCATCGTGATCCGAGTGCTCTTCCAGGTCCTGTTCACCTCGCCGCCGGGCGGCGCCACGTTGCTGTTCCGGCTGCCTGAGCTGACGCTGCCGGGATGGGCCGCCGGCTTGAAGCTGGGCGGACCGGTCACACTGGAAGCGGCGACCCTCGCCTTCTACGACGGCATGCGCCTGGCGACCGTCCTGGCGTGCATCGGCGCCGCCAACGCGCTGGCTGACGCCCGGCGCCTGCTGCGTTCGGTACCCGGGGCGCTCTACGAGGCCGGCGTGGCCGTCGTCGTCGCGATGACCTTCGCGCCCCGGCTGGTCGAGGACGCGGGCCGGGTCCGGCGCGCGCATCGGCTGCGGGGACGGCGAGTGCGCGGAGTGCGGGCCGTGGGCCGGATCGGGATGCCGGTCCTGGAGGGCTCCCTGGAGCGCTCACTCGAGCTCGCGGCGGCGATGGACTCGCGTGGGTTCGGCCGCGCCGCCGCCGTCGATCCCCGCCTGCGGCGCTCGTCCGGCGGGCTGGTCCTGCTCGGCCTGGTCGGGGTGTGTATCGGGCTGTACGGGCTGCTCGACGGCGGAGCACCCGGCGCGGTCGCCACGGGTGCGCTGGTGGCCGGGCTGGCGTTGGCTGTCGCCGGGCTGGTGCTCGGCAACCGTGGCTCACGGCGCACCCGCTACCGGCCGGATCCGTGGCGGCTGCCGGAATGGCTGGTGGTCGCTTCCGGCGCGGCTGCCGCGGCGGCGTTCGCCACGGCATCCGCGCAGGCACGTCCCGGCATGAATCTGATGGTGGTCCCGCTGCTGGTGCCCGCGATACCGCTCTTGGCGGTCGCCGGCGCTCTAGCCGGACTCCTGCCAGCATGGGCGGCTCCACGGCCACGATCCGCGACGGAGGCCGCAGCATGATCGTCTTCGACGAGATGTCCCTGCGCTACGACGAGGGTGCTCCTCCGGTGCTGCGCGACGTCGACCTCCAGATCGCCGAGGGTGAGCTGTGTCTCGTCGTCGGGCACACGGGTTCCGGCAAGTCCAGCCTGCTGCGTACGGTCAACGGCCTGGTCCCGCACTTCAGCGGCGGTATCCTCTCCGGCCGGGTCCTCGTAGAGAGCCGCGACACCCGCACGCACCGCCCGCGCGACCTCGCCGACGTGGTCGGCTTCGTCGGCCAGGACCCGCGAGCCGGCTTCGTCGCGGAGGTGGTCGAGGACGAGCTGGCGTTCGGCATGGAATGGCTGGGCCTCGCACCCGACGTCATGCGCCGGCGCGTGGAGGAGACGCTGGACCTCCTGGGGCTCGCCGACGTCCGTCGCCGCGCCCTGTCGACGCTCTCCGGCGGCCAGCGGCAACGGGTCGCGATCGGGGCCGTGCTGGCCGCTCATCCCCGCATCCTCGTGCTCGACGAGCCGACCTCGGCGCTGGACCCGCAGGCAGCGGAGGATGTCCTCGCCGCGCTCCACCGGCTGGTCCACGATCTGGGCACCACCGTGCTGCTCGCTGAACACCGCCTCGAGCGGGTGGTCCAGTATGCCGATCACGTCCTCTACCTTCCGGGTGACGGGAAGGTGATCGACGGCGCCCCTGGCGAGATCATGAGGACGGCTACCGTGGCACCGCCGGTGGTTGAGCTCGGCAAGCTGGCCGAGTGGTCGCCCCTGCCGCTGTCCATCCGCGACGCACGGCGGGCGGCCTCCGGACTGCGAGAGCGCCTGGCCGATGTCGACCCGGGTGTGGGTGCGCGGGCGATCACCGTCATCCAGGAGCACCGCGGGTCCGCCGGGAGCACACCAGGAACCGAGGCCACCGGTCAGCGGCGAGGACCCTGGTGGCGGCCGTTCAGCCGATTCCGGCCGGGTCATCACGCGCAGGCAGCGCTGCCGGCCGGCACCTCAGGCGACCTGAGCGTGTCCGACGGCGGCGGTGCCGGTCACGCCTCCGTCGGGCGCACCGGCGCGGTCCTGGCCGAGGTCAGCGGACTCGCGGTGCGGTACGGCGAGACGGTGGCGTTGCGTGGCGTCGATGTGGTGATTCACGGGCACGAGGTGGTGGCGGTGATGGGCCGCAACGGCGCGGGGAAGTCGTCGCTTCTCGGCGCCATGGCCGGGCTGATCGAGCCCGCGGCCGGCTCTGTCCGTGTCGGCGGCATCGATCCGCGCTCCGCCGAGCCCTCCGCCGCGATCCGGACCACCGGCATGGTGCCGCAGGAACCGACCGACCTGCTCTACGCCGACAGCGTCGCCTCCGAGTGCCACGACGCCGACCACGATACCGGCGCCGCGCCGGGCAGCTGCCGGTCGCTGCTGTCCAGGCTGGCACCGGAGATCGACGACCGGACGCACCCGCGTGACCTGTCCGAAGGGCAGCGACTCGCGCTGGCCCTCGCCGTCGTCCTGGTCGCCCGGCCGCCGCTGGTCCTGCTCGACGAACCCACCCGAGGCCTGGACTATCCGGCGAAGCGGCGACTCGCGGGAATCCTTCGTGGCCTTGCGGCCGAGGGCCACGGCGTGGTCCTGGCCACCCACGACGTCGAGCTCGTCGCGGACTTGGCCACGCGCGTCGTCGTCATCGCCGACGGCGAGGCGGTGGCGGACGGCGAGACCGCGGACGTGGTGGTCGGCTCACCCACCTTCGCGCCTCAGGTGGCCAAGATCATGGCTCCCCTACCGTGGCTCACCGTCGGCCAGGTCGAATCCGCGCTCGAGGCCGTTCCATGACCGTCGGCCGACGTCCCGGTCATCCGACGGACTCGCCACCGGCGCTCCCGGGCCAGGTGGTGTCCGTGCTGCGGATGGGTCCGCGGAGCGTCGCCGCGCTGGGTCTGGTCTCGCTCGTGGGGCTCGCCTCTTTCGGCTGGCCGCTGTTCATCGGCGCCGACGCCGCTCTGGCTCACTCCGGTGACGCGCCGTGGCTGTTCGCCGCACTCCTCCCCCTGCTGTTGCTCATCGTGCTCGCACAGCTCACCGAGGGCGGCATGGACGCCAAGGCGGTGGCCCTGCTGGGGGTGCTCGCGGCCCTGGGGACCGGGTTACGGGTCCTGGGCGGGGGCGCGGGCGGGCTCGAGCCGGTGTTCTTCCTGTTCGTTCTTGCCGGACGTGTGCTCGGGCCGGGATTCGGTTTCGTGCTCGGCCAGCTCACCCTCCTGGCAAGCGCCCTGGTGACTGGTGGCGTCGGCCCGTGGCTGCCGTTCCAGATGATGGCCGCGGGCTGGATCGCACTGCTGGCGGGTCTCCTCCCACCGATGCGTGGCCGGGGTGAGATCCTGCTGCTCGCCGCGTACGGCGCCGTCGCTGGCCTGCTCTACGGCGTGCTGATCAACCTGTGGTTCTGGCCGTTCGTCAGCTACGCGGACACCGGTATCAGTTATGTGGCGGGTGCACCGGTCACGGAGAATTTGGCGCGCTACGCCGCGTTCCTCGTCGCCACGTCGCTCGGATGGGACGTTACTCGCGCGGCGTTCACAGCCGTGTTCTGCTTGGTGGCGGGCCGGCCAGTCCTGGCGGCGCTTCGGCGCGCCGCTCGCCGGGCCAGATTCGAGCTCGCCCATCAGCCGCATCAGGCCCCAACCGGCACGAGCTAGTCCTGGTCATCATCGCCGCCCGCACGAGCGTGGTCGGTGTGGCGGGTGGCTACCGTCGCCGACGCACGAAGGGATGACGGTCACAGGCGCCGAGCGCCGGTAGCGGGTGCGCTCATGACAGCAGCCTTGACAATTCATCCGTCATACTGTTGTCTCCAGGGTAAAGACGGATGCCGGGCGCGAGCGGAGTTATGCGTGCATTCTTCCTCTGCCGGGCCTGACCGCCCGCTTCTGCACGACCCCGATCTTCGCCGCTACGTGGCGGCTCGACTCGTCTCGCTCGCCGGTTCGGCCATCACGTACGTCGTCATGCCGGTCCTGGTGTACAGCCTCACCCAGTCGGCTACCTGGACCGCCATGGTGGCCGTCGTCGAGGGCATTCCGTACCTGGTCACGGGGTTATGGGCCGGGCTGCTGGCGGACCGGTTCGAACGCCGGCGCGTGATGATCGGCGCGGACATCGCCGCCGCCCTTGTGCTGTTCAGCATCCCGCTGGCCGCCTGGGCGGGCCAGCTCACGGCCGTGCACGTCCTGCTGGCCGCGTTCGCGGCGCAGACCGTCTTCGTCTTCTTCGACGCCGCCAATCTCGGAGCACTTCCCAGCCTGGTACCGCGCCGTCGGCTGCCGTCGGCGAATTCGGTCATCGCCGGCGGCGGAACCGTCGTGGAGGCCACCGTTCCCGCCCTCGCCGGTCTCCTGCTCGTCGTGATGACACCGTCGTCGCTGATCGTGATCGACGCCGTCACGTTCGTGGCCTCGGCGTTACTGGTGCGCGGCATCATCCGGCCGCTGAGCCATGCCCGGACGCAGCGGCCGCAGACCGGGCGTGCCGCCATCGCCGAAGGACTCCGTTTCATTCTCGACCACCCGGTATTGCGGCATATGACCGTGATCGGGTCCCTGGTGGCCTTCAGCGGTGGCTCGCTGGTCGGCATCCTGGTGGTGTGGGCGGACCGGAGCCTTGGCGTGCGCGACGGTGACTGGCGGCTGGGCTTCGTCTTCGCTGCGTGGGGCGCCGGCGCGATCGTCGGGAGCATGGTGATGCCGCGCCTGGTCTACCGGCTGGGCGGTGTCCGGGCCGCACTCGTCTGCCTGCCCCTCTCCGGCCTCGGTGGGGTGTCCACTGCCCTGGCGACAAGCTGGTTGTCCGGGGTGCTGGCCATCGCGGCGTGGGGCGCCGCCTACATGGTGGTCGCGGCGACGTCGGTGACCCTGCGCCAGCAGGTCACGCCGGAGCCATTGATGAGCCGGGTGATGACGATCGGGCGGATGACCTCGTTCGGCGCCGGGTTCCCCGCGGGAGCGCTGACTGTGGGGATGCTGGCGGACCGCCTCGACGTGGCGTCGGCATTGTTGGTATGCCAGCTCAGCATCGCACTCGCGACTCTGATCGGCTGGTTGTCTCCGTTGCGCACGGCGCCCCGGACGCTGACCATGCCCGAAGATGCCCCGCACTAGCCCCGTGCCACGCCCGCTCCACCCCGCTCCAAATGAGGCTCTTGTGACATGTCCGTGGGTGGGTTGAGCGTGTCATAGCAGCGCACGCCGTTCTTTCCGCCTAGGTTTTTGATTGTCGAAGATCAAAAACAAGGTGTGAGGAGAACGGCGTGCGTG
>NZ_JAAGOB010000019.1 GCF_010550695.1 Phytoactinopolyspora alkaliphila
CTATACGGTTCCCGGAATACGGTCCGGACACCCCACACACACCCACCCACACCCCACCACACAAGGCGGGGGTGCACGGCCAGGGGCGTGTGTGGCGGGTACACACGTATTGACAATTCCCATAACGTTCCGGCGGTCACAGCGAAGCGGGAAACGCCCGGTCCCATTCCGAACCCGGAAGCTAAGCCCTTCAGCGCCGATGGTACTGCCCCGGAGACGGGGTGGGAGAGTAGGACACCGCCGGACACACACCACACAACCGAGGGCCACCCCCACAACCAGGGGGCGGCCCTCGGTTCATTTCCACCACCAGCCAGAATGGTGTGACGGAACACGGCCGGAGAGGGAGAGTGGCTGTATGGCGGAGCGAGGCGACGAGCGTCCGGACGAGTCGGTTGACAACGGCGGTGAGGACGCGAAGAGCCGAGGTTCGGATGCAGCCGGCGCGAGGAAGCCAGACCGTAAGGACGCTTCCCGCCGACAGGATCGTCCCGGCTCCGGTAGCCGAAAGCCATTCAAAGGTGAGCGCGGGAAGCCTGACGGCAAGGGCCAGCGCCCGCGCCTCGCCGGCGGCGGCCGGGACGAGCGCGGCCGCCAGGACGAGCGGCGTGGCAGGCGTGATGATCGCCGTAGCCCAGGAGGCCAAGGGCAAACTCGTGACGGCTCCGGCGACCGTGGAGGTGCCCGCGGCGGCGGTGCCGGAGGGTCCGCCCCGCGAGGCGGCACAGGCAACCGTTCGCCGCGAGACGGTGACGACCGGCGTCAGGGACCAGGGCCGCGTCGGCGTGATGACTCTGCCGGCCGGCCCGGCGGCAAGGGTCCGCGGAGGAACGACGGCGCGGGTGACCGGCGGCGCGGGGACGGCGGAGAGCGGCGCACGTCGGGAGGACGGAGCGAACCGGGTGACCGCCCGGATTCGCGGAGCCGGCGGCCAGTAGAAGACCGCGGCGGTCCTCGTTCGGGTCCGCCGTCGCGTCGCCCCGGTGGCGAACGTACCAGCAGGCCGGATCGTGACGCCGGACGCGCGGATCGTGGGCCGGTGGTCGAGGACCCCCCGATCGATGAGGATGTGACCGCCGCAGATCTCGATGAGATGATTCGCTCCGAGCTGAGCGGTCTGTCCGGTGGTGCGGCCAACGCTGTGGCCCGGCACCTGGTGATGGCGGGCCGGTTGCTCGACGAGGATCCGGAGGCCGCGTTCGCGCATACCCTGGCGGCGCGCCGGCGGGCGAATCGGATCGGGGTGGTGCGCGAGGCGGCCGGGATCGCAGCGTACCGGGCGGAGCGTTACGCCGAGGCGCTCTCGGAGCTGCGCGCCGCCCGGCGTATGACGGGCTCCGCGGAGTACTTGCCGATGATGGCCGACTGCGAGCGGGGCCTGGGGCGGCCATTGCGCGCCTTGGACCTGTCGGCGGATCCCGCGGTGACCGGCCTGGACACCGCGAGCCGCATCGAGATGCTGATCGTCGCCGCGGGGGCGCGCCGCGACCTCGGGGAGCATTCGGCCGCGGCCGCCTTGCTCCAGGTTCCCGAACTCAGGGCGAGCGGGCACGAGGAATGGGTAGTACGTCTGCGCTACGCGTTCGCGGACGCCTTGGAGGCGGCGGGACGCGATAAGGAAGCGCAGCGCTGGTTTGCCCGGGCAGCCGAGGCCGACGTGGACGGCGAGACCGACGCCGCGGAACGAGCCGGCGTATCCGGCTGAGCCGGTCTGTGCATATAGCCCGACGCGGGTCGCGGGGCGCTGGCTCACAGCCACCACGAGCCGGTGCGCGCAGCCTCGTCGCTGGCCTGATCCACAAGGCGAACTTGGCCCTTGCTGTTGTCCACATACTTGAGTTGACGAGGCCGGAACGGGGTCAGCTTGCTGAACGATAGAACGCGTGGGAACCACGTGACGTCTATCGAGGAGTGAGCCATGAGTGGGCCGCGGCGAGTGATCGAGCATCGCAATGAGATCAGGCTGGTGGGGAGGGTGGCGGCCGAGCCGAGCGTGTCGGTCCTGCCCAGCGGAGACGAGGTGGTGACGGCCCGCCTGGTCGTCGAGCGGCCGCCGTTCCCGGCGGGGAGGGGTCGCCGAGCGCCGGTGGACACGCTGGTGTGTTCGGCGTGGGGCCAGCCGATGCGCCGGCAGTTGCGGATGTGGCTTCCCGACGACGTCGTCGAGGTGACGGGCGCGCTCAGGCGGCGATTCTGGCGAACGGGCGACGGGCCGCGCAGTCGCTATGAGATCGAGGTGGACACGGCTGTCCGCCTGGCGCGAGGTGCGCCGGGAGAACTGGGCACGGCATCCGAGGCGAGCCCCGTCGCGAGCAGCTAGGGACTGCGGGGAGAATGGACGCGTGACTGTGCCGACGCCGACCGAAGACGAGATCGACACCCGGGTACTGGCGCACGTGTATGACGTCGCGCTGCTGGACCTCGACGGCGTCGTGTACATCGGCGCCAGCGCCGTGCACCATGCGCCGGAGGCGCTGTTGGCCGCTCGTGAAGAGGGCATGCGGCTGGCGTTCGTCACCAACAACGCCTCGCGGGCGCCCGAGGCGGTCGCCGCGCACCTGACCGAGCTCGGCATCGAGGCGTTCGACGGCGAGGTCGTCACGTCCGCTCAGGCGGCGGCGCGGCTGCTGGCCGAACGCCTGCGGCCGGGTGCCAGGGTTCTGGTGGTCGGTGGCGACGGCCTTCGATCGGCGCTGGACGAGAAGGGCCTGGTGCCGGTCTCGTCGGCTACGGACGCGCCGGAGGCGGTGGTCCAGGGGTTCGCACCGCAGGTGGATTGGCGTGCTCTCGCCGAAGGTTCCTACGCTGTGGCACAGGGCTTGCCATGGATCGCGAGCAACGCGGACCGGACCATCCCCACGCAGCGCGGCATCGCCCCCGGCAACGGTGCCCTGATCGAGGTCATCCGCGCGGCCACCGGACGGGAACCGGTTGTCGCGGGCAAACCGGAGCCGCCGATGCACCGGGAAGCCATGCTACGCAGCGGCGCCGTCCGCCCGATCGTCGTCGGTGACCGGCTCGACACCGATATCGAGGGCGCGGCCCGGGCGGGCGCGGACAGCCTGCTGGTGTTCACTGGTGTGGCGACGGCGGCGGATGCGGTACTCGCGCCCGCGCAAGCCCGTCCGATGTACCTCGGCGAGGATCTGCGGGCGTTGCACCTACCGGGCGCGTCGTTGCTGGTGCGCGCGGGGAGTACCCGGCGCGGCGCTTGGTCCGCTGCGGTCGATGGGGGTGTGGCACGGCTGCAACGGTCCCCAGGCGACGGTCGCGAGCCGGCCGGCACCGCCTCCGACGAGGTCGACGGCCTGGACGCCGTGCGTGCGTTGTGTGGGGCGGTGTGGCCGTCGCCGCAACCCGTGGATCCGGATTCGGTCTACAGGGCACTTCGCGACGCGGGCATCGAGTGACCGTCCGGTCCCGGCCCATGGTCGTTCCACGGTATCGATCACCGGGCGCAGAGCGATGCGGACGTAATACCGTGGAGCCATGCAGGAGGAGTCCACCCATGCGGGTCCTGGAATGAACCATCAGCCATCGGCCACGGCCGGAGCCACCGCCGACGCCGGCGGCACCGGTGACTCCGCAGTCGATGAAGCGTTGAGCACGCTGAACGGGCTCGAGTCGCAACCGGTTCACCGCCACGCGGCCGTGATCGAGAACGTGCACCAGGCTTTGCGTGACCGGTTGGCTGACGAGCCGGTGGACGAGCAGCTCGGCGAAGGTCAGGGCTGAACCGGTGGCCCCTCGCCGGCGTCTCGACGCCGAACTGGTTCGACGCAAGCTGGCCCGCTCGCGCGAGCACGCCGCCACACTCGTCGCCGACGGACGAGTACGTATCGCCGGAATGACCGCCACCAAGCCGGCCACGTCGGTCGACCCGGCCGTCGCGCTGGTTGTGGTGGAGGCACCGACCGGGGAGGACTACGTGTCGCGGGGTGGGCACAAGCTCGCCGGCGCGCTCGACGTGTTCGCCGCGCATGGCCTGGCCGTCTCGGGGCGGTGGTGCCTCGATGCGGGGGCGTCCACCGGCGGTTTCACCGACGTCCTGCTCCGGCGCGGCGCGGCAGGCGTGGTGGCGGTCGACGTCGGCTACGGCCAGCTCGCGTGGTCCCTGCGCTCGGACCCACGGGTGCAGGTTCATGATCGAACCAACGTGCGCGATCTCACGCCGGACATGATGGACGCCCCTGCCGACCTGGTCGTCGGCGACCTGTCCTTCATCTCGTTGCGGCTTGTCCTGCCGGCACTACGTGAGATCGCCGCTGACGGCGCCGACTTCGTGCTCATGGTCAAACCACAGTTCGAGGTCGGCAAGGACCGGGTCGGCAAGGGCGGCGTCGTCCGGGAGCCCGGGCTTCGGGCGGAGGCTGTCCACGCCGTGGCGGCGTCGGCGGCCGAGATCGGCCTCGGATGCGCCGGAGTCACGGCGAGCCCGCTGCCCGGGCCTTCGGGGAACGTGGAGTACTTTCTGTGGCTCCGGGCCGGTGCACCCGCGCCGGATCCGGCGACCATACGGCGCGCCGTCGAGGAAGGGCCGCAATGAGCCGGACCACCAGGGGTGACCGCACCGTTCTCATCGTCACTCACCCGGGACGCGAAGAGGCGCGGCTGGTCGCCAAGGAGGCGGTCCAGCGTTTCACCGAACAGGACATCGGCGTGCGGGTGATGGCCGACGAGTCGGCCGAGATGCCGGACCTCCCGCTCGAGCTCGTGGACGTGGTGGCTCAGGGAGCCGATTCCGCCGACGGATGCGAGCTGGTGGTGGTACTCGGCGGCGACGGCACCATCCTGCGCGGCGCGGAGGTGGCCCGCCCGTCGGCCACACCGATCCTGGGGGTCAACCTGGGACACGTGGGCTTCCTGGCCGAGTCCGAGCGTGACGCGCTGAGCTACACCGTCGACCGCGTGGTCTCCCGGCAGTATGTGGTTGAGCAGCGGATGACAGTGGACGTCACCGTCCGGCACAACGGCTCGGTGCTCGCCCGCGGCTGGGCACTGAACGAGGCCAGCATCGAGAAGGGCACCAGGGAACGGATGCTCGACGTGGTCGCCGAGGTCGACGGGCGGGCGTTGTCGCGCTGGGGTTGCGACGGAGTGGTGATGGCCACCCCCACGGGCTCCACGGCCTACGCCTTCAGCGCCGGCGGCCCGATCGTCTGGCCTGACCTGGAAGCGCTGCTGATGGTGCCGATCAGCGCGCACGCGTTGTTCTCCCGGCCACTCGTGGTGTCTCCGGCATCCGAGCTGGCGGTCACGCTTCAGCCGAGGTCGACGGGCGCGGTGTTGTGGTGTGACGGCCGGCGCGCCGTGGAGCTGCCCGCCGGCTCCCGCGTCGAGGTCCGGCGAGGGGAGTGGCCGGTGCGGTTGGCGCGACTGCATGAGGCGCCCTTCACCGACCGCCTGGTGGCGAAGTTCGCGCTGCCGGTGGAGGGCTGGCGCGGACGCAGGGACGAGGCTCCGCGGGACGAGCGCTGACGCCACGCCCGCGCGGCAACCCGCGAGCGGTGGTGTGGTGGGCTAGGCTGGATTGTCGTGCTTCAAGAGATCCGGATCCGTGGGCTGGGCGTCATCGACGACGCCCAGCTAGAGCTTGGACCCGGTTTGACGGTCGTCACCGGAGAGACTGGCGCCGGCAAGACCATGGTGCTCACGGGCCTGGGGTTGCTCATGGGTGGCAAGCCCGACGGCGGCGCCGTCCGCGCGGGCGTCGAACGCGCCGTCGTGGAGGGTCGTCTCCGGGTGGATGCCGGCAGTCCCGCGGTGACCCGCGCCGTCGAAGCCGGTGCCGAGCTGGAGGACGACGAGCTGCTTCTGAGCCGCACGGTGCTCGCCGGCGGGCGGTCGCGAGCCTACGTCGGGGGCCGAAGCGCGCCGGTGAGTGTCCTGGTGGACCTCGCGGAGGAGATGGTCGCGGTGCACGGCCAGAGTGACCAGCAGCGCCTGCTGCGTTCATCTCGGCAGCGCACCTCGCTGGACCGGTTCGCTGGCGCCGCCGTGGCGGAGCCGCTGGCCGAGTACGGGGCACGCTACGACCGGTTGCGAGCCGTGGACGCCGAGCTCACCGAGGTGACCACCCGGGCACGGGAGCGCGCTCAGGAAGCCGACCTGCTCCGGTTCGGGCTGAACGAGATCGAGCGTGTCGATCCGCAGCCCGGCGAAGATGTGACGCTGCGTTCGGAAGAGGACCGGCTCGCCTACGCGGACGCGCTCCGGACCGCCGCGGAGACGGCCCACGGGTACCTGTCGGTGGACGAGACCGGCCCCGACCAGGTGGATGCACTGACCTTGCTCGGCTCCGCACGGCACGTGCTCGAGCCTGAACGCGGACACGACCAGCGGCTGGCCGCGCTCGCAGACCGGCTCGCCGAGGCGTCGTACCTGCTCGGAGATGTCGCCGCGGATCTCGCCTCGTATGCCAGCGGCCTGGAGACCGACCCCGCTCGCCTGGCAGAGGTGCAAGACCGCCGGGCGGCGCTGACCGATCTGATCCGCAAGTACGCCGATCCGGCTGCGCTCACCGCCGAGACCGGCGCGGACGACGGCCCCGGCGAGGGCGCGGTCGGCGAGATCGATGCGGTCCTGGCCTGGGCTGAGCAAGGGTCGCGCCGGCTTCTGGAGCTCGACGGCGACGACGAGCGCGTTGTGGCGTTGCGGGAGGAACGAGACTCACTGCGGGCCGAACTCGACCAGCTGGCGGCCACCATCACCAAGGCGCGCACCGAGGCCGCCCAGCGGTTCAGCGAGGCTGTCAGCGTCGAGCTCACCGCTTTGGCGATGCCGCACGCCCGGGTCGTCGTCGAGGTACGGCCACGTGCAGAGCTCGGACCGCACGGCGCCGACGACATCGAGATCTTGTTCAGCGCGCACCAGAGCGCCAAACCCAGGTCGCTGGAGAAGGGCGCATCCGGAGGCGAGCTGTCCCGGCTGATGCTCGCCATCGAGGTGGTGTTCGCGGGCGCCGACCCAGTGCCCACGTTCGTGTTCGACGAGGTCGACGCGGGCGTCGGCGGCAAAGCCGCCGTAGAGGTCGGCCGCCGGCTTGCCGCACTGGCCCGGCATGCGCAGGTTCTTGTCGTCACCCATCTTCCGCAGGTGGCGGCATTCGCCGATCGGCACCTGACGGTTGTCAAGTCCGACAACGGAAGCGTGACCAGTAGCGACGTGCAGAACCTCGATGACCAGGCCCGGATACGTGAACTTTCCCGGATGCTCGCGGGGCAAGAGGACTCCGCCTCGGCGCGGGCGCATGCCGAGGAGTTGCTCGCCGCGGCGGCCGCCAGCAAAGGGCGGTCGGCGGACGGCGGGGGACGCATGGCAGGATACAGCCAGTGAGGATGCCAATGCTGCGCCGACGCAGGTCTGAGGGTCTGCCTGGTGTCACCGGCGTCGTCCGGCTTGACCATCGGACGAAGAACATCACCAAGCGGCTCAAGCCCGGCGAGATCGCCATCATCGACCATCTCGACATCGACCGGGTGAGCGCGGAGGCTCTCGTCGCCTGCGAAGCGGGTGCCGTGATCAACGTGCGCCCCTCCGTGAGCGGCCGGTACCCGAACCTCGGACCGGAGATCATCGTCGAGGCCGGCATCCCGCTCATCGATGACGTCGGCCCGGATCTGTTCAGTCAAGTGCGCGAGGGCGAGGTCCTGAGGGTCGACGGCGACACGATCTACCGCGACACCGCGGACAAGAGCATTGCCGTGGGGCAAGGAACCAAGCACACCGACGAGAGCCTGGCCAAGCTCATGCACAGCGCCCGGGAGGGCCTGTCGGCTCAGCTCGAGGCGTTCGCTGCCAACACCATGGAGTACCTCAAGCGCGAGCGGGAGCTGCTCCTTGACGGCATCGGCGTCCCCGACGTGCGCACGGCGTTCGAGGGCCGGCACGTGCTGATCGTCGTCCGCGGTTACGACTACAAGGAAGACCTCGTCGCACTGCGCCCGTATATCCGCGAATACCGCCCGCTGCTGGTCGGCGTCGACGGTGGCGCAGACGCGCTGCTCGAGGTGGGCCTGACTCCCGACATGATCGTCGGCGACATGGACTCGGTGTCGGACAACGCGCTGAGCAGCGGTGCCGAGCTGGTGGTCCACGCCTATCGGGACGGGCGCGCGCCAGGCGCGGGCCGGCTGGAGCGCATGGGCCTCTCCGGGGTGCCGTTCCCGGCCGCCGGCACCAGCGAGGACGTCGCGATGCTGCTCGCCGATCACAAGGGTGCTGAACTGATCGTGGCGGTGGGTACCCACGCCACGCTCATGGAGTTCCTGGACAAGGGCCGATCCGGCATGGCGAGCACGTTCCTCACCCGCCTTCGCGTGGGAGGCAAACTGGTCGACGCCAAGGGCGTGAGCAGGCTTTACCACAGTCGGGTTTCGACGTCGCTGATGTGGTTGCTCGTCATCGCCGGCGCCGCGGCCGTGGCGGCCGCACTTTTTTCAACGCCCACCGGGCAGGCCTACCTCGACATCATCGGCTCGTGGTGGGACCGTTTCTATTACTGGCTTCGAGGACTGTTCTAGAGTGATCGACTTCCGATATCACCTCGTCTCGATCATCGCCATCTTTTTCGCGCTGGCGGCAGGCATCGTCCTGGGCGCCGGGCCGTTGAGCGAGACGATCGACGACACCCTGACCGAGCAGACCTCCCAGCTGCGCGAGGAGAACCGCCGGCTGCACGAGCAGCTGGACTCCGCCGCCGAGGAGAACGCCTACCAGGAGGTATTCCTCCAGGAGGTGACGCCCCGGCTCGTCTCCGACCAGCTCGACGGCGCGCGTGTCGCCATCATCGCCATGCCTGGCGCGGACGACGAGCTGATCGGCGCCGTCCGGGAAGGCATGGAGCGCTCTGGAGCGCAGGCCGAGCTGACGGTCCGGATCCAGCCAAGCTGGACCGACCCGGATTCCGAGCCTGTGCTCGACCAGCTCGCCACGGAGCTCGTGTCGACAGGCACCGAACTCGGTGCGGGCAACGGCTTCGACCGGGGCGCCACAGTCCTGGCATCGGCGTTGCTGAGCGAGCCGGCGGAGAACGGCATGCCGGACGAGGCGGCGGACACCGTGAACACCACCGTCGTGACGGCGTTCGAAGAAGCCGACCTGGTGCAGTTGGAGCAGGACACGTCCACTGCGCCGTCGCTAGCCGTGATCGTGGCCGGCGCCGTCTCCGGAGACGACGGCGAGGAGCGGCTCGCCCGTCTTGTCACCCTGATGGGTCAACTGCGTGGGGCCAGCGGCGGGGTCGTGCTCGCCGGGCCGCTCAGCAGCGTCGACGGCGGACTGATCGGCGCGTTGAGGGGATCCGACGTCGCGGAACAGGTTTCCTCCGTTGACGTCGCCGACCAGCCCAGCGGCCGGGTGGCGATCGTCTTCGCCCTCACGGAGCAGCAGCGAGGCGAAGCCGGGCATTACGGCATCGGTGGCGGCTCGGACAGCGCGCTGCCGCCGGTTCCCGACACGGCGGCGCCCACCGACGAGACGGACGGAACCGACGAGGGCGGTGACGCCGGTGACGGTGACCCAGGAGACGGTGACCCAGGAGACGGTGACCCAGGAGACGGTGACCAGGGTGACGGTGACACCGGTGACGAGGGCGGTGACGAGTGATGGGCGCGAGCCGAACCGTGGGCGCGGCCGTCGCCGCCGCGGCGGCCGGAGCCGTCACGTGGGCCCTGACGAGGCGGTGGTCGGATCGCCCGCCGCGTGTCGGCGCGACCTGGATCACCCCGCCGGTGCAGACTCGCCAACCTGAGGGCCGCCAGGAGCTCGGGGAGCCCGATCCGTTCAGCGAGCAGCCTCATGCCGGCCATCAGTCTCAGCCTGACCGTGACGACCCCTTGTCGGCGGGCTGGTTGCGGACGAACTTCCACGGGGAGACCGTCTCCTTGGTCGCCGGGCCGGCCATGGCTGCCGGCGCGGCGGCCGGTATCGCGCTGGCGCCAGGACTCAGCCGTGCGGCGCGAACGGCCGGTGTGGGCAGTGCGCTTGCCATCGCCGCGGTCGGACTCTATGACGACCTCGCCGGGGACTCCTCGAGCAAGGGACTTCGCGGTCATCTCAGCGCGCTTCGCGACGGGAACCTGACCAGCGGCGCGGTCAAGGTCGGAGTGATCGGGGTGAGCGGCCTGGCCGGGGCGGCTCTGGTGAGTGACAATCCGTTTGACGCCGTGGTCGGCGGTGCTGCCGTAGCCGGACACGCCAATCTGTTGAACCTCCTGGACCTTCGGCCGGGACGCGCGGGCAAGGCCGCCCTCATGCACAGTCCGCTGGTTCTGCGCGGGCCGGCCGCACCCGTCGGCGCGGCCACGCTGGCCGCACTGGCCGCCACCCTCCCGGACGATCTCGGTGAGCGGACCATGCTCGGAGACGCGGGAGCCAACACACTTGGCGGCCTTCTCGGGCTGGCCATGGTGGCCCGCGAGGGCAGGAGGGCACGCCTAGCTCATCTGTTCGTGGTCACGGCGCTGACTCTGGCGAGTGAGAAGGTCAGCTTCACCAAGGTGATCGAGAACACGCCGATCCTTCGCGACCTCGACCAGCTCGGCCGTCGCGCCTGAGCGCCAGGGGAGTGGTGTGAGCGCGCGGCGGGTCGCCGCCGGTGTCACGGCGGGCATCGCCGGAGGCGCGGCACTGATCGCGGCGATCAGCGTGCTCGCCCGCGTCGTGGGCTTCGGCCGCCAGCTGGTCTTCCAGTACGCGGTCGGGCAGACCGTGCTGGGCGAGATCTACGCGACCGTCAACGCGCTGCCGAACGTCGTATTCGAGATCGTCGCGGGAGGTGCCCTCGCGAGCGTGGTCGTTCCCCTGATCGCCTCTGCCGCGAGCCGGGGTGACACCGCCTACGTGCGCCAGACGGCCTCCGCGCTGCTCGGGTGGACGCTGATCGTGCTCGTGCCCGTGGCTCTGCTTGGCGCGGCGCTCGCCGGTCCCATCGCGGAGGTGATGCTGCGCGGACGCGGCGGCGCCGAGGGCGTCGAGGTCGGGCGGACGATGTTGCTGCTCTTCCTGCCCCAGATACCTTTGTACGGCATCGCGGTCGTGACGGCAGGAGTCCTGCAGGCACACCGGCGCTTCCTGGCGGCGGCCCTCGCACCGGTGGTGTCCAGCATGGTGGTCGCCGCGACGTTCGTAACCTTCGCGTACGCGTTCCGCGGTGGTGACCGTAACGACCTCTCCTCCCTGGACCGCCGTTCCGAGCTCATCCTGGCCGGCGGCACCACCGTCGGCGTCATGCTGCTTGCGATGACCACGCTGGTCCCGATGCTGATCCGGGCTACCGGCCTGAGTCCGACGCTCACCTTCCCGCCCGGGGTGGCGCGCCGCGCGGCCGGCCTGGCCGGAGCCGGGATCGCCACGCTCGCCGCGCAGCAACTGGCATACCTCACGTCGTATCTGATGTCGAACGAGCATGCGGGCACCGGCGGCGCCGTGACGTTCCTGAACAGCTGGATGGTCTACCTGCTGCCGTACGCGGTCCTGGCGGTGCCCATAGCCACCGCCGCGTTTCCGCGGTTGACCATGCATGCAGAGAGCGATCCCGGGGCCTACGCCCGCACCCTGGCACGATCGACTCGTGCGGTCCTGACCGCGTCCGCCGTGGGGGCAGCGATGCTGATCGCCACCGCGTGGCCGGTGGCCCGCTTCTTCGGCCTCCTGGACCGGGGTGACGTCGGCGTCGACCGGATGGCGTGGGCGCTGCTGGCGTTCGCACCGGGCCTGCTCGGTTACGGACTCGTGGCTCTCCTGGGCAGAGCGCTGTTCGCCCGGGGCCAGGGACGAGTGGCGGCGACGGCGATGGCGAGCGGCTGGCTGCTGGTGCTCCTCGCCGCGGTGGTGCTGGCCGGGGCCGTCGACGAGGAACGGGTCACAGCCGCGCTGGGTGCGGCGCACACGCTGGGGCTGACGGTGGCAGGCGGCCTGCTGCTCCGCGCGGTGGTGGCCGACTCCGGGCGCGCCGCGTTGCTCGGCGTGGGGCGCACGCTCGTCAGCGTCGTCGTGGCGGGTGGCGCGGGTGCGGCTTCCGGCTGGTGGGTGGCGAGCGTGATGCCGGATGAGGGCGGCCGGGCGGTGGTGTTGTCCGGGGTGGCCGGCGCGGCTGTCGCGTTCGTGGTGACCGGAGCGGTGGTCGTCGCGACCGATCGGCAGGCGCTGAGCGCAGTGCTGAGAAGATGACGTCTGCGTGCCTCTGGGACCGCGGGGCAGGGCGGACAGACGGTCGCCGGCGCAGAAGCGCTGTATGGGGCGGATGACGCGAGAACGGGTGTGGAGGTGTGATGACGGAGCGAGTTCGGGTTGCCATCGTGCTGTCGACGAGCAGTGGTGGAATCGGTCGCCACGTCCGGTCGCTCGTCGACCGGCTGGAGGCGCGTGGCGTCGAGCCGCACGTCGTCGCACCTGCGGTGACCGGAGAGAACTTCGGGTTCACGGCACCCGCGTCGGGGAGCGCGCCGGTGCATACGCCGGTCAGGTTCAGTGCTGTGGAGATTCTCACCCGGCCGCGGCCACGCCACGACATGCGCGCGGTCCGAGCGCTGCGTCGCCTGCTCCGGGATGCGGATGTGGTGCATGCGCACGGCTTCCGGGCCGCCGCGTTGGCCGGGCTCGCTCTGGGCCGCCGCCGCGCCGGGCGCACGCCGCTGGTCGCCACGTGGCACAACGCCGTGCTTGGCAGCCCGCCCCGGCGAGCATTGCTCGTGGGACTGGAGCGCCTCGCCGCGCGCCGCGCGGACGTCACTCTGGGAGCGTCGGCGGACCTGGTCGAGCGTGCTGCCGCACTGGGTGCCGACGACGCCAGGCTGGCGCCGGTGGCGGCTCCCGCGATGCCGCCTCCGTCCCGTAGCCGTGCCGAGATGCGGGCCGAGCTCGGCGCAGCCGATCGTCCGGTTGTTCTCGCCGTGGGCAGGCTGGCCCCGCAGAAGGACTACGAGACTCTCCTGGCGGCCGTCGCCCGCTGGGCCACGCGTGAGCGGCAACCGCTCGTCGTCGTGGCCGGTGACGGCCCGGAGATGGACCGGCTGCGCCGAGACGCGGACAATGCGCGGATCGACGTGCGTTTCCTGGGGCACCGTGACGATGTGCCGGAGCTGCTCAACGCTGCCGATGTCTACGTGATCACGTCTCGCTGGGAGGCAAGGGCCCTGGTCGTGCAGGAGGCGATGCGCGCCGGTGTTCCGGTGGTGGCTACGGCCGTGGGTGGGCTTCCTGAGCTGGTCGGCGAGGATGCGCTATTGGTTCCGGCGGCCGACCCCGGAGCCGTGGCGGCGGCTGTGACCCGCCTGCTCGATGATCCCGGGCTGCGGACGGAACTCGCGGAACGGGCCCGGCTCCGGTCGCGGCAGTGGCCGGACGAAGACGGCACCGCCGACCAGCTGGTGCGGATCTACCGGGAACTGGCAACCCAGCCATCCCCATGATCATCGACGTTCGACCGAGCCAATGACGCGGCCAAACGTTGATGATCATGGGGACTGCGGCTGCCCATCCCCGATGTTGATGATGAAACCGTAGACCTGAACCGCGGAATGCTCAATCACCGGCCGGCATGAACATGCTGGACGCGCACGGCGGCCGATGGTCGGAGCGGCGGATGGCCGCCGTGCCGGAATCGTTACCACAAGGCCTCACCGGCATGAACAGGTTCCGTGCCGTCCGGGTAGCACAGTCGGCGCCCTGGTACGTACCGGTAGCGAGGTCAGGCCGGACGACGATCGCCCGGCCTAGTACTGCTCCTCGTCGACGCCGACATCGACGGCCGAGTTCTCCGGCGGCGGAGCCGCGATGTAGTGCCCTTTCGCGGGAAGTGTGGCGATCAGCCCACGTTCGCGGAGAATCTGGGTAGCCCGGCGGGCCGTGCCAATCGACACGCCGAACTGCTTGGCAAAATCACGTTCACCCGGCAGTCGGGTGCCCGTCTTCAGCTCGTTGGTCCTGATGAGTTCTTCGATGTGAGCGACCAGCCTGTTGTACAGGTACTCTGGTCCGCCTCCTTCGGGATCAAAATCCGGAACGCCCATGTCGTTCAAGCTAGGGGCGGCCCGATGGGAGGCTGAGCATGAGGACGGCGGTCCGCGGAGTGCTCCGGTGGGGTGCGGGCGGACGCATTCCCGCGTCGGCGCTGGTCAGCCAGAACTACCATGAAACCTACCCGTTGTCCCGGTGTGGAGGGTAGCCACCCCGCGGACCGTCAGACCGGCTCGTCGGCGTTCATGTTCTGCGGGCGATGACGCACGACCAGCGCATACTGCCGTGCCCCGGACGCCACCGGACGCGAACCCGCGATCTGGCGGCGACGGGCGCATCATCGACCAGACGGAAAGTGGGCGAACCGTGTCGGACAGATTTCCCGCGAATCCCATGACGATCGAACTCACGATCGCGCAGAGACGGCTCTGGTGGCACGGCGACGAACACAGTCCGGCGCCGGAAGACTGGCACGTCTCGGCGGACATCTGGGCGTTGAGCGCGCATCCTCCCGGAGACCGGCACGTCGGCGATCTGTCGCTCACCGTGGCGGCACTTGGGCGCGAACCCCACGCGCTGGACACCATGGCATTGAGCGAGTGGGCCCTCGCCTTCCTGAACGAGGCACACGCTGCGGAGGCGGGAACACTGCCGCCGGATCTCGACTGGGTCACACCCGGTCCGGAACGGATCGTGGTGGTCAGGCAGCTCGAGGTGGCGCCGGGCTGGCGCGGCTTGTCCGCAGGCGCGACGTTGCTGGCGTCGGCGCTGAGCGCGTTCGTCCCGTCCGCTCGGCTGGCGATCGCGCAGGAGTCGGCAGCCGCGCCGTCGGACGTTCACGATGCCGAGGCCGCTGCGATCACAGCGGCACGCTGGGCGACCCTTCTGCGCAGGACGGGGTTCCGCGAACGCGGAAGTGTGCACGTGCTCGATCTCCACGATCCGGCCTTGTCCACGGCGCGGCGCGCGATGATCGACGGGGCGATGAACGATGGGGCGGGCATCGACGGGGAGGGCGGCGAAGGCGACACCGCGCGGGATTAGCGGCGCGTCCCTCGGCGAGTTGGGTATGAACCAGCCAAGTGACTGTTAGGCTGGAGGCCCGTGGGAATGAAGCCAACAAAACACGTCTTCGTCACTGGGGGCGTCGCGTCCTCCCTGGGGAAGGGCCTGACGGCGTCGTCGCTCGGGAATCTTCTCTCGGCGCGCGGCCTGACCGTCACGATGCAGAAGCTCGATCCGTACCTCAATGTCGATCCGGGAACCATGAACCCGTTTCAGCATGGAGAGGTCTTCGTCACCGAGGACGGTGCGGAGACGGATCTGGATATCGGGCATTATGAGCGGTTCCTGGATCGGGACCTCACCAGGATCGCCAACGTCACCACCGGGCAGGTCTACTCGGATGTGATCGCCAAGGAGCGCCGGGGCGAGTATCTCGGTGACACCGTCCAGGTGATCCCACATATCACCAACGAGATCAAGGACCGCATGCTCGCCATGGGCGGTCCCGACGTCGACGTGGTGATCCACGAGGTCGGCGGAACCGTCGGTGACATCGAGTCGCTGCCGTTCCTGGAGGCCGCGCGGCAGGTCCGGCACGACGTCGGCCGCGATTGCTGCTTCTTCCTGCACGTGTCCCTCGTGCCGTACCTGGCACCCTCGGGCGAGCTGAAGACCAAGCCGACCCAGCACTCGGTGGCGGCGCTGCGGCAGGTGGGCATCACCCCGGATGCCATCGTGTGCCGGTCGGACCGGCACATCCCCGAGGGCGTGAAGCAGAAGATCTCGCTGATGTGCGACGTCGACCCCGAGGCCGTGGTAGCGGCCGTCGACGCTCCGTCCATCTACGACATCCCGAAGGTCCTGCACTCCGAGGGACTGGATGCCTACCTGGTGCGTCGGCTGGGCCTCTCGTTCCGGGACGTGGACTGGTCGGCGTGGGAGAACCTGCTCCGCCGGGTCCACCACCCGAAGTATGAGGTCACGGTGGCGCTGGTGGGCAAGTACGTGGACCTGCCGGACGCCTATCTTTCCGTGACCGAGGCGCTGCGCGCCGGCGGATTCGCCGAAGATGCGCGTGTGAACATCCGCTGGGTCGTGTCGGACGAGTGTGAGACGCCGGCCGGTGCCGCGCAGCATCTGTCCGACGTCGACGCCGTGTGTATCCCGGGCGGTTTCGGCATCCGGGGCATCGAGGGCAAGCTCGGCGCCAGCCGGTATGCGCGTGAGCAGGCAATCCCTACCCTCGGTCTCTGCCTGGGCCTGCAGTGCATGGTGATCGAGTACGCGCGCAATGTGGCTGCGCTGGACGGAGCCAGTTCCACCGAGTTCGATCCCAGCACGCCTGCGCCGGTGATCGCCACCATGGAGGACCAGAAGGAGATCGTCGCGGGTTCCGGCGACCTCGGCGGCACCATGCGGCTCGGTTCGTATGCCGCTACCTTGAGTGACGGCACCGTCGTGCGGGAGCTCTACGGGTCGGCGCGCGTGTCCGAACGGCATCGCCACCGGTTCGAGGTGAACAACCAATACCGGGAGAAGCTCGCCTCGGCTGGGCTGGTGATCTCGGGTACGTCTCCGGACGGGCGCCTGGTGGAGTTCGTCGAACTGCCGGCCGACGTGCACCCGTATTACGTCGGCACTCAGGCACACCCGGAACTGAAGTCCCGTCCCACCCGGGCCCATCCGCTGTTCTCCGGCCTTGTCGCCGCGGCGGTACAGCGGCAACAGGAGATGCGGCTGCCCGTGGACGTCGAACCCGAACCGGTAGCGGGCAGCTCGGCGCACTGAACCGGACTGGCGAGTCAGCGCATCGCCTCGCCCGCGGTGACAGCTTTTGCCTGCTTGGCGAGGCGACCGGTGAGGGCGGCCAGAAGCTCGTCGTCGGGAACCGACAACCCAGCGAGCGCACGCAAGTAGAGGCCGTCGCCCACGAGCCGGACGATCTCCGCGGTGACCGGGTCGGAGATCCTGCGCCGCAGGATGTCCTCCCACCGGCTGAAGATGTCGGCGACGAGCTGGCGGGCCTCGCTGCTCGCGACGTCGTTGGTGCGCAGGGAGGCGACCAGGGACCACATCAGAGCGGCGTCCGAACTGCCCGGGACGGACACCCGCAGGTAGAAGGCGACGATGTCCTCGGCCTGCTCGGCTTCCTGGAACTCGTGCTCGGCGGCCTCGCACATACGCTGGACGAAGGAGTCGAGCATGGCTTCCTTGGTGGGGAAATGGTAGAGCAGGCCGCCCTTGGAGACACCGGCGTGGTCGGCGACCGACTCAAGCGTCACGGCGTGCAGCCCCTCCTGCATGAGGATCCGCTGGAGGGCATCGAGGATTCGATCGCGCGAAGAGGGTCGGGCCATGCGTGTTAGTATACCGTCCGGACGGTTTAGTGTACCGTCTGGACGGTTGAGCGACATGCGAGTGCGGTCCAGGTTTCGGTGAACCCTGTGCCAGCACCGCACAGCAGGGGAGTGTGCCGGCGATGACGGTCGAATGTGCCGAGGGGCAGCCCGGCCAGCGGGCTGGGCGGCGCGAATGGGGCGCCTTGGGCGTTCTGGTGCTGCCGGTCCTGCTCATCTCCATCGACAACACGGTCCTCGGCTTCGCGGTCCCGCACCTGAGCGAGGGGCTCGCGCCGAGCGGGCCGCAGCTGCTGTGGATCGTCGACATCTACTCGTTCATGCTCGCCGGGCTCCTGGTGACCATGGGAACGCTCGGCGACCGCATCGGCCGCCGCCGGTTGCTCCTGGCCGGTGCGGCGGGTTTCGGTATCGCGTCCGCACTGGCGGCGTACGCGTCGTCGCCGGAGATGCTGATCGCCGCACGCGCTTTGCTGGGCTTCGCGGGAGCCACTCTGATGCCGTCGACGCTCTCGCTGCTGCGTAACATCTTTCTGGATCAGCGGCAGCGCACTACGGCCATCGCTGTGTGGGCGACCATGTTCTCGGTGGGTTCCGCGCTCGGGCCGGTGGTCGGGGGATGGTTGCTGGAGCACTACTGGTGGGGATCGGTCTTCCTGCTGAACCTGCCGGTGATGGCCGTCTTCCTGGTGCTGGCGCCGACACTGGTGCCCGAGTCGAAGGACCCCAACCCGGGACGCTACGACCTGGTCAGCGCTGGTCTCTCCCTGGTCGCGATGATCTCGGCGGTCTACGGCATGAAGTCGCTCGCCTCGCACGGCCTGGGAGCGGCCGGCGTCGCCTCCTTGAGCGCCGGAGTGCTCCTCGGCGTGCTCTTCGTCCGGCGCCAGCGCACTCTCGACGCTCCGCTGCTCGACATCAAGCTGTTCTCCAACCGCGGATTCAGCGTCTCGGTCATCACCAACATGCTGACCATGATCGCCTTCATCGGCGCGCTGTTCTTCATCACCCAGTACCTGCAGATCGTCCTCGGGCTCAGCCCGATGCGCGCGGCGTTCGTGCTGGTGCCCGGCCTGACGCTGGCCATCTTCACCGGCCTGTTCGTCGTCCGCCTGATGCGGCGGGGCGGTATCGGCCCGCTGCTGCTCGGTGCGTTGCTGGGCGTGGCCGCCGGCTACGCGCTGATGACCCAGTTGCCGGACACGTCCAACCGTGGGGTGTGGCTGCTCGCGGTGGGGTTCACGCTCGTCGGCGCGGGGGTCGGGGCGGCGAACACCATCACCAACAACACGATCATGTCGGCCGTCGGACCGTCGAAGGCGGGAGCGGCGTCGGCGATCTCCGAGACGGCATACGAGGTAGGAGCGGCCATGGGCACCGCCATCCTGGGCACCATCGTCACCGCCGTCTACGCGTCCGGCCTGGCGGGTGTGCCGGGAATCTCTGCCGCGGGCATGGACGAGGCGCGCCAGACACTGGGCGGCGCGCTCAATGTGGCCGCCGATGTCGGCGAGACGGCGGGAACGGCACTGATGCGGGAGGCAGGCGCGGCGTTCACCAGCGCTGTTCACGTCACCAGCCTGATCGGGGCGATTCTGGTCGCCTTCGCGGCGGTGCAGGCGTTCCTGGTGCTGCGTCGTCCCGTCCGGATCCGCGCCGGTGCGGAAGAACCGACATCGTCCGGCGGCCGTGGCCGCGCGTAGGGTGGTGACCCGTGAGCGGACAATGGGAAGACCGGCCGGAGCGCTGGCCCGTGGTGACCTCGGACCCGATCTTCGACGGCGCGGTGATCTCCGTACGCACGGACGTGGTCAAATCCTCGGTTGACGGGTCAACGTTCACCCGGGACGTCGTCGTGCATCCCGGGGCGGTCGCCATCGTCGCGATAGATGACGACGAGCGGGTGCTGGTCGTGTCGCAGTACCGGCACCCGGTGGGCCACCGGTTGATCGAACTACCCGCGGGCCTTCGCGACGTGCCCGGTGAGCCGCCCCTGGATGCCGCCCACCGCGAGCTGTACGAGGAAGGCCACGTACGTGCGGCAGACTGGCGCGTCCTCGCCGACGTCTTCAGCTCGCCGGGCATGACCGACGAGGCGATCCGGGTCTTCTTGGCGCGCGGCATCTCGGCTGTCCCGGAAGACGAGCGGTTCGACGGTGAGCACGAGGAGGCAGACATGCCGGTGTCGTGGGTGCCGCTGGCCGAGCTCGTCCGCGCCGTTCTCGACGGCAAGGTGCAGAACGCCGTGTCGTGCCTGGGTGTGCTGGCGGCCTGGTCGGCGCGGCACGACGGCGGTTTCGACGCGCTGCGCGCCCCAGACGCGCCGTGGCCCGCGGGAGCGTCACCCCGCCACGCCTAGCGTCCTGCGTGGAAAGCCCTTTGTCACCGACTCTGTCCGGCAACATACTTCCTACGCAGGGCACTGGTGTCCCGTGCCGGGCCGGTGTGCTGTGAGACGGCTGGGGCGTGACCGCGGCCGACCTTGATGATCTTGTGATGAGCCTGTTCTCGCATCGCGAGACCAGGGTGGGCAGTTCTGTTCTAGACTTCGGCGCGAGGGCTCGACTGTCCGCGGCGTACCGCCGCCGGGCGAGGGAGTTGAAGGGGACAGACGTGCTGGTCGGTATTCCTGCAGAGGTCAAGAACAACGAGTACCGGGTGGCGATGACCCCGGCGGGGGTGCATGAACTCATCACTCATGGCCACGACGTGGTGGTGGAGACGGAAGCAGGCCTCGGCTCCTCGATCCCCGACGACGAGTACCGGGCCGCCGGCGCGCGCATCGCCGGTACCGCCGACGACGTCTGGGCCGAGGCGGAGATGATCTGCAAGGTCAAGGAGCCGGTGGCCGAGGAGTATCACCGGATGCGGCGTGGGCAGGTGCTGTTCACCTACCTCCACCTCGCCGCCTCGCGGGAGTGCACCAGGGCCCTCCTGGATTCTGGCATCACCGCCGTCGCGTACGAGACCGTGCAGTCCGACTCCGGCCATCTTCCACTGCTGGCGCCGATGAGCGAGGTGGCCGGGCGGATGGCTACGCAGGTGGGCGCGCACGTGCTGGAGCGTGCGCAGGGCGGCCGAGGCGTCCTCCTCGGCGGTGTGCCCGGAACCCGGTCGGCGAAGGTCGTGATCATCGGCGCCGGTGTGGCCGGTATGAACGCCGCTGTCATCGCCATGGGGATGCTGGCCGACGTCTGGGTGCTGGACAAGAACGTGACGCGCTTGCGCGACGTCGAGGAGCTGTACGGCGGGCGGGCGCAGACCATCGCGTCGAACCTCTTCGAGATCGAGAACGCCGTGGTCGACGCCGACCTCGTGATCGGCGCGGTCCTGGTGCCGGGGGCCAAAGCGCCCCGGCTGATCTCCGACGAGCTGGTTGCCAGGATGCGGCCCGGCAGCGTGCTCGTGGACATCGCCATCGACCAGGGCGGGTGCTTCGAGAGCTCCCGCCCCACTACCCACGACAATCCGACGTTCGCCGTGCACGAGTCGATCTTCTACTGCGTGGCCAACATGCCGGGGGCGGTACCGCGGACCTCGACCTATGCTCTGACCAACGTGACGTTGCCGTATGTGGTCGAGCTAGCCAGCCGGGGCTGGCGGGACGCGATGCGCGGCGATCACGCGCTCGCCCGCGGCCTGAACACCCATGACGGCCAGGTGGTCTATGAGCCGGTGGCCGAGGCGCACGAGCTCGAGGCGGCAGACCTGGACGAGGTGCTCAACTGAGCGAGCACACGGGACTAGCCAAGGCGGTCAGGGCCTATCTCGATCATCTGGCGGTCGAGCGGGGCCTGGCGGCCAACACGTTGGCGTCCTATCGCCGCGATCTTCGCCGGTACGTCGAGTTCCTAGCCGCTCTCGGCAGAGTCGAACCCACCGACGTGCTGGAGAGCGACGTGATGGCCTTCCTGCGCAATCTCCGCGAGGGGAGCGACGCCTACCCGGCCCTCGGTGCCAGCTCGGCGGCGCGGACCGTCGTCGCTGTCCGGGGGCTGCACCGTTTCCTGTGCCGGGAAGGCATGACAGACGTAGACCCGGCGCGGACGGTCCGGCCGCCGGCCCCGCCACGCCGGTTGCCGAAGGCGATCCCCCTCGACCAGGTGGAGCGGCTGCTGGCGGCGGCCGCCGTGGGGGACGGGCCGCGCGCCCTGCGGGACCGCGCGCTGCTGGAACTGCTCTACGGCTGCGGGTCGCGGATTTCCGAAGCGGTGGGGCTCGACCGCGACGACGTCGACCTGGAGACCGGCACCGTGGTGTTGCGCGGCAAGGGCGGGAAGACCCGGATCGTGCCAGTCGGCTCCTACGCGACGTCGGCCCTGGAGGCGTATACGGTGCGCGGCCGTCCCGGTCTGCTGGGGTCCGGACCGGGAACGCCGGCGTTGTTCCTCAACGCCCGTGGTGGCCGGCTCTCCCGGCAGAGCGCGTGGACTGTTCTGCGTTCCGCCGCCGAACGCGCCGGCCTGGGCACCACGGTCTCGCCGCATACGCTGCGGCATTCGTTCGCTACCCACTTGCTCGACGGTGGCGCGGACGTCCGCGTGGTACAGGAACTGCTCGGCCATGCGTCGGTCACCACCACCCAGGTGTACACGCTGGTGACGGTGGACCACCTGCGCGAGGTGTACGCCGCGGCCCACCCCCGCGCCCGCGGCTAAATGATCATGTAAACCATGCTTTCTCGTGCTTCACCATGCCTGCAGACCTGGTGAAGCACGAGAAAGCATGGTTTACATGATCATTTGGGGGCGGCTGGCCCGGGGGGTGGGCTGGGGGATAGGGGCGCCAGAAAGAACCGGGCACCTGCGGTGCGGCTACGCGAGGCATCGCCCGGGAGCGAGTAGGCTCACACAGGACCGGTACGTCTGACCAGACCGAGGAGCTCTGAAACCCGTGCCACCGTCGACCTCCGGCGCTTCGGCCGGTGTCCTGCCGCTCGAGGGCGTCGCCTCTGACACCTCGGTAGACGAACCAGATGTCGATCTCGGCCCCACCCAGCGCCCGCGGGTCGAGTTCCCGCCCCCGCCGCCGGTCGAGAAGCACGGCCCGGCGCGGATCGTGGCGATGTGCAACCAGAAGGGCGGGGTTGGCAAGACCACCAGCACCATCAATCTGGGCGCTGCCCTGGCCGAGTACGGCCGCCGGGTGCTGCTCGTCGACTTCGACCCACAGGGCGCGCTCTCGGTGGGGCTCGGACTGAATCCGCATGATCTTGAGATGTCCATCTACAACATCCTGATGGACGACAGGCTGAAAGCGGCCGACATCCTGCAGAAGACCCCCATCAACGGCATGGATCTGCTGCCGGCCAACATCGACCTGTCGGCGGCGGAGATTCAGCTGGTCACCGAAGTCGGCCGCGAACAGGCGCTCGGTCGCGTCCTGCGGCCGCTGATCCCGCACTACGACGTCGTCCTCATCGATTGCCAGCCGTCGCTGGGTCTGCTGACGGTGAACGCGTTGACCGCTGCCGACGGCGTGATCGTCCCGCTGGAGTGCGAGTACTTCGCGCTGCGCGGCGTGGCCCTCCTTCAAGAGACCATTGAGAAGGTCCGTGATCGTCTCAACCCACGACTCGAGATCGAGGGATTGCTGGCCACGATGTACGACTCGCGTACGGTGCACGGCCGGGAAGTGCTGAGCCGGCTGATCGAGGCGTTCGACGAGCGGGTCTTTCACACCGTGGTGGGCCGCACCGTACGGTTCCCCGAGACGACCGTCGCGGGCATGCCCATCACCAGCTTTGCGCCGTCTTCGCCAGGTGCCAAGGCATACAAGCAGCTGGCCCGGGAGGTTCTGGCCCGGTGGAAGTGACCAGCGACGCCGATCCGGCGCTGCTGCTGGACGTCGAGCTTGCCGAGCCGGCTGCCGGCAGCGAGGATGCCACCGGAGGCTTCGAGGTTCACCTCGAGAACTTCGAGGGCCCGTTCGACCTCCTGCTCAACCTGATCGCCAAGCACAAGCTCGACGTGACCGAGCTCGCGTTGCATCAGGTGACCGACGAGTTCATCGCCTATATCAAGGACGTGGACTGGGATCTCGACGAGGCCAGCCAGTTCCTGCTGGTCGCGGCGACCCTGCTGGACTTGAAGGCGGCGCGGCTGCTACCCAGCGGAGAAGTCGAGGACGAGGACGATCTCGCCCTGCTCGAGGCTCGCGACCTGCTGTTCGCGCGGCTGCTGCAGTACAAGGCCTACAAGGAGATCGCCGGGCTGTTCTCCATCCGGATGGCCGAGGAATCGCTGCGGTATCCACGAGCCGTGGGGCTGGAGGAGCGCTTCGCCAACCTCTTGCCCGAGGTGATCGTCGGTCTCGGCCCGCACGAGCTGGCCATGCTCGCCGCGCGGGTGCTCACACCCAAGCCGGAGCCCACCGTGGGCCTGGCGCATCTGCACGAGCCGCGGGTGAGCGTGCGCGAGCAGGCGTCCGTGGTGGTGGAATGGCTGCGCAGGTCTCGGCAGGTGACGTTCCGGGCGCTCGCGGCCGATTGCCCGTCCACCACGCACGTGGTGGCCCGGTTCCTGGCCTTGCTGGAGCTCTACCGGGAACGGGTGGTGGCGTTCGAGCAGGTGACACCGCTGGGCGACCTGACGATTCGATGGACCGGCGATGACGACGACGACACTCCGATCGGCGTGAGCGACGAGTTCGACGCTCCCGAGCAGACGATCGCAGACGACATGGAAGGTACGGGAGAGTTCCCCACGTGAGTGGCGACATGGATGCAGACGAGGTCACAGAGAACGGCGCGCAGCCCGCAGAGGGTACCGGTGAGCCGTCGGTCCCGGCGGCCATCGAGGCGATTCTGATGGTGGTGGACGAGCCGATCGACGAGGTGACACTCGCCCAGGTCCTGGAGACGCCCCGTGAGGAGATCGCGGCAACGCTGCGGGCGTTGTCCGAGGACTACACCCGGGCCGGGCGCGGCTTCGAGCTGCGCAGCGTCGCCGGCGGCTGGAGGTTCTACACCCGGGCCAACTGCGCCGCGGTGGTAGAGCGATTCGCGCTCGACGGCCAGCAGGCCAGGCTGACCCAGGCCGCACTGGAGACGCTTGCCGTCGTGGCCTACCGGCAGCCGGTGAGCCGCGCCCGCGTCTCGGCGGTCCGTGGCGTCAACTGCGACGGCGTGATGCGCACTCTGACCACCCGCAGCCTGGTCGAGGAGGCCGGAGTGGATCACGAGTCGGGCGCCACGCTGTACCGGACGTCGTCGTACTTCCTCGAGCGGCTCGGAATGTCGTCGCTGGACGAGCTGCCGCCGCTGGCGCAATACCTGCCCGATGTGGACGACATGGACGGCGAGGCCGGCTCCCGGGAGAGCGTCCGGGTCCCGGCCGGAGGTATGCCCGGCGACGAGCCGGCCGCTGTCGGAGCCACGCCCACCGGCCATGCCGACGACGAGTGGACCCAGGATGGCTGAGCACGAGGACGAGGGCGTACGGCTGCAGAAAGTCCTGGCCGGTGCGGGCGTCGGCAGCCGGCGCGCGTGTGAGGTCCTGATCGCGGCCGGGCGGGTCGAGGTCGACGGTAAGACGGTCCGGACACAGGGAATGCGGGTTGATCCGGCTCGCGCGGTCATCAAGGTGGACGGGATGCGAATCGCCACCGCCGAAGCCGGCCTGGTCCACCTCGCCCTGAACAAGCCGCGCGGCGTGGTCAGCACCATGACCGACCCGCAGGGCAGGCCGAATCTCGGCGACTACGTGGAAGGTCGCAAGGAGCGGCTCTTCCACGTCGGGCGGCTCGACGCCGACACCGAAGGGCTGATCCTGCTCACCAATGACGGCGATCTGGCGCATCGGCTGTCCCATCCGAGCTACGAGGTTCCCAAGACCTATCTGGCGGAGGTTCCGGGTCCGGTGGCACCCGGCGTCGGCCGACGCGTCCGGGGTGGTGTCGAGCTCGACGACGGTGTCGTGCACGTCGACTCGTTCCGGGTGGTCGACCGTGTGGGCACCCGCGTGATGGTCGAGGTGGTCCTGCACGAAGGACGGAAACATGTCGTCAGGAGACTTCTGAAAGAGGTCGGTCATCCGGTCCAGCGGCTGGTGCGCACGCACATCGGCCCGGTGGCGCTCGGCGAGCTGCGACCCGGCAACGTGCGCAAGCTGACGCCGGACGAGATGGCGGCCCTGTACCGCGACGTCGGGCTCTGACCGACGTTCACCCGGGACCCCGGAAACGGTAGCGGGTGCGGTGGAGGAGACCGCGGAGCGGTACCGTGCTGTCTCGTGAGTGAGAACCGGACGATGGTGAGCGACGCGGCGAGGACAGGCGCGCGAACGGGGGAGAAGGTGTCGATACGTGCGGTGCGCGGTGCCACCCAACTTGATGTCGACCAGGCCGACCACCTCCTGGAACGCACCGCGGAGCTGATGCGCGAGGTGCTGAGGCGCAACGGGCTCGGAGCCGACGACGTCATCAGCATCTTCCTCACGGCCACGCCGGACCTGCGCTCGGCGTTTCCGGCGGCGGCCGTGCGCGGTATCGGCATTACCGACGTGCCGCTGATGTGCGCCCAGGAGCTCGACATCGACGGTGCGATGCCGCGCGTCGTCCGGCTGATGGCCCACGTCGAGACGTCTCTGCCGCGCGATGAGGTCCGCCACGTATACCTGCACGGAACGACGGTGCTCCGCGACGACCTCGCCGGAGACGCTCGGTGAGTGAGGCCGTGCCCGGCGCCGAGCACGTACCGACCGGCAACGGGCGGGCGGCGCTGACCGGCGGAGTACTCGTGGTCGGTGCCGGGCTTCTCGGTACGTCGGCCGGACTCGCTCTGCGGCGTGCCGGCGTCGACGTGCGGCTGCGGGACTCGAAGGCGGAGGTGCTGCGCGAGGCGATCGGGCGAGGCGCCGGCCGCGCGGAGGAACCCGGCGACCCGCCCGCGGCGCTGGCCGTCGTGGCGGTCCCTCCGGAGACGGCGGGGGACGTCGTCGCCGACGTGCTGACCAGTGGTGCGGCCGAGTACGCCACGGATGTTGCGAGCATCAAGGCCCTGCCCGCGGCCCGGGTACGCGAGCGGATGGGCTCGACCGGCCGCTACGTCGGCAGTCACCCCATGGCCGGACGTGAGATATCCGGCCCGGGGGCCGCGCTGGCCGACCTGTTCGAGGGCCGGCCCTGGGTCATCTGCCCCGACGAGCATACCGACCAGCAGGCGGTGACGCGCGCGCTCGCGGTGGCGCGCATGGTCGGAGCCGCACCCGTGACGATGTCGATCACCGATCACGACGACGCCGTCGCCCTGGTCTCGCACACGCCGCATCTGGTGGCGGTGCTGATGGCGGCCCGGCTGGTGGATGCACCCGCGCATGAGATCCGCCTGGCCGGACCGGGAATCGCCGACGTCACCCGAGTGGCGGCGGGTGACCCGGCCCTGTGGACAGAGATCCTGTCAGCGAACGCGCCGGCGATCCGCGACGTGCTCCGGAACCTGCGGGCGGACCTGGACCGCACGCTGGCCGCCCTCGACGCCCCCGACACCGCGCAGGCGCAGCTGTACCAGTTGATGCGCTCGGGCGTGGACGGCCGGGCGCGGCTTCCGGGCAAGCACGGTGCGGCCCGTACCGACTTCGTGACGGTGTCGGTGATCGTCGATGACCGCCCGGGCCAGCTCGCCCGCCTGTTCGCCGACATCGGCGCGGCCGGAGCCAACGTCGAGGACGTCCGTATCGACCACAGTCCCGGTCAGCCCGTGGGCATGGTCGAGATCGACGTGCGTCCGGGCACGGATCAGACGCTGCGTGCCGCACTGACCGAGTCTGGCTGGCGGGTGCCGTGACTCCGCACTGAGGTTGCGAAGGTGTGGGCGAGCGTCACGGATCAGCGGAGAGGGACTACCCTTCTCGACGTGTCTTCCCATTCGAGCCACGCCGCCGGGGGCCTGGTGATCGCCATCGACGGACCCTCCGGTTCCGGCAAATCCACCGTTGCCCGTCGCGTCGCATCTGCGCTTCATCTGCGATATCTCGACACAGGGGCCATGTATCGGGCCGTGACCTGGTGGATGCTGGAGAACGGGGTCGATCTGAGGGACCGGGGCCGCGTCGCGTCCCTGGTGGGGGAGGTGCCGTTGACCCTAGGCCTGGATCCGGCGGCACCGGAGATCCGCGTAGGCGAGGTGGACGTCGCCCGGGCCATCCGGGAAAGCCGGATTTCGGCCGCGGTCAGCGCTGTCGCGACCAACCTCGACGTCCGCGCGGACCTGGTGGCCCGCCAGCAGGCTGTGGCCGCTGAGGGCGGCGTGGTCGTCGAGGGCCGGGACATCACCACGGTGGTCGCGCCGGACGCTCCGGTGCGGGTCCTCCTGACGGCCAGCGAGGAGGCCCGCTTGGCCCGGCGCGCCCACGAGCTGCACGGCTCGGCGGCGGCCGCGGCTGTGGACGCCACCCGGGACGAGGTGGTCCGCCGTGATGCCGATGACTCGACCGTCGCGCGGTTCCTGGAGGCCGCGGACGGCGTGGACGTCGTGGATTCATCCCACTTGTCGCTCGACGAGACGGTCGGCGCTGTACTGGAGCTGGTGGAGAAGCGCACCGGGGTCCGGGCGTGACCGAGACAGTCCCCGGTCCCGGCGGCGCCGCCGTCGGACGACGGCTCGCGCAGGTCGTGATGAAGCTCTGGTCGGTGCGGCGGCACGGCGTGGAGAACGTGCCCCGCGCCGGGCCGGTGATCCTGGCGCCGAACCACGCCGGCTTCATCGACGCGCCACTTCTCATGGGGACCTGCCCACGACCGGTGCACACGCTCGCCAAGAAAGAGCTGTTCAAGGGTCCGGTCGGCTGGGTGCTGCGCGGGGTCGGACAGATCCCGCTCGACCGCGAGGAGCCCGGCAGGGACCTTCTCGAGGCCGGCCTTGGTGTCCTGGAGGACAACCGGATCCTCGTGGTCTTTCCCGAGGGCACCCGTGGGGCAGGCGACTTCAGTGAGATGCGCACCGGCCTGGCCTGGTTCGCCCTGCGCTCCGGCGCGCCGGTGGTTCCAATCATATTTGGCGGGACGGGTGCCCGAGGCCGTACTCTGGCAGGGTTGCCCCGGCTGCGCCAACGGCTGGATGTGGTCTTCGGTGCGCCGGTGACATTGCCTACCGGCGGGCCACGGACCCGATCCGCGCTCGAGGCGGCGACGGAGCAGCTACGTGAAGCCCTGGTCAGCAATCGGGCGGCGGCGTACTCGATGCTCCATGACCCTGAGGCAGACCTGAGATCCTCCAGACGGCACGACGACGGCCCTGAGCCGTGCGCGTGACGATGCTGGTGGACCGTGACGAGGAGAGACGCTGTGACTGAGCCGGTCGAGACGGCCGAGGTGCCGGTCCCGCAGGGCCCCCTGCCCGTGGTAGCCGTGGTCGGCCGGCCCAACGTGGGCAAGTCCACGCTGGTGAACCGGATCCTCGGCCGCCGAGAGGCGGTCGTGGAGGACGTTCCGGGTGTCACCCGGGACCGGGTGGCTTACGAGGCGGTGTGGAACGGGCGCGCGTTCACGCTGCTCGACACCGGCGGCTGGGATCCCGAAGGCGAGGGAATGGCGGCCCGGATCACGGCTCAGGCGGAGGTCGCCGTCACAGCTGCCGATGTCGTGGTCTTCGTCGTCGACGCCACCGTCGGCGCCACCGACACCGACGAAGGCGTGGTCCGCGTACTCCGACGGTCTGGTAAGCCGGTGATCCTGGCTGCCAACAAGGTCGACGGCCCGTCTGCCGAAGCCGACGCCGCAGCCCTGTGGAACCTCGGACTTGGTGAGCCGCACGCGGTGTCCGCCTTGCACGGCCGCGGCAGCGGGGACCTCCTCGACGCCGTCCTGAATGCCGTGCCGGATGCTCCTGCCGAGTCGTTCGACGAGGTCGACGAGGTGCGGCGGGTGGCCCTCGTCGGCAAGCCCAACGTCGGCAAGTCGAGTCTGCTCAACAAGCTGGCCGGCGAGGACCGGGTCGTGGTGGACTCGGTCGCGGGAACCACCGTCGACCCGGTCGACGAGCTTCTGGTCCTCGGTGACCGGGAGTGGCGGTTCATCGACACCGCCGGCATCCGTCGCCGGGTGCGTGAGGCGTCGGGAGCCGAGTACTTCGCCTCGCTGCGGACCGCGGCGGCGCTCGAGCGCGCCGAGGTCGCCGTCGTGCTCATCGACGCGAGCGAGCCACTGGCGGAGCAGGACCTGCGGATCATCTCGATGGCCGAGGAGTCCGGCCGCGCGGTCGTGCTGGCCTACAACAAATGGGATCTCGTGGACGAGGAACGCCGCGAGTCTCTCGACCGCGAGATCGACCGGCAGCTGGTTCAGGTGCGCTGGGCTCCGCGGGTGAACGTCTCCGCGCTCACCGGCTGGCACGTCGATCGGCTCGTGCGGGCCATGGACACGGCGCTGGAGGGATGGTCCACCAGGGTGTCCACAGGCAAGCTGAACTCTTTCCTGGGCGAGCTGGTGGCGGCGCATCCGCATCCGGTCCGCGGCGGGAAACAGCCCAAGATCCTCTTCGCTACCCAGGCCGACATCAAACCGCCTCGATTCGTGCTGTTCACCAGCGGTTTCCTGGAGTCGTCGTACCGCCGGTTCATTGAGCGCCGGCTTCGCGAGGAGTTCGGCTTCGCGGGCACCCCCATCGAGCTGTCGATGAAGATCCGGGAACGACGCTCGCGCCGCTGAGTTCTCTGTGCCCGAGGAAGGCGTCGTCGTTCTAGCCCACCACGATCACGGGCAGGCCGGGGCGCCGGACGAAGTCTAGGTCGTCCGCGGATATCAGCGCACCGCCGTCAGGTCACCCAGCCTGCGCACCTTCACGGCGTCGAACCCGTAGCCACTCTGTGAGCCGGGCACAGGCGTCGGCCATGCCGCGCCTCGGACGTGATCATCATGTGACCTCACCGGGCCGGCAATCCAGGCTCGGCCCCTGCGACCGCGCAAAACCGTGGGTGGCACTTTGTCGCCTGGGTTGATTGGTGCTATGGTTCATTAGTCAAGTAATGAACCTATGGACCGCGACAGGGAGCTGGAGGTGCCGGATGTTCGACGACCGGAGCCCCATCTATCACCAGATCGCGGAAGCCATCAAGAACGACATCCTCAGCGGACAGCTAGGAGCGGACGACCAGGTCATGTCCACCAACCAGTACGCGGCCTTCTATCGGATCAACCCGGCGACAGCGGCCAAGGGCTTTGCCCAGCTGGTCGACGAAGGGGTGATCTACAAGCGGCGTGGCATCGGCATGTTCGTCAGTCCCGATGCCCGGGAGCGGTTGCTGAAAGAGCGTCGGGAGCGGTTCTTCGCCGAGGTGGTCGATCCCATCGTCGACGAGGCGCGAGTGATCGGCGTGCCGCTGACGGAGATCGTCGCTCGCATCCAGGCCTATGCCGGAGACGCGAACGGCGGCCGCAGGACAGGTGGCGACGAGCAGGCCGGCGATGACCCCGTGATGCGGCCTGACCGAGGCGAGGAGGCGGGACGGCATGACACTCGGCATTGACGTGCGAAACCTCACTGTGAGGTTCGGCGATGTCGTCGCGGTCGACGACGTGTCCTTCACGCTCAGCGGCGGCAAGATCTACGGGCTGCTCGGCCGCAACGGGTCGGGCAAGACCACGTTGCTGTCGCTGCTGGCCGCGTTCGCTCCGGTCCGGCAGGGGAAGGTTCTCGTGGGTGGCGCGGAGCCGTTCGAGAACAGTGCTGTGACCGAGAAAGTCTGTCTGATCAGGGAACGCAGTATCGCTCCGGATGGCACGACCGTCAAAGACATCCTGAACGACGCGCGGGTCTTCCGGCCTGCGTGGGACGAGAAGTATGCGGACCGGCTGCTCGACATGTTCCAGCTGCCCCGCAAGAAGACAGTGTCGAGGCTTTCGCGTGGACAGCAGTCCGCGTTGGGCATCACGGTGGGGCTGGCGTCCAGAGCGTCGGTGACGATTTTCGATGAGTCGTATCTAGGTTTGGATGCGCCCACGCGCTACGACTTCTACGACGAGCTCCTCCGTGACTACATGGAGCAGCCACGCACCATCATCATGTCCAGCCACTTGATCGAAGAGGTGGGACGGCTCTTCGAGGAGGTCCTGATCCTCGACCGGGGCCGGCTCGTCTCCCATGAGGAGACCGACACCCTCCTCACAGCCGGCGCGGCGGTGACGGGCCCAGCACACCTGGTGGACGAAGTAACGCAGGGGCTGACCGTCCTGAGTCAGCAGCAACTGGGCGGGACTAAGTCCACGGCCGTCTACGGGAAGATCTCCGAGGACGCTCAGGCGCGCGCTCGCTCGGCCGGCCTCGAGATCGGATCACTGGGCCTTCAGGATCTGTTCGTTCACCTGACGAGGGAGAGGGAGGAGCCCACATGACCGCGCTGGTCGACACGCCAGGCCGGACCTGGCGTCGGGGGTTGCTGTGCGGCCGCCAGCTGACCGTCATGATGGCCTACGTCGGCGGCTTGTGGTTCCTGCCAATCGTCGTGGTGGTCTTCGTCGGAATAGGAGCTTTACAGGTCGCGACCGGCGGTTGGGGTGATCTGTCGTGGAGCAGTGTGTGGGAGCACAGCCTGCAACCGATGCGGTACTTCCCGCTGGCTATGGCGATCATCGTGGGGGCGGGCATGTTGCCCAACTACGTGTCCCACGGCATGACGCGCAGGGAGTTCTCGATCGGTGTGGGCATCATGATCGCCGTCGTGTCGGTGGCATTCGCTGTGGTCGGGGCTATCGGCCTGGGAGTGGAAGACGTGATCTACGGGTGGTTCGGGGAGTCGCCCGAATACACCGTGCCGCACCTGTACGCCGACCCCGGTGACGTCCCCCTTGTCCTCGCCCAATACGCGCTGTTGACCTCTGCGCACATGGCCACAGGTTGGTTGATCGGCGCCACGTACTACCGCTTCGGCGGATATCTCGGGACAGCGATGCTGCTCGTCACGCTTCTGCCCGCCATCGCCGTGGAGTTTGTGCTCTCGGTCTCGTATTTCGGCCAGGTCGCACAGGACGGTTTCGGCTGGGACCGCCCACCCCTGGCGGTCGTCATCCCGGCGTGCCTCGCCATCACTGCGGCGACGTGCTACGGCACGTACCGGTTCGTCCGACGCCTCGCTATCAAGCCCTAGACCTGCAATTTCGTGTTGACCGCTCGGCAGGCGGCGAAGCCCTGCCCACATTCAAGGACACGGAGGAAGGAACCCATGCCCATCATCGAGGTGGAGAAACTCCACAAGCGATACGGCGAGACCATCGCCGTCGACGACGTGTCGTTCAGCGTCGAGCCAGGCGAGATCTTCGGCATTCTCGGTCCCAACGGAGCGGGGAAGACCACCACGGTCGAGTGCATCGAAGGGCTGCGGCGACCGGATTCCGGGGAGGTGCGCGTGTTGGGCCTGCAGCCGGGCCGGGATCGGGCCGAGCTGGCCCAGCGGGTCGGAGTCCAGCTGCAGGAGAGCGCGTTGCAGGAGAAGCTCAAAGTGCGTGAGGCGTTGGACCTGTACGCCTCGTTCTACCGCCAGCCCGCGGACGGCGACGAGCTGCTGCAGATGCTCGGCCTACAGGACAAGCGGGAGACCTACTACCGCAAGCTGTCCGGAGGGCAGAAGCAGCGCCTGTCGATCGCCATGGCATTGATCGGCAACCCCGAAGTGGCGATCCTCGACGAGCTCACCACAGGCCTGGATCCGCAGGCTCGCCGGGACACGTGGGAGCTCATCGAGCGCGTGCGCGACCGTGGAGTGACCATTCTTCTCGTCACTCATTTCATGGACGAGGCGGAACGGTTGTGCGATCGATTGGCGCTGATCGAGTCCGGCACGGTGGTCGCCACGGACACCCCCGCGGGCTTGATCCAGCGCGTCGACCGCGGTCAGCGGGTCCGCTTTCGTCCGTCGGCGCCGGTCGACGATGCCCTGCTCACCGCTATCCCTGACGTCACCGGTGTCTCCAGGCACGGCGACGAGGTAGTGGTCACCGGATCAGGAAACATCGTCGCCCTCATGGTGACCGCACTGGCAGGTGAGCAGATCGTCCCGCTGGACGTCCGCGTCGAGCAGGCCAACCTTGAGGACGCGTTCGTCGCGTTGACGGGCCAGAAGCTTATTCACGACGACCACGAGAGCACGAGGTGAATCCCATGTCCACCACAGCATCCGGACCGCACTTTCCCGCGAGCGCTCCGGCAGCGTGGCGCCGGCGGGCTGTCGTCAAGATCACGATGGCTGAGGCGAAGATCATGCTGCGTGACGTCGCAGCCGTCTTCTTCGCGTTCGTCTTCCCGGCCTTGCTGCTCATCGCCCTGGGCGCAGGCATGCCGGGATTCCAGGACGAGGCCGAGGAACTCGGCGGCTTGCGTCCGGTCGACGTCTACGGACCCGTGGTGATCGGTCTGGCGATCGCCACCACCGCCTTCACGGTGCTCCCCGCCTACCTGGCGCTCTATCGGGAAACAGGCGTGCTGCGGCGGCTGGCTGTCACCCCGGCCTCGCCCGCCATGCTGCTCGCCGGCCAGCTCGTCGTCAATGTGCTACTCGCGACGATCGGCTCCATCATCGCCCTGCTGGCGGCGGTCGTCCTGTTCGACGTGGAGCTGCCGGGGAATCCGGCAGGCCTGGCGCTGGCGTTCGTCCTCAGCACCGTGGCCAGCTTCAGCCTCGGCCTGGTCATCGCGGCGGTCGCGAAGAACGGCCGGGTTGCCTCCGGGATCGGCATGGTCGTCTACTTCCCGATGCTCTTCTTCGCCGGGGTGTGGACTCCCGGCGACACGATGCCGGACGGCGCTCGAGCGGTCGCCGACTTCACACCGCTCGGTGCCGCCACCGAGGCGATGGCCGACGCGTGGGTCCACGGTGACTGGCCGAGCACACTGCATCTGCTGGTTCTGGCCGGCTGGGCCGTCGTCGGTGGATTCGCCGCGGCCAGACTGTTCCGCTGGGAGTGACGGCCGGGCCCGGCACGTCGCGATGGCGCTGCACGCTGGTGTAGAGTTCTGCATGGTCCGGCGAGCACTATGCCGGCTGTTCGGGCTGTGGCGCAGCTTGGTAGCGCACTTGACTGGGGGTCAAGGGGTCGCAGGTTCAAATCCTGTCAGCCCGACGTATGGAATCGCCCCGCTGACGCACGTCGGCGGGGCGATTCGTGTTGGCGCTAGCCCACCGGGACGCGCGTTCACGAGGTGGCGCGGAAGGAGCGCCGGTAGCCCGCAGGGGAGACGCCGACGAACCGCTTGAACTGGCGTCGCAGGGTGGTGGCGGTTCCCATGCCAGTGGCCAGGGCTACCGCGTCGACGCTCTGGTCGGTGGTCTCCAGCAGCTGCTGGGCGCGGCGGACGCGCTCAGCCAGCAGCCACTGGAGCGGCGGCTGCCCCGTCACCGAACGGAACTGCCGTGCGAGGTTTCGTGGGCTGGTGTTCGCCTGACGCGCGAGGTCGGTCACGGTGATCGGCTGGTCCAGCCGCCCCTGCGCCCAAGCCAGGAGGTGGGCGAGCTTGTGGTCGCCGGTGGCCTGTATCGGTGTGGCGACGAACTGGGCCTGTCCGCCCGCTCGGTGCGGGGCCATGACCAGGCGGCGAGCGACAGAGTTGGCAATGGCCGTGCCGTGGTCGAGCTGGAGCAGATGGAGGCAGAGGTCCACCGCGGCGGCCTTCCCGGCGGAGGTGAGGACGCTGCCGTTGTCGGTGTAGAGCACGTCAACGTCGACGATCGCCAGGGGATGGCGGGCGCTCAGCTCGGCCGCGTGGGCCCAATGGGTGGCTGCCCGGCGGCCATCCAGGAGGCCAGCCGCGCCGAGCACGAAGGCACCCGTGCAGAGGGACACGACCCGGGCTCCGGCTTCGTGCGCTTCGCGGACGGCGTCGACCAGCATTGCCGGCGGTGGATGGTCGACGCTGGCGCTGGCGGGCACGATCACCGTGTCGGCCGCTGTTAGGTAGTCGAGCCCATGGTCGGGCTCCACTGTGAACGGACCGACCTGCATCGGGCCCGGTCCGCAGATCTTCACGTCGTACCAGCCTTCAGAGACCTCCAACGGGGGGTTCCCGAAGATCTCGTAGGCCACCGCGAGCTCGAAATGCAGCATGGGGCCGGCAGCGGCGACAGCCACGGAGTGCATGTCCGAAATTGTACGCATGTTGTCGTTTTAGACCCTTCCTATGCAGTGGACGCACGAAGACACTGAACTCACGAGGACTTGATAGGGGAATCATGAGTGCAACGGCTGCCGTAGTTGTCTACGGAGCAACGGGTCACACTGCCGATTCGTGGTCGCCGAGTTGCTGAGGCGCGGCTTCGCGACTGTCGTCTCGGGTCGCGACGCAGGCCGGCTGAACACACATGCCGGCCATTGGGACGACGTCGAGGTGCGGCCGGCGGCGGTGGACGACCCTGGCTCGCTGGACCGTGCGCTCGCCGGTGCCGCGGCGGTCGTCAACTGCGCCGGGCCATTCGCCGTGACCGGCGCTCCGGTCGTCGAGGCAGCTCTGCGTGCGCGGATCCCGTACGTTGACGTCGCGGCCGAGATCGAGGCGAACGTGGCGATGTTCGCCGACCACGCGGCGGCGGCCCAGGCAGCAGGCACGATCGTGGTACCGGCGATGGCGTTCTACGGCGGCCTGGGCGACCTTCTCGTGACTGCGGCGATGGGCGAGTGGACCGACGCGGACGAGGCGCACATCGCCTACGGGCTCAGCACGTGGCATCCCACACCCGGGACCCGGCTGGCGGGCGAGATGTCCCGTCAGCGCCGCGGGGGCCGTCGCGTGCGATTTTCCGAGGGGGCTCTGCAGTACCACGACGAGCAGCCCTGGCAGGAGGACTGGCCGTTTCCGTCGCCGCTGGGCCGGCGGCCGGTGATGGCCGAGTTCACCATGACGGACGTGGTCACCGTCCCCAGCCACGTGTCAGTACCGGAGGTTCGTACCTACATGACTGTCGACGCCGCGAAAGACATCTCCGACCCGGGCACACCGCCACCGGAACCAGTGGACGATCTCGGGCGATCGGACCAGACGTTCGTGGTCGACGTGATCGTTCGTAGAGCCGGCTCCGAGCGACGGGCGACCGCTCGCGGCCAGGACATCTACGCCGTCACGGGCACCCTGGTGGTCGAGGCCGTGCGACGCGGTCTGGCCGGGCAGACAAGAACCACGGGCGTGGTCTCCGCTGGCGCCGCTTTCGACGCGGTCGACTTCCTCCGAGCCCTCGGTCCGGACATATCGGTTGAGTTCGCGCCGTCCCCGGGTGAGAAGCGGCCTGCAACACCGTAATCGCGGCGCGTACGGCCGTCACGTGACGTCGGAGCGGCGCGCGAAATCGAGGACGGTTTTACTCCAGTTCGAGCCGAGGTGGCTCGCCCGTGTCAGCAGCCGTGTCAGGGGCATGACAGGTGGGTGTCAGGCGGGGCATCGACGCTGATTGCATGACGAATTCAGCGATTGCAGTCTCTGGGCTGCGGAAGGCTTTTGGGGACAAGACCGTCCTCGATGGCATCGATCTCGATGTGCGCAGGGGCTCTATCTTCTCCTTGCTCGGCCCGAATGGCGCGGGCAAGACGACGACAGTGAACGTGCTGAGCACGTTGTCGAAGGCCGACGGTGGGACGGTACACGTCGCCGGTCACGATGTGGCAACCGAGGCCAAGGCGGTACGCGCGGCGATCGGAGTCACCGGCCAGTTCGCGGCGGTGGACGAGCTGCTGACGGGGCAGGAGAACCTGCAACTGATGGTGGATCTGAGTCCCGTGTCCGCCAAGGACGGCAAGCGGATGGTTACCGAGCTGCTGGAGCGTTTCGACCTGGTGGAGTCGGCGCAGAAGCCGGCGTCAACCTATTCCGGAGGTATGCGCCGGAAGCTCGACCTGGCGATGACGCTCGTCGGCGACCCTCGGATCATCTTCCTGGACGAGCCGACGACGGGACTGGACCCGCGCAGCCGCCGAACCATGTGGACGATCATTCGTGAGCTGGTGGCCGGCGGTGTGACCATCTTTCTCACTACCCAGTACCTCGAGGAAGCCGATCAGCTCGCCGACCAGATTGCGGTGCTCGACCAGGGCCGGCTGGTCGCTCAAGGTACTCCGGACGAGCTCAAGCGGCAGCTTCCCGGGACGCACGTCCAGCTCAGGTTCACCTCCGTCTCCGAGCTCGACGCGGCCGCGCCGCTCTTCAGCGACTCCACGCGCGACGACGAATCGTTGCTCTTGCGAGTTCCCAGCGATGGCGGGACGAAATCGCTGCGGGCTGTGCTGGACAGGCTCGATGAGTATTCGCTCAGTGCCGAAGAGTTCTCCGTGCACACACCGGACCTCGACGACGTTTTCCTCGCCCTGACGGGCCACACCACGAAGGATGTCGCGAAATGAAAACCAAGTCCCATTCGATGGTGATGTTGCGCCGCAACTTCAAACACATTGCCCGAAACCCCACGTCGGTCTTCAACGCGGTCTTGATGCCGATCGTGATCATGCTGATGTTCGTGCACATGTTCGGCAAGGCCTTCGATGTCGGCGTCGATTACATCGAGTACGCGACGCCGGGCCTGATACTACTGGCCGTTTGTTACGGCTTGAGCGCGATCGCCCTGTCGGTGAATTCCGACATGACGAAGGGCATCATCAACCGGTTCAAGGTCATGGACGTCTCGCGTGGTGCCGTGCTGACTGGTCACGTCATCGCCAGCGTGCTGACCAACCTGGCCGCCATTGCGGCCCTTGTCGGGGTGGCCTTCCTTCTGGGATTCAGATCTTCGGCGAGCTTCTCCGACTGGCTGGGGGTCGTCGGCTTGGTTGTACTGGTCGCATTCGCCGCCGGCTGGCTCACGGTCGCCTTGGGGCTGGCCGCGAAGTCTCCGGAAACGGCGGGTATGGCCGCTGTGCCGCTGGTCATGCTGCCGTTCTTCAGCAGTGCCTTTGTGCCCGCGGAGACCATGGGCGTGGGTCTGCGGCAGTTTGCGGAGTATCAGCCCTTCACCCCGATCATCGAGACCGTGCGTGGTCTGCTGACCGGTGATCCGTCAGGCGGTGACGCGATCCTCGCGGTCGCCTGGTGTGTCGGCATTGCCCTCGTCGGTTACCTGTGGGCGCTCACCACTTTCAAGAAGCGGGCCTGACCAACTCGGTTGGGGCGACCGGCTCGACGACACAAGACATTCGACGTACAGGGAGAGTAGTCATGCCCACATTTGCCACCCCAGGGGCGATCGCCGCGACCGTGGAGGTCGCCGGGGCTCAGGTGCAGGTCACCGCGAGCGACCGGATTGACACCGTTGTCCTGGTCGAGCCCATCAACAAGACGAGCCGGAAAGACGTCAAGGTGGCCGAGAACACCAGAGTCGATTTCGCTGACGGTCGGCTATCGGTCAGAACGAAGACGGCCGGAGACAAGAAAGGCTCGGTCGCCATCACGATCGACCTGCCCGTCGGCTCCAGCCTGGCCGCGTACCTGGCACACTCGGATGTCCACGCCGACGGCTCGTTGGGCGAGTGCGAGCTGCATATGGCATCGGGTCAGGTGCAGCTTGATGGCATCGAGGCGCTACAGGCCAACATCGCCTCGGGTGACGTCGCGATCAGCCACATCGCCGGGCGCACTGATATCGAAGGCGCGGCGTTCACGATGCGGATCGGAGAGGTCAGGGGCACGGTCGGGTTCTTGAACTCAGGCGGGCAGACTTGGATCGGCCACGCCGCGGCTGATCTGGGTCTCAGGAGCAGCAGCTGCGACTTCGACATCGACCGCGCCGATGGCAGCGTCACCGCCACGACCGGCAGCGGTGCCATTCGGATCGGACGGATGGGCGACGGCCGGGCGAAGCTGACGACCGGCTCGGGAAACATCGAGGTCGGCGTCGCCGACGGTGTGTCCGCCTCCACTGACGTCAACAGCGAGCGAGGAGCCGTGCACAACGTCATCTCCTCGTCCGGCGAGCCGGGCACCTCCGATGGCAAGGTCTCGGTTCACGCGCGGACGCGGCATGGCGACATCACCATTCAGCGCGTGGCCGGCTGACCCTCAGAGGCGAAAGTGACCTCGACCAGCTCAGACCAGCTCGTCTGAGAAGCCGCCTGCGTCACCTCGGCGAAGCGTGCCTCGCCGAGGTGACGGCGCACGTTCTGCTCGATTCTGGCCGCGTCAGGGTGGGAGCGATCGGGCAGGCCGCGTGCGCTGACACTGGCTGCCAGCAACCGTGCCGCGTGTTCGTGCTGATCTAGACGGATGGCGAGGTCCGCGACCCCGACGAGGATCTGGGCGATCAAGTGCGGAGCTCCCGCCTCGGTCGCCGCCAGCCAGGCAGCCACGCGATGGGTACGAGACTCTCGGAGATCGTCGGCCAGGTAACCGAGCATGTCATGTATCCCTGCCCGGATGGTCGCGTGCTCGGCGGCATCGCCCAGGAGAGTGGTCGCGAGCCCGAGCTGCCGGCGGGCCTCCTTGGTGTCACCGCCCCGGCGAGCGAGCTCTGCCTTGGCGAGCGCCAAGTCGACCAGCGCGTACGGCCAGGTGACACCGTCGGCGACTCGCTCGGCATCGGCGATGGCGGCGGCGCTGGCCGTGCGATCGCCGTCGAGCCAGTAGAGCAGCGCCTGTTGAGTGCGTGCCTCGATCACATCCTCGACAGCGCCGAGCTCGGTGAGGGCCGTGACGGCCTGGTCGTGGTACTTGCAGGCAGCGGAGAATTCGCCTCGTGCGGCACATTGGCCCGCCAGTACGGACAGCGCCAACGACAACCCGAACCGTTCGCCTAGCGCCTGAAACTCCGCAAGCGCCTGTTCCAGCTGGGCGTCCACTTCCGGGCCGCCCTGGCCGAGCATGGTTCGCAACTTGCCCGCCTGCCACCGCGCCATCGCGCGTACCCAGGGGTCGACGCTGCCCAGCAGCGACTCGAACGCGGTCACCGCTTCCTCGGGTGCCTGGAGAAGGCGTTCCAGCGGGATAGCGAATTCCAGCAGGGGGTTGTCGTTCTGGCTTCGCTGGCTGAACCGGTACGCCTTGTGTATCCACTCCGCGCCCAGGTGTTCGTCGCCCCGCCCGGAGGTCACATAGAGCACCACCAGCCCGTATGTGATGGCGCGGAGGTCGTCGGGAACCTCGCCGGACAGGTTGGCGGCCGAGATGAGCAGCTCAAGGCCTTCGGTCCGGCGCCCGCCGAGCCACCAGTACCATCCGGTGGCGGCAGCGAGCCGCATGGCCGCCCGTGCGTCACCGGCTGCGATGGTCCCGCGCAGGGCGGCGCTAATGTTGTCGTGGTCGGTCTCGAGCGTGGCGAGCCATTCCAGTTGTTCGGCGCGGCGCAGGTGTGGCTCCGCGGTCTCAGCGAGCTCGGTGAAGTAGGTCAGGTGAGCCCCGCGGGCCTGGCTTAGTTCCCCCGCCTCGGCGAGCCGATCCGCGGCGTACTCCTTGATCGTGGTGAGCATCCGATAGCGCGGGTTGCCGCTACCCTCGGTGATCAGCAGCGACTTCTCGGCCAACGAGGTGAGCAACTCCAGCACCTGCTCTGGTTCGACGGAATCGGCAGCGCAGACTCGTTCTGCCGCCTCCAGGCTCGCCCCGCCCGAGAACACTGACAGGCGGCGCAGCACCATGCGTTCGGCATCGGTGAGCAACTCCCAGCTCCAGTCGACCACCGCGCGCAGCGTCTTGTGCCGCGGCAACGCAGTGCGGCTGCCGCTCGTCAGCAAGCGGAACCGGTCGTCGAGCCGATTGGCGAGCTGCTCGACGGTCATGGTGCGCAGCCTGGCGGCGGCGAGTTCGATCGCCAGCGGCATACCATCCAGCGCCTGGCAGATCCGCACCATCAAGTACTGCGTGTGCTCATCGATGCCGAGGTCCTTGCGCACTGCGCTCGCCCGGTCGCGCAGCAGCCGCACCGCCGGCGAGGTGGCGACCTCGCCGAGGCCAGCGCCGGTTGGCATGGCCAGCGGCTCGACATGCCACAGCGCCTCACCGGTAATGCCGAGGGGTTCCCTGCTGGTCGCCAGGATCCGCAGGCGCCGGCACTCTCCGAGCACCCGTTCGGCCAGAGCCGCGACGGGCTCGATCACATGCTCACAATTGTCCAAGATCAGGAGCATCTCTCGATCGCGGAGCGCAGCGATCAGCCCGTCCACGGGATCAGCACTCTGCGCCGTACCGAACAGCGCATCGCGGAGACCCAGCCCGGTCAGCGCTGCCTGCGCCACGTCACCGTCCGAAGGACCCCCGCCGCCGCCCGCATGTGGAGACGCTTGGCGGCGCAGATCGACATCGGCGCCGATGGGAGCGAACTCGACCAACCACACTCCGTCCGGCAGATCGCCGATCATCGTCCGTGCGGTTTCCGTGGCGAGCCTGGTCTTGCCCGACCCGCCCGGCCCGGTCAACGTGGTGAGCCGATGTTCTCCGATGAGCTTGCTGACCGCGGCGACGTCGGCGTCTTTCCCGACGAAGCTGGTCAGCTGGGCACGCAGGTTGGTCTTCCGGTTCCCGTCCCGCTGCCCCAACTCGCCGCGCAGCAGCGCGACGTGCACGGCTGACAACTCCGGCGAGGGATCAACCCCCAAGGCGTCGGCCAGGGCTTCCCTCGTACGCTCGTAGGTGAGCAGGGCCTCGGACGCGCGGCCCGCTGCCGCCAGCGCGCGCATCAGCGCAGCGACCAGCCGTTCCCGCATCGGATACGCCGCCACCACGTCGGTCAGTTCCGGGACCAGTTCCGCGCCGTGTCCGAGGGCGACCTCCGCATCGAACCGATCCTCCATCGCCGTCAGGCGCAGGCCCTCGAGCCGGGTCGCCGCGGCGTCGAAGGCTTCACTATCCTCCAAGCCGACGTCCTGCATTGCCGCGCCGCGCCACAGCGCGAGGGCCTCGCGTAGCAGCCGCACCCGACCAGAGCCCTCTTCCTGGCGGGCCAGCGCTACGAGGTGCTCGAACCGGACGGCGTCGACCATGCCGGGGTCCACGGTCAGTCGGTAGCCACCCGTCAGGCCCTCAACCCACCCTTCGGGCAGTGCTTTGCGTAACCGCGAAACCAAGCGCTGCAGGGCGTTCCCCGCGTCGGAGGGCGGCTGCTCACCCCAGATCCAGTCGACCAGCGTGTTCTTCGGGACGATGCGGCGTGGTTCTAGTGCGAGGGCGATCAGCAGGGCGCGCAACCGGGCACCCGGTACCTCCGCCACGGCGCCGTCATCCGTGCGCACTTCGAAGGATCCAAGCATCCTGATCTGCACGTGGCCACTCTCTCACGGTGCTCGCCCCAGCTGGCGCGCGAACCCACGTCTGCGGCGTGGGGCGACCCCTGCAGCACAGTGGAACGTGCTAGGGCTTCCGGCGCTCTCGATCGCTGCTTGATCGTTGTAGCGTGGGCGATGATGTACGCGGGGGAGTGTCGGATGGGAGGGCGATGGCGGGAGTCGCTGAGGTGACGGGCGCCGAGGAGTTCGAGGAACTGCGGGCCCTGCTGTTCTCTATCGCCTATCGCATTCTCGGCAGTGTGAGCGAGGCGGAGGACGTGGTTCAGGAGGCGTGGCTGCGTTATGAATCTTCCGGCACGCGCGCCGCCTCCCCGAAGGCGTTCTTGTCGACCGTGGTGACCAGATTGTCGATCAACGAGTTGCGGTCTGCCCGAATGCGCCGCGAGCAGTACGTCGGCGAGTGGTTTCCGGAGCCATTGCTGGAGGATCCGTATCAGGACCCGGAGCGCTCGGCGGAACTGGCCGAGTCGGTGTCGATCGCGGTCCTGCTGCTGATGGAACGGCTCAGCCCGCTGGAACGTGCTGTCTTCGTCCTTCGGGACGTGTTCGGGTTCGGATTCGCCGAGATCGCCGCGATGATCGAACGCTCAGAGTCTGCGTGCCGGCAGCTGGCGGTGCGAGCGCGACACCACATGGACGAGGGCTATCCCCGTTTTGAGGCGGATCGACGTGAGCACAAGCGCTTGGCCGCGCACTTCTTCGCGGCGCTGAGTGACGGCGATGTGGGCGCGCTGCGGGAGTTGTTGGCCGCTGACGTTCACGTCGTCTCTGATAGCGGCGGCAAAGCACCGAATCTGCCCAGAACCGTTGTGGGTGCGGACAAATCCGCTCGGCTGCTCGTGTCGGCATGGCCGCAGCTCACCCAGATCGGCCTCACCGGGGAAGTGCGCGAAATCAACGGTCAGCCGGGTGCCGTCGTCCGGGACGGCGCCGGGGCGGTGGTCAACGTGATAATGCTCGACATCGCCGACGGCCTGGTCCAGGCGGTGCGCGCCGTGACCAACCCGGACAAGCTCGCGCACCTCGGCCCGGTTGCCGACGCCTGGTTGACACGTGAGGCCTACCTCGCAGCCAAGCGTCAGCAGCCGTAGCACCGGCCCGCCCTGATCGTGGCGATGTCACAATCGCCAGGCGTGTCTTGTCTCAGGGAGTAGCACCGTCGGTACGAAGCTCTCTTGGAGGAACACGCATGCCTGTTTCGATCGTCCGCGCCCACACGTCATCCGACCTCGGCCGCCGCGCCGCAAGGTTCGCACCCGTGGCTGCCGTGTGCATCGTGGTCGCCACGGTGGCGAATCTCGGGCTCTATGCCATCGGAAAGGCAGCCGACGCGGCGCTGCGGATCGATCCTGGTGCTGGTGAGCCCAACCACGTGATTGTCCCCGGTGATGTGGCGTGGAAGACAGCGGTCCCACTCGCGCTCGGTGCCCTCATGCTGGCGTTGATCGCACGCCGCTCCCGCCGCTGGACAATGATCGCGATCGTCGCGGGCGTGGCCGGTGTCATCATCACCATCCCGTTCGTCCTCACTGGCGCGCACGACCTCACCACAGGTCTGCTGCTCGCCGGGATGCACACGATCGGAGGGCTGACGTACGCGGTGATCGGGATGAGAGCCCGGTTGAACGCGAAGGCGTGATGCAGGGTCTGCCTTGCCGCCCGCCCACCTGCTGCAACCCGTAAGCGAAGTCCGTGTCAAGGGACAGCGGGAACTGCCCGGTGGCGGGATGCCGAGCACTGCGGAAACGCTCGTTCGCTGGGTGTTGAGCCGCGAATTGATCGACACGTACCGTGAGGCAATGATGACGACGCAGTCCGCCGACGGTGCGTTCAGCGAGGTCGAGGTCCGGTCCGCAGTGGGCCGGTTCACCGACTTCGCCGAGGTGGTGGGGGTGAAGAAGCCGGGTGGCAAGGGCTGCTGGTGCATGTCGTACCGGGACTCGCGAGTATCGAACGAGGATCGCCCGGGCTTCATGCGCCAGTTGTGTGAGGTGGAGCCAGGCCCGGGCGTGATCGCCTATGTCGACGACGTTCCGGCCGGTTGGTGCTCGGTGGCACCGCGAAGCACCTATCGGCGTCTGATGAACTCCCGCACTATCCCTTTCCTCGACGAGCGCGACGCCTGGGTGGCGGTCTGCTTCGTCGTGCGCGCCGGATTCCGCCGCAGAGGGCTGATGCACGCATTGCTCGAGGGCGCCGTCGAGCATGCCGCGGCGAACAGAGCCGAGGTGATCGAGGGTTACCCAGTCGAGGTCGGCGACGGCGAACGCGTTGACGTGATCAGCGGGTACGTCGGCTCGACGCGACTGTTCGAAGCCCACGGCTTCCACCGTGCCGTACCCACCACGGGTCGCAGCGGCGGGCGGCCGCGCTCGATCATGCGCCGCGAATTAGCTTGACGAACAGGACGCGGCCTAGCGGTATGGCGCGAACCGGCCGGAGCGACCGGCAACCCAGGAATTCCTATCTGTATGCAGGTATGCTCTACCTGTATACAGATAGGAGGTCACTTGCATGACGGCGCCCCACACTCCGGCGTTCACGCTCAGCCACGCGCGTGCCGCTGGACTACGCAAGGACCAGGTCTATCGAATGATCGAAACCGGTGAGCTCGAGCGTGTCGGTCGTGGCGTGTACGTTCGGCCCAACATGATCGATCCCGCCTTCACCTCGTTGGCCGCCGCGACCGCGGTGCAGCCTGAAGCGACAATGTGCCTGACCAGTGCGCTCGTCCACCACAACCTCAGCGACGCCATCCCGTTCGGCGCGGACATCGCACTGCCTCGCGGCACCCGCCATCCCGCGGGATTCGAGCACGTCACGTGGCACAGCTTCGATGCCGCGACGTTCGATGTCGGCCGAGCAGCGCTCTGGGCCGGGGCCGGACTCGAGCTCGCCGTCTACTCGGCCGAGCGCACTATCGTCGACTGCTTCCGCCTGATGCATCAGGAAGGCGGCGACGTTGCTCATACGGCGTTGCGCCAGTGGATCGGGCAGCGTGGCAACTCACCGTCGGACCTGCTCGAGATCGCAACAGCCTTCCCCAAGGCTCTACCGCGGCTTCGACAGGCGCTGGAGATCCTCTTGTGACACCGCCTGGGCCCACGCGTGAGACCGCCGCTGGACGCGCGTATCTTGACCTGCGCAGGCTCGCTAACCGTCATCGTCGCCAATCGGCTGAGTACTTCACCCTGTATGCGCTCGAAGGCTTCCTCGGGCGGCTCGCCAGGTCGCAGCACGCCGCGGACTTCGTGCTCAAAGGCGGTGTCCTGATGGCGGCGTTCGCTGCGCGACGCCCTACCAGAGACATCGACCTGGCGGCGGCTGGGTTCCGCAACGACGTTCATGACGTCACTCAGCGAGTAAAGGCGATAGCCGCGCTCGATACCGGTGACGGCCTGGTGTTCGGCTCCGAGTCGGTGTCTGGCACTGTCATCCGTGACGACGATTACTACTCCTGGTGAGCGCAGTCGGCGCAGTCGCTGGCAATCGCGGCGTGAGGTTGAGGCCATTGGCAGAGGCGCTCGACGGCATGGCCGACCTCGCTCAGCCGAAGTGGTTGACCTGGCGACGTAAACAACGCCTCGAAGCGTCCACCCCGGAACGTTTCGGCGTTCTCCTCTTCGACATCGTCGAGTTCACCGACCCGGTGCTCAGCGGTGGCGCCGCCGGCCTCCACTGGTCACCCGAACAACGAGCTTGGATCAAGGCAGGCGAGTTCACGCAGGCTCCGGCGGCTGCTCCGCGTTAAGGCCGGTCCCTTCGCGTTCGATCGTGTCGATCGCGCTGAGCATTTCGGTGAGGACGCGGAGGGTGGCGTCGATCTCGGTGCCGGTGAGGTCGCCACCCACGCGACGCAAGAGCCCGTGCTCACGAGCGGCGACGGCTCCGATGGCATCCTCTCCGCTGGGCGTGAGGCGGATCAGGTGAGAGCGGCGGTGTGCGGGATTCTCGACGACGTCGACCCAGCCGGCAGCCCGCGCGTCGTTGACCATGCGCTGCACGAACTGACGGCTCAGGTCCTGGTCGCGCGCCATGTCCGGGACCGTCAGAGCGCCGCGCCGGCGCAACTGGTCCAGCACCGCGCGCACGCCCACGGACATCCCCATGACCTGTTGGTCGCGTTCCACCACGCGCAGGACCTTGCGATACAGCGGACCGACCACGAGGTAGACCTCGGCGAGGCGGGCGGCGAGTGCATCAGGGTCGAGCGGCTCGGTCGTCACGACAACCAAGTATGACACCTGGATTGTCAAACTCCAGGAACTATGACACCTTAGGTGTCATGATTGACGTGCAACCCCCGATCCGCTTCCTCAGCGGCGATGGTCTGACCGTCGCCTATGTCGACCGCGATCCAGGAACGGACGCCATCCCGCTGGTTATGCTGCACGGCGGCGCCGTCGACCACCGGATGTGGGCGCAGCAGTTCGACGCGTTCACCGGCCGGCGGATCGTGGCTCCGGACGCTCGCGGCCATGGCCGCTCCTCCACGGCCACCGGCCCACATCGCCTGTGCGACGACGTCGTCGCCCTCCTCGACGCCCTGCAGATCGAGCGGGCGGTGCTGGTGGGCCTGTCCATGGGCGGCAGCACCGCCGTTGACACCGCGCTCGAGCATCCTGCCCGGGTGGCGGGGCTCGTCGTCACCGGCGCCGGCACCAGCGAGCCGGACTTCAGCGACCCATGGACCTTGGATGTCTTCGCCGCATGGCAGCAGGCACAGGCCGCTGGAGACGCCGACGGATGGATCGAGGCGTTCATGCGGTTCGTGCCGGGTCCTCACCGCGACTTGGGTGAGGTGGCCCCGGGCGTCGTCGAAGGAGTCGAGGCGATGGTGCGCGACACGCTCGCCACACATGTGGTGCCGGACGAGCCCGGCACGCCGAGGCCGCCTGTTCCGGCTACTCCGGTGGCGGGCACCTGGCCTCGCCTCGCGGGCATCGAAGCGCCGGTCCTGGGCATCGTTGGCAATCTCGACGCCCGCGACCATCTGCGGATGGCGCGCACGCTGGTCGAGTCCGTGCCGCGCGGGCAACTCGTCACCATCGAGGGCTGCGCTCACTACCCGAACATGGAACGCCCGGGTAAGTTCAACGCCGCCGTCGCCGCCTTTCTCGGATCCCACGACCTCTAGCGAGCGGATGCGCCGGGAGCGGCCGGAGTGACGGGCCTGTCTTCGCGGCAGCCAGGTGCGGCGTGCTGGAACCATCTGGCACGATTGACAACCATGGCACGCTTACGTGACGTGGTGTTCGACTGCGGGAATCCGGCCGCACTGGCTCGATTCTGGGCGGCGGCTCTGGACGACTACGACGTCGCCCCGTATGACGAGGAGGCCATGGCCTACCTCAAGGCGCAGGGCATCGACGATCCGGAAGACGATCCGTCGGTCCTCGTCGAGCCACGCTCGGGGGTAGGGCCACGGCTGTGGTTCAATCTCGTGCCCGAGCCCAAGCAGGCGAAGAACCGGCTGCATATTGACATCACATCCGATGACTTCGACGCCGAGCTTCGGCGCCTGACCGGCCTGGGTGCGTCCACGCTTCGGGAGGACGAGCAGGGCTGGACGGTGATGGCCGATCCGGAGGGCAACGAGTTCTGCCTCATGCGGTGATCCGTCGGCCGTCTCCTTGGCCCACGCATCGCCGCGGCCGCTGCCTTGGTTCTGTGGGAAAGTCGCTGCGGTGTACGGTTGACAAGGCCATCGGCGCGGTAGGAGAGGCGGCCCGGCGTGGACGTTCAGGAGACGGAGGTGCAGACCGATCGGGTCTTCACCATCCCGAATCTGCTGTCCTTCCTTCGCCTCCTCGGCGTTCCGCTGTTCCTCTGGCTGATCTTGGTCGAAGAGGCCGACCTGCTGGCGCTCGCTGTCCTGGCATTCTCCGGATTCAGCGACTATCTCGACGGAAAGCTGGCTCGGCGCTGGAATCAGATCAGCAAAGTGGGCGAGATCCTGGACCCGCTGGCAGACCGGCTGTACATCTTCAGCACGATCATCGCCTTCACCATCCGGGACATCATTCCGTTGTGGTTCGCGGCGCTGCTCGTGGCGCGGGATCTTTTCCTGGTTCTGCTGGTGCCGTTGCTTCGCCGGCGCGGCATGGTGAAGCTGCCCGTGCACTTCCTGGGCAAGGCCGCCACCTTCTGCCTCTTGTATGCGTTCCCACTGTTGTTGCTGGGCATCGGCGAGGGTACGCTACCTATGTTGGCACAGGTGTTCGGGTGGGCTTTCGCAATTTGGGGCGTGGCCCTGTACTGGTGGGCAGGCATTCTTTATGCGGGACAGGTACGCCGGGTATTGCGAGAACTACCAGCATGACCGCAGCACCCGTACGGCATTGCCGGTGATCTTGGCAGGGCGTGCGACGATATGACGGTGTCGGGTAAGGAGACAGTGGCCACGCGTCCTCGTGACGCTTCCATGTCGCTGCTCAACAACGTATTCGCGCAACCGATGGATCCCGGATACGCCCAAGCTGCGGCGAAGCGTGCGGAGTCTGGGCAGACCACACCGCTGGGTCAGAAGAAGGGCCTATCGGTGGCATTGATAGCGGGCATGCTCGGGCTAGGCCTGCTGCTCTCAGCGGCCATCCTGCAGGCGCAGGGAAGCGCCGGCGTGGTCTCGGCGGAGCGCGCCGGGCTTATTGAGCGGATCCGTGCCCAGGAATCGACCACGGAACGCCTACAGGAGACCCTTGCCGACCTTCAGTCGAGTATTTCCGAGCTCGAGGACAGCAGGCTCCAGAGCAGCGGCGCCGGGCAGCGCGTGCGTGAAGAACTGCAGTTGCTCCAGGGTTCGGCCGGCACGTCCGCCGTCGCCGGTCCTGGTGTGTCCGTGGTTCTGGACAACGCCGAGCGTCCGGAGGAGGCGGAGCGGCCGGACATGGCCCGGGTGCTTGACCTCGACCTGCAGCAAGTGGTCAACGGACTCTGGGCGGCGGGTGCGGAAGCGATCAGTGTCAACGGGCAGCGGGTCTCGGCCTTGAGTGCCATTCGAATGGCGAATGACGTGATCTTGGTCAATAGCCGGCCGCTGAGTCCTCCGTACTACGTCCAGGCCATCGGTGATTCGCGAACCCTGCCGAACCATTTCAGCGATGGCCCGGGCGGTGAGTTTCTTCGCAGCGCTTCGGCGCAGTGGGGCATCAGGTATTCCGTGCGGGCGGAAGAATCGATCGAGCTCCCGGCCACCAGCGTGAATCTGCTCTATGCCAACAATGCCGGGGAGGCCTCGTGATTCCCGTGTTCGGTCTCCTGCTGGGCGTCATCGCGGGACTGTTCCTGGATGTGTCCGTCCCGCTGAGTCTCCAGCCTTACCTGCCGATCGCCATCGTGGCAGCACTTGACGCAGTCTTCGGCGGTATTCGCGCGGTCATGGAAGGCATCTTCGACAGCAAGGTCTTCGTCGTCTCCTTCGTCGCGAACGTGCTGATCGCGGCGCTGATCGTCTATGTGGGCGACCAGTTGGGCGTCGGCGCTCAGCTGTCCACCGCGGTGATCGTTGTGCTCGGTATCCGCATCTTCACCAACGTCGCCACCATCCGTCGGCATCTGTTCCGGGCGTGAGCCGCATGACTGATCAGGAGAAGGCATCTCAGGCGCCGCCGGGCGGCGGCGCTGGGAGCACCGCTCGCTTCCGGCCGGTCGCTCCGTCCGGCGGTAAGCGGTTCTGGCGGGCCCTCACCGCTCGCCCGCAGACCAAGCACGTCGGTGTCGGGGTCCTCGTATGCCTGCTCGGCTTCGCCGCGGTGGTGCAGGTCCGCGGTGACGAAGAAGACACGCTCGCCCACGCCCGGCGGGACGAGCTGCTGCAGATCTACGACGGCCTCAGCCGCGAAGGGGACAGGCTGGAGGAGGAGATCCGGGAGCTCCGCCAGGACCGTGACGAGCTCACCTCGAGCGCGGATTCCGAAGGGGTGGCCCTGGAACAGGCTCAGGAGCGCATCCGGCAGTTACAGGTGATCGCGGGCACCGTCCCGGCCACCGGCCCGGGAATTCAGCTCACCATCAGTGACCCGGAGGGCTTGGTCCGTGAGGTCCGGTTGCTCGCCGCGATCGTCGAGCTCCGATCGGCTGGCGCCGAGGCCATCCAGATCGAGGGAGTCGGGAGCGGCGAGAAGGTCCGGGTAGTGGCGAGCACCTATGTGCTGCCCGCTGAGAGGGGAGTCAACGTCTCGGGCGTCGAGTTGCACCCCACGTACGTGATCACGGCCATCGGCGATCCGGCGAGCCTGGACGAAGCCATGCACTTTCCCAACGGCGTCGTCAGCAGGATCGAGGAAGACGGCGGTGAGGCGACGGTCACCCAGTTCAGCGAGCTGACGGTGGACGCGTTGCACGACGTTGACGAACTCGAGCACGTCCGACCGGCACCGGACGACGAATGAGCCCCCCTTCCATGTGATGATGTGGGCTTGCGGAAAAGAGCGCCACACCGTTGAAGGAGGCAGGTTCCATCCATGTATCCCGATGACCTGAAGTACACGGCCGAGCACGAGTGGGTCCGCAGGCCGGGGGAGGCGGACGGGAGCGTGCGCCTCGGGATCACCGACTTCGCCCAGGAACAGCTGGGTGACATCGTGTACGTGCAGCTGCCGGCGGTGGGCGACGAGGTCACCGGGGGCGAGCCGTGCGGAGAGCTGGAGTCCACGAAGAGCGTCAGCGACCTGTACGCGCCATTGACAGGTCGCGTGGCGGCCCGTAACGAGGCCCTGGACTCCGCGCCGGAGAAGGTCAACTCCGACCCGTACGGCGAAGGCTGGATGCTCGAGATCGTTCCCGCCGACGAGTCGGCGTACGACGGCCTCCTCAGCGCCGACGAGTACCGCTCTCAGGTCGAGGGTTGAGTTGACCCTGGGCCTGGTCGCGCCATAAGTTTCCCTTATCTTTCTCAACCCTCAGGCGAGGGTCGAGGGTCTGGCATAGACTTTCGACGCGCCGACGATATCGAGCCGCGTACATCAGCGGCGGGAGGCCGAGCCGATGCCGTTCTGTACCCAATGCGGGCATGAGAATCCGAGCGATGCCAAGTTCTGCTCGCAGTGCGGAGCCAGGATCGCCACCTCGGGGTCGCCGGGCGAGACCGGAGACGCCACGAGCACCATGATGATTCCGCGCGAGGAGGCGGAGCGGGACGAGGGCCGAGATCTCGGACCCACCGACCAGGCCGCCGTCGATGCGCTGCCCGAGGGCAGCGCGTTGCTCGTCGTCCTGCGCGGTCCCAACGCCGGGAGCCGTTTCCTCCTGGACACCGATGTCGTCAACGTGGGGCGCCACCCGGATTCCGACATCTTCCTCGACGACGTGACGGTCTCGCGTCGGCACGCGGAGTTCCGCCGCCACGAGGGCGGCTTCGTCGTCTCCGACGTCGGCAGCCTCAACGGCACGTACGTCAACCGTGATCGCGTGGACGAGGTCCGCCTGGCCAACGGAGACGAGGTGCAGGTGGGCAAGTACCGCCTGGTCTATTACTCGAGCCAGCACGGGTTCGGGGGCGGACCGAGGTGAGCTCGGCGCTGCCGGCTCGTCAGACCATGAGCATCGGGGAGGTCCTGGCGCAGCTGCGGCCGGACTTCCCGGATGTCAGCATCTCCAAGATTCGCTTCCTGGAGGCTGAAGGTCTGGTGGAGCCGCAGCGATCGGCGTCGGGCTACCGGCGCTTCACGCCCGACGATGTCGCGCGGTTGCGGTACGTGCTCACTGTGCAGCGAGATCACTATCTTCCGTTGCGTGTCATCAAGGAGCAGCTCGAACAGCTCAATCGCGGTATGGAGCTGGTCTCCGACGGTGAGCGTCCGGTCACGCCGTACACGGCTGGGTCGGCGAAGAGCGCGGGCGAGGACGAGGTCGCACTCACTCAGGCCTCCCTGGTCGAGGCGGCAGGAATCAGCGCCGAGCTGCTCGCCGAGCTGGAGTCGTACTCGCTGGTTCAGCCGTCGAGAAGTGGTGTCTACGACGCACACGCCCTGTTCGTCGCACGCACGGCAGGGGAACTCGCCCAGTACGGCCTTGAGCCACGCCACTTGCGGTCGGTGCGCAGCGCGGCCGAACGCGAGGTGGATCTGGTGGAGCAGGTCCTGGCACCGATGTTGCGCCAGCGCAGCGCCGAGGCCGCGGGCAGGGCGGAGGAGACCGCCGCAGAGATCGCTAGGCTGACCACGCGCTTGCACGCGGCGTTCGTCGACGCGGGTGTGCGGCGGATCCGGCCGCGCTGATCGAGCCGCACCGATGCCGGGACGCGCCGGCGTGCTGGCGATCACCGCAGATTCAGCCGCACGGGACGCTGGATCCCCGGGCCTGCGGGGGTAGTCTGGTGATGTGCGCGAACTCGACGTGGTCGGCGTCCGGGTAGAGATGCCGTCAAATCAGCCCATCGTGCTCCTGCGTGAAGTGGGAGGACAGCGTTGTCTGCCGATCTGGATCGGTGCCGTGGAGGCCACGGCCATCGCCTTCGCCCAGCAGGGCGTCGTCCCTCCCCGGCCGTTGACCCATGATCTGTTCAAGGACGTGCTGGAAGCCGTGGGTGCGTCGTTGGAGCAAGTTCGCATCACCGAGGTCCGGGACGGCACGTACTACGCCGAGCTGGTCCTGTCCGGGGGCATTGAGGTGAGTTCGCGGCCGTCGGATTCGATCGCGCTTGCTCTGCGCACCGGAACCCCCATCTACGCGACCGAGCCGTTGCTCGACGAGGCCGGAATCGTGATGAACGAGGGGCTGGAGAACCCGGACGAGAGCGAGATCCCCGAGGAAGAGGTTGAGCGCTTTCGGGAGTTCCTGGACCAGGTGTCGCCGGAGGACTTCCATGGACAGCCCCCGGAGCGTTAGAGGGCGTCAAGCTGGCGCCGGCGTCTCCGGGAGAGCGGGGACTGCCGGAAAATGCGCTCAACCTGAAGTTGAGCTTGAGGCTTTACCGCGTGTTGCGTTGACCGGGGTGCCGGGCACGCCTAACGTCACTCCTGTCACACCAATAACGAAGGGGACGGCGTGAGCGCAGAGAGCACATCCGGCACCGGTTCGGCCGGGCGTTTCGTGGAGTCCGGTGCCCGCGTCGGTGCCGCCCAGGGTCAGCTCTTCGACCCGGTGGTGAACGCTGTTCCCGAAGACGCCGGTTATCGCGGCCCCACGGCGTGCAACGCCGCCGGGATCACCTATCGCCAGCTGGATTACTGGGCACGTACCGGTCTGGTCGAGCCCACGGTCCGCTCGGCCTCCGGCTCGGGAAGCCAGCGGCTCTACTCTTTCCGGGACATCCTGGTCCTGAAGATCGTCAAGCGGCTTCTGGACACCGGTGTCTCCTTGCAGCAGATTCGCCAGGCTGTCGGACACTTGCGGGAGCGGGGTGTGGAAGACCTGGCCGGTATCACCCTGATGAGTGATGGCGCCAGCGTGTACGAGTGCACATCCGCCGACGAAGTGGTCGACCTCGTTCAGGGCGGCCAGGGCGTGTTCGGGATCGCGGTGGGCAGGGTGTGGCGCGAGGTCGAGGCCACGCTCGTGGAGCTGCCGTCCGAGCGGGCCGACGACGACGCTGAGCATCCGGGGGACCAACTCGCGGCCCGGCGCCGTGCCCGCGCCGCCAAACCCGCCTGACGAGCCGCTCGGGCGAGGAAGGGAAACCCGCCACAGCCGAACGTACGGCCTCTACGAAGCCTCGGAGAAGCGTTCGGTGTCGCGCACCAGGCCGGAGACGATGACCGTGTCACCGGGCCGGATGATGGTCTCCGCGGTGGCGTAGGTGAAGCCCTCGCCGGGACGCTTGATCGCCACGACCGTGACGTTGTACTCCTGACGGACCTTCGAGTCGCTGAGCCGCCTGCCGACGATGTGCGCCGGGGGAGTGGTCTTCACCATGGCGAAGCCGTCCTCGAACTCGATGTAGTCCATCATCCGGCCCCTGACCAGGTGCGCGACTCTCGCGCCCATATCGTGTTCGGGACGGGTGACGTGGTGCACGCCGATCTGGGTCAGAATCCGGGCGTGCGAGTGACTGATCGCCTTTGCCCAGATGTTGGGAATACCCATCTCCACCAGCACGGACGCGGTGAGAATGCTCGACTCGATGTCCGAGCCGATGCCGACGACGGCGCGGGAGTACTCGTGCACGGAGAGCTGCCGCATCGCCTCTTCCTTGGTGGTGTCGGCAACCACGGCGTGCGTCAGGCGGCCGGACACCGATTGGACGGCGTCGGCGCTGGCGTCGATCCCGAGAACTTCGGTGTCGGCCTTCATCAGCTCGAGCGCGAGAGACTTGCCGAAGCGACCGAGCCCACACACCACCACGACGTTCACGTCGCGCTGCTTCCTACCCAATGATCGGTCTCCCTTCGGGAAGCTGGTACAGCCGGGTCCGGTGACGCAGGGCGAGTGCCGTGCCCAGGGTGATGGGGCCCAGCCGTCCGATGAACATCAACACGACGAGCATGCCTTGAACGCCACTGGGAAGTTCAGGGGTGATTCCGGTGGACAGGCCCACCGTGCATGCCGCCGAGATCACTTCGAATAATACGCGGTCCAGACTGAACAGGTCCGAAACGAACAAGATGATGACGGTGGGTATCACCACCAGTGCCACCGTCAGCAACGCGACCGTGAGCGCCTGACGCTGCACGCGCGGCTCCACCTGCCGGTCGAAGATGTTCACGTGCGGCTCGCCGCGCAGCTCGGAGTAGATCACGAAGGCCAGCAACGCGAACGTGGTGACCTTGATGCCGCCGCCGGTGCCCGCGCTGCCCGCGCCGATGAACATCAGGACGTCGTTGCCGAGCCACGTCGCCTCGTTCATCTGGTCCACGGCGAGTGTGTTGTATCCGGTGGACCGAGGCATCGTTCCATGGAAGAAGCCGGCCAGCAGCTTGCCCGGAAGGCTGAGCGGGCCGAGCGTGTTCTCATTTCCCCACTCGCTGGCCAGGATGAACGCGGAGCCGAGCACGAGCAGTAACACAGACATGGCCACGGTGAGCTTCGTGTGCAGGCTCCATGCCCGGGGCCGCCAGAACTGACGGCGCAGCTCCAGCAGGACCGGGAAGCCGATTCCTCCGCAGATCGCGGCGGCGGCGATCGGCAGGCAGATCCATGGATCGGTGACGAACCGCATCAGGCTGTCGCTGTAGAGGGAGAAGCCGGCGTTGTTGAAGGCCGAGACCGCGTGAAAGAGGCCCAGGTAGCTGGCTCGTCCGAGTGGCTCGTCGTAACCGATCATCAGCCGCGCGGTGAGAATGACAGCAACGGTGAGCTCGAAGGCGATGCTGACCTTGGCGACGCCGATGACCACCCGGCGTACGTCGCCGAGGCCAAGGCTCTTGGTCTCGGCGGCCGCAGTCAGTCTGGACCGCAGGTTCATCCGCCGGGAGATAAGCACGACGAGCAGCGAGCTCATGGTCATGATGCCGAAGCCGCCGACCTGGATCATCCCCATGAGGGCGACCTCGCCGAAGGTCGACCAGTAGCCGGGCGTGTCGACAATGATGAGCCCGACGATGCAGACGGCCGAGGTCGCGGTGAACAACGCCTCGAGGAAGGTGGCCGAACCCGGCCCTTCGCGCGAGATGGGCAGCAGGAGGATCACGGTGCCGACGGTCACCATGAGCGCGAACCCTGCGACGACGAACTGCGCCGGGTGGGTGAATCGGGGACGCCGCCTGATCAGCCGCGCCAGCCAGCCGTCTTCGGCAGCCCCGTTTCGCCGTTGCACTCGCGCGACATTACACCGCACAGGGCCGGACGCAACCGATGTGGTGCTCGTGTCACGCTGCGACGTCATCGGCAGGCAGGGGACTCCTACATCTCGAGTGCCTCCGGCGTGCGTACGCGGGTCTCTTGTCGCTTCGGCGTTATGCTGGGCGCAGAAGCCAGTGACTCCGGCTGGGAGAGTCCTCGTCGACAGCGACGTCGCGGGGCGCCGAAGGGGCAACATTCCCCGTCAACCTCTCAGGCATCAGGGACCAGCCGGGACAGGCGACTCTGGAGTGGCCGTCGCACACGGTGTGCGCGCGGGCCATGACAGAGGGGGAGCGCTCGATATTCCGCACACAGCGAAACCGAGGAGCTCCGGTCATGTCTTCGTCCCATCCACGTCAGCAGCCGCTCTCCAGCGTGTCCGCCGACGCGCCGTTCGTCGCCCGCCACATCGGCCCGCGCGACAACGAGATCACAGCGATGCTGACCACGGTCGGCTACGACTCGCTCGACGCCCTGACCGACGCCGCCGTGCCCGAGGCGATCCGCACCGTCGAACGCCTCGACCTGCCGACGGCCGGCTCCGAGCTCGACGCCTTGGAGGAGCTGCGGCAGCTTTCCCGGCGCAACAAGCGGCTCACCCAGATGATCGGGCTCGGCTATCACGACACCGTGACCCCGCCGGTGGTGGTTCGGCGGGTGCTGGAGAGCCCCGCCTGGTACACGGCATACACGCCGTACCAGCCGGAGATCTCGCAGGGCCGGCTCGAGGCCCTGCTGAACTTCCAGACGATGGTGGCCGACCTGTCCGGCCTGCCTACCGCCAACGCCAGTCTCCTGGACGAGTCCACCGCTGCCGCCGAGGCGATGACGCTGATGCGCCGGTCCGTCCGGGGTGGTGCGGACCGCTTGATCATCGACGACGACACTCTTCCGCAGACGATCGCGGTGATCCGTACCCGGGCCGAGCCGCTCGGCATCGACGTGGAGGTCGCAGACCTGGACGCGGGGCTGCCGGAGGGTGAGTTCTTCGGCGTGCTGCTGCAATACCCGGGCGCGTCCGGGCGGGTCCGGGACCTGCGGCCGCTGATCGACGAGGCACATGAGCGAGGTGCACTCGTCAGCGTCGCCGCCGATCTACTGAGTCTCACCATGCTGGTGCCACCGGGTGAGTCCGGAGCGGACATCGTCGTGGGCAGTAGCCAGCGCTTCGGCGTGCCGCTCGGATATGGGGGACCACACGCCGGATACATGGCGGTTCGCTCCGGCCTGGAGCGCGGGTTGCCCGGCCGGTTGGTGGGCGTATCCGTCGACGCCGACGGCAGCCAGGCCTATCGCCTCGCCCTGCAGACTCGTGAACAGCACATCCGGCGGGAGCGTGCGACGTCGAACATCTGCACCGCACAGGTTCTCCTGGCCGTCGTAGCCTCGATGTACGCCGTATGGCACGGCCCCGACGGCTTGCTCGAGATCGCCGGGCGCGTCCACCGGCATGCGGCGACCCTTGCCGTCCAGCTGCGAGCCGGTGGCGTCGAGGTGGCACATGACGCCTTCTTCGACACCGTTTTGGCGCGCGTGCCCGGCCGAGCGGAGGCGATCGTCGCCGAGGCCGCGGAACTCGGCATCAACCTGGGGCTCCATGGCGCGGACGGCGTACGCATCGCGTGTGACGAAGTGACCACGGACGCCGATATCGCGGTGGTGCTGAAGATCTTCGGCACCGGCGTCGAGTCCGGGGCCGAGGTACGCTCGGCGATTCCCGGCGAGTTGCGGCGCACCAGCGAGTTCCTTACCCATCCCGTGTTCAACGTCCATCGGTCCGAGACCTCGATGCTGCGTTATCTGCGCCGGCTCGCCGACAAGGACTACGCACTGGACCGAGGCATGATCCCGCTGGGGTCGTGCACCATGAAGCTCAACGCCGCGACCGAGATGGAGTCCATCACCTGGCCCGGATTCGCGGGAATCCACCCGTTCGCTCCGGTGGAGCAGGCTGAGGGCTATCTCGAGCTGATTCGGCAGCTGGAGACATGGCTGGCCACCATCACCGGCTACGCCGCGGTGTCGGTGCAGCCGAACGCCGGCTCACAGGGTGAGCTCGCCGGGCTCCTGGCCATCCGTGCCTACCACCGATCGCGAGGCGACGAGGGACGAGACGTCTGCCTGATCCCGTCCAGCGCACACGGCACCAACGCGGCGTCGGCCGTCATGGCGGGAATGCGCGTGGTCGTCGTGGGGGCGGCGACCGACGGCACGGTCGACATGGACGCCCTGCGGGCCAAGATCGCCGAGCACCGGGAACGGCTGGCGGCCATCATGGTCACCTACCCGTCGACCCACGGCGTCTACGAGGAAGGCATCGGCGAGATCGCCCAGCTGGTCCACGAAGCGGGAGGCCAGGTCTACGTCGATGGCGCCAACCTGAACGCGCTCGTCGGCCTGGCCAAGCCGGGCGAGTTCGGAGCAGACGTCAGCCATCTCAACCTGCACAAGACGTTCTGCATCCCGCACGGCGGGGGAGGCCCCGGCGTCGGGCCCATCGGCGTCCGCGAGCACCTCGTGCCGTTCCTGCCGAACCACCCGTTGCTGCCCGAGGCCGGTCCCGCGACGGGTGTCGGCCCGATCTCGGCGGCGCCGTTCGGGTCGGCGTCGATCCTGCCGATCCCGTGGGCCTACATCCGGATGATGGGACCCGAAGGGCTCAAGCTCGCTACCCAGACGGCGGTCCTGTCCGCCAACTACGTGGCCGCCCGGCTGGCCGAGCACTACCCCGTGCTCTACACAGGCCGCGGCGGGCTAGTCGCCCACGAGTGCATCGTCGACCTCCGGCCGATGACGAAGGCGAGTGGCGTCACCGTCGACGACGTCGCGAAACGGCTCATCGACTACGGCTTCCACGCGCCGACGATGTCGTTCCCGGTGGCCGGGACGCTCATGATCGAGCCGACGGAGTCCGAGGACCTGGCCGAGCTCGACCGGTTCTGCGACGCGATGATCGCCATCCGAGAGGAGGCCGACCGGGTGGCCGCGGGGGAATGGCCGGCCGAGGACAACCCGCTGCGAAACGCCCCGCATACCGCGGCGTCGATGGCGGCGGAGTGGGTCCACCCGTACAGCCGGGAGCTGGCCGTGTACCCGTCGGTGTCGGCCCGGGCCGACAAGTACTGGCCGCCGGTACGGCGCATCGACAGCGCTTACGGCGACCGGCACCTGGTGTGCGCTTGCCCGCCGCCGGAGGCGTTCGAGTAGCAGGGCTGGCCTGAGCCGGCAGCGTCCTGCAGACCGGGCGCCGGACGGCTCCCTCTGCAGGACGCTGTGTGAGCTCGCCGGGGTGAATCCGGGGATGATCCCTCCGGGTTGACGAGACCAGAAGTCCACCTGTGGTCGTATGTCCTGGCGCGGTGTTGTGTGTAGCGTCGTGAAAGGATAGAAACGCTCAGGGACGGCAGACCCGGCACGCCGGTATGCGCCGTGGGCGTGACACGTCGTTCCACGGGGAAGAGGACCATGCTGGAGGAACTGGGCGAGTTCGCCGACGCGATCTTGGCGGTCGCTGAGGACGCCATGTCCTCCCCGTGGATCTATGCGCTGATCTTCGGCTTCGCGATGCTCGACGCCTTCTTCCCCGTGGTACCGGGTGAGACGCTGGTGATCACCGCGGGCGTCTTTGCCGCCAGCGGAGAGCCGTCCCTGTTGTGGGTGATCGTGGCCGCGGCTGTCGGCGCATTCGTGGGTGACCATGTGTCCTACGCGATCGGCCGGACTGCCGGAGTGCGCTTGCGCAATCGCTTCCTCGGGGGGAAACGCGCGACTACGGCGATCGCGTGGGCGACGGATGCCCTGGAGCGTCGCGGAGGCCTGATCCTGGTCGTGGCGCGGTACATCCCGGGCGGCCGGACAGCGGTCACGCTGACCTGTGGGACCGTGCACTACCCGCTGCGAAAGTTCAGCTTGTTCGACCTGTTCGCGGGGTTGTCCTGGGGCGCGTACTCTGGCCTGATCGGCTACTTCGGAGGTAAGGCGTTCGAGGAGGACCCCCTCCGTGGCCTGCTGCTTGGTCTCGGTATCGCGTTGGGCATCACCGTCCTGGTCGAGCTGATCCGTCATGTCATCAACCGTCGTCGTCGCACGAACGGCCGGCTCTCTCACCTCGGAGTCGAGGATGGCTCCGAGGTCGAAACGGCGGACGGTGAGGCGGCGGGCCTGGTCGAGGTCCCCGACCTTCCGGACGACGGTGGACCGCAGCGCGGCTAGGCCAGACAGCCCTGCCACCATGTTCGTCACCTGATCATCGTTTTGTCGTCTGATCGCGTTCGGGCGTGTCCCGTTGTGGATCAGATGACGTAGTCGGTACTTCAAGCGCGGTTGTGCCCTCTGATCGTTCCGCGTCCATATCGTGGGATGAGATCAGACGGCACAACCGTGCCCATGCGGCGCGTTAGTACACCTGGCCTGTTCCAGGAAGATGATCAGACGACATATCGACGATCAGGTGACACACACCCGGGGTTACGACGCTTGGCTGACCGACGACATGTTGAAGTCGGGCACACGTAGGGCCGGCATCGCGGTACGCGGAAAGAACTCGCCCAGTTCACGGCCGAACGCCGGACCGGTGGCGCCTGCCTGGGTGAAGCGCTCGAGCAGCTCCACCGGGCTCTCGTTGAACCGGAAGTTGTTCACCGCCCCGGTGACCTCCCCGTTGCGGACCTGGTACACGCCGTCTCGGGTCAGGCCGGTGAGAAGCAGCCGCTGTGGATCGACCTCGCGGATATACCACAGGCAAGTCAGCAGGAGACCGTCCTCCACCTGTGCTGCCAGGTCGTCGACGGTGCCGGAGCCTTCGGCCACCGTCATCCCAAGGTTCTCGATCCCGGGCGTGACCGGCAGGCCAGTGATGTCGGCGGCATGGCGGGTGTGCATGAGGGCGGACAGCCGGCCGTCGCTGATCCACTCGGTGCGTTGGAGGGGGAGCCCGTTGTCGAACACACTCTGCACCGATGACGACGCTCGAGCCAGCGCGAACGGGGCCGACTCCAGGCCGGGCGCCACGGGGTCGGACCAGAGGCTGACCGGATGCGGCGACAGTCTGTCCCCGACCCGGGTTCCCTGGCCTGGCGTCGCGAACACTGTGCGGCCCTCGTGTGCGTCGCGCGCTCCCATGGAGAAGTACGCATAGATCATCAGATCGGCCACTGCCGAGGGCGGCAGCACGGTGTCGTAGTGCCCTGGTGGTAAGGCGATGGTACGTTCGGACCAGGTCAGCCGGCGATGCAGTTCGGCGTCGAGCCCGGCGACGTCGATATCCGATGGTGTAAGGAACGACTGGCCCGCCCACGCCGAGGCTGACCGGTCGGCGGACATGCCGGTGGTGGTGATGTGCCCGGACGGCTGTGCGTGACGCAGGGCCAGTCCGACTGAGTTTCCCAGGTAGGTGGTGGTGAGCACGTCCTCCACGTAGCCGAAGAGGAGCCGGTGACCGGAGCGCGCCCGCTCAAAGGCATCGCCCAGCGCCGGAGCAACCGTCGTGAACGCCGACGCCGACGTGAGCGCGGGTGGCTCGGTCCAGTCCGGTGAAGCGTCGCCGGTGACGAGTGGGCGGGCGTCCTCGGCTGGGCCGTTGGTCCGGGCGGCTTGTTCCGCGGCACGCACGAGCGGTTCGAGGTCTTCGGAGGTGACCGCGTTGCGGGCAACGACGCCCGAGGCGACGCCGGTGCCGTCCTCGACAGTGGCCATCACCGTGACCTGGCGGTCGTGCATCACGCCATTGGTGGTCAGCGCGTTGTTCGCCCATCGCAGATTGGCCGTGGAGGTCTCGTCGACCAGCACCGTCGTTCCGTGGGCTTTCGACAGGCCGAGACAGCGCTCGACGATCTCCTGTGGTGTCATCGGCCCGGTCACTCGGCGCCCTCCTGTGCGGTGTTGAGGATGTTGATGTCGCGGAACAGCGCTGCCGGGCAGCCGTGCGAGACGGGTGCGAGCTGGCCGGGCTGCGCCTTGCCGCAGTTGAACGCACCGCCGAGGACGTAGGTCTGCGGCCCGCCGACCGCCGCCATGGAACCCCAGAAGTCCGTGGTGGTGGCCTGGTAGGCGACATCTCGGAGCTGACCGGCCAGCTGGCCGTTCCTGATCCGGTAGAAACGCTGGCCGGTGAACTGGAAGTTGTACCGTTGCTGGTCGATCGACCACGACTTGTCGCCCACGACGTAGATGCCGTCGTCCACCTGAGACACCAGCTCGTCCACCGACGGCCCGCCTTCGGCCGGCTGCAGCGACACGTTGGCCATCCGCTGGACGGGGAAACGGGTGGCCGACTCCGCGAACGCGCACCCGTTCGATCTGCTGGTCCCGAGGGTATCGGCGTTGGCGCGGGCCATCGCCCGGTCGAGCTGGTATCCGACCAGGACGCCGTCGCGCACGATGTCCCATCGCTGGGTCTGCACGCCTTCGTCGTCGTAACCGATGGTGGACAGGCCGTGCGGCGTGGTGCGGTCGCCCGTGACGTGCATGGCGGGCGAGCCGTACCGGAGGCTGCCCAGCTGGTCGAGAGTGGCGAACGAGGTCCCGGCGTAGTTCGCCTCGTAGCCCAGAGCTCGGTCTAGCTCGGTGGCGTGCCCGACCGACTCGTGAATGGTCAGCCAGAGGTTGGTCGGATCGACGACGAGGTCGTAGCGTCCGGCGTCCACGCCAGGCGCGGCCAACTTCTCTTCGAGCAGCGGTCCCAGCTCGTCGAGCGCGTCGTCCCAGGCGATCATCCCGTCCTCGCCGGAGACGTACTCCCAGCCCCTCCCGGCTGGCGCGGCCAGCGTGCGCATGGTGTCGAACCTGCCGCTGTCCGCGTCGACGCCGAGCGCTTCGAACACCGGCTGGATCCGCACCCGCTGCTGAGTGGTGATGGTGCCGGCCGAGTTGGCGTAGAACTTGTTCTCCAGGACCTGATCCAGCTGCGCGGTGACGTGGTCGACGCCGCGCTGTGCCAGCACGCGGCGGGAGCGGGCGGCCATCAACTCCAGCTTGTCCGCATGGGGCACAGTGAAGGGGTCGATGCCGTACGCCGAGACCCAGGTGACGTCGGAGTGAACCGGCTCGTCGGCGAGCTCCACCCGGAGCGGGCTGAGCGTGCGGGCGACTTTGGCGAGCTCCACAGCCTGTTCGGCGACGCTGACGGCGGCGTCGACGGTGAGGTCGACGGCCGCGGCGAAACCCCACGTGCCGTCGGCCAGGACCCGGACGCTGAACCCGCAGTCCTCGCCGTCGTGGCTTCCTTCGAGGTTGGCGTCGCGCAGGGCCATGCTCTGCGAGCGGATGCGCTGGAGCCGGAACTCGGCGAAGTGAGCTCCGAGATCTCGCGCGCGCTGCAGAGCGGCGTCGGCGAGCACACGCGAGGGCAAGGCGTTGAAGGTCGGGTCAATCTCATGAGGCACGAACGTGAGGCTATCTCACATACCGGTCATGATTCGACGGCCCATTTCCAAATGATCATGTAAACCATGTTTTCTCGTGCTTCACCATGCCTGCAGCCCTGGCGGATTCAAGTGGTGAGTGCAACACCGGGTGGATTGAATGGTTCTGAGAGTAGCTTGTTGAGTGCTTCGGCTGGGGTTTTCCAGCTCAGGGTTTTGCGGGGTCGGTTGTTCAGTTCGGTGGCGA
>NZ_JAAGOB010000002.1:0-616199 GCF_010550695.1 Phytoactinopolyspora alkaliphila
CTAGCGCCACGCACGCCGTTCTCCTCACACCTTGTTTTTGATCTTCGACAATCAAAAACCTAGGCGGAAAGAACGGCGTGCGCTGCTATGACACGCTCAACCCACCCACGGACATGTCACAAGAGCCTCATTTAGGTGGGCAGGGTTGACGGGCGCGTCAGGGGGTGGCACGGACCCCCACCAGAGCGGCCACTCGCCGTCTGGCACCGGCCAGCTTCCGGGCCAGGCGGTAGGAGCGGCTGCTGAGGATCCTCTGGAGACGGCCCTCCACATGGGCCAGGCGGGCCTCGGAAGCCGAAAGCCGGGCATGCAGCTCGTCGATCTCGGCGCGCATACGGCTCACCTCGTTCGCGGGACCTTGGTCGCGATTCGCGCTCTGGCGCGGCACGAGCGCCGTCGGTGCGGGGGCATCCGCCCGCGCGCTGGCCTCCGGCGTGTGGCGGCGCACGTGCAAAGGGTCTGGCTGGATCATCACGACGTGATCACTGTCACTTTGACGCACGAATATGACACTACGCAAGGGCGTCACGGAAAGTGAACGGTTCGGTCACACTCTGAGATGATCCTTGTCACATGGGGCTTCGCGCCCTGGGCAGCCGCGCTCCGCGCGATCGGCCGGGCGACGCGAGCCCTACATGTCCTCGAGAGAGAAGGCATCCTCGCCCACCTCGAGGAACTTCGTGTAGGCGGCGATCACCTCGGTGGGGTCTCCCTGCATCATCAGCTGGCCCTTGTGCAGCCAGAGAGCCTCGTTACAGAGCCGCTTGACGCTGCGCATGGCATGGCTGACCAGGAACATGGTGCCGGCGTTCTCGGCCACCTCGCGCATCTTGCGCGCGGCCTTCTGCTTGAACTTGGCGTCTCCGGTGGAGAGCGCCTCGTCGATCAGCAGAATGTCCGGATTCAGGTGGACCGCTACCGAGAAGGCAAGCCGAGCGGACATGCCCGACGAGTAGGTCTGCATCGGCATGTCGATGAACTCGCCGAGCTCTGCGAAATCGGCGATCTCCTCGTAGCGCTCGTTCAGCTCTTCCCGCGTCATGCCGGCTGCCAGGCCACCGAGGACGACGTTCTCGCGGCCGGACAGCTTGCGGTTGAACCCGACGCCGAGCGCGAGGAGCGTGCTGACCCGCCCGTGCACCTCGATCCGTCCTTCGCTCGGCGGAAGGATACCGGCGATGGCGCGCATCAGCGTTGACTTCCCGGCACCGTTGGCACCGATGATGCCGATGCTGGTGCCATGGTTGACCTCGAAGGAGACCTCACGCAGCGCCTCGACCAAATGGACGACGCGCTGGCCCCGGCCGAGCCGTCGTACGGCCGACCGAAACGTCGGGACCTTCTCGAAGGTGGTCCGGTAGCTGACCGATACGTTCTCCACGCTGACCGCGGGATCGGCAGTGGATGTGCTGTTCGTGGTCACAGTCTTGGCCTCAGAGACGGACGGCAAATTCGCGCTCCCTCGACATGAAGAACACGGCACCGGCGACGAAGGCGACAATCGACCAGACCGTGCCCGCTATCCACCACTCCGCGGCCGGAATCTGACCGCGGACCAGCAGGTCGCTCCAGCCTCCGAGCATCGAGTACAGAGGATTGACGTGCAACACCTGTGGCGGGATGCCGATCCGCTCCAGCCCGTCGGACGCCATCTCGGGATACCAGAGGATGGGCGACAGATAGAGCCACATCCGGATCATGTAGGTCAGGAAGTTGCCGATGTCGCGGAAGTACACCTGCATGGTGGCGAAGATCATCGCCATGCCCGCGCCGAAAAGGCCGAGCATGAGCAGGAACGCCGGAGCCATGATCGCTTCCCAGTGCAGGGGACGGCCGAACCCCAGCAGGATGACGAAGAACAGTGCGAGCGTCGGCAGGAACTTGAAGAACGCGGTACGCACCTCTGCCAGCGGGAGCAAGAGGCGGGGGAAGGACATGTTCAGCAGCAGTTTGCCGCCGCCGACGACGCTCGACGCACCTTGGCGCAAGCAGCCCGCGAAGAAGATGTGAAAGACGAACAGGCAGGCGCACAGGTGGACGAAGCGCACGACGTTCTCGTCGAACGAGTTGTTTCGCCCACGGATGATCATCAACAGCAGGAAGTAGACGCAGGCGAGCAGCAGCGGGTTCAGCACCAGCCAGATCTGGCCGAAGAACGTGTTGACGTTGTCGGCTCGGATGCTGGCCCGCGACATCTCGATGGCGAACGGCCGGCGCTGCCACAGCGCCTTGAAGTAGGGCCGCAGCCTCGGTAGACCGTTTCGGTGCGGCTCGTAGACGTGCACCGAGGAGGTGAAGTCCTCGTCGAGCCGAGTGGCGTTCATCTGTCCGGGTTGCCTTTCCACACCATGCGTTCCGTCCGCGGCACTACTGCGAGCCGTTGTTTCGCGGGTCGGGTCAAGGGTAGACGACCCGACCCGCTCACGCTCACGCGCACGCACACGCATCCTCCAACCTGACTCGACGACATTCCAGTATCACCGCTACGGCGGTTGTAGCCGAATCGGAGCTGGCGCGCGGGGGCCGCCGCAGCACCTCAGCGCAGTCCGGAACCTCACCGCGTCGCGCTCGGTGCCGTCGCCGTTGTACCGGCCGGCACCCGAGCACCCAACAGGAAGCCCACGCCCCAGCTCAGATGCACCGTGGCGAGAACCGCAGGCAGCCACAGGCGAGCCCGGGCGGGAAGCCCTCGCCCGACGACGACGCTCGCCGCGCCCACGCCCGCCATGTACCCGAGAGGGGCTAGCCAGCCCAGGGAGAGCCAGGCCGGCGCACCGAGCGCAGCCGCGACGCCCGCCACGGCGCCGACGCCCACCGCCGTCACCACTCCCGGCGCCGCCAGGTATCGCGCGCTCGCAGTGTCCGGGTATTTACGCACCACCTCCCGGCGCCATTGACCGGTGCGGAAGAACTGCCGAGCCAGGGCGGTGATGTCGGGCCGCGGCCGGTACGTGACCACCAGGTCGGGGGTGAACCACACACGTTCCCCGGCGGCGCGAATTCGGTAGTTGAGCTCCCAGTCCTGCGCCCGGGCGAAATGCTCGTCGAACCCGCCCAGCCGTTCCAGGACGTCCCGGCGGAAGACCCCGAGATAGACGGTGTCGGCAGGGCCGGCGTCTCCGCCGATATGGAACCGGCTGCCGCCCAGGCCCAGTTTGGAACCGTACGTGCTTGCCACGGCGCGTTCGAAGTCGGTCGTGCCCTCGGCGTGCATAATGCCGCCGACATTGGCCGCCGACGTCTCCTCCAGCACGGTCACCGCCGTGCGGATGTAGCCGTCGCTGAGGATCCCGTGGCCGTCGACGCGCACGATGATGCCGTGCCGTGCCGCGGCCAGGCCAGCGTTGAGGCCGGCAGGTGTCTTGCCCGCGGGGTTCTCGATGACCCGGATGCGCCGGTCCGCTACCGCAAGCTCGGCCGCGATCTCGGCGGTACGGTCATGGGACGGCCCGATCGCCAGGATCAATTCCATCTCGCCGGGGTAGTCCTGCGCCAGCACGCCCCGGACGGCGGAGCCGAGATGCCGCTCCTCGTTCCGTACGGGCATGACCACGGATACGGCCGGCCAGTCGCCGCCCGTCGCGCGAGCGTCAGCAGCCGGCTCATGAGCGGGGGTGTTGTCCATATCGGCGAGCACACTACCCGAGGCTGTGTGGTTCGCCATCATGGACACCCCGGGGGTGCATGAGTGTATGGACCCTCGGGCCGGTCACTCGTAGGAGCAGACGGAGGAGACCCCGACGGGTTCTCCGGATTCACCGGCCTCGCCCTCACCGGATTCGCCCGCCGTCTCATCCCGCTGCTCATCCGCGGGCTCGCTCGAGCCGCCGCTCGGCTCGTTCGACGCCGTGCTGTCTGAACCCGGGTCGTCGTCACTGGCCGCGACGTGCTCGTCCCCCGCGTCGTCGCTGCCGGTCGCCTGACCGGCGGTGGCATCCGGCCGCCCGGCGCCGGAGAGGAGCTCGGCCGTCTGGTCGGCCATCAGGGCGAAATCGGGGTCTGCCGGGACGATCAGCGGTGGCACGAACTGCAATGACATCAGCTCCTGGTCTTTCGCCTCGAAGGCGAGGTCCACCAGGTTGGACAGGTCCTGCCGCGGAATGTCGGTGCTCACGGTCTCCACGGATGCGTCGGCGACATCGAGGAAGTTCATCAGGACCGTTCTCGGATCCGCCTCCGTGAACAAGGCACCCAGAACGCAGCGTTGCCGCGCCATCCGGTCGTAGTCCGACGTGCTCTCCCGGGACCGGGCGTACCACAGGGCGTGATAGCCGTCGAGCGTCTGCAGCCCGGGCTCGAGCACCCTGCCCTTGTCGCCGATGGGCAGTTCCTCGTTGACGTTGAGCGTCACGCCCCCGAGGGCGTCGATGAGTTCCCGGAATCCCATCAGGTCGACCGCGACGTAGTAATGGATCTTGATGCCGAGAGTGCCCTCGACTGCCTGTTTCACCGCGGTGGGTCCGGGCCCGGACTCGCCTTCGAAGAGTTCGGGATTGGCCTCGCCGTAGGTCCACGTGGCGTTCAGCAGGTATTCGGAGCGGTCGCCGTCGCCGGTGAAGCCCTGTGGGAACTGTGCCGCGGCGGGTGTGCCACTGGCGAAACGCGCCCGTTCGAGGTTCCTGGGCAAGCTGATCAGGGCCGGTTCACCGGTCAGGACGTCGACCGACGCGACGTGGATGCTGTCGGGACGGGTTCCGTCCCGGCCGTCGCCGGAGTCGGCGCCCAGCAGGAGGATGTTCAGCCGGCCGTTGCTCGCCGCCGCGACCTCACCGGAGGGAAACATCCGCACGACGAGGTCATGGGCCGCCTCGGCATAACGGGCCGCCACCACGAACGGCGTCGATACGATCACGGCGAGGCCGATGGTGGCCCCCACCATGACCAACCGGTGTTTCCGGTTCAGTCCCGGCGGATGGCCGAGCCGCCAGGCGTCGACCAGGACGGCGATCCACGCCAGCGCGAGCACGAAAGCAAGCAGCCGGACGGTGGTGAGGATCCAGGGCTGTACGGCCAGTTTGGCCAGGTCGTTCGTCGAGGTCCGCCATGCCACGAGGAGGACTATCAGGATGAGGGCACCCCATACGGACAGGGCTATCTTGCCGAACCGCCGGTTGCCGCGGAGCAGCTGTGCGCTGCCCGGGGCCACCACCGACATGCCCATGAGCGTCAGAGAACGCCTGAACCGGGTGGCCTCCGCGCGTTGTTCACGCGTGGGTCTCGACGGACGGCGGGGAGGGGCGCCACGCGCGGAGCGGCTGTGCGCACGGGCGGTGCCCCGTGTACGTGCCGCTGGCGCCATATCGCGTCCCCCATGGACCCTTTGCGCCGATGCCCCCGTAGCACCGACCCTTCACCAGTATCACCACGAGCGACCCGCCGTTGCCCGGCGGCGCGCCGAGTGCACTGAGGTACCTTCAGTCACTTTTGTCACTTCGCTACCCATGACTCCAGTACCTGGCCACATCTTCACTGTAGATGTGACTTGTTGAGCACTATAGCGTCAAGGTCTGCACAGTCCGGCAGGATCGGCTCCGCGTGTCGGCCTGACATGCCACGGAAGCCAGACCAATCGAACACATCCTCATGGCAAGCAGGTACCGTTCACCCTGTGAGCGAGCATCGCCAGGATGACCAGTGGGCTCCCGGCCCGCCGCAAGCCGGGCCGATGAAGGTGACCACCTACACGTCGGGCAATGTGCCCGGCGTGTCGTACCGCGGTGGCTACGCTCACAGCCCGCGTGAGGAGGACGACGTGGAACCCGCCGCTGCCCCGCAGCCACCACCGCGTGGGAGCACCCGGGTCATGCCGGCCGACAGACCGTCCGCCGCAACACCTCCACCCCCGTCGAGGCCTCCTCAGTCCCGGCGCACCCGGGAAGCACGGCCCAAGCGCCGCCGCTCGGGCTTCGGTCGCTTCGTCCGGTGGCTACTCGCCGTCGTCCTGATCATCGTCGTCGCTCTCGTCGGACTGGTCTGGTTCGCCTGGTCCAAGATCGAGAAGGTCGACGCCATCCCGGACGACCACGGTTCGGCCACCTCGGCCGGCCAGGTCTTCCTCGTCGTAGGTTCGGACCAGCGCGACGACCTGACCGCGGAGGAGCAGAGTGAGCTCGGGACCGGAACCGCTGAAGGGCGACGAGCCGACACGATCATGCTCGTGCACGTGCCCACCAGTGGCCGGCCGGCGCTGATCAGCATCCCCCGCGACTCGGTGGTGAACATCCCGGGCCGCGAGTCCGGACGGATCAACGGTGCCTATGCCTTCGGTGGACCCGCGTTGCTGGTGGAGACGATCGAGGCCAACACCGGCGTCGCAATCGACGACTACGTCGAGATCGGATTCGGAGGCTTCGCCCGCATCGTCGACGCCCTCGGCGGCGTGGAGATGTGCCTGGACGAGGCCGTCCAGGACGAGAAGGCACACATCGACCTCCCGGCCGGCTGCCAGGAGCTGGGTGGCACCGATGCCCTCGGCTACGCCCGAGCCCGGTCCTTCGATCCGCGCTCGGACCTCGGGCGCGTGGAGCGCCAGCGCGAGCTGATCGGCTCCATCGCCGACGAGGCCCTATCACCCGGCACGCTGCTCAACCCCTTCTCGTTCGCCCGCACGGCCCTGGCCGGAGGGAACGCTCTGGTCATCGATGAGGGGACCGGCCCCCTGGACATGTTCGGCTTCGTCCGCGCGATGGGGAGCATCTCATCGGGTTCCGGTGACACGCTGACCGTTCCGCTGGCGCGCGTGGGCAACACCGTGGACTGGGACGAGGCCGCGGCCGGCGAGCTGTGGAGCGCCCTGCAGAACGGCTCCCCGGTGCCGAGCAGCCTGCTCGAATAGAGCTGCGCCCACTTCCGCTGCCAGCACCCGCGCTCGCTTCGGGCCCGCCACCATCCGGCGATTCTTGCAGGCACATCGATCTTCACGGCAGCCTGTACCCGCGCTCACCCTTGACAGCCCGGCCACCTTTGATCCATTCTGATTTGAACGTGCAAATTTGCACGTTCAAATCGGCACACCCAGAGGCGGCAAGGATGGCGGAGCAGCGTTCCGGCCGGGAAGACCCGCACCCCGCGGAGGCCCGTGGCGAGGGCCCCACCCTGAACGACGTCGCCCGCGTTGCCCGGGTATCGAGGCAGACCGTCTCCAACGTCCTGAACGCCCCGGACAAAGTACGGACCGAGACGACGCGGCGGGTGCAGCAAGCCATCCAGCAGCTCGGCTACCGCCCGCACCGGCTCGCCCGCAATCTCAAGACCCGGTCCTCAAGGATGATCGGCTACGAGATCGCCCGGTCCCGGCCGGGTGTCATCAACCCCGTACTCGACCGTTTCGTTCACGCCCTGGTCGAAGCCGCCCGCGACGACGGCTACCACGTTCTCCTGTTCACCCCTGACGAGGCCGGCCAGATCGCCGCCTATGACGAGCTGGTGGGCACCCGCACGGTCGACGGCTTCGTCCTGTCAGAGGTGAACTACGCAGATCCACGCGCGATCGCTCTGCAGGCTCGAGGTGTTCCCTTCGTGACGTTCGGCAGGCCCGACGTGCCCGTCGCCCACACCTGGATCGACGTCGACGGTGGCGCGGGCGTCGAGGCCGCGGTGCACCACCTCGCTGCGCAAGGGCACCAGCGAATCGCGTTCATCGGCTGGCCGGAGGGATCTGCCACCGGTGACCGGCGAGCCGAAGGCTTCGGCCGCGCCCTCGCCGAACTCGGACTGGATCACGACGCCGCCCTCGACGTGCGCGTCGAGGATGGCGCGGACGACGGGGCGCATGCCCTCATCCACCTGCTCCACGGTGCCGAGCCGCCCACGGCGGTCGTGTGCGTCAGCGACACCATCGCCGTCGGTGTCCTCCGCGCCGCCACCACACGCGGCCTAGCCGTCGGTTCCGAACTCGCGGTGGCCGGGTTCGACGACACTCCGGTCGCTCCCCTGCTCACACCACAACTCACGTCGGTCCGCCAGCCACTCGAAGCCGTGGCCCAGCGCATCGTCAATCACCTCACGGACATCCTCGCCGGCGGCGCCGGCAAGCCGGACGGCGAGCTGCTCGCACCCCAGCTCATCGTCCGCGCGAGCACCCACCCCTACTGACCCGAAGGAGAGCTGTTATGCCCCGATCGACCACCACGCATCCCACCCGCCTCGCGGCGCTTCTTACCGCGGCCGCCATGTTCGCCGCCGCGTGCGGCGGGTCGAACTTCGACGACAACGAGGGCAACGACGGCGCAGCGACGGGCGCCGAGAACGGCGACGCACCCACCGACGACGCCGACGGCGTATCCCTCACACTGATGGGCTTCTCCTCGGGCACCGCCGAGGACGACGCGCTCAACGCGATCATCGAAAGCTACAGCGAGCAGTCTTCCAACACGGCAAGGTTCAATCCCGTTCCGGAGTACGACACCGCACTGCAAGCGGCGCTCGCGGGGGGATCGCCGCCGGATGTCATCTACGTCGACTCCAACCGCCTGCCCGACCTGGTGGAAGCAGGTGCGCTGGCTCCGGCCGACGGCCAGGTGGAGAACGAGGAGGACTTCTACGAGTCTCTGCGCGGTGCGTTCACCTACGACGGGACTTTCTGGTGCCCGCCGAAGGACTTCTCCACACTGGCGCTCGTCTACAACGTCGACATGCTCGACGAAGCAGGTGTCGAGCCACCAACCGACTGGGCGGAGCTCGCGGAGGCGGCCGAGGCGCTGACCGACGGCGATCGGGCCGGGTTGGTCCTCGGGGCCGAGTATCCCAGGTGGGGCGCGTTCATGTTCCAGGCTGGCGGCAGCGTGACCGACGACGAGTTCACCGAGATGACGATCGACTCGGACGAGAATCGGGAGGCGTTCAATTTCCTCGCACAGCTGCACGCCGATGGTTACGCCACCACCGCGACCGAACTCGACGCCGGATGGCCGGGCGAGGCGTTCGGCCAGGAGCGCGCCGCCATGACCATTGAGGGCAACTGGATTGTCGGTGCCCTGCAGAACGACTTCCCAGACGTGAACTGGGCCGTCGCAGAACTGCCGGTGGGCCCGGCGGGACCCGGCACGTTCGTCTTCACCGTCTGCTACGCCGTGCCAGCCGCCAGCGAGAATCAGGAGGCCGCGTGGGACCTGGTCAACTACCTGGTGAGCCAGGAGGCGTTGCTGGAGTTCACCGAACAGTTCCCGGTCATGCCCGGGCGCGAGTCGCTGGCCGGAGACTGGACGGATGCGCACCCCGACCTGGGGGCGTTCCTCGCCGGTGCTGATTACGCCCGCCCGTTCCAGTTCATTCCGGGGTTCGCGGGCGTCCTCGACACGCTCAACGACGGCATCCAGGGCATCGCGGCCGGCAACCGTGAAGCAGACGAGGTGCTCCAGCAGGTCGGCGAGGCCGGCAGTCCGGTCCTGGGCCAGTAGGTCTTTGCCCTGCGCCGCGGCCCGCAGCCGCGGCGCAGGCCGACCTGAGGAGGCTGACGTGCCCACACTGCGAGACCGGCTGGCGACCAACGAGAAGGTCGCGGGCTGGGTCTTCGTCCTGCCAGTGCTGATCGGCATCGGTGTCTTCCTGATCGTGCCGATCGGGATGGCGCTGTGGATGAGCTTCACGGACTGGAACGGGCTGAGCCCACCGGGCGACGCCCAGAACGTCGGATTGGACAACTACCGGGATCTGCTCTCGGAGCCCGGGGTCCCGCGGCTGGACTTCGCCATGTCCATCCGGAACAACCTCTACTACGTGCTCGGCGTGGTGCCGGCCCAGACCGCCATCGCGTTCGTGCTGGCCGTCGTCGTCAACCAGAAGTTCCTTCGGGGGAAGGCATTCTTCCGCACCGCGTATTACTTCCCGTCCATCACGTCGTCGATCGCGATCTCGATCGTCTTCCTCTTCCTGTTCCAGCGCAGCGGTGCCATCAACCAGACGATCAGCGCGTTGATGCCCGGAGATGACTTCCGGCTGAACTGGCTGGACAACGCCGAGGGCGTTCTGCACAACGTCCTGGGTGCCGTGGGCGTGGACTCCGCGCCCGGCTTTCTCGCCGACAACGACATCATGGGACTGAGTCTGTGGCAGTGGCTGTCCGGCCCAAGCGTCACCATGTTCGCGATCATGATGCTCGCGACGTGGACGACCATCGGCACGATGATGCTGATCTTCCTCGCCGGCTTGCAGAACATCCCGGCCGACGTCGAGGAGGCGAGCCGGGTGGACGGCGCCACCGCGCTGCAGCGATTCCGGCTCGTGACGATCCCGATGATGAAGCAGCCGATGTTCTTCGTCCTGACCATCGGCCTGATCGGCACATGGCAGGTATTCGACCAGATCTTCGTCATCTCGTCCGGTGGGCCGCAGAAGACGACCCTCACTCCCGCGTATCTCATCTACCGGGAGGGCTTCCAGAACTTCTCGATGGGCAGGGCCACCGCGATCGCCTTCCTGCTGTTCGTCCTGATCATGGTCCTGACGCTCGTCCAGCGGCGGATCCTCCGGCCGGACCGGGACTAGGGCGGGCCCGATGGGTACGTGGCCTACTGCGCGACATCTAGGAGACGCGACATGACCGTTCCCCCACCTCGCGAGCGGACCGCTCGCGAGCAGCGGCGGGCCGGGTCCGGCCCGTTCCGCCCACGCGCTGTGACGAGTGCGCCGCCGCTCGAGGAGCGAGGGCAGCCGGCGTTGTACCGGATCGGCAAGCGGGTTCTCGGCTATGCCGTCCTGGCGTTCTTCGCCGCCCTCTTCATCGCACCGTTCGCGCTGGCGCTGGCCAACTCGTTCAAGACCCGGCCGGAGACGCTGGCCGACCCGCTCTCACTGATCCCCGGCGAGCCGACGCTTCGCGCCTACGAGATCATGGCCCGGACGGACATCCCCAGGTGGGCGCTGAACTCGGTGTTCGTCACGGTCATGGTGACGGTGGCGCGGCTGTTTCTCGACTCGCTCGCGGGTTACGCCCTGGCCCGGCTGCGGTTCCCGGGCCGTGCGGTGATCTTCGCGCTGGTGGTCGCCGTGCTGGCAGTCCCGCCGATCGTCCTGGCCATCCCCAGGTACCTCGTGCTGGGTCAGCTCGGCATGCTGGACACCTACAGCGGCCTGATCCTGCCGCTGGCAGTGGACGCGTTCGGGATCTTCCTGATGAAGACGTTCTTCGAGTCGATACCGCGGGAGATGGAGGAGGCAGCGCGGATCGACGGCGCGTCGATCTTCCAGACCTACCTGCGGATCATTCTGCCGCTCGCCGCGCCGGGGCTCATCGCGCTCACCATTCTCTCGTTCCAGGCATCGTGGAACGAGTTCCTCCATCCGCTCATCGCGGCGCCCAGCGATCCTGACCTGCGCACGTTGCCGGTAGGGCTGGCGTTGCTGCGCGGGGCGCAGGGAGAATCACAGGACTTTCCGCTCCTGCTAGGTGCGTCCCTGCTGATCACTCTGCCGGTCGCACTCATCTTCTTCGTCTTCCAGCGGTACTTCATCCAGGGCGTAGCCGCTTCAGCAGTCAAAGGTTAAGGATTCTTATCAGCTCATGGTTTCTCACGACACACCGCTCACCCTCGTCCGCGGCACCACGTTCATGGTTTCCGACCATGTCGGCGACATCGGCGCCGCCACCCATCACGGTGTCTTCCATCGCGATGTCCGCGTCGTCTCGTCGCTGGTCACCGCTGTCGACGGTGCCGCGCCCACCGTTCTGGCCAGCAGGCGGGACGGCGCCGACGAGGCGCACTGGGTGTACATCCTGGCCGCCGACGACGATGGGAGCCCGACGGCCGTGCTGACGCGGCACCGGCGCGTGGACGACCGCGTCCGGGAGCACTTCGTGGCCCGCGTCTACAGCGGACGGCTGGACGGCATCACCGTCAGTGTGGATGTCGCCACCGACTTCGCCGAGCTCCTCGAGCTCAAGGGCCGGGCGAGCACCCGTCCCGCCGCCGCACTGGTCGACGAGGGCGGAACCCTGACTGCCGCCGGGAACGAGATCCGGGTCGAGTACCGGGCCACGGCCACTGGCACTCAGATAGCGGGGGCCGGCTTCCGCTGGACACTCGACCTGGCCGCCGGTGAGGACCAGAGCTTCGATCTCGAGATTGTGCCTCAGCTCATCGACGACGAGCCGGCCCCGGGCTTCGAACCGGGCGCTGGCCCGGCGCCGCGCACGCTTGAGGTCACCGACGCAGGCGGACGATGGGCGCGCAGTATCGCCTCGGCGCTGGAGGACCTCGACGGTCTGCGGGTGGAGGTGCCGTCGATGGGTCTGCGCTATCTCGGCGCCGGCGCACCGTGGTTCATGGCGCTGTTCGGCCGGGACACTCTTCTGACCGCGTGGCAGAGCCTGATCGCCGGCCCGGAGCTGACGCTCGACACGTTGCGCGCTCTGGCCTCCCGGCAAGGCCGGCGCGAGGATCCACGGACCGGGGAACAGCCGGGCAAGATCCTGCATGAGATGCGTACCGGATTGATGCCGGTGTTCGGCGTCGAGCCAGGCACGCCGTACTACGGCTCCGTCGATGCGTCGCCCTTGTTCGTCATGGTGCTGGGCGAGGCCCACCGCTGGGGGGCCGCCGACGCCGCGGTGCGGGCCCTGCTGCCGGCGGCAAGGGCCGCGATGGACTGGTGCATCGAGTACGGCGACATCGACGGCGATGGCTTCGTCGAGTACCGCGCTGACGAGCGTGGACTGGCAAACCAGGGCTGGAAGGACTCCGGGGATTCGATGGTCCACGCCGACGGCACCCTCGCCACCGGGCCGATCGCGCTGTCCGAGGTGCAGGGCTATGTCTATGCCGCGTTCCGGACTCTGGCGCAGTTGGAGGAGCGGCTTGGCGATCCGGCGGCGGCCCCGGGCCTGTATGAGCGGGCGGAGAAGCTGCGGGCGTCGTTCCTCGAGACGTTCTGGCTGCCGGACCGCGAACTGGTCGCGATGGCCCTGGACGGTGCGAAGAAGCCGTTGGCCGTGGCGTCGTCAAATCCAGGGCACTGCTTATGGACCGGACTGCTCACCGGCACGGTCGCTGACGCGGCCGCTCGGCGGCTGACCGCTCACGATGTGGCCGCGACCTGGGGCATCCGCACTTTGAGCAGCACCGAGGCCGCCTACAACCCCCTCGGGTATCACCTGGGCTCAATCTGGCCGCATGACTCCGCCATCGGCGTCGCCGGGCTTGCCCGTTCCGGCCACTCCGAAGGCGCACGCAGACTCGCCGACGGGCTGCTGGAGACGGCTGAGGCTTTCGAGTGGCGGCTACCCGAATTGCTGGGCGGAATGGGCTCCGACGAGATCGGGCAGCCCGTTCCGTATCCCGTGGCGTGCAGCCCCCAGGCGTGGAGCGCGGCCGTGCCGCTCCTGCTGCTGCGGACCATGCTCCGGTTGGAGCCCGACGTCCCGGCCGGCGTCGTGCGGATCGCGCCGATACTCGATCCGGCCGAAGAGATGGTTGTGCGTGGCATCCCGATCGGCGACGGCCGGCTCAGCCTCCGTGTCCGCGGGGAAAGCTTCGAGGTGCTCGACGCTCCGCCGGGGATGGATGTGGTGGAAGGTGTCGCCGCCAGAGCCGGCTGAGTATCGAAAGCGGACAGTGCTTGGACAGCTCCGTGTCAGTCGCGGCGGATGACGAACTCCGTGAGTCCTTCCACCGGCTCCTCCATAACCTCGACACGTTCTACTCGTGCCTCGGGCGGCCCTTTCTCCGCCCAGGCCGCCATCGACGTGACGTCGTGGTCGGATCCTTCGAACACGGCCTCGACCGTCCCGTCGGGAGCGTTACGGACCCATCCGCTCACACCGCGCTGACGAGCTTCCTGGCGGCACGTAGCGCGGAAGAACACCCCCTGCACCGCACCGTGAACGACGATCTTGATCCGCCTCTGCGAACTGCCCATGTCCCCAGCGTGCAACAGACACGGCCGCTCTTCCAGGCACCTCGCCGGGGGCGATCCGTCCGGCTGCCGGCCGGTGGCCCCGAGTTCTGGACTATGTACCGGCCTGCGGATGCTCACTCGTGAGATGTGCTACTTGCCGGTAACATAACCGCATGAGCGCAGACTTCGACCTGTACAGGCTCTCCGAGGAGCACGACGCGATCCGGGAAGCGGTCCGTGAGGTGTCCGCCTCGAAGATCGCGCCGCATGCCGCCGAATCGGACGAGACCGCCCAGTTTCCTCAGGCCGCGTACGACGCCCTCCGCGCCACCGACTTCCACGCCCCGCACATCCCGGAAGCGTACGGTGGCGCCGGCGCCGACGCGCTCGCCACCTGTATCGTCATCGAAGAGGTGGCTCGGGTCTGCGCCTCCAGTTCTCTTATCCCCGCGGTGAACAAGCTGGGTACCATGCCGCTGCTGCTCGCCGGCTCCGAGGACGTCAAGAGCCGCTATCTGCCATCCGTGGCGTCCGGTGACGCGATGTTCTCCTACGGGCTCTCCGAGCGGGAGGCGGGGTCGGCCACGGCGTCGATGAAGACGCGGGCCGTACGCGACGGCGACGGCTGGGTGCTCAGCGGGCAGAAGTCGTGGATCACCAACGCCGGCGTCTCCGACTACTACACCGTCATGGCGGTGACCGATCCCGATGCCGGCTCCCGCGGCATCAGCGCGTTCGTAGTGGAAGCCGCCGACGACGGTTTCTCTGTGGGCGCTCTCGAGCGCAAGCTCGGCATCAAGGGGTCGCCCACCCGGGAGCTGCTCTTCGACCGATGCTGGATACCCGAGGACCGGCTGGTCGGCGACCTGGGGCAGGGACTGCGAATCGCGCTGCGCACCCTCGATCACACCCGGGTCACCATCGGGGCGCAAGCGGTCGGCATCGCCGACGGCGCCCTGACCGCGGCCACCGCCTACGTTCAGGAGCGCCAGCAGTTCGGCAAGCCGGTCTCGGACTTCCAGGGCGTGCAGTTCATGCTGGCCGACATGGCCATGAAGGTCGAGGCCGCACGCCAGATGGTCTATCGCGCGGCCGCCGCCAGTGAGCGCGACGAGCCGCGGCTCTCCTTCCTGGGCGCCGCCGCCAAGTGCTTCGCGTCCGACGTGGCGATGGAGGTCACCACCGACGCCGTGCAGCTGTTCGGTGGATACGGCTACACCCGCGACTATCCTGTCGAGCGTATGATGCGCGACGCGAAGATCACCCAGCTCTACGAGGGCACGAACCAGATCCAGCGCGTGGTGATGGCGCGGCAGCTCCTGAAGGGCAACGCCTGAGCCGTTCGCCGAACATGTGCCCGGGCATGGCGGTGGAGAACTTGAGCCGTCAGTCGGGCTCGTCACCCTCCAGGCAGTCGGCACAGGTGAAGAGCAGTTCACCCGACGTGCCGTGCCGGCCCGCGAACGTCAACGGGCCGTCCGGCCAGCCACCGCAGCGAGAGCACGCCACATCTCCCTCTCCCTGTCGCCGACTGCGCTCGATCATGCCGGTCAGTGCCGACAACGACGGCCCGTCGAGGTCACGTAGTACCTTCACCGCGGCATGTTCGGCCTCGGTGCGCGGATCCAGCATGTGCGTGATGCGGTCGCGAAAAGCCATGCGAAGCCCCCCAGCCTCGGCCTGTCCCCAGCCAGGTAGCAGACAATACGCCCAATTCACGCACGCGGCCAGGAACATGACCGTTCCGTGTCGCGGGCTCCATCACGTGTAGGCGCGTGAGCAGGCTAGCTCAGCGGCAACCATGAGGCGCTCGCTAGCCGATCGCCGCCTCGACCTCGCTGATAAGGCGCTCGGCGCCCTCCTGCGTGGTCAGGCGGTCGAAGAGCACCTCGACGTTGATCCGTTTGATGATGTCGACGAACTCCCCGGCACCGACGGGCGGAGCGGGGGGCGCGTCCACGACATCGGGGGCGATGTCGCTGAGGAACTCGGCCTCAATGGTCTGATACTCGTTGAGCTCCGGGGCGATCCGCTCCCGCTGTTCCAGGTTGACCGGCAGGCCGCGGTCCGAGCCGATGGCGTCTACCGCCTCGTCGTCGTTGAGCAGGAAGTCGAGGAAGAGCGCCGCCTCCTCGGGGTGCTCGGTACGCGCCGAGATCGAGTAGTGCATGGCCGGCTTGAGGAACAACCCGGTGCGCGCATTCTCGGTCTCGCCCGGCGGCCGCAGGAGAACGAGATCCCGGCCCGACGCCTTCGACATCGCTTCGAGGGCGTTCGACCAGTTCCACATCATGGCGGCCCGGTTGGTGCCGAGCAGGGTCTGCTCGGGACTTCCCACATCCTGGATCTCGGCCGACAGCGTCGCCGACGGTGTGCCGCCGGAGTCGCGCATCGCCAGCGAGTTCTCCCACCATTCGGCGGCGGTCCCGGCGGAGAAGCCGAGCTCGCCGTCCTCGGTGTAAAGCGACTCCCCGCGCTGCCGCGCGAAGATGTTCAGCCCCGCCTCGTTGCCTCCGTAGTCCTGGGCACCGAAGACGTCGCCGCCGGTGGCCTCACTGATCTGGGTGGTGATGTCGATGTAGTCCTGCCACGTCCACGACGTGTCGTCAGGCATGTGGACGCCGGCGTCGGCAAATGCTTGCGGGTCGGCATGGACCGCATAGGCATTGACACCTGTGGGGATGCCGTAGAGTCCGCCGTCCACTTCGCCACTGCCCATCACGAGCGGATCGAGCTGGGAGAAGTCGATGGTATCGGTGTAGCCGGACAGGTCGAGGAGCGCGCCCCGGCTGGCATATTCACGCAGGAAACGCTCCTCCTGTGCCATGATGTCCGGCGCGTCGTTGGCCGCCGTCGTCGTGGCCAGCCGGTCCCAGTAGCCGCCCCACTCGATGTACTCACCCCGGATGGTGATGCCCGGGTTTTTCTCCTCGAACCGGTCGATCGCCTCCTGGGTGATCTCGTTCCGGCCCTCACTACCCCACCATGCGAATCTGAGCTCCACGGGCTGGTCGCCGCGGGCCTCGGAGCCACCGTTCCCGCTACTGCCCGCGTCGTCACCGCCACAGGCCGCGACCGCGAGCGCCGATGCCATGCCTGCTGCCGCCACCTTGCTGACCGAACCGAATCTCATCGCCATGCCACCACTCCTTCGGGGTGCGCTGCCGGGCGAATCGCCCGGCAGTGCCGTGTCACGGGCTACGGACCAGTCCCTCGTGCGCGACCGACCATCGCCCGTCTGTCGTGGGAAAGCCCGGCGCATGATCCGCCGAACCGTCCCAGCCGGCGGCCATCATCGCGACGGCCGCCAGCATCCCCCCGTTTCCCGGCAGGTACAGCGGCAGAGAGTCGGTCTGCCAGTTGTGCCCACTCGGGAGAAATCGGTTCTTCGCCGCGTCCATGCTCAACGCGGAGACCGCCAGCTCCGGTTCGCCGAGCCTCGCCGCGCACATCGCGAGCACCGGGTAGTCCCATCCCCACGTGCTGCCCCAGTCCCAGCCGCCAAGCACATCCTTGAGAGTGGATCGCATGGTTTCCGTGTCGATCAACGGCGTGGGCGGCAGGAATCCCAGGCCGCACAGCATCGACGGGTGATCCGTACGCACGGTGTACGGGTCGACGTCGATGGCTGAGTAAACGCCGTGGCGCACGCGCGGGCGGACGAGTCCGTGCGCCACAGCAGTCCAATGGGCGTGCCGCTCCTTGCCGAGCCGGTCACGCCAGCGTTGTGCCGTCTCCAGGCCCCACTGCCAGTAGGCCAGCTCGAAGGTCGGGTTGGTGAGCCGCGCACGCATCGACGCGTAGGACTCCTGCGCCGGGATCAGCGGCGGCCCCAGTTCGAAACCGCGGGGAGTGCGGATGGCAAAGCTCGCCATGAACTCCGCCGTCTCGAAGACGATGTCCGCGTACTGCTCAAGAACCCGGCGGGCCGGCGCCGCCCGGTACAGCAGCTCGGCGAGGTAGATGGGGTGCGGCTGCTGCCAGATCAGGAACGGCCCGATGGGGCTGGGGCTCTCCCGCACGTCGGGGCCTATCTGCTTGGGCCAGCGCACTCCTCGGTAACCCTGCACTCGCGCGGTCTCCCGCCCCGCCTCGGCGGCGACGTGGTACCACCGCAAGCTGCGCTCGAGCAGCTCCGGGCGTCCCCATAAGGCGAAGTGCGCCGCGTGCCACCAGTGCATCTCCAGGTGGAACCGGCCGAACCACGAGTTCGCGACGAGCCCCGTCTCCTGCGGCGGAAGTGACCCAGCGCAGTTGATCGCCGTCAGGTACTGCGAAAGGACTACGCGCCGTTCGAGCTCGACGGCGCGCTCGTCAGAGCTCCCGGCTAGTTCCACCGCTCCGCCGGTCGACCAGAACCGCGGCCAGTGCTCCGCGGCGGCCTCTTCGACGTCATCGAACGACAGTGGCGGCACCGTGTGCTCGCCTGACTGGCTGAATCCCACGACCAGCTCCAGCCGGTCAGAGCTTGCGACGAGCCGGAGTTCGTGCGGCCCGAGCCGGTCGAGCGATGTTCCCGGCCTGGCGACGACGGTCACCGCATAGCGAGTGCCGTCGAGCCGCCGGTCGACGTGCCAGCCCCCGGGTGTCCGGGTCACCGCCGTGGTGTGGGCGTCCGGCCGGGTCCAGTCGGCGGCGTCGTGCCACTGCTCTGACCCGTAGGAAAACGCTATCCCTACGCCTAGCCGGCCATGACGCGCCGCGTTCGACGTGATCCGTATCGCCACGGCGTCGTGGCGCGGATGACATACGGTGTCGACGCGGACCTCGTCGCCTTTCACCGAATATGCGCTGTGCAGAATTCCGCGCCACAGATCGAGCTCCTGCCGGACATCGTGGACATCCTCCAGGCGTACCCGTTCAGGCCGGCCGGCGTCATCGATGAGGTGCAGGCCGATCCGGCCGAGGTCCAGGCGGTGCGGGTTGGCCCGCAGCCACCGCTCTGCCTCCGAATCCGCACGCTCGCCGTCGTCGCCGATAGTGCCGGACATGTCGACGTACGGCACCGGCCCCGTGGGCGTCTGGTAACTCACCCGGACGTCGTCCACGCTGTAGGCCTCGGCCGAGGGGACAGAGTGCCAACCCCATTGCGATTGCGTCCCCAGCAATGTGCCGGCCGGTGCGTCGCCCCGGCCGGCCACCGGGTAGCGGCCGGGAAAGGTCTGCAGCCCGGTCACATCGGCGGTGAAGCAGAACTCGCCATTGCCCACCGACAGCGGTGAGCGGACGTCGGCGGCGGTGAGGACCACGCGATGCCGTTCGACCAGGGCACGCCGGTCGATGACCGGACCCGCGCCGCCCGCGGCGGAGCTCACTTGATTCCCGTGGTGGCGATGCCGCGCACGAGATAACGCTGGCCGGCAAGGAAGAACCCGAAGATCGGCCCCAGGGCCACCAGCGACATCGCGAACAACGGCCCCCATGCCGACTCACCCTGTGAGTCGACGAAGGTCCGCAGCGCCACCGGAACCGTGTAGAGGTCCGGATCGGTGAGGAAGATCAGCTGGCTGTAGAAGTCGTTCCACACCCAGATGAACGTGAAGATCGCCGTGGTCGCCAGTGCTGGTGTACACAGCGGCATGATCACCCGCCAGTAGATGCGGACGTGGCCGCAGCCGTCGATCCTGGCCGCGTCGTCGAGCTCGCGCGGCAGGCCCCGGATGAACTGCACCATCAGGAAGATGAAGAATGCGTCGGTGGCCAGGAACTTCGGAACGATCAACGGGTAGTAGGTGTTGATCCAGTCCAGCTCCGAGAACAGGATGTACTGCGGAACGATCACCACGTGGATGGGCAGCATGATCGTCGCCAGCATGGCCGCGAAGAACCACTTCTTCCCGCGGAACTCCAGCCGGGCGAACGCGTAGGCCGCCATGGAGCAGGTGAGCAGGTTGCCGATCACCGACGCGACGACGATGACCGCCGAGTTGAACATGTAGTGGTGGAACGGCCGGGCCAGTGCCGTCCACCCCCTGCTGTAGTTGCTGAAGTCGAACACGCTCGGGATGAGCGACGGCTCCCGGAAGATCACATCCGATGGCTTGAACGAGCTCGACAGCATCCACAGCAGCGGATACAGCATGATGAAGCCGAACAGGATCAGCAGGGCGTGCTTGAGCAGGCGCCTGCGCCGCTCCGCCGGCCGCCGGATCTTGGTCGGTCCTCGCGTGCCGGTCGTCACGTCGCTGATGTTGTCGATGTCAGTCGCCATAGTGCACCCACCGCTTGGCAGCCAAGAAGTTGATCGCCGTGAACCCCGCGATCACCACGAGCAGGAACCACGCCAGGGCCGAGGCGTAGCCCATCTCGAACGAACCGAACCCGCGCTGGTAGACGTAGAGGGTGTAGAACAAGGTCGAGTCTGCCGGTCCTCCGGTGCCGCCGCTGACGATGAACGCCTGGGTGAACGTCTGGAACGACCCGATGATCTGCAGCACAAGGTTGAAGAAGATGATCGGCGTGAGCAGCGGGATGGTGATCCGCCAGAACTTGGTGAATCCGCTGGCGCCGTCGACGTCGGCGGCCTCGTAGTACATCGTGGGAATCTGCCGTAGCCCGGCCAGGAAGATCACCATCGGTGAGCCGAAGGTCCACACGTTGAGCACAATCAGCGTCGACAACGCGTGGTCCGGGTGCGACACCCACCCTTGACCTTGGATACCCACCAGGGCGAGCAACTGGTTGATCAGGCCTTCAGTGCCGAAGATCTGCCGCCAGAGGATGGCGATAGCAACGCTGCTGCCGAGCAATGACGGCAGGTAGTACACGGACCGGTAGATGGTGAGGCCCCGCACGCCTTTGTCGAGGAAGAACGCCAGGGCGAGCGCGAGCGCCAGCTGCAACGGCACGGAGACGAACACGTAGGTGAACGTGACCCGCAAGGCGGCATGAAGTCGCTCGTCCTCGAGCATGCGCTGGAAGTTGTCCAGGCCGATCCATTCCGGCGGCTGAAGGAGGCTGTACTGGGTGAACGACAAGTACAGCGAGCCGAGGATGGGCCCGATGGTGATCAGGCCCATCCCGACGAACCACGGCGCCAGGAAGAGGTAAGCGGCTCGCCCCTCCCGCTTCGCGAGGGAGCTCCGCTGTCGCTTTGGCCGTGCCGGTGCGGGCCGCTCGTCCAGTGTGGTCACTGGACTCTCCCGGACCGCGTCAGCCATCGCGACCCGTGACCTGTCGATCTGTACAGCTCTGCTGGTGCACGGTGACCATCGGCGTCCTCCTCGCATGTGGCCCGACGTCGCCGCAGGGCCTCTGAGCCGAGATATCGCTTTCTAGCAAGGTTTTCCAAAACGTGTCAATGCCTCTCAGCAGGAGCAGAAGGCGGCCTATTCAATCGCAGTTCACGCGGGGTCCACGTGCTGAGATACCGGTTCCTGATGTGGACACTCACCGCCGCTCAGCATCGCGACCTACGCTACTTCGGGCCTGCTCCGGCTTCCCGCCGGGCTTCGCGTGGATCTCCGGCGCAGGACACTAACCGATGGCGGCTTCCATCTGCCGGATGAAGCTCTCGGCCGCCTGTGCCGGCGTCGTCCGGTCGAAGAGGACCTCGTCGTTGAGGCGCTGCATGATTGACACCGACTCCGTCGAACCGGTCGGCCCGATGATCAGATCCGGGTTCACGTCACCCGAGACCTCGGCGATGAACTCCGCCTGTACCGTCGTGTCCTCGTCGAGCAACGGCGTGATCGCCTCAAGTACCTCGCTATTGGCCGGCAGGCCACGGTCGGCCAGAATGAACGAGGCGGCTTCCTCGCTGTTGACCAGGAAGTCGATGAGCATCGCCGCTTCTTCCGGATGCTCGGACTGGGAGTAGATCCCGTAGGACTGCGACGCCTGGAGCCACATGCCCGGGGCCACGCCGGTCGACTCCCCGGGGGCCCGCAACATCTGCAGATCCGCGCCGGACGCCCCCCGCAGCGCGGTGAGCTGGTTACTCCAGTCGAACTGCATCCCCGCCAGCCCGCGGCCCATCAGCGTCTGTTCCGGACCGGGCTGGCCGGCGAGTTCGGTGGTGAGGGTGGCCGAGGGAGTGGCCCCGGACTCACTCATCCCCTTGGTCATCGTCCACCAGTTCTCCAGCGTCTCCGCCTCGATGGCGAGCTCACCGTCCTCGGTGTAGAGGCCGGCACCCGTGTGCTGGCGAGCATAGAGGTCGACAACGTCCGGTGCGGTCGGGTCGACCAGTCCGTAGGTGTCGTCCGGGGTGCTATCGGAGATCTCCTGGGCGATGTCGACCATGTCGTCCCATGTCCACGACGAGTCGTCGGGCAACGGCACGCCGGCGGCATCGAACACCTCCGGATTGACGACGATCGAGTACGTGTTCACGCCGGTGGGGATGCTGTACTGAACGCCGCTGAAGAAGCCGTTGCTCAATGCCGACTCGTCGATCAAGTCGGTGGGCAGCTGTTCGGACACTGTGGACAGGTCGAGCAGGGCGCCCCGGTCGCCGTACTCCCTCGGGTAGGCGCCGCCCAGAGTGATCACGTCCGGGGCGTCACCGGCGGCGACGCTGGTGGCCAGCCGGTCGAAGTAGCCGTCGAAGTCCAGCGGCTCACCGTTGACCGTGATGTTCGGGTTCGCCTCTTCGAACGCATCGATGGCCTGCTGGGTGATGCGTGCCCGCTCGTCGTTCCCCCACCAGGAGAAACGGAGGGTGACATCGCCGGTCGCCTCGTCGGAGCCCCCGCCGTCGCTGGAGCCCCCACACGCGGCGACAGTCAGCATGGCCGTGACGCCGGCTGCACAGGCCCAGCGGAACCGCCTGAAAGCTCGAGGTGCCTGTCTCATGTGTTCCCCTTCATCCGGATGGAAGTTACTCTGAGTGACCGGTTTCTGCGCTATGTTTCAGGTAAGACTCGTGGATATGACGTCGGATAGTCCTCATCGTGGCATAGGGAGCCGACGTTGGTCACCATTGCTCCGGTACCGGTTTCTGAAACGTTATATTTCTCGGGACGATGGTTGTGGATCACAGGAGGTCTTGACATGACGATGTCGTGGTTGCGCATCGACGGCGACCGGCTGGCTGACGAGCGCGGTGAGGGTATCGCGCTCCGCGGCTTCGGACTCGGCGGCTGGATGAACATGGAGAACTTCATCACCGGCTATCCCGGCACGGAGTCACAGGTCAGGGCGGCTATGAAGACCGCTTTGGGTGAGGACGGGTACCGCCGCTTCTTCGATCGGTTCCTGCGCGACTTCTTCACCGACGACGACGCCGCGCTGCTCGCCTCTCTGGGCCTGAACTGCCTCCGGGTGCCGTTCAACTATCGCCATTTCGAGGACGACGATGCCCCCTTCGAACTCAAGGAAACCGGATTCCAGCAACTCGACCGACTGATCGCGGTGTGCGCCCGGCACGGGATCTACACCATCCTCGATCTGCACGCGGCACCCGGACACCAGAATCACCACTGGCACAGCGACAACCCCACACATCAGCCGCTCTTCTGGACCCACCGGCACTTCCAGGACCGGGTGGTGCATTTGTGGGAGGCTCTCGCCGGGCGGTACCACGACAACCCCGCCGTGGCCGGCTACAACCCGCTGAACGAACCGGCCGACGAGAGCGGCGAGGTCATCGGCCCGTTCTACGCGCGGCTGGAGCGGGCCATCCGGGCTGTCGATCGACGCCACATCCTGTTCCTCGACGGCAACCGGTACTCCAGCGACTTCTCCGTGTTCGGCGAGCCGGTCGACAATGCCGTCTATACGGCACACGACTACGCCCTGCCGGGAATCGCGCGAGACAGCGAGTACCCCGGCATCACCAGGGGCGAGTTCTTCGACCGTGACGTCGTGGAGAAGACCTTCCTTCGGCGGACAGAGTTCATGCGGCGGACAGGCACACCGATCTGGATCGGCGAGTTCGGCCCCATCTACACCGGAGACCCGCGGCGCGACGCGGCATGCGCGGACCTCCTCCGCGACCAGCTGGACATCTACCGTGCGCACGGTGCGAGCTGGTCGCTGTGGACCTACAAGGACATCGGCCGGCAGGGCCTCGCCTTTGTCCCGCCGGAGAGTCCGTACCTCCAGCAGATCAAGCCCTCGCTGGAGCAGAAGGAGAGGCTCGGCACGGACTCGTGGGGCGGATCCGACGCGCAGGTCAGGCACATTCTGGAGCCGATCGAGACCCTGATCGCCGACGAGTTCCCCGACTTCGCCCCGTACCCATGGGGTCAGCGCCAGTGGATCCCCCTGCTGATCCGGAACATCATGTTCGCCGAACCCGCGGCCGAGCGTTTCGGCCGGTGCTTCGAGGGCGTCACCCCTGCCCAGGCGGAAGACCTCGCCTCGGCGTTCGCCTTGTCGCGGTGCACGGTCCGGACCGAGCTGGCTGAGGTTCTGAAGGCGCACGTCGCGGCGTAGCTCGCATCAATGCCGGCGTCACCCGGCGCGGGAGGCGACGTCTCCCGTACCGGCGGCGGCCGCGCGGCGGAGGAGCAGAGTACGCTCACGCTCGTTGGCGGTGAGCTCGGCGGCGCGGGCGAACTCGGCCCGGGCCTCGTCAGCCCGTCCGAGCTTGAGCAGCAGGTCACCGCGGACACTCGGCAGCAAGTGGTACTTCGCCAGGGCCGGCTCGTCGAGCAACGAGTTCACCAGCTCCAGCCCTGCCGCCGGCCCGAACGCCATGCCGAGGGCGACGGCACGGTTCAACTCGACCACGGGTGTGGGCCACACCTGCGCGAGCGCCGCGTACAGGGCTGCGATCCGGATCCAGTCGGTGTCCTCGGCGGTGACGGCCCGGGCGTGACACGCCGCGATCGCCGCCTGCAATCCGTACGGCCCAGATGGTCCCGGGAGTGCCTTCGCCCGCTCCAGAGCATCCAGGCCCCGGCGGATCAGGAGCTGGTCCCATCGAGCCCGGTTCTGCTCGAGCAGGAGGATCGGCTCGCCGTCCGGGCCGGTGCGGGCGCGCAGCCTGGATGCCTGCAGCTCCATCAGCGACACCAGCCCGTGCGCCTCGGATTCGTCCGGCACGAGCCCGACGAGTATCCGGCCGAGCCGAAGGGCGTCTTCGCACAGCGCCGGACGGATCCAGTCCGCACCGGACGTGGCGGAGTAACCCTCGTTGAAGATGAGGTAGACGACCTCGAAGACAGAGGTCAGCCGCGCCGCCCGGTCTTCTCCGTGGGGCAGTTCGAACTCCACCCGATTCTTGGTCAGCGTGCGCTTCGCGCGGACGATGCGCTGGGCCATGGTCGGCTCGGACACGAGGAACGCGCGGGCGATCTCGTCCGTGGTCAGCCCACCGAGCAGGCGCAACGTCAGCGCCACCCGGGCTTCCGTGGACAAGACCGGATGGCAGGCGGTGAAGATCAGTCTGAGGAGATCGTCACCAATGTCGTCGTCGATCGCGTCGTCCAGATCGTCGGCATGGTCCTGCCGTCCCTCCAGGTCCCGACCGATCTCGGACACCTTGCGTTCTAGCCGTTCCTGCCGCCGGAAGTGGTCGATGGCGCGCCGCTTGCCGACCGACATGAGCCATGCTCCAGGCTTGTCCGGGACGCCGGTCTCCGGCCATTGCTCCAGGGCGGCTACCAACGCGTCCTGAGCGAGGTCCTCCGCGAGGCCGACGTCCCGGACCATGCGCGACAGCGCGGCGATGACCTTGGCCGCCTCGATACGCCAGATCGCGTCGATGGTGCGGTGGACGTTCGTCGGTGAGGTGGCGCCGGGCACGGAGTCATCAGAGCAGCTTCGACGCCCGGCCGCAAGCGTCCCTACTGAGTCGAGCCACCCGTAGGCTGTTCGGTGGGCGCGCTCTGGGCATGCTCCTGCTCGCGTATCCGGGTGTCGATCTCCCGCAGCTCGGGGGTGAACTCGTCGCCGAAGTCCTCGGCCTCGAAGACCGGCCGGATCTCCAGTTCACCATGGTCGCCGTGGGGGTTCGGGCACCGTTTCGCCCATTCGATGGCCTCGTCCATCGACCGGACCTGCCAGAGCCAGTACCCGGCGACCAGCTCCTTGGTCTCGGAGAACGGGCCGTCCACGACGGTGCGACGCTCCCCGGCGAACGTCACGCGCGCGGCTTTCGAACTTGGGTGCAGGCCATCTCCGGCCAGGATGACGCCGGCCTTGGCCAGCTCCTCGTTGTACCTCATCATCTCGGCCAGCTGCTCCTCCGTGGGCAACTGGCCCGCCTCGGAGCTTGCACTGGCCTTCACGAGCACCATGACACGCATCGGGGTACCTCCCTGAGAGACGAGACCGGGCCCTGAACGCTCATGAACAGGTGCTTAACCCTGTCTCTGCCTACGCGTCGAACATCGGAGCCGCGAATCGACACGTCGCGCACATAATCTCAGCTTCACCGCCGGACGACAGGTCAGCAGCAGACTTCCAGATAGGCCTGGAGCTCGCTGAGGGCCTTGCGGATGCCGTCGCGATCACCCCGGTATCGGATGATCTTGCCCTCCCGGCGCGGGGTGACCACGCCGCCCCGGCGTAACAGAGCCAGCTGTTCCGACGCGGTGGACTGGCCGATGCCTGCGCGCTCGGCCACCTCACCCACAGAGAGCTCAGCGCCCTGGAAGAAGAGCATCATGATCCGCTGGCGACTGGGGCTGGCGAGCGCCCGGAGGAATTCATGGGTGTCAGCGCTCAGCTCGGCTGGCGCTTGACCAGCGCCGTCTTCTCTCACCGCGACGGGCTCCACCATGCGATCGACCTCCATGACCACTGTATGACACTCCCCTACTTTGTCATTTCGCGATATGACGATATGTTGGTCGCCGTGAGCACCCCACCTGATCCCGTGATCATCATCGGCGGCGGCCAATCCGGCCTGAACACCGCGCGTGCCGCGCTCGAAGCGGGCCTGCGGCCCGTGGTGCTGGAGAGCGGCCCCCGAGCGGTCGGCTCCTGGCCCCACTACTACGACAGCCTCACTCTCTTCTCGCCGGTGAAGTACAGCTCGTTTCCAGGTGCTCCGTTTCCGGGGGAGCCCGACGAGTACCCCGCACGTGATGCCGTCATCGCCTACCTGGACAGCTATGCCCGGGACCTGGACGTCGAGATCCGTACCGACACCCGGGTCAGCGCGGTGACGTCCAGCCGCAAAGGCGGTTTCCAAGTGCACACCGAGGCCGGGGAGGAGATCGCCGCGAGCGGTGTCGTGGCGGCGAGTGGCTCCTTCGCCAATCCCTACCGGCCACAGGTTCCCGGGCAGGATCACTTCGCCGGGGCCGTGCTGCACGTGGCCGAGTACCGCAATGCCCAGCCGTACGCGGGCAAGCGCATCGTGGTGGTCGGCGCCGGCAACTCGGCCGTCCAGGTCGCGTACGAACTGTCCGGCAGGGCCTCCGTCACTCTCGCCACCCGAGCCCCGGTTCATTTCGTCGCGCAGCGCCGGCTGGGCAAGGACCTGCACTACTGGCTCAAGACCACCCGCCTGGACGTGTTACCGAGGGCGTGGCTGGTGCGCATCTTCACCTCGACGCCTGTCCTCGACACCGGCATCTACCGCGACGCGCTGGCGTCCGGACAGCTCGACCGCCGGCCGATGTTCACGCGATTCGACGGCGACGACGTCGTGTGGCCGGACGGCAGCCGGGAGAAGGTGGACGTGGTCATCTATGCCACCGGCTACCGGCCGAATCTCGGATACCTCGAGGGGCTGGGCGCACTGGACCAGACCGGCATGCCCCGTCACCACGGCGGGATCTCCACCACGCATGCCGGACTGGTGTACGCGGGGCTGGAGTTCCAGCGGTCGTTCTCCTCGAATACCCTGCGAGGGGTGCACCGTGATGCGAAATACGTCGTCGAGCCGCTCGCGGCCCACGTGAACAACACCACGCGCGTCGTCAGCAGCGGCGGAGCGGTTCCCGGGCCGGCTGGGTGAGCACGAGCGCTCCGGACTCCCCCGGCTCCGGCGGCGGGCCACCAGAGCCGATGCCCCGCGCCGGGCGACGACGCGTCCTGGCCGTCCTCTGCTTCACCGTGACCATGAGCTACGGGATCCTGTTCTACGCGTTCCCCGTGCTCCTCACCGAGATAAGTGCCGATACCGGCTGGTCGAGGGCAGCGCTCACCGGAGCATTCTCGGCCGGCTTGCTGGTGGCGGCAGCCGTCGGGGTTCCGCTCGGTCACCGGCTCGATCGGCACGGCCCGCGCTGGCTGATGACGGCCGGTTCCCTACTGGGCGGGCCGTCGCTCGTCGTCGTCGCTCTCGCCCCGAGTCTTGCCGTCTTCATGATCGGGTGGGTTCTGGCCGGCCTCGCCATGGCCGCGCTCTTTTACCCGCCGGCGTTCACCGCGGTGACCCGCTGGTACGGGTCGCAACGGGTTAAGGCGCTCACCCTGCTCACGCTGGCCGCCGGTTTCGCCAGCACTGTCTTCGCGCCGCTCACGGCGTGGCTGCTGGATCAGATCGGCTGGCAGTCGACGTATCTACTTCTGGCCATTGGGCTGTCACTCGTCACGGCGCCGGCCCACTGGTGGGGCCTGCGTGGTCCCTGGCCCGAGTCCACCGCAGCGGTGATCCCGAGCACCGAAGCGTCGGCGGCCGCGCCCCCGGCCGCCGAACCTGGGCGCATCACTCGCAGCCTGTCGTTCGTGGCCACCACGCTCGCCGTCAGCCTGGCGTCGTTCACCGCCTACGCCGTCGTGATCAACCTCGTCCCGCTGCTCGTGGAACAGGGGATGGACACAGGTCAGGCGGCTGTGGCACTCGGTCTGGGCGGTGTCGGCCAAGTGGCGGGGCGAGTGGCCTATCCGGCCATGACGCGCCGCCTGAGCGTGCGCACACGCACCACGGTGATCTTACTGGCTACAGCGCTCACCACGGTTGCGCTCGGGCTCGTGACGGTAGCCATGGCCCTGATCGCGGCGTCGGTGGTGGCCGGGATGGCTCGTGGGCTCCTGACGCTGGTGCAGGCCACAGCGGTGAGCGAGCGGTGGGGCGTCGCACACTACGGGAAGCTCACCGGCCTGCTGTCCGCGCCCGTCACGGTCACCGTCGCCCTCGCGCCGTGGGCGGGGGCGGCGATCGCCGGCCTCACCGGCAGCTACGCCTCGGCGTTCCTGGTGCTGGCCGGAATCGGGCTGGTCAGTGTGGCATTCGCCCTGGTGAGCGTGCCGCTGACGCGGACGAGGGCCGGCACGCGGGTCAAGGACGGCCACCGCCGAGCCGCCGGCTGAGGTCGCTCGCGGTCCGCACGATCCGGCCGGCCAACGCCGGCCGCACCCGCAGATCGACGGCATCCTCGGCGAACGTCACCGCGATCCCGGCGATGGGGTAGCCCGCGTGATCGCGCGCAGCGACCGCCACGGACGCGAATCCTGGCGTGACCTCCCCGGATTCCGTCGCGTGCCCGAGCTGCCGCACCTCGGAGAGAACGATGCGCAGCGCGGACAGACTGCGTGGGCCAACTCCGTGCCGATCGGCGAACGCCGACGCATCCGGGAACAGCGCACGCACCTGCGCGGCGTCGAGGCCGGCCAGGATCGCCCGGCCGCTGGCCGTGAGATGAGCGGGTAGCCGGACTCCCACCCCCGTCACCAGAGACGGGCTGCCAGGAGCTCGCTCCTCGAGCAGGTACACCACCTCGCGTCCATGGAGCACGGCCAGGTGGGCGCCGTGCCCGACGTCGTCCACGAGGTCATGGAGGAGCGGCCGGGCCAGCCGAGCCAGCGGCGCCTGCCTGGTGTAGGCGGAGCCCAGCTCGAAGGCCCCGAGGCCGAGTCCGTACCTGCGTTCCTCAGGCAAGTGGACCACCAGGCCGTCCGTCTCCAGTTCGGAGAGCAGGTGATAGATCGACGAGCGAGGCAGCTCGAGCTCGCGCGCCACCGCCGCCGCGGGCATCGGGCCACCGTGCCGCGCCAGCAGCCGCAGAATGCGCACGCCCTGTCGCAAAGCCGGGACTCGGCTGCTGCGTCCCATCCCGCACCACCTTTGTCTGAGATACCAGACAGTATCTCCCGCGAGTGTGTTCCAGCCTCGTGCCGGCCGCGATCCAATGGCAACTATGAGCGCCTACGACCTCACGGGTGTTGGTCATTGCCGAGTGACACGCCCTACCGCGGGAGAAGTCGGGCGATGATCGAGGACACCCCTACCGTCACCGTCGGGACCGGTCCGATCAGCGCCGCCGACGTGGTCACCGTTGCCCGGCACGATGCTCCGGTGACCCTGAGCGACCAAGCTCGGGCGGCCGTCGCCCAGAGCCGGGCGATCATCGAGGATCTCGCCGATGACGACGCTCCACACTATGGCGTGTCCACCGGCTTCGGTGCTCTCGCCACCCGGCACATCCCTCGCGAACGACGAGCCCAGCTGCAGCTGTCACTCATCCGCTCTCATGCCGCCGGCTCCGGGCCCGAGGTAGAGCGCGAGGTGGTGCGAGCCCTGATGCTCCTGCGGCTGTCCACCCTGGCCACCGGACACACAGGAGTTCGCCCCGAGACCGTACAGGCCTACGCCGACCTTCTCAACCACGGCCTCACACCGCTCGTCTACGAGTACGGCTCACTCGGCTGCTCCGGGGATCTGGCGCCCTTGGCGCACTGCGCCCTCGCCATACTTGGCGAGGGCTACGTTCGCGACCGGACGGGCCGCGTCGTTCCCGCCGCCGACGCCCTGGACGCAGCCGGCCTGCGGCCGGTCATCCTCGCCGAGAAGGAAGGGCTCGCGCTGATCAACGGCACCGACGGCATGCTCGGCCAGCTGGTGCTCGCGCTGCACGACCTCGACGTGCTGATGACCACCGCCGACGTCGCCGCAGCCATGAGCGTCGAGGCCCTGCTCGGCACCGATGCCGCCTTCGCCGCGGATCTCGTGGCCCTGCGCCCCCACCCGGGCCAGGCCGACTCGGCGGCCAACATGCGAGCGCTGCTGGACGGCTCGGCGATCATGGCCAGCCACCGGACGCCGGAGTGCACCCGAGTCCAGGACGCCTACTCGATGCGCTGCGCCCCGCAAGTACACGGCGCCGCCAGGGACACGCTGAGCTTCGCGCGCGACGTCGCGGAACGAGAGCTCGCCTCCGCGATCGACAACCCGGTGGTCACCGCGGACGGACGGGTGGAGTCGAACGGCAACTTCCACGGCGCGCCGGTGGGGTACGCGCTCGACTTCGTCGCGATCGCCGTCGCCGACGTCGCCAGCATCTCCGAGCGGCGCACCGACCGGATGCTCGACGCGAATCGCAGCCAGGGCCTGCCCGCGTTCCTCGCCGACGATCCAGGTGTGGACTCCGGTCACATGATCGCCCAGTACACCTCCGCCGGGATCGTGTCCGAGCTGAAGCGCCTCGCCGTGCCGGCCTCCGTCGACTCCATCCCGTCGTCGGCGATGCAGGAGGACCACGTCTCGATGGGATGGGCCGCTGCCCGCAAGCTGCGCCGTGCGGTCGACGGCCTCAGCCGCGTGCTGGCGGTCGAGATCCTGACCGCCGCACGTGCCCTCGATCTGCGCGCGCCGCTCACCCCGGCCCCGGCCACGGCGGCGGTCGTCTCCGCTGTTCGCCGTGGTGGTACCGGACGGGGCCACGCCGGCGCCGGCACGGACCTCGCCGACGCCGGCCCAGGAGTCGCTGGTCCGGGTCCGGACCGTTTCCTCGCCCCCGAGATCGAGAACGTCGTCGCCCAGGTCCGTTCTGGCGCCCTGCTCGACGCTGCCGCCGCCCACCTTTCCGGCCTGCGCTGAATCTGAAGGAGCCCCGCATGACCACACCACGCACGGTCCGGTCCCCTCGCGGCACGTCCCTGACGGCTCGTAGCTGGCAGACCGAGGCGCCGCTGCGGATGCTCATGAACAACCTCGATCCGGAGGTGGCCGAGCGCCCGGACGACCTCGTCGTCTACGGGGGCACCGGAAAGGCGGCGCGGGACTGGGCCAGTTACGACGCCATCGTCCGCACCCTGACCGACCTGGGCGACGACGAGACACTGCTCGTGCAGTCCGGCAAGCCTGTCGGAGTGCTGCGCACGCACGAATGGGCGCCGCGCGTGCTGATCGCTAACTCGAACCTTGTGGGTGACTGGGCGACCTGGCCGGAGTTCCGGAGGCTAGAGAAGCTGGGACTCACCATGTACGGGCAGATGACCGCGGGCTCCTGGATCTACATCGGCACCCAGGGAATCCTTCAGGGGACCTACGAGACGTTCGCGGCTGTCGCGGCCAAGCGGTTCGGCGGCACACTGGCCGGCACTCTGACCGTCACCGGCGGCTGCGGTGGGATGGGCGGCGCGCAGCCGCTTGCCGTCACCTTGAACGACGGCGCCTGCCTGGTCGTGGAGGTGGACGAAGCCCGGCTTGACCGGCGGGTCCGCCAGCGGTACCTCGACACCTACAGCACCGACATCGACGACGCCGTGCGCCAGGTCGAGGCGGCGAAGGCCGAGCGGCGGGCGCTCTCCGTGGGGCTGGTCGGCAACTGCGCCACGGTGCTGCCCGAGCTGCTCCGGCGTGGGGTTGGCGTCGACATCGTCACCGACCAGACATCAGCGCACGATCCGCTGAGTTACCTGCCCGAGGGCATCGCCGTCGAGGACTGGCACGACTACGCCGAGCGAAAGCCGGCCGAGTTCACCGAGCGCGCTCGCGCCTCGATGGCCGCGCACGTCCAAGCCATGGTCGGGTTCCTCGATGCCGGTGCGGAAGTCTTCGACTACGGGAACTCGATCCGCGACGAGGCCCGCGCCGGTGGCTTCGCCCGCGCCTTCGACTTCCCCGGATTCGTTCCGGCCTACATCCGGCCGCTCTTCTGCGAGGGCAAGGGCCCGTTCCGGTGGGCGGCGCTGTCCGGCGACCCCCGCGACATCGCCGCCACCGACGAGGCCGTGCTCGAGCTGTTCGACGACGATCACCTGCACCGCTGGATCCGCGCCGCCCAGGACAAGGTGGCCTTCCAGGGCCTGCCCGCCCGGATCTGCTGGCTGGGCTACGGCGAGCGGCACCAAGCTGGCGTGAAGTTCAACGAGATGGTGGCGGACGGGCGGATCAGCGCGCCGATCGTCATCGGCCGGGACCACCTCGATGCCGGGTCCGTGGCCTCTCCCTACCGGGAAACCGAGGCGATGGCCGACGGCTCGGATGCCATCGCCGACTGGCCCCTGCTCAACGCGCTGGTGAACACGGCCTCGGGTGCGTCCTGGGTATCGATCCACCACGGCGGTGGCGTGGGCATGGGCAGGTCGATCCATGCCGGCCAAGTCAGCGTCGCCGACGGGACGGAGCTGGCGGCCGCGAAGCTGGAACGGGTACTGACCAACGATCCCGGCATGGGCGTTCTGCGCCATGTGGACGCGGGTTATCCCCGGGCTCGGGAGATCGCCGCCTCCCGTGGCCCGCACGCTCCCATGATCATCGACGATCAGCCGGGTCGTAGCACGGGCGACCGTCGATGATCATGGGAGCGGATGGGACGTTCGAGCGGATGTGGTCCGAGCTGGAGCCGGTCGGGCGCCACCCCCGCAGCGGAGGGTACCGGCGGTTCGCCTGGGCCGATGCCGATCTGGAGTGCCGAACGTGGTTCGTGGCCAATGCCGCAGAGCGGGACCTGGACGTCGAGGCCGACGGCAACGGCAACCTCTGGGCCTGGTGGGGCGACCCCGAAGCCGGGAACGCGCTGGTGACCGGTTCGCATCTGGACTCGGTGCCCGACGGCGGCGCGTTCGACGGCCCCCTCGGCGTCGTGTCCGCGTTCGCCGCCCTGGACGTCCTGCGTGCGCGCGGCTTCACACCGTCGCGGCCGGTCGCCATCGTGGCGTTCTCCGACGAGGAGGGCGCTCGGTTCGGCGTGGCGTGCGGCGGCTCCCGCCTGATGACCGGAGAACTCGACGCGGACCGGGGCCGGGCGCTGACCGACGCCGAGGGCGTGACCATGGCCGAGGCGATGGCCGCCGCGGGCCACGACCCGGCCGGCGTGGGCACCGACCCCGAGCGGCTGTCCCGTCTCGGCCAGTTCGTCGAACTCCACGTCGAGCAGGGCCGGGTACCCCTGACCACCCCTGACGGAGCCAGGGTATGGGGGCTCGACGGGTACGGCGCGCCGATCGGGCTCGCCTCGATGATCTGGCCGCACGGCCGCTGGCGGTTCGACTTCGCCGGACGAGCCGACCATGCCGGAACCACTGCCCTGGGCGACCGCGACGACCCGATGATCCGCTACGCCGATGCCGTCCTGGCGGCCCGCGCGGCGGCTGAACGGCACACCGCGGTGGCGACCTTCGGGAAGGTGAGCGTCCATCCCAATGGCGTCAACGCAATCCCCTCACTCGTGCAAGCGTGGCTGGACGCCCGGGGCAGTGACGAGGAACGCGTGCGCGCGACGGTGGCCGACGTCTCCGGCCATACCGGAAGCCGAACCAGCCCGCAGCCTGCCGTCGAGGAGTCCTGGACGCCCGCTGTCCGGTTCGACGATGCCCTGCGCGACGTGGTCGCCACCGCCCTGAAACCCAGGTTCGGCGCTGTCCCGGTCCTGCCGACGGGGGCCGGGCACGACGCCGGGATCCTAGCCGCGGCCGGCGTCCCGGCGGCGATGCTCTTCGTGCGCAATCCGACCGGCGTCTCCCACTCGCCCGCGGAGTCGGCCGACCGCGCCGACTGCCTCAGCGGTGTCGAAGCCTTGGCCGATGTCCTGGAGGCGCTGGGATGACCGGCTTCTGGTGTGAGCGGGCGTGGCTGCCGCCAGATGGAACCGCGAGACGGCCGGAGCGCCATGGAGCGGCGGTGGACGGCGTCCGGGTCGCTGTCGACAACGCGGGGATGATCATGGGCGTCCAGGTGGACGCCCGGCCGGAACCCGGTGACGTCCATCTGCACGGGATGGTCTTCCCCGGCTTCGCGAACGCCCATTCGCACGCCTTCCACCGGGTGCTGCGCGGCCGGACCCATCAGGATGGTGGGACGTTCTGGACCTGGCGAGAGTCCATGTACGCCGTGGCCGGAATGCTCACCCCCGACAGCTACTACCGGTTGGCGCGCGCCGTTTACGCGGAAATGGTGCTGGCCGGGATCACCTCCGTGGGCGAGTTCCACTACCTGCATCACGGCCCGGGCGGGACGCCGTACAGCGACCAGAACGCGATGGGCATTGCTCTCGCGGAGGCGGCCGCCGACGCGGGCATCCGCCTCACCCTGCTCGACACGTGCTACCTGCGGGGCGGGATCGACAAGCCGCTGCGAGGCGTTCAGGCCCGGTTCGGGGACGGAGATGCCGAAAGCTGGGCCGATCGGGTGACGAGGCTGCGCGCCTCGGTGCCGCCGGCTGTGGTGGTTGGTGCGGCGCTGCACTCGGTGCGAGCGGTGCCCGAGACCGAGTTGCACGTCGTCGCTGGCTGGGCCCGGGACGTCGTCGCTCCCCTGCACGTGCACCTGTCCGAGCAGCCGGCCGAGAACGAGGCCTGCCTCGCCACGTACGGGCGCACCCCGACCGCGGTGCTGGCCGATGCCGGGGTGCTGGGCCCGCGGACCACGGCCGTGCACGCCACTCACCTGACCCGGGCCGATGTCGCGCTGCTGGGCCGTTCGGGAACGTCTGTGTGCGGGTGTCCCACCACCGAACAGGACCTCGCGGACGGGATATCTCCGATGGGTGCGCTCGCTTCGGCGGGATGCGCCGTGTGCCTCGGCAGCGATCAGCACGCCGTCGTCGACCTTCTCGGCGAGGCCCGGCTGCTGGAGATGCACGAACGGCTCAGCGGCGGGCAGCGCGGCCGGTTCTCACCCGGAGCGCTCGTCGACGCGCTGACCAGGAACGGTCAGGCCGCGCTGGGACGGCCCGGTGACGGCCGAATCGCCCACGGCGCCACGGCTGACCTCGTCGCGGTGCGCACGGACACCGTGCGCACGGCCGGGTCCGACCCGGCGCAGCTCGTCCTGACCGCGACGGCGGCCGACGTCGACACGGTGGTGGCCGGGGGCCGCGTCGTCGTCGACGGCGGTAAGCACCTGCTCGGCGACATCACGACGCTGCTGACGGACAGCATCACCCCACTCTTCCCATGAAGAGACCAGGAGGCACACGCGTGACAACGACGACGCTCGTCACCGGGATCGGCGAACTGGTGACCATGGACCCTGCGCACGCGCCGGGTACCAGGTACGACGACGTCCCCACGGGCTCTGCACATCGGCCGCATCTGGGGATCCTGGAACACGGCGCTATGGTCGTGGACGCTGACACAGTCCTCTGGATCGGCCCCCAGGACTCGGCACCGGAAGCCGACCAGCGCGTCGACCTCGGCGGCCGGGCCGTGGTCCCCGGATTCGTCGACTCCCACTCGCACATCCTCTTCGCGGGCGATCGCGCGCGGGAGTTCGAGGCCCGGATGGCCGGTGAACGCTACGACGGTGGCGGCATCACGACGACGGTCGACGCCACCCGCGCCGCGGATCAGGACACCCTCGTCCAGCACGGCGGGAGGCTGCTGGCGGAGATGCGCCGGCAGGGCACCACCACCGTGGAGATCAAGAGCGGATACGGGCTCACCATCCACGACGAAGCAAAGCTGATGCGCGCCGCGTCGGCGCTCTCGCCCGAGACGACGTTCCTCGGTGCGCACGTGGTACCACCGGAGTTCCGGACCGACCGGGCCGCGTACGTCGATCTGGTCACCGGCCCGATGCTCGACGCCTGCGCGCCCTACGCGCGGTGGGCCGACGTGTTCTGCGAACCGGGAGCACCCACCGCCTTCGACGGTGACGAGTCACGGGCGGTGTTGGAGGCGGCGGCCCGCGCCGGCCTCGGCCTACGCGTGCACGCCGGACAGCTCGGGCCAGGCCCGGGGGTCGCGCTGGGGGTGGAGCTCGGTGCCGCGAGCGTGGACCATTGCACGTATCTCACCGACGAGGACATCGACCTGCTGGCCGGCGCTCAGCGATCGGGCGATGCCGAGTTGCCGCCGGGCAAACCGCCGGCGGGGCCTGTGGCGACGCTTCTGCCAGGCGTCGAGTTCTCCACTCGATCGCCGTATCCGGACGCACGACGGCTGATCGACGCGGGCGTCCCCGTGGCAATCGCGACCGACTGCAACCCGGGGAGTTGCTACACGTCGTCGATGCCGTTCTGTATCGCCCTTGCTGTACGGGAGATGGGGATGACACCAGCCGAAGCGTTGTGGTCCGCCACGGTGGGAGGGGCCAGGGCGCTGCGCCGCTCCGACGTCGGCCATCTTTGGGTGGGAGCCCGGCCCGATCTGTGCGTCCTCGACGCCCCGTCGTACCGTCACCTCGCCTACCGCCCCGGCGTCCCCATCGCCTCGGTCCCGGCGCTCACGTCCTGACTCCCCCACGCCCCGGCGGCGGGGCCGGAGCCGTGTTCCGCGCCCGGCCGCGGTGCCGGGCCACCCGGGCGCGGCTGGCACATCTCGCCGAGCAGTAATGACGCTCACCGCCACGGCCGTCACCGACGTAGTACCGCTCGCAGCTCTCGGCCTCGCACTGACCCCACGTGCGGCGGCCGTGCTCCTGGATCGCCGCCGCCAGCGCCAGCGCGCTGCTGGCCAGCAACCATGTTCCCCACCCAGCGCCCTCCGGATCAACATGGACGTGCCACGGCGTTCCGTCGTGCTTCGACAGACGCGGACGTGCGGCGACGTCATCGAAGATGCGGTTGATGTGCTCCGCGGCGAGGTCGATGTCCTCGATGCGCAGCAGCGCGCGGAGGCGATCCAGCGCACCGAGCAACTCCTTCTCCTGGGCGGGGCCGAGATGGTCCACCTGTTCGCCGTGCTCACGCAGCACCGCCACGATCGCGGGCCAACGCGCCTGACCGTCAGGCGCCGCCACGTTCAGCAGGGCTTCGAGCCGGTTCAGCGGGCGAATTCGATCCACACCGCCAGCGTACTGTAACGTACTCTCGAATGAAGGCGTTACACGCTTCGGCTGGCCGCCGGCTTCCACCCGCATACGTCGGGGCGGCGTTCTTCGCGCGCATGGCCGCAGAAGGCGCGCCGGTAGTGATCGTCCTCCTCGCCCTGCACCGCACCGGAGAGGCGTGGCTGGGCGGCCTCCTGGTCGCGGCCGCCACTCTGCCCCACGTGATCACCGGGCCGCTCGCGGGACGAGTACGAGACCGGACCGGTCACCCGGTGGCGGTCACCGTGGCAGCGGCTCTCATCGTCGCCGCCGCCCTGGCCGCACTCGCCGGCACGACAGGTGTCGCCGCCTGGCCGGTCGTCGCTTTGTTCGCTGTGATCGCCGGTACGGTCGAGCCGCTTCTCCTCGGTGGATTGTCGAGCCTCATCGGCGCGCTTGTGCCTGCGGACCGGCGGCACACCGCCCATGCCGTCGATGCGGCCACCTACAACGTCGCGGGAATTGCCGGACCTGCTGCCGGCGCCGCTATCGCCACGGTGGCTTCGCCCGCGATCGCACTTGTGTCGCTCGCGGCAGCCGCCGCCCTCGGTGCCGGATTCGCGGCCGGCCTTCCCCGCCTGCCCGGACCTAGCGCCGGCGCCGAGAGCGCCGGCTGGGCGGATGGGTTCAGATGGATTTGGCGCACCCCGATTCTGCGGACGACGACCGTCGTCACCACCCTGGCCCACGGTGGACTCGGTGGACTAGCCGTCGTGGCACCGATCCTTGCCGTTCACCTCGGCGCGTCGGAGAACGTGGGAGGGCTGTTTATCTCGGTGTTCGCGGCCGGCGCGGCAGCCGGATCGTTGGCTATCAGCCATCCGAGTGCCCGGCGCCTGGCGCCGGTACCCGTCGTCCTCACCAGCCTGGCGGTCATGGCCGGCGGCCTCGCCTTAGGGGCCGTGGCATCGTCAGTCGCGGTGGCGGCGTGCGGCTTCGCCATCGCCGGCCTGGCGGACGGGCCGCTGCTCACCACCACGCTGCACGTGCGGACCATGACCAGTCCGGCGCCGGTGCGCACCCAGGTGTTCATGGTGGGCGCCAGCCTGAAGCTCACCTTCTCCGCCGTGGGCGCGGCGGCCTTCGGGCTGCTCGCCGATGTGGGCGGCCCCACGTTGCTCGCCGTCGCGGCCGTCGTCGTCGTCGCTTCGATACTCCCCGGTCTCGGGGCCCGCAACCATGCCATCACCGATCGAAGGTCCCATGGCAGAGTGACGACATGACTCATTCGAACGATCCGGATCTCGTGCGCAGGCTCCTCACCACCCCGGCCACGTGGGCTGTCGTCGGCCTGTCCGCCAACAAAGCGCGCGTCGCCCACGGAGTGGCCGGTTTCATCAAGGACGGCCTGGGCATGCGGATCGTTCCGGTGAACCCGCGCTCCGAGGACGCCCATGGCGAGACGGGTTACGCCCGGCTGGCGGATGTTCCGGCTCCGGTCGACGTCGTGGACTGCTTCGTCAACAGCTCACGCGTGGGCACTGTCATCGACGACGCGATCGCCGAGCGGGAGCGCCTGGGCATCAGCGCGGTGTGGCTCCAGCTGGGAGTGATCGACGACGACGCGGCCCAGCGCGCCAGGGACGCCGGCCTGGACGTCGTCATGGACACGTGCCCCGCGATCGAGGCGCCGCGACTCGGACTCTGACGGCCGTCGCCCGACTGACGGTGTGCGGCTGCGCAGACAGTGCGGGGCCGAAGACAGCATGGAAGCTCGGTGTCGTCCCAGCGACACCGAGCTTCCATGGTGCGGCGCGCATCATGATGTTGCCGAGCACAAAACCGGCCCCGACGGTACGGTCCGGCCGTTCCGGGTAGTTCAGCACCATGAATATCGCGATCATCGTCCTCGGCGTAATGGTGACGCTCCTGGTGGTGCGCGATGTGTGGCAGACGGTGCTGCATCCGGATGCGGAGGGCATGGTCGCCGCCTTGACCAGGCGCGCCATGTGGCGGCTCGCCACGGGCGCGGGCATCCGGCTGCGGTTTCGGCGCCGGCGGATCCTGGCGCTGGCCGGCCCCGGAATCGTGGTGCTGACGTTCGTCGCGTGGATGGGGTTGCTCACGCTCGGGCTGACACTCGTCTTCTGGCCCATGGGAGATCAGTTCGCCTCCGACCCCGCATTGGGGTCCCTCACGTTCCTTGACACGTTCTACTACGTGGGCGGGACAGTGACCGTGCTCGGCTTCGGCGACATCACTCCCATCTCGGGGCTCGGCAAGCTCCTCACGATCAGTGCGGCTGCCCTGGGCTTCACCATGTTCACCGCCATGGCGTCGTATCTGATCGAGGTGGTCAACGGGCTGTCCGCACGTGACCGGTTCACGCTGGCGATCCACGACGAGACGCGGGGCCGCACCGGGGACGTCGCGCTGGCAGAGTTCCTCGCGTACGAGGGCGCGGATGAGACACGTAAGAGATGCCGGGTCTGGGCGGCGCATCTGCGCGGCGTCGACGAGATGGTGCACCGGTATCCGCTGGTCGCACTGACCTACCGGTCCAGACGCGCCGAATACGACCCCGAACCCGCGCTCCGCCGGTGCGCCGAGGCTGCCGCGGCGGCCCTGGTGGCGGTGCGGTTCGAACCTGCGCTACGGTCGGCCGCCGACGAACTGGCCACTGCGATGGCCAGGCTGGAGCGCACCATCGCCGAGAACTACCTGGCCGACGAGGTCGTCAGGCGACTCTCCGATGCCGAGCCGGAGGAACGCGACCTGAACACGGTGGACGAGATCCACCGGCTGCTCGCGGAGCGGCTCGGACCGCATGCGGCGTCCGTGGCCACCGACGGACACGCCGGCGAGGCCGTGTTCCGCGCCAGGGTCTTCCTGTCCTCACTCCGAGACTGGTCCCGTGCCGACGTCAGCGGCTACGAGTGGGGCGCCGGATCGAATGCCTAGCCCGTGACAGACACCGGCGCGGCATGACCTACCCGGGTCATGCCGCGCCGCGCGCCGGACGGCGACCGGTTAGCCGCCCGTCACCACCGGTGAGGGAGGCGACTCACCTACCGCGTTGGACGCGATGATCGAGTACGACGCCGTCCCGCTCGTGCCCGAATCGGTCCATCTGGTGGCGGTGAGCCCGGTGGCCACCACGTCGCCGTCCCGGAGCACCGTGTACGACTCCGCCAGCCGGCTGCCGGACCAGGCCAGGCGCACACCGTCGTTGGTCACGGTCGCCGTCGACGACGTCACCGCCTCCGGCACGCTCGGCTCACCCGCGCCGTCGCCGCACCCCGGGTCGGAAGGCAGCGTCCAGGTCTCGGAGAACCGCACGCTGTCCGGAATGCCGCTGGCCGGGTAGATCACGAACCGGTCCACCCTGGCGCCGTCCTCCCGGGAGGAGATCAGGAGGGTGTGGAAGCCTTCCTCCAGGTCGAAGCCGATGGGCGACTGCCGGTAGAACCACTCACCCACGCTGAGGTTGACCGTGGTGGGGGTGCTGTCATCCACTGACAGGTGCACGCTGTCGTTCGAGCCGGACTCGCCGTAGCCGAGCACGGCCACGTAGTAGCGGCCGGCTTCCTCGACCTCCAGGTCGTACCGGCCCCACAGGTCCGGATTGTTTTTGTACTCCGATCCGCGCGGGACTTCCGCGACCCGGCCGCCGAAGCGGGCGAGGTCGTCCACCAGCTGGTACTCGCCGCTGCGGCCGCTGTACCGTTCGGCCTCGATCACCGCGCCCTCCGGCCCGACGCCGTGCGTCAGCGTGCAGCCGGGCACCGCCGTCACCGCCGGCGACGCCTCGCTCGCCCCGGCGTCATTCTCGGCGACCACCCGGTAGGCGTACCCGGTGCCGTCGATCACGTCGGTGTCAGTCCACCACGGGTCACCGGTGGCGGCCACGACGGTGAAGTCGCCGCTGGTCAGTCCGGCGCGCCACACCTGGTAAGACTCAGCGCGCGGAACGTCCGCCCAGGCCAGCGTCACTTCGCCTGGCGCTCGCCCCACCGTGACGCCCTGCGGCGTGTCCGGCGGCGTCGTCGACGGTGTCAGCTCCACGACGTCCGAGAGGGCGCCGTTGCCCGCCGCGTTGACGGCCCGGACCGCGTACCGGTAGGTGACGCCGTTGGCGACCGTGGTGTCGGACCATTCGGCCGCGGTCACCCCTTCCGCGACCGGCTCCGGCTCTCCGCCCGCCTCGGCTCGCAGGATGTCGTACGACGACGCGTCCCGCACCGGCAGCCAGGACAGCTCCACCAGGCGGTGCGAGGCCGTGCCCGCCAGACCCGTGGGAGCCGCCGGCTCTCCGAGGCCCGCACGGACCGTGACCGCCGACGACGGCCGCCCGGAACCGCGCTCGTTCACGGCCACCACCCGATAGGGATAGGTCATCCCGTCCGACACGTCCGGGTCCTCGTACGACGGGGTCGTCACCTCGGCGATCCGCTGCCCGCGCCGGAGCACCTGATACGACGTCGCGGTCGGAACGGGATCCCACGAGAGTTCCACGGCGCCGGCGTATCCGGTGCCGGCCAGGCCGGCCGGTGTGCCAGGTGCCGCGTCCGGAGCGCCGTAGGAGAAGACCAGCTCCCCGCCGCCTGTCACCTTCACCATGACCCGGCCGTCCACGATCTCGGCGGCCACGGGTTCGCCGTCGAACGTTGCGCCGGTCAGTTCCCGCCCTGGTGAGGCGGCCAGGTCCACCTGAACGTCACCGTCGACCGGAGCGATCTCGATGACGTGCCGGGTCGGGTCCGTCACGTCGGCCGACAACGTCAACGGCGACGACGCCTCCACCAGCGAGACCCCATTCCACGAGGCCGACTCGCCGTCGTGCACGGCGAATCCGGTCAGCGCCCCTCCGGTGGTCCGGACCCAGCCGAGGCCAGCCTCGACGTCGAGCCCTCCCGCCGAGGCGGACGAGCCGGAGCGCGGCGCCACCACGGTGTCCACGTAGTCGTCCGCCGAGACCCGGGCGGCCAGCACGTCGTCGGTCCCCAGATCCTCCAGCCGCGGCGCGGCTCCGTCGACGGAGGACGGCACTAGGACGGACAGGAGCTGCGCGTCGGTGCCCTCCTGCGTCAGCCGCAGGCCGGTGGTCTCCTCGACGTCCGTGGACGGGTCGGGATAGCCCTCGAAGCCGGTGTCGGTTCCGGTGCCATAGGGGTTGAACTGGTCGTCGACGGTGCGGAGCTCTGTGTCGGACGGCACCGTCAGCGCATGCAGCCGGGCAGCGTCGCCCCACGGACCGTCCTCCGTGGTCCAGGTACGCCGGTTCGCGGCTCCGGAGAGATCGCCCCGCACATGCCAGTACGCGTCCCACGTCTTCGGTTCCGCGGACTCCATCCGGTCGAGCACCACGAAGTAGTCCGAGCCGGGGAAGGCCACCGCACGGGTGTGAGAGGCGTCCTGGTCGTTCCAGTACGCCGCGGCCTTCTCGGCGAAGCCGAAGACCGATCCGGAGAGGAAGCCGCGGGTGGGTGTCGGGTCCCCGACCGCCGCGCCGTCGGCCGTGACGACGTTGTGGTGCTCCGGCCCCTTCCACTCGTTGCGCCCGCTGAACCGCCGCGGGCCGTAGCCGTTGTCCCGGGCTAGCACCGCGTTCTCGGCCTCGATGAGGAACTGCAGGCCGTCGGCGTGGTCGTGGTTGTTGCTCATGGCCGTGCCGCCGAAGTAGCCCCAGCGGGTAGCGGCGTCGCCCATTCGCCAGTCGCTGCGGAAGATCGTGTCGCCGCCGCGCGGGCCCTCGTTCATGTCGATCGTCCCGGTGCCCTCGTCCGGGGCAACCTCATCGATCGTGGAGTCGTAGAGGGCGATCTCCTCCGGCCAGCCGTAGAACTGGTCGCGGGCTCCGGTCCAGTCGTCGGGGTAACGGGCGGCGGCCAGGTCGCTACTGAAGAACTGCCATTGGAACAGCTCACCGAGCGTACCGGTGGAACTCAGCTCGGTGGGTGTGTCCGCGTAGGCGGCGGCCACGGTGTTCAGCCAGGTCACCTTGTACCAGCCGTCGTCCAGGGGCGGCTGCAGGCCCTTGGGGTTCACCGTCTTCAGCTGCCATTCGAAAGCCGGCTGCAACGCCGGGAACAGGTCGACGCCGGAAGCGTTGCGGTACTGCCACATGAACGGCGTGCTGTTGATGATTGTGAAGATCCAGTAGTAGCCGGAACCGTCGCGGTAGATGCCGTCCTTGGTGAACATGTACCGGAACACCCGGTTCATGTTCTCCAGAGAACGGTCCAGGTACGCCTGCGCGTCCGCATCAGCGGAAAAGGCCAGTGCCCACGAGCCCAGCGCCGCCCCGGCCTTCGACCGGTGGTTGTGGCTGCGCACACCCTCGTCCTCGAGGTAGGTATACAGCCAGTCCGCGCCGCGCTTCACCGCCGTGCGGATGGCCGCGTCGTCGTCGGCGCCGATGTCGGCGGCGATCCAGTCGTAGGCGAGCGCGTAGTTGGTCATCTGCTGCGCCACGTACTGGTCGGTGGGGATGATCGTGTCGTAGGCGGCGCGCAGGTTCGCCACGGCCGCGTCCAGGTACCGCTGCTCCCTGGTGATCAGCCAGGCGAACGCGGTCGCCTTGGCCGCCTTGGTCTTGACGTTGTCCGAGGGGTCGACGACGCCGGCCTCCGCGGCCGCGTCGGCATCCTCGATCAGCCGGTTCCAGGCCATGGCGTAGTGCCCGTGCGGATCGGGGGCGTCGCCCTCCACGCGGGCGCGCAGCACCTCCACGCCCTCAGCGTCGACGTACTGGCTCGGGTGGATCTCCTGGTCGGGCAGGACACCCTCGGTGGGGATGGTGATCCCTTCCCACCATTCCTCGTCCGGGTCCTGCCCGACAGACTCTCCCGGCACCAGCGGTGGGCTCGCCGCCTGCACGGGCCCCAGCAAGGCCCCGGTGACGACCGTCGCCGCCAGGCCTGCCATTACTGCGTGAACCGTTCTTCGCCGAGCCACGTGGGTTCTGCACAAGTCCGGCGACGATGGTGGGGGCCCGTGCTTTCTGCGGGTGCCCACCTGAGGAGTCGGAGACGAAGGTTCTTGTGCATTACCCACTTCGGAATAGGCCTGCATGGATCGCTCCGATCGGTAGGGAAGGAGGTGTTACGCGGACCGCGGGCGGGCCGTGGTCAGGCCGAGCCACACGGGCAGTGAGATGCCGAGGAACGGCACGATAGTGGGGAGAAGCACGCAGGTCAGCCCGAACGCCACCACGATCGCGAGCAGGACCAGCGAGGCGAGCGGACGCTGGGCGGCGAGCACCACCGCGCCGCGCAGCCACACCCGCATGGTCGCGTCCCGGTCGGCCGATGCAGCGGCCGGGAGCATCAGGACGACGAGCAGCAGGGTGGCCGCGAGCGGAATCGTCGCCATCCCGAAGAGGAACGCCACCGGCGCCTCCCGGCTGCCGAGGAAGATCAGGTTCAGCGCGATCATCGTCGCCATCGCCGTGGCGGCGATGCTCGCGGGCAGAGTCCGGCGCCACGTCGCCGCGAACTCCCGGAACGTGCCGGTGAACGTCCGGTCGTCGCCATCGCTCTGCCACCGGTGCAGCGCCCGGCCAGCGGCGATCGCCGCGGACAGCCAGGTCACGACCCCCAGGGCCAGCACGAACGCCGCGACGCCGGTGAAGGCGAGGTTGGCCGGGTACGAGAGCCCGGCCAGCGCCTTCTGCTCCCAGCCGCGCCGCACCTCTCCGGTCTGCACGGCCATCAGCGCTCCGTCACCGAGTACGCCGCGAAACCGTCGCCGGCGATGTCCGGCCCGGCGCCGAGCGCCTCGGTGGCGTCCTTGCCGTTGAGCTGGAAGGCGACGATCTCCCGGTCACCATCGCGCTCGATGTCGACAACGACGTCCCGGGCGGTGGCACGCACGGATATCCGCGAGATCGCTTGCTCGTTCCACGGCAGCGGCTCCAGGACGGTCACGTACCGCGCGGTCGTCGTCGGCTCGGTGGCGCGCCGGAGCGTGTGCTGGACCTTCTCGATGGCCAGGCTGGGCGTGCTCGAGGTCGGGTTGGCCGCGATCGGTGTGGCCACCACGTCGTCGACGCTGCCCTCCGGCTCCACGGCGGTGATCCGCAGCCGCGCCGACCCGCATTCGGCCTCCCATTCGCCGCCGCCCGTCGGCTGGGCCGGGTTGTCCGTCTGGAGCAGCCAGGTCCAGGTGCGTGGTTCGGTCGCGGCGAGCTCGTCGACCAGGATCAGCGTGCCCCGTGGAGACATCACCAGGTGCCGGTCCACCTGGCGCACACCGAGCTCTGGTGGGTACATCGCGGCGCTCTCACTGACCGCGTGCACCCACCCGTCACCGACACTGGCCGAGCGGATCCGGGCAGTGTGCTCGTGCGCCAGGCCCTTGTAGACGTGGTAGCGGTCCTCGTTGACGAAACCCTGGCCGTCCACCAGGACCGAGTTGTGGTGCTCCGCCCGCTTGCGGTTGGAGTATCCCTCGTCGACGGCCAGGTAGGAACCGTGCCCGAGCAGCACGAAACTCCCGGCGTCAGGGTGATGGTGCCCGGCGTTGAGCGTCGTCCAGCCCTTCTCCACGGCCATCCGTTGCGACGCCTCCCATGCCTTATGGCCACCGCCGGGTGAGGCCTTGAAGGACACCAGGCACGCGTCGTCGGCCCAGGACGTGCGGCCCACCACCAGGCCCAGGTCGGGAAAGACGCGGCCCAGCGGCAGCGACTCCGGATTCTGCTCAGGCACCTCGGGGTCGTACCAGAGCAGTTCCTGGTATGCCTCCGGGCGGACGCCCGGCTTCACGCCGCTCTCGTACGCCTCGCGCCAGAAGAAGTCGTCGAGCACCCGGTTGGCCAGCCACTGCGCCTGCGGGATCCGGTACTCAGCAGCCAGCTTGTAGTAGAACGCGGTGGAATGCCCGCTGCGCCGGTCGTGGCAGTCGCCGTGGTCGACGATGCGTTCGAGGTCCGGTGCGGCCTGGTAGAGCCGGTACCAGAAGGTCTCGCGCAGGTAGGGGCTGCGGGGGAACCAGTCGATGCCCTCCGCCGCCTTCAGGACATCCAGGTACGACGCGATCCAGGGCACGCCGTAACGCCAGTAAACGACGCCCTCGCAGTTCGACCCGTCCTCCGGCATCAGTTCGAGCACCGTGTCGAAGTTCCGCTTCGCCCGCTCGGTCCAGTCCCGCGCAGCGGGATGCTCGCCGGCGAGGACATACCCGGCCGTGGCCAGCCCGGCGTAGCAGATCCAGTTGTGGTTCTGCCAGAACGACGACGACCACCAGTCGCCCTCCGAGGCGAGCGCGAATTCGTAAAGCCGCGTGCCCTGCAGGATCAACTTGTCCCGCAGTGCGGCCCGTTCGTCGTCGGGCAGCGCGTCCCCGGCCCATGAATAGGCCAGCGACAGGCCGTGGCACAGCCAGCCCGCGTCGAGATCGTGGTCCGGCATGTGCGCCTTGCCCCAGTGCGGGAAGGACACCGGCACCGCCACCCAGCGGCGGAGTTCATCCAGGTAGTGCTGCTGCCCGGTCAGGCGGAAGGCCAGGGCGAGGTTCGCCGCGGCCGGCCCGAAGTAGGTGATGCTCTCCCGTGGATGCTCGGCCGGGAGCGCGATCCCGCGGTAACGTTCGCACTCCTCGAGCAGCCGGCGGAACTGACGATGCCGGACCGTGGCCGACTGTTCGCGAAGCTGGTCCAGGCGGCCGGCCAGGAGCAGGGGTTGCGTGGTCACACGTCCTCCCAGAGGTATTCGTCGGTGCGTCCGTCGTCGAGCGTGAGCCGGACCCGGCCGGCTCCGGCCCGGCGGGTGCTTTCTCCATCGGCCGAGTGCCGTGTCGCTGCCGGGTCGCCGACCGTCGCTGAGCCGGTGCTCGTGGTCAGCTCGACCTCGCTGACCTCGCGTGGGCCGTCCGGCCAGAGCACCGACACCATCGCGATGTCCGACGCTGTGGCGGTCCAGTCCCCGGTCGTGAGCACTGCCGCCGGGTCGTCGGAGGGGCCTCGACCCGGCCCGATCTCCAGGGCCGATGGGCTCGACGCCAGGTGGATGCCGTGCAGCGGTCTGCCATCGGCGTCCCAGCGGCTGCGCCATCGGCCGTCGTCGCCCGCGGTGACATGCAGTCCGTGACCCGGCCGGAAGCCGAGAGTGACCACCCGCTCGTCGCCGGAAGAGGTACTCACCCGGACGATGTCCAGAAGGTAATCGCCGTGCATCACCACCTCACGCACCATCGACACGCCCGGAAACGCCTGGCCGGAGCGGACGACGGCGCGGGTGACGTCGCCGGTCTCCCAGCTGAGCACCTCGCCGGTGCAGGGCCGCTGATCCTCGCCGTCCACCCGGACAGTGGGGTGCGCGACGGTCCGCGCGTAGTAGCCACGGCGGAATCCGCTCGCGTACGGCGGGACACCCGGTGCGGGCTGCCACGCCTCGCCGTCGCCGTAGAGGTAGAGGGCAAGCTTGTCCAGGTGGCCGTGGGATCCGCCGTGCGGACCGGCGTCGATCACGGCCTGCCAGGTGTCTTGCGGGTCGCGCAGGACCATGACGCCGACGTCGCCGAAGCGCACCGAGCCGCGGTCCACGCCGATCCCGGCCCTCGGCGGGCCGTCGAACCAGCTGGTCAGCAGATCCTCCATGCCGTCGTGTGCGTCGCCGAGCTGGGAGCGGGCATGCGACTCGATCCGTTCCGTCCCGGGCTCGCGCCAGAACTGTTTGGCCAGGACGCATAGCTCGATCAACTCCAGGTAGACACCGGCGCGGCGATACGGACCGTCATGCAGCACCGGGAGCGCACCGTCGGGCGCCGCCAGCGACGTGAGCACCCGGACCATGCCCGCGAGCCGGTCCGCCGCGTCGGCCGGCAGGCCGCACGGGTCGGTGCCGGCCAGGTTGAGGAGGTAGGCCCGGAGCACGAACAGGTGGTAGTACGTGGCGCCCTCCCACTCCCAGCCGTCCTTCCCCACGGCGGCGCCCAGGTGCTCGAGGGTGCCCTTGACCCACGGCTCCGGATCCTCGGGAGTGCCGAGCGCGGTGAGAGCTCGGGCAATCATTCCGCCGGCACAATCCAGCCAGGCGGTGTAGTTGCTGCGCAGGTCTCCGCGCTCGTCCACCAGAACGCGCCGCGAGTCGGCCGCGGTAGTCAGCAACCCGTGGAGGAGGTCTGCCACCGGTGCCTCCAGCAGCGGACGCGTTGCTGGGTCGTCGGCCAGGGTCCGGACCGCGTCGGCGATCTGCACCGCCCACAGTCCTTCAGTCAGGGCCTGGGAGAACAGCTTGCCGCGCAGCATCCAGGATTCCGCCTGCTCGCTCCAGCCGTCGGCGGCGACCTCGCCGTAGAGCCGCGCGTACCCCTCGATGAGCTCCAGCGCCCGGTCGCGGTCGGCGTCGTCGCCGCCGGCCCGGTAGCGGTGGGCGAGAAGCCGGGCCTCCCGGGCCCGGGTCTGATGCTCCAGCACGGTCCAGGCCGCCCAGTACCGTTCTCCGGTCAACCGGCAACCCCGCGGGCACGGGTGACCGTCCAGCTCCGGCGGGCCCAGCTCGATGCCGTGAGTGGGGCACACGTAATCGTGCCACCAGCCACCACGCGACCACGGGATCGGTGTCACCGGAACTGCGACCCCCCGTTGATGTCGACGACGTGCCCCGTGACGTAGGACGACAGCGACGACGCGAGGAAGGCCACCACACCGGCCACGTCGTCCGGTGTGCCTTCCCGCCCGAGCGGCACGCCCGCGAGAATCCCCGGCCGGGCCTCGGGCGCGGTGAACGTGTCGTGGAAGGCGGTCTGACCGATGAAACCGGGGGCCACCGCATTGACGGTGACACCGTCCGGCGCCAGTTCCTTGGCCAGTCCCCTGGTCAGGCCGATCACGGCGGCTTTGGAAGCCGAGTACGCCGCGGAGCCGTTTCCGCCGCCGTTCTCGGCGGCGAGCGAGGACATCATCACCACCCGGCCGGCCGGGGAATGCCGCAGGTGCGGGATCGCGGCCCTGGTCGTCACGAATGCGCTGGTGACGTTGAGATCCATCACCTTGGCCCAATGCTCGTCGGACATGTCCTCGATGGGGGAGCGGCCTACCAGGTGGCCGGCGTTGTTCACCAGCACGTCCAGCCCGCCGAGCACCTCGGCGGCGCTTGTCACCAGGCTGGAAGCCTCCGTGGACACGGTGAGGTCCGCCTGCAGGGCAATCGAACGGCGGCCGTCGGCGGCGATCTCCTTCGACACCTCCTCCGCGCCGTCCCGGCTATTGGCATAGTGCACGGCGACGTCGGCGCCGCACACACCGAGTGCTCGGGCGATGGCGCGGCCGATCCCGCTGCCTCCTCCGGTGACGAGTGCCCGCCGGCCGGTCAGATCGAGCTGCATGTCGTGTCCTCTTTCTTCTCGGTTACTTGATGCCCGCCGTGGCGAAGCCCTGAATGAAGTACCGCTGGGCCACCAGGAACAGCACCACCATCGGGATGGTGGCCAGCGTGGTGCCGGCCATCAGGTACGCCCACTGGGTCGTGCCCTCCTGCTGGAAGACGGCGAGCCCCACCTGGATCACCCGCAGGTCGTCCCGGGTGGTCACCAGGAGCGGCCACAAGAAGTTGTTCCAGCTGTCCTGGAAGGTCAGTAGGGCGACGGTGGCGATCGCGGGTTTGACCAGGGGCGTGTAGACCTGGCCCCAGATCCGGAACTCGCCCAGCCCGTCCAGGCGGGCGGCCTCCTCCAGCTCGCGGGGCAGCGACAGGTAGAACTGGCGGAAAAGGAAGATCGCGAATGGGCTCAGCCCGCCCGGAATCAGCAGCGCCCACCACGTGTTCAGCCAGCCGCTGCCGCCCTGCCCGAGGATGTCGTTACCGCCGAACAGCGGCATGAACTTCACCAGCAGGAACTGCGGGACGATCTTGGTGTACGTCGGGATCATGAGCATCGCGATGAACCCGAGGAAGATCAGTTCCCGGCCCCGGAACGGGATGCGCGCCAGCGCGTAGCCAGCCATCGCCCCGAAGAACACCGTGATCAGGGTGTGCCCGGTGGCGATCACCAGACTGTTGCGGAAGTAGGTGGCGAACGGCGCGGCGTCCAGCGCCTCGGTGTAGTTGCTCCACACCCACTCCTTCGGCCAGAACGACGGCGGGAACTCGATCAGCTCGGCCGGGCTCTTGACCGACGTCAGGATCATCCACAGAAACGGGATGATCATGGTGAACGCTCCGAAGGCGAGCAGCACGGTGAGCAGGACCCGCCGGGCGTTCACCCGAGGACGCCGCTCGGCCGGCTGGCCCGCGCCGTGCGATGCGGAGGTCGTCGTCGCAGTCACTTCTCGTCACCTCCCGTCAGGCGGCGGTTGATGACCGTGAGGACGATCAGGAAGGCGAACAGCACCACCGATTGCGCGCAGGCCATGCCCATCCGGAAGTTCTGGAAGGCGCTGCGGTAGACCTCGTAGGTCATCATCGTCGTGGCGTTCGCCGGGCCGCCGTCGGTGAGGACGTAGATCTGGTCGAAGACCTGGAACGCACCGATGATCGAGATGACGAAGACGAAGAACGTGGCGGGCTTGAGCATCGGCAGCGTGATGGAGAAGAACTGCTGCACCTTCGACGCGCCGTCGATCGACGCCGCCTCATACAGGTTCTGGTCGATGTTCTGCAGCGCAGCCAGGTAGATCAGCATCTTCATGCCGATGCCCTGCCAGATCCCCACCGCGATCACCGACCACAGCGCCAGCGACGGGTCACCCAGCCAGATCTGGCGGGGCACCCCGACCATCGAGAGCAGGCCGTTGAGCAGGCCGTACTGCGGGTTGTACATCCACAGCCAGACCATCGCGATGGCGACCGTCGCCGTCACCTGAGGCAGGAAGAACGCCGCCCGGTAGATGGTGCGTCCGCGGAGTTTCTGGTTCAGCAGCACAGCGATGACGACGGCTACCGCCATCGACACCGGGACGGTGAAGAAGGTGTACACGATGGTGTTCCACGTCGCCTTGCGGAACACGTCGTCGTTCCAGAGCTCCACGTAGTTCTCCAGCGCCACCCAGCGCGGAGCCCGGAAGACCTGGTAGTCGGTGAAGCTGAGCACCAGCGTGGCCAGCACCGGTATCGCGATCCAGAGGATCGTGTGGGCCAGCGCCGGCGCCACCATCAGCCAGCCGGCGCGCCGAAGCTTGCGACCAGCCGGAATACTGCGCCGCGGCCGCCGCCGCGCAGCGGATGCCGCCTCCGAGGCAGTGCCCGGCGGCTTGATCGTCATCGTCATCGCCCTCACCAGTTCGACATCTGGAAATCCGGTCCGGCGCGAGGACCGGCATCGCGCCGGACCGAACGTGTGTCTGCGTTCCGCTATCGATCCATCGCCGCGCGAGCACCATCGGCCAGATCGTCCAGCGCCTCCTGGGCGGTCTTCTGCCCGAGCAGCGCGGATTCGACGGCCGGGGTGAAGTCACCCCGGATCTCCAGCCATTGCGGAACACCACCCTCACGCTGGGCGACGTCGAGGTTCTCCATGGCGAACTGGACCAGCGGGTTGCTTTGGACGTACTCGCTGTCCAGCAGAGCCGTGCGGGCCGGCACATTGCCGCGTTGTTCGTTGGCTGCCAGCGCCGCCTCCTCGCCGGCCAGGAACTCGACGAGGGCCATGGCGGCCTCCGGGTGGCTCGAGCCCGACGAGACCGTGGCGAGCGTGCCGCCGAAGAACATGCCGGGCTGAGTACCGGTGATGGAGAACGGCATCAGCTCGTCGGCCAGTTCGGGGGCCGCTTCCTGCAGCTGGATCCACAGGTTGTTGTGGCCTACGGCCATCGCCGCCCGGCCGTTCAGCAGCGGATGCACGTCGATGTCGGTGCTGGAGAAGCCGATGTCCTCCACTTCGTCCTCCTGGACGAGGTCCACGAGGAACTGCAGTGCCTCTACGCCTTCGGGTGAGTTGAAGGCCGGCTCGGTGTAGTCGTCGTTGAACAGCGAGCCGCCGTTCGCGAACAGGAACACCTCGTACATCTGCCGCAGGTCCATCGAGAGCAGGTCGAACCCGGCACGCTCGAGCTCACCGCTGTCCGAGCGCTCGGTCAAGGCAATGGCGTACTCGCGTAGCTCTTCGAAGGAGCCAGGTGGCTCGGTGAAGCCGGCCTCGGCGAGGATGTCCTTGCGGGCAATGCCGAACCGGGTGTCGAGCATGATCGGCACGGCGTAGAGGTCGCCCTCCCACACGCCGCCTTCCAGGATCTCCGGCGTGAAGTCCCCGGAGAGCTCGTCGATGGTGACGCCGTGTTCACCGAGGTCGGCCAGCACTCCGTTCGAGGCGAACGCCTCGATCCAGCCGACACCCATCATCATGACGTCCGGAACGAGGCCGCTGGCCACCGCCGTGGTGAGCTTCTCGTTCAGGCTCCCGAAGTTGGTGTAGTCGACGGTGACCGTGACCTCCGGGTACTGCTCGTAGAACTGCGGGAGCAGCTCCTCCTCGAGTAGCTGCTTACCTTCGTTGCCCTCGTAGATCGGGGTGAGCAGGGTGATGTCTCCGCTCACCTCGGAGTCACCTGAGTTCGCGTCGCCACGGGCCTCCGAGCCGTTGTCGGTGCCTCCGCACGCCACGAGGACGAGCGAGAACGCGGCGGCCCCGGCCGCCAGCGAGGCCTTGACCCGGCGTGTCTCCTTCTTCATGCGCTGCGCTCCTTCACGAGTGCGTCAACGTGCTGTCGGCTTCGTTCACTGTAACGTTGCAGTGACAGTAGGCCACCATTATCCGGACGTCAAGGGCGTGTTACCGTACTTTTCATTCGCCACCTGCAGCGATGATGATCTTTCTGCAGTAGATCGTTACACTGCTAAGATCTCCATACCTGCCCCGACCCGGAGGAGCCCAGACGATGGCAGACGTCACCATCCAGCACGTCGCCAAGGCCGCTGGCGTATCTCCCAGCACGGTGTCCAACCTGCTGAACGGACGGGCTCACCTGATGCTCCCGGAGACCCGGCAGCGGGTGGAACAGGCCATCGAGGAATTGGGCTATCAGCCCAATCGGTCCGCCCGGAATCTCCGCACGGGGCGCACCCGCACCATCGGCCTGGTGGTGCCGTCGGTGGGCAACCCGTTCTGGGGGACCTTCGCCCGTTATGTGGAGTCGGCCGCGCTCGCGGAAGGCTACAACGTCCTGCTGTGCAACAGCGAGCGGGACCCGAACCGGGAGCAGCGTTACATCGAAGAGCTGTGGTCGGACGGAATCCGCGGCCTCGTGCTCTGTTCCTCCCTGCCGTCGCTCGACCACGTCTCCGCCCTGATGAAGCGCGGCCTGCAGATGGTCGCCTTCGACCGGACGGCGCAGATCGGTGACCCCGACACCCTGGTCAGCATCAGCATCGACAACACGGTGGGAAGCGAGCTGGCAACGACGCATCTCACCGGCCTCGGCCACCAGCGTCTGGCCTTCGTCTCCGGTGCGCTGGGTAGCGTCAACCGTAAAGACCGTTTCCGCGGCTTCGCGGCGGCGCTCGAACGGGCCGGCCTTCCGAGCGAAGGCACGCTATGGCCCGGCGCGGCCGAGCAGCGCTTCGGCGACGTCGAGTCGGCGGAGCTGGGGCGCCAAGCCGCGCGGGAGTTGCTGTCCGCCGACGAGCCCCCCACCGGCATCGTCGCCATCAACGACATGTGCGCTCTGGGCGTGTGCCGCGGGGTCCGGGACGCCGGGCTCGAGGTCGCCAAGGACGTCTCGGTCGTGGGTTTCGACGACATCGTGCTCGCTGACCTCTACGACCCGCCGCTGACCACCGTCCGGCAGCCGATGCAGGACATGGCAGCGATGGCCATCAGCGAACTCAAGGCACGGGTCGAGGACTCCGGCACCAGCCACGGCCGCTCGCTCCTGCTCCGGCCGGAGCTGATCGTCCGCGAATCGACCGCTCCACCGCGCGCTGATCGTTGACTTCAACCGGTTATCGATGCCGGCGGCGTTCGGACTGCCAGCCCGCCGGCAGAGCCATCGACACCGGGTGTGGGGACGGCCAATCTTCAGCGCTTGGCTCCACCGGCCCGTGACCGGGCACGTGCTTCCACCACCGCACGGGTTCTGCACGGACCGCGTTGTCGCGCAACAGATCTCCGAAGCGTGTGGCGAGCTCCGCGCGCTGCCGATATGCCAGGTCCCAGGTGTAGCGGGCGAGGTCGAGGCCGAGGCGTCGCAGTACCCATTCACGCTCGTTCTGATGGGCGACGACGTACGACGCGTCCGGCCGGTTGTCATACTTGAGCGCGCCGTCGGCCTCGAAGCCGGCCCAATGGAACGGCCAAAGACCATCCAGCCGGTAGGTAGGACCATCTACACCGACCCAAGCATTCGACACCGGCATCGGAAGATCGGCGACGATGCAGCAGAACCGGCCGAGGGTCTCGAGCGGCGACTCCGCCAGCGGATCGGCGTGCGCTGCCACCCAGCGGGCGCGAGTGACTCCGGGCCAGCGGGGCATGTGCCGGATCGCGTCTTGCAGGTCTCGCCCGTCTCGAACCACCGCGTCGGCCACCACGAGCGCGTCCGCGACCGGGGCGTTGAGAGCGATGGTGGCCGCTGCCCACTCGGGACTCACTAGTGTCGTCTGCTCTTTCCGCCATTGATGATCAGGCGGCAGGTGGACGGCGTGGAGCGTGCCGTGGGTGCTGACGATGGCGCCCCGGCCCGTGTTCTTCGGCCGGACCGCCGCGGGCTTGCGCGGCGGCGAGCCAAGAGTCGGCAGGTCCCAGACCGCGGCGGCGGACCAGCCGGTGAGATAGGCGGGCACACCGCACGAGCGGACGAAAGCCCGCGCCTTGATGCCATGACGACGCCAATCCGAGGATTTCCACAGAAGCTCCGTCGACGTGTACACACCGTCGGCGACCCTCGTCAGATGACCGGCTTTCACTAGCCGCACCAGCCGGTCGAGGGAGACGCCAGCCGCGAGGGCCGAGTCTACGTCCACGATTCCGTCACCACGGTGAAGGAGTTCCGCGATGTCGGAGGGGATACGGAGAAGCCGGGAGGTCATGTCCAGCAGGCTTCCCGATTGTGGGAGCGCGGCACAGGGGGCAGGAAACGAACTGTGGATAACTCGGCTGAAGCGCGCCACCACCACACGTGGATTTCGCTGCCCAGCAGGGCCGACTTCACTGCTCAGGGTTAACTTCACTGCCCAGCTGATCGCGCGAACGCCGCCCGATCAGCTGGCACACGCGATTCACAGCAGTGAAGTCAACCCTAGGCAGTGAAGTGGCGGCCGGAGGACGCGGAGATCGCCTATTCCGGCCGTTCGTCGCGCAACTTCTCGCGCAGCGCGTCGCCCTTGGCGCGGGCCGCCGCGTCCAGCTCGGCCCGGAAGCCGTCCATGCGCGCCCGCAGCGCGTCGTCGGCGGCACCGAGGATGCGGGCGGCCAGCAGCCCGGCGTTACGAGCGCCACCGACCGAGACTGTGGCCACCGGCACACCGGCCGGCATCTGCGCGATCGAGAGCAGTGAGTCCATCCCGTCGAGGTACTTCAACGGCACCGGCACGCCGATCACCGGCATCGATGTGACGGACGCCAGCATGCCCGGGAGATGGGCCGCGCCACCCGCGCCGGCGATCAGCACCCGGAGGCCCCGGCCGGCGGCCGCCGCCCCGTAGTCCAGCATCGCGTGCGGCATCCGATGAGCGGACACTACGCCCACTTCGTGCGGTATCCCGAACTCCGACAGCGCGTCACACGCGGCGGACATGACCGGCCAGTCGGAGTCCGATCCCATCACGACGCCCACCCGCGGCTCGCCCTCACCGCGACGCGTCACCAGCTCACTCATCCACATCTCCAGGTCACATTCCTCAGTTCGTTCACTCCGCGGGCGACCTCGTCCCTCGGCCGACCACTCCGCGCACTCACCTCGTCACCAGCTCACTCATCGATGTCCCCCCGGATGTAGTCGGCCGCGTGCCAGGCCCGTTCGCGGAGCGAGGCGAGGTCGTCTCCGTAGGCCGTCACGTGCCCGACCTTGCGTCCCGGCCGCACGGCCTTGCCGTACCAATGGACCTTCAGCCCGGAGTCGCGTGCCATCACATGCCGATACGCCGGGTACACGTCGGGCAGGTCGCCACCGAGGATGTTGACCATGACCGTGTACGGCGCGCGTGCGTCCGGCGATCCTAGGGGCAGGTCCAGCACTGCCCGCAGGTGGTTCTCGAACTGGCTGGTGACCGCGCCGTCGATGGACCAGTGACCGCTGTTGTGCGGACGCATCGCCAGCTCGTTGACCAGCAGCTCGCCCTCGGTGGTCTCGAACATCTCGACGGCCAGAACTCCAACGACGCCGAGCTCCGCGGCGATGCGCAACGCCGTCCGCTGCGCCTCCACAGCACGCTCGGATGGCATCCCGGGGGCGGGCGCGACGACCTCCACACAGATGCCGGCTTTCTGGACCGACTCGACGACCGGGTATGCGACGGCCTGACCGTGTGGTGACCGCGCCACCACCGCGGACAGCTCGCGGGCGTAGTTCACGCGCTCTTCGGCGAGGACCGGCACACCGGCCCGGAACGGCTCGGCCACCACCTCGGGTGCCGTGTCCGTGTCGATGAGCCAGACGCCCTTGCCGTCGTATCCCCCGCGGGTGGTCTTCAGGACGGCATGCCCACCGTGCTCCACGACGAAGCGCGCCACCTCGCCCGGATCGGCGACGACGCGATACCGGGGGCAGGCGATACCCATGGCGGACAGGCGCTCACGCATCGCGCCCTTGTCCTGCGCATGCAACAGCGCGTTGGTGCCCGGGCGGACCACGACACCGGCGGCTTCCAGAGCCTTCAAGTGCGCCGGGGGGACGTGTTCGTGGTCGAACGTCAGCACGTCGCACGACTTCGCGAACGAGGTGAGATCTTCCAGCGCTTTCTCATCGGCCACGACGGGTTCGCGCACCACTTGCGCGGCGGATTCCCCGGCGTCGGCGGCTAGGACGGCCAGGCGAACGCCGAGGGCTACAGCCGCCGGCTGGGTCATCCGGGCCAGCTGGCCGCCACCGACCATTCCCACCACGGGCCAGAACGCATCAGTCACGAACGCCTAGCCTACGCGAGCCGGTGTGCCTGCGCCGATACCCGTGGCCATGGACCATGCGTGAGCTGCACGGATGCCCACGCTGCAGCCGATGCGTGTCGAATTTTCGCACTATGTGGCTTACGCTGGGCAGGTGCTCGATACCTGGCCGCCCGAACCTCGCGCGCCGTCGTCCGCGCGACGACGGCTGCTTTATGCCGCGTTGCACATGTGGTACCGGCGTGACCGGGTCGTCCGTGAGCTGCTCAAGTTCGGCGCCGTCGGCGGCGTCGGCTTCATCGCCGACATCGGCCTGTTCAACCTGCTTCTCTTCGCCGGCGGCGAAGGTCCCTTGCACGATCAGCCGCTGGTGGCGAAGACACTCTCGGTGACGTTGGCGACCATCATCACCTACGTCGGCCACCGGGCGTGGACCTTCCGGCACCGCACCCGCATCAAGCACTCCCGCGGCTACCCGCTGTTCTTCCTGTTCAACGGGCTCGGCTTGGGCATTGCACTGTCGTGCCTCGGGATCTCGCGCTACGTCCTGGACCTGTCCGGGCCCATCGCGGACAACATCTCCGCGAACGTGGTCGGCCTTGCCCTCGGCACGCTGTTCCGGTACTGGTCGTACCGGACGTGGGTATTTCCGGCCAATCCGTCCGGCCCGGTACCGCCTCCGCCCGCGGCACGCGAAGCCGAGCCGGTCAACGCCTGACCACAGCCCGGATACCGCACCCGGGCATGGAACCGTCCTGGCGGCTCAATCGGCCGGGGGCCGCGGAACGGTCTTCCAGCGGGGGCCCGCTCGCAGGACCTGCGACGGCGCTGGATGCCCGACATATGCTTCGGCCATCCCCGCGACTTCGAGAAGAGCTTCGAGGTCGACGCCGGTCTCCACACCCATGTCCTCGAGCATCGAGACCACCTCTTCGGTGGCGATGTTCCCGGATGCTCCAGGTGCGTACGGGCAACCGCCGAGACCGGCCACTGCGGCGTCGAAGTCGTCCACGCCGAGCTGCAGCGCGGCGTACACGTTCGCCAGCCCGGTACCGCGGGTGTTGTGGAAGTGCAGCCCGATCGGGCTGTCCGGGTGCGCTGCCCGGACCTCGCCGACCAGGCGGGTCACCCGGGTGGGTGTGGCCATTCCGGTGGTGTCCCCGAAGGCGAGGGAGTCGACGCCTGCCGCCACACCCTGTTTGACCACTCGCAGCACCCGTTCAACGGGCACCTCACCCTCGTACGGGCAGCCCCATGCCGTCGAGACGATCAACTGGAGTGTCGCGCCTCCGGCGTGGGCGAGTTCGGCAAGCTCGGGCAGGCCGGCTAGTGACTCGTCAGTCCCGCGCTTGATGTTCTCCCGGTTGTGAGTGTCCGAGGCCGAGATCACGACCTCAAGGTCCACGAATCCCGCCGCCAGAGCGCGCTGCAGGCCACGCCGGTTCGGCACCAGCGCGGAATAGCGCACGGAGTCTCGCGGGCGCACCCCTGTCCAGACCTCGTCGGCGTCCGCCATCTGCGGGATCGCCGCAGGATGGACGAACGACACCGCCTCGATCCGGCGCAGCCCAGTGGCGGAGAGCGCCTCGATCAGGTCGACCTTGGCCGCGGTGGGAATCGGATCCTCGTTCTGCAGCCCGTCCCTCGGCCCCACTTCGCGCAGGCTCACCCGCGCCGGCAGTTCAGTCATCTCACGCCCCGGTTCGTGGCCAGTTCGGATCTCTCTTCTCATTGAACGCCGCGATGCCCTCTTTTCTATCCGCGCTGAACGCGGCCGTCCGCCAGGCGGCGTCCTCGATCTCCAGCCCGGCGGCCAGCGAGCCGTCCATCCCGAGGCGCATGGCCCGCTTCGCCTGCCGCAAACCCACCGGCGAGTTCGAGGCGATGTGGGTCGCGAGCTCTAGCGCGGCCTCACGAGCCTGCCCGGACATCACCAGCCGATCGGCGATACCCATCCGGTAGGCCTCGTCGGCGTCGATGCGGCGGGCGGTGAAGGTGAGGTCACAGGCACGCCCCCAGCCGATCCGGCGGGCGAGCAGCTGGGTTCCGCCTCCGCCCGGGACCAGGCCGACCGATACCTCTGGGAGCCCGAGCACAGCAGTATCGTCGACGACGATCAGATCGCAGGCGAGGGCCAGCTCGAAGCCGCCTCCCAGCGCGTAGCCCTGGATTGCGGCAATGGTGGGAACAGGCAGATCCAGGATGCTCGTATACGCCGCCCGGGTGATCGGTCGCTGGTCGCGCAGCTCGTCGTCGGTGAACGACGCGCGCTCCTTCAGATCCGCGCCGACGCAGAACGCCTTGGGCGACGACGACGTCAGCACCACCGCCCGCATGGTGGTGTCCTCGGCGAGACCCCGTCCCACGGCGGCGAGGGCGCGCGCGTGCTCGGTGGAGACCGCGTTGAGCGCGTCCGGCCGGTCAAGCACGATCTCCACCGTGCCGGACGGATCGTGCCGGCGAATCTTCACAGTCTCCATCGGCCGACCTTATCCCGCTGCGCGGTGTTCGTCAGGCCCCGCGGGGAAGCGCCGGGAGTGTGGCCGACCATAGCGGGACCCAGCCGCCTGAGATTCTCGCCTGGTGGCCGGGTCTAGCGCAGAACCGTGACCTCGACCCGCTGGAACTCCTTGAGCTCGGTGTAGCCGGTGGTGGCCATGGACCGGCGCAGCGCGCCGACAATGTTCATCGAACCGTCGGCGAGGAACGACGGCCCGTTCAGGATCTGCTCCAGGGGCGCGATGGTCCCCGTCCACAGGCGCTCGCCCCGGGGCAGATCCGGGTGGTGCGCCTCGGAACCCCAGTGCCAGCCGCGGCCCGGCGCTTCGGCCGCACGGGCCAGGGGTGAGCCCACCATCACCGCGTCGGCGCCACAGGCGATCGCCTTCGCGATGTCGCCGGAGCGGCCGATCGAGCCGTCGGCGACGACGTGGACGTACCGTCCACCGGACTCGTCCAGGTAGTCACGCCGGGCTGCCGCGACGTCCGCGACGGCACTGGCCATCGGCACCGTGACACCGAGCACGGAGCGAGTGGTGTGTGCCGCGCCGCCACCGAAGCCGACCAGGACACCCGCCGCGCCGGTCCGCATGAGGTGCAGCGCGGCCTGGTACGTGGCGCAGCCGCCCACCAGCACCGGGACGTCGAGCTCGTAGATGAACTGCTTGAGGTTGAGCGGCTCGGCCTGCCCGGAGACGTGCTCCGCGGAGACCGTTGTCCCGCGGATGACGAACAGGTCGACACCGCCGTCGATCACCGCCTGGTAATGCTGCTTGACCCGCTGCGGGGAGAGCGCACCGGCCACCGTGACGCCGGCAGCGCGGATCTCCCGGAGCCGCTCGCCGATGAGCTCCTCGCGCACCGGCTGGCCGTAGATCTCCTGCAGCCGGTTGAGCGCCTTGCCTTCTTCGAGTTCGGCGATCTCCTCGAGCAGCGGTTCGGGATCCTCGTAGCGGGTCCACAGTCCCTCGAGATCCAGGACGCCAAGGCCGCCCTTCTTCCCCAGCGCGATCGCCGTTGCGGGCGACATCACCGAGTCCATGGGAGCCGCGATCAGCGGCGTGTCGAACCGGTAGGCATCGATCTGCCAGTGGGTCGACACTTCCTCCGGGTCCCGGGTACGACGCGACGGGACAATCGCCACGTCATCGAACGCGTACGCCTCGCGGCCGCGCTTACCCCGGCCGATCTCTACTTCTGCCACTGGACCAGGCTACCGGGAAAGGCGGCACACGCTGGCACCGCATCCGGACGTGCCCGGACGCGGTGCCGGCAGATGGATCTCAACGCCTGCGCAACCGCGCCGTGAAGCTGCGCCCGTAGGCCTCGCGGGTGCGCACGTCGATGCGGATGCCGCCCTGGGCCGGTCGTACGTCGACACCGTCGTCGGCCGATTCGAGTGTCAGGGGGCGGCCACGGACGACGATCGAGATCTCGGCGCGGTTCATGGTCGGGTCGGACACGGCGACCGTGACGATCCCGTCGCGTTCCCGGACGATGACCGATGCGGGCCCGTGGATCGCCACGTGCCCGGCATGGTGCCATCCGTCCGCGAAGACGTTCGCCGCGATCATCCCGAGGCCGGTGTGCTTGACCGCCTGCAGCCGCGGGTTGTTGACCAGGACGCTCAACCGGCCGTCGGCGTATGCCTGCAGCCGATCCTCGTCCGCGTGGGGCACCAGCGCGTACGCCACGGACGCTTCACCCTCCCCGGCCGGGTGGGAGACCGAAACCCCGAAGACCTTCTTGCTCACCTGAGTGTCCGGATTGGACACCCGCACAGCGCGGCGGCTCCGGGTGACCTGCTCCAGATCGACGTTCACCGGCGACGCGTCGCCGAGCAGCAGATACCCCACTGCGACGCCCTCGGTGCCGTTGGCGTAGCGAAGCCAGGCCAGCTTCGCGGAACCGGGGCCGGACCACGACGAGCCGTCGGGCCGCGCGCCGGACACCACGACATCGTCTCCGGTACCGGCGATGCGGCTGTCGATGGTGGTCACCGCGTCACGGCCACTCTGACCGGAGATCCCGGAAGCCAGGACCACGATCTCGTCGTCGAGCATGAACCACGATTTCGTCGACGTGGCGTTCTGGTAGGCCACGAAATCCTCGGGCAGGATTCCGGCCTGCTTGTCGGCGTACGGAACGTCGTCGGACTGCACCATTCCCGCGACGCCGTAGGTGCCGAGCGTGGCACCGCCGGAGTAGCCGTTGGTGCCTGTCGGGAAGTAGACGTAGGTGTTCTGCGACACCGACGACGACGTGAACCCCAGCGGATGGTCCGGGTTCTCGTACCAGAACCGCCCATAGAGGTCCGGCACCGTGGAACGCTCCTCGACCGGGGCCGTCACACCGGACAGCCGGTACGGCGAGACCGTGGTGTAGTAGTCGACGCCGAAGGCCTTCGTCTGGTCCTGCCCGGACAGGTAGAGGTAGTACGCGCCGTCGCCCTGGAACCAGGGCATCAGGTTCTCGCCGTTCATGTACTCGTACTTGCTGATCCGATCCGAGCTGCGAGCCAGCGCGAAGGCATACCCGGGCCGAATGTGCACCGCCTTGTCCATGGCGTTGAACGCGACGCTGCGCTCGGCCGGATTGAGATCAGCCGCGGGAATGGCGTCGTCGGCCAGGATGTCGGCGTACCGGGTGATGCTGACCGGAGAGACGAAGCTGCCCGGGTTGAGCGTCGTTCGTGACGTGGACCGGATGAACTTCACGTATCCCTTGAGGTCTCGGGCATCTTCACCGTCGAGGTAGTCGGCGAGGTCGACGATCGCCTCCACGATCACGCCCACGTCGGTATACCCGGTGGTGGTCCGCGAGACCGCCCGGCCCTTGACGATCTCCATCATCCAGCCTTCGAAGATCAGCGGCGCGAACCCGTTCACCACCCATCCACGCACCACGTCGACGAGTTCGCCGCCGCTGGCGTAGGACGTGCCGTCGAGAATCTTCACCGACTGCACGACGCGCGTGAGCAAGCCCTTGCCGTATGAACCGGTGTAGGCAACCGAATGATGCTGGATGAAGGAGCCGTCCTCGTAGTAACCGTCGGTGTTTCCGTGCTGGAGGTTGTACGGATCGATCGTCGCGAACACGGTCGACTGGTCATCGACTGCCTTGGCGATCCGGGCGTCGTCGCCCAGCATCGCGCCCTGGATGATCCGGTTGGCGGTGATGTCGGCCAGGTTCGCGCCCGTGTGGAAACGCGAGTCGAGATCGACGTCGCCGTCCTTGCCCTCCCGAAGATAGGCGTCCAACGACGCCACGTATGTCTCGACCAAGCCCGGCGCGTATTCGGCCACTTGCTCGGCAAGCAGCGCGAAGGTCTTGCTGACATGCGTGGGGATGGCGATCTCCCAGACGTGCCAGTTGCCGTAGTATCCCTGCTCCTGATCGCCGAAGTGGTGATCGTGCAGCCAGATCAGCCCGTCGATGACGCGCCGCTGAACCCCGATATCGCCGACCAGTTCGGAGTCGACGCCAGGTGTGGCCGTGGCCAGCGCGATCTCGTAGAGGAACTGGTAAGCCGACCGGAGGTTGGTCTCATCGCTGCCGAGCTGCTGTCCGGCGAACAACTGACCGTTGCCGGCGTTGTCCATGGCGGTGAGCCGGCTGCGGGCGGTCTGGTGAATGGTCGCGAGTTTGCCAGCAGCCTCGGGTCGCGAGTTCGACTCGGCCTGTCCGGCGAACATCTCGACCGTGTTGGCGAGCAGACGGGTGTGATCCGCAGCGGCCTCGGCCAGGCTTCTGGTGGGCGTCGTTGTGACAGCACGCGCTGGATCAGCGACGGAGAGGAGCCCGACAGCGGGAATGAACGAAAGCACTCGGCGGCGGGAGATCTGAGGCATTGCGGAGCCTCCAGTCAGGTAGAGGTATAGACCACGACCTCTGATTCAAGCAAGCGCTTGCCGGGATGGCAAGGCCCGCATCGTCGGTTTCTCTCCTTGAACCGGACCTGGCCTACCTGCGCGACGCGTAGTTCGGAGCCTCGACGGTCATCTGGATGTCGTGCGGATGGGATTCCTTCAGGCCCGCCGAGGTGATCCGGACGAACCGGCCCCGCTCCTTGAGATCCGGCACCGTCCTGGATCCGGTGTAGAACATCGCCTGCCGGAGGCCGCCGATCAGCTGGTGCGTCACGCTGCTCAGCGGGCCCCGGAAGGGGACCTGGCCCTCGACTCCTTCCGGAACCAGCTTGTCCTCCGACGAGACGTCGGCCTGGAAGTAGCGGTCCCGGGAGCCGGTGTCAGCCGCCCCGCGCTTGCGCAGGGCACCCAGGGATCCCATGCCCCGATACGACTTGTACTGCTTGCCGTTGACGAAGATCAGCTGGCCCGGGCTCTCCTCGACGCCCGCGAGCAGGGAGCCCAGCATGACGGTGTCGGCGCCCGCGACAATCGCCTTCGCGATGTCACCCGAGTACTGCAACCCACCGTCGCCGATGACCGGGACCCCAGCTGGACCGGCGGCCAGCGACGCCTCGTAGATGGCCGTGACCTGGGGAACACCGATACCGGCCACCACGCGCGTGGTGCAGATGGAGCCGGGCCCGATGCCGACCTTGATGGCGTCCGCGCCCGCGTCGATCAGCGCCTGCGCGCCAGCACGGGTGGCGATGTTGCCGCCGACCACCTCCACGCCGGCAGCGGCGGGCTCCGACTTCAGCCGGCGGACCATGTCCAGGAGGAGGCTGGTGTGCCCGTGCGCGGTGTCGACCACCAGCACGTCGACCCCCGACTCCACCAGCGCCATGGCCCGTTCCCAGGCATCGCCGAAGAAGCCGACAGCGGCACCGACCACCAGGCGGCCGTCGGCGTCCTTGGTGGCCTCGGGGAACTGCTGGGACTTCACGAAGTCCTTGACCGTGATCAGTCCGCGCAGCCGGTCGTGCTCGTCCACCAGCGGCAGCTTCTCGATCTTGTGCTTGGCCAGAAGGGCGATCGCGTCCTCGGGCTTGATCCCGACGGGCGCGGTGACCAGCGGCATCGACGTCATGGTCTCGCGCACCGTGCGGATGTGATGCTGATCTTCCGGCACGAACCGCAGATCCCGGTTGGTGACGATCCCCACCAGCACGCCGTCAGCGTCGACCACCGGCAGCCCGGAGACGCGATAGTGACCGCACAGCGCGTCCACCTCGGCCAGAGTGGAGTCCGGACCCGTGGTGACCGGGTCGGTGACCATGCCGGACTCGGAGCGCTTGACCTGGTCCACCTGGCGGGCCTGATCCTCGATGGAGAGGCTGCGGTGCAGCACGCCCAGGCCTCCCTGGCGGGCCATGGCGATGGCCATCCGGGACTCGGTCACCGTGTCCATCGCGCTGGAGACCAGCGGAATGCGCACGTCGATGTTCCGCGTCAGGCGCGAGGTGGTGTCGACCTCGCTCGGGACGACGTCGGATTCGTTGGGCTGCAGCAGGACGTCGTCGAACGTCAGCCCGATGGTCGCGAACTTGTCGGGGATCTCGTGCGGTCTGGACTCCATAAAGATGATCCTCGTGCGTGAAGGCGGGCAATGCCCCCATGGTATGCCGGGCGCCGGCGTCTGACGTATGGGCCGTTCGTGTATCCCGTGCGGGCCGGCAGCCGTGGCATCGGTCACCCGTTACCCGGCGGTGTGGTCCAGGATGGCGGGAACGACGACGTCCCAGACGTCCACCGCCGGGAACTCGTGTCCCCCGCCCTCCAGCGGCAGGAACCGTGCACCCGGGATCTCCCTGGCCAGCGCCTCGCCGTGTGACAGCGGGAACAGCGGGTCAGCGGTGCCGTGCATGACGAGCGTGGGCACATCGATCTCCCGCAGGCGATGCCGGATGGGCTCGCCGTCTTCGAGGATCCAGTGGTTCGTCTGGCTCGCGGCGATGTTCGTGGTGCGATCGTAGATTCGCCCGACGAGCCGGTGCAGGCGCGTCGCGTCGAACGGGTGCGTCCCGCCGAACGCACGCAACTCTTCGACCATCGACTCGACCACCGCATCCCGGTCCGACCAGTCTGGCTCGGGCGCGGGCTCCGCGAACATCGCCCGCACATGGTCCGCAGGCGGCGGAAGCTCCGGATCGTCAGGCCCACCCGTTCCACCAGGGGAGGTGGACAGCAGCGTGAGCGAACTCACTCGCTGAGGATGCTCCAGCGCGATCCGCTGGGCGATACCCGCACCCATCGAGATACCCACCAGGTGCGCACTCGGCGCACCGAGCACGTCGAGCAGGCCCACGACGTCGCCGGCCAGATCCTGACCGGTATAGCCGGGCGCGCCGGCCGGATAGCTGACCGAGCGGCCGGTGTCACGCAGGTCGTACCTGACGACGTAGCGCCCTCTAGCGGCGATGCGCTCGCAGAACTCGTCCTCCCACCAGTCCATGGAACTGGCCGCGCCGCCGATCAGAAGGAGTACCGGATCGGACCGGTCTCCGAACGTCTCGATGCACAAATCCACGCCGTTGGCGCGGACGATCCGCTCGCCGGAACGCTCCGGCGCGGTGGTGGAGCGGCTACGTTCCTGATCCGAACTGTGGTGATCCGTGTTCATGGCTACCTGCCTTCCGTCTGTTGCGACGACTGTACTACACTTTCCTAAGTAACTGCTACACTTTTCTAAGTAAGTCGAATCAACGTGAGGATGGCCATGACCACCAGCCGTACGTACGGCGAGGCGTGCCCCATCGCCCACGCCATGGACATCGTCGGTGACCGGTGGGCGCTCCTGGTGGTGCGGGAGCTGCGACTCGGCCCCCGCCGCTTCAGTGACCTGCAGGCGAGTCTGCCCAAGGCCGGCCCGAACATGCTGACTCAGCGGCTTCGGGACCTCGAGCGGTCCGGCGTCGTCGCCAAGCGGAGCCTTCCGCCCCCTGCCGGCTCGACGATCTACGAGCTCACCCCATGGGGCAGTGAGATCGAACCCGTCTTCCGGGCACTGGCCCGCTGGGGTGTCCGGGCGCCGGTGCCGCCGGACGGCACCAGGCTCAGCCCCGATTCGGTGATGCTGGGCCTGCGGACCTTCTTCACCGAGCGGCATGACCCAGCGTGGTCCGCGACGTACCACATCAGCCTCGGCCGGGAGAGCTATCGGCTCACCGTGACCGAAGGAAGACTCACCGAGCTCACCCGCGGCCGCGTCGATGCGCCGGCCGACGGAGCGCCTGCCGCCACGGTCACCTGCCAGGACCACATGACCATGCACGCGCTGATCGAGGGCAGGGAGGACCTGCCTGAATTGACCGATCGCGGTGAGCTCACCGTGGCAGGTGATCTCGCGGCGGTGCGGCGCCTCGTGGCGGCTGTGAGCAAACCGCGCCGGACCTCGTGACGGTCACCGCGAACGTAACCGGGCCAGCCGGTCCACCGCCTCGGCCAGGACCTCGTCACGCTTGCAGTACGCGAACCGGACGAGTGTGCGCGCCGCCGCCTTGTCGTCGCAGAACACCGAGACCGGAACGGCGGCGACGCCGGCCCTCTCGGGCAGTCGCAGGCAGAAGTCGACGCCGTCGTCGTACCCGAGTGACGCGACGTCTGTGATCACGAAGTACGTGCCGGATGTCGGGAAGACGTCGAAGCCCGCCGTGCGCAGCCCGGCGCAGAGCAGGTCACGTTTTGCCTGCATGCCGGCGGTCAGACCGGCATAGAAGTCGTCGCCGAGCCCGAGCGCCGAGGCGACCGCCCGCTGAAAGGGACCACCGCTCACGTACGTGAGGAACTGCTTGACCGCGCGGGCGGCCGCCACGAGCTCGGCTGGGCCGTGCAGCCAGCCGATCTTCCACCCGGTCACGGAGAACGTCTTGCCCGCCGAGGAGATGGTGACGGTCCGCTCTGCCATGCCGGGCAGCGTCGTCATCGGGATGTGCGGGCGGGCGTCGAAGGCAAGGTGCTCGTAGACCTCGTCGGTAACCACGACGGCATCGTGCTCGACGGCCAGCCTGGCCACGAGTTCCAGCTCCGCGCGACTGAACACCTTGCCGGTCGGGTTGTGCGGGCTGTTGAGCAGCACCACCCGGGTCCGGTCGGTGAAGGCGGCCCGCAGTTCGTCGTCGTCGAACCGGAAGTCCGGAGCACGAAGGCGCACGGTCCGCCGCCGCGCTCCCGCCAGCGCGATGGATGCCGCATAGGAGTCGTAGTAGGGCTCAAATGTCACCACCTCGTCGCCCGGTTCGCACAACGCGAGGATCGTCGACGCGATCGCCTCGGTGGCGCCGGCGGTGATCAGAATCTCCGAGTCGGCGTCGGCCTCGATCCCGTAGAAGCGCTTCTGGTGGTGAGCGACGGCGGCCCGCAGCTCCGGCACACCCGGCCCGGGCGGGTATTGGTTCTCTCCGCTGTGGATGGCCTCCGTGGCCGCGTCCAGGATGAGCTGCGGCCCGTCGGTGTCGGGGAAGCCCTGACCGAGGTTGATAGCGCCGGTGCGCACGGCCAGCGCCGACATCTCCGCGAAGATCGTCGAGGTGAACGGTCGCATCCGTTCGATGAGATGGGCGCGTGGCTCGCTCATGTCCGCCACCCTACGCGAGCCCTGGCATGGGTTGAGGTCGTAAATCCGCCCGAAATATCCCACTTGTGGGACCACAACCCATGCCAGGGTTCCGAAATCGGGTGAAGGGCTTAGACTTGGCGGCAGGCCCAGGAGCATCACTTGTGCTCCCATGTGTCTGCCCGATGAGTGGGTAGCTGGTTCGGCGGTCGCCTTGGTCGCCTCACCGCTCGCTGTCCCCTGCCGTGCCGTTCGCCGGCCCGGCATAGACCGGCACCCGCCATCGTTGGAGTATCCGTGTTTGCTCTCCCGCCGCTTCGCGCATCCAGCCGTACCGCGGCCACCGTCCTCTCGCTCCTCTCCGTCGGCGTCCTCGCCGGTTGCGCAGCCGAGGCCACCACCGGCGACCACGGCCGGCCTTCGCAGGCGGCCGAGGCGCCCGGCGGCCCCACGACCCTCGACAACTGCGGCTTCGAGGTGACCGTCGACGACCCGCCTGAACGCGTCGTCACGATCAAGTCCACGTCGACTGAACTGATGCTGGCGCTCGGCCTCGCGGATCGGCTCGTCGGCACGGCGTTCGCCGACGGCGCCGTCCCGGACGAATACGCCGCGGATCTCGCCGGCGTGCCGGTCCTCTCCGAGCAGGTGCCCGGCCAGGAAGCCCTGCTCGACGCCGAACCGGACTTCGTCTTCGCCGGCTGGGAGAGCAACTTCGCCGTCGATACCGCAGGTGAGCGGCAGGCGCTGGCCAGCTTCGGGATCGACACCTACGTGGCGCCTTCCGCCTGCAAGGAACCCGGATACCAGCCCGATCCGATGACATTCGACGCGCTGTTCGACCACATCCACGAGCTGGCCGGGATCTTCGATGTGGAGGACCGGGCCGACGCCCTCGTCGCCGAGCAGCGAGAGCTGCTGGAGGGGGTGGACGCGCCCGGCGACGGGCTCACCGCCCTCTGGTACAGCTCAGGTGAGGACACGCCGTACGTGGGCGCTGACATCGGCGCGCCGGCGATGATGATGCGCGAGCTCGGTCTGGAGAACATCTTCACCGACGTCCACGACACCTGGGCGAGCGTCACCTGGGAACAGGTGGTGGACAGGGACCCGGACGTGATCATCCTCGTCGACGCGGCGTGGAACACCGCGGACAACAAGATCCAGCTGCTGGAGTCCAACGCCGCCACCGCCGCTCTGCCGGCGGTGCAGGAGGGACGCTATCTGCGGATCCCCTTCCCGGCGGCGGAGGCAGGAGTCCGCAACGCCGGTGCTGTGGTGGATCTCGCTGCTCAGCTGGACGACCTCGGACTGACCGAGGCGGAGAGCGGCCGACGATGACAGCGTCCCTCACCTCCGGGAACCCGGCGACGACGGAGTCGCCGCCCGGACCGGCGCGTCGCCGGCACGTTCCGACAAGCGTGTGGACCGCTGCGATGACGGCCGTCCTCGTCGCCTCTGCCACCGTCGCGGTGACGATCGGCTCGGCGGACATCGGCGCCTTGGACGTCTGGCGCTCGATCGGCAGCCACGTCGGCCTGGAGCGCGTCGGGTTCCAGACGTCGTTGTCGGAGCTCAGAGATGGGATCGTCTGGGAGTTACGCCTGCCGCGCGTCCTGACGGCCGCCGCCGTCGGTGCGGCGCTGGCAATCTGCGGGGCCGTCATGCAGACGCTCACCCGTAACCCCCTCGCCGAGCCCTATCTGCTGGGGCTGTCGTCGGGCGCGTCCGTCGGTGCCGTGGTTGTGCTCGTCCTTGGCGTCGGGACTCTCGGCCTGCCGGTCGCCGCGTTCGCGGGTGCGCTGCTCGCCCTCGCAGCCACCCTGGCCCTGGCCAGCCGCCGCGGCGAGCTGCCGCCTACCCGTACCATCCTGGCCGGTCTCGCGGTCTCATACCTGTGCTCGGCCGTCACCTCGTTCGTCATCTTCTGGTCCGCGACGGGTGATTCCTACCGCTCGATCCTCAGCTGGCTGCTCGGATCGCTGGGAGGCGCGAGCTGGAACGACGTGGCGGTCGTCAGCGCCGCCGTGGCCGTCGTCGGCACCGCCCTGATGTCGCGCAGCCGGACCCTGGACGCGTTCGCCTTCGGCGACGGGGCCGCGTCGAACCTGGGCATCAATGTCAACGCGACCCGATGGACCATGCTGGCCCTGGTCGCTCTGCTCACCGGAGCCGCGGTGGCGGTCAGCGGCGCGATCGGGTTCGTCGGGCTGATGCTGCCCCACGCGGTCCGGCTGCTCGTCGGCGCCGGTCACCGGCGAGTCCTGCCCCTGGCCGCGCTTGCCGGGGCGAGCTTCATGATCTGGGCCGACACCGTCGCCCGCACCGTGTTCGATCCGCGAGAACTCCCGGTCGGGGTGGTCACCGCCTTCCTCGGCGCGCCCGCATTCGCTGTCCTCCTGCGACGACGGAAGGTTGGCCGAGCATGACGATGAGCGCCCATAGCACCGTCACCATGGCCCACCCCACTCTCCCCGGGGTGCGCCCGGACGCCGCCGGATTGCGGGTCACCGATGTGTCGTGGTCGGTCGATGGAAATCTGATCATCGACGGCGTGGACGTGGCTGTACGGCCCGGCACTCTCACCGGGCTGCTCGGACCCAACGGGTCGGGGAAGAGCACCCTGCTGCGCGCCGTGGCGGGCACCACCCGCCCGGACCGCGGCACGGTCGCGCTCGGGGGCGAGGACCTGCGCAGCATGCGCCGCCGCGAACGCGCCCGCCGCGTGGCTGTCGTGGAACAGGAGGTGTCGACCGATGTGCCGTTGCGCGTGCTCGACGTGGTCCTGCTCGGCCGCACGCCGTACCCGGCGTCGGACTCCGACGACGACATCGCCCTCGGCGCGCTGCAGACCGTCGGCGTGCCCGGGCTGGCCGAACGCGACTGGCACACACTCTCGGGTGGGGAACGTCAGCGCGTCCACCTGGCACGCGCCCTGGCCCAGCAGCCCGAGCTTCTCCTACTCGACGAGCCCACCAACCACCTCGACATCCACGCCCAGCTGGACCTGATGAGCAACGTGCTCGAGCTGGGCCTGACCTCGCTCGCCGCACTGCACGACCTCAACCTTGCCGCCGCGCATTGCCACCAGGTGGTGGTACTCGATCACGGCCGGGTCGCGGCGACCGGGGCACCGGAGGACGTCCTGGTTCCGACGCTGATCCGGGACGTATTCCGTGTGGACTGCGACGTGCACCCACATCCCCGCACCGGCCGCCCCGTGCTGACGTTCTCGCCGCTCTAAGGCGTGAGCCCGGGGATCACCTCACGTCCGAAGGCCTTGAGCCAGCCCAGCTGATCGGTTCCGGCGTTGTGCAGGTACACATGCGTCGCCCCGACGTCGAGGTACCGCTGGATCTCGCGGCGGTGATCGTCGGGGTCGGCAGAGATGAGCAGCTGGCCCTCGAAGTCTTCCGCGCGTACCGTCCTGGCGATCTGCTCGATGTCATGCGGCGAGCGGATGTCCGCCTTGGAGAACCGCATGGCACCGTTGGGCCACTCGCGTACCGCCTGGGCGGCGGCCTCGAGGGGGTCCGGTGCCCAGGAGAGGTGGATCTGCACGATCTTCGCCGCCGACGACGGGTCCTTGCCGACCGAGCGTGCCCCCTCGTCAAACCGGGAGAACAATGCGGCCACCTTCTCCGGCGTCGATGCGACCGTGATGATCCCGTCGCAGACGGAGCCGGCACGACGCGCGGTGACCGGGCCTGACGTCGCGACGTAGACAGGGGGTGGGACGTCCGGCCGGGTCCAGAGCCGGGTCCGCTCCAGGGTGAAGAACTTGCCGTCGTGCCGGACGTCACGGCCGGAGAACAGCTTCTGGATGATCTCGATCGCCTCGAACATGCGGGCGATCCGCTGGGGCGCTTCCGGCCAGTATCCGCCCACCACGTGCTCGCTGATGGCCTCACCGGATCCGATCCCGAGCCAGTGCCGCCCCGGGTACATCGCTTCCAGCGTCGCGGCGGCCTGCGCGACGACGGCCGGATGCCAGCGGAAGGAGGGACACGTGGCGCCGACACCGACAAGGCCATGAGTGCGCTCGGCCATCGCCGTCATCACGTTCCAGACGAACCCGGCGTGTCCCTGGCGCGGCGTCCACGGCTGGAAATGGTCGTCGGCCATGACGCCGTCGAAGCCGGCCCGCTCCGCTTCGACCGCGAGATCCGTCACGTCGGACGGGTGGAAGCGTTCCAGCATCGCCGCGTATCCCACGCGTGCTCCGCTCATGCGCCGCTCCTCCTGCTCGCCCTAAATGATCATGTAAACCATGTTTGTACGTGCTTCACCATGCCTGCAGGCATGGTAGGGCACGAGAAAACATGGTTTACATGATCATTTAGGATGGCGCCGTCATTGCGGAGGCAAATACGGTGGAGATGAGCCGGGGCTCGTCCGCTGAAATTCTGTAGCGGACGAGCCCCGATATTTTCCACGCAATGTGCAGCGAACTGATCTTCAGTGGCCGTGCCCGTGACCGTGACCAGCAGCGGCAGCGGCTTCCTCGTCCTCGGGCTTGTCCACGACGAGCGCCTCGGTGGTGAGGAGCATGGCCGCGATCGAGGCGGCGTTGGCCACCGCGGAACGGGTCACCTTCACCGGGTCCAGGACACCGTCGGCCAGGAGGTCTCCGTACTGGCCGGTGGCGGCGTTGAAGCCGTGACCAGGCGTGCCTTCGGCAACCTTCGACACGACGACATAGCCGTTCTCGCCCGCGTTCTCAGCGATCCAGCGCAGCGGCTCGACGAGGGCATCGCGGACGATGCTCACGCCCACCTGCTCGTCACCGGTCAGGCCGAGGTCACCGTCCAGAGCGGAACGAGCGTGCACGAGTGCGGCACCTCCACCGGAGACGATGCCTTCCTCGATGGCGGCCCGAGTAGCGGACACCGCGTCCTCGATGCGGTGCTTGCGCTCCTTGAGCTCCACCTCGGTGGCCGCGCCGACGCGCACCACACCGACGCCGCCGGCGAGCTTCGCCAGCCGCTCCTGCAGCTTCTCCCGGTCCCAGTCGGAGTCGGTGTTCTCGATCTCCGCGCGGATCTGGTCGACCCGACCCTGGATGTCCTCAGCCGCGCCGGCACCGTCGACGACGGTGGTCTCGTCCTTGCCGACGACGATCCGCCGGGCGGAACCGAGCACCTCGAGGCCGACCTGGTCGAGCTTGAGGCCGACTTCCTCGGCGATGACCTGGCCACCGGTCAGGATCGCCAGGTCCTGCAGCATGGCCTTGCGGCGGTCGCCGAAGCCGGGAGCCTTGACGGCTACCGACGTGAACGTGCCGCGGATCTTGTTGACGACGAGCGTGGACAGCGCCTCGCCCTCGACGTCCTCAGCGACGATGAGCAGCGGCTTACCGGCCTGGACGACCTTCTCCAGCAGGGGCAGCAAGTCGGCGACCGACGTGATCTTGCCCTGGTGGATGAGGAGGTAGGCGTCCTCCAGGATGGTCTCCTGGCGCTCGTGGTCGGTGACGAAATGCGGGCTCAGGAAGCCCTTGTCGAACTGCATTCCCTCGGTGAACTCGAGCTCGGTGCCGAAAGTCTGCGACTCGTCGACCGTGATGACGCCGTCCTTGCCGACCTTGTCGAAGGCTTCGGCGATGATCCGGCCGATCTCGGGGTCCTGCGCCGAGATCGCCGCCACCGAAGCGATGGACGTCTTCTCGTCCACCGGCTTGGCGGACTCGACCAGCCGGGCGGTGACCGCCTCGACGGCCGCGTCGATGCCACGCTTGATGGACATCGGGCCCGCGCCGGCGGCGACGGCACGCAGGCCACGGTGCACCATGGCCTGGGCCAGCACGGTGGCCGTGGTGGTGCCGTCTCCGGCGATGTCGTTGGTCTTGGTGGCGACTTCCTTGGCCAGCTGTGCGCCGAGGTCTTCGTAGGGGTCGTCCAGCTCGATCTCGCGAGCGATCGTGACGCCGTCGTTGGTGATGGTGGGCGAGCCGAACTTCTTGTCAATGACGACGTTGCGACCACGCGGGCCGAGCGTCACCTTCACGGTGTTCGCGAGGGCGTCCACGCCGCGCTCAAGGCTACGGCGGGCTTCCTCGTCGAACGAGAGAATCTTGGGCATGGGTTCTTTCAACGTCCTTCCACGTCAAAAGGACGACGCCCCGGCGCGGCGGCCCGCTCGCTAATTGAGCGGGCCAAGAGCCACCGGATGGAGGCCCTCCGCCGCACCGGGGCGTCGCACTGATACGTCCTCAGTGGTTACAGAGGTCGCTCGTGCGTCACTTGTTGACGACGGCGAGCACGTCGCGGCTAGACAGGATCAGCAGCTCGTCGCCGCCGTACTTCACCTCGGTGCCGCCGTACTTGGAGTAGAGGACGACGTCGCCGACCTTCACGTCGACGGGGATGCGCTTCTCGCCATCCTCGTCCCAACGGCCCTCGCCCACGGCGACGACCTCACCCTCCTGGGGCTTCTCCTTGGCGGTGTCAGGAATGACGAGTCCGGATGCTGTGGTCTGCTCCGCTTCCAGCGGCTTGACCACGATGCGATCCTCAAGTGGCTTGATGGAGACCGACACTAGTCTGACCTCCCCTTTCACGGGATGTCACGGATGCTTCGTATGGACTGGCCGCGTGCCACCGTCGTCGCGGGTGCCGGCGGTATCGGCCGTTGGCACTCTCCATGTGAGTGTGCCAATGTCGAACATAGCCAATCATTAGCACTCGGTCAAGGTGAGTGCTAGGCCGGGGGCGTGAACGCGTCCCATTACGATCGCCGTCACGTCCGGTTCGGCGGCAGCGTCGCCGACACGAGCACTACACTCGGAGCCTGCAGGCGTGCTGTCCGGCCTACATGTACCCCACGACCATGGATACAACGAGCGATGACTGTGCTGTCCGGAAGATACGAACTCGGCGAGCCGCTGGGTTCCGGCGGCATGGCCCGTGTGGTCAGCGCGTACGACCGGGTCCTCCAACGCGACGTCGCGGTCAAGCTCATCCACGACGCGTTCGCCTTCGACCCCTCCAGCCGCGAGCGGATGCTGCGGGAGGCCCGTGCCGCCGCAGGCTTGCACCATCCCCACACGGTGGCGGTGTTCGACGTCGGCGAGGCGGATGGGCGCCCGTTCATCGTGATGGAACTGGTCAAGGGGCCCACGCTGGCGGATCGGCTGCGGACCGACGGCCGTCTTCCACGGAGCGAGACGCTCGCCGTCGCCGACGCGGTACTGTCCGCCCTCCACGCGGCACACGAGCGTGGTCTCGTGCACCGGGACGTCAAACCGTCGAACATTCTCTTGCCCACCGCCGGCGGCGTGAAGCTGGCCGACTTCGGCATAGCCAAGGCACTGACCGAGGGTTCCAGCGGCCTGACAGGAACCGGCCAGCTCCTCGGCACCCCGCGCTATCTGACCCCCGAGCAGGTAGCGGGCCATCCGGCTACGCCGGCCAGCGACCTCTACTCACTCGCCGTCGTCCTCTACGAGTGCCTCACCGGTGATCCGCCGTTCCGGGCCGACACACCCATCGCTGAGGCGCTCGCGCATCAACGCCAGCCGGTGCCGCGGGTCTCCGATGTGGTCACGGATGTCCCGCCAGCAGTGGCCGCCGCGGTGGAACGAGCGATGGCCAAGGATCCACAGGACCGATACCCCAGCGCGGCGGCGATGCGCGCAGCCCTGCACCAGCGCCCCAATGAGTACCCTCCACCACCGCCGCCGGAGACCATGGCAAGCATCTCGGCGCCACAAAACTCCGCCGTCACACCTGCGCAGACCACTCGGGTATTGCCTGCCGCCCAAAGCTCTGTGGACGCGCCGCCAGATCCGCCCAGCTCGGCTAGAGCCACGACCGACCGGGAACGGTCACGACACCGCCTCGCCCGCCGCCTATGGGCACTGGGCCTCGTCGCCGGTATCGCGGCGGCGATCGTGGTGGTGGCGTTGGTGGTCAGCAATGGGGATGACCCAGACGATCTCGCGGCGCCGCGAGAAGCCGACGGCATGAGCGCGGAGGACAACTCGCCCGATGACCCCGGCCAGGATGACGAATCCGAAGAGAGTTCGGATGAGAACGACGACGACCGCACCGCGCGGGACGACGACGCGGGCGACGACCCGGGCGACGAGGCCGCCGGCTGGCCTGAGCACCTTGAGGGACTGATCGCCGCGTTGGACGCCGATGGCGCCGCCGCCGGCCAGAAAGGCGAAGACCTCGCCAAAGCCCTGCGGGAGAAGATCCAGCAAGAGGGTAGGGAAGGCAAGCGCACCGAGGAAGCACGCAAGCTGATCATGGAAACGTCGTCATGGCTCATGGACGGCGAGATCGATACCGCGGCTGGACAGGCCGCCATTGTGGCACTAACCCCTCACGTAGGCCCTCAGGACGACCGACTCACACCCGTGCGGGAGCTTTTCGTCGACGTCGCCGTGGCCCGGAGGGATTGGGGCGAGAAAGGGGATAGCCTGCTATCCGAACTCGATGAGGTCCTCAAGGCCGAGAACCCTCGCAAACGTACGCAGAAAGCGGCTGAACTCCGACGGGAGCTGGCCGAATGGATCGACGACGACGAGATCGACCGGGAACGGGGCGAGCGGGCTCGCCAGACGCTGCGGCCTCTGAGTTCTCGCTGATCGGCAGTGCGCCCCCAGCGCGTGCGTCCCAGCACACGCATCCCAGCGCCGCACGCGGCCTACGCGGCGTGGCGTAGCCGCGCGTCCCCCGCCCGGACGTCGCCGGGAGCCGGTTCGGCATACTCACATAGATGACGACGCCGCTGCTCGAGGCCGCGCAGGCATTGGCCGAGCGCACCATAGCCTTCCGCCGTGCCCTGCACCAGCATCCCGAGATCGGCCTGCATCTGCCGGTCACGCGGCAGGCGGTCCTGGACGAGCTCGCCGACCTGGGGTTGACGCTGCGGATGTCGGACACCACGTCAGCCGTCGTCGCGGAGCTGGACGGCGCGCACCCGGGGCCCACGCTCATCCTGCGGGGCGACATGGACGCTCTTCCGCTGCGCGAGGATACCGGCCTGCCGTTCGCCTCGCGCATCGACGGAGCCATGCACGCGTGCGGACACGACACACACGTCGCGATGCTGGCAGGCGCCGCCCGCCTCCTGGCCGCGAAGAGAGACGAGCTGGCCGGCAGGGTCCTGTTCTTCTTCCAGCCCGGGGAGGAAGGTGAGCACGGTGCCCGGTTCGCCCTGGAGGAGGGCCTGCTCGACGACCCCGATGTGGTGGGCGCGTTCGCGCTGCACATCACCACCCAATTCCCCAGTGGCGAGATCCACATCCGGCCGGGTCCCACCATGGCCGCCGCCGACACGTTCGAGCTCGTACTCACCGGCCGTGGTGGGCACGCGTCGGCGCCGCATCGGGCCCTGGACCCCGTGCCAGCCGCGTGCGAGATCGTCACGGCTCTCCAGGCGGCGATCACCCGCCGCGTCAACGTGTTCGATCCGGCGGTGCTCACCGTGGGCCGGGTCTCGGCTGGGACGACGTCGAACGTCATCCCAGCCACCGCCGAGATCGAGGGGACCATCCGTACCTTCTCCGCACGGACCCGCGACGAGGCGCACCGGCAGCTGCGTTCCGTGGCGGAAGGCGTTGCGGCGGCCCACGGCCTCCGGGTTGAGCTGGAGATCGTGCAGGGTTACCCGGTCACCATCAACGACGCCGCGTTCAGCGCCACAGTGCGCGAGGTCGCCGCGGCATTGCTCGGCGAACAACGCTCGGCCGAGCTGGCCGAGCCGCTGATGGGCGCCGAGGACTTCTCCTACGTCCTGGAGCGGTACCCGGGCGCTATGGCGTTCCTCGGCGCCTGCCCACCCGGAATCGACCCGCAGCACGCTCCTGCCAACCACTCCAACCTGGTCGTCTTCGACGAGGCGGCGCTCAGCTCCGGGGTCGCCATGTACGCGGGCGTGGCGCTCGACCGGCTCCGCCCCGGCTCGCCCTAGTCACCCGCCTACCGTGGACATCCGCACATTGCGGCATCTGGCCTCGCCGGAGGGCAAGGCGCTACTGCGCGAGGCCGAGAGTGGGTTCGGCGTCGAGACCGAGTTCGCACTGGGTAGCCGGCTGCGACGCGATCACGCACCCGAACTCGTGGCCGCCGCGCTCACCCAGGTGCGCCTCCGGCGGCGGGCGACGGCGAAGTTCCACCCGGCTGACGCCGCGCGGATGTTCCTCACCGTCGACGGCTATGAGCAGGCCACTCGAGCCACTGTCGCCTCGCACCGGGCCCGCAGGCTCGCGGATCGCCGGCCGGGCGGACGTCTGCTGGACCTGTGCTGCGGCATCGGCGGCGATCTCATCGAGCTGGCCCGCGCCGGCCTGACGGTCACCGGGGTGGAGATGGACGAGCTCACCGCCGAGGCAGCGCGGCTGAACATCGCCGCGCTCGACCTGACCGGGCGAGCCGGCGTGCTGACTGGTGACGCCGCCCGGCATGACCGGTCGGGCTACGACGCCGTCGTCTGCGACCCGGCCCGCCGCACGGCCCGTGGGCGGATCTTCGACCCCGATGCCTACCAACCGCCGTGGTCCTTCGTGCTGGAGCTGCTCGACGGTGACGCGTGTGTGAAGGTCGCGCCGGGGATCCCGCACGACCGCGTGCCGGCGGGCGCCGAGGCGGAGTGGGTGTCGGACAACGGCGAGGTCAAGGAGGCCGCGATCTGGTCGGGCGAGCTGGCCAGTGGCTGCCGCCGCCGGGCGACGGTGCTGCGCGGCGGCGCGGGGCCCGGTTCCGTCACTGCGGGGCCTGGCTCCGGGACCGCGGGGTCCAGCGCAGCGGCTCACATGGCAACGCTGACCGACGCGGACGACCCCGGCGATCCCCGGGTTCACGCACCGGGGCGTTTCCTGTACGAACCGGACGGCGCGGTGATCCGCGCCGGGCTCGTCACGGCGGTCGCGGCCATGACGGACGGCTGGCTGCTCGACTCGTCGATCGCGTACGTCAGTGCAGACACCCATCTCAGCACGCCGTTCGCCCGCGCCTACGAGGTGACCGAGGTTCTGCCCTACGACGTGAAGGCGTTGCGACGCTACGTCCGGGCCCACGACATCGGCTCACTCACGATCAAGAAGCGCGGCGTCGAGGTCACTCCGGAGGAATTGCGCAGGTCGCTGCGGCCGAAGGGCTCCCGCACCGCCACGCTGGTGGTGACCAGGGCAGGGCGCCGCACCATCGTGCTCGTCGCGACACCGCTGTGATCACGGACGGATCGTCACGTTAAGTGAGGAAATGAGACGAGCTATTCCATGATCTCTAACTACGTGTCACACTCCAGAGATGGAGATCCCGTTCAGGCAGTCCGACCGGGCAAGTCTCGGTGTCGAATGGGAGCTCCAGCTGATCGATTTAGACACCCGTGAACTCACCTCCGGCGCTGTCGAGATCCTCCGCGAGATCTGTCCGGAGGGCGCGGACGAACATCCCCGGGCCAAGCACGAACTCTTCCAATCCACCATCGAGGTCATCACAGGCGTCTGTGAAAGCGTCGCCGAAGCTCGGGACGACCTTGACCAGACGGTCCGGACCGTGACGCAGGCCGCAGCACGCCGCGGGCTGGCGCCCATGTGCGCCGGGACCCACCCCTTCACCGACTGGAACACCCAGGAGATCAGCCCCAAGGAGCGCTACCGGCAGCTGGTGGATCAGCTGCAGTGGCTGGCCCGCCGGCTGCAGATCTTCGGCGTCCACATCCATGTGGGCATCCGTTCCCCGCACAAGGCGATCCCGATCGTCAATGCCCTGACCTCGTACATCCCCCATTTCCTCGCCCTCTCCGCCTCGTCGCCGTTCTGGGTCGGACACGACACCGGGCTGGCATCCTCACGCAGCAAGGTGTTCGAGACGCTGCCCACCGCCGGCCTGCCGTATCAGCTGTCCGGCTGGAACCAGTTCGAGGACTACATGGCCACCATGATCTCGGCGCAGACTGTCGAATCGGTCCGCGAGGTGTGGTGGGACGTCCGGCCACACCCAGACTTCGGCACCGTGGAGCTGCGGGTCTGCGACGGGCTGCCCACCCTCGACGAGGTCGGCATCATCGCCGCGCTCACCCAGAGCCTGGTTCACAAGCTCGATCACGAGCTCGACCGCGGGTACACGCTTCCCAATCCGCCCAGCTGGGTGGTCCGGGAGAACAAGTGGCGCGCCGCGCGCTACGGGCTCGAAGCGGAGATCATCGTCGACGAGCACGGCGGCACAGTCCCGATCCGGCAGGCAATTCTCGATTTGGCCGACGATCTGACACCGACTGCGCGTAGACTCGGCTGCGCTGATGAGCTCGCGATGGTCGAGCACCTGTTGCGGATTGGCGCGAGCTATCAGCGCCAACGCGCTATCGCGGAGACCAGCGGCGGAGACCTGACCAAGGTCGTCGATGGCCTCCTGGACGAGATGAGGACCGGCCTTCTGGTGCCACCCGGGCAACGGATATCCGGAGTGCCGCTCCCGAGGGTCGCCACAAGCGACTACCTCGAGTCCGACGCAGTAGTCTGATCCGGTTCCACCGCAGACGACTCCTCGGTGACGCCGGATACCACTCAGGTAGCGCTGTCACCTGCCGCACACACATAAGAGGCACGAGCGTGAGCACTGACTGGCTTGCGAGCTGGGCGCAATCACATCACGACGACCTGGTGGCCCTGCGCCGCCGGATCCACGCGTTCCCCGAGCTCGGCATGAACGAGCACGTCACCACCGACCTGATCGCGAAGATGCTGGCCGAGGCAGGCCTGAAACCACGCATCCTGCCCCGGGGCACCGGCCTCGCCGTCGACGTCGGCTCGGGACCGCGCACCGTAGCGATCCGGGCCGACATGGACGCCCTGCCGCTGATGGATCTCAAAGACGTGCCCTACCGCTCGACCGTGGCCGGCGTGTGCCACGCCTGCGGCCACGACGCCCACACCACCATCGCCCTGGGTGTCGCGCTGGCGCTGTCCCAGGCTCGCGAGCTTCCCGGCCGAGTGCGCGTGATCTTCCAGCCGGCAGAGGAGAAGATGGCCGGCGCTCGCGAGGTCATCGCCGCCGGGGAGCTGTCCGGGGTCGAGCGGGTCTTCGCTCTGCACTGCGATCCCCGGCTCCAGGTCGGGCGGGTCGGAATCAAGCTCGGCCCCATCACCGCTGCCTGCGACCTGATCGAGGTCAAGGTCAGCGGCCCAGGCGGGCACACCGCCCGCCCGCACCTGACCGTCGACGTGGTGGACACCCTCTCCCGCATCGCCGTGGACGCACCCGGCCTGCTGGCCCGCCGCACCGATGTCCGCGCCCGGCTCCTGCTCACGTGGGGCGCCATTCAGGCCGGCGACGCACCGAACGCCATCCCCAGTGAAGGAGTGCTCAAGGGCACAGTTCGTGTCCTCGACCATGCCGCATGGGCGGATGCCGAAAAACAGTTCCGGTCGATCGTCTCGGACATCGCCGCCGCGTGCGGGGCTGACGTGGAGATCAACTACGAACGAGGCGTTCCGCCCGTCATCAACGACGACGCCTGCGTGGAATTGATGCGCGGAAGTATCGCCACGGAGCTGGGGGCCGACGCCGTCGCCCGCACTAATACCAGCATGGGCGGCGAGGACTTCGCCTGGTACGGCGAGCACGCACCGATGGCGATGGCCCGCCTCGGCGTGCACGGCGGCGGCACCATGCACGACATTCACCAGGGCAGCTTCGACATCGACGAACGCGCCCTCGGCATCGGGGTCCGTGTCCTGGCCCGCACCGCCCTGGACGCCCTCACCACCTGACCGACTTGGTCACCTGATCGTCGAAATGTCAGCTGATCGCTTCCGCGCGAGAGATCAGGTGGACCAGAGGCGGTGATCAACGCCGGTTTTGTCGTCTGATCGCGTCTCACGATACGAACAGCAAAAGATCAGGTGCACAACAACCGCGATCTGGGCCGGTTCTGTCATCTGATCGCGTCGGTCCCGCCCCGGCCCCACCCCAACGCCAACGACGACGCCAACGGCGACGACGCCAATGACGACGACGATCAGCGCAGCAGCGACACGCGCTCCCCTGGGCGGATCTCCTTGATCCAGTACTTGCGTGCCATCGCGTCGACCGAATCCTGAGTGACCATGTGCAGGTGGATCACATTCTCGGAGGTGCCCCGTGTCCGCCCGTACTCCTGAAGCTCCAGAACGTGGAAACGTTCCGGCGGGAAGTCCAGGACGACGTCCACCGCGAAGCGCCCTCGCGCATCAGGGTCGGCCCCCACCCCGTCCGCCACCTTCCCGGAAGCGGCGAGGCCGATCCAGATCTGGTACGCAAGGATGAGCACCACCAGCGCCGCGAGCGTGCGCCCGCCGACAGTACCCAGGATCCTGCGCACCACCCACATCACCCGCGACACCAGCCACCCCGCACACGTCGCATCATGCCGAGATCCTCAACTCTCGCCGCCGGCGTCCGCCCGGACCGGCGGCTCGGACGACGAGTCCACCCGGCCCGACAGCCGTTCGGCCTGCTCCTCGCCATGGGCCCGGCCACCTGCCAGCAGGTCCGTCAGGTGAGTGACGGTATGTCTGAAGTCGGGATTCTCCAGGACCGAACGCCAGTTCCGGGGTCGCTCCAGAGGCACCGTCACGATCTCGGCCACCGTGCTCGGCCGGGAGCTCAGCACGACGACGCGGTCGGAGAGGAACACCGCCTCGTCGACGTCGTGCGTCACGAAGAACACCGTGGGGCGTTTGGCCTGAAAGATATCCGTGAGGTCTTCCTGCAGCTTGCGGCGAGTCTGGGCGTCGACGCTGGCGAATGGTTCGTCCATCAGCATCACCTCCGGCTCGTTGGCCAGGACGCGGGCCACCCCCAGCCGCTGCTGCATGCCGCCGGAGAGTTCATGCGGGAACTTGCGCTCGAATCCCTCCAGGCCGACCAGTTCCAGGTACTGCCTGGCGACCGGTTCCCGTTCGCGTCGCGGCACGCCACGCATCCGCAGCCCGAAGGCCACGTTCCCGAGCACCGTCTTCCACGGGAACAGTGCGAAGCTCTGAAACACGACGCCGCGCTCCGGCGACGGCGCCGTCACCGGTTTCCCTCCCACCTCGACAGATCCGCTGGTCAGCTTGTCGAACCCCGCGACGACGTTAAGCACGGTGGTCTTTCCGCAGCCACTCGGGCCGAGGATGGAGACAAACTCACCCCGGTCGACGCTGAACGAGACATCGCCGACAGCCGTCACCGTCTCACCGGTGTACGCGTCGACGTACTCCTTGTGCAGGTTCTTGATCTCAAGGGTGCTCATGATCTCGTCCGCGCTCCGTTCCTCGTCGCCCGTGGTCCCGCCCGGCCCGGCACGCCGCCGCTCGGCCCGCTCGACCCACCCGGCTGGTCGCTCATCTGGCCACCTCCGCCGTCTGGATCATTCCCCAGCGCTCGATGGTGCTGCGCTCGAACGGCGCGAGAACCAGGGCGTCGAGCGCGAACCACAGGATGCCCAGCACGATCATTCCCACGAAGACGCCGGTGACCTCGCCCGCCCGGCGGGCGTCGAACATCATGAAGCCGATACCGCTGGTACCGACGATGATCTCCGCCGCGATGAGGGCACGCCAGCCGTATCCCAGGCCGGTGCGGATCCCGGTGGCCACAGCAGGCAGCGCACCGGGAAGGATGACGTCGGTGAACACCCGGAACCTGCCGGCGCCCAGGCTGCGCGCGGCCCGGACCATATCCCGTGGCACCTGCTCGACACCGGCGACGATGCTGATCATCAGTGGGAACACGATGGTGTAGACGATGACGAACGTGACCGCGGTCAGGCTGAAGCCGAACCATACGATCACGATCGGCAGCCAGGCGATGTCGGCGATCGCCTGGAAGAACATCAGCAGCGGCCAGGTCAGTCTGCGCGCCCACCTCGACATCGCCACCAGGAACCCGGCGGGGATCCCGATCAGCAGGCCGAAGACGACACCGGTCCAGAGTCTGGTCACCGAGTCCGAGAGGTAGGCGGGCAGAATGCCCTTCTTGATCAACTCTGCGAACTCAGCGACGACGACGTCCGGCCCGACGAAGAACGCCGCGGGGAAGAACTCCAGCTCCGCGACGGCCCACCACGCGAGCACCACCGGAACGAACGGGCCGAACGTCCGCACGACCCGGCTCCGGCCCAGCCGCCGCCACCAGAAGCCGCCCATCGCGGGACGCGTGCGCTGAGTAGCACCCGACACTGTCATCTACGCCGTCACCGCCTTCATCCCCCACCGCTCCACGGTCCGACGTTCCAGTGGAGCCAGGACGGCACGGTCAGTGATCAGCCAGAGGACCCCAATCACGATCATGAACGCGATGATCACATCGGTCCGGAAGAACTTCTGCGCCAGGAAGATCGAATACCCCACTCCCGCGCTCGCGGCGATGATCTCCGCAGCCACCAGCCCACGCCAGCCGTAACCGAGCCCCACTCGCAAGCCGGTGACGATGTTCGGCAACGCGCCAGGGAGCAGGACCTCGGTGAACATTCGTGCCCGAGGCGTACCCATGCTCCTGGCGGCACGCAACAGCTGGGTGGGGATCCGCTGCACACCGAGCATCGTGTTGTACGCCAGCGCGAAGAACATCGCGTTCCAGACGATGAAGATGACGGCCCGCTCGCCGTACCCGAGCCACAGCGTCGCCAGCGGTATCCACGCGATCCCGGCCAGCGCCACCGAGAACCGCAGCAGCGGGGCGAAGAACGCCGCCACCCACCGGCTGGAACCGAGCAGGATCCCGAACGGAATCCCGGTCAGGATGGCGGCGATCACACCGAGCACCACCCGGCGCAGGCTCGCCCCGACGTGGGTGAAGAGTTCACCGCTGGACCACAGTTCGCCGAACGCTCCTGCGACGTCCGTGATCTGCGGGAAGATCCGCATCTCCACCTCGGTGACCTCGACGATCACCACCCAGACGGCCGCGAGCAGGACGAACGGCAGCAGGAACCACAGTGCAGCCGAAAGCCGGCGGGACAGTTTCCCGCCCCGCCGGCCGGCTGGTGACGTCAGCGCCATCAGGACCCTCTCGAACGGGCTGGTCCGGAGCGCCTCGTCATCGCGTCCCGCACGTCAGCCCTCGGGGCACGCGCTTTGCGCCTCGCCCCGCGCGAACGTGTAGTCCGGCGTGATCTGTGCCTCCTCGGGGATCTCCGGGAGGTCGTCGAACAGTTCCGGATACTCCTCCATGACGCTGAGGATGGGTCCGGGCATGAAATGGTCGTTGACGTCGTACGTACCGTCCACGACCTCCATGTCGGCGAACACCTGCATCATGGTGTCGAGCGCGAGGTAGTTGCAGGCCGAGAAACGCGGGTCCAGCTGGATGATGTTGTATTGCATGGCCTCTTCGGCCACCTCGATCTCCGTCCCGGGGATCCAGCGCACGGTCACGTCCGCCGCTTCCTCCGGGTTCTCCCGCATCCAGTGGTCGGCGGCCGCCCTGGCGGTCAGCACCGCCTCCACCACCTCGGGATTGTTCTCGACGTACTCACGCGTCGACACGATGTAGCCGATGTACGCGATGTGCCCACCACCTCGGCTGACCTCGAACACGCCGTCTACGTCTTCCCGGATGGTGATCGGCCATGGATCCCAGACCACCGCGGCGTCGAGGCCGTCGGTCTCCATCGCGACCCCCATATCCGGCGGGGGAGTGTTCACCAGCTCGACATCGTCCGGGCCAAGGCCCGCGTCTTCGAGCACGCCGAGCGCGTACAGGTGGTTGATGGAGCCGATCGACACACCGATGCGCTTGCCGGCCAGGGTGCTGAGGTCGTCCGGGTCGATCTCCGACTCCTCGGTGGCCACCATCGCCATCGTTTCGTCGATGCCGAGCTGGCTCGAGCTCCCGGAGTAGTTGCCGAGGTAGACCAGGTCCATGCCTTGCAGGACCGCGCCGATGCTCGGGGTGCCGACCTGGACGAAGTCCACGTCGCCGGCGTCGAGCGCATTCAGCGCGTCCACCCCGGTGGGGAAGGGTTGTGCGAGGTTCACGTCGAGGTTCAGTTCATCGTAGAAACCGATATCCAGGGCGACCGCCGCACCCATCTGGTCGACGGCGGACACGTAGCCGATGGTGACCTCGGTCAGGTCCGGCAGAGCTTCCGGCTCCTCCTCGGCATCCTCCGTGTCCTCCGCGTCCTGTTCCTCCGCCTGCGGCTCATCTGCCGGATCGGAATTGTTCCCATCATCCGATCCGCACGCGGCGAGCAGCGCAACGGCCGCACCGCCTGCCAGGACCTTCCGCAACCGCGACGTGCGAGACACGTGTTCCTCCCTTGTTTACTGCAGAGTCAAGACAAATTACGCAAAGTTAAGCAACCGTGCAATCCCACCTAGATCGGTCCGACCCTAGGGCGGCCCACTGCCGGTGTCAACCATGCCCGACCAGCCAGCCCCCAAGATCATCCACCTTCGTGGCCGCAGCCTTCGGAGCCTGTACCGGCGCCGTTCACCGAAGGCAGTGCGGCCGTTCCGGGTCCGCACGGATGGCGTACATTTACGTTTCCCAGCCGCCCAGCCCTTGATCGACTGCACCGGATTTGTCATAGTGTGTCCGGCTAACGGAGAGACGGCCAGCACTTCGCCGGTCACAACTCAACCAACAAGGGCGATCATGTAGGGACTTCACGTGGAGCACCTGCAACACTTCTTCCAGTACGGTCCGATCACGGCCGTCGTCGCGTTTCTGATGGCGTGCATCGGTGCCGGACTCGGCTTGCGCTGCGTGGTCCGCGCCTTCGCGGCAAGCGGTTTCGCCAAACACAGCTGGCTGATCACCGCTGCCGTGGCCATCGGCTCCGGAATCTGGACCATGCACCTCATCGCGATCCTCGGCTTCGGAGTGGACGGCTCTCCGGTCCGGTACGACGTCCCGCTCACTCTGCTCAGCTTGTTGATCGCCATCGGCGTCGTCATGACTGGCGTGTTCGCCATCGGGCTCAGCAGGTCCCGCCTCCGCGGCGTCGTGCTGGGCGGCGTCGGCATCGGCGGCGGGATTGTGGCCATGCACTACGTCGGCATGTCGGCGATGCAGATCCACGGCACCCTCGGCTACGAGATGCCGGCTGTCGTCTTGTCGGTCGTCATCGCGATGGCCGCCGCGACCCTGTCGCTCGCGGTAGCGTTCCTCGCCCGCAGCTTTCGAGGCACCGCCGCCGCCGCGCTTCTCATGGGGGCGGCGGCAAGTGCCACGGAATACACGGGCATCGTGGCGTTGCGGCTGGAGATCACGCCCGGGACGTCGGTTCTGTCCGGAGCGAGCGCCGTCGAGTTCGTCTTTCCCTTCATTGTCGTTTTCGGTTCATTCCTGTTCCTGAGCTCGGCGTTCGTCGCGCTCTCCCCCATCCGGCAAGAGCGGGAGCCCGCCGTCGCCTTCGCCGGGCCGGGCCGAGACTCCAACTAGCGAGCTGATCGAGGCAACCATGCGTGAACGCCAGGACGAGGCGTACGACGAGACTTCTGAGAACGAGCAGGCGATCGAGGCCGCCACGGACGACGACGAGGGGGAGGACGCGAGGGACGACGGCCAGTCCACGCGCTCGGGCCCGCGGCACGCATCGAGGCGGGCCGCGGCGAGTCGCGTCAAGCAGCCGAACAGCCGGCGGCCACGATCGGTCCGCGCGAAGATCGTCACCGTGCTCATGGTGCCGGTGATGTCGTTGATGGCCCTGTGGGGATTCGCGACGGTCACCACCGCCCAGAACGTCTCCGAGCTCCAGCAGCTCAAAGAGGTCAACGACACGCTGCTCTCGCCGATCAACCAGTTCGTCACAGCGGTCCAGGCGGAGCGGGTCGCCGCATCGGAGTACCTGGTCGACCCGGAGGCCGGAGAGGAAAGCCTCACCACCGCGGGCCAGAATACCGACGCCGCCGCGGCCGCCCTGCGCAACGGCATCTCCCGGAGCAGCACCGATGCGGCCGGACTCGACACCCGGCTTCCTGGCCGGATCGAAGCTCTGGTGGACGCCACCGACCACGTCTCCACCATTCGTGACCGTGTCGGGGAGAGCTCGGTCAGCTGGCTGGCCAGCTACAACGCCTACACGGACCTCATCGGCCGGGCCTTCAGCGTGACCGGGGTGCTGACCCAGATGGACGCACCGGGTGTGGAGTTCGACCCCCGGGTGGTGCTCGAGCTGTCCCTGGCCAGGGAGATGATCGCCCGCGAGGACGCCATCATGGCCTCCGCTTACGCCGCCGAGGTCATGACTCAAGCACAGTACGCGTCGCTCACCGAGGCGACGCGAGCCGGACAATCCATGCTCTGGACCGACATCGACGATCCACGGCCGTCGGCCGAGGCCGCCTACCGCGACGTCCTCGCCAGTCAGTCGTACCAGACACTCCGTGACATCGAGAACACCCTCGGCCAGTCGCAGGCCGGGTACACCATCGTCACGGAGATTCCACAGAGCGAGTGGAACGAGGTCGCCAGGTCTGTTCAGGACGATCTTGCCTCGGGTGAAGAACGGGTCACCACCATCGCCGCACAGGAGGCCAACCTTTTCGGCTTCGACGTCCTCGGCACGTCGGGCCTGGCCGTCGTGCTGGGCTTGGTCGGTGTCATCCTGTCACTGCTGATCTCGGTGCTGATCGGCCGCGGACTGGTCGTGGAGCTCGCCGGCCTGCACAACTCCGCCATGGACCTGGCCCGGCGCAAGCTCCCGGCCACGTTGCGGAAGCTGAACTCCGGACAGACCGTCGACCTGGAATCGGAAGCCCCCCGGGCAGCACACGCCGACGACGAGATCAGCCAGGTCGCGGAGGCCCTCAACGCGGTCCACCGCTCCGCGGTGCAGGCGGCGATCGAGCGCTCGGACGTCCTCAAGGGCATTTCCGGCGTGTACGTCTACCTGGCGCGCCGTAGTCAGGTGCTCCTCCATCGCCAGCTTGCCTTGCTGGACAGCATGGAGCGGCGGATCGACGATCCCGACCAGCTCGAGGATCTCTTCCGGCTGGACCATTTGACCACGCGCATGCGGCGGCAAGCCGAGAGCCTGATCATCCTCTCCGGTGTGGCGCCCGCACGGCGGTGGCGCAACCCGGTACCGATGATGGACGTCGTCCGCGCTGCGGTGGCCGAGGTCGAGGACTTCACCAGGGTCGAGGTCGGGAACATCCCCAACGTGCGGATCACGGGCACCGCCGTAGCCGACCTCACACACCTGATCGCCGAGCTCGTCGAGAATGCCGTCGTGTTCTCCCCGCCGCACACCAAGGCGACCGTCCGCGGCGAAGTGGTGGGAACCGGTCTGGCCCTGGAGGTCGAAGACCGTGGTCTGGGCATGAGCCGGCAGGCCATGAACGACGCCAACCGCAGGATCCGGGAAACCGACCAGGTGGACCTCCTCGAAGCCGACCAACTAGGGCTCTTCGTGGTCAACCGGCTGTCTCGCCGGCATGACGTGGAGGTGACCCTGCAGCGGTCCGCGTACGGCGGCGTCAAGGCGATCATTCTTCTGCCGGACCAGCTTCTCGACCGGAGCACTCCGCCCGAGGTGATCACGGCACACGAGGAGTCCGCTCCGGTCGAACGTGCTCAGCTGACGGCTGTCGCTTCGTTGTCGGCCGTCCCGAGCCCCCGGCCCGCCCCAGCGCCGCAGCAGCCCGAGCCGGCACAGGCGCCGACAGGGACCTCCACGCAGGCGCCTGCCGGCAACGGCAGGTCCACCACCGTGCTGCCGGGGCATTCCCCGGACAGTGAACTCGAAGACCTGCCACGCCGCGTCCGGCAAGCCAGCCTGCGGCCGGAGCTGCGGGCGACCCCGCCGCCTCCACCCCCGGCCGGCGCCTCACATGACACCATGGCACGTACACCAGAAGAAGCCCGTGCCACGCTGTCGGCGATGCGCACCGGGTGGCTGCGGGGGCAGTCCGAGAAAGATGACAAGGGAGAAGACCGATGACCGAGCCGACACAACCATCGGGTGAGCTGAACTGGCTCCTCGATGAACTGGTGGGCCGCGTGTCACAGATTCGCCACGCCGTAGTGCTGTCTGGAGACGGCCTGCCGGTCGGGGCGTCGAACCAGCTGAGCAGGGAGGATCGCGAGCGGTTCGCGGCCATCGCATCGGGTTTTCACAGCCTCGCGAAGGGGACCGGCCAGCATTTCGAGGCGGGCGGCGTCGTCCAGACCATGGTTGAACTCGAGGGGGGCTTCCTCTTCGTGGTCGCCGCCGGCGACCGCTCGTGCCTCGCCGTCTTCGCGGGGGCCGACGCCGACATCGGGCTGATCGCCTACGAGATGGCTCGCCTGGTCAAGCAGGTGCACGAGCATCTCTACGTGCCGAGCCGGCCAGGCTCGACGAACTCTTCCTCCACGCCGAGATGACGCGGCCGCGATGAGCGATTCCACACCTCAGTGGTACGACGACGAAGCCGGTCCTCTCGTTCGGCTGTTCGCCATGACCGCAGGTCGTGCGCGCAGCAAGAACTCGGACGAGACGTTCGACCTCATGGCTACCGTCGAGGCGGACGCGTCTGCGTACGACGTGCCGACGCTCTCGCCCGAACAGCGCATCATCCTGCGGATCTGCCTGCGTCATCCACAGACCGTCACCGACATCGCGTCGGAATCCAACCTGCCGCTGGGCGTGGTCCGGGTTCTGCTCGGCGACTTGATGGAAGCGGGCCACATTCGGGTCAGCCGCCCGGTCCAGCCCACCCAACTCCCAGACACCCGAATCCTCAGGGAAGTCATCGATGGCCTCCGTGCACTCTGACCACGGCGCTAACGGCGCCAACCCTCTTGTGGCCCTCAAGATTCTCATCGCCGGGGGGTTCGGCGTGGGTAAGACGACGCTGGTCAGCTCCGTCAGCGAGATCCGCCCGCTGCGCACCGAGGAGTCACTCACCGGCGCCAGCCAGGTGGTCGACAAGCTCGACGGCGTGGAACAGAAGACCACCACCACCGTCGCCATGGACTTCGGCCGGATCACTATCCGCGACGGCCTGTGCTTGTACCTTTTCGGCACTCCCGGCCAGGACCGCTTCTGGTTCATGTGGGACGAGCTCACCCGCGGCGCGCTCGGCGCCGTCGTCCTCGCCGACACGCGTCGGCTGGAGGACTGCTTTCCGGCCGTGGACTACTTCGAGCACCGCAACATCCCGTTCGTCGTCGGGGTCAACTGCTTCGACGGCGCACGTCGCTACATGCAGGACAGTGTGCGCAAGGCCCTCGATTTGGACGAGGCGACGCCGGTAGTGATGCTGGACGCGCGGGACCGCGACTCCGGCAAGGAAGTCCTCATCACGCTGGTGGAGCATGTGAGCACCCTTCACCCGGGTTCCCAGGCGCGACTGTCGACAGCCACGCAGACCAAGGGCGGCCTGCCCAAACGCCCCCTCAAGCGGTAGCGACCATAACCCCTGGCATGGGTTGTGGTCGGGGGCGCTAAGGGGAACGTGGGCAGCCGAGCTGGTCGGCGCCTTCGACGTCGACGGGCAGGCGGCCATGGCCTGTCTCGGCGCCGCGCAACACGTCCACCAGCGCCCTGAACGCCGCCGGAGTACGACCGTAGATCGCGATCTTGGTGCTCGCCTCACTCGGCCCGAGCGGATACGGGGCGTCGAGCGCCACCGCGACGTCACCGGCCCCCGGACCGGAACCGCCGAGCAGGCGCACCGTATCGCCACCGGAGCCCACGGTCAGGCCGGCTTCCTCGGCCGCCGCCACGAAGCGGGCCCGGTCTTGTTCGGTACCGCCGGAGACGGCGACGGTGTCGCCGACGTACGGACCTCGGCATTCGCCGGCCGCGATGGTCACCGCCGCCAGCGACGCTTCGTAGGACACGTCCTCGTGAGCACCCACGACGTCGGCGGACGGCGGATCGTCAGCGGCGTCCTGGTTCAGCATGACCGCGACACCGCGGGTGGCGGCCTCCTCGAGCCGTTCGGCCGGCAACCGCCCGTCCTCCACCGCGGCGACGATGGCCTCGTGGGCGACCCGGGCGTCGGCGGGCATCAGAACGACGTCCGCACCCGCCGCGAGTGCGCCGACGGCGGCCTCCCCAGGCCCGTACAGGGCGGTGACCGCAGCCATGTCCTGCGCGTCGGTGACCAGCAGCCCGCCGAACTCGAGCTCGCTGCGGGCGAGCTCGATGACGTCGCCGGACAGGGAGGACGGCGTCCCGGGGTCAACGGCTTCCACGTCGATGTGCGCCACCATCAGGGCGGAGGCGCCGGCGTTCACGGCGGCGTGGAAGGGCGCGAAGTCACGCTCCAGCAGCTCCTCCAGCGGCGCGGTCTGCACGGGCAGCTCCTCATGGCTGTCCGCCGGTACCGAGCCATGCCCGGGAAAATGCTTCGGGACGGCGACGATCCCGGCTTCGGCGTACCCGCGCAGCGATCCGACGACGATCTCGGCGACCAGTTCAGGGTCGGACGAGGCTGACCGGCTGGCGATCGTCGGATCGTCCGGCCCGATGGTCACATCGGCGTCGGGCGCGAAAACCATGGTGAAGCCGAGGGCCCGCAGCTCCTCCCCGCTGGCCCGGGCGACGTCGGCGGCGAGCTCGGGGTCGCGGGCGGCCCCGAGCGCCATGTAGGCGGGGAACTCGGTCGCCGGCTCGCGGACGCGCGCCACATTGCCGCCCTCCTGATCGACCGCCACGATCAACGGATAGGGCCGCTCGTCGGCCTCCCGCGCAGCCGCGGTGGCGGCGGCCACTTGATCGGTCGACTCGACGTTGTCGCCCATCAGGATGACACCACCGAGCCCGAGCTCGGCGATCAGCTCGGTGGGAGGCTCGAGCCCGGCGTAACTGGCGACGATGACCTGTCCGGCCTGCTCCTCCACGGCCATGTCCGCGACGATCGACTCGGCCTGCTCGTATTCCGCCACGGTGGGTCCCCACGGCAACCGCTCGAGCTCTTCCGGCGTCGGGCTGGCGGTCGTCTCCGTCGGGCTGGGCGTCTCGTCCGGCGCTGGCGACGAGGCAGTCGGCGTCGGGAGGGCGGCCCCCGGCGCGGCGTCGTCCGACCCGCACGCCGCCAGCACGCCGGACACGCAGATCGCCGCGGCCATCGCCAGCACCCGTCGTCGCCTCATCAGAGGAAGTCTGCCATGCGGGCGCGCGGCGTTCGGCACGTGTTCACCCGTTCCCATACGTTGTTTCACCGCGTCAGACAAGAACCTGCGTGACCGGCAGCGACGAGTCGCTGGCGAACGACGCGGGGCTCGGTGGGAGCCCACGCTCGACGACGGCCGCACCGAGGGCCGCGATCATGGCGCCGTTGTCGGTACACAGTGACAGTCGCGGCTGCCTGAGCTCGATGCCGGCCGCGGCGCAACGCTCCTTCGTCAAGTCCCGGATCCGGGCATTGGCTGCCACCCCACCCGCGAGCACCATGGTGCTCACCCCGCGCTCCTGGCACGCCAGCACGGCCTTGCGGGTGAGCACGTCCGCCACGGCTTCCTGGAAGGCTGCCGCGACGTCGGGGACCGGGACGGGGACGCCGTCACGCTCTGCGGTCTCTACCCACCGGGCCACGGCCGTCTTGAGCCCGGAGAAGGAGAAGTCGTAACGGTGCCGGCTCATGTCGCGCTGACTGGTGAGCCCTCGCGGAAACGCGATGGCCGTCGGGTCGCCGTCGGCCGCCGCCTTCTGGATGTGCGGCCCGCCGGGATACTTCAGCCCGATCAGCCGGGCGACCTTGTCGAACGCCTCGCCCGCGGCGTCGTCCAGCGTCTGCCCCAGCAGCTGCGCGGACGACGCGATGTCGTCGACTTCGAGGATCTCGGTGTGCCCGCCGGACACCAGTAGGGCGATTACCGGCTCGGTGAGCGGGCCATTCTCCAGCTGTTCAGCCGCGACGTGGCCGACCAGGTGGTTGACACCGTACAAGGGCTTGTCCAGCGCTATGGCGAGCGCCTTGGCCGCGGACACTCCCACCATGAGCGCCCCAGCGAGGCCCGGTCCGGCGGTGACGGCGATCGCGTCGACGTCGGACAGCTGGACTCCCGCCTCAGTGAGCGCCCGGCGCAACGTGGGCACCACCGCCTCCAGGTGGGCCCGGCTGGCGACCTCCGGAACGACGCCGCCGAAGCGCACGTGCTCCTCGACGCTGCTGGCCACCGCATTGGCCAGCAGTGTGGTCCCGCGGACCAGCCCGACGCCGGTCTCGTCGCAGGACGTCTCGATACCCAGGATCAGCGGTTGCTCAGCCACGGGCCCACATTATCTCCGCCCAGTCCCATGAACATCGACGAGTTACCTGTGCTGGTGCGCCGTGAACCGGCGACGATCATGGAGCTGCCGGGAGGCGCATCCGCAGCACCAGGCCATCACGCCCGCCGCCGTAGTAGGCCCGGCGAGTGGCGATGCGTTCGAAGCCGTAACGGCCGTAGAACGCCAGCGCGGCGTCGTTGTCTGCGCGGACCTCCAGCAACAGCGAACCCGCTGCCCGTGCCCGGGCCTCGGTGATCAGCGCGTCCATGAGCGTCGCTCCCACCCCTCGGCGCTGGTGGGCCGGCGCGACGGCGATCGTCTGAATGTCGGCGGGCTCACCCGGCATGCCCAGTGCCCGCAGCCCCGCGTATCCGGTGAGCTCGTCCTCCTCGACCGCCACCACGTACCAGCGGGTGTCCGGGACCCCGGCGAGCTCTTCCAGAAACTGTTCCCTGGTCCACGGCGGATCGTCGGGGAACAGCTCCCGCTCGAGCGGCTCGATCGTCTCGACGTCCTCCGGGCCCATCGGCCTGAGGGCGATGGTCATGTCAGTACGCTCTTCCGTGGAGCCGGCGGGGCGATGTCCGGCCGGCGCAGGTACAGCGGGTCTGGTTCCACGATCTCGGCGTATCCGCCCACGACGACGGCCGCGAGGTCCGCCGCGGATGGATACTCCGGCTCCACCGCGACCGGGAACGCGTCGGGATAGAGCCGAGGCCCGGCACCGGCGGCCGGTGCGGTCATGTCGTCGGCCCCCGCGATGGACAGGTGCTGCCCGAACGCTGCTGCCGCATCGGCCGCGGTAGCCACCTGCGGCGGCGTCAAGCGCCGGCCGGAGGCGTCGTATCCGGCCCAGTACACCTCGCGACGCCTGGCATCGGTGGCCACGACGAACGGCCGACCTCCGCCGCCCGAGGCGATCACGCCGTGCGCGACGACGTCCAGGCTGCACACGCCCCGCACCGGGCGGTCGAGAGCAGCGCCCAGCACCTGCGCGGCGGCCAGCCCCACACGGAGGCCGGTGAACGGCCCCGGGCCGACGCCCACGGCTATCTCGGTGATCTCACGGCGATCCGCTCCGGCGGCGCGCAACACGCCGGTGATCGCGGGCGCGAGCAATTCGGTGTGACGGCGAGCGTCAACGGTGGTCGACTCCGCTACGACATCCCGGCCGTCATGCAGGGCGACCGTGACGGCGGGAGTGGCGGTATCCAAGGCCAAGAGCAGCACGGTCTCCAACCATACGCCGCCCGGCGGCGAGCCGCGCCGCTTGCCCGCCGCCTCGACGGACCGGACGCCCCGCCGGGGGCTGCCGGCGGGTCCGGACGCGTCGCGAAGCATGATGGACTTGCGGCATGCGACCTCCTTTCGACGACTGGTTCGGCGACGCCGCGTTCGACGCGACATACGGCTACGACGAGGCTGCCTTGCTCCGCGTCGGTGCACCGGACGAGCCGCCGGGCTTCGCCGAATTCTGGCAGGGCCTGTACCGGCGAGCGCTCACGGTGGACCCGGCGCCGGTGCTCTCGGCACCGGTCCTTTCACCCGCTCAGCAGAGCGGCTGCGGCATGAGGGTTCACGAGGTGGAGTTCAGCTCCCTCGGCGGAGTTCGTCTCGGCGGCTGGGTCGTGCTTCCCGCCGACGACGAGGTGAGTCAGGCCGTCGTCGTCGGCCACGGCTACGGCGGCCGCGCCGAACCCGACCTGACCGTGGTGCCGGAGCGGGCCGCGGCGATCTTCCCGGTGTCTCGCGGTCTTGAGACCCACGGGGTCCTCCCCGGTATCCCGTCGAGCTCGGCCGAGCACGTGCTGCACGGCATCGACTCCGTCGACACCTACGTGCACGGCGGATGCGCCGCAGACCTGTGGTGCGCGGCCAGCGCGCTGCTCCAGCTGCTGCCGATCCGTCCAGAGGGGCTGAACTACCTCGGCGGCAGTTTCGGCGGCGGCATCGGGGCGCTGGCGCTGCCCTGGGACCCCCGCTTCACCGCAGCCGCACTGCACGTGCCGAGCTTCGGCAACCATCCCTTGCGTCTCACTCTGCCGTGCACCGGCAGCGGCGAAGCGGTGCGACGGTACGCCCAGATGAATCCGCACGTGGCCGGCGTGCTCCGATACTTCGATGCGGCCGTTGCCGCCAGGCATCTGCGCATTCCGGCCGTCCTCGGACCGGCCTTGTGGGACCCGGCCGTACCGCCACCGGGACAGTTCGCCGTGTGCAACGCCGTCGCCGCTGAGAAGGAGCTCTTCGTCTTCAGCGCCGGACATGCCGACTATCCCGGCGACGCCGAGGAGCTCGACCGGTTTCACCAGCTGGCCCACAAGCTCTTCCAAGGCTGACAGGGCGGCACCGGCGCGGATCCCACGACCCCATCGCTCGCCGCGCACACGCCCCGGCACAGGCGTCGGGCGCCGGATACGAGCTGACCGCACCCCCGGGCATCAGCCCTCGACGACGATGCCGAGCTGGCCGAGGATCACGGCCGCCTGATCCGCGGAGATGGTGGCGCCGGCCAGCCGATGAGCGTCCTGCAAGGGAAACTCGCCGAGGTCAGCACCACGCAGGTCGGCGCCGTCGAATTCGGCCGCGCGCAGGTCGGCGCCGTCGAATTCGGCCGCGCGCAGCTCGGCACCACGCAGCCGTGAGCCGATCCACACCGTGTCCCTCAGGTCGGCTCCGGCGAGCACGGCATCGTCGAGCCACGCCTTCGACAGGTCCGACTCGGAGAAGTCACAGCGCCGGAACACCCGCGGATGATCCAGTGCGCGCCGAGGACCTCCCTGAGGTCACGGGCCGACAGATCGGCGTCGGTGATCTCGGCGCCTGAGGCCAGGCGCTCGTCGAGCGACGTCGGCGCAACACCGGAATGATCAGCATGGGGACTCTCGGGTCTGCTCTGCACACACCCAGGCTTGCATCTCGAACCGACACAGTCCGCTCCGCGGCTCACTTCTCTGCTCAAGCTTGACTTCACTGCCCAGAATCGCGCGAATGCCGCCGAACGTGCCCGCAAACGCGATTCACGGCAGCGAAGTCAAGCCTCAGCAGCGAAGTCAAGCCGGGCACCAGAGTCAGGCCTGTGCAGAGGAGTCAGGCCACCAGGAGGCCGCGCAGGTCGGCGTCGTTCCAGCGGGGGCCGACACCGGCGATGCGCACCCGCCGCAGATCCGCCCGGCCTTCCGGCGCGCCGTGCACCGACCGGTCGATGTGGATCTCCAGGCGTTCTCCGGCCAAGCCTTCGGCGAAGTCCTCACCCCACTCCACCACGGTGACCGCCTCGTCCAGGGTGGCTTCGAGGTCGAGGTCCTCGAGCTCGTCCCACCCTCCGAGCCGGTAGGCGTCCACGTGCACCAGCGGCACGCCGCCGCGCAAGGACGGATGAACCCTGGCGATCACGAACGTGGGCGAGGTGACCGGGCCGCGCACGCCGAGGCCCGCGCCGAGACCCTGAGTGAACGTGGTCTTTCCGGCACCGAGCCCCCCGCCGAGCAGCAGCAGATCACCGGCGCTCACGATGCCGGCCACCCGCCCGCCGAGCTCCTGCATGGCCTCGGCATCCGGGATATCGAGCTCGATCATCGCCGCCCCAGAAGACTCTTGACTCTCGTCATCGTGCGCCGGGGCGGCGGCATGCCGTCGCGTACCCGGGCCACCAGCGCCGCCAGGTGCTCGGTGACGAGTTCGTGCCGTTCGAGCAGAACCATGTGCCCGGAGTCGGCTACCTCGATGTACTCGGCGTGCGGCAGCGCCTTGGCGATGTCCCTGCTGTGCTTCACCGGGGTGAGATGATCGTGGTCGGCGGCGATGACCAGTCCGGGCAACGGGGCCAGTACCGGCAACGCATCGTGTGCGTCGATGCCCCACACCACCGGAAGGAACTCCGCGAGAACCTCCACCGGCGTCGACGCGTTCATGGCTGCGGTGAACTCGACCAGCGCGGGCGACCCGCCGTCGTCGAACGAGTAGCGCCGGGTCACCACGTAGCCGAGGTCGCTTCCCACCCGCCGCCCTCGCTCGATCAGCTCCGGGCGGCGGGCCAATGCGGCGACCAGTCCCGGGGCGCTGCGGCTGGCCAGCTTGCCCACTGGTGCCGGGAGACCCAGGGCCGATCCGTTGAGGCCCGTGGCGGTGGTGGCGATCATCGCCACGCCTCGGATCCGCTCGCCGAACAGTTCCGGACGCTCCAGCGCCAGCGCCAGGATCGTCATCCCGCCCATCGAGTGCCCGACGAGTATCATCGGCCCGGTGGGCACCACGGCGTCGAGCACCGCGGCGAGGTCGGCCGCCAGCCGTTCCCGGACTACGGCCTGCCTCGAGGGTCTGCGGCCGGTGCCCTGATTCGGGGGCGGTGAGAGGTCGTCACCCCCGGGAGCGCCACCCGAGCGACCGTGCCGCCGCTGATCCCAGAAGACCAGCCGGGCGTGGCCGCGAAGGTCGCGGCGCTGAAAATGCCACGAATCCTGTGTCAGCGCGTAGCCATGGCTGAACACGATGGTGAGGTCGGTGGGTTGCGGCGGCTCGTCGACCTCCACATACAGCGGCGCGCCGTCGTCGGCTACCACGATCTGCGAGGTGCCTCGCAACGTGCCGAACGGCTCGTCGGCGTACGGGTCGTCACGCCGGAGGGACCGGCCCATCACATAGCGCTCAGCCGCGAACCCGACCGCCGCTCCCGCGGCGGCCACCCCGAGCCAGGCTCCCGCCACACCCATGTTCTTGCCTCTGGTGAGGAGTCTCACGCCCGGTCCTCCTCCGCGCCGGTATACACGCGGGGCAGCCGCGGCGCGAATCTGGTGACGATCTCGTAGGAGATGGTCCGGCAGGCCTGCGCCCAGTCCTGGGCGGTGGGCTCGCCGCCGACGCCATCGCCGAACAGGACGACGTCGTCGCCGGCCCGGACGTCGTCGTCACCGAGGTCGACGACGAACTGGTCCATGCACACCCGGCCGGCCACGCGACGCACCTTACCGCCTACCAGAACGGGCGCACCGGGACCGCCGTCGCCGCCCGAGCCGTGCCGGGGCACCCCGTCGGCATAGCCCAGCGGCACCAGGCCGAGTGTGGTCTCTTTGTCCGTCACGTAGAAGTGCCCGTAGGACACGCCGCTGCCGGCGGGAACCCGCTTGGTGAGCGCCAGCCGCGCGTGCACCGACATGGCCTGACGCAACCCCACGTCCGGCGGAGCCGCCAGGTCCGGCACCGGTGAGAGCCCGTATACGGCCAGGCCGGCGCGGACGAGATCGAAATGGGTGTGCGGGAGCATCAGGGTAGCGGCCGAGTTCGCCAGATGCCGAACCTCCGGACGCGCCCCGCGGGCCTCGGCGAGGGCGACGGCGGACTGGAAGGCCTCGATCTGCGCGGTGTTGACCGGGTGGTACGGCGCGTCGGCGATCGCGAAGTGCGACCACAGCCCCACCACCTCCAGGACACCTTCCGCCTGCGCCTTCAGGGCATGATCGACCAGCGCGGGCCAGTCGGCCTGGGTGGCGCCGGATCGGCCGAGGCCGGTGTCGACCTTGAGGTGCAGCCGGGCGACTCGACCCGTCTCACGTGCGGCCGCCGCGATCTCGTCCACCGCCCAGGTAGCCGACGCCGAGACGTCGACGTCCGCGGCCAGGGCATCCGTCCACCGCTCGCCCGGCGCGCACAGCCAGGCCATCAGCCGTCCGCCGACTCCGGCCGCGCGCAGCGCGAGCGCCTCCGTCAGCACGGCCGTGCCCAGCCACGTGGCACCACCGGCCTGCGCGGCCCGGGCGGCCTGGACCAGGCCGTGGCCGTAACCGTCCGCCTTGACCACGGCCATCACCTGTGCGGATCCGGCCCGTGCCCGCAACTCGGCCACGTTGCCGCGAATGGCCGCCAAGTCGACGCGCACCTGGGCATGCGCGACGGCGGCACCTGCGTGTTCGACCACGTGGCGATTCTCGCAGAACCAGCCGCGGCGAACACGTCAACCCCGGCCTGATCGGCCGATCAGAGCAGGTCGTGCGCGGCCACCAGGCTGACCATCGCGCCTGGGACGGCGTCCAGCACGTCGCTGGCCGCGGGTTGTCCGGCTGTCCCGGCCGCCACCTGACCTGCGACGCCGTGGATGTGGGCGGCGACGCTGCCGGCGTCGAGCGGGTCCAGCCCGGCCGCGAGCAGTGCGCCGCCCAGGCCCGCCAGCACGTCCCCCGAACCGGCCGTGGCCAGAGCGGGCGTACCGGTGGAATTAACCCGGACCCGCCCGTCCGGTGACACAACGAGCGTCGTCGATCCCTTGAGCAGGACGGTGGCACCCCATCTCCGGGCTGCTTCCCGGGCATGATGCAGCCGGCGGGCTTCGACGTCGCCACGGTCCACGTCGAGCATCCGGGCGAGCTCTCCGGCGTGTGGCGTGAGCAGCGCCGGACACGTCAGTTCGGCGGGCAGGTGGCGGAGACCATCGGCGTCCACCAGCACCGGCAGGCCGGAGGCGAGCGCGGCTTCGGCCTCGTCGCCGCGATCGTCACCGAGACCCGATCCCACCGCCCACGCCTGCACCCTGTCGGTGTGCTCGACGTCCGGTGCAGTGACGGCCTCGGGCCAGCGCTCCAGCACCATCGCGGAGACCTCGCGTGGGCCGGCGTAGCGGACCATGCCGGCCCCGCCGTGCACGGCACCGCCCACGGACAGCAGGGCAGCACCGCGATACCGAGTGGAGCCGGCGAGCATGCCGAGCACGCCACGCCGGTACTTGTCGGCGTGCCGGCCCGGGACCGGGATTCGGGCCGCAACGTCGCCGTGTTCGAGCATCTCTACCGCCGGCCGGGGCAGGTAGGGTCCCAGTCCGATATCGACCAGCTCGATGTGCCCGGCGGCTTCGGCTGCCGGGTCGATCAGCAACCCGACCTTGTGCGTGCCGAACGTGACGGTGACGTCCGCGCGCACATGCGCGCCCGGGGTCTCTCCCGTGTCCGCGTCGATACCGCTGGGCAGGTCGACCGCGATCACCAGGCCCGCGTCCGCGGAGGCCAGTGCGGCGAGGTACGCCGCGTCGTCGCGCAGTCCGCCCTTCCCGCCGATGCCGAGGATGCCGTCGAGGACGATGTCCGCCTTCCTGACGGCCTGTTCCGCTGCCGGCGTGAGGGGGCCGTCGTCGTCGGAGAGCACGCGCCCGCCGGCATCGAGGAACGCGCTGAGGCCCGACTCGTGGACCCGGTCGTGCCGCAGCACCACCGCATCCACACGGGCTCCGCGCCGCGCCAGCCGGGCGCCCGCCCACAAGGCGTCGCCGCCGTTATCGCCGCTGCCGACCAGGAGCACCACACGGGCGCCGTAAGGCCCGCCGCGAGCTGGCCGCGTGACCTGTCCTCCACCACGCCAATCCATTCCGGGTGAGGCGTTGTCCGCGCCTCGCAGGATCCGGGCGCACACCGCTGCCAGCCCCGCTGCCGCTCGCTGCATGAGCGCACCGTCGGGGAGCGTCGCCAGGAGTGCCGACTCCGCCGCACGTACGTCGGCCACGGAATGCGCGGTGATCATTCAGCTCCCTCCAGGACCACCATCGCCGACGCCACCCCGGCATCGTGCGACAAGGACAGATGCATCGTCTTCACCCCGAGTTCGGCACAGCGCCGCTCCACGGTGCCGCGGACGGCGAACCACGGCCGGCCGTTCTCGTCGCTGACCACCTCGGCGTCGTGCCACTGCAAGCCGATGGGTGCGCCGAGCGCCTTGGCCAGCGCCTCCTTCGCCGCGAACCGCGCGGCCTGCGAGGAGATGGGCCGGTCGCGCTCGGCCGGAGTGAAGACCCGCTCGGCCAGCGCCGGCGTCCGTTCCAGCGTCTCGGCGAACCGCCCGATGTCCACGACGTCGATACCCACGCCAACGATCACCCTCTCAGCCTACGGGTCCGGTCGTCGGCCGCGGCCGCACACTGGCCTGGGTGGGCCGAGTACCTGCTCCGCCGGCCGTTTCGTTCACTTCTCGGAGGCGGTCAGCGCATCACGCTCCGTTCCTGTGCGGGGCACTAGACTCGACCATCGTGCTCAGTCTCCTGGCGGTCGCTCATCTAGGGCTGCTAGCCGCGTGGCTGGGTTCGACGCTGTACAGCCTTGTGATCGTGCAGCCGAGGGCGGCTCGCTTCTTCGGCTCCGACGACGAGCAGGCGCCGTTTCGTTCGCGTGTCGTGGCGGCTATGGCCGCAACGGATCTTCGCTCTGCCGGAGGAGCGCCCGGCGCATCGTTCAGCACTGCGGCGGCACGCCTTGACCATGGTGGGCCTGGTCGGCACGGCGTTCGTCCTCGCCGTCGTCGGGCTCACCTGATCCACAAGAGCGCAGCCGTGCAAGCAGCGCCTACTCGACGGTGACGCTCTTCGCCAGGTTCCGCGGCTGGTCCACGTCGAACCCGCGAGCGCTGGCCATCTCGCAGGCGAACACCTGCAACGGAACTGTGGCTACCACCGGCTGCAGAAGGGTGGGGCAGTCCGGCACCCGGACGATGTGATCGGCGTAGGGCGCCACGGCTTCGTCGCCCTCCTCGGCGATTACGATGGTGCGGGCGCCGCGGGCACGGATCTCCTGGATGTTGCTGACAATCTTGTCGTGGAGCACGGACCGCCCTCGAGGGGACGGCACGACGACAATCACCGGCACCCCGTCCTCGATCAGCGCGATGGGGCCGTGCTTCAGCTCGCCCGCCGCGAACCCCTCGGCGTGCATGTAGGCGAGCTCCTTGAGTTTGAGCGCGCCCTCGAGGGCCACGGGGTAGCCGACATGGCGGCCGAGGAAGAGCACCGACGTGGCGCCGGACAGCTCGCGAGCCAGTGCCCGGACCGGCTCCATGGTCTCCAGGACCTGGTCCACCTTGGACGGCAGGTCGGACAGGTCCCGGACGACGGAGCGGATCTCGTCGCCCCATTTGGTCCCGCGCACCTGCCCGAGATACAGACCCACCAGATAGCACGCGATGAGCTGGGTGAGGAACGCCTTGGTGGACGCCACCGCCACCTCGGGACCGGCGTAGGTGTACAGCACCGCGTCGGACTCTCGCGGAATAGTCGAGCCGTTGGTGTTACAGATCGCCAGCACACGCGCACCTTGTTCCCGCGCGTAGCGCAACGCCATGAGCGTGTCCATGGTTTCGCCGGACTGGCTGATCGCGATGACGAGCGTCTGCCGGTCGACCACCGGGTCGCGGTAGCGGAACTCGCTGGCCAGCTCCACTTCGCAGGGCACCCGGGTCCAGTGCTCGATGGCGTACTTGGCCACCATCCCGGCGTGATAGGCGGTGCCGCACGCGATGACGACGACCTTGTCGATCTCCCGCAGCTCCTCGTTGGACAGCCGCATCTGGTCCAGAGACAGCTGCCCACCCGCGCCGACCCGCCCCAGCAGCGTGTTCGCCACCGCCTTGGGCTGCTCGGCGATCTCCTTGAGCATGAAGTAGTCGTAGCCGTCCTTGGCCGCGGCCGAGGCGTCCCAGTCGACGTGATACCGGCGCTCCTCTGCCGGCGCGCCGTAGAAGTCGGTGAGCGTGACCTCGTCGGCGGTGAGGTCCACCACCTGCCCGTCGCCCACCTCCAGCGCTTCCCGGGTGTGGGCGATGAACGCGGAGACATCCGAGGCGAGGAAGTTCTCGCCCTCCCCCAAGCCGACCACCAGGGGGGAATTACGACGAGCCGCCACCACCCGGTCCGGCACGTCGGCATGCACGGCCAGCAGCGTAAACGCACCCTCGAGACGCAGGCACACCGCACGCATGGCGTCGGCCAGGTCCGCCCCGCCTGCGACCTCGGCGGCAAGGAGGTGGGACACCACCTCGGTGTCCGTGTCCGAGGCGAACGTCACGTCGGACGCCTCCAGCTCGGCGCGCAGCCGGGCGAAGTTCTCGATGATGCCGTTGTGGATCACCGCGACCCGGCCGGCCTCGTCCAGGTGTGGGTGGGCGTTGCCGTCGGTGGGCGGCCCGTGCGTGGCCCAGCGGGTGTGTCCGAGACCGGTGGTGGACGCGGGCAACGGCACCTCGTCCAGCGCCTTCTCCAGGTTGGCGAGCTTACCGGCGCGCTTGGTCGACGCCAGCGCGCCGTCCGCGACGACGGCGATGCCGGCGGAGTCGTATCCCCGGTACTCGAGTCTGCGCAGCCCCTGCACGACGATGTCGATCGCCTGCTGGCCGCCTACGTATCCCACGATGCCGCACACGCCAGCCAGCGTAGTCCCCGCCACACCCGCGGCCCCAGTCCACCCGCTCCGGCGGCTTACGCCACCCGCCCCGGGCCGTGCCGTGAGGTCGTCGTGGGTACCCGTGCTGCGAGCGACGCCTCGCTCGCGCACAATAGGGGCGCCATGACCGAACACGGAGCAGCGCCGCTGTCCCCCTTCGTCGACCTCAACCGGGCCGAGTGGGCGCACCTGCGCGACCAGACCCCCCTGCCGCTCAACGCCGACGAGCTGGAGGCGCTGCGAGGGCTCGGCGACGAGGTGGATCTCGACGAGGTCCGCGACATCTACCTGCCCCTGTCCCGGCTGCTGAACCTGCGGGTGCGGGGAACAGCGCGCCTGCATGAGGCGACGACGACGTTCCTCGGATCCTTCGCGGAGCGCACGCCTTTCGTGATCGGCATCGCGGGTTCCGTGGCGGTCGGCAAGTCCACCATCGCACGGCTCCTGCGGCTGCTCCTCGCCCGCTGGCCGGACCACCCCCGCGTCGCGCTCGTCACCACCGACGGATTCCTCCTGCCCAACGCCGAGCTGGAACGGCGCCAGCTGTTGCAGCGCAAGGGGTTCCCGGAGTCCTACGATCGCCGCGCGCTCCTGCGTTTCGTCGCCTCGGTGAAGTCCGGCGCGGAGGAGATCACCGCGCCTGTCTACTCCCATTTGACGTACGACATCGTGGCCGGTGAGCACGTGGTGCTCAAACGGCCGGACATCGTCCTCCTGGAGGGCCTCAATGTGTTGCAGCCGGCCCGGGCGCGGGGCAACGGCGTCTCCGGGCTCGCGGTCAGCGACTTCTTCGACTTCTCCATCTACGTCGACGCCGCCGACGACGACGTCCGCCACTGGTACGTGCGCCGTTTCCTGCGCCTGCGCGAAACCGCCTTCCGGCGGCCCGAGTCCTACTTCCGGCGGTATGCGGAACTGGACCACGATGCCGCCGTCGCCCAGGCCGAGCACCTCTGGGACACGATCAACGGCCCCAACCTCACCCAGAACATCCTCCCCACCCGGGGCCGTGCGACGCTCGTCCTCACCAAGGCCCACGACCACGCGGTCCAGCGGATCCGGCTACGCAAGATCTGACGCCGCGGATGGGCTCCCGGGGCCGTGTGCGTCTTTCGTTAGGATCAGCGGGTGACTGGTCGCCTGCTCGTGTTCTCCAAGACCACCGGATACCGGCACGAATCCATCGAAGCGGGTGCCGCCGCGCTGAGCCAGATCGGAGCCGAGGCCGGATACGGCGTCGAGGTGACCGAAGACGCGTCTGCCTTCACTCCGCAGAACCTGGCCGGCGTCGCGGCCGTGGTGTTCCTGAGCACGTCCGGTGAGGTTTTCGACGACGCCCAGCGGAGGGCGCTGGAGAGCTACATTCGATCCGGCGGGGGATACGCGGGCATCCACGCCGCATCCACGACGGAATACCACTGGCCGTTCTACGGCGACGTCGTCGGCGCGCGGTTCAACGGGCACCCGCACGTGCAGCCCGCCACCGTCGTCGTCGAGGACTCCACGCATCCTGCCACCGCCCATCTCGGACCGACATGGGCGTGGACCGACGAGTGGTACAACTTCCGTGCAGACCCCCGGGGCCGGGTCAACGTGCTCCTCTCCGTCGACGAGTCGACCTACGAGGGCGGCGAGATGGGACCGGGCCACCCCATCGCCTGGCACCATCGCGTGGACGACGGCCGCTGCTTCTACACCGCCCTGGGGCACGCCCCCGAGGCCTTCGGCGAGCCCCGCTTCCGCCAGCATCTGCTGGGCGGCATCCGGCACGCCGCTGGAGATGATCCAAACTCGGGCGTGCCATCACCATCCGCGGCGTCGGCACCCTAGGGTGTACTCATGCACTTGCGCTACACAGCGCGTTCAGACGTCGGTCTCAGCAGAGACGGCAACGAGGACGCGGCGATCGCCGGACCGAACGTCCTGGCTGTCGCCGACGGTATGGGCGGGCACGCTGCCGGTGAGGTCGCCAGCCACGCGACGGTCGACGAGCTGATCCGGGCAGACCTCGACGGGGCCCCGGACCCGGTCGGCTCGCTCGCCGCATTGTTCTCCGCGGCCAATGCGCGTATCCGGCAGCTCGTCATCGACGCGCCGGAGCGCAACGGCATGGGCACCACAGCCACCGTCATCGTCACGTCGGGCGCGCACCTGCCGCCGGGCACGGTGGCGGTCGGCCACATCGGCGACTCCCGGGCCTACCTCCTGCGAGCCGGGGAGCTGCGCCAGCTCACCCGCGACCACACCTTCGTCCAGACCCTGGTGGACGACAAGCACATCACACCGTCCGAGGCGAGAGTGCACCCGGCGCGGTCCGTGGTGACCAAGGTCTTGCAGGGAGTCGAGCCGGTCGAGCCGGATCTCTTCCTGGTGGAGGTCGAGGTCAGGGACCGGATTCTCATCTGCAGCGACGGCCTCACCGACGTCCTCACCGACGAGGTCCTTCAGGAGACGCTCACGTCGGCGGATACGGTCGAGTCGGCTGCCGACGAGCTGATCCGGCTGGCGCTCGACGGCGGTGGACCGGACAACATCACGGTAGTCCTGGCCGACGTCGTGGGGCTGGAGCCGGCCGACGGCCAGGTCGACCCAGCACCAACCTACGTCACCGGCGCCGCCGCCTCCTGAATGATCATGTAAACCATGTTTTCTCGTGCTTCACCATGTCTGCAGCCCTGGTGAAGCACGAGAAAACATGGTTTACATGATCATTCAGGGCTGGCGTGGGTGGGGAGCGGTCACACGTCGCGCTGATACCCGGCCGCCCAGCCCTCCACCCGGTAGCCCAGCGTCTCGTTGATGCTGATCATCTGCTGATTCGAGTCAGCGTTCCAGGTCCAAATGGCTTGAATACCCGGTCGGTCACGCAGCACTTGACGGAAGTTCGCCGCCTTGAGCAGGAGACCGAGGCGATGCCCCCGGTGACCGGGGTCGACCAGCGTCGTGTCCTGGAAGCCGACCTCGTCGCTGTCCTGGTGAACGGTGATCCGGGTCAGACCGGCCATGGTGCCGTCCCCGGACACCGCCACGGCGCTCCATGCGCTGCGGCCCATACGCTGCGCCCGCTCCTCGATCTTGCGGATCCTCGCTTCGTCCCAGACTTCCGGCTGGTAGTCCAGCTCGCCGAGCGGTGCATCGGTGGAGAGCCTTCCCTCAAGCCGGGCGTACTCATCCACCAGGTCATCGGGTACCCGGTCTCGCCAGGCCACGATCTGGTACCCCTCCGCGTGCGGACGGGCTTCGTCCTCCGCCTTGGCGATGGCGTCCAGATCGAACGGTGGCCGCTGTACCCGGGCGATCTCGGTGATGCGGCGGGTGAACCCATGCTTCTCGAAGAACCGCGTCCCCGACGTCTGCGACGCGTCGGCCGGACCTTCAAGGTAGGTAAGCAAGCTCGTGCGCTGGTTCTCCCGGGCCGCACCCTCGAGCGTCTCCAGAAGCGCTGTGCCGACCCCGCGCCGCCGTGCCTCGGGCCTCACCCAGATCTCCGGCTCGCCGAGGGCCGTGTTGTCTCGCAACGGAAGGCCGAGCTTGGCCGCGCCAACTGGGCGAGCGTCCTCCTCCGCCAGCCACAGCTTCGCGTCCACGTGCTCGCTGGGATCGAAGATCACCCGAAGCTCGCGCTCGCTATATCGCGGACCGGTCGGATGGTCCGCGACGTGCGCCGAGTGGTAGGTCTCGTACCACGCCGAGAAGGCGTCCTCTGCTGACGTGATGGTCCGGATGCGCATGCACCAAGAGTGGCGCTTACCAAGACACGACCGCAACGGATTTTCGCGGCCGGACCCTGCTCCCCTAGTGGATCAGATGCCGAAATCGCCCACAGAGAGCGCCGTTCGATCAGCTGATCGCTGATCAGAGGGCGAGCGACTCCTCCACCGCGGCGGCAAGACGACGAGCCACGGCATCGGCCTGGTCGACGGTGGCGGCCTCGACCATCACCCGGACAAGCGGCTCTGTCCCCGATGGGCGCAACAGCACCCGGCCGGTTTCGCCCAGCTCCGTCTCGGCCGTGGCGATGGCCGCACGGACGCCGTCGTCGGTGGCAACCCTGGCTTTGTCGACCCCGGGCACGTTGACGAGCACCTGCGGCAGCCGTTCGACGATGCCGGCGAGATCGCCGAGAGGGCGCCCCGTGCCGGCGACTCGGGCGAGCAGGTGCGCCGCCGTGAGCACGCCATCGCCGGTGGTGCTGTGGTCGAGCAGGATGACGTGCCCGGACTGCTCGCCGCCCAGCGCATAGCCGCCGTCTTTCATCGCCTCGAGCACGTAGCGGTCTCCGACGGCCGTGTCGATCACGGTGATGCCGGCCGTCCGCATGGCCAGCCGGAGGCCCTCGTTGGACATCACCGTGGCGACAACGGTGTCGTGACGGAGCAACCCGTCCTCGTGCATGCCGGCGGCCAGGATGGCCAGGATCTGGTCGCCGTCCACGATCTGCCCGGCCGCGTCGACGGCGAGGCATCGGTCCGCGTCGCCGTCGTGCGCGATGCCGGCATCAGCGCCGACCTCGACAACGGTCTCGACGAGACTGTCCATGTGCGTCGATCCGCAGCCGTCGTTGATGTTCAAGCCGTCCGGCTCCGCACAGACCGTCACGACGTCGGCGCCAAGCCGGCGCAACACCTCAGGCGCTGCCTGATACGCCGCGCCATGAGCGCAGTCGACCACGACCTTCAGCCCGTCCAGCCGGTATGGGGCAGAGCCCACCACGTGGGCGACGTAGGTCTCCAACCCTTCCGGGTAGTCGAGCACACGCCCGACGCCGGCGCCGGTAGGGCGCTTCCACGGCTCGCGCAGCCGGGCCTCGATCGCGTCCTCCAGAGCGTCTTCGAGCTTGTGCCCGCCCTTGGAGAAGAACTTGATGCCGTTGTCCGGCATCGGGTTGTGGCTCGCCGACAGCATCACGCCGAGCTCGGCATCGAGGCGGCCGGTGAGGAACGCGACGGCAGGAGTGGGCAGAACACCGACGCGCAGCACGTCCAACCCCGCGCTCGCCAAGCCTGCCACCACGGCGGCCTCGAGGAACTCCCCGGAAGCCCGCGGATCGCGGCCCACCACCGCGGTGGGCCGGTCGGTGCCGAACGCTCCGGCCTCACCGAGGACGTGCGCGGCAGCCACGGACAGATCAAGCGCCAGCTCCGCCGTGAGATCGACATTCGCCAATCCCCGTACGCCATCGGTGCCGAAGAGACCCGCCACGTTCTTCTCCTTGTTCCGGCTTCATCGCCCAGGTCACAAGCCGCGGCCGCGCCTGTGTACGCGGAACGAGTTCGACCCCGGGAGCCGTCGAGTCCCCCGGGGCCGAACCATCTGACAGGCGCGGTGCTGGCGCTGTCTAACGCTTGCTGTACTGCGAGGCCTTACGCGCTTTCTTCAGACCGGCCTTCTTGCGCTCCGTGACCCGAGCGTCGCGGGTCAGGAATCCGGCCTTCTTGAGCACGGCGCGGTTGTTGTCGACATCAGCGGCGTTGAGCGCCCGCGCGATGGCGAGGCGCAGCGCGCCGGCCTGTCCCGAGGGGCCACCGCCGTGCAGCCGTGCCTGGATGTCGTAGCGGCCGTCCAGCTCCAGCTCGACGAAAGGCGAGCGGATCAGCTGCTGGTGAACCTTGTTCGGGAAGTACTCTTCCAGCGCGCGGCCATTGACCTTCCACTGGCCGCCGCCGGGCGTGATACGGACCCGCGCGATGGCCTCCTTGCGACGGCCGGTGGCCATCGCCGGCTCGATCGCGGAGAATCGCGATGGGGTCGACTCGGATGTGAAGCTCTCGGGCGAGGTCTCCTCGGCGCCGGCCTCGTTCTCGACTGTGGTTTCCGTCATGTCCTCGCTCACGGTGTTGATCTGGGTGTCGGTGGCACTCACTGCGCGACCTGACCGATCTCGAAGGGAACCGGCTTCTGAGCCGCGTGCGGGTGCTCCGGTCCGGCATAGACCTTCAGCTTGCCCAGCATCTTCCGGCCGAGGCTGTTGTGCGGCAGCATGCCCTTGACAGCCTTCTCGATGACCCGGCGCGGGTTCTTCTCCAGCAGGTCCGCATAGGTGGTGGCGCGCAGGCCACCGGGACGGCCGGAGTGCCGGTAGTCAATCTTCTGATCGAGCTTGTTACCGGTCAGCGCCACTTTGTCCGCGTTGATGACGATGACGAAGTCACCGGTGTCAACGTGCGGCGCATAGACGGGCTTGTGCTTTCCGCGCAGCAGAGTGGCGGTGTGGGAGGCGAGCCGGCCGAGGACGATGTCGGTGGCGTCGATGACATGCCACTGACGCTCGACGTCACCGGGCTTGGGGCTGTACGTGCGCACGGTCGTAGGCCTTCGCTTTGGTCGGTAAGGATGGTTCGGTCTTGGTGCACCGCCCACCCGACAGGGCAAAACGCCGGCACACACAACGACGCCCTAGCTTACTCGGCCCGGGGGCACGCGGTCAAAACATGAGCCGCCACCCGGGCGTCGTCGCCAGTGGGAAGCCCTACGCTGTGGTATTGCTTCCCGTCACGACGTTCCAGGTCGCCGAGTATACGGCCTCCGCACCACCTCTAGCCACAGCAGCGAGGAGTGATCCGGCGTGCCCGTCGAGCTTGTCTACGAGACCCATTCGATCAGCGAGGACAACGAGAAGGGCATAGCCACCGGCTGGCTGCCGGGCAAGCTCTCCGCACGTGGCCGCCACCTCGCGGCCGACCTGGGCGCGCGACGTCGAGACGATGGCATCGCCGCCGTATTCACCTCCGATCTACGCCGGGCCGTCGAGACGGCGGAGATCGCCTTCGCCGGCACATCCATCGAGATCATTCAGGATCCGCGGCTGCGCGAATGCGACTACGGCGAGCTCAACGGCTGCCCCGTGGAGGTGCTGGCGGCCGAGCGCGCCATGCGGGTCGACGTGCCGTTCCCGGGAGGGCAGAGCTACCGAGACGTGGTCGCCGCTACCGCACTGTTCCTGAACGACCTGGCCGCGACCTGGCAAGGAAATCGGGTTCTTGTGATCGCACACTCCGCGAACAGGTGGGCCCTGCAGGTTCTGCTCGGCGGCGCGTCCCTCGGGGACGTGGTGGACGCCCCGTTCACATGGCAAGAGGGCTGGGAGTTCGTAATCCCGACAGACCGGCCGATCGGTGAAAGCCTCCGGGCGCCGTCGGGCCTACCCCCGTTCGGCGCGCGTCACAATGGCTCGACATAGCGCCGACGCCACTCCGGCGCCGGGTCACCGCCGACACTCGTCCAGTACTCGCGGCCGTGGACGACCTGACCGTCGCGCACGGTCCAGAACGACGCCGCCCGGAACACGCCCATGCTCACGTGCGGCACCTCCACCTCGGCCACGACGTCGTCCCCATCGGCCACGATCCGCAGCACCCGGATGGACCAGCCCTCGGGGTACTCACTGTTCACCGCGACGAAGTTCGTCCGCCCGACGATCCGCTCACCGCTCGCCGGCCACTCGATCACCGCATCTTCGGCCACGAGATCGCCGACGCCGGCCCAGTCCCGCTCCTCGATCCGCTCCCACAACGCTTCGACCACCTTCATCGGCTCCATGCCCTGAGCATGCCAGGAAGGTCTGACAACACCGCGGGTCAGCGCGGGCGTACGACGCGACCCTCGTCCCACACCGGCTCCGGCGACTCGTAGACCGTTCCGTCCGCGCCGAAGACGAGGAAACGGTCGAAGTCCCGGGCGAACCACCGGTCATGGGTCACCGCGAGCACGGTTCCGTCGAATGCCTCCAGCCCGTCCTGCATTGCCTCGGCCGAGACGAGGTCAAGGTTGTCGGTGGGCTCGTCGAGCAGGAGCAAGGTGGCACCGGACAGTTCGAGGAGCAGGATCTGGAACCGGGCCTGCTGCCCGCCGGACAGGGAGTCGAAGGCCTGCTCGGCCGCATAGGCCAGCTCGTAGCGGTCGAGGGTGCGGCCCGCCTCCTCCCTCGCCATGCCGGAACGGCGGCCGTCACCACGGTGCAGGATCTCCAGAAGAGAACGCCCCGCAAGCTCCGGGTGGTCGTGGGTTTGTGCGAACCAGCCAGGGCGTACCCGGGCGCCGAGTCGCACCACACCGGAATGTGCCACCGGCGGGATCGGGACGTCGTCGACCGGTAGATGCTCGGCTTCCGGATCGGTACCGCCACCAGCGAGCAGGCGCAGGAAGTGGGACTTACCGGAACCGTTGGAGCCGAGCACGGCGACCCGCTCGCCGTACCAGACCTCCAAATCGAACGGACGCATCAGGCCGGTCAGTTCCAGTTCTTCACACACCACCGCGCGCTTGCCGGTGCGCCCTCCGCGCAGCCGCATCGTCACGTTCTGCTCGCGCGGTATCGCCTGTGGCGGACCGGCCTCCTCGAACCGCCGCAGTCGGGTCTGGGCAGACCGGTACCGCGAGGCCATGTCGGAGTTGTAGGCGGCCTTCTGCTTGTACATCTGCACCAGCGCCTTGAGCTTGGCGTGCTCCTCGTCCCAGCGACGACGCAGCTCCTCCAGCCGGGAGAACCGGTCCCTGCGCGCCTCGTGGTACGACGCGAACCCGCCGGGGTGGACCCACACGGTGTTGCCGGCCGAGCCGAGCTCCACGGTGACGATGCGAGTGGCGGTGCGCGCAAGCAACTCCCGGTCGTGGCTGACGAACAGGACCGTCTTCGGCGTCTCGGCGATCCGCTCTTCGAGCCAGCGTTTACCGGGCACGTCGAGGAAGTTGTCCGGCTCGTCGAGCAGCAGCACCTCGTCGGGCCCGTGCAGCAGTGCCTCGAGCACGAGCCGCTTCTGCTCGCCGCCGGACAAAGTGGAAACCTGCCGCCACTGGCACCGTTCGAACGGCACGCCCAGAGCCGTCGTCGTGCATACGTCCCACAACACCTCGGCCTCGTAGCCGCCGGCGTCGGCCCACTCGCTCAACGCCTCGGCGTAGGCCATCTGGGTGGGCTCGTCGTCGCGGTCCATCATGGCCAGCTCGGCGGCGTCGACGGCCGCGGCCGCACGCCGGACTCGCGGCGGGGCGACCGACAGCAGCAAGGACCGGACGTCCTCGGCGTCACGCGCCACGAACTGCCGCATGATGCCCAGGCCACCGGTCCGGGTGATCGCGCCTTGGTGCGGCTCGAGGTCGCCCGCCACGATCTTCAGTAGCGTCGTCTTGCCCGATCCGTTGGGTCCTACCAGCGCAACCTTCGCGCCGTCGCCCACTCGGAAGGACACGTCGTCGAGCAGCACCCGCCCGTCGGGCAGCGTGAAGGAGACGGAGTTCAGGTCGACGTGGCCCACAATCATCCAGTGTCCCGCCGTCCTAGGCGGCGTGTCGATGCATTTTCGTCCGCAGCCACGCCAGAGAACCGACATTGTCGGGGCGATCACCCTGACAACGTCGGTAACCTGACGCTGCGCACACTGCTTCAGGTCAGACGAAGCCCGAGTCGCGCAGAGCCAGCCACGTCGTGGCAGCGGTCCACCCGGTTCGTTCCGACCAGCGGAACGAGAGATCATCGACGGTATGACCCCACCCCTCGACGGGCTGCTCGTCGCCGACTTCAGTCGCGTGCTGGCCGGGCCGCTCGCCACGATGACCCTGGCCGACCTGGGCGCCACCGTGATCAAGGTGGAACGTCCGGGTTCCGGCGACGACACCCGCTCGTGGGGTCCGCCCTGGACGCCAAGCTCGAGCTCCTACTTCGAGGCCGTCAACCGGTCCAAGCAGAGCGTGGCACTGGATCTCGGTGATCCGGACGACCTGGCCCGCGCACAGGAACTGGCGCGCCGGGCGGACGTCGTCGTCGAGAACTTCCGCACCGGGACGATGGCGAAGCACGGCCTGGGGTACGACGACGTGGCCGCCACCAATCCGGGCGTCGTGTACTGCTCGATCACCGGGTTCGGCAGCGGCGCGGGTGCGGACATCCCCGGCTACGACTTCGTGGTGCAGGCCGTCGGCGGGCTGATGAGCGTGACCGGTGAACCGGACGGGGAACCGCAGAAGGTGGGCGTCGCGCTGGTCGACGTGCTTACCGGCAAGGACGCGACTATCGGCATCCTCGCGGCGGTCGAATCCCGGCGCCGGACGGGCCACGGCAGCCACGTGGAGGTGAACCTGCTCTCCAGCCTCCTCGGATCCCTCGTCAACCAGGTCTCCGGATACCTCACCACCGGCGAGCCGCCACGGCGCATGGGAAACCGGCACCCCTCGATCGCCCCGTATGAGGTGCTGCGCTGCCAGGACGGCTTTCTTGCCTTGGCATGCGGCAACGACCGGCAGTTTCGCCGCCTCACCGAGGTCCTCGGCGTACCGTCCCTCGCCGACGACCCTCGCTTCACCACCAACGGCGCCCGGGTGGAGAACCGGCACGCGTTGACCGGGTCCCTGGAGGCGGCGCTGGCGTCGAACGTGCCGGAGGTGTGGGAGCCGAAACTGCTCGCTGCCGGCATCTCGGCCGGCCAGGTGTCCGACATCGCTTCCGCCGTGACCCGGGCCGAAGAGCTGGGGCTCGCCCCCACGGTGGAGATGGGCGAGGACCACCCCCGTCAGGTCGCTCCCCCGGTCCGGTTCTCCAGCCGGAGGCACGAGCATGCCGACGCCCCGTCCGCAACCTCGCGGCCCACACCACCCCCGCGGCTGGACCAACATGGCGACACCGTCCGAGCGTGGCTCTCCGGCGAACCGTCGGCGCCGCTGCCCCGGCCCGGCGGCTGATCGCCACTACCCGCCGCTACCCGTCGCCGCTTTTCCGCCGCGCGCACCCCGGAAGGACCCTCGATGACGATCAAGTCCGCTCACGAGACCGCCCTGCTCACGTTCGACCCGCATGATCCCGCCGGTATCGATGACGAGCTCACCGACGACGAGCGGGCCATTCGGGGGGCGGTGCGGCAGTTGTGCAGCGACCGGATCCAGCCGCATGTAGGCGACTGGTTCGAGGACGGCGAGATTCCCGACGTGCGCGGCCTGGCACGCGAACTCGGGACGCTCGGCGTCCTGGGCATGCACCTGACGGGCTACGACTGCGCCGGCATGTCCGCCACGGAGTACGGCCTGGCCTGCCTGGAACTGGAGGCGTGCGACTCCGGCGTGCGCTCCCTTGTGTCCGTGCAGGGCTCCCTCGCGATGTACGCCATCTGGCGATTCGGCTCGGAGGAGCAGAAGCAGGCGTGGCTTCCGCCGATGGCGGCCGGGACCGCCATCGGCTGCTTCGGGTTGACCGAGCCGGACCACGGCTCCGACCCGGCGGGCATGCGAACCCGCGCGCGCCGGGACGGCACGGACTGGGTGATCGACGGGCGGAAGATGTGGATCACCAACGGCTCGATCGCCGACGTGGCCGTGGTGTGGGCGCAGACCGACGACGGCATCCGCGGCTTCGTCGTACCGGCCGACACACCAGGGTTTTCCGCACCGGAGATCAAGCACAAGATGTCGCTGCGGGCGTCGGTCACCAGCGAGCTTGTCCTCAACGGCGTCCGTCTTCCGGCCGACGCCATGCTCCCCGAGGCACAGGGGCTGCGAGGGCCGCTGTCCTGTCTGAACGAGGCCCGCTACGGCATCGTGTGGGGCGCCATGGGCGCCGCCCGCGCCGCATTCGAGTCCGCGCTCTCCTACGCCTCCGACCGCGAGCAGTTCGGCCGGCCCATCGCCGGGTTCCAGCTGACTCAGCAGAAGCTTGCGAACATGGCCGTCGAGCTGGTGAAGGGCCACCTCCTGGCGCTGCATCTGGGCCGGCGCAAGGACGCTGGACGGCTCCGGCACGAGCAGGTCAGCCTGGGCAAGCTGAACAACGTCCAGGAAGCTCTCGAGATCTGCCGGACTGCCCGCGGCATCCTCGGCGCCAACGGGATCTCGCTGGAGTATCCGGTGATCCGGCACATGAACAATCTCGAATCGGTGCTCACCTACGAGGGCACCGTCGAGATGCACACGCTCGTGCTCGGCCAGGCCCTGACCGGCCACGCCGCCTTCCGCTGACGTCGTCAGCCTGAGCCGCCGGACCTCCGGCCCCGACCCCTTCCCTGCCCGTTGGTCATGGGCAGAGGAGGTATCGTCGCGAAGTGCCGCCACTCGACGTCCCGGTCGAAAATGCGCTCAGGCTTAGGGATCATGGCGCCACCAATGATAGGAGCATGTTTCGACGAAACATGCTCCTACCTTCTGCGCCGCACCAGTGCTTCGCATGGGCTGTGGTCCCACACATCGGACAAATCGCCCCTCACAGCGACCACAACCCATGCCAGGGGTTGGATTAGACGCGTTGCCAGGTTTCGCGGGCAACTTGGCAGGGACCGCCGCGGTGCACCATGAGCCGACCGTCGGCCACGTCGATGCTCACCGTCGCCAGCGTCTCCGACCGCAGCTCGAAGGGGTCGTCGGCCGAGGCGTGACAGCACACCGGCGCACCGTCCTCAGCATGGCTGAGCATCGCCTCCACTCGCGTCATCAGATCCGCCGACGACAATCCGGCCCCCCGGGCACGCATCCGCTTGAGCCGGTCGTAGGTGTTCGGCCGCACCGTCCCGAGTCGTTCGCCGCCGCTCAACGAGGCGTCCAGGAAGTGGTTGGTGTGGACGTAGAAGCCGTCGTCGTCGGGCTCGGCCATTCCGACCCCGGCCGGACTCAGCTCCAGCCCAGCGACGCTGCCGCGCTCACCGTCGTGCGCCACGACGGTGAGCACCGTCGACGCAGACAACCGCGCGGAGCGGGCGATCTCGGTCGCTTGGTCCACGGTCGACGCCTCGTCGAGGATGTGCCGGGCCACTGCATGGACCGGCACGCCGATTCGGTCGTGGTCCGAGGCGTGCCGGAGGATATTGAAGTGCACGCCGAGACCGGCGCTGTTCACGCCGATCTTTCCGAGGATCCCGAACTCTGTGAGGCCGCGAACCACATGACCGTGGCGGGGCTCGTAGATCCACGCCATCGGCGTATCCCGGAGGCTGTCGTTCCAGTCCCAGGTCTGGATCGTGCGGGGTGTCCCCCTGAGGGGGACCGAGACCGCCGTCGAGCATTCGTTCGGACCACGGGCACGGACCGCCGCCAGGATCTCGGTGCGCGCGTTCACCGCGCCGACCTGCCACACCGGCATGCCCGCTCCGGTAGCGATCCCGGCGATCTCCTCCGCCAGCTCAGGAGCCCACGCCTGGATCTCCTCGAGAGCGCGCTCGGCCCACGAGCGGACCTCGTCGACGCTCGCGCCCACCGCACCGAACAATCTCAGGTAGCCGGCGAGGCCCGCCTGAATCTCCTCGCTCCACGCCGCGCCATACTCCCGGCCTCGGCCACCGGCCGTCATCACGGTGGAGGTGAACGCCGGCAAGGCATCGGGGTGGCGCCGCACTGTGGACATGCCGGTCACGCTACCGCGCTGAGAACGGCGTCCCAAGCGCCTCGGAGGCGATGGAACCGAAGCCGGCCGGCACGGCCGGCACGGTCGGCTTCGGCGGCGTCGTCGTCTCATCAGCAGGCAAGGACGGCGACTTATGATCGGGGCTGTGCCAACCGATCGGCCGGTCAACCTCATCATCGCCCCCAAGCGGACGGGCGTGTCCTGCGGGACCGGCTTCACGAGACCGGTGCGCAACGTCCGCGAGCGCCGAGCGCCTCCACCCGATCCGGCTCGAGCTGTGCGAGTCCACGCAACGACGCCCCCTGCCCCCAGGCAGCGCCAGCACATCGGAAAGGCGGAGCAGCATGCCCTCGTACGCTGACATCGACCTCGTGGTCTTCGACATCCTGGGCACCCTCGTCAACGAGCCCGGCGGGCTGCACGACAGCATCCGCGAACTGGCTCCGGACAGCAGCGCCGGAGATGTCGGCGGCCTCGTCGAGATGTGGCAGAACTACGTCGCAGACGAACAACAGAAGATGCTCGACCGCGGCCGCCCCTACGCCAACAGCGACGCCGTCGACCGCGAAGCGGCGGAACTCATCGCGGCCAGGTGTGGCGTCACCGACGCCACCGCCGTCGACAGGCTCGCCACGGCAGAGCGACGGCTCGACCCGTGGCCCGACACCGTCGAAGCTCTCGAACGGATCGCACGTCATCTCCCTGTCGTGGGCCTGTCGAACGCGAGCCGGGCAACCCTGACCGGCCTCAACCTCCACGCCGGACTGCGATGGCACTACGTGCTCTCTGCCGAGGACGCACAGAGCTACAAACCCGCCCCTGACGTCTACCGGCTCGCCGTGGACCTCACCGGCGGCACCCCTGAGCGCGTGCTCATGGTCGCCGCTCACGCATGGGACCTCCGCGGCGCTCAAGCCCTAGGACTGCGCACGGCCTATGTCCGGCGGCCCGTCGGCGACCCACCCCGGGCCACCGACGCCTTCGACTACCGAGCCGACAGCCTCGCCGATCTCGCGGCTGTACTCCTCGGCCGCCAGCACGCGCGAGTCCCGTGATCATCGACGGTTGGCCACCTGACCCATGTGCCCAACCGTCAATGATCGTGGGAGAGGTTGGGGTCGTGGAGGTGACAGGCGACGTCGACGGCGTTCACACGGAGTAGTCCGGGGTCGATTCCTGGACGGAAGCGCACCACCACGGCACCGCCGTCGGACTCGATCCGCTCGACACCCTTCCACAACGGGTCGTCCGGTTCGTCGGCGCGCGCCTCCTCCAGGAGCGCCGTGAGCTCGGCAGCGCGCCCGCCCGCTCTCACCCGGACCATCTCCTCGTGCGCGTCGACCTCGGTCAGCTCACCCACCAGAGGCTCTTCCCGTGCAAGCGCGTCCTCGCCCAGCCGGATCCACCGTCGCTCGAACATCGCCCGCAGGTCACGTGCCTCCCAGCCGCACGGTTCGAACGCGAACGGACAGCGCGGGTGGAACGAGCAGCCGTGTGGCGGCGCAGCCGCATCAGGTATCTCGCCCCGAGGCAGATCCCGGGGCACCTTTCGCTCCGGGTCGAGGTCGGGGACGGCACGCAGGAGCGCCTTCGTGTAGGGGTGCTTCGGATCGGCGAAGATCTCCTCGGTGGGCCCGATCTCGACCACCCGGCCGAGGTACATGATGGCCACCCGGTCGCAGAAGAATTTCGCTGTCGCCAGGTCATGGGTGATGTAGACGTAGGTCAGGTCGAGATCCCGCCCGAGCTCGAGCATCAGCTCGAGGATCTTCGCCCGGACGCTCATGTCGAGCATGGAGATCGGCTCATCGGCGACGAGCAGTTCCGGTCCGCAGATGATGGCCCTGGCGATGACCGCACGCTGTTTTTGCCCGCCGGAGAGCTCTGCCGGCAGCTTGTCGAGAAACTGGTCAGCCGGCGTCAGCCCCACCCGTTCGAGTGTCTCCCGGACACGTTCACGCGCTTCGGCCTTGCTCTTGACCAGCTTGTGGATCCGGAGCGGATGACCGATGGCGGTGGCCAGGTCCATCGACGGGTTGAGCGCGGCGTGCGGGTCCTGGAACACCATCTGCAGGCGGCGACGGACCGAACGCAGCTGTCGCTGCGGCATCCGCGCCAGGTCCAGGTCGCCGTAGGTGATGTGGCCGGAGGTAGGCCGGACCAAGCCCAGCAACGCCCGGCCCAGCGTGGTCTTGCCACTGCCGGACTCTCCGACCAGGCCGAGCACCTCACCCTTGCGCAGCGCGACGTTGACGCCGTCCACGGCCTTGACGGTCTCGCCCTCACCGCCCACCAGCCGGGCCAGCGCGCTGCCGCGAAGCTCGTAGTGAACCTTGAGGTCGCGGATCTCCATCAGAGGCCGCTCGGCGGACTGCTCCGGCGTAGTCATCAGCTCAGGCTTCGTCGGCAACGGTGATCTCCTCCCGGACCAGCGGTTCACGGCCGCCCTCTGGTACCAGCTCGTCCGGGCCGTGCAGCCAGCACTCGACTCTCTGCGGGCCTACCTCGACCTGCTCCGGGAACTGCTCCGGGCAGACGCGCATCGCCGACGGGCAGCGCGGATGGAAACGGCACCCCGACGGTGGCTCGATCAGGTCCGGCGGCGCTCCGGGGATGTAGTGCAGACCTGTGGTGGACAACGAGATGGTGGAGCGCAGCAGCTCCCGCGTGTAGGGGTGCTGCGGGCGGGCGAAGACCTCGGTGACCGGGCCCTGCTCCACGATCCGGCCCGCGTACATCACCGCAACCCGATCACATGCCTCGGCCACGATGCCCAGGTTGTGGGTGATGAACAGCAACGATGTGTCGAAATTGCGCCGCAGGTCACCCAGGATGCCGATGATCTGCGCCTCCACGAGCACGTCCAGAGCTGTGGTCGGCTCGTCGGCGACGACGAACGACGGACGCAGCACCAAGGCGAGGGCGATCATGATGCGCTGCCGCATCCCTCCGGAGAATTCGTGCGGGTATGCCCGGTACCGTGTGGGCGGGATGCCCATGGCGCGCAGCACCTCGATGCTGCGGTGCCGGATGTCTTGCTTCGACAGCCCCGGCTCGTGCGTACGCAACGTTTCCTCGAACTGGTCCGAGATTCGCAGCAACGGATTCAGCCGGGTGAGCGGCTCCTGGAAGATCAGCCCGAGATCCGGGCCACGCAGCCGCTGGATCGCCTTCGGGCTCGCGGTCACGAGGTTGCGGCCCTCGTAATTCACCTCTCCGGCCAGCTTCGCCCCACGCGGGAGTAGCCCCAGAACACCACGTCCCAGGGTCGACTTCCCGCATCCCGACTCGCCTACCAGCCCCAGCGTCTCACCGGGGCGCAGATCGAAGGTGACGCCGTCGACGGCTCGTACCGGGCCGCGCTCACTTCCGTACCAGACCCGCAGGTCGCGCACGGAGATCACCGGTTCGGTCATGCCGCACCTCCCTTGCCGGTTTCCCCGGAGCCGGGTTCCCGGCTGTTCCGGTCCTCGCCGCCGGTGTCCACCGGCCGGTCCTGGCCGGGCCGGTCGCGCTCCGGGACCTGGGCGGCTTTTGTCCGCTGGGCGGCGGTCAGCTCGGGCATGCTGATGGGGATCAGCCGGCGCACCCGGATGGCGGGGTTCATCGTCTCGTTCAAGCCCTCACCCATCAGTGTGAGCCCCATGACGAGCAGGACGATCGCCAATCCGGGGTAGAGACCGGTCCACCAGATGCCGGCGCCGGTGTCGGAAACCGCGCGTTGCAGGTCGTAGCCCCACTCGGCCGCCTCCGTCGGCTGGATGCCGTAGCCGAGGAAGCCCAGGCCGGCCAGGGTGAGAATGGCGTCGGCGGCGTTCAGCGTGGCGATCACCGGCACACTCTGGATCACGTTGGTCAGCAGGTAGCGGAACATGATGGTGGCCGGGCGTGCTCCCATGGCCCGGGCAGCCTCGACATAGGTCTGCTCCTTGGCGCTGACCGTTGCCGCTCGCACCACCCGGAAGTACTGGGGCACATATACGGCCGTGATCGCCAGGGCGGCCGTCGAGGCGCCACCTCCGACGTACTCGGAGAGCAGGAACGCGACGACGATGGCGAGCAGCAGCGCGGGCAGGGCGAACAGCGCGTCCATCACCATCACCAGCACGCGGTCCACCCACCGGCCGACGAAGCCGGCGATCAATCCCAGGAGCACCCCCAGGAAGAGCGAGAAGGCCAGCGCCAGCAGGACCACGGTGACGGCGGTCCGGGCACCCCACACAACGCGGCTGAACACATCGAAACCCTGGGTGGTGGTCCCGAAGATGTGCTCTGCGCCGGGCTCGGCGTGGTTCATGAACCGCTGGCCGTCGGCGCCGGCGACCTGGGAGAAGCCGAACGTGGCGATCAGCGGCGCGAAGACGGCCGTCAGCAACATCAGGACGACCAGGACGGTACCCGTCACCAGCATGAACCTGCCGACGCCGTGCGAGTTCCGGTACGGCCGCGCGATGCCGCGAAGCAATCGCACGACGCGGGTGCTGCCCTTCACCGGAGTCCGGCCGGGACCCGGCATGGGTTGGGTCACCGTGGCCATCAGTACCTCACCCTCGGGTCGATGATCGCGTTGATGATGTCGATCAGCAACGATGCCGTGACGACCGCGAGTGCCACCAGCGTGATGATGCCCTGCACCGCCACGTAGTCGCGGCTGTCCAGGTAACGGACCAGCTGGCTGCCGATGCCGTTCCAGTTGAACGTCTGCTCGGTCAGGATGGCTCCGCCCAGGAGCAACGCCACCTGAAGGCCGAGAATGGTGACGAAAGGCACCAGCGCGTTGCGGAACGCGTGCCTGATCACCACGTTGCCCTCCGACACACCACGCGCCCGGGCGGCCTCGACGTAGTCGCTGCGCAACGTCTGGATCAGGTTGATCCGGACGATGCGCATGAACACGCCGGACAGGAGCAAGCCGAGCGTCAGCGCCGGCAGGATCAGGTGTTGCACGCCGTTCCAGAATGCTGCTGAGTCCCCGGCCAGTAGCGCGTCGACGAGGAAGATGTTTGTCTCCGACGGCACCCGGGCCAGTACCAGCGGGCTCGCTTGCGAGCTGGACGGCAGCCATCCGAGGTTCCGTGCGAACACCAGCTGGAAGATCAGCCCCAGGAAGAAGACCGGTGCGGCATAGGTGAGGATGCCGAATACCCGCAGGCCGGCGTCCAGGCCGGTGTCACGGACACGGCCGGCGATCAGGCCCAGCGGAACGCCGATCAGCAGGGCGATCACCAACGCCGACGACGTGAGGGTGAGCGTCGCACCGCCGTTCACCTTGAAGATCTGGGTGACCGGGCGGCTGTCGACAATGGTGGTGCCGAGGTCGAACCGGACGATCCCGCTGATGTACTCCCAGTACTGCACGAAGATGGAACGGTCGTAGCCTGCGGCGGCGCGCAGCTGGGCGAGCTGCTCGGGTGAGCGCTGCCCGCCGAGGGCCACGGTGACGGGGTCACCCGGTGCCACCCGCATGAGGACGAACACGATGGTGAGAATCACGAGAACCTGGGGCACGAACAGTACTACCCGGGTGATCAAGTACGTACGCAGCGACCCAGCTGTGCGAGTCGACACCGGCACCAGCCTTTCTTCGGTTCATGACCTGCCAGGCGAAAAGGGCCCTGGGTGGGTATGCACAAGGCCGGCGACGATGCTGGGAGCCCGCGCTCTTGGCGGGCTCCCAGCATCGGGAGCCGGAGCTGATCTTTGTGCAACGCCCATCGATGTATGTGCTTGGTGCGGAACTCACCGGACCGCACCAGAGCCCCTTGATCGTTCGCGGTGCGACAGGACCTACTCTTCGACTCCGCTCACCATGTTGTAGTAGAAGATGAACGACGGGTCGAGGGTCTCTTCGACACCGGTGACGCCGTCCCGGACTGCGGCGATCTGGTCGCGCTGCCACAGCTGGATGATCGGAGCTTCCTCCGCCACGATCCGGGTGGCGTCTTCGATCGCCGCGACCCGGGCATCCTGGTCGGTGTCAGTACGGATCACCTCGATGAGCTGGTCCATCTCATCGTTGCTGTATCCGTAGTTGAGGAAGTTCTCCGTGTGGAAGAACGGCACGATGTAGTTCGACGCGTCCGGGAAGTCCGGGAACCAGCCCAGGTCGAAGGCGTCCATGCTGCCGTCCGAGAACACCGTGGAGTACTGGCCCCAGGACAGCTGCTCGAGGGTGACGTCGAACAGGCCGCTGTCTTCCAGCTGCCGCTCGATCTCGCCGTACATGTCGCCGATCTCGGCGCCGTAGCGGTCCGGCATCCACCACAGGTCGAAGGAGACCGGGGTCTCGACGCCGGCGTCGGCGAGGATCTGCTCCGCCGCGGCGACGTCGGGCTCACCGTACTGCTCCTGGAACGACGGGACGTGACCCGCGACGCCCTCCGGCACCGGGCCGTACAGCGGCGTCACCGTGCCGCGGTAGACGGACTCGGCGATGGCATCCCGGTCGATGATCTGGGCGATCGCCTGCCGCACGGCCGGCTCGTCGAACGGCTCCCGGCTGACCTGGAGCACCATGTAGTTGATCTCGGTGCCTTCACCGACCACCACGTTGACGCCGCGGTCGGCGCCGTTCTCCTCGAGGTCGGCGATGTCGGTCACGGACAGGCTGCGGTAGGCGATCATCACCTCGCCCTCTTCGATGGCCTGCTTCAGCGCGGACTCCTGCTGGTAGAACTGGAGCAGGACACCGCTGTTGTTGAGCGGGCGGTCGCCGGAGTAGTTCGCGTTGATGCCCAGCTGGATCTGCTGGGTGACGTCGAACGACTCGATCGTGTACGGACCGGAGCCGAACGCCTGATCGTTGGGCTGCAGGGCGTCCGCCGGGTAGGACATCGGGACGATCGACGCGGCCGCCGTGGTCAGGATGTAGGGCAAGGTCGCGTCAGCAGTCGACAGGTTGAACACCACGGTGGACTCATCGGTGGCCTCGACGCTCTCGATCGTGGCCAGCAGCTCCCAGCCGCCCGACTCGTGCTCGATGGCCTTCTGCCGCTCGATGGAGTGCACGACGTTCTCGGCGGTCAGCTCGCTGCCGTCGGAGAACAGCAGGCCGCTCTTAAGCGTGCAGCTGTAGGTGGTGTCGTCGACCCAGTCGCAGCTCTCGGCCGCGTCCGGCTGGGGGTCCGTCTCACCGAGCGGCACCGCGAGCAGCCGCTGGTAGACGTTGTAGGCGATGTTCCAGGACGGCTTGTCGTAGGCGCCAGCCGGGTCGACGTTGGTAACGGTGTCGGTCGTGCCGAGCACGATGGGCAGCTCCGAGGTGGGCTCTTCGACATCCGCGTCGTCGCCATTGGCGGCGCCGTTGGCGTCAGCCGGTTCCTCGTCGTCTCCACCGCATGCTGCCAACACGAGCGCGCCCGCCGCCGCGAGTGCGGCCGCGGCTCTGAACCTCCGTGTGCGCATTAGGTCCACCTCGATGTTCTAGGAGTGTGGCCGCCATCGTGACGGCTGGGGTGTTTCTCGGCAGGTTAGTCGCTTCATGACCCCGTGTGCGATGGACCGAGATCCCACTCAGGTAACGATCCGGTCACGCCGGGTGACCCCTTCCGTCACGTGACGGAAGGACCCCCGACCGGGGTTCGACGTATGTGGTGAACTGGCCCGAAGGCGCTGTCAGCAGCGCTGAAATGTGACATATTGCGCCTGTGCCTGCCAGCCCTTCCGCAGACGTGATCGTCATCGGCGCGGGCGTCGTCGGCGCCTCGTGCGCGTGGTACGCCGCACGCGCGGGGCTGAAGGTGACGGTCGTGGACCGCGGCGCCGTCGCCGGCGGGACCACCGGTGCCGGCGAGGGGAACATCCTCGTCTCCGACAAGCCCGCGGGCCACGAACTCGATCTGGCGCGGCTGTCCTCCGGCTTGTGGGCGCAGGCGCATGCCGAGGTCGGAGGTTTCGAGTACCAGCGCAAAGGGGGCTTGGTCGTGGCGGAGTCCGAGGCCGAGCACGCCGGACTCCTGGCCACGGCCGCCGGTCAGCAGGCAGTGGGCGTGGAGACCGTCGTCGTCCCCGCGCAGGATCTGCCGGAGCACGAACCGCACCTCGCCCGCGATCTTGCCGGCGGCGTCTACTACGCGCAGGATGCCCAGGTGCAGCCGATGCTGGCGGCGGCCAGGCTGCTCGCCGATGCACGCGCCCATGGCGCGCAGGTCCGCACCGGAGTCGAGGTGACGGGCATGCTCCGGGCCGGAGACCGGGTGACCGGAGTCCGCACCGCCGAGGGCGATCTCCCGGCCGGCGCCGTCGTGAACGCGGCCGGCACCTGGGGCGGCGAGGTGGCGGCGATGGGCGGAGTGCGCCTGCCGATCCTTCCCCGGCGCGGGTTCATCCTGGTCACCGAACCGCTGCCGCGCATGGTCCGGCACAAGGTGTACGCGGCCGGGTATGTGTCCGACGTGGCGAGCGACGACTCCGGTCTGCACACGTCACCGGTCGTCGAGGGGACCGAGGCCGGGCCGGTCCTGATCGGATCGAGCCGGGAACGCGTCGGGTTCGATCGCGCCATGTCCGTCGGCATCCTCAGCCGGCTCGCGGCACACGCCGTCCGGCTGTTCCCCGTGCTGACCGCGGTCAAGGTGATCCGGGCCTACCGGGGCTTCCGTCCGTACTGCCCGGATCACCTTCCCGTGCTCGGTCCGGACGCCCGGGCCCCAGGTCTCCTGCACGCGTGCGGGCACGAAGGCGCGGGAGTCTGCCTGGCGCCCGCTTCTGGCCACGTCATCGCCATGGCGCTCACCGGCCAGGCCAGCCCCGTGGACCCGCATCCGTTCCGCCCGGAGCGATTCGATGAGTGACGTCTTCGACTTCGACGGCCGGGCCGTGCCGTTCAGCGCGGGGCAGAGCGTGGGCGCCGCGCTCGTGGCGGCCGGGATCCTCTCCTGGCGCACCACGCGGGCAGGCCACCGGCCGCGAGGCATCTTCTGCGGGATCGGCGTCTGCTTTGACTGCCTCGTCACGGTCGACGGGGCGCCGAACCAGCGCGCCTGCCTCACCACGGCGCGAGGCGGCATGCGGGTACGTGCCCAGGAAGGAGACGGCCATGCCGGACTGGACACTTGACGTGGCGGTGGTCGGTGCCGGTCCTGCCGGCCTCGCGGCGGCCGCCGCTGCCGCCCACACGGGTACGCGGGTGGGGGTCGTGGACAACGGCCGCCGGCCTGGTGGGCAGTTCTGGCGGCACCCGGTGCACCGCGGGCACGAGGTCGCGGACCTGCAGCACGACGTGCACACCTTCGCCGCGCTCGCGCCCGCCCTGCACTCGGTCACGTACCTCTCCGTCCACGACGTCTGGTCCGTGGCCAGGACGGACGGCGGGTTCACCATCCGTGCGCTGCACCAGGACGCCGAGGTCACGGTCCACGCCCGGACACTCGTACTGGCCACCGGCGCCTACGACCGGCAGCTTCCCTTCCCCGGCTGGGACCTGCCGGGCGTCTATACCGCGGGCGGCGCGCAGGCGCTACTCAAAGGGCACCAGGTGGCCGTAGGCCCACGGGTGGTTGTCGGGGGGACCGGGCCGTTCCTGCTGCCGGTCGCGGCCGGGCTGGCGCGGCGCGGCGCACACGTGCGCGGGGTGTTCGAGGCGAATCGTACGGCGGGCTGGCTGCGTCACCTTCCGGCTGTAACCGGGGCGGGAGCCAAGGCGGCCGAAGCCACCGGCTACGCGGCCACGCTGGCTCGGCACCGGGTGCCGTATCGCGGCTCGCACGCCGTCGTCGCCGCCCACGGAGACGGCCACGTGGAAGCGGTGACCGTCGCCCGCCTCAACAGGGACTGGTCGGTGCGGCCGGGATCCGAGCGTACGGTCGCATGCGACGCCGTCGCCGTGGGCTGGGGGTTCACGCCACGGCTCGAGCTGCCCCTGGCGCTGGGCTGCGCCACGCGTGTGGATGTCGACGGCTCAGTGGTCGTCGATGTCGACCACCGCCAGGCGAGCAGCGTCCCGGGTGTCTATGTCGCCGGCGAAGCGACCGGCGTCGGCGGTGCCGCGCTCGCCGTCCTCGAGGGCGAGATCGCCGGGCTCGCGGCCACCAGCCTTCCCACGCACCATCTGCTCCGGCACCGAGCCGCCCTGCGGCGTTTCGCCGCGGCCATGCATGCGGTTCATCCGGTACGGGACGGCTGGCAAGATTGGCTCTCGCCGGAGACCGTCGTCTGCCGGTGTGAGGAGGTCACCGTCTCCTCCATCCGGTCAGCCGTGCACCAGCTCGGAGCCACGGACGCCCGGTCGGTGAAGCTCATGTGCCGGGCGGGCATGGGCTGGTGCCAGGGACGGATCTGCGGCTTCCCGGCCGGCGTCATCGCGGCGGCCGAGACCGGCAGGCCGGCGGACCTTCGGGGCCTTTCCGAGCGCCCGATCGCCGTACCGATTCCGCTCGGCGTCCTCGCCGCGGCGCACGAGGATCACCCCGGGACCGCCCGGACACTAGCGCGGACGTCCGGCGCAGCAGGCGCCGAGGACGACCCACCACGAAGGGAACACAAGGGATGACAGCTTCGGACCGCACACCCTGGCACGGTGTCATCGTCGCCACTGCACTGCCGTTCCGGGACGATCTCGGCGTCGACCTGGACCGGTTCGCCGAGCACGTGCGATGGCTGGCGGAGAACGGCTGCGACGGTGTCTGCCCGAACGGTTCGCTGGGCGAGTACCAGGTCCTCACCGACGACGAGCGGGCGGCCGTCATCCGTACCGCCGTCGACGCGGCACCGGAGGGCTTCACAGTGATGGCGGGCGTCGGCGCGTACGGAGCCCGGGAATCGCGACGCTGGGCCGACCAGGCGGCCGAGGCTGGTGCCCAGGTAGTGCTCGCGCTGCCGCCGAACTCCTACCGAGGTGACCGCCGGGCCGTCGTCGATCACTACCAGCAAGTCGCGGCGGCCGGCTTGCCGGTCTGTGCCTACAACAACCCCATCGACACGAAGATCGACCTGACCCCGGATCTGCTTGCCGAGCTGCATCAGCAGGGCCTGATCGTGGGGGTCAAGGAGTTCACCGGCGACCCGCGGCGCGGCTACGAGATCGCTGAGCTCGCCCCCGGCCTCGACGTGCTGGTCGGCACCGACGACTCCGTGGTGGAGATGGGGCTCGCCGGCGCCAAGGGATGGATCGCCGGCTTCCCCAACTCGCTGCCCCAGCCGTGCGTCGAGCTGTACCGAGCCACCATGGAACACGACCTGGACACCGCACTGCCGCTGTACCGGAAGCTGCACAAGCTGCTCAGATGGGACTACCGTACGGAATTCGTGCAGGCCATCAAGGTATCGATGGAAGTCATGGGCCGGTACGGCGGGCCCTGCCGGCCGCCGCGGCAGCCGCTGCTTTCAGAACAGGCCGCCGAGGTCCGCCGCGAGACCGAACGCTGCGCCCCCTCCCAATGATCATCGACGATTGATCGTGTCATAGCACGGTCAATCGTCGATGATCACGGGGAAGGGGCGGGAGAAAGGAGCAGGCGATGCGAACCAGCCGGGTCTTCCACGCCGTGGACTCGCACACCGAGGGCATGCCCACCAGAGTGATCACCGGTGGGGTCGGCACGCTGCCGGGAGCGACGATGTTCGAGCGGCGGCAGTGGTTCGTCGAGAACATGGACGCAGTACGCAGGCTCCTCGTGAACGAGCCGCGGGGCCACGCTGCGATGAGCGGCGCCATCCTGCAGCCGCCGACGCGGCCGGACGCCGATGCCGGGGTTCTGTTCATCGAGGTCTCAGGGTGCCTGCCGATGTGCGGACACGGCACCATCGGAGTCGCCACCGTCCTGGTGGAGACGGGCATCGTCGCGGTCACCGAGCCGGTGACCACCATCCGGCTCGACACCCCGGCGGGCCTGGTGGTCGCGCAGGTGGCGGTGCGCGACGGCGCGGCCGAGTCGGTGACCATCCGCAATGTGGCGTCCTTCAGTCACGAGCTCGACGCCACGGTAGACGTCCCCGGGTACGGCACCGTCCGCTACGACATCGCCTACGGCGGCAACTTCTACGCCATCCTCGACCTGGACCAGCTGGACATTCCGTTCGATCGGTCCGAGAAACAGCGCATCCTCGACGCCGGCCTCGCGATCATGGACGCCGTCAATCAGCAGCGGCGCCCCGTGCATCCGGACAACCCGGCCATCGACGTCTGTCACCACGTGCAGTTCCTGGCTCCCGGCTCCACTGCCCGGCACTCCCGGCACGCCATGGCCATCCACCCCGGATGGTTCGACCGATCACCGTGCGGCACCGGAACGTCCGCACGGATGGCGCAACTGCATGCCCGGGGCGACCTGCCAATGGACACCGACTTCGTCAACGAGTCGTTCATCGGCACCCGCTTCGTCGGGAGGCTCGTGGACGAGACGACGGTGGCCGGAAGGCCGGCTGTGGTGCCGACGGTCACCGGCCGGGCATGGATCACCGGCACCGCGCAATACATGCTGGACCCGTCCGATCCGTTCCCCGAGGGCTTCCAGCTGTGACGCAGACTACCCGTCTCTCGGCCGCACGTTCCGGCGCACCACCGGGTGGCCGCGTTCGCGAGAGTGTCTCTGGCCGGAGGCCCGGCACCCGCCGTGCCGTGCACGTACTGGGCCGATTCGCCGTGCCCGCACTGCTGGCGGCCCTGTTCGCCGCGCCGCTGTGGTTCATGGTGACCGGGTCGCTGCGACCGGCCGGGCTGCCGCCTCCACGGACGCTGGAGATCCTCCCGCCCGAGCCGACACTGGCGGCCTACACGCGGCTGCCCGAGCTGATGCCCTTGTTCACCTACCTCGGCAACTCTGCCCTGGTGGTCGCGATCGCCGTTCCGGTCACCGTTGTCGTCGCCGGGCTCACCGGCTTCGGCATCCGGCTGCTGAGCCGCACTGCCCGCCGGCGGGTGCTCGTGGGACTTCTGGTGGTGCTCCTGGTACCGGTGACCGCCGTGTGGGCCACCCGGTTCGAGGTCTTCCGGCTGGCCGGGGTGGTCGACACGTTCATCCCGCTGCTGGCCCCGGCACTGCTGGCGGTGAGCCCGTTCCTCATCTTGCTCTATGCGTGGAGCTTCGGCGGAATCCCGGAGAGCCAGCTCCAGGCAGCGCGCCTCGAGGGCGCAAGCTGGCTGGCGATCTGGCGGCGACTGGCCATGCCGCAGGTCCGTCCGGCCACGCTCGCGGTCGCCGTGCTCGCGTTCACCTTCCACTGGGCCAACTTCATCGACCCACTGCTCTACCTGCACAGCGGCGACCGCTACACGTTGCCGCTGGGACTGCAGTTCCTACGGCTGCTCAACCCGACGGACTGGCCGCTGCTCATGGCCGGATGCGTCATCGCCACCCTGCCGTGCGCAGTGGTCTTTCTCTTCGCGCAACGGATTCTGTTGAGCGACGACCCCCTGGCCGCTCTTCGAGGAGGACGACGTTGACCCGGACCGACAGCTGGCGCCTCGGCGTCGCGGCCGTGCTTGCCCTCATGCTGGCCGCGTGCGGGGGAACCACGGGAAGCGCCTCGACGACCGACATCACCGTGGTCCTGTTCGGTGACGCCGAGGAGATCACCGGCTACCAGAGCATGGTGGAAGCCTTCGAGGACGAGAACTCCGACATCAGCGTCACGCTGTCCCCCGTGGCCACCCAGGACGACCTGATGGCTCGCCTGACCACGTCGTTCGCGGGTGGGAATCCACCGGACGTGTTCCTGCTGAACTTCCGCCGCTACGGGCAGTTCGCCGCGCAGGGCGCCATCGAACCCGTCCAGTCCTATCTGGACGACAGCGAAGTCCTCGACGAGAGCGACTTCAGCCCCAGAGCGCTCGACGCCTTCCGGTACGACGGCGACGAGCTGACCTGCATGCCCCAGAACCTGTCCTCGCTGGTGGTCTATTACAACGAGGATCTGTTCGACGCGGCCGGCCTGCCGTACCCCGAGCAGGGCTGGGCCTGGGACGATTTCCTCGCCGCCGCGAGCGAGCTGACGTCCGGCGACCATTACGGCGCGGGCGTCGCGCCGTCGATCATCCGGCTGGCTCCGTTCGTGTGGTCCAACGGCGGCGAGATCGTCGATGACGCCGACCGGCCCACCACCTTGACCCTGACCCGCGACCCCGCGACCCGTGAGGCCGTGGACTGGTTCCTCGACCTGCAGCTGGTGCACGGCGTGGTGCCGCCGGACGCGGAGGAGCAGAGCGAGTCGAGCGAAGCCCGGTTCCTGCGCGGAACCCTCGGCATGTACTTCAACAGCAGAGTCGCCGTGCCCACCCTGCGCACGATCGACGGGTTCGAGTGGGACGTCGCTCCGCTGCCCGTGGCTCCGGGCGGTGAGCCGGTCTCCATCCTCCACAGCGACGCCTACTGCATGAGTGCCGGCCTTCCGGATCAGGACGCGGCCTGGCGGTTCATCGAGTTCGCGATGAACACCGGCGGCCAGGAGATCCTCGCCGAGTCCGGCCGTACCGTGCCGTCGCGACTGGACGTGGCCGGGTCGCCCGCCTTCCTCGAACCCGACTTGCCACCCCGCTCGTCGCACGTCTACCTGGACGTGGAGCCGTACCTGCGTGCGACGCCGCGAACGGCCACCTGGTCCCGGGTGGAACGAGAATCCAACGCCTTGCTCGAAGAGGTCTTCTACGGCCGGGTGGACCGCGAGGAGGGGCTGCGGCAGCTTGAGGACAGCGTCCGTCCCCTCTTCGATCTCCAGGTGGGAGATGACGGCTCATGAGCGGCGGACTGACAGGAGCCCGGAACGGCGACGGCCGGAGCGGCGGCGCAGGCATCCGCCTGGAGAAGCTGTCCAAGTCTTACGGCCGGGTGCGCGCACTCGACGGCGTCGATCTCGACGTGCCGGCCGGCGAGCTGGTCACGCTCGTCGGCCCGTCGGGGTCCGGCAAGTCGACCATCCTGCGGCTGATCGCCGGGCTGGACCGGCCGGACGGCGGACGGGTGCTGGTGGGCGGCCAGGATGTCGGCGAGCTGCCACCGCATCGCCGCTCGGTGGCGATGGTATTCCAGGACTACGCGCTCTACCCGCATCTGAGCGTCCTGGAGAACCTCCTGTTCGGCATGCGGGTGCGAAAGGTACCGCGCGCGGAGGCCCGGCGCCGGGCCCACGACGCGGCTGCCCGGCTCGGCATCTCCGACCTGCTCGAGCGGCATCCGGACCAGATGTCCGGCGGTCAGCGTCAGCGGGTCGCCCTCGCCCGCGCGGTGGTCCGGGAGCCGAGCGTATACCTGCTCGATGAGCCGCTCGCCAGCCTCGATGCCCAGCTGCGGATCACCACCCGGGCGGACTTGCTGGCCCTGCACCGCCAGCTGGGAACCACGACCGTCCACGTCACCCACGATCAAGCTGAGGCGATGACTCTCGGAGACCGGGTCGTCGTCGTCCATGAGGGGCGGGTGCGGCAGGAAGGCCCGCCGCAGGAGGTGTACGACGAGCCGGTCGACACGTTTGTCGCCCGGTTCCTGGGCAGCCCGCCGATGAACCTGGTCGCCGGTGGCGGCGTGCTCGGAGGCGAACCCGAGACCATCGTCGGGCTACGCCCGGAAGACCTCGCCCTGGACGCCGACGGGCCGATCGAAGCGAGCGCCGAGGCGGTGGAGACGCTGGGGAACGAGGCAGTACTGCTGGCCCGCTGTCTCGACGGCACTCGTCTGACAGCCCGCACGGAGCCGCGGCTCCGCATCCGCCCCGGCGATGCGGTACGGCTCCGGGCCATCCCGGGACGGCTGCACCGGTTCGATGCCGGCACCGGACGGCGGCTGTGACGGCGCCCGAGGTGGCACCGCCGGACACTCCACGACGCGCACGATCGGACCGGACGCTTAGCGGGTGGGCCTTCCTCGCGCCCTACGGCCTGGCCGTGGCCGTGCTGATCGCGTTGCCTGCGCTTCTCAACGTCGGGTACGCCTTCACCGATCACACCGGGTTGACGCGCGACCCGCAGTTCATCGGACTGGACAACGTCCAGAGACTCACCTCGGACACGTTCTTCCGCGACAGCGTCGAGGCTTCGTTGTTCCACGTCGCGGTCTCCGTGCCACTCCGGCTGATCGCGGCGGTGGGCTTGGCCCTGCTCCTCGCGGCGCCCCGACCCGGCGGCCGGTGGTTCCGCACCGCGGTCTACCTGCCCACCGTGATTCCGGACGTCGCGCTGGCGGTGCTGTTCCTCTGGGTGCTCAATCCCCTGTACGGGCCGCTGAACCAGCTGCTGGGGTTGTTCGGGCACTCCGGCTTCAACTGGCTGGCGGACCCGTCGACCGCACGGGTAGGCGTCGTACTGATGCTGCTCTTCCCGATCGGTGAGGGCTTCATCGTGGTGCTCGCCGCGCGCCGGATGCTCGATGGGCGGCTGTACGAGGCGGCGGCGCTGGAGGGTTGCGGCCCGTTCGGGCAGCTTCGCCGGCTCACCCTCCCTCTGCTCGCACCGGTACTGATCCTCCTGGCCGTCCGGGACACCATCCTGACCCTCCAGGTCAATTTCGTCCCGGCCTATGTGCTCACCGACGGCAGGCCGGCCAACGCCACGCTGTATCTGCCGGTCTACATCTTCGACCAGGCCTTCGAGTTCTCCGGCTTCGCCTATGCCGCTCTGATCACGATCGTGCTCATGGTGATCACCGCGACGATCATCGTCGCCCAGCTGCTCGCGGTACGACGCTGGCGGATCCTCCGATGATCTACACCACGCTCCGCGTTGGCTCGAATCGCCGAATTGGCCATTGGTCGCGCTTCAATTCCATCCACCACCCGTTGAGGAGCCTCACTTCTATGCGCACAGTTGACTTCTCTGCGCAAAATCGCGCCACGGCCCCCGTAAGCTCCCTTTCGCGCGATTCTGCGCAGAGAAGTCAATCCACAGCAGAGAAGTCGCGGCAGGATGCCCCCATCAGTGAACCCGTGACCAGAATGCGCTTCACGGCGATCAAGCGCTGCGCCGCGGCTGCCGTCGCCGGGGCGGTTCTCGCCGCATGCGGCGGCGACGACCCCGGGGCCAGCGCGGAATCAGGCATGGGCCAAGCCGAGGGCATGCTGGCCAATCTGCCGAGCTGCGACCGGGTACCGCTCGACGAGGAACCGGAGATCGACGCCGACGTGCCCGGCCTGGTCCTTCCCGACGACGCCCGGCTGACCTCGGTTCTCGAACAGGGCTCCCTCACCACGGTCGACGGCACGATCCGTATGACACCGCTCGATCTGCGGGCCGACTACGAGAGCCGCACAGACCTCGACGTGATCCGGATCGAGGACGAGATCTTCGAGACGGAAGTGCTACTCCGCGCTGACGGACACCGGATGTACCTGCGAGCCACTGCGCTGTGTGCCGACGGAACCGCGCTGTCGGCCGTCATCGGCCCCGATACCGAGGATACCGATCTCCCGGAGTTTCAAAGCGATCTTTAGAATGATCATGTAAACCATGTTTTCTCGTGCTTCACCATGTCTACAGTCCTGGTGAAGCACGGGAAAACATGGTTTACATGATCATTCCGGCGCCCACAGCCATACTCGACGCTCCAGGCCACCGGTCACAGTCGCCGTTCCACACCCCCGGGTCACGCTCAACTCCTCACTCACTCCGCGGCACGGCCTCGCACGCTCACCCGACCACTCCACTCACTCGTCGTCTCGCCGTTCCTTCAGATGTCTAATCGATCCCATCGCGATTCCCGGCACTTGCTCGGTGACGGCAGGTCGGGGCCGGTTTAGTCTGCGCACAATGCGACCGGTCCTCAGGTCGCTCCCGTGCGCCGGACAGGGAGATTCCGCATGAACGCGACACTCACCCGACATCGCCGAAGCATCGCGGCTGCGGCGATCCTCGCCCTCGTCACCGCTGTCACACTGATCGCGTCTCTGGTATCGGCGGGTGATCAGGACTCGCTGGCCACAACGACGCCTACCGGCCCCATGGAGTTGCCCGACGAGTGGATGGCCGCACAGCGGATGAGCGACGGCAGTACCGAGATATCCGCTGCGACCTACAATTCGGCACGCTCGGAGGCGGACAAGATCGCCCAGCGCACCCGCAGCGTGTACCGCCACCTCGCCGAGCAGGACTGGGAGTTCTTCGGCCCCTCAAACATCGGTGGCCGGATCGTCGACATCGCCGTGGACCCCGAGGTGGACGACCAGATCTTCATCGCCGCCGCTTCGGGTGGTGTGTGGAAATCGAGCGACGCCGGCATGACCTACGAGTCCGTCTGGCCGGACTCCTGGGTTCAGGGCATGGGCGCGGTGGCCATGACCAGCGACGGCGTCCTCTTCGCCGGTTCCGGTGAAGCCCAGCCGGGTGGTGGATCGATCACCTTCGGCGGCAACGGCGTCTACCGCTCGACCGACCGCGGCGAGACATGGGAGCACCTCGGCCTCGAGGACAGCCACGCTATCGCCCGGTTCGCCATCGACCCGAGCGACGAGGACCGGATCTTCGCGGCCGCTGCCGGAAACCTGTTCACGCCCGGCGGCGAACGCGGTGTGTACCTGACCGAGGACGGCGGCGACACCTGGACCCAGGTGCTCGCGCCACTCAACGACACCACCGGCGCCACCGAGGTGGTCATCGACCCGGACAACCCGGATCGCGTCTACGCAGCCATGTGGGACCACCTCCGTGAGCCTCACCAGCGCACCTACGGTGGGCCCGGATCCAGCCTGTGGCGCTCCGACGACGGCGGCGACACCTGGCAGCGGATGACCAACGGACTGCCGACCGACGACGACCAGGGCCGCTGGGGACTGGCATTGGCGCCCAGCAACCCGGATCGCCTGTACGCCTACGTCGGAACCGCGCTCGGCCCGTTCCGGGCCTTCTACCGGTCCGACGACGGCGGCGACACGTGGACGCAGACACCGGTCACCGCCGCGCAGGCCTCGCAGTCGACGTTCAGCTGGTGGTTCGGCAAGATCTTCGTGGACCCGGAGGACCAGAATCACGTCTTCCTCATGGGCGTGAACCTGATGCGCTCGACCAACGGAGCGAACTCGTTCTCCAGCTCCAGTGGCGTCCACGCCGACCAGCACAAGATGGTGTGGGACCCGAAGGTACCGAACCGCGTGTACCTCGGCAACGACGGCGGCATGTACCGCTCGGACACCAACGGTGTCAGCGGTTCGTGGACAAAGGCCACCTACGAGCCGTACACGCAGTTCTACTCCGTCGACGTCGCGGAGACAAACCCCGTCCTGCATGTCGGCGGCACCCAGGACAACGGCTGCAACCGTGGCTACAACGGGGTCGGCGGCCCCTGGAACTCCATCGGTTGCGGTGACGGCCTTCAGGTCATCATCCATCCGGAAGACCCCACCATCGTCTTCGGCTGCAGCCAGTACGGCTCCTGCTACCGCTCGGAGAACAGTGGCGGTACCCCGCGGCAGAACATCGGGCCCGGCCAGACGACTTCGGCCCGGCGCAACTGGTTCACCCCGCTGCAGTTCGACCCCAGCAACCCAGACGTCATGTACTACGCCGGGAACATCGTCAACCGCTCGACCGACAACGGTCGCACCTGGACGGCCATCAGTCCGGACCTGACCGACGGCGGCCCGAACGACCCGGCAGGCTACCCGTGGGGCACGATCACCGCGGTGGCTGCGGCACCCACGGACGGCGACAAGCTGTACGCCGGCACCGACGACGGCAACATGTGGTGGACCGACGACCTGGGCGAGAACTGGAACCAGGTCGACGCCGACCAGATTCCCGGCACGTGGGTCACCAGGATCGCCGTGCACCCGGACGACGCGGACATCGCCTACGCCACGTTCTCCGGTTTCCGCTCCGGCAGCGACCGGCCGCACGTGATGGTCACTCAGGACGGCGGCAAGAGCTGGACCGACATCGGCAAGGGCCTGCCCGACGCCCCGGTCAACTCGGTGATTCCGACGTCCGACGGCCTCCTGGTCGTGGGGACCGACGTAGGTGTCTTCATGTCGGCGTGGAACGGCGGTGAATGGGCAGCGCTCGGCGCTGACCTGCCCATGGCTGCCGTAATGTACATGCGGTACCACGAGCCCAGCCGGCAGCTGACCGCGGCCACGTTCGGGCGGGGCATCTACGACATCGAGGTGCCGAAGTGCCGGGCCGCGTCGACCAAACTCCCGCTGCGCAATCCGGGCTCGGGTGTCACCGGAGTACTGGCCTCCTGCCGGGGAGCTCAGTGACCAGGCTCTAGGCTTGGTGCATGAGTGGGACGGGCTCGATCAAGTTGCCGACATTCGCCAAGCGGACCAGTCTGAGAGAGCAAGTCGCGGATGCGCTACGCGCGGCCGTCGTGTCAGGCGAGATGAAGCCGGGGCAGGTCTACTCTGCCCCGGCGCTCGCCGCGCGCTTCGGGGTATCGGCGACGCCGGTCCGAGAAGCGATGCTCGACCTGTCCAAGCAAGGCTTGATCGAGACCGTCCCGAACAAGGGCTTCCAGGTCACCAGTATCTCCGATGCCGATCTGGATCAGATCACCGAGATCCGACTACTGCTTGAACCGCCGGCGGCCTCGATTGCCGCACGGCGTGCCACCGACGCCGACGTCGTGCGGCTGCGGCCATTAGCACAGGAGATCGTCGAATCCGCCGCCCGCGGCGATCTCATCAGCTATGTCGAGGCCGACCGCGCATTTCACGGCCAGTTGCTCACCATCGGTGGGAACCGGCAGCTCGTGGACATCGTCTCGGAGCTGCGCTCGCGCACCCGCCTGTACGGGTTGTCCGGACTCGCTGAGCGGGGCCTGCTGGACACCACGGCGCGGGAGCACCTGACGATGTGCGACCATCTAGGCCGAAACGACGCAGATGCACTGCGCACGCTGATGCATACTCACATCGGGCACGTCCGCCACGAGTGGGCCGGCAAAGCCCTTGCGCACCATGCCGTTGATGGCAATTCGCCAGCATAATTGACGGTCTGTATTTGTAACATGTGATATGTCATACTGCTATTGTCCGTGAGTCTGCGCGCAGCTTTTCCCTGTGGAGGAGTATTTGGAACTCACGATGCAGCAGTTGTTGGACGCACTCGCCGAGCGGGTTCGCCGTCCGGCGGTGCTCGAGGATCGCTTCATGCGTCTGGTGGCCTACAGTTCGCACGATCAAGCGATCGATCACGTCCGGGAAGACTCGATCCTGCGCCGCCACGCGTCCGCCGAGGTGAAGAGCTGGCTCACCGAATTCGGTCTCGGCACCGCACGGCGTCCGTTCCGGCTCCCGGCCAATCCCGAGCTCAACATGCTGCCGCGAGTATGCGTTCCCGTGCTGCACAAGGACAAGGTCCTCGGCTATCTATGGTTTGTCGACCAGGACGGATCCATGAGCACCGCGGATATCGAGTTCTGCCTCAGGGAGGCAGCGGAGCTCGGAGGACAGCTGCATCGAGACAGCGTTGCCAGCCTGTTCTCGAACGCGCGCCTTTCCGGCGCGATGCACACGCTCTTGAGCGACTCGCCGCTGGCCGGCGAGGCAGCCGAGACGCTGGAGGAAGCCGGCTACATCGCACCGGAGCAAGGCATAGCAGCCGTCGTCATTCAGGGAGTTCCGGCGGATTCTTCCGAGAGCGTCGACATCGAGGACCCTCTCACCCAATCTGTGGCCGACTTCTGCCGCCTGGTCCGGCGCGGGCAGGCGCTCGACCTGGTCCGCAAAGATCATTGCGTACTTCTGCTCTCCTGCGCCGACGACGACGATCCGTATCTGCGGGAACGCGTCGAGCTCGCCACGCAACTGACCAGAACCGCCCTTGCCGCCGCTGGCTCGTCGGCCTCGCTGGTGGTCGGCGTCGGCGGCCGCCGAACCCGCCTCCACCAAGCCAACGAGTCGTTTCACGAGGCACGGATGTCCGCCGACGCAGCACGGCTCCTCCCCGGCATCGGTGAGGTCATCTACTGGTCCGGGCTAGGGGTTCACCAGATCGTGGTGAAGCTCGCCGCGCTGGGTGAACAGGTGCCGATCGTCCATCCTGGCCTGGGAAGGCTCATGGCCGAGCCCGACGCGTTACCACTGCTGGAGACGCTGGAGACCTATCTCGACGTCGCGGGCAACGCACAAGTCACGGCTGAGCGGCTCAACCTGCACCGCACGTCGCTCTACTATCGTCTCCAGCGCCTGGAACAGCTCGCTCACACCGACTTGAAGAACGGGGTGGAACGGCTCGCGCTCCATCTGGCTCTCAAGGTGGCGCGTATGACAGGCCAGTACGTACCGCGACTCGCGCGCGAGGACGCCCAGCCCAACTCCTCGGCCCAGCGCACCGGTCCACGCGTCGCCCTCTCCCGCTGACCCTGACTCCCCTGTTCGGGCGAGGGGTGGCGGAGATCGCTCTGCGGGCTCCGCAATCTGTGGCGGTGAAGCATGCCACAGATTGCTCTTTAGACGCCCGCTGCCGCGATCTCCGCCACCCCTCGCACCGTCCCAGACCCCGGGACGTGAGGTGAGGTCGGCGTGAAGGGTCGGGAAGTGCGGCAGCGGGCACCCTACGAGCTTCGTGTGGCATGCTTCACCGCCACACGACGCGAGGCCCGCAGAGCACTTCCCGACCCTTCACGCCCACGCCCTACTCGAAGGCAGGCCCGGCGTCCTCGGCCGCTTGCTCACTCGCGTCGGCGCGCTCGTCGATCTTGGCGAGCACCTCCGCCTTGCGGGCGTCGGCGTCGATCTGCGCGCCCCGGCCGAACGTGGTCATCGCCGCAGATCCGCAGTCCTCGCTCCCGCGTACCCGGTTGCCGCTGGCCACGGTAGCCGGGTCGTTGTCGGAGCAGGTGAGGTCACCACGGATCACGTTTCCGGTGACGAACGAGTCTCCACTGGACCCGGTGATGGCGAGATCGCCGCCGAACACGTTGAACTCACACCCGGACACCGGTCCGGCGCCGATCTGAACGAGGTCCCCGTTCCCGGTGAAGGTCGCTGCACCGTCGATCTCGGAGCCGCAGACCACGCTTCCCCATTCCGAGTCCGTGACGCTCAGCGAACGCTCCACGACCGTGTCGTAGACGTCGGTGAGCAGGTCACCGGTGGTGGTGACGTTGCGCGCCACCCATCCGGATTCGATGAACGTCTCACCCTCGGTCGAGGTCACGTTGTTGCCGTGCACGGAGTCGAGGCTGTAGTAGAACTCCGGCGCGTTGGCATTGACCGCTCCGGTGAGCTCGCTACTCTCCGTGTACACGCCGAACGCCGCGTTCAGCCGGGTGGAACCGGCGACGGCGCTGTCCACTACGCTGGCGAACCCGTCCGCTTGGACCACGAGGTTCCCCGCCACCGAGGTATCGGTCAGCAGCAGGTTCCCACCCGCCCGTACCGTCGCGTTGCCCTGAATCACCACGTCGCTCAGCTCACACGACGCGTCCGCGCGCACCACCAGGTCTCCCGGGATGGTCACGCCCGATGCCGTGCCGTCGCAGAACGTCGTCAATTGCGCCTGCGACGGCGCCGCCACCCCAACCAGGACCAGGCCGACACCGGCCGTGGTCACCATCAAACGCTGAAACCGCATGTGTCTCCCCTTGTTTTGAGAACAGATAACGGTGAATGTGTTCCGGGTGAGGCGTCAGCCGACGCCTCACGACCGCGTACGCATCGCGCACGGCGATCACCGTGCCGCGTGATCTACACGCTGATGACCACCTCCTCCGAATCGAGCGACACGGGCTCTCGCTACCCGAGGGCCCGCCGCAGCGCGGCCGCGCCGCCCACCACCGGCAGGTGCACGTGGCTACCGTTGAGGTGCACGTCGATCTCGCTGCCGAAGTTGAAGCGGGACTGGATGTTGGTGTCCACGCCAGCGATGACGATCCCGATCCGGTGTCCGGCCTCGAAGACGTAGTCGTCGGTCATGATGTCCCACTCCAGCCGGTGCGACTCACCCGGGTCGAAGCCGCTCTCCCCGGTGAGGAAGCTGGCGCTCGCCCAGCCGCGCGCCACGACCTCATGTGGCAGCGTCCTGGTCACGCGTTCGACGTCGGGGTAGCACCCGGTGTCGGCTTCGGTTCCCTGCCCGAAGCAGCTGATCGTGGAGAGGTTGGTGATGCCGCCGTTGGTCCAGTTGGTCCGCTCGGCGGTGCCATAGTCCACCACGTAGGCGGACAGACCTGCGTCGAGTCCGTCGATGGTGGCGCGCAGAGACATCTTCGTCTCACCGCTGATCCGAACCGGCTCGGTGAGCTCGTCGGTCATGAACACCAGGCGCCGCGAGTCGTCGCTGAACCCGTTCTGCACCACCGTGTTCAGAGCCCGCCGCGATTCGGTGAAACTTTGGGTACGCGGGGACAGGTTGCGGCGGTCGAGGCTCAGCGCTCCCTGCCGGGGATCGGAGGCGTTCTCCGGCTGCCCCAGCCGAAGGAGGGTCTCGGAACCGCCGGGCCAGGTGTCGAAGGTGCCCCAGTCTCCCAAGCCGTGTTCGATGTCGGCCACCGGCTCGTCCATGATCCCGTTCTCGATGCCGTGCAGCCAGTAGTCGAACCAGCGGTGAATGGTCACCATCCATTCGTCGCGACGGAAGTCGAAGGCCTTCTCGTGCGCCACCGGGGAGAGCCAGATCTTGCGCGGCACATCGTTCTCGGCCAGAGCGTCCCACCACTCGCCGTAGTTGATCGGCTTGACGTTGTAGTCGTTGGTGCCGTGGACGACGAAGACGCTCGCCTTGACCTTGTCGGCGTCCTTGATGAAGTCCCGCTCCACCCAGAACTCGTGATTCGGATCGGCGGTGATCTCACCGAGCGCGAGCTCGGATCGGACATCGGAGCATTCCGAGAACGGCGGCAGCTGGTTCGAGCCCTGGATGGAATTCGCGAGGCTCAGCGCGGTGTGACCCTGGAAGTGGACGCCGTTGTGCCAGTACCAGTGATACCAGCTGGAGATGCCCTCGATCGGCACGATCGTCGCCAGGCCATCCACACCGCGCGCGGCCACGCCATTCGCCACCGTGCCGTCCCACGACTTGCCCACCATGCCGGAGAGCCCGTTGGACCAGTCGGCAGCCACCTCGTTGCCGTCGAGGTCATAGGCGACGCCGTCGCCCGCCAGCCACTCGATCAGTTTGACGGTGTTGTCGATCTCGGCCGGCCCGCCGATGTCCAGGCAACCGGTCGAGCCCCGGGTGCCGGCTAGGTCCAGCAGCGCCACCGCGTAACCGCGCGGGACGAAGAAGTTGTCGTAATACAGGGGGAACTGATCGATCGGCCCGCCGGGCACGGGTTTGCGTTCGCCGAGCCGCCCTCGCCCATTGCTGTGATAGTACGGGCTGGCGACGACGATGGTGGGTACCTTGACGCCGTCCTCCGTTGCCGCAGGCCGGATGATGTCGACGTAGATCTCGTCCAGCTCGCCGGTGTCCTGGCTGCTCGTGGCGCCCGGCAGGACGATCGCTTCCCGGACCGCGCCGGCGTAGTCGAACGCGGGCTGCGTCACACCGTCCTCGACCACGATTCCGGCCGGCTCAGCGGCCGTGGTCGTCTTGAACTGGTCGCCGTCGAGCAGCCGGCGAGCATCCCGCTCCGCCGAGGGGTCGACGTCCGGGGTGTCGGTGAAGATGTCGGTGGCCGGCCACTCGTCGACCGGCTGGTCGGAGGCAGGCTGAGCTTGTCCTGCCGCGGGAATGGTCGTGGCGGCGAGGACTCCGGCCCCGACCACCACCACCGCGCGCCGCCATGCGTGCCTGAACGTTCCCACTGGCTCTCCGTTCTCGTGTCGTGAGTGGCTCGGAGGTGGCGCGGACGACGAAGCCGCCGCGCACACCTCCAGGCCGGGGACTTCAGTCGTCGATCACCTCAGGTCGCCGGCGAGTGAGATCAAGGCAGCACTCGCCAGGGTTCGCGGGCCGCTGCCGTCAATGTTCTGCGCCAAAGCGACGAACCGGTCCAGTGCCTGCGCCGCTCCTCTGCCGCTGGCCCGCTCGGCCACCGTCAGCTGCGCCTGGAGCCGCTGATACTCCGACCGGCTCAGAACTCCGTGCGCGTGGTACGCGTCCAGCAGGGCCGACGAGCCGGCGAAGGTGACCTTCAGGTCCGCGCTGCTCAACTCCAGCTCGATAGTCACCGTCGCGTCCGGGTCGGACTCGCTGGTGGCCGTGATCGTCACCGTCGCCGACTCGGTAGCACCATCGCCGGCCCGCGCGTAGACCGGGACGGACACACTGTCGCCGGCTTCCACCGCGGTCACCTCGTACGGCAGAGTCACCTCCCAACCGTCACCGGCCACCGACGACGAGAGTCGGTAGACGTCGGAAGCGAACAGGCCCTCGCCGGCCACGCCGGTGTTGGTGAACGGCGCCGTGATCAGCGCGGTAGACGCACCCACGGCGTACGACGACGCCTCGCCCGCAGCCACCGAGCGATCGAAGCCACCGGCACCGTCGGTGTTGCGCACCGCGACGTCATAAAACAGTGTCCCGTCGGCGTCCCGGTACGTGTCCAGGATGTAGAAGTGCAGGTTGTTGTACTCGTCGACGTACTCGTAGTCGCTGTCGGAACCCGTGCCGGCGTGGAAGGTCGCGTCGTCGAGCTGGCGCGGATCTCCCTTCGACACCGCGACGGGCTCGCCGCCGGGCTCGTCGTCGTTCCCCGGCCGGTAGAAGTCGATCCGGTCGATGTCCTCCGGATTAGCGTCGATCAGCCACACCCGCGGGGTGCCGCTGTTGCGTGCCTGCGCGAGCAGGACACCGTGGCCGGCGGTGAACGAGTCGTTGCCCACGCGATCAACCACTTCCATGGTGAACCGCTGCCAGTTGGTCGCCACCGGGGTGCACCAGAAGGGGTCGTCCACTCGCTCGGCGCACGCTCCAGGAGTGAATCCACCGTCGTCGAGGTGGACGGTCAGGCCGACCAGGTCGCCATCAGGGATCGACGAACGGGCCTTCAGCGGCAGCCGCGCGATGCCCTCTGCCGCCAGGTCGCTCCGGTTCAGTTCGATGTGCTCGCCGTCGTCGAGGACGCCCAATCGCCCGCTGCCGCTGGTCTTGAAGTGCAGCATGTGGTGCGGACCGAGCCCCGAGCCGCCGGCGTTGGGAACCTGCCACCGGTTGTGGGTGCCACCTGGGCCGTTGAACGTACCCCGGCTCATCATCTCCCAGTAGCCGGTGTAGTTGCGCCCGGTGCTTGGGTCGAATGGGTTGTTGTAGTTGTCCGGAAGGCCACGCAGGTGACTGAACTCGTGCGCGAACACGCTCCCGCCTGAGCTCTCGGCCTGGGTGGACGTACCGCCGCTGGCGTTGGGCCAGTGGTTGGCCGCCGAGCGCCACGACGTCCAGGGCACGTAACGGGTCCCGGCATACGCCGTGATCGGGTTGCCGGCGTTGTTCAGCACGGGGCCGTCTTCGGCTCCAGGCGGGCCGAACGACGCCGGGACGTCCTCAGGCGTGCGGAACATCATCTCGCCGAATTCCTGCCACGTGGCAGATTCGTCGTGGCCAGCGGTGACGTAGAAGCCGTTGTCGAACTCGCACAGGCTGGACTCGCACCCGGTGTCCGCCCGCCACAGCGCGCTTGCGTCGGCCCGGAGATTCTTGTTGCACTCGTCTCCGGCCGGGCACAGCGAGTCCGGCTGATTGCCCACTGGCCGGTTCCAGCCGGCCAGCCCGTACTCGTGCAGCTTGCCCGGAAGCGTGTACGGGCCGAACACCTCGACATCGACACCGATACGTCCGTGGCTGTCCTCCATCCAGTATCCGTGGAAGGTCTGGCCGCCGTTGAACTCGTTCGGCACCGCGTAGTACTCGTAGTACCACTGCGCGGCGTCCTCCTCCGGCACCGGCTCCCAGCCGCTCTGCGGGTTTCCGAACGGGTGAGACTCGGCGTCCTGAGTGATCAGCAGCGGCTGATCCTCGAAGTCGACCAGAATCACGGCCGTGCGGTACTGGCTCTCGCTACCTTGGCTCGTCTCCGCCGAATTCCATTCGGCCGGGCGCACGGGCGTGTAGTCGTCCCACGTGAGATCCGCTTGATCCACCCAGTCCTGGGGGTCCACCGGGACGATCGGTCCGCCGCCCGTGTCCGCCAGAGGGACATCCTGGGCGGCCGCGCCCAGTCCACCCATGATCGAAAGCACCATCGCTCCTGCCACGGCCCCTGAGCCAAGCAGCCATCCGATGGGTCTCGCCTTGCCGGCCACCTGTCCGTTCGTCGTCATGGGCCCTCCCAGGACTGCCGTCGCGTCGGTCGCTATAGGCATCGGTGTCTGGGACCTTAGGGCGCACCGCTACACAGCGTCACCGATCATCTGAACGAAGTTGCGTCCCGTCCCGTAGGACATCTGTCGAGAAGCCCTGCCGGTGATCGACGGCGGATTACTCGCCACAGCCGTGATCGCCGGCGCGTTGGGCAGGCGGAGTGAACGGCGTGGTGCCGATCATCACCGGGATCAGCCGAGGACAAGCCGGTCGATATGCTCACGGAGCTCGGCCGTGCCGATCCCGCCCGGCCAGCCCCGCACCAGGCGACCGTCCTTGCTCACCAGCGCGACCAGTGGCGGTTCGGCCACGGCGTACTTCAGCCAGCGGCTGTCGTCCTGGTCGATTCCCACGGGATATGCGACGTCATACTCGCTCACATACTGCCGCACGTTCTCGGGCTCGGACCGGCCCGCGATACCGACGAAGAGCACCACATCCTGGTAGTCGCGGGCCAGATCGTTGAGGCCGGCCTGCGCATCCCGGCACGGCTCGCACCACGTCTCGAAGAACACCAGGACCATCGGCCGTTGCGACCATTGCTCGCCGGCATCGAGCGGCGTGCCGTCCAGCAGTTCGAGTTCGAAGGACGGCGCCCGTGGAGCGTCGTCGGGCGGGTCGCGAAACACCGCATCCGAAGGGACCGGACCGGGCAAAGCGCCGGCAGAACCACTGCCTTCCGACGCAGACGAACACCCCGCCACGGCCATGCCCATGCCTACGAGGAGCGGAACCGCGACCCGAGGGACGCGCCGCCACCGGCCGGTCATGGCAAGACCACCTCCGCCGGGCCGTCGAGATCGGGGTTGGCGAGTATCGGCACCGGCCGGCGATCGCTCAGGATGAATACGTGGCCGTCGACCGTCTCCAGGCCGGGAACCTCGATCATCATCACACAGACCGTCGGCTGGCGACTCTCGCCGGCCTCCACCATCGCGGCCTTCTCCGCCGTGCCGTGTGGCAACGTTCCTGTTGCTCGGCGCGCGCCAGTGCCGTCCTCGATGGCGAAGGAGGCTTCCGGATGGGCGAACCGGTACGCGCCGGCCCCGGAGCACGACGCTTCTGGCTCCCGGATATGGCCGTCCGGAATCACCAGCCGCACCGTCACCGTCGCCTCGTCCCCGGCGGCGTGCCCTGTCGCGTGCCGGGTATCCGCTGAGTCGTCGGCACAGCCACCAATCAGCAATGCCGCGGCCGCAGCGACGAGGCACCATGCCACGTCGCTGCCCACTGGCCACGTCCTGAGCAACCGCACTCCTGTCATGCTCAATACTCGTAGGGCTCGTCCGGCGCGGGTATGACGCTCACCTGCTCGGCCACAATCACCGGGGGCTCGTCGCTCAGCGTCCCCGGCTCGTGACCGGGCCGTTGTTCCCACCGCCCGGTGACCTCCAGCCAGGTGTCCGGGGGCCGGGCGGCATCGCCCACCACCTCGACGCTGAACGCGGTGGCGTCCGCCGCGCAGCAGTTCACCGTGAAGCGGGAGAGCCGGTAACCACCGTCGTCGTCCGGCGTGGCGAAACCGACGAGTCGCACCGGCACGCCGTCCAACGATCTCCCGGGGTCATACAAGGCACGGGAGACGTATTCACGCAGTGCGAGGTCTACGGCGCCTTCCCGGGGAGCGGGAAGTTCCAGGAATCCGACCCCGGCGGATGCGGGCGGAGCACTGCCCTGCCGGTCTACGGCGAAGGACCCCAGCGCGGGCGGTGCGATCAACAGGAGTGCCAGCAGCGGCACCATGAGGAGCCAGGCGACGCCAGGCGCGTGGCGATGGTCGTGGTCCGCCCCGTCACCGCCGGGCGAAGGACCAGATCGGAGTGAACGCAGCAACCCGTGCCCGCCCAGCAGGGCCAGAGCGATACCCGCCACGAGTAGGGCCGGCTGAAGGCCAGGCTTGATGTATGCCAGAGCGGCGCTGGAGAGTCCCAGCCGTATGGAGATCGCCGCGAGAGCGAGCAACAGCACGGCCTGGGTCCGCTCGTCCATCGCCTTCACAGCAACCACCAGCCGATCACCAGGGCGCTCACCACAGCGACGACGAAGGCTAGCGGCGCGAACCGCAGTGCGAATCCCTTGCCGAAAACACCCACCTGCAACGCGATCAGCTTGATGTCCACCACCGGCCCCACCACGAGAAACACCAGCCGAGCGGTCAGGGAGAACTGGGTCAGGCTGGCCGCCACGAACGCGTCTGCCTCCGAGCAGATGGCCAGCACGACGGCCAGCAGCGCCAGCACCAGAACAGCCAGCCACTCCGTGGTCGCCACCGTGGACAGCACCGACCTGGGCACGAACACCTGCAGTGCGGCTGCAGCGCCGGCACCCACCACCAGCCAGCCACCCGCGTGCAGGAAGTCGTGACGGGCCGTTCCGGCGAACACATCCCATCGATTGCCACCCGCGGCGGCCACGCGCCGAGGCAGCCGCATCCACGTGCCTTTCCCGAAGCGTGCCCATAACAGCCCCACGGCCATGGCCGTCAGGAACGACGCGACGAACCGGGCCACCACCATGTCCGGCCTGCCCGGGAACGCCACCGCCGTGGCCGTCAGCACCACGGGGTTGATCGCCGGCGCTGCCAGCATGAATGCCAGCGCCGCCGCCGGTGCCGCACCCTGGGCGGTCAATCTGCCGGCGATCGGCACCGACCCGCATTCGCAGCCCGGGAACACCGCGCCCGCCAGGCTCGCCGACGGCACCGCCACAGACGAGCGCCCGGGTATCAGCTTCGTGATGATCGCCGGCGAGACAAAGGCCGCCACGGCCCCGCTCACCGTGACCCCCAAGATCAGGAACGGCAACGCCTGAATGGTGATGGAGACGAACACCGTGGACCATGTCTGCACCCGTGGGTCGTCGAACAGTCCAGCAAGGTAGGGCCGCAGGATCAGCGCCGCCACCAGCCCGAGCGCCAGTAATTCGGGGGCGAACTGGCCGGGCCGGTGGCGGCGTTGCTCCGGGATTAAAGAGTCCGTCAGATCGGTCACAGGTCCGCGCAGTCACCTGCCGCGTGCCCGTCGACGGCGTTGGGAGCATCGAAATCCCGAACCGGCGCGCTATTGTCCGAGCAGGTCAGACGTCCCGAGAACGTGTTGCCGGCAAGAACGGGGCCGTACTCGAACCCGTAGAGCGCGAACCTCTCGGCCCATTCGTGATGCGGCACCTGGTTATTGCCGGTCAGCGCCACCGTGCCCCGGAAGGTGTTCCCGGCCGCGGTGATCCCGCTCGTCGTCCCGGAGATCCGCACCTGCCCGCTCACCGTCGAACCGAACAGCTGTACCTGCTCGGCACGGTCGGCCACCAGGTTGCCGGTCAGCACGCTGTCCGTCACCACGATCGAGCCTCCGGAACGCACTGTCACCGTACCGCGGACCTGGGCATCGGTCAGGCAGGTGACACCGCTGGTGACCAGTAACGCGCCGTTGTGGTTGCCGGTGATGGTCCGCGTGCACTCGGGCATCTCACCGGGCAACACCGTGGCCCGGTACTCCTCGGCGTCACCGATGTTGCCGGCCGGGTCGATGGCACGGTGCTCCACCGTGTGCGTGCCGTAGCCGGGCACGAACGGTCCGTTCGGGTCGTCAGGGCCGTAGTACTGCTCGAACGTGGCCTTCGACAGGCCACCGGTGCCGAGATTGCCGTACGTCAGCGCCTTCACATCGGTGCCCGAGTGGCGGAACTTGAACGGCGACTCCGGCATCGGCTCCTCCGGGAACCCGAAGTAGTTGAACCATCCGTCGCCGTTCAGACGCAGCTCCCCGACCACGTACAGGTCCTCGTCGTACCCGGTCCGGTCGTCCTGTGGGTCCAGCCACATGTCCCAGCCGTCGAAATAGACCGGGTGCTCGTCGTCGAGTGTGGTCAGGGGCTCGGAAAGGGTCCGCTCGGCAGTGGGGCCGACGTTGTCCACGGTCCAGGTCACGCTGTCCGATCCGGCGTCCGGCGCCGCCGGGTCGGTCACCGTGGCCGTCAGCTCGTAGGTGCCGCTGTCCAGATCGAGAGCGCCAAGGTCGAGGTTGCGGCTGTTGGCGGGGTTCGGCAACTCCTCGCCGTCCAGGTGCCAGGCCACATCCAGAACGCGGTCGGCCGGGTGCGTCGTCTCGACGAACACGACCTCGTCGCCACTCACCGGCCGCGTCGTCAGAGACGCGGCGGTGATCTCCACGGGAGCCGCCTCCGGGACAACCCTGTGCCGGCCAACCGTCCATTCACGGGTCTGGACGAAGCGGGGACCGTTGTAGCCCGAGTCTGTGGCGCTGCTGCCGGCGGACGGGTTGCGCACCCAGTCCAGGCCATCCGGCCCGACCGGGTCACGGACCTCCACGTGCACGACGGTGCCAGGCGCGAGGTTCAGCGAGCCGAGGTCCAGGTTACGGCTGTTGCCGGTGTCCAGCACCTCGCCGTCGGGTCCGCCGACCCGCCACGTGACGTCCAGCTCGTGGAACTTGGGATGCATGGTCTCGACCCACAGAACACTGTCCCGGCGCACCTCGCCCTCAGGCGTGTGCTCGAGGGCCATTTCTCCACGATCGCGCTGGCCGGTGATGCGAGCCACCATGTTCTCCCGGCCCACCTGGTCGAAGTAGAACCCGATCCACCGCATCATCGAATGCGAGCTGGGACGCCACACGTTCGATCCGTTGTAGGTCCCGCTCTCGTAACCGTCAGGATCGGCGGCCCGGATGATCCCGCCGGACTCGCTCTCCTCACCCAGCCAGCGCCACCACTTGGCCTGGGACTCCGTCATCTCCTCGGAGGTCATCCTGGTGTGGTGGAAGGAGCTCGGCTCGAAGTTGCCGTGCGGAGGCCCGGGGTCGGGGCGGTTGGAGTACGGGTACTCGTCCTGCATGGTGCCCAGGGAGTGGCCCAGCTCGTGCAGGGAGATCAGGGGCGACTGCGGGCTGCCACCGGACGTGGTCGCGTCGCGGCCGCCGATACCGCCGTAGGTGAACGTGTTGGAGATGGCCAGCGTCTGCACGTTCTGCGGACCCGAGTTGGCTCCGCCCGTCGGCCGGAAGCTGCCCGAGGGGAGCCCGAGGGCCGGCGCCACATACGAGTTCAGGTACATCGCCCGCTGCTGGTTCCCGTTACACCTGAGATCCCCGAGAATGCCCGGTGCCAGGGGATACTCCGGGTTCGTGCTTGCTGTCGGGTGACCCGGGCACGCACTGCCGTTCGACGGTCCTTGCAGTGGCTGACCATAGGTGATACCCCGGGCCAGCGGATTGGTGAGACCGTCGGAGTACCAAAGCCGAAGCGGTGTGTTCTTCGCGTCCTTGACCTCCGGTGGAGCGTCTTCTTCCGGGTCACGGCGCACACCGGAGTCGGGCGACACCATCTCCACCAGATAGACGTTGATGTAGCTGCGGTAGGTCCGGAACGGTTCCACGCTCCACTGAATGGCCTGGTTCCGGTCGACATCCTCCCGGCACCGGTCCATCTCCTCGTACTGGTACCCGTCGCACAGGATCACCAGGTTGAGCCGGTCGTCCGCTGGTCCGGTCTCCTGCAGCGGTACCACCCGAGCACTTCCCACCTCGGGCCACTGTGGCAGCGCCTCGTTGGCGGACGGCACGCCCGCCATGGGCACGGCCAGGAAGCCCGCTCCTAACGCGAGCGGGGCAAGGGCAGCAATCACACGTTTCATCCGCAGACCACCTCACAGCGACGACGCCGGCGCGTCGACCGGCGCCGGGCACCTGCCCGGGCAGACCGGTCCACACATGGTGATCAGGCACGCTACCGGTGTTCCGGCGGGCGATCACCCGTCATCTGAAGGAACTTCGGCGCCCGTCGTCCGTCCAACGTCGAACGCTCCCCTCTCTCCGATAGGAGCGGAGCGGTCACAGCTCGCCGCGGACCATCCGGATCAGGCGGTCCAGCACGTTGTCGGTCTCACGCAAGCCGTCGTGCTCATAGGCGTTGGTCTTCCAGACGCGAGCGCCCCGCACCTCCCGAGCCGTCACCTCGGAGAAACCGGCGTCGACGTACATGTCGTCGGTGTACAACGCCGCTGCCACCGGCACCTCGTTGCGGCGGAGCTGGCCGACGTCGTACAGCGCCGGCCAGTCGGAGCGTTCCGCGAGAAGCTCCGCCGCTTCAGCGAACGGCGTCAGCGCCGGGTCTTCCTCGAACATCCAGGGATAGATCATCTCGCCGGTGAACAGCAGCGGCGCCGCGTCCGGGTCGAAGTCCGGCGGCCGGAGCCGGTGAGCCGCCCAGCGAGTAGCAGCTCCCTGCGCGTAGCAGGGCTCGTGCAGGACGGCGAAAAGCGGGCGGCCAGCGTACGACACCTGAGCCTGAACACCGTGCAGGAAAGTCTCCGACAGCTCGCGTCCTCCCGGTCCATCCGCGAAGGCCTCTTCGAAGAGGTAGTGGATCGGAGGCGTGCCGATCCGGGAGCCGAACGCCATGCCGAGGGTCTGCAGCCGCTGCACCGACAACGGGGATCCGTCAGGGAGCCTGACGTCGCCTTTGCGCAAGAGATCAGCGACCGCTTCGAGCGTGTCGCGGGCCTGCGGATACGCGGCGTGGAAAGCAGCGTTCTTCTCCCGGACGTGCCCGTAGGTGACGCGGTACACGTCGTCGGCACTGTTCTGGATGGGCCCGAGTCCCCCGGTGATGTAGGCGGCCGAGAGGTGGTCCGGGGCCAGGGACAGGTACGTGAGTGAGCAGAACCCACCGAAGGATTGCCCGAGAATGCTCCAGGGCCGGTCTCCCATGAGCGTGCGCCGGATCAGTTCGGCGTCGGCGACGATCGAGTCAGCCCGGAAATGGGAGAGATACGCCGCCTGCTCGGGCACCCCGCCGCGGGTGAGGATGGTCCGAGCCGTGATGGGCGTGGAGCGCCCCGTCCCGCGCTGGTCGAGGAGGAGCACCCGGAAGTCCTCGACGGCGCGGCCGATCCACCCGGTGGCGCCGGTGGGACGCGGGCTCTTGCCACCCGGCCCGCCTTGGAAGAACACCAGCCAGGGCATGTTCTCGTCGTCGACCGACGACGCCGAGGCGACCTCGCGCGCGTAGACCCGGATGGTCTCACCGTCCGGCGCGCCGTGGTCGAGAGGGACGTCGAACCAGTGGTCGCGCAGCGCCAGGCCGCCTATGCGGAGGGTGCCGTCGTTCCGGGCAGGAATCACGGGCCGGATACTACTCGATGCCGTGCTTACGCAGAATCGCCTCGATGTCGTCGAAATCGTCGTCGGTCTTCTGTGCGCTCTTGCGCTTGGGCGCGGGCTCGACCGCGGGCTTGCCGGAGCCGTCGACCTGCTTGGTCTTCCTCGGCTTCTCAGACGGGCCCTCGAGTTTCTGCCCGACGAGGAACAGCACGCCCGCGAGCGACAGGAACCCGACGCCGATCCAGGCCAGCGGGTTGAATACCAGCGTGGTCATGAAGCGCACCAGCCCGGTGGCCGACGCGCCGATCAGCAACGCGCCAAACGCGGCCAGCTGGAACGCCGCGGCGGCACCTTTGGTGCGCACCTCTCGGATGGCGCCCGCCACCATACCGGCCCCGAGAACGGCCACGGCGATAGAAATCAGAGTGCCCATACCGTCCAGGTTACGTGCCGGACACGCGCTACGCCTCAGGGTGATCCCCGACATCTCCGGGTGACCAACCCGGAGGCTGGTTTCCTGTCATGACCGCTTCGAGCACGTCCGGCGTCAGGTCCTCCTTGTGCACATACGCAACCGCGCCACAGGTACGAGCGTCCGGGGGTAGGTCCGATGCCGGATACGTGGACATCAACACGACGATGGTCGCCGGACAGGCAGCGAGCAGCCTCCGAGTCGCCTCGATGCCGGAGATACCTGGAAGGTTGATGTCCATGAGCACGAGGCCCGGGCACGACGACGCAGCTTGGCGCACGGCATCCTCACCGGTCTTCGCCTCCCCGACCACCTGAAAACCACGCGTGGCACCGACAACGACGCGTGCGACGGACAGGAAGGTCTCCTGATCGTCCACCACCAGCACGTCCACCGCCGACGTACGCGACTCGACAGGGAATCGCTGGGGAGTACCGGCCATGTCATCAGGATCCCCCGCATCCGGCCCGTTATCCACCCTGAGGGCACCCCTCCCATGGTGGTGCTGGCACCAAGGGCACCACATCACCGCACCAGAGATGGCATGTGGCCATGGTCAGCCGCGCAGGGAAGCCAGGTACATCAAGACGGCGGTGACCCGGCGATGCGTCTCCGGCTCGCTGGACAAGCCGAGTTTGGCGAACAATGCGTTGATGTGTTTTTCGACGGCGCGCTCGGTGAGCACCAGATCGGCGGCGACACCGGCGTTGCTCTTACCCTGCGCTATTCGCTCCAGCACCTCTCGTTCGCGGGGGGTGAGCCTGCTGAGCGGATTGTCGGCCGGACGCGCCCCGGCGACGAGCAACTCGACGACATCCGGGTCCACAACGCTGCCACCGCGAGCCACCTCGCGGATAGCGCCGGCCAGCTGGTCCGGCTGGCTCACCCGTTCCTTCAGAAGGTAGGCACGGTGCTTGGAACCGCCCGCCAGCAACTCCAGCGCATACCCCGGCGCCGCGTACTGGGAAAGCACCACCACTCCGGTGCCGGGTGATGTCTCGCGGAGCCTGGTAGCCGCGCGGATCCCCTCGTCGCTGTGTGTCGGAGGCATCCGGATGTCGGTCACCACCACGTCGGGCTCCCGCGCGCGGACGACAGCCATCAGCCCGTCGAGATCGGCGGCCACGCCGACAACCTCGAGGTCCGGGTACAGCTCGAGGACACGTTGCACGCCTTCCCGGACCAGCAACGCGTCGTCGGCGACGACCACCCGCACCGTACCCGCCGGTGGCGCGTCTGTGTCGGCCATGACCGCAGCGTACAGCGCGACGGCACCGGTCACGTGGATTCGTCCGGTGCGGGCACCGGGAGCTGGCCCCGGACGACCGTCCCGCTCCCCGTCGAGCTTTCGACCTCCAAACGCCCACCGAACGCACCGACCCGGTCGCGCATGTTGACGAAGCCGGCCCGGTCCTTCGCGGCCACCGGATCGAATCCCAGCCCGTCGTCGGCGACCTCGAAGAGGAGAGTCGTTCCCTTGTCGGCGAGACGAATCACCAGTTGAGCGCCCTCGCCCGCGTGTTTACCCGCGTTCTGCATTGCTTCGAGACAACAGAAGTAGACAGCGGATTCGAGTTGCGGGCCGAACCGCCGTTCAAGGTCGTTCTCGATCGTCGCCGGGACCGTCGACCGGTTCGCCGCATTTCGCAACGCCTCTGGGAGACCGTGCTCGCGCAGCAACGGAGGATAGATGCCGTGGGCTAGGTCGCGGAGCTCGGTCAATGTGTCCTGGGCATCGCCGCGCAATTCATCGAGCATCGCCGAGAGTTGCGGCGCACTGCCGTCCACCAGCCTGCGGGCGAGTGCGATCTTCACAGCGATGGCCACGAGCCGTTGCTGGGCGCCGTCGTGGATGTCGCGCTCGATCTGGCGCCGGGAGGCATCGGCGGCGGACACGATACGGGCACGCGAGGCTTGCAGCTCCTCATTGCGCTGGCGCAGTTCCTCCAGGGACGCCTGCAGCGCTGTGTCCAGCGAGACGTTGTGCAGAGCGAGGCCAACCTGTCTGGCCAACTCGGTCAGCACGCGATCGTCCTCGTCGGTGAAGCCCGGACTGTCCGCAGCCCGGGAGCTCGTCAGCAGGCCGAGAAGCCGGCCGAGGTGGGTGATCGGTGCGATCCGGAGCACGGTTCCCTCGGGCCGGCCGATCAGCACCTGTGGCAGCCAGACCTCCGCCCAGGCATTGCCAGACACCCGAGCCGCACTCACCGCCGTCAGCTCCGGGCCGGACAGCGCGATCCGGGTGCGCGGCTGCTCCGGCACTGAGACGGTCCGTTCCAGGACGCCGTCGCTACCGGTCCAGACTTCCGCACCAACGGGTCCCATGGTCGATCGCAGCGTCTCTGTGAGCTGCAGCAGCAACTCGTCCATCGGCACCGCCCGGCTCATCCGGGTACCGAACGTCTCGAGGACGGTCTTGGGAGGACGACGCCGGGCACCGACCACCCCGTCGGCCAGCTCCCCCAGCCGGGTTCGGGCCGGCCCGGTCAGCAGAAGAGAGATCAGGCCGGCCACGATGGACAAACTCAGGATCCGGTGCTCGTCGCCCTCGACACCGTCGCCCAAGCCGACCACCACAACCAGATACACCGCGAGCACCATGAGCAGCACACCGCTGACGACGAGTGTCGGGGCGAACACGGTTCCCGCACGCCGGCGCCCCCGCGCGGAGAACAACGCGGCGCCGGCAAAGGGTAGAGCGAGCAGACCACCCAAGGCGTACGGCATCATCCGCTCCGGTACGTCCAGGAGAATGCGCAGCGCCCAGACGGCAACTGCCACGGTGACCGTGACCAGCACCAACCATCCGATCCACAGCACCACGTCGCGACGACTCCTGGCTCGTTCGCTCTGGATCCTGCTCATGCCACTCACCTCCCTGCTATTCAGCTCTCAGAACGTGCCCGATGCGCATCGTCGCCGCCCGGTGCCCCGGCCAGGCTGCCAGCAGGTTCGCTGCCAGCAGCGCCAGCGGAACCACCAGGAGCAGTGCCGGCCACGCTGCCGGCGGCACGTAGTGCACGTGGGTGGTGTCCGCGTAGTACCGCCACAACACGCGTCCCAGCGCGATGCCGAGCGGCACACCCGCGGCCACACCTACCAGCGCCGGAACAGACGCCTGCGTCACCACGACGGCCCGGCTCTGCCAGGCCGTCATGCCGAGGGCGCGTAATACCGCAAGTTCCTGTCGGCGGCGACGTACCGCAGTGGTGAGCGTGTGCCCGACCGCCCCGAGCGCCAGGAGCGTGAGGAACGCGGCCAGGAAGACCGGCAGGCGCCGTATCTGCCTGAGCTCGCCCTCCGAGCTGCGTTCCAAGGCGGGCTGAATGAGCTTCTCGTCATCGCCTGCCGCGCGTTGGAGCCGGGCCAGCACGGCCGCCGGATCCGCATCCTCGCGCACCACGATGTGGGCCGTGTGGAACATGAACTCACCGAAGAGCGAATCGAACTCGGATCTGGACACCCACGCACCGGTGTTGTAATAGTTCTGCACTCCTTCCGGGACGAACCCGAATCCGGTGACGGTGAGCTCGCGCGTCGCCCGCGTTCCCGTCAGCTCGATCGTGTCGCCCACGGCAACCCCGGCCGCCGAGGCGTACGGCGCGACGACGATCTCGGCCGACCGGCTCGGCAGTCGGCCGCTCGTGACCACCGCGTCGATCGCGGTGCCGACCGGATCCAGCGTGTACACGGTGATCTGGATCTCGGCGTGCTGGGCCACGGCGGACCGGCTGTCGTTGACGGCCACGACGTCCGGGTCGGCCGCGATGATCGCCAGCATCTCGTCAGCGGAAACGACATCCTCGCCGAAGAAGCCCAATGTCGCCTCGAGCTGGTGAACCTGACCGTATCGGGCTGGGTTGGCTATCGCATCGTCGACAGCGCTGGAAAAGATGAGGGCGGCGACCACTCCGCTGACGCCGGCGACCGCGCCCAACAGAGCCGGACGTACCGAGACGGCACGCGATCCCTGCCCCGATTCGAGCGCGAACCTCGCCCCGACCACGACCGGCACCGGGAAGCCGGCTCGAGCAGCACCGGCCACGGCGGCCGACTGCCGCAAAGACCCCGAGGAGCGCTGGGCAAGCCAGCTCGCGCTGACGGCACCGGCCGCCACCAACAGTGGGACGCCTACGATCCCCGGCACCAGTACCCGCAGGTCCACGTCGACTCCAGGTTCCGGCTCCATCCACGATGCCGCTCCATACGGGAACCATTGCGACGCGACGACGGAGGCCGCGCCGCCGAGCTGCGTACCGATCACCGCCGCCAGCAAAGGGCCGAGCGCTGCCGCCCAACTTGACGCACGCGGCGTCATCCCCAACCACCGGAGCACCTCGAGCTCCGCCGTGGCAGAGGTGGTGTGCCGGGCAATCGCCTGGCCCACCAAGACCACCGAGGCCGCGCCCACGGCTACGGCTACGGCTAACATCGCGTTCGACTCGAAGCCGGTGATGCTCTGCTCGTACTCGACGGAATCCACATGCGACCAGACGTCGATGTCGCTGCGACCGGTGACCCGGACCAGGTCAGCCGCGAAGGCGGCGATCGCGTCGCCGCCTTCCTCGAGCCGCACCAATCCGCTCATCATCGCGACGGCTCCGGAGGCACCGAGCAGGTTCGGGGCATACTCGGTGACCAGCCCGGCGGATGGGACGAGGATTCCACGCGTGTCCAGGGCACTGTCGGACAGCAGATACGACCGGACCACCCCGACGATCTGAATCTCTACCGCGGGACCATCTGGGAGCAGGTCCGGATCGCGCCAGAGAGCCTCTAGTGTGTCTGGCTCGTACAGCGCAAGGATCACAGAATCACCAACACCCTTCCCCGACGTCTCCACGAAGCCGCTCGTGACCACGGCCTCGTCCGGTTGGGTCGGGTCAGCCAGCCGGCCTTCCAGGACTACCGGCCGCTCCACCGTCCGCATGGCGTCAACGCCGATCGGCACCGGCTGCTCGCTCGCCTGGCCGTCGACGTAATACCGGGTCCAGGCCGTCTCGGCCACTGCCGCGACTTGCGGCATCTCCCGAATCACATCCCAGTCGAACTCCGGATCGTTGGGCACCACTTCCACGGTGGCCGGCAGCGTCCGGTCCAGCAGCCGCTCCACCGCGCTCGCGCCCCTGAGCGCACCGGCCAGGGCCGTCATGACCGCGCCCGCGGCCAGGGCGATCAACAACGTGAGCACCAGCAGCGATCGCCACCGTCGCCGGAGGTCCAGGCGAACCCAGAATGTGATCGCCGCCATCACTCGGCCCTCAGAACTTGGCCGACCCGCATCGACGCTGCTCTCTGGCCGGGCCAGGCCGCCAGCAGGTTCGTCGCCAGCAACGCGACGGGAACGACGAGTATCAGCGCCACCCACGCCACCGGCGGCACGTAATGGACGTACAGCGCGTCCGCGACATACCGCCAGACTCCGCGTCCCAGGGCGACGCCCAAGGGAATCCCCACCACGAGGCCTGCGAGGGTGAGCACCGTTGCCTGGGTGAACACTGCGCCGCGCGCCTGCCACTGGGTCATGCCCAGGGCCCGCAGCACGGCCACGTCGCTCCTGCGCCGCCGGACCGCCGCAGCCAGCGCGTAGCCCACCGTGCCGAGCGCCAGCACCGCCAGGAAACACGCCAGGAGGACAGGCAAGGGGCGCATGAACCTGAGCTCCGGCGGGCTTTGGAACACGTACGGAAAGAGGCCGAACTCGTCGGTCCCCGCCACGGCGTACAACTGCGGAAGAATCGCCTCGGGGTCGACGCCGGACTCAAGCACGATCTCGCCGTAGTGGAACATGAACTCCCCGGCGAACAGAGCGTCATAGGCCGCCGGAGTGGTCGTCATGTCCGGCCCGAAGGAGCGATCAGTCACGCTGATCCCGACGACGACCAGGTCGGTGGAGCCTGTCGTTCCGGTCACCACGACGGTGTCGCCGACGGTGGCGTCGAGGGCGTCCGCCGCGACGCGCGAAAGCATCGCCTCGGCCGGTCCCAGCGGCGGTCTGCCCTCGGCGATGGTGTGGCCGGGAGGGCTTCCTTCGGCGCTGTACGAGAGTACCGTGACCTGTTCACCACCGACTCGGGCTACCTGCGCCCGGATGCCGTTGACCCCGGTCACTCCCGGCACGTCCGCGAGGGCGGGGAAGACGACGTCGGACTGGACGTACGTGCGGTTGTCGAAGCCGATCCATGCCTCGACCTGGTGGACGATCCCAAATCGGGCCGCGTTCGTCGCGGCGTCGTCGACGGCGGCGGAGAAGGTGAAGGCGGCCAGCACGCCAGTCACGCCGGCCACCGCGCTCACGAGAGCCGGCCGAACCGGGACGGACGTCGAGCCTCGCCCTGGCTCCAAGGCGAATCGAGTGCCCATGATCACGGAGACCGGCAGCCCCATCGACGCCGCCGCCGTGGCGACCACGGAACGGCGGGGCGCGGGTGCAAACCTGAGCGCACGCAGGGTCGACGCGGCCGTCATGGTAGCGGCGGCTCCGACCAGCACCGGCACGATGAACAGCCCCCCACCCATCACCAGGATGTCGACGTGGGCCCCCGGGGCAGGCTCGGCATGCGACGCCGATCCGATCGGGAACCACCGCGACGCCACCACCGCCACGAGCACGCCGAGTACAGCTCCGGCAGCCGCCGCGGCTGCCGGTCCGGCCGCGGCCGCCCGGGCGGCCTGACCTGGTGTCATTCCGACACCACGCAGTATCCGGAGGTCCGTGGCCGCTGAAGCCGCAAGCCGCGCGATCGAGGTTCCCACGATGAAGATCGACGCGATGCCGGCCGCTGCCGCGAGGGTGTACAGGCTAGTGGTTTCGAACCCGATCGCGTCCTGCATCTCACGCGCGATGCTGGCCAGGTTGTGCACGTCGATGTCGGACCGACCGGTCGCCTCCTGCAGGCTCGCCAGAAACGCCGGAATCTCACGCTCTCCTCCCTCCAGGCGCACCAGAGCGTTGATGGAGGCAAGGCTCTCGGCGCCGAGGAGGTTGGGCGTGTATTCGGCGTACAGGCCGGCCGACGGCACGAGGTACCCAGCCGTGTCCATCCAGTCGCCGAACCAGGGGGAGCGCACAATGCCAACGATCGTGGCTTCTATCACCGGTCCCGCCGCCTGAGCCGTATCGTTGGGGCTCAGGCCGGCCTCAACGGCAGCGGTCTGCTGGTGACTCGTCAGGAGCCAGAGCTCGGCACGGTTGCTCCGTGCGGCGGCCGGGCCCTGGCCGGTGTCGATCTGCTCAGGCGTGTACAAGCCCAACGCCACGGTGTCACCGACGGCCTTGCCATACCGGCTGGCATAAGCGGGAGTGACCACCACCTCATCCGCCCTGGCGGGATCGGAGAGCCTTCCGTCGAGTACCACGGCCCTCTCCAGGCTCCGCATCGCCTCGGCGCCGGCCGGCGGAACCATGAGGGAGTCAGCGGCCGGCTCGCCGTCGATCTCGAAGCCGCTGTAGACGACCTCTGCCAGCGCCTCGACCTGGGGCAGCTCGCGAACCGGTTCCCAGTCGAAGCCAGGTGTGAGGGGAGCCACCAGGACCGTGGCCGGAATGGTCTGGTCGACGAGCCGATCCATCGCACTCCCGCCACGTCTCGCGCCCGCGATAGCCGTCAGCACGACGCCGGCGGCGAGGGCGATGAGCAGGGTGAGGACCAGGATCGACCGCCAGCGACGACGGAGGTCGATCCGGAACCAGAAGATGATCGCGGCCATCACTCGGCCCTCAGAACATGACCGACCCGCATCGACGCGGCCCGATGTCCGGGCCAGGCCGCCAGCAGGTTGGCCGCCACCAGAGCGACCGGCACCACGAGCACGAGCGCTAGCCAGGCCACCGGGGGCACGTAGAAGACGGGGGTGGTGTTCGCGACGTAGCGCCAGACCGTCCGGCCGAGCGCCACTCCCAGCGGCACCCCCGCGGCCAGGCCCACCAGCGCCAGCACCGACGCCTGGGTCACCACGACTCCGCGGGACTGCCACCGCGTCATGCCCAGGGCGCGAAGCACCGCGAGGTCGTGCCGGCGTCGGCGTACCGCCGTGGCCAGCGCGTGTCCGACCGCCCCGAGGGCCAGCAGCGCCAGGAAACCGGCCAGATACACCGGCAGTTCACGCACCTGCTGCAGCTCGGCCAGCTCAACCGGTGGAGCCACCGGCTCAAGCGTGAGGCCGGCCGACTCTGCCGCCCGAGCGATCACGGCGGCGGGATCGGCACCCGAGCGAAGGGCTACCAGGCCGAGATGGAACTTGAAGCCATCGAAAAGCGCGTCATACGTCTCCGGCGTGACCCACGCCCCGGTCGCGTAGTCGTTGTGCGGCGCGGCCGGCACGAATCCCGTGCCAGCAACGGTGGCTTCGCTATCTCCACGGGTGCCGGTGAGGCGGATTGTGTCCCCGACGGCCGCACCAATGGAGTCCGCCGTCCTCGGCGCCAGCACGATCTCACCGGCACGCTCCGGCATCCGCCCGCCGGTCAGCACGACGTCCAGCGGGTTCCCCACCGGCCGGAACGTGGCCACCGCCACCGCCACATCGCCGGCCTGCGCTATGTCCTGCCGGGTGTCGTTGACCGCAACGACATCTGGGTCGTCGGCGAGCGCCGGCAACAGTGTGTCAACCGCCGCGAAGTCACGGCTGTTGTAGCCCAGGAAGCCCTGCAACTGGTAGGTCTGGCCGAACCGTTCCAGGTTGGTGGCGGCGTCGTTGATCCCGCTGGAGAAGGTCATCGCCGCCAGCACACCGAGCACGCCGGCCACCGCGCCCAGGATCGCCGGGCGCACCGGCACCGCGCTGCGCCCTTGGCCGGCCTCGAGCGCGAACCTGGCCCCCACGATCGCCGGCACCGGAGCACCGACACGGGCCGCCGCTGCGGCCACGGCCGACCGATGACTGGGAGCAGTCCGCAGCGTAGAACGCACCGCGAACCAGGCGGCCCCGACGGCTGCCAGCGCGACCAGCAGGGGCGTTGCCACCACGCCGGTGACGAGCACCGCGGGGTCGACGTCCATCCCGGGGGACGGCTCCGCCAGCGCCGCGGTGCCGATGGGGAACCATTGTGACGCCACTACCGCACCCGCCGTGCCCACAACGGCTCCTGCCCCGGCCGCCAGGGTCGGTCCGATCACCGCAACCAATCGCGACTGATCCGGAGTCATACCCACGGCCCGCATCACCTGAAGGTCGGCCACGGTCGACGCGGCGTAACGGGCGATCGACTGGCCGAGCAGGAATACCGCGGCGATCCCGGCCGCCGCCGCGAACGCCAGCAGGCTGTTCGCTTCGAACCGGGTGACGTTCTCGACATGGCGCGCCTTGTCGAACCAGTTCCAGACGTCGATGCCGGAATTTCCGGTCACCCCCGCGAGCGCCGCTTTGAACTCCGGGAGGGCCGACTCGCCGCCGTTCAGGCGCACGAGCGCGTTGATGGACGCGCTGCTGAGCTCTGAGCCGAGCAGATTGGGCGCGTATTCCGCGTGCAGGCCCGGTGACGGAACGATGAATCCAAGATCGTTCACCGTCTCCTCGCTGAACCAGCCGGAGCGGATGACGCCAACGATCGTCGCCTCGATGGCCGGCCCTTCCCCCCATGTCGGCTCGATGTCGTCCTCGAAGTACTGGTCGACCTGCTCAGGGGCCGCCAGCTCGATGGTGACGGTGTCGCCCACGCCGAGACCGAACGAGTCCTCGAACTTGGCAGAGACCACGACTTCGTCGGGTCGGGTCGGGTCGGCGAGGCGTCCTTCGAGCACCACCGGCCGCTCGATGGTGCGCATGATCTCGTCGTCCGCCGGCGGGAAGTGGCCAACGAAGGCCTGGTGCTCAGGCGGGACGCCATCCACCACATAGCCGGTCACCACGAACGTAGTCAGCGCTTCCACCTGGGGTAGGGCACGTACCGCGTCCCAGTCGAAGCCTGGCTGGTTCGGCAAGACGACCGCCGTCGCCGGTAACGTCTGTTCCACCAACCTGTCGATCGCGCTCGCGCCGCGCCGGGCCCCGGCGACAGCCGTCATGACGGTGCCGGCGGCTACCGCTATCAGCAGCACGAGCACCAGCAACGACCGCCACCGCCGGCGGATGTCGATCCGGACCCAGGACGCAACGGCGCTCATGACGGTCAGCTCGTCTGAGCCGGCGCATCGGCCATTACGTCGACACCGGCCGCCCGGCCGTCGTCGTTGTTTCCCTGGCCGTCGTCGTCATCTCCGATGATCCGCCCGTCACGCATGCGGACCACCCGCGACGCGCCGCTGGCGACGTCGGCCGAGTGTGTCACCATCAGGATGGTCTGCCCGTCGCCGTGGAGGCGGCGGAACAGCTCCAGGATCTCGACGCCGCCCTCGGAGTCCAACGCGCCCGTCGGCTCGTCGGCCAGCAGCACGGCCGGCTCGTTGACCAGTGCCCTGGCTATCGCCAGCCGCTGTCGCTGGCCGCCGGAGAGCACCGACGGGACCTCCTCGGTCCGGTCTCCCAGGCCCAGCAGGTCCAGCAGGTCGCGGGCACGGGTCTCCGCGGCCTTCCGGCGCATGCCGCCGAGGATCGCCGGCAGAGCGATGTTGTCGAGGGCGGACACGCCCTCCAGCAGGTTGAAGAATTGGAAGACGATGCCGACGTGGTGCCGCCGGAACTTCGCCAGCCAGTTCTCGTCGCGATCGTGGACCTGCAGCTCGTCGACGAACACCTCGCCTTCATCCGCCTGGTCCAGGCCGGCGAAGATGTTCAGCAGTGTCGACTTGCCGCAGCCGGACGGCCCCATCAGCGCGACGAACTCGCCTCGGGCGACGTCGAGGTCGACGCCGCGCAACGCCCGCACTGGCGCAAGCTCCGCTTCGAACGTGCGACGGACGCCACGTGCTTTCAACGCGGTCATCTCTTGCCCCTCTTCTCGGGCATTCAGCCCTCTGGTGATCCGAAGACGCGGCAGGCCGTGACCGGCGCGTCGCGTCCCTTGACGTGTACGGGATCGAGCCGTTCGAACGTCCATTCCGGCGCGGCCAACGCGGTGGCTTCACTGACCACGGTGGTTCCCGCTGGCCGGGCCAGGTCCTGCAGCCGCTGTGCGAGGTTGACGGTGTCGCCGACCAGCGTGTATTCGAGTCTCTCGTCGCTGCCGAGCAGCGCCGCAGCCACCTCACCGGTGGACAGGCCGATGCCCATCCCGAACGGCTCAAGCCCTTCCGTGGCCCAGCCGCGGTCTACCTCGGCTTGCAGACGGTGCATGTCGAGGGCGGCGACCAGCGCCCGCTCGGCATGATCGGCCTGCGGGAACGGTGCGCCGAAGACAGCCATCACCGCGTCCCCCACGTACTGCATGACGGTCCCCTCTTGCTTAAGAATGGCAGAGTTCATGGCTTTGCGGTGCATATTCAGCTGCCGGGCCAGCACTGACGGGTCACTGCGTTCGGCGATGCCGGAGTAGCCCCGGACATCGGACATCAGCACCGTGACCGTCAGCCGTTCGGTGCGGCCGATGGCACCCGGGTCGTCGCGCAGCTTGTCCGCCAGGCCAGAAGGAAGCAGCCGAGACAGGCTCTCGCCCTGTTCCTCGCGGTCCAGGATCGCGTTGTGCAGGGTGCGGAGCCGGTTCAGGGCGTCTCGGCGTCCCGTACTCGCGTCCCGAGCCAAGTGCAAGAAGAGCTGCTCCACAGCGGTGTCGACAGCCGCGGGCGTCGTCTGCAGCTGCGCGGCGATGGCCTTGACGGCCCGACCCTCCGCCACCATGGTCAACAGCGTCTCTTCGTCTTCGGACAATCCGGTGCCGCCCCGTGCGGGAGCCACGAGCGCCGCCACGATCTCTGGATCGAGCATCGAGCCCCCCGCGGCGACCTCCCGCACCGCTCGCACCAGCCGATCCCCGTCCGCGACCCGCTCCTTGAGCAGATACGCGTAACCGGCAGCCCCCTGCGCGAGCAAAGCGACCGCATACTCCGGGTCGCCGTACTGAGACAGCACGACGATCCCCGTCCCGGGCAGGCGCTTACGCACCTCTTTGGCCGCTTCGATCCCCTCGCTGCCGAACCGGGGCGGCATCCGGATGTCCGTGACCACGACCTGTGGACGGTGCTCGGTCGCTTGGGTGACCACGCCGTCGTAATCCTCGGCGGTGGCCACCACATCGACGTCGCCTGCCAGTGTCAGCAGTGCGTGCACACCAGCGCGAACGATGGCGTTGTCATCCGCCAGCAGTACGCTGATCCGTCCGTCTGTCGAGGTCACAAGGCTCATCACACTCCCCAGCAACCTCTTAGTGCCAGGGTGTCGGCCTCCGGATCTGCCGGGGTGCCAGCATCCCCCTCAACGGCCAGCTTGCACCCTGGTACCGCCTGAGCACCAGATCTAACGTCGTCAGTACCGCCGTTCCGGGCGGTACCGATGCTCAGATCGGAGTTGACCACAATGTCTTCCACGACCGTGCGAGCGACGATCACGTCACTTTCCTGGATTCCGTCCGAAGCCGTCACCGGCATGTCCAAAGGCGCGTTCGAGCTGGGTGTGAGTCACTACGACGAGCCCCCGCCGGACTCGTTCGAGGACCTGGAAGAGCTACGCGCGGGTGACCGTTTCCGCTTCGCCAACGTGCTGGCCGCCTCCGGCCGGGTCGAGGACGGCCGGATCGTACGAGCCGTCTACCAGCCGCACTCCACCGTGGTCATGGGCTCTACGACGGTCCGCGTCGGCAGGCTCGGGGCGACGTTCGCGGCGGTGCCGCTGCCGGTCCTTCGTGGCGAGCCTGAGTTCCGGCCCGACGGCAGCGTCCGGCTGACGCAGACGTGCGGCGGGCGGACGGCGGTGCCGATACCCCGGGCCGTCCCCCATCCACCGTTCCTGAAGATGCAGGCACCGTGGGTATGGACCACGCTCGGTCTCACCCTCCGTCCCGACGGCACGTCGGAGACGGAACTCATCGGTGCGAGCACCTTTCCGCGGCATTGGGTGTACGACGCGAGCCGGACGCTGGCGTTCAAATCCGGTCTCACCGACTACGCCGGTTGGGCCGCGCACTCGTTCGGCGCCCGTACGCCGTGGGGAGACGAGGATTCCCCGGCGCTGGTCACCGAGGCGGAGAGCGCGAGCGAACGCGTCCTGTCCAAGCTACTGATGAGTGGCGCGTCCCGGCCGAGAATCACCTCCCTGCGCGCAGGCGAGACGCTCACCCGGCAAGGTGACGCTGGAGACGAGCTGTATCTCCTGCTCGACGGAGTTCTTGCTGTCGACGTCGACGGCGACGAGCTCGCACAGCTGGGCCCCGGCGCGATCCTCGGCGAGCGGGCCGTTCTGGAGCACGGCCTTCGCACGTCGACGCTCACCGCCGTCACACCGGTGCGAGTCGCCGTCGCACCGGGAGACACGATCGACCGGGCTCGGCTCGCCATGCTCGCGGACTCGCATCGGCGCGAAGACCGCGCCGGCCGAGCTGAGCCGGCGTGAAGCTGGTCCTTCACGGGGTTCGCGGCTCGACGCCGGCGTCCGGACCGGGGTTTCTCCGCGTCGGCGGACATACGTCGTGCGTGTCCGTGACCTTGCGCAACGCGGCGGCGCCGGCACTCGTCCTGGACGCGGGGACCGGATTGACCAATCTGTCGGCGATGCTCGGCGGAGCACCGTTTCGCGGCGAGATCGTGCTGAGCCATCTGCACTGGGACCATGTCCAGGGGATCCCGTTCTTCCGGGCGGGCGACACCGCTGCCGCCGACGTCATCCTGCATCTGCCCGCCCAGGACGGCGCCGCGGCGGGCAGGCCGGGATCGGCCGCCACGCTCCTGCGCCGCACGATGTCGCCGCCGCATTTCCCGATCGGCCCGGAAGGCCTTGCCGGTCGATGGCGCTTCGAGGCCCGCGACGCCGGATGGTTCACGGCGGGCGGGGCGAGGGTGCTGCTCGCCGACGTGCCGCACAAGGGCGGGCGAACCTTCGGCATCAGGGTGGAGGCCGACGACGCCTCATTCGCCTATCTGCCGGACCATGATCCTTCTCTCGACCCCGGACCCGGCGTCGCGTTGGCCAAGGGTGTCGACGTGCTTCTTCACGACGCCCAGTTCACCGACGCCGAACGTCGGTGGGCGCGGGCGTACGGGCACGCGACCATCGAAGACGCGATCACCGTGGCGGTCCGCGCCGGAGTGCGCCGCCTAATGCTGGTCCACCACGGACCGGCCCGCACCGACGACCAGATCGAGGAGCTCACCGCGAAGTATGCCGCCGATGCACCACTTCCCGTGACCGTGGGCCGGGAGGGCGACGAACTCGACCTCGGCCGCTGATCGTCACGGGTCGGGAAGCACCCGGAGCCGACGGGTCGCCCGCGCCTGTGTGGCGAGCTCGCCGTCCGGCGGATAACCGACCCGCTCCAGCGTGAGCCCGTGCGCCGGCGCCACCGTCACTGCGGAGTCCCGCACGCCCTTCGCCAACACGGTCGCGGGCCAGTCGACCGGGCGCCGGCCGTCGCCCACGAACAGCAGCGCGCCGATCATCGCGCGAACCTGGTGGTGACAGAACGCGTCCGCCTCGACGACAGCGAACGCGAGCCCATCGACGGTCCGTTCCCACGACAGCGTCCGCAGCTCTCGGATGGTGGTGGCACCAGCCCGGGCGCGGCAGTAGGCGGCGAAGTCGTGCTCACCCAGCAGCCCCGCTGCAGCCGCGTTCATCGCGGCCAGGTCGAGTGGGCGGTCATGCCACAGGATGTGCGAGCGCAGGAGCGGGTCCACGCCGTACGACGAGTCGGCCACCCGATAGACATAGCGACGCCAGATCGCGGAGAAGCGCGCGTCAAACCCGTCAGGTGCGACGGCGGCAGCGGCCACGCGAACGTCGTCGGGCAGCAACCCGGCCAGCCGCCGCACCAATGCGCGTTCCGGCGGCACGTCGGACCGCCCCGGCAATGATTCCCAGCCCTCGACGGGTAAGTCAACGTGGCATACCTGGCCACGAGCATGCACACCGGAGTCCGTCCGTCCCGCCACGGTGAGGCGCGGAGCCTCGGTTCGCAGGACCGTGCCCAAGGCCGTTTCCAGCACACCCTGGACCGTGCGCAGCCCCGGCTGCGCAGCCCACCCGGAGAAGCCGGTGCCGTCGTAGGCGACGTCGAGCCGGACACGCAACAGCCCACCGCTCCCAGGTGCGGAGTCGGTGGGCTGCATGCTGTGAGAATCTCACGGTGCTCGCGGCGGAACACTACCCGGTGCTGGGGCAGGCGGCCACGAGCACCGGCGAGTCAGGCCTTGGCCTCGTCCTCGGGCTCGTCCTGCGAGCCCTCGGCCTCGTCGACCGCGGCTTCCTCGTCGGTGGTCTCGGGTTTCGATTCCTCGGCCGCCTCTGCGGTGACCTCAGCCTCGTCAGCCGCCTCGGCCGCCGGAGCCGCGGTGGTGTCCGCCGCGGCCCGCCGGGTAGCGCTGGTCGCTTCCTGGACGACCTGCTCCGCCAGCGGCTCGACCAGTTCGATGACGGCCATCGGAGCGTTGTCGCCCTTACGCGGGCCGATCTTCACAATCCGGGTGTAGCCGCCGTCGCGGTTCTCGTACCGCGGCCCGATCTCAGTGAAGAGAACGTGGACGATTCCCTTGTCGCGGATCGTGCTCTGCACCTGCCGCCGAGCGTGCAAGTCGCCACGCTTGGCCTTGGTGATCAGCCGCTCCGCCACCGGCCGCAGCCGGCGGGCCTTGGCCTCGGTGGTGGTGATGCTGCCGTGCTCGAACAGCGCCGTAGCCAGGTTGGCCAGGATCGCACGCTGGTGCGACGGCGAACCGCCCAGGCGAGCACCCTTGGTGGGGGTGGGCATCGTGATCTTCTCCTGTGTTGGTCAGTGTTCAGCCCGGACGCCCGAAGGCGACAGGACGGATCAGTACTGCTCGTCCTCAGCGAAGGACTGGTCGTCGTCGCCGTATGCGTCAACCGCCGCGGTGGGGTCGAATCCCGGTGCGCTGTCCTTGAGCCCGAGGCCCATGGTCACCAGCTTCGCCTTCACCTCGTCGATCGACTTCTGCCCGAAGTTGCGGATGTCGAGCAGGTCGGCCTCGCTGCGCGAGACCAGCTCACCCACCGTGTGGATGCCCTCCCGCTTGAGGCAGTTGTAAGACCGGACCGTGAGCTGCAGGTCTTCGATCGGCAGCGCCAGGTCCGCCGCGAGCTGCGCGTCGACCGGCGACGGGCCGATCTCGATGCCCTCGGCCTCGATGTTGAGCTCCCGCGCCAGCCCGAACAGCTCCACGAGGGTGCTACCGGCCGAAGCCAGGGCATCCCGGGGGCGGATCGACTGCTTGGTCTCCACGTCGACGATGAGCTTGTCGAAGTCGGTGCGGCCCTCGACTCGGGTCGCCTCGACCTTGTAGCTGACCTTCAGGACCGGCGAGTAGATGGAGTCGACCGGAATCCGCCCGATCTCGGCGTCGTTGCGCTTGTTCTGCACCGCGGAGACGTAGCCGCGGCCACGCTCGACGGTGAGCTCCATCTCAAGCTTGCCCTTGCCGTTGAGCGTGGCGATGTGCAGGTCTGGGTTGTGCACCTCGACGCCGGCGGGCGGCGCGATGTCCGCCGCCGTCACCGCTCCGGGGCCCTGCTTGCGCAGGTACATCACGACCGGCTCGTCGTGCTCCGACGAAACCACCAGGCCCTTGAGGTTGAGGATGACGTCGGTGACGTCCTCCTTCACCCCCGGGATGGTGGTGAACTCGTGCAGAACTCCGTCGATGCGGATGGAGGTGATCGCCGCTCCCGGAATGGAGGAGAGCAGCGTACGGCGCAGCGAGTTGCCGAGGGTGTAGCCGAAACCGGGCTCCAGTGGCTCGATGACGAACCGGGAGCGATCATCGGCCACGGTCTCCTCGGAGAGCGTGGGACGCTGGGTAATGAGCACGGGTACTTCCTTTCCGCGCCGCCCGCTATTTGACGGTCGCGATCAGGCGTGAGTCCGGTCGTCCACCGGACGACCGGAACCACATCGAGTAGTTTGGTGCGCTACTTCGAGTAGAACTCGACGATCAGCTGTTCCTGAACCGGCGTGTCGATCTGCTGCCGGGTGGGAAGCTGGTGGACGAGGACCCGCAGCTGGTTGGGGATGACTTCCAGCCAGGGCGCTACGGGACGCTCGCCGTGGGTTTCACGAGCGATGATGAAAGGCGTCATCTCGCGGGACTTCTCCCGGACATCGATGACGTCGTAGGGGCTGACCTGGAAGGACGGAACGTCAACCTTGCGTCCGTTCACCAGGAAATGGCCGTGCACGACGAGCTGGCGGGCGTGCCGCCGGGTGCGGGCCAGGCCGGAGCGGTAGATGACGTTGTCCAGCCGCGACTCCAGGATCTGAAGAAGCCGCTCGCCGGTACGTCCCTTGGTCTTGTTCGCCTCTTCATAGTAGCGCCGGAACTGCTTCTCCAGGACGCCGTACGTGTAACGCGCCTTCTGCTTCTCGTGCAGCTGTACGCGGTACTCGCTCTCCTTCTGCCGGCCGCGGCCGTGCTGGCCGGGCGGGTACGGGCGGCGTTCGTAAGCTTTGTCCTCGCCCAGGAGGTCGACGCCGAGACGGCGCGACTTCTTCGTGATGGGGCCGGTGTAACGAGCCATGGTGGTTCAGGTCTCCTCGTGATCTCGGGCGGTCAGACGCGTCGACGCTTCGGCGGACGGCAGCCGTTGTGCGCCTGCGGGGTCACGTCGGAGATCGAGCCGACCTCGAGGCCGACGGCCTGCAGCGACCGGATCGCCGTCTCCCGGCCCGAGCCCGGACCCTTGACGAAGACGTCGACCTTGCGCATGCCGTGCTCCTGAGCGCGACGCGCGGCGGCCTCGGCCGCCATCTGCGCAGCGAACGGAGTCGACTTGCGGGAGCCCTTGAAGCCGACCTGGCCGGCACTGGCCCACGAGATCACGTTCCCCTGCGGGTCGGTGATCGAGACGATGGTGTTGTTGAAGGTGCTCTTGATGTGCGCTACACCATGAGCGACATTCTTGCGTTCCTTACGACGCACCTTGGTTGTGCGCCCCTTGGCTGGTGGCATGTGTGGTTCTCCCTGTCAAAAGTCTGTTGTGGTCAGCACTGGCGAGCGGGCTGCGGAAGCGTTACTTTCCGGCCTTCTTCTTGCCGGCGACGGTCTTCTTGCGGCCCTTGCGCGTACGGGCATTGGTGTGCGTGCGCTGACCACGGACAGGAAGTCCGCGGCGGTGCCGGATGCCCTGGTAGCTGCCGATCTCGATCTTCCGGCGGATGTCGCCCTGCACCTCGCGGCGCAGGTCGCCCTCGATCTGGTAGTTGGCTTCGATCCAGTCACGGAGCTTCACGAGCTCCTCGTCGCCGAGATCCTTGACCCGAAGGTCCGGGCTGATGCCGGTCTGCTTCAGGGTCTCGAGCGAACGGGTCCGGCCGATGCCGAAAATGTAGGTAAGTGCGACCTCGAGGCGCTTGTCGCGCGGGAGGTCTACACCAACAAGGCGTGCCATGTGGTTCTCGCTTCTCCTCAAACGAGTGCGATGGTCTGTGCGCGTCGCGTCTCGGCCGGCCATGCTTGGCGGTCGAGCCCCGGCCAACGCTTCCGGGGGTGGGCACCCACGTGAGTCTCGGTGTGGGCGGTGCTGACGCGCTGAGTGATATTCAGTTGTCTCGGGGCGATCCGGCCTGGAACGGCCGCGCCGGTGGTGTGATCAGCCCTGCCGCTGCTTGTGACGCGGGTTATCGCAGATAACCATCACACGGCGGTGGCGGCGGATCACTCTGCACTTGTCGCACATGGGCTTGACGCTCGGCTTGACCTTCATCAGATCTCTCTCATCAACGCGTGTTGCGTAGGTCGGACGGGCTGGCCCGCGCCTTCAACACATGTGAATGGGTTACTTGTAGCGGTAGACGATGCGACCGCGGGTCAGGTCGTACGGACTCAGCTCGACCACAACCCGGTCCTGCGGGAGGATCCGGATGTAGTACTGACGCATCTTTCCGGAAATGTGTGCAAGGACCTTGTGACCATTGTCCAGCTCCACCCTGAACATGGCGTTGGGTAGAGCTTCGGCCACGGTGCCCTCGATCTCGATGACCCCGTCTTTTTTCGCCATAGCCTCCGCACTTCTTCGTCTTGTCGACTGCCTCAGGCACACTGATCCGCCACCACGCAACGTGCCGGCGGTGAGCCTGGCCGCACACTTCTATCCTCGACGACAAGCATCGGGATCAGCCGCGAAGGCGCGATCAGGCAAGCCACAGTGGGCCAACGCCAGATTCTACGCCACAACCCACGGCCAAGCCAAACCGCCAGGCGGCGGCAAAACTGGGCGGTAAGCCACCACGCCCGCTTGCTCCCCGCGCTGTGTCACCTGATCGTCGATATGTCGTCTGATCGTTCTACTGGTTGTGATCAGACGTCGAACACCGCGACAGATGCCGGAGTGTGCCATCTGATCTCGTCTCACGGTGTGGACGCGAGACGATCAGGTGTCCGAACTGACTCCATACCCGGGCCTTGGTCATCTGATCCATGTGACTCACCGGCGTCGTTGCAGCGGAAACGTCATGTACCGACCACCCCGCACAAGACAGACAGCGTAGCGCGCTAGTGGTGAGCGACAGCTAGATCGGCTGAGCCATCCCCGGTGGATCAGATGACGATGACGCGCACAAGGGCGCCGCTTGGCCATCTGATCCTCTTGCGTCCACACGGTGAGATAGATCAGGTGGCACATCGGGGCCGCTGCCAGCGTGTTCGTCGTCTGATCATCACCACCGGAAACGATCAGACGACGTATCGACGATCAGGTGACACAACCGGGACGAGGCTTCATTTCAGTGGACGGTCGCCCCATTTGGAGCGGTAGGCGAGCTCGCCGGTACCGAGGACGACGCCCCATGGTCCCGCCACCCACAACGGCCAGAGGTATTGCAGGCCCTCGTCCGAGGCCACCAGCACCAGGAACCAGATCACCATGCTCAAGGCAACGGTGGCGCCGTAGACCCACCAGCTCACCGTCAGCAGGGTACGGGCGATGCGCTGCAGCGTGATCCGCCGCGCCGGTGGTGGAGCGGACCGGGGCAGCCGATTGACCTGCGGCATGAGGGGAGCGGGACTTCTCCGCGCGATCGGGAGGTCGTCGATCACGTCGTCGAGTTGCCGGTAGGTGCGAGCTCCGTACGCGGACTCGATCCGGTTCATGAGTTCGTCCTGGTCGAGGCGGCCCTCGGTGTGGGCTTCCTGCAAGATCTCGACCACGCGCTCGCGGTCGGAGTCACTGGCGCGCATATCGGACCGGCTGGGCATGCGTCCAGTATCGGCGAAGGCGCGTCTCACGGCCATGGGGGTAACCCCCGATTCCGCCCTCAGGGACGCCCGTGCGTGAAGCGGGACTCGTCAGGACAGGGCGCCCGAATGGTGCACACCGAGCGCCGAGAGCCGTTCTACTCCGCCATCGGGCGCCGTCAGCACGAACGGCCCGTCGTCGGTGACCGCCACGCTGTGCTCGACGTGGGCCGCCGATGATCCGTCCGCGCTCTTGACCGTCCAACCGTCCGCCAGAGTCACGGTGTCCGCGCCGCCGTTGGTGATCATCGGCTCGATCGCCAGACACAGGCCGGGCACCAGTTTCGGCCCACGCTGCCGGGTGCGGTAGTTCATCACGTGTGGATCCTGGTGCATCTGAGTGCCGATCCCGTGCCCGCCGAACTCCTCGACGATGCCGTACTCGCCCCGCGCGCGAACCAGGTTCTCCACCGCCGTGCCGATATCGCGAAGCCGCCCGCCCGGCTGCATCGCAGCGATTCCGGCCCACAACGCGTCCTCGCAGGTGGTGAGCATGTGGGCGACGTCCTCGGGGATCTCGCCCACCGGGATGGTGACGGCGGCATCGCCGTGCCAACCGTCGAGGACCGCGCCGAAGTCGAGCGACACGATGTCGCCCTCCTGGAACGGAGTGTCGTTCGGGATGCCGTGAACGACGACGTCATTGACCGACACGCACACGGTCGCCGGAAAGCCGTGGTAGCCGAGGAAGTTCGACCGGGCGCCGCGGGCGGCCAGTTCGCGCCGGGCGATCGCGTCCAGGTCCATGCCGGTGGTGCCCGGCTGTACCGCCTCGCGCATCACCGCATGGATCTCGGCGACCACCAGCCCAGCGGCGCGCATGCCGGCGAGTTGTGCCTTGTCCTTGATCTCCAAAGTCGGCCGTTTCACGTCGGCTGCCGGTTCACGCTTCCGGGCTGGCCGCGGAGATCGCGTCCTCCACCCGTGCGGCCACGTCGTCGACCGCGCCTTGGCCGTCGACTCGCAGCAACAGACCTCGTTCGGCGTATACCGCCGTCAACGGAGCGGTCTGCTCCCGGTAGACCCGGAGCCGGTTACGGATGACCTCTTCGGAATCGTCTGTGCGTCCCTCTTCGGCGGCCCGCTTCAGCAGCCGCGCCACGATCTCGTCCTCGTCGACGACGAGCTCGATCACGTGCTCCAGCGGCGCGTTCTGCGCGGCGAGCACGTTGTCCAGAAATTCGACCTGGGACAGGGTCCGGGGGTAGCCGTCCAGCAGAAAGCCACTGGCGGTATCGGGCTGCGCAAGCCGGTCGCGAACCATATCGTTGGTGATCTCGTCCGGAACGTAGTCGCCGGCGTCCATGTAACGCTGCGCCTCGACACCGAGCGGGGTGCCCTCAGACACGTTGGCGCGGAAGATGTCGCCGGTGGAGATCGCCGGCACGCCGAAATACTCCGCGACCAGGACTGCCTGGGTGCCTTTGCCCGCCCCGGGAGGGCCCATGATGAGAAGTCGGGTCACTTCAAGAATCCCTCGTAGTTGCGCTGCTGCAGCTGGCCCTCGATCTGCTGCACGGTCTGGAGTCCGACACCGACCATGATCAGGATGCTCGTGCCGCCGAACGTGTTGCTGAACGCCATGCCGCTACCCGGATTGATGATGTTGAACGCCATCAGAGGCAGCAGCGCCACCAGGCCGAGGTAGATGGCCCCCGCGGACGTGATGCGGTTCAGGATGTATGCGAGGTATTCCTCCGTGGGCCGGCCCGCCCGGATGCCCGGGACAAAGCCGCCGTAGCGCTTCATGTTGTCGGAGATGTCCTTCGGGTTGAACGTGATCGACACGTAGAAGAACGCGAAGCCCACGATCAGCAGGAAGTAGAACGCCAGATAGATCGGGTGATCACCACGCTGGAAGTGTCGCTCGACCCAGCCAGCCCAGCTTGCGTCGGCGTTGAACTGAGCGGCCAGCATCGGGACATAGAGGAGCGAGGAGGCGAAGATGACGGGGATCACGCCGGCCTGGTTGATCTTCAGCGGGATGTACGTCGACGAGCCGCCGTACATCTTTCGCCCGACCATCCGCTTGGCGTACTGCACGGGGATGCGTCGCTGAGACATCTCGACGAAGACGATGAGCGACACCACCACGAGCGCGACCGCCAGCACCAGGGCGAAGATGCCCCAGCCGCGCGTCACCTGGATGTTCCAGAACATGCCCGGCACGCTCGCGACGATCTGCGTGAAGATCAGCATGGACATGCCGTTGCCGACGCCTCGGTCGGTGATGAGCTCTCCCAGCCACATGACCACCGCTGTGCCCGCGGTCATGGTGAGGATCATCAGCGCGATCCATTGCACGGAGTTGTTGGCGACCAGGTCCTCGGCACAGCCGGGGAAGAACCGGCCGCTTTCCACCAGCGTGATGATGGTGGTGGACTGCAGGATGGCCAACCCGATGGTCAGGTATCGCGTGTACTGGGTGATCTGCGCCTGGCCGGACTGCCCTTCCTTCTTCAGCGCCTCGAGCTTCGGAATCACCACAGTCAGCAGCTGGAAGATGATCGCAGCCGTGATGTAGGGGATGATGCCGAGCGCGAAGATCGCCAGATTGAGCAGCGCCCCGCCGGTGAACAGATCGAGCATTCCGTAGAGACCGAAGCCCTCGCTCTCCCGGGCCTGGTCAACACAGATGCCGACCGCTTCCACGTCGATGTTCGGGGTGGGGATGGCCGAGCCGAGTCTGAACAGGACAATGATGCCCAGTGTGAACAGCAGCTTCTGCCGCAGGTCAGGCGTCCGGAACGCCTGAACGAACACTCTGAGCACGTCACTGCCTCCTGAAGGCCGTCATTACGTGGCGACCCTTCGATCGTGTGGGACCCCTCAGCCGGCCACCGCGATGAACGACGGCCGACCCCGGGACGATAACGTATCCGGCCACCCAGAACCTAACCCCGGTCACCTGCTCGAGGTCACCTGAAGGCGCTCATCTGGGCACCGGATACGTCATCACTACAGTTCAGTTGTGGATCCGCCGGCAGCGGCGATCTTTTCCTTGGCCGAGCCGGAGAACGCATGCGCCGTCACGTCGAGCTTGACCGAGACGTCGCCGGTGCCGAGCACCTTGACCGGGTGACCGGAACGCACAGCGCCCTTGTCGACCAGGTCGGCGACGGTGACCGAGCCACCCTCGGGGAACAACGTGGCAAGCTTGTCGAGGTTGACGACCTGGTACTCGGTCCGGAACGGGTTCTTGAAGCCCTTCAGCTTCGGAAGCCGCATGTGCAGCGGCATCTGCCCACCCTCGAACCTGGCCGGGACCTGGTTGCGAGCCTTCGTACCCTTGGTACCGCGTCCGGCGGTCTTACCCTTCGACGCCTCACCGCGACCGACCCGGATCTTGGCCTTCTTGGCCCCCGGGGCGGGACGCAGGTGGTGCGGCTTGAGCGGGGATTCACCACTCATCGCGTCAGTCCACCTCCTCGACGGTGACCAGATGGGACACCGTGTTGACCATGCCGCGAACCTCAGGTCGGTCTTCCCTGACGACCTCGTCGCCAATGCGCTTCAGACCTAAAGAGCGCAACGAATTACGCTGCGACGACGTTCCGCCGATCGTGCTTTTGACCTGTCGGATCTTGAGCTGGCTCATGCGTTGGCCTCCGCTCGGGCCCGCAGGAGTGCCGCCGGCGCCACATCCTCGAGCGGCAGGCCGCGTCGTGCAGCCACCTGCTCGGGACGTTCGAGACCGCGCAGAGCGGCCACCGTCGCGTGCACGATGTTGATCGCATTGCTGGAGCCCAGCGACTTGCTCAGCACGTCACTGATCCCGGCTGCTTCCAGCACCGCGCGGACCGGGCCGCCCGCGATGACTCCGGTACCCGGCGACGCCGGACGCAGAAGAACGACGCCTGCCGCCTTCTCACCCTGCACCGGATGCGGGATGGTTCCCTGAATCCGCGGCACCTTGAAGAACTGCTTCTTGGCTTCCTCGACACCCTTGGCGATCGCCGCGGGCACCTCCTTGGCCTTGCCGTAGCCGACGCCGACGGTTCCATCACCGTCGCCCACGACCACCAGGGCGGTGAAGCTGAAGCGCCGGCCACCCTGCACGACCTTGGCGACACGGTTGATGGCGACGACGCGCTCGATGTAGGCGGTCTTATCCGCCCCGCCGTCGCCGCGACGGTTGTCGCGGTCGCGACGGTCACGGCGTTCGCGGCGCTCGCCACCGGCACCGCCTGCGCGGCGCTGTGGTTCAGCCATGATCTCCTCTTTCGTTCGAATTCGTCGTCAGTCTCATCTGGTCGACTCTCCGCTTACAGTTTCAGACCCGACTCGCGGGCGCCGTCCGCTACCGCGGCCACCCGGCCGTGGTACCGGTTGCCGCCCCGGTCGAACACGACGGCATCGACGCCGGCGGCCTTCGCCCGCTCGCCGACGATCTCGCCGACCCTACGGGCCTTGGCGGTCTTGTCGCCCTCGAGCGTGCGCAGGTCGGACTCCATGCTGGACGCCGAGGCGATGGTGCGCCCGGTCGTGTCGTCCACGACCTGCGCCACCATGTGCCGCAGCGATCGGGAAACCACCAGCCGAGGACGCTGCGTGGTTCCACTGATCCGCTTGCGAACCCGCAGATGCCGCCGGCTTCGCGCAGCAGCCTTGTCGCCACGCTTCACGCGACGGTTGATCGCGATACCCATGGTTACTTACCAGCCTTTCCGACCTTGCGCCGGACCTTCTCGCCCTCGTAGCGGATGCCCTTGCCCTTGTACGGCTCCGGCGGGCGAACCCCGCGGATCCGCGCGGCGGCGTGACCGACTCGCTGCTTGTCGATGCCCTGCACCGAGAACCTCGTCGGAGACTCGACCACGAAGGTGATGCCTTCGGGCGCCTCGAACACCACGGGGTGGCTGAAGCCGACCGCGAGCTCGATGTTCGATCCCTTGGCGGTGACCCGGTAGCCGACCCCGACGATCTCCAGCTTCTTCTCGTACCCGTTCGTCACGCCGGTGACCATGTTCGACACCAGCGTCCGGGTCAGCCCGTGCAGGGCCTTGTTCTGGCCCTCGTCGTTCGGACGACGCACCTCGAGAGTGCCGTCCTCCACCCGCTCCAGGTCGATGGTCTCCGGCAGCGTGTGCTGCAGCGTTCCCTTCGGCCCCTTGACCGTGACCTCACGGCCCTCGACGGCGACGTCGACACCGGCCGGCACGGGAATCGGGAGCTTGCCAATACGCGACATGTTCCTCTAACGCTCCCTTCCTGCTACCAGACGTAGGCGAGGACTTCCCCGCCCACCCCTTGCTTGGCCGCGGCACGATCGGTCAGCAAGCCGTGCGATGTCGAAATGATCGCGACCCCGAGGCCACCGAGCACCTTCGGCATGTTGTTGGCCTTCGCGTAGACGCGCAGACCCGGCTTGCTCACCCGGCGCACGCCGGCGATGGAACGCTCACGGGAGGGGCCGTACTTCAGCGACACCACAAGGGTGCTACCGGTCTTGTCCTCGTCGGCTTCCTCGACGTTGAATCCGCCGATGTAGCCCTCTTGCTTGAGGATCTCCGCGATGTGCGCCTTGAGCTTGCTGTACGGCATCGCCACGGTGTCGTGGTACGCCGAGTTGGCGTTCCGCAGACGCGTGAGCATGTCTGCGATTGGATCGGTCATGGTCATGGTCGTATGAACCACTTTCCCGCCGCGGTTTCCGCGTCAGCGGACCTTCGGCGATCGAGAAATGTCACCAGCTTGGCCAATTACCAGCTGGATTTCGTCACACCGGGAAGCTCACCGCGGTGAGCCATCTCGCGCAGGCAGACCCGGCAGAGCCCGAACTTGCGATACACGGAATGCGGACGACCGCACTTCTGGCACCGCGTGTAGGCGCGGACAGCGAACTTCGGCTTCCGCTGTGACTTGTTGATCAGCGCTTTCTTCGCCACGTCAGTTCTCCTCGCTCATCGTTCGTCACTTCTCCTTGAACGGGAAGCCCAGGTGGCGCAGCAGCGCCCGGCCTTCGTCGTCGTTGGTAGCCGACGTCACGACCGTGATGTCCATGCCGCGTACCCGGTCGATCTTGTCCTGGTCGATCTCGTGGAACATCGACTGCTCGTTGAGACCGAAGGTGTAGTTGCCACGACCGTCGAACTGCTTGGGCGACAGCCCACGGAAGTCACGGATGCGCGGCAGCGCGATCGAGACCAGGCGGTCCAGGAACTCCCACATCCGGTCCCCGCGCAGGGTCACGTGGGCACCGATCGGCATACCCTCACGCAGCTTGAACTGCGCGATGGACTTCCGGGCCTTGGTCACGGCCGGCTTCTGACCCGTGATGTCAGCCAGGTCGCGCACCGCGCCCTCGATCAGCTTCGCATCACGAGCCGCTTCGCCCACGCCCATGTTGACCACGACCTTCTGGACCGTGGGCACCTGCATGATGTTGGCGATGTCGAACTCGTCCCGCAGCGCCGACACGATCTCCTCGCGGTAGCGCTGCTTCAGGCGCGGGATGTCTGTGGTGGTAGTGCTCATCAGCCTTCCCTGCCGATCAGATCGTCTCGCCGGTGCGCTTGGCATACCGGACCTTGTTGCCGTCGTCGTCGAATCGGTAGCCGACCCGGGTGCCGACGGTCTTCTTCTCGCCCTCGACGTCGACCTCGACCGCAAGCTGCACGTTGGACACGTGGATGGGAGCCTCCTGGTGGATGATCCCACCACCCTCGCTGCCCCGAGCCGTACGAGTCGGCTTGGCGTGCTTGGTGATGCGGTTGACGCCCTCGACGAGCACCTTATCTTCGCGGGGGTACGCCGTGATGACCTTGCCGACCACGCCCTTGTCGCGGCCCGCGATCACAACGACCTTGTCGCCCTTCTTGACGCGCATGGTTTACAGCACCTCCGGAGCGAGAGAGATGATGCGCATGAAGCGCTTCTCCCGAAGCTCGCGGCCGACCGGCCCGAAGATACGCGTGCCACGCGGGTCGCCGCCGTCGCGGATGATGACGGCCGCGTTCTCGTCGAACCGGATATACGAACCGTCCGGGCGACGCCGCTCCTTCACGGTCCGGACGATGACGGCCTTGACGACGTCACCTTTCTTCACGCCGCCGCCGGGGATGGCATCCTTCACGGTCGCCACCACGACGTCGCCGATGCCGGCATATCGCCGGCCCGAGCCGCCGAGCACACGGATGCACAAAAGCTCCTTCGCACCCGTGTTGTCGGCGACGCGTAGTCGCGACTCCTGCTGAATCATCTCTAAAGGCTCCTGTTTGTCGCGCTGGTTCTCATCACTCGGCTCTCGCCCACCGATGAGCCTGGCGGAACGGACCTTGGGGCTTTGCCCCCTGGCTTGTCTATGGCTTGGCGGGCCCGGCCCCTACGTGTTGGGGTCGCGGGGCCGAACCCGCACAGTTCTTACTTGGCCTTCTCGAGGATCTCGACGACGCGCCAGCGCTTCGTGGCCGAAAGCGGCCGGGTCTCCATCAGGAGCACCCGGTCACCCAGGCCGGCGTTGTGCTCGTCGTGAGCCTTGAGCCTGCTCGTCCGCCGCACGACCTTGCCGTACAGCGCGTGCTTGTACCGGTCTTCGACGGCCACGACGACCGTCTTCTGCATCTTGTCGCTCACCACGAGGCCCTCACGGACCTTGCGGAAGCCACGGGTCTCGTTCTTCTTCTCACTCACCGAGGTGTCCTTGCTCGTGGGGCTCATGCCGCATCTCCCTTGGCCGCATCATCGGATGCCGACGCGACGACCGGGATGATGCCGAGCTCGCGCTCGCGCATGATCGTGTAGATGCGGGCGATGTCCCGCCGCACGGCCTTCAGCCGGCCGTGGCTCTCGAGCTGGCCCGTGGCTGCCTGGAACCGCAGGTTGAACAGCGATTCCTTGGCCTTGCCCAGCTCTTCCACCAGGTCCGCGTCCGACTTCTCACGCAGCGACTCGGCGTCGAGGTTCTTCGATCCGATGGCCATCACAGATCACCTGTCTCGCGTGTCACGATCTTGGCCTTCATCGGCAGCTTGTGGATCGCGCGGGTCAAGGCCTCACGCGCCACCGTGTCGTTCGGGTAGGACAGTTCGAACATGACCCGGCCCGGCTTGACGTTGGCCACCCACCACTCCGGCGAACCCTTGCCGGAACCCATACGGGTCTCGGCCGGCTTCTTGGTCAGCGGCCGGTCCGGATAGATGTTGATCCAGACCTTGCCGCCACGCCGGATGTGCCGGGTGATGGCGATACGTGCTGCCTCGATCTGGCGGTTGGTCACGTAGTGGCCTTCCACCGCCTGGATGCCGTACTCGCCGAAAGCCAGGCTGGTACCGCCCTTGGCCACGCCACGCCGCTTCGGGTGGTGCTGCTTGCGGTGCTTGACCCTGCGGGGAATCAGCATGACCTCACACCTCCTGCTCGTTCGTCGTCTCCGAGGTGGCCGGCGCCTCGACGGCCAGCGACTCGACCGCGGGAGTCTCCACAACGGGGCTCTCGCTGGCCGGCGTCTCGACCGCAGGGGTCTCCACCGCGGACTCGGTCTCGGCCGGGGCCGAACCCTGCTGGCCGCCGCGTCCACGCGTGGGACGACGACGCTCGGGGCGACGACGCTCACGCTGCTGGGCACGGGCCGCGGCAGCCTGCTCCGCGGCGCGCTCGGCGCGCGATCCGCTGACGTCACCCTTGTAGATCCACACCTTCACGCCGATCCGGCCGAAGGTGGTACGCGCCTCGTAGAAGCCGTAGTCGACGTCCGCGCGCAGCGTGTGCAGCGGCACCCGGCCCTCACGGTAGAACTCCGAACGGCTCATCTCCGCGCCGCCGAGCCGACCGGAGCACTGGATCCGTACGCCCTTGGCGCCGGCGCGCATGGTGGTCTGGATCGCCTTACGCATCGCACGACGGAACGCCACTCGGGCGGACAGCTGCTCGGCCACCCCTTGGGCGACGAGTTGCGCGTCGACCTCGGGCTGCTTGACCTCGAGCACGTTCATCTGAACCTGCTTGCCGGTCAGCTTCTCCAGCTCGGAGCGGAGCCGATCGGCTTCCACGCCACGGCGGCCGATCACGATGCCCGGCCGGGCGGTGTGGATGTCGACCCGAACGCGGTCACGCGTGCGCTCAATCTCCACGCTGGAGATGCCGGCGCGCTCCATGCCGGTGGTCATCAGTTTGCGGATGGCGACGTCCTCGGCGACGTAGTCGCGGTAACGCTGGCCCTTGTTGGTGCTGTCGGCGAACCACCGGCTCTTGTGATCGGTGGAGATGCCGAGCCGAAACCCGTGCGGGTTGATCTTCTGACCCACTAGCGGGCCCCTCCCTTCGAGGCACCGGCAGAGGCTCGCTTCTCCGCCGAGGCCGCATCATTGCTGGCGCCGGCCGTCCGCTTGTCGTCCACGGTGACGGTGATGTGGCATGTGCGCTTCTTGATCCGGAACGCACGGCCCTTACCGCCCGGCCGGAATCGCTTCATCGTCGGTCCTTCGTTCACATACGCCGATCCGACGACGAGCGAGTCCCGCTGCGCCCCGGTCTGGTCGTATGCGTTCGCCACGGCGCTCTCCAGTACCTTGAGCACCGGTTCGGCGGCGGCGATCGGCGTGAACCGCAGAAGGGCGGACGCCTCGTCGACGTCCAGGCCACGGATGAGGTCCACCACGCGGCGCGCCTTCATGGGCGTCACGCGGACGAACCGCGCCTGAGCCCTGGCTGCTTCCATCGTTGACTCCTAATGTTCTGCGTGGTCGACCATCACCGGCGGCGGGCGCGGCGATCGTCCTTCTCGTGGCCCCGGAAGGTCCGCGTAGGAGCGAACTCGCCGAGCTTGTGGCCCACCATCGACTCGGTGATGAACACCGGGACGTGCTTGCGGCCGTCGTGCACCGCGATCGTGTGCCCGATCATGTCCGGCACGATCATCGACCGGCGCGACCATGTCTTGATCACGTTCTTCGTGCCCTGGTCGTTCTGCACCTCGACCTTCTTGGCCAAGTGCTCGTCGACGAAGGGGCCCTTCTTCAGACTTCGTGGCATCTCTTCGTAACTCCCCGACTCAGCGCTTCTTACCGGTCTTGCGGCGGCGGACGATCTGACGGTCACTCGGCTTGTTCTTGCGACGCGTGCGGCCTTCCGGCTTACCCTTCGGGTTCACCGGGTGACGGCCACCGGACGTCTTGCCCTCACCACCACCGTGCGGGTGGTCCACCGGGTTCATGACCACACCACGGACAGTCGGGCGCTTGCCCTTCCACCGCATCCGGCCGGCCTTACCCCAGTTGATGTTGGACTGCTCGGCGTTGCCGACCTCGCCGACGGTGGCGCGACAGCGCACGTCGACGTTCCGGATCTCGCCGGACGGCATGCGCAGCTGCGCCCAGGTGCCTTCCTTCGCTACCAGCTGGACGCTGGAGCCGGCGGAGCGGGCGATCTTCGCACCGCCGCCAGGACGCAGCTCGATCGCGTGCACGACCGTACCCACCGGAATGTTGCGCAGAGGCAGGTTGTTGCCGGGCTGGATGTCTGCCTTCGGCCCCGACTCCACCGTGCGTCCCTGGGCCATGCGGCTCGGCGCGAGGATGTACCTCTTCTCGCCGTCCGCGTAGTGCAGCAACGCGATGCGCGACGTGCGGTTCGGGTCGTACTCGATGTGAGCGACCTTGGCGGGCACGCCGTCTTTGTCAGCGCGCCGGAAGTCGATCACTCGGTACTGCCGCTTGTGCCCGCCACCCTGGTGACGGGTGGTGATGCGGCCGGAGCTGTTCCGTCCGCCCTTCTTCGGCAGCGGCCGAACCAGCGACTTCTCCGGCTCGGCCCGGGTGATCTCGGCGAAGTCGGCGACGCTGGAGCCACGCCGGCCCGGCGTCGTCGGCTTGTACTTACGGATTCCCATTCCAGACCTCGATAACTCGTATCCCGTGCCTGTCTCTACGAGACCGGGCCGGAGAAGATGTCGATTCGCTGACCGTCGGCGACCGTCACGATCGCGCGCTTGGTGTCCGGCCGCTTACCCACGCCGAAACGCGTCCGACGACGCTTGCCGGCGCGGTTGGCCGTGTTGACGCGAAGGACTTTGACGTTGAACACCTTTTCGACCGCGATCTTGATCTCGGTCTTGTTCGCGCCGGGATCGACCAGGAAGGTGTACTTGTTCTCGTCAAGCAGGCCGTAGCTCTTCTCGGAGACGACGGGCTTGAGGAGAATGTCGCGTGGATCCTTGCGAACGCCGTTCATTTGGCCTCCTCCGTCTCAGCCGCGTCTTCCGAGGCTCCGTTCGCCGCGATCTTCTGCCGGCTGGCGAGAAACGCGTCGAGCGCCGCCTTGGTGAAGACGAGCTCATCAGCGCAGAGCACGTCATAGGTGTTGAGTTGGTCTGCGACGAGCAGGTGCACGCCGTCGACGTTGCGAAGGCTCTTCGTGGTGAGCTCGTCACCACGCTCCACGACGACCAGCACGTTGCGGCGCTCGGTCACCGACTTGAGCGTGGCCAGCGCGGCCTTCGTGGATGGCGTCTCGCCGTCCACGAAGGACGTCACGACGCGCACACGCTCGTGGCGGGCACGATCGGACAGTGCGCCACGCAGCGCGGCGGCCTTCATCTTCTTCGGCGTCCGCTGCGAGTAGTCTCGCGGCTGCGGGCCGTGAACGACGCCGCCACCAGCGAACTGGGGAGCACGGATGGAGCCCTGACGGGCCCGGCCGGTGCCCTTCTGCCGGTAAGGCTTCGCACCGCCGCCGCGGACCTCGCCGCGGCTCTTGACGGAGTGGGTGCCCTGCCTGGCCGCGGCCAGCTGAGCCACCACGACCTGGTGAATCAGCGGCACGTTGACCTGTACGTCGAAGATCTCCGCGGGGAGCTCGACGCTGCCCGCGGCAGCGCCCTTCGGATCATGAACGGACACGGTTGTCATTTCGCCGCCCCCTTCGCAGCTGTGCGGACCAGCACCAGGCCGCCGTTGGGGCCTGGCACGGCGCCCTTCAGCAGCAGCAGGCCGTTCTCCGCGTCGACGGCGTGGACGGTGATGTTCTGCGCGGTCACCCGCTCGTTGCCCATCCGGCCGGCCATCTTCATTCCCTTGAACACTCGTCCAGGGGTGGCGCAGCCGCCGATGGAGCCAGGCGAGCGGTGCTTACGCTGCACACCGTGCGACGCGCGCAGGCCGTGGAAGCCGTGGCGCTTCATCACGCCGGCTGTCCCCTTGCCTTTGCTCGTGCCGGTCACGTCGACCTCTTGGCCCGCCTCGAACACCTCAGCGGTGAGCTCCTGGCCCGTGGTGTACTCCGACGCGTCAGCGGTACGGATCTCCACCACATGGCGGCGCGGCGTCACGCCGGCCTTGTCGAAGTGGCCCTTGGCGGGCTTGGTGACCTTGCGTGGGTTCGGAGCGCCGTAGGCGATCTGAACAGCGTCGTAGCCATCGGTGGCCGGCGTACGGACCTGCGTCACTACGCATGGTCCCGCCTTGACGACCGTGACCGGAACGATGCGCTGCTGCTCGTCCCACACTTGTGTCATGCCGATCTTCTCGCCGAGCAGGCCGGAAACGACGCGGCTGGCGGACTGGGTTACGTCGATAGTCATCGCCCTCGGACCCTCAGAGCTTGATCTCGATGTCGACACCGGCCGGGAGGTCGAGACGCATCAGCGAATCGACGGTCTTCGGCGTGGGGTCGATAATGTCAATGAGCCGCTTGTGTGTGCGCATCTCGAAGTGCTCGCGACTGTCCTTGTACTTGTGCGGCGAGCGGATGACGCAGTACACGTTCTTCTCGGTCGGCAGCGGCACCGGGCCCGCGACCTGCGCACCAGTACGAGTCACCGTGTCGACGATCTTCCGTGCCGACGTGTCGATGACCTCGTGGTCGTAGGCCTTGAGCCGGATGCGGATCTTCTGTCCCGCCATGGCTGCTTATCGTCCTTTTCTTCGTACCGCTTACGAACCGAATACTGACTGTTGCTCGACCGACCCCCGCGGTCGGGCGTGTCGCGGTCTGCAGGCACATTGCACCCACGGTTCGCGATTCACTTCTCATCGGGGAGTTCAGCAGGGCCCACACCCACGGCATGGGCGAGGCCACTGACTACGAAGCCTCCGCTTCGGCTGCGCCTGGCCGGAACAACTTCCGGGCAGCGCACCACGGCAACCTCATCCGAGCAACCTGAACAGTATGCCAAAGAATAGTGGCCTTTGGCCAATCCAGTGATCAGCACCGGCAATCGCGCCGGTCACCGACCATTGCGGGGCGGGCGTCGCGCAGTCACGCTGGCCACGATCGGCCCCGCGATCTTCACGTTGTCCGTTGGTTGCGCCGACGACACCGAAGACCAAACCGCACCACAGGGGCGGGGCCGGAAGGTCCCGTCCAGGGTTCGGACGGGCATCGGCGAGGTACGAGCCGCGGGCGGGGACGGGACCTTCCGACCCCGCCCCAGCGCGCCGCAACCACATTGTCGACCGCCGCAACCGCCAAACTACTTGATGATCTTGGTGACGTGACCCGCGCCGACCGTACGCCCACCCTCGCGGATGGCGAACTTGAGCTGCTCCTCCATGGCGACCGGCTGGATCAGTTCCACCTTCATGGTGGTGTCGTCACCGGGCATGACCATGGCGTCCGGGCCGTCGGGGAGCGTGACCACACCGGTCACGTCCGTGGTACGGAAGTAGAACTGCGGACGGTAGTTGTTGAAGAACGGCGTGTGCCGCCCACCCTCGTCCTTGGACAGGATGTAGACCGTCGCCTCGAACTCCGTGTGCGGCGTGGTGGTGCCGGGCTTCACGACGACCATGCCGCGCTCGACGTCTTCCTTCTTGGTACCACGCAGAAGGAGTCCGACGTTCTCACCCGCACGAGCCTCGTCGAGCAGCTTGCGGAACATCTCCACACCGGTGACGGTGGTCTTCTGGGCCAGACCCGGACGGATACCGACCAGCTCGACCTCCTCGTTCACCTTCAGCATGCCGCGCTCGACACGGCCGGTGACGACGGTGCCACGTCCGGTGATGGTGAAGACGTCCTCGATCGGCATCAGGAACGGCTTGTCCGAGTCACGCACCGGGTCCGGCACGTTCTCGTCCACCGCGTCCATGAGCTCTTCGACGGTCTTGACCCACTCGGGGTCGCCCTCCAGCGCCTTCAGCGCGGAGACCTTGATGACCGGGACGTCGTCGCCCGGGAACTCGTACTCGGTGAGCAGCTCGCGGACCTCAAGCTCGACGAGCTCGAGGATCTCCTCGTCGTCGACCATGTCGGCCTTGTTGAGAGCCACCAGGATGTAAGGCACGCCTACCTGGCGGGCCAGGAGCACGTGCTCCTTGGTCTGGGGCATCGGGCCGTCGGTAGCCGCGACCACCAGGATCGCGCCGTCCATCTGCGCCGCGCCGGTGATCATGTTCTTGATGTAGTCGGCGTGACCGGGAGCATCGACGTGCGCGTAGTGGCGCTTGTCTGTCTGGTACTCGACGTGCGCGATGTTGATGGTGATACCGCGCTGCTTCTCCTCGGGGGCCTTGTCGATGTCTTCGAAGGCCGAAGCATCGTTCAGGTCCGGGTACTTGTCGTGCAGCACCTTGGTGATGGCCGCCGTGAGGGTGGTCTTGCCGTGGTCGACGTGACCGATCGTACCGATGTTGACGTGCGGCTTCGTCCGCTCGAACTTCGCCTTAGCCACTTTAGGTCCTCTCCGTATCTAGGACTCGAAGGTTGTCGTATAGCCGGTTCATGCTCGGCCGTCTTACTTGTCGGGGGCCGGGTGGCTCCACCCGGGGCGAGATTACCTGGATGTGTGGTTACTCTCCCCGGACTTTCTTGATGATCTCCTCCGCCACATTCCGCGGAACCTCGGCGTAGGAGTCGAACTGCATCGAGTAGTTCGCCCGACCCTGGGTCTTGCTGCGGAGGTCACCGACATAGCCGAACATCTCCGACAGCGGGACCAGCGCCTCGACGACGCGCTGGCCAGCACGCTCCTCCATGGCTTGAATCTGACCACGGCGGGAGTTGAGGTCGCCGATGACGTCACCCATGTACTCATCGGGCGTCGACACCTCGACCGAGAACATCGGCTCGAGGAGCACCGGATCCGCACGGCGTGCGGCGTCCTTGAATGCCATCGAACCGGCGATCTTGAACGCCAGCTCCGAGGAGTCGACGTCGTGGTAGGCACCGTCCTGGAGTGTGACCTTGACGTCCACCAGCGGGTAGCCGGCGACGACACCGAACTCCATCGCCTCCTGGCAGCCCTCGTCCACCGCGGGAATGTACTCCCTGGGGATGCGGCCACCGGTGACGTTGTTGACGAACTCGTAGCCCCCGTCGCCTTCCCCACCGGTCGGCTCGATGTCGATGATCACCCGGCCGAACTGACCGGATCCACCGGTCTGCTTCTTGTGGGTGTACTCGACCTTTTCGACCTTCCGGCGGATGGTCTCGCGGTAGGCGACCTGGGGCTTACCGACGTTCGCCTCGACCTTGAACTCGCGCTTCATCCGGTCCACCAGGACCTCGAGGTGAAGCTCGCCCATACCCGAGATGATGGTCTGGCCAGTCTCCTCGTCGGTACGGACCTGGAATGTCGGGTCCTCTTCGGCCAGACGCTGGATGGCCGTGGACAGCTTGTCCTGGTCACCCTTGGTCTTAGGCTCGACGGCGACGTGGATGACCGGAGCCGGGAACTTCATCGACTCGAGGATGACGGGCTTGCCGGAGTCGGACAGCGTGTCCCCGGTGGTGGTGTTCTTCAACCCCATCACCGCGACGATCTGCCCGGCACTGGCCTTCTCGATCTCTTCACGCTTGTTCGCGTGCATCCGATAGATCTTGCCGATGCGCTCCCGGTGACCCTTGGTGCTGTTCAGCACCTGGGTGCCGGCGGTGACCGTACCCGAGTACACCCGGATGAAGGTCAGCTTGCCGAGGTGCGGGTCAGACATGATCTTGAATGCCAGCGACGCCAGCGGAGCGTCCTCGTCCGCCTCGCGGGTGATGACCTCGTCCTCGTTGTCCGCCGCGTGGCCTTCGATGGCTCCAGCCTCGAGCGGCGACGGCAGGTACCGGACGACGGCGTCCAGCATCGGCTGGACGCCCTTGTTCTTGAACGCCGAGCCGCACAGCACCGGAGTGATCGCGCTGGCGATCGTGGCCCGGCGGATGGCCGCGATGAGCTCCTCCTCGGAGGGCTCCTTGCCCTCGAGGTACAGCTCCATCATGGCGTCGTCGTTCTCGGCGATGGTCTCGAGCAGCTTGTCGCGGTACTCGGCGGCCGCCTCGACGTGAGTGTCGGGAATGTCGACGGTCTCATACATCTCGCCCAGCGGCGTCTCGGCCGACCAGACCAGCGCCTTCATGCCCACGAGGTCCACCAGACCGCGGAAGTCCGCCTCGGCACCGATGGGCAGCTGGAGCACCAGCGGTGTCGCCTTGAGTCGCGAAACGATCATGTCGACGCAGCGGTGGAACTCGGCTCCGGTGCGGTCGAGCTTATTGACGAAGCAGATTCGCGGCACGCCGTACTTGTTCGCCTGGTGCCACACGGTTTCGGATTGCGGCTCCACACCGGCGACCCCGTCGAAGACCGCGACGGCGCCGTCCAGCACGCGCAGGTTGCGCTCCACCTCGACGGTGAAGTCGACGTGGCCGGGCGTGTCGATGATGTTGATGGTGTGGCCGTCCCACTCGCAGGTGGTCGCGGCGGAGGTGATGGTGATGCCGCGCTCCTGCTCCTGCTCCATCCAGTCCATCGTGGCCGCGCCGTCGTGGACCTCACCGATCTTGTAGGTGATACCGGTGTAGTAGAGGATGCGCTCGGTTGTAGTGGTCTTGCCCGCGTCGATGTGCGCCATGATCCCGATGTTGCGGACCTGGGCGAGATCGATCTTGCGAAGGTCGGTCGCCATAATCTCTGGTGCGTCTTCCTACGTCGTGGGTGATACCGCTACCAGCGGTAGTGCGCGAAGGCCCGGTTCGACTCGGCCATCTTGTGGGTGTCTTCCCGACGCTTCACGCTGGCTCCCAGGCCGTTGGACGCGTCGAGGATCTCGTTCATCAACCGCTCCGTCATGGTCTTCTCACGACGGTCACGGGAGTAGTTCACCAGCCAGCGCAGCGCGAGCGTGGTGCTTCGGCCCGCACGGACCTCGACCGGTACCTGGTACGTGGCGCCACCAACCCGGCGGCTACGCACCTCCAGGGTCGGCTTGACGTTGTCGAGCGCCCGCTTGAGGGTGACGATGGGGTCGGTGCCGGTCTTCTCACGGCAGCCTTCGAGGGCTCCGTGAACGATACGCTCGGCCACCGTCTTCTTTCCATCGACCAGCACCTTGTTCACCAGCTGCGTGACCAGCGGGGAGCTGTAGACCGGATCGACGACCAGCGGCCGCTTCGGAGCGGGACCCTTACGCGGCATCAGCTCTTCTCCTTCTTCGCGCCGTACCGGCTGCGCGCTTGCTTACGGTTCTTCACGCCCTGGGTGTCGAGCGAACCACGGACGATCTTGTACCGAACGCCCGGGAGGTCCTTCACACGACCGCCGCGCACGAGCACCATCGAGTGCTCCTGCAGGTTGTGTCCCACACCCGGGATGTAGGCCGTGACCTCGATCTGGCTGGTCAGCTTCACACGGGCGACCTTGCGAAGAGCCGAGTTCGGCTTCTTCGGTGTGGTCGTGTAGACGCGGGTGCACACGCCGCGCCGCTGCGGGCTGCCTTTGAGGGCAGGCGTCTTCTTCTTGGCGACCTTGTCCTGGCGGCCCTTACGGACCAGCTGCTGGATCGTGGGCACTACGTCTCCGTCATCCTCGTACGTCGCACCGGGCTTCCCCGGTGTTGTCGGCTATTGGATCTGACTGGCGGCCTCACGACGCGTGTCCGAGAACACGGAGGTCGTTGCCACCCCCGCGGTCGGGCGTGTCGCCCGGTCCGGCTCCGCACCGCTCGGCCGAGCCGATCAGCGTGGTTGGTTACTTCAACCCCGCCCGCTCTGGGCAAGCAGGATGGCCTAGAAGAACTCCAGGCACGAAGAAAGAGACTACCCGCTCGGGCAGCCCTAGGTCAAAGCGAAGGCGCGTGGAGCGCCTTCGCTTTGACCATACCAGAGAGTCTTGGGCACGACGACGGTCAGCTGAACGAACCGAAGTCGTAGTCCTCGAGACGGACGGCTTCGCCCGACCCCTGCCCGAACTCGTAATCGGAGTAGTCCGCGCCGTAGTCGACCATCGAGTACATGGCGGCCTTGGCTTCCTCGGTCGGCTCCACCCGGATGTTGCGATACCTGGGCAATCCGGTACCGGCCGGGATGAGCTTACCGAGGATGACGTTCTCCTTCAGACCGATCAGCGGATCAGACTTGGCATTGATCGCGGCCTCAGTGAGAACACGGGTGGTCTCCTGGAACGACGCCGCCGACAGCCACGAGTCGGTCGCGAGCGACGCCTTCGTGATACCCATCAGCTGCGGACGCCCGGAGGCCGGCTGACCGCTCTCGGCCACCACCCTGCGGTTCTCCTCCTCGAACCGGGACCGCTCCACGAGCTCACCCGGCAGCAGGTTGGTGTCGCCACTCTCCAGCACCGTGATCCGGCGCAGCATCTGCCGCACGATGATCTCGATGTGCTTGTCGTGGATGGACACGCCCTGGGAACGGTAGACCTCCTGGACCTGGTCGGTCAGGAAGACCTGGACCGCCCGCTGGCCCTGGACCCGCAGCACGTCGTGCGGATCCGCGGTACCCGAGTGCAGCAGCTGCCCGACCTCGACGTGGTCGCCCTCCTGGACACGCCACTGGGCGAGGCCCGGCGCGTACCGGTTCGTCCAGTCGAACACGCGGCGGCTCAGCGGGAACGACTGCTCCTCGCTGCCGTCGTCGGGAACGACGACGACGCGAGCGCCCTTGCCGTCCTCTTCGATCCGGGCGCGACCCGCGAGCTCGGCGATGGGCGCCTTGCCCTTGGGTGCCCGCGCCTCGAACAACTCGACCACACGCGGCAAACCGTGCGTGATGTCCTCACCGGCAACACCACCGGTGTGGAAGGTACGCATCGTCAGCTGGGTTCCCGGCTCACCGATGGACTGTGCCGCGATGATCCCGACCGCTTCTCCGACGTCGACGAGCTTGCCCGACGCCAGCGAACGCCCGTAGCACATGGCGCACACGCCGGTCTTGCTCTCACAGGTCAGAACGCTGCGCACCCGGACCTGCTCGACTCCGGCTTCCACCAGGCGCCGGATCTCGACGTCACCCAGGTCATCGCCGGCCGACGCAGCGGTGGTGCCGTCGGAGCCGGTGACGTCCTCGGCGAGCGACCGGGCGTAGACCGAGGTCTCGACCAGATCCTCCACCACGAGGGTGCCATTGGCGTCGCGAGTGGCAATCGGCAGCACGAGGCCGCGCTCGGTCCCGCAGTCCACCTCGCGGATGATGACGTCCTGCGAGACGTCGACCAGACGACGAGTCAGGTAACCCGAGTCGGCCGTACGAAGCGCGGTGTCGGCCAGACCCTTACGGGCGCCGTGGGTGGAGATGAAGAACTCCAGCACCGACAGGCCCTCGCGGAAGCTCGCCTTGATCGGACGCGGGATGGTCTCGCCCTTGGGGTTCGCCACCAGACCACGCATACCGGCGAGCTGCCGGATCTGCATCCAGTTACCACGCGCACCGGAGTGGACCATGCGGTGGATCGAATTGTCCGGCGTGAACGCCTCGCGCATGGCTTCGTCGACCTTGTTGGTCGCGTCGGTCCAGATGTCGATGAGCTCCTCGCGGCGCTCACCGTCGGAGATCACACCACGGTTGAAGTTGCGCTCCACCTTCGCGGCCTTCGCCTCGAACTCCTCGAGGATCTGCTGCTTGGCGGGCGGCGCGACGACGTCCTCCACCGAGACCGTGACTCCGGAGCGGGTCGCCCAGTAGAAGCCCAGGTCCTTCAGGGCGTCCAGGGTGGTACCCACGACGGTCTTCTGGTAGCGCTCCGCCAGGTCGTTGACGATGTCGCCCAGCCTGCCCTTGTCGACTTCAGAGTCCACGTACGGGTAGTCCGGCGGCAGCGTCTCGTTGAACAGGGCGCGGCCCAGCGTGGTGGTGAGCGTCAGCGGCTGGCCGGGCTCCCAGTCCTCCGGCGGCTGCCAGCCCCGAGGCGGGATGGCATCGGTGACCCGAACCGCGATCTGTGCCTGCATGGCCAGCTCGCCCTTGTCGAACGCGCTGATCGCCTCGGCGATGGACGAGAAGGCCCGCCCCTCGCCCTGCAGACCTTCCGTGTAGCTGGTCAGGAAGTGGATGCCCAGCACCATGTCCTGAGTGGGCATGGTGACCGGACGGCCGTCGGCGGGCTTGAGGATGTTGTTGCTGGACAGCATCAGCACCCGGGCTTCGGCCTGCGCCTCGGCCGAGAGCGGAAGGTGGACGGCCATCTGGTCGCCGTCGAAGTCCGCGTTGAACGCGGTGCAGACCAGCGGGTGGATCTGGATCGCCTTGCCCTCGATGAGCTGAGGCTCGAAGGCCTGGATGCCCAGCCGGTGCAGAGTCGGCGCACGGTTGAGCATCACCGGGTGCTCGGCGATGACCTCTTCGAGGACATCCCAGACCACGGGCCGGGCCCGCTCGACCATCCGCTTGGCGCTCTTGATGTTCTGCGCGTGCGACAGGTCGACCAGACGCTTCATGACGAACGGCTTGAACAGCTCGATCGCCATGCCCTTCGGCAGACCGCACTGGTGCAGCTTGAGCTGCGGACCGACGACGATCACCGAACGGCCGGAGTAGTCGACACGCTTACCCAGAAGGTTCTGGCGGAACCGGCCCTGCTTGCCCTTGAGCATGTCGGAGATCGACTTCAACGGGCGGTTGCCTGGACCGGTGACCGGCCGGCCGCGCCGGCCGTTGTCGAACAGCGCGTCGACGGACTCCTGGAGCATCCGCTTCTCGTTGTTGACGATGATCTCCGGCGCGCCCAGGTCAAGCAGCCGCTTGAGCCGGTTGTTCCGGTTGATCACCCGGCGGTAGAGGTCGTTCAGGTCGCTCGTCGCGAACCGCCCGCCGTCCAGCTGCACCATCGGGCGAAGGTCCGGCGGCATCACCGGAACGGCGTCGAGCACCATCCCGCGCGGATCGTTGCGCGTGGTGAGGAACGGCGAGACGACCTTGAGGCGCTTGAGCGCCCGGGTCTTCTTCTGGCCCTTGCCGCTGCGGATGATCTCGCGCAGCTTCTCCGCCTCGGCCTCGAGATCGAAGCTGTCGAGGCGCTCCTTGATCGCCTGCGCGCCCATGCCACCGCTGAAGTACGCGCCGAACCGGTCGCGCATCTCACGGTAGAGCATCTCGTCGCCCTCGAGGTCCTGGACCTTGAGGGAACGGAACCGCTCCCATACCGCGTTCAGCCGATCGATCTCGGCGTCGGCCCGCTTGCGCAGCTGGCTCATCTCACGCTCAGCCGACTCCTTGACCTTACGGCGCACGTCACCCTTGGCGCCCTCGGCCTCGAGCTCGGCGAGATCGGCCTCGAGCTTCTTCGCCCGGGTCTCGATGTCGGCGTCGCGGCGCTGCTCGATCTGCTTGCGCTCGACGTCGATCTGCCCCTCCAGCGACGAGAGGTCGCGGTGACGCGCGTCCTCGTCGACCGAGGTGATCATGTAGGCCGCGAAGTAGATGACCTTCTCCAGGTCCTTCGGGGCGAGGTCCAGCAAGTAGCCGAGGCGGGACGGAACACCCTTGAAGTACCAGATGTGGGTGACCGGCGCGGCGAGCTCGATGTGGCCCATCCGCTCCCGTCGCACCTTGGCACGGGTGACCTCCACACCGCAGCGCTCGCAGATGATGCCCTTGAAGCGCACCCGCTTGTACTTGCCGCAGTAGCACTCCCAGTCCCGGGTGGGACCGAAGATCTTCTCGCAGAAGAGTCCGTCCTTCTCCGGCTTCAGGGTGCGGTAGTTGATGGTCTCCGGCTTCTTGACCTCACCGTGCGACCACTCGCGGATGTCGTCCGCGGTCGCGAGGCCAATGCGTAGCTCGTCGAAGAAGTTGACGTCGAGCACGTGAATCCTTCTCTCAGATCAATCAGTGTTCGAATGCGAGTGGGTCAGTGTGAGACCGCGATGTCAGAGATGGGCGGTGCCAGGGGCACCGCCGCATCCTCAGACTTCTTCAACGCTGCTCGGCTCGCGCCGGGACAGGTCGATACCAAGCTCTTCGGCGGCGCGGAACACGTCCTCGTCGCTGTCGCGCATCTCGATCTGTGTACCGTCACTCGACAGAACCTCCACGTTGAGGCAGAGAGACTGCATCTCCTTGATGAGCACCTTGAAGGACTCGGGGATGCCTGCCTCGGGAATGTTCTCGCCCTTGACGATCGCCTCGTACACCTTGACTCGGCCGAGGATGTCGTCGGACTTGATCGTCAGCAGCTCCCGAAGCGCGTAGGCGGCGCCGTACGCCTGCAGAGCCCAGACCTCCATCTCACCGAATCGCTGGCCACCGAACTGCGCCTTACCGCCCAGCGGCTGCTGAGTGATCATCGAGTACGGGCCCGTGGACCGGGCGTGGATCTTGTCGTCCACGTGGTGGTTGAGCTTCAGCATGTACAGGTAGCCGACGGAGACCGGCTCCGGGAACGGCTCACCGGAGCGGCCGTCGATGAGCCGGGCCTTGCCGCTGCGCCCGATCATCTGCTGGCCGTCGCGGTTGGGCAACGTGGAATCGAGCAGCCCGGCGATCTCGTCCTCCCGGGCGCCGTCGAAGACCGGCGTCGCGACATTGCTGTTCGGCGGTGCTTCAGCCGCACCGATGGCCAGCAGCCGCTGCTTCCACTCGTCGTCGTCGCCCTCGACCTTCCATCCGGACTTGGCGACCCATCCGAGGTGCGTCTCCATGACCTGACCCAGGTTCATCCGGCTGGGCACACCGAGCGGGTTCAGCACGATGTCCACCGGAGTGCCGTCCTCGAGGAACGGCATGTCCTCGACCGGAAGGATCTTGGAGATGACACCCTTGTTGCCGTGCCGGCCGGCGAGCTTGTCGCCGTCCTGGATCTTCCGCATCTGGGCGATGTAGACGCGCACCAGCTGGTTCACGCCGGGCGGGAGCTCGTCGCCCTCGTCCCGGTCGAACAGCCGGACACCGATCACCTTGCCGGACTCACCGTGCGGCACCTTCAGCGACGTGTCGCGAACCTCTCGCGCCTTCTCACCGAAGATGGCCCTCAGCAGCCGCTCCTCCGGGGTCAGCTCGGTCTCGCCCTTGGGCGTGACCTTGCCGACGAGGATGTCACCGTTGGTGACCTCGGCGCCGATCCGGATGATGCCGCGCTCGTCGAGGTCCGCAAGGACGTCTTCGGAGACGTTCGGGATGTCCCGGGTGATCTCCTCCGGACCGAGCTTGGTGTCCCGGGCGTCGACCTCGTGCTCCTCGATCTTGATCGAGGTGAGGACATCCTCTTCGATGAGCCGCTGGGACAGCAGGATGGCGTCTTCATAGTTCTGGCCCTCCCACGACATGAACGCGACGAGGAGGTTCTTGCCCAGAGCCATCTCGCCGTTGTCGGTGGACGGGCCATCAGCGATGACCTCACCCGCCTCGACGCGGTCGCCCTCGCTGACCACCGGCTTCTGGTTGATGCACGAGCCCGCGTTCGAGCGTCGGTACTTCGCCAGCTGCTGTGTCTGGTACGTGCCGTCGTCGGCCATGATGGTGACGTAGTCGGCGGAGACCTCGGAGACGACACCCGACTTCTCGGCGACGACGACCTCGCCGGCGTCGACCGCGGCGTGGTACTCCATGCCGGTACCGACCAGCGGAGCCTCAGCCCGCAGCAACGGCACGGCCTGGCGCTGCATGTTGGATCCCATGAGCGCGCGGTTGGAATCGTCGTGCTCCAGGAACGGGATCATCGCCGTCGCGACCGACACCATCTGGCGCGGCGAGACGTCCATGTAGTCGACCTCGTCGCCGGGCACCAGCTCGACCTCACCGCCGCGCTTACGCACCAGAACGCGCTCGGCGACGAAGTAGCCGTCGTCCTGCAGCGGCTCGTTGGCCTGGGCGATGACGTTGTGATCCTCGACGTCGGCGCTGAGGTACTCGATCTCGTCGGTGACCCGGCCGTCGCGGACCCGCCGGTACGGCGTCTCCACGAAGCCGAACGCGTTGACCCGCCCGAAGGTGGCCAGCGAACCGATCAGACCGATGTTCGGCCCCTCAGGGGTCTCGATCGGGCACATCCGGCCGTAGTGCGAGTGGTGGACGTCACGGACCTCCATGCCGGCCCGCTCACGGGACAGGCCACCCGGGCCGAGCGCCGACAGGCGGCGCTTGTGGGTGAGCCCGGCCAGCGGGTTGGTCTGGTCCATGAACTGGGACAGCTGGGACGTTCCGAAGAACTCCTTGATGGCCGCGACGACCGGCCGGATGTTGATCAGCGTCTGCGGCGTGATCGCCTCGACGTCCTGAGTGGTCATCCGCTCCCGGACCACGCGCTCCATCCGGGACAGCCCGGTGCGCACCTGGTTCTGGATGAGCTCGCCCACGGTACGCAGCCGGCGGTTGCCGAAGTGGTCGATGTCGTCCACTTCGACGCGCACGTCGCGATCTTCGCTGGTCATCTGGTCCTCGCCGGCGTGCAGCCGGACCAGGTAACGCAGCGTGGCGATGACGTCGTCGACCGTCAGCGTGTTCTGGTCGATCGCCAGCTCGAGGCCGAGCTTCTTGTTGAGCTTGTACCGACCGACCTTCGCGAGGTCGTACCGCTTCGGGTTGAAGTACGCGTTTTCGAGGAGCTGCTGCGCGGCCTCGCGCGTGGGCGGCTCACCAGGGCGCATCTTGCGGTAGATGTCGAGCAGCGCCTCTTCCTGGGTGGTGGTGTGATCCTTCTCCAGGGTGGAACGCATCGACTCGTAGTCGCCGAACTCTTCCAGGATCTGCTCGTTGGTCCAGCCGAGAGCCTTCAGCAGAACCGTGACGTTCTGCTTGCGCTTGCGGTCCAGACGGACTCCGACCGTATCCCGCTTGTCAATCTCGAACTCGAGCCACGCGCCGCGCGACGGGATGACCTTGGACGTGTAGATGTCGCGGTCCGAGGTCTTGTCCAGCGAACGCTCGAAGTACACACCGGGCGAGCGGACCAACTGGGAGACGACGACACGCTCGGTGCCGTTGATGATGAACGTCCCCTTGGGGGACATCAGCGGGAAGTCACCCATGAAGACCGTCTGAGACTTGATCTCACCGGTCTCATTGTTGATGAACTCGGCGGTGACGAAGAGCGGAGCCGAATACGTGAAGTCACGCATCTTGCACTCTTCGATGGTGTTCTTCGGGTCCTCGAACCTGGGGTTGGAGAACGACAGCGACATGGTGCCGGAGAAGTCCTCGATCGGGCTGATCTCGTCGAGGATCTCCTGCAACCCGGAGGTGGTGTTGATGTCCTGGCGCCCCTCGGCCTCCGCCTCGGCTACGCGCGCTTGCCAGCGCGAGTTTCCGAGTAGCCAGTCGAAGCTGTCGATCTGAAGAGCGAGGAGGTTAGGAACCTTGAGAGGGTCTCTGAGCTTGGCAAAAGAGATGCGGCGAGAACCGGTGGTGAACTGTGGGGTGATGGGCGTGACGGCCAACAGGGGTCCTTCCGAGGGCACACGGTCGGATTTAGTCGAGTCATTCGGGTTTTTGCACAGACCACACCCGATGCAGACTACTGGGCAGTGGACAGCGCAAAGACGCAGTCTAGCCTATAAGGCTCACTGCTGTCGAGTGGCGGCCCATAACCCGTTCAGGACGCTCCCTATGTTTGCCGTGACGCTGGAAGAAGGATCTCCCGGACGTATCGCTCACGTCAAGCACCGACCGCGGTGGCGAGCCGGGAATCCGCCCGGTGAGGCACCCGGGCCACTCCTCGCCCACGTCGGCGCCGGAGGCCGGGACACCCCGCATCACCAGCGAAGACGTGCGGTGCCGAAAGATGGGGCCGACATGCATCGAGGGCCCGGCGCACATGCGCCGAGCCCTCGATGTCGATCAGGCAGGTGCTTACTTCACCGTGACGGTGGCACCGGCGCCCTCGAGCGCCTCCTTGGCCTTCTCCGCGGCTTCCTTGTTGACCTTCTCGAGCAGCGCCTTCGGGGCACCCTCGACGAGGTCCTTGGCCTCCTTGAGGCCGAGCGAGGTCAGTCCGCGGACCTCCTTGATGACCTGGATCTTCTTGTCGCCGGCCGACTCGAGGATGACGTCGAACTCATCCTGCTCGGCGGCGGCCTCGGCGTCGCCGCCTCCGGCCGCCGGAGCTCCGGCAGCCGCCACGGCCACCGGAGCGGCCGCGGTGACCTCGAAGGTCTCCTCAAACTTCTTCACGAACTCCGAGAGCTCGATCAGGGACATCTCCTTGAACGCGTCCAGGAGCTCATCGGTGCTGAGCTTCGCCATGGTGGCGGTTTCCTTTCTGGTGGTCGGCTGACGCCGGGGTGGTGGGCGGGCTGTCAGCCCTCGTTCTGGTTGGAAGCTCCGGCGTCGCCGCCGGCCTCTACCTTCTGGCGGAGCGCATCGATCACGCGGGCCGTCTGCGAGAGCGGCGCGGCGAACAGCGACACAGCATTCTGCGTGGACGCCTTCATCGCGCCGGCCAGCTTGGCCAGCAGAACCTCACGCGACTCAAGGTCGGCGAGCTTCTTGATCTCGTCCGCCGTGAGCGGCGCGCCGTCGAGCAGGCCACCCTTCAGGACGAGAACGGGGTGATCCTTGGCGAAGTCACGCAGACCCTTGGCCACGACGACGGGGTCGCCCTTGACGAAGGCGATCGCGGAAGGTCCGACGAGGTGCTCGTCGAGACCATCCACGCCGGCCTCCTTGGCCGCGAGCTTGGTCAGCGTGTTCTTCACCACGGCGTACGACGCGTTCCCGCTGAGCGATCGACGGAGCTCCGTCAACTCCTTCACGGAGAGACCGCGATACTCGGTCAGCACGACGGCAGACGAGCTGCGAAACTCGTCGGCCAGTTCGGTGACCGCGGCTGCCTTGTCAGGCCTCGCCATGGGACTCCTTAGGACGTACGGGTGGGGTGCATCGCCACCACCGGACACGGGAGCCACACATGAAAAAACGCCCCTGCGCACGGCACGGGGCGATGGTCATGCTTGTTCGGCACGACGTCTCGTCTTACGCACCTGCGCGGGCCGTCCGCATGTCGCGGAACCTTCATCACGTCCGGGAACGTGAGACCGGCGGTCTTCGGCAACGGCCATACTACGGTCTCGCGCACCGATTCACCAAACTCACGAGTCTCGCGCACCCCGACTTCGGTGACGAGCGGCTGGGCGCTAGTGGATCAGATGGCACAAATGCGTCCAAACGTCCCGTTTAGTCACCTGATCACTTCGCGTCCACGATGCGAGACAAGATCAGATGGCATATTCAGCCGTCTACCACAGTGTTCGTCGTCTGATCATCATCAAGGGGACGATCGGAGGACAAATCGACGATCAGGTGACCAAGGTGCCAGCGCGTTGCGATCACCAGCGACGGCTCTCGTCGAACGGGTCGAAGGACTGCACGATGTCGCGCAGCTCCTCAAGCTCCGGCTCGGACCATTCATGTTCCGGCGGCATCACCTTGAGCCAGGCATCCACCAGTTCGCCGCCGTAGTTGTGGGCGTGGCCCTCAGGCATCAGCGCGGACACCGCCATGTCCGCGGTGATCTGCCAGAACGTGACGAACGGATACCAGTTGAAGTTGGGTAGAACGTCCGGGCCTGGGGGTTCTCGCATCCAGTCCGGCTGGGACCAGATCAGCTCGGGCGACCAGAACGACACGGGATCGGACGCGTGCTGCAGGAACAGCACCCGCGGCTCATCCCACCCGTCGACGTCGAGAGGTTCCTGCCAGCCGGCCCAGAACCGCACGGTCCCACCGTCCTGGAATCTCGGGAGACGTTCGGGTGAACCCGGGTCCCGGTTCTCCGTGACGTATTCACGCAGGGGATGCCAGCGCGGCGAACCGACCCAGAGCGCGCCGTCGACCTTGCCGACGAGATCGCCGATACCGTCGAACGCCGCAGCGCTGCCGACCGCGCCGAAACTCTCGCCGTAGACCACCAGCTTGGGCCGGGAGTCTTCCGGCAGCCTCGACCACCGTTCGTGGACGGCGCCGAACAACTCCTGACCGGCGATGTCGACCTGCTCGTGATCGGCCAGGAAAGAGAGCCAGCTCGGCAGGTACGAGTACTGGATCGACACGATCGCGCTGTTGCCGTTGTAGAGGTACTCGAGCGCGTCGGCGGCGCCTTCGTCGACCCAGCCCGTTCCGGTGGGCGTGACCACCACCAGAATGTCGCGGTCGAATCCCCCGGCGCGCTCAAGCTCACGAACCGCCAAAGACGCGAGGCCGGACGGTGTCTCCGCCGAGTCCATGCCGATGTAGGTGCGCACCGGGTCCATCGCCGGCCGGCCGCTGAACACTTCAAGCTCATCCGCTGTAGGCCCGCCCGCGATGAACTCACGTCCCTTGCGACCCAGCGAGTCCCACGTGACCAGGGAACCCGGGCCGCCCGAGTGCGTCGCCACCGCCGGTGGGCTCTCACCCGCCTCGGTCTCCTGATTGATCGCAGCGAACGCGTCGTTCGCGGTGCCGAGGAGCCATGGATAGAACAATCCCGTCCATGACCAGAATGCGATTCCGGTCACGACCAGCGCGGAGGTCACTACCGCGACCGGGATGGGCACCCAGCGCGCGAAGAACCGGCCCAAGCGGCGCGAGGCACCTCGAAGCAACCTGCCGATGGCGAGGAACCCGATGAAGATCAGGAAGGAGATGAGGATGATGTAGATGTAGTGGACCAGCCGCGGGCTGTCCACGTTCATCAGCTCGCGCAGATCGCTCTGCCATCGTGCGGAGCCGAACAGGTACCACGTGGCCACACCGGTACCGGCGACGCCGAAGACCGTCCACGCGATCAGCACGGTCTGCCGCGCCAGCGGCCGGCCCCGGCGAACTCTGCGGAACACCATGCGGATCAGGACGCCGAACAAGGAGCCGATCGCATAACCGACCGTGGCCGTGACGCCGGTCACGAGCGCCTGGTAGTACCAGGTTCTGGGCAGCAGCGACGGCGTGAGGGACCAGCAGAAGAAGAACGTGCCGACCACACCGCCGGCGAAGTCCAGGCGCAGCCACGTGATCAACGGCCCCAGAATCGGCACCTTGCGCACCGTCGAGAGCCTGCGCTGAACCGCTGGGAGCCGCCGCCGCAGTGGCGTGGCTCGGTCGACGAGCGTGGCCATCACAGGTATGCCAGCCATTTCGCAACAATGACCCAGCCGCGGCCCCACAACCGTGGGAGCCGCGGCTGGGCCGGGTGGATCATGCTCGGGTGGTCTCCGGCGCGTGAACCTTGCCCGGGTCTACCGGGATACCGGGGCCCATCGTGGACGTCATGGTCGCCTTCTTGATGTAGCGACCCTTCGACGACGACGGCTTGAGCCGGTTGATCTCGTCCAGCGCGGCGACGTAGTTCTCGATCAGGGCGTCCTCGGTGAACGACGCCTTGCCGATGACGAAGTGGAGGTTCGCGTGCCGGTCGACGCGGAACTCGATCTTTCCGCCCTTGATGTCGCTCACTGCCTTCGCGACATCCATCGTGACCGTTCCGGTCTTCGGATTGGGCATGAGGCCTCGCGGACCCAGCACCCGGCCCAGCCGGCCGACCTTGCCCATCAAGTCGGGAGTGGCGACGGCCGCGTCGAAGTCGAGCCGGCCGTTCTGAACCTCTTCGATCAGCTCGTCGCCGCCGACGATGTCGGCTCCGGCGTCAGTGGCCTCCTGCGCCTTCTGGCCCACGGCGAAGACCAGGACCCGAGCGGTCTTGCCGGTGCCGTGCGGAAGGTTGACGGTGCCCCGCACCATCTCGTCGGCCTTACGGGGGTCGACGCCGAGCCTCAGCGCCACCTCGACGGTGGCGTCGTACTTGGTCTTGGTGGTCTCTTTGACGAGGTTGATCGCCTCGGCGGCGGAGTAGAGCCGATCCCTGTCGATCTTCTCTGCCGCCGCGCGGTATGCCTTGCTGCGCTTCATGTCTTCTCCTGTATGAGATCGGAGCTGTGGTGCGGGCCGAGCGCTGCCCCTCCCACGTCCCGGTCACGGTGCGTGCCGGGTGAGTTGGCACTTACTTGACGTCCACACCCATCTGGCGGGCCGTACCTGCGATGATCTTCTCTGCCGCGTCCAGGTCGTTCGCGTTCAGATCAGGCATCTTCTGCTCGGCGATGGCACGGACCTGGTCGCGTGTGATGGTCGCGACCTTGGCGCGGTGTGGTTCGCCGGAGCCCTTCTCCACACCTGCGGCCTTCAGGATCAGGGTGGCGGCCGGCGGGGTCTTGGTCACGAAGGTGAACGAACGGTCTTCGTAAACCGTGATCTCCACCGGGACGACGTCACCCCGCTGGCTTTCGGTAGCGGCGTTGTAGGCCTTGCAAAACTCCATGATGTTGACGCCATGCTGGCCGAGTGCCGGGCCAACGGGCGGCGCTGGTGTCGCGGCACCGGCCTGGATCTGGAGCTTGATCAGGCCTGCGACTTTCTTCTTCGCGGGCATGTTTCCTCGGGTCCTCGTCGTTTCTTGTCGGAGTGATGTGGTCGTGGCAGGTTCGACGTGCCGCTGACCAGGCGGCGGCCGTTAGAGCTTCTGGATCTGGCTGAACGAAAGCTCCACCGGTGTTTCCCGGCCGAAGATCTCGACCAGGCCTTTCACCTTCTGCGAGTCCGGGTTGATCTCGTTGATGGTGGCGTGCAGGGTGGCGAACGGCCCGTCGACCACCATCACTGAGTCGCCGACCTGGAAGTCGACGACCTCGACCGGACGCTTCTCCGTGGTCTTCTCGACCGGCTGCTCGAACTCGGGAGCAAGCCAGCGCTCGACCTCGGCCAGGCTCAGCGGCAACGGCTGGTTCCCGTGGCCGACGAACCCGGTCACCGCAGGTGTGTGCCGGACCGCCGCCCAGGACTCGTCCGTCATTTCCATGCGGACCAGGACGTAGCCGGGGAACCTATTGCGCTTGACCATGCGGCGCTGGCCGCCCTTGATCTCGGCGACCTCTTCGGTGGGGACCTCGATCTCGAAGATGTAGTCCTCCATGTTGAGGCTGATGATGCGGTTCTCCAGGTTCAGCCGGACACGGTTCTCCATGCCGGAGTACGTCTGGACGACGAACCACTCACCAGGCTTCGAACGCAGGACCCGGCGGAACTCCTCGAGGGGGTCGACGACCTCCTCGGGCTCCGCGTCCTCAGCCTCGGGGGTGCCGGAGCCCTCTTCCAGGCTCTCGCCCTCGTCCGGGGCTTCATCGTTCGCCCCGGCCTCATCACTCGCCTCGACCTCGTCGTTCGGCTCGACGGCATCACCGGGCTCATCCTGAGCGGCCGATCCGGCCGGAGCATCGGTCGCCTCGGCGTCATCGACTGGCGTGTACTGTTCGGACACGGTGTGGACTTCCTCCTGGTAGCTGCTGGGCACTGGGCAGGTTCAGCCGAATATCTCGAGCATCGCCCAGCCGAAGCCCAGGTCGAGTACGGAGACGATCGCGATCATGATCGCCACGAACACGAGCACCACTGCCGTGTAGGTCAACAGTTGCGATCGCGTCGGGTACACGACCTTGCGGAGCTCGGCCACCACCTGCCGAACCCACAGCGACAGACGCGCCACCGGCCCGCGCCGCTTGGGCTGACGCGGGCGATCAGGTGTCGCGGTCTGGCCGCTCGTCTCCGTCACGTGCTACCTCACTTGGTCTTTTTTCCTCTTCGCCGCCCCGGCGGACGGCATGTTCGCCGGGGCCACCGGGCACCCTGGAGCCGATGGCGACTCATGGCCTGGTGGCCAGCAGGGCAGGAGGGACTCGAACCCCCAACCGCCGGTTTTGGAGACCGGTGCTCTGCCAGTTGAGCTACTGCCCTTCGGTGAACGAACGACACCTACTCACACCGTAGCGCCTGAGGGCAAAATCTGAGCAGGGATCAGTGACCACCGAAGAGAGAGTGTACGGGGTGAGGGGCGCTGTGGTCGAACTCGCGCGATCAAGAGATCCGGACCACGGTGTTCTCGCCGCATCGAAATGCGGCTTCACATGCGGGACAACGCCTGTCGTGCTCGCTAGATGGCGTACGACCCCGCTAGGGTGCCAGGTGTAAAACACGATAATCCTTCGCCACGATCACAAGACTCGTAGGGAGTACGCGAGATGAGCGGGACGACGCCAGGCGGTAGTTCCGGGGACGAGCCCCAGAAGGATCCCTTCAGCCAGCCCACGGAACCAGCCCGCCAGCCACCCTCGTGGGAGCAGAGCCAGCCTCCCGCGTGGGAGCAGGACAACACCGCCGGCAGCCCCTATGCACGCCCGGTGCCGGAGACCCCGAAACCCATCCTCACGGCCGCCAAGCTCATGTATGTGGGCGCCTTCTTGTCGCTGCTCGGCGGCATCTTCGCCCTGATGGGCCGCGACGCCGTGCGTGAGGAGGCCATCCGCCAGAGCCCGGATGCCACGGCGGACGAGATCGACGCGTTCGTCAACACCTTCACCGGGTTCATGGTCTTTGTCGCGCTGATCTCCATCGGCCTGTGGCTGTGGATGGCTTCGGCGAACAAGAAGGGCAAGTCGTGGGCGAGGATCGTGGCCACGATCCTCGGTGGCCTGAACATCCTGTTCGGGCTGTGGGGCCTCACGGCGGGCGGATTCGACATCAACACGCTCATCAACCTGATCTCGCCCGTGCTGGCCGCGGTCATCCTGTACATGCTCTACCGGCCGGAATCCACCGAGTACTACCGGGCGATGTCGTCCAAGACCTTCTGAGGCAACCGAAGTCCTTGGCGAGACCGGCCGGGGTGGTGCAAGGATAGTCGTCATGACCCTCGCTACCCCGGCCGGCGCCACCGCCGGCACCTCGCGCCCTCGCGTCTCGCGTCGCATCTCCGCCATCGCCGAGTCGGCCACCCTGGCCGTGGACGCCAAGGCGAAGGCCCTCAAGGCCGCGGGCAGGCCGGTCATCGGATTCGGAGCCGGTGAACCCGATTTCGCCACGCCGGACTACATCGTCCAGGCGGCGATCGACGCGTGCTCCAATCCCAAGAACCATCGCTACACGCCTGCCGGCGGTCTTCCCGAACTGAAGGACGCTCTGGTCGCCAAAACGGAGCGAGACTCGGGCTACACCGTGGAGGCCAGCCAGATCCTGGTCACCAACGGCGGCAAGCAGGCGGTCTACGAGGCGTTCGCCGCGATCGTGGATCCCGGGGACGAGGTCCTGCTCCCGGCGCCCTACTGGACCACCTACCCGGAGTCGATCAGGCTGGCCGGAGGCGTCCCGGTGGAGGTGATCGCCGACGAGACCACCGGTTACCGGGTGAGCGTCGACCAGCTCGAAGCGGCCCGCACCGAGCGCACCAAGGTGCTCCTGTTCTGCTCGCCGTCCAACCCCACCGGCGCGGTCTATCCTCCGGAGGACGTCAAGGCGATCGGCCAGTGGGCAGCTCAGAACGGCATCTGGGTCGTCACCGACGAGATCTACGAGCACCTCACCTACGGCGACGCACAGTTCACGTCGATGCCAGTGGAGGTGCCTGAGCTGGCAGAGACCTGCATCGTGGTCAACGGCGTGGCGAAGACGTACGCGATGACCGGCTGGCGGGTCGGCTGGCTGATCGGACCGAAGGACGTCGTCAAGGCGGCCGGAAACCTCCAGTCGCACGCCACGTCCAACGTCGCGAACGTCTCCCAGCGGGCCGCGATCGCCGCCGTCACCGGTGACCTGTCAGCGGTCGCCACCATGCGCGAGGCGTTCGACCGTCGCCGGAAGACCATCGTCGCGATGCTGAACGAGATCGACGGCGTGCTGTGCCCGGAGCCTGAGGGCGCCTTCTACGTCTACCCCTCGGTCAAAGGTGTGCTGGGCCGCGAGATCGCCGGCCGGACACCCACCACCAGCGTGGAGCTCGCGGAGATCATCCTCGAAGAGGCGGAGGTCGCCGTCGTGCCCGGCGAGGCCTTCGGCCCGAGTGGCTACCTCCGGCTGTCCTACGCGCTGGGCGACGACGACCTTGCCGAGGGCGTCGGCCGGATCCAGCGGCTGCTGAGTTGAGCCGGCCGGGGGTGGCGGACGGACCGGGCGGAGTTGACGGCTACGTGGCTCCCCGTGACCTACGCGGGCTCCCCAAGGCGCACCTGCACCTGCACTTCACCGGCTCGATGCGGCACTCGAGCCTGGTCGAGCTCGCTGATCTTCACGGCGTCCGGCTGCCTGACGCGCTGCGTGAGCAATGGCCCCCGCAGTTGTCGGCGGCGGACGAGAAAGGGTGGTTCCGGTTCCAGCGGCTCTATGACATCGCTCGCTCCGTGTTGCGCACCGAAGACGATGTCCGGCGACTAGTCCGTGAGGCCGCCGAGGACGACGCGGCCGAGGGATCAGCGTGGCTGGAGATCCAGGTCGATCCCTCCGGTTACGCAGCCCTGTTCGGCGGCATCACCGCGTTCACCGATCTCGTGCTCGACGCCGCCCGTTCCGCCTCGGAGTCGACCGGGATCGGCATAGCGGTGGTCATCGCGGCCAATCGCACCCGGCATCCCCTGGATGCTCGAACGCTCGCCCGGCTGGCCGTCCAGTACGCGGGGCGCGGAGTGGTGGGCTTCGGCCTCTCCAACGACGAGCGCCGGGGCGTCACGGAGGATTTCGCCGCCGCGTTCCGGATCGCCGATCGCGCGGGCCTGATCGCGGCGCCGCACGGTGGTGAGCTGCGCGGCCCGGACAACATCCGCACCTGCCTCGACGCGCTTGGTGCCGACAGACTCGGTCACGGCGTCCGAGTCGCAGAGGATGCCGCGTTACTTGCCCGGGTGGTCGAACAGCAGGTGACACTGGAGGTCTGCCCGGCCTCGAACGTCTCCCTGGGGGTGTACCCGGAACTGCGCGCCGTGCCGTTGCGCCGCCTCGTGGACGCCGGCGCCAGGCTGGCGCTGGGAGCGGACGACCCTCTCTTGTTCGGCTCCCGGCTCCTGGACCAGTATCAAGCCGCGCGAGATGCGCACGGCTTTAGCGACGCGGAGCTCGCCGCCTTGGCCCGCGCGTCGATCGAAGGCTCGGCAGCGCCGCCGAATGTCCGAAAGCAGGTGCTGGAGGACATCGACGCGTGGCTCAACTCACCGGGGCCGGTGCACTGAACAGCTCAGCAGCTCCGCGGTCACCCAGCTCGTCGAGAATGCCCGCCGGCCCGGATCGCACGTACCACTCGAACCCGTACGCCTCGTCGAACGCCGCATGTGCGACGTCGTCCGCGGCGATCTGGCTGGCGTGGGCGCGGATGGCCGCCCGCTTCGTATCGAGTTCGCGGGCCGTGGCGGCGACCATGAGCTCGACGTCGGCGGCGGGTATCCCGAATGGGAGTGCCGTGGCCCGTGCCGCGGCGTGCACCAAGTGCGGGCGGGTCTCGTGCAGATGGTCGCGATCCACGGTCGTCTGGTAGGAGGTCACCCCCGCCATCCGAGCCGCCAGGGCGCCGATACGGTGACTGGCCAGGTGGTCGGGGTGTCCGTAGATGCCCGACGCGTCGTCGTGAACGAGCGCCTCGGCACTCTCCTCCTCGGCCACGGCCGCCACCCGGCGTGCCACGCGCTCCGCGTCCGCCGCGGCAAGAGCATCGGGATGGACGTTATCGGCAGCGCCGGGCAGGCCGGAGTCACGGCGGCCGAGGAGAACGAGCCTGGTGACGCCGAGCAGGCCCGCCGCGCGCTCGAGCTCCGCGGTACGCCGCTGGACGAGTGACTCGCCCGGCCGCAGCGGCACGAGGGTCTCGCCGAGGTCGCCGAGCGTCGCTGTGACGAGAACCACGCGGGCGCCCTCGTCGGCGAGCCGGCGCATGGTCACACCGGTGAAAATGGCCTCGTCGTCGGGGTGCGCATGCAGCACGACGACGCTCCGCCCGCGCAACGACTGTGGCCGGCTCATGCCGTTCCCGCGGAGGGACGATGGATACGGAATCATCACGTGCCTGCTGTCGTCAGAGTCGAGCCCGGCTGCCCGGGCTGACATGGTCAGGGGTTGGTCGCGTAAACGTCAGCGACAACAACAGCAAGACACGGCAGAACGCACCGCCAGAACGGCGTTGAGGCTCTGCGTCTCGGTCACGAGGAGAGATTGTGCCACAGCGCGGGCCCGCGCGCACCCCCCAATCGCGAAGCCTGTCCGTCCTGGGCGCGTCACTCAGCCGAACACGTCCGTGATGCCAGGTGAGGTCATAGAGCGCAGCCGACCAGGACCGGCTCGTTGACCAGACGGACCCCGAAGGCTGCCAGGACGCCGTCTCGAACCTCACGGGCCAGGCCGAGCACATCTGCGGCCCGGGCGTCGCCGCGGTTGGTCACCGCCAGTGTGTGCTTGGTGGACAGCGATACCCCGGCGCGGTCGCCCCGAAAGCCGCGCCCGAACCCGGCGTGCTCGATCAACCAGGCCGCGCTGGTCTTCACCCGGCCGTCGGCCTGCGGCCAGCGCGGCGCGTCGACCGGCAATCTGGCGGCCGCATCCGGTTCGAGCACGGGATTGGTGAAGAAGGACCCGGCGCTCCACGTGTCGTGGTCTTCGTGGTCGAGCACCATGCCCTTGCCCCGGCGAAGCTTGAGCACAGCGTCCCGGACGTCGCCGAGCGGTGCACGCTCCCCCAGGCCGACGCCGAGCGTGCGGGCGAGCTCAGCGTAGGCGACCGGCGCCCCGAGCGATCCCTGCCTGAGCTGGTAGCTGACCGAGAGGATCACGTACCGTTCGGATCCCTTGAACCGGCTCTGCCGATACTCGAAGCCGCACTCGGCGTTGGCGAAGGTCCGTACCCGCTCGTCGACCCGGTCGTAGGTGCGCACGTTCCAGATGGTCTGCGCGACCTCCTGACCGTAGGCACCCACGTTCTGCATGGGGGTGGCGCCGACCGCACCCGGTATGCCAGACAGCGCCTCGATGCCCACCCATTGCTCGGCGACGGCCCGCTGGACGAGCTCATCCCAAGGCTCACCAGCGGCGACGGTAACGTTGATCCCGCCACAGGCGGCGAGGTCGTCCGCCTCGCAGGAGGCGGAGTCGTCGACCTCGACTCCGCGGGTCATGACGCGGACGACCGTGCCGCCGAACCCGTCGTCGGCCACCACCAGGTTGGATCCACCGCCGAGCACCAGCACCGGCTCACTCCGGCGGTCGCACTGACGCACCGCGTCGATCAGTTCTGCCTCGGTGTCCACCTCGATCATCCGCGCGGCCGGTCCGCCGACCCGGAGGGTCGTCAGCTCGGCAAGGCGGATGCCGTGCTTGTCCCGCATCACGGATACCGCAGTCAAGAGGCGTTCTTGGGCGGGCGCGCGAGCGCGCGGGCCTGGGTCAGAACCTTCTGCTCGTCCACGCGGACCGCGAGCTCGACGCCCACCAGGCCGTCGTCGCGAACCTCGGTGACGGTCGCCGTCACGTGCACGGCCACGCCGTCGGCGTCATCCGGAACGACGACGGGGCGGGAGAACCGGACGCTGTACTCGACGACAGCGGCCGGGTCGCCCACCCAGTCGGTGAGCAGCCGTCCGGCCAGCGCCATGGTCAGCATGCCATGGGCCAGCACGCCGGGCAGGCCGACCGCCTTCGCGACCCGGTCGTTCCAGTGGATTGGGTTGAAATCGCCCGAGGCGCCCGCGTAACGCACCAGGTTCTCGCGGGTGATGCGGTACTGCTCGTCAGCGACGACCTGTCCGACGGCCAGCGGCTCAGACATCGTCCTTCTCCTCCGGCCGGATCAGCAGAGTCGCCTGCGACGTGCACACGTGCTCGTCAGCGGCACGGACGTCGCTGCGGATGGTGAGGAGGTCGTTGCCTGCCACCTGGCGCAGCGCGTCCAGTGTGGTGGTCGTCTCGAGTCCGTCGCCGACGAGGAGCGGACGCGAGTAGGTGAAACGTTGGTCGACGTGGACCACCCGGGCAAATTCGATGCCGAGATCGGCCATCAAGGTGTCGAATCCACGCATCACGGGAATCATCACGAACGTCGGCGGCGCGACGACGTCGTCATGACCGTACTCACCCGCCATGCCGGTGTCGACGTACACGGGATTGGGGTCACCGATCGCCTCCGCGAACTCCCGGACCTTCTCCCGGCTCACCTCATAGGGCTGTGGTGGATAGACGCGCCCGACGGCGGAAGGATCAATGGCCATAACTCGACGTTACCGGCGGCCCACTCCGGCCACCGACGTGGGCCCCGGCATAACCGGGCATCCACGCCGGATTCGGCCGGACAGCATGATCAGCGGGTTTCGCGGTGCGCCGTGTGTGTCCGGCAGCGCGGGCAGAACTTCTTCAGCTCCAGCCGGTCAGGATCGTTGCGCCGGTTCTTCTTCGTGATGTAGTTGCGCTCCTTGCACTCCGTGCAGGCCATGGTGATCTTGGGACGGACATCAGCGCTCTTGGCGGCCACGGGTGCCTCTCTTAGATCTGGGGTTTACGAACCTAGTAAGGGTAGCCGACCACGGCGTGAGTCCCTAATCGAAGCCTGGGACATTCACCGCGGCCGGAGCCGGTAGCGGGGGCGGGACTCGAACCCGCGACACCACGATTATGAGCCGTGTGCTCTAACCACCTGAGCTACCCCGCCAGGGGTTCCCGCTCCGTCGACGGGCGGGTATAGAGCCCCAATACGGAATCGAACCGTAGACCTTCTCCTTACCATGGAGACGCTCTGCCGACTGAGCTATTGGGGCGCTCGCGCCAGTCGAGGGTACACGGCGAAGGGCCTTGAGGGGAAATCGATAGGGCCAACCCCATCGGGACCTCACCGTTGCTCGGCCACCGACCTCGCCACCGGGTAAGCGCGACCACGTCGGCGCTGCTTGGGCAGAGGGTCGGTCAGCGACAAGCCCGTGACTGATGCGGGCAGATCACCGTCGGCTGCCCCGGCCGCGATCATGTCCGGACAACCCGGGTCCGCCGGTCCGGTCATGCTCGCAACGACGACCCTGGCCGCCCGCATGCAACGCGCCGAGCAGTAGACCACGCCGTCCGCGTCCAGTCCGTGCCCGATGACGGCGCATGCACATTTCGCGCATCGTGGCGCACACAGCTGGATCGCGCATTCGAAGCTGTCGAATCGGTGGACGCCGCCCCCGGGCATGGTGATGCTGAACCCCAAGTCGCTGTCGTTGCCGCATACGTCGCACATGCCCATGGCGTCCTCCCAGCCTCCAGAATCTGGCAAACCGGCCGGGCTCTGCACGGCACGATTGCCGCATTGGATACCCTCACCGCCCGAAATCACGCGAACGGCCGGTGATCGACATCGTGACGCCGGCCACTATGACTCGTACCGCCCCCCGGTACCCGATCACAGGTGACGACGAGCCGTTCGGCGACCTCGATGAGGTCGGCGCCGCCCTCTTGCGCGTAGCACTGCAGGAGTTCGAGCGCGTTGCGTGCACTGAGGCCGTGGCGTTCCATCAGCAGGCGCTGAGCTTCGGCGACGACCGGACTATCGTCCACGACCTCGTGACAGCCGGTCCGTGTGATCAGCTGCTCGAGGATGGCCGCCCCCCAGTCGGCGAGGGGCGCGACCGCTTGGACGCTGTCCGGGCCCAGCGTGGCCTTCTCGGCGTAGACGCTCAGGGTGCCGAGCACTCTCCCAGGGGTGTGCAAGCACGCGGCGGTCACTGCGTGGACACCTCGACGATTGGCCAGCCGGGACCACTCCGGCCAGCGCTGATCATCCCCGATGCCCGTGGCGAACAGCGCGCGCTTCTCCCTCACGGCATACACGCCCGGGCCATGACCGAGCCGGTGCTGCTCAAGGTCGATCCAGCCGATACCCACGGAGGAAGCCGCAGCCATATCCCAGCGACCGGCACACCTGAGAAGGAGCACGCCGGCATCCGCCCCGGTGGCGTTCATGGCTCCGTCGACCAGGCGCGTTGCTGCGCTGCTCAATGCGGCACGGTCCGGCACACCGGCGACAGCGCCGACCACATCAGCTTGAGGACTCGTCACATCCGGACCTCACCCTTCTCGAGAGGGGCAGAATGCGCCGGGTACCCGTTACACCTGCCGTCATTGGTGCATCGAGAGATCCCCTGTCCGCGATAGTTCATGCGTGTTCGTTGTCAACCTGTGTCCGTTTTCTTCCGCTCCCGCTCCACGGCGTCGGCGACCGGCAGATTCACACGGCGGGTCAGGAGTTGCCGGTCAAGCGTCGCGCGATTGAGCTCCCGCGGGTTCAACGCGTTGACGAGGCTCCGGCGGCCGGACCCGCGAAAGCCCATGTCAGCGCACCTTGCAGAAGGAGTCGCGAATGTCGCCGACCAGGATTTCCGGCTTCTCCATCGAGAGGAAATGACCGCCGCGCTCGGCGTCCAGCCCCCAGGTGTCCGCCGAGATGCTGATGGCCATAGCCGACGCCTGCCGACGCCGGGAACGGCTGGTCTGGATGATCGCCTCTCGATGTCGACGTCACCGTCACAAGCGGACCTCGGGAGCTCATCGACGTCCTGGGCGCGCAGGCACGGTGATGCCAGCGCTCGGTCCACGGCATGTGACGGTGCGTCGGCGCCGCGCTGCGAGGTGTCGTCACCACGGCGCAAGGTCGTCGATGTCTCGCGTGTGGCGGAGCACCAGGTACACCGGCAGCGCGGAGAGGACGATCAAGCCCTGTGACACGAAGAGCGTGACGCGCAGCCCGGCGAGCTCCCCGAGCATTCCTCCGACGAGGGCACCCAACGGGAACACGCCCATGATCAAGAAGCGCATGGTGGCGTTGACCCGCCCAAGGATGTGGCCCGGACAGAGGCGCTGGCGCAGGCTGAGGCTGGTGATCGCGTACACGATCTGGCCGAGCTCACCCGCTGCACCGCCCACGACTATCAGCAACACCCACCAGCCGGGCTGGGCCAGCGGCCCGAGCACAGCGACCGGACCGGTGACGGCCAGCGACAGCCAGATGATCCGCGCCGATCCGAACCGGCGGCTCAACCGCGGTGTCGCGGCGGCACCGATGACGACCGCAATCGAACCCACAGCGACCACGAGGCCGATCGCCGATGGCGGCAGCTCCAGGGTGCGGGACAGGAAGATGATGGTGACGGCGGAAGCCACCGCGAAAGCGAAGTTGGCTAGTGCGCTGGCCAGCGCGAGGGCACCCAGCACCCGATTGCGTAGGACGAAGGTGAGGCCTTCCCGCACCTGCGCCGACAGTCGTGGCCGCTCGGCGGACCGGGGCGGCGCGGGCTCCGGGGTGCGGATCGCCAGCAGCGAGAGTGCGGAGACCGCGAAGGTCGCAGCTTGGATGGCGACGACGTTCGCAGCGCCGACCAGTCCGACGAGCCAGCCCCCCAGCCCGGGACCGGCGAACTGGCCGCTCGCGCGGGCTGTCTCCATGGCCGAGTTTCCGGCCAGCACCCGGCCCGGGCCCAATAGCGTCGGCAGGTAACTCTGATAGCCGACGTCGAAGAACACCCGGGCCACCCCGGCCAGCAGTGAGACGACGATCAGATGGGTGATGCTCAGCCGTCCCTGCCACGCGGCCAGCGGGATGCTGGTCAGGAGGATCGTGCGCGCCAGGTCACTGATGACCAGCACCCGGCGGCGGCGCAGGCGGTCCAGCCATACGCCTGCCGGGAGACCGATCAGCGCGAAGGCAATGGTGGACGAGGCGTTCACCACCCCGAGCTGCCATGGCGAGGCGTGCAGTGTGAGCACAGCCAGGAGCGGAATCGCCACGCCACTGATCTGGGCGCCGAACTGGCTGGCGGTCTGGCCGAATAGGAGAAAGCGGAAATCACGGCGCGCGAACGGCGATTCACCGGACACATGAGCCTCCAGAAGCTCCGAGGTGGGCATTGACCCCACCCCGGAATCTAAAAGGCGTTGATCCGGGGGGACTACATTACCCGGGCCTACGGAGCCGTCAAACCTGCAGGTCAAGACCGTCAAGACTGGCGAAGCCGGAAGACCGTAAGGCGGCTAGATGACGAGCTACCGAGTGCGCTGGTCCGCATCGGGATCCGACGGACCCGGACACCACGGACTCGCGTCACACGCCCGGCGTGCGCTCACGTCGCTCTTGATCGCGTAAGTGGTCCGGCGAGCCGTCGTCGACACCGGCCCGAGGTAGTGGTGGCCGGTGAAGTGGCACCAGGCGGCGAGGTCGAGCGGTGCGGCGGGGTCGGTGGCTGTCAGGTAGACGGTCGAGCCGGGCGGGATCCGCTCGATCAGCCGGCGAAGTTCGATAAGCAGGTGCACGCAGCGAAGCTCACCGCCGTCGAGATGATGTGTGTCCAGCGTAGCTCCTATTCGACCAGCCGACGATGCGCCGCGGCGATCAGGTCGGCGGCACGGTCGGCGTCGTTGCTGGTCGACCAACGTCCCAGGGAGAACCGTAGTGCGGACATGCTCCGTTCGTCGTCACACCCCATCGCGGTCAAGACTGGTGATGCCTGCGCACGTCCGGTGTGACAGGCCGACCCGGTCGATGCGGCCACGCCGGGAGCGACCGCCAGAAGGTCCTCGCCTCGGACACCGGCGATGCTGACATTGAGCACGTGCGGCAGCCGCTGGTCAACGTGACCGTTGAGTCGAACAGATCTGGGCAGGCGCTGTTCAAGGTTCTCGTGCAGACGATCCCGCAGTGCGCGTAGCCGCGCCCCGCTGTTGTCGGCGAGTTCGGCGGCAGCCAGCTCCGCGGCCAGGCCGAGAGCGACGACGGCGGCGACGTTCTCGGTGCCGCTACGCATGTCGTTCTCCTGCCCGCCTCCGTAGACGAGCGGCTCCAAGCTCAGCCCAGGCCGGACGTAGAGTGCCCCGACACCCTTGGGGGCATACATCTTGTGCCCCACCACAGTCAGCAGATCCACCTCCAGCTCCGCTACGTCGACCGGCATCTTCCCGACAGTCTGAGCGGCGTCGGTGTGAAAGAGTGCGCCGTGCTCGTGGGCCATACGCGCTAGCTCGGCAACGGGCTGGATCACCCCCGTCTCGTTGTTCGCGTGCATGATCGAGACGAGGTTCGTCTCGGGCGTGAGCGCAGCGGCCAAGGTTCGCGGATCAACGAGTCCGTCCTTGTCGACCCGCAAATAGGTGACCTCTGCATGGTGCAGGCGCTCGGCTGCGCGACACGCGGCGATGACCGACGGATGCTCGCTCACCTGCGTGATCACGTGCGGGCGCTCTGTGCCGGCACCGATGATCGCGCCACGAATAGCCAGGTTGTTGGCCTCCGATCCGCTGCCGGTGAAGACGATTCCCCCAGCGGGTGCACCGATGAGCCGCGCGACCTCAGCGTGCGCTTGTGCCAATGCCAGCCGCGGCTCTTCGCCATACGCATGTGCGCTGGACGGGTTTCCGAAGTGCGCGTCAAGAAACGGCCCCATCGCGCCGGCCACCCGCGGGTCCACCGGCGTGGTGGCGTTGTAGTCAAGATAGATCGGCCCGTTGGCCAGGCCGGGATGAGCAGCGCTCACGGCGGGCTCCCCGCTTCGACGGGAAGTTCGGCTAGCCGCCATTCGAGCATCCCGTCGGCCAGCTGGCGAGCGGCCCTTCCGCGCTCGGACAACAGCCGCACAGCATCCGGCGCGAGGACACAGTTCACCCCACGGCAGTAGGCGACGATCTCCGTATCCGCGGGCAGCTCGGTGAGGCGGTCGGCGAGTTGATCCAGCGGGATGCTGACCGCTCCCGGGATGTGCCCCGCTGCGTACTCCTCGGCCGGGCGCACATCGAGTACGACGACGTCGCCGCGTCGGACGCGATCCAGCAGATCGTCCCGAGTCACATGCTCCACCTCCGGCCCGAGGAACTCGGTGACAGCGACGGCTACATCCGCCAGGTGGGTGGTCGCGACGTCGCGCAGGTTCGCGTACAGCCTCGCCACGTCTGGGCTGGCCAGTCGGTAGTAGATGCGGGTGCCCTCCCTCCGGGTGGCGACCAGCCCACCCTGTTTCAACGTCTGCAGGTGGGCCGACGCCGTGCTCACGCCCAGTCGAGCAGACTTAGCCAGGGCCTCCACGGTCCGCTCGGCCTGGGCCAGCAGATCCAGCAGCTCTAGGCGCTTACCGCTCGCAAGCGCCTTACCGACCCGGGCGATCTCCTCGAACATCAACTGCTTGTCCGTCACATGCTCACCCATGCATCCTCCAATATTCCTTGGAATAGTGTAGCTTGTTCTTCACCAGCTTTGCCTTGGGATGGAGTATCGCGATGAAGTACCTGTTCGTCTTGCACGATCCGCCTTACGGGACCGAACGCGCCTACAACGGTCTGCGGTGGGCCAGGCAGATGGTGGCCACCGATGCGGACGTATCGCCCAACGAGGTCAAGGTCTTCCTGTTCGCCGACGCCGCAGTGTCCGCGATAGCCGGCCAGAAGACCCCGGATGGCTACTACAACGTCGCTTCCATGCTCCGTGGGCTAGCCGGCAAGGGAGCGACCATCGGAGTCTGCGGAACCTGCGCGGACGCACGGGGCATCGACGACAGCATGATGCTGCCTACCGCACACCGCTCGTCGATGGCCGAACTGGCTGAGTGGACCACGTGGGCGGACCAGGTCATCAACATCTGATCACCCGAACCGGGCCATGGCCACCCAATGAAAGGGATCCGTTCATGTCGAACACAGCGGTCGTCCTCGGCGCCGGATTCGGCGGCCTGAGCACGGCCTCACGCCTACGCGAAACACTTCCGGACGGCGACAGGGTCGTCTTGGTGGACCGCACGTTCGAAAACGTCCAAGGGCTGTCGCTCCTCTGGTTGCTCCGCGGCTGGCGAAGCCTCGACGAGGTCCTGGTGACCCCCGCCTCGGGGAGACTACCGGGCGTCGAGCTCGTCACCGGGACCGTCGAAGACATCGATCTGGTCAATCAGCGGATCGGGACCACGTCCGGGACTCTGCCCTACGACGCGCTCGTCGTCGCTCTCGGCAGCGAGCTGAACACCGCCGCCGTCCCCGGGCTCGATGAGGCGCTGGCCGGCGGCGTGGCTGCCCACTACTACACCCCCGAAGCGGCGCTCGACGCACACCAGAAGCTGAGCCAGGTCCGCGCCGGCACGGTGCTGTTCCTGGTGACGAGCATTCCCTACAGATGCCCGGCCGCGCCGTACGAGGGAGCCATGCTGGCGGCCGACCTCCTGACGGAGACCGGCGCGCGCCCGAACGTGTCCATCGAGGTGCACACACCTGAGCCGCAACCCATGCCCGTGGCCGGGCCGGTGGTCGGGCAGGCCGTAACCGCCATGCTCGACGAGGCCGGGATCGGCGTCCGCACCGGTCGGCAGGTCGAGCGTGTCGACGCCGCGGCCAGGCAGGTGGTGTTCACCGATGGCCGCACCACGTCGTTCGATCTCCTCGTCGTCGTCCCACCGCACCAGCCACCCGGCCCCGTGGCGGCCGCCGGGTTCTCCGACGCCGGCTGGATCCCCGTCGACGCCGAGACGCTCGCCACTGCGGTGGCCGGCGTCTGGGCGCTCGGAGACGTCGCCTCGATCACCCTGGCCAGCGGCAAACCGCTCCCTAAGGCCGCCGTCTTCGCCCGAGGACAAGGTCCCGTCGTCGCCGCAGGTGTAGCGAACCACCTCGGCTACGGCGTACTCGACTCACGTTTCACCGGTGACGGGCACTGCTACCTGGAGGCCGGTGGCCACCGGGCGGCCCTCGGCAGCGGCAATTTCTATCACCCTGACGGTCCGCGGATCACCCTGTCCCCGCCGTCCGCGGAACTCCATCACGCCAAGGAGGACGAGGAAGCCCAATGGATCAACCAGTGGAGCGACGCCTGACACAAAGCCGCCATGAATAGGGCGGCCGCGGCCGTGCAGTCACCCCCATATCTCCAGGTCCGCGACGACGGCGAAGTGGTCGGAGGGATGTAAGCCGTCGACGATGTCGCGGACGACGTGTGCCCGCTGGACGCGGACCTGTCCTCCATTCCGAGGCGGCCGGAAGAACACGTAATCGATGCGGCGGTCGAGTTGTTTCACCGCTCCACGTGGCGCGAAGGGGACATCGAAGCTGAGGGTAATGCCAGCGGCTGAGCACCGCGACACCGAGATCGATGTCGCGGTAGTCCGGCGACTCCGGTTCAGCGGGGAGCGCCGGCAAGGACGGTCCGGCGAAGGCCGAGTACATCCCCAGGGATGCGGCTAGCGCTTCGGCCTGAGCCGACTCTCTGCTGGCCCATGATTCCTGAAGCCCGAGAATGTCCGGCTGCTGTGTCGCGATCGTCGATGCAATTCCCGCCTGGCGATCCCGCCACCGGTCGCCGAAACGCCACCAGACGTTCCATGTCATCAATCGCACAGTGCCAGGGCTCGTCACGTCTCAACACCTCCAGCATGGGGAGTACCCGTGCGGGCATGGTTGGTGCACGCACGCACGCGCCGCTCGGCGCATGCGGAAGATCGTCACGTCTGCCAGCGTCGTGCGAGTCCCGGGAGTACACGCCCGAAACGCAGTTCGGGGAAGTGTGCCCCGGCACCGATCGTCTGTCCGTCTTCAAGCTCTCGCCAGAGACGTTCTCGCGTGCGGTCGGCCAGGGCCGGGTCGACGTCCCCCATGGAGTGCCAGGACGGCTCGTCGAGCTGGATGGGACAGGTGATCGCATCCCCCAGAAGGAGCACGCGCTCGTGCCCGGACGAGACAACGACACAGAGGTGCCCGGGGGTATGCCCTGGCGTGAGCAGCGCGGTGACCCCTGGCGCGATTGTGGTGTCCTGGTCGATCAGCTGGACCCGCGATGCCTGCGCGGGAGCGCTGAATCCTTCCCGGATGTGCGCGGCCATGTGCCCGGCGCCCGCGACGAAGTGCCGCCAATCGGCGGTGCCGAGCCAGATGCTCGCCCTGGAGAAGATCGGCTGGGAGCCGAGGTCGAAGAGCCAGCCGACATGGTCGCTGTGGAGGTGGGTGCAGACGACGTCTGTGACGTCGGCGGGGGCCAGACCAAGGGCACGTAGACCGGTGAGGAGCTGGCCACCGACCAGGTACATGCCGTGCGGCAGTTCCTGCAACTCGGGACCGAGGCCGGCATCGATCAGGACGATCCGGTCCCGGGTTCGGACCAGGAAGGAGCCGATCGGCAACCAGGCGGCCCCATGGCGGTCGAAGAACTCCGGGCGCGTCGCCGATGGCAGGTGCTCGCCGAAGTACGCAGGACGAGCGACGAAGGTCCCGTCGGAAATCGGCAGCAGATCCAGTCCGCCGATCCGCATAGGTCACCCTCCTCCCGCCCTTCCGTATCACAGCTGAGCCTGGTGCAACCTGGATCAGATGACAATGACGGGTGCAAAGACACAGTTGGGTCACCTGATCCTTCCGCGTCCACGTTGTGAGATCAGATCAGATGGCACAACCCTGCATCTACCGCGGCGTTCGGCGTCTGATCATCACTACTGGGGACGACCGGACGACACATCGACGATCAGGTGACCAAGGCGGGGTGGCGGGCGAGTTCCTTGGCTAAGTCGCTGCGACGCCTGAGGCGGCACCGCCAGAAGTCGACGTCCGGCCGGGCTGTTGTCACAGGAGCAAAACGCGAGCAGGGCATCCGTCGCGTTGACGAATGCCCTGCTCAACGACCCTGTGGCAGGTGTAGGATTCGAACCTACGAAGGCTGTGCCGGCTGATTTACAGTCAGCTCCCTTTGGCCGCTCGGGCAACCTGCCGGGCTTTCCGGAGCAGTGCCCCGGACCGATGAGAGAATACCCCATAGAAGCAGGCACTCAGCAACTTGGATCCATGGCGTGGCGACGCTCACACGCGTTGCCGGGCACTGGAGGGGCACCAGCAGCCGCCGGATATGTGCCCGGACATGGATCACACGATCATCACAAGGGACGAAGGAGCAACAGGTGGCTAGCGAGTCGTCGTTCGACGTGGTCAGCAAGGTCGATCGCCAGGAGGTGGACAACGCGCTCAACCAGGCGGTCAAGGAGATCTCCCAGCGCTTCGACTTCCGCGGCACCGACGCGGCCATCACATGGTCAGGTGAGTACGGCATCGAGATGGAGGCGTCGGCGGAAGACCGGGTGAACGCGGTCCTCGACGTGTTCAAGGACAAACTGGTGAAGCGGAAGGTGTCCCTCAAGGCCCTGGACGTCGGAGAGCCGAGGCCGTCCGGGAAGCTGTTCAAGATTTCCGCGACCCTTCAGGACGGGTTGAACCAGGAGCAGGCCAAGAAGATCACCAAAGCGATCCGTGACCACGGCCCCAAGGGTGTCAAAGCTCAGGTGCAGGGTGACGAGGTCCGGGTGTCGTCCAAGAAGAAGGACGATCTCCAAGAAGTGATGACCCTGCTTCGCGAGCAGGACTTCGACTTCGCCGTCCAGTTCACCAACCGGCGCTGAAGCCCGGCCGGCGAACGCGGATCCTGGCGGATCACCGTCTGCGGGTGCTCAGGAGACACCTCGCAGGGTGAGGCTCTCCGCGTAGTGGCATGCCGTGTGCCGGTTCGGGCCGGTGCTCCGGAGCTGAGGGACCTCGTCGTCGCAGTGGTTATCGCGCCGGTGCGGACAGCGCGTGTGAAACGGGCAGCCCGGCGGAGGATTCGCCGGATCCAGCACGTCGTCGGGCACGTCAGGTAGGTTCCGGCTGCCGCGCAGCCGTGGATCCGGCACCGGCACGGCACGCATCAGCGTCTCCGCGTAAGGATGGTGCGGCTGCCGGTAGAGGTCGGCCGTGGCCGCCGACTCCACCACCTTGCCCAGATACATCACCGTCACCCGGTCGCTGATGTGCTCCACCACCGACAGGTCGTGCGAGACGAAGAGGTAGGTGAGGTCGAACTCGGCTTGGAGATCGACCAGGAGATTGAGGATCTGTGCCCGTACGGACACGTCGAGCGCGGACACCGCCTCGTCCGCGATGACCAGGCGGGGTTCGGTGATCAGAGCCCGGGCGATGTTGATGCGCTGGCGCTCACCGCCGGAGAAGGCGTGCGGATACCGTCGGATGTACTCGGGCCGCAGGCCCACCCGGCTCAGCATCTCCGCCACCCGGTCCTCCCGCTCCGAACCCTCCGCGATCCGGTTCGCCCGCAACGGCTCACCGATGATCTGGCCCAGCGTCATCCGGGGATTCAGCGAGGAGTGCGGGTCCTGGAAGATGACCCGGATCTGCCGCCGGTAGCGCTGCAGGTCCCGGGATCGCAGACCGGCGAGGTCGACGCTCTCGCCGTCGGTGCCCCGGTAGTGGATCTGGCCGGCGGTCGGCGTGAGGATGCGGGCGATGCAGCGGCCGAGCGTGGTCTTTCCGCACCCGGACTCACCCACCAGACCGAGAGTCTCGCCCGCGTTGATCTTCAGGTCGACGGCGTCCACGGCACGGACGTAACCCCGGGTTCGCTGAAGTAGCCCCGACTTCACGGGGAAGTGCATGGTCAGGCCCTGGACGTCGAGGATCGGCGCATCGGCGCGCGGCGATGGGCGCTTCGCTTGCGGCTCCTCCACGGTGGCCACACTCATCACCGGCGGCTTCGGGCTGGTGTCACGCAGTTCACCCGACTGGTCGTACAGGTGACACAGCGCTCGATGCCCTTCCCCGCCGAACTGGATCAGTGGCGGCTCGGTGGATTCACACGTCCCGGGGATCGCGGAGTCGCAGCGCGTGTGGAACGGGCAGCCGGAGGGCCGGTTCTGCGGATGCGGGACCATGCCGCGGATGGCCGTCAGGCGACCCCGGCCGGCCCCGCTGGACGAGCGCATCGTGGGGATCGAACGCAACAACGACTGTGTGTACGGGTGTTTCGGGTTGGAGAAGATCTCGTCGACGGAGCCGTGCTCGGCCACCTTGCCGAGATACATCACGGTCACGTCGTCGGCGATCTCGGCCACCACACCAAGATCGTGGGTGATGAAGACGATCGCCATCCCGTTCTGATCCTGTAGGTTCTTCAGCAGTTCGATGATCCGGGCCTGCGTCGTCACGTCGAGCGCCGTGGTGGGCTCGTCGGCGATGAGCAACGCCGGATCGCACGACAGCGCGATGGCGATCACCACTCGCTGGCACATCCCGCCGGACATCTGGAACGAGTAACTGTCGAAGATCCGCTCCGGCCGCGGCAGTCCCACCCAGCGGAGCAGGTCGATCCCCTTCTCCCGCGCCTGCTCCCTGGTGAGCCCCTGGTGCAGGCGCAGTGTCTCCGCCAGCTGGTCACCCACGGTGTACATCGGCGAGAGCGACGCCATCGGCTCCTGGAACACCATGCCGATCTCGCCGCCGCGGATCCGGCGGATCTCCTCGCCTGCCGGATCGAGTCGCGCGAGATCCGTCGCCGGCCCGGTGCCCGGCCGCCACCGGACCTCCCCACCGACGATTCGGCCGGGGCGGTCGACGAGCTGCAGCACCGAACGTGCGGTAATGGACTTCCCACACCCCGACTCACCCACCACACATATGGTCTTGCCCCGCGGCACAGTCAAGTCCATGCCGTCGACCGCCTTGACCACGCCCTCATTGGTGAAGAAGTGCGTGCGCAGGCCGTCTATCCGCAGGAGAGGCTCGTCGTCCTGCCGCCGCGTGGACCCGCCCGCAGGCATGACACTCGGCGCCTGAGTGGGAATGGCGTGCATCGATGCTCCCTCCATGTCCTAGTGCTTGTACGGGTCGGCCGCGTCGCGCAGGCCGTCGCCGAAGAAGTTGAGCGAGAGGACCGCCACGATGACGGCCAGGCCGGGCAGCATCATCCACGGCGCCGTCTCGATCACCCGGATGCTCTGCGCCTCCTCCAGCAGCACACCCCAGCTCACGGTGGGCGACTGGAGACCGAGGCCGATGAAGGACAGGGCCGTCTCGGCGAGGATCATCGCCGGTATCGCCAGCGACATGTTCGCGACGATGTGGCTGGTGAACGACGGCAGCACGTGACGGAAGATGATCCGCGGCCGGCTCACGCCGTCGACGGTCGCGGCCATCACGAACTCCTCGCCGCGTACCGCGAAGAACTTCCCGCGGACCTCACGCCCCAGCGCGGCCCAGCTGATCAGGGAGAGGATCACCGTCAGTGCGAAGTATCGCTGCAACGGACCCCAATGCTGGGGTATCGCCGCCATGAGCCCCATCCACAATGGGATGGTGGGTATGGAGACCACGAATTCGATCACCCGCTGGATCACGTTGTCGATCCAGCCGCCGAAATACCCGGACATGCCGCCCAGGGTGATCCCGAGCAGGAAGCTCAGCACCACGCCGACCAGACCGATCGACATCGACACCGCCGTGCCGTGAATGATCCGGGAGAGCATGTCATGCCCCAGCGCGTCGGCGCCGAGCAGATACATGGGCGGCCCGGCGGCGTCTTTCGGGCCGATCAGGTGCCGGTCCCAGGTGAACAAGCCGAGGAGGCGATACTCGTCACCTTTCACGAACAGGCCGACGGGCACCTTCTGGCTCTCGTCGATCTCCCAGCTCAGCCCAAGCGTCTCCGGGTCCTGCTCGGAGGTGTAGCCATGCACGTACAGTCCCCACTCGCCGTCGTCGACGACATGCAAGCGTTGCGGGGGCGCGTACGCGTACTCGGAATCGAAGTAGGAGTTCGAGTATGGAGCGAGAAACCCGGCCAGGACCGCCACGAGGTAGATCACCACGGTGACGACGCCGCCGGCCAGCGCGAGCCGGTGCCGCTTGAAGCTCCACCACACGAGCTTCCATTGCGGCGCGACGGCTATCTCCCGCTCCGGCACGGGTTCAGCCGGGCTTCCGGCTTCGATCGTCCCCTCGGGCCGGTCGTCCACCGGACCGGGCTCGCCTGCGATCCACGTCATGGTGTCAGCGCTCCTTACTGTCCGTACCGCAGCCGCACGCGGGGATCCAGCCATCCGAGCAACAAATCGGAGATCAGCGTGCCGATGACCACCAGGACGGCACTGATGAGAATCAGGGAGCCGGCGAGGTACATGTCCTGCGCCATCAGCGCACGCAGCAACAGCGGACCCGTCGTGTCCAGGTTGAGAACACGGGAGACGATGGCGTCGGCTCCGATCAACGACGCCAAGATCCATCCGATCGTCGAGAAGAACGGGTTGAGCGCCACGCGGAGTGGATACTTCACGGTCAGCCGCCGCTCCGGCAGCCCGCGAGCCCGCGCCGCCACGACGTACGGCTTGCGTAGCTCGTCGAGAAGGTTGTTCCGCAGGATCCTGATCAAACCCGCCGTGCCTGCGGTGCCCCAGACCACCACCGGCACCCAGAGATGTCCGAGGACATCGAGAAGCTTGCCGAGGTTCCAGGCGGCTCCCGCGTACTCGGGCGACACGATCCCACCGGGGCTCTGGCCGAAGTAACGCAACCCGACCCACATCAACACCAGAGCGATCATGAAGTTCGGCACGGCAAGCCCGATGAACCCGATCATGGTGAAGGCGTAATCGCCGATCGAGCGCTGGCGCAGCGCGGAGTAGACCCCGATGGGGAACGCCACGAGCCAGATGAACAGGATCGTGCAGATCGACAACGCCACCGTCAGTGCTAGCCGGTCACCCAGCAGGCCCGACACCGGCCGGTTCCACTCGAATGAATGTCCGAAGTCCAGGTGGAAGACGATGTTGCTGATCCATGCGTAGTACTGGACGAAGAACGACTCGCCGAGGCCGTAGCGCTCGCGCAGCGCAGCTAGCTGCGCCGAGTCGACCTCGCCTCCCTCGACCTCCAGCTGGGCGACGACCGTTGTGAGGTAGTCGCCCGGAGGAAGCTGAATGATGGCGAACGAGAGAACAGAGATCACGAACAACGTCGGAATCATCACCAGGACGCGACGCGCGATGTATCCCAGCACTCGTGCACTCTCCCTTCTCTGCGGCGCATTGGGGCGCGTCTCCAGCCGCGCCGGTTCTGGGCTGAGCCCAGGCGGAGCGCATCACGGCCCATCGCGGCCATCTACCGGCCGGAATCGGATCGCGTCTGCGCGGTGGTAGCCGGACCCGACGGTGAGCGTCACATCACCGTCCGTACCGGCTTCGAACGCCCAGCGCCCCAGGACTGTCCAGGTCCCCATGCCTTCCACCGGGTCAATGGTCACCTCGGCGGGCGCACCCGAGCCGTTGATCGTGTACCGGGCCGACCTGGTGGTCGTGGGATGGTCGGGCCACCAGATGGCGACCTCGTAGTCGCCGTCTGCTGGCAGCTCCGGCGTCCAGGTCGCCGTCGATCCGCTGACATTGCTGTACCGGGTGGGAGAACCGTCGTGCCCGGACAGGTTGCTCGACGTCCAGGAGCCGGACTCGTGGTACAGGGGCATGCAGTCCGACCCGAGCGTCTGGGTCGTCACGACGACGTCCTGGGTACCTTCTGTCCGGTGCCGGCCGCGGGCTGGCGCATGCGGCGGCGGACCGGTACGCCGAGCCTCGTAGGGAACGAGCTCGACCGCAGAGGACAGATCGCCGCCGCTGCTGTGCTCGACCGTCAGGCGCAGGTATCGTGCGGTCACGCCGGCGAGGTCCACATCCTTGGGAAACCGGGTCCGGTCCCACTCCACGACGGCGACATCGGTGAAGGACGAGCCGTCGTGGCTGGCCTGGAGCGTCGCCCGCAGGATCGTGCCGATCGAGCTGTCGAACCGGGGCTGATAACGCAGCGCGGAGAGGTTACGGACCCGCTGCATGTCGATGGTGATCTCGTGCGGCAGGTCGGTCACCGGATCGGTGTCGGAGTGCCAGTGCGTGCGCAGATCTCCGTCGACCGCACGCCCGGCGCCGCGGAACTCGTCCTCGGTCGACGCGACGGCGGTCAGATCATGAGCCGGAATCCGCGCACCGTCCGGCTCGCCGGGCCACTCGGCGTCAGCGTCGACCGGCACCTCGGCAAGCGGCTGCCGACCGGGGTCCTGACCCTCACCTGTCCCTCGGATCAGCACATCGGTCAGCACCGCGGCGTGGTCGGAATAGAACGGGAAGCGGTCGTCGAGGTCTGTCCCGCGATGCTCCGGCAGTCGCTCGGTCCGGATCGCGGAGCCCAGCACCCGGACGTCGTCACCCCGGGTGAGCACGTAGTCGATCCGGCCGGGCACGACGATCTGGCCTCGGGCCGGGTCCATGGTGGATCCCGGGTACCGCGCGGCGTCCGGGTACGTCCACCGATACGTGTCGGTGAATCCGGCCTCGGTGAACATGCGGGTCACCGGCCAGTCCAGAACCAGGCCGCCGTGTCCGGGTGCACCGGCGAAGCGTTCGGACCAATCCTGGTGGGACAGGGTGTTGAAGTCGCCTCCGATGATGACCGGCGCGCCGTCGTCCCCGGTGTACTCCCGCAACCGTTCTTCGAGAATGGTTCCGGCCTGGCCGAGCCGGGTGCGCTCGTCGGTGGCGAGGATCTCCTCGTCGGAGTTCGACCGGCATAGTCCGAGGAACTCCTCGGCGGCCGCGTTGTTGGTATACACGCGAGCGTTGTCGAGGTGGTGCAGCCACGTGGTGAATGCGTGCACGTGTCCGCCGGTGGGCAGACCGAGGCGGGCGCCGCCGAAATGGAACGACGTCACGCCGCCGCCGGACACGCGGTCGTAGATCTCCTCGACAGGAAGCCAGGTGTACAGCCACAGGTTGTCGCGATCCGGGTCTTGACCGGGCTCCCGGGTGACCTGGACACCGGTGAACTCGCGCCCGTCGGTGCGGTCCTGGTTCAGCGCCTGCTCCACCCGTTCGCCGGCGCCGTAGGTCTCCACCAGGAACAGGACGTCTGGGTCTTCGTGCCGGACGAACTCGAGCAGTTCGTCAAGGTTGCGCTCCCCCATGCCAGCGCCGTGCGCCGGGTCCAGGGTCCCACCGAGCCAGATGTTGAACGCCATCACCCGCAGCGCCGTGCCCACCTCGTTCGCGGGCGTCGCTCCAAGGGTGAGGTCGATCGCGAACTCCGCTGGTGAGCTGTCCGCGAGCAGCTCGAACTCCCGGCTGGTGGAGCGTCCGTCAGCGGAGTACCGCAGCCCGCGTTCGACGGCCTCGCCGTCCAGCGAGACCGTGATTGTCGCCTCGTGGCGCACGGCCTCACGCATCGGCCAGGAGGCGTCAACGTGGCAGGCGCCCGTGATGTCGTCCACCGGGACGGTCACCGGGACACGCTCGGTATCGGTGAACTCGGCGGCCGCGAGCCGCTGATCGTCACAGACCAGCTCGACGAGCACCGGGCCGTCCTCGGCAGCCAGGTCCGGTGGCGTCGTCAGCGTGAAGGTCACCATGCCGCTGGGGGCCTCGGATGGAGCCACGTTGCCATAGGCAGCGGAGCCCTTCGGGAGCACAGCGACGCTCGCCATGACAGCGGTCGCCACGAGAAGTGCTCCAAGCATGTAATGCATCTTGACGCCTTGACTATGCGTTGTGTGCATGCTGTGATCTCAACATGCACACAGTCCACAGTCAAGGGTCGATTTATTAGCGTTCGAAGAGGAGGACACTCGTGACGAAGAGCCTGTCGCGCAGGCGGTTCCTAGCCGCCGGAGGTGGCGTGTTCAGCGCATACCTACTGGTGGGGTGCAGCCTCGAACCCGAACCACGCCACAGCGGTGACACCAGCCCGGACAGCCCGGGCGGTGGAGAGTCACCGATGCTGGCTCGCCGTGTCGAGGCCGGCGAGCTGCCACCGCTGGCGGAACGGCTCCCGCTGAACCCGCTGGTTGTCGAACCGGTCGCGGAGATCGGCCGTTACGGCGGCGAACTCACCAGTGCGATCCTCGGCCCAGCAGAGGCCATCCAGCTGTACCGGATCGTCGGCTACGAGGCACTGATGCGCTGGACGCCGGAGTGGGACGTCGCCCCTGGCTTGAACGTCGCGGAAAGTGTCGAGGTCAGCGCGGACGACCGGGAGTTCACCTTCCGGCTACGCGAGGGAATGAAATGGTCGGACGGCCAGCCCTTCACCGCCGACGACCTCGTCTTCGCTCGCAACGACGTGCTCAACAACCAGGAGCTCTTTCCCGGCAGCGCCTCCAATCCGGTCCGGGCCGAGAAGATCGACGACCACACGGTGACGTTCGTCTTCGAACACCCCGAAGGCCTGTTTCTCCAGCACCAGGCGAAGGCGTACGGCGCGAGTTCGGGAACGACGCTGGTCAGCCTGCCTCGGCATCACCTGGAGCAGTTTCATCCGGACTACAATCCTGACATCGACGAGCTGGTCGACGCCGCCGGCTCGGCGGACTGGGTGCAGTTGTTTCAGGACCGCTCGGAGATCTGGTCCAACGCGGATCTGCCGACGCTGAACCCCTGGATCATCACGCACCCGGTAGGTGAGGGAAACCAGGTCCGGCTCGAACGCAATCCCTTCTATTTCAAGACCGATCCCGAGGGCAACCAGCTGCCGTACATCGACTCGGTCACCTACGACATGATCCAGGACGACGAGGTCATCCTGCTCCGGGTCGTCTCCGGCGACATCGACTTCCAGCTCCGCCCGGTCAACAGCCTGGAGAACAAGCCGGTGCTGGCGGCCGACCGCGAAGCCGGGGGCTACCGATTCTTCGACGCCATTCCCGCGAACATGAACACGATGGCGCTGGGCCTCAATCTGAGCCACAAGAACGACGCCGTCCGGGAGGTCTTCCGGATCAGGGACTTCCGGATCGCGCTCTCGCATGCGATCAACCGCGAGGAGATCATCACCGCGGTATACCAGCGGCAGGGCGAGCCGTGGCAATGCGCGCCACGCCCCGAGTCGGATCTGTACGACGAGGAGCTCGCCAAGCAGTACACCGAGTATGACGCCGAACTCGCGAACGAGATGCTGGACCAGATCCTGCCGGACAGGGACGGCAACGGCTATCGCTTGCTGCCCGACGGCGAACGGCTCCGCATACTCATCGAGTTCGCCACCGGCATCTGGCCCGATTACCCCGGAACCCTGAACCTGGTCGAGGGCTACTGGAAGGCCGTAGGCATCGACACTCGAGTGAACGGAATGGACCGGTCACTGTTTCTGGAGCGGTGCGAGGCGGGGGAGCACGACGCCGCCGTATGGCAAGGTTCGGGCGGTCTCAACGACATCTACCTGGCTCCGCGCTTCTACGTTCCTACCGCCGCGGGAAACGCTGCCTACGCCACGACCTGGACCGAGTGGTATCTGAGCGATGGCGAGAGCGGCGAGGAGCCCCCGGAGCCGATGCGCCGGCAGTTCGAGCTCTACGACCAGGTGAAGGCCACCACAGATGCACAGAAGCAGGCGGCGGCCATGACCGAGATCCTCGACATCGCCCGGGAGGAATTCTGGGTCATGGGGATCAATCTGCAACCCCCGGAGTACGGTGTGGTCAGCGAAGCTCTCCGCAATGTCCCGGACTCCATGCCCAACGCCTGGGACTACCCTTCCCCGGCACCGACCAACCCGGAGCAGTACTTCTTCGATGGCGACTGACCAAGGAGCCGAACGGTCCGGCTCTTCAGCGAAAGCCCTGGCCAACGGCGTCACAGTGCTGCAGACCCTCGTCGAGTCCGATGAGCCTCTGTCGGCGAGCGAGATCGCTCGCCGGGTGGGTCTGCACCAGAGCTCCGTGTCCCGCATCCTGGCGACGCTCGCCGAAGCCGGGTACGCGCGCAAGACGGGTTACCGCAGCTTCGCACCCGACTTCGGCGTCCTCTCCCTGGGGGCAGCGGCGATCACCAAGTTCCGGCTCGCCCACCAGCCTCGGAAGGCGATGGAGGCGGCGGCCCAGACCGCCCGCGGCATGGCCGTCTCCCTCTCCGTGCTGTGGCGAGGCGAAGTGATCTACTTCCTCCGGACCCACGATGGTGAGCCTCCGGTGTTGTTCAACGCCACGGGCTGGCCGCTTCATCTCTCGGCTCCGGGTCTGCGGCTCCTCCTCGATCTCCCGGAGGACGAGGCGCTGGAGATGTTGAGGAAGTCCCGGGAGAAATACGGCTGGGAACGGCCGGAACCGCCCGCGCCGCAGTCGGAGGAGGAGGCGCTCCGGCGTGGCCGGGAGCTCCTGCTGCACGACTGCCTCATCCTGGACGGCTGGCTCATGCCGGGGCACATGTCGTCCGCCATCACCGTGGACGCACCGAACGAACCGCCGGTGGCCTTGTCGATCACCGGGCTCACGAAGCTCGCCGATCCGGACACCATCCGGCTGTGGCTGCACAGCTTCCGGCGCTCGGTCGAGCAGTCCCTCGTCGACTGACGGCTCCGTGCCGCCCGGGGTGCGGCGCCAGCTGAATCGACATACCGACAATCCGAGGAGATCCGATCATGCGGGACGAGTCTGTCCAGACCGACCTGACCGTCGTCGGCGGTGGTCTGGCCGGCGTGTGCGCCGCCATCGCCGCGGCGCGCCTGGGCCGAACCGTGGCACTGATCACCAACCGGCCCGTGCTCGGCGGCAACTCGTCGAGCGAGGTGCGGGTGTGGGTGTGCGGCGCCACGGCACACGGCAAGCAGCGCTACGCCCGGGAGACCGGCATCATGGGCGAGCTGTATGTGGAGAACCAGTACCGCAATCCGGATGGCAATCCGTACTATTGGGACCTCGTCGTTCATGAGGCCGTGCGCAACGAACCACTGATCAGCCTCTTCCTCAATACCGACGTGCACGAGGTCGACGCCACCGGCCCACCGGAGCGGCGGACGGTGACCGCCGTGACAGGCTGGATGTCCGGATCGGAGCGCCGGATCAGGTTCGAGTCGGCGGCGTTCGCCGACTGCACGGGCGACGGGCTGATCGGCCACCTCGCCGGCGCCGAGTACCGGATCGGCCGGGAAGCGCGCAGCGAGTACGGCGAGCCGTGGGCACCCGAGACGGCGGACGACATCACGCTCGGCAGCACCTTGCTGTTCTACACCAAGGACGCCGGCCATCCGGTGAAGTTCGTCGCACCGTCCTTCGCCATCGACGTCACCACCGCCAAGATCCCCGAACGACGGATCATCCGGTCCGGCGACAACGGCTGCGCCTACTGGTGGATCGAATGGGGCGGCGAACTGGACACGGTCCACGAGAACGAGCGCATCCGCGACGAGCTCTGGGCGGTGATCTACGGGATCTGGGACTACATCAAGAACTCCGGGAAGTTCGACGCCGACACGATGGCTCTCGAATGGGTCGGAGCCGTCCCAGGCAAGCGGGAGTACCGACGCTTCGTGGGCGACTACACGCTCACCCAGCACGACATCCTCGAACAGACGCCGTTCGAGGACCGGGTTGCCTTTGGGGGCTGGTCTATCGATCTGCACCCGCCCCAAGGCGTGTACGCCACGGAGGCCGGTTCGAAACATTGGCACCCCAACGGCACATACCACATTCCGCTGCGGTCGTTGTACTCGGCGAACGTGGAGAACCTCTGGTTCGCGGGACGGGACATCAGCGCCTCACACGTGGCTTTCGGAACTACCCGGGTGATGGCCACGTGCGCCGTGGTCGGCCAGGCCGCGGGCAGCGCCGCTGCCTACGCGCTCGACCGCGGCGTCACGCCGCGCGAGCTGGCGCGCCGCCACACTCACGAGCTGCAGCAGGTCATGCTCCGTGAGGATGCCGCCGTCCTCGGCGTGCGCAACGATGATCCGGCCGATCTCGCCCGGGCCGCACACGTCACCGCTTCCGGCACTCTCACCCAGCTGTGCGTGGAACCGGACTCGCCTGGTGGCCGGGGATGGCCGCTGGAGTCCGACATCGGCGTGCTCGTCCCGGTGGACCCGGAGCTGAGCCAGGTGGGCGTCCTCGTCGAAGCCGCCGCGGCCACCGGGATGGAGGTCGAGGTCTTCGAGACCGGCCGCGAGCAGAACTACATACCGCACGCGTCGGTCGCCCGAACGTCGGTGCGGGTCCAGCCAGGTCCGGCCCAGTGGATCTGGGCCGACGTTCCATGGCGCCCGGCCACACCACGCAATGCGTTCGTCGTGATCCGGGCCAATCCGAGTCTGACGGTCTTCACCAGTGGCGTCGCGGTCCCGGGGGTTCGCAGTTACCGGCACCGCCCCGCGCCCGCAGATGCCGAGTTCGCGCAGCCACTGGTGGATTGGCCCAAGGTCAAGGACTGGCAGACATTCTGCGTGGGTGTGCGGCCGGATACGGCTGCGTTCCTGCCGGCGAAGGCCGTGGGCGGGTACTCCCGGCCATGGGCCGGGCCGCAGATGTGGGCTTCGCAGGTTCAGCGAGACGGCGAGGAGTCCTGGCTGCGACTGGACTGGCCGGACCCAGTGGTCATCGATCAGGTCGAGCTCGTCTTCGACGACGATGTGGACGAGTACATGATCAATCTTCATCACTGGCGGACGCCGTTCGACGTGATGCCCACGCTGGTTCGGAACTACCGGATCGAGGTCGACGCCGGTGGGGACGGCGTGTGGCACCCCGTTGTGCAGGTGGGGGACAACCGCTGGCGCCGCCGGGTCCACCGGTGGCCAGCGCCTGTGCCGGCTCGCGCCCTGCGCATCGTGGCCGAGTCGACGAACGGCGCGCCCCGTGCTCACGTGATCTCGCTGCGCGCCTACGGCCCGGCGGACATCTCGAACTAGCACCGGTCCGGCGCTTCCTGCACCGAAGCTAGCGGCGATAGCCGGCGAGCTGCTCGAGCCTGGCCACCCGGTCCGCGAGGGACGGATGTGACCTGAACCGTTTCCATCGACCCACGGAGGACAGCGGACTGATGATCATCAGGTGACTGGCCGCGACAACACCCGGCTCGGCTGGGAGTGCGAGCTCCCTGGTGGCGGCGTCGAGTTTGCGCAACGCGCTGGCCAGGGCCAGCGGCTCCCCCGTCATCCGCGCGGCAGCGTGGTCGGCGTCGAACTCGCGCGCCGTGTCGAGCGCCAGCCTGGTGAGGCAGATCACCCCCGTGCCGATCAGTGGCACGGACGCGACGCCACGGGCGACGACGCCGGCCATCGAGGCAGGCAACGTGTCGCCGCGCCGGATGTGCGCCAGTTCGTGGCCGACCACCGCACGCAGCTCGCGCTCGTCCAGGACGCCGAGCGCACCCTCGGTCACGCAGACCGAGGCCCGGTGCGGGGCACGCCCGACGGCGAACGCCGTCGCCGCGCGAGTCGGGCTCACGTAGACGCGCGGCATCGGCACCCGTGCCCGCGTGGTCATCTCCCGGACGATCCGGCACAGCGTGGGCTGCTGTGCCTCGCCGACGGGGTACGCGCGCATGTCCTGCAGGGCCGCGGAATCGCTGCGAAGGTAGGCCACGGTGCCGAACCCTGCCACGCAGGCGAGCGTGGCCACGAAGACTCCGAAACCGAAGCGTGAAGCGAGCGCGAGCACCAGGAAGACCGATACGAGAACAACCGCGACGCGTACCAGGCTTCGGTGCGCCCCTCCGCTTTGCACGCTGAGCATGCTACGCACACCGGACCAACGTTTCGCCCCGGTCACAGGTTCCGGCGGAATAGAGCGCCCCTCTCACGCATTGGACGGAAAGGCCAACAGGCGCATGTTGTCCTAGCATGGAATCAGCAACAGCCGTAAGAGGTTGGGCACAAGGACCCGGACAGACTAAGGCAGTCTCGGGTCACACGACCTCTGAGCGCGCCCGGGACGGCGCCATCGACCAGGAGGCATCGCACGCCGTGACGGCGAAACAGGTCCGGGAACTCGATCGTGTCGTGATCCGGTTCGCCGGTGATTCTGGTGACGGGATGCAGCTGACTGGTGACAGGTTCACCGCGGAGACAGCGTCATTCGGAAACGATCTCTCGACCCTCCCCAACTTTCCGGCGGAGATCCGGGCGCCGGCCGGGACGCTCCCCGGCGTGTCCAGTTTCCAGCTGCACTTCGCCGACCATGACATTCTCACACCGGGCGATGCTCCCGACGTGCTGGTGGCGATGAACCCGGCAGCGCTCAAGGCCAATCTGGCCGATCTCCCCAAGGGCGCCACCCTGATCGTGGACACGGCGGAGTTCACGCCGCGGGCGTTGAAGAAGGTCGGCTACGCCGCCAGTCCGCTGGACGACTCCAGCCTGAGCGCCTACAAGGTCCACGCGGTGGACCTGACCGGCATGACGATGAAGGCGCTCGAGCCGTTCAACCTCAGCCGCAAAGAGGCCTCACGCTCGAAGAACATGTTCGCGCTGGGCCTGCTCTCCTGGATGTACGGACGCTCGATCGATGGCACCGTCACGTTCCTGCAGACCAAGTTCGCCACCAAGGCAGCTATCCGCGAGGCCAACATCACCGCCGTCAAGGCGGGCTGGAACTACGGCGAGACCACCGAGGACTTCGCGGTCTCCTACGAAATCAAGCCGGCGCCCATGGCGGCCGGAAGGTACCGCAACATCACCGGGAATCTTGCCCTGAGCTACGGCCTGGTGGCGGCTTCACAGCAGTCGAAGCTCCCGCTCTTCCTCGGCTCGTACCCGATCACGCCGGCGTCGGACATTCTGCACGAGATGTCCAAGCACAAGCGGTTCGGCGTGCGTACCTTCCAGGCCGAGGACGAGATCGCCGGCATCGGCGCCGCCCTGGGTGCCGCGTTCGGCGGTGCGTTGGGCGTCACCACCACCTCCGGGCCCGGGGTGGCGTTGAAGTCCGAGACCATCGGTCTGGCCGTGGCCCTCGAACTGCCCCTGCTCATCGTGGACGTCCAGCGAGGCGGCCCGTCCACGGGTCTGCCTACCAAGACCGAACAGTCCGACCTGTTGCAGGCGATGTTCGGCCGCAACGGCGAGGCACCGGTCCCCATCGTCGCCGCCGCATCGCCGGCTGACTGCTTCGACGCGGCCATCGAGGCCGTCCGGATCGCCGTCACGTTCCGCACCCCCGTGTTCCTGCTGTCCGACGGCTATCTCGCCAACGGGTCGGAGCCGTGGTCCATCCCCGACGTCAGCTCCCTGCCCGTCATCGAGCCCGACTTCGCCACCGAGCCGAACCACGTCAGCGACGACGAGACGGCACCGGCCGAGTTCTGGCCCTACCTGCGCGATCCGGAGACGCTCGCGCGGCCCTGGGCGGTGCCCGGCACGGCAGGTCTTGAGCACCGCATCGGCGGCATCGAGAAGGCGGACGGCATCGGCACCATCTCCTACGATCCCGCCAACCACGACCACATGGTTCGCACGCGGCAGGCGAAGGTCGACAACGTCGACGTGCCGGATCTCGAGGTCGACGACCCCACGGGCGACGCCCGGCTGCTGGTGCTCGGATGGGGCTCCACCTTCGGGCCCATCGGCGCCGGCGTCCGGAGGGCTCGCCGTGCGGGTCACTCGGTGGCCCAGGTGCACCTGAGGCACCTCAATCCGCTGCCGGCCAACACCGGCGAGGTGCTACGCCGATACGACCGGGTGCTGCTTCCCGAGATGAACCTGGGCCAGCTTGCGCTGCTGCTCCGAGCCCGGTACCTCGTCGACATCATCAGTTACAACCAGGTCCGCGGGCTGCCGTTCAAGGCAGAGGAACTCGCCGACGTCATCATGAAAGAGGACGAACAGCTGTGAGCGCCACCGAACTGGGCATGCCCGGCCTGAGCGGTGTTCCCACCACCGAGGTCGAGCAGAAGAAGAAGGACTTCACCAGCGACCAGGAGGTCCGCTGGTGCCCGGGCTGCGGTGACTACGCGGTGCTGGCTTCGGTGCAGGGGTTCCTGCCCGAGCTCGGGCTCGCCCGCGAGAACATCGTCTTCGTCTCCGGCATCGGCTGCTCGTCGCGCTTCCCGTACTACATGAACACCTACGGGATGCACTCCATCCACGGCCGCGCTCCCGCCATCGCCACCGGCCTGGCTTCCTCCCGGCCCGACCTGTCGGTGTGGGTGGTCACCGGTGACGGCGACGCACTCTCCATCGGCGGCAATCACCTGATCCATGCACTGCGCCGCAATGTCAACGTCACCATCCTGCTGTTCAACAATCGCATCTACGGGCTCACCAAGGGCCAGTACTCGCCCACCAGCGAACAGGGCAAGATCACCAAATCGACCCCGATGGGATCGCTCGACGCGCCGTTCAACCCCGTCTCGCTGGCGCTCGGAGCGGAGGCGACCTTCGTCGCCCGCACCATCGATTCCGACCGCGCGCATCTTACGTCGGTGCTGCGCGCGGCGGCCGCGCACCGGGGGACGTCGCTGGTGGAGATCTACCAGAACTGCAACATCTTCAACGACGGAGCCTTCGAGATCCTCAAGAACTCCGATACCCGGGACGAGGTCCTGATCCGGCTGGAGCACGGCGAGCCGGTCCGCTTCGGAGTGGACGCCGAGCACGGCATCCGCCGCAATCCGAGCACGTCGGGCCTGGAGATCTGCTCCGGCGACGACCCCAATGTCGTGGTCCACGACGCGCATGCGTCCGACCCCAGCCGAGCCTTCGCCCTCTCCCGGCTGGCCGATCCGGGCACCTTGGCCCGTACCCCCATCGGCATCTTCCGCCAGGTCGAGCGGCCGGCCTACGGTGACCTCATGAACGACCAGGTGGACCGCGCCGTCGAGACCCAGGGCGAGGGTGACCTCGCCACGCTGCTCGCGGGCAACGACACCTGGACCGTCGAGTAAAGAGGCTCGCCCGCCGATCTTGATCTTGTCACGGATGTGTCACAACTCACGCCGGATGTCGTGACCCACTTGACACTGCTACCACTGAGTAGCTTCATGAGGGGAGCACGCCATACGCGGGATTCACCCCAGGTGTCCCGGACTCGGGCCTCGGGGTCTTGAGGAGGCACGTCATGCGCCGTACATCTGCGTTCGCCGGTCTTGCGATAGCCGGCCTGTTACTCGCCGCCTGCGGTGACGATGGAGACGGTACCGAAGGTACCGGTGCAGGCACCGGCGAGGGCTCTGGCGAGGTAGAGGTCTTCACCTGGTGGACAGAGGGCGGCGAGAAAGCCGGCCTTGATGGCCTGGTCGCCACGTTCGAGGAAGAATGCGCGGACTTCGAGTTCGTGAACGGAGCCGTCGCCGGCGGCGCGGGCGCCAACGCCAAGCAGGTGCTCGCCTCTCGGCTGCAGACCAACGATCCCCCGGACACCTTCCAGGCGCACGCGGGCGGCGAGTTGCTCGACTACATCAACGCCGGCCAGCTCGAAGGCCTGAGCGAGCGCTACGAGCAGTGGGGACTGACGGACAGCATCTCAGCGGAACTGCTCGAGGCCATCACCGTGGACGGCGAAATCTACTCGGTTCCGGCGAACGTCCACCGCGCCAACGTCGTCTGGGCGAATCCCACGGTCCTGGAAGAGGCCGGGTTGTCGACCGAGGCGCCGGCGAGTGTCGACGATTGGCTGGCCGACCTGGAGACCCTGCGCGAGTCAGGAATACAGGCTCCGCTCGCCGTAGCCGTGGACTGGACCCAGACGATGCTGCTCGAGGCCGTTCTCCTGGCCGAGCTCGGCACCGACGCGTTCAACGGCCTCTGGGACGGCTCCACCGATTGGGGATCGGCCGAGGTCACCGCCGCGCTGGAGAAGTACGGCCAGCTGCTGGAGTACGCGAACGACGACCGGGCGAGCCTCGACTGGCCGGACGCCGTCAACAAGGTGACCGCCGGCGAGGCGGCCTACCACCTCATGGGCGACTGGACAGCGGGCAAGATGGACGCCGACGGCCTGACCCCCGACGAGGACTACGTGTGGTGGCCCGCACCGGGCACCGACGGCGTCTTCCAATGGCTGGCCGATTCCTTCGTCCTGCCGGTCGGGGCGCCGAATCCCGCAGGCACCGAATGCTGGCTCGAGGTCGTCGGCAGTTACGACGGCCAGAAGGAGTTCAACACGAAGAAGGGCTCGATACCGGCACGCACCGACACGGATCCCGCGGACTACGGCCCGTACCTGCAGTCGGCGCTGGAGGACTGGGGCTCGAGCGAGCTCGCGTTCTCGCTGGCGCACGGGTCCGCGGCTCCGATCGGATGGATCGACGCGACCAACAGCGCCGTCGGTCAGTTCAGCTCCAGCGGAGACGTGGCCCAGCTGCAGCAGCAACTCGAGGCCGCAGCCGGCTAAGGCCGACCCGTGAGGAAGATCAAGAGCTGGGGCCCCGGACTCCTGCTCGTCGCTCCGTCGATCGTCATCATCGGCATCTTCGTGTACGTGCTGATCGCCGCCACCGCCAACGAGTCGTTGACGGACCGGCACAGCGCAGCACCGGCCGAGAACTACGTCGGCCTCGAGAACTACGTCAACCTGCTCGACGACGACCGCTTCATCCATTCGCTGCGAAACCTGGCGATCATGACCGTCGTGTTCGTCGCCGGCACGTTGTTCTTCGGCGTGCTGTGGGCATTCCTGCTGGAGAAGGGGGTCAAGGGCGAAGGGTTCTTCCGTTCGACGTTCCTGTTCCCGATGGCGGTGTCCTTCGTCGCGTCCGGCGTGGTGTGGCGGTGGCTGCTCAACAGCGCCCAAGGCGAGAACGCGGGCGGACTGAACGCGCTGTTCGGCATGGTCGGGCTCGACTTCCTCCAGAACCCCTGGTGGTCACATCCGGACTGGGGCATGGCCGCGATGGCGATCCCGGCGATCTGGCAGCTCTCCGGCTATGTCATGGCGCTGTTCCTGGCCGGATTCCGCGGTATCCCCCACGAACTGCGTGAAGCCGGCCGGGTCGACGGCGCGTCGGAGGCACAGCTGTACAGGCACGTCATCTTCCCGCAACTGTCACCAGTGGCCCTCACCGCGCTGATCATCATCGGGCACATGTCGATGAAGATGTTCGACCTGATCATGGCCGTGTCGGGCGCGCAGTTCCTGACCGAGGTGCCCGCGGTATACATGTGGCAGAGCCTGCTGACCAACGACTACGCGAAAGCCGCCGCGATAGCCATCGTCCTGCTGGTGGTGGTCGCCGTCCTGGTGGTTCCCTATCTCGTCCAGAACGCCAGGGCGGAGAGGCAACGATGAGTGTCGACGTTCAGGTTCGTCCCGAGGTGCCGGCCGCCCCTCCGTCGTCGTACAACCGAGGCCGGCGCGTGACCGCACGCACTGTCCGCTACGGGCTGCTCTTCCTGTTCCTGCTCTTCGTCTTCATCCCCGTGTACGTACTCCTGGTCACCAGCTTCAAGCCGGGAGCCGAGGCGGGGGTGTCCGGAGCGTGGGCGCTGCCGCAGAACTGGACTCTGGATGCCTGGCGGAGCGCCTGGCAGACACTAAGCCCATCTCTGTGGCGATCCTTTGCCATCGCCATCCCGGCGGCGGTCGTCTCCGCGATCCTCGGGTCCATGAACGGGTTCGTCTTCTCTCGCTGGCGATTCCCCGGTTCGGAGATCATCTTCACGCTGTTCCTGTTCGGCATGTTCATCCCGTATCAGGCCGTGATGATCCCCCTGCGCCAGCTCACCGGTGATCTCGGCCTGCCCGGCGGCGTGCCGACGCTGATCGTCGTTCACATCGTGTACGGGATCCCCATCTGCACGCTCATCTTCCGCGGCTACTACTCAACGACCATTCCGGCCGAGCTGGTCGAGGCCTCACGCGTGGACGGCGGCGGACTGCTCCGGACCTATGCCTCCGTCGTGCTGCCGCTGTCCGCTCCTGGCTTCGTCGTGACGCTGATCTGGCAGTTCACCTCGGTGTGGAACGACTTCCTGTTCGCGATCTTCCTCTCCAATACCCGCAACGGCCCGGTGACCATCGCGTTGAACGCGCTGGCCGGTGGCCAGCTCACCGACTATGCGGCCAGCATGGCCGGCGCGCTCATCGCGTCCTTCCCCACGCTGGTCGTCTACATCGTGCTCGGCCGCTGGTTCATCGGCGGTCTGATGGCCGGCTCGCTCAAGACTTGATGCCAGCCGGACCGGTCAGCCGAGCCGGAGGTCTCCCTCCTGGGACACCCGCAACCAGCGGTAGCCGTATCCGTCGAGAGTGATCTCAGCTCGTCCGGATTCGTCCAGCGACGTGCTGCCGGGTTGCAGCAGGTCGTCAAGCCGGGTCGACTCGTTCTCGTCCTTGAGGCGCAGGGGAACGACGCACGGCTCGGCGTGGAAGTTGTGCAGGGCGATGACGCTGCTCTCGTCCCAGCTGCATCGATGCACGAGCACGTGGTCGTACGGCTGGTCGATGACCTCGTACTCACCCCAGCCGATCTCCGGACTCTCGCGGTAGCGGTGGATGAGGGTGGCCATGAAGTTGAGCAGTGAATCCGGATCATGTCGCTGGTCCTGCACGTTCACGTGCTCCGGACCGAAGCCACCCTCGACGGGTGGAGCCACCAGCTTCGAGCGTTTCGCGGACGAGAAGCCCCCCGTGGGACCGTCGGCCCACTGCATCGGGGTCCGCACCGACTGCCGGTCCGGCAGATCGAGGTTCTCCCCCATCCCGATCTCCTCCCCGTAGAACAGCACAGGAGTGCCGGGAAGCGAGAACATCAGGCTGTACACCATGCGAATCCGCCGAGGGTCTCCGTCCAGCATGGACGGCAGCCGGCGCACAATGCCACGGCCGTATACCCGCATCCGCTCCTCCGGAGCGAACGCGTCCATCACCTCCTCCAGCTCCTCGCCAGAGAGCAACTCGAGGCTCAGCTCGTCGTGATTGCGGACGAAGTTCGCCCACTGCTCCTCGCGAGGCAGCGAGGGGCGCGAGCGCAAGGCTTCCACCAGCGGACGAGCGTCTTGCCGCGCAAGTGAGAGGAAAAGCCGCTGGGCAATGGTGAAGTCGAACTGCATGGTCAGCTCGTCGCCTTCACCGTCGCCGAAGTAGGCCATCTGATCCTCGTAGGGCATGCCCACCTCGCCGAGAAGGATGGCGTCGCCGCGGCGACGACCGAGGAAAGACCGCAGATCCCGCTGGTACGCGTGCGGATCGCTGAACTCCCGCTGCGCCTTCTCGCTCATACCCAGCGCCTCCAGGAAGAACGGCACCGCGTCCACCCGGAACCCGGAGAGGCCGAGCTGGAGCCAGAAGCCCATGATCCGGGCGACTTCGTCCCGCACGGCGGGGTTCGCCACGTTCAGGTCGGGCTGATGCTTGTAGAAGCGGTGCAGGAACCACTCGCCGGTCTTCTCGTCGTGCTCCCAGATGCCTTCCTGCTCCCCCGGGTAGACCACTTCGTCGGACGTATCCGGGGGCGGGTCACTGCGCCAGATGTAGAAGTCCCGGAACGGCGAGTCCTTACGGGCCCGGGCGGAGCGGAACCACGGATGCTGGTCGGAGGTGTGGTTGACGACGAGGTCCGCGATGACCCGGATGCCCCGGTCGTGGGCCGTGCGGACGAACTCGACGAAATCGCCGAGGCTGCCGAGTCGTTCGTCGACGTCGTAGAAGTCGACGACGTCGTACCCGTCGTCGCGGTCTGGCGTCGGATAGAAGGGCATCAGCCACACGCAGGTGACGCCGAGGTCGGCAAGGTAGTCGATGCGGTGCGAGAGGCCTTCGAAATCGCCTACACCGTCGCCGTTCCAGTCCATGTACGTCTCGACGTCCAGGCAATAGACGACAGCCGTCTTCCACCACAGATCGCTGGTATCGGTGATCCTCATGCGTCCTCCGGGCCGGTGAGGTCGAAGCGGGGCAACACGTGTTCCCCGAAGAATTCGATGAACTCCTTCTGCGTCTGCCCGACGTGGTGCAGATACACCTCGTCGAACCCGATGTCGATCAGTTCTGCGATCCGCTCGGCGTGGACCCCGGGATCGCTGGAGATGAGCAGGTGATCGTGCATGGCGCTGGGCGGCACCTGTGCGCTGGCGGCGTCGAACTGCGCCGGCATCTCCAGGTTCCACGCCAGATCGGGCGGAAAGGCGTTGCTCCGCCACTGCTCGTGGCCGATTCGCAGGGCCGTCTCCTGGTCCGGGTGCCACGAGAGGTGAACCTGCACGCACAGCGGACCACGTCCGCCCGCCGCTCGGTACGTCTCCACCATCTGCTTCAGGTGCCCGCTCGGCTGGTCGAGTGTGATCATGCCATCGGCCCAGCTCGCGACCGCCCCTGCCGTCGGCACCGTCACAGCCGCCCCCAGCACGGCAGCCGGCTCGGCCGGGCGCGTCCAGAGCCGGGCCCGGTCGACCGTCACGAGCCCGTCGTGACTCACCTCCGCACCCGCCAGCAGTGCTTTGATGATCCGCGCACTCTCCTCCAGCCGGCGGTCGCGCAGTTCCTTGCGCGGCCAGCGGTCTCCGGTGATGTGCTCGTTGATCGCTTCACCGCTGCCCAGCGCCATCCAGAACCGGCCGGGGAACATCGCTTCCAGCGTCGCGGCGGCTTGCGCGACGATGGCCGGATGGTAACGCTGCCCCGGAGCCGTCACCACACCGAACGGAAGCGTCGTGGACGCCAGCGCGGCACCAAGCCAGGACCAGGCGAAGCCGGAATGGCCTTGGCGCTCACTCCACGGCGCGAAGTGGTCCGAACACATGCCGGCAGCGAACCCCGCCGCTTCGGCAAGCTCGACTGCGCGTAGGAGTTCGGCCGGATGAACCTGCTCATGGCTCGCGTGAAATCCGATGACCGTCACAAGACCCGCATTTCAGTAGAGATCGGACTGGACGTCTTTAGCGCTACCCCAAGTCGACCTGGCTAATCGAGGCGCACTCGCGGCACGGACCCACTGCCGTCGCGGCGATGCCCTCGCGCCTGGTCCGCCATGTAAAGTTCCTCGACATGTGCATGGGTTGTTTCACCGCCACTGAGGCCGCGGTGATCCAGGGCGCCGCCGCTGTGATGTTCGCCCGCGCCGGGCTGACCAGGCTGAACGAGCACGTCACCGGTCAGGGAGCGCTGCGCCGGCGTCGCGCCGCGTATGCGGCGAACGCGGAGTTCCTCGCGAGCATGGGTCATGATCCCGAGCACGTGCTCGGGCCGGCACCCGAGGTCGGGGCACGCTCCATCTCGGACGGCGCCCAGGTTCGGCGTTCGCTCACGACGGCCGGCATGCTGCCGGCAGGCGCCGGTGGCTGAGCTCCGCACTGCCCGGACACACAGAACGAACCGCTCGGTCTCGGCTGGTACGCCGCGGCACTGGTGCTCTACATCGTTATCGCGTACTTCTACAAGCCCATCTTGCTGAACTGGATCATCGGTCCGCTGTTCATGCTGATCACGTTGCATATCATCCCGACGCTGCTACGCGGACTCCGCGACAAGGTACGGATGAGGTTTACCGGGTGAGCTGGGCTGCGCACGAGTTCGAGAACTACTTCATCCAGAAACACATCGGCACCAAGGCGTCGTTCCTCGGTGTGGTCATCGGCGCGCAACTGCCCGACATGTTCACCAAGGCGTTCGTCTACGCCGCCGATGACGCCGCGGCGTTCCACCGGGGCTGGCCGGGTGTGGGCTTCTCCCATTCACTACTCTTCGGAGTGGTCTTCGCCGTGGCGATCCTGGGGATCACCAAGAGCCGCGCTTGGGCGCTGGGAGTGCTGATCGGCCATTGGGCGCATGTGCTGACCGACGTGGCGGACACCGCGGGCGTAATGCTGTTCTTCCCCTTCTCGATGGAGCCGCTGACCATCAGCATGTGGAAGCATGCCGCGGTAGAGGGCCGCTACGGCGACGCCGCCGCCTACTACAGCAGCCTCGGCGGTGTCTGGGATCTGTTCTGGCTGGCGGTGACACTGATCTTCGCCTGGCGCACCCTGACGGCGTCATACTTCCGCGACGTCGTGATTCCCGCCGACCCACGCGTATGGGGATGGATCCACCGCACGTTCCGGCTTCCCGAACGTGCGCTTCTGCTGCTGTACCAGGGTCTGATGTTCTACGGCATCGGCCGGATGGTCGCGTGGTTCCTCTACGCCCGGTTCGACGCGAAGACACCGTTCCAGCCTTCCTGGGGTGGCCCGGAGTACATCGCGGGCAACGACATCTCCGACTCCGGCTGGGTGGAGGTACTCATCCGCACCGGCATCGGCGGTGTTCTCTTCGTCGCATTCATGTGGGCGGGCTGGCGGCTATTCGGCCGGCGGCTGTGGCAGCGCGGCTACGACGTTCCGGCGGCCGTTCGCGGACCCGGAATCCATGCCATTCTCGAGCTGCCGTCGTCGAAGCGCCGGACGGTTGGGGCCGAGCCCGTCTGACGCCGCGCGCAGCTGGCTATTCAGTCGGCTGACCGGACGTTTTGTGCCGCTGGTAGTAGCGCGCCACCCGCACCCGGTTGCCACACAGCGCGGGTGAGCACCAGCGGCGGCGCGGATGCGACGGCAAGAACAGCATCCGGCATTGCGGCCCTTCACATTCTCGCAATCTGCCGACGTCCTGGCCGGTGATCAGCTCGGCGGCGGCTTCGGCCAGCTCAGCCAGGAAGCGCGCGAGGCCCTCCCCGTCGCGATGCCGGATTGCCACTACGGCATCGGCGTCCAGCTTCAGGCCCAGGTACGACGGGGCCTCGCGCGCCGCGGCGGTAATGGCGTCCAGCGTCGCCTGGCCAGGGGCGACGCCGTGGCGCGCCGCGTCGATAGCTGACCGGATGTGTTCCCTCAGCGCTCGGATCTCGTCGAGGCCGGACCGGGTCAACGGGGCGGGAACCCATCGGATCCGCCCGCCCTGTGCGGTCAGCCACGCGCTGAAATCCTCAGCCGAGTCCAGGGCGTCGACCTCACCGTCCGAGGTCTGCGCGCGCGTGTTCAGCAAGTCGACGGCCAGCGGCTCACCCGTCATTACATCCATGCACTAATGCTAACCCATCGACTTGACACATTAGAGTCGCTACTCTCAGAATCTAATGCATAATCCGCCCTAGGAAGGATGTGAATGGTGAAGGGTCCGCAGATCAAGCACAGCGTTGCGAATGTCGATGGGATCGAGGTCTTCTATCGCGAGAACGGCCCGAAGGACAGCCTGCCGGTGCTGCTCCTGCATGGCTTTCCCAGTGCGTCACATCAGTACCGCCGCCTCATGGAGGCACTCGGAACCAGCTACCGGTTCATAGCCCCGGACTATCCCGGCTTCGGCCGCACCGAAGCGCCCGAGGGCTTCACCTACACATTCGACAACCTGGCCGCGGTGGTTCACGGATTCGTCCGGAAGCTCGGACTGCGCCGGTTCGCGCTGTACATGTTCGACTTTGGGGCCCCGGTCGGCTTCCGGCTCGCGCAACTCGACCCTCACGCGGTCGCCGGGCTGATCGTGCAGAACGCCAACGCGTACGACGACGGCCTCTCCGCTACCGCGCGGCACTTCATCCTCGACGCCACCGCGGACGAGATTCGCCGCGACCTGCTGACGCTGCAGGCAACGAAGAGCCAGTATCTGGACGGAGCCGCCGACGTCGCTCGCATCGATCCGGACAACTGGACGCTGGATCAACACTTCCTCGACCTACCTGGCCGCCAGGACGCCCAGGTGGATCTGGCTCTCGATTACAAGAGCAATCTCGCCGAATACCCGCGTTGGCAGGCGTGGATGCGCGAGCACCAGCCACCGGCACTCGTCGTCTGGGGCCGTGGCGACCAGATCTTCATGGAGGCCGGCGCGCACGCTTACCTACGCGACCTCCCGTCGGCGGAGCTCCAGCTGTTCGACACCGGCCATTTCGCTCTCGAGGAAGGCCTACCCGAGATCGCCCCACTGCTCGCCAGGTTCCTCGACCGGGTGTCCATCATGAAAATCGCTGTCATCGGCGGCACCGGGCGGCTGGGCGGCGCCATTGTGCGCGAGGCGGTGTCACGTGGACACGACGTCACCCCGTTGGGCAGCACTGATGTCGACGTGACCGAGCCGGTGTCGATCAGGGGCGTGGTCGCGAACCACGACGCCGTCGTCGCGTCCGTCAAAGGATCCGGCGCCCTCGTCGCAAAAGGCGCGCAAGCCCTGCTGGCCGCCAACGTGGGCAGGCTCGTCTTCGTCGGCGGGGGCGCGAGCCTCCGCCGGCCATCGGGTGAGATGTTCATCGAGTCGCCGGGCTTCCCAGCACAGTTTCTGTCCACCGCCCAGGACCAGGTGGAGGCGCTACGTATCCTCCGTGCCTCGGACACGGACACGGAGTGGTCGTACGTCAGCCCGCCACCGGTCCACCTGGTCGACGGACCGAGGACCGGCGTCTACCGGGTGGCCACCGACGACGAGCCGGTGGTGGGCGAAGCCACCATCAGCGTCGCCGACCTCGCCGTGGCCGTGGTCGACGCCGTGGAGCGCAGGACATTCGTCGGACAACGGTTCACGGTCGGCTACTGACCGTAGCCGCCGCCCCCTGGAGTCTCGATCACCAGCGTGTCGTCCGGAACGACCTCGACGGAGTCGCAGCCAGCCATGTCCACGGTGGTGCCGTCGGCTCGTTCGACGTAGTTACGCCCCAGCGCTCCCGGTTCACCTCCGGCCATGCCGTACGGCGGCACCCGCCGGTGACCGGTCAAAGTGCTCACTGTCATCGGTTCCCGGAACCGCAGCCTGCGCACCACGCCGTCACCACCTCGCCACTGCCCGTCGCCCCCGCTGCCTTTGCGAACCGCGAAGCTGTCCACCAGCACGGGATAGCGCCACTCAAGCACCTCGGGATCGGTCAGGCGCGAGTTGGTCATGTGCGTCTGCACCGCGGGAACGCCGTGGAATCCGTCACCCGCTCCGGATCCGGAGCCGATGGTCTCGTAGTACTGGTGCCGCTCGTTGCCGAAGGTGACGTTATTCATGGTGCCGGAGCCCTCGGCCTGCACGCCGAGCGCTGCATACAACGCACCGGTGACGGCCTGCGACGTTTCGACGTTGCCAGCGACGACGGCGGCCGGGTACACCGGCGCAAGCATCGACGGCTCCGGGACGACGATCCCCAATGGCCGGAGGCAGCCGTCGTTCAGCGGGATGTCGTCGGCGACGAGCGTCCGGAACACGTAGAGCACCGCCGCCGTGGCCACCGACGTCGGCGCGTTGAAGTTGGAATCCAGCTGGCCGGACGTGCCGGTGAAGTCGATGGTCGCCGCCCGCGCGGCCCGGTCCACGCTGACGGCGACCTCGATCCGTGCGCCGGAGTCCATCTCGTAGGAATACGCTCCGTCGTCGAGCGCGTCGATGACGCGTCGCACCGCTTCCTCGGCGTTGTCCTGAACATGACGCATGTACGCCTGCACCACGTCGAGGCCGAAATGGTCGATCATCCGCCCGACCTCGGCGACGCCCTTCTCATTGGCGGCGATCTGCGCGTGCAGGTCGGCCAGGTTCGTCGCCGGGTTGCGGGACGGGTACGGCGCCTCGGTGAGAAGCCGGACCGTCTCCTCCTCCCGGAACTGACCGTTCTCCACCAGCAGCCAGTTGTCGAACAGGACGCCTTCCTCGTGGATGGTCGTGCTGAAGGCGGGCATGGAACCGGGCGTAAGGCCGCCGATCTCCGCGTGATGCCCGCGGGAGGCGACATAGAACAGGACCTGGCGGCCGTCGTCGCCGAACACCGGCGTCACCACCGTGATGTCCGGCAGATGGGTGCCGCCGTGGTACGGATCGTTGACGGCGTAGACGTCACCGGGCTTGAGTCCCTCGGTCCGGGCCCGGCGTTGGATCACCTCCTTGACACTGGAGCCCATCGATCCGAGGTGCACGGGCATGTGCGGCGCGTTGGCGATCAGATTTCCGTCCGGATCGAACAGCGCACAGGAGAAGTCGAGCCGCTCTTTGATGTTCACCGACTGAGACGTCGACTCCAGGCGGGCGCCCATCTGCTCGGCGATGGACATGAACAGGTTGTTGAAGATCTCCAGCATGACCGGGTCTGCCTCGGTCCCGGCCCGTACGATGTCGGTGCGGTCCCGTACCCGGTCGAGCCGCAGGTGCCCGTGCTCGGTGGCGACGGCCCGCCACCCGTCCTCGACGACGGTCGTAGCGTGCGCTTCGGCGATGATCGCCGGCCCCTCGACCTGGTCACCGGCGCTCAAATGCTCCCGCTGGAACAGGCCCACGTCCATCCACGCGCCACCCGAGTAGAGCCGAACCTGCGGTGACAGACACACGGAGGGATGGGGGCGGGGGGGCCTCTCCAGGGCGCGGTCGGGCATCGGCGAGCGAGCTCCGGGGTCCCCGCGAAGTATCCGGAGCGGAGCGGAGGAACTTCGTGGGGTGGAGTGGAGCGAGTCGCGGGCGGGGAGAGGACCCCCCGCCCCCATCCCTCCCAACGACGCATCTGTCAGACCGACGGCCTCTACCGACAGCGCCTCCACGATGAGTGCACGGTCCATCAGGAAGGAGTACATCCGCCGGTAGCCTGCCTCGAACTCGTCGCGCATCGACTCCGGGTCGGCGAGGGCGACCTGGATGGCGGTGTCGGTGCCGTCGTAGCGCACGTGCGCTCGTGTGGACACCCGGATCTGCTCGGGCTGGATGCCCTCATCGTGCAGTTCGCCCGTCGCCGACTCCTTGAGTTCCTCCGCCACTGTGCGCAGCCTGTCCATCGCGGCTGGCTCGAGCTTGGCCTCGATGGACTGTTCTCGCATGGATGTCGTGTCCGCGAGGCCGATACCCAGTGCGGACAGGACTCCCGCCATCGGTGGAATGAGCACGGTCCGGATGCCCAGCGAATCGGCTACCGCGCAGGCATGCTGGCCACCGGCGCCGCCGAAGGTGGTCAGCACATATCCGGTGACATCGTGTCCCTTCTGCACGGAGATCTTCTTCACCGCGTTGGCCATGTTCGCCACGGCGATCGCGAGGAAGCCTTCCGCGACGTCCTCAGGGGTCCGGCGGTCTCCGGTCTGGACGCGGATGTCCTCGGCGAGCGCCGCGAAGCCCCGCCGGACGACGTCGGCGTCCAGTGGCTCGTCGGCCGCGGGGCCGAACACGGCGGGGAAATGTTCGGGCTGGATCCGGCCCAGCATGACGTTGGCGTCGGTCACGGTGAGCGGACCACCGTTGCGGTAACACGCGGGCCCCGGGTCGGCGCCGGCCGAAGCCGGCCCGACGCGATACCGACTCCCGTCGAAGTGGAGGATGGATCCACCTCCTGCCGCCACGGTGGTGATGTCGAGCATGGGCGCGCGCAGCCGGACGCCGGCCACCTGGGTGTTGAACACCCGCTCGTACTCGCCCACGTAGTGAGAGACGTCGGTGGACGTGCCACCCATGTCGAAGCCGATGACCTTGCTGAAACCGGCGAGCTCCGACATCCGCACCATGCCGACGATCCCCCCAGCCGGCCCGGAGAGGATCGCATCCTTGCCCCGGAAGTGCCCCGCCTCCGTCAGTCCGCCGTTGGATTGCATGAACATCAGCCGGACCCCCGGCAGCTCGTCGGCGACCTGCCGCACGTAGCGGCGGAGGATCGGCGAGAGGTAGGCGTCGACCACGGTGGTGTCCCCACGCGAGACCAGCTTCATCAGCGGGCTGACTTCGCTGGACAGGGAGATCTGCGGGAATCCGATCCGTTCGGCCAGGAGCCGGATCTGGTGTTCGTGGTCCGGGTAGAGGTGTCCGTGCATACAGACCACCGCTACGGCCCGGATGCCGTCGTCGTAGGCGGCCTGCAGGTCGGCGGTCAGGGAATCGAGGTCCGGAGGGCGAAGGACGGTGCCGTCGGCGGTGATCCGCTCGTCGGCCTCGATCACCCGCTCGTGCAGCAGTTCCGGCAGAACGATCTGCCGGTCGAAGATGCGCGGCCGGCTCTGGTAGGCGATTCTCAGCGCGTCGGCGAAGCCCTTGGTGATCACCACAACCGTGCGATCGCCCTTCCGTTCCAGCAACGCGTTGGTCGCCACGGTGGTGCCCATCCTGACGGCCTCGACCTGCTCAGCGGTGATCTCAGGTTGGCCGAGCAGGTGGCGGATACCGGCGACCGCCGCATCGCGGTAACGGCTGGGGTTCTCGGACAGTAGCTTGTGGGTGACGAGCGTCCCGTCGGGGCGACAGCCCACGATGTCGGTGAACGTGCCGCCTCGGTCGATCCAGAACTGCCAGCGTCCAGCCATGTCCTCGACCATATCGACAAAGTCCGCACGCGGATGATGTCATGGGCATCACGTATCTTTACTCCTGTTTCTGCGGTAACGTTTCGTAGTGTCCACTTCCCGCGCCGGCGTCGTCTACGGCCTCGGAGCATACGTGCTCTGGGGCTTGTTGCCGCTCTTCTGGGCACTTCTCGATCATGTGAGTTCGATCGAGGTGCTGGCACATCGGTTCGTCTGGTCTCTCGTCGTCGTCCTCGCCCTGCTCGCCGTCACCGGCCGGCTCTCCCGGCTTCGCCGTCTCAGCCTGCGTGCGTACGGCCTGCTCGCCGTCGCGGGTCTGGTCATCGCCGTCAACTGGGGGATGTTCATCTGGGCGGTGAGCACCGGACACGTCATCGACGTCTCGCTCGGCTACTTCATCAATCCGCTGGTCACTGTGCTCATGGCGGTCATCGTCCTGCACGAGCGGCTGCGGCGAACCCAGTGGATCGCCGTGGGCATCGCCGGCGTCGCGGTGGTGGTGCTGACCGTCAACTACGGACAGCCGCCGTGGATCGGGCTGACTCTGGCCCTGACCTTCAGCATTTACAGCCTGATCAAGAAGAAGGTCAGGGTTCCCGCCGTGGAGAGTGTCGCCGTGGAGACCGCGGCCGTAGTGCTTCCAGCGCTCGTCTTCGTGATCATCCTCCAGGCCAGCGGCCGGGCGACCTTCGGCGCCGTGGATGTGGGAACCGACCTGCTGCTGGTCGCAACGGGCATCGCCACCGCTGTTCCGCTCCTGCTGTTCGCCGCCGCGGCCAGCCGTGCGACGCTCACGACACTGGGTGTGGCGCAGTACCTGGCGCCAACGCTGACCTTCATCCTGGGCCTTACTGTGTTCAATGAGGTCGTTCCGCCAGTACGCTTTGTCGGCTACGGCCTGGTGTGGCTGGCGCTGGTGATCTTCACCGTCGACGCATTGCACCACCGCAGAGCGACCCTGCGCTCGGCCATCCAGGACGACGCGGTTCTCGAATCCCTCCGCGATCCGGCCCGCACCTGATGGGAAATCCTGATCCTGATCCGCAGGAGTCAGTACTCACGCCACCACCTTGCGCACCATTGTTGTGGTCCCGCTGTGAGAACACCGAAACGCAGAACTATCAGGAGGACCGCGTCACGACGGTGTCGCAGAGGGATTCGAGCGCATCCCTTGCCGGGGTGGCCGGTAACGACGCCAGGGTCGTGCGCGCGTCGTCAGCCCAGCGCAGGACATCGGCCCGAGCCTCGTCCATGGCGGGATGGGCCCGCAGCAAGGACAGCGCCTCCGCGTGCGCGGCGTCGTCCTCGATCGGGCCGGAAATCAGCTCCAGCAGCCTGGCGTCGTCTGGCCGGGCGAGCCTGCGCGCATAGAGCACGGGAAGCGTGGCCACACCCTCGCGCAGGTCTGTGCCGGGCGTCTTGCCGGAGATCGCGGACTCACCGGCGATGTCGAGCAGATCGTCCGCGAGCTGGAAAGCCATGCCGATGCGCTCGCCGTAACGAGCAAGCACCTCGACCAGGTCCGCCGGAACGCCCCCGTGAAGTGCGCCCAGCCGCGTGGATGCCTCGATCAGCGACGCGGTCTTGTCCGACAGAACGGAGAGGTAGTGCTCCACCGGGTCGTCGCCGTCGCCTGGTCCCAGCGTCTCGTGCAGCTGGCCCTGAACCAGCCGCTGATACGTGCGAGCCTGGATCCGGACCGACTCCGGCCCCAGATCAGCCAGCAGGACCGAGGCGCAGGCGAACAGATAGTCACCGCTGAGAATGGCCACCGTGTTGTCCCAGCGGGCATTGGCACTCGGGGCCCCCCGCCGTAGCTCCGCCTCGTCCATGACGTCGTCGTGATAGAGGGACGCGACGTGCGTCAGTTCGACCACGACCGCCGCCGGCACCACGCCGGGTGCGTCGATGTCGCCGAAGGCCGCCGAGACAAGCGTGAGCAGTGGCCGGAATCGCTTGCCACCGGCCTGGACCAGGTGACGCGAGGCCTCACCCAGGACGTCGTCGTCCGACTTGACCGCCGCCAGTAGCCGCGACTCCACCTCGTCGAGAGCATCTGAGAGAGATCTCTCGAGTTGGGGGTCCACAGGCGGAATCCCGAGACCGCGAACGCTCACCGAGACCTCCCCACTACGTGCGTGCTCACCAGGATGACCCCGATCTTGACGATTATCCAGTCATTACCGCCGACCGGCGGAGAGCAACGTCAGCGTATGAACACCGACGCCTGCTCCGCCAGGTCCAGCAGTGGACCCGGCATCACCCCGAGCAGAACCGTGGCCGCCACCCCGACGCCGATACCGAACGTGGTCCACATGCTCGGCACGGCTACTGACGGTCCTTCGGCAGCGGGTTCGGAGAAGAACATCAAGACGATCACCCGCACGTAGAAGAACGCCGCCACAGCGCTCGTCACGACGCCGACGATCACCAGAGGCATCGCCCCGCCCTGGAACGCCGCGCTGAATACCGCAAGCTTGCCGACGAACCCGCTGGTCAGCGGGATACCAGCCAGCGCGAGCAGGAAGAGCCCGAACGTGGCCGCCAGCAGCGGAGACCTCTTCCCCAGGCCCGCCCACTTGGACAGGTGGGTCGCCTCCCCTCCGGCGTCACGAACCAGAGTCACGACGGCGAACGCACCGAGCGTGGTGAAGCCGTAGGTGGCGAGGTAGAAGAGAATGGCGGACACTGCGACCTGATCGACCGCGACGAGCGCGGTCAGGATGAATCCCGCGTGCGCGATGGACGAGTAGGCCAGCATCCGCTTCACGTCGGTCTGGGTCAACGCGACGATGATGCCGACCACCATGGTGACGATGGCCACGGCCCACAACATCGGCTGCCAGTCGGTACGCACGCCGCCGAGTGCCACGTAGAACAGTCGCAGCATGGCGCCGAACGCGGCCAGCTTGGTGCATGCCGCCATGAATGCCGTCACCTGCGTGGGAGCACCCTGGTACACGTCCGGCGTCCAGGCGTGGAACGGCACCGCCCCGATCTTGAACAGCAACCCGACCGCCATCAGGCCCACACCGGCCAGAAGCAAGCCCTCCTGACCGATTCGAGCACCCAGCGCGGCATCGATGTCGGAGAAGCGCACCGATCCCGAGAAGCCGTAGACGAACGCCGCACCGAACAGGAAGAAGGCCGATGCGAACGCCCCGAGCAGGAAGTACTTGAGCGCGGCCTCCTGGGACAGCAGGCGTCGCCGCCGCGCCATCCCGCACAAGAGGTACAGGGGAAGCGAAAGGATCTCCAGCGCGACGAACATCATCAACAGGTCGTTCGCCGCGGGGAACAGCATCATGCCGCCCACCGAGAACATCGCCAGCGGATAGACCTCGGTCTGCAACACTCGCTCGCGAACGAGCACCCGCTCGTCCTCGCTACCCGGCAACGACGACGCGGCCGGCGCGAACGCATCGGCGCCGCCCTCGATCCGCCGCTCAGCGAAGAACATGACGCTGACGAAGGCGAGGACCAGGACCGTTCCCTGCATGAACAGCGCCGGCCCGTCGATCGCGACCGATCCGACAGCGCCGACGATCTCGGTGCCGCCAAGCCGAACCACCTGCACGAACGCGGCAGCCAATGCCACGAGTGCCAGCAGCACCTGGACCAGGTGCCGGGGACCTCGCGGCACGAATGCCTCGACCAGAACACCGACCACGGCCGCGCCGAGGACGATGATCATCGGCAGGAGCGCCGCGTACTCCAGATCTGGCGCGTTCACTCGTCGTTCCCTTCAGCAGCGTGGTCGGTCACGGACACCAGAGGTGGCGGAGCCTCGACGTCCACCTCGGCCAGGGTCGGTCCCACGCCGTCGTCGATGACGTCGACGACGGTCCTCGGGAAGAACCCGATGGCCAGGATCAACGCGATCAACGGCGTGACGACGGCGATCTCGCGGCGGCCCAGGTCTCTGGTGGCCCCGATGTCGGCCCGTTCCGGCCCGGTCATGGTGCGCTGGTAGAGCCAGAGGATGTAGAGCGCGGCGAGCACAATCCCGACCGTGGCGATGACCGCCGCCGCCCGGTACTGCTCGAACGTGCCCGCGATCACCAGGAACTCGGAGAGGAACGTGGACAACGGCGGCAACGCCAGCCCGGACAGTCCGGCGAAGAGGAAGACACCGGCCAGCTTGGGCGTCGTCTTCTGCATGCCGCCGTAATCCGCGACCAGCCTGGACCGGCGGCGGGAGATCATGAAGCCAACGATCACAAACAGGGCGATGGTCGACAAGCCATGGTTGATCATGTACAGCGTGGAGCCCGTGGCGCCTCGTTCGGTGAGGGCGAAGATGCCCAGCACGATGAACCCGAAGTGGGAGATCGAGGTGTATCCGATCAGCCTCTTCATGTCTGTCTGGCCGATAGCCAGCAGAGCGCCGTAAACGATGCTGATCACCGCGAGCACGACGATGACGGGAGCGAACTCCGCGGCGGCAGCCGGAAACAGCGGCACGGCCAGCGCGATCATGCCGAACGTTCCCACCTTGTCTGCCACGCCGGAGAGGAAGGCGGCGTTGGACGGCGTGGCTTCGGCGGCGGCGTCGGGCAGCCAGGTGTGGAACGGCCACAGCGGCGCCTTGATCGCGAACGCGAGCATGAATCCGAGGAACAGCCAGCGCTGCGTCTCCACCGGGATGTCCAATGCCACCAGGTCGGTGAGCAGGAACGACGCGTTGCCGGCGTCTACCGACTGGACGTACAGCCCGATCACGGCGGCCAGCATGACCAATCCGCCGAAGAGGTTGTACAGCAGGAACTTCAGGGCCGCGTAGCGCCGCTGCGGGCCTCCATACATGCCGATCATGAAATACAGCGGAATCAGCATCGCCTCGAAGACGATGTAGAAGAGCAGCACGTCCTTGGCGAGGAAAGCCGTGAAGATCAGCGCCTCGACGGCCAGCAGCAGCGCGAAGAAGGCCTTAGGGTCGCGCTTCTCGGCCTCGGCCTCCGGCCACATCGCCATCGCCACGATCGGCGTCGCCACCGCGGTCAGCGCGATCAGCGCCGCGCCGATGCCGTCGATACCCAGCGCCCAGTAGATGCCGAGCGCGTCGATCCAGGCTTGCTGTTCGACGAGCTGGTAGCGGTCCGCGCCGAGCTCGAACTGAGCGATCACCGCGATCGCGATGGCCAGACTGAGCAGCGAGAATGCGATCGCCACCTGCTTGGCGAGCGTACCGCGTCCCGCGGGCACCAGGGCCGTCAGCACGGCACCCAGCGCGGGCGCCGCGATCAGCAGGGTCAACCAGGGGATTGTCACGGCAGCCTCACCAACAACATGGCGACGACGACCAGACCGGCACCGGTCAGCATCGTCAGTGCGTACGAGCGGACGAACCCGGTCTGCCAGCGGCGCCAGCGGGCCGACAGGCCCCCCACCGCCTTGGCCGCGCCGATCACCGCGCCGTCGACGCCGCGGTTCTCGACGTAGACGAGGGAGCGGGTCAGGTACTGGCCGGGCCTCATGAGGACGGCTTCGTTGACAGCGTCGCCGTACAGGTCACGGCGGGCGGCGACGGTCAGCGGGTTACCGGCCGGCGCTTCGACCGGCACCGGACGACGTCCGTAGAGCAGCCACGCCACGGCGACACCCGCGACGACCACCACGAGGGTGATCGCGATCAGCGCCGCGACCGGCAGCGGAAGATCATGGTGCTCTTCGCCGGTGACCGGCTCAAGCCATTCCACGATCCCGCCGCCGACGTAGAGCAGTGCGGCACCGCCGACCAGCGACAGAGCAGCCAACCCGATCAACGGCCAGGTCATCACCCGCGGCGACTCGTGCGGATGCACATCTTCCGCCCACCTCTTACTGGTGAGGAACGTCATCAGCATGACGCGGGTCATGTAGAACGCCGTGATGCCCGCTCCGATGAGCGCACAGAGCCCGATCAGGATGTTGTCCGCGAACGCCGCCTCGATGATCTTGTCCTTCGAGAAGTACCCGGCGAAGGGCGGGATGCCGATGATCGCGAGGTAACCGAGCGCGAAGGTCAGGAACGTCACCGGCATGGCCGCGCGCAGACCGCCGAAGCGGCGCATGTTCACCTCGTCGTTCATGCCGTGCATCACCGAGCCGGCGCCGAGGAACATGTTCGCCTTGAAGAAGCCGTGCGTGATCAGGTGGAAGATCGCGAACGCGTACCCGGCCGGGCCGAGTCCCGCGGCGAGCATCATGTAGCCGATCTGGCTCATCGTCGAGCCTGCGAGCGCCTTCTTGATGTCGTCCTTCGCGCAACCGATGATGGCACCCATCAGCAGCGTGATGGTGCCGACGAGCACCACTGCCGTGCGCGCCTCTGGCGCCAGGTCGTAGATGGCGGCCGAGCGCACCACCAGGTAGACACCCGCGGTCACCATGGTCGCGGCATGGATGAGGGCGGAGACCGGTGTGGGGCCCTCCATCGCGTCCAGCAGCCAGGACTGCAGCGGGAACTGCGCCGACTTTCCGCACGCCGCCAGGAGAAGCAGCAAGCCGAGCGCGTTCAGCCAGCTCGTCGGCGCGTCGCCCGCTCCCGCGAAGACCAGCTCGAACGACGACGAGCCGAACACCACGATCATCGAGGCGATGGCGAGCACCATGCCCATGTCGCCGACCCGGTTCACCACGAAAGCCTTCTTGGCGGCCACAGCGGCGGACGGCTTGTGCTGCCAGAACCCGATCAGCAGGTACGACGCCAGGCCGACGCCCTCCCAGCCGATGAACAGGATCAGGTAGTCCGACGCCAGGACCAGCAGGAGCATCGCCGCGACGAAGAGATTGAGGTAGCCGAAGAACCGCCGCCGCCGCTCGTCGTGCTCCATGTAACCGATCGAGTAGACGTGGATCAGCGAACCCACGCCGGTGATCAGCAGCACGAAGGCCATCGACAGCTGGTCCAGCAGGAGGCCGACCTCCACCTGGTACCCGGCGGCGTTGAACCACTCCCACAGGGGCACGTTGAACGCCCGGGCGTCACCGCTCTCTCCGAGCATCGCCACGAACAGGGCGACGGCCATCACGAAGGACAGGCAGGACGCGGCGGTACCGATCAGGTGACCGGTCTTGTCCAGCCTGCGCCCGCCGAGCAGCAGGACAGCCGCACCCAGCAGCGGGAAGGCGATGAGCAGCCAGGTCGAGGAGATCAGTCCCGAGGCGTCGCGGACGACCTGATGCACCTCGGCTTGGGCAGCCAGGCCATGCGTCATGATCGAGTTCACGTCTCCCCCGGCCGTTACAGCTTCAGCAGGCTGGCGTCATCAACCGACGCGGACCTGCGAGTTCGGAAAATCATCACGATGATGGCCAAGCCCACGACGACCTCGGCGGCGGCGATGACCATGACGAAGAACGCCATGATCTGCCCGTCCAGGTTGCCGTGCATGCGCGCGAACGTGACGAACGCGAGGTTGGCCGCGTTGAGCATCAGCTCAACGCTCATGAACGCTACCAAGGCGTTGCGCCGCAGAAGCACTCCGGCGCCGCCGATGGTGAACAGCAGGGTGGCCAGGACCAAGTACGGTGTGGGGCTCATCGCGCGTCACCCCCGTCCTGCTCCGGCTCGTCGTCGGTCTCTTCGGTGCCATGCGCGGCCGGCGAGTCGTCCGGCAAGCCGCTCGTGGCGGCGTCGCTGGGCTCAGTGGGCCGCTCGGCGGTCGACTCGGCTTCACCAGGCTTCGGCTCGGGGCCGAGCCTCCCCACGTCCGTGGCGAACTCCTCTGCAAGTCGGGTGGCGCCGCGGGCCACCAGGACGGGCGACACCGACGATTCCGCCGGCGTGCCGTCAGGCAACAGGGCCGGGGTGTCGACGGCGTTGTGCCTGGCGTAGACACCGGGCACCGGCATGCCGGCCGCGTCCTTGGGGTCGCCTTCACGGAACCGCCGCTCCGACTGCTCGCGCTGGCTGTGCCGCCGCGCGAGCCGCTCGCGATGGGTCAGCGCCATGGCACCGACGGCGGCGGTGATCAGCACCGCGGCGACGGTCTCGAAGGCCCAGACATACCGGCCGAAGATCAGGTCGGCGATGGCGTAGACGTTGCCTTCCGGCGCGGCCTGCGCCGTGCCCACCGGATCCGGCAGCGCGGCCCGGCCGGTCACCGCCACCAGCAGGACGATCACACCGAAGACCGCGAGCGCGGCGGCTCCGCGCTGGCCGCGGATCGTCTCCACCCGGGAGTCGGATGCGTCCACGCCGATCAGCATGATCACGAACAGGAACAGCATCATGATCGCGCCGGTGTAGACGACCACCTGGACCACGCCGAGGAACGGCGCCTCCAGTGCGATATAGAGGATCGCCAGGCCGATCATGGTAACCGCGAGGAACAGTGCGCCGTGCACGGCCTTCCGGGAAAACACCAGCCCCAGCGCCCCAATGACGGCCAGCGGCGCGATGATCCAGAAGAGCACCTCTTCGCCGGCTGTACTGGCGGTGGTCTCTCCCACCTGCGCTGCGACTGCAGCCAGCGGACTCACTGCGTCTCCTCCCCGGAACCGGACGAACGGCCTTGCAGACCCGCGCCGAGATAGTAGTCCCGCTCGTCGTCGCCGAGCCGCATGGGGTGCGGCGGCTGTTCCATTCCGGGAAGCAACGGCGCGAGCAGATCCTGCTTCTCGTAGATCAGGCTCTCCCGCGTGGTGTCGGCGAGCTCGTACTCGTTGGTCATCGTCAGCGCGCGCGTGGGGCAGGCCTCGATGCACAGCCCGCACAAGATGCAGCGCAGGTAGTTGATCTGGTAGACCCGGCCGTATCGCTCGCCCGGGGAATACCGGCCCGATCCGTCCTCGGCGTCGTCGACGTTGGACGCCCCTTCGACGTAGATGGCGTCCGCCGGGCACGCCCAGGCGCACAGTTCACAGCCGATGCACTTCTCCAGCCCGTCCGGGTGGCGGTTGAGCTGGTGCCGGCCGTGGAAACGGGGCGCCACCGGGTGCGGTTGCTCGGGGTACTGCTCGGTCACCGTCTTGCGGAACATGGTCCGGAAGGTGACTCCGAACCCCGCTACGGAATCGAGGAACTCAGGCACTGGTGCCCTCCTCAGGGCTGTCGCTCTCGTCGGTTTGGTCGGCCGTGTCCGCCGGCGCTCCCACTGTGGCCGGCACCGTCAGCGCGGACTCCTGCCCAGGCAGCGGCGGCACCGGATGCCCCCCGGCGAACGGGTCGAACGAGGCCTCCGGCTGTTCGGCCTCCTCTGTCTCGGAGTCACGCCGGTGCGAGCCGGTGATCATCGGAGCGATCAGGGAGATGACCAGGAAGATCGCGAACACGGCGCCGACCCCCAGCATCATCTGCTGCCGCTCGACACCTTCGTTGAGGGCCAGCCGCATCCCCGCGACCAGAACGATCCAGCCCAGCGAGATCGGGATCAGGAACTTCCAGCCGAGCTTCATGAACTGGTCGTAGCGGAGCCTGGGCAAGGTACCGCGCAACCAGACGAAGACGAACATCAGCAGGATGACCTTGGCGAAGAACCACAGCAGCGGCCACCATCCGGTGTTGAGCATGCCGTCGTTGATCGCCGAGAGCGGCCACGGCGCCCGCCATCCGCCCAGGAACAACGTGGTGGCGAGCGCGGAGACGTTGATCATGTTCATGTATTCGGCCATGAACGGCATCGCGTACTTGAACGACGAGTACTCGGTGCCCCATCCGGCCACCAGCTCGCCCTCCGCTTCGGGGAGGTCGAACGGCGCCCGGTTGGTCTCACCGACCATGGAGACCAGGTACACCCCGAACGACGGCAGCAGGATGATCGCGTACCAGAGATCCTGCTGGCCTTCGACGATCCCGGACGTGGACATCGTTCCGGCGAACAAGAAGACCGCCACGAACGACAGCCCCATGGCAAGCTCGTAGGAGATCACCTGCGCGGACGAGCGCAGGCCGCCGAGCAGCGGGTAGGTCGAACCGCTGGACCAGCCGGCCAGCATGATCCCGTACACACCCACGGACGCGATGGCGAGCACGAGCAGGACCGCGACCGGCGTATCGGTGAGCTGCAGCCGCGTGGTCTGCCCGAAGATCGACACCTCCGGCCCGAGCGGGATCACGGAGAAGATCAAGAATGCCGGGATCACCGCGATGATGGGCGCCAGCACGTAGACGACGCGATCGGCGGCCTTGGGGATGATGTCTTCCTTCAACATCAGCTTCGTGCCGTCGGCCAGGCTCTGCAGCCAGCCCCCGGGACCGGTCCGGTTAGGACCGACCCGGTGCTGCATCTTCGCGACGACCTTGCGCTCGAAGACGATGGAGAAAATGACCAGCACCACGAGGATCACGAAGATGGCCAGGCACTTGATGGCGATGATCCACCAGGGGTCGTTGCCGAAGCCCTCGACCTGATCCACCGCCCGGATGTCGAGCAACTGGACGTTCATGCGTCACCTCCGGAGAGCGTCACGATCGCGCCGGCGCCTACCCCGAGGTCGACGTGGATCCGCGAGCCGGGGGAGTTCTGCGGCAGCCACACCACCCGATCCGGCATCTCGGTGATCGCCAGTGGCAGCGTGATGGAGCCCTGCGCTGTGCTCACGGTCAGGGGGTCGCCGTCGGCCACACCCACTTCCGCCGCGGTCACGGCGGAGAGCCGGACAAGGGGGTCCGGTGCCGTCTGCGCCAGATGTGGCTCGCCGTCCTGGCTACGACCGGCATCCAGCATCAAACGCCAGCTGGCCAAGACCGCCTCGTTGGCGCCGGGCGCCGGTGGCTCGCCCGCCGGCACGTTCAGGTTCGGTTTCGCCGCGGACCATTGGCCGATCTCGTCGAGCTCCGCCCGGATCGCGGCGACGTCCTCCGTGCCCAGCTTGACGTCCATTTCGGCGGCGAGCGCGTCGAGCGTGGCGGCGTCGGACCAGGCCGCGCTCTGAACCACCTTGGGGAAGGGCCGGTGCCGCCCCTCCCAGTTCACGAACGTGCCGGCCTTCTCGACCGGTGGAGCCACCGGGAGCACGACGTCGGCCAGCTCGGTCACCTCACTGCGCCGGACCTCGAGGCTCACGAGGAACGACGCGGCCTTCAGCGCCTCCCGGGCGGCTGCGGCGTCCGGCAGGTCGGCAAGCTCCACTCCACCGACGACGGCGCCGCCGAGCGTTCCGCGGGACAGAGCCGTGATGATGCCGGCAGTGTCCCGGCCGTCGAGCGCGGGCAAGTACGACACACCCCAGGCGGCGGCGATGTCGACTCGTGCTTCGGCTTCCTCGACGGGTCGGCCGCCGGGGAGGAGGGTCGGCAGTCCGCCGGCTTCCACCGCACCACGCTCGCCGGCTCGGCGGGGAATCCACGCCAGCTTCGCGCCCGTCGCGTCGGCCAGCCGCACGGCGGCGGACAGGGCGCCGGGCACAGCGGCGAGCCGCTCACCGACGATGACCACCGCGTTGTCCTGGGTCAGCCCCTCGTGAACGTCGGCCACTTCGGTGGCCTTCGCCGCGATCGCATTGAGCACCTCTGCCTCCGTGCCCGGCGCGGCCGGGATGAGATGTCCGGAGAGCTTAGTCAGGCCGCGCGTCGCGAACGGCGCGATCGACGAGACCACGGTGCCCCGGCGCGACGCCTTGCGCAGGCGCAGGAAGACCGTGCCGGCTTCCTCCTCGGCCTCCAGGCCGGCCAGCAGGACCGACGGTGCCGACTCGAGATCGCCGAACGTCACACCGTTTACGCCGCCGAACCCTGCGGTGGCCACCCGGCCGAGGAAGCTTGTCTCCTCCTCCGAGTGCGCCCGGACACGGAAGTCGATGTCATTGGTGTTCAGCACGATCCGGGCGAACTTCGCGTACGCGTAGGCGTCCTCCAGGGTCACCCGCCCACCGGTGAGCACGCCGACGCCACGGTCGTCGCGGGCCGCGGCCAGGCCATTCGCCGCGATGCTGAGTGCCTCCGGCCAGGACGCCGTCACCAGCTCGCCGGTTTCCTCGTCCCGGACCAGCGGGTGCGTGAGCCGGTCGTCCAGGTTGTACGAACGGAACGCGAAACGGTCCTTGTCGGTGATCCACTCCTCGTTGACCTCGGGGTCGTCGCCGGAGAGACGGCGCATCACGGTTCCGCGGCGATGGTCCACCCGGATGGCGCTGCCGCAGGAGTCGTGTTCCGCCACGGACGGCACCGACACCAGGTCGAACGGCCGGGCACGGAATCGGTACGCAGCCGAGGTGAGCGCCCCGACCGGGCAGATCTGGATCGTGTTACCAGAGAAGTAGCTCTCGAAGGGCTCCTTCTCGTAGATGCCGACCTGCTGCAGCGCGCCGCGCTCGAGCAGTTCGATGAACGGGTCACCGGCGATCTCCTGCGAGAACCGCGTGCAGCGGGCACACAGTACGCACCGCTCGCGGTCGAGCAGAACCTGGGCGGAGATGTTGATCGGTTTGGGGTACGTCCGCTTCTTGCCCTCGTACCGCGAGTCACCCCGGCCGTTGCTCATCGCCTGGTTCTGCAGGGGGCACTCGCCGCCCTTGTCGCAGACCGGGCAGTCCAGCGGGTGGTTGATCAGCAGGAACTCCATGATCCCCTGCTGCGCTTTGTCCGCCACGGCCGAGGTCAGCTGAGTGTTGATCACCATGCCAGGCATCACGGTCAACGTGCACGACGCCTGCGGCTTCGGCATACCGCGACCGTTGCCCATGTCGGGCACCTCGACCAGGCACTGCCGGCACGCGCCGGCCGGCTCCAGCAACGGGTGGTCGCAGAATCGAGGGATCTGGACACCGATCATCTCGGCGGCCCGGATGACCAGCGTGCCCTTGGGCACACTCACCTCGAAGCCGTCGATAGTGACAGTGACCAGGTCCTCGCGCTGCTCGACAGCGTCGTCCGGCGCAGCCGAGGCGTTCTTCTCCGCCGAGGGAATCTTCTCCGCCGAGGTCGAACCGACGCTGGCGTTGGTGCTCCCGCTCATCAGGCTTTGGCTCCCGCTTCTTCCTTGCGTTCGAGGTCGAACAGTGCCGAGGCCGCCGGATCGAACGGGCAGCCGCCATGTTCGAAGTGGGCGATGTACTCGTCGCGGAAGTACTGGACGGACGAGTTCACCGGTGACACGCCGCCGTCCGCGAGTGCGCAGAAGGAGCGCCCGGCGATGTTGTCGGTCAGGTCGAGGAGCTTGTCGAGGTCGGCCTCGGTGCCCTGCCCCTCCTCGAGCCGGTCCAGGATCTGCACGAGCCACCAGAAGCCTTCCCGGCACGGCGTGCACTTGCCACAGGACTCGTGCTTGTAGAAGTCGACCCATCTGGCGGTGGCACGTACCACGCACGTCGTCTCGTCGAAGATCTGCAGTGCGCGGGTTCCCAGCATCGACCCGACACCGGCCATGCCCTCGAAGTCCAACGGGAGGTCGGCGTGCTCCGCCGTCAGCATCGGGGTCGACGAGCCCCCTGGCGTCCAGAACTTCAGCTCATGCCCGGCCCGGATACCTCCGGCCATCTCCAGCAGTTCGTTGAGCGTGATGCCGAGAGGAGCCTCGTACTGGCCTGGCCGGTTCACATGGCCGGACAGCGAGAAGATGCCGAATCCCGGCGACTTCTCGCTGCCCATCGAGCGGAACCAGCCCGCCCCGTTGGAGACGATGGATGGGACCGAGGCGATGGTCTCCACGTTGTTGATCACCGTGGGTGACGCATACAGGCCGGCCACCGCCGGGAACGGGGGCTTGAGCCTCGGCTGGCCTCGCCGGCCCTCCAGAGAGTCGAGCAGGGCGGTCTCCTCACCACAGATGTAGGCTCCCGCGCCGGTGTGGACGACGACGTCGAGCTGGTACCCGGAGCCAAGGATGTTGGAGCCGAGGTACCCGGCCTCGTACGCCTCGGCGACGGCCTGTTGCAGCCGCCGGACCACGTGAAGCACTTCGCCGCGCACGTAGATGAACGCATGATGGGCACCTATCGCGTAGGCGGAGATGATCACGCCCTCGATCAGCACATGCGGGTCCGCCATCATCAGCGGAATGTCCTTGCAGGTGCCCGGCTCCGACTCGTCGGCGTTCACCACCAGGTAGGTCGGCTTCGGGCTGTCCTTCGGGATGAAGCTCCATTTCATCCCCGTGGGGAAGCCCGCGCCTCCGCGGCCGCGCAGCCCGGAGTCCTTGACCGCCTCGACGATCGACTCGGGGGTGCGCTGCAGGGCTTGGCGCAGTGCCTTGTAACCGCCGTTGCGCTCGTAGACCCGTCGGGTGAACGCGTCCTTCTGGCCCCACCGCGCGGTGAGCACCGGCGTCAGGGCCGAGGCCTGGTCTGCGGCCGAGGCTCCGTTATTGGGCACCTCGGATGGGGTGGTCACTTCTTCTCTCCTCCGGTTGTGCCTTCACCACGGGCGCCGGCTCCCAGCTCACGCTGACCGCCTTCCGGAGCGGTCCAGCCGTTCTCCTCGGCCAGGCGCAAGCCCACCAGCGACGCGTGCCCGGCCGTCTCGCCCTGACCGGCGAGCCCATCGGGGAAACCAGCGAGCACTCGCTCCGCCTGCTTCCAGCTGCAGACCTTGGGGCCACGGGTCGACGTGACCTCACCACCGTCACGGAGCGTATCGACCAGATCCCGGGCAGAGTCCGGTGTCTGGTTGTCCATGAACTCCCAGTTCACCATGACGACCGGCGCGAAATCGCAGGCGGCGTTGCATTCGACGCGCTCCAGAGAGACCTTGCCGTCCTCCGTGGTCTCGTCGTGCCCGACGCCGAGGTGGTCGGAGAGTTCCGACCAGATCGCATCGCCGCCCATGATCGCGCACAGCGTGTTGGTACACACGCCGACGTGGTACTCACCGACCGGACGACGCTTGTACATCGTGTAGAACGTCGCCACCGCCGCTACCTCGGCCTGGGTGAGACCCAGGACGTCCGCGCACATCTCGATGCCCGCCGGGGTGACGTAGCCCTCATACGACTGCACCAGGTGCAGCATCGGCAGCAGTGCCGAGCGGGCCTGCGGATACCTCGCGACGATCTCGAGCATCTCCGCGCGCACCTTCTCGTCGAGCACGGTCGTCTCTCCCACGTTGTCTTCCGGTCGAAGCTCACTCGTCACGTCGTCACTCGACGCCTGTGGTCGCACTCCGCTCCTCGTTCGCTCCGCGGGCGGCTCCGCTTCGCTACGCCGACCACTCCGCTCACTCGTCACGTCGTCACTCACCTGTCGCACCCGCCCATCACCGGGTCGATGCTTGCCACCGCAACGATGACGTCGGCGACCATACCGCCTTCCGACGTCGCGGAGACAGCCTGGAGGTTGTTGAACGACGGGTCACGGAAGTGCACCCGGTACGGACGCGTGCCGCCCTCGGAGACCACGTGCGCTCCGAGCTCTCCGCGCGGGCTCTCGATTGCCGAGTACACCTGCCCCGGCGGCACCCGGAAGCCCTCGGTCACCAGCTTGAAGTGATGGATCAGCGCCTCCATCGACTCACCCATGATGTGCCGGATGTGGTCGAGCGAGTTGCCCATCCCGTCGGCGCCGATGGCCAGCTGCGCCGGCCAGGCGATCTTCTTGTCCTCGATCATCACCGGGCCGGGCTCGAGACGATCCAGGCACTGCTCGACGATCTTCAGCGATTCCTTCATCTCGTCGATGCGGATGCGGAAGCGGCCGTACGCGTCGCAGGTGTCCGCGGTGGGAACGTCGAAGTCGTAGGTTTCGTAGCCCGAGTACGGCTGGCTCTTGCGCAGATCCCACGGGAGGCCGGTGGCTCGCAACATCGGTCCGGTGATCCCCAGCGCCATGCAGCCGGCCAGGTCGAGATAGCCGATGCCTACCGTGCGGCCCTTGAAGATCGGGTTCTCGTTACAGAACGACTCCAGCTCGCCGATGTGGTCCCACATCCAGCGCAAGTACTCGCGGACGCTCTCCACGGCCCCGGGCGGCAGATCCTGTGCCACGCCACCCGGGCGGATGTAGGCGTTGTTCATCCGCAGGCCGGTGATCAGCTCGAAGATGTCGAGCGTCTTCTCCCGCTCGCGGAAGCCGACGGTCATGACCGTCAGCGCGCCAATCTCCATGCCTCCGGTGGCGATGCACACCAGGTGGGACGAGATCCGGTTGAGCTCCATCATCATGACCCGAATGACATTGGCCCGGTCCGGGATGTCGTCGGTGATCCCGAGCAGGCGCTCGACCCCGAGGACGTACGCGGCCTCGTTGAAGAACGGGGCGAGATAGTCCATCCGGGTCACGAACGTGACGCCCTGGGTCCAGTTCCGGTACTCCATGTTCTTCTCGATACCGGTGTGCAGGTAACCGACGCCGCAACGTGCCTCGGTGACAATCTCGCCGTCGAGCTCGAGGATCAGCCGCAGCACCCCGTGCGTCGACGGATGCTGCGGGCCCATGTTGACGACAACGCGTTCCTCGCCGGCCGCGGCCGCGCCGACCACGTCTTCCCAGTCCTGCCCGGTGACCGTGTATACCGGGCCTTCGGTCGTCTCCCGGACGCCCGCATACGGGTCGTCGGTCTCCTCGGCCGGAGTGAATGTGACGTCGTTCATCTGGTCACGCTCGTTCCGTTCGCATTGGCCACAATCGTCATCACTGGTACGCCCTCCGCTCGTCGGGCGGTGGGATCGTCGCGCCCTTGTACTCGACCGGTATGCCCCCCAAGGGGTAGTCCTTGCGCTGCGGGTGGCCGGGCCAGTCGTCCGGCATCTGGATCCTGGTCAGCGCCTGGTGCCCGTCGAAGATGATCCCGAAGAAGTCGTAGGCTTCGCGCTCGTGCCAGTTGGCCGACGGGTACGTCTCGGTGATCGACGGCACGTGCGGGTCGTCGTCGGGGCAGGCCACCTCGAGATTGACCCTGCGGTTGTGGGTGATGGAAAGCAGTTGAATGCACGCGTGCAGCTCTCGCCCGGTCTCCTCCGGATAGTGCACGCCGTCCACGCCGGTGCACATCTCGAACCGCAGGGCGGGGTCGTCGCGGAACACCTTGGCGGTCTCCGCCAGCTTCTCCCGCTTGATGAAGATGGTCATCTGCCCACGATCGACGACGACCTTCTCGACGGCGTCCTCGTAGCCGATACCCGCCTCTCGCAGCGCGGAGCCGACCTCCTCGTCGAGACGTTCGAATTCCTCGGCCCACGGCCTGGGCGTGGACGCACCGCGCACGGGGTTGGTGTCGCGCGGGACCAGCCCGCCGTAGCCGGATGTGTCGCCCGAGCCTTCGGCTCCGAACATGCCGCGACGCGACGGGTGCTCCGGTGGAAGCGCCGGGCCTTCCGGACCGGACGGAAGGCCCGGTTCCATGCCTTGCTCGTCGGTCACCGCAGCAGACCCTTCATCTCGTGCGTCGGCGTCGCCGTCAGCGCCAGCGACTCCGCCTCATCCTCGGCCGCGATCCGATGCGCACCCAGCTTGGTGTGCTGGATCTTGTCGTGAAGCTTGAGGATCGCGTCGATCAGCATCTCCGGACGAGGCGGGCAGCCGGGGAGGTAGATGTCCACCGGCACGACGTGGTCGACACCCTGGACGATCGCGTAATTGTTGAACATGCCGCCGGAGCTGGCGCAGACACCCATGGAGAGCACCCACTTGGGATTCGGCATCTGGTCGTAGATCTGGCGCAGCACGGGCGCCATCTTCTGGCTCACCCGGCCGGCGACGATCATCAGGTCCGCCTGGCGAGGCGAGGCGCGAAAGACCTCCATGCCGAACCGGGAGGAGTCGTGGCGAGGCGCGCCGAACGACATCATCTCGATGGCGCAGCAGGCCAGGCCGAACGTGGCCGGCCAGACCGAACTCTTGCGCATCCACCCGGCCAAGCCCTCAACCGTGCTGAGCAATACTCCGGACGGAAGCTTCTCTTCGATACCCATGTCTTTGTGCCCCTTACGCCTTTAGTCCCATTCCAGGCCGCCACGGCGCCATTCGTAGATGAACGGAACCGTGATCAGGAACAAGAACGTCACCATCGCGACGAAACCGAACACCCCGAGGTGATCGAACCGCACCGCCCAGGGATACAGGAAGATGATCTCGATGTCGAAGATGATGAAGGTCATCGCGGTCAAGTAGTACTTGATCGGGATTCGCCCGCCGCCGACCGGCTGCGGAGTGGGCTGGATGCCGCACTCGTACGAGTCGAGGCGGGCCCGGTTGTAGCGCTTCGGCCCCGCCACCGCGGAGAACGCCACGGAACCCACCGCGAAGACGGCGCCCAGGATGATCAGACCGATGATCGGTGCATACAGATCCATGGACGCTCAGCTCCTCTCGGTCAAATCGGTCACGCCCGGCTCCTTACTCACGTGAATCACGCGGTCCTCACTCATTCGTCGGCAGTCTCATCATGCGGCCGGTGCCAATCGCGTCATCGCGTTGATAACCCGGTCGTAGACGTCACCATCGCGGTGGTCGGTCAAGTTGGCCAGCAGTTTCAGGGTGAATTTCATCAGCCAGGGCCGCGGCAGGCCGTGGTTGGTGGCGATCTTCATGATGCGAGGGTCTCCGATCAGCCGGAGGAAGACCCGGCCGAGTGTGAAGTATCCACCGTGCTCGTTCTTGAGTGCATCCGGGTACCCCTGCAGGACCCGTTCCCGGGCGAGCGCCGTATCACGGGAGAGCGCATCGGCGATGACGGTGGCGGCCAGGCTGGCCGCCTCCATCGCGTAGTCGATTCCCTCGCCGTTGAACGGGTTCACCATGCCCCCGGAGTCACCGACGAGGAGCAGCCCGCGGCTGTAGTGCGGCTGCCGATTGAATCCCATCGGCAGGGCCGCACTACGCACGTCGCCGACCTGGTTCTCTTCGGTGAAGCCCCATTCGGTGGGGGTCTGCGCAACCCAGCGGCGAAGCAAGTCCTTGTAGTCGACCTGGCCGAAGGCCTTGGACGTGTTGGTGATACCGAGGCCGACATTGCTGGTCCCGTTGCCCGCACCGAAGATCCAGCCATAGCCGGGCAGCAGGTCACGACCGCCACGATTGTTCGCCGCCCACAGCTCCAGCCACGACTCCATCCAATCGTCGTCGTGCCGAGGGCTCTTGAAGTAGGTCCGGACGGCCACGCCCATCGGCCGGTCGTCCCGCTTGTGGATGCCCAACGACGTTGCCAACCTCGACGACGTGCCGTCAGCTGCGACGACCAGGGGCGCCCGATATGTGAGCTGCTCGCCGGTGGCCCGGCCGCGCTCGTTCAGCGGCTTGACCCGTACACCGACGACGCGCCCGCTGCTCTCATCCACCACTGGTGCGGTCACGTTCGATCGTTCGTGCAGTCGCACTCCGGCGGCGGTCGCGTGCCGCGCCAGGATGTGGTCGAAGTCCATCCGGGTGCGCACCAGGCCGTGATCCGGATAGCTGACCAAATCCGGCCACGGCAGGTGCAGCCGCATGCCGCCGCCGATGATCCGCAAGCCTCGATTCCGGATCCAGCCGGGGCCAGAGGTGTCCACGCCCATCCGCACCAACTGGCGCACGGCGCGGGGCGTGAGGCCGTCCCCGCAGATCTTGTCCCGGGGAAACGACGCTTTCTCCAGCAACAGCACGTCCAGCCCGGCGCGAGCCAGGTAGTAGGCCGTGGTGGTGCCAGCTGGCCCAGCGCCGACGACAATGACGTCGGCGTCGCCGGCCTGCGCAGTCATCAGATTCCCCAGCATCTGTCGAGAAGGTACCGCTGTCACCGGAAGCGCTCGTGAATTCATTCACGAACCTACTTCCTGCCCAAGTGTAGGCGCTGTGCCTGACGAGTTTCGACCGGGGCCGACACCCTGACCTGCACATTTACGCATCACTTCTGTTGCGAAAATCTTGTCCGGCCGAAACGGGCTGCTTCCATCAGGACGTGCGCAGCACCTGCGATCCATCGGACGTCCACGTGACGCTGTGGTTGTCAGTACCGTCCTCGACCCGGACCGTCAGGACGACGTCGCCGTCGTCGAAGACGCTCCGGCCCACTCGGGCGAGCGTCGTCTCGCCATGGGGGAGGCCGGCTGCTTCCGGGGATTCGTCGATGGCACGCACAAGCGCCCCAGGTGACACGTCGTAGAGATAGAAGAAGCCACCTTCAGTCTCGGAGTATTCGCGTCGCCACCGGGGCGGCATCGCCAGCCCTCCCTCATATCTGATCTCCGCCAGTCCGAGCTGTTCGCTGTCGGCACGCACCAACGCCTCGGCCCAACTCGCCCGCACGGTAATCGACTCGACCTGTTCTATGCCGTTGTCGTCGAACGTCGCCCACATCCGAGTCAATCCCGCCTCGGTGAACATGCCCATCTCCTCGGCGGCGATCTCCGGCGCATCCACGTCCACCGGATCAACGCCCGGTGCGGGCGGTGCTTGGGCAGGGTCGCCCGCATTGCGCGAGCTACTACCGTCGTCGATGAGCGCGGACACACCAATGGCTGCAAGACCGAAGACCATCAGCACCCCCGCCATCACCAAGCGTCCGTACCGCCGAAAGCCGCTCGGCAGCGGTTGCGAAACAGATGAGGCTCGCACTGGCTCGCGGATGTCATGCATGATCGCGTCCAGATCGGCGATCGACGTCGCCTCATAGACCAGGGCCGTACGTGTCTGCAGATCATCCACAGCGATCCGCCCGTCGGAATAAGCCCGGGAGATTGCTTCCACACACCGTTCACGGTCCGCGTCTGATAGCCGCCGTCGTCGATCAGGACTCGGCTTTCCACTGCCTGCGCTCATGCTAAATCCCGCCTTGAGAAGGTGCTGACCAGTGCGGTTCCTCCGCACCGGACACCACCGGCACATCGAAACTCACGCGATCAGGCCGGACCACGATACTCCGACGTCCGGCCACGCCATCTTGTCCCGTTCGGCGAGCAGCGCCTCCGCCCATTCCCGGGAAAGAGGCCGAATCGTCGGCCGGCAGGCGCCCGTTCAGGCACGGCTGCCGCATCTCTCGCCTGCCACGCGCCCGCCAGATTGCTCGCCGGTCGCCTCTGCCGGTCGCCTTCGCTGGTCGCCATGGAGAAGGGGGAAGCCGCGAAACACTCCGCTCCGGAGATGCCCACATGACAGCCACCACCAGGGCAACTACCCCAAGCCCGCGCTGCGGACGAATCAGCCCGCTGCCGGCGCACGCCTGGAAGCGCTCCCGGTTGCTTGTGGGAAATTGAGCTAGCAATCCCCGCCTGGTGCATTCAAGGGTGGAAGGTTCTGTCAACGGTGGAGCCCTTTGTGGGTCCTGGCCCACACAAACCTCCACCGTTGACAGAATTGCCGGGACGGGCGATCAGGGGCGAACCCCGTAGTGCAACGCCACGATCCCACCGGAGAGGTCGCGCCACCGCACGCCGACCCAGCCCGCTCGCTGGAGCCGCTGCGCCATTCCGGCCTGATCCGGCCATGCTCTGATCGATTCGGCCAGATAGACGTAGGCGTCGGGGTTGCTCGCGATCTTCCGCGCCACCGGAGGCAATGCACGCATCAGGTATTCCACATATACGGTGCGGAACGGACGCCAGGTGGGGTGGCTGAACTCGCAGACCACCAGTCGGCCGCCCGGGCGGGTGACCCGTAGCATCTCCCGCAGTCCAGTATCAGGATCGTGCACGTTGCGCAGGCCGAACGAGATGGTGACCGCGTCGAACGACGCGTCGGCGAACGGCAGCCTGGTGGCGTCGCCCGCGACGAACGGGAGATCAGCACGACGACGCTTACCGGCGCGAAGCATGCCCAAGGAGAAATCGCAGGGCACCACCGTGGCCCCTGCGGCCTGGAACGGCTCGCTGGACGTCCCGGTCCCCGCGGCCAAGTCCAGGATCTTCTCACCCGGCAGCGGGCGAACAGCACGCTCCGCGGCTCGCCGCCAGTATCGGTCCTGGCCCAGAGAGAGCACGTCGTTGGTGATGTCGTAGCGCTCGGCGACGTCGTCGAACATGGCGGCGACATCACTCGGCTGCTTGTCAAGAGAGGCCCGGATCACCCTGCCAGCATAGAGAAACCCACGATCCGTGAGGCGGGGACGTACGCTGTGACCAATTCGTCAGCCCGTGAACAGTGGTCACCGCGCAGTTCGGACATAGGCTTAACGCCCGTGACGAGTGCCCCACTCACCGTACCGGCGCCCGAACTGGTCACGCGCACGGTGGAGATCCCTGATCCAGGCGCGTTGCTCTCCCTTCTGCCTGACGAGGCATCCCTGGCTTGGGTGCGGCACGGCGAAGGACTGGTGGGCTGGGGCGAGGCCGCCCGGTTCGAGGGCGACGGCGTGAACCGGTTCGCCGAAGCCGAGCGCTGGTGGAACACCCTGACACGCACGGCGATCGTCCGCGACGAGGTCCAGCTGCCCGGCACCGGACCCGTGGCGTTCGGCTCGTTCACCTTCGACGACGCGGGGGAATCGGTACTCATCCTGCCCGAGACCATCGTCGGACACCGGGACGGCCGCTGGTGGGTCACCACGGTCAGCCTCAACGGCAATCTTCCCCCGTGGCCGGCGCTACCGGCCGTCAGCTCCCCCCGTCGACCCGGCCCGGTCACGTTCGCCGACGGCGCGCGTACCGGCCCGGAGTGGGAGTCCGTCGTCGCCGAGGCGGTCCGCCGGATCATCGCGGGTGAGCTCGAGAAGGTGGTCCTCGCCCGCGACCTCGTCGCGGAGTGTCACAGCATCATCGACCCGCGCTGGCCCCTTCACCGGCTCAGCGACCGCTATCCCCGATGCTGGACGTTCAGCGTCGACGGCACGCTGGGGGCAACACCAGAGTTGCTGGTCCGGCGCGAGCGGGGGCTGGTCACGTCCCGTGTCCTCGCCGGAACGATCCGCCGCACCCGGGACGACATCCACGACCTCGCCCTCGCTGCCTCGCTGGCACGCTCCAGCAAGGATCTCGAGGAACACGAGTTCGCCGTGCGCTCGGTGGCGGACGCCCTGGCCCCGTTCTGCTCCAGCATGAACGTCCCGGAGACACCCTTCGTCCTGCACCTGTCAAACGTTATGCACCTGGCGACGGACCTGGCCGGTGTGGCCTCGGGGAACGCGTCGTCGCTGGCATTAGCCGCGGCTCTGCACCCGTCCGCGGCCGTCGGCGGCACACCAACAGATACCGCCCAAGCCGTCATCCGTGAGATCGAGGGGCTGGACAGGGGCCGCTACGCCGCGCCCGTAGGCTGGATCGACAGCGCCGGGGACGGCGAGTGGGGTATCGCGTTGCGCTGTGCCCAGGTGGATACCGCTGATCCATCGCGGATGCGGCTCTTCGCCGGCTGTGGAATCGTGGCCGGCTCCGATCCAGCGGCCGAGCTAGCTGAAAGCGCCGCAAAGCTCGTCCCCATGCGTGACGCTCTCAACCGCTAGTGGTCACGGGCAGGACACTGAGCGACTATGCCGTAGCCAGGGCGGCCACGACGGCGGCATCCAGTCGCGCGTGCAGTGCACGCAGCCCGGACCGGTCCACCCGTACCTCGACCACGGAACGGCCCTCCGGCGGCGAGTTCAGGAGACCACGCAGCTGGTCCAGCGACTCCGCAGGCCGGTAGTCGAGCCCGTAAGCCGCACACAGTCCGGCCAGGCCCACACCGTGAGACGTGCCGAAGACCCGCTCGAACACGGAGGCGTGCCGCGGCGCGCCCTGCTCCAACAGCGAGAAGATGCCGCCTCCGTCGTCATTGACAACGACCAGCTGCGTGGTCGGCTGCTCCTCTCCGGTGCCCACGAGTAGGCCGCCCACGTCGTGCAGAAAGGTCAGATCTCCGAGAAGGACACGGGTGAAGCGGCCGGAACCCAGGGCAACCCCGGACGCCGTGGAAACCACCCCATCGATACCGGCCAGGCCCCGGTTCGCCAGCACAAGCGGACGGTCCCCGACGTCCGCGTCGGCGGCCCTGCCCTCGGCTCCGCCAGCCGGCCACGGCCGTGCAGTGAGGTCGAGATCCCGGATCGGGTTCGACGAGCCCACGAGGAGCGCCTGGGACGGCCTGGTCGACGCCCACACCTCCCTGGCCACCAATGGGCCGGTCAGCGGGCTGGAGTCGAGGAGATCGTCGATCACGGCCCGGGCGAGGCGATCCGCCTCTACCCAGGTCTTGAGCCAATCGGCATCCGGTAGCCCCTCGGCCCGCACCGCCCCGACGACGCGTGCGGCGTTCCTAGCGGCGTCCGGCCAGTCGCCCCGTGGCGCGACCACCACGACCTCGATGTCACGGCGAGCGAGCAATGCCGAGACCGGCCGGGAGAGTGTGACGTGCCCGAACACGACCACGCGCTCGATCTCGTCACTCAGCGGTGCCGACTTCAGTAGCAGGCGGTAAGGGCCCAGCGCGTTGGCGCCCCAACGAGCTCCCGATGACGGCTCGGGAAGGACCGGGTATCCGCCGGCCTCGGCGAACCGCACGGCGGCTGGGCCGGCTCCGTCGCCGGCGATCACGACAGTACGCGGGCCGGCCGGCAGCACCATGGGGTCGGGAACACGATCCAGCGGATGCACGTGTGTGACGGGCCGGCGTCGTGACTCTCCAAGGGATTCGCCGGACTCCGACGGCTCCTCGCTCGCCAGACCAGCTGCCGGGTCGACAGCGTCCGTCCCCGCATCGGGAAGGTTCTCGGCATCCGGCACCAATGGCTCCCGGAAGGCCAGGTTCACGTGCACCGGGCCCGGCAGGCCGGTCCGGGATCCGGTGCTGGCGGCGATCGCCCGGCTCAGCAGGCTACGCAGGTCAGCTGCTTCTCCGGGCCTTCCGAAAGGAGCCGGCACATCGGCGTCGAACCGCACTGCACCGCCGAAGATCCGCACCTGGTCGGTGGTCTGGTTCGCGCCGGTCCCGCGGATCTCGTGCGGGCGGTCCGCCGACAGCACCACCAGCGGGACGCCGGTGTGCGACGCCTCGAGCACCGCGGGATGGAGATTGGCGACGGCGGTGCCCGAGGTGGTCACGATCGCGACCGGAGCCCCCGAGCCACGGGCGAGCCCCAAGGCGAGAAAACCCGCCGAACGCTCATCGATACGCACGTGCAGGCGGACGTCGCCGCGATCGGCCGCGCTGGCCAAGGCGATGGCCAGCGGCGCACTGCGCGAGCCCGGGGCGAGTACCACGTGCCTGGTCCCCAGTGCGGCCAGCGTCTCCACGAGGATCCGGGCCGCCGCAGTCGAAGGGTTCACGACCCGAGCCTATGCACACCGCAGCTGCGGCTGGGGCAGTTCCCGCATCGGCCGGCTCAGTCGATCTTCCGCAACCAGGTGAAGCCGGTGTTGCTGCCTTGGCACGTCTGCAGGATGACGTCACATGCGTCGCCGCAAGCCCAGTTCGACGCGGCGCCCAGAGCCGAGCCCCGGCCCGGCGCGATGGTCCGGTCGACGACTTCGTAGATGCCGGCCTCGCGGCCCTCGAGCTCGACGACGGTGCCCATCGGCATTGCGTTCCACCACGCGTTGCCCAGGTAGTCATGGGCGACGACGAAAGTGTCGACGGTTACGGGCGCGTAATGGCAGGCGGCGCCATAGGGCAGGTTGTCGATGTCCGTGCCGTTCTGGCACGTGCTGACCGGGATGGTGCGGACGTCGGCACCGATCACGACGGCATCGTCGCTCTCCACCGCTTCGAATCGGCTGCCGCCGGGGTACACGAACCGGAAGCGGTCACCGATGCTCGCGTCGATCTCCAGCTCGGCTGTGCTGTCCGCCCCGGTGGTCACCGTGGACACCGGCTCCCACTCGTCGTCGACGAGCCGCTGGAGCTCGAGTTCGCCGACGATCGCCACGCCGCCCTTCGTCGTCCACGTCGCGGTGATCTCCGCGGCGTCGTCACCAGCGGGTGCGGCGGTGGCCGTAATCCAGGACTCCATCAGCTCGCCGGAGACCACGGCAACGTCGTTGGACGACGTGGCCTCGACCGTGTCTCCGCCGCCATAGGCAAGGCGGTAGATGCCCGAGCGGCCCACCTCGAGTTCCGTCTCACCTCCGGCCGCCCCGATGTCCAGGTCCGCCACCGTGGTCCAGGACTCGCCGTCGAGTTGTTGCAGATCGACCGTGCCGACGATTGTCTGGGCGCCGTCCGCTGTCCATGTCGCTGAGAAGGGCACCTCGTCCCAGCCGTTGGCCTCCTCCGGCGCCGACAGGACGAGGCCTTCGTCGCCGGGCTCTTCCGGTTCGGCGTATACCGCCTCGGCAGGCTGGTCGTCGACAGGTGACGGTTCGGCGATCACGGACTTCTCCACGCTCGCGGTGACCTTCGCCCGGAGCTCGCCTGCCTCGTCAGCACTGCTGGCGCCGCCCAGCAGCGCGAACCCCGCGGCCGCAGCGAGCGCGGCGGCACCTGTACCGGCAAGCAGACGAGACCACATGCGTCTATCTTCCATGATCGCTCCGCCCACTATCCACGCCAGGGGTGACACTTGTTCAGACGATCCGAGCTATCCGGAGGTTCCACCAAGCTCGAGTCTCCTCGCCGGCCGCGTTGGCCCGCAGGGCAGCCGGGGCCGGTGCCGGTCGGCGCACCGGAAGCGCACCGTCGATCGCCACCAGCGGATCCGCGACGACGTCCCTGGAGAGCAGGCTCACGGTCGCCAAGCCACACGCGTACGGCAGATCCGGCAGCGCCGCGGCGAGCGCGATGCCGGCAGCGATACCGACCGATGTCTCCAGCGCGCTCGAAACGACGACCGGCAGCCCGATGTCTTCCGCGATCCGCAGGCACGCCCGGACGCCGCCCAGCGGCTGGACCTTCAGCACCGCGATGTCCGCCGCCTCGAGGCGGGCGACACGCATCGGATCACCCGCGCGGCGGATCGACTCGTCTGCGGCGATAGGCACAGGCACCCGGCGGCGGACCGCGGCCAGCTCTTCCACGTCCCGGCACGGCTGCTCGGCGTATTCGAGCCCGCCCGCTGCCCGGTCGTAGCGGGGCAGGAGCGTCGTCGCGGTATCCACGTCCCAGCTGCCGTTCGCATCGATCCGGATCGCCCCGCCGGGACCCAGAACGTCGCGCACGGCGCGTAAGCGCTCTTCATCCTGAGCGGATGTCTGATCCGGCGCGCCGACCTTGACCTTGGCCGTGGAGCAGCCCGGGAACCGGGCAAGGACGCCGGCCACTTGCTCCGGCTCTACCGCCGGCACAGTCGCATTCACGGGGACACGATCCCTGACCGGCTCAGGCCAGCCGACATCGGCGGCCTCTCGAGCAGCGCGCCACCATGCCGCTGCCTCGGTGTCGTCGTACTCCTTGAACGGCGAGAACTCGGCCCAGCCCGCCGCGCCTTCGAGCAGGACGCCTTCGCGGACGTCGATCTCCCGGAAACGGGATCTCAGTGGAATGGAGTAGACGTGCATCGCCACGAATCCTACGGTCCCAGCATTCGTCTGCGCGTGTGCCGGATACGGGACGGAGTCAGCCAAGGTCGATCGAGTCGACGAGCTGGCTGAAGTACTCGTCCCCTGTCGATCGATTGTCCTGCTCGGTGGAGACCATCGGCTGCAGCACGTGGTCGTCGAGCAGGATGAGCTGGAACACCGCGACGAAATCGTCCTGGAAAATGACCTCCGCCTCGACGCCGTCGTACCCATCCACCGTGATGGGCTCCCTGCTGGCGATCTCACCCTCGATGGCGGCGGCAGTACCCTCCAGGCCCGCCTCCAGGTCGTATGTTCCGCCATCCAGGTCGAGCACATTGAACCCCATCTCGACGCCCTCCCGGACCACGAAATAGGACCGCGTCGTCATGGTGCCGCCGTCGGACGTGGGCGCCTCCTGCTCCTGCGGGTCCACGTTCTCCGGCATCGCCACCGCGATACCGGAAGACTCGTCGTCGATCATGGTCCAGCCCTCCGGGGTGTCGTCACCTGATCCGCAGCCGGCGAGGAGCAGGCTGACCAGGGCGGCCGAGGACAGCGCCGTGGTGGACAGAGAGGGACGAGCGAAACGCATCGAGATGAGCCTTCCGACAGTCGAGAGAAGTACTGGTGCTTTCACTGCCGGACCCTACTGGAACATGGCACCGGCCAGGGTCCTCAACGCGGTGATCGGCACAGCCGGTCCAGATCCGTGCTGCTCCGGGGTGGCGCAGGCGGACCACCGGCGTGGCCCGTACAGTGACCGGTGTGACCAGCACACCCTTCGACCCCGATCGGTGGCGCCCTGTGGAGGGCTTCGACTTCACCGACATCACGTATCACCGCCACGTCGCCGGCGCGCACGACCAGGGAACGGTTCGGGTAGCGTTCGACCGGCCCGAGGTCCGCAACGCGTTCCGGCCACATACGGTCGACGAGCTGTACCGTGCCCTCGACCACGCCCGGATGACACCCGACGTGGGCTGCGTGCTGCTGACCGGCAACGGACCGTCCCCGAAAGACGGCGGCTGGGCCTTCTGCTCCGGCGGTGACCAGCGGGTACGTGGGCGAGACGGATACCGGTACGCCGCATCGCCCGACGATCCGGCCCGCGCAGGCCGCCTGCACATCCTCGAAGTGCAGCGGCTGATCCGGACGATGCCGAAGGTCGTCGTCGCCGTCGTCCCCGGATGGGCGGCCGGCGGTGGCCACAGCCTGCACGTCGTGTGCGACCTCACCCTCGCCAGCGCCGAGTACGGACGGTTCAAGCAGACCGACGCCGACGTCGGGTCGTTCGACGGTGGCTACGGCTCGGCGTACCTGGCTCGCCAGGTTGGACAGAAGTTCGCCCGGGAGATCTTCTTCCTCGGGGACGAGTACTCCGCCGCCGACGCCCATCGAATGGGGATGGTCAACGCCGTGGTTCCGCACGCGGAGCTGGAGGACGTGGCGCTCGAGTGGGCTGCGCGCATCAACGGCAAGAGCCCCACCGCCCAGCGCATGCTCAAGTTCGCGTTCAATGCGATAGACGACGGCATGGTGGGGCAGCAGGTCTTCGCGGGTGAGGCGACCCGGCTGGCATATATGACGGAGGAGGCCGTCGAGGGCCGCGACGCGTTCCTCGAGAAGCGCCCGCCGGACTGGTCGCGTTTCCCCTGGTATTACTGACTGCGCCATCTGCTGCTAAATGATCATGTAAACCATGTTTTCTCGTGCTTCACCAGGCCTGCAGACCTGGTATCGCACGAAAAAACATGGTTTACATGATCATTTGGCAGCGGGCGGTGGTGGCGGCGAAGGTGACGGACGGCGGGAACCTCTCTAAGCTGGACTACGCGATGCAGAGATCGACTCCCGTGACGACCACGTCTGCGACACGTTCACTCCAAGTGATCGACGTGCCGCTGACTCCCGCCGTCGTTCCCCGGCTCTTTCCCGCCGTCACCGCGGCACTGGAGGGCGGCCACGCACTGCTGCCCATTCCGACGCATCCGGAGCCGGTACGCGAGCAGCTGCTGGACGCTCTGCGTCCGGACGAACCGGCAGAGGACGACGCCGCCCTGATCGTCCCCACCTCCGGCTCCACGGGCGAACCCAAGGGAGTCCTGCTCAGCGCCGATGCGATTCAGGCATCCGCCACCGCCAGCGTGCGGCGGCTCGGCGGTCCGGGCCGCTGGCTGCTCGCCCTACCGGCCACGCACGTCGCCGGGCTCATGGTCCTGGCCCGCTCGTACGTCGCGGGCACCCAGCCGGTGGCGCTCGACCTGTCGCAGGGCTTCGATCCCGAGCTGTTCGCCGCGGCGTCGGTGCGCTTGTTCGGCTCCGGCTCTGGACGCCGCTACACCGCCTTGGTCGCGCGCCAGCTCGCCGCCCTGCTCGACGGCGGTGACGCCGCGGTCGCGGCCCTTTCCGGATACGATGCCGTCCTGGTCGGCGGTTCGGCCATCAGCTCTGAACTGCTGGACCGTGCCAGGTCAGCCGGAATCCCTGTCGTGACCACATACGGCACCACCGAGACCTGCGGCGGTTGTGTGTACGACGGCCGCCCTCTGGACGACGTCGAGCTCGCCGTCGACGACGACGGCCGCGTCCGGCTGCGTGGGCCGATGCTGGCCAGCGGATATCGGCTCCGCCCCGAATTGAGCACCGAGACGTTCGTCGACGGCTGGTACGTCACCACGGACATCGGCCACTACAAGGCCGACGGCACCGTCGAGGTGGTCGGCCGGGTCGACGACGTCGCGGTCTCCGGCGGGGTGAACGTTCCGCTGGCCGCCGTGGATCGCGTGGTGGCGACGCACCCGGCGGTGCGCGAGGCGCTGGCCGTCGCAGTCACGGACCCGGAGTGGGGGCAACGCGTCATCGCGGCTGTCGTAGCGGAGGACACCGACCAGCCACCACGGCTCGAGTCCGTCCGCGCCCATGTGATGCGGCAGGCTCCTGCCGCATACGCTCCGAAAGATCTGGTGCAGCTGGATTCGCTGCCCACCCTGCCCAGCGGAAAGCCGGATCGCCGCGCGCTTGCCCGGCAGCTGGCTACCAACCAAAACACCGAGGTCTGATGGCGACGTCTACCCAGTGGGTGCAGGGCACCCGCCCGCGGACGCTGCCCGCGGCCGTCTCGCCCGTTCTCGTCGGCACCGGGGCGGCGGCCGCCGCCGGGTCGGTGCACATCGGGCGTGCGCTGCTCGCACTCGCCGTCGCCGTCGCGCTGCAGATCGGCGTGAACTTCGCGAACGACTACTCCGACGGCGTCCGGGGGACCGACGACGACCGGGTCGGCCCGTTCCGGCTCGTCGGCTCCGGCGCGGTTCGCGCGGCCACGGTGAAAGCCGCGGCCTGGGTCTCCTTCGGTGTGGCCGCGCTGTGCGGCCTCGTCCTCGTGGTGCTTACAGCCGAGTGGTGGCTGCTCGCGGTGGGTGCCGCCGCCGTCGCGGCCGCGTGGTATTACACAGGTGGATCCCGGCCATACGGCTATCGGGGGATGGGCGAGCTCTCCGTCTTCGTCTTCTTCGGGCTGGTCGCCGTCGGTGGGACGACGTTCGTCCAGACCGGACAGATCAGCGCTTCGTCGGTGCTCGCGGGGGCGGCCGTCGGCAGCAGCGCATGTGCCCTGCTGCTGGTCAACAACATCCGTGACGCCCCGAAGGACGCGGGAGCGGGTAAGCGCACGCTGGCCGTCTTCCTCGGCCAGCAACGCAGTCGCCTGCTCTACGCCGGACTGATGACGGCGCCGTTCGTTCTGGCGCTGCCGATGATCGTCACCGCTGATCCGTGGGTGGCGCTGGCACTGCTGGCTATCCCGATGACCGCGCGAGTCACCGTGCCGGTCCTCCGCGGCGACGAGGGTCCGGCACTCATACCCGCGCTGCAGGGCACAAGCTTCACCGGATTGCTGTTCGCGAGCCTGCTCACCGTGGGGCTGTTCCTCAGCTGACACCCTGGCTGGCGGTCAATTCACGGAGATGACGGATGGCCGTCTTCCTTGGGGCCCGGGCCCTGTTCAGCCCCGTGCCGGCCACCGGGACCGGAACGGGGCACGTCGTCGGCCTCCGCCCTTCGCTGGGCCTCATCCCATGCGTCCTCGGCAGCCGTGCGGTGCTGGAGGCGCTGGTTGATGGTGGCCAGCCGCCGGTCCAGGGTGGCGGAGACCTGGTCCCGGCTGGCACGCAGGACGAAGATGCTGACCAGGCCGGACACGAAGACGGCGACGAACAGCAGCCAGAACCCGCGGAATCCGAGCAGCCAGGCCAGCGAGCCCACGACCACGAGGATCAGGGCCCTGAGGAGGGTGTAACGCAGAACAGCCATGGTGATATCCAGGGTACGTCGTGGGTCACCACCCTGTGGACCCAGGCAAGCGTGAGACGAGCCGGCACGTAAGTTGGACGGCATGACTATGCGCTTCGGGCTCTTCATTCCGCAAGGCTGGCGACTAGACCTCGTCGGTATCGAACCAGCTGAACACTGGGATGCCATGATGCGGGTGGCTGAGCATGCAGATCAAGGCACCACGTTCGAGTCGATCTGGGTATACGACCACTTCCACACCACCCCCGTGCCCACCGACCAGGCGACCCACGAGGCATGGACCCTGATGGCCGCGCTCGGGGCGTCGACCGAGCGGGTCCGGCTGGGTCAGATGTGTACGTGCATGGCGTACCGCAACCCGGCGTACCTGGCCAAAGTTGCCGCGACGGTGGACATCGTCTCCGGCGGACGCACCGAGATGGGCATCGGCGCCGGCTGGTACGAGCACGAGTGGCGAGCGTACGGCTACGGGTTCCCCCGTGCGGGTGAGCGGCTGGCGATGCTGGACGAGGGCGTGCAGATCATGCGTCAGCTCTGGAACAGCGGCACCGCCACGCTGGACGGCAAGCACTACACGGTCGACGGCGCCATCTGCCGGCCGCTGCCATTGCAGGATGAGGGCATTCCGCTGTGGATCGCCGGCGGCGGGGAGAAGGTCACGCTGCGTATCGCGGCCAAGCATGCCCGTGGCGGTGATGTCGTCGACGGTGCCAGCTACACGCGGTATACGAACTTCGGCGGCAGCGACGTCGAGCAGTTCACGCACAAATCCGAGGTGCTGGCCCAGCATTGCCGCGAGCTGGGAACCGACTTCGACTCGATCACTCGCTCGGCGAACATCACTACCGTCCTCGGCGAGACGGAGTCCGATGTCGAGGACAAACTGACTCAGCTCGCCGAGGCCCATCGTCCGTTCGTTGCCGAAGGTGAGATCCAGAGCACACTCACGAATCTTCGCAACAGCCCCACGGTGGGCACACCCGCGCAGGTCACCGAGGCGCTGGCCACGATGAGAGACGCCGGAATGACGTATGCGGTCTGTTACTTCTTCGACGCCGCTCATGACCTTGGCAGCGTCGAGTTGTTCGAGCGCGAGGTGGCTCCGGCGCTCCTCTAGGTGTATCCGGTCCATCCACGTCCGGCCCGCTCGTCGTTCGGCTTCGGGAGCGAGGCCGGACCAGCGAAACAGCTACCAGTTGCCCGCAGTGGGCGTGGGAGGGTATCTAGCTTAGGCTGGGTGGGTAAGAAGCTTGAGTTCAACGAGGAGGTCCCGTAGTGGCCCGCGTATTGCCGGTGGTCGTGGCGCTCATTCTGGCTGTCTACGCGCTCATCGACTGCCTGCAGACGGACTCCGCCAGGATCCGGTCGTTGAACAAGCCTGCGTGGATGGCCATCATCTTGCTGATCCCGGTGGTCGGGCCCATTCTGTGGCTGGTCACCGGGAAGCCGGGCGCCCAGCCCAGGCCGAGACCCGCCGCGCCCAAGGCTGCACCCCTCCCGCCTGACGACAACCCCGAGTTCCTCCGCGAGCTACGCAATCTGGATGACGAGCACGAGAAGCTGCTGAACGAGTGGGAAGAGAGCTTGCGGCGCCGCGAAGAGGAGTACCGCAAGCAGCACCCCGACCCCAATGTGCCGGACCCCGGGGCCGGCGCTCCGGACGAGAAGAAGAAGCCCAAGCGGGAGGACGGCGGCGCCGAGGAAGAGCTGCGCAAACGCGGCGACGGCGGCGACGACGACGCCCGCTGACAGGCGCCCCGGGCCACGAGGACTCCCGCTGGACCTCAGAGGCCGCCGTAGACGTGCATGCCGCCGAAGAAGATGTTGACTCCGAAGTAGCTGAACAGCGCGGTGGCGAATCCGATCAGTCCGACCACCGAGGCCTTGGACCCCTTCCAGCCAGCGGTAGCGCGGGCGTGGAGGTAGGCGGCATACACAAGCCAGGTGATCAGCGCCCACACCTCCTTGGGGTCCCAGTCCCAGTAGCGACCCCACGAGACCTCGGCCCAGATGGCCCCGAGAATCAGTGGGCCCACGGTCCAAATCGGAAAGCCGATGGCTGTCAGCCGGTATCCCAGCCGGTCGAGGGTCGACGACGCCGGTAGCGACGCCGCGAACCCGGTGACCTGCCCCCTGCGCCCGGCGCGTTCGGCGATGATCTGCATCGCCTGGACGACCGCCGCCACGGTGAAGAGCCCAAAGGCGACCACGGCGCAGCCGACATGCACGATCAGCCAGTACGACTGCAGCGCAGGCACCAGCGGACCAGGCGGCACATACAACAACGTCACGGCGAGACCGAGGGTGATGAACACGATCAGGGAGCCCCAGGCCGTCACGATCCGCCCAGCGGCGGTGCGACCCAGATAGATGAAGGCGATCGAGGCGACCAGGCCGGCTGTGATGGAGAACTCGTGCATGTTGCCCCACGGGAACCGGCCGGTGCCGACCCCGCGCATCACCACACCCACGGCCAGCACCACGGTGGCCACTACCAGGCAGGCGCGCCCCGCCCGGCCGCGGCTGTCGGCCTGCTCGGCCAGCTGCCGCACCTGCGCCGTTCCGCCTTCTTCGCGGGGCCGGGCGTCGTCGCCCGCTTCCTGCGCCGTACGAGCGGTGACCGACGTCTCCGCCGACACGGCGGCGAGTTCGCCCGAGCGCACCCCACCAACGTTCGCTGCCTCGGTGCGCAGCCGGGTCCGCAGACCCATCTCCGAGCTGAAGCCGAGCCAGGCCCCGAGATAGACGAAGAGAGCGGCGCCGACCACGTACCGGCTCCACTCGGCAATCGCGTCGAGATCCATCAGGTCTCCTGCCGTTTCTCACCTGTGTTGACTCTGCGCCGAACCGCGTCGAGGACCTCCTCGACCTCGTCGCCGAGGTTTCCGCCCTCGGAACGATGCAACCCTGCGGCTTCGACCACGGTACGCCCGTCGCCGGCGGCGGTGACACGCACCCATACCCTGCGACGGCGCACGTAGAGCGAACCAGCCAGGCCGGCTACCGCGAGCACGGCTCCCAATAGGGCGATCTCTTTGCCCGAGTTCCGCGAAACCTGCAGGTTCACCCAGGTGACGTACCCGTCGAAAGTGACGAAACCGCTGCCGCCGGGCAGTTCCGCGGTCTCACCGGGGGTGAGGACGGCCGCGAACGGCTGGCCGTCGTCCTCGAACTGTTCCAGGTTCTCCTGGTTCAAGCGGTAGATCGACTGCGGCGTGCCGTCGTCGATCCCGAGGTCACCGTAGAACGCGGTGATGTACAGCTCGGGCTGCCGTGGCTCCGGGAAGATGGAACGCATGCCCGTGCCGTCGACATAGGCGGTCGGCAGGAAGAGGCCCTCCAGCCCGATGTCCGGCCCTGCCTCGTCCGCCACCGGCACCTTGAGGACACCCGTCGAGGTGAAATTGTCGTCCTGCGGCAGGAACGGCACCGGCCCCTCGGCCAGGACCTCACCCGCTGCGTCGCGGACGGTGATGGCTGGCGCGTAGCCGGGGTTGAGGATGTGGACGAGTGTGCCGTTCACGTTGAGCGGCTCGTTGACCCGGATGGAGTGTTCCTCGGGTTCGGCGCCGGGTTCGCGGACAAGACTCACCGTCGCCTCGTAGTCTTCCGGCAGACCGATGTGGGGGCCGGCGTCGATGAAGTCCATCGAGAACCTCTCGACCCGCAGCGAGAACGGCGGCAGGTCGATGGGGTCGAACATCGTCCCGGAAGACAGGTTGTCGTACTGGACCACCGAGTTCGCGAAGCCGTTGCCTTCCGGAACGAGCACCGTGCCGCGGTAGCCGAACAAGCCGCCGAGCGCCACCGCGAGCAGGACCACCACCAGCGAAAGGTGGAAGACCAGGTTGCCGGTCTCCCGCAGATGGCCCGCCTCGGCGGAGACCGCGTCGTCGCCCTCGCGCATTTCAGCGACCCGGAACCGCCGGCGTCGCAGTTCCGCGTGGGCGGCGTCGAGGACCTCCCCGGGAGGTGCGGTCACGGTGGCCGTCCGGTGCACGGGCATCCGGGCCAGCCGGCTCGGGGTGCGCGGAGGCTGTGCTCGCATCGCCTTCCAGTGGTGCCACGAGCGGGGCAGGATGCAGCCCACCAGCGACACCAGCAGAGCCAGATAGATCGCCGCGAACCAGGGCGCCGAGTAGACGTCGAACAGGCTCAGCCGGTCATACCAGTCCGCCAGGCCGGGATTGCGCGCCCGGAAGTCCCTGACCTCGAGCGGGTCGACGCCGGACTGGGGGATGACAGAACCAGGGATGGCTGCCATGGCCAGCAGGAACAGCAAAATGAGCGCCACGCGCATCGACGTGAACTGACGCCACGCCCAGCGGGCGAACTCCACGGTGTTCAGTGCCGGTGGGCGCTTCTGCTCGCCGCTGCTCACCTGGCCGGGGACCAGCCGCCCTTCCGGGCCGCGGTCCGCGGGATCGGGACCCTGTTCAGCACCGGTGGACACGGTGCCGCGCCGGCTTGTCATACCGCCACCTCGAACCCGCTGATCCAGCCCTGCATGTGCGCCATGAGCTCACCCCACAACCCGGTGACAAGCAGAAGCCCGACAACCACGAGCATCGCTCCGCCGAAACGGACCAGCGCGACCTGATGCCGGCGCAGCCAGGCGAACGTCGTCATGGAGCGGCGATACGCCAGCGCGGCGAGCAAGAACGGCAGCCCCAGCCCGACGGTGTACATGAAAGAGAGCAACGCTCCTCGTGCGGCATTGGCCTCGTCGAAGGCAAGAAACTGCACAGCCGCGAGGGTGGGGCCCATGCACGGCGTCCATCCGAGGCCGAACACGACCCCGAGGGCCGGGGCTCCGGCCAGTCCGACGGCAGGCTTGGCCTGCGTCTTCCATTGCCTGGTCAGCCCGGGAAGCCAGCCTGCGAAGGCCAGCCCCAGGCCGATGGTCACCACCCCCATCACCCGGGTGATCACGTCGGCATGCTGACGCAACGTGCTCCCCAGGCCGCCGAAGAGCAGCCCGTAGGAGACGAATACGAGCCCGAAGCCGAGGATGAACAAGCTGACGCCGAGGACAAGCCGGCCACGGCTGCCACGGGACAGCTCGGAGCCGGAGAGTCCGGTCACGTAGCCGAGATAGCCCGGAACGAGCGGCAGTACGCACGGGGACAGGAACGACACCAGTCCGGCGAGCACGGCCACGGGGATCGCCAGCAGCAGCGACCCCGACAGCACCGTCTCACCGAACGTCGTTCCCATCGCTACCCGCCGCTGGAGTCTTCAGCGGCGATGTCCGACACCAAGTCACGCAGCGAGGCCCGCCCGATCGGGCCGAGCACCCGCGCGGCCATCCGGCCCTCCCGGTCGATGACGAGGGTACTGGGAATCGCCTGGGGTGGAAGCGTCGCGCGGAAGGCGAGCAGCGCCTGACCATCGGGATCGAACACGCTCGGATAGGTGATGCCGAACTCCCGCTCGAACGCCAGTGCCGCGGTCTCGGTCTGGCCGTCGCGGGTGTTGACGCCGATGAAGCGCACGCCGTCGTCGGCCAGCTCTTCGTGCACAGCTTGCAGGTCCGGCGCTTCCTTACGGCACGGCGGGCACCAGGAGCCCCAGACGTTGATCACGACGACGTCACCCTGAGCCTCAGCCAGCTCGAAAGTACCGCCGTCGGCCAGCAACTCGCCGCCGAAATCCGGCGCGGGCTCTCGCTCTTCCGGCGGGATGATGCTCACGACGCCGTCGCCCTCGATGTAGCCGATGTTGTCGGCGTCCCCGTCTCGGGTCACCTGACCGTCAGAACAGCCGGCCAGGCCGAGAAGCAGCAGCGACGCCGCCAGCAACCTCTTCCCGGCGTTCATCACGCCCCTGCCGTGAACGACGTGCCCGACTCTGGCAACAGGTCGGCCGCGGGCTCGCTGTACGCGACGGAGACGATCGAGGCACCGTCGTAGGTGAAGGTGGTGAGGCTGGCCAGCGCGCATTCGCGTCTGCGCGGATCGTGCCAGAGCCGGCGGCCCTCAATGGCGGACCGGACCGTCCAGATGGGCAGCTGATGGGAGACGAGGAGCGCCTCATGCCCCTCGGCCTCATTCCGGGCGCGGTCCATCGCCGCTCGCATCCGCGCCGCGATCTCCAGGTACGGCTCGCCCCAGGACGGGCGGAAGGGGTTGCGCAGCTGTCGCCAGTGCCGGGGCTTGCGCAACGAGCCGTCTCCGACGCCGAACGTCAGCCCCTCGAAGTTGTTGGAAGCCTCAATGAGGTCCTCGTCGAGCCGCGGGGTGAGCCCGAGCGCGGCGGCTATGGGCGCGACGGTCTCGACAGCCCGTTCGAGCGGGCTAGTGACCAGTGCGACGATATCCCGGTCAGCCACCACTTCGGCGACCCGCTCGGCCATCGCCGTGCCACGTTCGGAGAGGTGGTAGCCGGACAGGCGCCCATACAGCACCTTGCCCGGATTGTGCACCTCGCCGTGGCGCAGCAGGTGAATCTTCGTGGTCGCCATGAACCCCTCACTCGTCCTGTCCCATGATCATCGACCGATCGGCTGTCTCATGACCCAGCTGATTCCTTGAAGATCACGGGGTCGTTCGCTCCGTTGTCTTCGCCGCGGCCTCGGCGGCGGCGGGCAGCGCGTCCGCGATTCGCGCCAGTGCGTCGTCGTCGTGCGCCGAGCTGACGAACCATGCTTCGAACGCCGACGGGGGCAGGTAGACCCCGCCTTCCAGCATCCGGGTGAAGAACGCCGCATACCGGCGGGTATCCGTGCGCTGCGCCGTCTCGAAGTCGCTGACGGTCTCGCCTGGATCGACGAAAAACACGGTGAACAAGTTCCCCGCGAACTGCAGCAGATGGGGGACGCCGGCCGCGTCCAGCGCTTCCCGCACGAGGCCGCCGATGGCGTGGACTGTCCGGTTCAGGTGGGCGTAGACGGCGTCGTCGGCCAGCCGCAATGTGGTGAGGCCGGCCGTCGTCGCCACCGGGTTTCCGGCCAGGGTTCCCGCCTGGTACACGGGGCCGGCGGGTGCCAGCTGCGCCATGACCTCGGCGCGCCCGCCGAAGGCGGCCGCGGGGAAGCCCCCACCCATGACCTTGCCGAACGTGGTCAGGTCGGCGGCCACCCCGTCCAGGCCGTACCACCCGGATCGAGAGACCCGGAATCCGGTCATCACCTCGTCGAGGATGAGCAGGGCGCCGTGGGCGCGGGTGGTCTCGCGGAGGTAGGCGTTGAAGCCTTCAGCCGGCGGCACCGCTCCCATGTTGCCGGCGGCGGCCTCGGCGATGACACATGCGATGGAGTCGCCGTGTTCGGCGAAGGCTGCTTTGACCGCTTCCGGGTCGTTGTACGGCAGGACGATGGTGTCGGCGGCGCTGGCCTGGGTGACGCCAGGGGTACCCGGCAGGCCCAGGGTGGCCACACCGCTTCCCGCGGACGCCAGCAGGGCGTCGACGTGGCCGTGGTAGTGGCCCGCGAACTTGACCACCTTGCTCCGGCCCGTGTAGCCGCGGGCCAGCCGGACGGCGCTCATGGTCGCTTCGGTTCCACTGGTGACGAGGCGGACCTGCTCCACGCTGGTGCGGGAGATGATCTCCTCGGCGAGCTCGACCTCGGGCCGGGTGGGCGTGCCGTAGGAGACCCCTCGAGCCACCTGAGCCTGGACGGCGCCGACAACTGCAGGGTGGGCGTGCCCGAGGATCATCGGCCCCCACGAGCACACGAGGTCGACGTATTCCCGCCCGTCGGCGTCGTAGATGTAGGGGCCGCTGGCCCGCTCGATGAACCGAGGCGTACCGCCGACGGCCTTGAACGCCCGCACCGGCGAGTTGACGCCACCGGGGGTGACTGCCCGGGCACGGTCGAATAGTTCAGCACTGCGGGGAGCGTCGTCGTTGCTCACTGCCTCATTCTCGCAACCGCCTCATGGCCGCCCGCACTCCCCCCACCCCGAGTTGGCCACCTGATCTCCGTTCTCTCACCTGATCTTTTGCACGACGACGATCAGGTGACCTCATACCCGTGGTGGAACGGTACTTGTGCATCTGATCGCGTCCCACATGCTGGACTCGAAATGATCAGGTGACCTCATGCTGCGGAACAGGCCCACTGCGCCATCTGATCCACATCGACACAGCGCGCCGGCAGGCAGACGACGGGCAGACACCGGGAGCCGGCAAGAACGCCGGCGCCAGTGTCCGCCCGCCTGGCACGATCAGCTCGCGAGCGCCTCTTCGACACGCTTGCCGAGCATTTCGTCCACGTTGCGCCAGTACGCGAACACGCGCTGGCGGAGCTCGTCGGAGGTGACCTCGCTGACGTGCCCGGCGATGTTGTTCACCAGCCGGTCCCGCGCTGCGTCGTCGAGCACCTCGCGTACGAGCGTGCCGGCCTGGACGAAGTCGTCGTCCTCCGAGTGCAGCGTGGCGGCGGCCCGGACGAGCTCACCGTCGGACTCCCAGCCGGCGTCGCCCACCAGCGACGGATCGGCAGCCGGGCCGCCGTGGCTGTTCGGCGCGTAGACGGGCCGGTCCGGTGAGTTCCACGAGTACCGCATCCCGCCGTCCTTGGAGTACGAGTTGACCTCGGACTTCGGGGCATTCACCGGAAGCTGCGCGTAGTTGGTGCCGATCCGGTACCGGTGCGCGTCGGCGTAGGAGAAGATCCGGCCCAGCAGCATCTTGTCCGGGCTGGCGGCGATGCCGGGCACGAAGTTGCTCGGCTCGAACGCGGCCTGCTCGATCTGCGCGAAGTAGTTCTCCGGATTGCGGTCCAACCGCAGGGTGCCGACCTTGATGAGCGGGTAGTCGCCCTTCGGCCAGACCTTGGTGAGGTCGAACGGGTTGAACCGGTAGTCCGCGGCATCGGCGTACGGCATCACCTGGACGTGCACCGTCCAGCTGGGAGCGTCACCGCGCTCGATGGCGGTGTACAGGTCACGGATGTGGTAATCGGCGTCCTCTCCCGCGATCCGGTCGGCGTCGGCCTGGGTGAGGAACTCGTGCCCCTGGTCGGTACGGAAGTGGTACTTGACCCAGAAGCGCTCGCCGGCGGCATTGATCCACTGGTACGTGTGCGAGCCGAAGCCGTCCATGTTCCGCCAGCTGCGCGGAAGCCCGCGGTCACCCATGAGCCAGGTCACCTGGTGGGCGCTCTCCGGGGAGAGCGTCCAGAAGTCCCACTGCATGTTGTGGTCACGCAGGTTGGAGCCCGGCAGTCGCTTCTGGGACCGGATGAAGTCGGGGAACTTGATGGTGTCGCGAAGGAAGAAGACCGGCGTGTTGTTGCCGACGAGGTCGTAGTTGCCTTCACTCGTGTAGAACTTCAGCGCGAAGCCGCGGGGGTCACGCCAGGTGTCGGGGCTGCCCTGCTCTCCTGCCACGGACGAGAACCGCGCGACGGCCTCGGTCCGGGCGCCTGGCTGGAAGAGCGCCGCCTTGGTGAACTGGCTGACGTCCTCGGTCACCTCCAGCACGCCGAACGCGCCGCCGCCCTTGGCGTGCACGACACGCTCCGGAACGCGCTCCCGGTTGAACTGGGCAAGCTTCTCCACCAGATAGTGGTCGTGGAGGACGATCGGTCCGTTCGGGCCTACGGTCAGCGAGTGCGCGTCGCTGCCGACGGGAGCGCCGGAATTGGACGTGGTAGGTGGTGTCACGCGTTCTCCTTGTTCATTTCGTCGGTACAGGTGGGGCAGAGACCCCAGAACGTGACCTCGGCTTCGTCGATGGTGAAGCCGTGCCGCGGTTCCGGGATCAGACAGGGGACGGCCGCTCCAGAACACTCGACGTCGACGACGACGCCGCACGAACGACAGACCAGGTGGTGATGGTTGTCGCCGACGCGGGTCTCGTAGAGCGCCGGGGAACCGGCCGGCTCGATGCGACGCAGGAGGCCGGCATCGGTCAGGGCATGGAGCACGTCGTAGACGGCTTGCGTGGAGACCGTGCCGAGCGACGCCCGCACATGCCTGGCCACGGTGTCCGCGTCCGCATGCGGCTCTGTCTCGAGTGCGTTCAGTACGCCCAGCCTGGGAGCGGTGACCCTCAGGCCGGCCGCACGCAGACGCTCCTCGGGCGTGGAATGTTCCGCGACCTGAGCAGGCATGACATTGATCATCGCGTCTTTTCTGGAATCAGTCAACTTTACGAGCCACTCCATTGTCTTGCACTGTCAGTGCCGGCGGCGACAATGGCCGTGGCACGGGCCGCGCAATGCCAGTGATCATGGGAACATGGGATGGTGCGCGACGACGCGAGTCTCGACACGAGCCTGGACGGCAGCACTGAACTGCGAGTTCACGGCGTCAGCGGTACGCCTCCCGAGACCGTCCTGGACCATCCGCTGCTCAAGCGCGTGGCCGGCGACGAGCGGGCCGGTTTCTACCGGCGCTGGTATCCGGGCGGCCGGTCCGCCGACCTGACCGAGAGCCGCCGGCTCGAGGCGTACGGCTGGGGCAATCTGACCTCCGGACCGGCTGCCCGCGCGGCGTGGCTCATGCTGCTGCCGTTCATGCTGGTCAATCTGGCCCATTGGATGCTCCCCGCGATTCCGGCCGGTGCCGGACGACTCGTGAGCGTTGCGGGCCGGGCCTCAGCAACCTTGCTCAGGCTCTTCGGTGTGGTCCTGAGCATCACGTTGGTGCTCACGGCAGTGCAGGCCGCCATGGACGTCGCCGGATGGCAGTGCGCCGGGCATTGGCGGTGCGGTTCGTCGTCGCCGGTAACCGCCGCACTTACCGACGGCTGGCTCTCCGAACCCGGACGCCGGGTGGTCGTCTCCGGGCTCGTGCCGATGCTCGTCGTACTGGGTATCGCCATGCTCGGCCGGAAACCTCTACGCCGGTCCACATCGGTGCCGGAGGTGCCGGTGGCCACGGAGCGGGACCGCCCGATGACGCATGCCGCCTTCTGGAAGGGCAACCCGGGCCTGCCCGCCTTGCGCTCGGCTCACGTGGCGGCCGCCACCGCGTTGCTGGCTGCCACCATCGCCTGGCCCGCGACCACGCTCGCCGCTTCGGGCCCCCTGCGCGTGGTGGGTGTGGCGATCTGTATCGCCGCCCTCGCCACGCTGGCCACCGCCGTGGTCGCGGTGGCTGTCGAGGGTATCGCAGGGCGTGGGGCACATCACTCGCTCCTGGCCCGGGCCGCACGTTCGGTCGCGACGGTGCTCCTGATCCTCGGGGTCGCGTTCTCCCTGTGGGATCACGGGGCGTGGGAATCCGCCGGGAGGCTGCCGGGTACGCGTGCCGCGATACTCGTGACGTTCGTCGTCGGGATCGTCATCCTTGCCTTGCTCACCGCGACAGTGGCTGTCCAGCGGCCATGGAGCCAAGGCCGAGGAGGGTTCCGGGTGAGCATGCGAGGGCTCGGCGCGCCCGCAGTCGCCGTCGTCGCCTATCTCATCGCCGGAGGCTTCTCCGCCGGCCTGACGTACCGAGTCACCGACCTGCTCGGTTACCCGGTACTGAGCCAAGCGACGGCGAATGCGCAACGCGCGTCGCTGAACCTGGTCATCGCGGACGAATCCTTGCCGTTCGCCACCCGGCAGGCGGCGTGGTCCGCGGACATTCCGTTGGTACTGCCGCCGTCCTTCGCCTGGGCCGGCGCCGCTGCGGCCGTGATCTTCGCCGCCATTCTGGTGATCGTCGCCTTGGTGGCGCTCGGCGTCGCCCGTCGAATCGGCCCAGTGGCGGACGTGGTCGCCGCGGAACACAATGCCGCCGCGACGGAGACAGCGAACCCAGCCGACCCGCCCGCGCCGGCCAAGCCAGCCGATCCAGCCGTGCGCCGGGTGGCGCTCGTCGTCGCCCTCGCGTCGCTGACCGACGGAGCCGGCCGAATCGTCGGACGGGTCGTCCTCGTGGCGGGATTGGTTCTGCTCGCCGGGCTGGCCGTCTACGTGGGCGGAGCCGACAACTGGCGGCTCATCGAGGAGCCGCCACTGTCCACACTCACCGCCTTCGGCACGTGGTTCATGGGCGCGTTCGCGCTCGGCCTGATCGGACTGGCCTGGAGCAGCGCCCGCAAGCCAGCGCTCCGGCGCACCGTGGGCATCCTGTGGGACATCGGCAGCTTCTGGCCCCGGGCCGCGCATCCTCTCGCGCCGCCCTCCTACGGCGAGCGAGCGGTTCCCGACCTCGTCGAACGGATCACCGCGCTGAACTCCCACGACGAGTCGCGCGTCGTGCTGTCCGGGCACTCGCAAGGATCCATACTCGCCGTGGCGACGGTCCTGCAGCTGCCTGCCGGCACTGCTCGCCACGTCCACCTCGTCACCCACGGATCACCGGCACGACGACTGTATGCGCGCCATTTCCCCGCCTATGTCGACGAGCGCACGTTGCGCGCGCTGATCCACGATCTCGGGAGCTGGCGGAACCTGTACCGGGACACCGACCCAATCGGCGCCTGGATCCTGGATCCACCCCGCGCCCCCGACCCGGCGGTCGACCGCCGGCTCCTCGATCCGCCGACGCTCGACGCCCCCATCGCCGGACACGGCGAATACTGGCTCGACCCCCGCTACGTCGAGGAGCTCACGACGCTCACCACCTCAGTCCAGCCAGGTCACAACGATCACGAGTAGCGTTACGGACGCCCATGGACGGGAATTACGCAGAGATTATATTCGCGCTTCCGCTGAAACAGCAATGCTCCGCCACCCCCGGGCAATCCCCGCGCGCACGTCTTTCACCAGCAAATAGACGCCAACATCAGCATGGACCTTCGGCTGCAAAGAGCTACGGCTACCTAAATATGCGTGACCTAAAGTCGGAATGAGGGTATTGAAAAAATAACCATCTGCGATAAGCTCACCAACACCGCGGACCGCCCCATCGCCATGGATGACCAGCTTCTCCACCCCGTGACCCGTCGATGTCCTGGGAGCCTGTCATGGACGAAGACCACCGCCCACCGTTGTGGAACCGCCGCTCGTTTCTCCGCACAGCGGGACTCGTAGGCGTCTCCTCCGCCCTCCTGCCACCGATCATCACGCGCTCCGCGTTCGCGCAGGCCGGGCCGTTGAAGGCCGACCTGCCGCACGACCCCGCGGACGCCCCGGTCAAGACCGCGGCCACGTACTACACACCCGACAAGGTCGACGCCGCGCGGCGCAACGTCGCAGATTACGCCTGGGCCGCCAAGCTCCGCGACGAGGCGGTCGCCACCGCCCAGCCGTACATCGACGCCGGCGACGACTGGCTCTGGGCGTTGCCCACGGGCCAGGGCCTGCCACGCAGCTACGCGGTGAACCAGGACCTCGGCTCGCCCGTCTCCGGCCAGGACATCTACGAGTACGGCAACTACCCCTGGCGCATCGACGAGTTCGAGCAGCCGTGGAAGCTGACCGACCCGTCCAGCGACTACGTCTTCCCCACCAACGACTTCGGCGCCTTCTACCGCAGCGGACTGAATGAGCACGGCGAGTTCGACCGTTCTCTTGCCGACGAGAGCCTGCTGGTCAACGAGCTGTATCCGGACCGCGGACCGACCTGGGGCGTGGACGACGGGTTCGGCTGGATCGACGACAACGGCAACAAGTGGACGTTCATCGCCTACTACGTCCACTGGGGGCTCTGGTACAACACGCTCGACGGCGGAGGGCTAACCAGCGGAATCAGGGCTCTGCGCGACGCCTACCTCTACACCGGCGACCCCGTCTACGCACGGTCCGGGGTGATCCTCCTCGACCGGGTGGCGGACCTCTACCCTTCCATGGACACCGCGCCGTACAAGCGGGCGGACGGTTACTTCCACTCTGACGGCCTCAGTGGCAACGGCAAGGTGGTCGGGTGCATCTGGGAAACCGGCCTGATCCGGGACTACATCTACGCGTACGACGCCTTCTTCCCGGCCATCGCCGAATCGGACACGCTCGACGTCATTCCCTTCCTGCGGGACAAGGCGCAAGCGCATCGGCTCCCGGCCAAGGAATCGGTGGACGACCTCCGGCTCAATGTGGAGAACGGGATCCTGCGCGAGACCTGCCGCGGCGTGCTGAGCGCGAAGATCTTCGGCAACTTCGGCATGCATCAGAACACGCTGGCGTCGGCGGCCGTCGTCCTCGACGACCCCGACGCTTCGCCGCAATGGATCGACTTCGTCTTCGCCAACGGCGGGCGGGTGCAAGACCCGGACTACCGGGTCACAGGAGGAGCCTTCTACCAGACCCTGATCGACAAGGTGGACCGGGACGGAGCCGGTGACGAGGGCGCGCCTAGCTACAACCGCCTGTGGATCGGTCACGTCAAGGGCGTCGCCGACGTGCTGGCCGGCTACGCCGACTACCCGCAGGCTGACCTGTACGAACACCCGAAGTACCGCAAGATGTTCCAGATGCGCTACCGGCTGCCCATGCTCGGCACGTACACGCCCTCGATCGGGGACTCCGGGCAGACCGGTGCACCGGGCCTGTTCGGCTCAACGAACGACCACGTCGCTGCGTTCGAGCGTTTCGGCGATATCGAGCATGCCCAGCTGGCCCATATCTCAGGTGAGGGAAAGATTGACGACCTCTACAGTGACGTCTTCGCTCTCGACGTCGCCGGGACGCAGCAGCGCATCGCCGCCGTCGTCGCCGAGCACGGCCCGCTGAACCGGCCCAGCGAGAACCTCACCGGGTTCGGCTTCGCCGCCTTGCGCGCCGGAGATCCCGAGCATGCCCGCGCGGCCTGGATCTACTACGGCCGCAGCAACGGGCACGGCCACCGGGGCACGCTCAACCTGGGGCTCTACGGGTTCGGCGTCGACCTGGCTCCTGACCTGGGTTATCCCGAGTACGCCGACGGCGGTGCCCGGCGGCACGAGTGGACCAGCAACACCATCGCGCACAACACTGTCCTGGTCGACGCCAAGCAGCAGGGCCACCAATGGGTTTCCACCCCGCGGGGATTCGGCGCGGCCGAACGGGTCCAGATGGTGGATATCGAGGCCCCGAAGGTGTACCCCCAGGCCAGCGTCTACCGCCGGGTGACCGCACAGATCGAAGTGGACGAGGGCAACGCGTATGCCGTGGACGTGTTCCGGGTGGTCGGCGGGCACGAGCATCATTTCAGTTTCCATGCGGCAGAAGGCGCCGCCACCGCGGAGGGCCTGGCGTTAGTCGAGCAGAAAGGTGCGGCTGCGCGGATCTCCTACCCGTGGCGCACGCCGTCCACAGCGGGTGACTACGGCGCCCTGAGCCAGCAGATCAGCATCGAGCCGACCGGCTCTCACCAGCTGTCCGTACGCGTCTACGACGACTACGCCGCCGGCACGGCCGGGTACCACTTCATCCAGGTGCTCATCGACGACACCGTGGTGGCGGAGCGCGATGTCGCCGGAAACGGCGACTGGGCCGAGCTGACTGCGGACGTCACCGGCGCCCTGGCCGGGAAGACCACGGCCACGGTCACGTTGCGGCTGTATGAAAAGCGCGGGGTCGGCAACTTCGGGGTCATGGTCCTCTTCGACGACCTGTCCATCTCCGGCGCGACCATCGAGAACGGAGACTTCGAGGACGCGGACTCGACCGCCTGGCAGGCCGACTCTAACTCCGCACACTTCTCCATCGACGCCCGGGTCGAGGGCAGCTACGCCGGACCCGGCATCGCGCCGCCGGCCCCCGAGGCGCCGTACCGCCCGGACGCCAACGGGTTCGACTGGCTGGGCAACGTGGAGCGCGACGACGCTCCGCCGGCCGCGTTCAGCGTGGACTGGTCCGTCGTAGACACCTATGACGTCGGCGCACCGGACGATCTCCACCTGCGGTTGCACGCCCTGCACGACGCCGACGACGTCGCCCTTGCCGACGGCATCCCGCCCCGCAACAAGCCGGGAAACCCGAAGTCACTGCGGTACCTGATCTCGCACCGGCACTCCAGCGACGAGCTGGCGAGCCAGTTCGTGTCCGTACTCGAGCCTTACGCGGGAGCGCCGAACATCGACGCGGTGCAGCGCGTCGAGGCCGTCGCTATCGACGGCGAGGTCGCCGGACACGAGGTGGTGGCGCTCAAGGTCGAGCTCTCCGGCGGGCGGGTGGACTACGTGGTCAGCTGCGCCCGGCCCGAGGTCAAGCTGCGGGTGGACAGCCGATTCACGTTCCGCGGCTCGTTCGGCGTGTGCTCGTGGCGCGGCGACGCGGTCACGTACGGCTTCACCCACGGTGCCGACGAGATGGCAGGCGTCAACGCCCTGTCTGGCCGTCCCGCTGCGCTGGTCGGCACGCTGGCTGACTTCACCGCCGAGTTGAGCGACACCAACCACCTGACCGTCAAGCTCGAGAACCTCGCCGAACTGCACGGGAACTATGCGAAGGCATTGACCGGCGCGGACATCTACGTAGAGAACGACGGCGAGCGCAATGCCGTGTACCGCGTCGAGAGCGTCGGGCCCCGCACCGGGAACGAACTGGTGCTGGAGATCGGCGACGCTACGCTGATCAGGACCTACCTGGACCCCGACGACGTAGACCGCGGTTACCGCTACGACGTGGCCAAGGGCGCACGGGTACGGATTCCGCTGACCCGCGAGTGGACCGCGTGACGAGGCGTTGCGTCCTGCACCCTGAGGGCTCGAGCCCTCACTTTGCAGGACGCAACGGCCGTCATCACCTCGAGGGAGGCGGGGGACGGTCCTCATCGCGGGGATCATCCGGGTGACGCCTGAGCACCACGATGCCGGCGACGAGTCCGCCCCACACGACGAGAATGGAAACGATCAGCATGATCACGGCTCCGGTGGACATCAGACCCTCCCCTCATCGCCGTGCACCCGCACCAGCTGGTCGGCCTGACGCCAGGGCAACAACGAGAGCGCGATGCCGACCAGCAGCACGCCCGCCGCCACTCCCCAGCCGGCGACGGCCAGGAAGGCCCCAGGGTAGTCCTGGTACGGAGCCTCGAGCTCACCGCGCAGGCTGTCCCACATCATCAAGCCCAGCACGACCGGCGTGATCACACCCAATGTGAACAGCCACAGCCTGCCGACCTTGATAGCCGAGGTCTCGTCCGCATGGACCTGGAGAGTGGGCAGCGCCCGCAGCATCCAGGCCACCACGACGACGGCCACAAGTGCGGCCATCGCGATGCCGTACTGGTTCACGAAGTGGTCAGCCGCATCGAGGATGTAGATCCCTTCTCCAGTCGGGAACAACACGATCGACACCACCGCGATCCCGCCGCCGACCACAAGCACGGCAGGAACACGTGGCATGCCGGTCCGGTCCTGGACCGCACTGATCACCACCTGGACGATGCTGATCAGCGACGACAGCCCCGCGATCACCAGGGAGCCGAAGAAGAGCAGCCCGAAGAGGTCCCCGGCGGCCGGGAGGCTGGAGATGATCTGCGGGAAGGCGACGAAGGCCAGCCCGATGCCGCCCTCCTCCAGCACCTCGCCGACGCCCAGGCCGGCGGTGGACGCCATGAAGCCGATGGCCGCGAACACGCCGATGCCCGCCAGGATCTCGAACGAGCTGTTCGCGAACCCCGCCACCAGCGCGGAACCGGTGAGATCAGCCCGTCGGTGCAGGTACGACGCGTAGGTCACCATGATCCCGAAGCCGACGGACAATGAGAAGAAGATCTGCCCGTACGCCGCGACCCACACGCTGCCGTCGGTGATGGCGCTCCAGTCCGGTGAGAAGAAGGCGTCGAGCCCGTCCGCCGCGCCGTCGAGCGTGAGCGCCTGCACGACGAGGACGAGGAACAGGATCGCGAGCAGCGGAATGAAGATCTTGTTCGCACGCTCGATGCCCCGGCGCACGCCGAACGCCAGCACCCCGAGCGTCACCACCCAGATGCCGATCAGAGGCCAGGCCACCCCGGAGACATACGATGAAACGAACCCCGGCTCGTCGGCGGTCTGCAGGACTTCGCCGTACAGGTACGCCTCCGGGTCGTCGCCCCACTGCTGACCGATCGAGAACCCCGTGTAGCGCACGGCCCAGGCGATGATCACCGCGTAATAGGTGGCGATGACGAAACAGATGGCGACCTGCCACCAGCCGATCGGCTCCGCCCGGCGAGACAGTGCCCGGAACGCGAGCGGTGGTGAGCCCTTCGCGCGCCGGCCGATCGTGTATTCCATGATCAGCAGCGGGATCCCCGCGGTGAGCAGCGCGATCAGATAGGGAAGCAGGAACGCCCCGCCGCCGTGCTCATACGCGACGTACGGAAATCTCCAGATGTTGCCGAGGCCGATGGCTGATCCGACAGCGGCGAGAATGAACCCAGCGCGGGTGGCCCATTGCTCCCGCTCGCGAACCATTACCGTGCACCTCCGCGTCGACGATGCTCGCGTCCCGAATGACGAGCGCTCAAGCCGGCACTCGACAGGACACAACCGGTCCCGGTACCCAAGATCGGCACCGCCACACCCGGTAGGTCATGTTCCAGAGGTCAGCACCCGCTCGACCAGGAACCGGCGCACAACGCTCTGGAACAGCTCCGGCTCCTCCAAGGGCGGGGAGTGCCCCGACTTCTCGAAGATCACCAGCGTGCTGTCCGGGATGAGCGAGGCGATGGTCTCGCTGCATTCCACCGGGGTGATCCAGTCGGCCCGGCCTACCGTCACGAGAGTGGGGCACGAGACGTTTGGAAGCCCCGGTTTCACGTCGTACTTGTGCTTGTTCACCGAGAACGCGAAGTTGTGGGTGGCGTAGTGGTAGTCGACGGCCGCGATCCGCTCGGGCAGCGTGGCAGGGTCGAAGTCGTAGTCGTACAGCGGCAGGATCTCGGCCCAGCATTCGCGGAAGTCGTCGTTGTCGTAGACCCGTCCTTCCATGATCCGCATCAGTTTCTCTTCGTCGATCTCGACGCGGGCGGACGCACGGGCGTTGGCCAGGGCGAGGTCGTCGTGGCTCTGGTCCGCCGCGGTGTCCCGGAGCACCATCGCCCGCAACCGCTCGGGATGGACGATCGCGTACTCCATCGACAGGAAGCCGCCGTAGGAGCCGCCGGCCATCACGAACGTCTCCGCGCCCGCCCACTCCCGCAACGCGTCGATGTCCGCCACCCACTGCTCGTGGGTGAACGGCGGAGTGTCGCCGCTCTTGCCGCTGCCCCGCGCGTCGAAGACCAGCACCCGGAAGATGTCCGCGAGGTGCCCGAAGGCGGCGAGCGGCTCACGTTTCGAACCCAGGCCTGGAGCACCGTGATGCGCGATCAGCAGCGGTGCGTCCGGGTTGTCTCCGAGTAGCTCCACGTCCAGCGGATTACCGTTGATCTCGACGATCATCTCGTGTCTGGCCTCTTTCGTTCCGTGGGGGTCATGCCGGGTGCTCCACACCGGCGGTCCCGGGGCCTGGCCCACGGGACCGCCGGGGGTCTCATAGCGGAATCACGACATCGTCGAGATCACGCGGATAGGTGGTGAGCCGTTCGTGGCCGGTCTCCGTCACGAGCACCGTGTCCGAGATGCGGTAGCCGGCATGGCCGGGGACGTATACGCCGGGCTCGCTGGACACGACCATGCCCGGTTGCAGCTCGCTCGAGTCGCCGTCCTCCAGCCACGGCGGCTCGTGGAAGTCCAGACCGATGCCGTGCCCCTGCCGGTGCCGCAGGTTCCCGGCGAACCCGGCATCGCGGATGACGTCGAGACAGACCCTGTTCACGTCTCTGCACACGGCTCCGGGCCGTATCGCCTGGGTGCCTACCTCCTGGGCTTCCCGGTCCGCGGTGAAATACCGCAGCTGCTCGGCACTGGGCTCGCCGAGGAAGAACGTCCGCTCGCTCTCCGCGTACCGCCCGCCGACCGCCCCGCCGAGGGACAGGATGAAGGTGTCGCCGGGCTTGAGCCGGTTCGCCGACGGAAGCCCGTGTGGGTAGGCGGACTTCTCGCCGCTGTACACGAGCCCGCCCGTGAGCATGGGAACGACGACGACGTCCTGATGCTCGGCGTACATCCACCGGCTGCCCGCACGCACCACGTGGTCCGCGAGCTCCGCCTCCGACGGCAGCTCGCCGGACTCCACGGCGGCCTTCACCAGGTCGATGCCGGCCGCCAGCATGACGTCTCCGAGCCTGGCGGCACCACGGTGGAGTTCGATCTCCTCCGGCTGTTTGACCAGCCGCAGCTCGTCGACGACCGCCGAGATCTCCCAGGTGACGCCCGGCAGGGCCGCCGACAGCGACCGCAACCGGCCGGTGGTCATGGCCGGCGTGTGTGCCCACCGGCCAGCGCGGGGCACCGCCGCTGCCAGTGTCTCGAAGGGGCTGACTACGCCCGGGTACTCGGTGAAGGCGACGATCTCGTCCACAACCGCCCCCTGGGCCACCGCGTGCTCCCGTTCCAGTTCAGGAACCAGCAGGACACTGCGGTCGCGGGCCACCCACACAATCGCAGGGCGCTCGTTCGGATGGTGGAAGAAGCCGGTCACGTAGGCGACGTCGTGCCAGTCGTCGATCACGACGGCGTCCAGACCGTCGGCGTCGAGCCTGGCCCGGAGCCGATCGTGGACGCCGCGGTAGAAGTCGGGGCTGAGCCGTTGGGAGAACGTCATGCGTCGATCGCACCTTTCACCGTGTCAGCGGTGGTCGTCTTGCCGGGTTCGGGGGTTGCGGGCATCGTTGTAGGCGAGTGCGCACAAGGTCGCGGCCACCACCAGGAGCAGGATCGCCAGTGACGGGAAGAACGCCGTCCACCACGACGAGCTCAACGCCCCGGAACGCTGGGCGTTGTGCAGGATGGCGCCCCACGACCAGCTGCTCGGGTCACCGAGACCGAGGAAGGACAGGCCGGCCTCGCTGAGCACCGCGCGGGACGCGGTCAGCACCACGGAGACGGTGATCACCGGCGACACCGCCGGGAGCACATGGCGGAACAGCACCCAGCGGTTCGAGCCGCCGATCACGTGCGCTGCGTCCACGTAGGACAACGTCACGACGGGCATCGCCTGCGAGCGCACCACCCGGGCCACCTCCGGCCACGAGAACGCGGCGATCACCACCACGAGGGTGGAGACGCTGGGCCCGGCCAGGGCCGCCACCAGGATCATCAGTGGAAGCACCGGCAGCGACAACATCAGGTCGACGAGCATTCCCAGGGGCGTGTCGAGGCGCTTGAAGTACGCCCCGCTGACCCCGACCGCCACCCCGAGGACGATCGCCAGGCCGGCGGCGCCGAGCCCGACCACCATGCTGGTCCGGGTGCCCCACACCACCTGGGCGAAGATGTCGCGTCCGAGGTTGTCGGTGCCGAACCAGTGCTGGGCCGACGGCCCGGACAACACCTCGGTGCCGTAGCCACTCGGATAGTCCGCGATCAGCGGCGCGAACACCGCCACGAGCACCAGCAGTGCCAGCATCGCCACGGACACCGTGCCCAGTGGATTGCGGCGGAAGGCTCGCCAGGTCCGGGCCCGCGGGGAACCGTACGGTGCTCCACCGTCCGGCAGCACCATCGGATCAGCGGGTGCCGCGCTCGTCGCGTCGCTCATGCCTTCTGGTCGCGATCGGCTCATGAGACTCGCACCCTGGGGTCGAGGAATCCATATGCCATGTCGGTCAGGAAATTCGCCACGACGACGGTCGCCGCCAGCAGCACGAACGCACCCTGCATGACCGGGAAGTCCAGCTGGCCGACCGACTCGTAGATCGCGCGGCCGATTCCCGGATAGGCGAAGATGGTCTCGGTCAGCACGGCGCCTCCGACCAGGAAGCCCAGCTGCAGACCGACCAGCGTCGTGGTCGGCAACAAGGCGTTGCGCAGGGCGTGCTTCCACACGACGGTCCGCTCCGACGATCCCTTGGCCCGGGCCACGTTGCAGTACTCCTCGCCCAGCGCGTCGATGAGGTTGGTCCGCAACGTCAACACGTAGGCGCCGATCTGCAGCAGCACCAGGCTCAGCGCGGGCAGGACCAGATGACGGGCCATGCTGATGTAGGCCTCGAAACCGTAGACGTCGGAGTCGATGGCCCCGCCGATGGGGAACCAGCCCAGCCCGAGGCCGAAGGCGTACAGCAGGGCGATGCCGACTGTCGGCACGAACAAGGACTGGCCCACCACCCCGCCGATCTGCACGATGCGGTCGATCGTCCCGCCCTTGTGAGTGGCCGCGGCCACCCCCAGCGGAAGCCCGATGATCAGCGTCAGGACGAGCGCGCTACCCGTGAGCATGAGTGTCCACGGCAGCCGTTCCAGCAAGATGTCCAGCACCGGCTGCGACTGCCGGAAAGAGATCCCGAGATTGCCCTGGACCAGCTGGGCCAGATAGTTGACGTACTGCAGCAGCAAGGGCTCGTCCAGACCGAAGTCGGCGAGCATCTTGGCCCGCTGGTCCGCGGTCATCGTCGGGCTGGCCACAGCCAGGGCGGGGTCGCCCGGCAGTAGCCGCACCAGGAAGAACGTGACGGTGACCGCGAACCACAACGTGAGCAGACCACGAAGCAGCCGCAGCGAGCCGAATCTCAGGATCGCCATATCGCCTGACCGTCCGGGATCACTCCGCCGGCCGCACCGACGCCAAGGACTGCGGGTTGACCACGGAGAGCAACTCGCTCGGCTTCGGATCGAATCCGGTCCACTGGTCGGTCGCGGCGAAGGTGAACTGCTCGACGTACATCACGTTGTCGTACACCTCGTCGGTCACGATCCTGGCGATCTCCTGGAGCGGGCCGCGCGCGTCCTCGACCGTCAGCGCCGACGACGCCTCCTCCATCAGCGCGTCGATATCCGGGTCGTCGACCCCGGCGTAGTTGATGAAGCCCTCCTCGTCGAACAGCAGCACGAAGTTCGACTGCGGCTCGTCGATGATCGCCCAGGAACCGGCGTAGATGTCGAAGTCCCGGTCCTGGGTGCGAGAGAGGTACGTATTGCGCTCAAGCCCGGAGAGCTCGATCTCGATTCCGGCCTCGGCGCTCTGGTCACGCACGAGTTCGGCCCACGTGGAGATGATCGGGTCTCCGGTGTCGTAGATCATTTCGAAGCTGACGTCGTCGTACATTCCGTCGCCGTTCGCGTCCTCGAAGCCGGCATCCTCCAGCAGGCTGCGGGACAGATCCGGGTCGAAGGCGTACTCCTCCGCCGTATCGTCGGCCCATTGCGCGAAGGTGGGCGTGAGCACGCTGGAGTTCGCCGATACCGCATTGCCGCCCAGGACTACCTGCCGGATTGCCTCGTAGTCGACCGCGTGCGCCAGCGCCCGCCGCACCTCGACCTGGTCGAGCGGTTCGCGGCGCATGTTGTACTGCATGTGAGCCCAGCCCAGAGACGGAACGGAGTACAGCTCCAGCGAGTCGTCACCGGAGAGCTCTTTCACCACCGACGGCGGCAAGGCGTTGGCGATCAGGTCGAGCTCGCCGGAGCGCAGCGCCAGCACCTGCGTGTTGACGTCCGGGTACACCCGGTAGATCACCCGGTCCAGATTGGCCTGCCCGCCCTCGGCCAGCGGGTAGTTGTCGACGGCGTCGAGCACATACCGCTGTCCGCGATCGACCTCTGTCAGCACGAAGGGGCCGGCTGACACCCAGTCGGAGTCGTTGGCGAAGTCGGCCACGGTGGGTGCCTCACCGAAGACGTGCGACGGAACGATCGGCATCCAGAAGCCGATGCTGTTCAGGAACGCACCGTCCGGCCGGCTCAGCGTGAACTCCACGCGGGTGTCGGAAACCGCTTCGGCGTCCTCCATGGCTCCGATCATCCCGGACACGGTTCCCAGGCTCTCATCCTTGACCGCGGTGACCGTGAAGGCGACGTCCTCCGCGGTCAGCGCCGTGCCGTCGGTCCACTCCAGGTCGTCACGAATCTCGATCCACGCCGTGAGGCCGTCTTCGCCGTAGCCCCACTCCGTCGCCAGGGCGGGGACCTTCTCGCCGTCGCTGTTCAGCGTCATCATCGACGGGTACATGAGATTGGTCACCCAGGTGTCGGTGCGGCTGTTGCCCACCAGTGGGTTGAAGTTGACGACGTCGGCCGTGGTGCCGATGCGCAGATCGCCGCCGGACGCATCGCCGGCGTCCTCGCCGGACGTGCCGCCCTCGTCGTCGGCGGCGTCCGGATCGGACGGGGTGCAGGCGGCCATCATCACCGCGGCGGCGGCCACGATCGCGGCCCCGCGCAGTCCCGCCCGGGTGTTCCTGCTGTTCCTCATCAGTTCCAGACCTCCTCGATCACTCGCATCGCGTTCCCCCCGATGACGGCGCGAATCTCGTCGTCGGAGTAGTCGTGTGCGACCAGCCAGCCAACGATGTTCCAGAAGCACTCGGCCGGGTTCTCGAGGCCGTCGACGTACTCGACCTCGTCGTACTCGACCGAACCGTGCGCTTCACCGATCGACAGGTGATCGGCGAAGAGGTGATGCAGCCCGACGTGGTCACCGAAGAGCGTGTCCGGGCCGAACGCGACATGCTCGATGCCGACCAGATCGACGCAGTACACGAAGTGGTCCATGACCGACTCGAGATTGTGCCGGGGGTGCGCGGGCGACAGCGTGGTGTGCGGCGCGGCCTCAAGGCCGATGATCCCGCCACGCTCGGCGCACGCCTTGATGACGTTGTCCGGCTTCATCCGGTTGGTGTTCCAGACGGCGCGGGCGCCGGCGTGGGTGATGATGATCGGCTTGGTGGAGTGCTCGATGACCTCGAGCGACGTCACGTCCCCCGAATGCGACACGTCGATGATGATGCCGAGTGCGTTCATCCGCTCGACGGCCTTGCGGCCGAAGACGGTGAGGCCTCCGTCGCGCCGCTCCTTCAGACCACTGCCCAGCGTGTTCGCCTCGCTGTAGGCGATGCCGAGCTGGCGCACCCCGAAGCCGTACAGAATGTCGATCCGGTCCAGCTCGTTCTCGATTGGCGTCGAGGCCTCCAGCCCGGCGATCAGGGCGATCCGTCCGGTCTGTTCGGCGTGGCGGATGTCCGCGACCGTCTCCGCCTTGACGACGAAGTCCTGATGCGCGAGGTCGCTGAACCGCATCCCCAGGTCAGCGATGATGTCGGTCCACTTCCACCCGGCATGGCTGGTGACGCACGCGGTGCCGTCCATGAAGTTGTCGAAGACTGCGGTCAGCCCGGAGCGGGCCAGGCCTTCGTATCCGGTGCGGTGCCGGCCGTGCCGGTTGTAATCGATGGTCTCGCCGATCTCCTCCGGGAACCGGGTGGGGTGCTCATGCGTGGAGACGACGACGCTCTCCGTGAGCAGGCGGGTGACTCGCTCCTGCTGGGCCGAGGACAGCTCCAGGCCGGCGTAGGCGGGAACCCGCCCCAGCTCCGGGGCCAGCTTGAAGGACTTGTAGTCGACTCCCTCCCGCAGGTAGCCGTACGAGGTGTAGCCCTGGTAACGCGCAGCAGGTTCGAGCACTTGTGACCCTCCGTCAGCACGCCGCGATGGCGGCACAGAACAACGTTCAATCGTGAACAGTGCCAGAAACAGACACTTTCGGCAAGTCAAATGACGGAGATAGACGCGACGAGTAGTTTTCTAGATAGATTTCTGCGCGACGTACACGCTAAGCTCAGCTCCACGACAAGCCGAGCCAGGATGGAAACCCCGCATGACCGACGAAGCCGTCGTGCTCGACGAGATGGACCGCCAGATCGTGGCCGCCCTGCAGATACACGGGCGTGCCACGTGGCAGCAGATCGCCCGGGCCGTCGGAACCTCGGACACCACGGTGTCCAGGCGGGCGCAGCGACTCTTCTCCGATGGCGTGGTCCGCGTCGTCGCGTCGACCGATCCGCTGCGCTGTGGCTCCGGATACCCGGTCATGATGCAGGTGAGATGCCACGTGGGCCAGAGCCCGCGCGTGGCCGCCGAGCTCGCGAAGCGGCCCGACGTCCGGTTCATCGCCTTGGTCACGGGGTCCTTCGACATCGTGCTTGAGCTGATCGTGGCGTCACAACGCGAGCTGGCGAGAGTCCTGTTCAACGGCATCGAAGCCATCGAGGGCATCTCGTCCACCGTCACGGAGAACGTCATCGCCCACTACAAGGTCGCACACGTCTGGTCCCACGGCACCCTCGACGAGCCGGCCGCGGAATCGCTGGCAGAAGCGCGCGGTCCCATCGTCGAGACCGAGCCGGCTCCCCTCGACGAGCGCGATCGGGCACTCGTCGAACTCCTCGGCACGGATGCGAGGCTGAGCTTCGCCGGACTCGCCGGCCAGCTCGGCATGAGCGAGTCGATGGCCAAGCGACGGGTCAGCACGCTGGTCCGCGAGGGACGGGTGCGGTTCACCACCGTGGTACGGCCAGAACTCCTCGGCTACCAGGTCGAGGCGTTCTGCTGGCTCGATGTGGATCTGCGGCACCTCGACGACGCCGCTCGGACACTGGCGGCCCGGCCCGAGGTCCGCTACGTGGCGGGAACCGCCGGCTACACCGATCTCACGTGTGAGGCGGTTCTACGCGACCACGCGGACCTACACCGGTTCACCACCGAGGTTCTGGCTAACCTGCCAGGTCTGAGGCGTACCGAGATCGGCCTCGAGCTGGTGACCCTCAAGCGCGCCTATGCGCACGTGGACTCCCCGTTCTTGGACGGGGACGGATCGGACAAGGGGATCGTATGACCACGCCGGCACTGGCGCTGCACGCGCTGACGGTGTCCTTCCGGATGGGACGCCAGCAGCTCGACGCCGCACGAGACGTGACGTTCGAGGTGCAGCCCGGCGAGATCCTGGCGCTCGTCGGCGAGTCCGGTTCCGGCAAGAGCGTCAGCGCCACCGCGGTGCTCGACCTGCTTCCGCGTACTGCCACCCGCACCGGCCGCATCGAGGTCGCCGGGCGAGACGTGACCGGACTGGGCCAAGCTGCCCTGCGCAGGCTTCGCGGCAAGGACGTCGCCATGGTCTTCCAGGAACCCATGACCGCTCTCAACCCGGTCCTGACGGTCGGCTCCCAGATCGTCGAGGCGCTGCGCCTGCACACGTCGCTCTCCAAGTCCGCGGCGCGAGCCCGGGCCGTCGAACTGCTGGACATGGTGGGAATCCCCGATCCCGCCACGCGCTACCGCTATTACCCACACCAGATGTCCGGCGGGCAGCGGCAGCGAGCCGTCATCGCGATGGCCATCTCATGTGACCCCGCCGTGCTCATCGCCGACGAGCCCACCACCGCGCTCGATGTGACCGTCCAGGCGGAGATCCTGGAGCTGCTGCGCGATCTCCGGCATCGGCTCGACTCAGCCATCCTGCTCATCACCCACGACATGGGCGTCGTCGCCGACATCGCCGACCGCGTCGTCGTCATGCGGCGTGGTGAGGTGGTCGAGCAGGCCCCGGTGACCGAGATCTTCGCCCGCCCTTCTCACCCCTACACTCGGGAACTCCTGGCCGCCGTACCGCATCTGGGTCACCGGCCCGAGTCCGGTCGCCTGCTCGAGGCCGAGCCCGCGGAGCCAGCGGAGACTCCGGCGGCTCAGGCTGCCGCTCATGCCGGGAACGCGCTGGAACTGCGCAATGTCGCAGTCGAGTATCCGGGCGGCCTCGGCCGCGCCGGGTTCCGCGCGGTCGACGACGTCAGCTTCACCATCGGGCGCGGCGAGATCCTGGGTCTCGTCGGCGAGTCCGGCTCGGGCAAGTCCACGCTGGGCCGGTGCGCGGTCGGCTTGCTGCGGGCTGCCTCTGGCCAGGTACTCGTCGACGGGCAGGACATCACCACCGCGTCGCGGCGCGAGCTCCGGAAGGTACGCGGCCGCATCGGCATGGTGTTTCAAGACCCGGCGTCGTCGCTGAATCCGCGCTATCCGATCGGCGACAGCATCGCGGAGCCGCTGCGTCTGCAAGGCGAACTGTCCGGACGCGCCGCAATAGACCGCCGGGTGACGGCGCTCCTGGAGAGCGTCGAACTGCCGGCCGCCTGGCGGCATCGGTTTCCACACGAGCTCTCCGGTGGCCAGCGGCAGCGGGTCGGCATCGCCAGGGCGATCGCCTTGGATCCGGTGCTGCTGGTGGCCGACGAGCCGACCAGCGCGCTCGACGTCTCGGTTCAAGCCCGCGTCCTGGACCTGCTGCTCGACCTGCAGGCCCGGCTCGGATTCTCGTGCTTGTTCATCAGCCACGATCTCGCCGTCGTCGAACTGCTCGCCAACCGGATCGCCGTGATGCACCAGGGCAAGCTTGTCGAGGTGGGCACGCGCGACGACGTGCTGTCCCGGCCGCGCGAGGACTACACCAAGCGCCTGCTCGCCGCCGCCCCCGTACCCGATCCCGTGGAGCAGCGACGCCGTCGCGAGTCGCGTCGTGTCAGCTGAGCGGTGAAGCTCAGCGTCCCGCACCGGAAAGCCGGCGGGCCGCGTCGACGGCCCAGTAGGTGAGGACGATGTCCGCACCCGCGCGGCGAATCGAGGTCAGCGACTCCATGATCGCGTGGTCACGGTCGATCCATCCGTTCGCGGCCGCGGCCTCGACCATCGCGTACTCGCCGGATACCTGGTACGCCGCCACCGGAACATCCACGGCATCTCGCACACGTGCGAGCACGTCGAGGTAGGACATCGCCGGCTTGACCATCACCATGTCGGCGCCCTCCTCGATATCCAGCCGGACTTCGCGCATCGCCTCGGTGGCGTTGGCCGGATCCTGCTGGTATGTGCGCCGGTCACCGGACAGCGACGACTCCACCGCATCACGGAACGGCCCGTAGAACGCGGACGCGTACTTCGCCGCGTAGGCCAGAACGGCGACGTCGTGGTGGCCCGCCGCGTCGAGCGCACCACGAACAGCCGCGACCTGGCCATCCATCATCCCGCTGGGTGCCACCACGTGTGCTCCGGCGTCTGCCTGCGCCACGGCCATGGCTTCGTAGGCTCCCAGGGTGGCGTCGTTATCGACCGTCCCGCCGGGCGTGAGGAGGCCACAGTGCCCGTGGTCGGTGAACTCGTCCAGGCACAGGTCGGCCATCACCACCGTCGCGTCGCCCACCTCGCTGACGACCTCACGGATGGCGACGTTGAGCGCACCGTCCGGAGCGGCCGCGCCGGTGCCGACGGCATCCTTGTGCTCGGGAACGGCGAAGAGCATCAGCCCACCCACGCCCGCCTCGACGGCCTCGACGGCCGCCTTGCGCACCGTCTCGGCGGAATGCTGCACGACCCCCGGCATCGAGAGGATGGGCCTCGGCTCCACCGCGCCCTCGCGGACGAACATGGGCAGCACCAGCTGCCGTGGCTCGAGCATCGTCTCGCTGACCAGCCGGCGCATCGCCGGGGTGCGACGCAGCCGCCTCGGCCGTTCATTCGGGTACGGCACCGCGGTTCTCCTGTGGTTGCGGCTTACTGGGCGTTCTTGCTGCGCCGGGACGCCGCACGCCGACGCTGCGACGGCTTGAGCAACGGCTCCCCGGACTCCAGGAGCGACACCCGGCGAGCGGTGCCGAACTCCGCCAGTGCCTCGGCCAGCAACTCCGCCGACGGCTCCGGCGCCATCACGTCGACCCGTAGGCCGTGCTCTTCGGCCGTCTTGGCGGTGGCCGGGCCGATGCACGCGATCACCGTGTTGGTGTGCGGCTTGCCGGCGATGCCCACGAGGTTGCGCACCGTCGACGACGAGGTGAACAGGACGGCGTCGAACTTGCCGGTCTTGATCGCCTCGCGCGTCTTGGCCGGCGGCGGCGCGGCACGCACCGTCCGGTACGCCGTCACGTCGTCAACCTCCCAGCCCATGTCCATCAGGCCGGCCGCCAGCGTCTCGGTGGCGATGTCGGCCCGGGGCAGGAAGACCCGGTTGATCGGGTCCAGCACCTCGTCGTACGGCGGCCAGTCGGCGAGCAGACCGACGGCGGACTGCTCTCCGGAGGGCACCAAGTCAGGTTCGATACCCCATTCCCGCAGCGCGGCGGCGGTCTTCTCGCCCACGGCCGCGACCTTCAGGCCGGAGAGTGCGCGGGCATCCAGGCCATAGCCGACCAGCTTCTCCTTGACCGCACGCAGGGCGTTGTACGACGTGAAGGCGATCCACTCGTACCGGCCCTCGACCATGCCGCGGACAGCCTTGTCGATCTGCTGCGGGTTCCGAGGCGGCTCGACCGAGATGGTCGGCACCTCCTCGGGCACCGCGCCGGACCGCCGCAGCGCCGACGAGAGCGACGCGGCCTGCTCCTTGGTGCGCGGAACCAGGACTCGCCATCCGAACAGCGGCTTGGTCTCGAACCACGACAGCGCGTCCCGGTTCTCGATGGTGTCGCCGGCGATGACCGTGTACGGGCCCTCCAGCTTGGCGGCCTTCACCGCGGCCATCACGTCGGCGAGGGAGGACACGATCGTCTGCTGCTCGACCGTGCTCCCGCCCGTCACCACCGCGATGGGCGTGCTGGGTACCCGGCCGGCATCGACGATGCCCTGCACCAGATCGCCGAGCTGCTCGGTGATGCCGGTGAAGACCAGGGTGTCCGCTGTACACGAGTGCAGATCGATCTTGCCGCCCACGTCGATGATCTGCGCGCTGCGCCGCCGCCCGGTGACGAGCGGCACGCCGGCGTGGGTGGGCACAGCCGTACCCAGGGCGACGCCCGCCACGACCTCGAACGGGATACCGGCCTTCACACAGGCCAGAACCTCGTCCGCACCGGTGGGGTGGCTGAACGGATCACCTTCGAGCAGCCGGACGACCCGGCGACCGCTCTTGGCGGCCTGGGCTATCCGGCGGCCACGGGCGGCGGCGGTCAGCGCGACCCCGGCGTCGTCGACGCTGACGTCCACCAGCTCGACCAGATCTGGTGCGTGCTCCAGTATCTGGTGCGGTACGGACTCGTCGATGACGACGACGTCGGCCTCACCGAGCGCGTCCACCGCTCGGAGGGTGAGCAACCCGGGGTCGCCCGGGCCGGCGCCGACGAAGGCGACGCCACCTTGATCAATGCGCTTACGCGCGTCGCGCGGAGTGGTCACGAGACGTTCTCCTTCTTCGGCACCTTTAGCTCGGCGCCGACAACTGTCCCGGCCCCATCGTCGAGCAGATCGCCGGCGAGCGTTCGCCCGAGCTGCTCGGCCTCCTCAACCGGGCCGGTGACGGACTTGCGGATACTGATGGCGCCGTCGCTGGAGACGACAGCACCTCTTATGTACAGTTCATCCGATTGCGGGGCATCTCCTTCGGCCACCACAGCATATGCACCCACGGGTGCGCTGCAACCAGCCTCGAGAACGGCCAGCAATGTGCGTTCCGCGGTGACGGCGGCCCGGGTCATCGGGTCGTCGAGCACCGCTAGCGTGCCGACGAGTTCCTCGTCGGCCGTACGGCATTCCACCGCCAGTGCTCCCTGCCCGGGGGCCGGCAGCATCTGAAGGGGGTCGAGCACCTCGGTCACGGCGTCCAGCCGGCCGAGCCGGCTCAGGCCGGCGCGGGCGAGGACGATCCCGTCGAGTTCACCACTGGTGACCTTCGCCATCCTGGTGTCGACGTTGCCACGGACCGGAACCACCTCGAGCTCGAGTCCCAGCGCTCGCAGTTGCGCCGCGCGGCGCGGGGACCCCGTCCCGATGGTCGAGCCGGGTGGCAGTTCGGCCAGTGTGAGGTCGTCCCGCGCGCACAAGACATCGCGGGGGTCGGCCCGCTCCGGAATGGCGGCCACGGTCAGGTTCTCCGCGGGAGTGGTCGGGAGGTCCTTCAGCGAGTGCACGGCGAGGTCCACACGATCGTCGAGCAGTGCCTCACGCAGCGCGTTGACGAAGACGCCGGTACCACCGATGGTGGCCAGCGGCTCGTTCGAGACGTCACCGTAGGTGGTGATCTCGACCAGGTTCACCGCACGGCCGGTGGCCGCCGTCAATGCCTCCGCGACGCCGCGTGACTGCGCCATCGCCAGCTTGCTGCCCCGCGTACCGAGCCGAAGTGGAGGTGTCATGTCCGCTCACCCGCATCCGTACCGGACTCCCCGCTCCGCGGGTCCGGCTTGACGACCGCATCGATGGAGCGCCGGTCAAGGGCGAACAGCTCTCGCAGCGCCGCCTCGTAGTCGGCCCCGCCGGGCTGCGACGCCAGCTCCTTGACCCGCACGGTAGGCGAGTGCAGGAGCTTGTCCACCACACGCCGAACAGTCGCGGAGACCTCCGCCTTCGTCCGGTCGTCGAGGTCGGGCAGGCGGCCTTGCATCCGGGACAGCTCCGCTTCCACCACGGTGTCGGCCATGGTGCGCAGGGCCACCACGGTGGGCGCCACCTGAGCGATCCGCCGAGCGGCGGAGAATGCGTCGACCTCCTCGACGACGATGGCGCGCACGTCGGCCACGTGATCGGCCACGGCGCCGCCGTCAGCGTCCTGAGCCTGCGCGAGGGTGGCGAGATCGGCGAGTACCACGCCGGGCAGCTCGGCCACGGCACCGTCGACATCGTGTGGCAGGGCGAGGTCGAGTATGCCCAATGGCCGCCCTCCGCGACGGGCGACGGCCGCCTCTACCAGTTCGAAAGGAATGACCACGCCGGCCGCGCCGGTGCACGTCACGAGCAGGTCGACCTCGGCGATCAACGCCGGCATCTCACTCATCGGCACGGCGGTGCCTCCCACCGCCGCCGCGACCCGCTCGGCATGCTCAGGCGTGCGATTGCCGACGACGACGTCCGCGCCCGCCTCCGCGAGCGTCGAGGCGGCCAGTGCCGACATCGATCCCGCTCCGACGACGAGTGCCCGGCAGCCCTCGACGAGGTGCCGCCAGGATCGTCCGTCGACCTGTCCCACGGCCCAGCCCTCGGGAGCGACCGATGGCACGACGCTGGCCAGGCCCACAGTGACCAGCGAGCGGCCCGCCGCGTCGATGTCCGTCTCAGCATGAGCGCGCTTGCCGACCCGCAACGCCGTCTGGAAGAGCTCGCCCAGCACCCGGCCCGTCGTCCCGGACGTCTGCGCCAGCCGGAACGACTCCCGTACCTGGCCCAGAATCTGCGACTCGCCCACCACCATCGAGTCCAAGCCGCTGACGACATGGAAGAGGTGCGAGACGGCACGTTCCTCGTAATGCACGTACAGATACGGCGTCAGCAGCTCCAGCGGCACGCCGGTGTGGGCCGACAGCATGGCTCCTGCCTCGTCCACGCCACCATGGAAGGTGGCGGCGTCGGCATACAGCTCAAGGCGATTGCAGGTAGCGATGACCACGGCCTCGGACAGGTGGTCGGCGACATGCACCTCGTCGAGGAGCTTCGCCACCCCATCGCGGCTCAGCGCGACGTCCTCGAGTGCCTCGACCGGGGCGCTGCGATGCGAGAGCCCCATCACCAGTACGCTCATCCACCGACCGCCTTCGCGAGTTCGACCGCTTGCTCGGCCGTGAGTGCCAGCGCCGCACCGTTCTTGCGCTGTTCGTGGTAGGCGAGGATCTGCAACTCTGTCGAGAGGTCCACTTTCCTGAGATCGACACCCTCGGGAACCTGCACGACAGCCGGAGCGAAGTTCAGGATACTCGTGATTCCCAGATCGACGAGTCGATCACAGACCGCCTGCGCCGCGTGGGCCGGCGTGGCGATGACCGCGATGGCGATGTTGAACTCCTTCACGACGTCGTCGAGGTCATCGGAGTGCCGTACTTTCAGGCCGGCCACTTCCTCGCCGGTGCGCTGCGGGTCAGCGTCGACGAGCGCCGCGATCCGGAATCCGCGGGAGGCGAAGCCTCCGTAGTTGGACAGGGCATGGCCAAGATTCCCGATACCGACGATCAGCACCGGCCAGTCTTGGGTGAGACCGATCTCACGCGAGATCTGGTGCTGCAGGAACTCCACCTCGTAGCCCACGCCCCGGGTACCGTACGACCCCAGATACGACAGGTCTTTGCGCAGCTTCGCGGAGTTCACTCCCGCGGTCTCCGCGAGCTCGTCGGAAGACACGGTGGCGACGCCACGTTCGGCCAGCGCTGTGAGGGCGCGCAGGTACAGTGGCAACCTGGCCACCGTAGCCTCAGGCACACCACGAGGTATCGGCGCCGGCTGCGCCAACGAGCTAGTCGGTCGGGCCACAACTCTCCCCGGTCGGCCGGGTGCCGGAACGACATAACCAGGGGTGGTGTCGCCTCGGAATCCGGCGGAACGTAATATGCCCCCACCCTAGGGCACTTGTGAAGCCATGCACAAAGTTGCGATCTTGGCCGCCGTCAACTATGGGGAGCCGAGGCGTCCTGCAGAGCGCGGCGCAAGCGCGCCTCGTCCACTCGCCAGAAGTCGTGCTGAGCACCGTCGACGAAGGTTACCGGAATCTGATCACCGTACTTGCGCTGCAGGTCGGCGTCGTCGTCGATGTTACGTTCCTCCCACCGGACATCGAGGTCGGCGCAGACCCTGGCGACCACCTCGCGGGCCTCGTCGCACAGGTGACATCCCGGCCGGCTCAGCATCATGACTCTCGCCACGTCGACTCCTCCATGTGGTGCTTCTCGAGCTCATGCCGACACTACTCTTGGGGCATGCGGCTGGGACGACGTCGAGACCGATACCAACGCGTAGGGGAAGCAGCCGCCGAGACGGCGGAGGCCACCGCCGGGATCGACCTACCGCCCGACTCCCGGGCGGCCGCGTTCTTCGACCTGGACAACACGATGGTTCGCGGCGCTTCCCTGTTCTATCTGGCTCGAGGTCTGTACGAGCGCAAGTTCTTCCGGACCGGGGACATCGCGAGATTCGCCTACCAGCAGGTGCGGTTCGCCATTGGGGCGGAGCACGCCGGGCACATGGACGAGTCACGCCAGGCGGCACTGTCCTTCATCGCCGGCCGCGAGGTCTCGGAGCTCGCCAAGATCGGTGAGGAGATCTTCGAGGAGCGGATGGCCCGCAAGATCTGGCCCGGCACGCAGGCGATCGCCCGGCTCCACGTCGACCAGGGTCAGCGCGTATGGCTCGTCACCGCGGCGCCCACCGAGATCGCGACCATCATCGCCCAGCGGCTCGGACTCACCGGGGCTCTCGGTACAGTCGCCGAACACCGCGACGGCCGATACACCGGCAAGCTCGTCGGCGATCTGCTGCATGGCGAGGCGAAGGCAGCGGCGGTCCGCGCGCTGGCCAGCAGAGAAGGCCTCCTGCTCGAGCGATGCTCCGCCTACAGCGACTCCGCCAACGACGTCCCCATGCTCTCCCTGGTAGGGCACCCGTGCGCGGTCAATCCGGATCGGCGCCTGCGCGCCCACGCGCGCCGCCACGGATGGCGAATCCGGGACTATCGCGGGCGTCGTCGCAACACCACACTCGGCATCGCGGCAGCCGCCGGCGCGGGAGCCGGCGCGATCATCGGCGTCGTCGCCGCCCGGAAGCGCCGCTGAGCGATCCCACGCCCCCCACTTCCCGCACCTCCACCTAAATGATCATGTAAACCATGTTTTCTCGTGCTTCACCATGCCTGCAGACCTGGTGAAGCACGAGAAAACATGGTTTACATGATCATTCGGAGATCAGCCGAAAGCTCCGCCGCGCTCCTCGAGCAAGCGGTGCAGCGTGTTCTGGATGGTGTCGCGGACGTGATCTGTCAACTCGAAGATCACCATGGGATCCTCGGCCGCGCCGTCCGGATAGCCGTCGGTGGTGATCGGCTTACCGAACTCGATCATCCACTTCGACGGCAGCGGTACCAGACCCAGCAGCCCGAGCCACGGGAACGTGGGTGTGACGGGAACGTAAGGCAGCCGAAGCAGACGAGCCAGGAAGTCGAGGTTGGCGATCATCGGATAGATCTCCTCGGCGCCGACGATGGAGCACGGCACGATCGGAGCCGAGGACCGCAGGGCCGCCGACACGAATCCGCCACGGCCGAAGCGCTGCAGCTTGTACCGCTCGGAGTACAGCTTGCCGACACCCTTGAAGCCCTCCGGCCAGACGCCCACCAACTCGCCGCTGCCAAGCAGTTTTTCGACGTCCTCGGTGCACGCCAGTGTGGAACCACTCTTGCGAGCGAGATCCGACACGACCGGCAACTGGAAGACCAGGTCCGCGGCGAGCGCCCGGAGATGCCGGTGCGTGGGATGCTCGTCGTGCACGGCCAGCTGGGTCATCAAGGAGTCCACCGGCACAGTGCCGGAGTGATTCGCCACCACCAGCGCCGCACCGCTCGCGGGGATGTTCTCGATCCCGCGGACCTCGACTCTGAACCAATGCCGATACAACGGGCGCAGCGCGGGCAGCATGACGGCCTCGGTCAGTTCGGGGTCGAATCCGAAGGCGTCGACGGAGAAGTCGCCATTGAGGCGGCGCTTGAGGAAGGTCAGGAGGCGGTCCAACCCCTCGCTGGCGTCGGAGCCCGCACCCTCACCCATGCCGGTCACCGGCGACGTCGGCCGTCTTCTGACCAGGGCCGAAGGCTCCGGCCAGCCCGGCGAAAGACCGCAGGACCTGGTCAAGCGCGTCGACCCGGTCTCGGTCGAGAACGCCGCCTCTCGCCCTGGCCTCGACGAACGCGTCGAAAGCGTCGACGGTGCCGTAACGCGGCTTGAAACCCAGCACCTCGTGCATGCGGGTGGTGTCCACGCCGCGTCCATAGGTGAGAAATCGAGTCTGAACCGAGTCCATGTCCGCGATGCCGGCACGCCGCATCAGGCCTCGGACCACCGGGTGACCGAGGCTCGGCAGCGGCAGCGGCAGCCGCCCCGCTCGCCGCAATGCCTGGCTCAGGACCAGGAAGCCGTCGCCCGCGATGTTGAAGATCCCCGGATGGTCCTGGATTGTGGCCATCCGCAACGCGTCCAGGCAGTCGTCCTCGTGGACGAGCTGGAAGCGCGGATCGCGGCCGAAGACGACCGGCACGACAGGAAGCACGAAATATTCGGACAGCACAGTACGAATGACCGGACCGAAGACGTTGGCCAGGCGCAAGATGGTGACGTCCACGTCGGGACGGCGCCGGGAGAATCCCCGCACGTAAGACTCGACTTCGCTGGCGTCCTTCTCGTATCCGCTACGAGCGGTGACGTTCTGCGCCATGTCCTCCGCGAACAGCGCCGGTGCCCGCGATCCCGCCCCATACACGGCCGTGGAGGACTTCACCACCAGCTTGCGGACCGAATCAGAACGCTGGCAGGCGGCGAGAAGCTGCATGGTGCCGATGACGTTGATCTCTTTCTGCGGCACCCGCCCGCCGGCGTCGGCGCGCGTAGCCAGGATGTTCATGTGGACCACGACATCCGGCCGGGAGCGTGCGATTGCCCGGTTGATGGCGGAGGTGGTGATGTCGGCCTCGATGAACTCCACCCCGCCGAGCTCCGTGGGTGGGGGGACGACGTCGACACCGACCACCCGGTCGACGCGGGGGTCGTCGGCGAGAACCCGGGCGAGGCACGCTCCGAGGTACCGGGCCACTCCGACCACCATGACCACGCCGGTCACCTACGCCCACCTCCTCACTACGCACCGTTCAGATCAGCGTATAGAGCCAGGCCGCCGAGAATACGGCGATCAGACGACAACGAGGTTGCGCGGCCACGGTACGCGTCCATCGGACACCAGACCCGCGACACCCCCAGGCGGTGGCGAAGCGCGGGCCCAGCAGACTACTTGCCCTGGCGACGACGCTGGACGCGTGTACGGCGCAGCAGCTTGCGGTGCTTCTTCTTCGCCATCCGCTTGCGTCGCTTCTTGACCACAGAGCCCACGGGGCACCCTCGCTCACTTCGTTCGGACAGGGCGGCACACGAAGCTCAACGCTCGCGTGCCGGGTCGCTCACAGTAGCTGAATCTCTGCGCACGATCACCCCAAGGGTACCCGCAATCTCAAGACGCCGGTTCACCCGAGGTGCACGCCCCGGTACCCGGGCCAAGCCACCCACCGGCGGCCTGCGAAGCGGCTGCGCTAGCCGGCCTCCATGCCCTGGACGTAGGAGTTGTGCAGGTACTCGTGGACGGCGCTCTCCGGTATCCGGAACGACCTGCCGACCTGGACGGCGGGCAGAGTCCCGGCATGGACCAGGCGATAGACCGTCATCTTGGATACCCGCATAGCGGTCGCCACTTCGGCAACCGTGAGGAAACGCACTTCGCCCAGCGGCTTTCCTGGGGTCGCACCCGGCCCGCTCGTCGTCATCACTCCTCCACCATGGCGCCGGCGGCGCGTACCTCGCGCGCGACAACGGCGACCTGATCATGATGGTAGTGGCTGATGTGACGTATGGGAAAGGGGTAAAGCGTAATAGCTCGCCTTCGCATGGTTTCGGGATGCTGAAAGCGCACATTCCGCCCACTCCAGCGACAACAACCCATGCCAGGGGCGGAGACCGGTCAGAAGGAGGGATCGAGGCCGTGAAGTGGGAATACGGCCGAGCGCGTGGACATGACGGACTGATCCAGGCGGTCCGCGGGATCGTATCCGTCCTCCCATGCCGGGAAGGTCGCCGAAGCCCCGTCGGACATCCGTACCGGTGGAAGCCCGAGATCCAGAGTCGAGGCGAACTCGCGCCACCGCGCCGGAACCGGCGTCTGCGGATCGATCGGGGCTCCTGCCGCGATCGCAAGCAGGTGACTCCACGTCCGCGGCACGACGTCCACCAGGGAGTACCCGCCCCCTCCGGTGGCGAGCCAGCGACCGTCGCAGAGCTGCGCCGCCAGCTCCCCCACGGCAAGGATGGCCGCACGCTGGCCATCGACGGTGAGGGTGAGGTGCGCGAGCGGGTCGTCGAAGTGGCTGTCGCATCCGTGCTGCGAGACGAGCATCTGCGGTTTCCAGGCCCGAAGGACGGGTGGCACCACCGCGGCGAACGCCCGGAGCCACCCCGCGTCTCCCGTCCCCGGAGGCAGTGCGATGTTCACCGCCGTGCCCTCCGCGCCCGGCCCGCCAGTCTCGTCGGGGAAGCCCGTTCCGGGGAAAAGCGTGCGGGGCGATTCGTGCAGGCTGACGGTGAGCACCCGCGGGTCGTCGTAGAAGATGGCCTGAACGCCGTCACCATGATGGACATCGGTGTCCACGTACGCGACTCGCTCGGCGCCGGCGTCCAGCACAGCCTGGATGCCTGCCGCCACGTCGTTGTAGACGCAGAAGCCCGACGCCGCGCCGCGCATCGCGTGGTGCAGGCCGCCGGTGATGTTCACACCGTGGGTGCTACTGCCGGTCCACACCGCTCGGGCCGCCGACACCGTGCCACCCACGATCTGCGCACTGACCTCGTGCATCCCCCGAAAGCACGGGACGTCGTCGGTGCCGAGGCCGTAGGACAGGTCAGTGCGCCGAGGATCCGTGCCGGCCGCCCGGACCGCCTGGATGTAGTCCGGCGCATGGACCGTGGAGAGGAGCTCGTCGTCGGCCACCACCGGCGTCTCGACTCGCACGCCGGGAAGGTCCAGCACGCCGAGTTCCCGGGCGAGCCGCATAGTCAGCGCGAGCCGCACCGGATCCATCGGGTGCGCCGGCCCGAAGTCGTATCGAATCAGAGCATCGTCCCACGCCACCTGCAACGTAATGGGACGTCCGCCGGTCACCACGAGTTCTAGACCTGGCCGGAGGACAACGCCCGCGACCGGTCCCGAGCAGCTTCGATGGCCGCTAGGAAATCGGCACGGACCCGGCCCTCCTCGAGCAGGCGGATCGCCGCAGCCGTGGTGCCTCCGGGCGAGGTCACGCCTTCCCGCAGGACCGTGGGGTGCTCACCCGTCTCACGCAGCAGTTTGGCCGAGCCGACGAGCGTTTGCACGACGAACTCGGTGGCCGTGGCCCGTGGCAGTCCCATGTGCACGCCGGCCTCGATCATCGCCTCCACGACGTAGAAGACATAGGCCGGGCCGGAACCGGAGATGGCCGTCACGACGTCCATCTGCTTCTCCGGAACACGCTGCACCTTGCCGGTGGAACGCAGCAGGTCCTCCGCCACCCGCAGGTGGCTGTCGTCGCAGTGTGAACCCGGAGAGATGGCGGCCATCCCCTCGTCGACCAAGGCGGGGGTATTGGGCATCACCCGCACTACCGCGACGCCCTCGGGAAGCCGAGACTCGATGAAGCCCGTGGTGATGCCGGCCGCGAGGCTCACGACGAGATGGTCCGGGCGCACCGAGTTCGCCACCTCGTCCAGAAGAACACCCATGTCCTGGGGCTTGACGACGACGACGACCGTGTCGGCACGCTTGACCGCGGTGGCGTTGTCCACGACCTCGACGCCGTACCGGTCCGTCAGCTCCCGGGCCCGCTCCGGCCGCCTCTCGGTCACCAGGAGCTCGTCGACCCGCTTGCCCGCTCGGACCAGCCCGGAGAGAAGGGCCTCGCCCATGACTCCGGCGCCGAGAATCGCCACTGTCATCGCTTGCTCGCCACCGATCGCAAAAACAGGGACAGGTTGGCCGGCCGTTCCGCCAGCCGCCTGACCAGGTACCCGTACCAATCCTCACCGTACGGCACATAGACCCGTACGCGCTCCCCGGCACGCACCAGCCGCAACTGCTCGTCCGGGCGCACGCCGTACAGCATCTGGTACTCGTAGCTGCCTTGCTCGCGCCGGTACCTGGCGGCCAGAGATCCGGTGATCTCCACGAGCCTCGGGTCATGCGTGGCGAGCATCGGGTATCCAGGGCCGGCCAGGAGGATCTTGGCGCACCGTACATACGAGCGATCCACCTCCGCGCGGCTGGAGAACGCCACGTCCGGCGGCTCGTCGTACGCACCCTTGCACAGCCGGACTCGCGAGCCCTCGGTGGCCAGGTCACGGCAGTCACCCTCGGTGCGCCGCAAGTAGGCCTGAAGGACGGCGCCGGTCTCAGGGAAATCTAAGCGAAGCTCGCGCAGTATACCCAGTGTGGAATCGGTAGTGGTGTGGTCCTCCATGTCCAATGTGACCGTGGTCGCGGCGTTCCGGGCAGCGTGGCAGATACGTCGCGCCTGCTCCAGCGCTATCTTCTCGCCATCGTTCGGCAACGCCTGGCCCACCGCGGAGAGCTTGACCGAGACCTCGGTGTCCGCCGCGAGGCCGGCCTGATGAAGCGCACCCAGCAACGAGACGTACGCGTCACCCACACGCCGGGCTTGCGCGGCGTCGAGAGTGTCCTCGCCGAGATGATCGATAGTGACCGCGAGACCTTCTGTCACGAGCTCGTCGGCCACCCGTATCGCGTCTTCTTCACCGGTTCCTGCCACGTAGCGATTGACCAGCCGACGAGTCACCGGCACTCGCTCTACGGCACTCCTGAGACGCACACTCCGGGCCGCCCCCAAAAGCAGCGACCGCGACAACGATCCTGGCAACGCAACCGTCCCTTCGCGCCCCGAACGAGCTTGATGGTGGCCAGATTACGGCACGCGCAGCACGGTACGGCCCAGAAGGACGCCGGATTCTGCGAGCCCTGGCGGAGCCGGCGCCCGCACGGGACGTTCAGCGCGCCGCGGCACCTACTCGGACTCGTCCCGGATTCCGAGAACGTCGCGGACGACGTCGAGCACCAGGGGCCGGAGCTCCGCCGCCGGGACGTCGGGCATCGTCACCACCGCCATGATCACTCCGATGGCCGAGAGCGTACGCACGCGGTCGGCCAACGGCAGGTCCGCCTCCGCCAGCAGCGACATGAGCTCTTTGTCGTGGCCCTGCAGGCGGGGAACCATGCGGGAGGTGCTGGCGCCGGTGATGTCGTTCATGACATATGCGACCAGCTCACGGTGGCACAGCAGCAGATCGATGTACCGCTCGACCACACGCATCCGGGCGGCTGGACCGGCCAGCCCGGCCGCACGCGAGTCGGCCAGGATCTTCTCTTCCTCGTCCGCCACCGGGCGCAGCAGGTCATCCAGGATGTCCACCTTGCTGCGGTAGTGGTAGTAGACCGCGGCCTTGGTGATGCCGAGCGCGGCAGCGATCTCCCGCAGGGACGTCTTCTCGTATCCCTGCCGGGTGAACAGCTCGAGGGCCACCTCTCTGATACGGGACGCCGTATCGGGCGCAACGTCTTTCGCGTGCTCGGCCATCGACTGCCTCTCTTCCGGCCATGTGGTCGGAATCACGTAACAAATCCACAAAACGATCCGCACTTGTCACCCGTCAAGCATTAGTATCTATCTTACTTGCCGGCTGGCAAGTAAGGAACTGGAGGTCCGGATGTCATGGGAGTCCGGGTAATCGATAAAGCACGCAAGGCGAGCAGCCACGCCCAGTTGCGCCGCGGGGCCCGCGAGGTGGTCCTCATCGCGGCGGCTGCCCTGCTGTATTCGCTCGTCCGTGGGCTGACCGATGATCGCGTCAATATCGCATTCGAGAACGCGGAACGGGTCATCTCATTCCAGCGCTCGCTCGGCATCTTCGTCGAACCCGAGATGCAGAGCTGGGTCGCGGGCAACGACGCGGTCATCAACACGATCAACGCGGTGTACATCGCCGGATACTGGCCTGTGCTCCTGGGCACGTTCGCCTGGCTGCTCTTCCGGCAGCCGGCGCGATACGCGCTGTTCCGCAACGCGCTGCTCGCTTCCGGGGCCATCACGCTGGTGATCTTCGCGCTGTTCCCGCTCGCGCCGCCGCGCTTCCTTCCCGAGCACGGGTTCGTCGACACCGTTTCCGAGAACTCCGCGGCCTACCGTGACTTCAGCGCCTCCCCGTTCGTCAACGAGTACGCGGCGATGCCGAGCCTGCACTTCGGCTGGATCCTGCTCGTGGGAATCGCCTGGGCCACCGTGGGCCGGACCGCGCTGGCGAAGGCGGCCGGCATGGCCATGCCGGTGCTCATGTTCACCGCTATCGTCCTCACCGGCAACCACTACATCGTCGACGGGATCGTGGGCGGGCTGGTCGTGCTGCTCGGCCTGGCCGTCGCCGTGGCACTTGAGCGGCGCAGGGCTCAGCGCATGCCCACGCCCGCACTCGAAGAGCCGCGCCTGTCACAGCAGCAAGAGGTCCCGGCAGGACCGCACACGGAGACCGTTGACAACGTTCGCTCGCAGCCGCGGATGGTCGCGCAGCGGTGAGACCGTCGCTCACGAGGGGGGCACGTACTGCTGGATCACCGGGCCGATGAGCGCCACGATCTCCTCTTCGGACGCCGAGGCGAGCGGCTCGACCTGAACCACGAACCGCAAGACCGCCATGCCGATCAATTGAGAGACCATCGCCTCCGCCCGCAGTGCCGCGTCCGGGGCATCGCCGAAGACCACGACGATCCGGCTGAGCAGCACGCGGGTGACGAACTGACGCAGCAGGGCCGCGGCCGCCCCATGGGTCATCGCGGAGCGCAGCAGGGCGAGCAGCGGGCCACGGACCTTCGGATCACCCCACACGGCCAGGAATGTCCTGACGGCCCGTTCACCGATCTCGTCGCGAGGACTGCTCCTGATCGCGTCCGTGATGACCGCGGGGTCGAGGTTGATCTGCATGGCGACGAGAAAGAGATTCTCCTTGTTGCCAAAGAAGTGGTGGATCATCGCAGGATCCACGTTCGCCCTGGCGGCGATGGCGCGCACGGTCGCGCCTTCGTAGCCGCGCTCTTCGAACTCGGCCCTGGCCGCGACCAGGACGTCGTCGCGCGTGCTCGCGCCCCCGGGTCGCCGGCCCGCACGGGAGCGCCGAGCACGCGTCATCGTCACAGTCCTCTCACCGATCCTGCCGCCTCATCACGGCGACCCCGACCGCAACAAGGCACCTTCAGGCCGTACGGCGGCGGAGCGTGGTCGCGCCGAGCGCGAGCAGGCCGAGCGCGAAGCCGACGACGATCGTGATCTCGGCCCACACACTGGGATCAGCTGAGAGCTGCGCTTCTCGCATCGCGTCGACGGCGTACGACAACGGCAGGACGTCCGAGATCGCGCTGAGCACATCCGGCAGTTCCGACCTGGGCACAAGCAGGCCGCATAGCAAGAACTGCGGGATGATCAACGCGGGCATGAATTGCACGACCTGGAACTCGGATGCGGCGAATGCACTCACGAACAGCCCGAGAGCCACGCCCAGCAGCGCGTCCAGAACGGCGATGCCGAGCAGGATCCACGCCGGACCGGCCACGTCGAGTCCCAGCGGTCCGAGCGCCAGTCCGCCGGCGAGCAAGGCCTGGACCACGGCCACAGCACCGAACGCGACGGCATAGCCCACCAGGAGGTCCAGCTTGCCCATCGGCATCGACAGGAGCCTCTCCAGCGTCCCGGAGCTGCGTTCCCGCAACGTGGCGATCGACGTGACAAGGAACATGATCATGAAGGGGAAGATCGCCAGCAGCGCCGGTCCGATCCGGTCCCACACCGGCCCGCCGTCGTACACCCACCACAGCAGAGTGAGCAGGAGGCACGGGACGACGAGCATCATCGCCACAGTCCGGTGGTCATGCATCAGCTGCGCCAGGACCCGCCGGGCGGTGGCAATGGTGATTCGCAGGCTCATGGGTGACTCGCTTTCGAGACGAGATGCAAGAAGGCCTGCTCGGCGTCCGGCGTACCGGTGTGCTCGAGCAGGCTGGGCAGGCTGTCATCGGCCAGCAGTGCGCCCTCGCGCAGCAGAACCAGTCGCTCGCAGCGCTCCGCCTCGTCCATGACATGGCTGGACACGAGGAGCGTCGCGCCGTCGGCGGCTAGCTGATGGAAGAGCTGCCACAGCTCCTGCCGGAGCACCGGATCCAACCCGACGGTCGGTTCGTCGAGGACCAGGAGCTCGGGGGTGCCCAGAAGTGCCACCGCCAGCGAGACCCGGGAGAGCTGACCACCGGAAAGGTTCGCGGCCAGCTGGTCGGCATGCCGGACCAGGTCCACCTGCTCGATCACCCGGTCGACGTCGGCCCCCGGGGCGTTCAGGACGTCGGCGAAATAGCGCAGGTTCTGCCGGATGGTGAGGTCACGATAGACACTGGGCGCCTGCGTGACATAGGAGACACGGCTGCGCAGCTCCGCTGCGCCGGCGGGCCGCCCGAGCACCTCCACGCTCCCCGCCGCGATCTTCTGGACTCCGACGATGGCGCGCATGAGCGTCGATTTTCCCGAGCCCGACGGTCCGAGCAGCCCGGTGAGGGTGCCGGGAGGCACGTCGAGATCGAAGCCGTCGAGCACCGTCCGCGCTCCGCGGATCACTCGCAGCCCGCGGATGCGCACTGCGAGGCAGGCGTCCCGTTCAGGTCTCGACCTCGGGTCGCGCGCTAAATTCACCATACGTTGAATATCGCGCGCCTGGATCGGTCTGTCAACCGTTTCGGGCGAGATCTGAGACCGCTGGACCAGCAGCGGTCAGGGGTGGTTGGGACTCTTCACGACAGAGCCGGCGGGCGATCATCGCGCCCCTGGGCGGACCACCTTCTCGGTCGTTCCGTCCGCGCCCACCGCGAACGCAGTCTCCACGGAGGTGGCGAGATTGAGTCTGGTGAAGGCAAGCGCCTCGTCCAGGTCGGCCTCGCGTTCTGCCACGCTGCGCGCCCGCCGCGTCGTCACTTCGAGGATCACCGCGCCGGACCATTCCTGCCGGGCCAGCCGCTCGAGCAAGGCCGCACAGGGCTGATTGCCCCGGCCGGGGATCAGGTGCTCGTCGCGCGACGACGGCGTGCCATCGGTCATATGGACGTGGGAGAGCCGGTCACCGATGGCCTCTGCCATGGCGAGCGAGTCTGCGCCGGCTACCGCCGCGTGTGACAGGTCGAGCGTGATATGCGAGTACGGACCGAGAGCAGGATCCCAGTGCGGAGCGTACGCAGCGACCTCCCGGCCGGCCGCGCGCCACGGGTACATGTTCTCCACCGCGATGACGATGCCGGTTTCCTCTTCGAGCGCGGCGATCCGGCGACCGAAGCCCTTCGCATACTCGCGTTGCCAGCGAAACGGCGGATGAACGACGACGGTGGACGCGCCGAGCCGCTGCGCCGCCTCGATGGACCGGGTGAGCCGCACCCACGGATCCGGCGACCACACCCGCTGGGTGATCAGCAGGCACGGGGCATGAACGGAGAGCACCGGCATGCTGTACCGCTCGGAGAGCCGCTCCACCTCGTCGATGTCCTGGCTGACCGGATCGGTCCAGACCATGAGCTCGACACCGTCGTAGCCGAGGGAGGCCGCCATCTCAAACGCGCTGGCTGTGCCTTGCGGATACACAGATGCGGTGGAGAGACCGACGGGCGAGTCCGGCACACGCAGCATCCCTAGCGCGCTCTGTCGCAGCTCCGACACACTCCTAGCCTAGGGCCTGCCTCCGGCGATGTTCAGCTCACCAGACCAGGATCGAACTCCCAATGCCAAGGCTCCGGCCGCGATCCGCCCGACCGTGCCCACGACGGGTTGATCCACCCGAACTGCTGTCCGTGCGTATCGAGCCAGGCGTAGAACGAACTCGAGTACGAGTTCGCGCCGCATTCGAAGTCGATGGCCAGCCCCCAGCCGTGCTCGCTGGTGCCGGGCTCTGCCGCCAGGCCCGGTTTCTGCCGAGCGAGATCGACCTGCTGATCGTACGTGCGATACGTGTTCCCGATGCACTTGAGCAAGGCGCGCCCGGTTTCGTCCTCGTACGCTTCCGCCATCGCCTGAAATGCCGCGGCGGCGTCCGACCGGAGGAGGTGGCCGTCGCCCACGTCGCACAGTTGCTCGTCGCTGAGCTGACCGTTGGCAACGCTCCCCTCGGCCGGCACCTCTGCGGAGCACCCGTCGATAGCGGGGAATCCACCCGGAAGTGAGCTGGCCGGACCGTCGTCCACGGAACGCGCGGGCGCGGAATCCTCCGCCTCGGAATCACCGCCATCCCCCGCGTCCTCGGACGCGTCGTCGTCGGACGCGGGTTCGCCCGACGGCGGTTCCAGGACCGTCGCCTGGGGATTCTCCGGCTCGTCGGCACGATCGCCGGTCTCCGAGTCCGGATCACGCTCTTCGTTACGCGACGCCGCGCCCGCGGCGTCGTCACGCAGATCCTCCAATCCACGGAACACGGCGATGTCACTGTCCGCCGTCGCGGCCGGCTCGATGGTGTCACTAGCCTGGACAGTGAGGAAGACAGCGCCCGCGCCGCCGAGAGCGACGGCGGCCCGAGTCAGCACGCCGAGTCGGGCACCTGAGGAACGGCGCCTGCGATGCCGGCTGCTGTAACGACTGGTAATGAACTGCACTCCGGCATGACGAGCGCCTGGCAAAAGGTTGCCTCCCGAAAGATCACAAAAAGATAACGCCGACAGGCAGACTACAACTTTTCGTCCGATCCTTCGAATCCGGCGCCCGCCAGCTGGTCGAGCCGCCGCAAAATCAGGCCCTCCCTCAGTGCCCACGGGCAGATGTCGACGAACGGGACGTCGAACAGATCCATCGCGGCGTCGGCCACGATCGCGCCGGCAAGGAGTTGCTCGGCACGACCCTTGGCCACCCCTGGCAACTTCGCCCGCTCGGCCGCCGGCAAGGCCGCGAGCTTGGCGACGAGATCGGCTATGTCACCGCGTTTCAGCAACCTGCGGACATACGGCCCTTCGGCGGAGGGCGCCGCGCCGGCCACCCGGGCCAGCGAACGGAACGTCTTGCTCGACGCGACCGCCTGATCCGCCGCGCCGAATCGGTTGATCTTGCCTACGACGTCGGCGATCTCCGCGCGAACGTGCTTGCGCAGGGCACGGACCTCGTCGTCGGAGGGCGGGTCGGAGCTGAACCAGGTGCGGGACAATCGAGCCGCTCCCAGAGGAAGCGAAACGGCCACATCCGGCTCCTCGTCGATGCCGACCGCGAGCTCGAGCGAGCCTCCACCGATGTCGAAGCACAGCAAACGCCCGCTCGACCAGCCGTACCATCGGCGGATAGCCAGGAACGTCAGGCGTGCCTCGTCCGCGCCGGACAGCACGTGCAGATCTACGCCGGCGTCCTTGCGCACACGCTTGATCACTTCCGCGCCGTTCGACGACTCGCGCAGGGCGGACGTGGCGAAGGCGAGCATCGAGGTAGCTCCCTTGTCCTCAGCGATGCTCACGGCATTCCGGCAGCTCTCGACCAGGCGGTCCACGCCCTCGCCGTTGACGGCGTCGTCGCCGTCGAGCAGATCCACGAGGCGCAGCTCTGTCTTCTCTTTGTACGCCGGAAGCGGCTTGGCGCCGGGGTGAGCATCGACGAGCAGCAGATGAACCGTGTTGGAACCGACGTCCAGGACTCCGATGCGCATACGTCTGAGGCTACTCGGCCGTGTGGCGGCCGCTCGGCAACGTCTACGCTCGATGCGTGGGGAATGCTGAGAATCGCGCGCCGGCCGACACCGCGCGCGCCTGGGTCGAGTTCACCGACCCGGACCAACCCGGCCAGGTACTCCGGTGTGACCTCACCTGGCTGACCTCCCGCTGGACTTGCATCTTCGGCCAGGGATGTCCGGGCATCTACGCGTCGCGTCCCGACGACGGCTGCTGCACGCACGGCGCACACTTCTCCGACGAGGACGACGAACAGCGGGTACGGGAGTTCGCGGCCCTGCTCGGCCCGGAGATCTGGCAGTTGCGGGACGAGGGCCTGCGCGGCGGAGTCGTCGAGACAGACGAGGACGGCGAACGCAAGACGAGGGTCGTGGACGGCGCCTGCGTGTTCCACAACCGGCCGGGCTTCACCGGGGGCGCGGGTTGCGCGTTGCACGCGTATGCGCTGCGCAATGAGATGCATCCCCTGGAAACCAAGCCGGACGTGTGCTGGCAGCTGCCCATCCGGCGGGCCTACCGGGAGGTCGAGCGCGCCGACGGCAGCACGTACCTCGAGATCACCATCACCGAGTACCAGCAGCGGGACTGGGGCGCCGGCGGCCACGACATGGACTGGTACTGCACCAACGAGCCGCGGGCGCACGTCGGCGATTCCGCGGTCTTCCGCACCAACGAGCCTGAGCTGCGCGAGCTGATCGGCGATGCCGCATACGACGAGCTGGCCCGGCACTGCGAGGCATTTCTCGCCGCTCGCCTGCCCTTGCTGGTCCACCCGGCCACCAGGGCCGGGGGCGGGCTCCATGCATCGTGATGTGATTCCCAGCCCGAACATCTGGCAGTCTCCCGACATCTACGAGATCGAGAACCTCGGCGTCGATCCGGAGGGTGTGATCGAGGACGCCATGCGCCGGGTGCACGACTGGCGCGGGCAGAGCGTGCTGGACGTCGGGTGCGGCGCCGGATTTCATCTCCCCCGATTCGCAGCCGAGGCGGCCCGGGTGATCGGCGTCGAGCCACATCCGCCGCTGGTGAGGCGAGCCCGCCGCCGGATCGCCGCACTCAACGGGTCACCGGGCCGGGTGCGCGGGCTTCTCTCAGCCGGGCAATCGGCGGATCGCGTCCACGTACTGAGAGGCACCGCACAGGACCTGCCGCTGCCGTCGTCGTCGATCGACGTCGCCCACGCTCGGTGGGCCTACTTCTTCGGGCCCGGTTGCGAGCCCGGCATCGCCGAACTGGCCCGCGTGGTCCGCCGTGGTGGCACCGCGTTCGTGATCGACAACGACGCCACCCGGTCCACCTTCGGAGCCTGGTTCCGGCGCGCGCTGCCGTCCTACGATCCGCAAGCCGTGGAACGCTTCTGGGCACGGCAGGGCTGGCACCGGATCCCCCTGGAGATCCGGTGGGAGCATCCGGACCGGGAGACGTTCGAGTCTGTGGTGCGCATCGAGTTCGAGCCCAAGATCGCCGACGCGTTCCTCGCGGAGCATCCCGGTTCCAGCGTCGACTACGCCGTGAATCTGTTCTGGCACACCTTCTGACCCCCCTCCCAAATGATCATGTAAACCATGTTTTCTCGTGCTTCACCATGCCTGCAAGCATGGTGAAGCACGAGAAAACATGGTTTACATGATCATTTGGGAGGGGGGTGTCGGTGGCGGCATCTACCGTTCTCGGTATGACGAAGGCACCACAGGTATTCCGCTGCGCCGAGTGCGGCTGGAACACGTCCAAATGGGTCGGCAGGTGCGGTGAGTGCCAGGCATGGGGCACCGTGGACGAGGCGGCGCCGGCCCGGCCCGGCACTACCGCCGCCGGGCCGGTGAATCAGTCGGCCAAGCCCATCGGCTCCGTCGGTCTCGAAGCGGCTCGCTCGCGGCCCACAGGTGTCGAGGAATTCGACCGGGCGCTCGGCGGCGGCCTGGTCCAGGGCGCGGTCATCCTGCTGGCCGGCGAGCCAGGCGTCGGCAAATCGACGCTGTTGCTGGACGTCACCGCGCGCTGGGCCATCGACGCTGGCCGCGCCCTCTACGTGACCGGGGAGGAGTCCACCGCTCAGGTTCGGTTGCGGGCCGAGCGTACCGGCGCCCTGGCCGACCATCTCTATCTCGCCGCGGAGACGGACCTGGCCGCGGTTCTCACCCACATCGACGAGGTGAAGCCCTCGCTGGTCGTCCTCGATTCGGTTCAGACGGTGGCGAGCCCATCTCTGGACAACCCCGTCGGCGGGGTGAACCAGGTACGGGAGGTCGCCGCGTCGCTGATCCGGGTCGCCAAGGAGCGCGGCATCGCCACCATTCTCGTCGGCCACGTCACCAAGGACGGCTCCATCGCCGGTCCACGGGTCCTCGAGCATCTGGTGGACGTGGTGCTGCACTTCGAAGGGGATCGCAATTCCAGGCTGCGCATGGTTCGCACGGTCAAGAACCGCTACGGCCCGGCCGACGAGGTCGGCTGTTTCGACCTGTCGGACACCGGCATACAGTCGCTGCCCGACCCCACCGGCTTGTTCCTCTCCCGCCATGCCGAGCCGGTCCCGGGTACGTGCATCACGGTCACGGTCGAGGGCCGGCGACCCTTGCTCGGTGAGGTCCAGGCGCTTGTCGCACCGTCCGCGCTGAACTCTCCACGCCGGGCCAACAGCGGCCTCGACGCGGCCCGCGTCTCGATGGTGCTCGCCGTCCTCGAACGACGCGGCAGGGTGCAGCTCAGCACGCGGGACGTGTACACCTCCACGGTCGGTGGCGCGCGTCTGGCCGAGCCGGCCACGGACCTGGCCGTCCTGATCGCGGTCGCCAGTGCCGCGGCGCAGCAAGCCACCCCTATGGGCATGATTGCTCTGGGCGAGGTCGGCCTAGCCGGGGAGATCCGCCGGGTGGCCGGCATGCAACGCCGGCTCGCGGAGGCAGAGCGAATGGGCTTCACCTCGGCATTGGTGCCACCAGACTCGGGTCCGGTGCCCCCCGGCATCCGTGCCGTCGAGGTGGATCACGTAGGGGCTGCGCTGGCCGTCGTGGCGGATCCGGCGTCCGCGTTTCCCATCACGTGAGGCCATCCACCGCCTGCGCCGTGGCAAGCGTCACGCGGAAGGCTCCGGCATACCAGCACAAGAATGTCACAGCATCTCACCCGAGGCCGTAGACTGTTGTTGCAGTGCCGGGCGTCAACCTCGCGCTTGACACAACCCGGCTTTAGACTGGCAGCCGACATCATCGACTAGTCACGACGGGGGTCATGTGCCCGGCAGCGACAGAGGCGGCGCTGAGGCGAAGCTGCGTCAAGCGCTCGCGGCGGTCGCCCCCGGTACCGAACTGCGGGAAGGGCTCGAGCGGATCCTCAGGGGCCGCACGGGCGCACTCGTGGTGCTCGGCTACGACAAGACGATCGAATCGATCAGCAGCGGCGGGTTCGTTCTCGACGTGGAGTTCAACGCCACCGGCCTGCGCGAGCTCGCCAAGATGGACGGCGCCATAGTCGTCGATCGCGAATGCACCCGGATCCTGCGCGCCGCTACCCAGCTGGTGCCGGACCCGTCGATCACAACCACCGAGTCCGGAACTCGACACCGGACCGCTGAACGCGTGGCCAAGCAGACCGGCTTCCCGGTGATTTCGGTCAGTCAGTCGATGCGGATCGTCGCCATCTATGTGGACAGCATTCGCCACGTGCTCGAAGATGCGGGCCAGATCCTCTCCAGGGCCAATCAGGCGCTCGCCACTCTGGAGCGTTACAAGCTTCGCCTCGACGAGGTCTCGGGAACCCTGTCAGCACTGGAGATCGAAGACCTCGTCACTGTCCGGGACGTGGTGACGGTGGCACAACGCCTGGAGATGGTCCGGCGTATCTCAGTCGAGATCGACGGCTACGTCGTCGAGCTCGGCACCGACGGCCGCTTGCTCAGCCTGCAGCTCGACGAACTCGTCTCGGGCGTGGATGTCGACCGCGAGCTGATCGTCCGCGACTATCTCCCGGCGCCCGCAAGTCGGCGAAAGCTCCGGGTCGACGACGCGATCAGCAGACTCGGACGTCTGTCTCCCACCGAACTGCTGGATTTGGGTGCGGTAGCCGGGGCACTCGGCTTCAGCGGCGGCGACCAGCTCGACGCGGCTGTGAGCCCGCGCGGCTTCCGGCTGCTGGCGCGCGTGCCACGGCTTCCGGCTCCCGTCGTGGACCGCTTGGTGGAGCACTTCGGCGGCCTGCAGAAGCTCCTCGCCGCGAGTGTCGACGACCTCCAGGCCGTGGACGGTGTCGGCGAGAATCGCGCCCGCAACGTCCGTGAGGGTCTTTCCCGCCTGGCCGAGTCCAGCATCCTCGAACGCTACGTCTGAATCAGCGCCCGTCACCACACTTCGCCGTGCGGCCGCAGCGGCGCCACCCTAGGCAAAAGACCCGTGGACCCACACCGAAGTGTGGGTCCACGGGCCTTTCAGCCGGCACCCGGAGCAAACACTCCTGGCACCCCCGCCAGCAGAAAGCGAGTACGACCTGCCGGTCAAGCCGGCGTGCCGTGGGGAGACCTCTCTGCCGCGGGCACCCCCGTGATCAGCTCAGCTGATTCCCACCTCGAAGTCGTCCTCGTCGTCCTGGGCGCCGTCCGCGTGCAGGCCACCCTCCGGCACCTCGACGCTGATCTCCGGGAAGCTCAGCAGCCCGATCTCTGCCGTCCCGACCTCGATCTCGCCGAGAAGCGGCACCGGAACGGCCACCGTGAGACGGGCCGAGAGGCCACCACCAGAGGCCGCCGCGTATGTTCCGTCCTCGGCGAGTTCCGTGTCGTCGTTGCGGTAGTCCGCGAAGTTGATGTTCAAGCTGACGCCGGGAAGGATGTCGAAGGTCTGGTCGAATCCGGGCTCGACGGCGATCCCGGTCTCCTCGTCACCGATCCACAGCTCCAGAGCGGGCAGGTCGTAGTCGAACGACGCGCCGCCCGGCTCGCCCGTCACTTCGAGGCGACCGTACGCATTGGGCGTCTCGGTGTCCGACGCCGCGGCGAGTCCGAGGGTCACTCCGCCGTTCGCGGCCCCGCCCAGCAGGTTCAGGTCAGCGAATCTCCCACTGACCTCGGCGTAGGCGCCTTGCGTGCCGTCTTCCTTGCCGAACACGCCGGATTCCTGCAGCAACTGCCCGGCGCCGACGCTGATCAGCGGCCCGTTGGCGATCGGCAGATCCACCGGCAGGAGGTTGCCCAGCATGCCGTCCAGCAGACCGAGCTCGGTGAGGTCCACCAGGTCGACCTGACCGACACCGGAGTACAACGAGGTCAGGACGCCACCCGGAGAGCCGTGGCCGTACGTCTCGTCGTTCCAGTTCGCCTTCGCCTCGCCGGAGATCGCGCTCAGGCTGCCCGCGAGCGGCACTTCCAGCTCGTGGATGCCGTAGGTGTCCGCCTCCGCCTCCTCCGGCAGCGCGACCTGCTCTACGGCGTACAGGTCGACCGGCAGGTCGACGCCCGCGACGTTCGCGGCCACCAGGCTGCCGAACGAGCGCGTGTACACGCCCTCGTCGTAGCCCTCCAGACCACCCGAGTCGACGTTGTTCTGAATGGCGCCGACAGTGAGGTCCCCTTTGAGCTCGGCCACCTCACCAAGCAGTGGCAGCCCGCCACCGAAGTCGAAGCGCACACTCCCGTAGTAGCCGTCCGCGGAGACCTCCAGATCACCAGCCGGCTCGACATCGACGGCCCCAGCCGGGACTCCGAAAGCCCCCACGGTCATGGCAACCGCAGCGCCGCACGCGACCACAGCGGAGCGCCGCACCGGACCGGTGCGAGGCGAGAAGTGAGACATGTAAATCCCCTAAAAACGAAAACTGGCACCCGGTTTTCTGACGGCTCAAGAAGGTACCGGGCTCTTTTCACCATTGACTCTTGAGCAACCTGACCGGACGCTATCTGCGCCATCACAAACTGTCAAATACGTCAGTGATACTCGCCCGACATCTCGCTTCAATGCAATGGAAAATCTCCGATCACCCCACCGTGCAATCGGCCAAACGGATGAACTGGCGCGTGGTTTCGCCACTGTCGTACCAATAGGCCGGGGAACTCCCCATTCGAGACGGGCATCGATGTTGCTGGTGAGACGCCTACATCGCGGCACCGTCGACCATTTGTCCGATGTGAGTCTAATCGTAGCGTTACCGGGATCCAGACTCGCAGCTGCTTCTCCATCAAAAAGTGACTATGTCCTTGACATCACTAAACAAGCCGTGAACGATGGCGCAGGACGTGCATCTCTAATGCACGCAATGCCGAGCAAAGTTTCTGGAACAAGGAGAAAAACGTGCTCAAAAGGACACTCCGTGGCCTGGTGGTCACCGGATTCGCACTCGCGGCCTCCGTCGGTCTGGTCGGCGTCTCCGCCGCCACGCCCGATGCGGAAGCAGCCGGTGCCCCCGATGTCGCCGAGGTTGCTCAGCTTCCCGGCCTTGACAGCCTCGACGGCCTGCTCGACGTTCCGGACGTGAACATCGGCAACGACCTCTGTCTGCTGCCCTGGTTCTGGCCGGGTCCGTTCAACGTCATGACCGAGGGACAGACCGGCTCCTACTCGGCCTGCAACGGCAGTGGTTCGTCGACCGGCGAAGGCATCAACGTCCTGAACAACGCCTGTGTCGCGCCGTGGTTGTGGCAGGGCCCGTTGAACCTGCTGACGGGTGGCATGCAGTCCGACTACGAGGCGTGCAACAGCTACGGCGGCGAGGACGTCTTCGCCAACGGGATCGCTCAGTACATGACGATCAAGTTCATGATCGAGGAGAACATGCTCGACGAGGCCGCCTTCGAGGCCTTCCTCAGCGGTGACATCACCGCCCACGAGGTAGTGCTCGACAAGAGCCTGTTGCCCGAGACCGACGAGGAGACCGGCGTCAACATCGGTAACAACGCGTGCATCCTGCCGTGGCTGTGGCAGGGCCCGCTCAACTTCCTCACCGAGGGCCAGACCGCCGAGTACGAGGCCTGCAACAGCTGATCGTCTCCACGTCAGCGAGTTCGCAGACTGCCCGCCTACCGCATTCAAGCGGCAGGCGGGCAGTTCTCATTGTTCACTTCGCTACCCGCTTTCCAATCCATGCCAGTGGCCTTAGGCATGGCTGATAATCTCTGGCCGTGCCCTTGAACCTGATTCCACAGCCCCGGTCACTCACCGAACGCCCCGGATCGTTCACCGTCACGCCGGATCTCGTCATCGTCGCCGCCGACGACGCGCAGGGACCGGCCTGGCTCCTGCACGACGCGCTCCGGCGCGGAGCCGGCGTTGCACTGCCGGTGGTACGGGATCCCGAGGGCCGGACGGCCATCACGTTGGCTCTCAGCGCCAGGACTCCCGGTGCCGGAAACCACGCCCAGTTCCCTTCCGTCACGGCGGAGCGATACTCGCTCGAGATCGGCCCGACCGGCGTGGACATCAACGCCGATCACCCGGCCGGTCTCGTCCGCGCCGTGCACACCCTGCGGCAGCTGTTACCCGCGGAGACATACCGGGACGCCTCGACGCTCACCGCGGCGCCCGAGTTGCCGTTCCTGTCGGTCGAGGACGAGCCCCGCTTCGGCTGGCGCGGTGTCATGCTCGATGTGGCCAGGCATTTCATGCCGAAGGAGTTCGTTCTCAAACTGATCGACCTCGCCGCGATGCATCAGCTCAATGTGGTGCACCTGCACTTGACCGATGATCAGGGCTGGCGGTTCGAGGTCCCCGGCTGGCCGAAGCTGACCGAGGTGGGCTCATGGCGAGCCGAAACCGTCCTGGGGCACGCCCATGCCGCTCAAGGCTTCGACGGAACCCCGCACGGCGGCTACTACTCCACCGAGGATCTCCGGGAGATCGTCGCGTACGCCGCCGAACGTTACATCACCGTAGTACCCGAGATCGACATGCCCGGTCACGTACGCGCCGCGCTGGCCGCCTATCCGGAGCTCGGCAACACCGGCAAGAGCCAGCCGGTTCCCACCTCTTTCGGCATCTTCGACGAGGTCCTCGCCCCCACGGACGAAGCCGTGCAGTTCGCACGGGACGTCTTCGATACCGTCGTCGGCATATTCGACTCGCCGTTCATCCACATCGGCGGCGACGAGTGCCCACGCACCGAATGGAGAGAGAGCGCAGCCGCGAAGGCCCGGGCGGACGAACTCGGCCTCGACAGCGTGGATCGTCTCCAATCGTGGTTCACGAGCACGTTCGCCGACCACCTCCGCGGACACGGTCGCAGGGTCATCGGCTGGGACGAGATCCTCGAAGACGGTGGTGCGCCGGCCGACGCCGTCGTGTCGGTGTGGCGGGAGTTCGCCACCGCCGCACAGGCGATCAGAGCCGGCCACGACGTGATCGTCGCCCCCCAGAAGGCGGTCTACCTGGACTGGTATCCCTCGGAGGACCCGGACGAGCCGCTGCACATCCACAATCTCCTTACCTTGGAGACCATCGCCAGTTTCGACCCCGCACCACCAGCCTCTGCAGATCCGGCCAGAGAGGGCTCTGCCGACGGCACCGGCCGCGGCCGGGTGCTCGGCGTACAGGCTCAGCTCTGGACCGAGTATCTTCCGACCCCGGCGGCCGTCGAATACGCGGCGTTCCCGAGGCTGGCCGCCGTCGCGGACATGGCATGGGCGAGCATGGAGAACCGGGACGCTCACCCAGTGGCCGACAGGCTGCCCGCGCACCTGCGGCGACTCGATGCGCTCGGGGTCAATTACCGGCCGCTCGAGGGTCCCCGTCCATGGCAACGTGGCGGCACCGGACCACGCGCCCGCTACGACCGGTAAGCGCGGCAGGGGCACCGAAGACTCTGCGGGCCTCGCGGCTCGTGCGGGAGAAGCATCGCACGGGCAGCTCGATAGTGCCCGCTGCCGCCTGCGCCCCTGCCGGAGTTCCTAGCCCTTAGTCGGCGAGCTCGTGCGCCCGCTACTCGCCTGACGTCGGCGTGGGGGTGTTGACGACGGCGGCGTAGAGCTCACGCCGGGACAGGTTAAGTTCGCGGGCAACTGCTGCGATGGCGTCTTTGCGGCTGAAGCCTGCCGCGACCCGGTCGGTGACGATCTCCACGGCGTCGTCGACCGTCACCGTCCGCGGGTTCGCCGCCCCCTCGTCCCCCGAACCGGTGACGACGATGGTGATCTCGCCCAAGGGACCCGACTCCCCGGCCCAGCGCAGCAACCCGCCCAGGGTGTCGCGCCGCACCTCCTCATGCTTCTTGGTGAGCTCGCGGCAAACTACCGCTCGTCGTTCCGGGCCGAATGCCTGGCACATCAACTCCAGCGTGGATGCCAGCCGGTGCCGTGACTCGAAGAACACCATCGTCCGTTCCTCGTCCGCCAGGGCACCGAGCCAGCGCGCCCGCTCACCCGCCCGTCGCGGTGGAAACCCCTCGAATGAGAAGCGGGACACGGGAAGTCCGCTGACCGCCAAGGCCGTCAGCACCGCCGACGGCCCAGGGACCGACGTGACCCGGACTCCTTCGGCGATCGCGGCGTCGACCAGGCGGTAACCCGGGTCCGACACCGACGGCATACCCGCGTCGGTGACCAGGACCACCCGCGCACCCTGCCGCAGGACCGACATCAGCTCGGTGGTCCGCATCGCCTCGTTGCCCTCGAAGTACGAGACGGTCCGTTCCGGCATCTCGATGCCCAGCGCCGAGCACAGCCGGCGAAGCCGGCGAGTGTCCTCGGCCGCCACGACATCCGCGCCTTCCAGCTCCGCGGCGAGCCGGGGCGAGGCGTCGCTAGGCTGCCCGATGGGGGTTCCCGCGAGCACGAGCACACCGGCGTCGTCGCTCGCAGGTGTTCGGTCTGATTCCACACCCCCATCCTCACACTCGTTCGCACCGGTGGTGTGCTCTCCCCGAGGATCGCGTGCCGCGCTCACGCGCTACCTCTTAGGATGGCCCGGTGACCCGGACCATTGTCGACGCACCGGCGGTGCCGCGGGCGGCGTCACCCGTCCGGGCATTTCGGTATCGACTGAGCAGGCCGATGCCGAGGGATGGTCTCTGGGGCTGGCTGGGTCCGGTGATCGTGGCGGCGGTCGCGGCGGTACTGCGGCTCGTGGACCTCGGCAGGCCGCACAGCATCATCTTCGATGAGACGTACTACGCCAAGGACGCCTTCGCCCAGCTCACCTTCGGCTACGCGCGAAAGTTCGTCGACGACGCGGACGAGATGATCATCGAGGGTGATCTCGACGTGTTCGCCGACGAACCGTCGTTCGTGGTGCATCCACCGGTCGGCAAGTTCCTGATCGGCCAGGGGATCCGGCTGCTGGGCATGGAGCCGACCGGTTGGCGACTGGCCACGGCCCTGGCCGGAGTGGTTACCGTGTTCCTGATCGCCCGGGCAGGCCGGCGGTTGTTCCGGTCCACCCTGCTCGGCTGCACGGCGGGTCTGCTGCTCGCGGTCGACGGCATGGCGATCGCGACCAGCCGCACCGCGATTCTCGACGGCCTGCTGGCCATGTTCGTCGTCGCGGCGTTCGCGTGCCTCCTGGTGGACCGCGATCACAGCCGAACGGCCCTGGCCACCTGGGTTCATTCCCGGCGGAGCGCCGGGATGCCACTGGGCGACGGGCCGGTGATCGGATGGCGTCCCTGGCGGCTCGCCGCAGGCGTCATGCTCGGCCTCGCATGCGGCACCAAGTGGAGCGGCCTCTACGTCGTCGCGGTCTTCGGCCTGATGAGCGTGGTGTGGGAGATCAGCGCCCGGCGCGCGGCCGGGCTTCCCAGCCCGGCGCTCAATACGCTTCTGCGCGACGGCCCGGTCGCCTTCGTCACCACGATCGGTTCAGCACTCGTGGTCTACGTCGGGTCGTGGTGGGGCTGGATTTTCTCCGACAACAGCTGGGGACGAGGCTGGGCGGCCACCAACCCGGCAACCGGGCTCAGCACTCTGATACCCGATTGGCTACGTAGCCTCTGGCATTACCACGACGAGATCTGGCGTTTCCACACCAACCTGACCACAGAGCACACCTACGAGTCGAGCGCCTGGACCTGGTTGTTCCTCGGACGCCCGGTCTCGTTCGACTATCAGAGCCTGGAACAGGGCGAGGCCGGCTGCGACGTGGCCAAGTGCAGTCAGGAAGTGCTGGCCCTCGGCAACCCCGTCCTCTGGTGGGGAGCGTGCGCCGCTCTCGTCGTCTGCCTGCTGGCGTGGTTTCTGCACCGTGACTGGCGTCCAGGCGCGATCCTGGCCGGCATCGCCGCCACCTGGGTGCCATGGCTGTTCTATCCGGAACGGACCACGTTCGCGTTCTATGCGGCGGCCATCGTCCCGTTCCTCACCCTGGCCGTCGCCTATACCCTCGGGCTGATCATCGGCCCACCCGCGGACTCCCCCCGGCGCAAGGCCGTCGGCATCGCCGTAGCCGGCGCGTTTGTCCTGGTCGCCGTGGTGGTGGCGGCGTGGTTCTACCCGATTCACGTGGACGAAGTGATGCCGTATGACGAGTGGCGAAAGCGCATGTGGTTCAGCAGCTGGATCTGATCGTCACGCTCACCCGGCCAGGTCGCTGATCCCTTCGACCAGGAGCAGCACTCCGAACAGCGCGAACAGTGCGGACGCGCCGTACTTGATGGTCCGCTCCGGCAGTCGCTGGCTCAGAATGCGGCCGACGACGATCGCCAGCGCGTCCGCCGCGACCATACCGATGGTCGAGCCGATCCAGACGCCGGCCCAATCGTACTGAGTCGCCAGGGTCACTGTGGCCAGCATCGTCTTGTCACCGAGCTCCGCCAGGAAGAACGCGAGGCCCACCGCCAGGATCGCCGACCTCGCCGGCCGCTGGGCTTTGCGACGCTCCTCGTCGGTGAGGCTGTCGCCACGCAGCGTCCACGCGGCGAACCCGAAGAACGCCGTCGCCGCGATCACGTTGATCCACGCGGTCGGCAGCGCCTCACCCAAGCCGAAGCCGATCGCAACCGAGCCGAGGTGGACGATGGCCGTGGCCACCGTGATCCCGACCAGCACGTGCCAGGTCTTGTATCGGGTGGCGAAGGTCATGGCCATCAGCTGAGACTTGTCACCCAATTCGGCGACGAAGACCACACCGAAGCTGACCAGAAAGCCGGCCCACAGCTCGACCACGTTTCATCCCTTTCGATCCGCACCGGATCGAAGGAAACCTGGAGCCCTCGACCCGGCATCGCTGCCTTGGTCGAAGGTCTCGCCCGCCACGGGGGCCGCACGGCCGGACGCATGGTTCCACGTCAGTATGTCGACCGCGACGTTCGGGGCTACTCCCCTTCGCTGCTCGACCATACCTTGCGCGCCCGGCCGGCGTCGCCCGAAGTGCGCAGACTCACACCCCAGCCACACAAGCTGCCGGCTGGGGATGTGTCAGCCGGGCACTTTAAGAGCTGGTCGTGGCACGCTTCACCGCCACGGCCCGCGACGCCCGGCTGGCACATCCCCAGCGACAGCATCAAGTCGGCGATGTGTCAGCCGGGCACTTTAAGAGCTGGTCGTGGCATGCTTCACCGCCACGGCCCGCGACGCCCGGCTGGCACATCCCCAGCGACAGCATCAAGTCGGCGATGCATCAGTCAGCGCGGCTCCAGGCTTTGCCGAGCTTGACCCGTGAGCCCGTCTGCAGGAGCGATCCCGAGTACAGGCGGCTGGCCACCAGGACGGCGACGACGAGTGTGCCGGCCAGGATGGCCATCGACACCAGCGGCTCCCACGTCTGGGCGTCACCGCCGAACATCCGGACCGGCATCGCCACCGGGGCACTGAACGGGACATAGGACAGGATGTTCATGACGAGCTCATTCTCGCGGCCGAAGATCACTCCGAAGTAGGGCAGCATGACCAGGGCCATGACGAGGCTGGTGCTCGACCCCAGGTCTTCCTGGCGGCTGACGATCGAACCAGCTACGGCCCACATGCTCGCGAGCAGGACGAATCCGAGGATGAAGTACGGCACGAACCAGCCGAGCACCGGGCCGAGGTCGGTCAGGAGCTCATCTTGGCCTCCGAGACGCAATGCCACTGGCGTCATCAATCCGAGCACGGCGACCTGGGCGAACACCAGAAGGGAGAACCCGATGATCTTCCCGGTGAGCAAGGCCCGCACCGGAACCGTCGCCACCAGGATCTCCACGATCCGTGTCTGCTTCTCGGTGACGACGCTCTGCGCGATCGCCATGCCGAAGCCGACCGAGAACATGAAGAACACCAGCGCGAACAGGAACGCCATCAAGAACTGCAACTCATCGCTGACGTCAGCCGGTTCGAGGATGTCCACGGCGGGTGACACGCTCAAAGCGGACATGACGTCGTCTGGCGTGTCGGACAGTCCGATCACCCGGACGCCGACCGGCGAGGTGCCGCTCTGGTCGGGCACGACCGCGGCGTCCACCTCCTCGGCCCGGAGCAGCTCCTCGGCTTCGGCCTGGTCCGCCGCCTGGATGATCTCGAAGTCTCCCACGGCAACGATCTGTTCCGCTTCCGGTCCTACCGTCGCTACGGTTGTGGCTCCGCCACCGAAGAGACCCGGCACGATCGCCGAACCGAAGATCCCGACGATGAACACGGCGAAGGTGATCCAGAAGCCCTTTGTCCGGACCTGGGCGTTGATCTCACGTTCCGCGACGAGTCGCGTGGCGGACCAGAAACCGGTGCTTGCCGCCTCCGCCTCAGCGGTCGAGGTTGTTTTCGTCAGGCTCATCACACAAGCTCCTTGAAGATCTCGGCCAGCGAGGGCACTACGGGGCTGAAGCTTCGAACCGTGCCGCGCTCGACCGCTGACTGAAGTACGGCCTGCTCGGGGCCAGGGGCTCCGGAGACCACCCCGGCCGCCTCCGTACCGTCGTCCAGATCGAAGACGGCGCGGGCACCATCGAGCTCGACGAGACGGACGCCGGGGATGTCGCGTACCCATCCGGCGTCATCACCGACGACGAGCTCATAGCGCGGCGGTCCGAAGCGAGTGCGCAGTTGATCGCGTGATCCGCTGGCGGCGACGGCACCGTTGGAGATGATCACCAGGTCGTCGCAGAGTCGCTCGACGACCTCGAGCTGATGGCTGGAGAAGAGCACCGGCGCGCCCCGCGACGCCCGGTCACGCAGAACGTTCAGCACGATCTCGATGGCGAGCGGGTCCAGGCCGGAGAACGGCTCGTCGAGAATGAGCACCTCCGGATCGTGAACGAGGGCGGCCGCGATCTGCACTCGTTGCTGGTTTCCAAGTGATAGCTGCTCGACCGGGTCGTCGGCACGCTCGGCGACGTCGAGCTGCTCAAGGAGCTCATGGGTCTGACGATGCGCTGTGGCGCGATCGAGACCGTGCAGCCTGGCGAGGTAGATCACCTGCTCGGCCACCTTCATCTTCGGGTAGAGCCCGCGCTCCTCGGGCATGTACCCGAAGCGCTGCCGGACCGACTGGGTGACCGGACGGTCCTTCCAGCTCACCGTGCCGCTATCCGCGGCGAGCACGCCGAGAATGACCCGCATGGTGGTCGTTTTGCCGGAGCCGTTGGCGCCGACGAAGCCGGTCATCCGTCCGGATTTGACGTCGAAGGAGACGTCGTCGACGGCACGGATCTCGCCGAAGCTTCGGCTCACCGACCTGACCTGCAACATGGCTGAACCTCCCGAGTGACATGTCGGCGCGCGGACAGCGTCGCCGGACCATGCACCACGGTAGGCGGCACAGCAGTATGCAGGCGTCCGCCGCTCGGGCCATCGCGGTGTCCTCCGCACGACGGACAGGAAGCCATCCACCGTGGCCGGCGGTGCACATCGGGCTACGGCCTGCCGGCTTAAGCCCTCTCGTTGCCGGGGGCGACGACGCCGTTCTCGTAGGCGTACACGACGGCTTGAGTTCGATCGCGCAGACCCAATTTCATCAGGACCCGGGACACGTGTGTCTTGACAGTCGTCTCACCCAGGTACAGCGCGTCGGCGATCTCGGCGTTGGTGGCTCCGCGGGCCAGGAGCACGAGCACCTCGAACTCCCTATCCGTGAGTTCCGGAGGACGGCGCGGTTCGGCGAGGGGCGCGGGAGCGCTGAAGCGAGCGATCACTCGCCTGGTGACCTCGGGGGACAGCAGCGCGTCGCCACGTGACACCACCCGGACGGACTCCACCAGGTCGTCCGGTGACGCGTTCTTCAGCAGGAAACCGCTGGCACCGGCCTGCAACGCCTCGAAGAGGTAGTCCTCACGGTCGAAGGTCGTCAGGATCACCACTTTGGTGATCACCGTCGGTTGTTCCAGCGGTGTGACTCCCGCCGCTCGCCTTCCCGCAGCCGAGAACGCGCCCAGGATGCGCCTGGTGGCCTCCAGCCCGTCCATGAGCGGCATTTGGACATCCATGAGCACGACATCGGGTTTCAAGCTCTCGCAAAGCGCGACCGCTTCCGCACCATCGCTGGCTTCGCCCACCACCTCGATGTCACTCTCGGTGCCGAGGATCACCCTGAATCCGGCTCGAACCAGGTCTTGATCGTCGGCGAGGAGCACCCGGATCGACTTGGGCTGTCCGTCGTCGCGACTCACTCGGCCACCTGCCCGCTCGGCGCGTCTTCCAGCTGTTCGCCGACGAGCGGGAACCGTGCCCGGACCCGAAAGCCCTCGCCGGCCCGCGGTGTCGCCTCCAAGTCACCGCCGTGGACTGCGACCCGCTCCCGCATTCCCACCAGCCCCAAACCTGTCCCCTCGGCCTTCTTGCCGGCCGAGCGCAAGCCGCGGCCGTCGTCGGTCACCTCTACCTCCAGCGCGCGCTCGAGGAAGCGGACGCGCACGTCGGCCGTCGTTGCACCGGCGTGCTTGACGGTGTTGGTGAGAGCCTCCTGTACGACGCGGTAGGCCGACAGCGCCACCGCGTCCGGAACCGCACGAGCGTCGCCGAACACCGCGAAGTTGACCTGAAGACCGGTGGACCGCGTCTCCTCGACCAGCGCAGGCAACTGTGACAACCCTGGGGCCGAAGGATGACCCGCCCCGCCAGCGGAGCCCGAAGGGCCGGCGTGGTCGACGCCGTCGGCCCGCAGCACCCCGAGCAGGCCGCGCAGCTCGCTGATCGCCGTGCGCGCGGTCTGCTCGACGGATTCCAGTGACCGGTTGGCCAGCGCCGGATTGACGTCGAAGACGCGGCGAGCGGCCGCCGCCTGGACGCCCATCACGGAGACGTGGTGGGCGACGACGTCATGCAGATCGCGGGCGATCCGAACCCGCTCGGAGATCACAGCCTGCTTGGCGTTCTCCTCCTGGAAACGCCGCAGCCGCCCGGCCTGGACCTCGAGTTCGTGCTTGCGGCGCGCGGATTCCCACGCGAGGTTGCCGAAGAAGTAGGCGGAGAGGAAGTACAGGAGGTTGAAGACGACTCCGTGCAGCGCCGCGGCAAGGATCGGATCAAGCGGGCCCATGGCGTCGGGGAACTCCGGGGTGCTGCCGGAGATGCTCATGGCCATCGAGATCCCGAGCCAGGCGAACATCGCCACGATGACGCCAATGCGGACCCATCGCGCGACTACGCGGTCCTGGCCCCAGGCGCCGAGGCTGTAGATGGCGAGGAACAAGGCGATGGACGGGACCAGATTGTCCCCGTTCTCCCTGACCTGAGACGCGATGAACATCGCGCCGACGACGACCACCACGGTGGCGGGGAAACGTCGCCGCACCGCCAGCGGAGCGGTGAGGCCGACGCCCCACGCCAGCTGTTCGGCGTAGCTGGGGGCGCCGTCGAAGATGTACGCTCCCATGCTGTTGACCAGCACCGTGGCGAACACCGCGCCGACCACGACCGCAGCGGCCAGCCACACGTCATGTCGCAGCTGCTGCGGTGCCGGCCGAGGCCGCCTCCACCGGGCATCAGACGGGAAGAGAGCCGAGTGGTCGGCCGGATCCGGCCGTGGCCCCAGCGCGGCATCGGAGCGATCAGATGCCGGAGCCACCTCAAGAGCACTCATGCGGACAACGTAACCGATATCCCTCCTGCCCCGTGACGTCAGCATCCTGCCGAGCTGGGCCGCATGGTGCGAGATACGCCGGCGAACGCGTGTTCCCCGGGGTCAGCCGCCGAAGACCGGCACCGTGTTCTCGGCCGGAACTCGCTCAGCCTGGGATGGGGGCTCCGGCGGCGTTGCGTCCCCGAAGGGCCGGTCAGCCAGTTGCTCGCGGTGGTGCGGTGTCAGCCAGCTCGCCAGCTCAGGTCCGCTGGGCACGATCTTCGTGGGGTTGATGTCGGTGTGCACCACGTAGTAGTGCTCCTTGATCTGGGCGAAATCGATCGTGTCACCGAAGCCCGGAGTCTGGAACAGATCACGTGCATAACTCCACAGCACGGGCATCTCGGTGAGCTTGTTGCGGTTGCACTTGAAGTGCCCGTGGTAGACGGCGTCGAACCGGGCCAGCGTGGTGAACAGCCGGATATCCGCCTCGGTGATGGTGTGCCCGACCAGGTAACGCTGTCCGGCCAGCCTCTCCTCCAGCCAGTCGAGCCGGTCGAACAGGCGCTGGTACGCCCGCTCGTAGGCGCTTTGGGAGCCCGCGAAGCCGCACCTGTAGACGCCGTTGTTGACGTCTTCGAAGATGAGCTGCGCAATCTCGTCGATCTCGTCTCGGTGCCGCTCCGGGTAGAGATCCGGCGCGCCTGGCCGGTGCAGATGGGACCACTCGGTAGAGAAGTCGAGGGTCATCTGCGCGTAGTCGTTGGTCACCAAGTGTCCGGTAGCCACCTCGACGACGGCGGGGACCGTGATTCCGCGCGAGTAGTCCGGGAATCGCGCCAGGTAGGCGTCGCGCAGCCGGGGAATCCCGAGCACCGGATCGACGCCGCCGGGGTCCAGATCGAAGGTCCAGCTGCGTTCGTCGTGGACAGGACCGCACAAGCCCATCGAGAGCACGGATTCCAGACCGAGCAGCCGCCTGACTATCACCGCGCGATTCGCCCACGGACAGGCGCGCGCCGCCACGAGGCGATAGCGGCCCGGCTCCACCGGGAATCCGTCCCGGCCGTCGCGGGTGATCCTGGTGCTGATGTAGTTCGTGTCGCGGGTGAACTCAACTCCTGAGGAGACATATCTGCCCGGGGTACGGTGGTCGTCGGTCTGGCTCGTGCTCACGGCTGGTCCCGTCGTCGTTTTACGTCGTCGTAACAACGTACCCAGACCGGCGAGAAGACCGCACCGAAACACCCACCAAAATCGCCCGGCTGGCTCAGCAGCGGAGGCTCGCGCTCCATCCCCTGCTCTAGGAGACTCCTATCCGCTGGTTCTCCTCCGCGGGCTCGCGTTCCGGGTCTCGCCGCTCGTCGGGTTCATCCCGCACGTGCTTGCCGAGATGCTCCTCCAGGGTCCGCAGTGCGGCGCGAATCTGGGACTCGGACTCGCGGTACCGCCGGGCCATGTGCCTGAACAGATCCACCTGCCCGGCGAGTACGGCGTTCTCCGCCCGGAGGCCCTCTGGCTCTCGTGACGTCTTGCTTCGCGAGCGTGGGCCGGTGACCCGTTCCCGTTCTTCGCGTTCTCGCTCGACGAGGATCCGGCTCACGGCATGAACGCCGCTCGGGAGCTCGACCCGGACAGCACGTTCACGCTGGGGCAGACCGAGCATATGGCTCAAGGCGCGAGGCTCGTACCGGGCGATCTTCTTCGCGCTGAGGATCTGATGCCGTTTCGGTTCGGCCGGATCATCGAGAGCGACGCCTGGCTGATACGTGCGGACGCACCCCGGCGTGACCGCAAGCCGAGGGCCCACCATCTCATTGAACTCCGCCTCGACGGCACCGTTCAGCAAGAACGCCGTACCCAGGCCGGCGAGCTCCCAGGTCACCTCGCCGGCCCACGCGACGAACCGCTCGGCGTCCTGGCCGCCCTGGCTGAACACATACACCGGACCGCGCCGTGTCTCGTCGGCAAGGTAATCCATCACGTCCGGGAGGTGGCTGCGGGCGATCCACTGCGGCTCGGCCGCCACGGGCGTGCGGCCGTCAACACACGACAATCCGGCGAGCAGTTCCCGAAGGAAGGCTGGGACCGCCATCATCGTGGTGCCGCTGACCGGGTCGTACTCGCTGTCCCGCGGCAACTCGATCTCGGTCCACAACCAGCTCTCACCGGCCGGATCCTCGATCGCCGTCACGGTGGTACGCAGCATCTCGCGTACTGCCGCGTACGGGTGATGACGACGCCATCGATACACCCGAGACTCGTGGATGCGTTCGTCCAGAACCGTGATCGCGTCGTTGCCGTCACGCATGTACCAGCCAGGTATGCGAGCGGGTGTGTCGATGCCCTTGGCGTGCGCCCAACGTGTGACCTCGGCGATGACTGTGTCGACAACCGGCTCGCCAGGCTCGACACTGAGGAACGATCTGTAGCCCACCGCCATGTCATGACCACCCTAGTTGGGTTTCGCTAACCGATACGATTCTTTCATCGTACGTAGCTGGCACGAGCAGTCAAGAGTTCAACGCAAAGAGAAACGATCGGGAAGCCCAGCCTGAACGTATGCGGCGTCAGCTCGCGGACATCTCGGGCGGCGCGGTAAAGAACTGCGTGACGCGCTCCGCCGCTGCACAGCTCTCGATGGTTCCTTAAGGACAGCCCATGGCCCCTGCTGCGGCCGCTGTTGCTCGGGATCGGATGTCGCCTCGGGACCACCACGCCGGCAACGGCGCGGTGTGCAGGATGCCCAGCCGCCCGGTGGGGCGAGTGACGGCCACGTAGAGGTCGGCGAAACCACGTCGGGAAGCGGCAACGATCTCGTCCGGCGCTACCACGACCGTGGCATCGAACTCCAGGCCCTTGGCTTGCTCAGGCGTGAGCACTGCCACCGGCGCATCGAGTACGTCCTGGTCGTCAGCGGTTCTGACACCCGGCTCACGCGTTCTCAACGCGGCCACACATCCGTCCAGCCGAGGAAGGGGCAGGATCACCGCGAGGGTTCCGGCTCCGAGCGCCGTGCGCTCCCGGTGGACGGTCTCGGCGAGCACATCGTGGAGGTCCTCCTCGACCACCCGGATGGACCACGGAGGCGCGCCGTCCTCACGTACCGCCCGAGGGGCCTCCTCGTCGGCGCCACTGGCCGCGAGCACATCCCCGGCCACGGCCATGATCGGCTGGGTGGACCGGTAGTTCACGGTGAGCCGCGCCTGCCGCCACTTTCCGCCGACGACGTCCCCGAGAGCACGCGCCCACGAGCTGGCTCCATCCGCCGAACCGGTCTGCGCGATGTCCCCGACCACGGTCATCGACAGGGTCGGGCACTTGCGGGCGAGCATCCGCCACGCCATGGGCGAGAGCTCTTGCGCCTCGTCGACGATCACGTGCCCGTACGCCCAGTCACGGTGGCGCAGTGCTCGTTCGGCGAGGGGCGCCGACGCGTCGACGTCGTGGTAGCGGGCCAGCACCACGGAAGCGTCGACGGGCATCGCGACCTCCTCATCGATCGCCATGTCCATCGCCACGTCATAGGCATCCGCCACGATCTGGCGCTGTTGCTCCGTGGCCTGCGCGCGCGCCGATTCCGCCCGCGCGTGCTGGCCGGCGGCCTGTTCGAGGGCGGCGTCGAGCGGACCGACCAGCGAGGCGATCTCGTCCAGCAGTGGCACGTCCGACGCCGTCCAGTGATCCCCGGCCACACCGTCGGACCGTTGCAAGGCATCCCGCTCCGCCGCACTGAGCTGCGGCGCGACGTCGGCTCGCAGATGCGGATCGGTCAGGATGTCGGCGAGCAGCAGCTCGGGTTCCAGCTCGGGCCACAGAATGTCGAACGCCTCCTGGACCGCGCTGGAGGACAGCAACTCCTGCCGGAGCGCGTCGTGGTCGACGAGCGAGGCGAGGTCCTGATCGACCTCGTCTTCGTCCATCTCGGGCACGTCCACTCCCTCCAGCACGGCGTCAAGCTTCTGCAATGCCTGCCGCATCAGCTCGTCCAGGACGTCCCGGACGACGTAGCGGCGCATCCGGTTGTGTGGCTGGCGATTACGCGCCGCACGCTCCCGGGCGCTGTCCCGGATGCGACGGCAGGTCTGATCGTCCAGGACGTACTCGTCCCGGTCTGTCACGATGGTCATGCCACCGATCGGGGCGCGCTGTCTCGTGGCGACCGCGTGCTCGAGCACGGTGGCCATCCGGAGGCTGCCCTTCACGATCGCCGCGTCGGCCGGGTCGGCCCGCACCGTGGACAGGCCGGGATACAGCTCGCCTATCGAGGCCAAGACCACATCGGTCTCGCCGAGACCGGGCAGGACCTGATCGATGTAGCGCACAAACGTGGCATTGGGACCGACCACAAGGACGCCGCTGCCGCTGAGCCGTTCCCGATGCGTGTACAACAGGTAGGCGGCGCGATGCAGCGCGACCACGGTCTTGCCGGTGCCCGGGCCTCCGTCCACGACGAGCACACCGTCGGCGTCGGACCGGATCACCGTGTCCTGTTCGGCCTGGATGGTGGCCACGATGTCAGCCATCCGGCCGGTGCGCGCCGAGTTCAACGACGCGAGCAGCGCGCCCTCGCCGGCCAGGTGCCGACGCTCGGCGTCGTCGAGATCATCAAGGGCCAGCACGTCGTCGTCGAGACGGGCGACTCGCCTGCCCTTCAGGTGGATATGCCGCCGGCGTCGCACACCAAGCCGGTCCATGGGCGTAGCCCGATAGAACCGCGTGGCGGCGGGGGCGCGCCAGTCGATCAGAAGAGGATCGTATTCTTCGTCATAAAGGCCAATTCGGCCGATATAAAAAGGCTCTTGATCGTCGGAGTCCAGCCGTCCGAAAACCAGCCCGTGTTCCGCTGCCGATAACCGCGCGGCTCGTTCGGAATAGTGCCGCACGGCGGCATCCCGCTCCAGCTGTCCTTGATGAGTCCTCACCTGTGCTGGCTTCACTGCCTGCGCCAATGTCCCTTCAGCGTGGTCCCGCAAAGCATCGAGCCGCTCAAAGAGGGCGGACACATAACCCTGTTCAGCCGTGATTTCCGCCTCACTAAATGCAGCTGGGTTATCAGCGGCCTCTAAAGTGGTATAATCAGCGCGGCGCAAGGGTTGTCCTCTCGAAACGTCAACAAAGACACGTCACCATAACGAGTCTTCGGGACCGATAACAAGCTCACCCCTTACCGCTTCGGAGCCGCTCTTCCGGGCGACCTTGCCTCGCGTCTCCTGAGATCCGCTACGCGCGGCAGCGAACTCCCGGAAGCTCTCTACGCTGCCACTCACCAGATCTCCGTACGCCTTCCTCACACCGTAGACGCCTCGAGCGCGCGCGCTGTTTCACGATTGCAGCGAAGAAACTCCGGCCGGGACGGCAAGAACGGCCAGCCGGCTCCGATCTATGAGCGAAGACGCCGGAAGGGAAGCAGAGTGCTTCTGACGGAACCGGCGTCACGACGCAAAGGAGATCCACCATGTCGCAGAAGATCACCCCGTTCCTGTGGTTCGAGGACAATGCCGAGGAAGCTGTGAACTTCTACACCGCACTCTTCGACGACGCCCGCATCGTCTCGGTCACCCGATACGGCGAGGGCGGACCGTTCCCGGCGGGCGTTCTCCAGTCGGCCACGTTCCAGCTGGCCGGCCAGCAGTTCATGGCGCTCAACGCTGGGCCGCATGATCCGTTCAACGACGCTGTGTCGTTCTTCATCACGTGCGAGGACCAGGAGGAGGTGGATCGCTACTGGGATGCCTTGCTGGCCGGTGGCGGAACTCCGACGCAGTGTGGCTGGCTCAAGGACCGGTTCGGGGTGTCCTGGCAGGTCATCCCCGTGGCGCTGAACCGCTACCTCAGCGACCCGGACCCGGAGAAGGCGCAGCGGGTCATGGGCGCCATGCTGCAGATGGTCAAGATCGATGTCGCGGAGCTCACCGCCGCCTACAACGGAGAGCGCTGACACCGGCCGGATTCCGACCTCAGTAGGTGATGGTGCCCATAACGTCGGCCGCACGCCGCAACGCCCGGTGCATTCCCTGATAGGGCTCGGCCGGCGGGAGCAGCGTGCGGCTGACCTTCGTCACCGCGCTGTAGTTGGTGTCGACGACGTTGGCGATAGGCGCCAGGCTGACCTGGCTGAGCAACTGGTATGCGTCGAGCTGGTCGAGGCCGTACAGCTCGCCGAGCCAGCCGATCATGTCCGCCTGCCCGGCCCGCCACGCGTCTTCCAGGGGACGAGCCGAACCGACCACCATCAGATGCTCGTCGCTGACGATGCGGGGCCATTGGGGCCCTCCACCCTTGATCAGCTCGACGATGACGGTCACGTTCATCGCGCCTTCGACGGCCGTGCCGCAGGCCTCGCCCTCACCCTGCCGGTAGTGGCCGTCTCCGACCGAGAACAGGGCTCCGTCGGCGTTCACCCGCAGGAAGCAGGTGACGCCCGCCCGCATCTCCGGGGTGTCCATGTTCCCGCCGAAGGCCGACGGCACCAAGGACGTGCGGACCTCCCGCTGAGCCGGCGCCACTCCGACCGTGCCGAGCATCGGGTTCGCCGGCAGTGCGACCCGGAAGTCGCTCCCCTGAGCCTCGAATCCCACGGTTCCGGCCACCGCGTCGTACTCGTACACCCACGTCCGTTCCGGTAGCGGCTCCTGCAAGGTCGGCGTCTGCGGCGTGCTGGTCAGCCCACCGAAGAACGGCACCAGGCTGGAGACACCCCACCGACGAGCGGGCGTGAGGTCTACCAGATGCAGGGCCAGCGTGTCCCCAGGCTCCGCGCCGTCGACATAGAACGGCCCGGTCTGCGGGTTCAGCTCGTCCGGGCGGAGGCTTGTGCTCGCGTGGTCCGACGTGCTGAGCAGGCGGCCGCAGAACGCGTCTTCGGTCCACAGGGACAAGGCGGTTCCGGGCTTCACCCGCAGCACAGGGTCGGCGCCGCCGAACGTGAACGCGTACTGGCCCGGCTCCGGAACGAAGCTCACGATCTTCATCGGGTCCGCCTTCCTTCAGCGTCGCAGGTGCTCGGCCAGGAACTCCAGCGCGGCCGGGTACGCATCGAGCCGGTTGGCCCGCTTGGCGAGCCCGTGTCCTTCGTCCTGATACACGCGCAGGACGCACGGAACCCCTTTGGCGTCCAGCGCCTCCTTGATCTGCTCGGACTCACTCAGCGGAACCCGCGGATCGTTCGCCCCGTGAATCACGAACAGGGGTGTGTCCATGGCGTGCAGGTATGTGAGCGGAGACGCCTGCACGAGGAACTCGTGGTCGTGCTCGAGACTGCCGTACTCCCGCTCCCGCATGGCGCGGCGGTAGTCGGACGTGTTCTCCAAGAAAGTGACCAGCGACGACATGCCCACGAGTTCCGCGCCCGCTGCCCAGAGGCCAGGATGCATAGCCAGCCCGGCCAAGACCATGTAGCCGCCGTAACTCCCACCGTAAAGGGCCACCCGGTCCGGATCACCGCCCACCTCCGGAACCCACGCCCGGATGTCGACCAGATCCCGCACGGACTCCAGGCGCAAGCGGACGTCGTCGAGCGAGTACCAGCGCTTGCCGTATCCGGTGGAGCCGCGCACGTTGGGAACCAGGACGATGTGGCCGGCGGCCGCCATGGCTTGGTTGACCGGACTGAACAGACGCTGCGCCTCCGCCTCCGGTCCACCGTGGATGTTCACCACCACGGAGCCCTCGAGCCCAGACGCCGCCGGCGGCGTGTACATGAAGCACGGAATTGCCTCGCCGTCACGGGTGGGTATGCGCACGCTGACCGGTTCGGTCAGCTGTTGCTTCAGTTCCGGGCCCATCTGTTCGGTGCCGTCCACCAGCGTGCGCACACGTCCGTCGACCCCGTCGACCAGGAAGATGTCCCCCGGGCTGGTGGGCGTGTTCAGGCCGACGGCGAGCACGGCGGAGTCCGGGGACCATACCGCCGTGGCCACACCGCGGCCCGGAAGGCCGACGTCGGTGATCCACGCCCCGTCGGGGCCGTGGATTGCCAGCTCGTCGCTTCCGTCGGCATGCCGCACGATCAGCAACCGGGATGCGTCCGGCGAGGGCAACACGGCGAGGTCGTGCTCGTCGGACTCGACCAGCGGGGTCCACTCGCCGGGGCCGTCGACCCGGACCACCGAGCGAAAGTCACGTCCGTGGTTAGAGGACATGATGACCGAGCCGGTACCGGGGACCACGTGCGCCGAGGTGTGCCAGGCGTGATCGTCCGCGGCCGTCAGTTCGGTGATCTTGCGGTCTCGTGCCAGCAGTACCTGGGTGGAGGCGGGCATCGACGAGTACAGCGTCACCGCTGCCGTGTCCCCGTCGACGTGGACGCCGGCGACGTATCCGCCGGCGTCGTACACCACCTGCTCGGCTCCATCGCTCAGGTCGTGGACCACGACGTCGAAGTCGACCCCGTTGCGCCGGTTGGTGCTGTACACCACCCTGCCGGGCTGGACATCGACCAGGGAGTGGATATAGGCGGGATCGTGCACCAGGGGTGTCAGCTCACCCAGCCCAGCTGGGGTGCGATATTGCGGCTGATCCAGGTCGAGCAGCGAGAGCTGGGCCCGTTCGTTGCCGTCCGTATCGTGTTCCACGACCACCGCGCGCCGGCCCACCATGTACCTGCCCGAGCACTTGCCCGGAAGGGAGGTCAGCTGGCGGTGCCGGCCATCCGGCTCGATTTCGACCAGTTGCATAGAGCCGCTGGCATCGGAACCGGCCAGCACCCGGCCGGCCGCGTCGACGTCGAAGACCGTCCAGCTGTGCAGTTCGAGCAGGTCGATGATGATCGAATTGGTGGCAGTCACCTAGCCAACCCTAATGGCGCTCAGGTGAGGTGGTCGAAGTCACCGCGCACCCAGGCGACGTGACGCTCTGCCGAGCGCTGAACGGCCTCGTCTGCGCCGGCCAGGATCGCGTTGTCGAAATTGCTCCAGATCTGCTCGTAGCGCAGCGGCTCGACCTGCGCGGCGATGCGAGCGACGACGCCGGCCGACAACGGCAGCCGGTTGGGGTAGCTGCGCTGGAAGCTGGTGGTCACACGATCGGGGTTGACCATGATGGTGTCACCGGCCAGCAGAACGCCACCGTCACCGGACCAATGCGCCACCGCGCTTCCCGGGAAATGGCCGCCCACCTGATGCAGCACCAGCCCGCCAGTCACCTCGTGGCGGCCCGACCACAACGTGACCGCATCGTCGCGGCGCCCCAGCCAGGCCGCATCCGCCTCGTTGACGAGGATCGGGACACCACCGAGCGCCCGCGACCACTCAACCTGAACGCCGTACATGTGCGGATGGCTCGCCGCGATCGCGAGAATCGGACCTTGCGCACGCAACCAGGTCACCGCGCCGTCGTCGAGGTAGCCGACCGGGTCCCAGAGGAGACTGCCCTGGGGCGTGCGCAACATGAGCATCTGCTGCCCGATGCCGACACCGGGCGCGCGCAGCCCCCACAACGAGGGCGTCCGTTCCTTCACGGTGACCGCGATGCCCTCGCCACGCAGCTCGTCGATGTTGGTCCACACCTGCCCACCCGCCGGGACATACTGGCGCTCGTCGGCACAGATGGGACAGACCTCGGGAGCCGGCTCGTCGTACTCGACCGCACATGTTCGACAGATGATCAACGCGCGTCTCCGTTCACGTCGGGCCGACCCGGACGCCCAGGCGGCTCGCCCATTGCCAAGGCCACGGCAGTGTACGCCCGGGTGCGGTGCCCACCGCGAACCAGCCCGCGTGACATCATCGGGCTGGTATGTGCATGGCGAATCCTTCCGCCAGGGGCGCCCGCGAGAATGAGGTGGTGAACACGCTATGACCGAACCGCATGCTTCCGTGACCTACGCGTCGTACCTGGCGCTGGACGACGTTCTCAACGCCCAGCATCCGCGCTCGGACGAGCACGACGAGATGCTGTTCATCGTCATCCATCAGGTGTACGAACTCTGGTTCAAGCAGATGTTGCACGAGCTCGATCGCCTGCGGGAGGAGCTGGAGGCCGGCGCCACCGCGCATGCGGTGCGGACCCTGCGGCGAGTGCTCACCATTCTCAAGGTCGTGGTGGCCCAGATCGACGTGCTGGAGACCATGACACCGAGCCAGTTCACCAGCTTCCGGGACCGGCTCGCGGCCTCCAGCGGTTTCCAGTCCGCGCAGTTCCGCGAACTCGAGGCGATCCTGGGCCGCCGCGACCCCCGCGTCTTTCAGCACTATCCCGAGGACACGCCGGAACGCCGGCGTATCGAGGGGCGGATGGGCGAGCCGGCACTGTTCGACGCGTTCCTGCGCTACCTTGCCCAGCACGGATACACGATCCCTCCGGAGGCCGCGGAACGCGACGTGAGCATGCCTGTGGAACCGTCCACCGCTGTTCAGGAGCTGCTTCTTCAGGTCTACCGCGACGATGCCGGACCGGCCACCGTCTGCGAGCACCTGGTCGACCTGGACGAGGGCGTGCAGGAGTGGCGGTACCGGCACGTCAAGATGGTGCAACGCACCATCGGTGACAAGACGGGGACAGGTGGCTCGTCCGGGGCGGCCTACCTGCGGACCACCGTCGCCAGCGAGGCCTTCCCCGACCTGTGGCGTGTCCGGAGCCGGCTGTGATCGCCCTGGACCAGCTGCGCTCCAGTCCCAACGCTCTGGCGTCCCATTACTCTCGTTTCCGCGTCTCGGAGCGGTTGCTCCTCACCGGGCACTCGCATCAGGCCTGGCCGGATGTTGCCGTGGAGGGACAGCTGGAAGCGCTCGACGATGCCGCCCGCCATGTCGACGCCAAGTGGGACCGCGCGGCGGCCAAGGCGGAGGAGGTAGCCGCTGGTTTCCGGACGTGGCTCGGCGACCCGGGTGCGGAGATAGCGCTCGGCGCGAGCACGCACGAGCTTGTAGTGCGCTTCCTTTCTGCTCTCGACCTGCGCCGCCGTCCACGACTGGTGACCACCGACGGCGAGTTCCACTCGGTGCGCCGTCAGCTTGCGCGGCTCGGCGAAGAGGACATCGAGGTGGTGCGGATCGCGGCGGAACCGGTCGGCACGCTCGCCGCCCGCCTCGCCGAGGAGGTGGACGCGGGCACCAGCGCTGTCCTGGTGTCGATGGTGCTCTTCGAGACCTCCCGTATCGTGCCGGGACTGGACGAACTCGCCACGGCATGCGCAGACGACGACGTTGAACTGCTCGTGGACGCCTACCACGCGCTGGGCGTCGTTCCCGTCTCGCTCCCGGCCATGGGGTTGTCCGATGCCTGGGTGGTCGGCGGCGGCTACAAATACTTGCAGCTCGGCGAAGGCAACTGTTTCCTGCGGATTCCGCAGCACGCCGATCGGTTCCGGCCCGTGGTGACGGGGTGGTACGCCGAATTCGGCGAGCTGGCCGACGAGCCAGACCCTCGGCGAGTGTCGTATCCAACCGGCGCCGGACGGTTCGCCGGCTCAACTTACGACCCCACCAGCCATTACCGTGCTGCCCGCGTCTTTCGTTCCCACGACGAGCTGGGGCTGACACCCACCCTCCTGCACGAGGTATCCAGGCATCAGGTCGGCGTGCTCATGCACGCCTTCGATGAGCTCGGCTTTCCGGAGGACGTGATCACCCGTGACCGGTCCGTCACCCGCGAGGCGTTCGCGGGCTTTATGGCGCTGCGTTGTGCCGACGCGCAGGACAGGAAGGACGCGCTCGCCGCGCGCGGGGTGCTCACCGACAGCCGTGGGCCCTATCTGCGGTTCGGTCCCGCGCCATACCTGTCTGATGACCAGCTTCGGGAGGCGGTGGCCGCGCTGGCGGTCTAGGCGGCTTCACCTGGCGACCTAGTACGGTCCCTCACAGGCCCGCGATCAAGGCCCGCGAATAAAAGGAGGCGCAGTGACAGTGTCGGTGATCAATTACCTGACGACGGTCCGGTTCGGCGAAGGATCTACCGCCGAGATCGGCGACGACCTGCGGGAACTCGGTATCTCCCGTGCCTTCGTGATCACCGACCGCGGCGTCGAGCATGCCGGATTGGTCGAGCGTGCACTCGTCAACGTCGCCCGCGACCTGATCGCCGACATCTACACCGATACGCCGTCCAATCCGACCGAGCAGGCCGCGGAAGCCGCACTCACGCGCTTCCGAGCCAGCGGGGCGGACGGGATCATCGCCATCGGCGGCGGCTCGCCAATCGATCTGGCGAAGGCCGTCGCGCTCATGGCCACGCACGACGGGCCATTTGAGCGTTTCGCGGCGAGGCTGGGTGGCATCCCGCTGATCAGCGCAGCCGTCGCACCGGTCATCGCGGTCCCGACGACCGCCGGGACCGGCAGCGAAGTAGGACGTGCGGCCCTGGTGACTCTCCAGGACGGACGCAAGCTCGGGTTCATCTCACCGCATCTGATCCCCAAGCGCGCGATCTGCGATCCCGAGCTGACGTACGGGCTGCCTCCTCTGCTGACCGCGGCCACCGGCATCGACGCGATCAGCCACTGCGTCGAGACCTACCTGAGCCCGCGCGACAATCCGCCCGCTGAGGCCATCGCACTCGACGGCCTACGCCGGGCGGTCACGCATATCGAGACCGCTGTCGCGGAACCCGAGCACATCACCGCGCGCCGGGAGATGATGATGGCGGCGTTGCAGGGCGGGCTGACCTTCCAGAAGGGCCTCGGGGCCATCCATGCCATCTCGCATCCGGCCGGTGGCCTGGACCAGCCTGCATTGCACCACGGCATGCTCAACGCCGTGCTCATGCCACATGTCCTGCGGTTCAACGAGAGCGCGGCACCGGCGAAATACGACGCCCTGCGCAATGCCTTGGAGCTGCCGCCCGACGGCGACGTCGCCGGGTACTTCGACCAGCTCAACGTGACTCTTGAACTTCCGCGCTCGCTGTCCGCGATGGGGCTGCCCCGGGAGGCGATCCCACAGGTCGTCGAGGGTGCGCTCAATGACCATTCGGCAGCGACGAATCCCCGCACCCTCACCCGTGACCATGTCGAAGACCTAGTGAAGGCGGCGTACTGACACCCGGCGCCCTGGTTCCGATGGAATCTTCCATGCGTTTCTTGACCGGCGAGCGGCGTGTGACAATCCGGGCATGAACGCCGAACTCGTCATCGAGTCCTTGGACCGGCGGCCGGAGCTCGCGCCCATGTTGTGGAAGCTCAGCGACGTCTGGCCGCCATTCATGACTCGCGACCCGGTGTCCGACTTCTACTACGAGACCGTGGAGCGCGATCATCCGGAGCACACTCTGATCGCGTTCGACCCGGCGAAGCCGGACGTCCCGGTGGCGCGTGCATTCACCGTGCCGTTCGAATTCGGCACCGCCGAGCGGTCGTCGCTGCCCGACGGTGGCTGGGACACCGTGATCCGCTGGGCAGCGCTGGACCGGAGCATGGGCCGGCCGCGGACGCATGTGTCCGCCCTGGAGATCGCCATCAGCCTCGACCGCCGAGGCGAAGGGCTGGCCGCGGTCATGCTCCAGGCGATGCGTGAGAACGTTCGGCGTCTTGGCTTCACCGAGCTCGTCGCACCGGTCCGGCCGAGCGGCAAGTCGCAGGAAGCGCAGACCCCGATGAGCGAGTACGCCTTCCGTACCCGGGATGACGGGCTCCCCGAGGACCCGTGGCTGCGCGTCCACGTACGGGCCGGCGGCGAGCTCGTGCGTGTCTGTCCTCGCTCCATGGTGGTCGGCGGGTCGCTGGCCGAGTGGCGGGAGTGGACCGGGCTGCCGTTCGATCGCACCGGAGACGTCGTCGTACCAGGGGCGCTGGTTCCGGCGCACTGCAGCGTCGAGCACGACCACGCCGTCTACGTCGAGCCCAACGTCTGGGTCCGCCACCGGCTGGGCTGAGCCGCGGAGCCCCTGAGGGCTCCTGGGCTACCTCCCTTTGCAATGCGCACATAGGCGCAACGGCACGTCTGTGCAGGGGACGGCGAGCGGTTCGCCGCACGACGGGTGCGGCGCGCGACCGCGCAAGACGGTGCGTATGTGTGCGCATTGCAAAGGGGGTCGCGTCCAGATCCCCCGCCGGCCGACATCGGGGCGGACGCCGGTGAACGTGATGTCCGTTTCCCGCCAGCGAACGCCGTCCACGGGATGCCACGCTCTGGATTCATGCAGCCATTTCGATTCGGTGTTATCGGCGAGACCGTCCGCACACCGGCCGACCTCACCGATCGTGCCCGCCGAGCCGAGGACCTCGGATACTCAACGTTGCTGCTGCGCGATCACTTCGTCGAGGAGCCGTTCGGCCATCAACTCGCCCCGCTGATCGCGCTCACAGCCGCGGCGAGTGTCACCACCACGCTGCGCGTCGGCACTCAGGTGCTGGCCAACGACTACCGGCATCCGGTCATGCTGGCCAAGGAGGCGGCCACGTTGGACCTGCTCTCCGGCGGGCGGCTCGAGCTGGGCATCGGCGCCGGTTGGCTGCGAGACGAATACGCGTCCGCCGGCATGGCGTTCGATGCCGCGGGTGAACGGGTGGGCCGCCTCGAAGAGTCCATCCAACTCCTGAAAAGCCTCTTCGGCACCACACCCACGCACTACGCAGGCGAGCACTACACGGTCGCCGGACTCGACACGTTCCCCGCGCCCGTGCAGCGTCCGCATCCGCCACTGATGATCGGCGCCGGCAGCAAGCGCATGCTCCGGCTCGCCGGCCGGGAGGCCGACATCGTCGGTGTTCTGTCCAAGGCGCTGCCGGACGGCACGATCTCCGGCGACGTCGCCGAACGCCGGCCGGACACGATGGCTCAGAAGGTGGCATGGATCCGTGAAGGTGCGGGCGACCGGGCTGAGCAGGTCGAACTGAGCATGATGATCTCCCCCGTCATCGCGGACGATGTCCGCGAATCCGCCTCTCGCTTCGCCGACGCCCGGGGCTGGGACGCGCTGGCCGCCGACGAGGTGCTCGCGATGCCGTCGGTGTTCATCGGACCGGCCGAGCGGATCATGGACCTCATACGCCAGCGCAGAGAGGAGTACGGATTCTCCTACTACGTCGTCTCGGACCGGGCCATGGACGCCTTCGCGCCGGTCGTCGCCAAGCTTTCAGGTGACTGATCGGCGTTCCGCCACCGCTCCTCTGCTACGAGCAGATTCTTTTGGATCACTCCATCCGGGCGCATCACCATCGACAGTGACGCCGAGATCGCGGCGCCACCAGGTTCGAATCCGGGGAGAGATCATGCCCGTTACCCCTGCCGACACCGCCCGGACAGCCGGGACACTCGACGACCAACTCGCCACGCGTCTCCTCCATCAGCGCATCATCGTTCTCGGAACGGAGGTCGACGACCAGGTGGCGAACCGACTGTGCGCCCAAATGCTGCTCCTGTCAGCCGAGGACGCCCGCGGCGACATCAGCCTCTACATCAACTCTCCCGGTGGCTCGGTCAGCGCTGGTCTAGCCATCTACGACACGATGCGCCTGATTCCCAACGACGTCAGCACGCTGGCGATGGGGCTAGCCGCGAGTATGGGCCAGTTTCTTCTGTGCGCCGGGACCGCCGGGAAGAGGTTCATCCTGCCGCACGCACAGGTCCTGATGCATCAGGGCTCAGCCGGGTTCGGCGGCACGGCAGCGGATGTCGAGATCTACGCCGAGCAGCTGGAGCGGACCAGCGCGCTGATGACCCGGCTGACCGCGGAACACACCGGCCGGCCGGAGGAGGTGATCGAGCGGGACAGCCAGCGAGATCGCTGGTTCACCGCCGGAGAGGCTCGCGACTACGGCTTCGTCGATCACATCGTCGAACGAGTCGACGACGTCCGGCCGACCGCGTCCGCGCAGATGGTGGGGTTGTGAGCGATGAGCCAGTACACGATTCCCACAGTCGTCGAGAAGACCTCGACCGGCGAGCGCGCCTACGACATCTACTCCCGCCTCCTCTCCGAACGCATCGTCTTTCTCGGCACCGAGATCGACGACGGCGTGGCCAACGTGGTGATGGCCCAGCTGCTCCACCTCGAATCGGCCAGCCCGGACCTAGAAATCGGGCTCTACATCAACTCGCCGGGTGGCTCGTTCAGCGCCCTGACCGCGATCTACGACACGATGCAGTTCATCCGGCCGGACGTGGCCACCTTCTGCATGGGTCAGGCGTCGTCCGCGGCGGCGGTCCTCCTCGCCGCAGGCGCTCCGGGCAAGCGATCGGTACTCCGGCACGCGAAGGTCATGCTGCACCAGCCCTCGAGCCAGGCGCGCGGGACTCTGCCCGACCTGGCCGTCCAGGCCAAGGAGGTGAGCCGGGTCCGGGCCGAGATGGACGAGATCCTCAGCCGGCATACCGGCCACTCGCCGGAGAAGATCCGGGCTGACACCGACCGGAACAAGACGTTCGGCGCTCAGGAAGCCGTCGACTACGGCCTCGCAGATCAAGTGATCACGAGCCGCACGCCGACGCCTGCCGACCAGTTCAGCGGGTGGTGATCGCACGTCTTCAGGCGGCGAGCAACTGCACGTCGCCCGAAGCGTGCGCAGACGACGACACACCCCGGGCGGGCGGCGACGCACGGCGCGAACGGAAGCTGCCCAGCTCGATGACGGCAGTACGGCGCCCCTGGCCACCGGCCAGATTGTGAGTGACCTCGGCCAGCACGTCGGACAGATCGAGCCGCAGCGCGTCACAGATCGCGGCCAAGACCTCGGACGACGCTTCCTTGCGTCCGCGCTCCACCTCGGACAGATACGGCATCGAGACCTTCGCCGCCCGGGCGACGTCACCGAGCGTCCGCCCTTGCTTTTGGCGATTCCGGCGCAGCACATCCCCGAGCAGTGTCCGCAGCAACGGCCGTTCGGGCTGCTTCCGGCCACGTGGACCGATGGTGACCGGGTCTGGCATCGCCGTCTTCCCTCCTGGCCTACACGCAGCCGCTCAGCTGCGGCAGGTCATCTCACCGTAGACGATGACTCAGCCAAGCAGGGAGGCGATTTCGCCGCCGGCGTAAGAACGATGTGTGTTGGATCGGACGAGCGCCGCACCCGGCTCCGGTGATCATCTGAGCACAACGGCCCCCGCGGCGGGACGGAAGCACCAGAGCCACTACTTCTGGTAGACCGCCCGGCCGAAGCAGTAGAAGCCGAACGCGGCGATGCCCACGGCGATGATCGTGAGCAACCAGGGCCCGGATGGCTGCTCCTGCAGGGACTTCAGCGCTTCGTCCAGGCCGCCGGCGTCGTCGGAGTCGTGCTTTACGGCGGCGACGATGAACAGCACACCCACCAGTGCGATGGCGACACCCTTGGCCGGGAATCCGACCACGCCCAGTGCGACGATCGCCGTGCCGCTCACGCCGTCCGAGGCGTTCGCGTGGAGGTCGTCGAGGAACGAGCGGGTGAGGCCTTTGTAGACGTGGTAGACCCCGACGGCGACGATCGCCAGGCCCAGAGCTCCGACGATGAGCCGGCCGCCGGGCAGGCCGAGTAGCGTCTGCGTGGCGTTCTCTTCCTGCTGCCCGCTACCGGACCCGCCCGCGCCACCACCGACGGCGAAGCGAAGGGCCAGGAAGGCGAGCGCGGCGAACACCACCGCCTTGCCTGCGTTCTTCGCCGTGGTGATGAGGCTCCGGCTCCCGTCGGAGTCACGGGAGTTCAGGGCGAGCTCGGCGACGCACCACAGGGCCAGGGCAACAAAACCCACGGCACTGATCCACAGAACGGCCTTGCCGAATTCGCTGTCCGCGAGCGCGGCCATCGCTCCCGACTGGTCGGCCTGGCCGTTGCCTCCCCAGGCGAGCTGGAACGCGAGCACGCCCACCTGCAGATGGAGAAGGCCGTAGACCACGAACCCGGCCCGGGCGAGCCGATCGAGCGAATCGCTGCGGGCGGCGCGGCGAGCCGCCGACTTCGCCGAGATCATCTCCATGCCGACCGCCGTAGTCTCGCCACCGAGGATCACGTTCCATCTGAAGAATAGACCCTCAGGTCAATCGGTGCTCTGCCACCGCTTCCAGCCGTTCACCGGGAGCGCCGCCGGTTCGGGTGCATTCGAATCGCACGCTGGCACCTTCCGGGCCGAGATCGAGCGTGCTGATGACGTTCTGGAGCCACGGGCCGGACTCGAAGCCCCATTGCAAGGCCGTCCGTGGTGCCCCTGCCGCTCGCGCCGCCAGCCGGCCGACGTACTCACCCGGTCGCGACACGAGGGCACGTACACCCCCGATCAAGGTGCCGTGGAGGTCATGGCAGAGCGGCGAGGACACGAGCTGATGCGTGGGCGTGCGGGGAGCAGTCCCATCCGGCCACGATCGGACCCGCGCGTCGTAGGAGAAGTGCACGTCGCCGGAGAGCACGATGACTCCTTCGCGGTCCTGATCACCGGCCGTGCGCAGCAGCTGAAGGATGCGGGTGAACGATTCGGGGAACGTGATCCAGTGATTGAACTGACCGGCCTGCCGGACTTCCTCGCCGATGCGTGCGCCCACCCGGCCCCATCGTCCGGCACAGGCCGCGGCGACCAGCTGCTCAAGGCCGTGCACAGCTGAGGGCAGCAGCACCGGCAGCGACGTACCGACCAGCAGATACGGTGCGGGAGCGTTCACCTGGCTCTCCAGCAGCTCCCACTCGTCGTCGTCGAGCATGTGACGCTGGCCCCCGGCCAGCACCCGGCCGTCCCGGGAATCGAGGATGACCAGCCGTGCCGGTCCGAGCTCACGGGCGTAGCTCCATCGAGCGCCTTTCGTCCCGTGTGCGCCGTGGGTGGCACGCGTGTCGAAGATGTCGAAAGCCACGCTTTCGTCGCCGTGGCGCAGGGCGGCGAAGGCGGCGTCGGCGTCCCGCTCCTCCGGAAGGAAGTTCCCCAGGTGCTGGTAGATCCAATACGCGGCCAGGCCGTTGGTCACCCGTTCGCGCCACCACGGCTTCGCCTGGTGTTCCTCCAGCCACGGCTCCGAGGTGTTCCAGTTGTCGATGATCTCGTGATCATCGAAGATCATCAACGTCGGCACACAGGACAGTAGCCACCTCACCGCGGGATCGCTCCACGCCTCGCGGTAGAGCACCGCGAACTCCGCGAACGTATGGGTCTGCGTCCCGACGGGTCCGTCATCGGTACGGCGACGGCGAATGAACCTGCGCGTCGCCGGCGCGCCCTCGTCGGCATACACCTGATCGCCCAGCAGCACGAGCACATCCGGTAGCGCCTCATGGCCCTCGCTCGCGCACCGCCACGCGAACTCACGTAGCGCGTCGATCCGATCGGCGTCGCCGTCCTCCTCGGGCAGGATGGTCCGGCAGGAACCGAACGCCAGACGCAGCCGATCACTCGGTAACGCCCGCAGGACACTGGGCGGGAAGCCGTCGCCGGCCGGCCACACCTGCTTGCCGTCGAGCTCGACCGTATATGTCGCGGCCGGCCCGAGCCCTTCGACAGCGACGAAAGCGTAGTGGTGTCCGCGCAGCGTGACCGTCCGAGCGCTGTGCGGGCCGATCCGCACCTCACACGGCGCGTCTGTCTCCACGAACACCGCCGCGCGGTCTCGATGCGCAGCGCGCACGATCGGCCCGAGCAGCAATCGCACCATTGGCGAAGTGTATGGACGTTGAGCCCAAGACGTCGAGCACCAGTGCAGGGCATGGAGACAGATGGTTGCGTCGGCACCGCTTTCTGGCGTATGTTCCATCGCGATTAGCGAAACGCTTCGACGGCGTACGGCGATGGGACCCGGCATGGCATCGATACATGAGGTGGCGAAGGCCGCCGGCGTATCGATCAGCACCGTCTCGTACGCCCTCAGCGGCAAGCGCCCCGTCGGTGAATCGACCCGTGCTCGGGTGGCCGAAGCGGCCCGCCGGCTCGGCTATCAACCCAACGCCGGCGCCCGCATGCTCGCCGGCCGGCGCACCCAGTTACTGGCGTTGACGGCGCCATTGCATGCTGAGACGTCCGCCCCCGCCCACATGGCTTTCGTCCTGGCCGTGGCCACTGCGGCTCGCCGCTACGACTACGACGTCGTCCTGCTCACCGAGGACGAGGCGAGCGGCGGATTGAGCCGGGTCACGTCGAGCAAGCTGGTGGACGGGATCGTCGTCCTCGACGTCGCGGTCAACGATCAGCGTCTCGACCTGATCCGCGAGCTCGGCATTCCCTCCGTCCTCGTCGGAGTGCCGGCCGACACGGCCGGTCTGGTCTGCGTCGATCTCGATTTCGAGACCGCGGCGCGGCTCGCGGTGGACCAGCTGGCCAACCAGGGGCATCGGTCGATCGCACTGCTCGGCGATCCACACGGCATCTACCAGCGCGGCTCCAACTTCCAGCAGCGCTTCCGGGACGCCTTCAGCACACGCGTGGCCGAACGTCACCTCGACTACACCTTCGTCGAGTCCTCGCAGAACCCTGTGGAGCTGCGCACGTCGATCGACTCGTTACTCAGCGTGGTTCCGCGGCCGACAGGCTTGGTCATGCAGTGCGCGGAGCCGAGTCAGCGGGCAGCGCTGGAGCACTTGGCCGGCCGCGGGCTACGAATACCGGCCGATCTGTCGGTCATCTCGGCCACCTCCACGTTCGATACCTCCCAACTCTCACCACCTCTCGACGTGATCCCGCTGATTCCCGAGGAGTCGTCGGGTCGCGCGATCGAACTGCTCATGGCCGCGCTGGAAGGCCCGCTGGACCCAATGGTCGAGTTGATTCCGCCGCGCTACGTCGTGCGTGACTCCGTCGCCGGCCCGCCCACCGGCACCGACCCTGTGACCGTCAACCACTGATTCGACCACGATGCTGCGAGAAGAGACATGCCGTTGATCGAAGCGCTTCGATTCACGCCGCTGGCCAGCGCGTTCACCCACCGGGACAATGCGGCGGTGCGCGATGCCCGATGAGCGAAGTGCGGACCGGTTACAGCCCTGGCGGGACCGCCTCGCATATGGGGGTGACTACAACCCCGAGCAGTGGCCGGAGGAGGTCTGGGCCGAAGACGTCCGCCTGATGCGGGTGGCCGGCGTGAACACCGCGACCATCGGCGTCTTCTCCTGGTCGATGCTGGAGCCGGCCGAGGGCGTCTACGAGTTCGGCTGGCTCGATCGCGTGATGGACCACCTGGACGAACACGGAATCCGGGTGATCCTCGCGACCCCGACTGCTTCGCCGCCACCGTGGTTCACCCTCGCCCACCCGGAAGCCCTGCCGGTCACCTCCACCGGGGTCCGCTTGATCCACGGCAGCCGTGACACCTACAACCCGGCCGCTCCGGCATACCGCGAGGCCGCCCGGCGGATCACCCGGTCTCTCGCCCAGAGGTACGCCGGCCATCCGGCGTTGGCGATGTGGCATATCCACAACGAGTACGGGACCGTCTCCTACGGCCCGGTGACGGACGAGGCGTTCCGATTTTGGTTGCGGGACCGGTACGCGACTCTGGAATCGCTCAATGAGAGGTGGAACACCGCGTTCTGGTCGCAGCGCTACGGCAGCTGGGAGGAGATCTTCACTCCGCAGGCCACGCAGTACCTGCCGAACCCGGCTCACGTCCTGGACTTCAAGCGGTTCAGCTCCGACCTGCTCACGACGTGCCTCGACGACCAGGTGGCCATCCTGCGCGAGGCGACCCCGGACGTCCCAGTCACCACCAACTTCATGCTCCCCACGTGGAACCATTACGACCCGTGGGCCTTCGCCCGGCGAATCGACCAGGTTTCGATCGACCACTACCTGGACGACCACGGACCGGCCGGCGATGTGCACGTGGCGTTCGGATCGGACCTAGCTCGCAGCTTCAACGAGGGACAGCCGTGGCTGCTCATGGAGCAGGCCACGAGCCTGATCTACGACTACGCCGGCGGGCGGATGCGGGTGAAGGAACCCGGCCGGATGCGGCGCAACACACTGCAGTATCTCGCCCGGGGAGCCACCGGCTCGCTCTTCTTCCAGTGGCGTTCTCCACTGGTGGGCGCGGAGTTCTTCCACTCGGCCATGGTCCCGCACGCAGGTGAGGACACCCGTGTCTTCCGGGAGGTCACCGAGCTTGGCGCCGACCTCTCCCGGCTGGCCGAACTGGCCGAGCCACCGGCGCGCGGTCCGGTGAACGATCACCGAGTCGCCATCGTCTGGCATCCGGATGTCTGGTGGGCTGCCGAGACCCGGGCGATGCCCTCCTCCGATGTCGGCTTTCTCGACGCCGTCCGCCGGGCACACACCGCGCTGTGGAACCTCGGGCTCAATGCCGACGTCGTGAATCCCGACGGCGACCTGTCCCGCTACGATCTGGTCCTCGTTCCCAGCATGCTCGCCGTCGCCGACGCGCAGGCAGCCGCGTTCGAGGCTTACGTCCGGTCCGGCGGCCAGCTCGTCGTCTGGCACTTCGCCGGGAGCACCGACGAACACCTGCGGGTCCGCCGCGGTGGGTACAGCGGCGCGTTCGCGCCCGTGCTCGGCGTCCGGGTCGAAGAGCACGTTCCGCTCGGCTCCGGCGAGACCGTGATCCTGGACGACGGCAGCGTCGCCGGTGCCTGGACCGAGCTGGTCCATCTGGCGGGGGCCGAGTCGATCACCGGATATGGCGCGGGTGCTCATCCGGTCATCCCGCCGGGGTCGCCCGCCATCACCCGGCACCGATACGGCGCCGGAGCAGCGCACTACCTGTCGACCAGGCTGGCGGCCGACGCGCTCGAGCGGCACCTCGACCGCATCCGCCAGGAGGCCGGCGTCACCAAGGTCCACGACATGGCCGGGCGCGGCCTGGAGGTGGTCCGCCGGCACGCGGGCGAGCGGAGCTACCTCTTCGCACTGAACCACACACCCGTGCCGATCTCGCCCGCGTTCAGCGGCACCGATGTGCTGACCGGCCGGAATATCCAGGGCCCGGTGGAGATCCCGCCGGGCGGTGTCGTCGTCGTGCGCGAGGGCGACACCAGCATCTGACCGCGCGGGGCACCGCCTCGCACCGAGCCACCTCCGGGTGGAGCACCAGAAAGGAGTGCCGATTCGATGGCACGCACGACAAGGCGCAGGCTCGGAACCATGCTCGCCGTCGCGACCGCACCGGCGTTGTTGCTCGCCGCCTGCGGCAGCGACGAATCCAGCAACGACGACTCCGCTAGCGACAACTCCGGAACCGCGGCCGACGACGGGCCCGTGACGATCTCGTTCTGGGGCTGGGTTCCCGGGCTGGAAGAGGCCGTGGCGCAATGGAACGACGAGAACCCCGACATCCGCGTCGACTTCTTCCGGATGACCGGGGACGACGGCGACCGGATCCCGGCTGCCATCGACAACGGCACTGCCCCGGACGTCGTCCAGATGTCCGTCCACTCGCTCCCCGGCCACATCGTCAACAACCGGCTCACCGACCTCACCGAGATCGCGGGAGACTGGGAAGACCGGTTCACGCCCAGTTCGTGGGGCTCGGTGGTCTTCGACGGCACGCTGTACGCGATCCCGCAGGACTCGGGACCCAGCGGCCTGATGTATCGCACGGACATCTTCGACGAGCACGGGATCGACGTGCCGGAAACATGGGACGACTACATCGAGGCCGGCCGGGCGCTCAAGGACGCCGATCCTGATCTCACCATCGCGCAGTTCTCTCCGAACGAGACGGGCTTCTGGATTCAGAGCGTGTGGCAGAACGGCGGCACGTGGAACGGCATCGACGGCGACGCCTGGACGGTGAACGTCGCCGACCAGGAAAGTCTCGAGGTCGCGGAGATCTGGCAGACCCTGCTCGACGAGGAGCTCGTCACCGTGGTGGAGATGTGGACACCGGAGTTCTGGGCGGAGGTCAACAACGGCACGATCGCGACCATCCACTACGCGGCCTGGTTCCCGGTCCTGCTCGAGGAGAGCGCCGAGTCGACCGCGGGTAACTGGGCGGTCGCGCCGAGCCCGACCTTCGACGGAACGGACACCGCCGGCGATACCGGTGGCAGCGTCAACGTCATCCCCACCGGCACCGAGCACGTCGAGCAGGCCGCTGCCTTCATCGAATGGCTGAACACCAGCGACGACGGCCTGGAGCACCTGATCAACGGCGGCATCTTCCCGTCGGCCGTGGCGGGGCTGGAGCACGAGGCGCTGATGCGCGAGGAGGAGTTCTTCGGCGGCCAGGTGATCAACGAGGTCTTCGCCGAGGCCGCGCTCAAGGTCCCGGCCACCTGGGTCGACGGGCCGACCTTCGAGCTGACCCAGAATGCCCTCAAGGACGAGTTCGCCCAGGTGGCGAACGGCCGGAAGACGTTCGCCGAGGCGCTCGAGGACCTGCGCGAGCGATCCGTCGCCGACCTCACGGGCATGGGTCTGAGCGTCCGCGAATGAGTATCGGCACCTTCGCCGGGCCAGTGCGATCCCACCGCCGTGCATTGCACAGCGGCGGGGTCCGCTGGGCGCCCTACGTCTTCCTCGCGCCGTTTGTGGTGCTGTTCCTGGTCTTCCTGGTCGCCCCCATCGTCACCGCGCTCTACACGAGCCTTTTCTCGGTCGAGCGGAGTGGCCTGGGCTTCGGCAACGCGAACGAGAGCGTCTTCGTCGGGTTCGACAACTATGTCCGGGCGTTCTCCGACTCCGGGTTCATCTCCAGCTTCGGCCGGGTGCTGCTGTTCGGCATCGTCCAGGTTCCGGTCATGCTCACGCTGGCGATCGTGCTCGCGCTGCTCTTCGACTCGGCGACCGTGCGCTGGAAGCGCTTCTTCCAGCTGAGCGTGTTCATCCCGTACGCCGTCCCCGCGGTGGTCGCCACGCTGCTTTGGGGTTTCCTCTACCAGCCGCGCGTCAGCCCGATCGTCGAGCTGCTGCAGACACTGGGAGTCCAGGCCGACTTCCTCGCGCCGGGCACCGTCCTCTGGGCGATCGCCAACGTCAGCATCTGGTCGGTGACCGGAGTCAACATGATCATCATCTTCGCCGCGCTGCAGACCGTGCCGCGCGATGTCTACGAGGCGGCGCGGATCGACGGAGCCGGCGAATTCCGGATGGCGCTGCGGATCAAGCTGCCCATGGTGCTCCCGGCCGTCTTCCTGACGACACTGTTCTCCATTATCGGGACGCTGCAGCTGTTCAACGAACCGATGACGCTCAGGTCGATCACGTCCAACGTCACCGGCGACTTCACCCCGAACATGGCGGTGTTCTCGGCCACCACACTCGGCGGCGACATCAACCTCGGCTCGGCGATGGCCATCATGCTCGGCCTGGTGACGTTCGCCCTGTCGATCGTGGTCTCGGTCGCCTCCAACCGCAGGAAGGGGGGTTCCCGATGAGCCGTCTGAACACCTCGAGCGAGGTGGCGGCCGGCACGAGCCGCTCCGCTGACGGCCGCCAGGTGCTTTCCGGGTCCCGGCGCCCCAGGGTCCACGCCGAAGGCGAACGGCCCAGCGTCCGGGCACGTCTGCTCGGCTGGATCTTCATGATCGCCGTAGCCCTGTACTTCCTGGCCCCGGTGTACTGGCTGATCGTCGCCTCGACGAAGTCGACCGGAGACCTGTTCTCGACGCCCGGCTTCTGGTTCGCCGACTTCAACCTGTGGCAGAACCTGGTGGACCTGACGCAGCGCGACAACGGCATCTTCTGGCGCTGGATGCTGAACTCGCTGATCTACTCCGGCCTCGGCAGCGCGCTGATGACCTTCATCAGCGTCATCTCCGGATACGCCTTGGCGATGTACCGGTTCCGTGGCCGCGGAGTGGTCCTGGCCGCCGTCATCGGCAGCATGCTCGTCCCGCAGACCGTGCTGGCGCAGCCGACCTACACATTGCTGGTCAACATCGGCCTCAACAACACCATGCTCGGCGTCCTGCTGCCCAGCCTGGTCTACCCGTTCGGCGTGATGCTGGGATTCATCTACGCGCAGACCAGCGTTCCCCCGGAGCTGCTGGAAGCTGCCCGGATGGACGGCGCGAGCGAGTGGCGGGCGTTCTTCTCCATCGCGCTGAAACTCCTGAGCCCGGGCTCGGTCACCATCCTGCTCTTCGCCTTCATCGGCAGCTGGAACAACTTCATGCTGCCGCTGCTGGTCCTCAGCGACCAGCGGCTGCAGCCGGTCACGGTAGGCCTGTCGGGCTGGAGTCAGGCTGCCATCACCGTTCCGGGGCTGCAGACCCTGGTGATCATCGGAGCGTTGGTGTCCATCATCCCGATCATCGTCGTCTTCGTGTCCCTGCAGCGGTACTGGCGCTCCGGACTGGCCGCCGGCGGGCTGAAGGTCTGAGCCGGATGCGAACCATCCGATACCGGCGGGCCTCCGAGGACTGGCTCGACGGGCTCCCGCTCGGCAACGGCCGGACCGGCGCCATGGTCGTCACCGGTGACGACGGCGTCCGCCTGCAGCTCAACGACGGCACCGCGTGGTCCGGCTCACCCGCGAGCGAGCACCGGCGCGGCCAGGCCGATGCGGTGGACGCGGCCGCCGCCCGCGCGGAGGCACGACGGCTGTTCGACTCCGGGCAGGCCGTCGCGGCCGAGGTCGCGCTCCAGACGCTGCAGGCCAGGTACGCGCAGGCCTATCTCCCGCTCGCCGACGTCCAGATCCGGCACGCCCCTTCGGTCGAGGTCGAGCGGATGCTCGACCTCGAGGACGCCGTCCACACCGCGACCGCCGGCGCGGTCCGGCACGAAACGTTCGTCAGCACACCCGACGGTGTGCTCGTCCACCAGTTCGTCTCGCCGAAGCCGACGGACGTCACCGTCGTCGCCACCAGCCCGCTCCGACCCCTCGCACACGGCTGGGACGGTCACCGGCTTCAGCTCCTGCTCGCTCTCCCCGCCGACGTGGCGCCGGGACACGAGCCGTTCGAGCCGGCGATCCGCTGGCACGTGGACGGCGTCGTTCCCGTTCAGGCGGCTGTGGTCGCGGGAGTCGTCCATGACGGGGTGGTGGAGGTGGCTGACGCTGCCGAGGGTGGCCCGGTGGAGAACCGCCGGGTCCGCGTCCGGTTCAGCAGCGTTCGGCGGCTGCGTCTCGTCCTGGCCACAGCGACGACGTTCACCGCCGTCGGACGCGAGCCGCACCTCGACGTGCAGGCTGCGGCGGAACAGGCCGGTAGCGTCGTCACCGCCGCCCTCGCGTGCGACGCCGGCACGCTCCGGGCACGCCATGTGGCCGCCCACCGGGAGCTGTTCGACCGGGTCGGGCTCCGGCTGGGCCCGCAGGATGATCCGGCCGCGGAGATCGTCGACCCCGATCAGCGGGTCGCCGCCCTGGCCGCCGGATCGGGCGCTGATGCCACCGCCGATCCTCCGCTGCTGGAGACGCTCTTCGACTACGGCCGATACCTGCTGATCAGCTCGTCGCGACCGGGCGGGCTGCCTGCGACGTTGCAGGGGTTGTGGAACGAGCAGATGCAGCCGCCGTGGTCGTCGGCCTACACGCTGAACATCAACACCGAGATGAACTACTGGGCGGCAGGGCCGTTGGGCTTGCCGGAGACCGAAGACCCGCTGCTCGAGCTGGTCGAGGCGCTGGCCGAGAACGGTGAGAGCACCGCGGCCCGCCTGTACGGAGCACGCGGCTGGACGGCACACCACAACACCGACGCCTGGGTGTTCACCTCGCCGACGTCAGGCGACGCGGCCTGGTCGCAGTGGCCGATGGGGGGAGCCTGGCTCGTCTGCCAGCTGGACCGGCGGCGCCGGTTCGGTGCCGCGGACGCCCAGTGGCTACGCCGCATCTGGCCATTGGCCCGCGGTGCCGCGGCCTTCGTGCTCGATCTCCTCGAGCCGGACGACGACGGACACCTGGTCAGCTTCCCGTCGACCTCGCCGGAGAACCACTACGCGACCCCCGGCGGACCGGCTGCGATCACGGTCGGCAGCGGCATGGATCGTGCGCTCGCGGCGGAGCTCTTCTCCATCGTCGTCGCCCTCTCCGAGGATTCAGGCCAGGACGGGGACCCGGTCGCGGCCGAAGCCCGGCAGGCGCGAGCGCGGCTGCGCCCGCCGGTGATCGACCCGGACGGCACGCTCCGGGAGTGGCACGCCGGTGCCCAGCAGGCCGAACCGGAGCATCGACACCTCTCTCACCTGGTCTTCGCCTACCCCGGCACGGCGGAACTGGACGACGAGCTCGCGGCTGCGGTCGGCCGGACACTGGATGCGCGGGGCGACGACTCGACGGGGTGGTCCCTGGCGTGGAAACTGGCGCTGCGCGCGCGGCTGCGCGAGCCCGCCCGGTTCGCGTCGCTGCTGCGCTATCTGATCCGCCCCGTGACCGGCCAAGCCGCGCATGCCGGAGGGCTGTACCCCAACCTGTTCGCCGCCCACCCTCCGTTCCAGATCGACGGCAACCTCGGCTACACAGCGGCCGTGTGCGAGGCGCTCGTGCAGGGACACCGCGGCCACATCGACCTGCTGCCCGGCTGGCCGGAGGACCTGGGCGACGGCTCGGTCCGCGGCTTGATCGCCGAGCCGGGCATCACCGTGGGATTCGACTGGCGAGACGGCATACCGGTCACCGTGACGTTGCGGGCCTTGTCAGCTCGGCAGGCCGGGCCGCGCGTGGTACGCCACCGTGGCACCAGCCGAAACATCGAGATACCGGAGAACCGCCATGTCACCGTCGAATGGTCTTCGGCCGGCGTGCACACTTGCAAGCAAGGCGACCGTTGACCACCGAACCATCGCAGCCACCGAGAGCACGGCTCTCCCGATACCTCACCGCAGAACTGGAGATCACCGCATGAGCACCGGAAACGCCGACTACCGCGACTCCGGACTCGTCTTCCCGGACGAGTTCGTCTTTGGTTCCGCGACCGCGTCCTACCAGGTGGAAGGCGCCTTCGACGAGGACGGCCGGGGCCCCTCGATCTGGGACACGTTCAGCAAGACTCCAGGCAACGTCTGGAACGGCGACACCGGCGACGTCGCCGTGGATCACTACCATCGTCTGGACGAGGATCTGGATCTCATGCAGCGCCTTGGCCTGCAGTCCTACCGTTTCTCCATCGCCTGGCCTCGAATCCAGCCTCCCGGTTCGGGACCGGTGAACCCCAAGGGCGTCGACTTCTACTCCCGCCTCGTCGACGGGCTGCTGGAACGCGGCATCGCACCGATCGCCACCCTGTACCACTGGGACCTCCCCCAGCCCCTGGAGGACGCCGGCGGGTGGCCGGCCCGGGATACCGCGTACCGGTTCGCCGAGTACGCCCGGCACGCCGGCGAAGCACTCGGTGACCGGGTCCACGTCTGGACGACGCTGAACGAGCCGTGGTGCTCGGCCTACCTCGGCTACGGCTCGGGCGCGCACGCCCCGGGCCGGATCGACGGCGCCGACTCCCTGCGGGCGGTACACCACCTCAACCTGGGACATGGACTCGCTATTCAGCAGCTGCGTGATGTCGTGACCAAAGACGACGCGCAGTTCTCGGTCACCCTCAACTTCCACGTCCTTCGTGGCGTCGACGACACGGCGGACGAGGCGAAGCGACGTATCGACGGCCTCGCCAATCGAGCCTTCACCTGGCCGATGCTGCGCGGCGAGTACCCGGCGGACCTGCTTCAGGACACGTCCTCGGTCACCGACTGGTCGTTCGTGCAGGACGGCGACCTGGCCGCCATCCACCAGCCGATCGACCTGCTCGGCGTCAATTACTACTCCACCGCCACCGTCCGCGTGTGGGACGGCATCTCACCGCGGCAGAACAACGACGGCCACAAGGACATGGGCGGCTCGGCCTGGCCCGGCGCGGACGACATCGAGTTCCTGGCGCAGCCGGGTCCCCACACCGCCATGGGCTGGAACATCGCGCCGGAAGGCCTCGAAGAGCTCCTGGTCTCACTCTCCGGGCAGTTCCCCGGCCTGCCGCTGATGGTCACCGAGAACGGCGCGGCGTTCGACGACGTCGTCGAGGACGGAGCCGTGCACGACGCCGACCGGACCGACTATCTGCGGCGTCACTTCACCGCGGCGCGCCGGGCCCTGCAGCGCGGCGTCGATCTGCGGGGATATCAGGTGTGGTCGCTCTTCGACAACTATGAGTGGGGCTACGGCTACTCCAAGCGGTTCGGCATCGTCCGCGTGGACTACGACACGTTGGAGCGTCTGATGAAGGACAGCGCCCATTGGTACGCCGAGCTCATCAAGACACGCACCATCCCCGACGTGCCGGGCCTCGGCTGACGGAGAATCCCTTGCGTCCTGCAGAGCGTGGCCTGCTGCGCTCGCCCTGCAGGACGCAAGGCTTCGCAACCGTTCCAGGGGCGAGAGAGCCGGCTGTTTGATCTTCACTCCGGCGGGTAACCACGTCCCGGGAGGCACTTATGCGAATCGCAAGCGTAATCGTCCTCGTCTGGTTACTCATCGGCGTTCTCGCCACCTGGCAACGGGGCTACTTCGGGGGTGAGGACAACCCCGACTGTGCGAGAGTCGGCACCATCGCGGTCACGGTTATCGCCGGGCCACTCAACTATGTCGGGGTGAATCCCAAGGTCGAGGAGTGCGACCTTCCCGAACCGTCGGAATAGCCCTACGGTCAAGCCTAACTCGGCTGGGCGGTTGCCCGGGTCTGGTTGCTTCAGCCGGTTTGTCAAGGCATGAACGATGACTTCTGTCCGCCACCAGCGCCACGAGGAAAGCGTTGCGGCCTCGCGAGCAACCGTCACCGGCCCGTCGGGGGCCACGCCCGCCTCGCCAGCTGAGGAGTGGCGCAGCGCCGCCGCGTACCGCTAGACCCCAGGGCGAGCTGTCTAGTCCTAGCTGCCGCGGTGGTCGTCGAATGCGCCGAGGAAGCGTTTAAGGAGCTCATTGTCGCCTTCGACCTGGGCGTCACCGCCTTTGACGGCGTCATCAAGGGCGCCCTTGCCGAACACCAGATCTTGGACCGTGCGGACGGCGCAGGTGAGGACGGCATCGGCGACAGCCTCACCCCGGACGGCGTCCAGACTCCCGTCTTGGACGGTGAGAAGGAACGCGTCAGCAGGCAGCCGAAGCTGCACAGTGCCATGCAGGCCGGCTGCCGCGTCCGGGTCAAAGGTGGTTCGCAGCGCTACCACCAGTGCGTCCGGGCTGAGTTCCGTGGCCGATCCGGCACCAGGGGGCAGGGGACTGCCCCAGCGCCCAAGCGCGAGCAGGACGGGCTCGAGCGCTCGGCCTCGGCCGGTCAGCTCATAAACCAGCCCGGTGGCGGGCGGTAGGGCGCGCCGTCTGGTCAGGACGCCGGTCTCCTCCATCTCGCGCAGACGCTGGGTCAGTACGTTCTGGCTCATGTCGGGCAGCCCGCGATGCAGATCGGCAAACCGTTTCGGCCCGAACAGCAGTTCCCGGACGACGAGCAGCGCCCACCGCTCGCCGACGACGTCCAGAGCACGGGCGATGCCGCACAAGTCGTGGTAGCTACGCATCCACTCATCATACTTCCCATGAAGGACTAGTTGCTCCTATATTAGGAGTAACCTACTAAGAGGGAGCAACCATGCCGCACGTGACTTCCGCCGACGGCACGACCCTCGGCTTCGACTGCCTCAGCGGCGAAGGACCCACGCTGGTGCTGGTCAGCGGTGGCCTGGACGACGGCACCGAGAACGTCCCGCTCGGCCGGTGGCTGGCGGACGTCTTCTCCGTGGTGACATACCGACGTCGAGGCCGTGGCGACAGCGGTGACACGGCGCCGTATGCGGTGCAGCGAGAGATAGAGGACCTCGCCGCCGTCATCGATGAGACTGGAGGCCGGGCACACGTGTTCGGCGCTTCCTCCGGCGGCGCGCTCGCGCTGCAAGCGGCCGGCGCGGGGCTGCCCATCGACCGGATCGCCGTCCACGAGGTTCCCTACTTGCTGGACGACGACCTCGTCGCAGCTTGGAAGGCCTACACCGTCGACCTCACTACAGCGCTCGAAGCCGGCGACCGTCACGAAGCGCTGCGGCTGTTCATGCGGATGGCTGGATCCTCCGAGGAAGACATCGCGAGCGCCGAGGCCACGCCTTACTGGCCGGCCCTGATCTCCCTGGCGCCGACGTTGCGCTACGACGCGGCCTGTCTCGGCGACGGCCCACCACCCGCAGTCCGGCTCGCGGTGGTGACCCAGCCCGTGCTGCTGACCACTGGAGCGACAATCGATCCACACTCCGCCGGACTGTCCGTCGACTTCTTCGGAAAGGCCGCCGACGCTGCCGCCGCCTGTCTGCCCAGCGGGCGGCGGGCCACGATCGAGGTCGCCGGACACGTCCCCGACCCCGCGCTGCTCGGGCCCATGCTGACCGACTTCTTCAAGGGCTGAATCGACGACGACGCCCGCCTGCGGCTCCATCGGCGACGCCGCACCGACATGAACTTGTGACACGTCAGCACATCAGGTACGGCAAGCGTCCCGGCCTGACGTCTCACTTAAGGGCTTGACCTTGTCACTGTGACAGGGTTTTGAATCACGGGTGGAGGTGGTTCAGAAGTGATCCAGAAAGATGACGACCAGGTCGTGTCGCGGTTGAAGACGGCGCTCGGGGCTGCGGAGCCGTCGGTACGGCTGCAGGCGGCGCTGACCGCCGGCATGCATCCCGCACCCGAGTACATCGAGGTCCTGGTGGAACGGTGCGGGATCGAGCCGGACTTCTATGTGCGCGACATGTTGACCTGGGCGCTCACGCGGCACGACCCAGATGCCACCGTCGGTCGGCTGCTGGTCGAGCTCGAGTCGGAGTCGCCGCAGGCCCGAAGTCAGGCTCTCCATACGCTGTCGAAGATCGGTGACCGGCGCACGTGGCCCGCGATCACATCGGACCTCCTGCAGGATAAGAACGACGAGGTCGCACGCGCAGCGTGGCGTACCGCGACGGGACTCGTCCCGGACGGTGGTGAAGCTAGTCTTGCTGAGGTGCTGTCGACACAGTTCAACCGGGGAGACCGCGAGGTCCAACTAAGTCTCAGCCGCGCCTTCGTCGCACTTGGCACAGCGGCGTCGTCCGTTGTCGAGCGAGCGATAGCCGATCGTGACGACGGTGTGCGCACACACGCCATCGCCACCGAGCACCTGATGCAGGACCCTGAGGCTGAGTTCGATGCCGCGATGGCCGACGCACGCCGGATCATCGCGCTCCTTGGCGCACCGGTCATCACGGAGTGACACGATGCTGATCGGCGAAGTCTCTGAACGGTCCGGCATCAGCACTCGCATGCTGCGCCACTACGACCGGCTGGGACTGGTGTCGCCAAGCGTGCGCACACCGAGCCAGTACCGGGAGTACTCGGAGCAGGACGTCCGTCGCCTGTTCCATGTGGAGGGACTCCGCTCGCTCGGGCTCAGCTTGCAGGAGATCGCGGACGTACTCGCGGACCTCTCGTTCAGCCCAGCATCCATGGTTGATCAGCTCATCACCCGCACCCGAGATCGGCTCGCCCGCGAGGAGGAGTTACTCGGCCGACTTGACCAGGTGCAAGCAAGCCAGCCCAGTGCATGGTCCGACGTGCTGCACATCATCGGACTGATGCGCGGACTCGACGCCAACGACCCTTCGGCGCGTCAACGCTTCGCCCTGTCACTCGCAGGCGAGGGGAATCACGACGCCGTCCCCCTCGCCGAAGCGGCGCTGAACGAGACCGATCCCAATGTGGCCGGCGCGCTTTACTGGGCGCTGGCCCGGATCGGCAATCGCGCGCTCCCGGTCCTGGCGGAGGCTCTGAACTCGCCCATCGCCGGGCGGAGACATCGCGCACTGGCCGCGCTCGAGAAGATCAGCTCACCAGAGGCTTCTGCCGCCCTGGCCGAGGCGTTCCGTCATCCCGATCCGCTGGTGCGCAGACGAGCCGTACTCGCGCGCGGCACCCGCGGTCAGGCCGATGTCATCCCCGCCCTCGTCACCTTGGTCGTCGAGGGTCGCGACGATGTCGAAGCCGCAGACGTACTTGGGTTGCTCGCTTGCCATCACGGCTGCGCAGACCAGATCACCACAACGATCGCCGACGAGCTGGCTGGCGCCACGGGCAGAGCTCGCCAACGCCTCACGTCCGCGCTCGCGGAGATCCCTGGTGCGCAGGCGCAGACGACCTTGACCATGCTGGCAGACGACCCGGATCGCAACGTCGCCTTGACCGCGTCGTTCGTGCTCAAAGCACGGCATCACGACGACTGACCTCGTCCTCACGTTCGCGGAACGGTCAACGAGTGCGGGCGAGACATCAAGGCAGAAGACGTCGTCGTACCCGCTGCGCTCGTAGTCTGTGTTAGCCGACCAATCGGCGACGAGCTCGCCTGGCGACGGAACCATCGCTACCGAAAGATCCCGCGAGGTCGGTCAGCCGGCGTACTCGACCCGCGTGGTCTCGCTCGTCAGAGGTGTCCCGTCGACGGCCATGGGCATGAATCCCGGCACGGGAGAGCCGCTGTCATCGACTAGCACTGAGTGCTCTTCACCGGGCTTGAAGGCATGACGCTCACCCCACTGCCGCAACGTGACGATGACGGGGAAGAGGTCTTTGCCCGAGTCGGTGAGCTCATACAGCTTGCGCTTGCCGGAGGGCGCTTCAACCTGGGTGAACACGCCGTGAGCGATGAGCTTGCGGAGCCGGTCGGTGAGGATGTTGCGCGCGATGCCGGTCCGGTGCTGAAACTCTGTGAACGAACGGGCGCCATCCATCGCGTCGCGGACGACGAGCAGGCTCCACCGGTCGCCAACCAGGTCGGCCGCGCGAGCGACCGGGCAGTGCGGGTCCGTCCACGCCGTGCTCGCAGTTACGGTGTTCACCGCCACCTCCAATGAGTTGCAGTTTGAAACTATTCTGCCCTAAGGTCCAACGAGTAGCAAAGTGCTACTAAATGAGGAGGTGGGCGTGGACGCAAGAACGAGGCTGCTACTGGCGATCATCTGCGGGGTCGCGGTGGCGAGCGTATACGCGGGCCAGCCGGTCCTCGGGCACATGGGGCGCGACCTGGGGTCTCGGTCGACGCGGTCGGATGGTTCGTCGGGGTGGGCCAGCTCGGCTATCTCGCAGGCCTCGTGCTGCTGGTGCCGTCGGGCGACCTGCTCGACCGCAGGCGCCTGATCGTCCTCCACCTCGTGCTGGTCGCGACGGGCCTGACGATCACCGCAGCTTCACCCACGGCGTGGGTCGCATTTAGCGGGCTCGCGATTGCTGGTGTGTTCGCCGTGGTTGTGCAGACCACGGTTGCGTACGCGACATCGCTCTCCGCGCCGTCCGAGCGCGGCCGCAACCTCGAGATCGTGACCTCGGATGTGGTGATCGGCATCCTCGGTGGACGCATCCTCGCGGGGTTCCTCGCGGACGTCTGGGGATGGCGCATTATCTACATCGTCCTGGCCATTCTCGCCGCAATCCTCGCGCTGCTCGCGCTCCGCCTGCTCCCCCAGGATGTTCCTGCCGAACCCATACGATACGGACAGCTGATCCGCGCATTCATGAGCCTATTCATCCAGCCGGCGTTCCTCAGCCGTGGGCTGATCGCGTTCTTCCTTTTCGCGTCGTTCGGCGCCCCGTGGAGCGGGATGGCCTTGCCGCTGGCCGGGCCACCGTGGCATCTCAGCGAGACGCAGATCGGGCTGTTCAGCATCGCCGGACTCGCCGGCGCCCTCGGTGCAGCCCGCGCCGGACGCTGGGCAGACACTGGTCACACGCGCCGCGTCACCGGCATCGCTCTCCTGATACTGCTCGCCTCGTGGCTCGCAATCGGGCAGCTCACCTGGTCGCTACTCCTCCTGGTCCTCGGCGTGATCCTGCTCGACTTCGCCGTCCAGGCCGTCCATGTCAGCAACCAGCACATCCTCACCACAACCTTTTCTGCGCGCGCCAGCACCACCGTCGGCGCGTACATGGTCTTCTACTCCCTCGGCTCCGCCGTGGGAGCGGCCTCCACGACCGCCCTGTACGACACCACCGGCTGGATGGGCTCGAGCTTCCTGGGCGCCGCTTTCGCGGCCGGCGGACTGGTCATCTGGGCTCTCAGCTCGCGGACGGCGAATCCTGCATCGACCTCGATACGCAACCGGACCGCGATCTGCACGGGCGCGATCTCGACGTTGGTCCTCAAGCGTCGATGACGACCGGCCTACGTCCAGATCCGGACGTACAGGGACGTTCCACGGCATGGCTGCCTTGCTGGCTCGGTTCGAACCATCCGGCTAACCGTTGTTGTCGGGGAGGGTGCCGAAGTCGACGAGTTGCTGGGCCACCCGGTGGAGCTTGATGTTGTGCTGGGAGGAGATCCGCCGGAGAACGCCCCATGCCTGGTCGGTGGTGAGGCCGAAGCGTTCGCGGAGAATGCCGGTCGCCTCGCCGATCATGCGGCGGGTATCGAGTGCTCGGTGCAGTTGGTCCTCCTCGATGGTCCCCACCAGCGCGACTGCTGCGTGAGCCGCCAACGCGAGCCCGTCGAGGAGGTCCTCATGACTGAAGGCGTCGATCTTGGTGGCGTAGAGGTTGAGCACACCCAGGTTCTCGCCGGTCGTGAAGAGCCGGAAGCTCATCGATGAGTGGACGTCGAGCTCGGCAGCTATGCGGGGCCCCCAGTTCGGCCAGCGTGGGTCTTCGGCCAGGTTGGTGACAGCCAACACGTCGGTCTGATTCAGAGCATCGAGGCAGGGACCTTCGTTCAGCTCATACTGCAACTCGTCGATCTGCCGGAGTGTTTTGTGGCTGGCGGCGGGGGTGTCGATCCCGCTCCGGTGGACGAGGGAGATTCCGGCTAGGTCACAGTTCTCGATGATGTCGGTGGCCATCAGAACAGCCCGGTCCAGTGTGAGCTGTGTGCCCGGCTCGTCCGCCATGTCGCGCGCTGCCCCAGCCAAGAGTCGGTTGAACTGATAACGGTCCATCACCTCGGCGAACCTCCCCCCACAGCCCTCAACGTGTCGGCGACCCTAACCATTCACCCTGGAAACGCGAAGCGACAGTCTTTCGTCACCCTATCTCGGTTGATCACACCTGTTGATCACGCCAGCGGGCACATGTCATGTCGTAGAGCGGGTACGTTACAGCAAGCCGCCGTTTCGGCGCGCGACGGAGCTTCGGCTAGGCGGGTCGGCTCAAGCCAAGGGCCGACACGTCGCCTAGCCCGGCCGTAATCCTCGTTCCCGACACACGAAAACGGCTGGTGTTCGGTGGGTCCACTGCGCACAGCTCCGCCACAGTCAGTTCCGCGGTGATGCGTTCGACCACCCCAACGGAGCCGACGGCGTCGCACGGCATGTCGCGCAAGCGCGGCATGTCCGCCTCAATCGCCTGCCTGATGCTCAGCAGCGCCCCTCGGGAGGGGACGCGTCGATGGGCAGGGTCCGAGCGGGGAGGTGCACGCGGTCTCCTCAACGGTGGTGGGCGAGCCGAGAACGGCCCTGTCGTACACGGGACCGCGCGGGAACTCATTCTGTGACACGGCCGGCCGTGTGAGCCGCACCATGGCCGGCCGAGACGGGGTGAGCCTGGTCTCACCCGCCGGATGTCACAGATGCTCGGGCCGGCCTGTCTTGTGTCGTGAGTCCCGAAGTTCTGAGACGAAGCCCAACCCCCAAACCAGAAAGAGATTCATGAGCGAAGAGAACGCAAGGCAGAAGATTGCGCTGGTCACCGGCGCGAACAAGGGGATCGGGCGTGGCGTGGCTGAACAGCTGGCGGCACAGGGGATGAAGGTCCTCCTCGGTGCCCGTGACCCCGAGCGCGGCGAGGAGGCCGCCGCTGCGCTTCGTAGCGCTGGCGGCGACGCCCACGCACTCACCCTCGACGTGACCAGTCGATCCAGCGTCCAGCAGGCCGCCACGCACGTGGAAGAGTACCTGGGGCATCTTGACGTCCTGATCAACAACGCCGGCATCACCGGCTCCGGTCAGGTCGCACCGCAAGACGCCCACGACCAAATTCCCAGCTCCGTCGACCTCGACATGGTCCGAGCTGTGTTCGAGACCAACGTTTTCGGGGTCATCGCGGTGACCAACGCCATGCTGCCGTCGCTGAGGCGATCGATAGCACCGCGCATAGTCAACGTCGCCAGCCATGCTGCATCCCTGACCCTGAACAGCGACCCCGACGGCCCCTTCACTGGCCTCTTGCCGTCCGCCGCGTACTCACCGTCCAAGACCGCGCTAACGGCGCTGACAGTCCAGTACGCCAAGGAGCTGCGCAAGGACGGGTTCCTCGTCAACGCCGTCGCACCGGGCTACGTCGCCACGGACAGCAACAACCACAGCGGGTTCCTCACCGTCGCGCAGGGCGCCGCGGTCGTGGTGGGACTGGCCACCCTCGGACCGGACGGACCGACTGCCAGATTCTTCGGCGAGGAGGGCCCGGTCCCGTGGTGAACCCGACCTGCAGCACTCCGACTGCCGCACCCGCGGCCACCCAGCTGCTGTCGCTCGCAGCAATCACGCCGCTCCGACCGCAGCTGACCAGCACTAGAATGTGAGGTGAGAATCGTCATGCACGTTTTCGTGGCAGGTGGAACCGGAGTCCTGGGCCAACAACTGGTGCTCCAGCTGGTGGCAGGTGGGCACACGGTGAGCGCGACAACGACGACCGAGGCCAAGTTGGGGCTGCTGGAGCAGCTGGGCGCCAGGGCGGTGGTGATGGATGGGCTGGACGCAACCTCCGTTGGGGAGGCCGTCGCCCGCGCCAAGCCGGACGCGATAGCGCACCAGATGACAGCCATCGCGATGGCGCACGCGGGCAAACCAAACATGAGGCGACCCGACCGGTGGATGGCGACCACGATTCGGCTGCGCACGGAAGGCACGAACCATCTGCTCGCAGCCGCCGAGGCAACCGGCGTCGCCCATATCGTCGCGCAGGGCTACGCGAGCTGGAACGGCATTCGCGAGGGTGGCTGGGTCAAGACCGAGGAAGACCCGCTCGATATGCACCAGGGCACGGCGGCGCACCCCGGGAACCTGGCACTACGCCATGTTGAGGACACGGTGACCGAGGCGGGCGGCGCCGTGCTCAGATACGGTGGTCTCTACGGCCCGGCCGCCATCGACGACCAGGTAGAACTCGTCCGGAAGCGACAGTTCCCGCTCGTCGGCGGCGGCACCGGATACTTCTCGTGGGTGCACACCCACGATGCGGCGAACGCGACCGTACTGGCGCTGGAACAGAAGGCGAGAGGGGTCTTCAACATCGTCGACGACGAACCGGCTCCAGTCAGCGAGTGGCTGCCCTTCCTGGCCACGTGCGCCGGCGCGAAGAAGCCGATGCGGATCTCCCGAGGGCTGGCCAGGCTGCTAGCCGGGAAACCTGCGGTGATAATGATGACCGAGGGGCGAGGATTCTCCAACGCGAAGGCAAAGCGTGAACTCGGCTGGACGCTGCGCTACCCCTCCTGGCGGCAAGGCTTCGCACAGGAGCTAAGGTGACCAGCGAGGACCGGTTCGACGAGTTCCACCAGCTCCGGCCGCTGTTGTTCTCGATCGCATACCGGATCCTGGGCAGCGTCAACGAGGCCGAGGACGCGGTCCAGGAAACCTGGCTGCGGTGGGATGCCGTCGAGACCGCCCCCGATTCAGTCAAGGCCTACCTGTCCGCAGTGGTCACCCGAATCGCTATCAACGAGCTCAACTCAGCCAGGGCCCGCCGAGAACGCTACGTCGGACCATGGTTTCCCGAGCCCCTGCTCGATGACCCATATGAAGACCCAGAGCGCTCTGCCGAACTGGCCGACTCGGTCTCTACCGCCGCGCTGCTGCTGTTGGAACGGCTGAGCCCCCTCGAACGGGCAGTCTTCGTCCTCCGGGAAGTGTTCGGGTTCGACTACGGCGAGATCGCGGAGGCCCTGAACCGGTCCGAACCCGCGTGCCGCCAACTCGCGACGCGCGCTCGCCGGCATATGGACGAACGCAGGCCCCGGTTCGAGACCGACCGCAAGGAACGCGAGGAACTAGCCGGCCGGTTCTTCGACGCCTTCCGCGGCGGCCACGTCGACTCACTGCGAGACCTGCTCGCAGCCGACATCCACATGGTCAGCGACAGCGGCGGCAAGGCGCCGATCTGGGGCAGCGGCATCTTCGGCGCCGAGAACGTCGCCCGGCTGCTCGCCTCCCTGGTCACACCGTTCATGAACATCGGTGGCGAGGTCGAAATCCATCAGATCAACGGCCAGCCCGGGGCGATCTTCCGCGACCGGGAGGGCAGAGTGGTCAACACCCTGGCGCTCGAAATTGCCGATGGACAGATCCAGACCATCCGCGCCGTCCTCAACCCCGACAAGCTTGGACACGTGGGACCGGTAGCCGATGCGTGGGCAGTGCTGCGTGAGACGCAGCAGCTCCGCCGGCGCACGCCGTGAGCTAGGTGACCGCGAGGTGCTGCGACACCGTCACCGGGTGCCCCCCGACGCGCGGCAGCTCGAAGGGCATACCAGCACGCGTCGAGGACGTAGGAGGTGTCGGAGTGCCCACCCAGGCTGAAGCCGATGATGCGCCTGGAACACCCGGACAGCGAGGTCCGGCGGATCCTCACGTCCTGGCAACCTCACACCCCAACGGAAACCACCACCTCAACTCGGCCAGACGATCGGTGGATCGAGGCTTAGAGGGCTACTTCAGCTGGAAAGCCTACGCATTCGCGAGCTTGTCGCTTGCCGATGATCCGTTGTTGTTAACAAGGTCATCGCAGATCGCACCACCGATCCCGCGGTACCAGCGGGACACCGGATCGCGATCTCCTCGATACTCCCATCAACGAACGACGGCGTCGCGCTCAAGCGTCGATGTGTGCGCCATAACGTTCGTGGGCCGATTGGCGCGTGACGCCAAGGCGATACCGATGCGTGTCCATGAGCGTCCGTTCACCCGTGCGATCTCGACGGCTTCGCGTACGTGTCGTTCGGCAGCGGCAGCATCGTTGACGGCCTTGGCGATGGCGCGCAGGTCAGAGATGTCCTCAGCGGGCGTAGTCTCGGGGTCGAGGGAGTCCAGCCACGCCTCAGCGTCGGCGGTTCGCTGGTCGAGGTTGCGGTCTTTGTCCATCTTTCATCACCACCCTGGGGGCAAGTATCGGTGGAACTTGGGCCGGAGCTTCATCGCGTGGATGAGCACCGGTTCAGTGTCTGGGTCGAGCACGACGACTTCGAGCAATGTGCCGTCGTGGGCGGCCCCGATGAGCAACACTCGGTCGTGCTGCCCAACTTCGGCGATCGCGTTCTGTGCGGCGTGGAGCATGTCCGCGTCGGAGATGCCGTGCTTGCGGGCACTGGCTGCGGCCTTCACTGTCAGGAAGGCCTGACAGTGAAGGCCGCACAAGGCCGCCAGAAGGATCCGAGCCCTGTGTTTCTCTAACGCTGCACCTGGACGGATGCTCGAACACCGCGAGCTTTCGCAACGTAGCGACAGGAGGCGGTCGATCTTTCCTGCAATGTTCATAGACGACTGGGAAGGTTGGACACAGGGCCCCGGGTCGACTCTCGTGTCGCCTCCGTCGGGGCCCGACCCCTGTTCACCCCGCGCCGAAGTCGGGTGGCGTTGGGGTGCTCAGCCTTTGACGGCTCCGGCGAGGAGAGCGCGGACGAAGTACCGCTGAAGGATGAGGAACACGATCACGGTAGGGGTCATGATCAGCAGCGCGCCGGCGCACAAGAGCACGATGTCGGTGCTGCGTTCGCCCTGGAAGGCGCCGAGCGCTCCTGCCATGGTGCGCTTGGTGGGGTCGTCAACGAGCACCACGGCCAGGAGAAATTGGTTCCAGGCGTTGATGAACTGCAGTAGGCCGAGGGTGGTCAGTGCCGGCATCGCCAGCGGCAAGTGCACGTGCCAGAAGAGTCGCCAGCCGCCTGCGCCGTCGACGCGTGCGGCGTCGGTGAGGGCTTGGGGCATGTTCGCGAAGTGGCCGCGCATCCAGAAGACACCGAACGGGACGTATAGCCCGATCAGGGGGAGCACGATGGCGAGGCGGGTGTTGAGAAGGTCCAGCGATTGCATCTGGTAGTAGAGCGGAATCACCGTGGACTCGAATGGGATGGCTAGGCCCAGAAGGATCAGCACGTACAGGGCGCCCCCGCCGGGAAGCTTGAGGTGGCCCAGACCGAAACCGGCCATGGTGCAGATCATCAGCGAGACAGGCACGACGCCGAGGATGATCAGGGCGCTGGACTTGAGGAGTACTTCGACATTGGCCTGGTCCCAGGCGAGGGGGAAGTTGCCCCAGTGCAGGTCCTCGGGCCAGGCCAGACCGGAGGGTCGAGAGCCGGGCGCGTGCAGCGCGGTGACGAACATCGAGACGAGCGGAACGATAGTGAGGGCCATCATCATCAGCAACATCAGGGTGCTGTTGGCGCGCCGGGCTCGACTGGTGATCATCGCGGCCTCCGGTTGAGCAGTTGAATGGGCAGCGCGACGACGTACACCAGCAAGAGGAGCACCACGGCCAGGGCGGAGGCGAGGCCGACATTGTTCTCGGTAAACGCGAGCCGAACGACCTGAACCCCGGGCACCATGGTGGAGTAGCCGGGTCCGCCCTGGGTGGCGACGTAGACGATGTCGAAGCTGGCCAGGGCGGCGATAGTGGTCACTGTAAGCGCCACAGTGATCTCGTGGCGCAGGTTGGGCAAGGTGACGGCGAAGAACTCCGCGACCGGCCCGGCCCCGTCGAGCTGGGCGGCTTCGTACAGGGTCGGGTCGATCCGCGCTATCCCGGACAGCATCAACACCGTGCAGAAGCCGGTGGCGACCCAGCAGCCGATGAGACCGACGGCGGGCAGTGCGGTGCCGAAGTCGCCCAGCCACCCCCGGGTCAGAAGGTCGAGGCCGACCCAGCTAAGGGTTCCGTTGACTAGGCCGTCTTGGGCGTAGAGCCAGCGCCAGGCGATCGCGGCGCCGACCAGGGGAATGATCTGGGGCAGGAACAGCACCGTGCGGGACACGGTTGTGAACCGGCCCTCCTTCAGGCCTCTCAGCAGCGCTCCGATCAACAGGCCGAGGGCGACCGGGATGAAGCTGAAGAAGATCACCAGCTGGAAGGCATGCAGGACCGACCCGTACAACTGGGCGTCGTTGAACACGGTGTCGTAGTTGCGGATCCCGACCCACGCGGCGGTGCCGATGCCGTTCCAGTCGTAGAAGGAGTAGCGCACCGTCTGGGTGAGCGGATAGAGCACGAACCCGCCGTACATGACCAGCGCCGGAAGCACCCACAGCAACCCGACCCACCGTGCGCCGCGGCGTCTGCGGGAGGCCCGTCGCGCGAGAGCACGGAGGTGTTCCGGCGCGGCTGGGGCCGAGGCCCGCCTAGTTGCCGAGGTCGGACTCATAGTCGGCCTGGAGGTTGGCGATGTACTCCTCGGGCGTGACCTGGCCGCTGACGAGGAGTTGCGTCTGGGGATTAAGGGTGGCACTGAGCATTCCCGGGGTTGCGTTGGCTAGGAAGTCGATCAAGGTGTCTTGCTCGCTGGCGACGGCGAAGGCCAACAGTGTCTGCGACAACGCGCTGCCGGCGGCGGCTTCGGGGACCGGCAGGTCCGTGCTGCCACCGGGTGCGAGCCCGGCCTGGTCGACCTGGATCTGGCGTCCCTCTTTGGAGGTGTTGGCCCAGTTCAAGAACGCGGCCGCCTCGTTGGGGTGCTCGGCTGCCTCGGGGATCACCAGACCGTTGGGCGCCGACATCGCATACCACGGGTCACCGGCAGTCTCGGGTGGGAACAGCACGAACCCGACCCTCCCGGCCATCCTCTCGTCCATCGCGCCGGCGAGCCATCCCCCTTGGTACAGGAACAGGGTGTTGCCTTCGAACCAGTTCCCCAGGGCCTGCTCGTCGTCGATGGAGAGCAGGTCCTCGGGGTAGTGGCCCGCCTCGACCCAGTCCTGAACGGTGCTGGCGGCAGCGACGGCCTCCGGGGTGTCGATGCTCGCCTCGGGGGCGTTGCCAACCCAGGCCGAGACGTCCCCGGCGGCGCCGTAGGCGTGCATCAGCGCCTGCAGCACGAAGGTGTTGTTGCCCGAGGCCATCATCGGGGTCTTCCCGGCCGCAGCCGCGTCCTCCATCGCCGTGACCAATTCCTCGATCGTCTCCGGCGGCTCTTCCATGCCGATCTGTCGGGCGATGTCCACGTTGTAGAAAAGGCCGGTCAGCTGGAATCCGATCCCGACGCCGTACAGCGACCCTTCGCCGCGCTGGCGGCCGTCGTCGGAGACTCGCAGCTGCTCGAGTTGACTCTCAGGCCACTGGTCCCACCCGTAGACATCGGCATACTCATCGAGGTTCAACAACAGCTGGTCCTTGACCGCGTCACCCGGCGCGGGCAACCGCAGGAGGTCTGGGGGGTTCTCTGCGGCCAGGTACCGAGGGGCGTTCTGCTGCAGCGTGGCGAAGTCCTCGGTGGTCACCTTGACCGTAACCGCGGGCTCGGCCTCTTCGAACCCGGCAGCCAGGGCGCTCCACAGCGCCTCCTGGTCGGCGTTGACCCGCATGGTGATCGTCACCAGATCCGAGCCGAGCGTGGTGCTGACGTTGCTGGGGGTGGTATCTCGGTCGGTCTCAGAGCCCGGATTTCCGCAGCTCACCATCGCCAACAGGCCAGCGGCTAGCAGCCCGGTCCCCCACCAAGACCGAGACGATCGAGAGAATCGAACGCGCATCGCTGCTCCCTTCAACGGAAAGGTTACCTACTGAACACTCAGTAGGAACGTTGGGAGCCTACTGACTAATCAGTTGGCTGTCTAGAATGTCCCTGGACGGATCAGTCTCGGCAGCCCAGGAGGCCCCAATGCCCACCCAACTCGAGCCAGAGCTCAAGAGCCCAACCGCCAAAGGTGCCGCCCGACGCGCGATGCTCGTCGAAGCTGCCGCCACCTTCGTCGCCCGCAACGGATCCCGAGGCACCAGCCTGGCCCAGATCGCTAAGGCTGCGGGGGTCTCCCAGGCGGGGCTGATCTACCACTTCCACACCAAGGAAGAGCTACTGCACGCGGCTCTGGACCTCCGCGACGAGGCCGAGGAGTACCTGGCCTGGTCAGAAGAGGAGAATCCCGGCCTAGCAGCGTTGGACATCATCGCCACCGCGATCGGGAACTGGTCCAAGCAACCAAGCCACGTCGGAATGCACACCGTGCTCGTCGCCGAGAATGCCGCTCAGCGCGGGACCGCGATGCACGCCCGCTTGACCACCAAGTATCAGGCAGGCGTCTCCCAGCTCGCCGCCGCACTCGTGCAGGCCCAACAGGCCGGCGACGTCCGCCAGGACCTGGATCCACGCCACAAGGCGATGGAGATACTGGCGTTCATTCACGGCCTGGAGACCGCCTGGCTGATGGATCCCAAGATGCCGGTCAAGGTGATCGCGAAGCAGTGGCTCGTAGACCAGAAGGCGGCCCTGCGACCTCAATGATCGGTCAGCGGACACCCGTGCCGCAGCCGCCTTCCAACTACCTCAGTCCCGCGTCTGAGGAGGCGGTAGCCTGCGAGTCACACATGGGGTTCGGGGAGCCAATCCAGGAGGGTCTGCAGGTGGTGGTCCCAGTAGGACCATTCGTGGGCGCCCTCATCGAAAATTGAGGTGACATCGACCCCCGCCTCCTGAGCGGTCTTGCAGAACAGCACATTCTCTTCATACAGCGGGTCCTGGGCGCCACAGCAAACGAACAGGTCCGGCGGCGCAACCGCCTGGGAGGGTGCCTGCCGGATTAGCCACATCAGGTCGTCCTCGGTCTCGACCACCGACCGGTGGTCGAAGATCTTATCCCACAGCCGGCTCTCCAGCGGGCCGGTGGATTCAGGTGCGGTGCGCTGGGCAACACCCATCGCCCCGGACATGCTGGCCGCCGCCGCGAACAGCTCGGGATGGCGCAAAGCCCACTTGAACGCTCCGTAACCGCCCATCGACAACCCCGCGACGAAGGTGTCTGCGCGATGATCCGAGAGTCGGAATAGCCGGCGGGCAGTGCCCAGCACCTCTTCGGTCAGGTAGGTCCAGTAGTCGCCGCCGTGGGCCTCATCGGTGTAGTAGCTGCGGTGCACCTGGGGCATCACGACCGCCAGGTCACGCTCTCGGACATAGCGCTCCAACGAGGTCATTCGTGTCCACATCGAGTCGTCGTCGCTGAGCCCGTGCAGCAAGAACAGCGTCGGATAGCCGTCCACCGGGACCGGGACGTCCGGCAACAGCACCGTCATCGACGTGCCCAGCTCCAGCACTTCGGAACGAAAATTGCAGAGCAGCTTGGTCATAGTGATCGCCATTGCGGGTCCTCCACCGTATCGAAACCAACTGACTACACAGTAGGTTATGTGTCAAGATGTCGAGAACCCGACCTAGCGCGGGCGACTGTTTCCGATGCAGAATGAAGGGACCTACACATGTCGGCACTCGACGCCACTGCGACTACGGCCGAGCAGACCATCTCGCCATTCGAGGCCACCGATGCGGGCGACCGCAGCACCTGGTTCAAGGGAGCGGTGATTTACGAGCTGATGGTCCGCTCCTTCAACGACACCAACGGCGACGGCATCGGTGACCTACGCGGCGTTATCGAGAAGCTCGACTACCTGCAATGGCTGGGCGTGACCTGCCTCTGGCTCCCGCCCATCTTTCCCTCGCCGCTGCGGGACGGCGGATACGACGTCGCCGACCTCACCGATATCGCCGCCGACATTGGCGACTTGGATGATTTTGGGTGCCTGCTCGAAGAAGCTCACGCCCGCGGCATCAAGGTCGTCATCGACTTCGTGATGAACCACACCTCCGACCAACATCCTTGGTTCCAGGCATCCCAAGCCGACCCGGAGGGATCATTCGGCGACTTCTACGTATGGCGCGACCATGACACCGGCTACGCCGAGGCGCCCGTCATCTTCCCCGACTCCGAGACCTCGAACTGGGCCTGGTCACCTGTCCGGCGCCAGTTCTATTGGCACCGCTTCTACGCCCACCAACCCGACCTCAACTTCGACAACCCCACCGTCCGCGACCAGATTGTCGCCGCGCTGTTCTTCTGGCTCGACCTCGGTGTCGACGGGTTCCGGCTCGACGCGGTTCCTTACCTGTTCGAAGAGGAAGGAACGAGCTGCGCTCACCTGGACCGCACACACGAGTTCCTGCGCGACCTGCGGGCGCTGATCGATTCCCGCTACCCGCACACCATGCTGCTGGCCGAGGCCAACGGCTGGCCTACCGAGGTTGCCGCATACTTTGGCGACGACGACGAGTGCCACATGGCCTTCCACTTCCCAGTCATGCCGCGGATTTTCCTGGCCGCCAGGCGCGAGTCCCGGACCCCCATCACCGACGTGCTCGCCGCCACCCCGCCCATCCCCGAACACGCCCAGTGGGCGATCTTCTTGCGCAACCACGACGAGCTCACCCTTGAGGCCGTGACCGACCAGGACCGCGACTACATGTGGTCGGTCTACGCCGAGGACCCGCGGATGAAGTCCAATCTCGGCATCCGTCGACGGCTGGCACCGCTGGTGGACAACAACCTCAACCAGATCGAGCTCTTCACCGCCCTGCTGCTCTCTCTGCCCGGAACGCCGGTCCTCTACTACGGCGACGAGATCGGGATGGGAGACAACATCTGGCTCGGCGACCGGGACGGTGTCCGCACCCCTATGCAATGGACCGGGGACCGCAATGGCGGCTTCTCAGTCGCGAACCCCGGCAGACTGGTGCTGCCCCCGGTCCAGGACTCGGTATTCGGCTACCAGAGGGTGAACGTAGAGGCCGAGATGGCCAACAAATCCTCCCTGCTGCGCTGGACCCAGCGGCTGCTCGCCGAGCGCAACAACTACCGCGCATTCGGCTGGGGCTCCTACCGTGAATTGGGCGGTTCGAACCCCGCCGTACTCGCCTTCGCTCGACAGCTCCACGACCAGACCATCATGTGCGTCAACAACCTCTCGTCACGAGCCCAAGCCACGAAACTCCAACTACCCGAGTTCGACGGCTGCGAGCCCATCGAACTCCTCGGACACGAAACGTTCCCGCGGATCGGCGCAATGCCCTATCTGCTCACCCTGCCCGGCCACGGCTTCTACTGGTTCAGGCTCACCAAATCCAGCCCCACCGACATGCTCAACTCAACCACGGATCGTCCGGCACGTATCGCCGGTGAAGGGAATGAGTCATGGCAACGGTGACCTGCAACCAGGCTCAACGAACCGTCCCAGGCTCGAAGACCTCCGCAGGCGACAATCTCGCCTGGAGATCGCCCAAGGTGGTCGCGTGGGGTGCCGGTGGTTGATCGGGTGTTGCCAATCGTGGAGCGCATGGCGTCGGGCAAAGGGCCGGATGACCTTCTGCTGACGACCTCGCGGGGTTCACGGTTGCATCGTTCGGCAAGTGCTCCGGGCGGTGAAAGTGGAAGCCGAGGAACCTCCCCCGCTCGACCAAGCCCGATCCGGACAGCGGGACAGTGCAGGCCGACGCCTCCACGACCTACGCCACACGACCGCGTGCCTGTGGCTCACACGTCGGGTCGACGGTGGAACAGGGCAGCCGTGGATGGTGCACGAGTCGATCGCGACGAATCGGTACCTGCACTACCTCGGGACCGACGCCGACAACGCGGGCCTGGCCCGGCCGAATGAGGAGCGCGGGGGGCACCAGGGGGGCATAGGAGCGGCGCGCGCATGAATGACAACGAGAGAACACAGCCCTATTTCAGCTTTATCGCTAGTGAAGGGCTTACAAGTGGTGTGGAGCTGAGGGGATTCGAACCCCCTGACCTTCGATCAGGTGTACGAAGTACACGTTGGCAACCGTCGCCTTGACTGGCTGACCTAGCACGATGCAGTTGACCATTGCCGGCGACCGTTGAACATGTCGAGTAGTTTTGTGGTCGTAAAGTGGTCAAACTTGATCTTGATGACCTGCCAGCCCTGGCCCGGGTCATGGCGTCGCGGTTGGTTCAAGCTTCGAGCGCGCGGAAAGAGGAGGCGAGCCGTGTCGATTGCCGGGCACGTCGGCGGGCCGATAAGTTTGACGATCAGCATTCGGGCGTGAGAATCAGGGTGGGTACGGATGAACTACAACGGGCCGCGCCCGCACTGCACAATTCTCACGATCACAGCCGCCGCGCTGGTGCTTACGGCATGTGGCGACGACACGCAACTGGGAACAGAACCCCTTTCCGCGGCAAGCCCGACCGAAGTCGCGGCGCCCCATCGGTCTAGCGAGGCGACTAGGGCGGCACCCACAGTCGGAGCGACGGCAACGACCGAACCCGCCGATGAAGAGGCCGCCGAGCAAGAGATCGACGCAGCGTTCGAAGACCTCATCACCAAGATGGACCAGTACTACGCCAACGCCATCGACTTGTCCGATGCTGAGCATGAGCTTTGGGGGCACGACGTGATGGACGACTGGCCGCTGACACAGCTCGGCGTCGGCGAGCTTGAACTCGACGTTTACGGGTGGGCGCTCCATGAGGCAGATCAAGTCGGCGAAACGATCATTCTCAGCCACGAAGTGGTTGCATTCGAAACCATCGGCTCGCTCGACACGGCCAGGTCAACGGGTTGCGTTGATCTAGGTGAGTTGGAGTATGTCAACAGTGACGGTGACCCCGTCGAGATACCGCAGTTTGCGATTAGTACTAATAGGTGGTGGATGATCTGGCACTACATCGAGGACGACAGCAATGGCCCCTGGCTCCTCGAAGCGGTGCGGGCAGCACCCGACGAGAGCTGCTAGTGCATCGCCTGGAAAGGTTGACCTTCGACCCGGCGTGCTCAATCAGCGTTGAATAGAGCTTGGCGAGCTGAGCTGCATCGATCGGGATACCTACCGCTGAGCACCCGTTAACCATTTCGAGTCACTCTGTGGTTGTTAAAATGGTCGAACTTGATCTTCGATCACCTGTCGAGCCAGCCGAGTCGGCGCGGGCTCACCTAGGCTGCGCCCTCGGCCCGAGCCGACGCGACGAACGCTGCGACGTCCTCTCTGGCGTACAAGACGCGGCGACCACCCACCCGGAAGCTCTTGGGCCCCTTGCAGTACCGAACCGTCTCGGCAGGAACACGTAATAGCTCCGCCACCTCGGCTGTAGTCATGTACTCGTTCACGAGCGATCTCCCTCCCTTAGGTGTCCTCACCCCATAGGGAACCACCGCACCGCGCACAACGAGCGACCCAGCTCACCGCCAGGCGCTATCACCTCGACATGACGATGAGCCACTGTCAACGGCGAGGACTAAGTATCCGCTTCTGCAACCTGCCGCTGTAGCTCGACAGTACTGTAATCTCGTATATTCTAGATACTGTTCCAGTAACCTATGAGGTTAGGATGACAGTTCCTTCTCGGGCTCTCTCCAAGGGTATGGCCCGGATCGTCGCTGAACTGGAGCTGCGGCAGCCGACGCTGGTAACCATCGAGGAACTGGCCGAACTGGCCCACGAAGTCGAGTTGAGAACACCAGCGAAGGTGCTCGCCGCACGGCTACGGGCCACAGGCTGGCTTCTACCAACCGCGCAGCGCGGCGTGTACGAGTTTGCCCCTGGCTCACATGCCGGACCGTACGGCCACGGTGACCCGTTCATCGACCTTCGCGCGAGCCTGCGCGCGGGGCACCAGCCGATCACAGTGGCGTTGCAGAGCGCGTTATGGCTGCACGGGCTCGCCGAGAGGGTGCCCGACCGTCATGAAGTCGCCGTCCCCGCCGGTGCCACCATCTCGGACGCAATCAGAGACCGGATGCGGGTCGTGCGGTTCTCCCCCCGGCTACCTCCCGCCGAAGTAGAGCGGCTAACCGTCCATCAACCACCCACCATCCTGGTCCACCTCGCGTCCAAACCCGGCGACGTCCGCGGCTGGCACACATTCGCCGAGGCACTGCCAGACCTAGTCAGCAACAGCTCACCCGACGATCTGAACCGTGAGCTACACCAACGCCCCAGCACGGCCCGGGCACGACTCGCCTACCTGCTCAGCGGCGTCGCACCCCAGACCGCCGACCGACTCCAGCCCACCCGGCCACCCACCGTCACGTGGTTCGGCGCTTCGCGCACCACCCGCCGCTTCGACAAACGCTTCAACATCGCAGACGGCCTCCTCCCCTTCGACCCCCGCACCATCAGCGAGGCAGCATGAATGCTCTGACCGCGGGCTGGCTCGCCCGGCACACCCCACCCGGAGCCGGCGGACGCTACGCCGCCCTCATCGACATCGCCCAAGACCTACTCCTCACGCACCTGGCCGAACAAGGCATGTTCGACCACCTCGTATTCAAAGGCGGCACGGCCCTTCGAAAGCTCTACGCCGGCAACGCCGGACGCTTCTCCACCGACCTCGACTTCTCCGTCCACAACCCAGCCGACGACCCAAACGCCGTCGCCGAACTCCTGCGAGCCGAGATCGACGGACAGCAGATCAACGGCTTCACCTACCACGTCACCGACCGCCGCGGGCCGAGCACACGTCCACTACGACACCCCATTCGGCAGCGTCGGCAACCTCACCACCAAACTCGACATCGGACCAGCCCCCTGGCTGCCTCCCCACGAACGCGGCTGGATACCACTGCCCATCCACCGCGCATACGCCCTGCCCGACAGCCTCCCAGTCATGGCCCTCGAAGAGAACATGGCCGAAAAGATCGCCCGGCTCGCCCGCCGGACCCCGGCCCGCGACGTCTACGACCTAGTCTGGATCGCCACCACCAGCCCGCACTCCAGCTTCGACCGCGACACCGTCCGCCGCCTGGCCATCCTCAAGACCTGGGTCGACCAGTACGGCCTGTCATCACCACCAACGACCTGGCCACCAGTCACCGGCGCCGTGGGCTACCACCCCGCACTCTGGAAGACCATCCGACCCGCGGCCGACTACGACGAAGACAGCATCGGCCTGCTCGCCATCCCCGCGCCCAGCCTGGACGAACTCAGCACCCAACTCCGCAACCACTACGACTTTCTCGCCGAACCCGACGACACCGAACAACGCATCATCACCAGCAACGCCAACGGCCGCAGACTCGTCCTCGCCTCGCTCACCGAACTCCCCGACCCCCGCTTCGCCAACCGCCCGATCTACTAATCACGTGGCGTCCAAGGTCGTGCGTCCTCTGATCAGGCACATCTGGCGGGCGAATTCTGCCCCAGCGAAATCGACAGACGGTTGATGCGCCGGAAGCGAGCCACGTCCGCGGCGAGAAGACGCGTGCGTTGACGTAGTTTGAACTCCCTGTCGTGCCGAGTTGCGGGGTGCTCGGAAACCACGTGCCCTGCCCCAGCTAGTTTGAGAGCCTGGTCCGATGACCCGTCACCTCAGGCCGAACGTGCGCATTGTGCACCTGAATGGTCCTACTTTCCGCGCTCTCGCCGATGGCGATCTGGTAGCGGCGAACGCGGTCAGCCCTGTCCCCGTTTCCGCCTACTTCGCGGGCCCGGACTGGCGCGGGGTGTGGCAGATGCGCAGGCGACAGGTCGAGGAAGACCCTGCCAGCGCGGCATGGGTTACCGGCGTCATCTGGGACGCACAGGAGAAGTTGGCCGTGGGCCGAGCCGGCTACCACGGGCCTCCCGACTCATCGGGGTTGGTGGAGATCGGCTACGCCGTCGACCCAGCGTACCGGCGTCGCGGCTACGCCCGCGCAGCTTTAGAAGCTCTGATGCGTCGCGCCACTGACGAGCCACGGGTATGCACGGTGCGGGTCACCATAAGCCCCGGCAACCTGGCCTCCTACCAACTGGCATCGCAGTACGGCTTCGTTGAGGTAGGGGAACAGTGGGACGAAGAGGATGGCTTGGAAATCGTCTACGAGGTCGCCGGGGGTCAGTCCTAGACTCCGTACATGCCGCGTTGAAGCGTGGCCGACTGGCGGCGCAATGACGCGGGTGTCGTCGCGGCTCGACGTTCTGTCGTGTCGATGACCGGTCGAGAATGAGTGGAGTGTCCACAAGGGATGAACAAGACTCGCTCTCATGGACTTTGGTACAGGCGGCAGAGGTTTGGGCTGAGAAGGGATTCGTGGTCCTTCCCCAGTACGTGCCGGCAACCGCCCTGCATGAGGCCGTGCGTACTGCCGTCGCTGTTCCCGACCGGCGATGAGTTCCACGACCGTGTTGATCCTGAGCGCAACGCCAGGTTCCTCGGCGACGAATTCAACGGCATCGACACTTTCCCGTTCGCAAGCCGCCGCGCTCAACCGGCTTCCGGTGTGCGATGCCTCATCGGCCTTGCAACGACGCTCCTTGGCGACGAGGACGTGCGGCTGTATTCCGCTGAGACCTGGGCGAAGTTCGAAGGCGCGGCCGACTACAAGCAGAACCCTCCACCGCGACTACCTCAACCGCACGATACTGGTGCCCTCGACGGCACCAGGCTTCCAACAGCTCGAGTGCTTCGTCTTCTTGACTGATGTGACGGCTGAAAACGTCTACATGGGACGCGGCGTCGCCTCCACCAACGCCGACACCGCACTCGGCATCACGAAATGAATATGGTCATAAAGTGGTCGCACAACAAGAAGCGGCCGATCAGAAGCCTCTGACCAGCCGCTTTATGTGTGTGGAGCTGAGGGGATTCGAACCCCTGACCTTCTCATTGCGAACGAGACGCGCTACCAACTGCGCCACAGCCCCTGAACGGAAAACCTGGAGCAGACTACCACCGCCGGGGCTGTGTTGCCGAATCCGGAGGTCGTTCGCGTATCACCCGGATCACGAGCACACGGCCCGCACGGAGCGACGAATCATTCACCGACGGCGCGGCGCGTCTCCGGCATCTCCTCGGCTTCGGCATCGTCGCCAGATTGCGCCTCAGCCGCCGACGCCCCCGTGCCGGTCGCCGACGCCGCGGGCGCGGACGGCCGGTGGGTGGGGAGATCGAAGGACTTGTCCGGCTCCAGCCGCCCGGACGTCCACGAGCCCTCCTGGTTCAGCTCGATCTTGCGCACGATGCGCCGGGGCGCTTTCGGTGCGGTGACGTAGGTGGGCAGCGGGACGTCCACCGGCTCCCAGGTGTCCTCGGCGGGCGGCGCGGCCACGTCCGGAACGTCAAGCACCGCGACCCGTTTGCCGTCCTCGGTGACCGCAGGCGATGCCGCCTCGACCGGGGTCTCAGCGGACTCGGCCGCGCGCTCGCGGACCAGGCGGCGGCGCAGGTCCGCTCGCCGGCTCGCCTGCTGCACAGCGGCACGACGAGCGACGACGAGGAACCCCGCGAGCGCGAGCCCCGAGGCAACGGCGGCCGACGACGGCACCGGCCCGAGCAGAGTGCCGGCGGTGACGGAGATCGTGGTGAGTAGGAGGATCGACAGAATCAGCCGCCGGCGACGTGCAGCGGCGGCGAAGGCACGGTTCATCCGCCTGAGCTCCGATTCGAGACGGTCTGAGCGGTCGGTGGTGTGGTTCGCAACATCGCTGACATCGGTGCGAGCACCCTCGGCGGCGGCGCTCCGGGCCGGGCGCGCCTTCCCCGTCGACACGGGGACCATCCCAGACGCGTCAGCGGAGATGATCGTCTGGCTGTCCACTCCCAGGCGGTGGGGCGCGTGTATGGGGCCGGACCGGGGGCGCAGGACACGTACACCGTTCACCGCGTCCGTCTCCCTGGCCCGCTCGACCTCCTCGTTGCGACGCACCCACCGCGGAACGAGCACGGCCAGCCACGCGGCGACGATCGCCGCATAAATCAGGCCGCTATACCCCATGTCATCAGACGGTACGGGGCGTTACGTCCCTGGCGGTGGACCTGCTACGGTGTGTCGCCGGTAACGGGTGTGACTCGTGTGGCGTCCGCACGGATTCAGGACAGATTCCGTGAGGCGTGCCAGCGACGCAGGAGGCCTTCCGGGACCTCTTCGAGGGTGAGCGCGAAGGACCGATGGTCCCGCCATGCCCCGTCGATGTGCAGCAGGCCCTTGCGGAGCCCTTCCTCCCGGAAGCCGAGCTTCTCGACCACACGCAGCGACGCCTGGTTCTCCGGCCGGATGTTCACTTCCAGCCGGTGCAGGCCGGCAACCTGGAAGCAATAGTCCGTGGCCAGTGCCAGTGCGGTGGGGATAATGCCGCGCCCGGCCAGCGCTCCGTCGATCCAGTATCCGACGGTCCCGGTTCGAGCCGAACCCCAGATGATGTTGGACACTCCGAGCTGGCCGGCCAGCCGCCCGTCGTAGGTCACTCCCCAGGACAGCGCCTCGTCGGCGCGACCCTGCGCGGAATGCAGCCTTACCATCTGCCGGAACGTCATGGGTGGGACCGACGACGACGGTGGTGGCGTCGCCTCCCAGCGCCGCAGCCACTCGATGTTGCGGGCTCTGACCTCGGCCCAGGCGCGGGAATCGCGATAACGCAAGGGTCGCAGGCCCACCGGTCCGTCCGTCAGCTCGACCGGCCAGGCAAGCCTGGACCCGGACTTCACTGCGGGTCCTTGCGCGGGTGGTCTCCCCCAGCGAGCTGATCGACGGCGTGGCCGAGTAGCGGCGCCAATACGGCGAGCCCGTCGCGAACGCCTCCGGTGGATCCTGGAAGGTTGACGACCAGCGTGCGTCCCGCTCGTCCGGCGAGGCCTCGTGACAACGCGGCGGCCGGCACACCCTGCGCGGTGCCGTAGGCGCGGATGGCCTCCGCCACGCCCGGCACCTCGGCGTCGAGCACCCGCCGGGTCATCTCCGGTGTGAGGTCGTTCGGGTTCAGTCCCGTTCCGCCTGTCGTCACGATGACGTCGTACCCTGCGTCGACACCGTTGCGCAAGGCGGACTCCACGTCCGGCCCGTCCGGCACCACCGTCGGCCCGTCCACGTCGGCTCCGAGATCGCGGAGACCGGCCACCAGTACCGGGCCGCTGCGGTCTTCGTAGACGCCCGCGGCGGCTCTGGTCGATACGGTCACCACCAGCGCTCTCATCGACTCAGCCCGCACGCCGCCAGGTGCCGGAGCGCCCGCCCGTCTTCTCCTCGACTCGGATATCCGAGATCACGGCGCCTCGGTCGATCGCCTTGACCATGTCGACGACGGTCAGCGCCGCCGTGGCCACGGCGGTGAGCGCCTCCATCTCCACGCCGGTCCGGTCCGCGGTACGCACGGTCGCCGAGATCTCCACCGCGTCGTCGGCGACGGAGAGGTCGACGTCCACGCCGTGTATGGCCAGCGGATGGCACAGCGGCACCAGGTCCGGCGTGCGTTTGGCGCCCTGGATCCCGGCGATCCGGGCCACCGCCAGCGCGTCGCCCTTTGGCACGTCACCGGCGCGTAGTGCGCTGATCACCTCTGGCGACACGAGCACTCGCCCCGATGCACGCGCGGTGCGAACCGTGACGTCCTTGGCCGTGACGTCGACCATCCGTGCCGATCCGTCGTCGTTGATGTGCGTCAGTCGTCCGGCCACGGTCAGTCCTTCCTGCTCTCCAGGCGCATCGCGTCGACCACCTGGCCCGCCGCGACCTCGGTGATGTGCTCCGGGACGACGATCAGGGAGTTCGCGTACGCCAGATCGCCCAGCCGGTGCGACTCCTGGGCTCCCAAGGGTGTCACGAGGTAGGAACCGTCCGACGACGGCTGCAGGCGCGCCCGAGCGAACTGCCGCCGACCGTCCGGCGAGCGCAGGCTCTCCTGGAGAACCGCCTTCACGCTGGACCGATGCAGGCGAGCGGCGCCGAACATCTTGCGGATGGCCGGGCGGACGAAGACCTCGAACGAGACGAACGCGCTCACCGGATTGCCGGGAAGCGTGAAGATGGGCGTGGACTCCTCGCCGATGGTGCCGAATCCCTGCGGCTTGCCGGGCTGCATGGCGACCTTCTCGAAGTTGACCGTGCCCAGCTGCGAGAGCACCGACTTCACGACGTCGTACGCTCCGGCGCTCACGCCTCCGGTGGTGATCACCAAGTCGGCGCGGACCAGCTGATCCTCGATCAGGCCGAGCAGCGTCTCCGGATCGTCCCGGACAGGAGGAATCCGGTAGGCGATAGCGCCCGCCTCCCGTGCGGCGGCGGTTAGAGTGAACGAGTTCGAGTCCGTGATCTGACCCATGAGCAGCGGATTACCCGGCTCGACCAGCTCGCTGCCAGTGGAGATCACGACGACGCGCGGCTTCGGCCGGACCATCACCCGGTCACGGCCGACCGCAGCCAGCAGTCCGATCTGAGGAGCGCCCAGATAGGCGCCGGCCCCGAGGACCACGTCGCCTTCCCCGACATCCTCACCGGCCCGGCGGAAGTGCGCGCCCGGCTTCGGGGGCGCTGCGATGCGCACGCGAGCGGTTCCGCCGTCGGTCAGCTCCACCGGCACGATCGCGTCGGCTCCGGCGGGGATCGGCGCTCCGGTCATGATGCGGGCGGACAGACCAGGGCCGATCGCGGTGACGCGCGTGTCCCCGGCCGCGATGTCCGCGACTACGGGCAACTCGACCGGCTCGTCGTCGCTCGCCTCGGTGACATCCTCGGCGCGCACGGCGTAGCCGTCCATCGCCGAGTTGTCGAACTGCGGCAACGGCCACGGCGCGACCACGTCCTCGGTGAGGACGCAGCCGTGGGCATCGAGGACATGGACGTCCAGGGGAGGCAGCGGTCGGATCGCCTCAAGGACGTCGGACAGGTGGTCGGCCACTCGTTTCACGTCAACAGCCTCTCAAAGACCGGCCCAGAAACCACTACCGACATTCTCGACGGCAGCCGTGGAGTTCGTCAGCTCACTCGCCGTCCTCGGGCGGCAACGCCGCCACGAACTCACGCAGCCACGGCCGGAACTCGGGCCCGAGGTCACTGCGTTCACTAGCCAGCTGAACGATGGTACGCAGGTAGTCGAGACGGTCTCCGGTGTCGTAACGGCGGCCGCGGAAGACGACGGCCCGGACGCCGCCGCCGGATTCGGCCGGCACTCCGGCCAGCGTCTTGAGGGCGTCGGTGAGCTGGATCTCGCCGCCTCGGCCGGGCTCGGTGTTGCGCAGGACCTCGAAGACGGCCGGGTGGAGCACATACCGCCCGATGATGGCCAGGTTGCTGGGCGCGTCGGCGGGGTCCGGCTTCTCCACCAGGTCGGTGACCGCCACCACGTCGTCGTCGTCGTCCGTCGGCTCCACGGCCGCGCACCCGTACAGATTGACCTGGGCGGGGTCGACCTCGATCAGCGCGATGACGCTGCCGCCGTACCGCTGCTGCACGTCGAGCATCTGGGACAGCAGGCGGTCTCGCGGATCGATCAGGTCGTCGCCCAGCATCACCGCGAACGGCTCGTCGCCGACATGCAGCGCACCACACAGCACGGCGTGTCCGAGACCGCGCGGGTCACCTTGCCGGACATAGTGGATGTCGCCGAGGACCTGGGACTTGCGCACCCGCCCGAGACGCAGCTCGTCGCCCTTCTGCTCCAGGGCAGCCTCGAGCTCCCAGGCGCGGTCGAAATGGTTCTCCAGCGAGTTCTTGTTCCGGCCGGTGACGAGGAGGATGTCCTCCAGCCCCGAGGCGACGGCCTCTTCCACCACGTACTGGATGGCCGGCTTGTCGACCACCGGCAGCATTTCCTTCGGCGTCGCTTTGGTTGCCGGAAGGAACCTGGTGCCCAGACCAGCCACGGGGATGACGGCCTTGGTGACTGCTTTCGACGACGCGTTCATGTCGGTACCTTACTCAGTGCGTTCATTCGCGGACGTTGTCCCTGTCTCGTGATGAAGCCCGGGGAGCCTGCGCTCACCGCGCCGGACCGAGTACCGTGACAGGGTGCCGACGTCGATCCGCGAATCGAAGCGCGCGCTGCGCGAGCGCATCCTCGCCAATCGTGCCACCTTGGATGCTCGCGCCTTGGCCACCGACGCCCTGTCATTGCGGGACTCGCTGCTGGAGATACCCGAGTTCGCCCGCGCCACGCGTGTCGCCGCGTACGTGTCGGTCGGCACCGAACCGGGAACCGGGCCGCTCATCGAGCAGCTGTCGGAGAATGGCGTCGAGATCCTGCTGCCTGTGGTGCTGCCCGATTTCGACTTGGACTGGGCGGTCTACCGCGGCCCCGACTCGCTCACCCGGGCGCCACGGGGACTGCTTGAGCCCTCAGGCCCGACGGCCGGCCCCGGTGCGGTGGCCGACGTCGACGCCGTGATCGTTCCCGCCCTGGCAGTGGACCGGCATGGCACCCGCCTCGGCAAAGGCGCGGGCTGCTACGACCGGGTGCTCGCCCGGCTGGCCGGCAGGATACCGGCGTTCGTGTTGCTGCACGACGGCGAGATCCTGGACATACCGATCCCCCGGGAACCGCACGACATCGCCGTCGACACCGTGATCACTCCGTCCGGCCGGCACCACTTATAGGCTGGCTTGGCCGCAGCACCAGGTGATAGTCACCGGCCGCACGCACGCTCTCCTCGCTCCAGCGCATCGGCAGCATCTCGCCGGACCGCCAGAGGTCGTTCTGATCGCCGTAGTTCCGGTGGAACGGGTGCCCACTGACGCCTGTGAGGTCCACCCACATGGAACCATCGAGGTCCGCCAGGTCCACGACCATCCGCATCGACGGCACCCAGGTCACCTCGTACCCCTCGGCCGCGTTCCAGGCATTCGCCTGCACGGTGGACGAGCCGCCGCCCACCGGCTCCGGGTCCATATTGAACAGGCTCTCGACCAGCCCGATCCCGGAATCGCCGAAGGTCTGGTCGGTCAGGCTCAGCGTGTGGGCCCGGCCCCACTCCCACATCTCCGGATCCTTGCCCTGCAGCCGGGTCATTTCGTCGCGCGCCTCCAGAACAGCCCGGGCCAGGATGTCCTCGCGGCGCTCCACCTCGTCGGTCGCGACGTCGTCCCAGAATGGGTCGTCGGGAGACTCGAGCAGATCACGCATCGTCTCGAACCACCGGCCGCCGCCCGACGGCCACTGATCTTCCGGCAGCTCGTCATGGAATGTCAGCGCCAGGACGCGGCTCCATACGGTGTTGAAGTACGCGGCCGCGCCGGACTCCGGCTCCTGGAGGTAGTCCCAGTCCCGCAGCAGACGCAACCCGTCCCCGTAGTAGCCGGCCGGCGCGTCGAGCTTCAGCAGATGCGGCACGAGCACCTCCGCCGCGGCGCTGTACGTGTCCATCTGAATCCGGGTCATGGTCTCGACGTCAAGCGGGCCGTCGGCGACCGCCTCCTCCAGCAGCTCGCCGATACGGCCCGCCCGGTGCCCGAGATCGAAGTCGGCCGTGAGAAGGAACGGATACGCGTCACTGGTGACCGGCTGGTTGGCCGTCACGATCATGCCGTCGTCGGGATTCAGCATGCTCGGCAGGTCGTCGAACGGAATGTATCCGGCCCAGTCGTACTCGTCCGTCCAGCCCGGCACCGGGTAGCGCCCGTCGCCGCCCGCCCGAACCGGAATCTTCCCCGGTGCCTGATAGCCGATGTTGCCCTCGACGTCGGCGTACACCAGGTTCTGCGAGGGGACCTCGAAGAGCGCCGCGGCCGCGCGGAACGAGGACCAGTCGCTCGCCGCGTTCAGGGCGAAGACGGCGTCCGCGGTGAGGCCGGGGTCGAGCGCGGTCCACCGCAGCGCCACCCCGTACCCGTCGCCCCGGTCCGGAGCGTCGCCAGCCACGGGTGCCTCGAAGCCGACCTCACGCATCTGCTCGGAGTGATCGGAGATCAACGGGCCGTGCCGGGTGGAGCGCACGGTGATCGTGACCTCGTCGCCCCCCGCCACGTGGATGGTCTCTTCCCGCGTCTCCATCGGCACCAGCTCGTCGTGCACCCGGTATGTGTCACCTTCGACATCCTCGAGGTACAGATCGATGACATCGGCGCCAAGGTTGGTGAACCCCCAGGCCACATCCTGATTGTGCCCGATCACCACCCCGGGGAGACCGGAGAAGGAGAAACCCGCGACATCGAACGGGCACTCTGGGCCCACCTGGCGGCAGTGCAGTCCGACCTGGTACCAGATGGATGGCAGTGTCGGGCTCAGGTGGGGGTCGTTGGCGAGCAGCGGCGCACCGGACTCGGTCAGCGTGCCGTCCACCACCCAGGCGTTCGAGCCGACGCCGCTCCCGGAGCCCAGCATCACCGGTGCTGCCCGCAGTGCAGCCGCCGCCGAGCGCAACGCGGCGCCGGTCTCCTCGACGGGCACCGGCTCGCCATCGCGGCCGATGATCGTGTCCGGGACGTCGTCGGGCAGATACTCGTCGTCGACGATCGGTGGCCCCACCTCGGGGTCATAGTCCGGATAGAGCTGCTCCACCCGCTCCACAGGGAGCGCACTGCTCAAAAGAGCCCGGTCGACCTCGTCCACCACGTTTCCGCGCAGGTCCCAGGCCATCGCCTTGAGCCAGCTCAGTGAGTCGATGGGGGACCAGCGCGCCGGCGTCGTGTCACCACCGATCAGCCCCAGCAGCGTGTAGGCGAAACCGCGGTCCGCCCCCGAATTCTCCCGCAGCCACGCGTTCACACCGTCCGCATAGGACTGCAGATAGCGCCTGGTCTCCGGGGCGAGAAGCGGGAACTCCTGTCGTGCCACCTGCCGCCAGCCCATGGTGCGGACGAACGCGTCGGTCTCGACGTGGTCCTCACCGAAGAGCTCAGCGATCCGCCCGGAGGTCACGTGGCGGCGGAAATCCATCTCCCAGAAGCGGTCCTGCGCGTGAACGTAGCCCTGGGCTCGGAACAGGTCTTCGGCCGTGTCCGCATAAATGTGCGCGATACCGTGCTCGTCCCGGATGATGTCGACGTCGGCGCTCAGCCTGGGGATCTCCACGGCGCCGTCGTACGCCGGGAACGGCCGGCGGATCGACCAGGCGGTGAAGATGGTGACGGCGACGAGCACGAGGACGAGAATCCCGGCTGTCACCGACAGGGTGAGAGTGATCCGACGACGAGTCACCGGCACAGCGTAGGGGACAAACCGGCCCCCTCCCTCAACCCGGGGGTGCGCCGAGGTGATCATCGCGGTCAGGAGGTATCACGCGGCACGTGGAGCAGTAAGGCTGTAGCCTTTGGCAGAGTTACGAAAGGCTGTCACCTTGCGTACTCCGCATGGAAGTCTTAGCCTTGCAAGATGCGGGTCTACGTCCTGACCGTCGACCAGCGGCGCAGCCGCCGCGGCCGCGACCTGGTCGAGGACGCGCTGACGCTCATGCGGCGCCAGGTCGGTGATCCGCTCCTGCCGTTCGAGCGGACCGCGGGCGACGAGTTCCAGGGTGTTGTCACTGACGCCGAGGACGTGCGCCGTGCTTCACTAGCCCTCATGCGAGAGGGATCATGGAGCGTAGGTATCGGCATCGGTGAAGCCGAAGAGCCGCTGCCCGACAGTACTCGCTCGGCCCGTGGACCCGCGTTCGTCTACGCGCGCGAGGCGCTCGATGCCGCCAAGAAGCGCCCGCACACCATCGCAGTCTCCGGGCCCGGTGACCGGGCCCAGGACGCCGACGCCCTGATGACGCTGCTCGCCGCGCTCATCACCCGCCGTACCGATGCTGGCTGGGAGGCCATCGACCTAGTCGAGGAGGGCCTCGCGCTGGCGGAGGTGGCCGACCGGCTCGGCGTCACCCGGCAGGCCGTGGGGCAGCGGCTCTCGGTCGCCCTGTGGCAGCAGGAGAAGGACGTTCGCCCGCTCGTCGTCCGCCTACTCGAGGAGGCCCGATGACTGTCGCCGCGGTTGCCTTTCTCGGCGCCACCGCCGTGGTCGCCGCCGTCCTCTGGTATCTCGTCGACCGTCGCAAGGACCGCATCTCCACCACGGCGGCCGTCCTGGCCGCGGCTGTGCCGGCCGTCCTTCTCGGGGTCGCGGCGCTGCTGGCGGTCCTCGGACCTGCCGCTGACGACGGCACGCTTCGCACCGCGCACGTGGTCGCCGTCGTCGCGGCCGTGCCCGGTGGTGCCCTCGTGGCGCGTGCCGTGCTGCGGCTCGCCGACCGTCGCCCCGGAGGCGGCCTTGCCGGCGACGAGAAACCCTCCAGCGGCGGCGGCCTGGCAACCACTGACTCGTCACCGGCGGTACCGCTGCCCCCACCTCCGCCTCCGCCTCCACCAGCCGCCGCCTCGTCCAGTCCGCCGGCCTGGACTCCTCGCGTTCCATGGGATGCGCCACGCGGACCGTCGGCCTCCGCCGGCGCCACGGCCGGGTGGCGAAACGCGCGGGCGGTCTCCGACCCAGAGACCTTGCGCGGCGGGGCGACTATCGGCTCGCTGGAGCGCGTGGCCATCGTGGTGTCACTGCTTGCCGGCTGGCCCGAGGGGCTGGCGCTCACCCTGGCGGTCAAGGGCTTCGGCCGGTATCCGGAGCTCCGCAAACCGTCGGCACCCGAACGGTTCATCATCGGCACGTTCGCCAGCATCCTCTGGGCTGCCGCCGTGGCTGGCACCGTCGTCGCCCTCCGCCCCTGACGCACCTCCAAATGATCATGTAAACCATGTTTCCTCGTGCTTCACCAGGCCTGCAGGCATGGTGAAGCACGAGAACGCATGGTTTACATGATCATTTGGGCTCACGTGGACAAAAGGGCGGTCGAAGGCGCATTATTAGCAGTCGAGGTCTGTGAGTGCTAAGGCCGGACCACGTGACATCGGGAGGACGACGAGTGCCCACGTATCAGTACACCTGCACCGACTGTGGCGAGCCGCTTGAGGTGGTGCAGAGTTTTAGCGACGACGCGCTGACCGAATGCCCCTCGTGCCAGGGACGCCTGCGTAAGGTGTTCTCCGCTGTCGGCGTGGTCTTCAAGGGCTCGGGCTTCTACCGCACGGACAGCCGTTCCAGCGAATCGAAGAACGGCTCGTCGACGAGCACCAAGCCCGCCGAGAGCACCAGCTCGTCGGAGTCCAGCTCTTCCTCCAGCTCCGGCAGCTCGGACTCGTCGTCCAGCTCGTCCGGCGGCTCGTCGGAATCCTCGTCGAGCAGCTCGTCGAACGGCTCGTCGTCGTCCTCGAGCAAGACTCCCGCTCCCTCCGCAGCCTGACCCAGCACCACACCCGTCCGCTCCGATTCGGTCTGTGGATAACGCTCGCGGACACCCCTCCTCGACCTAGGGTCACGGAGTATGGAGCGCGGACGCGAACAACTCATCCGCTGGGCACGAAGCATCGGCTGGCGACGGAGGCTGCTGGCGGCGGGACTCGCCGCGGCCGCCGTCGCCCTGGCGATCGAGGCGGCCACCGCGTCGTCGCCCACCGGTGTCGAGATCGCCGTCGCGGCACATGACCTGGACGGCGGCGCGGAACTGGGCGTAGACGACCTCGCAACGGCGACCGTACCGCCCGATGCCGTGCCGGACGGGACGCTCAACGCCGACGAGCTGGCCGGCCGCGTGGTCGCCGGGCCAGTCCGAGCCGGTGAACCGATCACCGACCACCGCGTCGTCGGGCCTGCCCTGCTGGACGGCTGGGGTGAGGACCTGGTAGCAGCGCCGGTGCGGGTCGCCGACGAGGGCGCCACGTCGCTGATCAGACCCGGGGATCGGATCAACCTGCTCGCCGCCGCTACCGACGGCGTCGGCGATACCCGGGTGGTCGCGTCCGACGTGCCGGTGCTGACCGTCACCGCAGCCCAGGACAGCGTCCTCGCCGAAGGTGCCCTACTGGTGGTAGCAGCCACGCCGGAAAGCGCCGCGGAACTCGCTCAGGCCGCCGTCACCTCCCGGCTGTCCTTCACCATCGGCGCACCCTAGCGTCCACCCGTCCACCGGGCGACGCACACGCACACCCGCTAACCTGGCTCCGACCATCAGCATCCGCCGGCCGCGAACACCGCCGGCGGGACGCACATCATCAGCAGACAGAGTCGGAGAGACATCCATGCTCAAGGGATTCCGGGACTTCATCAGCCGCGGAAACGTGATCGACCTTGCCGTCGCCGTCGTCATCGGTGCTGCGTTCAGCACGGTGATCGCAGCGGTGGTCGAAGGGCTCATCAGCCCCCTGGTGGCCGCGATCTTCGGCGAGCCGAACCTCACCGCGGTGGGTGTATTCGAGATCAACGACGCCGTGTTCTCGCTAGGCCTGATCCTGGACGCGGCCTTCAAATTCTTGATCGTCGCAGCCGCGATCTACTTCGTGATCATCGTCCCGTTCAACAAGCTCCGTTCCCTGCGCGCCAAGGAGGCCGCGGCGGCGGAGGAGGTCATCGCCGAAGAGGTGGTTCTGCTCCGGGAGATCAGGGACGAGCTCCGGGCCCGCCAGGATGGCGGCCGCACGCTCAGCTGACGTCCGGGCTTCGTGACCGGCCGCGGGACCGGCCGCGGCTCAGCTCCAGTGCGGCGGTCGCTCGTCGAGCAGGCGCTGGTCGTTGGCGTCGCTGGTCTCGTCGCCCCATCCGCGGGGTGACTCGTCCTCAGTGGTGTCCGGGAGGACATCGAAGTCGTCGTCCCACGCACTGGGTGTACTCACGGCTGCGCACTCCTTGGCCGCTCGGCGTTACGTCATGCCAAGCGTACGACGGCGCTCCGCAGGCTTGCCGCCTGTTCACCATGATGCTTCTGCTCGGGGGCGCTCACTGGGACTAGCTTCAGGGCGCCGGCCACACGTTGACGGTCGGCGTTTCGGCCCCGGGCTCCGCGAACGCGAGCAGCCTGCCGGCTTCGGCCTCCACGGCAGGCGCGTCGGCCTTGGCTATCAGCCGGAACGGCATGACGTCCAGGGTCGCCGCGCCTTTCGAGACCGTGATCCGCCAGGTGCCCGCCACCCTGCCGTCCACCAGGAAGAAGTGCGGAGTGACTCCGTTCCTGGTGTTGATCGCCTTGGAATCCGCGACGCTGATGATGCGGGTGCGGTCCGCGTGTGAACGGATCAGATTGTCGAAGTCGGGCAGGAATCGCGGCGGCGCCGGTGTCTCCGGATCGGGTCGCGGGCCATTGGGCAGGTCGAACAGTTCCCGCCCCGACTCGTCACGGAACGTCCGCAAGCCCGCCCGGAGCCGCTCCATGACCTCACCCAGCCGGGTCAGGCCGCACCAGGTCTGCACGTCGGCGACCGATGCCGGACCGAACGCGGCGAGGTACCGGACGACCATCGTGTCGATCGACGGTGCCGGATCGAGCTCACGCCCCAGCCAAGACTCCGCAGTGGTGAGCCGCGCCTGTCCGCTTCTGCCCCAGACCGCGCGTGGTGGAACCTGAACGAGAGGCAGGAGGTTGCGAGCTGCGTGCGCCAGCGAGGCCGGCTCACAACCGGGGAAACGCTCCGCGAGCTCCGGGCCCAGCTCGGCGTTGGTCATCGGCGTGGCCTCGAGGAGCGAGCGCGCGGCACGGGCGACGGCGTCCAGGTCCACCCCGCGCAACCCCGCCGAGTACTGCGTGTTGCTGCGCAGGTCCCGATCCATGATCGTTTGGGTGAGCGGCCGGAAGGCCACACAGTCGTCGGCGGTGAGCATGTGCACCGTCCCGCGCATCGCGACGATTCGTACGACGTCCCGGTCCACCAGATGCTTGGCCAGCACCTCCGGATCGAAGTCCTGAAGCCGCGACCAGAGCTGGAAGTACGGCGAGAACGGCGCCTGGGCCTGCAGTCCGGCCAGGTGCTCCACCGCCGCGAGCGGGGACTGGGCCGAGCGTCGCAGGAGGAGCTGGCGCTCGAGCGTCGCCCGGTTGAGAGCACGCTGACCGAGTACGTCGCCGCCGATGGCAGTGCGATTCGGCATGTCGGGTACCTCTTCCATGATGTGGATCACAGCGGAGTTCCCTTCCAGCAGCCTGGAAGGGAACTCCGGCCCGTGATCGATGCGGCCTCGGGGAGCGTCGAGCCTCGGGCGGGTCGTCGAGGACGGCCCTCGGGCCCGGGGTTCTTGCGCCTGCGTGGAAACTAACGGAGGCCGCCGAAGAACCCGCGGATGTCGGACACCAGCACGTCCGGGACCTGGTGAGCCGAGTAGTGTCCGCCCGTGTCATAAGTGTTCCACTGCACGATGTTGGCGTGGTCGCGTTCGGCGAAGCGTCTCATCGAGATGAAGTCGTTCGCGAAGCCGGCCAGTCCCAGCGGCACGGTGGTGGGTCCCACCGGCGCCTCCTCGCGGCTGCCCTCGTAGTAGAACCGGGCCGACGACGCCGCCGTGTTGGTGAGCCAGTAGATCATCACGTTGGTGATGATGAAGTCGTCGCTCACGGCATCCTCGCCGAACAGCTGCGCGTTCCAGGCCAGCTGGCCGACGGGCGAGTCTGCGAGTGCGTGCGCCAACGTCTGCGGCTGGGTTGACTGAAGCTGGTTGAACGCACCCATCTTCTCCCAGAACTGCTGCAGGACCTGCAGGCCGGCCATCTCCTCCTCGGACAGCCCCTCCATCTCCGCGGGATCACCCGACGGGAAGGAGAAGATCTGCGTCACGTGCACGCCGGCCACATGTTGGCCGTCCAGCCGACCCACCTCCGGCGAGATGAGCGACCCGCCGTCGTTGCCGTGCAGACCGTAGCGCTCGTAGCCGAGCCGGCTCATCAGCTCGGCCCAGGCCTTCGCGATCCGGATCCGGCTCCATCCCCGGTCTGTGGTGTGGCCGGAGAAGGCGAACCCGGGAATCGACGGAATGACAAGGTGGAACGCCTGCGAGGGATCTCCGCCGTGCGCTCGCGGATCGGTCAGCGGCCCGATGACGTCGAGGAACTCGACGATGGAACCTGGCCATCCGTGCGTCAGGAGCAGCGGGAACGCGTCCGGCTCCGGCGAGCGCACGTGCATGAAGTGGACATTCTGCCCGTCGATCTCGGTGGTGAACTGCGGGTAGGCGTTGAGCTTGGCCTCCCAGGCTCGCCAGTCGTAGCCGTTCTTCCAGTGTTCGACCAGGCGGGTCACGTAGGAGAGGGGAACGCCGTAGTCCCATCCGGCGTCCGGCAACTCCTGGGTGAAGCGGGTGCGGTCCAGCCGGAATTGCAGGTCCTGGAGTTCAGCCTCGGGAATGTCGATGGTGAAGGGACGGATCTCCGCGGTGGCCTGCTGCTGCGCCGTGGTGGCGTGCTGTGTGTTCGTCATGATGAGTACGCTAAGAGCAATTGCGGAAGGCTTCGTTCCTAGATAAGCGCGATGGTGGAAGAATGTTAGAGACATCGGCTCGACTTCTACGCCTGCTGTCCTTGCTTCAGGCCCGCCGTGAGTGGACGGGCGCGGAGCTGGCCGGCCGCCTGGACGTCAGCACCCGGACCATCCGCAACGACATCGACAAGCTCCGCTCGCTGGGCTATCCGGTCAACGCGAGCCCTGGAGTGTCGGGTGGGTACCAGCTGGGTGCCGGTGCCGACCTGCCGCCGCTCCTGCTCGACGACGACGAGGCGGTGGCCGTCGCCGTGGGGCTGCGCACTGCCGCGACCGGGACCGTCGCCGGTATCGAGGAGACCTCGGTGCGTGCCCTCGCCAAGCTGGAGCAGGTTCTGCCCAGCCGGCTGCGACGCCGGGTCAACGCCATGCACACCCAGACAGTGTCGATCCCTTACGACACGCCCGCGCCCACCGTCGACTCCGACGTCCTGGCCACGCTCTCGCTGGCCTGCCGGGATCACGAACGCACCCGGTTCGGCTACCGGAGCCACAATGGGACAGAGACCAGCCGCGCGGCCGAGCCCTATCGGCTCGTCAGGTGGGGACGCCGCTGGTACCTGGTGGCGTGGGATCTCGACCGGCAGGACTGGCGTACCTTCCGCGTCGACCGGATCGCCACGTGCACGCCGGTAGGCGCCCGGTTCTCCCCGCGTGAGCTGCCCGACGAGGACATCGCCGCGTACGTGGCGCGCCAGGTGTCGGTGGCGCCACGCCGATTCCACGCCACCTTCCTGTTGCATACCCCACTGGAGGCCATGCAGGAGCGACTCAACGCCGCCGTCGGCACGCTCGAGCACGTCGACGAGCACACCTGCAGGCTCCGGACGGCGAACGACTCCCTGGAGCAGCTCGCGCTTACCATCGGCCTCGCCGGGGTCGACTTCGAAGTGGTGGAGCCGCCGGAGCTCGTCGCCCACATCCAGGCGCTCGCCGACCGGTACCGCCGCGCCGTCCCAGCCTCAACCTGACAGCCGGGCACGCCGTCCCCGAATGATCATGTAAACCATGTTTTCTCGTGCTTCACCATGCCTACAGTCCTGGTGAAGCACGAGAAAACATGGTTTACATGATCATTTGGGACGAGGGGGCGCCGGCGCGCGCTACCCGTACCGCGTGGTGGAGGACGTCCCGGTTGCGGGCGTCGTCCAGAGATAGCCGCAGGTCCGCGGCGAGCAAGTCGACCACGTCGGACACCCGCCGGCTCACACCGTCGGACTCGATCCAGCGGGCCAACGCGGCCAGCTCGCGTCCGGTGTAATCAGAGACACGACGACCTCGCGCCAGCGCTGGCCTGTCGCCTGTGCGAGCAAGAGGTTCCGCGGGAGCACCATCCGCGCTCCCCGCCTCTGGCGTGTTTGCGGCTGCCGCTCCGTCGCCGGCGGCGGCATCACCCTCGCCGGCACTGTCGCCGGCGCGTGCATCCCCACCGGTACCCGTGGCAGGCACACCCGTGGCTGTGTCCTCGTCGCTCGCGTTCTGGTCACCAGTTGCCTCAACGCCGTCCTGGACGGCATCACCCGTGCCACCATTCTCGGGTTCTTCCACCTCTTCCGGCATTCCGGCGACGACGTCGGCCTCGGCGGCGGCCACGGCCCAGTCGTAAGCATCGGCGGCGGCGACGGACTCTTCATAGGCCTGGATCAGGCGCTCCGCTTCACCATCGGGGTCGCTGACCCACGCCTCGACCCACACCCGGTGGACGGCCCAGCCGAGACGCGCCAGCAGAGCCGGGCGAAGCCGCTCCCGCTCCCGCGCCGAAGCCCGGGCGGAGAGGTCACGGCCATCGGTCTCGACCGCGAGCACGAATCGATCACGACGATTCGGATGCCGCACCGCAACGATGATGCCACCACTGCCGCCGTAGCCGATCTCGACCCCGGCGCCGGCCTTGCGCAGCCGCGCCGCGATGACCTGGGCCAGCACGTCGTCATGCATGGGTTGCCGGTCAGGCGTGCGCCCGCCCCGCTCGACATACGCCAGGAACTCACCCAATGCCTGCGACCCCGGCGTGGTCAACCGGCGTGGGCTCAGGTCGTCGGCGCCGAAGGTGGAGACCACCATGAGCCGCTCCCGGGCTCGCGTAGTCGCCGACACCAGGCGCCGCTCACCGCCCGGCCTGCCCAGCGCGCCGAACCGGTAAAGTATCCGGCCGTCCACGGATCTGCCGTATCCGAGACTGAGGACGATCGCGTCCCGGACGTCGCCGGCGACCCGCTCGACGTCCTTGACGAAGAAGGCCTCGGCACGGTCCTCATGCAGCAGGCCGGCGACGTCCGGCGCCCGGACAAGGGCCCGGCGCAACGCGGCGTCGAGCCGCTCGGCATGCCGTGGACCGAGCGTGACGACACCGAGGCTCTCGTGCGGGCGGGCCCGCAGGTGCTCCAGGACGAGTTCCACCACCCGGCTCACCTCGGCCGACGAGCTATCGACCGGGTCGTCGCCCCCGACCGGTGCGTCCACCAGCTCCAGGGTGACGCGTGGGTTGCCACCGGCCCCAGGCACCGTTGCCAGGCGGCCGGCATAGGTGGTGGTGGCGGCGAATCCGGCCAACCGGTCGTCGCGGTACCGGTACGGCCAGCGCAGGGCCCGAGCGGGCAGCACGCCACGGAGCAGCTCGGCCACCGACGGCGGCGGATCCCCGGACCACGGGCCTTCCTGCTCGTCGGGGTCAGGTGCGGGCTCCACGGCCGTGGTGAAGGACGTCAGGGCCACCTCGTCGTCAGCGATCGCGACGACGCGCTCCGCGCGCGCGATCACCGGCACCGCCTGGGAGACCGCGATCCGGCCGGCGTCCTCAAGGATCACCACATCGAACAGCCGGCGTGGCGGCAGCGCGTTCGCCACCGCCAATGGGGACATCACCCAGCACGGCACCGCGGCGAGCGCGATATCCGGCGCGATGTCCACCAACTGCCGCGGGGTGCGTGGTCCGTCCGCGCTCGGCCCGCGGGTGAGGCCGAGCAGGACATCGGCCTGACCTTCGTGCTCCTCCGCGATCTGCGCGACATGGGCGGCGTGCGCGTGCCGGACCTGTTCAGCCGCCACCTCCAGCCGGTCACGGTCGGCGGCCCGGAAGTCGTCCACGATGCGCTGCTGCTCGGTGACATCGAAGTGGTGCAGTGCCGGATCCGTCTGCCGCCAGTGATCCAGCAGCGAGGACAACCGAGCGTACTCCAGCACGTCCTCGACCCGCTCGGCCCGAATCCGCCGCCGCCTGAGGTCGTCGAGCAAGGGATCAAGTCCAGCGGAGCGCAGGTCCGCCGCGAGCTTGGTCAGTCTGGGCAGCGCGCGCAAGTGCGCCTCGTCCTTGGCGAGCGCGTCAAGCCGGCGCGTCGCTTCGGCGAAGGTCAGGTCGGTCAGATCGCTCGCGCGCGGGTTCGCCTCGGCCAGGACGCTCAGCCGGCGGCGCGCCGCGGTCACCGCCTCGACCGCTCTGGGGAGGTACTCACCCGTTCGCGGCGGTTTTCCGTCGCGCGAGCGCTTTTTCCATGCGGCCAGCTGCGCCTTCGCCGCCGCCAGCTTGGCATGGGCCGACTCGCGCTGGCGCCGGCTCGATGACCCGGCCAGCTCATGCGCACGACGACGCAGACGCCGCCGAGCGAGTAGTCCCGGCATGTTCGCGTACTCGGAACGCTCCGCACGAGCACTGGTGACGGCGACGAGGTCGTCCAGCGGCTCATCCCAGACGCTGGAGCCGAGCCTCTTGTTGGTGGATGCCACCGCGGAGAGGAGCTCCACCACCTCGAAACACTCGGTGATGGTGGCCGGACCGGCCAGGCCGACCTCCACGGCTGCCCGAGTGGCGGCGTCTCGCAACTGTGGTACGTAGATGTCACGCAGGCCGACGACCGTGGTGCTCAACGAGTCGGCCACAGCCGCTGTGGGGATGTCGGCACCGAACCAGAGCGAGCCGTCCTGCGTGAGCGTGAGGCCCTCGAGGTCGGCATATTCCCTGAGCTTGGCGCGGAGCTCGGCGGGCGCGGGTGCCTGCCGGAGTGCCTCGGGTGAGATCCGCACGGTCGTCCGCGCGTTCTGCTGTGTCGTGGCCAGCGTCACCATGGCGTCGTAGGCACTGACGTCACCCGGTTCGCGGACCCGGTGCAGGGCTTCGTGGTAGGCCTCGAGTTCGCCGCCGAGACGCTCGGCTTCCTCGACGGCGCGCGGCTTGGACTCTTCCGCGGCCGGCCCGGACTGGGCGGACCCCGACCGTGCCGAGTTCGCGGCAGCGTGGAGCCGGCGGGCGGTGTCGGTGATCTGGTGCACCGCGTCCTGGGGTGTGGTACCGCCGATGTCGAGAACCAGCTCAGACAGCCCCACCGACTCGAGCCGGGATATCAACGCCTCAGCGGTGGCTCGCTTCTGGCTGGCCACCAGGACGCGCTGTCCCCGCCCGACGAGCTCAGCCACCAATGCGGCGACCGTCTGCGTCCTACCGGTCCCCGGTGGCGCGTCGACCAGCACGTTGCCGCCACCCGCCACAGTGGCGATGACGTCGAGCTGGTCGGCGTCGGTGTCGAGCACCACGTACTCGGGGCTCGCCGGCACCGGGTCCACGCTCACGGCGGCGTGCGCCCGCTCGTCGCCGGCGAGTGCCGCGACCACATCGTGGTGGCCCAGCTCGGCGCCGAGATCATCGAGGTCGCGCGACAGGAGGAGTGGTTCGGTGGAGAACGTCGCGAGTACTGCGCGGTGCGCGATGGAGAATCCGTCGACGACGTGCGCCGGGGCGAACTCCCGTAGCCGCTCCACCACGGTGGTGTACTTCAGCTGTCCCGAATGGTCGCGTAGGTCGTCGGCCTGGAACCGCAGGCCGAGCTGCGTGTCCAGGGCATGGAGAAGCACCGGGTTGATGATCGGATCGTCGGCGACCGTGATCACGAAGTCGGTCTCCGCCGGGTCACGCGCCACGACCGCGGCGGTCCGCAGGAGCACTGGTGCCGTGGGGCGATGGGCGACGAACGGGTTGGCCCAGGTAGCGATCCCGACGGCCAGCAGCCCGACGCTGAGACCTCGTTCTTCGAACAGCTCACGCGACTTGTCCCGGATGGCACGGGTGGAGCGCAGCGCCGAACTGCGCAGCGGCTCGTGCGGAAACAGGCGAGACAACAAGACGGACTCGCCCTCGAGGAGCTTGCGGCGAGCTTCAGGCTCAGCCGCGGCCAGGTCGAGGGTGCCGACCTTCAGATCCCGGAAGGACAGCAGCGGATCACGCCCACCCAGCGCAGCGAGTTCATCCCTCCACGCCTGCACCGCCTCGGCCACGTGTTCACTGTGTCTCACCCAGCCGAGGGTAGTTCAGGCATCCGCCAAGAGCGACGCGGACAGGCCGTGAATCGAGAGTCGGGGTTGCCGACAACCCCGGCATCGGCCGCGCTGGAGGCGTACGGTTCAGTGGTGGCGACACGACGGCGCCCGGCGCCGGTCTGGACTTCCGGTCCAGACAAGCTAGAGTGGCGCGGCGTGACAGGGGCCGGCACCAGCGACTATGACGACCTTGACCGTGATGTGAGGAGTCTCGGTGAAACTGCTTGAGGAACTACCCTCAACGTCAACTCCCAGGCCATCCGGCAAGCGGGTGCTGGCGACGATGACGATCACGTTTCTCGTGGTCGTCGCTGCGAGCGTCGCCGGTTACATCCTCGTAACTGGCGGTGGAGACGACGAGCAGGCCGAGACCGCTCCCGTGCAGCTCTCTGCCTGGGCCGAACAGGCCAGCTCGACGTGCCACGCTGTCGCGGAAGAGCACCCCCTGCTGAGCCAGGGCGCGTCCGCGCGGGAGGACCCTGACAACGTGGCCACCGTCGACGCCGGCGTCCAGTCATTGCTGGCGGGTATCGATGGCCTGCCGCCGCTTCTCGACGAAGACGAGGGTGATCAAGTCGACGAGGTCCTCTCCAGTGGGGCAAGCCTGGGCGACACGTGGCGGGAGCTGGCGGCCGCGGACGAGGTCAGTGGCGAGCAGCTCGCCTCGGCGTCGGAGCTCACCACGGCCTACGTCTCCGGACTCGTCGAGCTCGGCGCGGACTGCGCGGTTCTCGACTGACCGGGTACCCTTGGTTGGCGTCCGCTGGTCGGCACGGTCCCCCGGACGCACGCCCTCGTAGCTCAGGGGATAGAGCATCCGCCTCCTAAGCGGGTTGTCGTAGGTTCGAATCCTACCGAGGGCACGCACTGACCAGCATCGATGCGGAAAGCGTGACCTCACCGTTCCGATACCCAGCCGGTAGTCCGCCAATAGACGCCCCTCGCGGCCCGGTTGGTGGAAGCTTCACGGGTTCATGGCTCGCGTTACTGCGGCGCTCGGGCGGGGAGGCGTACCCGCAGTACCGTCCCACCCGGCTGGGAGTCGATGCTGATCGTGCCGCCGTGGCGCTCCATGATGATGCGACGTGCGACGTCGAGGCCAAGACCGGTGCCAGCGCCCAGGTCCTTGGTTGTGTAGAACGCGTTGAACGCGCGCTCCGCAACGCCCGGCGACATACCCGGGCCCGTATCGCCGACCTCGACGACCACGAAGTCCCCATCAGCCCGCGTCGTCAACCGGAGTGTGCCCGCGCCGTCCATCGCGTCGGCGGCGTTGTCGATGAGGTTGGTCCACACCTGGTTGAGCTCGCCGGGGTAAGCCTCGATGCGGGGGATGTCGGCGTCGTAGTCACGCACCACCATGACGCCCTTGCGGAGCTTGTGTCCGAGCATAACCAGCGTGCTCTCCAGGCCGTCCGTGATGTCGATGTGCTGCCTCGACGCACGATCCATCTGGGAGTAGGACCCGACCGCGTCGACCAGCTCGGAGATGCGCCGGGTGGCTTCCTTCAGTTCCGACATCAACGCTGCCGCGGTGACCGTGCTCGCCACCCATTCCAGGCCTGCTTCCAGCGCGGCTCCCTCAAGCACGACCGCGACGCGTTCGCACCAGGCGACGTCGACGCCAGCAGCCGCAAGCGGCGGGGCGATGACCCAGTCGCGCTCGATGCCGTGGCGACTGAGCCACGTTGAGAGGGCTTCCTCGTGATCAGCCATCCCCAACGCGTCCTCGAGCGCCGTTCGAGGCTCGATCTCGGTTCGCAGCCCGTCGAGCGTCGAGAGCTGCCGAGCCGAGATCCCACCCTGAGCGAGCCGGCCCAGTGACGAGAGCAGCGTCTGGCACGCGCCTTCGAGCGCATCGACGGAGCGCGTGGCGGCCGCAGCCGGATTGTTGATCTCGTGCGCAAGGCCCGCGGCAAGCGTGCCGAGGGTGACCAGAGCCTCGCGCTGGCGCACCGTGGACTCGATGGTGCGTGCCGTGCCGTACAGCCCTTCGATGAGGTGACCGCCGAACGGGAACCAGGTGTCACACAGCTCACGCAGTACGCCCGAGGGCAGCCGGAGCAGCCGTCCGTCGATGACTCCCCGGCCGGTCGCCAGATAGACACCATGTTCATCCCAGGCGCGAAACCCGCCGGCCCAGCGACCGGCGACGGACATCCTTCCGACGACGGTCTCCTCGCGTCCGATGTGGCGGACGAGGTCGACGGCGCCCTCGACGAGCACCCACCAGAAGTCCGCGTACTCACCCTCATGGAACAAGTCGATACCGGGCTCGATCCGGACCTCGGTGCCGGCGGCGAGGAGTTCCGCAAGCTGGTCGCCGGTCAAGCCGTCGAAGACGGGCAGTCTGCGGAGGTCATCGAGGCGCATCAGATCGAGGCCAGGTAGCGGTGCACGAGGTAGACCGACATCGCGCCCTCACCGACGGCCGACGCGACGCGCTTCATGGAGTCCAGCCGGACGTCGCCGGCGGCGAACACCCCGGGCACACTCGTTTCGAGCGCGAAGGGCACCCGGTGCAGCGGCCAGCGCTGAGCGAAGGCCGGATTGTGGAGATCTTGACCGGTCACGACGAACCCCTTGTCGTCACGGACGACGTCAGGCCCGAGCCAGTCGGTGCGTGGCGAGGCACCGATGAAGACGAAAAGCCAGCTCGCCGATACTTCATCGCGGACGCCGGTAATCCGATCCGCCAGAGTCAGGGCCTCGAGGTGGCCGTCGCCCCGGCACTCCACCACCTCGCTGCGGTAACGCACGTCGATATTAGGTGCGGACTTGATGCGATCGACAAGGTACTGGGACATCGTGTCCTCGAGAGTCGCCGCCCGGACCACCAACACCACGCACTTGGCGAATTTTGCCATGTTCAGAGCGGCTTGACCTGCCGAGTTGGCGGCGCCCACGATGTAGACGTCGTCGCCCTGGCACTGGCTCGCCTCGCTGGCGCTCGCACCGTAGTAGACCCCTCGGCCAATCAGCTCGTCGAGACCCGCTGCTGCCAAGCGGCGGTAGGACACGCCGGTCGCCACGATGAGCGCGCGAGCCTCGATCTCCGCCGAGCCTTCGAGCAGCACGGCATGCACCGGCCCGCGGGTCTGGAAGCCGATCACATCGCGCGCGAGCACCATTTCGGCACCGAAGCGAGAAACTTGAGCGACTGCTCGATGGGTGAGGTCAGAGCCCGCCAGCCCTCTGGGAAATCCCAGATAGTTCTCGATCGCCGCACTTTGACTGGCCTGGCCTCCAGGCGCCTCACGCTCGACGACGACGGTGCTCAGACCCTCCGACGCCGCGTACACCGCAGCGGCCAGGCCCGCCGGGCCGCCACCCACGATGCACACGTCGTACAGCGGCTGCTCGGCTCTGGTGCGCAGGCCGAGCGCGTCGGCCACATCGAGACTGGACGGCGAGCGGAGCGCCTCACCGTCGGGCACGAGCACCAGCGGTAGATCGGCCGCTGTCGCCTGAGCGAGTTGGCTCAAGCGCTGCGCCTCGGCATCGCGCTCTATGTCATACCAGCGGTAGGGCACGTGATTGCGGGCGAGGAAGGTCTTGATCTCGTGGCTGCGATCGGACCATTTGTGCCCCACCACGCGCAGGCCGGACGTGTAGTCCGGGTGGGCATCGCGCCAATCGCCGAGCAGGTCATCAACGACGGGGTAGAGCCGTTCCTCCGGAGGATCCCATGGCTTGAGCAGGTAGTAGTCGAGACCGATATCGTTGATCGCCTTAATAGCGGCGTCTGTGTCAGCGTATGCCGTGAGCAGGAGGTACTTCGCGTCCGGCGTCTGGGTACGTGCCTGCTCCAACATCTCGATGCCGGTCATCTCCGGCATCCGCTGGTCGGCGGCGATCAACGCGACCGGCTGATTTCGCAGTGCAAGTGCGGTCAGCAGGGCCAGGGCATCGGCACCCGACCTCGCCTGCAGGATGCGATAGGCCGCGCCGTACCGGCTACGCAGGTCCCGGGTGATCGCCGCGGAGACCTCGCGATCGTCGTCGACGGTCAGGATGGCGGGTTTGCTCATGGACAATCCCTCAGCCGGCCTCGGGCGCCCACCCCGAAGGGGAGCCTGGAGGGACGAAAGACAATTGGGGACAAGCGTAACGCCGGAGTTATCACCGGGCTAGCCCATACATGCAGCGGTATCGAGCTCCCGCCAGACCCCGACTCCATGTCGATGCGCTGGCTCTACCCGTGAGGCACCCGATGACTCTGGCGGTCGTTCAATGCCGCGTGGGGCTCACGTCATGGCGACCCCACGCGGCCACTCGCCCAGACCTCAAGCGGTGATGTCGTACAGGATGTTGAACGGATTCGCGATGTCCACTCGGCGGACCGTACCGAAACCTGCCTCCAAGCACATCTGACGAGCCGTGTGCTCGTTGAATCCACATGTGCCCAGACCCACCCCGTTCTGGGCCAGCGACGTTGTCAGGCAGAACAAGACGCTGACACCGTAGAAATAGGCCCCGAGCGGTCCGGTGTTGTCTTGCAGCCGGTGGCTGGCGTTGACGTCCAGGCACACGTAGCGCCCCTCCGGACGCAGTGCGGCCCGGACTTCCCTCAGGATGCCCTGCGGGTCGGTTGCGTCATGGATGACGTCGAAGGTCGTGATCACGTCGTAGTCGCCGGGAATACCGGCGGACACGTCACGGCACTCGAAACGGACCCGGTCGGCCACCCCAGCGGCTTCCGCACTGGCACGGGCGGCAGTGATCGACTCCTCGTGCACATCGAACCCGATGTAGCGACCAGCCGGATACTCCTCCGCCAGCCGGATCAACGCCTTGCCGCGTCCGCAGCCGATGTCAGCCACATCCGCCCCACGACTCAATGCCGCGTTTACCTCGGGCATCGCCGGTAGCCACACCTGTGGCAGCAGGTAGTGGAACCAACCGCTGCTGAACCGCTCGAAGCCGCGCCACCAGTCATCCGGGTAGCTGGACAGATGCACGCCGCCGCCGTGCTGGAACGCTTCCACGACCGGTTTCAGCATGCTGCTCAACCCGTAGAGCGCATGGTGAAAGCCGCCGAAGAAGGTGGGGCTCTCAATGCCGAGCACTGGCACATGCGCCGGCGGGAGAGTAAAACGCTCGGTTGCCGGATCGAACGTGAGGTATCCATGAGCTGCCATCGACGAGAGCCACTCCCGGACATAACGCTCCGCGGTATCCGTCTGCTCGGCCAGCTCAGCGCTGGTCGTCGGCCGGGAATCTGCAAGCGCGCGCCACAATCCGAGCTGGTCGCCGATCATGGCCATGGTCGTGACGATCCACGCACTCGTGTCGCCCATGACCTGGCCCACGAATGCCTCGACCTCAGCTTGGCTCGCCTCAACGGTGACGGCTGCCTCTACAGAACTCGTTGTCATCTTGCCTCCTCTTGGTTGTGGTGTCAGGATGAACGGGCCGCCTAGCGGCGCGGTTGCAGCTCGATTGCACGCGGGGACATCCCGCGTCAACGAGTCAGTAACGTGAGCGGGCTGACATGGACTTCGGCGTACTGGGATCGCTGGTGATCCGACGCGAAGGCCACGAGGTGACCCTTGGCAGCCCGGCCCAGAGGAGAATCCTCGCCGCTCTACTCGTACACTCCGGCGCGGTCGTGTCGAATGACCGCCTGATCGCCGCGGTTTGGGATGAGAACCCACCGGACACGGCGGTGCGCTCGCTCTTCGTGTACATCTCCCGCCTACGCGGACTCCTTCATTCGCAGGGCGACGAGGTGCTGATCACCCGGCCTCCCGGCTACGTCCTGGAGATCGGCGCAGAACACACGGATGCCGGCCGGTTCGAGCGACTCCTGGGTGAAGCTCGCAGCCTCACGACTGACGTGCCGGAGACGGCCCTGATCCTTCTCGACGAGGCGCTCGCGCTATGGCGAGGCGGCGCCTATGCGGAGTTCGCGGATGCCGAGTTCGCCAAGCACGAGGCGATGCGACTCGAAGAGCTGCGGCTGGCCGCGATCGAGGCCAAACAAGACGCCGGCCTGGTTCTCGGCCACCACGCCGACCTGGTGGGCGTGATCGAGGCACACGCCTCGCGGCACCCGCTGCGCGAACGCCCACGCTCGCAGCTCATGCTGGCGTTGTATCGATGCCAACGGCACGCCGAGGCGCTGGCGGTATTCAGGGAGTTTCGCCGAGAACTCGACGATGAACTGGGCATCGAGCCCTCGTCGCGGCTGCGACTCCTGGAAAGTGCCATACTCCGCCAGGACCCGGAGCTCGATTGGACGGCCCCGCCCAGCCGAATAGGATCCAATGTCGACGCGGACGCGGCGCCGCCGCGCAGCCACGGCGTGCTACCCAGCCACGCACTGCACCTCATCGGACGAGATCAGGACGTCGGAGCCACTGCCGAGGCGTTGTACGAGTACCGGGCCGTTACGCTGACCGGCGTCGGCGGCGTGGGCAAGACTCAGCTGGCCCTGCGAGTGGCCAACAGCGTCGCCCGCCAGTACGCGGACGGCGTGCGGTGGTGCGACCTGGCGCCGATCACCGACGGCGCGGCGGTAGCGGACGCACTCGCCGCCGCGGTAGGTGCCAGAAGGCAGCCAGGCTGGACCGTTGAACAGTCTGTCGTCGCCGTTCTCGCGCCGAGACATCTGCTCCTGGCGGTCGACAACTGCGAGCACGTTCTGGAAGCGGTGGCTCCGTTGTTGGAGGCCGTAATCCGGGAGTGCCCGCGCGTGACGCTGCTCTGCACCAGCCGGGTGGGCCTCGGGGTGACTGGTGAACGCCTCCGTCCCATCGCACCGCTCCCTGTGCCCCGGCCCGACGCGGGCGCGGCGGCAGCCGGATCACCGGCCGTCCGGCTGTTCATCGACCGCGCCCAGGCTGTTCGGCCGGATTTCACGCTGACCGGCGAAAATCTCACCCACATCGCCGAGCTGTGCCGCCAGCTCGACGGACTGCCGCTTGGCATTGAACTTGCGGCGGCACGGACCCGCTCGCTCAATCCTGTCGACCTGGCCGCGCGCTCTGCGGACCGGTTCGGTCTTCTCACCACAGCCCGGACAAGCGTAGCGCCACGGCACCGGACTCTCCGCGCCGTCGTGGACTGGTCCTACGCTCTGTTAGCCCTGCCGAGCAGCGCCTATTCGCTCGGCTGTCCGTCTTCGCCGGAGGCTTCACACTGGACGCAGCTGAACACGTCTGCCAAGAGCCTTCGCTGCTCGACGTGCTGGCAGCGCTGGTGGAGAACTCACTGGTGTCGACTGGGCAGTCAGGGGGCCCAGTCCGATACACGCTGTTGGAAACGTTGCGCGCGTACGGCCGTGAACTCCTAGAGGCGCGTGGTGAACTCCACATGATTCGCCGGGCCCACGCCGCGTATTACGTCCGGTTCGCCGAGGACGTGGGAGGCGGGCTTCGAGGACCCCACGAACGTCACTGGACCAGCTCAATCGACGCAGAACTCGACAACTTGCGCACCGGGCATCGGTGGGCCGTGGAGCAGCAGGACGCCGATCTCGCCCTCCGGCTATCCGCCGGGCTCTACCACTACGCGCTCTATCAGTTCCACGACGAGGTGGTCACCTGGGGTGAAACGGCGCTCACCCTGCCCGGTGCCGACCTCCACGCCCGCTACACCGCGGTCTGTGGAGCTGTGGGAGAAGGCCTGACCCTGCGAGGCGAGCTACGAAGCGCGCTCACACTAGCGGAACGTGCTCTCGCACGAATCGCCGATCCTGACGACGGGCAGCGGATCCCTCTGCTCAAGGTGATGGCCGTCGTAGCCTTGTATGAAGGACGCCTGGACAACTGCCTCGACATGGCAACGGAGCAACTCCAGCTCGCCAGAGCTCACGACGACGCGTGGTATGAATCTCAGGCGCTCATACTGCGTGGACTGGCGTTGACCTATGCCGATGATCCCGAAGGGGGCGCCGTCGCAGCGGACGACAGCCTGCGTGTCTCGCTGGCCACCGGCAACCCGAGCCTGACGGCGTGGTCGTTGTACACCCAGGCGGAGTCGTCGTCAACGCGCGATCCAGATCAGAGTAGACGACACTACGAGGAGGCAATCGCTCTCGCCGAGTTTGTCAACAGCACGTTTACGGCTAACATCGCGCAGGTAGGGCTCGCTGCCCTCCTCATGCGTACAGGCGAGCCGATGGAGGCTCTGCGGGCATTTCGCCGGAGCGTGACCCGGTGGCACCAGATGCAGGTCTGGCATCACCAATGGACCACGTTACGCAATCTCCTGCAGCTCTTCGTCAACGTGGGCGCCTACGAGGAGGCCGCCACGATCCTTGGTGCTTTACGTGCCACCAGCGCGGCCACCTTCGGTAGCGACGCCACGGATGTGGTACGGGCCGCCGATCTCCTGGCGAACGTCCTGGGTGCACGTGGGTTCGCCGCGGCCACTCACCGCGGTACCGCCATGTCGTCCGATGCCGTCGTCGCATTCGCGGTCGCTTCGATCGATGCTGTCTTACCGAGCTGAGCGGTTACTCAAGATCCATTTGCTGTGGCCAGCCAGTGCGCGCAGCAAGAGGGGATGCGGTCGTGCCAGCTCGCGCCGGGACTGGCGTCGATCGTGCGGGCAGTCGTGTGAGAATCGGCCGCGGGAACCTTGGATCTCAATGTCGTGGCGCCTGTCGTGCACGGAATCGCCGATCCATGCACCCAGAGCTCACACGACTCCTCTCACACCCGGCGTGACGATTGCCGTGTGACAAACGGCGGACGCAAAACCCCAGGCCACGCGAGCGTGAAGATCTTCGTGTGAAAAACAGCGGGAAGGTGGTCAGCCGTTCTGGTGGGTCAGGCGGAGCGGCGCGGCGGACTTCACGGCGAGCCGGTCGAGGTAGTCGTCCAGGGCCGTGAGGACGTCGTAGTAGTGCCCGAAGAGTTCGAAGCTGACCGCTCCGAACAGCATGGTCCACGCGTCGATGACGTGCAGGACGACTGACGCCGGAGTCTCGTTCAAGGCTTCGGCGATCTCACCCGGCCCGGCTACGGCCGGGTGGCTTTTCAGGGTCTCGACATCCGCGGTGAGCGCATCGGCAACACCGTCCGCAGGGAGCCCACCGTTGCCAGCGGCTGCCGCCTCGATAGCGATCCGCGCCAGCAGCACGACCACCTCGCTCGCCGGAACCGCCGTGTGCTCCGGTGCGGCGTATCCCGGCACCGGAGAACCGTAGATCAGGGCGTATTCATGCGGATGCTCGCGCGCCCAGTCACGGACCGACCGGAACACCGCCGTCCAGCGGCCGAGGTAATCCTCGCGGGCCACCTCCGACTCCGCTTGGCGAGCAGCCTCACCGATCCCCACATAGGCATCGGTGATCAGCGCCGTCAGCAGCGCGTCCCGGCTGGGGAAGTACCGGTAGACCGCCGACGACGCCATGCCCAGCTCGCGCGTGACGGCACGCACCGACAATCCCCCCGCACCGACCTGCGCCAGCTGCTGGCGAGCGACGTCTTTGATCTCCCGGGTCAGCTCCTCCCGAACTCGTTCCCGGAGACCACGCGTGGAAGCCATGCCCACAGTGTGCCATACGGGGCGAGCGCCAGACCTAACCGAGAGCACTGCTCTTGACAAGAAGCCCGCCTGGCGCAACACTGTTCACCAACAAGAGCACCGCTCACAAAGGAGATCCCGTGTCATTTCACCTCGTTCTCGGCGCCGGCACCGTCGGCACCGCCCTAGCCACACAGCTGGTGAACGACGGCCACGACGTCCGCGTCGTCACGCGTTCCGGCACCGGCCCGTCGCACCCGGGAATCACCCTCATCAGCGCTGATGTAACCGACGCCGAGGCGCTGCGCACCCACGCCACGGGCGCCGCCGCCATCTACAACTGCGTCAGTCCTCCCAGCTATCAGAACTGGGCCTTTATGTGGCCGCCGCTGGCCGCGGCCGTACTCAACGTCGCGCAGGCGACTGGAGCGGTCCTCGTCACCATGAGCAATCTCTACGGCTACGGCCCGGTCACCGGACCGATCAGCCGCGACCATCCGCTCGCGGCCACCGAACACAAGGGGAAGCTGCGTGCCAGCCTCTGGGAAGAGGCACTCGCCGCAAACCAGGCGGGGCGGGTTCGTGTCACCGAGGCCCGGGCGTCGGATTTCATCGGCCCCGGTGTCGGGCCGCACGCGGGGTTGATCACCCGCTACGGACAGGCCGCCATGGCGGGCAAGCCGGTGTACATGTTCGGAGACCCGGACGCGCCACGCAGCTTCGCGTACATCAGTGACGTCGCGAGGACCCTCGCCGTCCTCGGCACCGACGAGCGCGCGTGGGGACATGCATGGCACGTTCCCGCTGCCCCGCCCGTGACGGTGCGGGCGCTCCTCGAGTCGGCCACTCGGCAAGGGGGTGTCCCGGCTCCCAGGGTTCGCCGGATACCCACGGCCGCGCTCAGGCTCCTCTCCACGTTCTCACCACTGTTGCGCGAGGTGCGCGGTGTGCTGTACCAGTGGGAAGCGCCTTTCGAGATCGACGCGACCGCCACCACGGCCACGTTCGGACTGGAGCACACACCGTGGGACGACGTGATGCGGGTGACCGCCGCCTACTGGCAGAGTCAAGCGTCGCAGGACCATGGCCGGGCGGAACCGGCGACGTAGCCGCCGACGTGGCCACGGCCGGCGCGCTGCCAGACCCCTATCCGGCGATCGGGCTGGTGTCCGCCCCGTCGGGATCGAAGCTGTGCGTGGCGCCCACTGCCATGGAGATGTCCTGACTACGCACGCGCTCAGCTTCGTCCCGCACAGCGGCGACAGCCTCGGGCACCGCGTCATCAGGCTGCCGCGGATACGGCACCATCCCTCCGACATCGTCGGCTCCGTCCGCACCGGCCAGGACGGCGACCTTCTCCGCCACAGCCGAGATATGGGTGGCGCTGTCGAGATCAGCGAGCTCACGCGCCAGGGTCCTTAGGCGGTCCCGGTAGGCCGCCAGGGCGATCACCCGGTCCTCCAACCGGCGCGCCAGGGTGTCGAGCGATGCCACCGCGGCGTCGTACACCGCGGACGCCCGGCTCCCGGTCTCGGAGCGCGTCTGGGGTTTCGGGCCCATGTCCGCGCGTAACTCCGCCACCCGGTGGCATTGCAGAGCGATCTGGCGGATCTCGGCATCGACGTCGACGCGAGCGTCCTTCTCGTCGAGGTGTCCGGACGTCCACGCCGGGTTGGACCGGATCGCCGCCACAACGGCCATCAGCTCGTGCAAGACATCGGCCTCCGCTCCGGCCGCTTTCCGGACCCGGGCCGCGTCGACGGTTACCAGGGCATGCACGACCGCAACGACGTGCTCTCTGGCCACGGCGCCGCCCGAAGGCGTGGGCGCCGCCCAGGTCATCGACTCCGCCCCCGCGAAATGGCAGCCCCCGGCGGGCAAGCACGCGGCCAGGTGCCGCCGCACCTCGCTGCCGGGCCAGAAGTCGAACTGGCTCAGCTGGCGTTCCACAATGTCGAGGTCGATCACCTCGGCCGTGGTGCTGGGCACACATTCCCGGTCAAGGACGTACACCGAACGGCCGTAGGCGCTGGTCACCCAGTGTGCCTCCGCCCGAAGTGCCCGAAGCACCTTCAGCACGCCGGCGTGTTCCCGGTTGCCGACGAGCTGGGTGACGTGCTCGTCCACCAGGTCGTCGTCGTACACGCTCAGGCCGGAGGCGAGCACATCCGTCCTGCCGTACCCGCTGGTGACCACCAGGCGGCTTCGGAACTTCCTGGTCAGCTGCCAGATCCGCACCTCGTCCGCGAGAACCTGCCGGCGCGCCCAGGTCAGGGGGTCCGCCGACGTGTCCAGCGCCAGCATTCGCCCGTTGGTGATGACCAGGCAGTCCGCGGGAGGTTTCCCGCCGTTGGTACGCACGACGAGTTCGATGCGCTCCCCCGGGACGAGCCTCAGCCCGCTGCGAATCCGGCTGCTCAGTTTGTCCTGGACATCACGGCCCACGCGCATGCCGTATTCCCTCCGCCTCTCAAGCGCCCACCTGCCCTGCTACTTTCACAGGCCCGCTGGCCGCGCACAACCGAAACGGGGAGATCGCCTCCAGGGTGCCCGCATCCCGGCGCCCGCGCCGATGCGATCATGGCCGGAGCGATACGGGATGGGGTGCCTACGATGCCGACGGAATGGACCCGGCTCAGGCTCGATGTGCAGAACTTCGACGAGGATCCGTTCCTGCAGTACCTGGACCGGGCCCGGCACCACGGGATCGAGCTCACCACCATGGCCAGGATCGGCGACACCCCCGCTCACCGGCACGCCCTGTATCAGCTGAACAAGACCTGTTCGGCCGACATCCCCGAGCGCGGCGAGTTCTACACCTACGACGAGTACGCGACCCGCCGCTTCGATCAACGCGTCTACAACCCGAGCGGCGTGGTTCTCGCGCTCGACGGCGCCGAGTGGGTGGGCATGGCTATGACGACCATTCACGCCGCGAAGGGCTACGCGTTCAGCGAGATGACCGGCGTTCTGGCCGCGTATCGCGGTCGCAGCCTCGCACTGGCCATGAAGGTGCTGGCCATCAGGTTCGCCAAGGATGCCGGCGTCTCGGTGCTGCGGACGTTCCATCACCCGCGCAACGCCAGTGCCATCGCGATGAACAGGAAACTCGGCTTCGTGGACGACCACCAGGACTAGGGGAGAACCCCCTACCCCGGAACCGCGAGCAGGCGCTCCACACGCATCAACATCTCGCGGACGTTCTCCTCGTGCGTGGCCTCGCGCGCCTCGGCAGCGCCAAGCCAGCGCAGCGGCGCATCGGGCGACTCCGGCGTGGCCGCATCCGGTTCGGCCGTCGCCAAGACGAACCGCACGTCGACGTGCTCGTGGGCGGGCTCGACCGCGTTGGCCGGCACCGGAACTATCACCACCTGCACGACGTTCGCGTCCGGCCAGGGAACCAGGTCGGACAGGCCGGTCTCCTCCTTCCCCTCGCGCAGCGCGACGGTCACGGGGTCGGTCTCTCCAGGATCCCCGTGGCCACCGATCTGCATCCACGATCCCTGGCGGGGATGCCACCGCAACAGCACGCGGCGCGTCGGTGGGTGGACAATGATCGCCGATCCGGTCAGATGCAGGAGCGTGTGACGCGACCACGGGTCTTCGGCCGTGGCCACGAACTCGCGCGCACGCCCCACATCGGCTATCTCGGTGGATCCGTTCGGGTGGTATTGAGCGAACAGGTCCTCAACGGTGGCGCGCGCGATCGACATGGACCCGAGCTTAGATGCGTGCTCCGCGAGACCGCATGCGGATTCTCGCCAGGACCGCTCGCACCCAGCTATCGGTCCGTACGGTTCCAGCTCCAGGCGTAGACGCCGTCGTCGCTGGCCTGGCCGGCTTCCCCGAGCTCGAGCGGGCGGAACGTGTCGACCATGACGGCGAGCTCGTCGAAGTACTCCACGCCGATGCTGCGCTCGTAGGCTCCTGGCTGAGGGCCGTGCGCCCATCCACCGGGATGCAACGAAATGGACCCGGGCCCGATCCCGGAGCCCTTACGGGCCTCGTAGTCGCCGCCGCAGTAGAACATGACCTCGTCCGAGTCGACGTTGGAGTGGTAGTACGGCACCGGTATCGACAGCGGGTGATAGTCGACCTTGCGGGGGACAAAATTGCAGATGACGAAGTTGTAGCCTTCGAAGACCTGATGGACCGGCGGGGGCTGGTGAACCCGGCCCGTGATCGGCTCGAAGTCGGCGATGTTGAACGTGTACGGATACAGGCAGCCGTCCCAGCCGACGACGTCGAACGGGTGCTGCGGATAGACGAACCGAGTGCCCGCGAGCCCACGAGGGCCGCGATGTTTGACGAGCACCTCCGCATCGGTGCCGTCAGCAAGCATCGGCTCGGTGGGCCCGTGCAGGTCTCGCTCACTGTACGGTGCGTGCTCAAGTAGCTGGCCGAACCGGGAGAGATAGCGCTTGGGCGGGGTGATGTGCGAGTTGGCCTCGATCACGTAGGCCCGGACCGGCTGGTCCGGCTCCGGGACCCATCGGTGCGTCGTCGCTCGCGGAAGCATGACGTGGTCGCCCTGCCGGAACGGCAGAACGCCGAACACGGTCTCCACGGAGCCGGAACCCGATTCGATATAGACGCACTCGTCACCGATGGCGTTCCGGTACAGCGGCGACGGCTCCCCGGCGACCACGTACGAGATCCGCACATCGGCGTTGCCGAGTACCAGCCGGCGCCCGGTCACCACGTCGGCCGCCTTCCATTCCTGGCCGGGAAAGAGTTCATGTAGCTTGAGGTGGCGCGGTGTGAGCGGATGATTAGCCGTCAGAGACTGGTCCGGCAGCTCCCACACCTGGGCGTCCGCGATGGCGGACGGGATGTTGCGGTGGTAGAGGAGCGACGAGTCACTGGAGAAGCCCTCCTCACCCATCAGCTCCTCGTAATACAGGCCGCCGTCGGGCTTGCGGTGCTGAGTGTGCCGCTTCGGCGGGACGTTTCCGACGCTCCGGTAGTACGCCATCTCGGCCTCCTTGCAGTGACGGCATCGGGGGACGGCTCAAGCGGGATCGGTCTTGTGCCGCTTCCGATTCTGACTAAACTGGAGCGATAATCGCACCTGAAGTGCGGAGACCGCACAGTTTCACGGTAGACAGTGTCCCGCACCACGTCAAGGAGGATCGATGCCGTCCACGGCGCCCGCGCACATCTCCGCCTCCCCCTCGGTAGAGGGCGCGGCCGGATCCAAGACCCTGGACAACGGGATCCGGATCCTCAGCGCTCTCGCGCGGCATCCGCACGGGCTGACCACCACCCAGCTGGCCCACGAGACAGCGCTGCATCGCACCGGCGTCTATCGGCTGCTTGGCACACTGACCCGGCGCGGCCTCGTGACCCAGCGCGCGGATACCCGGTACCAGCTGGGGCTGACCATGATCGAGCTGGCCGGAGCCGTCCGCCCCGACCTGCGCGCCACTGCGCAGGTCCCGTTGCGGGACCTGGCCGAAGCCGCCGCCGCCACGGCGTTCCTGTCCGTGCTGGACGGCGACGAGGTCGTCAGTGCGCTGGTCGTGGAGCCCCTGCACGCCGACGCGCACGTGGCCTACCGGATCGGCACCCGGCACCCGGCTACGGTCGGGTCCGCCGGGCTCGCCATCCTCAGCGCCCGCGCGGCCGTCACCGGTGAGCGCGCCGAGATCACCGAGGCCCGACGACGCGGGTACTCGATCAGCGAGGGCGAGCTGCAGCGCGGCGCTTGGGGTCTTGCCGCACCCGTTCGTCCCCGGACGGGCGAGATCGAGGCATCGGTGGGCGTCGTCGCTCTGGGAGCACTCGACGAGCCGCGTACCGCACAGCTCGTCGTGAGCACAGCCGCCGCGATCGGCAATCGCCTGCCCTGACCTCTATCGACGTCGCGGCGGCACAGGCGTACATTGAGGAACGGTCACGTCCCCTGAGCGGACGTCATCGGGAGGTCCGGGGGGATCGCGACTTGGGGGAGGTCGCCATGTTCATCCAGGTCATCCAAGGTCGCGTGCGCGATGAGGAGCGATTGCGCTCAGGACTGGACCGCTGGCTCGAGGAGTTCGCTCCCCACGCGGAGGGTTGGCTGGGCGGCACGTACGGCATCACTGACGACGGCATGTTCGTCGGTACGGTCCGCTTCGCTTCGGAGGAAGCCGCACGGAGAAATTCTCAGCGCCCGGAGCAGGACGCGTGGTGGCGGGAGATGTCCGAGTGCTTCGACGGCGAGGTGACGTTCCACGACTGTACGGACGTCATGATGCTCCTCGACGGCGGCACCGACGACGCCGGTTTCGTGCAGGTCATCCAGGGCAAGGTCAGGGACCGCGACCGCATGCACTCCCTGATCGACCAGACCGGCTCGGTGCTGGCCCGCGAGCGGCCGGACATCATCGGAGGCACCATCGCCATCGACGACGACGGCGTGATGACAGAGACGGTGGCATTCACCGACGAGGCAGCGGCGAGGGAGGGCGAGCGGCGTGAACTCAGCTCCGAGGCCCGCCAGCTCATGAGACAGGAGATGGACCTGATCGAGGACGTCCGCTACCTCGATCTCCATGAGCCCTGGTTCGCTTCGCACCGCTGAGGCCCCATACCTGATCATTGCCGGGTGACGCCCCTATACACGGGAAACGACCCGGCAATGATCGACGCCGGGCCGAGACGGCGGTGCGGCGGCGACGCATGAGCCGGCGAGGCATTACTACACGGGCACTTCGACGGTCAGGAGAAAGCTGTCGTCCTGGGAGGAGACCGCCACCCGGCCGCCCACCACCTCAGCGCGCGTGGCGAGGTTGACGAGTCCGTTGCCGTGGCCGTCCACACCGCTCTCGCTGTCCGTCCCGACTCCGTCGTTGCCCACGAGCAGGCGCACCACGCCGTTGGCGGTGTCGAGGGAGATGGTGCAGCGCCCGGCTTGCGAATGCCGCACGACGTTGGTGACCGACTCCCGGATCACGATGGCCAGCAGCCTGTCCAGGCGGTCGGCCGGGGGTGGGCCGGTCACCTCCACCGTCACGTCGACGCCTGCCGCCTCCAGGACTCGCTTGGCAATGGCCAGCTCACTGGCGGACCTCAGTTCCTCCGCGATGCCGGCGACGGCACGCACCTCGACCAGCGCGAGCTCCGCGCTACGTGCCAGGTCCATGAGATGGCCGCGGACCGCGGCGGCGTCGCCAACCGTTCTCCAGGCGAGTTCGGCCTTCATGGTGATGACCGTCAGATGAAGGCCGAACACGTCGTGGACATCCCGCGCGAATCGCAATCGCTCCGCCAGCACCGCCGACCGGGCCAGCTCGTCCCGGGTCCCGTGAAGCCATCCGCTGATCTCCGGAAGCCTGCACAGGGCATACACGGCGAGAGCGCACCCCACCGGAGACAGCGCCCAGTACAGCATGAAACCCAGGCCGGAGAGTCCGGCCTGGGCGACGGCCGTAGCGGTCACGAACCCGCAGAGGATCGCCAGTAGCGGCCACGCCATGGCGGGCCGCAATCTGGTCAGCGCCGCGCCACCTGCCAGCGCCAGAATCGGCACCAGGCCAGGGCCGGACACCACCAGGATCGCAGCGGCCAGCATGAGCAGGTGAGCGGGCAAGGTCCAGCGCCACCACCGCGGCGCCGACCCGCCCGCTCGTGGCGTGCCGTGATAGAGCTGGAACGCACCGGCCGCGAGCACCACCGCGATGCTCACCGCCCACGCGCTCGCGCCCAGGGTGGGTGTCTGCTCCGACCCCAGATTCATGATCGAGATGACGGAGGAGGTCACTACCATCGCGAACGCCACCCACCAGCAGAACCGGAACGGGGCCTCTTGCGCCGCTTCGGCCGACCGGGCCGGTGCGGACGTATCCGCGGCGCCGGCGGGACGCGGCGCCCGGTGCATGTTGGTCACCGGCCTGGCGCCGGACACCGTCGTGTTCACCAGTTCACGCAACTCCGCCAGCTCGGCCCGGCTCGGCTCCGGCGCGACCAAGACAGTTCGCGTTCGCTGCACGACGACCGCCAGCTGATCGCCGAGGGCACGCCGGAGCCGGTCCGCGGCGCGCTCCCGCTCGGCCTCCACCTCGACAGCGACGAGCCGCTGCCGCACATCATGAGTCGCTTGAACCAGCTGGGCGAGCCGCGCTATCGCGAACAGGACGATCGCCACGTTCACGTCGACGAGCAGAACTGTGCCCCACTCGTACCCGGTGGAGGCCGGCAGCACGCCGAATGCCGATCGGACGGTCGCGTCCGTCCCGACGACGATTATCAGGAGCAGCCACGCAACGCGCGGGCGCAAGGTCAGCAAGAGCACCGCACCCAGCAGGCCGGCGATTCCGCCCCAGCCGTGCCCGATGACGGCGTACGGACCGAAGGCCAGGAGGGCCTGCACACTCAGCAACACCCGCACGGGGCCGCGCCGCAGCATCACCAGGATGTAGATGCCGAACAGTCCAGCGACGGCCGCGATGCCCACCGCCGTCAAGCCCGCCGACTGCTCCTCCCGGTACGAGAGGTCGTCGAGAAGAGCACCGATCCGGACCGGAACGAGGACGGCGATGAGGGCGAAGGCGAGGAACCACGCGAACCACGGTTTCAGCCTCACCACTCGTCTCCCCTCGCCTGCGGCGGAACACTGTGGTCATGTCGCCGTCGACTGTGAGCATGTCCGAGCCGGCATCGATTGGCAAGGCGGAGTTCATTGTCACCCGGGGGCTCCGGGGTCTGGAGCCGCCCTCGGGCAAGCCATCTGACGAAGGATGACCATCACGCGTCGTAGTCGACGGTGACCTTCTCTGTGCGGGGCAGCGACTGGCAGGTGAGAACGAACCCGGCATCCACTTCGGCGTCCTCCAGCGCGAAGTTGCGCCGCATGGTGACCTCGCCGTCGGTGACCTTCGCCCGGCACGTGCCACACACACCGCCCTTGCACGCGAACGGGAGGTCCGGCCTGACCCGTTGGGCGCCCTCGAGCACTGTGGTCTCCTGGGAGAGGCTCGTCGTGGTGGATCGGCCGTCGAGCACGATCGTCACATCGCTGGTGGCCCCGTCGAGCGGGGCTTCCTCATGCTTGACCGGGGGCGGCGGGACGTCGTCGACGTAGAAGAGCTCGTGGTGGATCCGCTCCGGGCGCACACCGATAAGCTTGAGCAGCTCTTCCGCGTCGATGACCAGGTCGAACGGCCCGCACAACCACCAGTGATCCACCTCATCGACGTCGATGAGCTGGTCGAGCAGAGCCGCCAGCCTCGACGCCTCCAAGCGGCCGGTGAACAGCTCCACGTCACGCGGTTCGCGGGAGAGCACGTGGATGAGCTCGAACCGGTCGGGATAGCGGTCCTTGAGATCGGCAAGCTCGTCCACGAACATCACCGTGTCCGCGCGGCGGTTGCCGTAGAGGAGCGTGACGGCCGAGTCGGGGTGACTGAGCACGGTGGCGGCGATGGACAGCACTGGCGTGATGCCGGATCCGGCCGCAATGAGCACGTGACGCCCCGGCGCCTGGGCATCCGGGGTGAAGGTGCCGGTGGGCGTGCCGACCTCGATCCGGTCACCGGGGCGCACCTCGTGCACCAGCCAGGTCGAGAATGTCCCGTCGGGCACCATCCGGACACCGACCCGGGGAGCCGAGCCTTCGGGTGCGCAGATGGAGTAGGAGCGACGCTCGTCTCGCCCGTCGACGACTCGTCGCACGGTGAGCGACTGACCGGCCCGGAACGCGTACGCTTCGGCCAGCTCCGGTGGAACGTCGAAGGTGATCGCCGTGGCGTCGTCGCACAATCGGTCGACGGCGGCCACGGTCAGCGGGTGGAACTGTCCACGCAGCCGGGGGCTCAAAGCGACGGTCACGCTCAGATCTCCTTGACGTGTTCGAACGGCTCGGCGCAGGCCCGGCAGCGGCGCAGGGCCTTGCAGGCCGTGGCGCTGAACCGGGACACCTCGTCGGTCTTCGCCGATCCGCAGTGGGGGCAGTGGACAACCCGCACGGTCGGACCGAGCGACAGGGGTATCGGCCCCGGCGCCGCCGATGGCGCGGGGCCCGGCGGTGCGATGCCGTGCTCGGCGAGCTTGCGCCGGCCGTCGTCGCTGATCCAGTCGGTGCTCCATGGTGGCGCCAGGACCACGCGCACCTCCACGGCGTCGTATCCCGCGTCCATCAGGGCGTGCACGAGATCGTCGCGCATCGTATCCATGGCGGGACAGCCGGTGTAGGTGGGTGTGATCGAGACGGTGACCCGTCCGCCGTCCACCTCAACGTCCCGGAGGACACCGAGGTCAGCGAGGGTGAGCATGGGAAGTTCCGGGTCGGTGACCGTCTCTGCCACCGTTCGGGCGTCACGCGTCAGGGTCACCATGTCGCCTCCGGGTGCGCCCGGGCCACGCTCTGCATCTCGGCCAGCAGGTAGCCCATCGCCTCGGTGTGGACCCCGTCCCGCCCGGCGCGGCCTCCGACGCCCGGCAGCTGACCGGCCTCAGGCTTGCTGAGCGTGGCCGCCGACAGGACCTGGGCCAGGACGTTGTCGAACTCGTCCCGAAGCGCGGATGGATCGGGTGCCACCCCGGCGGCGCTGAGCCGCAGCTCGACCTCGTGGGCGGCGAACAGCTCGTCGACGTACGGCCAGACCACGGCAAGGCCGGCCTGCATCCGGCCGCGCGAGTGGTCGGTTCCATCTCCTAGCCGGACTGTCCATCGGGCAGCGTAGTCGCGGTGGTAGGTGACCTCCTTGACCCCTTTGGCGGCGACGGCGCTCAGCACCGGGTCCCGGGACTCCGACAGCCGGCTCAGCAGGGCCAGCCGCCAGGTGGAGAACACCACCAGCCGGGCGACGAGCTCCGCGAAGTCACCGTTGACCAGCTCCGCCAGCCGTACGTTGCGGTATTCGTGTTCCTCCCGGAAGAACGCGAGCCGGTCCTCGCCGCGGCCGGAGCCGTCCGCGGTACCCCCGCGGGTCAGCAACAGGCGAGCCTGGCCGAGCAGGTCGAGCGCGATGTTCGCCACCGCCACCTCCTCCTCCAGCTCGGGAAGGCTGGTGCACCACTGTTGCAGCCGGTGCGACATGACCAGCGCGTCGTCGCCCAGCATCAGGCAGTACGCAGCCAGGTCGTCGCCGTCCACGCTGTCCGGCAGCGAGGTGTCGACGCCGGCGAGCGGATCCTCGAACCCGGTGCCGAAGGCCCATCGGGCGTCGTCGTGTGCCTCGGTGATCGCTTCGTAGGCGTTGTCGGACACGGCAGGCCTCACATGTGCGGGACGTCGTCGGGGATGTCGTAGAAGGTGGGGTGGCGATAGACCTTGTCCGCCGACGGCGCGAAGAACGGGTCCTTCTCGTCCGGGCTGGACGCGGTGACGTCAGACGACCTCACCACCCAGATGCTCACGCCCTCGTTGCGGCGCGTGTACACATCGCGGGCGTGGTGCAGCGCCATCGTCGCGTCGGCGGCTCGCAGTGAGCCGACGTGCACGTGGTTCAGGCCACGTTTGCTGCGCACGAACACCTCGTACAGTGGCCAGGCCGCTCGTTCGCTCATCGTGGACTCCCCTCCTCCCCATGATCATTGGCTTTCGCGTACCTGGTCACGTAGGTGAACGCCAATGATCACGGGAGTGGTGTTTAGCTGCGTGCGCCGCCGCGGCCTCCCGGACCCAGGCACCGTCCTCATGGGCCCGGCGACGCTGGGCCAGGCGCTGGGCGTTACACGGCCCGTGTCCGCTGACGACGCGCTTGAACTCGGCCCAGTCGATCTCACCGAAGTCGAAATGGCCGCGCTCGGCGTTCCATCTCAGGTCCGGGTCCGGCAGGGTCACCCCCAGTGCCTCCGCCTGTGGCGCCGTCATGTCCACGAACCGCTGCCGCAGCTCGTCGTTGGTGTGCCGCTTGACCTTCCACGCCATCGACTGCGCCGTGTTGGGAGAGGCGTCGTCGGGCGGGCCGAACATCATCAGCGACGGCCACCACCAGCGGTCGGTGGCGTTCTGGACCATCCGCCTTTGCGCGTCCGTTCCCCGCGTCATGGTCATCAGCAGCTCGTAGCCCTGCCGCTGGTGAAAGGACTCCTCCTTGCAGATCCGGACCATCCCCCGCGCATACGGGCCGTAGGAGCTCCGGCACAGCGGCACCTGGTTGCAGATGGCCGCGCCGTCCACCAGCCACCCGATCACGCCGACGTCGGCGAAGGTGAGCGTCGGGTAGTTGAAGATCGACGAGTACTTCTGCCGGCTCTCGATCAACTTCTCGGTAAGGTCCGTACGGTCTGCGCCGAGCGTCTCCGCAGCCGAGTACAGATACAGCCCATGCCCGGCCTCGTCCTGCACCTTCGCCAGCAGGATCGCCTTGCGGCGCAGCGACGGGGCGCGGGTGATCCAGTTCGCTTCCGGCTGCATCCCGATGATCTCCGAGTGCGCATGCTGGGCGACCTGGCGGATCAGCGTCTTGCGGTACCCGTCCGGCATCCAGTCTCTGGGCTCGATGCGCTGGTCACGCTCGATGACGTGCTCGAAGTGCCGTTCCAGGTCCTGTTCGGGAAGGGTCGCGGTCATGCGGTCGCCTCCTTGGCCACGAGGGTGAGGACGTCGTAACGGGCAGCCAGCTCGCCGTCGTGGTTCACCACGTCCGCGTTCCACCGGACCTCGCCGTAGTCGGCGTCGACACGCGGGGTGATCTGGACCGCCGTCAACGTCACGGTGAGCTCGTCGCCGGGCTTCACCGGGGCGAGGAAGCGCAGATTCTCCAGGCCGTAGTTGGCCAGCACCGGCCCTGGATCCGGGTCGACGAAGAGCCCGGCGGCAAGCGAGACCACGAGGTATCCGTGCGCCACGATCCCCTCGAAGAACGGGTTCGCCGCGGCTGCCTCCTCGATCGTGTGGGCGTAGAACGTGTCACCCGTAAATTCGGCGAAGTGGTCGATGTCCGCGCGGGTCACCGTTCGGGGACCGGCTACGACGGTGTCGCCGACCCGCAGCTGCGCCAGCGACTTGCGGAACGGGTGAACCTCGGTGTCGCCGTACGGCGCGCCGTTGACCCACCGGTTCGTCACCGCGCTCAGCACCGTGGGCGACGCCTGCACGGCGGTGCGCTGCATGTGGTGAAGCACCCCGCGGATGCCCCCCATCTCCTCCCCGCCGCCGGCTCGTCCCGGGCCCCCATGAACCAGCATCGGCAGCGGAGACCCGTGGCCGGTGGATTCCTTGGCGTTCTCCGCGTCGAGCACGAGCAGCCGGCCGTGCCACGGAGCGACGCCGAGCACCACGTCCCGGGCGAACGCCGCGTCGCCGGTGACCACGGAGCCGACCAGACTGCCCGCGCCGCGCACCGCCAGCTCCACCACCTGGTCCGTGGAGGTGTACGGCAGGAGCGTGGACACCGGCCCGAACGCCTCGACCTCGTGCGGCTCCGCCCGTCCTGGGTCGTCTGCCCGCAGGAGGACCGGTGAGACGAACGCGCCCCGCTCCGGATCCGCGTCGACCAGCTCGACCCGCTCGGGGTCGCCGAAGAGAACGCTCCCGGCGTCCATGAGTGCCTTCAGGGAACGACGCACTTCCTCGCGCTGCTCGAGACTGGCCAGCGCCCCCATCCGGACGTCGGGACGGGACGGGTCGCCGATCACGATCTTCGCCAGCCGTTCCCGGACCGCCTCAGCCACATCGTCGAGGCGCTCCGCGGGCACGAACGCCCTGCGGATCGCCGTGCATTTCTGCCCAGCCTTCACCGTCATCTCGGTGACCAGCTGCTTGACGAAGAGCCCGAACTCCGCCGAGTCCGGACCGGCATCCGGGCCGAGGACGGACAGGTTGAGCGAATCCGCTTCGGCGTTGAACCGGACCGAGTGGCGGGCGATCACTGGATGCGTGCGCAGCCGCTGCGCGGTGGAGGCCGACCCGGTGAACGACACCAGGTCCTGCTCGCCCAGATGGTCCAGGAGGTCGCCTGCACCCCCGCAGATCAGCTGCAGGGATCCCTCGGGGAGAATGCCGGAGTCGACGATCAGCTCGACGAGCCGCTGCGTCACGTACGCGGTCTGGCTCGCAGGCTTGATCAGTGTGGGAACACCGGCCAGGAAGGCGGGAGCAAGCTTCTCCAGCGGCCCCCACACCGGGAAGTTGAATGCGTTGATCTGCACCGCCACGCCGCGCAACGGCGTGGCGATGTGCTGGCCGACGAACGTGCCACCCTTGCCCAGAGGTTCGACCGGACCGTCGACGTAGACCGTGTCGTTGGGCAGCTCGCGCCGTCCCTTGCTGCCGTAGGAGAACAGCACGCCGATGCCGCCGTCGACGTCGAACCTCGCGTCGAAAAGGGTGGCACCGGTGCGATACGACAGAACGTAGAGCTCGTCTCGATGCTCCTGCAGGTAGAGCGCGAGCTGCTTCAGGAGCAGCGCTCGCTCGTGGAAGGTGAGCGCGCGCAACGGCGGGCCGCCTACACGGCGGCCATAGTTCAGGGTCTCGCGCATGTCTATCCCGGCCGAGGAGATACGGGCGATCTCCTCCCCCGTGACCGCGTCGTGCAAGGGCGCGCCGTCGTCCGCGGGCGCCTGCCACACGCCTGCGGCGTAGCTGCGAAGTGCGGTCATTCGAGGCGACCTCCTCGTCGTTCCCCCGCCCGAGCGGACGAATTACCAACCGAACGTTCAGGAATTAAGACCCAGGCTACCTCACCGCCCGCGCAGGGACGAGAGTCAGCGACGCGCGACGACCCAGCGCGCCCGCGGCTCATGGCGCCATGGGCCACGGGGTGCCAGCGCGAGAAACTCGTCCCGCCTTGCCTGCATGAAGGCCTCACCCCGGCGATTCGCCAGCGCACGCAGGGGTCCACCGGTGGTCATCGCCGCCCAGAAGCTCGCGGCATCCGGATGAGTCATGGTGAAGGCCTGATACTCGTCTCGCTCGAGCGTCGCTCCGCTGGCACGGACCACGTCGGCGAGCCGGTCCCCCCCCAGGCATCGCCTGCCCGAGGACGCGCACCGGAGAGAACCCGGTCCAGCACGGCGAACGGACCGTCGTCCTCCAGTGTGTCCGGCCAGTACATCACCGAGAGCCGCCCCTCGGGCCGAAGCGCCGAGACCCAGGCCCCCAGCGCAGCCTCGGGGTCGGGTAACTGCTGCAAGCCGAACACGGACACCACACCGGCACACACGGCTGTCCACTCCGGGGCGAGATCTGCAGCGTCACCCACCACCAGCCGCACATGCGGCAGACCGGCAGCGCGCCGCCGGGCGATCTCCACCATCCCCGGAGAAAGGTCGATACCGGCGATGTCGCGGCCGGGAAGGGCTGCGGTCAGCGCCGGCAACTCGGGAAAAGTCCCGCAGCAGGGCACCACGACCGGCCCGGGCGGCAATACCACCTCCGTGACCTCCTGGACCGCGGCGTCGACCCAGGGGGCAAAGCGCGGAACGAAATACCGCTCGTACTCGCTGGCCGCGTCGTCCCAGGCGCGTGCCAGGGAAGCTAGCTGCCGAGAGTCGTCACCCATCAGTGCTCCCAACGGTAGAAGCCCTGCCCGGTCTTGCGGCCGAGCTCTCCGCGGGCGACCTTGTCGCGCAACAGCCGCGGTGGCTCGAACCGGTCGCCGAGCTTCGAGTTCAGATACTCGGCGATGGCGAGCCGCACATCGAGACCAACCACGTCGGTAGAGCGCAACGGGCCCATGGGATGGCGGTAGCCGAGCTCCATGGCCGTGTCGATGGCCTCCGCGTCGGCGACGCCTTCCTCCAGCATGCGGATGGCCTCCAGACCCAGGGCCACGCCGAGCCGGCTCGTGGCGAAGCCCGGAGAGTCACGGACCACCACCTCCGTCTTGCCGAGCGCCCGCACCCAGTCCACGACCCGGTCCCGGACCTCGGCCGCCGTCTGCTGCCCGCCGACGATCTCCACCAGCCTGGAGGCCGGTACCGGATTGAAGAAGTGCATGCCGAGAAATCGGCTGGGATCATCCAGCACGGCGGCGAGCTCGGTGATCGAGAGCGAGCTGGTGTTGCTGGCCAGGACGGTTCTCTCGCCCACAATGCGTTCGACTGCCGCGAGGACGTTTGCCTTCAGATCGGGGGTCTCGGGGACCGCCTCCACCACGAGATCGGCGTCGCGCGGCAGGTGGGCGATGCCGGCGACAAGATCGACCCGCGCCCACACCTCGTCGACGCCGGTGCCCAGCTTGCCCTTCCCAGCTGCCCGTTCGAGGCTGCCCGCGATCCGGACCCTGGCAGCCTCGCCGGCGGTCTCGTCGCTTTCGACGACTGTGACCCGGGCACCCGCCGCGGCGAACACGTGGGTGATCCCGGCCCCCATGGTGCCCCCGCCGACCACCGCGACTGTCTCCGGTACCGCCATCGACTCTCCTCGTGAAGGTATGCCGGCGCTGCGAGCGCCGGGCTCACTTTGTTTACCGTCCAGTCGGTCGGTAAGCAAGCGTCCCATGTGACCCGGCTCCGGCCCGAGCTGGGATACTCGACGCCATGACCGCGGACCCGAGCTCTCGTCCCGCCCGGCGCGGACGGCCGGGCTACGACCTGGAGTCACTTCTCGCGGTCGCGGTGGATCTGTTCAACGAACGCGGATACGACGGCACCAGCATGGAGGATCTCTCCCGCAAGCTCGGCATCACCAAGTCCGCCATCTACCACCACGTGTCGAGCAAGGACGACCTGCTCCGGCTCGCCGTCGACCGCGCCCTCGACAGCCTGTTCGACGTGGTGGCCGAGGTCGAGACGATGCCGGGGCGAGCCATCGAACGGCTCGAGGCACTGGTGCGCGGCAGTGTCGCCGTCCTGGCGGAACAGCTGCCCTACGTCACGCTCCTTCTTCGCGTGCGCGGCAACACGGACGTGGAGCGAGCCGCCCTGGCCCGACGTCGAGAATTCGACCGTCTTGTCGCCGATCTGGTCAACGAGGCCGAGGCCGAGGGCGACGTCCGACCGGACATCGACCCGAACGTCACCGCCCGGCTCTTGTTCGGCCTTGTCAACTCGCTGATCGAGTGGTATCGCCCGGATCGCGGGACCTCGTCGTCCCAGCTCGCCGACGCCGTCTGCAAGATCACGTTCGACGGCATGCGCATCCGCTCCGCTCCACGACAGGCCGGCCACCAGGGTTGACGGCCGTCCGTCGGTGGAGATCACAGACACCTCGCCACCCGGCACAGCCCTCCCGAGGGGGGCCCCGCATCGCGTCAGCGCGCAGCAAGCCGCGCGTCAACGGCCGCGGGGGCGAACACGTGGTCGACGACCATCCGGGTCATCCCGACGACGGCGGCGTTCTCACCGAAGGTCGACAACCTGACGTCGAGGTGGCGGGTGGCACGTGGCAGTGACAGCGGGTACAGGCTCTCCCGTACTCCGCTGATCAACGGCGCCGAAGCGAGAGCACCGCCGATGACGAGGATCTCGGGATTCAGAAGGCAGACCACGGTGGCCATGACCTCGCCGATGCGGCGCCCGGCGTCCTGCGTGAGCCCCATCGCCGTCGTGTCGCCCTGAGCGAGCAACCGAGAGACGTCCCGTCCGGAATGCGCCTCGATGCCGGTTCCGGACAGCGCGCTCGCCACAGCGCGACCGCTCGCCACGGCGGCGAGGCAGCCCCGGGAACCACATTGGCAGACAGCATCCGGATAGTCGGAGAGGCGCACGTGGCCGATGTCGCCGGCTCCGCCGTCGACGCCGTGGTAGATCCGGCCGTTCAGCACGATGCCGGTGCCGATCCCGGTGGAGACCTTCACGAAGCACAAGGTGTCGCAGGACGGGTAGTTCGTACTCTGCTCGCCCAGCGCCATCACATTCGCATCGTTCTCTACCAGGACCGGGCCCGTTCCGAGCGCATCCTCGAGATGGTCGGCCACCGGGTAGGCGTCCCATCCCGGCATGATCGGTGGTTGACTCGGGCGCGCCGTGTCCGGATCCACCGGACCCGGGATGCTCACTCCGACGCCGCTGACCTGAGACCGCGTCACGCCCGTGTGCTCGAGACTCTGGTCGATCGCCTGGCTGACCGCGTGCAGAGCCGACTCAGGACCGTCGGCCACCGCGACCTCGATGTCATGCTCCACGAGAACTCGCCCGACGAGATCGGTCACCGCCACCCGGGCATGGGTGGTCTCGACCGCCGCGACCACCACGACCGAATGGGCCGCGTTGAACTCCAAGTGCGTCGCGCGGCGGCCGCGGGATGCGCTCGCTGTGCCGGCGTGGCGGATGAGACCGTCGGCGAGCAGTGCGTCGACTCGCTGGGCCACGGTCATGCGCGACAGTCCGGTGGCATCCATGATCTCCCCGCGGGTGCGGGCCGTGCCCGTCCGGATCAATGCGAGCACATCACCCGGTCCCGACGCCATCGAACTCTCCCTTCACCTGGCGCGTGGGGCCCGCCGATGGGCCGTGTTCGCCGTCCTTCGGAGCATAACAGTTTGATGAAATATGCATAGACACTATGCATATGTCGCCTAGTGTGCCAGCATAACGACGCCAACGACGGCCGGGACGACACGCAGCAAGCGCGGCGGTACTTGGGCGTGCGGCACACGTACGTCCGCGCGGACTCGTCCCTGTGACCTGTAAGGGGATACCTGATGACAACACGCGCAGTACGCACTGTGGCGACGCTCGCGGCGGTGGTGACAGTGGCCGCCTGCGGGAGCGGAGAAGACAACGATGCCGGCGCCTCCAGTGACGGCCCGATCGTGGTCTGGACGACCGACACATTGCCGGATCGGGTGGCTGCCACCGAGGCCATCATCGATGACTTCACCGACGCCACCGGCATCGAGGTCGAGCTGGTAGGCGTGGCGGAAGACCAGTTCAACCAACTCCTCACGTCGGCCGCCGCAGCAGGTGACCTGCCGGACGTGATCGGATCGATCTCACTGGCCGCCGTACGTACCCTGGCCGCCAACGAGCTGGCTGGCACCGACATCAACGCGGCCGTGATCGAATCGCTGGGTGCGGCGACGTTCAACGAACGTGCCCTGGAGATGACCCGCGACGGCGACCAGCAGCTCGCCGTGCCCAGCGAATCATGGGCGCAATTGCTCTACTACCGGACGGACCTGTTCGAGGATGCCGGCCTCGACGCCCCGCAGACCTATGAGGACGTCCTCGCCGCCGCGCAGGCGCTGGACGAGCAGGGCCTAGCCGGCTTCGTTGGCGCCACCACCCCTGGAGCGGCATTCACGCAGCAGACCTTCGAGCACATCGCCCTCGGCAACGGATGTCAGATGGTGGACGAGGCGGGCACAGTCCTCTTCGACAGCCCGCAGTGCGTCCAGGCGCTGGAGTTCTACGGTGACCTGGTACAGAACCACTCCGTGGCCGGAGGCCAGGACGTGGACACCGTGCGAGCGTCATACTTCGCGGGTCAGGCTGCGATGTTCATCTGGTCGACGTTCGTCCTCGACGAGATGGCCGGACTGCGCGACGACGCGATGCCGAGTTGCGACGAATGCGAAGACGATCCCGCCTACCTTGCGGCCAACACGGGGATCGTCCCGGCCATCCAGGGTCCTGACGGCACTGCTCCGGCTCAGTTCGGTGAGATCACCTCGTGGACGGCGACAGTCGACGCCTCGCCGGAGCCGGCGCGGCAGTTCATCGAGTACGTACTCAGCGATGGCTACCTGGACTGGGTGGGCATCGCCCCCGAGGGCAAGTTCCCCGTGCGGGAGGGCACCGCGGACAATCCCACCGAGTACGTCGACGCGTGGCAGACCCTTCCGGTGGGGGTCGACACGAAAGCCCCGCTCGACGAGCACTACCCGCCCGAGGTGCTGGAGGCCCTTCGCGACGGGCTGTCCGATCTCAATCGCTGGGGGATCACCCAAGGACAGGGAGATCTCGTCGGCGCCTCGCTCGGCGAACTCCCCGTCGCCCAAGCCGTCAGTGATGTGACCAGCGGGAGCGCGGAGCCGGAGGCTGCCGCCAAGCAGGCGGCCGACGCACTGCGCGAGATCCAGGACTCGCTGCGATGAGCCTGCCCGTGACGGGCGCGGGCCGGAGCACACATGGCACCGGACCGCGCCCCGACCGGGGCACCTCCACGATGGCGCGGGCCGAGGCGCGCGCCGGGTTCGGCTTGATCGCGCCCACGGTCATCATCGTGCTCCTCGTGGTGGTCGTCCCGATCATCTGGACGATCCTGCTGGCCTTCCAGGATCTGCGGCTGATCAACCTGAGACGGGCCGGCCTGTTCGGTGACTTCACGCTGGCGAACTTCACCCAGGTGCTCACGTCGTCGGGGTTTCTGGAGGCGTTGTTCACCACTCTGGTCTACTCCGTGCTCGGCACCGGAAGCGCCATCGTCATCGGACTTATCGCCGCGCTCGCGCTGCGCAAGCCGTTCCGCGGCCGCAACCTGGTGCGCGCGTGCATGCTCCTTCCCTACGTGGCGCCCGTGGTCGCCGTGACCTTCGTCTGGCGCACGATGCTCAATCCCCAGTTCGGCGTGGTGAACCACTGGGGCACGCGACTGCTCGGCTGGGACGAGCCGATCGCGTTCCTCACCCAGCGCACCCTCGACGTATCCATCTTCGGCTGGTCGACGGGTATTCCCATCGCCTTGCTCACCGTGATCGCTTTCGAGGCATGGCGCTCGTTCCCGTTCGCGTTCATCTTCCTCACGGCACGTCTTCATGCCGTCCCGGCCGGGATCGAGGAGGCCGCCCGCGTCGACGGCGCCACCCCCCTCCAGCGATTCCGGTACGTGATCCTTCCCCAGCTGATGCCCACGATCGCCGTGCTGACCGTGCTCCGCTTCATCTGGACCTTCAACAGCTTCGACGACATCTACCTGCTCACAGGCGGAGGAGCGGGAACCGAGGTCGTAGCGGTTCGGGTCTTCGACTTCCTCACCTCCCGGGGCGATATCGGAGCCGCGTCGGCACAGGCGCTCGTCCTCGCACTGATCCTCGCGCTTCTCGTCGGGGTGTACATGCGCCGGTTCGCGCGGAAGGAGGAGGTCGCGTGACCGAAACGACTGTCAGCGAGCGGCGTGCTCTCCCACAGGTGCACCGGTCACGGAACTGGTCACGGGACCGTGTGGAGAACAAGACCCTGGGAATTCTGCGTGTCGCAGTCATCGCGGTCCTGCTGATCGCGACCGTGTTCCCCTTCTACTACATGGCGATGCTCTCCGTTCGTGACCTGTCGGGAGTGCTGCGGGACCCCGGTGCGCTGTGGGTGAGCGTCTCCGAACTCAGCTTCGACACCTATCTGGCGGTGCTCCGTCCGCAGGGTGACGGGGGTCAGGGCTTCCTGCTGTTCATGCGGAACAGTGCCGTCGTGGCACTCGGGACGGTCGCGTTGTCCCTGCTTGTCGCGCTGCCGGGCGCATACGCGATCAGCCGCCTGAGGTTCTTCGGTCGCCGCCAGATCAGCGCCCTGTTCCTCGCGGTCTACTTCTTTCCGAGCATCCTCCTCGCGGTCCCGCTGTTCGTGTTCTTCACCCGCATCGGGTTGCGCGGATCGCTGATCGGGCTGCTGGTCGTCTATGTCGCCCAGGTGGTAGCGGTCACGATCTTCATGCTCCGCAACTACTTTCAGACGGTCCCCGTGAGCCTCGAAGAGGCTGCCGCGATCGACGGATGCACCCGTCTGGGCGCGATGCGGCGGATCACCCTGCCGCTCGCCATGCCGGCCATCGTGTCCAATGGGCTGTTCGTCTTCATGATCGCCTGGAACGAGTTCCTGTTCGCCTTGCTGTTCCTGGTGGAACGGCGAGACAGCTGGACCGTTTCGCTCGGGCTCTCGCAACTCTCAGGCAGCATCGAGATCCCCACCACGGTGCTCATGGCCGGTTCCGTGGTGCTGACGCTGCCCATCATCGTCATCTTCTTCGCCACCGAACGGCTCCTGACCGACGGCCTGACCGCCGGCGCCGAAAAGGGCTGACCCGCCCGGAAAGGCCTCCATGCCACAGATCGTCCAATTCACCGAGCCCGGACGCGCCGAACTCGTCGCGTGCGAAGCGCAACCGCTGACCACCGGTTGTGTCCGGGTCCGTACCCGCTACTCCGGTATCTCCGCCGGGACGGAGCTGACCGCGTTCCGCGGGACCAACCCGTACCTGACGAAGAGCTGGGACACCGAACGCCGGATCTTCGTCGACGGGCCGCCTACCTTTCCGTATCCCGTGATGGGGTGGGGTTACTCGGAGGTCGGCGAGGTCGTCGAGGTAGCGGACGATGTCGAAGACGTGAGCGTAGGCACCACGATCTACGGTGCGTGGGGGCACCGGAGCGACGCCGTCATCCCAGCGAATCGGGTTGCCGGCCAGGTCCTGCCGGCCGGCATCGACGTCCTGGACGGCGTGTTCGCCCGGGTCGGCGCGATCGCCCTCAACGCTGTGCTGGCAGCCGCCCCCTGTCTGGGCGAGACCGTGGCGGTCTTCGGGCAAGGCGTCATCGGCTTGCTCGCCACCCGGTTGGTGACGCTCAGCGGTGCCGACGCGATAGCGATCGATCCGGTGGACCGTCGTCGTGACCTGGCTGTTCAATTCGGAGCGCAGGCGACCCTCTCGGCGGACTCGCCCGCTGGGGCGGGCGCAGCTGTCCGCGACCTCACGGGCGGGCCCGGCGCCGACTCGGCGATCGAGCTGAGTGGCAGTTATCGCGCCCTGCACGAAGCCGTCCGCGCCGTCTCGCCGGACTCCCGCGTGGTGGCGGCGGGGTTCTACCAGGGGGAGGCCGGCGGTCTGCGGCTGGGAGAGGAGTTCCACCACAACCGGGTGCAGATCGTGGCCAGTCAGATCGGCGCCACGCCCGTGTCTCTCGGCGCGCGCTGGACACCTCAGCGGCTCGGGACGGTGTTCCTCTCCCGCATTGCCCGCGGAGATCTGGATACCAAGCCCCTGGTCAGTGACGTGCTCCCCGCGGCCGCGGTAGCGGACGCCTTCGCGTTGCTCGACCGCGGAGCGGAGCAGACCCTGCAGGTGGTACTCGACTTCGGTGATCCGCGATGACCGCGCATCCGGAGGCACACGACGACGTGACGTCCGCTGGGCTCGGTGCCGAGGTCCGGTCCCTCATGCAGGCACATTGGGATGACACACGCGGGTATTGCGTGCCGAATCCGAGTGTCTACCCGCATCTGTGGCTGTGGGACTCGTGTTTCCACGCGATCGTGTGGGCTCATCTCGAGGACGAGCGAGCCCCGGCCGAGCTCGCCGCCGTGCTCGCCGGACAACTGGACGGCGGCATGATCCCGCACATGCGCTACGGCCCGGAGGGGCCGGACACCTGGCTGGGGCCGCTGCCCCAAGTGTCGTCCCTGACACAGCCGCCGATCTTCGGACATGCCGCGCGGGTGGTGCACGAACGTGGCATGGAGGTGCCCGACGAGGTGGTGCGCCGGGCCGTGCGGGCGTTCGACTGGCTGTGGGAACACCGCCGCACCCCGGACGGCCTGCTGGTGATCGTGCATCCGTGGGAGGCGGGCAACGATCACTCGGTGCGGTGGGACGACTGGGGCGCACCCGGACGTACGCCAGCCGATTACAACCGTGCCGCGCGCACGGCCTGGAATAAGGACCAGATGCGCCACGTGCGGTTCGACGACGACGGTGCCGCTGTCTGGTCGGCGTCGTTCGTGGCGGCGCCCGCGGGCTTCAACGCCCTGACGGCGTTCTCGATGGCGGAGCTCGGTGCCCTGACCGGCGATCCCCGGCTGGTCGAGCGTTCCCGCCTGCTCGCGGAGGCCATCGACCAGCACCTGTGGAATGCCGAGCTGCGGCTGTGGGCGGACCGGGCCGTCGTCGGTGGTGGCCCTTCCGTCTCTTCCCCGATCAGCGACGGAGCGCTGGGAGCCCTGGTCACCTCGGACCGCGCCAAGGCCGAGGCGGCCCTGTCGCAGTTGGACGATCCCGGTCGTTTCGGTGCGCCGTCGGGTCCGGCGAACGTCGCGCGGGACCACGCGTCGTACGATCCGGCGACATACTGGCGCGGGCCCGCGTGGCCGCAGCTGAATTATCTGTTCGGTGTGGCTCTGGCTCGCTGGGGCCGGGCAGAGGACGCGGCGCGGCTGACTCGGCGATCCATCGCTGCCGCGCGCACGTCCGGCTGGGCGGAGTACTGGAACCCGGAGACGGGCGAGGGGCTGGGTGCGGCACCACAGTCCTGGACCGGGATCGTCCTCGCGATGGCGCAGGAGCATCTGCGATGAGCGCGCCGGACTATCGGCCCTCCTTCCCGGACGATCGCCTTGGCGTCGGGATCCTCGGGTGCGGACGCATCGCGCAGAGCGCTCACTTGCCCGCCTACGAGAAGTACGGAGTGGACGTCGTCGGCGTGTGGAGCCGGTCACCGCAGACCAGGGCCACGCTCGCTGATCGCGTCGGCCATGCACAGGTATACGAGACCGCGGAAGAGCTCCTCGCCGACCCGCGGGTGGCGGTCGTCGACATCGCGACACCTGCCCAGGACCGCCTGCGGTGGGTCGCCGCCGCCGTGGCGGCGGGCAAACACGTCCTGGCGCAGAAGCCGCTCACCACGGACCCGGCCGAGCTGGCGCCCGTGCTGGCCGAGGCGGAGCGCCGCGAGCTCAGGCTCGCGGTGAACCAGAACGGGCGCTGGGCACCGGCGTGGCGACTGGCGACCCTGCTGGTGCGCGACGGTGCCGTCGGGCAGGTGCTCGGCGTCACCCACCTGCACGACAAGCCACTTCCGCCGCTCGCCGGCACCCCGTTCGACGACATACCGCACATGCTCATCACGGACTACCTCGTGCACTGGATCGACATCACCCGGTGCTGGTTGAGCGGCACGAGCGTGCGGACGGTCACCGCGAGCGACACCCGGACACCCGGGCAACCCGGGCACGCACGCAATCCCTGGGCGGCGTCGGTATCCGTCGAGTGCGAGGACGGCGCCCGGGCACACATCCAGGTGCCCGGCAACGTCCACACACGCAGCGGGTCCTGCCCATTCTGGATTCACGGGACGGACGGCACGATCCGCGGCAGCGTACTGCTCGGATCGGATTCCGTCGAGCTCGAGCACGGCGAGCGCACCACCCGGTTCGCACTGGACGGGCAGTGGTTCGTCGACGGTTTCGCCGGTGCGATGGGCGAACTGATGCATGCCGTGGCCGAAGGACGGGAACCAGAGAACTCTGCACGGGACAACCTCGCCACCCTCGGCCTGGTCGAGGCGGCACGTCGCTCAGCGCAACGCTCCGGTTCCGCAATCGACGTCCGCATAGCACTGTGAGGAGCACCCCCATGGAGTTCACTCTGATCGACGAGGTCGAGGTGGACGTGGATACAGCCCGCATATACGTCGAGGGCTGGCAGAGCTGGAGCCCCACCGGCTGGTTTCCGGCAGCGGGCACCGGTCCGCGACCCGACCAGCGCTGGCAGCACCTGATGCGGTTCCGCCCAGGCACCGACCTTCCCGCGGACGGGTACCAGGGCGAGGGTCTGATAGCGGTGGACCCGGGCGGCGAACTCCCCGTGCAGGTGTACGGTGCGCCGGACCCCCGCGCCACGCCGCCCTCCATCCGTGCGCGGCTCTCCGGTTCCACCGTGCTCGTCAGCGCGGACGGCCCGGCGAGCGTCGTCACCGTGCCCGCAGGCGGCGATGCCGCACTCGCGGCTTTCGGCGACCTGTGGTCCGCTGCGCTGGGCGGTGTGCCCCTCCGCCCTGCGCCGAGCGTCTGGTGCTCCTGGTACCACTACTTCGAGGACGTCACCGAGGCCGACATCGTGGAGAATATGGCCGGCATCCGGGAGCATTCGCTGCCGGTGGACGTGATCCAGATCGACGATGGATGGCAACGCGGGATCGGTGACTGGCACGGTCACTCCGAGCGGTTCGCCTCGCTGACCGGACTACGGCGGCGCATCGGTGACGCAGGCATGCGCGCCGGCATCTGGGTGGCGCCGTTTCTCGTGGGCAGCGGGAGCGAGCTGGCCCGTACGCATCCGGACTGGCTGGTGGGCGAAGCCGGGACGAACTGGCACCAGGACCTCTACGGCCTCGACATGACTCACCCGGCCGCCCGGGAGCATCTGTGGACCGCGTTCCGCGAGCTACGCGAGATGGGCTTCGACTACGTCAAGCTCGATTTCCTCTACGCGGGTGCGGTGCCCGGGTCGCGCCACGACGGTTCCGGCCCGCTCGACGCATACCGCAGCGGCCTGCGATTGATACGCGACGCGGTCGGCCCGGAGACGTACATGCTGGGCTGCGGCGCGCCGATCCTGCCCAGCGTGGGTCTGGTGGACGGTATGCGGGTGTCCCCCGACACCTTTCATGCCGGGCAGCAGGACGGCTCAGCGGGACTACGCGGTGCACCGGCCGCGGCCGCCAGGGCCTGGCAGCACGGGCGACTCTGGACCAACGATGCCGACTGCCTCGTCGCCCGGCCGAGTTTCGGGCTGCGCGCAACCTGGGCCGAGGTCGTCGAGGCGTACAGCGGTTTGCGTTCATGGTCCGACCGGGTGGAAGACCTCGACCGCTGGGGCCTCGACACGACCAGGAGACTACTCGCCCACCCGCCCGGGACCCGCCCATTGATCGATTCACCGCTGAGCAAGGAGACGCCCGCATGACATGGTCCAGCCTGGCCGACGAGGCGGGTCGCATCCTGGAAGGGAACTGGTCCGGCGGCTACACGACCCCGGCCAGCGGCCTGTACCCGCACCAGTGGAGCTGGGACTCGGCGTTCATCGCAATCGGGCTGAGGTGGCTTTCCGCCTCCAGAGCGCGCACCGAGCTCGACTCCCTGTTCGCGTCGCAGTGGGCCGATGGTCGCGTGCCGCAGATCGTCTACGACCCCGCTCGGGAGGACGACTACCAGCCCGGAGCGGCATTCTGGGACTCGGCGGCCATCTCCGGCGCACCGGAGCGACCCACCACCGGCCTGGTGCAACCGCCGAACCACGCCGTCGCGGCCTGGCTCGTGCACACGGCCGACATCGAAGGCTCACGGCAGGCCCGGTTCCTCGAGCGCCTGTACCCGAAGCTCGTCGCGTGGCACCAGTACCTCACCATGACGCGCGTATCACCGGGACGGACACTGGCCGCCATCGTCCACCCCTGGGAGTCAGGCACGGACAACTCCCCACTCTGGGATGACGCGCTGGCGACACTTCCGAAGGTCGCCCGTGACATCCCCAGACCAGACCTCGAGCACGCCGGTGCCGACGAGCGACCCAGCCAGAAGGAGTACGGAACGTACTACTGGCTCGCCGAGGCCTACCGCGACCAGGGCTGCGACCACCGCGAGGGGCAATGGCGCTTCCTGTTCGAAGACCCGTCGTTCAATGCGCTGTGGTCCGCCTCGGAGCATGCGCTCGCGCGAATCGCCACGGAGATCGGCCGGGATCCCGTCCCACACCACGAGCGTGCTCGTGCCGTGACCTCCGCGCTCGACTCGTTGTACGACGAGAGTCTGGGGGTGTTCGTCGCCTGGGACGCCGTCCGTCACGCACCGGTCCGCAAGGCGACCGTCTCCGGCCTGATACCTCTTCTCCTCCCCGGCCTCACCCAGGCGGACCAACTGATCCGGACCCTGCGCGGGCCGACGTTCCTCGGCGACCACGCGCTGCTCGTGCCCAGCTATGACGCCACGGCGCCAGATCACGACCCGACGCAATACTGGCGGGGACCGTCGTGGTTCAACATGACGTGGATGGTGATCCAGGGCCTGCGCACACATGATCAGGACGCCTTGGCGGACAGCTTGACCCAGCATTTCTGTGCGCTGGCGCTTGAGCATGATTTCCCCGAGTATGTGGACCCTTGGACCGGAGCCCCTCACGGCGCGCGGCGATTCAGCTGGACGGCTGCGCTCGCCCTCGACCTGGCCCGGACGTCGCCGGCAGGCTGATCAGCCGTCTTGACGTCGCCGTTCGAGGAAGACGGTGTCTCGCCAGACGCCGTGGTGCTGCGCGATGCGCTCGCGCACCCCGAGGGTACGGAATCCGGCGGAGTGGTGCAGCGCCAGGCTGGCCCGGTTCTCCGGGAAGATCGAGGTCTGCAAGGTCCACAACCCCGCGTTGTCGGCGGCGATAACCTGGTGTCGAACCAGGGCCTTGCCGACGCCGCGCCCTCGGAACCGCTCGCCCACATAGACCGATGTCTCCCCAACGCCCGCGTAGCAGGCTCGGCCCGAGACCGGACTCGCGGCCGCCCAGCCCGCGATCTCCCCGTCCACCTCGGCCACCCAGCGGTGATCGTCCATCCACGCGGCATCGAGAGTGGCCTGCGGAGGCACCTCGGTCTCAAAGGTGGCAACGCCAGTGGCGATCCCCTCGGCGAAGATCCGGGACACAGCAGGCCAGTCTCCGGCCCTCATGGCCCGTACGTCCACGTCGTCCGTCGGTAGCTCGGGGCAGCACGGTCGGGTGGCCAAAACTCCCATGACCACGTCCGCAGCGTGCGGGAGGCCGGTGCAGCATGCGGGATTGACGGCGACGACGGTGGTGGTGCCTTCCTTGCGCAGCTGTACGAAACCGACGTCCGCCAGCTTGCGCACGTGATGCGAGCAGGTGGACTGGCTGATGCCCAGCTGCTCGGTGAGCTCACCCACGGTGATGGTCCCGGCAGTGGCGACGGCGTGCAGAAGCCGCACCCGGGTGGGCTCGGCCAGGCAGGCGAACCATTCGGCATAGGTGGAGGCATCGTCGAGCGGGAGCACCGGCCGGACAGGAGCCGTCATCGTCATGACGCCCAGTATCGACGAGAATCGATGGTTGCGTCAATCGATGGCCGTCGATACACTCCCTCCGTCGACGCCTATCGATTAAAGGAGCACACCATGGGCGAGCTGCCCGTTGTCGTGGTGGGAGCGGGTCCCACGGGCCTCGCCGCGGCGGCACACCTGACCGAGCGAGGCCTCACTCCGCTGGTGCTCGAGGCCGGAGACGGCCCCGGGTGGACGGTGTCCCAATGGCACCACGTCCGGCTTTTCTCTCCCTGGTCCGAGCTCATCGATCCGGCGGCCGAGCGTCTCCTGAAGTCGTCCGGCTGGACCGCGCCGGACGTCGGCGCCTACCCGACCGGCTCGGAGTGGGTCAGCTCATACCTCCAGCCGCTCGCCACGCTGCTCACCGGCCAGATCCGGTACGGAGCACGTGTCACAGGTGTCGCGCGGCACGGACGGGACCGGCTCGTCGACGTCGGCCGGGAAACGGCACCGCTGACCGTGTACACCGCCACGGCCGGCGGCACGCGGCGAATCACCGCGCAGGCGATCATCGACGCCTCCGGGACATGGACCACGCCGAACCCGCTCGGCGGTGACGGCTTGCCGGCGCTTGGCGAACCGGAAGCCCGAGACCGGATCACCTACCGGATACCTGACCTGGCCAATGCATCGGTGCGTGAACGTTTCACCGGCCGGCGAGTCGCCGTCGCCGGCAGCGGCCACTCCGCCTTGACGGCGCTCGTCGCGCTGGCCGATCTGGCCCGCGACCACCCCGGAACCGAGATCCTGTGGCTGCTTCGCCGCGGCGCGGTCGGCAACGTCTTCGGTGGCGGAGGCGAGGACCAGCTCCCCGCACGCGGCGCGCTCGGCTTGCGCGCCAAGGCTGCCGCGGTTGACGGGCACGTCCGAACCGTCACGGGCTTCCGGACAGCCAATGTGGACCGCGACCCGGACGGCCGCCTGGTGCTCAATTCCTTCGACGGGCACCGGCTTGAGCCCGTGGACGGGGTGGTGGTGCTCACCGGGTTCCGTCCGGATCTGTCCTGGCTGTCCGAGGTCCGGCTGGATCTGGACCCCGTCCTGCAGGCGCCCCGCGCCTTGGCTCCGCTCATCGACCCCAACGTGCACTCCTGCGGCACGGTGTATCCGCACGGAGCCGCTGAACTCGTCCAGCCGGAGCCCCGGGTCTATCTGGTCGGCATGAAGAGCTACGGACGCGCCCCCACCTTCCTCGCCCTGACGGGCTACGAGCAGGTGCGCTCCGTGGTGGCCGCCATCGCCGGCGACGACGACGCGGCCCGGCGCGTCGAGCTGACGCTGCCCGAGACAGGCGTCTGCGGAGGAACGGGCGTGTTCGACGAGCCGGTCGGTTCGGATTCGTCCGGGTGCTGCGGCCCGGCGGGGCCGGTACAGATCTCCCTGACCGGGTCGGTCGCCGGGTGATCTCACACACTGAGGATCGTCCGTCGAGCCCCGCGCGGTGTTCGCGCCGGATACGCTCGGGATAGATTCGTCGCCCGCAACACACGCGCAGGGGTGAGCATTGCCGGACCTGGCGCCGCCACGATGACGGCCGGACGACCACACAGCAGCTGGCTGTTCGTCGCCATCGTCCTCGTCGGACTCAACCTGCGCGGCCCGATCGTGGCGGTGTCGCCCGTCCTGGACGACATCCGCCACGATCTGGCCGTCACCTCGGCGTCCGCCGGCCTGCTGACCACGGTGCCGGTGCTGTGCTTCGCGGCGGTGTCCCCGGCCGTCGCCCTGCTGGCTCGCCGGGCAGGCGCCAACGGTGCCGTAGCCCTGAGCCTGGCCGTGCTCGCGGTCGCCGTAGCCCTCCGGCCGTGGGCGGGATTCGGGCTGATGATCGTCGCCACCGTGTTCCTCGGCGCGGCCATAGCCGTCGGCAACGTGCTTCTCCCCGTGATCGTCCGGCGTGATTTCCCTCGGCGGCCCGGACCCGCCTTGTCGGCATCCACGACGTCGCTGATCGTGAGCGCGGCGATCCCCGCGCTGCTCACGGCTCCGCTCGCCTCGTTGTTGGGCTGGCGGGCAGCCCTTGCCGTCTGGGCGGGACTCGTCGTCGTCGCGCTGGTCTTCTGGTGGACGACGTACATGTCGGCTCGGTCTCCGAGCACAGCCTCGGTGAACCCCGCATCGGCCGAGGATGGAGCGCCTTTGCCAGCCGCGCCGGCGTCCAAAGTGGCAGTCTGGCGGGCGCCCGCCGCGTGGGAACTCGGGCTCTTTTTCGGTCTGCAGTCCCTGCTCTTCTACGCCACGACGGCGTGGCTGCCCACAGTGCTCCGCGACGCCGGGCTGGACGCCACCGCCGCGGGTTCCGCCCTGTCCCTCCTGCAGCTGCTCGGCATCGCCGGCGCGATCGCGGTGCCGATGATCATCGGGCGGATGACTATCCGCTACGCGACCGCGGCTGTTCTGGCCGGTCTGTGGATCGTCCTGCTCGCCGGCGTGGCCCTGGCGCCCGAGGTCTGGATCCTGTGGTGCCTGCTCGGAGGGGTGGGGCAGGGCGGCAGCCTCGCCCTCGGACTCAGCCTGATCGCCTTGCGTTCCACCGGCCCGGACGCGGCTCGGAACGTGTCGGCGATGGTGCAGACCGTCGGCTATTCTCTCGGCGCCGCCGGGCCTGTCTTGGTCGGCTCCATCCATGCGGCCACCGACGGCTGGAGCATGCCTCTCTACGCCCTGATCGCCTTGGCGGTGGCGTGCGGGGTCATGGGCGTCCGAGCCGCGTCACCACGCACCATCAGCTGACGCGGGTGCGTCGAGGCCGCACGCGTCAGGTGATCAGGCGACAGCGGCGGCGGCCTCTCGGCCGGCCACGCGGCCAGAGAACAGGCAGCCGCCCAGGAACGTCCCCTCCAGCGCGCGGTAACCGTGCATGCCCCCGCCGCCGAACCCGGCAGCCTCCCCGGCCGCATACAGGCCGGGGAGAGACTCCCCGGACGAGTCGAGCACCCGGGCCGAGAGGTCTGTGTGCACACCGCCGAGCGACTTCCTGGTCAGGATGGACAGGCGCACCGCGATCAGCGGCCCAGCTTCGGGATCGAGGATCGGATGCGGAGGCACAACCCGGATCAGCCGGTCGCCCACGTACCGGCGTGCCGCCCGCACAGCGTTCACCTGCTGGTCTTTACCCAAGCCGGTCTCCGCCTGCCGGTCGCGAGCCACGATCTCCCGCTCGAGGAGGTCGCCGTCCACGAGGTCCTCACCCACGAGGTTGTTCATGCCCCGGACGAGATCGGGAAGCGTGCGACGGACGACGACGTCGGCGCCGTGGCGGACGAACGCCCCGACCGGCCCGGTCATCACAGCCCCACGTCGCTGCAGGAGGCCACCGATGTCGCGGTCGGTGAGGTCGGGGTTCTGCTCAGAGCCGGAGAGCGCGAACTCCTTGGCGATGATCCTCCGGTTCAGCACGAACCAGGAGTGGTCGTATCCCGTCGTCCCGATGTGCTCGAGTGCTCCAAGCGTGTCGAAGCCAGGGAACAGGGGCGCGGGAAGTCGTCGCCCGTGCGCGTCGAGCCAGAGTGGCGACGGACCGGACAGCACCCGGATGCCGTGCCGCGACCAGACCGGTGAATGATTCGCGAGGCCCTCCGGGTAATGCCACATCCGGTCCATGTTGATCACACCGCCACCCGCGGACCGGACCACGCCGATCATCCGCCCGTCGACGTAGTCCGGCACCCCGGACAGCAAGCGCCGGGGCGGACCACCGAGGCGAACCGGCCAGTTCTCCCGGACAAGATCGTGGTTGGCACCGATGCCGCCCGACGTCACGATCACGGCCTGAGCTCGCAGCTCGAAGTCATCGACCACGTCGCGCGAACTGGGCACGCCACGCTCCTCGGCGCTCGGTGCGAGGATCTCGCCCCGGACACCGCCCACGACGCCGTCGCCGGCGACGAGCCCGCTCACCTGGTGCCGCCACCTGACATCGACCTGGCCACGCTCCTGCGCAACCCGCAGGGCACGGACGAACGGGGCCAGCACGCCCGGGCCGGTACCCCAGGTCACGTGGAACCGCGGCACCGCATTGCCGGGGCCAGTGGCCAGCGAGCCGCCTCGCTCGGCCCACTGGACCAGCGGGAACAGGCGCAGGCCGAGCCCATGGAGCCAGGCCCGCTTCTCCTCGGCGGCAAATTCCACATAGGCGCGCGCCCACCGCCGCGGCCACTCGTCATCCGGGCGGTCGAAACCCGCCGATCCCTGCCAGTCCTCCCACGCCAGTTCGAGGGAGTCCCGGATGCCGAGCCGGCGTTGCTCCGGTGAGTTCACGAGGAACAGCCCGCCGAACGACCAGTGCGCCTGGCCGCCGAGCGACGACTCGGGTTCCTGCTCCAGCAGGATCACGCGCTTACCGGCCGACGCGAGCTCGGCCGTCGCCACCAGTCCGGCGAGGCCCGCCCCGACGACCACCACGTCGGCGTCATCCGCCATCGAGCGCCACCTCCCGGGGTGTGTTACGAGGACACTAGGTGACTGGCGTTTCGTCCACAAGGCGTTGGCTGACAGGCGTCGGCGCTGTACAGGAGCGCGCCATGGAACCGAAAGCGCACCGGCGGCGTCTGACCGACATGCGCCCACTCGTCGTGGTTCTTCTGGCCCTCGTCCTGATGTCATGCGGGAACGAGCCGGCCTCCAACGGTGACAGAACGGCCGCGCAGGCCGGCACAGCAGCCGAGGAAGCGGAGGGCTCCGCCGAAGAGCTCGAGATGCCCCCGGACGTCGTCGTCACGGGCGGCGACGAAGAGCTCTCCCTCACTCCCTATGTCTTCTGCTGGAGCAGCGGATGCGTCGACGGAGCACCTCCGGAAACGGTCCCCGAAGTGGGCTCACCCGGCCAGCTGACTGTCGAGTTCCCGGTCGAAGGGTGGGAGTTCCTCGCCAGCTTCCAGGCCGCAGGTGACACGTGCGCGCGCACCCAGACCCTCGAACTCGAGCCATTGTCGGCGACGACGTACGCGCTGCCCCCTGCCGGCCCGGCGGGAACCTACGACGTCGATCTGTTCGGCCGCCGCGACGGCGACGGCGATGTCGTGGTGCGGTTCCGCTGGACCACGCCCGAAGACGGTCCTTCGCCCGCGCCGGAAGCCATGATGGCTGTGCTGGCCGACAACGACGGCACGGTGGACAGTTACGGCGTCGAGCTCTCCGTCGTGAACCTCGCCGCCAGTCCCGAGACCGTGGAAGCGAACGTCACCGTCACCGCAGCGGGCGGTGAGACCTTGACGTACCAGCCCACACCGGCGAACCACGCGCCTGAGGGCTGCTCCTCCGTCGAGGGGGCGCTCTTCTGGGAAGGACCGGCCGAGAAGGGGCTGGAAGCCGCCGCGCTCGGCGACGCACCGTTCACCTACACGGTGGAACTCGTCCTCGACGGTGTCAGTCACGTCGCCACCGCGGTGTGGCCGGACGACGAGATGCCGGACTACGCGCCGTCCGTGCCGCTCACATTCGAGCCTGAGCTACCAGCCGTCACGTAGACTTGGCGGGTTTGCACCCGGCTATTCGAGAGGTCCACCGTGTCGTTGTCGCACCCACCTGCCCACGGGCTCGTGCCGGGTGAGTCCGAGCGACGTCGCACGTTCGCCGTCATCAGTCATCCGGATGCGGGGAAGTCGACGTTGACCGAGGCGCTTGCGCTGCACGCGCGGGTGATCGGTGAGGCGGGCGCGGTGCACGGCAAAGCCGGGCGCAAGGGCGTGGTGTCGGACTGGATGGAGATGGAGAAGACCCGGGGCATCTCCATCACCTCGGCGGCATTGCAGTTCGCCTACGACGAGCACGTGATCAACCTCCTGGACACGCCGGGTCACGCTGACTTCTCCGAGGACACCTACCGGGTGCTCGCCGCGGTGGACTGTGCGGTGATGCTCCTGGACGCCGCCAAGGGCCTGGAACCGCAGACGCTGAAACTGTTCGACGTCTGCCGTCATCGCGGCATCCCGGTGATCACCTTCATCAACAAGTGGGACCGCCCTGGCTTGCACGCGCTGGAACTCTGCGACCAGCTGGAAGAACGTATCGGACTCACTCCTACTCCGCTGACCTGGCCGGTCGGCGAGTCCGGGCACTTCAGCGGCCTGCTCGATCGCGCCACCGGCGAGATGATCACCTTCGAGCGGGCTCCCGGCGGGGCTCGAATCTCCGCCGAGCACCGTCTTGACGCCGGGCAGGCCGAGGACCGGTTCGGCGACGAGTGGCGCGCCGCGGCCGACGAGGCTGAACTGCTCGGGGAGTTCGACGCCTCGTCGTTCCTGGCCGGCAAGACCACACCCCTGCTCTTCGGCGCCGCGGTGGCCAACATCGGTGTCGGTCACATGCTGCAGACCCTGACCGAGCTGGCGCCTCCACCCTCGCCACGCCCCGACGTCCACGGGGTCCCGCGTGACCTCGACGCGCCCTTCTCCGGGCTGGTGTTCAAGGTGCAGGCCGGCATGGACAAAGCCCACCGCGACCGGGTCGCGTTCCTGCGAGTCTGCTCCGGGCGGTTCGAGCGCGGCTCCGTGGTCACCCACGCCGCCACCGGCCGCCCGTTCGCCACCAAGTACGCCCAAGCCATCTTCGGCCGCGACCGCGATACCCTCGACGTCGCCTACCCCGGTGACATCGTCGGCCTGGTCAACGCCACCGCGCTGCGACCGGGCGACACCCTCCACGAACGCGACGCCCCGGTCGAGTTCCCTCCGATGCCGTCCTTCGCGCCGGAGAACTTCGCCGTGTGTCGCAGCGCTGACACCAGTAAGGCCAAACAGTTCCGCCGCGGCGTCGAACAGCTCGAACACGAAGGCGTGGTCCAGGTGCTCCGGTCCGACCTGCGCGGAGACGCCGCCCCCATCTTCGCCGCCGTCGGCCCCCTGCAGTTCGAGGTCGCCGCGCACCGTCTCGAGCACGAGTTCAACTGCGCCGCACGGATGGAGCCGCTGCCCTACCAACTCGCCCGCAGAACCCGGCCCGAGGACCGCGACGCCCTCGACGCCGAACACGACGTCGAGGTCACCGAACGCGGCGACGGCGCACTGCTCGCCCTGTTCAGCGACAAATGGCGGCTCGCCTCGGTCCACCGCCGCCACCCCGGCGTCGTCCTCGAACCACTCGTCGCCGGCACCGAGAACGATGCCTAGCCGATCTCCCTGCACAGCCGGCGCCCTGGCCATCTTCGGCGAGTTCGGAGAAGATACGGCGATGAGCCTGACCTGTGAGATCGCGCCGGGAACCGCATGAGCCCCGAGCAGAGCAACCCAGCGCGGCCGGACGACGCGACCGTGCGGACCTGGATGGACGCAGGCACCGAACTCTTCCTCGACCGGACCGAGGCGCTCCCCACGGATCAGCCTGCGGCCGGTGCCGCGCCGTTGCCCGGCCTGCCGGGATGGACCCGAGCGCATCTGCTGGCCCATGTCGCCTTCAACGCCGAAGCGTTGCAGCGGCTGTTGTCCTGGGCCCGCACCGGTGTCGAGGCGCCGATGTATGCGAGCCCGGAGGCCCGGAACACCGAGATCGAGCAGGGCGCCCGGCGGCCGTTGCCCGAACTGGTGGGGCATGTCCGCACCTCGGCGGCCGACCTGTCCCGCGCGCTCGACGAGCTGCCGGAGCCCGCCTGGGATTCGATGGTGCGCACGGCCCAGGGGCGTGACGTCCCGGCTCGCGAGGTGGTATGGATGCGCACCCGGGAGGTCTGGATACACGCCGTCGACCTCGATCCGGCACAGGTCACCTTCCGGCAGTTCCCGGAGGATATCCTCGAAGCTCTGATCACCGACGTCGTCGCCATGTTCACTCGCCGGGGCCAGGTACCCGGCCTGGTGATCGAGGTGATCGGCTCGCGCTCGTGGGTGGTCGGCGGCGGAACCGAACCGAGCGAGAGCGGGCCGGCGGTGACCGTCCGCGGTGGCCTCGCGGACCTCACAGCATGGCTCACCGGGCGCGGCTCACCGGATGCGCTCACGGTTCGCGGCGGCGGCTCCCCGCCCGACCTGCCGGCGTGGCTCTGACGTCGGCCGGCTCAGCCGGGCAGCCGCAACAGCACCTGTACCGGGAGATGATCGGAGGCGAAGGCGCCGTCCACGGCGAACGGATTGATCGCCGCCACCTCCGCGGTCACGCCAGGGGTGGTGAGGATCCAGTCGATCCTGGCCCCTCGCACGGTCGGCGGCTCGTATCCCGCGAACGTGGCGTAGGCGGGCGTGCGCTGATCCTTGGCCTCGAGCCACGCGTCGCTCAGCTCGGTCTCCGTCACGAGTCGCTGGTACGCCTCACTGTCCTCCGCGGCGGCGTTGAAGTCACCGGTGACGAGCACCGGCAGCCCCGCGAAGGAACCCACCAGGTCGGCGAGAAGACCGGCGGACCGGAACCGGGACGGCGCTGAATGGTTGTCGAGGTGAGTATTGACGACGACGAACTCGCTGCCCGTGTCCTGATCCGAGAAGCGCACCCAAGTGGCCATCCGGGGGAACCCGTTGCCCCACGTCGTGGAGCCGATCAGCTGGGGGGTCTCGGACAGCCAAAGGTGGGCGTATCGCAGGGGTGTGAGCCTGGTGGCGTCGTAGAAGATCGCCATGAACTCGCCTTCGCTGCCACCCGACCGGCCTTCCCCGATCCACTCGTACTCAGCGGGCAGATCCGCCGCGATGTCACGTATCTGGTGGAAGTGGCCCTCCTGGGTGCCGAGGACGCCGGGCCGCTCCCGCGCCAGCAGCTGCGCCAGCACCGGCCTGCGCTCCTCCCACAGGTGCCCGGGGTCGTCGGCGGGGAACCGCAGGTTGTAGGTCATCACATGCAGGCGCCCGTCCGTGGCCGGGCCGATAAGTTGGGTGTCAGGTGCGTCAGCAGTCACGTCGGTCCTCCGTGGTCAGCTTGCGTTCCCGGCCATCATCGCAAACCCGTTCTCCCATGATCCTCGGGCGATCACTGACATGGCCCTGTGGGTGATCGCCGATGATCACGGGAGAACGGGGGATGGAACACCGGTCAAGGCCGGCCATGCGTCCATGGCCGCATCGACGGTCGACGTGAGGCGGGCATGCGGCACGCCGTCCCGTGCCTCTATCGCCATGCCGTGGAGCACGGTGGCGTAGAACGCGGCGACCTTGGCGGTGTCGACGTCCGGGCCCAGCTCGCCCTCCGACTGAGCGCGCCGAAGCCGGTCCTCGATGGCCGCCACCGTCTTTCGGCGGTTCTCCATCAGGTAGTCGCGGATCTCGCGATTGGCGGTGCTGTAGTTGGCCGCCGCGAGTACCACCATGCATCCGCCCGGGCGATCGGCCGTCGCATAGAGCTCCGCGTTGCCCCGCAGGCTTGCCTCGACGGCCTCCCGAGCAGTGGGAGCCTCGCTGAGCGCCCGGTCGGTCGCGGAGCCGGCCGTCGTGAGGTAAAGGTCCACCGCTTCCCGGAACAGCGCTTCCTTGCACTCGAAGGCGGCGTACAGGCTCGGCGCGTTGATTCCGATGGCCCGGGTGAGGTCGCTGATCGAGGTTCCCTCGTACCCGTGCTCCCAGAAGAGCTCCATCGCCGCGCGGAGCGCTCGCTCCCGGTCGAAGCGTCGTGGGCGGCCACGGTCAGCCACCAGAGCACCTCCTGCCGGATCTGCGGCGCGTTGACGAGTTCGTGTGTGCCTGATACTACTTTATGTAACGATCACTACAAAAAGGAGATTTGACGTGCCGGACCTCTCAGGCAAGGTGGCTCTTGTCACCGGCGGCAGTCGCGGGATAGGCGCGGCGATCGCGACGCGCCTCGCGCACGACGGTGCCGACGTGGCGCTGACCTACCACACCGCCGCCGGCAAAGCCGCCGATGTCGCCGCGAAACTGGAGGCGGACGGAGGCCGCGCGCTCGCCCTGGAAGCAGACAGCGCGGACCCCGGCTCGGTCGTGGAATCCGTGACCCGGACGGTGGAAGAGCTCGGGAGCCTGGACATCCTGGTCGCCAATGCCGGCATCTTCGCCTATGGAGAGCTGGCCGACGTCACCCTGGACGAACTCGATCGGATGCTCGCCATTCATGTCCGGGGTGTGTTCCTCGCCGCCCAGGCGGCCGCCGCGCACATGACAGACGGCGGTCGCATCATCAGTATCGGCAGTTGCTTCGCCGAACGTGTCCCGACGCCGGGCGTCACCCTCTACTCGATGACCAAGTCCGCACTGACCGGACTCACCAAAGGTCTCGCGCGAGATCTCGGACCACGGGGAATCACGGCCAACGTGGTGCACCCCGGCCCGACGGACACCGACATGAACCCCGCGGACAGCCCCGAGGCCGAGACCGAGCGGGCGTTCACCGCGCTCGGCCGGTACGGAACCGGCTCCGACATCGCGGGCATGGTCTCCTTCCTGGCCGGGCCAGATGGCGACTGGGTCACCGGCGCCTCGTTCGCCGTCGACGGCGGATACACAGCCTGAGACACGCCCATACTCCCCGTGATCATCGGCGATCGCGTACCTGACCGGGTAGGCGACCGTCAATGATCACGGGCAGAGTCGGCACAGCCACTCACCGACGATATTTTCTGTCTTGACAGATTTATTTGTCGGTGAGAGGGTTGCTTCATGTTCGATGTAGCGGTGATCGAGGATCCGGCGGCGGCCGAAGCGTCGCTCGCCCCCATCCGGGCGCGGTTGCTAGCGGAGCTCGGCGAGCCCGGCTCGGCCTCCACTCTCGCGGCCAAGGTCGGCCTGCCCAGGCAGAAGGTGAACTACCACCTCAAGGCCCTTGAACGGCACGGCCTGGTCGAGCTGGTCGAGGAGCGCAGAAGGGGCAACGTCACCGAGCGGGTGATGCGGGCGACGGCGTCGTCATACGTGATCTCACCCATGGCGCTGAGTGCCGTGCAACCCGACCCGTCACGGTCACCGGACCGGCTTTCCGCGCGCTGGCTGCTCGCCGTCGCGTCACAGCTGGTCAGGGACGTCGGAATGCTCGTCACCGGAGCGTCGAAGGCGAACAAGAAGGTGGCGACGTTCGCGATCGACAGCGAAGTGCGCTTCGCGTCAGCCGCGGACCGGTCGGCTTTCGCTGAGGAGCTGGCCATGGCGGTGACCGGCCTCGTCAGCAAGTATCACAATGAGTCCGCCGACGCCGGACGACATCATCGAGTGATCGTCGCCGTCCACCCGAGCGTGACATCCGGACGGGAGCACTGACATGGGACATCACTTCGATGAGCGTCACGAAGCCGAGCTCGACGCCACCCCGGAACAGGTATGGAACGCGATCGCCACCGGCCCCGGTATCGACTCCTGGTTCATGGGCCGGAACGAGGTCGAGCCCGGCCCCGGCGGCGCCGTCCGGATGGCGTTCGGCGGGTACACGCCGGAGCACAGGGTCACCACGTGGGTTCCGCCGGAACGGTTCGCCTACCGCAGCGACGAGGCGCCGGACGGCCGATTCGTCGCCTTCGAGTTCCTGCTCGAAGGACGTGACCAGGGCAGCACGGTAGTCCGTATGGTGACGAGCGGCTTTCTTCCCGGCGACGACTGGGAGGACGAGTACCAAGCGATGACCAAGGGCGGTGAGCTCTTCTTCAGCACGCTGGTCGAGTATCTCGCTCGTTTCAACGGCCGCGCGGCTATCCCGGTGACCGCGTTCGGGCCGGCGGTCCAGGACTGGGGGCAAGCCTGGTCCACCCTGCACGGCGCCCTCGGCCTCACGGAGCCGATCACCCGCGGGTCCACCGTACGGTTCACCGGACCCGGCTCGACACCCATCGACGGCACGGTGTACTTCGTCAACGCGGACACCCTGGGGATCAGCGCCGACGATGCCCTTTACCGCTTCCTCAAGGGCTTTCGCGGTCCGATGATCGCGGGCCACCACCTCTTCTCCGAGGTCAATCGAACCGATGCCGAGACGGCCTGGCAGAACTGGCTGCGTGAGGTCTTCGGCTGACGATCCCGCATCTCGACCAGCAAACGACAACTCAGATCCACGGGAGCTCTCATGCCAACTGTCACATCCCCAGACGGAACCACCATCGCCTACGACAAGACCGGAGACGGACCGCCTGTCGTCCTCGTCGACGGCGCTCTTTGCTATCGAGCGTTCGGCCCGGCGACGCCTCTGGCCAAGCAACTGGCCGACCGGTTCACTGTCTACACCTACGACCGCAGGGGCCGGGGCGAGAGTGCCGACACGGCGCCCTACGCCGCCGAGCGGGAGATCGAGGACCTCGAGGCGATCATCAAGGAGGCCGGAGGCACCGCGTTCGTCTACGGCATCTCGTCTGGTGCCGCTCTCGCCCTCGAAGCCGCAAACCACGGCATCGGCATCACGAGGCTGGCCCTTTACGAGGCCCCGTACCTCGTCGACGACACCGGGCCGGTCGAGCCTCCCGACTACCGCGAGCGGATCGCCGAGGACATTGCTGCCGGCCGGCCCGGCGACGCCGTCAAGAGGTTCATGAAGCTGGTGGGCGCCCCCCGAATCGCCATTACGATGATGCGCCTGATGCCGGCGTGGAAGAAGCTCAAGGCGGTGGGGCACACGCTTCCCTACGATCGCGAGATTCTCGAACCCGGCCGGAAGCGCGAACCTCTCCCCTCGGACCGATGGACCTCGGTCACCATGCCGACCCTGGTCATGGACGGTGGGAAGAGCCCGGAGTGGATGCGGAACAGCCAGCGCGCGGTCGCCGCGGTCCTCCCGGAGGCGGAGTACCGCACGCTGGCGGGGCAAACGCACATGCTCAAGGCCGAGGCCGTCGCCCCGGTCCTCAAGGAGTTCTTCGCGAGCTGACCCTCTCTCAGGAGCCGATGGCGCGCATGGCCGGCAGCGACGCGGCTAGCCGCTCCAGGTCGGCCACCGCGTTGCCCGGCGGGACGTAGATGATGATCTCGCTCACACCCAGCGCTGCCTGCTGTTCGATCTCTTTGAGAAGCCGCTCGACGGTGCTGTCGAAGCGCAGCTGGCTGGACCGCCGGATCTCGGCCGGATCGCGACCCACATCGGCGCAGTGCCGGTCGAGAACGGCCGAGAGGTCAGCCACCTCGTCCGGGTCCGCGGCGGGAGTGTTCCACACGTCCGCATACTGGGCCGCGATGCGCAGCGTGCGTTTGCGGCCTCGTCCACCGACCCAGATGGGCGGGTAAGGCCGCTGCACGGGCTTCGGGTTCGCGAGGGCGTCGGTGAGCTGGTAGTGCTCGCCCTCGAACGTCGTGAGTTCCTCGGTCCACAGTGAGCGGATAAGCTGACAGGCTTCCTCGAACCTGTCCAGCCGCTGCCGCAGCGTGCCGAACTCGATGCCCAGCATCGTGTGCTCAGCCTCGACCCACGCCGCGCCCAGCCCGAACTCCAGCCGGCCACCGGAGAGGTGATCGACCGTGACGGCCATCTTGGCCAGTACCGCGGGATGACGATACGTGTTGCCGGTCACCATGCAACCGATCCGGATCCGCTCGGTGGCCTGGGCCATCGCGCCGAGCAGTGTCCAGGCCTCCAGCACGTCTCCGGGCATGACGTCCGGCTCCGGGGGCAGTGCGGCGAAGTGATCGTAGTTCCACAGATGATCGAAACCCGCCTGATCGGCGACCCGCCAGAAGTCGGTGAGCTCCGCCACCGTGGTGAGCTGCTGGCTCAGCTTGACGCCGATGTGGAGCGGATGCGCAGATGTCATCCCCCACTCATACCGCACCGCACGCCTCGGCCGCGTCAGGCCGGCATCACATTCTTCGGCTGGGACCGATGAGTTCACGGCCCACCGCGAGTCTGTACCCGTGACGGCACGAGTGAAGCCCGAAGGGGCGCATAGACACGAGGAGTGCATATGGCGGGGTCCAGCCTTGGCAGCATGCTGCTTTCCAGCACCAACCCGGACCGGCTGCACGCGTGGTACGCAGCCGCGCTGGCGCCGAACGACGACGCGGATGTCGGCTCCTACCGAGTCCTCAAGTTCGGCGAGTTCTACCTGATGATCGACACGCGGGCGGACATCACCGACAAGAATCCGGAGCCCGGCCGGATGATCCTCAACTTCGATGTCGACGACGCCCCCAGCGTTGCGGCACGCTTGGACGAGATGGGTGCCACGTGGCTGGCCGAACTGGAGGACCGGGACGGCAGCTACTTCGCCACCGCCATCGACCCGGACGGCAATTACGTGCAGATCATCCAGATCAGCGAAGAGCACCAAGCAGAGATGGCTCAGAGCCAGTCGGTCAAGGAGTGAGTGCCATGTTCGGCGATACCCCAGCATTCAGTGGCTTCTCGGTGGACGACCCCGCCGCGGCCCAGGAGTTCTACGCCACCACGCTCGGCATGCAGGTCACCGAGGTGGAAGGGATGGAAGGCCAGGGACTCCTGGAACTGCACGTGTCCGGAGGACACAACATTCTCATCTACCCCAAGCCCGACCACACGCCGGCGAGCTTCACGATCCTGAACTTTCCCGTGCCGGACATCGAGGCCGCCGTCGGCGAGCTCACGGCTCGTGGCGTGCGGTTCCTCCGCTATCCACAGTTCGACAATGTGATGGACGACAAGGGGATCGTCCGGGGTGACGAAGGTCCGCCTATCGCGTGGTTCGCCGATCCTGCCGGAAATGTCCTCTCGGTCCTTGAGGAGTAATACAGTGCCTACCATGACGCAAGCACCGGTGAAGGAAGACTTCGCCCAGCTCGCCGACCCGTACCGGCGGGAGCTGATGGCGCACTGCTATCGCATGCTGGGTTCGGTGCACGATGCTGAAGACCTCGTCCAGGAGACGTACCTTCGCGCCTGGAAGGCGTACGAGAAGTTCGAGGGCAGGTCGTCCCTGCGAACCTGGCTCTACCGCATCGCCACCAGCGCATGCCTGACGGCCCTGGAAGGACGCAACCGCCGGCCGATGCCCACCGGCCTGGGTGCCCCCAGTTCGGACCCCACCGACGACATCGCCGAGCACAACGAGGTGCCGTGGCTGGAGCCGATCCCCGACTCCTCGGTCGGCGAGGACGGCAGTGACCCCGCATCCATCGTGGCCGGTCGGGAATCTATTCGCCTCGCATTCATCGCCGCCTTGCAGCATCTTCCACCGCGGCAGCGCGCGGTGCTGGTTCTGCGCGACGTGCTGAAGTGGCGTGCGGCCGAGGTCGCGGATGCCATCGGGATCACCACTGCTGCCGTCAACAGCCTCCTGCAGCGGGCCCGCGCTCAGCTTGAGCAAGCGGCACCCACCGAGGATGACGTCACCGCACCGACATCCGCCGAACAGCGTGAGCTGCTCGACCGCTACGCCACGGCATTCGAGAACTACGACGTCACAGCGATGGTGGAGCTCTTCACGTCGGACGCCGTCTGGGAGATGCCGCCATTCCCCACCTGGTACCAGGGCCCGGAGAACATCGTCGGCTTGATCCAGCACCAGTGCCCTGCCGAGGGCGCAGGCGATATGCGCCTGATTCCGGCGAGCGCCAACGGTCAGCCGGCATTCGGCGTCTACATGCGCGGCGACGACGGCGTGCACCACAAGTTCGGGCTGCAGGTGCTGACCATGAGGGCGTCGCGGGTGGCGCACGTCGCGATGTTCTTCGACGTGAGCCTGTTCGAGGCGTTCGGTCTCCCGGACATCGCGCCGGCAGAGCCACGGCCCAGCGCCGCGTAGCCGGCCCGTCGATGATCAACCAACCCGCTGCCCTGGCGGGCGGCGTCGAGCTGCTCGATCGGTCTATCGCGTACACACTCGGCAGCCTGCAGGCGATCACGCCCGGCGCCATGCAGCGCCGGACACCCTGCAAGGGCTGGAACCTTCGTGCACTCCTCAGTCACATGGATGACTCACTGGCCGCCCTGTGCGAGGCCGCGGACCTGGGGCGCATCGAACTCGAGCTGGCCGGCGCCGAGACGCCGGTGTCGGAGACGATCAGCCGACTGAAACAGCGTGCCTGTCGCCTGCTGAGCTGGGCTGCCGAAGCGATGGACGAACACACCATCGAAGTCTCCGATCGAGCCTTGAGTGCGAGTTTCGTGACGACTACCGGCGCGTTGGAGATCACCGTGCACGGCTGGGACATCGCTCAGGCATGCGGGCTCGATCGGCCGATACCCGCGGAGCTCGCCATTCGGTTGCTCGACCTCAGTCCCGTGCTGGTCTCCGACGACGACCGGCCGGCGCGGTTCGCCGCGCCTGTGCAGATCGGTCCGCGGTATGGGCCGGCGGATCAGCTCATCGCCTTCCTCGGGCGAGATCCCCACGGCTGAATCGTCTCGTGATCTAGAGGTCGCGCGATACTGATCCTCGCCAGCGCCGGGGGCCGCTGGCCCTGTCAGGCACCCGTGGCCTGTATCGCCCTGTCCTGCCGGCGAGATACCCGTCAGCCGTCCCGACCCACCCTGGTTGGTGACATCGGGGGCCTCCCGATAACGTCGGAGCCCATGACGATCGTCCATCCGATTGAGCAGGCGTGGATCACCTCCGGCGGGACCGGCGCGCAGAACTACGACGAGTTCGCCGACGACGCGGAGATCACCGCCGTCATCGAGGCGAATCCGGCCAGCGCGCTCGCCATCGAGATGCCTCACCGCGCACCCGAGAATCTCGGCACCACGTTCGCGGACTCCCTTCCGGACGCCGTGCGACGCCTGACCCATGCCAAGGATCAGGGGCGCTATCTTTCGGCCGAGGACGTCGTCGTGCTCTACCGGATCAGCGAGTCCGGCTCGGCGGCGAAGGCACCGACCTACGGCATGTTCTGCCTGGTCGAGACTGCTCAGATCTCCACCCGTGCCGATGAGCCGGGTCTGGTGATCCGCAACGAGGATGTCTTCATCGAGAAGGTGCGGGAACGTGTGGCCCTCGCCGAGGCAACCGGGCACCTGCTCTCGCCCGTGCTGCTCATGCAGACGGGCGCCGGCCGCGAACTGCAGGAGGCGCTGGCCGCCGCCTGCGAGGCCGCGGGTCCGCCTGCGGCCACCGACATGGACCCCGCAGGGCGGAAACACGAGATCTGGCCACTGCCGGCGGGCGACGAGGCCGACCGGCTTCGCGAGCTGGCCGGGGGCGGCGAGCTGGTGGTCGCGGACGGCAACCACCGCAGCCTGGCCGCCCAGATCGGCGGCCTGAGCCGGTTCCTCGCCGTGGTGACGACGCCCGAGTCACTCAGCATCGATCCGTATCACCGCCTGGTCGCCAGCCTGCCCATGCCGAGCGACGAGATGCTGGAACGCCTGACGGAAACCGGCGCGTCGGCCACGTCGCTGTCCCAACCGGCCGAGACCCCGCGGAACGCGGACCTGGTGCACCTGTATGTGGACGGCGCAAGCTATGCGGTCACCTTGCCGCGTCAGGACGACGCCCCGGTCACCGAGCGGCTCGGCCACGCCCTCGTCGAGCGGCTGCTGTTCGGAGAGGTCCTCGGCCTCGATCCCGGGGACAAACGCATCCGCTATATCGGAGGCGACTATCCGGCGGCGTGGCTACGCGGTGAAGTCGATCAAGGCAACGCCGCGATGGCGGTCCTGATACCGCCGGTGAACGTGGACGACTTCGTCGCCGTGAACCTGGCGCGGCAGAAGATGCCCCGCAAGAGCACCTGGTTCACACCGAAGGCCCGAGCCGGGCTGGTGCTGGCTCAGACCGGCGACTGACGGGGATTCACGCCACCCGCAAAGCGGCTGTTACCAGGGCATTTCCAGGTCGCCGCGCGCTGTACGTGTCGATTTCGGTCGTCATTCACCGTCTGTTCACCTACGTAGGGCTTCCTTTACGTGGTTGTCCATGAGCAGTACGGGCGTCGACGAAAGGTCGAACCAGCAGATGGCGAGCAGCACTGTCGTCCGCGAGGACGTACACCGCACGCGAGTTCCCCACATGGTGGACGTTGCGCTCCCCGCGGTGACCGCGGCCCGGTCCCGCACGCGGCGCGCCGGCACCATCGCCAACTGGCTGGCCGTCGCAGGACTGATCTACCTGCTGGTAGCCGCGGTCAGCGTGATCAGCTCCGGCTTCAAGACGGCCACCGGCAGTCAGGCCGAGGAACTGTTCCAGTTCGCCACCAACCCGCTGGTCGGCTTGATGGTGGGACTGCTGGCTACAGCGCTCATCCAGTCCTCGTCCACCGTGACGTCGATCATCGTCGGCCTCGTCGCCGGAGGTTTGCCGGTCAGTGTGGCGGTGCCCATGGTGATGGGCGCCAATATCGGCACGACGGTGACCAATACGCTGATCAGCCTCGGCTACGTCCGGGACAAGGACGAGTTCAAGCGCGCGTTCTCGGCCGCCACCGTTCACGACTTCTTCAATCTGCTCGCGGTGGCGATCTTCCTGCCGCTGGAGATCATGTTCGGGTTCCTCGAGCGGAGCGCGCTGGCGCTGGCCGGGCCGCTGGTCAGCGACCACAGCTACTCGATGGAGAACAGCAACGTCGTCAGCACGCTCACCTCACCGGTGACCGACACGGTCAAGAACATCACCGGCCCGCTCCCGACCGTTCTCGGTGGCATTGCCATGATCGTCCTCGGCACAGTGATGATCTTCTTCGCCATCAGGTACATCGGCAAGCTGCTCAAGAAGCTGATGGTGGGCCGGGCACGCCGGATTCTGCATGCGTCGATCGGCCGTGGGCCGGTCAGCGGCATCGCCTCAGGTGCGGCCGTCACCGTGCTCGTCCAGTCCTCCACCACCAGCACCAGCCTGATGATCCCGCTCGCCGGGTCCGGGACGCTCAGCCTGCGGCAGATCTACCCGTTCACCCTCGGCGCCAACGTGGGCACCACCGTCACGGCCCTCCTCGCCTCGACGGCTGTCAGTGGCGCACACGCGGTGCACGCGCTGGAGATCGCGCTCGTCCACCTGCTGTTCAACCTGTTCGCCCTGCTGCTGATCTTCGGCGTGCCGCTGCTGCGAGAGATCCCGCTCAAGGGTGCCTCGTGGCTGGCCTCGCTGGCGGTCCAGCGCAAGCGGTACGCGATCGCGTGGGTACTCGGCGTCTTCATCGCCCTGCCCGGCGTGCTGATCCTCGCCACCTCGCTGTTCTGATCAGCGGGTCGATCCCGCCTGCCGCGACATGGCACGCGTCAGACCAGGCCTTCCTGACGGGCCCGGACACCGGCCTGAAACCTGGTCCGGGCTCCAAGAAGCCGGGTCAACACCGCCAGCTGACGGCTGAGGGTGCGCGGGCTCACCTCAAGCTGCCTGGCGATCGCGGTGTCACTCAGCCCGGCCGCCAGAAGATTCAGCAGCTCTTGAGGCGGTTGCGCCGCATTCGATGTCCCGGCACTGGTCGCGGAGCTGTCTGATACATCCCAGGTCAACGGAAGGGAGCGCACCCACAGCATCTCGAACAGGGAGACCAGGGCATCGACCAAGGTCGACGCGTGCACCACGAGTGCCTGTTCGGTGACCTGTTCCGAGTTCAGTGGAAGGATCGCTACGGACCGATCAGCGATGGCCAGCTTCATCGGCACCACCGAGGAAGTCCTGGCCTCTTCGCCCGCCTCGACCAGCGTTCGCAACTCCCGCATCCGCCCGGGCAGCTCGAGGCCGTCCGGTGCGTAGATCCCGCGACATCTGACACCGCGAGCAAGGAGCTCCAGCTCGTGCCTGTTCGGCACTCCGGGCGAGTAGGCGTAGGGCGGACGGTCCAGCACGAGCAACTCGTCGGACACCACCTGCTCCATCTGCAGAAATCGGTGTGCCACCGCACGCCGGCCGGAGACGATCTCGACCAGCTCCTCCGGATCCTGCGGCCGATCGGTCACCATCTCGGACACCAGTGCGCGAGCAGCCACCTGCGCCTGCGCCAGCTCTTGCTGGCGCCTGCTGACCAAGACGTCGACAGCGACGTCGGGTCTGATAGCCATGAACCGGGTCGGCTGTCCGGCCAATCTGGCGAGCAGCCCGAGATCCTCCAGCCGGCGGAGGCCACGGCGGATCGTCGCGGTGGCGTGACCGGCCCGTTCAGCCAACTCGTCCGCGGTTGCGTGTGGCCTGCGCAACACCGCGCGATAAAGCTCCTCGTCCTGTTCTGAGATGCCGAGCGCTTCAAGCATGGCCAAATTCTGCCATGGCGCTATTTCGCCACGCAGCGGCCTAGATTTCGCGCAGTGACCTCACGAAGAATCTTGCCAACTCCGACGAAAGGCCCCCCGAGATGATTCGACGCACCCGTCGCGTGAGCCGTTCTCTCGCATCCGCCGCCGTGGCCATGTCGCTCGCTACTACCGTGGTCACTGTCGGCATCGACACGCCGGGACAGGCCCAGCCGGTCACCGGCACCACCGCCCCCGTGCCGGCCTCGAGCCCGGAGACCACACACCACATCGGCTTTGGACCTGCCTCGCCGGCCGATGGGAACCCGGTCGTCACACTCGTGACGGGCGACCGTGTGCACCTCGGCGGCGTCCAGGGCGATCGCACCACGGTGCGCGTCGAACCGGCGCCGCGCCCGGACGGCACGGTTCCGTCGTTCGGAGTGTCCGGACGCGGAGACGATCTGTACGTCGTACCGTCGGACGTCCGAGCGCTCGTACCGGAACGCCTGGATGCCGCCTTATTCAATGTCACCTACCTGGCCGAACACGAACTCACCCACACCGCCGGCGGCCTGCCGCTGATCCTCACCTATCCGGAGGACCGGCTGATGGCACAGGCCGGAACGGAGGTCCCCGGCACAGATGACGTGCGGCCGTTCACCAGTATCGCCGCGGCAGCGATGACGGCCGATGTGTCCGACACAAGCGAGTTCGCTGGTGCGGTCTTCGAGCTGGCCGACGCGGTGGACCCGGCCGACGGCTCGACCCAGACCTACGGGCTGGAGCCCGCGGGACCACTCGCCGACGTGGAGAAGGTCTGGCTCGACGCCGTGGTCACCGCTCAGCTCGACCACAGCACCGGGCAGATCTCCGCACCAGCGGCGTGGGATGCGGGGTTCGACGGCTCGGGGGTCACCGTCGCCGTACTGGACACCGGAATCGACGACGACCACCCGGACCTGGCCGGACAGGTGGTGTCGGCGCAGAACTTCACCTGGGACCTGGACCCGGGCGATTTCGCCGGACATGGCACGCACGTAGCCTCGACCGTGGCCGGGACCGGGGCGGCCTCGGACGGCCTGCACCGCGGAGTCGCGCCCGGTGCTGCATTGCTCGACGGGAAGGTGCTGGGCGCCGACGGATCGGGGCTGCTGTCATGGATCATCGCCGGCATGGAATGGGCGGCCGGCGAGGGCGCCGACGTGGTCAATCTGAGCCTTGGCCTACCTCCGGGACACGTGGAGGCCCCCGTCCTCACGGAGGCTCTCGAGTCGTTGAGTTCCACACATGACACGCTATTCGTGGCTGCCGCAGGAAACGGCTCCTGCGACCGGTGCATCGGCAGTCCCGCGGACGCCGAGTCGGCGCTGACGGTCGGCGCAGTCGATCACGAGGATCAGCTCGCCGCCTTCTCCAGCCGCGGACCGGCCCACGGAACATACCGCCTGAAGCCCGACCTCACCGCTCCTGGTGTACAGATCGCCGCGGCCCGTGCCGGCGGAACGGGCGACGCCGACGGGCCTTATATCCGCTACTCGGGCACGTCCATGGCAACACCACACGCTGCCGGAGCCGTGGCGCTGCTCAAGCAAGCTCACCCGGATCTAAACGCGCAGGAACTCAAGGGACTGCTCGTGTCCACAGCTACGGCCACCGATGGGCTGAGCGCCTACGACCAGGGCGCCGGCCGGGTCAACGTCGAGCACGCCATGTCCAGCGAGGTTTTCACCGTCGGGGGGCCGATCGACTTCGGCTTGCAGCCCTTCCCCGACGAGGATCCCGAACCACAGCGCACGGAGGTCACCTACCGCAACATCTCGGAGCGGTCCGTCACGCTCGATCTCGACCTGGATGCCGACATCGCGGTCACTGTGGAACCGGCGCAGATCACCGTGCCGGCCGGCGGCACCGCCACCGCGGAATTGGTGCTCGATCTGAACGCGGCCGAGGTCGGTCTCGCCACCGGCCGGCTCGTGGCCACCGCCGGTGACGACACGCGGTCGCAGACCCCCGTGGGTTACTACCTTGAACCGGAGCACTTCGACCTGACACTTGCCGGGCTGGCCCGTGACGGACGGCCAGCCAAACTATGGGGACACGTGATCGACTCGATCGTCATCGATGTCGAGACCGGCGAGCCGATGTACCGCCTCTGTCCGGAGCAGCCGGCCGGCCAGGCACTGTGTATCCGCGTACCGGAGGGCACCTACTCGGCTATGGCGTTCGTTTTCACCAAACCCGGCTGGGCGGAGAGCGACGGCAACCCGTCCACCACCACGCCGCTTCACACCACCCTGGTCGGCAAACCCGAGTTCACCGTCGACTCAGACATGGATGTGCTCTTGGACGCCCGAGAAGCGGTCGAGGTCCACGTCGAAACGCCATCCCACGACGCGGAGCCCATCCTGGGCGGCGCTTTCGAGCTCGCGTGGCTCCGAACACCGGCGGCCGGACCCGCGACGTTCGAATATCACAGGAATGCGCCCGGTGGCCAGCTGGAAGAACGGCTATTCATGCAGCCCACCGAAGAGGTCAGCATCGGCGAGCTGACTGCCACCTCCCGCTGGTTGCTCGCCGAACCTGAGGTGACGCTGGATCTGCCCGGCAGGGACGACATCTCCCTGCGTCCTCGCTACGTCAGGCCGGACTACTTCAGTGACAACAGCTGGCAGTTCCCCGTCGTCGACGACCACATGGATCTGGTCGTGGCCGATGCCGGCCAGGGCCGCCCGGAAGATCTCGTCGACGTCGATCTTGACGGGGCACTGGCCTTGATCGAGCGCAGCGACCACACCTCGGTGGCCGAGCAGTCGAACCTCGCCGCCGACGCCGGCGCCAGGATGGTCGCCGTCTACAACGACGAACCCGGCCTCAGTGGCGAGGTCGGCGCGTACGGCATACTCCGTGTGCCGACGATCCGGCTCTCCCGGGAGGAGGGGCTGATCCTCCTGCAGCAACTGGGCTCCGAACCGGTCACGGTCCGGGCCGACGGGACGCCGGTCAGCCCGTACGTGTATGACCTCGCCTATGCCGAACGTGGCGGCATCTCCCAGAGTCTCACCTATACGATCGATGCCGACGACAACGCGGTCACGCTGGACCAGGAACTGTACGCACAGCTCGAGGGCATGAGCTTCAGCGCCACTTCGTACCCGTTCCAGCCCGGCGCGCCGTACGCCACCAGCGTCGTCCGGCCGTTGCTCGGCGTCCCTCGAGCAAGGGTCGTGTATCACAACGTAGATCCCGTGGTGGATTGGCAGTACGGGGTCTCGACGCCGGAACAAAGGCGCAACAACCGCGGGCCGGAGCCGCCGCCCCCGTTCGATCTCGTCTTCCACAGCCCCTTGACGTCATACGGTCGAGCCGATCACGCAACGCAGTCATGGCTCCGGCAGCCGCTCGTCCCCGGCTTCGATCCCGACCGTCCAGTCGCTCGATACCGCGACATCCTGCATATTCCTACAGCAGGCATCGTCGATGCCGGCGGGAACTTCGCGAAGGGGTTTTCCACGTTCGGGACAAACGGAATCAATGCGCTCTTCCGCGTCTGGCATGGCGACGACATCCTGGGCGAAACCACTATGGAGCCGGCCGGAACCATTCTGCTGCCGCCAGGCGAAGACCAGTTCCGGATCACGTACCACATCGACAACAACGCACCGTGGACAAAACTGTCGACCCGGACCCTCACGGAGTGGACGTTCCGCTCTAGCCGAACCGCAGACGCCGGCGAGGTGGTGCCACTGCTGACGCTCGACTACGACGTCGACCTCGAACTGACCAATCGTCTCGTCGCGCCGCGGGATCGCCGAGGGCCCAACACCGTGTCGGTCACCGTCGGACATCCGGCGGGCGACGACGTCACGGTCAGTGAGGTGACGTTCCAGGTTTCCTACGACGACGGTGTCAGCTGGCAGGAGTTGCGCACGCATCGCCAGGCCGACGGCTCCTACGCGGTGAACCTCGGCAACCGCGCACCTGCGAAGGGATCCGGATTCGTCTCGTTCCGTGTCGCCGCTGAAGATGTGCACGGCAATGGGATCGAACAGGAGGTCATCCGCGCCGCCGCGCTGGCGGCACGCTGAGCACACACGCGGACATTGCCGGAATCGGCATACCCCACCTCCATCACGAGGGGTGGGGTATGCCGATGCGGTGCTGAAGGCGATCAGGATGCGGTGCCTTGTCCGGCAACAGTCACCTTGCAGTCGTGCGGACGCAGACCGACCCAGGCGATGACGGCACCCGCCACACAGCTCACGGCCGCTATCCGCAACGCCGTCGAGACACCGTCAAGTAGTGGGCCGGGTTCCATCGCCCCGGTCGCGGAAAGGCCGGCGGCAGCCGGCAGTACGGCCACGGCGAGCAAGCCCGCGATCCTGGCCACCGCGTTGTTCACGCCGGAGGCAACACCCTGCCTCGCACCCGGAACGTCGGTCAGCGCCGTCGTGGTCACTGGAGCGACGAGGAACACCAGGCCGATGGCGAAGACCATCACCCCGGGCAAGACTCCGGTCAGGTAGGAGGTTCCGATGCCGATACCCGAGAGCATGAGCAGTCCGCACGCCGTCAGCACACCGCCGATAGTCAGCAGGGGCCGTGCACCGGTGCGGACCATCAATGCGCCCACGCGAGCTGAGAAGGCCAGTAGCACGAGCGTGATGGGCACTGTGGCCGCTCCGGCTGCCAGCGCCGAATAGCCCAGCCCGCGCTGCAGGGCGAGGGAGATCAGGAAGCTCATTCCAGTCAGTGCGGCATACACGACCACGGTGAACAGGTTCGCGACAGTGAACGTGCGAATGCGGAACAGCTCCGGAGGCATCATCGGCCTGGCTCGGCGTCGCTCATAGACCACGAAGCCGCACAGGGTCAGCGCGCCGGTGCCGACGGAGACGATCACCGCCCAGGCAGGTAGCCGCTCGACTTCGATCAACGCCGCGACGATCAGGCCGAGACCGGTGGCGGTCAGCATCGCGCCGGGCAGGTCGACGCGGTTGAACACGTCGGCCTTCGCCAGGCCGGCGCCGGCACCGGCATCCGCGGGGACGGCTCGCCGGGTCACCGCGATCGCGGCGACGAGCACCGGCAGGTTGATGAGGAATATCCACCGCCAGGACGCCGCGTCGACCAGCCACCCACCGAGGAACGGCCCGAATGCCATCGTCACTCCCGACAGGCCGGACCATGCGCCGATGGCGCGGCCTCGGTCCTTCGTCGCGAACGTGGCGGAGAGGATGGCCAGGCTCGCCGGGGTCAGCAGTGCCGCGAAGACCCCCTGTAAGGCCCTCGCACCGACGAGCGCCGCTGGGCTCCACGCCAGGGCGCACAACAACGACGCCACTCCGAAGCCCCACATGCCCACCTCGAAGACGCGGCGGCGGCCCAGTAGATCGCCGAGAGCTCCGCCCACCAGAACCAGAGCACCCAGCGCCAGCAAGTAGGCATTGAGTACCCACTGCAGTGCCGAGAACTCGGCTCCGAGATCGGTGCCGATCCGTGGAAGGGCCACGGTCACGACGGTCCCGTCCAGGAACGCCACCCCCGAAGCGAGCACCGTGGCGAGGAGGATGAGCCGGCCACGGCGGCTTCCGAACTCGATGGCGGGCGGGTCCGGCACACGCACATCCGTCATTTCGCGCTCCCAGAAAGCCTTCGAGATCCGCCGTTCTTCGTTTCAGGCAGGCAACCCGCGCAGGTGCCGCCCCTATTCCCCGCGCCTGTGGTCGTGCACCGCTTCCACCGGGCCTCAGCGCGAACGGCTACGCGATCGACGGGCGTATTGTGTTGTGCGGCACAGATGGCCGGCCGAGGGAGAGACATGGGTCAGGGTGTGCACGTGCAAGAACTGCCGGGGATAGGCAAGCGGTACGACATCGACCTGGGCCGCAGCGATCAGCGCATTTCCGTCGTGGTCCGGTCGGGCGGCGTGCGCGATCTCTACGTCTTCGCCTCCGCCTCGGCCGAGCCGTCCGCGGTGATCGAGCTCAACGAGGAACAAGCTCGTAAAGTCGGTGCGGTACTCTCAGCCACGTTCTTCGAGGCATGACGGCCGCGGCGCTTCGCGGCCATCCGCACACACGGAGTCGATGCCGCGTACCGGCATGAGTCTTGACTTCGGTTCAAGGGGGCTACATGCACGTCGAACTGGTGGGCCTCGGCGCGGTGGTGCTGATCGCGGGTCTGCTGGCCCGCGCCGGGAGACGGGTCGGCCTGCCCACCGTGCCGTGTTACATGGTGGTCGGCATCTTGCTGGGCCCCGGAACCCCCGGGCCGGTGCTCATCGAGCACCCGGAAGATCTCGCTGTACTCGCCGCGCTCGGGCTGATTCTGCTGCTGTTCCACCTGGGCGTGGAGTTTCCGGTGGAACAGGTGCTCGGCAGCGGCCGCAAGCTGTTCCTCGCCGCGGGGTGTTACATCGGGCTGAACCTGTCGGCGGGTCTGGCCCTCGGATTCGCTCTCGGCTGGGGCGCTTCGGAGGCACTGGTCATCGCTGGCGCCGTCGGAATCTCGTCGTCGGCGATCGCCACCAAGCTGCTGATCGAACTGCACCGCCTGACCAACGCCGAGACCCCGGTGGTGCTGGGCATCATCGTCCTCGAGGACATCTTCCTCGCGTTCTACCTGGCCTTACTCTCGCCCATTCTGTCCGACTCGGAGACGGCGCTCGAACTGGTCCGTGATCTCGCGATCAGTTTCGGTTTCCTTCTCCTTCTCTTCGCCGTGGCCCGCTACGGTGCACGGTTCATCGGCACGCTCATCGGGAGCCGGGAAGACGAACTGCTCGCGGTCCTCGTCGTCGGTCTGGTCGTCCTGGTCGCCGGACTCTCGGAGGAGGTCGGCGTCTCCGACGCCATCGGCGCCCTGCTGATCGGGCTCGTGGTCTCCCAGACCAGGGTTCGCGAGCGGGTAGAGCGTTTGGTGCTGCCGTTGCGTGACGTCTTCGCCGCCGTGTTCTTCGTGGCCTTCGGGCTGAGCATCGACGTCGGCGACCTCGGTGCGGTGGCGGTCCCGGTGGCCGTCGCGGTGTTGATCACCCTCGTGGCCAATATCGCCTCAGGCATCGTCGCCGCGCGCCTGTTCGGCTTCAACCAGCGAGCTGCCGCCAATGTCGGGCTGACCATCCTCGGCCGCGGTGAATTCTCGCTCATCCTGGCGACTCTCGCGCTTGCCGCCGGACTCGACCCCCGGATCGGACCGTTCGTCGCTCTCTACGTGCTGACGCTGGCGATCGTCAGCCCGCTGCTCGCCGCGAACTCTCAGTACCTGGCGCGTATCCTGCCGGACTGGTTGCTGCATCCGGTGTGGCGGTACGTGCGTGAGGAGACCATCAGCACGTCCTGCACGCACCTCGACCAGATCAAGGTGACCGCCACCGACATCGACGTCTGCCCCCCATGTGTCGAGCTCGGCGACACCTGGGTGGAGCTGCGTCTGTGCGTCACCTGCGGTGAGGTCGGCTGCTGCGACGACTCACCGAACCGGCACGCCAGCACGCATGCCCGCGCCGAGCGGCACCCGATCACGCAATCGCTGGAACCCGGTGAGGACTGGCGATACTGCTTCGTCGACGAGACGCTGGTGCGCGCACCCATCGTGGCAGCACCGCACACGGAAAGCTCCTGACCGACGCCGCCCTTGGTCACCTGATCGTCGCTGTGCCGTCTGATCATCCGCTGTGGCGAAGATCAGATGTCGAACACCGCGGTTGATGCCCGGATGTGTCGCCTGATCTCATCTCACAGCGTGGACGCTAAACGATCAGGTGCCCGAACGGCCCCTGGGGGCGCAACTTCGTCATCTGATCCATCGGATCGGCGCCAGCCTCGGCGCTTCCGTTCCGCGTTCGATAACCCGGCTCGGCGGCGATATCGTTCCTGTCAGTGCTCGCGATCGGCATCGAGTGCTGCGGCAGCCGCGCTGTAGGCAGGTATCAGACGTGACGTCGCCTCCCACCAGTCCCCAAGCTGGCCACCACCCATATGTGCATCCAGCCGATCCAGATACGCCTCCCAGCCGGCCCCATAACCGATCTGGTCCGTAGGAATTCCCCGATGGTCTAGGGTCAGGATGGTGTGCTCGTCTTCGGACGCGAGCTCAGCCACCAGGATCGAATCGTCAGCACCGGCCCCGAAGGACCAGGTCACTTCCAGCCGCGACGGCGGCTGACAGTCGATCACCCTGCCATGCGAGACGTTGTCGTCGCCCTCCCCGAAGACGACGCCAAACTCGCCGCCCTGACGGAGATCGCCGGACACCTCGGCGAACCATCTCCGCAACCGCTCCGGCGTACTGATCGCATCCCAGACCTCACGCGTCGTGGCCACGTATCGGCGCTCGATCCGTACCGCCAGGCGCTCTCCGTCCAGCCTCAGCTCGCCAGCTATGGACGCCATGTCGAAGTCCTGCCTTTCAGTCGGGCCGCGCAGCCACGCGACCTACGCTTCATTCGTATTGTCCGCATGTTCGCTCGGCTTCACCGCACTGGCGTTCACGCCGGATTTCTCTCTCGCGCCCGCGTCGCGTCGTCCCCGGCGAATCTCCGTCTCCAGCGCGTCGAGCCGCTGACCCCAGAATCCGCGATACCGCTCCAGCCATTGATCAACCTCAACCAGCGGCGTCGGCCTCAACTCGTATACGCGCTGCTGCCCATGGACGACACTGGCCGCGAACCCGGATTCACGCAGCACTCTGAGATGCCGGGAGACGGCCGGTTGACTGATTCCGAACTCGCCCTGGACGGCAGCCACGATCTCGCCGGCTGTCCTTTCGCCGTCCGCCAGCAGGTCGAGGATCTGCCGACGAACCGGGTCGCCGAGGACGTCGAACGCGTGCATACAGCCCATCATTTACGCTCGTTGTTATATATGTCAAGCGTTATACGTCACGGGCCTCGTCGTACACCGCAGGCCCGTGTGGTCCGCCACACTCGAAGACCGCCGCGCGTTGACGGTCAGGCTTCGGCGTCGATGTTCAGTCCTCCGGCGATATGGCGCCCAGCGGCCCGGTGAGGAGCCCTCCATCCACAGGCAGCGTGACCCCCGTGATCCACGAAGCGTCGTCGGACGCCAGAAACGCGACCGCCGCCGCGATGTCCTCCGGCTCCCCGACGCGGTCGAGCGGATACATCCGCCGAAGGTTCTCGAGTTTGTCCAGACCCTGCTCATCCGTGGTCCAGACGCGGGTTCGAACCGTACCGGGCGCCACGGTGTTGAACCGGACCGATCGATGCTCGGACCCTGCGTGGCGAAGCGTTCGGCGGCCGTAGCGGACCGCGAGGTTACGGGTGAGGTTCTCCAGGCCCGCCTTCGCCGCGGAGTACGCCATGGAGCCGACAGCCGCCAGCCCGTTCACGGAGCTGATCGAGACCACGCTGCCACCCACGGATGAGGCAAGCAGATGCGGCAACGCCGTGTCGATACAACGCACCACGCCCTGCAGATTGAGGTTGGCTACCCGCAGCCAGCCGTCGTCGTCGAAATCATCGAATTCGGGTCCGTTGGCGCCGCCCGCCGTATTGACCAGCACGTCGAGTGCGCCGAAGCGATCCACCGCCGACGCCACGGCGGAACTGACCGAGCGGCGGTCCGTGACGTCACAGCGGACGGGGAACACCTGCGCTCCCCGGGCGTCGTCGCCGCCTCCGGCCGGTTCGCCGCCCTCGGCGTGAGCTACGTCATTCGCTACCCACGCCAGGTTCTCCTCGTCGACATCCGCGAGCACGACGGAGGCGCCCTCCGATCGCAACCGCAACGCAGTGGCCCGCCCGATTCCGTGTGCGGCACCCGTCACGAACGCCACCCGCCCCTCGAACCGATGCATGTGATTCCTTTCTCGTCCTGTGGCATGTCGTCGATAGGTGATCAACGCCGTTCTACTACCCCTATGGGGGTAGTAATCCGTCAATGATCGCAGGGCGATCCACGCGGCGGCCCACGTCCGATTCTTTCAAGACGGCGCACGCCCGTGCCGCCTACCGTGAGGAGCATGACACCACGTATCGCAGTCATCGAATTGGTCGTCGCGGACATGGGCAGGTCTCTCGCGTTCTATCGCAGGCTCGGCCTCGACATCCCGGACGAGGCCGATGCCCAGCCGCACGTCGAGGTCGGCCTGCCTGGTGGAATGCGGCTGGCCTGGGACACCGTCGAGACGATTCGCTCGTTCACGCCTGGCTACGAACAGCCGGGCGTCAGTCAGATCGCCCTCGCCTTCGAATGTGACGAGCCCACCGACGTCGACGCCCTGTACAAGGAGCTGGAGCAGGCCGGTTACGCGGGCGAGCGCCCTCCGTGGGATGCCTTCTGGGGCCAGCGCTACGCCACGGTGACCGATCCCGACGAGAACCACGTGGATCTGTTCGCCGCGTTGCCGAACACGAGCACGTGAGCCTCCGGGCCTACGCCGGCTGAGGTTCCGCGGTGTTCGCGGTAATCACGGAGCCGAAGGTGACGCCGGTCATCGCCTTGACCTCACGCGACATATGCGCTTGGTCGGCGTATCCGCTGGCGGCGGCCGCCTCCGCCGCGGAGCGGCCGGCGCGGCCAAGGTCCAGGGCCCGCTGAAGCCGGAGGATCCGGGCGAGTGTTTTAGGTCCGTATCCGAAGGCATCCAGGCAACGGCGGTGCAGCTGCCGTGAGCTGACACCGACGCTCCAGGCCACCTGGTCCACCCGCGTGCCGCGTCCGAGCAGCTCAACGACTCCGGCCGCGAGCGGATCCGGCGGATTCGCGTCCGACAGCCGGCGGAGGGCGACCCTCTCCAGCGCCTCAGCGGCGTCGCAACCTCGCAACAGGTCATCTCGTGCTGCCCTGACGTGCGCAGCCGGCCAGATCTGGCTGAGCGGGATTCGCTGGTTGCGTACTTCTCGTGCGGGCAGGCCGAGAACGCGCGGCCCCACCCCGGCGCCGAATCGCAGCCCCACATATGGGCGGGACGGTGCCCAGGACGCGCGGTGCGCCGAGTCATCCGGCCCGGCCACGAGCAGCTCGTCGTTCACCCAGAGCAGGTCCATACAGCCATCGGGCAGGACGAGGTGCTCCCGGGCCTGAGTGTCGACGCTTCCAGACCACGCGACGGCGTGGGCGATGACGGATGGCCGTTCCCTGTACACCCCTCCAGTGTGACAGTCGGCGGTGACATGCCCGTGTCGCCGACAACGAGTCACCAATTACGCCCAAAGGGGTTGTCAAGATCACGGTTATCGACAAAACTCATTTTCACGGCGGAGCCCAAATCGCACGTATCCGATAATGAGGAGGCACGGCGATGGCCTTGTTCCGGACCGCGCTCACAGTGATGGCCACCAGTCTCCTGGCAGTGGGGGTACTCAGCACCGTGCCGTCCACCGGTACCAGCGCACGATCCGCGCCGAACGACGCTCAGGTCTCCGCGGCTCAGTGCACACCCGATCCCGCAACCCCGAAGTCGCAGTTCCGAGCGATGTGGATCTCCTCGGTCTACAACATCGACTGGCCTAGCCGCACCGGGCTGAGCGCCAACGCGCAGCGAGCCGAACTCCGCTCCTGGCTCGATCTCGCCGAGCAGCGCAACATGAACGCCGTCGTGGTCCAGATCCGGCCTACGGCCGACGCCTTCTGGCCGTCGTCGTACGAGCCGTGGTCGCAATGGCTGACCGGCAGCCCCGGCGGAAACCCCGGTTACGATCCCCTGCAGTTCATGGTCGACGAGGCGCACAGCCGCGACATCGAATTCCATGCGTGGTTCAACCCGTACCGGGTGGCCACCCACACCAACCGGAACAATCTCGCGGCCAGCCATCCGGTACGGCAGAATCCGGGCTGGGCCTTCGCCTACAACGGCCAGCTCTATTACAACCCCGGGATTCCGGCGGTGCGCGATTTCGTCCAGGACGCGATGATGGACGCCGTCACCCGGTACGACATCGACGGCGTGCACTTCGACGACTACTTCTATCCCTATCCGGCCAGCGGGCAGCAGATCCCCGACCAGACCACCTACCAGCAGTACGGTGCGGGGTTCAGCAACATCGGCGACTGGCGGCGCAACAACGTCGATCTCCTCATCCAGGAGATGAGCCAGCGGATCTCGTCGGCCAAGGAGCACGTCAAGTTCGGCGTCAGCCCGTTCGGCATCTGGCGGAACAGCTCCACCGATCCCCGCGGCTCCGCCACCAGCGGGCTGCAGTCCTACGACGCCATCTACGCCGACACCCGCAAGTGGGTCACCGAGGGATGGCTGGACTACGTCACGCCGCAGATCTACTGGGAGATCGGCCACTCGGCCGCGAACTACTCGGTGCTGGTCCCGTGGTGGTCCGACCTGGTCAGCGGCACGGATGTCCAGCTCTACGTGGGCCAGGGCGCGTACAAGATCGGTGACGGCGGCGCGTGGAACAGCTCCGCGGAGCTGAGCAACCACCTCACCCTCAACCGCGACCATCCCGAGGTCAAGGGCGACGTCTACTTCAGCGCCAAGGACATCCGGGCCGACCGCCTGGGAGCCATTACCCGGCTGGCCGGCGACCACTACACGCGTCCGGCCATCACACCCGCAATGCCACATCTGGGTGGGGGCACGCCTGCGGCGCCGTCGATCACCGACGCCACCCGGACCGGAAGCGGAGTATCACTCACCATCGAAGGTGCGGCCACCTCCTACGCCGTGTACCGGATAGCCGGCGATGGAGCCGCGGACCCGTGTGACTTCGCGGACGCCTCCCACCTGCTCGGAACCGTCCGCGCGTCAGGCGGCAGCGCCGCGTTCATCGACACCACGGCTGCCTCACAGACCTACTCGTACTACGCCACCGCGCTGGATCGGACCCGCAACGAGAGTTCCGTGAGCGCGGCGGCCGTTGTCCCGGCCGGCTCCGGGGAGTCCTGGTCGGTGACCGTCGACAACGCCACGTCCGGGGCGTTCACCGCAAGCTCGAACTGGGGCTCCTCGTCCTGGTCCTCGCAGCGGTTCGGCATGGACTACCGATTCGCGAGCCCGGTCTCCTCGAGCGATGCCGCCTGGTTCCGTGCCGATGTGTCCACCACGGCCAGCTACCGGGTGGAGGTCTGGTATCCGGCCAACCCCGACTACAACAGCTCCGCTCCCCACATCGTCGCCACTACGAGCGGGAACCAGGTGGTCAACGTCGATCAGCGGTCGAACGGCGGCAGATGGGTGAACTTGGGCACGTTCCAGCTGGCGGCCGGTGAACGCAACGTCGTGGGCGTGAGCCGCTGGACATCCACGAGCGGCTATGTGATCGCCGACGCCGTCCGGCTCACCCGCCAGTAACCACCACTGGTGCGGGGCTTCAGGCTGCCGGCGCCACTCGCAATCCGGCCGCAACGGCTCCTTGGCGCGTCACTCCCGCTGTTCACTCACCAGGTCCGCCGCAGGGCCCGGCGGCGACGACCTACACTGTGCGGGATGTCCGGAACCGATCGCTACCGCACCATCGCTAGAGACGGTGCGGCCGAGGTCGAGGTCAAACGCTCGCGCTTCCGCTGCCGGCTTGCCCGGGTCGAGACCGAGGAGGCTGCCCGCGCTGTTGTGGAGGAGGCCCGCCGCACCTATTGGGACGCCCGGCACCATTGCTCGGCCTTCCGGCTGGGGCCTCGCGGCGAAGTGCAGCGCAGCAGCGACGACGGAGAGCCGTCGGGGACAGCGGGTGCGCCGATGCTGGACGTCCTGGCCCGCCGCGACGTGTCCGACGTGGTCGCCGTCGTCACCCGGTGGTTCGGCGGCACACTCCTCGGCACGGGCGGACTGGTCCGCGCCTACTCCGACGCCGTGGCCGCCGCATTGGACCACGTCGGCACCCGCGAGCGGCGCCTGATGCGGCGGCTCCAGGCGCGCGTCGGGCACGATACCGCAGGTCGGCTGGAAGGCACCGTCCGCAACGCAGCGATCACGGTCCACGGCGTAGAGTACCGGTCTGACCATGCCATCCTGTCCCTTGCCGTTCCGACGGAGTCCGTCGAACGGGCCCTGGCCGACCTCGCCGCCTGGAGCGCGGGATCTGCGGACGCGGAGCTTGGGGAGCTCGAATGGGTCGACGCCTGAAGCGCGACACCGAAACATCACCGGCGCTCGTCCACCCGTGATGCTGGGGGAAAGGCCCGTCGATAGTCGCTGGGAGATATTCCGATCTGCTTGAGGAAGTGGTGACGCAGGTTATTTGCGGTGCCGAGGCCGCTCAGCGCTGCGATCCGCTCCACGGAGAGGTCGGTGGACTCCAGCAGGGTCTGTGCCTTGGTGAGGCGCTGGTTGAGCAGCCACTGCAGTGGGGTTGTCCCGGTGGCTGACTGGAGGCGCCGATAGAAGGTCCTCGGGCTCACAGCCGCGCGCCGGGCCAAGTCGTCGATCGTGAGTGGCTCGTCGAGGCGCGCCCGCGCCCAGTCCAGCACCGGGACCAAGCTCTGGTCGTCGGTGGCGGGCACGGACAGGTCGATGAATTGAGCTTGGCCGCCCTGCCGGTGCGCCGGCACCACCAATCGGCGGGCGAGCTGATTGGCGATTCCCGCACCCAGGTCGCGGCGGACCAAGTGCAGGCAGAGGTCGAGCCCAGCAGTCATCCCGGCGCTGGTGAGCACATCGCCATCGTCCACATAGAGCACCGAGTCGTCCACCTGAACCTTCGGGTATCGCTCGGCCAACTGGGCAGTATGCATCCAGTGCGCGGTGGCGCGGCGGCCGTCCAGCAGCCCTGCCTCAGCGAGCGCGAAGGCGCCGACACAGAGCGAAACCATCCGTGCCCCCGCATCATGAGCACGACGCAGGGCGGTGACCATGTCGGTCGGCACCGGCCGCCCGCCCTCGATGACATCGTCCGGCACCCATGAGACGATCACCGTGTCAGCGCCGACGAGCCCCTCTAGTCCGTGCTGACTCCGCAGGGCGAAGCCGGGGACGGCCCGCGATCGCTGCTCGGCTCCGCACAATCGCAGCTCATACCAGGGATCGGCCAGGTCCGGTTGCGGCATGCCGAAGACCGTGGCAGGGATGCTCAGCTCGTACATATCTAATACCCCGACCTCGTCGGGCACCACCAAGGCAACGGAACCAGTACTCATGAACGCCATCGTATGGCAGGAATTTGGTGGTAATGGTCGCCACTGTCACTGGTTGGGCGTGAGATACACGGCAAGCATGGAGGCATGACCCCACCGAAACCGATCACAGTCATAGGCCTCGGCAACCTGGGAAGCGCTCTCGCCGAGACGTTCCTTCGTCACGGCCACCCCACAACGGTCTGGAATCGCTCGTCCGCCAAGGCGGAGCCGCTGGTCGCCAAGGGCGCCGTGAGAACGGATACCGCAGCCGAGGCGGTCACCGCCAGTGAACTCGTGCTCGTCACTTTGCTGGATCCACCGGCCGCGCGTGAGGTACTCGCCGGGGCGGCGGAGGCCGTCCGCGGGCACGCGCTGGTTAATCTCACCTCAGGCGGTCCAGAAGACGCCCGGGAACTCGCCACCTGGGCTGCTGAGCACCGGGCCGAGTACCTCCATGGAGCCGTGTATGCGATACCCCAGACGATCGGCACCGCAGAGTCGTCGATCAACTACAGCGGTTCGGCAGACGTCCATGAGCAGTGGAAGGCCGAGCTGGCCATCCTGGGAAAGGGCACCTACCTCGGCGTCGACGCCGGCCGTGCCTCCGGCTACGACGTCGCCGTCCTCGCCGGGATGTACGGCATGCTCGGCGGTTTCCTGCACGCGACGGCGATGGCCACGGCCGCCGGAGTCAGCGCGAGCGAACTCACCCCGATGCTGGTCTCCTGGCTGACCGACTCTTTTCCGGCGCTACCCACGTTCGCCACGGAGATCGACGAAGGTGACTACGCCACCGACGAATCCAGCCTGGCGATGAACCAAGCCGGCCTCGCCACCATCATCCGAGCCAGCCAATCACAGGGCATCCCCGCTTCCACGCTCGTCCCTCTCAAGGAGATGATCGATCAGCAGATCGATGCCGGCCACGGCGCGGACAGCCTCGCACGCGCCGTAGAATCGCTCAGGAACAGCGCATGAGCACGGCACTTCTCAGGTTCGCCGGTTTGGAAGCCGAGTTCAATGCATACGTCGGAGCCATCAACTACGCCACGATGGTCACAGTCGACGCCGAGAACCGCCCACGCACTCGCGTTCTCATTCCCGTGTGGGAGAACGTGGAGGGAGTCCCGCTCGGGTGGCTGGCCACCTATCGGACTCCGGTCAAGACGGCGCACATCGCGGCCAACCCACACACTAATTTCTCTTACTGGGCGCCCGGGAACAACTCGGTGGCTGTCGACGCCGTCGCCCGGTGGGACAATGCGTTGCCGACCAAGGAGCACGTGTGGAACCTCTACCGCAAGACAAGCCCCCGCGGCGCCGGTTATCACCTCGGCAACTTCTGGAAGGCACCCTCGGATCCACAGCTGCACGTGCTGCGCCTCACGCCTTGGCGCATCCAGGTGATTCGCGGCGCCGATCTGCGTAGCCGGATCTGGCGTGCCAGCGCACCGTAGAAACACCAGTCAAAGACCACGCAACGTCCTGCAAGGTTCGGGTCAGGGCGCTCGCCTTGCGGGGCGTTGTGTGATGTCGTGCAGCCGTTCGACAAGCCGAGCGACAACGGCCCCTGCCTCCGGCTGCGCCACGCCGAGCACAGACGTGGGCGTCCGGTCGATCTCCTCCAGCACCCGGGCGAGCGTTCTCAGCTGCGCGTGTGCCAGGACCGGGTCGAACCAATGCCAGCCACCGTCCGCAGCCTCGGCGGTGAGATACGTGGGCCCCGGCACGAGCGAGATGGTGGGTATGCCCGCCCGGAACAGGCCGGCGCCCTCGCCGAAGTAGACTCCGTTCGCCGGCCGGAGAGTCACCGGGCGCCGGGGACGCTGCAGCCGTGATGCCGCCTGATAGATGCGCTCCATCTCCGGGTTTCCGGTGTAGACGAGCTCGTGTGCGGGAGCACCCGTGGGCCGGTACGACGAGCGCCCCCGCCGGTCGTTCCACTCTCTGGCTCCTAGATGCTCGACGGTGACCCCGGCTACGGCCCGCCGATGGCCGCCGGCACCGTCCCAGAGGTCGTGGTGTGCCTCCAACCAGGTGCTGCACGCCTGCCCGAGCGGGTCGACCGCGAGATCAGGGATCCGGAAATGGCCACTGACGAAGACGAAGACATGTCCGCGCCGCCAGCGCCGGCGCCCGTCGCGCAGGGCATGCCTGGCGAGTCCGAGCAACGCGAGGCCGCCGTTCTCCTCGACGAGGTTCGGGCCGTCGGTGTGTGTGTTCACCACGACAATCTCATCCGCCGTGGCAGGGTCAGCGCCCGCGACCTCGACCCAGATGGAATGCGTCACCGCGTCCTCGGCGACATCGGCGTCGAGCACCACGGTGGCACGGCGGCCATTTCGCGCCGCGTCCAGCAACTCGTCGCCGGTGGCGCCGTCAACCCACAGCGCGGGGCAATCGTGGTACGGCGTGGTGAACGGCAGCACCTGCCCGGAGGCGTTTTCGGCCGACACACCCCGCCACACGCACACCACAGCCCGCACACCCGCCTCACGGGCGGCAGCTAGATCAGGGGCCCGCAGGAACGACGCGGCCACGGGGTTGGTGATGGTCAACGGCAGGTGTCCCGAACGGCGACGCAGGAACGCCGTGGGAATCCGCGGTACGGGAACGTCCACCACGGCGATCCGGCCCGATGCGTCGGTGAATGTACCGGGCGCCTTGCCGCAGTACACCAGCTCACCGGTCACACCGTCGGCAGGAGTTTCACCGGAATACGGGAACGGCGAAGTGACAGCGAGGCGTTGCGACGCCTCACCCCCCATCCACAGCTCCCAGCGACGAGGCTCCCAGCGCCGGAACCGCAGCTCGTCGCGGTGAACGTGCAGACCCATGGCTTCGAGCCGGCCGCTCACGCTGTCGACGAACTCCTGATGCGCGGCGGTGCCGGTCAGCCGGGAGCCGAGCCGAGCCAGCTCGTCGTTCCAGCGGGTGAACTCTTCTCGGTCCGGCAAGCTCCCCATCGCACCAACGTGCCCTTCTGCGGCGATCTCATGCACCTCACCGGGAACTCGCCAGCCCGGGCGCGGACGAGGACCGGCGGAGGCAGGTCAAGCCATACGTGGTGGAACAGAATATCGCGATCTTACGGGTACTTATGTACCCATGACTCGTGAATTCGATACTCAAAGACAGCTTAAGTATCGATATCGACTCGGCTGCCTTCGACAGTCCGGATCACATCAGGCGCGATGTAGAAGCGTGGATTGAGATGTCCCTCAACCGGAGCGAGGATTCCCTCTTTCACCAGTCTCTCGATGTGTTGAGCTGCAGCGCGCCGCGTCACGCCGAGCACACGTTGAGCCACCGGTACCGTCAACGCAGGCACCCGGAAGAGTTCATCCACTAGACGGCCGGGAAGGGCGGACGACCTGGCTGTCATCACCCGCGTTCGATACGCATCCCCCTCGATGATCAGGGCAACGCCACAGAGACGTACTTGGTCTCCAGGAACTCCTCGATGCCCTCGAAGCCGCCCTCTCGTCCGATACCACTGGCTTTGACGCCGCCGAACGGTGCCGCCACGTTGGACACGATGCCCGCGTTCAGCCCCACCATGCCGGTCTCCAAGCGTTCGCACACCCTCAACGCACGCTGCAGGTCTCGCGTATACACGTAGCTCACCAGGCCGAACTCGGTGTCGTTCGCCTGCGCCAGGGCGTCGTCCTCGCTCTTGAAGGTGGTGATCGGTGCCACCGGGCCGAACACCTCCTCAGCCAGGATCCGCGCACCAGCCGGCACACCAGTGACCACGGTGGGCTCGAAGAAGTACCCGGCGTCGCCGACGCGCGAACCACCGGTCAGGACACGACCCCCCCGTTCCACGGCGTCGGCCAGAAGGGTCTCTACCGTCCCCCGCTGCTCGGCGCTGATCAAGGGCCCGACGTCCACGCCGTCGTCGGTGCCGCGGCCTACCCGCAACGCGGACAGCCGCTCAGCCAGCCTGGTGGCGAACTCGTCCGCCACGGATTCGTGGACGTGGAACCGGTTGGCCGCGGTGCACGCCTCACCGACGTTGCGTAGCTTGGCCGTCACCGCGCCCTCGACAGCGGCGTCCAGGTCGGCGTCGTCGAAGATCAGGAACGGCGCGTTGCCGCCCAGCTCCATCGAGACCCGGAGTACCTGTTCAGCGGATTGTTCGATGAGCTTGCGACCCACTCCGGTGGATCCGGTGAAGGACAGCTTCCGTAGCCGCGGGTCTCGGATGAGCGGCTCCGCCAGCGCACCACTGGAAGAGGTCGGGACGACGTTGAGCACGCCCTCCGGGAGCCCGGCCTCTTCCATGATGGACGCGAGGGCGAGCATGGACAAGGGCGTCTCGGCGGCGGGCTTCACCACCATGGTGCAGCCGGCAGCGACGGCAGGGCCGATCTTGCGAGTTCCCATGGCCATCGGGAAGTTCCACGGTGTGATGAACAGGCTAGGGCCCACCGGCTGCTTCATCGTCAGGACGCGGCTGCCGCCTGTCGGCGCCATCGAGTACCGGCCGGAGACGCGGACCGCCTCCTCGGCGAACCAGCGGAAGAACTCAGCCGCGTAGGTCACCTCGGAGCGTGACTCCGCGACGGACTTGCCCATCTCCAGTGTCATCACCAGGGCGAGGTCGTCGATGCGTTGGGTGATGAGCTCGAAGGCACCACGAAGTATCTCGCCGCGTTCACGTGGAGGTGTGTCTCCCCAGGATTGCTGCGCTTCGGCAGCGGCGGTCAACGCATCCTTGCCGTCCTCCGGCGTAGCGTCGGCCACCGTGGTGAGCATCTTGCCGGTGGACGGGTCGGTGACGTCGAAACGCGTCCCCGACGACGAGTCACGCCATGATCCGCCGATGAACAAGCCCGTCGGGACATTGCTCAGCACTGCCTGCTCTCGATCGGACACCGATCTCATCCCCTTCGGTCCACGTCACTGTCTTCTCAACGCTACGCATCAGCCAGGCTACGCCCACCATCGTGGCCATCCTGCACCCTCTGACAGGGTGGGAGCCATGGCTGAAGACACTCATCGATCCGTGTCCATCGAGCGCGTGGCGTCCCGGCAGTACGTCGCCACCAATCCCCGCGGCGGCAAGCTCATCTTCGGTGAAGGGAACGACAACGAGTTCACGCCCGTGGAACTCCTGCTCACCGCCCTGGCCGGCTGCTCTGCCATCGATGTCGATTTCATCACCACGCGGCGGGCCGACCCTGATTCCTTCGAGGTCGAGGCCACCGGCGACAAGATCCGCGACGAGTCCGGCAACCGGATGGAGAACCTCGAGCTCGCCTTCCGGGTCCGGTTCCCCGACGGCGACGACGGTGACGCGGCGCGCAAGGTCCTGCCGGATGCGATCGCGAAATCCCGTGATCGCCTCTGTACAGTGAGCCGAACCGTCGAGGTCGCCACTCCGGTAGCCATCAGGAGCGAGTAACTGCGGCGTCCGAGGCTTCGGCGGCCGCGAAGATCCGCTCGATCACCTTCATGTTCGCCACCGCATCCCCCGGCGGCGTCGGCACCGGCCATCCGTTGCGGATGGCGGACGCGAACAGCTCACCCTGAATCCCGTACTGATCCGCAGCCGGGATTTCGATCACCTCGGTCTCCGGTGCCTCCGGCGGGTTGCCGCCGGCTGTGTGGATGATCCTGGTCGGCATCCGCGGCGGGATGTTGAACGGGATCTCCACCAACAGACGGCCCTCAGTGCCCAGCAGGTGCACCCGCTGGTCCCGCTCCAGCTGGGTAGAGCAGATGAACGTCGCATGCCGGCCGTTGAAGTCCAGGAGCGCCGATGTCAGAACGTCGGTGCCGAACACCGGGTCGCGCCGGACCATGGCCTGCACAGCGGTCGGCTCGGCGTCGAACATCATCCGGGCGACGTTCACTGGGTAGCAGCCGATGTCCATCAACGCGCCGCCGCCCAGCTCGGGGATGTTGCGGATGTTGGCCGGATCTGTGTTGTGGTACGAGAAGATCGCCTCGACAGCCGTCAGTTCACCGATCCGGCCTTCCGCGACGAGTTCACGGGCGCGGACCCACAACGGATGGTGGCGGTACATGAACGCCTCCATCAGCAGGACTCCCGCCTCACGGCAGCCAGCCACCATCGTCTGGGCCTCGTGCGCGGTCATGGCCAGCGGCTTCTCACACAGCACATGCTTGCCTGCGGCAGCGGCCTTGAGCGTCCACTCGGCGTGCAGATTGTTCGGCAACGGGATATAGACGGCTTCGATCTCCGGATCGTCCAGCAGCGCCTGGTAGGAGCCGTACGTGCGCGCGATACCGAGCTGAGCCGCGACCTCGTCCGCACGCTCGAGGTTTCTCGACGCGATCCCGGCGATCTCGCAGTTGGCCGCTTGCCGCATTCCGGGGATCACCTTGTTCACGGCGATCGACGCGCAGCCGAGTACGCCCCAACGGACCGGTTCAGCCATGGTCATCGCTTCTTTCGTACGTTGTCAGCGTCGTCTCCGGCCAACGCTATCGGTGCTCGCTGACATCGTCCCTGCCGGTGGTCGCCGGGTGCGGACCACCGGCGGCAGCTGGTCAGCTCGGTCCCGGACCCTGGTCAGCACGGCCGGTATCGGTTACGGTGATCGCCAATCATTCGGCAGGTGGGGAGATCTGCTCGAGAGCGCGCTCGAAGCACTGCTCGCCACCACGCTGCAAGGAATCGGAGCCCGGCGAAGCGACTGGCTCGCCGGCCTGGTGGCGACGGTGGGCGATGCATTGCGCACCCGTCATCGCCTGGCCCTGATCTACGCCCGGGCCTGGGAACCGGGAGTGCGGGAGCATGTGATCGAGCCGTACCGGCTGACCAAGACCCGCCGCGGCTGGGAGCTCGACGCCGGCCTTCCCGACGAGCGGGTAGGCACATTCCTCTTGTCCGGAATTCGCTCGGCAACGCTGCTCGACGAGATGTTCGACCGGCCGCCGGACGTGGACGCGCGTATCGCCCGCAACCGCGACGTCACTGCCGTGGACGTTGTGGTGCCACAGGACGATCGTTGGGTGGTGGAACGCTTCGCCGAGTCTGTCGAGGTGATCCACGAAGACGAGGGCGAGGTCCGGCTCCGGGCGCATCTCCTGCCCCCGGTGGAACACCGGCTCGGGCTGCTGCTGGTGGTCGCTGGTCCGCGCGCATTCGTGGTGACACCCACCCACCTGCGAGATGTCGGCGTGGATCTGGCGCGCGAGCTGCTGAGCCATCACGCGGACGGCGCCGACGGCCGGTAACGGCACCTCATCGCTTCACCGCTCTGAGACAGGCCTACCCGAGCGCTGCGCACGACCGTGCTGAGCGGAAGCGCTGTGTGTCCCTACAGGCAACTGGCGACGTTGTCCGGGTTCCGGGTCCGACCGGACAGTGTCAGACCCAAATGGCAGAATCGAACACATGATCTAACCGGGATCTGGGGCGGGACTGCACGGACTAGCCTCCGCGCAGTCCCTAGTTCCCCAACCTGAAAAGGGAGGCAGGGACCATGCCGAACAACTTACCCCACCACTCTCTGACGAGCACGGCCGTCAGGGAGGACGAGCACTGGTTCGTGACGTGTGATCAGTACCCGTCGGTCCACTCCTCGGCGAGGCTTCTGACCCACGCCCGCGAAGACCAGAGACTACGCATCGCGGCGCACCTCGACGTGCCCGCGTCCACCGTGAGCGTCGAGGTCCGGGCACGCCTGCCTACCGAGACCGCCCAGCGCATCGATCGCGCGCAGAACCTGCGCGGTACGGCGTCGTGGGCCAACGGCACCGCCGCGAAGGAGCTGCGCGAAGCGGCCCGCACCCTAGTGGAGATGAACCTGTCGCTGCGAGACGTCGGAACCATCCTCGGCGTCTCTCATCAGCGCGCTCACCAGATCATTCACCCGAAGCCGCGGACTCGCCGGAGGGGGTGAACCCATTGGAGAGGATCCCCGGCATCGCTACTACCGACCGGCGCTGCCGGGGATCTATGATCACCAGTGCCGCTTGACACGGACATCGGCGGGACTATGCTTCAACTCCAATAGCGAAACACGTATTTTAAGGAATGAAGGACTGATCTTGGCAAGGTTGGTGGGCCATGAAGATCGATAGCTATCCTTGCTACGGCTGTGCCGGCGGTGCCCCCCGGTGGCGTAGCCCCCGGCTGGGATGGCTCTGCCTCACCTGCTTCTCCGAGAAGAGCGAGCCCGCGGTCCGCGTCGTCACCGACTCGGAGGACGACGCTGAGCCCACCTGCGACGGTCTACCCGTCGTTCGGGGCGAGAACGGCTCGGCATGGACGCTGGTCGTCTACGGACACAAGGCGGCAGCTCCCGTCGAAATCCTGCCCCTGGGCGACAAACTCGACGCCGAAGAAGCAGTAGACGAGGCCAAATGGATCCTGGACAAGAGGTCCCGGCAGCAGACGGCGTAGCGGCCCCAGCACGCACAACCGCAACGCAGGCGCGGTGGCTTCCGGTCTACTCAGCCTGCTGCCGAGCTCAGTCGACCAGCACGGTCCCGGCACTGTGCACGGTGAATGTCTCCGCAGCCTCGTAGACCAGCGGTTCGATGTCGGTGATCGGTGGGATGCCTTCCACGGTCAGCGTCACTGCCCACGTGGCTTCCAGGCCGACCTCCTGCTCCCCCGCGCTGGAGTAGATCGCACGCACCGGATAGTGATCCGGCTGGGTTAGCGGATCGGTGCCGTCGTAACTCCGCCCAGGCCCGGAACCCCCGTCCCCGTTGCTCCAACTCCACGCGTACTCCGGGACCGCGTCGACCTGCCCCGGCAACGGGTTCTCGATCTCGAAACCCACCGGGCCCACGTCGTCGGTCGCGGCGAGTACCGGGAGGTTGACCACCGCGTTGTACGCAGGCGCCACCTCGATGCGCGGCTGCGTGACCGCCTCGTAGTGCTCTTCCAAAATCGCGAGGATCTCGGCTTCGACATCCTCCAGCGGAATGGGCTCGCCCGTGCTGAATGTGCGGCACGTGCGCTCCCGGCCGGGCCAAGGCTCCCACGGATCGGCGGCACTCTCGCGCCGGTAAACCTGCGTCAAGTAGCCGATCGCGCCATCAGACTCGCAAGTCGCTTCCACGCACAGCACGTCATACGGCTGATTCGGATCGTTCGAGCCACACAAGACGACGTAGCGCACCATCCACACCACGCCATCGTGCGTTTCCGACCCTTCACGCCCCGGTGGCACCGGAAAAAACGTCCGGTTGTCGCTGTCATATATGTACTTAACGCCACCACCGTCAGTCTCAGGCGGAGGAGGACAATTTCCTCCCCAGATGCCGCAAGCAAACGCATTGTTTGTAGTAATGCTTGCCGTGAACAGTAGCAGGCTTCCGACGACGACTGCTACTATCCTCGCCTTCAAATCACTTCTCCCTTTATGATAATCCAAACACCTGTTTCATTCTTCACCAGCTGATAGACGCTCTGAACCGCCTCGTACTCGTCAAACTCTTGAACTAACGCGCCGTCATTGTCAATTAGTCGCCCAGGTGGTGAATCGATCACTGTGGTAATAACGACCACGCCATCTCCTGCCGAGACCAGAGAGACATCCAGAACTTCTACATCGTCACCTTCGAACCTCAGTTCCTGGTGATGCTTACGTTTAGCAAATTCGTAACCAATAAGGCACTCTTCACAGCTGTCGGCGAACATCTCTCGCCGACGCTGCAGCGCCTCCTCCGAAGTCCAGCTTTCATTTATCGCGTCGATGTACTCTTCGAAGAACTCGGTGATCTCGGCTTCGAGTTCTTCGGTCGGGTCGGGGTCGGGCGTGGGTTCTTGTGTCGGTTCACTCGGCGTCGGATCCGGGGATTCCGTCTGCGCCGGTGTTGTCGGGGGTGTGGTCTCGAGCGGACCAGCGTCGTCGTCGCTGGAGCACCCCACCACTGTGAGGGCGCTCGCGACGAGCACCGGCACGGCGCGGGTGACGGTCCGCCCAGCGATAGGCCTGCCGGCGCACCTGCTCTTCACAGCCCGCGTCCACCATCCGCGAGCGCCCGGCTCAGGCGAAGCCCCACCCCTGCTTCCAAGATCAAGCATGACGGAAGGGTAGACGCTAGTCGCGGAGTGCGCCAGGTCACTATCCACAGGCACCCAGACACGCGACGACAGTGGCACCCATGCCATCGGGAGCGGGTGTCGCCGTCATCGCGCGTCCGTCGGCACCCATCCGCCGCGACGCGTCAGGCCAGGAACTTGTCGGCGAACTCCTCGGCCGGTGGGATTTCGGTGATGACGTCGACGAGCGCGCCCGCGGGATCGGCGACGATGAAATGGCGTTGCCCGAAGTCCTCGCTCCGGAGCTCCAGCACAGCCTCCAGATCGCCGTCGACCACGAGCCGCTTGTGCTCGGCGTCGACGTCGTCGACCTCGAAGTTGAGCAGGAGGCCGGCGACCGGGCGCCGATAGGCGGCCGGAATAGTCGGGTGCGTGGCGTCCAGGATGGCCAGCTCATACGGCCGCTCACCCGGGCGGTTCAGGCTCACGTACCAGTCGGCCTCGAAGACCACCTCGAAACCGAAGTGGTTGACGTAGAAGTCCCGCGTGGCGGCGACCTTGTCGGTGGCGATGACGGGGTAGAAGCTCGACAGTTTCATTGCTCCCTCGATCCTCCGAAGATACATACCGTCGGTATGTTCGTGTGAACAACACCGTAAGATACATACCTTCGGTATGTCAACCGCTAGGATCTCCCTATGGAGTCGAGGCAACGTTCCACTCGCACCAAGGCACAGCAGCGCGAGCAGACCATCCGTACGCTCGTCGGCGAAGCTCGCAGTCTCTTCGCCACTCGCGGATACGCCCACGTGAGCCTGGCTGACATCGTCCAAGCGGCAGGCGTCACGAAGGGCGCGCTCTACCACCACTTCACCGGCAAGGAGGACGTCTTCCGAGCCGTGCTGGAACAGGTGCACCAGGAGGTCGGCGAGCGAATAGCCGCCTCCGCCCCCACGAGCGACGCGTGGACTCAGCTGCTAAGCGGCTGCCGCACCTTCCTGACCGCCAGCACGGAGCCAAACATCCAGCAGATCATGCTGATCGACGCTCCCTCGGTCCTCGGCTGGGGGGTCTGGCGTGAGCTCGACGCCACCACGTCGATGCAACACCTGCAGGAAGCTCTGCAAGTGCTGATCGACGACGGGACGATCCCGGACCAGCCGGTCCTGCCAGTGGTTCACCTGCTCTCCGGCGCGATGAACGAGGCCGCATTGTGGCTGGCCCGCTCGGCGAATCGCGAACACGACCTGGCGCACACCATGACAGCCCTGGAACGGATGCTCGAGTCGCTGCGCCGATGACGACGCACCCGATCCACCCGGCGATTCCTCTGCGCCAGAACGCAATCTGTTTGCGGCCGCCACGCGTACAACACGAGGGGATCACCCCGGTACTACCGACCCTCGGGAGGCACCATGCGTACCCTCGCCACACTCGGCACGGCAGCATTCGCGCTCGCCACGGTCATCGGGGCGGGAATGGCTTCGGCCGATCCCGCGATGCCGCTCAGCGGTTCTCAGGAAACCGGCCCCGGTGACAACAATGGACATGGGTTCTTCACCTACGACCTGGACGGCACCACTTTCTGCTACACGCTTGAGTGGGATCGGGTCGACACCGCGTTCGCCGCACACGTGCACCAGGGTGCCCGCCATGTGTCCGGCGGCATCGTGATCCCGCTGGAGATCGGCGACGGGTCAGGCGCGCGCGTGGAGGCGTGCACCGAGATCGACGACGCGCTGGCCGCCGCCATCACTGCCAATCCGAAGGCGTACTACGTCAACGTTCACAACGAAGACTTCCCCGCCGGCGCGATCCGCGGCCAGCTGAAGTAGCACCTCATTGGCGCTAGCCCGGTGACGGTCACCGGGCTAGTGCTGTGTCTGCGGGCCTCATGTGCCGGCAGCGGTCCGCCAAGGCCGAGCCAGTCGATCACTTGGCATCTCGGCCACGTGTATGAGATTGCGGACCGTAGCTGTCCGTGATGGGTGGCATGGTGATCCAGGGATGTAGAGACACCCACGCACCATGAGATCCACTACGAACGGAGCAAATCCGATGAGCCGACACATTCAGGTCACTTTCGACGCGCATGACCCGCGGGCGCTATCGATCTTCTGGCGCGACGTCCTGGGGTACGTCCATCCTGCGCCGCCCGGAGTGGAACTGGCAGAGGGCGCCGACACCGTGGCCGCGTGGGACGACTTCCTCGAGCGGACCGGCGTACCCGAGGAGCAGCGCAACTCGGCGTCGGCCCTTGAGGACCCGGACGGATCCGGCCCCCGCCTGTTCTTTCAGCAGGTTCCGGAGGACAAGGTCGCCAAGAATCGCGTCCATCTCGACGTCCGTGCGGCTCCCGGGCTTGAGGGAGAGGCGCGGATGGTTGCGCTGGAAGCCGAGTGCGACCGGCTCGTCGCATTGGGCGCCACGAGGGTACGTCGCCACGAGCCCGATCCCCCATTGAGCGGCGGGTTCATCGTGATGACCGACCCCGAGGGCAACGAGTTCTGCCTGGACTGACCCGGACCGCTCGAGCCAGCAGGCTCGTGAGGGTCCGACAGCACTGGCGCATCAAGAAGACCGGCAACTCTGTCAACACCACAGGAGAAATCGGCCCGGCGGATGTATCGGTGAACCCGTCCGGCTGTGATCTCGGGCACGCACCCGGCTATGAGCTCGATCACGGTGGTGAGGAAAGGCCCAGGTGGCCGAGGACTATCACCGGGATTTCAGCCGGTTCTCGGTCTCCTCTCAGGAACCGTGTGAAGGATGAAATCCAGCGAAGGGGACGTTGCCCAGGCAAATGCACCAGAGCAGATAGCCGTCCTCTCAAGGAGGAGAGATCATGTATGCGATTCCAGCGGCAGCAGAGGTACTCGGCGTCACACCCACAGCGCTCGAAGCCGCTCTTCGGCGGGGCGAGACCATTGCCAGCCTGACCGAGGGATGCGGGCTCGACGTCGACCGGATGACCGAGCAGGTACTCGATGCCGAGGTGCCGGACATCGAGGCGCTGGCGAGCATCGCCGGCTTCGACTCCGACGAGATCGACCAGTTCGCCGCCGAGCTCCGGAACTACCTGATCTCGTTCATCCACGAGGGCGAGCAGGCGGCCAATGCCTTGTTCGACGGGCCGGTGCTCGCGGCGGCGTGACCCGCAGCGTGCTTCGTGCGCTGAAGCTGATCGATTTGTCTCCTGGCTTCATCAGCACCTGGGCACGCATTTCCGTCCTCTGATCAATTCCGAGCCTGTGCACGGACGGCGTGATCCGGCTTACCCTGAGCACATGTGCCGCAATATCAAGCCGCTCCACAACCTCGCCCCGCCTGCCACGCCGGACGAGGTCGCCGACGCCGCACTGCAGTATGTGCGCAAGCTCGCCGGGACCCGCAAGCCGTCCAAGGCGAACCAAGAGGCCTTCGACCAGGCCGTCGTCGAGATCACCGAGGCCACCAAGCGCCTGCTCGACTCGCTGGTGACCACCGCTCCTCCCAAAGACCGCGAAGAGATCGCCGCCAAGGCGCGGGAGCGTTACCAAGCGAGGATGGCCCGCGCCAGCTGACACTCAGGCACGACCCGGCGCAGAAGGCCTCCTCGTCGCGGACGGGCAGGCCGATCCGCGACATGGGGTGGAGTTCCATTCGTCAACCGCCTTGTCGGTGCCGGTGCCTACGCTGTGGTCATGCTGACCATGAGCGCGGAACAGCGCCGCAGCCGGTTGGTGCGCCGGCACCGTCTCGCGCCCGGACATTACGCGTCGTCGGTCGCAGAAGCCACCAGCAGCATGGTGGTGCTGCACGCCACCGACCCGGCCACGGTGTACATGTCCGCACTGGCGCGGTGCCCAGAGGCCACGCTCGACCACATGGCCGCGGCGATGTACCAGGACAGGTCGCTGATCAAGCTCATCGGCATGCGGCGCACCATGTTCGTCGCTCCGGCGCCGTTCGCACCCGTCGTTCACAGCGCGGCGGGCTTGGAGATCGCCGCTCGTCAGCGCCGGCGGCTGGTCAAGCTGCTGTCCGACGGCCCCACCGAGCCGGATCTCACTGGTGTCGACATCGAGGCCTGGCTCGCCGACGTGGAGAACGGTGTCGAGAAGGCACTGGTGAGCCGCGGGGAGTCGTTCGCCACCGAGCTCGCGGAGGCCGAGCCGCGGCTGCGCACGGCGCTGCTGCCTACCACGGACAAGAAGTGGGACGTCAAGCAGCACATCACCAGCATGGTTCTCACCTTGATGGGCGCCGACGGGCGAATCGTGCGCGGACGGCCCGGCGGCACCTGGCTCTCGCGGATGCACACCTGGATGGCCGCGCGCGAGGTATGGCCGGACGGGCTGCCGGAGATCCCGGAGGCCGAGTCCCGTGCCACGCTGGCCACCGCATGGCTGCGGGCGTTCGGGCCGGCCACGGTGGCAGACCTGAAGTGGTGGACCGGCTGGACGCTGGGCGCCACCCGCGAGGTTCTCGCCGGCATCGACACCGTGGACGTCGACCTTGCGGGCGTGCCGGGCATCGTCCTCGCTGACGACGCCGAGCTCGACGAGCCGGTGGCGCCGGCCGCGGCTCTCCTTCCCGCGCTGGACCCGACCCCCATGGGCTGGCAGCAGCGGGACTTCTACCTCGGCGCGCACCGCGAGCCGCTCTTCGACCGCAACGGCAACATCGGCCCCACCGTGTGGTGGGACGGGCGAATCGTCGGGGGCTGGGCGATGAAGGGCCCGGAGATCGTCTGGCGGCTGCTCGAAGACGTGGGCTCCGAAGCCGAGTCCGCGATCACCGACGTGGCCGCCGCGATGCAGGAGCGGCTCGGATCCGCATCGGTGATCCCCAGCTTCCGCACTCCACTGGAACGTGAGCTCAGCGCCTGACAGCGCTTGGACCCACCTCGACGCGGAGCTGGCAGGGATCTGAAGCTGCCCACCCGATCGACAGTCCTGGCCCAGTCTTGACCTAGGCTGAAGGGGTCGAATCGTCCACGATGAAGGACCGCTCGCACCATGCTCGGTACTGTCACCTCAGTCAGCAAGAGTGCGACGCACGAGTTCAGTAAGGACACGCATACCAGCATCCGACTGCTGACGGGCCTCGGCGTAGAAGGTGACGCCCATGCCGGAATCACCGTGAAGCACCGCTCTCGCGTAGCCCGTGATCCCAGTCAGCCCAACCTTCGTCAGGTCCACCTGATCCACGCCGAGCTGTTCGACGAGGTGGCCGCCGCCGGGCACACCGTGCGTCCCGGCGACCTCGGCGAGAACATCACCACCACCGGCATCGATCTGCTGGGATTGCCCACCGGCACCCTGCTGCACATCGGCGACGAGGCTGTGGTCGAGGTGACCGGGTTGCGGAACCCCTGCACTCAGATCGACGGCTTCCAGGCCGGCCTGCTCAAGGAAGTGGTCCACCGGGACGGGGACGGCAACGTGGTCCGCAAGGCCGGCATCATGAGCGTCGTCGTCGCCGGCGGTGAGGTGCGCCCCGGTGACCAGGTCCGCGCGGTACTCCCCGCGGAGCCGCACCGCCCACTCGAACGGGTGTGACGAGCCACAGGCTCACTGGCCGTTGAGGTGGGTAGGCGCCCAGCCGGCGTGCGACGAGTCGCGGTGGGACCGAACGGAAACGCACGGCGAGCATCGCCGTTCTGCCATAGCCTGAGCAGGAAACCAAAGGCACGGGCACCTGTACCGAAGAGGGGAGCAGGAATGAGCGACGAGCACACGAGGGATGCGGGGCCGGAACCCTATGTCGTCGATATCGAGCAGGCGACGCTCTCCAACTCCACGTTCCGCACGGCATTGTGGACAGGAGAACACCTGCAGATGACCGTCATGAGCATCCCCGTGGGCGGCGAGGTAGGCCTGGAGATGCACGACGACCGTGACCAGTTCCTCCGGCTGGAGGCCGGCAGAGCGCGCGTGCAGATGGGACCCGCCAAGGACGACCTGTCGTTCGACCGCGAGGTCGAGGCCGATTGGGTCATCCTGGTGCCCGCCAGCTCGTGGCACAACGTCACGAACATCGGCGACGAGCCGCTCAAGCTGTACTCCCTCTATGCGCCACCGGAGCACCCGAAGGACACGCTCCACCAGACCAAGGCCGAGTCCGACGCCGCCGAACACGAGCACTGACCACCTTCGAGGGGCGGCTGGACGGGCGTGGTGCGCTGAGCGCCCGCTGGAATGGGCATTTCCGGTCGAGTCAACCAGGCCTCACCGCACCACGCATCGCATATCGGGCGCTCGAGGCTGCTTCGCCCGTCCGGTCAGCGGATCTTCTCGCCGTAGACGTGGTGGACCGTCATCGTCATCAGCACCCGACGGTCGGACACCATCACTGACCGGTACTCTTCCCAGTCCGGGTGTTCACCAGCAGCGCGACGGTAGTACTCCACCAGCGCTTCGACCTCGGGACCGCGCGGGTCGGTGCCCGGCCCGGTAAGCGTGACCGTGCCTTCCGCAGTGGCCCAAGCCCAGCCCTCGGGACTGGTGACCTCCAGACTCGCCCGTGGATCCCGCCGCAGATTCACCGTCTTGGCTCGCCCCTCGACGATCGAGACGTAAATGACATCGGCCTCCCGATCGTAATAAGGGGTGACTGGAGAGAGCTGAGGACGGCCGTCCGACTTAATGGTGGCGAGGACACCGAGCCGGCTCTCCGCCAGCAACGTGCGTGGATTGAATGGCGTGGTAGTCATGTCTTGGTCCAAGGCACGACCCCCGCGTGGCTATTCCTGGCGACGCGAACGGCCGGCCGGCGTGAGGGTGATCAGATCCGGGCTCATCCGCAGACCGGAGGAATCCACGTGCTTGTCCACCACCGTGAACCGCACCGCATGGCGGCCGCGCCGTAGGCGCAGGGTCCCGAGCGTCTCGGACTTCAGCGACCGGACCGAGACCGTCGACGTGTCGACCGGGCCGCCAACGGGCTCGCCGTCGACGGTGACGGCGACCACGCCGGCGTTGGCCAGGTGGCGGAACCGGGCTCGTACCTCGTAGTCCGCGGTGCGCGGGACGGTAATCTCCACCTCGACGAAGGCGCCGTAGTCGGTGCTGGCGATCTCGAGCCGCCGTCCGCCGCTCGCGACCGGATCGTCCACGGTGGAGACGTCACCACCGAAGCTGTCCAGCACCGGCAGACCCTCGACCTCGTACGCGATCGGGAGCTGATCGCGGGCGGAGCCGGTGTCCGCCCCGGAGGTCAGCCAGGCCAGGTCGAACGTGGCGAGGACGATCTTCGCGGAGAAGCTGGTGGTGATGCCCGGCGCGTGCTCGCGTCCGTAGAGCACACCGATCCGGCCGTCGGACAAACCGATGGTGTCCGAGTACGACGCCGGTCCCTCGGTGAGGACGCGACTGTGCGGCCACGTCATGCCCTCGTCGTACGAGATGGACACGGTCATGTTGCGACGGGTGGGTGAATCGGGCCGGCTGAAGACGAGTCGGCTGGGCTCGTCGCTGCCGACGCCGCCGCTGATCCGCGAGATGCCGGTGTCCACGGCGTTGACCGGACGTGCGGACGCGTCGAGGACGGGATCGGACCAGGTCTCGCCGCGATCGGTGCTGATCGACACGATCCGCGGGTGTATGCCGCCGGAGGCATACCGGCCGAAGCTGGCCAGCGAGCCATCCGGCCGCTCGATCAGCCGGGATTCGTTCAGCGGATACGCGCCGTCGAGTGGCACACTGCCGCCTTCGGCCCAGGTGTCGCCGGCGTCGTCGCTGTAGATGACGGAGACGCCGTAGCGGCGCTCGGGAACCGGGAAGGCGATGGCGCGCCGATGCCAGACCTGGAAGACGAGGCGGCCGTCGGAGAGCTGGAGACCGTGCCCCGGGCCGGGCATATGCAGAGTCCAGCCGTGCGGGTTGCCGTCGAACATTGACGTCAGTTCGGCGGGCTCGGACCAGGTGCGGCCGTCGTCGTCGCTGCTGATCAGGTAGACGTCGGAGCGGTCCGGAGAGCCGCCCGTGTTTCCGGGGTCTTTGAAGCAGTCCGCAAAGAGGAGGAAGATCCGCCCGGTATCGCGATCCACGAGCGGCGTGGGGTTGATCAGCGACTGCACACCGTCAGACTCGCGCACATACTGCATCTCACCCCAGGTACGCCCGCCGTCGGTGCTGCGTTTGACGACGATGTGGTGCGGATCGGCGTCGTGCGCGGTGATGCGGCCCTCAGCGAAGGCCAGGATGGTCCCCGCAGTGGTCTCGGCGAGGCCGAACACGTGGAAGACGGCCAGGCCGTGATCGCCTGCCTCGAAGATGGTGGACTCGTGGAACTCACCCGCAGCCGGCCGGCTCCCGCCGACCGCCGACGACGCCGGAGCGTGCGTCGCGGCCGCGGCAGGGATGCCGAACACACCGGCCGCTCCGGCGGTCACCGCGCCAAGAGCCAGGGCACGCCTACTGATGTGGTGGCTCTGAGAGTGTGCTGTTCCTTCGCTGGGAGTCACGGATTCCTCCTGGTCATCGGGCTATTTGCCACGGGCGTCGGTGCCGGAGCTCGGATGGTGCGGGAGTCCCTGATACGACTTAATACGTATTAAGTCGAGGTATCCAGAACATTACGGGCATCCGCCCGAGACCGTCAAGAGTCGATCACGTGGATGGCACTGGTGTGGCCCGCGGTCAGACCCAGCGCTGAAGCGCGGCGCGCGCGAACGCCACACAGCCGGGCGTGATCTTGATTGGAGTGAACAGGGGATCGTCGTCGGTGACTCCCGTCAGGCGGCGCAGCACCACCACGGTCTCCCGGGTCGCGTGGGAGGCCATCGACGCGGTGACTGGCTCTCCGAGATCCGACGACCAGCCGAGTGCGGTCAACGTGTCCGCGACCAGCAGTTTCGCCACAGCCTCGTCGAGGTTAGGAAGCTCGTCGTCGCTGTTCTTGTACATCCCGGCGACGATGATGAAGATGACCAGGCTCGCCTGAATCTCGTAGGGCTTGCGGGACTTCAGCGGCATGCGCTCGGCCATGTGCCACCACAGCGCCACCGGGTCGTCCAGCAGCGCACGTCCGCGCGACGTCAGCCGGACACTTCCACGGTACTTGCGGATCAAGCCCATCGCCTGCGCCGACTCTCGCAGCATCAGCACCGGTATCGCGTGGTTCTCCCGGTTGTTCTTGCCGTACCACGCGCCTTCCAGATTGAGCTCGGTCATCGCGGCTTCGACATGCGCCGGCGGAAGGTAACCGGCACCCGTCAGCTTGATGCCGTCCTCGCCGACTCGGTGCAGCAGCCACATGTAGGGGTGAACCATCTGGGCGGCGGTCTCGGCGTCGATGTCAACCGGTTCATCGAGCGACGCGTTGCTGACCAGCCGCCGCAGCTGCCGCTTGAGCGACGACGCCCACACCGCGCTGAGCAGCCCGGCGACGGGCCCTGGCAGTCGAGCATCGGACTCGGCGTCACCGGCGTCGAAGTCCGCCAGCTCGTCGTTGATCTGATCGAGATCGAAGGGTGTGGGCCGGTGGGAAGACCAGTCGCCAGAGAATCCGTAGAGGCGGGACAGCTCGGCGGCGGCATCGGCCGACCGGGGGTCTTCGGGGTTGTTCGCGTCCACGAACAGCTCGTATCCGTGCACCCCGCCGCAGTCTTCGGCCGGCCCCGGCCGCTCGCCGGCCACGCAGACAGCCCTGCGTGCGTCGGCGGGGCGCTCCCGTACGGCCTCCAGGGTGACGACGTGATTCCAGTCGTCACCGAAGTCATAGAGGTAGAGAAGCTCGTCGCCGACGTCGACCAGCACCTCGTCGAGCCGGACCTCCTCCTCCGGGATGCCGACCTCGCCCTCCTCCACCTCGAACGGGCACAGGTAGTACTCCGTCTCGGCGCTGCTGTAATCGGGGCCGGAGGCGAACCGGTGCAGATGGCTGTCCGTCCAGCCGAACGCTACTTGGATGACGCCGTGAAGATCGTCGAGCCGCAGGTCAGAGGCGACGTCAAGGCTACGCCAGAGGGGCGGCTCAGTGCCGGCGAGGTGCACCTTGAGCCGGTATGTGACGACGTCGGGACGGCGAGCATGACGCCGCGATGGGGGTGCGGTGCGCCCGGCTGGGAAGGCCGCACCCCCCTCGGCAGCCAGCGCCCGGCGGAGCGCATCCTGCATCTCCTCGCCAGCCAAGCCTGAGACGACATTCTCGAACTGTCTGAGCAGCTCGTCCTGGTCGCCGTCGAAGTTGTCGTGAGATCCGTCCTGGGGCACGTGTCCACGCTATCCGGCATCGCGCCCACGTCAAACGTCCATGGCCGTTCCGCGCTGGCGAATGCCGTGGCGAGCACCGGACGAATGATCAGTCCTCGCGCTCCCGCTCGTGCTGACGCTCTTCTCGTTCTTGCTCCTCCTCGCGTTCCCGCCGGTCCTGGCGCTTCCGCTGAGCGAGGTGTTCCTGCTGGCGCTTGCTGTAGGCGGCCTGCTTGACGGCGTCCTCGGATTCCAGGCTCGATCCGATGGCGCCCGCGACCGTACCCATGGAGCTGGCCAGCCAGGCGATGGTGACATAGTCCGTGAAACTGGCCGGATGACCCAGCGTGGATTCGAGAAAGCCAGGATCGATCACCACGAGGGCGGAAACCAGCATCAGGGTGAAGAGAATCCCGTACATGAAAGCCACGCCGATGACGAGCGTGACGATAGTGGAGACGTTGTAGAGCACCTCCTCCCGTTGCGGCGTCGCCTGAGACGCGCGTGTCCACAGCGAGTTGCGCACGATCAGCCAGGTGACCATGGCGCTGACAGCCAGCACGGAGACGAGCACCAAGCGCAGCGGGCTCAAGGCCGCGCCCATCTCCCAGATCGTGGAATAGAAGACGCCGAATGCCGCGATACCCACGGCCGCGGCGATCGCCGTCGACATGCTGGGCACCAGCCGCCAGGGCCGGTTGGTGCGGATCATGCCGAGCAGTAGACGCGTCTTGCCGCGTAGGCCATTGAGCACCAGCTGGGTGTGCACCCCCTCCTCTTGGCCGTCGATCTCGCGGGCACCGGCCAGGAATTCCGTAGTGAGGTCCCGGGACCCGGCGATCCGCGGATCGTCGCCGTCCCACTCCAGCCCGTGCGCCGACATGCGTCCGATCAGATAACCCACGGTCTTCCGCGCGCGCGTATGGGTGCGCATCCACCCCAAGGCCGGCAGCGACACGAGCGCCGCCGATTTCGAGAGGCTCAAGTCGAACACATGCGGGCGGAAGTCGAGGCGCCGTGGGAGTTCGGTCAGATAGACCATCATGTCCCAGTCCTCGTTTTTCATCCGCCGTTCAGCGTCGTCGACAACAGAGATGCGCCCGTCCTCAGTGAGCGGGAGAGTGGTGACACGAACCTCGACGCGCCAGGTGACCTCGCCTGTCAAGTTCTTGCGGAGATCGTCCGGAAGATGTTCGCCGAGGTAGGCGGCGATCTCGGCCGCTCGACCAGGATCGGCGATGAGGCCGACCACCAGCGTCCGGCTGCCCGATCCGGCTTCGTCGCGCTCCGACATGACCTCGCCTTCCCCGGCGGTGGGAGTACGACGAGACGACGATGCGAGCCGCACGCCGACCACCGCATTCGCCGCCAGCCGCCTCCTTGGCATACCCGGCGCACACGGGACTACACGTAACGCGCCACGCGAGGGCCCCTCCTGCCGGTTGTGTCGACTGCCAGAACCCGGTTCGGCGCGCCTACAGCGGATCATTGCCGCCTTACTACCCCTATAGGGGTAGGAGAACGACAACGATCAAGGGCCGCTCGTGGGTGCGCGCCTCAGCGGAGCCGGACGGCCGCGCGGACGGCGTCGAGTAGCGCCGGGAGGTCCGGCTCCATCTGGTCGTGGACCACCGCGACGTCGAGACCCGCGTTCACCAGCCGGTGCAGGCCGGTCGCGAGGTCGTCCCGATCGCCGGCGACGGTGAACGTGTCGAGAACGTCGTCGTTCACCAGGTCGACGCGCGGGGCGCCCGCGTGCCAGCCGTCCCGGAGAGCAGCCGCCTGCAAAGGGTCCAGCCCTGCCACCCGGGTGATGGAGTGATCGCCGTGGATGCCGAGGAAGGTGGCGGCGAACGGGCGGATCCGGTCCCGCGCCACAGCCCGGTCTGGGTCGTAGCTGACGGCGACGTAGCTGGCGACGCCGCGCGGCAGGGTCGTGCCGATGCGGTCGAGAGCCCAGCTCACGTAGGCAGGAGACGACAGGACCGAGAGCAGCACTCCGTCGGCCACCTCCCCGGCTAATTCCAGCGCCCGAGGCCCCTTCACCCCGAGTACGACGGGCACCGATCCGGGTGGGCGGAACGACATATCGGCCCGGACCCGTCCGTACTCACCGTCATGGTCGACGACGCCTTCGTCCAGTGCGCTGCGCACCATCCGCACCGAATCGCGCAGTCTGGTCAGCGGCCGCACGAAAGGGATGCCGAGCTGGTGCTCCATCCACCGGGCGTTCGATGCCCCGAGGCCGAGAACGACGCGTCCCGGTGCCAGCTCCTGCAGCGCCCCGGCCTCCATGGCGGTGAGCACAGGATGCCGGGTCCACGGGTTCACCACGCCGATGCCGACGGTGACAGTCCGGGTCGCCGCGAGGACCGCGCCGGCCACGGCGAACGCGCCGCGCTCCACATAGTCCTCGGTCAGCCACACTTCGTCCAGGCCGTGCTCCTCCGCGAGCTGGGCGACGTGGACGGCGTCACGTGCCGTCCGCTTTCCCGAGACGGCCAGCGCCAGGCGCATCGCGACCTATCGTCCTTCCGCTCGATGATCCAGCGCGTGTTCCAGTGAGCCGAGTTCCGGGTCGATCACCGGCACGTCCGGCAGCCTGCGGGCCGCTGCGCCCACGTCCTTCAACCCGGTGGACGTCGCCACACACACCACGCGGCTGTCCTGACCCAGCGTGCCATCCTTCACCAGCCGCTCCACCGCGGGCAGGCAGATCGCTGACGACGCCTCCAGGAACATCCCACACGACGACGCGATCCGGCCCTGCGCGGTCAGCACCTCGTCGTCGTCGGGAATGCCGACTCCGATCCCATCTGTAGCCTGTAGCGCCGCCAGACCTTGGTACGTGGCGATCGGGGTGGCGATGGAGAACGACGACGTCGCGGCGGTCCCGACCCGCGCCGGTGCCACGGGATCAGCGGCCAGCGCGGCCTCGTAGGCGCCGAACGGGTCTACCGCTACCAGCCGTGGCTCGCGATCGATGACACCCGCGACCGCGAGGTCGGCGAAGCCGCGCTGGATTCCGGCCAGGCCGTCGGCGTAGGCGGCGGGCACCACGACGGCGTCCGGCGCCGCGCCCAGGTCTGCCGCGATCTCGTAGGCGAGGGTCTTGTAGCCGTCGACGCCGTACGGGTTGGAACCCAGCGGCGGGTCCATGAAGCCGGAGATCGGCACCCAGCCCCACCGGTCGACCGCCTGCCTAAGCAGCGCCCACCGCTCGGGGCCAGTGCGCAGCGCGAAGACCTCGGCTCCGTAGGACTGCATCAGCACCTTCATGGTCTGTGGCACCGATTCGAGCGTGAACACCACGCAGCGCAGCCCGGCCTTCGCCGCGTAAGCGGCGGCCGCGGCGCCGTGGTTGCCCGTGGTGGCCAGCGCGACGGTCTCGGCGCCCTGCGCACGCGCCACCGTGATGGCGACGGCCGCCAGCCGGTCCTTGTAGGACCAGGTGGGGTTGCGCGTCTGGTCCTTGAACCACAACTGCCCCACCCCTACCTGGCCAGTCAGCCGTCCAGCATCGATGAGGGGTGTGCCGCCCTCGTGGAGGCTGACCGGGACGGCGTCGTCGGGAACGGGCAGGCGTCGTCGGTACCGGAAGATGCCGGGCTGTTTGGTGTCCGGAGCGAGTGACTCGGGAGTCGGCGCCGTGTAGACAGGCAGGATGTTCGCGTGGACGCCCTGCGCCGCGCATTCGCTGCAGCCGGTCCACGGCGTCGTCGTCTCGGCCTGGGCGCCACAGCGCACGCACGCGAACGTGCCGGTGAAGTCGCTCATGCCGGCACCACCCGCAGCGAGCGGTCGGAGTGGGTGAGCAGCTCGTACCCGCTGTCGGTGATCACCACTGTGTCCTCCACCATCATGCCGCCCCAGCCGAGCTGGTAGTACGGGGTCTCGAAGCAGAACGTCATGCCCGATTCCAGCGGTGTGTCGAAAGACGGGCTGATGATCGGCGGCTCGTACACGTCGCTGCCGATGCCGTGTCCGCAGTGCTGGCGGCGGTACGGGGCGAGACCGGCTACCTCGACCGTCCTGACGGCGACGTCGAACATCTCCCGGGCGCTGACCCCCGGACGCACCCAGTCCAGCTGGGCTTGCTCGCCGGCCAGGATGGCGTCGTAGCGGCGGGTCTGCTCCGCCGACGGCTCGCCGATGACGGCGGTGCGGCCGACATCGGACCAGTACCCGTCCACGACGCAGCCGACGTCGAAGCGCAGGAGGTCTCCATGGCGCAGCTGGCGGGCCGACGGGGCGGCGTCGGCCAGTGCGCTGCGTTCACCGCTGGTGACGACGACGAACCTGGGCGAGCCACCCCCGGCCACCATCGCGTGCGAAACCTCTGTGGCCAGTTCCTGTTCCGTCACGCCGGGCTTGGCCTGCGCAAGTGCACGCTCGATGCCGTCCTCGGCCAGAGCCGCCGCCTTGGCCAGGAGCTCGATCTCGCCCGAAGTCTTGACCGCACGGACGGTCGTGGCCCAGCTGGAGGCGTCGACGGTTTCGATGCCGTCCGGGAGTGCGGCCTGGACCGCGGGCCACAGGCCGTGCAGTCCGTCGACGTCGACGCCTATCCGCTGGCCGGGTCGCAATCGCCGCTGCACGGCGGTGCGGATGGCCTGGACCACGTCGTCGTGCTGATCCACCAGCTTGGTCGGCGCCGCGGCCGGATCGACGGACTCGAAGTAGAACCGACCGAAGCACACCAGGTCATCGCCGTGTAAGCCGGCGTCGATGGCCGGTCCGGAATCGGCGACCGGACAGACGAGCGTCGTTCCCGAGTCCGTGACCAAGGCCGCCATCTGGTGCTGCCGGAACAGCTGGCCGGACACGCTGCGGTAGCCGGTGGCCTGGTCGACGTTGGCGGGCGACGCCGCCAGGAACGCGTCGAACGGCGCGTCGCCGAGGGCAGTGGTGAGACGTGTCTTGCGGGCCTCGGTCAGGGCGGTCACGGATTCTCCGATCGATCTGTGGTGGTGCGGTGCGTCGGGCCGACTTCTGATGCTCGGCCGGCGCTGTGGCCTTGTGGTTTAGCCGAATCTGGGCATCACCTCGGCGCTGAACAGCTCCATCGCGCGGATCTTCTCCTCGACCGTGGAGCAGGCGAACAGCAGACCGGCGAAGGTGCTCACCCCGGCGTCCACGTAGGCGCGGATCTGATCGGCCACGTCGTCGGGCGTGCCCACCAGGTTGCGGCCGATGAGGTCGCCGTCGTGCTGGTCCTTCAGGGTTGAGCCGGACAGGGATTTCAGGTGGGCGTAGACCTGGGAGGCGCGGAACCGCTCCTCGGCTTCCTCGCGTGTCGGCGCGACGGACACGCCTACCTGCAGCGCCACCTCGAACGTGCCGGTCAGCTCCCGCCCGATGCTCTGGGCGGCGTCGTCGATCTGCTTACGTCCGGCGACCACCTCCTCCGGTGTGAGGCACGCGGGCAGCCAGCCGTCGGCGAGCCGGCCGGCCCGGTCCTTGGAACCGGCGCTGTTGCCGCCGGACAGGATCGGCAGGTTCGGCTGCAGCGGCTTCGGGTAGCTCTCGACGTCGGAGAAGCGGATCAGCTCGCCGTCGAACCCGGCCCGGCGCTCGGTGAACAGCAAGCGGAGCGAACGGATGGCCTCCTCGGCGTAGTTGCCTCGGTGCAGCTTGATGCCCGGGTGCAGCGCCTCCAGCTCCTCCCGGTAGGCGCCGATGCCCACCCCGGTCACCACGCGTCCGCCGGAGAGCTGGTCCAGCGTGGCCAGCTGTTTGGCGGCCACCACCGGGTGCCGGAACGGCAGCACCAGCACGCAGGTGGCCAGCCGGATCCGCTCGGTGCGCGCGGCCACGTAAGCGAGGTAGCCGAGCGGGTCGAAGAACGACGGCGGCTGGTCGAACTCCTCGCGCACGTAGGCCTGGGTGGAGAGGTGGTCGTTGCCCCACACCGAGTCGTAGCCCAGTTCCTCGGCCACCACCGCCAGCTCCACGGCCTGCTGCGCGCTGGCGAACGGCACCGGGTACATCATGCCCTCGGTGGCGGTGGGAACGCCGATCCCGAAACGTGGGGTCGTCACACTGTCTCCTTCGTGCGTCGTCGGGTGACCATGACGAGCAGCCCGTACAGGGCGCCGGCGATCACGAGCGCTGTCAGCGGGGCCACCGGCAGGTCGGCGAAGTGGGCGAACAGCGACGTCGCCACCCAGGCGATCAGGGCTTCGATACGCAGGGTGGGCGCCTGCGCTTCGGATGCGCTGGTGGCGTTGCGGATGTGGCCGAGCACCCAGAAGTGGGTGATGACGACGCCGGCCAGCGGCGGTGTGACCACGGCGATGATCTGCAGGAACGAGAGGAAGTCGGCCGCGAAGCCGAGGAAGGCAACTCCCACGGCGATCAGCGTCGCCACCACTACCCAGGCCGGCTTGGGCACCTTGACACCCACCAGCTTGCTGGCGTTGGTGAAGGCGAGCGAGGACGAGTAGATGTTGTTGTCCGTCGTCGTCCACAGCGCGAGGACCAGGACGATCACGGCCGGGAGGAGCAGTCCGAGGTTGCTCATCGCGACGACGAAGTTCGGCGTGCCGGCCGCGTTGGAGCTGATCATCGCGACGAATTCGAAGAACCCGGCACCCAGGACGTAGCCACAGAAGGTGGCGATCACCACGTCGCGGCCACGGTGTGCGTAGCGGGCGATGTCGCTGGTGAGGGCGGCCCCGGTGATCCAGGTGGCGATGACGGCGGTGAGGCCGACGTCGAACGAGATGGGCGCCGCGGGCTGGGAATCGATCGCGGCGGAGAACCCGTCGTCGCCCGTGCCGAGCCTGATCAGCCCGATCAGGGCGAACAGAATGAGTGCGGGAGCGGCGATCCGGCTGATCCAGGCCAGGCCGGAGAAGCCGAAGAGCGCCGTGAGCAGCACCGCGATGGCGAAGACGAAGATGACGGCCGGCTTCGGCACGCCGTCCACCAGCGCGACGAATGCGGTGCCGAACGAGTCAAGAAGGACGCCGATGAAGCCCATGGCCAGGACGCCGAGCACCAGGGAGACCAGGATCGAGCCCTGTCGCCCGAACACGGTACGGCTGATCAGGTACGTGGTCATGCCCGTCCGGTAGCCGATCAGCCCGATGAGGGTGGCGATCACGGCGAGGATCACGTTGCCGAGCAGGATCGCGGAGAGCCCCTGTCCGAACTCCAGGCCTCCACCGAGGGTGCCGCCCACCAGGAAGCCGGAGATGCTGATCACCCAGCCGAAGGCGACGGCCATGAGCTGGAAGGTGGAGCGGCGCTGGGCGAGCGGGACCGCGCTGAGCGCGTGGTCGTGCATGACGTGATCGTGCGCACCTCTTTGTGCCTGCGTTACAAGCTCGTTTCGGTTGTCCATGAGACATCCTTCTGCGAATGGTCGAGAGGTGCATGGCGCTGTACGGGTTCAGACGATGGTCCCGCAGCTTCGGTGAGTGCAGCTACCGTCGCGGGAACTGAAGTTGAGATGATGTGGTTTGTGAGCCGCACACAAGTAGCCCGCAAGCTCATCGACCAGGTGGACGTTCTGGCCGACCGTGTCGTCGACCTCGTGTGGGAACGGGTGCCCGGCTACCAGATGCCGCGGATGCGACGCTCGGACCTGGCCGAGGCGGTGGCGCCGAACCTGCGCTCGGTTCTTTCGCTGCTGGTGGAGGTGGACGGTGGTGACTCGGTGTCTGGGACGGGCGGGTCGGCTGGGTCGGCCGAGAGCGGGACCGGCGACGAGCTGGTGGAGCGGGCTCGTGCCATCGGGGTCAGCCGCGCGCTGCAGGGCGTGCCGCTGGATGCCGTCGTCCTGTCCTATCGGTCCGCCGAGCGGGTGCTGGCCGACGCGTTCGTATCCGGCGTGGGTGAGATGACCAGCGACGAGCTTCGGGGCGGCCTGCGCATCCTGGCCGACGGCTTCGACCGGCTGGCCACGGCGTCGATCGAGAGCTACCGGGAGACCCAGCGCGAGGTCACCGCCCATTATGACCGGGTGGCCGGTGACCTGGTGGCCGGCCTGGCCGGCGGCGAACTCGACGGGCAGCAGGTGCGGCGGCTGGCGCAGATGCTCGGAGGCAACCCGGACGACACCTGGCAGGCGGTGGCGATCTCCGTGCGCGCTGACCCTGACCTTGCCGTGAGTCTTCGGCTGCTGCGTGACGTGCTGGCCGCGCTGGGTCGTGGGCGAGCTGGCCGCATTCTGGCCGGATCCGCGCGAGGATCCGACGTGCTGCTGGTGCCAGGCTCTATTCGGGCCGCAGACTTTGGCGCGCTCGAGCGGGCCGTGGCTGGGCATGCTGCGGCAGCGTCGATCTGGGTGACCGTCGGTGAACAGGTGTCCGGTCTGCCGGAGGCGGAGGCGTCATGCCGGCAGGCACTGATGGCGATGGATGTGGCGGTGCGGGCGCGACCGGGCGGGAGCGTCACCCCGTACGGAGACGTGCTGCTCGACGTGATGGCCACGGCGGACGCGGACGCTGGGACTGTGCTGGTCCAGCGCTACGTCGACCCCATCCGCGAGTTCCCGCACCTGGTGGAGACGGTGCTGGCGCTGGCCGAGGCGGACCTGTCCATCCGCGGCGCGGCCGCCAGCCTTTACGTGCATCCGAACACCGTCATCTACCGGCTGGGGCGAGTGCGGCAGCTGACCGGGCACGATCCGCGTTCGCTTCCCGAGTTGGTCTCGTTCTTGATGGGCCTGCGCGCCGACCAGCGCGACGTCCGCGCGGTGCCACGTTGACAAGGCCGAACTTCGAGATTATGTTGCCCGAAGCGCCCCGTCTCACCTAACGGCAGCTTTGTCTCACTTGACAAATCCCAGGCACATCGGCCCGGCGGCTGTCAGCTGAGCCGCGCGGTCAGGCTCTCAGACCGATCACGGAGGCTTCCTTGCGGTTCAAGACTCCCTACCGCCGTACCGCTCGTCCCGCACAAGTTGCTTGGTCCTTCGGCGTCTTCGCCGCCCTCACACTGCTCGCGGCATGCGGCGGCGAAGACTCCAAAGCCGACGGCGCGGCAGCTCCGGACACCGGGCAGGGTGACACCCTCTCGATAGCCGTGAGCGCGGAACCTCCCCACTACAGCTGGATACAGGGCGGCACCGGCCTCAAGGTTCAGGTCATGCTCATGCACAACGTGGTGGAGCCGCTGCTGGAAAGGATGGAGGACGGCTCTCTGGAGCCCCTGTTGGCCGAGGCCTTCGACGTGAGCGCCGACGGGCTGGAGTACGTCTTTACTATCCGTGAGGCAGTCTTCCACGACGCAAGCGAGCTGACCGCGGCCGACGTCACCTACTCGCTCGAACTCTCGCGGCAATCCTCGGTGGACGCGATAGCGGGACCGCTGAAGCCGGTGGAAACCATCGAGATGGTGGACGAGCGCACCGTCAAAGTCACGCTCTCCGCACCCAGCCAGCGCTTCCTCGAGGCGCTTTCCCGAGACAGCGCCTTCATTGTTCCTGAGGGCAGCGAGGACCAGCTCAGGAACGCACCTGTGGGCACGGGTCCGTTCGTGTTCCAGGAGTGGCGGCACGGCATAGAACTCAAACTGGCCCGCTTCGAGGACTACTGGGGTGATCAGCCCCATTTCGCGAACGTGGACTTCCGATTCATCGAAGAGGCCAATGCACAGGCCAACGCGGTACAAGCCGGGAACATCGACATCGTGGACCAGGTCTCTGGCGAGGTGCGGCAACAGCTGGATGGCACCCCCGGCTACACCATGGTGTCCGAGGCTGGGCAGGAGATGATGTGGGCGTTCCTCAACGCCGATGACGATCTCTTCGACGACGAGCGGGTCAGGCAGGCGATCGCCCACTCAATCGACCGGGACGAGATCATCGCCGGTGCGCTCGCCGGGTATGGCGACCCGACCTGCACATATGTCAACCCGCCGGGTGTGACGTGGGAGACTGACCACTGTCCGTACCCGCACGACCCTGACCGGGCGCGGCAGCTGCTCGCCGAGGCCGGCGCCGAGGACCTCACACTGACCATGAAGACCGCCACGGTCATCCACTTCCCGCTCGTCACCGAGATCATCACCTCGCAACTCGCGGAGGCTGGGATTACAGTGGACAACGACCCCGTGGACCTGCCGACCTGGCTGGAACACATACCGAACGCCGACTACCAATTCACCGTCATCTCCGGCTCCCAGCAGGTGGACGACTACGTCTGCCCGGGCTTCTGGAGCCATGACTGCATGCCCGAGTTCGATGACCTGCTCGCCGAGGCCGACCACTCGGTGGACCTGGACGAGTGGGCTGACCTGCGGCGCCAAGCCGTGGAGATGCACGCCGACCGGGCCCACGTCATTCCCCTCATCAACACGCTGATCCTGTCGATGGCCCGCGAGGACATCGATGGGTTCAAGCCGTACCGGTCCTACGTCGAACTAGATCTGCGAAACCTCAGGTGGCTTGACTGACATGGAGGTCCTGGCACCAGTCCTGCGCAGCTTCACCGAACCGCCGGCGTTGGAGAGCATCACCGTGGGTGAGCCGCGCGCAGGCGAGGTCAGAGTCCGCATGGTCGCGGCCGGCGTCTGCCATAACTGCCTCGCCGTCGAGCAGGGGCTGTACCCGGACATGCCGTTGCCGATGATCCTCGGCGACGAAGGTGCGGACGTGGTCGACGCGGTGGGACCGGGCTGCGCCCTGCTCCCTGGAGACCATGTCACCCTGTCCTGGGCGCCGTCCTGCAAGAAGTGCTTGATGTGCGCCAAGCACCGCCCCGCGCTGCGCGAGGACGCCTCTCCTTTCTATATGAACGACGGGACCAGCCGGTACAGCGGAGGGGACGAGCCGGTCATGCATTTCGGCTCGTCCACTTATAGCCCCTACGTGGTGGTCGCCGAGAACATGGCTGTGCGGATCACGTCGCGCGTCCCACTCGACCAGATCAACGAGTCGAGTGAGGCACTCGCCGGCAAGGAGCTTCGCGGTGTGATCCTCTTTTCCGAGGACGGCGCATGAGCCCGAACGGACATGCCGCCCCACCCGCACGAGAGGTCTTCGAATGATCCGTCTGATCGCGCATCGAGGCGCCGTACTGCTGGCCTCCGCGATGGCTGGCTCCATCGTCGTGTTCTTGCTGCTGAGACTGCTCGGCGGCGACGTGGCGACGGTCATCATGGGCCAGGGAGGCACCCCGGAGGCGCGTGAGGCGCTCCGCGCCGAGCTGGGGCTTGACCGATCTTGGCTCGAGCAGTATCTCAGCTGGATCGGCGGGCTGTTCCGCGGTGACCTGGGCCAGTCCTACGCCGCTCAGTACGACATTTTCGACGAGATCATGTCCAGGCTGGGCCTGACGCTCAGCCTCGCGCTCATCTCGCTGGCCGTCTCGATGGTGCTCGGCATCATCGCCGGCACGTACTCCGCCCTCAACTCCCGTAACGCGCGGGGAGGGCTGGTGGACGTGATCGCCCAGCTAGGCATCGCCATCCCCCCGTTCTGGGTGGGGCTGCTGCTGATCAGCTTCGTGTCGGTGCAGATGGGCTGGCTGCCCTCCGGTGGATACGTGCCATGGACGGAGAGCTTCACCGGGGCCGTTCGCAGCCTGTTCTTGCCGCTCACAGCCCTGTCGATCGCGCTGGCCGGTGTCTTCACCCGGTTTGCGCGGTCGAGCATGCTGGACGTGCTGAACGAGGACTACATCCGCACCGCCATGGCCAAGGGCCGGACCTGGCGCCGCGCCGCCGTCCGGCACGGCGTGCGCAACGCCGCGATTCCTCTGGTGACCGTCGGCACCCTGCAACTGGGCGGTCTCCTGGCCGGAACCGTGGTGATCGAGACCGTCTTCACCCTGCCTGGGCTCGGCCGCATGCTGATGGCGGCCGTGACTGGCCGGGAAGCGCTGGTGGTGCAGTCACTGGCGTTCGTCATCATCCTGGTCATCCTGGTCCTGAACTTCTTGATGGACGTCGCGTACGGCCTGCTCGATCCGAGGATCCGCGACGCGGAGGGAGCCACCCGTGAGTAGCCGCTGGCCAACCCAGCTCGTCGTCGGCACCGTGCTGATCGGCCTTTTCGTCGGGATCGGGCTGATGTCCCTGGTGTGGACGCCTCATGACGCCGAGGCGCTCAACGTCGCCGCCCGTCTCGCTCCACCGGGTACCGAAGGGCACCTGCTCGGCACCGACCGGCTGGGCCGCGACGTCACCACCCAGATCATGGTCGGCGCCCGGAACTCGCTGGTGGTAGCCGTGGTTTCCACCGCCGCGGCCCTGGTGCCCGGTGTCTTCCTGGGGCTGGTGACCGCCGGCTCCAAGCGGGCCTCGCGTGAGGTGCTCAGCCGAGCCACCGACGTGGCCCTGGCCCTGCCCGGCATTCTCGTCGCCCTGGTCCTCGCCACCGCCATGGGCGCCAGCAACACCACCACCATGGTCGCAATCACGGCCTGGTTCATCCCGGTCATGGCGCGGGTGGTCATCGGCCCGGCACGCCAGATCATGGCGCGCGAGTTCGTCGAGGCGGCCCGCGCCAGCGGGCGCGGCAAATGGTACATCCTGATCCGCCATGTGCTGCCCAATATCGGCCCGGTGGTGATCGTGCAGACGTCGCTGCTGTTCGCGTCGGCCATCCTGATCGAGGCGGCGCTGTCCTATCTCGGCGTCGGCGCTCAGCGCCCCACAACGTCGTGGGGGATGCTGTTCAACGAGTCCCAAGCCGTGGTGGGCGAGGCGCCCACGCTAGTACTCATCCCGGGAGTGGTAATGGTCCTGGCCGTACTCGGATTCAACCTCCTCGGGGACGGGCTCCGGGCCGCGCTGGATCCCCGCCAGACAACCAAGGCGGTGGTGTGATGCTGTCTATCCGCGACCTGACCGTCCGCATCGGCCCATACCAGATCGTCTCGATCGACGAGCTGCACCTCACCCGCGGCCGCAGGCTCGGCCTGGTGGGCGAGTCCGGCTCCGGCAAGACGATGACGGCGATGAGCATCGTTGGCCTGCAGCCGCGCGAGGCCCAGATCACCGGCTCGATCACATTCGACGGACGCGAGCTGGTCGGCCTCACCGATTCACAACTGGCCGCTATCCGCGGCACCGACATCGGGGTGATCTTCCAGGACCCCCTGCGGGCGCTGAACCCCACCATGCGGATCGGCAAGCAGATCGGCGAGTCCGTACGGCTCCACAGTGACCTGCGCCGCTCCGCGGTCAACGCGCGCGTGATCGACCTGATGACGCAGGTCCAGCTGCCCGAACCGGAGCAGCTGGCACGCCGGTACCCCCACCAGCTGTCCGGCGGTCAACGCCAGCGGGTGGTGATCGCCATGGCCATCGCCGCCCGACCGAAGCTGCTCATCGCCGACGAGCCGACCACCGCGCTGGACGTGACCGTCCAGAAGGGAATCCTCGATCTCCTTGCCCAGCTGAGCGAGGAGTACGAGATGGCGATGCTCTTCGTCAGCCACAGCCTGGGTGTGGTCCGCAAGATCACTCACGACGTCGCCGTCCTGTACGGAGGACGCGTGGTGGAGACGGGGCCGAGCTCCGAGATCATCGATCAGCCTCGGCACCGCTACACCGAGGCGCTGATCGGCGCCAACCCCGGGCAGGCCGATCCGGACGCAATCGAGGCCGCGCTGGGCACCCCCTTGACCACCATCCCCGGCTCGGTTCCCGCCCTGGATGCCTTCCCCAGCGGCTGCCGGTTCCGGGACCGCTGCGCTCACAGTCTCGACACCTGCGCCGAGAACCCGCCGGTCACCAGAATGTCCGGCGGGCACCGCTTCACCTGCTGGAACCCCACGCACACACCCGTCGGAGGTGAGCTCGATGGCGCCGCTCGTTGACGTCCGGGATCTGTCGTTCCGGTACGGCCACAAACAGAACTGGGTGCTGCGGTCGCTGAACCTGTCGATCGAGCGCGGCTCCGCCGTGGGGGTGGTGGGCGAGTCCGGGTCAGGCAAGTCCACGCTTGTCCGGTTGCTCTGCGGACTGCTCCCGGTGGGGTCCGGATCGGTCACGTACGACGGCCGCGCGGTCACCGACTGGCTGTCGAAAGACCCCCGCCAGTTCCGGCTGCACAACCAGATGGTCTTCCAGAGCCCCGCCGCCTCTCTCGATCCCCGGATGCGGATCAGGCGGTCGGTGGCCGAGCCGGTCCGGGCGCTCGAGCGCCGCAAGATCGGCGACGACGAGCTGGAGAGCTGGCTCTCCATGGTCGGCCTCGGCCCGGAGGCGCTGAACCGGTATCCGCACCAATTCTCCGGCGGCCAGCTGCAGCGGGTGGCCATCGCCCGGGCGCTCTCGGTCAGTCCCACCGTCCTCTACGCCGACGAACCCACGAGCGCTCTCGACGTCTCCGTGCAGGCGCAGGTGCTCAACCTTCTGATGGATCTGCGGGCGAGGCTGGGGCTGACACTGGTCATCGTCTCTCATGACCTTGCCGTGGTCAGCCGGATGTGCGAGCACATCCTGGTCATGCGCAACGGCGAGATCGTCGAGTCCGGGCCCACCGTCGACGTGCTGCACAGCCCCAGCTCCGCCTATACAAACGCCCTGACCAAGGCCGCGAGTGCAGTCAGCCTCAGGCCGGGCAACGTCACCAGCGCGGGGTGACAGGGGTCCGCACCTGCCCGGTCCGACCGCGCAGCGAACGGACCGGGCGGCTCAGGCCTGGTGCCTATCAGGCCTCGGCGGTGAGCGCGGCGTCGAGTCGCTCCAGCACGGTGGTCAACTCGTCTTCGCCGTGGGCGGCGGAGACGTACCAGATCCCGCGGGGAGCCACCCAGACTCCGTGCTCGAACAGCGTGCGCGTGAGGTCCGCGTACCGGCTCTGGTCGAATCCCGCCGTTCCGGCGTGGTCATGGACCAGCTCCGGCTCGCCGAAGGAGACATGGAACGCCATCGGCAGGCCCTGCGACCGCAGCGGCACCTGATGCGCCGCCCCGAGCTCGCGGATCCCCTCGATGAGCTTGGATCCGTGCGCCTCGATCCGGCCGTACGGCGGATCGTCCCTCAGCAACCCCAAGGTGGCGATGACCGCCGCGCAGGCGGGGATCGAGGAGTTGAACGTCCCGGCGTGCACCACGCCCTCGGTCAGCTGGTCCATCAGCTCAGCTGTCCCGGCCAGTGCCGAGACCGGCCAGCCGCCAGCCATCGCCTTGCCGTAGACGGCGAGGTCCGGGGTGACGCCGTAGCGTTCCACGGCACCGCCGAGGGCAACCCGGAAGCCGGTGATGACCTCGTCGAAGATCAGCACGATGCCGTGCTGATCGCACAGACGGCGAATCTCGGCCAGGAAGCCGTCCTTCGGCTGGATCGCGGCGCTGTTGCACATCACCGGCTCGACGATGATGGCCGCGATGTCATCGTGCGCGCTCAGTGTCTCCCTCAGCACCTCGGGGTTGTTGTAGGGGATGAAGTACGTGTCGTCGAGATGGTGCGCCAGCTGTCCGACACTGCCCGGAGCCGTCACGCCGTCGACGGTGGTCGCCAGGACGTTGTCCAGCCATCCGTGGTACGTGCCCTCGAACCTGACAAACCTGGTCCGCCCGGTGGCCGCCCGCGCAAGCCGCAGCGCCGCTTGGTCCGACTCCGTGCCGGTAAGCCCAAACCGCACGCGGTCAGCCCAGCCAATGGTGTCGAGGAACACCTCGCCGGCCGCGTTCTCCAGGACGTGCTGCGCGCCGAACACGGAACCCCGGCGGGCCTCCCGCGCCACCGCGTCGTTCACCACCGCCGACGCGTGGCCCAGCAGGTTCGGTCCCTGGCCGAGCAGGTAGTCGACATACTCGTTGCCGTCCACGTCATACAGCCGCGCACCCTCGCCGCGCTCGAAGCAGATCCGCGGACCGGCCAGCCGGACGTTGGAATGAACGCCGCCGGGGGTGAGCTGCTGTGCGCGCTGGTGGATCTCACCCGACCGTGTCCTGCTCCTGTGCGACATGGTGCCTGCTTTCTGTGGTTGAATGACCGCCAAAGTCTCACCAGATGGGTAATTCTTTCACTGGATGAATCGCCACACTACGTTACAGTCACGGCCAGGGAAAGCTCTGTTAACGCGGAGGTCCTGTACTATGAAAAACGAATCCCACCTGCTGGACCACCAGTCGGCGGTGGCCCGCTGGCCCGAAGGGAGCGGCAGTGGACAGCACTGAGACGCAGCACCGCCCGCTCCCCGGCGCGGTGGCGCTGGCCACCGTCACCGGGCGGCACCCCGGGCCCACACTGGCGGTGCTCGGTGGGGTTCATGGGGACGAGGACGAGGGCGTTCTGGCCGTCCTCCGGCTCCTGCGCGAGGTCCGGTCCATCCCTCTCACCGGCACCATCCGGGCGGTGGCACCGGCCAACGCCGCGGCCTGGGCGGCGCAGAGCCGCACCAGCCCGCTCGACAACGGCAACCTGGCCCGATCCTTTCCCGGCTCGGCCGACGACGGCCCCACTTCGGCGGCGGCCGCTGCCATCACCGAGCACGTCATCACCGGAAGCACCGCCCTGATCGACCTGCATTCGGCCGGTGTGCGGTATCGGATGCCGCTGATGAGCGGCTACTCGGAACAGACCGAGGCGCACGACGAGTCACGTCGGCTGGCGATGGCGTTCGGCGCCCCGGTGATCTGGCGGCATCCGCGGCCCGCCCTCGGCCGGTCACTCTCGGTTGCGGCCGACCAGGGCATCCCCGCCATCTACGCCGAATGCTCCGGCGGCGGCAGCATCCGCGCGGGTGATCTGGATGCCTACGTCACTGGGGTCATGAACGTCATGGCCGAGCTGGGCATGGTGCCGCCGGAGTACCGGCGGCCGGCGGCAGAGCCGCGGTGGGTGCACGGGGACGGCGATCTCGACTATGGCGCCGCGGCCGCGCAGCCCGGCCTGTTCGTCTCGTCGGTACGCGCTGGCGACGTCGTCGACCAGGGATCGGAGATCGGCCGCCTCTACAGTTTCGACGGAGACCTGCTCCAGCGGGTCGATGCGCCGGGGACCGGCATGGTCATGTTCCTGCGCCGCCAGGCCAGGACGGCTGAAATGGACGTGCTCTTCGTCCTGGCGCAGCTGGATGACTCGATGGCGGCCTCATGAACCTGGCGCCGCATGGCCTGAGTCGCTTCGCCGATGATCTTCCGGACGTGGGCGGGTTCGTCACGCTCGGCGAGGGCGGAACCCCGGTGGTCGAGCTTCACCACCTGGCAGCCGAGCTCGGTCTCGAGCGCCTGTCCGCCAAGATGGAGACCGCCAACCCGACCGGCTCGTACAAAGACCGGGTGGCGGCGATATCCGTGTCGCTGGCGCGTGACCGTGGCTACCGAGGTTGGATCGCCACGTCCTCCGGCAACGCCGGTCTGGCCATGGCCGCCTACGGTGCACGCGCCCATCTGCCCGGCTTCCTGTGCGTGGTCTCCAGCGCTCCGCAGGAGAAGCGGCTCCCCCTGATGCCCTTCGGCATCGGGCTGGTGGCGGTAGACGGCGTGGGCGACGGCGCATCCAGGGCAGGCGGTACGCAGCTGATGGACCAGGTGCGAGACGCCGCCGAGCAGCACAAGCTCTTCCTCGGGATCACCGCCAACGCCTTCAACCCCGAGGGCATGCGCGGCATCGACACCATCGGCTACGAGCTAGCCGAACAGATCCCGAGCATGACCCACGTCTACCTGCCGACCGGTGGCGGCGGGCTACTCGCGTCGACGGCGCGCGGTCTGACGGCCCGCTCGGTGCAGGCCGCCGTCGTCGCCTGCCAGCCCAGCGGCTGTGCCCCCATAGCTCGATATCTCTCCGGCGAGCTCAGCCGACCGGTAGTGGACCGCTGCGAGACGCTGATCTCGGCGCTGCAGCTTCCCCACCCGCCGGACGGGCAGCTGGCCGTCGATGCCGTCCGTGCCTCGCAAGGCTGGGGCACCCATACCGACGACGCCGCGATCCTGGCCGCACAGCAGCGCCTGGCCGAGACCGAAGGGATCTTCGTGGAACCGGCCGCGGCTGTCGGCCTGGCAGCGCTGCTCACCGATCTGGATCGCGGCCGCATCGACGCCGGTCACCATCCCGTCCTCCTGCTGACCGGAGCGGGCTGGAAGGACCAGAACCGGTTCACCGCCCAGGCGGCGCGGATCCCTGCCGTCGATGTTGATGGCGTACCGGCGGCCATCGAGAACTGGATACGCAGCCGATAGAGAACCGCGCCGGCTCGCCCGGAAAGGAGGGAGGATCACGTGCTACGTTTCGCCGTTCTAGGCCTGTCTCATGAGGCCAACACGTTCTCCGCGCACCCGGTGAACGCCGCCGTCTTTGAGGCTGCCGGCGTCCTGCGTGGCGAGGAGATCGTGGCCAGGAACGCCGGTGGCAGCAGCACGCTCGCCGGGTACCTGGCGGCGGGCGAGAAACATGGCGTCGAGCTGGTGCCGCTGGTGGCCACGGACCTCACTCCATCCGGGCCGATCGAGGCGGACGCCATCGAGTACCGGACCGAAGAGCTCCTGACCGCGATCACCGAGCACGGCCCGTTCGACGGGGTCCTCGCCGACCTGCACGGAGCGGCCGTGGCCGACGGCATCCCGGATCTGGACGGCTACCTGCTGCGCCGGATCCGCCAGGTGGTGGGCCCGGACGTGCTCATCGGTGTCTCCCTGGATCTGCATGCGAACATCAGCGCTGAGATGTGCGAGTTCTCCGACGTCCTGAACACCTACCGCACCAATCCGCACGTCGATGCCCGGGAGGCGGCCGAGGAGGTCGCCGGCCTGGTCATCCGCACCGTACGCGGTGAGATCCGGCCCACCCAGGCCTTCGTGCCCATCCCCGCACTCATCAACATTCTCTGCCAGAACACCGACGAGCCTCCGATGCGCGACGTGATGGACGATGTCCGGACACTGATGACACGGCCAGGGGTGCTGTCTGCGACGGTGGCCGAGGGCTACCCGTACGCCGACGTACCGGAGATGGGCATGAGCGCCGTGGTGATCACCGACGACGATCCCGCGGCCGCCGCCAGGTACGCGGAGGAACTGGCGAGCACGGTGTGGGAGCGCCGGGAGCAGTTCGACACCCGGGCGCCGTCGGCGGACGAGGCCATCGCGTCGACCCGGCAGGCGGCGAAGACACCCGTGCTCCTGCTGGACGTCGGAGACAACATCGGCGGCGGCTCACCGGGTGACTCGGTGACGCTGCTCAACGCCGCCCGGGCCGCGGACTTCCCGGATCTCCTGGTCATCGTCGTCGATCCCGCTGCAGCGGCGGCCTGCACGGCCGCGGGGGTGGGGAGCACCGTCGAGTTGTCGATCGGCGCCAAGACCGACCCCAGCACAGGGCCCGCGGTGCGGGCACGAGCCACGGTGCTGGCGCTGCATCACGGCACCTACCAGGCCACCGAACCGGTCCACGGAGGACGGAGCCATTTCGAGGCAGGCCCCACCGCCGCTGCCCTGCTGGACAGCGGCCAGACCGTGATCCTCATCAGCAACGCCGTGCTGCCGCTCACCACCGCCCAGCTGAGCACGGTGGGCCTGAAACCGTCCGACTTCACCGCCATTGTCGCCAAGGGGGTCCACTCGCCGCTCGCCGGATACGGTCCGCACGTCGCGCAGATCATCCGAGTGGATACGCCCGGGATCACCGCGGCGAACGTCCGCCAGTTCACCTACCGGAACCGCCGCCGTCCGCTCTACCCACTGGAAGCCACCACCTTCACCGTTCCTCGTACTCAGCCGAACCACACCCTCGAGGGGTCACTATGAGAGTGCTCGTCACCGGTGCCGCAGGACGCGTCGGCGCGAACATGGTCAAGCGCCTGATCTCCTCCGGCGCCGAGGTCACCGCCATGGTCATGCCGGGTGACCCGCAGCGCATCAAGCTCGAGCCGCTGCCGGACGTGCGCATCGTCGAAGCGGATCTGACGGACCAGACCGCCATTGACGCCGCGTGCACGAACATCACCCACGTCGTGCACCTGGCCGCCCAGCTAGTGCGCGGCGACACACCCGTCGACAGGTTCTTCGACATCAATGCATTCGGCACGCTGCGGCTGCTGGAGGGCGTGGTGAAGGGCGGCGGGGTCGAGCGATTCATGCTTGCCAGCACCGACGGCACCTACCGGCCCGGTGACCCGCCGGCCGTGCCGCTGTCCGAGGACACCCCGCAGGAACCCGCGGACTACTACGGCACCGCCAAGCTGCTGGGTGAGGTCATCCTCCGCAACCACGCCGCGCAGTTCGACATCCCGTTTGTGATCACCAGGTTCGCCACCGTGCTGGATCCCGCGGAGGCGTACCGCCAGTTCCGTGTCGGGCACGTGCGCGCCCTGCTGGGCCGCGTCGAGGCCGGGCGGGACACCAATATCTGGCAGCTGTTCCGCGAGCACCCGCAGATGATCGAGTTGTTCGACTCGGCGGTGGGCGACGCGCCGGACCACACCCCGGTCAGTCTCAGCGGACCGGACGGCCGGCCGTGGAGCATGCACCTGCTCGACGTGCGGGACGCAGTCGAGGGCGTCTACCTGGCGCTCACGGAGCCGGACGCCCTCGGCCGGGCGTTCAACATCGCCGGGGCCGAGCCGACGTCGTTCGAGGACGGGGCGTCCGTCATCGCCGAGGCGGACGGCGTATCGAAGCTCAGCGTCGAGATGCCGCTCACCTGGCGACTGGAGATGACGGTAGACGCAGCCCGGGAGACGCTCGGCTACCGCCCCCGGCATGACTTCCGCAGCATGGTCGAGTCCGCCGTGGCGGACAACACCGGCCAGCCCGGCTCCTACATCCCGGCGAGAGTGTGACATGGCTGCTCAGACCGCTGAACTGGCCGTCGTCACGGGCGGCGGCACCGGCATCGGCCGCGCGGTGGCGCGCCGGCTGTCCCGGGCCGGCTTCGTCTGTGTCATAGCTGGGCGCCGAAAGGAGAAGCTCGACGAAACCGCGGGCCTCATCGCCGACGAGGGCGGACGAGCCGTGCCCGTCGCGGCCGACGTCACCACGGAGGACGGCCGGGCCACCATCCTGCGCATCGCCGACCAGCAGCCGGAACGGCTCACCGCGCTGGTGAACAACGCCGGCGACACCTACATCGCGCCGTTGTTCGCCCAGGATCCGGCCGAGTGGCGGCAGAACCTGGCGCTCAACGTCGAGTCCACAGCGTTCCTCTCCTTCGAGGCGATCAGGCGGATGGGCGACACCGGCGGCGGCGCCATCGTCAACATCGGCTCGGTCTACGGCAAGGTGGCACTCAACGCCGATTTCTACCCCGGGCGCATCTCCCCCGACACACCGGACGGCCCGGAGCGCGGGGTCGCGTACGCCGCGTCCAAGGGCGCCATCCGGCAGATGTCGCGGGAGCTCGCCGTCGCCGCCGCGCCGAGTAGTGTCCGGGTGAACACCGTGTCCCCCGGGATGACCGCGATCGAGGGGCGCGAACTCAACGAGGAGACTGCCCGGAGGCTCAGCCAGGCCACGCCCATGGGCCGGCTCGGCCGGCCGGAGGAGATCGCGGGCGTCGTCAACTTCCTGCTCTCCGACGAGGCGTCCTTCGTCACCGGCGCCGAGCTAGTGGTGGACGGCGGCTGGACGCTGTGGTGACGGACCACGCCGATCCTCGGCCACCTTGGCCCGGTGGCGACGTCGCCACCTACGCGGAAACTCTCACCTGAGGAGCTTTGCTATGACACCTGCACAGTCCCGACACGACGACGGCTTCGCGGCCGCCTGGTCCGATGCGCTCAGCCGTCGGCAGCTCCTCCGCGCCGCCGGCCTCGGCGCTGTCGCGCTCGGTGGTCTCGCCGCTGGCTGCACCGCGGAGGCACCGGCCCCGGATGACGCGGGCGGCTCGGAGTCTCCAGCCGCTTCCACTGGCGAGCTCAGCGCCGCCATGGCGAACATCTTCAGCGATCTCGACCCCACCACCGCCTCTGCGGTGGGCACCATAGCGCTCAACCGATTCATCTACGAGGCGCTCTACCGCGTCGATCCCTTCCCGCCCCGCACCGAGCTCACTCCGGAGCTGGCCACCGACCTGCCGCAGGAGATCGACCCCACCACGTACCGGATACCGCTGCGCGACGACGCGGTTTTCCACGATGGCAATCCGCTCACCGCTGAGGACATCGTCTACACCATCCAACGGATTCAGGATCCGGACGTGGGGTCTCTGTTCGCTCGGTACTTCGAGATCATCGAGTCGGTCGAGGCTATCGGCGAGCATGAGATTGAGATCCGGCTCAACGCGCCCACCACGCTCCTGGCCCAGCGGCTGATCCTCGTCAGGGGCATGTCGAAAGCCGCCGTCGATGCCTCGTCAGATGCCCTGACCGTCAAGCCCGTCGGTACCGGCCCCTACCAGGTCGACGCGGTGGTCTCCGGCCAGGAGGTCACCCTGAATCTGTACGACGGCTACACCGGCTCGGGAAAGTACAACTTCCAGACGGTCAACGTCGACGTCACCGCGGACGGCAATGCCCGTACCGCCGGGCTGCGCAGCGGGCAGACCAGGATCATCGAAGACGTCCCCGGCAGCTCCTTCGCCGGCCTCTCCACCACGGACGGCCTCCAGGCGGAGGGCGCGCGCGGCGATCACCTGACCGGCCTGATGTTCCACTGCGGTATAGAACCGTTCAACGACGTGCGGGTCCGGCAGGCGGTCATGTTCGCCATCGACCGAGACGCCATCACCCAGACCAGCTTCTTCGGCCATGCCGAGGCGACCTGGGAGGGCGAGATCTCCGCGGACGACCCGGACTACGCTAAACCGAGCCTTATCTACCGGTACGACCCGGACCACGCTCGTCAACTGCTGGCGGACGCCGGCTACGGCGACGGCGGTATCAAGGTGGACTTTCTGGCCGCCAACCTCGAGTATCTGGCCTCTCAAACGCCGATCATCGAGGAGAACCTCCGCGACGTTGGCTTCGAGCCCAACGTCGTCCCGGGCGAGCTCGAGTCGTTGTATTCGCGGGTGGCCGAGGGCTCTTACAACCTGTTCCTGATGAAGGGCGACACCGCTGCCCTCGGCGCCACCGACGCGGAGTTCCTGCTCCGGTGGATCTACTACGGCGCCCTGCCCCGGCAGTTCATGTACTGGGACGTCCCCGCGCGTGATCGCGTCGAGGAACTCCTCGATGAAGCACTCACCTCGGCCGATACCGGGGAGCGCGCCGCCGCCCTGGCCGAGGTCCAGGACATCATCCAGACCGAGGTTCCGCTCGGCCGGTTGCACCGCGCCGACTACCTGACCGGCTGGTCCTCCACCCTGCAGAATTTCCGCGCACTACCGACCAGTGGCTTCGCTCTCGACGGAGTCACCGGATGAGTAGCGGCACGCGCCCACGGCGGACCGATCATGGCTGGTGACGCCAGGACCAGCGTAGATCCGAAGCTCGTCGGCGAGAGCCGACGGGCGGCTGGCGGCGCCGGGCGCGGACCGGGCAGCGGTCGCGGGCGCTACGCCCGGTTCGTCGGTCGCCGCCTGCTACTCGCCCCGATCATCCTGATCGGGGTCTCGTTCACCGTGTTCGTGGTGATCGACCGCTCACCGAACGATCCGGCGCGGGCAGTTCTGGGTGTTTTCGCCGACGCGGACCAGCGTGAACGGTTCGCCGAGGAGAACGGGCTCAACGATCCGCTGATCACCCGGTACTGGCGGTTCCTCACCGACATCATCCAGCTCCGGCTCGGCGAGTCCGTGGTCCGCCCGGAGACGGTCAATGAGCTGATCGGCATGGCGCTGCCGGTCACGGTTCAGCTGATGCTGCTGGCGACGTTCATCGCGGTGATCATCTCGCTGGTGCTCGGTGTCGTCGCAGCCCAGAACGAGGGACGGCCGACGGACCGGGCGATCAGCGCCGTGGCCGCCGTCTTCCAGGCCTCACCGCAGTTCTGGGTCGGCTTGATGTTCATCCAGCTGTTCGCGGTCGGTTTGGGCTTGCTGCCCTCCGGCGGCTACGCACCTCTGAACACCGGCTTCACGTTCTGGTTCTCCTCATTGATCGGTCCAGCCGTGGTGCTGGCGCTGCCGTTCGCCGCCGCCATGACCCGGGTGATCCGGGCCTCCGTCGCCGACGAGCTGGGCAAGGATTACGTGCGCACAGCGGTCGGTGCGGGCGTGCCCCGGCACGTCGTCCTGGTCGGCAACGTCCTGCGCAACGCGCTGATCACACCTATCACTGTGCTTGGCGTGTACATCGGCGGGCTGATGTCCGGCGCCATCCTGGTGGAGACGGTCTTCAACCTACCTGGCATGGGGACGCTCCTGGTCAGCGGAGTCAATCAGGGTGACCTGGGCGTGGTGCGCGGCGTGGCCATTGTCGGCGCCGTTGCATTCGTGCTGATCAACTTAGTGGTGGATCTGTTCTACCTGTTCTTGAACCCGCGCAGCGCGGAGGCGACCCGGGCATGACGCCACCGCAGATCACCCGTGCCCCGGACCCCGCCGGCCGCTCCGAAAGGTCCGCGACACCCGGCCGGCCGTCGTTTCCGCGCCGGGCTGTTCGCGCCTTCCGACGCGATCCCATGGTGCGGTGGCTGACCGGACTCGTCGTGGTGCTCGGCACCGTACTGATTGTCCTTCCGCTGGTGATGTCCACCTCTCCCACCGCCATCGATGCGGGGCAGGCGCTGCGTGCGCCCGGGTCCGGGAACCTGTTCGGCACCGACCAACTGGGTCGCGACGTCGCCGCCCGTGTGGTGCACGGTGCCCGGCTGAGCTTCCTGGTGGCGGTCTGCTCCGCCGGCGCCGCGCTACTTCTGGGTGGTGTACTCGGCGCCGTGGCCGCTAGTTCCCGCGGCTGGGTCAACGAGATCATCATGCGGATCATGGACGTCGGGCTGGCGTTCCCCGGCATCCTGCTGGCCATCGTGCTGGCCGCCGCCATCGGCCCCAGCCTGTGGACCACGGTGATCGTGCTCGGCGTGATCTTCACGCCACCGATGGCGCGGGTGGTGCGCGCGGCCGTCTTCGCTGAGCAAGGCGAGGACTACGTCACCGCCGCCACTCTTTTCGGCACCCGCAAGATCCGGCTGGTCGGCTACCACGTCGGGCTCAACGCGGCGCTGCCGGTGATGGTCTATACGACGTTGATCATGGCCGAGGCTGTGGTGGCGGAAGCCGCGCTGTCTTTCCTCGGCGCCGGAATTAGACCGCCGGCGCCATCCTGGGGGAACATCATCAGCGAAGGGCAGTCGGTGATCGACGCCGGCGCGTGGTGGGTCTCCCTCTTCCCCGGACTCGCCATCGTGGTCGCCGTTCTAGGACTGAACCGGTTCTCTGAGGCGCTCGGTTCACGATTGAGGTCCCGATGACACCGACGATACCGCCCGCTACGGCGGGCCACACCCCAGACGTTGCCGGGCCCGCGGCCCCAGCACCGCTGCTCGCCATCCGCGACCTGCGGGTGCGCTTCCCCAAACGGTACGGCGATGTGGCCGTCCTTGACGGCGTGGACCTGTCCATCGGCGCCGGTGAGGCGGTGGCCGTGGTGGGTGAGTCCGGCTGCGGCAAGTCGCTGCTCGGCTTGGCCGCCGCACATCTGCTGCCGCCCACGGCGCGGGTTTCGGGGAGCGTCGAGTTCCGCGGCCAGGACGTCCGCCGGATGTCACGGCGCGAGCTGCGCCGGATGCGCGGCGCCGGCATCGGATTCGTCTACCAGGACGCGATGACCAGCCTCAACCCCGGCATGAGCGTCGGGGCACAGCTCCGCCAGGTCTGCCGGCTGGGTTCGTCGTCAACTCCGGAAGACCTACTGAGTTCGGTGGGGCTGAACCAGACCGAGCGGATCATGCGGGCCAAGCCATACCAGCTCTCAGGCGGTCAGCGGCAACGGGTGCTGATCGCCATCGCGCTGGCCCGCGACCCGGAACTGGTGATCGCCGACGAGCCCACCACGGCACTCGACGTGACGGTCCAGCGCCAGGTGATGGAGCTCCTGCAGGATCTGCGATCCAGCCGTGGATTCGCCCTCATGTTCGTCAGCCATGATCTGGCGCTCGTCTCCGAGGTGGCCACACGGACAGTCGTCATGTACGCGGGGCAGGTGGCAGAGTCCGGCCCGACCGCGGACATCCTCGACCGGCCCCGTCACCCGTACAGCGCCGGCCTCCTGCATGCCAGTGTCAGCCTCGAGGAGCGCTGGCCTGTACTGGCACCCATTCCGGGACACGTTCGCCAGCCGGCCGACTTCCCGTCCGGCTGCCGCTTCCGGGACCGATGCGGGAACGCGGGCCAGCAGTGCGCCGAGCGGCCCGTGCTACGCCTCGATGGTGCGCGCGGGCTGGCCTGTTTTCACCCCGTGACCGGAGACGACGATGTTACGGCGGCGACGGCATCCGTGGAGCCCGGGGCAGGCGCCACCGCACCGTCTGCGCCCGTGTCGGCCACACTCACCCCGGCCGTCCCCGCATGGGCGGCGACCTCCACCTCCGCCTCGACAACCGATGACAGTTCCGAAGCGGACACGGCGATCTTCGAGGTCAAGGATCTCGTCGTCGACTTTGGCTCCGGCGGCGGGTCGACCCGGGCACTCGACCACGTCTCGCTGACCATCCGACCGGGCCAAGCCGTCGGGTTGATCGGCGAGTCCGGGTCCGGCAAGACCACGCTTTCCCGGTCGCTGCTCGGCCTGATCCAGCCGGCCAGCGGCGAGGTCCTGTACCACGGCCGGGATGTCTACGCGATGCCGCGACTGGCCCGCTTTCGGACACTCAGTCTGAACACCGCCATGGTCTTCCAGGACCCGCGCAGCTCGCTCAATCCACGGCTGTCCGTGGGAGCGGTGATCCGAGACCCGCTCACCGTGCTCGGCATCGGCAACCGCAGGGAGCGCGACACCAGGGTCGGCGATCTGCTGGCCGATGTCGGGCTGCCGGCGCAGGTCGCTGACCGGCCGGTGCGTACCCTCTCCGGGGGCCAGCTCCAGCGGGTGGCGCTGGCCCGTGCGCTGTCCGTGGAGCCGAGCGTGGTGGTGGCCGACGAGCCCACCTCCGCCCTGGACGTCTCCGTACAGGCGCAGATCCTCAATCTCTTCCAGGAGATCCGCGCTCGACGTCGTCTCGCCATGCTTGTGGTCTCTCACGACATGCGGGTCATCCGGTTCGCGACGGATTACACGGCGGTCATGCTCAACGGCAAGATCGTCGAACAGGGGCCCACCGAGCAGGTCTATGAATCTCCCCAGCACGAATACACCAAGGCGCTGCTCTCCGCCGCGCCCGTCCTGCGATCTGTCCCACCACCCTAGGAAGGCACATACCGAACATGAACCGACGAAACATGGTCATACGCACCGCTGGGCTACTCGGCGCCTCGATCATTCTCACGGCATGCGGCTCCGACGGAGGCGGCATGGCCGGTAGCGGCTCCGGTGACGAGCCGAGCGGCGAGCAGTCCACCGCGTTGCGGGTCGCCTTCCCACAGGAGCCACCGGACTGGGACTTCACCCGCAACGGCGCCACCGCCATCAAGGCGCTCGTGGTCCACAACGTGGTGGAGCCGCTGCTGGAGAAGACCGAGGACGGCTCGTTCGAGCCGCTCCTCGCCGAGTCCTACGAGGTCAGCGACGACGGTCTCGAGTACACGTTCACCATCCGGGCAGCCACGTTCCACGACGACAGCGAGCTGACGTCGGCCGACGTCGTCTACTCGCTCGAGACCAGCCGGACGTCGTCCCGGCCGGAGATCTCGGGGCCGCTCGCCGCGGTCGAGTCGATCGAAGCCATCGACGACACCACGGTGTCGGTGACCCTGGAACGGCCCAGCCAGAGCTTCCTCGACAGCTTGTCGGGTGTTCCTGGACTGGTGATACCGGAGGACTCGGTCGAGACGCTCGCACAGCAGCCCGTCGGCACCGGGCCGTTCGTCTTCGGGGAATGGCGCAACGGCGTGTCGGTGTCGCTGAACAGGTTCGAAGATTACTGGGCCGATCTGCCCTACTTCGAGGACATCACCTGGCAGTTCTTCGCCGACGAGACCGCGTCGCTGAACGCGCTGCTCTCCGGGGACGTGGACATCGTCAGCAACCTGATCGGCGAAGGTCTCGAGCGCTTCCACAGCATCGACGAGACCGACGGCTTCCAAGGCGTGTCCACCGCGGGATCGGAGTTCATCTACCTGGTGCTCAGCGCCGAGGCACCGGCCTTCGACGACGAGCGAGTGCGGCAGGCGATAGCCCACGCCATCGACCGTCAGCCGATCATCGACGGCGCCAGCGGCGGTCTCGGCCAGCCGTCGTGCGTCTTCGTCAACCCGCCGAACGTCGAATGGAACAGCGACTACTGCCCGTACCCGTACGACCCGGATGCCGCGCGTGCCCTGCTGGCGGAGGCGGGTGCTGAGGACCTCAGCATCGATTTCACGCACATCACGAGCGGATTCTTCCCTCCGACCATGGAGGTTGTCCGCTCGCAGCTCACCGACGTGGGCATCAACGTTGAACCTGTAGGCCTCGAGCTGACCACCTACCTGGACGAGATCCTCGGCGACGACCCCACCTTCGAGATGACCGTCCTCAGCGGACCGCAGCAGGCCGACTCCTGGCAGTGCCCCGGATGGTTTTCCGACGACTGCGTCGAGGAGTTCGACCAGCTGCTGACCGACGCCGATCAAGCGCTCGACCGAGAGGACTGGGCGGATCTGCGTCGCCAGGCCGTGGAGCTGCTGGCGGACCGGGCCTACGTCATTCCGGTGGCCAACCAGGACGAGGTGTCCGCCACCCGTGACGACCTGGTCGGCGTGAAGCCCTACCGCTCGGCGAGCGAGCTGGACCTGCGTCCTCTGCGCTGGGCCGAGTAGGCAGACGAATGTCCACGTCTTCGGTGACGGACGCGCCGGGAGCCGCCTTCGGTGGCTCCCGGCCGCCTGCCCTCATACCGCAGCCGCGCGAGGCCCGATTCTCGGCGGACCGGTTGCCGGTCGGCCGGATCGCCCTGGATCCGCTACCGGCCTCCCTCGCCGCCTACCAGAGCCACATAGAACGGCTGATGGCCACCGTCGGCGACCACTCGGAGTCCGCCGTGCGGATGTCGGTCACCGCTATGAACGGCCCGCCGGAGGCCTACGAGCTCGAGATCGGCGCCGACGCGGTGCTGATCCGAGCGAGCGACGCACACGGCGCGCTCCACGCGGCCAGAACAGTCGTAGACCTCTGGGACGGTGGCAATGGCCGCCATCTTCCCCACGGGCGGGTCGACGACCACCCCACATACCGGACCCGTGGCGTGTTCACCGAATCTTTTGCCGGCACCGACCTGATGGAGCGGGCCGACTGGCAGGCGTTCATCGATCGGCTGGGCCAGCTCAAGCTCAACACCGCCGGGATCTCCATCTACGGGTGCTGGGACATCCGCCACGACGTGGATCGCAGCGAGTACCTGTTTGTGCCACTCGACGAGTTCCCCGAGGTGCGTACCCCGCAGCGGGTGGTGACGTGGGATCCGGACAGCGGGGAGGAGGTGACGCTCGAGTATCTCCCGCGGATCTTCACCGAGAACTTCTTCGGTGAACTGGTCCGGTACGCGGCCGAGCAGGGCATCGAGCTGATCCCGCACCTGGGCGGTCCCGGGCATTCCACGCTGCTCCCGCGGCTCATCCCGGAGCTCTCGGCCTGGGACGACGACGGCAACCCGACCGGGTACGGGTATTGCGTCTCCAGGCCCGAAGCCCGCGCAGCCCTCAGCGCCGTCGTCTCGAACATCACACGTCAACACCTCCGGCCCCACGGCGTCCGGCGTCTGCACGTCGCCGCCGACGAGTACTACCCGATCCGGAACGTGGACCCCGAGGATCGTCTCCGGGTGGTCAGCCCGTACTGCCGATGCGATGGTTGCAGGGACATGTCACCAGGCCAGCAGCTCATCGAGTACCTCGTCACCGTGGGCCGATCCCTCGCCGAGGACGGCATCACCATGGTGCACTGGCATGACACCCTCGAACGGGAGGGCGTGCTGAACCGCTATCGGGAACGCGTCGCGGAAGAGGACCTTCCGGCTCCGGTCGTCTCCTGGTGGAAGTACAACGACCCCGTTCCGGTTCCTGACGCCAGCGGCGGCGAGACCTGGGTCTCACCCACCACCGGGCTGTTCGCCACCCTGTTCAACCAGGACTTCAGCCCCAACATCGAGACCACGCTGCGCCGCGGGGGGCGGGCGGGCGCCACCGGTGCGTTCGCGTACACCATGCAGACGCCCTCCGACCATGCGAACTACGCCTGTTTCGCCGACCTGGCGTGGAACCTGGAGGGCTCGGGCGGCGCCACCGGTTTCCGTCGTCGCTGGGCTGAGCTGATCTGCCCGGACGACGCCGACGCGGCCACCCACGCGCTCTCCTTGGCCAGCACGGTGACCGGCAGCTATCCGCTGATGATGTACCTGGTGCAGCACATCCTGCCGTACTTCTCCACCGCGGCGGCCGGGGTCACCGCCTACCCCGACGACATCATCCGGGCTGCGAGCATCACCCAGCCTCCGTTGGAGGACGCGTACCGGCAGGTGAAGGCGACATTGCTGGACGCGGCCGGCATCATGCCCGAAGGCCGGAATGTGCGTCACTGGGGGTCTCCCACCGAGACCTGGCGACGTCAGTCGATCCGCCTCGCCGGCTCGCTCGCGCTCTTCCTCGACGTGCTGGAAGCCGCCCGGGAGCCAGGCGAGGACCATGCTGGACGGCTAACGGACCGTGGCGTGCAGCTCATGCGGCAGACAGCGGACGCCACTCCGGCGTACCTGGTGCCGGCCACCATCCGTGAGCACTGGGGGTTCGTCCGGGAGATCGGCCCGGCGCTCGAACGGCTGCGCGCCACGGGTGGGCCGGTCGCCAAAGAGAGTTGGCATGCCTGGATCGTCTGACGGCTCGCACCACGTCGGAGATGCACCCAGCTCGTCGGCGCCGGGGTTTGCGGGAGGCGATGGAAGCTGAGGTCAGGGCTTCTTCTGGTTCATCAACTCGGCGGCAACCTGGTTGAGCGCCTCCGCCACCCTTGGGACGTCCTCGACGGGCAGCCGTGTGGCCGGAGCGGAAAGGCTGATGGACGCGGGCAGCCCGAGGCCCGCCAGAGAGACCGCGATGCACCGGCCGTCGCGCTCGTTCTCGCCGTCGTCCAAGGCGTAGCCCTGGGTCCGCGTCTTCTCCAGCTCGTCGAGGTAGGCGTCGAGCGTAGTGATGGTGGCCGGGGTGCGCTCAGGCATGCCCTCCGCCGCCAGGATGGCCTTCACCCGGTCCAGGTCCAGAGTGGCCGCGATAGCTTTGCCGAGCGCGGTGCAGTGCAGCTGGTCACGGTCACCCGGTCGAGCCGCCAGCCGCACGCTGTGGGGGCTCTCGATTATCTCGGCGTAGGATACCCGGGAACCGTCCAGCATTCCCAGGTTCGCCGTTTCGTCGAACTCATCACGCAACTTGACCAGATACGGCCGGACCCGATCACCCAGCAGGGCAAGCTGCTGAGACTGCAGCGGCAGGAACGCGGTACCGATCCGGAACAAGCCGCTGACCAGGTCCCGCATGACATACCCCTCCTCCTCCAGGGTGGTGAGGTATCGGTACGCCGAGCTCTTGGGCAGCTCGGTGACGTCGGCCACCTGATTCAGCGAGAAACCCTGCGGATGTTCCTGGATCAGGCTCAAGATGCCACAGACACGCTTCACTGCACGGATGGAGTATCGCTTGTCGGCTGGACCTGGCTCGCGCTCCATAAACGGAACTCCTACCTTTTAAGATGTCCACGATCACCGCCGCGGTGCGTCCGGCAACTATAGACGTTGCCAGCACGGATGTTACCAGGTGAACTAGCATTCGCTGTCATCGAGACCTGGCGTAGGAGCGCATGTCAGAAGCCCATCATCGAACTAGCAGTGGTTCTGTCATCGAACTAGCAGGGTGCGGGACATGAGCCTCGCCGTCCCGAAGCTAGTTCACGCCGAGGTTCCTACAGAACTTCTGCACCGCGGTCATCGCGTCTGCGGTGGCTACGTCCGCATCGAAATCGGGGTGATCCACGAGTAGCTGGTCGACGTACGCACTCGGCCCCTGAGCGGCCGGAACTGCGAAGTTGGCCGCGAGATCACGAAGAGCCGTGGTCACCTCGCCTTTCAAATCAGCCGCGAAACGAGTGTTCACAAGTTCAGCTGCAGCAGGCCCGCCGTACTGGTCATGCAGCAGCATGAACGCGATGTCATACCAATCCTTCGGCTCACGCCGACCATGCACCGCCGCACATTTCGCCAGAAAGAATCCAGCCAAGCCCGTCACGTAAACCCGGGCCCGGAGACTCGTCAGGGTTGATACCTGTCAGTCGCGGATGAGACGGTCCCGGACAGCAAATCGAGTCCCGCGCAGGTTCGCCGCTCCCAATGCAATACAGCCGTCGAACTTGACGGTGGCACCAGCTGGCGTGTCATTGAGGTCACTGAGCAATTCAAACTTGACCACGGTCCGAGCGCCATCTTCGCGGGATTCCCGACGCCAAATATGAGCGACTACGCCGATCCGCCCGGAGAACGGCCACTTCCTCATCGTCAGCATCTCGGTCTCTACAGGAAGCAACTGGTCCGACGACCTGCAGGGCATCGATGTCGACTTCACGTCCTACGACTTCAATGTGATCGGGCCGGACGGCGTCACCGAGAACGACGTCGTCGGCTCGTCGTACTCGTGCCTGTCCAGCCGAGACGAGATGCCCAGCGTCGGCCCTGGCGAGAACGCCACCGGCAAGGTTGCCCTCGACATCGCTGCCGAGTCCGGGATACCCGTCTTCCAGCCGTGGTTCATGTATGACGGCGGCTGGGAGTGGAAGTTCTAGTCCGGCGTGAACGTAGGCGGCCGTGCTACGGCGCCATCGAGGTGAGCACATCGGAGGCGGGCGGTCTGACTACTTGCGGACCACGGCGTAGTTCAGGTGAGTGACCTTCGACGACGATTCCGTTCCCGTCTGGTGGATGGTGACTTTCTCGGCGTCGATGCCGTCGAAGAGGCTCACCCCTCTGCCGAAGAACACGGGCGCGAGTGCGATGGAGAACTCGTCGACCAGGCCGGCGTTCAGGTATTGCAGGATCATGTCGGCGCCGCCGGCGATGCGCACGTCTCGCTCTCCCGCTGCCTTCCGGGCCTGCTTAAGTGCGCTTTCGATGCCGTCGTTGACGAAATTGAACGTCGTGCCGCCGAGGCGCTCCCACGGCTCCCTGACCTCATGGGTAACAACGTAGACGGGGGTGTGGAACGGTGCCTCCTCCGGCCACGCCACCTCGCCGGCATCGAACATCCGCTTGCCCATGACGCTGGCGCCGGTGCGGTGGAATGTCTGTTCGAGGATGGCGTTGTCGCGGCCTTCCTTGCCGCCCTCACCGAGCTTCAGGTTCTGGCGCGTGAAGCGCTGCCCGAACGCCCATCCCTGAAGCCGCGACCACTGGGCCATCCAGTGCTTGAGACTCGGGGTGGTCTCGCCACGTCGTAGCGCGTCGATGTCGTCCGGGCTGCTCTCGGGCGCGATGTACCCGTCGAGCGTCATCGTGACGCTGAAGAAGACCTTGCCGGTGATCACTGGCCTTCCTCGGCGTTGTTCTGGTTCATGGCGTACTCCGCCAGCCGGCCGAGGGTCTGCTGTCCGCCTTCGATGGCGTGGAACTTCAAAACCGCCTGGTCGCGAAGCTCGGCGGTCGGGAAGATGGTCCGCATGACGACGACGGTCGCCTCGCCCTCGTCGTCGAAGGTCAGAATCGACTCGAAGGCATTCGGGTCGTCCGCCGACTCGCCGTGCCGCAGGACGATCCGCTCCGGGCGCACGATCTCACGCCAGGTAATCCACTCCGGATAGTCCGTGCCGTCCGGCCCGTGCATGGTGAATTCCCAGACGCCGCCCTCGCGGAACTCGAACGCGCGTGTTGTGGTGGTGAACCCGTTGGGCCCCCACCATTGCGCCAGGTGGCGCACATCAGTGAAGGCTGTGAACACTAGATCGCGCGGTGCTTCGATGGTGCGAGTGATCACGATCTCGCGGTCGGCGGTCGCCTGGTGTGCTGAGTTAGTTGTCATCGGCATTCTCTTTCTGCGCCTCGCTCTTGAGTTCCTGCACGTAGTTGTTCAAACGGTCGAAGCTCTCGTTCCAGAACTCCGCAAACCCGCCGACCCACTCATGGATCGGCCGCAGGCCGCGGGCGTCCAAGCCGTAGAGCCGCTGCTTACCGACCTCGCGCACCCGGACCAGCTGCACCTCCCGGAGCACACGGAGGTGCTTGGATGCACTGGGTTGCGGGATACCAAGCTCTTTCGCGAGATCCAGCACGGGGCGCTCGCCGTCCTTGAGCAACTCCAAGATCTCGCGGCGCTGAGGCTCGGCGATCGCGTTGAACGTGTCGGATGTTGTTGCTGCGCGAGGCATGCAGCCATCATATTCCCATATGGGCATGCGTCAAGCGGGCAATGCTCGGACGGCATGCGTCATCGTCGGGGCTACTGCTCCCGAGACCCTCCGTGTGCGGATGCAAGCACCTCTGACGATCGCCGACGGCGACTAATCGCGATGGATGCATCACGGAGCTGACCAATGGTGATCCGTGGGTACAGGCAATAGAGCTGAGGTTGAAGCCACCTTGCGCGCATGGCGCGCCGTCGCCCATCTCATCAACAGTGGAGACTTCAGTAAGGTGGAACAAGCCGACGTCATATTCAAGGTTATGGGTTAACCTTGAATATCGGAGGTGGCTGATGGGGCGTTACGAGGAGCGCGTATGGCCAGGCAACCCCACCGGATCTACGCGTACTGAACGTACGTCGTGCCGGTTTCAAGCTTACGTCCCAGAGCCTCTCGTAGGCATCAAGTTGGATCTGCCCGCTTCCGCTGCGGCCGACATCGTCGACGTCGAACAGCAAGTACGTCACCTCAATGACGCCCACCCAGGTTTAGCGAACCTCGAACCACTAGCGAGATTCCTGCTGCGCGCGGAGGCGGTCGCCTCGTCGAACATCGAGGGCTTGGTCCTCAACGTCCGTCGCCTGGCCCGCAGTGAGGCAACTGAGCGAGAGGGACTTCCTGTCACCGATGAGACCGCCAGAGCAGTCCTCGGCAACGTCAAGGCGCTCGACGAAGCTCTCACCGTCGCCTCAGATCCGAACAGGACCCTCACAGTCGCCGACCTCACGACGATCCATAAGGCGTTGCTCATAGGTACGCGCGATGAGAGGTGGGCGGGCATCGTACGCAGCGAGCAAAACTGGATCGGTGGAGTGAACCCATGCTCCGCCGCCTTCGTGCCGCCGCCCGAGGACTATGTATCCGAGCTGCTGGACGACTTGGCCGCGTACGTATCTGGAGACGAGCACCCAGCGCTGCTGCAGGCCGCCCTCGCTCATTCGCAGTTCGAGACCATCCATCCCTTCGCCGACGGGAACGGGCGCGCTGGACGAGCACTCATTCAACTGGTCCTGCGCCGCCGCGGTGTAGCTACACGGGTGGTGCCGCCGGTTTCCCTTGTCCTCGCCACCCAGGCCGACGCATATATCGATGCGCTCGATCAAACTCGAGCCGACGGTTCCACGTTGTCAGGTCAATTGTCGTGGGTGGAGCTGTTCCTATCTGCTACCGGCCGTGCGTGCCGGGACGCGTCGCGGTTCGCCACCGACCTGGCCTCATTAGAAAGGTCCTGGAGGGAAAGCCTCGGACGCGTGCGCGCCAACTCGGCGACAGACCTCTTGGTGACAGCCCTGCCGTCCCTCCCCGTGTTCTCGGTAGCGACAGCCGCGGCCCATATTGGGAGGACGTTTCAAGCGACGAGTGAGGCCGTCAACCGGCTCGTAGAAGCAGGCACAGTGCGGCAGGTCAAGGTAGGACGCCGAAACCGAGCATTTGAAGCAGTCGGACTCTTCGAAGCCTTCACCGGGTTTGAAAGACTGCTGGCCAGTCCGGATGCCGAGACGCAGGTGTCACCACCAGAACGTCCGGTGCCACAGCGCCCGCAATGACGGCTCCGTCGACCGTTCCAGCGAGAATCACGGCCTGCCCCGGACACGCGCGTCAGTCGATGTCGTGCCTATTCAAGCGGCGCTTGCGGCCGATCTGACGGAGCACAGACCATGGTGCACGCTGCGCGTCACCATTGCCGCGATGCTTGTGAGGCTTGCAGAGCCGACAGCCTTTCCACCGGCGATGCGGAGAGTGAGCCATGAACTTCCTCCCGGATCATGCCCCGCCCGGGTGGGCGGAGCGGCTCGGGAAGTCCACCGGAACTCATGCGACCTATCCTGGCGTTCTCGGCTGACAATGTCGAGGGACAACCCTTGTATGACCGAACGTCGCGACTGGACGGCAGGACGTTAGAACCCGAGATCTTGCGCCTGTTCCAAGAGCCAGGCCTCAGTGTCCGGCCACGCGACCTCCAAGTGGCTGTTCAACCCTTCGTGGTCGTATCCCTCGAACTGTTTCCACGGCACACCCCGATTGTTTAGGCCTTCGGCGAGGACGCTGCTCGGCAGGACCATCTCGACGGCATCGTGGTCGCGGTCGCCCCAGAAGCAGTACAGCGGACACGGGGCGTCGTCCACGAGCGCATCCGGGGGAAGCATGCTCAGCTCACGGTAGAACCTGGCGCCCGCGCGCGGATCAAACCTGTGCTCGATCTCCGCCCACAAGCCGGGGTCTTTCTCCAAGTGCGCCATCTGCGCGTCGACATCGCGCGAGGTAACGCTGTAGTCCCCGAGCAAAGGGAATCCGCCGGACGCGACGGCCACGACAGCGCTGTGATCAGCCAGCCGCAGCGCCAACCACGGACCGAACGCGCCGGTGAACGAGTAGCCGAAGCAGAGAAACCGCGAATGACCAAGGTGTCGGGCTACCGCGAGCATGTCCGATGCCCACAGACCCGGCTCGTAAGGCCCGCCTGTACGCGTGCTAGCGCCGAAGTCCCGAGGCGATGCCACGATCAGTGTGAATCGGCGGGCCATCATCCGCTCATGCTCAGGAGCCCACGTGTAGTTGCACTCCGGCGCCAGGAGGGGTGGCCCGCTGCCCGTCACTCGGAAGGCGAGCTGGGCATCATTCACGCTGAGGAACTCCACGCGGTGCAGCCTACGGCTGCCAACGAAACGAAGCTGGGCACTGTGGTAGCAGGTGTCCCACTCCCGTCGCGAGCAGCGAGTGCAGCGAGCAGCGCGGTCTCGCCGTCCACGTACGTAGACAAATCGAAATGTCCACGTACGTGGACGAAACGACCCGTGAGACGAAGACAGGCCTACGTTTTCACTGTGAGCAAGGACCCACCATCGAAGTAGCAGAGATTCTGTTAACGAGCTAGCAGAAATCGATCACGAGCTGACGGGCTGCTGATGCTTAGCACAAGGTCAGAGGGCTGACCTCTCGTCTTCACGGCTCCACGCACGTGGGTCATATGGAGTTTGGCCGCAACAGCTCGAAGGTGCGCGGTTGTCATTGCGTCTGCAACGCAGCAACTCCAATGGGTGCTGCTGCCGTCGCGAGCCCGCTCGGCTGTACCTCACCTTGCCTAGTCAGAGCATTCGTGACGAGGGAGTCCACCTGCCCGAGGAGTTCCGAGGCCGAGCACGTCAGGTCGAGCGGATACTGCACGACCTCGACACGTGGGCCTGTGTTAACGATCCGGTGCACCAGCGGCTCGCCCTCACCCTTCGCGTAGACGAGATACCCGCGGCGCAGCCGCAACGCTGTGCAGTACGCCAGCATCTGGTAGACATCAGGCCCCGGCACGCCGCGCGAGTCTCGCTCCATCTTGTATTTGGCGTCGAAGACCGCCCGCGGCTCTCCGTTCACCACGTGGACGATGTCCGGGCGCATAGGCACCGTGCCATCCATGCCAAGAGCAACGCTGTGCTGGCCGACCATCCGCCCGGCACGATTCGCCGCCGCTTCTCGCATAGCAGTTGTCAAGAAGTCCTCGAAGACTCGCGCCATATCGATGACGAAGCTGGCGACGCGCACACCTCGTGGTCCTACCTCAGCCGATAAATGCCGCAGAATGATCTCCGACAGCCGTAATGCCGGCAGATACCCCTGGTTCATCCGCGACATCAGCCACCGTGGCAACGGTGCGCCAGGGGTTAGCGCCGTCACACCGTCGAGTCGTCCGTCGAGGTGGCCCAGGCGTCGTCGTACCTCTGTATGCACACGCGGGACTGTCAGGAGCCGACGAATGGCGCCACGCACGATGCGGTTCTCTGGGATGTCCGCCGAGAACTCGTCGTACGTCACTTCCATTGGCAGGAGCATCCCAGAGTGACGAGCCAATTGGTCCGAAGCTCGTATGCGTCCACGGACGAGTGGCAACGTCTCCTCCACCGTGACGTAGCCCTGGAGGACACCTCGTTGTGTCGCCCGCTCGGTGTGCCGTGCCAGTGATTCGGCGATGACGGACAGCAGATCATCGTGCTGAACGCCCTCTACGTCATCGGGCCGAAAGCCCGGATCAGCCGCATATCCGAGGAGGAACAACAGATTCTTGGGCCCGATCTTCGGTTCGACGATCACCTCGACGTTGCCGATTCGAACGGCACCGACCTTGTCGACCGGTTGGAGCCGCCATCGGCCACTACTGATAGGCGTCACGTGGACGATGGCGCTGTGCGCCAACGCCGCAACGATGTCCCCATTGAGGCCAGCATCACAGGGCGGTCCATGCTCGCGCAGTCGGATAATCACGTTGCCCCACCACGGGCGCTGCCCTCGTCAGCTGCCGTGGTTCCGGTAGACACGTCGTACGCTGTGCCTGCGTGCTTGGTCGCACGGGCCCGAACGGTGTCCAAGCCAAATCGTTGATTGACCTCTTCACGGCTCATCCGGCCGTAGTAGTGCTCCTCAAGTAGCGGCAGGATTGAGTAGCGCCAGACGCGCGCCAGACCACCGTAGCGCTCGACATCCGGATTCATCAGGTACGACGGGCCGATCTTGAAGTCGCGGCCTTCATCACCGATAGCGGCGTTGAGCGCATCCAGCAGGTCCGCTCGGTCGAGATCCTTGTCGCCCTGCCGAAGCCAGGTACGCAACATGTTCTTCACCGGTGCTTCGTCTGGATGGAGTTCCATGAAGGCGAAGCGCCGCCGGATGGCGGCATCCATCAGGGCGATCGATCGGTCCGCGGTGTTCATGGTGCCGATCAAGAACAGGTTAGGCGGCAAGCTGAAGGACACGCCGGGCGAGTACTGCAGCAACACCGGCTCGCGTCGATACTCGAGGAGGTAGTACAGCTCGCCGAACACCTTGGCGAGATTTGCACGGTTGATCTCATCGATGATCAGGACGTAAGGCCGGGTGGGGTTCTCCCGTGCTGCGACGGCCAACCGCCGCAGCGGACCTGGCTGCAACTGAAAACCGACCACACCATCCGCCATTGGCGCGGGCCGATAGCCCTCGAAGAAGTCCTCGTAGGTGTACGACGGATGGAATTGAACCAACTGCACGGCGTCCCGGTCGGTGACATGCCGTCCGAGTTCGCGGGCGATGTACGTCTTCCCAGTGCCGGGAGGTCCGTAGAAGATCATCTGCTGACGATCCTGGAGGACGTCAAGCGCGTCTTGCAACCATTCCCGTTCGATGTTCAGGTGATCGGACAGTTCCACGGTCGCCTGTTTCAACGTGGGTATGTCCGCTTCGACGCCTGGCGGAAGCGCCGGCCCTTCATCGACGACGCCCACGTCGAGCGCGATCAGAGTATCGAGTGCGTCGAGGTCACCCGTCAGGTCGACCAGTGAGCCTTGCTGATCGAGATCTGCGGCTAGGGACGTCGGCACGTCCTCGACTGGGAACAGCTGATCAGCCCAGTCCACCGATCGCGTCAGAACGGGACTCTCGTTCTCCACATACGACGCCTCACCCGTGACCTCGCCGATCCACAGACTGCCATCGCGAACCGTGACGACCAGATCCCCGGACGCCATCCGGGTCAGGAAACTGTGGTACTCGGTAGTGAGGCGGAGCCGCTGCGCGTAGTCGGAATGCTGATAGCCGTCCTCGACGGCTGCCGCTACTACACTGCGATCGCTGCCAGGCTCCACGTTGCGCAGGTGAGCCGCGGCGAGCGAGACAAGTCCCTCGTTCCGCCAGCGGTCAGCATCGTGATCGTCCCCGGTCTGTGGCGGCCGAGGGCGGACGAGCCACGCACGACGGGCGGCACGATCGGACGGCGAGCGCCACTGCTCAACGTAGGGAGTCTGGTAGTAGTCGACCGCTCCGCCGGCGCGCTCCTGAAGAGTAAGCGTAATGTCGAACAGATCGCGATCGTGGTCATTAGTTTGCTGGCCAACGTCCTTGAACGCCTCGCGGATTCGCCGCTTGTCCGACGTACTGACGCTCGGTAAGAAGTACTGAGGAAAGGCGAGGTAGAGCAGGCATTCTTGCAGCGAGGGCAGCATGTCGGCCGACCTGACAATGTCCCGCCACGTCCAGGGATCGCGCAGCGCTTGCGCTCGCTCTTCGCTTGGCATGGTCCACCACGCTTCGACAACCTCCACGAGATTGGCCAGCCATCGCCACACATTCTGGTTGGCGCCCTGACCGCCGTGCCAACTACCTTCAGCGAAGGCCTCGATCACATCAGGGGGCAAGCTGGCCGGCTCGCGCATCCATCCGAGGACTGTCTCGATCCGCCGCCGCTTATTCTCCCGTGTGAGATTTGAGAGTGGCAGCGCATGAAGCATGAGAAGCTCGGCCGCCAGAAGGATCGTCGAATCCGGCGCATCCGAGAGTTGGCGCTGAAGCTTAACGAGGAATTTGTCGCTGCTCTCGTCGGGTCGCTCGTTGTAGCGGTGTCGCAGGTCCTCGACGCTGGCGGGCGACCAAGCGCTCGTCTGTGGCTCCAGGTACGACGCGCCGGTCCCGAGGCCGTTCTCCAACATGCGGCGTCCCACGGCGCGTATGTGCACGTCTGGTTTCGGCGACTCAAGTACACGGAGTCCTGCGGGATCATTCACGACGCGTGCCTCCTCGTGCCCTCGTCCGATACGGTGCCACCGATGGTGGCACAGACGTCGGGCTCATCTAAGGACCTCAGCCGCTCGATACCGGACAATGAGTCTCGAGCCGCTGGCTATCTTTGGAGGTCGTGCTGTGACTGGGATCTGGTCTGAGAGCGATGGGATATGGCGCGCTCTCGCTCCCGTCGGGTTCGCTCAGGAGCAGCAGCTTCATGACCTGATCGAACGGAATCCGGCCATGCTTCCGTTGGCGGGCACACCGAAGCTCGTCGTGCTGGGAAGCGAGGTTCGTTGCGGTACTGGCTACGCAGACCTGATCGCGGTCGCAGCCGACACCGGCACACCAGTGATCATTGAGATCAAACTCGCCTCCAACACAGACCGGCGCACCGTGCTGACGCAGGTCCTCGGCTACGCGGCGTATCTTCGGCGTCTCGATATATCGGGTTTTGAAGCATTGCTGGCGCCGCACGTGAACGGCCAGCATGCCGCCTCAGTGCGTGAACTGGTGAACGCCGGAGCGGAGAGCCCCGCCTTTGATCAGGAGACGTTCTCAACCAGCTTGGCTGCGGCACTGGAGGAGGGCCGCCTGCGTTGCGTCGTCGTGATCGACTCTGCTCCGGACGACCTGATAGAGCTCGTCGGCTACTTGCAGGACATCAGCAATGACCGGCTCGATCTCGACTTGGTGACGGTGTCCGCGTACGACATCGACGGTCGGCGGGTGCTCGTACCGCAGCTCGTCGAACCGGAACGCGTAGCTGCTGACGCACCACCGATCGGCCCGACAGCACCGGAGCCAGTCGTCACGCCCGGTGCAGGAAAATTCGCAGAGTCGATTTCGGTATCCCCGCCGGACAAGCACGACCTTCTTCGGCGGCTTCACCAATGGGCAGTCGAACTGGAGAGCGCAAGCTTGGCGACACTGCAGACTGCAACCGGCCAGGATCGCTGCCTGATCCGGGTCCACATTCCCGGACAGCAACGGGGTCTCGTGACGGTCTGGAACGAGAATGGAGGATCAGTATCCCCGTACCGGACAGTCTTCGAACAGGAGGCACCGGCAACGTTGCGAACCATTGATGAACGCCTCCCTGGTCAGATCCGGCAGGGCAACTATCTCCGTACGGAGAACTACGACGAACTCCTCAGCCTCCTCCGCGACGCGTATGTTGAGGCAGCGCGTGGAGGCGTCCAGGCGGACTAACGCGGCCACGCTTCCTAAAGCAGGAGCATGAACACATGAGTGTCGTCACGCGCAGCGACAATCGCATCCAATGACTCGGAAGTGGGTGTAGCAGTACATGAGATGGGTCGAAAGCGCCGTGGTCGGTTGTTGCGTCGCTCTCTTCGCCTGGGCACTCAGCTCACCGGACACGGCCGCGGAGGCCGCCCGAACCGCAACAAGGCTCCTGCCCCTGTCGGCGTCAGTCGCAGAGCCCTGGGCATGGACTTTCTTCACCTTCGCGTTCATGTGTGCTCTAGGCCAAGTCGTCTACATGTTGCTTAGAGCCGGGCGAGGGCATACCGAGCCCAGTTCACTCGCGAGCTTATCGATCACGCATCTGCTGTCGGTTCTGGCAATGACAACATTTTCCGCCGCAGCGGCAACGTCATCGGCAGCACGCGACAATTATCAGAATGCTCTAGTGCTGGCGGCTACCGCCGTCGCTCTAGCCATCTGGAGCGTCCGGATGTTAAAGCGCCTCATCGCTGTAGGCCCCAGGTATCCTTGACGCTCCTCCGAAGGCCAAGATGAAGATGTGAGGACAGTGTCTTTGGCTTTGTGCCGATACCGTTGACGATCTCTAGGAGGCCGCGCGCGTGACGTGGGCGTTTGCTGCCTGAACCCACGGCTGGCATGACGCTAGTCTTTGTCAGTTCGGCGTGGTCGCGTCTGAGACGTAACGTCGCGCCATGGTCTCCATCTGCTCGATCACGAGCTTGATGGCCTCGGGCTGCTTGTCCGGCGGATACTTGTACTTCACCAGCAGCCGTTTGATTGAGGACCGCAGCTTAGCTCGCACATCGTCACGGACGGTCCAGTCGGTTTTTACGTCCCGGCGCATGACCGCCACCAGCTCACGGGCGATTTGGGCCAACACGTCCTCGCCTTGGAGCTCGACGGCCGAGTCGTTGGTGCTCACCGCGTCGTAGAACGCCAGCTCGTCCAACGACAACGGCGGCGTGAAATGTTCGCCTCGGTTTCCCTCGGCGGCGACCTCCTTCGCCATCTCGATAAGCTCGGCGATCACCTCCGCCGAGGTGAGCTGCTGGTTGGTGTACTTGCGCATTAGTTCAGCGATCCGCTCGGAGAATGCCCGCTGACGCACGAGGTTGTTACGCGTTGCCTTCCCGGCCTCCTCCATAAGCAAAGCACGTAAGGCTTCGATAGCCAGGTGGGGGTTGGAGGCGGCTTGGGCCTTCGCCTGGAATCCAGGTCCGAGATCGGACAGCGACGGCTTGGGCATCCCCGCCGCCTCGTAGATGTCGACGACCTCGCCTGATGTGGTGGATGTGGCCACGAGCGCGGAGAGCATACGCTGGATCTCCTCGGGGACCGGTCTGCCCTCGGCCTGGCGCTCCTGGGCGTCGAACTTGCCCATCCACACGCGGACCTCTTCGTAGAACCTGGCTGTGACGCGGAGTGCCTGCACGTCCGGACTGCCGGAGCACAATGCCCACGCGCGAGCGAGCTGGTTCGCGAGCTTTCGGAAGCGGGCGGCGAGCGTCTCCTCACCCTCAGGCACCTGGTTACCTGGGGTGGCCGGGGAGCGCAGGTAATTGGTCAACCCGTAAGCTGCCCTGACCCAGCTCTTCGACCCGCCATCGAGCTTCGACTTCCACGGGAAGCCGGTACATAGCTCGTCGAGGGAGCCGATGAGCTGGGTAGTAAGCGCGACGGCCTCGTCGATGTCCTTGCCAACCGGCTTCTTTGCCTGATCAGTGTCTGTGTACTCGGCGAGCGCCGTGTTGAGGTTCTCCGCCAGTGGCGCATACGCGACGAGCAGTCCCTCTGGTTTACCGCGGAAGGTGCGGTTCACCCTGGCAAGAGTCTGCATCAGCAGCGCTCCCTTGAGCGGCCGGTCAAGGTAGAGCGTGTGCAGGGGCGGCGCGTCGAAGCCGGTCAGCATCATGTCTTTGACGATGACGATCTGCAGTTCGTCGTCGGGATCACGTAGCCGTTTCTGGATGACCTTGTTCTGCCCGTCGCGGCGGACATGGTCAGATACAGGCGGCTTGTCCTGCGCTGAGCCGGAGTAAACAACCTTGATCACGCCTTTGTCGTCGGCCTTGTTGTGCCAGCTGGGACGCAGTTTGACGATCTCGTCGTACAGGTGAGCACATATCTCGCGCGTCGCACCGACGATAAATGCCTTGCCGGGCGAGGAGATGAACTTCCGCATCTCCTCCGACCGAGTTTCCCAATGCCGGACGATGTCGGCGGCCAACGCCTCGAGCCGTGCCGGGGCGCCGTACACCGCGTTGATCACGGCGACCGACCTCTCGATTCGTGCACGCTCGACGTCGTCGAGCCCGACGGTAGCCTCGTCGGCGGCGTGGTCGAGGTCTTCCTCGCTCACGTCCCGGACCCGAGCGACCTTGATCAGGCGCGGCTCGAAGTACACCCGCACTGTGGCCCCGTCGTCGACAGCACGGGTCAGGTCGTAGATGTCGATGTAGTCGCCGAACACTTCGCGGGTGTTGCGGTCCTCGAACGAGATGGGCGTGCCTGTGAAGGCGATCAGCGCCGCGTTCGGGAGCGCATCCCGCAAGTGGCGGGCATAGCCGTCGAGATCATCGTAATGACTGCGGTGCGCCTCATCGGCAATGACGATGATGTTGCGACGCTCCGACAGCAGCGGGTGATCCAGACCTGCATCCTTCTCGGCCTTGCTGAGCCCGAACTTCTGCAGCGTGGTGAAGTAGATGCCTCCGGTGGCGCGGTTAACCAGCTCGTCGCGAAGCTGCGCACGAGTCGTTGCTTTGACAGGTGTCTCGGTCAGCAAGCGCGAGCGGTTGAACGTCTCGAAGAGTTGCCCGTCGAGTTCCTTGCGGTCAGTGACCACAATGATGGTGGGGTTTTTCAGCTTAGGCTGGGTGCCCACCAGGTGAGCGTAGAGTTCCATCTCCATCGACTTGCCCGACCCCTGTGTGTGCCAGACCACGCCGGCCTTGCCATTGCTTTCGACAGCCGTGACGGTCGAGCCGACCGCCTTGGTGACGGCGAAGTACTGATGCGGCTTGGCGATCCGCTTCACATAGCCCTCAGCGCCACCGTCGAAGGCGGTGAAGTTGCGCTGCAGTTGTAAGAACCGCTCGGGGTTGAAGACGCCCTCGATGAGGAACTCGAGCTCGGTGCCGAGATGCACATCGTCCATCACTTCGCCGAGCTTCACGGGCTTGCCGTCGTCGTCGACATTCCATGGCGAGTAGTGGTTCAGCTGTGTGAACGGCGTGCCATAACGGGCGATGATGCCGTCACTGATCACAGTGACGACGGCGAACCGGAATGCCATCGGGAACTCGCGCAGGTATGTCCCAAGCTGCGCGTGCGCAGAAGCGATGTCGGCCTTGGCCACTCCTGCCTGCTTAAGCTCGAATATCGCGACCGGCATACCGTTGAGATAGACCACCACATCAAACCGCCGCTCGGCCTCGGGAGACCGAACGATGACCTGATTGACGGCCAGCATCTCGTTGTCACTGACCCGGTGACTGACCAGCCGGATCGTAGGGTTCTGCTCGACACCATCTGAGTCGACGTAGCTGATCCCGCGGTAGCCCTTCACGCAGATCTCGTGTATACGGAAATTCTCCGCGATTGGATCCTGCGAGGTTGGCTGGATGATCTCGGCCAGCGCTTGCTCCAGGTACTCCGCAGGCACCTGTGGGTTTAGCTCGCGCATCTTGGTGAGCATCCGGCCCGGGAGGACGATGTCCGCCCACGATGTGCGGCCGTTGTCAGTGCCTGGTGCGATCGCGGTGCCCGGGAGGTGCTGCCATTCCTGTTCGGCGAGCGTATCGAGGGCGATGTGTTCCCAATCGTCTTCGCTGAACCCCGGCTTCGTGGCCATTACACGACCTCCTCCACAATCTTCTCTGCCTCGCGCACGCGGACCTTGCCGGACATCAACAATGGCAACAGCTCATCCCGGGTTGCGACGAGAGTCGCCGTCTCTGTCATCGTCTGTGCGGCCTGTTCGTGGAGCGGCACAACTTGCCGTGAAAACGATCGCGCCAGGTCCGGGTCAGGTATGCGGACTTGGAATTGCTTAAACTTGCCCCTACTTAGCTCGAGGAATGTTGCCCCATTCGCATGACTAATGAACTCTGAGACACGTGATCGCATCTCATGGAATAGCCAGAATTGGTGAATCGGATTCTTGGCATTGACCACGATGAATCCCTGGTTTACGGCAACGGGGACTTGCGCGATCGCGAAGGCCCCTATCGTTGCCCTTGACGTCATTAGGATTGACTGCTTCGGATAAAGCTTCGAAGAGCAGGCCGCTAAGCCGTCTTCCGTGATCATTCGGGAAGTGGTAAATAGGTACGGGCCATTGAGCGCAGTCACGTCTGTCGGCGTCGCCCACGGGATGCTCCCGTTCCAATACTCCTCGAATGACGTCTTTGGCGTTCCGCCGCCGGCAACCTCGGCAAGATCGCCAAAGGTTTGGCCTCCGAGTCGCATCCCCCGTACAGCCTCGGTGAACATCGAATCGGCGAGTTCTAGACATAGATTACCGACACGATCGTTGGCGGCGATTTTGTCGTCGAGCGCCCCCAACACCTCCGCAATCGCCCGCTGTTCCGCGAGTAGCGTTGCGGGAAGCTCCATTGATTTGATCAAACCAGCATTCAGGTTCTGTTGTGCCGCACCTGACGCTAGGCCGACAAGACCAGACCTAGACCACATGAGCGCATAGAAAAGCCACCGGTAGTCACAGACCGCTGGATTAGCAATCATCGCGCAGGCTGCTTGATTGCATGCGGCTTCCTCCGTAAGCCAACCAAGTCGGCCAACCGTGGCCCCGTACATGGCCATTAGCACGGTGCCTTCCGGCAAAAGCTTTGCAGACGAGGAGGCTAGGCCTTCCTTGGAGATGTGCTCGTCGTAACGTGACACAGGTCCGTCGAGGAGGTCCCCAGTCTTCACCCACGGGATCGTCCCGGGCTCGTAGTACTCTGGGTGAGCACGATTAGGTGTTCCACCACTTGTCACCCGGGAGCACAATGCCGCCACAGTCGTCTTCATGACAGCCGCTCCAGTTGCTCGCGGACGACTTTTTCTAGTCGTGCCGACTCGTCGAATGCCGTCAGTAGTTCCTTCGTCAATCGCTGGATCTTCTCATCGACGGGCTCACCGTCGTCTTCGATTTCGGCGGCGCCGACGTACCGGCCGGGAGTGAGTGCGTAGTCGGCCGCCTTGATGTCGGCCAGGCCTACTGACTTGCAGAAGCCGGGCACGTCTTCGTAGATCAGCTTCTTCTGCGCCGCCGACCGCGTGCCGCGCCATGCGTGGTAGGTGTCGGCGATCTTGGCGATGTCCTCAGCGGATAGGGCGCGCTCTGCGCGATCGATCATGTAGCCAAGCTCACGGGCGTCAATGAACAGCACCTCGCCGGACCGATCCAACGCCCCGTGCTTGCCTGCGCTCTTGTCCTTGGCGAAGAACCACAGACACACCGGGATGCCTGTGCTGCGGAACAGCTGAGTCGGAAGCGCAACCATGCAGGAAACCAGGTCGGCCTCAACGATCTGGGCGCGGATGGCACCTTCGCCGTTGGAGTTCGATGACATCGAGCCGTTAGCCATCACGACACCGGCGCTGCCGCCGGGAGCGAGCTTGGAGAGGATGTGCTGGATCCAGGCGTAGTTGGCGTTGTTGGCTGGTGGGACCCCGTACTTCCAGCGCGGATCCTCCGTGTTGCGGGACCAGTGTTTGATATTAAATGGGGGGTTCGCCATCACGTAATCCATCTGGATGTCCGCGTGCTGATCACGAGCGAAGGTGTCGCCCCAGCGAGCCCCCAGTCCGGAGTTATCGATGCCGTGGATTGCGAGGTTCATCTTCGCCATCCGCCAGGTCTCCTCGATGCTCTCCTGGCCGTAAATAGCAACGTTCTTAGGGTCGCCATTATGTTCGTAGATGAACTTTTCGGTTTGCACGAACATGCCGCCGGACCCGCAACACGGGTCATACACCCGGCCCTGCGAGGGCTCAAGAACCTCAACGATCACCTTGACCACGCTGGGCGGGGTGAAGAACTCGCCGCCCCGCTTTCCCTCGGCGCGGGCGAAGTTGCCCAGGAAGTACTCATAGACCTCACCCATCAGATCGCGGGCGCGATGTTCGCCGTTCCGGCTGAAGCGAGCACTGTTGAACAAGTCGAGCAACTCGCCTAGGCGGCGCTGGTCGATGTTGTCCTTGTTGAACAGGCGTGGCAGCGTGCCCTGCAGACTCGGGTTGGTCTTCATGACCTGATCCATCGCCTCGTCGACAAGCTGCCCGATGTTCTTCGCTGGCTCGGCACCGGTAGCAGTCTTGCCTTTGGCGTTCTCCGCTAGGTAGGACCAACGGGCCGTCGGTGGAACGACGAACACCCCGTACCCCTGATACTCCTCGGGGTCGTCGATCAGGTCGGCAACCTGCTCCTCGTCATAACCTTGGTCGGTGAGCTCCACGCGGATCGCCTCGCGGCGTTCGTCGTAGGCGTCGGAGACGTACTTGAGAAATACGAGGCCAAGGATGACGTCCTTGTACTGGTTCGCGGAAAGTGAGCCTCGGAGCCGGTCGGCTGCCTTCCATAGGGTGTCCTTCAGCTCCTTCATCGTCGACGGCGCCGACGGCTCTTGCTTCTTCCGAGGTGGCATGCTGAACGACCTTTCCTAATCTTCTCTTGGGGTTGTCAAGGTCACCGCTCCAGCGGCGACGCCGTCGATCATGGCCCCAATCACCCGGTGTGCGGCGTCGAGGTTTGCGCGCAGCGTTGACTCGTACTCATACGCTGCGATCAGAGCTTGTTCGAGTTGCCCGGTCGCCGTGGCATCGAGAACCGGAACGCTCCAGGTCTGCCAATCAGTGGCGTCGTCAGGCAGCCGGTTGATGATCGCCGAGACTGTGTGGGGGCCAATGCCTGCCTTCTTGCCGATGCGGAGGATCTTCGAGGGCGATGCGACCAGCGAACCGCCGTGATTGTCGACGAGTGCACAGGGTCGCGGCCGCTCGGTGAAGATGACGTCTCCGGGTTCCGTGCGGGCCGCGCGTGGGTAGCTATGGGCCGCGTCGAACGGGTCAAGCTTGATTTTGTTGGCGCCGGCTGCGGAGAGCACCGCGACAGAGCCATTGTCGTGCGCGTGGCTTGGGTCGATCCGGCTGCCGCGCTTCACGTGGGCGAACCCGAGGTCCTTCAGCTCACCGACGGATCGTCTGCGCAGCAGCATCGTTCCCGGCGCTGCCTCCGCTAGTACATCGAAGGTAGGGATGGGTTCGCTCGTGACCAGGGTCTCGGTGTTGATCTTGTCCAGATAACGCTCGACGTCCGTCGTAGCCAACTGCACGGCGCGCACTCCCCGCGGGACCACTGGAGTGCGGGAACTGAGAATCAGGGCGAGGTCGTGCCGGCGTAGGTACCTGAAGGCGCGTGCTCCTTGGGCCTCCAAGGCTCCCGTAAGGTCGGCCGCCAGGTCGCCCGCGTCATACTCGTCGCCGGTGAACGCGGCGAGATCGGCGATCAACGGCTGATCAATCGACTTTCCGCCGGCGCAAACCCACAGACCCAGCGCCTGCCGGTGCGCCTCACGCCACATACCTCGGGGAAGGCGAACCGCGACGACGAGGTTGCCCGACCGCAGAGTCTGTGCGCGATCCTTGTCCTGATCACCGCGAAGCTCGTCACACAACAGACTTGCAGGCCCCAGCACAATCGCCAGTTCGTCCTTGTCGAGTTCGATCACAACGTTGTCTATCGCATCCAGCGCGTCGGCGGGCCGGCTACCCAAGACAGACAGCATGCGAATATTCGGACTCGGCTGGGAATCGGTTGTGTCTATCCCGCGAATGGACGCCCTGCGCCGCAGTGCCCGCTGCTCCGTGCCATCCCCCCTGACGACGAGGGGCGCGAAGTCGTCGGCAAGAGCCAGGGTCAAGGTCACCGCGTGGCCGGCATGGATGAGGGGAACACCGTTGGGGTCGAGATGGAGCGCACATGCTTCTGTGAAGGTACGTATGAGTTCAAGGGCGCCGCTGGTGAGGTCGCGCGTGCCTAGCGCCCTGCCGGCGCGGCCCTGCTCCAAACGGGCAAGTGCCTCCCCTGGCCCAAATGCCGCTTCAAGAAGGTCGTCGATGAACCGCAGCGTGTCAGCCGTCGACTCCATGGTGATGACCTCCCGGAGGATGAACTCATCGCGAGGGTCTGCGCCGCGCGCCAGAGTCTGCCGATCTTCCATGGAGGTCTCGGCCAGCTCTTCCCCGCTGGCCGCAGCCAGGCAGAGCAATGTGACAAGATCTTCGAACTGCACTCCGTCCGGTGGGCTCAGGGCCGGTGCGTCAAGCCCGGCCTCGGGGTTGTTACCGCGGCCAGACTTCTCTAGCCATCTGACGACCTCGTCGCGATCAAAGCGGTCTACACCGTCTACGACTTCGATCGGGTCAGGAAATGGCGCGTAGATGCCTCGGGCACGGGGCCGCTTGCGCCACATAGAGACAGCTTGGCGGCTCACCTGGGCGAGATCGGCGACGTCCTGCATCGTCAGCGATGTTGCGACGCTTGGCATGCTCAACCTCCTCCCGGCTCGTGGACACACTATGGCGCATGCCGGGCTAGTTGCGTAGATACGACATCGTTAAGCCGCCTTAACAGTGATTCAAGTAGCCACCTCGGCAGGCCTTCGGTCATGGTCGAGTGCATCCGCCGCAGTAAGCGGCCACCAGAAAGGAGCAGCCGCCATGGCCGAAACGAGAACCGATCAATCGGCACACTTCGACTCCTCGATGTCCGGCGTCGTCGTGAAACACGTGGTCATCTCTGATACCGACGTCGTACGTGAGGCGCAGCGTTGGACGACCGGTAAGAGGGGGTCCATCGTCGATGACCCTTCGGTGTTGGTCAACGCGAACCTCGCCGAGTTCGTCACCGAGGCCGTCACGATTGGAGCGCACGCGTTGTCCGCCGTCGGGCAGACGCAGGAGGCCAAGTCACTCGAGCAGATGATCAAGGAGCTCGGTGATAGGACAGCACGTACGACCAACGAGGCCGTAGAGATCACCGAACGCGCGGCCAAGCAGGCGTCGGACGCCGTCAACAATGCAGCCGACACAGCCGGCAAGGCACTTCGTGACGCTGAGGGCCGTGCCCGCAAGGAGTTGACCAACGCCGTCGCATCGGTCAAGAGCGACTTGAGCACAGAGCTTCGCCAGGTGTTTGGCGGCGAGAACCCAGCACTAGTCGAGCGGCTGCAGCCGATTCTCGACCAATTCGGCACCAGGCTCGATGCCCGTGTAGGCACGAGCACAGGGGACCTGATCGCCAAGGTGGGTCGGCAGTTCGACCCTGCAGACCCGACATCTCCCATGGCCAAGCACCAGGCTGCTCTCGAGGCTCAGCGCCATGAGCTGGCTGAACATCTGGCGGCGAACCACAAGGAGCTGACGTCCAAGGTCGACGAGCTGACAACTGCCCTCAAGATCGGGAGGCGGAGAATGCCGTGGCAAGCGTCACCCCGATCAAGGGCGACACTTATGCCGACCAGGTTCATGCTCTCCTGACTGGCATCGCCAATGGCCTCGGGGACGAGTATGTCGACACGAGTGCGAACACCGGCAAGCTGTCTCGTAACCGGAAGGGCGACGGCGTGTTGTCGATCGATGGTGGCGCGGCGCGGGTCGTCTTCGAGATGACTGACTCCGCGCGCAGGGGATGGACACCATACCTCGATGAGGCTGAGCGCAATCGCGATGCAACCGCGGCTCTCGGGCTCGTTCGGACGATCGACCAGAATGAAGGGCATACGGTGCGCAACCTTGGTCCACGGCGAATCGTGATGGCGTTCGATCCCGAACGAGACGACCCGAGCCTTCTCCGCACTGTCGTCATGGTTCTCCGCACGGCGAGTCTCGCTGTCTCGTCACGCAGCGGTGCACATGAGATCGCCACCGCCGAAGAGAAGGTTGCGGCGGCGCTTACTGCCCTGACCGACATTGACGAGATCAAGAAGGTCTCGGAAGCCATCAGCAAGAACGCCAGCAAGATCGATAGCCGGTGTTCCCGGATCACCACGACGGTCAATCGCCTGCTCAACGAGGCCCTCGACGCTCTCGGAGGCGTTGACCTGCGGGCGGCTGAGCTCCAGTCTCAAGAGGGCGCAGCCTGAAGGACATAAAACGTGCTCGGGGGAGAACCTCGGGCACGCCGACTCCCACCCAAGACCACCCCTAGCCGAGCGGAGGCTCGGTATGGAATATTGACTGTGAGGGGGATCACTTATGTCTACATTTCCCGGTGACAAGTACCCGTTGCCGCCTGCCGAGATTGAGTTCCGAAGGCGACGTGCGACCGAAGAGGCTCAAGCCGCAAAGGAAGACCGCAAGCGTGGAGGGCTTCAGTTGCCGGAGGCGTGGGCTCCGGCGAACAGAAAACGTAAGAGCGCGGGAACGAGCAAACCCGTACGGAACTACAATGCAAGCTCCAAGAAACAGGTATCGAAGCTCAATAAGGGCACGCTATCAAAGCCGAAGGAGGAAAGCGTCCCGTTCCCGTACATGGCTAATCCTCGGAGTCGTCGGGCTCGGGCACGGCAGCTGCGGGGCTACGTCCGCGTCACCTCAGGGGGGCTGCCCGAACTGGGAAAGCGCGCTGATCGCTGCCGGTCGCCGTCAGCGTGCGGCTCATGGCTGAGGCCAAACGTGGGACCTGAATTGCGAAGACTTGATTTGGTCCGTCTGACGGCAGTCGGCCGAGAACCGGGCGGGTCGCCTCATGCCCAAACTCTCAACGCGTAGGGTTCTGAGTCTGAACGAGCCACGTCCAGCCGGGAGACCTACCTCGAACGCCAGAAGTATGAGGACGTGGGCGGCGCTCAGTCGGCCACGGACGCGGGGCTGCGCGTTTTCCCGGCATCAAGCGCCGCACCGCCAGTTACGATAGGCCTCCGCTCTAATGAGACACATACGATACCTCGCCGAAGCACAGGTGCGGCGCAGCACGCAAAAAGCGCGTGTACACGCTGGCATGGCAGGACATCCACGACCGGCCACGAGCCCTCGCATCGCCACGAACCACTGCCCAAAGCGCTTGCGGTGGCCTCACCGCAAGATCACTTTACAATGTCCACGACGAAGAATTGGGCGAAATAAATGCGAATCACGCATTTCAAGATCACGAACTATCGCGGACTGCGCTTAGCTATCGCGTCGAACCTTCAGGAGCAACCACTATCACTAGTCACCGGAAAGAACGGAACTGGCAAGAGCTTAATCCTGGAGGCGCTCACTGCCGCATGGTCTGGCAACATAAACTTGCCGGACTTTGTCGGCCCCTATGGCCACTCGCTAAGCATCGAGATAGGAATCGAGTTCGATGAGCGCGAGTACGCAAGCGTCGATCGTTGGAGATCGGACCGAGACCTCCCTCCAGTTCATCGATCCAGCGAGCACATTCTTGAAGCCGTATCAACGAACCGAGACTCGACTGGTACATATCTCCAACGCGACGAAATGCTCGAGACTGTTCAGAATGAACTATTCTCACGGGGCCACCCGTTTGCGGCAATAGATCTTCTTTCAGCACGACGCCAGGTTTCGCTCACGACCAGCACGTCCGTTGACTTAGACCTCCTAGACCGTACCGCTTCAGCCGAGCAGCGAAGAATGATGTACGATCAGGAAATTCGCTGGAAATCCGCCATGCAGATGCCTGACATCGGTACGTACCTAATGTCGCTAGATTATAGGGATTACGTCGCTGCGCGCGATGGGCTGGAAACCGGCGAAGAATACCAGCGGCTTCGCGAGATCTTCCATGTCGCCACCGGCAAGGAGATATCACTGCCCAAATACGATCCTGAGACTACCCAGAGTTCGATACGCGTGACACTTCCGTCTGGCGAGACCCACGCCCTTGAAGACTTGTCCAACGGCGAACGTGAGATGCTGGGAATGCTGTACTACGTTTCTCAGCTTTCAGCTCAGGGTGGCGTTCTATTGCTAGACGAACCTGAAAAGCATCTTCACCCTTCGCTCCAATTAGCAGTTCTTCGAGCAATGATGACGGTGGCGAGTCGCGGACAGATCATCGTCGTCACACACTCGCCCAGCCTGATTTCCGCATCACCCTCGGAGAACGTGCTAATTGTACGGCCAGCGTGGGAGTCCGCTGAAAACCAAGCGCAGAGGGTTGCCGACATAGACGATGAATCCGAGGTACTCTCCGATCTTGGAATAACCCGCCGGGATCTCTTTCAGGCTAACTACCTCCTCGTAGTTGAAGGACCCGACGATGAAAAGCGACTCCGAATGCTATGCCCTGGCGAGATTGCAGGCGCAGAGGTTGTCGTTGCTGGCGGCCGCGATGCGGTGCTACGAACGGCTGACACCTTGCGCAGCCTCGAAGTTGGGGTCCCCTGGATTTGCGTGATTGATCGCGACTTCTTGCCAGAGACTGCAGCAGGGGACATCTCGGAAGACGGGCGCGTTTTTGTATGGGACGCCCGAATGCTGGAATGCGTCCTGATTTCACCCGCCCTCCTAGCAAGGGTATTAGAACCCGGCTTGAGCGCTGGCGATTCACTCGAAAATACGGTTCGAGACGAAGTCGATAGACTGAAACCTCGCGCTTTGGAACAATTCATTGAGGCAAGAATGGGCGAGAGGAATCTCCCAGCAGAGCTAGTCAACGTACCGGATTCGAGCCTCGACCCAATTCAGCGCAGACTTGACCTTGAACGCCGCAAAATCGAGTTCAGACTTAGCGAGTATCATGACGTTCGCGCGGAGGTCATTACAGAGATTGAGAGTGCATGGGCAGGTGGATGGCGGCACTATGTTGACGGGAAGCGTGTGCTATCAGCACTTCAAAAGAAATACCGGGTATTCCGTGACGCAGCGACGCTGACTGATGCACTGATGATTTGCGCGCGCGAAAACGAAGACCTGATGCCGCCAGATGTGAGTCGCCTTAAGGATACGCTCCGCAAGATCCAAGCTTCTCGGCCTAGCGTCAAGTTTCAGGCAAGCGAATCGGAGAGCCGGGACCGTTCCATTCGCGAAGCAGTAACTCACGGGGCACCAGAGCCGGCGCTGAACCTCACCGTCGACCACTCATTCATAAACCACTGAGAGCCTGCTCTCGGACGCACCATCATCAGATCACCGCGCTCGGAACATCCGCCAAGGGCGCTGGCGTAACGAGGGGCAGGAAGAGCCATCCGATCCCGGCCATGGCGGCTCTGGCTGCCGAAAGCTCAGCGCTTCCTACAGAACCGAATCCGATAGTGGCCAACATCTACGCTGGTCAAAGCCAGAGTGGCTTTCTTACGCGAGCAGCCGGGGGGTCTGTCGTGCCGAAGGATTCGGTACGCGACAGGTCTACAATCTGACCGAACCACCCTGGCATGTCCGGAGACTCTGTTCCTTGGGGACGACGGGGTCGTCGCAGGAAGGACGTCGATGTGGGCACGGCCGGGTTACGTGAGCGGGCGGTCTGAACCACCCCTGGCATCGACCGGCCCACGCGCCAGCGCTCGCCGAACCGCCACGCCCACCCGCTCGCTCGCTCGCTCGGGACGATCACCGTCACCGGAGCCAGCGGATCACCGTCTTTCAGCGCACGGACCGTCATCACCAGCTCGTCGCACGCTGCCCGCCCATAACTCACTCCCCGCGCTACGGCTCCCACACCTTCCCCTCATGCGACGACAGCTGGAACTCCGTCAGGAGACCGTGACTCTACCGGCGTTCCTCGAAGATCATGTTGAGGCCGCTGTTGGGGTGGTACTTCCACGTCGCGTAGATCTCGCTCCAGCTGCCGTCTTGGGTGCCGTCCAGGTCGCGAGTGGAACTCATCCGGGAGATCACCGACTCCGGTGCCCCGAGCGACTCCAGGACGCAGTAGATCTCCGTGATGTCTGCGCCCAGGCTCTCCTCGCCTTCGCCTTTCACCTCGAGCGCCGCGCCGTCGTCGAGAACGCGCACGTACAACGAGTCGGACGCGCACTCGTCCTTGGCCGCGTCGAACGCCGTCTCGTTGACCACGCCACCTACGGTCTCAGCGGAGCCGCGATCATCGCTGCCGTTCGAGTCCGAGCCGAAGGCGCTCGCACCAATAGCTAGACCGAGCCCCACACCGACCACCATGGCGACGACGACGAATACCGCAGCCACCTCTGTCTTCACCGTGAGTTCGGCAGGTTCCTGCCTCGCCGTCGGCTCACTCTCTATCGTGTCCTCACCCATCGTCCATCCCCCTTGCCGTTTCTCTTCGACGGCGCGTACCACCGCCGATGCAGCCGTCGTTCACTCCGCGACGAAGAACACCGGATCCGAGAAATCCACCGTCAGCGTCCAGAGCCCCTGTGCGCCCTCGGGAACCACGACGCAGACGTTCCCCTCAACGGTGCCGTCGGTGTACACGTCGTCGACGTCGTCCAATGCGTCTGGCAGCACACCGCACCAGTCCGAGTAGGTGCGGTTGTCATCGCCGACGAACTTGACCGTGAGGTCCCACCACGCGTTGCCGGACCCGTCGCCCACGTACGTCGCAGCCAGCGGCACGATGAAGAACTCCATGCCGTCCTCAGGCGGATCGTTGAACTGGTTCTCCGCCAGGATCTCGTCCCACGCCTCCCGAGGCTTGCCCAACGTGACTTCCCACGCCTCGTTACCAACCGGCGTCCCGGTCGTGAACGGGCTTTGTCGACTTCCGTCAGCGTCGCCGGCCACCGCCTCCTCCGTGTCCGCCGCTTCCGCAGCGTTGTCGGCATCGGCCTGCGAATCCTCGTCTTCCTGATGTGCGCCGCTCGCCAGCGCTTCATCAAGACGTGTCTGGAGGTCGTCGCGCTCGGACTGCAACTCGTCCCGTTCCGACACGAGCTCATCCCGCTCGGAAGACAACCGGTCGACGTCCCCGCTTACGGCAGCGTCGTCGTTCTCGTCCGACCCGCCCACGGCATAGCCAGCACTGAACACCAGCACAACCGCGACGGTTATGCCGACGGGCCGGATCCGCCTCCGTCGCGTTCGCGGCGACGTCGGCTCCGGCGGAGGCGGCGGGGCCGGCACAGCTCCCGGCATGTCGTTTTTCATGGTTCCCCCTCGAATCGCAATCTGTGATGTCGGCGAAACCATACGAACAACCCCGGACACAACGTTCCCTTTGCCCTCATAGGTGTTCGCGGGGACCGCGAGAGGTGCACAGGTGGCCCGACCGCCAAGAGGCCACGGCAAGGCATCCGGCGAAGCTTGCTAACTAACATGTTCACCACAGCAATGAATGTGCTAGTTAACATGTTGCGAGGTCCCCGATGCTTGACCTTCGATGAAACACCAGACCATCCGCAAGACTGACTACGACCGCGCGCGTACTAGGTCGAGCTGGATCTCTACGCGGTGACAGATTCGGCAATGGTCGCTACGTCGGTCTTGACATCAATGCCGAGCCCACGCCGATCCACCAACAATCTACCTAAACTAACTACCTAAACTACCTAATGCGCGAGCAGATTAGGTAGTTTGGAGCGCCGCGCCCAGCCGCGGTGTCCGCCGGAGTGCCAGCCGTCCCAAAGCAGGCTGGACTGTCCACGTCATACGTCCCTCATGTGAGGCGGATACGGCCACCGCGTCCCGCGCCGTGGTGAGTACCAGCGCCGGCTTCGCGAACTAATGAAATCTCCGCAGCGAGTTTCAGACGACGCCGCCACGATCCGAGTACGCGCAGCCCAACGGCAACCAAGCCCAGAACAGGCACCCCGTCAGCGCCTTCTTGCTGTCCGGTATCTGGATTTTCGGTACGCTTCCACGAACCTCTGGGACGACCTCCATATTCCGTCTGGACCTTGCACTGCCTTCAGACGCCCGCGCTGAGCGGCCTGCCTCAAGGCGGCCATCGATAGGTCGCCGTTTGCAAGAGCTTGCAGTGGCACCAGGCGCGCAGGACCTGCCAAATTCGGAACGATGAAGCGATTGAGGTTGTCTTCCATGGCGCGCGCGATTAGCTCGCCCAGCGCGCCGTAGTCGCCAGCATCAGCTCTGCGCATTGCTTTGAGATAGGCCGATCTTTGTCGTTTGAAGATGATGATGGGCGGATATCCAAGCCTCACCAAGACGAGATTCAAGACCAGCCGTCCTGCTCGCCCATTGCCGTCAATGAAAGGGTGGACGCGTTCGAACGCATTATGGATCTTTGCGAGTTCCTCCGCAATCGGCACGCCAAGATTCTCACCATGCTCGACCCGCTCACCCATCACGCAGACGGCGTCGACCCACTCCTGGATCTGGGCGGGTACTAATGGCCACGTGGGCGGTTTCATACCTTCAGCGAACGGCTCGATGTCATGCCGTCGGAAGCTCCCGGGACCCTCATCCTGTGTGGCATCAGGATGTGGCGCCACATCCCAGACAGGAGTCATTGCCATGTGATGGACACGACGGAGTTCGTTGATCGTTAGGAGGTTCCCGTCATGCCATGAGTCGGGCTCCAGGGCTTGTCCGTAGACCCACTTAGCAGCGTCTGCATAGCCTTGGACCTCGTTGTACTCACGCAACGATTTCGCTCCAACCGCTCGCCCCTGCTCGAGCAAGGTTCGCACTTCCCGAAGAACAAGCGTGTTGCCTTCCAGAGCCGTAGAGTGATGTGCCTCTTGGTGCCAGATGTCCGACCAGATCTCTTGCGCCTCAGTGGGGCTCGGCAGGCCGCCGTAGCGCTCGTTCAGCTCCGTCAGGGCCCGGCTCAAGCGCGTGTACAACGTTGCCCGGCTAGGACGTCCACGACCGGCCACAGCACATACCTCCACCTGCAAATTCATGAGTTTGATAAGGCATGCTAGTACCTAATTGAACTTATCAAACTCGATCTGGCAGGCAAGGCGACGCGCCACAACTCACCGGGACCGCCACACAGAGTGTGAACCTACGCAGCGCAGCGTAGATTCCGTTCGGCAACGGGCCCCCGGACAACACCTCAAACGAAGCGTGCGGGCGGCGCGGCAGCGTGCAGATGAATCGCCTGCCCGCCGATCACCACAATCGCATCGCGGTGGACAACGAGCGCCTCCAACGCATCTCGGAGCGCAGTCCCCGCTCTGACCGTCGCCATTGCTGCTCATTGGCCTCCATCCAATCGAGTAATGCCTCACCTTCGCTTGGAGCCCGGCCTGGGCCAGCGACAAGGTCCACGGCGATCTGACTCGGCGCAGCGGTGATCAGACCATCGACATTCTTAGGTCGCACGAACTCACATCGTCTCGGTTCGCGGCAAGAATCACGCTCGCGCCCCGTTCCACGGCACGAAGGCTGAGCCGATCAGCAATACTGCCCACGTCGGCAACATAGATCATTGCCAGGCGAGGTGGCGCGTGGGCCGCGTACCGCCGCGCTGCAATCCACCAACGCGCGGACCACCCGCGCAGTCGGTGCCCCTTTTAGGCTGCCGCGGGGCCTACCGCGTCCCCGCCAGAGGTCATGATCAGCGCCGACATTCCGGATGAACAACGCGAGCCGCTCACTCGCGACGCGAACGTTGCCCGTCGCATCAGCGTAAGCGGCGTCGTGATCAGCCACTCGTTCCTGCACGGAGGCAGGGAGATAGCGCGCCACCAACATCGGAACAGCGGAGGGTACAGCGGCACGAGCGATTCTGACTCGCAATTGTTCCAGTAGGTAGGGCACGTCACGGGCCACGAGGGACCGCTCGGCTTCAATCGCCAGGACCACGTGCGAGCCGTCTGGAGCCGACAGCGTCGCTAGCTCATCGAACTCGACGCCACGTCGCTCGACGTTCAGCTCGGCCTGCAACGTCCAGCTCCTTGGCGGGCTTGAGCCGAGCACGTTTGTCGCGCTGCGCACGATGTCGACGTCGCGTACGAGTGACGTTTGTTCGCGTAATTCAGTACTTCCGCTGCGAACGGAACTAGGTATTTTCCTAGAAACTCGCCTGCCAGGGCCGCCGTCATCAGGCTCCCAGCAGGTCCGACCGGGGGACCGATGAGAAATGGCAGCGGCGCCGGTCTACTTGGAGTCCGACACGTGCCTGGGACCGCTGCAAGGGAGAACCGATGAGACCGCTGCGATACTCGATCAACGTCACCCTCGACGGCTGCTGCGATCACCGAGGGATCGCCCCGGACGAGAACTTACATCGCCATTTCGCCGAACAGCTGGGACGAGCCGACGCCCTGCTCTTTGGCCGGGTGACCTACGAAATGATGGAGACAGCGTGGCGGCGGCCGGCCACAGGAACGTGGCCTGACTGGATGGCTGATTGGATGATCCCCTTTGCCCAGACGATCGACGAGGCCAAGAAGTACGTCGTCTCGCGCACCCTGAACCAGGTCGATTGGAACGCGGAGCTCATCAAGGGTGATCTGAAGGAAGCTGTTCAGCAGCTCAAGCGGGAGCCCGGCCGAGGCCTGAACGTGGGAGGCGTGACCCTACCGCTGGCCTTGGCGGATCTGGGATTGATCGATGAGTACGAGTTCGTCGTGCATCCCGTCCTGGCGGGCCATGGTCCGACGTTGTTCGCCGGCCTGAGCGAGCGGGTGGAGCTGGAGCTCGTGGGCCGCCAGGAGTTCAGGTCGGGGGCGGTCGCGCTGCGCTACCAGCCCAGCCGAGTCACGGCTTGAAGCGTGGCCGGCGCACGGTGGCCGGTGCGTCCAGCCCGTTAAGGCACGGGCCGGAAAAATCCGGTGAACTGGGTGCACGACGGCTGACACACTGACCAGATGCGGATCAGGGTGTGGGTCGACTCGTGGCAGATGCAGTGCTGCGGCGACCCGTTCAAAGACGGCGGAACGGTCGAGTGGACCCTCGATGCCGAACCCGACGTCGATTGGTTCGACACCATCGCCGGTGCGAAGCTGGCGACGTCGATCGAGTACCAGGAAGAACACCACGGCGGTCTGCCTGACGATGCTCCCGCGACGCGCGGCGTCGTGCAGGCGATCTACAAGCTCCGCTGCCGGTACACACCTCACCCAGATCGGAACGGGACCTTGCTCGTCCCCGTGCCTGGCTCAGCCACGATGACCCAGATTCACCACGCCACTGGCTGGGAGGACCACTCTTCCGAAAGCAGGTTCGTCGGGTATGTGGTGGACCTCGACGTCGCCGAGCGTCCGCCCCACACCGTGCGTGATCCCCGGCACTGACGGTCTCCGGCTCATGCGCCCGGCAACTTAATCGAGGGACCCGAGGACGTTCGAGATTCGCCCGTCGCGACGCCGCCGTCGTTCACTGAATGCTCGGCCGGCGGCTTGGCGGAGTGCCACTGCATATGACGACGCCCGCATCAAGGATGTGTTCGTCCACCTGTACCCGAATGTCGTCCGGCTCGCCACATCTGCACTGTCGCCAACCTGACCGACGCGGTTCCTGGCCTCGTGTAACGCTTGAGGTGCCCTGGACCTCCGCACGCATTACCTGAGACCAGGAACCCCGCACCAGGCGCCGACCACGGCTCGTGCCAGGCTAGCTCCCGCCCAAGGTGTGTCAGCGGCCCTTTGCAATGCACACCTATACGCAACATCGGCCATGCTGACCGCACGCCAGAGGTGTTGCGTATATGTGTGCATTGCAAAGGCGCGCGCAGAGGTATCCGGCGCAGGCGAGTATCAGTTGGCGGAGCCGAGCCGCGTTCAGCCCGCGAGGACTTATCCGCGCCGGTCCACGCCGTCGAGGAGACGTCCGAGGGGGCCTACGTCTGGCTCGAGTTCGTCAGTCTGCAGGCACCCGGCTATGGGCCGGACGGAGAGACCTGCACCTACTGGTCCCTGGACTATGAACTCGTCTGGTACGGCGGCTGGCTGCTCATCGACCGCGTGACCGGGCACGGCGACTCGTCGGGACACACATCGTGTGAGTGACCGGCCCCATGCCGCCTGTGCGCCGCAGCCCGCCGGCCGTCAGCCCGAAGCAGCAGAAGAAGCGCGGTACAGATCCCGCAGCAGGGCGATCTCCGCGCCATGGTGGAGGACCTCCTGGTTGACCCACCACACGATCTCGAGGAAGGGCTCCTCGGGGTCGCCTCCATCCGGATAGGTACTGTGCCCGATCGCATCCAGTGCGTCGTCGTCCGCGGCTTCCAGGGCGGCCCGCCAGGAACCGATCGCCTCCTCCAAGGACGTGATCGCGGAGACAGCGTCCCCGCGCACGATCATCTCCGACTCGGTGAACGAGTGGTCTCCGATCGTCCAGTCGGCGCGTCCGAGCAGCATCTCGGTCAGGTGGTGCATCCGCCAGGCGATCGTCGTGATGGGAGGCGGATAGGGGTGCGGGCGGCCTCCGTCGCGTCCCCACGCACCGGCTCCGACAAGCACCGTTGCGCCCGGCCCCGGCCCGTCTTCCTTCGGACGCACCGACCAGCTACCGGGAACCGGCTCCCAGAGGTACTCCCCGTCCGTCAACGGAGGCACCGGGACATCGACCTCATCGCCGCTGTTCACCGTGGGTCCTCGTAGCCGGTCGAGGAGGCGCCGCGAGGCGTGATCGTACTGCGCGAGCAGCGGAACGAGGCGCGGCGGTGTCATCATGGCCATAGCGTGCTCGGTGCCGCAGTTGAGGTCAACCGTGATTCTGCCGGGATCAGGTAGAGAACGCAGCGCGAGACGATGACAGAGATCCTTCTGGGCCTGCTGGCCGTCGCGGTCGGCGCGTTCCTGTGCCTGCGTGGGCAATGGGCGATGCGCCTCCTGCTAGCGATCTGGGGAGCGTTCGTCGGCTTCGCCGTCGGGGCGGGACTCGTCGACAGGCTCACCGATCAGGGATATCTCTCCACAGCACTCGGCTGGATCGTCGCCATCGTCTCCGCACTGCTGTTCGCCGCTCTCGCCTACCTGTTCTTCGCCGTCAGCATCATCTTGGGCATGGCCTCGATGGGATTTGTGCTCGGTGGCACTCTCGCCTCGGCTATGGGCATCACGGAAGCGTGGGGGCCACTGCTGATCGGGGCGCTGTGCGGCGCCGCACTCGCAATTCTCGCCATCGTCGCGAATCTGCCCCAACTGCTGTTGATCGTCGTCAGTTCATTCGCAGGCGCCAGTGTCATGATCGCCGGACTGATGTTGATATTCGACGTCATCGACACCGAGGCCATGTTCGACGCCGACGCGACCGCCCGCGACCAACCACTGTGGTACGTGGGCGGCCTCGTCCTCGCGGTCATCGGCATCGTCGTACAGCTCCGGCAGGCCGGTGCAATCAGGCGTTCGGTACGGGAGACCTGGAGCCAGCCGGCGTAATACCCCGCGACTGCTAACCAGCGGAGAGCCTGCGAACAGAACCGAACGCTTCCGCGCAGCACATGAGCCCACATCATGAGCCCCACATGAGGATGGGTGGCGCCGTAGCACCACCCATCCCGCGTGCGACCCTCAGCAGCAGCTGATATCACCGCAATCCGCGGTCAGCTCGTCACAGCAGTCCATCGTCGCCACCTCCTCCCTCTCCCGTGATCGACCAGGTCCGGATTCGGGACGGCTCAGGCGGCCGAGCAGCAGGCAGTGCCGCGATCTACCGTGAGCGCTGCCCAGACACTGCGCAATCGCGCAATCAGACGCGTCACGGCACGTTCGCGGCAGCAGGCCGCCGACGCGATCATCCGTAGACGCGCCGCTTCCGCGCGCACCTCCCGCCGGCGCTCCGCCGCGACCATCTCGAACTCGTACGGGTGCATGCCTTCTCCTCCAGCAGTGCGCACAGTCGACGCGCTGCTTCGACATCTATCTAATCATTGATTCGATAGATTTCAAAGCAATGCTTCAATACATGTCGAAACAACCTGATCCTTCACGTACGCTGGAAGCACGATGAGCACCGCGATGATGAGCCCCGACACTCCAGTGGGCATGCAGCTCCCGATCTTGACTGACTGCTGCCCGCCATCCTCGGCCGTCCGTGACGACGACGCCGTCTCCCTGGCGGCAATGTTCAAGGCACTTGCCGACCCGGCGCGGGTGAAGATCCTGTCGATGCTGCTCAACACCCCCGAGGTCTGCGCATGTGACATGGCGGGCCAGATCGGGAAAACAGCCGCCACCGCCAGCCATCACCTGAAGCTGCTCAAGGAGGCAGGGCTGATCAGCGGTGAGCGGCGAGGCACCTGGGTCTACTACCGCGTGGTGCCAGAACGGCTCAAGGCGATCCGCGACGCACTGACCCTGGACGCCAGTTAGCGCCGTTCGGGGCCCAGCCGTGAGATTCGGCCGCAGCCGTGAAGACCCTCGCGTGGGACACGTCTCCACTCCCGCACGCTGGCCGAATCGATCGGCTCGATGTCCTTGGGATATGGCATCTAGCTGGCCAGGCAATGTCACCACCGCGACAGTCACACAAGAACCGGAACTCGAGAGCATCGCATTGCCTGGAAGCCCACGGCGTGCTGTGGGTGGTCGCGAACGCCGTTCACGACAAGCGAATAGCGCAGACAACCGCTGGAAGCTTCGTAGATGCCATGATCGCTTCGGGCGCAAGGTACCCGTTCGAAGCTGGTGGGTTCGCCCACTGGGCAAGGGCAAAGGACCTGCTGTAGCCGTACAGCGACCACGGATTCACGGGTTCGTCAGCCCATCGGCTGACAGGATCGAGACCGTATCCGTCTGGCGGCGTACGCACCGCCTGATCTGTTCAACTCTGGGGCGGATGATCGACGTCGCGCGCGGATCTAGCGTGACCGTCATGGTGAATGACAGCTCTTCGCGCAGCTCAGCAGCGATCTCGACGACACACACGACCCTGCCCGCACCAAGCGACAACAATCGCCGCCAGCGCACTCGGATCCTCTCGCTGATGCTCGCCGCGCTCACCGTCCTGGCGGTCTCCGCCTGCGGCGCCATCAGCGAGAGTCTCCGACGCGGGGACAACGGCGATGTGAAGACCTTCGAGTTCACCAGGGGCGCGGACGGCAAAGCTGACGACGTGATTCCGGACTGGGTGCCAGACGATGCTACGCACGTCCGCTATGTCATGCGCACCACCGGAGACGAGCGCCTGCTCGTCATGCGAGCGACGGCGGACGCTCTTCCGGACTCGTGCGAGGAGGTGTCAGCGGACGAGTTGCGCCCTCGTCCGGTTCGGGCCGGAGAGGAGCCCGACGACTACCGCACCGACGCCACACTGACCGCGCAATGGTGGGACGAGGGGCGGGAGCACAAGTCGACCATCACGTGTGGCCCCTGGTGGATCAGCCCGGTAGGTGACTCGCTGTTCGCCTTCCGGCCGGAGCTCAAATCCGTCCAGATCGAGGAACCACAAGCCACGCAAGAAGCACCATAAACGCAGAAGCACCAGGGACGACGTCGCCCTGATCCTTCAGGCTTCGAAGTCAACCCGCATGATCACGCGTCTCGGAGTGGGGTGGTGCACCTGGGCGAAGCCGGCCTCCTCGAACACCTGCCGCGCCCCGACGTGGAGCTCGCCCCAGGTGATCTCCTTGCCTGGTTGCGTGATCATCGGATAGGCCTCCAGAACGCGGGCGCCTCGCTCGCGGGCATAGTCGATCGTGGCGCGCGCCAGCAGGTACGTGAGGCCGCGACCCCGGAAGCCCTTGCGGACGATCAGGCAGGTCACCACCCACACACCGGCGTCGTCCTTGTCTTCGTCGCGCCCGCTCCACGGCACGCGAAGGGTGCGCAGCTTCGGATATGCGATTCGTGGTTCGACGGCCACCCATCCCGCCGGCTCGTCGTCGATATACGCCACAAGCCCACTGGTGGACGCGGCATTCGGATCACCGCACGCGGTCTGCGCCTGCGACATCGCAACCCGCTCGTCGTACGTGCTGTCCCGCCAGATCCAGCCCACCACCTTGAACCGCTGGCACCGGCACCTGCCCGCGTAGTCCTTAGTGTCGAAGACCGCCTCCACGTCCTCCCAGGACGCCTGGTTGGCGGGCACGATCCGCACGCTCGCTTCATCCAGCGCATTCACACGAGCACCGGTCCGGGAGCCGTCATGATGGCTGGGGCGGATCGTCGCCCACCAGCCCGTCGACGGCTTCCCGGAGCAGATCCGCGTGGCCGGTGTGGCGGATGTACTCCTCGATCGCGTCGACCAGGACCCGCCGGAGGTTCGGTGACTCGCCGGACTCGGTGGTGAACACCGACGGCTCGTCGAGACTCCCGTCGGCAAGCACGCGAGACCACGCTGCCTGCGAACGCTCCACTGCTCCGCGCCAGAGCGCGTAGAGCTCCTCCGGCGAGTCGTCGGCGGCGGAGTTCCAGTCCCAATCGGGATCGGCCTCGAAGTTCTCCCGCAGCCACGGTGGCCCCATCGGTTCACCGGTCAGGAAGGTGGAGACGCGTTCGTCCTCGGCCCGGGCAAGATGCTTGAGCAGTCCGCCCAGAGTCATGTTCGAGGGAGGAAGCCGCTTCCGCAGACCCGTTTCGTCCAGCCCACCGCACTTCCAGGCGAACTGTGCGCGGGCTCGCTGGAGCGCGAAGAACAGCATCTCCACCTCGTCACCGGCAACGGATTCCCTGATCACTGTCATGTCCCGCATGTCCATGCCGCACAAGCTACTGCTGATTCCGCACGATCAGCTACCGGATCAGAGTCCGCAGCGAAACTGGCGCGAGGCCAGAACGGCCGCCTAAAGCGTTCGCCTCGGGTTCGGGTATCTGGGAAGATCGGCGTTCGTGACTCCCTCTCTGTTCTCCGGCCGCCCTTCTGACTCCGTCACCGTGCCGGGCGTCGTCCAAGCCATCGCTGGGGGCGACACGATCACGCCGGTGTGGCAGAACGAGCTGGGTGGCCTCACCTTCCGTCTGGAGAACCGACGAGGCATCACCCGGTACGCCAAGTGGGTCGCCGCCGGCACTCCGGAGATCGATCTTGCCGCCGAGGCGGAACGCTTGGCGTGGGCGCGGCAATGGGTGGTGGTTCCGCAGGTCATCGAACAGAGCGCCGACGACGAAGGCTCCTGGCTGGTCACGTCCGCGGTCCCTGGCCGCTCGGCCGTCGACTCTCGATGGATCGCCGACCCGAAGACCGCCGCGGCAGCCATCGGCCGAGGGCTCCGTGTGCTTCACGACGCGCTCCCCGTGGACACGTGCCCGTTCGACTGGAGCACAGAACGACGACTCACTCGTGCCTATGAGCGCGTCGCCGCCGGTGAGCAGCCATCCGGTCAGGCCCTCAAGCGTCGGCACCCGCACGTCACCGATCCCGTCGCGCAGATCGCGGAGCCGCCGCCCATCGACCGGCTCGTCGTCTGTCACGGTGACGCCTGCGCGCCCAACACGCTGCTTCACGACGACGGAGCTTTCTCCGCTCATGTGGATCTCGGCTCCCTCGGTGTGGCCGACCGGTGGGCGGACCTCGCCATTGGCGCGTGGAGTACGGAGTGGAACTACGGCCCCGGTTACGCGGACGTCGTGTACGAGGCATACGGCATCGATCCGGACCCCGAACGTATCGCCTACTACCGCCTCCTGTGGGACATGAGCTAGAGCACCGGCGTCGTAGCCTGCGCTACGTGACCACGAACCGGCCTTCCGCTCGGTTAGCGCTACCGCATGTCGACATCGTGGTCGCTGCCGTCACTCACCTGCCACTGCAGAACAAGCCCATCTTCAACCAGTGCACGCCAGTGGGCAGGACCACGCCGCCATGTGGTTGCGAACCCGACGGCAGACGCACTGATCGTCAGCACACGCGGCGCGGAGCCTGGGGTCACAGAGAGTGTCTGGGGCAAAGGAGTGGGGCAGGCGTCGTCGTCGCGACACCTGCCCCCACCTCGAAGTCCGGCTCAGTGAGTGCAGCCGCTGGTAGGCAACGCGTTGGCGGCGGGTGGAGTGACGCCGTCGTAGATCGCCAGCAGCAGCCTCTGCGGGCACCGGAGCAAGCCGTCAGGGGTCCGGATCTGCAGATGCAGGTGCGGCCCGGTGGAATGGCCGGTGTTCCCGGTCAGGCCGATCTGCTGGCCAGGAGTCACGGACGTACCGCTGGAAACCGACCAGTCCGAGAAATGGCAGTAGTTATAGGTGGCGCCGTCCGTGCCGGCCAGGCTGATGCCTCGTCCGCAACTGCCGTCGTTGATCCTGGTGACGGTCCCTGCCCGCACCGCCCGGGCCGGAGTGCCCGTTGGTGTCCGGAGATCGATAGCCGGGTAGGTGTGGTGCGTGCGTCCGTACTCCGAGCGCGGGAAGAAGTTGTCCGGAACGGGCAGCGACCACTCGTTGCTGCCGGCCGCGGCCTCGGTGATGCGGATCGCGTCCGCGATCACGTAGCCAGCGGTGCTGGTCCATCTACTGACGGCGACGACGTCCTGATCGCCCGCGGCGAGCGAGTGGACGCCGAGGCTCACCCACCGGCCACCGTTGCTGCGCTGGTCGATGCGCACGGACTGGCTGCCGTTCGCCGTGTTGATCACGAACGGGGTGGAACTGTTGTAGCCGGAGTTGGCGGGGTACCACACCTCCACGCGGTAGGTGCCGGCTTCGGGGATGTCGGCCGAATACCAGGCCGCATCGCTCCCGGTGGTGTCCGGGGTGGCGAAGTAGTACTGGTCGCCGTAGCGCTGGTCCGACCACGACGACGTCGCCCAGTTCTCGCTTGCGGTGAACCGGTCGCCGGTGGCGTCGATGACCACGCTGAAGTCTTGCGCGGCAGCGGGTCCTATGGGTGTGAGGAGGGTCGCGACCAATGTGCCGGCCGCGACGGCGGTGAGTCGGCGTACGGTGCGGTTGTCCATGGCTTCCGTCCAATCCTCCGAGGCAAGGTTGGCCTAGACCATTGAAGCAAGATCGACATCCACGCGGAAGAGATTTCGATACATTCGTCGGATCGCAGCATATTTTGCTATGAATAGCCACCATTCAAGAGATTTTCCAGTCAAATCACGTGCGACGCGGCGACAGCTGGCCCGTCAACCGCACCATGGCCCGAGCATGTGGACAACGCCGCCGATGCCGGTACATCCGCCAACACGCCTGCATGACTCCTGGACACGTCCGGTCGGAAGTGGCTTGACCTGGAGCGCGCTCCAGCTCATAGCGTCGACGACAGTCACCACTACGCGAAGGAGCACCAGATGAAGACCGTCGAACTCGGCAGGACGGGCGAACAGGTCAGCCAGCTCGCACTCGGCTGCATGCTCATGGGCACCACCACCGACGAGGCGTCGGCGAACACCATGCTGAATCGGTACCTGGATGCGGGTGGCACGTTCCTCGACACCGCCAACTGCTACACCTGGTGGGAGGAGCGGGGCAGCCTCGGCGGGCACAGCGAGGAGGTGCTGGGCCGCTGGTTCGCCAGCACCGGCCGACGCGACGACGTCTTCCTCGCCACCAAGGGAACCGCTCTGGTCAAGGACCTGGATGCGGTCTGGGTCGATGATCAGCCGGACTGGGAACGCGCCTACCAGAACTTCGACGGCGCCGGGGGCGACAACCTCCGCCGGTCGGTCGACGACAGCCTCCGCAGGCTGCAGACCGACCACATCGACCTGTACTACGTGCACGTCGACGACCGGTCCACGCCGCTGGAGGAAAGCCTGGAGGCGCTGGCAGGGCTGGTGCAGGCGGGCAAGATCCGCTACATCGGCTGGTCCAACGTGCGGACCTGGCGGCTGGAGCGCATCCGGCAGCTCTGCGCCCAGCATGGCTGGCCGGCTCCGGTCGCGGTACAGCAACAGCACTCCTACCTGCGCCGTAAGGCCGGGCTGAGCCACATCTCGATCGTCGACGACGAGCAGCTGGACTACCTGCAAGCCCACGACGATCTCACCCTGGTCGCCTACTCGCCCATCCTCAAGGGTATTTACGACGACGCCGCCAAGCGGGCAAAGCACCCCATGATGGCGCTGTACGCGGGCCCCGACGCCGACGCTCGGATAGCGGCCGTCGAGGACGTGGCGGCCGAGGTGGACGCCACGCCCAACCAGGTGGTGCTCGCCTGGCTACTGCACCAGACGTCTCCGACCATCGTGCCTCTGATGGGCCCTCGGACCTTGGAACAGTACGACGCGGGCATCCGGGCTGTGGACGTCAAGCTCACCAGCGATCAGCTTGGCCGGCTTGACGCGGCCGGAGCATAGGAGCCAGCACGCGGGAAAAGGGGAGGTGACGGCCCCTCGCCCTTGGGTAGGTTGCCGAGGGGAGGTCATCTCATGCAGAAGGTCAGCGAGCGGCTGTACAACTGGGCGTCGATCATCGAGCCGGACACCCTGGAGCAGGCACGGCGCACGTCGCAGATGCCGTTCATCTACCCGCACCTAGCTCTGATGCCCGACGCCCACTTGGGCAAGGGCGCCACAGTGGGGTCGGTAATCCCGACACTCGGCGCGATCATCCCGGCGGCCGTAGGCGTCGACATCGGCTGCGGGATGATCGCCGTGCGAACCCAATGGAAGCTGGATAAGCTCGGCGGTCGCGACCGTGCCGCACTGCGCAGATCCATCGAGCGGGCCATCCCGTTGTCCGCCGGCGGCAACAACAAGACCCTCACCGACACCGCCGCCAAGCGTTGCGACGAGCTGGCCGACTTTGCAGACGAGCAGGGAATCGATCCGGCGAAGCGGGCCGCGAACTGGAAGCTGCAACTCGGCTCGCTCGGTTCCGGGAACCACTTCATCGAGGTGACCGCCGATGAGGAGGACCGGCTGTGGCTGTTCCTGCACTCCGGATCCCGGGGCGTGGGCAACAAGATCGCCCAGCATCACATCAGGGTCGCGCGTGACCTGTGCGAGAACGCCGGGATCAGCTTGCCTGACCGCGATCTCGCGTACCTGGAGGAAGGCAGCGCAGCGTTCGACGTCTACATCCGGGAGCTCCGCTGGGCGCAAGCGTTCGCGCTGGCGAACCGCGAGGAAATGATGGACCGGCTCGTCGGCTGCCTGGAGCGGTGGATCGGCGAGACGGTCGAGGAGCGCGAGCGGATCAACTGCCACCACAACTACACCGAGCAGGAACGGCACTTCGGCGAGGAGGTCTGGCTCAGCCGGAAGGGCGCCATCAACGCCGCCGACGGCGTGCCCGGGCTCATCCCCGGCTCGATGGGCACGGCCTCCTATGTCGTGACGGGCAAGGGCAACCCGCTCTCACTGAACTCGTCGCCGCACGGAGCGGGCCGCACCTTCTCCCGGACGAAGGCCCGCAAGACGTTCAGCCGGGAGCAGCTCCGCCAGGCCATGGCCGGTATCGAGTGGCGCGACTCCGCCGCGTTCCTCGACGAGATCCCCGCCGCGTACAAGGACATCGACACCGTGATGGCCGACGCTGCCGATCTGGTCGGGATCCGGCACACGCTGCGCCAGATCGTCAACGTCAAGGGCGATTAGTTGTGTTCGGCGGCCACATAGCGACCGCCAAATACGACGAGCTGCGGCGGGCCGGGAGTAGACACCGGCCCGCCGCGGTTCCTGTACACACGCGTCCGGGTTGCTATCGGAGGATGTCCGTAGCGGCGTGGGCGTCGTCGACGCCGTCGATAAGAAACGCCGTACCGGCGGCATTGTCGGTCCGCAGCGGCAGGATCCGCTGGTAGGCGTCCGACCGGTACCAACCCTCGGCGCTCGCCCGGTCAGGGAACTCGAGGACGATCAGGTCACCCGTCCACTCTCCCTCCAGCACGGTGGGGCGTCCGCCGTGGATGATGAACTTCCCGCCGAACGGGCGCAGCGTGTCGTCGATGCCGTTCAGGTAGCCGACGATGCCGTCGCCCATCCGCACGTCGTGCAGGTGCGCCACCGCGTAGGTACGAGCAGGCTCGACCTCGTCGTTCAAGCCCGGAGCCCGGTCGAGGAATCCGAGCACGGTGGTGATCAGGCCGTCGTCGTTCACGGTGACGACGTCGAACCCGATCACTACCGGTTCCGAGTCCACGGGCGCCAGGGCCCACCGGAACCGTGCCTGGCCATGGTGCGCGTCGACGTCGCCCAGGAGCCGGAACCGCATCCCCGGGAACTGTGCCTGCACACCGCCGATCAGGGCGTGCAGCTCGTCGACGGTACTCGTCGCCGCCAGCGGGTCGGTGTAGGAGACGCCGGCGGCGAACAGGTCGTCCATCAGCTTTTTCCTTGTCTCGGCGTCTTGCTCGTTCCAGACCTGGAGGTAACGGCCGGCGAGGCTGGTGAAGTCAGTCATGGGAGATCCTCTCGGGAAGCGGTGAATCCGGTGTGATGTCTCCATCGTTCGGCAGCCGCCGACGCTGGTCGATTACGTCTCAGGTAATGCGCTCAGGTCGCGTCTGGCTGCGCGATGGCGTGCTCGGCTGCCCGGCTGACGTCTTCCCACTGAGCCCAGGTGTCCATCCGGCGCCGCGAGATGTCGAATGCGAGGTCGTAGACCATGCTGCCGAGCAGGAGCCGCAGCGGCGGATCGTCGCTGTCGACCAGAGTCATGATCGCTTCGGCGGCCAGCTTCGGGTCACTGTCGATGCTTCCTTCGCCGAACTGCTTCGCGAGCTTTTCGCGCAGCGGTCCGTAGGCGTCAAGGGGCGCAGTGAACTGCATCGACGTGTACAGATCGGTCCAGTAGCCGCCGGGCTGAACGATGGTCAGCGAGACCCCGAACGGCGCGAGCTCGGCCGCCAGAGCCTCACTCATCCCCTCCAGAGCAAACTTGCTTGCGCTGTACATGCCGCTGGTGGGAAAGCCGCCCAGGCCCCCGATGCTGGAGATCTGGACGATGTGCCCGGATCCCTGCTTCCGTAGTTGCGGGGCCACCGCCTGACTTACCCACAGCGCGCCGAAGAAGTTAACCTCGAATTGAGACCGCGCCTCCGCCTCGGTGAACTCCTCGACGGTGCCCGACGCCATGATCCCGGCGTTGTTGACGACGACGTCGAGCCGGCCGAAATGCTTCACGGCGGCGGCGACCCCGGCGAACACGGCATCCCGATCGATGACGTCCAAGGCGAGCGGCAGGACGCGGTCACCGTACGCGTCGATCAGCTCCGGGGAGCCGGCGATAGTGCGGGAGACGGCCACTACCCGGTCACCGGCCTCCAGGGCCGCCCGTGCGAACGCCTGGCCGAGGCCGCGGCTTGCTCCTGTGATGAACCAGACACGAGACGGCGAATGGGTCGTCATGGTGTGTACCTTCCTCTTTGACGAGACGAGACGCTCCGTCTCGTTTCGTCGCCAAGTATGCACAGCATTCTGTCGGCGCGTCAAGACGGACCGTCTCGTCTCGCAGTCGCGGTAGAGTGACGCGTATGCCCCAGACGACGGCGGAACGGCCCCGGCGCAACGAGAAGTCCCGGCAGGCGATCCTCACCGCTGCCCTTCAGCTGGCCGGAGAAGTCGGCTACACCAAGCTGAGCATCGAGGCGATCGCCGCGCGGGCAGGCGTCGGTAAACAGACGATCTACCGCTGGTGGCCGTCCAAGGCGGCAGTGCTCTTCGATGCCGTGCTCGCGCTCAGCACCAACGACGCCGGTGAGACGACCCTGCCGGACACCGGTGACCTGGAAGCCGATCTGCGCACCGTCCTGCACGCCACCGTGCGGGAGCTCAACGACCCCGGCTATGACCGGTCCATGCGCTCCCTCACCGTCGCCCTCCTCGAGGACGAGGGCCTTGCCGCCGAGTACCGGCGAAACCTGGCGCAGCGCATGCACGAGGTGAAGAAGGACAGGCTACGCAGCGCGCAACTCGCCGGTCATGTCGCCGAGGACGTGGACCTCGACGCCGCCGTTGAGATGATCTTCGGACCCCTGATGAACCGCTGGCTGACTCGCAGCGGGCCCATCACGCCCGAGTACGCCGACACGATCCTCACCACGGCGTTGAACGGCCTGCGCCCCCGCGGCTGACGCGCCGGCCACCCAGCGTGCAGCCTCCTGGCGGGTGCCGGCCATGACCTCCGAGGTAATCGGCCGGCGACGCCGGGCCGCCTAGATTGGTCGGCATGACAGTTGTCGACATCTCCGCCCCGGTCGGGCAGTCGCTGCGCTGGTGGCGCGAGCGACGACGGCTCACCCAGCTCGAGCTGTCCTTGCACGCCGAGGTGTCCGCCCGGCACATCAGCTTCATCGAGACCGGCCGGTCCGCGCCCACGGCGGCGATGATCCTGCGGCTGGCCGAGTGCCTGGACGTGCCCCTGCGGGACCGCAACGCGATGCTGCTCAGCGCCGGTTTCGCTCCCGCCTACTCGCAACGCCGGCTCAGCGACCCTCCACTGTCGGTGGTCAACGAGGCGATCAATCGCATCCTCGACGCGCATGCACCGTACCCAGCTCTCGTCGTCGACCGCCGATGGAACCTGGTCGCAGCCAACGACGCCATCCATGTTCTGATGGCGGGCGCCGCGCCGTTCCTGCTCGAGCCACCGGTCAACGTGCTGCATCTGACGTTCCACCCGGACGGCTTGGCTGCCCGCATCGCGAATCTGAGCGAGTGGCGAGACCACATCTTCGCCCGTCTCCAGCTCGACCACGAGAAGACAGCCGACCCGCAGCTCGGTCAGCTCATCGACGAGTTACGCGCCTATCCCGCGCCCCCGCCCGGACACGGCACGTCTGCCCCCTCCCTGGTGGTTCCGTGCCGGTTGCGCACCGACGACGGCCTCATCTCCATGTTCAGCATGACGACCGTGTTCGGCACCCCGGCCGACGTGACCGTCTCCGAGCTGGCCATCGAGACCTTCTACCCCGAGGACGAGTTCACCGCCGCATACTTCCGGCGCTGACATCGCAGTGAGGAGTTCAGGAGGGACACGACCGCCCGCATGCCGGATCAGGTCTGTGAGCGCCGGTGGCGTCGTCGTCGTTCGATGACCTCCCGAATAGGTGGAACGACGACGCCGTGCTCCGCCATTCGCCGCCGGACCAGTCGCCGCGCCCGGAGGATCCCGACCAGCCCGGATACCCAGATCAGATAGTGCACGCACAGGGCGATCCGGAAGTCGTCGAGCTCATAGGTGCTGGCCCCGCCGGTGCGGATGTCCAGCACGATCCCGACACCCAGGATAGTGATCAACGCGGCAGTGAACCCGCCCACGTTGACGATGCCGGTGGCGGTGCCCAGCCGGTTAGGCGGATTGAACGTCCGCGCGAAGTCGAACGCCACCATCGAGCCCGGTCCGCTCAGCGACAGCGACAGCACCAGGAGGACCAGCGTCCAGATCGGTGCCTGACCCGGCCAGACGATCACCAGCGTCCACGCCGCGGCGTTCGCGACGACGACGCCCAGCACCAGCCAGGAACGCCGCAGCGGATGACGCGTGACCAGCACGCCCAGAACCGGACCGGCCACCCCGCCGGCCAGCACCATGAGCGTCAGCAGCGTACCGGCCAACGCCTGTGAACGGCCCTGGCCGGCGACGATGAACGGGAAGCCCCACATCATCGCGAACACGATGCCCGCGAAGCCGGTGGAATAGTGCGACCAGAGCCCGAGCCGAGTCCCCGGATGTTTCCAGGCGGTCACCAGATCACGACCGGCGCCACCCCAGACACCGGTGCGGATCGGCACAGCCCGCACGTCCGGCGCATCGCGGATCGCGGCCACGGCCAGCACCACCACCAGCACGCTCATACTCGCCGCGGATGTGTACGCGACCGGCCAGCCGAACTGGTGCAGCACCGCCACGAACGGCACCGCCGACAGGACCTGGCCGAGCTGGCCGATCAGCCCGGTGAGCTGCGTCATCACCGGTACCCGGCCGGACGGGAACCAGGCGGCCACCAGCCGCAGGACGCTGACGAACGTCATCGCGTCGCCGGCGCCGACGAGCACCCGCCCGCCCATCGCCACCGGCACCGACCCGGCAGCCGCGAGGACCACTTGGCCGGCCGCCATGATCGCGGCGCCGATGATCAGCAGCCGCCGCGGGCCTATCTGGTCCAGCAGGACACCCACCGGCACCTGAAGCCCCGCGTAGACCAGCAGCTGGAGCACGACGAAGGAGGCGAGAACGCTCGCGGAGATGCCGAACCGAGCGGAGGCGTCCAGGCCGGAGACGCCGAAGGAAGTGCGGTGCAGGACCGCGACGATGTACGCGACCAGCCCCACACCCCACACGACCCATGCGCGGCGCGACGTTGCCATCAGGCCACCATTGTCCACCCACACGTGCCTGGCCCGCTGTCCATACGTATGGGTCCGCCCAGGTCAGCTAGGCACCCGGGGTGTGACGCGTCAGCAAGCTCACAGCCGCGGCGCACGCCGGACCCGGGCGGGGTGTGGGTCTTGGTGTCATGTGGGTCTGCGCGTGGCGAAGGTCTGCGCGTTCCTTTGCAATGCGCACACCGGCGCATCAGGGGCACATGACCGTACACGGCGGCGCAGCCTCGTTGCGTATATGTGCGCATTGCAAAGGCACGCGCAGGTGCACCCCATTGAGGCGGCAGCGCGCTGCCGGCCGAAGGTCAAGTGGCGGCCGTCCGGATGTACGTGGTCAGCGAGTCGCGTTCCAGCTCCAGCTCGGTCATCCGGCTCTTGACGACATCACCGATGCTCACGATCCCGATCATCCGGCCGTCCTGGACGACAGGGACGTGGCGGAACCGCCCGTCGGTCATCACTTGAGACAGTTCGTCCAGGTGAGTATCCGGTTCGCAGGTCCGGACCTGCGACGTCATGATCGACGACACCGGGGCGGACAGGATGGCCGCTCCGTCTCTCGCCAGTGCCCGCGCGATGTCTCGCTCGGAGACGATGCCGTCGATGGCGCCGTCGCCGGAAGACACCACGGTAGCGCCGATATGGTGCTCTGCCAGCACCGCGAGCAGCGTGCGGACGTCGTCGCCGGGAGCGACCGTGACCACGGAGTTGCCTTTGGCCCGGATCAGATCGGATACGTGCATGGGGAGCCTCCTGCCGGTGTCGGAGTACACCTCGTGCCTTTGAACCGTACGTTCTCCAGGCCGTTTACGAAAGGTCTTCCGGGAAAACGGCGACGAGAACCGCATGTGACTCCCGGCGTGACGTGTCTCACCATGGCCGTGTATCGTCAGCTTCAACCCGCCCGTGCGCGGGCCACAATTTCATACCCATCCACTTCACTACGGATCGTCCGGCACGTACCTGCCGGTGAAGGGAAGCAGCAGCATGGCCACTGTCACGTATGACAAGGCATCCCGGGTCTACCCGGGTCAGGAGAAGCCCGCGGTCGACAGTCTCGACCTGCAGATCGAAGACGGCGAGTTCCTCGTTCTCGTCGGCCCCTCCGGTTGTGGAAAGTCGACCAGCCTGCGCATGCTCGCCGGCCTCGAGGAAGTCGACGCCGGCGCCATCCGCATCGGGGACCGCGACGTCACCCACATGCCGCCGAAGGACCGGGACATCGCCATGGTGTTCCAGAACTACGCGCTCTACCCGCACATGACGGTTGCCGCGAACATGGGCTTCGCCCTGAAGATCTCCGGTACCCCGAAGGCGGAGATCCAGCGCCGGGTCATGGACGCGGCCAAGCTGCTCGACCTCGTCGAGTACCTCGACCGCAAGCCGAAGGCCCTCTCCGGCGGTCAGCGTCAGCGTGTCGCCATGGGCCGTGCCATCGTCCGTGAGCCGCAGGTGTTCCTCATGGACGAGCCGCTGTCCAACCTGGACGCCAAGTTGCGTGTGTCCACGCGTACCCAGATCGCGTCGCTGCAGCGACGCCTCGGCATCACCACCGTCTATGTCACGCACGACCAGATCGAGGCCATGACCATGGGCGACCGGGTCTGCGTGCTCAAGGACGGCATTCTGCAGCAGGTGGACACCCCGCTGAACCTCTACGACACCCCGGCCAACGTGTTCGTCGCCGGCTTCATCGGCTCCCCGGCCATGAACATCGCCACCTTCGATCTGGCGGACGGCCGCGCCAAGCTCGGCGAGGCCAATGTGGAGGTGCCGACGTCGGTCCTCAGCGCCGTCTCGAACGAAGGCTCGAACACCCTTACGGTCGGTTTCCGTCCGGAGTCGCTGATCCCGTCGTCCGCGGAGGACGAGGGCGGTATCCCGGTCACCGTCGATGTCGTCGAGGAGCTCGGCTCCGACGCGTTCATCTACGGCCACCCCACCGGCCCCAAGGCCGCGGAGGCGACCGACCGGATGCGCAGCGACACCATCATCGCGCGAGTCGAGCCGCGGATGGCTCCGGCCAAGGGCGAGAAGGTCGTATTCAAGGTCAAGGGCGGAGAGTCGCACTTCTTCTCCACCAAGACCGGTGAGCGTATCTCGTACTGACACGGCTCTGAGCACGCACGTCCGGTTCTTCGGACGCGCGCGCTGCACGTGAACACGAGGCGGGACGCTGAGATTTCAGCGTCCCGCCTCGCTGTCGTTCACGCTCTGGTGCTCGGCGGCGGAGCCTGACACGAGAGAATGTGAGCATGGAACTTCGCATCCTCGCCTCGCCGCGCGAGCAGCAGGCACTGCTCGACCTGCCGTGGGACATGCCACTGGAGGAATGGCCCGAGTGGTACCTGGTGGCACTGCCCCGCGGCATCTCCCGGCACGTCGTGCGGTTCACCCGGCTGGGCGGGCGGGTATATGCGCTGAAGGAAGTGGTGCAGTCCTTCGCCGATCGAGAGTACCGGCTCCTGCGTGACCTCGACCGGCTCGACGTTCCTGCGGTCAAGGCCGTCGGCGTCATCAGCGGCCGGGAGGCGCCGGACGGCGAGCCCCTCGACTCCATCCTGGTCACCCGGCACCTGCAGTTCTCACTGCCGTACCGCGCGCTGTTCGCCAGGATGATGCGCCGGGAGACCGTCGACCGGTTGATCGACGCCCTCGTGGTGCTGATCGCCAGGCTGCATTTGCTCGGCTTCTACTGGGGCGACTGCTCCCTGTCCAACACGCTGTTCCGCCGGGACGCCGGCGCCTTCGCCGCGTACCTGGTCGACGCCGAGACGGGCGATCTGCACGAGGCACTCAGCACCGGGCAGCGCGAACACGACATCGAGATCGCCAGGGTGAACATCGCCGGCGAGATGATGGACCTGGCCGCGGCCGGCTACCTGGACGACACGGTGGACCCGATCGCCGTGAGTGACCAGGTCTTCGAGCGCTATCACACGCTCTGGGACGAACTCACGGGCTGGGAAGCGTTTGACGTCAACGACCGCTGGCGGATCGCCCGCCGGGTGGAACGCCTCAACGAACTCGGCTTCGACGTCGCCGAACTGGACATCATCACCGACATCGGCGGACGCACCGTGCGGGTCCAGCCCAAGGTGGTGGATCCGGGCCACCACTCCCGCCGCCTCCTCCGGCTCACTGGCATCGACGCGCAGGAGAACCAGGCCAGGCGGCTGCTCAATGACCTCGACGCCTACGCCGCCGAAACCGACCAGCAGGGTGAGGACGAGGAGATCGTGGCCAACTCGTGGGTCCTGGACTGCTTCGAGCCGGTGATGCGCGCGATCCCCCGTGAGTTCCGAGGCAAGCTGGAGGCGCCGGAGATCTACCACGAGGTCCTGGAGCACCGGTGGTACCTGTCCGAGCAGGCCGGGCACGACGTCGGGCTGAAGGAGACCACTCAGGACTACGTCGACAACGTCCTGCGACACAAGCCGGACGAGCTCGCGATCCTCGGCGGCACGTCGGAGGATCCGGAGCAGACGCAGCCGTTCCGGATCCCGTGGGACGAACTCGGCTGAGCCGTCCTCGACGCCCCGCTGTTGCGTCCTGCGGTCCGTGGCCCAGGGGGCTCGGTCCGCAGGACGCAACGGCGTCTGGACGTCGGCCGGCGACTCATCCGCGGCGCCCGCCGGCGACCACTCCTGCGAGCGCGGCAGCGCCCCAGAGATGCGCCGAGCCTCCGTGTGCCTTCATGCCCCCTGTTCGGCGCCGGGAGCCCCGCGGATTGGTCCTTTCCTCAGCCACTTTCCGGGGCATGCCAGGGTTTGTGGTCGCTGGAAACGGACATTTCGGGCGCATTAACGATGCTAACCCCTGGCATGCGCCGGGACGGAGGGCGCCCAGTCGGGGGGACTAGGGGGTTTCGCGCTCCAGGTGCCGGGCGATCACGAGGCGCTGGATCTGGTTGGTGCCCTCGAAGATCTGCATCACCTTGGCTTCGCGGAAATACCGCTCGACCGGGTAGTCACGGGTGTATCCGGCGCCGCCGAGCACCTGGACGGCGTCCGTCGTCACATTCATCGCGTTGTCCGTGGCGACGAGTTTGGCGACGCTGGCCTCGCGGCGGTACGGCAACCCGGCGTCCCGTCGCTGCGCAGCGGTGATGTACAGCGCCCGGGCCGCCTCCACGGCCGCCACCATGTCGGCGAGCATGAATCCCAACCCTTGGTGGGCGATGATGGCCTGGCCGAACTGCTCGCGGCTCTTCGCGTAGGCCACGGCCGCGTCCAGAGCGGCCTGCGCGAGGCCGGTGCTGACCGCCGCGATGCCCAGCCGGCCGGCGTCGAGCGCCTGCAAGGCGAGGCCGAATCCCGTGCCCTCGTCGCCGATGCGGCGCTCCGCGGGGATGCGCACGCCGTCGAAATGGACCAGCGTGGTGGGCGACCCGGTCAGGCCCATCTTGCGCTCCGGTGCGCCGAAGGAGATTCCAGCCGTGTCGGCCGGAACCAGGAAGCACGAGATGCCGCGGGAACCATCCGGAGATGTCCGGGCGAACACCGTGTAGAAGTCCGCCTGGCCACCGTGGGTGATCCAGGCCTTCGTGCCGTCCAGGATGTACTCGTCACCCGCGCGGACCGCCTTGGTGGTGAGCGCCGCAGCGTCAGAGCCCGCGTGCGGCTCGGACAGGCAGTACGCGCCGAGCAACTCCCCACCGATCATGTCCGGCAGCCAGCGCTTGCGCTGTTCGTCAGTGCCGTGAGCCGCCAGCGGCCAGCAGGAGAGGGTGTGCACGCTGACGCTCAGCGCCACGGTGGCCCACCGCGCCGCCAGCTCCTCCACCACCTGCAGGTAGACCTCGAACGGCTGCCCTCCGCCACCCAGGTCGTCGGCGTAGGGAAGCCCGAGCAAGCCGGTACGCCCGATCAGCTGGAGTAGGTCTCGCGGGTACTGGCCCGCAGCTTCGGCTTCCGACGCCCGCGGCAGTAGCTCGGCGTCGGCGATGTCGCGTACGAGCGTCACCAACTCACCGGCCTCAGGGGTCGGCAGAATACGTGTCACGGGCACGGTAGCTCGCACCTCCGCGGCTCACACCGGTCAGAGGTCGTCCGCCGGCTGTGGTCGTTGTGGCCGGCCGGAGCGCGCTCCTAGGTGGTGACCCGGGTCACACACCCAGCCGGAAGCGCCAGCCTACCGCCTTGCGCGCGCGATCTCGTAGAGGGCCACTCCTGCCGCGACGCCCGCGTTGAGGGATTCCACCTCGCGGGTGATGGGAATTCGGACGACGAGATCACATGCCTGAGCGACGACACGTGACATGCCCGCACCCTCGGACCCCACAACCAGGCACATCGGTTCCGCCAACGTCGCCGCGTCTGCGATCTCAAGCTCGCCGTCTCCGTCCAGGCCGATCACGAACAGGCCGGCCTCACGATAGGCACGCAGCTGCCGCGCCAGATTGGTGGCACGGGCGACGCGAATGCGGGCCGCTGCTCCGGCGGAGGTCTTCCATGCGCCGGCGGTCATGCTGGCGCTGCGCCTTTCCGGGATCAGCACGCCGTGCCCGCCGAACGCCGCCGTGGATCGGACCACTGCGCCCAGGTTCCGTGGGTCGGTCACGCCGTCCACCGCCACTACCAGGGGCACCTCTCCGGCGTTGTGCGCCGCTTCCAGCAGGTCGTCCGGATGGGCGTATTCATACGCGGGGACGGTCAGGGCCAAGCCTTGGTGAACCGCTCCGCCGGTGACCCGGTCCAGTTCGGAACGCGGAGCCTCCAGCAGTGGCAACCGCCGGTCCGAAGCGAGCTTGAGCACTTCACGCACCCGCTCGTCGCTGTCGATCCGCTCAGCGACGTACAGCGCCTTCACCGGAATCTCGGCGCGCAGCGCCTCGACGACGGCGTTTCGCCCGGCGACGGTCTCCGCCGTTCCCGGCCTGCCCCGTACCGCAGTCTGCCGACGAGGTCCCTGGTCCTCGGCCCGAGCCTTCGATGCCGCCCGGCGAGCCTTCGGGTGCCCGGTACGTTCCTCCGCGCGTGGTGTGGGGCCCTTGCCCTCCAGACCGCGTCGCCGCTGCCCACCAGAGCCGACCTGCATGCCCTTTTTCGTGCCGGGCTTGCGCATGGCGCCCCGGCGTCTCGAGTTTCCCGGCATCAGTCAGCCAACTCCCAACGAGTACCTGATGGTCCATCTTCTACAACAATGCCGAGGGCATTGAGGCGCTCCCGGATGGCGTCGGCCGCGGCGAAATCCCGCCGCGCTCTGGCTTCCCGGCGCTGGTCGAGCAGGGTCATCACCAAGCCGTCCACCACCTGCCGGAGGCGATCACCGGAACTTCCCACCGAGTCCAGGCCGACCCACGGGTCAGCCAGCGGATCCAGTCCCAGCACCCCCAGCATGGCACGGACCTGGGCCAGAGATTCCCGCACGGCTGCCTTGTCAGCCGCAGCAAGCGCGTTGTTGCCGTCCCGGACGGTGTCGAAGAGCACCGCCAGCGCCTGAGGCACCGACAGGTCGTCGTCCATAGCGTCGGCGAACGCCTGGGGCACCGATGCGGACCGCACGTCCTCGGGCACCAGTTCCGAGGCCCGGGACACGAACCCCTCGAGCCGGCGGAACGCCGCGGCGTCGGCGGCCATCGACTCCTCGGAGAAGTCGATGTGGCTGCGGTAGTGCGCCGCCAGGAGGTAGTAACGCAGCTCGATCGGTCGGATCCGGCGCACCACGTCGGACACCAGCAACGAGTTGCCGAGAGACTTGCTCATCTTTTCGCCGGACATGGTGACCCAGGCGTTGTGCATCCAGAACCGGGCGAACGGCTGACCCGCCGCACGCGACTGCGCCAGCTCGTTCTCATGGTGCGGGAACTTCAGGTCGATCCCGCCACCGTGGATGTCGAACTCCTCGCCGAGGTACTTCGCGGCCATCGCCGAGCATTCCAGGTGCCAGCCCGGCCGCCCCCGGCCGAACGGCGTCGGCCACGAAGCCGAGGCGGGCTCGCCGGGCTTGTGCCCCTTCCACAGGGCGAAGTCCCGCGGGTCACGCTTGCCTCGTGCATCGGCGTCGGTAGCCGGCTCCATGTCGTCCACCTTCTGCCCGGACAGCTCCCCGTACGACGGCCAGGAGCGCACGTCGAAGTAGACGTCGCCGGAGCCGTCGGCAGCCGGGTAGGCGTGGCCGCCGTCGACGAGGGCCTGCATGAGCTCGACCATCTCGGTGATGTGCCCCGTTGCCCGCGGCTGATAGGTGGCAGGCGTGCAGCCGAGCACCTCGTAGGCGGCGTCGAGAGCGCGCTCGTGGTCGTAGGCCCACGCCCACCAGGGACGTTCGGCCGCCGCGGACTTCGCCAGGATCTTGTCGTCGATGTCGGTGATATTGGCGACGATGGTGACCTCGAGTCCGTTGTACTCGAACCATCGCCGCAGGACATCGAAGACGACTTCCTTGCGAATGTGCCCGATGTGGGGCGGTCCCTGTACCGTCAGACCGCAGTGATAGATACCCACGTGGCCCGGGCGCACCGGAACGAAGTCGCGGATATCTCTTGTGGCGGTGTCGTACAGGCGGAAACTCACCGGACAAGACTAGCTACTCTGGCCCGTATCGACAGCCGCCCCCGACCAGAACCCGTGGAGCAGCACTAGTGTCCGACGTCGAACGGTCCACCCCCGGCCTTCCGGACGCCGGCCTGCCCGATGCCGCCGGTTCGGAAGATTCGTCGCCCGGGACGTCCCCGGCGACGGACCGTCCAGCCCACTGGTGGCTAGCCCCACTGGTCACCGGGATGTCTATGGCAGCGGTACTGGGCTTTCTCACCTGGCAGGTCGTGGTCCGCGGGCCGGCCATCGCGTGGGACTGGCCACTGCACACCTATGTGGACCCGCGCCAACCCGAAGGCGCATCGCGCGAGATGCTCAACGCCGTTGCCAGCCTGGGCGGCCAGCGCCTGTACACCCTTCCCATCCTGGTGGCAGTCGGGCTCTTCGTCGCCTGGAAACAGCGCAACATCCGGGTCCTGGTGGCGGTCGGTTCGGGTCTGGTCACCGTGTTCTTCGTCGGATACTGGATCAAGTTCAGTCTCGCCAGAACGCCACCGCACACCGGCGTGGACATCCTGCACGGAGAGGGGCAGGCGTTTCCCTCCGGGCACACCGCCAACGCCACCCTCACGTGGTTCCTGATCGTCATCATCCTCTTCGGCAGCCGGGGCTGGCGACCGGACCGGCGGCTCTTCCGCCGCTGGCTGCCGGCCGCCATCGCCATCGTCTTCGTGTCCGGCATGCTCATGACGTTGCTGGACTACCACTGGCTCAGCGACATCCCGGGCGGGTGGGTCCTGGGCGGCCTGGCGCTGTCGGTGGCCACCGCCGTGCTGCGGCTCCCGGTCCCGTGGCCGGCCCTGACCTGGCCGCCGTCCCTCGCCGCTAGAAACTGACCAGGGCCACCGCGGTAGCCGCCAAGCCCTCGCCCCGTCCGGTGAGCCCGAGCCCGTCGGTGGTGGTTCCGCTGATGCTGACCGGCGCGCCGACGGCCCGGCTCAGCGTCTCCTCCGCCTCGGCCCGGCGCAGCCCGATCTTGGGGCGGTTGCCGATCACCTGTACCGCGACGTTGCCGATGACGCCCGCCCGCTCATCGACGAGCCGCGCCACCTCGGCGAGCAGCGCGATGCCGGACGCGCCCGACCATTCCGGCCGGTCGGTGCCGAAGACGGCGCCGAGATCGCCGAGGCCCGCCGCGGACAGCAGGGCGTCACAGGCAGCATGAGCGGCGACGTCGCCGTCGGAGTGCCCAGCGCAACCGGCCGGCTCGTCCGGCCAGAACAGGCCCGCCACCCAGCACGGGCGTCCGTTCTCCAGTGGGTGGACATCCACCCCGATGCCGACTCTGGGAATCATGGGGACTCCTCTACCGTGCCTCGCCGACTGGTGAGCACGGCCTCGGCAAGTTCCACGTCGAGCGGCCGCGTCACCTTGAACGCCTCCGCATGGCCCGGGATGACGCGCACCGGGCAGCCGATCCGTTCGACGAGGCCGGCGTCGTCGGAGACGTCGTTGTCGCCGCGTCGCAATGCCTCATGGTGCGCCCGCTCGAGGATTTCTCGTGTGAAGCCCTGTGGTGTCTGCACAGCGCGCAGTCTGGACCGATCCGGCGTGGCGATCACCTCACCGAGCGGACCGACCTCCTTGAGAGTGTCGACGACGCCGAGGCCCGGCACCACGGCGTCGTCGCCACCGGCCACCGCGGCGGCCACATCGGCAAAGAGGGCTGCGGGTGCGAGGCAGCGCGCGGCGTCGTGCACCAGCACCACCCGAACGTCCGCCGGCAGCTCCGCGAGCGCGGCGCGTACGGAGGCCTGCCGGGTGGCGCCGCCATCGACCACGCGCAGCGCGGCCCCGGCCGGAAGCTCCCGCTCGATCATGCTGTGGACGGACGCGGCCTGCCCCATCGGTGCAGCAACCACCACGCTGGTGACGACCCCCGAGGCGGTGCCGGCCCGGACCGCGTGGACGAGCAGCGACTCACCGCCGACGGCGAACAGGGCCTTCGGCATACCCACGCCCAGGCGCTCACCCAGCCCGGCGGCCGGGATGACCAGGCCCACCGCGGCCACCGTCACCTCCACGATCGGTTGCACACTGAACGCGAAAAGGCCACGCCCGTTGGGGCGCGGCCTCTCGCCACCGTTCTCAGTCCCGCGGCACGTTCAGCCGGCGAGAACCTCGTCCAGGAGGGTCTCCGCCTTGTCTTCGTTGGTGTGCTCAGCGAGCGCGAGCTCAGACACGAGGATCTGCCGTGCCTTCGCCAGCATGCGCTTCTCGCCGGCCGAGAGGCCGCGATCACGCTCCCGCCGCCACAGATCCCGGACGACTTCGGCTACCTTGATGACGTCACCCGAGGCCAACTTCTCCAGATTCGCCTTATATCGACGGGACCAGTTGGTGGGCTCTTCGGTATGCGGAGCCCGAAGGACCGAGAAGACCCGGTCAAGCCCTTCCTGGTTGACCACGTCGCGAACGCCGACCAAGTCGACATTGTCTGCCGGGACCTTGACCGTCAGGTCACCCTGGGTGACCTTCAAGACGAGGTACTGGCGTTCCTTTCCTTTGATGACCCGAGACTCGATCGCCTCAATGAGCGCAGCCCCGTGGTGCGGGTAGACAACCGTCTCGCCGACCTTGAAAGTCATATGTTCCTGTCCCCTTTCCCACACCAAGGATAGCACGACTTTGGCAGACCTCTAGAGCGTTTATGCTGGTCAGAGCCAAAAGTAGGGCTTGACAATCCATTGACCACGTGCTTCGACCAGCCTTTCAGCGCAGGTGAACGGGCGTTCTCAGGCCCGATGGTTGTGGAGACGGCCGCGAAGAAACCGATCTTCCTGGACCGTTCCCACGCCGCCTCGTCCAGCGATGGCCGGCATGCGCACCCCCTGCGACCGGGCAGCCCCACGGCCCCTCGGTACTCTTGGACCGACATGTTTCCGCGCGTTCCACAGCACGTCGTCGAGGAGTCACCGGTGAATTCTGCCATCCGCCGCAGCGTCCTGCTCAGCCTTCCAGCGCTGGCGCTCACTCTCGGCGGGTGCGGCATCTACGAACAGACCCAAGGGTGGTACCCGCGCTACAACGGCGCACCGGCCGAGGCCGGAGACATCGGTCTGCGCAATGTCCTGGTCGTGGCGTCCACGGACGGCCAGGCCACGGTGTTGTCGTCGTTCGCGAACCGTGGTGAGGCCGATCAGCTCGTCGAGGTCCGCATCGGAGACGCGTCAGCCACACCCGCGGACGGCCCCTTGGAGATACCGGCGCGCGGGTACGCGTCGCTGGGCCCGGAAACCGAGCAGGTGGATCTGCAGGACGTCGAACTCACACCGGGCCTCACCACCGAGGTCGAGTTCCATTTCGCCAACGCACCGCGCGTCACCGTGGAGACTCTGGTCAAGAAAGCCGACGGACCCTATGCCGCCGTCACGTTCCCCGAGACCCAGGAGCTTCCCACCGACGACGCCGCCGACCTGGGCGGCGACGACGACGGCGGTGAGCCAGGTAGCGACGACGCTGAGGACCCCGACGCTGAAGACGCCGAGGACGAGAACGCCGACAGCTGAGCGCAGTACTCTCCCGCCGGTGCTCGGCAGCACCCTCCCGGCGCACCGCCACTGACCTCACCACCCCTCGCGGCATCACCACACCAGGCCCCCCACCGGGCCTTGCCTCGCACCGTGTCGCGGCTCGGTTCCCCCGCTCCGGCGCCGCGTCATCTACTCTGGGCATCACATCCACCTGTCGAGACGTGAGGACGCGGCAGACCATGAGTAACCGCTCTCAGCGAGGCGACGGAGAGGTACCCGCACCGGCCATTCCGGCTGAGCGGGTCACCATCGGCCTCGTGGCGAAGGTGGCCGGCGTTTCCCGGGCCACCGTGTCCCGTGTGATGAACGGCAATCCGCGCGTCGCCGAAGACCTGGCAATGCGTGTCCGCTCGGCCGCGGAAGAGCTCGGCTACGACCCCAGCCCGGTGGCCAGGAGCCTGGCGCTTGGCCGGACCGGGATCATCGCCATGCTGGTGCCCGATCTCGGCAACCCGATGTTCCAGGGCATTCTGCACGGCCTTACCGACGCCGCCGGTGAGCAGGACTATCGCCTGCTTGTGGCCGATTCCAACGAGAACCTCCACGAGGAACCGGTGCTCGCCGTTGAGGCCCGGCGCCGCTGTGACGGCTTGGTGCTGTGCGCGCCTCGGATGACGGATGAGCAGCTGTACGAACTCGCTCCCAGGCTCGCGCCCTGCGTCCTCATCAATCGGGAACTGCCAGGCACCACGGTTCCGTCGCTGACCATCGACTTCGCGGCGGGCATCCGGGACCTGGTGACCCACCTGCTCAGTCTGGGACACCGGCGCTTGGCGTACCTGGCCGGTCCCGGCACGAGCGTGTCTAACCGCAACCGGGTCGAGGCCCTGCACAAGGCGGCAAAGAACACCTTCGAGCTGCTCGAGCTGCCATGCGGCGCCACCTTCGCCGACGGCCACGCCGTCGCCGACCACCTGACCGATCACGATGTCACGGCGGTGATCGCGTACAACGACCTCGTGGCGTTCGGCGCGTTGAGCAGGCTGCACGAGCTCGGGATCAACGTGCCCACGCAGATGTCGATCGTCGGATTCGACGACATCCCGTTTGTCAGATACACCACACCGCCACTGACCACCGCTTCGGTGCCGATGGACCGGCTCGGCCCTGAGGCCTGGCGGCGGCTGTGGTCTCTGATGAGCGGCGAGACGCCGGAGAAGAACGTCCACTTCCGCCCGCGCCTCGAAGTCCGCGGCAGCACCGGGCCCGCGCCTAGCTGAACGGCTCCATCGCGGCGCGCTCGGCCTCCGCTCTGCCCGGCCCACTCGGCCTGGCCCGGCCACTCCGCCTTGCCCACTCCGCCTGGCCCTTCTACCTGACCCGTTCTACCTGAACCACTCCACGTGGCCCGCGTCGCCAGGAGAGACGGCCGGCTCCGCGACCCCTCCATCCGTGTTCACGCTGCCTTCGCTCTCCGAGCCGCGCACCTCCCGGGGTCGCGGGCCCATTCATTGCCTTGAAACCGGTTTCCTGTATGCTGGCGCCTGCGCGGGCACGACAGAACGATCGGAGCGATGTGGCGAGGAGTGGGCCGATGGCCGAAGTAGACATGAGTGACGATCGCTTGTTGCCGCCTGAGCCGTCCGTGCGGGCCCTGGCACGAGAGCTTTTCGCGCAGGTGAGAGACCTGCCGCTGGTCTGTCCGCACGGACACGTCGACCCCGCCCTGCTGGCCGAGGACGAGCCCTTCCCGGATCCGGCGCAGCTGTTCATCATCCCGGATCACTACGTGCATCGCATGCTTCACTCCGCTGGCATGTCGCATGCGGAGTTAGGCCTGGTAGACGTAGACAACACCCCGCGAGAGACCGATTCCCGACAAGTGTGGCGACTGCTGTGCGAAAACTGGCACCTGTTCCGCGGCACTCCCAGCAAGTTGTGGCTCGAGATGGAGCTCGCGGGCGTCTTCGGCATCACCACCCGGTTGGCCGCCGATACCGCCGACGACGTGTATGACCAGCTCCTGGACCGGCTCGGCCGACCCGAGTTCCGCCCGCGCGCCCTGTTCGAGCGCTTCAACATCGAGGCACTCGCCACCACCGACGACGCCACGGACCAGCTGGCGGCCCATCGGCTGATCGCCGACGACGCGTGGACCGGCCGTGTCATACCCACCTTCCGGCCGGACAAGGTGCTTGACCCCGATCAGCCTGCCTTCCACGAATCGCTCCGGACGCTGGGCGAGGTCACCGGTGAGGACACCACGTCCTACCGGGGATACCTCGACGCGTTGCGGCAACGCCGCGAGTACTTCGTCCGGATGGGCGCCACCGCCACCGACCACGGCCACCCCAGCGCCTACACGGCCGACCTGCCCGGCACCGATGCCGAGAAGCTCTTCCGCCGGATCATCGAGCGTGACCACGATCCCGTCGACGCCGAGCAGTTCCGCGGGCACATGCTCACCCAGATGGCCGCGATGAGCCTCGACGACGGCCTGGTAATGCAGCTTCATCCGGGTGCGGTCCGCAACCACGACCCCCGTCTGCTGGCTCGTTACGGCCCGGACAAGGGTGCCGACATTCCCGCCCCCACGGACTACGTCAACAACCTGCGCCCGCTGCTCAACAAGTACGGCAACGAACCCGGGCTCACCCTCGTTGTGTCCACGCTCGACGAGTCGGCGTACTCCCGCGAACTGGCCCCGCTGGCTGGGTACTACCCGGCCATGCTGCTAGGCCCGGCATGGTGGTTCTACGACAGCCCGCACGGCATCCGCCGGTATCGGGAGCTCGTCACCGAGACCGCCGGCTTCTACAACACCGCCGGCTTCAACGATGACACCCGGGCGTTCGCCTCCATTCCGGTCCGCCACGACGTCGCCCGGCGCATCGACTGTGGCTACTTGGCTCAGCTCGTGGCGGAGCACCGGCTGTCCATCGACGAAGCGCATGAGACGGCGCGCGCGATGGCCTACACCCGCGCCAAGGAGGTGTACAGGCTGTGACGGGAAACCTCCCGGGAGACGCGGGCGGCCGGCTCGGCTTGGCCGGGCTGGGTGCCGTACCCGAGCCGGCACGGCCGGGCTACGACCCGCGGGATCTGCAGGTGGGGTTGGTCCACCTCGGCGCCGGTGCGTTCTTCCGCGCCCATCAGGCCTGGTACACGCACCAGGTGACCTCCGGTGGCGATCACACCTGGGGTGTCCTGGCCTCTAGCCAGCGGTCTCCAGCGGTCACCGATCGGCTCGCCGCTCAGGACGGCCTCTACAGTCTGCTCGTGCGGCCCACGCACGGTCCGCCCAGCGTGGGCGTCGTCGGCGTCATCCGGCGAACCGCGTGCGCGGCCGTCGACCCACAACCCATCATCGACGCACTGACCAGTCCCGATGTTCACGCGGTCACGTTGACGGTGACGGAGAAGGGGTACCGGCTCGACGGTGGCCGTCTCCGGCTCGACGGCGAGATCGACGCCGATCTCGCCGGTCGCCCGCCCGAGACCGTCGTCGGGCAGCTCGTCCGCGGCCTCCAGGGACGAGCGGTACATGGCGCCGGTCCGATCGCTCTGATCTCATGCGACAACCTGAGCGACAACGGCGTGGTGCTGAGCCGGCTGGTCCGCGACTTCGCCGAGCGCCTGTCCGGACCCGACGCCGAGGTGACCCGCGAGTACATCGAGCGGCAGACGACATTCCCCAGCACCATGGTGGACCGGATCGTGCCAGCCACCGCCGATGCCGACCGGGCCGAGGCACACCGGCTGCTCACCGTCCGTGACGACGCCGCCGTGGTGGCGGAGCCGTTCACCCAATGGGTCATCAGCGACGAGTTTCTCGGGCCACGCCCGGCATGGGAGAAGGCCGGAGCGACACTCACCACGGACGTCGCGGGCTACGAGCGCGTCAAGCTCCGGCTGCTCAACGCCACCCACTCGCTCATCGCCTACCTGGGCGCGCTCGCCGGCTATCGCACCATTGCCGACGCCCTGGCCGACCCGCTGATCGAGCGGGCGGCCCGCACGCTGATCGAGCAAGACACGATCCCGACGCTGACGGCTCCGGACGGGCTCGACCTGGCTGCCTACAGCGAGGATGTCCTGAGCCGGTTCGCCAACCCCGCGCTCGGGCACCGCACGGCCCAAGTCGGCATGGACGGCAGCCAGAAGCTCCCGCAACGCATCCTCTCCGCCGTGCGTGAGCGCCGCTCCACGGGAGCCGTCCCACGGATCGGAGCTCTGCTGGTCGCGGCGTGGATGCGCTTCCTTCTCGGCCGGGACGACCAAGGTGGCACCCTTGAGGTGTCCGACCCGATGGCCGGCCGGCTGGTCCAGCTTCTCGACAGCGCCGTCCCGACGCGCGAGACCGTTCGCAATGTCCTGGCCGTGCGTGAGGTCTTCTGCGACGACCTCGCCCACGACGACCAGTTCGTCGATGCCGTGACGTACTGGTACACCGCTCTGCGCGACCATGGCGTCGCCCCCACATTGCAAGGAGTGTGACGATGACACGAAAGCGGTACGCCGTCGTAGGACTCGGCTCGCGGTCCGCGATGTACACCCGCGCGCTGCTCACCGACCACCGTGACGCCGGCGAGCTGGCAGGCCTGTGCGACGTCAACCAGACCCGAATGGATCACCACAACAAGCGCTTCGCCGACGAGTTCGGCGCCGGCCCGGTGCCCACGTACGGTCCAGCCGACTTCTCGCGGATGCTGGACGAGCAACGCGTCGACGCGGTGATCGTCACCTCCGTCGACCGGACCCACCACGACTACATCGTCCAGGCGCTGGAGAACGGCCGGGACGCGATCACCGAGAAGCCGCTGACCACCGACGAGGAGAAATGTCAGCAGATCCTCGACGCGCAAGCCCGCACCGGCGGCAAACTCACCGTCACGTTCAACTACCGATACGCGCCGCGCAACAGCGCCGTTCGGGAACTGATCGGCTCCGGCGCCATCGGGGACGTGCAGTCGGTGCACTTCGAGTGGTTGCTGGACACCAGACACGGCGCGGACTACTTCCGTCGCTGGCATCGGGACAAGCGCAACTCCGGCGGGCTGATGATTCACAAGTCCAGCCACCACTTCGACCTGGTGAACTGGTGGCTCGACGCAACGCCGAGGACGGTGTTCGGCTTCGGGGACCTGAAGTTCTACGGCTCGGACAACGCCCAGGCCCGTGGCCAGGCAATGCGCAGCTACCGCAGCCACGGCAGCCCCGACCTAGCCACCGACCCGTGGGCGATCGATCTGGAAAGCGAGCCGGAACTGAAGGCGCTGTACCTTGACGCCGAGGGCGAGGACGGCTACATCCGCGACCGCAACGTCTTCAGCGACGGGATCAGCATCGAGGACGACATGGCGGTGCTCGTGCGCTACGACACGAAGGCCACCATGAGCTACCACCTCACCGCCTACTCGCCGTGGGAGGGCTACCGGGTGGGGTTCAACGGCACCAAGGGCCGGGCGGAGCTGGAGGTGGTCGAGCGCTCCTACGTCAGTGGCGAGGTCATCGACCCGAACGCGGCCGGTGCCGACCAGCCCGACAACGACCCGATCGACAAGACGAGACTCACCGTGCAGCCGCTGTGGGGCAAGGCACGCCGGGTCGACATCAGCGAGGAAGGCAGCGGAGGACACGGCGGCGGCGACCGCCGGCTGCTCGCGGACATCTTCGCCGAGCAGCCCGAGCCGGACCCGCTGCGGCGCGCCGCGGGCCACGTCGATGGGGCGTACGCCATGCTCACGGGCGCGGCGGCGAACCGGTCGTTCGCCACAGGTCTCCCGGTCGACATCGCAGACCTCGTCACCTTCCATGATCATTGACTATCGCGCACCGGGGCACGTCCGCGATCGTCAATGATCATGGGCGGGGGCAGGGCGGGGTCCGGTATAGACACCGCGCGGGCGGAACCTGAGCCCGGGCTCCTGGTATTCCTCCAGCGCGTGGGCGATCCAGCCGATGGTCCGCGCGACCGCGAAGACCGCCTCGCCGGCGTCCGGCCGCATCCCGCACGCGTGCATCATCGCCGCGAGCGCGAGGTCGATGTTGGGTGGCCAGAGCCCGCCGCGCCCTAGCTCGTCAGCGACGGCGTCGACCGCCGCCAGAACGGGTCCGGCACCATCGAGCTGACGCAGCAGGCGGAGAAGCAGGTCGGCTCGGGGATCGCGCTCCTGGTAGACGCGGTGCCCGAACCCCGGCACGCCTGTGCCCGCTCGCAGCCGCTCGGACACGGCGACGAGCGGGCCCGCCATCGCTTCGGCCAGGAATCGGTACGTTTCGCTGCTGGATGCGCCGTGGTACTGCGCATCGAGCGCTCCCAGGCCCGCCGAGACGACGGCGTAGGGATGCGCCCGGGCGCTGGCCGCCACCCGGGCCGCGACGGTCGACGCCGCCAAGCCGTGATCAGCGAGCAGAATCAACGCGGCGTTGAGGAGCTCGCTCCGGGGTTCCTGGCGGGACAGCGCCGGCCACAGCCGATCGGCAAGCGCCGCCGCGCGTGGCCGGGCGGCGCCGTCCGCGGGGCCGGCGACCGGCTCGTCGGTGGCACCGTGATCGGCCGGCGCCTGCCGTGGCAGCGCATCCACCATGGCCGCCAGCATGATTTCGCCCGTGCGCACGACGGCCGCAGGAGACAGGTCGAAGCGCAACGGATCCGCCGCGCCGAGCACAGCGACCACGACCCGGAGGTGGTCGGTGAGCCGGGCCGAGGCGGGCAACGGCGCCGCGGCCGCTCTCGCCACCGCGGCCAGCTCCCCGGCTGACGAGAACGGTGTATGCCCGCCCGCGCCGTCATCCCCGAAGCGGCCCGTCCACAGGAAGCGGGCCACCGACTCCAGCGATCTGGTCGTCGCCAGCTCGCCTGCCTCTACCCCGCGGTAGTACAGCAGGTCGTCCTCGAGCAATGTGACCGCCGTGGCGATGCGCTCCACGACTCCCGCTGCCGGCCGGTTCTCCCGGCTCCGCCCGGCGAACTGGTCGACGTCGTGCTCGGAGAACAGACTGCCTCGCCGGCCGCTGACCCGGACGCTGGCGAGCAAGCCACGGCTGACGTACGCGTACACGGTCTCCGTCTTGACGCCCAGGCGCGCAGCGACCTCCGACGTGGTGAGATACCGGCCGTCGCTGTCATCCATCTGACCAGTTCCTTTGCATTCACATTGACGAAATCAACGTTGACAACAATTGACTGCTCATCAACTGTAGCGGTGAGAAGGAGGTGCGTTGCATGACAACACCGTCGAACGGCCTGATCGAAGCGCCCCGCGGGCTCAGAAACGTGGCAGTGACCAGCACAGAGCTGGGTGACGTGCGCGGACGTGAGGGCTTCTACCACTACCGCCAGTATTCGGCGATCGACCTGGCCGTGTCTCGCACGTTCGAGGACGTGTGGTTCCTGTTCCTGGAAGGCAGACTCCCCGACGCCGCCGAGCGGCGACGGTTCGGCGAGGAGATCGCCGCACTGCGGCCGCTCCCGGATGAGCTGACCACGATCCTGCCGGAGATCGCCCGGGCGGGGCGGGAACTCCAGCCGCTGTCAGCCCTGCGGACCGCGTTGTCATTCCTCGCCAGCGCCCGTGATCTGCGTCCTCTCTGGGACATCGACGCCGAACTCCGCAAGCAGGACGCCATGATGGTCTGTGCCGTGACCCCCACCATCCTGGCCGCGCTGCACCGACTCCGGACCGGAAGCGAGCCGCTGAGCCCCCTGCCCGCTCTCTCCACAGCGGAGAACTGGCTCTACATGATCACCGCCCGACGCCCCGCACAGGCGCACGCCAAGGCCGTCGAGACGTACCTGACCTCCACGATCGACCACGGCTTCAACGCGTCGACCTTCACCGCGCGGGTCGTGGCGTCCGCCGGCGCGGACCTGGTCTCGGCGGTCACCGCCGCCATCGGCGCGTTCTCCGGCCCCCTACACGGCGGAGCACCCGATCGCGCTCTGGAGACGATCGATACCATCGGCACGCCAGACCGGATCGACGAGTGGATCCGTCCGAGGGTCGCGGCAGGTGAGCGGATCATGGGCTTCGGGCATGCCGCCTACCGCACGCAGGATCCGCGGGCACGGCTGCTCCGGGAGACCGCGCTCGAGCTCGGCGGTGGCCTGGCCGAGTTCGCGGCCGTGGTGGAACAGCGCGTCGTCGAGATCCTCGCCGAGCTGAAGCCCGGACGCGAGCTGTACGCGAACGTGGAGTTCTACGCGGGTGTGGTGATGGAACTGTGCGGAATCCCCCGCTCGATGTTCACGCCGACGTTCGCCGTCAGCCGGGTGATCGGCTGGTCGGCCAACATCCTGGAAGAAGCGGCCGCCGGCAAGATCATCCGGCCATCGGCCCGCTACGTGGGCCCGGAGCCGCCTCAGCCGGTCCCCGCAGGATGAAACCTCCCCTGATCATCGGCTTGAGCCGTGTCATCACACGGTCAATCGTTGATGATCACGAGAGTGAGGGGAACAGCTCGGGAAGGAGAACGCGGGCGTCGCTCCTGGCCTCCTCGACCGCCGCCGCCGGAGCGCTCGCATACGGCCACCGCACCCCCAGGCCGATCTCGGCCCACCCGCCCACCGCGGCCAAGAACTTGTCGAGGGCGGGGTTGGACAGTCCGCGGGCTTGCAGCGGTGTGATGTGGGCGGCGAAGAAGCCGGCTATCCGCCGTTCGACGTCCAGTGCGGCGGCCGGTGCGGCGGCCGGCTCGCCGAGGATCTGCCGGTACCAGGCCACGGCACCGGCCGGCGACATCGCGGCGATGTTCGAGTAGCTGCCGTGCGCGCCCCGTGCCATGCCGGACGCTAGCCGGTGGCCGGCCACGAACAGGGAACAGCCAGGCGCACGCACACGGACCTGCTCGAACCATGCGTCGTCACCGCCGGCCACCTTCACGCCCACGACAGACGGGGCCTCGGCCAGTAACCGGCCGAGCAGTGACGGCGAGATCTGGGTCTTGGCGTGCGGCGGGTTGTACAGGACCAGCGGCACCGGCGCCGCTTCCTCGGCAACGCGGCTGACGAAGGCTAGGCACTCGTCGTCGCTGAGCGGAAGCCAGTCCGGGAGGATCACCTGGATGGCGCCAGGCGCCACCGCCCGCGCCCGGCGGACCCGGTCGAGGCACAGCTGCGCGCTCGGGTGCGTGGCACCGATCTGGAACGCCATGCCGGCCGCTTCGCACCGGCCGGCGATCAGTTCACTGATCCGGTCGAATTCCGGCTCGGTCAAGGTGTGAAACTCACCCGCCGTACCGTGCGCGTATACGCCGTCGACTCCGCTGGTCAAGAGCGTACCCAACTGCTCATCGAGGAGGTCCCAGCGGATCCCCCCGTGGTCGTCAACCGGCAGCAGCAAGGTGCCCCAGACGCCGCGGATCTCCGTGGCATTCAGTGGTTTCATGACGGGCTCCTCGGAGGTCGCCATCGGAATTAGTCCGCCTGTAACCTTGACACATCAGGTCTATCAGATATCTGATAACTCTCGCCCGGGAGACCGACGACGACCAGGAGGCATGTCATTTACCCGGCCAGCTCAGCTTCGGCGGGATGGACGGCGGCTCCGGCCACAACACCGACCAGAAAGCACTCGCATGAGAAAACCGCTCTACCAGGAAGCACAGCAGCGCCTCCGCGACTACATTCTCGACCACCAGCTCACGCCGGGCGCCGGGCTGCCGCCTGAGGGCGAACTGGCGAACGAACTCGGCATCAGCCGGCTCTCGCTCCGGGAAGCGACGAAGAGCCTGGAGACGCTCGGAGTGATCAAGGCCGTGCCCGGTCGCGGCCTGTACGTCAGCACCTTCTCGTTCGACGCGGTCGTGCAGCAGCTCCCGTACAGCTTCGGCATCGGCGGGCACTCCCTCACGGAGCTACTGCAGGTCCGTGAAGCCATCGAGGGTGGGCTGATCGTCGCCGTCTCCACGTTGATGACCGAAGCGGACCTGGCCGAGCTGGACGGCATCGTCGACGAGATGGCGGCCGCCCATGCACGCGGCGAGACCTTCGCCGAGGTGGATCGGCGCTTCCACGTGCGTCTGTTCGCGCCCTTGGACAACGGCCTGGTGACGACGCTGCTGGAACTGTTCTGGGACCTATTCCACAAGCTGGAGAGCGAGCTCCCGGCTGGGGACCAGCACTCGGTAGACGTGCACCGGGACATCCTCGCCGCCATTCGCGGCGGAGATGCAAGACAGATGATGCGAAGCGTGCGAGAGCACTTCGGCGGCATCCGGAGATCACTGGACGCACGATCCAGTTCGGCCAGTCAGGAAAATCAAGCGGAGGACACGTGAAGCTCGACCTACAAGGGATCATTCCGGCTATCGTCACGCCGTACGGCGCCGGCCACACCATCGACTCGGAGGTGACCCGCAAGCTGGTCGACGCCCTGATCGGGCAAGGTGTCGGCGGCCTGTACGTGGGCGGGACCACGGGCGAAGGCCCGATGCAGTCGCCCGCCGAACGCACGGAGTTCACCGCGCTGGTCGCCGATGTGGTCGGTGGCCGGGTGCCGGTGGTCGCGCACGTGGGGGCCGCTGACACCGCTGGAAGCATTGAGATGGCCCGGAACGCGGCGAACGCGGGCGCGAACGCGGTCTCAGCGGTGGCGCCGTTCTACTATCAGCATGGCCGTGAGCAGGTCCGTCAGCACTTCCTCGACATCGCCGAGGCGTCGCCGGTTCCGTTCCTCCCCTACCATCTGCCGATGGCGGGCGGTGACGACGCGACGTTCCATCTGTTCATCGAACTCGCCGCGCACGAGAACATCGTCGGCTTCAAGTACACCTCGCGCGACATCTACGAACTACAGCAGCTCGTCGCGTTGTGCGGCGACGGCGCAGCGATCTTCAACGGCGCCGACGAGGTCTGCATCCACGGTCTCCTCGCCGGAGCGGCCGGAGCCATCGGCAGCACCTACAACTTCATGGCCGGCCTGTTCGTGCAGGCTGCCGAGGCACTCGCCGCCGGTGACGCGCCCAAGGCAGCGCGGCTCCAGGGCCAGGCCAACGGAGTGATCAGGCAGGGCGCCCACTACGACAACGTCGCGTTCGCCCGGGCCGTCCTGCAGGCGCAAGGGTTCGATGTCGGCCCGCCACGCAAACCCATTCAGCAGATGAGCGCCGACGACCACGCCCTGGTCGCGCGGTTGGTCGCGGAGACCCCGTTCCTCTGAGGGTGGGGTGACACACGACGAGACGGAGGCCGCCCAACATCGTGTTCGTGCTATCGGACGAACACGCCGCCGAGGCGACCGGATACCGTACGCACGCCCCGTCTCGATCGACTGGCCGCCCGCGGAACCCTGTACGAGAACGCCTACTGCTCAAGTCCGATGTGCGTGCCGTCCCGCCTGTTCCTCCTGTCGGGCCGGCCAGGCGTCTACATCTCCAGCTTGTACCCCAGGCCGCGGACCGTGAGCAGGTAGGTCGGCGTCGTCGGGTCCGGTTCGATCTTGGCTCGAAGACGCTTCACGTGGACGTCCAGGGTCTTGGTGTCGCCGACGTAGTCCGCGCCCCAGATCCGGTCGATCAGCTGGGCCCGGGTGAGGACCCGCCCGGCGTTGCGCAGGAGCAGCTCGAGCAGCTCGAACTCCTTCAGCGGCAGCCGTACCGACTCGCCGTCAACGGAGACGACGTGCCTCTCGACGTCCATGCGCACCGGCCCTGCCTCCAGAATCGCGGAACTGACCTCCGCCGCCTCCGTGCCGCGCCGCAACACCGCACGGATTCGCGCCACGAGCTCACGGGACGAGAACGGCTTCGTGACGTAGTCGTCGGCGCCCAGTTCCAGGCCCACCACCTTGTCCACCTCGGAGTCCTTGGCGGTGAGCATGATGACCGGCACGTTGGATCGCTGCCGCAGCTGCCGGCACACCTCGGTGCCCGGCAGTCCGGGAAGCATCAGGTCGAGCAGGACGAGGTCGGCTCCGGCACGGTCGAACTCGTCGAGTGCGTGGTCGCCGGTGGCCGCGACGGCCACCTCGAAGCCCTCCTTCTTCAACATGTACGACAGTGCGTCGCTGAAGGACTCCTCGTCCTCGACGACGAGCACACGAGTCACGGTGCCTCCTTAGCAACCTGCGAAACGCCCCTGGCCTGTTGCCCGGGGCGGTAGGGAAGAAGCGGCAGTCTGAGGGTGAAGGTCGATCCAGCACCCTGCACGCTCCACACGCTCACCTCGCCGCCGTGGCTGGCGGCGATGTGCTTGACGATGGACAGGCCCAACCCGGTCCCGCCGGTCTCCCGCGACCGGGCCGGATCCACGCGGTAGAACCGCTCGAAGATCCGGTCCAGGTCGGTCTCGGCGATGCCGTGTCCCTGGTCGGTCACGCTGATCTCCACGAGGTCCTCGCGCCGGCGGACTCCCACGGCCACGCGCCTGCCCTCCGGGCTGTAGCTCACGGCGTTCTCGATCAAGTTGCCGATAGCGACGACGAGTTGCTTCTCGTTGCCGAGGACCTGCAACCCCTCGGTACCGCCGGCGGTCAACCGGATGTTCCGGTCCTCGGCGTCGACCCGGCTGCGGTCGATGGCGGCCACCACGACGTCGTCGATCTCGACCGGTTCCGGGGAGTCGACCGGGTCGTCGTACTGGAGCCTCGACAGGTCGATGATCTCCTGCACCAGCCGGCTCAGGCGCTGACCTTCCTGCTGCATCCGCTCGGCGAACCGGCGGACCGCATCGGGCTCGTCGCTGGCGTCCTGTACCGCTTCAGCCAGCAGCATCATCGCACCGACCGGCGTCTTGAGCTCGTGCGAGACGTTGGCGACGAAGTCACGCCTGATCTCGTCGACGCGGATCTCGTGGGTGCGGTCCTCGACGAGCGCGAGCACCAGCCGGTCACCGAGCGGAGCCACCCGGGCGAGAACGTGCAGGGTCTGGGTGCTGTCGCGGGACCGGGGCACCTGAAGCTGGATCTCCCTGATCTGACCGTCCCGGTGAACCTTCTCCGCCAGGGCAAGCAGCTCCGGGACCGTGATCCGGTCCTGTCGGACCAGGCCGAACGCGTACGCGGATGGGCTCGCCTTGACCACGTTGGTGCTCTCGTCGAGGACGATGGCACTGGACCGGAGCACCGCGACGACCTCGTCCGCGCCCTCAGGTATCGGTGAGGTGCGCGGTGGGGTGGTCGGTTCGGATGCGCGCCGGCCGGATCGGAGCCTCCAGCCGGCCGCGAGGCCGACGGCCAAGCCGACGACGGCAGCCAGCACTCCGGCGGTGATGGCGTCCACACTTATCGATAGTAGAGGGCGTCACGGGCGCTGACCGCACGAAATGGCCAATGAGCCAGGGGTTCGCGGCGATGTTCACCCGCATTTCCCGACCGGTTCACCTTGCCACCCATGACGCCCCGGCCGCGACCCCTAGTCTGGACATCTGGGAAGCTCGGCACACACTCTGACGACAGGACGATGGCCCCATGCGTGACGCCTACCACGAACAACTCGACGCCGTGAACGGCCGGCTGGTCGGCATGACCCGCAAGGCCGGCGAACAGATCCAGCTGGCCACCCGGGCCCTCCTCGGAGCCGAGCTGGACGCGGCGGAGAAGACCGTCGCGGGTGATGCCGTCATCAACCGGGACCGGCACGAGGTCGATGAGCAGGTCATCGAGGTCATGGCGACACAAGGCCCCGTAGCCAGAGATCTCCGCGTCGTGACCGCAGCCCTGCGGATCACCGCTGATATCGAGCGGATGGGCGACCTCGCGGTACACGTCGCCAAGATCGCCCGGATGCGCTACCCGGACCACGCCGTCCCCGAAGAGCTGCGCAGTACGTTCGCCTCCATGGGGACCACCGCGGTGGAGATGGCGGACAAGGCCGGCCAGGTCATCAGCACCCGTGACGTCCAAACGGCCGCACAGCTGGCACACGACGACAACGAGATGGACCACCTGCACCGTTCACTGTTCCTGGTGCTGCTCGACGACGACTGGGACCGCGGTGTCGAGGCCGCCGTCGACATCGCGCTTCTGGGCCGCTACTACGAGCGTTTCGCCGACCACGCCGTGGAGATCGCCGGGCACGTGCGCTACCTGGTGACCGGCGAACTCCAATAGCGACCACAGCCCCTGGTAGCGACCACAACCCCTGGCATGGGTTGTGGTCGCTGAAACCGGACATTTCGGGCGCGCCAGCGACCCTAACCCATGCCAGGGGTTGCGTACGGGTCAGCGACCCTGGTTCTTGACCGCTTCGATCGCCGCGGCCGCGGCGTCCGGGTCGAGGTACTCGCCGCCGGCCTGGACCGGGCGCATCGACTCGTCGAGCTCGTACACCAGCGGAACGCCGGTGGGAATGTTCAGTCCCGCGATCGCCTCGTCGGAGATCCCGTCGAGATGCTTCACCAGGGCCCGCAGCGAGTTCCCGTGGGCGACGACGGCCACCGTCTTGCCACGACGCAGGTCCGGGACGATCGCGTCGTACCAATACGGCAGGAAACGGTTGAGCACGTCCTTGAGGCACTCCGTCCGCGGCAGCAGTTCCGGCGGCAGATCCGCATAGCGGGCATCGCCGAACTGGGAGAACTCGTTCTGGTCGTCGATCTCCGGCGGCGGCGTGTCGTAGGAGCGCCGCCACAGCATGAACTGCTCTTCGCCGAACTCGTCGAGCGTCTGCTTCTTGTCCTTGCCCTGCAGCGCGCCGTAGTGGCGCTCGTTCAGGCGCCACGACCGGGTGACCGGGATCCAATGCCGGTTCGCAACGTCGAGCGTGATGTTGGCGGTGCGGATGGCACGGCGCAGCACACTCGTGTGCAGGACGTCGGGAAGCACGTCCCGGGCGGTCAGCAGATCGCCGCCGCGGCGGGCCTCAGCTTCACCAGCGGCGGTGAGGTCGACATCGACCCAGCCGGTGAACAGGTTCTTCGCGTTCCATTCGCTCTCGCCATGACGGAGCAGCACCAAGCGGTAGGTCATGGGCTCGAGCGTACCGAGCGCATCATGTCTCCCTTCGCTGTGGGGGGGGGGGGGGGGGGGGGGGGGGGGGGGGGGGGGGGGGGGGGGGGGGGGGGGGGGGGCGGGGGCGGGGGGGGGGGGGGGGGGCCCGCCGCCCCCCCCCCCCC
>NZ_JAAGOB010000002.1:616209-656059 GCF_010550695.1 Phytoactinopolyspora alkaliphila
GGGAGTGCGGTCTTCGGGCGTCGCGCTCCGTGGCGGTGAAGCATGCCACGGAGGGCTCTTAAAGTGCCCGAAGACCGCACTCCCGCCCCACAGCTCCCGAGGTGACGCGCCTCTGTTCTGTCCTCGGCCCGACCTCGCTTGGTTGGGGTGGGATTACCCCACGTCGGGGCGGAGGTGTTCGAAGGCGGCGAGGTTACGGGTGGACTCGCCGCGCTCCAGCCTCCACGCCCACTCGCGCCGGATGGAGGCCGCGAATCCCAGCTCGAGGATGGTGTTGAACGACGAGTCGGCGGTGTCGAGCACTGTGCCCAGCAGCCGGTCCAGCTCCTGCTCCGTCACCGCCACCAAGGGCAGCCGTCCTACTAGATAGATGTCGCCGGACTGGTCGACGGTGAACGCAACGCCGCGCAGCTTGGCGTTTCGCTCGAGAAGCCAGCGGTGGACGCGCTCGTGGTTCTCGTCGGGTCGGCGCGCAACAAAAGCGCTGACCGCCAGGCCCTGCGCCTTGACCGCCAGGTGGCAGGTGGTCTTGAGCTTGGCCTCTCCCGGCAAGTCCACGGTGAACGTGCCCGGGGCGGTCTCTTCCCACGTCTGGCCGCACGAGGCCAGGTACTCGCGGATGACGTTCTCGGTCACGGGCACATCACCTCGGCGAACAGCTGGGCGCGTCGTCGTTCACATGCTTCGGCATAGACCTCGAGCGTACGGGCCGCCGTGGTCTCCCACCCGAACGACGCCGCATGCCGGGCCGCGCCGGCACGCAACCGCCGCAACCGGGCGGCGTCGGTGACGAGCGAGCCGAGTGCACGCGACCAGACGACCGGATCGTGGCCGTCGACCAGCAGCCCGGAATGGTCATCGCGCACCGCGGTGCGCAACCCACCGACGGCGGAGGCGACCACAGGGGTACCGCAGGCCTGGGATTCGAGCGCCACGAGCCCGAACGACTCGCTGTACGACGGCACCACCGTGAGGTCGGCCGCCCGATACCACTGCGCGAGCGTGGGCTGGTCCACCGGCGGGTAGAACTCGACCACGTCGTCGACACGCAATTCCCGGGCGAGCCGCATCAGCTCGCCGGGGCGATCCATACCGGTTCCCGACGGCCCGCCGACGATCGGCACGACCAGTCGCGTCCGCAGCGCCGGCGCCTCGGCGACAAGTCTGGCCGCGGCGCGAACCAGGACATCGGGCGCCTTCAACGGCTGGATCCGGCCGGCGAACAGGAGCACGACGTCGTCGTGACCGAGACCGAGCGCCGCCCTGGCCGCGCGGCGGGAACCCGGCGTGAACACCGAAAGATCCACACCGGGGCGCACGGTGGCGACCTTGTCCGGGTCCGCCCCGTAGAGCACGCTCAGCTGACGAGCCTCGTCGTCGGTGTTCGCCACGATCCGGTGCGCGGCATCGACCACCTGCTCCTCGCCGACCTCACGAGCGCGTGGCTCAGGGACGTCGCCCGCGGCTAGGGCGAGATTCTTGACCTTGGCCATGGTATGCATCGAATGAACGAGGGGCACGCCCCACCGGTCGGTCGCCAGCCATCCCACCTGGCCGGACAGCCAATAATGCGAGTGGACGACGTCGTACCAGCCAGGTTTCCGGCCCGCCTCGGCTCGCAAGACACCAGTGGCGAACGCGCACAGCTGGGCGGCGAGGTCGGCCTTGCTGAGGTCGCCGTACGGACCGGCCATCACGTGCCGCACGTGCACGCCCGGCGCCACTTCCACGACCGGCGGAAGCTCGGAGGTGGTGGCGCGGGTGAAGATCTCCACCTCGACGTCCAGCCGGGCGAGCTGCTTGGCGAGTTCCGCCACGTAGACGTTCATGCCTCCGGCGTCGCCCGTGCCCGGCTGGTCGAGTGGGGACGTGTGCACGCTGAGCATGGCGACTCGCCGGGGCGTCGTAGCGCGAGCGGAACCTGACACCGTCCACATACCCCTTCGCCGAAACCTCGCTGACCTTTTCTGCAACGCGGCAACATCGTCGTCTCTTCCGACCCGGTCAGCGCGATGAGGGCCCGCCGAATGGAGCGGCTTTGTCGATCACACAGCGACTCAGTAGTTTTGAGTTCAACTTGTGACGATTTCTCTGGTTCAATCCTTGCAACCAGATCGGCACGATGGGCGTCATTCGGAGTGGGGGACGGCGCAGACGGCGCCGCGTCCGTGTGAAGGGAAGAGGGTTCGTGCGCGGGAAGAAACTGACGAGCACCATCGTCGCCATCCTGGCGGTCATCGCCATAGGCGCGGGGGGTGCCTATGGCCTGACCATGCTGGGTGATGACGACGATGCCGCATCCGGGACCTCGACGGAGGCGTCGAGTGCTCCGTCGAGCCCGAGCCTGCAGACACCGACCACCACTCCGACACCGGCAGGTGGCGCGGCGACCGACGTCGCTCCGTCCCCCACCAAGACGCCCACACCCACGCCCACCGATACTCCGACGCCCAAGGCGCTCATGGCCAGCGGCGACGACGGCGACGACGTGCGTGAGCTGCAGGCCCGGCTGAAGCAGATCGACTGGTACGCGCCGGACATCACGGGCGCCTACGACGACATCACCGTCGAGGCCGTCGAGGGATTCCAGGCGAAGCGGGGCCTTCCCGACACCGGCAAGGTGGATCAGGAGACGTGGGATCGGCTCGTCGACATGACCCGGGAACCCACCGACGACGAGCTCCACAACCGCATCGTTGCCGGGCCGCCGATCCTCAAGCCCGGAGACAGCGGCGACAAGGTGCGCGAGCTCCAGGCTCGACTGAAGCAGATCGCGTGGTTCTCCGGCGAAGTCACGCCGAACTACGGCGACGTCACCAGGCAGTCCGTCGCAGGATTCCAGGCCAAGCGGGGTCTCCCTGAGACAGGCGCCGTCGACCAGGAGACCTGGGACCGTCTCGTCGGCATGACCCGCCAGCCCACCGACGACGAGCTCCACAACCGCGAGCCCGAACCGGACGAGGACGATGACTCCGGCGACGTCGGTTCCGCACCTCACCCGGAGTGCGCCACCGGCCGGGTGCTGTGCATCGACAAGTCCACGAATTCCCTGCGCTGGATGGTCGACGGCAACATCAAGATGACGCTCGACGTGCGTTTCGGCTCCGAATTGACGCCCACCAGAGAGGGAACGTTCAGCGTGGGCTGGAAGTCGCGTGATCATGTGTCCTCGCTCTACGACACGCCGATGCCGTACGCGATGTTCTTCAGCGGTGGGCAAGCTATCCACTACTCGCCCGACTTCGCGGCGAACGGGTACAACGGCGCGTCGCACGGATGCGTGAACGTACGGGACAAGGGCGCGATCGCGTCGCTATTCGACCAGGTCAAGGTCGGCGACAAGGTCGTCGTCTTCTGGTCCTAGCCCCTGGCATGGGTTAGGGTCGCTGAAAACGGACATTTCGGGTGTCAGCGCGACCTCAACCCATGCGGAGTACCACCGAGGTCAGGTATAGCGGCAGGGTCGCATCGCAACAGGGGCGCGCCGTACATCCGGTGAGCACGCATAGAGGCACGAAGAATCCGCTCTATCACCGCATCCGGCTCACGACGCACCTCCCGCCCGTTCCACCGGACCACCACGTAGTCCTCATCCTCGATACGTTCCTGTCGCCGCTTCTCGGCCAAGAGCGTGTCGCTGGCATCGCGATAGGGGTCTAGGTACTTGATCTCGCCGTCAACCTCGCCGACGACGCGATGTGCTCGCCAGAGAAAGTCGGACCGCACCCCTCCCACACCCTGTCCCACCACCCATGGATTGCACTCAGGGGCCGCCAGGCCGCGACTCAGGAACAGAACGAAGGACTCATGGCTCGCGTAGGTCCGTGACTCGAGCGAGGACATGGCGGCCGCCACCTCCAGGGCATGCATCGAGACGTCACCCCGCTCAGCCGCCTCCATAATTCCCGGCGAACGTACACACCACGGCGGACACCTACGATCACGCCAACCGAAATCTGATGCTTGAGGAAGGACGGCGTCATGCCGACCGACGCCGCTTCGCGACGATTGAATACGGGAGGGACTCCGTCCATAACGGACAGCCTCGGCGTGGCGGTTGTTCTCGCAAAGTCCGTTATCCACAGGCCGGTGCTCCGCATGGGTTAAGGTCGCTAGAAACGGACAATTCGGGCGGCACAGCGACCTTAACCCATGCCAGGGGCAAGAATTAGGGGGCGGGAACAGCGGGAAGCCGGTAGAATCCATAACGGTCCATGTCCGGACACGTCACGCCCGTACACATTTCATTGCCGGAGACTGCTGTGCCTTCCCGCACCTCGTCCAGCCCTTCAAGCCCGTCAGATCACAACTCTCCGTCCGCTGCCGCGTCAGATCCCGCGGCCCCCGCCACCGCCGCGGTCGGCGGAACCACTGAGTCAGACACCACGTCAGATCGTTCCCGCTCCGTACCCGGGCCTCAGTCTGCGCTGAGCACGGTCCAGGGGTCAGCGCAGTACTCGTCCGGTACCCGGCCACCAGCTGATCCGCCGGGTACATTCCGGCGGCTGGCCCCCTACCTGGCCAGACACAAACCGACCCTGACAATCTCGATTCTCCTGGCCTTGCTGTGGGCCGGCGCCGTCGCGGCCGTTCCCGTCACCCAGGGCCGGGTGATCGACCACGCCATCATCGACGGCAGCGCGGCGCTCATGCCGATGCTCATCCTGCTGGTTGGACTGGCGCTCGCCCGTTTCCTGCTCTCCTGTGGCTGGCGCTACATCGGCGGCAAGACCGCGTTCCGTGTCCAGGACGATCTTCGCCGCGACGTCTACGACACATTGCAGCGTCTGGACTTCACCGGTCATTCGCAGCTCCAGAGCGGCCAGCTCGTCTCCCGGATCAGCAGCGACCTGCGCTACGTGCACATGCTGCTGAGCTGGATTCCGCAAGTCGCTGGATCGCTGTTGTCCGCCACCCTGGCGGTCGCGATCATGTTCACCCTGTCCCCGGTGCTCTCGGCGCTCGTCATCGCCGTGATCGCGGCGGTCTTCACGGTGACCAACCGGCAGCGCCGCAAGGTCTACGCCGCCGGTTGGGACGCTCAGCAGCGCGAGGCCGAGATGACCACGCGAGTCGAGGAGGCGGTCACCGGCGTCCGGGTCGTTCGCGCGTTCGGCCAGCAACCGGCCGAGACGTCGCGGCTACACGGTTCCCTGCTCGACATGTTCGCCGCCCGAGTGCGGGCGGTCCGGCTGCGCGCCCCGTTCATGGCGTCGCTCCAAGGTTCGCCGCTGGCCGGCCAGGTGCTCGTCCTGCTCGTCGGCGGCATGCTCGTTCTCAACGGCCACCTCACCATCGGTGTCTTCCTGGCCTGCACGGGGTATCTCGCCGAGCTGGTCGGGGTCGCCCGCGTCGCCGGCATGGTGCTGACCAACGCGCCGATGTGCCGCGCCGCGACCGAGCGTGTCGGCGAGCTCCTCGACCTGGAACCGGAGATCACTGAACCGCTGCGTCCCGTGGATGTCCGCCAGGACGGCGGTTCCATCTCGTTCCATCAGGTGCGCTTCGCCTACGCCGACGGCGACGGCCACCAGGTGCTGCGCGGGTTCTCACTCGACGTGAGCGCTGGGGAAACGGTCGCCCTGGTGGGCCCATCAGGCTGCGGAAAGTCAACGGCACTCACCATGCTGCCGCGATTCTTCGACACCGACGCCGGAACGGTGACCGTCGACGGCATCGACGTGCGCCGCTGGTCGCTTCCCTTGCTCCGCAGCCGTATCGGCGTGGTCTTCGAGAACAGCTTCCTCTTCTCGGACACCATCGCGGCGAACATCGCCTATGGCAGGCCGGACGCCACCCCGGAAGAGATCCGGGCCGCCGCCAAGGCGGCTGCCGCCGACGAGTTCATCGAACTTCTCTCCGAGGGCTACGACACCGTGGTGGGCGAGGAAGGCATCACCCTCTCCGGGGGTCAGCGCCAGCGCGTCGCCCTGGCGCGGGCTCTGCTCGCCGAGCCGGACATCCTGCTGCTCGACGACGCCACGTCGTCGGTCGACGTGAAGGTCGAAGAACGCATCCACGCGAATCTGAAGCCGTTCCTGGATCGACGTACCGTGCTCCTCGTGGCATACCGCGAGTCCACGTTGCGCCTAGCTGACCGGGTGGTCCTGGTGGACGACGGCCGGGTGGTAGACCAGGGCAGCCACGAGGAGCTGCTTAGCCGGTCCCCGCTCTATCGCGATCTGTTCGGCGACGGGATGGACGCGCCTGACGACGGCACGACGGGCCTGATGGGACAGGCGCGCACGGGCCGATTCGAGGCGACGGCGTCCGCCTGGGAGTCACGCCAGGACGCGACCGGTCACTTGCCATCCTCCGGCATGGCGATTCCCGCCCCGGTCGCCGCACAAATCTCGGCGCTCCCGCCGCCGAAGGACCCGCCCGCCGTCGATTTCGCGAGCGAGGGCGGTACGCAGGGTCCGCTGCGGCTTGCATCGTTCATCCGCCCCTACATGGGTGGCCTGCTGGTGGGTCTGGCGCTCGTCGTCCTGGAAGCACTCATCGTCCTGGCCAATCCCATGCTGGTGCGCCGGGCGGTCGACGACGGAATGCTCGCGGGCTCGATGCCCGTACTGCTCACCATCTGCGCCATCGCGACCGTCCTCGTCGTCGCTCTCTGGTGGGACCAGCGCTCCGGCCTACTGTGGACGGCACGGAGTACCGAACGGCTCCTACTGGCGCTCCGGGTCAGAATCTTCGGCCAGCTCCAGCGCCTCGGGATCGACTACTACGACCGCACCCAGGCCGGCCGGATCATGACCCGGATGACGTCCGACGTGGACGCCATCGCCCAGCTGTTCCAGGTCGGGCTGATCAACACGGTCGTCAGCCTGACTACCTTCGCCGGCATGTCCATCGTCGTGGTCGTCCTCGACCCGATGCTCGCGCTGATCGTTCTCGGTGTGATCCCGTTCACCGCGCTCAGCACCTGGTGGTACCGCAAGCGCGCGTTCACTGCCTACGACAACGCGCGCGAACAGCTGTCCCTCATCAACGCCAATATCCAGGAGAGCATGGCCGGGATCCGGGTCACCCATGCCTACCTCCGCGAGGCCGTCAACCTCAGCCGGTTCGCTGCGCTGGGCAGCCGCTACGTCGACGCGAGCCTACGAGGACACTTCGCCACCTCCGTCTACGTGGCGAGCATCGAGCTGCTCTCCGTGCTGGCGATCGCCGCAGTCCTGGGCGTGGGCGCGATGCGCATCGAGGCGGGGACGCTGGCCCTGGGTACGCTCATCGCGTTCCTGCTGTACTTGGCCCAGGTGTTCGCTCCGGTCCAGCAGCTGTCCCAGGTGTTCGACGTCTATCAGCGGGCACGCACGGGGCTGGTCCGGGTCCGGCGGCTTCTGGCGCTGGAGACGTCGACCCCGGTCGGTCCCGACGCCGAACAGGTGCAGAGCATTCACGGGGACATCCGGTTCCACCGGGTGCGGCTGCGCTACGCCGGCACTTCGGTGGACGCTATCCGCGACGTGGACCTGCACATCCCGCCGGGTGAACGGGTGGCATTCGTCGGCCGGACCGGGGCGGGGAAATCGACGTTGTCGAAGCTCATCGCGCGCTTCTACGACCCGACCGCCGGCGATGTGCTGGTGGACGGCCGTCCGCTGCGCAACGTGGACCTCACGAGTTACCGCAGCCACCTGGGCTACGTTCCACAGGAGCCGTTCCTGTTCTCCCGGACCGTGCGGGACAACATCGCCTATGCCAAGCCGGACGCCACCGACGCCGAGGTCGAGGCCGCGGCGCGGGCGGTGGGAGCGCACGAGTTCATCGAGCGGTTGCCCGGTGGGTACCACCACGTGGTGGCCGAGCGGGGACGCTCCCTGTCAGCCGGACAGCGGCAGCTGGTGTGCCTGGCCCGCGCATTGCTGCACGACCCGTCCATCCTGATCCTGGACGAGGCGACGTCCAACCTGGACCTGGCCAGCGAGCGCAAGGTCAACCAGGCCATGCGAGTCGCCTCGGCGGGTCGGACGACGCTGGTGGTGACCCACCGGCCGCAGTCCCTCCATTGGGTGGACCGCGTGATCGTGGTCGCGGACGGGAAGGTCGCGGGCGACGAGCCGGCACCGGACTACGTCGCCCGTGTCCTGGAACCCGCCAGCTGACGTCCAACCCTCGTGTTGATCATGGGCACGTGTCCCCGCACGGGCACGTCTGCCCATGATCGGCGCGAGAGGTCAACTGTCCCGCCTACAGCCAGGGTGACCAGTCGATGTCGCCGCGCGGGTCAAAACGCTCCACGGGCTGGGTCGCGGCGATCAGCGCGCGGGCATCAGCCTGGCTGCCGAGGGCTCCGGCCGCTCGGGCCTGTACGACGAGGTTCCCCAGGGCGGTCGCCTCGACCGGCCCGGCGAGCACGGGAAGGCCCGACGCGTCGGCGGTGAGCTGAGCCAGCAGCCGGTTCTGCGCGCCGCCGCCCACAAGGTGGATCACGCCGGCCCGGTGCCCGGATAACCGCACGGCGTCCTGAACGGTGCGGGCGTGCCCGATCGCCAGGCTGTCGAGGATGCACCGGGTGATCGCGGGCTTGGTCACCGGCACCTGCTGCCCCGCCCTCGCGCACAGCTTCCGGATCCTGCTCACCATCTCACCGGGCGCAAGTAGCTCCGACGACTCGGCATCGATGACGCTGCGCAGCGCGGGCTCGCGGACTGCGGCGTCGAGAAGTTCGCCCAGGTCCACCCGGTCGCCTTCTGCCGCCCACTCGCGCAGGCATTCCTGCAGCGGCCACAGACCCATCACGTTGCGCAGATAGCGCACCGTGCCGTCGACTCCGATCTCGTTGGTGAAGTTGGCCGCCGCGCTCTCGTGGCTGAGCACCGGCCGGTCCAGCTCGACGCCGACGAGCGACCATGTGCCGCACGAGATGTAGGCGAAGTTCTCGTCAATGGCAGGCACCGCCGCCACGGCGGACGCGGTGTCATGCGACGCGACCGCACGTACCCGGATGCGGCCGTCGTCGCCGACCCGCTCCTTGATGTGTGACAACAGCGCGCCCCGCTCGCTGGCGGGCTCATGGATCTCCGGCAGGATCTGGGAGGGAAGGTCCAGCTCGTCCAGAAGCTCGGTCGCCCACGCGCCGCGTGAGACGTCGTACATCTGCGTCGTGGAGGCGTTCGTGCGCTCCGCGCCGACGGCGCCGGTCAGGGCATGGGTGAGCAGGTCGGGGATCATCAGGAGAGTGGCCGCACGGCGCAACCGGCCGGCGTCCTCGGCGAGCAGCTGGTAGACCGTGTTGAACGGGAGGAACTGCAGGCCGGTGGTGCCATAGATCCGCTCGTCGCCCAGCCGTGACCGAACCGACTCCATGATCCCGTCGGTCCGGGAGTCTCGGTAGTGCACCGGGGCGCCGATCAGCCGGCCGCCGGCATCGAGCAACCCGTAGTCGACGGCCCAGGAGTCGATGCCCACCGACTCCAGCGAGCGGTCCGCCGCGAGCGCCGTCGCGAGCCCCTCCACGGCACCGCCGAGCAGCGCGTCGATGTCCCACCTGAGCATGCCGTCACGTTTCGGCTCATTGGCGAAGCGGTGCACCACCTCGGCATCCAGCTGGTCGGTCCCGATCCTGCCCAGCACCACTCTGCCGCTGGACGCGCCGAGGTCGACCGCGGCCGCCGTGAACGTCTCGCTCATCCCTCAACTCCAGCTCTTCGTTTCTTGCGTCCTGCACAACGAGCGCCAGGGGCCACCCTGTGCAGGACGCTGCGAATCCCTACCTGAGGAAGGCGGCGGCAACCCCGGCGTCGACCGGAATGTGCAACCCTGTGGTGTGGCTGAGGTCGCCGGCCGTCAGCGCGAAGACCGCGTTGGCGACGTGTTCCGGCAGAACCTCCTGCTTGAGCAGCGTGCGCTGCGCGTAGAACGCGCCCAGCTCCTCCTCCGGGACGCCGTACACGGCCGCGCGCTTGGCGCCCCAGCCACCGGCGAAGATCCCGGAGCCGCGGACCACGCCGTCCGGATTCACGCCGTTGACCCGGATGCCGTGTTCCCCGAGCTCGGCCGCCAGGAGGCGCACCTGGTGCGCCTGGTCGGCCTTGGTTGCGCCGTACGCGATGTTGTTGGGTCCGGCGAAGACACCGTTCTTGCTGGCGATGTAGATGATGTCACCGCCGAGTTGCTGGTCGATCATGACTCGCGCGGCTTCCCGGGAGACCAGGAAGGAGCCGCGCGCCATCACGTCGTGCTGCAGATCCCAGTCCGCGACGGTGGTCTCGAGCAGCGGCTTGGAGATCGAGAGTCCGGCGTTGTTGACGACCAGGTCCACGCCGCCGAACGCCAGCACCGCCTCCCGGAACGATGCCGCGATCTGTTCCTCGTCGGTGACGTCCACGGTCACGGGGATGGCGACGTCGGTGCTGCCGATCTCAGCCGCCGCCGTGGCGGCCGCTTCAGCGTTCAGATCGGCGACGACGACGCACACGCCCTCGGCCGCCAGGCGCTGGGCGATGGCCTTGCCGATGCCGGACCCGGCACCCGTGACCAGTGCCACCCGCGAAGCCAGGGGCTTGGGCTTCGGCATGCGCTGCAGCTTGGCCTCTTCCAGAGCCCAGTACTCGATCCGGAATTTCTCGCTCTCGGCGATCGGTGCATAGCTCGACACCGCCTCCGCCCCGCGCATGACATTGATGGCGTTGACGTAGAACTCACCGGCCACCCGAGCTGTCTGCTTGTCCTTGCCGAAGCTGAACATGCCGATGCCGGGCACCAGCACGATCGCGGGGTCGGCGCCGCGCATGGGTGGGCTGTCCGCGGTGGCGTGCCGGTTGTAGTAGGCCTCGTAGTCCTCGCGGTAAGCGGCATGCAGGTCCTTGAGCCGGTCCACGCTCTCCTCCAGGGACGACGTCGCCGGCAGGTCCAGGACCAAAGGCCGCACCTTGGTACGGAGGAAATGGTCAGGACATGACGTGCCCAGGGCCGCCAACGGTGCCAGCTTCTCCCGGGCCAGGAACTTTAGCACCACGTCGGAGTCGGTGAAGTGCCCCACCTGTGGCTTGTCGGTCGACGCCAGACCACGCACGATCGGTGCGAGGGCGGCGGCGCGTTCCCGGCGTGCATCCTCCGGCAGCGGCTCGAACCCAGAGACGACGCCACCGAACGGCTCGTCAGCTCCCCGTTCGGTGAGGAAGCGTTCGGCGGTCTGGATGATCTCGAGCGACCGCGCCTCGCACTCCGCGCTGCTGGATCCCCATGCGGTGATGCCGTGACCCCCCAGGATGCACCCGATGGCCTGGGGGTTCGCCGCCTTGATGGCGGCGATGTCCAGGCCGAGCTGGAATCCGGGACGCCGCCACGGCACCCACACCACACGATCGCCGAAGCACTCCTTGGTCAGCGCCTCGCCGTCTGCGGCGGTGGCCAGTGCGATCCCCGAGTCGGGGTGAAGGTGATCGACGTGCGTCGCGTCGACCAGACCGTGCATGGCGGTGTCGATGGACGGCGCTGCGCCGCCCTTGCCATGCAGGCAGAAGTCGAACGCCGCGACCATCTCGTCCTCGCGCTCGACTCCGGGATAGACGTCGACGAGCGCCCGCATCCGGTCCAGGCGCAGCACCGCGAGACCCTGCTCGCGCAACGTCCCCAGGTCTCCACCGGATCCCTTGACCCACAGGAGATCCACCGGCGCACCCGTCACGGGATCGGTCTCCGACCCCTTCGCCGACGTGTTGCCTCCGGCGTAGTTGGTGTTCCGCGGGTCCGACCCGAGCCGGTTGCTCCGCTCCAGTAGGGCCTGCACCTCGGAATGGGTGGTCATGTCGTCATCTCCTCAGCCAGATGCTCACAGATTGCTCTCATGCGTTCCTGCACCGCACTACACGCACGCCGCTACGCATCGTCGCCGCTCGGGCTCGCATCCACGCCGCGGACTTGGCTGACCGGGCCGGACTCACGCACCCCACCCGGCCTGCTCTCCCCCGGCCCGCTCCGCCGCGATCGTCTCGGCATAGCCGGAGCGGTGGTACGCGGCCATCGGGTCCGGGTCGCGCCCGTCCTCCTCACGTAGACTCGCCAGCATCGGGCGGACGTCGGTGTAGAAGGCGTCCATGAAGATCTGGTTGGCCGCGAGGACGTCGCCGCTGCCCTGCGCGGCGGCCAGCGCGGTGTTGTCCAGCATGAGCGCCTTCGCGGTCATCTCCTGGACGTTGAGCACCGAGCGGATGATCGCGGGGATCTTCGCCTCGATGTTGTGACATTGGTCGAGCATGAACGCGATACCAGCCTGCGGTGTGTGCGCACCGACGCTGACGATCTCGTGCATGATCCGGAACAGCTGGAACGGATCGGCCGCGCCGACCATGAGGTCGTCGTCGGCGTAGAAGCGGGAGTTGAAGTCGAAGCCGCCGAGCTTGTGTGCGCGGAGAAGGAACGCGACGATGAACTCGATGTTGGTCCCCGGCGCATGATGCCCGGTGTCGATGACCACCTGCGCTCTAGGCCCCAGCTCCAGGCAGTGCGCATACGACGTGCCCCAATCCGGCACGTCCATCGTGTAGAAGGACGGCTCGAAGAGCTTGTACTCCAGCAGCATGCGCTGACCGTCGCCGAGCCGCGCGTAGGTCTCGCGCAAGGCTTCGGCTAGCCGGTCCTGACGTGCCCGGATACTGTCCTGACCTGGGTAGTTGGTTCCGTCGGCGAACCAGAGCTTCAGAGTGTCCGAACCAGTGGCGTCCATGATGTCGATACATTCGAGCAGGTGATCCGTCGCCTTGCGCCGGACCACCGGATCGGGGCTGCACACACTGCCGAGCTTGTAATCGTCATCCTGGAATACGTTGGAGTTGATCGCGCCGATCCGCACGCCCTGCGCCTCGGCGTGCTTGGCCAGCCGGTCGTAGTCGTCCACCTTGTCCCAGGGGATGTGCAGCGCGACAGTGGGAGCTGCCCCGGTCAGACGGTGCACCACGGCCGCGTCGTCGATCTTCTCGAATGGGTCGCGTGGAACCCCTGGCTGCGCGAAGACCTTGAACCGGGTGCCCGAGTTCGCGTAGGCCCACGAGGCCGTCTCCACTCCCAGGCCGCGGATTCCCGCGGTTATCGCACTGTGATCGCTCATCCGACGTCACGCTCCTTCTGTTGATCCGCCGAGGTCAGCACCTGGCGCACTCGGCACGTACCCCTCGCCGGGGCAGTTCTCGCCGGCGTCCGGGGATGGCGCCCATCGTGCTCACACATCACTCTGAGACGTTTCAAAGCACTGTATCGGATGCGTCGGCGGGCCGCCAGGGGCCATCCCGTCCCGGATGGGACGCCACGCACAGATGGGCGCCATGCCCGAAGGGCCGGCACACGTTCATCCATCACGTACGATCAGGCCCATAAGAGCGCCGACCACGCGCCCAGCCCATTCGTGAAAGGCTTGTCCATGGTCCGACCTGCCCCGAACATCCGGCAGGTAGCCGAACTCGCGGGCGTATCGGTCGGGACGGTGTCCAATGTCTTGAACCGTCCCGAACTGGTCACCTCTCACACCCGGGAACGGGTCCAGGCGGCCATCAAGGAGCTGAAGTTCGTGCGGAACGATTCCGCACGGCAGCTTCGGCTGGGTCGCAGCCGGACTCTCGGACTCGTGGTACTCGACATCTCCAACCCGTTCTTCACCGACGTCGCTCGCGGCGTCGAGGAGACCGCCAATCGCGAGGGTCTCGCGGTCATCGTGTGCAACAGCGACGACGACTCCGCCAAGGAGGCATCCCACCTCGACCTACTGGCCGAGATGCGGGTTCAGGGAGTGCTGATCAACCCTGTCCAGGAGTCCGACAGCCGGATCGCAATGCTCCGCGAACGGGGCATCCCCGTGGTCCTGTTCGACCGCCAAGCGAGTTCGGCCGACGAGTGCTCCGTCGCGGTCGACGACGTCCTCGGAGGTCGCCAGGCGGCTGCCCACCTGATCGACCACGGCCATCAGAAGATCACCTTCCTCGGCGGTCCCTACAGTCTCCGGCAGATCAGGGAACGTCACGAGGGCGCCCTCGCCGCCGTCCGCGACCTCGGGGCCGACGTCTCCATCGACGTCCTGAGCACAAGCGCGCCTCATGTGGGGGCGGGGCGCACCGCAGGAGACGAGATCGCCGCGCTCCCGGCCACCGAACGACCCACGGCGGTGTTCTGCGCCAACGACCTTCTTGCCCTCGGGCTGCTACAGGCCCTCACCCACGCCGGCATCCGGGTGCCCCAGGACGTGGCGATCGTGGGCTACGACGACATCGAGTTCGCGGCAGCGGCGGCGGTCCCGTTGACGTCGGTGCGCCAGCCCCGCCAGAAACTCGGCCGCACTGCCGCCGAACAGCTCCTCGACGAGACGACCAACCCGGGCCATCGCCATCAGCAGGTCGTATTCGAGCCCGAACTGATCGTTCGTGACTCCAGTTCCGGAACTCGCTAATTCTCCGTCCGCCAACACGCATGACGAACACGTCGGCGGGTACAGCACTATCGACGCTGGCCGACGGCGGCGGAATCCGGCAATGCCGGAGTTGGAACGGGGACGCCGTCGGCCGGCGTAGCTGTTTTCCGACCACCACCGAAAGAGGGCGGGCCGACGGATGGCGAGGGTCAAGAACTCGGTCGTTGTCGTCACGGGGGCGTCCAGTGGAATCGGCCGCGCGACGGCGCTGGCGTTCGCGGATGCCGGCGGCACGGTCGTCATCACCGCGCGTAGCGAGCACGCACTCGAAGAAGTGGCTCAGCAATGTCGTGAAAGAGGGGCCGACGTCCTCGTACTGCCCGCCGACGTGACCGACGCCGCCGCGGTAGAGCAGATCGCAAGAGAGACGGCAGGGCGCTTCGGACGCATCGACACCTGGGTCAACAACGCCGGTGTCACGCTCTTCGGGCGGATCGAGGAGGCGCCTGTGCGCTCATGGCACCGTGTGATCGAGACCAACGTCTTCGGCACGTATCACGGCTTGCGTGCGGTGATTCCCTGGATGCGTGAGCAGGGAAGCGGAGTGATCGTCAACGTCTCGTCCGTCGTCGGCAAGCTACCCACGCCTCTCGTGAGCAGTTACACCGCGAGTAAGTACGCCGTTCGGGCACTCTCGGATTGCGCACGTCAGGAGTTGCTGGACGTGCCGGGTATCGCCGTGTGCACCGTCCTGCCGGGGCCGATAGACACCCCCCTGTTCGATCACGGCGCCAACTACAGCGGCTGGCGACCCAAGCCACTGAAGCCGGTCATCGCGGCCGAGCGCGTCGCGGCCACGATCGTCTCGTGTGCCGCCAAGCCACAGGACGAAGCGTTCGTCGGGGCCTCGTCGGGCATGGTCCTCGGTTTCCGTCGAGCCGCTCCGGGTTTCGCTGCGCGTGCCGCGGCGGCACAAGTGCCGAAAGATCACTTCACCGCCGAACCCGTGGGTGGATCCGACGGGAACCTTTTCCAGCCAGCCGATTCCACCGGTTCGATCAGCGGAGGGTGGACGAGATCATCGAAGAAGACGTCCCTCGACGATCCGAAGACCGCTTCGGAATCTGGCTCCGAGAGGTCTCGTCTTCGACGCGGTATGGCGGTAGCCGCGCTTGTGAGTGCTGCCGGAGCAGGACTGGGCGGCGCCATCCGTGCCCGGGCAAACCGCTGATGCCAGTGGCTGCCGAGACGCTCCTGCGCAACACCATCGACGCACCCACTGACGTTCCGCGGCACCGCTCGGAGCGACACACGGTGGACGGTGTACGCATACACTGCCGGACGTGGCTCGGCCCGCATGGTGATCACCTGCCAGCCGTCGTCATGCTGCACGGAATCGGCATCGCCAGCCGGATCAACGAGCCGTCCGCCAGGATTCTGGCTCGGATCCGGCACGTCTACGCACCCGACCTCCCGGGCTTCGGCAAAAGTCAAGGCTCCGACGCGGTCAGCATCGAGGACTACGCCGACGTGCTGGACCAATGGATGGCGGTCCGTGGATTGAGCGACGCTGTGGTCACCGGCGTATCCGTGGGAGCGCAGATCGCGGCCGCCGTCGCCCAGCATTACCCGGGCCGTTGCCGCGACCTGGTCCTTGCCTCACCCACCGTGCAGGAATCGCGACGGAGCTGGCTGCGGCAGTTGGCCATAGCGCCGGTAGAGGTGAGCATGCACACCGGACGCATGCGGGTGATCCAGACAAGTGATTTCGCACGTGCAGGCTTGCCGCGGCTACGGCGCACATTCTCCTCTGCCCTCAAGGACCGCCTCGAAGATCGCATGCCCGAGATTCGCCAGCCGGCCTTGGTCTGCTGGGGGAATCGCGATCCAATGTTGACCCGTTCATGGGTGACCTCCCTCGTCGACGCACTTCCCCGCGGCCGACTTGCGGCCCTGCCCGGCGTGCGGCACGCGATGACCCATGAGGATCCGTTGCCGTTCTGTCGAGCCACCCTCCACGTTCTCAGCCTTAGCAGGTGATTGCTTATGTCTCAGCCCAGTTTCATGGCCGGTTTCGACTCCGCGAGTGGCATGGCCAATGCGCTCGCGCACTATCTGCGCGGTGAGCCGTTCGAGACGATCGGCAATCCCCCGGTCCTTCGAGGACCTGCCCAGTCGATTCGACGGTTCTCCAGGAAGACTCGGGAGAAGGCGTTCATTGCCGCCGGAGCCGCCGAGACGATCAGCCCGCGCCGTGTTCACCGGCTCGATCTCGGTGCCGTTGGCGACTGGCTGGCCGACGAGTACCCGGACACAACCTATCCAGCGGTCGCGATCGGCTCCTCGAACGGTGCGCTCAACCATCTTTATGCGGCCATGGGAATCCCCTGGTTGCCCCAGACCATCCTGGTTCCCGTGCGTCAGAAGGTGCATCCGGACGACCCGAAAGAGGCGTTGAGACGCGGTGAGCGCTACGGTCGCAGGCTGGTGGAGGCGCATCCCGGTATTCAGCTGCATCACATGCACGACCCGAACCAGGACCGTCTCATGGTGCGGGCGCTGACGTATTTCCGCATCAAGCGGCGTGTCCTTGGCCAGGACTACGAGCAGCTTCTGCGGGACCGGCTCCCACCGGGCGGCACGATCATTGTCGCCGACTGCCGCCGCACCTGGACGACGACTCAGGTCGCGGAGCGCTTCGTCTTTCAGCACGGCGCGCCCGGCGGCGCCACCGAGTCCGAATATCACCACGGCAGCGCCCGGGTCGCCGAATATCTCCGGCGCTACGATTCGCCGGTCCGCCGATGGGAGGGCCCCGAACTCGACGGCCAGAGCCCGGAGGCCGAATGGGGATTCGAGCCGAGCTTGCTCGACGACATTCAGCGTTTCGCGGACGAACACGGACACCGGGTGGTTCGGTTGTCGTTCGATGACCCCGAAGACGCCAGCCCTCTGGTCGCCGACCTGCACAGATGGTGGTACCGACGACGCCGGATACCCTCCAACCGGCTCATTGTCTCAAGCTTCGCGGTGACCGAACCGTACTGGACGGCGCGAACGGGCTCCGTACCGTTCTGGATGAAGTTCAACACCGAACCCAGCCTCGCCTCGCTGGACGAGTACCTCCGGGCGGTCGACCCGTACGACGAGATCTATCTCATGCTGTTCCAGCACGGCGTCGAGGCGGTAGGGGTGCCGGGCAAGGAACAATGGGAGGCTGTGCTCGGTCACGCCAGGCGCACCGGAAACACCCTGGGGGTCGACCTCGACGAGTTTCCCCTCGACTTCTCCCATTTCGCCCGGTACGACCAGGCGATACCTCAACAGATTCCCAGTCGCTACCCGTTGCCGGCTCCATTGCAGCTATCCGAGCTCGAGGAATTCCTCGCCGGGCACAAGGACGACTACCCGGTGGAGTACCACCACTGACGACGCGTCACTCCAGCCGCGCTGCCGAGTAGAAGCCCTCGATATGACGGGCGACCAGCGAAGCCGCCGTATCGCCGTCACCACGCTTGACGGCTTCGAGGACCGCACGGTGCTCGTGCCGCAGGCTTTTCGCCACGGAGTCCCAGTCGTCGAGCTGGGGCACGGCCGCCATCACGTAGCCGTGGATCGCCTCGCGCAGGGAGGCCATCACCGTCGACACGAGGACGTTCCCCGCGAGAGCGGTCAGGGCCACGTGGAACTCGGCGTCGAGTACGTGGAATCGTTCCGGCTCCAGTCCGGCGTCGTCCATGGCGTCGAGCAAGGAACCGGCCTCGGCCACGGCCGCGCTGTCGGCCCGCACACTCGCCTCGCGGACCGCCCACGACTCGAGGAGTATCCGGGTCTGCACGATGTCCGCGATCGGCAAGTGGCTCGTCGCGAGGTGCAGACGCAGCGTCGACGTCAACGGCGCCCGGGGCTCGGCCACGATCACGGCTCCCGCATCCGGCCCGGAGCCCGCTGCCGTCCGCACGACGCCCATCACCTCCAGCACCCGGATCGCCTCGCGCACCGACGTGCGGCTCACCCCGAGCCGTTCAGCCAGGGCGCGTTCACCTGGCAGGCGATCACCGAGGCGTAATCGCTGCTCGGCGATGTCCGCTTCGAGTCGCTCCAGCACGAGTTCGTAGGCCTTCACAGGAGCTACCGTACTGACCTCATGCCGAGCCTCCTTGGTGTGGTCCAACCACAGGGTCTAGGGTGTGGTAGGACCACACCGATCCCCACGACGTACGTCCGCCGCCGATCAACGCCGGAGATCCCGAGATGACCCAGCGCCAGATACCGAAATGGTCCGAGCTCAAGCCGTTGCTCCGCACCAAGCCGATCACCACCAACCCCACCGAACGGCGACTGCAGAAGGCCCTGACCATCGCCGACCTTCGGGAGGTTGCCAAGCGCCGGACACCTCGGTCGGTGTTCGACTACACCGACGGCGCGGCAGAGGCCGAGATCAGCCTCCGGCGTGCCCGGAATCTCTTCCTCCAGATCGAGCTGCAGCCCTCCGTACTGCGGAACGTCGCCGAAGTCGACACCACCACCACCATGCTCGGCAAGGCGAGCGCATTGCCGTTCGCCTTCGCACCCACCGGATTCACCCGGATGATGAATCACGAGGGGGAGAGCGCCGTGGTGCGGGTCGCTGAGCGTGCCGGCATCCCGTACGGCCTCTCGACCATGGGCACCACGTCGATCGAGGACGTCGCCGAAGCCGGCCCACACGCCCGCAAGTGGTTCCAGCTCTATGTGTGGAAGGACCGCGCTGCCGGTGAGGACCTCGTCAAGCGCGCGGCCGCGGCCGGATACGAAGCGCTGATGCTCACCGTCGACGTTCCGGTGGCGGGGGCGCGGCTGCGGGACGTGCGAAACGGATTCACGATCCCGCCGTCGCTGACGGCCAAGACCGTGCTCGACGCCGCACTCCATCCTGCCTGGTGGATGAATCTGCTCACCACCGCGCCCTTGACCTTCGCGTCGCTCTCCGAATGGGACGGCACCGTCGCCGAACTCCTCAACGCCCTGTTTGATCCGACCATGACCACCGAGGACCTCGCCTGGCTCCGTTCTATCTGGGACGGCCCGCTCATCGTCAAGGGCGTGCAGACGGTGGCGGACGCCCGCAGGCTGGTCGACGCGGGCGCCGACGCGATCGTCCTGTCCAACCACGGCGGCCGTCAGCTCGACCGGGCGCCCACTCCATTGCGGCTGCTGCCGGACGTCGTCTCCGCTGTCGGCGACAAGACCGAGGTCTATCTCGACACCGGGATCATGAGCGGTGCCGACGTCGTGGCCGCACTCGCCCTTGGGGCCGACGCATGCCTGGTCGGGCGCGCCTACCTCTACGGCCTCATGGCCGGTGGTGAACGTGGTGTGGCCCGGGCGACACAGATACTCGCGACGGAGATCGTCCGGACCATGCAATTGCTGGGCGTCCGCTCCGTCAGCGAGCTGGATCCTGGCCACGTGCGGCTGCCGTGATCCACGATTCGATTGATCCGTCCATCTCGATCAGTGGGCTGCCGATGAAAGCTGCTCGACAAAAAGGCAAGCTCATAAACCGAGACCCCTTCTTCACAACAGGAGAGTTGCGAATGCAGTTGCTGCGAATTGGCGAAGCCGGGGCCGAGCGTCCCGCGATACGGGCCGGCGACGACGCCGTCTTCGATCTCAGCACCATCACTCCGGACATCGACGGGACGTTTCTCGCTCAGGACGGAATCCGCCGCGCACGTGCCGCCGCCGAGGCCGGTGAGCTGCCGGCGTTGAACACGGAGGGCCAGCGCGTCGGGGCGCCGATAGCGCGGCCGGGAAAAGTGGTGTGCATCGGATTGAACTACAGCGACCACGCTGCGGAGAGCGGACTGGACGTCCCCACCGAGCCCGTCATCTTCATGAAGGCGCCCTACACGGTTGTCGGTCCCTACGACGACGTCCTGATTCCGCGCGGGAGCAGCAAGACGGACTGGGAGGTGGAACTCGGCATCGTGATCGGCCAAACCGGGCGCTATCTCGACTCGCCCGAAACGGCCCTCGACGTCATCGCCGGCTACACGGTCTCCCATGACGTCTCCGAGCGGGAGTTCCAGCTCGAACGAGGAGGCCAGTGGGACAAGGGTAAATCGTGCGAGACCTTCAACCCGCTCGGCCCGTGGCTGGTGCCCGCTGACACCGTCGACGACCCTGGCAACCTCGGTCTCCAGCTGTGGGTCAACGGTGAGTTGCGGCAGGACGGGAACACGAAGAACCTGATCTTCGGCATCGGCCACGTCGTCTGGTACCTCAGCCAGTTCATGGTCCTCGAGCCGGGCGACCTCATCAATACCGGCACCCCCGCGGGCGTGGCCCTGGGCATGGCCGGCCAGCCCTACCTGAAGCCCGGAGACGTCGTCGAGCTCGAGATCGACGGGCTGGGCCGCCAGCGCCAGGTATTCGTCCAGGCATGATTCAGCATCTCCGCTGAGAAATACACAGAGCCTGTTCCCGAGTATCGTGCCGGATGCGATCCGGACCGACGACGCGCTCACACGCGCCGGAAACTCAGGAACAGGCTCTGAATACCGGCGGCCCATCCTGCCTTAGCAGGCTGCCCGCCGAAGATCATCCAGCCGCGGCCTTAGCGACTGGCTTCGTACTTCTCCAGGATGTCCGCGGGAATGCGACCGCGATCAGAAACCTTGAGTCCCTGCTCGCGCGCCCACTCACGCACGGCCGACGTGTCGGTGCTGTTGCGGCCGCTGGCGGGTGCCCGGCCACGACCACGCACCCGCCGGTTACCGGCCTTACGGGCGGATTCGACAAAGGGCGTCAGTGTCTCCCGCAACTTCGCCGCGTTCTTCTTCGACAGATCAATCTCGTATGTGTTGCCATCGAGACCGAAGCTGACGGTCTCGTCAGCCTCCCCGCCATCCAGGTCGTCCAGGAGAATGACCTGAACCTTCTGCGCCATGATTGGTCCCCTTCGTTTCAAAGTGAGCTGTTGGATGCAGTCTAAGTGTCTATTAATACGCCACGTCAGGCAAAACTGCAATCTGCTTCACATGTTGATTGAAGGTCATCCATCAATACGGCGGATCATCCGCACGTTACCCAGAGTGTTCGGTTTGACTCGATCCAAGTCAAGGAACTCGGCGACGCCCTCATCGTAGGATCGAAGTAACTGTGCGTACACGTCCGGTGGCACAGGGGTACCATCGACCCGCTCAAACCCGTGCCGCTCAAAAAATCGCACCTCAAACGTGAGGCAGAACACACGCGCGACGCCGAGTTCTTTAGCTGCTTTCAGCAAACGGGTCAAAAGCGCGTGCCCTACGCCCAGTCCTCGCCACTCGGGAGAAGTGGCGAGGGTCCGGACCTCGGCGAGGTCTTCCCACATGACATGCAGGGCGCCACATCCGATGACATCACCGCTACCCGAAGCCTGCGCGACCCAGAACTCCTGGATGTCCTCATAGAGCGTGACTGTTTCCTTGGACAGGAGAATTCGATCACGCGCATAGCCGTCGAGAAGCCGGCGAATAGCCGCGACATCGGCGGTCCGTGCCCGCCGCACGAAATAGTCGCCGGACTCTCGTCCACTCGGTGTCCGCGGTTCCAGACTCGTCACTCGGGCTTCACCACCGGAAACAGGATCGTCTCCCTGATCCCGGTACCGGTGAGGAGCATGACGAGCCGGTCGATCCCCATCCCCATGCCACCGGTCGGCGGCATGCCGTACTCGAGCGCCCGGAGAAAGTCCTCGTCGACCTGCATGGCTTCCGGATCACCGGCAGCGGCCAGGAGGGACTGCGCCTCCAGCCGCTCACGCTGGATGACCGGGTCGACCAGCTCGGAATATGCTACGCCGATCTCCACGCCACCAACGATCAGGTCCCAGGCCTCGACGAGCCTGGGCTCATCACGGTGAGCCCGGGCGAGCGGCCGCACCGATTCCGGGTAGTCGCACACGAAGGTGGGCTCCATCAGCGTGTGCTCGACCAGCTTTTCAAAGAGCTCCAAGACGATCTCGCCGTGACTCCAATCGGGCTGCAGCGCCACGTCGTGCTTCGCGGCCAATTCGCGCAGGCGATTTGTTGACGTATCAATCGTTATCTCTTCACCGACGGCACCCGATACCGCGTCATGCAGCGTTATGCGAGTCCACGGTGCCGCCAAGTCGATCTCTCCACCGTGACCGTCGGGAACGACCGTGCGGCCCATCGCATTGGCCGCGTCGAGAACGAATTCACGGGTGAGCGTGGCCATGGTGTCGTAGTCGCCGAAAGCCTCGTAGGCTTCGAGCATGGTGAACTCAGGACTATGGGTGGAATCAACACCTTCGTTCCGGAATATGCGCCCGATCTCGTAAACCTTGTCGACGCCCCCGACGATGGCACGCTTGAGATAGAGCTCCAGCGCGATTCGCAGTGTCATGGGCAGGTCGAAGGCATTCAGGTGGGTTTCGAAGGGGCGAGCCGCGGCACCGCCGTGAATTGTCTGCAAAACAGGAGTTTCAATTTCGATAAATTCGTGTCTGTGCAACGTTTCCCGTAGGGAGCGAACGATCGTGGCGCGGGTTCGCACCATCTGGCGGGCGTCGTCATTGACAATGAGGTCGGCGTAACGCTGCCGGATTCGTGTCTCTTCGTTCAGGGACTTGTGCGCGACAGGAAGTGGGCGCAGCGCCTTCGACACGATCGTCCATGTGTCCGCCATCACGGACAACTCACCGCGCTTGCTCGCTATCACTTCGCCGTCGAGGCCGACGTGGTCTCCGATATCGACGAGGTGTTTCCAGGCGGCAAGGCGGTCTTCGCCTACATTCCCGAGTGAGAGCATCGCCTGTAGCTCGGTACCGTCGCCTGCACGAAGCCGTGCGAAACACAGCTTCCCCGTGTTGCGCAGGAAGATCACCCGGCCGGAGACAGAGACCCGGTCACCGGTCTCGGCGCCCGGTTCCAGGCCGGCGTACATCTCACGAATCTGAGCCAGGGTGTGGGTCCGGTGAAATCCCAGGGGATACGGTTCGACGCCTGCCTCAAGCAGCTCTGCCCGCTTCTGACGGCGGATCCGCATCTGCTCCGGAAGGTCCTCGTCCATGGCCGGGGGCGGCGTCTCACTCATGGGTCACCAGCTTATCCGGAGCGGTGACGAGGCAAGTGAGCGGAGCGGTTGGCCCGACGAAGGAGGGTCCGCCCGCGAAGCGAACGAGCCGAGGAACGCGACCAGGCGACCGGAGCGGTGACGAGGCAAGTGAGCGGAGCGGTTGGCCCGACGAAGGAGGGTCCGCCCGCGAAGCGAACGAGCCGAGGAACGCGACCAGGCGACCGGAGCGGTGACGAGGCAAGTGAGCGGAGCGGTTGGCCCGACGAAGGAGGGTCCGCCCGCGAAGCGAACGAGCCGAGGAACGCGACCAGGCGACCGGAGCGGTGACGAGGCAAGTGAGCGGAGCGGTTGGCCCGACGAAGGAGGGTCCGCCCGCGAAGCGAACGAGCCGAGGAACGCGACCAGGCGACCGGAGCGGTGACGAGGCAAGTGAGCGGAGCGGTTGGCCCGACGAAGGAGGGATGCTCGCGATTGCGTTGTCCGGTACTCGCCGACCTGTCACTCTGGTGGGAGGAGGTGAGGTCGATGGGCACAGTCGAGGTCGTCGACCGTGGCGGTCAGGAGATCGTCGTCTTCTTGTCGGGCGACGTTGACGACGTACCTGCCGAGACGTTCGGGGAGGCGGTCGATGAGGTGGCGACGCTGGAGCGCATCGGCGGTCTCAGCGTCGTCGTCGTCAATATGCAGGAAGTCAGCAATCTCGGCGAGCCGGGTCTGGCCTTTCTCCGGGATTTGACCGAGAAGGGGCAGAACTCAGGGTTCGCGGTGGCGTTCGCTGCGATGAGCGGACCTGCCCATCGCGCCGTCGAGGCGGCGGGCTGGGAGTTCGTGGAGCACAGCCCGCCGCCCGGTTCCTGACACACGGCGGCTCAGCCGTTCAGGGCACGAAACCCCTTCCGCCAGGACGGATAAGTCGGCGTCCAGGCCAGTTCTCGACGTGCTTTGGCGTTGGATGAGCCGCGAGTCGACGTCATCATGGCGATGCCCTGGTCGCCGATCATGGGCTTGGCCAGCCATACCGGCAGTCGCCTCGGGGGTTTGCCACCCAGGGCCTCGGCGAGGTAAGGCAGCCATGCCGACACCGGCGCGGGGTCGTCGTCGACGATGTTGTAAATGCCGGGCGCGCCGCGCTCGACGGCTGCTGCGGTGGCCGCGGCGGCATCGTCGATGTGCACGAACGACCATATTCCAGTGCCTCCGCCGACGATCGGGAACTTGCGCTTGCGAACCATCGCCGCGGTGTCGCCGTCCGCGCTCCATCCTGTGCCCGGCCCATAGAAGGCCCCGTAGCGAAGGACCAGGCCCTCCAGGTCATGCGCACCGGTGACCATGGATTCCAGAGCACTGATCGCGGCGTGAGTCTGCCGGGCCGCACTCGCTGGAGTGGGATCGAGCGGGTCGTCTTCAGTCTTCACGGCCGAGCCCGTGCGATCGTTCGGCCAGCCGGCGTAACTCTGTACCAGGACGCGCTTGGTGCCGGCCGCGCGGGCCGCCATGAGCAGATTCTCGGTGCCGCGGCTCCGTAGCGCGTTCGTGGCGGCGAAGTACTCGTCGAACTTCTTCAGGTTCAACGTTCCGGACAGCGAGGTCAGCTGGTGGATCACCACATCGGGCCTCGCCTCGGCAACGGAGTCCATCACAGCGTCGGCGTCCAGCGCGTCGACGACGGCGGGCGTGGCACCCGCCGCAGTGAGCTGCGCGGCTTTTCCGGCAGAGCGGGTGGTGGCAACCACGTCGTGGCCGGCGCCGGTCAGCAGCGGCAACAGGCGGGTCCCGAGTGCGCCGGTGGCACCGGCGAGGTAGATCTTCATGGCCTTTTCCTTTCTCTCTTTGCCCCGACGACGAGACAGGCACCTCCGCTGTGACAGGTTCGCGAATGTCGGCCGCGTCACACCGGCTCTGTGCTGCCCGGCGGTGAACGTGGTTGTATCGAGTCGTGACCGTTCTGCAGCACGACGAACTCCGGCCGCTGATGTTCTCCATCGCGTACCGCATGCTCGGCAGCGTGGTCGAGGCTGAGGATGTCGTTCAGGACGCTTTCCTGCGCATGCACAAAAGCCAGCTGGAGGGCACGGCAATCGACTCGCCGGACGCGTTCGCCACCACGGTGACGACCAGGCTGGCGATTGACGCGCTGCGCTCAGCGCGAGTACGGCGTGAGCAGTACGTGGGGCCCTGGCTCCCGGAGCCTTTGGTGGCTTCCGACGACGCCGACCCGGCACGTCAGGTCGAGACCGACGAGTCGGTGTCGACGGCGTTTCTGGTACTGCTGGAGCGCTTGTCACCGGTCGAGCGCGCCGTGTTCCTGCTGCGCGAGGTCTTCGGCTATGGCTACGACGAGATCGCTGCCGTAGTGGAGAAGAGCGAGGCGAACTGCCGTCAGATCATGGCTCGGGCCAAACGTGCGATCGACGCGGGCCGGGCCCGGTTCGACGCCGACCGGGAGCGCCACGCCGAGCTTTCCCAGCGTTTCCTCGCTGCCGCGCATGACGGCAATATCGAAGCGTTGAAGCGTCTGCTCGCCGACGACGTCGTCTTCGTGGCCGATGGCGGCGGACGCGCACCCGCTATCCAGAAGCCGATCAGCGGCGCGGTTCAGGTCATGCGTTTCGTCATGGGCCTGGCAAAGCAGGCGACGCGGCTGAACATGCGCACCGAGCTGGTGGAGGCCAACGGCTTGCCGGCGTGGCGGGTAGTCAGCGCGGAAGGCGCTGTGCTCGCCGTGATGACCATAGAGATCGGCGATGGCCGGATCCGTGCGCTTCACAATCAGCTCAACCCGGACAAGCTGGGTCACCTCGGCACCACGGGCGATCTCAACGCCCTCCTCGGCCGCACCTAAATGATCATGTAAACCATGTTTTCTCGTGCTTCCCCATGGCTGCAGGCATGGTGAAGCACGAGAAAACATGGTTTACATGGTCATTTGGCGGAGGCGTTCCGGTCGAAGACGAGGCCGAGACCGATCAGGGTCAACCGTGGCTCGTGGTGAGTGATGGTCATGGCTTCGCCCAGCACCACCGGGGCGAGGCTCCCGGTGGCGATGACGCTCAGCTCGCTCACCGGGACATCCAGTTCCGCGGCCATCCTGGCGACCATCCCGTCCACCTGGCCGCTGAACCCATACAGGACTCCCGACTGCAGCGCTTCCACGGTGTTCTTCGCGATCACCGAACGCGGGCGTACCAATTCGACGCGACGAAGCTGTGCCCCGGCCTGGCCGAGAGCGTCGAGGGAGACTTCGATCCCGGGCGCGATCGCACCGCCCAAGTACTCGCCCCGTGCGGAGACGACGTCGAACGTGGTGGCCGTGCCGAGATCGACGACGATGCAGGGGCCCCCGAACATCCGCAACGCCGCGAGGGCGTTGACCACCCGGTCGGTTCCGACCTCACGGGGATTGTCCGTCAGCACCGGAAGGCCGGTGCGGGTACCGGGCTCGACGAAGACCGATCGCGCGTCCGCGTAGTACCGCCCGACCAGTTCCCGCACTGTCCTGAGCACGGCCGGCACGGTGGAGCACACCACCACACCCTGGACCGCATCGTCATGCCCGCCCGCGAAGAGTCCCCGTAACAGTGCCATCAACTCGTCGGCGGTGCGGTTCGCCACAGTGGAGATCCGCCAATGGTGGACGACCTCCTCGCCGTCGAGCAAGCCGATCTCCGTGTCGGTGTTGCCGACGTCGATGGCGAGTAGCACGAGCGTCTCCAGGTGGGCGCGCGAAATCTATCGGACGTACGGCTGGTCGGCCGTGTCGGCAAACGAACGGCCCATGTCTGCGTCGTTCATGCCCGGCGAGGCGACGGACTCGATGTCCAGACCGAGATCGAGTCCAGCCACCGAATGGGTCAACGCACCCACGGACAGGTATTGGACGCCAGTCGCGCCGTAGTCCGCGGCCCTGTCCAGGGTGAGCCCGCCGCTGACCTCCAGCCGGGCATGTCTTCCAACCGCGTTGACCGCCTCCCGGACCTGCTCGACGGTGAAGTTGTCGAGCAGGACGAGTTCGGCTCCCGCCCGTACCGCTTCAACCGCACCGTGAACGTCGTCGACCTCGACCTCCACCGGAATGCCCGGGGCGTGCTGGCGGACGGCCTCGAACGCGGCCGTGATGCTGCCGGCGGCGGCGATGTGATTGTCCTTGATCAGTGCGGATTCGGACAACGACGAGCGGTGGTTCTCGCCACCACCCACCCGAACCGCGTACTTCTCCAGGGGACGCAACAGGGGTGTCGTCTTGCGGGTATCCCGCACCACGGCGTTGGTGCCGGCCAGGGCGTCGGCCCAGGCGCGGGTCGCGCTGGCGATGCCGGACAGTCTCGATCCAAGGTTGAGTGCCGTGCGCTCCGCCAAGAGGATCTGGCGGGTAGGGCCGGTGACGGCCAGCAACGGTGTGCCCGGCTCGACCCAGCTTCCGTCGGCCACTCTGCGTTCAAGGACGACGTCGTCCACAGCAGCCCCGAAGACCGCCTCCATCACTGGAATGCCAGCGACGACGCCTGCCTCCCTGGCCGCGATCGTGGCTCGAGCCCGTTGTTCCTCGGACACCGTCGCCTCCGTGGTGACGTCGATGCCGCCATCAAGGTCTTCCTCGATGGTCGCCCGTACCAAGTCCTCCACATAGAGCGGGTCGAGACCAACGTCACGCAACGCGCTCGTTATCGGCTCGGCCAGACTCATGATTTCTCCCTCATCGGCTGAAACGTTGTTACCAGAACACCATCAGGATCCAGAGCGCTGACCAAGTGGCCGCGCCAGCGCCCATCGTCCCGCTCCGGAAAATCTTCCCTCCAGTGACCGCCCCGGGTCTCCACCCGCAGCGCCGCATGACGGCCGAGAGTGGCCGCGACGGCATGCAGATTCGTGGTCTCCCACGCTCGTGGAGTGGGGACCGATGCGCGTCGCTCGTCGCCCAGGTGAGCCAGCCGGGCCTGCAGAGTCTCCAGCGACGACGCGGATCTGATCACCCCTGCGCCGACAGTCATCGCGGACTGGATGAACGGGCGGGCATCAGCGGCGAGCAGTACGGCATCGCCGTCTCGATCCACCGGCTCGGCCGCTGCCACACGGGCCAGATTCTCGGCGAGGTCGACGGCGATCCGATGGCCCCACACCAGGCCCTCCAGCAACGAGTTCGACGCCAGCCTGTTGGCACCATGCACCCCGGTCCAGGAAACCTCGCCACATGCGTACAGGCCGGGAACCGTGGTCCTGCCGCGCAGGTCGGTCCGGATTCCACCGCTGGCATAGTGCTGTGCAGGGGCGACGGGCACCAGATCGGTGACCGGGTCGATTCCGTACGAGCGACAGCGGGCCACGATCGTGGGGAAGCGGTCCTCCAGGAACTGGGCGCCCAGGTGTCTGGCATCCAGCCACACGTGTTCCGCGCCGGTCTCGGCCATCGCTGTCACCACGCCTTTGGCGACGACGTCGCGCGGAGCCAGCTCCGCCAGCTCGTGCCGGCCCACCATGAACCGCCTGCCCTCGACGTCGCGCAGGTGAGCACCTTCCCCGCGCACTGCTTCGGAGATCAGCGGCTGCTGCCCAGTGGCTGATCTGCCGAGCCACAGCACAGTGGGATGGAACTGGACGAACTCGAGATCCACGATCTCGGCTCCGGCGCGCAGAGCCGCGGCCACGCCGTCGCCGGTGGACACCGGCGGATTCGTGGTCGACGCGTATACCTGGCCGAACCCACCGGTGGCGAGAACCACGGCGCGGCCGAGCGCGGCGCCGACGCCGTCGATGCGGCCTTCGCCGATGACATGCAACGCCACGCCGCATGCTCGCCCAGCCGCGTCGGTCAGGATGTCAGTGACCAGCGCATGTTCGATGACCTGGATGCCAGGGTCCTCCTCCACCGCGCGAAGCGCCTGGATGAGTGCCCTGGAGATCTCCTTGCCGGTGGCATCGCCCCCGGCGTGGGCGATCCGATCCCGCCGGTGGCCGCCCTCCCTGGTGAGCGCGATGGTCCCGTCGTGAGCACGCGCGAACTCAGTGCCTAGCGCCGCCAGTTCACGGACCCGCTGCGGGCCTTCGGTGACGAGCGTCCGAACCGCATCCTCCTCGCACAGACCGACGCCGGCCACGAGCGTGTCGTGCAAGTGCTGGTCAGGACTGTCTTCCGGACCGAGCGCCGCGGCGATGCCGCCTTGCGCCCAGGCGGTGGAGCCGGCCGACAAGCTGGTCTTGGTCACGAGCAGGACCCTGCCGGCCTTGCGCGCCTCCAGCGCCGTGGTGAGCCCGGCGATGCCGCTTCCGACCACGACGACATCCGCGGTGGACGCCCAGCCCGGCTGCTCGGTGAGCAGCCGGCGGGGCATTCGGATTTCCGTCACGGTCGCAAAGCCTACGGCGTCTCACCCCGCCGAAGCTCACGCATCCCGCCAGCCGAACACGTTCCCATGGGCAAATTGGGACGCACCAGGATCAGTCGATCACCCGCGCCTGGGACGACGAGTTCCCGGTTCGAAGGAGGTCAGATCGGGCTGTCGTCAATGCGTCGGCAACTCCGCCAAGACATTGTCGATCAGCCGGGTCGTCCCTAGCCGGGCAGCGATCAGCAACCTCGCTTCACCGGTTTCGGCCTGTTCAGCCAGGTCGGTGGTGCGCAGCTCCAGGTAATCCACATCCAGCTCTGGTGTGCGGTCCAGCACGATCCGCGCCGCCCGGAGCACGGCGTCACGACCGTTGGCTGCGGCATCGCGGCCAGCGCGGAGTGCCGCCGATAACGCCAGGGCAAGAGGACGCTCGTCCGCGGAGAGATATCGGTTGCGGCTGGAGAGTGCGAGGCCGTCGGGCTCGCGCACGGTCGGTACGGCGACGATCTCGTAGGGGAGCTCAAGATCGGTCACCATCCGGCGGACCAAGGTGAGCTGCTGATAGTCCTTCTCCCCGAAAAGCGCGAAGGTGGGAACCGTCAGGTTGAGGAGCTTGGCGACGACGGTGAGCACGCCGGCGAAATGGTCCGGCCGGGCGGCACCTTCCAGCTCGCGGCCGAGGCGTCCCGGGTCCACGGTGACCATGGGGGCCCCGCTGGGATACATCTCGTCGAGGTCAGGTGCGAACACGAGATCCACGCCCTCGGCGGCGCACATCTTGAGATCGGCGTCCAGCGTCCGCGGATAGCGATCGAGGTCTTCGCCAGGACCGAACTGCAGCGGATTCACGAAGATGGTGACGATCACCAGGCCGTCGTCGCCCACCAGGTCTCGGGCCGCTCGCATCAATGCTGCATGGCCCTCGTGAAGGGCACCGAGCGTCATCACCACCGCGGTCTCCGTGTCGGCTTCGGCCAGGGCGTCCGACAAGTCTTCCCGAGTTCTCACCACCGCAGGTTCGCTCACGACGCTCAGCTTTTCACACGACCTCAGTTGACGTGGAACCCAGTCGCGGCTAAGCTCCCATGCCCTTCGCGACCGGACCGGTACACGGGCCGTCGGAAAAGCTTCATCTTCCGCCGAGCCTGAGGAGACAGGTCCGATGTCCCACGCCACGTCGTTCATCGCACTCTTCTGCGCCCACGTCGCGATGGGCTTTCGCAGGTGGTCCACCTATCGATTGGCCACCGCCGCCGGAGCTTTCACCAACTCCGTGTTCGGCTTGATCAAGGCCTACATCACCATCGGTGCCATAGGCGCGGCGGGCGGCAGCCTGGCCGGGTACGACGCGGCTACGGGCGCCACGTACGCGTGGCTGGTCCAGGCGTTGATCGCACCGGTCAACATCTTCGGCTGGCAGGAACTCGCCCTACGCATCCGCTCCGGCGACGTCGCGGTCGACCTGGCACGGCCGGTCGATCCACAGCTCGCCTACCTGGCCGCCGACCTCGGCCGAGCCGCCTACTCGTTCATTCCACGGGGGGCTCCACCCCTCCTCGTCGGCGCCGCCGTGACCGGACTGACCCTCCCCACATCCCCGTTGCCCTACGTTCTAGGTGCGATAAGCGTGTGGCTGGCCGTCATGCTTTCGTTCGCCTGCCAGTGGCTAGTGAATCTCGCCGCGTTCTGGCTTCTGGACCTGCGCGGTGTCCGAACGCTCTACATGGCCGTGTCCAGTGTTTTGAGCGGAATGATGGTCCCAGTCCACTGGTTCCCAGGGTGGTTGTCGACCGTCGCGGCATGGACTCCCGGCCCTTCACTGATCCAGGCACCGATCGACGTCGTAACCGCCCGAGCCGACGGCGTCGATGCCCTGGCGATCATGGGAACGCAGGCGGTGTGGCTCGTCGCCATGCTCGCCGTGGGCCAACTGGTCTTCCTCGCGGGCACCCGGAAGCTGGTGGTCCAGGGTGGCTGAAGCCCTACGCCCGTACCGGGCGCTCCTCGGTTCCCGGCTACGCGCGCAGATGGCGTACCGACGCTCGTTCGCCATGGATGCCATCGGCAGCATCGCCGTGGGGATGTTCGAGTTCGCGGAGATCTATGTGATCTTCGCGAAGGTCGAGTTCCTCGGTGGGCTGGACTTCGCCGCCGCGGCTCTGCTCTTCGCGCTGGCCAACCTCGGCTTCAGTCTCGCGGACATGGTCGTCGGCCACGCGGACCAGTTGCCCACGTACCTGCGCGCGGGCACGCTGGACGCGTTCCTCCTTCGCCCACTGCCCGTGCTCACGCAACTGATCACCAGCGATATCGCCCTGCGACGGGTGGGACGCGCGGGCATGGCCGTCGTCGTCCTGGCGATCGCGCTGCCGCTGAACGACATCGCCTGGTCGCCAGCGAAGGTCGGCCTCCTCGTCACGGCCATATCCGCCGGGGTCTCCATCTTCGCCGCGCTCTTCGTCTGCGCTGCTGCGGTCCAGTTCTGGCTCATCGAAGGCAGCGAGTTCACCAACGCATTCACCTATGGCGGTTCGTACGCCTCGCAATATCCGGCCAGCATCTTCGTGCTGCCGGTCCGCGTGCTGTTCACCTTCGTCATCCCGGCGGCATTCGTCGGATACCTGCCGACCCTGGTCCTGCTGGACCTTCCCGGACCACCCGGCCTGCCGTCCTGGCTCGGCTGGTGCGGCCCGCTGATGGCAGTCGTGACCTGGGGAGTCGCGCTGATCGGCTGGCGAGCCGGCATCCGTCACTACACAGGAGCGGGATCGTGATGTCTATGGCCATCGCCGTCGCACATGCGGACTCGGCAACCGACGCAATCATCGACGTCCGCAGTCTCAGCCGCCGGTTCACCGTGCGCTCGCCCGGCGGCCGGCTACGCCGGACCAAGAAGACCGTCGACGCGGTCGATGCGCTCACGTTCAGCATGCAGCGAGGGGCCGCGATCGGTTACATCGGCGCCAACGGGGCTGGGAAGTCGACCACCATCAAGATGATCACGGGCATTCTCGTCCCGTCGTCCGGTTCCGTGGTCACCTGCGGGCTCGACCCCGTCCGTCAGCGCAAACGGCTTGCCCGCCGGATCGGCGTCGTCTTCGGCCAGCGCACCCAGTTGTGGTGGGACCTGCCCCTGCGCGAGTCCTACCGGACTCTCGCGGCCATCCACCGGCTTCCCGGTGACTCCTGGGTCGCGCGCCGGGACGAGCTGATCGACCGCCTCGACCTCGCGTCGTTCGTCGACACTCCCGTCCGGCAGCTCTCGCTCGGCCAGCGCATCCGGGGTGAGATCGCGGCTGCTCTGCTGCATTCACCGGAGCTGCTGATTCTCGACGAGCCGACCATCGGTTTGGATGTCTTGAGCAAGGAGCGCCTGCGCGTGTTCCTGGCCGAGCAGCGCGCGCTGCACGGAACCAGCCTGCTGCTGACCACCCATGACATGGACGACGTCCAGCGCCTGACCGAGCGGCTCGTCGTCGTCGATCATGGCCAGATGATCTACGACGGTGACCTGCCTGGCCTGGTGCATCGAGTGGGCGCCGAACGCGTCATGGTCCTCGATTTCGCTGCCCCGACACCGCCCCTTGAAGACGTCCCCGGCACTCGCCTGGTGCACAGCGAACCCGATGGCATGCGCCAGCGCCTGTCGTTCGTCCCGGGACACACGACTGCCGGAGCCGTGCTGGCCAGCGTCAGCGCCAGGGGTGAGGTGCGCGATCTCAGCATCGAGGAACCTGACATCGAGGACGTGGTCCGCCGCCTCTACCTCTCCACCGAGCCCTACCGGCAGTGAGCTCTGGCCGCGCGGGCTAGGACGGGCCGGGCGGCGCGGCCAGGATCTCGAGCAGCGCCTCCGCGTCAGTAGCCCGCAGCTGTCCCGAGGCCAGCGCCCGAGCCGCCGTCCGGCGAGCCAGTGTGGTGTAGACGTCGACGGCCTCCGGGGCGACCCGCCCGATCTCCACGAGGTGATCGGCCACCGTCCCCGCGTCGCCACGAGACACCGGACCGGTCAGGGCGTCGTCGCCCTGGCGCAGCGTGTTGTCCAGCGCCGCGGACAGCAATGGCGCAAGAGTGCGGTCAGGCTGCTCGACGCCGGCCGCCCGGAGCATGTCCATCGCGTCGTTGACCAGGGTAATCAGATGGTTGGCGCCATGGGAGAGCGCCGCGTGGTAGAGGGCGCGGCGCTCCTCGTCGACCCGGACCGGCTCCGAGCCCATCTCGATCACCAAAGCCTCAGCCACCGGCCACAGCGGTTCAGCCGCCGTCACACCGAACGTAGCGCCGGCGAGACGATGCAGGTCGACGGAAGTGCCGGTGAAGGTCATGGCCGGATGCAGGGCGAGCGGAAGGGCTCCGCGGCCGACGACCGGGTCGAGTACCGACACTCCGAACCGGCCACTTGTGTGGACCACGAACTGCCCGGCGTGAATCGCATTCGTGGCTACCAGACCGTCGACCAGGCCGGGGAGTGTGTCGTCGGGCACGGTCAGAAGGACGAGGCTGGACTTCTCGAGCACCTCGGCAACGGTGAGCAGCGGCACGTCGGGAAGAAGCGTCTCAGCCCGTAGACGGCTCGAGACCGACACGCCATAGCCGGCGACGATCCGGTGGCCGGCCGCGGCCAGAGCCGCCCCGAGGACCGCACCCACGCGGCCGGTGCCCACGACGCCCACGTCGAGCCGGGCTGGTCGCGATTCGCCCGCTTCGCTCACCACGCCAGGGTACCCGGCCCTCTCTCCATGATCATTGGCCGTAGCCCGAACCAAGAGGGCGGGGGATGGTCAATGATCATGGAGAAGGGCGGGGCGGGGGTGCTGTCGTCGAGCCCACCCGGAGAGTTGTGGGCAGCCGGACGTCGGCCGGCCGGCTGCCGGCGAGGAACTCCGCGACCATCCGCCCGGCCGTCCTGCCCTTGTCCACAATCGGCTGTTCCACCGTCGTCAGCACATGGGCGCCGATCCACGGCGTCTCGATGCCATCGAAACCCACGATGCTCAGATCCTCCGGCACGCGTAGCCCGCGAGACTCCGCCGTCCGCAGGACGCCGACAGCCAGCAGGTCGCTCTGTGCGACGATAGCCGTGGGCGGGGTGGCGGCGGCGAGCAGATGCTCCGCGGCCTGCTCGCCTTCCTCGATCAGGTTGGTGGCCGCCTCGATGACCGGGACCCGGCCGAACACGTCCTCCGTCCCGCGCAGTCGTTCACGGACGTCGGAGAAGCCGATCTCGGCCCGGCGCGCGTCGTCCATCGGCCCTCGACGGCCGTCGAGGAGCATCGGCAATGCCACCACGCCGATCCGTTCATGACCGAGTCGGGCAAGATGCTGCGCCAACGAGCGAGCCTCCCCGCGATCATCGATGTCGAGCACGGCGACATCGTCGCGATGCGGGCCGTCGACGGCGACGATGGGAACGCCACGTTCGACGAAGTGATCCAGGAGTGCGTCGTCGTCGCGTCCACACATGGCGAAGATGACGACGTCCATCGGCATCCGGGCCACCTGCTCGGGCGTCGGCCCGGCGCGGCTCGCATCACCCGAGATCAGCAGAAGCCCGGAGTCGAGCGGACTCAGCTCCTCGGCGATCCCGTCGAGCAGGCCGACCGCCACGGGGTCCCGGAACGCGTAGAGCAGCCGCTCGCCGATGACCGCCGCGACGATGCCAGAGCGACCCTGTCGGAGGGACCGCGCCATGGGATCCGGACCGGCGTATCCGAGATCCCGTGCCGCAGCCAGAACCCGCTCGCGCGTGTCCGCCGCGACGGGCCCGGCGCCGCTGAAGGCCAGGGATGCGGTCGACGGCGAGACACCGGCGCGTGCCGCCACCGCCGCGAGGGTCGGCCTGCCCGTGGTCACGGTGGTCACCTCCCGGATGGCTTGCATTCACCGCTCAACCGATGGCATGATATCGAATCGATACGATCGAATCGATTCGATCCTTCAGGAACAGTTCAAAGGAACCGCGAACATGGCCCGGTCCGACACGCCTCTGGTCCCACCCGCAGCGCACGTCCTCCGTGCCCGCAACGCCGTATCTATGGTCTTCGCGGCCAACGGCTTCGCTTTCGCCTCGTGGATGGCACGCGTTCCGCAGGTGCGCGACGGGCTCGGCCTGGAGCCAGGCGAACTGGGCCGCCTCTTACTGGCGATCGCCATCGGCGCCGTCATCGCTCTTCCCACCGCCGGGCTCGTCATCGGCAGGATCGGCGCCACTCGGACCGTCGCCCTGGGATCGGCGCTCGCCGGCAGTGGCTTGATCCTCGCCTCGATCGGCGCCGATCCCATGGTCAGCGTGGCGGTCACCGCGCTCGGGCTGGCTGCGCTCGGCTACGGCAGCGGTTCGTGGGACGTCGCCATGAACGTCGAAGGCGCGGCCGTCGAACGGCTCCTCGGGCGCACCGTCATGCCCCGCTTCCACGCCGCGTTCAGTCTCGGAACGGTCATCGGCGCAGGCATCGGCGCGGCTGTCACCTGGCTGGAGATCTCCGTGGCCACCCACCTCGTCACCGTCGGCGTGGTGGCCATCGGTATCGCCATGGTCAGTACCCGATACTTCCTCCCACGGCAGGTCGAGGTCGACGACGACGGTGTCAGCCGCCCCTCCTTCTCCGTGCTGCTCGCCTGGCGCGAGCCCCGGACGCTGATGATCGGCGTCATGGTGCTGTCCTTCGCACTCATCGAGGGGATCGCCAATGACTGGCTCGCGGTAGGGATCGTCGACGGGTACGAGGTCGAGAACGCCGTCGGCGCCGCGGCCTTCGCGCTCTTCGTCACCGCGATGACGGTGGGCCGGCTGTGTGGCTCCTGGTTCCTCGACCGCTACGGACGCCCGCTCGTCGTTCGTATCAGCGGTACGCTCGCCGCTGTCGGTGCGCTGATGGTCGTCTTCGGTGGCAACCCGGCGGTCGCGGTCGTCGGCATCAGCCTGTGGGGACTCGGCGCAGCGCTCGGATTCCCGGTCGGCATGAGCGCCGGCGCGGACGATCCGCGCCGCGCGGCTGCCCGGGTGAGCGTCGTCGCGTCGATCGGTTACACCGCGTTCCTCGCCGGCCCACCCCTCCTGGGCTGGATCGGCGACCATGAGGGCATACTCCGGGCACTGCTGGTAGTGGTGGCGGCCGGTGCTCTCGGTGCCGTCGTCGCCTCGGCCTCCCGCAAGGAAGAGCCCATGGACTCCGCCGTCGACTCGTGACAGCACACGCGCCGCGGAGCACAGCCGCCGGCACGCCGGCGTTCACCCAGAGCTGACCTTCGCGCGGCGGCGCAACCAGGCCAGGCCCACCACCGGCAGGACGAGCGGGATGAACAGGTATCCGCGGCCGTAGTCCGACCACACCGTGTCAGCCGGGAAGTCGACCGCATCGAACGCCGTCAAGGAGCCGACGACGAGGACGCCTGCCATCTCCAGCGAGATGGCGCCCAGCGCCACGCGGCGAGGCGTCGCGCCTGGGCGCGCGAGAGCGATCGTGGCCACGACGTAGACCACGGCGGCCAGCGCTGAGAGGAGATACGCCGCGGGCGCCACCTCGAACTTGGTGGAGATCTGGTAGGCGGCGCGAGACGTGGCGCCGACGGCGAAGACCGCGTAGACGGCGACGAGCAGCCGCCCAGGGCCACTGCTGCCCGCCCCGGCCACTGGTCCATTCATCGCCTCACCCGCCATGCCGCCAGCCGCTCACACACCGGGAACTCCCTCCCAGATTTCCTGGAGACGTACCACCAGAGCGGCGAGAACAAGGGTGCCGAAGACGAGCACCGAGGTGCCCCACCGGGATTTCTCCGCAAGGGCCCAGAAGAGCGTCATTGGCAGCAGGAGCAGCGCGAAGATCAGGTAGCTGACGAAAAGGGCAGTTTCGCCAGGCCCGTCGCCCACCGCCATCATCACCACCGCGACGACTCCCTGCACCAGCAGCAACAGCTCGATGACTGCGGCGCCGATCACGAACCACTCACGTGGGTTTTGGTTGCGAACCACGGCGACGAGGCCCCACCCGGCGTAACCGAGTGACGCCGCGATAATCACGTATGCCAGAGGATCGACCATGAGTGTCCCCGCTAGGGCAGCTTCGCGAGTTCGTCGGCGAGATCGTCGAGACCGAGCGAGCCGAGCGAAAGCGCCGCCATGTGCCACGCCTTGAGGTCGAAGGCGTCGCCACGCGCAGCCCGGGCGGCGGCGCGGCCGTCGAGCCAGGCCCGCTCGCCGAGCTTGTAACTGATCGCCTGGCCGGGTAGGCCCAGGTAGCGGATGATCTCCGAGTCGATGAACTCCTCGTCCCGGCCATTGTGGCGGCGCAGGAACTCTCGCCCCAGATGCGGCGTCCAGGTTTCGCCCGGGTGAAACGGCGAGCCGGCCGGGATGGGCAGGCGCACGTGCATGCCGATGTCGATGATCACCCGTACCGCCCGGAGCATCTGCGCGTCGAGGTACCCAAGGCGATAGGCGGGGTCGGTCAGGTAGCCGAGCTCGTCCACGAGCCGTTCCGCATAGAGCGCCCAGCCCTCGGTGGTGGCACTGACCGACCCGACGCTGACCTGATAGCGCGAAAGGGTGTCCTGCACGTGGACCCACTGCGCCAGCTGCAGGTGGTGGCCCGGCACGCCCTCGTGGTACCACGTACTGACCAGGTCCCACGTGGGGAAGCGGTCCCTGCCCATGGTCGGCAGCCATGTCCGGCCGGGCCGGGAGAAGTCCAGCGAGGGCCGGGTGTAGTAGGGAGCGGCGGCACTTCCGGGTGGCGCGATCATGGCTTCGACATTCTTGATCGGATCGGCCAGATCCACGTGCGTGCCGTCGAAGTCCTCTATGGCTCGGTCCATGAGGTCCTGCAGCCAGCGCCTGATCTCCTCCTCGCCGTGGATCGCCTCACCGTGCTCGTGAAGGTGGCGCATCACCTGCATCGGCGAGGCCCCAGGAAGAATCGCCGTGGCAGCCTTGTCGATCTCCTCCCTCAGCCGGTGATACTCGGCCCACCCGTACGCATACGCGTCATCAAGGTCCAGATCCGCGCCCGTCCAGTACCGCGCCCATCGCGCGTATCGATCGCGCCCGACCGCATCGGGGGCCTCCTGCGCGGCCGGCGCGTAGACGTCGGAGAGGAAACCGCGGAGCTCGTCGAGGGCCGCCGTGGCGACGTCCGCCGCCCCGGTCAACTCTGTCCACAACGCATCCGGGCCAGCGGCGACGAACTCCCGATACCACGCCGTGCGCACCCAGGTGGTCAGCTGGGCGACGACGGTCTCCGCCTGTCTCGCCGGGGCCAGCAGGCCGTCGGACATGCCCTTCTCCAGTGAGGCACGGCAACTTCGCACCGCTTCCGGAATGCGCGCCAGCCTGCGGGCGATGACCGCCCAGTCGTCGCCGGACTCCTGAGGCATCAGAAGAAACACCGAACGCATCGAATGCGCCGGTGAGAACAGGTTGTTGACCTCACGCAAACCTTCGCCGGCGTCGTGCACGGCCAGCGTCGCCGTCAGCCGTTCTCGGAGCAGGCGCGCAGCGCGTCTTTCCACCACCGGCAGGTCGCCCCGTTCGGCGACCGCAAGCTCCGTCAGCACCGCTCGCTGAGCGTCAGCCAGCGCTTCCCTCCCGTCGGGAGAGAAATCGGGCATGGCGTCACTACCGGGGCGGATCCCCAGCGCGGTACCGACCACCGGATTGAGATCCGCGAGGGTCTCGACGTAGCGGTCGGCGATCTGCCGTGGCGTCGAACCGTTCTCGTACACGACGCCATCCTCCCCGACGCGCCGCGCCCGGAGCCACGCGGGTCCGCCAACGCCCAAATGATCATGTAAACCATGCGTTCTCGTGCTTCACCATGCCTGCAGCCATGGCGGATTCAAGTGGTGAGTGCAACACCGGGTGGATTGAATGGTTCTGAGAGTAGCTTGTTGAGTGCTTCGGCTGGGGTTTTCCAGCTCAGGGTTTTGCGGGGTCGGTTGTTCAGTTCGGTGGCGACGAAGTCGAGGTAGCCGGGGCCGTGCAGGGATAGGTCGGTGCCCTTGGGGAAGTATTGGCGCAGTAGGCCGTTGGTGTTTTCGTTGGTGCCGCGTTGCCAGGGCGAGTGCGGGTCGCAGAAGTAGATGTCCATGTCGGTCGCTATTTTGATCTTGGCGT
>NZ_JAAGOB010000020.1 GCF_010550695.1 Phytoactinopolyspora alkaliphila
TAGCGCCACGCACGCCGTTCTCCTCACACCTTGTTTTTGATCTTCGACAATCAAAAACCTAGGCGGAAAGAACGGCGTGCGCTGCTATGACACGCTCAACCCACCCACGGACATGTCACAAGAGCCCAAAATGATCATGTAAACCATGTTTTCCCGTGCTTCACCATGCCTGCAGGCATGGTGAAGCACGGGAAAACATGGTTTACATGATCATTCGGAGATCCCCAGAGTGGGTTAACGGGCCGGCTCGGCCGTGACGACGACGTTCGCGTCGAAGTCCTCGCCGGACCACCCTTCGCAAGTCACGAGGACGAGGCGGTGCGGACCGTCCTGTGTGAAGAGCTTGGCGGAGCGGCCGGGAAGCTCGTCTCGCCTGATCACCTCTACGGAGAGCACGCGGTAGGCGAACGGCTCGGCGTCCCCGATCACGATCAGGTCGTCCTCGCTCAACTCGCCGGCGTGGTTGAAGACCGCATCGCCGGACTCGGCCGAGTGCCCCACCACGAGCACCGTGCCGGCGTCCGCCCCGGGGGCCGCGCCCGGGGCCCACCACCCGGCCTGCGCCGGGTCCTCCGGCGGGAGCAGCACCCGCTCGTCGTCACTGTCAATGCCCACCAAGCCCGCGGTCACGCTGATCGCGGGGATCCAGATCCGGTAGCCCTCCTCGTCGTCGTCCGCTTCATCGTCCACGGTGTCCGGCCGAGCCTCGACCGGCACATCGTCGCGATCCCGCGACAACAGCGACGACGAGTCACCGCCGGAGAGCAGCGCGCCGACGGCCCACGCGGCCCCTGCCACCAGCACCAGCGCCGCACCCAGCACGACGTAGAGCACCACGCCCCCCGGAGCACGGCGACGATGCCGCGGGACCCACTCAGCCATCGGCACGCCGGCGACGGAACAGCAGGACCGCCCCGGCCGCCGCGATACAGCCGGCACCAGCGACGCCCAGCGCCCCGAACGCCCCGCCGCCATCGGCCGGAGCCAGCCCGGCCGGGATGGAGGTGGGCACGGGCGGATGCGAGGGTTCTCCGGTAGGCGCCTGGGTGGCCGGAGAGTCCGTGGGTTCGGGAGTGTCAGTGGTCTCGGGCGCCGGCGACTCCGGCGTTCTCGTCGGCTCAGGCGTTCTCGTCGGCTCGGGTGTGTCGGTGGGCGACGGGCTCGGCGTGACCGACGGATCGGGTGGGGGCGACGACGGCGGCTGCGAAACGGCGACACCACACGCGAACCAGCCGCTGATTCCTGGCGTCTGCCCGCCCCGGTTGGGAGGCGCGGTGAGGCCGGTGAACGATCCGCCGGTGTACATCTCCAGCTGCCCGCCGCCGGTCACGCCGACCGCGGTGAGACGGAACGCATCATCGACCGGCACGACGTCGAGCGTCTTATTGTCGTTCGACAGTGTCCCGCGAACCTGACCGGTGATGTCCGACCCATGCCCGGCACAGCCGCTGGCCGCGCTCGCGAGCACGGTGCCGGCGCTCGCGGCGCTGACCACCGCCGGCTGCGCGGCGAGCGCCGCGATAGACGCCGCGACGACGAGCGCCGTCACGCGCATGACATCCTCCGGTGTGGTCCCATCTGACCGTGCCGGCCCGCACTCTGCGGACCCTGCCGGAAATTATCAGAGTTGGGTCGCCCGCCACCAGAGCGATCACCATTCAGAACGAAACGCCAGATCTCAGGTCATCTCGACGACTCTGGCTCGACCGCGGCGAGGGCGTCGTCCAGCAGACGGCGAACAATTCCCCGGACCGTGTCGTCGATGACAGGCGCCCCAGGTTCCCGGACGACGGTGTTGGACAAGACGCCACGCATCTTCAGCACCTCTTTGCAGAAGATCGTCCCGTATTGGTCCTCCATAGTCACCAACGGCAGAAGGTGCCGGTAGATACGCATAGTGGTGATCTCGTCGCCGGCCTGCAGTGCGCTCCACAGCGCCGCGTGGATGTCGGAGAACTCGCAACCGGGCATGGTGCCGTCAATGCCGCGCGCGTGCTCCTCGATGATGTATCGCGCGCCCTTCCCGCCCAGGACGCCGGCGATCAGCCCTGACGTATCTGCAGCCAGGCCGGCAAGCACGGTTCCGGCTTGGCCGGACTCCTCTTTGACCCATGTGGCGCCGTCGATGCGCTCAGCGATCTCCAGCAGTTGACTGGCCGACATCTGGGTGCCCGTGGGCCCATCGACGTTCTGGACAAACACCGGCAAGGCGCTGGCCGAGGCGATGGCCTCGTAGTAGGCGATCACCTCAGGCCAGGTGCCGCGGCGGATGTACGGCGGCACCGCGATTACCGCATCAGCCCCCGCTCCCGCCGCATGCACGGCGTTGGCGCGCGCCTGCGGGATCGATTCGCCAGTGACGCCCGCCACGACGGGCACCCGACCTGCGGCGAAGCGCACAGTCAACTCGACCACGCGTTGCCGTTCCTCTCCGGTGAGGGTGAAGAACTCGCTGACGTTCACCGGCGTCACGAGTCCGTGCGCCCCCGCCTCCACCGTGAACTCGATTACTCGGCCGAGTGCGTGCTCATCAAGGTCGCCGTCCTCGGTGAACGGCGTGACCGGGATGGAGTAGACGCCCCTGAAGTCAGGCTCAGGCCTGGCCATCGCGAGCCTCCACAGGCGTAGCCAACGACGCTTGCCGCAACAACGCGTCGTCGTCATCGGGTGGGAGGTACGGATCGCCACCGTGCGGCGCGTCGTCCCCCCGACCGACCAGGAAGTCGAAGTCCGCGCCCTGGTGAGCCTGCGTGACGTGGTCTTCATACAGCTTGGCGTACCCACGGGAGAACTTGGAGCCGCTCCGCTTCGCCGCGGCGCGGCGGCGATCAAGCTCAGCGTCATCGACCTGCAATGACAAGGTGCGTGCCGGCACATCCAAGACGATCTCGTCACCGGTGCGCACCAAGGCGAGCGGCCCGCCCGCGGCTGCTTCGGGCGAGACATGCAGCACGACGGTGCCGTACGCGGTGCCGCTCATCCGGGCATCGGAGATGCGGACGAGGTCGTCGATGCCCCGTTCCAGGAGCTTCCGCGGTATCGGCAGGTTGGCCACCTCCGGCATGCCCGGATATCCACGCGGACCACAGTTGCGAACCACCAGCACCGAGTTCTCATCGATGTCGAGGTCAGGATCGTGGATCTGCGCCTCACACTCCTGAATGGTGTCGAACACGACGGCCTTGCCGCGGTGCTGCATCAGGTCGCTGCTGGCGGCGGCCTGCTTGATCACTGCGCCGTCGGGCGCGAGGTTGCCGTAGAGCACGGCCGTTCCCGCTCCGATACCCAACGGGCGATCCACCGGCCGGATCACGTCGTCGTCGAAGCACTCGGCATCGGCGACGTTCTCCGCGACCGTCCGGCCCGTGACGGTCATCGCATCGGTGGCGAGCAGCTCCCCAAGGCGTTGCATAACCACCGGCAGCCCCCCGGCGAAGTGGAAGTCCTCCATGTAGTACTCGCCGGCGGGACGTAGGTTGACCAGCCAAGGCACATCGCGCATCCAGTCGTCGAAATCACGCAGCTCCAGCGACGCGTCAGTGCGGCCGGCGATGGCGAGCAGATGCAGGACCGCGTTGGTGGAACCGCTCAGAGCGGCCGACACCTTCACGGCGTTCTCGAACGCACCCCGGGTGAGAATCTGGGACATGCGCAGGTCCTCGTGGACCATGTCCACGATTCGCCGGCCTGCGCGGTGGGCCGCCTGGAGCCGGGCAGAGTCCGGAGCGGGAATCGACGACGTTCCAGGCAGCTGCATGCCGAGCGCCTCCGCGACGCTCGCCATGGTGGAAGCCGTCCCCATCACCATGCAGTGTCCGGCGCTCCTCGCGTAACAGCCTTCGGCAGCGAAGAACTCCTCGGGGCGCATTCTTCCGGCTCGCACGTCATCGGCCATCTTCCGTGCATCCGTGCCCGTACCCATGGTCCGGCCCCTGAAGCGCGGGGTGAGCATCGGGCCGCCGGTGACCATCAAGGTGGGTAGATCGACGCTCGCGGCGCCCATGAGCAACGCCGGTGTGGTCTTGTCGCAGCCGCCCAGCAGCACGACGCCATCGATGGGGTTGGCGCGGATGGTCTCCTCGACGTCCATGCTCATCAGGTTCCTGAAAAGCATGGTGGTGGGCAGCATATTCGGCTCACCGAGGCTGATGGTCGGGAAGGTGACTGGGACGCCGCCCGCCTCCCAGACCCCGCGCTTGACCGCTTCCGCAATGCTGCCGAGATGGGCATTGCACGGGTTCAGCTCGGATTGAGTGTCGGCGATGCCGATCAGGGGCTTGCCCGACCGCAGGAGGCCGTCCGGGAACCCCAGTCCCTGCATGTGGCCGTTGCGGACGAGCGACTGCTGGTTGTAGCCGCCGAAATAGCGGTTGCTACGCAGCCGGTTCGTCATGATTTCTCCCTCTAACTCGTCGGGTGCGCTGACCACGCCCTACTTCACGGCTCCACTGGTCAGACCGCTGATCAGCAACGGCTCAAGCAGGATGAACAGGAGCACCATCGGGCCGACGGAGAGTAACCCCGCGGCCATCAGTGCGCCCCAGTCCGCGGTGTACTCGCCGACGAAGCTGACGAGGCCGACGGTCACCGTCACGCCAGCGTCGCCCTGGATCAGCGTTCGAGCGAAGGTGAACTCTCCCCAGGCCAGAATGGCAGAGAAGATGGCTACCGCTCCGATGCCTGGCTTGGCCAGCGGCAAGACGATGATCAGAAACGCTCGAAGCCGGGAACAGCCGTCGGCGTGCGCGGCTTCCTCCAACTCGACCGGGATGGAGTCAAAGAACGACTTCATCAGCCAGGCCGCGAATGGAACGATGATCACGGTATTGGCGATCACCAGGCTGCGTAGCGTGTTGTTGAGGCCGATCGCGCCGAACATCATGAACAAGGGGATGACGAGCAGTGTCGCCGGGATGAGGCGGACCAGGAAAAGACTGTAGCCCACCGCCAGAGCGAACTTGGACGCCAGCCTGGACAAGCTGTACCCCGCCATCGTCGCCAGCACGACGCACGCGACAACGGTCCCCGACGTCACGATCGCCGAATTGGCCAGCCACGTCTCGACGGGACGAAGTTCGAACACCCGCCAGAAGGAATCGAAGTTGATTTCGGCCATCGGCGGGATCAACGGCGGCGACGGCGACAGCAAAATCCGTGTCGGCAGCAGCGCCGTGAGCACCATCCAGTAGACCGGGAACAGCAGCACGATGATCAGCGCGAAGATCAACATGTACCGGAGAACGCGCATCCGCCACGATGTCACGACGGCCGCCTCCCTTCGGATAGCACTCGTGTGGGTATCGGTGTGCGCCTGGGCAGGTCGACCACTAGAAGAACCTCCTGCGGACCACGGGGAACAACGCCAGGAGCACCGTGCTCGCGATGGCCATCGTCACCACCCCGAGTGCCGCTGCATAAGGCATGTCGAAGAACCGGAACGCCTGGTTGTAGATCGCCACCGCGAGGGTCTGAGTCGCACCGTCTGGTCCGCCGCGGGTGATCGCGTAGATGAAGTCGAACGTCGTGAAGCTCCACAATCCGGTCACGATCATCGCTAGCACCGCCGTGTTCTGCACGGCCGGCCAAGTCACATGCCGGAACTGCTGCCGGGGTGTGGCGCCGTCGACCCTTGCCGCTTCGTAGAGTTCCTCGGGCACGGATTGCAGCGACGCGAGCAGCATGAGCGTGCACAGCGGATAGGCGATCCACACCGTAGGCATCAGCACGCCGATCAAGGCCGTGTCTGGGTTGAAAAACCACGCGATGTTCTCGTCGACGATCCCCAGATTGCGGAGTAGGTAGTTGACCACTCCATACGTGCCGTCCAGCATCCACACGAATGCGACGGTGGCGATCGCGCCAGGGATCGGCCAGGGGATGAGGATCAGCGTCCGCAACCACCGTCGTCCCGGAAGGCGACGGCGAAGGAGAAGCGCCGTACTCATGCCCACCACGATCGCCCCGAGTACGGTCGCGGTGGTATAGATCGCCGAGATGCGCAGTGAGTCCCAGGTTTCCGGGTCAGTGAGCACGCCGGTGTAGTTGTTCAGCGTGAACGGCAGATCGCCGACCTCGCTCATCACCATGGTGCGGCCATCGCGCAGGCTCAGGTTGACGATCATGTAGATCGGGAAGGCGATGAACACCAGCGCAAGCGCGAGTGACGGCGCCAGCAGCGCGTAAGAGAGGAAACTGTTCCTCGCCGACAGCGAGAGCCGCCATCGCGGCTGCCTGGGCGGGGTGTCGGCGGCGTTCGGAGTATCCCGGGCGCCAGTCAGGGTCATCTGGGCGATCTCCTCGGCATCGGTGACTTGCCGGTGGACGCGGCGCGGTAGCACCGCGTCCACCAGCGATTGGAGCAGGTCACGGCTCTGTGATGCCGGCCAGCTGGTTCTCCAGGTCGGTGAGGACCTCGAGCGTGTCCGCATCGGTGGTGAGGAGCCGCATCATGGCGTCGATGATTCGCGTTTCGATCTCGCCGAAGTTGGCCCGGAAGTTCTCGCTGTCCGGAAACTCCGGCTGAGCGCTGGCGATCGTGTCCGCGACGATCGCCAGCTCCGGACGCTCGTCGATGCGCTCCTGCGGGATCGAACCAGTGCGGCCCGGTGCGGCGTCGATCGAACCCGCCCATTGACCCTGGAACTCCGGCTCAGCTGCCACCTGGATGAACTCCCACGCCAGGTCCTTGCGTTCGTCACTGATACCGGCCGGGATCGACAAGGACGTACCGACGAGTGCAAGGGTGTTCTCGAAAGGTGGCACGGCGGCGGCAATGCTCGGCCGGATGTCCTCCGGCGCGGTGTCGTCCAGCGTGGCGATGACCCAGCTTCCGTCTTGCGACATGGCGACCCGTCCGTCCGCCAGTAGCTGGCGGTACCCTCCCCCGTCGAGGCCGGGCGGCGCCTGCGTCGCCAAGCTGCGGTAGAGCTCAATGGCCTCGACAGTCGCCGGCGCTGTGACCGCCCACTCACCATCAACGATCCACTGGCTCCCCATTCCGACGATGAATGCAGTCGACTCACCGAACAAGTTGGAGTGGGTGGTCGTGGTCGCTCCCCATGGGGAGACGCCCTCTTCAAGGTTCGCTGCAAGGGTGTCCACGGCAGCGGACAGCTCCTGCGGGCTGGTCGGCGGCCCGTCGAGGCCAGCGTCGTCGAGGTATTCCTCGTTCACATAGAGCATGCGAGTGAGCGCGTGCATGGTGAGCGCGAGGTGATCACCGTCGACGACGCGCTCTGATTGGAAGCTCTCCCACTCGTCAAGCAGTCCGCTGGCCTCGAGCCGGTCGTTCAACGGCTCGAGCTGACCCGTCGCCGCGAAGGCGAAGAAGTGGTTTCCCGACGGAATGATGTCGGGCGGGTCGCCTGCCGACAGTCGCGTAACGATTTGATTCTGGAAGTCTTCGTTACTCACGGCGTAGAGGTTGACGGTTACTCCCTCGTGCCTGCTCTCAAACTCCTCGATGATCGCGGCAAGGGCCTCCCCGTGTCCAGGCTCGTTCGCCTGCCAGCTCGGAAAGTCGAGCACGATCTCCTCGGCGCTGCCCTCGCCACCGTCCGCGTCGTCGGCAGCGCCATCGTCACTTCCACACGCAGTCAGCACCAGCAGCCCGGAAATCAGGGCGAGCGAGCCCTTCTTCCAGGGCTGCAGAGACGTGCGCGCTGTCGCAGCATTCATTACAGCACCTTTCGTCGAGCCGAGTTCAATTCTCCTGACTGCGCACTCTGCAGCAGGCCTGCGTTATTCGCAGCACGAACCTAAGCCTCTGGCAGCAGCATGTCAAGGTTGCCGGCGCGTGAACCGCTCGCTACCACCTTGTCGCCGGCAACCAAGCAGCCGGGGGTCAAGTCGAAGGACGCCCGAGCTCCGCGGCGGCCCCGGCCACCGCCTGACGCAAGGGGTCGACGAAGGTCATCAGCCGCTCTCGCGGAACTCGCATCGCCGGCGCGGATACGCTCAACGATGCCGCAACGCCGCCGTCAGCATGGAGAATGGGCGCGGCAACGCAGTGGATCCCCAGCTCGTGCTCCTCCTCGTCCATTGCGTACCCGCGCTCGCGGGATCGCGCGAAATCCGCATGGAGTGCCTCAAGTGTCGTGAGCGTGTGCGGGGTGTGCTTCTCCAGGTCAATGCTCGTAAGCAGCCGGTCGACGTCCGCCGGGGGAAGGTGAGCCAAGATCGCCTTCGCCACTCCAGTGCAGTGCAGCGGGGCCATCAGGCCGATCCGTGAGTACATGCGCACCGGATGCTTGCTCTCGATCTTGTCGATGTAGATGACGTGACCGTTCTCCAGGATCGCCAGGTGAACAGTCTCGCCCGTGGCGGCGTGGAGCTGTTGCATGAACGGTGCGGCGATCTCGCGCACATCCAACGACTCAAGGGCACGCTGCCCCAGTTCGACTACCGCGGCTCCGAGCCGATACGTACCGTCCGGCCGTTTGTCCAACAGCCGCCAGCCGTGCAGCGTGTGGAGAATTCGCAGCGCTGTCGTGGAATGGACGCCGAGCCGGTTCGCCACGTCCCCGACTGATCGTGGCTGGCTCGCCACATACATCAGCGCCTCGACCGCACGGTCAACAGATTGCGTCATGAAGCCTCACCTCAACCTCTTAGCAGTACAAACGTCCACCAGCGAGTGGGGCCATCGGCCGACCCTCCACGCATGATCGCCTGACAGTACTCCACGGCCACCTTGGCCTGGGGATTCCCCACCTCGCCCCGCAGCTCCGTCACAACTTCCCCACCTCCGCGCCATTGACAACTCCGGAAAGACTTATCTAGCCTCACTGCATGTTACGCAGAGATCCTGCGTCATGTGCAGTGGGAGGTCGCGAGTGAGTCTTTCTGGCCTAGTTGGGGCAGGCGATCAGGCGTGAGTGAGCTGGCGATCGGACCTCATGGCGCCGATACCGCGCTGAAACTGTCGACGACCAATCTCGGACACCTGACGTGACCACGGCCAGCGCGACCGAATCCGTTACCTCGCAGAGTGTCGATGTGCTCACGTTCGGCGAATCACTCATCACGGTACGGGCAGACGGACCGCTCTCCACACATCAATCGGCGACGATCTCCATGGCGGGCGCCGAGTCGAACGTCGCCATCGGACTTTCCCGGCTGGGTCACTCGGTCCGATGGCTGGGTCTGGTGGGCGACGACGAGCCCGGTGCGCTCGTCCTGCGCACGCTCCGGGCCGAGGCCATGGATGTGTCCGGCGCCCGCGTCGATCGCCGTGGGACCACCGGCTTGCTCGTCAGCGAACCTCGAACCTCTGAGATCACCCGTGTCACGTACTACAGAGCAGGTTCGGCCGCGTCACATCTCGAACCCGCGGATGTCGTTCCAGCACTCGCATCACCTCCCAAAGTGCTCCATGTCACGGGAATCACATGCGCACTCGGTTCCGGGCCAAGGGCCGCTGTCTCCGAAGCGGTGTCCACCGCGTCGGCACGCGGCGTGACTGTGAGCCTGGACGTGAACTATCGGTCACGACTGTGGACGCGCGAGCAGGCAGCCGAAGCCCTCACTGAACTCGTGCCCCACATCGACGTGCTTATCGCGTCCGACGACGAGCTCGAACTCGTGGCGGGCGGCGACTCGGAGACAGCCCAGGTGAGCGCACTGCTCGACCGCGGCGTGTCCGAGCTGGTCGTGACACGCGGCGCGGCCGGCGCCACGGTCTTCACCAGAGATGAAAAGATCTCCAGCCCGGCACGTCCGGTCCGGGTTGTCGACGTGATCGGGGCGGGCGACGCCTTCGTGTCCGGATACCTATCGGCGCGCCTGGACGGACTCGACGTGCCACATCGACTTGCACGAGCGATAGCCACCGCGTCCTTCGTGGTCGCGTGCGCCGGCGACTGGGAAGGGCTGCCGACTCGCGCGGACCTCAGCTCCCTCAACGCCGCCGATTCCACGATCCGCTGAGCCCCGCGCGAGGTCTCACCCTTGACAGTTCGTGTGGATAAGACCGATTATTCATACACTGCATGATTTGCAGTTGAACTGCATAATATGCAGTTCGAAGATGGGGGAGTGAATGGAACTCACGGCCTCGCATGCTGCGTCCCTTGAATCCGGGCCAACTGCTGCCACACAGCCATGCCGCGGCCCACCTTGCATCCCCGTGAACGCGGCAGCGCCTATGTCCCGCGATCACACGTGTTGGTTCCGTCCGTTTTCAGCGAGGAAGAAGGACTAATGAGCGAACAAACCTCGACCACTGGCGCAACTACCCGGCGTCAAATAATCAGAGGCGGCGCAACCCTCGGGGTCGGCCTGCTCGCGGCCGGCGTCGGCTCCGCCACCGCGGGCACGGCCATCGCGTATGCCGCCGATGACGAGACGCAAGACGGCCGCGCACGCGAGAATTTCGACTTCGGCTGGAAGTTTCTCCGCGATGATCCCCAAGGCGCCCAAGCCCCGTCGTACGACGACGCCGGCTGGGACGATGTCGACCTGCCACACGACTGGAGCATCGAGGGCCCGCTGAGCCCGAGCGAGCCGTCCGGCGGACCGGGCGGGTGGGTCCCGACCGGGATCGGCTGGTATCGCAAGCGGTTCACCGCACCCACGACCGACGCAGACCGCCGCGTCGTCGTCGACTTCGACGGCGTGTACCAGAACAGCTCTGTCTGGATCAACGGCAAACACCTCGGGGACCGGCCGTACGGCTACGTCCCGTTCGCCTATGACCTCACGCCTCATCTTGTCGAAGGCGAAAACGTCATCGCCGTACGAGTCGACAACTCCCGCCAGCCGAACAGCCGGTGGTACTCCGGCTCCGGTATCTACCGCCACACCTGGCTGACCACCACCCACGCAGTACACATCGCTCAGTGGGGCACCCAGGTGATCGTCGAAGAAGCCTCTGCCGAGGCCGCCACGCTGCGGATCAAGACAGTGGTGGAGAACGAAGGCGAGCGTCCCGCCCAGGTCACCCTGCAGACGGACCTGATCGACGCGGACGGCAAGACAGTAGAGACGGTCGAGTCCGCCCGGAACATCCCGCACGGTCGGGAGCACACGTTCTCCCAGGAGCTGGCCGTCGACGATCCCGCACTGTGGTCCGTCGAGGATCCCACCATGTACACCATCCGGAGCACGGTACGGACTGGATCGGGCTCTGGCAGGCAGACGCAGGGCGTCGTCGACGTGTACGACACCCCGATCGGGATCCGGACCGCGGTGTTCGACGCGGACAAGGGGCTGTTGATCAACGGCCAGCAGGTCAAGATGAACGGTGTCAACATTCACCACGAGGCCGGGCTGGTCGGTGCCGCGGTGCCGGTGCGGGTGTGGGAGCGCCGGCTGGAGCTCCTCAAGGAGATGGGCTGCAACGCCATCCGGACGGGTCACACCCCCTTCGCCGCTGAGGTCCTGGACCTCTTCGACCGCATGGGCTTCCTCGTCATGAACGAGGTGCTCGACGAGTGGAAGGCGCCGAAGCCACAGGTGGAGCCGAACGGATACAGCGCATACTTCGATGAGTGGTACGAGCGCGACATCGTGAACGTCGTCCGACGCGACCGCAACCGTCCATCGGTCGTTCTGTGGAGCGCGGGCAATGAGGTCGCCGACCAGTCTCCCGAGGGAGATCCGGACGGACACCACACCTTGCGGAGTCTCGTTGAGGTGTTCCACCGCGAGGATCCCATTCGACTCGTCACCGTCGGTTGCGACCGCATGGGGCACGAGCGTCCGGGCGCCGCGACCACAGACGAGTTCATCGCCGAGATGGACGTTATCGGGTACAACTACTGCAACCGGTGGCGTGACCGTGCGCACCTCTACATGGAGGTCGACCGCAAGAAGTGGGGCCACAAGCCCATGGTGGGGTCGGAAAGCGGGAACATCACCAACAACCACAGCGTCGACGTCGAGAACCAGTACAAGTTCATCTCGACGCGAGACTACGCGTCCGGCGATTTCATGTGGACGGGCTTCGACTACCTCGGAGAGGCGTCTTCGCCCAATAGCCGTGGGTTCAGCGGCGGCGTGATGAACCTGTGCGGGTTCAAGAAGCCCGGTTTCTACTTCTATCAAAGCCAGTGGACCGAAGAGCCTATGGTCTACCTGTTCCCGCACTGGAACCAGAACGCCCAACCCGGACAGCGCGTGACAGTGAGGGCATACACCAACTGCGACTCGGTCGAGCTCTTCCTCAACGGCCGGTCACTCGGCACCAAGGGCTACTGGCATCCGGCGGTCGGAATGGTCGAGGCGTACAACAATTACCCGCCTGAGCGGAACACGCCACGCACCACATCGGATCTCAGTTTGGCGTGGGACGTTCCCTACGAGCCCGGAACCCTCCGCGCCGTGGGCCGCAAGCTGAACAACGTCGCCGTCACAACCGAAGTGACAACCACTTCTGGACCGGCCGCGATCAGGCTGTCGGTGGACCGTGACAAGATCGCCGCCGACCGCCGCGACGTCGCACACATCACGGCCGAGATCGTGGACGCCAACGGCTTGGTGGTGCCGACTGCCAACAACCGGGTCACCTGGTCGGTACAGGGCAACGGGACGTACCTCGGCTCCGACAACGGCAACATGTCGGACCGGCAGGACTACCGTCTGGAGGCCCGGAACGCATCTCAGGGCCGCCTCCTCGCGATCGTGCAATCGGCCGACGAGCCAGGCACGGTATCGGTGAGCGCGAGCTCCCCGGGACTCACAGCCGCATCCGTGGAATTCCAGACGGTCTCGTAACCCTGGCCCTGGATCGAGCACTCCCCCAGGGAGTGTCTCGGTGTCAGGCGAGCAGGTAGGGGCGCCCGCCCTTGGTTGGCGGGCGCCTCGTTCGGCGTATGGACACGTCTTTTCTGTCCATACGCCCTCGACGTGGCTCCACCACGCGGCCTGACGTGGAAGCTGCCCAACGCAGCCTTGTGCGGGCCATAGAGAAATCCGGCCTACGTGAACAACCCCACACAAGCAAGGGAGAACCCTGTGAAGGAGAGGTCTGCTGTGAGACGGAGAGCCAATGTGCTGGCTGCGTCCGTCGTCGCGTGCACCTTGGTATCCACTACGGTGGCTGCCCAAGCGTCTTCGACGACGGCCGCGCTCGATCCAGTCGCTGTTCCCGATATCGGAACCGAAGTCTGGCTGTTCGACGAACGAGATGCTTACGATTTCACCAAGCGCGAGCCCACGATCGCCCCGCGGTATCTCGTCTATCCCGATGAGGCAGTCGACGCGGCCGGGGCGGCCGAACTCATCGATGAGCTCGGGCTCGCGACGCATCTGACTGAATACGCGACGCGGGCGTGGGTCATCAATCCGACAAACGGCGTGAGTTACGACGCCGAGGCGGACCTCGAGTCCTACTTCTCGCTGCTCAGCGAGTTGCCGCGGCAGGCCACGTGGCAGCACACCAACATGAAGGTGATCGGAATCGGCGAGGGCGCCACCTTCGTGAACAACGTCATCTCGCAGAACTCGTGGTCCATCGCCGGCATCTTCACCCACGGCGGGAGTATGAGTTCGGCGGTCACGCCGCATGCACCTATCCCGGCCTATATCCACGGCGACGCGACCGCGGCCGACCAATACGTGTCGGCGAACCAAGCCGTTCCGGTGAGCACTGAGGGCGGGGTAACGGTCTATGAGGATCCAGCCGACCCCCTGGTGCGGGTGGTCGCTGCGGCGGACAGCGGTCAGAGCCTCGCTGAGTCGTTCTCATCCGCGTGGGAACATCTCCTCAGCCACAACTATCGCATCTACCTCGATGACAACAATCCGGGGCGGGTAGATCCCTTCGTCACACGTGACGGCTTCGCCCTGTTCTCCTATCGACTTGACGAACTGGGGGTCCGGCAAACCCCGGTGACCCACCCGTTGGGGTCGTCGACGGGCGAGTACATGTGGCAGGAGTACATTCCCGAGTCTGCAGCCGAAGCGCCTGCAGGCACCTTGCCCCTGATCGTGCTCTTGCACGGAACGACCGACATGCCTCAGCACATCGCCGAGCGGGGAGGCTGGATCGAACAGGTCGCTGAGACCGGCGCGATCATGGTCTCCGCTGAGAACCAGGGTTCCCGATTCGGCTTGCTGAACTTCAATGCAGACTCGACCGCGCGGCTCGTCGAACATCTCGCCGCGAAATACCCGCAGATCGACACCGGGCGCGTCTACGCTTTCGGCTTCTCACTCGGTGCCAGCCAGACGCAGTCCTGGCCACTCGAGCAGCGTGATCTCTTCGCCGCCGTGGCAGGCTTGGGAGCTCCGTTCGGAGGCGGCGACGCACAGATCGCTCTGGCGCGCTCGATCGCCGCGCCCAACCACGAGGTGCCGATCTACATGCTCCAAGGTGTGAACGACGACATCGGACAGTTGCCGGTTTCAGCCAGCTCACGCAGCGTCTACACGGCCTTGCGCGCATACGGTGCCCTGAACGGCGTGGACGTGCCGCAAGCACCTGACCTGTCGGTCAATCCTTTCTACGGCATTGAGCTTGACGATCAGCGGTGGGACAAGATCGGCGAAAAGGACGCACACGTCGGCACCCTTTCCAACGACCGCGGCGTGGTCATGAAGTTGGCAGCGGTAAGCGACCTCGCACACGTGAACTACCCGTTGTCCGCGCCGGACATCTGGGAGTTCTTCGAAGGCTACCGGCGGGACACAGTGACGGGAGAACTGATCTTTGTCCCGAGCTTCGCGGATGTGCGGTGGCACTACGACCAAGCCGTTCGTGCCGGTCTGCTCGCGGGCGAGCTGGCCACCGAGATCCAGGAGGCGATCGACCGAGCCGAGCGGTTCACCGACGGTCCGCAGCACCGGGCCGGCCTCGCCCAGCTCGACAACGCCGCTCGCACGGCCGAGCGGGCGGGGCTCGATGCTCTGGCCGAGGCTCTGACTAAACTGCGCCAGTCATTGAGCTGATCCACGGGTAGTGATCATCAGTACGTAGGGTGCACACGCACATGTGGGGGAACGGACGTCAAGTCCGTTCCCCCACATTCGCTCGAGCGAGCTAACGGGTCACAAGCCCGAACACTGTCCGGACTTAGGACCGGCAACCCGGTTCGGCAATCCGTTGTCGACCGGAGCCGCCGCGTTGCCAGTACACGACAGCGGCCCTGAGATCGAGTTGCCGGCTATCACGTTCCAGTTAGCAGTACCCGTCACCGTGACCGGGCCCGAGAAGGTGTTCGGCGCGCAGCCCAACGCCGGATTGCCCAGAGTCACCGACGCGGAGCCGGTGAGCGTCACGGGCCCGCTCACCCTGGTGTCGCACAGTAGGACAGTCTCGGCGCCCCGCGCGATCACCGGACCCGATATCTGGGACCCATCTGAGACCAGCGACGCACCAGCCTCAACAGACACCGGACCGGAAACGGTCGAGCCATCCAGGCACGTCACACCCGAGTCGACGGTAAGCGACCCAGCGTGGCGACCCGAGATCACCTCGTCGCATTCCAATCCGACGAACTCGTCGACCACATCGAACTCCGCGGTCACATCCCCGTACTCAGTCGATCCGGCCACCGAGATGACGCCTGCCTCACTGGTTGCGCCGCCCGCAAGGGATTCCCAGTCCACAGGTGCGGAGACCACCGAGCCATCGGCCGTGGTCAATACCCTCACCGCGTCGGGCAGCACGATGTCGCCACCGACGCGCACAGTCCTGAACACGGTGTCTTCCCAGATGTGCTCGGCATGGCTGAGGTTGTAGATGTCGATCGACGCGTGCGGCTCCCACGTGTTCGGCATACCCGGCACCGAACGGAACATGGACTGCCACCGCGCCGGTTCCCATATCAGGACGCCGCCGCCCTGATTGTCGACGATGTCGTTGTTCGCCTGGAATACCCGCTGAATCGCGTCGGCCTGCCCTTGAATCGTGCGGGGGAACGTCGCGTTCGGCATCGGCGTGCCTCCCCCGCCGGACGCCGGATACGACGTCTCGGCATTCACGATCTCAAGCTCCGGATAGGCTGTAGCGATCGTGTGCATGTTGTACTCGAGCTGGTCGATGGTGCCGTGGTACTCGGGGTAGTACGACAGCCCGATGACATCCGGGAACTGGCCCATGTGTTCCAGCCTCGACAGGGTCTGGTTCCACATCTCCATGGCCTTCTCGATGCCGCTGATCTCCTGATTCCCCACTCCTGGCCCTACCGGCGCACCGACGCCCGAGCCGACCAGCGAGTGGATCTCGACCTTGGTTCCGGGCGAGGCGTCGCGGACCGCGCGTATGCCGGCAGCCTGCAGAGTAGCGAACCGGTCGAAAGCCTCAGCGTAAAGTTGCTGCTCCACAGGATCGTCAGAGTTCATGTAGGGCCAGAGCAGTCCGCCACCCGGCTGGGACTGATAGATCGCCGCCTGGTTCCTGAAGTAGGCGGGGTTCGCCGTACCGACAACCGGTCCCTCGGTCATGCCCGCAGCTTCGCTACCCCACAGGAAGCCGTTATTGACCTCGTTGCCGATCGCGACCTTGTCCGGTGTTGTGCCTTGATCGACCAGCTCCGTGATGTAGCTGTACGTGTACTCGTACAGTGCGTCGACAAGGTCGTCGAACTCCAGCTCCGCCCAGGCTCGTGGCTTGGGCTGCTTGCCCGGGTCCGCCCACGAGTCGGCGTAATGGAAGTCGATGCCGAGAGAGAGCCCCCTGTCCTTGATCCATTTTGCCACCTCCAGGGAACGCTCCGGGCTCTGGAATGCCGGCGATGTCAGTTGCCCGCTTCCCTCGCTACGGGGCTCGTTGAAGATACGCAGCCGGGTGTAGTCCAGGCCACGGTCTTTGAGAACATCGAGCAGGTGAGGACCGGCTCCTCGATCTTCTTCCCGAGGATGAACCCAGTAGTTTCGTCCCGCGGTGACGTCATCGTCGACCCAGGAAGCGTCGGCACCGAGGACAATGTCGTCGCGGAGATAGTTGTACACCGAGATCTCACTCACGCCCACGGCCGCGCCGGGTGAGGTCCCCGTGATCGTCACCCGCACGTGCCTTGTACCGGGCTGGGTGAAGAGGTCGACCGATCCGCGCGATGCCTGGGCGTTATCGGCATGGTCGGCTATGACCTGCCACGACTCGCCGTCCGCCGACGTCTCGACCACATACTGGTAGACCGCACCGGCGTCCGGGAAGACAACCCGGACCTTTCTGACGTTGTCGTAGGCTCCGCCCAGGTCGAGACTCACCCACTGGCCCGGCTCGGGCTCGCTCGCCAGCCACGCAGTGTCGACGTCCTGGTCGATCGCCAGCGCCGCGGTCGACTCGCCGCTGCTCGCATTCGCCGTGGTCCAGAACTTCCCGGCGATGTTGCTTTCGATGGGAGTGATCTCCACGTCCCCGAACAATGCTGATGCAGGGGCCACGGCCCCGACCACAGCAGCCCCGCAACCCACGGCCAGCGCCGTGGCGATGCCCAACGTCGCCCTGAGCGGGCGTTTGCTCGCCATTGAAACTCCTCACGTTCGGTCACTACCGGCCAATCCACCGATGGCCTGACCTCACGGAGCTCCGGGAGGCCCGGCCCGTACGCGGGGCGCCTCCCTTCTCGACATCTCGATGTGTGAGACTTCGATAGAACTGCACATTATGCAGCATCACTGCGTAACATGCAGGTCGAGTGTTGCGCAAGGTTGAGAAAGTGTCAAGAGCTGACATCCGGGATGAATCGCGCGACATGGTGCGCCGACGTGACCAGATGTGGCGACGGTCCGCCCAGCATGTGGCCGCCAGGAACCGGCGGATCTCCATGCGACTGAGGAGTCTGCACAGGGCAGCTAGCGGCCGTAAAGAACCGATCGTGCGCATTCAGGCAATCACGATGAATGTCGCTGTCAAGCATCACCACGAACACCGGATGGGTTGGGTAGAGCCGACCCCACGGGCTGGCCGACTCTCCATTCGGGCATGCTGGCCCTGGCGGCGCGTACGCCGGGTAAAACACCGAAGCTCAGGAACTTTCGACGACGCGGGCCCGCCCCGCCTCCAGCCGCGCCACAGGGATCCGGAACGGGGAGCACGAGACGTAGTCCAGCTGAATCGACTCGAAGAAGTGCACCGAGTCCGGGTCACCTCCGTGCTCGCCACAGATGCCCACCTTGAGATCGGGACGGGCTTCCTTGCCCTCCCAGGCCGCGATGGATACCAGCCGGCCAACGCCCTCGGCGTCGATCGACTCGAACGGGCTCACCCCGAAGACGCCCCGTTCGAGGTACTTCGGGAAGAACGCCGCCTCGACGTCGTCACGGGAGAAGCCCCACGTGGTCTGCGTCAGGTCATTGGTGCCGAAGGAGAAGAAGTCGGCCGCCTCGGCGATCTGCTTCGCGGTCATCGCGGCTCGGGGCAGTTCGATCATCGTACCGATCGGCACCGACAGCTCGACACCGGCGTCGTGCACGACCTCCCCGATGGTCGCCTCAGCCATGTCGCGCACCGATTCCAGTTCCTGCACCGCGGCGACGAGCGGCACCATGATCTCCGGGCGAGGGTCGCGGCCCTGCGTCTTCAGGTCGACGGCGGCCTCGGCGATGGCTCGAACCTGCAGTTCGAACAGTTCCGGGATCATCAGGCCCAGCCGGACGCCACGCATACCGAGCATGGGGTTCTGCTCGTGCAGCCGCTGCACCTCGGCCAGCAGATCGGCCGCGTCCTGGTCGGGCGACCCGGTCGCCTCGGCCACGGCTACCCGAACCGAGAGGTCGGTCAGGTCGGGAAGGAACTCGTGCAGGGGCGGGTCCAGCAGCCGGATAGTGACCGGCAGCCCGTCCATCGCCTCCAGGATCTCCGCGAAGTCGCGGCGCTGCAGCGGCCGGAGCTCATCCAGGGCGGCGGCACGCTGGTCGTCGCCCCGCGCCAGGATGAGCCGCTCGACCACCTTGCGCCGCGGGCCGAGGAACATGTGCTCCGTCCGGCACAGCCCGATCCCCTGGGCACCGAGGCTGCGCGCCCGCCGGGCGTCGTCCGCGGTATCGGCGTTGGCCAGCACACCCAGGCGACGACGCGCGTCGGCATGGCGCATCAGCCGCAACACCGCGTCGACGACCTCCTGCCGGTCACCCACCGGCTCGTCGTTGCCCTGCAGGGCCCCGACCACCGCCGACGGCACCACCGGCACCTCGCCGAGAAACACCTCCCCGGTTCCGCCGTCGATCGAGATCACGTCGCCCTCCGTCACCTTGGTGCCGTCGGACGTGGTGAACGCCTTGGCCCGCGGATCGACTCGCAACGCCTCCACACCCACCACGCAGGTGCGGCCCATACCGCGCGCCACGACGGCGGCGTGGCTGGTCTTCCCTCCTCGCGAGGTCAGCACGCCCCGCGCGGCGACCATGCCGCCGAGATCGTCGGGATTGGTCTCCCGCCGCACCAGGATGACGTCCTCGCCGGCCTCGGCCCACGCGATGGCCGTCGCCGAGTCGAAAGCGGCTTTGCCAACCGCCGCGCCTGGACTCGCGGCCATGCCGGCCGCGATCACCTCGCGCGGAGCCGCCGGATCGAACTGCGGGAACATCAGCTGCGCCAGTTGCTCGCCACGGACCCGGCGCAGAGCCTCGTCGTCGTCGATCAGTCCTTCGTCCACGAGCTGAGCGGCCACCCGGAACGCGGCCGCGGGTGTCCGCTTGCCTACCCGGGTCTGCAGCATCCAGAGCTTGCCCCGCTCGATGGTGAACTCGATGTCACACAGGTCGAGGTAGTGCCGCTCGAGCGTCTCCATGATCCGGAGCAGCTCGTCGTAGGAGGCCTTGTCGATGCGCTCCAGATCCGCCAGCGACAGCGTGTTGCGGATTCCGGCGACGACGTCCTCGCCCTGGGCGTTGGGCAGGTAGTCGCCGTACACGCCCTGCGCTCCGGTGGCCGGATCGCGGGTGAACGCTACCCCGGTACCGGAGTCCGGTCCGAGATTGCCGAAGACCATGGCGCAGACGTTGACCGCGGTGCCCAGGTCGTCCGGAATCCGCTCCTGGCGGCGGTAGAGCTTGGCCCGCTCGGTGTTCCACGACTCGAACACCGCGCAGACGGCGAGATCGAGCTGCTGACGGGGGTCCTGCGGGAACGGCCGGCCCGACTCGTCGAGAACGATGTCTTTGAACTCGTCCACCAGACGTTTCATATCCGAGACGTCGAGATCGACGTCCGCGTCGACCTTGCGTGCCTTCTTGCGCGCCTCGATCCGCTCGTCGAAGTGACCGCCGTCGATACCGAGCACCGTCTTGCCGTACATCTGAACGAGCCTGCGGTAGGAGTCCCAGGCGAAGCGCTCGTCACCGGAACGCGCAGCCAGCCCGATCACCGAGATGTCGGTCAAGCCGACATTGAGCACCGTCTCCATCATCCCCGGCATGGAGAATTTCGCCCCCGAACGCACCGACACCAGCAGCGGGTCCTCGGGGTCGCCCAGCCGCTTGCCGATCTTCTCCTGCAGCCTCGCGAGGTTGGCGCCGACCTCCCCCGCCATGGTGTCGGGCTCCCGGCCGGTGTTTAGGTAGTACCTGCAGGCCTCGGTGCTGATGGTGAACCCCGGAGGGACCGGCAGCCCGAGCCTGGTCATCTCGGCCAGGTTCGCGCCTTTGCCCCCCAGCAGGTCCTTGTCGTCCCTGTGTCCCTCGGTGAAATCGAATACGTACTGCGGCACTGGCCGGCCCTCCTGGGTGACTGAGTCTGGCCCGGGAACGTGGCGCCCGCTGTAGCGGGCCCTTGCGTCCGGGTCTGGCTACGGTCGGCCCCGGTGGCGATGCCGACGCGGCAGTGGCGGCCTCGCCGATCCGGGGATGGCTGTCTCGTGTCTGATGTACGTCGGCGCTGAGTACGAAGGTATTGCGCGGAGCTTAACCAGATGTCAGCGGTGGAAACGGCGCTCCGCTGGGCTCTTGACAGGGTGCCGTGCTCGCGTGCCGACGGCGCTCGGCACCCGGCGCCGCTCTGACCGTGGGGAATGATCCGTCCCCGGCCGGACGATGCGTGATCCACAGCACACGCAGAGGTACTAACAGGTCAGTACCACGGTGATCGCGCGTATCGCCATGGGGCCGGCTCCACGGCGCGGCGGATCAGCCTCCGGAGATCCCGAGCTCGGCAGCGGCGAGGTCATCGGAGATGCAGGTGGTGTCGTCGAGCCAACCGGCCGGGAGCGCCACCTTGCGCGGGCTCCCCTGCCTGCCCCGGGCGACGCCGATCTCGGACTCCGGGAACGGCTGGTCCGGGTCGAACTCTGCCAGCAGCCGGTCCAGGCCCGCCAGACTGTCGACCATCCCTAGGGCCGCGCGCACCTGTCCCCCGACCGCGAAGCCCTTCACATACCAGGCCATGTGCTTGCGCATGTCGCGCAGCCCGCGTTCCTCTCCCATCAGCTCGGCCAGCAGCTCGGCATGCCTGCGGATCATCACGGCGACCTCGCCCAGCGTGGGAAGCGGCGGCGGCGGCTCACCGGCGAAAGCGGCCGCCAGGTCGCGGAACAGCCATGGCCGGCCCAGGCAGCCCCGGCCGACCACCACGCCGTCGGCGCCGGTCTCTTCGACCATCCGCAACGCGTCAGAGGCCTCCCAGATGTCGCCGTTGCCCAGCACCGGGATGCCCACATGCCGCTTGAGCTGCGCGATGGCCGACCAGTCGGCGGAACCCGAGTAGTGCTGCGCGGCCGTACGCCCGTGCAGAGCGATCGCGGCGCATCCGGCGTCCTCGGCGATCCGGCCGGCGTCGAGGTAGGTGAGGACCTCCTCGTCGATGCCCTTGCGCGTCTTCATCGTGACCGGGATGCCATAGGGCTCCGCCGAGCTCACCGCCGAACGCAGGATCCGCTCGAGGAGGTCACGCTTGTACGGCAGCGCCGCGCCGCCACCCTTGCGGGTCACCTTCGGCACGGGACAGCCGAAGTTCAGATCGACGTGCGCGACGCCGTACTCGCCGGCGAGAATCTTGACCGCCTCGCCCACGTAATGCGGATCCACACCGTAGAGCTGAACGGAACGGACCGGCTCGGCATCGGCGAACACCAGCATGCCGAGGCTCTTCTCGTCGCGCTCGACGATCCCCCGGGAGGTGATCATCTCGCAGACGTACAGGCCGGCGCCCTGTTCGGCGCACAGCTGGCGGAACGCCGCATTGGTCACACCGGCCATCGGCGCCAGCACCACCGGCGGGTCGACGCGCAGCGAGGCGAGCTGGAGCGTCCGGTCGAGGGTCGCGGGAGTCACGTTCGTCATCACCCCCATTATCCCCCGCCCCGCCTTGGTCACCTGATCGTCGATATGTCGCCCGATCATCCGGGGCGAGACGATCAGGTGGCCCACCTGTGCGTAGAAGGGCACGCAGCGCATCTGATCTCGTCTCAGCATGCGAGCACAAGCGGATCAGGTGGCACTCATGCGCAGAACCAACCAGGTTTCGTCACCTGATCCCGGTGCACCTCACACGCTCGGTGCACCTAATCCCCTGTGCGCGTGCCTCCGATGTGCCGCTCCGGCTCGCACACTAAAGTCAAGATCAGTGTGCGACGCCGCCCAGCGGGTATCCCGGCTCCGAGGAGGATGATCGATGAACCACGACGCGTCCCTGATCGACGTGCGGGGCCTGACCAAGCGGTTCGGCACTCTGACCGCGGTCAAGGACCTCGATCTGCGGGTCGGGCCCGGTGAGGTCTACGGTCTCCTCGGGCCCAACGGCGCGGGGAAGACCACCACCATCCGGGCGCTGCTGGGCTTCATCAATCCCACCGAAGGCTCGGTCGGACTGCTCGGTGGGCACGCCCGTGACCTGGCCATCCGGCGCCGGGTCGGATACGTGGGTGGCGACGTCACGCTGGACCGCAACCTACGCGCAGAGAATCTGCTCACCTGGTACGCCGACCTGCGCGGCGGGCTTCCCTGGAAGAACATCGAGCAGCTGTGCGAACGGCTGGGTCTCGACCCGTCCCGCAAGATCGGCCAGCTTTCCACCGGGAACCGGCGCAAGGTCGCCATCGTGCAGGCGTTCATGCACGACCCGGACGTGCTGGTCCTCGACGAGCCGACGGCCGGGCTCGACCCCCTGCTCCAGCGCGACGTGCTGGATCTCGTCCGCTCCCGCCGCAGCGCAGGGGCGGGCGTGCTGTACTCCTCGCACACCCTGCCGGAGGTCGAGGACATCGCCGACCGGATCGGGATCCTGCGCCGCGGCGTCCTGGTGCGCGAGGACACCATCGCCAGCCTCCGCGACGTCGCCCGCCAGCGGCTGGAGTTGCGCTTTGCCCACGACATCCCGCCGGGCCTGCTCGACGGCGTGGAAGGCATCTCCGACGTGGTGGTGGATGGGCGCGTCGCCCGAGTGGTGGTGGACGGCAGCGTAGCGGCCCTCGTAGACCGCGTCGCCGGTCACCAGGTGGAGCGGATCGTCAGTCACGACGACGACCTCGAGGACGTCTTCTTCCACTACTACCAGCACGACGAGGACGGAGACGCGACATGAAAGGTGGAATCATCCTCGTCCAGATGCTGCGGGAGCGACGCCGTGGCTTCCTGTGGTGGTCCCTGGGGATCGCTGCCCTCGCGGTGATCACGGCGGCGAGCTATCCGGCGGTCAAGGACGCCGGCCGCGGTTTCGACGAGTTCATGGAGTCGCTGCCGGAAGGCGTCGTCCAGATGATGGGCGCCGCCGACGGCATCACCACACCGGCCGGCTACCTGAACAGCCAGTTCTACGCCAACGTGTTCCCCATCGTCCTACTGATCTTCGGCATAGCCGCCGGCACGTGGAGCATCGCGGGCGCGGAGCGAGAAGGCACCCTGGAACCGCTGCTGGCCAATCCGGTTCCCCGGTGGCGCGTGGCCGTGGAGCGGCTCGCCGGGGTGACGCTCCTGCTGGCGATGCTGACGCTGATCGCGTCGGCGCTGCTGGTCATGCTGCGCGACCCGTTCGAGCTGAGCGAACTCAGCGTCGGCAATCTGGCCGCCGCCGGCGTGGGAGTGTTCCTGCTCGCCCTGCTGTTCGCCTGCCTCGCGTTCGCGGTGGGCGCCGCGACCGGCAGCAAGGGCCTCGCCATCGCCACCGGCGCGGGCCTGGCCACCGCCACGTACGTGGTCTTCGGGCTGTCCAGTCTTGTCGAATTCTTCGAGAACCTGCGCTGGAGCTCGCCGTGGTACTGGTTCCTGTCGCCGTCACCGCTCACCGAGGGCTGGACGTTCCAGGCGATCGGCGCGCCGTTGCTGGTGCTGGTCCCGGTAGCTGTCATCGGCATCGCGATCTTCCACCGTCGCGACCTCACCTGACGCCGCCGGCGCGCGCGACTCAGCAGACGGGGAGCCGGGCGGCGAGATACGCCTCGACGTGGTCGACGCCGACCCGTTCCTGGGTCATGGAGTCGCGTTCGCGGACCGTCACGGCCTGGTCGTCAAGCGTCTCGAAATCCACGGTGACACAGAACGGCGTGCCGATCTCGTCCTGTCTCCGGTAACGGCGCCCGATCGCACCGGCGTCGTCGAACTCCACATTCCACCGCGCTCGCAGCGCGGTGGCGAGGTCTCGCGCTATGGGTGAGAGCTCACCGTTGCGGGACAACGGCAGGACCGCCGCCTTGACCGGCGCCAGACGCGGGTCGAAGCGCAGCACCGTTCTCCGGTCGACGCCGCCCTTCGAGTTCGCCGCCTCGTCCGTGTCGTACGCGTCCAGGAGAAAGGCCAGCACCGAGCGGGTCAGGCCGGCGGCGGGCTCGATGACGTAGGGAACCCAGCGTTCGCCCTTGCCTTGATCGAAGTAGCTCAGCTCCGTGCCCGCGTGCGTGCCGTGCGTCCGCAGGTCGAAGTCGGTCCGGTTGGCCACTCCCTCAAGCTCGGCGAAACCATCGGCGCCGCCGAAGCCGAACCGGTACTCGATGTCGACGGTGCGCTTGGAGTAATGCGACAGCTTCTCGGGGGGATGCTCATGACGCCGCAAATTCTCCGCTGACAGCCCGAGATCGACATACCAGTCCCACCGCTCTTGCAGCCAGTACTCGTGCCACTGCTCGTCGGTTCCGGGCTCGACGAAGAACTCCATCTCCATCTGTTCGAACTCGCGCGTACGGAAGATGAAGTTGCCGGGCGTGACCTCGTTGCGGAACGACTTGCCGGTCTGCGCGATCCCGAACGGTGGCTTGCGGCGGGAGGTGTTCATCACGTTGAGGAAGTTCGTGAACGTGCCCTGGGCGGTCTCCGGACGCAAGTAGTGAAGGCCGTCGGCGGTCTCTACCGGACCCAGGAAGGTCCTGAGGAGACCGTTGAACGGCTTGGGATCGGTCCATGACCGGCGGGCGCCGCAACCCGGACACGAGACGACGGACAGCCCTCCCTCGGGAGCCCTCCCGTGCCGCTCGGCGTAGGCCTCCTCCAACTGATCGGCACGGTGCCGCTCGTGGCACGACTGGCACTCGACCAGCGGGTCGACGAACTGTTCCACGTGACCCGAAGCGACCCAGACCGCGCGCGGCAGGATCACCGAGGAATCGAGCCCGACGACATCCTCTCGCTGCTGGACCATGGCGCGCCACCATTGCCGCCGCACGTTCTCCTTCAGCTCCACGCCGAGCGGGCCGTAGTCCCAGGCCGACCTGGTGCCGCCGTAGATCTCGCCCGCCGGAAAGGCGAACCCGCGTCGCTTCGCAAGAGACACCACGGCGTCCATGGGGACGTCCGGCACGATGATCACTCCATCCGGCTGGCGGTCGGCGAAACGAATCAGTACCCGAGGCTATCAATCTTGACCACGCGTTCACGGCCGAATGCCGTCATGATCGAGCCAGGATGCGCACACCGCCCGGGCCGGGCGTCAGCGGCGGGCCGAAGCCGCCCGGCGCGCTCGTGGACCGCCCCGCCCGTGCCCGCCGCCCTTCTTCGCGGGTACCGGATCCTGCTTGTGCCGCACGGCCAGCACCGCCAAACCGGTGGTGACCGGCACCGCGGCGATGATCCCGAGACTGCCCACGAGCGCGCGGACCACCTCCTGAGCCACAGCCTCGGTGGTCAAAGCGTCGGCCACGCCGATGCCCGCCACGTTGAACAGCATCAGCAGCGGCAGCGACGCACCGACGTAGGCGAGTACCAGCGTGTTCACGGTGGCGGCGACATGCTCCCGGCCGATGCGCATGCCCGCGGCGAAGAGCTGAGCCCGGCTGGACGACGGGTCGGCGGCCGCGAGCTCCCAGACGGTGGCGCTCTGCGTCACGGTCGTGTCGTCGAGCACCCCGAGCGCACCGACCACCAGGCCGGCCAGCAACAGTCCCCGGATATTGAACTCCGAGTCCACCGTGCCCATGTACGCCGCCGCGTGATCGACCAGACCGGTGAACTGGCCGAGCGCGGTGAACACGACACCGAGAACGCCGGTCAGGGTCAGGCTGATCAGAGTTCCGATCAACGCCACGGACGTTCGTATCGACACCCCGTGCGCCAGATACAGTGTCGCGATCATGATCACCGACGATCCCACGACGGCCACCGCCAGCGGTTCTTTACCCGACAGCAGAGCCGGAAGGAGGAACACCACGATGACCAGCACCGATATGGCGAGACCGGCGAGTGCGGCGAGGCCCTTCCACCGGGACAGCAGTACCACCGCGACACCGAACATGATGCCCAGCCAGAGCAGCGGCATGCCGCGCTGGAAGTCGGTCACCTCGTACCGGCTCTCCAGCGGCGCGTCGGGAACGCCGGACAGCACCACCTTGTCTCCGGCTTCGAAGGTGGGTGCTCCTTCGCCGAACCACAGGGGGACGATGGTCTCCTTGCCCTGGTCCGGCCCGGACTCGATCAGCACGTCGGCTTCCTGGCACTCGGTGGACGGCTGGCCTCCGTGATTGTGCCCGCCCGGCTGCCGGTTCTCGACGTTCTCACAGGCACGGACCTCGAGGATCTCGGCGTCGGTCCGCACGCCGGCCTCGATCCGCGGCGACTCGCCGGTGGGCCAGAGGATCACCAGTCCGACGATGGTCAGCGCGACGAGCGGGATCAGAACCGACAGGACGGCCTTGCGAATCTGCGGGCTGGCCGGTGGTGTCTCGGGATGAAGGTGCGTGCCGGTCATCGCATGCCACCTTCCCGCGGGTGCACGTTCTCGACCTGGGCGCGCGACGACGCGTCCAGGTCGGTGAGCACCACGGGCGCGGCGGCATCACCGAGCGCGACGTCGTCCGCGTCCGCCGCGCGGGCACCGGCGTCGGCCGTGGTCAGGATCTCGAACGCGGTCGGTTCGTCGATGGCGCGCGAGAGCAACGGCACCGCGCGGAGCTTGACGTCGTACGAGGACAACGCGCGACGGTACGACCCGACGTCTCGCCACTGGCTGGTGATCACCCAGAGCGTGGGGTCGTCGGTGGACCGGCCCACGTGGCCGTTCTCCCATCCGCGCTGGCCGGAGAGCGCCAGCAACGCTTCGCGTGCCTGGTCACGGAAGTCGGGTGCCTCCTCACGGGGAACCCGGTACCGGGTCACGACGAGCATGGTGGTCCTCTCAATGTCGGCAGCAAGTCAGCAGCATAGTGAGCCCACGCCGTACCATGCATGGTGCCACCGCTCGTGCACGGACACCGTGGGGACCATCCAACCGCACATCCGAGGGACAACAACGTGTCGAAGAACCGCCGCCAGCCCCGCCGTACCTCTCAACGGCGGCCCACCGCGCCGGGATCGGCGCAGCGCGCGCCACGCCCAGGAAGCAGCCGCCGCCCGGCGCCCGCACCGGTATCGCGGCCGGGCTGGCGAGGGAACCTCGAGCGAGTCAGCTACCCGATCCTGCTGCGGCTGACCCGGGCACCGAAGTGGGTGCTCGGCGCAGTGACCGGAGGCGTCCTGCTCGGTGGCCTCCTGGCGCCCGCTCCATGGTCTCCACTGCTGCTGACCCTGGTGGTGCTGTTCCTCACGTGGCTGCTGGTGCTCGCCTGGCCGAAGCTGCAGCCCACGGCCAGGATCTTGCGTGGTGCCGTGATCGGCGCGCTGGCCGCGCTGCTGATCGCGAAGCTGGCCGGCGTCATGTAGGCGTCGTCAGCCCTGCGCGCAGCGCGGGCACGTGCCGAAGATCTCCAGCGTATGCGCGACGTCGGTGTAGCCGTGTTCCTTGGCCACCGACGAGGTCCAGCGCTCCACCGCGGGACCGGCAACCTCAACGGTGGCTTTGCAGGACCGGCAGACCAGGTGGTGGTGATGGCCTTCCCGGGCACATCGCCGGTACGCGGCCTCACCACCGGCGGTGTGCAGCACGTCCACGTCGCCGTTGTCGGCCAGCGTCTGCAACGTCCGATACACGGTGGCCAACCCGACGCTCATGCCCCGCGACCGCAGGATGGCATGGAGGTCTTGCGCGCTGATGAAGTCCTCGGTCTCCTCGAGCACCTCGTCGACAGCCGCACGTTGACGCGTCCGGCGATGTTCCTTGACCGGTTGCTGCTCTAGCGACACTGGACTCGCGCCCGCCTCTCCCGTCCGGGTCTCACTCTGACGTCCACCTTAACTTTGCGTGGGCCGGTCGTGCCGCACCGCACGACCATCGCGGCGGCGCGTCCGTCACCGGGCTGCTGTTCCACTCAACCACTGGTCGCCCCTACGTTCTTCCCAATTTTGACAATCGTTGTCAGTTTTCATGAGAATGTCTCCCATGAAGGACCGCTTCCTCGCCCACGCACTCCCGCTGATCGCCGCTTCCGGCCTGGTGCTAGCCGCATGCGGGGCCGACGACGGTTCCGGCGGGGAGTCCACGTCAAACGGCGCGTCGGTCGCGGCGGCGTTCTATCCCCTGGCCTTCGTCGCCGAGCGGGTCGCCGGCGAGCACGCCAGCGTGGAAAACCTCACCGAGCCCGGCGTCGAGTCCCACGACCTGGAGCTGACCGCCCGCCAGGTGGGGCAGGTCGCCGACGCCGATCTCGTCGTGCACCTGGCCGGTTACCAGCCGGCCGTCGACGCGGCGATCGAGCAGAATGCCTCCGGCGCTGTCCTCGACGCCGCGTCCACCGTCGAGCTGCTTCCTGACACGCACGAGCACGACGACGAGCACAATGAGGATGAAGACGGTCACGACGACCACGAGCACGACGACCACGAGCACGAGGAACACGAGCACGACGACGAAGCGCACGACGATCACGGCCACGGCGAACTCGACGGCGATCCGCATCTGTGGCTCGACCCGGCCAACATGGCGGCCATCGCGGCCGACACCGCCGACATGCTCGCCGAGATCGACCCGGACAACGCCGATGCCTACCACGCGAACGCCTCGCAGCTGTCGGACGAGCTCAACGAACTCGACGGCGAGCTCGCTTCCGGTCTGGCGCAGTGCGAACGCTCGCTGATCGTCGTGAGCCATGAGGCGTTCGGATATCTCACCACCCGATATGGCCTGGACCAGCTCGGCGTCGCCGGCCTGGATCCCGATTCGGAACCATCGCCGGCCCGGGTGAGCGAAGTCCACTCCACCGTCGAGGCGGAAGGCATTACGACGGTCTTCTACGAGCGACTCAGCAGCCCGGCAGTCGTGGAGTCCCTGGCCAATGACCTAGGCCTGGAGATCGCCGTTCTTGACCCCATCGAAGGACTCACCGACGAGACGGCTGACGAGGATTACTTCAGCTTGATGCGAGAGAACCTGGAAGCCATCCGCGCGGCCAACGAATGCGCCTGACGGGGTACCGTTTCCGTTCATGAGCGAGCGCGTGGTGGACGTACGGGGCGTCACCGTCGAACTCGGCGAGCGCCCCGTCGTGCACGACGTCGACTTCCATGTGGGGGCGGGCGAGGTCGTGACCCTGCTCGGCGCCAATGGTTCGGGTAAATCGACGCTGGTGCGGGCTATCGTCGGCCTAATTCCCGTCGCCTCCGGGGAGATCTCCCTGTTCGGGGAGACATTGCGCTCGTTCCACGACTGGCGGCGGGTGGGCTACGTCCCGCAACGCACCACGGCCGCCGGCGGCGTCCCGGCCACCGTGCGTGAGGTCGTGAGCTCGGGCCGGCTGGCTCAGCGGCGACCGTTCCTGCCGGCGTCGCGCGCCGACCGGGCCGCCGTCGAGCGCGCCATCGAACTCGTGGGCCTCACCGATCGGGCCGGCGACGGCATCCACACGCTCTCCGGCGGGCAGCAACAGCGCGTGCTCATCGCCCGCGCCGCGGCCGGTGATCCCGACATCCTGGTGCTTGACGAACCCAACGCCGGTGTGGACCGGCGCAGCCAGGAGGCCTTCGCCCGCTCGCTGCGCACGTTCGTCGCGTCCGGGCGCACCGTCCTCCTGGTCCTACACGAGATGGGCCCGCTGGCACCGCTGGTCAACCGCGGCGTCGTGCTCGATGGTGGGCGGATTGTCCACGACGGGCCGGTGCCCGCGTCCGCACACGGACACCCCACGACGGCTACCGTGCACGCCGGTGCGTACACCCATGGCCCCGGGCGAGTGCCGGCCGCCGGCGAGCCCCATGACCATCCGCACGGCGACGACGAGGAAGCGGGGCCGTTCGGTTGGAACTCCTGAACTACGACTTCATGCAACGGGCGCTCCTGGCGGCCCTGCTGACCGGCCTGGCCGCTCCCGCCATCGGCACGTACCTGGTGCATCGGCGCCTGGCGTTGATGGGCGACGGCATCGGTCACGTGGCCCTGACCGGCGTCGCCGTGGGCCTGCTGACCGGGTGGGCGCCGGTGTGGACGGCCGTCGTCGTCGCGATCGCCGGAGCGGTGACCATCGAGGTGGTGCGCTCGTACGGGAAGGCGTCGGCCGACGTCGCACTCGCCATGCTCTTCTACGGCGGCATCGCCGGCGGTGTGCTGATCACCGGCCTCGCCGGCAGCTCGGCCGCGACCTTGAACACCTACCTCTTCGGTTCGATCACCACCGTCTCCACCGGCGACCTGTGGGTGATCGGCGGACTCGCGGTCGTCGTCATCGCCGCGTCCATCGGGCTGGCGCCGCAATTGTTCGCCGTCTGCCAGGACGAGGAATTCGCCCGGGCGTGCGGGATTCCGGTTCGGCTGTACAGCATCATGATCGCCGTCATGGCGGCGGTGACCGTCGCGGTGGCCATGCGCACCGTCGGCTTGCTGCTGGTGAGTGCGCTGATGGTGGTGCCGGTCGCGACCGCGATGCAGCTCACGAAGGGCTTTCGCACCACCTTCACGCTGGCGCTGTGCCTCGGCGTCGTTCCCTCCCTCTCCGGCGTCGTGTTCTCCTACTACGTCGATGTGGCTCCCGGAGCCAGCATCGTGGTGATCGCCCTGGCTGGCTTCATCCTGGCCTGGCCGCTGGGCACGATCGTGCGGCGACGTGTACGAGGCCGGGCGGGCGGCGAGGACCCGCGGGTCACCGGAGCCCACGTGCCCACGGAGGAGCACCCGCACGAGCACGACGAGCAATGTGGTCACCCGGCCGTCACGCACGACGATCACACGGACTATCTCCACGACGGCCACCTCCATGCCGCACACGGCAAGCACTACGACGAGCACTAGCGCGCTCGCTGCCTTGTGTGCCCCCGCTCAACGGTGGAGGGTTCTTTCAAGGGTGGAAGGCCTTATCGGTCCTGGCCCACACAGTCCTCCACCGATGAAAGAACCCTCCACCGTTGGGTCGACGTTCAGCCGAGTCGTCGTGCGGCCGCGAGTCTGAACGCGTCGACCAGGGCCTGGGTGAGCGCCGTGCCGTACCGGAAACCGGGGTCGAGATCGGGGTCGTAGATGGTCACGTCCAGACCCACCGCCCGGGGCGAGGCCAGCAGCCGCGCCAGCACGCCGACCAGCTGCTCGAAGCTCAGGCCGCCAGGCTCCGGGCTGTCCACGGCGGGCATCACGCCAGGGTCGAGTACGTCGGCGTCGAGGTGGATCCAGAACCCGTCCAGTACGGAGGCCTCGACGATGTCCAGCGCTTCGGCCGAGGCTGCTTGCGAATCCCCGGCGACCGCCGGCGCGTCGATCAGATGCAGCCCGGCTGCGGCAGCCTCCTCCGCACACTCGTCGTCGCCGCGCAGGCCTACCGCCACGACGTCCTCCGGCCGCAGATACGGCCGCGCACCGTCCAGCTCGGCCAGCATGCCCCCGAGACCGGTCACGAGGGCCAGGCTCTCGCCCCCGACGGCCACGCCGGCGTCGGGCATGTTGCCGGGATGCCGGTAGTCGAGCCCGTCGAGGGATACCAAACCGAAGCGGCCCGTGCGCTGCAATGCCAACCCGGCGCCGACAAGGATGCTGCACTCGCCACCCAGAACCAGCGGGAAGCGTGCGCGGTCCACCAGACGGCAAATGCGGTCCGCCAGCAGCCGCGAGTGTTCGGCGATGCCGGCCTCGTTGCGGACGGAGCCGGGTGTCCACTCGGGCAGGTACCTGCCGGGCGTCACAACGCCGGCGTCTTCCGCGGCGAGGGCGGTGAGCAGGCCGCTGTCACGGAGCACACCCGGCGCCTTGTAGCAGCCCGGCACCAGTCCGGGCCCGGGAGGACGCAACCCCAGGTTGGAAGGCGCGTCGAGGACGGCGATCTCCCTGCCGGCCACCACCATGTGTCTGCTCCTTCGATCCTCACCGTCCGGCGCCTGCTGGCAGGGATGCTAATGCCCTGCCAGTCGGAAGGGCACTAGCCCTGCCTGTCGGCACGGTCGACGGTCCCCACGGCCGTCTCGATGACAGAAGCCGCCGCGAGCAGCCTCTCCTCGTCCAGCCATCCGCCGACAAGCTGCAGCGACGCCGGGAAGCCGCCACCGGGCCGCGGAACCGGCAACGACACCGCCGGCAGCCCGGCCAGGTTGAGCGGGACGGTCAGGTATGTCATCCGTGCTCGCTCCCCGATGCGCGGAGGAGCCACACGCAACGTGGGCAGCGCCAGCAGGCCGTGCTGGTGCAGCAGCGCGCCGAGGCGGGCACGGACGGCGCGGCCGGTCCGGCGGCATTCCGTGACCCGGGCGGCGGTGATCGACTCCCCCGCACGGATGCTGCGCACGTCGCGCTCCTCGAGCCGGTCCGCGCGGCCCAGGAGATGGCGGTGTGCCCAGTACCCCTCAGCCGTCATGATCTCGTCAGCGGCGTCGATCCAGTCCTCCCATTCGGGCAGCGTGACGTCGACGGCCGTCATGCCCGCCGCTGCCAACGCCTCGTCGATGGCGTCGTCGATCCCAGGATCGACATCGGGAAACCGCAGGCGCGACACGGTCGCCGACGCCGCCTCGGCCGGGGCGGCCCGGAACCCGGGCTCCATCAGGCTCATACCCAGGGCCAGGCCGGCGACGTCGCGTGCCAGCGGCCCTACCGTGTCCAGGGTGCGGGAGAACTCGAAGACGCCGTGCATCGGAATCCGCCCGGCGGTGGTTTTCAGCCCGGTGATGCCACAGCAGGCCGCGGGAACGCGGACCGATCCTCCGGTGTCCGTGCCGTAGGCGACATCGGCCTCGTGGACGGCGACCGCCACGGCTGAGCCGCTGGACGAACCCCCGGGCAGCCGTTCGGGGTCGAGGGGATTGAGTGGCGTCCCGGTCCACGGGTTGACGCCGTCGATGTGCCGGCACAGCTCCACCAGGTTGGTCTTGCCGACGATCCGCGCACCCTGGCTCCGCGCCGTGGCCACCGCCGGCGCGTCGGCCCGGGCCGGTTCCGCATCGTCCATGATCGCGGGGCACGCGACGGTCGTGGGTGTGCCCGCGACGTCGATGCAGTCCTTCACCGCCAGCCGCGGACCGTCTCCGTCGGTGTCCAGTCTCAGTAACCAGGTCGCATCACGGCTCACGCGACGATCATGCACCATCACGTAAGCCCCGGCACGTGTCCGGGCCGGGCACCTCCTGTAAGCGGCGGCCGCGGATGCTCCTGCCGCCGGCGCTCACACGGCGGGGGCGGCCGGGTCGGCACCGCCGTAGCGGCGGTCCCGGCTGGCGTAGATCTCGATGGCCCGCCACAGGTCACGCCGGTCGAAGTCCGGCCACAGGGTGTCCAGGAAGACCATCTCCGCGTAGGCCGCCTGCCACAGCATGAAATTCGATGTGCGCTGCTCCCCGGACGAGCGCACGAACAGGTCCACCTCGGGTAGATCGGGGTTGTAGAGATAACGGGCCAGCGTGTTCTCGTTGACCCGCTTCGGATTCACCCGGCCCGCCGCGACATCGGCCGCGAGGGCGGCGGCGGCATCGCCGAGCTCGGCCCGCCCGCCGTAGTTGACGCAGAACTGCAGCGTGATGACGTCGTTGTCCCGGGTGCGGCGCTCGGCCTCGGCGAGCTCGCTGATCACGCTCTTCCACAGCCGGGGGCGCCGCCCGGCCCACCGGATGCGCACACCCAGGGCGTCCAGCTCGTCGCGCCGGCGATGGATGACGTCTCGGTTGAAGCCCATCAGGAACTTGACCTCGTCCGGTGAGCGGCGCCAGTTCTCCGTGGAGAACGCGTACGCGGACAGGCAGGGCACACCGATCTCGATAGCGCCGTGGATGACGTCGAGCAACGCCGCCTCACCAGCCTCGTGCCCCTTGGTGCGCGGGAGACCGCGCTGATTGGCCCACCGACCGTTGCCGTCCATGACCAGCGCCACGTGCCGCGGGACCAGGTCGGCTGGAACGGGTGGCGGCTGGGCACCGGACGGGTGCGGCGGTGGCGCCGCGAACTCTCGTTTCACAGGCACGCCACCGGCTTTTCGTCGATCATCCTCCACCTCACAGGTGCGCCACCGGCTCGTCGTCGCCGATCACCTGGCGCTCCCGGTAGACCCGCTCGACGAGCGGGAGCGAACGCAAGCCGCGCTCCAGGTGCCACTGGAGGAACGCCGCGGTGATGCCGCTGGCCTCGCGCCGGGCCTGTTCCTCGCTCTGATCCGCCACCGCCCAGTCTCCGGTCAGCAGCGCGCTCAGGAGGGCGAGTGTGTCCGCCGAGGGGGCGACCGTGCCGGCCGGGCGGCACGCCCCGCACACCATGCCACCGGAATGCACCGAGAACAGCCGGTGCGGCCCCTGGGTGCTGCACCGCGCGCAGTCGGTGAAGCTCGGTGCGAACCCGGCGATGGCGAGCCCACGCAAGAGGAACGCGTCCAGCACGAGGCCGGGGTCGTGGGCTCCTCCTGCCAGCGCCCGCAACGCGCCCACCAGGAGAAGGTAGTGCTGCAACGCCGGTTCTCGCTCCTCGGCGCTGAGCCGCTCAGCCGTCTCCAGGATGGCCGTGGCGGAAGTGTACCGGGCGTAGTCGGCGCAGATCTTGGTCCCGAAGGGCGCCACTGTCTCGACCTGAGTGACGATGTCCAGCGAGCGGCCGGTGGCGAGCTGGACGTCGATGTGCATGAACGGCTCCAGCCGCGCGCCGAACCGGCTGGTGGTGCGCCGGACACCCTTGGCCACGGCACGGATGCGGCCGTGGCCGCGGGTGAGCAACGTGACGATGCGGTCGGCCTCGCCCAGCTTCTGGGTACGCAGCACGACCGCCTCGTCACGATAGAGACTCACGCGACCATTGTCCGCCACCGGACTGACATCGCGGCGCAAGGGCTCGCCAACGCCCCCATGATCATCGACGATCACCCCCACGCCAAGGTGGCGGATCGTCGATGATCATGGGGACGGGTAGGAGGTCAGCAGGACTTGGTCCAGGAACACTCCAGCTCGTTCGCGCTCACCGGAGCATGCTCGCCCAGCTGTTCGGACGACGACCCGTTCTCACGGGAATCGGAGAGCGTTCCGACCGGCACCTCGCCGTCGGCGGTGTGCTCGGCCAGGCGCACGGCGATCGCGTCCTCGAGGTCGGACGGCTTACCACTGAGGTAGTAGTTGAGCACGATCGCGAAGACCAGCTCGTCGTCGTCGGCAGTTGTCACGTAGCCGGACAGGGCCGACGCACCGGTCAGAGATCCGGTCTTGGCGCGAACGTTGTCCTGCGCCGCGGTGCCCACCATCCGGCTCCGCAACGTCCCGCCGACCATCCGCTCGCTGACCCCGGCCACCGGCATCGACTCGTACCATGCGTCGAACCACGGCTCGTCCTGGATGGCCCGCAACATGTCGACGAACTCGTTGCCCGGAACCCAGTTCCGGCGGGACAGCCCGGAGCCGTCCACCACCGCGATGGTGTCCGTGTCCACGTCCCACTTCTGCAGCGACGTCCGCATCGCCGCCAGGCCGGCCGCCCAGGTACCGGCTCCCGAGACCTCGCGGCCCATCGCCTTGACCAGGACCTCGGCGTGACCGTTGTTGCTCAGCTTCATGAACGGGATGAGCAGCTCGCTCAGCGGCATCGACTCGTGGGCGGCGAGGACGCGGGCGCCGGCTGGCGTGCTGCCGTAGCCGATTCCATCCCGGACCTTGACGCCGCGCTCCTCCAGCGCCCGGAGGAAGACGTCGGCGGCAAGTCCGGTGGGTTCCCAGATAGCCCGCCAGACGCTGGTGGGCGCCGCGTCGGTGGCGATGGTGCCGCTGATCCTGATGGAGTCGCTGCCGTGGTCCCGGTCGATCGAGATGGAGCGTCCGGAACCGGCGTCTGTGGTGACGGCGTCGTTGACGATGCCGACGTAGTCGTTGTCCGGCACCATCGTGACCACCGGGGCATCGCCCGCGCGCCGGCCCGGCTCGACCCGGACGATCACGGTGCCCGCGTCGTAGTCCGTGTCCGGTCCGACGGTGAGCGCCGAGATCTGGGCAGAGTAGTAGAACGGCTCGTCGTCCCAGTTCCAGCCGAGCCCGAGGCGCACGTCGTCGAACCAGGTGTCGTCGGCGACCACCGCTCCGTGGACACGCTGGATGCCGGCGTCGGCGATCTGGCCGGCGAGGTTTTCGTAGTCTTCGGCCAGCATCGTGGGGTCGCCCGTACCTCGCAGATAGAGGTTTCCGGCGAGGATCCGGCCGCTGTGCCGGGCATCAGTCTCCACCGTGGTGCCGAAGGTGTGCTCCGGACCGAGGACATCCATCGCCGCCGCCGAGGTCAGCAGCTTCGTGTTCGACGCCGGCATCAGCCGGTTCTCGCCGTTGTGGTCGTAGAGCACGTCGCCGGTCTCGGCGTCGGCGACGACGACCGAGGCCTGGGCCCCGTCGAGACGCGGATCGGCCAGGATGCCGTCGAGATCGGCGACGAGATCCGCCACGGCCGGATCGGCCGGGGTGAGGTTCTCCGCCGGCAGCGCCGACGGCACGACGTTGAACGCGGCCAGCAGGCCGCCTGCGGCTAAAGTGACGATGACGTTCCTGGACCGACCGCGCATCTGGGCTCCTTGCACGTAGGGAAGGACGCAGCTGAGGTCTAGACCATCCTGGAATTCTTTCCGCAATGTCAAGCATTCGCCGGAATATTTCTCGGCATCCGGGCAACAAGGGCTCGGTGGCCGGAGCTTCTGGATTCCCGTGAACGGGACGGTTCTGTGGATGTTTACCCACCCTTGACCGCACCTTGGCTGGCGCCGCCGACACTACTCAGCACGGCCCGGTGTCAGCCTGGGCCGGCCAAACTTCATGCTCCGAGCATGCACAAGGTGGACATCGGATGAGACTCGACGCGCACGAACTCGGCACTGTCCTGGGTATCTGGGCCCATCCCGACGACGAGGCCTACCTCTCCGGCGCGCTCATGGCGGCATCTGTCGACGACGGACGCCGGGTGGTGTGTGTCACCGCCACCAAGGGCGAGGCCGGCTTTCCCGACGACGACGGCCGCACGGCCGACGAGCGCAGGATGCTGCGCGTGACGGAATGCGCGGCCTCGATGGAGATTCTCGGGGTCGCGGAGCACCATTGGCTCGGGTACTCCGACGGAGGGTGCCATCTCATCGACCCCGCGGTGCCCGTGGCCAAGCTCGCCGCCCTGATCGACGAGATCCGGCCGGATACGGTTCTCACCTTCGGCCCCGACGGCATGACCGGCCACGACGACCACATGGCGGTAAGCCGCTGGGCGACCCTCGCAGTCCGCCGAACCGCAGCGACCTCCACGTCGGACGGCACGCCGCATCGGACGCCGCCACGCCTGCTGTATGCGACGAAGACACAGGATTGGAACGAGCGCTTCGGCGCACACATCGCCCTCGACGCGATCATGATGGTCGAGGGGATGACGCCGCCCGCTGTCGAGCCCGAGCAGCTGGCCATCTGGTTCCGGCCGGATACAGCACTGCTCGATCGAAAGGTGCGGGCTCTTCGCGCCCAGTCCAGTCAGGTCGATCCGCTCTACCGGGCTCTCGGGGACGCCGCGTTCCATGATCTCACCGCGGAGGAGTTCTTCCGCGATGCCAGCTTCGAGGACTGGCGGTAGGGCCGTCATGGCCGACGCAGACACGGCGGCCCTGGACGCGCGTCTCGGCTATTCCAAGGTTGACCAGCAGCCTGATGTCGCCACGGTGCTGGCGGGAATGGACGCCACGGCCGCCTGGCCTTCCGTCCGCAGGCTCCGGGCGTGGGAACGTGCGCGGCTCGCTCCTCGTCCCGGCGACGAGGTCCTGGACGTCGGATGCGGGCTCGGCGACGTGGCGGCGACACTGGCCGCGAACGTGGCACCCGGTGGCCGGGTGGTCGGCATCGACGCCAGCACCAGCATGCTGGAGGTTGCCAGGAGCCGGGTGGCCGACGCCGGGGTGAGCGTGGATTTCCACACCGGCGATGCCGCCGATCTCGGCGAGCCGGACGCGGCGTTCGACATCTGCCGCTCGGAGCGCACGCTGCAGTGGCTGGAGGAGCCTGGCCGCGCGGTGAACGAGATGGTGCGCGTCCTGCGTCCGGGCGGGCGGTTGTGCATCACCGACACCGACTGGCTGACCCTCACCATCGACATCCCCGACGACGACGCGGTCGCCGCATTCCGTGAAGCCATCCCGAGGTTGCGGGGAACACCGGCCTCGGCCGGCAGCAAGCTTCTCAACCTCTGCCGTGACGCGGGAATCACCGGCCTCGAGGCCACCGCTGAAACCCACGTCTGGACGCAGTGGTCACCCGACACGGAAGCGACACCCTCCGGTGTCTTCCCGATCCCGCCGATCGTTCACCAGATGGTCGAGGCACGGGCCCTCGACGCGGCGACGGGATCACGCTTCCTCGAGCAGCTGGTCCATGCCGGCCGGACCGGCCGCGTCTTCATGTCTGTGGGGATGTTCGCGGTGGCGGGGCGACGCCCAGGCTGATCGGGTTCCACGAGCTCACGCGGCCGCGAGGGTGGCGACATGACCCGCCGCGCCATAGTCGATCAGGGCGGTGTCCGCCGTCACGAGGGTCGCACCGAGCGTGCGCGCCGTGGCCACGATGATCCGGTCAGCCGGGTCACGGTGAATGTCCCCCGGCAACCGGGTGCTGGCAACGGCGATCTCCGGCGCCAGCGGGACCACGGTGAGGCCGGGCTGAGCCACCACGCGTTCAACCCACGCGCCGACGTCGCTGGTGAGCTGGAGCCGGTCTTTCGCCACCAGCATGGCGATCTCCCACAGCGAGATCGAGCTGACGTTCGCACCCGCTGCATAGGAGGCGTTCTCGATCTTCTGCCGCACGTCCGCGGGCAGCCGGGAATCTCCAGCGAGCATCCAGACCAGCACGTGCGTGTCCAGCACCACGGGACCGCCGTCCTGCGGCGTCACCGCAGAGCGTCCCACTCGTCGCCGATGGGAGCGAGGAGGTCCTCGCAGTGGGCGACCGTCCCGGCCAGTGCGCCGAAGAGCGGCGCCGGCGGGTCGACCGGCACCAACCTGGCCACCGGCACTCCGCGCTTGGTGATGGTGACCGGGACGCGCGACTCAGCCACCCCGTCGAGCACCTTGAGGCAGACGGCCTTGAACTGGCCCGCCGGCATATGCGTGGTCTTACCCGCTGGCGTCATATGACCATGGTCACACACCATGGTCATGAAGGCAACCGTGAGACCTCGGCAAGCCGAATGCCCCGCGCAGCTCGAACGGCACCGAGCCGAGCCATTCGCCGCGACCGAGATTCGAGCTAGAATCTGGAGCAATTGCTCAGGTTTTTACCTTGGGGGTTCCCATGCCATGGCTCTTCCTCGCCGCCGCGATCGCCTTCGAGGTGACCGCAACCACGGCGTTGAAGCTCTCGGAGGGCTTCAGCCGGCTCGTTCCGTCGATTGTTGTGGTGGTGGGCTACGCCAGCGCGTTCTACCTGCTCTCGCTGGCGCTCACCCGCGGCATGCATCTCGGCGTCGCGTACGGAGTGTGGGCAGCAGCCGGCATCGCGCTGATCGCCGTCATCGGCACGATATTCCTGGGTGAGAACATGACGTGGGTCCAGGTGGGCGGAATCGCATTGATCATCGCCGGTGTCCTCGCACTCGAGCTCGGAGGTAACCAGTGATGGCGCGTGCCGCCGGCACCGCTCACGGTGATCTCGTGCCGGACCCCTCCATCCAGGACGGCCGGCGCCGCAAGGGCGAGAAGCGCAGGCGGCTGCTCCGCGAAGCCACGATGCGCGTCATCGAGGACAGCGGAGTCGCAGCGGTCACCCAGCGCGCGGTGGCGCGCGAGGCCGGGCTGCCGCCCAGTGCGGTGATGTACTACTTCCCCTCCGTTGAGGAGATGCTCGTGGCGGCACTGACCGCCTGCAACGACAGCTACCTGGAGGAACTCGACAAGCTCTGCAGCATGGACGACGCCAGCGCTCTGGAGGGACTCGCGTCGTTGATCGCCGGCAGCACGACCACCACCCGCGCTCACATCGTCGCCGAATACGAACTGTTCCTGAAGGCTGCTCGACGGCCGGAGATGCGCCCGCAGATCGCCCGATGGATGGACGCCCTCGACGCGTTGATGGCCAGGTACATCGACGACCCCGTTGAACGAGCCGGTGCCACCGCCGCCATCGACGGCCTGTTCCTCCGCGCCTGTATCGGCGAGAATCCACCCGACGCCGGCGTCGTCCTCCACGTTCTGCAGAGCCTGATCAGACGGGCCGGCTAAGCAGTCCGGGCTGGCAGACTATTCGCCATGAACGTCCCCCCGCGTCTCACTCGACGCACCGTCCTTGCTGCACTGGGCGTCGTCGCCGTCGTTTCGCTCACCGGCTGCTCTTCGAACCGTGACGCCACGTCCGCCGGTTCCGAAGCCACCACGGCACCGACGACGAGCGCCCCGACGACCGCGGCATCGCCGTCCGACGAAACGCCGTCCGGCACTCCCGGCATCATCTCCGCAGATGAGGAGTTCGCGGAGCTGGAGAATACCTACGACGCCCGGCTCGGGGTGTACGCGGTGGACACCGGCGCGAATCAAGAGATCGCCTACCGCGCCGACGACCGATTCGGCCACGCATCCACATTCAAGGCACTTCTGTGCGGCGTCGTCCTGCAGGAGAACTCCATTGAGGACCTGGACCGTGTCATCACGTACACCAGCGACGATCTCGTTTTCCACGCCCCCATTACCGAGCAGCACGTCGAAACCGGGCTGTCTATCGGCGAGCTCTGCGAAGCAGCGGTCCGTTACAGCGACAACACTGCCACGAACCTCCTTCTCGACGAGGTCGGCGGGCCCAGCGGTCTGGGAAGGGCTCTCCAGGAGAACGGCGACGACGTCATCAGCGTCGACCGGTACGAGATCGAGATGAGCTCCGCCGTTCCGGGTGATACCCGAGACACCAGCACCGCACGATCGATCGGCACCAGCCTGCGGACGTTCGTTCTGGACGACGCCCTTTCCGGGGACAAGCAGGCGCTGCTCACCGCATGGCTGGTGGAGAACACGACCGGAGACGACCTGATCCGCGCCGGCCTACCCGACGACTGGGTGGTGGGCGACAAGACCGGCAACGGCGGGTACGGAACCCGCAACGATATCGCCGTCGCATGGCCGCCCGGGCGCGATCCCATCGTCATCGCGGTGCTGTCCAGCCGCGACGAGGAAGGCGCAGAGCACGACGATCAGCTGATCGCCGACACCGCCGAGATCATCGCCGACGCCCTGACCGGAGCCGGTAACGGCTGAGAATCCGGCGAGCACCCAATCACCTTGGAAGCCACGCGACGCTCCTCTGACCTCGGGGTACGACGGAGACCTCATCCGATACGAGAGCATGGCCGAAGGTTGGACCGATGCCGCCAGTTGGAGGCCACCTGCCTTCCACCGGTAGCCGTGCCTGCAACCATAGGTCTCCTACGGCTGACTGAAAGGTGGAATGGTGTTCGACGCGGTCGGCCTCGATACGCTCGAGGAACGCATGTATCGCCTGCTGGTCGGCGTCATCGAGTCCGACGCCGCCACGCTCGCGGGCACGCTCGACGTCACAGCCGAAGAGGCGCAGGACGTGCTGGATTCGCTGTACGCCAAAGGCCTCGTCAGCCAGCATCGCCACGGTGAGAAAAGCCGGTTCACCGTCACCGCTCCCGACATCGGGCTCGGACAGCTGCTGCTGAGCGGGCAAGAAGCCCTCGAGCGAGCGCGTACCGCCGTCGCGCACCTGACCGACGAGTACCGCAGCAGCGTCCGCCGCCGGGACGCCACCCAACTCGTCGAGGTCGTCACGGGGGCGCCGGCGATCCGGCAACAGCTGAGGAATCTCCAGCTGGGCACCCGCGAGGAAGCCTTGTGGTTCTGCCGGTCCGGGCACGTCGCCATGCCCTCGGAGGAGAACAGCGAAGAGTTCGAGATGCTCGCTCGTGGCGTGCGGTACCAGGTGATCTACGAGCAGGCCCTGCTCGAGGAACCGGGAATGATCGGCAACGTCGCCGGTGGCATCCGGAAGGGCGAACAGGCACGTGCGACGCCACACCTGCCGGTGCGGATGGTCATCGCTGACCGCAAGGTGGCGCTGTGTCCCCTGGTGCGCGGTGGTGACGGCCCCGGCGAGCCCACCGCCGCGCTGGTGCGCGACAGCAACCTGCTCGCGGCACTGATCGCCCTGTTCGAAAGCTACTGGGCGAACGCGTCTCCGCTGCATGTGTTCGAGGGCTCGCAGGGCACGGCGCTTCAACGCTCAGCTCCCGAACGAACCACGAACGCGGTGGGCGACGACGACCTCTACCTCCTGTCACTGCTCGTCGCCGGGGTGAGCGACAAGGCGATCGCCACCGCCTTGAGCATCAGCCAGCGGACCGTGCAACGGCGAGTCAAGGAACTGATGGACCGGGTCGGCGCCGAGACACGCATGCAACTGGCGTGGCAAGCCGCCCGCCACGGCTGGGTCTGACCCCGGCCGAGGCGGGCGAACCTCGTCACGACGACAGCATCATCCGGACCCGAGGCCGTAAGCCCGCTCGATGATCTGAGCGATGCTGTTGCCGACGGCGTCCGACGCCTCCACCCGCAAGGACACGTAGCCGTTGGTGGCACGCAGGGGTGGGTGGCGCACCTGAGCCTGGAACCGTCCCTTCCCGCGGTCGATCACCCGGGCGTCCTCCCAGGTCGCTCCGTCGTCGAAGGACACCTGGACACGCAACTCGCGCACGGCTTCGGCAGCTGCCCCCGTCTGGTGCCGGGCGGTCAGGCCGAGCTGGACGACGCGGCCTGCCGGCGCCCGGTTTCGAAGGTCGGTGTCGATGTCGTAGTCCACCTGCAGCAGCGGCAACAGCTCGGCGTCACTATCGGGGCGAGCGGAGTCGAACGTCCACGACGTTGTCGTACGCGGGGAAAACTCCCACTCAGGCTCGTCACGCTCGACGGTCATGTCCAGTCGGTAGCTCGCAGGCTCCGGCAACACCGGGTACTCGCCCCAGGCTGCGATGTCCTCGGCGATCAGCTCGTCGTTTCCGTAGAGCCGTGCCACCACAGTGTCCCCCCAGGGCTCCTCCGCGCCCTCCGCGAAACCGTAGTGGTCGGACGCGCTGCTGGCGTACTCGGGGATGCGAATCGTCATGACGTCGTCATCGCGGTAGCTCGTCAGTCCCTTCACGTCTCGCGGGATGGCGGGCCGGATGATCGCGCCGTGCCAATCCGCGTCGATCCGCTCGCCGGCCCCGTAGGTCCGTGGAACGTGCGTCATACCTCCGCCGACCGCGTCCCCGGTCAGCCACGGCGAGTCGTGCCGTACCCGGTGCTGCCACAGCGTGCCGTCCGCGCTGACGATCTCCTCACGCTGCGCCGGAGTACGCATCTGGCGCTGTGTCTGATTGATCGCGGAGCCCATCCACTCGCGCCAGCCGAAGCGCTGCTCCTTGACCCATTCGCCGCCTCCGGTGTCGTGGTAACGGTTCGTCAGGGTCGCGCTGTTGCGCTGGTCGACGACGTGCACCACCTTCTCCGGCACCCGGCCACTGGACACCTGCATCACGTCGTACAGGTATGGGCTGTCGATCACCCCGGTCAAGCGCACCTTCGCGGCTTGCCGCTTGAGCAAGTCGATGAGCTGCGCCCCCCGGTCCGGCCGGACGTAGGCGGCCATAGTCGGCAACCACCGCGCGTCCGGGTCCCACGTGCTGAACCAGCTGTAGCCGCTCGGTGGCACGAACACGATCATCCTCGCACCGGCCTCGGCCGCGACAGCAGTCAGACCGTCGAAATCGGGGTCACCGAGCGGAGCGGCGAGCACGAGTGCATCCTGGACGTCGAGCCCCTCGTAGTTCTCGGGCTCGCCCTCTCCCACGTAGATGAACGGCAAGGTCTCGGTACCGTCGAACGCGTCCGATCCGTTCAGATAGTTCAGCTCGAGATCGAACTTCGGCCGGCCTACGACGTCGCCGTCCAGCATGGGCTGACGCAGCTGCCAACGGGAGTTGAACTCGAATTCGCCCCCAGACACCTGCTCGGTAGGCGACACGTACAGCCGCTCGACATTGGCGTGTTCCATCGCGCCGGTGGCGACGCCGCGCACGCCGGCATGCCGGTAGGCGTAGTAGCTGAAGATTCCGTCCTGCCTCGCCGGCCGCGGGGTCTCAATCTTCACCTCCACGGCTTCGCGGGCGTCGAGGATCACCTCATTGTCCCCGGTGACCTCAAGCTCCGGAATGACGACGACGTGGGCGGTCTCACCGTTCACGCGATCCTCGTTGTCGATCTTGGCGAAGACGTAGTAGTCACCTTCCCCGAGTTCACGAGTGATGGACTGGCCAGGCCGCCACAGATCCGTCACCAGGTCGAACCGAGGGTCGTCCCCGTACACGGCCAGCGGCAGCGCGGTACTCGGCTCGCCGTCCGGGCCGACGGCCGAGAAGGTCACCTCGTGAATCGGGGGCGACTTGAGCAGCCACAGTGTGCTGCTGACGGTCCCGGCTGACGAGGTGGCCGTAAGACGGCCGGTGTAGCGCCCGCGGTCGAGCTGCGCGGGATCGACCACCACCGGCACCACGGCACTCGACTGCGCCTCTACCCGCACTGTGTCGTGACCCAGCCGGACAGCCGCGTCGGACGGGACGTCACCGCTGGCCGTCCGGAGCTCCACGTCGAGGTCGAGCTCGATCGGCTCGTCCGTGGTGTTGACGTAGGTCACCTCGGTCGACGTAGGTACGTCGTCCTCGTCGGCGAAATCGCCGAGGCTCACCGCGCCGCTGGCGTAGATGCCGTTCTCCACGGCACGTGCGATGTCGACCCGGCCGCCGCCCTGCTCATCTGTCGAGTAATCGTCAGCGATCACCGCGGTGCTGATCAGCGCATCCTTGAGCTCGCCCGCGGCCCACTCGGTGTGCCGTTGCGCGAGGATGGCCGCCGCTCCGGCCACGTGCGGGGTAGCCATCGACGTGCCGTTGGCCGCGGTGTAGTGCTCGTCGACCGGGACACCCATCGCCGTCTCCGAGGCGCGGGCGGCGACGATGCCGACGCCTGGCGCGGTGATGTCCGGCTTGCCGGCCAGGTCACCCAGGCGCGGACCGCGGCTGGAGAACCGGGCCAGCAGGTCGTCACGGTCCACCGCGCCCACCGTCAGGGCCGCGTCGGCGCTCCCCGGCGCACCGACCGTGGTGCTGCTGGGCCCGTCGTTGCCCGCGGCGATGACGAACAGGGCTCCGCTCTCCTCCGTGAGCTGATTCACCGCGAGGCTCATTGGATCGGTGCCGTCAGTGGGCCCGCCGCCGAGACTCATGTTGATCACATCTGCGCCGGCCGCCGCGGCCCACTCCATGCCCTCGATGACCCACGAGCTCTGACCGACGCCGTCGTCCCCGAGTACCTTGCCCGAGAGCAGGTCAGCACCCGGCGCCACTCCCCTGCGCAGCCCGTCCGAGGCGGCCCCGGTACCGGCGATGGTCGCCGCGACGTGCGTGCCGTGGCCGATCATGTCGTCCGTCGAGTCGCTGCCGGTGAAATTGCGCGCGTCGCTGACTTTGCCCGCAAGGTCCGGATGCTTCTCGTCCACGCCGGTGTCCAGCACGGCGACCGTGACGCCGGCTCCGTCTAGCCCCAGATCCCACGCGCTTGGTGCACCGATCTGGCCCACGCTGTGATCCAGGACCGCCTCCACCCTGGCGTCCAGCCAAATACGCTCGATGTCCTGGCTCAGCGTCGTGACCGCGTCGCCGTCATCACCGACGTCCACGGACTCCCAGAACATCGCCGCGTTCTGCTTGTCCACCGCCACAGCGCGGGCGTTGACGCTTTCCAGGGTCAGCTCATGCTGTGCGCTGTGGAGCGCACCGGGCTCATCGAGCAGGGCGACATCCGAGTCCGGTCCATACTGGAGAATGACCGGTAGGGAGTCCGTCTCAGCGTCGTGAAATCCCTGTTCGATCAACTGGTCGACGTTGAACAGCTGCTGGTCCAGCAGACCGGCGCCCACGTGGCGCAGCACGTCGTACGGCAGCACGAACAGTTCACCGTCGAGTTCGAGGTGGAGGAAGTCCACGACAGCACGGCCCGCAACGGGTTCGATGGTGACCGCTTGCTTGCCTTCCGCGGCTTGCTCGACGTGGACGACGTCTCCGGTGAGTAGGGTCACGCTGTAGGTTTCGCCAGGAAGTCCGCGCCCGATGTGTTCCGCCGCCGTCGGCTCTCCCACTGTGAGCGCCGCGCTCGCCGGCGCAACGGCTGTCGCCGGAACGTCCGTGTCACCAGCGGCGCCGGCGGTGACACCTGTGGTGGCGGCAAGCACAGCCACGGCGCAGCCGATCGCGCCGCGGCGTAGTCGTGACATCGCATGCATGCTGTTGAGCCTTCCGTGAGCCGAACGGGAGCCGCGCCGTTTGATTGAGCGCAACCCAAGGTTCACTTGTCTACAGTGCCCACGTCACTAGCCAGACGTGCCGTTGTTACGACATGTCGCAATTTCGACAACAATGGGCGCTCCCTCCGCGGCCCTTTCACGGTGGTTCGCAGCATCCGGCAGCACCTTTGCGTGGCGCGTGATCAGGCCCCGGGCAGGAGTGCTCCCGGTACGTGCTCCGGTCGCCTATCCCGGTCACCTGCCGCCAGTCACCTGTTCCCGGTCACCTGCCGCCAGTCACCTGTTCCCGGTCACCTGCCCAATCGCCTGTCCCGGGCGCATGTCCCGAGGGCTATTCCCGCTAGCCGTCGGGTGGTGGTTGGTGGTGGTGTCGGGGTCGGGTGTTGCGTCTGGGGGTCCGTTCGGGGTCGACCCATGGGGGTGGCAGGAAGTCTGGATGCCCGTCCGCGCCTGTATGGACGTCCCAGCCGCGG
>NZ_JAAGOB010000021.1 GCF_010550695.1 Phytoactinopolyspora alkaliphila
CAGAAATCGTGCTCCCACCGCGAATCAACCGCCAAAACTCACGCCGCACCTGCACCGGAATCCGCGGACGCCCCATCCTGCAACACCTCCGAAACACAGGGTGTTGCGTTCACCACATGAACCCGAGATGCCTGCAGGCCTAGTGAAGCACGGACAAGCATAGTTAACATGATCATTTGGGGTCGGCGCAGGGGAGCCACGGCTGAGCGCACTCACTCGTAGAGGACGTACTCGGGCAGCGGTCGCAGGGCGAGTACCTGCTCCGGGGTCATCAGCTCGCCGTGCCGCGCGTCCTCGTCGAAGAACAGTTTGAAACCTGCGGCGACATGTTCCGGCTTGGTGGGCATGAGGCGTTCCCACGTCTGCTCCTTGTCGCGCTGCGCGCCGATCCCGTCGACGCTCTTCACGAGCGCCACCCCGGGATGCTCGCCGAGGTCCGACTCGTCGTCGACGACGGACTCGTGCACCTGGTGGAAGACGACCACCTTCTCCGGCAGGTCGTGCTCGGCGACCAGATCGGAGACGTAGGCCGCCACCGCGTCGAGCTCCTCCCCCGTGGTGCTGCCATACGTCTGGCCCGGCACCTCGTCGTCGTTCACCGCCCACTCGGGATCCAGGGCGAGCCCGACGTCCGGCTCGAGCAGCCAGCGCTCCAGGTCCTTCACGTCGTCGAGGAAGCCCGATCGCCCGGGCTGAATGTTGAGGAGGAGCAGCGCGTCGTGCTTACGGGCAGCAGCCAGGTACTGCTCGATGACCTCGTACGGCTCGACAGTGCGGTACAGGCCGCTGTCCGTGGGCGAGTCGTGTGCGATCACAGTGATCAGCTCATATACGGGCAAGGCCGTGCGCCCATCCGACTCGAAGGCCGGGATCAGCTCGTCGAGCTCCGTCGCCGCGGCGTCCAGGTCCGAGGCGTCGAGCCGGCCGAAAGCCGGTGAGCGGCCACCGGAGAAACCCACCAGCCGGTGATCCGGGAACACAGAGGTCCCTCCACCGGGCAGCGTGGGCTCCGGGTCGGATGGCTCCGGTTCCGGTTCAGCTTCCCCCATCCCGTCCGGCTGCGCGTCGTCCGGCGCGGGCGCACTCGCCGCCGGATCGTCCGGTGCGCCGACGGGCGTGTCGGCGTCCTCGGAGGCGCCACCTGCGGAACAGGCCACGGTGGACATGGCGATCACGGTGATAGAGGACAGAAGAGTACGAAGACGCATTCGGTCACGAATGCCCACAACGGCCGACGTTGAAACCGCTGACCGCGGGCCGCCAAACTCAGGCGGCCCGCGCGCCACGTCACACGGTATGGCGGAGGGCATGGGATTCGAACCCATGAGGACGGAGAGGGCCCCGCCCTAGAACTTTTCAAGAGTTCCCCGTTCGGCCACTCCGGCAGCCCTCCCGGCACAGTAAGTGTGCCACGAACCAGCGGTCAGGATCGACCGTGCCCGGTCTCCACGGGCCGGTCAGGGTCCGACGACCACTGTGACCACGAGCCCGGGTACAGCGCAGCCTCGATGCCGGCGATCGCGAGCGCGGCGACCTCGTGAGCGGCGGTGACACTCGAACCGCAGTAGACACCCACCGGCTGGCGACCGTCGGCGCCGAGCTCGGCGAATCGCGCCCGAAGCTCCTCCACCGGGCGAAACGATCCATCGGCGGCGAGGTTCTGCGTGGTGGGCGCCGAGCGTGCCCCAGGAATGTGACCGGCTCGGGGATCGACCGGCTCCACCTCACCGCGGTACCGCTCCGCAGCCCGCGCATCGAGGAGCACTGCGTTCCCGGCGTACTGCGCAGCACCGTCGGCGTCGATCACCGGCAGTCGCCCCTCGGAGAGCCGGACGTTTCCAGGCCCTGGACGCACCTCCCCGGCCCGCAGCGGTAAGCCGGCCCGTTTCCACGAGCCCAGGCCTCCGTCGAGCAGCCGGACATGGAAGAAGCCCGCCCAGCGCAACAGCCACCACACGCGTGCCGCCGACGTACCGCCGACGTCGTCGTACGCGACGACGCCAACTCCTTCGCGCACCCCCCACCCACGCGCGGCACGCTCCAGATCTGCGACCACGGGCAGCGGGTGACGGCCATGCGCGGGCGACGGTGGGCCGGCCAGCTCCCGTTCCAGGTCGGCGTAAACCGCTCCCGGAATGTGCTCGCGGAGGTAGTGACGGTACCCGTCCGGGTCGCCCAGCTTCCACCGCACGTCAAGCAGGACCGGAGCGTCTGGTGTGGCCAGCGACGACGCCAGCTCGTCCGCCTCGATCAAGACGTCCACGAACGCTTGCCCCCTGCCCTGAGCTCAACCCGCGATTCACACTCCACCACGTTGACACGCTACCGTCTCGGGTGTGATGACAACCGCAGGCAGCGGTCCGCGCACTCTGGCCGTCGACTGCGGCGGTACAGGTCTGAAAGCGACCGTTCTCGATGCCGCCGGTGCTCCGTTGCATGAACGGGTACGGCTGCGCACGCCCTACCCCTGCCCGCCGGACGTCCTCGTCGACGCAGTGGTCTCGCTGGCGCGGATGACAGGGGAAGACTTCGACCGGGTATCGGTCGGGTTCCCGGGCATGGTCCGGCTCGGTGTCGTGCACGCCACGCCGCATTACGTGACCGAGGCCGGCCCGTTCACGGAAGTCCGCCCGGACCTTCTGCAGCTGTGGTCCGGGTTCGACATCCAGCTTGCCCTCGAGTCGGCGCTCGGCCGGCCGACGCGGGTGCTGAACGACGCCGAGATCGCCGGGCTCGCCGTCATCGAGAGCAAGGGCTTCGAAGTGGTTCTCACCCTGGGGACCGGGCTCGGCTGTGCGTTGTTCGACGACGGCCGCCTCCTGCCCAAGGTGGAGCTGTCCCAAGCGCCGTTCCGCAAAGGACAGTCCTACGACGAGCAGCTCGGCCACCACGCGCGCAAGCGCCTCGGCGACAAGCGCTGGTCGGCCAGAGTGGCGAAGGCGGTCAACGGCTTGCGGCCGGTCCTCGGCTGGGATCACTTGTACATGGGCGGTGGGGGTGCCAAGCACGTCAAGGCCGACCTCGGGCCCGACGTCACCATCGTCGGCAACGAGAACGGCCTCCTGGGCGGCATCCGCCTCTGGAACGACCGGGCAGCGCGCGGCCGCCGCGTGGAAGAGATCTAACCACCGTAGAGCCACGGTAGGTGACGTGCGGGGATGGTTCTGCGGGCGGCTGTGGTGAGGGCATCAAGAACGCTCTCCGGGCGTCGCGCTCCATGACGGTGAAGCATGCCATGGAGGGCTCTTAAAGTGCCCGGACAGCGTTCTTAACGCCCCTCACCACGCTCCACTATTCGCGTGTCCAGGTCTCGTGGGTGGCGATGAAAGCGGTGGAGGACGGCTTTTCACCATGTTCGTCGACGGAGACCCGGCCCAGGACGCGTGCCTCGTCGATCTCCACGGTGGCCTCGGTGCAGAAGCTCAGCAGGTTCGACAGCGTCCACGTCGCCGATCCCAGCTCCCAGCCGGTGACGTGGCCGGGCCGTGTGGTGAAGGGCTGGCTGATGGTGACGCCCACGCGGGTGCCGTCCTCCCCGGTCACCTTCGCACGTACGTGGTCGGCGGAGATCCGCCATTCCCGCACCTCGCACTCGATGGGCTCGGCGATCTCCGGCAACTCCGAGAGCTCCGGAAAGTACCTGCTGAATGTACCGGTCAGCCAGGTACCCAGGCTGGGCTCCGGTGTCAGCAGCCGAACTCGCGTGTCTCCTTCGGCCCACGCCAGGACAGCGACGCCCGGACCGCGCACACTCCAGTCGGCTTCCCACAGGGAGACGAAGCCAGCTATCGCCTCACCGCGGCGCAGGGTCACGTTCGGATTCGCCCCGATGAATTCGACCGGCATCGGATCAGCTTAGAGGTCTGGCGGGCTGAGCGCCGGACAACCGCGCCCCGCACGGCTCACCTCACCGCAATGCGGTACGCGTGCCGCGACGACGACGCATCCCGTCGTGAGGAAAGCGTGACCGATCCGCAATACGCACCGGCCTCTGTTTACGTGTTGGACACGTTCGTCACATCGCGACACGCTCTCGTAACCGATTCGTACGTGTTCACGAAACGTCGTCCCTCCACGCTCGTGGTGTCCGGTTGCCGCAACGTCGCGGCTTGAAGATGGCAGGACACGGGCGCGGCCGCCGGAGCAGAAGGCGCGCCTGGTCCAGCTGCTCGCGTTGGAGGGACGGCAGATGGATACGGGCGATACCGCCTGGATACTTGTATCCACGGCACTGGTCATGCTGATGACCCCGGGACTCGCGTTGTTCTACGGCGGCATGGTGCGCGCCAAGAGCGTCATCAACATGATGATGATGTGTTTCGGTGCGCTCGGGGTCGTGAGTATCTTGTGGATCCTGTACGGATACTCGATCGCCTACGGCGAAAGCCAGGGGGGCCTTCTGGGCAACCCCGGCGACTACTTCGGCCTCTCGGGCAACATGTCCGAGATCATGGACAACATCCCGTTGATGGCCGACGTCGGCTTCCAGGGCATGTTCGCCGTCATCACGGTCGCCCTGATCGCCGGCTCGATCGCAGACCGCGCCAACTTCTGGACCTGGCTGGTTTTCGCCGCGGTCTGGATGACGGTCGTGTACTCGCCGGTCGCCCACTGGGTGTGGGGCGAGGGCGGCTGGATCGGTGAACTCGGCGCCATCGACTTCGCCGGCGGCACGGCGGTCCACATCAATGCCGGTGCGGCGGGATTGGCACTGGCGCTGGTGCTCGGCCGTCGCCGGGACTTCGGCAAGGGTTCCCACCGGCCGCACAACCTTCCGCTGGTGATGATCGGCGCGGGTCTGCTGTGGTTCGGTTGGTTCGGCTTCAACGGCGGCTCCGCATACGCGGCCGACGCCGTCGCCGGCGTCGCCATCGTCAACACCATCGGTGCCACCGCCGCGGCCCTTCTCGCCTGGATCATCGTCGAGAAGCTGCGTGACGGTCACGCGACCTCACTCGGTGCGGCGTCCGGCGTCGTCGCCGGCCTGGTCGCGATCACTCCGGCGGCAGGCGCGGTCAACCCGGTGGGCTCGATCCTCATCGGCGCGGTCGCGGGTGTGCTCTGCTCGCTCACCGTCAGCCTGAAGTTCCGGCTTCGCTACGACGACTCGCTCGACGTCGTCGGTGTGCACCTCGTGGGCGGCCTGGTCGGTACGGTGGCGATCGGCTTCCTGGCCACCGAGACCGCTCCGGATGGAGCGCAGGGGCTCTTCTTCGGCGGCGGTGTCGACCTGCTCTGGCGGCAGGTGGTCAGCGTGGTGGCCGTCATGGCCTTCTCGTTCGTCCTCACCTACATCATCGGGGCGATTCTGCAGAAGACCATCGGGTTCCGCATCGACGACGACCACGAGGTGGTCGGCATCGACAAGGTCCACCACGGTGAGTCCAGCTACGAGATCGGGCCGGAGGACATCCCCCATGACGTGATGGCTCGCGTCGCGCAGGGCCCCGCCAAGCCCGTGAGCACGGCCACCCCGGCTGCGGCCCCGGCCAGCACCAAACGGCGCATCAGCACCGGCGAGGGAGAGGCCAGCCCGGCCACCGGCTGAACACGCTTCACCACCACTGGGTAGGCACAAGCAGCCGCGCCCCGGGATGCCTTCGAGGCCCGGGGCGCGGCTTTCGTTGTGACTGGCTGGTCACCGTGACCCGCTCGTCGTCATGACCTGCTCGTCGCCGGCGCCTCTCGGCAGTCGCCAATCATTCCAGCAGCGACGACGACGGCCAGCGCGAAGCCGTCGTAACCCTTGCTCCCCACGGTCTGGACCACGGTGGCGTCGACGCGCTCCTCCTGGGCCAGGTCGTCGAGGAAACGCCGCATTCCCTGCACCTGCGGGCTGGTGGACGATTCGTCGGCGAGCGCGCCCGCTCGTACGACGTTGTCCACGATGATCACGCTCCCCACCTGACTCAATCTGAGCGCCCAGGCGAAGTACTCCGGGGTGTCCTCCTTGTTGGCGTCGATGAAGACGAGGTCGAAGGGGCCCGCGTTCTCATCCGCCAGCTCGGGCAAGGTCCGCAGCGCCGGGCCGACGCGGACATCGACCATCGCCGCGAAGCCCGCCCGGGCCAGATTCTGCCGCGCCACCTCGGCATTCCGCTCGTCGTACTCCAGGGTTACCAGCCTGCCCTCCGGCGGCAACGCACGCGCGAGCCAGATGGTGCTGTATCCGCCTAACGTGCCGAGCTCCAGAATGTTGCGCGCACCCTGCATTTGCGCGAACAGTTGCAGCATCTTGCCCTGGTTCGGTGCCACGTTGATGGCCGGGAGGCCCGCGTCGTCGCTCGCCCGCAACGTGCTTTCCAGCACGTCGTCGGAGAGCTGAAGCCGCTGTGCCACATAGCGATCCACGTCGTCCCACTGCGTCGCCTGGTTCATCCGCCGTCCTCGGTCTGGCCCGATACGTTTCGCCATGCACGTTACCGGCCCCGGCGAGGCGTTCCGCGGAGCACACCGGCGAGGCTGAGCTGCCGCCTTGAAGCGGCGTGCAGAATGGGACCATGCGTGTTGCCCTGGTGCAGATGGCCGCCGGCGTCGATCCGGACGAGAATGTGGCGACGATGCGGCGGCTCACCTCCGGGGTACGGGCCGATTTGATCGTCTTCCCCGAGGCCGCGATGCACGATTTCGGCAAGCCGGACATGCCCCTCGGGCCGGTTGCGCAGCCACTCGACGGACCGTTCGTCGACGCGGCGTCGAGGATCGCGGCGAGCGCCTCGGCCACGGTCATTGCCGGGATGTTCGAACGCTCCACAGATCCCGACCGGCCCTTCAACACCCTTGTGGCGGTCGCGCCCGACGGCTCGATCGCCGCCACGTACCGCAAGGCACACCTCTACGACTCGTTCGGTTACCGGGAATCCGACCGGCTGCTCGCCGGTGACGCGGTCCCGGCCACGGTGGACCTCGGCGGGCTCCGCTTCGGCCTGCTGACCTGTTACGACCTGCGCTTCCCTGAGCATTCGCGAGCCCTGGTCCAGGCCGGAGCGGACGCCCTAGTGATGCCCGCGGCCTGGGTCCGTGGCCCGTTGAAGGAAGACCACTGGGTCACGCTGGCACGGGCACGGGCCATCGAGAACACCGTCTACGTAGCGGCGGCCGCCCAATGCGGGCGGGCATACTGCGGGCGCAGCATGCTGGTCGACCCCCTGGGCGTCGCTGTGGCCGCCAGCGGCGACGAGGAGGGCGTGATTCACGGCCGGATCGAGCCGGCGGGCATCGCCGCGGCCCGGGAACGGAATCCGGCGCTTCAGCACCAGCGCGTCTGGCCCGGGTTCGGCCACCATGGTTGAGCCGGTCCACGGGCCGGTCCACGGGGCCGTGGTCCTGGCCGGCGGAGCCGGGCGTCGTCTGGGCGGCGTGGACAAGGCAGCGCTCGTGATCGGCGGACGGGCTCTCCTGGACACGGTGCTCGACGCATGCGGGGACGCGGAGCTCGTCGTCGTCGGGCCTCCACGTCCCACAGCAAGACCGGTGCGCTGGACGCTCGAGGATCCGCCCGGTGGCGGACCGCTGGCCGGCCTCGCTGCTGGCGTAGCTGTGTTATCCGACGCCGTGTCCACGGTAGCCGTGCTGGCTGTGGACCTGCCGTCGGTGACCCCCCAGACCGTCACTCGTCTGCGGCATGCGCTGGTGTCCGGAGTAGACGACGCCGTCCTCCTCACCGACGCCGGCGGCCACCCGCAGCCGCTGCTTGCCGTCTACCGCGCGCCGGTCCTCCGGGAAGCCCTGCGGGCCGTGGGCGAGCCCCGCGACCAGCCGATGAAGGCACTGCTGGCCCGGTTGCGGATGTCGACGCTCCCCGGCGCGCAGGCGGCCAAGGACATCGACACCGCCGAAGACCTGCGACAGATCAGCTCCAACTAACCTCGAGGAAGGACCACTGGATGACCATGGACGCATTCGTCGCCGCCCTGTGCGAGCGGCTGAACGTGCCGATCGACGACGTCGATGTCAACGCCATCCTCGACCTGGCCAAGGATGCCGCACACAACGTCGAACGCCCGGCAGCGCCAGTCACCACGTTCATCGCGGGCTACGCGGCCGCACTCCAGGGTGGTGGGTCGGCCGCCGTCGACGCCGCGGCCGACGCCGCGGCCGAGCTCGCGGCACAGTGGCCGGACATGGCCGGCGTACCGGACCCGGCGGCCACCACCCCCACTCTCGACAGCGCGGCCGTGGACACCGGGGAGGCGGCCGGCCCGTCTCCGACCTCCGGGGCGGCTGGCACACCGGACACCTCGGAGAGCTGATGCACGCCGTCGTGATCACTGAGCCGGGTGGCCCAGACGTGCTGCGGTGGAGCGTGGTTCCGGACCCGGAGTGCGGTCCTGACGAGGTGGTCCTCGATGTCGCCGCCGCAGCCGTCAACCGCGCGGATCTGCTCCAGCGGCAAGGGCACTACCCGCCGCCACCCGGCACTCCGGCGTGGCCCGGCTTGGAATGCAGCGGCACCGTGCGCGCGGTCGGGGCAGCGGTCTCCGGCTGGTCGGTAGGCGATCGAGTGTGCGCGCTGCTGTCCGGCGGCGGCTACGCCGAACAGGTAGCGGTGCCCGCGGGACAGGTGCTGCCGGTTCCGGCCGGCGTCGACCTGGAGACCGCAGCCGGCCTGCCCGAGGTGATGTGCACGGTCTGGTCCAACGTGGTCATGGCCGGACGGCTGTCCCGCGGCGACGTGCTTTTGGTGCACGGCGGCGGCAGCGGCATCGGCACCGCCGCGATCCAGATCGGGGTGGCACTGGACGCCACCGTCGCCGTGACCGCCGGATCGCAGGCCAAGCTCGACCGGTGCCGGGATCTGGGAGCGTCGATCCTGGTGAACTATCGCGAAGAGGACTTCGCCGAGGTGGTGCGCACGGCCACGGACGGCCACGGCGCCGACGTCGTCCTGGACATCATCGGCGCGAAGTACCTCTCGGCGAATCTGGATGTGCTGGCCACCGCGGGCCGCCTGATCGTGATCGGGCTCCAAGGCGGCCGCAAGGCCGAGCTGGATCTGCGCACCTTGATGGGCAAGCGCGCTTCGCTCATCGGCACGACGCTGCGTGCCCGGCCGGTTGAGGAGAAGGCTGAGATCGTCGCCGATGTCTGTGAGCATCTGTGGCCGCTGATCTCGTCCGGTGCGGTCAAGCCGATCATCGACCGGGTGATCCCGATGCGTGACGCCGCGGAAGCGCATCGCGTCGTCGAGCACGGCGACCACGTCGGCAAGGTCCTCTTGACGCGCTGACTCGCGCGCATGCCAGGGGTTGTGGTCGTAGATCCGGGCGATTTGTCCGATTTCAACGACCACAAACCCTGGCATGCGCCGAACAGGGGGCGAGAAAGGGCGCGGAGACACGCGATGAGGCAGCCGAAAGCGGCACGTGGGCACGCCAGGCTCACGTCAGCCGCCGCCCCACCGTGAGCATCTCACGTACATCTACGTCAAGATGGGGGGATGACGGAGTCGAATGAGAACGCCGAACAGGGCGATGTCCAGGGCGAGGAGAGCCCTCGGGTGGTTGTTGTCGGGCCGGGCGGCATGGCCGTCGAAGCCGGGCAAGACGAGGATCAGAACGAGCCGAGCTCGCTGACCGACCTCGTCGAACAACCGGCGAAGGTGATGCGGATCGGTAGCATGATCAAGCAGCTGCTGGATGAGGTCAAAGCCGCGCCCCTCGACGAGGCGAGCCGACGCCGGCTCGGTGACATCCATCGGAAGTCGCTGGACGAGCTCGAGGACGGCCTGGCGCCGGAACTCGTGGCCGAACTCGAACGGCTGGCCCTGCCCTTCGGCGACGACACCCCCTCGGAGTCCGAGCTCAGGGTCGCCCAGGCTCAGCTGGTCGGCTGGCTGGAGGGACTCTTCCACGGCATCCAGACCACCCTGTTCGCCCAGCAGATGGCCGCTCGCGCACAGCTTGAGCAGATGCGCCGGGCGCTTCCGCCAGGTGCGCAGCTCGGCCAGGCTCCGGGAGCCGGTCCGCCTGGTGAAGGAGAACAGCGCAGCGGCATGTACCTGTGACGCCAAAGCCGCGCCCTCCCCAGGGAGGACGCGGCTTTGCCGTGCTGCGTCGCCGAATGCTCAGCCGGTGTTGACCGCGGCGGCGTGCTCCTCAACGAGGGCGCCGAGCCGTGGGAGCGCCTCTTCGACATGCTTCTTCGCTTGCGGGCGCAGCTTCGCGTAGACCTTCTTCACGCTGTCCCGCCTCGATCCGGCAGCGCGGTCGTCGGTCACACCGAGCAACGCGTCCGCGACATCGGAGGAGTTGGCCGTCAGGTGCTCGGTGAACGAGCCCGTGCCCGAGGCCTTATAACTCGCGTAGTACGGCTCCATGCGGCCGACGAAGTTGTCGAGCATACTGTCCACGGCGTCGGAGACGAAGCTCGAGTTGATCTTCTTGATCAGAGCGTAACCGCTCTTCACCGCGAGGCCCGAGACGCCGCTCTTGTCGGACACCTCAGAGTCGACGAGCTTCGTGACGTCCTCAACCACCTTCGGCCGACGATTCGGAGCGAGCAGGATCTCCTGCAGGGTTTGTGCCATTGGGTATGCGTCCTTCGCACTTGAAAGTATGTTGTGACCACGTCGCCCCCGTGCGAGAGCAACTGTAGAACACTGCCGCGGCCACGTGCCCGGTCGGGTGCACCCACACATACGGGACTTACGGGCGGAAATACAAATCGAGCAGCGTGGCTACACCGTCCTCGTCGACGTCATCGCACACGGTATCGGCCGCCGCTTTGACGTCGTCGGGCGACTGTCCCATCGCCACTCCGAGGCCGGCCCACGCCAGCATCTCCACGTCGTTGTGCCCGTCGCCAACGGCGAGCGTCTCGTTCGCTGTGAAGCCGAGCAGCCCAGCGACGGTCATTAGGCCGGATGCCTTGGACACGCCTACCGGCATGATGTCCAACCAGGCCGTGAACCCGATCGCATAGTCCACGCTGGGCAGCCCGGACGTGCGGGCCAGTTCACGCAGTCTCTCTCGGTCACCGTTCGGCCAGCGAACGACGAGCCTGGTGACCGGGCCCTCCAGTAGTTCGTCGTGGCTGACGACGGTCATCCTGCCGTCGAGCTCTCCGACAGGGAACTCACCGGTTACCCGGTACCCGGCCCCCAATTCTTCCACCGCGAGCACGGCATCGGGGATCTCCTCGGCGAAGTAGCGCACAGGATCACTGGCGTCGAACGTGGTGATCTCGACAGGCCGACGGCTCGCCGCATCCACGACCACGGCCCCGTTCGAGCACACCGCGTAGCCGTCCGAGATCCCGAGCCAATCGAGAATCTTCGAGGTGGAATGCAGCGAACGCCCCGTCGCGACCACCACATGGGCGCCGGAGGCACGCACCCGGCCCACAGCGTCGACCACGGCCGGCCTCGGCGAGGTGTAGGCGTCCTCGTAAGTGACCAGGGTGCCGTCCACATCAAGCGCGACGGCGCGGGGCCGCCACCCGCTCCCTGGCGTCATCGCACCCTCTGCCACCACCAGACTCCCCTGTGTCAGACCGGTTCGAGGACGTCGCGACCGCCCACATACGGCCGCAGCGCCTGTGGGACCGCAACGGAACCATCCGGCCGCTGGTGGTTCTCCAGGATGGCCACCAGCCAGCGGGTGGTGCCGAGGGTGCCGTTGAGCGTGGCGACCTGCCGGGTGCCCGTCTCGGTGCGCTCACGCACGTTGAGTCGGCGCGCCTGGAACGTGGTGCAGTTGGACGTCGACGTCAGCTCCAGCCAGCGCGACTGGGACGGCAGCCAAGCCTCGCAGTCGAACTTGCGGGCAGCGCTAGAGCCGAGGTCACCTGCCGCCACGTCGATCACCCGGTACGGGAGCTCGACAGCGGCCAGCATCCGCTCCTCCCAGCCGAGCAACCGCTCGTGCTCATCCGCCGCATCCTCCTCACGGCAGTAGGAGAACATCTCCACCTTGTGGAACTGGTGCACCCGGATGATGCCGCGGGTGTCCTTGCCATGGGAGCCGGCCTCGCGGCGATAACAGGCCGACCAGCCCGCGTAGCGGAGTGGGCCACGGGAGAGGTCCAGGATCTCGTCGGCGTGATAGCCGGCCAGCGGCACCTCGCTGGTGCCCACGAGGTACAGGTCGTCCCGCTCCAGGCGATAGATCTCGTCGGCGTGGGCGCCGAGGAAGCCGGTGCCGGCCATCACCTCGGGCCGGACCAGCGTCGGCGTGATCATCGGGGTGAAGCCCGCCTCGACGGCAGTGTTCATCGCCAGGTTCAGCAGGCCCAGCTCCAGCTGCGCGCCGACGCCGGTCAGGAAGTAGAACCGCGAGCCGGAGACCTTCGCGCCGCGCTCGGTGTCGATAGCGCCCAGACCTTCCCCGAGCTCCAGATGGTCGCGGACCTTCTCCAGCGCCGGGATCTCGCCAACCTCCCGCAGCACGGTGTAGTCCTCTTCACCACCGACTGGGACACCGTCCAGCACGATGTTGGAGGGCACCGCGGCAAGCTGATCGAGGCGTTGTTGCGCGTCGTCGGCGGCGGCTTCTGCCGCCTTCACCGCGGCGGCGAGCTCTTTCGCCCTGGCCAGCAGCGCCTGTTTCTCCTCACCCGCGGCAGGAGGGATCTCCTTGCCGAGACTCTTCTGCTCCGCCCGCAGCCGCTCGAACTCGCTCAGGGACGCCCGGCGCGACCGGTCGGCGGCGAGCAGCTCGTCGACGACCTCCTCGCTCTCACCACGAGCCCGCTGCGAAGCGCGGAGGCGTTCGGGGTCTTCTCGGATCACACGGAGATCAAGCACGATACAGAGCGTATCCGGCCCGCCGGCGCTCCCGACAACCGATTACCGCTCGCCTCCGTCAGGCGTGGCGGAGCGAGTCCAGCCAGGCGGCGGCGTCCCGGAAGTCGTCGTTGCTCATGCCGCGGCCCACGGGTGGGCGGATACCGTCCGCGCGGGGATACGAGCCGAGGAAGCGGACGTCCCCGCAGACCCGGCGCAGGCCCATCAGGGCCTCGCCCACTCGCTCGTCGGTCAGGTGCCCCTCAGCGTCCATGACGAAGCAATACCTGCCCATGCCGTTGCCGGTGGGCCGGGACTCGATCCGGGTGAGGTTGACCCCCCGGGTGGAGAACTGCTCCAGGATCTCCAGCAAAGCGCCAGGGTGATCGTCTCGGATGTAGGCCACCAGGCTGGTCTTGTCCGAACCGGTTCCGCGCGGCGGCCTGCCCGGCTGCGTGACGAGGACAAACCTGGTAACGGCGTCCTTGTCGTCGCCGATGTCACCGGCCAACGGAGTAAGGCCGTAGTGATCAGCCGCGATGGGGGCGGCGATCGCGGCGTCGTAGACCTCACCGGCGGGGCCGGTCACGCCGCGTGCCACAGCCTCCGCGGCAGCAGCGGTGGATGATCCCAGAGATACCGTCGCCTCGGGCAGGGTCTTGTTCATCCAGGTGCGGCACTGTGCCTCGGCGACCGGATGGGTGATCACCCGCCGGATGCTCGCAAGCTCGACACCAGGTCGGGCCATCAGGGTGAACGTGACGGGGAGCAGCAGCTCAGCGGTGATCGTCACCGGCTCGCCACGGATCAGCTCGTCGAGAGTGGCGTTGACCGATCCTTCGACGGAGTTCTCCAGCGGCACGACGGATCCCGCCACTTCACCGGCCCGGACCGCGTCGATGGCGGCGTGAACCGTGGCGAAGGGTTCCAGCTCAGCGCCGAGCAGCAGGGGGAGGCGACGCGCGGCGGCCTCCGTGAAGGTCGCCTCGGGTCCGAGATAGCCGTAACGGCCGCTGGTGACAGGCACGGGGGAAACTCTAGTCCGATCCGGCGCGAGTGATGGCTACAACCACTAAGGCTGCGGGTCCCGGGCATCGTATCGCCAGAACCTGGGCTGGCGCCGGACCAGCAGCACGACGACGATCGCGCAGGACAGTCCACCGATGACTGCGGCCCAGCCTTCTCCGAACCACGCTGCCTCCGCGCCGACGGTCAGCTCACCCAGCCGCGGGCCGCCAGCGACGACGACGATGAACACACCCTGCAAGCGCCCGCGCATCTCATCCGGGGTGGCCGTCTGCAGGATCGTCTGCCGGAACACCGCGCTGACCGCGTCCGACGCACCGGCGAGCGCCAGCATCACCATGGCCGCGACGAGGGCGGGCAGCACCAGGGAACCAGGCTCGGCGCGACCGACGACGACGAGCACCACACCGAATCCCGCGATCGACAGACCCCAGGCGACAATCGCCCACACGATCATCCGGCCCTGCCATCGCGCCCGGGAGAACCCGCCGGAGAGGACGCCGGCCAGGACCGCACCGACGGCGAACGCGGCGGCCAGCGCGCCGGTGGTCGCCTCGCCTCCGCCGAGGTAGAGCACGCCGACGGCCGGGTACAGCACACGTGGGAACGCGAGGATCATGGCCACCAGGTCCAGCACGAAGGTCATCCGCACGTTCGGCCGGGTGGCGAGGTAACGCAGGCCTTCCAGCACCGAGGAAATGCCGACGACGCGGGAACGGCGGGTGCTCGGTGTCCCGGCTGCCGCGTCACCGCCGGTCTCGTCCGCCGCGACCGGCGGTATCGACGGCAGTCGTTTCAGAGCCCAGAGGGCCACCGTGAACAGCAGGGCGTCGATCGAGTAGGCGATCGCGTAACCGAAGACCGCCACCAGCGCCGCACCGGCGAGCGGACCGACTGTCAGGGCGATGTTCCAGGCGATGGTCTGCAACGCGTTCGCGGCCGGCACCAGGCGAGGTTCGATGAGCCGGGGGATGATCGCCGCCCTGGCCGGATTCTTCACGGCGGTCGCGGCGGACTGGATGGCCACCAGCGTGTACAGGACGGCGACGCTGTGCACGCCGAACCAGGCCTGAACGGCAAGGACGATGGTCACCACCCACAACACCCCCGCCGACGACAGTGCCACCAGGCGCCGGTCGTAGGCGTCGACCAACGCGCCCCCGTACAGGCCCAGGGCGATCAGCGGCACCAGAGCACAGAGGCCGAGAAGCCCGACACTGAACGTCGAGCCAGTGATGGCGTACACCTCGAGGCCCACCGCCACGACGGTGAGCTGCGAGCCGAGATTGGAGATCCCGAGGCCCCACCAGAGCCGGCGGAATGCGGGACTGTCCCGAAGCGGCGTGGTGTCGGCGAGGAGCCGACGACCACGCCGCCACGGTCTGGCTGCGTCGTTGGGCACCTCAGCGCAGAATGGCCGGCGTTTCCCAGTCCTTACCGAGAACGTGATGGGCCAGGAAAGCGTTCACGGTCTGGTACCAGACCTTCGCGTGCTGCGGCGCCAGTATCCAGTGATTCTCGTCCGGGAAGTAAAGGAACTTGTGCGGCATCTCACCGCTGTCGGACTCGGCCCGGGAGGCAATCTCGTACCAGAGGCGCAGCGCCTCGCCGATGGGCACCCTATAGTCCTTGTCACCGTGGATGACCAGCATCGGCGTCTCGATCGAGTCGACGCTGAGATGCGGCGAATGCGCGGCCGCCATCTCCGGGGTCATCTCCCGGGACCAGTACCAGGCGGCGTCGGTGGTGGGGCCGAACTGGTCGAGCGCCCAGAGGCTGGCGTGCGTGACGATGGCGTCGAACCGGTCGGTGTGACCAGCGACCCAGTTGGCCATGTAGCCGCCGAACGATCCGCCCATCGCACCGGTGCGGTTGTCGTCGATGTCCGGACGGGCGACGGCGACGTCGGTGATGGCCATCAGGTCGGTGAACGGCGCGTCACCCCACGCGCCCCAACCGCGGCGGATGAACTCGCGCCCGTATCCGGTGGAGAGCGCGGGGTCCGGCAGCAGGACCGCATACCCCTGGGCCACCATGATCCACGGGTTCCACCGCCACGACCACGTGTTCCACGACGCGAGCGGCCCGCCGTGAATCCACAACAGGAACGGTGCCGGGGTGGTGGCCGACGCGTCGTCCGGCAGCAGCAGCCAGCCGCGCACCCGGGTGCCATCGGAGCCGGTGGTCTCGATCTCTTCCATCCGTCCCGGTAGCTCGGGTGCGGGCACCGGTCCCGCGAGCGGCTCCGAGTGCTGGTCCGCGGCGTCCGCGGCCAGCCGCACCGGTGTCATCGGCTCCAGATAAGACGCCCGCAACGCATACACATACTGCCCATCAGGCGACACGACGACGTCGGAATAGGCGTAGTCGTCACTCGTCAGCCGGGTGATGGCGCCGTCGGCCACTTCGACGCGGAACACCGGCGCCCGGCCGTTCTCGTCGGCGACGACGATCAGAGCCGAGCCGTCGGGCGTCCACCGCGGTGTGCTGGCCGGCCAGCGATCCCAGTCGGTGGCCAGCTCACGCAGTGTCCCGTCGGCCACGCTCACCAGGGCCAGCACCCGGTCACCCGGGTCGTGCGGAGTGGTGAGCCGCTCTCGGATGACGGCCACCGTAGCGCCGTCGGGGCTGAGCTGTGGGCCGCCGTACTCGTAGTCCGCGTGGTCGGCGAGCATCCGCCGCTCGCCGGACGCCACGTCGATAGCGAGCAGGGCCTGCCGGTAGCCTCCGCGCTCGGGGACGTTCCACGTGGTCACGATGGTGCTGCCGTCCGGGCTGATGTCGTAGCCGGCCCGCTCCAGGGCCCGGCCGGCGTCCGGAGCGAGGTCCCGGAGCTCGATGTGGGGATCTGCAAGTGGCTCCGCGCCGGGCTCGAGACTGCCGGCGAACAGCCGCGGCGAATCCGGGCCGAGATCGGAGTCCCAGAAGCGCACGGGGTAACTCTCGTGCAGGATGGCGGAGACCTTCTTCTCCTTGCGCTCTTTGCGCTTGGCCTCCTCGGACTCGACATCGGTGGAGGACGGGAAGGTCGACGACGACACCACGACGGTGCCGCTGTCCCGGCCCACGAGAACCCCGCCGATCCCGCCGGGCCGCTTGGCCACGACCCTGGCCTCACCGCCGTCAGCCGGAAGCTCCCACAGCATGGGCACCTCGTCGCTCTCGCTCGCGGCGGGATCGGGCCGCGCGGACCCGAACAGCAACGACCCGTCCGGGAGGAAGGCCGCGCCGCTCTCACCCTTCGCGCTTCGGGTGAGCCTGCGCGCCGGGCGCTCACCGGTGGTGTCGACTTCCCACAATGCGGTGACGTACTTGGTCTTCTCCGAGTTCAGCGTCGCTACCGCCGTGACCAGGCGGCGCCCGTCGGGCGAGAGCACCAGGCCGCTGGCGCGCGGCAGCTCAATGTACGCGTCCAGATCGTGGAACGGCGTCGGGGGCTGCGGGATCTCCGCATCGATGTCGGTCATTTCACTTACCTATCACACGTTGCGTCCTGCGATCCGTGGCCCGGGAGGCACAGCCCGCAGGACACGACACGGTGGTCACGACGGAGGCGGTGCGGTGCTGGAACGCGTCACCAATCGCGTCGGCATGGTCACGACCGACCCGTCCGCCTCGGAGTCGCCGCCCTGGAGCCGGGCCAGAAGTGACAGCGCCGCTATCCGGCCTTGTTCTCGCACCGGCTGCGCCACCGTGGTCAGCCCCAGAACCCAGGACAGGTCATGATCGTCGACGCCGACGACCGAGAGGTCCTCAGGCACCCGGAGGCCATCTTGCCTGGCGGCATAGACAATCCCCATGGCGACTTCGTCGGAGACGGCGAAGACCGCCGTAGGGAGCGTGCCCCGCCGTTTGAGTTCGGCAAATGCTTCCGCGCCGGCCTCGGCGAAGAACGCGGCCCGGGCCACCAGGGCCGGGTCGGGCTCGATGCCCGCCTGCCGTAACACGTCCTCGTAGCCACGCTGACGGTCCGGCGCCACCGGGAAGCCGAGATGGTGGGCGGGATCGCCTCCGACGAAGGCGATCCGCCGGTGGCCGAGCTCGACCAGGTGCCTGGTGGCTGTCCGGCCCGCTTCGACGTCGTCGATACGGACCGTCGGAATACCCGTCATGACCGGACCGAGGGCGATCACCGGCCTCTGCATGGTCGCCAGCGCGGTGACCTCGTCAGGTGTCAGCGGAAGACTCAGCACCATGAGCGCGTCCACTCGCTTGCGCAACAGCTGTGTATCCACCACCCGGCGTCGTTCGGTCTCGACGTCGGCCAGCCCATATCTGAGGATGTCGTAGCCGGCGGCGGAGAGCACCTCCTGAGCGCCCTCCGCGACCGCCGTGAAATACCAGCCCCGCGCCACCGGCGAGACCACGCCCACCGCACCGGTGCGGCCGGTGGGCAACCCGGCGGCGCTGGGCGAGGCCACGTAGCCCATTTCGGCCGCGACAGCCTGCACCGCCGCCCTGGTGGTCGCGGAGACGCCCGGCAGCCCGCGCAGCGCCCGCGACACCGTGGCCACCGAGACGCCCGCCCTCGCGGCGACATCGACGATCCCCGTCATGGCATCGAGTCCGTCACACGACCCGTCTCATCCCTTCACACTGCCCGCGAGCAGCCCCCGGACGAAGTACCGCTGCAAGCTGAGGAACACGATCAGCGGGACGATCATCGCGATGAACGCACCTGCCGACAGCAGCTGCCAGTCGGTACCGCGCGTGCCCGAGAGCTCGGCCAGGCGCACGGTGATCGGCACCACGTTCGGCGATCCGCCCGCGAAGGTCAGCGCCACCAGAAGGTCGTTCCACACCCAGAGGAACTGGAAGATGCTGAACGCGGCGATGGCCGGCACGAGCAGCGGCATCAGCACCCGGAAGAAGATCTTCACGTGTCCGGCACCGTCCACCCGCGCCGCCTCCACCAGCGAGGACGGCACCTCCTTCATGAAGTTGTGCAGCAGGAAGATCGCCAGCGGCAGCGCGAAGATCGAGTGCGAGATCCACACGGTCCAGAACGAGTTGTTCAGATCCCAGCGCACGTACTGTTGCAGCAGCGGGATCAGCGTCACCTGCAGCGGAACGATCTGCAGGGCGAAGACGGCGACGAACAGCAGGCCGCGGCCGCGGAACTCGATCCAGGCGAACGCGTACGCCGCCAGCAAGGCGATGGAGACGGGGATGATCACCGCGGGCAGCGTGATCACGATCGAGTTGACGAAGAACGTGGAGAAGGACGTGCCGCTGCCGAACAGCACCTCCTCGTAGTTCTCCAGCGTCACCTGGGGGTCGCGGAAGAACGTCCACCACCCGGTGGTCTTGATCTGCCGCTCCGGCCGGAACGACGAGATGAGGAGCCCGAAAGTGGGAATCGTCCACAGGATCGCGAGGATGATCGCGACACCGGACGCCCACGGCGAGGAGAGCTTGGACTTGGCCTCGACCGCCCGGCGCTCGGCCTTGGTCAGCTTGCGCGGCTTCGTCGCCAGTCGAGTGTCACCAGTGGGTACCGGCGGGGTCGGCGTGGTCGTCATCGGATGTCCTCCGCGAGCCGGAGCTGGCGAACCTGGTACACGACCACCGGGATCACCAGCACGAACAGGATCACTGCCAGGGATGCGCCCAGGCCGAAGTTGAACTGCCGGAAGCTCTGCGTGTAGAACTCGTTGGCCACCACGCTGGTCTCGAACTGGCCACCGGTCATGGTGCGGACGATGTCGAACACCTTCAGCGTGGTCATGGTCACGGTCACCAGAACCACGACTAATGCCGGCCGGATGCTGGGCACGGTGATGTAGCGGAACATCCTCGGCCCGGTGAGACCGTCCAGCCGCGCGGCCTCCACGATGTCGTCGGGAATCGCCTTAATGGCCGCCGACAGGATGGTCATCGCGAACCCGGTCTGGATCCAGATCATCACGATGAGCAGCCAGAACGTGTTCCAGGGGTTGCTGATGAGGAATTGGTTCGGATCCAGCCCAGCCCAGACCAGGAGCTGGTTGGCCAAGCCGATCTGTTCCACGCCCTGCTGGTCCGGCCGGAACTCGTAGACGAACTTCCAGATGATCGACGCGCCGACCAGGGAGATGGCCATCGGCAGGAAGATCAGCCCTTTGGCCAGGGCCTCGAACCGGGTCCGGTCCACCAGAACGGCGTAGAGCAGACCGATGAACGTCGACACGATCGGCACGACGATCACCCAGATCATGGTGTTGCGCAGGACGATCTGGAACTCGCTCTGGGTGAAGATGGTGACGTAGTTGTCCCAGCCGATGAAGTTCGCACCGTTGCGGTCGAAGAAGGACTCCCGGATGGTCCGCAGCATCGGGTAAAGCAGGCCGAAGGCCAGCATCAGGCCGGCCGGGCCGAGGAAGCCGAGCACCAAGGCCCAGTTTGGCACCTTGCTTGCCCGATCTACGGACAGCAGGATCAGCGCCATCACGGCCACGAAGATCGCGACGGCGAAGGCCATCAGGCCGAACTTGCCGATCGTGCTGCTCGACGCCTTGAACCAGTCCGGCCACGGCACCTCGAAGGTGGAGAACGGAGCAACGCCGAACGCCGAGAGCAGGAAGACGACGCCGCCCGCCGCCGCCACCGCACCCAACACGATGAGCACCAGCGTCCAACGTCCGGATCCGCCGGTCTGCGCGACCGCGGACCTTGACGAGCCTGGCGGGCTCGCCGTCATCACGTGCCGCCCGCCGTCAGGCTGGACGTCGTCGTTGCTGTTGTGGTCGGACAAGGCGAGCCCTCCTCTGGCATTCATCCGGAGGGGGATACGGGGCCGGCCTGGTGGCCGGCCCCGGTCCCCGATGCGACTCGGTCAGGACGACCGAGCGGCCTGGCTCACGGCCAGGACGACTCGATCGCGTCCAGGACCGCCTGGTTGTCCTTGTCGTTGGCGATCCAGTTGGTCATCTCGGTCCAGAACGTTCCCGCGCCGACCTCACCCGGCATCAGGTCAGAGGCGTCGAAGCGGAACACAGCCTCGGGGTCCTGGAACAGCTCGGCGGAGAGCTGGTCGATCGGCGACTCGAGGAGGCTGATGTCCAGTCCGGTGTTGGCGCTGAGCCAGCCCGGCCCTGAGACCTTGGCCTTCTCGTTGGCCCACTCCGGTGAGGACAGGAACTCCTGGACCGCCTGCACCTCGGGCCGGTCGTCAAACGCTGCGACGAACTCGGCGCCACCCAGCAGCGGGCGGCCGAACTCCTCGGTGATGGTCGGGAAGTAGAAGGCGAACACGTCGCCGTCCTCGGCAACCGTCGTGCCTTCCGGCCAGTTGGCCTGGTAGAACGACGCCTGCCGGTGCATGAAGCAGTTGCCGTCGATGATCGGCAGGCCGCCGTCCTGGAACGTGGTGGAGGCGATGCTCTGCACGCCACCCAGGCCGCCGTTGACGTAGTCCTCGTTCTTCAGGATCGAGCCCACTCGCTCGAGCACGTCCGCGACCTCAGGAGAGTTGAAGGGGATCTCGTGGGTGTACCACTGGTCGTAGACGTCCGGGCCGTGCTCGCGGAGCATGACGTCTTCCATCCAGTCCGTAGCCGGCCAGCCCGTGGCGTCGCCGGAGCCGATGCCCGCGCACCAGGGCTTGCCACCGTCGGCGACGATCTGGTCGGACAAGGCGATCATGTCGTCCCAGGTCTCCGGCACCTCGTAGCCGGCCTCGGAGAATGCCGACGGCGAGTACCAGACGAACGACTTGACGTTTGCCCCGAGCGGCGCCGCGTACAGCGTGCCGTCTACGGAGCCGTATCCGCGCCAGTCCTCGCCGAAGAACTCGTCGACATTGGCCTCGACGCCTGCCGGTGCCGGTACCACCGCGTCGGTGTCCCGGACGACGGTCTGCAAAAGACCGGGCTGCGGCATGTAGGCGATATCGGGAGCGCTGCCGCTCTGGACCCGGACGATCAGCTGCGCCTCGAACTCCTTCGAGAACTCACCGACGACGTCGATGCCGGTGCACTCCTCGAACGGCACCCACGAGTCGATGTGCGGCTGGTCCTCCGGCGTCACGATGGACGAGTAGACGGTCACCGTGGTTCCGTCGAGGTCGCCGTACGTTTCCGTGTATTTCTCGTAGTCGGCGCAGTCACCGTTGCCCTCGTCGTCGCCACCGGTGGCCGCACCACCGTCGTCGCCGTCGTCGCCACAGGCAGTCAGGACAAGAGACAGGCCGGCGAGACAGCCGACGACCGCCGCGCCCGTACGTTTTCTGTTCAGGGTCATGAGGTTCCTCCCCTCTCAGTCCGGCCGGGCGCGTGTTCGCCCTCATACCGGGTCGGCACGGATACGTGCCTGATGAAGGTCAACGAAAACGTTTACGTCAGCAAAACTCAAGGGACTAATGGCACCGAAGCGGTAACGATTTCGTCACATGGACGAAAGACAGAAAACCCTCCTGCACCGTCAAGCGGCGACCCCGGGATGCTCGGACGGCCGAGGACTTGTGCGGTCACCTCAGGTCCGTACCTCCGACTTTGTTCAGGTCGACGAGCACCATCGACTCTCCGGGAAGGCAGGCTGGAGGGGAGGTTGCCGACGTGTCGGCGTCAGACGCCGCAGGCGTTGCTCACGAGGGACGGGCTGTGGCGGAGGTATTCACAGTGCGGCTCCAGTGGGTACCGTGTGCGGTAGCACCATCGTGGACGTGAGTCACGAACCACGCGGCTGGTCAAGCAAGGGCCACACCCTCGCCCTCGCTTCATCGGCGGCACAACACGGCCAGGCTGGCGCGGCGACCCCGCGAAGCCGATGACGTGAAGGAGAGACATGACTGTCGACACGGCGGCTACCTCGACCGGTGACCCGGCCGCGAGGGAGCCGGAGCTCGTCCAGCTGCTCACGCCCGAGGGCCAACGGGTACCGCACGAGTACTACGACACCCTCATCGAGGACATCACCGCCGAGGACATCCGCGGCCTGTACCGCGACCTGGTGCTGTCCAGAAGAATCGACAGCGAAGCGGTGGCTCTCCAACGCCAGGGCGAGCTGGGCTTGTGGGCCAGCATGCTGGGGCAGGAAGCCGCCCAGGTCGGATCCGGGCGTGCGCTGCGACCGCAGGATCACGCGTTTCCCACATATCGCGAGCACGCCGTGGCCTGGTGCCGGGGCGTGGAGGCGACGCAACTGCTCGGCTTGTTCCGCGGCGTCGACCAAGGCAGCTGGGATCCTCGGGAGAACAACTTCCACCTCTACACGATCGTCATCGGTGCGCAGACGCTGCACGCCACCGGCTACGCCATGGGGGTTCAGCGGGACGGCGCCATCGGCACCGGCGACCCCGAGCGCGACACCGCGGTCATCGCCTACTTCGGCGACGGCGCCACCAGCCAGGGCGACGTCAACGAGGCATTCATCTGGGCCAGCGTCAACAACGCGCCCGTGGTGTTCTTCTGCCAGAACAACCAGTGGGCCATCTCTGAGCCGCTGGAACGCCAGACCCGCGTTCCCCTGTACCGCCGCGCGCACGGCTTCGGATTCCCCGGCCTCCGGGTGGACGGTAACGACGTCCTGGCCTGCCTGGCAGTGAGCCGCGAGGCCTTGCAGCGCGCCCGCGACGGTGAGGGCCCCTCGCTGATCGAGGCGTTCACGTACCGGATGGGCGCCCACACCACCACGGACGACCCCACCCGGTACCGGCTGGCGGCGGACCTCGAGCACTGGCGTCTGAAGGATCCGATCGAGCGGGTGAAGGCCTACCTCGTCCGCGGTGACCTGGTCGACCAGCAGTTCTTCGACGACCTCGATGCCGAGTCCGAGGAACTCGCCGGAAACCTGCGCACCGCCTGCCGGGCGCTGCCGGACCCGGAGCCCACGTCGATCTTCGAGCACGTCTACGTCGAGCCGCCTCCCACGCTGCTCGCCCAGCGCGACGAGATGGCCCAATACCTCGACTCCTTCGCCGAGCAGGAGGGCCCCCGATGACAGACACCACCCCGGCTTCGGCCGAGAAGCCCGCCTCGGCGCGCCTGACCGTCGTCAAGGCCATCAACGCCGGCCTCCGGCGCTCCATGGAGAACGACGACAAAGTCCTGGTCATGGGTGAGGACGTCGGCAAGCTCGGCGGCGTCTTCCGCGTCACCGACGGCCTGCAGAAAGACTTCGGCGAGGATCGGGTCATCGATACCCCGCTGGCCGAATCCGGCATCATCGGCACCGCCGTCGGGCTCGCACTGCGCGGCTACCGTCCGGTCTGCGAGATCCAGTTCGACGGCTTCGTCTTCCCGGGCTACGACCAGATCGTCACCCAGGTGGCGAAGATGCACTTTCGTTCCGGTGGCCGGTTGCGGCTGCCGATCGTCATCCGGATTCCCTACGGCGGCGGCATCGGAGCCGTCGAGCACCACAGCGAGAGCCCGGAGGCCTACTTCGCGCACACCCCCGGCCTCAAGGTCGTCTCGTGCTCCAACCCGGTCGACGCCTACTGGATGATCCAGCAGTCCATCACCACGGACGACCCCGTCGTCTTCTTCGAGCCGAAGCGTCGCTACTACGAGAAGGCCGAGTTCGATCTGGACGCCGAACCCGAGCTGCCGCTGCACTCCTCCCGCGTGGTCAACCAGGGCACCGACGCCACCGTCGCCACATACGGGCCGATGGTCAAGACCTGTATGGAAGCAGCTGCAGCAGCCGCGGAAGACGGCAGGTCGCTCGATGTCATCGACCTTCGGACACTCTCTCCGCTGGATCTCGAGCCCGTGTACCAATCGGTTCGGCGCACCGGCCGGCTGGTGGTGGTCCACGAGGCGCAGCGCACGCTGGGCATCGGGACCGAGGTCGCCGCCCGGGTGACCGAGGAGTGCTTCTACTCGCTGGAGTCCCCAGTTATCCGGGTGACCGGCTACGACACGCCCTACCCGCCGGCCCGGGTGGAGGACGATTACCTGCCCGACCTCGACCGAGTACTCGACGGCGTCGACCGCGCGCTGAGCTACTGAGAAGGGAACCACGAGCGTGAGCGTTTCGCAGTTCAACCTGCCGGATGTGGGCGAGGGCCTGACCGAGGCCGAGATCGTCTCGTGGAAGGTACAGCCAGGCGACCAGGTCAAGGTGAACGACGTCGTCGTCGAGATCGAGACCGCCAAGTCGCTCGTCGAGCTTCCCTGCCCGTTCGCCGGCGTGGTCGAGAGCCTTCTCGTGGACGAGGGCGCCACCGTCCCCGTCGGGACACCCATCATCTCGGTACGGACCGGGTCCGGCGCACCTGCCGGCGGTTCGCCCGACGCCACCGCTGAGAGCCCCACCACCGCCGAGAGCCCCGCCGACGCCGCGGCCGCGACCGCTGCCGAAAGCACCACGGACCCGGGCGGACCGGCCGCAGATCTCGTGCCTCCGCCGGAGTCCACCGACGACGACGCTCCGGCCGAGAACGGCCGCCAGCCCGTCCTAGTGGGTTACGGCCCGCGCACGTCTTCGCTGAAGCGCCGCACCCGCAAGTCACCCACCGCGCCGGGCGTTCCCGAGACCCCCTCCAATGGCACGCCAACCACGCCGGCAGTGGCACCCGGCCCGGCCGGGTCCGCGCCGGCCACCACGCCGGGCGAACGTCCCCGCGTCCTGGCCAAGCCCCCGGTCCGTAAGCTCGCCAAGGACCTCGGCGTCGACATCACCACCGTCGCTCCCACTGGTCAAGGCGGCGTCGTCACCCGGGACGACATCCACGCGGCCGCGAAGGCTCGTGAGGACGGCGCGCGCCCGCAGACGGAGGCGCAAGCAGGTGATCTCGGCTGGCAGGGCTTGCCACGGGAAGAGCGCATCGCCATCCGGTCTGTCCGGCGCAAGACCGCGGAGGCGATGGTCCGCTCGGCTTTCACCGCGCCACACGTGACGGAGTTTCTCACCGTCGACGTCACCCGGACGATGAAGCTCGCCGAGCGGTTGCGCGGCACCCGCGAGTTCCGCGACGTCAAGCTCACCCCGCTGGCGTTCGTGGCCCGCGCCATCTGCATCGCCGTTCCGCGTACACCCGAGGTCAACGCGCGCTGGGACGACGACGCCGGCGAGATCGTCCTGCAGCGGTATGTGAACCTGGGTATCGCGGCCGCGACACCACGAGGCCTGGTGGTGCCGAACATCAAGGATGCCCAGATGCTGTCGCTTCGCGAGATCGCCTCCGCGATCGGCGAACTGGCCGCGACGGCGAGGGAAGGAAAGACCCCGCCGGGAGACATGATGGGCGGCACGTTCTCCATCACCAATGTCGGCGTCTTCGGCGTCGACACCGGCACTCCCATCCTCAACCCGGGCGAGGCCGCCATCCTCGCGTTCGGCACCGTCCGCCAGCAGCCCTGGGTCCACAAGGGCAGGGTGAAGCCACGCTGGGTTACCACGCTGGGGCTGTCCTTCGATCACCGGCTGGTCGACGGTGAGCAGGGCTCGCGCTTCCTCGCGGATGTGGGTGCACTGCTCGAAGATCCCGGAAACGCCATCGCCTGGAGCTGAACGACGCACGGGCGCGTACCGCGGGCGAACCGCGGAACGCGCCCGTCGACGTGAGAGGCCCTGGCCGAACTTCTCCGGCCAGGGACACTGCTCAGTTCAGCACTGCTCAGGCCCGCACTCTCCGGCGCGCAAGCATCATCAGGCCAGCGCCCACGGCCGCAAGACCGGCCGCCACCAGCACACCGGGAGACACGCCGGTGTCCGGAAGCTCGTCGTCCTCGTCGTCGCCGTCCTCAGGCGGCGTCGTGGGTTCCGGTGTCCCGGTCGGTTCTGGGGTTTCCGTGGGCTCGGAGGTCTCGGTCGGCTCCGGAGTCTCCGTTGGTTCAGGCGTTTCGGTCGGCTCCGGAGTCTCCGTGGGCTCAGACGTAGGCTCGGGGGGCTCCGTGGGCTCCGGAGTCTCGGTCGGCTCCGGCTCCTCAGGCACGTCGGGCTTGGTCCAGGACAGCTCACCGGTCACCTCGAGCGTGGTGTTCTCCGAGGCCGCGAGGATCAGGGACTGGGTGGGGTGATTCGCGTAGTCCGATCCGACGAAGAGCCGGCCGAGGCTGAGCGTGACACTCGTGGCGAGATGAATCGATCCCGTGCCGTCCTCGGCGTCCTCGGGCACCTCCGCGTAGATCTGCGCGCCGTCGGTGACAGTGCCACCCACCGCGACGCCCTCGCCGTCGACCAGGCTGATCGTCTCGGGAAGGCTGCTGGTGAGGTCTGCCGACTCAGCCGTAGTGGACACCTCGAAGGGGCCGAGCACGGCGCCGGACTCGCCCGCCAGGGCGGCAGGGGTGAGCGCCAGCTCCGGCAACGGCTGGTCGCCGAGACCCTCGTTCTCCGCACCGGTCAGATAGGTGTAGAGAGCGCGCACGTCCTGGGCCGATTCCGCATTGCCCGGCGTCGGGTTTCCGCGCGCCAGCTCGGCTCCGTCGCTGAAATGCCAAATAGCTGCCTGGGTCGCCGCGATCGCTTCGCGCTCCGACAGCCCGGACCGGAACGTGTGGCCCACGGTGTCCTCGATGTCGGACAGGGCAACAGCCGGATAGGAGTGGTGGAGGATCCAGTTGATCCGGTCCCGGTTCTGGTGGAACAGGGAGTCCGGGTCCGGGTACGAGTCCCAGGGGACCTCGTCCATGTCCGGGTGGGCACGGTCGATTGCGACTTCGAGTTCGACGCAGTACGTCTTCAGCGACGCACCGTCCGGCATGGCCAGGGCGATCAGCGACGTATTCTGCCGGCCCCGGTCCTGCAAGGCCACCGGGATACCGCGGACGTCCTTCTCTGGATCAAGTGTGGCTCGCTTGTCGGCCTCGGCCGTGCGGAACTCGTCGTCGGCCTTCGGCATGGCGGTGGCTGAGGCGCTGAAACCCACCAGCGACACGGCCAGGAGGCCGGCGATCACGCCGGCCTGACGGACAGGGGATGTCATTCTGCTCCTTCATAGCGGCCCTGCCTGCCTCGAGGCAGACAGGGGTTTCGTGCGCCGGTCACCGAGCGCGAACGCCCTCGGAACCCCTGAAGCGCCACGTCTCGCCGAACGGCCTCAGAGATCGCGCGCGACATCTGAGGTCAAGATCAATCCCCCGCCGTGGCGGAGCATACCGAAAGACGTCAGATCTGTCACAACCAGGTCAAGTAGGGCGGTTCACACCCATTCGGCGAAACGAAAATCTGTAGACTGACCAGCAGAAATAGGGACACCGTGACAGACAGTGTCTAGGCAGCAACTGGTCGTTAGCATAGGGTCGGGTGCCGTGGCGGACTTCAAGGAAGCGACAACGGTCAAGCGCGCGGACTCCGGTAGATATGACGTCGACATCGACGGCTCGTGGTCGGTAGGAGACGTGCCCAACGGCGGGTACCTGCTCGCGCTGATTCTGAAAGCCGTGACCACCGAGTCACCGCATCCGCATCCATTGAGTACCAGTGCCCATTTCGTGGCGCCGCCCTCCGGGGGGCCCGCGACCATTCACACCGAGATCCTGCGATCCGGCAAGACCACGGCCACACTGCGCGCCACGCTCGTTCAGGACGACGTCTCCAGGGTCGAGGCGCTGATCACCACGAGCACCCTCGATCGGGAAGCGGACGTCGAGTGGGCCGGCCCCAACCCGGAGCCGGTCGCCCCAGTGGACGAATGCATCCCGGCGGTCGTGGATCTTCCCGACGGCACACACGTGGGCCTGCTCGAACACGTAGACCTGCGGCTCGACCCGCAGACACTCGGGTGGTTCTCCGGCCGGCCCGCCGGGCAGCTCTCCATGCGGGGGCACGTCAGGCTGGCGGACGGGACACAACCGGACCCGCTGGTGCTCGCCCTGGCCGTCGATTCCCTGCCTCCCACGGTGTTCGGCCTCGGCCGGCTGGGCTGGGCGCCCACAGTCGAGCTGTCCGTTCTCACCCGCAGCCTCCCGGCGCCGGGTTGGCTGACCGTCCACCTGCGGGGGCGCCTCGTCCGGGACGGGTGGTTCGACGAGGAAGCAGAGGTCTACGACGCCGACGGCGCTCTGGTGGCCCAGTCCCGCCAGCTGGCTCGCGTCCGCGTCGGGTAGGGCCGGCCCGCCGTCGAGCAGTCAGCGATCAGGCGGCGAACATCGCCCGAGCGGACAACGGGCGGGCGAGAAAGTCCATTGACTCGGAGCGACGCGCGCGAGAGCGTGGCGTCCCATGGACGCTGCCGACTTTTACACGGGCCTCGTCGCGGAACTTTACGGGCCGTTGAAGGCACATGCTCAGGTTGCGGAGCCATACGCCCGGTTCATCACCGAGCACGGGCAGCCGGCTTTGGAGCTGGGTTGCGGCGACGGCGAGCCAATGCTCGAGCTTCGGCGACTAGGGCTGGATGTTGAAGGGTTGGACTCGTCGTCAGATCTCCTCGACCGCTGCCGGCGCAGGGCCGCGACCGAAGGGCTCGACATCGTGGTTCATCACCAGCGGATGGAGGACGTCGACCTCCCGCGCCGCTACAGATCGATCTTCTTGGCGGGACCCACCTTCACCCTGCTCCCCGATGACGACACCTCGCTGCGAGCGCTCCAAGGCATACACCGGCACCTCCATGAGGAGGGCACGGCGATGATCCCGTTGTTCGTGCCGACACCGGTGTCGCCCGATGACCTGGGCCGCACAACAGAGACGACGAGCGCGGACGGAGCAACTCTCCGTGTCGCGTGCATCGCCCAGGATCGCGACGAGGTTCAGCGCACGCAGAAGACCATGCTCCGCTACGAACGTATTCGCGACGGTGAGCACACCGTGGTCGACCGGCTTTGGACACTCCACTGGCACACGCCGGCCGGATTCGCGTCATTGGCCGCCCAAGCAGGATTGAACGCGTCGGACGTGCGCATCGATCACGACGAGCCGTCCGATGCCGTCACCGAGTTCACGTTCTTCCTGCGGAAGGAATAACGTCTCCCCCGGCGATCACTCGCGGACCACCCAGAGGGCGGCGGCCGCCACGTCGGTGAGCTCCAGCTCGGTGGCCACGTCCACAGTTCCGATCAGCAGCGTCGCCGACCCGGCGTAGGGGCGCCGACGCAGCACCTCGATGCGCTGGTCGAGGGTGACGTCGTTGGCGGTGAAGTACCGCAGCAGCTCCGGCTCGTCGTCGGAAATCCGCGCGACGGTCCCGGACTCGCCCGCGCTCAGCTCCGACAGCCGCACGGCACGCGGGCGGAGCACGGTGCCGTCCGCCGCCGGTATCGGGTCGCCGTGAGGGTCGCGGACCGGGTGGCCCAGCCGCTCCGACATCCGCTCGAGCATCCGGTCGGATACGACGTGCTCCAGCTGCTCGGCCTCGTCGTGTACTTCGTCCCAGCTGTATCCGAGCTCAGCGACGAGATACGTCTCCACGAGACGATGCCGGCGCAGCATACGCAGTGCCAGGACTGTGCCCTCCTCGGTCAGGGCGACCGGGCCGTAGCGCTCATGGGTGACGAGGCCCTGATCGTTGAGTCGGCGGACCATCTCCGACACGGCCGGCGCACCCACCCCCAGCCGGGACCTCAGGTACGACGCTGTCACCGCGACGTCGTCCCACTCCTGCGCGGCGTAGATCACCTTGACGCAATCCTCGGCCGCGACCGATACCCTGCCCGGGCGCTCTTCGACCACATCAACAGCTTAAATGGTTGCGCGACCTCGACAGAGGTCGCGCAACCTCGCGGGTGGGGGGCACTGCGAAATACAGCTACATCAACGCCCAGCCACGCGCGCTTCAGGCCTCCTCGGTGAGCGGGTCGAGGCCAAGCGCGTCCATCATCGCGTAGAAGACCTCGGTATTGTCGAGGAACGCATTGAACCTGGCCGCGCCAGGGCCCGACGCGAAGACCGACACGTCTTCGACGGTGTGCACGCAGTTGGTCTGCGGATGCGGCAGATTTCCTACCTGCAGTTCTCCATCCGGATCGCGATTCGGGTTGTCGACCGCCTCGCCCGACTCCGGATCCACCAGCGCCGGCTGCTGGAAGACCGTGTTGTGCTGGAAGTCGTCGGTATGGTCTGGATGGTTGGACCAGCCGAAGAACAAGCTGACGTCGGGGTTGGGGTCGTCAGGAAAGCCGTCGCCGTCGTTGTCGACGTAGGTGGGGAACCCGGCGTCGCCGTAAACGCCGTTCGCCGCGCGTCCCTCTGCGTCGCGGCGGTCGTGCGTCCCGACGATGCTCATCGAATGGTTGTGGTCGGCGGTCACCACGATGAGCGTGTCGTCACGTCCCTCGGCCCACTTCTTCGCCACCCCGATCGCCTGGTCGAACTCGATCGTGTCGTAGGTAGCACGCGGACCGTCCAGAGGATGCTCCATCTTGTCGATCGACGCAGCCTCGACCATGAGAAAGAACCCATTGTCGTTCTGCCCGACAACCTCGAGTGCCGCCTCCGTCATCTCCATCAGCGTCGGCTGGTCGTCCCACTCGCCAAGCACCTCAGGCTGCTTGATCAGCTGACGGTCGATATAGACGTCCATGTTCCGCGGGTGGAACAGGCCCAGCAGTTTCTCGGGAGCGCCGGAGGCCATCGCCGCCTTCAGTTCGGCCCGGCTGCCCACGTGCGTGAAGCCGACTTCCCCGAACTCCTTGATCACGTCCCGAGCGTCATCGCGGTTGGAACCATCCTGTGTCTGCGGCCAGAAGAACGACGCGCCGCCGCCCATCCACACGTCCGGCATCTGCTCGGATCGGAGCGCCTGATCCATGATCTCCTGGTACTCGGATCGACGGCGCGTGTGAGCGAAGACCGCGGCAGGCGTGGCATCCTGAACGTCGGACGTGGCCACGACGCCGACCGACATTCCGCGCGTCCGCTTGAGCAGCTCCGCCATGGTCTCCACGTGCGGGTGATTGTTCGGGTCGGGGTCGTTACCCTCGTAAACTCCCATGGCGTTGACCGACGACTTGTGGCCTGTCATGTACGCGGACATCGAGTTGGCGGAGTCGGTGGCGATGGAGTCCACGCCGGACGTTCCCACCAGCCCGCGGTACTCCATCTGGTCGATCTCCAGCAGTCCGTGGTACTTACCCTCGGTCATGCCTTTCGATAGAAGGCGCGCGGCCGTGACCGCGGCCGTACCCATTCCGTCACCCAAGAAGAAGATCACGTTCTTCGCGCGCCGCTCTCCAGCGGATGCCGCGACGACATCGTGAGCGACCTCAACCCGTGCGGTACGCCCGCGGGAGCGTACGTTCACCCAAACCTTGTACTGACCGGGCTCACGATAGAAGACGCCCTGGTATGTGACCTCAAGGCTGTCCTCGACAGAACTCGTCCGGACCGGATCACCTGTCAGGATGGGCGCCGGCCCGTCCGGACCCTGTACCGAGATATCGATCCGCGCGGTACGAGGATCGACGCCGCTCGCCTCCACCCGCAGGTCGAACCGGGCACCTGCCAGAAACTTGGCTCGCTCGATCGGCAACACCCGGATGCTCGGCGCCTCCGGTCGCCGTGCGTTGGACGCCGCTGTTCGGGCGGTGTGCGCGTGCGGTTCCGCTTCCTCGAGCCCCACAGCGGACGTCCGCCGTGCCGGCACGCTGGCCCGCTGCGTGGTCGCGACTGCCGGCGACGCGCCAAGCCCGACGACAGCCGCTACGGCCGTACCGCCACTGCCTGCGAACAGCGCACGCCTGGACAGGCCCCGCCGCACCTTCCTGTCGGGTTCGTGCTCTTGCTGGGAACGGTTGCTCACGATATGCCCTCTCGTAGCGTCCTGGACGTCAGCTTCGAGCATGGGCAGCGCACTTAGTGGCGAGGTAAAGGGAGGAACGCCGGTTTCGGTACGAAAGGTGAACAGTCAGGCAGGAGAGACACCGGTCCTGCCTCGCCGGGACGTCCACACGCGAACGATCACGCCCCTGGGTGCCACCAGGTAGACGGCGAAGAACAGGACGCCTTGCGACAGCACCACTGCCCCACCCGGCGAGACGTCACCGTAGTACGAGTAGTACAAGCCAGCCACCGCGCACACCGCAGCCAGCAGCGGCGCCACGACCAGCATCCGCTCCATCCTGTTGGTGAGGAGAAAAGCGGTAGCCCCGGGGATGATCACCATGGCGACGGCAAGAATCACCCCGACTGCCTGCAGAGCCACCACCACGGTGAGCGCCAGAAGCGTCAGCAGGAGTATCTGTAGCTTCCGCGGGCTGATACCCAGCGCGTGGGCATGGTCCGGATCGAACGCGTAGAGCGTCAGGTCGCGATTCTTCAGCAGGAGCACGAAGCTGGTCAGCACACCGATCATCACGACTTGCCACAGATCCGTGTCTGTCACGCCGAGCACGTTGCCGAACAGGATGTGGTTGAAGTCGACCTGGCTGGGGGTGATGGAGATAAGGACTAGGCCGAGTGCGAACAAGGTGGTGAAAACTACGCCGATCGCCGCGTCCTCCTTCACCTTCGACGTGCTGCGCACCGTTCCGATCAACCACACCGCGAGACAGCCGAACGCGAACGCTCCGACCGCAAACGGCGCGCCGAGGACGTACGCCAGCACCACACCCGGGAGAACGGCATGGGAGACGGCGTCGCCCATGAGCGACCATCCGATCAGGACCAGCCAGCAAGACAGGATGGCGCCCACGACACTGGCGACCGCGGTCACCAGGAACGCCCGCTGCATCACATCGAACTGCCAGGGATCCACCAGAAACTCGATCATCCGCGTCACTCCTGGCCGGCGCCCGAAGGCGTGAACGCCAGGGCGAGATTCTCCGGACGCAAGACGTCCCGAGGCGAGGCGTGCATGATGACGCGCTTGTGCATCAGGGCGGCCTCGTCCGCGAGCTCATGCACAGCGGTCAGATCGTGGGTGGCGATGATGACCGTGTGTCCGGTAGCGGCACGTTCCCGGAGGACGTCCGTCATCGTCGCCTCCGAGCGCTTGTCCACCCCGGAGAACGGCTCGTCGAGGAGCAGCAACCGAGCCTCCTGGGCGATCCCGCGGGCGACGAAGACCCGCTTGCGCTGCCCGCCCGACAGCTCACCGATCTGGCGCTCCGCCAGCTCGGTCAGCTCGACCTGGTGCAACGCCTGCGCCACCGCCGTCCGGTCGGCCGGCCGGGACCGCCGCAGCGCCGACATCCTGCCGTACCTACCCATCGCCACCACGTCGCGGACCCGGAGCGGGAATGTCCAGTCGACAGTCTCGGCCTGCGGGACGTAGGCGACCTCGCCGCTACGCCTGCTGGTTGCCGGATCGGTGCCGAACAGCCGCACCTGCCCCGTCCGGGGACGAACCAGACCCATCACGGCCTTGAAAAGCGTCGACTTGCCGGACCCGTTCATCCCGATCAGTGCGCAGACGCGGCCGGTTTCCACCACCAGCGACGCCGAGTCCAGAGCGACGACGTCGCCGTATCGCACCGAGACGTCCATGACCTCCACGGCCGGCTCGCTCATGAATCCCCACTGTTCACATCGGTTCCGTCAGGCCGGACGAGTCCCGAGACGATCGCCTCCACGTCATGCCTGATCAGGTCGAGGTAGGTGGGTACCGGCCCATCCGGCTCGGACAGCGAGTCGACGTACAGGGCAGCGCCCACCTGCGCTCCGGACTCCGCGGCCACCTGGCGCTGGAGCCGGTCACTCACCGTGGACTCACAGAAGACGGCCGGGACCTCGTTGTCACGCACGAATGCGATCACATCTGTCACCCGGCGGGGAGTACCCTGCTCGTCGCTGTTCACCGGCCAGAGGTAGGCCTCGGTGAGTCCGGCGTCCCGAGCCAGGTAGGAGAACGCTCCCTCGCAGGTGACAAGTGCCCGTTGCCGGGCTGGCAAGGTAGCGACGCCTTCCACGAGGTCGGTGTGCACCTCGCGAAGCCTCTGCGCGTACTCGGCCGCATTCCGCTCGAACCGGTCCGCGTTGGCGGGGTCCAGCTCCGCGAACGCCGCAGCGATATTGTCCGCGTACACGATCACGTTCAGCGGAGACATCCATGCGTGCGGGTTGGCGTCTCCCGCGTAGTCGCCCGCCACGATCGGTATCGTCTCCACTCCCTCGCTGACGATCACGCGTGGGGCGTCGACGCGGTCCATGAAGCCGTCGAACCACGCTTCGAGGCCGAGCCCGTTCTCCAGGACCAAGTCCGCTCCATCCACGCGGCGGACATCACTCGGGGTCGGCTCGTAGCCGTGGATCTCTACACCCGGCTTGGTGATGGACTCGACGTTGATCAGCTCGCCTCCGACGTTCTGCGCGATATCGGCCAGCACGGTGAACGTGGTCATGACCTTCGGCCTGCCGTTCTCGTCGTCGAGCGACGCGGAGGCGGCACCACAGCCGGAGGCGGCGATGAGCGCGAGAGACACAAGTACGCTACGGCCAACCTTAGAGTTCGGATGCCCGAACTTTCTCATCGACACGCGCCGCTCCTCTCGTGCATCACAAGGCTACCCGGCGCCGCAGAACGCGAGCACCGGGGTCGCCGCGCCCACCTATCCCCAGACGCGACTCAGCCCTTGGCATGGGTTGTGGTCGTAAAGCCGCCCGAAATTTCCGATTCGAGCGACCCTAACCCATGCCAAGGGCTGAGAACGCCGCAGACGTTAGTTGAGGGCCAGCTCGGACGGCTGCTCGGACGGCGCATCCAGAACCACTCCGGCACCCACCGAATGCATGATCCGCATCGACTGGAGCGCACGGTCGAACGCCTCGAGGGCTTCATCCGTGCGGCCGAGATCCCGATACAGGTCACCCAGCTCACGCCAGGCGACCGCTGCCCGTCGGGATGCGCCCATCGCCTCGAGCATGGACGCCGCCAGGGCACCCTCACGGGCACTCTGATCGACGTCGCCCTCCGCGCGCAAGACTCGCGCCAGCACGAGCCGAGCCCGTGCCGACTCCATCCGAGGCTGGTCGCCGAGGTCTTGAAGCGCCGCCTTCGCTGCCTCGTGAGCCTCGTCGAGACGGCCGAGGGCGAGCAGCGCGTCCGCCCGGGTGCTCTCGAAGTGCCGGACATCGTCCACGCCGCCATGCATGGTGATCTCGTCGCGGACGCTCTCCAGGAGGTCGAGCGCGTCGTTGGCCCGAGGCTCGTCACCCTGCAACAACAGCCAGGCATAAGCCATGCGCAGACGAGCCAGGTTGCGGCGGTCATCACCTTCACCGAACAGGGCCAACGCCCGGTCGACGAGGTTCAGCGCCTGGGCGAGATCTCCCCTGGACTCGGCGATGACCGAAGCGTTCCAGTACGCGGCACCCCTGGTGTGCGGCGCCCCCATCTGGTCCGCGGCACGCACCAGCTCGGACGCGAGAGTCCGGGACCGTACGATGTCGCCTCGCCCGTGGTAGGCGCTGAGTACCGTGCAACCGAGCCGGACGTACTCGTCCGTGTGCTCCAAGCCCATCTCCGCGGCCGTGCGCATGGCTTCCTCGCCGATCTGGATCGCCATGTCGAGGTCGCCGGCGCTCTGATAGCAGCGCGACATCGCGAGGGCGATGTCCAGCCAGGGTTGGACCTCCGGGCTCTGCCGAGCTTCGTCCGCCAGCCCGCCCAGAAGACCGATGGCGCCTTCGAGGTCCCCCTTGCGCTCGAGCGCCTGCGCCTGCCCGAGGCGAGCGCGCCGGCTCTGCTCATCGTTGAGCCCGGGGTCACCGATGAGCGTGGTGAACTCGTTGTAGGCGGCTTCGGCATGGCCGTCGAGGAGGTCCTTCTCGGCGCGCCCGAGCGCGAGTCGCGCACGGGTGCGCACTGAGGCGTCGACTCCGTCGCGGAGATACTCGACATCGATGCGAAGCCGCTCGGCGATATGTGCGAGTGCCGCCGCGGCGGGCTGCCGCCGGCCGCTCTCCACGAGCGAGACATAGCTGGGGGATAACATTCCTTCGGCGATATCAGCCTGGGAAAGTCCCAGCTCCAACCTGCGTGTGCGTATGCGCTGACCGACAGGCGTGGGGGATGGCGCCTCGTCAAGTGTTGCCTGTGGCTCCTCTGTCATGACACTATTGCACTACAGGTAGTCATTTTTTGCTAGTCCTACTGACCGGGAGGTCGATCGCAGTGGCCCGTCTCAGGCGTGTGCTCGCCGTTTCGCTTGCTGCCCTGACCCTGACGGCTGCGGCAGCCACCGTCGCCGCCCCCGCTTCCGCCACGCCGATCTTTACACCTAGTTGGCCAGGCATGTGCTGCTAGCAGTAATATTAGGTCCGCACGAACGGCGTCCTGCGTCTCGCCCCCCGAACGCAGGTGCCGTTCGTGCCTTTTCGTGCCACTGCGAGCCGTCACACTCGGTGACTGATGGTCAGGAAATGTCGCTCTAAGCGACTATGCGCCGGTCATGACCAGCTTTCCGCAGTCAATGCGTGCCATTACCGCCAGCCCACTCCGCTGTGATCCGCAGGAATGTGTCATTCGCCTCCGGTTCCGCCACGGTCACACGGCAACCTTCTCCCGCGAATGGCCTGACGACTAGACCGGATTCCGCGCATTTCGCCGCGAATTCGTCCGTCCTCTCACCGAGAGCCAGCCAGACGAAGTTGGCTTGCGTATGTGGAATGCGCCAACCCTGGTCACGCAACGAGTCCACCACGCGTGCACGCTCGGCCACCAGCGTGTCCACCCTCGCGATGAGTTCAGGCTCTCGCTCCAGAGAGGCCACGGCCGCGGCCTGCGCCACCCCGGACACGCCGAACGGAACCGCGGTCTTGCGTAGCGCGTCGGCCACGACATCATGGGCGATAGCGAAGCCGACCCGCAGCCCGGCCAGGCCGTATGCCTTCGAGAACGTCCGCAGCACACACACGTTGGGATGCTCGCGGTACAGCTCGATACCGTCCACGGCATCAGGATCCCGGACGAACTCCCGGTAGGCCTCGTCAACCACGATCAGTACGTCCTTCGGCACCCGCTCCACGAACGCGCGGATCTCCTCGCGCCCGGCGGCCGGACCCGTCGGATTGTTCGGGCTGCAGACCAGGACCAGCCGGGTGCGCTCGGTCACGGCTTCGGCCATCGCGTCGAGGTCGTGCCGCGCGTCGGGCGTGAGCGGAACCCGAACCGACGTGGCGCCCGAGATCCCCACCACGATGGGGTAGGCCTCGAACGAGCGCCACGCGTAGACAATCTCGTCGCCCTCCGCGGCGCAGGCCTGAATGACCTGCTGGAGAACACCCACACTGCCGGTTCCGGTCGCCAGGTGCGCCGGCGGCACCTCGAGCCGATCGGCCAGGGCATCGACCAGCCGGCCGGCGAACATGTCCGGGTACCGGTTCAGCTCAGCCGCGGCATCGGCTACCGCCTCCATGACGCCGGGAAGCGGCGGGTACGGGTTCTCGTTGGAGGACACCTTGAAGGCACGAGCCGGCCCGCCCGCCGCAGGAGCCGCGGCCGGTCTGCCGGGTCGGTACGACGGGAGGCCGTCCAAGGCCGCCCGGAGCCGGACGCCCGCCCCGGTGGACGATCGCATGCTGCCGTCTTGTTCATTCGATGGCGTCATGCAGACGCACGATATACGCTCTGCCTCCGTGATCTCTTTCATCGTACGCATCATCGTCAACGGCCTGGCCCTGTGGGTGGCTACCGAGATCGTCGGGGGCGTGAACATCACCTCTGCGGACTCCACGAGCGACCGAGTCCTCACGCTTCTGGTGATCGCTCTGATCTTCGCGCTGGTCAACGCGTTCATCAAACCTGTGGTGCAGTTCTTCACACTGCCGCTGTTCATCGTGACACTCGGGCTGTTCACGTTCATCGTGAACGCTCTGATGCTGTGGCTCACCGGATGGATCGCCGAGCGTCTGGACATTCCGTTCGAGGTCAGCGACTTCTTCTGGGCCGCCGTCCTGGGCGCGCTCGTCGTGTCGTTCGTCAGCTGGATACTCAACCTTTTGCTGCCGAAGTAGGGGCCGATCGGCTGACCCAAGCTCTTCCGCTCGAGCGGTAGCATGCCGTATCTTGGTGGCCATTGCACGGCGATTGGCAGCGCATCTGGGTGCCTCGGGGGTCGTTGTGCTCCACTCTTTCCGCGCATATGAGCATGGTGGACAACGACATGACAATCGGCCACGCCCCCGTGCCGTCGCTCCTCACCGAGCGCCCGCCCGAGGAGAAGTTCGGCAACGACCTACCCCGCCAATCGCGCGCAGATACGCCTCTCCGCCAAGCACGGCCGGAGATCGCACCTGTCCGCTCCGCCGCGCCCGCACTGCATCAGCAGTACGAGGTCGTGTACGAGGACGCTCACGGATACCCACTCCTCGCGTTCTCCGATGGCCAATGGTGGGACATGGCCTCGGTCAGTCCCCGCCCGGTGTCGGTCCGATTCGCACTGCGCCGCGACCCGTCCTGGGCCGGAGCCGTCGTACAGACCGTCTGTCTGTGGATGCGCAGTCACCCGCACGATGAACGTTCTTTCGACCTGGCCACCGAGCTCGCACTCGCGGTGGGCGAACTGGCTCGGCAGCGGGATTGACCGGCAGTACCTTGGCATCTGACGCGATGCGTCCGTGTCCGAGACCGAGCGCATCGGCACCCGCCGGAACCGACAATCGAGCCCATCCATGACGTCCTTTCAAGTATGCCTGGTCTGTGCGGGCAACATCTGCCGTTCACCGATCGCAGAGGTGGTCTTCCGCCGCCGATTGGCCGACGCCGGCCTCGATCAGCTCGTCACGGTCGAGTCCGCCGGTACCGGCGGGTGGCACGAGGGGGAGCCCGCTGACCCGCGGGCGGTACGCACGCTGAGCGCCAACGGCTACGACGGTTCACAGCATTGCGCGCGCCAGTTTCAGCCGGCCTGGTTCGAGCGATACGACCTCGTCCTAGCCCTCGACAGCGCGAACGTCGCCGACCTCGAACGCATCGCGCCGGATGCCGAGGCGCGCCGCAAGATACGGATGCTCGGCAGCTACGTGCCTGGTCGCGACGGCGCAGCCATGGAACGGTACGACGTGCCCGACCCCTACTACGGCGGCGACGACGGCTTCGATCACGTGCTGCGTCTTGTTGAAGCGGCGGCTACCGGTTTCGTCGACGATATGCGTAGCCGGCTGGGGTCATGACCACGACGACCCCCGCCGAGGCGCTCACCGACATGTTGGGTGAGAAGGTCGATGACGTCTCGCCCGTGGGTGGCGGAGACATTTGCCACGCCTTCATGGTCCGTACCACGTCCGGCCGGACGTCGTTCGTCAAGAGGCTCGCCGGGGCCGCCGACGGCTTCTTCGCCTCCGAGGCCGAGGGCTTGCGCCGGTTAGCCGAGGTCCACGACGGCGTTCCGGTTCCTCACGTCTTGGCGGTGGACCGAGAGCACCTCGCGCTCGAGTGGATCGCCTCCGGCGCCCCATCCGTGCCTGCTGCCGAGCGATTCGGGCGCGCATTGGCGACGACCCACCGGCATGGCTGCGACGCATTCGGGGCACTCTCCGCACGCGGCTGGATCGGCACACTGGAGCTGCCCGTGGGCCCATGGCCGAGTTGGAACCGCATGTGGGCAGAGGGTCGCCTTGCGCCGTACCTGCGTTCAGCCCGGGATTCCGGCTCCATCAGCAAGCGCGACGCCGCCGACGTGGAGCGCGTCATCGACTCCATCGATACCGTTGCCGGACCGCCCGAGTCCGCGTCGCTTGTTCACGGTGACCTGTGGGCTGGAAACGTGCTGTGGGCCGAAGACGGGCAGAATCGGCTCGTCGACCCTGCCGCCCAAGGTGGTCACCGCGAGTCCGATCTCGCCATGCTGGCCCTGTTCGGATTTCCGTATCTGGACCGCGTCCTGGCCAGTTACCTCGAGACATGGCCACTGGCGGACGGATGGAAGGACCGCCAGCCATTGCACCAGTTGCACCCAGTGCTCGTGCACGCGGTCCTCTTCGGCGGCTCTTACGGTCATCAGGCGGGCCAGCTCGCTCGGCTGGTTGTCGGCAGGTTGCGCTCCTGACTGTCAACGCCGCGTCGTCCGACTCACGGAGGAGGCGCGTGTTCGTTTCTGGGAATGACCACGCACGGGCTGAACTACCGATAGTTTCGTCGACGGGACAGTCATGCCCACCACCTGTCAGGAGTACGAGTGATCACCGCACAAGGCTTACGCAAGCGCTATGGCGACAAGGTCGCCGTCGATGATCTGTCCTTCGATGTACGTCCCGGCGTCGTCACCGGCTTCCTGGGCCCCAACGGCGCCGGGAAGTCCACCACCATGCGCCTGATGCTTGACCTGGACCACGGCGCGGGCGAGACTCGCTTCGACGGCCGGCGGTTCGGCGAGATCCGCAATCCCATGCAGGAGATCGGCGCGGTCCTGGAGGCCAAGGCCTTTCATCCCACCCGTACGGCCCGCAACCACCTGCGCATGCTGGCCGCCGGGAGCAATGTGCCGAAGCGACGAGTCGACGAGGTGCTGGAGTTCGTGGGTCTCGCCGACGTGAAGAAGAAGAAGCCCAAGGGCTTCTCCCTCGGCATGGCGCAGCGCCTCGGGCTTGCCCAGGCACTTCTGGGAGAGCCCAGCACGCTGATTCTCGACGAGCCGGCCAACGGCCTGGATCCGCACGGCATCCACTGGCTCCGGGACGTCCTCAAGAGCCTGGCCGCGCAGGGCAAGACCATCTTCGTCTCCAGCCACCTACTGTCCGAGATGTCATTGATGGCCGACGAGCTGGTCGTCATCGGCCGTGGAAAGATGATCTTCAACGGTGACGTCGACACCTTCGTGCGTCAGTTCACACAGACCACGGTACTGGTGAAGTCTCCGTCGGCCGGTCAGTTCGCAGAGACCCTTCGTGGCATGGGCGCCACGGTGGACCCCGGACCTGAAGGCGGGCTTCTGGTCTCCGGTGCGGAGGCGTCCGTCATCGGTGAGCTCGCGCACCGCGACGGCATCGTGTTGCATGAGCTGGCGACCCAGAGCGCGTCGCTGGAAGACGCGTTCCTCAGCGCGACCGGAGCGTCCGAGGAGTACGTCGCACACGGGCTTCCCGGGCAGACGGCGACCCCGCTCACGGCGAACGATGACATGGCGGGAGAGCAGGCATGATCAACGCACTGAGATACGAATCAGTCCGGATCCGGACTCTGCGGTCCACGTACTGGCTGCTCGGACTCGGTCTGCTGCTGACCGCCGCCGTGGCATTCATCATCTCGTTCGCCGAGCGGGACAACCCCGTCACGGACTCACAAGTGGTCAGCGTCCTGACCGGAGGCGGCGAGTTCGCCGCATTCATCCCGATCTTCATGGCCATCGTCGGGATCTTCTCCACCGGACACGAATACCGCCATGGGACGATCCAGCCGACGCTCACCGCCATCCCCCAGCGCACCATTCTCCTCCTGTCGAAGCTGATCACCGTCCTCGTCACCACGGTGATCGTGGTAGCGCTCTCGGTGGGGATCAACCTCGTCATCGGGATGCTCTTCTGGGATGAGGCCCCCGACTTCGGGTCGTCGCCGCTGATCGACGTGCTGCCGGGATATCTCGTCCTGGTGATGATCTACGCGACGCTCGGGCTCGCATTGGCGCAGCTGTTCCGTGGCGTTCCATCTGCTCTGGTCGTGTTGATGGTGGTGCCGTTCCTGGTCGAGCCGCTCATCGGCGGGCTGTCGATGGTGGACGCACTGGACTGGCTGCAGCCGTTGCTGAAGTTCCTGCCTTTCTCGGCCGGGCAGCGCCTGATCGCCACCGAACCGTACGAACCCGGCGGTGGGCCGGACTTCGATTTCTACGGACAATGGGCGTCCGGTGGGGTGTTCGCCGCGTTCGCGGTGGTCCTGCTGCTGGTCGCCTGGGCACTGTTCAAGAAGCGCGACGCCTGACCACCATCCCCGCCGGCTCCCCCAAATGATCATGTAAACCATGTTTTCTCGTGCTTCACCAGGCTCGGGTTCATGTGGTGAACGCAACACCCTGTGTTTCGGAGGTGTTGCAGGATGGGGCGTCCGCGGATTCCGGTGCAGGTGCGGCGTGAGTTTTGGCGGTTGAT
>NZ_JAAGOB010000022.1 GCF_010550695.1 Phytoactinopolyspora alkaliphila
GGCCTTTCCGCTCGACTTGCATGTGTAAAGCACGCCGCCAGCGTTCGTCCTGAGCCAGGATCAAACTCTCCATTAAGGTTCATATAGACACCCCACCCACAAAAGGGGCAAGGCACCAAACCAAAAGAAGAAAAACAATCCCAGCAAAACAACAAACCCCCCACAAACAAGAGGCCTGCTGCTCTACCAAAGGAAAATAACCTCACGAACCCACACCCCAAAAAGGAGCACAAGCCCGCAAAACGAGGCCAAACAAACAATTGGCATCAACATTCAAACTTGGCACGCTGTTGAGTTCTCAAGAATCGGACACATCTTGCTGCACCTCTTATGTGGAGGATTTTGCAAGGCGATCGATTTGTTGCTATTATCTTAGGCTTTTCCCGATCGTCGCGTCAAATTCGGATCTTGCCCGAATCTGCCGCGTGGAGAACCGTTCAGACCCTCCTCGGGGCAACCCGTCTAGCTTACAACATCCGGTGGCTCGGATCAAGTCCGCGTCGACCTTCTGTTGCCACTCTCCCCGCGGTCCAGTTTGGCACCGATGGTGCCATCCCTGTGACGCTCGTTGAGGGTGGGCTCTCACGGTCCGGCCGCCGATCCCGGCGTCCCGCACCCCGTGGGCCTAGAGAAACTTACGACCTTTCCCAAGGAAGGTCAAACGCCCAGGACGTGACGCCGGCCACGTTCCGAAACACCAGGTCAGGACAGGTCGACTCCACCGACCGTCCGCTTGCCGCGCCTCAGGACGAGCCAACGGCCGTGCAGCAGATCCGAGCGGCGCGGGCGCGCCTCCGGCCCCATACCGGGATCGATCCGGACGTTGTTGACGTAAGCCCCGCCCTCGGCGAGAGCACGGCGTGCCGCGGATCGCGATTCGGCGAGTCCAGCTTCGACGAACAGGTCCACGTAGGCCGGCAACTCCTCGCCGGCTTCCACGTGTGGCGCGCCAGCCTCGGCGAGGGCAGCGCCCAGGATCCGCTCGTCGAGCTCGTCCAGGGCTCCACGGCCGAAGAGGGCCTGGGATGCGGCCACCACGTTCGCTGCCTCATCGGCGCCGTGCACAAGAGCTGTGAGCTCTTCAGCGAGTAGACGCTGGCCCGCCCGCGCCGCAGGGCGTTCGACCGTTTGCTTCTCCAGCTCCTCGATCTCGTCCCGGTTCCGGAAGCTCATGACCCTCAGGTGGCTCACGATGTCCGCGTCGTCGAGGTTGAGCCAGAACTGGTAGAAGCCGTAGGGCGAGAGCATGTCCGGGTCCAGCCAGACTGCCCCTCCAGCAGTCTTTCCGTACTTGGTGCCGTCGGCTTTGGTGAGCAGCGGGGTCGCCATGGCGTGCACCGTGGCCCCTTCGACTCGGCGGATCAAGTCCACGCCCGCCGTCAAATTCCCCCACTGGTCGCTCCCGCCGGTCTGTAGAACGCACCCGTGCCGGCGGTAGAGCTCAAGAAAGTCCAGCGCCTGGAGGATCTGGTAGCTGAACTCCGAGTACCCGATGCCGATGTCAGAGTTCAGCCGAGCCGCGACCGCTTCCTTGGCCATCATCTTGTTGACCCTGAAGTGCTGCCCGATGTCCCGGAGGAATTCGATGGCACTCAGCGGCGCCGTCCAGTCCAGGTTGTTCACCATTGCAGCGGCGTTCGGGCCGTCGAAGGCGAAGAACGGCTCCACCTGGCGTTTGATCCGCTCCACCCATCCGGCTACGACGTCGAGGCTGTTCAACGTGCGTTCCCGGTCCGGGTTGGGGTCACCGATGAGGCCGGTGGAGCCGCCGACGAGCGCAAGCGGCTTGTGCCCCGCGAGCTGGAACCGGCGCGCGGTCAGCAATTGCACGAGATGGCCGTGGTGCAGGCTGGGCGCGGTGGGGTCGAAGCCCACATAGAACGTGACCGGACCGGCTGCCAGAGCGGCTCGCAACGCCTGCTCGTCCGTCGACTGCGCGATCAACCCGCGCCAGTGCAGCTCGTCGATGATGTCGGTCACGGTCCTCAGGTCTCCTTCGAGGGGTCAAGTGGATAGTGCCATGTTCCCGCACCGGCATTTCCGCGGCATCCCGGTACCTCCGCCGGCAGCGGCCGGATGAGGCCGTGCCGCCGGGCGCGATCACCCGTCAACCCTATGCCGTCGCTTTGGCTGGTGCACCGGGCAGACAGCGACGGTGTGACCGGCCGTGGGAAATGGCTGCCGTCGCCCCGGGACAGTGGTTCTCGGCTTCGTAACTCGTTGTGACTAGCGTCCGAGCCGGATGTTCACGGCCATCCTGTATGCGCCGCCGGCGGACGGACCCCCGGCCGTCGTCACTGACCCACTCTTCCGTCGATGCACTCGCGCAACAGGTCGGCGTGCCCGCAGTGCCGGGCATACTCCTCGATCCTGTGAACCATCAACTCCCGGGCTGCGATCCCGTCCTTTCCCAGACGCTCGCCCAGGTCCGGGTGCTTGGCCAGCTCAGCGTCGGTTGCGGCCTGCTCGCGCGCCAGATCGGAGTACGCAGCGTCGACCTCGGCCTGCTCGGAGACAGCGCCGTCGAAGTCCGCATCCTTCTCGCCGTACAGTTTCGGCAAGGGATCACCGTCCTTGATCCAGTTACGCCAGTCCCGTTCCACCTCGGCGAGGTGCCGAAGCAGGCCGAGCAGCGACATCGTCGACGGCGGAACTGACCGACGGGCCAGTTGCTCGGCATCCAGGCCCTCGCACTTCATCCGCAGGGTCATGCGATAGCTCGCCAAGTAATCCTGCAGCGTCACAAGCTCGCCGTCCGCACTGACACCTTCGCTGTTGCGTGGGTCGTCATCCGGGTCGGCCCACATGTCGGTGTAGATGGTTGCCTGGCTCCATCGTGCAGGTTGACCACTCATGCGGTTCATCCTCGTCTGTGACGACACGAGTTCGCTACTGGGTTTCACGGCTGGCGCTCTCGAGGATCTGGTCCGCGGGAAGGCGAGGAACCCTTCGTGCCGGCGCCGGGCTTGCACGCTCCGGAGACCTCGCCGGTGGCATCGGTGAGGGCGGCGGCCGTGGGTGAGATACCGGTTCCGGACCCGATCACCGACGGCCGGGCAGCGTGACGGACTGCCTGGTCTTGGCCGCTTCCTTGCTCCAGACCTCAGCGAGGCACTCCCGCGAACGTCTCACCTGCGGCGTGTTACTCCTGCGCGGTACTTGGACACTGTCACGTCGCCCTCGATCCAGAAGCGCCATGGGAAGTGCGTGCCGTCACCCCCGGGCCCGGCTACACCGACGCGCGGACCGGTCGCCACCTCGTGCGGGCGCTGTCCATTTCCGGTTGCCTGCCATACCTCCAGCGACAGGCTTCCGTCGCGCTCGGTCAGGTCCGTACCGTTGTGCTCCCGGACAAGGCCGAGCGACGACGCCAGCCGCGCCGGCCCGCGGGCCAGGTCCCGGGGTGTCCGGGCCGCCGGCCGGCGAGCCTGGGCGAGCTCCACGCCCTCGATCACCTCACCAGCGCGCAGAAGCACCGCCGTTGCCGTGCCCTCGACACCACAGACCACGTTGGCGCAGAAGTGCATGCCATAGGTGAAGTACACGTACAGATGACCAGCCTCGCCGAACATCACCTCGTTGCGGGGCGTCCGGCCGCGATACGCGTGGGAACCCGGGTCGTCGCTCCCCATGTACGCCTCGACCTCGGTCAGTCTCACCGCCACCGGTCCGTCGTCGCTCGTCCGCCGGATCACGCAGCCAAGCAGGTCGGGCGCCACCTCGATGGCCGGCCTGGACAGCCACTGGCGCAACAGTGATCCGGACAGGGGCACGGACGTATTCGACACGCTCGAGAGCCTAATAGTTCGAGACGTCGCGCCGAGCCACGACGAACGGTACCGAGCCATGAGAATCGGCACCCACGTGGTCAGCTCACCGGCTCCAGGAAGACTACCGGGATGACGCGGTACGTGTTGGACTCATAGGTCCGGTAGCCGTGGTAGGCGGACAGCACCCGGGGCCACCACTCCGCCCGTTCCTCGGGTGTGGCAGTGCGGGCGCGCACCGGCATCTTCGTGGAGCGAATCTGCACCTCCGCTCGGGGGTCGGCCTGCAGGTTCTGGTACCACTGCGGATGGTTGGGCCGCCCGCCCCAGGACGCGATGACCACCGGGGTATCGCCGTCGGTGAGATACAGCAGCGGCACGCGGTGCGGCTTGCCGGTCTTCCTCCCGCGGGTGGTGAGCAGGAGCATGTCGTTCTTGACCAGCCGGCGACCGATCAGCCCACCGGTGATCCGATACAGAAAGATGTGCAGCCTGGAGAGTCGTCGAGCCGTGATGTCACGCATGATCCACCTCTACCCTGTCGCAACGGTGACCATCCTGCCGCATCGAGCGGGTCTCACGGTCCCGCCGAGCCTTGATCATCCGGCACGAACTCAGCTCGGACACCGACGAGGCGCACCGGACGCCGGTCCGTGAACGCCTCGAGCGCCGCCAGCGCGCTGAGTTCCATGGCGTGCGGGTCCGTCGTCGGCCGCTGCGTCTTCCGTCCGTGCGAGGAGGTGAAGAACGGCGCGTACCTCACCTTGACCACCATGCGCGCGACGTCGCGGCCATCCGGGGACACGTCGGCGGCGACCTTGTGCGCGAGTTCGACCACCGCAGCCCGGACCTCGTCCCAATCCTCGAGATCCTGCTGGAAGGTCATCTCCCGGCTGCGTGAGCGCACCACGTGCGGCGTGTCCGACACCCGCGCGCTTGCCCGGCCGCGCCCGATCTGGACGAGCCACGGTCCGGTCGCCGGGCCCAACGCCGCGCCGAGCCGGTCCGGGTCGGCGTGCGCCAGCTGCCGGACCGTCTCGATCCCCAAAGCTGCGAGCCGCTTCGCCGTCTTGCTCCCGATGCCGTACAGCGCATCTGTGGGCCGGTCACCGAGCACGGCGAACCAGGTGTCGTGAGTGATCCGGAAGATGCCGGCCGGCTTACCGAATCCGGTAGCCAGTTTGGCCTGCAGCTTGTTCTGGCCGATGCCGACTGAGCACTCCAGTCTCGTCTCGGCCAGGACTCGCTCCTGGATGCGCCGGGCCGTCACCTCCGGCTGATCGTGATCGACGCCGACGAACGCCTCGTCCCAGCCGAGGATCTCCACCACCCCGAACTCCTTCAGCGTCCGCATCACATCGGCCGAGGCCGAGTCGTAGGCGTCCTTGTCGACCGGCAGGAACACGGCGTCGGGAAGACGACGGGCGGCCACGCGCAACGGGATGCCCGAGCGTACGCCGTGCACCCGGGCTTCGTAGGACGCCGTGCTCACCACTCCGCGCTTGGTGGGGTCGCCGTCGCCTCCCACGACGACGGGCTTCCCACGCAGCTCGGGGTGGCGCAGCACCTCGACCGCGGCGAGGAACTGGTCCAGATCGACGTGCAGCACCCAGGCCATACCTCATTCTGCCTGGAGCGGCGGCCGGCGCCGGCAAAGGCTTCACCCTCGTCCCGCCTCCTGGTCACCTCCTCGTTGAGGTCCACCGGCACGATGCGGCCGTGGCCGCTCTCTCCCCTACGGCCGCGAACACCTCGCCGGCTGAAGGCCACCAGAATGTCGGCGAATCTGAACGCGAGCGGGCCGCACTCCGGACAGAGCGTGGCTCACCTTCACTTCCATGTCGTGCCTCGATGGCCCGATGACGACGCCGACCTGTGGCCGTCGGTCGATCACAGCATGTGATCGACGGTGACGCCCGGGCACTCCTGGCATCCGCGCTCACGGCCGTCGCGTGAGGTGGTCGTACTCGGACCAGGTCAACGTCCTCCCGTCCCGGCCCACGTCCTGGCGACCGTGATCTCGGCCCGGATCGCCGCGAGCTGGTCCCGTACGCGGTCCGGGGCCGTCCCGCCCTTCGCGGACCGGGACGCCAAGGCACCCGGGACCGAGAGCACGTCGCGCACGGCGGGCGTCAGATGCGGCGAGACAGCTACCAGATCGTCGTCGTTGAGATCCCACAATTCGATCCCGCGCTTCTCGCACACCTGGACGCACGCACCGGCGACCTCATGCGCCTCCCGGAACGGCACACCCTGCCGGACCAGCCACTCGGCGATATCCGTGGCCAGCGAAAACCCCTGCGGGGCGAGCTCTTCCAGCCGTGCGGTGTTGAATCGCAGCGTGGCGACCATTCCGGCGAAGGCCGGAAGGAGCACGGTGAGCGAATCGATCGAGTCGAACACGGGCTCCTTGTCTTCTTGCAAGTCGCGGTTGTAGGCGAGAGGCAGCGCCTTCAGCGTGGTCATCAGTCCCGACAGGTTGCCCACCAGGCGCCCGGCCTTGCCGCGTGCCAGCTCGGCGACATCGGGGTTCTTCTTCTGCGGCATGATCGACGAGCCGGTGGCCCACGCGTCGTCGAGCTCCACGAACGAGAACTCCTTGGTGGCCCAGAGAATCACCTCCTCGGCAAGCCGGGACACATCCACACCGATCATCGCCAGGACGAATGCCGCCTCGGCAGCGAAGTCCCGGGAGGCGGTTCCGTCGATGGAGTTCTCCGTCGCGCTGGAGAAGCCCAGCTGGTGCGCAACGTACTCCGGGTCGAGTCCCAGCGACGAGCCGGCCAGGGCGCCGGACCCGTACGGCGACACGTCGGTGCGCCGGTCCCAGTCCCGCAACCGGTCGACGTCCCGCAGCAATGCCCATGCATGGGCCAGCAGATGATGCGACAGCAGCACCGGCTGCGCGTGCTGCAGATGCGTGCGGCCGGGCATGGCCACGCCAAGGTGAGCGTCCGCGTGCCCAGCCAGGGCTTCCACGACATCGAGCACCTGACCGGCGACCACCCGGGCCCCGGATCGCAGGTACATCCGGAACAAAGTCGCGACCTGGTCGTTGCGGGAGCGTCCGGCACGCAGTTTTCCGCCCAGTTCCGGTCCGGCCCGTTCGATCAGGCCACGTTCCAGCGCGGTGTGGACGTCTTCATCGTCGGGCGCCGGGGCGAAGTCACCCGAGGTCACGTCGGCGGCGAGGCGGTCCAGGGCGCGGATCATCGCGGCCAGCTCGTCGTCGTTCAGCAGTCCGGCGCGATGCAGGACGTTCGCGTGCGCCTTCGAGCCGGCGACGTCCTGTGGCGCGAGCCGCCAGTCGAAATGAGTGCTCTTCGACAGGGCCGCCAGCGCCGCTGCCGGTCCCCCGCCAAAGCGCCCGCCCCATAGGCTCACCGAATTCATGCCTCTCCCTTACCCGTGCGTCCTGCAGAGTGAGCGCCAGGGGGCTCGATGTGCAGGACGCAACGAACCGCAAATGGTCAGGTGTTCTTCTGGTCGCGGACCGCGGCGAGCTTAGTCGACATACCGAACAGCTCGATGAAGCCCTTGGCGTTGGACTGGTCGAAGGTGTCGCCAGTGTCGTAGGTCGCCAGGCCGAAGTCGTACAGACTCTGTTCGGAGCGCCGTCCGGTCACCACGGCCCGCCCGCCGTGCAGCGTCATCCGGATCTCTCCGGTGACGTGGGCGTTCGCCTCGTCGATGAAACCGTCCAGCGCCTTCTTCAGCGGCGACGACCACAGGCCGTCGTAGGCCAGCTCACCCCAGCGCTGATCGACGGTGCGCTTGAACCGGGCCAGCTCCCGTTCGACGGTCACGCTCTCCAGCTCCTGGTGCGCGGTGATCAGCACCAGCGCGCCCGGCGCCTCGTACACCTCGCGGCTCTTGATCCCGACGAGCCGGTCCTCCACCATGTCCAGCCGGCCGACACCCTGGGCGCCCGCCCGCTGGTTGAGCAGTTCGATGGCCTGGAGCATGGTGACGGTCTCGCCGTCGATCGCCACCGGGCGGCCGGCCTCGAACGTGATGATCACCTCGTCGGGGTCTCGCGGCTCGGCCGGGTTCTGCGTGTAGCTGTAGACATCCTCGGTGGGCGGATTCCAGATGTCCTCGAGGAAGCCCGTCTCGACGGCCCGCCCCCACACGTTCTGATCGATCGAGAACGGGTTCTTCTTCGTGGTCTCGATCGGCAACTGGTGTTTCTCCGCGTACTCGATCGCCTTGTCCCGGGTGAGGGCAAGATCGCGCACCGGTGCGATGCACTTCAGGTCGGGCGCCAGCGCGGCGATGCCCACCTCGAATCGGACCTGATCGTTGCCCTTGCCGGTGCAGCCGTGCCCGACGGTCGTGGCACCGTGCAGACGCGCCGCCTCCACCAGGTGCTTGACGATCACGGGTCGCGAGAGAGCGGACACCAGTGGATAGCGGTCCATGTACAAGGCGTTGGCCTTCAGCGCCGGCAGGCAGTACTCGTCGGCGAACTCGTCCCGGGCATCGGCGACGTATGCCTCGACCGCGCCACAGGCCAGCGCCCGCTTGCGAATGGTGTCGAGGTCTTCACCTCCCTGCCCGACGTCGACGGCCACCGCGACGACCTCGGCCCCGGTGGCCTCGGCGATCCAGCCGATGGCGACCGAGGTATCAAGGCCCCCGGAGTATGCGAGGACGACCCGCTCGTTTGGTGCAGACATGATCGGCTCCTAGGAGTTCGAGGTATCGGTGTCGGTGTCCGGGGCGGTGCCTTGAGCGGCGCCGTCCGCCGGCGAGTGCTCCGGGACGTGGCCCTCCGCGAGCGCGAGGAACCACGCGGCCACCTGTTCGCCCCCAGCCGGATCGGCGCTGATCACCAGCACGGTGTCGTCGCCAGCGATGGTGCCGAGAATCTCCGGGCGCGCGGCGTGGTCGATCGCCGAGGCGAGGTACTGCGCGGCGCCCGGGGGTGTGCGCAGCACCACGAGATTGGCCGATGAGCGGGCCGAGACCAGGATCTCCTCGCAGACCCGGATCAGCCGCGCGTCGATAGTGCCTTCCTCGGCCGGCCTGGGCGTGCGGTCCCCGCCCTCCCCGGGGAGTGCGTAGATCAGCCAGCCCATCGAGTTGCGGATCTTCACTGCGCCCAACTCGTCGAGATCACGCGAGAGCGTGCCTTGAGTGACGGCGATGCCGTTCTGCGCCAGCTGGTCGGCCAGCTCGGACTGGGACCGGATGGGTCTGCGGGCGAGGATCTCCGCGATCTGCCCGTGCCGGGCAGCGCGTGTGGCCGGGGCCGTCATGACGCACCTCCGTGGTGGCACCGGAACGGCAGCACGCCGCTCACGTCCGCTCCAGTAGCCAGGTCAGCAGCGCCTTCTGCGCGTGCAGCCGGTTCTCCGCCTCGTCCCACACCGCACTGGCCGGCCCGTCCATGACGTCGGCCGCGATCTCCTTGCCCCGGTAGGCCGGCAGGCAATGAAGGACGACGACGCCGTCGGCCGCGGCGTCCACTGCCTCCGAGGTCAGCGCGTACGGCACGAACGGCGCTTCCCTGCCGGCCGCCTCGTCTTCCTGGCCCATGGAGACCCATGTGTCCGTGGCCAGCACGTCGGCGCCGGTGAACGCATCGGCCGGATCGACGACGTGCGCGACCGAGCCCCCGGTCGCCTCGGCCAGTTCGGCCGCCCGGACGACGACGGCCGGATCCGGCGCGTACTCGGCGGGCGACGCGATCCGCACGTGCATGCCCGCGTTGGCGCCGGCCAGCAAGTAGGAGTGCGCCATGTTGTTGGCGCCATCGCCCGCATAGACCAGGGTCAACCCGGCGAGTGTGCCCTTGCGTTCCCGAATCGTCTGGAGATCGGCCAGCAGCTGGCACGGGTGGTACTGGTCAGTCAGCGCGTTCACCACAGGCACCGAGGATGCCGCCGCCATCGCCTCCAGCCGAGTCTGGTCGAACGTCCGCCACACGATGGCTGCGCACTGGCGGTCAAGCACCCGGGCGGTGTCCTCGATCGGTTCGCCCCGCCCCATCTGGGACGTCTGCGCGTCGATCACCAGCGGGTAACCCCCGAGTTCGGCGATGCCCACGCTGAACGACACGCGAGTGCGGGTGGAGTGCTTGTCGAAGATGACCGCGACCGCCTTCGGCCCATCGAGGGGCCGGCTGGAGAACCGGTTCTTCTTCAGCTCGTCGGCGAGATCGAGGACCTCGGTGAGTTCGTCCGGCGACAGGTCGTCGTCGGCGAGGAAATGCCTGGTCATCGCATCTCCTTCACGGTGTCGAGCAGAACGGGAAGCGCGCCGAGAAACTCGTCGGCCTGCTGGCGGGTGAGAATCAACGGCGGGGCCAGGCGCACCGCGTCGGGTGCCACGGGATTGACGATGAACCCCGCGTCGAGGGCGCCGGATGCGAGCTGCGGCGCCACCGGTGCGGCCAGAGTGAACGCGAGCAGCAGGCCGCTGCCGCGGACGTCCTGCACCATCGGATGGCCGAGCTCGCCAATGCCGGTGGCCAGGTGCCGCCCGACCTCACGAACACCTGCCAGGAGGTCGTCCCGCTCGATGGCGTGCAGCACCGCCAGACCCGCCGCGGCGGACACGGGATTCCCACCGAACGTCGTTCCGTGCGACCCCGGCCCCAGCAAGTCCGCGGCGGCACCGAACCCGAGGCACGCACCGATCGGGATGCCACCACCGAGGCCTTTGGCCACCGTCAGTACATCCGGGGTGATCCGCTCCGACGTGTGCGCGAACCACTGGCCAGTGCGCCCGATGCCGGTCTGCACCTCGTCGATGATCAGGAGCGCTCCATGGCGTGCGGTGATCTCCCGGGCTGCGGCCAGGTAGCCGGGCGGTGACGGGCGTACGCCTGCTTCACCCTGGATGGGTTCCAGGACAACGGCCGCGGTCTCGTCGTCGACAGCGGCACGCAACGCGTCGGCGTCCCCGTACGGAACATGCACCACGCCGGGCGGCAGCGGCTCGAACGGCTCCCGGATGGCCGGCTTCCCGGTCATGGCCAACGCGCCCATGGTCCGCCCGTGGAACGCGCCTTCAGCTGCCACGATCTTGGTGCGGCCGGTGCGGCGGGCGATCTTGAAGGCCGCCTCGTTGGCCTCGGTTCCGGAGTTCGTGAAGAACACCTTGCCGGGCGTCGGCGCGTCGATCAGCTCAAGCAGCCGCTCGGCCAGTGCCACCTGCGGCGCCGACGCGAAGAAGTTCGACACATGCCCCAATGTGGCGAGCTGTGCGGTCACCGTGGACACCAGGAGCGGATGCGCGTGGCCGAGGCTGTTCACCGCCAGACCGCCGAGCAGGTCGAGGTACCGGCGGCCGTCGGCATCCCAGACATAGCAGCCCTCGCCGCGAACGAGGACCCGCTGCGGGGTGCCGAACGTGTTCATCAACGCCTGTCCGTACCGCTTGGTCCACAGCTGCGTGCTGGTGACCTCGGCGTCGCCGGGCAGGCCTGGCACGGCAGCTGTCTGTTCCGAAGGCACGCTCATGACGGCACCACCATGGTCCCAACTCCTTCGTCGGTGAAGACTTCGAGCAACAACGAGTTCGGCAGCCGGCCGTCGATGACGGTGGCCTCCGGCACGCCACCGTCGACCGCCCGCAGACAGGCCCGCATCTTCGGCACCATTCCCGCGGACAGTCCGGGCAGCAAGCCCGCAAGCTCTGCCGCCGTGATCTCCTTCACGATCTCACCACTGCTCGGCCAGTCCCGATAGAGCCCTTCGACATCGGTGAGAACGACGAGTTTCTCCGCCTCCAGCTCGACCGCCAGCGCAGCGGCCGCGGTGTCCGCGTTGACGTTGTGCACCACGCCGTCGACGTCCGGGGCCACCGAGGAGACCACCGGGATCCGCCCGGCATCGATCAGATCGAGGAGCGCGTCGGCGTTGATCTCTGCGATGTCGCCGACGAGGCCGATGTCCAGCTCCTCACCGTCGACGACGGCCGACTGCCGCTTGGCGGTGAACAGGCCGGCGTCCTCACCGGAGAGGCCGACGGCGAACGGGCCATGAGAATTGATCAGGCCCACCAGCTCCCGCCCTACCTGCCCGACCAGCACCATCCGCACGACATCCATCGCCTCCGGCGTGGTGACCCGCAGGCCGCCGCGGAACTCGCTGGCGATGCCCAGCTTCTTCAGCATCGAGGAGATCTGCGGTCCACCGCCGTGCACCACCACCGGCCGGAGCCCGGCCAGCCGCAGGAAGACGATGTCGTCCGCGAACGCTCTCTTGAGCTTGTCGTCGATCATGGCGTTGCCGCCGTACTTGATCACCACGATCTTGCCGTGGAATCGTTTCATCCAGGGCAGCGCCTCGACCAGGACGCCGGCCTTGGCGAGCGCCTCATGCTGCGTGATCACTGGCCGCACCTCCCTGGCAGTCCCTTGCGTCCTGCAACCCGAGCGTCAGGCGCCACGACCTGCAGGACGCAAGAGATTCCGGTGTGTCTTTCGGTCATGTCGAGTACGCCGAGTTCTCGTGCACGTAGTCGTGCGTCAGATCACTGGTGAACACCGTCGCGGCGGCGTCCCCGGCGCCGAGGTCGACCTCCACCAGCAGGTGGCGGCCGGACATATCGACGTTCTCCGACGGTTCTCCCGCCTGGGTGCCTCCGGCCCGGCACACCTGCACCCCGTTCATGGAGACGAAGATCCGCTCCGGTTCGAACACCGCATCGGTGGTGCCGACGGCCGCCAGTACGCGCCCCCAGTTCGGGTCCTTGCCGAAGACCGCGGCCTTGAACAGGTTGCTGCGGGCGATGGACCGGCCCACTGCCACCGCGTCGTCCTCGGTGGCGGCGCCGGCCACCGCGATCTCGATGTCATGATGGGCGCCCTCGGCGTCGGTCCACAGCTGTTTGGTCAGATCGGCACAGACCGCGGTGACGGCCGAGGCCAGGTCGGCGGCGTCGGGCGTCACGCCGGAAGCGCCACTGGACATCAGGAGCACGGTGTCGTTGGTGGACATGCAGCCGTCGGTGTCCACGCGGTCGAACGTCGTACGTGTCGCCGTGCGCAAGGCCGCGTCGAGGGTCGCGGGATCGGCTACAGCGTCCGTGGTGATCACGACGAGCATGGTGGCCAGACCAGGTGCGAGCATCCCCGCACCCTTGGCCATGCCGCCTACCGTCCAGCCGTCTGCGTGAGTGACCGCCTCTTTCGACCGCGTATCCGTGGTCATAATCGCGGTGGCGGCGGCGTTCCCGCCGTCGCTGGACAGCCTGGCGGCAGCCGCCCGGATACCCGCCTCGAGCTTCGGGCGGTCCAGAAGCGGACCGATCAGGCCGGTGGAACAGACCGCGACGTCGAACGCGGCGCCGCCAATCAGTTCGGCGACCAGTTCCGCGCTGGCGTGCGTGGTCTGGAATCCTTCGGGGCCGTTGTAACAGTTGGCGCCACCGGAATTGAGCACGACGGCGTCGACCTTCCCGTCGCCGGTGGTGCGCTCGCTCCACAGCACCGGATTGGCCTTGCAGCGGTTCGACGTGAACACGGCCGCTGCGTCACGCCGTGGTCCGTCGTTCACGACGAGTGCGACGTCCGGCTTGCCGCTGGGCTTCAAGCCGGCGACGGCACCGGCCGCGCGGAATCCGGCGGCGGCGGTGACAGACATGGAACAGCTCCTTGTCTCAAGAGGAAGAAATGGGCCGCGAAGAGGCGCCGCACGGGCGCCTCCTTCGTCGGCGCCGTGGCCGCCCGTTCTCGGCTGCGTGCCATGCTCGCCTCACGTGGCTGCCGGCATTCACGGCGCCACCCCGGCGGTGGGCAATCCGAGTGTCTCGGGAAAGCCGAGCGCGAGGTTGGCGCACTGAATCGCCGCTCCCGCGGTGCCCTTGGCCAAGTTGTCGATCGCCGCGATCGCCACCAGGCGACCGGCCCGCTCGTCGACCGTGACCTGGAGATGAGCGGTGTTGGCCCCGAGCGTCGCCGCCGTCGTCGGCCATTGGCCCTCGGGCAACAGGTGGACGAACGGCTCGTCGGCGTAGGCGTTCTCCCATGCCGGGCGTGCCGCCGCGGCGTCGGCGGTCAGCTTCGCGGTGACCGTGGCGAGAATACCGCGGCTCATCGGCACCAAGGTCGGCGTGAAGGACAGGCTTACCGGCGCGCCGGCTGCCGCGGCGAGGTTCTGCTCGATCTCCGGGATGTGCCGGTGCACCCCGCCCACGGCGTACGGCGTGGCCGCGCCGAGAATCTCGCTGGCCAGGAGATGCGGCTTGAGCGCCTTGCCTGCGCCGGACGGACCGTTGGCGAGCACGGCGACGATGTCATCCGGCGCGATGACACCGGCCGCGAGACCGGGCGCGATCGCGAGGCTCACCGCGGTGACGTTGCATCCCGGCACCGCGATCCGCCGGGCATCGCCCAGAGCGGATCGCTGCTTGGTTCCGTCCGCGTGTACGAGTTCCGGGAGGCCGTACGGCCAGGTTCCGGAGTGCTCGGTGCCGTAGAACCGGCTCCAGGCCTGTGGATCGGTGAGCCGGTGGTCAGCGCCGCAGTCCAGCACGAGTGTGTCCTCGGGGAGCTGGGCGGCGATGGCCCCGCTGGCACCGTGCGGCAGTGCCAGCACCACCACGTCGTGTCTGGCGAGCACCTCGGGTGTACTCGCCTCGATCATCCGGTGAGCAATCGGTGTGAGCTGGGGGTGGACCTCGCCCAGTGTCTTGCCGGCGCTGCTGTGCGCGGTGACGGCACCCACCTCGAATTCCGGATGCCCCATCAGCAGGCGCAGCAGTTCGCCGCCCGCGTATCCGCTGGCTCCCGCTACCGCGACCTTCGTTCCCATGAGCATGAGTATGCGGGTTACTGCATCATCATGCAACCGCAATCGACCCTCAGGTGGTCATGCCGCCGTCGGGAACGAGATCCGCCGCCACCGACCGGGCGTGCCGGGCGGCGTCCGGAACCGCCTCGATACTCGCCGCCACCGACGCGCCCTCATGGAGGAGGAACAGCGTTCTCCCGAGCGCCTCGGGCGGTTCCGCACCGGCGGCCGCGGCCAGTCCGGTGAGATAGCCGAGCATCCAGCGCTTCTGCTCCGCGATGACGGCGCGCGCCGGGTGATCCGCGGCCGGCAACTCCGCCAGGGCGTTCACGAAACCGCAACCGCGCGAGTTCTCGCGCTCGGCCCAGGCCGCGAGAGCGTCGAACGTGGCGAGGATCTGGTCCCTGGCTGGGCCGCCGGGCTCGTCGACCTGCTCGCGCAGCCACTGCCGCCACCGCTCGTCCCGCTCCTTCAAGTACGCGGCGACCAGCCGATCCTTGGACCCGAAACATGCATAAAGCGTCTTCTTGGTGATGCCGGCGGCGGACGCGACGGCATCGACGCCAACGGCATGGATGCCCTGCGTGTAGAACAGCTCCGCGGCGGCGTCCAGGGTACGCCGCCCAGCCGGGGTGAGAGCTTCACCCATGACGTGCCTCCAGATTCCTGGCTACTATACTGACCGGTGGGTTGACATGCTGCCATTCTCGTGTTTCCGTGGTAACCACACTGGTCGGTATATCACGAAAGGACAGGCACGTGCGTGCAGTTCTCCTCACCGGATTCGGCGGACCTGAGAAGCTCGAATACCGCGACGACGTGCCGGATCCGCAGGCCGGGCCCGGCGAGGTACGGGTCAAGGTCGGCGCCACGGCGTTGAACAACACGGACATCTGGACCAGAGAGGGCGCGTACGGCTCGCCCGGGGATCCGGGAGCCACAGCCGGCTGGCGCCGGGAACCCCTGCATTTCCCCCGCATCCAGGGAGCCGACGTCGCCGGGCAGATCGATCAGGTGGGTCCGGGTGTCCCGGAGTCACGCATCGGTCAGCGGGTCCTGGTCGACCCGACCATCTACCAGGGCGGCGAGCGCGAGCTCGCCGTCACCGACCTGCTCGGCAGCGAGCGCGACGGCGGCTTCGCCGAGCTCGTGACCGTGCCGGCCGAGAACGCACACCCGGTGGACGGCCCACTCAGCGACGCAGAGCTAGCCACCTTCCCCACGGCGTACACCACGGCGATGCGGATGCTCAACCGGGCGGCGGTCCGGCAGGGCGAGACACTCGTCGTCACCGGCGCGTCGGGAGGGGTGGGCTCGGCGCTGATCCAGCTCGCCAACGTCCGGGGCGCGCACGTGGTGGCCGTGGCCGGCAAGGGCAAGCACCGCCAGGCGCGTGAGCTGGGCGCGGCTGCCACCGTGGAGCGTGACGCCGCGGACCTGGCGGCGGCCGTCGAAGCCGCGGCGCCGGGGCGCGAGATCGACGTCGTGGCCGACGTGGTCGCCGGTCCGTCGTTTCCGGCCCTCATCGCCATCTTGCGTCCCCTGGGCCGCTACGTCGTCGCCGGCGCGATCGCGGGCCCGCTGGTCGAGACCGACCTGCGCACGGTCTACCTCAAGCAGCTCCAGATCGTCGGCTCGTCGTTCGGCACTCATGAGGACTTCGCCAAGCTGCTGGAACACATCCGGGCCGGCCAGTTGAAGCCGCTGCTGGCGGCGAGCTACCCCCTGGCCGAGCTGCGTGCCGCGCAGGAGCAGTTCGTCGCCAAGGGCTTCTTCGGCAAGCTCGTCGTCACTCCGGCATCGGCGTGAGGCGGCGAGCGTCGATGACCCTGGGCGGCATCGAGGTCATGACCTTCGACGTGGTCGGCACGCTGATCGACTTCGAAACGGGCATCCTGGACTGTCTTCGGCCAGTGGTCCGCGGTGCGAGCCTCACGGTCGGCGACCACGACCTGCTCGAAGCTTTCGGCCGGGCGGAAGCCGAGCAGGCCCGAGAGACACCCGAGCTTCCCTTCACCCAGATGCTGGCGCCGATCTATGGCCGGATGGCCGCGGATCTGGGCCTTCCTGACAGAGCCCCGCAGGCCGAGGCATTGCGCGAGTCGATACCCCGGTGGCCGGCCTTCCCTGACGCGGTAAACGCCCTCCGCGATCTCGGGCACCACTACCGGCTCGTCGCGCTCACCAACGCCGACAACTGGGCGCTCGACGCCATGTCGGCGACGCTGGGCTCGCCGTTCGACGACGCGGTCACGGCCGAGGACGTCGGCGTGAACAAACCCGATCCGCAGATGTTCGCCTACTGCCTGGGACGGCAGAGTGTGCACGGCTATCAGCGCGGTTCGGTTCTGCATGTGGCGCAGAGCCAATTCCACGACATCGGCGCCGCGCACGCGCTCGGCCTGCGGACCTGTTGGGTGGAACGGCGCCAGGGCAGGCACGGCTTCGGCGCCACACCGGCGCCCGCCGCCGTCACCACGCCCGACCTGCACGTCTCCTCACTCGACGAACTGGCTCGGGCCTCCCGGGAAGCCTACGGCTGACGGCGCAGTACTGAGCCGGCACGCACGCCCGTCGGCTCGCCATTCTCGAGGGCCACCTGGCCGCCCATCAGAACCGTGTTCACGCCGGCCGACAGCTGCCACGGGTCCGCGAACGTGGACCTGTCCACGACGGTGTCCGGGTCGAAGACGACCACATCGGCGACGGCACCGGCCCGGATGACGCCCCGGTCACTCAGCCCCAGCCGCGAGGCGGGCAACGAGGTCATCTTGCGGATCGCGTCCGACAGTGTGAGCACACCCCGTTCGCGCACGTAGTGGGCGAGGACACGAGGAAAGGTGCCGAAGTTGCGGGGATGTGGCCGACCCGGCCCGGACGGGCGCATCACCCAGCCATCGCTGGCCACGGCTACCCGAGGATGCCGCAGGACCGTCTCCACGTCGGCGTCGCTCATGCCGTGCATCACCACCGCGACCGCGGCGTCATGTGCCTCGAGTATGCGCAGGGTGGCCTCGGCGTCGTCGACACCCTCGACCCGAGCGACGTCGGCCAGGCTCAGACCGGCCGCCTCCGAGAACCGGCCCTCCCCCACATCGGCAATGACGACCTTCTCCGGCGCGAGGCTCTGGCCCACCGTCGAGCGCAACGCGTCCAGGATCCGCTCGCGCCCGGCCGGATCCGCCAGCCGGCGCAGCAGGTCGCCGGTGCCTCCGTCTAGGGCCCAGGTCGGCAGCCGCGTGGTGAGCGTCGTGCTCGACGCCGTGTAGGGGTAGACGTCGGCCGCCACGTCAAGGCCGCGCGAGGCGGCGTCGTCGATCATCGCCAAGGCGTCGGCCACCTTGCCGTGGTTCCGCGGTCCCGCAGCCTTCAGATGTGAGATCTGCAACCGCGCCGCGCCCTTCTCGGCCGCTTGGATCGCCTCGTCCACAGCCTCCAGCAAGCGCTCGGACTCGTTCCGGATGTGGGTGGAGTACAGCAGCCCATGAGCGGCCGCCACACCGACCAGGTGACGGACCTCATCCACGGTCGAGTAAGTGCCGGGCGCGTAGATGAGGCCGGTGGAGAATCCGTACGCCCCCGACGTCGCGGCGGCCGACAGAAGGTCCGACATCGCGGTCAGATCCTCGCCGGACGCGGACCGCTCAGCGGCGCCCATCGCCGCCAGCCGCAGCGACGAGTGGCCTATCTGCGCAGCGACGTTGACTGCCGGACGTCTTCCGGTGACGGCCGCGGCGAAGCCGTCGTGATCGGTCCAGTCCCAGCTCAGCTCCGGGGCGAAGAACGCGGAGGCGGCCTTGGCCTCGGCCAGGTCCGCGACTGGAAAGGGCGAGAACCCGCAGTTGCCCGTCAGCAACGTGGTGACGCCCTGATACAGCTGCGTGGTGGCGGCCGGCCAGCCTTCGATGCTGAAGTCCGCGTGCGAGTGCAGATCGATGAAACCGGGTGCGACGACATACCCCGACGCGTCTATCACCCTGTCTCCCGTCAGACCAGGCTCCACGGCCCGGATCCTGCCGCCGGTGATGCCCACGTCGGCCGTCGCCGGCTCCGATCCGGTGCCGTCGATCACGGTGCCGCCCCGGACGACGATCTCGTGGTGGCTCATGATCGCAGCCTAACGAACACCCGCCGGCCCACGGATACCGACGTTATCGGGGTGATCACCCGGATGATGTCGGTACGCCGCCCAACATGGATGACGCACCCTCAGCGTGCCCGCGCGGCATCGACCACCATCCGGGCCGCGCCGGCGATGACGCTGCCGGCCGGACCTCCGCCCGCCGCCTGTTCCGGCAGATCCGTGCCCAGAGCCGCGAACGCCACCTGCCGCCCATCGAACTCCAGGAGGCCGACGTCGTGCCGCACACCCTCCAGCTCCCCGGTCTTGTGCCGGCATACCACGTCAGGTCCCAGCGCCGCCGGCATCCGGTCATTGACCTGCTGGCGCCCGAGAATCTCCAGGGCGTGCTGCCTCAGCTCCACTGACAGCACCGTCTCGCCGGCCAGCAGATCGAGCAGGAGTGCCTGATCGTCGGCGGTGGTCACGTTGTCCCGGCCCTGACGGGCTGCCTCGAGGTCCATCAGGCGTCGTTCCAGCCGGGTGTTCCGTGCGCCCAGTGCCGCGACCCGGCGGGCGACGTCGTCGACGCCGAGCATGCCGATCACCATGTTGGCGGCCGTGTTGTCGCTGATCCCGATCATCAGCTCCAATGTCTCGTCCAGCCGAAGTGCCCGGACGGACGGCAGAAGCCTCAGCACACCGCTGCCGCCCACCCGCTCGTCGGGAACCCGCAGGACGGAATCGAGCCTGCACCGCTCGGCCTCGACGTCCTGCAGCGCCAGGACCATCAGCGCCACCTTGATGGTGCTCGCGGCGGGCACCACAACGTCGCCCCGCACCGACGCCACCGCCCGGCCCTGCTCACGGACTGCGAACGCCCACGTACCCGGCGACTCCGCCGCCAGCCCCGCCAGCTGCTCGCCGAGCGTCCCGGCGCTGTGTCGGGGCCATGCCGGCATCGGTTGTCTCCTCACAGGACGGCGAACAAGACGGCGAACAGGACCAGGGTGGCGCTCATGATCGCCCATCCGTTGAACAGCATCATCTTCAGGTTCGACGAGCGGGCCAACCCCATCTGCCCGATCATGTCCGCGTTGGGGAACGGCCCGAACCAGTCGATCTGGCTGCCGCCCAGCAGGGCTGCCGCCCACGCCGTCGGCGGAATCCCCAGAACCGCCGCGATCGGCCACAGCAGCTCGTTGATGAGCACCACCTGCGCCACTGCCGCGCCGGCGATGCCGACCCAGCCGACCACCAGCGCGAGCATGAGGAACGGCCATGGCCCCGCGGATTCCAGTGCCGGGCGCAGCGTATCCAGCATCGCCTCGTAAGCGCCGGACTCCTCCATCATCACCAGCAAGGGGTTGAACAACCAGAACAGGAAGAACAGCCACAGGAGAGCGGCCGCGCCCGCGTAGAACGACGCCAGCGCGTCGGCAGGGCGCATGCCGCCCGCGAGCGCGGTGACGATGGCGGTCACGATCATGACGACGATCGCGTACGCGAAGCCCGCTTCGAGGATGACGCCGAGCACCGCCATCGCGACGATGGTGCCGATGAACGCCACCGCTGCCCGCTTCTCCCGGCCAGTGGGCACAGCGTCGGCCGTCTGCAGTTCGGCGACGTCCTGCTCCGTGTACTGCTCGGCGCCTTCGGTGCGGCGCTGGATGTAGCGCGCCATGAAGAAACCGGTCACCCACACCACCACCGCCATCGGCAGGCCGGCGGTGATCAGGTACTCCAGGTAGCTGATGCCGGCCGCCCCGGTGATGGTCACCACGGGCGGTGTGAACGGGCCGGTGACGAGCCCGGCGGCGCCTCCGGCATGCAGCATCGCCGCCACCGACGGCCGCGACCTGGCGACCGCGGCGGCTACCGGGATGACGATCGGGGCGAGGATCGCGTTGGCGCCTGCCAGCGTGCCCAGTGCGCCCACCAGCACGGTGGACGCCAGCATGATCCCGATCTGGATCCGCACCGGGCTATCGACGCCGATGCGGTGCAGGAGCATGCGGACCAGCGTCTGCGCCGCCCCCGTGTCGGCCGCGATCCGGCCGAGTCCGGCGCCGAGCATGATGATCAGGCCGATGACGGCGATGAAGGAGCCCAGAGACTCGGACATCATGGTGCCGATCTCCAGCGGCCCCTGGCTGGTGAGGACGAACCCCACCACGACCGCCGCTCCGGTCGCGAGGACGACGTTCACCTCGAGCAACACCAGGACGACGTACACAAGGATGGGAAGCAGGCCCCACCACCCCAGCTGGTCCGACGTGGCGTTGACCACCACGGCGGCGAACAGCGCGGCGACGAGAAGCCCGGTGGCTACCCGGAGGCGCCGCCGGGACCGTTCTTCACGATCGACCGCGAGCGGTGCGGACGTCATGCTCTCTCCCGTAGGTCGACGATTGCGCCTGCCCACGGCGGCGCAGGCTGATGGACGTTCACAAGATCTTCACCGTACAAGTAACTCGGACAGAGGTCTAGGCCACGATCGTCGCGTCCTCCTGCTTGGCCAATCTGGCCGCTCGCCCTATCGGCGCTGCATACGAGCGGTATCCCGGGAAGAACGGGAGGCCGTGAGGACCGTACCTTCGCATGAGCACCGGCTGATGTCTTGACATCAGAAAGCGGTTTCCCTAGCTTCCTTGCAAGTCGTCGTCGTCCAGCGAACGGTCCGGCGCCGCCGCACAGCCGGTAGCTCAATTCCGGGACCTGCACAGCTCGAGGAGATCACGATGACGTGTGGCGAGACGCCGCCCCGACGAAACGACAGGGCCTCCGGTGCCCGGAGCTCCGCCTTGATTCGAGCCGCGGCGGGTGGCGCGAGCGCCGTCCTGCTGCTCGCCGCTTGCGGCGGAGCCGACGACACCGCCGATGGTGGCGATGTGACGCTCCGATTCACCTGGTGGGGATCCGATGTCCGCCATCAGGTCACCCAGGAGATGATCGAGGCGTTCGAGGCGGAGCACCCCGGGATAACCGTCGAAGGTGAATTCGGCGAGTGGTCCGGCTACTGGGACAAGCTGGCCACCCAGGTCGCCGCCGGCGATGCCCCGGACATTATCCAGATGGACGAACTCTACCTGCGCGAATACGCCGGACGCGACGCCCTGCTCGACCTGGCGACGCAGGATGCCCTCGACACCACCACGTACGACGAGTCCACGCTGGCCACGGGCGAGTTCGACGGCGGCATCTACGGCCTCTCGGCCGGTGTCAACTCGCTCAGTGTCTTCGCCAACCCGGCCATCTTCGACGAGGCCGGCGTCGAGCTTCCCGACGACCAGACGTGGACATGGGAAGACTTCCGCGAACTCGCGGCGGAGATCAGCGAGCAGACACCCGACGGCGTGTACGGGGCGGCGTCGTTCAGCGGTGCGGAGTCCGCCTTCACGGTGTGGGCGCGTCAGCACGGTGAGTCGCTGTACGGCGAAGACGACGTCGCGTTCAGCCCCGGGACCTTGGCCTCGTTCTACGAGTTCGCGCTGGAACTCGAGGAGATCGGCGCGGCTCCACCGGCGACTCGGACGGTGGAGGACTACACGATCGCCATCGACCAGAGCCTGCTCGCCACCAACAAGGTCGCCATGGGCTTCGCCTGGAGCAATCAGATTCACGCGTATACCGAGATGTCCGGTGAAGACATGGTCCTGCTGCGCATGCCGAGCCAGACCGGCGCGGCGACGGACAACGGCGCGTTCTACAAGTCATCGATGTTCTGGTCCGTGTCGTCGCGTACCGAGCACCCCGAGGAAGCAGCGATGTTCCTCGACTTCATCGTCAACAGCGAGGAAGCGGGCCAGATTCTGCTCGCCGAACGGGCACTGCCACCGAACGGCGAGATTCGCGAGGCCATCAGCGAGCAACTGTCAGATGCCGACAAGCATGCCGCGGCGTTCATCGAGGACATCGCCGGCGAGATCGAGGGCCCGCCTGCTCCGCCGCCCGTCGGCGCCGCCGATACCCAGCAGATATTCCAGCGTTACTCCAGCGAGGTGCTGTTCGAGCGCACAAGTCCCGAGCAGGGCGCACAAAGCTTCGCCGACGAACTCAGCTCCAACCTCAGCAGCAGCTGACGGCTTCGACCACCCGGTGGCAGGCCGGCGCGCTAGGCCACCGGGTCGTCGGCGTCGACCGGAGCCAAGCGCAGCACGCGGGCGTTGGCGTCGATGATCTGCCGTTCGCGAGAGAGCAACGACTCGGCGGTGTCGGTCCCCGCCCGGAAGAACCGCCCGGCCAGTTCATCCAGCCTGCCCTCCCCGATGGCGACGATCAGGTCGACGACGTCCTGCGGCGCGGTCCAGTCCGTGCGCCCGGCGTGCATCGGCATCGGCGTCGTCATATCGGTCTTCACGTGTCCGGGCGCGACATCGAAAGCGCGCACGCCACGCCCCCGGTACTGCGCGTCCAGCTGCGTGGTGAAGCGCGCCAGCGCACCCTTGCTCAGCGTGTATCCGGTGTAGCCGGTCATCGCCTTGTGCCCGGCGCCGCTGTTCATGTTGACCACCCGGGTTCCGCCGGCGGGCAGCATCCGGCGCAGCACGGCGGCCGTGACCGCGAGCACGCCACGCACGTTGACCTCAATCACCCGCCACGTTTCGTCGAGACGGCTGGTCAAGAAGTCCGTATCCGACCCCTCGATCACTCCGGCGTTGTTCACCAGCAGGTCGAGCCCGCCGAGCTCGTCGGCGATCCGGCCTACGGCGTCGGCTGCGGCGCCGGGGTCGGTGACATCCGCGACGGCGACGGCCACCGGGACACCTGCCTGCCGGCATTCGGTGGCGACCGCTTCCAGGGCGTCCTTGTTGCGTGCCAGCAGACCCAGGCTCCAGCCCTGCGACGCCAGGCCGAGGGCCAGGTGCCGGCCGATACCCCGGTTCGCGCCAGTGATCAGGGCTCGCTTCATCGCCATACTCACCTCTCAATGATCTCCCGCCAGGCGGCCGGATCCCCCGCACCCTGGCCGGGAACAGGTCGGTCAGGACCGCAGGGCCGCGCCGGTCCGCTCCGCCGCGACCGCCACGGCGGCGTCCCGTGCCGCCGTGGTCTCCTCCACCGTCAGCGTGCGGTCCGGAGCCCGGAATCGCAGCGCGTACGCCAGAGATTTGCGGCCTTCGCCCACCTGGGCGCCACTGTAGACGTCGAACAGCCGCACCGATTCGAGCAGCTCCCCCGCGCCCTCGACCAGGGCCTCCTGGACGGACGCGGCGGGAACCGCCTGGTCGACGACGAGCGCCACGTCCTGGGTCGCCACCGGGAACGTCGACACCGACGGCGCCCGGACCGGCTCGTCGGTGGCCGGGAACCGGTCGAGTTCCAGCTCCATCGCCGACGTGCGGGCCGGCAGGCCCAGCGTGCTCAGCACCCGGGGGTGCAGTTCACCGGCATGGCCGACAAGTGTCTGCCCCACATACAGCGCCGCGCACCTACCCGGGTGCCACGGTGTGTGCTGGTCCGCCTCGACCCGCACCTCGGCGCCCGCGGCCTCCGCGACGAGCCGGGCGGCGTCGACTGCGTCTGCCCAGGTGGCGGGCCGGCTCGGGCCCCACCACCCGGCCGGTTCCAGGTCACCGCACAGTGCTACGGCGATCCGGCGCGGCTGGTGAGGCAGCGCGGCCTCCAGCGCCGCCAGCTCGTTGTCGGAGGGACGGCGGTGAACCGGCAGCCGCGGCGGCTGTGGAAGCGGAGCGTCGTCCTGGCGGAAGACCAGGCCCGATTCGAAAACCGCGACGTCAGTGGCGCCACGGCCGACGTTGCGGCGCACAGTGGCCAGCAACCCAGGCAGGAGCGTGGTGCGCAGTAGCGGCTGCTCATCGGAGATCGGGTTGGCCAGGCGCAGCGCCCGGCGGCGAGCGTCGTCGGCGGGGAAACCGAGGGCGTCGAAATCGGACTCGCCGACGAACGGATACGAGGGCGCCTCCACGAACCCGGCAGCGGCGACCGCCCGCTCCACCCGGCGGCGCAGCCGCTGGCCGAAGGTGACACCGTGCCCGGGCGGGGCCACCGGCAGCACCGAGGGAATCGAGTCGTATCCGCGCAGGCGGGCGACCTCCTCGACCAGGTCGTGTGGGTCCGTGAGATCGGGTCGCCAGCTCGGTGGGGTCACGGTCAGGATGCCAGAGGCGTCTTTCGCCACGGCGGCGCCGACCGTCTCCAGGGAGCGCACGACCTCCTCGGAGGTGTACTCGACGCCGACGATCTTGGTGGGAAGGCCGGCCGAGATCTCCAACGACGCGGGAACGGCACCTCCGCCGGTGATGGTCACCCCGGGCTCGACCGTCGCGCCGCCCAGCTCGGCGAGAAGCTGCGCCACCCGGGTCGCCGCGACCACCGGCAGCGCCGGATCGACGCCCCGCTCGAACCGCTTGGACGCCTCGCTGGGAAGCTTGTGCCGGCGAGCCGTGCGCGCGATACCCGCCGCCTCGAAGTTCGCCGCCTCGATCACCACCGACGTGGTTCCGGCACCGAGCTCCGTCGTTCCGCCGCCCATCACGCCGGCCAGCCCGATGGGACCGGACTCGTCGGTGATCAGGAGGTCGTCGGCATCGAGCGTGCGGACCACGCCGTCGAGGGTGGTGAGCTTCTCGCCTTCCTCGGCCCGGCGCACCACGACGGGGCCCCGCAGGAGGTCACGGTCGTAGCCGTGGATGGGCTGACCCAGCTCGAGCATGACGTAGTTGGTGACGTCGACAGCCAGCGAGATGGGACGCATCCCGGCCAGCTGCACCCGGCGCTGCAGCCAGCGCGGGCTGGGCGCGGCCGGATCGAACCCGGTGACCGTCCGGGCGGCGAACACCGGGCAGCGCTCGGCGTCGGCCACCTCCACCGGGTATCCGGGTTCACCGGCCGGCATTGCGGGATCCGCCGCGCCCGGGTCGCGGAACTCCAGGCCGTACGCGGTGGCTACCTCCCGGGCCACGCCACGCACGGACAGACAGTACCCACGGTCCGGGGTCACGGCGATGTCCAGGACGTCGTCGCGCAGGTGCAGTACCTGGATCGCGTCGTCGCCCGGCTCGCCCTCATCGGGACCCAGCACCATGATGCCGCTGTGGTCCTCGCCGAGACCGAGCTCACGTGCCGAGCAGATCATGCCGTCTGAGACGTGCCCGTAGGTCTTGCGCGCCGTGATGGCGAATCCGCCGGGCAGCACGGCGCCGGGCAGACAGACGACGACGAGGTCGCCGGCCTCGAAGTTGCGCGCGCCGCAGACGACGCCGCGAGACGCCGCCCCCACGGTGCTCTCCGACGAGCGGTCCACGTTGTGCTCCGGACCGACGTCGACCGAGCACCAGCGCACCGTCTTGCCGTTCTTGTGGGTCTCCTCGCTGAATTCCAGCACTCGGCCGATCACCACCGGGCCGGTGACGTCGGAGCCGGCTTCGTGGACGGTCTCGACCTCCAGACCGGCCCGGATCAGCCTGGTGGCGACGTCGCGGGACGGGATCTCAGCGGGCAGGTGGACGTAGTCGCGAAGCCAGGACAGAGGGACGCGCATTTAGATCTCCATCCCGAACGCGGCGGCGAACCGGATGTCGCCCTCGACCATGTCGTGCATGTCCTCGATCCCGTGCCGGAACATCAGCGTGCGCTCCAGCCCCATCCCGAACGCGAAGCCGGTGTAGCGGTCCGGGTCGACGCCGCACGCCACCAGCACACGCGGGTTCACCATGCCGCAGCCACCCCATTCGATCCAGCCTTCGGAGCTGCAGGTACGGCACGGCCGGTCCGGGTTGCCCACGGAGTCGCCCCGGCACACGAAGCACTGCAGGTCCATCTCGGCGCTCGGCTCGGTGAACGGGAAGTACGAGGGACGCAGCCGGGTGGTGATGCCGTCGCCGAACATCGCCGAGGCGAAATGATCCAGGGCCCCCTTGAGATTCGCCATGGTCAGCCCCTCATCGACCGCGAGCCCCTCGACCTGGCTGAACACCGGCGTGTGAGTGGCGTCGAGCTCGTCGGTGCGGAACGTGCGGCCCGGGCAGATCACGTAGATGGGCGGCTTGCGAGACAGCATGGTCCGGGCCTGCACCGGCGACGTGTGGGTCCGCAGCACGACACCGGAGTCCTCGGACTCCACGAAGAACGTGTCCTGCATGGTCCGCGCGGGGTGGTCCGGCCCGATGTTGAGGGCGTCGAAGTTCAGCCACTCGGCCTCGGCCTCGGGACCCTCGGCGATCTCCCAGCCCATGGCGACGAACACGTCGCCCACGCGCTCCTGGATGGTGGTGAGCGGATGGCGGGCGCCGCGTGGCCGGCGGTCCCACGGCAGCGTGACGTCGACCGTCTCTTCGACCAGGACCCGCTCGTCGCGCTCGGCCTCGAGGACCTGCTGGCGCTCCTCCAGCACCGCCGTCACGTCCCGGCGCGCGGCACCGACACGCTGCCCGGCGTCCTTGCGGGCCTGGGGCGGCAGGGCGCCGATCTCCTTGTTGGCCAGGGCCAGGGGCGAGCGATCACCCAGATGCGCGAGTCTCACCTGTTTCAGCTCTTCCAGGTCACCGGCCTGCGCGATGGCACCGAGCGCCTCGTCGCGCATGCGGGCGACCTCGTCGGGGTGAAGTGGGGTGACTTCGACCGGATCGAACTGCTTGTTGGGCGCGGACATTTTCCTCGCTACCTGCGTATGGGTCTGCTGGGGAACAACCCCGCGATTCTACGACTCCGCGGCGTCTGCGCGCTCAGCCCGTCCGTTGCGTCCTGCAGAGCGTGCCCTCCGGCGCTCCCTTTGCCGGACGCAAGGGCTCAGCCCTGGTCGGCGAGGCGGGCGGGGAATCCACCGGTGGCGATCGGTCCCCACCGCTGCGGCGTCACCCGGATCAGGGACTTGCCCTGGCGGCGCATCGCGTCCCGGTACTCGTCCCAGTCCGGGTGCTCGCCGGAGATGTTCCGGTAGTACTCGACCAGCGGCTCCAGCGCGTCGGGCAGGTCGAGCACCTCGGCCTCGCCGTCCACCTGGACCCAGGCGCCCCCGAAGTCATCAGACAGCACGACGACGCTGGCCCAGGAGGTGCGCCGGACGTTGACCGCCTTGGCTCGATCCGGGTACGTCGACACCACGAGGCGTCCGGCGTCGTCCACCCCGCAGGTGACCGGAGACGCCTGCGGGCTGCCGTCCGCGCGGGTGGTCAGCAACACGGCGTGGTGGCGCGGCCGGACGAACTCCAGCAGGCCGTCCAGGTCGACGGTGGTGTTGGTGGCGAAACTCGGCATGACCTCCACCCTATCCCCGTGATCATCGACGATCGCCGGCATCAGCACGTGGACAATCGTTCATGATCACGGTGAGGTGCGGAGGACGCGAGCGGAGGCGTACAGGCAGACCGCCGCGGCAGTGGCGAGGTTGAGACTCTCGGCCTGCCCGTAGATGGGTACGCGGACGACGTGGTCGGCTACGGCGCGGACCTCATCCGGCAGCCCCCATGCCTCATTGCCGAACAACCACGCCGTCGGCCGGGACAGGATGCCCTCGGCCTCGGCCTCGTCGAGATCCAGATCACCGGAGCCGTCAGCGGCCAGCACCGTCAGACCGGATTGGCGCAGCCGCTGCACGATCACATGTGCAGGCGCGCCGGACACCACGGGAATGTGGAACAGGCTCCCCGCCGACGCCCGTACCGCCTTGCCACTCTCAGGATCCACCGACCCGTGGCTGAACAGCACCGCGTCAGCGCCCGCCGCGTCGGCACAGCGGATCACGGTCCCGGCGTTGCCCGGGTCGCGCGCGTCCACAAGGACCGCGACCAGACTCGGCGGGCCAGGAGCCGGACTATCCGACGGGCCGTCCGGTGACGGCGGATCGCCGGCGGGCAGCACGTAACTGGTTGCCGGAGCGTCGTCGGCCGGCAGCACGTCGTCGAGCGTCCGGACGATCGACCGGCAGATCGCCACCAAACCCTGCGGGGTGACGGTCTCGGACAGCGACGCGAGCGCGGCATCGCCGGCGACACGCACGTCGATGCCGACCTGAGCCGCTTCTGTCACGATGTCGGGATGCCGATCCTGCGCTCCTGGGGTGACCAGGATCTCCACGACGCGATCCGCACCCGAGCGCACCGCCTCCCGCACCGCCTGCGCACCCTCGGCGAGGAACAGGCCGCTCTTCTCCCGAGCCGGCCGGCGGGTGAGCTTACGAGTCTGGCGGACCCGCTCCGAGCGCTCATTGAGCACGACCCACCTCTACCCCACTCCCCCGCGCCGCTTCCCAAATGATCATGTAAACCATGTTTTCCCGTGCTTCACCATGTCTGCAGGCATGGTACGGCACGGGAAAACATGGTTTACATGATCATTTGAGGCTCTCCTGACGTTTCCGTGGGTTAGCGGCCCGGGAGGGCTGGGCGGTAGCCGCCGAGGGAGAGCATGGCCAGGGCGATGAGGGCGTGAGGGTCTTTGAATCCGTAGGCGACGCGGGTGATGA
>NZ_JAAGOB010000023.1 GCF_010550695.1 Phytoactinopolyspora alkaliphila
CCACCGCGAATCAACCGCCAAAACTCACGCCGCACCTGCACCGGAATCCGCGGACGCCCCATCCTGCAACACCTCCGAAACACAGGGTGTTGCGTTCACCACATGAACCCGAGATGCCTGCAGGCCTGGTGAAGCACGAGAAAACATGGTTTACATGATCATTCGGAGGTGGGTGTGGGCGCGGGGATCAGGGTGCGGCGGGGGAGCCGGCGCGGGCAGCGGCATAGTGGCAGGCGACGTGCGAGCCCTGATCCAGAGTGAGCATCCCGAGATCCTTGGTGCGGCAGGCGTCGTCCACCCCGGCCTGAGCGGACAGTCCGCTGGCGAGGACCTGGCACCGCGGATGGAACCGGCACCCGTGCGGCACCTGAGTCGCGTCCGGCGGCTCGCCCGACAGGACGACGGGGTCGGCGAGGGCGGAGTTCGGCAGCACCGAGACCAGCGCCTGGGTGTAGGGATGCTGTGGCCTGGTGAGGACGTCGTCGACGGTGCCTTCCTCGACGATACGGCCGAGGTACATCACCGCGATGCGGTCGGCGATGTTCCAGGCCAGCCCGAGATCATGGGTGACGACGACGGCGGCTAGGCCGAGCTCGTCGCGCAGCCTCAGCAGCAGGGCCAGGATCTCGCCCCGCACTGAGGCGTCGAGCGAGGCCACCGGTTCGTCGGCGATGATGACCTGAGGATCGAGCACCAGGGCGCCCGCGATTACCACACGCTGGCGTTGCCCTCCGGAGAGCTCATGCGGGTAGGCGAGGAAGAACTTCTCGGCGGGACGCAGGCCGGCGCGGGAGAGGGCGTCGGCCACTCGATCGCGCTCGTTCTCGTGGATCCCATGAATCCTCAGCCCTTCGGCGACCGCCTCGTAGACGGTGTGTCTCGGATTCAGCGCGCCGGTCGGATCCTGGAGGACCAATTGTGCGGCTCGGCGGTAGGCCCTGAGCGCCCTGGTGGAGTAGCGCAGCGGCGTGCCCTGGTAGGAGACGACGCCTGACGTCGGGCGTTCCAAGCCGAGCAGCGTGCGCGCCAGCGTTGTCTTTCCGCAGCCGGACTCACCCGCCAGCGCCAGAATCTCACCTTCGCGAAGTTCGAGGTTGACGCCGTCAACGGCGCGGGCGACACGTCCGCCTGGTGCGGTGAACTGGACGGCCAGATCCCGCGCGCTCAGTATCGGCTCGGCTGTACCGTCAGTCATGCTTCTCCTCTGCGAGCATGGCGGGCTGGGCGGGTGCCATGGGCTCGACCCGCAGACAGGCCGCCTGCCAGTCCGAGCGGGCATGGCGTAGCTCCACCTGAGTGGACGCACATGTGTCCATCACCACCGGGCAGCGCGGATGGAACGAGCATCCGGTAGGTAGCGCGGCCGGGTCCGGCGGATCACCGGCGAGGCCGTGCGGGTTACGTCGTTCGGCCGGGTCGCCGACGGTGGGGAACGCGGCGGAGAGAGCTTGAGCGTAGGGGTGCCGCGCGTGGCCGAAGACCTCGTGCGAGGGTCCCTCCTCGACGAGCTTCCCCGCGTACATCACGGCGAGCCGGGCACAGGTCTCGGCCAGCACCGACAAGTCGTGGCTGATCATGATCAGCGCGATGTTCCGGTCCGCGACCAGGCCTTCGAGCAGGGCAAGCACTTGAGCCTGGATCATGACGTCCAAGGCGGTCGTCGCCTCGTCGGCGATGATCAGCTGCGGGGAGCAGGCCAGAGCCATCGCGATCATGACCCGTTGCCGCTGCCCGCCCGACAGCTCGTGCGGATAGCTCCGTGCGCGCCAAGCGGGCAGACCCACCTGAGCCATCAGCTCGATGGCTCGCTTCTCGGCGGCGTCGGTGGAGACGCCCTCGTGCAGCACGATCGGCTCGGCGACCTGCCTGGCGATGCGGTGCACCGGGTTCAGGGAGTGCATCGCGCCTTGGAACACGATGGACGCCCCGGCCCAGCGCACGGCGCGAAGCCGCCCGAAGGACATGGTGAGGATGTCCTCGCCGCCGAGCATGATGCGTCCGGACACCTCCGTGCCTGGGGGCAGCAGCCGCAGGGCCGCGGCGGCGACGGTGGACTTGCCGCATCCGGACTCGCCGGCCAGGCCGAGAGTGTCGCCGGGCTCGAGACTGAGCGAGATCCCTCGCACGGCCGGTATGACGCCGCGTGAACCACGGTAGGTGATCCTGAGATCGTCGATTTCGAGTGCGGGCATCGCTGGTCCCCCTTCACTTGCCGCCGCGCAGGCGCGGGTTGAGGACAGTTTCCATCGCGCGACCGCATAACGTGAAAGCGAGGACGACGAGCAGGATGGCGAGTCCCGGCGGGAGCATGTACCACCAGGCGCCGCTGGAGATCGCGCCAGAAAGGAACGCTCTCTGGAGGATGGTTCCCCAGGAGAACCGGCTCGGGTCGCCCAATCCGAGGAAGGACAGCGACGCCTCGGACAGGATGGCGCTGGAGACCTGCAGAGTGGCGCTTGCGAGGACCAGGGGCATCAGGTTCGGCAGGACATGGCGTGACATCTGGTGCCAGTGCCCGGCGCCGAGCGCCTTGGCCCGCTCCAGGTAGGGTCTGCCCTCGATGGCCATCGTCTGCGCCCGTACGAGGCGCGCGGTGCCCGCCCAGGACGTGAGTGCGATAGCGATGATGATGGTGGTCCGGCTGGGTCCCAGCGCCATGACGAGGGCGATCGCGAGCACCAGGCTCGGCAGCACGATGAACCAGTCGGTAAGCCGCATCAGAACCCAGGAGATCCAGCCGCCGAAATGCGCGGCTGACATGCCGATCAGGGTGCCCATGGTCACCGCGAGAACCGCGGCGACGATGCCGACCTGCAACGATACGCGAGCACCCCAGATCACCATCAGCAGGATGGAACGCCCTGTCTGGTCGGTGCCGAACCAGAACTCTGAACTGGGGGGCTCCATCCGTCCGCCGGGCGCGTTGGATGCCCGGAGTTCGGACTCGTCGGTGTAGTAGGGCGCAAGGAGCGTGATGAGCGTGATGATCAGGAGCAGGCCAAGACCGAACATCCCGCCACGCTGTGCGCGGTACATCCGCCAGAAGGATGCCATCGCGGCTCGGCGCCTGGCCCAGACTATGGCGCGGGCCGTGCGCAGTGTCCCGTCGCCGTTCATGCCTTCTGGTCGCGTTCCGCGCATGTCTTCTGGTCGCGTTCCGCTCATGCCGACCTCCGCACTCTCGGGTCGAGGAAGCGGTAGAGGATGTCGGCGAGTGTGTTGGCCAGGATCGTCGTCCCGGCGAAGAAGATGAACAGCACCTGGAGCAACGGAATATCCGGAATCTTGATTGCGTGGTAGAAGAGCAGACCGAGCCCAGGCCAGCTGAAGATCGTCTCGGTCAGCAGAGCACCGTTGAAGATCGCACCGAATTGCAATGCGATCAGGGTGACGGTGGGCAGCATGGCATTGGGTACCGCGTGGCGACGGCGGACGACGTCGTCGCGCAAGCCTTTGGCCTTGGCCACAGTGAGATAGTCGTTGCCCTTCTCCTCCATGATGGACGAGCGCATGATCAGCACATACTGGGCGTAGATGACTGCCGCCATGGTGAAGGCCGGCAGGACCAGATGGTGGGCGACGTCCAGTAGTTCTGGCAGGAAGCCGTCCGCCACACCACGCGCAGAGCGCATGCCGTTCACCGGAAACAGGCCGAGCTTCACCGAGAAGACGATGATGACGATCATGCCCAGCCAGAATGTGGGAGCCGACCACAGTGTCAGCGATATTCCGACCTGCGTCTTCTCGAACATGCTCCCTTGTTTCCAGCCTGCTCTGGCGCCGATCCAGACACCGAGACCGGCCGCGAGGATGAGCGCGGTGCCGGTCAGCAGCAAGGTGTTGGGCAGGCGCGCCCACATCAGATCGGTGACCTCTGCACCGGTAGAGACGTAGGAGGTGCCCCAGTCCATCGTGAAGACGCGTTTGACGTAATCCCAGAACTGCACACCCAGGGGATCATCCAAGCCCAGCCGGTCGCGGATCTCCTGCCGCTGCTCCGGCGTGGTCGGGGAGTCGCCCACCACCGCCCGCACCGGATCGCCGCCGATGATGCGGAAGATGAAGAAGGCACTGAACAGAACAAGGATCATCGAGACCGCGGCACCGGAGAGGCGGCCGCCGAGATAGCGCCAGAAGTCGCTTCGGGCCGTCGGGCGGCTGGTGCCGGTGGGGGTCTCGCCGGCGCCGGAGTCACCGAGAGGCGACTCCGACGCCGGCGTGGTGGGGAGGTATCCCATCGAGTTGCGAGCTCCTCTATTGCGCGAGCAAGGCCCGTGTGGGTTGTGCAGAGCTCCGGCGACGGTGGAGGGAGCCCGTGTTCGGTGCGGGCTCCCACCTGAGGAGATGGAGCACGTCGTTCTTCTGCATCACCCACGTGCTGAATGGCATCGGTGTGTCTACTCGCGCTCCTCGGCGGTGGCGCGCCGCCGCGTCACCCAGAATGCGATCCCGCCGACGACGATCAGGCCGGCGATCACCAGGCCGATGATCAGCCCGGTGTTGGAATCACCGTCGTCGCTGGCGGCAGCGGCGTCGTCGTCCGCGTCGCCGTCGGCATCGGCTCCGGCTTCGCCGTCGTCCCCGGAGGCCTCACCGGTCTGCGCGTCGGCGGGTACGGCCTGGGCATAGCCGTACGCGGCCTGCTGCCGTGCGATCGCACCGCCGGAAGACGGCAGCATGCCGAAGCCGGTCCACTCGTCGGAGTACGCCTCCATGGCGTGGTCGTAGTAGAGGATGATGTTCGGACTGTCCTCGTAGATGATCCGCTGCATCTCTTGGACGATCTCGGCGCGGGCGGCGGGGTCCGTTTCGTGCTTCTGCTCGTTCCAGAGGGCGTCGAAGTCCTCGTTGCAGTAGAAGTTGAAGGTCAGGTCCGTTGGCTCCGGCTCATCGGGCAGCCGGTCACAGGTGTGGTAGGCGAAGTCTTCGTCCGGGTCCGGGCCATAGTTCCAGCCGCCGAAGGCGATGTCGTAATTGCCGGCCGCGGTCTCCTCGTTGAGCGGAGTGCTCTCCATAGGGATCGGTTCCACCTGGATATCCAGCTCAGAGATCCAGTCGACGAGGAAGTCCTGAATGTCGGCATAGGTGGGCCGGTCGGAGTGGTACAGCAGCCGGAAGTTCAGCGGTTCGCCGCTCTCGGGGTCGATCCGGATGCCGTTGGAGTCCCGCTCGTCATAGCCGGCGTCGTCGAGAATCTGGTTGCCGATGTCGACGCTGACCTCTACTGTCTCCTCGCCCGGGTCCCAGAACATCTCCGAGAAGATCGGCGCGACGATCCCCACGCCGGGGGTGCCGTTGCCATCGAGGATGACGTCGACGAGCCGCTCCTTGTCGATCACGTGGTGGATGGCCTGGCGCACCGCGGCGTCCTGGAGCGCCGGGTGCCCGTCGCCCATCTCCGTGCCGTCCTTGGTCCGTGCCCCGGTGTTGAAGCCGATGTTCTCCCAATGACGGCTGGGCTGGATGTTGAGGGTGATGCCGTCCGCCGCCTCCAGCGCCGCGGCTTGTTCGGGGTTCAGGCCGTCGAGGAAGTCGATCTCGCCCTGCTGCAGCGCCTGGACCGCGGCCTCGCTGGTCTCGAAGCTCTGGAAGATGATCTGGTCGTAGGCGACCGGACCTGCCCAGTAGTCCGGGTTGGCGGTCAGCACCACGCGTCCGCCGGGGGTGTACTCGGTGAGGTGGAACGGGCCCGACGTGGGCTGCTCCGGCTCGCCGGTGTACTCCTCGGGGTTCTCCATCTCGCTCCACACATGCTCGGGCATGATCATGGTGTTGCTGAGATGGTTCATGATGGCGCTGGGCTCTTCGGTGGTGACGACCAGGGTCTGGTCGTCGGGCGCCTCGATGGAGGTCATCTGGTTCACCAGGCCGCCGTGCCGGCCGTTGAACACCTCGTTGGTCTGGAGAAGCTCGAAGGTGAACTTCGCGTCATCGGCTGTGACAGGCTCGCCGTCGGACCATGTGGCGTCGGGGTCGATGTGGTACGTCCAGGTGAGGCCATCCTCAGAGACCTCCCAGCTCTCCGCCAGCCCCGGCGCCGAGGTGTAGTCCTCCTGATTCCACCGGATGAGGGGGTCGTACATCAGGTTGTTGAACTCACCCTGGATGACCCATCCGGAGTCGAGCGGATTCATGTGGGGAATGTCGTTCAGGCCCACCTTGCCCACGACCAGCGCGACGTCGGACGCGTCGTCGCTCGCGTGGGCTGCCGGTGCCGCCAACGCGACCGCTGGTAGACACGCGGCCGCGGCCAATGCTGCGGTCTGGCGCCAGCGCCTTCTATTCGGTGTCATCACCATGATGCTGCGAGTACCTCGCAATCGAGTCAGGAGCACATGCTTCGGGGACGTCCGGTCAACAGGCCGGACATAGACCTGTTGACCGGTTGGTCTACCATCGCTGGGAGCCAGCGTCAATGGTCTGGACCTCTTGACGGCGCGAACTACCAGAGGGCTATACCGAATCGAGATAATGCAGGAAATCTTCCCGTTACGCTACGGCCCTAGCGAATGTTTTCCGGAAGAAGGCCGAATCTCGCGTACGACGGCGATGACGGGTGGCGTGCCAGTCGGTAATGCTGTGTGTGCCGAGCCTAGCCTCTGCGTGTCGCACGATGTTGGGCTCCTCGCCGATTCACCGTCGGCCATGGCCGACTCGCCTGGTGGCGTGCTGGGTGGCGTGGCGATCTCCCGATGGAGATTGTCAGGATCGTCTGGCAAAGTTGTACCTGGCATACCTCGCGCCGGCGTAGCCGCGAACAGTCTCGGCCACGCCCATCCCTGCATCCGCCGCGGAGGTCCTGTCCTGAACGCCTCGAACAGTGCCGCCGGCACGGAGCCACCGCTCACGTCCGCTCCCGGCCGGCTTGCCATGGTGCGCACCGTTCTCGTGCTCGGCACCCTGACCGCTCTCGGCCCCCTCACCATCGACATGTACCTGCCGGCGTTCCCGGCCATCTCCGATGATCTCGACGCCGCGGAGTCGATGGTGCAGCTCACCCTGACCGGGACGCTCATGGGCGTGGCGATCGGTCAGTTGATCATCGGCCCGATGTCGGACCGGCTCGGCCGGCGGCGCCCACTCATGGTCGCGGTGGTCGTCCACGTGGCGGCCTCGGTGCTGTGTGCGCTCGCGCCCAACATCGCCACCTTGGGCGCCTTCCGGGTTTTGCAGGGAATGGCTGCGGCGGCGGGTGCCGTGGTGTCTATGGCTGTGGTCCGGGACATGTACACCGGGCTCGCCGCGGTGCGGCTGTTGTCCCGGCTCATGCTGGTGATGGGGGTGGCCCCGATCCTGGCGCCGACGCTCGGCGGGCAGGTCCTGCGGTTCACCGACTGGCGGGGCGTGTTCTGGGTGCTGGCCCTCCTCGGGGCCGTGCTGGTCGCCGTCGTGATCTTCGGACTGCGCGAGACATTGCCCCCGGAGGGGAGGCACGGCGGCGGTGTGCGGGCCAGCATGCGCGCGTACGGACCTATCCTGCGCGACCGGACATTTGTCGGGCTCATGCTCACCGGCGGATTGATGATGGGCGCGCTGTTCGCCTATATCGCCGGCTCGTCGTTCGTCTTCCAGGGCGTCTACGGCCTCTCCGAGCAGCAGTACGCGCTCATGTTCGGAGTGAACTCGGTGGGTCTGGTGATCGCCACTCAGTTCAACCCACGCGCCGTCCAGCGCTTCGGTGCCGCCTGGGTCCTCGGGGCGGCGGTCGTGGCCAGCACTCTTGCCTGCGTCGTGCTGTTCACCTTCGCGCTCACCGGGGCGTACGGGTTTATGGGCATCGCGGTACCGCTGTTCTTCATGCTCTCGACCATCGGCTTCACGCTGCCCAACATTCCGGCGCTCGCCCTCGCGGGGCACGGCCGCTCGGCCGGAACGGCGGCGTCGCTGCTGGGTGCGATGAATTTCGCCGTCGGGGCCCTGATCGCTCCTCTCGTCGGCGCCTTCGAGACCGACTCCGCGGTCCCGATGGCCGCGGTCATGGTGGCGCTGACCGCGCTGGCCGTGGTCGTGGTGTTCATTGTCGTCCGTCCCGGGCGATTGACCAGAGCCCAGGCGGGGGTGCCGCCGGCACGGACGTCGGTCCCCGCGGCGGACCGGGCCGTGCTGCCATCCGCGGACCAGGCGGCAGCCTGAACGTCGGAGGTGGGCCAATTCCCCCTCCGATCGCGGCGCATGCCAGGGTTTGTGGTCGCTACTGAGGTCGAAATGTCCGATTTGACCGACCACAAACCCTGGCATGCGCTGAGACACAATGGGGTGGTGAATGCTCCCCGAGATGTCATCGTGCTCGGCTCCACCGGATCGATCGGCACCCAGGCCATCGACGTGGTCACGCGCAACCCGGACCGGCTGCGGGTCACGGGTCTGGCGGCGGGCGGGTCGGATCCGGATCTGCTCGCCGCGCAGGCGCTCGACCTCGGCGTCGAGGTGGTGGCGGTGGCGAAGGCCGGAGCCGCTGAGGACCTGCTGCTCGCGTTCTACGCCGAGGCGAGCAGGCGCGGCTACAGCTCCGGGGACTTCGCCGTTCCCAAGATGCTCACCGGACCGGACGCCGCCACCGAGCTGGCGGGGTACCGGTGCGACGTCGTCCTGAACGGGATCACCGGGTCGATCGGGCTCGGCCCGACGCTTGCCGCACTCGACGCGGGGCACACGCTGGCCCTGGCGAACAAGGAGTCGCTGATCGCCGGCGGGCCTCTGGTGAAAGCCGCGGCCGCGCCTGGCCAGATCGTCCCGGTCGACAGCGAGCACAGCGCGCTGGCCCAATGCTTGCGCGGGGGAGACGCCGACGAAGTGCGTCGGCTCGTCGTCACCGCCAGCGGCGGGCCGTTCCGCGGACGCACCCGGGCCGAGCTGGCCGGCGTCACCCCTGAGCAGGCGCTGGCGCACCCCACGTGGAACATGGGCCGGGTGATCACCACCAACTCGGCGACGCTGGTCAACAAGGGCCTCGAGGTCATCGAGGCGCATCTGCTGTTCGACGTGGCGTTCGAGGCCATCGAGGTGGTGGTGCACCCCCAATCAGTCGTGCACTCGATGGTGGAATTCGTGGACGGCTCCACGCTGGCGAAGGCCAGCCCTCCGGACATGCGCCTCGCCATCGGCCTGGCGCTCACCTGGCCGGAGCGGATCCCCGACATCGCCCCCGCGTGTGACTGGACCAAGGCCTCCACCTGGGAGTTCTTCCCGCTGGACAACGACGCGTTCCCGGCGGTCGAGCTCGCCCGGGAGGCGGGGAGTCGCGGAGGCGCGGCGCCCGCGGTGTACAACGCCGCCAACGAGGAATGCGTCGACGCCTTCCACGACCGCCGTCTGCCCTTCACCGGCATCGTCGACACGGTCGCGCGAGTACTCGGCGAGTACCCTGGAGGGAACGTCACACGCATCGCGGACGTTCTCGCGGCGGAGCGGTGGGCCCGCACGCGCGCCCGCGAGATCATCACGTCGGAAGAAGGACATCAGTGAGCCCCCAACCTGTTGGCCGCACAGTGAAAGCAGGGCGCTAGGTGGACGTTCTCGTCATTGTCGGGATCCTGCTGTTCCTGCTCGGCCTGATGATCTCCATCGCGCTGCACGAGATCGGCCACATGGTTCCCGCCAAGCTCTTCGGAATCAAGGTCACCCAGTACATGGTGGGCTTCGGGCGCACCGTGTGGTCGCGCCGGCGAGGTGACACGGAGTACGGCCTCAAGGCGATCCCGCTCGGCGGATTCGTCCGGATGATCGGGATGTTCCCGCCGGAACCCGGCGGAGACCCTCATCGGCTGCGCAAGGCCAGCACCGGCCCCATCCAGGCGCTCGTCGAGGACGCGCGGCGCGCCGCCAAGGAGGAGATCGAGCCCGGCGACGAAGACCGCGTCTTCTACCGCAAGGCCTGGTGGAAGAAGCTCATCGTCATGCTGGGCGGTCCCGCGATGAACGTCGTGCTGGCCCTGCTGCTGGCCGGCGGTGTCCTCATGACCTTCGGAAATCCGGAGAAACCCGTGCTGGCGCCCACGGTCAGCTCGGTCAGTGAGTGTGTCATCCCCGCGTCCGAGGGCCGGGTGGCCTGCGAGCCCGACGACGCCCCGGCGCCGGCGGCGGAGGCGGGCTTCCAACCGGGCGACGAGATCGTCATCTTCAATGACCAGCCGGTGACGTCGTGGGAGCAGGTGTCCGCCGAGATCCGCGCAGCCGGGGCTGGACCGGTGCGAATCGGCGTCGTGCGTGACGGTGAGCAGCTGACGCTCAGCCCGGACCTGATCATGGCTGAACGGCCGACCGCCGACAGCACCGTCGACGACCCCGAGTACAGCGAGGTCGGCTTCCTCGGGGTCAGCCCGATCATCGACCACTACGAGAAAGAGAACGTCGCCGGGGTGATGGCGTGGAGCGGGACGTTCATGACCCGGATGCTCGACGCCATGGCGGGGATCCCGCAGCGTATGGGCAACGTCTGGGACGCGGCTTTCGGCGGCGCGGAACGCGACCCCGAGACTCCGGTCAGCATCGTCGGGGCCGGCCGGATCGGCGGCGAGATCGTGTCCGAGCTGGCGGGCGCGGAACGCATCGTCACCTTCATCATGCTTCTGGCCACGTTCAACATGGCCATCGCCATCTTCAACCTGGTTCCGTTGCTGCCGCTGGACGGCGGGCATGCGGCGGGCGCCATCTGGGAGGGGATCAAACGCGGCTGGGCCCGGGCGACGCGAAGACCGATGCCCCGGCCCGTCGACGTGGCGAAGGGCTTGCCTATCGCGTACGGCGTGGCGTTCCTGTTGATCGGCATGGCGGTCCTGCTCATCTACGCCGACATCGTCAACCCGATCAGGCTGTTCGGGTAAGGGAGAATCGACACTATGAATGTTGCGTTGGGAATGCCTGCCATGCCGGCTCCGGTGCTGGCGGAGCGGCGCAAATCCCGCAAGATCAAGGTCGGCAAGGTCGACGTGGGCGGCGACGCGCCGGTCTCCGTCCAGTCGATGACGACCACGCCCACCACGGACATCAACGCCACTCTTCAGCAGATCGCCGAGCTGACCGCCTCCGGATGTGACATCGTCCGGGTTGCGGTGCCGAGTGCGGACGACGCCGACGCGTTACCGGCCATCGCGAAGAAGTCGCAGATCCCTGTCATCGCCGATATCCACTTCCAGCCCAAATACGTCTTCGCCGCCATCGACGCCGGCTGCGCGGCGGTCCGGGTCAACCCAGGCAACATCAAGAAGTTCGACGACAAGGTCGGCGAGATCGCCAAAGCCGCCAAGGACGCCGGCGTCTCGCTGCGGATAGGCGTCAACGCCGGCTCTCTCGACCCCCGCCTGCTGGAGAAGTACGGCAAGCCCACGGCCGAGGCACTCGTCGAGTCGGCGGTCTGGGAAGCATCCCTGTTCGAGGAGCACGACTTCCACGACTTCAAGATCTCGGTGAAGCACAACGACCCCGTGGTCATGGTGCGTGCGTACGAGCTTCTCGCCGAGCGCGGGGACTGGCCCCTGCACCTCGGGGTCACCGAGGCGGGGCCGGCGTTCCAGGGCACCATCAAGTCGTCGGTCGCCTTCGGCGCGCTGCTGTCCCGGGGCATCGGCGACACCATCCGCGTCTCCCTGTCGGCGCCTCCGGTCGAGGAGGTCAAGGTCGGCTTGCAGATCCTCCAGTCCTTAAACCTCCGGGAGCGCAAGCTGGAGATCGTCTCGTGCCCGTCGTGCGGACGTGCGCAGGTCGACGTCTACACGCTCGCGGACCGGGTGACGGCCGGCCTGGAAGGGATGGAGGTGCCGTTACGGGTCGCCGTCATGGGATGCGTCGTCAATGGACCGGGCGAGGCACGGGAAGCCGACCTCGGTGTGGCGTCCGGCAACGGCAAGGGCCAGATCTTCGTCAAGGGTGAGGTCATCAAGACCGTGCCCGAGTCGGAGATCGTCGAGACCCTCATCGAAGAGGCGATGCGCATCGCTGAGTCGATGGAGGGCGACGGCGCGGGGGAGCCGACGGTCACCGTGAGTTAAGGGCCTACGGAGCCTTCCCCGGTCGTCACTTCGCTAGTCGTCTTGTCGCCGTGGCCCGTGCCAATTCATTCGGTGGTTTCTGCCGGGGATGTGGTGCAACTTCGCGTCGATCCTGATTCACTGGAAGGACTGACGGCTGAGGAAGCGGCTTCGTCCCGGCCGTCCGGGCGCGTAAAGGAGGTCGGAGCTGTGCTCGACAGTCTGACCTCGCTGCGTGTCCTCGGGCCCAAGGACTTCCCGGCCGTGGCCGAGGTGGTCGACCGGGATCCTGACGTGGACGTGTTCCTGGGATCGCGGGTTCACTCGTCCAAGCTGGCCCCGGCCCGGCTCGGCGGCGAGTTGTGGGGATACTACGACGCCGGTGATCTGTCGTCGCTGTGCTTCGCCGGCGCCAATCTCGTGCCCGCCCGTGCCACGTCCGCGGCGGCACGCACGTTCGCCGACATGGCGCTGCGCCGGGGCCGGCGATGTTCCTCACTGGTGGGTCCTTCCGAACCGGTGCTCACCATGTGGGACATCTTGCGCCCGGAGTGGGGCCCGGCTCGGGAGGTCCGCTCGTCGCAGCCGGTGATGGTGTTGCGTGGTGAGCCGGCCGTCGCGCCCGATCCACACGTGCGCAGAGTGCTCCCGGACGAACTCGACGTGCTGCATCCCGCCGCGGTCGCGATGTTCACCGAGGAGGTGGGCATCTCGCCCAACGGCAACGACGGCGGCGCCTACTACCGGGCCAGGCTCACCGAGCTCGTGCGGGCAGGGCGTGCGTTCGCGCGGATCGAGGACGGCCACGTGGTGTTCAAAGCCGAGATCGGCGCCGTGAGCCCCAGCGCCTGCCAGGTGCAGGGCGTGTGGGTGCGCCCGGACCGCCGAGGCGAGGGGCTCTCCGTGGGCGGGATGGCCGCCGTGGTGGTGCACGCGCTGCGGGACATCGCCCCAGCGGTTTCCCTGTACGTCAACGACTACAACCACGCCGCGCTGGGCGCCTACCGCCACGTCGGCTTCAAACAGGTCAGCACGTTCGCCACCGTCATGTTGTGATCATGCGTCCGGCGCTGGTGCGCTGAGCCCATCGGCCCGCCGGCCCACCCACGGTCCTGCCGCGGCGCGCGTTAGCCTCGTGAAGCATGCAGGGTTACGAAGCCGTCGTGGTCGGTCTGGGTGCCACAGGCAGCGCCGCCGTCTACCAACTGGCGCAGGCAGGAGTCCGGGTCCTCGGGATCGATCGGCTGGCGCCGCCGCATACGTACGGATCGTCACACGGTGATACCCGGATCACTCGGCTCGCCATCGGCGAGGGTGACGTGTACGTGCCGTTCGTCCGGCGCAGTCACGAGCTGTGGCGGGAGATCGAAGTAGACAGCGGTGCCGGCTTGCTGCACCAGGTCGGTGGTGTGGTCATCAGTCCGGTCGCCGGTGGCGCCGCCATGCACGGGAGCGACGACTTCTTTAGCGCCACCGTGGACATCGCCCGGCGGCACGGCGTCGACCATGAGGTGCTCGACGCCGGACAACTGGCCGACAGGTTCCCTCAGTTCGGTGTCGGCGCGGAGCATGCCGGCTACTTCGAGCCGGACGCGGGCTTCGTGATGGCTGAGGCGGCAGTGCGTGCACAGCTGGACCTGGCGGTCAGGCATGGGGCGCAGCTCCGGCGCGACGAGCGGGTCCTCGACGTCCTTCCCTCCGGCGACGGCGTTGTGGTGCGCACCGATCGTGGCCGGTACGGCGCGGGCACGGCGGTGCTCGCCGCTGGTCCGTGGCTGCCCGAACTCATCGACCCGGACCTGGGCGGGCTGTTTACCGTGTATCGGCAAGTGGTGAACTGGTTCGCGGGCGACCTGGCCGACGGCTCGTTCGAGCCCGATCGGTGCCCGGTGTTCATCTGGCAGTTCGGGCCCGGCGAAGAGGACGTGTGCTACGGCTTCCCGGCGATCGACGGCCCCGGCGGCGGAGTCAAGGTCGGCACCGAGCACTACGGCTCGCCGGTCACACCGGACACCGTGCGCCGCGAGGTCCTGCCGTCGGAAGTGGAGCAGACCTACCACAGATGCGTGGCCGGTCGGCTGCCGGCGCTTCGCGCCGCCGCGGTGCGCAGCGTGTCGTGCCTGTACACGGTGACCCCCGACTTCGGGTTCGTGGTCGATCGGCATCCGCTTCACCACGGCGTCATCGTCGCATCACCCTGTTCGGGACACGGATTCAAGCACTCCGCCGCGGTCGGGGAATCCATCGCGCAGTTGGTCACCACGGGTACGAGCACCCTGGACCTGAGTCCCTTCGCGCTGGGCAGGCTGACGTCGCCGGCAGGCGGTTCCGGGAGCGGGGGACGCCGGTAACCGCACGCCGGACTGGTCAGGCAGACTAGTGGCGATGAATCGGGTGGGCCCCCTCGCGGGCATCGTGGCGAGCTCCGTGCTCGCCCTCGCGGCATGTGGAAGCGACGAAACGCCGGGCGGCGACTCGGCCCAGACGGCATCACCGAGCCCGTCGGCTGAGCCGGGCGGCGCGCCCACGGCGTCTCCTACGGCCGCGCCCACGGAATCGGCGAGCGATTCGCCGTCGCCGGCACCGACGCCGGAGGTGCGAGCCTTCACCCTGGCCGCGACAGGCGACGTGCTGCTGCATGAACCACTGTGGACCCAGGCGCGGCTGGACGCAGACCCGGACGGGACCTGGAACTTTTCGCCACAGTTGCGGCACGTCAGGCCCGTCATCGAGGCCGCGGATCTGGCGGTCTGTCACCTCGAGGTGCCGATCGCGCCGGTGGACGGGCCGTTCGAGGCCTATCCGACCTTCTCCGGTCCGCCGCAGATCGTGCCGGCCCTGGCCGAGACCGGGTATGACGCCTGCACGACGGCGTCGAACCACACGTTCGACCAGGGTGCCGCCGGCGTCGACCGCACGCTCGACGCGCTCGATGACGCCGGCCTCTCTCACGCGGGCTCCGCGCGGACACCGGAGGAAGCCGACGAGGTGACGATCGTCGATGTGGACACCCCGGGCGGCCCGGTGGCGGTCGCACTGATCTCGTACACGTTCGGCTTCAACGGGATTCCCTATCCCGATGGAGAGACCTGGCGAAGCAATCTCATCGAACGGGACGCCATTCTCGACGACGCCGCCGCGGCTCGCGAGAGCGGGGCCGAGGTGGTCGTCGTCTCGATGCACTGGGGCGACGAGTACGTCCACGAGCCGAACGCCCAGCAGAGCGAGCTGGCGCCTACGCTCATCGCCTCGCCGGACATCGATCTGTTGCTCGGGCACCACGCTCACGTCGTGCAGCCGGTGGAGGAGTTCGACGGGCAGTGGGTGGTCTACGGCATGGGCAACATGATGGCCAACCATGCCGAGCCGAAGGGACCGCGATCCGAGGGGTTGCTGGTGAGGTTCACGTTCAGCGAGGAGCCCGACGACGGCTCCTTCACCGTCACCGCAGCTGAGTACCTGCCGCTGTACCAGACGTACGAACCACCGGTCGAGGTGCTGGACGTGCCCGGAGCGCTGGCGGCAGGCGAGGTCGGCTCTGCCGGGCAGGACCGCCTGGAGCAGGCTCTGGACCGTACAGTCGAGATCGTGGAGAGCCGTAAGGCCGCCGACGCCGGGCTCAGCATGATCGACGCCGGCTGATTCAGGAGGCGCTGAGCACGCCGCTGATAGCCCGGTACCTGGCGCAGGTAGGCAGGTGGTGGGCGGCGCCGAGCCATATCGGGTGTCGGCGCGGCCGGTCTGGCGGCTATTCTCGTCGTCGTCTCGTTGTTTTCGATTATCGACTAATGCCAACTTGGAGTACGCCCGTGGTCATGCGCATGTCGACCCTGTTCCTGCGCACCTTGCGCGAGGACCCCGTCGATGCCGAGGTCGTCAGCCACAAGCTGCTGGTTCGCGCCGGCTATGTCCGCCGGGCGGCGCCGGGCATCTACAGCTGGCTGCCACTGGGTTACCGGGTGCTGCGCAAGGTCGAGCAGATCGTGCGCGAGGAGATGGACGCGATCGGCGCCCAGGAGGTGCACTTCCCCGCGCTGCTGCCCCGCGAGCCCTACGAGGCCACCAATCGCTGGACCGAGTACGGCCCCAACCTGTTCCGGGTGAAGGACCGCAAGGAGGGGGACTACCTGCTCGGGCCCACCCACGAGGAGATGTTCACCCTCCTGGTGAAAGACCTGTACTCGTCGTACAAGGATCTGCCGCTCTCGCTGTATCAGATCCAGACCAAGTACCGCGACGAGCAGCGCCCCCGGGCGGGAATCCTGCGCGGGCGCGAGTTCGTCATGAAGGACTCGTACTCCTTCGACATCTCGGACGAGGCGTTCAAGGCGTCCTATGATGCCCACCGCGCCGCCTACATCAAGATCTTCGACCGGCTCGGGTTGGATTACGTCATCGTCGCCGCGATGTCCGGCGCCATGGGCGGCTCGGCGAGCGAGGAGTTCCTCGCCAACGCGGCCAGCGGCGAGGACACCTATGTGCGCTCGCCCGGTGGATACGCGGCCAACGTCGAGGCCGTGGTCACGCCCGTACCCCCGCCGGTGCCCTACGACGACGCGCCCGAAGCGCATGTCGAGGACACGCCGGACACGCCCACCATAGAGACGCTCGTCGGCCACCTCAACGAACGTTTCCCGCGGGTAGACCGTCCCTGGAGCGCCGCCGACACATTGAAGAACGTTCTGGTCATGTTGCGCCACCCCGACGGCACCCGGGAGCCTCTGGCCATCGGCGTGCCAGGTGACCGCGAGATCGACGAGAAGCGGCTCACGGCGCAGGTCGAACCCGCCACGGTGGAGCCGTTCGGCGACGACGACTTCAGGGCGCACCCGCTGCTCGCCAAGGGCTACATCGGCCCCGGCGTGCTGGGGGAGAAGAACGCGTCCGGCATCCGGTTCCTGGTGGATCCCCGGGTCGTTGACGGCACGCGGTGGGTCACCGGTGCCGACCAGGCCGGCCGGCACGTCCTGGACCTCGTCGCCGGACGGGACTTCACACCCGACGGAACCATCGAGGCCGCCGAGGTGCGGGCAGGGGATCCGGCGCCGGACGGCTCCGGGCCTCTGGAACTGGCGCGTGGCATCGAGATGGGTCACATCTTCCAGCTCGGACGGAAGTACTCGGAGGCGCTGGGCCTGCAAGTCCTCGACGAGAACGGCAAGCTCGTCACCGTCACCATGGGCTCGTACGGCGTGGGGGTGTCGCGCGCGGTCGCGGCCATCGTGGAGAACTCGCATGACGAGCAGGGCATCGTCTGGCCGCGGGAGGTCTCGCCCGCGGACGTCCACCTGGTCGCCACGGGCAAGGACGAGGCTGTCTTCGCAGCCGCGGGCGAACTCGCCGACGAGCTGGAACGATCCGGTGTCACTGTCCTGTACGACGACCGCCGCGGGGTCAGCCCAGGCGTGAAGTTCAAGGACTCCGAGCTGGTGGGTGTGCCCACCATCGTCGTGGTCGGCCGCGGGCTCGCCGACGGGCTCGTCGAGGTCAAGGACCGCCGCACGGGTGAGCGCACCGAGATCCCGCTCGCCGAGGCGGTCGGGCACCTGCGTTCCGTCGTCCTGCGCTCCTGACACCCGTCCGGCGGCCCGCGACTCTGTCACCTGATCGTCGATTTGTCGTCCGGTCGTTCCCATGGGGCTGATCGGATGGCACAGCTGGTCGATTCGGAGGCCGACACGTCATCTGATCATGTCCCAGCTAGCGGACTCCTAACGATCAGATGGCCAAAACGGTGCAATGGGCCGCGTTCAATCATCTGATCAATCTGGCCGGGGCTCACACGACCGGTCACACATCGGTTGTGAAGATGGTCGTGCGGAAAACCGCGGGGTGCGGCCGGGCGCGCTGCTGCGGTGAGGTCGTGGCGGGGGCGCCGGCGTTATGCCTGGTGCCCGGCCTTTGCCGGCGGGGAGCAGGTGTCATGCCCGGGGCGCCGGTGTGATCCGCCGGTCACCGGGCTGGTCGCACAGGTGCATGAGCATTCGCGTATCCTGACATCCATGCACAGGACGTTCCCGATCACTCCTCCGCCGCGCTCCTAAGCGGGGCGCGCAGTCGCGTGCCGGCCTCCGTCTGAAGATGGCCGGCGATTTTTTTGTGCTGAACTTAGTCGGCGTCTGACCACGCCGCGGATCTTCGCGTCCCGCTCCAGCGAACCATCACGCCTCATTCTTCGCGGGAGCTTACGTGGAACCCATTCGTACTGGTAATTCATCCGCCTCGAACTCGTCTCGGACCGATCTGCTGTTGGTAGCGGGGGCTGGCCTCCTCTGGGGGACCGGAGGCCTGTCGGGTGCTCTGCTCATCAGTCGTTCCGGAATCGACTCCTTCGCCGTGGCCGGTTGCCGCCTGGCTGTTGGCGGTGGCCTCGTCGTCGTGTGGCTGCTGGTGACCGGTCAGTTGTGCAACCTGCCACTCGGACGGCACAGCCTCCGGCGGCTGGGCGTGCTCGGCCTGCTCGCCGCGTGGTATCAAAGCTGCTACTTCGTCGCCGTTGAGCTCACGTCGGTGGGCGTGGCGACACTGATCACTCTCGGGGCGGCACCGGTCCTCGTGGTTGCCGCTGAGAGCTTCGTCGGCAGACGACTGCCTGCGCGCCGCACGGCAGCAGCCGTCGCGATCGCCCTGATAGGGCTGGTTTTGCTGGTCGACGGACCGGGCGTCGACGGCGCCGGGACAGCGCCGGCCGGTGCGCTGGCCGCGCTGGCTTCGGCCGGGGGTTTCGCTGCCATCACCATGCTCGGAGCGCGGCGTGTGGACGGTGTCGGCGCGCTGCCCACCATCGGGCTCGCGTTCGTCCTCGGTGGCCTCGTCATATTGCCGGCCGCGGCTGCTGCCGGCCGGGTGGCGGTAGAGCTCGACGTGGAGACGGTGACCTTGCTGCTCTACCTGGGGCTGGTTCCTACCGCTCTGGCATACGTGCTGTATTTCCGTGGGTTGCGCTCCGTGGTCCCCGGGTCAGCGGCCCTGATCTCGCTGCTGGAGCCTCTGGCCGCGGCGAGCCTAGCGGCGCTGTTCCTGCACGAGCGGCTCGGCGCGTCCCAAATGCTCGGTGCACTGCTCATCGGTGTCGCGATCACAGCGGTGGCCACCGGGCCGGGGATGTTCACCCCCCGGGTGCGCCCTCGCGCTCGTCCAGGCCGGGGAACGCGCTGACTTCTCCGGTCCAGCGACGACGTCGCAGGGCGGAGGCGACGAGCGCATCCGCAGCCATTCGGCGCAGATCCAGTCCCGGCCCGCTCGCCACGAGGTCCAGGTACACGGCCGCCAGCCGGTCCTCCAGCTCGCCGGCGAATGCGCGCGCGGAGGCGGCGTCATCGACCGTGAAGGGCAAGGCATAGGCGGGCGACGCGGCCTCGGGCACCGCGTCGAGCGCCGACAGGTACCCGCGGAGTAGGTCGCGCTGCGACTCGTGCGCCGCGAGGTCCTCCCGCGCCGCCGTCTGGGCGTCGTCGGACAGATAGGCGCCGACGACGCCGTATCCGTACACGCAGGCGTGCTCGCCGGCCAGCGCCGCCTGCGTGGCCGCGATTACCTGGTCCGAGACCGCTGGGTCGTCAGAAGCGGGTGTGGCCTCCGGGGTGTCCCCGGCTGTGCCGTCAGCCGTGCTGCCGGGTGTGGGCTCGAACGTGACCTCGGGTGTGGCGTTCATCGTGCTCCCAGACCGGCGTCGTGGGCCGCCTCGGCGGCGGCGACCGAGGCGAGCAGCGCCGCAAGCCGGGGGCTCGAGGCTTCGAGACAGTCGGTGAGATGGGCTTCGGAGGCGGCGAGCTCGGCCGCGCGGACGGCGGTGAGCGCCTGGCCGGGGTCGTCGGGAACCTCCGGGAGCTCAGCGTCGAGTCTTTCGAGGCGGCCGAGCACGTCGCCTCCGGTGTCAGCGGACCCGATCACGTCCAGGCGGGCCAGCAGGGGCAGCGGCCCGTCACCGACAAGGGCATCGACGTGCTGCCGGTGGTGGGAACTGAACGGCTCGACGGCGTCTTCGAGCTCGCTATGCCGGGCGATCGTCGCGGCGTGCAGGACGAGCAGGTTCTGTTCGGTCCGGGCGGCGTGCCACCGCACTCGCGCGTCTGCCTCCTCACCGGCGCCCCGCAAGGTGCGCTTTCCCGGGGGTGTGCCGGTGCATCCGGTGAGCGTAAGGCTCAGCAGCGGTACTCCGGCGAGCGCCGCGAGGATACGTCTGCGAGGCGGCGTCAGCCTGTCATTCACCGGGCAACAGTATCCGACGACATCGCCGTGCCGGCGAGGCGCTTTGGTCTCTCGAGGGCGTATCGCTGCATGTATGGTGGGCATCATGACCGGCGTATGTCGTGCCGGATAACTCGAGAGTGAGGAGGGTGCGTGTGAGTCCGGCGGATCGTGACCTCCTTCAGAAGATCGTCGAGCCGATCGTTGACGGCGAAGGACTGGATCTCGAAGAGCTCAAAGTAGGCCAGGCCGGGCGCCGGAGCCGGGTGCAGATCGTCGTTGACGCCGATGGCGGCGTGGACTTGGACCGTTGCGCGGAGGTCTCTCGGTTGATCTCGGCTGCATTCGACGACTCCGATGCCATGGGTGAGACGCCGTACACGCTTGAGGTCAGCTCGCCAGGCGTTTCGCGCCCGTTGACGCTGCCGCGGCATTGGTCCCGTGCCACCGGGCGGCTGGTCCGGGTGAAGCGTGCCGACGGCAGTGAGATCACCGGTCGCGTGCGTTCAGCCGCTGATCGTGCGGCCGAGCTGGACGTGGACGGCTCCGTCGAGGAGATTCCCTACGCCGACGTCGCCAAGGCGCGGGTCGAAATCGAGTTCAATCGCGTCGCAGACGCCGAGACGGGGTGAGTGTGACGTGGATATCGACCTAGCTTTACTCCGTGCACTGGAGCGAGAGAAGGACATCCCCTTCGACCGGGTGGTGGAGGCGATAGAACGAGCGTTGCTCCTGGCATACCAGCGCTCGGAGCAGTCGCAGCCCGAGGCGCGTGTGGTCCTCGACCGCAAGACCGGTCACGTCACCGTGTGGGCGCGGGAGGCCGACGAGGACGGCAACGTCCTGCGCGAGTGGGACGACACCCCGGCCGGCTTCGGCCGGATCGCGGCCACCACGGCCAAACAGGAGATTCTGCAGCGGATCCGGGACGCCGAGGACGAGGCCAACTTCGGGGAGTTCCTCGGCAAAGAGGGCGACATCGTGTCGGGGACCATCCAGCAGGGCAGCGATCCGCGTGCCGTACAGGTGGATCTGGGCCGTATCGAGGCGACGCTGCCCGCCGCCGAGCAGGTGCCGGGCGAGCGGTACGAGCACGGCAGCCGGATCAGGTGCTATGTCGTGCAGGTCCGCAAGGGCTATCGCGGACCTTCTGTGACGCTGTCGCGTACCCATCCCAACCTGGTCAAGAAGCTGTTCTCGTTCGAGGTTCCCGAGATCGCCGACGGAACGGTCGAGATCGCCGCCATTGCCCGGGAAGCGGGCCACCGTACCAAGATCGCCGTGACATCCACGGTTCCAGGAGTCAACGCCAAGGGCGCCTGCATCGGGCCCATGGGCGCGCGGGTGCGCTCGGTCATGACCGAGCTGAACGGCGAGAAGATCGACATCGTCGACTGGTCGGAGGATCCTGCCGAGATGGTCGCGCACGCCTTGTCGCCGGCCAGGGTGCAAAGCGTCGAGATCGTCGACGAGGCAGCGAGATCCGCTCGGGTGACGGTGCCGGACTTCCAACTGTCCTTGGCCATCGGCCGCGAGGGACAGAACGCCCGGCTTGCCGCCCGCCTGACCGGATGGCGTATCGACATCCGCCCTGACACCCAGCCGGATACACCGGCTACCTCGGTGGGGCAGGGCGAGGAGTAGCGTCGCCGGGCGAAGCGGAGAGCGGGCGATTCAGCAACCGGCGAGAAAGACGGTAAGCTATGACGGCGGAGGCCCGTGCGTCCGAACGGAAACCTATGCGTACCTGTGTGGGGTGCCGTTCACGCGCGGAGAAATCTGCAATGCTGCGAGTCGTCGCGGACGAGTCCGGTGCGGAACCCGTACTGGTGCCTGACCCCGGCGGCCGGCTTCCCGGTAGAGGTGCGTATCTTCACCTCGATCCGGGTTGCCTCGACATCGCCACCCGGCGGCGGTCGTTCTCGCGGGCCCTGCGGCTCTCGAGACCGGTCGGCGTTAGTGTGGTACAGCGGTGGCTCGACGTAGTACAGGAGCCTGATCGGGGCTCGAAAGGCTGAACCGGAATGGTTCTGGATCGGCCTACTGGCCAGGAAGAAGGAGACACGACGTGACTCTCACGAGCGTTCGATGAGCACGCAAAGATGAGCACGCACACCACCTAGCCGGTCCGAGCCTCCGTGCCCGGACCGAGAAGGAGAGCAGTGGCAAAGGTCCGGGTACATGAACTTGCCAAAGAGCTCGGAGTATCGAGCAAAGACGTCCTCGGCAAGTTGGGAGACCTCGGCGAGTACGTCAAGTCGGCGTCCTCGACCGTTGAGGCCCCAGTCGTCCGCAAATTGCGGGAAGCATTCGCCTCGTCCACGGGCGACGGCAAGCCGGCGAAGAAGTCGCCGGCATCCGGTGGCGCGGTAAAGCGGTCGGCTGATGCCTCCGCGTCGCCGCGTCCGGCAGACGCCAAGCCGGCCGCGCCAGCGGCACCAGAAACCCAGCGCACACTCACGCCGCCGGAAAGCCCAGCGGCTCCACAGGCCACTCCGGGGGCCGCACCTCGCCCCGGGCCGCCTGCGCCGCCCGCGGCGAAGCCAGCCCCCCGGCCCCGGCCGACGCCTCCAGGCGCCGTGCCGGAGCAGCCTGCTGACAAGCCGAGCGAAGCACCGGAGGCCGCGCCGCGCCCCGCGCAGCAACGCCCCGCGCAGCAACCCGGCCCGAAGCCGGGTCCGGGGGCACCTCGTCCGGCAGGTCCGCGGCCGGGTAACAACCCGTTCGGCGGAGAGAGCACCGGTATGGGCCAGCGCCCGTCCGGGCCTCGCCCCGGTGGCCCGCGGCCGGGTAACAATCCGTACGGTTCCGGCAGCTCCACCGGCATGCAGCGACCGAGCGGCCGCCGCGACGGCGGCGGACAGGCCGGACCTCGCCCGCCGGCCGGAAGCGGTGGGCCACGCCCCAACCCGGGCATGATGCCCGCTCGCCCGCAGAGCCCCGGCGGGGGTCGCCCTGGTGGCGGCGGCGGAGGTCGTCCCGGTGGTGGCGGCGGCGGTGGCCGTCCCGGTGGTGGCGGCGGCGGTGGCCGTCCCGGTGGTGGCGGCGGCGGTGGCCGTCCCGGTGGTGGCGGCGGCGGAGGTCGTCCTGGTGGTGGCGGCGGTCTGAGCACCGGCCGTCCCGGTGGCGGCGGTCCCGGATTCGGTGGCCGCCCTGGCCCGGGTGGTCGTAGCCGCGGTGGCGGCACGGCAGGTGCGTTCGGTCGCCCCGGCGGCAAGCCGGCGCGCAGCCGTAAGAGCAAGCGTCAGAAGCGCCAAGAGCTCGACAACATGCAGGCACCGACAATCGGCGGTGTGCGGCTCCCGCGCGGCAACGGGCAGACCATCAGGTTGCCTCGCGGCGCGTCGCTGGCCGACTTCGCCGAGCGGATCGATGTCGACCCGGCTCAACTGGTGCAGGTGCTGTTCGGCCTCGGCGAGATGGTCACGGCCACTCAGTCCGTCGACGAAGACACCTTCCAGGTGCTCGGTGGCGAACTGGGCTTCGACATCCAGCTGGTCTCGCCGGAAGACGAGGACCGCGAGCTGCTCGAGTCCTTCGACATCGACTTCGGTTTCGAGGGCGAGGACGAGGCTCTCGCTGCGCGGCCGCCGGTGGTGACCGTCATGGGTCACGTCGACCACGGTAAGACGAAGCTGCTCGACGCGATCCGTAACGCCAACGTGGTCAGCGGTGAGTCCGGTGGTATCACCCAGCACATCGGTGCCTACCAGGTCCACGTCGAGCACGACGACGTCGACCGCGCCATCACCTTCATCGACACACCTGGTCACGAGGCGTTCACCGCCATGCGTGCCCGTGGTGCCCAGGTGACCGACATCGCGATCCTCGTGGTCGCGGCGGACGACGGCGTGATGCCTCAGACCATCGAGGCGCTCAACCACGCCCAGGCGGCGAACGTGCCGATCGTGGTCGCGGTCAACAAGGTGGACAAGGAAGGCGCGAATCCGGACAAGATCCGGCAGCAGCTGACCGAGTACAACCTGGTGGCCGAGGAGTACGGCGGCGACACCATGTTCGTCGACATCTCGGCGTTGCAGCGCATGGGTATCGAGAAGCTTCTCGAGGCGGTCATCCTCACGGCCGACGCGACGCTGGAGCTCCAGGCGAACCCGGAGATGGCCGCCCGAGGCGTCGCTATCGAAGGTCACCTGGACAAGGGCCGCGGCCCAGTGGCGACCGTGCTGGTACAGCGCGGCACGCTTCGCCCGGGTGATGCCATCGTCACCGGTCAGTCCTACGGCCGGGTCCGGGCGATGCTCGACGAGTACGGCAAGCCGGTCGAGGAGGCCGGGCCGTCGCGTCCGGTGCTGGTTCTCGGTCTGACGGCCGTGCCGGGGGCGGGCGACAAGTTCCTCGTCGCCGACGACGACCGCACCGCTCGCCAGATCGCCGAGAAGCGTGAGGCGATGGAGCGCAACGCCGCTCTGGCCAGGGCCCGCAAGCGGGTCACCCTGGAGAGCTTCCTGGCCGAGAGCAAGGTCCAGACGCTCAACCTGATCCTCAAGGGTGACGTCTCCGGCTCGGTGGAAGCGCTCGAGGACGCCTTGTTGAAGATCGACGTCGGCGAGGAGGTCGATCTGCGGATCATCCACCGCGGCGTCGGCGCCATCACCGCCAACGATGTCAACCTGGCCTCGATCGACGAGGGCATCATCATCGGCTTCAACGTCCGCCCGCAGAACCGGCAGGTGGAGGATCTCGCGGACCGCGAGGGCGTCGAGATCCGCTACTACTCGGTGATCTACTCGGCCATCGAGGAGATCGAGGCGGCCCTGAAGGGGATGCTCAAGCCGGAGTACGAGGAGTCCCAGCTCGGCACGGCGGAGATCCGCGAGGTGTTCCGCTCGTCCCGCGTCGGCAACATCGCCGGGTGCATGGTCACCAGTGGCCTCATGCGCAGGCGGGCGGCGGCCCGGCTCATCCGGGACGGCGTCGTCGTGGCGGAGAACCTCAGCATCGACTCGCTCAAGCGGGTCAAGGACGATGCCACCGAGGTTCGCGAGGGCTTCGAGTGCGGTATCAGCCTGGGTTCGTACAACGACATCCAGGTGGGTGACGTCATCGAGAACTACGAGATGAAGGAGAAGCCCCGCGGCTGATGTTCGTCGCGACCCTGCGTCTGGACATCTTGCTCGGTGATGTCCGGTCGCTGAAGCAGAAGCGCGCCGTCGTACGTCCGATCATCGCGGACGTACGACGGCGGCATGAGGTCGCCGTGGCAGAAGTCGGCCATCTCGACCTGTACCGGCGTACTGAGATCGGCGTTGCCATGGTGGCGGCGGACGCGGCCCACTGCCGGACGGTTCTCGATAGTGTCGAGCGCCTGGTGGCGGATCGCCCCGAGATCGAGCTGCTCTCAGCTCGGTATCGACTGCGTTCGGATGAAGACGAGCCGTCGGGATCGGCGACGGCGGCTCACGAAGGAGGACGAGATGGCTGACCCGGCGCGTGCCCGCAAACTGGCGGACCGGATCCGTGAGATCGCGGCGGAGACGCTCGAGCGCCGTGTCAAGGATCCCCGGTTGGGATTCGTGACGGTCACCGACGCCCGCATCACCGGCGATCTGCGTGAAGCCACGGTCTTCTACACGGTCTACGGCGACGAGGCGGAGCGCACCGCCACCGCCGTGGCGCTGGAACGGGTCAAAGGCCTGGTCCGCTCCGAGGTGGGCCGCCAGACCGGCGTGAGGTTCACGCCGACCATCGAGTTCATCGCCGACGCGGTGCCGGAGAACGTCGCACACATCGAGGATCTGTTGCGTACGGCGCGCGCCTCGGACGAGGAGGTCGCGCAGGCGGCGGCCGCGGCGGAGTACGCCGGCGACCCGGACCCGTATCGGGCCGCCGATGACGACGACGAGGGCGAGCCGGCAACCTCGTAGATCGTCACAACGCATATGGGTGGGGGCGGCAGGAAAGGTGAGCGTGGTCAATGACTGCTCATAAGGACGGCCTCGTCGTCGTGGACAAACCCGCGGACATGACGTCGCACGGCGTTGTCGGCAGGGTGCGGAGACTGGCCGGCACCCGCCGGGTGGGTCACGCCGGCACGCTGGATCCGATGGCCACCGGGGTCCTGGTGGTTGGGGTCGGCAAGGCGACGCGCCTGCTGGGCCACCTCGCGCTCACCGAGAAGGGCTACCAGGCCACGATTCGCTTGGGTGCCAGTACCGTCACCGACGACGCCGAAGGTGACATCACGGCCGAGGCCGACGCATCAAGGGTCGAGGAGGCGGCGATCCGTGCGGAGATGGAGATGCTGACTGGCGAGATCCGGCAGGTCCCCAGCGCGGTGTCGGCGATCAAGGTGGACGGTGTCCGCTCCTATCAGCGCGTGCGCAGCGGTGAAGAGGTCGAGCTGAAGGCCAGGACGGTGACGGTCAGCCGCTTCGACGCGGTGGATATCCGCCGTGAAGGTCCGTTCACCGACGTGGAGGTCGTGGTCGACTGCTCGTCGGGCACCTACATCAGGGCGCTGGCGCGAGACATCGGCGTGGCCCTGGGGGTGGGTGGGCATCTGACCCGACTGCGCCGTACGCGGGTCGGCCCGTACAGCTTGGAACAGGCCCGTACGCTCGACCACCTGGAGCAGAGCTGGGCGCCTATCTCACTGGAGGAGTCGGCTGCTCTCTCTTTCCCCCGGCTCGATGTCGATGAGCCCACCGCCCGGATGGTCGCACACGGGGCGCCGCTGGCGCGGACAGACATGGGGCCGGGCCCCGTGGCGGTATTCGGGCCGGACGGCGTCCTCCTGTCCCTGGTCGAGGATCGCGGGCCGCGAGCCAAGTACCTCGCGGTCTTCGTCGGGTAGAGCCGGGCATCGCATGCGCAGCGAGGAACCCACGCAGCCGCATCAGCGGCTCGACGCCGAGCTCACCCTGCTGTGGCGGCGGCTGCGATGGATGTCCGTCACCTTGGCGCGCAAGGTCGACGACGGCCTGGAGGCGCCTGCGTACGGGCTGCTCGGAGCGGTCCATGATGCGGGCTCCGGCGTACGGGGCGGGGACCTGGCCGAGCGTTTCGGATTGGACAAGTCCACCGTGAGCCGCCAGATCGCCCAGTTGGAGTCGCTGGGACTGGTCGAGCGGGTCACCGATCCTGATGACAAGCGTGCGCGGCTGATCCACATCACCGACGCGGGTCGCGACATGGTGTTCCGGCTCCGAGTAGCCCGCGGCGAGTGGCTGCGTACCGCCCTCCAGCCGTGGGCGGAGTCCGACGTCGAGCGCCTCGTCGCCCTGGTGGGGAAGCTGAATGAGTCGGTCGGCACGGTATTGGGCAAGGGGCAGGACCATCCGGTCTGACACGGCTCGTGCCCGTGCCGGCGCGGCGGGCCGCGTGGCCGGTTTCGCGCGCGATCCGGGATAATGTCACGCTGGTGGCTCAACCCGCCAGACCATCGCTGACCACACCTCCGGGGGAGCGCACGTGCACTGCTGGACCGATCTGGGCCAGGTCCCGTCCGGGTTCGGCCCGTCGGTGGTCACCATCGGCAACTTCGACGGGGTTCATCTGGGGCACCGGCGAGTGCTTACCCGAATGGTGGGCGACGCGCGCGCCGTGGGCGCGCACGCGGTCGCGGTGACGTTCGACCCGCATCCGCTGCGGCTTCACCGGCCGGAGCACGCCCCGGAGCTCATCACCGGGGTGAAGGATCGCTTGGAGCTGCTCGCCGAGACCGGCCTGGACGCGGTTCTCGTGCAGCGGTACTCCTGGGAGTTCGCCAGGCAGTCGCCGCAGGAGTTCGTCGAGCGCTACCTGGTGCACGGCCTGCGGGCAGCGACCGTCGTAATTGGGCGTGACGTCCGCTTCGGCTGGCAGAACGCGGGTGACCTCGCCACGATGCTGGCGCTGGGTGAGCGGTACGGCTTCTCCGTCGAGGTGATCGAGGACGCCAGCCCGTCGCACGAGGCTAGCGGGGAGCATCGTCGCTGGTCGTCGACCTGGGTGCGGGAACTCCTCACCGCGGGTGACGTCGCGGGCGCCGCGCGGATACTCGGCCGTCCGCATCGGATGCGCGGACACGTCGTGAGAGGCGACGCGCGTGGCCGTGAGCTGGGGTTTCCTACCGCGAACATGTCCGAGGACAGCAGCGGAATGATCCCTGCGGACGGCGTGTACGCGGGGTGGCTCACCCGGACGGCGGGCAAAGCGCCGGTGCCGTCGGGCCGGTTGCCCGCGGCGATCTCCATCGGCACCAACCCGACGTTCGACGGACAGGTTCGCCGGGTGGAGTCCTACGTGATCGGCCGCACCGACCTCGACCTCTACGGCGACGAAGTAGTCGTCGAGTTCGTGGACCGGGTGCGTCCCACGCTGCGTTTCGACTCGGTCGACGAGCTGATCACGACGATGCATTCCGACGTGCGGGCCGCCCAGGCGCTCCTCACCTCGCCACCGCCTAAATGATCATGTTAACTATGTCTTCTCGTGCTCTACCATGCCTGCAGCCCTGGCGGATTCAAGTGGTGAGTGCAACACCGGGTGGATTGAATGGTTCTGAGAGTAGCTTGTTGAGTGCTTCGGCTGGGGTTTTCCAGCTCAGGGTTTTGCGGGGTCGGTTG
>NZ_JAAGOB010000024.1 GCF_010550695.1 Phytoactinopolyspora alkaliphila
CAGCGGGTCCAGCGCGGTGCGCACGATCGCCGCATCTTCTGCGCCCAACAAGCCGGAGACCCGCACCGTGCCGTCGCCGAGGTCGGCGAACCGTAGCCGCCGCTTGCACTGCGCGCGCTCCTCCCGGTCTTCCAAGCTCTCGCAAGACAGGACATGCAGCAGGTGATCGGCCAGCTTCTGCAACGTGGCTGGGTCATGCTCACGAGCGAACGCGGCCAGATCTTCCTCGGCCCGCGCGGCGTCATCGTCTCCGAGGTCGGGCGGTAGCTGACGCATCGTCTTCGAGATCACCTGGGCGTGGTCGGTAGATACCTCACCGGCGGTGAGTGCGGCGTGGGTGGCGGGCATCGAGCGGGTGGCGCGGGGTCCTGCGGCGGGGTTGGCGGTGTAGTCCTCGACCGGGACCGGGGGCGTGAGCCGGTGGGCAAGGTCGACTTGGGCTTTGGCGGTGCCGGGGCGGATGCGTAAGGTGTCGCGGATCCAGGCGGTGGTGGACGACGCGCCGAGCCGGCTGCCGAGGTTGCGGGTGTCGGCCTCGGCGAGTAGCCGCAGGAACAGTTCGGCCTGTTTGGCTGCTAGGGCGTGTGCGCGTGCCAGCGCGTCGGGGAGATCGCCGTCGCTCAGTGTGGCCATGTCCACGTCCTGGCCGTGTGCGTAGACAGTGTCGGCAGCGTCGAGCACGCCCACTACCGGGTGCACCCCGCTCTCATCGCTGCTGTGACCGTCATTTTCAAACATGTGTTCGAGTCTATCCGACGGTACCGACAAGGTCTTGGGCGTCAACAAGGCGAATCGTAACGATGCCGCCACGAACGCATGATGACCGAATCTGGCAAGGGCGCTCTTGACATAGCGGCACCAGTCAGGCGCAAGTTCCATGAAGTGGACAGGACACCGGCCACAGGCCGCACGAGCAGTTCGGCTTGGTGAAGCGCGTTCTGGTGCACGGGGAGTGCGGGGCTGGAGCCGGGGTAAATGGGTCGGGTCTGCCCGGAGGGCATGGGAATGTCACCCCCGAAGGATGGGTTGAATGCCCCAGGGAGTATGAACGCGAAGGGACTATCGATGGCAACCGTTGAACTGACCAAGGAGAACTTCGACGAGGTGGCCGGTGCCGACGGTATCGTGCTCGTCGATTTCTGGGCCGAATGGTGTGGACCGTGCCGGATGTTCGGGCCCATCTTCGAGCGGGCCTCCGAGCGCCACGACGACATCGTGTTCGGCAAGGTGGACACCGAGGCGGAGCAGGAGCTGGCGGGCGCCTTTCGGATCAGTTCGATCCCCACGCTGATGGCCATCCGCGACAAAGTCGTCCTCTACGCACAGCCGGGCGCACTCCCGGAGGATGCGCTCGAAGACCTGATCTCGCAGGTCAGAGCGGTTGATATGGATGAAGTCGCCGCACGTGCCGCGGAGTCGGACACGAACTAGTGCGGCGTTATCCTCCACAAGTGCTGGACTGGGATCCCGCGGTATGAGTCATCGGATCGCAACCGACTGACGTTCCCCGCCGTCCCACCCTTGACATTGCCGACGTGGTGGGAGGGTGGAACATGCGGTGCATGGTGGGCGTGCTGGGCGACATCGATGCGGTCAACCGCAGCGGAGATTCGTTGACCCTGTCAGGGCCGTCCACCGAGCTGCGCTTCGCGCTGGTGCCGCCGGTTCCCACGGCGGACATCGTGGACACCGACTGGGCGCTCGAGAGTCTGCTGGATGGCGAGACTGCTTCCAGCACCGTGGGAGAGACCGCGACTCTCCGCCTGGATTCCGACGGCACCTTTGCGGCGTCCACGGGATGCCGGGACGTGACCGGTCGGTACGTGGAGGACGACGGTCAGATCAGACTGAGCGAGTACGCCGCCGAGGACCACTGCACGGACAAAGACCTGCGTGCGCAGGACGAGCACGTGGATACGGTCATCGGCGGTGGTTTCCAGGCAACCGTCGAGGGCGACGTCCTGACTATGACCACGCGAGGCGGCGAGCTCGGACTCGTCTACCGGTCCAGGTGACGCTCTGATTGTCCTGCCGATCTTCTGCAATAGAGCGGAGCAGGCACCGGGCAGGGCGGACTCGCACACCGCCTACATGCATCAGCCGCGTGAAACGGGGAAGGCGACGATCAGCAGGCCCTGGCAAATGAAGGCCTGTGGACGGCTTCGCATCTGTCCCGTAGGACGCTGACGCGGCCAAAAGCCTCAGCCGCTGCTGTATCTGGTTGAGTGGGCGCGTGAACAACAACCAGATCCTCTTCACGTTCGACGACGTGATGGTGGAACGGCAGGGCATCAAGGCTCTCGACGGGTTCACCGCCCGGATCAGGCGCGGAATAGGCATCACCGGGCTGGCCGGGCCCTCCGGATCCGGTAAGAGCACCCTGCTGCGCCTGTGCAACCGGATGGAGGTGCCCACCACAGGGCGCATCCTGTTCCGCGGTGATGACATCGCAGAGCTCGATCCGCTGGCGCTCCGGCGCCGGGTGGGCATGGTCTTCCAGAAGCCCACGCCGTTTCCGGGCACTGTCCGTGACAACCTGCTGACGGCCTCGCCGGCCGCCGGTAGCGACGATCTCCACCGTGCGCTGCGGCGTGCCTCGCTGGAAGGCGACTGGCTCGGCCGGGACGCCACCGCGCTGTCCGGGGGAGAGGCCCAGCGGGTCTGTATGGCCCGCACATTGGTGACTGAGCCCGACGTGCTGCTTCTGGACGAGCCGACGTCGGCCCTTGACGCGGACGCGGTAGAAGTGTTCGAGCGCGCCGTCGGCGACCTCGTCGACGAGGGCATGGAGGTGATCTGGGTCAGCCACGACCACGCACAGCTGCTTCGGGTGGCGGCGGAGATCCTGCGCATCGACGGCGGCCGGTTCGCCGGTACGGAGACCGGCGCCGAGACGGCCGGTACCGAGACGGCCGGTACAGATGCAGACTCGACGACCCGGGCGGGAGACGAGCGACGATGAACGGGGATGTGAGCTACGCGGGACTGGCCACCTCGCTGGCGCTGGTCGGGGTCGCGGCGGTGATCTCTCTGTGGCAGCGTCTCGGCCTCGAGCGGCAGATCCTCTGGGCGGCGGCGCGGGCTCTTGTGCAGCTGCTCCTGGTCGGTGCCGCGCTCGCCCTTGTCATCGAACCGGGCAGGCCACTGGTGTGGTCGTGGCTGTGGGTGTCCGCGATGGTCGCCTATGCCGGTGACGTCGCCAGGCGCCGGGCTCCCGAGGTGCCGGGCGTGATGGCATTGGCGGTGGGTGCGTTCGCGATCGCGGCGGTGATCAGCTTGGGTGTGCTGTTCGGGTTCGGGGTTCTCCCGCTCGAAGGGCGAACACTGGTGCCCGTCGCGGGAATGCTGGTGGGCAACTCGATGACCGCCACGGTGCTCGTCGCTCGCAGGCTGGTCGAGGAACTGCGAGACAAACGCGACGAGGTGGAGGCCAGGCTGGCGCTGGGCCAGCCGTCGCAGCAGGCCTCCACGCCCTACGTCCGGGCGGCTCTGCGCTCGGCGGTGTCACCGCAGATTGAGACGACGAAGGCGACCGGCCTGGTCTTTCTCCCGGGAGCTATGACCGGGTTGATCCTGGCCGGAGTACCGCCGACCCAGGCGGTACTCGTTCAAGCCGTGGTCATGTTCCTCATCCTGGGATCGGTGGCCACCACCGCTGTGGTCATGGCCCTCGGGCTGGCTCGCCGGCTCTTCACCTCCGACCATCGATTGCGCTGGCTGCCCCGCTCAGCCGATGTGCGGTAGTGACCTGCACCGAAGGGAATCAAGGGTCCTTCGGCCCTAGTTCTGGCCCCATCCCCGGGAGAAGCTTGAGGAAATGGCGACAGGGCAGTTCGGACTCACCCGGCCACGCGCGCACGGGCGGGGTCTGCGTTGTGACCCGCCCTGGGAAGGACGACATGACCGCTGATCGCCATCTGGTGCCGATAGGCCGGGAGGAGGCGCTCCGGCTGCTCGGCAAGGTTCCATTCGGCCGGATCGTGTTCACCGCGCAGGCGCTCCCCGCGATCAGGCCGGTGAATCACATCGTCGACGACGATTGCCTGATCATCCGCAGCCATCTGGGCGCCGCAATCAGCGCCCCCGGCCAGGACGCCGCGGGGATCGTGGTGGCCTATCAGGCTGATCACATCGACCCGGACAAGGGCGTGGGGTGGAGCGTGGTGGTGACGGGTATGGCCCGGCCGCTCTCCGTCGACGAGGACACCCGTCGTTACACCCACGCTCTGCATCCGTGGATCTGCCAGCCGGACGACTACCTCATCCGCATCGTCCCGGAGCTGATCACCGCCTACTGGCTCACCGACGGGGTTGTCACCCGTCCCTAGCCATGCACCGCTGTGCCCCTTGCCGTTGGCCCGGTGAGTTCACCCCCCTTTGCAATGCGCACAGATACGCACCGCCAGCGCTGTCTAGGCGATGCGTATCTGTGCGCATTGCAAAGGGGCACCGACATAGGACCTGCGCCGATCAGACGGCAGTGCCTGAAGCCGCCGTCCGCCGGTGGTAGGGGCGGTCGTTGCCCCAATCTCTCGTGGGTGGCTACCCACGGCTCGGCGTGCTGTTGCCGGTGACGTTCTGCCGTGCGGCGCGGGACCTTCGGCACTGCTCCTCGGTGGCACTCGGGAGGCACGCTCGAGGTGAGGGAGGCAGGCGACCGCCTGCCCGGCAATGAGGGAGATGGTTGGCGATGGACGCGCTCGTGGTGTTCGAGTCGATGTTCGGCAACACCAAGGCCGTGGCCCAGTCCGTCGCGGACACGCGTCAACCCGACACAGTTCACATCGCGTTTGCACCGGACGACCCGGCCCTTTACACCGTGCCGGAACAATCAGTCACTATGGCTGCGCATTCGTCCGGTCGAGCCCGGACACCGGTCGAGGCGATGGTGGCGCTGGCGCTCGACCACGGCGACGCACACGCGTACTTTCCGCTGGGCGACGGCGACGGCGGGTATGTGGTCTGCCCGGGTTGGATGCATCCGGACGGAGGCATCGACCGGGCGGTTCGTGCCGCGCGGGTGGCCAGGAAGCGGATCGTCATCCTCGCCGATGTGTGGGAACTCAGCGAACGCCGGTACTTCACCAGGGCGATCGAGCCTCTCCTCGGCCCTGATGCCGTGTTCGTCGGCGATGTGGAGGGGGCGCGCCGGTCCCAACTTCTCGGGCGAGCCGAGGCCGTCGTCAGCCCGGCGTGCTGGGAACCGGCGGTGGTCAGCATGGTGGAGGCGCTGGCCTGCGGGACGCCGGTGGTGGCGTCGGCGTCCAGCGCGGCCGCCGAGTTCATCGACCACGGCAGGACTGGATTCCTCTGTGGGGACGACACCGAACTCGCCACAGGTATGGTCCGGTCGCACACTCTGGACCGCCTAGGCTGCCGTAGCAGCGTGGTGCCCGCGGTCCTGCCGGCTGCCGGAGCCGCCCGCGGCGGGCGATCGGCGGTCCACTCCGGGCGGGCCGTTGGACTTTCCGAGAGGGGCCGACGGTCCCTATCGCCGGCGCACCGGCGGTGATGTATTGGAAGTATGGATATCGAGGCTCGGGTACGGGAGACGACGAGGTCTCGCCGGTCGCTGGTAAACCAGCCGATCGGGGTCGGCGTGAGTTCGTCGGCGTCGGCGATGCTGGCCGCCGAGTGGGCCGCCCGCGAGGCGGTGCGCCGCGGATGCGGTGTTCGCTTGGTACACGCCTATCCTGCCGAGGCTCTGTATGATCCCTTGGCGTCTTCCGCGGGCCATGCGCGCGGTGAGGTTGCGTTCGACGCCGCACGCCGGCACGTCTGTGCGCCATCCGCAGGCCACCCGCAGGGCTGGCCTGTGGGCGACGGCGCCGAGTATCTCCGGGCTGACGGCCGGAAGGTCGTCGAGGAAGCCGTGGCGGCGTGGCGTGCGAGATACCCCGGTGTCCCGGTCGAGTACGTCGTCGACGACCGATCCGCGCCGACGCGCTCACGGACTACGGCGAGTCGGCCGACCGTGTGATCATCGGCGGCCGAGGCCATGGCAGGGTGACCGGCGCTGTGCTGGGCTCCGTCGCGCGGTCCGTCATCCGCCGTATGCCCTGCCCGGTGACCGTGGTTCCGGCCGGTCAGGCGTCCTAACCCCACGGCGGTGACCGAAGCCGGCCGTCTGCTTCCTCGGCCCGTTCGGCGGTGACACGAGGGTCACGCCGCGGTCACGCTTCCATCACTCGGTCCATGGCTTACTGGACGCCTTCACGGGGCGGACGCTCCGGAGGGGGGAGACCGAGCATGAAGGCACTCGTTACTGGAGGAGCCGGCTTCATCGGGGGACACCTGTCGGCGCGGCTCCTGGCAGACCAGCACCAGGTGATCTGCGTCGATGACCTGTCAACCGGGGACTACGCGAACATCGCCCGGATGATGGATGACCCGGGCTTCGAGTTCGTGCAGGGCTCGGTCCTCGACGCGCCCCTGATGGATGACCTGACGGCGCGCGCCGACACGGTGTTCCACCTCGCCGCCGCCGTCGGCGTCCACCTCATCATGGACCGGCCCTTGGAGGCGTTGCGCACCAATGTCCACGGCACGGAGACGGTGCTCGAATGTGCCCACCGCCACGGCATCCGCACGCTGATCGCTTCGACCAGCGAGGTCTACGGCAAGGGCTGCGCCCCCGTGCTGCGCGAAGACCAGGACCGGCTGCTCGGATCGACGCTGACCAGGCGCTGGTCATACGCGGAGGCGAAGGCACTGGACGAGACGCTGGCACACCTGTACTGGCGCGATCTGGTCGCGCCCACGGTGATCGCCCGGCTGTTCAACGTCGCTGGTCCACGGCAGACCGGTCGCTACGGCATGGTGATCCCCAGATTCGTCGGCCAGGCGATCCGCGGTGAGCCGCTGACGGTACACGGGAACGGGACCCAGACCCGCTCCTTCTGCCACGTCGACGACGCGGTGAGCGGGCTGATCGCCCTGATCGATCATCCCGCCGCCTACGGGGAAGCGTTCAACATCGGGCGTCCCGAAGAGGTGTCGATCCGGCAGCTCGCGGAACGGGTGATCGCACTGACCGGTTCGCCCAGCGTGATCGAGTACGTTCCGTACCGCGAGGCATACGGCGACGGCTACGAGGACATCCGGCGCCGCGTTCCGGACATCTCGCGTGCCCGGAACCTCGTCGGGTTCGACCCGAAGCTGGACTTGGACGACATCATCGGCAGTGTCGTTCAGGACCAGGTGGTCAGGGCGAAGATCGCGGGCAACGGTTATGCGCGCCGGCATGCCGTGTCCGCACGCGACCTGGAGGGCGAGCGTGTTCGGTGACGATTTCCTCGCTCAGCAGCGCCTGCTGGTCATCACACCGCACGCGGACGACGAGACCTACGGCTGCGCGGGCAGCATGGCCCGGGTCAAGTCCCTCGGCGGTGAGGTCTACGTGGTTCTGGCGACCACCGGCGATCTCGTCCACTTCGGAGACGGCGGGGATGGCCGCACCACCAAGCTGGTGACCCACGAGACGAGGCTGCGCGAGTTCGAGTCGGTGATGCGGCTGCTGAAGGTGGATGACTGGGACGTGCTGTTCGACGACTCCGAGACTCACCTGGCGCTCGACGTGATGCCGCGCAAGCGGCTCGTCAGTCTGCTGGAGAACGAGGGCAGGCTGTCGATCGAGCGCCTGCGCCCCACGATGGTCATGATTCCGGCGGCGAGCTACAACCAGGACCATGAGGCGCTGTTCCACGCGTGTGTCACCGCCACCCGCCCCGGGGTTCCCAGCCAGCGGCACGTTGTCCCGTGGGTGCTCGCCTACGACAACACGTCGCTGTTCTGGTCGTTCGGACATGAGCGGTTCCATCCCACGTGCTACATCGATGTCACCGAATATCTCGAGCTGAAGATCCAGGCGATGCGGCTGCACGCGTCTCAGGTGCGTCCACCGATCTACCACGGCAGCCCCGAGAGCCTCGAGCTTGCGACCAGAGTGCGCGGACGCGAGGTGAGTGTCGAAGCTGCGGAGGGCTTCGCCCTGCTCCGCGCCGTGTTCTAGGGCCGCGTCAGGGGCCGGCGGCATGGACGATGTCACGGTATCGGTGCACCAGCCCAACTTCCTGCCCTGGATCAAGTTGCTGGACAAGATCCTCGGCAGCGATGTGTACGTGGTCTATGACACGGTGCAGTACACGAAGTCGGAGTATCACGCCCGGCAGCGAGTCAAGACACACACCGGCACGGTGTGGCTGTCTGTGCCCGTCCTGCATGTTCGCGGAGCACATCAGCTGCTCAAGGACGTCCGCATCGACAACAGCCAGCCGTTCCGCCGCCGTCACCTGAAGGTACTCGGCATGTCCTACGGCTCGGCGCCGTACTTCGACGAGGTCTTCCCGGTCCTCCAGGACGTCTACGCGCGCGAGCATGAACGCCTGGTCGATCTGAACACGGACCTGATCGAGGCCATCTGCTCGTATCTCGGCGCCGAGGTTCTCATGATCCGCGCCGGCTCGGTGCCTCACGGCGGGGACAAGACCGAACGGCTGGTGCAGCTGGTCGAGAACGTGGGTGGCACCGATCACCTCACGAGCACGTTCGGCGCCGGTCATCAGGAGGTCGATTGGCAGCGATTCCGGCGGGCCGGAATCGGTGTGCGCGCGCAGTGTTTCGAGCACCCCGAATACCCGCAGATCGGCCGTGGCTTCACTGCCGGCCTGGCCGCGATCGACATGCTGTTCGCGTGCGGACGGAACACGCTCGACATCCTCGACCGCCGGCGCCGCTCTCAGCAGGTCGGACCCGAGAACGAGCCGCGGCGATAGGACCTTGGACGATGGAGCCCGCGCTGCTGATCATCGTGCTCGGTGTCAACATGACGCTCTGGACGCTCATCGGCGGTCTCCGGCTCGGGACGGAGAAGCTGGGGAACGGATCGAACTCGCGCCGCGCCGGCCCCTACTGCCCGGCCACGGTCAATGCGCAGACGCTGTCACCGGACGACGTCGCCGTGCTGATTCCCGCCCACAATGAGGAACCGGTGATCGCCGCCACGATAGAGTCCGTGCTCCGTCTGGTACCGGCCGCGCAGATCCACGTGATCGCGGACGGCTGCGCCGACGGGACAGCCGATATCGCCCGGGCCATCGGTGTCAACGTGCTGGAGCTCATTCCGGGCCGGGGCAAGGCGGGCGGCATCGAGGCCGCGGTCCAGCATTTCGATTTACCCGCTCGTTTCGCCGCCGTGCTCATCCTCGACGCCGACACCACGATCGACGCTCATTATCTCGAGCGCGGCCTGCCGCTGCTCGGCACGGCGGGCGTCGTCGCGCTCGCCGGCTATGCGAAGGCCGGATGGCGACCGCGAGAGCTGTCGCCGCCCGGCCGGTTCCTCATCTCGTACCGGACCCGGCTCTACGCGGTCATGCAATGGCTGAAGTATGGGCAGACCTGGCGGTGGACCAACGTCACGGCGATCGTGCCCGGCTTCGCCAGCATGTACCGGACCAGCGTGCTGGGAGCGATGGAGCTCAATCCGCCCGGACTGATCATCGAAGACTTCAACATGACGTTCGAGATCCATCACAAGCGGCTCGGGAAGATCGCCTTCCGGCCGGGCGTCTTCGCGACAACGCAGGATCCGGACAACTTCCGGGACTATTACCGTCAAGTGTTCCGCTGGCAGCTCGGGTTCTGGCAGACGGTTCGCCGGCACGGGTTCTGGGCCAGCGGCTTCTCGCTCGCCCTTGCGCTGTTCCTCGCCGAGGTGCTGATCGCTTCCTTGGGCATCGTCCTGCTCGTTGCGGCACTCGCTTCCCTGACCCCCTTCGTGCTCGCGGGCTTTGCCCTGGCCGCCATGGGCACGGCCGATGCGCCGCACGGACTCGCTCAGATCCATGTGAGCCTGCTGATCGTGCTTCTGGCGGTGGCGGCGCTCGACTACGTCGTCACCTGCTTGACAGCGTTCGCGCTACGGCGGCCCAGCATGTTGCTTTATGGCGCCGGGTTTCTCGCTCTGCGGTTCGCCGATGCCACTGCGGCCCTCTGGGCGTTGCCTCATGCATGGCTGGTCCATTCCGACGGACAGTGGACCAGCCCAGTCAGAAGGCCGGTCGCCGCGCCGCCCAAGGTACCGGACTCGTCCCGGGACGGTGGCCGGAGATGACGCGGGTGGATGTCGAGGCGGCTCGGCACAGTGGGCGGTGGACGCGGCGACGGCCGCTCACCGTCGTGGCCGTCGTCGTATCAGCGGCCATTGTCGGCTTGCTCATCGCCATGGCTTTGTCCGACCGGGACGGCTCCTCGGCCGGCAGCCGCGAGCGCCCGGAGGTGACGCTTCCTATGCGAATTGGCTACGTGCCCTATTGGGACCAGGAACGCGGCTTCGACACCGCCCTGCTGCATCTCGACTTCTTCCACGAAGTGAGCCCGGTCTGGTACTCGCTCAAGGCGACCGGCCGCATCGTTCTCGCCGATGCCGAGAACACCACCGTCGATCTGCGGACCGTGCGGTATCTGCAGGCGCGCGGTATCCGCGTGACACCCACGATCACCAACCTGCTCGAAGGGGAGTGGAACCCCGGGGTGGTGCAAGCGATGCTGCACGATCCCCGGGCAGTGCGCCGGCACGTCCGTGAGCTTGTCGAGCTGGCCGTCACCCAGGACTACGACGGCATCGACATCGATTACGAGGACCTGCGAGCGGTCGATCGCGAACGGTTCTCGGAGTTCCTCGGAGACCTCGCGGCCGCGCTTCACGCCGAGGACAAAGTGCTGACGGTCGCCGTGCATCCCAAGGTGTCCGATGAGGGTTACGACGAACGCAACCAGGCTCAGGACTACCGGGCCATCGGTGCCGCGGTGGACCAAGTGCGGGTGATGACCTATGAATACTCGTGGGAGACCTCCCCGCCCGGACCGGTCGCTCCCGCCGATTGGGTCGACGAGGTCATCGAGTGGACGCTGACGGAGATCCCGAGGGAGAAGGTGATCCTCGGCGTCGTCCTCCTGGGTTACGACTGGTCGGAGGGGCGTGGCGGCACCATCGGCTTCGAGGAGGCGCGGGCGCTGGCACGGGAGCACGGCGTGCCTGTCCGGCGCTCGGCGGACGGGTCGCCGTCGTTCACCTACGAGGACTCGGCGGGCCGGCGGCACGAGGTCTGGTACGAGGACGCCGTCAGCGTGAGAGCCAAAGTGGCCATAGCGTCGAGACACAGGCTTGGTGGCGTCTTCTTCTGGCGGCTCGGAGGGGAGGATCCTCACGTGTGGGCGGCCGCGTCCGACGAGTTACAGCCACCGAGAAACGGGTATCGTTGACCGGCAGTAGGTGACAAGGGGTGCTAAAGGACGTGTACACCTTGACCTAGGTTCGGGGGGCGAACCGAAAATGCAGGAGGCGTCGTTCCTGCGGTTGAAATTGTTCGGTTCCTGGCGCCTGGCAGGGGATCGGCAAATCGTCCGCGTGCCATTCAGAAGCCGGAGACTGCTCGCGTTTCTCGCCCTGCACGGTCGTCAACCCCGGACGCACGTGGCTGGAGCGTTGTGGTCCGACGTGGACGAGCGGCGCGCACAAGCGAGCCTGCGGGCTGCTCTTTCGTTCCTCCATCGGCAGATACCCGGGATCGTCCAAGCCGACGACGGCGAGGTGCAGATGGCGGAGGACGTGTCCGTCGACGTCCACGAGTTCAAGGCCAACGCTCATCGAGTGCTCGCCGGTTGGTTGCCGGAGCTGGAGTCGGTCGCAACCCCCGCGTTGATCGGTGGGGAGCTGCTTCCCGGGTGGTACGACGAGTGGGTTCTCGCCGAGCGCGAGCGGATTCATCAGACACGGCTGCACGTCCTGGAGGCGCTGTCCGGAGCACTCGTCGAACGTGGTGCCCATGCGCAGGCGCTCGAGGCGGCGCTCCAGGCCGTCGAGATCGATCCGCTCCGGGAGAGTGCGCATCGCTCAGTCATCCAGGTTCATCTCGCCGAAGGCAACGCCGCCGCGGCCGTGCGTGAGTACCAGCGTTTCCGCTCGATGCTTCGCGACGAGCTCGACGTCGAGCCGACCCATCACATGACGGCACTCATGCAGCAGGTCACCCGGCATGATCTCTCCGAGAGGACCGGTCCTGGAGCACCCGGGACCGCCTGAGCTCGAGCTCCTCGTGACTTTCAGTCCATCGCTTCGGCCACCGGCTGAACACGGGTGATCGGCCGCCGTAGGGGAGACCGTCGCCCCGGGATGATGGGCAGCGGTACCACACGCGAGTTCCTGCGCCGGCGGGCTCGCTCCGAAACGGTCGAGGCGCCGGCGGCTCGCCGGTACACGTCGATGTAGGCCCTGACCATCCGTTCGACGGAGAAGCGGACCTGCACGGTGGTCCGGCAGCGTGCTCGGTCGAGGTCCGCCACGTGACTGAGCTCGCGTGCCATCTCGGCGTCGTCGGCACAGACGAACCCGGTCACTCCGTGGTCGAGGATCTCCCGGGTGGCGCCGTCGGGAAATGTCACGACCGGTGTGCCGCACGCCAGCGACTCGACCATCGGCAGCGAGAACGGCTCCGCCCGCCGGATCGGGCGGACGAGCGCCTCCGCTCCGGCGAGGAGCGCGAGCCTGGTGTCTCCGGTGACGTCGCCCAGATACACGGCATCCTCACCGAGCAGCGGCGCGACGGCGGTGGTGAAGTAGCGTCGCTCGGCCGGCTCGTGGACCCTGCCCGTGAGCATGATCCGCTTTCCGGCCGTTCGCGCGGCCAGAATGGCTCGGTGCGCGCCGTCGTGCGGATGCATCCGGCCCATGAACAGCACGTACTCCTTGTGGTCACCGCCCACCGGGTACTCCGCCGTGACGAGGCCGTGGTGAATGACCGCCGCCACCGGCACCTCCGGTGCCATGCGACGCTGGGACCACGAGACGGCCGTGATCATGACATGAACCGCGGCCTCGGTGTACTGCCTGCGCAGATCCCGGGTGAGCTCCCGATGTGCGGTGACGACCGTGGGGACGCTGCGATCGCCGATGCCGGTCCGGGACAGCCCGGCGAGCGTGTGATCGTGTATGACGTCGACCCCGGCCAGCTCGCGGTAGGCGCGCTCGACGTGGATCATCTCCGCACGCCCGTCCTCGACCTGTCCCAGCGCGGACGGAAAGTACCAGCGGCGCTCGACGGGGCAGGTCGCGTCGCCCGTGGCGAAGAGAACCACCTGGCACCCCGCGTCCTCCAGCCCTCGCGCCAGCCGGTCGACCATGGATTCCGTGCTTCCGGGCGACGCGGAGGAGACTGGCAGCCACGGTGGGGCGATGATGCCGACCTGCAGGCTCATAGCAGCCTCGATTCAACGGGCCGGTCTCCCTTGAGGAGCCGGTCAACGGCTTCTGTCTGCATGCCCTTCCCCTTCTCCCCGGCGTGTGGCTTTCACGCCGCGGCGTCGTCGGGCGTGCTGCCGGCGGGCGTGGCGTCATCGGGCGCGGCGCCGGCTGAGCGCCGCCGGCGCACGTCGTGGGCGAACTCCGCGCGGGCTCGGATACCCAGCAGCATCTTGCGGGTCATGACCATCGTGACCGGGTCGAGGAGCTCACCGCCCACCCATGCCAGCGTGCCCGTGAATCCGGGCCGGCGCGCCACCCGGCCGCGCGCGAGCAGCCGGCAGCCGCCGCGTCCGTCGTCGGCGAGCGCGAAGGCCCAAGTCGCGTCCCAGGGGTGCTCCGGGGGAGACTGGCTCAGCACCAGGGCCTGTCCTGGCTGCACCTGTGCTACCAGGAACGCGTAACCGTCACCGCGGCCCTTGGATCCGGCCGGTACGGCCCACACCCGGTCACCAGGTGCGAGCTGCTGCCATTCCGGCCGGAGCTCACGGGCGTTGTGGATGTTGAGTCCGAACAGATTCTCCAGCCACTCGTAGCTGTACCAGCCGCCACGATCCTGGCCGATCTGCACCAGCCATTTCCACACCTCCGCCGGAGGTGCCTTGATGGTGACTGCCCTGGTGGTGAACGAGGCCGGGTCGGCGATGAGCTCGTCACCGGGTAGTCGGCAGTCGCGTTCGTCCGGGGTGGAACCCCAGTCCCGGTAGCGAGCTCGAGCCACCGTGGCACCGGCCGCGGAGACCGCGACACCGGTGCCGACGATGACCGCTCGGCGCCGTGCTCTCGAGCGGCGGCTCCGTCCGCCGCCGGGCCGGTCGCCGGCTGCACCCTTTCCTCTGTCCTCCATGACGTAACGAGAGCACATCGACGTCCTGGCGCCCTAGGGCCGAAGGACCCTTCCTGCACCCACGACGGTCACGAGATGCGCCGACGACCGCCTCGTCGAGGACCAGCACCTCACGCCGGCTTTCCTGGCTCCCTGCGCGCGCGATGTCCGGTAAACCGAACTGCCGTGACCGGCGTCATTGTGGTGAAACAGGCGCATACTGGATGCAGGGCTTGGCATGAGGGGGCGCGACATGAGGCGCATGGCTGGGTTGCTCGCAAGTCTCACCGCGGCCGGAACGTTGCTGCTCGGCATGGCGGTCTCCGCCACGGCTGAGCCGGCCACCCCGGCCGACTATCCGACCGGGTCCTCGTCCACGAGGGTGACCGGCCTGGGGTTCGACACGTGCACCGCGCCGTCGCTGGACGCGCTCCGGGCGTGGCGGGCGTCGTCGTACCGGACGGTGAACATCTACTTCGGTGGCAACAATCGCGGGTGCACTCAGCCCAACCTGACGTCGTCGTGGGTGCGCGACGCCAACGCCTTGGGCTGGAAGCTGTTGCCCACGTACTTCGGCCGCCAGCCGTTTTGCAAGTTTGGCGAGAGTAAGCCTCTCCGTTACACCGCCTCGAACGCCGCGTCCTACGGGACGTCGGAAGCGAAGGACGCGGTCAGCAAGGCGAAGGCGCTGGGCCTGCTCCCGGGCAGCGCGCTCTACGCCGACGTGGAGCACTACGACCGGTCGGACTCGGGCTGCCGGGTCGCGGTCCGGCGATATGTCTCGGCATGGACGAAGACGCTGCACGCCTCCGGCTATCTCGCCGGCGTCTACGTGCATCAGGACTCCGGTCTGCGGGATCTGTCCGACTCCTACAACTCCACCAAGTACGCGCGTCCGGATGCCGTCTGGATGGCCCGCTGGGACGGCAAGACCTCACTCACCGGCTGGCCGACGGCTCCGAACTCGCACTGGGCTGTCCATCAGCGGGCCAAGCAGTACCGCGGCGACCACGACGAGACGTGGGGCGGGGTGCGGCTGAACATCGACAGCGACTCACTCGACGCGCCGGTCGCGACGGTGTCCCGCGCCTACAAGGTGACCAGCAGCACGGCCCTGAACGCGCGCACGGGACCGTCGTCGGCCTATCCCGCCGTGCGGACCCACGCACCCGGGTCCACGCTGCGGGTGATGTGCCAGGGCCATGGCCAGAAAGTCGGCACCAGCGCCGTGTGGGACCGGCTCAGCAACGGCACCTGGGTCAGCGACTACTACGTGTCGACGCCGTCCAGCACGGGCTTCTCGTCGGCGTTGCCGCGCTGCGCGTACCCGGGGCAGGTCACGGCCGGTGTGGCGCTCAACGCCCGGACCGGCCCGGGGATGTCCTACTCGAAGTCGGGCCCTGCCCTGCCGCGCGGAGGCCTCGCGTACGTGATGTGCCAGAAGCGAGGCGAGACGTACCGGACCACGTCGGTCTGGAACCGTCTCGACGACGGCCGGTGGGTCAGCGACTTCTACGTCGCGAACCGCTCGAACTCCAGCTGGAGCGCGCCGATCCCGCGGTGCCCCTGAACGGGACGGTGAGGGGCCGAAGCTAGCCGGCGGACTCCGCCTCGGTGGCGTGCCGGGTCAGCCGCTCGGCGAGGTCCCTGGCCTCGCGCGGGCTGAGGCTCAGCCACAGGTTGTCGTACTCGGGATTGTCTCGGGGGACGTCCAGAATCACCCGGTCCACCGGGGTCTGGACGCCGGGTAGCCGCAGCCGCCCGACCTCCACGGTGCGTCCGTAACTGGTGCGCATCGTCTCGTGCCGGATGCTGTTCGACATATCGTCCCTCTCTCGCGATCGACCTGAGTGACGTGGTACCCGCTTTCTGCGGGATCTACCCATCTGTGTGGGCGGCCGCGACGATCGTCCAGGTCACGGCATTGGCCCCTCGACAAGCCGTCACCGGCGATGGAACACTGGTCCGGGGTGGCAGAGGGGTTGGCTTCATGACTGACGAGTTCGGGCAGTTCCTGCCGAAACTCCCGCTGGACGAGTTGCTTGCGGAGGTGCAAACCCGCCTTCAGGCGGTGGTGGCCGCACGAGACGGTGTCCACGCGCTGCTCGAAGCTGTCGTGTCGATCGGGCGTGCTCTCGACCTGGAGACGGTGCTCCGCAATATCGTCGAGTCCGCGACCAAGCTGGTGGACTGTAGGTACGGCGCCCTGGGCGTGATCGGCGACGATGGCCAGCTGGCGCAGTTCATCCCGGTCGGGCTCAGCGACACGCAGATCGCCGAGATCGCCGAATGGCCGCATGGGCGCGGTCTCCTCGGGCTGCTGATCAAGGAGCCGCAGGCGCTTCGGCTGCCGGAGATCTCGGAGCACACCGAGTCGTACGGATTCCCCAGCGGTCATCCGCCGATGCACACCTTCCTCGGCGTGCCCATCCGGGTGCGCGACGACGTCTTCGGCAACCTCTACCTCACCGAGAAGAACGGCGACCGCGAGTTCGACGAGCAGGACGAGATCATCGTCGCTGCGCTGGCCACGGCCGCCGGAATCGCCATCGAGAACGCCCGGCTCTACGACGATACCCGGCACCGGGAGACCTGGCTGAACGCTTCCGCGGACCTGACCCGCGCTCTGCTCTCGGGCACCGAGCTCGACGAAGCCTTCAACCTCGTCGCCAGCCGAGCGCGCGAGATGTCCGGCGCGGACACGGCGGCGGTGGCCGTGCCCACCGGCTCACTCGATCTGATGACCGTGCTGGCCGTCGACGGTGCGGGCGCCGAGGAGCTGGACTCGTTCGCGTTCTCCAGTACCGGGACTCTCACCGGGGCCGTTCTCGCCAGTGGCGAGTCCCGGGCGATCAACGAGTACCGTCCGGACATCGAGTCCTCTCCGCTTCTCGCGCGGATGCCCGGCGGTCCGGCTGTGCTCATTCCGCTCGGCTCCACGCAATATGCGCGTGGCGTCTTGATCCTGTCCAAGCCACGCGGCAGCGCGCCATTCTCACCGAGTGTCATCACCATGCTGGAGGCGTTCGCCAGCCAGGCGGCTGTGGTGCTCGAGCTCGCCGATGCCCGCAAGGAGGCCGAGCGTCACGGCTTGGTGGACGACCGGGAACGCATCGCCCGTGACCTGCATGACGTCGTGGTTCAACGGCTGTTCGCCAGTGCCATGACACTGACTGCCGTGATCCGGTTGATCGACCGCGGGGACGTGGCTGAACGGGTACAGCGAACCGTCGACGACCTGGATGCCACCATCCGCCAGATCCGCTCCACCATCTTCGCTCTGCAGCCGGTGCGTGACGAGACCGACACGACTTTGCGCGGCAAGCTGCTGAGCATCGTCCAGTCAGCGTCCGAGCAGCTCGGCTTTGCCCCGGCGCTTGAGATGGAGGGCCTACTGGACACGACGGTCAGCGATGACCTCGCCGCAGACGTGACCGCCGTGCTCCAGGAGTCCCTGTCCAACGTCGTGCGCCACTCGCGTGCCTCCAGGGTGGACGTGGGAGTGGTTGTAATGGACAACGAATTGGTGCTTCGGGTGGCCGACAATGGCGTGGGCCTGGTGCAGAACGGCCGGCGCAGTGGGCTGGCCAATCTCGCCGAACGCGCCGAGCGCCGGGGCGGGTCGTTCGATGTCGGGCCGGGGGAACAGGGCGGCACCCTGCTCCGGTGGAGGGTTCCTCTGCGTTGATCCGGCTGTTGTCAGCCTTCCCGGTCGTTTCGCCGGGATTCGGCCTTGAGCTGCGCGGACAATGCGGCGGCCTGGGTTCGCCGGCTCATGTCGAGCTTGGCCAGCAGGTTGGAGACGTAGTTCTTGACCGTCTTCTCGGCCAGGAACATCTGCTCACCGATCTGGCGGTTGGTGAGCCCGTCGCCGATCAGGTCGAGGATCTTGCGTTCCTGGTCGGACAGCGCAGCCAGCGGGTCCTTCTTGTTCTCCCGGTCCCGAAGCCGCTGGAGCATCCGGGCTGTGCTCTCCGGGTCCAGCAAGGACTTGCCCTGGGCGATAGCCCGTACAGCCCCCACCAGGTCGGTGCCGTGGATCTGTTTGAGGACGTAGCCCGCCGCACCGGCCATCACGGCGTCGAACAGGGCGTCGTCGTCGGCGAAGGAGGTGAGCATCAGGCACTGCAGCCCGGGCAGCCGGGAGCGCACCTCCCGGCAGACGGTGACGCCGTCGCCGTCCGGTAGCCGGACATCGAGGATGGCAACGTCCGGGCGCAAGGCCGGGATCCGGGCGATGGCCTGCTCGGCGGTGCCTGCCTCGCCGATGACCGTGATGTCCGGTTCCACGTCCAAGACGGCGGCGACGCCGCGACGAACCACCTCGTGGTCGTCAAGGAGGAAGACCTTGATGACGCGGCCCGGCTGATTGCCCTGATCGATGCTCTCGTGGGTCACGGTTACGACCGTATCCCGACGGAGGTGCCGCTGTGGACCACCGCCACCGGTGTGGTCGCGTTGTGGAGCACCCGCTGGCTGACCGAGCCCAGAAGCATCCCGGTGAAGGCGCCGCGTCCGCGGGAGCCGACGACGATCAACGACGCGCTCTCATCGGCGGCGACGAGCGCGTCGGCCGGATCGACGGCCGAGACACGCGTGCGCACCACCATGTCCACGGGTGGGTCTCCCAGCGTGCGCTGGACGATCTCGTGCAGGCGAAGCTCGGCGCGTTCCCGGTCCTCCCGGCTCGGTTCGACGGCCAGCTCCGCGTGCTCGAAGGGCAGCATGGTGGCCGGCTGGTGATAGGCGAACACGATCTCGAGCCCGGTAGAGCGGAGCTTCGCCTCCTCGAATGCGAAACGCAGGGCCGCGTCTCCGGTGTCCGACCCGTCCACGCCTACCACCACCGGACCGTCGTCGTGGCGGTGCTGTCCCGCCCGGACGATCACGGTGGGGCACGCTGCCCGTGCCGCGACGCGGGTGCTGACCGATCCGAGGAACGCCGAGCTTACGGCGCCGAGGCCGCGGCTGCCCAGCACCAGCAGCTGTGCCTTCTCCGAGGCGGACAGCAAAGCCAGCACCGGCGGCTGGACCACGAGCTCGGTGCGGATCCGGTCCGCTTCGAGCTCGTCCCTCACCATGCCGGCGGCGGACTCCAGGATCTGGGTTCCGTACTCCTCGAGCTCAGGGGTAGGCGGCAGCATCATCCCGCCGCCGAACGGCACCGTGGCGACGGGGGTGTGAATCGCGTACTGGATGACGAGAGTGGCTCCCCGGCGCCGGGCATCGCCGGCGGCCCATCTCAGCGCAGCCTCGCTGTCTTGCGAACCGTCGATGCCGACGATTATGGGTCGCATGGTGTCCAACCTCCTGGTATTGCGGCGGCAGACGCGGATACGCCGCGGCCGTCACACGGACGCGGCGGGCGTCGTTGTCATTTCCTTTCTACGTGCTCAGGCCCCCTCCGCGCAGCAGGCGACGGTCCCCGGCGGCCGGGACTTCCGGCCCTTCCGTGCGGCCTGGGCAGGACTGTGACCTCATCCGGGTGAGCGGTGACTTTCGGCCCTGACTCGTGCCCCTCTCGGAGGTGGAGAGTGGTGTTTGTGGAAACAGACGTGCGGGTGGACTCAGCCGGCCTCGATGTACTCGGCCGGGATGAATGCATGGCATTGCTGGCCACCGTCCCCATCGGGCGCATCGTGTTCACCGAGGGGGCGCTGCCGGCGATCCAGCCGGTCAACTTCGTGCTGGACGGCGACGATGTGCTGATCCGTACCGGTGTGGGCTCGAAGCTCGCGGCGGCGGCGCGTTCGGCGGTCGTGGCGTTCGAGGTGGACCGGTACGACGAGGCGGCCATGACCGGCTGGTCGGTCGTCCTGATCGGGCGGGCCCACGCGGTGGGGCGGTCTGAACACGACAGATTGCGGAGCGTGGACCTGGTGCCGTGGGCGCTGGGAAGCAAGCCGCACTTCATCCGGATCACCCCGGAGATCATCCGGGGACGCAGGATCTCGAACTGGGTGCCGGGAGCCTGAGCTCGCCGGTGCGACAGGTGTCTGCCGCCGTGGATCGGGGCGTCCATCAGCGACGCCCCGGGACATTCGCATGCGCGAACCCGCATCCTCGGCTGTCCCGCCCGGCGACGCCCATGCCGAGACGTTCGCAACAGGAGCGCCGCGTGCCGTCGGTCCTGTTCGGAAAGGGACCTTGGACTCGGTGAGTAGCGACGTTCGCCCGCGGACGGGAGGGGTGCGCCAGGGGTGTACTTGAACCAGAAGGCCGGAGACACCGGCAAACACCTGAAAGGGAGACGATGATGGCACACGCCGTTAAGCCGGTCGTCCCGGCACGACACAACGACAAGCTTGCTACCCAGGAGCCGGCCGCTCAGAAGCCCGCCGCCCAGAAGCGGGACGAGAAGGTCCTGGCGCCGATCGCGGGAATCCGGAAGGCCGAACCGGACACCGTTCCCGCCGTGGAACAGGCGACTGGTCGTCCTGGTGCACTCGGATACGTCCTGGCCGCTCTGCGCTTCGCCCTCGGCTGGACCTTCCTGTGGGCGTTCCTCGACAAGACCTTCGGCTTCGGGTATGCCACTCCCGCCGAGCGGGCATGGGTCAACGGCGGAAGCCCCACCACCGGTTACCTGAGCAACGTCGAAGGCCCCTTCGGCGGGTTCTTCAGCGGGATGGCCGGACACGCGTGGGCGGACTGGCTGTTCATGATCGGCCTGCTGGGCATCGGCCTGGCGCTGATCCTCGGCATCGGGATGCGGATCGCCGCCGTCACCGGTGCTCTTCTCCTGGTGTTCATGTGGATGGCCGCCCTTCCGCTGGCCAATAACCCGTTCATGGACAACCACCTGACAGAAGCGCTGATGCTGGGAGTGCTCGCCCTCGCAGGAACCGGCCGTGTGGTCGGGTTCGGCAAGGTCTGGGAGCGGCTGCCGCTGGTGCGCAAGAACCGCTGGCTCGTCTGAGACCAGTGGAGCCAGGGATCGTGATTCCGATCTGACGCAGGGTGCCGCCGGGTGGAGCGGTTCGCGGTGACACGAAGACCTGGGACCATATCCCGGGGCCGGCTATGGGCGGCCCCGGGATCATCACGTTATGCCACGCGGGGGTCTCCAAATGAGGCTCTTGTGACATGTCCGTGGGTGGGTTGAGCGTGTCATAGCAGCGCACGCCGTTCTTTCCGCCTAGGTTTTTGATTGTCGAAGATCAAAAACAAGGTGTGAGGAGAACGGCGTGC
>NZ_JAAGOB010000025.1 GCF_010550695.1 Phytoactinopolyspora alkaliphila
GTCCGATTCTTGAGAACTCAACAGCGTGCCAAGTTTGAATGTTGATGCCAATTGTTTGTTTGGCCTCGTTTTGCGGGCTTGTGCTCCTTTTTGGGGTGTGGGTTCGTGAGGTTATTTTCCTTTGGTAGAGCAGCAGGCCTCTTGTTTGTGGGGGGTTTGTTGTTTTGCTGGGATTGTTTTTCTTCTTTTGGTTTGGTGCCTTGCCCTTTTGTGGGTGGGGTGTCTATATGAACCTTAATGGAGAGTTTGATCCTGGCTCAGGACGAACGCTGGCGGCGTGCTTTACACATGCAAGTCGAGCGGAAAGGCCCCTTCGGGGGTACTCGAGCGGCGAACGGGTGAGTAACACGTGGGTGACCTGCCCTTAGCTCTGGGATAAGCCTGGGAAACTGGGTCTAATACCGGATACGACACACGGCTGCATGGTCTGTGTGTGGAAAGATTTATCGGCTGAGGATGGGCCCGCGGCCTATCAGCTTGTTGGTGGGGTAGTGGCCTACCAAGGCGACGACGGGTAGCCGGCCTGAGAGGGCGACCGGCCACACTGGGACTGAGACACGGCCCAGACTCCTACGGGAGGCAGCAGTGGGGAATATTGCACAATGGGCGAAAGCCTGATGCAGCAACGCCGCGTGAGGGATGACGGCCTTCGGGTTGTAAACCTCTTTCAGCGCCGACGAAGCCTTCGGGTGACTGTAGGCGCAGAAGAAGCACCGGCTAACTACGTGCCAGCAGCCGCGGTAATACGTAGGGTGCGAGCGTTGTCCGGAATTATTGGGCGTAAAGGGCTCGTAGGCGGTTTGTCGCGTCTGCCGTGAAAGCCCGGGGCTTAACTCCGGGTCTGCGGTGGATACGGGCAGGCTAGAGTCCGGCAGGGGAGACTGGAATTCCTGGTGTAGCGGTGAAATGCGCAGATATCAGGAGGAACACCAGTGGCGAAGGCGGGTCTCTGGGCCGGTACTGACGCTGAGGAGCGAAAGCGTGGGGAGCGAACAGGATTAGATACCCTGGTAGTCCACGCCGTAAACGTTGGGCGCTAGGTGTGGGTCCTCTTCCATGGGGTCCGTGCCGTAGCTAACGCATTAAGCGCCCCGCCTGGGGAGTACGGCCGCAAGGCTAAAACTCAAAGGAATTGACGGGGGCCCGCACAAGCGGCGGAGCATGCGGATTAATTCGATGCAACGCGAAGAACCTTACCTGGGCTTGACATACGCGGTAATCCGGCAGAGATGTCGGGTCCTTTTAGGGCCGTGTACAGGTGGTGCATGGCTGTCGTCAGCTCGTGTCGTGAGATGTTGGGTTAAGTCCCGCAACGAGCGCAACCCTCGTCCTATGTTGCCAGCACGTTATGGTGGGGACTCATAGGAGACTGCCGGGGTCAACTCGGAGGAAGGTGGGGATGACGTCAAGTCATCATGCCCCTTATGTCCAGGGCTTCACGCATGCTACAATGGCCGGTACAAAGGGCTGCGATACCGTGAGGTGGAGCGAATCCCAAAAAGCCGGTCTCAGTTCGGATCGGGGTCTGCAACTCGACCCCGTGAAGTTGGAGTCGCTAGTAATCGCAGATCAGCAACGCTGCGGTGAATACGTTCTCGGGCCTTGTACACACCGCCCGTCACGTCATGAAAGTCGGTAACACCCGAAGCCCATGGCCTAACCGGCTTGTCCGGGGGGAGTGGTCGAAGGTGGGACTGGCGATTAGGACGAAGTCGTAACAAGGTAGCCGTACCGGAAGGTGCGGCTGGATCACCTCCTTTCTAAGGAGCTTCTCTAACAGCCCTTTCTTCTTTGTGTTGGGGGGTTGTGGGGGCCATGCCGCGCACGAGTGTTGTGTGGGTGGTTGCTCGATGGATGGAACGTCAACATTCGGCTGTCATGCTTTCTGCCCGTGGTGGGTGGGGGTGTGGTGGTCGGCTTGGTGCGTTGTTGGGTCCTGAGGGATCGGCCGCTGTTGGTGGTTGGTTTCTTTGGTTGGTGTGGGGCCGGCTGGTTCCAGTATCCGCTGTCGCTCGTGTTGGGTGGTGGTGTGTGACTGGGGTGGTGGTTGGTTGTCCTGCCCGTGTTTTGAGAACTGTATAGTGGACGCGAGCATCTTCATTTTTGTGTGTTTTGTTGTGTCAAGTTAGTAAGGGCACACGGTGGATGCCTTGGTACCAGGAGCCGATGAAGGACGTGGGAGCCTGCGATAAGCCCCGGGGAGTTGGCAACCGAGCTATGATCCGGGGGTGTCCGAATGGGGAAACCCGGCGGCAGTCATGTGCCGTCACCTCCACCTGAACTCATAGGGTGGTTGGAGGGAACGTGGGGAAGTGAAACATCTCAGTACCCACAGGAAGAGAAAACAACAGTGATTCCGTGAGTAGTGGTGAGCGAAAGCGGATGAGGCTAAACCGTGCATGTGTGAGACCCGGCAGGGGTTGCGTGTGCGGGGTTGTGGGGTTGAACTGTGTCAGTGCTGCCGCGCTGGCCAGGAGTGATAAATCGCTGCTGAAGTTGAAAGATCTTGGATGGTCTGGCGTAGAGGGTGCGACCCCCGTAGACGTCAGGTAGCGACTCTGGAGTTCTTCTCCCAAGTAGCACGGGGCCCGAGAAATCCCGTGTGAATCTGCCAGGACCACCTGGTAAGCCTAAATACTCCCTGGTGACCGATAGCGGATCAGTACCGTGAGGGAATGGTGAAAAGTACCCCGGGAGGGGAGTGAAATAGTACCTGAAACCGTGTGCCTACAAGCCGTCAGAGCAGTCTCCTTGTGGGGTTGTGATGGCGTGCCTTTTGAAGAATGAGCCTGCGAGTTAGTGGTGTGTGGCGAGGTTAACCCGTGTGGGGTAGCCGTAGCGAAAGCGAGTCCGAATAGGGCGTTTCTAGTCGCATGCTCTAGACCCGAAGCGGAGTGATCTACCCATGGGCAGGGTGAAGCGCGGGTAAGACCGCGTGGAGGCCCGAACCGACCTACGTTGAAAAGTGGGCGGATGACCTGTGGGTAGGGGTGAAAGGCCAATCAAACTCCGTGATAGCTGGTTCTCCCCGAAATGCATTTAGGTGCAGCGTCGCGTGTTTCTTGCCGGAGGTAGAGCACTGGATGGCCGATGGGCCCGACAAGGTTACTGACGTCAGCCAAACTCCGAATGCCGGTAAGTGAGAGCGTGGCAGTGAGACTGCGGGGGATAAGCTTCGTAGTCGAGAGGGAAACAGCCCAGATCACCAGCTAAGGCCCCTAAGCGTGTGCTAAGTGGAAAAGGATGTGGAGTCGCACAGACAACCAGGAGGTTGGCTTAGAAGCAGCCACCCTTTAAAGAGTGCGTAATAGCCCACTGGTCAAGTGATTCCGCGCCGACAATGTAGCGGGGCTCAAGTACACCGCCGAAGCTGTGACAATCACACTATAGCCCAGCTGCGGCCCCTTGCGGGTTGTGGTTCAGGTGTGTGGTTGGGTAGGGGAGCGTCGTGTGGCCGGGGAAGCAGCAGCGTGAGCTAGTTGTGGAGGCTACACGAGTGAGAATGCAGGCATGAGTAGCGAAAGACGGGTGAGAAACCCGTCCGCCGAATGACCAAGGGTTCCAGGGCCAGGCTAATCCGCCCTGGGTGAGTCGGGACCTAAGGCGAGGCCGACAGGCGTAGTCGATGGACAACGGGTTGATATTCCCGTACCGGTGGTGACGCGACCATGTTGACCCCGGTGATGCTAACCACCCGAACCTGCCGTTCACCCTTCGGGGTGTGTGGTGGGGGAGCGTGGGACCCGAACCGGTAGTAGACAAGTGATGGGGTGACGCAGGAAGGTAGCCCATCCCGGGCGATGGTTGTCCCGGGGTAACAGTGCAGGGCCGTGGTAGGTAAATCCGCCACAGTAGCGCCCGAGGCTGGATGCCGAGCCGATTGTGGCGAAGTGGGTGATCCTATGCTGTCGAGAAAAGCCTCTAGCGAGTGTCATTGCCGCCCGTACCCTAAACCGACACAGGTGGTCAGGTAGAGAATACTAAGGCGATCGAGTGAACCGTGGTTAAGGAACTCGGCAAAATGCCCCCGTAACTTTGGGAGAAGGGGGGCCTGATTCGTGAACACCTTCGCGGTGGGAGCGTTGATGGCCGCAGAGACCAGGGGAAAGCGACTGTTTATTAAAAACACAGGTCCGTGCGAAGTCGCAAGACGATGTATACGGACTGACGCCTGCCCGGTGCTGGAACGTTAAGGGGACCGGTTAGCCTTTCGGGGCGAAGCTGAGAACTTAAGCGCCAGTAAACGGCGGTGGTAACTATAACCATCCTAAGGTAGCGAAATTCCTTGTCGGGTAAGTTCCGACCTGCACGAATGGCGTAACGACTTTCCCACTGTCTCAACCACGGACTCGGCGAAATTGCACTACGAGTAAAGATGCTCGTTACCCGCAGCAGGACGGAAAGACCCCGGGACCTTTACTACAGCTTGGTATTGGTGTTCGGTTCGGCTTGTGTAGGATAGGTGGGAGACTGTGAAGCAGCCACGCCAGTGGTTGTGGAGTCAACGTTGAAATACCACTCTGGTCGTACTGGATATCTAACCTCGGTCCGTGATCCGGATCAGGGACAGTGCCTGGTGGGTAGTTTAACTGGGGCGGTTGCCTCCTAAAGAGTAACGGAGGCGCTCAAAGGTTCCCTCAGCCTGGTTGGCAATCAGGTGGCGAGTGCAAGTGCACAAGGGAGCTTGACTGTGAGACAGACATGTCGAACAGGTACGAAAGTAGGAACTAGTGATCCGGCAGTGGCTTGTGGAAGCGCTGTCGCTCAACGGATAAAAGGTACCCCGGGGATAACAGGCTGATCCTGCCCAAGAGTCCATATCGACGGCATGGTTTGGCACCTCGATGTCGGCTCGTCGCATCCTGGGGCCGTAGTCGGTCCCAAGGGTTGGGCTGTTCGCCCATTAAAGCGGTACGCGAGCTGGGTTTAGAACGTCGTGAGACAGTTCGGTCCCTATCCGCTGCGGGCGCAGGAGACTTGAGAAGGGCTGTCCCTAGTACGAGAGGACCGGGACGGACGAACCTCTGGTGTGCCAGTTGTTCCGCCAGGAGCACGGCTGGTTAGCTACGTTCGGAAGGGATAACCGCTGAAAGCATCTAAGCGGGAAGCCTGCTTCAAGATGAGGTCTCCCACCGGGTTAACCGGGTAAGGCCCCCAGCTAGACCACTGGGTTGATAGGCCGGACGTGGAAGCGCAGAAATGCGTGAAGCTGACCGGTACTAATAGGCCGAGGACTTGACACACACCCACCACCCCGCCACGCGGCGGGCTGGTGACACACACAAAACCCTGCGATCAAACGCGTCCACTATACGGTTCCCGGAATACGGTCCGGACACCCCACACACACCCACCCACACCCCACCACACAAGGCGGGGGTGCACGGCCAGGGGCGTGTGTGGCGGGTACACACGGATTGACAATTCCCATAACGTTCCGGCGGTCACAGCGAAGCGGGAAACGCCCGGTCCCATTCCGAACCCGGAAGCTAAGCCCTTCAGCGCCGATGGTACTGCCCCGGAGACGGGGTGGGAGAGTAGGACACCGCCGGACACACACCACACAACCGAGGGCCACCCCCACAACCAGGGGGCGGCCCTCGGTTCATTT
>NZ_JAAGOB010000026.1 GCF_010550695.1 Phytoactinopolyspora alkaliphila
GGGGCGCGCAGGGCGAGCCGGAACCGGCCGAGACGGCCGCGCTCACGGGCGAGGCGGATGACGCTGAGACGAGTGATCTGCAAGTCGAAGAGCCGACTTCCGGTGAGGATGCGGCCGATGAGCCGGCGTCGGAGGAAGAAGCTACTGAGGAGCCAGCCGACGGGGAAGCGGCTGAGGAATCGGTCGACGAGGTGGCGACCGACGAGGAGACCTCGACGGAGAACTCTCGCGACGGCCCGGCCGCTGAGGACACCGGCAAGTCTTCTGAAATCGCTGCGAATGACTTCAGGGTTGCGGCGGCGACTCCGGTGTATGAGATCACCGGTCGGTGGGTGAACCCGCCAGCCACGATCTCGCGGGGTAACCCGGTGGTGGGTGAGTGGCGGATCAATATCAACGATGCCGAGAACCCGCCGAGCAACGAGCCGGTGGACAACGTGGTGGCGACGTTCACGGTGGACAAGGCGTTCTTCGCCGAGATCCCGGACATGTGTCTCACCACTGGCGTAGACCCGGCGTCGAGCCTGAATGACGCCCGGTCCGAACTCACGTGTAATTTCGGCACCGTCAACATGGGCACCGCGATCGTGCTGCAGACCCCGGTGGTGGCCAACGGCGTCACGGGTGAAGAAATCGTGATGGATGGCACGAGCCCCGGTGGCGAGACGGTGGATCTTCCGCCGATCCCGATCCGGAACCCGTTCGTGATGGACATCCACTACGGGACGAACACCAACCTCGCCGACTGGGACGATACCACCAACCCTTCTTATGTTGACGTCGACATCCAATGGTCATTGCGGCTCGGCAAGGGCTCAGATCCGGGCCCGGATGAGGTCACCTACCGGCTGAATGTCACATCGAACACGGGTGCCGCTGTCAACGTCGGCGCCAATCCGAGGAGCGGTCTCAGCTGCTCCCCGTTCGACTTGGGTAACGCCGAGGGGCACCCGTGGTCCCACATTCCTGCGAACTCCCGAGGGACGAACTTCGTCGACGAGTGCATCCTGGCGCCGGTGCCGGGCCAGCCCGGGGTGTTCGATCTGACGCTTCGGGGCATCAACTATGACCTGGTGAATGCGCCCACCCATGACGCTGGGGGTGGCGCGGGCAATCCGTTGCCGCCAGACTGGGACTACGTAGCCAGCGGTTCGCTGTGGTTCCGGGTGTCGACGAACCAAGCCGGCTCGATCAGCCTGCAATCCAACGCGCCGACGTATACGGCGCCGAGTGGCCAGACCTACACCGACCCAGCCGCGAACAACCGGACCAACAAGTCCTACACGCTTCCCGGGAGCTGGTCTGCGGCCTATCAGCGGCCATTCACGGGTTCCGGTGGCACCCACTGGGACGACACCTACCGGGTGTCCACCGGAACGATCGTGCAGCAGAACACCAACAACCGCTTCAGCGGCGACAACGTGGCCGGCAACGCTCAGTACGGCGCGTGTGTGACGCTTGACACCCGATACGCGACATTGACGGAAGCGCCGGCGCCCTGGGGTACCGTCGCGATCCAGGATTTCAACCTGACCGACGGGCGGCAATTCATCGACTCGATCCCCATCGAGTACTACGTGGGCAACAACGCGCTGGTGAACCCGGACAGCCCGCAGTACAACCCGGACCAGTTCGACTGCGGCGGCGATGCGGGCTGGACAACGACGGAACCGGCCGACCTGTCGACGGTGAAGTCGGTGCGGATGCGCTTCCCCTTCTCGCAGTTCGCTGAGGAGGATGCGGAGTGGATCTCGATATTCGCTCAAACCAGGATCAACGATGACGTGCCGGTGGGGCAGGACGTGTGGATGTTCGGCTCCGTGTTGCGTAATGGCAACTGGTTCGGTCCGGAGAACATAGGCGTTGTCACGCCGACCCCGGATGCCCGATACCCGCATACAAGCGGAAGGCGGGACATTCTGCGAATCGTCACGGCGGTGCCCGCGATTCAGAAGCTGGCGGAACGGGCGACGGTGACGCCGGGTGTGCCGGCAAACTTCACCTTGAGGTATTCGGCGAATGGGTCCGGCATTATCCCGGAAACGGTGGACGGCTATGAGATCGTGGATACGTTGCCGTTGGGGATGACGTATGAGCCTGGTTCGGCTGATCCGGAGCCGGTGGTGACGACGGACCCGCAGGGTCGGCAGGTGCTGACCTGGACGTTGGACGGCGTGGCGACGAATGTGTGGCATGAGTTGCCGTATCAGGCGGTGGCTGATTCGAGTATCGAGCCGGGTACGCAGCTGACGAATACGGCGTATTCCAGCTACGGCGGTGAGAACTCGCGTGAGGTGTCGCGGACAGTCACGACCAGCAGCAACGGTTACACGATCATTTTGAAGACGGCGGATGTGGCGTATATCCCGAACCGTGAGGGCGATGGTGTGGGTACGGGGTCGTGGACGGTGGCGATCGAGTCGAACGACCCGATCTCGCAGGCGTTCACGGACACGATCGATATTCTGCCGTACAACGGTGATCAGCGGGGTACGTCGTTCAACGGCACGTACACGCTGGATGACGTGGTGTTGAACAACGGCGGGACGGTGTATTACACCGACGCCGACCCGGCCACGCTGTCCGACGATCCGGCTGATCCGGATAACGGTGCTCCGAATGCTCCGTCGGAGTTGTGGACGACGGAGCGGCCGGAGAACCCGACGGCGATTCGGGTGATCGGTGGTGAGTTGGCGCCTGGTGGGACGTTCTCGTTCCAGGTGGTGATCACTACGGATGGTGCTGAGCCGCAGGATGTGTATGTGAACCGGGCGCAGGCTCGGGCTGAGCACACCGAGCTGGTGATGCGCACGTCGGCGGTGCTGGTCGTGACCGACTATCTGGTGGAGAAGTCCTCCGATCCGGAGTCGGGCACCACGGTGAAGCCGGGTGACGTGATCACGTATACGGTGACGGTGACTCAAGAGGGCGACGTGCCGGCAGGTGCGGTCTTCCGGGACACCATGGCCGGTGTCTTCGACGATGCGGTCTACAACGACGACCTCGCGGCCGATATCGGTGAGGCGACCTTGGAGGACGGCGTCATCTACTGGGAGGGTGATATTCCGGTCGGCGAGGTCGCGACCATCACGTACTCGGTGACGGTCAAGGACGTCGCGGACCTTGCTGAAGGCGAGGGTGAAGAGGGATTCGCCTTCCTGGAGAACGAGGTCTGGTCGCCGGGATGCCCCGATCCGGACGAGGACAGCCAGTGCCGGACCGAGCACCCGGTGGGCTACTACGAGTACTCCAAGACCTCGGACCCCACACCGGGTTCCACAGTGCGGGTCGGCGATGTCGTCACGTACCAGGTGGAGATCACCCAGAAGGGTGAGGGTGCGGTCGAGAACGCACGGATCGAGGACGATCTGAGCGCAGCTCTGGACGATGCCGAATGGAACGACGACGCGCAGGCGTCTCAGGGTGAGGTCTCCTACGAGGAGCCGAACCTGTTCTGGAACGGCGATCTCGACGTTGGTGACGTTGTGACGTTGACCTACTCGGTCACGGTGAGAGACATCGGCGACTTCGAATTGGTCAACGTAGTTACCAGCGACGATCCCATTTCGCAGTGTGTGCCGGCGCCGGATGAGAACCCGGACTGCACGACGAACCACCTGCTGGGTGACTTCGTCGTGAGCAAGGTCTCGGACCCGGAGTCCGGTTCCGAGGTGGAGCCTGGTGACGTCATCACCTACACGGTGAGCGTCAAGCACGTCGGGAAGGCGCCGACGGACGCGGAATTCACCGACGACATGACCCAGGTCCTGGACGACGCGGTCTACAACGACGACGTCGAGATGACGTCTGGTGAGGCGTCGTACGACGAGCCGGTGCTGTCGTGGGCTGGTCCGCTTGATGTGGGCGAGGAAGCGACGGTGACCTACTCAGTCACGGTCACGGCTGAGGGTGACCGGTTCTTGAAGAACGTCGTCACGACTCCGAACCCGGAGCAGTGTGTTCCGGCTGAGGGTCAGGATGAGGCGTGCACCACTGAGCACATCAATGGTGCGTACACGTTCTCCAAGACCGCGGATCCGGAGCCGGGTTCGCTGGTCGAGGCTGGTGAGGTGGTCACCTACACCGTGGCGATCAACCACATCGGTACGGCTGCGGTGGAGGGGGCGATCATTGAGGACGACCTGGCAGACGTCCTCGACGACGCCACCTGGAACGGTGACGCCGAGGCGTCGTCAGGCGACGTCTCCCTGGACGGCACCACGCTCACCTGGACGGGTGA
>NZ_JAAGOB010000027.1 GCF_010550695.1 Phytoactinopolyspora alkaliphila
GGGGCGCGCAGGGCGAGCCGGAACCGGCCGAGACGGCCGCGCTCACGGGCGAGGCGGATGACGCTGAGACGAGTGATCTGCAAGTCGAAGAGCCGACTTCCGGTGAGGATGCGGCCGATGAGCCGGCTTCGGAGGAGAAGGCCACGGAGGAACCGGCCGGCGAGGATGCGTCTGAGGAGCCAGCCGAGGATGAGGCTTCCGAGGAGGAGGCCTCGACGGAGAACTCCCGCGATGGTCCGGCCAACGAGGACGACGCCAGGGCTCCCCGTAGTGTCGAGAATGACTTCAAGGTCGCGGCCGCAACTCCGGTGTATGAGATCGACGGCCGGTGGCTGAACCCGCCGGCGACGATCTCCCGGAGTAGCCCGGTGGTGGGTGAGTGGCGTATCAACATCAACGACGACGAGGAGCCGCCGAGCAACGAGCCGGTGGACAATGTGGTCGCGACGTTCACGGTGGACAAGGCGTTCTTCGCCGAGATCCCGGACATGTGTCTCACCGCCGACGTCGACCCCGTGTCGAGTCTCTCCGCAGACGGCACGGAGCTGACGTGTAATTTCGGCACGGTCAAGATGGGTACGGCGATCGTGTTGCAGACTCCGGTGGTGGCCAATGGCATCACCGGCGAAGAGATCGTGATGGACGGCACATCGCCTGGTGGCGAGACCAAAGAGTTGCCGCCCATCCTGATCGAGAACCCGTTCATCATGGACTTCCATTTGGGTAGCAACACGAACACCAGAGTCTGGAACAACGACTACACCGAGGTCCTTGTCGACCTCCAGTGGTCGCTGCGCCTCGGCGATGGCTCCGATCCCGGTCCTGACGAGGTCAGCTACCGGATCAACGTGGCATCGAACACGGGCGCCAACATTGCCCTCGGGGAACACCCGATTTCGGGTCTCGTGGGCTGCTCACCCTTCGACCGCGGTAACGCCAACGGACACCCGTGGTCTCACGCTCCGCAACATCACCGGAGCACCAACTTCGTCGACGAGTGCACCCTGACCTACGTGAGCCCGGGTGTGTTCGATCTCACGCTGAAGGGGATCAACTACGACCTGCTCAACGCGCCCACCCACGACGCGGGTACTTCGCAGAACCCGCTCCCGCTGGACTGGGACTACGTCGCGAGCGGATCCTTGTGGTTCCGGGTAGCGACAAACCAGGCCGGATCTATCAGCCTCACGATCCCGAACGCGCCGACATACACGGCGCCGACCGGGCAGACGTTCCCTGATCCGACCGACAACAACGCCACCAACAAGTCGTACACGTTGCCCGGCGGCTGGAGCGCGTTCTGGCGCCGGTCCTTTACCGGCGGCAGCGATACGTTCTGGGACGACACGTACCGGGTGTCGCCGGGGACGACGGTGCGGCAGGAGGCCCGCAACGCATTCAGCACCGACGGCGCCGCCGGCGGCAGCCAGTACGGCAACTGCCTGGCCTTCGACAATGAGTTCGTCACGTTCACCGGTGATGCTCAGGTTTGGGGTTGGGACAATAGTGAAGTCGCCTGGCGCCAGCTCGACCCGCTTCCCGGCACGATGGTCCTCGAGTACTACGTCGGGCCGACGCCGGCTGACCCGGACCAGTTCGACTGCGGGGCCGACCCGGCAAATTGGACCACTGCGGAACCCGCCGACCCGTCGACGGTGAAGGCGGTGCGGATCAGTTACCCGTTCTCGACGTTCGCCAACGAGAGCATGGAGTGGATCGACCTCCGAGCCTGGACGGCGATCCACGATGACGTGCCGGTGGGTCAGGACGTCTGGATGTTCGGGTCGGTGCTGCGCCAAGGCGCGTGGGCCGGTCCAGGGGGCATTCGTGAGGTCACGCCGACGCCTGGCGCTCGCTACCCGATGACGAACGGGCGCCGCGACATCCTGAGAATCATTGGTGCGACGCCGTTTATCCAGAAATCGGCTGAGCGGGCGACGGTGACGGCCGGTGTGCCGGTGGAGTTCACGCTGACGTATTCGGCGAACGGTTCCGGCGCCATTCCGGAGACGGTGGACGACTATGAGATCGTGGATACGTTGCCGTTGGGGATGACGTATGAGCCGGGTTCGGCTGATCCGGAGCCGGTGGTCACCACGGATGCTCAGGGCCGTCAGGTGCTGACGTGGACGCTGGACGGTGTGGCTACCAACACACCGCATCCCCTGACCTATCAGGCGGTGCCCGATTCCAGCATCGAGCCGGGTACCCGGCTGACGAACACAGCGGTATCGAGTTACGGCGGCGAAACGTCGAGGCCGCGCAGTGCCACGGTAACGACCACGAGCAACGGGTACACGATCATCCTCAAGACCGCGGATGTGGCGTATATCCCGAACCGTGAGGGTGATGGTGTCGGTACGGGTTCGTGGACGGTGGCGATCGAGTCGAACGACCCGATTGCGCAGGCCTACACGGACACGATCGACATCCTGCCGTACAACGGTGACCAGCGGGGTACGTCGTTCAACGGCACGTACACGCTGGACGAGGTGGTGCTGAACAACGGCGGGACGGTGTATTACACCGACGCCGACCCGGCCACGTTGAGCGACGATCCGGCTGATCCTGACAACGGCGCTCCGAATGCTCCGTCGGCGCTGTGGACGACGGATCGTCCGGAGAACCCGACCGCAATCCGGGTGATCGGTGGCGAGTTGGCGCCTGGTGGGACGTTCTCGTTCCAGGTGGTCATCACCACTGACGGTGCCGAGCCGCAGGATGTGTATGTGAACCGGGCACAGGCTCGGGCCGAGCACACCGAACTGGTGATGCGCACCTCGGCGGTGCTGATCGTGACCGACTATCTGGTGGAGAAGTCCTCCGATCCGGAGTCCGGGTCGGTGGTGGCACCGGGTGACGTGGTCACGTACACGGTGACGGTGACCCAGCAGGGTGACGTCCCTGCGGGTGCGGTGTTCCGGGACGATCTGTCCCAGGTGTTCGACGACGCCGTTTACAACGACGACGTCGACGCCGACATCGGTGAGGCGACGTTGGAAGACGGCATCTTGTTCTGGGAGGGTGATGTCCCGGTCGGCGAGGTCGCGACCATCACGTACTCGGTGACGGTCAAGGACATCGAAGAGTTGGAGGCCGACGGTGACACGTTCCTGAAGAACGTGGTGTGGTCGCCTGGCTGCTACGAGCCGGACAACTGCACCACGGAGCACCTGGTCGGCTGGTACGACTACTCCAAGACCGCGGTCCCGACGCCGGGCTCCACGGTGCAGTTGGGTGACGTGATCACCTATAACGTGGAGATCACCCAGCGTGGTGAGGGCGCCATCGAGGGTGCGATCGTCACTGACGACCTCACCGAGGTGCTCGACGACGCTGTCTGGGACGACAATGTCGAGGTCTCGTCCGGTGAGGTGTCCTACGAGGAGCCGATCCTGACGTGGACAGGTGATCTCGACGTCGGCGACGTCGTCACTCTCACCTACACGGTGACGGTGAATGACGTGGGCGACTACGAGCTGACCAACGTCGTCACCAGCCCGGACGAGGAGCGGTCGCGGTGTGTGCCGGCGCCGGATGAGAACCCGGACTGCACCACCACGCACATCTTCGGTGACTACGAGGTGGAGAAGACCTCGGATCCGGAGTCGGGTTCGGCGGTGGAGCCGGGTGACGTGATCACCTACACCGTCGAGGTTCGCCACGTCGGCCTCGGGTCTCTGACGGGGTCGTTCGAGGACGACATGTCTCAGGTCCTCGATGACGCGGTCTACAACGACGACGCCCAGGCGTCGGCGGGTGAGATCTCGTACGACGAGCCGGTCTTGAGCTGGGTCGGCGACCTCGCGGTCGACGACGTGGTGACGGTGACCTACTCGGTGACGGTGACCGCTGAAGGTGACCGGTTCCTGAAGAACGTGGTGACCACCGACGGTCAGTGCGTTCCTGCCGAGGGTCAAGACGAGGCGTGCACCACCGAGCACATCAACGGTGCGTACACGTACTCCAAGACCGCTGACCCCGAGCCGGGCTCGTTGGTCGAGGCCGGCGAGGTGGTCACCTACACCGTGGCGATCAACCACATCGGTACGGCTCCGGTGGAGGGGGCGATCATTGAGGACGACCTGGCAGACGTCCTCGACGACGCCACCTGGAACGGTGACGCCGAGGCGTCGTCAGGCGACGTCTCCCTGGACGGCACCACGCTCACCTGGACGGGTGA
>NZ_JAAGOB010000028.1 GCF_010550695.1 Phytoactinopolyspora alkaliphila
GAGCATGGCCAGGGCGATGAGGGCGTGAGGGTCTTTGAATCCGTAGGCGACGCGGGTGATGACGCGGATCTTGGTGTTGGTGGATTCGATGAGGGCGTTGGACATGCCTTCTTCGAGGGCGGCGTAGATGGTGGCGCGGTGTCGTTTGATCTTTCGGCCGAGTTCGATGAAGCCGGGCAGGCGGCTGCGTTGGGCCCGTGACAGCCAGTGCCGCAGGGCTTGGATGCCGTCCTCGCCTTTGATCTTGAAGACGTGGCGGAGTCCTTCTTTGAGCAGGTAGGCCCGGTATAGGCGGGGGTTGCTGGCAGCGATCCAGTCCAGTTTGGCGCGTTGGTTGGCGGTGAGGTCGTCGGGGTTCTTGCGCAGCGCCCATCGGGCGTTCTTGAGCTTCTTCGCATCGCCGCGGGACAGGTTGATCACTCGGCCGCCGGCGGTGGTGCGACGGTCGTTGCCGACGGCGCGCCGAGCGTCGTTCCACGCCGCTCGGCGGGCCTCGTCGAGGGCTTCGCCGGCCCACTGCACGACGTGGAACGGATCGGCGCACAGCACCGCTTGCGGGCACCAAGCACGGACCACGTCGGCGATCCAGGGCGCACCGTCGGCCGAGACGTGGGTGATCGCCTGGCAGCGTTGCTCACCCAAAGCACGGAAGAACCTGCCCATTGTGACCTTGTCCCGGCCTGGCGCGGCCCACACCAGCCGGCCGGTGTCGTGGTCCACCACCACCGTGAGGTACTTGTGGCCCTTCTTGTAGCTGACCTCGTCGATCCCGATCCGGCGCAGCCCTGCCAGGCGGTCCACCACCTGGTCAACCCCGGCACACACCCGCTTCACGATCGCACCGACCGTGCGCCAGGCGATCCGCGTCAACTGTGTCACCGCGGTCCTCGAACACGCAGTGGCCAGCCACGCCACCGTGTCATCGAACACCCGGGTATGCCCGGCCCGGTGCCGCGCCCACGGCACCGCCGCGACCACCACCCCATGCTCGCCACACCGCACCCGCGGCGCCTCGGCCTGCACATACGCCTTCACCGTGCCCAGATCCAACGCTCGCCAGCGACGAGGACCCTCGCCGGCGTCATAGCGCGGACAACGCCGCCGACACACCCCACACCGGCCGCGTTCACCCACCCGTGGACGCACATACGCCACGAGCACACCCAGATCCCCGTCGAACTCGACCCCATCCACGAGTGTCTTCTCGACACCCAGCAACCGAGCCCATACGCTAGCGCCACGCACGCCGTTCTCCTCACACCTTGTTTTTGATCTTCGACAATCAAAAACCTAGGCGGAAAGAACGGCGTGCGCTGCTATGACACGCTCAACCCACCCACGGACATGTCACAAGAGCC
>NZ_JAAGOB010000029.1 GCF_010550695.1 Phytoactinopolyspora alkaliphila
AAAGCTCGTCCCGTCATCCCTCATCCGCCGTGAGGTACACGGAGAGTGAGGGTAGGAACGCACCTAGTACCTCTGAGTTACGCGAGACACGAATAAGCACGACGATCAAACGTGACGTGCGTCACATTCGACTCGGACATGCGGCCAGCCGATCACGGAGCAGCCACAGAACCAGCACATCGGTGCCATAGAAATGGCATAGCGACGATGCTATTGTTGAGGCCATGGCCACCACATTCGATCTCCCACCCGAACTCCACGAACAGGTTCGGCGGATCGCAGCGGCCGAGCGCCGGAGCATCACACAGACGCTCATCGTGGCCACCGAAGAATACGTCAAGCGGCATCAGCGCACAGCCCAGGTCGACGCACTGAGCGCACGCATCGCTGAGGAGGACGCTGAGTTGCTTCGGCGGCTCGCGTGACAGAGTTCCTCACGGCCGAGGACCTGCTCGTCATCGCCATGAACGCCACCGGCACCCAGCCTCTCGTGCGCGACCACGGCCTCCTGGAATCAGCCGCTGCACGGCCACAGGCAAGCGTCTTCGGTAGCGACGCCTACCCAGACCTTTGGGTCAAAGCCGCCGCACTGGGTCATTCGTTGATCCGTAACCATCCCTTGCTGGACGGAAACAAACGGCTTGGCTGGGTAGCGATGCGTACCTTCCTCGAGCTCAACGACGTCCCTCCGCTGCGGGCCGATGTCGACCGGGCAGAACAGTTCGTCCTCGATATCGCGTCAGGTGAGCTGGACGAGGTCACCGAGATCGCAAGACAACTCCGCGCCCTTGCAGAATGACTGCACATTGAGCGGACATCGGTCCACTCAATTGGCAGCGAGGGCCCTGCGCCACAAGGAGATGTCTCCCTGGTTGCCGGAACGGACGGGCCGGAAGCCAGGGAGACACACGAGTGACACGTGCTATGAAGTTGGGTTGGGTGTGCGTGGTGGCCCCGCCTAGGGGGTCGGGGCCACCACGCCCGAGGGGTTAGAGCAGGTCGTTGAGGTTCGCGGCCCGCTCGCCCGCTGCCTCCTCTCGGCGGCCGGTGGCCGAGGCGAGCATGAACCCGCCGATCAGCAGAGCCGCACCCATCAGCAGGATCCAGGTGTGCACACCCTGACCGGTGTCCGGCAGGTCCGGGCCATCCGGCGGAGGCGGCGTGACCGGCGGCTTCGGCGGCGTGTTGTGCGTCGTGGTGCAGCCATCGTTGCCATCGGCAGCATCCACACACACCGCCCGCTCGTCATCACTGGTGACGACGTTGCGCAGCACCGCATTCGGAGTGTCGCCGACGGTGACCGAGTACGTGATGGTCACCACCTCGTCGACATCCAGATCAC
>NZ_JAAGOB010000003.1 GCF_010550695.1 Phytoactinopolyspora alkaliphila
CTACGCCGCCCTCGAAGAAGGCATGTCCAACGCCCTCATCGAATCCACCAACACCAAGATCCGCGTCATCACCCGCGTCGCCTACGGATTCAAAGACCCTCACGCCCTCATCGCCCTGGCCATGCTCTCCCTCGGCGGCTACCGCCCAGCCCTCCCGGGCCGCTAACCCACGGAAACGTCAGGAGAGCCCTAAATGATCATGTAAACCATGTTTTCTCGTGCGATACCAGGGCTGCAGGCATGGTGAAGCACGAGAAGGCATGGTTTACATGATCATTTAGGTGGGGTTAGTGGAGTTCTTGGCGGCGCCAGAGGCCGGCGGCTTGTTCGAGCTCCTCGGCCATGCGCAGGTTTCCGCGGGCCAGCCGGATCTGCCGGTCACGCTCGTCGTCGAGGGCGTCATCGGCTACGTAGGCTCGGCCGGAGGCGATCACCCGGCAGAATGCCGAGGCGCGTTCCAGCGTGGTGGCGAAGTCGCCGTCGAAGGCGCGGGTCAAGATCGCGTCACCGAGCGCGGCGACCTCCCGCGGCCCTGGTGGTTGCTCCACCCCTGCGACGGCGGTGGAGACCTCCGCCATTTGCTGGCCTGCGGCGAACAGGCGGGACGCTTCCGGTCCGTTGCGGTGCACCCAGCTACGCAGCAGGTACAGCGACCACATGGTTCCGGGAAGCGTGCCCGGCCCGGACTCGCGCCACAGTTCGGCGAGCTCGTCCAAGCCGACCTGATCGGCCAGGCGGACCAGGCGCTCGGTGGTGCCTGGGCTGGCGTCGTCGGCGCGGCCGGCCCGGAGCAGAGCCGAGGCGGTGGCATGCGCGATGGCGATGCGGTCGGCCGGGTCGGGGTCGCCCAGGAGATCCGGCATGTCGCCGCGGAGCGACGGGCGGCGTGGTCGCTGGGATTCGTCGCCTCCGGGAGCGGTGCCCGGCGTCATAGCGTGACCGACTCCCCGGCGGCGATGACGCGAAGGTCCATGCCCTGCGGGCCGAGCCGCTGGAAGTGGCCGTAGTACATCTCCGGCTTCGCCAGGAGCGCCTGATGGATGGGTATCGCCGTGGCCGGGGCGACACCTCGTAGGAATTCGATGGCTTCGGAGATCTTCTGCCACGGGGCGGCCGTCGGCAGGCCGAGGATCTCAACGTCGGTGTCCGGCGCCGTGAACGAGTCGCCCGGGTGGAAGAACCGCCCGCCGACGAGGTAGCCGACGTTCGCGATGACGGGGATGTCCGGATGGATGACCGCATGCTGCTCCCCGTAGACGTCCACTCGGGTGCCGACGTCGACGCGGTCGCCCGAGCGGACCGTGGTGCAAGTGATGTGGTTCTCGGCCAGCAGTTCCGCGGTGCCGGGATCCGCGTAGACGGAGGCGTCCGGATTGCGCTCGATCAGGGCAGGCAGGCGTTCCAGGTCGACGTGGTCAGGGTGCTGATGGGTCACCAGCACGGCGGTCAGGTCCGTGAGTGCCTCGAATCCGTGCGAGAAGTTGCCCGGGTCGATCAGCACCCGGGCGGCGCCGTCTTCAACGAGAACGCACGAGTGCTCGAACTTGGTCAGCTTCATCTGCTCGATTCTACGAGCCGCGCCGCCTGGGGTTCAGCGTGACCTCTCAGCGAGAGGACGGCTCGTCGCGACCCCCACCGGGCTGCCACAGGACGTCGCCGTCGTGGCGGTTGGCGTACCGTGCGAGAACGAACAGCAGGTCCGAGAGCCGGTTCAGGTACGTGGCGGTCAGCGGGTTGACGCCGTCGTCGTCACCGTCACCGTACGTCTCCAGGGCATGCCATGCGGATCGCTCGGCACGGCGGACCGTCGTCGTCGCCACGTGCAGGTGCGCCGAGGTCACCGTGCCTCCGGGGAGGACGAAGGAACGCAACTTGGGCAGGTCCGCGTTGAAGGTGTCGCAGTACGATTCGAGCTCGTCGATCCACGCCGCTTGGACCCGGAGGGGCTCGTACTCGTACGTCGGCTTGAGCGGCATGCACAGATCCGCACCGACGTCGAACAGGTCGTTCTGGATACGGACCAGCGCGCCCAGCGCGGCGTCGCCGAGGTCGCCGCCTCCGCCGCCGTGACGCTCCACCGCGACCACCACGCCGATGGTGGCATTGGCCTCGTTGACGTCGGCGTACGCGACGAGGCGAGGATCCGTCTTGCGGGTTCGGCTGAAATCGCCGAGCCCCGTGGTTCCGTCGTCGCCGGTGCGGGTGTAGATCTTCGTCAAGTTCACCACACGATCCACAGTACGACGCCGGACGGCCCCGCCGTGCGCCGATGACCGGCGGGGGCGTGCGTAGGGCATCCGGCGGCGGGATTCGGCCACGAGGCGCGGGCGCCTGAATGCTAGCCTCAGCGGTTGTGACGAGTCCTGGCCAGGGCGCCGCGCGAGTGGCGCGGGGCGGCACGCTGGCCGCCGCCTGCCTCGGCATGTCCGTGGGCGCGCACGTCGCGGCTGGAGGAGCCGTCCACATGTCCGCCGGCGTGCTCGCCGGCGGCTTGGCGCTGGCGGTGATCTGTGTGGCTGCCGCCGACGCCCGCCGCTCCTTCGGCGGCATTCTCGGCGTGGTGCTGCTCTCCCAGGTGGGTCTCCATCTCTTCGCGGGCGCGGGTGGGCACCATGCGGATCCGGCCGGACTCGGCCTGACCCCGGCGATGGTCGCGTTCCACGGCGTGGCCGCCGTCCTGGTGAGCCTGGTGCTCGCGCACGGCGAACGGCTCGTGTGGGCACTGTGGAGCCTCGCGCGATTGCCACGGGTTCCGCGGCTCGGTCTGGTTGTGCCGGACGCCGGCGCGCCGCGGCTCGTCCGCGACTACCGGCCCGTCTTGGCGCTGTGCCGGGACCTGCATCTCACCGGACCCGACACCCGCGCCCCGCCCGCTGGCTGACGCACGCGGGGACCGGCAACGCCCGGATCCATCCGTCACGCGTCCTGAGTGACTTGCCCGGACCCACTGGGCGAGCTTTCGTGCGCCGTGGGCGCACGCCTCAACACACTTCCCACCAGCAACAGGGGTTCATCAGCCATGCCATTGTCGATATCTGTCATCCGTCCCGTGCGCGTCGGCGGCGCCGTGGCCGGCGCCACCGCTCTCGTCGTCGCCGGACCCGCCCTCGCGGGCGCGCACGTCACCGTGAACCCGGGCGAGGCACCCGCCGGTTCCTACACCGTGCTCACGGTTGCCGTGCCACACGGCTGCGAAACGTCCGGCACCACCGAGGTCGCCATCGAGATTCCCGAGGAGATCCTCGCCGTCACCCCCACCGTCCACGCGAACTGGGACGTGGTGAGACTCGCTGCCAACGGCTCGCCGGCCGAAGCCGGCGGCTCCGTCGCGCAGGTCGTGTACTCGGCACACACGCCGTTGCCGCACGACCTACGGGACGCGTTCGAGCTGTCGGTCCGCCTGCCCGATGAGGCCGGGCAGACGTTGGCCTTCCCGGTGGTACAGAGCTGTGAGGACGGTCAAGCCGCGTGGGTCGAGATCGCCGCCGACGACGAGGACCCGCACGATCTGGAGTACCCGGCACCACTCGTCGAGATCACCGAACCCGTCGACGACGGCCACGGTGCCGAGACGGCGGCCGGCGATGACACCGCGGAGGAGGACTCGTCCGCCGGATCCGGTACCGAAGCGATGACCGTCGCCGGATTCGGGACCGGTCTGGCCGGCGTGGTCCTTGGCGGTGCTGCCCTCGTGTACGCGCACCGGCGAACACGCTCCGGGGACCACCCGGCTCGCTGACGCCGTCGGCTGACCCGGTCCGCGGCGATCCGCTCGCCCCTCACCCTGCGGCGACAGAGTCAGGAGCGAGCGGATTGCGGACCGTCCCCACCGCGGAGATCACCGGGCGCTCGGCGTCGTCGTCGTAGCCGCGCTCGAACAGCCGCAAGCGGTTCAGGCAGAGCTTCGGGAACGTCGGCGTCTCCAGGTCGAACAGGGCGAAGCGGTCGCTCAAGTCGGCGCCGAAGCGCCGGTGGTACACCGTCATTTCCTCCCGCGCCTGCGCCCAGAACGCCGGCTCCGGCAGTCCGAGGAGATCATCGGCGATCTCGGCCAGGTACCGGTAGACCCCGACGAGCAAGCCGTTCTGCAGATACTTGATCAACGTCGTCGCGCCCAGTGTCACGTCGGCGAGCGCATCCCGTGCAGCGGGGGCTAGGCGATCGTGTTCGGGAAGCGGCTCGGAGCAGATTGCGACGTCGTCGACGAAGTCCTTCACGACGAGCCGGGTAGGAACCCCGTCGCGGTGCACGATCATGCAATTCTGCCCGTGCGGCGAGAACATCGCCCCGTACTTGTAGAGCACATGCAGCAAGGGCGGCAGTGTCGCCGCGTGCAGGTGCTGCAACCATTCGTCCGCCGAGAGCCCGCTCTCTTTCAGAAGGGCACCGGCGAACGGCTGACCGTCCGCGTCGACATGCAGCAGCGCCGCCAGCGACACCGCGCGTTCGCCCGGCTCCAGGTAGCCGTGGACCGACTCTCTCCAGATCGCGCCCAGCAATTCTGTGTGCTGGTACGGAACGCCGGGGACGCTCTCGAACGCGGGGTGCGGGATGCTCACCGAGGCGACCTCGCCCAGCAGGACGAGCCCGGTTTCCCGCAGGAACGGGTCGGCGTGGGCCAGGCCGCACAGCCATGCGGTGAGCGCGGGAGCCGCGATAGTGCGCTCGCGGGGCAGGCCGCGATAGACGGAGGTGTTGAGAACGGACAACGGGAGCTTCAGATAGCGCCGAGCAGGCTGGTCGATGTCGGTGAGGGTCCGGATGGCCAGTTGTGGCCGGTAGCGCGGCGCCGCCTCTCCGAGGTGGACCAGCGATCCACGGGCCAGTTCGCTCGCGTGCAAGGGAAGGATCCGGTTGGTCCATTGCCACGGATGAACCGGCAGGTAGACACACCTGTCGGGATCCAGCCCGGCGAGGTGGGCGTGGGCGCGCAGCCGGTCGAACTCGCCGTCGCCCACCTGTTCACGGACCACGGTGTGGTGATCCAGGCCGGGGACGGCTTGTTCGTCGGCGATCGCCGGTTCGGCCGCCAGCCAGTGCAGCCGCAGCTCGCGCCCAACCTCTGGGGCGTACGCAAACATGTCGTCGGCGCCGAACCCGACCCGGCCCTTGCTGGCGACTATCCACGGATGTCCGCGAAGCTCGCTCTCGGCGAGGACAGAGTCCATGTCGATGAGCGCGGCGCTCGGCCGGGCGCGCGCCAGCTGCCAGGTGTCAGAGACGAGCGTCGAGGACAGCTCCGCGACCAGGTTCGCCACGGTGGGCGGGGGAACGCCCAAGCTGGTGGTGAGCGTCGCGAGCAGGTGGGCCGCGTCGGGCGGGACGCCGCCGCTCCAGCTCAGGGAGTCCGGGTCTATTCGCCACCAGCCGAGACTCCGGTAGCGTGCCCGCGCCGTCAGGGTGCCTTCCGGCAGGTCGACGACGAGCCGGCCGTCGCCGCTCACGTTCGCGGGAATGATCTCCTCGTACATGAACTCGGTGAGTGCCTTGGCGAGTAGCTCCCGGTTGGCTCGGGTCCAGTGCGCGGCGCTCAGCCACGACGGTGCGGTGAGGGGTTCGTTCATGCGTCGTCCTGTCGTCGCGGTGGGGGAGCGAGGTCGGTGCGTCGAAGGAGTGAATCTGGGGTCGCCCTGGCCACACCTCGTGTACTCCTGCGCCCCACCAGATCCACTCCGTCGTCAGGAACACGGTCCTGGGAGTGAGCAGAGCCCAGGGAGGAGGTGCCGAAACGCTGGAACACGGTCCGCTCCCGCACCGGATACACCTCGCGACCGGCCACGGCGTTGGCGATCACCGCGCCCCGGTACGCGCCGAGACCGAGGTCGGGCGCGCCGACGCCGTGGGTGTGCAGCTCACCGTTCTGGATGAACAACGACGACGCCCCCGGTCTGGCATCGGAACCGGCACCAGGGTCGGCGGCCACGCCGTCGTCGCGGCCGGTGTCCACCACCCGCCCGCCGAGCCCGTGGCGGAGCTTGAGCCGGTAGTCCAGGTCCACCTCGGGCCGGCCGTGCTCGTCGGTGGCGACGAAGCCGGCCGGAAGAGGAAGAGGCGTGGGCTCGTAGCCGGTGGCGAGCACCACCACGTCGGTGTCCCGGATGAAGGTGCGCTGCTCGTCGTGGTGCCGCCAGGTCAGCCGCCAGCGCCGGCCGGGCACCGGCGACGGGGCGATCTCCCCGAGCTCGCACCGGCCGGCGTAGGTGAGCGGCGGCTCGTCGCCGCCGATCGTGGCCTCGTAGAGGAGGTCGTAGATGCGTTCGCTGGTCTCCGCTGACAGCCCCTTGTACAGCAGGTCCTGACCGGCGCGCACCCGGTCTCGGGTGCCGGGGGCGAGCCCGTGGAAGTACGCCGTGTACTCGGGGGAGAAGTGCTCGAGCCCGAGTTTCGAGTACTCCATCGGCAGGAATCCGGCACCGCGGGTGAACCAGTCCACGATGCCGCCGTGGGCTGCGTGAGACTGCAGGAGATCGGCCACCACTTCACCGGCGCTCTGGCCGGAGCCGACCACGGTCACGTGGGCGGCGCCGCTGATCTTCTCCCTGAGCTCCAGGTAGTGGGCAGCGTGGAAGACGTCCTCTCCGAGCCGGTCACGCACCGCCTCCGGAACCCGCGGGCGGCTGCCTACCCCGAAGACCACTGAACGCGCCCGGAACCGGATGGTGGACGAGCTGCCGCCGTGACCATCCGCGGACACATGCTGGGTGGTGCCGTCGCCGGTGCTGTCATCGCGGTCAGTCGCCGTCACGCGAATGGTCCAGGTGCCGTCGCCGCCGGGCTCCACCTTCTCGACCCGATGCCCGAACCGGCATGACGGCAGGCTCGCCGCGACCCACCCGGCATAGGCGTCGTACTCCTGGCGCGGGACGTGAAAGCGCTCGTAGAAGTAGAACCGATACAGCCGGTTGTGTTCATGCAGATAGTTCAGAAACGAGAATCTGCTGGTCGGGTCGGCGAGGGTCACCAGATCCGCGAGGAACGGCACCTGAAGGGTGGTGCCGGGCAGCATCAGGCCCGGGTGCCAGGAGAAGGCTGGGCGGGCCTCGAAGAACAGAGCGTCGATGTCCGGAACCGGATCCAGCAGGGCGGCGAGCCCGAGGTTGAACGGCCCGAGCCCCACCCCGACGACATCGAGAACGCGGTCCCGATCTCTCGTTTCGCCGACGGTCACGGCCGTTCACCGCCCATCGGCTCGTCGCTGTGCCGGTCTGCGGTGTCATCGCCCGTATGGACCATCAGCACCGCGCGCTTCTCCGGAAGGTCGAGGTGGCCGATCGAGCGGAAGCCCAGCCGCCGGCAGAACGCATGCATCCGGGTGTTGCGGATGTCCGGCTCGCACACGACCCGCCTCCCGCGGTGCGGATGGTCCCCGTTCAGCAGGTGCGAGACGAAGGCGCGGCCGAGCAGCCGTGGCATGCCGCTGCCGAGGAAGCGTTCCGGACCCACCAGCAGGTGCCATCCGACGTCGCCCGGCCGTGCGGGATAGTGCGCGGCCAGGGGATCGCCGGCCACGCGGTAGGTCTCGACGTAGCCGAAGGGGACCCCGTCGGCGGACACGATCCAGCCCTGCTGATGGGTCAGCTCGGACAGATAGGCGCCGACGTCGTCGCGCGGGCGGTCGAGCTCCCACCAGGGCGCGACGTGTGGTGTGTTCATCCAGGCATGGATCAGCTCCAGGTGGGCGTCGACGTCGAGCGGTTCCACCTCGATCAGCACGCGCGCCCGGTGCTCGCGGCTCGTGCCCGGTGCCGGCCCGGGAGACGTCGTCGATCCGTGGAATGACTTCGACCAGGGGCCAAATGCGGAGGTGGAGCCTGATGATGGGCGGCGCGGATCAGCAATCATCGGAATGGGGGATACGGGCGGTGGCATCCGGTGTCTCTCTCAGGGGGTTCGGAAGGGTGACGTAGACGGATTGGGTGGAGATGTCTCCGGCCAGCTCGTCCATGTCGTGCACTCTGGTCAGCAGGTTGGCCTTGCACGGCCACGAGTGGTCGTCGAGGAGCCGGTCGAGGAGGGACGCGGGGTAGCGCCCGCCGCGGGCACGCTCCTGTTCGAGCAGCCTGCTCAGGTCGGTCAGGAGGACCTGCTCGTCCCCGTATTCTCCGAGCGCGTTGACCACACCGAGCGTCAGGTTGACGAACAGGTAATAGACGAGTCGTTCGTCGGCGAGTGGCTCCGGGAAGACGGATTCGGTGGACTCGCCCAGGCCGGGGATCACGCGGGTGAGGTCCCCGTGCGCCGCTTCCCGATGGAAGTAACCCTGGCTGTCCCGGTAGACGCCGTGCACCGGCCAGCCTCTGTCGAGCTCCACCAGAGTGTTCTGCTGATGCGCCTCGAAGCACAGCCCGACGTCGAGATACAACCGGAGCAAGGACCGCACCACCACGTCGCCGAACCGGGCGAACCACTCCCGGGCGACGTCGGACTCACGCCGGTGCTCACGGTGTGCGATCGACGCGACGATCGCCGCCAGCCGGCTGCGGCCGCCGTACGGATGGTCCTGGCACAGCGTCGTGAGGGCGCTGACATCCGCGGGGCCGTCTCGTGTCCACCGGTTCTCTCTGAGCAGGACGGAGAACCCGTCGCTCACGACGCCGTCGTGCTCGACAGTCAGGTAGGCGGGATCCTGCAGCAACGTGAACCGCGGCGCGACGGCGGCGCTCCGGCGGCCTACTTCGGTACGGCTGAGCTGCGCGGACTCGACCGCACGATCCAGCTCCTTCGGCAGCGTGACCCGCATCGAGTTGGTCACGCGGACGTGCAGGGAGAACTTCAGCTGCCAGGGCGAATCAGGGTGGTAGACGGTGCGCACCGATGTCGTCGGCAGGTAGGGGGAACCGAGCGGCCCGAGGTCCACCACCGCGTCGTCGTCGAACAACGCGGCCGTGGCGGGGTCCGTGGCCAGCCGGCTGGCCTCGAACGGATGCGCCGGTACGAGGATGCGCGGGCCGACGGCGTCCATCATCGCGTCGAGGGCGCCGAGGTCGGTCCGCGGATCCTTGCGCAGAATCTGTTCGGCGAGCTCCGGCGCGGGCGTGCCGGCAGCGCTGCGGTGCCGGACCAGGCCGGGCGTGACGGCCAGCCAGTGCAGCGGGAACCGGCCGCAGGACTCCGGGGAGAAGAGGCGTCGCTGGGACCCGGTCATCTCACCACGGCTCTTCGGGGTGGGATGCGTCATGTGACCCAGGAGCAGTGCCTGCTCGCTTTCGCCGAAACTCAGCGGCACTGCACTCCACAGCCGGTCGATGTCGGCGTCGCGCTCGCGCAGATGGTCCGCCACCGCCATGGAGCTGTCGAGGATCCGGCCGAGCAGGGCGTCGATGGAGGGTGGCCGTGCGGAGCCAGGCAGGTCCCCAGCGGTGGCGACGTGCTCGTAGCCTCCGGGCGGGAGCGCGGTGAGCTGGTCCGCCAGCAGTGCGGCGAGCGTCGCCAGCCTGATGGGCCGCGGCGGCTGACCGCCGGCGCTCGCCCGGGCCGGAAGCTCCAGCACATGCCGGAATGTCGGTGACACCCGCCGCACGTCGACGTCGACGCGTGCATTCCAGCGTGGCAGTGGTACCGAGAGGACCGCGGGGTACCCGGGTCGGTCGGTGGGTGTGAGCCACCAGCCCGACGTCTCGCGGATCCAGCAGCTCAGGAAGGCGCGGACCGCGGCGTCGTCGGCGGCGGCCGCGGCTCTGGTCGCGGTGGTGGCTAACTCAGCGGTGTCGATCATGGGTACGGCATGCCTTCCTGAATCCCGGGACCGGCGGCCCCGGCTATGAGGTCGAGGAGCCCGGCGATGTCGCCGGCCGTCGCCAGCGGATTGACCAGCGTCAGTTTGAGGACCGTGCGTCCTTTCCATCGGGTGCGGCCCACGACGGCCCGCCCTGATGCCAGAAGATCTCGCTGGACACGCGTGTTGAGCGCGTCCTGACCGTCGACCGGCGATCCCTCGGGCGCGCGGCAGCGGAACAGGACGGTGACGGTCTGCGGTGGGGCGATCAGCTCCAGCTGAGGATGCGCATCGACGAGCCGGCCGGCCTCGGCGGTGAGGTCGACCAGATGCTCCACGAAGCCGGCGAGACGCAGCCGTCCGGTGATGCGCAGCGACACGAGGATCTTCAGCGCGTCGAACCGGCGCGAGGTGTCCAGGGAGCGGTCCACCAGGTCGAGTTCGGCGGTGCCGTCCCTCCGGTTGAGATAGTCCGCCGGCTCGCGGAATCCGTGCAGGGTCCCGGCGTTGCGGACCAGCAGGGCGCTCGCCCCGATCGGTTGCCACCAGAGTTTGTGCAGGTCGGCGGTGATGGAGTCAGCTCGTTCGAGGCCGGCGAGCATCGGGCGGAGCCGTTCGCTGAGCGCGAGCGCGGAGCCCACGGCCGCGTCAATGTGGAACCACGCGCCCCGAGCGGCCGCCCGGTCCGCGAGAGCGTCGAGCGGGTCGATGGCGCCGCTGTCCGTGGTGCCGGCCGTGCCCACGAGCGCGATGGGTGACAGGCCGGCGTCATCCAATCCGGCGAGCACCCGGTCGAGGTCATCCACTCGCATCCGGCCGGCATGGTCCGTCCCCACGGGAACAACGGCGTCCCGGCCGAGCCCGAGGACCGACGCCGCCTGCCGGACGCTGATATGAGCGGCTGCGGAGGTGAGGACCCGCCACCGGCGCGATTCGCCGGGTAGCCCGGAGACGGTGGTCCCCGTGCCGGCGCGCTCCCGGGCGAGCAGGAGACCCAGGAGGTTCGACGACGTCCCACCCGAGGTCAGCACGCCGGATGCGGTGCCTGGCAGTCCGAGGACGGCCGCCAGAGTTCGCACCAGGAGGTCTTCGACATAGGTGGCCACGGGTGCTTGGTCGAACGAATCCATCGACTGATTCGTGAGACCGATGGCGAGCTCGGTCACCGCCGCCGTGATGAGGGTCGGTGAATGCAGGTGTGCGGCGCAGTAGGGGTCGGTGACGCGCACGCCGTGCCTCAGCACCACCCGTCCGATCTCGGACAGCACGCGTTCGGGTTCGCAGCCGATGTCGGGAAGCGGGTCGACGTGCTCGGTGGCGGAGCGGAGTTCGGCCGGCCCGAGGGCAGGAAACGGCGACGGCGGATCGTTCGACAGGACGGCGTCGAGCACGGCGTCCACCGTGTGGCGCAGGTTCTTCTCCGCCTCCGCGCTGCCGTCGAGAAACCACTGGCGCGGCCCTGTACCTGCGCCGGTCACGATGAGCCCGCGCGCACGGACGCCAGAGCGGAGCCGAACGCGGAGACGACCCGGTCGAGCTGGCCTTCGGTGACCGTGAGCGGAGGCAAGAACCTGACTACGGCGTCCCGGCCGCCGCCGACCTCGACGATGACGCCATGCTGGAGCATCTGCCGCTGGACGGCCGCGGCCAGGGATCCGTCGGCGACCGGAACGCCGTCGGCTGCGGGCGACTCGGGATCCACGAGTTCGACGCCCACCATCAGGCCGCGACCGCGCACCTGGCCGATGCGCGGATCGCCCGCGGCGACCGTGCGGAGGTCCTCCATGAACCGTCTGCCGAGCGTGTCCGCGCGCTCCGCCAGTCCGGCCCGGACGACCTCGCGGATGGTGGCGGCCCCGGCTGCCAGAGCAAGAGTGGAGCCACGGAAAGTCCCGGCGTGCGCGCCGGGCTGCCAGCCGTCCAAAACGGCCTTGTGGATGATGACTGCCAGCGGCAACCCTCCGCCGATCGCCTTGGAGAGGACGAGGATGTCCGGATCGAGCCCGATCGCCTCGCTGGCCCACAGTGCCCCCGTGCGGCCGAGTCCGGTCTGCACCTCGTCGGCGATCAGGAAAGTTCCCGCCTGGCGGGTGGCGGACCTCAACGTCGCTGCGAACATCGCCGGCATGGGATGCACGCCCCCCTCTCCCTGCACGGGCTCGGCGACGGCCGCGGCAGGGGCGGCGATACCGCTGAGGTCGTCGCCGAGTGCCCATTCCACGAGACGGCCGGCCATGCCGCTGGCGGCACCGCCGGCGGCCGTCCCGGATCGCCCTCCGCCACCGTGCGGTTCGCTGCGCGGCTGTGCCCCGAAGGGTGAGCGATAGCTGGTGGGGAACGGAAGGTGGTGCACGTCGGGCAGCAGTGGCCCGAGCGGCTCCTTCGCGGACCGGCGTCCGGTGAGGGCCAGCGTGCCCTGGGTCATACCGTGGTAGGCGCCCCCGAATGCGAGCAGGCCGCTGCGGCCGGTCACGGTGCGGGCGAGCTTGACCGCCGCTTCGACGGCGTCGGCGCCGGTAGGCCCGCAGAAGAGGATCCGGCCGTCGCGCAAGCCCGGTGGCAGGACCCGGAAGAGCTCCTCGATGAACCGGTCGCGCACGGGAGTCGGCAGATCCAGCGTGGACAGAGGAGCGCCACGGTCCAGGATGTCGCGGATGGCTTCGTCGACCGCTGGATGGTGGTGCCCGAGCGCCAGGGCTCCGGCGCCGGCCAGGCAGTCGATGTACTCGAGGCCGCCGCTGTCTCTCACCATCGCCCCCCGGCCCCAGACGAGAGTGACGGGTAGCCGGCGCGGATAGGACCGCGCGGAGGACTCCCGTTGACGTGGCGGGACATCGCTGTCGAGGGTGGGCGGCGTCGTGAGGGTCACGGGCGCATATTCCTTCCGATCATGGCTTCAAACGGTCAAATTAGGCATGCCTAACTTGACTGAGACAAGGCTTACCTAAATTTATTGTCGGCCGCAACCCCTTGGCGGGAATCGAGGTGAGTGGGGCACGATGAGCACGTGACTAGCGCGGAAACGGCACTGTTCATCTCGGCAGCGGAACACATGGTCGAGATTCCGGCCGGCGAGATCGTCGTGCGTGACGAGGGTTCCCGGACGACCTGGAGGGTCGAGGTCGAGCCGTTCCGGCTGGCGTCATACCCGGTCACGCGCGAGCTCTATACCGCCGTGCGGGGTGAGGCGCCCCCGGGCTCCGCTGGCCCGCTGACGCCGGTGACCGAGATCTGCTGGAAGGACGCGCTGCACTTCTGCAACCTGCTGTCGCAGGCGATGGGCGTCGAGGCCTGCTACACGATCGGTGATGACCCTGACGCGCTGGACGTGCTCTGCGACTGGCAGGCAGATGGTTTCAGGCTTCCCTCCGAAGCGGAGTGGGAGTATGCGTGCCGGGCGGGGGTCGCGGACGTCCGTTACGCGGAGCTGGACGAGATCGGGTGGTACGACGGCAACTCCGGCGGCAGGGTGCACGACGTAGGGGGCAAGGCGCCGAACCCGTGGGGCCTGTACGACATGATCGGCAACGCGTGGGAATGGTGCTGGGACCTTTATGACACCACGGTCTACGGTCCGTACCGGGTGTTCCGTGGTGGCGGCTGGTCGGATCCGCCTCGGGGCTGCCGTGCGTCGTGCAGGCGCAAGAGCCACCCGGCCTACCACATGGATGATCTCGGCTTCCGGCTGGCCCGCTCGGTGTGATGACCAGACGACGTACGCCGCGATTGTTGTCCGGTTGTGTCATCTGATCTCGTCCCACCGCCGTGGAGGTTGACGGCGGTACCGGCTCCCGTTACGTTCGCTTGAAGAATTGTCGTGCGAATGGCGAACACGCGTCGGGGGTCGCATTCGGGGACCTGACGTGCCGCTCACCGAGAGCTCCAGAAAGCACCCTGGGAGGCTGCGTGAAGGACGTGTTCCTTTTGGACGGCGTCCGTACTCCCTTCGGCCGCTACGGTGGTGCACTGTCCGGGGTGCGGCCAGACGATCTTGCCGCTCATGTGCTGCGCGAACTGGCCGTCCGGACCGGCTTCGACCCCGGCGACGTCGAGGATGTCGTGTTCGGCGCGGCGAACCAGGCCGGTGAGGACAACCGGAACGTCGCCCGGATGGCCGCGCTCCTGGCCGGCTGGCCCACGTCGGTGCCGGGCACCACGGTCAACCGCCTCTGCGGCTCGAGCATGGACGCCGCGATGCAGGCGTCCCGCACGATCGCCGTGGGCGACGCGTCATTGATGGTGGCCGGCGGCGTCGAGTCGATGAGCCGCGCGCCGTGGGTTCTGCCTAAGCCGGCCAAGGGTTTTCCGGCAGGGTCGGAGACCCTGCACTCCACCACGCTCGGCTGGCGGCTGACCAACCCCGCCATGCCGAGGCAATGGACGGTCTCCCTCGGCGAGAGCACCGAGCTCCTCGCCGAGCACTACGCGATCGGCCGCGAAGCGCAGGAGCGGTTCGCGCTACGCAGCCACCGGCTCGCGGACCAGGCCTGGAACGAGGGCTTCTACGACGGCCACGTCGTTCCGGTCCCGGAGACCGGCCTGACACGCGACGAGGCGATCCGGCCGGACACGTCACTGGAGAAGCTGGCCAAGCTGGCGCCGTCGTTCCGTCCGGACGGCACGGTCACGGCCGGGACCTCGTCACCGTTGAACGACGGCGCGTCAGCGCTCCTTCTCGGTGATCAGGCCGCCGCGGACCGGCTCGGCGTGAGGCCACTGGCGCGGATCGCCGGCCGGGGGGCCGCCGGGGTGGACCCGCACGTGTTCGGCATCGGGCCGGTGCGGGCAGCGGAAGCGGCCTTGGCGCGAGCGGGCATCGGGTGGAGCGATCTTGCCGTCGTGGAGCTGAACGAGGCGTTCGCCGCACAGTCGCTGGCCTGCCTGGCCGAATGGCCGGAGCTGGACCCGGAGCTGCTCAACGTCAACGGGGGCGCCCTGGCCATCGGACATCCACTCGGCGCGTCCGGCGGCCGGGTCGTCGCTCAGCTGGGTGACGAGCTTCGTCGCCGGGGAGGCGGCTGGGGGATGGCCGTGATCTGTATCGGCGTCGGTCAGGGCCTGGCCGTCGTCCTCGAGGGAGCCCGGTGACGACGGCGCCCCACTGCCTGATCGTGGCGCAGCGTTCTTCAACGCCCCAGGACGTGCTGGGTGGCTGAGAAGCCGGAGCGGCGCACCGGCTTCGTCCAGTCCCTGGAGCGCGGACTGGCGGTCATCCGTGCCTTCGACGCCGACCACCCGCAGCTGACGCTGAGCGAGGTCGCGAGGCTGACCGGCCTGACCCGAGCGGCGGCTCGTAGGTTCCTGCATACGCTGGTCGATCTCGGCTACGTCCGGACCGACGGCCGGCAGTTCTCGCTGCGCCCGCGGGTCTTGGAGCTGGGATACGCCTACGTGTCGAGCCTGTCGCTGTCCGAGCTCGCGCTGCCGTCGATGGAGCGCCTGGTGGAATGCGTGCGGGAGTCGTGCTCGATGGCGGTGCTGGACGGTGACGACGTCGTGTACGTGGCGCGCGTGCCCACGAAGCGAATCATGAGCGTGGTCATCAGTGTCGGGACCCGTTTCCCCGCTTACGCCACGTCGATGGGGCGGGTCCTCCTGGCGCATCAGAGCGACGAGTACCTGGACGACTACCTGTCGAGGGTCGAGCTCGCGCCTTTGACCCCGATGACGGTCACCGATCCGGACAGGTTGCGCACCGTGCTCGGCAGGGCGCGTTCGGAAGGGTTCTGCCTGGTCGACGAGGAGCTCGAGGAGGGGCTCCGATCGATGGCTGTGCCGGTCGCCGGCCGGGACGGTGAGGTGGTCGCCGCGCTGAACGTCTCAGCGCACATCAGCCGCGGGTCGCCAGCGGCGATCCGGCGAGATCTGCTGCCCGCGCTGCGGGAGACGGCGGAGGCGATCTCAACCGACATCACCCGCACCCGGTGATCTCGTGCGGTACTGACGACGGGCGCGAGGGCTCAACTCAGGCCGCGCGGCGACGTCCCGGCGGCTGTTCGGCGGAAACCGGCCCGAATGAGCGGCGGCGCGGCCCGGCCTATGGCACCATGAAGCGCGATGAACATGAATCTCATAACCAATCTTGTCCTTGTCTACCCTCTCCTGCACCGTTCGCCCGTAACTTCTTGCGGTGACGATGCGCGCGCGGGCGCGACGCCGGAAAACGGGGTGGCGTGATGACGCTGCTCGACACGCTGCCGGCCGCCACGCGGGCGGCCATTCCGGCCGCCCTCCCGGCTGCCGCGGAGACCGTGGCGTCCCTGTGCTCGATCTATCAGCGGCTCGCCGCCTGCGCCGACCTGCGGCCTGGCTCGGACGTAGACGATCTGTTCCGCCGCTTGGTGGAACTCGTCGTCGGCACGCCGGACGCATGTGCGAACGACGTGCTTGAAGACCCTGTCGTCGACGCTCTCGCGCCTCGGCTGAGAGAGCTGTGCGCTCGCGGTGAAACGGAACTCGAGCGGGAATGGGCCGCCCGCATCGTGGCCGGCCGGCGGCCTGAGAACGAGCTCGCCCTGTTTCCGTACCTAGACAATTACCGGCGGCTGAGTCAGCTGGAGGCCACGGTCCTGCGTGCGGCGGCTCGGCGGCCACTCGGTTCGGTCGCCTTCGTCGGCTCCGGGCCACTGCCGCTGAGCTCGCTGTTTCTCGCCCAGAACCTGGAGGCACGGGTGGACGGCATCGATTGCGACGCGAGCGCGATCTCCGCGGCGCGCCGGCTGACCGCCGCGCTGAACGCGGGCGGGCTCCGTTTCCACCACGTGGATGCCGCCGATGCCGATCTGTCCGGGTACGACGCCGTGGTCATCGCCGCGCTGGTCGGCACGACGTCCGCGGAGAAGGCCGCCATGTTGCGAACGCTGAGGCCCAGAATGGATCCGGAATGCATTCTCCTGATGCGCAGTGCCCGCGGTTTGCGAACGCTGCTTTATCCGGAAGCCGAGGTCGAGTCCTGGTCCGGTTTCGACGTCCTGGATGTGGTCCATCCCGACGACGACGTCATCAACTCCGTGATCGTGGCCCGTCCCCGTGCCGAGGTCACGCCCGTTCACCGGGACTCGGTTGCCGGCCCAGGGCGGGGCGGGGGCGTGACGTGGCGACTCTGCTGATGGTGGAGAGCTGGCTGCATTCGACCGGCCGGTGCCTGCCCCCGATCATTCGGCGATTGGGCCACGACTATGTCCTGGTCACCAAGGATCCCGGTCTCTATCCGCCGGGTCCCGGAGGAGATCCGCACCCCGTCCTGGGCTTCGCCGGCGAGGTCGTGGTCGCCGACACCAATGACGACGACGCCGTGTGCGCGGCCGCGCGCGAGATCGCAGGTCGCCGCCGGGTGGACGGCGTGCTGACGACGTGTGACTACTACCTCGGCACCGTGGCGACAGTTGCCCGTCTTCTCGGGTTGCCCGGCGCACCGCCGGACGTGATGCGTCGGGCCACCCAAAAGCACCTGGTAAGGGTGGCCCTGGACGAGGCCGGCCTGCCCAATCCCGCCTTTGCCGTGGCTGCCGACTGGAACCATGCCCGGGCCGCGGCGGACCGGATCGGGATGCCCGTGATCGCCAAACCGGTCGATCTCAATGCCGGAACGGCGGTCGAGCGGATCCGGGACGAGGCGGCCCTCAAGGACGCGTTCTGGTGTGTGAACGGCGTCGAAAGCAATACCCGTGGCCAGCCCCTTCGTCGGCTCCTGCTGGTGGAGGAGGAGCTGAGCGGCGAAGAAGTGAGTGTCGAGGCGCTGACCTTCGAGGGCGCCACCACGATCATCGGGATCACCGACAAGAGCGTGACCGCCCCACCCGCCTGTGTGGAGGCTGGGCACATGTTTCCGGCCCGCCTGGCACCGCGTGTCGCCAGGCAGGTGGAGGCGTTCGCGGCAGACGCGCTCGATGCCATCGGGTTCACCCACGGCCTCAGCCACATCGAGATCATGATCACCGCGGACGGTCCGCGGCTGATCGAGGTCAATCCCCGGCAGGCCGGTGGCTACATCTTCGACCTCGTCCATCTGGTGACCGGGACTCACCCGCTGCAGATGCTCGTCGAGCTCGCGCTCGGCCGGATGCCGGACCTGAGCGGAGCGAGCGAGCCCGGTTTGTCAAGCGCACTGGTGCCGGCCCGCCAGGCGCCAGCCGCCAGCGCCGCTGTCGTGTTCGTGATGTCTCCGCGGGACGGCGTCCTCGAGCGGGTGAGCGGAGTGGAGTCGCTGGACGCGGATCCCAGGGTGCTGCGCTGGGAGATCCCGACGCCGGCCGCCGCCCGTCGCCCGCGCGACAACGACGCGTACCTGGGCCACATCGTCACCGTGGATCCGGCCGGCCCGGCGGCGAGGGCGCGTGCGGAGGCTGTGGTCGGTGCCCTCCGCCTGCACTTCCGCGATGGTGACGTGGTACGCCCACTCGGTGTTGCGCTCGGCTCCGCGTACGCGGGCGTGCCGGCGGGTGACCACGCCGGCCATTGACCACAGTGCTTGTGGCACTCTTGGGGCGTGAGCAACCGGAGTACCGGAGGAAGTCTCGAGTCGGCTCCTGGCATCGTGCGGTTCGTCACGCAGGCGGTGTGGACGCTGATCCCGGTCATCAGCCTGAGTTTCCTGTCCTTCATCCCCGCCGCGCAGGTGTATTGGCGGGCGCGGACATCAGGCTGGCTGCTCACCCTGGTACTGCTCGTCGTCGCGTCCGGAACGGTGATCACGGCGATGGCGATGGACGCGAGCGGCGCCGGCTTCGGCGGCCTGCTCATCGCCACCGCAGGGGGCGGTGTGGCCGCCGCGGCCGCCGGGCGACGGATCATGTTCGGTCGCCCGACGCCTGACGTCGATCCCGCGATCGAAGAGGTCCTGCGGAACCGGGAACGCCGCGGGCAGGCCCGGGAGATCGCGGTGAACGACCCCGCCATGGCTCTCGAGCTGGGCATCGGCCAGCCGGATGTGCCGGGAAGCTATGCCGACGGCGGGCTCGTCGACCTGAACAATGCCAGCGCCGGTGGCATCGCCAGCGTTTTGAGTCTCGACCCGGCCACCGCCGAGGCTTTCGTCGCCGGGCGTGAGGCGCGGCGCGGCTATGCGTCCCTGGCCGAGGTCGGTGCTCTGTCCAATCTGGACCCGCGGGCACTGGAAGCCAGCGCGGAGTGGATCGTCGTGCTGCCGTACCGCGGGCGCGGCACCGCCGTCTGACCCGCGGCACGCGTCACCGGGTCTGGCCGCCCTGCCGTGCGGTGTCGTTGGCCTCAAGGGCGCGTCGCAGGCGTGAGACCAGGGTCTCTTGTTCCACCGTCGAGAGCGTGTCGAGTAGGCCTTGCTGTGACCGACGCCCGATGGGGTGCAGCTCGTCGTCATGGGCGGTCGGAACGGCGTAGTGGATGAGCCCGAGCCCGCGCTCTGCCAGGGAGTGGCGGACCGGGGCCCGCGTCTACCGTGGCGGTGCCGCCTCAGAACCTCTTCGCGAGCTCGCGTGTGTCCGCCTCAGCGGATCGTCGTCCAGAGCCAGCATCGGCGGTGACGAGATTCGGCCGGAACTCGACGGTCTCGATCTCGTTGATACCGGCCCAGCGCAACCACGTCCGCACGTACGGTGCCTGGAAGTCGCTGCCGAACGCGGCTCCTCGCCCCTCGCCGTAAACGGCGCCGGTGTAGATGACGGCGGCCTTCTTCCCTTCGAGCAGTCCCGTATACCCGGTGTCCGGGTCGAAGCTGAACGCCAGGCCCGGCTGGCTCACCACGTCGATGAGTTGCTTGAGGACGTACGGAATGCCGTGGTTCCACATCGGGACGCTGAACAGGTAGCGGTCCGCGCTGTTGAACCGCTGGAACGCTGACTTAACGGTCCGCCAAGCGGCCGCCTGGTCCTCGTCGAACTCCTGCCCACCGAAGACCGCCATCTTCGCCGCCGTGGCGGCGGGTCCGAACGCGGGCAGCGAGCCGTCCCAGAGATCCCAGTGCTCGATGGTGTGCTCCGGGTGGATTTCGCGATAGGTGTCGAGAAAGACACCCGCGAGGGCGAGGGATTCCGACGCCTGGGCCCGGGGCGAGGCAGAGACGTGCAGCAAGGTGGTCATGTGGCGCTTCCCTTGGTCGGCGACTCGCGAGGCATGCGGAGTCGCGTTGGCGGTAGAACTGGACTACAGTCCGGTTATGGACCAAGGTACCGGACCGCAGTCCGGTTATGCCAGAGGCGCCGACGAACTCCTGGTGTTGCGCACGTCACCCCCTACTGAGCGCGCCGACGCGGCACGGAACCGGGCGGTGGTCCTGGAGTCTGCGGCCAGACTGTTCGCCGAGCACGGAGTCGACAACGTCTCCATGGACGCGATAGCGACCGCGGCCGGAGTCGGCAAGGGCACGCTCTTCCGGCGGTTCGGTGACAAGGCTGGTCTCGCGGTGGCGTTGCTCGACAAGCGGGAACGCGAGCTCCAAGAGGCGATCCTGACCGGTCCCGCGCCGCTGGGCCCGGGAGACGGCGGCGAGGTGCCCGCGCCGGCGAGCAGGTTGTACGCGTTTCTCGACGCATACCTCGACTACGTGCTGGATCATCTGGACCTGGTACGGATGTCCGAGACGGCCGCTCCAGGTGCCCGATACCGCATCGGTGCCTATCGGTTCTGGCACCGCCACACGGCCGTGCTGCTGGCGGCCGTGCACCCGGGAGCCGACGCAGACGCGCTCGCCCACGCGATTCTCGCCATGGTGTCGGCTGAGCACCTGCACGCGGTCGTGGCTGAGCTCGGCGCCGAGCGGGCGCGACGTGCCATTCTCGACGTCACTCAGGCATTCGCCCGCCCTGGCTGATCACACAAGGCGCGCTGCAGGGCAGCCGAGCACGGACATTCGCCCATGACTGAACCCCGGGAGTGGCTCGGCTCAGGTCACGGGCGGCGCGGTGGTGGACTGCCGCACCACCAGCCGTGGCCCGATGACCACACGATGCGCGGCCCGGTCACCCGTCGTGTCGCGCAGGCGGGCGGCGAGCAGGTCGACGGCCGCCCGGCCGATCGCCTCGCGGTGCGGCCGCACAGCGGTGAGCGGAGGATCGCAGAGAGCGGCCACCTGGTCGTCGTAGGCAAGCACCGAGAGTTGCCCAGGGACGTCGATGCCGCGTTCCTGGCACCGCTCAACCAGGGAGATCGCCTCCGGATCCGAGTGCACAAGCAGCGCCGTCGTCCCCGTGTCCAGGCACACGTCGAGGATCTCGTCGACCGTCGCGGACCAGCTGGGACTACGGTGATCGAGAGTGTGGATGTCGGGGACACCCTCGTGCGGCAGCCCGAGCTCCTCGCAGGCGTCCCGCCAGCCGCGGCGCACATGTCGCGACGTCGGACTGCCGACCGTCGTGGTGAGGCCGACCCGGCGATGGCCGAGTCCGGCCAGGTGCCGCACTGCCGCCTCGGCGCCGAGCGTGTGGTCGCTCACCACCGATTCCATCGCCTCGTGGTAGGGCCCGACGGAGACGGCACGCTCAACGAGCACCACCGGGACCGGCGCCGACTCGAGCCAGCGCACCAGTTCCTCACCCTGAGGGCCACTCGTGGTGGGTGCCACCAGCAAGCCGTCGACACCCACCGCCTCGACCAGCCTCGCCAGCTGGCGGCGCTCGTCGGCGGCTTCGTAGGTGGCTCCCCGCAGCACGACCCGGACTCCGGAGGCCGCGGCGGCTTCCCGTACGCCGCGGATGACGTCAGGCCAGTAATAGTCCAGGGACGGCACCACCATTCCCATGGTCAGGTGCAGTCCCGGGTCACCGCCGCCGTTGGTGGGCGACGCGCCGGGTTGACCGCCCGGCACCGCCGTGGCCGCGCCGTCGCCCGCTGATGGGTCGTCGCGCACGGTCGCTCCGCCGTGCACCCGGCGCAGGAGTCCTTGCTCGGCCAGCAGCGCGATGTCCCGGCGCACCGTGATGGGCGTGACCCCCAGGGCCTCGGCCAAGTCGTTCACCCGCACGGTGCCACGGCGATGCAGCGTCTCGAGCACGCGCTCGCGCCGCTCTTCAGGGAGGAGAACCGGCGGTGGGGGCGACGTCATGCATGGACCTCCGCGGTGAGCGTGACTACGCCGTGCGAGCCGGCGGGAGCGTGTAGCGCGAGCCTGGTCACATGGGCGCCCCAGACACGGACGAGCATCGGGTCGTCCAGGACTCGGGTTTCGGTGGTACCGGTCGCCCGGCCGGGGTCCCAGGTGAGCACTAGCGGGCGGGCGTGGTCGAGGGGCCGGACGACGACCCGCCCCGGGGCCGGGACTTCTATCTCACCGGCGAGGAGATAGTGCATCGTGGAGGAGCCGGTGACACTCGCGCCGGAGTATGCCCACGTGTCCTCGATGATCACCCGCTGAGCTTCGCGGTCAAGCGTGGCGTTTCGCCACCAGTGTTCGAGCTGTGGGACGGCATAGGCGGCGCTGAGCTCAAGCCGCACCCGAAAGCGGGCATCCTCGTCGGCGACGCTCACCTCCCGGGCACGGAACTCGGCACCAGGGCTCTGCGGCATCCCGAGCACTTCGGGAACGTTGTGCCAGCTGCTCTGCATGGTCCAGATCGCATACCGGTCCCGGCTGAAGGTCTGCGCGGTATAGGTGGGCCGTCCGGCGTCGACCACGGCTGGCACGCCGTCCACGGCGATCATGACACAGCCGACGTCATTGTGGTTGTGGTGCTCCGCGTTGTGCCCGCCCTTGACCGCCAGCGTCAGCCCGCGCCGGCTGCCGGCGTCCTCACGAGCCAGGCCCAGCTGAGTGCCGGAGAGCCACACGCTGCCGATCAGCGGGGGTGGGGACGGAACGGCGGCGACCCAATCCGGGTCGTGAAGTGCGCTCAGCAGCCGTCCCAGTTCCCGGCTCTTCGACGCCGGCTCACCCGGATCGCGGTACGACACGGCATGAGCGGCAGCCGAGCGGTCGCCGACCCGGCGAGCCCACCGGTAGGGCACGTGCCACGGCTGGTCGGCGTGCGGCTTCGCCGACGCGTCGGCGACGTTGACGTACCAGTGGCCGCCGATGTGCATCCGGTGCGGGAACGCCACCGTCTGCCGGACCACGGGCACGTCGGCCGCGTCCAGAACCCCGCCTGTGGCATGCGCGAGGACGTCCAGCGCCTCCAGCGCCCGGCAGGCTCCGTTCCACCAATACTCGTATCCCTCGTCGATGGAACCGTCGGCAGGGAGCGCCCCGAGGTAGCGGTCCAGGCCTTGAACCGCCCACGCGACCGCCCGGACCCGCTCGTCATCGTCCTCCGCGAGCCTCAACGCGGCAACGAGCACGTTTCCACAGATCCACGGGCACCAGTTGTGTACGTCTCCGTCGAGTCCGAGCCAGTGCCAGTCCGTGCGGCGCAGAAACGGCTGGATCACGCGACGGCTCACCTCAAGCCGGATCCGTTCCCGCAGCCCCGGGTACCGGGTGTTCAGGCCGGCGCCGAGTGTGTGATCGGCCCAGGCGAGCTGGGCGGCCACATCTCCCGCTCCCAGGTCGAGGTACGGCGTGTCGATGTCGGGCAGCACGTTGCCCCCCGCCGAGCACGACCCCTCGTGCGCGGCCCAGCACCATGAGGTCTGCTCGCACAGCAGGACGAGCCCGTCCGCGGCCTCGTCCACCCAGACGTCGTCGCCGGTGGCGGCGGCCAGCACCACGGCGCGGCTCAAACGTTCCTGCCTGGCGAAGACCTGTTCTTCCCACGCAGTGCGACTGCCGTCCCGGAAGAACCGGGTGTATTGGGACGCGCGTGGCTGCGGCCACGCCGTACCGAGCTCGGATTCGGCTTGACCCCGGAGGCGCCGCATGGTGGCGGGATCCGCCTTCGTCCATGCGGCGGCATTGTATGCCGGACCCGGCAGGGCTTCCGCCGCAGGCAGGAGCGTCTCGGCAAGTGCGTCCGCACCTGCTGCGGAGCCCCACGCGGCCAGCAGAGGCCCGACGTTCGGCGCGTGACGACGGATGACGGCCTCCTCAGCAGCAGATCGGTCGTCCGATCATGACTGATCACAATTGATTATTTCAAGCCCTTGACGCCCAGTGCGTTCGCCGAGTTTACTCATCCACTACGTTCGAACGAACATAAATGATCGCCAATGATCGACGGGCTGATCTGATGCCACGAGGAGACCTCCACCGGTGAGACAACGACGACGGCCGCAGGCACTGCTGCTCATGGACGGCGGGAGTTTCGCCGCCCAGTTCCACGAGCAGCAACTCGGCCGGTTGCGGTCGCTGGCCGGACTCGGTGAGCCGGTGTGGGCCGACGACATGGACGCGCCTCACGTCAGGGCACGGCTACGGGAGGTGGAGGTGCTCATCACCTCATGGGGCTGTCCCATCCTGACGGCCGAGCGGCTGGCCGCGGCCCCGCGGCTGCGGGCGGTCTTCCACTGCGCCGGCACGGTTCGCCCGCTCGTGAGCGATGATCTGTGGCAGCGCGGCATCCTGGTCACGAGCGCCGCGGACGAGAACGCGATCCCGGTCGCCGAGTACACCTTCGCCGCGATCGTCTTCGCCGGCAAGAGGGCGCCGTTCCTCGCTCGCAACCCGCGGGAGCATCGAAGCGACTGGACCTTGGGCAGCGGCCGGGACGGGCTCTCTAACCGTGGACGCGTCGTGGGCCTGGTGGGGTACTCGCGGGTCGGCCAGCGCGTCCTCGAGCGGCTGCGCAGCCTCGAGGTGGACGTGCTCGTCACCGATCCCTACGCGGACAAGGCGCAGGTAGCCGATGCCGGAGGGCGGCTCGTCGAGCTGCCCGAACTGCTGCGAGCCTGCGACATCTTGTCGCTGCACCTCCCGGAACTGCCCTCCACCCGGCACCTGATCGGCGCCGCTGAGCTCGCCCTCCTTCGCGACGGTGCGACGGTGATCAACACCGCACGCGGATCGGTGATCGACACGGACGCTCTAGCTCGGGAATGCGCTTCCCAGCGGATCGACGCCATCCTCGACGTCACCGATCCAGAGCCGCTCCCCGTCGATTCGATTCTCTTCGACCTGCCCAACGTGATGATCACGCCGCACATCGCCGGCTCCTTGGGCTCGGAGACCCGGCGGATGAGTGACAGCGCGCTCGACGAGCTCGAGCGCTATCTGGCCGGATTGCCGCCCCGGGCACCGGTCACGGCCGACGAACTGAGGCTGAGCGCATGACCGCGACGAGAGATGCAAGACGAGACACTACGGCTCCGATCACCGGCTGGGCCCGCGCGGACTGGGCTCTGCTAGCCGACCGGATGCTGGCGGCGGTTCGGCCGTATGCCTCGCCCGGCCATGCCCGGATCACCCCGCCCGGAGACGCAGGCGGCTACGGCAGTGACGTGGACGGGCTGGAAGGGTTCGCTCGCACATTCCTCCTGGCCGGCTTCCGGCTGGCCGGCGAAGGCGGTGCGGATCCGGCCGGATTGCCCGGCCTGGCCGAGTGGTACGCCGAAGGCCTGATGACGGGAACCGATCCGGGGTCCGCTGAGCGCTGGCCCCGGCCGGACGAGCATGGCCAGGCCAAGGTCGAAGCCGCGTCGATTGCGCTGATCCTGGACCTGACCCGGCCGTGGATCTGGGACCGGCTGCCGCCGGGAGCGCAGGAGCGAGTGGTCGACTACCTCGCTACCGTGGTCGGGGACGACGACTATCCGCGATGCAACTGGGTGTGGTTCCGGGTGGTCGTCGAGACGTTCCTCCGTTCCGTGGGAGGCGCGTGGTCGCTCGACGATGTCACGGCCGACGTCGACGCGCACGAGTCGTTCTACCGGTCGGGCGGCTGGTACGCCGACGGTGACGAGCGCTCCTTCGACCACTACTGCGGCTGGGCGCTACACCTGTATCCGATCCTGTGGTCCCGGATGCGTGGCGTGGCCGACGGCGGCGACGAGCTGACCCGGGTTGCCACCGCGCGCCAGGAGACCGACCGCAACCGGCTTGCACGATTCCTGCGGGACTACATCCGCCTGATCGGTGCGGACGGATCGCCGCTGATCCAGGGGCGCAGCCTCACCTACCGATTCGCCGCCGCCGCCCCGCTCTGGGTGGGTGCGATCGCGGGCGTGGGCGCCGGAACGGGTGCGGTGGACGGAAATCCTCCGGCGACGTCCCCCTCCCTGGGCCAGCTGCGCCGGGCCGCGTCGGGCGTCGTCGCACATTTCGCCGAGCGCGGCTCGCCGGACGAGCGTGGCCTGCTGACGCTGGGCTGGCACCACGAATGGCGGCGGCTCGCGCAGAGCTATTCCGGGCCAGGTTCGCCGTACTGGGCGGCCAAAGGCATGCTGGGCCTGGCGCTTCCCGCCGATCATCCGGTGTGGACGGCGAGCGAGGAGCGCCTGCCGGCCGAAAGCGATGACGAGGTGTGGGTGGCCGAAGCGCCCGGTTGGCTGGTCAGCGGAACCTGCGCCGACGGAGTCGTGCGCGTGGTGAACCACGGCACCGACCACCACGTCCTCGGTTCCGGCGCCGCTGACTCGCCGCTGTACGCCCGGCTGGGGTACTCGACCGCGACCGCCCCGTCATTGTCCGCGGAGGCGTGGGAATCACCCGTCGACCAAGCGGTCGTTCTGCTCGACGCCCGCGGCAGGGCCACTCACCGCACAGGGATGCGCACGCTTCTCACCGAGGTCCGCGGAGACGGCGGCGCACGGCACGCCGTCGGAGCGTCCACCGCCCGTGCTCATTGGGTGGATGCGGCCCCTGGTCAGCGCGACCACGGGTCAGGCCGTTCCGGTGTGGCCCAGGACGCCGCGGCCGTCACCACCGTCTCGGTGGTGCGTGGCAGCTGGGAGGTGCGCTGCGTGCGCGTCGACCATCTGCCCGGTGATCCGGGTGCGGCCGCGGTGGCGGTGCGGTTGCGCGTGGGCGGCTGGGCATTGGCGGATGACGACGAGAACCCTCGAACCGACCCCGCAGAGGCGACCGGGGGAGCCGGTACGGTGACGGCGGCCGTGTGGTCCCGGCGGCTGGCATCCCTGCTCGTCGCGGACGACGGGTTCGACGACGCGGGCGTGTACACCGAGGAAGACGCCGGCCCGCTGGGCACGTACAGCCGGACGCCCTGGGTGTCCGGCCCCGTGCGGGCCGGCCGGTGGGTCGTCGTCGGCGTCGGACTTCTGGGCCGCACGGGCAACACCCACGATGCCGGAAGCGCCGACGACGCTGGAAGCGCCGGAAACGCGGGCAGCGCCGAGACCGCTGTCCTGCCGGAATTTCACGTCGAGCACGTCATTGGCCGGGTGCATGTCGTCTGGCCGGATGGCGTCCGTACGGAGACCGAACTGCCTGCGTCGACGCCGGAGGACCTTCCGGGCAGCACGAGCTGAACAGGCACGTCCAGACACAGATCACAGGTTTCGGGGACGAGACCTGACGAGAGGAGATCGGAACATGCGACGAAAGCTGGCAATGGGTGTGCACCGGCGGGGGGCGATCGGAGCCGCGCTGGCGCTGGCGCTCGCTGTGACCGCGTGTGGCGGAGATGAAGGCGGCGACGGAGACAGCGCGTCGGCCGGGGACGGCGATGTCACACTGTCCGTGTCGGTGTGGAACATGGATACCACGCCGGAGTTCCGAGCGATGTTCGACGCATTCGAGGAAGCCAACCCGAATATCACGATCCAGCCTGTCGACATTCTCGCGGACGACTACGACGACAAGCTCACGGCGATGCTGGCCGGCGGTGATAAGACCGACGTGCTGACCATGAAGAACGTCATCGGCTACTCGCGCTACGCCAACCGCGGGCAGCTCATGGACATCAGTGACCTGGTGGGGTCCACGGACACGTCGGACCTCGCCGGCCTCGACGCCTACGACATCGACGGCTCGTACTACGCGATGCCGTATCGACAGGACTTCTGGCTGCTCTACTACAACAAGGGGATGTTCGACGCGGCTGGGCTCGACTATCCGGAGAACATCACCTGGGACGAGTACGTCCAGCTTGCCGAGCAGCTGACATCGGGCGAAGGCGGCGAGAAGGTGTACGGGACCTACCACCACACGTGGCGCTCGGTCATCCAGGCCATCTCCGCGGCGCAGACAGGCGGTGACCAGCTGGGCGGCGACTACTCGTTCTTCGCCGACCAGTACGAGATGGCGCTTGGAGTGCAGGACTCCGGCTTCGCGCTCGACTTCGGTACGGCCGTCGCACAACAGGCCGACTACCGGAACATGTTCGAGACCGAGGCGACCGCCATGATGCCGATGGGCACCTGGTATATCTCCGGGGTCCTCGCGGCGGCGGCGAACGGTGACACGGACGTCGACTGGGGGATCGCTCCGATGCCGCAGCGTCCGGACTCCAGCGAGGTCGTGACGTTCGGCTCGCCCACCGCCTTCGCGGTGAATGAGAACGCCGAGCACGCCGACGCCGCCAAGATGTTCGTGGAGTTCGCTGCCAGCGAGGAAGGCGCCAAGGCGATCGCCGAGGTGGGGGTCGTCCCGGCGTTGCAGAACTCGGCGATCACCGATGCGTACTTCGCCCTCGACGGCATGCCTGAAGACGACCTGTCCAGGACGGCGTTCGAGCCGGACGTCGTCGAGCTGGAGATGCCGGTCAGCGAGACCACGTCGGACATCGACACCATCCTCAACGAGGAACACCAGTTGATCATGGTCGGCGACAAGTCGATCGAGGACGGCATCGCCACGATGGGGGACCGGGTCGACAGCGAGGTCCGTTAGGACATCTCGCGTCGCGTTCCACCCGCTGATCGTCAACGAGGAGCCACACCCACGTGCCACCGTGGCCATCCGTTGATGATCAGCGGGGCGAGGCCGGAGAGGACCACATGTCTCATGTAACGACTCAGCCTGACGCCGCCAGGCCGGCGCCCTCGGAACGGGGCCGGCCGCCGCGTCGCCAGGGCAGAAGCCGTCAGGTCAGGCGGAACACGCTCGTAGGGTGGAGCTTCATCCTGCCCAACTTCGTCGGCTTCGCGCTCTTCACCCTCGTCCCGGTGACTGCCGCGTTCGTCCTGGCGTTCATGGAGTGGAACTCGTTCGGCTCGCCGGAGTGGGTAGGGCTGGACAACTTCCGGCGGATGCTCGGGGACGAGAACTTCAGGGTCGCCCTGTTCAACACGTTCTTCTACGCCGGTGGCCATATCCCGCTCACACTCGTCGCCGCTCTGACGCTGGCGATCGTGCTGAACCGGAAGATCCGCGGTGTGCAGTTCTTCCGCACCGCCGCCTTCTTCCCGTACATCACCTCCCTGGTCGCCGTCGCCGTGGTGTGGAACATGATGTTCAACCCGACGCTGGGGCCGGTGAATCAGATCCTGGAGACGCTGGGGATGGCCAACCCGCCGGGCTGGACCGCCAGCACCGACTGGGCGATGCCCGCCGTCATCATCACCAGCGTGTGGCGGGACATGGGGTATTACATGGTGCTCTACCTCGCCGGTCTGCAGACCATCCCCGAGGAGTACTACGAGGCCGCACGGGTGGACGGGGCCAACGCGTGGCAGCGGTTCTGGCACGTCACGCTCCCGGGCCTGCGGCCGGTGACGTTCTTCGTCGTCGTCATGCTGACCATCCAGAGCTTCAAGATCCTTGATCTGATCGTGGTCATGACCGACGGCGGGCCGGGTCGCAGCACGCTGGTGCTCGCCCAGCTCATCTACCGGGAGGGGATCCGCGAGGGCCGCTTCGGCTACTCGTCGGCGATCGCGCTGGTGCTGTTCTTCATCGTGCTGACCGTGACGGTCTTCCAGTTTCGCCTCAATGAACGGAGGAAGGCCTGATGACCGCCATGCCTGACGCTGCGTCTCCGGCCTCGCCGGTGGCGCCGGGGAAGACGCCGGCAACGGCGGTGCGGGCGCGCCGCGACAGGCACCTGATCCGCAAGGCGGCGACGTACATCGTCATGACAGTTGCCGCATTGCTGGTGCTGGTGCCGTTCGCGTGGATGATCTCGTCGTCGCTGAAGCGCAACAACGAGGTCTTCACCGTTCCCATCCAGTGGATACCGGACGAGTTCCGATGGTCGAACTTCGTCGAGATCTGGGACCGCATCCCGATGGTGACGTACCTGCGGAACTCGGCGTTCCTCGCGATCACCATCACCTTCCTGCAGGTGCTCACCGGGAGCTTCGCCGCCTACGGCTTCTCCAAAGTGCGCTTCCCGGGACGCGATGCCCTGTTCGTCGCCTACATCGCGACCATCGCGGTGCCGTGGCAGGCATACATGGTGCCGCAGTACATCATGATGCAGGAAGCCGGCCTGACCAACACGTTCTGGTCGATCATCCTGCTGCAGGCGTTCGGCGCGTTCGGGGTGTTCCTGATGCGCCAGTACTACATGTCGATCCCGGACGAGCTGGTCGAGGCGGCCCGGATCGACGGCCTCAGCGAGTACAGCATCTACCTCCGGATCATGCTGCCGCTGTCCAAGCCGGCTCTGGCCAGTCTGGCGCTGCTGACGTTCGTCAACACGTGGAACGACTACATGGGGCCATTCATCTATCTGACCAGCAATGAGCTGTGGACCGTCCAGCTGGGACTGCGGTCGTTCATCGGACAGTACAGCGCCGACTACGCGATGATCATGACCGGCGCCGTCATCTCGGTCCTGCCGATCGTCGTCATCTTCCTGCTCGGCCAGCGGTACTTCATCCGCGGCATCGCGACGACGGGCCTGAAGGGGTGAGCGCGATGGGGACGACCGCGGGTGCGCAGCGGTACAGCGGCGAGCACGGAGCGTGGCAGGGCAGGACATGGGATTCCGGCGACGAGCCGGACGGTACGGACACGCGTGGTGGCGTGGTCCACGCCCTGATGCGGCCGGCTGCGCAGAGCACGTATGAGAACATCTTCGGCACCGTGTACGTCGGCCTGATGGTCAACCTTCTGCTGGCCGCGACCTGTTCACCGCTGCTGGTGGCGCTGGCGATCGTGCGCGACCCGGTCGCATCGTGGCCGTTCTTCCTTGCACTGTCGGCGGTGTGTGCGCCTGCGCTGGCGGGAGCGTTCGGCTGCTTCAGGGAACTTAGCGACGGCGGCGGCTCGACGGTGCTGCGCCCGTTCTGGACGGCCTACCGCTCCGCGGCGCGCCGGGCACTGGGCGTGTGGGTCGCGGGCTCGGCGATCGTGACCGCCTTGCTGGTCGACGGCGTCGTCCTCGCGCGCACCGCGTGGGGCGGGGCCTTGGTGCCCTTCTTCGTGACGACGTCGTTGTTGGTGGTTGCGGTCGTGGTCGGCGTCGTCGTGATGGTCGTCGAACGGCCGGACGCGCGGTTGCGGGATCTGGTGCGGCCGAGCATCTACCTGCTGGCGCGCCGCTGGTACCTGGTGGCGATGAACCTGGCCGTGCTCGCCCTGGCTGTCGGGATCGCGCTGCTCAAGCCGGCGATCGGGCTGCTGGTGGTCTGTTCGCCCCTGCTGTACGTGGTGTGGGCCAACACCCGCTACATGCTCAACCCACCCGCTACCCCGCCCGTGTTTGCCGATGGTGTCAGGCGGTGACGACCCCTGCGCTGAGTGCGTCCGCGTGGCCGGCGGCGAGCAGGGCTGCGCCGTCGAGCGCGTCACCGGAGGCGGGCACCGGCACCGCATAGGGGCATCGGGCGGCGAGGAACTGCCGGAATGGCATCTCCAGGAGATCGCCGGCCTTGAACAGTGCACCGGTCGAGCTCACCTGGACGCTGTCGCCGTCTCCTCGCACTCGTTCCGCGGCGGCAATCGCAGTCCTGGCCAGCTCGTGCGCGGCGTTGTGCCAGATGAGCCGGGCGGTGTCATCCCCGTCTCGTGCGGCGGCAGCGACATCCGCGGCGAAGGCGGCCACTGTGCCGGCCAGATTCCCGACGGAGTACAGGGTCGCCGTGAGCCGGTCCAGGTGGCCGAAACGTGCTTGCGCCAGTTCGGCGAGATGAGCTGAACCGCCCCGTCCATCGTGGTGCCGGAGTGCGGCCGCCAGGCCTGCTCTGCCGATGTCGTACCCACTGCCCGCATCGCCGACGGCGAACCCCCACCCGTCGACGCGCGCCCAGCTGCCGTCGTGTCCTACCCCGAGTGCCACGGTGCCCGTGCCGGCTGCGACGACGACGCCCGGCCGGCCACCGAGCGCGCCGGCATGTGACGTGACGACGTCCCCCGTGATCAGAACCCGTCCGGCGCCGGTGGCGGCGCGGAGGCGGGCGGCCAGCTCCGGGGCACTGTCCATCCGTTCGAACAGGCCGGTGAGTCCCGCGGCGACCACAGCCGGCTCTCGACTGATCGCGAGCACGGCTCGGGTCAGGGCATCGGCGACCGTGGATATGCCGTTCTCGGCCGCGATCAGCGGCAACCCCGGTGTGACAGCTGCGGGCCTGATCACCGATCCATCTGCCGACGCCGCCGCCCGGCAGCTCGACCGTCCGGCGTCGACCACCACCACATGTCCGGTCATCGGATCGGCGAGGCGACCGCCGCGGACAACACGGCACGAGCCGGATACGCCAGACCGTCGCCATTCGGTGACGGCTGCAGTTCCGCGGTGAGGACGTACCGATCTCCCCGATAGAGGCCGCGGGTGTACTCGATCACTCTGCCATCCGAGATCGCCGTCGTCAGCCGGCAGAGGAAGGCCAGCGAGCCGGTGGGGATGTCGAGGATGGCCGATTCCTCGTCGTTGGTCATCGTCGGCTCGATGGTTTGCGTGCCCGACGCGATCCGGAGCTCGTAGCGCTCACTCAGGACCTGGTACAGCGAACGGCGCTCCAGTTCCTCTTCCGGCAGGCCCGGGACCAGGTGTGCGGGCATATGCACGGTCTCGATCGCCAGGGGCTCGTCGTCGGCGAGCCGCAACCGGCGCAGCTGGATCACCTCGTCGTCCGGATCGATACCGAGCCGCCAGGAGAGCGGCGCTCCCGCCGGGATTCTGGCCACCGTGAGGAGCCGGCTGGACGGGCGCAGGCCGCGGCGTTCCATGTCGGCCGTGAACGACGACGCGGTCAGGGGTTGAGCCAGCTTGGATTGGGCCACGTACGTGCCGCTGCCCTGCCGTCGCTCTAGATAGCCGTCCCGAACGAGATCGTCGACTGCCCTGCGCACGGTGACTCGTGAAACACCGAGCTGGTCGCTGAGCGCCCGCTCGGCCGGGATGGCGGCGCCGAGAGCGAGGCCCTCGAGGAGATCGAGGATTCGGTCACGGACCATCTCGTGCTTCCGGGGGTTCGCCGTCATGCCCCGCCTTCCACCGGTTCGAGCCTTCTTGATGAGCAGTTTGGTCTCTTCGTGGGTTGAGTGGCAACTCCACTTCAATACCACTGGATGATTGGTATTGACACAGGACGATAAAAGACTACCATTCCACGGAAGTGGTCCCATATGACCAGACCTTTGGAGGTTGGATATGACTGCCATCACCACCGGTGCACGGTGCGCGCTGGCCGCCGGTCTCGTCGTCGTCCTCGGCGCTTGCGGGCTGAGCGACGGAGAATCCGGTGATCCGGACCAGGCAGAGACCACGCCGGACTCGGGTGAGCCGGCCGAGTTGTCCGGCGAGATCACCTTCTCCACCCTGCAGCTCTCCCCGGACTTCGACGACTACATCAACGCCGTGATCGCCGACTTCGAGGCGCTGCACGACGGCGTGACGGTCAACTGGGTCGACCTGCCGTTCGAAGGAGCAACGGAACGGCTGCTCGCCGACGCGAGCGCCGGAGAGCTCCCCGATGTCATGAATCTCAATCCTGACCTGGCCTATCCGCTGGCGAACGAAGGTACGTTCATCGACCTCGACCAGGCCGCAGGCGATGTCCGGGAGAGCTATATTCCAGGCGCGTGGGACAGCTTCCGGTACCCGGGACACGAAGGCGCCTACGGGTTTCCGTGGTACCTGACCAGCGAACTGACCATGTACAACGCGGACCTCTTCGAGGAGGCCGGCCTGGACCGGGAGGCCGCGCCGGAGTCCTTCGAGGAACTGTTCGCGGCAGCGAGGACGGTCGCCGAGCAGACCGGCGCGCACGGCATGCACCTGGCCCTGGAGAACCGCTTCATCACGGACCTCCGCAAGCGCGGCGTCGAGATCACCGACCCGGATGCCACCGCGGCGACGTTCAACACGCCGGAGGCCGTCGCCCACGTCGCCGAGTTGCGCGCCCTGTACGAGGACGGCGCCATCTCCGCCGACTCCGTCACCGAAGGGCACCGGCAGGAGATTGAGGCGTACCAGGGCGGCCAGATCGCACTGTTCCCGAGTGGCCCGAACTTCCTCAACATCATCGAGGAGAACGCTCCGGACATCGCTGAAGCCACCATGGTGGGCCCGCAGATCACCGGCGAGCGAGGCGTCACCGGAATGTCGGTGATGGGCCTACTGGTCCCCGCGAGCACGGACAACCGCGACCTGGCCCTGGAGTTCGCGGCATTCATGACCAACGGTGAGAACCAGCTCGACTTCGCCCGTGAGGTATTGATCTTCCCCAGCGTGACCGCTGCCCTGCAGGACGAGCATTTCACCGCGCGGGAGGGCGAGGACTCGATGGTCGCCGAGGCCATCCGGATCACCGCGGAGCAACTGCCCCAGGCGGAGAACCTGCGCCCGGTGGTGGTCGACGACGAGGTGAACCAGGCGGTGATCTCCAACGTCCAGGGCGCGATCCTGGGGCAGCTGACCCCAGAAGAGGCACTCGAGGCAGCGGAAGCCGAGGTCAACGACATTCTGGATCGCCGCAACCAATGAGGGTAAGGACGGACGCGGTGAAGAGGGGCGTGACGGCGTGATCGGTCGCCGATGGTATGTGCCATGGCTGTTTCTACTGCCCTCGCTGCTGGTGCTCGGGGTCTTCTACTGGTGGCCCATCGCGAACACCGGAGTGTTGTCCATGACGGACGCGCACGCGATCCGGGGCGGTTCGTTCACCGGGCTCGACAACTTCGTCCGGCTCGCGGGGGATCCGTTCTTCCGGAACGCACTGAAGAACAGCGCGGTCTTCACCATCGGCGTCGTTCCGCTCCTGGTCATCCTCCCGCTTCTGCTCGCCGTACTCGTCAACGCGAAGCTGCCCGGCATGTCCTTCTTCCGGACTGTCTTCTTCTCGCCGGTGGTCGCGTCGATGGTGGTCGCCGCGTTGCTCTGGGGATGGATGCTGCGCTCGGACGGACTGTTCAACTGGGTCCTGATCCGGCTGCAGATCCTCAACGAGCCGGTGGGCTGGTTGACCGACCCGGCGCTGGCGCTGATCAGCGTCATGTTCGTCACCGTGTGGAAGGGGCTCGGCTATTACATGATCATTTATCTGGCCGGGTTGCAGAACGTGCCGGAGGAACTGCACGAGGCCGCCACCGTGGACGGGGCCGGGGCATTCCGCCGGCTGTGGTCGATCACGGTCCCGTTGCTGCGCCCCACCATGGTCCTGGTCGCCACGCTGGCGGCGATCAGCGCGATCAAGGTGTTCACCGAGGTGTTCGTACTCACCGGCGGCGGCCCGCGACGCTCCAGCCAGACACTCGTGCCGTACATCTACGAGCGGGGAATCGTCGGGCTGGAGATGGGTTACGCCTCGGCGATGAGCATTGTCCTGTTCGCCCTGGTGCTGGTGTTCACGGTGCTTGCCGGCCGCCTGACCAGGAAGAGAGCGCAAGCATGAGCGCGACCACACGGCAACCGCCCAAGGCCGGCCGGCCCCGCTCCGTCGCGTCCCCGGCGCAGCGCGGCACGAAGGCGAGGGTGGCGGCCGGCATCGGCGGCCGCTACGTTCTGCTGCTGGTGGTGCTCGCCGTCACCGTCGGACCGTTCGCGTGGCAGGTGTCGACGTCTCTCAAGGGCCTGGGCGAGAACATCTTCGCCTTCCCTCCCCAGCTCGTTCCGGATGAGCCGACGCTGCGCAACTACGCGCGAGTGGCTGAAGCGATCCCGCTATGGCGCTACCTGGGCAATTCCACGATCGTCGCCACCGCGGTGACGCTCACGAACTGCCTGTTCGGGGCGATGGCCGGATACGCCCTCGCGCGGATGCGGTTCCGGGGCCGGAACGCGCTGTTCGCTGCGATGATCGCTACCCTGATCATTCCGTTCGAAGTGATCATGATCTCGGTGTTCCTGGTGACTCGCGGTCTCGGGCTGATCAATACCCTGGCCGGCGCGATGCTCCCGCTCGCGATCAGCGTGCTGTCCATCTTCATCATGCGCCAGGCGTTCCTCGCCCTGCCCCGCGAGGTCGAAGAGGCAGCGCGAGTCGACGGCGCGGGCGAGTGGCAGACGTTCTGGCGGATCGGATTGCCGTCGGTGCGTGGCTCTCTCGCGGTGGTGGCGATCTTCTCGTTCATGTTCGCCTGGGATGACTTCCTGTGGCCGCTGATCGTACTGCGTGATCCGCAGAACTTCACGCTCACGGTGGGACTGGTGTTCCTGGAGAACCAGTTCTCCGCGGACCAGCGCCTGGTTGCGGCGGGGACGGTCATCTCGATCATTCCGGTGCTGGCCTTGTTCGTGTTCTTGCAGCGCCAGTTCTTCCGGGGCGTCGGTCAAGCCGCAGTGAAGGGATAGCACATGCGTATCCTGCTCCTCCCGCCCGACGAGCGGCCGGTCTCTACCACGTTGCCCCGTATGGTCGGTGCATGTGCGGGCGTCGACGTCGTCCTGCCGCCGCCCCACCTGCTGCCGGCGTTCCGCCGCCCGGCCGAGTGCGATGCGCTGGCCACCTGGCTGGTGGACGAGGCGCCCGCCGCGGACGCGGTGATCGTCTCCCTCGACCTGCTCGGGCACGGCGGGCTTGTTCCGTCCCGGCTGACCGACTGCCCCGCCACCGACGTCGTGACGAGACTCGGCGCCCTGCGCACGCTGCCCATCCGGGCCGGGACGCCGTTGTACGCGGCCATGGTCGTGACCAGGGTGCCGGACCTCGACGACGCGACCGAGGAGCCGGATTACTGGTCCCGGCACGGGCGTGCCATTCATGCGTTGTCTGCTCGCTTGAGCGAGCGGCCGGCGTCCCCGGCCAGCGGCCCGGAAGGCGATTCGGCAGATGACCCGGTGCGCGCAGGGATACCGGCGGACGTCGTCGGCGACTGGCTCAACCGCCGGCTGCGCAACCACGTGGCCAACCTGGCGGCGCTGGAGCTGGTCTCGGACGGAACCGTCGACCTCCTGGCGCTGACCGCGGACGACACCGCGCCACTCGGGTTGCCGGCCGTCGAACGATCCTGGCTGGAGGGGTGGAGCGCACGGCTACGGATGGCCGGTCGGGTGTTTCACTATCCGGGCGCTGATGAGGTGCCCAGCATTCTGGTCGTCAGGCTGGCGGCCCGGGGTTACAGGCCTCGAGTCGCGATCCACGCCGCAGACCTCCCAGGGCTGGCCCGGGTAGCTCCATACGAAGACCAGCCCATCCTCGACACGGTGACCGCTCAGGTGAACGTCGCCGGCGGGGTGGTGGTCGAGGACAACAGCCAGGCCGATCTGATCCTCGCGGTGCATACGCCGACGGGCGGCAGTGGCGACTGGGCCCTGTCGCCGCCGGATCCGGAGACGCTGAAAGCGGGGGTGGCGCCGCGGCTGGCCGAGGACATCACCGGGATGATCACCGCCGGGCATCAGGTCGCGCTCGCCGACTGTGCGTGGCCCAACGGGGGTGATCCGACACTGGTGGCGGCGCTGGGCGCGCATGGAGCACTGTCGCGACTGGCCGGCTACGCGGGCTGGAACACCGCCGGCAACTCGATCGGCTCCGCGCTCGCCCAGGCGTTCAGCCGGCTGGCCGACTTCGGCACGGACAGCGCACATCGCGCCGAGGCACACGAACGGCTGCTCTGCCACCGGCTTCTCGAAGACGTCGGGTACCAGGCCGGGCTGCGCGCCGGGATCGCCGCGCTAGCCCACGACCAGCCCGATGCCGCGGCCGCAGTGCTGGAACGGCGGCTTGCGGAGGAGATCAGCCGGTACGGCGACCTCTCGCAGCAGTGGCGGGTACGTCCCGGCAGCGTCCGCCTTCCGTGGCGCCGGGCCTTCGAATGCGACTTCGATCTGGAACGGACCGGCGCATGAACGGCATCGACATCGTGGACGCGGACGTCGCCGTCATCGGAGGCGGCCTCGGCGGGATAGCCGCTGCCCTCGCCGCGTGCGAGACCGGTGCGCGCGTGGTGCTGACCGAAGCGACCGACCGGCTCGGCGGTCAGATCACCACGCAGGCGGTGTCAGCTCTCGACGAGCATCCTCTGGTGGAGACCACTGGCGTCACTCGTAGCTATCGGCGGTTACGCGACGGCATCCGGGCTCGCTACGCGGCCCAGCTCGCCGGCCTGCCCGGCGTCGACGACGTGGTCCGTCGCGAGGCCGCAGCGAACCCTGGTGGCGGTTGGGTCAGCCGGCTCTGTTTCGAGCCCGCTGTCGCGGAAGCGGTCATCGCCGACCTGCTCGCCCCCCACGTCGAATCGGGCCGGCTCGTCACGCACCGGGGTGTCGCGCCCACCGCGTGCGCCATGTCGGCCGACCGGATCCGGGCCGTGGACCTCGCGCCGGCCGCTGGCGAGATCTCCGTGATCGGAACCGAGCCGCCACCGGCCGCGGTGCTACGGGTCCGGGCGGCCGTCGTCGTCGACGCGACCGAACTCGGCGATCTGCTCCCTCTCGCCGGCGCGCCGTGGGTCACCGGGGCCGAAGCGCGGGCCGACACCGGCGAGCCACACGCCACTGCCGGGGGGCCGGAGCCTACGCGCACCCAATCATTGACCTGGTGCGCTGCTCTGACGCTCGCAGCCCAGCCGGGGCAGCCGGTTCCCGAACCGGGAGGCTATGCGCGATGGCGGGAGACACAGCCGTTCACCCTCGAGGTTCCGGATCACCTGGGCCGGCCACGTCCCTTCCGGGTGTTCACGGACGGCCCAGGTGGGCTGCCGCCGTTCTGGACCTACCGGCGGATCCGCGCCGCGGCCACCGTGGGCGGTCCCGAGACCGTGCTACTTAACTGGGCTTCGCACGACTACGTGGACCGCGACCTGGTGGGCGCCGATGGAGCCGGCCGGAAGGTCATCGCCGACGAGGCCCGGCGCCTCACCCTGAGCTTCGTCAGATGGCTGCAGACGGAGGTGCCGCGCGACGACGGCGACGGTCACGGGTACCCGGAGATCCAGCTGGCTTCTCAGGCTCTGGGCACGGATGACGGCCTGGCCGCAGCCCCCTACGTCCGGGAGTCACGCCGCCTCCTGGCCCGCTCACGTGTGGTCGAGCAGGAGATGTCGGCCGACTGTGTGCCGTCAGTGCGGGCGCTGCCGCGGCTGGATGCCGTGGGTGTCGGCTGGTACCACCTCGACCTGCACGCACGGGTCGGTGACAGCACCGGCATGTATGCCGAGAGCCGCCCGTTCACCGTTCCGTTCTCCGCCATGGTCGCCCGCTCCCCGGTCAATCTCGTCGCAGCCGCGAAGAACATCGGCACCACACACATCACCAACGGCGCCTACCGGGTGCACCACGTCGAGTGGGCGATCGGCGAAGCCGCCGGGGTCGCTGCGGCCCGGTGCGCGATGAACGGTATGGCGGCCTCTGCCGTGGCCGACGACCCGCCCGCGATCGCCGCGCTCCAGCTGGATCTTGCCCGGCGCGGTGCGCCGTCGGCATGGGCGACCGACGTGGATTCCGATGATCCGCTTTTCGCCGGTCTGCAGATGCTCGCCGTGTACGCGCTGGCCGCCGGTGCGCGGACCGACGACCTCGATCTCGGGCCAACCCGAGCGACCGGGCCGGACGCCGGGGCATTGGCATCCGCCGTCGCCACGGTGCGCGGGCATCTCGGTCTCGACCCGGCGACGACGACGGTCACCTGGGAGGACGCCGCCGCACGCCTTGTCTCTGACCTCCCCGAACCCCACGCGATCTGGAGAGCTCGTGCACAGACCTGAAACCGGCCCGCTCGCCACCATCGAAGGTGGACTCATCGTCTCCTGCCAGGCGCCGCCGGACGATCCCATGTCCGGCCCCGGCGTCATGGCGAAGATGGCGGCGACGGTCGTGGCGGCAGGGGCCCGCGCCGTCCGGGTCGAAGGGCTCGACGATCTGCGTGCCGTGCGAGCGGCCGTCGATGTCCCGGTGGTGGGGCTTTGGAAAGTGGGCAACGACGGCGTCTACATCACCCCGACCGTCGACCATGCGCTGGCGGTGGCGGCGACCGGGGCAGAGATCGTCGCGCTCGACGCGACCGCTCGCCCGCGTCCCGACGGGCGGAGCCTCGCCGAGACCGTCGCAGCCGTACATGAGAAGACCCCGGCCCTGGTCATGGCGGATATCTCGTCGTACGACGAGGGAGTGGCCGCCGTGGAGGCGGGTGCTGACGTGATCGCGACCACGCTCGCGGGCTACACCATGCACGACGCAGTCCCGGACGGACCGGACCTCGCGCTCCTCACCGCCCTCGCGAGGGACTTGCCGGTACCCGTGGTCTGCGAAGGACGCATCTCCACGCCTCGCGCCGCCGGTGCGGCACGTCGCGCCGGGGCGTTCGCCGTCGTCGTCGGCACCGCGATCACCCGCCCGCACGTCATCGCCGCCGGCTTCGTCGAGGCCGTCGAGGAATGATCCCCCACCCGAAGGAGAGATCCGTGAGACCGACGCATATCGCCGCTCTTGCCACCGCCGTGTCCCTGATGGTCGCGGGTGCGGCAGCGGCCGCGCCAGACGAACCCGGCAGATCGGGACAGCAGGACGGACAGGCTGCAGACCCTGACCGGAAAGGCGCCGACAATGGCCGCCGCCAGGTGCTGTCGAATCTGATCGGCCACGACCGCCACGCCGGCCGGGTTCTCTGGTATGACCTGTCGGCCAATGTCGAGAACCTGGACACGCCGGAGAAGGTGGCGACGATGGTGGGCAAGACCGCCGACGCCGGCTTCGACACCATCGTGCTCGACGTCGGCAACTACACCGGCTTTGTCGCGTACGAGTCCGAGATCGCGCCGCACATCAGCGAGTCGGCCACCTACGCGGGCCGCACCTATCCGGCCGGGTACGACCTTCTGGAGGAAGTCCTCGAGGCCGCCGAAGATCGCGGTGTGCAGGTCCATGCGAACCTCAACGTCTTCGCCCAGGGCGCCACGTCCGCCGGCGAGGGGCCGGCATTCGACAATCCGGAATGGCAGTCGGTCTTCTACGAGGGCCGGCGCATGGCGGCGGCCGGGACCGCGAGCTACCCGATCACGGGCACCAACCTGGAGCGGGGCACCGACCAGCTTGTCCTTTACACATCCGACGAGCACGACGTATCACCGGCGAACCGCTGGGGCGCGGAGGCGGCCGTCGTCGATGGCGTGGTCATCGAGCTACGCGACCGAGCGGAGGACGATTCCCCGCCCATGCCGGTCCCGGAGAACGGTGTGGTGCTGTCGGGGCACGGCGCGGCTCGGGAGTGGCTTGTCGCGAACGCTGTGGAAGGCGCCTCGATCGACCTGTCGCAGACCGACACCCGTCTGGTTCCTGCCGCTGATCACCAGGCCCAATTCGCCACCTTCGTCAACCCGCTTCGCGACGACGTCCGTGCCTACGCGCAGTCACTGATCACCGAGATCGTCGAGAGGTACGACGTGGACGGCGTGGTGCTCGACCGCACCAGATACGCCAGTCAGTATGCGGACTTCTCGCCGGAGAGCCGAGCGGCGTTCGAAGAGCGGATCGGGGCACCGGTCGCCGAGTGGCCCGAGGACATTTTCGAGATTGTCTTCACCGACACCGGACAGGAGATCGAGCGCGGGCCGCTCTTCCAGGACTGGCTCGAGTTCCGGGCCTCTGTGATCACCGACTTCGTCGACGACACGAGCGCACTGGTGCGCGAGATCGACCCGGACGTGACGTACTCGACCTACGCCGGCGCCTGGTATCCGCTGTACTGGCACGAGGGCGTGAACTGGGGGAGCCGAAACTACCAGCCGGATCTTGACTGGGCCGGTCCCGGGTACGGCGCCACCGGCTACGCCGAGTCGCTCGACTTCTTCATGGCCGGCACCTACTTCGAGGACGTGACCCGTGACGAGGCCGTCGACTCGGGACGACCGGAGGACTGGTACAGCGTCGAAGGATCCGCGGAGATCGCGATGGAAGCCACCGACCTGGCGACCTTCGTCTACGGCAGCTTGTTCGTCCTGCAGTACGAGGACGACGAGGACCGGTTCCGCCGCGCCATGGAGATGGCGATGGAGCGGACGCACGGTCTCATGGTCTTCGACCTCGTCTACCTGGAGATGTACGACTGGTGGCACATCGTGGCCGAGGTCCTGGATCGACCGGGCGCGTCTCCGCACACCAACCCCGGATTCCTGGAGCTCGTGCGCCGGTAGGCGCCGGGTCCGCGACAAGGAGGAACCATGAGCCGGACACGTCAGCTGATCTCGATGGCGGCGGTGCTTTGTCTCGCCGCGGGACCGGCGGCGATCTCCGCGGCCGCGTCGGACGCCCCGGACGCCCCGCACCTGGTGGCTGCCGACGGCCCGCATGTGGTGGCCGCGGACGGCGCCGAACGCGCCATCGACGCGATCGACCCCGGCGGCCGGGGCGACGGTGTGATGGCGCTGTACACGCCGGACTTCGGCCCGTCCACCCGCACCAACGCCTGGGGCGCGGAGGCGGTGCTCGAGCCGAGCGGCGGCGGCGGTCAGTTCCTCGTCACCGGAGTCTGCACCGTCTGGGGTCAGCAGGACGGGCAGTGTGGCGGGCCGGGGGACAACGCCATACCGGAGGGTGGGTACGTCCTCTCCGCGTCGCCCGGCGGTGACGACCCACGCACGTTCATCCGTGACCACGTCGCCGTGGGTGACGTGGTCACCGTGGATCTCCCGATCGAGCGGGAGGTGGTCACCACGCTCGACGTCACCGATCCGACCGCGGCCACCAACCCGGACGGAGTCGACCCCTCCACCGGCGAGTGCTTCCCGGGATGTCGCGGAGCCGAACAGCTGGTCCGCTACACCCCGGAGTCGGGAGCATCCACGGGTACCAACCAGTTCGGCTACGAGGTGACCGTGATCGACGGTCGCGTGGTCCAGCGCGGCGGCAGCGACAACGCGATACCGGCCGGCGGCTACGTGCTCTCTGGCCACGGCACCCGTGGCAACTGGCTGGCCACGCACGCGGAGGTAGGCGCCCGAGTGGAGATCGACGGCCCGCAGTTGCGGATCATCGTCGACGCCGGCTCGTACGTCTTCGGCGCGCAGCTGGCGATCGACCGGGCGGAAGAGTCGCTCGGCGTTGCAAGGGAGGCGTGTCTCGCCGTCGATACCGCCGCCGCGGAACACGAGCTGAGCGACGCGGACGACGCGCTGGCGGCGGCGTTGGACGCCGTCGACACCGGCGATCAGCAGGGCGCGGTCGACCTGGCCGGGCAGGCGCTCGCGTCGGCCGATCGAGCGTGGTACGCGACACGGGCCAGCCGGCCCCTGGAGACTCGCGGGATCTGGGTCCGGCCACAGGAGGAGAACGCCGACGCGATCCGCGGCGCCTTGGATGAGATCGCCGACGCGGGGTTCACCACCGTCTACCTGGAGACCTTCTACCAGGGGTACACCATCTTCCCGTCGGCCACTGCCGAAAAGTACGGTGTGACGCCGCAGCGGCCACAGTTCGCGGACTTTGACCCGCTGGCGGTGTGGGTGGACGAGGCGCACGCCCGTGACCTGGAGCTGCATGCCTGGGTGCACAGCTTTTTCGTCGGCAGTGAGGCCACCGGCGGGCCCGGCCCGATCCTCGATGTCTATCCCGAGTGGGCCGGGGTGGAGCGCCGTCATGTCGGCGCTGGCGAGCCGAGACCGTCGACGGCTGAGGCGGGCTACTACTTCGTCGATCCGGCGATCCCGGGCGCCCGGTCGTACCTCCACGACGTGTTCGGCGAGATCGTCGACGGTTACGACGTCGACGGGCTGCACCTTGACTACATCCGCTATCCGATCAGCCTGCCGCTGGAGTCCAGCTTCTCCTACAGCGACCATTCCCGGGCGCAGTTCGACGCGGAGTTCGGAGTCGACCCGCTCGAACTGGACCTCGACAGCGACGGGTGGGAGGACTGGACCGCCTGGCGGCAACGGCAGGTGACATCGTTCGTCACCGAGACGCACGCCAGAGTGAGGGCTGCAGAACGCGACGTGGTGCTGTCCGCCGCCGTATTCCCGGACCGGTTCGATGCCGAGCAGCGTAAGGCACAGAACTGGGCCGGCTGGTCGGAACAGGGCATCATCGACGTGCTGGCAGGGATGTCGTTCGGTGGGTCGCCGCGCCAGACGGCGGTGGACACCGAGACCATGCTGGAGGCCACCAGTGCGTCGACGTTGATTGTCACCGGGACTTACGCCCCGTACAGTTCGCTGCCGCCGGAAACGATGATCGAACAGATCGAGGCGGCTCGATCGGCTGGTGCACACGGCGTCGCGCTGTTCGCCTACAATCAGCTGACCATCCGGCAGGCCGCCGCCGCGGCCCAGGCGTCGTTCCGGGACCGGTCATCAAGTGCGGGCCGGAATCCGGTGGATGCGGCTACCGTGGGTGTCGCGGACCTCGCCGAGCGGGTCTCAGGTGTGCACGCACGGTGTATCACTGGCAGCAGCGAACGTGCTCTGCGCGCCCGGCTCAACGAGGTGATCGACTCGCTGAGCCAGCCTGACGGGGACGGCACAGGCTTGCGCCGGGCCGAGGCCGGGTTGCGGAGGCTCGCAGATTGGGCGCCAGAGCGGACCGGTGCGGCGCCGCTCTCCCACCAGCTGCGGGAGGAACTCGGCCGCGCCGCCGACGTGGTCGCGTACGCACGGCTGCGCCGTTGAGAGGGTCTCGGGTCCGCCCGAATGATCAGTGTCGGCGGCACACGGGCCTGCTTCGGCGTGGCGCTGTCTGACGTCGTCTCGATCGGCGTGCCGATGGATCTGGGCACGCCTGGTCGGGCTGGGATCGGCCGAGCGGTCCGCCTCACGCCGACCGCTCGGCCGATCCCAGGCGTGGGAACTCGCTGGTGGAGAAGATCACCTCGACCGTCACCTCAAAGTACTCGGCGATCTTCAGTGCGAGATAGAGGCTGGGGCTGTACTCGCCGCGTTCGAGGTAACCCACAGTCTGGTAATGGACTCCCAGGGCGTCCGCCAGCTCTCGGCGCGAGATTCCCCGTTCGGCGCGGAGCATCGCGATCCTGTTGTAGACGGTCTCACTCATGGCATCGCCTATCTTCTCAGCCGACGCGCTGCATCGCTCGGTGGCGGCGGGCCTCGATGGCCGAGCCCGACTCCCGCCTGGCCATGGTGCGCAGGACGGGAGGGGCGACGAGCAGGCCGGCAACGGCCCACGCCGCCAGCACGCCGGCTGTCTCCAGCGGTCGCCAGGATCCTCCGATCTCGGCCGCGGCGGCGGAGTCCGGAAGCAGAGCCCACCTGGTGCCGTGCCCGAGCCAGTAGACCGGGAAGACCTGGGCGATGCCTTGCACCCATCCGGCTAGTGCCGTGATCGGGTAGAAGATGCCGGAGATGGCTGTGATCGCACCAATGGGCAGCATGGTCAGTCCGAACGCCGACTGTGGGCTGAGTACCACCGAGCCGATGACCGCGCCCCAGGGGAGCGTGGCCAGAAGACCCAGGCCGAGGATGCCGATCAGGGCCAGCCACCCGGCGTAGCCGGTGGAGAGCAACTCGGGGACGAAGATCAGGCCGGTGGCGAGGACAAGAGTCACGGCGATCACCGTGTCCAGGGTGACGGAGGTGACCTTGGCGGCGAAGTAGCCGATCATGCCGTTGGGAATGGCCTTGGCCCGCAGGAGGGTGCCGTCTTCGCGTTCCACCGACAGCGCACCCGCCCCGCCCAACGCGCTTCCGACCACCACCATCATGCCGAGGATGCTCGGCAGTACCACGCTCGCCAGCGACTGGGTGGTGCCCTCGACCGTCGCGTTGCGTTGGAAGTACAGAACGAGGGCGAACGACAGCGCGAACACCAGCTTGAAGCCTGTCTCGTCGGCGCCGCGCAGACCGATCTTGAACTCGTGCCAGCCGCGCCCGACTCCCAGACGGGCGACGTAGAGGATCGGGTTCATCGGGGATTCCTCTCCAGGGTGGTGACCGCGCCGTTGTCGTGCCCCGTCTCAATGCGATGCACCATCGCCATGTAGGTGTCCTCGAGACTCGCGCGACGGACCTCGAGATCACCGATCTTGTCGCCGTGCTGAGCGAGCAACTCGCGGACGAACGCGGTGGCGTCGTCGGTGGGATGCACGTAGAACTCGCCCTCGCGGCTCCAGCGCACCTCCGCCTGGTTCGACACGTTCCGGGCGAGCTGGTCGGCGCTGCCGTCGGCAACGATCCGGCCGCCCGCCAGGATGAGGATCCGATCGGCGAGCTTCTCCGCTTCATGAAGATCGTGAGTGGTGAGAAGGATGGTGGTGTCATCCAGATCGGCTAGCCGGTGCACCAGGTCGTGGAACTCCCGCCGCGCGTGCGGGTCGAGGCCAGCGGTCGGCTCGTCGAGGAACAGCAGCTCGGGCCGGCCGACGATGCCGATGGCGACGTCGAGGCGGCGCCGCTGCCCACCGGAGAGCTTGCTGATCTTCTGGTTCGACTGTTCCTTCAGCCCCACCATGTCGATCAGCTCATCGGCGGGGATCGGACGGCGACGGCTCGGTGTCGAATACGGCACGTAGTAGAGGCCGAGGTGGTGTAGAAGGTCGCGCACCCTCCACTTGCCGTGGTCCCGCCAGGACTGCAGGACGATGCCGAGCTGCGCCCGCCAATGCTCGTCGCCCCGGCTCGGATCGGCTCCCAGCACGCGAACCACACCGGCGGAGCACATCCGGAAGCCCTCGAGGATCTCGATGGTGGTGGTCTTGCCGGCACCATTGGGCCCAAGCAGGGTGACTACTTCTCCCCTGGAGACCGTGAAACTGACGCCGTCGAGCACGTCCGTGGACCCGTACCGCATTCGCAGGTCACGGACGTCAATCACCGCGTCAGCACCTGGCGCGGCGGTATCAGGTGGAGCGCCTGTCCCATTGCCCATAGTTCACCTGGCTCCTAGTGTTGTTGAAGTCATTCAGAACGTAGCATAGCTACTACATTTTGAACAATGAGTCGGTCGAAGCGCTTGTGTGGCCACGTGGATGCGCCTCGTGGGCATGCCTCCGGTACCCTGGCTGCGGAGGGGCCTCTAGCTCAATCGGCAGAGCTGCGGACTTTTAATCCGTAGGTTCCGGGTTCGAGCCCCGGGGGGCCCACAAAACGCCAGCTCAACAGGGCTGCCAAATTGGCTCCAAGATCAACCCATGCTTTACCCATGGCTTTTGTCCTCAGCCACGTCTCGTAGTGCCTGTTCCAACAAGTTTGCTGCTATCGGATTGAGAACACGGCGACCCAGGTAGACATCCTGGGTCATCGACGGTCGGGCGTGATCGAGTTGGTCGGCGACCTGGCGGGAGTGAACGGCAACGCATCCTCCGTCAGGCGCTTGGCTCGGGGCACGAGAGCATGATTCTGAGACGTGCGCCGCTTTGAGAGGGGTTGATGGTCCCGCCATAGTGCGTCGCCGTCACGGACGGCGAGGCATGCCGTCCAACGAAGGTCCTACTCCAGCGTCTACGCCAAGTGGGAATCACTCGCCTGTGATCTGGTCGGCGAGCTGGCAGAGCCCGGTGTGGCTGTTCCACTGAAGTCGGGGGAGCCGCAGGTACAGTCCCGCTAAACCGCAGTATCAGACGGCGGCAGAAGAGATTGGGGCGTCGTGCATCCCTTGGTCGTGATCGGGGGAGGGTTACAAGCTTTTGGCCTCCTGTGTGCACTCGTAGGATTCCATAGGACGTGGAGGGCGTACGGTGATGCCCGAGCGCTCTCTCAATCTGCCTGGGAGCCCATCGATAAGCGAACCCGATCAATGGTCCGACGTGCAATCAACGCCTTCAAGCAGAAACTCGGACGGCCAAAGCTGGCCACCGACGCAGAAGTCCGCTCGGAGTTTCCGCTGATCACCGCACACATCGATGCAGAAGGCGAGGTTCGACAGAAGCGATCAACTTCTCGTCTGGATATCATGAATTGCTTCAGCGATCGCGTGTCGGCCGACGCCAGCGAACACGGGATTGCTCTGCCTATACACGTGTAACGCGCCAAGCCCGAACCTCATCCCCCATCCGCGCCCACGAAGCCAAGTAGCGTCGTCGACGTCAATTCTTGCGCGAAAGATCTCTCGAGTTCGTTCTGACAACAGAGTCCAGGCAGGCAGCATGTCGCACGCGGGGTCACCTATTCCAATTAATCCGAAATCGATCACCGCAGCCAACTTTCCGTCTGCGGTGATCATGTTTCCTTGATGTAGGTCGCCATGAATCCAGACCGGTGGGGATTTCCAGCCCGGCGATTTGATGGCATCCTCCCACACGGCCGCCGCTGACGCAGCGTCAGTGATCAGGCCATCGGCGCTGAGCTCCTCAATAGCTACGGGCACGGCTTCGCTTTCTGGATTGATTGGCTGTGCTCTTCGAGAAATTGGTGCGCCTGATGTTTCGAGACGTTGCAGCTGAGCGATCCATTCCGCCAGTTCGACCGCAACTTGATCTAAGTCGACGTCAACCGTTCGGGCTAGATCTGCTCCAGGGATCCAGCGATAAACGGCCCAATCATATGGAAACTCTTCGGTCGGCGTTCCTCTGCCAGCGGGTTCAGGCACCGGGATTGGCAGGTAACGAGAAAGCCAGGGTAGCCAATGGAGCTCTCGCCTGAGGCTGTCCACGGCGTCAGGAATCCGCGGCAGCCGAACGGCTAGATCGTCGCCCAAGCGGAATATCGCATTGTCAGTTCCAGACGACTCAACCTCGCGTACAGCTGCGTCCGCCCATTGCGGAAACTGGTGGGCTACGAGGTTCGAAACTAGACTAACGTCCGACCTAATCTCATGCTGTAGGACCGAGTCATCGATAGAATTGCCGTGGTACATTCCGCACGCCCCTCATTTCACGTTTGTGTATTGAACGGCCGCACACGCCTATCTTCATAACCTGCCCCGGCCGATGCGGACCATTACATAGTTTCACAGTAAGGTGCTGGACAACCAGTGATCTTTCCCAGAGCACGGCTGGGCGCGTCGGACCAGGTACACCGCTCATCGGACAGACCCTTGGTGTTGCTCGGCTTCGATTACTAGCCGACCGCCGGCAACGTTGCCCGTGTTTCTTGCGCACTCGGGCAAGATAGACACGCGACACGACAGGAGCTTCCACGCTGGCATCTGTGATTCGTCCCCCAGAAATCCCCCGGATTGGGGGAGGTGCTCGGTTATCTCGGGTTATATCGAGAAACCCAGGACCATACCTGACCTGCATGGATGTAACTTCGATAACGTCTGGTTCGATCTGATCACCTAATCCGTAGGTTCCGGGTTCGAGCCCCGGGGGGCCCACCAGATCGTCGTCGTTCAAACCAACGATGTCACCGGTTCGAGTTCCAGATTTCGCCGTCCGTCCTTTGCCCCAGGGTCGGGACTGCATCACACGTCGCCCCGAGGGTGACGGTGACCAATCATGGTCGTCAATTCTGACCCTTCACGCCTCGGGTTCGTTCTCGAGGGACTCGATGACAGACCGCAATCCGTCGGCCAGCCGAGCTTGTTCCTCATGGTCCAGAGCGGAAAGGAACCGTTCGTAGTTCTTGATATGGCTGCTATACAGCCTGTCGATCAGGTCAAGGCCACGCGGTGTCAGCGTGATCTGCACGGACCGCCGATCGTGCGTGTCTGGTGTGCGATCGACGAGACCTTTAGCCATCATCCGGTCAACCCGGTTGGTGATCGCACCCGAGGTGACCAGAGATGCGACGCGGAACTCTCGCGCGCTCAAACTGTACGGCGCACCCGACCGGCGAAGGGTCGTCAACACGTCGAACTCGCCCGGTTCAAGCCCATGCCCGGCGAGGAAGTCCTTCAGCCGGCGGTCCAGTAGCCGGGAGAGCCGCATGACTCGGGCGATCACCGACATTGGAGTGTTGTCCACGTCCGGTCGCTCTCGTGACCACTGTGCAAGCACCGCCTCGACCGCGTCGCTCATCGATGCCTCCTACTCGGGAATATATGTCAACGTTCATTTAGTTAACGTTGAACAGGTTACCAAGAGCACACCCGAGGAGGAATCTTGCCAACAACACCATGGCGCAACGGGGCGGTTCACTACGAACTCGACCGGACCGAAGGAAACGGTTCAGGCCAACAGACTCCGCTCGTGTTGGTGCACGGGACAGGTGGAGACGCCGAAGCCGTCTTCGGTCACGTCGTCGGACCGCTCGTCGAGCATCGTGATGTCATCAGGCCGAACCTCAGCGGCAGCGGCCGAACCGGTGACACGGGTGGGGAGTTGACCGTCGACACGTTCGCGGAACAGGTCGCGGCTGCGACCCGGGCGGCCTCGCCGAACCAACCCGCAGATCTCCTCGGCTTCTCCCTCGGCGCGGTAGCTGCTGCCGCGACGGCTGCGACCAATCCGGAACTGGTCCGGAGACTCATCCTGGTGGCCGGATGGGCGCATACCACAGACCCGCGCGACCGGCTGTACTTCGAGACCTGGGAACGGCTTTTCGAGACCGATCGCGACCTGTTCAAGCGGTTTACCGCACTGACCGGCTACAGCGCTGCCGCGGTCGACGGATTCGGCCACGACGGGATCTCCCAATACCTCGGCAACGAGTGGCCGCCCCCGAGCATGGGCCGTCAAATCACCGCTGGCCTGCGAGTCGACATTCGTGCGCTGCTGCCGCAGATTCAGGCACCTACACTGGTCATCGGGCTGGGGGCCGACGCGATGGTGCCTGTGGAGGGATCGCGCCAGCTCCACGCCGGAATACCTGACAGCCGCCTGGTGGAGATCAACGGGGAAGGCCACATGGACTGGTTCATCCAGCCTGACCGTCTCCTGACACAGGTGCAGGCATTCCTCGACACCTGAACGACGCCCGCCAACAGCTCGCAACATGTTGATCGGCCCCACCGGGGTCATTGACGGCCGCCCACGGCGCGGCTGGGACACAATCGAAATGGCACGATTGGAGACGCACGATGAAAGTCACAAACCTCGGCTGGTTAGGCACCCGAACGGAACGCGCCGAGGAACTCGCTGTGTTCTACGCAGACGTCCTCGGCCTTCCGCTAGTTCACCATGAGCCCGGATTCTGGGTGTATCAGTTACCAAACGGCCGGCACGTCGAGGTCTTCGACACAACGTATCCGGACAAGGATCACTTCACAACCGGTCCGGTTGCGGGATTCGTCGTGGACGATTTCCCAGGCGCGGTGGCGGAGCTGGAGGCAGCAGGGATAGAACTGCTCGGTTCGCCGGGAGGGTCTTGGCAGCACTTCCGCGCACCGGACGGCAACGTCTACGAGCTGATTCCGGATCGGCCTGACCATACGGATGCCACGGGGGTTTGAGCATCAGCGCGTTAACTCGGTCAAGTCCTCGGCGATGGCTATACCACCACCGGGGACTTGACCGTACGCGGATCGCCTGACCGGTTCTGGCGAGCGTATTGGCCCGCGCCACCGGTGGCGCGTGGCGATCGCAGACGGCGAGTGATGGATCTATGTCGAAACGACCCGGCCCGACGGCGCGCGTGAGCTGCGGCTCGCACGCCGCCCGGTGAGCGTTGAGCAGGAGACACCATGGCCAACAAAGCCTGCGTAGGCGCGCTGGCTAGACGCCAGACTGGTGCACAGCGGGAAACCACAAAGATGCTCGCCCGAGAATCCGTAGGTTCCGGGTTCGAGCCCCCGGTGGCCCACGTGCGGCTTTCGTGGCCGAGTCAGGTCGACGAGTTGCTCGGCCGGTGCCCCGCCTTCGACACGACCCCGCAGTTTGGGCGATCAGGAGTCGAAGCGCACGTAGGCGTTGAGTGGGGCATCCTCGAAATCGACCGTGCGGACGTAGCCGAAGCTCTCGTAGAACAGCCGCTGCGACTCGTCGTCGTCGGTCAGCAGTACCTTCTGGCGCACGTGACGGTAGCGCTCCAAGCATGCTGTGAGGAGCTGTCGCCCGATGCCGTGGCGCTGATGCTCTGGTCGCACAATGATGTCCTGGAGATAGAACACCGAGGCGTCGTCCGATAGACCACGAGCCAAACCGATCAACGTGCCGCCTTGGTCACGTGCGGCCACCACGAAGCTCGAGTTTGCGATCGCCTTGGTCAGAACGTCAGGCGATCCCGTGTAGGAAGTCCAGCCCACCGACGCATACAGATCGAGGAGCTCATCCACATTGAAATCGCGCTCAGGACGAACGTTCACGCGGTCTCCTTCGCCGGCTGGGGTTCATAGTGGAGCCCTCAGGCTAGCGACGCCAGCGTGCCGAGCCGGTGCTTCGGGTAGTGCGGATCGCGCAGCGGGTGGAGGGTAAGCTTTCACGCTTGCCTGCTGTGGTCGACCCGTTCGCGGTGGCACCGAGAATGCTGTGGTGGATACGGTGTTCGCGCTTGCCAGCGTCGGATCCTCGGCCGGCAGGGCCATCGCCTCGTGATGCACGGTGAACGCCCGAGATCCACGTCGTTAAGTCGGGAAGCCGAACCTGCCCTGGCCTAAGATGGCGAGGCAGGTTCGGATCCGGACCCGGGTCCCGTCGACCTCACGGTCGCGGGCGCCACTACTCCGCGCTCGGTCGAGTCAGCGGTTGATACGGGATCCCGGGCCGCTTTCCCGGATGCTGCCGTCGACATCTGCACCGCGGTAGTAGTAGAGGTTGCCGCGGTTCTCCTCGCGGACGTTGCCGTCGATTTCGGCGGTGGCCCGGATCGACAGATATCCGTCGCCGGTCTCACGGACGTTGCCATCGACCTCGCCCCAGATTCTGACGTAACCGGCGTTGCGTTCGGTGATGTTGCCGTCCACCTCTCCGCTGCGGTTGATCAGAACCCGCCCGGATCCGCTCTCGGAGAGGTTTCCGTCCACTTTGCCCGCGACGCGGACGCCTCCGGAGCCAGATTCGGTGATGTTTCCGTCCACCTCACCGGACTTGGCCACGAAGACCCAGCCTTTGCCGATCTGGCGGACGTTCCCGTCGACCTCGCCGTAGATCCGGATGTTGCCGTTGCGGACAGTGAGGTCACCATCGATAGTGCGGCCCTTCGGCACCGTGTAGTCGCCGTTGCGGTAGACGTCGTCGGCCATCGCAACCGGGGACAGGCCCACAAACAAGAGCCCAGTGATCGATACGGCAGATCCGATGGCTACAAGGCGGTGAAGCTTCATGGCGGTGGGTCCTCTCGTCTCGGTCCGCGGAGCTGGTCTCCGGCGGACGAGACGATTCAACGGCGGTGGTGTGAGCAATCCATGAAGCGCGCGTGAGAACACTCTCATCCGCTGGCGGCAATCATCATTCATGGCGGGCCGCCAGGTGGACGTTATTCAGACCAATCGGATGACTATTTGGGTCCGGAGAGGAGCGGTGCGCTCAGAATCGTCGCAGGATCGCTTGCTTTGCCGTGGTGAACTCGTCCTCGGTCAGGACGCCGTCGCGATGCAGTTCGCCGAGTTCACGCAGTTTCTGGAGGAGGGCGTCGTGGTTGTCGCCGCTCTTGTGGGTCTTGTCGCCGGTGGCGCCCTCGGCGAGTGCGGCAGGTAGCGAACCGAATGGATGCGGGAGTCTCGCGACTACAGCAGCCGCCAGGAGAGAGCTGGTGCCGCCTTCGCGGCGCATGCCCCACGAGATGCAGTTGGGGTCGTGTTTGGGGAGCAGCGCGGAGGCGCCGGTCACCCGGAAGCGTAAGAACCCGTTTGTCCATCCCACGATCGGCGTCCATTCGACGCCCACCACGTCTTCGAGTGCTATCTCCCGTGGCCCGCTCGCCTTCTTGACTTCTTCGGCCCAGTCGGTCCACTCGATGTGGATCCGTTTGCCGTCGAATGACACGGTGCCGTCGCCTGCGGTGGCGCTGAGCGGGACGCTTGGGCCGGCGAGCAAGTAACGGTCGGACTCTCCCGGAGGCACCTGCGCGATCAGCAGGTCATTCCGGATCTCGTCGACGAAGTACTCGGCCGCTCCGGCGCTGTCCTGGTCGATGGCGAGGCGGTATGGATCGGCCTCGTCCGCAAGCTTTCCGCCAGCGACTTGGAGGAAAGGGTCGGCGCCCTGGCGGAGCCGGAGCCGGAGGCGACCGCCCTTGCGCGCGGGCTCGTAAGTGACGCCCGCGAGCGCCGTCAGGGGGACCGCCAGCTCGCCCAAAGCTTGTCGGAGGTTGTGGATCTTCCGTTCTCCGCCTGGAACTATCCGAACGCGTTCACCGTCGAACGTCCACGTGCCGTCCCGCACGATCACTTCGGCCATGGGACGATCGTAATGATCGACGGCACGGGCCCGCCGAGCCGCATCCGTCTCCGAGGTCGCTCAGTGACGTGCAGATATTCGAGCGCGGAGTGCTCTGGCCCAAGCCACCATGTGCCAACTGGCTCGTCAAACGGGCCAGATCGCGACGAATGATGGTTCCGGACACGAGGACCCGGCGGCCGGCTGCTGAGCGTCAGACGTGCACGAGTTCCCTTACCGATTCGGTGGCGACGCATTGATGTCCGCGAGCGCGGACTCCGGTTCGCGCGTCATCGCGATGTCCCCGATGGTCACTATTCCCAGGGGATGCCGCTCCTCGTCCACGACAGGGAGGCGCCGGAGTCCTGAGCTGCGCATCAATCCGACGGCCTCCTCCACAGACGTGGTGGGGTGAACGGCGGTGATGTCCTCACTGCACACGTCGCCGAGACGTGTGGTGTTGGGATCCCGGCCCTCGGCTGCCACCCGGACCGTCAGGTCCCGGTCGGTGACCAAGCCGCGCACCACGTCGTCGCTCACGACCAGGACGTCACCGATGTCGTTGGTGTTCATCGCCGCGGCCGCATCGGTGGCGGAGGCGTCCACCGGCATCGCGACCACGCCACTTGTCATGGCGTCGGCCACAGTCTGTGCCGTGATGCCGGCCTCGCGGCCGGTGAAGGACGCGGGATCGTCGTCGGCCGGAGGCTCCGGGTCTCGCCACTCTTCGACCCGAACCGGCCGGTCCGCCTGCTCCATTCCGTGCAACTCGTGCTTAAGTTCCTCGTCCTGCCTGGGGCCGTGCTTGCTGCTTCCCCGTTCCACGATTGACCCTCCTTTGTGTGGATCCCAAGGCACGTCTGTACCCCTCGGTTTCGCGATACCCCTCGACGGCGGCAGCAATCGGCCTCGACCGTCGGACTCGATCGGGGTGGCTCCCGTAGGCGGAGACGACGCCGGCCCCGAAGGACACGAGCGAGGAGCTGCTTGAGACAGCCGGTCACCGCACATGTAGCCGCCGAAGTCAAGTCTTGTTACACGGCGGCGGTAAAAGTACATTGTGGCTGTCTTCGGGGGAGACGCATACAAACCGGGCGGAGGCGCCGTCACGGGTGACCCCCTGGCAGCCTCCTTTTCCCCTAGGAGGGGAGTATGGCTCGCCTGTCCACTTCGCGCCGTTCCGTCGGTGTCGCCTCAGCCGTTCTCTTTCCCGCCGCTCTGCTGATCGTTCCGCTGGCGGTCCAGGGCACGGCGACGCAGCCAGAGATCGACTCCAGCACCGAGTTCGTCCAGCCGGACGAGTTCGAGCATCCCGAGGTCGTGCCGATCACAGTGCGTGATCGGACCATGCTCGACCAGCTGGTGGCTACCGGCGTCGACATCACCGAGATGGTCGACGACACCGGCGAGGGCTTGCGGGTCGAAGCCATCGTCACGCCGTCGGAACAGGACTGGCTCACCTCGATCGGTTTCGACCTCGGCACACCGCTGCTGACCGAGGAGGACTTCACCGTCCTTCAGGAGGAGCGTGCGGACATGGTCGCCGACATCGAGGTGGCCGAGACCCAGGCTCATGCCGAGGGCGACGAACTCCGGATCCAGCGCGCCGCCTGGTTCGACAACCACGGAGAGACCTTCATCGAGATCGAAACCTGGTCCGAGGCCGGGTCCGTCTCGGCGAGCGTGATCCTGACCGTCACCCTGGACGCAGGCCCCGGGACCGAAATCGGCGACGGCCCCACGTTCACCCTTTCCCGGCACGTCGACGCCGGGCATTACATGTTCCATCGCACCAATACGCCGCGGCAGCAGAGCCCGGTCCCGTCCAGGATGCGTGTGACGAGCACGCTCGACGGTGAGGTGATCGGCGAGGCCGAGCTGGGGTTCACCGAGTCGCTCGACGGCGACATGCCGAACGGTCCTGGCGCACCCAAGGCCTGGGGCGATCTGGCCACCGGCTTCATCGACCGGTACGTCGACGCGACGGAGGCGACCGCGAAGATCGAGTCCCTGGCCGAGGAGTTCCCGGAGTTGGCCGAGATCGTCGAGATGCCGCATCAGACCAACGGCTACCGGCGCAAGGCGCAGGCGATCTTCGATCCGCCGCCACCCAGCCTGGTGATCGACGCGCCGTCGGCCGCTTCCGGTGACTACACCATGGCGGCCGCGAGTGTCGGGGGCGTGACGTCGATCGCCGGCGTGCCGGGCCCGGTCGAACTGGTCGACGACGGCACGGTGAATCCGGCCGAAGGCTGCTTCCCGCTGGTGGGCTTCACCGCAGGCGCCATCGCGCTCGTCGATCGCGGCAGCTGCCCGTTTTTCGACAAGCTGCGCCATGCCCAGGCAGCCGGTGCGTCCGCGGTCGTCGTGGTCAACAACGTGCCCGGAGATCCGACAGTCATCTCGGGGAACGCGCCCGACATCACGGTTCCCGCCGGCATGATCTCTCTCGAAGACGGCGACACGATCAAGGCCGGTCTGCCCGCGACCGGCCGGGTGCACCGGCCGGACGTCAACCCCCACCGCGTGGTCGTGGACTCGAGGGCGTGGGGCCATGAAGGCGGCAACGACATCTCGGTGGAGATGATCGACCCACAGGCTCCGGATCAGCCGCTCACCGTGGAGCTCTCCGGTGACGACATCGTGGTCCGGCTGGCGACGGGTCCGGATGGCGAGCTCGTCAGCACCGCGGCGGAGGTCGTGGCGGCGCTGAACGCCGAGGCCGGTGACCTTGTCGAGGCGTACACGTTCCGGGGCGACGCGGGGGCCGGCGTCGTGGCGCCCTGCACACCCGCCAAGTGTCATGGCACACCGGGGACGCCACAGCTCAGCGACTTCCTGTCCGCGCCCGAGCACGTGTCCCGCGATCCGTTCACGGTCAAGGCGATCCGCATCGGAGCGCGACGAGACGGATCGAACACGGGCGTTCTGCTGTACTCCCAGGAACACGCCCGTGAATGGGTGACGCCCTTGGTGGCGCTGGAGACGGCGGAGCGGCTGTTGCGGAATTACGGGTCCAACGACACGATCCGCAAGCTGGTCGACAATCTCGACATCTTCATCGTCCCCACGATCAACCCGGACGGCGCCCACTATTCCATCCACGACTTCACGCTGCAGCGCCGGAACATGACGAACCATTGCCCTGACGGCGGCACGGTCGACCCCCTGGCCCGTAACGCGTGGGGTGTCGACCTCAACCGGAACTTCCGGGTCGGCAACGTGCACCAGGGCTTCAGCGGAGCCTCGACGTCGTGTACCAGTGACGTCTACGCGGGGCCCGAGCCCTTGTCCGAGCCGGAGGCGAAGAACGAGATCTGGCTCGTGGAGGAGAACCCGAACATCCGCTTCGCGATGAACACCCACACCCACGGCGGATACTTCATGTGGTCACCCGGGGCGTACCAGCTCCCCACCCGAGACGGCCTCGAGCGCCCGAGCTACGGAGTGGAGAGCTACTTCTACGAGGCCTCTGACGTGATCCTCAACCGGATCAAGGAACATCGAGGCACCAGCGTGTGGCCGAGCCGGGTCGGACCGATCAGCGACGTCCTGTACTCGGCGGCCGGCAACTCCGGCGACGACCACTTCTACTCGAACGACATCTTCTCGTGGAGCTTCGAAGCGGGCTCGCCGCTGTGGACGGGCACCGGGTGGTCCAGCGTGGGCTTCACCCCGCCGTACTCGGAGGGCTACGAGGAGGCGATGGAGTTCTCCCACGGCTGGATCGGCATCCTCGAAGTGGCGCACATGTACAGCCGTGACAAGATCCCGCCGAAGTCCACGTTGCGGCCGGGCGCGGGAACCTACGACGCGCCCGTCGAGGTCACCTTCGACATCAGCGAACCGGCCGATGTGTACTACACGCTGGACGGAAGCCGCCCCGATCTCAAGTCGCCGCGGATCGAGTTCATGGGCCCCCGGCAGGAGCAACGGCCGATCACCATCTCGGAGACCACCACCGTCCGCTGGTTCGCCATCGACGTGGCCGGCAACACGCAGAACTACTACGAGCCCGACGGCCGGGCCCGCAACTACCGGCAGGCGAAGATCGTGATCGAGCAGTAACATCCGCCGGCCGGTGGCTCGCTGACCGGGGCCGTGGGATCAGCTTCCGCGGCCCCGGCGCCGGTATCTGGCGACGGCCTTGCCTCCCCTGGGCGGGCGCGCGTAAGCTCGCCGCGTTCCTCCTTCGCGACGGTGTATGCCACGGTTGTCTCGAAATGATCTCGTGAGATATGACATCTGGTTAGAACGGAGGTCTAAGGGGTACCTCGGCCGCTAGTGATGACATGACGCAATTACTCGAAAGGCAGAAACACCTCGCCGAGCTGGACGCAGCCCGGCGCGATGCCAGTTTCGGCCATGGAAGCTTCGTCCTGATCACCGGGCCCGCCGGAGTCGGCAAGACCGCGTTGGTGCGGGAGTTTGTCGGCGGGCATGTCGGCCAGGCGACGGTGAGATGGGCGTCCTGTCACGACGTGCTGTCGCCGGTCCCGCTGGGCCCGTTCCAGGAGATGTTCGGCGAGTTGCCGATCGATGCGCGCCCGCCACCACTGATCATGCCGGCGGGCCGGCCCGCGTGGTTGGTGGAGCACTACCGACGCATTCTCGGCGAGCTCATCGGATCACCGCAGCCACGGATCATGGTCGTGGACGACGCACAATGGGCCGATGAGGCGACCCTGGAGGGCATGCGCTTTCTCGCTCCACGGATCCGCGACCTGCGCGTCATGATCGTCATGATCACCGCCGAGGCGGCATTGCGGACCAGCGCCCCATTGCGGCGCACCGTCGAGCTGTTGCAATCGGCGAATCTGCGGTGGCTGCCGGTGCGTTCTCTGTCTCGCGCCGCGACTGCGAGGCTCGCGGGTAGGGCCGGGCGCTCCGACGTGGAAGCTCTGTACCGGCTGACCGGTGGAAACCCGTTTTTTCTCCACGAGGCACTGGCCGGCCCGCCCGCCGCCGCGTCGCCAGCAGGGCCGGAGCTGGTGCTGGCGCGCGTGGACCGGCTCGACACAGCGGCGAAAATCGGTGTGCAGACCGCTTCGGTCGTGCCGGGCCGGGCCGAACGCTGGCTGCTGGCGGACTGCGGAGTGCTGGAGAGTGTCGATCCCGCGATTGAAGCGGGCGTCCTCGCCTCTGACGACGAGGCGGTCTGGTTCAGGCACGAGATCGTCCGGCGCGCGGTCGAGGAGAGCCTGTCCGTGCCGTTCCGCCGAGAGCTCAACGACCGGGTGCTCGGCTCACTCGCCGCGCACGACGAACATGCTGGGCGGCTTCTGCACCATGCACACCGGGCGGACGACGGGCCTGCCATCGCGGTCTATGCGCGGCAAGCGGCTCGCGACGCGGCAGCCCTGCACTGCCACGAGCTCGCGGCGCAGAACTTCGAGCGTGCTCTTGTCCAGTCCGAGCATCTGTCGGATGCCGAGCTGGCGGACCTGCTCGACGCCTACGGCCGCGAGTGTGAGCTGACCGGCGTCGCCCGATGGGCCTACGAGGCCTTACTGCAAGCAGTGGAACTGCGCGAGACCATTGACGACCGGCCCGGCCTTGGCTGCAGCTTGCGCAGACTATCGGCCATCCAGCGAGCGCTCGGGCGTGGCGCGGAAGCAATGGAATCCGCCCGGCGAGCCATCGACCTCCTGGCAGAGGAGCCGTCCGAAGGGCTCGCCGCCGCATACGAGCAGGCGGCCCAGCTCGCGGCGGCGGACCATCGCATCGACGACGCCATCGCGCTGGGGACACGTGCCTTGGAAACGGCCAGGGAGCTGGGCGAGCACGAAGCTGCGGTGAACGCCGCTGTCACTGTGGGAGCGGCCAGGCTGCGCCGCGATCCTACCGACGTGCCGGCGCTGCTCGACGCGCTCATGGTTGCGCGCAAGCATCAGGACAACGATGCCATTGCCAGGACATACGTGAACCTGGCGGGTGCTCTCCTGGCACATCGGTGCGACGACGAGGCCTGGAGGTATCTGGCCGAAGGACTGGAGCACTGTGAGGTCACCGACCTGGCGATGGGGAGGAATCAGCTTCTCTCCATCCGTGCCGCGTGGTATTTCGAGCGTGGGCAATGGCGAGAGGCCGAGGACGACGTTCGGCGGGTGCTGGCGGCCACCGGGGAATGCGTCGCCACCTTGCGCGCGCTGCGGGTGCTGAGCCTGATCGAGACTCGACGAGGGGAAAAGACAGCGGCGAGTACTGTGGCGCGTGCGGTGCAGCTCGCCGATGGTGCCGAGGAAGCCGAGACCGTCGTGCCCATCGGTCTCGCCCGTGCCGAGCTGGCCTGGTTCAACGGGGAGCCGGAGCAGGCCGTGGAGGCGTTGTCCCCACTCGTCGCCATCGCTGACGAGCGCGAGCATCAATGGTGGGCCGGAGAATCTGCCCTCTGGCTCGATCGCGCGGGAGCTCTGGATCGGGTCCCCTCCAAGGCCGCGGCCCCCTATCGCCACTTGATCGAGGGCCGGTGGAAGGAGGCGGCGCGGTACTGGCGGCAGCACTGCAGGCCATACGAGCACGCCGACGCCCTCGCCGCCGCCTCGGATCGCGCACATCTCCGGAAGGCCTGGGAGATCCTGAACCGGCTGGGCGCGACGAGGCGGGCAGCTCAGGTGGCTGAGCGGCTGGACCGGATCGAGGGCGAGTCACAAGCCGGCTAGCGACACACCAGGACCTCACGCAGGTCGGCGGCCGACGAACAACAATCTCGGCGAACGATCCTCGTCGGTCTGCTCGGTGAGGACGTACGGGTCGAAGCCTGCGTCGCCCAGCCTGCCGAGCCATTCGGCACGGCTGAACAGCCCGGTCTCGTGGGTCTCGTGCACCACGCGCGTCGGGGTCCCGGGCTGGCGTAGGACGAACACGTACTCGGTCATCACCGACGAAGCCGCGGGGCCAGGGTCCGGCGTCCAGGCCAGGTAGCGGGCGCCGCGGTCACCGTCGTCGCTGCCGCCGTGCTCGGTGAACGGGACGAAGTTCTCCCGGGTGTGGTCGGGGATGAACACCGCGACGCCTCCTGGCCGGCAATGGTCGAACGCGGTCTCCGCGGCGTGAACCAGGTCCGACTCCGTGACGAGGTAGTCCGCGGCGTCGTGGACGAACACGGCGTCGAAGGCCCGGCCGAGGCGAAGCGTGCGCATATCTCCCCGGCGATGCTCGCACTCCGGGTTGAGCCGCCGGGAGACCTCCAGCATCCGCTGGGACAGGTCCGTCAGGGTCATGGTGAAGCGCCGTTTGAGATGGACTGCGTTGTGGCCACCGCCGCAGCCGAGTTCCAGCACGTCGTGCACCGGTGTGGTGGCCGACTCGAGGACCGTAGCGGTGAACGCGGCCTCGTCGGCGTACTCGTCCGGAGGCGAGATCAGGGGCCACCAGTCCGCCAGGTCGTCGTACAAGCGGTAGGCGGCTGCCTTGTCAGTCATGTGATCCATCATCGCGTACCCGGGCGGTGGGCGAGGTTGGCCTCGTCAGTCCGGCAGGATCGGGACCGGTTGCCCCACCCGGCGGCCAAGCACGGAGGCCCGGGTGACGGAGCCGGTCCCGTATCTGTCGCGCAGGTGGTCGAGTGCGGAGTCGAGTGACGCGTCGGGCCGGCGCTCCCACGGTAAGGCCAGCTGGACGGCGTCGGCGTCGTCCAGGTTGCTCAGCGCCGCGCCGATCAGTGTCAGGCCTTGGCGGGAGATGAGAGGTGCGGCGTCGGCGAGTAGCCGGCGGGCCGTAGCGAGGATGAGCCGGGTCTCGTCTGTCGCCTCGGCCAACGTGTGTGAACGCGTGGCCCGGGAAAAGTCGTCGAAACGCAACCGGACAGTGACGGTGTGGCACACCCGCTTGCCGGTTCGCAGCCGGCGCGTGACCCGATCGACGAGTGCGGCCAGAATGGCTTCCAGCTCGTCGGGGGAGCGGCGGCGCCGGCCGAGGGCACATTGAGCGCCGATCGAGCGCCGGCGCTTGCCCACCTGAACCGTGCGGGGATCCAGGCCGTGGGCCAGGGCGTGCAGGTGATGGCCCGCGCCCGCCCCCAGGATCGACGTCAGCGTTGCCCGGCGTAATCTCGCCACGTCTCCAACCGTCATCATGCCCCGGTCATGCAGCTTCCGGGCGGTGACCGGGCCCACGCCCCAGAGCCTCTCGATCGGCAGCGGATGCAGGAACTCAAGCTCTGTGTCGGGTGGCACGACCAGCAGGCCGTCAGGCTTGGAAACGCCGCTGGCGACCTTGGCGAGGAACTTGGTCCGGGCCACGCCGACGCTGATAGGCAGGCCCACCTGCCCCCGGACCCTGCGGCGCAGCCGCTCGGCGATGTCCACCGGCGGGCCGTCGATGCGCCACAGGCCACCGACATCGAGGAACGCCTCGTCGATGGAGAGTCCCTCGACCACCGGGGTGGTCTCCCGGAAGATCTCGAACACCGCCCGGCTGGCCTCCGAGTAGGCGGACATGCGGGGCTCGACGACGCGCGCCTGTGGACAGACCCGGCGGGCCTGAGCGCCGGTCATGGCGGTCCGTACGCCGCAGGCCTTCGCCTCGTAGCTGGCGGCGAGGACCACGCCCCCGCCGACGATGACCGGCCGGCCACGCAGCCGTGGATCGTCGCGCTGCTCGACCGAGGCATAAAACGCGTCGAGATCAGCATGCAGGATATGGGCATCGGTCACGAACATATGTTCGCATCAATTCGCGCCCGCGTCGAGACTCCGGGCGGGTGTCCCCGGCCCGGAGCCTCGACGTGAAGCTCTATGCCGGGGCAGCGACGGGCTCCCCGGCGTCGCCGTCCACCGCTGTGAGGTCGCCGTCTACGGCGGTGAGGTCGTCGTCGGACGGTGTGGGGTGTTCCGCCTGCCCGTCGACGCTGGAACCGTGCCGCCGGGCCAGGATCAGCGCTACGACCGCGAAGGCGGCGATCGCCGCTCCGCCCAGGCCGGCCACCAGGTTCAGTCCGTCGGTGAACGCCTCACGTGCGGGGACGAGCAGCTGCTGAGCGAGCTCGCCTGGGAGCTGCTCCGCGACGGCAACGGCGCCGGCCAGGGTGTCCTCGGCCGCGATGGCCACGTCGGCCGGGGTGCCGGCGGGGATGTCCAGTCCACTGCGGTAGATCGCGGTGCCCAGGCTTCCCATGACCGCCACTCCCATGGCGATGCCGAACTCGCCGCTGGTTTCGGAGGCCGACGCCGCGGAGCCGGCGCGTTCCGGCGGTACAGATCCGACGACGATGTCCGTCACCAGGGCCGCGCCCGGGCCTAGACCCACCGTGGCGAACATCATGCCGATGACCACCAGCGCCGGTCCTCCGGTGGCGTCGACCTGGGTGATGACGGCGAAACCGACAGCCGTGATCAGCATGCCTCCGCCGATCACCTGCCACGTGCCCACCCGCTGCGCGACATGCGTCGCGGCCATGGTGCCGATGATCATGCCGACGGCCGGCGGGACGGACCACAACCCAGCTTCCAGCGGCGACAGTCCGTTCACCAGCTGCAGGTACTGAGCGATGAAGAGGAACATCCCACCCATGAAGAACGCGCCGACCAGCATGGTGCCGAGCGCTGCGGTGAAGGTGCGGTTGGTGAACAGCCGCAGGTCCAGCAGGGGAGCGGTCAGCCGCAACTGCCGCCGGACGAACACCACGCCGATCAGGACGCCGGCTGCGATCGTCCCGGCCGACGTGCCGTTCATCCCGTCCTTGGCCAGCTCCTTCAGACCGTAGATCACCGGGAGGATGGTGGCGAGGGACAAGGCGACACTTCGAAGATCCAGCTTTCCAGCCGCACTGTCGCGGAACTCCGGGAGCAGCAGGGGGCCGGCGACGAGGAGCACCACCATGACGGGCACCCCGAGCAGGAAGGCGGAGCCCCACCAGAACGATTGGAGCATGACGCCCCCGACCACCGGGCCGATGGCCGTGCCGCCCATGAAGCAGCTGATCCACACCGCGATGGCGCTGCTGCGCTGCTTCGGGTCGGTGAACATGTTGCTGATCAGGGCCAGCGTGGAGGGCATCAGAGTGGCTCCGGCGATGCCGAGAGCCGTGCGGGCCAGGATCAGCATCTCCGCGCTGGTGGAATAGGCGGCGACGACGGATGCGACGCTGAACGCGGCCGCGCCGATCAGCAGCAGGCGCCGCCGGCCGATCCGGTCGCCCAGCGTGCCCATGGTGATGAGGAAACCGGCGATCATGAATCCGTAGATGTCCATGATCCACAGCAGTTGGCTGCTGCTCGGCTGCAGGTCCGCGGCCAGGTGCGGAACCGCCAGATAAAGCACGCTCATATCCAGTGACAGGAGGAGGGTCGGGAGGGCGAGAACCGCCAGGCCTATCCACTCCTTGCGCCCGGCTCGGGTGCCGGACTGATCCAGTGCGTTCATCTTCTTCGTCCCTCGAGTCGTCAGCGGGTCTATCTCTCATAGACACGTCGAATACTCAGACCGCGGATCGACACGAAAGTCATCGTCGCTTCGAAAAAGTGCCACACTTGGCCCATGCGCGATGACACGACGCCTGTTCCGCGCATCGTATTGATGCGCGGTGACATCACGGAGCAGCACGTCGACGCCGTGGTCAACGCAGCGAACAGCGGTCTGACGGGCGGCGGCGGTGTCGACGGAGCGATCCTTCGGGCCGGTGGCCCGGCTCAGCGAGCAGCCCGCGAGGCGCTCGTCGATCGGATCGGCTCGCTGCCGACCGGAGAGGCTGCGGCCACCGACGCGGGCGACATGCCGGCGCGGTGGGTGATCCACGTCGTTGGTCCCGTGTGGTCCGGCAAAGAGGACCGGTCCGCGTTGCTGGCGTCGTGCTACAGCAAGGCGCTGGCCGTCGCCGACGAGCTGGGTGCCCGGACCGTGGCCTTCCCGGCGGTCTCGGCCGGGGTCTACGGCTGGCCCATGCGCTCCGCGGCCGAGATAGCTCTGACCACCGTGCTGGCCACGCCGACGGAGGTGTCCGAGGTGCGCTTCGTGCTCTTCGACGAGTCCGCCCACGCCGAGTTCACAGCTGTGCTCCAGGATCTGTGACCGGGGTTACCGAACGAGCCGTGGTGTGGAAGCGCTGATCGCCGAGCGCGAATGCGGCCGCGGCCGTCAGTTCATGTAGAAGATGCGCTCGCGATGCTCCTTGAGGAGTGCGGCGTTCCATTCTGAGCCGCCGTCGAGGTTCGCGGAGAGGAACACCGGAGGCGTCACGCCTCGGGCCAGCATGCCGTCGATGACAGCCGTCACGAGCGACTGGAGCACGGCACCCGTCGCGATGCCGGACGCCGGGGCATAGGGCTGTGGCACGCCGTCCGTGGTCAGGATGGCGTCGCCCAGCGGCACGTTCGTGTCGAGCACGATGTCGCTGGCGTCCACGAGCCGTTCGCCGACTTCATCACGCGCGGGCAGATCCTCGTAGGCCGACGACGTGACGGCGACCACCGTGGCACCGATCTGCCGAGCCCGTTGCGCAGCTTGCACCGGCATGGCGTTCCGGCCGGACAGCGAGACCACGATCAGCACGTCACCTCTGCGCAGCGGGCTCGAGTCCACGACGGTGGGGCCGTAGCCGGGCATCTTCTCCAGGTCGGAGCTCAACGTCACGGGGCGCACGGTCACGCCGTCCGCGCCAGGTGCGAGGAGGGGGTTGACCAGCATCAGGCCGCCGGCCCGGTAGACGAGCTCCTGCACCGCGAGGGCCGAGTGTCCGCAGCCGAGGGCGAACAGCCGGGCCCCATCGGTGATCGATTCGGCGATCCGGTCACCGGCGGCGGTGATCGCCTCCGATTCGTCGTCGGCGATCCGCCGCAGGATTTCGATCGCCCCATCAAGGTAACGGCGCGCCGCCGGCTCGTCGTTCATCGTCGCTGGTCCTCTCCATGCTCACGCTGCTGGCCGCGACGTGACGGCTGACGCGCCGTTCAGGTCTAGACCACTAGTCTGCCAAGCATAGAGGGCCGCGGCGGCCACCGGGGAGCTACCAGCGCTCGGGGCGCGTCTCATACGTGGGATCGAGACTCTTCATGTAGGCGGTGTCGTCGCGCTCCGTGATCCCGCTTCGGACGTAGTCCTCGTGCATGCGAGCCAGCGCGTCCCGATCGAGCCTGACGCCGAGGCCAGGGGTGTCTGGCACCGTGACCGAGCCGGCCACGAACGACAACGGCCGCTCGACCACGTCGGCGCCGCTCTGCCAGGGGGTGTGCGTGTCCGCGGCGTAGCTGAGCTGAGGCGTCGCCGCGCCCAGGTGTGTCATGGCGGCCAGGCTGATTCCGAGGTGGCTGTTCGAGTGCATGGAGACCCCGACGCCCCACGTCTGGCAGATGGTCGCCAGCTGGGTGGACAAACGAAGTCCGCCCCAGTAATGGTGGTCGGCCAGCACTACGCCGACCGCGCCGGCGGCGAACGCCTCCGGCAGATGAGCGAACTCGACGACGCACATGTTCGTGGCGAGCGGCATCGGGGCGCGCGCGGCCAGCTCGGCCATGCCTGCAATCGAGGGCGTCGGGTCTTCCAGATACTCCAGCAGGCCATCGGTCTTCGCCGCGACGCCGGCCGAGGTGGCGACGGTCCACGCGCAGTTCGGATCCAGGCGGAGCGGATGGTCCGGGAAGGCGTCGCGCAGCGCGCGGATCGCCTCGATCTCCGTGTCGGGCTCGAACACGCCGCCCTTGAGCTTGATGGACCGGAAGCCGTAGCGCGTGATCATCATGCGTGCCTGCTCGACGACGCCGGCTGGGTCGAGTGCCTCGCCCCACTCGTCCGGTTCCGCGCCCGGGTGCGCGGCCCACTTGTAGAACAGGTACGCGGAGAACGGCACGGTGTCTCGTACCTTGCCGCCGAGCAGATCGTGCACGGGGCGGCCGATCGCCTGCCCCTGCAGGTCCAGGCAGGCCACCTCGAACGGCGAGAACACCCGGAGCAGCGTCTTCGCCTGGCTCGATGCGCCGGTCAGCCCGTGCTGGTCACCGGCATCCAAGGCTCCGATGGCGTGTGCCGCCCGGCGTCTGAGCCCGGCCAGGTCGAACGCATCCAGTCCGGCTATCTGCGCCGCGGCTCGGCGCAGGAGATCCAGGTGACGGCGGTCTCCGTACGTCTCCCCGAGGCCCACCAGGCCGTCGCCCGTATGGACCTCCACGATGGCCCGAAGAGCCCACGGCTGGTGCACGCCCACCGCGTTGAGCAACGGCGGATCGGGGAACGCGATCGGAGTGACGACGACCTTGGTGACCTCGAGCCCGCTCATGCGACGGGTCCTCGCTCGGCTGCGGCGACGGGGGTGGTGTCTGCCAGCACGGCCCTGCCCTCCTCGATGATCCGCGCCAGGCGGTCGACGTGCTCCGCCGACGGCTCCACCAGTGGCGGCCGGACCGGGCCGACGTCGAGCCCGGACAGCCGCGCTCCTGCCTTGACCAGCGCCACGGCATATCCGGGCACGGTGTTTCGCAGCTGTGCGAAAGGCAGGTAGAAGTGCTTGAGCAGCTTGTCGAGCATCTCTTGGTCGGCTCTGGCGAGGGCGCCGTAGAAGGCGACGGCGATGTCGGGTGCGAAGGCGAGCACCGCCGAGGAGTAGTTCTCGACCCCGATGGCGCGGTACGCCGGAGCGGAAAGCTCCGCGGTAGGCAGTCCGTTGAGGAAGGCGAACTCCGCGGCGCGCGGGTGATCGCTGGTGCGCACGGTGGCCACCAGTTGTGACATGGCGTCGACGTCGCCGATGCCGTCCTTGACACCGACGACGTTCGGGATGTCGAGCAGGGCAAGGGCCGATGTCGGGTCGAGCACCGCGTTGGCGCGCTGGTAGACGACGAGGGGGAGCGGCGTGGCGGAGGCGACGTACCGGACATGGTCGACCAGGCCCGCCGGTGTCGAGGACACGAGATAGGGCGGCAGTAGCAGGAGACCATCGGCCCCGGCATCGGCGGCGGCATCGGCGAAGTCCCGCGCCTGTCTGGGACCACCGCCGGTCCCGGCGAACACCGGAGCCCGGCCGGCGACGACGTCCACGGCTGTGCGGACAACGGTGCGGAACTCGCCGAGGGAGAGTGCGCTGAACTCGCCGGTTCCGCAGGCGATGAACCATGCGGATGGCTGCCCCACGCCGTCGTCACCGAACTGGCGGGCGGAGAGCTGCCGGTCGAGATGTTCGGCGAGCACACCGGTATCGACGTTGTCGTCCGAGGTGAAGGGCGTGAGAGGAAAGGCGAGCAGGCCGCGTGGCTGCATCAAATCTCCGTCCATATATGTGGACATCGTCTTAGTACGTGTCCGACGCACAGGATACGGTATCGTGAGTGCGAGATCGTAGCAATGAGCCGGCTGCAGTGAACCGGATCGCCGGACGCTTGAGGAGACGGAGGATCCACTGACAACCACCAGCGCGCCGAGCACGGGTGCTCCGGAGACTGGGCGTGTGGTCTCCTCGTCGGTCAAATCGGCAGAGCGGACTGTACGGATCCTGGAGACACTTGCCGCCTCCCCGGCCAGGCTCACCATTCCCGAGCTGCAAGAACGCACCGGATACCCGCGCTCCAGCCTGCACGCGCTGATCCGCACGTTGCGGGATCTGGAGTGGCTCGAGACCGACGAGACCGGCAGTGCCTTTGCCGTCGGCCCCAGGGCGTTGCTCGCCGGGACGTCCTACCTGGACCGGGATCCGGCGCTGCCCTACGCATATGAGGCGCTCGAGGATCTGCGAGCAGAGCTCGGTTACACCGTGCACTACGCCCGCCGGGATCACGCGCATGTGCTGTATCTCGCCAGCCGTGAGTCCCGCGACGCGGTGCGGACCGTGCCGCGGGTCGGGCGCAGGCTCCCCATCCACCTCACCGCGCTCGGGCAGGCGATCCTCGCCGAGCTCACCCAGGCGGAGACGACCAAGATCCTCCCTCCTCAGCTCGTGGCATACACGCCGCACACCATCACCGATCACGAATCGCTGCATGACGAGCTCGACGCGGTGCGAGCGCGCGGCTGGGCGCTGGAGCGGGAGCAGGGCAGCGAGGGCATCGCATGTGTCGCCGCCGTCGTGGCCTACCGGATCCCCGCCACCGACGCCCTCAGCTGTTCGATGCCCGCCGCCTTGGCCGAAGCCACTGAACTGGAGCGGGTGGCTGCTGCCGTCGTCCGTTACGCCGACCGGCTCGCTGGCACGCTACGCCGGGCCGGGATCCGGTAGGCGGGCCGATGACGCGGACATCCGGGCACCGGGGCGGCGAGGCGGCCTCCGAGCGCATCCTGATCACCGGCGCCGCCGGGCGTGCGGGCGCACTGCTGGTGCCGCGCCTGGCTCGGCCCGGACGGCTGCTGACCTTGCTCGACCAGCGCCGGCCGGAACCCGCGGTGCTCGCGGACGGCGAGGATGTGCTGCTGGCCTCCATCACCGACCTGGAGGCGATGACGCACGCCTGCCGGGGCGTCGATGCGGTGGTGCATCTGGCCGGCCAGGCGTGGGAAGCGTCGTTCGGCGACGTCCTGCGGCTGAATGTGGAGGGCACCAGGTGCGTCCTTGAGGCGGCACACCGCGCCGGCGTCTCCCGCGTCGTCCTCGCCTCTTCTCACCACGCGGCCGGCTTCTACCGGTATGGGCAGCATCCGCCCGGTGGACTGCCTGCCGGTGTGCCCGGCCGCCCGGACTCGTACTACGGATGGAGCAAGGTCGCCGGGGAGTCCCTGGGGCAGTTATATGCGGACGAGCACGGCATGGATGTGATCTGCGTGCGTATCGGCGGCTGGCGCGAGGCGCCGCACCGGCTCCGCGATCTCGCGTTGTGGCTGTCGCCCGATGACGGAGCCAGGCTCGTCGAAGCCTGTCTCGCAGCGCCGTCGCCGGGGTTTCGGATGGTGTGGGGGATCAGCCGGAACACCCGCCGCTGGTTCTCCCTCGCCGAGGGGGAGGCGCTCGGCTACTACCCGAAGGACGACGCCGAGGTGTGCGCGGCCGCGCTGATCGCCGAGCACGGCGAGCCCGATTTCGCCACCGACCCGCACCTGAACCGGCTCGGCGGCCCGATGTGCGACGTTCCGCTCGGCACTCCGCGCTGACCCTCACCCTCGCGGCCGGGGGGAGGGTCAGAAAGCGCGGATCACCACGCCGAGGATCACGCTGGCCAGTAGTGCCATCATCGGCAGCAGGCAACGGCGGGTGATCTCCCCGACCCGGTCCACGGCCCCGACCGCGGCCGCGCCGATCAGCACCACGACGGGCGCGATGCTGTTGCCGACGTTGCTCCCTGCCGCCTGCGCGGCGACCAGGAGTTCCGGATCGACGCCCACCAGGCCGGCCACCTCCCCCTGCAGGGCGGCGAACAGCGCGTTCGACGACGTACTCGAACCGGTCATGAACGATCCGACGGCGCCCACCACCGGCGCCAGTGCGGGATACGCCGAGCCGGCCGTGTCGGCGATGCCCGTGGCCAGCGTTGTGATCATGCCGCTGTCCACCAGGACCATGGCGAGCGTCCCGAGCAGCATTGTCGTGGGCGCTGAGCTGCGCACGGCGGTCAGCCATCCGTGCGTCACGGCCCGGCCCTCGACGCCCCGCCACAGCCCCGCCGCCCGGTACGTGAACCAGCCCAGGACACACGCCAGCACGATGTAGAACCCGGGATGGCCGAGTACCGGTATGGGCAGGTACGCGTCGACCGATTCGTTGATCCAGCCCCTCCCGGTCGCGGTGCGGCCGAACGACGGGGCGAGCTGCCACACCTCCGTGACGAAGGCACGACTCGGTGGGATCAGGAACACCGGTAGCACCAGAAGCAGAAGGTAGCCGTACGGCGCCAGCACCATGGCTTGGCTCGCCGGTGACGGCGCAGTGGACAGCTCCGTGGGCTCAGGCGCGTCGTCGCCGATGGCCGGGGTTGGCTCGCCAGGCGCGCGCCGGGCCTCGACGAGGCGTTTGGCGGTGAGTACCAGGAGGCCGGCACTGCCCGCGGCCAGAGAGGCGATCGCCGGCACGGCCGTGGCACCGATCAGCAGTGTCGCGGCCATCGCCGGGCCGGCGGTGAGCAGGAGAACGGCGCCACGCCGCAGGCCCCCGAGCCCGCCGTCTAGCAGGAGGACCAACGCTCCGGCCAGGATCGCGTTGACCGCGAGCAGGCCCGCGGTCTGCAGTGCCAGCGCGTTCTGCTCGGAGACGCCGAATCCGGCGGTCAAGGAGGCCATGTAGAACGACGAGCCCATCGACCCGAAGGTGACCGACCAGTGATAACCGACCAGGGGAAGGACCACGGCGCGGACCTTGTCGTAGCCGAGCAGCAGCAGGAGCGGCGCGCACACGGCTACCGGCGTGCCGAAACCGGCGACGCCCTGGATGAAGCTCGGGAAGATCCAGGCCAGCAGCAGCACCCGGTCGGTGCGGCTAGGGAGATAGCGAGTGAAGGTGGTGCCCAGGCGCTCCATGCCGGCCGCGCTCGCCAGCCGGTACAGCAAGAGCGCGGGGACGATGACGCACAGGATCCAGCTGCCCAGCCACAGACCCTTCCCCGCGCCGGTGGCGAGAGTGCTCACCGGAGCCTCGAACAGCCAGTATGCGAGCACGACGGCCAGAGCCAAGGCGATCGCGGCCGACCACACCGTCTTCATCCGGCCCAGAAGGACCAGTAAGAACAGGGCGAGCACCGGTATCAGTGCGACCAGCCACAACCAGTCGGTCATGTGCCCGTCCGGCCGGTGGCGTCGGGATCAGTCACACGGACACGGTACTGGTGCCCTGGGGCCGGAGGGGTGCCGGCCGCGCCGGGCGCGGTAGCCGTTGGACACACCGTGGGAGTGCGGAGCCGGCCGGTAGGGTCGTCGCAACCTCGAGAAGGGAACTCATCGTGGCGCACCGTCCACCCGTCTTCACCACACGGCCTGAGCTCACCGGAACATTCGGCATGGTCGCCTCGACGCACTACCTCGCGTCCCAGGCCGGTATGGCCGTGCTGGAGAAGGGCGGCAACGCTTTCGACGCCGCGGTCGCCGCGGGATTCGTGCTCCAGGTGGTGGAGCCGGAGATGAACGGCCCCGGCGGCGAGGTGCCGGTCATCGGCTGGCGCGCCGGGGACGACGAGCCGTTCGTCGTCTGCGGGCAGGGCACCGCCCCCGCCGCAGCCGACATCGGCGCGTTCCGCTCGCTCGGACTCGATCTGATTCCGGGCACCGGCCTGCTGCCAGCATGCGTGCCCGGCGCGTTCGGCGGCTGGATGGCGCTGCTGCGGCACGGCACCATGAGCCTGGGCGACGTGCTGCGATACGCGATCGACTACGCGGGCGGCGGCTTTCCGCTCGGCCGGTCCGCTGTCGCCACCATCAACGGCGTGGCGTCGTGGTTCACCCAGCACTGGGCGAGTTCCGCGGCGCTCTGGCTGAACGACGGCGAGCCGCCCGCACCGGCCGCCCGAATGGTCAATCCCGCGCTGGCCGCTACCTACCAGCGCATCGTCGACGAGGCGGAGGCGTCGTCGACGGGTCGCGACGAGCAGATCGACCACGCTCTGCGCGCCTTCTATCAGGGATTCGTCGCCGAGGCGATCGCCGAGCATGTGCAGACCGAGGTGATGGACGCCAGCGGGCGTCCGCACCGCGGCCTGCTCGGCTACGACGATCTCGCGGGCTGGCAAGCGAGCCTGGAACGTCCGGTGACGCTCGACTACCACGGCCACACCGTGTGCAAGGTGGGTCCGTGGAGCCAGGGGCCGGTGTTCCTGCAGCAGCTCGCATTGCTCCAGGGCTTCGACCTCGACGCGATGGCTCCCTCCGGCACCGAGATCATCCACACGGTCGTCGAATCCGCCAAGCTGGCCTTCGCCGACCGGGAGGCCCACTACGGCGACCCCGCGTTCGCGGACGTGCCGCTCGCCGCGTTGCTCTCGCCGGACTACGCCGCGCAGCGCCGGGAGCTGGTTTCCCACCACGCCGACACCGGAGCTCTGCGGCCCGGACAGCCGGGTGCGCGCGAGGCCAGGTTGCCGGTTGCCGGGTCGGTCGAACTGCCCGCAGCCAGCGGAGTCGGCGAACCGACGCTGGGACCGGTCGACGGAGACACCTGCCACCTCGACGTGGTGGACCGGTTCGGCAACGTCGTCTCCGCGACCCCGAGCGGCGGGTGGCTGCACAGCTCGCCCACTATCGCCGGCCTCGGGTTCTGCCTCGGCACCAGGGGTCAGATGTTCTGGCTCGAGGAGGGGCTGCCGAATTCACTGGCCCCCGGCAAACGGCCCCGGACCACGCTGACACCGTCGCTGGCGTATCGCGGCGACACCCGGATCGCATTCGGAACACCCGGTGGTGACCAGCAGGACCAGTGGTCCCTCCTGTGGTTCCTCAGATACGTCCACCACGGGATGAACCTGCAGGAAGCCATCGATGCTCCGGCCTGGCACACGTCGCATTTCACGTCGTCGTTCTATCCCCGTGCCGCGCACCCGGGCCGGCTGCACGTCGAGGCCCGCGTGGGGGAGGAGACCGTCCGGGAGCTCCGGCAGCGCGGCCATGAGGTGGTCGTCGAGGGCGAATGGTCGCTGGGCCGGATGTCGGCGGCGAGCGTGGGACGGGACGGCTTCCTTCGCGCCGCTGCCAATCCACGGGGGATGCAGGGCTACGCCGCCGGCCGCTGACCTTCTGTACCTGTCCGGCTCGTGAGTTCGCGGCGAACGGGTAAACACGTCAATGTCCGGCCATATGAAGGAGGCAATGGGCATGACGCACCACGAAGAGCTGCCACTCGAAGGCTACGACCAGATGACCGTCGGCACCATCCGCGACGCGATCCGTTCCCTGGACGAAGAGCAACTGCAGAAGCTCCTCGAGCATGAGCACAGTCACGCGGACCGTCCGCTGGTCAAGGAGATCATGACGAACCGGATGGTCGAGCTGTCCGCGGGTGCGGAGCCGACGGAGGGCGAGCCTCCGTCGGTGTCGCCGTCGGCACAGCCGCGGGGGAAGCAGAAGGTGGGACCGGAGACAACCGCGGAGCCGATCATTCCGCCTGCGCACGGAGTTCCCACCGGCCATCGTCCCCGCCAGGGGCCGCGTCGTTGACGGTCTCTTCTGCGCTCAACGTTGACTTCCATGCCGTGAATCGCGCGAAGGCGGCCGGATAGGCACCAAAACGCGATTCACGGCGGTGAAGTCAACCTACGGCAGCGAAGTCCCCGAGCGCAGCCCGAACACACTCCGCCCAGCGCGGCGGTGCATACAGATCACGATCGTTCGCGGAGGTTCGGCGGCGGTTCCAGACCAGGCGTGGTGCACAGGCGGAAGGTGCCCTGCTCGTTGAGCCGGTAGTCGTACGTCTTTCCTTCCGCCTCCAGTTCCACCCAGTACCCGTCGACGATCGCTTGGGTGTACATCATCCCGGGCTCCGGGCAGCCGAGCGAGCCATCGGGCCACTGCACAGCCTGAGCGCGGACGACGACCACGTCACCTGGTGCGGTACCCGCCCGGTCGGCGGCGTCAGCGACGACGTCGTCCAGGATCCCGGCCGGGACTTCTCCGGTGAGCGGCGGTTGAGTGCCGGTCGGCTGTGGCGTGGGTGTAAGCCGATCGGACGGCGACCTGGTCGGCTGGGGCTGGTCGGTGGGCCCGGGCGAGGTCCGCTCCGGGTCGGGCTCGACTGGTGGCACGGTGTCCTCCGGTGTCGGAGCGATATCGGTCGGCGTGGACTCCGCCGGGGCGGGGTCCGCCGACGATGCGGCCGGCTCCGGCGTTGTGGTCGCGCTGGGGCCGGCGTCGTCGTCCGCGCCACATCCGGCCAACGCCAGGACGAGCGCGGCACCCAGCGAACCCAGGGCTGTCCTCATACCACTCAGACGCCCCATACCCACTCCCGGTTCCCTGGTCCTCCCTGCTGAGCAGCGGAACGTGGAGGGGCGGCGGAACTCCGGCAGCCGGCCTCAAGGCGACGGTGTGGCACGCTTTTCCGCCACGCCGTCGACAGTCGGCAGAGGAGTTGCGCCGCCCCTCCCCAAGAGGGCCCGCAGCCCTCAATCGGCGAGGATCAGCGTCGATGCTTCGTCGAGACCGGGCGCGCCGCCGCGGTAGAGCAGCAGCAGACCGGTCTCGGTGGTGTTCACCGTCTCGCCGGTGTCGACATACCCCAGGGTTTCCCGCCCGCGGGCTGGTACGGTGCCGAAACCGACGGAGCCGTCGCCGAACACGCCGAGGAACCGCTCACCCATCGGGGCGATGGTGATGCCGCCCACCTCGTCGCCTGGGCCACCGAAGTAGATGTCGGTCGCTACAGCTGTGACGTCCATCGGGGTGCCGAAATCGGCGGCGGTCATCCCGATCTGCTCACCGCAGATGGGCAGCACGGTGTTGGCACTGTTGGTGTCGTGATCGGTGAAGAACCAGGCATCGGCGGTTCCGGTGGCCAGGTCGACGACGAACGTGGCGTTGCGGCCGTCGTCGTACCCGGCAAAGGACAGATCCCGATTGACGACGACGTAGTCCGCCGCGCCGTCTTGGCCGGTGTCCAGCCAGAACTCGAAGGAGGACGGGACATTGGCGTGGGTCTGCCGTTCCCAGGTGTTGACGGCGAACGTCATCACGAACGACTCGTCGTCGGAGCAGAACCCCGCGGGAACGGGTGCGGTTGCCACGCCCAGGTAGCGGAAGTCTGGCGTGGGCATGCCTTCACCCGCGTCTCCCCGCTCCTGCCGCTCGCTCTCGGCGATCAGCGAGTACGTCTCCACGGCGGCGTCTCCGACGCCCGTGTTCACGAGCCGGAGGGAGTCCCTGACCTTGGTCTCACGGACGTCGCCGGTCTGCCGCGGGAGAACGTGCCACGGCACTCGGATCGTGTTCTGGTCCTGGCCGGCCTCGGCGAAGGTGAGGTAGCCGTCGTACTCCATGGCGGTGAGGGCGTCGCCGTCGGCGCCGAGCGCTCCGGAGTCGAGGTTCCATTCCCGCAGTGCGGCGCCGTCGATCGTCATCGTCACCTTGACGTCACGCGAGGCGCCGGCCGGTATCTTCACGCTGCGTGGTGCGGTCACGGTGACCGCACCGTTCGCCTCGTCGTCGGCGAAACGGAACTCCGGGGTGACGTCGTAGGTGATCCGCCGGTCGGAGACGTTGGTGACGCGCACCGCCTCGGTCATGGTGAGTCTCTTCTGGTGCACCTCGTGGAACCCGAAGGACAGTGCCGCGCTTCGCTGCTCCGGCACCCAAGCCGTGGCTCCGGCCGCCAGCGCGCGGTCCACGCGGACCTCGCCACCGCCGATCCGGGTGATCGGTGCGAGGTCACCGCCGAGGAATTCCGGCTCGTTCATGATCTCGATCTCGCCGGTGTTCATCAGATTCGCCTTGACCTGCATGGGGTCCCGCTCCGGGAAGGCCTGCATGAGCAGGGCCGCGGAGCCGGCCACCATCGGGGTGGCGCCCGAGGTGCCTCCGAACGCGCCCTCACCCGCACCGGTGCCGGCGATCGCCGAGATGGATGCCCCGGGGGCGCCGATCTCCGGCTTGATGATGTTCGATTCGACCGTGGGGCCGCGGGAGGAGGATCCGACCGTGTGCCCGATCAGCGGTATGCCGGCCTCCGGGTCGAAGCGCACCATGACGCCGTCCTCGACGTGGGCCTTGAGCGCCTGGTTCTCCGCCTGGCCGATCATGAAGCCCGGGATGTCGATGGGACGGTCGCCGCCGTCGGCGCCCGCGAAGGGTTCGTCCGGGGTGACCATGCCGATGATGCCCGCGATGCCGCCGGCCTGACTGATGTGACTGATCTTGAGGCTGAAGTTGCAGTCGCCCCGGTCGACGAGGACCACCAGCCCATCGAGACTGCCCGGCTCGAACGGCTCACAGCCGAGGAGGTTGCCGCCCTGCCCGTCGGCGTACTGCAGCGGTCCCTCGATCAGCTCGGTCAACGGCACCGACCAGGGCTGGAACACGGCGGCGTACTCGCCGGCGATCGCCTCGGGTGAGACGACCTCCATGAGGGGTAGCACCGCGGACGGCACGTAGGTCTGTGCCACCGAGAGGGCCGACGGCGCGGCGCCCGGCGTGGAGGTGATGAACGGCTTGTCGGAGCTGTTGCCCGAGGCTGCGACGACGAGCACGCCCAGTTCCGAGACGTTCTCCACCGCCTGGGAGAGCTGGTTGTCGAAGTGCTGACCGTAGACGGCGCCCAAGGACATGTTCACGATGTCCACGGGATCGCTGGTGTCGCCGTTGCCGTACGGGTCGAGAACCCAGTCCATCGCCTGCATCAGGGCGACGCCCGAGCAGGCGGAATCCTGGGATGCGCACACTTTGGCGGCGTACAGGTCCACGGCCGGCGCCACGCCGTTGACACCGCCGATGATGTCGGCGACATGCGTGCCGTGACCGTCGTAGTCGATCGGGTCCGGGTTGGGATTGAGCGCCGACGCCGGGTCGCCGCCGACCCACTGCTCGCCGACGAAGTCGTAGCCTTCGACTACCTTGTCGGTGGGGAAGAGGCCGTCCCGGGTGGTGTTGGCGGGGTCGTCGAAGTCCGTGCCGTAGGCCTCTTCGTAGGCCTCGAGGGTGCCCGCACCGCCGAGCTTGGCGTGGGTGTAGTCGATTCCGGAGTCGAGCACCGCGACACGCACGCCGTCACCGTCGAAGCCGGCGTTGTGCACGGTCTCGCCGCCGATGTAGGGAACGGTCTCGTTGAGTGCCTCCTCGTAGTCGATCACCTTCGCGATCGACACGACGCGCTCGTCGTCGGCGAGGTCCTTCAGCGCGGCCGCGTCGACTTCGACGATCACGGCGTTCAGGGCGCCGGAGACGGCGGCGACCTGCTGGGCCGAGCCGTCTGCACGGGTGATCGATCCGAGGACGCTCGCCTGCTGCCGGTCGACTGCGGCCTTCTGCTGCCGTTGCCGCGCCGGCGACGCGTCGCCGGCAGCCACGACCGAGACGGGATCCTCGCTCAGCTGCACGCTCACCAGCTCGGTGCCGGTGGCTTCGAGCAGCTGGGGATCGATCTTCCCGTCGAGCTCAGCCCCTGAAGCGGTCACCGGGTCGTCGAGTCTGAGGTCCTCGACATGATCTGGGACCGGGCGTTCGGGCACACCCGCATCCTCGGCGGCGACGGTGCTGGCGCTGGCGGCCAGCAGGGCAAGGGACGTGACAGCGACGGCGATGCGTCTGACCATGTCGGGGATCCTCCCGTGGCAGATATTCGGTTTTCCCCCGTATGCGCTGGACTACTTATGGCCAGCGCAGGTGTCGAGAAAACTTAGCATCGCGGCACATATCTGCCTAGAGGCCGAACGGCCGGGCAGCGGATGGTCCACACGGCCGTTCTCAACCCCTGGCATGGGTTGAGGTCGCTGGAAACGGACATTTCGGGCCGATTAGCGACCTCAACCCATGCCAGGGGTTGTGGTAGGGGGTCAGTCGTCGCCGGCGAGGGTGAGAACGCGCAGACGTTCGCCCGCGTACCAGGTGGTGCCGCCGACGACCAGGACGAGCAGCACCAGCGCCGCACCGAGGCTGACGTCGGAGGAGATCACGCCCGGACCGGTGATGGCCTCGGTCACCGACAACGCCCATTGCTGGATGCTCAGCGTCCGGGCGCCGGGCACGAAACTGCCCACCAGGCTCTCCCATGCCAGCGCGTACACCAGGCCGACGATGACGGCGTGCCGGGTGGCGATCGCCAGCAGCAGGAAGAGCGCGCTATAGGTCACGCCGGCGACGAGCGCGCCGACGCCGAACCCGAGCGCGACGTTCGCCGACGTGCCCGCCATGATGGCTCCGGCGAGGAACGTCGGCGCCGCCGCGAAGGCGATCGCCGCGGTCACCGCCACCAGGAGCTTGCTGCGCACGATCTCCGCCCGGGAGATCGGCTTGGCGAGGATGTAGACGATGGAGCCGTCGTCGATCTCCGGGCCGATGGCGCCGGTGCCCACGATCAGGCCGAACAGTGGCAGCAGGGTGCTCAGCGAGACGCCGTGCAGGAACTGGGCGGTGTCGTCGGGCGAGAGGTCCGCGAACAGGCGCAACAGCACGGCCAGGACCAAGAGCAGGACCGAGAGTGCGGCGAGCAGGTAGATGCGGCGCCCACCGAGCATCGCGCGGGCCGTCATCCGGATGATTGTCGAGTTCACGTGAATCCCTGCCTCAGGCTTTGACCAGATAGGAGAAGACGCTCTCGAGGGACTCGTCCGCCGGGCTGACCTCGTACAGCCGGATCCCGGCGCCGCGAGCCACCCGGGGCAGAAGCTCGGCGAAGCTCAGCAGGTGGCTGGCCTGGACACGAAGCGCCTTGTCCTGCAGATCGAGGGAGACGCCTTCGGTAGAGCCGTCGGCGATGAGCGCGGAGGCCAGGGCACGGTCGTCGCTGGACCGGATGACGAACTGATGCGGACGGTCGGTCATCAGCCGCCGGATCTCGCGGAAATCCCCGGACGCCGCGTGCCTGCCGGCGACGACGACCTCGATGTGATGGGCGAGTTGCTCCACCTCTTCGAGGATGTGCGAGCTGAACAGCACGGTGCGCCCGTCGGCGCCCATCTTGCGCAGCAGGTCCATCAGATGCATCCGCTGCCGCGGATCCATGCCGTTGAACGGCTCGTCGAGCAGCAGGACACTCGGCTCGTGTACCAGCGCGGATGCCATCTTGACCCGCTGTTTCATCCCCTTGGAGTACTCGCCGACCTTGCGCTCCTGGGCGTACTCCATGGCCACGGTGGCCAGTGCCTTCCGTGTGGCAGCGGCGGGTTGGTCCAGGCCGTGCAGCTCCGCGTTGGCCAGCACGAACTCCCAGCCGGTCAAGAAGTCGAACGTCGCTTCGCGTTCCGGAACGAGGCCGATGGTCCGGTACACCTCCGGGTTCTTCCACACCGGGGCGTCGTCGAGGGTGACTGTCCCAGCAGACGGCGGCAGGAATCCGCCCAGGAGGTGGATCAGGGTGGATTTGCCGGCGCCGTTGGGGCCGAGCAGCCCGGTGATGCCGGGATCGATCGACATGGTGACGTCGTTGACGGCGACGACGTTCCCGAACCATCGGGATACGCCAGACACGGTGAGAGTGGCCATCAGACGGTGACCTTCCGGTAGCGGTACATCAGGCACAGATAGCTGCCGACGACGACGGTGGCGGTCACCAGGCAGAAGACCAGCCCGGCGAGATCGCCCGGCGGTCCCGCGACCGCCGACGACTCCGCTCCCAGTGCCCACGTCTGCACGCCGTCGACGAGGGTCATCGGGGAGAGGAGGCCGAGCCAGCCGGCGGTGGCGAGATCACTCTGCCCGTGGCCGATGATCCCCTGGAGCCCACTGACCACGCTGTAGCTCATCACCAGAACCGTGATGATCGCGGCCACTCCGAACCCGCGGCGCGCTGTCAGTGAGGCGATCAGCAGGCCGATTCCGGCCAGCACGAGTGAGAACAGTGCGGCGCCGATCAGCGCGAGCACGACGTCGCCCGTCTGCTCGCCGGCGGGCAGCTCGGCCAGGAGGGCTCCGATGTACATGGTGAGGATCGGAATGGCGAGCAGGATGAAGACCCCGGTCGCGAGAGCGGCGTACTTCGCGGTGACGTAGTCGACGCGCTCCAGCGGCCTGGACAGGTAGAGCGGGAGGGTGTTGTAGCGCAGGTCGAGGGAGACCGCCTGCGGTGCCTGGGTGCCGAGGAAGATCGCCACGGCCGGCTGCAACAGCATCGGGTAGCGAGCGAACTGCACCGGCACGTCGTTCAGGAGGCCCTGACTGGCCGTGACCACGGTGATCACCGCGATCACCAGCGCGGGTAGCCAGATGACCGCGAACAGCCCCATCGGCATCACCTTGGACCGCGCCGAGCGCCCGATGCCGAACACGCCGCGCAGGCTGTGGAAGAACAACGCCCGCGCGACGAGATTGCGGCCCAGCCGGGGACCGTCGTAGCCGCGGTAGCCGATGTCGTGGATGACACCGGACGGAGCTGCTTCAGGCTGCGGAGACATCGGCGGCACCTCCTTCGAAGACTTCGGCGATCCGGTGTCGCCGTGGTTCCAGGCGCAGCAGCCCGTGTCCGAGATCCGCGACCGTGTCGCGGACCACGTCGTACGTGTCCTCACCGGTGATCTCGACCACGAGGATCTGGCCGGCGGCGCTGACGGTGAGCCCTGCTGCGGTCAGGGCCCGAGCGACCGCCTCGGTGCCCGCGGTGACCTCCACGGCCAGTTGCTCGCTCGCGCGGGTGAAGTCCGCCGTCGCGGACGAGCGCAGGAGTACACCCGCGTCGATGACCACCACGTGGTCGCAGATGCGCTCCAGTTCGCCGAGCAAGTGCGACGTCACGAGCACCGCGATGCCGAAGTCGGTGTGGATACGGCGGATCAGGGCCAGCATCTCGTCCCGGCCGACCGGGTCGAGGCCGTTGGTGGGCTCGTCGAGCATGACGAGCTGCGGGTCGTGGACCAGCGCTTGGGCGAGCTTCACCCGCTGCTTCATGCCGGTGGAGTAGCCGCCGATCGGGCGGTAGCGCTCCTCGTACAGACCGACGTGGCGCAGGATGTCGGCGGTGCGTTCACGGGCCGCGTCGGCGGGAAGACCGGACATCCGGGCCATGTGCACCACGAACTCGGTGGCGGAGACGTCCGCGGGCAGGCAGTCGTGCTCGGGCATATAGCCCACCTGCCCGCGGATCTGCGGTCCGTGGCTCACGGTGTCCAAGCCGAGGACGCTGGCGCGTCCTGAGGTGGCTTCGGACAGTCCGAGGAGTATCTTGATCAGCGTCGACTTGCCGGCGCCGTTGGCGCCGACCAGGCCGACCACTCCGGGCTCGATCTCGACACTGAGGCGGTCCAGGGCCGTGATGCCCGGGTAGCGTTTCGTCAGGTCTTCGGTCGCGATGACAGGCACGTGGCTCACGCTATCCCCGTTCGGCTGCGTTGGCGCGCATCACGCGTCGCGGCGGCGGAAGATCAGGCCGGCGACGGCCAGCAGAAGCCCTGTCTCGGCACAGAACACGGCGAAGCCCACCCATGGGTCGAGCACGTTGGGATCGAAGGACTCCACGGTCGCTATGGCGCCGCCGGCGTTGCCCGGCATCAGCTTGTTCAGCCACTCGCCGAGCGCTCCCGGGACGAGTCCGACGAGCGAGCCGACGACGAAGATCAGCGCGATGCCGGCTGTGACAGCTCCGGCGGTGTGCCGCATCAGCACGCCGAGACCGAGCCCGAAGATTCCCAGGACCGCCAGGTAGAGGCCGCCGCCGACGATGGCGCGCAGCACTCCTGGATCGCCGAGTGACAGTCCGATGCCCTCCTGGCTGAGGAAGAAGTTCCCTGCCAGGTAACTACCGAACGACGTGACGAGGCCCAGCACCAGGAGGACCGAACCGAGCACGATGGCCTTGCCGGCGAGGACCGTTCCCCGGCGCGGTACGGCGGCGAGCGTGGTACGGATCATGCCGCTCGAATACTCGGCCGACGCCACCAGGACACCGAGGACGAGTGCGGCGATCTGGCCGAACATCAGCCCGATCATGACGAACGCGCCTATCGGATCGTCGGCGTTACCCGAGGCGAGGTCACCGGCCGCGGCGAATGCCATCAGCGCGGTCAGCCCGATGCTCGTGACCACCAGGGCAGCGAGGGTCCACGTGGTCGATCGGACCGTGCGGATCTTGGTCCACTCCGCGTCGAGGACGCGGCCGAACGTCAGACGCGGCACGTCACGGCGGGGTTCTGCTTCCTGCGTCGGGCGGGGTTGTGCGAGTAGTGTCGCGGTCATGAGTGGTCACACTCCGGCCGGTGTTCGGTTGGCGTGGAAGTCAGTAGTTATCGCGACGTCCGGAAGCTCCGGAACGCCGGCGTGGTAGTCGACGCTGTCCGCGGTAAGACGCATGAACGCCTCTTCCAGGGAGGCATGCACGCTGCGGAGCTCGTGGACGTGCAGGCCGTTCGATCCGGCTACGTCGCCGACCTGTTCGGCGGATGTGCCGTAGACGGCCAGGGCGCCGTCCTCCGCCGGCTCCACCCGCCAGCCCCGCGTGGCGAGCTGGTGAGCCAGCTGGGTGCCGTGCGGCGACCGGACATGGACGTAGGCGGACGAGTTCCGCGCGATGAAGTCGTTCATGTCGGTGTCGGCCAAGATCTGCCCCCGGCCGATGACGAGCAGATGGTCGGCGGTCAAGGCCATCTCCGACATCAGGTGGCTGGAGACGAAGACCGTGCGGCCTTCCGCGGCCAGGCTCCGGATCAGCGTACGTATCCAGCGGATGCCCTCGGGATCCAGGCCGTTCACCGGCTCGTCGAACAGGAGCACACCCGGGTCGCCGAGCAGGGCGGCGGCGATCCCGAGCCGCTGGCCCATACCCAGCGAGAATCCGCCGGATCGCTTCCGGGCGACGTTGTCCAGGCCGACCATGCCGATGACCTCGTCCACCCGGCGCCGGGGAATGCCGTTGCTCTTCGCCAGCCACAGCAGGTGGTTGTATGCCGTGCGTCCGCCGTGGATGGCTTTGGCCTCGAGCAGCGCGCCGACCTCGTGCAGTGGCGCCGGATGATCCTGGTACGCACGCCCGTTCACGGTCACCGTTCCGGCCGTTGGACGGTCCAGGCCCAGGATCATCCGCATGGTGGTGGATTTCCCGGCACCGTTCGGCCCGAGGAAGCCCGTGACAGAGCCCGGCCGGACGGCGAAGTCGACGGCGGCGACAGCGGTGGTATCACCGTAACGCTTGGTGAGTCCTCTCGCAGTGATCATGAAACCCTCGGTCTCGGTTGTCGTTGGTGTGCACCGCCGTGTCGCGGTGCCGTGCTCCACACGTTAGGCGTGGTCAACGCGGTAGAACACCGTCTCGAGGGACACTCCAGGGTCTGTTCAGGGTCTTCTCCGGGTGACCCCGGAGTGCGGGCCGCCCGCGGAGGTGGAGAAGCTTCCGGTCAGCTCGTGCTCGATTCGCCACAAAGCCGGGTACGCTGGGCGCGAGGGAATGTGGATCCGTCCTGCACGCGGGGCCGCTCAGCGCGCGACGGGTAGCCAATATCATCGGCGGGGAGACATCGCGTGGACGAGCCGGACGCAGACCAGTTCGCTGAAATGGCGTTGGAGTTGCACCAGCAGCCAGACATGGACGCCACCCTGGAGCGGATCGTCGAGTACGCCCAGGAGGCAACGGGGTGTGACGACGCCGGAGTCATGCTCCTCGGTGGCCGGAACCGCATCGAGACCATTGTCACGACCCATCCGCGGATCGCCGAGGCGGACCGCCTCCAGCTGGACTGCGGAGAGGGCCCGTGTTTGCAGTCCATGTGGGACCGCGACGTCTACGTCGTCAAGGACACCGGCCTGGACGATCGCTGGCCGGTGTGGGGGCCCAAGGCCGCCGAGCTGGGATTGCGCAGCCTGCTGGCGGTGCGCTTGTTCACTCCGAATCGTACGCTGGGCGCGCTGAATCTTTACGGCGAGCGCGCGGGCATGTTCGACGACGACGACGCCGACATCGCCGATGTCTTCGGGCGGCATGCGTCGGTCGCGCTGGCCACGGCGCACGAGGAAGAGGGATTGCGCCAGGCCATCGGTGCCCGGCATCTCATCGGCCAGGCACAGGGCATCCTGATGGAGCGCTACAGCCTGAACGCGGACCGGGCCTTCGCTCTGCTGCGTCGCTACTCACAGCACCACAACGTCAAGCTCAGGGACGTCGCCCAGATGGTCATCTCGTCGGGGAAGCTGCCCGACCAAGACTGATCGCGCCGAACCGCTCCGCGCGGTGAAGCAGGGAGCTTCTTGGGGCCTGCGCCGAGCAGGCATGTGGGGCGTGCCCGGGGGTATCCCACGGGCATGACTGACAGTGCCGAAACACACGACGCGGACATCCCGGCCGGCCGGCAGGAAACGCCAAGCGCCGTCGACCGACCCCGCGTCGTACGCTGGACACAACGGCTGGAAGCCGCCACGGCGCTGGACACATGGCAAAGACCTGTGCATGCCGCGGCGCAGGCGCTGCTGGGCGACCAGGGCCGGGCGGACGTCCTCCGGGGCCGATGGCTTGGGCACGCGGTACATCCGTTGCTCACCGACATACCGGTGGGGGCGTGGACGTCGAGCATGATGCTGGACGCGGTGGGTGGCCGCACGTCGCGAACCGCCAGCCGCCGGCTGATCGCGCTCGGGATCGTGGCGGCCGTTCCCACCGCTGTGACCGGCTTGGCCGAATGGGCTCACACCACCGCCGGCGAACGGCGGGTGGGTTTCGTGCACGCTCTGGGCAACACGGCGGCGCTCGGTCTCTACACCGCATCGTGGGCGGCACGCCACCGTGGGCGGTATGGGCGAGGAGTCGTCCTCGGCCTGGCCGGTGCCGCGGCCGCTTCGGCCGCCGGGTATCTCGGGGGGCACCTCACCTCTGCCCGGAAGGTGTCCTCTCGCCATCCGGCGTTCGAGCGACCCAGCCCGAGATGACCTCGTCCAGCGCGGGCACGGGTGTCTCGCACACGGACTGCACCGCGGTGATCACCGCGTAGCCGTTCGCGAGCACCGCAGCGTCTGTGCCGGGCGGAGGCGGGTCGGAGACGTCGGTGATCCCGAGCCGGATCATCCCTTCACCCTCTTCGGTGAGAACAGTCTGGACTGCGCCGAACGGCGCCAAGGGGGCGACGTGAAGCTCTGCCACGTGCTCGGCTTTCGCGTCCGGCACGTTCAGGTTCAGCACGGTGCCGACGGGTTGCACATGCAGGAAAGGCATGATGCCGGCGGCGATGTCCGCGGCGGTCTCCCAGTGCGGCGTCTCGGTGGGGTCCAGGCCGACGTCGAGGGAGACGGCCAATCCGCGCGCTCCGTTGAGTCCGGCCGTCAGCGCCGCGCCGACCGTTCCGGAGTGCAGGATGGCACGGCCCACGTTCGCGCCGTAGTTGACACCTGAGAGCACGAGCTCCGGAGGCGGGCCGAAGGCTCCGTTCATCGCGATCAACGAGATCAGTGCCGGCGCGGCCGGCACCGCATACACGGGCATGTCTCCGAGGCTGTCGACCCGGTGTCGTTCGTGGACGATATGGCCGTGCCGCTCCACAGCGGTGATCGCGGCACTACTGCCGCTGGCCTCGGTGGCGGGAGCGGCCACGACCACATCGGCCCCTGCCGCTGCCGCCGCCTCAGCCAGGCAGTGCAACCCGGCCGAGCGCACACCGTCGTCGTTGGTGATGAGGACTCTGGGAACGGACGTCATTCGCCTTGCGCCCTCCGGGCGAGTTCTTGCGGGCTCAGCCGTGTTCCAGTGTGTTCGCGGGGCCACGGCGCTATCTCCACCAGGTCGCGGACCTTGAGAATGGACTCTACGTCGCCTGACCCCAGGCCGTGCCGCGTGACGTTCACCGCACCGGCCGCCGCGCCGAGGCGCAACGCGTCGTGGAAGGATGCGCCGCGAGTCAGCGCCACCGTGACGCCGGCCGTGAACGAGTCGCCGGCGCCGTGCGTGTCGGCCGCCTGGAGCCGGGGAACCGTGATCTCCACCACCTCACCGCGGTCCAATGCCAGGGCGGGCTCGGCGGCACGGCTGACGACCACACGGCTGGCGCCCTCCTCGTGCAGGTGGTACATCGCCTCGATGATGGCCCCGGTATCGGAACGGGTCAGGCGGCCGTCCGCCATCAGCTCGTCGTCGCTCACTTTCAGCACGTCCACGCCTGCCTGGAGAGCGGCGGCGAGCCGCTCTCCGCTCAGGTCCACGACCACCATTCTGCCGGTGGCACGCAGGTCGGCAGCCAGGCGGCGGTAGATGCCCGCCGGGATAGTGTCATCGCCCGCGGGACCACTGAGAATCACCGCCGAGGCATCGAGGGATGCACTGAGCGTCATGTCGTACAGCTGATCCAGCTCATGCCGGGCCAGCGGCATGGCGAGGGCCTCCGCGACGACCTCCCGGGTGTCGCGTCGGCGGTCGTGCACGTACGAACCGTTGCGCCCGGAGCCTTCGACGTAGCGGACCGTGAGCCCTTCCGCCTCGAGGAGCGGGCGCAGCACGTGGCCCGTCTCCCCGCCCAGCACCGCGCACATCGTGACTTGGCTTCCCAGCGTCACCAGCATGCGTGATTGCCACACACCCTGGCCACCTGCGTGCAGGTGGATGTCCGGCTGGGTGCCGTGATTCTCGATGGTGATGGTGAGCAGAGGAGAGGGTACGAAAACGACGACGCCGTTCATCGACTGGGCCTACGCCGGTGCGAAGGGGACCGCTGAAGCTGAGCAAGGCGCATTGACACTCCTTCCTGCGCTATTCCATACCCCCACCGAGAGCCGTCATGCGGCTGGCTCAGCGTTGCGCCGGCAGGCGTCCCGCGATGACCTCCTCAGCACCGTCCCGCAGCCCGACGTGCTCGTCCTTGGCGTAACGCTCGAGCATGGCGTAGGCGCGAGTGGCGTCGAGCCCGTGCCGCTGACTGAGGATGCCGAGGGCCTGGCCGATGATCGTCCGGTCGTCGACCGCCCGGCGCAGTGTCGAGATCCGGTGAGCGGAATCGACGGCGAGTGCGGCGTGCCGGGCGAAGACCTCAGCCGCGCGGATGTCGTCGTCGTCGAACTCGGCCGGCCGTGTGACATAGAGGTTGAGCGCGCCGATCGTGGCCACCTTGGTGCTCAGGCGGACCGAGATCACACCGGTGAAGCCGAGCTCCGCCGCCTGTGAGGTCCACCGCTGCCATCGGTCACCGGCGGAGATGTCATCGACCACGACGGCTTGCCCACTGGCCATCGCGGCGGCCCCCGGGCCTTCCTCCAGCTCCACTTGCAGCTGGTCCGCGTGCCGAGCCTGGCTGTTGGTAGCCGAGGCGACCTTGACCGGGCGGTGCTCGCCGACGACGACGCTGGCCTGATCACAGTTGGTGTATGCCGAGGCGTGCTCCGGGATGCTGCGCACGGTGTTCGCGAGATCGAAATCGCCACGAAGGTCTACGGCCAACTCTGCGAACTCGACGGGTCTCAGGTCACCCAAGTACAACACCTCGAAACTAGACAGAACGTTCTGTCTGTCTAGCGTGGACGGATCTCCGCGTCAAGGATTACATTGGAATCCGAGATGAATTCTATAGCCGCCATGCCATCGCGCGGCGCACGGGAGCGAATCCTTGCGGCGGCGTACGACCTCTTCTCGCGCAAGGGGGTGCGTGCCGTCGGAGTGGATGAGGTGATCGCCCGTGCGTCCGTGGCGAAGGCTACCTTTTACCGATACTTCCCGGCCAAGGACGATCTGGCGCTGGCCTTCCTCCAGCAGCGCGAGCAGGTGTGGACCCTTGACCTGGTGATGGCCGAGTCCGAGCGGCTCGGGAACACCCCCGAAGAACGCCTGCTCGCCATCTTCGACGTCTTCGACACGTGGTTCCAGCAACGGGACTTCGAGGGCTGCTCGTTCATCAACGTGTTGCTCGAGATGGGGCCGGAGCACCCATCGGGCCAAGCTTGCATCGCGTACCTGGAGAACATCCGTGCCGCCGTCCGAGAGCGTGCGCAACGGGCCGGGCTGACCGAAGTGGACGAATTCGCCAGGTCATGGCACATCCTGATGAAGGGCTCCATCATCTCGGCCGCGGAAGGCGACACCTATGCCGCTCGCCGGGCCAAGGAGATGGCTCGCCAGTTGATCGACCGGCACCGGCCGCGTTGACGCCTCCGGCGTTATGGCCGGGCCCTGCGGGGTAACCGCACTGCTGTCGGTAAGCAACCGAGAGGAGTGGTGATGACCACCGCGGAGAAATCTGTTGATGTGGCTGTTCCGATCAGCACGGCCTACAACCAGTGGACTCAGTTCGAGGACTTTCCGGAGTTCATGGCTGATGTGGAGTCGGTCACGCAGATTGACGACCGTCACCTCCATTGGGAGGTGGAAGTCGCCGGTGTCCGGCGCAGTTTCGACGCCGAGATCACCGAGCAGCACCCTGAAGAGCGGATCGCCTGGCGTTCCACGGGCGGCACCGACCAAGCCGGCGTGGTGACTTTCCACAAGCTCACCGATGATCAGACTCGGGTCACGCTCCAGATGGAGATGGAGCCCGAAGGCGCCGCCGAGACCATCGGGGACAAGGCCGGAATCGTCAGCCGGGCAGTCGAGCGGGACATGAAGAACTTCAAGGAGTTCATCGAGTCCCGCCCGACCGAGACCGGTGCCTGGCGGGGCGAGGTTCCCCGCGAAGGGTAGTGGCTCGGCCCACGTTCGGACCCGGTCGCCGTCCACCTGCTACAGGTGGGCGGCGACCGTCAGGTCCGAGACCAAGCCGTCGTAGGCGGCCGCGCCTTGGTCGCCACCCATGCCCCGGGCACGCAGCACCGACGAGGGATGGACGGTCGCCACCACCATGGCGTCGTCACCGATGCCTACGTCATCGTGTTCATCGGAGGTCAGCGGTGAGGCAGCAGCCAGCTCGGACCACGAGTGCGGCTGGCCGCGTTGATGGCTTACCCGGAACGCACGTCCGAGGAGGGTTGCTGCCGCGGTGGCACCGAGTACGACGACCACCTCGGGCTGTACAGCGGCCAACTCTGCCCGCAGCCACGGCCGGCACGCTGCGAGTTCGCCCGCGTCAGGCTTCTGGTGGATACGGCGTTTCCCGCGCTCCGCACGGCGAAACTTGAAATGCTTCACGGCGTTGGTCACGTAGACCCCGGACCTGGTGATCCTGGCGTCGACGAGCGCACGGTCCAGGAGCTTGCCGGCCGGTCCGACGAAGGGATCTCCTTCCCGGTCTTCGACATCACCGGGCTGCTCGCCTACGAGGAGTAGGCGCGCGTCGCGTGAGCCGGCGCCGAAGACGGTCTGCGTCGCATCGGCGTAGAGTCCGCATGCCTGACAGCCGGCGGCGGCTTTGCGCAATCGGTCTAGAGACCGGCTCCGCGGTACAGGTGCCGGAGGCTCCGGCTCGGCGTCGTCCCTCGTGTCCGCGCCCACATCAGTCACCCGGGTCGCGGAGCGGGTCATGGCCCACGCTCATCAGCCGATGGCGCTTGCGCTCGTCGTTGGCCGCCTCGGAAGCCGTGGTGCCGGCCGTCTCGTCGGCGACGATGTCGACGATCTTCCGCATCGCTTCGAGATCACCGGCGGTGAGGTCTACCTTGCGCTTGCCGAGGATCCCGACGGCGGCCATCCCCAGGGGCGCAGGTCCGTCCGGGCCCGGCGTCGGCGCCACATCGGGCTGAACGCCGAGCCAGTCGACGAGCTCTCGCGAGGACATGTTCACGGCTTTGTGGAACCGGGTCCAGAGTTCGTCCACCTCAGGGGTGTCATGAGTGTTCATCTGTACAGCTCACCTGCCTATCGTCGAGATGGCGGACGCCTGATGCCGTACCCGTGGCGGAGACATGTCATGCACCCGGCATGGGTAGGAAGGAAGTGAAGGAGGGAAGCGATTTGATGGTGATGGTCAACGGACACGGCACGGACATCCGGCGGGCTCGAACTGAGCCCCGCGAGCCCGAGGCGGACTATGACCTGGTTGGGCAGTATCTGAAGCAGATCGGCGGGACGCCGCTGCTGTCCGCCTCCGAGGAGGTCGATCTGGCGAAGCGGATCGAAGCGGGCCTCTATGCCCAGCATCTCCTGGCTGAGGCTTCCGGCGACGGTGCACCGCACCGCCGGGAAGAGCTCCAGGCCATTGCGGATGACGGTATGGCGGCCAAGGACCATATGATCCGCGCCAACCTGCGGCTGGTCGTGTCCGCAGCGAGAAAGTACTACCGCAACTCGGGCCTGTCCTTCCTCGACGTAGTGCAGGACGGGAATCTCGGCCTGATCCGCGCCGTGGAGAAGTTCGACTATGCCAAGGGCTACAAGTTCTCGACCTATGCGATGTGGTGGATCAGGCAGGCCTTCGAACGCGCGCGTACCGAGAAGGCCCGGACCATCCGGTTGCCGGCATACCAGGTGGAGAACATCTCGAAGCTCGGCCGCGCGGAGCGGAAGCTGCAGGTGGATCTCGGGCGTTCACCTACCACGGCCGAGCTCGCCGAGGAGACGGACCTCTCGGAGGAACGTGTGGAGGAGTTGCGGGAGATCGCCCGCGACGTCATCAGCCTGGACGCGCCTGTGGGGGACGAAGGCACCGCCAGTGTCGGCGACCTGATCGAGGACGCCGAGGTGCTGCAGGCCGCCGAGGTCGCCGAGTTCCGGGCGCTGGGCGAGGAGCTGCGCGCACTCGTCGGTACGCTGCCGCCGCGGGAGGCGATGATCATCACGCTCCGGTACGGCCTGCACGACGGGCGACAGCACTCCCTGCAGGAGGTCGGCGAACGCGTCGGCTTGACCAAGGAGCGGATCCGTCAGCTGGAGAAACAGGCCCTCGCCGAGCTGCGGGACCCGGCGCGGCACGAATCGCTGCTGGATTGGGCCAGCTGACCCGGTGGCCGCCCACCCCCATGATCATGGGGAGGCTAGGAACGACAGACGGAGCGTGCGCTGCTGATTGTCCGTGTTGGAATCGACGACGACGACGCTCTGCCACGTGCCGAGGGCAGGCTCACCGTCCAGCACGGGGATGGAGATGGACGGAGCGACGAACGCCGGCAGGACGTGGTCGCGGCCGTGGCCGACGCTACCGTGCTGGTGGCGGTAGATGTCTTCCCTGGGCAGGAACCGGTCGATCGCGTCGGCAAGGTCCGGCTCGGAGCCGGCGCCGGTCTCCATGATCGCCAGGCCCGCCGTCGCGTGTGGAACGAACAGGTGGCACAACCCGTCCCCGAGGCCGCCGCAGAACCGGCGGAGCTCGGACGTGACATCGGTGACCAGATCGGTGCCGGTGTTCAGCTGAAGTACCTCACTGTGCATGCTCACCATTGTCCCGCACACCCACGCCTCTTTTTCATGATCGTTGGCGCATACATGCCTAACTAGGTGCGCGATCGCCAATGATCAGTGGGGAAGAGCGGGACAGTCAGGGACAGATCAGGGCCTTCCCTGAGGCATCTCGGGTGCTTGTGGACGCACAATCGGTAGTGGCGAGTGCTCCGGCCGGACCCCCGGCGATCGCGGGCACGCCGACGACGACCCGAGCGTGAACCCGCCCGGCGAAGAGAGAAAGAGGTAGATCCAATGTCCACAGGCACGAAGCTCCTGATCGGGGCCGGCGGCGTTCTGGTGGCATGGTGGCTCCTGCCGGGTTGGCTGGTGCTGCTGGTGCTCATCGGTGTTCCAGTGGCGGCGTACCTGATGCTCGACGATTCCCAGCGGCGGCGGCTCACCGGCCGCTCGGGCCGCCGCTCCCTGCCCTGACGCGTTGGTAGCGCTCGAGGCGGCGCGACGGTCACGAGATACAGTTCCGCCGTGCCCAACGATGTGAGACCTCCAGGTTTTCGAGCACGCCATCGACGCCCGGCTACTGAGCCCGCATGGCGGGACCACGGGCTGAACGCGCTGCGTGGAGCCCTGATCGGTACGGTGGAGACGGTCCCCGGCGTCAGCGGGGGCACCGTTGCACTGGTGGTCGGCGTCTACGAGACGGTGATCACCTCTGCGGGCCACTTCCTGTCCGGGCTGCGCCGGGCTGTCGTCGACATTCCGCGCGGCCGGGGCGCCGCGTCCGCCGCAGGGGAGTTCAGGAAGGTCAGCTGGCGGCTCATCCTTCCTCTGCTGGCCGGCATGGTGATCGCGCTGGTGGTGATGGCGCGACTGCTCGAGGGCTGGGTCGAGGAGAACCCGGTACACAGCCGGGCGCTGTTCTTCGGTTTGGTGCTCGCATCGTTGTGGGTGCCGTTCTCGCTGGCCGGCCGGGCTGGCCGAGCCGACCGGCCCGAGAGGGCCCACCGGGCCGAGAGGGCCGGTCGTGAGCCGGGCCCGCCGAAGCCGGATCAGGTTGGGCTGGCCGGCCTCACCGGTGCGGCCGGGGCGGGCCGCATCCACTGGGGATGGCGCGACGCCGCGATCGCCTTGCTCGCGGCAGCGTTGACCTTCGTGGTAGTCAGTATCCCGCCGTCTGATGTCGAGGCGGAGCGGCCGGTGATCGTCCTGGCCGGGGCCGTGGCGGTGTCCGCCCTCGTGCTTCCCGGCCTTTCGGGCTCGTTTCTCCTGCTGACCTTCGGCCTGTACGACGACACCCTGGCGGCGGTGAACGACCGCGATGTCGGGTATCTCGCCTTCTTCATGCTTGGCGCCGCCGTCGGACTGGCGTCGTTCGTGAAGCTCCTGCAGTGGCTGCTCGAACACCACCGGCGGTTCGCCCTGGTCATCCTCACGGGGGTGATGGCCGGATGCCTGCGAGCGCTGTGGCCCTGGCAGGACGAGGACCGTGCCCTCCACGCGCCCGACGAATACATCGCGGCAGCGTCAGCGCTCGCCGCCATCGGATTCGCGGCGGTGCTCGCATTCCTCCTGGCCGAGCGCCGCTGGGCGGCACGCCGGCTCTGAACTCGATCCACGCCACCCCGATGAGCCCGCGCGTTCTCGCGGCCGCACTGGCGATACCCGCCGTCGCAGGTGTCCTCCAGCCTGACCGTGATGGGCACAGACTTGTCCGGCGGATCGTCGATCTGGTGCGACGGATCGACGCTCAGGTGGCGGAGCGGGCGGGCCGATAAGTCAGCGGGGTCCGCGGGAGCCCTCGGTGTATGGCAACAGCGCCATCTCGCGCGCGTTCTTGATGGCTCGCGCCACCGAACGTTGCTGCTGCGGAGTCAGGCCGGTGACTCGCCGCGAACGGATCTTGCCGCGATCAGAGATGAACGTGCGCAGCAGGTTGACATCCTTGTAGTCGACATACGTGATGCCGGCCGCGTCGAGCGGGTTCTTCCGCTTGCGGGCAGACCGCTTCTCGGTCTTGATCGGTTTCCTGTTCGCCATCGTGGTCCTTCGTTCGCCGTAGTGTTCTGGGGTGTGCCTCGATGGGTGAGAATCCACCGGCACGGTGCGTCTGGGGCAGGACACTAGTTCATATGAGAATTGATCTCAATTTGTTAGGCCATGCCACGGTGATTATCCCACCGTCGACGGCCACTTTCCAAGCGGCTGCCGCATGGTGATGACGGTGAGCGCCGCCTCTCTAACGCTGGACGATTCCTTCAGCGGTGGAAGCTTGTGTGGCCCCTGGCCGATGAACTCTTCCACCGCTGAAGGAATCGTCCAGCGTTGCGGCTCGGGGCTGGCGAACAACCGCGCTCTTCAGCGGATGTTCTAAGACCACGGCCTGGGGTACGGGAATGACATGACCGACAACAAGCGGGAACGTCCGCCGGACAGCCAGGACGACGAGCGCCGGCGCAGAGATGCGTACGAGAGCGGAGGCGACTTCGCTGACGAGCACACCAGCCCGACAGTAGCCGACGAGATGGACGGCGGGCCCGAGGGCGAGCGCGAACCGGAGTCTCCCAAGGGACGCGGTGGTGACGGCGGCATGGACTGAACGCGTGGCCGTCGCGGGCACCGAGTAGGCGCCGAGCGGGTCGCTCGTGTCGCTCTCTTCGTCGGCCGGCACCTCGGCGCGCTGCTGGACCTCATCGAGGATGACGAGGACGGCATCCTGGGTTTGACCAGCGCGCAGCGGGGTAGCGGTCTGGCCATGCGAGTGGTGGTCACGGGTGCGACGGGGAACGTCGGAACCAGCGTCGTCGAAGCGCTGGCCGGCGACGGGCAGGTCGACGAGATCGTGGCTCTGGCGCGCCGGGTCCCGGATTGGCAGCCGCCGAAGACGACGTTCATCGGCGACGACGTCCGTTCACCGTCGATGGCGCGGCACTTCCAGGGCGCCGACGCTGTCATCCACCTGGCGTGGGCATTCCAGCCCACGCACGATCCCCTGAAGACGTGGGACGTCAACGTCATCGGGAGCATCGGGGTGTTCGAGGCTGCCGCTGAGGCCGGCGTCGGCGCCCTGGTGTATGCGTCGTCGGTAGGTGCCTACTCTCCCGGGCGGGGGAAGCACGTGGACGAGAGCTGGCCGACGCACAGCATTCCGACTGCCGCCTACGGGCGGGAGAAGGCGTATCTCGAGCGGTACCTCGACGCGTTTGAGCTCCGCAACCCTGCGATGCGTATCGTGCGGATGCGGCCGTGCTTCCTGTTCAGCCGGGAGTCCGCGAGCGAGCAACGGCGGATCTTTGCCGGGCCCATGGTGCCCCGGGCGCTGTTCCAGCCCGGCCGGTTGCCGATACTGCCATTGCCTGCCGCCTTGAGGTTCCAGGCCGCGCACACCTCGGATGTCGCCGAGGCTTACCGGCTCGCCGTCCTGAGCGAGGCGCGGGGCGCGTACAACGTGGCCGCCGAGCCGATAATCGACGCGGGAGAGCTGGGCGATCTCTTCAGGTCCAGGGTGGTGCCGGTACCGGAGCTGGCCGCACGGGTGGCCGTCGGCGGGGCCTGGCGCCTGCGGCTGGCGCGCGCCGACGACGCGCTGCTGAACCTGTTCCTCAACCTGCCCACACTCGACACGACGCGGATTCGGATGGAACTGGGCTGGGCACCGAAGCACACCGGTGTGGAGGCGCTGCGGGAGATGCTGTACGGCGCGGCCGAGGGCGCCGGTGCCCCCACCGATCCGCTGCACCCCGATAACCCTCAGTAAATATCCCACCCCGCCGTCCCAGCCCCTGGCATGGGTTACGCATCGTAAATGCGCCCGAATTGTCCGATTCGAACGACCACAACCCATGCCAGGGGCTGGGACTGAGCCTGGAGACGTCACGCTGAGTGTTGGTTGACCGGCACGGCGTGCGGGACGGGTTAGCTCGGGGCGTGGATCTGGGCTAGGAGCTCCAGGTTCTTGCTGGTGACACCGGTGACGCCGAGGCGGCGTGCGTCGGCTAGCTGAGCGTCCGTGTCTACCGGCCAGGTGAGCACATGCCCCACCCGGCGGCGGAGTTCGGCGACGACGGCCGGCGTGAGGAGCGTGCGGTGCACCGAGCAGCCGAAGAACGGCCGCTGAATCGGCCACCCGCTCTGCCCCTTGCGCAAGAGTTCGCGTAGTCGTTCCAACATCGGCCAGCTGCCCGCCGACGGGATGATGCGTGCCTGCGGCGCGTCGGCGAACGCCTTGAACATCCACCAGTGCGGGGTGCAGATCGCCACAGGCGAGTCGGGGGCGTGTTCTCGCAACGTCCGGGCGACGGCGGGAGCCAGACCGGGCCAGATCCCCTTCAGGTCCAGCATCAGGCGATGCCTGGCCCCGGGAACCACCTCGAGGAGGTCGGCGAGCGTCAGCACGTCGATCTGTGCCCGGTGGGTGAGCTCACCTGGCTCCCACAGTAGACGCGAGCCCAGAGTCTTCGAATGCCGAACTTCGGGCACGCCCTTGAAATAGCGGACGTCGGCCTCGGCCAGATCCACGCCAAGGTCCAGAACCGCCCGCAAAGCTTCGGGATCATTGGCGGCGCGATGGGCGACAGTCAACAGAGGACGTTCGCCCCGGCCGCTGTTCACTTCGCCACTAGTGGTCATGGAATGCGCCCGGCTCCCCGCTATTCATCGTCGTCACTCCATTATGACGCGCCGGAAGCCGAGAACAAGCGGGCGACGACGAGGTCAGGCTCGTGAACGCCGGCAACTCACAGCCGCGCCGTCGACCAGACAGCTCCTGAATCGTCCACGAGCTCGACAGTCATGCTGTCCGCGTAGGGCGCGGGCATGACCCAGGTGCTGCCGGTGTCCGGTACCGTCCACTCGCCGAGGACAGATGTCTGCCCGTCGGGCAGCCGCAGGCGGCATTCGTAGGTCCGGCCGTCCCCATTTGCGGCAGCGACGACGACGACGCGCTGGTCGCCGAGGTAGCTCAGCGTTGCCGTGCCGACCGCTTCACCCTCATCCGTGACGAGGGGAGTGCCGACGTCGACCGTCGCCGCAGGCGGGCCGTCGTCGAGACTTCCGGCGACCATCGACCCGCCCACGCCGATCACCACACCGGCCACGCCTGCCGCGAGGGCGACCAGAGCGGATCGGCGGCGGGGAGCCCGCCCGGGCTCGGCCACTGTGCCACCTCCGGCCGCCTGCGGCGCGACGCGCCGCCTTGCGGTGGGGCCGGACATGCCCATCGCTTCGAGGACCGCCTGATCGAAGCCCGGCGCGGGCTGGACTCGCGGCGCGGCGGGCAGGGTGAGCTCGATCGAGTCGTTGATCGCGTCGTAGCGCTTGCGGCACGCCGGGCACGTGGACAAGTGCTGAGTCAGAAGCTGGTTGCCGGGTTCCGGCACGTCACCCAGCGCCAAGTCGAGGAGCGCGTCCTCGGTGGGATGCCGCTCACTCATGGTGTTCCTCCTCATCGATGAGGTCGCGCAGCCGCCGCAGGCCGGTCCGGATGCGGGTCTTCGCCGTGCCGAGCGGGATCTGCTCCAGCTGGCTGACCTGAGCGGCCGTGCATCCGCCCATGGTCGCGAGAACCACAGCCCGGGCCTGTTCTGGGGCCAGCGCGCGTAGGCGGCGCACTGCCCGCTCGGCTTCGATGCGATGGAGCACCGGCTCGGTGGGGTCCGGATCTCGTATGGAGTCGTGGATCAGCCGCTCCAGGGCTTCGGATTCCGCAGGGGTGTTCCGCCTGACCCGGACCGCGTCGATCGCGGCATTGCGGGCGATGGTCAGCAGCCACGTCAGAACCGACGCTCGCCTCGGGTCATAGGTCCCGGCCGCTCGCCAGGCGCGGAGGAATACCTCCTGGCTCACGTCCTCGGCCAAGCCGCGGTCACGCGTGACCGACAGCGCGATACCGAAGACCGCACCCTGGAACCGGCGCACGAAAGCGAGCGCCGCGGGCTGGTCTCCCAGTGCAAGGCCCTCGACGAGCGCTGTGTCCGACGCGCGTTCGGTGTGGGGGAACATGTGCACATCCGAGGATACGGGCGCGAAGGGCAGATGGATTGTTCCGGGACGGATGGGGATACGACGTCGCGCGGGCACAGCAGCGACCCGGCCTCGTGATTGCGATGGCTATGCACCGGCGGAATACCGCGCTATGGGAGCGTGACCCATCAGAGAGATGATCTTTCCCGGGCATTGTTACCCCCTGGTATATGCCAGTGGTACGGATTTCCGGGTATGCCGGACCGTAAATGTTGCACAGGCAAGCCTGGCGTGCGGGAGCATTTGTATCAGAGAGGCCTATGAGCTCGTTTCTATAACAAGTCCATATCGCTTATGAAACGAAGGCTTAGAGAATGTCGAGGGGCACCATTGACGGAACGCAACTGGCGGCCCGGACTAAGCACGTAAGCGAAACGCCCCCCGCGCTGGGCGTGAGGGGCGTTTCGCCGCTAAGCCACAGCATCACCCATGGCTTTGCACGTCTGGCCGGAATGCGTGGGCGCGCAGACCGGCAGTTCTTGCGAAGTACGGACTAAGGTCAGATCGGGCGAACCTGGTCTGCCTGCGGTCCCTTCGGACCCTGCGTGATCTCGAACTCCACGCGCTGGTTCTCATCCAGGGTGCGGTAGCCCTCGGTCTGGATGGCCGAGTAGTGCACGAAGACGTCGGCTTCGCCGTTGTCCTGCGCGATGAAGCCGAAGCCCTTCTCGGCGTTGAACCACTTGACGGTTCCCTGTGCCATGTGCTGTGTCCTCCTAGGGGACGGTATGTGGAGCCGCACCGTGCGACTCCGGTTGCTGCTGCCGTCTCCCGCTACCGTGCTAGGCACAGAGAAGCGAAAAACGCCCGCCATAACAATCCACGGGCGGTCAAGGACGTACGAGGAACTGTTACTGCAACCCGCGGAAACAGTACCACCTTGAGCCCGCGACCCGCAGCATACGATGTTCGCTCTTTTTGTCAAAGGGGCATTCCGCACCGTGAGCAAAGGCTGATCCGTCAGAAGCCGGAGCCTTACGGAAGCTTCCAGTCGACAGGTGGCTCACCGAGCTGTGTCAAGAGCTCGTTGGCGCGGCTGAAAGGCCGTGAACCGAAGAACCCGTTGCGAGCCGACATCGGACTCGGGTGTGCGGACTCAATACACGGTGTATTGCCTAGTAGAGGGCGGAGATTCCGGGCGTCGCGGCCCCAGAGGATGGCAACCAGCGGCCGCCGCCGCGCGGCTAGGGCGCGGATCGCCTGGTCGGTCACGATCTCCCAGCCCTTGCCGCGGTGGGCCGCGGGCTGGCGTGGGGCGACGGTGAGCGCTCGGTTGAGTAAGAGCACTCCGTGGTCCGCCCACCTGGAGAGGTCGCCGGTGCTCGGCGGCGGATGCCCGAGGTCTTCGCAGTACTCGCGGAAGATGTTGATCAGGCTCGGTGGGAGCGGGCGCACGTCCGCCGCCACGGAGAAGCTCAGCCCCACGGCGTGACCCGGGGTGGGGTACGGATCCTGGCCGACGATGAGGACGCGGACGTCGTCAAACGGTTGGGTGAACGCTCGAAGGACATGCGGACCCGCCGGCAGGTAGGAGCGGCCGGCCGCGATCTCCGCCCGCAAGAACTCGCCCATGGCCGTGACATGTTCGGATACCGGAGCCAGGGCCTGTGCCCACCCGGGTTCGACAAGCTCGCTCAAGGGTCGCGCGTCCGCCATGGCGCACCACTGTAGTGTCCCGCGCGGGCCCACGGTGCGGGGCTCCGGCATCCGGGTTCTGAACTCCGCGCCGCCCCCGTCGGGTGGCTGGCCGAGCCGCGCCGGCCGGTCGTGCATGCCGGGCAGAGCGATCGGGATGACGACGAGCCAGGCAGGCTCGCCCGCCTGCACCGATCCTGTGTCGCGGGGCGAGTGACCGGTTTCACGTCCGCCCGCATGGAAGACGAAAGCCGAGGTTAGTGGGATACTAGTAGGGTCGTGACCGCAACTCCGCAGGGTTCGGCGCTGAACCGCTGCGCTACTGTTCATCTCGACGTTCTAGCATTCGATCGTCCGATGATGAGGGGTGCGCCTCTCAGAACACGCCTAGAGGTCGCGACCTCTTAAGTGAGGGAGAAACTCTCGTGCGATTCCGCATGCGACTCTCGCCTGCAGATATCGTCTTCTACGACCTGTTCACCGCTTCGGCCCAGAATCTGCGGGACGGTGTCCGCGTGCTGTCGGAGGCGCTCGTCCCGGACGCGGACCGTGCGGCGCTGGTGCCCACTCTCAAGGACATCGAACATACGGGTGACGAGCACACGCACGACATCGTCCGGCGGGTGAACTCGGGCGTGAGGACGCCGTTTCATCGCGACGACATCTACCGGCTCGCGGGCGCGCTCGACGACGTGCTCGACGACGTCGAGGCAGCGCTGGATCTGATGGTCCTGTACCGGATCAAGGATCTGCCCAACGGCGTGGCGTCCATGGTCGACGTCCTCGACCGTGCCGCGGAGCTCACGGCGGAGGCGATGCCGCGCCTGCGCACGGCAGGCGAGCTCACCAAGTACTGGATCGAGATCAACCGCCTGGAGAACGAGGCGGACCAGACGTATCGGCGGCTGCTCGCGAGGATCTTCTCGGGCGAGTACGACGCGCTCACGGTGCACAAGCTCAAGGACGTCATCGAGACGCTGGAGTCCGCGGTGGACGGATTCGAGACCGTGGCCAACATCGTCGAGCAGATCGCCCTCAAGCAGTCCTGATCACCACCCGGATCAGCCGCCCGTCCACGTCCGTGGAGCGCCCACTCGCCTGGTGCGTGACCAAGCGTCGGTGAACCGGACCCGCGCCCGCAGGGCGTGATCTTTCTCGACGGTGGCGAGCGCACCGAGGGCGAAGACGATCTCCGCATCGGCCGGCGGGCGACGCGCCAGCAGATGTAATGCGTCGATGGCCTGATGGGCATCCTCGTGCTCGCCGAGTATGTCGGTGAGTTTTCGCATCTCCCGCGCGAAGGCCGCGGCGTCGTCGCCGAGCGACATCGCCACCGCTTCGGCCGCGTAGCGAGCCCGCTTGGCATGCAGCCGCACGCGATGCCACTCCTGGGCAGGGGCATTCTCGCGTAGCGAGTCCGCCGATGCGCGAAGGCGCTTCCATACCTTGTGGGCGAGAGCCGGGAGCACATCTCGGGCCGACCCACCGGACTCGCCGCCGAACGAGGGGTCGTGGACGGCGGCGACCAACTCGTCGTGCAGGCGCAGATACCGACGGGAGTCGAGGATCGCGAGCGCGTAGGCGTGCGCCTCCGCGGCGTCGGCCGTGAGCGCGGCCTCGACGAAGGCGTTCACGGGCCCGCTCGGTACCTCCTCGGGGAGGTGCGCACTGTGGGCGATGAGCCGGGCGCGCAGGACGTCGTTGTTCCGCAGTTCGTTGAGACCACGGGCGAACCAGGCCAGTTCGGACGCCAAGTGGACGGTCCGGCCTGAGTCAAGGAGGGGCCGGAACGTGCGGAGAGCCCCGCGGAGGCGCCGCGCCGCGACGCGCATCCGGTGCACGGCGTCCTCACTCGACTCCGGCGCCCAGCGAAACGCCAGGTCGGCCTTGCGCAGTGCTCGGATCTGAACGGCGAGGTAGGCCGTCACGGTGTCGGCGGCCGGGTCGTCCGGACCGGGTTCGGCTGGATCCGGTACCTCTGGAGGGCTCGTGGCGGCGGGACCCAGTGCCCGGACGACCTTGGCGACGAACTCACCGCCGACGGCTCCCGCGCCGGTGAGTGCCGCCGCCACCCGGCCGGCGGCCTTGCCGCCCTTGCGCTCGTCGAGTTCCAGCTCGCGGAAGCGTGCCGTGACAGTGCCGTCACCGGTCAGGACGTGCACCGCGTCGTCGACCAGCTCCGCGACGGGTTTCCCGTTCGCGTTGCGCAGAAGGTACGTAGTTCGGTAGGTGCGTAGCGTCGAGATGTGTCGCACCGGAGACCCGCGGATGACCGCGCGGACGATCCGCAGCAGCTCGTCCGGTGGCCGGCCGGCCGATGCGGACAACGGCAAGCGGATCTCGTCCCTCACCCCCTGCCTCGGGTCCGCCGCGGATAGATTCAGGTGCCAGCCCGGATCGTCGCCGGTACGACGCCTGAGCGTGATGCCCTCGCGGATCAAGCGGAGATCTTCGGTGTCGAAGTAGGAGGATTCCAGCTCGGTCGAGCCGTGATCCTCGACCTCGTGCACGCCCGGCACGTCGTGGAGGTCTGGAAGTCGGAACAGCCCATGCACCCGGAACTTCTGCTCGGCCTCGCGGCGCGCTGGCGGCGCCGCAGCGGGCTCGGCACGTGTCACGTGGTGGTCCGCCGGCGGCGCTTGCGCTCGATCAGCAGGTGCTGAAGATCCGCCAGCGGTTCTCCGCCGGGGCCGATGTGGACCCGTTCCCACTCCCCACCGGCGCGAAGGTGCCACGCCGACGTCGCCGGATCGAAGGCGAGGTCGAACATCGCCTCGAGTTCGCTCAGGTGCTCCGGGTGGATGAGCTGGACGAGCGCTTCGACACGCCGGTCCAGGTTGCGGTGCATCAGGTCGGCCGAGCCGATCCAGTATTCCGGCTGGCCGCCGTTCTCGAACGCGATGATGCGAGAGTGCTCCAGGAAACGGCCCAGAATGCTCAGGGCCCGGATGTTCTCCGACAGGCCTGGTACTCCGGCGCGGAGACTGCAGATGCCGCGGATCCAGACGTCCACGGGGACGCCGGCTTGGGAGGCGTCGTAGAGAGCGTCGATGACAGCCTCGTCGACGAGCGAGTTGAGCTTGAGCCGGATCCGTGCCGGCCTGCCCTGCTCGTGGTGCTCGACCTCGCGTTGTATCCGCTCGATAATGCCGGTGCGTAGCGCGTGCGGCGCCACCAGCAGGCGCTGGTACTCCGATTCGATGGAGTAGCCGGAGAGAGTGTTGAAGAGTAGGTTGACGTCTTCGGCGACCCCGGCGTCGGCGGTGAGCAGGCCGAGGTCCTCATACAGGCGGGCGGTCTTGGGGTGGTAGTTCCCGGTGCCGATGTGGCTGTAGCGCCGGATCCCGCCGGCTTCGTCGCGTACCACCAGGCAGAGTTTGCAGTGGGTCTTCAGCCCCACAAGGCCGTAGACGACGTGGACGCCGGCCTGCTCCAGCTTACGGGCCCACGTGATGTTGGCCTGCTCGTCGAAGCGCGCCTTGATTTCGACGAGAGCGAGCACCTGCTTGCCGGCTTCGGCGGCGTCGACGAGGGCGTCGATGATAGGGGAGTCGCCGCTGGTCCGGTACAGGGTCTGTTTGATGGCCAGGACGCGCGGGTCCGCGGCCGCCTGCTCGATGAAGCGCTGCACGCTCGTGGAGAACGAGTCGTACGGATGGTGCACCAGGATGTCGCCCTTGGAGATGGCGGCGAACATGTCGGCCGGGGCCGCCGACTCGACGTCCGGCAGGTCGCGGTGGGTTGCCGGGAGGAACGGCCGGTACTTCAGCTCGGCGCGATCCAGATCGGCGATACCGCTGAGCCCGGTGAGGTCGAGCGGACCCGGGAGCGAGAACGTCTCGTTGTGGCTCACTCCGAGTTCCCGCTGGAGAAGATCGAGGACGTGTGGGTCTACGGTCTCCTCGACCTCCAGGCGCACCGCGGGCCCGAAGCGGCGGCGCATCAGCTCGCGCTCCATCGCGGTGAGCAGGTTCTCGGCGTCGTCCTCCTCGACCTCGACGTCCTCGTTGCGGGTGACCCGGAACGTGTGGTGCTGGAGGACGTCCATGCCGGGGAACAGCAGGGACAGGTGAGCGGCGATGACGTCCTCGAGAGGGACGAAGCGCTGCTCGGACACGGGCAGGAAACGAGCGAAGTTCGGCGGCACCTTCACCCGGGCGAAGTGCTCGGTGTCGGTCACCGGATTGCGGACCATCACCGCCAGATTCAGGGAGAGCCCGGAGATGTACGGGAACGGATGCGCGGGATCGACTGCCAGCGGCGTCAGCACCGGGAAGATCCGCTCCTGGAACAGCGTCCGCAGCCGGACGTGCTCGCTGTCGTCGAGATCGTCCCACCGGGACAGCTCGATGCCCTCCTTGACCAGGGCGGGCAGGACGTCGTCGCGGAAACAATGGGTCTGCCGGGTCATCAGCTCCCGAGAGCCGTCGAGGGTCCGCTCCAGCACGTCTCGCGGGAGCAGCCCGCTAACGGCGGGCACCGCCACCCCGGCCGCGATGCGCCGTTTCAGGCCCGCCACCCGGACCATGTAGAACTCGTCGAGGTTGCTGGAGAAGATCGAGAGGAACCGGGCTCTCTCGAGCAGGGGCACCGCCGGGTCTTCGGCCAGTTCCAGGACGCGGGTGTTGAAGGCCAGCCAGGACAGCTCACGATCGAGGTACCGGGCCTGCGTCACCGTCTGTTCGGGAGCCATGCCGCCAATGGTGTCACGCCGACGTTAACGGAGGGTAGACGGTGCGTCACCGTCGATCACCGGCTGTGATGGCCCTACTCGCCCGCACCCCGCCGGTACGCCACGTCCACGGCGTAGCGGGTGAAGCCGAGCCGCTCGTAGACACGCAGCGCGGCGGCGTTGTCCCCCTCGACGTAGAGCATGACCTCGCCGGCACCCTGGGCGGCGAGATGACGCAGGCCCACGGCCGTCAGGTGACCGCCGATGCCGGAGCCGTGAGCCTGCGGCGCCACGCCAAGGACATACACCTCGCCCAGAGCGGGATCGCCGGGGCTGTCCGGAACGACCGGGTGGATCTTGGTCCAGTGAAAGCCGACCATCTCACCGCCGGACTCGGCCACGAAGAAGGCATCGGGATCGAACCACGGCTCGCTCTGTGCGGCCCGGATGTCGTCGATGGTGCGGCTGCCCTGCTCCGGGTGCCAGGAGAACGCGGCCGAGTTGACCGCCACCCATGCCTCCTCGTCCTGCCCCGGCTGGAAGGTGCGGACCGTCACCCCCGGGGGCGCCTGTGTGTCGGGGACCGGCCGGTCGGCCGGACGTCGTAGCTGGAACAGTTCCCTGGCTCGGTCCAGCCCGTGCCGAGCGGCAAGCGCCCGGGCGCCGGGGTGATCGCCGTGCGACCACACCCACACCTCGCCCGGCACGGAGTCCAGGAGCTCGCTCAGCAGCGCACCGCCGAGTCCGTGCCGGCGTCGGTCCGGGTCGACCAGGAGTTCCGCCGCCCTCCTTTCGCCCTGCCGGGCAGCGAAGGCCGCACCGCTCAGAATCTGCCCAGCAGGCGGCACGTGCCCGGCGGGCGGCGTCCGGCCGGCCCGCGGCGTCGGTGCCGCGTCGTCCGAGGCGACGCCCGCCCATGTGGTCAGCGCCGCGTCGGTGAGTCCTTCCACCGCCGCTTGCCACAGCTCGTCGGAGAACGGCGCCTGACCGTCCGCCGACCTCGCCCGGTGGGCGAGCTCACCCAGCCGGCGGACGGACTCGGCGCTGAACGTCGTGTCTCGCGTGACTCTCATCGGTGCATCATCGCGCACCGGCGGCGGACCGACGAGTCGGGCTTTGCTCTAGCCGCCCATCCGGATCGCGTCGAGGGAAGCCGGCGACGCCGGACGGTCCGGTGCGTCGGCTGAGTGATGATCGTCGGGCAGCTCCACCGGGGCGGGCTGGCGCGTGCCGGCCTGCCGGGAGCCGCGTTGCTGTGGCGGCACGAACCGGTAGCCGACGTTGCGGACCGTGCCGATCAGTGCCTCGTGTTCGGCCCCGAGTTTTGCCCGCAGGCGGCGGACGTGGACATCGACGGTGCGGGTGCCGCCGAAGTAGTCGTATCCCCAGACCTCTTGCAGGAGTTGCGCCCGGGTGAACACCCGGCCTTGGTGCTGGGCGAGAAACTTGAGCAGCTCGAACTCCTTGTACGTCAGCTCGAGGGTGCGGCGGCCGACCTTCGCGGTATAGGTGGCCTCGTCGATCACCAGATCTCCGGACCGGATCTCATCCGGCTGATCGGATGTGGTGGCGGCCAGCTTGCCCTGCGCCAGCCGCAGTCTGGCCTCCACCTCGGCGGGGCCGGCGGTGTCGAGCAGCACATCGTCGACGCACCACTCAGCGGTGACCGCTGCGAGGCCTCCTTCGGTGACGATGGCGAGCAGCGGGGCGTCCACGCCCGTGGTGCGCAGCAGCCTGGTCAGGCTGCGGGCGTGGGACAGCTCGCGCCGGGCGTCGACGATGACGACGTCCCCGGCCGGCGCGTCGACCAGTGCCGATCCCTCGGCAGGCATGACCCGGACGTCGTGAAGAAGCAGCCCCAGCGCTGGGAGAACCTCCTCGGGTGGTTGAGACACCTGAGTGAGCAGGACGATGGTAGCCATATCGAGTTCTCCTTCGCCGTCGTCCCCGACAAACGCGAAAGGACCTGGGGAGCTCCGTCGCCCAGGTCCTGCTTGGCGCCAAATATAGCGGACCGATGTGATCCCGGTGAAACCGGGCACGCGGCCGGTGCCCGGCAGCGTGCGGCCGTTCGCAGCCCGTGCCCGAGCGATCATCGCAGTCGGAAAGGCCGGACCTGGGCGACGGCGCCCGCATCGGCCGTGGAGTGTGATGAGATGGCAACATGGCAAAGGTGACGCTGCGCTATTGGGCGGCGCTCCGGGCAGCCGCTGGCACCCCGGAGGAGTCGTACGACGCCGCCACACTCGCCGAGGCGCTGGCCGCGGCGAAAGCCGCGCACGGCGCCGACTCCCGCTTCGCTGCCGTCCTGGCTATTTGCGCCGTCCTGGTCGACGAGACGCCGCTCGGCAAGCGGGACCCGGAGCGTGAAGAGCTGGGCGACGGCTCGGTCGTCGACCTGCTCCCGCCCTTCGCCGGCGGGTGAGCGCAACGCGCAGAGGTGGTCGCGCGGGCCGGCCTGACGCGGGCAGGCGCAAGGGAACCGCGACGCCGTCGTTGACCGTACTGTTGCCGACTTGTTGCCTAACCGGCGGAAGGCTGCGACGCCGGTCTGTCAGGATTGACGAGTGCCTTCCGCCCGACTTCCCCTAGCCGCCGCCGCCCTCGCGGCAGTTCTGGGCTTGGCATCTACTTCCGGGTCGGTGCTGCTGGCCGTGGGGATCGCGATCGTGCAGATCGTCTTTGCTCTGGGAGTTGTCGGCTCGTCCGATCTCAGCTCGGCCCGCGCCGCGGGATGGCTCGGGTTGACGGCTGGCATCGGCGCGCTGGTCTGGATCGAGCTGTCCGGCACGGCGGACCTGACGCCGATGGCCGGCGTGCTCGGACCTACGGTGCTCGCCGCCTTCGTCATCCAGCTGCTCCGGAGGGACGGCCGGAGCGGGCTCAACACCGCCCTGAGCCTGGTGGTCACCGCCTGTGTACTGATCGTCATGCCCGTGCTCTGGCTGTCGCTTCACACCACTCCCGAGGGAACTCACACGGTGACGCTTGCCCTGCTGGGGGTGGGCACGGTGGCCCTGGCCGAGGCGCTGCCGATCTCGCGGGCGGTTCGGCGCGTCGTCGGAGTACTGGTCGCCAGTACCGGGGCAGCGGTCCTGGTTTCGTTGGTGAACACGCTCGGCGAGGCCGTTCCGGCGGTGAGCGCGGTGGTGATCGCCGCATTCGCCGGCGTCATGAGTGCCGTCGCCTTCGCGGTGGCGGATCGGCTTGCGGGGGAGAGCGGCCTCGGGCTTCCCGTCGCTTCACCGAATGATGATGACCTGTCCGGCGCGGCGGATGCTGAGCCCGGGTTGACCGCGAGCGGCGCAGGCGGTGTCGCCGCGCCGGCTACGAACGTACCGGTCACCGCAGCGGCCACGAATGCCCCGGCGTCGATCGCGCCGCTTCGCGTGGTGGGCCCGTTCGTCGCGGCCGCCCCGGCGGCGTATGTGCTCGGCCAGCTCCTGGTGGGCTGATTCCCCTGGGTGAGCGGCAAGCGGAACAAACCTCGTGAAGGAGGCGTTGCGCCAACCATGACCGGAGTTGCTGTCGTACTCGCCGTCCTGGCGCTGGCCACACTGTTCGGGGTCTGGCGGCAGCGGCGCGACGGGATCGTGCGATCCGCGCAGGACTCCGAGCCGGCCGATCGGGCGGCTGTCCTGAGCTCTGGCGACCTCGGGGCGGAGTTGGGTTCCCGGGCCACGCTGGTGCAGTTCTCCACGGCGTTCTGCCAGCCATGCCGGGCCGCACGCGGCACCTTGTCCCACATCGCGGGGACGGAGTCCGGGGTAGCTCACATCGAGATCGACGCGGAGCGGAATCTGGAGCTGGTGCGGGTGCTGGGCATCGCGCGCACGCCGACCACACTCATCCTCGATGGAGAAGGCAGTGTGGTGGGGCGTGCCACGGGAGTGCCCCGGATCGGCGAGGTCCGCGCCGTGCTGAATGCCGTGTGAGCGAGGGCCGCGCTGTGGTGAGCGCGGACCGGAAGCCTCCGCGCCCCCCGGTGAGGACCCGTGGATGCGGCGGCGCATGACCATGTCGTGAGATTTGCTGTCTCATTATGTGATACTGAACGTGACCTCAGCTCTGATCGGCCGTAATCTAATGGCGTGTTCCGCACAGAGCTGACCCGCAGACGCGCCATTGACTACCGGCGCGTCTCCACCATGCTCTGTCTCATGTCCTGACGGGAGCCGCTTCGGCCTGCCCAAGTGTGGTCCTTGAGGCCCGGCTCCCCACGTGTGCGCACTTCACTGCCCGTCCACGTCAGGAGATTCCGCTCCATGATCGATCCTCGCGGTCCCCGGTTCGCCGCTACGATCACCACCGTTGTGCTCGCCGTGGTGCTGGTCACCGGTAGTCCATGGCTCCTCGCCGTTCAGGGCGTGGTGTTCGGCCTGGCCGTGATCTTCGGTGTGGCAGCTTCGCCCTACGGCTTGCTGTTCCGTCGCCTGGTCCGGCCCCGTATCGGTCCGCCGGGCGAGCTCGAGAGTCCGGAGCCGCCGCGGTTTGCCCAGGCGGTGGGGCTGGTCTTCACGGTCGCCGGTCTCGTCGGGTACCTCTCTGACGTCACCCTCATCGCGTACATCGCAGTCGGCGCGGCGCTGGCTGCGGCGTTCCTCAACGCCGCTTTCGGCTACTGCCTCGGCTGCGAGATCTACCTGCTGTATCGCCGCTTCTTTCCTGCCCGCACCACCAACACACCGGAGGTCTCTCCATGAGCCGCGAGTCCGCTCTCGTCTCGGCCGATTGGGTCGAGCAGAATCTCGACAATCCCAAGGTCGTTCTCGTCGAGGTCGACGAGGACACCACCGCCTATGACAAGAACCACATCAAGGGCGCGGTGAAGGTCAACTGGACCACCGACTTGAAGGACCCGGTCCGCCGCGACCTGGTCAACCAGGAGCAGTTCGAGGCGCTCCTGTCCCGTCTGGGCATCTCGCGGGACGACACCGTGATCCTGTACGGCGGCAACAACAACTGGTTCGCGGCCTACGCGTACTGGCAGTTCAAGCTCTTCAGCCACCCTGACGTCCGGCTCCTGGACGGCGGCCGCAAGAAGTGGGAGCTGGACGCCCGCGAGCTGGTCGAGGAGGTTCCCGCGCGTCCCGCGACGCAGTACGTCGCCGAGGGCACCGACAACTCGATCCGGGCCTTCCGCGACGAGGTCATCTCCGCGATCGGCGCGCAGAACCTGGTCGATGTCCGCTCGCCGGACGAGTACGCCGGCCGGCTGCTCGCCCCGGCGCACCTGCCGCAGGAGGTCTCGCAGGTGCCGGGCCACATCCCCACCGCGGCGAACATCCCGTGGAGCAAGGCGGCCAACGACGACGGCACCTTCCGCTCCGACGACGAGCTGCGCGAGCTCTACTCCGAGGCCGGCGTGGAGCTGGACAAGGACACCATCGCCTACTGCCGGATCGGGGAGCGCTCCTCGCACACCTGGTTCGTGCTGCGGGAGATCCTCGGCGTGCCGAACGTCAAGAACTACGACGGCTCGTGGACCGAGTACGGCTCCCTGGTGGGCGTTCCGGTCGCCGTCGGCGACGAGCCCGGGGAGGCCTGAGCACATGTGCGGAGCCACCACAGGCGGTGTGGCGCTGGACGGCGTCGATGTCGCCAAGGAGACCGTGATCCAGGGCGTCGTGTCTCGCGACGACGCGCCCTTGGCCGGCGCCTACGTGCGGCTGCTCGACTCGACGGGTGAGTTCACCGCGGAGGTGCCCACCAGCACCACCGGGCAGTTCAGGTTCTTCGCCGCCCCCGGCGAGTGGACAGTCCGGACACTCGCCCCCGGTGCGGAGCCGGTCAACCGGTCCGTCGTCGCTTCACGCGGCGCCATCAACACAGTGGACGTCACCGTCGTCTGACACCTGTGTCACCTGATCGTCGTTTGTGCACCTGATCATTTCCCCGGAGATGATCAGGTGCACAAACTGCATTCGGGCCGGCTGTCGTGCCACCTGATCATGTCCACAATGCGGACGCGAGATGATCAGGTGACACAACGAGGCCGCGGAGCGTCGCATTGTCATCTGATCGCGGCGCCGACGACGCACCGACGACCCACACCTACGAGCCACCGACGACGTGCGACGACGTCGCACACCGGATCAGTACACGAGGGCCTGCACGCCCTCCGCGAGCGTCTCCTCGACGAACGTCGCAGCTCCGGCGATGCGAATGCCGGGGATGACATCGTCCGGCCCGATCTCGCGCCGGGCCGCACATTGGGTGCACAGCGTCACCTGTCCCGCGGCAAGCAGACTGTCCAGAAGGTCGGGCAACGGCGCGGCGTGCGGGAGATCGAAATCCGCGGCACGTCCGGGGAGCGAGAACCAGGCCGACTCGCCGGTGAGCCACAGCGAGACCGTGGCTCCCATGCTGACGGCGGTGGACGCCACCGTGAACGCCTGCGAGCAGCGCTCCGGTGCGTCGACGCCTGCGGTGACTTTGACGACGAGAGTGTGAGCCATGGTGGACAAGCGTAGGAACCGGCGCCGCGTGCGACACGCCCGCCCGGCACCGTTACACTCGTAGCCGTGCTGGAAATCGTCTTTACATCCTTGATGGTGCTGGTCGCGGTGGGAGCCGGCCTGATGGCCCTGCTCGTCGTGCTGAAGCTCTTCAAGGGCCAGGCCTGATAAGCGCACCCGCCCTCGACCAAGGTTTCGCACTGTGATCGAGATCCCCAGTGATCTTCATACCGACTGTGTGCCGCTCGCCTGGCTCCTCGGGCGATGGGAGGGCGCAGGCGTCGGTGACTACCCGACCATCGAGGCATACCGCTTCGGCCAGGAGGTGGAGTTCACCTACGTCCCCGGCAAGCCGTTCTTGTCCTACACCAGTCGCAGCTGGATTCTCGACGACGACGGCAATCTGGTCCGCCCGGCGGCCCGGGAGACGGGGTACTGGCGTCCTCAGCCCAATGATGAGGTCGAGGTCTTGCTCACCCACCCCACCGGGTATGTCGAGATCTATATCGGGCGGTCGGAGCCGGCCAGGATCGAGCTGGCCACGCGCGGTGTGCTGAAGACTGAAACCGCGAAAGACTACCGTGCCGGGCACCGGCTCTACGGGATGGTCAACGGCAGGCTGATGTATGTGTACGAGATGGCAGCCATGGGCCACGACCTGCAGCCGCACCTGTCCGCCGAGTTGCAGCGGGTCGCGGGGGCGTCGGAGTCGGCGGGCTGACCGGTCCGGCGGGCTGACCGGCCGCGCGGCAGGCTCAGCCGCCTGGCACACTGGCCTGCCGGTCCTGACCGGGATGATCGCCGCATCGCCCGGTGTTGGGTACGGTCGTGAGCGTGAATACCTTGTACCGCAGCCCGCTGCTCCACACCGCCGGTGCCGTGGAGGCGACCGACCCGGATGCCGGGGTCGCGGCGCATTACGGTGACCCCCTGCGCGAGCAGCGGCGGCTCGCCGACGGCGCCGGCCTGGTCGACCTCTCGCACCGCAGCGTGGTGCGGGTGAGTGGCCCGGACCGGCTGACCTGGCTGCACCAGCTCACCTCGCAGCACCTGGAACAGCTGGCGGCGGGGGAGGCGACCGCCGCACTCATCCTGGACGCTCACGGCAGGGTTGAACACGCCCTGTACGGGGTGGACGACGGTACGGCCATCTGGTTCCATGTCGAGCCCGGCCGCGCCGCGGATCTGGTCGCCTACCTGGAACGGATGAAGTTCTGGTCCCAGGTCGAGATCAGTGACGTGACCGGCGACGTCGCGGTGGTCTGGGAGCCGCGCACCGAACCCGCGACGCACTTGAGCAGGGTGACCGAGCGGGGACGCGACGTCTTCGTGCCACGCGCTGAGCTCTCCGCCTACGCCGGCGACGCCGGTTCCCTCGCCGGGGTGTGGGCGTATGAGGCGCTGCGCATCGAGGCGCACGAGGCCAGACACGGCCTGGACACCGACGATCGCACCATTCCCCACGAGGTGGGCTGGATCGGCTCCGCGGTCCATCTCGACAAGGGCTGCTACCGGGGGCAGGAGACTGTCGCCCGGGTGCACACGTTGGGCAGGCCTCCGCGTCGCCTGGTGATGCTCCATCTGGACGGGTCAGTGGATCACCTGCCGGCGCACGGAGACGAGGTCGTCGCGGACGGACGCACTGTGGGCCATGTCGGTTCCGCCGCCCGCCACCACGAGCTCGGGCCGATCGGCCTGGCCGTGATCAAGCGCAACGTCCCGGTGGACGTGGAGCTGGTCGCGGGTGGGGTAGCGGCCACCCAGGAGGTCGTGGTGGATCCAGAGGCAGGCCTGCACATCCGGCCGCAGCTGCGGTAGTCGGCGCGCCCGCTGTCCTGACGCCGATCTGTCGTCCTGACGCCGCCTAGTCGCGCAAAGGGCCCAGACGGCACGGGAGGCACGGCTTCTGGGCGTCAGGATGACAGATCGGCGTCAGGACGATGTCTGAGAAGGGCCGCAGAGGTCTGGGCGCGCGCCGGACGTCATTCAGTCAGGCGTCCAGCACGAGGGTGACCGGCCCGTCGTTGACCAGGCTGACCTTCATGTCCGCGCCGAAGACGCCCGACTCCACCCGCGCGCCGAGTGCTCGTAGCGCGGCCGAGAACGCCTCGACGAGCGGCTCGGAGACCGGTCCCGGCGCGGCGGCGCTCCATGACGGCCGCCGCCCCTTGCGGGTGTCGGCGTACAGTGTGAACTGACTCACGACGAGGACCGGCGCGCCGACATCGGCAGCGGAGCGCTCACCGTCCAGGATGCGCAGCTCCCACACCTTCTTCGCCAGCTTTGCCGCCGTGCCCGGATCGTCGTCGTGCGTCACCCCGACCAGGACAAGCAGGCCCTGACCAGGCCCTCCGCCGGTCTCGACCGGGCCTGGACGAGACGCCGAGCCGGGGTCGATCTCGCCGACCACCTCGCGTCGACCGTGACCGCCGCCGATGTCACCCGCTGCACCACTGCTCGCATGGAACAGATCCTGCCAGCCCTGGTCCGGGGTTTCATGCCGCGTCCGATTCCCGCCAGAACTGGCCGCCGGGGACTGTCAGGATCGAACTCATGAATACGCAACTGAACAACGAACTGACTGGCAAGCGGGCGTTCGTCACCGGCGGTGGCCGGGGAATCGGCGCCGCGGTGGCGCGGCGGCTCGCGACGGCCGGGGCCGACGTCGCACTGACCTACCGCAGCGATGACGAAAGCGCGGCGTCGGTGGTCAAGGAGATCGAGGCCGCCGGCCGGCTGGCCAAGGCTGTCAAGGTCGATAACGCGGACACCGATGCCCTGGTCGCTGCCGTGAACGGCGTCGCCGAGGAATTCGGCGGACTGGATGTGCTCGTCAACAACGCGGCCATGTTCCCGACGGGTCCGCTGGACCAGGTGGAGCTGGGCGAGTTCGACGCGGTCATGGCGGCGAACGTGCGTGCGCCTTTTGCCGCGTCCGTGGCGGCGTCGGCACACATGGGTGACGGCGGGCGCATCATCAGCATCGGCAGCAACGTGGCGGTGCGGGCACCCTTCGCCGGCCTGGGGCTGTACACGTTGAGCAAGACCGCACTCCTCGGGCTCACCGCGGGTCTCGCCCGGGATCTCGGTCCCAGGGGCATCACGGTGAACCTGGTCAATCCAGGACCGACGGACACCGACCTGAACCCGGCCGACGGGCCGATGGGCGACGCCATCCGAGCGCACACCGCGCTGGGCCGTTTCGCCCAGCCGGAGGACATCGCGGGCATGGTCGCCTACCTGGCCGGACCGGCCGCCGCGTACGTCACCGGAGCCTCCATCCTGGTGGACGGAGGCTTCTCGATCTGACCAGCGCAAGGCCGGAGGGCGATCGGAGGGGCTGCCGCCCGCCGTCCGCACTCCGGCCTACGCTGTGCGACGATCGAGGCCATGGTCGAAGATGATGTGCTGGTCGCCGAGGTCGTGAGGTCGGGGCTGGTCGAGTCCAGGCACCGCGGTTCCGTCGTGGTCCTGAGCGCGGACGGCTCGGTCGCGGCGGAGGCGGGCCGCACTCAGCAACCGATGTATCCCAGGTCGGCCAACAAGCCGGCACAGGCGGCCGCGATGCTCAGGCTGGGCATCACTTTGGACGGCGAACTGCTTGCGCTGGCCGCGGCGAGTCATTCCGGCGAGGCGTTCCACGTGGCCGGCGTGAGGCGGATCCTGGAGACGGTGGGCCTGCCGGAGTCCGCCCTGCGTAATACGCCGGACTGGCCGCTGGACACCGAATCGCGTGACGCGCTGATCCGGCACGGTGGCAAGCCGGCCGCCATCACGGCCAACTGCTCCGGCAAGCATGCCGCCATGCTCGCGACGTGCGTGGTGAACGGCTGGCCGGTCGACGGCTACCTGCACCAGACGCATCCGGTACAGGAGGCGATCCGCGCGGCCGTGGGCGATCTTGCGGGCGAGCCGGTGGCGCACGGGGGCGTGGACGGTTGCGGTGCTCCGTTGTTCGCGCTGACCCTCACCGGTCTGGCTCGGATGTTCCGGGCGATGGCGCTGGCCGGGGCAGGAACCGCGGAGCGGCGCACGGTCGAGGCGATTCAATCCCATCCCGAGTACACGAGCGGGACCACACGGGACGAAGCGAGGCTCATTCGGGCTGTTCCGGGTCTCTTCGGCAAGGGAGGCGCGGAGGCCGTGTACGCGGTGGCCTTCGACGACGGCCGGTCGGTAGCGCTGAAGATCGACGACGGTGGTTCGCGGGCGCGGCCGGTGGTGATGGCCGCTGTTCTGAGAGAACTCGGCGTCGACGGCCCGGCGCTGGATGAGCTGATCAGCGCGCCGGTGCTCGGTGCTGGACGGCCGGTCGGGGAGATCCGGCCGGCGGCCACGCTGGTGGACCAGGTCCGGGCGGGCGTGTCAGCGGCGCACGCGTAGCACGACGACACGCAGCAGCACGAGTACCACGAGGGTCGCCGTGCCCAGCACCACCATCGGCCACGGCAGCGAAACCGCGAGTCCCACACAGAGGACCAGTCCCAGCACAGCCAGCCACCGCGGCCAGCGGCGTTCCTCCGGGCTGAGACGCAGCGTGGCGATGTGGGCGACGGCGTAGTAGACGAGAACGGCGAACGCGCTGATAGACAGCGTCTGCGCCAGGTCACCGGAGAGGACGGCGACGGCCGCGACGGTTCCGGCGCCGAGCTCGGCGATGTGGGGAACCCGGCGGACGGGGTGCACCGCCGCGAAGACACGGGGCAGGTCGCCCTCGTCGGCCATGGCGAACGACGTCCGGCCGACGCCGGCGAGCAGAGACAGCAACGCCCCCATGGCGGCGAGGCCTGCGCCGGCGGTGACCACTGGAACCAGCCAGGTGGCCCCAGCCGTCTCGGCGACCACACGCAGTGGCTGCCCGGTGGCGGCAGCTCCCTCCGGGCCGAGGACATACAGCACGGTGGCGCCCACCAGGGCGTAGACGACGAACACGCTCAGCAAGCCGATAGTGACCGCCCGGGGGATGGTCCGCGCCGGATCGCGGACCTCCTCGCCGAGCACGGTGATGCGCGCGTAGCCGGCGAACGCGTAGAAGAGCACGGCCGCCGAACCGAGGACGCCCAAGGGGCCCACGGCGTCGAGCGCCACGGTGGAGCCCGGTTCCGCGCCGGCGCCGGCCACTCCCGTGACGACCACAGTGAGCAGGACGGCGATCACCGCCGCAAGGATCAGCCGGGCGCTGCGAGCGGTCTTCTGGACGCCAGCCAGGTTGACGGCGGTCAGGACGACGACCGCGCCGAGCGCCACTGCGGTGGCGTGTTCCGGCCAGAAGTATGTGCCGACGGCCAGGGCCGCCGTGGCGCACGAGGCGGTCTTGCCGACAACGAAGGCGTAGCCGGCCAGCGCTCCCCAGTGCGGTCCGAGCCGTTCGCGGCCGTAGTGGTAGACGCCACCGGCCCGCGGGTGCACCGCCGCCAGCTGCGCGGTGGAGGTGGCGTTGCAGAACGCCGCGACCGCCGCGATGCCGAGACCCAGCAGCAGCCACGAGCCGGCGAGCTCGGCCGCGGGCTGCCAGACGACGAATACCCCGGTCCCGATCATGGCGGCCAGCCCGATGGCGACCGCGTCGGGTGTGCCGAGCCGGCGAGAGAGGCGGGATTCGTGGATGTTCACGCAACCCATTCTGGACGGTAGCCGGTGGTGTGCCGTGCGCGGTCAGTGTCTCGTTCGCAGTGCTTGCAAAAGTTAGCTATGATGGTGCTGTGAGCAAATCCTCGAAGGCCAACGTGGGCGAGTTCCTCCGGGAGCAGCGCCGGGCGGCACAGTTGTCGCTGCGGCAGCTCGCGGACAAGACCGGGGTGAGCAATCCGTACCTCAGCCAGATCGAACGCGGCCTGCGCAAGCCGTCGGCCGAGGTGCTACAGCAGATCGCGAAGGCGCTGCGCCTCTCCTCCGAGGTGCTGTACATCCGCGCGGGCCTGCTGGACGAGCCGGCCGGGGACCGACGGGTGGAGGAAGCCATCCAGACGGACGCGGCGCTGACCGAGCAGCAGAAACGAGCCCTGCTCGAGATCTATCTGTCGTTCCGTTTCGCCAACGGCAACGGTGTGGCAGACGCGTCGCCGTCCGAGGAGGACAGCGTCGCCGTAGCCGCCGCGGCCATGGGTCAGGTACCGGCCGGCGACGACGCTCAGATCGAGACAACCACACACGAGAGGTGATGACCATGTCCACCAACACCACACTTGACGGCAAGCCCGTGCGCGCTGTCGCCGGCGCCGCCGATGCGACGGCCGCGGCCATCCGGGACCTGTCCAGCCGGGTGATCGGCGCCGTGTCGGACGAGAATTTCCGGCACGAGGTCCGGGAGCGCTTCAGCGAGCTCTCCGGCCGGGTCTCGGCCGCCGTCACCGACGAGAGGTTCCGTGAGGACATGCGCAAGCGCCTTGCAGATCTTCCCGCCGAGGCGCGGGCGCTCGGCGACGAGCTGCCCGAGTTCCTGAAGGACATCCCGGTCAAGGCGGCCGAGCTTCCCGAGCGCGCCCGGGAAGCATTCACCTGGGAGCGCCGGCACGAGCTCATGACGGACATCCCGGCTCGGGTCAGGGACGCCGCGGCACAGGCCGCGCAGCAGGCCGGTAAGACCTACGACCAGCTGGCGGACCGGGGCCAGGGCGCCATGGCCAAGTGGCGTGGTGACTATGAGGAGCTCCTCGGTGAGCGCGTGGCCGTGCTTCGGAGTCGGGTGGCCGACGCCGCCGACGACGTCGCCGACTCGGCGGACAAGCTCGCGGACGATCTGCACGAGCGCAAGTAGTCCTGTTCAGGCGCCCGGCGTCCATCCCCTCGCGGGTGGGCGCCGGGCGTGTGCGTCGTGACCGCGTAGAGTGGTGGCGTGGACATATTCGGCGACTTCCAGGAGCTTCTGATCGTCGCTCTGGCGATCGGGGCGCTTGGACTCAAGGGGTTCGCGCTCTTCGACGCGTTGCGGGTGCCCACGGACGCGTTTCCCGCCGCCGGCAAGCTCACCAAGCCGATCTGGCTGTCGATCCTGGCGGTGGCGTTCATCACCGAGCTCGCGTTCTTCCCCATGGCCGTGATGATCTTGACGTTGCTCGGTACGGTGGCTGCCGCCGTGTACGTCGTGGACGTCCGCCCGGCCGTGCGCGCGATGGGCGGCGGCCGCCGGGGAAATCAACGCAACGACGGCCCTTACGGACCGTGGTAGTCGCTTCGCCTGCAGCGAACGCACGCATCAGGCGGCCCTCGGAGTGGAACATATCCAGTCCGGCGTGGTGTTCTTGACGTATGTGGTCGCGCGGATGCGAGGCGACAAGCGAGAAGACATGGGCGGTGGGCTGATGAGGATCCACGAAACCACTCGTGTGGCCGGCGGCAATCCTGGCTCGGCCACTACGGAGACCAGAGCAGATATCCGAGCCCTCCGGGGTACAGGCCCTCAGGTTCGGTACGGACATAGAGATAACATCGAGTGGTTAGCTGGGGGCCTGCCCTCCACCGCCGACCACTCGGCAAGGGAGCGCCACTGATGTTCGAGAGGTTTACTGACCGCGCAAGGCGCGTCGTCGTCCTGGCCCAAGAAGAGGCCAGGATGCTCAACCACAACTACATCGGCACCGAGCACATCCTTCTCGGGCTCATCCACGAGGGCGAGGGTGTGGCCGCGAAGGCGCTCGAGAGCCTGGGCATCTCGCTCGAGGCGGTGCGTCAGCAGGTCGAGGAGATCATCGGTCAGGGCCAGCAGGCTCCGAGCGGTCACATCCCCTTCACCCCGCGTGCCAAGAAGGTGCTGGAACTCAGCCTCCGGGAGGCGTTGCAGCTCGGCCACAGCTACATCGGCACCGAGCACATCCTTCTCGGACTCATCCGGGAGGGTGAGGGTGTCGCCGCACAGGTTCTGGTGAAGCTCGGAGCGGATCTGAACCGGGTGCGTCAGCAGGTCATCCAGCTGCTCTCCGGCTACCAGGGTGGCAAGGAAGCGGCGACGGCCGGTGCCGGCCCGCAGGGTGAGGCTCCGTCCAGCTCGCTCGTCCTGGACCAGTTCGGCCGGAACCTGACGCAGGCTGCCCGCGAGGGCAAGCTCGACCCGGTGATCGGGCGCGAGAAAGAGATCGAGCGCGTCATGCAGGTGCTGTCGCGCCGTACCAAGAACAACCCGGTGCTCATCGGTGAGCCTGGCGTGGGTAAGACGGCCGTCGTCGAAGGTCTCTCCCAGGCCATCGTCAAGGGGGAGGTTCCCGAGACCCTCAAGGACCGGCATGTCTACACCCTCGACCTGGGTGCGCTCGTCGCCGGCTCCCGCTACCGCGGTGACTTCGAGGAGCGGCTGAAGAAAGTCCTCAAGGAGATCCGCACCCGCGGTGACATCATCCTGTTCATCGACGAGATCCACACGCTCGTCGGTGCCGGAGCCGCCGAGGGCGCCATCGACGCGGCCAGCATCCTCAAGCCGATGCTGGCGCGCGGAGAGCTGCAGACCATCGGCGCCACCACGCTCGACGAGTACCGCAAGTACGTCGAGAAGGACGCTGCCCTGGAGCGGCGGTTCCAGCCGATCCAGGTGCAGGAGCCGACGCTGGCGCACACCATCGAGATTCTCAAGGGCCTCCGGGACCGGTACGAGGCACACCACCGGGTCTCGGTCACCGACGGCGCATTGGTGGCGGCGGCTCAGCTGGCCGACCGCTACATTTCGGACCGGTTCCTGCCGGACAAGGCGATTGACCTGATCGACGAGGCCGGCGCCCGGTTGCGGATCCGCCGGATGACCGCACCGCCGGACCTGCGGGAGTTCGACGACCGGATCGCCGATGTCCGTCGCGAGAAGGAAGCCGCGATCGACTCGCAGGACTTCGAGAAGGCCGCGTCCTTGCGCGACAAGGAGAAGCAGCTGATCGCGCAGAAGATCGAACGCGAGAAGCAATGGAAGGCCGGCGACCTCGACGTCGTGGCCGAGGTGGACGACGAGCTGATCGCGGAGGTTCTCGCGTTCGCCACCGGCATTCCGGTGTTCAAGCTGACCGAGGAGGAGACCTCCCGGCTGCTGCACATGGAAGACGAGCTGCACAAGCGGATCATCGGCCAGGAGGACGCCATCTCGGCGCTGTCCAAGTCGATCCGCCGTACTCGTGCCGGTCTGAAGGACCCCAAGAGGCCCGGTGGTTCGTTCATCTTCGCCGGTCCGTCCGGCGTCGGTAAGACCGAGCTCTCCAAGACGCTGGCCGAGTTCCTCTTCGGTGACGAGGAGGCGCTGATCCAGCTGGACATGAGCGAGTTCTCGGAGAAGCACACGGTCTCCAGGCTGTTCGGTTCGCCGCCCGGCTACGTCGGGTACGAGGAAGGCGGGCAGCTGACGGAGAAGGTGCGTCGCCGTCCCTTCTCGGTGGTGCTGTTCGACGAGGTCGAGAAGGCTCACCCGGAGATCTTCAACTCGCTGCTGCAGGTGCTGGAAGACGGCCGGCTCACCGACGCGCAGGGCCGGGTGGTGGACTTCAAGAACACCATCATCATCATGACCACCAACCTGGGTACCCGGGACATCGCCAAGGGCGTCAACCTTGGGTTCTCGGCGGCCGGTGATGAGGAGGCCAGCTACGACCGGATGAAGGCGAAGGTCACCGAGGAGCTCAAGCAGCACTTCCGGCCGGAGTTCCTCAACCGTGTCGACGACATCATCGTCTTCCACCAGCTCCTGGAGGTGGAGATCCTCCGGATCGTCGATCTGCGCATCGCCGAGCTCGACGAGCGGCTGCGGGACAAGGACATGGCGCTGGAGCTGACCCAGCCTGCCAAGGAGCTGCTCGCCAAGCACGGATTCGACCCCGTCCTGGGTGCCCGGCCGCTGCGCCGTACCATCCAGCGGGAGATCGAGGACACGCTGTCGGAGAAGATCCTCTTCGGCGAGCTGAAGGCCGGCGAGATCGTCGTGGTGGACGCTGAAGGCACCGGGCGTGAGGCCCACTTCACCTTCACCGGAACCACGAAGTCCGACCTTCCGGATCTCGCGCCTGTGGAGGCCGGTGCCACACCGGCCCCGGCGTCCGGTTCCACTGGCAGCGGCTCCGGCTCGACAGAGAAGTCGAGCTGACCGGGTCTCCCGCTTCGAAGAAGTAGCTGCACAGCATCGCGGCCCCGGTTTCCCTCCGACAGGGAGACCGGGGCCGAGGTGTGCCCGGGGGCGTTAGCTGAGCTGGACGTCGCACTCCTGCATGGCGTGTTCGTCGAGCCGCTCGCGGGAACTCTCGAGCTCGGCGATCGCCGTGGCGGCGTCGGCGGCGTCGTCCTCCTCGGACATCGACACGAGCGAATCGAAGGTGTCGACGTAGTTCTCCCACTCGGAGCGGATGTCGTCGGGCGCGGACTCGGCGATGGAACGCATGTCCGCGACCAGATTGTTCATCATCTCGGGGTTCTCGACCAACGCGTTCTGCGTACCCGAATACTTGGTGGACAGGTCGTCCAGCTGGTCGCAGAACTCGCTGTCTCCACCGCATGCGGTCAGGGGCAGGGCGAGAACAGCGGCCCCGGCGATCGTGCCGAGCCGTGTCAGCAAGGTCATTCTGTTGTCCTTCGGCGCTGTGGGGGGATGGTGCAGACGCGAGAGCACCTTACCGGACGGTTGCCGGAGGCGCGTGCCGGTGTCACGAGGGCATCGTAGAGTTGTCGGGGTGAACGACAACGAGATCGAATGCTGGCTGACCGACATGGACGGCGTCCTGGTCCACGAGGAGCGTGCGATCCCAGGGGCGGCGGAGTTTCTTCAGCGGCTGGTGGACCGGGAGCGCCGGTTCCTGGTGCTGACCAACAACTCGATCTTCACGCCGCGGGATCTGGCGGCCCGGCTCTCGGCGTCCGGTCTCGACGTGCCGGAGGAGTCCATCTGGACGTCGGCTCTGGCCACCGCTCAGTTCCTCAACGACCAGCATCCGAAGGGAAGCGCATACGTCATCGGGGAGGCCGGTCTGACCACGGCGCTGCACGAAGCCGGGTACGTGATGACCGACACCAACCCGGACTACGTGGTGCTGGGGGAGACGCGCACCTACTCGTTCGAGGCCATCACCAAGGCGATCCGGCTGGTGAGTTCCGGCGCCAGGTTCATCGCGACCAACCCCGACTCGACGGGGCCCTCGCCCGAGGGGCCATTGCCGGCTACTGGTTCGGTAGCCGCCCTGATCACCAGGGCCACCCGCCGCGAGCCCTACTACGTGGGCAAGCCCAACCCGATGATGTTCCGCAGCGCCATGAACCGGATCGAAGCGCACTCGGAGACCACCGCGATGGTGGGCGACCGGATGGACACCGACATCGTCGCCGGCATCGAGGCCGGCCTGAGCACCTGGCTGGTGCTGACCGGCTCCACCAAGCAGGAGGAGATCAAGCGTTTCCCGTTCCAGCCCAAGCATGTGGTCGATTCGGTGGCGGACTTGGTGGAGCTGGTCTGAGCCCCACGCCACGGAGCGGTCTTGCACGGCGGAACAGCTGACAAGACGAACTGGGCGGTCCATGTCTTTCATGAACCGCCCAGCCAGATGTCTCAGAGAACGCGATCGGGGCTGATCAGGCGCACGCCTCGAGGCTCTCCTGGAGCGCGGCTTGATCGAGGTTCTCCAACGCGCTCATGTCCACGTCGGCCATGGACTCGGGGTCCGACATGTCCATCTCGCTCAGCGTCTCCATGGCATCGGCCAGGGTGTTCCAGGCTTCGGCGGCGTCGCCCGAGGCGGCGTCCGCCACGGTACGGGCCGAATCCGCGAACTCGCCTGCAGCGTCGGGGTCTCCCATGACGTTGCCCATGGCGTTGAGGTCGAGTGAGCCGAACTCCTGTTCGGCGGTGTCACAGAAGTCGTCGCCTCCGCCGCAGGCGGCGAGCGACATGGTGAGAGCGGCTGCTCCGAAAACCGACACGGCGGTCTTCATACGGTTCATTCGTTGAACTCCTAGCACAATGATGTGTGATTGATCCGGGTCACCAGGTGCGACCCGACGGCACACCTTACCGGAGCCGGCTGACAGCCGGGGAAACAGTGCATGATCGTGTGGTCCGCGATGGAGGCGCCCCACCGGTCAGGGGTTGCACCCGGCCATGACGGTGGGGAAATAGCCGACGTCGTCGCGCCACATCTCCAGGTTCCAGCTGGGTTTGTCCGGCTCAGCGATCCGGGCGAAATCGACATGGCAACGGAACTGATCGCGCATGTGCGGGTGGTCGGCGTCGGGCTCCAGCGCGGTCACCTCCGCCCAGGCGGCCTCCCATTCGCCGGCGGGCGCCTGGTAGCGGCCGTGGTCGGTGGGGTAGACGGCCAGCCGGCGGCCGTGCGGATCGGGAACCCACTCCACGTTCTCGACGTAGCGACCGCCGGCCGCTGGGCGCTCCGCCTCCACTGGGCTGCCGCCCGGCCACGCGGTGACCCGGACGGCGATGACGTGTGCGTCCGGTACGGACGTGTCCGGCCGGCTGAACGGCCCCATCGCGGCTCCGGCCGCGGTGGCGCTCACGGCTACGACGAGCGCCGCACCTGCGGTGGCGATGCTCATGTGGATCGCGGTGGACCTCAGGGTTCTCATGTGGCGCGCTCCGCGTGCTGGGGTGTGGTGACGGGTAACCGGTATCGGTGCCCTTCCACGGGCTCTACCAGGCCGTCGGCGACGAGCCCGTCGAGGGCCCGCTCTCGCTGCACGGCATCCGGCCAGGTCTCGTCCAGCCGTGCCTTGGGCACCGGGCCCTCGGCTTCCCGGAGGACGGCCATCAGCCGGCCGCGCACCTGCCGGTCCGTTCCGGCCCAGGCTTGAGCGCGCCGCGGTGGCCCGTCGTGCGGTGGCGAGCCGGCATGCCGCCATGCGCATGTGGCCCGGAGCGGGCATTCTTCGCACCTGGGGGACCGGGCGGTGCACACCAGCGCGCCCAGTTCCATCACCGCCACCGACCAGGTGGGTGCGATGGCGGCCTCCGGCAGGAGGTCGAGCGCGGCCCGGCGCTCTGCGGCGGTGGTGGATGCGGGCGGGTACTGACGGCCGTCGACGACGCGGGCGAGAACCCGCCGCACATTGGTGTCCAGCACGGTATGGCGCTGGCCGAACGCGAACGACGCGACCGCCGCCGCGGTGTACTCGCCGATGCCCGGCAGCGCTATCAGCGCGTCGTACGAGGACGGTACGCGCCCGTCGTGGCGCTCGACGATGGCGCCGGCCGCGGCGTGCAGGCGCAGGGCACGCCGGGGGTAGCCCAGCCGGCCCCAGGCCCGGATCGCCTCGCCCGGCTCGTCGGCGGCGAGAGACGCGGGCTCCGGCCAGCGCTCGATCCATGCCCGCCAGACCGGTTCCACGCGGGCCACCGGGGTCTGCTGCAACATGATCTCGCTGACCAGGACGCCCCAGGGGGTCCGGTCAGCCGAGCGCCACGGCAGGTCGCGGGCGTGCGTCGAGTACCAGGTGAGAACTGCGTCGTGCATCACGTGGCAGCGTAACCCGTCTTGCGGGGTGATACCTTGGGGTGTCGTGCGTTGAACTTGAAGAGTCGTTCAATGAGACGGATGGCGATGAAGGTCGATCTGGTGATCCGCGGAGGAACCGTCGTCGACGGCTCGGGCAGTTCTCCCGTGCAGGCGGATGTGCTCGTCGGCGCGGGACGTGTGGTCGCGATCGAACCGGCCGGCGGCGGCCCGGTTCCGGATGCCCGAGTGCTCGACGCCACGAGCCTGGCCGTCGCACCCGGGTTCATCGACATCCACACCCACTCCGATGTGAGCGTGCTGCTCGACGGGAGAGCGCAGAGCAAGGTCGCTCAAGGCGTCACCACCGAGGTGGTTGGAAACTGCGGATTCTCCCCGTACCCGCTGGACCGGAGCCAGTTGGGGGCGCACCGTGACCTGCTGGCCGGCATCGGCGACGATCCGATGGAGCTGACCTGGTCCGACGTGGACGGGTACGCGGTCGAGGTCCGGTCCCGCGGGTCGTCGGTCAACATCGTTCCGCTCGTCGGGCACGGACAGTTGCGCATCGCCGCCAACGGGCTGGCGGAGAAGGCGTCAGCCGGGGTGATCGACACGATGCGGGCGCTGCTCGCGGACCTGCTCCAGCAGGGCGCATTCGGTATGTCGACCGGGCTGACCTATGTGCCGTCGAGGTACGCCTCCACCGGCGAACTGGAAGCGCTGTGCGCCGTGCTTGCGGACGCGGACGCCCTGTACGCCACGCACGCCCGCGGTGGCGGGCCTTCGGCGATCCAGGAGGCCGTCGAACTGGGCCGGGCTTGCGGGGTGAGGGTCCAGTACTCGCACATCGCGATCAACGAGCCGGACGACTGGGGGCGCGCCGGCGTGCTCCTGGGGCTGTTCGACGACGCCCGGCGAGGCGGCGTGGACATCGCCTGTGATGTCTATCCCTATGACGCCTCGGCGTCCGCGCTGACTCAGTACCTGCCGCCGTGGGTCTTGGAAGGCGGGGTGGAAGCGATGCGTGCCAGGCTCGCCGACGCGTCCACCATGCGCCGAGCCGAGCGCGACCTGGCGGCCGGCTGGGGTGAGCATGCCCGCGTGCCCTGGTACTGGGACAGGGTGGTGATCTCCCGCACCGCGGAAGGTCCGGTCGCATCCGGCCGTGCCCCGGCTGAGGGCGCGACCATCGAGAAGGCGGCCGCCGGCGCCGGCCTGACGCCGGAGCGCTACGTCCTGGAGCTTTGCCGAGCTGGTGGCAACCGGGTGCAGGTCGTCCTCTTCTACCGGACGGAGGCCGACATGCGGGAGTTCCTGCGTCACCCGTCCACGGTGATCGGGTCGGACGGTTCGGCGCTGCCGTTCGAACAGCACGGCCGGAAGCCGCACCCACGGGCATTCGGCGCACATGCCCGGGTTCTGGGGCGGTACTGCCGGCAGACCGGCGACCTCGATCTCGCCACCGCCGTGCACCGGATGTCTGGGGCCGTCGCCGACCGCCTCGGGCTCACTGACCGCGGACGGCTGTCCCGGGGTGCAGCCGCCGACATCGTGGTCTTCGATCCTCGCACGGTGGCCGACCAGGCCACCTTCACGGACCCGGGCCGGCCGCCGTCTGGCATTGTTCATGTCGTGGTGAATGGTGAACTCGTCGTCCACGCCGGTGTGCAGACGCCGGCCCGTCCGGGAAGGGTGTTGCGGTCCAGATGACACGAGCCGAGCAGGAATGGAGCCTTGACTGGCGGCACAAGGGCTTCCCACCGTCCGCGGCGGGAACGCCGTCGTCCCGGATCGGCGCCGCCGGGTGGCGACTGCTCACCGACTTCACCACGCCCGTTGCGGCGCTGAAGGAGAGCGCGCTGGAGCACAACCTCGACGTGATGCGCCGATACTGTTCACGCAACGGAGTCGAGCTGGCACCGCACGGCAAGACGACGATGTCGCCCGACCTGATCCGCCGCCAGCTCGTGCACGGCGCCTGGGGCATGACCGCCGCCACCGCGTGGCAGGCCAGGGCGATGCTGGAGTTCGGTGCGCGCCGCGTCCTGATCGCCAACGAGTGCCTCGATCCGGTAGGGCTGCGCTGGCTCGCGGAGCGTGTCCGGGACGACCCGGGCGCCGAGGTCCTCGCCTTCGCCGACTCGGTCGCGGCGGTCGAGTCGATGCGCGCCGTGCTGCATGGAATCCCGTCCGCGCCGCCCGTGCCCGTGCTGGTGGAGGTCGGTGTCGATGGCGGCCGCGCGGGCGCGCGTGGCGTGTCGGCGGCAGTCGACGTCGGCCGGGCGGTCGCGGCGGCACCGGAACTGAGCCTGGCAGGTGTGGCCGGATTCGAGGGCGTCATCGGCTCGAGCCGGGAGCCGCAGGTGATCGACGCGGTGCAGGGTTTCCTGCACGGCATTCGCCAGACCGCGGAGCGCTTGATGGTGGCAGGGGCATTCCGGGAGGATCACCCGGTAGTGCTCTCGGCCGGGGGAAGCGCCTACTTCGACCAGGTCGTCGAGGTGTTCACCGCGGAGCGGTCCCGCTACCGGCGCGAGGTCGAGGTCGTGCTTCGGTCCGGCTGCTACCTGACCCATGACCACGGCGTCTATCAGGAGGCCTCGCCGCTGCGTACCGGCGGGGAGACCGATCTCCGACCGGCGATGGAGGTCTGGTCCCGCGTGCTGTCCACGCCGGAGCCGGGGCTGGCCATCATCGACGCAGGAAAGCGTGACATCTCTACCGACGGCCGGATGCCCACCGTGCTGGGCAGGCGCCGCGACGGCCGGTACCAGGAGTGGGTCGCCGAAGGCGAGACCGGGTCTGCCGGCCATGGCGTGGTCGTGGACCATTTCAATGATCAGCACGGTTTCGTTCATGTGAAGGATGGCGCAGACGATGTCCTGCGCGTCGGGGATGTGGTGCGGCTCGGGATCTCCCACCCGTGCACGACGTTCGACAAGTGGCGAGTCATTCCAGTGGTCGACGACGACTACCTCGTGATCGGCGCGGTGCGCACCATCTTCTGAGGAACGCACCGCCGCTCGGCCTGCGGTGGCCGGCCGCCTTCAGTCGCGAATGCCAGTGAGGGCGGCGGTCACCTGCCTCGCCGTCTCGCGAAGTGCCCACGTGATCCCCGGAAGCTGCTCGAAGGGCATCCGGCTGACCGGGGCGGAGATGCTGATCGAGGCCGGTATGCCGATGCCGGGAACCGGGATGGCGATGCATCGCGCGTCGGTCACGTTCTCGCCGTCGTCCATCGCGTATCCACGCGCCCGGGCATCCTCCACGGCGTCGAGGTAGTCGGAGACCCGGGTGATCGTGGACGGTGTGGACGGCGGCATGCCGCCTGCCCGGAGAATTCCGGTGATCCGCTCGTGATCCAGGATGGAGGCGACCGCCTTGCCGAGGGCGGTCGAGTGGATCGGGTCCCTGGCGCCTTCGGTCGCCGTCGCCCCGCTCTGGTGTGGACTCTCGGCGACCGCGACGTAGGCCACATGGTGCCCCTCCAATACACCGAAGTTGACCGTCTCACCGCGCTGATCCCGCAGCTCGGCCAGAGCTGGGCGGATCCGCTCGGCGAGCACGTCGTGCTGGCGCGCCTTGTGGGGGACCAGCGCGGGTCCCATGTAGAAGAGTCCGGTTCGAGGGTCATGGCTGACGTACAAGTGCTCGAGCAACGTGGCGACATACCGGTGGGCCGCCTCCTCCGGCAGGTGCGTCACGGCCGAGACCTGCTCCAGGTCGAACCCGTCTGGGTACTCCTGGATCAGGCCGAGAATGGCGGCTACTCGTTCCACCGAACGGATCGTGTAGAGGTGTGCGATCGGATCGTCGTCCTTCATGAGGCGAAACTCCCTTGTCTGCCGACGGCCGGGCGACATCTCGTCCTCACCGGTCCCCGTGTCACGCCGCGGTGATCCAAGCCGTTGCCTGCTCTGTGCACATAACCATACGATATCGAACTAGAAGTTGCATCTACTGAAATCTATTGTCCTGAAATCGACCTGCACTGTACGGCTGGACGTGGGTACCCGGGCGAGGGCGTGTGCGTGTGGCGGGTTATCCACAGTTTTCCGTTCTGCTCTGGCGCGGGCAAGAGGGAGAGTGCAGGGTTTGTAGGCATGAAATCTAATCAAACGAAAGTAAAAGTCAGCCTCAAGAGCCCATCGGAGATCATCAGCGTCATACCCAGGATTCTCGGCTTCCACCCTGCCGAGAGCTTGGTCATTCTCTGTATGGCCAAGCCGGGCAACGAGGTCGGTCTGGTCCTACGCGCGGATCTGCCCGATCCCGGGTGCTCGGACGATTTCGCCGCGGAGATCGCGGCCCGGGCCGGCTCGGACGACGTGGGCCAGGTGGTCCTCGTGTGGTACACCTCGCGACCCGACGACGGCGATCAGCTGCCCGGGCGGGTCCAGTTCACCCTCCTGGCAGACGAGTTCCGGCGTCGCGACATCAGCATCCCCGAAGCCCTGCTCGTCCGCGACGGCCGCTGGTGGTCCTACACGTGTGCCGGGTCCTGCTGCCCGCGGCACGGAACCGCGTTGTCTCCGGTGAACAGCGACGACGTCGCGGCCTTCGAGGCACGCCGCGCCCTCGACGGCGCGGCCGTCCTGCCCGGCCGGGAGGCCCTCGCGCAGAGCGTCTCGGGGCCGAGGGGGCATCGTCTCGCGGCGGTGCGCCAGCGCATCGACGAGACCGGCCCGGTCTTCGTCGACGACGTGATGAACAGAGGCGTGGACGGCGCACGGCGGCATGCCCTGGAGACTGTACGCTCCGCTCTCTGCTCGTTCGCCGACACACCCGGTCACATCGACGACGCCGTGGCAGTGCGCATCCTGCTGTCCCTCGAGGACCGATGGGTTCGTGATGCCCTCGTCACGTGGGGCGTGGACGAAGAAGTGGGCCAGTTCCTGGCATTCCTGATCGCCCTGGCCCAGAGCGCCCCGGACGAGTGCTGTGCGCCGGCGTGCACCGTCCTCGCCGCCATCGCGTACCAGCACGGGCGTGGGGCGCTGGCTGCCGTGGCCCTGGAACGTGCGCTTCGGCATGAACCCGACTACCGGCTGGCGCGGCTCTTGCAGGCTCTCCTGGCCGGACAGGTGGACCCGGCCGAGATCCGCGACCTCGCGCGCCGGGCCCGCCTGGAGCTCGGCGCGAGCGGAATGGGCGGCGATCGGCCCGCGGTGGCGTGAATGCCGTGAGGCCGTGCGGCTGGACACCGGCGGTCCGGATATCGTGGGGACCATCTGCCGGCTGGGAGAGATGGGGCTGATGGCATCGGACACGGGTGATGAGCCGCTGATGGCCGGCGCCGCCCCCGCTCCTGTCGCGGCCGACCGCGTCGCGGAGTACGGGGAGTCGGTCCTGAAAGAGGTCGGCACCGCCGTCGTGGGGATGGAGCGTTCACTGCGGCTCGCGCTGGCGGCCATTCTGGCGGGTGGGCACGTGCTGTTCGAGGACGTTCCCGGCCTGGGGAAGACGCTCGCCGCGCGGAGTCTGGCCGGAGCGCTCGGCCTTCGGTTCCGGCGATTGCAGTGCACACCGGACCTCCTGCCTGGCGACGTCACCGGATCCTTCGTCTGGGATCCTGGCCCGCGCGAGTTCTCCTTCCGCGAGGGGCCGCTGTTCACGGGCCTCCTGCTGGCCGACGAGATCAACCGCACGCCGCCGAAGACCCAGTCGGCGCTGCTCGAAGCGATGGCGGAGAAGCAGACCACGGTGGAGGGAACCACGTTCGTGCTGCCGCGGCCGTTCCATGTGCTGGCGACGTCCAACCCGGTCGAGTACGAAGGAACCTATCCGCTGCCGGAGGCGCAGCTCGACCGGTTCATGCTCCGGCTCTCGGCCGGCTACCTCGAGCCCGCGCGCGAGGCCGACGTGTTGAGCAGGCGGGTGGCTCGCCGGCGAGAGGAGACACAGGTATCGGCCGTCGTCGATGCCGAGACCCTGCTGGCGTTGCAGGCCGGCGTCGAAGCCGTGGACGTAGACCCGTCCGTCATCGCCTATTGCGTGGACCTCGCCACCGCCACCAGACGGCACCGCGCCGTCGAGGTCGGCGCGTCACCGCGAGGTTCGCAGGCGCTGCTGCTGACGGCGCGAGCGCTGGCCGTGCTCGACGGGCGAGACTACGTGGTGCCGGAGGACGTCAAGGAGGTCGCCGTCGCCGCCCTCGCGCATCGGCTGACCCTGACGCCTGAGGCGTGGACGACGCAGACGCGGACCACCACTATCGTCGGCGAGATTCTCGACCAGGTCGCCGGACCCGCCACCACGCGCTGAGGTGACGAGCCTGGAAGAGAATCGTTGGGCGAAGGCAGCTCGACCGGAAGGTGATGACGGCCAGTGAACTCACATGACATACCGGCCACAGTGGCGCTGATCGGTGTCCGGGGCTACGGAAGGTCCTATCTGGAGCCACTTACGGCCCACGGCGCCGCGGGTTCGGCGCGCTTCGTCGCCGGCTGCGACGTCAACCCGGAGGCCGCGGCGGATCTGCCCGCGGGTGTGGAGTTCTTCACCGACCACCGATCTATGCTGGCGCGCACCCGGCCGGACGTCACCATCGTCGCCAGCCCTCCGCACACGCATTTCGAGATGGCATGGGACGCCATGGAGGCCGGGTCCGATGTCATGCTGGAGAAGCCACCGGTTGTCTCCGTGACCGAGCACACGCAGCTCATCGAGCTGAGCCGGAACCGGGGCCGGTTGTGCCAGATCGGCTTCCAGGGCTTGGCCGCTGAACCGATGATCCGCCTTCTCGCCCTGGTCGCGGACGGCACGCTCGGCGAGATCGGCGACATCACCGTCACCGGGCAGTGGATCCGCCTCGATCGCTACTACCAGCGTTCGCGCTGGGCGGGGCACCGTGCGCTCGACGGCGTCGTGGCCGCTGACGGCGTGGCCACCAATCCGCTGGCGCACCCGGTCATGAACGCGCTCGCGGTGGCACAGGCAGCGGACCCGTCCGCAGTTCCGGAGACGCTCGAGGTCGAGGCATACCGGTGCCGGGACATCGCCACGGACGACACCCTCAGCGCCCGCATCCGGCTTGGTGATGGAAAGCGCATTCACGTCGCCTTGACGCTGTGTGCCGAGATGCAGGAGGCGCCCGTGGTCACGGTGTACGGCACGTCCGGCGTCGCGGAGCTCGGGGAGACGGCGAGCGTGCTGAGCATCGACGGTGAGCGGCTGGACCTCTCCACCGAGCGTGGCCGGCCCTTCGACAATCTGCTCGCTCATCGTCGCGACCCGCAAAACGTCCCACTGCGCGCCTCGCTCCAGCGGACCGAGGCGTTCACCGCGTTCCTGGAGGGGATGCTCGCCTCCGGAGACCCGCACCGGATTCCGGCGGAACACCTCGAAGAACGCGACGAGGACGGCTCCCGCCGGGTGATCCTCGCCGGCATCAACGCGGCCGTGGCCGACTCCGCCAGGACACGTGCGTTGTTCAGCGAGCTCGGCGCCGCCTGGGCGCGGCCCGGCGTCTCGGTGGACCTTCGCAACCGTCGCTGACCCTTCCCCGCCCGGGGACAATCCACGCCCGTTCCCAACCCCTGGCATGAGTTATGGCTCCACATTTCCGACATTTCGGACGCGTTAGCGACCCTAACCCATGCCAGGGGTTGGGAACGGGCCGGGGGAGAGGTGGGCTAGTGCGGCGAAGCGGCGCTGCTCAGCCGGGATAGCAACGCAGCGCAGACTGATGCGCGTTTCTGGACGGTGGCGAGCTCGATGTACTCGTCGTCGGTATGTGCGCGGCCGCCGGAGGGGCCGAGCCCGTCGATGGTCGGCACCCCCAGAGCGGCGGTGAAGTTGGCATCCGAGACACCTCCGGCGGAAACCGTCTCGATCTGCACCCCCAGTTCCCGGCCGGCGTCGGTGTAGGCCCTGGCCAGCTCCGTATAGGGCCGGCCGAACGCCGGGCGGCCGGCATAGCGCGTCAGCCGGGTCACGGTGCCCTCCACCGGGCCTTCGCCGGTGAGCTTGCCGAGTTCTCGCTCGACGGCCTGATCCGCGCGGTCGTCGTCGAACCTGGCATCGACGTGCACCGAGGCCGCCGCGGGAACGATGTTGGGCCGCGACCCGCCTTCGGCCAGGACCGCGGTGACCGTGGCGCCGTCGATCCGCCGGCCAGCGTCCTGGATCCCGATGATCGTGTGAGCGAGCGTCTCCAGGGCGTTCGCGCCCGCCTGCGGGTTGGAGCCGCTGTGTGAGGCACGTCCGGTCACGTCGAGGCGGTACCGGGCCACTCCGCGACGGGAACTCACGATGGCTCCGGAGGGACGGGCCGCCTCGAAGATCAGCGCGGCGTCCTGGCCGGTGGCTGCCTCCTCGATGACCGGTCGGGAAAAGACAGAGCCGGATTCCTCGTCGCCGTTGAACAGCACCGTGATGTCGAGGCCGGCCAGCGCGGCGTCGTCGAGGCGGCTCAGTGCGGCCAGGATGACCACCAGTCCGCCCTTCATGTCGGCTACACCGGGGCCGTAGGCGCGCTCGCCGGCGATCGTGAACGGCCGAGCCTGTGCGGTTCCTCGAGCAAACACCGTGTCGACATGTCCCACCATGAGAACGCGGCGGGCGTCACCTCGTGAACCGTGCCGGCGGGCGAGCATGGCGTCGGGGCCGCCGTCGGTGGCGAGCTTCTTCACGGTGAACCCCAGCTGCTCCACCACTGGGGCGAGCTTGCCGTAGACCGCGTCGATCCCGGCGTGGTCGTCCGGTGCGCTGTCGGTGTTGACCAGATCCTCGAGCAGGCCTAGCCAGTCGGTGGCTTGGGGTTCGCGGGTAGTGGCAGTGCGCATGGTCACGTGGTTTCCGCCGCCAGCGCCGCATCGAGCCTGGACGTGGCGACATCGAGTTCGTGCTCCCCGTGAGCCGTCGAGACGTACCAGATCCCGCGTGGCGCTACCCACATGCCGTGATCGACCAGCGTGCGCGCGAGCCGCTGATATCTCTCGAGGTCGAGTCCGGCGAGTCCGGAATGGTCGTGGACGGGTTCCTGAGGACCGAAGGAGACGTGGAAGGCAGCCGGCAAGCCCTGGACCCGCAGGTCGAGTGCGTACGTGTGGGCGAGCTCGCGGATCTGGTCCATGAGCGCACTGCCGTGCTTCTCGACCTGCTCGTAGGGTGGTTCCTCGCGCAGCGTGGTCAATGTCGCGATGACGGCCGCGCACGCCGGCACGGACGAGTTGAACGTCCCGGCATGGACCACGCCGTCGGCGAACAGATCCATCAGGGCTGCCTTGCCGGCCAGCGCGGACACCGGCCATCCTCCCGCCATCGCCTTGCCGTACACCGCGAGGTCGGGTGTCACTCCGAAGCGTTCCGCGGCGCCGCCCAGCGCCAGGCGGAAACCGGTGATGACCTCATCGAAGATCAGCACCACTGCGTGCTGGTCGCACAGCTCGCGAACCCGGGCTAGATAATCCGGCCGCGGTGGGATGACGCCGCTGTTGCACATCACCGGCTCGAGGATCACGGCGGCGATGTCGTCGTGGGCGGCGAGCGTGGCCTCGAGGGAGGCGGCGTCGTTGTAGGGCAGAAAGTAGGTGTCGTCCAGGTGGTGAGGGAGCTGGCCGGCGCTGGCCGGCGACGTCACTCCGTCCTCGGTGCTCGCCAGGACGTTGTCCAGCCAGCCGTGGTACGTCCCCTCGAACCGCACGAACTTGCCGCGGCCGGTGGCGGCCCGGGCGAGCCGCAGCGCGGCCTGATCCGACTCGGTGCCGGTCATGCCGAACCGAACCCTCTCCGGCCACCGTACGGTGTCGAGGAAGAGCTCGCCCGCTCGGTTCTCCAGTGCGTGCTGGGCTCCGAAGACGGAGCCACGCCGCATCTCGCGGGCGACGACGTCGTTGACCTTCGCCGGCGCGTGACCGAGGAAGTTCGGGCCCTGTCCGAGCAGGTAGTCGAGATAGTCGTTGCCGTCGACGTCGTACAGCCAGGCGCCTTCGCCCCGATCGAAGAACACCGGTGGCCCGGCCAGCCGCACGTTGGAGTGCACGCCACCGGGGGTGAGCGTGCGAGCCTCGCGGCTGAGGGCGTCGGAGCGGTCGCGCTTCTGCGACGTCAAAATGGCCAACCCGCTGTCTCCCAACTGATCGTTTCTGTTTCCCTAAATGGAATGCTGTGCTTCACAATATGGGTTGCAGGGTATGCCACAATGAGTAACAGGGCAAGGGTGGTTCCACTAGATGGCATGAGAGAGCCTGGCGGCACGCCGACGTGGAGCCCCCGGGTCTAAAGCCACGGAGCAGGTCGCGACAACTTTGCGAACCGGACGTTTCATAGTGGTGTAGCCTGCTGTGACCCAGATGAAAGGGCAGACATGGACGCCGAACCGGTGGCCGAGGCCGACGGGCCTCGCACGACTCTCGGGGAGAGCCCGCGGTGGGACGGTGCTGCCTGGTGGTGGGTCGACGCCGCGGCAGGTGTCGTCTGGAGGCGCCGGCCCGACGAGCACGCCACAGTCGCCTGGCGAACCGGAGTCCGGACCTCGCTGGTTCAGCCGGCGTCATCCGGCGGCGTGGTCGTTGCCCGCGGAGAGGCCGTCGATGTGCTCTCCGTTGGCCAGGGTTCGTGGGAGCCGCTCGGTCGCTGGGCTGATCTCCGGCTCGGCGCCGGTTGGCTGGTCAACGACGGCGTCGCGGATCAGCACGGCCGGCTGTGGATCGGGACCATCGCCCCGGGCCGGGCCCGTCATGGAGGTTCGCTGCTGCGGGTCGAGCGCGACGGCACGGTCGCCGAGGCTGCCCGTGGTTTCACGCTCACGAACGGCATGGTCTGGGACGCGGGCGGCTCGAAGCTGTACCACGTCGACACATTCGAACGAAGGGTTTGGGTGCATCAGGTGGATCTCGATTCCGGCAAGGTCACCGGGTCGCAACCGTTCGTCGACTTCGAGTCCGGCGACGCGCTCCCTGACGGGCTCGCCGTGGACGTGGAGGGAGGCGTCTGGGTGGCCATGTACGACGGCGGGCAGGTCCGCCGGTTCGACGCGAGCGGCAGGGCCGACGTCGTCGTCCACGTGCCGCCCCGCCAGTGCACCAGCGTCGCACTCGGTGGAACCGACGGGAGGGACCTGCTGATCACCACGGCACGGGAAGGCTACGGCGACGCCGCCAGTGCGCGAGAGCCACTCGCCGGCCGCCTCTTCCGAGCCAGGTCCGAGTACGCCGGTGTGCCCACGTCGCTGGTCGTGACCGAGCGCGCCGACCTGATCGAGCGGACATGAGCGGCCAGCGGCTGACCGGCCGGGTAGCCCTGCTGACGGGTGCTTCGCGTGGGATCGGGGCGGCTGTGGCGCGGGCCTACGCCGCCGAGGGCGCCGCGGTCGCGGTCGGTCACGAGCCGGGTCCGCGACCCAGGGAACAGGCGGTGAAGCTGGTGGCCGAGATCAATGCCACGGGTGGCCGGGCGATCGCGGTTCCGGCCGACATGGTGGACCCGCAGGCCGTCGAGTCGTTCGCCACGACCGTGCGGGCCGAGCTCGGAGCTGTCGACATCGTGGTCAACAACGCCGCCGCCTCCGCGCGCGTCCCGTGGGCTGAGCTCCAGGTCGACCAGTGGGACCACGTGCTGAATGTGAATCTGCGCGGATCCTGGCTCATGACGCGTGCCGCGTACCCTGACCTGCGAGTCAGCGAGCACGCCTGCGTCATCAATGTCACCAGCGTCATGGTCGAGACCGGTCAGCCAGGTGCGCTGCACTACACCGCGAGCAAGGCTGGTCTCATCGGGCTGACCCGTGCGCTCGCCCGGGAGCTGGGAGAGGATGGCATCCGGGTCAACGCCGTCATGCCCGGTGCCATCCGCACCGAACACGAGCAAGAGATGGAACCGGACGCGGCAGCTGTCTTCGACCGGATCACCGCCCGACAGGCACTCAAGCGACGCGGGTATGCCGATGACTTGGCCGGCGCGTTCGTCTTTCTCGCCAGTGCCGAAAGTGGATTTGTCACCGGCCAGGTGCTCAACGTCGACGGCGGCTGGGTGCATTACTGATGACTGGCCAGGATTCATGCACGGAATGACCAGTCCCTTCAGGTGAAACGTTTGCTACCTCCTGTTTCCGCGCCGCAATAGGCCTTCTACCTGGTCTTTTATTGGAATGGTATGTCATCTGCGGAAGGTGATATACGCTGTGCTTCACCAACGGGAAGCACAGAGAGGTCTCAGGGTGGTTACCAGGAGAACGTCCGAGAGGCAGCGCCAGGCTTTGGTCGACGACCTTCGCCAGGCTTGCCGCGAGGGGCACCTGCGGCCCGGTGACATGCTTCCCACGGTGCGGGAATTGCAGGAGAAATACCGGCTCTCCCCGCGGACTGTCACCTCGGAGCTGAGGAAGCTCGTCGACGAGGGCCTGCTGCGCACGGTTCCGCGAGTCGGTGTGTTCGTCGCGGACACCGCCAGCGCCGAGCCGGACAGCTACCTGATGCTGGTGCAGGCCACCGGGAGCACGGGCACGATGACCACGGTGGACCGGGTGCGGCTCGGCTTCGAGGAGAGAGTGACCCAGCTCGGCGCCGCGAGCGCGACCATGGACATCGACGCCGCTCTGCGGCGTGCCCTCGACGGTACCCTGCCGCCCATCGCCGGAGCCTTCCTGGCCATGCCGGATCGCGGCGAGGACCTGGCGGCCTTCGGCGACGCTTCGACCGCCCGGGTTCGCTGGGCGTCGATACCGATGACCCCTCCCACGCCGGAGATGGTCATCGACATGGTGACAGTCGATCACGTCGACGGTGGACGCGCCGCCACTCGGCATCTCTGGCAGCGAGGTCATCGCCGCATCGCCTACCTGGGCCTGCATGCCGAGGGCATCGAGGACCCCAGGTATCACTGGTCGGTCCTGCGCATGCGCGGCTGGCGGGACGCGATGGAACAGTTCGGTGAGCGGGTGGAGAACATCTCTTTCCTTCCTGATGCGCCCCCAGACTCGTTCGAGCGCCAGGCCGAGATCGCGGCCTTGGTGGCCCGAGCCGTCGTCGTTCGCCGGGATGTCACGGCCGTGGTGTGCGCCAGCCACAACGCGGCGCTCGGCATGGCCGCTGCGTTGCGGACTGCAGATGTGCCGCCGGAAGGCTGGCCGGCGATGGTGGCCTTCGAGGACATCGCCGAGGTGGGCGACGGGATCCTGACGTCGGTCCGGGTCCCGTGTGAAGACATCGGGCGGGAAGCTGCCCAGATCCTGTGGGAGCGCAGGCATGCACGGCTCGAGGGGCCGCCGGTGGATCGCAGGCTCCCGATGCCGGTCATCCGCCGGGTCGATTCCCAGCACGGATGGTCGGGATCGGGTGAACCCGTGGCCACGGAATCCGCTGAAGCGCAGGCGTAGAACGGAAGTACTGCTTCCGTCTGTTTCCAAGAAGTGACCCGGCTGGGTTGTGGTGCTGCGGTGCCTGCTGCCGAAGTCGGAGAGCGCCGGCGATGTCGGCCTGCCCATCGCCCATTGGGTCCATGCCGCCGCGTCGCGGGCGATCGAATCTGTTGCGAAGATCCTGGTTGAAGTCTCCTAGTGGTCCGGATTGAGTCAGCTTTGCACCCGGACTTCCGGACCGCCGAAATTGGTGCAGAGGGGCCTGGGTGGCGCTGGAATCTGTGCCGGTAGGCGTACATTGTGATCTTCGCGGATGGCGAGAATGCCCTCGTCATCCGCGATGCGGCGTCATGTTTTCGTTATAGAGAAGCAGTTGACAAGCAAAGAGATACAGAACAGACTCATCGGAACCAGCGCGTGACCCTTTTCTGAACAAAGGAGACGTCCATGGCAGCACCGCATCGTGTGCCGGAAGCAAGCTCCACCGTGAACGCGGGCGTGACCCGACGCCGATTCCTCCAGCAGGCGGGCTTCCTCACCGCCGGCGGGTTGTCAGCTGGAGCGCTGGGCGTCTCCGTGGCCGGTCCGGCCGGGGCGTCCCAAACGCTGGACCTCACGACTCCCGCCGCATTCGACGCCTTCGACGCGGCCTATCAGAGCGGAGGCCAGAGCCCGGACAACAACAATGAGGCCGGCGCCCTGGCGTGGCAGCAGTCCTATGCACTGCGCAGCTTCATCATGATGTACCTGGCGCATGGGGACACCGACTATCTCGACCGGTTCATCGGCAACGTCGACATCATGCTTACTCACCGGGACAGCGAGCGCGGCGTCACCGATTACCGCGGGCTTTCGCTTCCCGCCTGGCGCACGATGAACCCGTACACACTGGGGATCTCCGAGCTTCTCGATGGGAACGGCCAGCCGACGCTGGAGATCCGCAGCGGGCGGAACTACGCCGACACCGCGCACGTCACCGTCACCCACGGGGCGGGTGACACGTTCTCCCTGGTGGTCCGTAACGAACGGTTCGACTACACCGATACGTTCACCGGCCTGACCATGGACCCGTCCAGCCCGGACTACGCGGTCCAGCGCATCTACGACGACTACCCGGGCACCATTCTCTGCACCGCGCACGATCAAAACGTGGGCACCCGGCCCGCCGAGGGCAACTACCCCATGTTCGCCCAGCCGGTGATCCTGGGCGTGCACACCGGCATGATCACGTACCCGATCGCCAGCTTCGTGCGGATCGTCAAGACCGACCCGCAGCTCATCAATGACCAGTACTACCAGGACAAGGCCGACGAGTACCTGGCCGACGTGGAGGCCGCGGTGGCCGTTCACGACGACGAGTGGCGCGAGACTTCCGACGGCCGTGGCTACTACTTCTGGGAGAAGGGGAAGCCGTTCGGGTTCGACGGCCAGGCCCAGCCGACGAATCAGAGCCTTGCTCTGGGGCGGACGGTCCTGGAACTGGCTGCGATCACCGGTGACCCGCAGCACGTCCACCGCGCCACCGCCCTGGCCGAGATGTTCAAGGCGGAGTTGATCGATCAGGTAACCAACGGCGTCACCACGTCGATCTGGTACTACTTCCCGACGTACTCGGCTGCGTGGGAGGGCTACACCAAGACCGGCTCGGCGGAGACGGACATCTCCATGCACAAGCCGGAGTATGCGGTCAACGGTGGCTACAAGAACTACGAGGACTACAGCCACGCCGCGATCGACGTGGACTTCGCCGCGCTGGCGCACCAGCACGGCTACGTCTTCACCAGCCAGGACATCGCGAAGATCGCGGCCACGTTCACCGAGAACCTGGCGGCGACGAACGCCGACGGCCGGGCCACTGTCCGCTACGTGGTCAGCGGCCAGGGCGTACTGCAGTCCAACCCGATCGGAGCGGCCCGCTGGATGGCCATCTCGCCGTCGGACCCGGATGTCTTCGAGCACTGCCTGGACATCTACGAGGACTGGGACAACCAGCCGACCCCCACCAGCGGCACCCGCCTGCTGGGCGTCGCGATGCTCAACTGGGGGGCGTTGCAGGGCGCCGCGAAGGCCCGGAACGCCCGCAGACGAGCAGACCGCCGGCGGGCGGCCCGCTGGGCAGCACGCCAGGAATCCAACTAGTCATCGCGTGATCGGAAGACGTCAATGAGTATCTGGGCGAACCTGCTGCACATCAGCTACAACTTCTGGAGCGACTCACCGGAGCCGCGGCGCCTGAGTGCGTACCGCGACGAAATGCAGTTCGACGACGGTCTGTGGACCGAGCTGACCCAGAAGATGGCCGACAGCCACCTCAACATGGTCCTCCTGGATCTCGGTGACGCCGTCCGTTACGAGTCACACCCGGAGATCGCGCTCAAGAACGCCTGGAGCACGGCGCGCCTGAAGGACGAGGTGGCCCGGCTGCGGGAGCTGGGGCTGGAACCCATCCCCAAGCTCAACTTCAGTACCGGCCACGACGCCTGGCTGGGTGTGTACCAGAGGCAGGTCTCGACACCGGTGTACTACGAGGTCTGCAAGGATCTGATCGCCGAGGTCAGTGAACTCTTCGGCGCGCCGCGGCTGTTCCATCTGGGTATGGACGAGGAAACGGCGGCCAATCAGCCGAGGTCGCGGCTGGTCGTGATCCGGCAGCACGAGCTGTGGTGGGATGACCTGAACTTCTTCGCCGAGGAGGTCACCAAGGCCGGCGGCCGGCCGTGGGTGTGGTCGGATCACGCCTGGCGGCACCCGCAGGAGTTCTACTGGAAGATGCCCCGATCGATCGTGCAGAGCAACTGGCACTACGACCTGGCTTTCACCGATGAGAACGAAAACGACCGCCCGCGGGTGCAGACGGAGCCGGAGAACCGTGCCTGGCGGTATCTGACCTATCTCGATCTCGACGATCAGGGCTTCGACCAGATCCCCACGGCCAGCAACTACCGGCAGGCCCGGAGCTTCGAGCTGACGGTGGACTTTTGCCGGCGGCGACTCGACCAGGCCCGGCTCCTCGGCTTCCTGCAGACCACGTGGAAGCCGACCACTCCGGATTTCAGGGACCACCACCTCCAGGCCATCGAGCAGGTCGGCCGTGCGATCGCACGGACGGCCGGCGAGCCGGGTGACGCCTGATGTCCGAGCTTGCCATCAGCGGCGGCACCCCGGTGCGGACCGACCCGTTCCCCGCCTGGCCGGTGTCCGGGGAGGAGGAAGCACGCGTTCTCGCCGAGGTTCTCGCATCGGGCCGCTGGGGTAGCAGCCACGGCGAGATCGTGCGTGCCTTCGAGCGCGAGTTCGCTGATTACCAGCAGGCCGAGCACTGCATCGCGGTGTGCAACGGCACCTTGGGACTGACCGCCGCGTTGAAGGCGCTCGGCGTGGGCATCGGCGACGAGGTGGTGATGCCGGCGTACACGTTCGTCGGCAGCGCCACCGCCGCGCTGATGATCGGCGCGGTCCCGGTGTTCGCCGACGTGGACCTGCGGACGCACCTGCTCGATCCGAGGGCCGCCGAGGCGGCCGTCACCGAGCGGACCGCGGCGATCATGCCGGTGCACCTGGCCGGGCAGCCGTGTGACATGGACGCCCTTCTGGAAATCGCGAACCGCAGAGGCCTCGCGGTCGTGGAGGACGCCGCGCAAGGCCACGGCGCCGAGTGGCGCGGCCGGCGCGTGGGTGCGCTCGGCGACGCGGGCATGTTCAGCTTCCAGACCAGCAAGAACATGACATCCGGAGAAGGCGGCGCGGTGGTGGCGAACGCTCCGGACCTCGCGGACCGGCTGTACGCACAGGCCAACGTCGGCCGCGTGCCGGGCGGCGGCTGGTACCAGCACGAGCACGTGGGCTTCAACCTGCGGATCACCGAGTTCCAAGGAGCGATCCTCCGCGCGCAGCTGCGCCGGCACCCGGAGCAGACCCGCCGCAGGGACGAGTTCTGGTCGCTGCTGACCGGCATGCTCGCCGGCGTCCCGGGCCTTCGCGTGCCGGACATCGATCCACGGGTGACGGCCCATGGCCGGCATCTGTTCACCTTCCGCGTCGCCGGCCTCGGTGACGTGGATCGCAAGAGACGTTTCGTGCGCGCCCTCGCGGCCGAGGGCGTTCCGGTGTCCGGCGGCTATGTGGGTCTGCACCGCAACGATGCCATCCGCAGGGAGATCCACACGATCACTACGCGGCTCGGGCGGCCAGAACCGGCCGCCGAGCTCCCGGCCACCGACGAACTCGTGGCCGAGGCGATGTGGCTGTCACCGCAGACGCTGCTCGGCACCAAAACGGACGCCGAGGACATCGCGGCAGCTATCAGCAAGGTTCTCGATCATTCGATGCAGCTGTGACCTGCCCGCACGGGCAGCACAGTCCTACAGGTTTGAGGAGGAGTCATGGGCGCAAGCACACGATCGGCCCGACGAAGCTCTGCCAGGCTTCGGTCGGTAACCGCCGCCGTGGCGGTGACCCTGGCGCTGTCCGGATGCACCTTGTTCGGCGACGACGGGGACAGCAGGGACAACGGCACCAGCAGCTCGGACGATACGGATGCCGACCCCGGGCATGAGCAGGTTCTGCGACTGTCCAGCAGCAACCTGCCGATCATCGACCCGCAGGTGGTCACCTTCGGCATGTGGATGTCGGCCAAGGGCATCTTCGAGGGTCTCGTGGTGCAGAACGAAGAAGGCACCGATGTGGCCCCGGGGATGGCCGAGAGCTGGGAGATGTCGGAGGACGGGCTGACCTACACCTTCCACATCCGTGACAACGCCGCCTGGTCCAACGGGGACCCGGTGACAGCGGAAGACTTCGAGCGTACCTATCAGCGGCTGTTCACGCCGGAAGCCGGCGAGACCGGCGGCAGCACCTCGGGAGCCAACTCCTACCAGAGCTCCACCAACATCAAGGGCGCCGCGGACTTCCTGGAGGGTGGCACGGAGGATTGGTCTGAGGTGGGGGTCCGCGCGGTCGACGAGCGGGTCCTGGAGATCGAGGTGGAAACCCCGACCCCAGGCTTCCTGATGGCGATGACGCATCCGTCGATGCTGCCGCTGCACATGGACACCGTCGAGGAGCACCCGCAGGACTGGCAGGAAGCGGAGCACATCGTCAGCAACGGCCCGTTCATGCTGGACCGGTGGGTGACGAACTCCAGCATGGAGCTGGTCCCCAACCCGCACTACTGGGATCCGGAGAACGTGCACCTCGATCGGATCGAGATCGCGCTGCTGGAGGGTGGCACCACCGGCGCCGCGACGGTGCCGTACGAGAACGACGAAGTGGACATCGTCGGCTTGGCCAACGCGGACATCATCCGGATGGAGAGCGACCCGGAGCTGGCCGAGCACATCCGCGTGGCCCCATCGGTGTCTTATGTCTACCTGGCGACGCTGCGCAGCGAGAACCCGCTCCTCGAGGACGTCAACATCCGCAAGGCGCTGTCTCTTGGGCTCGACCGCGAGTACATCGCGACCGTGACGCCGGACGGCGAGCCGGGCCACTCCCTGGTGCTGGGCATCGTGCCGGGCTACGACGAGAGCATCGAGGTGAGCGAGGACGTCGAGGAGGCGAAGCGGCTGCTCGCCGAGGCTGGCTACCCGGACGGTGAGGGTTTCCCGGAGATCAATCTTCTGGCCGGCAGCTCGAATGTCGACGTCGAAGCCATCGTCGACTCGTGGCGGAGGAACCTCGGCATCAGCGCCAAGGCCGACACGGTGGAGTCCGGTGTTCTGGTCGAGCGGCGCTGGGCCGTTCAGGACGACGACTACGTCGGCTTCTACTACGGATCCTTCGCCGGCACGCCGAACTGGCCCACGATGGTCGGCTCCCTCTGGTCGCCACGCGACATCCAGGAGTTCAGCCTTCCTGCCGATGTCTGGACGGAGTACCAGGAGGTCCAGGCCGACAGCGACCTTTCGATCGCGGAACGGAACGAGGAATTGAGCGCGATCCGCGACGAGCACGCGAGCGAAGGGTCGCAGGAGCTCGCCGACCTGGTTGAGCAGGCGATGAACACCACGGACGACGCCGAACAGGAAGCCCTGTTCATCGAGGCGGCGAGGCTGCGTGAAGAGCAGCACCTGATCATCCCAGTGCTGTGGAAGGACCGCTATTTCGCGGTGCGCCCGACCATCGATGGCCTCAACCTGCGGCCCTCGCTCGATGCCTACTACTTCAAGGGCATGAGCATCGCGGCCGAAGAGCAGTAAGGACATCTTGACCATGGCCGTTCGGCCGGACAGGCGCAGGGAGGGCACGCGATGAGCTTCATGACATACCTAGGCAAGCGTGTCATGCGGATGGTGCTCTCCCTGACCGCCGTATCCATGATCACCTTCACGCTGCTCCAGCTGGCGCCGGGAAACTTCGCGGACATCCAGCGGATCAGCGCGGGTGCCGCACAGTTCGGCGGCTCGGGCACCGAGGACATGGTGCACGCGTTCGCCTCCCGCTACGGCGACGACATCCCGGCCTGGCGGCAGTACCTGATCTTCATGAAGGGTGCTGTCACCTGGGATTTCGGCCCGTCGTACAAGTACCCGACCCAGGACGTGCAGGACATCATCGCGCAGGGATTTCCCATCTCGGCCACCATCGCTCTCATCGCGGTGGCCTTGTCCCTGCTGATCGCCATACCGATCGGCGTCTACGCGGCCGTCCGGCAGAACTCGCCTGCGGATCACGGAACGATGTTCCTGATCACCCTGGGCACGGCGCTGCCGAACTACCTCACCGGCGTCATCCTGGTGCTGTTCTTCACACTCACCCTGGGGGTTCTGCCGTCCAGCGGCTGGGCCGGCCCGCACTACATGATCATGCCGGTCCTGGCTCTGGTCCTCGGCCCTACCGCGGTGCTGGCGAGGTATGTGCGCTCCAGCATGCTGGAGACCCTGCGTGAGGAGTACGTGGTCGCGGCCCTGGCGAAGGGTGGGCCGCGGTCCACGGTGATCATGCGGCACGCCTTGCGGAACTCGCTGATCCCGATCGTGACGGTGCTCGGGCCCCTGCTGGCGTCGTTGATGACCGGCACGGTGTTCGTCGAGGCGCTGTTCCGGATCCCCGGCCTGGGCCTGTACTTCGCGCAGGCAGCCGCCAGCCGTGACATGCCGTTGCTGATGGGAACAGCGCTCTTCTTCGCACTGATCTTGATGACCATGAACCTGATCGTGGACCTGGTGTACGGGTACCTCGATCCCCGAATTCGAGCGGCAGGGGGTGTCAGCCGGTGGCGACGATCACAGAAGAGCCCGCTGCGACAGCCGGCGTAGAGGCCGGAGAGGCCAGGAGTCACTGGTCGCGTGCGTGGGCCCGGTTCAAAGCCAATCGGCTCGCGTTCGTGAGCCTGATCTTCTGCGGTTTGCTGATCGTGACCGCGCTGGCGGCGCCGTGGATCGCTCCGTACCACTTCTCCGAGACCGACCCGGATGCGCGGCTGGCCCCACTAGGCACCGAGGGGCACCTGCTCGGTACCGACCTGCTGGGCCGGGATATCTTCAGCCGGCTGATCTACGGCCTGCGAACCGCGCTGTTCGTGGCGTTCGGCGCCGAGCTGGCGTCCCTCGTCGTGGCGATCCTCATCGGGCTGTCCGCCGGGTACATCGGCGGCCGGGTCGACCAGGGGCTCATGGGCATCACCGATGTGATGTATGCGTTCCCGAGCTACCTGTTCGCCATCGTGCTGGTCACAGTCATGGGACGCAGTCTCTGGGCGGTGATGCTGGCGATCGGGATCTCCTCGTGGGTCACTCAGGCGCGACTGGTGCGGGCGCAGGTCCTCACGGTGAAGGAACGGGAGTACGTTGAAGCGGCCAGATCGATGGGGGCATCCGGGACGACCATCTCGCTTCGCTACATCCTGCCCAACGCCATAGGTCCGCTTCTGGTCACCACCAGTTTCGCCATCCCGGCGGCCATCGGAGCGGAGGCCGGGCTGGCCCTCCTGGGCCTGGGCGTCCAGCCGCCCACCCCGTCGTGGGGATCGATGATCTCCGAGGGGACCAGCTACATCCTGGCCGCGCCGCATCTGCTGTTCCTTCCGGCGGCGCTGTTCGCCCTCACTCTGCTGGCGTTCACCTGGGTGGGCGACGGCATCAGGGACGCCTTCGACACAAGCGGGGAGGATCGATGAGCCCCTCGTTGGAAGTGGAGGGCCTGCGCACCGAGTTCGGGCTCCGCGATCGGGTGCTCCGGGTGGTGGACGACGTCAGCTTCACCGTGGAGCCTGGGCAGGCGCTGGCGATCGTCGGGGAGAGCGGCAGCGGGAAAAGCGTCGCGATGCGTAGCGTGATGCGCCTTCTGCCGAAGACCGGCCGGATCGCCGGAGGACAGGCCCGCCTGGGCGGAACCGATCTCCTTGCCTTGTCCGAGCGCCAGATGCGCAAAGTCCGCGGACGCGACATCGGGATGGTCTTCCAGAACGCGATGGAGGCGCTCAACCCGACCCTCACGCTGGAACGTCAGCTGACCGAGCACCTGAAGTGGCACGGGATCTGCGATCACGCCGAAGCCAAGAGACGAGCGGTCGAGACCCTCGGCGACGTCGGCATCCCCGAGCCGGAGAAACGGATCCGCACCTATCCGTTCCAGTTGTCCGGCGGCATGCGGCAGCGAGCCATGATCGCGATGGCGATGGTCACCCAGCCGTCGGTGCTGATCGCCGACGAGCCGACTACGGCGGTCGACGTCACGGTCCAGCGCCAGCTGCTGGACCTGCTGGCCGAGCTGAAGGCACGCGGCACCGGCATCATCATGATCACCCACGACCTCGGCGTCGCCAGGTACTTCTGCGACGACGCGATGGTTATGTACGCGGGACGCGTGGTTGAGCATGGGCCGATACGACGGCTGCTCTCCCGCCCCGCACACCCCTACACCACGGGCCTGTTCGAGTCCACTCTCGAGGTAGGCGCCCGCCAGCGCGCGCTCCTGCCGATTCCGGGATCACCCCCCGACCTGGCCTACCGGCCGACCGGCTGTGCCTTCCACCCGCGGTGCGGCCGGGCCGAGGAGCGTTGCGGACGGGAAGAACAGCCGTTGCTCCCGTGGCCCGGACACGGCGAGGTTGACCTGTTGCACGCGGGCGCGGGACCGGAGCGAAACGCGGAAAGACGCGAGGTCGCCTGCTGGAAGGCGGTGGAGCATGGTTGACGTGACCGTGGAACATGACGACGCGCGGACCGGCGCAGACGGTGCCGGCGGGTACCTGATCACCGCGGATGGGGTCGACAAGGTGTTCAGCACCCGTGCGGGGGACGTGCACGCGGTTCGGGACGTGTCCCTGTCGGTGCGGCACGGCGAGACGCTCGGCCTGGTGGGAGAGAGCGGCAGCGGAAAGTCGACGATGGCCAGGCTGATGATGGGCCTGATGCCGCCCACCAGTGGCACCATCACCTTCGACGGCGTGGACCTGTCGGCGGTTCACGGGCGCGAGATGCGCCGGCTGCGGGCCAGGATGCAGATGGTCTTCCAGAATCCGTACGGCTCCTTGCTGCCGCACTACAGCGTGTCGGCGAACGTGGCGGAGCCGCTGCGGCTGCACAAGCGCGGCGACAAGGAATCTCGACGCAAACGGGCGATCGAGCTGCTGACGATGGTAGGAGTCAATCCGCGCTTCGCCGACCACTATCCGCGGCAGTTCTCCGGCGGCCAGCAGCAACGGGTCGCCATCGCCAGGGCGCTGGCGCTGGAGCCGAAGCTGCTCATGTGTGACGAGCCGACGTCGTCGCTGGACGTCTCCATCCAGGCGCAGGTCCTTGCACTGCTCGACGAGCTTCGCACCAGCCTCGGGCTGACGCTGGTGTTCATCTCGCACAACCTCGCCGTCGTGGAGCGCTTCGCTGACCGGGTGGCGGTGATGTGCCTCGGGCAGGTGGTCGAGATCGCGCCGACCGAAGTCCTGTTCGATTCCCCGCGTCACCCGTACACGCAGCAGCTGCTCGCGGCGGTCCTGCCCGTCACCAAGGATCCGTTGCCGGCCCCCGCGACGCCGTGGCAGCCCAGGGCCGAGGTCCTGCCGTTGCGGGAGGTGGCTCCCGGCCACTTCGTGCGCGAAGCCTGACGCCTGTCGAAGGAGAGATGACGTGACGCAATCCGCGCCGATCATGGTGGTGCCCGGCGACGACGCCCCTGGGCACACCGAAAGCGCTGACCGTCAGCCGTGGTGGCTCTACTGCACCGAGGTGCTCGGCCACCTCCGGCTGCCGTACGAGACGGTGACACCAGCAGATGTGGCGGCGCGCGAGCACGCCCGCATCGCCGTGTTCCCCGCCGCGGCTCGGCTCGACGAGAACGAGGCGTCGGCGGTGCGGCGATGGGTGGCCGACGGCGGCGTGGCCGTGTGTGTCGGCGCCGGTCCGCTCACGGCCGCGTTCGGTGTGTCCGCCACCGGCGAGGTGAGCGACGGCCACGTGAGCGTGACCGGGGGGAACGGCTGGGTCGATCCGCCGGATGTGCCGCTGCGCGTGCTCGGCGGCGTGCGCCTGGACGTGCCGGCGCCGGACGAGGCCGCATCCGACGGGACAGCGGTACTCGCCCGGTGGAGCGACGACGGCACGACGGCGATGCTGGCCCGGCGGCACGGCGCGGGATTCGCCGTCGTCTCGGGCGTGGACCTGTGGCAGACCATCGTCCGTATTCAGCAAGGCGATCCGGTCCGCGAGGACGGTGTGCCGGCGGCCGACGGGTCGGCGGCGGTGGACGACGGGGTCCTCAAGTGCGACGACGGCATCGTCCTCTCCTACGAAACGGACCGGGCGCTGCCGCCTGACGGCTGGGTGCCGAGGCCGGACGGGCGAGCCGGACTCGAGCCGGTGCCGGTCTTCCACCGCCCCCACGCCGATCTGTGGCGGCAGGCGTTCGTGCAGGTGCTGTTCGAGGCCGCCGCGCGGACCGGCGTCGTCCTCCCGTGGCTGTACTACTGGCCGTCGGGCGTGCCGGCCGTCGCTCACCTGTCGGTGGATTCCGATCGGAACGTGAGCGAAGAGGCGGAGACCACGCTGCGCCTGTTCGACGAGGCCGGCGTGCGTACCACCTGGTGTCACGTCTATCCGGGCGGGTACGAGCCGGAGGTGGTGCGCGCCATCGCCGAGCGTGGGCACGAGCACGCCCTGCACTACAACGCTGTCGGAGACGCGGACATCGCGACGTGGGGCTGGCCCCAGATGCGCGCTCAGCACGCGTGGGCGCAAGCGATGACCGGGCACGAGGAGATCGTGTCCAACAAGAACCATTACACGAGGTGGGAAGGCTGGGACGAGTTCTACCTGTGGTGCCAGGCGCTGGGCGTCCAGATCGATGAATCGCGGGGTCCCAGCAAACAAGGCAACGTCGGCTTCCCGTTCGGGACCGCGCATCTGTCCTTCCCGATGGCCGGCGTGGAGGACAACGGGAGCCGGCTCGACGTGCTCGTGCTGCCGTTGCACGTGCAGGATCTCGCCTGGGCCGCGCATGAGTCGGTCCGTGACGTCATCCTCGAGCAGGCGCTCGCGCACCACGGGGTGGCGCACTTCCTGTTCCACCCGGTCCACGTGTACCGGCGGACATATGTCCAGGACGCTTGCCGGGACGTGGTGGCGCTCGCGCGAGACCACGGGATGCCGTGGTGGACGGCCGCGCAGCTGAACGCCTGGGAGAGGCTGCGGCGTGAGGTGTCGCTGTCGGTACGCGCAGCCGCGGCCGGCGCGTTGGACGTCGTCGTGAACACCCCGCGCCCGGTACAGGACGCGGCCATCCTGCTCGCCCTTCCGGACGACTGGGCCGGCTCCCCCGGCTCCGCACGCACCGATGCCGGTGTGGAGGTGGGACACGCCGTGGTGGACCGGCACGGGCGCCGGATGGTGGAACTCACCACCGACCTGCCCGCAGGAGAGACGTTGATCACGCTGACGGCGGCCGGGACCACCGTGCCTGCCGGAGCAGCCACTGGAGGTGGGTATCGATGAGCGAAGACGACGCGCATACGGCGACGCGGCGAGGAAGCGGCGCGCTGACCGGGGATCCGAGCGGTGCGGTGGCGGGCACGGCGGCCCTGATGGGCGAGTACCTGACGGCCGTCACCGGGCTGCTGGAGACCATCCGGGACGAGGAGGCCGGTGCGGTGCATCGGGCCGCCGCGCTGATCGCCGATCATGTCGCCCGCGACGAGCTGGTGTACATCTACGGTCCCGGCGGGCACTCCAACCTGGCGGCACAGGAGGTGTTCTTCCGCGCCGGCGGGCTGGTCCACATCAGCGCCATCCTCGACGGCGGCACCCTCCTCTCCGATGGCGCACTGCGTTCGATGGCCATGGAACGCACGCCCGGCTACGCGACCGTGGTGATGCGAGACAACCGGATCGGCGCTGGAGACCTGCTGATTCTGGTCAACGCCTATGGCATCAACGCGGCCCTCATCGACGCCGCGCGATACGCCAGACAGGAGGGCGCCACTGTGATCGGTGTGTCGTCGCGCCAACACGCGGAGGCGACGGCACCGGACCACCCCGCCAGGCATCCGAGCCGGGAGAATCTGCACGACCTGGTCGACGTGCACGTCGACACGAAGGTGCCGGTGGGCGACGCCGTCTTGAACATCGACGGCCTGGCGGAGAACGTCGCGGCGATCTCCACGTTCGTCAACGCCTATGTGCTCAACAGCATCACCGCCTCGGCGACCGCCGAGCTGGTGCGCCGCGGGGTGACGCCGCCGATCTGGCGCAGCGGCAACGCGCCCGGTGGCGACAGTCAGCACGCGACATTCCTCGACCGTTTCCAGTCCCGGGTGAGGTGGCTGTGAGCGGCCCGCTGGAACCGGCGCTGGTAGGCGTCGCCACTGTCGACATCACACCGCCGGTGGGATCGCTGATGGCCGGGTTCGCGGTGCGCGTCGCTCCGTCGGCCGGCGTCCACGATCCGTTGCTCGCCACCGCGGTGGCCGTGTCCCACGGCGACAGCGCGTCGGTCATCGTCTCCGCTGACCTGATCAGCCTGGACATGGGCGACGCCGCCGAGATCGGCCGGCGGATCGCGGAGGACCTCGGCATTCCCGCCGGGTCCGTCGCGGTGACGGTCAGCCACACCCACGGCGGTCCGAAGGTCAAGGCGCTCGGCTTCGGCGCCCAGAGGGACGAGAAGTATGTGGAGTCCGGGTTCGCGGGCATCGTGAACGCTGGACGGCGAGCATGGAAGGCGCGCCGGTCGGCATGGATGCGCTCGGGGGTGGCCTATCTGGACTCGGTCGCGCACAATCGTCGCGGCACCGAGGTGATCGACCCCACGGTCTTCGCGATCCAGTGGACCGACGATGCCGGCGCGCCGATCGTGACGATCTTCTCGCATGCCTGTCACCCGGTGACGCTGGGGCCGGACAATCTCTCCATCACGGCTGACTGGCCGGGTGCTGCACGGCGGCACGTGCGCGAGGCCGTGGGCGGCGAGGTGATGTTCGTCCAGGGCTGTTGTGGCCAGATCAACACCGGCCACCTGGCCACCGACAGCTTCTCCGCGGAGCCGGCTCCGAAGCGGACCTTCGCGGAAGCCGACGCGATCGGTGCCAGGGTCGGGGACGGCGTGTCGCGTGCTCTGCGCGCTGCCGACCCGGTGCCGGTCGTGGACGTCGTCGCCACTTCCCGGCGCGTGTGGCTGCCGACACGACCGGCGCCGGACGCATCGACGCTGCGTGAGTGGGCGCGCGCATGGAAACTCGAGGCGGCGGCGAAGTCGGGTCCCCGGCGGGCGCTGCTGGAGGTATGGAGCGAGTGGGCGCTCTATTGGCGCGATCGCCCGTCGCCCGGCGGCCTGGAGGTCCCGGTCTCGGTGCACTGGTGGGGCGGCTTCGGCATCGTGATGCTTCCTGGGGAGCCCTTCGTGGAGTTCGCCCTCGACCTGCGAAACGCCCTGCGCCGTCCGGACCTTCTGGTCATGGGGTACACCGGTGGTGTCCCCGGGTACATCCCGTTGCGCGAGGCGGACTATGCCGCCGGCGGATACGAGATCGAGATGGCCTACCGGAGCTCCCGCCTGTTCTCCGGCCCGTACACGCCGGACGCCGGGAGGATCTTGTACGAGGCGGCCCTCGACCTTGCCCGCGAGCGTGTGGCGGGCCGGCCGGTCGGGCTGCGGCGAGTGCCGTGACGAGAGGCTGCGGGAGCCGGTTACGCGGTGGGCGACGGGGGAGGACACCGGCGTGCCGGCCGAGCTGCTGATCCGCGGTGGGCTGGTCCACGACGGAACCGGAGCGCGGCCACGCCGGGCCGACGTCGTGGTCGACGACGGTGTGATCGTCGAGGTGACGAGCCGGGCCGGGCACGCTGAAGCGGCGCGAGTGATCGATGCCGGCGGCCTCGCGGTCAGCCCAGGCTTCATCGACGTCCACACCCATTCCGACGTCAGCGTGCTGCTGGACGGGCGCGCCGAGAGCAAGATCCACCAGGGTGTGACGACGGAGGTGACCGGCAACTGCGGATTCTCGCCGTTCCCGCTCGTCGGCGACGTCCTGGAGGACCAGCTCGACCTGCTCGCCGGGCTCGGCCACGATCCGGTCACACCGACCTGGACGGACCTGGACGGTTACGCCGTCGCCGTCGAGGCGCACGGTGTCGCCGTCAACGTCGCTCCGCTCGTAGGTCACGGGCAGCTGCGCATCGCCGCGCTCGGGATGGCGGAGAAGGCGTCCGCCGGCGGAATCGCGGCGATGCGGCGGCTGCTGGCCGATCAGCTGGAGCAGGGCGCGTTCGGCATGTCCACCGGCCTGACCTACGTGCCGTCCCGGTACGCCGGATGGGCCGAGCTGAGCGAACTGTGCTCGGTCCTTGCCGCGCACGACGCGCTGTATGCCACCCACGCCCGGGCCGACGTCTTCCCCGCCGTGGAGGAGGCCGCCAGTCTCGGCGGAGCCACCGGCGCCAGGATCCAGTACTCGCACGTGGCCTTGAACGAACCGGCCAGTTGGGGGAACGCCGGGCGGCTGCTGGAGGCGTTCGAAGCCGCTCGCCGCTCCGGGATCGACATCTGCTGTGACGTCTATCCGTACGACGCGTCGGCGTCCGCGCTGACACAATATCTCCCGGCCTGGGTTCAGGAGGGCGGCGTGCCGGCGATGCGGCGGCGGCTCGCCGACCCCGTGGTGTCGCGCCGCGCCGAGGAGGAGCTTGCGGGCGGCTGGGGACCGGGAGGGAGGATCCCATGGCTGTGGGAACGGGTGGTGATAGCCAGGGGCACCCCCGCGGAGGCGTCCGTCCCGGCCCCGGACGGTGCCACCATCGAGGAGGCGGCCGCGGCCGCCGGCATGCCGCCGGCCCGCTACGTGCTCGAGCTGTGCCGCGAGGGTGGCAACAGCGTGCAGGTGGTGCTCTTCTATCGCACCGAGGAGGACGTCCGGACATTCTTGCGCTGTGAGTTCGCGCTGATGGGATCGGACGGATCCGCGGTGCCGTTCGATCAGCGCGGAGCCCGGCCGCACCCCCGCGGATTCGGCGCGCATGCGCGGTTGCTCGGCCGGTACACGCGGGAGCTCGGCGACCTCGACCTGTCCACGGCTGTCCGGAAGATGACAGGGGCGGTCGCCGACCGTATCGGCCTGCCCGATCGCGGTGTTCTGGCGCCGGGCAAGGCCGCAGACATCGTGGTGTTCGACCCGGCGACGGTCACCGACCGGGCGACGTTCCTCGATCCGTGCCGGCCACCGTCGGGAATCCACCACGTGGTGGTGAACGGTGAGGTTGTCATCGACGCCGGAGTGCAGACCGGCGCCCGCCCGGGTAAGGTCCTGCGCTCGGCGTGAAGCGCAGGGGGTGGCCGGCCTTGACCGGCCGCCGACGTCACGCAAAGGCAAGATCCGTACACATGATGGAGGTACCTGACATGACCACTGCCGAACAGCGCCTCGCCGCGATTCTGCCCGAGCCGCCGCCTCCGCTGCCGCCGACTGCGCTGATCGATGCCGTGGCGATCGACGAGGCGACGGCATATGTCTCCGGCCAGGTCGCCTTCACCGGGAGCGGGGGACCGTTGCTGGGCAGGGTGGGTGCGGGGGTGAGCGTCGACGAGGCCGCGACCGAGGCAGCCAAGGCGACCGCCAACGGTCTGTACCGCCTGGCCGCCGCGCTGGGCTCGCTCGACCGGATCGAGCGGATGCTGAAGGCCACGGTGTTCGTCAACGGCACCGCCGAGCTGACGGAACACCCTCAGGTCGCCGACGGGGTCAGCCGGACCCTGCTCGACGTCTTGGGCGAGCGGGGCCGGCACGCGCGGTCCGCGGTCGGGGTGGCGAGCTTGCCCCTGGGGGTACCCGTTGAGGTGGAGCTCGTCGCCAGAGTGCTCCGGTGATGCGCCTTGCGGCCGTGGGCTTCGGCCACGAGGCGAACACGTTCGCGCCGGTCCCGGCCGGTCTCGACGCTTGGCAGGCGGCCCCGATCGTGGAAGGCGAGCAAATCCGCGAGGTGTACGCCGGCTCGGAGTCCATCCTGGCCGGGTTCTTCGCCTATGCCGCCGAGACACCCGGCGTGGAGCTGGTGCCGCTGCTGTTCGCCTGGCTCACGCCGTCCGGACCCAGCACCGAAGAGGCGTACGAGCATCTGACCGGCCGGATGCTCGACGCGCTGCGGCACGGCGGGCCGTGGGACGGCGTCCTGCTGCCGCAGCACGGAGCTGCCGTCGCGGCACACGTCCCGGACGCCGACGGGGAGTTCATCCGCCGGGTGCGCTCCGTGGTCGGACCGGACGTGCCGATCGGCGTCACCCTGGACATGCACGCCAACGTCTCCCGGCAGATGGTGGACCATGCCGACGTCGTCACCGTCTTCCAGACCAACCCCCATGTCGACGCGGCAGCGCAGGGGCTGGCGTGCGCACGCCTGCTCGGGCGGGCCGTCACCGCAGAGATCCGGCCGGTGATGGCTCTTGCCGCTCTGCCGCTGGCCATCAACATCCTGCGTCAGGGCACCGCCGACGAGCCCATGGCCTCGTTGCTGAAGGCGGCCCGCGCGCAGGAGCGCCGTCCGGGCGTGCTGTCGGTGAGCGTGGTCGAGGGATTCCCATATGCCGACGTGCCGGAGATGGGAGCGTCGGTCCTGGCGATCACCGACGGTCAGCCGGCGCTCGCGAACGAGGTCGCCATGCATCTCGCGGACGCCGCGTGGGCGGTGCGTGAGCACTTCACCGGGGGAGCGCACAGCGTGGACGATGCGTTGCGCACGGCCGACACGGCACCGCGCGGCCCGGTGCTGTTGCTGGACATGGGCGACAACGTGGGCGGTGGCAGCCCCGGCGACTCGACGCACCTGCTGCACGCCGCACGCCGCCTCGGTATCACCGGATTGATCGAGTCGATCTACGATCCGGAGGCAGCCCGGCAATGTGTGCATGCCGGCGCGGGCGGGCGGGTGGAGCTCCACGTCGGAGGCAAGGTGGACGACCGCCACGGCAGACCGTTCCCGGTGTCCGGCGAGGTGATCGCTGTTGCCGACGGCACCTTCGAGGATCCGTCGCCGACGCACGGCGGCTCCCGTTACTTCGATCTCGGTCTTTCCGCCGGTATCCGCACCGACGACGGCTTTCGGCTCGCGGTCCACTCTCGCGCGGCCGGAACCCGAAGCAGGGAGCAGTTCCGGATGGTCGGCATCGACCCGGCCGAGGCGAGAATCATCGCCGCGAAGGGGGTGCATTCGCCGCGAGCCGCGTTCGAGCCCATGTGCCCCGCACTGGTGTGGGCCGACACCCCGGGAGCCACCAGCGCGAATCTCGAGGCGCTCCACTACGGGAACCGCCGCCGGCCGATGTTCCCGTTCGAGCCGGAGGCCACCTGGTGACGCCCTGCGCCCGCGGACGTGCGGGTCCCGGGCCGGCCGTTCACACGTAGGCGCTCAGCTCCGCCAGCCACGGCGCCGCGACGGTCAGGGTGGGCACCGTGACGATGGCAGCGGCGCCGGCGTAGACGGCGGCCGCAAGGGAACGGTGGACCTCGTCGCCCGGGGCGGCCAGCCGCTGGATCCGGGCCAGTGGTGTCACGCTCCCCGAGCCCATGGCGCCCGCGGGAACCGGGGCGCCGGCCAGCCGGGCCAGAGCGCGTCCGAGCGGCAGCGCTCCGGTGCGCCGCCGGGCGGCGTCGTCGGCGAGCATCTCCACCAGCCCGGCCGCGGAATCCAGGGCTGCCCGGCTGCGGACCACACGCGGAAACGCGTTGTGCAGGGCGGTGAACCCTTCCAGGACGAGGTCGTGGCGGGCCCGGCTGTGGGCGCGCTCGTGTTCGAGGACCGCGCGCAGTTCGTCGTCGCCGAGAGCTTCCAGGGCGGAAGAGGAGACCACCAGGCGGGACTGGAGGCCCGGCACACAGTACGCGAACGGCGACGGCGCCTCGAGAATGTGCGCGCCCGGGGCCCGGCGGTCGTCGCGGCCGAGGAGGTCCACCAGCTGGCGGTGGCGCCGGCGGCGGGCCCGAAGGCTTACTCCGAGCGTGTGCGCGGACCACAACAGCCGGGCCAGCACGAGCACGGTGAAGGCGAACGCGAGACCGTGCAGGATCAGCATGCCGGTTCCGGGCCGCTCATTGAGCACGGCCAGGGTACCCACCGACAGTCCGGCGCCGAGCGCGGAGAGTAGAGCTGCCAGCGCGAGCGCCTGCCACAGGACCAGCGCGGCTCGGGGCACCCGGCTCGGCCACGCCGAGCGGGCCAACCAGGCGGGCGCGGGGCCGGCGAGGACCAGAGCCAGCGCGGTCAGGATCAGCGGAGTGGCGGCGCCCGACCCGAAGCCGATCACGACGACGTCTCGCGGCGTGCGATCTCCGCGAGCGCGGCGCGCAGGGCGGCGGCGTCGTCGGCGGAGGCGGTGTCGATGAAGCGGACCAGCGCGGAGGCGCGATCGGCGCCGTCCACCGTACCGAGGGCCTCGTGCATGAGCTCGGCGGTGAGCTCGTCACGAGTGAACGCCGGCCGGTAGAGGTAGGCGCGGCCGTCCCGCAGCTGCTGTACCGAGCCCTTCTTGGCGAGCCGGTCGAGGACTGTCATGACCGTCGTGTAAGCGATCTCACGGGTGGAGCTGAGCGCCTCGTGCACCTGGCGGACGGTGGCGGCGTCGTCACGGGACCACAGGTACTCCATCGCCGCGCGTTCGAGTTCACCCAGCTGGGTGCGTCGTCCTTGAGCCACCTGGCCAGTATACCTACCGCACGTAGTACGACGGCGCGTCGTACAAATCTACGACGCGATGTAGTATCTACGACGTAGCGTAGTAAGAGTGCGCTGATGCTGGCCTTGGCCAGGCGCGACAACGTTCGGAAGGGACCGGCCCGTGGATGTGCTCGACCTCGCGCGGTGGCAATTCGGGATCACGACGGTGGTGCACTTCTTCTTCGTGCCGTTCACCATCTCCATGGCGTTCCTCGTCGCCATCATGCAGACGGCATGGATGCGAACCCAGAACGAGCGGTGGCTGCGGCTCACCAAGTTCTTCGGCAAGCTGCTCCTGGTCAACCTGGCTGTGGGGGTCGTCACCGGGCTGGTTCAGGAGTTCCAGTTCGGGCTGAACTGGAGTGACTTCAGCCGGTTCGTGGGTGACATTTTCGGCGCGCCGCTGGCGATGGAGGCGCTGCTGGCCTTCTATCTGGAATCCGTCTTCGTGGGGGTGTGGATCTTCGGCTGGGGCCGGATACCGCCCAAGATCCATCTCGCCACCATCTGGGTGACGGCGTGCGCCACGCTGCTGTCCGCGTACTTCATCCTGGCAGCCAACTCGTTCATGCAGAACCCGGTGGGATACCGGATCAACGAGGAGGCCGGCCGGGCCGAGCTCACCGACATCTGGGCTGTGCTCACCAACAAGGTGACCCTCATCACCTTCCCGCACACCCTGTTCGCGGCCTTCATGGTCGGCGGGGCGGTCGTCGCGGCGGTCGCGATGTTGCACCTGGTGAAGGGCCGGCGCGACCCGGTGACGGCCGCGCCTGAGGCTGCGAGCGATGCCGGTGCCTTCCGCTCCGCGCTGCGCATCGGTGCTGTCGCCGTGCTGATCGGCGGCGTCGGCACGGCCATCACCGGTGACCTGCAGGGAAAGGTCATGACCGAGGTGCAGCCGATGAAGATGGCGGCTGCCGAGGCCCTCTACGAGACCGAGCAGCCGGCTCCGTTCTCACTGTTCACCGTCGGCACGTTGGACGGCAGCAGGGCACTGTACTCGATCGAGATCCCGCAGCTGCTGTCCTTTCTCTCCACCGGCTCGTTCGAAGGGGAGGTGCGAGGGATCAACGACATTCAGGAGGAGTACGAGGAGCTCTACGGGCCGGGCGACTACGCGCCGAACATCCCGGTCACCTACTGGACGTTCCGCTTCATGGTCGGATGCGGTGGTCTGGCGGCCGCGATCGCCGCGTGGATGCTGTGGACCACCAGGCGAGGCAGCGTGCCGGGGTCGGTGTGGATGCTGCGAGCCGCGGCCGTCCTGCCGTTCCTGCCGCTGGCGGCGAACTCGTTCGGGTGGATCTTCACCGAGATGGGCCGGCAACCGTGGCTGGTGTTCGGTTTGATGCCCACCGCGTCGGGGATCACGCCGGGATCCACGGCCGGGAGCGTGTTCGCGACGTTGTCCGCCTTCACCGTGCTGTACGCCGGGCTGACCTGGCTGTGGATCTGGCTTCTGGTCAAGCATGCGCGACCGGGGCTGCCCGACGTGAGCGCCGAGGCGGACTGGGGTCGTCGTCGTTCCCGGGACGTCGCGGGGACCGGCCGCGACGATGACGACGCCGACCGCCCCCTGATGTTCGCCTACTGAAACTTCCCCAACCCCTGGCATGGGTTAAGGCTCCACAAAGCGGACAAATCGGGCACGATAGCGACCTTAACCCATGCCAGGGGGCGAGATGATTGGAACGGTGTCATATGGATCTGGCGACGCTGTGGTTCGCCCTCGTGGCGGTGCTCTGGGTCGGCTACCTGGCTTTGGAGGGCTTCGACTTCGGGGTCGGCATGCTGACCCGGGGCTTCGCGCGGGACGACCGGGAACGACGTGTTCTGATCAACACCATCGGACCCGTCTGGGACGGCAACGAGGTGTGGATGATCACCGCGGTCGGGGCCACATTCGCGGCGTTCCCCGAGTGGTACGCGACGGCGTGGTCCGCCTACTACCTGCCGCTGGTCGTGGTCCTGATCGCGTTGATCCTGCGCGGCCTGGCGTTCGAGTACCGGGCCAAGAACGACACCGAGCGGTGGCGTCGCTGGTGGGACCGGGCGATCTTCTGGGGGTCGGCGGCGCCGGCGTTTCTCTGGGGCGTGCTCCTGGCCGGATTCGCGCAGGGCCTCCCGCTCGACGCGCGGCACGACTTCGTCGGTGGCATGGCGGACATCTTCACGCCGTACACGATGCTCGGCGGCGTCGTGACGCTCCTGCTCTCGCTTCTCCACGGCGCGCACTACGTCGCGCTCAAGACCGTCGGGGAGATACGTGCCCGGGCGCGTGAGCTCGCGGGACGCGTGGGTGCGCTCGCCGCGGTGGCCGTCGCCGGCTTCGTCCTGTGGACCGTCGGCACCGCAGCGGGAATGTCGCCGTGGATCGGCTGGGTGGGCGGCATCGCCGCGGTCACCCTGGTGGGCGCCGCCCGCAGGCTGACCGGGCGCGGCCGGGAAGGCTGGGCGTTCATCGCGACCTTCGGCGCGATCGCGTTCGTCGGGGTGACGCTGTTCGGCACCCTGTATCCAGAAGTCCTCCCGTCGACGCTCGACGCGGCCGACAGCCTGACGGTGCACAACGCGTCGTCGACCGACTACACCCTGACCGTCATGACCTGGGTGGCGGTGCCGTTCATTCCTGTCGTGCTCGCCTACCAGAGCTGGGTCTACTGGATGTTCCGCAGCCGGATCGGCGTCCAGCACATCCCGTGATCATGGGCGGCGTTCGGGACGGATTCAGCGGTGGCCTCGGCGGCGGGTTCAGCGGCAGGTGTGGGGAGTCAGCGGCGGGTTCAGCGGCGGGTTCAGAGCAGCCGGAAATCGGAGAAGTCGAAGCCGGGCGACACCACGCAGGACACGAGGACCTCCGCGTCCGTGGCCGGTTGCGCGGCCTGCCACACACCGGGAGGAATGACCACCTGCGGCGACTCGCCGGCCGAGATGCGCCGGCCGAGGGTGACCGTCTCGGGCTGGAGTGCGGGCGCGTCGCCACGACCGCCAAGCTTGAGCTGCAGCGGCCCTCCGCTGTGCCACAGCCAGATCTCGGCGGACTTCACGACGTGCCACCGCGACTCCTCGCCCGGCGCGAGCAGGAAGTAGATGCAGGTGGCACTGGCACGCTCGCCGTCGTAGCCGGCCGGCCAGAACGTCACGTCGGAGCGCCAGGTCTCGCGGAACCAGCCGCCTTCGGGATGGGGCTGCAGGTCGAGGGCTTCTGCGGTCGGTGGTCGGGTCGGGCCGTCGGACATGATCGTTACCCTAGACCCGCCGATCGGTGCTTGTCAGGCACTCCGGCCGGCATGTCTCGCCCGGGTGAGACGGGCGGCGGCCAAGGACTACGATCGATGCCATGCCCGACGCTGCCGACTCGACGTTCTACGTCACCACGCCGATCTACTACGTCAACGACGCTCCCCACATCGGGCATGCGTACACGACGGTGGTCACCGACTTCATCGCCCGCTGGCACCGGCAGCGCCAGGAGGATGTGTGGTTCCTCACCGGCACCGACGAGCACGGGCAAAAGGTCCTGCGGACCGCCGAGGCGAACAAGACAGACGCCCGGACCTGGGCGGACCGCCTGGTCGAGAACGCGTGGAAGCCGGTGCTGGAGACCATCGACGCCTCCAACGACGACTTCATCCGGACCACGGAAGACCGCCACGTCGAACGGGTGAAGGAGTTCATCCAGGGCCTGTACGACGCCGGTGAGATCTTCGAGGGCTCGTACGAGGGCGCCTACTGCGTGGCCTGTGAGGAGTACAAGCAGCCGGGAGACCTTATCGAGGGGACCGGTGAGTTCGCCGGTCAGCAGCTGTGCCCCATTCACGGCCGGCCGGTGGAGATCCTGGCGGAGAAGAACTACTTCTTCCGGATGTCCCAGTACACCGACAAGCTGCTGGAGTTCTACGAGCGGAACCCGGACTTCGTGCAGCCGGAGAGCGCCCGCAACGAGGTGGTCAGCTTCGTCAAGCAGGGACTGCAGGACCTGTCGATCTCCCGGTCCACGTTCGACTGGGGCGTCACCGTGCCGTGGGACGAGTCCCACGTCATCTACGTCTGGATCGACGCCCTGCTCAACTACGCCACGGCGGTGGGTTACGGAGCGGACGACGAGAAGTTCCGTCGCACGTGGCCCGCCGACATCCACTTCGTCGGCAAGGACATCCTCCGCTTCCATGCGGTGATCTGGCCTGCGATGCTGATGGCGGCCGGAGTGCCGCTGCCCCGCAAGGTGTTCGCCCACGGCTGGCTGCTCGTGGGCGGAGAGAAGATGAGCAAGTCCAAGCTCACCGGGATCGCGCCCGCCGAGATCACCGACACGTTCGGCTCGGACGCCTTCCGCTACTACTTCCTGCGCGCCATCGCGTTCGGCAGCGACGGCTCGTTCTCCTGGGAGGACATCGCCGCTCGCTACCAGGCGGAGCTGGCCAACGGCTTCGGGAATCTCGCGTCCCGGGTCGCGGCCATGGTGAACAAGTACTTCGACGGCTCGTTGCCCGCGCCGGCCGCGTCCACCGAGGCGGAGGAGGCCCTCGCCGCTGTCGCCGAGCGGGCGGTCGCCGAGGCCGACGCCGCCGTGGAGCGAGTGGCTCCGCACGACGCGCTCGCCGCCGTCTGGTCCCTGGTCGAGGCGGCGAACGGGTACATCACCGAGCAGCAGCCGTGGGCGGTCGCCAAGGACGAATCCCAGCGCGAGCGGCTGGCCACCATCCTGTACTCCTCAGCGGAGGCGCTCCGGGTGCTGGCGGTGCTGCTGAACGCCGCGATGCCGAAGGCCTGCGCCCGGTTGTGGGAGTCTCTGGGGGCCGCGGAGGCGCTGGGCGCGTTGGCGGAGCAGCCGCTGGCCGACGCGGGACGCTGGGGTCAGCTGGTTCCCGGTGCGCCGGTCACCAAGGGTGACGCGCTGTTCCCGCGGCTCGACGCATGATCATCGGCTCTTGACTACCGCACGAGGTGGTCACGAGCCAATGATCATGGAGGACGGACGGAGGTATCGATGAGCCGCATTCAGCGCACCGCCACGGGCGAGGACGGCCGGCGGCGGGACCGCACCCGCCCGCCGCTGCCTGAGCCGCTGCCGTCGCCGGTCACGGACGCCCATTGCCACATGGACATCGCCGATGACGAGGACGGGGATGCCTTCGCGGCCGACGACGCGCTGGCGGCCGCGGCCAAGGTGGGTGTCTCCCGGGTCGTTCAGGTCGGTGTGGACCTGCCGAGTTCCGCGTGGGCGGTACAGGCAGCCGAGCGGAACCCGAACGTGGTCGCCACCGTCGCGCTGCATCCCAACGAGGCACCGCGGCTGGCCACGGCGGGCATGCTCGATGACGCGCTGGCCGAGATCGACCGCCTGGCGGGCTCGAGTGATCGGGTCCGCGGGGTGGGCGAGACCGGCCTGGACCGCTTCCGCACGGGGCCTGAGGGTTTCGCTGCCCAGGAAGAGTCGTTCCGAGCCCACATCGAGATCGCGCACCGGCGCGGGCTCGCGCTCATGATCCACGACCGGGATGCGCACGCGGACATCCTGCGCGTGCTCGACGACGCTCCGACCCCCGAGCGGGTGGTGTTCCACTGCTTCTCCGGCGATGCCGAGATGGCGCGGCACTGCGCGGAGCGCGGCTGGTTTATGTCCTTCGCGGGGCCGGTGACGTTCAAGAACGCGGAATCTTTACGTTCGGCGCTGCGGATCACCCCGTTGGACCGGATCCTGGTGGAGACCGACGCGCCGTTCCTCACACCCCACCCGTACCGCGGGCGGCCGAACGCGTCCTATCTGATTCCGCTGACGGTTCGGACCATTGCGGAGGTACTCGGCGAAGAACTGAGCCGTGTCTGCGAGTCCATCCAAGAGAACACTGATCAGGCATTCGGTTCGTGGTGATCCGAGTCACGCCTCGGTAGCTCGTCGCCGCCGACGCATCAGCAGGCGGTGATCTGTTGATCTTTGGTTTCCCTTTCATGATCGTTGCTGGTGAAGCGTTGAATCGAGGGCCGGTCGGCCGGTGCGGCAGAGGCTGTTGGGCGGCAGATGACCTTCTTTTAGTTGCATGAAGCATCGATTTATCCACAGTTTGTCCGACTTCGGTTTGGTACATGGCCGTTTTTGCGTTACCGTCTCGTGATTGTTAGCCGGAGTCGGGGAAGCTCCGGATGGTGACAAGATGCCGCTCGCGGCGCCTCTCGCCTTGTATGGTGTGCAAGGTTGAAGGCGAAGTGAGTGGAATACCGTCCGTGCCCGTGCCCGGAAAGCTCGACCACAGGAGCACCGTGCGTCCGTCCGTCAAGACGATCGCGATCAACGCGAGCGTCGTCACTGCCCTCGCGGCAGGTGGCGTCGCGTACATGACGTTCAACAACGCCGTCGACCTCACCGTCGACGGCCAAACCGAAACCGTTCACACGTTCTCCGGCAATGTCGGTGACGTGCTGGAGGGTCAAGGTATCGAGATCGGGCCCAACGACGAGGTCGTTCCGTCGCTGGACAGCAAGGTCGAGGACGGCTCCGAGATCGCCGTCCGGTACGGCCGTGAAGTGACCGTCACCGTCGACGGCGTCGACGAGACGTTCTGGACCACGGCACTGTCCGTCGATGAGGCCCTCTCAGAACTGAACATCCGCCACCAAGGCGCCGATCTCTCGGTCGCTCGCTCGATGGACATCGGCCGCAACGGCTTGAACTTCGAGGTGCGCACGCCGAAGCAGATCACGCTGGTGGCTGACGGTGAGAAGGAAGAGCTCACCACCACCGCGCTGACGGTTCGCGAGGCGCTCACCGACTTCGACGTCGAGCTCGGGAAACGGGACCTGATCGAGCCGTCGCTCGACACCAAGCTCGTCGACGTCTCCGAGCTCGTGGTCAAGCGGGTGGAGGTCAAGAAGGAAACCATCGAGGTGGACATCGACTTCGAGACCACCGAGAAGAACGACGACTCGCTCGCCAAGGGCAGCACCAAGGTGCAGGCCGAGGGGAAGAAGGGCGTGCTCGAGCGCGAGGTCCAGAAGACCTACATCGACGGCGAGCTGGACAAGAAGAAGACCCTCTCCGAGACCGTTCTGGCCGAGCCGGAGAACCGGGTGGTCCTGATCGGCACCAAGGAGCCCGAGCCTGAGCCCGAACCCGAGCCGGAGCCCGAGGACAACGGCGGCGGTGACAGTGGCGGCGGTGACGGTGGCGGCGACAACAACGTCGACGGCGGCGTCTGGGATCGCCTCGCGCAGTGCGAGTCCGGCGGTAACTGGTCGATCAACACGGGTAACGGCTACTACGGCGGCCTGCAGTTCTCGTTGCAGACCTGGCGCGCCTACGGTGGCAGCGGCTATCCGCACGAGAACAGCAAGTCCGAGCAGATCCGGATCGCCGAGAAGGTCCGGGCAGCCCGCGGCGGGTACGGCGACTGGCCGGCCTGCTCGCGCAAGCTGGGACTGCCGCAGTAACAAACGCAGCCGCTCCCGTGGCGGGTCCGGTGCGGGCCCTATGCTCGGGGTGTGGTGAATGATGAGACGTCCGCCGATTCCAGATTGCTGGGATCGGCGGACGTTCGTCGTCTCTCGGGGGAGCTGGGTCTGCGGCCGACGAAGACTCTGGGGCAGAACTTCGTCATCGACCCCAACACGGTGCGCCGGATAGTGCGTACAGCCGGGGTCGGCGCCGACGACGTCGTCGCGGAGGTAGGCCCGGGACTCGGTTCCCTGACGCTGGCCCTGCTGCCGGTGGTGGCCGGCGTCGTCGCTGTTGAGATCGACCCCGTTCTCGCCCGCGCCCTCCCGGCCACCGCGGAAGCGCACGCGCCGTCTCTGGCCCCCAGGCTGCGGGTGGTGCAGGAGGACGCCCTGAAGGTGGCAGAGCTCCCTGGGGAGTCCCCCACCGCCCTGGTGGCGAACCTGCCGTACAACGTGGCAGTACCCGTCCTGCTGCACATGCTGGAGACGTTCCCGAGCCTGCGCCGCGTTCTGGTCATGGTGCAGAAAGAGGTGGCCGACCGGTTGGCCGCGCCGCCGGGTTCGCGGACCTATGGCGTCCCGTCGGTCAAGGCGGCGTGGTACGCGAAGGTCAGCCAGGCCGGCTCGGTCGGCCGGACCGTGTTCTGGCCGGTGCCGAACGTCGACTCCGGCCTGGTGCTCCTGGAGCGGCGGGAGCCGCCCGTAGGCGCGGACCGGCGCGCCGTGTTCGCCGTCGTGGATGCCGCGTTCGCGCAGCGGCGGAAAACCCTGCGTGCGGCGCTGAGCGGCTGGGCGGGCTCGCCTGCGTCCGCGGAGGCCGTGCTGCGTGCGGCTGGCGTCGAGCCGTCGGCGCGGGGGGAGCAGCTGACGGTTGAGGACTTCACCCGGATCGCCGCGGCACAGCAGGCCTCGTCCTCCGTGCCCGAGTGACGTCCGTGGGGCGGCTCATGGGGCGGCTTGTGGGACAAACGGCGGACAGCCGTGGACAGCCGTGGGCCTCGCCGCGTGGCGTCACGTCCTTGCTGCAGCGGGTGACCTTTCTGTCGTGGCATGACTTCTCTGCCCAGGATCGCGTCACGGGCCAGAATGGGCATTCCCAACGCGATTCACGGCAGAGAGGTCCAGCCACAGCAGAGAAGTCGGCGGTCTCGAAGGAGACGCCGGACGCTGATCTGCGGTGAAATCGCCACCCGGAACATTTCGATAGGGTCGCGAGGGTGCACGTCACGTTCCGCGTTCCCGCGAAGATCAATATCGTTCTGTCGATCGGTCCGCTGCGGCCGGACGGGTTTCATGACCTCGCGACCGTCTTCCATGCGGTGTCGCTGTACGACAACGTCACGGCCCGCTGGGGCGACGAAGAGCCGAGGAACGACGACGACCCTCGGAGTGAGGACGAGGCCGGGGGAGACGCCGCCCCGGGCGACCGTGATCACGTCTCTCTGACGCTCGACGGCCCCTACAGCGGCCGACTGCCGGCGGACGGCACCAACCTGGCCGTGCGAGCCGTTCACACGCTTGCCGCGGCGGCCGGGGTGCCGGCGCGCGCCCATCTGCGGGTCACCAAGGCCATACCGGTTGCCGCTGGGCTCGCTGGAGGGAGCGCAGACGCCGCGGGCGCGCTGCTGGCGTGCAACGCGCTGTGGGGCCTCGGGTGGACTGTGGAACGGCTCGCTGGGCTCGCAGCAACGCTGGGCAGCGATGTCCCGTTCTCGCTCGTCGGTGGCACCGCCGTCGGGACGGGACGCGGCGAGAAGCTTGACCCGCTCGTCGTTCCCGGTGCACTGCATTGGGTTCTGGCCGTTGCCGACGGCGAGCTGTCCACGCCCGCGGTGTATCGGCGGCTGGACGAGCTCCGCGAAGCCGGGGCGGCCGCCGGTCCGCCCGCGTCCGGCACGCTCGCACTCGGAAGCTTGGCTGCCGGGACGGGCCCGGACACGGTAAGCGTCGATGCGTCGGTCCTGGGGGCGCTGGCCGCCGGTGACGCATCCGAGGTCGGACGGCTGATGCGCAACGACATGCAGGCCGCCGCTGTGGACCTCCGGCCCTCCCTGGCCCAGACTCTGTCGGCAGGGCGCGAGGCCGGCGCCTTGGGCGGCATCGTCTCCGGCTCCGGGCCGACGTGTGTCTTCCTCGCCCAGGATGCCGCGCACAGCCGGATGATCGTTCAGGCACTCGAGGATTCGGGCACGTGCCGTGCCACAGAGGTGGTGGTGGGACCCGTGACGCCGAGCCAATCATGATCGCGCTCCCCTCGGCGCATGCCAGGGGTTGGGGTCGCTGGCGAGGGCGTTATATCCGAAATGTGGAGCCGTAACCCATGCGAGGCGCGGGAACCGGCGCGCGCGTGAAAGACTTGACGTGTCATGGCGCCACGTAACCTCGTCAATCTTGAATCCGTCTCGCTCGCGTACGGAACCCAGCAGATCCTCGACGCCGTCTCCTTGGGCGTCGGCAGCGGCGAACGCATCGGTGTGGTCGGACGCAACGGTGGCGGCAAGTCCACTCTCCTGCGGCTCCTCGCGGGTGCGGAATCGCCGGACTCCGGGCGCGTCACGCACACCGGCGGATTGCGGATCGGGCATCTCGGCCAGCACGACGACCTCGACCCGGACGCCACGGTTCGGCAGAGCGTCGTCGGCGACGCAGCAGACCACGAATGGGCCTCGGACGCCCGCATTCGCGCGGTGCTCGCGCACCTGCTGCCCCAGGTCCACATGGACACCGTGGTGGGTCCGCTGTCCGGAGGGGAACGTCGCCGCGTCGCGCTCGCGCGGCTTCTGATCACTCCGGCGGATCTCCTCCTTCTCGACGAGCCGACCAACCACCTCGACGTCGAGGCCATCGACTGGCTCACGAGGTATCTGGCCGCCACCGGCCAGGCCATCGTCGTCGTCACCCACGACCGCTGGCTGCTCGACTCGGTCTGCGAGGCGACGTGGGAGGTGGTGGACGGAAAGGTCCACGCGTACGACGGCGGCTACTCGACCTTCGTGCTGGCGCGAGCGGAGCGGGCGCGGATCGCGGCCGCCGACGAGGCCCGCCGGCAGAACCTGCTGCGCAAGGAACTGGCGTGGCTGCGGCGCGGTCCGCCGGCGCGGACATCGAAGCCGAAGTTCCGTATCGACGCTGCCAACGTGCTCATCGAGAACGAGCCACCGCCCCGGGACCCGTACGAACTGAGCCGGATGGCTACCACCAGGCTCGGCAAGAGCGTGTACGACGTCGAGGACGTGAGCCTCGAGCTCGGCGGGAAGACACTGCTGAACGACGTCACGTGGCGGCTGGGGCCCGGCGACCGGGTAGGCGTCGTCGGTATCAACGGATCCGGCAAGACCAGCGTGCTGCGGTTACTCGACGGCGCTCTGGAGCCGACGATCGGACACGTCAAGGTTGGCCGGACCGTCGTTCCTGCTCATCTGTCGCAGGAAGTCACCGAACTGAAGCCGGGCGTCCGAGTTCTGCAGGCAGTGGAGGAGATCCGCGGTGAGGTGCGGCTGGGCTCCGGCGGAGTGAGCACCGCCGGGCAGATGCTGGAGCGGTTCGGTTTCACCGGCCAGCGGCAGTGGACCCCGGTGACAGAGCTGTCGGGCGGTGAGCGGCGTCGTCTGCAACTATTGCGGCTGCTCATGGGCGAGCCCAACGTGCTCCTTCTCGACGAGCCCACCAACGATCTCGACGTCGAGACCCTCAATGTGCTTGAAGATGTTCTCGACAGCTGGCCCGGCACGCTGGTCGTCGTCAGCCACGACCGGTGGTTCCTCGAGCGGGTGACGGACTCCATCTGGGCGTTGCTGGGCGACGGCCGGTTGATCCATCTGCCCGGCGGGGTCGACGAGTACCTGGAGCGGCGCCGGTCCGCCGGCGAGCCCGGGAGCGCGGAGCCTGGGAGCGCGGAGACGGGTGGCGCGGAGACGCGGGCTGCGGCGTCGCGGGCTGCGGCGTCGCGGGGTGACAGCCGTGCCGCCCGTAAGGAGCTTGCCCGGATGGAGCGTGAGGTGGAGAAGCTGACGCAACGCGCGGAGAAGCTGCACAGTGAGCTAGCGGAACACGCCACGGATCACCAGAAGGTTGCCGAGCTCGACGCTGCGCTGCGTGAGATCAACGAGCAGCGCGAGGCTGCCGAGGCACGGTGGCTGGAGCTGGCCGACGAGGTCGGCTGAGCGCGGGCGTCTGCCGACGTTTCACGCCGTCTTCGGGACGCTGGTGGGAGCCGAGCGGCCCGCTGGGAGCCAAGCGGCAGTTGATCAGATGACCGAAAGGCGAGCCAAGCCGCCGTTTGTCCACCTGATCCTTTGGCGTCCGCATCGCGAGACGCGATCAGGTGACGAAGCCGGGCTCGTCCGCGGCGTGTCGTCGTCCGACCGTGTAGGAGCAAACGATCAGGCGACAAATCGACGATCAGGTGACGAAGGCTAGAGGTTGAGGCCTTGCTGGGACAGCCATGCCACCGGGTTGACCGGGTCGCCGCCACCGGGGCGGATCTCCAGGTGAAGATGCGGGCCGGTGCTGTTTCCGGTGGAGCCGACACGGCCGATGATGGTCCCGGGCTCGACCTTGCCGGAGGAGAGCACGATGCGCGACAGGTGCGCGTACCAGCTCACCGTGCCGTCGTGGTGCCGGATGGCCACCTTGTAACCGTAGGACCCGTCCCAGCCGGCCGAGATGATCTCGCCCGCGGACAGCGCCCGCACATCGGAGCCGTACGAGGCGGCCAGATCCACGCCCGTGTGGCCCGACGCCCAGAGCCGGCCGGAGGAGCCGAAGCCGGCACTGATCCGGTAGCCGGCACTGATGGGGTTGACCCAGCGCTTCGCCTCGCGCTCGGCGCGGGCGGCGGCCTCTGCCGCTTCCTGGCGCTGCTGCTCGACGATGCCGCTGTGGGCACGGGTCGCGGTCTCCGACGCCTCAGTGGCGAGAGACTGCCCAGCGGCGGAGATGCTGTCGAGAGCACCACCGGAACCGCTGACCGATGTCATGGGACGGTGAGGCACGGCTTCGAGAGGCTCACCTTCGGCGTGACCTGCCGCCTGCGGCATGGCCAGCGCACCCGAGGCGGCGGCTGCCATCGCGACCGATCCCACGACGGAGGGGACCGTGACGTGCCTGTGGCGACGGTGGCGACCGCTACCGGAGCGTTTCGACACGCGTGTGTACCTTCCGACGAACGAAGTGGGACGTCGGGGACGATAGCCCGTCCTTGGTAGCGCGCACAAATGACTCGGCCGAGTTCCCCTAGGGGGTTCCCCGGTATGCCGTCACGCAGAGTGATGCGTAGGTCCTGTAACCATGCTGTGACCAGGACTAACGTGCATACCCATGTGAAAGGCGTCACATTTGTGCGGTTTTAGCGACGACGTGTGACCTTCGTCACATTGTTGGAAGAGTCTCAGGGCATGGACATAGTGCGAAGGGTGTTGTCGCAGGTAGCCTGCACGTGTGGACGAATCGAACACGAGCGCGCACCCGCTGCGGGTTGTGGTCGCCAAGCCAGGATTAGACGGACACGACCGGGGCGCCAAGGTGGTCGCGCGTGCCCTGCGCGACGCCGGGGTGGAGGTGGTGTACACCGGCCTGCACCAGACGCCGGAGCAGGTGGTGGAGACCGCCATTCAGGAGGATGCGCAGGCTATCGGCCTGTCGATCCTCTCCGGCGCGCACATGACCTTGTTCAAGAGGGTGCTGGAGTTGCTCGCCGAGCGGGATGCCGCCGACATCGTCGTCTTCGGCGGCGGCATCATCCCGGAGGCCGATATTCCCCTACTGGAAGAACTCGGGGTATCGAAGGTCTTTACCCCCGGAGCCAGTACTCAAGACATCATCGCCTGGGTGAACGGACTGCGCTCATCGCACGCGGCGTGAATCCATGAGGCGGGCATTTCACATTTATTCATGGATTCGACCCCCACAGGTCTAGAAAAGGTCTAGACCTATCCGGTGTAATGACCCCACCGTCCAAAGCCGGACGGCTTGACGCGAGTGGGGTGAACGGGTTGACCAGCAGACGCAGTACACATGCGCTGATGACCGCGGCCCTGGCTGGTGTGGCGCTGCTTATCGCGCCCGTAGCCGGTGCCTACACCACAGAACAGGCGACATCATCGATCGCCGTGCCCGGGGCATCGGTCCCGGTCGACAGTGAACAGCTCACCATCGCGCCGGGCATGGACCTGGCCACCTTCGCCAGCCTCGAGGCCGACGGCTGGAGCTCTGGATCAGTCCTGACGGTCGACGTGGACGCGGACGTGACGTTCGACTACCAGTACTCGGGGACGGTCACGGAGCTGGAAACCGTACGGTCCGGAGCGGAGCGCACCGGCGCCACGGCCGCCGTCAACGGTGACTTCTTCGACATCAACAACTCCAACGCGCCCATCGGGGCCGGCGTCAGCCGCGACGAAGGACTGGTCAGCTCACCGCTCCCGGGCCGCCACCAGACCGTCGCCGTTACCGAGAGCGGCGCCCTCCAGCTCGCACAGGTCTTCCTTGAAGGTCAGGTGGTCGTCGACGACGGCCCTGAACTGGAGCTGGCCGGAGTCAATACCCACAGCATTCCCGCGGGAGGCATCGGCCTGTTCACCCCCGTCTGGGGCGCGTACACGCGCTCGGCGGCACTCGGCAACGCGTCCACGACAGCCGAGGTCACCGTCGTCGACGGTGTGGTGACAGAGGTCGGTACCGAGGTCGGCGGCGGTTCGATCGACGACGACACACTCGTCCTGGTCGGCCGGGATGCGGGCGCGGAGGCGCTGCTGGCACTCGAGCCGGGCACGGAGGTCGACGTCACCTACGCCCCGCGCTCCGACATCGGCGAGATCGTCGCGGCTGTGGGGGGCAATCAGGTACTGGTGCGCGACGGCGCCCCGCAGACCTTCACCGACCAGGCGGTGCACCCGCGCACGGCGGTGGGCATCAGCGAAGACGGTAGCGAGGTGTTCCTCGCCGTCATCGACGGACGGCAGTCGCACGCCCGGGGGATGAGCCTCACCGAGCTCGGCGAGTTCATGCGCGGACTCGGAGCGCACAACGCGCTCAACATCGACGGCGGCGGCTCCTCGACCATGGTGGTCCGGGACCCCGGGACGCCCGACCACGAGGTGATCAACAGTCCGTCGGACATGGAAGAGCGGCGGGTGGCCAATGCCCTGGCCGTCTTCGCGGGCGGTGGCACCGGCACCCTGACCGGCTTCCGGATGCTCACCGACGCGGAAAGCGACCGGGTCTTCCCTGGGCTCACCCGCACGGTCACCGCGCTCGGTCACGATGAGGCACACGACCCGGTGGACACCGCGCCGTCGTGGTCCGTCGAAGGAGACTCGGCGCAGGTGGAGGGCGACGGCACCTCGGCCACCGTCACCGCGACCGAGCCCGGCTCGGTGACCGTCGTGGCTTACGACGACGAGACCCGAGGCGAGCTCGACATCACCGTCCTCGGCGAACTCGCCCGGCTCACCCCCAACGCCAGGCTGGTTCCGCTGGCCGACGCGGAGTCGACCGGCCGGATCGAACTCACCGGATACGATGCCGAGGGCTTCCGGGCCCCGGTCGAGCCGGTGGACGTCACCGTCTCCGGCGGCGACGGGGTGGTCGAGCTCGTCCCCGACGCCTCCGGCTTCACCGTGCGTCCGCTCACCGGAGACGGTTCGGCCCTGCTCACACTGGCGGCCGGCAACACCGAAGCGCAGGTAGCGGTGACCGTCGGGCTGGTCGAGGAGCTCGTCGCCGACTTCGCGGACGCGAGCGACTGGACCATCAGCTTCGCGCGTGCCACCGGAAGCATCGAGCCCACCGAAGGCCCGGACGGCCGCTCCGGCGTCCGGCTGGCCTACGACTTCACCGGCCCGAACACCCGGGCCGCCTACGCCGCGCCGCCGGAGCAGTTCGAGCTTCCGGGACAGCCACAGGCGGTCAACGCGTGGGTCCGCGGCGACGGCAACGGCACCTGGATCCGGATGCGCCTCTACGACGCGCAGGGCACCCTGATCACGCTCAACGGCGGCTACACCACGTTCACCGGCTGGCAGCAGCTCAGCTTCCCGGTGCCCGAGGGAACCGAGTACCCGTTGACGTTCAGGGACATCTACTCCGTCGAGGCCAACGGGTCGTCGAACTACAACGGCGAGACCTCGTTCAGCGACATCAGCGTCGAGGTGGCGCCGGAGGTGGAGCTGCCGGTGCGAGAGACCTTCCGAGACCCGGTGGTACTGGTCAATGGGACCAACGACGACGCCGCTCACCGCATCGCGGTGATGAACGACTCCCAGTTCGTCGGGCGTAACCCGGACAGCGACATCGTTCAGGCCGCACGCCGGACCCTGCGGGAGATGAAGGCGGCCGGCCCGGACGCGCTCATCATCAACGGTGACTTCGTCGACGAGGCCGCCCCGGAGGACTTCGCTCTGGCCCGGAAGATCATCGACGAGGAGCTGGGCGACGCGGACTTCCCCTGGTATTACGTGCCCGGCAACCACGAGGTCCAAGGTGGCCCGATCGAGAACTTCATCGCCGAGTTCGGAGACACCCAGCATGTCTTCGACGTGGGGAGTACTCGAGTGGTGACCCTGAACACGGCCTACGGCACGCTGCGCGCGGGCGGCCGTGAGTTCGACCAGATCATGGTGCTGCGCGAGGCTCTGGACGAGGCCGCGTCCGACCCGTCGGTGACCGGCGTCGTCGTCGCCGGACACCACCCGCCGAACGACCCGCTGCCCACCGCCAACAGCCAGCTCGCCGACCGCCGGGAGGCAGCGATGGTGGAGAAGTGGCTGGCGGACTTCCGGGCCGAGTCCGGCAAGGGCGCCGCGTACATCGCCGGCCACGCCGGAGTGTTCCACGCCTCGTCGGTGGACGGCGTCCCGTACGTCGTCGTCGGGAACTCCGGCAAGGGCCCAGCGAGCACGCCCGACAACGGCGGGTTCACCGGCTGGACCATGCTCGGTGTCGAGCCCGGCCGGGCGGGCGGGTCCGGCTGGCTGAGCGCGGAGATCCTGCCCCGGGTGGACGAGCTCACGCTGGACGCGCCCGCCCGGGTGGTGGCCGGTTCCACGGCGTCCGTCGAGGCCTCGGTCCGGCAGGACGAGGTCCGTACGGTGCCGGTCGCGTGGCCGGTCAGCGCCGAGTGGTCCGGACAAGGCGTTCACGTCGGCGCCCCGGGCGACGCGGACCGCAAGGCCGTGCTCGCCGTCGACCCGGCGACCGGCGTCGTCACCGGCTTGCGGCCCGGCGTCGCGTTCCTGACGGTGACGGTGAACGGCGAGTCGGAGACGGCCCGGGTGCTGGTGGCGCCGCGTTAGGGCACACGTCCCGGTTCTGAAGATCGTCAGCGCGTGGGGCATTCGGTGCGGCGTGCCCGACGCGCTGACGGTCCCCGCGCGCGGCTCCATTCGTGATGACGAGCCCTGGCCGGTGTGGTGTGAAGCTGGTCACGGTGACGCAGCTCCGGGCCAGGGCGAATACCAGCTGTGCTCGGCGCGCCGATAGTCTGCCCTTGGCCAGATTGGCACTGTGAGTAGTCGCGTGGCCTTGTGAACGAGTTCGCGTGACCTCGAGTGACTCAACGCAACCGCGACACGACAAGGACGTAGCCCGCGTGGATCTGATGGAATACCAGGCGAAGGATCTCTTCGCCAAGCACGGCGTCCCGGTGCTCCCGGGATCAGTCGCCGAGACGAGTGAACAGGCGCGCCGCACCGCTGAGGAGATCGGCGGCCAGGTTGTGGTCAAGGCCCAGGTCAAGACTGGTGGCCGTGGGAAGGCCGGTGGCGTCAAGCTGGCCGAGAACCCGGCCGAGTCCGAGGAGAAGGCCGAGGCGATCCTCGGTATGGACATCAAGGGGCACACCGTGCACCGGGTCCTGGTCACCCAGGCCAGCGACATCGCCGAGGAGTACTACGTCTCCTACCTGCTCGACCGCGCCAACCGCACGTTCCTGGCGATGGCCAGCGTCGAGGGTGGCGTCGAGATCGAGCAGCTCGCGGTCGAGCGCCCGGAGGCGCTGGCCAAGATCCCGGTGGACCCGCTGGCCGGTGTCGACGCGGCCAAGGCCGCCGAGATCGCCGATGCCGCCGGGTTCGGGGCCGACGTCCGCGACCAGGTGATCGACGTCCTGCAGACGCTGTGGACCGTGTTCACCTCCGAGGACGCCACGCTGGTGGAAGTCAACCCGCTGGTGAAGACGCCGGACGGCAAGATCGTCGCCCTGGATGGCAAGGTCAGTCTTGATGAGAACGCGGAGTTCCGGCAGGAGGATCACGCCGCCTTCGAGGACAAGGCCGCCGCGGACCCGCTCGAAGCCCGGGCCAAGGAGAAGAACCTCAACTACGTCAAGCTCGACGGCGAGGTCGGCATCATCGGCAACGGCGCGGGCCTGGTCATGTCGACGCTGGACGTTGTCGCCTACGCCGGTGAAGACTTCGGCGGTGTGAAGCCGGCCAACTTCCTGGACATCGGCGGCGGCGCGTCGGCCGAGGTGATGGCCAACGGCCTGGAGATCATCCTCTCCGACCCTGCGGTGAAGAGCGTCTTCGTCAACGTCTTCGGTGGTATCACGGCGTGCGACGCCGTGGCCAACGGGATCGTGCACGCCTTCGACCTGCTGGAGAAGCGCGGCGACGACGTCAGCAAGCCACTGGTGGTCCGCCTCGACGGCAACAACGCCGACGAAGGACGGCGGATCCTCTCGGAGTTCGCGGCCTCGGCGGCCGACGGAGTCATCGAGCAGGTCGACACCATGGACGGTGCCGCGCGCCGCGCGGCTGAGCTCGCGGCCGCGAAGTAAGGGACGACGACACCATGGCCATTTTCCTCAATGAGAACAGCAAGATCATTGTCCAGGGCATCACCGGCGCGGAGGGCACCAAGCACACACAGCGGATGCTGAAGTCCGGCGCCAACGTCGTCGGAGGCGTGAACGCCCGCAAGGCGGGCCAGGAGCTCGACTTCACCGAGTTCAAGCGTGACGCCGTGCTCACCGTCTACGGCACCGTCGCGGAGGCGATGGAAAAGACCGGCGCGAACGTGTCGGTCGTCTTCGTGCCCCCGAAGTTCACCAAGGACGCCGTCATCGAGGCGGTCGACGCCGGCATCGAACTGCTGGTCGTGATCACCGAGGGGATTCCGGTCCACGACACGGCGGAGTTCTGGGCCTACGCCCAGAGCAACGGCAACAAAACGCGCATCGTGGGGCCGAACTGCCCCGGAGTCATCAGCCCCGGCAAGTCGAACGCAGGCATCATCCCCGCCGACATCACCGCGGCCGGGCCCATCGGGCTGGTGAGCAAGTCCGGCACGCTCACGTACCAGATGATGTACGAGCTGCGCGACATCGGCTTCTCCACGTGTGTGGGCATCGGCGGTGACCCCGTGATCGGTACTACGCACATCGACGCGCTCGAGGCGTTCGAGGCCGACCCGGACACCAAGGCGATCGTCATGATCGGCGAGATCGGCGGCGACGCCGAGGAACGGGCCGCGGCCTACATCAAGGAGAACGTGACCAAGCCGGTGGTCGGCTACATCGCGGGCTTCACCGCTCCGGAGGGCAAGACCATGGGCCACGCCGGCGCCATCGTGTCCGGCTCGTCGGGCACGGCGGCTGCCAAGGCGGAGGCGCTGGAGGCGGCCGGGGTCAAGGTCGGCAAGACCCCGTCGGCCACGGCACAGCTCATGCGCGAGGTCATCCAGGGCATCTGACGCTCTCCACCCGGAGTTGGTCACCTGATCGTCGATTTGTCGTCTGATCCCCCCACGACGTGGGTGCTAAAGATCAGGTGACGAACTCCGGCCGGACACGGCGGCAACGTCATCTGATCGTTCACCGTCCACATACTGAGAAGCGATCAGACGGCACACCAGTCCCGAAGCGGGCTGGAGCGTCGTCTGATCGCCCCGGCGCGGACGATCAGGCGACAAATCGACGATCAGGTGACAATCCGCGCTTGCGTCAGAGGCGCGCCACCTGATCGAGTGGGAACGGTGGCCGTGCGAGCGGCCGGACCGCGAGTGCCAGCAACATCAACGCGTTGTCATCGCCAGCGATCCGGTTGCTGCTCAGCTCGTCGCACCTGAGACAGCGGTGAACCACCAGCCACTCGCCGTCGCGGCGTGTGGTGATGGCGATCGGTTCCATCCGCGCTCCACAGGACGCGGCCCGGTCACCGGGCTTGACGTCGACATGCATGCTCCATAAGCAGGTGGGGCAGTGGTTGCGGTGCGCGGTGCCGGGTGCGTCGGCGGAGACGTCGAGCCGGCAGTTCAGACAGCGGAAACTCTGTGGACGACGCCGGTGGCGTACGCCCGTGGTGGTTTTGGACACGGGGCTCCTTGATGGGTGCACGACGGCTGGATGGTCGCGCGCTCCGCATTCATGAACTCACCGTCCCGTGTCAGTGCCGGGCTCCTGGACGTCGCCGCGGTGTGTCTATCCAACGCCGCCCGCCGCGCTCGCCGCAACTGGATTTCCGCGTACGACGACGTCCTGACGCCTTGCCGTCGTCCTGACCCCTTCCAGTCGTGCCAAACCCCGGTGATGAGCCGGTTGGCGCGACAAATGAGCGCCAGGACGACGGGAAGGCGCCAGGACGACGGGAAGGCGCCAGGACGCCCGCAAGGCGTCAGGACGAGCCCTGATGGTCCCGCAGGTGGTCGGCGGCGCGGACCAGAAGCTCGGTCAGCTGCTCCGGCGTGAGGTCGCGATCCTCGAACTCGCTGAATCCGGTGGAGACCACCGACATCTCGCTGCCCTGGACCACCGCGCCGTACACGAAGACCGTGTTGAACTCGTCGTTCTCCGAGCGCCACGTGGTGAGCGAGTAGTCGTCGCCGTCGACCGAGCCGGTGTTGGTGACCTCGTCGCCCTCCTGTTCGAACTCGTCGGCGGCGCTCACGAGGTCGTCGTAGTGCGCGCGGGCCGCGGCGTCGTCGGGGAACCGGGCGATCGACTGGTGCAGCAGCGGCCCATCGGCCGGCTCCTCCGGCACGTAGGCCCGGGTGAGCAGCGACGACGCGCCGGCGGCGACCGGGTCGACCACCAGGTTGTGCAGCGGCCATCCGGACGGCCCGTCCTCGGTCGGGTCCAGCGGCTCGTCACCTTCGACCACGGTGTCGTACCCCGGAATGCTCGCGATGTCCTCGACGGTAAGCCAGCCGGCGAGATCGCCGACTGGTTCCTGGTCGAGCCGACGCTTGGACACCTCACCGACGCATTCCGTGCCGAACGCGTCACACAGCCGCTGCGCGGCCAGCTCCGACCGTTCCTCGGCCATGTTCATGTTGTCGTCCTGGCCCGGGCCACCGTCGATCACCATCGTGATGTGGTTGCCCGTGCGCACGAGCCGGACAGCGACCAGGTGAGCGTTGGCGAAGTCGATCGGCTCGTCCAACCGGGACCAGTAATGGGCCATCCACGCCTCGTCGCCCAAGCCGTCAACGGCCCACACCTGGCTGAACTGGGTGTGCGGCTCGTCGCTGTCCCCGGCTTCTTCCTCGAACTCCCGGATGCAGGACTCCATGTCGGCACGGAGCTGGGAGAACCGGCCCACAGGGTCGCCGGTCTCCTCGATGAACTGCAGGAAATAGCCGTCGTCGCTGTTCGAGAAGTACTTGTACGCGGCGCCGTCGGGTACGGCGGGCGCGCAGTCGAACGGTACTTCCCTGGCGTCGCCCTCCACCCACTCGGGGAACTCGTCACCGGCCTCCAGCTCGGGTGTGATGTCCTCGGTGGTCAGGAACGCGGACTCCGGAACCGTGGAACCGTCCGGGGGCGGCGTGGCGTCGTCGGTCTGGTCCGGGTCCGCGGTCTCGTCGGGGCTCGGTACCGTGGTGGGCGTCTCGGTTCCGGCAGGCTCCGGCGCGGAGAACAGGCTGTCCTGCGTCACGCCGATGAACCCGGCCACAATCACTGCCACTCCGGCCAGGGCCACACCCGTGATCTGGTTGCGGGTGCGCTGGGCCGCTCGTCGCCTGGCCGCCGCCGGTCCGTCCAGCCGGACACCGGAGAGGTCGGTGTTCAGGGAGTCGAGACGGTTCCGCAGCCGGTCGTCGAAGTTGTCACTCACGGCCGTCACCTCCCGTCGTCAGGCTCGTATCGTCTTTGAGCAGTTCCGCGAGCGCCGATCTGCCGCGAGACAGCCGGGCCTTGATGGTCCCGGTTGGTGCTCCGGTCTCCCGGGCGACGTCCTCCACGCTCATGCCCACCAGATGGTGCAGGACGATGGCGCGGCGTTGCGCCTCCGGAATCTTGCGCAACGCCGTGACCAGTGCCACGTGATCGGGGCTGGGCGGCGCGGTGTCCTCCGGTGTCCCGAGGCGGGTCATCGCGGTGACCGCGTTCTTGGCCTTGCGCCACCGGCTGGCGGCGATCCGCCAGGCGACCGTACGTACCCATGCTTCAGGGCTGTCCGCCTGGCTGACCGTCTTCCACCGCTGCCATGCCCGGGCGAAGGCCTCCTGCGTGCACTCCTGTGCGTCGGCCAGGTTCCCGGTCATCGCGTACATCTGGTGGAGGACGCGGCGGTTCGACGCGTTGTAGAACGCGTCGAAGTCCGCGGCAGCATCCATCTCGTCCTCGCTCGCTGTGTGTGGCTCGTAGACCGCTCCTGCTCGGGTGCGACCTTCAGTTGTCAAGACTCTCGACCGGCGTCCCTGGTTGCATCTTGTTCGGCTGCTTCGTCATGAGATCGGAATGCGGCGGGCGGCGGGGCGGTCAACGACGCTGCCGCACGCCCGGGCTCCCCTCAGCCGAACGTCCGGCCGAGCGCCCGGTCGAGCGCGTGCGCGAGAGTCCGTGCGGCGTAGGCGTCCCATGCGCCGTGGGTCGGGTCGTCCATGGCGCCGAAGACGACAACGACGACGACGTTCTCCGCGCGCGCCATCGCCACCGCGCTGAACGACGACGAGGAACCCGGATTGCTGGGGCCCGGCTCGTCGTCGATCGTCCAGACCAGCCCTTCTTCGCCGCCGTCGACGTCCAGGGATGCGGGGTCGCGGACTTCTTTGATGCGCTCCGGTTCGGCGTCGCGGCACGTCTCGGGCGCGATCGTGTGATCGGTGATGATCCGCTCGGCCTGCCCGGTGTCCGGCATCCGCAGGACGAACTGGACCAGACTGCTCTCCAACTCGTGGGTCCAGCTGGCGGCGAGGAACGGGTCCGCGCCCACATGCAGCAGGTCGTCGAGACAGCGATAGGCGAGCCACTCGGCGTCCGGCGGCGCGTCACTGGTCATGGTGAAGCCGCCGTAGTCGCCCACCGGGTTGACGTCCTCGTTGGTGAGGAGCGGGTCCGGGGCCAGTTCGAGCACGGAAGCGGACGGAACTCGCGACGCCTCGGCCGGCGGTGCGTATCCGTGCCCGCCCGGCCCGGGACTGGTGGACGCGGTCGTGCCGGCCTGCGCCCCGAGCTGGCGGTCGTCGGCGGGAAGTAGCGGTGGGAGCAGCCCGAACACGCCCACAGCCGCGACGATGCTGCCTGCCAGAACCGTCCCGGTGATCTGGTTGCGGGTCCGTTGCGTGCCCCGTCTGCGCGCGGCACGGGGGCCAGGCAGGCAGGCCGGCGGGAACTCGGAGCCCAGGGTTGCGAACCGGTGGCGTAGATGTTCGTCGAAACTGTCGTCCATCGAGCTCACCTGCGCCCAGCTTCGGACGGACGCGGCGATCCTGTCCGTCTGCTCGCGGCTCCGGACGGACGTGGCGGTCCGGCAGATGGTTCCGGATGCCGGAATCGCGCCGCCTCCATCGTCCCCTCGCCTGCCTCTCGGTGCATGCCACGGCCGGCCCTCAAGGTGGCCGCCTCCACCTGTGAAGACCCTCGAAAGCCCTGGATGGTTGCAGGCGAGTCCTTCGCCGGTGACCGCGTGCCGGCACACGCACCCCGGACAGGTCCGGCTTGTGAGCAAGAGTCCGTCCTTCCTCGGCGTGGTATGCGGGGGAATCCGGCTCTGAACGGCGACCATGAGAAGCGTGTCCGACCTGCTGACCCGACCCTTGCTCCGCCGGGACGAACCCTCGTGGGGCTCCCGCGTGCCGTGGTTCGCGGCGGTGCTGGCTTCCGGGTGGGTGCTCGTCGCGACCCTGGCCCTCGGCGTGTTGCCCGCCGTCGCGGTCTGGATTTCGGACGGTGCGGACTCGGCATTGACCGACCCGTTGCGGTTCGGCGCCCGCATCTGGCTCGTGGCACATCGCATCGGCCTCGACGTCGACGGTGCGGACTTCGTGTTCGCGCCGCTCGGCATGACCGTCGTCGTCATGCTGCTGATGTACCGGTCGGCGCGCTGGGCCGCACATCAGGCCGGGACGGCGACCCCGCGCGCCATAGCGGCCGTGATCGTTCCGGCCGTGGTCGTGTACGGCGCCGGTGCCAGCCTCCTGGCCACGTTCGCCACCGCGGGCGACGTGTCGTCGTCGCCGCTGACGGCGGGCGCCGTGGCGGCAGCCTGGGCACTGGCCGGCTTCTCCCTGGGCGTGCTGCACGAGACCGGCTTCGACGAGGTATGGCTGGCCAGGCTGTCGCCCGAGGTACGTGCGGCACTCGCCGGCGGCGGCGTGGCGATCGCCGGCCTGGTGCTCGTAGGCGCGGCGTTGACCGTTGCCGCCTCAGTTCTCAACGCCGGGCAGATCGGCATGCTCGCCGACGCCCTGGACGCGGGCTCGCTGGGGACCTCGGTGCTGGCCGCCGGCAGCGCGGCGGTCATGCCCAACGTCATCGTGTGGGCGGCGGGGTTCTCCCTGGGGCCGGGTTTCGCCGTCGGGGCGGAGACTGTCGTCGCTCCCAGCGGTGTGGAGCTGGGGATGCTACCGGCCGTCCCCGTGCTGGGTGCGTTGCCGGCCGAGGTGCCCGGCACGTTCGCGTGGCTCGTGCTCGCCGGGCCGGTGGCCGTCGGGGTGCTTGCCGGCCTGCTGGTGTACCGGCGCCTGGCACAGCACCAGGAGCCGCTGTCGACGATGGTCCTCGCCGCGGGCGGTGCCGGCGCCGCGGCAGCCATCGGCATGTCCGTCCTGGTGACGCTGTCCAGCGGATCGATCGGCGCTGCCCGGCTGTCCCAGGTGGGGTCCGTGGCGTGGGAGGTGGCGGCGATGACGTTCCTCCTCGTCGGCGTCCCCGCGACCATCACCGCGACCGTGCTGAGGTGGCGCAGCACCCGATCGTCCATGATCATCGGCGATCCCGCTCATCAGGATGTAGGTAACCGTCAATGATCACCGGTAACTAGGCGCCTAGACTGGCTTCACACCGCCATCGGAACCGAGGAGAGCTGCGTTGCGTTATGCCCCAGTCGCCGGGCGGCCGTTCCGGATCGTCGTCCTGATCTCGGGTGGTGGAAGCAATCTCGCGGCGCTCTTGGAAGCGTGCGCCGACCCGGCCTACGGCGTGCGCGTCGTCGCTGTGGGCGCTGACCGGGACGGCATCGCCGGGCTGAAGACCGCATCAGCTGCCGGGGTGCCCACGTTCGCGGATCGGGTGAAGGACTACTCCGCTCGTGCGGAGTGGGACCAGGCCCTGACCGGGCACGTGGCGGCGTTCGAGCCCGATCTGGTGGTGTCCGCCGGCTTCCTGAAGCTTGTGGGGCCGCTCTTCCTGGACCGCTTCGAGGGCCGGTACGTGAACACCCACAACTCGCTGCTGCCCGCGTTTCCCGGCATGAACGGCCCGCGCGACGCTCTGGAGTACGGGGTGAAGATCGCTGGGGCCACCTTGTTCTTCGTCGACGCCGGTGTGGACACCGGGCCCATCCTGGCTCAGGTGGCGGTCCCGGTGCTCGGCGACGACGACGTCGACACGCTGACCGAGCGGATCAAGACCGCCGAGCGTGCCCAGCTCGTGGAATGCGTCGGCCGGCTCGCTCAGCACGGATGGACGCTGACCGGGCGCAAAGTAACCGTCCCGTAGCGTGCCCACGGCGGGGCCGGCCGGAAGAAGACCGACATTGTCCGGCCTATGACCCCGACAACGTCGGTTCTCCTGCCGGTTCTCCGCCGAGCCGGACGGGCGGCAGACGGCGTGCTGAGCCTGTTAAGGTTGGTGCCGTCGTGACTGGCGCAGGGTGGATCACCACCGGGGAGCGACACCAGCAGCAGACATCGGGTCGGACGCCTGGGCCCGTGTCGAAGGACCGTCGACGCGGCCGCTGCTTCGTGCGTAGGCCGCCGCTCGCGACAGGAGTGAGATGAGCGCCACAAGTTCCCCTGCCCCCGTTCCGGCTGACGCCCAGATTCCCATCACCCGTGCGCTGATCAGCGTGTACGACAAGACCGGGCTCGACGAGCTGGCTCGCGGCCTGCATGAGGCCGGGGTGGCGATCGTCTCCACCGGCTCCACGGCCTCCCGGATCGCCGACGCGGGTGTTCCGGTCACCAGGGTGGAGGAGCTCACCGGCTTCCCGGAATGCCTCGACGGCCGGGTCAAGACCTTGCACCCCAGGGTGCACGCCGGCCTTCTCGCCGACCTGCGGCTGGACACCCACCGTGACCAGCTGGCCGAGCTGGACGTCGAGCCGTTCACCCTGGTGGTCTGCAACCTCTATCCCTTCGCGGACACGGTCGCCTCCGGTGCCGGCGAAGACGAGGTGATCGAACAGATCGACATCGGCGGACCGTCCATGGTGCGGGCGTCGGCCAAGAACCACGCCAACGTGGCCGTCGTCGTCGACCCTTCCCGCTACGGTGAGGTGCTCGCGGCGGTACGCGCCGGCGGCTTCACCCTGGCCGAGCGGCAGCGGCTGGCCGCCGACGCCTTCGTCCACACCGCCACATACGACGTTCATGTCGCGTCCTGGATGGGCAATGTCCTCACCGACACGTCGTCCGGCACCGCGTTCCCGGCCTGGCTGGGCGGTACCTGGAACCGGGAATCGGTCCTGCGATACGGCGAGAATCCACACCAGGCCGCGGCGCTGTACCGCTCCGGCCACGGTCACGCCGGGCTGGCCGGGGGCACGCAGCTGCACGGCAAAGAGATGTCCTACAACAACTACGTCGATGCCGATGCGGCCTGGCGGGCGGCCCACGACTTCACCGACCCGGCGGTGGCGATCATCAAGCACGCCAACCCGTGCGGCATCGCTGTCGGCTCGGACGTGGCCGAGGCCCACCGCAAGGCGCACGGCACCGACCCGGTGTCGGCATTCGGTGGGGTCATCGCGGTCAACCGGCCATTGAGCGCTGCCGCGGCCGAGCAGATCGCCGACGTGTTCACCGAGGTCGTCGTCGCTCCTGAGTTCGACGACGACGCCCTGGCGATCCTGACCCAGAAGAAGAACATCCGGTTGCTCCGGGTCGACGCCGACGGGCCACGCGCGGTGGAGACCCGGGCGATCTCCGGTGGCCTGCTCATGCAGCAGGTGGACCGGATCGACGCCCCGGGGGACGACCCGTCGTCGTGGACTCTGGCCACGGGCGAGCCGTCCGACGAATCCACCCTCGCCGATCTGGCCTTCGCCTGGCGGGCGGTGCGGGCGGTCAAGTCCAACGCGATCCTGCTGGCAGCTTCCGGCGCGGCCGTCGGCGTGGGAATGGGGCAGGTGAACCGGGTCGACTCCGCGCGGCTCGCGGTGTCGCGCGCGGGTGACCGGGCGCGCGGCTCGGTCGCGGCCTCCGACGCGTTCTTCCCGTTCCCGGACGGGCTGCAGGTGCTCATCGACGGCGGTGTGCGCGCCGTCGTCCAGCCCGGCGGTTCCGTGCGCGACGACGAGGTGATCGAGGCGGCGCGGGCCGCCGGCGTGACGATGTACCTCACCGGTTCCCGGCACTTCTTCCACTGACCCTTTGCTCGGTTACGTCCTGCAAGGTGAGGGCCAGGGCGCACGGGCTGCAGGACGGAACAACAACACGTGAGGACGCACTGACCATGACGGCGAAGATTCTGGACGGCACGACGACGGCGGCCACTATCAAGGCCGAGCTCACCGAACAGGTCGAGAAGCTCACCGCTGCCGGCCGGACCCCCGGACTCGGCACCGTGCTGGTGGGTGACGACCCGGGTTCCCGCTGGTATGTCAACGGCAAGCACAAGGACTGCGCAGAAGTCGGCATCACCTCCATCCGCCACGACCTGCCGGACACCATCACCCAGGCCGAGCTCGAGGGCATCGTCGACGAGCTGAACGCGGACCCGGCGTGCACCGGATACATCGTGCAGCTGCCGTTGCCCGCGCACATCGACACCGACGCGATCCTTGAACGAGTGGATCCGGCCAAGGATGCCGACGGACTGCATCCCACGAACCTGGGCCGGCTGGTCCTCGGGGTGAACACCGAGCTCACCTCACCGCTGCCGTGCACCCCGAACGGGATCATCGAGCTCCTGGTGCGGCACGGCATCTCGCTGGCCGGGAAGGAGGTCGTCGTCGTCGGGAGAGGCGTCACGGTCGGGCGGTCGCTGCCGCTGCTGCTCACCCGGCGCGCCGTCAACGCGACCGCGACCCTGACCCACACCGGCACCGCGGACCTCAACTCGCACCTGCGCAACGCCGATGTGATCGTGGCCGCGGCCGGGGTGCCGGGCATCGTCACGCCCGACGCCGTCAAGCCGGGCGCCGTGGTGCTCGACGTCGGGGTCAGCCGCGAGCTCGACCCGGGGACCGGCAAGTCACGGATCGTGGGCGACGTGCATCCAGATGTGCGGGAGATCGCGTCGTGGATCTCACCGAACCCTGGCGGCGTGGGCCCGATGACGCGGGCGATGCTGCTGTCCAACGTCGTCGACGCCGCTTCCAAATGATCATGTAAACCATGCCTTCTCGTGCTTCACCATGCCTACAGGCCTGGTAAAGCACGAGGAAACCTAGTTAACATGATCATTTAGCTGGTGTGAGATTCTGGGGTCGACGCGCTCCGCGCACTGATCGCTGGGCCGGGGGCGGCGGCGAGGCTACGCTTCGGTAGGGTGTCGCCGACCCCATGACCGAGGAGGTCTCAACACACATGGCCGACAAATCCTCTCGCGGCCTTGCCGATATCGTGGCGGCGACGACGTCGATCTCGGATATCGACGGAGAAGAAGGCCGCCTGTTCTATCGCGGCTACGACATCCAGGACATCGGCGGGCGCATCTCCTTCGAGGAATGCGTCCACCTCTTGCAACGCGGCACACTGCCCACCCGGCAGGAGCTGGACGCCCTGACCGAGGAGCTGATGGCGGCTCAGCACATCGGTCCCACCACGGAGGCTCTCCTGCCGCACGTGACCAGCGGCGGAACGCCCATGGAGGCACTGCGCACGCTGGTGTCGTCGCTGTCCGCGGACGATCCCGACGTGGGCGATTCGTCCATCGAGGCGGACCGGCGCAAGGCCACACGGCTGGTTGCTCAGATGCCGATCCTGGTGGCGCGCTACGAGGCAGCCCGCCAGGGCCGTCAGGCCCCGCAGATCGACCCGGAGCTGAGCATCGCCGGGAACTTCCTACTGCAGATCGGCGGCGAGCGGCCGTCGGAGCGTGCCGCGGAGATCTTCGACGCGTGCCTGGTGCTGCACGCCGACCACACCATGAACGCCTCGACGTTCACCGCCCGGGTGATCGCGGCCACCCTGTCGGACATTCACTCGGCCATCACCGGCGCCATGGGCGCCCTGCGTGGGCCTCTGCACGGTGGCGCCAACGAGGCCGTGATGAACACGCTCTCGTCCATCGAGGGCGACGTCGACGCCGTCGACGAGTTCGTGCGCGCCGAGCTCGAGGCCGGCCGCAAGCTGATGGGCTTCGGCCACCGCGTCTACAAGACCGAGGATCCGCGCGCCACCTTCCTGCGCAAGATGAGCGAGGAACTGGCCGAGCTCACGGGCAACCGGCGGTACTACGAGTTCTCCCGGCGGATGGAACAGGTCGTCTTCGATGCCAAGGGCCTGTACCCGAACGTGGACTTCTACGCGGCCAGCGTCTATCACGCACTGGGAATTCCGACGGACCTGTTCACCCCGGTCTTCGCCATCTCCCGGATGAGCGGCTGGACGGCCCACGTCATCGAGCAGCACGAGGACAACAGGCTGATCAGGCCGGCCAGTGAGTACACCGGCCCCACCGATCAGCGCTGGGTAGAGATATCCGAGCGGTGACAGTGACCGAGGGACCGGCGAGAAAGCGCAGCCGCTGGGCGACCGCCGCGGAACGGCGGATGACCCCGGCGAGCTGGTTCCGGGCCGTGTTCCGGCAATGGCCGTTCCTGATCGCGCTGGGCATCGTGATCGCGGGGGTTCTCGTCGTCGTCGACGATCACTTCAAACGCGGCACCGTCATCATCGCGGGCGGTGTGTGCGTGGCGGCGTTCCTGCGGATGATCCTGCCGAACAGCCGGGCCGGGCTTCTGGGGGTGCGGTCGCGTTTCCTCGACGTCCTGACGCTCGGGTTTCTGGGCGGGGGTACGCTCATTGCCGCGCTCATCGTTCCACCTCCGAGTTAGTCCGTCCTAGGAGATTCATATGGTTCACGCCCCTGCCACCGTCACCGTCACTGGCGCCGCCGGTCAGATCGGCTACGCGCTGCTCTTCCGGATCGCGTCGGGACAGTTGCTGGGGCCGGATACGCCGGTCAAGCTGCGTCTGCTGGAGATTCCGCAGGCGGTGAAGGCGGCCGAGGGCACCGCCATGGAGCTGGACGACTGCGCGTTCCCGCTGCTGAGTGGTATCGACATCACCGACGACGCGGGCCGGGCCTTCGACGGCGTGAACGTGGCGCTGCTGGTGGGCGCGCGGCCGCGGAGCAAGGGCATGGAGCGCGGTGACCTGCTGGAGGCCAACGGTGGCATCTTCGGCCCGCAGGGTGCGGCGATCAACGCCGGCGCGGCTGACGACGTGCGGGTCCTCGTCGTCGGGAATCCCGCCAACACCAACGCCCTGATCGCCCAGGCGCACGCGCCCGACGTGCCGGCTGACCGCTTCACGGCGATGACGAGGCTAGACCACAACCGGGCGTTGTCGCAGCTCGCGGCGAAGACCGGCGCCAGCGTGGCCGACATCTCGAAGCTGACAATCTGGGGCAACCACTCCGCCACGCAGTACCCGGACCTGTTCCACGCCGAGATCGCCGGGACGAAGGTCACCGAGACGTTGGACATCTCCCCTGGCGGCAAAGACCAAGCGTGGCTGGCCGACGAGTTCATCCCGACGGTCGCCAAGCGCGGCGCCGCCATCATCGAGGCGCGAGGTGCGTCGTCGGCGGCATCCGCGGCCAACGCGGCGATCGATCACGTGCACGACTGGGTGCACGGCACCCCGCAGGGCGAGTGGACTTCCGCCGCCATCGTGTCCGACGGCTCGTACGGGGTACCGGAAGGACTGGTGTCGTCGTTCCCGGTCGTCGCTCGGAACGGTCGGTGGGAAGTCGTTCAGGGGCTCGACGTGAACGAGTTCTCCCGGGCGCGGATCGACGCGTCGGTGCGGGAACTGGTGGAGGAGCGGGACGCGGTCAAGGATCTCGGCCTGATCTGAAGTCCCGCTCCGGTGGTGATCGTCACCTCGCCGCACCACCGTGCGAGGGTGGCGATCACCGGGCGGAGCCGGCCATGAACGGCTCTGGTATCTTGACGTCGAGAGAATCCGGACAGCAGGAGCGTTGAACTTATGGCGAAGATCAAGGTAGCCGGCCCCGTCGTCGAACTCGACGGTGACGAGATGACGCGGATCATCTGGTCGTTCATCAAGGAACGGCTGATCCACCCGTACCTCGACGTCGATCTGCGGTACTACGACCTCTCGATCCAGCACCGCGACGAGACCGAAGACCAGGTCACCATCGACGCGGCCAACGCGATCAAGGAGCACGGCGTCGGCGTCAAGTGCGCCACCATCACGCCGGACGAGGCGCGGGTCGAGGAGTTCGGCCTGAAGAAGATGTGGCTCTCGCCCAACGGGACCATCCGGAACATCCTCGGCGGCGTGGTCTTCCGCGAGCCGATCATCATCTCGAACATCCCGCGCCTGGTGCCGGGCTGGACCAAGCCGATCATCATCGGCCGTCACGCCCACGGCGACCAGTACCGCGCCACCAACTTCAAGGCTCCCGGTGCCGGCACCGTCACCATCACCTACACGCCGGCCGACGGCTCGGAGCCGATCCAGCATGAGGTGGTGAACATGCCCGAGGACGGCGGCGTCGTCATGGGCATGTACAACTTCAACAAGTCCATCGAGGACTTCGCCCGCGCGTCCCTGTCCTACGGGCTGCAGCGCGGCTATCCGGTCTACATGTCGACGAAGAACACCATCCTGAAGGCCTACGACGGCGCCTTCAAGGACATTTTCGCCGATGTCTACGAGCGCGAGTTCAAGGCCGACTTCGAGGCCGCCGGGCTCACCTACGAGCACCGGCTCATCGACGACATGGTGGCCGCCGCGCTCAAGTGGGAGGGCGGCTATGTCTGGGCGTGCAAGAACTACGACGGAGACGTCCAGTCCGACACCGTGGCGCAGGGCTTCGGTTCGCTCGGCCTGATGACCTCGGTGCTCATGACGCCGGACGGCAAGACGGTCGAGGCGGAGGCGGCGCACGGCACCGTCACCCGGCACTACCGCCAGCACCAGCAGGGTAAGCCCACGTCCACCAACCCGATCGCGTCGATCTTCGCGTGGACCCGTGGCCTGATGCATCGCGGCAAGCTCGACAACACACCCGAGGTCACCGGCTTCGCCGAGGCCCTCGAGGACGTCGTCATCAAGACGGTCGAGTCCGGTGTGATGACGAAGGACCTGGCGCTGCTCGTGGGCAAGGACCAGGAGTGGAAGACCACTGAGGAGTTCCTCGCGGCTCTCGACGAGAACCTCGCCGCCCGCCTCGCCTGAGGTGTGTCACCTGATCGTCGCTTGTGCACCTGATCGCTTCCGTGGAAACGATCAGGTGCACACGTCGTTGTGGGCACGCTGTACAGCGGCGGACAACGTCACCTGATCAACTCCGGCATGTGGACGGCAGATGATCAGGTGGCTGAAACGGCGCCCGCGGCGCTGGTTGGTCATCTGATCCATTAATCACTGTCGGCGTCCCGTCCCTCGCCGGTACCGTCACACGTATGGTCGATGTTGAGACGTTCCGGGCTCTGGCGAGGTCGTCGCCATGGCTGTGGTCGTCGATCCAGCTGACCAGGACCATGATCGGGCAGGAGAACGACGAGCGGGTGCGGGCCTGGATCCGCCGGCCGGGCCTGATGCGAGTGGAACCCGAGGGCGGCGTAGCCACGGTGATCCACGAGTCGCGCGATGCGGGACGAGGCGGTGCCGGGCTGGGCACCATGGCGCGTGGCCGTGCGCGGTACAGCGACGCGGAGCCCGATCGGCCCCGGTCCGTCGCCTCGCGCCTGTTCGGGTGGTCGGCGTACGTGAGCATGGGTGCCGCGGAGCCAGGCGTGGTGGATCCTCACGACGATGCGGCGGGCGCACCCACCGGTGAGGCCGAATTCCGAACGCCCCAGGATCCGCTGGCGCCGCAGCCGGTGTGGCGCGACGACGGGCTGGTCGCCACCCGCGCGGACGGCTTCACCGTCGAGTACGACGATCCCATGTATGTGAACTACCTGTGGGTGGCGATGCTCGACCCGCTGGAACTGGCCGACGGCATCGAGCACGACGACGGCGGCCTGCCCGACGACGGCGGCCTGGCCGACGACGGCGGCCTGGCCGACGACGGCGTCCGGCCGCCAGGCGTCGAGGTGCTGGAGCTGACCGAAAGCCTCCGGCACGGCCGGCCGACGCTGGACGTCCTGGTCCGGCCCACCGCCCACTACAACCCCCGGTGTACCTGTTGTGCGCTGCTGTTCAGCGAGGTGACGGCCAGACTGCTGCGTGAAGAAGGTGTGCCTCTGCCCGAGCCGATGCCGGTGTTCCCCGACGCACACCGGGTGTCCTTGGACCGCCGGACGGGCATCTGCGTCGAGCTGCGCGACGTCGGTGGTGATCGGGACGGGGTCGGGTTCGGCGTCGTCATCGAGGAGGTCGACGCGGTCTATACGGACGCGTTGTTCGGATGAAGGCGGTGTGGGGACCTGCCTGGCGGGTTGTTGCGGCGTCTGCTCTACGGGGTGTTCTTCGGGTGGACCGTGGCGGCCGGGGTCCTCGTGCTGGCTCGTTCGGGCGTGGAATCCGCACCGGCCGGCTCGGCTCCGACACGACGATAGTCGGCGCTGCCGGCGCGGGTCAGCAGCCCGCTATCGACCATGAGCCTGCGCAGCGTGGCGTGGTCGTCGTAGACCTCGTTGAGCATCTGATTGACCTCGGCCTCGGAGAGAACCCGGCCAGCGGGGATCAAGCGGACCAAGACGCCAGCCACGCGCTCCCGTGTACCTCGGTCCAGAGGAAGCGTCGTCAGCCGCCCGTTCGCGAAGAACCGAAGGAGGTCCGGCTCCTCCGCGAGGAGCCTCGTCACCGGAAGACCGGCCAAGAGCCCGTCCGCGGCGGTGCTCAACGGAGTCATGTCTGCGGCAACCGTGTGGCTGTGAAGGGCCAGCAGGCCGCACTCCTGTAAACGGACGATGTCTTTCAGTAGGGATTTCGGCGGCACGTCGAACTCAGCGGCCAGGGATTGGACCGAGGTGTTGGCACCTCGCTCCTGACGTGTCAGCACGGTTGCGAGCAACTCGAGCCGGGCAGGTGTGGACAAGGCCTTGAGAATGGCCGCGGCGCGGCTGATCTCGGACACGGCTTCCCCAGTACTGTCGACGACGTCCGGCAGCCCTGAACGTACAGCTCCGCCGTAACCCCTGTCGACGGAATTTCGCCGCCACGGGCCGCCGCGCTGTCAGCCGTCGTCGAGAGAGCGGCCGAGGCGCCAGTAGCCCATGAACGTCACGGCGCGCTTGTCGATGCCGCGCTCGCGGACCAGATGGCGCCGTATCGCCTTCACCGCGCCTGCCTCGCCGGCCACCCATGCGTAGACCGTGCTGCTGGTGCCGGCCGCGACCTCCCAGAGCACCTCGAGGTCGATGTCCACGGTGTCGACCAGCGATGAGTGGTCGAGGGTGGAGGCCGGTGCGTCGAACGTGGCGGCACTGACCGCCTCGACCAGCCGCTGGCCGTGCGGGACAGCGGTGCCGTCGGGCAGCTGACGCGGAAGCCATGTGATCTCTGTGTGCTCCGGCGCTGGCAGGTCGAGCACGTCCGCGGGGGCGGGCACTTCGAGGAACACGCGTACGCGGGCAGCGGTCTGCGCATGGGTCAGCGTGTCCAGGATGCCGCCGATCGCAGGAACGGCAGTCTCGTCGCCGGCGATGAGGATGTCACGGGCGGCGGGCGGCGGGTTCCACTCGTGGCCGCGGCAGTCGCCGTCGTGCAAACGGTTCGGCCCGATGGCGGCGAGCTCGTCGCCCACCGAAGCGGTGGCCGCCCAGATGGCTGCCGGTCCGGTCGGGCCGAGATCACCGTGGCCGTGCAGGACGAAGTCGACGTCGAGCTCGCGCTGCTCGGGACGGACGGCACGGATCGTGTAGGTGCGCACGGACCCGCGGACTGCCGGGTCCATGGCGCGGTATTGGAGATACCAGTCCGGCCCCGAGAACTCGGGGAGGTCCTGTCCCGCTCGGGGGATGTAGAGCTTGATGCGCTGGTCGGGGCCGTCGTGGCCGAACTGGTCGAGATCCTCTCCGGTGAACGTAATCCGGAGGAAGGCGGGGCTCAGCTGCTGCACCCGCGCGACGACGATCCGGAACGGCCGCCATGGCGACACCTGCGGTGCCGGAGTGGTGTTGGTTCCGGCGGTGCCGGCCGGTGTGGTGGCGGCATCCTGTTCGGTTGCGGTGATGGTCATCAGATCCCCGTTGGAGCACAGCGTCGGTCGATGTCAGTGTAGCCGTAGCTAACTTAGGCGAGCCTAACCGCATATGGGGCGTCTTGGCAACGGCGAGCTACCGGGAGGGGCGGCGGGCGGAGGCGCCGGCCGACGGCACAACAGTGAACGTGTGCGGCTCGGTGAAGCCGCGCCGGGCGAACGCCTCGCGTACGGCGTCGCCGACGACGTGGTCCTGGTCCGTGTCCACCAGTGCGATGATCGATCCGCCGAAACCGCCGCCGGTCATCCTGGCGCCCAGCGCCCCGGCTTCTAGCGCCGCGTCGACGGCGACGTCCAGCTCAGCCACCGTGACCTGGTAGTCATCCCGCAGCGACACGTGCGACGCCGTCAGCAACGGGCCGATGTCGCGGACCCGCCCTGCGCGCAGCAGCCCCACTGTGTCCAAGACCCGCTGGTTCTCCGTCAGGACATGGCGCACTCGCCGGCGCATCACTGCCACGTCGTCCGCGGGAGCCTCGTCCGCGTCGGCCCGAGCCGGCGCCGAACTGTCGGCGTGCGCGCTGGGAGGGGACAAGCTGATGGACGGGGTGGACAACACCCGGTCGAGACGGCTCAGCACGTCGTCGACCGGATCGTCCTGCACGTCGCGCAGTGAAGAGACGCCGAGCCGGTGCGCAGCCTCCTCGCAGGTCCGGCGCCTCGCTCCGTACTCCCCGTCAGCGTGCCGGTGCGGCGCACGCGTGTCCACGATCAGCAGTTCGAGGCCGGCGCCGGACAGGTCGCACGGAACCTGCTCCGCTGTCACAGAGGCGGCGTCGAAGAGAACGACGTGCCCGTCTCTGCCGTGCATCGACGCCATCTGATCCATGGCGCCGGTGGGAGCGCCAACGTAGCCGTTCTCGGCCTGTTGCCCGAGCAGAGCCATGGTGCTGGGCTCGAGCTTCAGACCGGCCAAGGAGTCAAGGGCCACCAGCACTGAGCATTCCAGGGCCGCCGAGGACGACAGTCCGGCGCCGGTGGGGACGTCGCTGTCGATGCGCACGTCCGCGCCCGGAACGTCGTGCCCGACCTGCCGCAGCGCCCAGAACACACCGGCTACGTAGGCGGCCCAGCCCGTGACGTCGCCGGGAACGGTGTCGACGCCGAACTCGGTGGGTTCCATGCCGGAGGCCGACGACGAGACACTCACGGTGCCGTTGTCGCGTGCGGTGACCGACGCCGTCGTCCGCTGCGGTATGGCCAGAGGCAGCGCGAACCCGCCGTTGTAGTCGGTGTGCTCGCCGATCAGGTTGACCCGGCCTGGCGCGGAGCCGGTCACTGTCGTGGTCATCGGCCGGCCTCCCGCATGAAGGCCCAGGCGTCGGCAACGATGCGGTCTAGATCGTGCTCGGCACGCCAGCCCAGGTCGGCGGCGATCCGCTCGGCGGAAGCGACGAGCACCGGGGGGTCTCCCGGACGACGGTCCTTGTCCACCACGGGAACAGGATGGCCCGTCACCCGGCGCACCGACTCGATCACCTCGCGCACCGTGTACCCGGTACCCGATCCGAGATTGTAGATGCGGTGAGCGCCTGCCGCGTCCGGCTGGCCGGTCCAGTCCAGGGCCAGCAGGTGGGCCCGGCCGAGGTCCTCGACATGCAGATAGTCGCGCACCGCCGTGCCGTCTGCCGTGGGATAGTCGGTGCCGAACACCGCGACGGAATCTCGGCGGCCGGCCGGCACAGCCAGCACGTTGGGAATCAGATGTGACTCCGGGTCGTGCCGCTCGCCATGCCGGCCATGAGCACCTCCGACGTTGAAATACCGCAGGCTCACCGCCGCCAGGCCGTGTGCGGCGGTCTCCCCGCTGAGCGCGTGGTCCACGGCCAGCTTGGTGTGCCCGTACGGGTTGATGGGCACGGCCGGGGCGTCTTCGCGGATCGGTGTCGTGGCCGGCTCGCCGTAGGTGGCGGCGGTAGAGGAGAACACCAGCCGCCGCACGCCTCGAGATCGCATCGCGTCCAGCAACCGCAGCGTTCCCGCGACGTTGTTCCACCAGTACAGCTCGGGCTCGGCGACGGATTCGGCGACGAGAGACTTCGCGGCGAAGTGCAGGACGGCGTCGAAGGAGGTGTCCAGCACGTCGGCGGCGTCGGCGATGTCGGCCTCGACGAACGCCGCGCCGTCGGGAACGGCGTCGAAGTGTCCCGTGGACAGATTGTCCACAACGACGACGTCATGGCCGGCGGCCACCAGCTGGGATCCCACGACCGAGCCGATGTAACCGGCACCTCCGGTGACCAGGAGCTTCACGAGCGGACCTCCGCCCTGCGGAGCCGGTCCGCGACGTCCTCGGGCAGGACGTCGGTGATGAACGCGCCCATCGCCGACTCGGATCCCGCGAGGTATTTCAGCTTGTCGGCCGCACGCCGGATGGAGAACAGCTGCATGTGCAGGTACCCCAGCTCCCGGCCAGCGTGCACCGGCGCCTGGTGCCAGGCCGCGATGTAGGGCAGGGGAGCGTCGTAGAGCGCGTCGAAGCGGCGCAGCACATCGAGGTAGACGGCGACGAAGTCGTCGCGTTCCTCGCCGGTGAGCGCCGGGATGTCCGGCACCTGCCGGTTCGGGTACAGGTGGACCTCGACCGGCCATCGGGCGGCGGCCGGCACGAATGCGGTCCAGTGCTGGGAGGCGACGATCACCCGCTCCCCGGCGCGCTCCTCGGCCAGGATGTCCGCGAAGAGATGGCCGCCGCTGGTGTCCTGGTAGCGGCGAGCGTTCTCCAGCATCCGGGCGGAGCGCGGCGTGACGTACGGATACGCGTAGATCTGCCCGTGCGGGTGAGAGAGCGTGACGCCGATCTCCTCGCCCCGGTTCTCGAAGCAGAAGACCTGCTCCACACCGGGGAGAGCGGAGAGCTCGGACGTCCGGTCCGCCCACGCGTCGACGACGAGCCGGGCCTGAGCCTGACTGAGGGTGGCGAACGAGGCGTCGTGCCGGCTGCTGAAGCACACCACCTCGCAGCGACCGGTGCCCGCACGCACGGGGACCAGCTCACTGCCCGGGGGCGTGTCCGCGGCAGCCATGGACAGGCTCGGGAAACGGTTCTCGAAGACGACGACGTCGTAGTCCGGTGACGGTACTTCGGTCTGCTTGCCGTCCCGGGAGGGGCACAAGGGGCACAGATCGGCCGGTGGCAGGAACGTGCGGGTCTGCCGGTGTGAGGCCATCGCCACCCACTCGCCGAGCAGGGGGTCGTAGCGCATCTGTGACGCCGTGCTCACCTGCGGCAGCTCGCGCGGGTCGTCGAGCCGGCGCGTGGCGTCGTCCGCCAGGTCGAAGTAGATGATCTCGCGGCCGTCCGCGAGCCGGGCTGGTGTCCGTTTCACGAGTCTCCCTGGATGGCGTCAATGGCGTGCGCTGGTTTCGCGTTGACCGGGTGCGTGTCGGGGGGCAGGGCGACGGCAGGCCCCGGAGCGAGGACGAGCTCGGCGACCTCATCGCCGAGGGTCTTTCGGGCGTCGTGGGGCAGAGCGTCGTCGCTGACGAGTACGTCCGCCTGATCGAGGCCGGCGATGGTGCTCAGGCCGACGGTGCGCCATTTCGTGTGATCGGCGAGGACGACGAGCCGTTGCGCGGCGCTGACCATCGCCCGGTTGGTCTCGGCCTCGAGGATGTTGGGCGTGGTGAATCCGGCGCCCGGATCCATGCCGTGCACGCCGAGGAAGACGAGATCGACATGGAGCTGGCGCAGCGCCGAGACAGCCACCGGGCCGACGAGGGCGTCGGACGGGGTGCGTACACCGCCGGTGAGCACGACCGAGGTGTCCGGCGACGGTGAGGCGTGGAAGACGTCGGCGATCTGGATGGAGTTGGTGACCACGGTGAGGTTCGGCACCGCGCTGAGACGGCGGGCGAAGGTCCAGGTGGTGGTGCCGGCCGAGATCGCGATGGCGGCGCCAGGAGAGACCAGGGCGGCGGCCGCCTGGGCGATGGCCTCCTTCTCCGCCTGCTGCCGGACCGACTTCGCCGCGAAGCCGGGCTCGTCGGTGCTGGGCGCGCGACGAGCGGTGGCTCCTCCGTGGACCTTGTCGAGTGCATCTCGGTCTGCCAGGACGTCGAGATCGCGCCGGATGGTCATCTCGGAGACGTCGAGGAGAACGGCGAGGTCGGTGACCCGGGCTGCGCCGCGGTGTGCGACCTCATGCAGGATGCGGGACCGCCGCTGTTCCGCCAGCATCGAACATCACCTCCCATTGACTGCCAGATCAAAACAATATCGCACATAAACAAACCTGGCTGAGCTCGGGTGGCACGGACTTAGTAACGCGTCAGTGAAATGTCTCGGAAGATATGCCCAGGAGGCCGCTCATGGCCGCTCGCCGTCCGTGCCCGCCAGTTCGTCGACCGCGATCGCCTCGTCGGAGAAGTATCGCCGCCGGTACGCGGACCGGGCCACCATGTGCGCCGCCACGGGCGCGGTGAGCAATTGGAACAGCGCGACCGCCAGCAGCATGCCGATCACTGATGGCTCGCGCAGGCGAAACGCCAGCGCCAGAAGGATCAGTAACATCCCCAGGGTCTGCGGTTTGGTCGCGGCGTGCATGCGGGTCAGCACGTCGGGAAACCGGAGAGCCCCGATCGCGGCGACGAGGGAAAGGGCCGTGCCGGCGAGGAGCAACACGGCGGAGACCGCGTCTGCGGCACCGGTCCACGTCATCAGTCGTCATCCCGTCGAGGCCCGGCCGCGAACCTGGCCACGGTGGTGGAACCGATGAAGCCGACCAGAGCGAGAACCACCAGGATCGGGATCGTGCTGGAGTGCTGGTTGAGAATGGCTTCGATCGCGATCCCGCCGACACCGATAGCGGTGATCACATCAAGCGAGATGATCCGGTCGAGAGTGGTCGGACCGAGTGTCATCCGGGTGAGCGCCAGCAACGCGGCGGCTGTCAGCATGACGGCGGCTGCGATGATCGCTACGGTCATTGAGGACGTCCTTCCCTCGCCGCGCGCGCGTAATCGGCGAGTTCCGCATCCGATCCGAACGCGCGTATCAGTCGGCCTTCTTGTTGCAGTGCCGTGCGCCGGGCTCGCTCGATGTCGTCGGAGGTCTCGGCGCCAAGCACGTGCAGATACAGCGTCCAGGAAGACCGGTCCGCCTCCACGACGACGCTGCCCGGGATGAGCGAGAGCAATTCGGCCGTCAGGACCATGTACAGGTCGGACCGGGCGCGGAGATCGACCCGGATGACGGAGCTCTTGGGCTGCTTGCCGATCCGTAGCGCCAGCCGGGCCACGTCCAGGCTTGCCAAAGCGAGATCGATATAGAACCGGGCAACCAGGCGAAACAAGCCCACCGGGCGGAACCGGCCATTGAACGCGATAGGCGGCAGCGGAAACACCAGGATCACAACGACCGCGACGATCAGCCCGGACAGCACGTTGCCGACACTGAGCTCACCCCACAACAACACCCACGCGGCGGTCAGCCAGAGCACCACCGGCCACTGCAGTGCTCGTTTGCGACGTGCGACGCGCTTGAGTTCACTCATCGCCGGCATCTCCGAGCACTGCTTCGATGTACGGGGTGCGCTCGCGCAGGTCACGTGCGGCGTCGTCGGTCAGCGCAAAGAGCGGCCCGGCGACCAGGGTCAATGCCGTGCTGAAGAGGACCAGGGCGGCGGCTGGTGCGGCCATGGCCAGCCGGACAACCCTGCTCAACGAGACTTTGAGATCCGGACGTGCCGTCTGCATCCGGGCCGGCTTGCCGTGTAGATCGGTCACGTCCCGCAGCGCGCCACCAGCCGCACGCGATTCCAGCGGAAGAGGCGCGTCGTCAGTGGCCCGTGGCTGCCAGAATGCCCGGTTCCATACCTTGGCCATGGCGTACAGGGTGAGCAGGCTTGCGGCCACGCCCCCGGCAACGAGCAGATACGCGAGCCATGATCCGTCGTCGACGCCCGCTTGGATGAGCCCGAGCTTGCCGAGAAAACCGGAGAACGGCGGAATACCCGCCAGGTTCATTGCGGGAACGAAGAACAGAATGGCGAGAATCGGTGCGCGGCGTGCGAGCGACCCGAGCTGATCAAGCGCGGTGCTGCCGCCCACCTGGTCGATCAGTCCCGCGACCAGGAACAAGGTGGTCTGGATGGTGATGTGGTGCGCCACATAGAAGATGGCGGCAGAGAGCCCGGCATCGGTGGCCAGCGCGATGCCGAACACCATGTAGCCGATATGGCTGATCAACGTGAACGAGAGCATTCGCTTGATGTCGGACTGTGCGATGGCCCCCAGAATTCCGATGATCATTGTCAGCAAGGCCACCCACATCAGCAATTCGGTGAGCGGACTGCCAGGAAACAGAAGCGTCTGTAGGCGGATGATCGCGTAGATGCCCACCTTGGTCAGCAACCCGGCGAACACGGCGGTGACAGGTGCGGGCGCTGTCGGATAGCTGTCCGGAAGCCACGCGGACAGCGGGAAGATCGCGGCCTTGATGGCGAACGCGATGAGGAGCATCAACTGGAGAGCGAGCCCGACCGCGGTAGGAAGATCGCCGAGCCGTTCACTGAGCTGAGCCAGGTTCACGGTTCCGGTGGCGGCGTATACCAACGCGATGGCTGCGAGAAAGATGATCGACGAGACGAGGCTGACGATCACGTAGACGGTCCCGGCGCGGATGCGCGCCCCGGTTCCCCCCAAGGTGAGCAGCACATAGCTCGCCACCAGAAGGACCTCGAACCCGACATAGAGGTTGAACAGGTCCCCTGAGAGGAACGCGTTCGAGACCCCGGCCACAAGCACGAGAAACGTCGGGTGAAAAACGGACAGCGGCGTCTCCCGGCCGTACTCGCCCACGCCCTGCCCAAGGGAATAGACCAGCACGCATAGCGCCACGATCAGCGAAACCAGCAGCATCAGGGCGGAAAGCCGGTCCGCCACCAAGGAGATGCCGATCTCAGCCGGCCAGCCGCCCACGTGCATCGCGAGCGGGCCGCTCGCATGCGTGTGCACCAGCAGGATGCAGGCGACAACGGCGGTGATGGTGAGGACCACCAAGCTGACGATGCGCTGCGCACGGGCGGATCGGCCCAAGGCGAAGGCCAGACCGGCGCCGAGTAGCGGCAGCACCACCGGTAGCGGCAGCAATGCGTTGATCACGATGTTCCCCGATCGCCAGAGCCGTCGGGCTGGCTCGACGTGACGTCCGGCACATCGCTGCCCTCTTCGTCGAGAGTGCCGCCGGCACTGCGGTCGTAGCTGGCCGATGCTTCGTCCATCTCGGCAAGCCGCCGGATGAGCGCGTCTTCGACGTCATCCTGCACGTCGTCGTGCTGGTTGAGTTGCCAGCTGCGGTAGGCCATCGCCAGGACGAACGCCGAGACTCCGAGTGTGATCACGATCGCGGTGAGGACCAGAGCTTGCGGCAACGGATCGCTGATCTCGTCGGCGGCGTTGCTTCCCAGAAGCGGGGCCTTGCCGGCCGGACCGGAGGCCACCAGGAACAGGATGTTCACGCCGTTGCCGATCAACAGGATGCCGACGAGAACACGAGTGAGACTGCGCTCCAGGATCAGGTAAACACCCGCGGCGAACAGGGCGCCCACCACGATGGTCAGAACGACGTTGGTACTCATGCCCCAGCTCCCGGCAGGTAGGGCTCCGGCTCCGCGGGGCGTGGGCCGGCGGGCTCGTCGTCCGCGTCCGCGTCGTCGCTACGGCCGGCATCGGATGCGTCGTCGTTCTCGTAGTCGCTGTCGATACCGCCGCCGAGGCTGCGAAGCATGTCCAGCACTAGGCCGATGACCACGAGGTACACCCCCACATCGAAGAAGAGTGAGGTGACGAAGTGCACGTGCCCGATCAGCGGCAGGTCCAGGTCGATCAGCACGCTCTGCAGGACTTCACCCCCGAACATGAGCGGAATCAACCCGGAACCAGTGGCGATGAACAGACCGATGCCGAGCACCAGGCCGGCGTCCACCGGTGCCGCCGCGTTGAGCTCGCGGCGACCTCCCGCGACGTAGCGCACGGTGAGTGCCAAGCCGGCCACGAGTCCTCCCGCGAAGCCTCCACCGGGATTGTTGTGGCCGGTGAACAACAAGTAGATCGAGAAGATCAGGATCGTGTGGAACAGCAGGCGGGTGACGACCTCCACCACCAGCGATCGCCGATCCGGGGCCATGACCTGTGACGTCGCCAGCCAACGTGTCCGCGTCGGCTGATCGGTGGTGCGGAAGCGGGGGACCTGCGACGTGTCGAGCGACGTGCGCCATCTACCCGAGCGGCCGGTGATGAGGAAGATCAGACTCGCGACTCCGGTCGCGGCTACCACGAGCACCGAGATCTCTCCCATGGTGTCCCACACCCGGATGTCGACCAGCGCCACGTTGACGACGTTCTCTCCTCCGCCGTAGGACACCGCGGGTCCGGGATAGCCTTCCGAGACCGGCGCCTCGGTGCGCGACGACGCTGCGGCGAAGGTCAGCGTCGCCATGACGAGGCCGACCAGCACACCGACGGCCATGCGCCACCACCGGCTTGCCGTGAGCGGGCGGTCGGAGAAATACGTCGGAAGCTTGCGCAGGACCAGCACGAAGATCACTAGGGTGATGGTCTCCACCAGAATCTGGGTCAGCGCGAGGTCTGGAGCACCGTGAAGGACGAAGAGCAGGGCCGCGCCGTAGCCCACGACACCGGTGAGGATGACCGCCTTGAGTCGCCGCCTGGAACGTGCGGCGCCGATCGCCGCGATCACGATCACGGCGCTGACGACGGCCTGGGCCGGGGTGTCCCACCAGTGCAGGGCGCTCCAGGAGTAGTTCACAGCAAGCAGTGCTGTTCCTGGGACTGTGATGACCACAATGAGGATCACGGCGATGTACACCGGCAACGACCCCCGCTGCGTCGCACCCGTGATCGACACCGCCAGCCGGTCGAGGTTGCGCATCATGGCGCGATAGCCGGCCTCCGCATCGAGGCGGGGCGCCAATCTGTGCTGGACTCTCTCTACTGCGACTCTGCGGTGGAACAGCATCAAGCCGATGATGAGCGACAGCACGGACAAGCCGAGGGCGAGATTGAACCCGTGCCAAAGCGACAGGCTGGAACTATGTCCATGGCTGGGGAACAGCTCGATGTACGGGCGCAGCAGCCGGGTCTCCACCGCTCCCGCGAAACCGACGGCCAGGCCGGCCAGCGCCAGCAGGACGGATGGTGCGACGAACCCCACGGCCGGGGTCTTGCATTCGCCCGCCGGCTCGCCCGCGGCGTGCATGCCGTCCTTGCGGGCGAATCCTCCCCACAGGAATCGGGCGCTGTAGGCGACCGTCAGGGCGGAGCCGATGACGAGCCCTGCCAGGGTCGCCCATGAGGCCGCCGCGGGCATGCCCGCCTCGCCGTTCACAAACGCCTCGTATGCGGTCTCCTTCGCGACGAACGCCGCGAGCGGAGGGAGCCCGGCCATCGACCCGGCGGCGAGCACCGCCGCGGCGAAGGCGACCGGCATTCTCGACCACACGCCGTTGAGCCGGCGGATGTCTCGGGTGCCCGTACAGCGGTCGATCACACCCACGAGGAGGAACAATGCCGCCTTGAACAAGGCGTGCGCGAGCAGCATCGCCAGCCCTGCCAGCGCGGCCACTTGGGTTCCCGCGCCGGTCAAGACCATGAGGAAGCCGAGCTGGCTGACCGTGCCGTACGCAAGCAGCAGCTTCAGGTCGTTCTGGCGCAGGGCGCGCAGCCCGCCCAGGATCATGGTGGCTACGCCCAAACTCATCAACGTCGGACGCCACGGGGTGACATCGGCGAACGCGGGGGCGAGCAGGGCCACGAGGTAGACGCCGGCCTTCACCATCGCGGCCGCGTGGAGGTAGGCGCTGACCGGTGTGGGTGCGGCCATCGCCCCGGGCAGCCAGAAGTGGAAGGGTACGAGGGCGGATTTCGACACCGCCCCGGCCAGCAGCAGCATGACGGCAACGGTGACGGCCGTGCCGGACGGGGGAGCGGCCAGGATCGCGGAGATCCGGTACGTCCCGGAGATTTGGCCGAGCATGACGACGCCCACCAGCATCGCGAGGCCGCCCGCGGTCGTGACGATCAGCGCCTGCATGGCCGCGCGGCGGTTTGCCCGACGCTCCGGGTTGTGCCCGATCAGCAGGTACGACAGGACGGTGGTGAGTTCCCAGAAGACGTACAGGAGGATGAGGTCGTCGGCGAGGACCAGGCCCAGCATCGCGCCGGCGAACGCGGTGAGGACACCGGCGAACCGCTTGGTGCCGTTTGCGCCGGGCCGGAAATAGTACGCGCAGAAGACGAGCACGAGCGCGCCGACACCTGTGACCACAAGCGTCATGAGCCAGGACAGCGCCGACAGGCGGAAAGACAGGTCCAGTCCCACGGAGTCGATCCACGTGCGGTGCTCTTCTACAGCGCCGCCACGTTCGCCGGTGACGGAGTTCGTCTGGGACAGCGCCCAGACGAACGCGCCGGCCGGAATCACAGCCAGCACTGCGAACGCGCGCCGGTCGAGCGCTCGCACCAGGGCAGGAGCAGCCACCGCCGCAACGATGTGTGCCGCGATCAGGGCGAGCATCGTCATGCGAGTGTCCGGGCGTGGGCGCGGTGCCTTCGGCCGGGCCGCCGACGTGACTCAAAGCGTCGCGGCGGCACCGAACGCGACGCCGGTTCTGGATATGTCAAAGGAGGCAATGCTTGTCCGCTGTCGTGGGTGGTGAGCGATTCAGCCGCGCGGCAGGGGCGAGCGGGACGTGCCAGTTGGATTATATCGTGCCATTTCTGCTGGACACGGCCCGGGGGTTGCCGTACCGAATCGACCTCACTCAGCGCTCAGTGCGCAGGGGCGACGGCGAGGAGCCGGTCAGTCGCCGAGAGCGGCGCCGACGACGGCCCGCGCCTCCTCCTGGATACGAGCCAGGTGCTCCGCCCCCTGGAAGCTCTCGGCGTAGATCTTGTAGACGTCTTCGGTGCCTGATGGGCGCGCCGCGAACCAGCCGGACTCCGTCGTGACCTTGAGGCCGCCGAGCGCCGCGTCGTTCCCGGGAGCCCGGGTGAGCTTGGCCGTGATGGGCTCACCTGCCAGCTCGGTGGCGCTCACCTGTTCCGGGGAGAGCTTGGCGAGGACGGACTTCTGCTCACGGCTGGCCGGCGCGTCCACCCGGGCATAGACGGGATTGCCGTGCCGTTCGGTGAGCGCCTCGTAGCGCTGGCTCGGCGTCAGCCCGGTGACTCCGATGATCTCCGCCGCCAGCAGGCAGGCGATCAGGCCGTCCTTGTCGGTACTCCACACCCGCCCGTCGCGACGCAGGAACGACGCGCCGGCGGACTCCTCGCCGCCGAACCCCACGGAGGCGTCCAGCAACCCGGGAACGAACCACTTGAACCCGACCGGCACCTCGATCAAGGGCCGCTCCAGCGCCGCCGCGACACGGTCGATCATCGACGAGCTCACCAGCGTCTTGCCGACTCCGGCAGCGTCGGGCCAGTCGTCGCGGCGGCTGAACAGGTAGTCGATTGCGACCGCGAGGAAGTGGTTCGGGTTCATCAGGCCCGCGTCGGGCGTGACGACGCCGTGCCGGTCCGCGTCGGCGTCGTTCCCGGTCGCGACGTCGAACTCACTCCGGCGACCGATCAGCGACGCCATCGCCGACGGCGACGAGCAGTCCATCCGGATCTTGCCGTCCCAGTCCAGCGTCATGAACCGCCAGGTCGGGTCGACGAGTGGGTTGACCACCGTCAGGTCGAGCCGATGCCGTTCGGCGATGGCGCCCCAGTAGTCCACGGATGCGCCGCCCAGCGGGTCGGCGCCGATCCGCACGCCGGCCGAGCGGATCGCGTCGAGGTCGACGACGGAGGGTAGGTCGTCGACGTAGATGCCCATGTAGTCGTACGTGGAGGTGGTCTCGGCGGCCAGCGCTCGCTGGAGCGGGATCCGCCGCACCCCGTCCAGGCCGGCCTCGATATAGCGGTTCGCCGTCGACTGGATCCACCCGGTGATCTCCGACCCGGCCGGTCCGCCGTCCGGCGGGTTGTACTTGAACCCGCCGTCCGAAGGCGGATTGTGCGAGGGCGTGACCACCACGCCGTCGGCCCGGTTCATCCCCGCGTCCAGGGCTGCCACAGGCATGCCGGTGGCTCCTGCGGCGGCGGCCATGGCGGAACTCTTCTCCGCGGAGGCGAGCCCGGCGTTGTGCCGAAGGATCGCGTGCGACACGGCGGGCGTGGGCGTGTACCGGCCCGCCTCGTCGATCAGCAGCGTGACCTCGTTGCCCGCGAACACCTCGATCGCGGTGGCCCACGCGGGCTCGGACAGTGCGTGGGTGTCCTTGCCGAGGAACAGCGGGCCTCCGATGCCGTTCTCCCGCCGGAAGTCGCAGATCGCCTGGGCGGTCGCGGCGATGTGAGCCTCGTTGAAGGCGGTGTCGAATGCCGAGCCGCGGTGCCCCGACGTGCCGAAACTCACCTGCTGTGCGGGGTCGCCGGGGTCTGGGCTGGCGGTGTAGTACGCGGTGACCAGGCGAGCGACGTCGACGAGATCGGATGGCTCGGCCGGTTGGCCCGCACGCGGATGGTTCGGCATCGGGACACTCCTTCGGATGCGGCGACGGGACGCTTCGACCAAGCTTCGCACGGGCGCGGGTCTGGGATTCGATGCGCTCCTTGGCCCAGGCTCGCTGACTTTTCCGGCGCCCCGTTCCGCTCGAGCTCTAAGATTCGACAGTGTGAGCCAGAGCATGCTCGTCAGCGCCGGTCTCGTCCTGCTCTTCGTCCTGATCGGCGGAGTGTTCGCGGCTACCGAGCTGGCGCTCGTCGCGCTGCGCGAAAGCCAGCTCGAGCACATCGCGCAACAAGGCAAGCGAGGTGCGCGGGCCGCGGCCCTTGCCCGCAACCCGAACCGGTTCCTGTCCGCCGTGCAGATCGGCGTCACCCTCGCGGGGTTCTTCTCGGCCGCCTACGGGGCGTCGGCACTCGCGCCGGAGATCGCTCCCACGCTGGAGAGCGCCGGCCTGTCCGGGGGCCTCGCCTCGACGGTCGCGTTCATCGGCGTCACCGTGCTCATCGCCTACCTCTCCCTGGTCCTCGGCGAACTCGTGCCGAAGCGCATCGCCCTGCAACGAGCTGAAGGTGTGGCGCGCGTGGTGGCGGCTCCCCTGGACCGGTTCGCCACCCTGATGCGGCCGGTCATCTGGCTCCTCTCCGCCTCGACCGACGTCGTCGTCCGGTTGCTCGGCGGTGATCCTGGGGCTCGCCGTGAAGAGATGAGCGACGAGGAACTGCGTGAGCTGGTCGCCGCGCACAAGGGCCTGAGCGACGAGGAGCGGCGCATTGTCGAGGACGTCTTCGCGGTGGGTGACCGGCAGCTCCGGGAGGTCATGCTGCCCCGGACGGAAGTCGACTTCCTGGGTGCCGGTGTCCCGGTGGAAGAGGCGATCACGCTCGCCTCGCGGATGCCCCATTCGAGGTACCCCGTGTTCCGGGACTCGGTCGACGACGTCGTCGGCTTCGTGCATGTCCGCGACCTGTACGAGGCGGCGCCATCCACGCGTGACATCCAGGTAGGCGAGCTGGCCCGGGAGGTGCTGGTGCTGCCGGGCACCAAGCGGGTGCTGCCGGCACTGTCGGAGATGCGCAGGCAGGGGGCTCATCTGGCGATCGTCGTCGACGAGTACGGCGGGACGGCGGGAATCGCGACGCTGGAGGACCTGGTCGAGGAACTGGTCGGCGAAATCTGGGACGAGTACGACGAGCACCATGCCGAAGAAGACACCGGGCAGGCGACGGCCGGTGGGGTGGCCTACGTCGACGGCCTGCTCAACATCGAGGACTTCGCCGACGAGACCGGGGTGAACCTGCCGGAGGGGCCGTATGAGACGGTCGCCGGCTATCTGGTGTCCCGGCTCGGCCGGCTGCCGGAAGTGGGGGATGTGGTCGACGTCGGCGATGCCAGACTGGAGGTGCTCGCGCTCGACGGCCGCCGGGTTTCGCGCTTGCGGGTTCATGCCGAGTTCCCTGGTGGCTGAGACCTGCGGTGATACTTCCGTGACGGCCAACTCGACAGTCTCCGCACACAACAGTGGACCGAAGCTGCCAGAATGGGTGTCATGACCAGCAACCGCCCGCGCGTGTTCTCCGGAATGCAACCGACCAATGCGTCCCTGCACCTCGGCAACTACCTGGGCGCGTTGCGGCAATGGGCGGCGATGCAGGATGACCACGACGCCTTCTACTGCGTCGTCGATCTGCACGCCATCACCGCTGGCCACGACCCCGCCGAGCTGCGTGAGCGCAGCCGGGTCACGGCGGCCCAGTACATCGCGGGCGGGGTGGACCCGGAACGCAGCACGCTGTTCGTTCAGAGCCACCGGCCCGAGCACGCGCAGCTCGCCTGGGTCCTCAGCTGCATCACCGGGTTCGGTGAAGCCAGCCGGATGACGCAGTTCAAGGACAAGTCCGCCCGGCACGGCGCCGACGCCACCACGGTCGGACTGTTCACCTATCCGGTGCTGCAAGCCGCGGACATCCTGCTCTACAACGCGGACTTCGTTCCGGTCGGGGAGGACCAGCGCCAGCACGTCGAGCTGACCCGGGACGTCGGCGGCCGGTTCAACTCACGGTTCGGGGAGACGTTCGTGCTGCCCAAGCCGTTCATTCCCGAGGCGACGGCGAAGATCTACGATCTGCAGGACCCGACGGCCAAGATGAGCAAAAGCGTCGCCGGAGCCGGACTGATCGAGCTCCTCGACGACCCCAAGGTAATCGAGAAGCGGATCAAGAGCGCCGTGACGGACACCGGACGCGACGTGCTTGCAGACCGGGAGAACAAGCCCGGAGTGACCAATCTCCTCACCATCCTGTCCGCTCTGACCGGGCGCCCGATCGCGCAGATCGAGCAAGACTTCTCCGGGCGGGGGTACGGTGACTTGAAAAAGGAGGTCATCGCAGCAGTGTTGGATGTTGTGCTTCCGTTCCAGCAGCGCGTGCGTGAGCTGCTCGATGATCCAGCCGAGCTGGATGCCCTGCTCGCACGCGGAGCAGAGAAAGCGCAGGCCACCGCTGAGCCCATGTTGCGCCGCGCCTACGAGCGAGTCGGATTCCTCGCGCCGATGACGGCGCGGTGAACTGGTGGATCCCGCACCCGAGACTCAAGGTCGCACCATCGGTGTCGCCGTACCGGTGCCCGAGCCCTACGGCAGCGAATTGCAGGACTGGCGCCGCTCGTTCGGCGATCCCCTGGCCGATGCGATCCCCTCACATATCACCCTCGTCCCGCCGACGGAGCTCGAGGACGGTTCGGACGAGCATTACGACCAGATCCTGACGCACCTGCGCAAGGTGGCGGAGAGCTTCCCGGCGTTCCGGGTGCACCTGCGCGGCACGGCGACCTTCATGCCGGTCTCGCCGGTGGTCTTCGTGGCCCTCGCCGAGGGAATCTCCGGATGTGAGCGGCTCTCCTTCGCCATCCGTACCGGCCCGCTGGCCGTCGAGCTGTCTTTCCCGTACCACCCGCACGTGACGGTGGCGCACTACCTTCCGGAGGACGCCATGCGCTCGGCGTTCAAGACGCTTGCCGGGTACGAGGCAGTCTTCGACGTCAACGCGTTCAGCCTGTATGAGCATGGCGCGGACGGGTTCTGGCGCCGGGAGTGCGACTTCGAATTGACCGCCGACGGCGACCCGGTCGCCGAGCGCCGCGGCGGTGAAGCGCGGCTGAAGGCCGCCAAGCGAGTGGTGGCAGGAGGAAAGCCCGCTCCGGAGGGGCCGACGGGGTGATCGCGCGCGTTCGAGCACTCGTCGCCCGTGTCAAGAAGCTCGCAAGCCGCGCCGAATCTCTGTGGCAACGCCTCCAGCCGACGCTGCCGGTGCGCGCATGGCGGCGCTACGGAGATCTGCGAGGCGACCGGCTGGCCGGTGCCGCGAGCTTCTACGGCTTCGTATCCCTGTTCCCGCTGCTGTTGTTGTCTGCCGCCATTGCCAGCCGCGTGGCCGGCAGGACGGGTATCGCCACCATCCAGGATCTGGTCAACGAGAACCTGCCCAATCTCGAGATCGAGGTCGGCCGGTTCTACGAGAACGCGGGCGCCGTCGGTGCGGTCAGTTTCGCCATTCTGCTCTTCTCCGGGCTGCGATGGGTCGACTCGATCCGGGCGGCCGTGCGGTCGATGTGGGGCATGGACGACAAGCCCGGCAACCTTGTGGTCCGCAAACTGCTCGACATGGTCTCGTTGGTCGGACTCGGCCTGCTGCTCGTGACCTCGTGGGCCATCAGCGTGCTGGTCCGTCAGATGACCAGGCAGTTGCTGAGCTGGCTGGGCATCGACGGCTCGATCGGCACTGGCACCCTCGAACTGGTCGGTGCGGGGCTGTCCATCGCGGTCAATACCTTGCTTTTCGCCTACCTGCTGGCCGGGCTGCCGCGGATCCGGGTACCGGCACGGGAGCAGATCATCACCGCGCTCTTCGGCGCGGTGGTCTTCGAGATCCTGAAGACCTTCCTGGTCGAGTACGTCGTCGGCGCCGGCACGGCCTCGTCGTATGGCGCGTTCGCCACCCCGGTGATCGTGATCGCGTGGATCTATATCGTCACCCGCCTGCTCATGGTGCTGGCTGCCGTCACCGCGGAGAGCGCGATCGATCTTCTCGAGAGGGAGGAGCGGGCGGCGGAGGCGGGAGCCCCGGCCGTCGTCGTCGAGGGCGCCATGGGCAGCGCGACCGCGGCCCGCGCCATCGTGGAAGCCGAACGCGATGAGGACGCCGGCAGCCGCGAGGGAAACGGCGCCGGGGGTACCCGCGCTGGGGGAACTCACGCCGCGGGAACCCGTGCCGGGGGAGCGCGTGCTGGTGGTGCGCGTATGGACCGGGAGGCCGCTACGGACTCCGCCGTCACCCGGGCCCGCGCGGTGGGTGTTGCGGCCGGTGCAGTGCTCGGCGTCACCGGCATGGGATTCGCTCTGCTCCTCGTCCGGGCATTCCGTGCCGCGCGAGAGCTCGTCGCCTCCGGACGCCGGAGCGACCGGGGAAGCGACTGACCGGCGCTCGCCGGGACAGCTAGCCGGCGGTGTCGTCGAAGGGGATCACCACGGCGCGCAGAAGCGTCGCCAGCATCGCCTGATCCTCCGGGGTGACGTTGGCGAGGATCGTCCGCTCATGCGCGAGGAGTCCGTCGAGCGCGGCGTCCACAGCGGCCCGGCCGGCATCAGTGAGAGCGACCTTGACGGCGCGTCGGTCCTGATCGTCGCGGCGCCTGGTGACCAGGCCGCGGGCGGTCAGTTTGTCCACACGTGCGGTCATGGTGCCGCTGGTCACCATCGTCTGCGCCAGCAGGGTGCCCGGTGAGAGCTCGTACGGAGCGCCGGAGCGCCGCAGTGCGGCGAGGACATCGAACTCCCATGGCTCCAGCCCGAGCGCTGCGAACGCTGAGCGCCGGGCCCGGTCCAGATGACGGGCGAGCCGGGTGACTCGGGAGAGCACCTCCATCGGGGATACGTCGAGCTCCGGGCGCTCTCGCCGCCAGGCCTCGACCAGCCGATCAACCTCGTCAGTCGTCACGTAGAGCACGATACGTGTCAAGAATCTTGACATCAAGGCATCTCGGGTTCCATGGTTTATCTTGAAGTCGAGATAAATCCGTCGCGCGGGTGACGCAGAACTGAAGGAGTCGGCCATGTGGGATCCGGACCAGTACCTGACCTTCGCCGATCAGCGCAGTCGCCCCTTCCACGACCTTGTGGCGCAGGTCCGGCCCGGACCGGTTCGCCACGTCGTCGACCTGGGCTGTGGGCCGGGTGGCTTGACCGCTGGACTGGCGGCTCGCTGGCCAGGGGCGCGCATCGTCGGCGTCGACTCGTCGGCCGAGATGATCGAGCGGGCCGGCCGGTACCACGGCGCGGAGTTTGTCCATGCCGACCTGCGGAGCTGGGAACCGGACGGGCCGGTCGACGTCCTGCTCAGTAACGCCACGCTGCAGTGGGTCTCCGGGCACCTCGGCATGCTTGCGCGGCTGGCCTCGTTCATCGCCGCCGGCGGTTGGCTGGCGTTCCAGGTACCGGCCAACTTCGGCGAGCCGAGCCATGTGGAGCTGCGTGACCTGGCCGCGTCGCCCCGGTGGGCGGGTCGGCTGGAGGTGACCTGGCCCGCGGCCCACGAACCGGAGGAGTACCTGGACGCGCTACTTGACCTGGGCCTGGCCGCCGAGGTCTGGGAGACCACCTACCATCATCTGCTGCCCGGTCCCGACGACGTCCTCGAGTGGGTGCGTGGCTCGGCCCTGCGGCCGGTTCTCGATCTGCTCGACGACGACGAGCAGGCCGAGTTCACCGAGGCCTATCGGGCCCGCCTGCATGCGGCGTACCCCGTGGGTGTGCACGGAACACTGCTTCACTACCGACGCGTGTTCGCCGTCGCCCACCGGTGAGCGGCCGGGCGGCCCGCCCGCGCCTTCCGCCCCATCCACCGCCGTGTCCTCCAAATGATCATGTAAACCATGTTTTCTCGTGCTTCACCATGCCTGCAGCCCTGGTGAAGCACGAGAAAACATGGTTTACATGATCATTTGGGAGGGGGCGGCGGCGGGGAGGGGGTGCCGTTGAGGGTGGGACTCTGTTCCAGGCCGGCGAGGCCGTTCCAGGCGAGGTTCACCAGGTGCGCGGCGACTTCGTGCTTGTCCGGGGTTCGGACGTCGAGCCACCACTGGCCGGTCAGCGCGACCATGCCGACCAGCATCTGCGAGTACATGGGCGCGTACTCGGCATCGAACCCGCGGGACGAGAACTCGGCGGCGAGCAGGTACTCGACCTGACTGGCGGCATCGGAGATCAGGCTGGCGAAACCGCCGATGGACTGCGCCACCGGTGAATCACGCACCAGGATGCGGAACCCATCCGTGGACGTCTCGATGTAGCCCAGCAGCGCCAGCGCGGCATGCTCCAGCAGCACCCGGGGATGGGTGTCCGAGCCGAGGGCGTTGGTGATGCTGTCGAGCAGACGCTCCATCTCCCGGTCGACGACCACCGCGTAGAGGCCTTCCTTGCCGCCGAAGTGTTCATAGACGACGGGCTTGGAGACTCGTGCGCGAGCGGCGATCTCCTCGATCGAGGTGCCGTCGAAGCCTCGCTCCGCGAACAAGGTTCGCCCGATGTCGAGAAGCTGCTCCCGGCGTTGTTTCCCGGTCATCCGGATTCGGTTGCCTGCCGCGTTCGGATCTGCGGCGTCGTCGGTGTCCACACCCCCATCATGCCGGGCGGGGGTGTGCCGCGCCGCAGGCGCGGCCAGCGACGCAGCGGCGGGTCGCGGCACAGAGGCACGACGACGCACCAGGAAGCGTTCCCCGGGGCCCGAACGACGGGGCTGGCGTGCAGGGCAACTAGATGCCCAGGATGGCGCGGGCGGTGAGGAAGTAGATGATCAGCCCGGTGGCGTCGACCAGGGTCGCGACCATCGGCGCCGACACGACCGCGGGGTCGATCTTCAGCTTCTTCGCCAGCAATGGCATGGATCCGCCGACGATCGCCGCCCAGGTGCACACGGCAAGCAGCGATATGGCGATGACGATGGCCAGATCGAAGTCGGCGAATATGGTGCCGATGCCGATGCCGATAGTGGCCAGCACCACGCCCAGGATCGCGCCCACGCGTGCCTCCCGCCACAGCACCCGCGGCAGGTCCCGGATGCGGACGTCACTGAGTGCCAGCGCGCGCACCACCGAGGTGGCCGACTGGGCACCCGTGTTCCCGCCGGCGCCGGTGATCATCGGAATGAACAGGGCAAGGGCGGTGACCTCGGCCAGATTCTCCTCGAAGAAGTCCAGCACGTTGATGGTCAGGATCGCCGCGACGAAGAGGAGCAGGAGCCAGGGGGCCCGGCGGCTGGCCAGCTGGCGGATGCTGACCAGGAGGTACGAGCCGGCCAGTGGCTCGGAGCCGGACTGCCGGTAGGCGTCTTCGGTGTCCGCGGCCTCGATCACCTCGACGGCGTCGTCGATGGTGAGAAATCCGAGCAGGCGGTCTTCGCTGTCGACGATCGGCAGGTCGAGGAGGTTCGCGTCGCGCATCAACCGGGCGGCTGCCTCCGCGTCGTCGGTGGCTCGTGCCGACACGTACTCTTTCTCGGCCAGGCCGTCCACGCGTCGCCCCGTGTCGGCTGTCACCAGGTCCCGGAGTGAGGCGATGCCCACGAGGCGGCGGCCGTCGTCTACCACCGGAAGGGTGTAGACGGTCTCGGCGTTCGCGCCCTTGGTGCGCACGACGTCCAGAGCCTCGGCGACGGTCAGGTTGCGGTGGATCGCGACGACCTCAGGGGTCATCATCCGGCCCACGGAACCCTCCGGGTAGCCCAGGAGAGCGGCGGTCATCTGACGCTCGTGCGGGCTGAGACCGGCGAGAACCCGGCGAGCGACCTTGGCCGGCAACTCGCCGATCAGCCGGGCACGGTCGTCGGGGTCCATCCCCTCGACCAGTTCGCTGAACGCCCGGTCACGCAAGCCGGCCAGGATCTCCTGCTGGTCCGAGGGGTCGAGTTCCTCGAACACAGCCAGCGCCTTGCCTTTGTCGAGCAGGCGGAACACCAGCGCCATCCCGGCGGCGTCGACACGAATAAGCTCATCCGCGATGGCGTGTGGCGGCTGAGCGCTGAGCCAATCCTTCAGATAGGGGAGGTCCTGCTCCTTCAGCATGTCAAACAGTTCGTCGACGCTCATGGTTCACCGCCCAGGGGGTTTTCGGACATGCGCTGGTGGGACCAGGCACGTCACAGTGCTAAGTCAATAATCGATTCCCGCGTTGAGCTTCTGCCTCATGTGCCGGCCGCGGCGTGGCACCATGGATCACCGTGCCACCCAGGGCATCGATATGTCAGGTGAACGACACCGAGAGGGGAGGGCAACTATGGCTCGGCTCACTGTCGGTCATAGATGATCGACGACGCATAGCCTCCACCTCCTTCGGATCGCGCGGCACGACTCAGCGAGGGAGCACAGGAGAGGCCGGAGAAGCGCAGACGAAGGGCACCGTGGCACGACGGCCCGGCGTGTTCCCAACGTCAGAGCTTCAGCACTGAGCATCTAGACGGCCGACGACCGCCAGTCTGCGTTAAGCCGGACCTTGATTCGGCCACGGCCTGTTCAACCCGTTGGAATCTCTCGATCTTTCCGGGCAGCAGACACGTACTTGCTCAGGAGCCTCACCTAACGGGACACCCACTGGTTGTGAAACCTATCTGAGGTTACCTGTCACGAGCGATCACGTCAAAGGCACATGAACCCGCTGACGAGGCACGAGAGGCGACGGCGAAGGCCGCCAACCTGGCAGGCCGGCGGCCAGCGTCAGCACCGATTGCTGTCAGGGAGCGATGAGGGTTTTCTCGCCGCCGTAGTCGTCGACCCGCTTTCCCTGGATTCGCTCGGGACTCGGCCACCGGACGTCGTAGGCCCAGCCGAACTTCTCGAAGATCCGGATGATGCGCGCGCTGGAGTCGATCTGCCCCTTCAGTACACCGTGCCGTGCGCTGGTGGGGTCGGCGTGGTGCAGGTTGTGCCACGACTCTCCCATGGAGAGGAAGGCCAGCCACCAGACGTTGCCGGACTTGTCGCGGCTGTCGAACGGACGCTCGCCCATGGCGTGGCAGATCGAGTTGATGGACCACGTCACGTGGTGCAGCAGGCCGATCCGGACCAGCGTGGCCCAGAAGAACGCCGTCAGCGCACCCTGCCAGGACCAGGTGACCAGTCCGCCGACGAGTGGCGGGAAGAGCAAGGAGAACGCGACCAGTGCGGGGAATGCCTTGTTGATCCGCTGGATGTCCCGGTCTTTGAGCAGGTCAGGTACATACTTCTGCTGGTCGGTGCGCTCGACGTCGAACATCCAGCCCATGTGGGCATAGAACATGCCCTTGACCAGTGCCGGGACGCTGGTGCCGTAGCGCCACGGCGAGTGCGGGTCGCCATCCTTGTCGGCGTACTTGTGGTGCCGGCGGTGGTCCGCCACCCAGCGGGTCACCGGCATCTCGATGGCCAGGCTGCCCGAGATGGCCAGAGCGATCTTCAGGCCGCGGTTGGCCTTGAACGCCCGGTGGGTGAAGTGCCGGTGGAAGCCGACGGTGATGCCGTGTCCGGCGACGACGTACATGACGACGGCCAGCACGATATCCAGCCAGCTCAGCCAGCCGCCCATCCAGGCCACCGGAATGGCCGCGAGGATGGCGAGGAAGGGAAGTCCGATGAACAGGGCGAGCGTGATACGCCGCCCGGTGGAAGGGGTCTCGCCCTCATGCGCCCCGTAGGTGTTGAGCCCGTTGCCATTGGCTGCGGAGGCATCAGGCTCGGAACTCGATGGCCGCGGGGTGCTGGACTGGGTTGCGGTATCGGTAGAAGCCATGACCGGCCCTCCGGGTGCTTAGGGGTACCTTTCCTACGCAACCGTAACCTACGACACCGTAGGTACTGAAATATCGAGACCGATCGAGCGCACCACGTACACGTCGTACAGCTCTCGTCTCGGTGGGGTACCCCCTCTGTGCGCTGCTATGCATCCGGCAGCGTTCGCTGGACTGCCGTCAAGGGCGGACTAGAACACAGGTTTGAATTTATGCCTGCGTACAGGTATTATTTGTCCATGGGTACGCGGTTGATTGATGACGAAGAACTGGTGAGCAAGATTCGCGCGATGCGTGAATCCGGGGCTACGTACGCCCAGATCAAGTCGGAACTCCATGTCAGCGCCAGCACCATCAGCCGGGTGATGGGCGTCTACGGCGCGGGGAGGGCCGACCGAGAATTCCGGAGGACGTGAGGGTGCGCGCTCTGGAGTTGCGCCGTGCCGGGCAATCCGTGCCAGAGATCGCCGAGGAGCTTGGCTTGGCCCGAAGCACGGCCTGGTTGATCACTAAAGAGGTGGCGTGGGAGCCGACGCCTGACCGGATGGCTCAGGCCAAGCGCGCGGCCCGCATGCGGTGGGATCGCTACAAGGCCAGACAGTCGGAACAGCGCGAGCGGATCCTGAATGAGATGGTGGGAGAGGTCGGTGAGTTGAGTGAGCGCGAGCTGCAGCTGATCGGCGCGGTCATGTATTGGGCGGAGGGCTCGAAGAGGAAACCGTGGAACTTGACGGAGACGCTTGATTTCATCAACAGTGATCCGGATGTGATCAGGCTTCACCTGGCCTGGCTCCGGATGATGGGTGTGTCCGATGATCGGCTTCGCTTTCGGGTCCACATTCATGAATCTGCGGATGTGCCTGCCGCGGAGCAGCATTGGGCCGACGTCGTCGGGGTTCCCTTCGACGGTTTCGCGCGGACAACCCTGAAGAGGCACAATCCGAGAACAGTTCGGAAGAACATCGGAGAGGCGTATCGGGGTTGTTTGATCATCCGGGTCTCGAAGAGTTCGAGGGAGTATCGATCGATGGATGGCGTGTGGCGAGGGATCTGTAAGGCCATCGAGAGGCGTGGGGTAATCTCGAGCCAGTTGAATTCGTGATCCGCGGACTTGACAAACTCTCCCGGGTAGTGTAATGGCAGCACGCGGGCTTTTGGTGCCTGTAGGTAGGGGTTCGAATCCTCTCCCGGGAGCTTGGTTCGAATCCCCGCACAACTTGGGACCGTCGCCGATCATCGCTGTGATCTTGAGGATCATCGTCAGCGCTCATCGGTTGGGCGTCTTTCACGGCGAGTTCGTGCGGCAGGCGATGGGGGAGTATCGTCAAGGACGTTCCCACCCGCCGATGTTCAGGAGCGCGCCCGCGTGTCTACGCGTCCCGCAGCTGTCATCGTCCTCGCCGCTGGCGAGGGCACTCGCATGAAGTCATCGCTTCCCAAGGTTCTGCACGAGCTAGCCGGAAGAACCCTCGTCGGCCATGCCGTGGCGGCGGCGCAGTCGCTGGAGCCGGACCATCTTGCCGTGGTGATCGGGCACGGCCGTGATCAGGTCGCTGCGCACCTTGCCGACGTGGCGCCGCGGGTCACCACCGCAGTCCAGGACAAGCAGCTCGGTACGGGCCATGCGGTGCAGTGCGCCCTGGAGACGCTGCCGGAGCTGGAAGGCGTTGTCGTCGTCACCTACGGTGACGTGCCCCTGCTCTCCGGCGCGACTCTCGACGAGCTCGTCGACGCGCATGTCAACGCCGGCAACGGAGTCACCGTGCTCACCGCCGAGCTCGACGACCCGTCGGGATACGGGCGGATCGTCCGGGACGATGACGGCGGCGTGGCCCGCATCGTGGAGCACAAGGACGCCGACGCGGACACGCTGCGGATCAAGGAGTTCAACTCCGGCATCTATGTCTTCGATGCCGACGTCCTGCGCACCGGGCTGGGCCGGCTCACCACCGACAACGCCCAGGGAGAGCTGTACCTGACCGATGTACTCGGGCACGCGCGGGCGGACGGCCGCCGCGTGGGCGCACTCGTCACCGAGGATGTGTGGCAGACCGAGGGCGTCAACGACCGCGCGCAGCTCGCCGCGCTCGGCCGTGAGCTGAACCGGCGGATCACCACCGGCCTGATGCAAAGCGGCGTCACCATCATCGATCCCGCCACGACGTGGATCGACGTCACGGTCGCGGTCGACGCCGACGCCATCCTCCGTCCCGGAGTCCAGCTGCACGGGAGCACTCGCGTCGGCGCGGGTGCCGAGGTCGGGCCGGACACGACGTTGCGCGACACCGTCGTCGGCGCCGGAGCAAGCGTGGTGCGGACCCACGCGATCGGAGCACAGATCGGCGCCCGTGCCACTGTCGGCCCGTTCTCCTATCTACGGCCGGAGACCACGCTGGGTGAGAAGGGCAAGATCGGCGGGTTCGTCGAGACCAAGAAGGCCAGCATCGGAGCCGGCTCGAAGGTGCCGCACCTTTCCTATGTCGGTGACGCGACCATCGGCGACGGCGTCAACATCGGCGCCGGCACCATCGTCGCCAACTACGACGGCGTCGCCAAGCACCACACCACGATCGGCCACCACACGTTCGTCGGCAGTGACTCCGTGCTCGTGGCACCGGTGGATCTTGCCGACGGAAGCTACGTCGCGGCGGGATCCACTGTGACGTCCGGCACGGAGCCGGGCGAGCTTGCGGTCGCCCGTGCACGTCAGCGCAACATCGAGGGCTGGGTGGAGCGCAGGCGCGCCGGAACCCCCACGGACGAAGCTGCACGGCGGGCGAAGGCAAGGCACACTGACCACATGGCAGAAGGCGACAGCAGCATCGAGGGGAGCGACCAGTGAACGGCCTACGGGCAAGCGGTACGAAGATGCTGATGCTGTTCGGGGGGCGGTCTCACCCCACGCTCAACGACGAAGTCGCCGAACGGCTCGGGGTGGACCTGGTGCCCATGAGGGCATATGACTTCGCCAACGGCGAGCTGTACGTCCGCTTCGACGAGAGTGTCCGCGGTTGCGACGCGTTCGTCCTGCAGAGCCACACCGCTCCGATCAACGAGTGGATCATGGAGCAGCTCATCATGGTCGACGCCCTCAAGCGGGCATCGGCCAAGCGGATCACCGTGGTGATGCCGTTCTACGGATATGCCCGGCAGGACAAGAAGCACCAGGGCCGCGAGCCCATCTCCGCGCGCTTGGTGGCCGACATGTTCAAGACCGCGGGCGCACACCGGCTGATGGCCGTGGATCTGCACACGGCACAGATCCAAGGGTTCTTCGACGGGCCGGTCGACCACCTGTGGGCACTGCCACTGCTCGCCAACCACATCTCCGAGCGGTACGACTCGGGCAACATGACCGTCGTCTCACCCGATGCCGGCCGGGTGCGGGTGGCCGACGTCTGGGCGGACCGGCTGGGCACGCCCCTGGCCATCATCCACAAGAGGCGCGACCCGAACGTCGCCAACCAGGTGAAGGTGCACGAGGTGGTCGGTGAGGTCGCCGGACGCACCTGCCTGCTCGTCGACGACATGATCGACACGGCCGGCACCATCACGCAGGCCGCGGAGGCGCTGATCGCCAACGGCGCGCGGGACGTCCTGGTCGCAGCTACGCACGCGGTGCTCTCCGGGCCCGCCGTAGACCGCTTGAAGAACTCCGGGATCCGCGAGGTGGTAGTGACCAATACGCTGCCAATTCCGGCGGACCGGCACTTCGACACGCTCACCGTCCTGTCGATTGCGCCGCTGCTGGCGCGGGCGATCCGTGAGGTCTTCGAGGACGGTTCGGTCACGAGCCTCTTCAACGGGAACACCTGACGTCCCCCCGGTTAGCGTTTGGGTAACGAGGACAGGTAGAATCGCGTGGTTGCCTCGGCGAGGGCGCTCTTCGAATGAGCTCCGTGATCGACGCGGTGCGCTTCCGGCGCGCGCTCGTCGCCGTAGCCACCACTGACGCCTGTAGATCACCCACCGCCCGTGGAGGAGTTTCACCGTGTCCGATGTCAAGATTGCCGCCGAACTGCGCACCGAGTTCGGCAAGGGTGCCGCGCGCCGGCTGCGTCGTGCTGACAAGGTGCCGGCGGTCCTGTACGGCCACGGCACCGATCCCGTTCACCTGGCGCTCCCGGGGCACGACACCATGCTCGCGCTGAAGAACCCGAACGCCTTGCTCACCCTGGACATCGCCGGCAGCAGCCCGGAGCTGGCACTGCCCAAGCACGTCCAGCGGGACCCGCTGAAGGGCTTCATCGAGCACGTCGACCTGCTGCTGGTCCGGCGTGGCGAGAAGGTCACCGTCGACATCCCGGTCATCGTGGACGGCGACGCCATCTCCGGCTCCATGGTCAGCGTGGAGAACCCGAGCATCTCGATCGAGGCCGAGGCCACCCACCTGCCGGAGAGCGTGCACGTCTCCATCGAGGGTCTCGACATCGGCAGTCAGATCCACGCCAAGGATCTCGACCTTCCGAAGGGCACCACACTCGTGTCCGACGAGGAGTTGCTGATCGTCAACATCACCGCGGCCTACGACCAGGCGGCGGAGGACGACGCCGCGGCCGAGGCCGCAGCCGAGGAGACCGCCACCGAGGCTGCGCCGGACGAGGAAGCCTCCGAGTCCGACGAGTCCTGAGTATCCTCCTGACCGCACGGCCGCCGCTTCTCGCGGTGCCCGTGCGGTCCGTTGGTTTCAGGTGAGCCACAGCAGGGGCTGCACGAGGCAGAAACGATCCCTTGTGCATCGCCCACGTCCGAAGGGGCTGGAGGAGCGGCAGTGACATCCGGCGACTCGTGGCTGGTGGTGGGGCTCGGCAACCCCGGCCCCAAGTACGAAGACACCCGTCACAATGTCGGCGCCATGGTGGTGGAGCTCGTGGCCGCCCGCGCCGGCGCGTCGTTCAAGGCACACCGCTGGCGGCGGGCCGACGTGGCTGAGGCCCGGCTCGGCGGTCCTCCCGGAAATCGGGTGGCGCTGGCTCGTCCTCGCTCGTACATGAACGAGTCCGGCGGGCCGGTCAAGAATCTCTGCGACTTCTACAAGGTCGGTCCGGAGCAGCTCGTCGTCGTTCACGACGAGCTGGACCTCCCCTTCGGCACGCTGCGGATCAAGCGCGGCGGCGGCGACAACGGCCACAACGGGCTGCGTTCCGTGCGCGCCTCACTCGGCACCGGCGACTACATCCGGATCCGGTTCGGCATCGGGCGACCGCCCGGGCGGACCGACCCCGCCGCCTATGTGCTGAAGGCGTTCACCGCGGCCGAGCGCCGCGAGCTGGATCTTGAGGTGGATCGCGCCGCCGACGCCGTCGAGGCGCTCGTCGTCGACGGCCTCACCTATGCGCAGAACCACTACAACAGCTGACCGGTTCAGCCCAAACGTTTACATTCCCGCCAGTACCCCTGCGTCGCGCACTGGGCCGTCAAGGCGTATAGTCCGTGAGTACCTGTTGTCGGCTATGTCCGAAAAGGGTCGGCGAGGGGTTGAACTGTGGGGGGGCCACGGTTCGGGTCGAAGCCTGGGGGGGCCATGGCAACGGTCGGCATCTCGCCGACTGGTTCGCGCTTGCGCGTGCGTCGGCACGTCAGGACGAAACAGCGGCACGATCCACGCAGCAGGCGCGCCGCGCCGCAGCGGATCGTTTCCTGGTATCAGCGGATCATCACCGCCAGCACCGCTCTGGCCAAGGTGGTCGCCGCGGGCATCCTGTGGGGTGGCGGGCTGCAGATAATCCTCGATCTGGTTACCCGATCGGGGTGGAGCGGCGCCCGATACGCGTGGTTTGCGTCAGTTTCCGCATTGGTGCTGGCGGGCACTCTTCTCGTCCGGAGCGTGGCGCGTCATCGACTGAGGTCATTGCGCCGGCAGGGCCTCGCGGTACGAAGAACGCTCACCGTGGGACCGGGCAGGCAGATCACGGCCGTCGTGGACCGGCTGTCCAGTGATACCGATCATCCGTTTGTCGTCGTCGGCGCGTGCGTGGAAGGCGAGAGCGAGGTCGTCGAGGACGTACCCCAGCTCAGCCGGCTGCCGCTCCTGCCGGCCGAGCCGGACGCCTTTCACGACGACGAGGTGGTACGACGGGTCTTGGTGGCCCTGGACAAAATTGGGGCCGACACCGTGTGCATCGCGCCGGGGTCGCAGTTCACCAATGGTCGTCTGCGTGCTCTGGGCTGGGCGCTGAGCGAGCGCGGGGTCGCGCTGGTCTCAGAGCTCGGCCTGGAGGACGTCGCCACTCACCGGCTATGGGTGCGCCGCGCCGGAACGTCGACCATCCTGCACATCGGCGCCGCTCCCCTGGAGGGCGTGCGGCGCGTGGTCAAGTCCTGCCTCGACCGGGTGCTCGCCGGCGTCCTCTTGGTGGCCCTGGCGCCGATCCTGCTGATGGGGGCTATCGCGGTCAAGGTGTCCAGCAGCGGCCCCGTGATCTACCGGCAGACAAGAGTGGGCCGAGCAGGCCGTCGCTTCACCATGCTGAAGTTCCGCAGCATGTTCGTCGACGCCGATCAGCGCCGGGAGTCGTTGCTGGCGTCGGTGAACGTCGAGGGCCCGATGTTCAAGATGTACGACGATCCGCGCGTCACCCGCGTCGGCCGGATCCTGCGGAAGTACTCCCTGGACGAGTTGCCGCAGCTGGTCAACGTGGTGCGGGGCGAGATGTCGCTCGTGGGGCCGAGGCCGCCGCTGGTGGAAGAGGTCGCAACCTACGACCAGGTGGAGATGCGACGCCTGCTCGTCACCCCCGGGATCACCGGCCTGTGGCAGGTCAGCGGCAGATCCAATCTGACCTGGGACGAGACGGTGCGCCTTGACCTCAGGTACGTGGACAACTGGACGATCCGAGGCGATGCCCGTCTGCTCGGCCGCACGGCGGGAGCCGTCGTCCGCGGAACCGGCGCGTACTGAGTGGCGCGCACCGACCTGCTCCGCACAAAGCGAAGGGCCCCGATCACGAGGATCGGGGCCCTTGCCGTAGGTCTGTCAGGAGAAGCCGCCGCCGTTGTCACCTGTGGCGGAGCATTCCCCGTGCTGGTCGATGTGGTGCGGAACGTCGGCGCTGTCCTTCGGCGGCGGACCCGAAAGGTTCGGGTTGCACCGGCTCAGTGTGTGCTCGACGACCGACCCGATGACGTAAAGCTGTGGACGCTCGTACATCGTGTCTCCCCCCTGGGGCGCATTGCCCCGATTGTCACCCCTCGGAAGCAAATGCTGCCCCCCTAGTGATGGAGAACACTATCATGGCGGTTTCAGGGTGGCTAGTTGAGGGGGCAAGAATGGCGGTTGGAGCAATCGCAGGGGTGGTATCGCGTGAGAACAGGCCTGATCCGGGCGCGGTAATCCGGATGCTCAAGGCCGTTCCGCACCGGGGTTCAGTGGTGCAGACGCTGGAGTCAGGCAACGCGATCGTTGCGGTGGTGGGCGACGGGGAGCGCAGCGTCTCGAGCCTGGGCTCGCACGGGCGCTGGGCGTGTGCTCTGCTCGGTCCGCTGGACAACGTGGCCGACCTCGCAGCCGACCTGAGGCTTGAGGGTGAGCCCGCCGGGCAGGACGAGTCCGCCCGCGTGGTGGCGGCGGCGTTCGCCCGCTGGGGTGCTGGGGCGCCGGCCCGGCTGCGCGGTGCCTTCGCCGGGATCGTCAGCGACGGAGACCGCGCTTGGTCCTTCCGGGACCACATCGGCGGTCGGACCTTCTTCTTCCGCGACGACGGCCGCACGTGGTGGGGCGCGAGCGAGGCGAAGCAGGTCGTGGCCGGTGCTGGCCTGATCCGGCAGCCGGACCTCGACGCGATTTCCACCACGTACTTCCGGGGCGTCTCTGAGGCATCGGCGCTCAAGGGTGTCTCGCGGCTTCGGTACGGAAGCGTCCAGACCGTCGGCCCGCACGGAAGCACCGAGGACCTGCACTGGAACCCTGGCCCGGAGATGCTGGAGACCTCGAAGCTCTCGCTGGACGACGCGGTCGAGGAACTCGTCGAGGTGATGAGGCGGGCCGTCGAGCGGACGGTCTACGGCGCGGAAGCTGTGGCGCTGAGCGGGGGTATCGACTCCCCGGCCGTCGCGGCGTTCGCGGCACCTCGTCACCTGTCGCTCGGTGGTGCGCCGCTGCAGGCCTACACCTACGTGTACCCGCGGCAGTCCAGCGTCGACGAGAGCCCGTACACCAGAGCCGTCGCCGAGCAGCTGGGCATCCCGCTGGAGGAGTTCGAGGTGTCCGCGGGCCCGCTCGACGAGCTGGACCGATGGGTGGCGCTCGCCGATGGTCCCTGGGATAGCCTTCCGATGGCGACGGCGGCGTACGGATATCGGGCCGCAGCCGGTTTCGGAGCCACTCAGGTGCTGACCGGCACACTGGCCGAGTATGTGTTCACGGTGAACTCCTTCCTGCTCGGCCATCTCGCTTCGCACGGCCGCCTGCGGGCATTGGGCGATCAGATGGCGCAGCGCAGGGCGGCGGGCATGGGACGTCGCCGGCTGGCGCGGCGGCTGGTGTGGGAGCTCACGCCGGCGCCGCTGGGGAAGCTGAAGGCCCGCGCGGTGCGCCGGAAGTCGAACTTCTTCCCAGCCTGGACCGACATGACCGTCGTCGGCGGCTACCGCTACGAGACGGCGCTGCTGAACCCGGTCCGCAAACGCTGGGCGACGCCCACCCTGCAGGCGGCTCGGGGCACCACCACTACATCGGAGGCGCAGGAGATCTGCGCCGCCGCGGAGGGAGTGACGGTGCGGCAGCCGCTGGCTGACCGCGATCTCTGGGAGTGGTTCCTGAGGCTCCCTGCCGAGGTCAAGTTCCCCGATCTCACGCCCAAGTCGATCGTGCGGAAGGCGTTGCGGGGCAGGGTGCCGGACTCGGTGCTGGACCGCCGGGACAAGACCCTGTTTGACGAACATGTCATGGACACCGTGCCGTGGGACCGGCTGGAGCACTACCTGAATGATCCGGACTATCGGATGCCCGGCATCGACTACCCGATGCTGCTCGACCGGGTGCAGCGCAAGGAGTTCCGGCCGGTGGAGCTGATCTGGGCCTACGACCTCTGTGGCGTGCACGCGTTCCTCCGCACGTTCTAACGACAGCGGCTCGTCGGTTCGATTCCGTCATGTGGACAGCACGTCCCGAATAATGGGCAGGCGTCGGACGTCGTGAGCTTTGGCCCTACCCTGGATGGCTGGCCCCGCTTCGAGGAGAACCGTGACTGAGACCGACGCCGCCCTGGCGACTCGCCTCGCGCACGAGGCGGGCGCCCTGCTGCTCGACGTTCGTCGCCGGGACGGTGGCCACCTCGACGCGGCGTCCCTGCGCGCCGCCGGGGACCGGTCGGCACAGGAATTCCTGGCGGCCGCTCTGGCGTCGGCACGGCCCGCCGACGCCGTGCTGAGCGAGGAAGCCGCTGATGACCTCGCCAGGCTGGAAGCGGAGCGGGTCTGGATCATCGACCCGCTCGACGGCACCAAGGAGTACGCGGAGGGCCGCTCCGACTGGGCGGTGCACGTGGCGCTGTGGGAGCGGGGTGAGCTGGCGGCCGGCGCCGTCGCTCTGCCCGGGCGTGCCGTCACACTGTCCACCGATCCCGCGCCGGAGGTGCCGTCCACGCGCCGCGGCTCAGATGAACAGCCGTGGCGCATCGCCGTCAGCCGCAGCCGGGCGCCCGCCGTCGCTGAAAACGTCGCCCGGGTGCTTCCCGCCGAGCTGGTGCCGATGGGCTCTGCCGGTTACAAGGTGGCGTCGGTGGTGCTTGGTGAGGCCGACGGCTACGTCCACGCCGGTGGCCAGTATCAATGGGATTCCGCAGCGCCGGTGGCCGTCGCCCGCGCCGCAGGCCTGCACGCGAGCCGGCTGGACGGCTCACCGTTACGCTATAACGACGCCAACCCCTACCTGCCCGACCTGCTGGTCGCGCGGCCGGAGCTCGCGGACGCGCTCCTGGCCGCTTCTTCCGGCTCAGCAACTGATCCGGCACCCGCCGTGAGGTCCCACACATGACGCTGCATGACTACCAACTGAGCCAGCTCGACGTTCTCGAGGCCGAGTCGGTCCACATCTTCCGGGAGGTCGCGGCGGAGCTGGAACGTCCCGTACTGCTCTTCTCCGGCGGCAAGGATTCCATTGTCATGCTGCGGCTGGCGGAGAAGGCGTTCTGGCCGGCGCCCATTCCGTTCCCGGTGATGCATGTCGACACGGGCCACAACTTCGCCGAAGTGCTTGAGTTCCGTGATCGCCGGGTGGCCGAGCTGGGGGTGAACCTGGTGGTGGCGTCCGTGCAGGATGCCATCGACCGCGGGCTGGTGGCGGAGGAGCCCAATGGCTCGCGCAACCGGATCCAGACACCGGTGCTCCTCGAAGCGGTGGAGAAGAACCGGTACACCGCTCTGTTCGGCGGTGCCCGCCGCGACGAGGAGAAAGCCCGTGCGAAAGAGCGCGTCTTCTCCTTCCGGGACGACTTCGGGCAGTGGGACCCGAAGAATCAGCGTCCCGAACTGTGGAACTTGTACAACGGCCGGATCCACCTGGGCGAGAGCATCCGGATCTTCCCGCTGTCCAACTGGACCGAGCTGGACGTCTGGCAGTACATCGCACAGGAGAACATCGAGGTGCCGTCGATCTACTACGCCCATGAACGCGAGGTCTTCCTCCGTGACGGGATGCTCTACGCCAACAACGAGTTCTCCCGGCCGCGAGACGACGAGCAGACCTTCCTGGAGAAGGTGCGGTACCGCACCGTGGGTGACGCCACGCTCACCGCGGCCGTGAAATCCGACGCCGACACGATCGAAAAGATCATCGAGGAGGTCGCCGCCACGCGGCTGACCGAGCGCGGAGCCACTCGCGGCGACGACCGGGTGAGCGAAGCGGCGATGGAAGACCGCAAGAAAGAGGGGTACTTCTGATGACGCCCGATCTTCGAGCCGGGGCGACGGGCGGGCTTCTGCGCTTCGCCACGGCCGGTTCCGTCGACGACGGCAAGAGCACCCTGATCGGGCGGTTGCTGTTCGACTCCAAGTCGATCTTCACCGATCAGCTGGAGAGCGTCGAGCGGACCAGCAAGGAACGCGGTGACGAATACACGAACCTGGCGCTGCTGACCGATGGCCTGCGTGCCGAGCGTGAGCAAGGCATCACCATCGACGTGGCCTACCGCTATTTCGCCACGCCGCGGCGGAAGTTCATCATCGCCGACACCCCGGGCCACGTTCAGTACACGCGGAACATGGTCACCGGTGCGTCGACGGCCGATCTGGCCATCGTGCTTGTGGACGCCCGCAAGGGACTGGTGGAGCAGAGTCGCCGGCACGCCTTCATCGTCTCCTTGCTTCGGGTCCCGCACCTGGTCCTCGCGGTGAACAAGATGGACCTGGTGGACTGGTCCGAGGAGGTGTTCGAGGAGATCTCGCACGAGTTCACCTCGTTCGCCACCAAGCTCGACATCCCGGATCTCACCGCCGTCCCCATCTCCGCGCTGCACGGCGACAACATCGTCAGCCGGTCCGAGAACACGCCCTGGTACCAGGGCTCGTCGCTGCTGCACCACCTGGAGCATGTGCACATCGCGAGCGACCGGAACCTGGTGGACGTCCGGTTCCCGGTCCAGTACGTGATCCGGCCGCAATCGCTGCAGCATGCCGACTACCGCGGCTACGCGGGCCAGGTGGCCGGCGGTGTGCTGAAGAAGGGCGACGAGGTCATGGTCCTGCCCGGCGGGCTGACCAGCCGGATCGCCGCAATCGAGACCGCCGACGGCCCGGTGGGCGAGGCGTTCGCCCCGATGTCGGTGACTATCCGGCTTGAAGACGAGCTGGACATATCCCGCGGCGACATGATCTGCCGCCCGCACAACCAGCCACACGTGGCCCAGGACATCGACGCCATGGTCTGCTGGATGGCTGACACTCCGCTGGTGCCCGGCCAGAAGCTGGCCATCAAGCACACCACGCGCGCCGCCCGTACCGTCGTGAAAGACCTGCAGTATCGCCTGGACGTGAACAGCCTGCACCGCGACGAGTCGGCGGGTCAGCTCGGGCTCAACGACGTGGGCCGGGTGCGGCTGCGCACTACCGCGCCCCTGCTGGCCGACGAGTACCGGCGCAACCGGATCACCGGCGGCTTCATCCTGATCGACGAGGCCACCAACCGCACGGTCGGCGCTGGCATGATTACCGGCGCCAACTGACAGCCTGGCACCGGTCATCGCCGGAGCTCGCATGTGGGCTACTGCTCGTCGCACATGATCGCTACTCTGTGACGCGTGGGCTTGTACGTGGCGGACAGCGGGCCGGCCGGTGCCGACCCGGTCGTGTTCCTGCATGGCGTCGCCACCACCAGCTGGATGTGGCGGCGTCAGGTGCGCGACCTGTCGGGTCGCCTGCGCTGCGTGACGGTTGACCTGCCCGGTCACGGGCGAAGCGCCGGCATCGCGTGGGAGTCGCTGGAGGCCACCGCGAAGCAGGTGGCCGAGGTGATCGAGGTCAAACTGGGCGGCCGGGCCAACATCGTGGGCATGTCCCTCGGCGGCTATGTGACCGCCGTGCTTGCCGCGGCCCGGCCGGAGCTAGTGGCCAGCGCCATCGTCTCTGGTGTCAGCGTCGTCGCGGGGTCGATGTCGAAGCGGATGTGGCGGCGCAGCCAGCTGATGATGCAATACTCCTCCAGAGGGCTGTCCGCGAAGGCGAGCGCGGAGGCCTACGGCGTTCCCGAGGAGGACGTCGACGGCTACCGCAAGGCGAACACCTTCGGCTCGCGGCAGTCGCTCAGCCGGATGGGCGAGGAGATTTTCAGCTTCACCATCCCACCTGGGGCCGCACAGTCGCAGAGCCCACTGCTGGCGGTGGCCGGGGAACGTGAGAGTGAGCTGGTGATGAAGTCGCTGCCGCTGTTCGCCGAGGGGTTCGGGCGAGGTGAGGCCCGCTATGCGCCGAACACCGGAGCCCGCTGGAACGGCGAGACGCCGGAGCTGTTCAACGTGATGGTGACCAGCTGGGTGGGCGAGCAACGGCTGCCGCCGCGGCTGCGTGATCCCGCCGGTTGGGTCCGTTGATTCCAAGCGCTGCGTTTTCGTGCCATTTGAGCGTGCTTGGTGTACTGTGTCGCTCACATACGCGGTCGTCGGCGCCCGGTGGGACGGAGTCGCCAGGACCGAGCTCTGGGGGGAGTGGGCTTGCGTGAAGCTCCGTACTGACGGCGTGACGTGGCGTGAGATCGATGGCGAGATGGTCATTCTCGACCTGTCATCGTCCACATATTTGAGAACCAATCAGACCGGGTCGACGCTCTTGCGCCTGCTGGCCGAGGAAACATCCGTGGATGAGCTGGCCGACGGTTTGATGGCGGCCTACGGTATTCCAGCTGAACAGGCCAGCACCGACGTGGACGCGTTCCTGGAGATGTTGCGGGAAAAGAACCTGTTGGACACCGCCGGCGCCCGTTGACCGAGCAACTGGCTGGGAATTCACCTCCGATGTACTCCCTTTGCCACTGAATAGGTCGATATGCTGCAAGTCGCGGACAGGACGGGACACCTGAGCTGTCCCGCGGCCGCGGAGAATCAAGGGGAGAGGGGGGCGGTCAGTTGAGTTATGAACCGCCGGCAATCGAAGAGATCGGGTCCGTCCGGGAGCTGACACTGGCACAGGGCGGACGGGGCGACGGAGACCACGTCGTCTACTTCAGATACACACCGCCTGAGACCGGTCTTTCCTGACGGTCACGGGTCTGGGTCGAGCTCGCGCGTGACACCCCGGGGGTGCCGCGCGCGAGTCTCGGCATTGGGCGGAGTGGGACCGCGAACGCCGCACCTCCCACACCGCCCACGCGTGATGTGTCGCGCTGAGAGGGGGCACGGTGCACAACCGTTCGCGAACGTTTGGGCGCGTCGCAGCGCTTGACGCCCATCGGCCGGCCTTCTGCCGGCCGACGGAATTCGAGATCGCGGCGGGCTGGGTGCACGGCGTCCTGCCGATGTCGCCGCCGCCAGAGACGCCCCTCTCTCCGCGAGCGGCGCTTGAGGCTGCGATCCTACCGACGGTGGTGGCCGGCCACTGCATGGTCTCGTTCTCCGGCGGCCGTGACTCGTCGGCCGTTCTTGCGCTGGCCACGCACCTGGCACGGCGCGAAGGTGTGCCCTTGCCGGTGCCGGTGACGGAGGTCTTTCACGGCGTCGAGAGCACGGATGAGGCGCGGTGGCAGCGGCTTGTGATCGAGCATCTCGGAATCAGGGACTGGATCCGGCTGCCGGTCGACCGTGATGGTGATCTCGTCGGTGATGCGGCGGCCGCGAGTCTCCTCCGACGAGGCCTGCTGAGCCTGCCCGCCTTGCACACCAAGGATGCGCTGTTGTCCGCGGCTCGCGGTGGCACGATGCTCACCGGAGAGGGTGGAGACGAGGTTCTGGGTGCCAGACGGATCACGCCACTCACCCTGATGCTCCGGATGCGCCGCCCGTTGTCTCGGCGCCTGGTCCGAGCCTGTGCGATGTCGGGCGCACCAGCGCCGGTCCGCCGCGCGGTGGTCCGATCGGAGCTGCGACGCACTGGAGACCGTGCGTGGATGAATCCCGAGGCGGCACGGACCCACCGGAAGCTGCTGGCAGCGGACGAGGCAGCAGAACCGCTGCCATGGCACCAGGCTGTGTGGTGGCTGAAGCACCGCAGAGCCGTTCACCTAGGCCTGCGTGATTATGCCCTGATCGCCGCGGAACACGACGTCGACCTGCGACATCCGCTGCTTGACGACGGCTTCCTCGCCGCGCTGGCACATTCCGGGGGGCGGTGGGGCTTCGCCGGGCGGACGGCCTTGATGCGTATTCTCTTCGCCGACCTTCTTCCTGACGAGCTCCTCCGAAGGTCGAGCAAGGCCAGTTTCGACCGCGCCTACATGAGTGACGCCACGCGCGAGTTCGCTCGCTCGTGGGACGGCCTCGGGGTGGATCCGACACTGGTGGACGTGGCCACGCTGCGTGCCGGCTGGCTGTCGGACCGGCCCGCCGCAGTCACCGGGCTACTGCTGCAGTCGGCCTGGTTGGCCACGCGAACCGAGACCGTGCCGGGGAGACCGCGATGAAGAGGATAACGGCGCTAGCCAGAGCGGTGCCGTGGCGGGAGTGGCCGGCCGTGCTGACCGCGGCTGCGGTAGCCGTCATCGTCGAAATCGGTCTGCGCACCATGACATTGCCCCGCCTCGCGAAGCTTCTTGGAGTGCCGCTGCGCCTGGACGATGGTGTCGACCTGATGCCGCCGGGAAGCCGAATCCATCTCCCTCCCGTCGCACGTCGCCGGCTCGCCGCCACGAGCCGGATCATGCGGCACTGGCCGCTGGGTGACACCTGTCTGCGCCGGGCTCTGGTCAGTGGTCAGCGCCTGCGAAGCCTACATCCCGTGTTGCGCGTCGGAGTGGCCAAGATCGACGGGCGCATTCAAGGTCATGCGTGGCTGGAGATCGAGGGAGTGAGCCTGGATCCCGCGGGTTCGGCGTCGCACTTGACCTTCGAGCCGATCCGCGGCGGGGAGGATTCATGACCGGTACTCATCTGCTGTACGGGTTGCGGGTACGTTCCGACGTTCCGCTCTATCAGCACCGTCCTGTGCCCGCCGATGGCACGCCACCGGACGTGCGGATCCGGCGAGGACAGGATGTGCCTCGTACGGAGGAGTGTCCACCTGGCCAGGTCGTCGCTCATCTGGAAACCGATCGGCCCTACTACACCTTCTGCGTCAGCGAATCTGGCCAGCATGTCCTCCGCTTCTACCGGACCTGCGAGTTCGTGATCGACGCCGAGCTACGCGACGCCACGATGCATGTGGTCGAGGGGACGGATTCCGAGATCGCCGGCGTGCTGGCGGCCGGGGCGCTGCTCTCCTACATCCTGACCATGCGTGAACAGGTCGTCTTGCATGCCAGTGCCGTGCAGGTCGGTGATTCCGCGCTGGCGTTCGTCGGCCGCTCCGGCATGGGCAAGTCGACGATGGCGGCGTTGACCTGCGCGGCTGGGGCGTCTCTCATCACCGACGACGTACTGCGTGTGGAGTTCGGCGAGCATGGTGTGGCCTGCCGGCTCGGTGCTACCGAGTTGCGGTTGCGCAAAGCCGCGGCCGAACTGGCTGAGCGGTTCGCCGACCGCCCACCGAGCCGCGTCACCGGCGACGCTCGGGATGCGCTGCGGATGGTGGAGTCGAACGACGACGGTCTGCCGCTGGCCGCGATCGTGGTGCCGTTCCCGGACCGGGAGCGCTCCGACGTGGAGGTGGTCCGCGTGCCACCGATGGACGCGGTGATCTCGCTGCTGCGCTTCCCGCGGCTGCTCGGCTGGTCAGACGCCGCCGTCCTCGACCGCCAGTTCCGCGACATCGCCGACCTGGTGGAACGCGTGCCGGTGTATCAGGCGTTCGTGCCGTGGGGACCGCCGTTCGCCGAAGAGATCGGCGCGGACATCGTTCGGGCCGTCGGCCTGAGTATCCCGTCGCACGCGTGACTCGGTCCGGGCTTCCCCCACGGCGTGCTGCTCTTCGGCGGGCCACACACGCCTAGGGCGCGGCGGGCGAGGCGGCGCGACACCGCGGGAACGGGTTCGTGTAGAACAGGTACGTGATCCGTCCTGCCCGGCAAGGGGACCTGCCCACCCTCCAGGACATCGAACGCGCTGCGGGTGAGCCATTCAGGGACATCGGCATGGACATGATCGCCGACGACGATCCGCCCAGCGTCCACGACCTGGCCGAATACCAGGAGGCGGGACGTGCCTGGGTGTTCACCGATGAGCACGACACGCCGGTCGCGTACCTCCTGGTGCAGGCTGTCGACGGGTGTGCGCATGTGGAGCAGGTGTCGGTGCGCCCGGAGTTCGCGCGGCGCGGTATCGGCCGCCGGCTCATCGATGTCGCGGAAGAGTGGGCGGTTCGACACGGTCTGGAAGCGCTGACGTTGACCACGTATGCCGAGGTGGCCTGGAACGCGCCCTACTACGAACGACTCGGTTTCCGGAGCCTCTCCGATCACGAACTGACCGCAGGCTTGCGGGAGATCCGTGACGAGGAGAAGGCGCACGGACTGGATGCCTGGCCACGCGTCACCATGCGGCGCTCGTTGTCGGCGGCGACTCCCGCCTCAATTACGACGCCTTGAGATAGGCCTCGAGTGCTTCGCGGAGCACGGTGGACGGGCGCTTGTGCTCGCGCTGGGCGCGCTCAAGCAGTGCCTCTCGGAGAGCCTCCGGCACCCTGGCTTTGACCTCTGGCGACGTTCCACGGCGGGACAGTGACGGACGGCCTACAGTCCGCACTGCGTGCTCAGCCATCTCCGCGGCACGCGCCTCGTCGATGCGGTTGCCCTTGCTGTCGAGTACCACCTCTTCATCGAGGTCCAAGTCGCCGGCATCGTAGTACCTAGTCATCGTTGCTCTCCTGGTGCACGTAAGTGGTCGGCTGCACGTGGATGACGAGTATGCAATCAGACCGATCAAGGCCGATGATCCGCAATTCGATATTGCGGTCATCGCGGCCGATCCATACCCACTGTTCGTCATACTTCTCCGTGGCTGGAACCAGTGTCGGGTCACCCGCATGGTTCATAGCGGCGAGCGCATGTGCCTTGCCGATCTTGTGCCGACGAGCCGATCGAGAGAACTTGACGGGCTTCTTTCTATTATGCGCCACAAAAATGCTCCTCGTCAAGATCGTAAGATCATCCTCTGCCGATCAATGCTCTTCAGGTTTGCCTTGCTCAGGGGGAGGGGGTCATGCAGCGTCGTCTCGCTCAGTGGAGTTGACTTCGCCTCCGGTAGTGGGGCGCTGGATGCTGGAGCCTTGGGCACTGGCGCCGCGGCTGGAAGCGCGGGGCCCAGCTCGGGGTGGTGATTCCCGTGTGGACTCGAGGAGCTGGTTGACGGTGTCGGTGGTGGAGTGGCGCCGATGTGCTGGATGAAGGACGCCGTGCGGGTCGATGAACTGGAATCTTCCCGGTCCGAGAGTCTGGATGTGCCAGCCGGTCTTGTGAACGGTGGTGTGGTGCTTGCGGCAGAGCAGGAGCATCTGGTCGATGTCGGTGCGTCCGCCGTGCGCCCAGAAGGTGGCGTGGTGGACGTCGGTCCACTCCGGGGGCAGGTCGCAGCCGGGGAACAGGCAGCCGCCGTCACGGAGGCGTAGCGCCTTGCGCTGGGCCGGGGTGGCGGTGCGCTGCGCGCGGCCGACATCGAGCGGTAGTGAGTCAGGCCCGACGATGAGCCGGGTGACCTTCGCGTCACAGGCGAGGCGGCGGACGGTGTCTCCGCGCAGGATGGTGCCGTTGGGAAGTTCGCCGAACCCGCCGCTGCGGGCCTCGAGGGTGGCCAAGTCGGTGACTACGATCACCTGAGTGGGCTCTCCGCCCTGGCTCGGCAGCTCACCGCTGCTGAGCTGGCGCCGGCACAGCTCGACCAGGGCGTCGGCGCGGCGCTGCGACGCCGTGCGGGAATCGTCGGCGCCGGCGGGCGTGGTGAGAGAGTTGATCGCGGTCTCGACGATGGCGCCGTCCTCGCTGCCGAGGCTGCCGCTGATGGCCAGCGTGTCGTCCATGGTGGTAGAGACGTCCAGCCACCGGCCCTGATCACGCTTCTCGGCTCGGCGCACGGCGTCTTTGTTGTCCACCGCGGCGCCCAGGCCGCGGAGCGCGGCGCGTAGCTTGGTGGGCTCATCGGCCCGCGCGGCATTCAGCAGGGCGTCTTGGCAGCCGGCGATCACGTCATTGCCCAGCAGCGTGGCCGCGTCGACAATGGCCCCCGCATGGGGGAAGCGGATCTCGCCACGCTTCAAGGCGGCCTCGATAGCGGGCAGTGACCTGAGCCCTCTGGCTACCTTCAGCTGCCGGGAGGTTTCGGCGGGGGCGATGTGCAACTCATGGCGGATCCAGGCGCGCGTGGACAATGCCGCTGTGGTCTCGGAGATCTTCCGCGTGTGGAAGTCTCGCAACCGCTGCAGGTACGCCGCCTCGGCCATGTCGGCCGCCCGGCGTAGCGCGGTCAGCTCACTGGTGAGCTCGTCGTCGCTCAGCGCAGTGCTGTCCGCCGCCGCCACCTCCTTGGTGGCGACGAGCAGATCGGTGACCACGCTCGAACTCATGTATCAAACGATAGCGCCCACCACTGACAGAGTCCCGACGCTAACAGGCGTCAAGGCTAGGCTTGACGGGGCCAGCGGAGGCATCCGCACACAACGGTGGAAGAGTTCATGATCAACGATGGAGGAGTTCGTGTGCCTGGGCGAACACAACCTTCCACCGTTGATCACGGCACCGACGGCGAGCAGTAGGCTGCCCGGATGGTGGTGACCGAAACCGACATCGAGCTGGACTCCGGCCGCGTGCTGCACGTCTACGACACCGTGGACGGCTACGGCCCGCGCCACCGCGATGACGACGGTGACGCGCCTGACGACAACGGTAGGCATGCCCCGCTCGCGGTGTTCTGGCACCACGGCACCCCCAACATCGGCGAGCCGCCCGCGCCGCTGTTCCCCGCGGCCGAGGAGCTCGGTATCAGGTGGGTCTCGTACGACCGGCCCGGCTATGGCGGCTCCACGCGCCAGCCGGGCCGAGACATCGCCTCGGCAGCTGCCGATGTGGCCGCTGTCGCCGACGCTTTGGGCATTGAGCGGCTCGCGGTGATGGGCCACTCCGGCGGGGGACCGCACGCCGTGGCATGCGCCGCCCTGCTGCCCCAGCGAGTGGTGGGTGCTGTGTCCGTGTCCGGGCTGGCGCCCTACGGGGCGGACGGCCTGGAGTGGTTCGCCGGGATGGCGCTGGCCGGGGCGGCCGAACTGCGTGCCGCCACGGCGGGACGAGCCGCGTTGGAGCACCAGCTGACCTCCTCGGATTTCGATCCCGAGCAGTTCACCGAAGCCGATCATGCCGTGCTCGCGGGCGAGTGGGCGTGGCTCGGCGCCGTGGCGGGCAAGGCCCTGGACGGCGGCCTGGGCGGCATGGTCGACGACGATCTCGCCTACGTATCACCATGGGGCTTCGACCCCAAGCAGGTGACGTCGCCAGTCCTGTACCTGCACGGCGGCCGGGACCGGATCGCGCCGAGTGCGCACAGCGAATGGCTCGCGAACCGTACCCGGCGGGCGGAGCTGTGGATCCGTCCGGACGACGGGCACATCTCCGCCCTCAGCTCCGCGGCGGCCGCCTTGGCGTGGCTCCGGCAGCTCGCCGAGGAGCCCTGACAGCCGAGCCACCACCCCCTGGATCACGCTCGGCGGACGAGGAGAACGACGCCCACAGCACACGCCATCGCGAACAGCGCCAACGCCAGGCACACCGCACGGAAGGCCTCGGTGAAGGCATCGCCGTGCAATGTGCCTGCGCTGACGGCCGCGAGCACGGCGCCCGCAGCGGCGAGTGCCACCGCCTCCGTGGCAAGCCGTGCGGTGTTGAACAGGCCGTTCGCGGTTCCGGCCTGACGAACGGGGACACTGTCGATCGCGAGCCCGTCGAGCACTCCCATGGTCAGGCCCACGCCGGCACCGATGGCGGCACAGGGGAGGAAGAGATGAAGCGGGGTGCTCTCCGGGCCGATGGTGACAAGCAACAGAGCGCCCGCGCCGCTGAGAGTGATCGACCCGGGCACGAACACGAGGATCGGCATCCGTTGCGCCAGCACCGAACCGACCGGTGGGAGCAGCACCGTCGGAACCGTCATCATGAGCATCCACAGTCCTGCCATCCCAGGGGCGACGCCGCTCACGGTGATCAGATACGACGGCAGATACACGACGAGCGGGACGAGAACCCCCATGAACGCCGCGGCAGCGACGGCGAAGGCGGCGAATCGGCGGTTCAGCACGATGGCGAGATCGAACAGCGGATCAATGGCACGCCTCTCCACCATGACGAAGGCGACGCCGAGCGCCACCGTGGCCGCAATCGCCGCGAGGACGGGCGGGCTGGTGAAACCCTCCTCGGGGCCCACGTTCAGTACGACGACGAGAAGCAGCAGCGGAGCCGAGTAGAGGAGCGCTCCGCGCCAGTCGAAGCTCCGGCCGCGCACACCGGGATCGGCGGGCAGCGTCGTCGTCATCGCCAGCACAAGCCCGGCGACGACGGCGGGAACGCCGAACACGGCGCGCCAGCCGAGAAGGTCGACCAAGGCGCCGCTGATCATCGGTCCGAAGGCGAGACCGCCGCCGAGCACGATGCCGAGCAGTCCGAAGGCACGCCGCTTCGCCGCGTCCTGAAACGTGGTGGCCAGGATCGCCGCACCGCTGGCGGCGGCCGCGGCGGCACCCAGGCCGCTCAACGCGCGACCGGCGACGAGCACGACGACGCTCCCCGCCGACGAGCTGACCAGGCCGCCGAGGAAGAAGAACGTCACCCCCGCGACGAATACGCGGCGTCGGCCGAGCAGGTCGGCCACGGTGCCCGCAACAGCCAGCGCGGCGGCGAACACGCCGGCGTAGGAGTTCACGATCCACTGGGTGGCGGTGAGATCGGCTCCCAGCTCGTCGCTCACCCCGGGGAGCGCGAGCGATGCGCCGGTGAGCTGAAGGGGAAACATCAAGGAAGACAGCAGGACGGTGAGCAGCACGACGACGTGCCGGGCTGACATGCCTCGCCTGGAACCCAGGGCGAGGACGGATGGTTGATGCACAGGGATGCTCCGTGAAAGGCGAAACGGAGCCGGGCAGCCAAGATGACCGCACGGCAGCTGACGCTGAGTGCGGCGAGGCGTGGAAGAAGTCGCGCCGCCGCTAGGAGCGGCGCAACCTGTCTGATTTCGGCATCGGCCTCATGAAACCGGAACACCCGGCCGGCAGGCAAGGCATTTACCGCTCCGCGGGCTCCAGGTACGCGGCTGCCTGGAGCCGGAACAGCTCGGCGTAGTGGCCGTCCAGCGCCATCAGCTCGTCGTGCGTTCCCTGTTCGGTGACGCGGCCGTCGCCCAGCACATAGATGCGATCCGCTGTGCGCACCGTGGAGAAACGGTGCGAGATGAACAGGACGGTGCGCCCTCCGAGCAGATCGCGCAGCGACTGGAACAAAGCGTGTTCGGCCCGCGCGTCGAGGGAGGCCGACGGCTCGTCGAGGATGACGAACGGAGCGTCCCGGAAGAACGCACGAGCAAGGGCGATGCGCTGCCACTGCCCGCCGGAGAGGTCGCGGCCGCCCTTGAACATCTTGGACAGCATGGTGTCCATGCCCTGCGGCAGCGCGTCGATGGCGTGGTGGATCCCGGCCCGTTGTGCTGCTGCGGCGATCGCAGCCTCGTCGTCGAGCCGTTCCGGGCGGCCGAGACCGATGTTCTCCCGAGCGGTCAGGTGATACCGGACGAAGTCCTGGAACACCACGGCGATAGAGCGCCGGAGGTGCGGCCGGGAGTACGTGCTGATGTCCGTGCCGTCCCACGAGATGGTGCCTGACGTGGGCTCGTAGAGGGCGGCGAGAAGCTTGGCAAGAGTGGTCTTGCCGGAGCCGTTCTCGCCCACCAGGGCGACGATCTCGCCCTTCTTCATCTCCACCGAGACTTCGTGGAGGACGGGTTGCGTGCTGCCGGGGTAGGTGAACGTCAGCCCGTGCGCAGAGAGGGTGGAGAAGCTGTCCGGTGCTGGAGCTCCGGACTCGGCCTCCTCCGCTGCGGGCTGCAAGGAGACGAAATCGGAGAGGTCGTTGAGGAACAGCCCAGACTCGAAGATCTGCTGTATACCCCGGAAGAGCGTGTTGACCTGCTGGGAGAGCAGTCTGATGGCGACGATGGCGGCTCCGGCCTCGGCCAGGGTGACGCGCCCTCGACCGACGAGCCACACCAGGGCCAGCAATGTCCCGGCAAGAAACAGCGCGGACACCGAGTTGCCGAGCACGGCCAGCCGGGTCCGGTGTCGCAGGTGAACGCGCAGATCGGCGATGTAGTGGGTGTAGACGCGATCAAACCGCTCGCGCAACGCACCGGCCAAGCCGTAGGCGCGGATCTCCTTGGCCTCGTCCCGCCCGGTCTGGATCATGCCGAGATAGCCGCGCATCCGCAGCCGGGGCGTCTGCGCCACCGTGAAGTTGAACTCGCGTCGGCTCTCCTTGCGGCTGGTGATGAAGACGGGGATGCCGGCCAGCAGAAGGAGGGGCAGGAGGAGCGGCTCCAGGCTGATGATCGCAATGGACAGCCCGACGCTGCCCGCAGCCCCACCCACCATGCCGATGACACCCTGCGTGAGCTGGAACGGCCGGCTTAACGCGTTGGTCTGGATGCGTTCGAGACGGTTGTAGAAGTCCGGGGACTCGAACGCTCGCAGGCCGACGGCCGCGGCCACGTCGAGAAGCCGTTGCCATGTCTTGCGGACGACGAGTTCCGACAACAGGCGTAGCTGATTTCCCTGGATGGCAGCCGAGACCGCGACCACCGCCGTGACGCCGGCGAGCAGCATCACCGGCAGCACCACCTGGCCGGTATCGCCGCCGCCCTCGGTGACGTCGAGGATCGCGTCGAGCACCATCTTCACGATCAGCACCTGCGCGGCGAGGATCACGGCGCCAAACAGCTGCAAGGACGTCGTAATGATGAACGCGCGCCGGTCAGCCGCCCAGGACAGGCTGAAGCTCTCTGCGATCAGCGTCCGGAGCCGGCCCAGTGACTTGGGCTGGCGGCGCGCGGATGCCGTGAGGTCGATGTAATCGTGGTTCGCGGGCTCGTCCGGCTCGGCCGGCGGTGGCCCTTTCCTCGCGTGCCGGCCGTTGTTCGGCGACGACTTGATCGCGCTCACGGTGACACCCCTGCGTGCGTCTCTACTGCCCGCAGGTACGCCTCCAGGGCTTCGTCGTCCGCCGGCTCGCGTCCAGCGGGCTGAGTGCGACGCTGGCCCTTGCCCAGCCGTTCCGCGACCCCGCGCATGCCTTTGGCGCCCACAGCACTGAGGGTTCCGCCGCTGCCGGGCCGAGCCGAACGGGCCATGAGCCGGGCCACGGACGTACTGCTGCGCAAGGCGGGCACGGGCGCCAGCCGGTCGACGGCGTTGGTGACCACCCGCAGTCCGGCAGAGACACCAAGCTCCCGGTCCAGCCGATCGGGGAGCGGCGTGTTGAGCAATGCCGATGCCCTCGCCAGCACGATCGCGACGGCGGTTTCCGCGCCCCAGTCATGTGCTCGCGTCACGACGGCGTCCCAGTCCGTGGTCTTCCGGGCCAGCTGGTCGGCGTCGAGAATGAGAAGCATGCGGTGAGCACCGGTGAGAGCGGCGTGCAGGCAGACGTGCACGAGCGCGTCCGTGTGGTTCAATGCCCAGGTCGACGACAGTCCAAGGTCGGTCGATATTCGCCGGTCCAGGATCTCGTCGGTGGGCACCGAGAACTGGCGGCGAGTGGACGCCATGTTGATCATGGACCAGTGCAGGTCGATCAGGATGCCGGACGGACTGACCCAGTGCATCTCACCCGGCGTCGCGGCGTTGCGCAGCATGTCGCGGTAGTCCGCGACGGTCCATCCCGCCTCGGCGAGCCGGGTGGTGGCGGCGCGGAGTTCGCGCGGCGAGACCAGCACGTCGATGTCGTTGTAGAGTCGCAGCCCCGGAGCGGGATGTGCGTGCTCGGAGAGGATCGGTCCTTTGAACGTCGCCCAGCGAAGGCCGTCGAGGAGCCGGTCGATGGCGTCGAGTGTGATCGACGCGCTGAGATGGGTGGCCATCGCCCGGTCTCGATCCGGCTTGAGCTCGGCGGCGAGCTCTGGTTCGGCCTCCCTGAGCAGCACATGGGCTAATGGGCTGACGCGGTGATGACGGGCTGTCTCGACGAACAACCGTCGAGTTGCGTCATGGGCTGGGAGGTCAGGCGTCGTGTTCCGGCACACGTCGACGATCGCGGCCGGTACGGCGCGACGCGGTCGTGTGGCCCGCCGAGTGCCGCTGCTGGCGGAACTCCCCCGGGATTTCGTCATCTGACCCCCCAGATGTTCACGGCCTAAGCCCCCAATCAGCGGCCGAATGCCCCATCGTAGACCTAATTTCCAGAACAAGGACAGTTGGCTTGCTTCAGATCCTCCGTGTCGGGCCCTTCCAATTCGCCATCAACGGCGTGGCGACGAAGCGGTCGTCGGGCCCTGCAACCTGCAATGGGCGGCGTCCGGCTCCACCGCCGTCCAGGCGCCACAGCGCTCCCATGGCGCCGATGGCAATGAACAGCACACCCATGAAGGTACCGAAGTAGAACGAGTCAAACGTGCCGCTGGCCAGTAAAGCTACTGGTGGCACGGTCGCCAGAGCCTGCGCGAGGTGGCGGGCTTGTTGATCCACGCCACGAAGGCGAATGCTTCGCGCGACGAAGTACGGGACGATGAAAAAGATCGTGACGCCAATGACTCCAATTACTCCGCCCTCGATTAGTGTCACATACAGCTGATTGTCCAGCAGCGTGTATCTCTCAATGACGTAACTCCCTGCGCCTCGGCCGAGCAGTGGTCGTTCCTCCCACAGGTCCATGACATACGCACGTCGCGCGATGCGATCTTGGACGCTGGGATCATTGTCAACGTTGGTGAAGAGCGCTCGGATCGTACCCAGAACGCCTGGCTGCACGGCGTGGAAAGCGACTACCGCAACGCCGCCGATGATCGCAGCGTTGTATCGCTGCCGCCATGGCCAGATCATGGCCATAAGGACGAGGGCAAGGGCAATCGCGAGAGTCGCGGATCTGGAAATGGAGAACGGGATGCCGACGGCGATGAGGCCGGACGCGGCCCATCGCCAGATACGCTGGCGGCGCGTGGTGGCGAAGAATGCGTAATGCAGAGCGATCGGGAGCACCATCGCCAGGACGACACCGAATTCAATGTAATGACTTGCGGTGGACGCCACACGTGCGAATCCAGGGCCGCCTCGCTCCCCGATGCCGATGAGATCCGCGTTTGGTCGCAAACCTGGGATACGGATGTACTCAACGACGTTGATGATCCCGGTGAACTGCAGAGCACCTATGAGGCCCATCAAACCGGCGAGCCCTACCAGAATCATCAGGAGTCGGTCTAGCTGTCGCCGACTAGAGATGCCGTCCGCCGTCGCCAGGGCTATTCCGGCCATCGCGAAGGTGAAGATCAGCCAGCGATTCGCGCTGCTGGACTCGACGTGGGGAAGTCCGCGGTCGAAGCCGACCGCATACCCGAAGAGCTGCAGGGCGATGAACCAACCTACGATCCACCGCACCGGCTGGACACCACTCGGCAGGCCGCGACTTGTCATGAACGCGAGTCCCCAGAGGAACAGCAACATGAGGCCAACGGCAACCGACGGGCGGCCTACCGCCCCCATTCCGCCAATTACCAAGCGTGCGGGAATGAGGAACTGCAGCAGCAAATAGGCGATGAGTAAGCCCGCAGCGGAGAATTGCCATCTTCTGATTAGGAGAGGCTGCTGCGCCATCTCATCGGCGACCGTGGGCCAGCGAGGCACCTTGAGTATGGCAGGCGTCCACCGTGAGTATCGGCCCTCACCGACGCGGGGGCTCATATAGCGTCCCCGAATGCTGGCACCACTCGATGGGCCGGGGCGCAGCAGAGTCATCTGTGCTGAGACGTCCGTTGCATGTTCTCAGAGTCGTCTGAGTTGGGCGAGACCGGAGCTTTGTCAGAGTCCTCGGGCGGGCCGTCAGGCCGTCTGTCGTGTTCATTTGTAGGGACATGATCCCTCTTAGCTTCACCGAGCAGTGACGCGTGGGGCCGTTGGCCGGTGGGAATGCGCCGGCGACCGGTGCTGGGAGCCCATTGGTCGACTGGACTTCCGTGGGAGTTGGCAGGTATGCCATCGACAAGGGAGATGGGCTCAGTGCTCACGATCGGAATGTCGTCGAGGGTGAGTTGGCCGGAATTCTCATCGATCGGAGTAGATGGCGTCATGTCGTTGCGCCGGCGTCGTTTTGCCCGGGCTCGGCGGAAGATCCCGACCATGTCGTCGAACATCACCGCGATCAGCAGAGCAAGGGAGGCTCCCAAGACTCCGACCACCGCTTGGACCCGAAGTTGGCTGTTCTCCACCACGCCTGTAACGGAGGGGGACTCCAAGACCTCGATCGAATAGTGCGCCCGCTCGGGAAGACCAGCGTCGCTCTGCCGCGATTCCAGCTCTTCCGATGCCTTGTTCAGCACCGCCGAGCTGATCTCTTCCGCGGCTTGACGTGACTCGGCACGAGTGACGACCTGGAAGATGCTACTGCGGGGCGCTGCCTTCACTTCGTAGTGACCGGCCAGACCCTCGCTGGCAATCGAGCGGCGAGTCTCCGTGCTGTTCAGCACAATGGCCAGCGCTTCTTGAGCACCGTTGAGACTGCTGTACGGATTGGGTATCTCGGACAGCACGCGTGCCGGCGTGAGCATCGCCGATGCTCGCGCCTCGTACTCGGGGTCCTGTTGAGTCCCGGCCTGCGTGACGGCGTATCCCGTCAGCGCCAGGAGAGGCAAAAGTATGTACCAACGCCGCAACGCGGCAACGGTGATTCGCCAGACGTCCACTTGCCCCCCTCACGCGTAACAGCTGCGCCCCCAAGCGCTTTACGCTGATGCGCGGTACCCGATCGGACCTAATGTGCGCATTCGGGTTCATCGTACGCGTCACTGACGTATCCGGCTACACGAGATGTGTCGCGCAAAGAGGAAAGCTCCGGCATACTGGCCGCATGGGGGGCATACAACTGTGCCTTGCCGGTGCCTCCATCGGCAATGGCAATCGAGGGGTGGAGGCGCTCGGACGGTCAGTGCTCGACGTCATCGACGTACAGGCACCTGGCTCACGGCTGAGCGCCTTCGATGACGGGTGGGGTGTTCGAGTCGACACGTCAGGCCGTTACCAGGGCTCAGAAGTCGAGTTCGTGGGTGTTCGGCTATCACGCCGGTGGCACCGGCCGGAGAGCTGGGCGCAGATCCGCGTAGCTCAGCGGCTGGGTGGCTTGGGAAATCCGGCTGCGCGGAGGATCGCCAGATCTGACGCGGTCCTGGACATCAGCGGTGGGGACAGCTTCACCGACCTGTACGGCGAGACCCGGCTGCGGTCGGTCTCGGCACCCAAAGAGGCGGCACTTCGTGCCGGACGGCCCTTGGTTCTGCTGCCGCAGACGTACGGGCCGTTCAATACCGTGAGCGGACGACGGCTGGCCGAGAGGCTCGTCCGGTCTGCCGCACTCGCCTACGCGCGGGATCCGGCAAGCTATGAACGTCTGCTGGAGCTGGCCGGCTCCAGCGCCGATCCGGCTCGGCTCCGTAGCGGCGTCGACGTGGCGTTCGCGCTGGAACCCCGCAGACCGAGTCATCCCATCGCGGAACTGATCGAGGGCCTCCCGGGCGCGCCGGTCGCCGGCGTGAACATCAGTGGCCTGTTGCGAGACGCTGCCGCGATCGAACGGTTCGGCCTGGTCGGAGACTACGTGGCCACGATGGCTGATGTGGTTCGGAGCCTGGTCGATAGCGGTGCGCACGTCGTTCTGGTGCCGCACGTGCATGTACCCGGTGGCGGCGGGGAGAGCGACATCGCGGCCATCAGCGCGGTTGTCGAACGTCTCCCGGAATCGGCCCGGCAACGGCTCACAGTGGTGCCGTCCGAACTCGACGCGGCCGAGATGAAGTGGTGTATAGCTCAGTGTGACTGGTTCGTCGGCAGCCGCATGCACGCCACCATCGCGGCGCTCTCGACACGTGTACCGGCGTGCGGATACGCGTACAGCGACAAGACGCACGGGGTTTTCGACACCTGCGGCGTGGGACACCACGTCGTCGACGCCCGGCGGGTATCCGGGGCTGAGGCGGTTGAGGCGATGGTCACCTCGTTCGCTACCCGAGACGCCGTCAAGCATGATCTTGACATCCGAGTCCCCGAGGTGGTGGAGCGTGCCAGGCAGCAGCTGACGGACATCCTGGACGACGTACGGGCATGGAAGAAAGGCCTGACGCTGGGGGCCATCGCGTGAGGGGGCGCGGCCCGGCCACCATCCAGGATGTGGTGGACGCGCACCTGTGCTCGGGATGCGGCGCATGTGCGTACCTGGAACCGGACTCGCTCACGATGGTCGACGTGCCCGAGTTCGGCCGGCGCCCGCTGCCGATCGTCTCCATCAACGGCGGCAGTGAAACCGGCGGAGCGAACGGCCCCGGAATCGGCGTCTGCCCGGGTGCGGGGCTCTCGCATGAGAAGGACGCCCTGAAAGATGCTCCGTTCGGCGGGGAATGGGGGCCGATCCTCGAGCTCTACGAATGCTGGTCCACAGACCCGGACGTGAGGCATCGCGGTTCCTCCGGCGGAGTGATCAGTGCACTGTCCGCCCATGCGGTGGCCTCCGGCTCGGCTGTGGGCGCCCTGCAGGTGCAGGCCCGCAAGGACGCGCCACTGCAGAACGAGACGGTGCTGAATCGGACCTACACCGACATCGTCGGCGCCGCGGGCTCCCGCTACGCGCCCGCAAGTCCATGTGAACGGCTCGATCTTGTGGAGCAGGCCGAGGGGGAGTGCGTTGTCGTCGGGAAACCGTGCGACGTGGCCGCCACGGTGGGCGCCGCCAAGGCGCGGCCTGAGCTGGGCCGGAAAATCGGCCTGACTATCGGGATCTTCTGTGCCGGAACGCCGTCGAGCCGCGGAACCGAGGAAGTCGTCCGGCGTCTGGGGGAGGACCCCGCGGACGTGGAGCGTGTCGACTACCGCGGCGAGGGCTGGCCCGGACGGTTCCGGATCAAGACCACCACGGGCGTGGCCAAGTCCTTCAGTTACGAGGAGTCCTGGGGCGAGACGCTGCAGAAGCATCGTCAGTGGCGTTGCATGATCTGCCCGGATCACACCGGCGAGTTCGCGGACCTCTCGGTTGGCGACCCCTGGTATCGCAAGCTCAAGGAAGGTGAGCCGGGACGCTCCCTGGTCGTGGTGCGTACCGAAGCCGGCCGCAAGGCGTTGCACGCCGCCCTGGCCGACAGAGCGCTCGAAGGGCATCCCATTCCGCTCGAACGCCTCCCGCAGTCGCAGCCGAACCTGGCGAGCACGCGTGGAGCCGTGTGGGCGCGGGTCCTGACGATGCGGCTCGCCGGTCTGCCGGCCCCGACGTTCTCCGGTCTTCCGTCTTTTCGGTCTTGGCTCCGGCTCCGCCCTCGCGTGAAGCTCTCCTCGATGGGAGGAACCCTGAAGCGGATCAAGCGGCGGGGATTACGAGATCCAGAGTCTCGCAGCTATCCGAATCGGACCGCCTTCGAGGAGGTGCCGTGATGGGTGCGCGCGCCGACATCATCATGATCACGTACCGCAGCGCACGCTACCTGCACCTCAGCCTACCGAGGCTTCTCGACACCTGCGGTGAGAACGACAGGGTGTGGCTCTGGCACAACGGCGACGACGAAGAGACCATCGAGGCGCTGCGGCCCTATTACAAGGACGCACGGGTGTATCGGCACCACCACAGCCGCGAGAATGTCCGGTTGCGGGAGCCCACGTCGTGGCTGTGGAGCGAATCGGACGCGCAGTTCGTGTCCAAGGTCGACGACGACTGCGTCGTCACGCTCGGGTGGCTCGACACGTTCGCGGCGGCCCACCGGGACAACCCGGAGTTCGGCGTGATCGGCAGCTGGCGGCATCCGGAGGAGGACTTCCGGCCCGAGCTGGCCGCCAAGAAGATCCAGACCTTCCGCGGCGGGCACCAGTTGATGCGCAATCTCTGGGTGCAAGGAAGCGGCTACCTGATGCCCCGCTCGCTCGTCGACAGACACGGCCTGCTCGGCGAGAACGAGTCGTTCACCGGGTACTGCATCAGGACTGCGCGCGGGGGTGCGGTGAACGGCTACTACTACCCATTCGTGCGCGAAGACCATATGGATGATCCGCGGTCTCCGCACACCTTGATCCGCACTGATGAAGATCTGCGAGCACGGATGCCGTTGTCTGCCCAAGCCAACGGTGTAAAGACGGTGGGTGAATGGGTTAGCCAGATCAGGCAGAGTGCGTACGTTCTGCAAGACGCATCTTTGGACCCTCGCGACCACAAAATGTGGCGTCGAAAGCTCGCGTCTGCTAGGCGGCGAGTACGGAAATTTACACGTGGATCGGCAGGATGGTGATGCTCACGATCCCGTGCCCCGCAGCCGTCGGAAGAGTAACGGAGCAGCCCGACGTCGTAGTCATTGTCGTGACCTTCAACAGCGCCGATGTGGTAGAAACCTTCCTCAATGCCATGCCAGCAGCATTGGAAGGTGTCAATAGTGCGCAGGTGATTATCGTAGACAACGAATCTTCCGATGGAACGCCCGCGAAAGTGCGACAGATGGCGCCATGGGTCGTGGTTCTGGAGTCCGGGGGAAATCTTGGCTACGCGGCTGGTATCAACATCGGCATGAGGCACCTAAATGCAACGCGCGGCTTCATGGTGCTCAATCCGGACGCGGTCCCGAGAGCAGGATGTATTCGGCGTCTCATGAACGCCGTTGAGAGCGACGATTCCTTGGGAATCTCTGTCCCGAAGATCGTGGACACAGAGGGCACCTTGAGCTATTCGCTCCGCCGTGAGCCTTCGATCGGCCGAGCTCTTGGTGAGGCATTGTTAGGTGGCCGCCGTGCTGCCAGATACGGCCCACTCAGCGAAATGATCCGTGATCCTAGCTACTATGTCGATAGAGCCAAAGCCGACTGGGCTACGGGAGCCGCTATGTACATCGCTCGGAAGGTCGTTGACGCCATAGGATCATGGCCGGAGGAATATTTCCTCTACTCAGAGGAGACAGCCTATGCGCTTGGTGCCCGTGATGCCGGTTATAACCTGCAACTTGTAGCGGACGCTGTGGTGGTGCACCGCGGAGGGGAGATGACCACATCACCCATGCTCTGGAGTCTCCAGGCAGTTAACAGGATCCGCCTATACCGGAGCCGGCATGGGCGAGTGGCTAGTGGCTTCTACTGGTGTGCTGTTACGTTGAACGAGGCGATACGGTCGGTACGTCGAAAGCCGACGCATCGAGCAGCAGTCGTAGCGTTGTTTCGGGATGCGAGTCCACGCCGTCTTGATTCAAAGAATAAGAGACTTGTGCATCAGCGGAGTGACTAGTGAGGAGACGTACGCTCGTCGTAAGTGCTGTCCTTCTCGCTATCGCGTGTATCGAGTCTTGGATCTTTCTCTTCCCGCCCATTGATAGTCCAAGGGCGGCTGATGCCATCGTGGTATTTGGCGGGCCTGGTGATCGAAACGCGCTAGCATCTGAACTCATAGATCAAGAAATGGCGCCTGTAATCGTTGTTTCCATTGGCGATGTACGTCGGTGTAAAGATGAAGATCCGCGTGTAGAAGTAATCTGCTTGACGCCAGAGCCAGCGACTACTCAGGGAGAAGTTCGCGCGTTCGCTCGTCTAGCTAGGGAGCGAGACTGGGATAATCTACTGGCCGTTACAACGGCTACACAGAGCGTGCGCGCGAGATTGCGATTTGGGCGGTGTTTTGATGGTCAAATTCAATATGTTGCCATGAGAGAGACGTTCTTTAAGCAAATTTACCGCGTACTATACGAGAACGGTGCAATGGTCAAAGCCCTGACCGTTGAACGCGAGTGTTGAAGGGCTCTCATGTCAGCCGTTGACACTCCCCGAACCAAGCGTCTTTGACGTGACGAAGAGTGTCATGGCAGGCAGGAATCCCGTCGCGCGCCGGACGTCAGCCGGCACGCCAAGAGAGTGCAACGACCGACCAGTGAACAGGCAATATCGTGACAAGGGAAACGGACGGCCGAGCGCTTCAAAGGCCCGTTCACGTGCGCTACGGGGCAACCAATGTAAGAATGGAATGCCCGTATGCAATTCTACTGGGAACCGTCTGTTTGGCGTAGTGTGTGCCCAGCCCCGTCGCGAAACTCTGGCGCTCTCCGCGAGAAGTGCTCGCGCACCTTCCTTTCCGCCGAGGTGTTCGATGACGGCGTTTGAGACGACATAATCGAAGGATTTGTCGCGAAAGGGGAGCCTTCTGCCGTCACCTCTGACGGTCGGCAGGCCGAGAATGGATCCGTCAACGGTTTCGTACGTAAGCGCAACGACATGGGCGTGTTTGGCCAAGCCTCGCTCGACAAGGGATTGAGTTCCGACCCCAGTTTCCCCGCTTGCGCCTATGACCAGAACAGACGACCCTGGCTCTATCCAAGATTTCAACGTACGCAGTTTGCGTTCTCGGGACGCCATGCTCATCTTGCGAGCAGGTCGGCGTAAGAGGCGAATCATGGGCATGGCGGTTCCCCCTTGGAGCTCCCTGCGAGCGTTAGCTTAAACCTTGATCTTATCGTGCCGGCACGATGACTATTCGTCTGCTGCCGACCGACGGTGTGGGCTTGCACGTCATCTTACGCTCTCGCCGGTGTCGTGGTACACGTTAGATGATTCCCATACTAGTCCAGGTCCAGTGGAAACTACGCCGTAGCGGAAGTCCCTGCCGAACTCATTGTTGCGGAAGATGACTGATCCACCTTCGAGCTTTCCGGCATTGATGGTCATATTGCCACCGTTCATTAGGTTATTCTCGACCACCACGTCATCTATAGGTGCTAGCAGACTTCCGAACTGAATTGCGGCATTCATTGGGTCATTTGTGGAGGGATTGTATGCTTGAAGGTTATTTCCACGGATAACTATGTTCGTGCCGCTGCGAATCTGTATTGTGTCGTGATGTCCGTCCGGAACGCGTGTTAAATGGTGAATATAACTATCCTCGATCACCACATTGTGGCCTTCGATGCGTGGACCATCGTAAACGCTGTGGATATTGACTCGCCGCAGTGTATATTCGCCACGGAGGATCGCGATCGTCGCGGTAGCGTTATTCCCGTCTATCTCAGTGTCCTCGACTACGAGGTTGCGGTATCCGGATTCGATATCGATGGCGTACCTGCCGGTGCTAAAGATCCTGGAGCGTTTGATCGTCACGTTGTTGGCTTGCACCTTGACAGTGCCCTTGATGTCGAGTGCGTCGATGACAGTGTTGTCTTTCGTGATCGTCAAACTGCCGGAGGGTTTCAGCGTGACGCCGGGCGGAACGCCCGTCGTCTCATCACTGGGATAGCCGTCGATGTCACTCGGAGGAGGTGTTGTTGGCTCAGTCGTAGGATCGTCGGTGGCGGGAGGTGGCGGAGTGGTCTCGTTGTTCGTAGGCGGGGATTGGGTCGGGTCCTCGCTTGGAGTTGTCTTTGTCGGCTCGGGGGAGACGGAAGTGGCGGTAGGACTTGGATTGGTCGATGGTGGATTGACGGTCGCTGTAGGAGCGGGACTGTTGGATGGTCGGCGATACGAGCGTCCCGGTGGGGATGTCGGCCTGCGGGGCGGCCAGTCCTTGCGGATCTCGGGTCCGTGGTCGGAAGATCGTGCCGTGGAGTCGACGGCTTCTGCGCTGGCGCTGGACGTCTCGGGCATAACGGTGTCGGACGCGAGCGCCACGCCCCCGATCATGGCGGACGTGGCTAGGGCGGCTAGCAGAGTGGATCGACTCCGCCTGCCCGGGCGGCCGCGAGTCGCACGGTACTTGGCTCGATCTTTACCTTGCACTGTTCTTGCCCCCAGATTTCTGGCCCGTGGTGACTAGGCCGTCGTGATGATTTCGTTACCGACGCACCACTGAATCAGGTGATCTTCAATATGGCAAGTTCTGGGCCTCGTGAATTTCCTTGAGTATTCAAGAACCGCTCACATTCTGCTTGATCTTTATGGTGCGATCTGCGTCGTCATCATCGGTTTCCACCATGGGATCGAGCGGGTCGACGATGTGGGATTGGTGTCGCCTATTCGAGTGATTTTTGATCTTGTGAAGCGCCGAGCGCGTCATCGCCCGCAGATCGGGTTCAAGGAGAAGTAGGGTTCCCGCAGCGATGGTCGCACTCAACGCGCCGGCCACGGCGAGCCCGAGAAGTGGTGAGCTGGCGGTGATCAATGCTGCCGTGAACCAGCCTGAAATGGCTCCGACCGATCCTGCGACGAAAGATGGAAAATATGCGCCAACGCCCGATCGCAAAGATAGCGAGGTGAAGCGAGAAATGATCACTAAGTGGATGCCGGTGATGAGCACGCCGTAGATTGCGGCACGCGAGACCGACACCCAGAGGGCTTGTCGATCTTCGGGCATGTCTTGCAGCAGCAGGCCGGCGGCGGTGAACGTCCCTACGCTGACGGCAGCAGCCAGCCACGTGATTCCCGCCTGGACGAACGGACGGCCCAGCGCTTGCACCAGTGGACCATCAAGGACGATCACGACGCGGATCAAACCGACCAGGCAGAGGACCTGGAGCACCGCGACCGTGCTGTTCCATTCGCTGCCCAGGAGGCCGACGAGCGGCTCCGCGACACCTGCCAGCACTCCAAGCACGGGAAGAGCTGCGATTGCGCTTACTCTCATCAATCTGCGAAGCCGTCGCGCGAACTCGTCATGCTCATCTTGGTGTGGTGACAACTCGGGGAGGGCAACCGTCTGAACAGGGCGCGACGCAATGGTGACGATCATGTCGATGAGGCGCGATGCAAGCTGGTAGATGCCCACAACGAAGGGTCCGAAGAAGATCCCGATCAGCAGGACATCGGCGCGATTGTTCGCAAAGACCGCGATGCTGGAGAGGAACGAACCCGTCGAGAATCCCAGAAGATCCCGAGCGCATCGAGAAGAGAACCGGAACCGTGGCCGCCAGCCACTGACCGCCCAGAGTACCGCTAGGGAGACAACCGAGGTGGTCAGCTGCTGGGCAACGATGGCCCAAGCGCCCCAGCCAATGAGAGCTCCGACTATTCCGATCACGCCGCCCGCGCTGACTCCGATGAGGCTTCGCGCGGCCAGTGCGCGGAAGTTCATGTGGCGAGTAAGTAAAGCTCTCTGCACCGTAGTGAGCGCCTCAACCACGACGAGCGCCGACAGTGCCATGATGATGGGCCGAAGCTCCGGCAGATCATTGACCCCGGCCCACCACCCGGCGAATGCGACGCTCGCCGCAGTCAAAACACCGCTGATCGTCAACACCAACCAGAACGCGGTGTCGAGATGCCTCCCGCTCAGATCCTTACGTTGAATGATCGCCGACGCCATGCCCTGGCGCTGAACCATCTGAACGAAGGCCACATAGACCATGGCCATCGCAACCACGCCGTACGTGCGAGGACCAAGTAGGGCCGCCAGCGCGAAGGAGATCACCAATGTGAGGACCTGGCCTCCGCCGTCCATCGTGAACGCCCAGCCCACCGACCGAAGAAACCCAGCGCGGCCGTGCGTCGATCGCCGCGTGGTGTGCTCGTCCGGTGCCATGGGGGTGGTCACAAAGGTGAGACGACGACGTCGCCGAACGTCGCGTCGACATGGTGGGCGATGAGAAGGACGGAACCAGTTGCGGGTCCGTCGTCCTCGACGAGGGTCAAGCCCCAGGCCGCGGGCTCTGTCGAGTCTTGCGGCCACCATTTATAGCTGTACCGGTAGCCACCGGAAACGCTCTCGACTCGGGCCTTCATGACATAGGTGGTATTGAAGTCCCAACCGGTGTTCTTCCGAGTCAACGGAGATCCATCGTTTCCGATGAGCTCGAATCGCCCGCCTTGCTGCCAGCGATGCCACGCAAACGCTCCGGTGGGGTACCAGCCTCGGGCGGGTTGCTCCGATCCGACAGTTGTGTGTCCTTGCCAGTGGAGCCCAAGGCCCACGAGAGGCGCACCACTTTGTGGCGTCCCGGCACCTGGTCCGAGTTCTCGAACGGTCACGGGCACCGTCACCTCATAGTTCTCCCAGCCTGTGTGACCGACTGCGACGGTGCGGTCGTATCCCATTTCGGTAACCGTGAGGCCGTTGGAGCTCGATGTCCATTTGCCGTCGACTACCTGAGCGGTGTGGTTGGGGTTGGTTGACGAACCCCACGAGACGTTGTGCGGCAGAGTCGCGGCCTGGATGTCTTTTCGCACAGTGACAGACTTGGTGGTAGTAGCACCGGTAGTATCGACCGCGGTGATCGCAACTGTATTCGCCCCGTTGTTGAGGTTGCTGTAGAGGATTTCAACGTTGAAGTCGCCGGTGCCGTAAAGGCGACGTAAGTCCGGTCCGCGTTGAAGCGTCACTGGCGAACCGCCATTCAGGCGGTACGTCAGGCTCTGGACGCCGTCACCATCCGAGACGTTTCCCAGGATATTGACCCACTTCTGGCTCTGGCCGCGCGCGCCGAATATCTGATCGTCGCCGTACCACACGTCGATCACCGGCGGGTTCGACTGCGCCTGCGAGAATGTGGCTGTGACGGACTTGTTGCCGTCCATCGTGACGTCGGTAGTCGTGTTGGTTCCTGACGCGGCGCCGGACCATCCTGCGAACTGCCAGCCCGACGCCGCTTGCGCTGTCAGCGTCACCACCGTGCCGGCGGCGTACGAGGTCTGGTTGGGGCTCTTGCTGATGGTTCCCTGTCCGACTGCGTTGGTTGTCAACGAATATTCGGGGTTTGGCTCGGGATCGCCTGGATCCGTGTTCGCGAGATCGACAAAGTAGTCGATCTCCGCCGTGAACGCTGGATACGGCGAGCCGTTGCTGGCGAAGGGGCCGATTCGGCTGGCTTGCAGTACATGATCTGCGGTGCCAGCGCTCGTCCATGTGGTGCCATTCGTGGAATAGCTCAGCGCCCACGAGTCGTTGGTGCGTTCGAGCCGGAGAAGGACTTGGGACGAGGCGCTGATCGTCTTGCTGAACAGTTGCGCTGACGCCCCGTTGACAGTTCGCGCGCCGTAAACACGCAGCGCTGATCCGGTGGAGTGCACGTCGAAGCGGAGCCAGTTGGTGGCATTCTGCTCCACCAGGATGCCCTGGGTCTGGTACTTCTGCGATGGCACGGAGGTGAACCGTACTTCGGCTTGGAAGTCCGTGTCGGCGACGGGTTGGGTCACTCTCAGGGCGCGATTGGTGCCCCAAATGTCATAATTGGTGCCGGACGGAACAGAAAGGCGCAATCGGCCGTCGTTGACTGTCGCGTTGCCCTTCCCGGCGGGGTCGGTGATGGCCCACAGGCCGGTGTTCAACGACCCAGACGCGAAATCGTCGGAGACGAACGCCGCCTCACCCGGTGGTTCGGCCTGCGCTTCAATGAATGTGGCGTTGACGGTCTTGTTGCTGTCAACGGTGACATCGATGGATGCGGCGGTACCTGAAGCGTCGCCTGACCAACTGCTGAATTCCCAGCCGTCCGACGGCTGGGCCGTCAGCGTAACTGTGGCTCCGGCCGGATAGCTCTGTTGGTTTGGTGATCTTGTGATGCTTCCTTGCCCACTAGTAACCGTATCCAGAGTGAAAGTGGGGTCAGGATCACCGGGATCTCCGGGGTCACCAGGATCAGGCGCGGCAGTATCGATGAACCAGTCGACCTCCGCCGTGAAGGCGGGGTACGGAGAGCCGTTGCTGGCGAAGGGACCGATGCGATTGGCCTGAAGAGGGTGGGTGACCGTCGTCGTGTTGACCCAAGTGGTGCCGTTGGTGGAGTAGGCGAGTGTCCAACTATCGCCCTCGCGGGTGAGTCGGAGCTGAACTTCTGGGCCAGCGCTGATGTTGGACTGGAGAAGTTGCGTGGACGAGCCGTTGATCGTCTTCGCTGCAAATACACGGAGTGCCGAGCCGGTGGAGTACACATCGAACCGGAGCCAGTTCGTTGCATTCTGTTCCACCAGGATGCCTTGTGTTTGGTACTTCTGAGTGGGAACAGTGGTGAACCGGACCTCGGCCTGGAAATCCGAATCGGCGACGGCTTGTGTGGCCCGCAGCGCGCGATTCGTTCCCCAGATGTCGTAGTTCTTGCCCGACGGCACAGACAGCTTTAGACGGCCGTTGGCGACTGAGACGCCTCCCTCACCAGCGGGATCGGTGACTGTCCACAAGCCGGTGTTCAGTGTTCCGGATGCAAAATCGTCTGAGATGAACGCCGGATCGGGGTCCTCGGCGCTCGCGGGCTGCGCGATGGCAGTGCCCCCCGCTAGTACGGCGACAAGGCCGAGGGCTAGTGACCGGAAGCGGATGCGGGCGTTCATGATGCGCTCCTCGTGGGAACCGATTGCGCACTCGGTGCGCCGACCGTGGTCCGCCGAAATAGCCTCGATGCAGCTTCACGCGCGAGCGTTCGTCGATTACGACCACACCAGCGTCCAATAGCCGCGAACGTACGGACGCGTTCAGTGGGCGAGACGGGGCTTCTCGCCGTGGCCCTGACGTACTCCCGCAAGAGCCTCCATTGTGGAGCACTGCGTTTGCCATGCCAGTTGGGGTCAAACCACAAATTGCGCGCGCGTGAGTCCCGATATTGATGTACAGAACGTTGCGCATGCTGCCGATGCAAAAAGAGAACTTCCGGCACTTCGTAAAACCTGCCGAGGAGAGCAAGTTCAAGGAAGAGAGTACGGTCTGAGCTTGTGTAAGGGCCGATACGCGATGTCTGAAGTAGCTGGCTTCGCCGAACCAAGCCGAACGACTCCATGCAGGGTGAGGGGTCGAGGATTACTGACGCTACGCGCTTTGACGGTGTGATTTCGGTGGCATAGCCTGGCAGATCGTGTACATGCACCACGTCACCGCGTTCGTCGATGTCGACAGCGCGGGTGTAGGCGAGGGAGACCTGCGGATCATCGTCGAGCACCGTGACACAAGCACTCAGAAACGAGGGTTCAAGAAGGTCGTCATGCGCCGCCCACTTGAAATACTCACCACGGGCGAGGTCAACCAGGCGGTTGTAATTCCACGCCGCACCGCGATTGGCCTCACTGCGGTGCACTGACACCCGGCCGTCCCTGGCTGCTGCTTCCTCACAGATCACCGCGGTGGCGTCGGTCGAACCGTTGTCGGCCAGAAGCAATTCGAAGTTCTCGTAGTCCTGATCAAGAATCGACTGTATGGCAGCGCCGATGTAGGACTCCCCGTTGTAGACGGGGAGCCCTACGGTGACACGGGGATCGCTCATGCCTTGCTGGATCCGTCCGGTGTGAAGACCAGCACCGCATCTTCGGGGACCTCGCCGCTGTCGTACTTGGCGACGACGTCCTCGGGCATCGCGGACTCGTCCGACATGCGGCGGAAGTCACGCAGCGACGTGCCCTCCGGGTACGAGTCGGCGTTGGGTGCAGCCTTGCCGACCCGCAGGTCGGCGATGTTGACGGTGCGGAAGTCGATGCTGAACCGGCTGCGTCCCGAGGTGTTCGGGACGGTCGAGTGCATCTGCTGACCGGAGAAGACCACCAGACCACCTGGCGGGACGACGAAGCGGATCTGTGGGTCCCGTTCGATGTCCTCCGGAGGATGCGGCTGCTTGCGCTCGTCCTTGTGGATCTGGCTGGCGGCTTGCGCACGGCCAACGGCGTTCCAGTTGTAGTAGTTGAACTCCTCGGAGTGGTTCTCCACGCCTTCGGCCCAGTAACGGGGGTGGAACGCCATCGAACTCTCCGACTCGAACGGGTAGATGGGCATCCACCAGTTGAGCTGAGCCAGCGGTGCGCTCCACCAGGTGTCACGGTGCAGCGGATGCGCGTACCCGACACCTGCGGTGAGGTACGCGTCGCTGGTGACGCCGCGCAGGCGCGGCACGTCGAGGTAGGTCTCGTCGAGATCGCAGCCGAGGTTCGAGAGCACGTCGCGCATGAGCCGCTTCGTCTCCGGGTGATGGATGAACTTCGGCTTCAGCGGGCCGAAGATCTCCACGAAACGCTCGACGCTCATGTCGAACTGTGCGGTGACAGGGTCATAGGGCGCGAACGCGTCCTCGAGCATCTCGGCGGCGAAGTCCCGCAGCGCCTGGGTAGCCTCGGTCGCGGTGTAGATGAAGAGCTGCCCCGCGTAGAGGCGCTCCCGGCGGATGTGGTCGGCGTCGACGCTGTCGATATAGACCGTGTTGTTCGTGTACATGCTCCCCCTCCAAGTACTTATACGAGCGCGACGTCTGAACTGACGCCGAGCATGGCCAGCTGGCCCTCGATCTCTTCGCGGTATGCCGGGTTGGTGACGAGCACCCGGCTGACATTGGTGCCGACCAGGGAATCCGGTGTGCCGATCTCGTTCCCGGTGCCGGGCAAATGATGGCCGGCCTTGCGCGGGTTGATGTCGACCACCGGAATCTCGCCCCGTGGGTCGACGGCATTCAGGAAGTTGACGCCCTTGGAGCCCGCCCCCCACATGGCCACGGTCTCACCCTTCTCCCGCAGCGCGGCGATCTCGTCACGCCAGGACAGCACCGCGCCCTGCCAGCGGGACGCGAAGCCACGCACCAGGGAGATGTGCTGAGCGACAGCGGTGGACTCCAGTGCGGCTGCACTGACGTCTCTCTCGGGGCCGTCGGTCACGGGCGCTTCCACGGACAGGAACTGCCCGTGGAAGGACGGGCGCAACGACATGGCAGAGAATCCGACCCGGCGCATCAGCGCGGCCAGGGACCCGGCGGAGAAGTAGGAGACGTGCGGGTAGATGCAGTCCCACAGCCCGTCGGGCCCGAAGTTGAACTCCGCGGCGGGCACCTCGAAGTAGTGCAGCGCCTCGCGCGGGGCGGACGCGGCGAGCGGGCTCAGCAGGCCGGCCGGGTCGCCTAGATGCTCCAGCACGTGCCGGCAGACGAGCAGGTCGTACGGATCCGTCTCGTCGCCCGGGCGGAAGTAGTCCTGCACCAGGGTGACGCCCGGGATGGTCGTCGACGGTTCGACCGTCGGGTCGTAGCCGGTCCCGGTGTTCCCACCCGCCTCGGCAATGGCGGCGAGAAAGTCACCCTTGCCGGACCCGATCTCCACCACGTGCTTGCCGCGGATGTCGTACCAGTCCACGAGCTGTTTCACCAGCTCGTCGGCGTACTGCTGGAACGTGCCGGAGAAGTGCAGGGAGCTGTCGTAGGTGACGTCGTACTGCACCCGCCCGGGGTCGAACGCGGTGTTCTGCACGTGGCCGCAGACCAGGCAGACGGCCAGCTTGAGCTCCCCGCGCACCGCGTTCCGTGCGCTTTCGCGGTCAGGGAAGAGTGCGCCGGCCAGGACGGGGGAGTCTCCGAGATCGGCGACCTCCTCCAGGAGCCCCCCGCCGCAGGCCAGGCACATGTCCAGGGATGTCATACCGCCTCCAGGGATGGCCGCAGACCGAGGGCGTCCAGGTCGCTCCCGATCTCCTCGAGGTAGGCGGAGTTCATCGCGATCACCAGATCCGGCTGGAACTCGGTGAGCTCCTTCGGGGCGATGATGCGGTGCCCGCTACCTGCCATGTACTTGCCGTGCTTGAACGGGTTGATGTCGACGGCCGCTGTCACGAGGGCGGCGTCGTCGCCGAGAGCGGCCAGGAAGGCCACTCCCTTGGAACCCGATCCCCAGATCACGCTGGAACCACCCTGGGCGGCCACCGTCTGCAGCCGGGTCCGCCAGCGGCCGATCATCTCCGCGTGCGCGGCCGCGAACCGGTCCGCCGCGCTTCCAGTGGCCGCGTTCTCGTCGTCGCCCTCGGCAGCGTCCTCCGCCCCCGGCGTGGCCGGACGTGCCTCGATGATCAGGTACTGGTCGTCGTAGGCGGTCCACTGGTCGACGATCTCGAACCCGGTACGGCGGAACAGCCGGGCGAGCGAGCCGGCGGTGAAGTACGTGCAGTGCTCGTAGTAGACGTCCCAGAACGCGCCCTCCTCGAGCACCCGGCTGACGTCAGGAAGCTCGAACAGCACCACGGTGTCGGTGCGCTCGCCGATGGACTCCCGCACGGTGCGCATCCAGTCCGCCACCGGCGCGATGTGCTCCAGGGTGTGGCGGCAGATCACGGCGTCGGCGTCGATCAGTGGGAAGTCCTCGGGGAAGAACCCCTTGACCCAGGTCAGGCGATTCGCGACGTCGTCGTCGATCCGCTCCGGATGCACTCCGGGATCCACGCCGATGCCGCTCGCAACACCGGCCCGGACCATCTCGGCCAGGAACTCTCCCTTGCCGCAGCCGATCTCGACGACCTTCTTGCCGGCCAGGTCATAGCGCTGGACCCACCGCTCGGCGAGGTCCTTGATGAACTCGCGGAACAGCGGCGAGAACCCCTGGGTCTCCTCGTAGTCCGACGAGTAGGCGTTGTGCGAGGGATCGAACAGCTGGTTGTAGACGAACCCGCACCCGGTGCAGAACGCCAGGTCGAGCTCTCCGCGCGGAAAGTCCAGCGCTGTTTGCTGGTCGTCCACCAGCAAACAGCTGTGTACCGGGACGTCCGCACACCGGTAGAACGAGCGGGTCCGGTCGGATCCGCAGGCGGGGCATGCCGTTGCCCCGGGGGCCTCAAACCGCGAGGAGGCAACGGCATGGTTCGGGGATTGGGGGGCGTTCATAGGATCTCCGGGATGGGTACGGGGCGGATGAAGCGCCCGCCGGCCCGGCGGTACTCCTCCTGCTGAGCGAGGATCTCGTCGGTGAAGTTCCAGGCGAGGATCAGCACGTAGTCCGGCTGCTCTTCGAGCAACGCCTCCACCGGCCGGATGGGCACGTGAACGCCGGGCATGTACTTGCCCTGCTTCCACGTGTTGCGGTCGACGACGAAGTCCAGGATCTCGGTGCCGACGCCCAGGTAGTTGAGCATGGTGCTGCCCTTGGCGGCGGCGCCGTAGGCGGCGATCATCGCTCCCTGCGCCTTGAGCTTGTCGAGGAGCATCAGCAGCTTCGAGCGCGCCTCGTCCACCCGGTCGGCGAAGTCGGCGTAGTACTCGAACTCGGTGACGCCCGCAGCGCGCTCCAGCGCCAGTATCCGCCGGGCCTCGGCGGATACCTGCTCGCGTTTGCCGATGTGCCAGCGCAGGGTTCCGCCGTGCAGATCCGGGAAGTACTCGACATGGTTCAGGTACATCCCGTGCCGGCGGACCAGGGCGTCCACCGCGGTGCACGAGTAGTAGCAGAAGTGCTCGTGGTAGATCGTGTCGAACTCGCCGTGGTCGACGAGGTCCTTGACCCACGGATTCTCAACGGTGATCAGCCCGTCGTCACTGAGCAGCTCCGCCATGCCGCCGACGAAATCGTTCAATGCGGGCACGTGCGCCATCACGTTGTTGGCGATGATCACATCCGCGGCCCCGTGTTCGGCGCGGATCCGCCGTGCCAGGTCCACGCCGAAGAACTCCTCGACGGTGGGCACTCCGGCTTCCCGTGCGGCTTGCGCCTGGTCGGGGGCTGGATCGACGCCGAGCACACGCACTCCGTGCGGCGTGAAGTTTCGCAGCAGGTAGCCGTCGTTGCTGGCCAGCTCGACGACGAAGCTCGACGAGTCGAGCCCGCGCGAGGCCACCAGGGCGTCGGCGTGCTCCTTCGCATGTTTGAGCAGATGGTCGGAGAACGACGAGAAGTACAGGTAGTTGTCCACGAACAGCTGCTCCGCCGGCACTTCTTCGAGGATCTGCACCAGCGTGCAGGACGGGCAGAACGCCACGTCCAGCGGGAACGACGGGTCGATCTGGCCCAGCTGCTCGCCGGTGACCAGCGCGTCGGCCAGCGGTGTGCGGCCGAGAGACAGGAACCGCCGCAGCTCGCCGCCACCGCAGGAGCGGCACGGCGGCAGCAGGCCGCGCTGTCTTGCCACCGGGGCGGGAGAGGCGTGCAGGAGTTGCTCAGACACCTGAGACCCCCTCACCAGCCGTGACCCGGAGCTGCTCGTCCACCACGCCTTGCTCCTGCCGAGCCCGGATGTGCTTGATCCGCTGCAGGTGGCTGCCGGTGAGCATGTCCTCGGTCAACTGGACCTGGAGGTAGGCGTCGTAGAGCTCCTCGACGCCGCGCCGGACCGTCCACTGTGGCTGGAACCCCGGCAGCTCACGGGTGATGAGCGAGCAGTCGACCCGGTAGTTGCGCTTGTCCGGTCCGGCACCCTCGGCGAAGCTCAGCTCCGAGCCGGGAACCACGTCGGCCACGATCTCCGCCACCTCGCGGATCCGGTAAGTCTCGTCGGTGCGCCCGACGTTGTAGGCCTTGAGGTGCACCAGATCCCGCGGTGCCTCGACGACGGCGAGGAAGGCGCGGGCGATGTCCTCGATGTGCACGAGTGGCCGCCACGGGCTGCCGTCGCTCTTCAGCAGCACCTGCCCGGTGGTGACCGCATACCCGACCAGGTTGTTCACGACGAGGTCTCCGCGTAGCCGCGGAGACACCCCGTACGCGGTGGCGTTGCGCAGGAACGTCGGGCTGAACCGATCGTCGGCGAGCGCGGTCAGGTCCCGCTCGCTCAACACCTTGGACTCGCCGTACGGCGTGACCGGCAGGAACTCCGCCGACTCGTCGAGGACGTCGTCGCCGTGCGCGCCGTAGATGCTGCACGACGACGAGAAGGCGAACCTGGTGACGCCCGCAGCCTTGGCCGCCTGCGCCACGTGAAGCGTGGCGAGATGGTTGATCTGGTACGTGGTGTCCGGGTTCAGGTCGCCGAGCGGGTCGTTGGAGATGCCGGCGAGGTGCACCACGGCGTCGACACCGTCGAAGTGCTCTGCGCGCAGATCGCGGATGTCCATCCACAGCTCGGAGTCGGCCCGGCTCAGCTCAGGTGTGAACCTGCAGCTGCTGAACAGGCCGCTGTCGACGCCCACCACCTCGTGGCCGGCCAGCTTGAACAGATGGACCAGAACGGTGCCGATGTAGCCGTCATGGCCGGTGACGAGAATACGCATGAAATGTCACTTCTCCCAGGTCATCCACGGCGCGCTCTCGCTGCGCCAGAGCTCTTCGAGGATGTGCTTCTCGCGCATCGTGTCCATGCACTGCCAGAAGCCGTAATGCCGGTAGGCCATGAGCTGGCCGTCTTTCGCGAGCCCCTCGAGTGGCTCCTTCTCGAACTGGGTGGCGTCCCCGTCGATGTAGTCGAACACCTCGGGCTCCAGGACGAAGAACGCCCCGTTGATCCACCCCTCGCCGATCTGTGGCTTCTCCGAGAACTCGACGATCTGGTCCCCGTCGGTGACCAGGTGCCCGTAGCGGGCGGGCGGGCGGACCGCGGTCAGGGTCGCGATCTTGCCGTGCGACCGGTGGAACGCCATCAGAGCGTCCAGGTTCACGTCGCTCACACCGTCCCCCCACGTCAGCATGAACGTCTCGTCGCCCACCCAGCGCTGCAGCCGCTTGATCCGCCCACCGGTGTTGGTCGACTGCCCGGTGTCGACGACGTTGACCGTCCAGTCTTCACTGATGTCCCGGCTGTGCAGCGTGACCTCGCCCAGGCGCGGACGCACGGTGACGTCCGCGGCCAGCGTGGCGTAGTCGAGGATCCAGCGCTTGATGACCTCGGCCTTGTAACCGGCGGCGATGACGAACTCGTTGTGGCCGTAGTGCAGGTAATGGCGCATGATGTGCCAGAGGATGGGCCGGTCGCCGATCTCCACCATGGGCTTCGGCTTGATGACGGTCTCTTCCGCCAGCCTGCTACCGAGCCCCCCGGCCAGGATTGCTGTTTTCACTGGTTCCCCCCACTGTGTGTAATGCACGTTCATGCGTGCGGCCGGCTTTCGGCAGCCGCGGACGCGGACCAGCGCCGCTGACGGACATCGCCGGAAGCATGGCTGGTGGCTGATGACCCACCAGGTGGTTGTACATCGCCAGGTAGGCGCGTGCCTGGTCCGGCCAGGCCAGATGGCGTTCGATTCGGATCCGCCCGGCCATCGCCATCTCGCGGCGGCGAGCGGGATCGTCGAGCACCGCGGCGATGGTCTTGGCCATCACCGCGGGGTCGGCGTCAGGGACGTACTCGGCGGCCGGACCCGCACAGCGCCGCGTCTCCTTGAGGTCTGAGGCCACGACCGGCACGCCGTGTGCCATGTACTCCAGCGTCTTGTTCATCGTGGAGCGGTCGTTGAACTCGCACGGCGGATCCGGTGTGACACCGACGTCGGCCGTGGAGAGCCAGTGGTTGAGCTCGTCGTGGTCGACGCGTCCGGTGAAGGTGACGTAGTCCTCGATTCGCAGCCGCTTGCTCCGGGCCTTCAGCTCGTCCAGGCTGTCCCCGTAGCCGAGCAAGGCGAAGTGCGCGTCGTCTCGCCCCATCGCGTGCACGTACAGATGGATGGCCTCGAGCAGCCCGTCGACGCCGTCCTGCGGACCCATGATCCCCACGTAGCAGACCAGCCGGCGCCGGCCGGCACGCAGGGACGGATCCACGTCGCGGCGCACCATGAGCGCAGGATCCGGTGTGCTCATGACCACCGTGGTCCGCTCGACCGGAACGCCGCCCCGCTCCACCGCTATCTCCTGGTAGGACGGGTTCGGGCTGATCACCCGGTCCGCCACCCGATAGGTGGCCCGCTCCAGGAGCAGCAGCACCCGGTGCAGGGCGCCGCGTTTGCCGAACTTCGCCTCGTACACCTCCGGGCACAGGTCGTGCTGGTCGAAGACGAACTTCTTGCCGCGAAGCTTCCAGACGAGTCCGAGCAGCCAGTACGTGTCCGGCGGATTGCATGCCTGCAGGACGTCGAAGCCCTCGGCGCGTGCCGTGCGCACCGACAGCCTGGCCGTGCGCAGCCAGCACACCACGAATTCGAGCACGTAGCTGAGCAGCCCGGACGTAGCCGGAGGTGCCGGGTAGGACCGCACCGTGACGCCGTCGAGCTGATGCTGGTCCGGCTCGTCCGGCATGGCCTTGGGACAGATGACCGTGACGCCGTAGCCGGCGCCCAGCAACGCCTGACATTCCATCCGGACCCGCCGGTCGAACCGCAACGGCAGGTTCTGCACCACCACGAGAACCCGTGGTGATGTCGCCGCGGACGCGCGCTGCTCGGTTCTCGAGTCAGCGCGTGACCACGGCAGCGCCCACGTGCGGCGCCGTTGAGCATTCAAGCCGTTCACATGCCCCCCCAGGCTTGACGAACGCTTACAGACGACAGCCGATCAGCTGGTTCCCGAGTCCCCGGAACCGGCGTCTGCGACGCCAAACTTGCGTGCCGCGGCGTACAAGGCCGCTCCCCCCACTGCTAGAGCGCCACCTGCGGCGAGCACGCCCGCAGCCTCGCCCGCACCCGTGTCCGGCAGCGCCTTGGGCTCCTCGCCAGGCGGCTTGCCGCTCGGCGGCTTGTCACCCGGCGGTTTCTCGCCCGGTGGCTTCTCGCCCGGCGGTTGCTCCGGCGGAGGTGGCTTCTCCGGAGGTTTCTCCGGAGGCGGCCCCTCGGGACTCGGCACTGCCGCATGGGCAGGAGTCAACGAGACGGCCGTAATGGTCGGTGCCGCCCACACCGCACCGCCGACAACGAGTCCGCGGCTGATCATCTGACGCCGGCTGAGGCCGGCCGTAGTGGTCCTAGCCATGGTAAAGCCCCCCAAAAGGTCACACGCCCCCCGTGCGACTTTTGTCATGCTACGGCAGATCGTCCGGTTTGTCTCCACAAGAAAATCCGGTCATATCTCCTTGCGCTTTCAAGAGAGCCATTAATCTAGAGCGCATGAGTTCTGACGTGCCCCAACGAGCCGTCTCCGTGCGGGAGATGGAGATCGACGGCGACGTCACCCTGTTCCACGCCGAGACCCAGGAAGCGCTGGTTCTGAACGCGACGGCCAGTGACGTCTGGCGCCTCCTCGACGGCGAGCGCAGCGTCGACGAGATCGTCAAGGCGCTGGCCCCGGCCTACGCCGCTGACGCCGTCGTCGTCAGGGCCGGTGTCGAGTCGGCTCTGGCCCAGCTCGAGGAGCACCGGGCGCTCGAATGGGCGGGCTGAGCGCCCGCATGGCCGATGGCCAGGAGGCCGGGCGGCAGGAGGCTGGGCCGCACGCGGCATGGCCGGCCCTGGAAGCGCAGATCGAGCGCTCCGCGGATCTGCTCCTGCATGCCGGCGCCGTGGAGAGAGATGGCCGGGCAGTGCTGTTCCCCGGCGTGTCCGGCGTTGGCAAGAGCACTATGACGGCCGCCTGCCTCTCGTGTGGTTTCGGCTACCTCAGCGACGAAGCCGTAGCCGTCGACCTCGGGTCCGGTCACATCACGGGCATGCCCAGGTCGCTGATGCTGACGCCGTGGGCCGTCCGCGCGCTGGGGATGGACGAGCGTGCGGGCACCGGCGTGGGCAAGGTGGCGGTTCCGGTGGACGCCTTCGGCTCCGAGCCGGTCTCGGGTCCGCTGCCGGTGGCGCACGTCGTGATCATCGAGCGCGGAGCGGAGGTCACGTCCGTGGAGCGGGTGCCGGCGGGCGAGATTCTCACCCAGGTGCTCAAGGCATCGTTCAACCATTACATGCACGGCGCCCGTGCCTGGGAGGCGGCGGCCCGGCTGGCACAGGAAGCGCAAGGGTGGCGGCTCGCGTCCGCCGACCCCCGGTCGGCGGCGACCGCCGTCGCAGATCTGTTCCCGCCGCGTTGACAGCTGCCGTTCCGACTGGCCAAAACGCCGGCCGGAACAGATACTGCGGAAATGCCCAGTGTCGTCGTCCCCGCCCACAACGAGGAACGCGTGATCGCCCGCCTGCTGTCGGGTTTGCTGGAGGGGTCCGGGAACGACGACGAGCTGGAGCGCCTGGACGACGACGAGAGACAGCGGCCACGAGGCGACGAGGGTCCAAGCGACCCGCTCGAGATCGTCGTCGTCGCGAACGGATGTGACGACGCCACCGCGGAGGTCGCGCGGGGCTTCCCGGGGGTGCGGGTGATCGAGACCCCTATGCCCTCCAAGAGCGCCGCGCTGCGGCTCGGGGACGAGATCGCGTCGTCGTTCCCGCGGCTCTACGTCGATGCCGACGTGAGCCTGGGCGCGGCGGACATGCACGAACTGTGCCGTGCGCTGGACAGCCCCGGCGTCCTGGCCGCCGGCCCGGCGCGGACGCTGCCGATGGACGGAGTGGCCGTGCCGGTGCGCTGGTACTACGACGTCTGGCAGCGGCTACCCGTGGTGCGGGAGGAGCTGTTCGGGCGCGGGGTGATCGCGGTGAGCCGTTCGGGACACGAACGGCTGGCACCCTTCCTGGAGGCAGGGGAGCAGATTATGGCGGATGATCTGGCGATGTCTCTGGCCTTCGGCGTCGAGGAGCGCGTCGTCGTTCCCGCGGCGCGCGTGGTGATCCGCCCGCCCCGTACGTACCGGGACCTGATGCGCCGGCGTATCCGGGCCATGACCGGCAATGCGCGGCTCGCGGAGGGGAACTCGTCGCCGTCCGGCCAGCCTGCCGGCTCGTCGCCCGGCTCGTCGTCGGGGCTCACGCAGACGAGGACCGCGCCACGCACCGGGCCTCGTGACCTGCTGGCGGTCCTGACCGGCGAGCCCGGCCTCGGCGGCCGGCTCCGGCTGGCTCCCAAGCTGGGCGTCTTCCTGGTCACCGCCACGGCCTCGCGGGTGCTGGCACGCCGGGCCGTGCGCCGGCGGGACACTGAGTGGCTGCGCGACGAGAGCTCCCGTGATCATTGACGATCGGGCACCTGATCAGGTGCACGATCGCCAATGATCACCGGGAGGCGAGGTGCTTGAGCGGCTCCCACCACTCCCGGTTCTCCCGATACCACGCCACGGTGTCGGCCAGTCCCTGTTCGAAGGGCACCAGGGGTGCGTAGCCGAGCTCGGTGCTGATCTTGGAGATGTCCACGGAGTAGCGCAGATCGTGACCGAGCCGGTCAGGCACCTGCTCGACCATGTCCCAGCCCGCGCCGCACGCGTCCAGGAGAGTACGGGTGAGCTCCCGGTTGCTCAGTTCGGTGCCGCCGCCGATGTTGTAGACCTCGCCGTCCCGCCCGCTCTCCCGCACCAGTTCGATGCCGCGGCAGTGGTCGTCGACGTGCAGCCAGTCCCTAACGTTCGCACCCTCGCCGTAGAGCGGGACCGGCAGCCCGTCCAGCAGGTTGGTGACGAACAGCGGGATGACCTTCTCCGGGAACTGGTAGGGCCCGTAGTTGTTCGAGCACCTGGTGACCACTACTGGCAGGCCATGGGTGCGGTGGTACGCGCGGGCCAGCAGGTCGCTCGAGGCCTTGCTCGCGCTGTACGGGGAGTTCGGCTGCAGAGGATGATCCTCGGGCCACGAGCCGTCGTCGATCGAGCCGTAGACCTCGTCCGTGGAGACGTGCACGAAGCGCTCGATGCCGTGCCGCAGTGCGGAGTCGAGAAGCGTCTGGGTGCCGACCACGTTGGTGACCACGAAATCCGCGGCTCCGGTGATGGAGCGGTCCACGTGGCTCTCCGCGGCGAAATGCACTACCTGATCCACCTGCGCCATCACCGCGTCGACGGCCACGGCGTCGCAAATGTCGCCCTCGACGAAGGTGAGCCCGGGCGCATCGGCCACCGGGGCCAGATTGGCCCGGTTCCCGGCGTAGGTGAGCTTGTCCAGAACGACGACGTCCGCGCCGGTCAGTGACGGATACGCACCGCTCAGCGCCGAGCGGACGTAATGCGAGCCGATGAAGCCGGCCCCGCCCGTGACCAGTATGCGCATGTTCGTCCCCTCGTCTCGCCTGTACGGTACGCGCATCGTATGAGATTCTGAACAGGTTCTCGCAGAGGACGACTTTTCTGAACCAGCAGGGGCTCGTTCAGAGGTTAACCAGGCTCGGGGGGGGCATGGAGCGTGAAGGGCATCATTCTGGCGGGCGGGACCGGTAGCCGCCTGCATCCGCTCACGGTCGCGGTCAGCAAGCAGCTCATGCCGGTCTACGACAAGCCGATGATCTACTACCCGCTGACCACGCTGATGCTGGCCGGCGTGCGGGACATCCTGGTCATCACCACACCGGAGGAGTCCGGCGCGTTCCAGGCGCTGCTGGGCGACGGCTCTCGCTTCGGCGTGTCCATCAGCTACGCCAGCCAGCCACGACCCGAGGGGCTCGCACAGGCCTTCCTCATCGGCTCTTCCCACATCGGCGACGACGCCGTGGCGCTGGTGCTCGGTGACAACATCTTCCACGGGCCGGGCCTCGGCGCCCAGTTGCGGCGGCATTCCGACCCCCGCGGCGGCGTCGTCTTCGCGTATCACGTGGCCGATCCGAGTGCCTACGGCGTCGTCGAGTTCGACGACGAGGGCCGGGCCGTCTCGCTGGAGGAGAAGCCGGAGAAGCCGAAGAGCGCCTACGCGGTGCCGGGGCTGTACTTCTACGACAACCAGGTGGTCGACATCGCCGCGGCGCTTCGGCCGTCCGCGCGGGGTGAGCTGGAGATCACCGACGTCAACCTGGCGTATCTGCGCTCGGGGTCCTTGCGCGTGGAGGTGCTGCCGCGCGGCACGGCGTGGCTAGACACCGGCACCTTCGAGACGCTGATGGCGGCGGGCGAGTACGTGCGGGTTGTGGAGGCTCGGCAGGGACAGAAAATCGGATGCCCGGAAGAGGTCGCCTGGCGCCTCGGCCTCATCGACGACGACCATCTGTGGAAACAGGGCCGGGAACTGGAGAGATCCGGCTACGGCAGGTACCTGATGAGCTTGCTCGACCTGCCCGCGTCACCACCCGTGGCGTCGCCGGCCCCGTCGGGACACGGGAATTGAGGTAGCACGCATGCTTGACCCAGCCGACCACGAGCCCGGGCTGACACCGATGGCCATCCCCGGCGCCTGGACGTTCACCCCGAGACAATTCCACGACGAGCGCGGCACCTTCCTGGAGTGGTTCCGGCAGGATCTCCTCGAGGCCGAGCTCGGGCATCCACTGGATCTCCGGCAGGCGAACTGTTCCGTCTCGGCGGCCGGTGTCGTGCGCGGTATCCACTTCGCCGACGTGCCTCCCGGCCAAGCGAAATACGTCACCTGCACGGCCGGTGCGATCCTCGACGTCGTGGTGGACGTGCGACGCGGATCCCCCACGTTCGGGCAGTGGGACAGCATCCTGCTCGACGACGTCGACCGCCGCGCCGTGTACCTGGCCGAAGGGCTGGGGCACGGCTTCATGTCCCTGGCCGACGGCTCGACCGTGACGTATCTGTGCTCGTCCGAGTACGCACCCGGGCGCGAACACGGTGTCCAGCCGCTCGACAAGGAGCTGGCCATCATGTGGCCCTCCATCAACCTGCGCGGTCAGTGGCTCACGGTGCAGATGTCGGCCAAGGACGCCGAGGCGCCTACCCTGGCCGAGGCCGAGCGGCTCGGGCTCCTGCCGGAGTTCCAGGAAGTGACGCCGGCGCCCAGCCGGTGATCAGCGGACCGAGGTGAGCATCCGCACCGCGGCCGCGTCGAACGCCTGCCGCCAGGGCCGCATGGGCGGCAAGGCCGCTTTCGCCCACCCCGCGTGCCCGAGCACCGAATACGCGGGCCGCGGGGCGGGGCGCACGAACCGGTCCGACGTGGTGGGCCGGACCCGGCCCGGATCGAGTCCGAGCACAGCGAAGACGGCCTGGGCCAGCTGGAACCAGGTGGCCTGCCCGGCGTTGGTGGCGTGGTAGACGCCGGGAGGCGCTCCAGCCCGGACCAGATCCACGATCCGTTCGGCCAGATCGCGCGTCCAGGTCGGCTGCCCCGACTGGTCGTCCACGACGTCGACGTGGTCCCGGGTGGCGGCGAGGTGACGCATGGTGGAGACGAAGTTCGGGCCGTGTTCGCCATACAGCCAGGCCGTGCGCAGAATGGCGCCGGAGCCGGGCAGGTGCTCCAGCACTGCCCGTTCCGCCTCCGCCTTGCTGCGCCCATAGGCCGAGACCGGATTGACCGGGGTGTCCTCGGGGTACGGCTCGGTGGCGGTCCCGTCGAAGACGTAGTCGGTGGAGACATGGATCAGCCGCGCTCCGTGCGCCTGGCAGGCCTTCGCGACGTTGGCGGTGCCGACGCCGTTGACCTCCATCGCGGCGTCCGGCTCGGCCTCCGCGCCGTCCACGTCCGTCCACGCTGCGAGATGTACGACGACGTCATGCCCGGCCACCGCGTCGCCGACCGCGGCGGTATCCGTGACGTCGAGATCAGCCCTGGTGGAGGCTGTGGTGGCCTCCGGCGGCAACATCGGGACCAGATCCTGGCCGAGCATCCCGCCCGCTCCGGTGACGAGCCACCTGGTCATGCTTCCCACCACATCAGCCCACGGTATCGCGGCCTTTTCCGGAGCGTCCAGGGGTCAGTACGCGGCCGTGAAGCGAGACCGGCGATGCTTCGGCCGCTCCACCTCGTCCACGAGGGCGGCGGCGAGGTCGGGCACCGAGATGACGGATTCGCCGTCGGCGTCGGTCAGGAGCTCGTCGGTGCCGACCCGGAAGCGCCCGGTTCTCGATCCTTCCTCCAGCCGGGCCGGCGGGCTGAGGTAGGTCCAGTCGACGACCGGGTCGGCGCGGAGCGTGTCGAGCTGCTCGGCGCAGGCCAGCGCGATGGGCCGATACTCGGGGAAGACGTAGCGGGGATCGTCGAGCGCGATGCGCCCGCCTGTCCCGGGCACCACCAGGCTGGCGGCGCCGCCGACGAGCATCAGCCTGGCCGGTGAGTGGGCGAGGCCGGCCAGGAGCGCCTTGGCGGTGATGACCAGGTCGGCCTCCTGGCCCGCTGGTGGACGGGTGGCGCTGACGACGACGTCCTGCCCCGCGGCGAGCTCGGCCACGTCGTCGACGTTGGTGGCGTCGCCAGATCGGATCCGGATGCCGGGCGGCAGCGAGCCGCGGCGGGAGAGGTCACGGACGACCGCGGTGACGTCGTGGCCGCGGGTGAGTGCCTCGGTGACGATGTGATGGCCGACGTTCCCCGTGGCTCCGAAGACGGTGATACGCATGGGTCAGGTTCTCCTTGTGTGCTGGCGGTTGCTGGTTGATGGTTGCTCGTTGGCGGGTGCCGGTTGGTGGTTGCCGGTCGATGCGATGGTTCAGACGGGGTGGCGGAGGTGCTTGCGTGCCATGGCGGCTCGAACGGTGCCAGCCGGAAGCTGGGCGGCGGCGATCGACAGCAGGGCGAGGCCGAGGCCCGCGGTCTGGGCGAATGTGAGCGACTCCGACAGGATCAGCCAGCCGAGAATGGTGGCGACCACCGGAGAGAGCAGCGGCAGGAAGGACACCGCCGCGACGGGCAGCCGCTCCACGCCCTGGAACCACAGCGCGTACGCCAGGAGTGTCCCCACCAGGCCGAGCCAGGCGTACCCGCCGATCGCGGGCAGGTCGAGCGCGGGTGGCGGCCCTTCAATCGCGAGGGCCAGCGGCGCGAGGAACAGGCCGCCCGCGGTGAGCTGCCAGCCAGTGAAGGTCAGGAGGCTGGTACCTGCAGGCCGGCCCCAGCGCTTGGTCAGCACGACGCCGGTGGCCATCGCGGCGGTCCCGGCCAGGCCGGCCACCACGCCGAGGGTGTCGAAGGTGGCCTCGCCTCGGAGCACCATCATCGCCACCCCGGCGGTGCCGGCCACACCCCATCCGATCCGCCAGCCTGTCGGGCGCTCGCGAAGCAGTCCGAACGCGATTCCCGCGACGAGGAGCGGCTGGACGGCGCCGAGGGTGGCGGCGACCCCGCCGGGAAGCCGGTAGGCCGCGACGAACAGAAGCGCGAAGAACGCGCCGATGTTGAGGGTGCCGAGGATGGCCGATCGCCACCACCAGGAGCCGCGCGGCAGGGCGCGGGTGAACGCGAGAACGAGCAGCCCCGCGGGGAGAGCCCGGATGGCGCCCGAGAGCAGCGGCCGGTCGGGTGGGAGGAACTCGGTGGTGACCAGGTAGGTGGTCCCCCAGGTGATCGGTGTGATCGCCGTGAGTGCGGTGATCATCCCGATCCGCGGGCCCTCGCTGGAGGCGGGGGAAGCGCCGGTCGCAGAGGAAGTACCGGTGCCGGATGGAGCGCCGTCGGCGGAGGGAGTTCCGGCGCGAGAGGGAACGATCACCGGTGCTGTCTGAACCGCCATGACGACTCCTTAACGTTGAAATGTTGAATGTTAAGGAGACTAGCGGTCTGATACCTTAGTGTCAAAGAGTTCAACGTTAAGGAGTTCTGATGGTGGACAACGTGGATCGAGTGCTGGAGCAATGGAGAGCCGAGCGGCCCGACCTCGACGCCGCGCCGATGGGCGTCATCGGGCGCATCTCGCGCGCGGCCCGATGCCTCGAACGCGAGCTTCAGGAGATCTTCGACCGCCACGGTCTGCAGACGTGGGAGTTCGACATCCTCGCCACCCTGCGCCGGTCCGGCCGTCCCTACCAGCTCACCGCGGGCGGGCTCGTCGCGTCCGCGATGGTGACGTCCGGAGCCATCACCAACCGGATCGACCGGTTGGTCGCCAGAGGGTTGGTCACCCGGGTGACCGACCCGAACAACCGGCGCAGCGTCCTGATCACTCTCACCGACCAGGGCCTCGATCTGGTGAACGAGGCCGTGGAACGGCACGTTGCCAACGAGCACCGCCTGCTCAGCGTGTTCACCCAGGCCGAACAGGACGAGCTTGCCGGCCTCTTGCGTACGCTGCTCGAAAGCCTCGGCGACACGCCGGCGTGAGCGTGGGACCTCAGAGCACGAACATGCCCTTGGCCGGCAGCGTCTTGATCAATCCTCGCCGCTCGAGCTCGGCCACCGCACGCCGCACCGTCTCCAGCGAGACGCCGTACTGCCGCGCCAGAGTCCGCTGCGGGGTCAGCATCGACTTCGGCCTGATCGCCTCGGTCTTGATGCACTCCGCGAGATACTCGGCAAGTCTCATGTACTGATATGCGCCATCCTTCGCGTCCGGATCGAACGGCTTCATCAGGGACGGGTCCGGCGTGCGCGCCGGTGTCTCGTCATCGTCGGGCCGAGCCGCCCCCACGGCCGCGGCCAAGCGTCGTTCACTCACCTGGTGACCCACCCTCCTTCAGCCAGGAACTCCATGACCAGGTCTCGCGCCTGTGAGATTGTCATCTGCGACGTGTCGAGCACAAGATCCGCGTCCTCCGGGATCTCGTACGGGCTGGAGATGCCGGTGAACTCCGGGATGGTACCGGCCCTGGCCCGCGCATACAGGCCCTTGCGGTCCCGCCGCTCGCACTCCTCCAGCGGCGTCGCCACGTGCACCAGGACGAAGTCTCCTGATTCCTCGGCCATCGCCCGCACTTCGGCCCGGGTGGTGGCGAACGGGGCGATCGGCGCGCAGACGGCCAGACCGTCGTGGCGGGCGATCTCGGCCGCGACAAACCCGATTCGCCGCACGTTGCGGTCCCGATCCACGCGGGAGAACCCCAGCCCGGCAGAGAGGTTGCGCCGGACGACATCGCCGTCGAGCAGGGTGACGGTGCGTCCGGAATGCTCAGCGAGTCGTTCGACGACGGCCCTCGCCACCGTCGACTTGCCGGAACCGGACAGCCCGGTGAGCAGGACGACGAGCCCACGCTCGGGACGGGCAGGGCGCCACCTTCGCCAGGCCGCCGCGCTGGCGGCCGGCCAGTCTTCGGCCGGGAGCTCCTTCCCGGTGTTCAGTGCCTCGTGCAGGGCGGCGTGATCGGGTCGCCTGAACGCGAGTGCCGGTTCGGCCCCGTAGGCCCGGGCGACCGTCGCGGCCAGCGCGTCGTCTCGCTCGTCGTCGTAACGCGGTGCCGGTACGACGACGACCTCGGCCTCCCGGCCGTCGGCCCGCAGGTCGTCGCGGATTGCGAGCGCGGCCGGGACGACCATGTGCACCGGTGGTCCCGGGACGGTCAGCCGCGGACCGTCGAGGACCACAATCAGGGCCGGGCGATCCGGGGCGAGTGCGGCGAGTGCGTGGGCGTCAGGAGGGTTGTGCCCGACGACGGCCGACGCGCTGTCGAGGCGGGCATGTGCCGGGTTCAGCCGCAGGCCGCTGTATGGACCGCGGGCCGGGCCTTCGGCGGAGGCGTCCGACGCGGTGATCACGCCGGAGAGTGCGATCTCGCGGTCCGGGTCGGACAGCTGGGCGTGGGTCTGGGCGACCACGCCGACCGTCGTGACCGGCGCGCCCTCCTGATCGGTGACGACGAGCCGGCGGCTGGCGAACGCATCCTGGCCGACCGCTGCGGGTACCTCGATCCGTACGGTCGGCGTGCCGATGCCGAGCAGCGCGAGCTCGATCTCGGCCAGCGTCACTGGCGCGGGAGTGATGCTGGGCGGTGCCGTCGGGTGATTCACGCGGCAAGCCTATGAGGGGGCGGAACGCGAGGCCAGCGGGGGACGCGGCGGTCCTTTCATCCTCGCGCGGACTGGCCGCGTCAGGCGAGCCGGTCGACCGCCTCGTCGATGGGTACCTCGCCACCGGCGAGCTCCAGATTGAGCAGAGCCGTGCGGGGCTCGTCGAGCAGTTTGAGCACGACCGCCGCGACGTCGTCGCGCGAAATCTCGCCCCGATCGACCGACTCGTCCAGCGTCACCCGCCCGGTGCCCGGCTCGTTGGTGAGCCGCCCGGGGCGGAGCACCGTCCAGTCGAGGTCGCGGGCACGAAGATCGTCCTCGCTGGCCGACTTTGCTTTCAGGTAGGCGGCGAACACCTCATCGGTGCCGGGAGGCACGGGCTTGCCGGCGCCCATCGAGGAGATGAGGATGTACCGGCGGACTCCGGCCTGCTCCGCGGCGTCGGCCAGAAGAGCCGCCGCGGCGCGGTCCACGGTGTCCTTGCGGGCGGCGCCGCTCCCCGGGCCCGCGCCTGCCGCGAAGACCACGGCGTCGACACCGTCCAGCTCCGGCAGGAGATCCTCCGCGCCGGCCTGCTCCAGGTCCAGGACCACGGCCGTGGCGCCGACGTCGGCCAGCTCGGCGCCGTGGTCCGGATTGCGGATCAAGCCGATCGCCTCGTCGCCCCGGAGGGTGAGCAGCCGCTCGAGCCGCATGGCGATCTGTCCGTGTCCGCCCGCAATCAGCACTCGCATGCGCCACACCGTACCCAATTGCGCCTGGGCCGTCGCCTACCCGTTGATCGTCGCTGCGTTAGGCATCGTCAGGCGGATGCTCAACGGGCCGACGATCACCTCGTGGAGTGACCGACACAGCGACGATCACCGGCCGCCTGGATCGCCGAACCGGGTGTCCGCCGTGGTGAGCACATGCACCGTGGAGGCCGGGATCGCTTTGGCCATCTTGTCTGAAGTGCGTCATGTCGGCATCTGGCCAACGCAAACCGTTGCTTATGCAACTTCAACCGGTTAGGGATTGTCTATACCGCAGCCGGCCTGCATTTACCTGGGAGACCCGATGAAGCCTCGTACAGACGTCGCCGCGCCCGTACCGCGGGTCAACCGCTGGACCTCGGCGTTCGGCCTGATCCTCGCCTGCGTCATCGGCCTCGCGCTGGTCGCACCCCAGGCCACCGGCGCGTCTCCGGAGCCGGGGCCGGACACCCGGATGATCGTGCTGTTCGAGGACGAGCCCGCGGTGGCCGCGTTGGACCAGGCAGCCGTGCCGGACCTGGCTCCTGCTGCCCGTGCCAGGCTCGATCGGCACCGTGCCTCGGTGCGCGCGGTGCACCATGCGTTCGCGTCCGCCACTGATGACCTCGACCTTGAGGTTCGGATGAGACACGAGTTCACCTTCCTCGTCAACGCGGTGGCGGTCACGGTTGCAGAATCCGATGTCGAGGCGCTGTCCGCGCTCCCAGGAGTCTCCGACGTGGTGCCCGACGGCAGGGTCCAGGCGGCCACCGATGTCAGCGTCCCCCTGATCGGTGCGCCGGAGGTGTGGGAGCGTAGCGACCCCGACGGCGTAAACGTACGTGGAGAGGGAACGACGGTGGCCGTGCTGGATACCGGCATCGACTACACCAACCCGTCGCTCGGCGGGAGCTTCGGCCCCGGGAACAAAGTGGTCGCAGGCTACGACTACGTCAACGGCGACGACGACCCGATGGACGACAACGGCCACGGCACACACGTCGCTGGAATCATCGCCGGGGATGGCGACGTCGTCGGTGTGGCTCCCGCGGCGTCCCTCACCGCCTACAAGGTGCTCGGGCGCGATGGCGGCGGCTGGGAGTCGGACATCATCGCCGCATTGGAGGATGCCGTCGACCCGGCCAACCCGCACCGTGCTGACGTGGTGAACCTGAGCCTCGGTGGGGTCGGCGACGGCACCGACCCGCTCGGGGCCGCAGCCTCCGCGGCCGTGGACGCGGGCGCCGTGGTGGTCGCTGCCGCCGGCAACTCCGGTCCCGGCGCACAGACCGTGCTCACCCCGGCCGCCGCCGATCGGGTCCTCGCCGTCGGCGCGTCCACGAGCGGCCTGAGCCTTCCGTCGGCGCGGATGGCCTCTCCACGCGAGGAGCCGATCAACGCATTCCGGGCACCGCATTCGGCCTCCGCTCCCGTCGAACCCGTCACCGGCGAGCTCGTGGACGTCGGGAACGGCACCGAGGCGGATTACGACGAGGCAGGGGACGTCACCGGGAAGGTGGTCGCCTACCGGGCGCAGCTGCCCCAGGCGCTGAGGTACGTCACGCCTGCGATGATCGAGCAGGCCAAGCTCGCCGAGGACCGCGGTGCCATCGGGCTGCTCGGCTACTCGGAAAGTGCCGGTCCGTTCCAGTTGCCCGAGGTGGGCGACGAGCCGGCGGGAGTGCTGAGCGGCGGGACCGTGGACGTTCCGCTGGTTCCGGCCGGCTCTGAGGAGAGCTTCCGGATGGACTCCATCGTGGTGATGGGCTTGCTGGATCTCCAGTGGCCGCGGCTGGCCCGTGACCTGGCCGACGGCCCGGTCGAGATCACCATCTCCGGTGAGGACGTCACCGACCGGGTGGCCTCGTTCAGTTCGCGCGGGCCGACGTCGCGGTTCACCCTGAAGCCCGAGTTGGTGGCCCCCGGGGTCGAGATCCGTTCCACCTGGCCGCTGCAGCAGTGGAAGCCCGGTGTCTACCGGACCTCCGGTACCAGCATGGCCGCGCCGCACGCCGCCGGGGCGGCAGCCCTGCTCCGGCAACTTGATCCGGACGCCTCCGCCGACACCATCCAGGCCCGGCTGGTTGGTTCCGCCGCTGCGGTGGACGACGTCGGCTCGGCGGTGACGGGGTCCGGACGACTCGACGTGGCGGCCGCGGCCGACGCTCGGCTGGTCGCGGAGCCTACGGTGTTGTCGCTGGGCGTGGCCGACCTCTCCGCGGACACGGTCGGCGCGACCGCGACGCTCACCCTGCGCAACGACGGCGACGCCGATCTCCCGGTCGCCCTGCGTGCCGAACAGGCGCCGGACGGCGCTGGCACCGCCGTCGTGACTCCGGCCGAAGCGGTGGTCCCGGCGGCTGGCGAACTCGAGGTCTCGCTCACCCTGTCCGCCGACCGCCCCGAGCAAGACATCGACTATTCGGGCTGGATCGTCGCCGACGTCCGCAGCGCCGCGACGCTGCCCTCGCTGCGTGTGCCGTATCTCCTGGCCGGCCGGCCACTCGTCGTCCAGGTCTCGCCCGATCCCAGCGACGGCAGGTCGGAGGCCTTCGTCTGGAGTCCCGCACCGCTCCCGGCCCCGCCCGTGGTCACCGTGACTCCGCCCAAGGGCAAGCCGGTCCGCGTGACGGCCGAACATGACCACGACCAGTGGTACCGGGCAACGCTCGACGGCGGCCGGACCGGCGCGTACCAGGTTTCCGCCGAGGCGCGGGTGAGTGAGGAGGTGCTGCTGACCGGGGTCTCGTCATTCGAGGTGGCCGAGAACCGCGCGGGAGGTCCCAGCCCGATGGACTGGTCGCCGATCGGACCCAACGGAGCCGGCGGCCCCATGGCCACGACACCGGCGGACGAGGACGTCGTCGTCGTCAATCAGTACGTCCGCGCCGGACCGTGGCGAACTGAAGACGGCGGCGACACGTGGCGCCAGCACAACCGGCTGCCCGTCGCCGGAGGGACCGGCAGCACCGTCATCGACGCCGCTGATCCGGACACGATGTGGTACGCCGTCAACGGCACTTCTCCCGGAGGTCACCTGCTGGATCCCACCTACCAGGGCCGGCTCCTGCGAACCTGGGACGGCGGCACCGGCTGGCAGATCCTCGATTTCCCGGACGTACACGTAGACGACCTGGTGAGCGACGCCGACACCAGGGTGCTCGTGGCAGTCACCGCCGGCGCCCTGATGGTGAGCCGCGATGGAGGGCACACCTGGTCCGCGCACCCCAACCCGGCGGGTTCCGGCACCGTGGGAGCCGCCTTCGGCGGCGACGACCTCTACGTGGCGTCCAGGTCGGCGGTGTGGGCGGTCCGCGGGCTGCTCACCGGCGATCCGGCCATGACCGACGTGGTGTACGAGGCCGCCGACGGACACTCGGAGCGGGTGGCCGGCATGGTGGCCGACGACGAGTTGGTGGCGGCGCTGATCGGTGGCGTGCGGGTGATCGGCTCCACCGACGGCGGCAGCAGCTGGCAGGAGATCTACGACGTTCCTGAGGGCGGCGGGATGAGCATCACGATGCGAGACGGTGACCTCATGGTGGCCACCTACCGCCAGCACAACCACGTCGGCCGTGATCACGGCACCTCCTGGGCGATGCTGCCCCAACCCGTCGGTGGTGCGGTCGAGGACGACGTCGCCCGGTGGCCCGGTGGTGGCCTGGTCTGGTCCTCGCCCAGCGCCGGCATGTTCCACACGGACGACGACGGCGCCGCGCCCCGCCGCATCGGCGTGCAGGGGCTCACGGTCTACGACATGGCGGTACTCGATCACGGCGGGACACCGAGGTTGCTGGCGGGCACCGACTCCGAGATCTACGACACCGACCTACCGATGCGACCGAGGCTTGAGCCGGACGTCGCGGAGTGGGGCCTGTCCGGCGCCGAAGCGCACTTCGGGACCCGGATCGGCCAACTGGCCGTGTCCCCGTCCGAGGAGAACACCCTGTGGAAGATTCGCAAGGACGCGGTCTCGGAGTTCTGGGTCTATCGAAGCACGGACGGCGGCGAGGAGTGGGAACTGCGTGGGCGCACCGTCGAGCTGCCGTATGACCTGCACATCGATCCGGTCGATCCCGACCGGGTGGTGGTGCCGTTCTGGAGCATTTCCGGGCCCGGGTTGTACGTGACTGAGGACGCGGGCGAGCAATGGCGCAAACTCTTCCACGCGCCACAGTTCACCGCGGTGGCGGCAGACGCCGTGCACGAAGACCGGCTGTGGCTGGCGTCGCCGTCCGGGCTCTATCGCAGTGACGACTTCGGTGAGACGGTCGAACTGGTCTTCGGCGGGCATGTCGCGGCGGTCGAGGTGGACGGCGACAAGATCGTCGCCGGCGGGACCGAGATCCGGGTGAGCGACGATGCCGGCGAGACCTTCGTCGCGGCCGACAGCGGCGGCCTGGACATGCTCGTGACCGACCTCCTGGTCTCGCCCGGCCGCCAGGGCACGTGGTACGCGGCCACGGGCAGGTACCAGGCGAACGGCCTGGTCAAGGGTGGCCGCGGCGTGCTGCGAAGCACAGATGGCGGCCTCACCTGGGGAAACGTCTCCCGGGGCCTGCAGAATCTTGACGTCGAGTCTCTGGAGATCAGTCCGGACGGCCGCTGGCTGTTCGCCGGCACCAACCAGGGCGGCGTCCACCGGGTGCGGGCACGCTAGCACGGCCCGGGGTGATCGTCAGCGCGAGAGCACGCCAGAGCCGGGTGCTTTCGCGCTGACGATCACGCGAGCGCGGTACCGTCGCGCCGACGGTCACCTGGGTGGTATCGCCTGCCCGGCGTAGGATGGACCGCGGCTACCCCCACCGCCTGGCGGCTGGGGGCTAAACGGCGTGCCCACCGCGCGTCGCCACGCCCTGCCCACGCGCGTCGCCTGGCGCCTCCACGTCAACGGATCAAGGGATCATGACGCTGACCGGCCTCTTGCACACATTGCTCGATCACGACGGGGATCCCGCCCTGCGTTCCGCGGTGTCCGACGCCAGGACCGGGTCCATCTCGGCACTCGATCTGACCGCACCGCCCTCGATGCGGCCGTTCGTCGTCGCCGCGCTTGCCGACTCCACAGTTGGCGCCGGCCGGCCGGTGCTGGCCGTCACCGCCACCGGCCGAGAGGCCGAGGACCTGGTCGCGGCGCTCGGCAGCCTTCTTCCTGCCGGCTCTGTGGTGGAGTATCCGGCGTGGGAGACGCTGCCGCATGAGCGGCTCTCGCCACGCAGTGACACGGTCGGCCGCAGGCTCGCCGTCTTACGCCGCCTCGTGCATCCTTCTGAGTACGACACCCCGGTCACCGTGGTGGTCGCGCCGGTACGCAGCGTCCTGCAGCCGCAGGTTGCCGGCCTGGCGGAGCTGCGCCCGGTGCGCCTGCACAGCGGGGACGACGTCGCTCTCGACGACGTCGTCGGGCAGCTGGCTGCCGCCGCGTACACGCGGGTGGATCTGGTGGAGCGGCGCGGCGAGTTCGCCGTGCGTGGCGGCATCGTGGACGTCTTCCCGCCCACCGAGGAGCATCCCCTGCGGGTCGACTTCTGGGGCGACACCGTGGAGGAGATCCGTTACTTCACCGTTGCCGACCAGCGTTCCGCCGACGTCGCCGAGCACGGGCTGTGGGCGCCGCCGTGCCGGGAGCTGCTGCTCACCGATGAGGTGCGGGAACGGGCAGCGTCGCTCTCCGGTCAGCATCCAGAGCTGGCCGAGATGCTCGACAAGATCGCAGCCGGGATCGCCGTCGAGGGGATGGAATCTCTCGCGCCGGTGCTCGTGGACGAGATGGAGCTGCTGGTCGACCTCCTCCCGGAAGGCACCCACGTGCTGGCCTGCGATCCGGAACGGATCCGCACCCGCGCCCACGACCTGGTGGCCACCAGCCAGGAGTTCCTGGACGCGTCATGGGCGGCCGCCGCCGGCGGCGGGACCGCTCCGATCGACCTGGGTGCCGCCGCGTACCGCAGCCTGGCCGAGATCCGGGCACACGCCATCAAACTGGGGCTGCCGTGGTGGAGCGTCAGCTCGTTTGGACTGGGCGCCAGCGAGAACGGCGGGGGGCGCGCTTCGCAGGAGGACCGAGCGCTGGAGCTGGACGCCGACCTCTACGGCGTGGATCTGGGCGACGAGATGGTGTCCGCCGGAGCGGTGCAGACGCGGGAGATCGCCGCGCGTCCCGCGGAGGCCTACCGCGGTGACACCAGCCGGGCGGTGGCCGACCTCACCGGGTGGCTGGCCACTGGCGGCCGGGCCGTCGTCGTCACCGGCGGGCACGGTACCGCCCAGCGTGCGGTGGAGCTGTTCGGCGAGTCCGAGGTGCCGGCCCGCCTGGCGGAGGACGTCGTCGGCGGGGTCGAGCCCGGCGTCGTCCAGGTGACGACGGGAACGCTGCAGCACGGATTCATCGCCGACGCGGCGCGGCTCGTCGTTCTCACCGAAGACGACATGACCGGGCAGCGGGCCTCGGAGAAGAACGCCGTGCGGATGCCGAGCCGCCGCCGCAACCAGGTGGACCCGCTGCAGCTCAAGCCCGGCGACTACATCGTCCACGACCAGCACGGCGTCGGCCGCTACATCGAGATGACCAGCCGGACGGTGCAGGGCGCCACCCGCGAGTACCTGGTCGTGGAGTATGCGCCGAGCAAGCGAGGCCAGCCCGGAGACCGGCTGTATGTGCCGACCGACCAACTGGAACAGGTCACCAAGTATGTCGGCGGCGACGCGCCCGGACTGGACCGGATCGGCGGTGCCGACTGGGCCAAGCGCAAGGGCCGTGCCCGTAAGGCGGTCAAGGAGATCGCCGCCGAGCTGATCAAGCTCTACGCCGCGAGGCAGGCGGCGCCGGGATTCGAGTTCGGCCCAGACACGCCCTGGCAGCGCGAGCTGGAGGACGCCTTCCCGTATGTCGAGACGGTGGACCAGCTGTCCACCATCAACGAGGTCAAGGCCGACATGGAGCGCTCTACGCCGATGGACCGGGTGATCTGCGGTGACGTCGGATACGGCAAGACGGAGATCGCCGTCCGGGCGGCCTTCAAGGCCGTGCAGGACGGCAAACAGGTGGGAGTGCTGGTCCCGACGACGCTGCTGGTCCAGCAACACCTGGCCACCTTCTCCGAGCGCTACGCCCAGTTCCCCATCACCGTCAAGTCCCTGTCGCGGTTCCAGACCGACGCCGAAGCGGCGGACATCATCCGCGGCCTGGCGGAGGGAACTGTGGACGTCGTCATCGGCACGCACCGGCTGATCACCGGCGACGTCCGGTTCAAGGACCTGGGCCTGCTGATCGTCGACGAGGAGCAGCGCTTCGGTGTCGAGCACAAAGAGAAGCTCAAGCACCTGCGCGCCAACGTCGACGTCCTCACGATGTCGGCCACCCCGATCCCTCGGACGCTGGAGATGTCCATCACCGGGATTCGCGACATGTCGGTGATCACCACGCCGCCCGAAGAGCGGCACCCGGTGCTGACCTACGTCGGCGGGTACGACGAGAAGCAAGTGGGCGCGGCGATCCGGCGGGAGCTCATGCGCGAAGGGCAGATCTTCTTCGTCCACAACCGGGTGGACACCATCGAGAAGGTCGCCGCGCACCTGCGCGAGCTGGTTCCGGAGGCGCGCGTGGCGACGGCGCACGGCCAAATGGGAGAGCACTCGCTCGAAGCGGTGATCAACTCGTTCTGGCAGCGCGAAGTGGACGTGCTCGTCTGCACCACCATCGTCGAAACCGGGCTCGACATCTCCAACGCCAACACCCTGATCGTCGACCGGGCCGAGCGCCTCGGGCTCTCGCAGTTGCACCAGCTGCGCGGCCGGGTCGGGCGTGGCCGCGAACGGGCCTACGCGTACTTCTTCTACCCACGGGAGACGCCCCTCACCGAGGAAGCACACGAACGGCTGGCCACCATCGCGCAACACTCCGACCTCGGATCCGGCATGCAGGTGGCGATGAAAGACCTGGAGATCCGCGGCGCCGGGAACCTGCTCGGTGGTGAGCAGTCCGGGCACATCGCCAATGTCGGGTTCGACCTGTACGTGCGCCTGGTGGGCGAGGCCGTCGCCGAATACCGCGGCGACAAGGGCGATGAGGCGGCCGAGGTCCGCATCGACCTACCCGTCGACGCACACGTCCCGCACGACTATGTGGCCAGCGAGCGGCTGAGGCTCGAGGCCTACCGCCGGCTGTCCGAGGCGAGCGACGACGATGCCGTGCAGTCCGTGCGCGACGAGCTGGTGGACCGGTACGGGCCTCCACCGGAAGAGGTGGAGAACCTGCTCGCCATCGCCCTGTTCCGGGCGAAGGCACGGCGAGTGGGCCTCACCGAGGTGACGCTGCAGGGCAACTACGTGCGGTTCGCGCAGATCGAGCTGGCCGACTGGCAGAAGGTCCGGCTCAAGCGCCTCCACCCGAAGGCCCTGGTCAAGGAGGCCGTGGGATCGGTCCTGGTGCCGCGGCCGCTGCCCACCACCATCGGCGGTCCGCCGTTGCGCGGACTGGAGCTGCTCGGATGGGTGCACAAGGTGGTGGACGACGTGCTGGCGCCTGCTCCCGCTGCGTCGGGGTGATCGTCGCCGGGTGTGTCGTCATCGGGGCGACCGGGCTGACCGGGCGACCGGCCTGACCGGGCGCGGTTGGTCCGGGGTGTCCGGGGTGACAGGGTGCTCGGGGGGATCTGGGGTGGCCGGACACGGAGCGGTCAGCATTTACACGGCGGTGCGCACGGGGGTCTTGGCGTGGCGGGATCACGCGGCCGATCACCCGGGCGTGCCGCGGGGCGGCGCACTCGGACCATCCTCACCGTCGCGTCGTGCTCGGGAGGGTGATGAATGCGCTGGCAGTCCACTCGGGTTGGCGAGCGGCGAGCTGGTGTCGACTGGTGGCCGGGCCGAGGCGAAGGCGGGGGACCGGCCGGCTCATGTCGCTGGGTAGGATGCACGTGGTTTGACGTCAACGACAAAGAGGAACCTCCGTGTCCATCTTCCGCCGCGTCCTCGTCGCGGCCGCCACCGCGGCCACAGCCGTCGCCCTCACCGCGTGTGAGCCGGACCAGGTCGGGACGGCCGTTACCGTGAGCGGAGACCGCCTGAGCGTCTCCGACCTGCAGGGCCAGGTCATGGCTGTGGTTGAGCTGCGCAATGAGGCGATCGAGGATTACGAGCTGGGCATCCCACCGCTGAACCCGGGCGGTGACCTCGCGGAAATCCAGCAGAGCGAGCTGGAGCGATGGGTCGCGTCGCACCTGTTCGAGAGCGTCGCGGCGGACCTGGGCATCGAAATCTCCGAGGCGGAGGTCGACGAGTTCCTCGACCAGCTCGCCGCGCAGTTCCCCGATGGCGACATCACGCCGTTCCTTGCGGAGCAGGGCTTCACGGAAGACACCGTGCGCGCCGCGGTGCGTATCCAGCTCATCAACGATCAGCTGGTACAGGCGGCGGGTGGTGAGGCCCCAGCGCAGGAGGCGGTCGCCTCGGCCATCGAGCGCCTCGACGTGGACGTCAACCCGCGCTACGGCGCCTGGACCGAGACCGGCCTGTCGGCCGAGAGCGGCTCGGTGTCCCGCCCGTTCGAGGCGGCCGCGCCGGAGTGAGCGAGGAGCAGCCGGGCACCGGGGGGCAGCGAGGGTCGCGTCTTCTCGAGCTGGTCGCGGTGATGGACCGGCTGCGCTCGCCCGGCGGCTGCCCCTGGGATGCCGAACAGACCCACCGCAGCCTTGCCACGTACCTCCTCGAGGAAACGTACGAAACCCTTGAGGCCATCGAGTCCGGTGATGATACCGACCTGCGCGAAGAGCTCGGTGACTTGCTCCTGCAGGTGATCTTTCACGCTCGCATCGCCGAGGAACGCGATTCCGGCCCGTGGTCGATCGACGATGTCGCCGGTGGCATTGCGGAGAAGCTTGTCCGCAGGCATCCACACGTGTTCGGTGACGCCGTCGCTCCGACGGCGGAATACGTCGAAGGCCGCTGGGACGCGATGAAGCGGGCCGAGAAGCAGCGGACGTCGGCGGTGGACGGCGTACCCATGGCACAGCCCGCGTTGTCATTGGCAACGAAGCTGATGAACCGGGCGGCGCGTGCCGGCGTCGAGGTGGACCGGCCGGCTGCTGGTGGTGTGCCAGAGTTCGCCACAGCCGATGACGTGGGCGAGCATCTGATGGCGGTCGTCGACGCCGCCCGTGAAATAGGCGTGGACCCGGAACAGGCACTGCGCGACGCCACCCGCCGCTTCGTCACCGCCGTCCGAGCCGCCGAGCCCGCACCGCCGCCCTCCGAATGATCATGTAAACCATGTTTTCTCGTGCTTCACCAGGGCTGCAGGCATGGTGAAGCACGAGAAAACATGGTTTACATGATCATTTAGGAGGGGCTAGTTGGTGCTTTCCTGGGCCGGACGGCCGTGCCACGATTCCCACAGCTTCGCGTACGCCTCACCGTGTTCCACCAGCTCGTGGTGGCTGCCGAGCTCGCTGATCCAGCCGTTCTCCACGACCGCCACCCGGTCGGCGTCGTGTGCGGTGTGCAGCCGGTGGGCGATGGCGACGACGGTGCGTCCGTGCAGGACGGCGGACAGTGAGCGCTCGAGGTGCCGGGCTGCCCGCGGATCGAGCAACGACGTCGCCTCGTCCAGGACCAGCGTGTGCGGGTCGGCCAGCACGATCCGCGCCAGCGCGATCTGCTGGGCCTGTGCCGGGCCGACCGGATGCCCGCCCGAGCCGACGACTGTGTCGAGCCCTTCGGGCAGCGCGTCAGCCCATGCGAGCGCGTCGACCGAGTCGAGGGCTTGGCGGAGCTCGTCGTCGGTGGCGGACGGAGCCGCCAGCGCCAGGTTGTCTCGCAGCGTGCCCACGAAGACGTGGTGCTCCTGGGTGACGAGCACCACCTCGCGACGGAGCTGATCGAGCTCCAGGTCCACCAGGGGAACACCGGCGACCTCAACGCTGCCGGCGCGGGTGGGGTGTATACCCGCGAGCAGCCTGCCCAGCGTCGACTTGCCGGCGCCGGACGGGCCTACCATGGCCAGCCGTTCACCCGGGCGCAGATCGAGGGAGACACCGTGCAGGACGTCCTGCCCGTCAACGTACGAGTAGCGCACGTCGGAGGCGTGGATGTCCTCACCGGCGGGGGACCGGCCACTCGGCTCCCGATCGTTCGGCACCTTGGCGACCCCGACGACGCGCGCCAGCGACGACGTCCCGACCTGAAGTTCGTCCAGCCAGGACACCAGCCGATCGACCGGGTCGACGATCTGCACCATGTACAGCACCACCGCGGCGACCTGCCCCACGGTCGCATGCCCGGCCGACACCAGCCATGCGCCCCACGCGAGGGTAGCCACCACGGGCAGCACGTAAGACAGCTCAGCGGTAGGGAACCACACGCTGCGCAGGAACAGCGTGCGACGCTCCGCGGCGAACGCCTCCCGGAGGTCGCCGTCGATCCGCTGGATGCGCACGTCCGCCATGTCCAGGGCTTCCACGGTCCGCACGCCGTCGACGGTTTCCGTCACGGTGCCGTCCAGGGTGGCGTACGACGCCCGTTCCCACAGGTAGGCGGCCCGGGCGCGCTTCAGGTACCAGCGCGTGCCGGCGTAGAGCAACGGCACTCCGACGATGGCGCCAGCCGCCACCAGCGGACCGGCGATCACCGCGGCGGCCAAGGTGAGCACCGTGGTCACCAAGGCCACGAGAATCTCGGGCACCGCGAAGCGCACGGTACGAGACAGCGCGTCGATGTCTCCCGTGGTACGCGCCACCAGATCACCGGTCCCGGCTCGCTCGACCGTGGACAACGGCAGGCCCAGTACCCGGGCGATAAAGGTTTCGCGGAGCTGGGCGAACACCCGCTCGCCCAGGACCAGCGAGCGCTGAATGGCCGCTCGCGTGAGGACGGCCTGAGCGACGATGAACGCTGCGAGGGTCGCGGCGAGCAGGTCGATCCGGGTGGTGGAGGTGCCCTCGATCACGCCGTCGACCATGCGGCCCAAGAGGAACGGGCCGGCCAGCCCGAGCGCCGCCGCCAGCACGTGCAGGGTCAGCGTGATGCTCAGTGGCCGGCGGTGCTCCTGGAAGAGCTTGCCGGCCTCGGTCCGCACCTCAGGTGGTGTGGCTACCGGCAGGCGGGTGCTCATACCAGCTGCTCCTCTCGGATGACGGTGCGTCGGTAGTCGGTGTTGGTGGTGAGGAGGTGGTCGTGGCGGCCTATGGCGGAGACCTGGCCGTCGGCAAACCACACGACGGTCTCCGCGCGTGCCAGCAGGAGCGGACTTGCCGTCACCACGACGGTGGTGCGGCCCGCCCGGTACTCCACCAGCCGCTGCGCGATGGCGGCCTCCGTGTGCGCGTCGACGGCACTCGTTGGCTCCACGAGTACCAGGATCTCCGGGTTGGTGAGCAGTACGCGGGCCAGGGCGATCCGCTGCCGCTGGCCACCGGAGAGCGAGCGGCCACGTTCCTCGACCACGGAGTCGAGGCCGTCCCGGAGCGTCTCCAGGATGTCCTGGCCGGAGGCCACCTCGATGGCCGCGCGAAGCTCGTCGTCACCGTATCGGCCCCGCGGGTCGAGATTGGCCCGGAGGGTGCCGGTGAACAGTGTGGGCTCGGGGTCGCTGACGACGATCCGCCGCCGTACCTCGGTAAGGGGAAGCTCGTCCAGCGGGGTGCCGTCGAGACGGACGTCGCCGCCGGACACCAGCCGCCCGAGCCGGTCCGCCACGGATGCGGTGGCCGATGGGTCGTCAGCGACCAGCATGGTGAGCACGCCGGGCTCGACGACGAGACCCGACGCCGCGTCGACCAGTGTGGAGCCCGAGGCAGGGCGGCCGGGTTCGGTGGCTCCCGTGGTGACGGCGGGCGTTTCACCGGTCGGTGCGGCGTCGTCCTTGACGTCGCGCTCGATGGCCAGCAGCCGCAGCACACGGCGTCCGGCCACGACGGCCCGCGACGCTACGAAGGCCATCTCACCGGCTGTGCGTACGGGAATCACCAGGAAGAACGCGAACCCGTACATGGCCACGAGCGCGCCGGGCTGGATGGTGCCGTTGAGAACCAGGCGGGCGCCCACCCAGGTGAGCAGGACCAGGAAGATGCCCGGCAGCAGGACCAGCAGCGCGTCGAGGAAGGAGTGCGTGGTGGCCAGCCGGTTTCCGGCGAGCCGGACGGTGTCCGAGCGCTCGGCGTAGCGGCCGAGGAAAACCCGCTCGCCGCCGACGCCGCGCAGCACGCGCAGCCCCGCCACCGTGTCGGCGCCCAGAGCGGTCAGCCTGCCCAGTGCGTCGCGCTGCTCACGCTGCCGCCGCTGGAGCGGCCGGATGATGGGAGTGACAGCGCCGACCAGGACGGGAACGCCGATCAGGACCATCAATCCGAGCGGCACAGAGGTGGTCAGGACGATGAAGGAGACCACCAGATAAGAGATGATCGCACCGGCGAACCGGGAGATCACCTCGAACGCATGCCCGATGTGGTGAGCGTCGCTGGACGACGTGGCGACGACCTCACCGGTGGGCATCGAGCTGGAGACGGACGGCCCGGTGCTCGCTGCGTGCCGGTTGACCACCTGAATGGTCCGGAACGCCGAGTACAGCCAGTTGGCGACTGCAGCACGGTGCCGGAGAACGCCGACGCCGGCCTGGGTGATGCCCAGCCCGGCGATCACCGCGGCCCACTGGTACGCGGTGCCGCTCTCACCTTCGGCCATGCCGTCGATGCCTCGTCCGATCGCCCAGGGCATGAGTGCCTGCGCCACCATCCAGATGACACCGTAAACGGTGGCCAGTGCGATGGCGGCCTTCTGGCCCCGCGCCACCCACACGAGGAAGCGTTGGGGAGAGCGGGTATCGGGGATGCCGGGATCGGCGTAAGGCAACGTGCGCACGATGCATAACGTTACGGATACGGACCGACAGAGCGCACCTGGTTTTCCGCCGCCTGAGGACGGGGTGAAAGCGGGCACTAGAGTGTTGCCGGTCACATGCGACATACTCGCCGTCTGCGCACCTGGAGGCCTGCCGGATGAAACACGTCGTGGTTGCTGTGTTCGCGATTTTCGCTCTGCTGACGGGCCTGGCCACCACGGCGCACGCCGGTGGCGATTCCACCCTCGCGCCGGGGCACACCACCACGCTGGCCGGTCCGTGTGGCTCGTCGTACAGTCACATCGGCCACCACCCGATCACGGCGTCGTCCACCACGGTCGGGCATCTCGACGTCTACTGGTCGTCCAGCACCAAGCGCAACTGCCTGGTCACCAATCACTCCGGGCCGACCTACGGAGTCAGGCTCTTCACCGAGGCCAGGATCCGCCCCAGCGGCTACAGCTGGCCGAGCTGCCCGTCCAGCACCGGCTGCGATTCCGGTTTCTACAGCTATTACGCCGGACCCGTCTACACGCCGGCCGGGGTCGACATGACGAACAGGTGCATCGACGTCACGGGAACCGTGGACTGGACATCGCGTACTCGCACCAGGATCCACTGCGGCTGACAGCCGATGACATACTCACTGGTGTTCAGCCGGTACCCTCCGTCCTGCCGTTCGGGAGGCCGGCCGGTCGCCGGATCTCGAAGACACAGGAACGCTGATATGAACGGTGACCACAGTCCGGACCGCGTCGATACGACCGTGGCGGCATGGCAGGCGGCAACGGAGAACGGCGATGCTGACGCGGCGGCCGTGTGTCTCGCCGATGACGCGGTGTTCATCTCCCCGCTGACGGCCCGCTTCCAGTTTCGTGGTCGCGTTCAGATTCACGAGATGCTGACGTCGGCCTTCGAGGTGATCAGCGGGGTCCGTGTGCACACGGTGGTGGGCTCCGAGGATACCCGTGCCGTGTTCTTCACCGGAACAAGCGGCTCGGTGGAGTTCGAGGAAGCCCAGCTGCTGCGCTTCGGCGAGGACGGCCTGATCACCGAGATCACGTTGTTCGGAAGACCACTCCCGGGTGTGACGGCCGTGATGGCCGGCATCGGGCCGAGAATGGTCCGGCGCCAGGGGCGCCGCCGCCTGGCCGTGGTGGTCGGCGCCGCCGTGCGCCCGCTGGCGGCGATGACCCGGCTCGGTGAGCGCTATCTTGTCCCGTTGACCGATCCCAACCGCAGGTAGCCGCCACCGACCGTAGCTGGGCCGCCTCCGGGCGGGGAGGGCGGCAGCGAGGATGGCAGGTCGGCTACGCTCGTCGGGTGGCTGAGACTACCCATGACACCGTGCTCGTCGTCGATTTCGGCGCCCAGTATGCGCAGCTGATCGCGCGCCGAGTGCGAGAGGCGAGGGTCTATTCGGAGATCGTCCCGCACACCATGCCGGTGGAGCAGATGCTCGCCAAGAAGCCGAAGGCGATCATCCTGTCCGGTGGGCCGGCCAGCGTGTACGCCGACGACGCGCCTTCGGTCGACCCGGCGCTGTTCCAGTCCGGTGTCGCCGCGTTCGGCATCTGTTACGGGTTCCAGGCGATGACCGTCGCGCTCGGCGGCCAGGTGGCGCGCACCGGTCTGTCGGAATTCGGCCGTACCCAGGTGGAGATCGTGGCGCCGGGCTCGCTGCTTCAAGGCGTTCCGCAAGGGCCATCGGTGTGGATGAGCCACAACGACTCCGTGACCCAGCCACCCCCGGGATTCGACGTTCTGGCCATGTCCGACGCCACTCCCGTCGCGGCGTTCGAGAACGCCGACATGGGGCTGGCCGGCGTCCAGTGGCACCCCGAGGTGCTGCACACCGAGCACGGCCAGGCGATGCTCGAGCATTTCCTCTTCGACGTCGCGGGCGCACGGCCGTCGTGGACGATGGTGAACATCGTCGACGAGGCGGTGGAGGTGGTCCGCCAGCAGGTCGGGGAGAAGCGGATCATCTGCGGGCTCTCCGGCGGAGTGGACTCGTCCGTTGCGGCGGCGCTGGTGCAGCGCGCCGTCGGCGACCAGCTCACCTGTGTGTTCGTCGACCACGGCCTGCTCCGCGAAGGTGAAGCCGAGCAGGTCGAGCGGGATTTCGTCGCAGCCACGGGTGTCGACCTCTACGTGGTGGAGGCGGCAGACCGATTCCTGACTGCCCTCAAGGACGTCGACGACCCCGAGACCAAGCGTAAGATCATCGGCCGGGAGTTCATCCGGGCGTTCGAGGAAGCGGCCCGTGAGATCGTCGCCAAGGCCGGTGCCGACGGCGACGAGGTGGAGTTCCTCGTGCAGGGAACCCTGTACCCCGATGTGGTCGAGTCCGGCGGCGGCGAGGGCGCGGCGAACATCAAGAGTCACCACAACGTCGGCGGCCTGCCGGAGGACCTGCAGTTCACCCTCGTCGAGCCATTGCGCTGGCTGTTCAAGGACGAGGTCCGGGCGGTCGGCGAGCAGCTTGGCATCCCGGCGGACATCGTGTGGCGTCAGCCGTTCCCCGGGCCTGGCCTGGCGATCCGGATCATCGGGTCGGTGACCGGTGAGCGGCTGGAGATCCTTCGCCGCGCCGACGCCATCGCGCGAGCGGAGCTGACGGCGGCGGGCCTGGACCGCGACGTCTGGCAGTTCCCCGTGGTCCTCCTGGCCGACGTCCGCTCGGTGGGAGTCCAGGGCGATGGGCGCACCTACGGTCACCCGGTTGTCCTGCGACCGGTGAGCAGCGAGGACGCCATGACGGCTGACTGGTCCAGGCTTCCCTATGAGCTTCTGGAGCGCATCTCCACCCGGATTACCAACGAGGTGGCGGAAGTCAACCGAGTGGTCCTCGATGTCACGAGCAAGCCGCCGGGCACCATCGAATGGGAGTAGCGGGTGCGCTTCCGGGCATGCTCGATTGTCAGGGAATGTGACTGCAAGTCCGAGTTCTAGTCACCCGCCTTCGCGATTGTCGCTGCCCCGTCATGTCGTGTTCGGCCGCACGTCGCGGTCGAGCCATCTGAGCGGCGTGACCTTGACCCATGCGAGCACTACTCGGCCGCCCACCAGCGCTGCTGGGCCGCCGCCGGCCACCTGCCCCCACCGTCCCGCCTCCTGCGCACGCGGGACCACTGGTCGTCGCTCACCGCGGCGCCAGCGGCTACCGTCCGGAGCACACTCTGGAGGCATACCGGCTGGCGATCGAGCTCGGCGCGGACTTCATCGAACCAGATCTCGTGATCACCGCCGACGGCGTCCTGGTCGCCCGGCACGAGGCGGAGCTGTCCACGTCGACCGACGTCGCGCATCGGCCCGAGTTCGCCGACCGGCTCGACACGAGGACGCTCGACGGCCGGGAAGTGAGCGGATGGTTCGTCGACGACTTCAGTCTCGAGGAGCTCAAACGGCTCTACGCAAGGGAACGGCTGGCCACGGTGCGGCAGCAGAGCGCCGGCTACGACTGCCGCTTCCGCGTGCCGACGTTCGCCGAGATCACCGCTCTGGCCGTGCAAGCCGGCCGCCGGCTGGGCCGCCGCGTCGGCGTCTACCCTGAGCTGAAGCACCCCACGTACTTCGCCGAACGCGGGCTCCGCCACGAGGATGCGTTGCTGACCGGGCTCGAGATCGCCGGGCTCGGCCGTGCGGACGTGTTCATCCAGTGCTTCGAGCCGTCGGCGCTACGCCGGCTTGCCGTGCGTACGTCTGTCCCGCTCGTCCAGCGTGTCGATGTCGCCGGCCAACCGTACGACTGGGAGCACCACGGGCACGGCGGCACCTTCGCCGGCATGCTGGCCCCGGGTGGGCTCAAGGAGATCTCCGCCTACGCGGCCGCGGTGGGTGTGCACAAGTCACTCGTCATCCCCCGTGATCCAGACGGGCGGCTGGCCCGCCCCAGTGGCTTGGTCGAGCAGGTCCACAAGGCCGGTATGGCCGTGCACGCATGGACGTTCCGCAACGAAAGCGCCTTCCTGCCGGCTGACTTGCGGCACGGCTCGGACGCCGGAGCCTTCGGCGACGCCATCGGAGAGTATTATGCGTTCTTCGCCGCGGGCGTCGACGCCGTGCTCAGCGACCACCCGGACACCGCGACGGCCGCCCGGCAGATCTTCGCCGGGCCGGCCGTGCGGCACCGGAACTCCGCTGCCGGACCGTAGCGAGGCTCCGCTAGCCGTCGCGGCCCCGCCGGATCTTGCCGATAGATGCCGTGAGTCCGGCCAGACCGACCGTCACCAGGAGCAACGGTGCCGCTACCTCGAGTGCGGCGACGCCCATGACGTCGTGCTTCAGCAGGGCCCAGATGCCGAAGACGCCGAGAAAGAACAGCCCGAAGACGAGGGACATGATGTCGGTGTCGTGTCGCTTCACTGGTCGACCTCCGTGTCCGCCCGGGTGACGTTGATGGGCCCCATGCCCAGCTCGAGGTTGAGCTGTATCTCCCCGCCGCCGGGACCGTCCGGCCCGACGTCGGTGATGTTGAGCTGGCGGTCGAACCCATTGGTGGTGTGATCGAAGGCGTTGATCACCCCGGCGCCGACGGAGCTGGTGAGTACGACGTCGGCGGTCTCGGGGACGACGACGGTCATCGGCCCCATGCCCAGCTGCATCGTCACGGCGACAGTGTCCTCGTCCTCGAGCTCCAGCAGAGAGAGGTCGTAATCCATTGGGCCGATGCCGTGCGTGAGCGTGTCTGCCGGTACCTCCTCGACGGTGGCGGGCGGCATGATGTTGCTCGGTCCTGACGTCAGGTCCCAGCGGGAGAAGAACGTGGCTGGGATCAAGGCGAGCGTCAGGAGGATGCCGAGAGCTATCAGGCCCCTCGACCTGCCGAACCACGAGCCGACGAGCAGGCCGAGTGCGACGACGGCCAGCGGAGCCGCCACGTACAGGGGGCCCGGTTCGATGCCTGCCAACACCTCGAGCATCGCGACGATCCCGACGGAGATCAGGGCGGAGCAGAAGGTCAGCAGACCGAGGACGGAACGCGGTTGATCTATGCCCGGAGGCGGTTCCTCGGGCTGCGAATAGGGGTCGGCCTCGCGCCGCAGGTACAGGTCGGCGTAGGGCGAACCCGCGTCCGCGGGCTGCCAGTCCGGTCCCTCCGGCCAGCCGGTGCCGGCCTGATACGTGGGCTGCCCCACGTGCCCGGCCGGATCGGCGACGTCCGCCGGACTGGCCGGGTCAACGGGGCCCGCCGGGTCCGGGGGATCCACCGCGTCAGTCGGGTCTGCGGGGTCCGCCGGGTCTGCGGGGTCTGCCGGCCCGGCGGAGTCCGCCGGCCCGGCGGCGCCGGACCACCGCGAGGACGTCGTGTCGGTCTCGGGTGCGGGTGGTGGCCAGCCGGCCCAGGTGGTTCCGCCCGCGGAGACGTCGTCGTACCCGGGCGGTGAGTATCCCGGCGGTGCGTAGCCGGGCGCGTAGGCGTCCGTGTGTGCGGAGGCTGAATCGCTCGCCGTGCGTCGTCTGAGGAGGGCGAACAGGCCGGCCCCCGCGAGTATCAGCAGGACGGTGCCGTTCCACGAGCCGCCGAGAACCACGCCGGAGGAGATGATGACACCGGCGCCGAGAGCGAGGGCCAGCGGGACAGCGCTGGCGTCGCGCACCTCGCGCCGACCGATCGCCTGCTCGATGACGGACGCCGGTTCCCCATCGGCCGGCATGAACAGCCAGGCCAAGGCATACAAGAGGATTCCGACCCCGCCGAACAGGGCCAGCACGGCGGTGGCCACCCGCAGAATCGTCGGGTCCACCCCGAGCCGCCGGCCCACACCGCCGAGCACCCCCGCGATCACGCGGTCGGTCTGGCTACGTCGCAGCAGCCGGATCTCGTCGGCCACGTTTGGCGGTGTCTCGGTGCCTCTACCTGGTGGGGGAGTCGACGGCATCTCGTTCATGTCACCGATACTGCCGTGCCACGGGAGCTCTCACCATGGGGGATCACCCTGAACTGCCCCGGATCCATCCCGGCTGCACACCGCTCCTTCATCCTGTCCGCACCTCCGCGCGCCGTCGAAGACCTGACGCGATCCCGTCGTCCTGACGCCTTCCAGTCGCGCCAAACCGCCTGAACCCGGGTTGTGGCGAGAATAGATGGCGTCAAGACGACGTAATGACGCCAGATGCAGATCGCCCCGGCTCACAAGCTGGCCCCCGGCTCGCAAGCCGGCCCCCGGCTCGCAGGCAGGCCCCCGGCTCGCAGGCAGGGGCCCCCGCCTCGCAAGGCGATCGCCCCAGCCCACGGACCATTAGGGGTGTTCCCTCATGGCGGGGATGAGGATGACGTGTGAGTATCGAGGAGTGAGTGTTGTTCCCAAGCTGACGTCCACCGGTCGGTCGGCCGGCTCCGGCGCGCGAGCCCGCCGGGAGACCCCGACGTTCGCGCGCGGCTCCGACGGCCGGTTGGTCGGGGGCGTGGCGGTGGGTATCGCCAGGCATCTCGGCGTCCAGCCACTCACGGCTCGTATTGCCTTCAGCCTGCTCAGCGGGTTGTCTGGCTTCGGCGTAGTGCTGTATCTGGCGCTGTGGATCTTCACTCCGCTCGACGCAGACGTCGCTCGCCGGGAGGAGCGCGAGGCCCCGGCCGGTATCGCCGCCGCCACGCGGTCTGGCATGCGACGCGGCCGCACGTTCATCCGGCGGTCCGGCGACCTGGGGCAGCTTGCGGCGCTGGTGGCGCTGGGAGCCGGCGCCATCCTCATGTTCGGGCAGACACCGCTGGGGGTGAGTCCCGCCTACACGGTGCCGATGATCCTGGCGGCCGCCGGCCTCACGTTGATGTGGCGCAGCGCGGACTCGCAGGAACGGCGGCGGATGGCGGAACTGTCGCCGCGGGCACCGCTTCTGGGTGCGATCGCCGGCGGGCACGGCTGGGGGGCAGCGGTACGCGTCGTCGCCGGTGTTCTGGTGGTCGTCGTCGGCGGTGTGGTCTTCCTGGCCGGCCGCGGGCAGCTCGACGCCACCGTCGACGCGCTGTCCGGCATCGTCGTGCTGCTCGTCGGGATCAGCCTGATCCTGGGGCCCTGGCTGTGGCAGCTGTGGCGTACGGCCGAGTCGGAGCGGCGGGAGCGTATCGTCACTCAGGAACGTGCCGACATGGCTGCCCACCTGCACGACTCCGTGCTGCAGACACTGGCGCTCATCCAGAAACAGGCACACGAGCCGCGCACGGTCGTCAAGCTGGCCCGCAGCCAGGAACGAGACCTGAGGAACTGGCTCTACGGGGACAAGGACGCCGCGGACGACACGTCGCTCGCGGCCGCGCTCACCACCGCGGGAGCCGAGGTGGAGGATGCATTCGGTGTCCCCGTCGAGGTGGTGACCGTCGGCGACGCCCCGGTGGACGACACCGGGCGGGCCCTCCTCAGCGCCGCGCGGGAGGCCGCGATGAACGCCGCCAAGCACTCCGGAGCCGGCAAGATCGACATCTACCTCGAGGTCATCGACCACGACATCGAGATCTTCGTCCGGGACCGGGGAACGGGATTCGACCCCGAGCAGATCCCCGACGACCGGCTGGGTGTCCGCCGCTCGATCATCGACCGGATGCGCCGGCACGGGGGATCGGCCGAGGTGCGCTCGGAGCCCGGTTCGGGAACCGAGGTCAGGTTGACGGCGAAGAAGCAGTGACGTGTGACAATGAGGGTCAGCTGGTGGATGGAGACGACGTGAGCGAAGCGACAGGCAACGACGGCGCGGGCACCGGGCGCACCGGACCCGTCCGGGTGGTGCTCGTGGACGATCACGCGATGTTCCGCACGGGGGTGCGTGCCGAGCTGGCTCAGGCCGCTGATTCCGTCGACGTCGTCGCCGAGGCCGCGGACACCGCGGAGGCGATCACGGTGGTGTCCGAGCTACGTCCGGACGTCGTCCTGCTGGACGTGCACCTGCCGGGCGGCGGCGGGGTGGAGGTGCTGCGGCAGTGCCTTCCCCAGCTCCCCGACGTCCGCTTTCTCGCCCTATCCGTCTCCGACGCAGCGGAGGACGTCATCGGCACCATCCGCGCCGGCGCCCGCGGCTATGTGACGAAGACGATCACCGGCGACGACCTGGTCGCCGCCATCGTGCGGGTGGCCGACGGCGACGCCGTGTTCTCCCCGCGTCTGGCCGGCTTCGTCCTGGACGCGTTCGCCGGCTCCGAGGCACCCAGCGTCGACGACGACTTCGACCGCCTCACCCAGCGTGAGCGCGAGGTGCTGCGGCTGATCGCCCGCGGCTACGCGTACAAGGAGATCGCCAAGGAGCTGTTCATCTCGGTCAAGACCGTGGAGACCCACGTCTCGGCCGTGCTGCGCAAGCTCCAGCTGTCCAACCGGTACGAGCTGACCCGCTGGGCCACCGACCGCCGTCTCATCTAGCGTCCGGTAGGACATGAGGCGTTCCGGGGCGAGGCGTTACCCTCGGGCGCCGGCGATGCCGACCACCGCGGCCAAACCCAGGGCGCTGCGCGGAGCGTAGGCACTGCGCCACAGCCCACCATGAGCGGCCGTCGCCGCCTCGTCCATCCACGGATGCGTCCCAGCCGGTGAGGGGCGGCGCAGGTCATGCACCAGCAGCGCGGCCATCAGTGTGTTGGCGGTGCCGGGTTCGAAGACTTCGACGCCGAACCGGTGGGCGCCGGAGTACACGGCGGCGAGGGCCCGGTTCTTCATCACCGAACGGGTCCGGGTGGGCGGTGCCACGTTGAGGCTCACTGTGCGCCCGCGTGAGCGTTCGGTGGTGGCACGCCAGCGTTGCAGCCGTTTGGCCAACGCGTAGTTCGGACCTTGCTGCGGCACCAGGCTGTCGCAGATGCCGGGGTCCGCACCGGGAGCATAGTTGCGCTGCAGCAGCCGGCCCGCGGACAGCACCTTCAGCGGACGGCGGACCGCCCTCAGCGGCGAGTGCTTCTCATAGGCGCGGACCGAGTGCTCGACCACGTCTCCCGGTACCGCGAACACGTCCGTCGGCGTAGCCAGGAAGGACACCGCGGTGTCCGGGCGTGCCGTGGTCAGGTGCGCGGTCAGGGCGTCAACGGCCATCGCCACGCGCACGTAGGTGGCTCCGTCGGCGTAGACGTAGTTCCCGAGCACCAGGCGGCCGTCGAGGTCGGACAGCCAGCGGGCGATCTCGGGCAGCTCCCCGATCAGGTCCGCGCCTGCCCGTGTCTCGAGATCACCACTGCCTGGACGCGCCGGCAGGTGCAATCGTCCGGGATAGCGTCGCGCGACGTCGATCAGATCTCTCCAGATGCCGGGCCGGGGCAGGTCGACGGCCGTGACCTCGCCGCCCCACCGGAGGACGGCGCGCAACGGCCCCATCTCGGCGCCGGCGCCGATGGTGACCAACCGGACGTCGGACAGGTCCAGCCAGTCCGGATTGGCCATGACCTGCTGGACGGCTTCCGCGGTGGACGGCTCGATGACGCCGGCCAGTGCCCAGCTGTCGAGCTGACGGGCCAGGGAGTCGCCGTACAGGCGGGAACCCCGGTATGGCAGGACGAGTTCGCGCTCTGGTGTCCCCGTACCGGTGACCACTTCGGTGGCCCACGGGTGTGCGCCCTGGTTCAGGGACTCGGCCAGCGTGATCTCGGCGTCGTCGGTCTGGACTCGCATCCGGGCGTGCAGCGATGCGAGCCCGCCCGCGGCGATCCGCCGGGCGGCGTCGGCGGAGTCGAGCCCGGCCTCGACGAGCCGGCGGAAATGCAGAACGTAGCCTTGGCGCCAGTTCGTCTCATGCTCGGCCGCACGTGCTCCTACCGGGTCCACATCGCGCAGAGCGTCCGCGACGACGGAACGGCCGAGGGCGGAGGTGCTGCGCACACCGTCGGAACTGAGCGGGAACACCACTCCGGACGAGTTCATCTTGCTCCTATACCCAGTGGAGACGCGTAGCCGCGACCCATGGTCGAGCGGGCCGGGCCGGTTGCCCACGAGGCTATCGCCCGGCCGTGACACGGGTGCCGGCGTCCGCGCGAGGCGATCTCGTCGTTGTCGGTGTCGGCGCATAGGCTTGAGCCACGATGAGCGCACCCATGGAACAGACCACGTTGCTGCCCCCTACGTCGTCGGCGTTGTTACCCGGAATGACGCACGTCAAGCGTGCCGACGAGGGAGCGGAAGAGCAGCCCGAGCGACGCCGGACCGACCCTGCGTCGATCGTCGATGGGTTGAATCCGCAGCAGCGCGAAGCGGTCGTTCACGAGGGGTCCCCGCTGCTCATCGTCGCCGGCGCCGGGTCGGGCAAGACCCGGGTCCTCACCCGCCGCATCGCCTATTTGCTGGCCGAACGGAATGTCCACCCCGGCTCGATCCTGGCTATCACCTTCACCAACAAGGCCGCCGGAGAGATGAAGGAGCGGGTCACCGAGCTGGTCGGGCGCCGGGCAAACATCATGTGGGTCTCCACCTTCCATTCGGCGTGCGTGCGTATCCTGCGCCGGGAGGCCAAGCGGTTCGGGTTCACGTCGTCGTTCACCATCTACGATCAAGCCGATTCGCAACGGTTGATGACCATGGTCTGCCGGGATCTGGACCTGGACCCGCGGCGGTACCCACCGCGTTCGTTCAGCTACGCGGTCAGCAATTTCAAGAACGAGCTGATCGACCACGAGACGGCGGCCGCGCAGGCCAGCAACCACCACGAGCGCACCATCGCCGAGGCGTACGCGATGTATCAGCGGCGGCTGACCGACGCCAACGCGTTCGATTTCGACGATCTCATCATGACCACGGTCAACCTGTTCCAGGCGTTCCCTGACGTCGCCGAACTGTACCGTCGCCGGTTCCGCCACGTGCTGGTCGACGAGTACCAGGACACCAACCACGCCCAGTACGCCCTGATCCGGGAGCTGGTGGGCCGCACCGAGGAAGACGCGGGTGACGCACCGTCGCTCGAGCCGGCCGAGCTGTGCGTCGTCGGTGACGCGGACCAGTCCATCTACGCGTTCCGTGGTGCCACCATCCGCAACATCGAGGAGTTCGAGAAGGACTATCCCGATGCGCGCGTGGTGATGCTGGAGCAGAACTATCGTTCCACTCAGACCATCCTGTCCGCCGCCAACGCGGTCATCTCCCGCAACGAGGGCCGCAAGCCGAAACGGCTCTGGAGCGAGAGCGGCGACGGCGAGAAGATCGTCGGATACGTCGCGGATGACGAGCACAGTGAGGCGCAGTTCGTCGCGGAGGAGATCGATCGCCTCAGCGACGAGGGCCTGGCCAAGGCTGGCGACGTCGCCATCTTCTACCGCACCAACGCTCAGTCCCGGGTCATGGAGGAGATCCTGATCCGGGTCGGACTGCCGTACCGGGTGGTCGGAGGTGTGCGGTTCTACGAGCGCAAGGAGATCAAGGACGCGCTGGCGTATCTGCGCTTCCTGGTCAACCCGGAAGACACCGTCTCGCTGCGCCGCATCCTCAACGTTCCCAAGCGCGGAATCGGTGATCGTGCGGAGGCGATGGTCGACGCGCTGGCGCAGCGGGAGCGGATCACCTTCTGGCAGGCTTTGCGCCGGGCCGCCGACGCACCTGGCATCGCCGCCCGCTCGGTCAACGCCATCGAGTCGTTCATCTCACTGACCGACGAGTTGCGCTCGCTGGCCGAGAATGACGCGGACCCGGTCACCGTCCTCGAAGCCGTACTGGAACGCACCGGCTACATGGCCGAGCTCGCCGGCTCCACCGACCCGCAGGACGAGACCCGGGTGGACAACCTGCGGGAGCTCGTGGCCGTCGCCGCAGAGTACGACGTCGGCCGGGCCGACGAGGAGGAAGGCGGCACACTCACCGGGTTCCTCGAGCAGGTCAGCCTGGTTGCCGACGCCGACCAGATTCCCGAGGGGGATGATCACGAGGGCGTCGTCACCCTGATGACCCTGCACACCGCCAAGGGCCTGGAGTTTCCTGTCGTGTTCCTCACCGGTATGGAAGACGGCGTCTTCCCGCATCAGCGCTCGCTGAGCGAGCCACGTGAGCTGGAGGAGGAGCGCCGGCTGGCCTACGTCGGCATCACGCGGGCCCGCGAGCGGCTGTACATCTCGAGGGCCACCGTGCGCAGCGCGTGGGGCGCACCCAGTCACAACCCGGCGTCCCGGTTCCTTGCCGAGGTTCCGGACGAGCTCGTCGACTGGCGGCGTACCGAGGCGGACCAGACCCGCTGGGCCTCCTCACCTGTGCGGCGAATGAGCGGAAGCCGGCAGCAGGCGCCCGCCCGGGCCGTGCCGATGCTGTCCGCCGGTGACCGGGTCAACCATGACGCCTTTGGGCTGGGGACCGTCGTCGCGACCTCCGGCGCCGGTGAGCAGGCACAAGCCACGGTGGACTTCGGGACCGACGGCCTGAAGACCCTCATGCTGAAATACGCCCCGGTTGAGAAGCTCTAGCCTTCCGCGACCCGTGGTCTCTTAGCGCGCTTGCCGACCCCGCCACACCCCGCCACTTGGTCACCTGATCGTCGTTTTGTCGCCTGATCGTCTTCTCGTAGCGGATCAGGTGTGCAAACTCTGATGGAACGACGGGATATGCCAGCTGATCACGTCTCAAGATGTGGGACGCTGACGATCAGGTGACACAACCGCGCTGGTTGTGGCCGTTACGTCATCTGATCAACGACGGTCGGCAGTGACCAGTAGCGCTTGTGGGCGAGATCCCGTAGGGTCAGGCCAGGGTTTGATGTGACCCGCCGCCCGCGCCTTCACGGCATGGTGAACACATCGCTGCGCGGTCACCATGCATGCTGCGAGACACGGTGCCCCTTCAGAAACGCGGGCCCTGATCGACGATGGCACCGGAACACGCAGGTGAACTGATGGACGTGACGATCGCCGACGCCAAGCGCGCCGCTCGTATCCTCCGAGACCGCCTCACACACTCGGCCGTAGATCTGAGCCACAGTGCGGCCTTGGAGATCGTCGCTCGACAGCTCGGGTACCGAGATTGGAATACCGCCGTGGCTGCGCTGGACGATCAGCAAGGCCCCGGGCTTGGTCACGCGGTCCCAGTACTTCGCATCTACGACGAGTCGCAGGCACGCGGGTTCTACGTCGACTATCTCGGCTTTCACGTCGAGTGGGAGCACCGATTCGAACCGGGATTACCCCTGTATGCACGGCTGCGGCGTGACGAGCTGGTCATCGACATGTCGGAGCATCACGGCGATGGGACACCGGGCTCGGTCCTGTGGGCGCCGATACGAGACCTCGCCGCGTTCCACCGGGAACTGGTCAACAGGGCGTACGCCAATCTGCGTCCTGGCATCGACCGGCAAGCTCCGGGCGGACCCACGATGGAGATCGTCGACCCGTTCTCCAACGTGATCAGATTTTGCGAAGCAACTGCCTGATACCAGTGTGCTCCCGGGCCAGCCTTAGATGCGGATCAGATGACGTAATGGCCACAACCAACGCGGTTGTGTCACCTGATCGTCAGCGTCCCACATCTTGAGACGAGATCAGGTGACGTATCCGCGTCGTCGTTCAGGGTTTGCGCATCTGATCGCCCGCCGGAAAACGATCAGGCGACAAAACGACGATCAGGTGACCAAACGGCAAGGTTAGACGCGGCGGAAGAGGAGGGCGCGCTTGACCTCTTGGATGGCTTTGGTGACCTCGATGCCTCGCGGGCACGCGTCGGTGCAGTTGAACGTGGTGCGGCAGCGCCACACGCCTTCCCGGTCGTTGAGGATCTCCAGCCGCTGCTCGGCGCCTTCGTCCCGCGAGTCGAAGATGAACCGGTGTGCTCCGACGATCGCCTGCGGGCCGAAGTACTGCCCGTCGGACCAGTACACGGGGCAGGACGTGGTGCACGCCGCGCACAGGATGCACTTGGTGGTGTCATCGAAGCGCTCGCGCTCCTCCGGCGACTGCCGACGCTCCCGGGAAGGATCGTTGCCCGTGGTGACCAGGAACGGCATGATCGACTTGTAGGCCGAATAGAACGGCTCCATGTCGACGATCAGGTCCTTCATCACCGCGAGACCCTTGATCGGCTCCACCACCACCGGCTTGTCCAGCGGGAGGTCTTTGAGCAGCGTCTTGCAGGCGAGCCGGTTGCGGCCATTGATCCGCATCGCGTCCGAGCCGCAGATCCCGTGTGCGCAGGACCGGCGGAAGGTCAGCGAGCCGTCGATCTCCCACTTGATCTTGTGCAGCGCGTCGAGCACGCGGTCCGTGCCGTGCATGGTGAGCGTGTGCTCTTCCCAGCGTGGCTCGGTGTCCGACTCCGGGTTGAACCGGCGCAGCTTCAGCGTGACCTGGAACGACGGGATGGCACCGGCGGCGGGCGAGTCTTGGACAGGTGCCTCGGCAGTCAACGTCATCAGAACTTACGCTCCATCGGCTGGTAACGGGTGATGACGACGGGCTTGTAGTCCAGCCGGACGCTGGCGCTCCCGTCCTCATTCACGGTCCGGTACGCCATCGTGTGGCGCATGTAGTTGACGTCGTCGCGGTTCTGGTAGTCCTCGCGGAAATGCCCGCCGCGCGACTCCTTGCGTTCCAGGGCTCCGACGACGATCACCTCGGCGAGGTCGAGGAGGAATCCGAGTTCCAGGGCCTCGAGCAGATCGGTGTTGAACCGCTTGCCCTTGTCCTGCACCGAGACCCGCTCGAAGCGTTCGCGCAGCACGCCGATGTCGGCCAGCGCCTGCTTCAGTGTCGCCTCGGAGCGGAAGACCTGGGCATTGGCGTCCATGGTCTCCTGCAGCGCACGCCGGACCTCGGCGACGCGTTCGCCGTCGTCCCGGCTGCGCATGCCCTCGAGCATCGCGACGGTCTGGCTCTCCGGCGACTCGGGCAGGTCCACCCAGGGTGCCTTGGCGGCGAAGGCAGCCGCGGCGATACCGGCGCGCCGGCCGAACACATTGATGTCGAGCAGGGAGTTCGTACCCAGGCGGTTCGCGCCGTGGACGCTGACGCATGCCACCTCTCCGGCGGCGAACAGGCCGGGAATGACGTGGTCGTTGCTGGCCAGGACCTCGGTCTCGACGGTGGTGGGGATGCCGCCCATCGCGTAGTGGGCGGTGGGGAAGACCGGAACCGGCTCCGTGTACGGCTCGATACCGAGGTAGGTCCGGGCGAACTCGGTGATGTCCGGCAACTTCGCGTCGATGTGCGCGGGCTCGAGGTGAGTGAGGTCCAGCAGGACGTAGTCCTTGTTGGGTCCGGCGCCGCGGCCCTCGCGCACCTCGTTCGCCATGGCGCGAGCGACGACGTCCCGCGGGGCCAGGTCCTTCAGCGTCGGGGCGTAGCGCTCCATGAACCGCTCGCCCTCACTGTTGCGCAGGATCGCGCCCTCGCCCCGGGCGGCCTCGGACAGCAGGATGCCGAGCCCGGCCAGACCCGTCGGGTGGAACTGGAAGAACTCCATGTCCTCGAGCGGGACACCGCGGCGGTAGGCGATGGCCATGCCGTCGCCGGTGAGGGTGTGCGCGTTGGATGTCGTCTTGTAGACCTTGCCCGCGCCGCCAGTGGCGAACACCACGGACTTGGCCCGGAACACGTGGATCTCACCGCTGGCGAGGTCGTAGGCGACGACCCCCGCGGTCCGGCGCTCGCCGTCGATCTCGCTGAAGATCAGGTCGAGCACGTAGAACTCGCTGAAGAACTCCACCTCGTGCTTGAGACACTGCTGGTAGAGCGTCTGCAGGATCATGTGGCCGGTACGGTCGGCCGAATAGCATGCCCGGCGCACAGCGGCCTCACCGTGGTTGCGGGTGTGCCCGCCGAAGCGTCGCTGGTCGATGGTGCCATCGGGGGTCCGGTTGAAAGGCAGCCCCATCTTCTCCAGGTCGAGGACGGCGTCGATGGCCTCCTTGGCCATGATCTCGGCCGCATCCTGGTCCACCAGGAAGTCGCCGCCCTTGACGGTGTCGAAGGTGTGCCACTCCCAGTTGTCGTCTTCGACGTTGGCGAGTGCGGCGCACATGCCGCCCTGGGCAGCGCCGGTGTGCGAGCGGGTCGGGTACAGCTTGGTGATCACCGCGGTGCGGGCCCGCTGTCCGGCTTCCAGGGCGGCTCGCATCCCGGCGCCGCCGGCACCGATGATCACCACGTCGTACTGGTGAGTCTGCATATGTGATCAGCCTTCCTGAAGTGCCGAGATTAAGGCGCCGGGCAGAATGACGGCAGCAGGTGCGCGGCCGCCTCCGCGGGGCAGGGGTCGAAGGTGAAGATGACCAGGGTGCCGAGGACGATGGTGATGGCCGTCGCCGTGTAGAGGCCGACCTTCAGCCACATCCGCAGCATGTCCCGCTCGGCGTAGTCGTTGATGATGGTGCGCAGCCCGTTGGTGCCGTGGATCATGGCCAGCCACAGCATGAGCAGATCCCAGATCTGCCAGAACGGGCTGGCCCACTTGCCGGCGACGAACGCGAAGTCCAATGCGTTGATGCCTTCGCCCACCATGAGGTTGACGAACAGGTGGCCGAAGACGAGTACCAGCAGCAAGACGCCGGAGATGCGCATGAACAGCCAGGCATAGAGCTCCGTGTTGGTGCGAGAGCGCATCCGGCGGGGGGAGCGGGGAGCGGCGATAGACGTTGCGGTCATCGATGATCAGCCCCCGAAGACGTGGGAAAGGTGGCGGACCAGGAACGGCACCATGAGGACGACCCAGAGCACGCCGACACCGACCAGCATCTGCCGCTGGTAGCGCGGTCCCTTGCCCCAGAAGTCGACCAGGATGATCCGGATGCCGTTGAAGGCGTGGAAGATGATCGCACCGACCAGCCCAGCCTCCATCAGCCCGACGATCGGAGTTTGGTACGTGTGGATGACCTCGTTGTACGCCTCGGGGGAGACCCGGACGAGTGCTGTGTCGAGGACGTGGACGAACAGGAAGAAGAAGATGCCTACGCCGGTGACCCGGTGGGCCACCCACGACCACATGCCTTCGCGGCCGCGATAAAGCGTGCCTGCCGGCGCCTTGGGCACGGGGAGGTTACCTTTCGCCGATGTCGAAATGGGGCACGCGGTCACGTCACGACGACGTGGCGCGTGTCGGGCGGACTGATGCCTGGTGGCACCGGTCGACTCGTTCACGAGGTCGCGCACCCAGCCGGAGCGTCTCGCTTCGACCGGCGTTCATCGTATCTGCGTCGTTATAGCCGTTCCGTGGTCAATGTCACCTCAGGGGTGTGAGATAGGTCGCGAGCCGGTGAAATAGGTCACGTGGACGTGGTCAGCCGGCGGCGACGGCGCTGATCGACGCGCGACGGCTGATCGCTGCTTCGTAGTGTCCCAGCAGCTCATGGCAGATCGCCGTCCATGATCTGCCATGGACCGACTCACGCGCGGCGCGCCCCATCGCCGCTCGTCGCCGGCCGTCGGACGTCAGCCGCTCGACGGCCGCACGGACCTCGGGCCGGCTGCCGGGTTCGACGAGGTAGCCGGTGCTGCCGTGGCTGACGAGGTCGATCGGACCGCCCGCGCGGGGAGCGACGACCGGCACCCCTGACGCGAGCGCCTCCTGCACCGTCTGGCAGAACGTCTCGGCCGGTCCGGTGTGCACGAACACGTCGAGGCTGGCGTAGGCGCGGGACAACGCCTCCCCGGAACGGAAACCGAGAAACGCCGCTGCGGGCAGGGCCTCACGCAGTTCGGCCTCGCTCGGCCCGCCACCGACCACCACCAGCTTGACGTTCGGCAGGTCTCGCAGAGCGGTGAGCGCCGAGACCTGCTTCTCGGGAGCCAGCCTGCCGACATAGCCGACCAGGACTTCCCCGTTCGGCGCGAGGTCGCGGCGGAGGCCTTCGTCACGGTGCGCCGGGTGAAACCTGACCAGGTCGACGCCGCGGCCCCAGCGGGCAAGCCGGGGGAATCCGTGCGTGGCCAGCTGGGCCATAGTCGCCGTGGACGGGGCGAGCGTGCGGTCCGCGTGATCGTGGATACGCCGGAGCCAGGACCAGATCACGTCGTCGCCGACGACGCGCCAGAACCGGTAGCCGCGGGCGAATCCGGCGAGATCGGTCTGGAAGACGGCCACGGTGGGCAGCCCGAGCCGGGCCGCCGCGTTCATGCCGGCCCGGCCGAGCCAGGCCGGCGATGCGAGGTGGACGACATCGGGCCGGAAGTCACGCAGGGTGGCGGCGATCCGGCGCCTCGTGGACAGTCCGACGACGCTGTCGTCATTGCCGGGCAGTGTCACCGACGGCACTCGGACGACCGGCGCCCCCGCGTAGCTGTCCGGACCGTCGCCTGGAGCGACGACCAGGGCGTCGTGACCATGACCGGAAAGGTGCTCCACGACGCGGCAGACCGAGTTCGCAACCCCGTTGATCTGCGGGAGGAAGGACTCTGTGATGATCACGACGCGCATGGCCTCCACGGTGTGCGGTGCCGATGGCTGCACGGCGAGACAGATGTGAATGCCTGATGACGTTCAGGCGTCGGATTGATCGAAGTGAGGAGAAATATCTCACCATGAGAGATGGGCCGTGACTTTTCATGAGACGAACGTCCATGATCTTTGTCAAGGGTTTGGCGGAGCGCAGCGCGGTCAGGGGTGCCTATGACGGCTGAATCGGCACAACGAGTGGCACGGGTGTTACTCGTTGGTAAACGTGCTCGGGTGCTCGACGAATTGGGTCGTGCGCTGCAGCATCTCGGTATGGAGGTTATCCAGGAGACGGATCTGGACAGAGCCCGGACCACCGTTGACGGAGCATCCGTGGACGTGGTCGCTCTCGGGCGTGCGGTGCGCGGCGCGAAGCGTGAGGCGGTGGTCACCGCCCTCAAGGCGCAGAATCCCGGGCTTAAGGTCGTCGATGGCTTGGCGCCAATTCCACCATTGCTTGTGGCTCAAATTCAGGAAGCGGTGAGCTCGCCGCCTGGATCAGCCAGAATCGTCAGCAGTGCCATGTACGAGCAGGTAAATAATCGCGTGGTTCTGATGATGACTCGCCCGGCGGAAGTCGGTGTGGTGTTGCACCGGCTGGATCCGTTGTACAGAATTCACCAGACCCCGCTCTTCGCGGGGCGGCTCGGTGACGGGCGGCAGAACATTCCCATCGGCAGGAAGATTGGCCGCGGCGAGCGGTACCTCGTCGTCCGCGCGGACCAGCAGACCTCGGTTCACCAGGTCCACTGACGTCCCTGTGATGACGCACGCGGGTTCGTTCCCCGCGGGATTACCGCGGGAGACGCGACGGGTTCTCGGACGGCCGGAACGACGACGCCGTTGCCGAGGCGGTCGTCGGTGACGTCGAGGTGTCGCTTCGGGGACCACCCTGCGACGGGCATCTTGCGACGTGATGTACTAAATGCAACCGGCCGGGCTGGTGCCGCGGCGACGCCACCAGTCCGGCCGGAACTCATGCGGCCGTCACGCTCCGATCAAGAGAGCGTGACCTCGACCGATTCTTCCTGGCGCTCGTCGCTGAGCAGCTCACCCTCGTCGTCGACCGGCGTCAGGCGGGCCTCGAAGATGACCGGCGAGTCCGTCTTGTACATGAAGTTGTCGGCCTGCGAGTAGGACTCGCCTGGCGCCAGCGGGTAGACGCCCTCTTCGCTGCGCTCCGCGACGGCGTTGGTGTCCAGCTCCATCGCCTCGTAGAGGTCACGGTCGGTGATCGAGTCCATGCCCTGCAGGTACTCCCAGTCCGCATACTTCGCGACGACCGCCACCAGGCTGGAGCTGAGGTTGATCGGCTCACTGGACGTGTTGGTGACGACGTAGTTCACGAAGACGATGTCGTCGCCTTCGGCGAGAATCGGCTTGTTGCTGTCCGGGTCCACCAGCATGCCGTCCTTGGGCGACGGCTCCACGCCCACCTGGTAGATCTCGACCTGGAAGTTGTCACCCTCGATGGTGGCGATCTGCTCACCGGGGAGGGTGATGGGGTCGGTCCAGGGCGCGGCGGTGTGCTCACCGCTGCCGTTGGGGCTGTCGGCCGGCTCGTCCTCGGCTTCCTCCGCCTCGTCGGTGTCTTCGTCCGTGTCCTCGTCGTCCGCGACATCCTCAACGTCGAGCTCGTCGGAGTCCACCTCGTCGGTGACTTCCTCCGTGGTGGTGTCCTCGGGCGCGTCGTCGTCGGACGAGCACGCGGCCAGCCCGAATACGAGCGCACTGCCAGCGAGAGCAGCGATGACGCGACGCGAGGCAAGCGTCTTGCGCATGGTGGTTCCTTTCGTATGGATCATCTAGTGAAGTGAGCAGCCCGTGAGATACCGGGGCAGGGGGCATGCAGGCGTACGCGGAAAGGTTTCCCGAAGGGACGCAGCATGACCGTTCGTCATCATATGCACGGGCGACTGTCAACCAGCCGTCAGGGCGATATCAAGATCATTACGGGCTATCGGTACTATGTCGGGTCGCGTAAGCCGAACGCCGAGACGTGGTGCGGTGACGCCGCGCGTCAGGAACACTGGAGGCATGAACCTCGACGCCGCCGCTACCGAACTGTACGGGCTGCCGCTCGACGAGTTCGTACCGGCTCGCGATGCCTTGGCCAAAGAGGCGAAGCGCCAGGGCGCGGCCGACGTCGCTGCCAGAATCAAGGGATTGCGGAAGCCGACGCATCCCGCCTGGCTCGCCAATCAGCTGGTGCGGGCCCACCGCCAGGATGTGGACGAACTCGTCGGGGTGGGCGACGAGATGCGCGAGGCCACCGCTGACGGCGACGGTGCCCGGCTACGCGAACTTGCGGCCCGTCGCAAAGAGAAGGTCGACGCGCTCCTGGCCAAGGTCGCGAAGCTGAACGGCGGCAAACGGCCGAGTCACGACGCGGTCGAGGCGCTCAACGAGACACTGCTGGCCGCGACCGCCGATCCCGGTGTGGCGGCGGAGCTGCAGGTTGGTCGGCTCACGCATCCGCTGCAGCACGTGGGATTCGGCCTCCCCGGCGGTGGAGCCGCGCAGGTCATCTCGCTCAGCCAGGCACGGGCGGCGCGGGAGAAGCGAGAAGACGGCCGCGGAGCGCCCCCGAGACCGTCGTCGCCGGCGAAGCCCCGTGCCCGGCGGGCCGACGACGAGGACGTCAAGGATGAGGACGCCGGGGAGGGTGCTGAGGACGCCACGACCGCCCGGGAGCGCCGGCTGGCCCAACAGCGTGCTGAGGCTGAGCGGGAGTTCGAGGAGGCCGACGCAGCGGTCACGGAGGCTGAGGAACACGTCGGCGGGCTCGAGACAGCCCTCGATGAGAGGCAAGACGCCCTGGAGAGTGCGGAGGCGAAGGTCGAGCGGCTGCTCGCCGAGCTCGAGGCGGCAAAGGGCGAACTGGAGAACGCCCGGACCGGTGTCGACGACGCCGAGGAGGAACTGGGCGAGGCGAGGGCGGACCTCGAGGCAGCTCGTAAGCGCCGACGCGAAGCCAAGCGGAAGCTGCTGTGATCACGGCGGGCTGCGCAGGCCGGTCCGTGTGAACTATCTCCTGATGTGGGCATTCTCACGGCTGCCGGGAGGCAAGCGGCACTACGTTAGGGCGATCCCGCAGTGAGCATAGGTTCGTAAGAAGCAGCAGGTCCGTGAGAGTGCGGGCGGGATCGTGTTCATCCCGCGGGTTCACGGATCACCCGTCGTACGGAGCGAGGCGATCATGAGCGCGACATCGGAGTCCGGCTTGCCGATCGAACCCGTCTACGGGCCCAGCGAGCTCGACGGCTGGGATCCCGGAGAGAAGCTGGGTGAGCCTGGCTCGTACCCCTTCACCAGGGGTGTCTATCCCTCCATGTACACGGGGCGGCCGTGGACCATGCGCCAGTACGCCGGCTTCGGCACGGCCGCAGAGTCGAACCGGCGCTACCACCAGCTCGTCGAGGCGGGGACTGGTGGGTTGTCCGTCGCCTTCGATCTGCCGACGCAGATGGGCTACGACTCCGACGCCCCGCTGGCCAAGGGCGAAGTCGGCAAGGTCGGTGTGGCCATCGACTCCATCGAAGACATGCGGGTGCTGTTCGGCGGCATTCCCCTCGATCAGGTCTCGACGTCGATGACGATCAACGCGCCGGCCGCGCTGCTCCTGCTGATGTATCAGCTCGTCGGCGCCGAGCAGGGCGTCGCGGGCGAGAAGCTCACTGGAACCATCCAGAACGACGTGCTCAAGGAGTACATCGCCAGGGGCACCTACATTTTTCCGCCGGCGCAGTCGTTACGGCTGGTCAGCGACATCTTCGCGTACTGCCAACGAGAGATCCCGCGCTGGAACATGATCTCGATCTCCGGCTATCACATGGCAGAAGCTGGCGCGACGCCCGCGCAGGAGGTGGCGTTCACGCTGGCGAACGCGCGTGAGTACGTGCGAGCCGCGTTGTCCGCCGGGCTGGACGTCGACGAGTTCGCACCGCGACTGTCCTTCTTCTTCGTCGCGCGGACTTCCATTCTCGAGGAGGTGGCCAAGTTCCGCGCCGCGCGGCGGATCTGGGCGCACATGATGCGTGACGAGTTTGGCGCGAAGAACCCCAAGTCCCAGATGCTGCGGTTCCACACCCAGACGGCCGGTGTCCAGCTCACGGCCCAGCAGCCCGAGGTGAATCTGGTGCGGGTGACCGTGCAGGCGCTGGCCGCGGTGCTGGGCGGCACCCAGTCCCTGCACACCAACTCCTATGACGAGGCGATAGCGCTGCCGTCGGAGAAGGCGGCCAGGCTGGCGCTGCGGACCCAGCAGGTCCTCGCGCACGAGACCGACGTGACGAAGACCGTGGACCCGTTCGCCGGCTCCTACGCCATCGAGTCCTTGACCGACGACGTCGAAGAGGCCGCGCGTGACCTGATGCGGCAGGTGGAGGAGCTTGGCGGAGCGGTCATGGCGATCGAGCGCGGCTTCCAGAAGAGTGAGATCGAGCGCTCTGCCTACGCCATCGCACAGGGGATCGACTCCGGGGAACGGGCCGTCGTCGGTGTCAACAAGTTCAAGGCCAACGGCGACGAGCCGTACGAGCCGCTGCGCGTTGACCCGGAGCTGGAAGCGGCCCAGTGTGAACGCCTGGCGGCGCTGCGTGAGTCACGTAACGGCGCCGCCGTCGACCGGGCGCTGGACGAGCTGCGCACGGCCGCCTCGGGGTCGGAGAATGTGATGGACCCGATGCGCGACGCGCTGGCCGCCCGAGCCACTGGCGGGGAGGTCTGCGACGCGCTGCGCGAAGTGTGGGGCGTGTACCAGCCGCCGTCCACCATGTGAGGCCGTCGCCGCAGCGGGAGGCATGCGCGGGGCTGCGGATCGCTGGTTCGGTGATTGCGGGTTTGCCGGTCATCCGGTGGCGGTATCGTCTGGCGCGGAAGTCCTGCCGTCCGCGTAGCCCGTACACGGCCGTGTCGGCACGGGACGTTGACTGGATTTTGCACGGGAAAGGGAACAACGGGTGACCGTCACGAAGACAGCCAGGGTGGCAGCCGCGGCGGCGATGGCCGCTCTCGTGCTCACGGCTTGTGGCGGTGGCGGAACGGAGCCTCCCGGGCTGGACGGACAGACCGATGTCGTCACCAGCCCGCCGCCCACCGACCTCGACGAGCCGCCGGCATCCGGGGAATCGACGGCGACTCCGCCGCCGGACGACGACGGCGGGTCCGAGCCGGAGCCCGGATTCACCCAGCCGTACCTGCCAGGTGACGAGCCGAACGTCATCGAGCTGCCCGACGAGCTGCCGGTGGAACCGCCAGACGACGCCACCGACGACGAGCTCGAGGTGCTTGAGGGCGTAGGCCGGTTCATGGCCAGCTGGCAGGCAGTTTTGTTCGGTGCCGACGCGGAACTGTCCAAGGTCCGCGACACGGCGGTGGAGCCTCAGCTCGGCCGTTTGATTGAGTTCATCGGTCAGGCGGAGCAGGAAGAATGGGTGTTCACCGGTGAGCCGATGCTGCTTCAGGCTCGCGACGTCTCGGTGAACGGTGACAGCGCTGAGGTGGACCTGTGCCTGGCTTTGCCGGGATGGATCGAGTTCCGCGGCGGCTCGGTATCTCCGTATCCGTCCCCCGAGAGGTACATCGTTGATATGCAGCAACGATCTGGCACCTGGGTCGCTTCGAACGCGAGAGAGCAGGACGCGCAGGCATGTTGACGATCTTTGACCGCGGATGTGACCGAATGATTGATCGCTGCCCTGCTTGGGAACGATCCTGCTACGATACGGCACGTTCCGGACTTGATTGTTGAGGTATGGGTACATGCGTCTGAAGCACCGTAGCGCGACGATCGCGCTCGTGGCGGGTGCCATGCTGGTTCCGACAACCGCGTCCGCCATCCCGGGCGGCGAAGAGGGCGGCGGCGAGGAGACCGGGAGCGGGTACAGCGTCGAGGTACGGCTCTCCGGAGACGGCGCGCCGGGCGGTGGCGGTGACGGTTACACCATCCACGTACCGCCTGTCTGCTGGTGGGAGCCGATTGCGGTCATGCCAGGAGTCGACATCACCGACCCTGAAGAGATCCGCGAGTACTTCGAGGAAGAGATCCGTCCCTGGCTCAGAGGGCACGCAGCGGCCGGCTATTTCGCCTGGCCCTCCTATGAGGTCTTCGAGGACGCGATACGGCGTGCTGGAGCTGGCGAAGAGATCACTTTCTACCAGATCGAAGGTGCGGACAAAGAGGCCAAAATGGCGTGCTCACCTCAGATTAACCACTACGATGGCGAGGACATACCCGTCGCATACTGGCCATTTGCCACTGGGGAGCAGCCGGATCCGGTCGTCGACCCCGAGGACCTCGCTGAGGCGGCTCGAGACGAGATGGTGATCGAGGCACCGGAGATCGACCGGAACCCGCAGGGCGCCGGGGCATTGGGCGGCGCGACGCTCGTCGGCTTCGACACGTGGTTCTGGGTGACCAACCCGGAGGAGAGCATCGGCGGCGCCGACGGTGAGCGCAGGATCCGGGCCGAGGTGGTGGGCGGCACCGTCTGGGCTGAGGTCACCGCGCAGACGGACGGATTGACCGTCGCATCCCCCGCAGGCAGGGCGGACTGTGAGCCCGCTCTCGCCATCAAGGCGTGGTCGCCGGGATCCAGCGACGCCGAGGGTTGCACGGTGAGCTTCACGCGAGCTTCTGTTCAGTACCCCGACGGCTACCCTGTCTCGGCTTCGGTCGAGTGGGCAGCCACGTGGGAGGGCGTGACGCAAGACGGGGAGCAGGTCGGCGGTGACCTGGCAGGCCGTTCTGAGTCGGTTGTTGTCAATGTGCCGGTGGCGGAGAGCCAAGCCACCGTCCGCTGACGCACGAACGATCCTCCGGCGGCCGCACCCGGCCTCCGGAGGATTTTCATTTCAGAACATTCCTTTGCGTTCTGGTAACAACACCCAGTTGAGCTCGCCCTAACTCGGACACAACGGATACGCTCTCGCTCACTCGGGCTCGCAACAGCTGCTCGAGTCAGGTTTGTGAAGGGAGCTGCCCGTGCGCCGGGTCATGAAACTTGCCGCGGGATTCGCCACCGCGGCCATGCTGCTCACAGCATGTGCGAGCGACGATGACGGTACCGACGACCCCACCACCGGCACCGACGGTGAGGGCGCGTCCGGAGAGGACGTCCAGGTCGGCATGGCCTTCGACGTCGGTGGCCGGGGAGACCGGTCCTTCAACGACTCGGCTGCGGCTGGTCTCGACCGGGCGGGCGAGGAACTGGGCGTCACATTCCAGGATCTGTCTCCCGCGTCGGACGGCTCCAACCGCGATGAGTTGCTGCGCGAGCTCGCCGACGGTGGCCACAACCCGATCCTCGGTATCGGTTACGCCTTCTTCGAGGTCATGGACACCGTCGCCGACGAGTACCCCGACGTGCAGTTCATTCGGATCGACGGGCCGCCCAGCGACCGCGAGAACGTCGCCGTCATGACGTTCGCCGAAGAGCAGGGCTCTTTCCTCATGGGAGTGGCGGCGGCGCTGAAGACCGAGACCGGTCAGGTCGGCATCGTCGGCGGTAACGAGGGCGAGGTCATCAACGCGTTCGGCGCCGGATTCAAGCAGGGCGTGGAGGCGGTCGACCCGTCGATCGAAATTGAAGACCAGCGCTTGTCTCCCGGCGAGGAGCCGGCCGGGTTCGCCGACCCCGCCGGCGCCCGGGTGGCCGCCGAGGCGATGTACCAGCGCGGCGTCGACATCATCTACACGCCCGCCGGTGATTCCAACGTCGGCACGTTCCAGGCCGCGGCCGAGGCCGGCAAGTGGGCCATCGGCACCGACTCCGACCAGTATGAAACGGTCGGGGACCCGGAGCTGCAGGAAGCGATCCTGACGTCGATGCTCAAGCGGGTCGACAGCGCTGTGTTCGAAAGCATCAACACCTTCATCGAGGGCGGGGACGTCGAGTCCACGTCCTACGACCTGTCCGACGAAGGCGTGGGCTACTCCACCAGCGGCGGGTTCATCGACGACATCACCGACGAGCTGGACGACTACAAACAGCAGATCATCGACGGTGAGATCGAGGTCAGCCGCACCGAGTGACCGTGGACGCCGAGCCAGCGCCGGTCATCGAGCTGACCGGCATCACAAAGCGCTTCCCCGGGGTGGTCGCCAATCGCGACGTCCACCTCGCGGTGCGACATGGCGAAGTGCACGCCGTCGTCGGTGAGAACGGCGCGGGCAAGTCGACGCTGATGAAGATCCTCTACGGCATGTACAAGCCGGACGAGGGCACCATCAGCGTCGACGGTCACCCGGTCGAGTTCGGAAGTCCGAAGGACGCCATCGCCGCCGGCATCGGCATGGTGCACCAGCACTTCATGCTGGCGGACAACTTCACCGTCCTGGAGAACATCGTGCTCGGCGCAGAGCCCCGGGCCGGGGTTCGCCTCGACTTCGCGGCGGCCCGAGAGCGGATCGAGGAGACGTCCGAGCGGTACGGCTTGGGCTTGCGTCCTGACCGGCTGGTCGAAGAGCTCAGCGTGGCCGACCGGCAGCGGATCGAGATCGCCAAGGTGCTCTACCGGGGCGCCCGCGTGCTCATCCTGGATGAGCCGACGGCAGTTCTCGTCCCGCAGGAGGTGGACGCGCTCTTCTCCAACCTGGCAGAACTGCGTGCCGCCGGGCTGTCGGTGATCTTCATCAGCCACAAGCTCGACGAGGTGCGCCAGGTGGCGGACCGGATCACGGTGATCCGCCGCGGGTCGACGGTCGCCACCGTGGACGACCCACAGGCCACGTCGTCGCGGCAGCTGGCACACCTGATGGTCGGAAGTGAACTGCCCACACCGGAGACCACCGAGTCGACCGTGACCGACGTGGTCGAGCTGGCGGCCTCGGGTCTCGCGCTCAGTTCGCAAGACGGCCCTGACCTCCTGCATGACGTCACCTTCGAGGTCCGGCGCGGCGAGATCGCCGGCTTCGCCGGCGTCGAAGGGAACGGGCAGAGCGAGCTGGTCGAGGCCATCATGGGCCTGCGCAAGCCCGATGCCGGGCTGCTGAGGCTGGGCGACGACGACATGACGTCGTGGCCGGCTCACCAGCGGCGGATGGCCGGCATCGGTTTCATCCCCGAAGATCGGCACCGGCAGGCCCTGCTTCTCGACGCGCCCCTCTGGGAGAACCGGCTGCTCGGGTGGCAGGGCAATCCGCCCGCCGGTGGGCGGTTCTGGATCCGGCCGCAGGCTGCCCGGGCCGAGGCCGCGACGATCATGCGGGAGTACGACGTGCGGGCGCCCGGGCCGGACACGATCGCCGACGCGCTCTCGGGTGGTAACCAGCAGAAGTTCGTCATAGGCAGGGAGATGAGCACCACGTTGCGTGTGCTCGTCGCCGCTCACCCCACGCGCGGCGTGGACGTGGGCGCTCAGTCCGCCATCTGGGACCGATTGCGTGAGGCGCGCGCCGCCGGGCTTGCGACGGTACTGGTCTCCGCCGACCTGGAGGAGCTCCTCGGCCTGTCCGACACGCTCTACGTGCTATTCCGCGGGCGGATCGTCGCCAGGCTCGATCCGGCCGAGGTGACGCCGGAACTGCTAGGTAGCTACATGACCGGAGCCGCCGGGCAGGAAGGCGCACGCTTCACAACGGGGGACGCCGCCGGGGAAGAGCAGGCGGCGCGGGCCGACACGGAGGAGGAGAGCCGGTGACGCGCCTGCTCGGATGGTGGCGGCGCATCGCCCCGACACTCGTCGCCCTGGGCGTCGCCCTGGCCGTCACGGCAGTCTTCATCCTCATCATCGGCGAGAACCCCATCGCGGCGCTCGTCGCCCTGTTCGACTTCGGTGAGACCCCGGTCGCGCAGGCCAACTCGATCGGCGTGTGGATCAACCGGGCTGCGCCGCTGTTCCTCGCCGGCCTAGCCGTGAGCATCGGCTTTCGCATGGGGCTGTTCAACATCGGCGTGGAAGGCCAGTACCGGATCGCCACCGTCGTGGCTGCTGGGCTCGGTGCCGCGATCGTCCTGCCCGCGCCTCTGCACATCCTGGTGATCACGCTGATCGCGATGGCGGCCGGTGCCGCCTACGCGGCGATTCCGGCGATCCTCAAGGTGACCCGCGGCGTCAGCGAGGTCATCTCCACCATCATGCTGAACGCGATCGCCATCGGCATCGCCGCGTATCTGATCCGCTCGCCGTTCGTGGACCCGGAGCTCGGCGCGGGCGAGAACGTCGCCACCACCAGGTTGCCCGAATCCGCGCACTTCCCCGGTCTGAACGAACTGTTCGGCGTCCTCGGCCTGGAAGAGCCCCGGCGCCCGGTGCACGGGTTCGTCGTCGTCGCGATCGTCGTCGGGGTCGTCGTCGCTGTCATCCTCTCCCGTTCCCGGTTCGGCTTCGAACTGCGAGCGAGCGGGCTGAGTGCGCTCGCGGCGACCGCTAACGGGATCTCGTCGCGTGCCATGGTGGTCAAGGCGATGCTGTTCTCTGGAGCCCTGGCCGGATTGGTCGGACTGTCCGACCTGCTGGGCTCGGCGCACCGGTTCCAGCCGGACTCGTTCGTCGCCGGCTATGGGTTCACCGGCATCGCGGTGGCCCTGCTCGGGCGCAACCGGCCAGGCGGCATCGCGCTGGCGGCCCTGCTCTTCGCCTTCCTCGATCGTGCCGGTCCCCGGTTGCAGTCCGAAGGGATTCCCCCGGCAGCGGTGACGATCATGCAGGGCATTGTGGTGCTGTCTGTGCTGATCGTCGACGAGGTGGCGCGGCGGCGGCTGCGTCGTCGTGAAGAACGACGCGCCCGCGCCCAGGACCAGGCCACGACCCCGGTGGAGGTGGCGTCGTGACCGGCAGCACGGGACCCAAGATCATGACCCGCCCCGAAGGCGCCGCGTTGCGCCTCTCGCGGACTCGCAGGATGCTGCTCATCCTCGCCCTGGGATTCGTGGCGCTGTCCGCGGTACGCGTGATCACCGGGGAAACTGTCCTGACCAGCAGCGGCACCGCGCGCGCCATGCTGATCCTCGCGTTGCCGATCGGCATGTGCGCCTTGGGCGGGCTGGTCGCCGAGCGGGCCGGAGTGATCAACATCGGCCTCGAAGGCATGATGATCCTCGGAACGTGGGGTGCCGGATTCGGCGGGTGGCACTATGGGCCATGGGGAGCGCTGCTCGGCGCCCTGATCGGCGGCGCGTTCGGCGGTCTCATCCATGCGCTGGCCACAGTGACGTTCGGTGTCGACCACATCGTCAGCGGCGTGGCGATCAACCTGGTGGCGGCAGGCTTGGTGCGGTTCCTGTCCGAGGCCGTCTACGCCGACGGCGCGCAGGGCGGCGGGCCGACCCAGTCCCCGCCGATCGGGTCCGCGGCGAGTTTCAGCATTCCGGTGCTGTCCTCGGGACCGAACCTGCTCGGGCGCCTGGAGGACACCGATCTTCCGGTGCTGTCCGACCTCGGCGGTGTCCTGTATGGGCTGACCAGCGGGTTGACCGCCTTCGCGTTGATCGCGCTGGCCATGCTGCCGCTCACCTGGTTCGTGTTGTGGCGCACCGCCCTTGGCCTGCGCTGGCGTTCTGCCGGCGAGAATCCGGTAGCGGCGGAGTCGCTGGGCGTCAACGTCTACCGCATGAAATACCTCGCGGTGATCACCAGCGGCGCGCTTGCCGGCCTGGGTGGCCTTATGCTGGTGCTGTTCACGGGCTCCTACCGCGAAGGACAGACCGGTGGACGCGGTTATATCGGCCTCGCGGCGATGATTTTCGGAAACTGGCGGCCCGGAGGGTTGGCCGCCGGTTCCGGACTCTTCGGGTACTCCGATGCTGTCCGTCTCCGCGCGTCAAGCTCGGCCGCTGTGCTGGCACTTTTGCTGTTCGTGGGTATCCTGCTGGCCGCCGTGGGTGTGTGGGATCTGTACCGCCGGCGCTTCGTGCTCAGCGCGGTGCTGCTGGTCCTGGCCGGAGCGGCCATCGTCGGCTCGCTGGCGCTCGACGCGCTGCCCAGCGAGGTCACCACCATGACTCCGTACCTGGTCACTCTCGCGGTGCTGGCCTCGGCGACGCAGCGGCTCCGGCCACCTGCCGCCGACGGCATGCGATATCGGCGCGGTGAGGAACACTGACTCGGCGGAGGTTCGTGTGGGCGGAGGTGAGCACGTGAGGGCCGACGAGGTCCAGTGGGACGTCCTGCGGGCGGCAGCCGTCGATGCGGCACAGCGAGCGTACGCGCCGTATTCGTCGTTCCCCGTTGGTGCGGCGGCGCTCGTCGACGACGGCCGGGTCGTCACGGGCTGCAACGTGGAGAACGCCTCCTACGGCGTGACCCTTTGCGCCGAATGCGGCCTGGTGTCCGCCCTGGTCGCGTCTGGCGGCGGCCGGCTCGTCGCGTTCACGTGCGTAGGCGGGCAGGACCGAGCCAGGATCATGCCCTGCGGGCGCTGCCGCCAGCTACTGTGGGAACACGGTGGCGCCGCCTTGCAGGTCGACACACCAGAGGGGATCCTCAGCATGGCCGAGGTGCTTCCGCAGGCCTTCGGCCCGGACGATCTGCATGCTGGCGGCGTACGGCCAGACTGAGACCGTCGCGCCGGCGTTGTTAGGGGAACGTTGTGAGCGCAATGGGGAGACTGCGTCGTCGCGCACCTAGGCTGTCTGTGTGCCGACAACCACGGGATTCTCGTCCGAGCTGCGAATTCTGCTGCGCAGACCGGGCTTCCGGCGCTTGTTCGGTGTCCGGATCGCCGGTCAGTTCGGTGACGGAGTGCTGCAGGTGGCGCTCGCGTCGTACGTCTTCTTCTCTCCCGAACGCCAGACCGGTGCGGCGGCGACGGCGGCCGCTTTCGCTGTGCTGTTGCTGCCCTACTCGGTGATCGGACCGTTCGCGGGCGTGCTGCTGGACCGCTGGCAGCGCCGCCAGGTGTTGCTGTTCACCAACCTGTGCCGCGCGGCGCTCTCCCTGGCGATGGTGTGGCAGGTGACCGATGGCAATGTCGGCCCGCCGTTCTTCATCACGGTGCTGGCCATGCTGTCGCTGAACAGGTTCGTCCTGGCCGGGCTGAGTGCGTCGGTGCCGCGCGTCGTCGAGCGCGACGAGCTGGTGATGGCCAACTCGGTGGCGCCCACCTCCGGGGCGGTGGCGATGATCGCGGGAGTGGGTGCCGGTTACCTGACTCAGCGGTGGCTGTTCGGGTCCGACGCCGAGGAGTCCGCCGAGGGTCCCATCGTGCTGCTGGCGACACTGCTGTATCTGGTCGCCGCGCTGCTGTCGTTGCGGATCGGGCGCACGACCCTGGGCCCGGGCGGGGACGATGGCGAGGGTTCTGGCGACGGCGGCGTGGAACGGATCCCGGTGACCCTGGCTGCGCGGCAGGTCGTGGACGGCATGGCCGAGGGCGCACGGCACATCGCCGCGCGCAAGCCGGCCCTGTGGGCGCTCACCGCGATGGCGTCGACGCGGTTCTTCTACGGGCTGACCCTGATCGCCGCCATCCTGCTGTCCCGCAATTACTTCCACGACCCGGCCGACGTCGACGCCGGACTGGGAACGTTGGCGATGCTTCTGGGGATCTCCGGTGCAGGATTCATGGTCGCGGCACTCCTGACCCCCGTGGCCACCCGGCAGATGCGCAAGGAGACCTGGGCCGCGTTGCTCCTGGCGGCCGCTGCCGTGGTCGTGCTGGTGCCGGGGACGCTGTTCACCGTTCCTGCCATGGCGGTGGTGGCAGGTGTCCTCGGCCTGGCGACACAGGGTATGAAGATCGTCGTTGACACCGTGGTGCACGAGAGCGTGGACGACGAGTACCGCGGGCGGGTCTTCTCGTTCTACGACGTGGCGTTCAACGCCAGCTTCGTCCTGGCGGCCGGCGCGGCGGCGCTCCTTCTGCCTGCCACCGGGCAGTCGTACCTGATCCTCGTGGTCATCGCTACTGGATTCGCGGCGACAGCGGTCGGCTACCACGTGGGCGTCCATCGCCGAGCCGCGGAGCGTATGTCCTGACGCCGTTGGGTCGTCCTGGGTGCGTCGTCGCGTCGTCCGTACCCTCATCGGGCGTTGTCCTGACGCCGTTGCGTCGTCCTGACTCCTTTCCGTCGCGCCAAACGGCGATGTGGGGGCATATGACGCGGCTGTGGGGCGTCAGGACGGATGAAAGACGTCAGGACCGTGAGCGGGCGCCGTGTTCGCTGGTTGCTGACGCGCTGGCCGCGAGGATCGTCTTCGGGCAGGATCGGTAAGGGCGCCCCACCCGGTGCCGCCGCACCGGGCGCACTCTCGCCGAGTCCGACGTCGTCGGGCGCGACGAGACCATCAAGACGAACAAGGCGGTCTGAACTGTGAAAAGCAGCGGTGAAACCCGATTCGACGCAGTGGACGTCATCCGTGCCAAGCGGGACGGGCAGGAGCTCGCCGACGCCCAGATCGACTGGGTGATCGACGCCTACACTCGCGGTGGCGTCGCCGACGAGCAGATGGCCGCCTTGGCGATGGCCATCCTGCTGAATGGCATGTCCCGGCGGGAGATCTCCCGCTGGACCGACGCTATGGTCCGGTCCGGGACGCGCATGGACTGGACCGCAGCCGGCCGGCCCACCACCGACAAACACTCGACCGGCGGGGTCGGCGACAAGATCACGCTGCCGTTGGCACCCACGGTGGCGGCCTGTGGCGCCGCCGTCCCGCAACTTTCCGGGAGAGGGCTCGGACACACCGGCGGCACATTGGACAAGCTCGAGTCCATACCCGGCTGGCGTGCGTCGTTGTCGGCAGAGGAGATGCAAGCGGTGGTCCGGGACGCCGGGGCCGTGGTGTGCGCTGCGACGGAGAACCTCGCCCCCGCAGACAAGAAGCTCTACGCTCTGCGGGATGTTACCGGCACCGTGGAGGCGATCCCGCTCATCGCCAGTTCCATCATGAGCAAGAAGATCGCCGAAGGCACCGGTGCGCTGGTCCTGGACGTGAAGGTCGGCTCAGGGGCGTTTATGAAGGACACCGAGTCGGCGCGGGAGCTGGCCCGCACCATGGTGGACCTGGGCAGCGACGCCGGCGTCCGGACGGTTGCGTTGCTGACCAATATGCAGACACCGCTGGGTCTCACGGTGGGCAACGCGCTGGAAGTACGCGAATCCGTCGAGGTGCTCGCGGGCGGCGGGCCGGAGGACGTCGTCGAACTTACCGTGACGCTCGCCCGGGAGATGCTGGCAGCAGCGGGAATCGACGGCAAGGATCCGGCTGAGGCGTTGCGGGACGGTTCCGCGATGGACGTCTGGCGGGCGATGGTGACAGCGCAGGGCGGTGCTGTGGACGCGCCCCTGCCCCGGGCGCGCGAAACCCATACCGTGCTCTCCCCGGCTGACGGGGTGCTCAGCCGCCTGGATGCCTACGGTGTGGGAGTCGCGGCCTGGCGGCTGGGTGCCGGCCGAGCGCGCAAGGAGGACACCGTGCAGGCCGGCGCCGGGGTGGAGATTCACGTCAAACCCGGCGCGGTCGTGGCCGGCGGCGAGCCGTTGCTGACCCTGCACACCGACGAGCCGGAGCGATTCGACCGTGCCCTTGACGCACTCGACGGGGCGTTCACGATCGCTCCCGTGGGTTCGCGCCCCGATCTGCTTCCCCTGGTGATCGACCGGGTGGCGTAGCGCGGCGCCGTCGGGCCCAACGATCAGGTGACCAAACGGACCTCGTGGCGTGGGTTTGGTCACCTGATCGTTTAGCGTCCGAATGGCGAGATTGGATCGGACGACGAACGAGCACGCAGGAGCCGTGTGCCGTCACCTGATCGCCCGGCGCTCAACGATCAGATGACACATCGACGATCAGGTGACCAAGGCGACGGACTGGCGGGCGATCTCCAGTTCTTCGTTGGTGGGGACGACAAGCACCGCCGTGGCGGCTCCGTCCGGGGAGATGTGCCGGGGCCGCTCGCCGCGCGAAGCGTTGCGCACGTGGTCGATCTCGATACCCAGCTGCCGCATACCGGCGATCGAGTGCGAGCGCACCCACGCGTCGTTCTCGCCGACGCCGCCGGTGAACACCACGGCGTGGGTCTCGCCGAGGACGGCGAGGTAGGCACCGACGTACTGGCGGATCCGGTAGCAGTACACGTCCCGTGCCAGCCGGGCGTCGGCGTCGCCCTCCAGCGCCAGCCGCTGGACTTCGCGCATGTCATTGACTCCGCACAGGCCAAGCAGGCCGCTGCGCCGGTTGAGCAGGTCGTCGAGCTCGTCGACCGACCAGCCGGCCTCACGCCGGAGGTGAAACAGGATGCCGGGGTCGAGGTCACCGCTGCGGGTGCCCATCACCAAGCCCTCGAGCGGAGTGAGCCCCATCGAGGTGTCGGCTGACTTGCCGCCCCGCACCGCCGTGGCGGATGCGCCGTTGCCGAGGTGCAGGATGATCAGGTTGGTGCGTGCCGGGTCACGTTCCAGGAATCGGGAGGCTTCTTTCGTGACGTAGGCGACCGACGTGCCGTGGAAGCCGTAACGGCGCACGTGATTCTGTGCGGCCACCTCGCGGTCGAGAGCGTAGGTGTAGGCCACTGGCGGCAACGTCTGGTGGAACGCGGTGTCGAAGACCGCCACGTGCGGCAGGTCCGGAAGGACCTGGCGGGCCACTCGGATGCCGGCCAGGTTCGGCGGATTGTGCAGCGGAGCGAGCGCCGAGAGCTCGTCGATGGTGCGCTCGACGTCGTCGTCGACCCGTACCGGCGCGGAGAAGCGCTCACCACCGTGGACCACCCGGTGGCCGACGGCGACCACACCGGCGTCGGAAAGCCGTGGGCCGTGCTCCTCGAGCGTGCCGAGCATGGTCTTCAGAGCGGACTCGTGATCCGGCAGCTGGGGATCCTGCTGCACGACGCCCTCGGTGGACTCGTGCCGGACATGGCCGGTCTCCTCGCCGATCCGTTCCATCAGCCCTCGCGCAAGGACGCGCGCGTCGTGGGCGTCGATGAGCTGATACTTGATCGACGACGAACCGCAGTTGAGCACGAGTACCGTTGCGCTCATCAGTCACACCTCGTCGTATCCCATGGGTTGCGGGTCTTCAGCCGGGCTTGCGCGGCGTCCTTAGTCTGTCAGTCTCTACGGGTACCGTTCTCGCATGGTGTTGAAACGAGCCCACGTCGGTATGTGCTTTGACCGGACCTTCCCCGCCTCGCTGGTGGTTGACCTAGCACGGCGGCTCGATGCCGGTGCGGACCAGTTGTGGGTGATCGAGGACTGCTTCTACACCGCAGGCGCCAGTCTTGCCGCTTCGGCGCTCGCTGTGAGTGAGCGACTCACCGTAGGCATCGGCATTCTTCCGGCCGTGGCGCGCACCGCGGCGGTGACGGCTATGGAGATCGCGACGTTGTGTGCCCTCGCTCCGGGACGGGTGCTTCCGGGCATCGGCCACGGGGTGCAGTCTTGGATGGGCCAGATGGGTGTGCGGCCGGAGTCTCCGCTGACAGCCCTGGAGGAGGTAATGGACGCCGTACGGCGCCTGCTCGACGGTGAGCGGGTCACCGTCCATGGCACCTATGTCACGCTCGACGACGTCCAGCTGCATCACCCGCCGGCTGACGTGCCGCCGCTCCTGGCGGGTGTGCGGGGGCCCAAGTCGATGGCACTGGCAGGCCGGGTGGCCGGAGGCGTCGTGCTCGCCGAGCCGGCCAGCCCCACGTACGTCCGGTGGGCGCTGGACCAGGCCGGACGGCCGGACCAGTTCCACACGGCTGTCTTCTCGGTGCTTTGTGTCGAACGTGAGCGTCGTGCCGCCTACACCATCATGGCTCCCTGGCTGGCCTCCCTGCTCGACAACCCCACCGTGGGCATCACCACGTTGCCGTTCTATCAGGAGCTCATCGAGCGCTACCGCCAGCACGGCAACGAGGGGCTGGCCAGCATGCCCGCGGAATGGTGGACCGAGATCGCGCCCATCGGCACCATGGATGACGCCATCGAGCATGTCAGCGCACTTGAGGCAGCCGGCGTGGACAGCATCGGGCTGTTCCCCGCTCCAGACGTCGAGATCGCCATGTCACAGGTGGAAGACGTCCTGGAGATCGCCGCACGGTAGACGTCAGGTGTGCCGGGCCTGGATGGCGGTGATGGCAATGGTGTTCACGATGTCGCGCACCAGAGCCCCGCGGGACAGATCATTGACCGGTTTGCGGAGACCCTGCAGGACGGGGCCTACCGCCACCGCCCCGGCGCTACGCTGCACCGCTTTGTAAGTGTTGTTGCCGGTGTTGAGGTCAGGGAAGATGAAGACGGTAGCCCGGCCGGCCACGTCGCTCTCCGGGAGCTTTGTACGCGCCACTCCAGCGTCCACCGCGGCGTCGTACTGGATCGGTCCCTCGATGAACAGGTCGGGCCGGCGTTCCCTGGCCAGCGCCGTGGCAGTGCGGACCTTGTCTACGTCGGCGCCGGACCCGGACTCACCGGTGGAGTAGGAGAGCATCGCGATCCGCGGCTCCACGCCGAACTCCTCGGCTGTCTGCGCCGAGGAGATCGCGATATCCGCGAGCTGCTCAGCGTTCGGATCCGGGTTCACCGCACAGTCCCCGTACACCAGCACCCGGTCGCGCAGACACATGAAGAAGACACTCGACACCGTGGAGACGCCCTCGCGGGTCTTCACCACCTCGAACGCCGGCCGGATGGTGTGCGCCGTCGTGTGCGCGGCGCCGGACACCATGCCGTCGGCGAGGCCGAGGAGAACCATCATGGTCCCGAAGTACGAGACGTCGGCGACCTGGTCATGCGCGAGCTCAAGGGTCACGCCGCGGTGCGACCGCCGGTCCGCGTACTCGTGGGCGAATCGCTCACGCCACTCGCTGGTCCGCGGGTCGACCACCTGTGCCGCGGTGATGTCCACGCCGATCCGGGTGGCCTTGGTGTGCACGATGTCGGGGTCGCCGAGCAGGGTAAGCTCCGCGATGCCCCGGCGCAGGACGGTGTCAGCGGCGCGCAGCACGCGTTCCTCGTCGCCTTCCGGCAGCACGATGTGCCGGACGTCGTCGCGCGCTCGGTCCACGAGCCGATGCTCGAACATCAGCGGCGTGACGGCCTCACTGCGGGTGACGTCGAGACGGTCGAGGAGTTCCACCTCATCGACGTGCTGGTCGAACAGGGTGAGCGCGGTCTCCACCTTGCGGGCGGAATCGCGGGTCAGCCGGCCCCGGACGGCGGCGAGGGCCGTGGCGGTGGCGAACGTGTCGTCTTTGGTGGTGATGATCGGCAGGTTCACGTTCAGTCCGTCGATCAGCGTGACGATCTGCTCGGGCAGCGAGAAGCCGCCGTTGAGCACCACCGCCGCCAAGGTTGGGAACGTCCGCGACGCGTGCGCCATGAGCACGCCGAGCAACACGTCGGAGCGGTCGCCGGGGGTGACCACCACGGCGTCGTCCACCAGCCGGTCCAGGACGTTCGGCAACGTCATACCGGCGACGACGAACTCGCGGACCTCGCGACCCAGCAGCGCGGGATCGCCCCGGTACAGCTCGCCGTCCACATCCAGGAGGTCGCCTACGGTCGGCGCGGACAGGAGTGGCTCCTCGGGCAGCGTGTAGGCGGGCGTCGACACTCCGAGCGCTGTGGAGCCGAGTGCCTCGCGCGCCTGGTCGAGCAGCGCCGGCGCCACCCGGTTCGCCACGATCCCCAGCAGCTGTCCCGAGTTCGCCGCCAGCTCTCCGGCGGCGGAATCCGCCACCGTCCGCAGGTTCGCCGGGGTCCGGTCTCGTCCGTTGACCACCAGGAGGACCGGCGCGCCGAGGTTGGCCGCGATCCGCGCGTTGTAGGAGAACTCGGTGGGGTTGTCCACGTCGGTGTAGTCGCTGCCGACCACAACGACGGCGTCGCATCGCTGGGCCACCTGGTGGTAGCGGTCGAGGATGGTGCTCAACGCGGCGTCCCGGTCGGCATGAACGTCGTCGTACGTGACGCCCGCACACAGCTCGTACGGAAGGTCGACGCCGTCGTGCGCCAGGAGAAGCTCCAGCACGTAGTCCGGGCGGCTCCCGCTTCGCACGATCGGACGGAACACGCCGACCCGGCCGATGCGCCGGGTCAGGGCTGTCACCACACCCAGCGCCACCGTCGATTTTCCGGTCTCGCCCGTCACCGAGGCGATGTACACGTTCTGAGCCACACCCCGACCCTAGCGTGCATACGTCTCCGTTCCATGATCATCGATGGTCTAGCGGACTAGGCCCCGACGCATCGTCGATGATCATGAGGGAGAAGGGTGGGAGCCTCGTGTAGCGTCGCCATTATGGTGCCCACCCAGGCGGAGGTTCTCGCAGCACCGAAGGTGGTCTTGCACGACCACCTCGACGGTGGGCTGCGCCCGGAGACCGTCATCGAGCTCGCGGCGGAGGCCGGCCACGAGCTGCCAGCGGACTCGGCCGAGGCCCTGCGCGACTGGTTCGTCGCGGCTGCCGATTCGGACTCGCTGGAGCGGTACCTGGAGACGTTCGAGCACACGGTCGCCGTCATGCAGACTCGGGAGGCGCTGAGCAGAGTCGCCGCCGAGTGCGCGGAGGATCTGGCCGCCGACGGCGTCGTCTACGCCGAGGTCCGCTACGCGCCGGAACAGCACTTGGAAGGAGGGCTCACCCTCGACGACGTGGTGGACGCCGTCGAGACGGGCTTCCGGCTGGGGGAGCGCCGAGCCGCCGACGACGGCCGCCCCATCCGGGTGGCGACACTGCTCACGGCGATGCGTCACGCTGCGCGCTCGAGCGAGATCGCCGAGCTCGTGGTGCGGTACCGGGACGCGGGGGTGGTCGGGTTCGACATCGCCGGCGCGGAGGCGGGCTTCCCTCCCACGCGTCACCTGGACGCGTTCGAGTATCTGCGCAGGGAGAACGCGCACTTCACCATCCATGCGGGCGAGGCGTTCGGGTTGCCGTCCATCTGGGAGGCGCTTCAATGGTGTGGCGCCGATCGGCTCGGGCACGGTGTGCGGATCGTCGACGACATCCAGGTGGCGGAATCGGGCGAGGTCACGCTGGGCAAGCTGGCCGCCTACGTCCGTGACAAGCGCATCCCGCTCGAGTTGTGCCCGTCGTCGAACATTCAGACCGGGGCGGCGTCGTCCATCGCGGAGCATCCGTTCGGCCTGCTCGCCAAGCTGCGGTTCCGCATCACGGTCAACACCGACAACCGGCTGATGAGCGCCACATCGATGTCCCGGGAGCTGTCCCTGCTGTCCGAGGCGTTCGGCTACGACCTGGACGACTATCAATGGTTCGCGGTCAACGCCCTGAAAAGCGCGTTCATTCCGTTCGACGAGCGGCTGGTCCTGATCAACGATGTCGTCAAGCCGGGCTACGCTGCGCTTCGGGCCCAGCGTACGTTGGCTGACCTGCGGCCCGGCCCGGTCAGTCCTCGTTCGGCATGATCAGCCACAGCGCGAGGTAGATGACGAACTGCGGGCCGGGTAGCAGACAGGAGATCAGCGCGATGATGCGCACCCGGGTGGGGGTGGTGCCGAACCTGCGTGCCAGCCCAGCACAGACACCGGCCAGAATGCGGCCTTCGCTGGGCCGGACGAGTCCGCGTCGCTTCGTGGGAAAGTATGTCGTGGTCATGGTTCGACGCTACGTCTGCGGGGACTTTGGGCACATCCAGTAAGCCCCCGATCTTCGCCGTCAGGGGTCCCCCTGAGAATGCCGGTCTTTCCGCCGGCGGCGTGTCGCGCTTTACGCGGTACTACGTAAAACGTAATACTCATCCGTGTCTCGAAGGGAGACCCATGGATACGAGTCAGCTTCTCAAGGGCGTGCTGGATCTTGCCGTGCTCGCCGTGATCCGGGATGCGGATGGCTACGGCTACGACGTGGTGCGCCGGCTGCGGGCGGCCGGGTTCGACGAGGTGGGCGACGCCTCTGTGTACGGGACGTTGCGCCGCCTGTACAGCGCGGGGGTGCTGACCACCTACGTCGTGCCGTCCGAGGAGGGCCCGCATCGCAAGTACTACAGCCTGAACGGGCCCGGCCGCGACCGCCTGGATCGTTCGGCGAAGACCTGGCGGGAGTTCACCGGGGCCATGAACGAGTTGCTCGATCAGCGTACGCCCGGCGAGCACACGCCCGGCCCGCCTGCGTTCGGCCAGCGCATTCCCGGCCGGGCCGATCAGGAGACGAAGGAGTCGTGATGAACACGAACAAACTGAGGAACACCGTGGTGGAGACATATGCCGCGGCGGTCCGGGACGAGCTGGGTGCCTTTCCGGCCGACGACGTCGCGGAGATCATGGACGATGTCCGCGAGCACCTGGAGCAGGTGGCCGCGGAATTCGGCGAGACGCTGACCACTCCGCGGCTGGTGGACCGGCTCGGCGCTCCGGCCGAGTACGCGCGGGAGTTGAGCGCCGCTGCCGGGCTTACGCCTCCGCCGACGGCCGATGCCGCGACCTCTGGGACGGCGTTCTGGCGTCCCGCGATGCGCCTGGTGACCGCAGCGTTTGCTGCCGCCGCGGTGGTGCTCATCGGGTTCGCCGTGCTCGATGTGCTGTTCATATCTGGTGACCCGGGCATGCTGCTCGGCACCGCCGCTGTGTGTGCTGTCATCGCCGCCGCCGGTGCCGCTCTGCTGGTGGCCCACCAGGAGCCCGCCGCCGAGCTGCGGCTGATTCCGGGAGCGGGAGCGCTGGCGGCCGCGATGTGGTGGGTCCGTGGGAGGCCGTGGGGCGAGCCCGCGGTCGAGTTCGTGACCTCCCTGCGCCCGGCCTGGTGGGTCGTCCGGGCGGCCGTCGTCGGCATCGCCGTGGCGGGTATCACGACGCTCGCGATGGGCGCTTTCAGTTTTGTGGTCGCCTTGGTCGCTTCGATCTGGCTGGGCCGGAAGAGCCGCGCGCAGGAGATGCACGGCCGCGCTGCCCGCCTGGTGCCCGCTGCCAATGTGGCGCTGGCCGTCGGTGCGCTCGTCGTGTGCGCGGCGATCGCGTCCGGCGCCCGGCCGTCCGATCCCGAGTACGTCTCGTACGACGCCGGCTACCAGGACGGATACAACGACCACCTGCATCAGTCGAGCGCCCATAGAACCGGCGACATGACCGAAGATGACTGGGTCCCGCTGGGGAACGACGTCGCGTACGGCCCGGACGGTGAGCTGCTGCACGATGAGGACTGGGTTTCGGTGGAGAACATCTTCGCGTACGGCCCGGACGGCGAACTTCTGCGTGACGTCCGCCTGTTCGATCAGGATGGGAACCCGATCGAACTCCAGCCGTTCGGGGAGTGCTACGACGAGGAGACGGACCGCACGCTGCTGACGACGGTGACCAGCCCGTGGGGCTCGCACGTGTATCCGCGGTACTCCGTCGAGGACGACGGATACGGCGGTTGCACCGAGCCGGCACTGAAGCCCCCGTTCGGGGACCGGCTGCCGGGCGCGGCCGCGGGGCCGAGCGTATCCAGGGACACGGATGCGGCGACCGAGCCGGAGGACGAGGAGGACAAGTGAGGTCGGCGGCGATGGAAAGGAGCGCTCAGCGGCCGCCGGGCGGTTCCAGATCCGTGCACTCCCGCAGATCCGCGAAGTCCGTCCGCATCTCGTGTGCGTCGGCGCCGTCGGCGAACTCGGGAAGACCGCTCGACCCGATTCTGGCCGGGGCCCATTCCTCACCGACCGCCACGCCGTCGTCCACCGTCAGGGTTAGCAGGCCTGTCGTAGTCGTCGCCGCAGAGGCCTGTGTGTACCAGGCGAAGTTTCCCAGCCCGAAGGCGACGTACGCGTCGTCGAGCAGCCCCGCGCCCTGCAGCCGGTGCGTGTGACTGCCGACGACGACGTCCGCACCGGCCTCGGCGAGCGCACCTGCGAGGTTGGCCTGGGAATCGTTGGGGCAGGCGTCGCCCTGGACGCCCCAGTGCATGTACACCACGACGACGTCGCTCTCGGCCCGCGCGGCCGCCACTGCGGCGAGCAACGGCTCCGGGTCGAGCGCTACGGCGATGCCGGGACGATCCGGGGCGGCCGCCCATTGCTCGGTAGGGTCGGCGGTGGGATCGTCCGGGAGCGAGGCGCCCAGTACCGCGACCGTGGTTCCGCGGATATCGTGGAGCGCGGGTGTGAACGCCGCTTCCAGGTCCTCGCCGATCCCCACGATGGAGAGTGCCGGGCTGCCTTCAGCGGCCCGCTCGGCGGCCGCCAGGGTCTCGTTGAGTCCCTCCGGGCCGTAATCCATCGCGTGGTTGTTGGCCATCGTCGCGACGTCCACGCCGGCTGCGGCGAGTGCGTCGAACGCTGACGGGGGCGCCTGGAACGTGTACCGCTTCGGCTCCGGAGTGCCGCCCGAGCCGACGGACGTCTCCAGGTTGACGATCGTCAGATCCGCCTCGGAGAGGCGCGTCGAGATGGGATCCAGGGCGCGCTCAGGCTCGTCCAGCCGAGACCTGAGGTCGCCTTCGAAGTGCATATCGCCGGCGAACGAGATGGTGACGGGTTCGGCGCCCGGTCCAGGCGGCTCGTCGGACGGGTCCGGCGTCGAGGCCTGGGGTGACGTCGCCGGGCCGGATGCCGAAGCCGGGCCCGATGCGGTCGGTTCGGTGGTCGAGGTAGGGCCGGATGCAGGCGACGGAGGCGTATCCGGTCTCGGTGTCGTATCCGTACCTTCGCCGGCCCCCGCGCACCCGGCCGCCATCGCCCCTGAAACGAGGAAAGCGGTCAGCGTCGCAGCGCGCTGCCTGGACCGCTGAACCCACATCCTTCCCAGACTATGCTCGCGGTCCGGCGTTCCTGGCGTTCAGCATTGGAGATGCCACGCGAACAGCCGGTCGTCGGCGCGTGGCACATGACGGCGAACTCGGCCATGATCGCCGCGAGGGGCGGCTCGCACTGAGGAAGCATGGTGTCGTGGGGACAGCACCAAGCTTCCTTGGTGCATGGCGGGCGCAACACCAAGCTTTCCTTGGTGCGTGGCGGGACAGCACTGATCGGCGTGGTGTCAGATGCCGACCGGGTGCCAGACGGTCTTGGTCTCGAGGAACGACGTGATCCGGTCGAGCCCCGGTTCGGCGGTCCAGTCCGGCTCGTCGGCCGGGGCCCGGACCACGCGTTTGAGGTTCTCCGCGGCGGCAAGCTCCAGCTCCCGGGCGTGCTCGTCGTCACCCGCCGCACCGGCCAGGTCTACCGCGTTGACATCCATGTGTGCGGCGAGCCACGGCGCGGTGTCGCCCATCCGGCCCGTCAGGATGTTCACAACGCCACCAGGTACGTCCGACGTGGCCAGGACCTCACCGAGCGTGATGGCCGGCAGCGGGCGTTCGTACGACGACGCCACCACGGCCGTGTTGCCGCTGACCAGCACCGGAGCCAAAACGGACACCAGGCCGAGGAGCGACGAGCGCTGCGGCGCCAGGACAGCGACCACACCCGTGGGCTCCGGCACCGAGAAGTCGAAGTAAGGCCCCGCCACCGGGTTGCTCGACCCCACCACCTGGGCGATCTTGTCCGTCCAACCCGCGTACCAGACCCAGCGATCGATCGACTCGTCGACAGCCTTCTCCGCCTTGCCACGGCTGAGGCCCTCACCGGCCGCGACCTCGTCGACGAACTGCGCGCGGCGCCCTTCCATCACCTCGGCCACCCGGTACAGCACCTGGCCGCGGTTGTAGGCGGTGGCACGGGACCAGCCCGCAAACGCCTTGCGAGCGGCCACGACGGCATCCCGGGCGTCCTTGCGCGACGCATGCGCCGCGTTCGCGAGGAACCGGCCCTTCGTGTCGGTGACCTGATAGGACCGGCCCGACTCCGAACGCGGGAACTTCCCGCCGATGTACAGCTTGTACGTCTTCTTCACGGCCAGCCGTTCGCTCACGCGCCACCCTCCATCCGCAGATAGGCGCCGTGCTTTCTGGTCGCGATCTGGTGCTCGCTCGTTTCGCGGACGGCACCGCTCGTTCCTCGCGTCACCGGCCACTCCGCTCGCTCGGCACCAGATACGCTCCTAGCCCATGCCGGCCGCCCTCGCGCCCGTAACCGGACTCCTTGTACCCGCCGAACGGTGACGTCGGGTCGAACTTATTGAAGGTGTTCGCCCAAACCACACCGGCACGCAGCTGCTGAGACATCCATAGGATCCGCGACCCCTTGTCCGTCCACACACCGGCCGACAGGCCGTACGGGGTGTTGTTGGCCTTCTCCACCGCCTCGGCCGGAGTGCGGAACGTGAGCACCGACAGGACCGGGCCGAAGATCTCCTCCCGGGCGATCCGGTGTGCCTGGCTCACCCCGGTGAAGACCGTGGGCGCGAACCAGAACCCTCGCTCGGGGAGAACGCACTCCGGAGACCAGCGCTCGGCGCCCTCGGCCTCGCCCACCTCGGAGAGCTCCCGGATGCGGGTCAGCTGTTCCGCGGAGTTGATCGCGCCGACATCGGTGTTCTTGTCCAGCGGGTCGCCGACGCGCAGAGTGGCGAGGCGCCGCTTGAGCCGGGCCAGGACGTCGTCGTACACCGACTCCTGCACAAGAAGCCGCGAACCAGCACAGCACACATGCCCCTGGTTGAAGAAGATGCCGTTGACGATGCCCTCGACGGCTTGGTCGAGAGGTGCGTCGTCGAAGACGATATTGGCCGCCTTGCCGCCGAGCTCCAGCGTGGCCTTCTTCGACGTCCCGGCGACGCTGCGGGCGATCGCCTTGCCGACCTCGGTGGAGCCGGTGAAGGCCACCTTGTCCACGTCCGGGTGCTCGACCAGCAGCCGGCCGGTCTCCCCGGCGCCGGTGAGGATGTTCACCACGCCGGGCGGCAGGTCGGCCTGCTGGCAGATCTCGGCGAACAGCAGCGCCGTCAACGGCGTGGTCTCGGCCGGCTTCAGGACCACCGTGTTCCCGGTGGCCAGCGCCGGCGCGATCTTCCAGGCGAGCATCAGCATGGGGAAGTTCCACGGGATGATCTGGCCCGCCACGCCGTGCGGCCGCGGGTCGACGCCGTATCCGGCGTACTCCAGCTTGTCGGCCCACCCCGCGTAGTAGAAGAAGTGTGCCGCCACCAGCGGGATGTCCACGTCACGTGACTCGCGGATCGGCTTGCCGTTGTCGATGGACTCCAGCACCGCGAGCTCTCGGGCGCGTTCCTGGATGATCCGTGCGATCCGGAACAGGTACTTGCCGCGATCCCGGCCGGACATCTTCGACCAGGTCTGGCTGAACGCCTTGCGGGCGGCGGCGACGGCTCGATCGACGTCCGTCACGCCGGCCTGCGCGATGTCGGCGAGTACTTCTTCGTTGGCCGGGTTGATCGACTTGAACGACGCGCCGTCCGCCGGATCGGTGAACTCGCCGCCGATGAACAGCCCATACGAGCTCTTGATGTCGACGACGGCCCGCGACTCGGGCGCCGGCGCATACTCGAACGTCACCATCGTGATCAGTCCAGGGTGAAGTAGTCGGGGCCGGCGTAGCGGCCGGTGGTCATCTTCTGCCGCTGCATGAGCAGGTCGTTGAGCAGGCTCGACGCCCCGATCCGGAACCAGTCCGGGCTCAGCCAGGCGGCGCCCGCTGTCTCGTTGACCAGCACCAGGTACTTGATGGCGTCCTTGGTGGTCCGGATGCCGCCGGCCGGCTTGACGCCCACCTGGCGCCCGGTGATGTCGAGGAAGTCGCGGACCGCCTCGAGCATGATCAGGGTGACCGGCAGGGTCGCCGCCGGCGATACCTTGCCGGTGCTGGTCTTGATGAAGTCGGCGCCGGCCAGCATCGCCAGCCACGAGGCGCGGCGGACATTGTCGTAAGTGGCGAGTTCGCCCGTCTCCAGGATGACCTTCAGGTGGGCGCTGCCGCAGGCTTGCTTGACCGTGCTGATCTCCTCGAAGACCTGCGCGTACCGGCCGGCGAGAAACGCTCCGCGATCGATGACCATGTCGACCTCGTCGGCGCCGGCGGCCACCGCGGCACGTGTGTCGGCCTGTTTGACCTCCAGCGTGGTACGTCCGGACGGGAAGCCGGTGGCGACGCTGGCCACCTTGACGCCGCTCCCGCGCAGGGCTGCTTCGGCGGTGCTCACCAGGTCCGGGTAGACGCAGATGGCGGCGACCCGGGGGACGCTGGGGTCGGACGGATCGGGACGCTGCGCCTTGGCGCACAACGCGCGGACCTTGCCGGGGGTGTCCTGGCCCTCGAGCGTGGTGAGGTCGATCATGGAGATGGCCAGGTCGATGGCGAACTGCTTGGCCGTGGTTTTGATGGAACGGCTGGCCAGCGTGGCCGCCCGTGCTTCCGCGCCTACCTGATCGACGCTGGGCAGGCCGAGCAGGAACTGGCGCAGCGACGCCTGTGACGACGTCACGTCGGCCAGGTGCGCCTCATTGAGCACAGTCACGAGTCCGAGTCTAGTGCCCTGCGTGAGAACTCCTTTGTCACCGTCTCTGCCGCCCATGCGGCGCCTTGCTGCGTTGTCGTCGTCGCTCGATGGTTCCACATCGAACTCCTCCTCCGCCTTGCGATGCATCCACCTGGATGACAGATCCGGCAACAGACTCCCCACGCAGGGCACTGGGCGCTGGCACCGCCAGGGTCGGAACCGTCCGCATGCGAGGCTGTACGGCGGGCGGACGCCGCCCCGAGACTCAGGACGACGATTGCGGAGGGACGACGTGGGAGAGCGTGACGACGCCGAACGTGTGGTGGTGACCGGGGGGCCGATGGTACTGCCGCAGGGTATCCGTGACGGTCTCGCGGTGGTGGTCGAAGAGCGGCGGATCACCGCGGTGCGGCCACGCACGTCCACCGATATCGCGGACGGTGACGCTGATAGCGCCCAGGTCGGCCACGCCGTCGCGGACCGGCAGGAGAGCGGCACGCGGGTCGTGGACGTCGGCGGCCGGCTGATCACGCCTGGCCTGATCGACCTCCACGTCCACGGTGGCTGGGGCATGTCCTTCGACCGCTCGAACCAGCCGGGAGGCTCCGACGCCGTTCCCGAACTGCTGCGCCGCTTCGCTCGCGCCGGTGTCACGTCCATCCAGGCGAGCCTGGTCTCCGCCGAGGTGGACGAGCTGGCTGCCCGGCTGGACGCGATCGCCGCTGGTGGCCGGGTCCACCGCGACGCTTCCGACGGTGCGGAACTGCTCGGTGTCCACCTCGAGGGTCCGTTCCTGACCCGCGCGCAATGCGGCGCGCATGATCCCGCGGTGCTGCGGGCACCGTCGTCGGACGACGTCGCCGCCCTACTTGAGCACAGCGGGAGCATCGCGATGATCACCCTGGCGCCGGAGCTTCCCGGTGCGGTCGAGGCCGTCCGGCGGTTCGCGGAAGCCGGCGTCGTGGTCGCGGCTGGGCACAGCGAGTCTTCTCCCGCCGAGCTCGCCGAGGCCGCTTCGGCGGGCCTGAGTCACATCACACATTTGTGGAGCGGCCAATCGAGCGTCACCAGGAAAGGGCCGTGGCGCGTGCCGGGCCTGCTGGAGGCGTCGCTCGCGTCGAATTCGCTGACCGCTGAGGTGATCGCGGACGGGCGGCATCTACCGGCCGAGCTGCTCGAGATCGCCCGCCGATGCCTGGGAGAGCGGCTGATCGTCGTCTCCGACGGTACCGAAGGGACGGGGATGCCCAGCGGCTACCGTTACGATCTCGGCACCGTGCGCTGCGAAGTGGGCGACGGGGTCGGCGTCGTCATTGGAGCCGACGCGTTCGGGGGAAGCACCACCACCGTGGCGCAGATGCTGGAGCACCTGTGCACCGATCTCGGCTGGCCGGTGACCGAGGTGGTCGCGATGGCCACCAGCCGGGCCGCCGATGTGGCGGGCGTGGGCGCGCGCAAGGGGACCATCGCGGTCGGCATGGATGCCGATCTGGCCGTCTTCGACCCGGGCTTCAGCGCCTGGGGAACGATGCTCCGCGGCCACTGGCTCTCCGCTACCGCGGCCTAAATGATCATGTAAACCATGCCTTCTCGTGCTTCACCATGCCTGCAGGCCTGGTATCGCACGAGAAAACATGGTTTACATGATCATTTGGGGCAGCTGGCTAGAGAGCGAGGACGGCGGATATGCCGTCGCGGAGGGCGGCGAGGCGTTGCCGGGCGACGCTACGGGCCGCGTCGACGTCGTCGTTCACCACGTCCTCCACCGCTTCGAGGTAGCACTTCAGCTTCGGTTCGGTCCCGCTCGGCCGGATGATGACCCGCGAGCCGTTGTCCAGGTAGTAGCGCAGGCCGTCCGTGGGCGGCAGGCCGTAGGCGCCGGTGTGCAGATCCTGGGCCGCCGCCACCGCGGCGCCGCCGAACTCGGCCGGCGGGTGCCGGCGCAGCCTGCGCATGGCGTCGGTGATGAGCCTCACGTCGCCGACTCGTACGGACAGCTGGTCGGTAACGTGCAGGCCATGCTGCCGGGCGAGATCATCGAGCACATCGCCGAGCGTGCGGCCGGCCGCCTTCGTCTCGGCGGCCAATTCGGCGAACAGCACCGCCGCGGAGATGCCGTCCTTGTCTCTCACCGATTCCGGGTCGACGACGTATCCCAGCGCTTCCTCGTAGCCGTACGTGAGGCCCGGAACCCGGGAGATCCACTTGAAGCCGGTGAGCGTCTCGACGTGGTCGATTCCGTGCGCCGCCGCGATCCGCCCGAGCAGCCGAGACGAGACGATGGAGTTCACGAAGACACCCGAGCCGGTCTTGCCGGCGAGGTGCGCGCCCAGCAGTGCTCCCACTTCGTCGCCGTGAAGCATGCGCCACGGACTCCCGGCGGAGGTGGACGCGGGCGAAGGGGACGGGTCAGTGGCCGGCGTGGTGCCCGGTATGGCCACGGCCAGACGGTCGGCGTCCGGATCGTTGGCGAGTACGACGTCGGCCCCGGCCTGCGTCCCCAGAGTGAGCGCGAGATCGATGGCGCCGGGTTCCTCGGGGTTGGGGAAGGCGACCGTCGGGAAGTCCGGATCCGGCTCGGCCTGCTCCGGAACCGGTCGGACGTCGGTGAAACCGGCTCTGGCCAGCGCCTCGACGCATGTGCTTCCACCGACGCCGTGCAACGACGTGAGCACGATCCGCAGGTTCCGGGCCGGCGAGCCGAGCTGGGCGAGCCGTTCGCGTGCGGCGTCGATACGTTCGCGCAGCGCGGCGATCCGCTCGTCGGCCACGGATTCCTGCCGATCTGAGACGACTCGGCCCGAGCCCGAGCGAGGCGAATCGGGCTGAGCCGAGGCGGCGCGACCGGGGCCGGAGCCCGGCGTCGCGACGCGCGCGGCGGCGTCGATGTAGGCGTCGACGACATCCTCTCCGATCACCGTCCAGCCGTCCTCGGCGCGCGGCACCCGGGACGTGTAGTGGACATCGTGGATGTAGGAGGCGATCTCGGCGTCGATGGGGGCGACGATCTGCGCTCCGGCGTCAGGCCCGCCGAGGTAGACCTTGTAGCCGTTGTCCTGGGGTGGATTGTGGCTGGCGGTGACCATCACGCCCGCGTCGGCGTCGAGGCGCCGGAGGGCGAAGGCGAGGACCGGTGTCGGAAGCTCGCGCGGCAGGAGCAGCACCTCGACACCCGCGGCCGTCAATACCGCGGCTGTGTCGAGCGCGAAAGTGCGGGATCCGTGCCGTGCGTCGTATCCGACCACCACCCGGTGCCGCTCTCCGTGTACAGGCTCGCGCATGGAACGCAGGTACTCGGACAGGCCGGCGGCGGCGCGGATGACCACCGAACGGTTCATCCGGTTCGGGCCGGCTCCGAGCGCGCCCCGCAGGCCGGCGGTGCCGAAGGACAGGAAACCAGCGAATCTGTCCCCGAGGTCGGCCATCGCGTCGGAGTCGCCGTCGGTGGCGGCCTTGAGCAGGGCGCTCAGTTCGGCTCTCGTCACGGGATCGGGGTCATCGGCAAGCCATGAGTGGGCCTCGTACAGCACGTCGTTCATCGGCGGCCTCCTCGGATCGGTGCGTGGATGCAACCTATCTCGTAGCCCCAGGGCGAATCCCGGCATGCCAGGGTTTGTGGTCGCTGTCGAGGTCGAAATGTCCGATTTGTGGAGCCACAAACCCTGGCATGCGCCGGGATAGAGGGGTGGTTAGGGGAGGCGGGCGACAATCGCGGCGAGCAGCGATCCGATCCGGGGCGCGGCGGCACGGCCGGCCTCGAGTACCTCGGCGTGGCTGAGGGGCTGTGGGCTGATGCCGGCGGCGAGATTGGTCACCAGGGAGATCCCGAGCACCTCGACACCGGCCTCCCTCGCGGCGATCGCCTCCAGCGCTGTGGACATGCCGACCAGGTCGCCACCGCCACGTTTCGCGAACTGGATCTCTGCGGGCGTCTCGTAGTGCGGGCCGGGAAACTGGACGTAGACGCCTTCGGGCAACCCGGCGTCCACCTCGCGGGCCACCGCGCGTAGGCGCGACGAGTACAGGTCGGTGAGGTCCACGAACGTGGCGCCCTCGAGCGGGGACGTGGCGGTCAGGTTGATGTGGTCGCTGATCAGGACCGGTGTGCCAGGAGGCCACTCCAGACGCAGGCCGCCGCAGCCGTTCGTCAGCACCAGCGTGGAGACCCCGGCAGCCGCAGCCGTCCGGACGCCGTGGACGACGGCCCGCACCCCGCGGCCTTCGTACAGGTGAGTGCGGGCGCCGAGAACGAGCGCGTGCCGGCCGGTGTCGCCGATCCGGATGGACCGGATGGTGCCGACATGACCGGCCACGGCCGGCCGGCTGAAACCGGGGACGTCGGCGCTGGGGAGCTCGGCCACCGTCTCGCCGATCAGTTCCGCGGCTCCGCCCCAGCCGGAGCCCAGGACGAGGGCGACGTCGTGCCGCTCGATTCCGGTGGCTTCGGCGATATGGCGCGCTGCCTGATCCGCAGCGGCCTGAGGGTCGGCTGCGAGAGTCACGTTCTCGTCCACCGGGTGACTGTATCGCGCTCGGGGACAGCCCCGAGGCCTCCTCAGGGTCGCTCATTCCGCGGTCCTGCGGCCGCGCGCGGAGAGGTCAGCCCGTGGGGTGACGGCCGGCGCAGGCGAATACACCCGTGGGCAGACGCTAACGCCGCCGTATTCACGCAGAGTAGTGGATGTCCACGACTGATCGAGGAGGACGTCATGGCCATCCACGCCACCGCTGTCATCCCGGGTGAGCGACGCGCCGCCACGAGCCGGCCGCGTCGTCTCACCGATGTGCTGTCCGCCCGCGCCGCATGGGCCGCCCGGCGGGTGCGGTTCCGGCTGGACCGCTTGCTGGTCCGGATTCCGGAGGTGGACGCCGACCCGGCGTCGGTGCAGCGCATTCTCGTCGAGATCGGCCGGCTCGAAGCACGGTATGCGACCGGCCGCTGGCACCCGCGGGCCACCCGCGCCCTGACGTCGTTCCAGCGCGAGCTCGGCCTGCGCACCGATGGCGTGGCCGATCGCGCCACCGTGCACGCCCTGGCCCGGGCGTGGCACTCGTCGTCGCGATGGGGAGTAAGCTAGACGGGGAACCGGTTTCTCATCGTAGCGGCCGGTGCTGACCCCGAACGTGCGAAGGAGTGGGTATGACCGCTGGCGGGCGAGTGCTCAAGCTCCGGCCGGACGACTCCGTGGCGGTGACGCTCGACGGCTTACCACCGGGTGCGCCGCTCTCCCTGGGCGACGACGACGCCGCTCTCGCAGCCCGGGAGGCCGTCCCCCCTGGCCACAAGTTCGCCGTCGTCGCCGTTGCCCAAGGTGCCCCAGTCACCAAGTACGGCCAGGTGATTGGGTACGCCACCCGGCCCATCGCCGCGGGGGAGCACGTCCACGTGCACAACGTCGGCTTCGCCGACACTGACGACGCCCGGATCACCACCGGTGGGGTGGCCGCCCCCGATCCCGTCGAACCCGAGACCTTCCAGGGCATCGTCCGGCCCGACGGCCGGATCGCCACCCGCAACTACGTCGGCATCATCACCTCGGTCAACTGTTCGGCCACCGTGGCGAAGCTCGTCGCCGAGAGGGTCCGGGCCTCCGGGATGCTCGCGGCCCATCCCAGTGTTGACGGCGTCGTCGCCATCACCCACCAGACCGGCTGCGGCCTCGCCTCCGACGGCGAGGGCCTGGAGCTCCTGCGGCGGACCTTGTCCGGATACGCCAGGCATCCGAACTTCGGCGGCCTGGTCGTCGTCGGGCTCGGCTGCGAGGTCAATCAGATCGCTGAACTGGAACTCCCCACGAACACAGCCATCACCAGCATGACCATCCAGGACGCGGGCGGCACCGCCGCCGCGGTCCGGGCCGGCGTCGAAGGCGTCGGCGTGCTGCTGGAGAAGATGGATGTCGAGCGGCAACCCGTGCCGGTGTCGGAGCTCATCCTCGGTCTGGAATGCGGCGGATCCGACGGCTACTCCGGCATCACCGCCAACCCGGCGCTCGGTGTGGCGGCCGACCTGCTCGTTGCCCGCGGCGGCACCGCCGTGCTCGGCGAGACTCCGGAGATCTACGGCGCCGAGCACCTGCTCGCCGAACGAGCGATCGACGACGACGTCGCCGCCCGGCTCCTGGAACGGATCGCCTGGTGGCGCGACTACACCGCTAAACACGGCGGCAGCCTGGACAACAACCCGTCGCCGGGCAACAAAGACGGCGGCATCAGCACCATTCTGGAGAAGTCCCTCGGCGCGGTCGCCAAGTCCGGCACCACCCCGCTCACCGACGTGCGGCTGTTCGCCGAGCCGATCACCGCCAAGGGCCTCGTCTTCATGGACACCCCCGGATACGACCCCGTCTCCGTGACCGGCATGGTGGCCGGAGGCGCCAACGTCGTCTGCTTCACCACCGGTCGCGGCTCGGTCTACGGGTGCAAACCGGTACCGAGCCTCAAACTCGCCACCAACTCCGAGATGTACCGGCGCATGTCCGAAGACATGGACATCAACTGTGGTGTCATCGCCGACGGCGAGGCAAGCGTCCAGGAGGCCGGCCAGACGATCTTCGACCGCATCGTCGCGACCGCCTCGGGTGAGCAGACCGCCAGCGAGATTCTGGGCTTCGGAGACGAGGAGTTCGCCCCCTGGCAGCTGGGTGCCGTGATGTGAGACCGGCCAAGGCAGGCGGGCGGGAGCCCGGCCGTGCGCTACGCCTGCGTCGGGCCGTCGTGTGGCGTCGGGTCGTCGTCGGGCGTCGCGTCGTGACGCCTTTTGCTCGTCCTGACTACTTGCAGTCGTGCCTTAGTCCCGGATCTGGCTCCATGGCGCGATGGAAGGGCGTCAGGACGACAAAATGGGGTCAGGAGACGCGTCGATGTTCTCTGATCGGCTCGGTTTCCGCACCGGCGCCGGCCAAGACGCACACAGCAATCTTCACGTCTGCTCGGTACGAGACTTCACCGGCTGTTCTTCACACAAGGATCTTCACAGCCGGCGTGGGATCAGCCGTGTTGATCTGGACGGCGAACGGCGGCCCTCCCTCACACGGCTCGTCGCGCGGTTGTCCGGGTATGGCGTAGAGCGGTCAAGGTTCACACGGCTGTTGACACGAGGCTGCTATGAGCGGCCGGGATGCACACCGAGATCTCACCCTGTGCAGGCTGCGCCCCTGTAATGCGCCAGCCACGCTGAGCAACGGGCTGGCCGCGCTCAGCAAACGGCCGCCGTGCCCCGGGTGGCCACCATGCGGGACAATGGCGGGCGTGACACGTGTGGTGATTCTTGGTGGCGGTCCGGGCGGATATGAGGCGGCCCTGGTGGCCGCGCAGCTGGGCGCGGAGGTGACCCTCGTCGACCGGGACGGGGTGGGCGGCTCGACGGTGCTCACCGACTGTGTCCCCAGCAAGACGCTCATCGCCACGGCCGAGGTGGCCACCGAGGCCGGTGAGTCCGGAGAGCTCGGTATCGCGATCGGCGACGACGTCGGGGTGGACCTGGCCCGCGTCAACGGCAGGGTGCGCAAGCTGGCGCTGGCGCAGTCGGCCGACACGACCGCCAGCGTGGAGCGCGCGGGCGTGCGGATCGTGCGCGGGACCGGTCGGCTGGCCCCGGGGGACCGGGTCGTCGTCGATCTTCACGACGGCGGGACGGACGAGTTCGTCTCCGACGTCGCTCTGATCGCCACCGGTGCGCGGCCGCGGATACTGCCCGACGCCCAGCCCGACGGTGAGCGGATCCTGACCTGGGAACAGGTCTACGATCTCGACGAGCTACCTGAACGGCTCGTCGTCGTCGGATCGGGCGTCACCGGCGCGGAGTTCGCCAGCGCGTACAACGCGCTCGGCTCCGACGTCGTGCTCGTCTCCTCCCGCGACCGTGTGCTGCCCGGTGAGGATGCGGACGCCGCACTGGTGCTCCAGGACGTCTTCGCCCGTCGCGGCCTCACGGTCATGTCCAAGTCGCGGGCGGCATCGGTGAAGCGGGACGGCGACGGTGTCGTAGTGACCCTGTCCGACGGACGCACGGTCGAGGGATCACATTGCCTGATGGCCGTCGGCTCGGTGCCGAACACAGAGGATCTCGGCCTGCAGGACTGCGGGATCGCGGTGGACGACGGCGGCTTCGTCACCGTCGACCGCGTTTCCCGCACATCCGCCCGCGGTGTCTACGCCGCCGGAGACTGCACCGGTGTGCTGATGCTCGCTTCGGTGGCCGCGATGCAAGGCCGCACCGCCATGTGGCATGCGCTGGGCGACGCCGTACGCCCGCTGGATCTGAAGACAGTGGCAGCGAACGTCTTCACCTCGCCAGAGATCGCCACGGTCGGGTGGAGCAGCGCCGCGGTCGAGGCCGGCGAGATCGACGCCCGCACTGTCAAACTGCCCCTCGCCACGAACGCGCGGGCGAAGATGCAGGGTATCCACGACGGCTTCATCAAGCTGTTCTGCCGGCCCGGCACCGGCATCGTCGTGGGCGGCGTCGTCGTCGCTCCCCGCGCGAGCGAGCTGATCCACCCGATCTCGCTGGCCGTCGAGGCATCCGTCACCGTCGACCAGCTCGCGCGGGCATTCACCGTGTACCCCTCGTTGTCTGGTTCCGTGGCCGAGGCGGCCCGCCAGCTTCATCTGCACTGACGTCCGGTTGTCCCGTTGACTCTTCTGGCTCCGGTGCAATAATTCTCGACACCGGGACCTCGTGAGCCCATACGGGATACTGGGGTTTCGGTGGGGGGAAGCCAGGGGGCGCCAGTGACCGAAGTCCTGCCAGAGGCACGAGAGGCTTACCGACGCCGGGAGTGGCGACGCGCGGAAGAGCTGTTCACCGCCGCGGAGGGGCTCGCTGAGCTGGACGCTGACGACCTGCACGCGTTCGCGGACGCGTCCTGGTGGCTGGGCCACATCGACGAATCACTCGGCGTCAGCTCGCGCGCCTACAGACGATATATCGACGAACACCACCCGCGGCCGGCCGCGATGGAGGCACTGAATCTGGCCTATTACCTGGCGCTGCGCGGAGACGTATCGGCAGCGTCCGGTTGGCTGGGCCGAGCCGTCAGACTGCTGGCCCACGAGACCGACTGTCCTGAGCAGGCGTTCCTCGTGTACGCCCGGGACGTCGAGTTCGCCTTGGACGGCCCGGACCTCGACAGCGTCCTTGCGGCCGCCCAGGCCGTGATCGAGGCCGGGGTCCGCCACGACGAGCCGACTCTCGTCGCTCTCGGGCTGACCGGCCGTGGCCGCGGCCTGATCCGGCAGGGGAAGGTCGCCGCCGGTATGGCGGCGCTCGACGAAGCGATGACGTCGTCGTTGCGCGATGGACTATCCCCGGATTGGGTCGGAAACGTCTATTGCAACCTGATGAGCGCGTGTTATGAGGTCGCCGATGTGCGGCGGGCGCGCGAGTGGACCGAGGCAGCAGTGCAATGGGTCGATTCGTTCTCGGCCGCAGTGCTGTTCGCGGGGATCTGCCGGGTACATCGCTCGCAGGTCTTGCAGAGCTCCGGGGCATGGGAGGAGGCGGAAGTCGAGGCGCTGCGAGTCTGCACCGACGTCGAGCACATGGCGGTGGGCACCGCGGCGGAAGCCCACTACCAGGTGGGTGATCTCCGGCGACTCCGGGGAGACTTCGCCGGCGCTCACGAGGCATACAGCCGTTCACATGAACTGGGCCGAGACCCACAACCGGGGTTGGCGCTCCTGCATCTGGCCGAGGGACGGGTCGAGGCGGCCGCTTCGTCGATTCGCTCCGCGCTGATCGCCGAGACGTTGAACCGGCCAGTCCGGGCTCGGCTGTGCGCTGCTCAGGTCGAGATCGCTCTCGCCGCCGACGACGTCGATACCGCATGCAAGGCCGACGCCGAACTCACGGAGATAGCCTCCGCCTACGGCAGTTCAGGCCTGCTCGCCTTGGCCTTTTTCGTGCATGGCCTGGTGGCGCTGAAGGACGGCGGAGCCGCAGAGGCGCTCCCGATCCTGCGCGATGCCTGCCGTCGATGGCGGGAGCTCGACGCGCCGTATGAATGTGCCCGGGTCCGCGCTGTCCTGGCGCAGGTCTACGACGAGCTCGGAGACACCGACGCCGCGGAGGCTGAACGACGAGTCGCCGAAGCGACGTTCGTCCGGCTCGGCGCAGTCCTGGACACGCGGGCGCTGAGCATACGGAAGGGCGGGGCTGCCCTACCGGACGGACTCACCGCGCGAGAGGCAGAGGTCCTCGGGCTCGCCGCCCGTGGGAAATCCAACCGGCAGATCGCCACGTCGCTGGTACTGAGCGAGAAGACGGTGGCGCGGCACCTGTCGAATATCTTTACCAAGATCAATGTGTCGTCTCGAACCGAGGCGGCCGCGTACGCCTTCCAGCACCGCCTCATCCGGTGATCCCGGTAATCCCGGTGATCGCCCCTGCTGAACGGTGGAATGGTCTTTCAGCGGTGGAGGGTTGTGTAGCCCAGGGCGTACAAGACCTTCCACCGCTGAAAGAATCTTCCACCAAACCCCCAACTCCCGGCTACACGCGGGCGGCTGCTGAGGCGAACAGTCCGGTCGGGTCGTAGGTGCGAAGAACCTGCTCCACACGGGCGTCTCGTCCGTGGGTAGCCTCGCGCGGCACGTCGTTCTCGCCCTCGAACCCGGCGAAGTTCATGTACACGCCGCCCGTGGCGAAGGGCCGCATCGCCTGGAAGAACTCGCGGGCCCAGGTCACAACACGCTCGTCGTCCGCGGGGTCGTCCCATATGCAGTCGATGCTGAAGTTGAATCGGGCACCCCGATGCGGGTACGCGCTCTCGTCCGGGGACACCCGGTCGATGGCGCCGCCGAGGGTGCGGATGATCGTCAGTGCCAGCGGCGTCGGCCGCTTCTGGTCGAACGCGATGAATGTGGCGATGGCTTCGTCGGAGAGCTCGTTCATGAAGTGCGATTTGAAATAGTAACGACGGCCGTCGGGCACCATCGGATCGAGCGCGCTCTGCACCTCGACGTAGGGCACGATGCCGCTCTGGTCGATCATCGGCGTTCCCAACTGGCTGTATGGAGCCAGAGCCGCGGCGGAGTCCGCCGGATCACCCGCATAGAGCGCCGCGGCGAGGCACATCTTGATCCCGTGCAGCTCCGCCGGAATCGACGGGTCCGGCGGGATCGACCAGAGTCCTGCCTCGGGACTGACCGTCTCTGGCGCGCTATGTACGGCGTCGCGCCACTTCCGCAGCACCGACTCGGCTTCCTCATACGGGTAGATCACCTGTGTGATGGCGGCGTCCGGTCCGAACGGGCGGAGCCCGAACGTGAACGACGTGACGACGCCCAGCCCACGTCCAGCACCCTTGGCTGCCCAGAACAGGTCCGGGTTCTCCGTCGCGCTGACGTCTCGCAACTCCCCGTCCGCGGTGACGATCTCCATAGAGATGACGTTGTCGCAGGCCAGGCCGTAAGCTCGCTGCAACTGGCCCATGCCGCCACCGAGGGTAAGCCCCGCGACGCCGGTGATGGACACCTCGCCGCCGGTGGTCACCAGGCCGTGTGCCTGGGTGGCACGGTCCACGTCGGCCCACCGGGCGCCTCCCTCGACCCTCGCGGTACACGCGGCGGGGTCGACGGTGACGCTGTTCATGAGGGATAGATCGATCACGAGTCCGTCGTCGCACACTGCGCTCCCCGCGACCTGGTGACCACCGCCTCGCACACTGATCTCAGGACGGTAGACGCCCGCGATCCGCACGGCAGCGGCGACATCGTCGGTGTTGATGCAGCGCACGATCACGGCGGGGTGCCGATCTATGACGCCGTTCCAGACTCGGCGAGCCTCGTCGTACCTGGTGTCTTCGGGGGTGATCACCTCGCCGGCGACGGCGTCACGCAAGTCACCGATCATGTCGGTGGCGGCGGGTGTTGTCGGGGTGTTCTCAACGGTCGTCATGGTGGACTCCTCGGTCTCCTTGCCGAGAGACACTAGGGAGAACACCCTGGACTCATCATCGAAAGAATGGCGCAACCCCGGATCTCGCCGATGGGTAGTTCTTCACACAACCCACGAGGACTGGCGTGGCGATGTGCGTACCGGCCACCGCCCGGGGGGCGGGCTTAGAAGTCGAAGCCGCCGCCGAAGTCGCCGCCACCTTCGAACCCGCCGCCGAAGTCCCCACCGCCGCCTTCGAAGCCGCCGCCGAAGTCTCCGCCGCCGGCCGCGTCACCTGCTCCGGCCCCGTACGCGAGGGGTGCGGCCATGGTGGTGCCGAGCATGGTGCCGACCATCATCGCGGGCAGGACGGCGCCGTAGTATCCGGCGGCCCAAGCACCGTACGCGGGTCCGGCGTCCCAGTACGGCCGACGCTCACCATCGGCTGTGGTCACCAGCCGGGATTCGGGATCCAGACCCTGTTTGACCCGGTACGCGTCCGCGGCGCAGGCCGGTACGCCCCGAGGCACACCGCCCTGCGGCGCCCATTGGACGTCCTCCACCGACGGGCCGTGGCTGGGATCGAAGAAACATGGCATCCGCCGCTCCGGCAGCGGCTCTCCGGACATCCGGGCGCCGACACAGCCAAGGAGCCAGCGGCCCTCCTCCAGCGCGTGGGTGACCGGCTTGAGGTCCGCGGGCTTCTCCGCCCGGTCCGCGTAGAGCTTGGCGTTCTCGTAGAGATCGAGTGCGCGGCCGTACTCGCGGCGCGCCTCGATCGGCACTTTGGAGTCTTCTCGCACGTCCAGGTCCAGCGCCGAGAGCCGTTCGCCGTAGGCGGTGATGTCCTCGTCGAGGACACCGCGGACCTGCTCCAGTTCGGCGCGCTCCCGGTTGAGCTTGTTCCGCCGGTACAGGAGAAATCCGCCGCCGCCCGCGGCCAGGAGGATGGCCAGCGGCAGAATTCCGCCCCCGCCACCGCGCGGGCCGGTACCCCCGCCTTGGCCATCGGTTTGGGTCTCGGCGAGCCCTTCTACTCCGCTGATCGCGTTCTCGATGAACTCAGGAAGGTCGTTCGAGATCCGGGAGGCCGAGACCACCGTGGGCTGAACGCCGTCAAGGAGTGTCGAGTCCGCGTTGACGCTGAGATTCGGCAAGACCGCGATGTAGGTGCCGTCTGAACCGACCGCCCGGGGGAACGCAGCGAGGGACGGATTGGCACCGGCGGCAGCGGGCAACACCGCGACCCAGATCGGCGTCGATGCGTCGCGGAGCTGTTCGAGCGCGTCGGCTTGTTCGGCGTCGGTGAACGGTATCCCGGCGTCCTCCAGCTCGGCCTCCGCGTCGGGATGGACATAGAGGCACGAGTCTCTCAATGCCTGTGCTGCGTCATCCCATGCGTTCGACATAACCCCATCATCCAACGTGAGCCGATCCGGCGCCAGCCTGGGGTGGCCGTGATCATCAACGATCTGTGGTGCTCACAAGGGGCGTGTCGTTGATGGCCACGGTAGAGCGCCGGAAGTCAGCGCCCGGACTGCTCGTTCACGCGGTCCACCTTCACCCGGATGGTGATGCGGGTCTCGTGCGGCTTGTGCCATTGGTAGTTCTCGCCGGTGTACTTCCGTGCCAGGCGGTCGATCACGTCATTGCCGTCCTCGGTGCTCAAGGACGCGGTACCTGTGACGCTGGCCCAGCTGAAGTTGTCGTCGGGGTCCAAGACACTCACCGAGATGGACTGGTTCTCCCGGAGATAGCGCTCCTTGGCCCGGTCGATCGCGGTGTTGAGGAGGATGTCGTCGCCGTCGACGTCCAGCCAGACGACAGAGTTGTGCGGTGTGCCGTCGGGACGCAGCACCGTCGCCCAGCCCAGAAGCGGACGGGAGAACAGTTCACGGGCATGGTCGCTCAATGCGGGCATCAGGATGTGCTCCTCGCGTATGGGTCGATCTTCTTGACAAGGGAAGAACGCCGGCCGGCCGCTACGTCATCCCCACAGGTCAGCGATCCGGGCGGTCGGCGATACGGCAGATCACGGCACCGTTCGAGACGGTGGCGCCGACGGCGGCGGTGAGATCGGCGACGACGCCCGCCTTGTGGGCCGTGAGCGGCTGCTCCATCTTCATCGCCTCCAGCACGACGACGACGTCACCCTCATTGACCTGCTGGCCTTCTTCGGCGATCACCTTGATGATGGTGCCTTGCATCGGCGAGACGAGTGCGTCGCCCCCGGCTGCGGGCGCGCCGGCATGGGCCGAGCCTCGTCGCACGGGCTTGCGAGCAGCCCCGGCCGAGGCGCCGGAAGCGCCCAGCCCGGCGGGCAGGACCACCTCGAGGCGTTTGCCGCCCACCTCGACGGTCACCCGCTCGCGCTCCGCGCCGTCGGACCCGCTCCCCCCGGGACTACCCGTGTATGCCTCGACGGTGTTGTCCCACTCGGTCTCGATCCACCGGGTGTGCACCTGGAACGGCTTGCCCGACTCGGCAGGCACGAACGCCGGTTCGTCCAGCACCGCGCGGTGGAACGGGATGACGGTGGCCAGTCCCTCCACGTCGAACTCGGCCAGCGCCCGGCGGGCGCGCTCGATCGCCTGCTCGCGGGTAGCGCCGGTGACGATCAGCTTGGCCAGCAGGGAGTCGAAGTTCTGCCCGATGACGCTGCCCTGCTCCACGCCGCTGTCGAGGCGCACGCCCGGGCCCGCCGGCGGGCGGAACGTGGTGACCGGGCCAGGCGTGGGGAGGAAGTTGCGGCCCGGGTCCTCGCCGTTGATCCGGAACTCGATGGAGTGCCCGCGCACCGGGGGGTCGCCGTACCCGAGTTCCTCGCCCTCGGCGATGCGGAACATCTCCCGGACCAGGTCGATGCCCGTGACTTCCTCGGTCACCGGGTGCTCGACCTGCAGGCGGGTGTTGACCTCGAGGAAGGAGATGGTGCCGTCGGCCCCGACGAGGAACTCGCAGGTGCCCGCCCCGGTGTACCCGGCTTCGCGCAGGATCGCCTTGGACGCCTGGTAGAGCTGGGCGTTCTGTTCCTCGCTGAGGAACGGTGCGGGTGCCTCTTCGACCAGCTTCTGGTGCCGTCGTTGCAGCGAGCAGTCGCGCGTGGAGATCACTGCTACACCGCCGTGCTGGTCGGCCAGGCACTGAGTCTCGACGTGGCGTGGCCGATCCAGGTAACGCTCGACGAAGCACTCACCGCGCCCGAACGCCGCCACGGCTTCGCGGACGGCGGACTCGTAGAGCTCCGGTATCTCTTCGAGGGTGCGGGCCACCTTGAGGCCGCGCCCGCCACCACCAAAGGCGGCCTTGATGGCGACCGGCACGCCGTGCTCCTCCGCGAAGGCGACGACCTCGTCGGCGCCGGTGACGGGTTCGGCCGTCCCCGCCACCAGGGGCGCACCAGCGCGCTGGGCGATGTGGCGAGCGCTGACCTTGTCGCCAAGCGCCATGATGGCGTCCGGCGACGGGCCGATCCAGATCAGCCCGGCGTCGATCACCGCCTGGGCGAACGCCGCGTTCTCAGCCAGGAAGCCGTAGCCGGGATGCACGGCGTCGGCTCCGGACCGCGCCGCGACGTCGAGCAGCTTGCCTATCGCCAGATATGTATCTGCGCTCGTGTCACCGCCGAGGGCGTAGGCCTCCCCGGCCATCCGCGCGTGCGGGGCGTCGCGGTCGGAGTCCGCGTACACGGCGACACTGCCGATGCCCGCGTCCCGGCAGGCGCGCACGATCCGCACCGCGATCTCGCCGCGATTGGCGACGAGTACCTTGCTGATCCGACGGTTGCCGACGCTCACCTGGCTGCTCCTCCTCCGACTGGTAGGGGAGTCTAGTGTCCATGTGTCTGGTTTGGCGCACAGCCTGAAAGCACGCCGGAGTGTGCCTGGTGAGCACCACTCGGGCGTCAGCGGTCAGCACCACCCCGAGTGGGATTCTTCTCACCATCGCGACAACACCACATCGATCAACCGTGAGACGGTGGTGACTACGGTAGAAGGGTCGCTCACCATGGACGACCCCGTGGTAGGACGGCAGCACCGTCAGGCGACAGCATGGTCAGTCTGGAAGGGCAGGAGAACAATGGCGTTCGAGCTCTCCGCGGAACACGAGTCGTTCCGCGCCGTGGTCAGGGATTTCGCCAGTGCCGAGATCGCGCCGCACGCGGAACGGTGGGATCGTGACCACCACTTTCCGGTGGACGTGGTCCGGGCCATGGGCGAACTGGGCGTGTTCGGACTCACCGCTCCGGAGGAGTACGGCGGGTCCGGCGGCGATCTCACCAGCCTGTGCGTGGCGATCGAGGAGATCGGCCGGGTGGACCAGTCCCTGGGGATCACCCTGGAGGCAGCCGTCGGACTCGGCATCAACCCGATCCTCACCTACGGCGACGATCACCAGAAACAGCGGTGGCTGCCGGACCTGGTGGCCGGCCGCGCGCTGGCCGGGTTCGGCCTGACGGAGCCGGGGTCCGGTTCGGATGCCGGAGCTACCTCCACACGCGCCGTCCTCGACGGTGATGAGTGGGTCATCGACGGCTCCAAGCAGTTCATCACCAACTCCGGCACCGAGATCACCTCGTGCGTGACCGTGACAGCGCGCACCGGCGAAGGCACTGCGCAGCGGCCCGAGGTCTCCACGATCATCGTCCCTTCCGGAACCCCTGGCTTCACCGTCGAACCTGCCTATAACAAGCTGGGCTGGCATGCCTCCGACACTCATCCGCTGACGTTCTCTGGGGCCAGAGTCCCGGCCGACCATCTGCTCGGCACCCGAGGTCAGGGTTTCGCGCAGTTCCTGGCTACGCTCGACGACGGCCGGATCGCCATCGCCGCCCTAGCGGTCGGGTGCATCCAGGCGATGCTGGACGCGTCAGTCACCTACGCCAACGAGCGCACTGCCTTCGGGGTACCTATCGGCAGCAAGCAGGGTGTCGCGTTCCAGGTGGCCGACATCCAGGTGATGGCCGAGGCCGCGCGGCTGCTCACCTACAAGGCGGCCGCACTGCGTGACGCCGGCGCGCCGCGTGACGCGGTGAAGAAGGCTGCGGCCATCGCCAAGCTCTACGCCACGGAGTCGGCCGTCACCGCCACGCGCATCGCCACCCAGGTACACGGCGGATACGGCTTCATGGAGGAGTATCCCGTGGCACGCTTCTACCGTGACGCGAAGATCCTGGAGATCGGCGAAGGCACCAGTGAGATTCAGCGGATGCTCATCGCTCGCGGGTTGGGCCTGCCGGTCGAGTGAGGACGGACATGGGTGAAGACCATTTCGCCGACGTCGGAGCGGCCCGCGAGGCGACGCTGCGCCCCTCGGACGCCGGAGCGGCAAAGCTCAAGGCCCAGGGCAAGCTGTACGTCCGGGACCGGCTGAACCTACTGTTCGACGAGGGCACGTTCGTCGAGGACAGTCAGCTCGCCAACGCGATGGCGTCAGGACTACCCGCCGACGGCGTGGTCACTGGGCGCGGCCTGGTGGACGGGCGCCCCGCGCTCGTCGTCGCCAATGATCCCACCGTGAAGGCCGGGTCGTGGGGCGCGCGGACGGTCGAGAAGATCGTCCGGGTCACCGAGCTCGCCCTGCGTGACGAATTGCCGGTGTTCTGGTTCATCGACTCGGCCGGTGCGCGGATCACCGACCAGGTGGAGCTGTTCCCCGGCCGGCGCGGGGCCGGGCGGATCTTCCACAACCAGGTGGCGCTGTCCGGGAAGGTGCCGCAGATCTGCTGCCTGTTTGGCCCCAGCGCCGCTGGCGGGGCGTACATCCCGTCGTTCTGCGACATCGTCGTCATGGTCGAGGGCAACGCCTCCATGTACCTCGGCTCGCCGCGGATGGCGGAGATGGTGGTGGGGGAGCGGGTCACGCTGGAGGAGATGGGCGGTGCACGGATGCACGCCACCGTCTCTGGTTGCGGGGACAACCTCGCCGTCGACGACGCCGACGCCATCGACCAGGCGAAGGCATTCTTCTCTTACCTTCCGTCCACGTGGCGCTCGGCCCCGCCCGTCTACACGAGCGCCGCGCCCTCACGCACGTTCGGACGTGATCTGGTTCCGGCCGACGAGGGCTTGGGCTACGACATCCACGACGTCATCGACGCGATCCTGGACGAGGACTCCTTCTTCGAGGTCAAGCCGTTGTTCGCGGCCGAGCTGGTGACCGGGTTCGGGCTGCTCGAGGGGCAAGTCGTGGGCGTCGTCGCCAATCAGCCCGCCGTCAAGGGCGGCGTGCTCTTCGTTGACTCGGCCGACAAAGCAGCTCGGTTCATCTGGCTGTGCGACGCGTTCAACGTTCCGCTCGTGTACCTCGCTGACGTGCCCGGATTCATGATCGGCTCCGAGGTGGAGAAACAGGGCATCATCCGCCACGGCGCCAAGATGATCACCGCCGTCTCCGAAGCGACCGTGCCGACCGTGTCGCTGATCATCCGCAAGGCATACGGCGCCGGTCTGTACGCCATGTGCGGACCCGGGTTCGGGCCGGACGCCTGCCTTGCCCTGCCCACGGCCAAGATCGCGGTGATGGGCCCCGAAGCGGCGATCAACGCGGTGTACTTCAACAAGATCGCCGCGATCGAGGACGAGGCCGAGCGGGCGGAGTACGTCGCCGGTCTGCGCCAGGAGTACGAGGCGGACATCGACATCCTGCGGCTCGCCTCGGACCTCGTCATCGACGCTATCGTCGAACCGGAGCAAGTGCGCGACCAGCTCGTGGCCAGGCTCGCCGCCGCCGTGCACAAGGACCGCAGGTTTTCCGACCGCCGGCACGGAGTGCCGCCGGTTTGACTTTGGCCGTGCTCGGTGAGGTGGATGTGCCCCGGGGGGTGGCCGGCGGTGGCGGTGGCTGTGCCCGGGGAAGGTGGCGGTGACCGGTGGCGGTAGCGGTGGCGGTGGCTGTGCTCGGGGGGTGGCCGGCGGTGGCGGTGGCTGTGCCCGGGGAAGGTGGCCGGCGGCACGCCGAGATCCGTCGTGGCGCTGCGGGTTGTTGGGGTGGGTCGTGGAGCGTGTCGTGTGAAGAATGGCCGGGTGGGCGCGGTCGTGAAGATTGCCGTGGGAAGAATGGCCGGGTGGGGCGGGCCTGCCCGTCATCGGCGCCAGAGTTCGGTGATCGGCACTCCGAGGTCGGCCAGAAGGTTGCGCAGCAGGGGCAGGGAAAGTCCGATGACGTTGTGCGGGTCGCCCTCCACGCCGGAGACGAACGGGCCGCCCAGGCCGTCGATGGTGAACGCACCGGCCACTCGCAGCGGCTCGCCGGTAGCGACATAGGCGTCGATCTCGGCGTCGGTGAGGTCGGCGAAATGGACCCGCGTGGATGCGGTGGATCCGATCGCGCCGCCGGTGCCGCCCATAGCTGCCGAGCGGACGTCCACCAGCCAGTGACCTGTGTGCAGGACACCTGAACTTCCGCGCATGGCCTGCCATCGCGCCGTCGCCTCGGCCGCGCCGGCGGGTTTGCCGTGGATGGCTCCGTCGATCTCGAGCACGGAGTCGCAGCCGAGCACCAGGAAGTCGCCGGAGGTCGTGGCGCTGATCGCCTCGGACTTCGCCCTGGCCAGGGTGAGCGCGGCATCCTCCGCACTGATGGAGCCGAACCTGGCTGTCGCCTCAGCCAGCACCTTTTCTTCGTCCACGCCGGGCGGATGCACCACGGGCTCGATGCCGGCTGAGCGCAGAGAGGCGAGGCGCGCGGGTGATGTCGAGGCGAGAAGCAGGCGGGTGACCGTCACGCGGCCACACTCTACCGAAGTTGATCACTGTCATCGTCTGGTGCGGTGAACTCAAGCCCTAGAAGTAGGTCCGGACGGCGCAGAGGACACGATGTGCGTCGTACCACCGGAGTGGTGCGCCACTGGTCGAACGTGACGCGCGCAAGATGCGACGCTGTCGGCGCGCGAGCGCGCGGCGGTGGAGGAGTGAGCCTGATGTCGTGATGACAACACCGGATTCACTCCTCCACCTACGGGCGGGGCCGTCGTACGGGCGGGCCGTCGTACGGGTGGGGCCGTCGTACGGGCGGGGCCGTCCTACAGGCGGGTTAGGGCGTCCTTCAGGGGGTCGAGCCCCAGCGCCCCGAGGTCCAGAGCTGCGCGGTGGAATTCCTTGAGGTCGAACGCCGCGCCCTTGCGCTTCCGCGCGTCGTCGCGCGCACCCAGCCAGATGCGTTCGCCGATCTTGTACGAGGGAGCCTGGCCCGGCCACCCGAGGTACCTCGTGATCTCGAACCGGTTGACCTCCGGAGACTGACGCGTGTGTTTCGTGAGGAAGTCGAGAGCGGCGGCGCCGGTCCACGGTCCGGCCGGGAGGCCGTCCCGCCGGACCACCTCGGCCGGGATGTCGAGCTGGAGATGAACGCCGATGTCAATGACCACCCGGGCGGCACGCAGCGCCTGGCCGTCGAGCATGCCGAGACGGTCGGCGGGGTCGTCGAGATATCCGAGGGTCTCCATGAGCCGCTCCGCGTACAGCGCCCAGCCCTCACCGTGCCCGGAGACCCAGCAGAACATCCGCTGCCAGCGGTTGAGGGCCTCTTTGCGATAGGCCACCTGCGCTACCTGGAGATGGTGCCCGGGGACTCCCTCATGGAAGACCGTCGTCTTCTCCCGCCAGGTGGAGAACGTCTCGATTCCCTCCGGCACCGACCACCACATGCGGCCGGGCCGGGTGAAGTCCTCACTCGGCCCGCTGTAGTACATGACGCCGTCCTTGGTGGGGGCGATGCGGCATTCCAGCGTCTGGATCGGTTCCGGGATGTCGAAATGGGCGCCGTTCAGTTCGGCCACGGTGCGGTCCGACAGATCCTGCATCCACTGCCGGAACGGCTCCGATCCGTGAATGTTGCGGGCCGGATCGGCGTCGAGGACGGCCACCGCCTCGTCGACCGAGCCGCTGGGGACGATGAGGCCTGCCGCCTGGGCCATCTCCGCCTCGATTCGGTACAGCTCGTCCAGGCCCCAGGCGTAGGTCTCGTCGAGGTCGATCTCGGCGCCGAGGAAATAGCGGCTGGCCACTCGGTAGGCGTCGCGGCCGATGTGGTCTTCGGGCCGGGCGCGTGGTGCGACGCGATCGGCTAGAAAGCCGGCGAAATCCGTGTACGCCTCGGACGCGGTCGCGGCCAGCCGGTCCAGCTCCGAGCGCCGGCCCTCGGGCGCGGTGGCGGCGAGCTCGTGAAAGAGCCTGTCCGTGGCGACCTGCCCCGCTTGCTCGATCACAGCGGCGACCTGGCGACGCGCAGGCAGCAGGCCCGCGGCGATGTCCTGCTCGACGGTGGCCCGGTAGCGCTCCAGGCTCAGCGGCACGTCGCGCAGGCGCGCGGAGATCGCGTCCCAATGCTCCTGGGTCTCGGTCGGCATGCCGTCGAAGACCTCACGCACGTCGTGAACTGGGCTGGCGATGTTCCTCAGCTTGCGGTCGAGGCCCGCCTCATGCATCTCGAGCTCCAGCCCGAGGCGTTCACGCATCGCCTCACCGGCGACCCGTTCTCGCTCGTCCCGCGCCACCGCGGCATCGAGCGCGTGCAGCGTCCGTGTGGTCAGCGCGACCCGTTCGGCGTACCCGTCGGGCGAGAGATCGGTGGACTCGGCGTCGTGCCCGGCCACACCCGCGTAGGTGGCTTCGAACGGGTCGAGGCGGACGAACTCGTCCACGTACCGCTCCGCTACGTCGTCGACCGTGGTGGCGTTCGCGGACTCATCGAGATGCTGGAAGGCGTCGCTCATGGCCGCACACTACTTGCCGGGAGGTGAACTGAGCATCCGAAATTCGCCCTGGATCCGTCTCCGTGCCGTTTGCTGCCGGCGCTTCTGGCGGCGCCTCTGCCGGGCATAGGGTCGACCGTATGGTCAGATTCATCTCCGCGCCGCAGCGGATACCCGTTCCCGGTGGCAAGCTGATCGACGAGTTCGTGGGCAGAGTGGCCACGGGGACCGAGGGCGTGTCGGTCGCCCGGATGTCGGCGCCGCCGGGCTGGGACGAACCTGCACAGGCACCGGAGTTCGACGAGGTCACGCTGGTGCTGTCCGGGAGTCTCGTCGTCGAGCACGACGGTTCGGAGACGGAGGTGGGTGCGGGCCAGGCGATTCTCACTCCGGCCGGGGAGACCGTCCGGTATGTGGCGGGACCCGGGGGCGCGGACTACGTCGCCGTGTGCGTCCCGGCTTTCGGGCCGGACTTGACGCACCGGGCGGGCGAACAGTCCTAGCTCGGCAGGCGCTCCCTGGTCCGGCGATACGTGCGTCTTCAGCGACGCGTGGTGCCGGTCACCCCGTGGACCTCGGCAGCCCTGTGGAGCGGTCGCTCCATGGACCGGTCGAGGGCTCGCCGGCTCACGTCGTTCGATCGCGCCCTGGCTTAGGCCCTTCGGCGACTCGCGGACTCAGGATCTCGGCAGCGCGCTGGCGCGCCAGCCGCCCGGGCCGGCCCGCATCGGGGCGCGTGCGGTGCGCCAGTACGCGGACCACGTCGAGGGGCGCGGGCCTCCGCTCCCGGCGCTCGCCGCCGACGATGCCTCGGCGGCCTTGGCTGACACGACGGCGGTCAGCGCGGCGAGCTCTTCTGCCGTCGGATCACCCTGGACCACGCGGATCAGCGGTTCGCTCTCCTCGCTCATGCCGCGCATTCTAGTGGCTGTCGGCCCGGTGCGGTCCGGACTGGATCAGATGACGTAACGGCCCGTTGCGACGCTGTTTAGCCTCCTGATCATTTGGTGTCCACATGGTGGAGACGATCAGATGCCTAACACCGTTGCACAGCCCTGTGTATGTCATCTCGTCGTTCTCGTACGAATGATCAGGCGACATATCGACGATCAGGTGACACATCCGGGTCAGAGGGGGATGTTGCCGTGCTTCTTCGGGGGGAGGGTCTCCCGTTTGGTGCGCAGCGCGCGCAGCGCCTGCGCCACGGCGGACCTGGTGTGGGACGGTTCGATCACGGCGTCGACGTAGCCGCGCTCGGCCGCGACGTACGGGTTGGCGAGGGTGTCCTCGTAGTCGGTGATGAGCTCGGCGCGGCGAGCATCGGGGTCGTCGGACCCGGCCAGCTCGCGCCGGTACAGGATGTTGACCGCGCCTTGTGCGCCCATCACCGCGATCTGAGCGGTGGGCCAGGCCAGGTTGACGTCGGCTCCGAGATGCTTCGAGCCCATGACGTCGTAGGCGCCGCCGTAGGCCTTGCGGGTGATGACCGTGACCAGCGGCACCGTCGCTTCGGCGTAGGCGTAGATGAGCTTGGCGCCACGCCGGATGATGCCGTCCCACTCCTGCGCCGTGCCGGGCAGGAAGCCGGGCACGTCGACGAAGGTCAGCACCGGGATGTTGAAGCAATCGCACGTCCGCACGAACCGTGCGGCCTTCTCGGACGCGTCGATGTCCAGTGTCCCTGCCAGGTGCATGGGCTGATTCGCGACGATGCCCACGGAGTGCCCGCCGATCCGCCCGAACCCAACGACGATGTTCGGCGCGAACAGTGGCTGCACCTCGAGGAACTCGTCATCGTCAAGCACGGTCTCGATCACCGTGTGCATGTCGTAGGGCTGGTTCGGGCTGTCGGGAACGAGCGTGTCGAGCGTGCGGTCGTGGTCGGTGACCTCGTAGACCGGCTCGGACACCTCGTACGCGGGCGGCTCGTCCAAGTTGTTCTGAGGCAGGTAGGACAGCAGCGCCTTGACGTAGTCGATCGCGTCGGCCTCGTCGCTGCCCATATAGTGCGCATTGCCGCTACGGGAGTTGTGCGTGTGCGCGCCGCCGAGATCCTCCATGCTGACGTCCTCGCCGGTGACCGTCTTGATGACGTCCGGCCCGGTGATGAACATCTGCGACGTCTGGTCCACCATGACGGTGAAGTCCGTCAGTGCGGGCGAGTACACGTGGCCACCGGCCGCCGCGCCCATGATCAGCGAGATCTGCGGGATGACGCCCGACGCGAGGGTGTTGCGCCGGAAGATCTCGCCGTACAGCCCGAGGGAGACGACGCCTTCCTGGATGCGGGCGCCTCCGCCCTCGTTGATGCCGATCAGCGGGCAGCCCGTCTTCAGCGCGAAGTCGATGATCTTGACGATCTTCTCGCCGTAGACCTGCCCGAGGCTGCCGCCGAACACGGTGACGTCTTGGCTGAACAGGGCGATCGGCCGACCGTTCACGGTGGCGATACCCGTGACGACGCCGTCGCCGTAGGGGCGGTTCTTCTCCAGGCCGAAAGCCGTGGAGCGGTGCCGGGCCAGCTCGTCGAACTCGACGAACGTCCCCTCGTCCACCAGCATCGCGATCCGCTCGCGCGCTGTCTGCTTGCCTCGCGCGTGCTGCTTCTCCACTGCTCGGGCGGAGCCGGCGTGGACCGCTTCCTCGATGCGGCGACGCAGGTCGGCGAGTTTCCCGGCGGTGGTGTGGATGTCGGGGCCGTCAAAGCTGGCCGTCATGTGATCCTCCGCATCAGATGGTCGCACAGCAGCGTAGAACACCGGTGCCGGGCGATTCGGGCGGCGTGGTCAGCCGGGCGAGCCGTCGACGGTGAGTCCGGGCAGCTCCCGCGACAGGGCCAGCTGGAACATCGTGTTGGCGAATGCGCCGTCGGCGTGCGGAACCTCCACGCGCACCACGTGGTCGCGCTCCGCCCCGGTTCTGAGAACCGTGCCGGACGGCTCGGCGAAGAGGTCCGAGTAGGGTCGTCCGCTCGCCGGCGCTCCACTGGTGATCGCGTGACTGATGCCGTCCACGAGACGCTCCGCGTCGTCGGCGGTGGGAGCAGGCACGCAGACGACACTGACGGGCCTGTCCGTGTCGCCGGATTCCCGGACACCCAGGCCGACGGGATCCGAGCCCACCCGCAGGATCAACGCCGCCACGACATCGTCCAGGCACGCGGCGATCCCGCCGACGGATGGCGCGTCGGCGAGGCTGCGCTCACCGGGATCGACGATGGACATGTCCGCGGCGATGGCGCCCACCGCGACATCGGAACCCGTCGGCATGACGTGCGGTGCGGGAATGCTCAGCGGCTGGCTGACCTCCATCTCGAGGCTCAGCACGTCGTCGCCGGACCAGCCGGAATCCGTGCTGGCCGAGGTGATGCGCGCCGCGTCCTGGCCGCCCTCGATCAAGGTGACGCTGTGCGGCGGCTGGTTCACGGTGAGGGTCGACGCCGCGGAGCGCAGATCGATGCCGAGCACGTCGGGCAGCTCTTCGCGGTGCCGGGCGACCGGGGAGGAACCCCACCCGTCCAGGCTGCCCCAGACGCCGTCGAACGAGCCGCCCGAAAGCTCGTCGATACGTTGAGTGGCGCCGAACTCGATGTACTCAGCGGCCGCGTCCGAGGCGGCGATCCGGTCGAGGGCGGCACTCAGCGCGGTGCCCCCGGCGGACGTGTGCAGCTCCTCGACCGTGCCGTCGTCGGAGGCACATCCGGCGAGCACGGCGACGGCTGCGACCACCGCCGATCCCCGCCGCCTGTTGCGGCGGGCGAGGCCACTCCGGCCCGGTCGCGGGCGGCGGATCGGGTCGCTGGCACGCATGCGGCGACTCTATGACACGGCGATGCCCGTCGGGCGGGGTGGTCAGCGTCGCCTCCACCGTGCGTGCCAGCGTGACTACCCGTGCCGCCTGGGTGGTTTCATTCTTTGCCATCGCATGGCCTTACGCTAGGCGTCGTGTCTCCTACCTCTACCGGCTCCCGTGAGGCCGCCCGCTTCGAGATGCCCGACGCGCTCCGCGCCGATGTCCGGGTCCTCGGTGAAGCACTCGGCCAGGTGCTGCGCGAGTACGGGGGAGCGGGGCTGCTCGACGACGTCGAGCGGCTGCGCGAGCTTGCGATCGCCTCACACCACGAGGACCTCACCGTCGCCGACGACGCCGCGGCTCAGGCTGAGCGGCTCGTGGATTCCTGGCCGGTCGAGCGCTGTGAAGAGGTCGCTCGGGCGTTCACGGTCTACTTCCACCTCGTGAACGCCGCCGAGGAGTATCACCGGATCCGCTCCCTGCGCGCGGCGGACCTTGATGAGCACTCGGCGAGCAGCGCCACGTCGGCGGCCGTCGCTGAGATCGCCGCCCTCGCCGGGAACGAACAGGCCAGCTCGCTTCTCGCGGGCCTGGAGTTCCGGCCGGTCCTCACCGCGCACCCCACGGAAGCCCGGCGTCGCGCGGTGGTGACGGCGATCCGCCGGGTGGCCGATCTGCTGGAACGGCGTGACGATCCGCGGGTCGGCGGGTCCGAGGCGGCCGAGACCCAACGGCTCTTGCTGGAAAGCATCGATGTGCTGTGGCGTACGGCTCCGCTCCGGGCCGAGCGGCCCGGCCCGCTCGACGAGGTCCGCACCGCGATGTCGGCCTTCGACGACGTGCTGTTCCACGTCGTGCCCCAGGTTTACCGGCGTGCCGACGCCGCCCTGGGCGACTCCACCGAGGTCCGGGCGCCCCGGGTCCCTGCCTTCGTGCGGCTCGGGTCGTGGATCGGAGGGGACCGCGACGGCAACCCGTTCGTCACCAGCACCGTGACCCGGCAGGCGATGGCGATCCAGTCGGACCACGTGCTGCGCGCCCTGGAGGCGGCGTGCCACCGGGTGGGCCGCGGCCTGACCCTGGACACCTCGATGACCCCGCCGTCGCCCGAGGTGAGCCGCATGCTCGCGGATGCTGAAGCAGCACAACCCGAGGTCTACGCCGACATTGCGGCCCGCTCACCCAACGAGCCACACCGGATCGCGCTGCTCTACGCGGCCGCGAGAGTCGGCGCCACCCGGGGCCGAGACGCCGACCTCGGCTATCAGAGCGCCGAGGACCTGCTGGGCGAGCTGCGTACCATCCAGGGCAGCCTGGTAGCCGCGGGCGCCAGGAGGCAGGCGTACGGGGAGCTGCAGAGCCTCGTGTGGCAGGTGGAGTCCTTCGGTTTCCATCTCGCCGAGCTGGAGGTCCGCCAGCACAGCGCCGTGCATCGAGCCGCTCTCGAAGAGATCCGGGCCGGCGGAGAGTTGTCCGAACGCACTCAGGAGGTTCTCGCGACCATCCGGGTGATGGCGCAGATCCAGTCCCGATTCGGCCCGGACGCCTGCCGCCGGTACATCGTCTCCTTCACCCAGTCACCCGACGACATCGCGGCCGTGCACGAACTGGCTCGCTACGCCCTCGACGATCGTGCCATCGCGCTCGACGTGATCCCGCTGTTCGAGACGGGAGCCGATCTCGAAGCCGCCGTCGAGATCCTGAACGGGGCTCTCGACCTCGCCGAGACCCAATCCCGGTTGGACGAGACCGACCGGCGCTTCGAGGTGATGCTCGGATACTCGGACTCGGCGAAGGACGTCGGCCCGGTGTCGGCCACCCTGAAGCTCTACGACGCGCAAGCGCGGCTTACCGAGTGGGCTGCCCACAACAAGATCACTCTGACCATGTTCCACGGCCGCGGCGGCGCTCTAGGCCGGGGCGGCGGTCCGGCGAACCGGGCCGTGCTGGCCCAGGCTCCGGGATCGGTCGACGGCCGGTTCAAGCTCACCGAGCAAGGTGAGGTCATCTTCGCCAGGTATGGCAACCCCGCCATCGCCCGACGGCACATCGAGCAGGTCGCCTCCGCGGTGCTGCTCGCCTCCACGCCAGAGGTCGAGCAGCGCGCGCACGCCGCAGCTGAGACGTTCGCCGAGCTGGCGAGCACTCTCGACGTCGCCGCGAAGGAGTGCTACCACGACCTGGTCCACACCAAGGGCTTCCCCGAGTGGTTCGCCCGGGTGACGCCGCTGGAGGAGGTCGGCTCACTGCCGCTCGGCTCCCGCCCGGCCCGGCGCGGCCTGACCGTGTCGTCGCTGGACGACCTGAGAGCCATTCCCTGGGTGTTCTCCTGGGCACAGACGCGGGTCAATCTGCCCGGCTGGTTCGGGCTCGGGTCCGGGCTGGCCGCCGTCGGCGACGTCGACGTGTTGCGCCGCGCACGCGAGGAATGGCCCCTGTTCACGGTCATGCTCGAGAACGCGGAGATGTCTCTTGCCAAGACGGACCGCCGGATCGCCGCGCGTTACCTCGCCCTGGGTGACAATTCGGACCTGACGGAGAAGATCCTGGCCGAACACGCCCTCACCACCGAGTGGGTGCTCAACGTCACCGGTCATTCCCGGCTCCTGGAGGACCGGCGAGTGCTGGGCCGCGCGGTCGCGCTGCGCAACCCGTACGTGGACGCGCTCTCCTACCTGCAAGTTCGCGCTCTGCGGACCCTTCGGCAGGGAGACGACGACGCTCCCGGCGAGGACGCAGTGCGCCGCCTCCTGCAGATCAGCGTGAACGGCGTGGCCGCGGGCCTGCAGAACACCGGCTGATTCGCTCGGCCGCCGTACGCTCGCCGGCCCGCCAGAATCACCACAGCGATCTTCACGGGCAGGAGTGATCGGCTGGAATCACCACGGTGATCTTCACGGACAGTTTGCCTGGGCTTTTGCGGCGGCTGTTTCTCGCACGGTGATCTTCACGGCAGTTGCGTGCCCTGCTGTGTGAGCCACAGCCGAGAAAGACCTGCGAACCTCACACGACAGTGCTGCACGACCACACCATGACCGCGTGCATCGGTTCGTTCTCACACAGCCCCCACCACACCCAGGTGACGTCAAGTCAATAGGAGCTGTGCCCGCACTCACCCGCCCACCACCGCACTGGAGCAGCGACGCGGCGTGTCACCCGCGGCAGGGGTCTTGCCGCAGCGGCAAATTCCTCGTGGCGGTAGGAATGCGATCCACGCCGACACCGCGGCCAGCACCATGACTGGGGACGCGTCCCCGCACCCGAGACAGAACCGTGCGGCTGAATGGGCCAACCCGAGCATCGGTAAGGCCGCGGTTCACAGCTCGGCCTTCACCCCCATGGAGCGCGCCGTGCCGGCGATGGTTCGCATCGCCCCCTCGATATCGGACGTGTTCAGGTCCGGCAGCTTCCGTTCGGCGATCCCGCGCACCTGGTCACGGGTGAGGATGCCGGCATTCTCGTGGCCTGGCCGCGACGACCCGGACCGGCCGAGTGCCTGCCGGATCAGGAACGACGTCGGTGGGGTCTTGTAGGTCAGCTCGAAGGAGCGGTCCTCGAACACCGTCACCACGACGGGGACGATCTCGCCGCGCTGGTGCGTCGTCGCTGTGTCGTAGGCTCGCTTGACCTCGATGAGGTTCACGCCGGTCTGGCCGAGAGTCTTGCCGACGTCGGCCATGGACGCCTCGCCGGCTGCGAGATTGAGCGTGAGCTGGAACCGGTGCTGCTTCTGCATGGGAACGTGCCTTCCGCCGGGAATCGTGGACCTCCGTGGACGCTAGGAACTCCAGTAACTGGAGGGTCAAGGCAGAAAGCTCCCCCCCGGCCACGGCCGCCGGAGGCGCCCTCGACCTGCCGACGACGGTCCCCACGCCCGCCGCCGGTGACGCCATGGTTGACTTCCGCTGTGACGGGTGTGAGGGGACAGGCATGTGGCACGTGACGCGCGTTGCCGAGACGGCGTCGACCAACGCCGACGTGGCTGAACTGGCCCGGAACGCAGCCCCGGAGGGTACCGTTCTCGTGGCCGATCACCAGACCGCCGGGCGCGGCCGACTGGACCGGACCTGGGACACCCCTGCGGGCACCAGCTTGACGGTGTCATTCCTCCTCCGTCCTGCGGACGTTCCGCCGGCGAGGTGGCCGTGGCTCCCGCTGGTGGTCGGCGTCGCCGTCGCCGACGCGGTGCACCACGTCACCGGGATCAGCGCCGCCCTGAAATGGCCGAACGACGTGTTGGTCGGCGACCGTAAGCTCGCCGGGATCCTCGTGGAGACGGTCGATTCGGCCGATGGGCCGGCCGTCGTCGCCGGCGTGGGCCTCAACGTCACCCAGGGGATGGATCAGCTTCCTGCCGGTGGGATCTCCCTGGCCAGCGCCGGTGCGGATGTCGGGCGCGACGACGTCCTCGAAGCGCTCGGGATGTGCCTGGAGGAGCGGTACACGTCCTGGCGGTTGGCCGGCGGCGACCCGGCGGCGGAACTGGCCGACGCGTACCGCCACCGCTGTGCGACGCTGCGGCGGCGGGTGCGGGCCGAGCTCCCCGGCGGCGCCGTCGTCGAGGGCCGGGCGGCTGACGTCGATCCGGCCGGACGGCTTGTCATCGACACCGCAGACGGACCGGTCGTCGTCGGCGCGGGGGATGTCGTTCACCTCAGGGCGGTGACCGAACCCGACAGGCCGAGCCGGTAACCGTGGAGAAGACGCCGTCCCGCATGTGAACGTGTCAGGATTCGCCTATGCGCTTTCCAGAGAAGCACCTCAGCGAAGGTGAATTTGTCGAGTACCACCTGCGCACTCACGCCAAGGCTCTGATCGTGCCGGTGGCCGTCCTGCTGGTCGCCGGTGCGGCCGCCGGGTTCGGGCTCGGCATCCTCCCGGATGAGCAGAGCACCGGCACGACCGTGGGCCGGTGGGCGATCATCATCGGTGCGGTGCTCGTCGTGCTGATCTGGTCTCTGTGGCCGTTCCTCACCTGGCTGACCACGACGTTCACGGTCACCAACTACCGGCTGATCACGCGCTCGGGCATCATCTCCCGCACCGGTAGGAACATTCCACTGAGCCGGATCAACGACGCGGCCTTCGAGCAGGGCCTGCTCGACCGTATCCTCCGGTGCGGCACGCTGATCGTCTCGGCCGCCAGCGAGGAAGGCCAGATCAAGCTCCACGATGTGCCCCGGGTGCACGCGGTGCAGCTGCGGCTGAGCGAGATGGTCTCCGATGCGCGCGACGAGCCCTGGTCGCGGGAGGATTCCGGCTACTCGGAGGAGCTGGACGAGTGGGAGCACTCCAGAGATTCGGGCCGCGCCGGCCGCCGGGAACGGTCCGGTCGTCGCGGGGAGCCCGGTCGTCGCGAGGAGCCCGGAGACCGGTGAGCACGGAGCGTCCCACGACGGACGATCTGGAGCGGCTGCTGCTTGGCGCCTCGCGCCGCTACACATTCGACCAGATCGCCGAGGCTGCGGGCCTCAGCGTCGAGAATGCCCGCCGCTACTGGCGGGCGCTCGGGTTCCCCGACGTCGGCGACGAGAACGCGTTCACCGTCTGGGACCTCGAAGCGTTGCGCGGCGTCACGGAGCTTGTGGAGTCCAAGGCGGTCAACGACGCGACGGCTATTCAAATGGTGCGCGCCCTGGGCCGGATGACCGGGCGCCTGGCCGAATGGCACGTGGAGACGCTCGCGGAGATCGTCGAAGAGTCGGGCAGCGGCGGAGTGGGTGCACAGAGCAGGCTCACCTCGGCGTACCAGATGGCGCAACGGCTGCTGCCGGAGTTCGAGCGGCTGCTGATCTACGCCTGGCGGCGTAAGCTCGCGTCGTCGGTGAACCGGCTGGTCGCCATCGCCGAACTGGGGGAGGCGCCGCTGCTGGCAGCCCCGGCTTCGGTCGGCTTCGCGGACCTGGTCTCCTTTACCCGGCTGTCCCGCGGATTGAGCGTCGAGGCGCTCGGCACGCTGGTCGAGCAGTTCGAGGCCACCACCAACGACGTCATCTTCGGCTGCGGCGGCCGGGTGGTGAAGACCCTCGGCGACGAGGTGGTCTTCGTCGCCGACAGCGCACGGACGGCAGCGACCATCGGCTGCCAGCTGGTGGAGCAGATCGGGATCAACCCGTCGCTGCCGGATATCCGAGTCGGCATCGCCACCGGGCCGGTGGTGGCTCGCCTCGGCGACGTGTTCGGCACGCCGACGAACTTGGCGGCACGGCTGACCACCGTCGCCGAGCGGAATTCCGTCCTGGTCGACGCCGCGACTGCCGACGAGCTGCGTGACGAGCCGAGCGTAGCGCTGCGTGCCTTGCCGCCGACGATGGTCCGGGGCATCGGCGCCGTCGAGGTGTTCACCGTCACGCCGCGCCGCTGACGCTTCCTCGCCCTGCTCATGATCATCAACGGCTGACGGTGTCATCACGCGCCCCCACGTTGAGGATTGTGTGAAGGAGTCCGCTGATCGACACCTGGGCGAAGGGGGTAGCTCTCTCCCGCCGGAACGTCTCGCCCTAAGCTTTCGACAGTACGAGCGTGCATCGGACTCCGCATCGGTTGCCGTAGCGTACACACCGGCTGACATGAGGACGTCCACAATCACAGGAGACAAGACGTGGCCACGATCGAAGCAATTGGCGCGCGCGAGATTCTCGACTCGCGCGGCAACCCCACCGTTGAGGTCGAGGTAGCCCTCGACGACGGCACGCTCTCCCGCGCGGCCGTGCCGTCGGGTGCGTCCACCGGCCAGTTTGAGGCAGTTGAGCTGCGCGACGGTGACAAGGGCCGCTACCTCGGCAAGGGCGTGGAGAAGGCGGTCATCGCCGTCATGGATGACATCGCCCCCCAGCTCCTGGGGTTCGACGCCACCGACCAGCGGCTGATCGACCAGGAGATGAACGACCTCGACGGCACCCCGAACAAGGCCAAGTTCGGCGCCAACGCGGTGCTGGGTGTATCCCTCGCCGTGGCGAAGGCGGCGGCGAAGTCCGCTGACCTGCCGCTGTTCCGCTACCTCGGTGGGCCCAACGCGCACACGCTGCCGGTGCCGATGATGAACATCCTCAACGGCGGCGCCCACGCGGACAGCAACGTCGACATCCAGGAGTTCATGATCGCGCCGATCGGCGCGGAGACCTTCCGCGAGGCGCTGCGCTGGGGCGCCGAGGTCTACCACTCGCTGAAGAAGGTCCTCAAGACCAAGGGTCTGGCCACCGGGCTCGGCGACGAGGGTGGTTTCGCCCCGGACCTGCCGAGCAACCGGGAGGCGCTGGACCTCATTCTGCAGGCCATCGACGAGGCCGGTTACACCGCCGGCTCGCAGATCGCCCTTGCGCTGGACGTCGCCGCCACCGAGTTCTACAAGGACGGTGCCTATACCTTCGAGGGCGCGTCGAAGACCGCCGCGGAGATGAGCGAGTACTACGCCCAGCTCGCCTCGGACTACCCGCTGGTCTCCATCGAGGACCCGCTCGCCGAGGACGACTGGTCCGGCTGGGTCACGCTGAACCAGGCGATCGGCGGCAAGGTGCAGATCGTCGGCGACGACCTGTTCGTGACCAACCCGGAGCGGCTGGCCCGCGGCATCAAGGACGGCGCTGCCAACGCCCTGCTGGTCAAGGTCAACCAGATCGGCACCCTGACCGAGACCCTCGACGCGGTGGCGATGGCCACGCGCGCCGGCTACGCAAGCATGATCAGCCACCGGTCCGGCGAGACCGAGGACACCACCATCGCCGACATCGCGGTGGCCACGGACGCCGGTCAGATCAAGACCGGCGCGCCGGCCCGGTCGGAGCGCGTCGCCAAGTACAACCAGCTGCTGCGGATCGAAGAAGAGCTCGACGACGCCGCGCGTTACGCGGGTTCTGCGGCTTTCCCGCGGTTTAATAAGTAACTGTGCCACCATCTCGTCGCTCTCCTGGCGCTCGCCCTTCGGGTGGCGCCGGGGCGAAGCGGCGTCCGGCCGCCCGAGCGCCCCGGGGTGGCCCTCGTCCAGCACGTGACGTGGGCCGCCCGCGGGCTGGCGTCGAGCGATCCGGCCGGCCCCGCGCGACGGGAATTGGCGCGGGCGCGGGCCGGGTACCGCGGGTCCGGCCGGCCCGGCCGTCGGTCACGGGGCGGGCAGCGGTGCTGGCCCTGGTGCTGGCGGTGCTTCTCGTCTCGTACGCGTATCCGTTGCGCACCTGGTTCGAGCAGCACAACGAGCGCAAAGCCCTGGAAGAGGAAGCGGAGCAGCTGCGTGAGCAGGTGGCCGACCTCGAGGTGGAGCTGGAACGCTGGGAGGACCCGGCGTACGTCGCGATCCAGGCGCGGGAACGGCTCCGGTACGCGATGCCTGGCGAGCAGGGCTACATCGTGATCCATCCCGAGGAGGAAGAGCCGGAGGACGACGGTCCGGCTGGCCTGCCGCCAGCCGGCGAGGGCAGCTGGCACGAACGGCTCTGGGCTTCCGTGCAGGCCGCCGACGAGATTCCCGACGAAGAACTCCCGTGATGCGACCGCCGACGCGCAGCCGCAGCCGGACCCACCAGGCGTGATGCGGATGGACGAGACCACGGTGACCGACGCCGACCTGATGACGCTGCGTGACCAGCTCGGGCGGCCGCTGCGCGGCGTGCGGGCCGTCGCGGCCCGATGCGCGACCGGTCACCCGGCCGTGGTCGAGACCGAGCCCCGGCTGCCCGACGGCACACCGTTTCCCACGGTCTACTACTTGACGTGTCCCCGCGCGGTGGCCGCGGCGTCCACCCTGGAGTCGCTCGGGGTGATGTACGAGCTGAGTGCCCGGCTGGACGAGGACGCCGCGCTCGCCGACGCGTACCGTGCGGCGCACGAGGCGTATCTGACCGATCGGGAGAAGATCGGGCATGTCGAGGAGATCGCCGGGGTCTCCGCGGGCGGTATGCCGTCGCGCGTGAAGTGCCTGCACGTCTTGGCCGCGCACAGCCTGGCGGCCGGGTCGGGTGTGAACCCCCTGGGCGACGAGGCATTGGAACGGATGGCGGCGCTGGAGGACAAACCGTGGACACCGGACACCTGCACCTGGCGACCGGCGTGACGGCAGGATCGCGATCATTGGATGGCATGGTGGCGATCACCGGCGCGGACAGGGAGCGCGATAGATGACACGCGTAGCTGCCGTCGACTGCGGAACCAACTCCCTCCGGCTACTCGTCACCGATATCGGCGACGACGGCTCGCAGCGTGACCTGGACAGGCGGATGCGCATCGTCCGTCTAGGCCAGGGCGTGGACCGCACCGGCCGGCTCGCAGACGATGCCCTGCGCCGAACCACAGCCGCCCTGGTCGAATACGCGTCGGTGATCGACGAGCTGGGAGCTGAACGGGTGCGGATGGTCGCCACCAGCGCTACCCGGGACGCGTCCAACGCCGCGGAGTTCATCGGCAGCGTCCACGACATCCTCGGGGTCACGCCCGAGGTGGTGACCGGTGACGAGGAGGCCGGGCTCTCCTTCACCGGCGCCACGTGCGACCTGGACGGCTCGTTGCCGTCGCCCTACCTCGTCGTCGACATCGGCGGTGGTTCGACGGAGTTCGTCTTCGGCTCCACCGAGCCCGAGGCGGCGCGCAGCGTGGACATCGGCGCGGTACGGATCACCGAACGGCACTTCGCGGCCGACCCGCCTACCGGTGAGCAGATCCGTGCGGCTCGCGTGGACATCGACGCGGGTGTGGCGGGCGCCGCTGACGACGTTCCGCTCAAGCAGGCTCATACCCTCATCGGGCTCGCCGGGTCCGTGACGACGGTGGGTGCGATCCACCTGGGACTCGACGAGTACGACCGCGAGAAGGTGCACCACGCGCGTATCCCCGCCGACGCCGTGGCCGCGATCAGCGATCGGCTGCTGGCGTCGTCGCACCAGGAGCGGTCCGCCATCTCGGTGATCCATCCCGGCCGGGTGGACGTGATCGCGGCCGGCGCCCTGATCCTGCGGCGCGTGATGGACCGAACCGGCGCCGGCGAGGTGATTCTCAGCGAGCGGGACATCCTCGACGGGATCGCCCGCAGCCTCGTTTGACACCTGATCGTCGATTTGTCGTCTGATCCGCCGGGGGGACAGTCGGCGTATGTGGGAGACCTCCGCCGACGACGATCAGATGACGCAACGGCCCCTTTGCTGCTGGTTAGGTCACCTGATCCAGAAGTGTTCGTATCGTGAGATCCAATCGGATGTCGTACAGGCCGCCTGAGCCGCCGATGTGTCACCTGATCGCGACGTAGGAGCTGATCAGGTGACACATCGACGATCAGGTGACACACCCGAGGGCTGGGCGCGGGTCAGCGGGGTGCGTTCCGGGCGGCCGGGACGATGTCGACGTCGGCTCGGTCGACGAACATCACCCGATGCCCGAACTGGATCTGCACGTACTCCTTGTCGCCGCTGATCACTGTCCAGTCGCCGGGAGAAGAGCCGTCGTAGGTGGTGGCCCGGTAGTACTCCCCGGTCAGGACGGGCCCGGCCGCGTATCGCTGGCCGGCGGGGAAGGTGTACTGCAGCGGGACGATCGGCTGTACGGGCACGCCTTCGGGATAGGCCTCCGGCTCGGGGTAGGCCCGGCCGTAGACCGGAATGCTGTCCCGTCCGGCCTTGGGCGTCACGACGAACCCGCGCGACCAGTCGGCGGCGGGGTTGTCCGGCGGGTTGTGGAACCACGCCTTCTGGCCGAGGTACCAAATGGCGGTCCAGTCCCCGTGATGTCCCGCGATGGCGAACGTCTGCCCGCCCGATGCCCGCGCACCGTGGTCGGAGATGTGCATGGTGGCGGGGGAGCCGTTGGGACGCAGCGCGATGTCGTTGACGAGCGGGGCGTCGTGGCTGGGCTCGGAGTGGAGGATGACCGACGACGAGCCGCGCGACGGGCACGGCACGCCGGCCGTCTCACAGCCGGTGAAGGCCGGGCGGTTGGTGCCGAAGTCCGGGTTCATCGTGACCAGGCCGGTGCGGGGCGTCCCCGTGGACCGGGACGGCGCTCCCAGCAGATCGAAGTAGTGGCCCCAGTTCCAGTACGGGCCTGGATCCCAGTGCATGCCGGCCACGTTGGCCGGCAGGATGCCGGGGATGTTGTCGTGACCGATGATGTGCTCGCGGTCGAGCGGGATGTCGAACTTCTCCGCGAGGTAGCGCACCAGCTTCGCCGACGTGCGGTACATCGCCTCGGTGTACCAGGTGCCTTGGGCGGCGAAGCCCTCGTGCTCGAGCCCGATCGACTTCGCGTTGACGAACCAGTTGCCCGCGTGCCAGCCGACGTTCTCGGCCTTGAGATGCTGAGCGATGTGACCGTCGGAGGCGCGCAGCGTGTAGTGCCAGCTCACCCAGTCCTTGTTCTGTGCCAGCTCGGTGGTGGGCCCGAAGTACCCCTCCGCGTCATGGATGATGATGTATTCGATCTTCTGCTGTTCCGGCCGGTTTCCGAGGTCGTGGTTGCCGTAGCTGTTGATGTTGGTGCCGTCGCCGCGTAATTCGTACGGAGCGGGCAGCCACTCACAGGAGATGTCGACAGGACATTCCAGCCCGTCCGGGCGGTCCACGTTGCGAAGCCCCAGCTGGTCCAGCCAGGAACGGTCCGGTGTCAGGCTGTCCTGCGGCGCCAGGGTGACGAGCTGGCCGTCGTCGGTGCGGCGTTCGGCGCCGTCACGCAGGGTGGCGTAGACCTCGTCGGCGAAGAACCGGGCGGCGTCGGTCGTGTCGGCACCGCTGTAGCGGGCGACGGCGCCGTACCAGTCAGCCGGGTCGGTGTCGCCTCCCACAGGTGCGCCCAGCTCCTCCTGGTAGTGCGCGAGCAATGCCGCGCCACCGCGGATGTTCGCGGCCGCGTCGTCACGCAGGTCGTCTTCCGGTGTTCCGGTCAGGCCAGCGGCGGCGCTGAGCGTCTCCAGCGACGCCTCGTCGGGCGGGGGAACGTCGGGGTGGGTCACCGCGCCGGACTCACGGGAGTCGTCGCCCCGTGGGTCCTCGTCGGTGCCGTGGTGGTGACCACCGGCCGGAAGCTGGGCGACATGCGCCGCGTCGGTGAGGTGCATGGGGCCGTAGCCCCCGCTGGTGCTCGGCGAGCCGATGTTGGTGTCCCAGCGTGACTGGAGGTAGGAGACTCCGAGGAGCACCGATTCCGGCACGCCGAACTCCGCGGCCGCCGCTGCGTACTGAGCCTGCCGGTCGGCGTCTGGCGGGGAGTCCGCGGCCATCACCGGTGAGATCGCGAATGGGGCGAGCAAAGCCAGACCCGCGGCAGCGGTGAGGAACCGCGCACGTGGCCCATGGGTGAGACGTCGGTACATCGAAGACCTCCTGATAAGGCGGACTGTGACCGGATGTCCCGCGGCGGCGGCACCGTGGGTCAGCGTGCGGATCATCCTGCCCGACCTGAAAATGGCACGTCAATACTCGGCGAGCAAACTCTTCGGCTGGAAAAAATTCTGCAGGGCGCTGCACACTGTCCTGCAGAGTGAGCGCCTGGGGCCTCGATCCGCAGGACGTCGCGTCCGGTCCGGCAGAATGGCAGGCGTGTCCCCGGACGATCCCCGTGAAGCCGCCTCGCGCCCCCACCCCGTCACCGGCGTACTGTTTCCGAGCCCTGTTCCCCCTGGCGAGGGCTGGCCGGACGATTCGGCGGACCCCGCCACGCCCGTGGCGGTGAGCGCCGACGACGCGGCCAGGCTCGCCGCCCGCGCGTCCCTGGACGAGGTGACCGCCCGCTCGTCCGTCTGCCGGGCCTGCCCCCGCCTGGTCGCCTGGCGCGAGGACGTCGCGGTCACGAAGCGCAAGTCGTTCGCCGGGCAGCCGTACTGGGGCCGCCCAACCCCAGGCTGGGGCGACCGCGAGCCGCGGGTGCTCGTCATCGGCCTTGCACCGGCCGCCAACGGCGGCAACCGGACTGGGCGGATCTTCACCGGAGACCGCAGCGGCGACTGGCTGTTCGCCTCGCTGCACCGGGTCGGCGCCGCTTCTCAGCCGACGTCCGAGCACGCGGCGGACGGCCTGCACCTGTCCGGTGTCCGGATCGTGGCCACGGTGCGCTGCGCCCCACCGGACAACAAGCCGACCCCTGCCGAACGGGACGCCTGCTCGCACTGGCTCGACAGGGAGGTCTCGCTCGTCCTGCCGAGTGTCCGATCGGTGGTGGCCCTGGGATCCTTCGCCTGGACGGCCGCGCTCACCACCCTGGGCCGGGCCGGGCTACGGGTGCCCCGCCCGCGGCCGAAGTTCGGCCACGGTGCCGAAGTCACCCTGGGGCCGCGCGACGCCGACGACGAGGCCGGCTCCGTATCGACAGGGAACGAACGGGCGGTCACCTTGATCGGCTCGTATCACCCCAGCCAGCAGAACACGTTCACCGGCAAGTTGACCGAGCAGATGCTCGACGACGTCCTCGGCCGTGCCCTCAAGGGCAGGGACGTCGGCACTGGCACCTGATGAGTCCGGCTACGCGGAGCTGCCGCCGTCGATGACGAGATCGTGGCCGACCATGTACGACGCCTCGTCCGACGCCACCCAGAGGACCGCCGAGGCGATCTCCTCCAGAGCGCCCACCCGTCCGATCGGGACCTGTGAGCCGAGCCTGGCAGCCCGATCCGCGTCGGTCTCGCCGGGCAGCATCGACATGGGGGTATCAGACGCGCCGGGACTCACCACGTTGATCCGGATGCCCTCGTGAATGTATTCGAGCGCAGCCGTCCGGCTCAACGCTGTGACGGCGGCCTTGGACGCCGCGTAGCCTCCCGTTCCGGGGATGCGTGTGTGCGCGCCGATGTTGGAACCGATGTTGACGATGGCGCCCCCTCCACTGACGCGCATCGCGGCTATCTCATGCTGCATCGACAAGAAGGTTCCGGTGGTGTTCACGCCGAGCATGTAGGCCCACTGCCTTTCGGCAAGCTCGCTGGTCAGGCCCGTGGCCAGCACGCCGGCGTTGTTCACGGCGACGTCGAGCCGGCCATACCGGTCGACGATCCCGTCGAGGAGCCGCTCCAGGTCAGCGGAACTGGTGACGTCCGCCGTCACGGCCGCACCACGGCCACCGGCCGCCTCGATCAGCTTGACGGTCTGTTCCAGCGGTTCCCGGTTGCGCCCGGACACCACAACAGTGCCGTCGTTCTCCGCGAACGCCTGTGCGACAGCACGGCCGATCCCGGATCCTCCGCCGGTGACCAGGATGATCTTGTCGTGGTAGTTCACTGTTGTTCTTCCTTTCTGAAGGTGAATGCAACTGCCGTCGCCGTGATGGCGAACGCGAGGGCGGTGACCGTGAACGCCGCGGCGTAACCACCGGTGGTGGCCGCCGCCGTAGCGAGCCCGTCGTCCCGCAGTGCTTCGGTGCGCGCCGTGGCGAGGGCCAGGAGCAGCGCGAGGCCGACGGTCGGCCCCACTTCCATCGCCGTGTTCACCAGGCCGCCGGCCACGCCACTGCGTTCGGCGGGAACCCTGGACATCGCGGTGACGGTCGCGCCTGAGAAGGCGAGCCCGGCGCCAAGAGGAAAGAGCGCCAGGGCGGCCAGAACGACCCCGCCGTACGGAGAGTCCACCTGGATACGGCTCAGGAGCAGCATCGACGTGGCGGCAAGCAGGAGGCCGAGCACCGTGACTCGCCGTACTCCATGTCGGCGGGTGAGGTGGGCGCTGAGCGGTGCCGTGGTGAGGATGAGGAGGAACGGCAGGAACGCCACGCTGGTCATCGCCGATGATCTGCCCTGGATCTGCTGGAAGTACAGACTCAGGAGGAACGTCCCGACGGTGCTGGCGGCGGCGGTGAGCCAGATGACCAGCAGCGCCGCGCCGCGGCCTCGGTCCATGAGGAGTTGGATCGGCAGGAGCGGATCGGCCGCATGAACCTGCCGGACGAGGAAGCCGACGAGGACCAGAACGCTCGAGCCGATCACGACGAGGCGTCCCTCGAGCACGCCGTAACTGAGCGCCACCAGGCCTGCGGTGACGAGCGTGCCGTCGAGGACCCCGAGCTGCGAGGCGGGCTGCGCTGACGCTGCCGGCAGGCGTCGGAAGCCGGCGAGCACTCCCGTGGCGATCACTGCCGGAATCAGGAACGTCCAGCGCCATGAACCCACGGAGGCGATGAGCCCGGACAGCATGGTTCCCGCGACCGCTCCGGTGATGGACAGTGTTCCCCAGACCGCGAACGCTCGGGAACGGCGGGCGCTGTCCGGGTAGAGGTGCGTCACCAGCGCCACCGCGGCTGGTGCGACCATGGCGGCGCCGACGCCCTGCGTGAACCGGGCTGCCAGGACGACGACGTGTGCGGCCGCCAATCCGCCGAGCAAAGAGGTTCCACCGAAGACGGCCAGGCCCGCTACGAACATCCGGCGAGCGCCGAACCGATCGGTGAGACGGCCACCGACCAGGAGCAGCCCGCCGAAGGAGAGGCCGTAGCCGGCGCTGAGGAGTGCGAGCTCGGCCGGCGAGAGCCCGAACTGCTGCTGTATCGCGGGGAGTGGTACCACGATGAGTGTGATGGCGGCGATCAGCGTCACCTGGATCACTCCCAGGAGCGTGAAAGCAATTCTAATATTTGACTGAACGATCCAAAATGCAGGCATGCGTCGGCTCTCCCGGGAGTTGCTCATCGAATGTCAGTGCAGGAGCGCGATGGCCTGTGCTGCGGCGTCCTGGACGCGATCCGGGCTGGCGGAGCCCTTGCCGATCACGCGTATGCCCTGCAGGAAAACGAGGATGAAACGGGCGAGCGTACGCGGATCGGTCTCCGGTGCGATCTCGTGCTGGGCACGCGCCCGGATAAGCGCGGAGGTCAGTGCCGCTTCCAAGCTGGCCCAAGACGATTCCACGAAACGTGCCACCTGTTCGTCGCCCGGAACCAGTTCGCTGGCCGCGTTGACCACCATGCAGCCTCGTCGCCGTTTGTCCTGTGCCGACTCGTCGGCGTACCGCTGGATCAGGCTCCGTATCGCGGGCAATGCCGGCCCGGGTTGGGAGAGAAGTTCCACTGGATTCTGATCCCGGGCTTGCATATATCGGGCGAGCGCCTTGACGTACAGTTCGTGCTTGCTGCCGAAGGTGGCATAGATGCTGGCCCGGCCGATGCCGAGATGTTCGACGATGTCGGACATCGACGTCGCCTCGTAGCCGCGCTCCCAGAACAGGTCTAGTGCGCGCTGCAGTGCCGCGTCGGGGTCGAACTCTTTGGTGCGAGCCATAGGTCAGACCGTAGTCAAAGCAGAACGATCGGTCAAATACTCCCGACATGTCTCAAAATACGATCAAATCATTCTCAAAATGTGGACATTCTGTTTCCCTGGTTTGCCCGTTCCGGGTGGAGACCGCATCATTGAAGTCATGTCCCGCGCGTCGTCCCACACCGCCATGACCATGCCGACAGCAACGCGCTGCCGCATGCACATGTGTGGAACGCGCATGCCGTGTTGTCGCCGCTGACTTCGCCGCGCGCCTCCGAGTCGCGGGGCTGAGGCTGCCCGAAGGTGTCGTGCCGCGTGACTGTATCGCGTCACGCTGTACTCGCCCGCCGCGGCGAGGTGCCGGCACCGAGCGCCGCCGGCATCGACAGCACCTAGCGTGGACCGTGTGCCCACAGGCGGCCGTCCACCCACCGGGGCGTGTCGCCGACATCGGCTCGCACCCCAGATCACCACCGTGTCAGGAGATCCCTGACGTGCCCATGGGAAAGGAAACACCCGAGCATGTTTCGTCGCAGTATCACCTTGACCGGCATCGTCGCGGCCGGATTGCTGCTGTCCGCCTGCGGCGGCAACGGGGAGGCCGACACCGCCACCGGGCAGGACGGCGACCCGATCAAGATCGGCGTCGTCGGAGCCAGCGAAGACTACTGGGCGGCGTTCACCGACCTCGCGGCCGACGAGGGCATCGAGGTCGAGCTGGTCAACTTCACCGACTACACGCAGCCGAACCCGGCGCTGTCCCAGGGACAGCTCGACCTCAACCAGTTCCAGCATCTGCAGTACCTGGCGGCGTACAACACCGCCAACGACGACGACCTCGCTCCCATCGGGGCGACGGCCATCTATCCGCTCGGCCTGTACTCGAAGAAGCACGCCTCGGTCGATGACATCCCGGAAGGCGGCGAGGTGGCCATCCCGAACGACGAGACCAACCAGGCGCGTGCCCTTCTCGTCCTGCAGGACGCCGGGCTGCTCACCCTGGAAGATGGGGGGAACTCGACATCGCTGCCCTCGGACGTCGTGGAGGCCGAGTCGAAGGTGACGGTGACACCGGTGTCCGCCGAGCAGACCGCGGTGGCGCTGAACAGCGTCGACGCGTCGATCATCAACAACGACTTCGTCGCCGACGCCGGCCTGGATCCGGACGACGCGCTCTATCAGGACCAGGCCGACAGCCCTGGCGCTCGCCCGTACATCAACGTGTGGGCCGCCCGGGCGGAGGACCGCGACAACGAGACGTTCCAGCGTCTGGTGGAGCTTTACCACAGCGACGAGGTCCTGGAGGCCTCCAGCAGGGCGTCCGGCGGCACGGCGGTCTTCACCGACAACCCCGCCGGCGAGTTGCAGGAGGTTCTCGACGAGATCGAGACCAACCTGACCGCGTTGGGCTGAGCGTCGCCGGCAGCGGTGGACAGGTAGCGTTCGGATGATGAGCCGGCTGGAGGATCGGGTGGACGTTCAGCGGGACGTTCGGCTGGAGAGGAGCGTGCCCGCGTGGCGGCGATGATCAGCTTCCGCGACGCGACGAAGGTCTTCGGTGACGGCCCGCGGGCGGTCCGCGCTGTCGACTCGGTGACTCTCGACGTCGCCCGTGGCGAGATCTTCGGCGTGATCGGCTACTCCGGTGCCGGCAAGAGCACGCTGGTCAGATTGGTCAACGCCCTTGAGCCGGTCAGCTCCGGGCAGGTGGTTGTGGATGGCCAGGACATCACCATCTTGGGCGAGGCAGAGCTGCGCCGGGTCCGGGCCGGCATCGGGATGATCTTCCAGCAGTTCAACCTGATGAACTCCCGGACTGTAGCGGGCAACGTCGGGTATCCGCTGAAGGTCGCGAAGTGGTCGAAGCAAGAACGGCAGCAGCGCGTGAGCGAGCTGCTGGAGTTCGTCGGACTCGCGGACAAGGCACGTTCCTACCCTGGGCAGCTCTCCGGTGGCCAGAAGCAACGGGTAGGTATTGCCCGGGCTCTGGCCACCAAGCCGGCGATCCTCCTGGCCGACGAGGCGACCAGCGCCCTGGATCCGAGCACCACGGACGACGTCCTGACGCTGCTGAAGCGGGTGAACCGCGAACTCGGCGTGACCGTCGTCGTCATCACCCATGAGATGGACGTCATCCGGTCCATCGCGCATCGGGTGGCGGTCATGGAGCGGGGAAAGGTCGTCGAGCACGGGCGGGTGTACGACGTGTTCGCCTCGCCGCGCGCACCCGCCACCCGCAGGTTCGTCGCCACCACCATGCGCGACCGGCCGAGCAAAGACACCTTGGAGCGGTTGCGCCACCGGCATCCCGGCCGGATGATCACGGTCGGCATCCGCGAGGGCGCGGGCAGCGGGACGGACGTCACCGCGGCGCTGCGCGAACACGGCGTCGACGGCGCGATCGTGTTCGGTGGCATCACCGAGATCGACGAGCGTCCCTTCGGCAGTCTCACCCTCGAGCTCGGCGGCGACGAGGCGGCGATCGAGGCGCTGATCGCCGACCTGCGATCCACGACGGACGTCCATGACCTGGGCACCAGAGACGCGCCCCGCGACGACCCGTCGGCGATCATCGACGGTGATCCGCCGGAGGGCTCGCCGGACGAACACGAGGCACCCGACGTCGATCCGTACGGCTTCGCCGTCGACGCCATTCGCCGGCACGGAGGGCCGCGATGAACCGCGACTGGTCGGAGCTGAGTCCAATCCTGCTCCAGTCCATCCGGGAGACCCTCTACATGGTCTCCATCACCATCGGGATCGGTGGCTTCTTCGGGCTGGTCTTCGGCGTGCTGCTGTATGCGACCCGTAAGGGCAACCTGCTGGAGAATGCCGCGGTGTTCACGGTGCTCAACATCGCCGTGAACATCGTGCGCCCGATCCCGTTCATCATCTTCATCACCGCCGTGGGTCCGCTGACGCTGGCGACCATCGGCACCACCATCGGCAACGACGCCGTCATCTTCGCGATGTCGATCATGGCGTCGTTCGTCACCGCTCGGATCGTCGAGCAGAACCTGGTGGCGACGGATCCGGGCGTGATCGAGGCGGCCCGGGCGATGGGTGCGTCCAGACTGCGGATCATCCTCACAGTCCTGATCCCGGAGGCGCTGGCGCCGCTCATCCTCGGCTACACGTTCCTGCTGATCGGGATCATCGACATGTCGGCACTGGCCGGATACGTCGGGGGCGGCGGCCTGGGCAACTTCGCGATCGTCTACGGCTACCAGCGGTTCAACTGGGAGGTGACGCTGGTGACGGTCCTCGTCATCATCGGCATCGTGCAATTGGCGCAGGTGATCGGCAACCGGCTCGCCCGGAAGGCGTTGCACCGCTGACCCCGCGCCCGCCGCCGCTTCCAAATGATCATGTAAACCATGTTTTCTCGTGCTTCACCAGGCCTGCAGGCATGGTGGAGCACGAGAAAACATGGTTTACATGATCATTTGGCGGGCAGTCATGGTGGGCTGTGGTGGGCATCATGCGTATCTCGCTTGTGAATGTGTTCACAAGCGGGATAGAGTCGCCTTAAGAGTTGTGCCAGCCGGTACCGGCAATGCCGCGCGGTAGTCCCGTCTGGACCGGGTCGACCTGGGGTAGACAGTGAAGATGACTCAAGGCAAGGTTCCGCACATCCTCGTTCTCGGCGGCGGGTACGTGGGCATGTACACCGCGCTGGGCCTGCAGAAGAAGCTGCGTCAAGGGCAGGCCCGGGTGACCGTCGTGGACCCTCGCTCCTACATGACCTATCAGCCCTTCTTGCCGGAGGCGTCCGCGGGCGCTCTCGAGCCGCGGCACGTCGTCGTTCCATTGCGACGAGTACTGCGCAAGTGCCACGTCGTCACCGCGCGCGTGCGTTCCATCTCGCACGCCGAGAAGAAGGTGAGCGTCGAGCCTGAGATCGGTGACCCGTTCGACATCGACTACGACATCCTGGTCGTGGCGCTGGGCGCCATCGCCCGCACCCTTCCCATTCCCGGCCTTGCCGACGTCGGCATCGGGTTCAAGCAGGTGGAGGAGGCGATCGGTCTACGCAACCACGTGCTCGACCGGCTGGACATCGCGGCCTCCACCACCGATGAGGCGGTGCGCCGGAAGGCTTTGACGTTCGTGTTCGTGGGCGGTGGCTACGCGGGTGCCGAAGCTCTCGGCGAGCTGGAGAACATGGCCCAGTACGCGCTTCGCTACTACCCGCAGATCTCGCCGCGGGACATGCGCTGGGTGCTGGTGGACGCCGCGGACCGGATCCTGCCCGAAGTGGGCGACGAGATGGGCGTCTACACGGTAGAGGAGCTGAGCAAGCGGGGCATCGAGATCCGCCTCAAGACCTTCCTCGAATCGTGCGTCGACGGGCACGTGGTGCTGTCCAAGGGCAAGCCGTTCGACGCCGACACGATCGTCTGGACCGCCGGGGTGAAGGCCAACCCCGTGCTCGCCGACAGCGACCTGCCGCTCGACGAGCGGGGCAGGGTCAGCGCCTCGGCGGACATGCGGGTGGTGGGTGTCGACGACGCCTGGGCGGCCGGTGACAATGCGGCGGTGCCGGACCTGGCCTCGGACGAGCCTGACGCCACCTGCGCACCCAACGCGCAGCACGCGGTGCGGCAGGCGAAGCTGCTCGCCAAGAATATCGTGGCGACGCTCAACGGCAAGGAGCCCAAGCAGTACCGGCACAAGTACGTCGGCTCGGTGGCCGGCCTGGGGCTGTACAAGGGCGTCGCACACGTGTACGGCATCAAGGTCAAGGGCTTCCCCGCCTGGTTCATGCACCGCAGCTATCACATGAGCAAGATGCCGACGTTCAACCGCAAGTCGCGGGTCATCGTCGACTGGACGATGGCGCTGCTGTTCCGCCGGGAGGTCGTCTCGCTCGGCCGGATGCGGATGCCGAGGGAAGAGTTCCGCCGCGCGGCGACACCCAAGCCCTAGCGCAGCGCACCGCACCGCACCGCACCCTGCCATGATCATCGGCGATCCTGTACCTGCACATGTGCGGGATCGTCGATGATCATGAGGGATCAGCGGCGGCCCTCGTAGCGCTCTCGTCGCACCGTGGCCTTCTTGCCCTTGATGGTGCTCTGCCGCAGGGCCTTGATCACGTCGTCGGCGGCCGCCTCGGGAACCTCCACGAGAGAGAACCGGTCCGCGATCTCGATCGCGCCGATCTCCCGGCCGCTCAGGCGGGATTCGCCGGCGATGGCACCGACCAGGTCCTGTGGCCGCACGCCGCTCTGCCGGCCGATTCCGAAGAAGACCCGTGTGGTGGGTCCGGCTGGCCCGCGGCCACGCTTGCCCTCCTGGCGGTCTCCGCCGCGCTGCCCGCTGTGGCGATCCGGGCGCTTGCCACGCGCCGGCTCGGCGACCTGGGGGATGTCTTCCTCGTCCACGACGTTGCCGCCCGTCTCGTGCGCCAGCTTCACCGCTGCCAGCGCGACGTCCATCACGTCGAACTCGTCGGTCAACGTCTCCAGCACGACGCGGAACCGGTCCAGGTCCTCGCTGGTCTGCAGGACGTCCTCGAGCGACGCCCGGGTCAGTTCGAGGCGGCGCGCGTGCAGGTCGGCGACCGTGGGCACCTTCTCCATGCTGAACCGCTGCTTGGTGACCCGCTCGATGGCCTTCAGCATCCGGTGCTCGCGAGGCTCGGCCAGCGTGATGGCGACGCCGGCGCGCCCGGCGCGGCCGACCCGGCCGATCCGGTGCACATAGGCCTCGGGCGCCGACGGCACGTTGTAATTGACCACGTGGGTGAGCTGTTCGATGTCCAGTCCGCGCGCGGCGACATCGGTGGCCACCAGCAGGTCGGCCGACGCGCTGCGCAACCGGCCCATGACCCGGTCGCGCTGCTCCTGGCTCATGCCTCCGTGAATGGCCTCGGCCCGGTATCCGCGCCCGTTCAGCGACTCGGTGAGCTGATCGACCTCCTCCCTGGTCCGGCAGAAGACGATCGCCGCGGACGGCGCTTCCACGTCGAGGATGCGGCCGAGCACCGTGGGCTTGTGTGCCCGGGCCACCACGTAGGCGCTCTGCCGCACCCGCGGGGTCTCCCCGGCGGGTGCCTTGTGTCCCATCTCGATCCGGACCGGGTCCCGCAGGTGGCTGCGGGCGATCCGCTCGACCCGGGCGGGCATGGTGGCCGAGAAGAGGACCGTCTGCCGGTCGGCGGGGGTCTGCTCGAGGATCTCCTCGATGTCCTCAGCGAACCCCATGTCGAGCATCTCGTCGGCCTCGTCCAGGACCACCGTGCGTGCTTCGTCCAGGCGCAGCGTCCCCCGATTGAGGTGGTCGATCGCCCGGCCCGGGGTTGCGACGACGACGTCGACACCGCGGCTGAGTGACTGCAGCTGCCGCACTATGGGCTGCCCGCCGTAGATCGGCAGCACGCGGACACCGAGGTCCCGGCCGTAGCGGTGGAACGCCTGCGAAACCTGCATTGCCAGCTCGCGGGTGGGCACGAGCACAAGCGCGGCCGGGCCCGAACCCCTTTCGCCGGTGGAGAATCGCTGGAGCACCGGCAGCGCGAACGCGGCCGTCTTCCCGGTTCCGGTTGCGGCCTGCCCCAGCAAGTCCCGGCCTTCGTGCAGAGGTGGAATCGCCTCGACCTGGATCGGCGTCGGTTCCTCGTACCCGAGGGCGGACAAGGTGTCCAGGAGTTCGGCGCGCAGGCCGAGCTCGTCGAAGCTGGGGGTTTCGGTGGGCGTGTTCACTGGGTCATCGTCCTCCTTGGCGCTGTGCTTCAGCTACCCGGGTCCGGTCACCGGTATGTGCCTCAGGTGTCGGCTCGAGCATCCGGGCCGCGAAGCGGCCGAAAACCAGGCGAGGCATGTCGGTGCGGTCGTGTAGAACTACTTAAGCTCACCTCTACGCCGCGGAGACAGCCTCGTGCCCAATCTGAACTCGGAATTCACCATCTCCGGCCGTCACCGGTTCGACCGGCGCGGACCGGTGCGCTGGATCTGGTCGCACGTACGGAGGCATCCGCTGATCCTCGTCGGGTTCCTCGGCGGGTCGGCAATCATGGTGGCGCTGAACTCGATGGTGCCGACCCTCACCGGCCGCGCGTTCGACGCCGTTCTCGGCGACGGTGATCGCGCGGGCGCGCTCGCGGCAGTGTCACTCATCCTGCTCGTCGTTGTCCTCATGCGCGGCGTCATCGACCTGGTCGCACGGCTGTCCAGCGAGCTGCTGGCCAAGCGGCTGGAGCGGGACGCGCGAGATGAGCTGTACGTGAGCCTGCTGGGTAAGAGCCAGACGTTCCACAACCGGCAGCGCGTAGGCGACCTGATGGCACGCGCGGCCAATGACATCCGGCAGTTGTCCCACATGATCACACCCGGAGCCGACCTCATTGTCGACTCCGGCTTGCAGGGCATCATTCCGCTGATCTTCATCGCATTCATAGATCCGCGGCTGCTGCTCGTACCGGTCCTGTTCGTCATCGCCTTCGTGTTTGCCCTGTGGCACTACATGCGCCAGCTCAGCCCGGTCTCCACTCGCATGCGCGAACAGTTCGGCGATCTCAACGCCGGTCTCAACGAGGCCGTGCGCGGCATCGAGGTCATCAAGGTCACCGCTCAAGAAGAGCAGGAGAGACGCCGGTTCGAGGTCAACGCCGCCAGGTATCGTGATTCGTTCGTCAAGAACGGCTTGGTCCAGGCCCGCTACCTGCCCACGCTGCTGCTGGCGCTGGCCATGGCCGGCGCGCTGTGGCATGCGCTGACGATGTACAGTGCCGGGGATCTGTCGCTCGGCGACGTGATCGCGTTCATGGGCCTGATGGGCCTCTTGGGTTTCCCCACCTTCATCTCGATCTTCGCGTACTCGCTGGTGCAGATCGGCGTGGTGTCGGCTCGCCGGATCCTGTCCATCATGAATACCGAGACTGAGCTGGAGCACCGTCCAGACGGGCACGAAGCAACGATGCGGGGCGAGATCGTCTTCGACGACGTCACCTTCGGATACGGCGGGGATCCCGTCTTGAAGGGAGTCTCGTTCACGGTCAAGCCGGGTGAGACCATCGCCGTCGTCGGCGAGACCGGCGCCGGCAAGACGACGCTCACCAAGCTGGTGCCCAGGATCTACAACGCCGACTCCGGGCGGGTCCTGGTCGACGGGGTCGACGTGCGGGACTGGAACCTGGACTCATTGCGCTCGCAGATCTCCACCATCGAGCAGGACATCGTGCTGTTCTCCCGCTCGGTGGAGGAGAACATCGCCTTCAGCCTGGGTCAGCGAACCGACCGCGCGGCCGTGGTGCGGGCCGCTCAGGACGCGCAGGCCGACGAGTTCATCGACGAGCTGCCGGACGGCTATGACACGGTGATCGGCGAGCGTGGGGTCACGCTCTCCGGTGGGCAGCGCCAGCGGCTGGCCATCGCACGAGCCTTGATCACGGATCCGGCCATCCTCGTCCTCGACGACTCCACGAGCGCCATCGACTCCGCCACCGAAGATCGGATCCAGACCGCCATCAAACGGATCTTGGCCGGGCGGACCACCTTGCTGATCACTCACCGGCTGTCCCAGATCCGCTGGGCCGACAAAGTGCTGCTCCTGCGCAAGGGCGAGCTGGCAGACTTCGGCACGCACGACGAGCTGCTGGAACGCAGCCGGCTGTACCGGCGGATCTTCGCTCACTACGACGAGGTGGACGTCCCGGTACGGGACAGCGGCTCCACACAGCACGAGGAGGTGGCCGGCTGATGGGCTTCATCCTCAACGGCTTGGACGTCGACGAATACGACCGCTCGTACCGTGACGGCGAGCTGCTGCAGCGCATCCTCGGCTACTTCCGGCCCAAGCTCCCGGCGATGCTCCTGGTGGCAGGCATGATCGTCCTGCACTCGCTCACTCAGGCGGCGGTGCCGTTAATGATCAGCTGGGGCGTCGACCGCATGGAGGCGGGCTCAATCGCCGACGTCGGCTGGCTGCTTACCGGCGGCATCCTGGCGATCGGCGTGCTGGGGTGGGTGTTCAACTTCTTCCGGCAGTGGTTCAGCGCGAAGGTGACCGGGGACGTCGTCCTCGACCTCCGGCGCGACGCCTTCGACGCCGTGCTGGAACGCGACATGTCGTTCTACGACGAGCAACCCTCGGGCAAGATCGTCAGCCGGGTCACCTCCGACACCGACGAGTTCGCCAACGTGGTGTCGCTGACCATGAACCTGCTGAGCCAGGTTCTCCTCGTCGGCTTCATCACCGGGCTGCTCTTCTTCCGCAACGTCGAGCTGGCATTGCTGACCCTGGCCGTCTCGCCCGTGGTGATCGGGCTGGCGCTGCTGTTCCGGAAGGTGGCCAGGCGTAACACCGTGCGGGCGCAGCGCTCCTTGGCCAGGGTCAATGCCAATTTGCAAGAGACTATGGGCGGCATCTCCGTCGCGAAGAGCTTCCGCCAGGAGCAGACGGTCTATTCGGAGTTCCGCCCCATCAACCAGCAGAGCTACGCCGTCACCTTGCGACAGGGTTTCGTCTTCTCCGGCATCTTCCCGGTCCTGTTCCTGGTTGCCGGCCTGGCCACGGTCTTGCTCGTCCAGGTCGGAGGCTCGTCGGTGCTCGGCGGTACGCTCAGTGCGGGGGACTGGTACCTGTTCCTCCAGGCGGTGGCGTTGTTCTGGCTGCCGCTGACCTCCATCGCGGCGTTCTGGTCCCAGTTCCAGCAGGGGCTGGCCGCCTCGGAGCGGGTGTTCTCGCTGATCGACGCGACGCCCAGGGTGACACAGACCGACGCGCAGCCGGTCGACAGGCTCGCGGGCCGCATCGAGTTCCGCAATCTCACCTTCGGGTACGAGCCGTCCACGCCCGTGCTGCGCTCCTTCGACCTCACCATCGAGGCGGGCGAGACGGTGGCCCTCGTCGGCCACACCGGCGCGGGCAAGTCCACCCTGTCGAAGCTGATCACCCGTTTCTACGAGTTCTCCGGCGGCAGCCTGCTGGTCGACGGGCGCGATGTGCGCACGTTCGACCTGGGGGAGTACCGGCGCCAGATCGGCGCCGTGCCGCAGCAGCCGTTCCTCTTCAGTGGCACAGTGGCCGACAACATCCGCTACCCGCGTGCGGACGCCACCGACTCGGAGGTGCGTACCGCCGCTCTCCAGGTCGCGGGGGGCGATTGGATCGATGCGCTGCCGGACGGATTGGATACGGACGTCGGTGAGTTCGGGCGGGCCCTGTCCACCGGGCAGCGGCAGCTGGTGGCGCTCGCCCGGCTGCTCGTCCAGGATCCGGCCATCGTGGTGCTGGACGAGGCGACGGCCAGCGTCGACCCGCTGACGGAGGCGCAGATATCGGAGGGCCTGGATGTCGTCCTGGCCGGCCGCACCTCGATCGTCATCGCACACCGGCTGTCCACCATCGAGCACGTGGACCGGATCATCGTCCTCGACCACGGCCGGATCATCGAAGAGGGTGACCACGCATCGCTGCTGCGTGCGGGCGGACACTACTGCGACGTCTACAACACGTACTTCCGGCACCAGTCGCCGCACTATCAGCCGGGGAGCGGCTTCGTGCCGAGCGCCACCACAGGTAGCTCGTGAACATCGCGACGCGGGGGGCATCGTGGTCGGTGATGCGGAAGAATAGTGGTGCCTGACGGGCCGAACGCGGAGGTGATGATGGTGTCTGGAGGAGGAGCCGCCGGCCGGATCGCCGGCCTGGTCGAGCGAGTCCTGGGCAAACCGTCGCCGCTGGCCCTTCGGACCTGGGACGGCGCGCAAGTGGGCCCGGAGGACGGCCCGGTGCTGGTGGTGAATTCCCGGCGCGCCTTGCGGCGGATCCTGTGGCAACCCGATGAGCTCGGCCTGGGTCGCGCGTGGGTGGCCGGGGAGATCGACGTCGAAGGCGATCTGGAAGAGGCACTGGCGCGCCTCGAAGACATTCTCGAGGGCCTGGATCACCGGCCCAAGCTTTCTGCCTCCGACCGGGCCGAAGCATTGCGGGCCGCTGTGCTCCTGGGTGCGGTGGGGCCGCAGCCGAAGCCGCCGTCCATCGAGGCCGGGCTGGCCGGAGAACGGCACTCCAGGGAACGGGACCGCGCGGCGATCAGCCACCACTACGACGTCGGCAATGACTTCTACCAGCTGGTTCTCGGCGCGTCGATGGTGTATTCGTGCGCGTATTGGACCGGCGACGAGCACCCGTCCTACACGCTGGCCGACGCTCAGCGGGACAAGAACGACCTGATCTGCCGCAAGCTCGGCCTCGAGCCAGGCATGCGGCTGCTCGACGTCGGGTGCGGCTGGGGCTCGCTGCTCATCCACGCGGCCCGTGAGTACGGCGTGCATGCTACCGGCGTCACGTTGTCCGAGGCGCAGGCGGAACTGGCCAAGAGGCGAGTCGCCGATGCCGGGCTGGACCACCTGGTGGAGGTCAGGGTCCAGGACTGGCGTGACGTAGCCGACGCTCCGTTCGACGCGGTGGCCAGTGTGGGGATGGCCGAGCACCTGGGGGCGCAGATGTGGCCGGAATACGTGTCTCGGCTGTATGAGCTGCTCCGGCCGGGTGGCCGGCTGCTGAATCACCAGATCGTGAAAGGCAGACAGCAGAGTGAGCCGGCCGCCGGGAACGGGCGCCGCCGGTCGTTCATCGACGCGTACGTGTTCCCGGACGGTGAGCTGCTCCCCATCTCGCGGGTGATCTCCTACGTGGAGGGCGGTGGCTTCGAGGTGCGCGACGTACACGGATTGCGTGAACATTACGCCCGAACCCTCCGGGCGTGGGTGGCCAACCTGGTATCCAGCTGGGACCGGGCGGTGTCGCTTGCCGGTGAGCCCCGGGCGCGGGTGTGGCGTCTCTACATGACCGGATCGGCTCTCTCTTTCGACGCGGGCCGCATCGCGGTCCACCAGGTGCTCGCCGTGCGCCCGGACGAGGACGGCCGGAGTGACATGCCCATGACGCGTACGGTTTGATGTCTCTGTGAGCCCCATCGCCATCACCGTCATCGGCCACGACCGGCCCGGCATCATCGCGGAAACCACCAGGGTCCTCGCCGACCTCGGGGTCAACCTCGAGGACTCGACCATGACCCGGTTGCGTGGGCACTTCGCCATGATGCTGATCTGCTCGGGAGCGGTCTCGGCCGACGAGGTCGAGCGAGCCCTGGCGGGCCTGGCCGCCGATGGCACGCTGCGGGTGTCCGCCCGCGAGGTCGCTGCTGAGGAGCCGCTGGCCGAGGCGGGACGCCCGTACCTGCTGACGGTGCACGGCGGTGACCGGCTCGGCATCGTGGCGGCACTGACCCGTGCTGTCGCCGACGCCGGCGGAAACATCACCGACCTGACCACGCGGCTGTCCGGCGAGCTGTACGTCGTCGTCGCCGAAGTCGACCTGCCGGCCGGCACCGACCCGGACCGCCTCGGAACAGAACTGAAGCAGGTCAGCCGAGAGCTGGACGTGGACGTGACGTTCGGCCCACAGGAGGCCGACGTCCTGTGAGCGTGCGGGACTGGTCCGAGCGCGAGCTCGGCGTGCAGGGCCGCGTGCTGGACGTCGTCCGCGCGCCGCATCCGGTGCTCTCGTCGGCTTCGCGCAGTGTCGATCCCGCCGACCCTCGCGTGATTCAGCTCGCGGCCGACCTGGTGGCCACCATGCGCGTGTCGCCAGGCTGCGTCGGTCTCGCCGGCTGCCAGGTCGGTGCTGACCTGCACATGTTCAGCGTGGACGTCACCGGTCACCCGAAGACCCGGACGTCGCACGGAACGTTCGTGCTCTGCAACGCCCGGGTCGTCGAGGCCACCCGCAAGGAGAAAGCGCGCGAGGGCTGCATGTCGGTGCCGGACCTCACCGGAGACGTCAAGCGGGCCACGCGCCTCACCGTCACTGGTCAGCTGCCCGGCTCGGGAGAGGACGTCACCGTGGAAACGGACGCGTTCGAGGCGCGCGCGTTGTTACACGAGATCGACCACTGCGACGGTTTCCTCTTCCTCGACCGAGTCGCCGGCGCACACGCCCTGTACCCCCGCAAGACCTACCTCTGACCCGCCACACCCTTCTCGTGATCATGGGAAGGGTAACGGACATGGCGTAGAGTTTTGCCGGAATTGCCCCCGTAGCCCAATAGGCAGAGGCAGCAGACTTAAAATCTGCAGAGTGTGGGTTCGAGTCCCACCGGGGGCACAAGATCGATATAGACTCTAACCTGGCCGAACCTCCGGTCAGGGTACGGGATGCCGGGCCGTCTGCAAACGGCCCAACCCCGTGAATACCCCGTGCCACGTGCAGACACGTCCGTCGGCTCTAGCCGCAGAATCTTCGGCCATGGACACTAGGGGATGGCCGCTAGTCACGCCCACGGCACCGGGTCTTCGATCTCGGCACCTGGAGGCGGCATCGTGTGCCCAAAGGCTGGCCAGACTGAACGCATGAGATCGAAGCTCAGGTGGGTCACAGGCAGTGACAGCGCCATGTGGTCGGCCTCGGCCAGTGTCGCTCGCATGTCCTTGACGAGAATGTCGAGACCATTCCCATCGCCTTCCCACCAGTCCCTGACATGGTCCCAGTTGCGGGCCACCCAGCTGTCGCCAACTGAGTGAGTGAAGATCTCGGTGAGCTGCGCCTGGTCGAGATCGAACGCGGCGCCCAGCCTGAGTGCTTCGAAGATGCCGAACATGTTGACGCCGTAGATGAGTTGCACGCCGAGCTTGGCGGCTTGGGCGGCCTCCAGGCGCTCCGACACCACATAGGTTCGGCTGCCCATGGCGTCGAGGAGTGGCTCGACAGCCATGACCGCACTGGGGTGGCCCGAGACCATGAAGGTCAGCGTGCCGGCGCGGGATCCCCACGGTCCGCCGCTGAGAGCCGCGCTCAGCGGCCGCAGCCCGGCTTCCTCAAGCTGGGCGCCGATGGTCGATGTGGCGCTCGGCGAGAGTGTGCTGGCAATGAGGACCGGCAATCCGGCTTTCGCGCCCCGCGCTACTCCATCCGCACCGAGAAGAGCTGAGTTCGCCTGATCCTCCGTCCGCACCACACAGATGACCGCGCTGGTCGCCGCGGCGGCCACTTCAGCGGGTGAGGTCACCATCCGGATGCCGATCTCGGCGGCGGCCTGTGACGCGGCGGGAGAGGGATCGAACGCCACGATCTCATAGCCGGCGCCGACCAGGTTCTGGGCCATCCCGGCCCCCATGTCTCCGAGCCCGAGGATCCCGGCCACACCTTGCGGCGAGTTCTCGTGAGCGGTGTTCTCGTATGGTAGCGATGCTGGCGAGCTCATCCTTTAAGTCCTCCTCCGACGCTGTTGACAAATCCTCGTTGTGCCATGAGGAAGAACAAGACAGGTGCGACCGTGAAGATGACGGTTGCCGCCATCACTGCGTCCCATGGCGTGTCAAAGACGCCCAGGAAAGAGGCGATGCCCATGCCGCCTACCCAGTTCTCGCCGCTGGAGATCACCAAGCGGCTGAACAGGAACTCCTGCCACGCCCAGTTGAAGGAGAAGGCCGCGGCGGCGGCCACGCCAGGTAGCGAGGCGGGGAGGGTGATCCGGAACAGCACACCGAGCCGGTTGCAGCCGTCGACCATTCCTGCCTCCTCGAGTTCGATCGGGATGGCCCGGAAGCTTCCCGACAGCATCCAGGTCACCACTGGAAGGGTGAACGCGACATTCCCCAAGATCACGGCGGTCAGTGAGTCGAACAGGCCGGCCCAGGTCACCATGCTGAACAGCGGCACCATGACCACGACGGGCGGGACCATCTGACTGGCGAGGATGAGGAAGCCGGATGCCGACACCGAGCGGCCGCGGTATCGGGCGAGGGCATAGGCGGCTCCCGCCCCGGCCACCAAGGAGATCGCCGTGCTGACGAGCGCGACGATGCTGGAGTTCCGAAGCCAGGTGATGATCTCGCCGCTGCCGACGGCGGTGGCGAAACCGTCACCGGTAAAGCGTGCCGGGTCAGGAATCGGGGGATAGGCGAACCGTGCGTCGTTCGGCTGCAAAGCCTGAATGATCATCCAGACGAACGGGAACACCATCATGAGGCCGAGCACCCACGTCGCGATGGTCAGTACTCGGGAACCGGACCGGCGCTTCTGGGAGATCCGGCCCGGCCGACTCTTCGAGGCGGTCGGGCGCTGACCTTGGCCGTGGCCTGCCGCATCCTTCGTTGAGGTGCCGCCATGCGAACGGCGAGTGTCATTTCTCATCGCGGGCCATCCTGAGGTAGATCACGGTCAAAACCGACGCGATAGCGAGAACGATCATCCCCAAGGCTGCAGCTCCGTTCAGATCGAACTGACCGAAGCCTTGCAGGTAGGTGAGGAGCACCATGGTCTCGGTGTTTCCCGCTGGGCCACCTCCGGTGGTCAAGAAGATCACCATGAAGGCGCGTCCGAAGACCCACAGCGTGAGGAGGAGCGTCAAAACGCGGGTGGTGTGCCGGAGTCCCGGGACCGTGACGTAGCGGAACCGTCGCCAAGCCCCGGCTCCGTCAAGCGCGGCTGCTTCGTATTGCTCGCGCGGCACTGTTTGCATGCCGGCGAGGAACATGATGGCGGCCAGCGGAAAGGTCTTCCAGATCTCGATCGTCGATACCGTCATCAAGGCCAGCTCGGAATTGAATGCGTTGGGGACGTCGTCGAATCCCAGAAGTCCGAGAAGGTACGTGACGATCCCGTACTGCGAGTCGAGCATCCAGCGCCAGATCAATGCGGTGGCGACGAACGGCATTGCCCAGGGCATGATGAAGAGAGCACGTAAGACGGCGCGGCCGGCCATGGCCCTGTCGAGCAAGAGCGCTACGGCGATTCCGACGCCGAGGCTGCCGGCAACCACTCCAGCCGTGTAGCGGACCGAGACCCAGATTGAGTTCCCGAAACGAGGGTCGTCGAGCACACGACGATAGTGATCGAGAGTAAGGCTCCCGGCACCTGTCGTGTCCGTCACGCTCATCGAGGCCGCCTGCCACAGGGGCCAGAAGAAGAGCAGTGTCATCACGGCCATGGTCGGCATGAGGAACAGCCACGACGTGGGCACCCGGTGTCGACGTCGCGTGCTCACCGTCGTCGTGGTGGTGGATTCGAGCGTGCGCACCGTCTAGTCCTCTTGCAGCGCGAGGAGATCGTCTTGAATGGCATCGGCGACGTCGGCTGCACTCTTCTGGCTGAAGAGAAGGTCTTGGTAGTGGCGCGTCACGATGTCCTGGATCTGTGGAGTGAACTCTTCCACACCCTCCGGCGCGAGTGATTCGGCTACCGGCACCGCTTGGAGCACCTCCTCGAACCAGGGGTTGTCGGCCAGGAACTCATCCGGCACCATTCCGGGCCTCGCCGGAATTTGCCAGGACATCTCCACCTGCTTCTGCTGCCATTCGTCTTCGAGCATCGTCAAGATGACCTGGGCGGCGGCCTCCTTGTTCTTTGCGCCCTTCGGAATTGCGATGAAGCCGTTGGCGGCGGTCGTGCGGGCCGATCCGAAAGGCATCGGGACGGTGTCGTAGTCGTCGAACGCGTCGGGGTTCTTCGACTGGATGATGGCCATGATGAAAGCGCCCACCACGATGCTCCCGACCTTCCCCTGACTGAACGCCTCCCGGTAGATAAGTTCGGTCTGCCCGGTGGGAATGAGGTTCTCGTCGTGAAGCCTCTTGATAAAGTCGAGTGCCTCCACGGTGGCGGGATCGTTGGCGGTTGGTTCGCCGTCGCGGAAGAAGTCCCCGCCGAAGCTCTTGACGATCGGCATGAGTTCCCCGAATGTCGGGAAGGCTGCGGCTGAAGCGGACATGGTCGCGAATCCGAAGGTCTGGGAGCTGCTGTCTCTGAGTGCTTCGCTCAGGGCCAGCACATCGTCTGGCGTGGTGGGAACGTCGAGCCCTTCGGACTCCAAGAGCCCGCGATTGACAAAGAGCACCCGGGGGTTGGACATCATGATGACGCCGTAGACCTTCCCGTCGTCCCCGACGGCCATCCGGTTCGCCGGGATGAAGCTGTCGATGTCGTAACCCGCTTCCTCGAGCCACGGGTCAAGGGGCTCGAGGAGGTCGGCGTCGGCCCAGGCCCGCATGGCCGGGTCGAACGGGGTGACCAGGTCCGGCGCGTTGCCCGCGGACATCAGGGTGAACATCTTGTCCTGGTACTCGCCGCCGGGGATGACCTCGTCGGTCAAGGTCACTCCGGGGTGGCGCGACTCGAACTCGGCCTTGAGCTCGCGCCAGTAGGGCTCGTTGTCCGGTGTGCCCCACATCCAGTTCGGGAATTCCACAACGTCCGACATGCCACCCTCGATCGTGTCCTGTGATCCGGACTCTGCAGGTGACGATCCGACCGAGCACGCCGTCAGCGCCAGAGCGATACCAACGGGGATGGCCGTGCGAAGGACTTGTCGCCGAGGGTGCCGGTCCGGTGTGGAGATCTCTGCAGATTCCGGCCTGGCCCGTCGGGCTCCGAGGTAGACACTGCGATTGCGATCATTCATGTGCGGGTTGTCCTTCCGCTAGACGGGCTGTGCCACGGGGCGGCGCCGGTTACGTGTTCGTCGACTCAGGACACGGCCGCGGCGCCCGGGTAGGACTCTCAAGGGTGGAGTCGTCAGCCGGGTCCACGTCTGTCTTAGTGCCCAGCATGGAGCGAACCCAGTACATTCGTCAAGAGAATGTAGGAGGAATGTTTGTTATTTGTACTGATCTTGTAGTGCTAGCTTGTGTTCCGCGACTAGAGTGATGTGATGACATATGGTGATCACTTGGGGCAGGATATGCAGGGCATCGGCTCCCCGGCGCTACCGGGAGCCCTTCGGAGCGGAACCCGTTGGCCGTTGTCATTCGACCCGTGAGGCAAGACAATAAGGCGACAATTCTGATGTCCTGGCCCTGTCCGGTCGTGTTCGCGAGCTGAGGAGTGGATGATGAACGGAATACCGCATACGAGCTACCGGGACGGCCGGTACGACCTGGCAGATCTCATGGCGCAGGTGGTCCGGATGGCTGAGGAGAACGTCGCGCGCGGTCAGCGTCCGTACGCGGCGCTCGTCGTCGCGGACGGCGATATTGTCGGCGAGGGCGTGAACACTGTCCTCGCGGATGGGGACCCTACGGCACATGCCGAGACCCAGGCGGTGCGAGACGCGTGCGCGCGGCGTGGCAGCCGGACCCTCGGCGGAGCCCATCTGATCTCGAGCTGTCATCCGTGCGTCATGTGCCAGGCGGTCACCCAACTCGCCGGCATCGGCACCGTCTACTACGCAGGTCCTTGCATGAGCCGGAGCACGGTGGTCCGCCCCGACCTCACTATCGAGCTCGCGGCGGTGCCCAGCGCGGCGCGGCCCTTCGAGCTCTTCGAACAGACTGGACTGGTCCTCCTGGACGATCCCGCCCTCACCTGAGGGCGCCCCCGATCCTGGCTCAAGGCGTCAAGACCGCGCTGACCGGGCTGCTCGCCGCGCGTTCAACGGCATCGGCAAGCGCCGAACTCGCTTCCCGGATGAGGTCGGGGACTGCAGCACCCGCGTTGACCCGCAGGTGGCTCTCGTTGCCCGGCTGAACATAGAATGGTTCCCCGGGCGCGACGAGAAACCCCCGCTGCGCTGCGTATTCGGCGACTTGATCCGCGGAGCAGCCCACGGGCAGAGTGAGCCAGACGTGCAACCCGTCGATGTCGGACGCTTCGGGCAGCGTGACGCCGGAGCCCGCCAACCGAGATGTGAGCGCGTCCAGCATGACGGCACGACGTTCCGCGTATGCGGCGCGTGTGCGGTCCATCGCCTGGAAGACATCGTCGCCGGCCAGAAGGTGCCCGAGCGTGCGTTGGCCGATTCGCGACGTCCAGCCGTCGGCGAAGGACTTCTGGACATTCAGCGCCGAGCGGACACTGGGGTCGGCGACGCCGACCGCCACCCGCAGATCGGGGGCGATGGATTTGGCGAAGCTCCTGACATACACGACTCTGCCCCGGAGCCGGCGGTCTGAGTACAGGGATCCGCCGGGCCGTGCGGATGCCTCGGCGAAATGGTCGTCCTCGAAGATCTTCACGTCCGGGTGCTGAGCCAGGACATCGGCGAGTTGACGGCGGCGGGCGGATGACCATGACGTGCCGGTGGGGCTCTGGACGCGAGGCGTGAACAGAACGGCCGAGGCGCCGCGGTTCAGCGCGTCGTCGAGGGCCGCCGGATTCATGCCGTGCTGATCGATGGGCACGCCCAGCAAGAGGCAACCAGCGTGTTCGAAGGTATCCATCGCCGTCTGATAGCCGGGCTCCTCGACGGCGATCACAGGTTCGTCGCCTGCCTGATCCATGAGCATGTGGGCGAAGAGCTGGAGGAATTGCTGGCTTGAGTTCATCACCAGCAACTGTTCCGAGGTAGCGGAGATCTCGTCGCGGTCAAGGATGGCCAGAATCGGCTCGGCGAGGACCGGGTCGAGATCCAGGTGCCGCGGATACTCAAGGTCGTGCGCAGTGGTTTTGCCTACAGCCGCGCGATAGGCACGTTTGAGCTCTGTCAGTGGATAGAGGGCCCTGTCCGGGCTGCCGCGCATCAGGTCGACTGCAGTAGGAAAGGCGTGTTGGAGCCGCGACTCCGACTGTGCCAGCAGGCGCCGGCGCCAGGCACGGCGGTTCACGGGTACCCGACTCTGCGCCGCAGCCCGCCCGAGCGGTCGGTGCCGTTCGGCCTGAGCGGGCGGGTTGACGAAGGTTCCGCGGCCAGTCTCGCCACGGACCATGCCCTTCTCGCCGAGCCGGTTGTACACGCTCATCACGGTCGTGGAGCTGACGTTGAGCCGGCGGCTGAGTTCGCGCACCGTGGGCAGCCGGACGCCTGGGGCTACGTCGCCGCTGTCGATCGCCGCGGCGATGGCATCGGCAATGCGCTCATACACCGGCCGGCCGTCGTCGGTGTCCCGGTTGTCAAGAAGCCGATCCCAGATTTCCATCACCGTAACAATATATACACAATCGGCAGACGCTCGGCCTGAGCAGCGCTCGCCGGCAAGTTCCCAACGCTACTCACCAAGCCGCTGCCAGGCATGGAGCTGCCTTCTCAAGCCGTGGTCCTGACATGGCGGCAGTCCTACGGTACAGAGCATGAACAACACAACTCAGCCTTCCAAGGCAACACAATCCGGTCTGGCCCTACAAATGCGGTGAACGGCAGACCAGCCGCCTCGTCGGCGCGGGCGCCATCCTTGTCGCGCCGCCCACACCCGCACGCCGTGGCAGTCCCAGGATTCTCGGCTGGAGATCCCGGCAGGCTTGGAGATGACGCTGTTCGAGGAGCTCATTCCGGGTCGACAAGCGAGCTGAACTGGTTGGTTTCGCCGCCGGCTGAGCTCGGCGGCCGGCGGTGGGGGACACGCCTGACTTACCGCAAGACCTTGCCGAAGTTGGGCAAGGGGCGCACAATCAGACGACAATCACAGCACATTTGGCGCGAATGTAGGGATGTGGTCATGACTACCGTGTTGCTCGCGGGTTCGCTTGATACCAAGGGTGCCGAATACGAGTTTCTCGCCGCTGAACTTCACGCACACGGCGTGAAGACGCTGACCGTGGACGTCGGCGTCCGAGGGGAGCCGGTGATCAGGCCCGACATCTCTCGCGCCGACGTCGCCAAAGCCGCTGGGGTCCAGCTTGCCGACCTGGTCAGCGGCCGGGACCGTGCGGATGCACTGCAGGTCATGGCTGATGGCTTGCGCGTCGTCGTGGGTGAACGCCTTGCGGGGATCGACGGCGCCGTGGGCATGGGCGGGTCTGGCGCGGTGACCTTGCTGGCCCCGGCGTGGTGTGCGATGCCGTTCGGTTTTCCGCGTCTCCTGCTCACGACGATGGCGTCGACGGCGTCGGAGGCCGTTGACGGTAGCGATGTGCTCGTCATGCCGTCGCCGGTGGATATCAGCGGGCTCAATTCGTTCACCACCGGACTGCTCCGTCGTGCCGCGGCCGTCATGCTGGCGAGCGTCGGTGCCCCAGTGCCGGAGAAGAGTGCGGTGCCGCTAGTGGCGGCGTCGATGTTCGGCGTAACGACGGTGGGGGTCGTGGCCGCGACACGAGCAGTCGAGGCGGCAGGGTTCGACGTCATCACCTTCCATGCCAATGGCAGCGGCGGGCGGACCATGGAGTCGCTGATCACGCAGGGGGTGTTCGCCGGCGTGCTCGACCTCACCACCACGGAGTTGGCGGACGAGCTTCTCGGTGGGAAGGCGAGTGCGGGTGTGAATCGGCTCGAAGCCGCGGGCGCGAGAGGTATTCCTCAGGTGGTCTCGGTGGGGGCACTCGACATCGCGAACTTCGGTCCGCCTGACACCATCCCGGTCCCGGTCCGCTCCCGGCGGGCCTACCGGCACGGTCCGGTCGACACACTCGTGCGGACCTCGGTTGATGATGCCCGCACGCTGGGAAGCACCCTCGCGCAGAAGGTGTGCCGGTCGACCGGCCCGGTGACGATGGTGTTGCCCGTCGGGGGCACGTCGTCGCTGGCCGAGGAGGGGTGCGAATTCTGGGATCCGGTTGCGGAGGAAGCACTGGTCGAGGCGCTGCTGGCCGGGCTGAGTGAGGACGTGAAGGTGAGTCGGGTAGACGCCGCGCTGAACACCGAGACGTTCGGCCGCAATGCGGCGAGCGAGCTGCTCAAACTCATGGCGCGGTAATGTAATCAGCACATTAAGTAGTCAATCTATAGACAAAGCAACGACAATCTTCTAGTCTGGTGGCAGCCGACAGTCGCGGAATCTGATCTTGCGGTGCTGCGGGCTCATCCACGCTCCGTGCTGGAGCGCGGGCCGATCTACCGGTTCCGGACGACGCACCACAGAGCACTCACGCCAGCTGAACGGTTCAGCTCACCACAAGCAAAAGGAAGACACGAATGACACGACAAGAGCACCTCAGCCGCTACCGCGGCAAGGTCGAAGAGGGGCGCCCGCTGATCGGCGCGGGCGCCGGAACCGGAATCTCCGCCAAGTGCGCGGCCGCGGCCGGAGTCGATTTCATTGTCATCTACAACGCGGGCCGTTTTCGGATGGCCGGACGTGGGTCCATGGCCGGCATGATGCCGTTCGGCAACGCCAACGACATCGTCGTCGAGATGGCGATGGAGGTTTTGCCCGTGGCGACGCCGACGCCGGTGCTCGCGGGCGTGTGCGCCACAGACCCGACAAAGAACATCTCGATGCTCCTCGAGACGCTGAAGTCGATGGGGTTCGCCGGCGTCCAGAACTTTCCGAGCGTGTGCCTCCTCGATGGCAGCGTCCGCGAGGACTTGGAAGCCACCGGGTATGGATTCGACAAAGAAGTGGCCATGGTGGCCCGTGCACGTGAGCTCGACCTGCTGACCGCCACCTACGTCCGCACCGACGACGAGGCCCGGGCGATGGCCGGCGCCGGCGCCGACGTGATCGTGGCGCACGTCGGATTGACCGCGGCCGGGATGATCGGCGGGCGTAACGCCGTCGGTCTCGACGAAGCCGCGGAGAAGACCCAGCGGGTCCACGATGTCGTGAGATCCGTCAACGACGAGGCGTTCGTGGTGTGCCACGGCGGCCCCATCGTGTCGCCGGGCGACGCCGAATACGTGCTCAAGAGGTGCGACGGAGTGACGGGTTTCCTCGGCGCGTCCAGCATGGAACGTATCCCGGTTGAGATCGCGATCACGGAGACCATTCGGGCGTTCACGGAGATCAAGCTCGCTCCGGTGATCGATCCGCTGAACGAAACCCGCCAGGAGGCCACCCTGTGATCGTCTTCCAGTTGCACGAATTGCTCGCCGATCCCACCGAGGTGCCTGAGCCGTTGCGTTTCCACGGTCTCGCGTATAGCGCGAATGTCGCAAGCACCGCCACCACCAAGGCGACTGCGGCATTGATCCGGCTTCCCGCGGGCAGCCGGGGGCACTGGCATCGGCACGCCGACGGCCAGGTCGTCCACGTGGTGCAGGGCGCGGGACTAGTCGGCCGTCGTGGCGAGGACCCGCTCCAGGTCACCACGGGAGACATCGTATGGATAGAGCCGGACGAAGAGCATTGGCACGGCAGCGCAGCGGGTTCGGACCTGGCCCAGCTGGCGTATTCCTTCGGGGCCATCACCTGGCTGGAGCCGAGCCTGTGAACCGGACGCCGAGCATCACCGGCGCGCTCGCCGATGCGGTGATCGGCCTGGCCTCTCGCCCTCGTACGGACGAGGGGACCCGGGCGGCCGAGCGGACCCTCGCCAACATCGTGGCGGTGGCCATAGGCGCGTCCCGAACCCCTGGGGTGCAACGGCTGGCTCGCCACCTCGACACCGGTACGGGTGTTCCGCTGGGGCCGAGCCCGCTGATCAGCGAGCGCGGGAGCCCGCGCGCCGCCGCGTTGCTGGCCGGTTTCGCCGGGCACTACGACGACTACGACGACACGCACCTCGCCACCGTGATCCACCCGGCGGCTGCGTGCTTCGGGGCGGCATGGGCAGTGGGGCGCGGGCCGCGAGTCGACGGCGCGCTGCTGATGGACGCGTTCGCCATCGGGTGTGAGATACAGCTCCGGCTGGGTCTCGCCGTCAGCCCCGAGCACTACGACCGCGGCTGGCACATCACCGGCACGTGCGGCGTCATCGGCGCCACCGTGACCGCTGCTCTCCTGCGCGGGCTATCCCGCGACGAACTGGCGACGGCGCTCGCCATCGCGAGCGTGCGGACGCTGGGCCATCGTGAGGCATTCGGCACCGAGCTGAAGCCTTTCCACGCTGGCCAGGCCGCCGCCAACGCGGTGAGCTCAGTGGACGACGCGTCCGGCGGATCGTTGCGGTGGAACCACGAAGACGATCCGATGGCGCTGCTTCTCACCGCCTTCGCACCACGGTCCGCGGATCCTGCAACACTGCTCACGGACAAGATCCGCTGGGAACTGGACACCAATGCGATCAAGCCGTACCCGTGCGGCATCGTCGCCCATCCGGGCATCGACGCCGGCCTCGCCGTCCACCAGCGGCTCCGCGCCTCTGGCCGCACGGTGGCGGAGATCGTCTCGGTGCGGTATCGCTGCCATCCGCTGGTCCCGGAGCTGATGGGCCGGACCGCACCGGATAACGAGCTCGAGGCGCGGTTCTCCGCCGTACACGGCGTGGCCGCCGGCCTGCTCCGCGGCACGGTCGGGCTGGCCGAGTTCGACGCCGGGGCCGCACGTTCGCCGGAGTACGGAGACATGCGCTCGCGCATCACCATGGTGCCCGATGCCCGCCTGGAGCGGGATCAGGCTGAACTTGCGGTCGACATGGCTGGCGGTGACGTCATGGTCGAGTGGGTTGAGCACGCGCGTGGCAGTATCGACCGCCCGCTGACCGACGATGAGCTGAGGGCGAAGGCTGACGCCTTGCTCGAACTCGGCCGGGGACCTTCGGCGGAGGAACTGTGGCGGTTCGTGACGTCGCTGCCGAGCGTCACCAGCGACCCGTGGCGGTCGTTGAGCGCGCCGGATCGGATCGCGGAGGCCGCGCGATGAGCGCCGTGACCGTCCGGCTCGGCGAGTTCGCCGTCACCGCGGCTCCGCCGGACTACCTCAGCCAGGCCATGCCGAGGCTCGCGGCCCCTGGGACGGAGCCGTGGGTGAGGATGCTGAGCGAGCTTTCGCAGGCGGTCGCTCCGGCGGAATCGGATAGTGACGGCGCCACCTCCGTTGTGCTCGTGGGGGCGGAGGTAGCGGTACGGATCCATGCGGCCCTGGCCCCGCACATCGAGGCCGGGTGGGACCCCGGCTGCGCGGCCATCGTGATCGGAGCGGCCGCTGCGGCGGCCCGTCGCCTGGGTCTGGACTCAGCGGAGACGGCACGAGCGTTGAGCATCGCCGCGACGCAGGCATCAGGTCTCGCCGCTCTTACCGCAACACCATTCAGCACCGTTCAGCGGCGGCACGCCCTGCTCCGGGGGGTGGAGGCCGCGCAGCTTGCCTCTACCGGCTTCACCGCGCCCCTGACCGGGCTCGAGGGCCGGAGAGGACTCTTCGCGGTGCTCGCGCCGTCGGCGGATCCTGACCAGGTACTCAACGGGCTCGCAGAGCATTGGAGACTGATGGAGGTGCTCAGTGCTTACCCCTGATCGCATCCATCCCTCGCGTACAGCGCTCTTACTGATCGACCTGTCCAACGATTTCGTCGATCCCGGCGGCAAAGCGGCGCGGGCTGGCGGCCGGGATGTCGCGCCTGCCGTAGGCGCGGTGCGGCAAGCCGCCATGCTGGCTACCGGGGCGCGACGAGCCGGTGTTGCGGTGATCCATTGCCTGCACACAACGCTTCCCGGCGCCGCCAGCGATTCGGCGGTGTGGCACGATGCTCGTTCGCGAGCCACGTACTCGGCCACCGACATCTGCCTGGACGGCAGCTGGGGACAGCAGCCCGTCGATCAGCTCGCCCCCGAGCCGGGCGACCACGTGGTGAAGAAATTCCGCTACGGCGCTTTCACCGGCACCAGCCTGGAGCTGTTGCTGCGGAGCCTGGCACTCGACACGGTGATCTGTGTGGGTGTCTCCACCAACGTATGCGTTGACACCACGGCCCGAGAGGCGTTCAGTCGCGAGTTCTTCGTCCACATCGCGGAGGACGCGTGCGCGTCTTGGGACATGTCCCTGCATGACGCGGCGTTACGCACCGCTGGTCAGCGCTTCGCCGTGGTGGCACGGACCGCAGCTTTCCTCGACAGCTGGGCCGCTGTCGCCACCTCGTCAGAAACGGAGATCGACAATGCTCGCTGAGCTTCGTACCTACACCATTTCCCCTGGACAGTCCGACGCGCTGTTCGGTCAGTTTCGCGACCTGAGCCTGCCGCTCTTCGCTGATCACGGCATCACCGCGTACGGGCCCTGGCGGCGCAGGCTCACCAAGGGAGAGCAACTCGTCTATATCGTCGAGTTCGATGACGCCGACGACCGGGACCGCAAATGGGCGGCATTCAAGAACGATCCGCGCTGGATCGCCGCGCAAGAGGCGGTCAGCGGTGGCGTGCCGTTCGTGGCAGGTAACGAGACGATCGAGATCACCCGATGAGCGCGGTCGTGACGCGGACCGTGCGGAGGGAACTCCAGCTGAGTCCGTTCGAGGAGGACGCGGAGTCGTGACCCTCGTACACCTGGTCCTTGCCGGCGTCACAGCGGACGAACGAATGGCGGCGGTGCTGGTCGGTCTGGCCGATGTTGCGCGAGAGTGCGGCGCACAGCAGGCGCTCACGGGGCCCAACCGGGCGCCGGAGGAGTTCGCTGGAGATGTGGCCCAGGGTATGGCGGCGTTGTTCGCCAGCGAGTCGATGCTGGACGAGTATCTGAGCCACCCTCGGCACCTGGCGTTCGCCGATGAGCTCGGGCGTCTCGGCGCTACCGTGACGGTGGTCGACCTCAGTGCCTGACACCCCATCCGACATGTGGATTCGTACCCTCACGAAAGAGGCGTCATGACAGAGAACGTGGGTTTCCTGGGACTAGGCGCCATGGGGTTGGGCATGGCCGCCAACCTGGTGGTCGCTGGCCACACCGTGCTCGGTTTCGACCCGTCTCCCGAGCGTCAGGAGCTGGCCCGGGCCAAGGGCGTGACCGTGGTGGACTCGCCGCGGAGCGTGGCAGAGGTGACGGAACGGAGTCTGTTCTCCGTAGTCCGGACCAAGGAGCAGACCCAGGACGTGCTCTTCGGTGACGACGGTGTCGTCGCCGCTGGAGTTCCCCTGAACGTGGCAATCTCCAGCACGCTGGACCCGACTACCATGGCCGAGCTCGCCACCCGGTTGGCCGCAGAGGGTGTGACCGCGGTGGACACCACCATGTCCGGCGGGCCTTGGGGAGCCGAAGCCGGCACGCTCACCCTCATGGTGTCAGGTCCGCAGACCGCGGTGACTGAGCTCGACGGATTGCTGCGGGTGATCGGCGAGAACATCTTCGTGGTCGGTGACGAGGTGGGAACCGGCCAGGCGACCAAACTCGCTGTGCAGTTGGCGTTCGGGATCAACATGATGGGTGTCTTCGAGGCACTGGAGGCGGTCCGCAAGCATGACGTGGACGAGTCCGTGCTCATGCGGATCCTCTCCGTCAGCGTGGGCGGGAGTTGGGTCACTGAGAATTGGGACCGCGTCACCCCTTGGTGGAAGAACCACAGTCCCGGGGGTGACTTGGAGATTCTCCTCAAGGATCTGCGATCCGTGCTCCGAGAGGCAGACCAGGACGTGGTGTCAATGCCGATGTCGGCACTCACGTTCCAGATGCTCCGGCACGTGTGGGCAGGGCGCGCGGATGGACTGGCGCCGTGAGCGACCGCACCACATGCATCACCGCCCGGGACGGTACCGTTTTGGCGCTCGAGATCGACGGCACCGGGCCGCCACTGCTGATGCTGCATGAAGTGGCGGGTGGAATTCGCAGTTGGGATCCGCAGGTGGAACAACTGCGCGACCGGTTCACCTGCATCAGGTACAACGCGCGCGGCTTCCCTCCCTCCTCGGTCCCGGAGTCGCCTGCGGCCTATAGCCAGTCGATCGCGGTCGACGACGCGTTGGACGTACTCGACGCACTCGGTATCGGCAGCGCCCACTTCCTGGGCTTCTCCATGGGCGGCTTCTGCACACTCCATACATGCCTGCGAACACCGGAACGGGTGCAATCGGCTGTGGTAGTCGGTGCTGGCTACGGCTCGAACCCCGAGCACGGGCAGACCTTCCTGGCCGAGATGGAGTCTGCCGGGCGGCGCTTCCGGGAAGATCCGCATTCGGCGGCGATCAGCTACGCGAACGGTCCCGCCCGCCTGCAGTTGCGGGCCAAGGCGCCCCAGCGGTGGGAGCGGTTCCGTGACGCGTTGGCCGGGCACAGCCCGATCGGGCAGGCATATACGTTTACCGAGGTGCTGGGCAAGCGGCCGTCGCTGTTCAGCTTGCGGGATGAGCTGGCCCGCCTGGAGATGCCGGTGCTGCTCGTGGTCGGTGATGAGGACGACGGTTGCCTGGAGACTAATCTCATGCTTAAACGCACCATCCCGGCCAGCGGCCTTGCGGTTCTCCCGCGTACCGGCCACACGCCTAACCTGGAGGATCCCGGCGAGTTCAACCGGCAACTGCTGGACTTCCTCCAGCGGGCTCAGCGCGGCGAGTGGACGGCGAGGGATCCGCAGAGCCTGGATCGCGGCCTGGTCGGCATGTGAAACGGCACGCGGATTCCAACGCCGATATCACCGATCTGTCGTCCCGGCTGACCGACGAGCTGTACGTCGTGATCGCTGACCTTCTATGAACGTCCTCCGTATGCCGCACCTAGGGCTCCCCGACGTCATGCGTCGGGGAGCCCCCGGTCGTGGTGATGCTCCTCGAGTGGCCAGCTCCACGCGACGAACATCGCGATCGCGACGAGTGCCAGCGGGATCAGGGCGATTCAGCGCAGGTGGTTGTCATCGGTTCATCTCCTCGGGTGCTCATGCGTTTCTCCGGCGGAACGGGGACGCATCACACCGACAGCAAAGGAAGCGAGGGATCGATGAGAGTGGCCGTCGGGATCGACATCGCCAAGGAGTTCCACTGGGTCGCGATCGTGCTCGCCGACGGCGGCAAGATGCCGCCGAACGCTGGCGGGGTCATTTTCCTAGGCGAAGATCCGCTCTAGGTCGGCGTCCTTCGACGGGCCGGAGCGTGATTGTCACCATGGTGAGCAGCGTCAGCGCCGCACTCGTGCCTTGAGGGTGACGATCTGCCTGGAATGATAAACAGGATGAAGCTCCGTGACCAACGCATCCACATCAGCGACGAAGTTCTGACTGATCTGGCACGCCGTATCGCCAGCACGCGCCAACCCACCGCCCCCGTCCGTCCCGGCTGGTCCGACGGCATCGACCCGGATCTGGTTCGTTTCCTCGCGGAATATTGGCAGGTCGGCTTCGATTGGCGTGCCCGGGAGAAAGCCCTAAATCGATACCGACATGTGCGGGCTGTTGTCGATGGCGTGAGCGTGCACACCATGATCTGCCAGCCGACCGAACCAGGGAACGGGTTACCGCTGCTGGCTCTGCACGGCTGGCCCTCGACGTTCGAGCAGATGACTCGGCTCGCTGACCGCCTGAGTGGCCCGCCGCACGCGATGACCGTCGTAGTTCCGTCGTTGCCCGGCTTCGGCTTTAGCGCGTCTCCGGCCGAACCCGGGTGGGATCTCGCGCGGATCGCCCACGCCATGCAGACACTGATGACTGAACACCTCGGGTACACCCGATATCTGGTTCGAGGCACCGACTACGGCCTCACGGTCGCATTGCACCTGGGAGCGCTCTATCCCAACCAGGTCGCGGGCGTGCACATCGGTGGGACGCATCTGGCGGTTCCCGACGATGCAGACCTTCCCACCGACCTGACGGATGAAGAGCGAACGTTCGTGGACACCTCACGACGCTGGTATGCGAAGGAAGGTGGCTACGTCGCGATTCAATCCACGAAGCCTGAGACCGTGGCTCACGCGCTCTCGGACTCACCGGTCGGCCTGCTGGCGTGGATCACGGAGAAATACCGCACCTGGTGCGCAACACCCGATGATCTGCACGCCAGCTTCAGCCCGGATGACCTGCTGAGCACCGCGACGATCTACTGGGCGACGAACACGATCGCCTCCTCAATGCGCTTGTATCGAGAGGACTTGCTCGGAACGCCCGTGCCGCGCTCGATCGCCCCGGTGGCCGTCAACCAGCCGAGCCTTGAGGAGTATCTGGCACCGAAATCGTGGTATCAGCGGTTCCAGCCGCTCTCGCGGTACACACTCTTACCGGGTGCCGGACATTTTCCCGAGTGGGAAGCCCCTGACGCGTTGGCGGCTGACCTCGCAGAGTTCGCGGCCAGTCTGCACTAGCGAGACAACAACTACTCGGCTCACTGGTATGCCTGCGCACGCTGAGATGACGTGTCCCCGCGCGTGCGGAGCGGATGAAGTTCAGCTCGGTGAGTCCCACGCTTCGCGGAGCATGTCGAGGACGACGGCGACCGCGTGGCTGCGATGCCGGCGGGGGTGTGTCAAGGCGTGACTTTCGCAATCCGGCAAGGTCGGACCCTTCAGGATCCCGGAGATCGCCGGCTTCGATCTGGTCGGCGGCGGTGATTGCCGGGAGTGCTGTCTAGCCGAGGCCGACAGCGGCACAGTCTTGATAGCTTCGATGCTGCCGAAGTGCGAGCACCGTCCGGTGGAGGGGCCGGTGCCGTCGAACCTGGCGGCACTTAACGAGTGAGACGTGGGCAGGGCCGGGCGCGCCAGTGCCGCCGCGCGCCCAGACCTGCCCCCAACGGGGCGAGGGGCAAGGGTCCCCCCGACCCTTGCCCCTCGCCCCGTTGTGCCCGTTACTGCTCCTCGATCATTGGCTCATCCCCGGGCCGGTTCAACGATCCCGGACGATCCCAGACAGGCCACGACCTTGCCGTTGGCCGGCGCTGTCGTGCGGTACACGATCGGCCGACTGAGATACTCGAGGAATGAACGATGACGTGCGAAACATCGCGGAGGTCTTCGGCCGCGTCACCGAGCCGTGGCAGCCGCACCGGCTCGTCAGTGTCAACGACTACGACGTGAAGGTCGTCAGAATCAGAGGCCAGTTCGTCTGGCACACCCACCCGGACACGGACGAGCTGTTTCTCGTGCGGTCGGGCCGGCTCACTATTGAGCTCCGCGATCGTGACGTCGTGCTCGGTCCCGACGACGTGTTCGTCGTCCCCGCGGGCGTGGAGCACCGTCCCCGTGCTGAAGAGGACGTCAAGGCGCTGCTGTTCGAGCCCAAGGGAACGATCAACACTGGCGACGCCGGCGGAGATCTCACCTCGGAGCTCCGCGAAATCTGAGCACAACGTGGGCGCGACAGCCGTGGCGTCGTCGTCCATGTCGGGGACGCCACGGCTCGCGCGCTCGTCGTGATCTCCGCGACCAGACGTCCTCAGTCGTCGGGGTCGTATCCGAGATTGGGGGACAGCCACTTCTCCGCCTCGGCCAGCGTCCAGCCCTTGCGCTTGGCGTAGTCGGCGATCTGGTCCCTGCCCAGCCTGCCGACGACGAAGTACTGGGACTCGGGGTGGCTGTAGTACAGGCCGGAGACGGACGCACCGGGCCACATGGCCATCGACTCGGTGAGCTTGATCCCGGTCGCGGATTCGACGTCGAGCAGCTCCCAGATGGTCTGCTTCTCGGTGTGGTCCGGGCAGGCCGGATAGCCGGGCGCCGGTCGGATGCCGGTGTAGCGCTCGGCGATCAGATCCTCGCCGGAGAGTGATTCGTCTGCGTAGCCCCAGAACTCCGTGCGCACCCGCTCGTGGAGCCGCTCGGCGAAGGCTTCGGCGAGCCGGTCGGCGAGTGACTCCGCCAGGATGGCCGAATAGTCGTCCAGGGCTTCCTTGAACTCCATGACCTTCTCCGGCAGCCCGATGCCCGCGGTCACCGCGAAGGCGCCGATCCAGTCGCCACCGCCGGTCTCGGCGTCCACCGGCGCGACGAAGTCAGCGAGCGACCGGTTGGGAATGCCGGCGCGGTGTTCGCCCTGCTGCCGCAGCTGGTACAGGGTCGCCCGCACGTCGGCCCGCTCGTCGTCGGTGTAGACTAGGACGTCCTCGCCGGTGCTGGCGGCCGGGAACAGCCCGTGGACACCGCGCGCCGTCACCCATTTCTCGGCGATCATGCGGTCCAGCATCGCCTGGGCGTCGTCGTACAGCTTGCGGGCGGCGTCGCCCGTCGACGGATTGTTGAGGATGTCGGGGAACTTGCCCTTCATCTCCCACGCGTTGAAGAAGGGCTGCCAGTCGATGTACTCCCGGAGCTCGGCGATGGAATAGTCGTCGAATACCTGCACACCGGGCGTGCGCGGTGCCGGTGGGGCGTAGCCGGTCCAGTCGATCGGGGTGGCGTTGGCCTTCGCGTCGTCGAACGAGAGCTGTGGGCGCTCCGACTTCTGCGCGTGCCGGGCACGCAGCGAGTCGTAGTCGGCTTTCACATCCGCGAGCAGATCAGCGCGCTGCTCATCGTGCAGCAGCGCGGCCGCGGTCGGCACCGACCGGGACGCGTCCTTCACCCACACCACCGGTCCGTGGTACTTGGGATCGACCTTCACCGCTGTGTGCGCGCGGGACGTCGTCGCGCCACCGATCAGCAGCGGGACGTCGAGACCCAGGCGCTGCATCTCGGTGGCGAAGTTGACCATCTCGTCGAGACTCGGCGTGATCAGGCCGGAGAGCCCGATGATGTCCGCGCCGGCTTCCTGGGCGGCGTCGAGGATCTTCTGTGCCGGTACCATCACACCGAGATCGATGACCTCGTAGTTGTTGCACTGCAGCACCACGCCGACGATGTTCTTGCCGATGTCGTGGACGTCGCCCTTCACGGTGGCGAGCACGATGGTGCCGTTGGTGTCCTTCTCGCCGACGGTGCCAAGGTCCACTTTCTCCTGCTCGATGAACGGGATCAGATAGGCGACCGCCTTCTTCATCACTCGCGCGGACTTCACCACCTGCGGCAGGAACATCTTGCCGGCGCCGAAGAGATCGCCGACGACGTTCATGCCGTCCATCAGCGGTCCCTCGATCACCTCGATCGGGCGGCCACCTCGGGCGGCGATCTCGGCCCGCAGCTCTTCGGTGTCGGCCTCGGTATAGGTGTCGATGCCCTTGACGAGGGCATGAGTGATGCGCTCGCTCACCGGAAGTTCGCGCCACTCCTCGACGGTCTCCTCGGCTGCCTCCCCCGAACCGCGATACTTCTCGGCGAGCTCGAGCAGCCGCTCGGTGGCCGCCTGCGGGTCGTCGGTACGGTTGAGGACGACATCCTCGATCGCGTCGCGCAGCTCCGGATCGACCTCGTCGTAGACCGTCAGCGCTCCCGCATTCACGATGCCCATGTCGAGCCCGGCGTCGATCGCGTGGTAGAGGAAGACCGCGTGGATCGCCTCGCGCACCGGGTTGTTCCCGCGGAAGCTGAAGCTCACATTGGAGATGCCCCCGGACACCTTGGCGCCCGGAAGGTTCTGCTTGATCCACCGCGTGCCCTCGATGAAGTCCACGCCGTACGTCGCGTGCTCATCGATGCCGGTCCCGACGGCGAACACGTTCGGGTCGAAGATGACGTCGGTCGGCTCGAAGCCGACCTCGTCCACGAGGATGCGGTAGGCGCGTTCACAGATGGCGGTCCGGCGCTCGTAGTTGTCCGCCTGCCCGTCTTCGTCGAACGCCATGACCACTGCGGCCGCACCGTACTTCCGGCACAGCCGCGCCTGTTCGACGAACTTCTCCTCGCCCTCCTTGAGAGAGATCGAGTTGACGATCGCCTTGCCCTGGACGTTCTTCAGCCCGGCTTCGATGACCTCCCACTTGGACGAGTCGACCATCACCGGTACCCGGCTGATGTCCGGCTCGGACGACACCAACTTGAGGAAACGGTCCATCGCGGCGACGCCGTCGATCATGCCCTCGTCCATATTGACGTCGATGATCTGCGCGCCGTTCTCCACCTGTTGCGCCGCGACGGAGAGCGCGGTGTCGTAGTCACCGTCCTTGATCAGCTTGCGGAACCGGGCCGAGCCGGTGATGTTGGTGCGCTCACCGATGTTCACGAAGAGAGAGTCGTCGGTGACCACGAACGGCTCCAGCCCCGAAAGCCGCAGCGCCGCCGGGTGCACGGCCGGCTCCCGCCTCGGCGCCCCGTCCACTGCAGCCGCGATGGAGGCGATGTGCTCAGGCGTGGTGCCGCAGCAGCCGCCGACCAGATTGACGAAACCGGCCTCCGCGAACTCCGCGAGCACCCCCGCGGTGTCCTCCGGTGCCTCGTCGTACTCGCCGAACGCGTTCGGCAGACCGGCGTTGGGATATGCGGAGACGAACGTGTCAGCAACCCGCGCGAGCTCGGCCAGGTAGGGCCGCATCTCTTTGGCGCCCAGCGCGCAGTTGAGGCCGACGACGAGCGGACGCGCATGCCGGACCGAGTACCAGAACGCCTCGGTGACCTGCCCGGAGAGGGTACGCCCGGAGGCGTCGGTGATGGTCCCGGAGATGACCAGTGGCCAGCGTCGGCCGGTCTCGTCGAACAGGGTCTCCACAGCGAAGATGGCGGCCTTCGCGTTGAGGGTGTCGAAGATCGTCTCGATGAAGAGCAGATCGGCGCCGCCGTCGACCAGGCCGCGAGCGGCGGTCAGATAGGCCTCGACGAGCTCGTCGAAGCTCACGTTGCGCGCCGCGGGGTCGTTGACGTCGGGGCTGATCGAGGCGGTCCGGGTGGTGGGGCCGAGCGCTCCGGCGACGTATCGCTTCCGTCCGGTTGCCGCGGCGACCTCGTCGGCGACGCCTCGGGCGAGGCGTGCCGAGGCATGGTTGAACTCGTAGGCGAGGTCCTCCATGCCGTAGTCGGCAAGCGAGATGCTGTTGGAGCTGAACGTGTTCGTCTCGATGAGGTCTGCGCCGGCGTCGAGGTATTCCCTATGGATGCCGGCGATCAGCTGTGGCTGCGTGATCGACAGCAGGTCGTTGTTGCCCTGGATGTCGCTGGCCCAGTCGGCGAACCGTTCGCCGCGGTAGCCCGCCTCGTCGGGGCGGTCCCGCTGGATCGCGGTGCCCATCGCACCGTCGAGGATGACTATCCGCTCGTTCAACAGTGCAGCGAGCTCATCCGTAGCGTCCGGGCTCCAGTGCTGCTCTGCGGCCATGGCGGTCCTTCCGTCGTCGCGGAAGGCGCCCTTGTTGTTACCGGCCGAGCGTGGCGGGTCTCCCTTCGTCGCGAGGCCCGTTGCAACGCCTCTCGGCTCTACCCAACCTAACCCGGATCGTCCCAATGGTGGAAGGTGGGACAACGAGATGTTCCTGAACGGGGGCGTGGAGCAGGCTCGCCGACTCGACGACGACGCAGGTCGGGAGGCGATTCCGGGGCCGCGGTTCAGCGGTACCGGCCATGGATCGAGATGTGAGACAAGCCGACAGGCCTGGGCGCCCGGTCAAGTCCCGGCGCCCAGGCCTGCTGTTGCCCCCTGGAGCGAGAAGCCCTTCCCCCGTACTGCTGGAGCGCCCTACTGCTGGAACAGGGCGTAGGCGCCCGACTCGGTGTCGTAGTAGAGAACGGTTCCGTCGGCGTAGCACGCCACGGGAACCACCGCTGCGGACGCACCCACCGCACTCGCGCACGCGATGCCACCAGCGACGACGACCGGGATGAGGGTGCGCCTGACGATCTTTGCTGCGAGCTTCATCTGCTCCGCTCCTTCTGTACTCTGCTCGACGCGGCGCACCAAGTGTCTGGGCGCCGCGGGCCCCCCTCGCGGAGACCATGCTCCTCGAGCATGGATGCGGGCAGAACGCGGCTCAACAACTCCGGACGATCCCAGACACCTAATACTCTCCCCGCAGCAGCACTAGGAGTGGACCGGGTGCTTGCCCTCGGCGAACTCCTCCACCATCTTGACGCAGAAGGCAGGAAGGTCGTCAGGTTTCCGGCTGGTGACCAGGCCGTGATCGTTGTGCACTTCCTCGTCGACCCAGGTGCCGCCGGCGTTGCGGATGTCGGTCTGCAGGCTTGGCCACGAGGTCAGGGTCCTCCCGCGGACGGCGTCGGCCTCGACCAGCGTCCACGGAGCGTGGCAGATGGCGGCCACCGGCTTGCCGGCGTCGACGAACGCGCGGACGAAGTCGACGGCTTGCGGGCTGGCCCGCAAGCTGTCCGGATTCGCCACTCCGCCCGGCAACATGAGTGCGTCGTAGTCGCCGGGATCGGCGTCACCGACCGCCTTGTCGACCGGGAAGGTGTCGGCTTTGTCGAGGTGGTTCATCGCCTGTGCGGTGCCGCCTTCTGGTGCGAGGAGTTCGGGCCTGCCGCCCGCGTTCTCGATCGCCCGCCAGGGTTCGGTCAGCTCAACCTGTTCGATGCCCTCGTTCGCGACGAGGACCGCGACTCTCTTGCCTTCAAGTCGTTGTGCCACGACGACTCCCTCCTTGATCGCATCGTTCCTGATGGCGATTGCTTCTCTCCTCCCGCGGGGTACCCGATGGGTGAGCGCTTCATTCGGGCCACGCTCGGCCATGGGCGTGTGCGGACGACGGTGGAATGCGGGTGACGGTGGAATATGCCGCGACCGGCGCCGGTTCTCACGGTCACGGTGCCGAAGCGGGACCGTCGATGGTGGGAACCAACGAAAGTGAGCCGTTGATGGTCAGCACCGCAGCAATCCTCGGAATAGCGGTTGTCGCCCTCGGCCTGGTGCTAACACCCGGCCCCAACATGATCTACCTGGTGTCACGGTCCATCACGCAAGGACGGCGCGCCGGCTTGATCTCGCTACTGGGCGTGGCCGCCGGGTTCCTCATCTACCTGACGGCGGCGACGGCGGGCCTCACGGCCGTGTTCGCCGCGGTCCCTGCCGCCTACACCGTGCTGAAGCTCGCCGGAGCGGCGTATCTCCTCTACCTGGCGTGGCAGGCGGTCCGGCCTGGTGGCACGTCCGTGTTCGCGCCGCGTGAGATGGCCGTCGATCCGGCACGCCGGCTGTTCACCATGGGGCTGGTCACCAATGTGCTGAACCCGAAGATCGCGGTCCTCTACGTGTCGTTACTGCCGCAGTTCATCGATCCCACCCGCGGCTCGGTCGCCCTGCAGAGCCTGATCCTCGGATCCAGCCAGATCGCCATCGCGCTGCTGGTCAATGCAATGATCGTCCTGTTCGCCGGAAGCCTTGCCACGTTCCTCGCGCAGCGGCCGCTATGGCTCCGGGCGCAGCGCTACGTCATGGGCACGGTGCTGGGCGGGCTGGCGGTCAAACTGGCCACCGACCGCAGCCGTCCCGTCGCGGCGGGCTGATCCCCACGGTCCCGGCGGGAGGTCATCCACTGGGTGGCACAACCCCGGCGAGGATCTGGAGGGAACGGATCCTGGCGTCGACGTCGCCCATGTTGGTGACGATCATCAGCTCGTCGGCTCGCGTGTGCTCCGCGAACGCGCGCACCTCGGACCGGACGTCGCCGGCGGCACCGACGGCGGTGTGCCGCAACATTGACCGGACCTGTTCCCCCACTGGCGAGGCGAGCAGCGTGTCGTCGTCGACCTCGAGCGGCGCGTTCCCGGCGCGGCTGATGAGGCCACGCGCCATGCGCACGAGGTTGTCCCGGAACAACTCCTCCGCGGTGTCGCGGGTGTTCGCGGCGTAGACGTTCATCGCGGCGATCACATAGGGCCGGCTGAGGTGTTCGGTCGGCTGGAACCCGCTCCGGTACGCATCGAGGGCGTCGTTCAGGGCCGCAGGAGCGAAGTGTGACGCGAATGCGTAGGGGAGTCCGAGGGACGCCGCCAGCTTCGCCCCGAACAACGACGAGCCGAGGATGTAGATGGGGACGTTGGTGTCCGTTCCCGGAACGGCTAGCACTCGTCGCCCCGGCTGCGCCGGCCCCAGGAAGTCGCGCAGTTCGGCGACGTCCTGCGGAAAGTGCTCGGCCGCCGCCGGGTCGCGGCGCAGCGCGAGGAATGTCTCCCGGTCTCCGCCCGGTGCCCGGCCGACGCCGAGGTCGATCCGGCCCGGATACAGGGTCTCCAGCGTGCCGAACTGTTCCGCTATGACCAGCGGGGAATGGTTGGGAAGCATGATGCCGCCGGATCCGACCCGAATGTTCGACGTCTGCCCGGCGATGTGCCCGATGAGCACGCTCGTGGCCGACGACAGAATGCTCGGCATGTTGTGGTGCTCGGCGAACCAGTACCGGACATAGCCCAGGCTGTCGGCCGCCTGGGCAGTGGCCACGCTGCCCTGAAGAGCCTCATGCGGGGTGCGCTGGCCGGTGACCGTGGCCAGATCCAGGATCGACAGCCGTACCGTCATGGGTGGTCCTCGCGCTTCTCTTCTGCGGCCGCAGAAGTGTCGGTGCTGGCATGGACGACGTCGGCGAACCGGCTCGCGACCGTGCGCCAGTGGCGGGCGGAAGCGGCGTCGTCGGTGAGCGCCTGCCGGTACAACTCCTGGGGATCGAAGCCCTGCCGGCGAAGCTTGTCCGCGTTCCACTCCAGGATTCGGTCTGGCGTGACCTCCGGGTGAAACTGCACTCCCCAAGCCGATCTTCCGTAGCGGAACGCCTGGTACGGACAGCGCTCGCTCGAGGCCAGCCACACGGCCTCTGCCGGGAGAGCCGTGATGGCGTCCTCGTGATGCTCGATGGCGGGTACCACGTCCGGCAGGTCGTGGAACAGCGGATCGTCGTGGGCTTCCGCGCGCATGTGTATGGGCGTGCTGCCGTTCTCCGGTAGTCCAGTCTCCGCCTCGACCGTGCCACCGGCCACCTGTGCCAGCAGCTGGCCGCCCAGGCAGATACCCAGGATCGGCCGGTCACGGCCGAGCGCCTCGGCCACCAGTGCGCGCGTCTGCCGCAGCCAGGGCGCGCGCTGGTCGTCGTCGGGAAGGTAGCCGCCGCCGAGTACCACGACGGCGTCGTGCTCCAGCCGTGCCGGCAGCGCACTTCCGTCGAAGGCCGGGACGACGTCGAGCTTGAGGCCGTCGTCGTTCAACCAGTCACCGAGGCGACGAGCGCCGCCGTTCTTCGTGTGCTGAACGACCAACACAGATGGAGCCGCTGCCGTCACCGGAGCACCTCCGCGAGCACGCAGTATCCACGCATCGGAGTCTCACTTCGTTCCCTGACGTTCACATGGTTCGCGCCGGCATCCGGCTGGCGCATCCAGACCTTCCCGTAGCCGAGCTGCTCGATGTCGGAGGCGACTCGGGCGTTCAGCGCGCCCGTTCGCTGCCAGATTCCCACGGTGTCCCAGATTCCCACGGTGCCAAGGTCAACAGCCATGCCCGCTACAACCCGCACGCCACGTGTCTTCATCCCGCCTGGAGGTGCCTTGCGCAAGCCGGCCGCGCGAGCCGTCGAGATGGCGCTTGACAGCAAGCGTCAGAGCATGAAATAACCAATTGGTTATTAAACGATTGGGTTATGAATGAGAGTCAGTGACCAGCTCGACGCCACATTCGCGGCCCTCGCGGACCCGACCCGGCGGGCCATTCTCACCAGGCTGGCTGCCGGTGAGGCGAGCGTCGCGCAGCTGGCCGCGCCCTTCGACATGAGCCAGCCAGCGGTCTCCAAGCACCTCAAGGTCCTCGAACGCGCCGGCTTGGTCTTGCGTAGCCGCGAAGCACAGCGCAGGCCACGCACACTCCAGACGGAGCCGCTTCAAGCGGCAGCGACGTGGCTGGAGGACTTCCGCAGCTTGTGGGAGGAGCGCTTTCAAGGGCTCGACACCGTGCTGGACGAACTCATGGCAGCCGCCGAACAGGAGAGAGACGATGAATGAGATCGCTGAACGGTATCGCCGCCGGGCGGCGGCCTTCGAACGTAAGATCGCCGCCGTACGGCCGCATCAATGGTCGAATCAGTCGCCCTGCGAGCACTGGGACGCCAGGGCGGTGGTCGGGCACATCATCGACATGCACGGCGCGATGCTGCGTCCGCTGGGTCGCGAGCTTCGGCCGGCGCCGTCGCTGGACGACGATCCGCTGGGCGCCTTCTTCTCGGCTCGGGCCGATGTCGAGGAGATTCTTGACGACACCCGGCTCGCCCGGGCCGAATGCGACACACCCACCGGCCGGATCACCACCGAGCAGCACATCGACCAGGTTGTCAGTGACGATCTCGTGATCCACGGCTGGGATCTTGCCCGGGCCACTCGCCAGGACGACACCATGGAAGACGAGGATGTGGAGCGGATGTGGGCACGCAGCACGACGGTCCCGGCCGGCGTCGTAGAGCAATTGCGCACCCCCGAAGCATTCGGTCCCGGCATCGAGGTCTTGGGCCCGGAGGTCGCGGTGCCCGACGACGCGCCCCTGCATGACAGGCTGCTCGGATTCTTCGGTCGTGACCCGGGCTGGAGCGCTGACGCGCACGACTACCCTGGCACGACGGTGACTACGCCCACCGACACCGAGATCGTGATGACCCGCTGGTTCGCCGCGCCGCCGGCGCTCGTCTTCTCCGCGTGGACCGAACCGGCACTGCTGAAGCGCTGGTACGGCGCCCGGGGCTGGCACATCGTGGAATGCCGCGTCGACCTTCGGGTGGGTGGCCGCTGGCGGTTCACCTGGCACGGTCCCGACGACGAGCGGATGAGCGCAGGCGGCATGTACCAGGAGATCGCGGCGCCGGAACGGCTCGTCTACAGCGAGGAGTTCGACGACCACTGGTACCCGGGGGAGTCCGTGGTGGTCCATGTGCTCACCGGCCACCGAGGCGGCACGGCCCTGACCACAACGCTGCGATATTCGACGCGAGACGTCCGTGATCTGGTGCTCAGCTCCGCGATGGAGCGCGGCGTCGAGGAGGGCTACCAGCGCCTCGACGACATGCTGATCGCCGTGGCCGGTGAGGAGTGATATGGCCGCGGACATCGGCGCACCGGTCTTCATCGAGCGGCTGAAGGCCCATCAATCGGCCGAAGAGCTCGCCAAGATTCAGCGCTACTTCAAGACTGGGCCGGGCGAGTACGGCGAGGGCGACGTCTTCCTCGGCGTGCGCATGGGTCAGGTCTTCGCGCTCGCGAAGGAGTTCATCGAGATGCCCCCGGAGGAGCTCGAGCACCTCCTCGACAGTCCGCTGCACGAGGTCAGGGCGGGTGCGATGAGCATCATGGACAAGCAGGCGCGGAGAAAACGGACCACGGAGAGCCGTCGCAAGGACCTCTACGAGCTGTATTTGCGCAGACACGACCGGATCAACAACTGGGACCTGGTTGACCTGGGCGCGCCGTTCGTGATCGGCGGTTACCTGTTCGACAAGCCACGCGGCGTCCTCGCCGAACTGGCGCGCTCCGGTGTCCTGTGGGAGCGACGCACGGCCATAGTGAGCACGTCGTACTTCATCAGGCAGGACGACCTGGACGACACGTTCGCGATCGCCGAGATGCTGCTCGCGGATGATCACGATCTGATTCACAAAGCGACCGGTGGCTGGCTCCGGGCAGCCGGAGCGAAAGACCGCTCCCGGCTGCTGCGTTTCCTGGACGAGCATGCCCGGAGGATGCCGCGCACCATGGTGCGATACGCCGTCGAGCGCTTGGACGCGGACCAGCGTCGTGCGTACATGGAGGCGGCTGAACGTGGGTGAACGTGGGGGAGCGCCGCGGCGCCTCGTTCCACGCCGAGAAGGTGGTAAGCTCGACACAGCGGTGAGGTGCAAATAACGATTTGTGTCGCCCATGCTGGCGGAAGTCGAATCGCGTTGTACTATTGCCGCGGTCGCAGTCTTTGTGTTCGTGTTGGATGCACGCTCGCATGGAATGATGTTGCGGGCGCGTCGTATACCTTCAGGTTTCTGGAGAGGTCGCGTCTAGACCGACCGAGGGCACTGCACGGTGTGGTGTCCTGTTTTCCAGCCCTGTAAGGAGTATCATGACTCAGGGAACTGTCAAGTGGTTCAACTCGGAAAAGGGCTTTGGTTTCATTGCCCGCGAGGACGGACCGGACGTGTTCGTTCACTACTCGGAGATCTCCGGCGACGGTTACCGTAGCCTCGAGGAGAACCAGGCCGTGGAGTTCGAGGTGACCCAGGGCGCCAAGGGCCCCCAGGCCACCAACGTTCGCGCTGTCTGAACTTCCGGGCGAGTACCACTTGCCTGACTGAGGTCTCAGCGATGGGCCGGCACCGCAAGGTGCCGGCCCATCGGCGTTTCACGGATCGCAAGCGCAACACACCAAGCCCGGCGACGCGTCGCTAGCGGGCGACGCGTGGGATGAGCAGCTGAGCTCCTGCCAGCTGAGTACTGTGGCCGGTGAGTATCGTGCCGGATACGGCCGGTACGGACAGTGCCTTGCCGGAGAGCATTGAGCAGGTGAGCACGTCGCATGTGGTCAACGCGCAGGTGGAGACTGTGCAGGCGAATGCCGTGCAGGCGACATCTGCCGGCCTGACGCCGTGCAGCTCGGCTGGGCGGAAAGCTGCCGTAGCCGGTGAAGGCAGGAGACCACAGATGACGGACATAGATACCGACAGGACGGCCGTCGTCCTGCTTAACCGCGATCTGCGCGTCCATGATCACCCCGCCCTCGCAGCGGCGTGCTCTCACGCGGACGCCGTGGTGCCGCTATTCGTCCTGGACGACGCGATTCTGAGCCGAGGCTTCGCCGCGCCGAATCGACTGGTGTTCCTGGCCAAGGCGTTGGAAGACCTGCGTGCGCTCCTCCGCGAGCGTGGTGGCGACCTGGTGATCCGGCGTGGAGACATCGTGACCGAGACGATGCGCATGGTCCGGGAGACCTCGGCGACGGCCGTGGTGTGCAGTGCCGACGTGAGCGCCTACGCCCGTCGGCGGGAACAGCGGCTGGCGGCGGCGTGCGGTACTGAGAACGTCGCGTTCCGCACCTATCCGGGCGTCACGGTCGTGCCCCCAGGTGACATTCGCCCGGCTGGAGGAGACCACTATCGTGTCTTCACCCCGTACTGGCGAGCCTGGGAGGCTGGTTCGTGGCGTCCGATACTCGCGGCGCCACGCCAGATCCGCATGCCACCGGGAATGACGGCGGGCGAGCTTCCCGGACGCGAGTTGGCGGGCGAGGGGCCCGTGTCGCCGTCGTTGCCCGCCGGCGGAGAGACTGAGGCCCGCAAGCTCCTTGCTGCCGCCGTACGTAAACGCGCGGACTGGGAGCCGGACCACGACGACCTGGCCGGCGATCACACGACGAGGCTCAGCCCCTATCTGCATTTTGGCTGCGTTTCCGCTCGTGAGGTCGCGGAGCGGCTGCGCGATCATGCGCCCGGTGTGGTGCGCCAGCTCGCTTGGCGGGACTTTCACCATCAGGTCACGGCGGCGTTCCCGGATATCGCCCGTCGCGACTACCGCGCTCGCGACCAGGCATGGCGCGACGACCCGCACGCCGCGGAGATGTGGCGACGCGGGCAGACCGGCGTGCCTGTGGTCGATGCCGGCATGCGTCAGCTCCTTGCCGAAGGCTGGATGCATAATCGAGCGCGGCTGATCACCGCGTCGTTCCTGACCAGGAACCTCAAGGTTCACTGGCGAGTGGGAGCCGATCACTTCTTCCGTTGGCTCTGCGACGGCGACATCGCGAACAATGCCGGGAACTGGCAGTGGGTTGCCGGTACGGGAAACGACACCAGGCCTAACCGGGTCCTCAATCCGCTGCGGCAAGCCCGCAGGTTCGATCCCGATGGCGTCTACGTGCGCCGGCACGTTCCTGAACTGGCAGAGGTGCAAGGTGCCGCCGTGCACACCCCGTGGCTTCTACCTGAGAACGTGCGCCAAGCGCTGGACTATCCGCCGCCCTTGATCGACATGTGAGCGCGGCATATATCGGCATGCGGGCATGACCGCCTTGGAACGTGGGTATGTGGCCGCGCATGCGTATGATCCCCGCGGGAAAAGTCCACGAGCACAGCATGCCGCACGATCCGGCTCCAGACTCGTCTCTCTCGCTCCTCCGTGAGGGATACAGCTTCCTGCCGCGACGATTTGAACGCTACCAAAGCGACATCTTCGGCGCACGGCTCCTCGGCCGGCAGGCTATCTGCATGCGCGGCGCCGACGCGGGGCACCTCTTCTACGACACCACCCGGTTCGAGCGTAGCGGTGCCGTACCGGGGTTCGTGCTCAAGACCGTGTTCGGCGAAGGCGGCGTTCAAGGCCTCGACGACGCCGCACATCGGCATCGCAAAGCGATGTTCATGGCGGTGATGACGCCGGAGTCGATCGACGACCTTGTCGCCCGCACGACATCGCTGTGGCGCGCAGCGTTGCCGAAGTGGGAATCCCGCGGCCGCATGGTGCTGTTTGACGAGGCGGCGCAGGTGCTGTGCCAAGCGGGATGTGACTGGGCCGGCGTTGCCCTACCCGCGGGAGATCGTCGTCGTCGGGCCGAAGACCTGATCGCCGCGGTCGATGGGTTCGGTGCCCTTGGCTGGCGACACTGGCGTGGGAGGTTGGGAAGGCGCCGGTCCGAGGCGTGGCTCGAGGACGTCGTCGCTGATGTCAGGGCTGGACGGCTGGAGACCCCGGACGATCGCGCGTTACACATCGTGGCCTTCCACCGGGACCACGATGGGGAGCTGCTCAGTGAGCGCACTGCCGCCGTCGAATTGCTCAACATGGTGCGGCCGTTCGTCGCCGTGTCGTGGTTCATCGCATTCATGGCCCTCGCGATGCACGATCATCCGGGCTGGAAAGCGCGCCTTCGCACCGGCGACGATGCTGATGCCGACATGTTCGTCCACGAGGTCCGCCGCTTCTATCCCTTCGCGCCGATGCTCGGCGCTCGGGTCCGGGAGGACTTCGACTGGAACGGTCACCACTTTCAGCGCGGCACACTCGTGATCTTGGACGTCTTCGGCACCCATCGCGACGGCAGGATGTGGCCTTCTCCTGGCGAGTTCGTTCCCGACCGGTTCCGGGACCGGGACCCCGAGGGCTTTGATTTCATACCGCAAGGCGGTGGCGACCCGGATCTGGGCCATCGCTGCGCCGGCGAGCACTTGACCATCGCCACCATGCGTAAGATCGCACGCATCCTGTCCGCCGAGATGACCTACCAGGTGCCCGATCAGGACCTGCGGCTGAGCTTGCGAAGGATGCCCGCCAAGCCGCCATCGGGTATCGAGCTCGAACACGTCCGGCAAACGCGGCCCGCCATGTGAATGCGCCGTGGGCGGTCTGGTGTCGAAAGGCCGGGCTTCGATTTCTTGCTCGTGAGGTCAGGTCAGGTTGCGGTCCAGCCCGCGATCGGTTCTGTGCCGGGGCTCAACCGGAAGAGCTCGATGGCGGGCTAGACGCTTGGGATAGACCTGGTCCTTTGCGTGAGAGGTCTGCTGCCGCATCTGTTATCCAGGCGAATGACTCCCAGGGGAGGCAAAGCTCCCGTTCCCGTTGCGTCCTGCAGAGTGAGCGCCAGGGGGCTCGATGTGCAGGACGCAACGAACCGCAAACGCGTCGGCCTTGAATCGAACAAGCGTTCTAACTATGATGATATTAGTTGATCTAGTTGCCTCTCGGTTAGCTATATCTACGTTTTTCAAGGCCTGTCGGCGTGAACTAACGCTTGACGGTATGCGGTTGGAGGGAGCTAGGCATGGCCACGGTCATCGAATGTGCTCTCGCTGGGCTGACACCGAGGATCAGGCGTGGCGTCCTTGACGTCGACATGCGCTGGGTATACCCGAGTGACGACACCGCGCCCGTCGCCGTCGCTCCCACTACTGGCGAGCCTGCTAACCCGGCGTGCGCGGAAGTCGATGCCACAGATGTCGACACTGATGACGGTGGTACGGGCGATGACTCCAGAACCAGTGATGCGGGGTCGGCCGACGGCGCGGATGGCGACGTCGTGGCCACCGGTATGAGTGACGATGTCGTGGCCACCGGCGGCGCGGATAGCGAGGTCCTGACCACCGGTATCAATGACGTCGTGACCACCGGCGTGAACAGCGATGTTGTGATCACTGGCTGCGAGAGTGAGGATGGTGCTTCCACCTCGGGCGCAGCAGAGGGCGAGCGGGCGAACGAGGGTGACGGCTACCCTAGGCGGTCCGGCGAAGAGCACACGTTCGGCGAGTCGGGCCGGGCTGCCCCACGTCCTGAGTCGGCCGGTGCTGGAGTGCCTTCTGGATTGGCGGCGATGCCGCCTGGTCCGCAACTGGGTGCCATCCTCGACAACCTTGCCGTTCAGGTCGTGCCGGGTCGTGACACGGTCGACGTGATGACGGCAACGTACCGACAGCTCTGCCACCACCAAGCAGTCTTCCTGGAAGCGTTGCTCGAGACAGGGATGCGTGAGGCGCTCTCGTCGGAGACGGTTTCACGGGTCCAAGCCCCCAGTGAGTTCGCCGCGCAGGAGGCGCGTGCAGCGCTTGTCTGGTCTCGCAGGCGTGCCGACACCACGTTCGCCTTCGCCTGGGATGTGCACCATCGTCTCCCCATGCTGGGTGAGGCTATGTTCGCCGGCCTTCTTGACGAGCCTCGCGCTCGGGCGTTCACACAATGGACGTCCGGCCTGACCGACGATCAGGCCGCACAGATCGTCGCGGAGCTTCTGCCGCAGGCGCCGGGATTGCTCGTCGGGGCGTTGATCGACCGAATCAAGCGAATGGCAATCGCCATCGATCCCGAGTGGGCTGAACGAAAGTACCGCCGCGCGGTGCGAGGCCGCCGGGTAGAAGGCAGCCGCAATGAGGACGGCACGGCGAACATCAGTGGACTGGATCTACCCGTCGACCGGGCGGCCGCCGCAGGAGACCGGGTCGACGTTCTGGCCAGGGCCTGCAAGCGGGCGGGCGACAGGCGGAGAATCCAGCACGTGCGCGTCGACATCTTCCTCGGCATGCTTGACGGTTCTTTTGAGCGCATGAGCGACGACGACATCGTCGCCTGCGTCGTTGCGAACCCCTTTGTGAATGATCAACATTTCGGAAACCAAGAGACCGCGCCATCGGACGGCACCTCTGACAACTCGCCACGCAGCAGCGGGGGCGGCAACCGTGCCGACCGCGACGGCGTTGACGGCAGCGATGGTGAGGACGCCAGCGGCGACGGAGGCGGCGACGGAGGCGGCGACGGAGGCGGCGACGGAGGTGTGGATAGCGGAGGTCCAGGAGGTAGCCCGTCTCCAGGAGGTGGCCGGGGTCCAGCGGGTCGCGGGGGTCCAGGAGGTGGCCGAGGCTCAGCGGGTGGCGGTGGTCGAGCGGGTGGCGATGGTCCAGCGGGTGACGGTTCCCCGGACGGTGACGGCACGCGGCAACGTGGCTCGCGAGACATTGGCACGGCCGGAAATAAGGCCCCAACGGCGGGTCGGGCATGGTCTGTCCGTGAGCTGCGGGTGGAGATCGCGACGATGCTCGGGTGGAACGAGCACCCGGGGGAGATCGTCGGTTGGGACTTCATCACAGCTGTCTTGGCGCGCCAGACGATCAGCACGATGCATGGCGCGGAATGGCGGTGGGTGGTCTGCGACGAGCGCGGGCGACCCGTTGGCTGCGGCATCACTACGGCACGACCGGCCACGGCGCATTTCGCCGCGGCACGGGTCTCGCGTGACCCCGGGCGACGCCGTGGCATCGTCGAGCTACACGTCAAGGTCGCAGAGTTGGAACGGATGCGCCTCACCTGCGGCGAGAATGCTGAGTGGGCAGGTGTTGTCGCCGATGTGATGCGGCGATATCGAGAGGCTGAAGGCGGGCTTGGCCACGATCGGGAACCAGGCGACGCTTCGTCGAGTGTGGGTGGAGCCGCGTTCCGAGCGGATGTACGCCGAGCCTATAGGCGAAGCCCTGACGCGGGGCTCCGTCGCGCGATCCAGGTCCGCGACCGGGATTGCGTCCATCCGGCTTGCCGGGCTCCGGCCACTCGCTCTGACCAGGATCACGCACGAGCCCGCTCCAGCGGTGGGCTGACGAATCACCAGAACCTGGGCTCGTGCTGCCGGTTCGATCATCGACTGAAGCATGACGGCGGATGGCGCGTCCACAAGCCCGATCCACACGTGACGGTATGGATCAGCCCGCTCGGCCACACCTATGTCAATCGGACACCGCCGGTGATGCCGCCGGTACCTCGGCCCAGGCCTGCTCGTCGTTGCGTGGAGCCGGATGTCCTCGAGAGTGTGCGGGAACGTCTCCAAGCGAGCAGCGTCCCGCCGACCAAGAGCGCCCGCGTTCCGGAAGATCCGGCCGGAATGTGCCGCGGTGTCCACGAGCGCGGTGGATCGGAGAGGGGCGACTGCGGCTGTTACGGCCATTGCGGCTGTCGGGAAGCGCCGCTGATTGCTCCTCGGTATGGCTCCGTGCGTACCGTCACGAGAAGTGCTCCGGCTGTAGCTCGGACTAGGGCCGCCCACGTGCATCCCGGTCATGAGCACGCATTCTTGCGGGGATGTCCGAGGAGCGATATGGATGCCAAGGCAGCCGGCGCGGACGGCACCGACATTCCACCGTTCTGACACCGGGCAGCGGGCACCGGGCAAGCCGGGGACCGGGCAGCCGGACAAGCCGGGTAGCGGGCAAGCCGGGCACCGGGCACCGGACAAGCCGGGCGGCGGGTAGCCGGACAAGTCGGGCGGCGGGCACTGGGCAAGCCGGGCAAGCCGGGCAGCCGGCAACCGGGGAGCTGACCTTGCGGCACGGTCTCGTCACTGTGGACATGCGAGGCCGCGTGGTTCTGCCAAGATTTCGGTCGGCGATGGCCCAAACTTGAACACGTGAAACCTCGCACCGGGCCCGTGTCCTTCGTGGGCCGTCGTCACGAGCTTGCTGTGATGACCGCTGCGCTAGATGACGCACCGGCGTTGGTTCTCCTCGAGGGTGAAGCCGGAATCGGAAAGACTAGGCTGATCCACGAATGCCTGGCCGCGCGACCGGTGAAGCCGCACACACTGCAGGTCACATGTCCGCCTTTGCTGGAGCCGTTTCCTCTCGGGGCCGTGGTCGACGCGCTCCAGGCGACCCTCCGCGAAACGATGCGAAAGATCGCGGACGGCACGGCTGGAATCGAACTGAGCCCGCTGACGGGTGCCCTGCGGCCGTTGTTTCCAGAGTGGGCAGAGGCGTTGCCGCCTGCCATGGAGTCTCTCGACGATCCGAAGGCCACGCGGCACCGGCTGCTGCGTGCGTTGATGGAGCTGATCGAACGCTGTGGCGTGAACGTGCTCGTCTTCGACGACGCCCATTGGGCGGACGCGGCGTCGTTGGAGCTCTTGCTCATGCTGGCGGCCTCGCCGTTGCGGAGGATGAACCTGATCGTTTCCTACCGTTCCACCGACGTCCCGGCTGGGTCGGTTCTGCGCCGTCTCACGTCGAGTTCCGCGGCCCGGACAGGCTCGGCGCGTATCGTCTTGGAGCCGCTGACCGTCACGGAGACGACGCAGATGATCGCCGGCGTCTTCGAGACCCGACAGGTATCTGGCGAGTTCGCCACATTCATCCACGAACGCACCGCTGGTTTGCCCTTGGCCCTGGAAGAGACGATGTGGCTGCTGCGTGACCGAGGCGACATCTTTCCAGCGGCCGACGGGTGGGGGAGACGGGCGTTGAGCGAGCTGCAGGTGCCGCCCACGGTGCGTGACTCGGTCCTGGAGCGGGTCGAACGGCTCGACCCGGCCGCGCAGCGCGTGCTTGAAGCCGCCGCGACGTTTGGCGAACCAGCCGGCGAGCCGGCCCTGGGCGCGGTGAGCGAACTCGACGCGGAGCACGCCAGGCGTGGGCTCGCCGCCGCATTGAGTTCGGGGTTGCTCATCGAAACCGAACCCGACCAGTTCGTCTGCCGGCACGCATTGGCTTCACGCGCGGTAGAGGAGGCGGTTCCGGCATCAGAGCGACGACGCATGCATCGCCGCGCGGCAGAGGCGCTCGCGGGAATGGAGCCGGTGCCTGTGGCGCGGCTGTGCCGGCACTACCGCGAAGCCGGAGACGTCGGCCGTTGGGCCGAGTACGCGGAGGCCGCCGCTGCCCGGGCTTTGGAATCCGGAGACGACCATGCGGCCGTAGTGTTCCTGTATGACGTGGTGACGACCGCGGAGCTCTCTTCGGACCTGATGATCCGGCTGGCCCGGAAGCTGGGTGAAGCGGCGGCGTGGGGCGGAGCCTCCCTCGGCACCATGGGGCGACGGGTCTGTGACGCGTTGAGCGCCGTGCTGGATGCCGTCGATGTCCCGGCTGTGGATCGGGGCGAGGTCCGGCTACTTCTCGGCCGCCTGCACCTGCAGTTGGGCGAGTTCGAGACCGCAGTGCGCGAGATCGAGGCTGCGGTAGCGGAACTGGACGAACGTCCCGACCTCGGGGCTCGGGCGATGATCTCGCTGGCGTTTCCCCGGGGGCACGACTGGCCGGCCAGTCGCCATCGCTCGTGGCTGGATCGCGCGGTGGCGCTCAGATCGCGCGTGAGTTCACGTGACGAACGCATCTGGCTCGCCGTCGACCGTGCCAGCGTGCTGCTGATGCTGGGCGACGACGCCGGTTGGGTCGCCGTGGACGAAATCGAAGACCGGAACACGGATGAGGACGGCGACGAGACCGGGCCCGCCACCCTGTTCGAGCTGCGGCAGATCGCCAGAGGCTTGATGAACGCCGGGCATTTCGCGATCGCGTGGGGCCGCTACGCCGAGTCACGACGACGGTTGACCGCGGCCGTGGACCTCATGCGAAGTTCGGGGTACGGCCGGTTGGTGAACTCCGCCCAGCTGACCGTGGCACATCTGGACTGGCAGACCGGGGCATGGACGGGTCTCGCGGACCGGATCCGCCAACTGGCCCAGGACGAAGACACCCTCCCGGAAGCGCAGCTGGAGGCCGCGCTGTTGCTCGGACTGCTCGATCTCAGCACAGGCAAGCGGCAGTCCGCGCACGAACGGTTGCGAAACGTGCTCGACGAGGCGATCCGGCGGGGGCTGATCGACGTGCAGGGGCTGCCGGCGGCGGCCCTTGGCCGGCTCCATCTGGCCGACGGTGCGCCGGACCGTGCCGTGGCCGTCACCCAGCCGGTCGTGGAACTGATCGACCGGAAGGACATGTGGCTGTGGGCGACGGATGTCATGCCCGTATTCCTGGACGCGCTGGTCGCGGCCGGCGACACCGAAGCTGTGGCCGCTTGGGCGAGGCGTTTCACCGCTGGTTTAGGAGACCGGCACGCACCGGCACCACAGGCCGCGGCGCGTCTGTGCCAGGCGGTGGCTATCGAAGCCGCTGGTCGGCCTGGACGCGCCGCGGCCCTGTTCGGCGACGTGGCCCGGGAATGGCGGGATCTGCCGCGGCCGTACGACGGGCTCCTCACGATGGAGCGCAGGGGGCGCGCGCTACTGTCGGCCGGCGACGAGGCGGGTGCGGTCGACACGCTGGTCCCGACTCAGCGTGCGCTCGTGGACGCGGGCGCACGGTGGGACGCCGACAGGGTCGCCCACCTGCTGCGCAGACACGGTGTCGAGGTGGCCCGGGCATGGCGTGGAGGGCGCCGGGGTTACGGAGATCAGCTGTCGCCACGCGAACTGGAGGTGGTCCGGCTCGTCGCTACCGGCCTGACCAGCCGCAAGGTGGCCGAGACGCTGTTTCTCTCACCTCGGACGGTTGACCGCCACCTCAGTTCGGCGATGCGAAAGCTGGATGTCAGCTCGCGGGCGGCATTGGCGCTCGCGGCCAGTGACACCGGCCTCCTCGATCTTGACCATGCCTACTCCGCAGCCGCGGGGACTGGTCAGGCGTCCGCCAGCTCATCCGACCATGAGCACACCAGAACGGAGAGCACAGCGTCGGAATCCAGCCCCGAGTCCAATATTGGGTAATTTGCTCAATCGCAACCCTCGTGCGGGTGCGCAAGGCTGATTCACTGCCGTGACCCCGCTGAAAACGAGGACTCATGCACATCTTGCGCGCATTCCGGTCAGGTCGCCGTCCCCGCGCCGTCGGGCTGGCGATCGTCGTGCTGCTGGTCCTGACGGGAGGCACCCTCCTGCCCGCGGCGAGCCAGCCGGATCCCCGGGCGAGTGGTGCGGCGGCTGCGCCGAGCCAGCCGGAAACTGCGCCGAGTAACCTGGTTGCCAGTTCCAGCCATCCGGAGACATCGCTAGCCGGCCTGTCTGGACCGGCCGGGCCGACCGGGAGCTGGCCCGGGAGCGGAGCCGGGAGCGTGCCACGAGGCACGTATCGAGTGACGCTCGTGACCGGCGATGTCGTCGTACTGCAGGTCTCGGCCGACGGCGTGCAGAGCGTGCTGGAGTATCAAGCGCCTGCGGTGGCGGGACCGCAGGGACACGCGTCGCCGGGCCCGGAGGGCGTGCGAACCGCTCCGGCGCCTCGGGTCGACGAGCGAGACGGCCACCTCCACGTCATCCCGGCCGAGGCCGAGCCATATCTGGCTTCGGGTGTCCTGGATCCGCGGCTGTTCAACGTCTCGCTCCTGGTCGAGCAGGGGTATCACGACGACGCCACCGGCGAGCTTCCGCTGATGCTGCTCGCGCCCGACGGGCCGTCGACGATGGACGCGGTGCCGACGCCCCGTGGAGTCCGCGAGGAGCGGCAGTTGCCCAGCATCGGAGCGATCTCGGTATCCGCGGAGAAGCAACGGCTGCGGGAGACATGGGAATCGCTGCGAGGACGGGAGCCGGCACCGCTCGACGCATCGGGCGCGGAGCTTTCCACCGTCAGCGGTATCTGGCTGAACGGCAAAGTGACCGCTGCTCTCGATGAGAGCGCGGCCCAGGTCGGGGCACCAGAAGCATGGGACTCCGGATACGACGGCAGCGGTGTCACCGTGGCGGTGCTGGACTCCGGTTACGATCCGAACCATCCAGACCTGGTCGGGCAGGTCGTCGCCGCACAGGATTTCACCGACGTGATACCAGGCGAGCCGGGCCCCGGCGATCCCGACCCGGGCGAGCCGCTGCCTGAAGAGCAGTTGCCCGAAGAGCAGCTTCCAGGCGAGAACACCGGGGACAGCACGGCCACGGGAGATGCCGGGAACGCCGCCGGCACGGCACGCGGCGACGCTGTCGCCGCCGACGCGAACGGTCACGGGACGCACGTGGCCGCCACCATCGCCGGAACCGGGGCGGCCTCGAACGGTGCGTACACCGGCATAGCTCCGGGCGCCAAGCTGCTGATCGGCAAAGTCCTCAACGACGCCGGGTCCGGAATGGAGGACTGGATCATCGCCTCCATGGAGTGGGCGGTGGCCGAGGGCGCAGACGTGGTCAACATGAGCCTGGGCACGCCCTACACCACCGACGGCACCGATCCGATGAGCCAGGCCGTCAACCGCCTAAGCGAGTCGTCGAACTCGTTGTTCGTGGTGGCCGCCGGCAACATGGGTCCTCAAGACGAGAGCGTGACATCGCCGGGCGCTGCGACGGAGGCGCTGACCGTGGGCGCGGTCACGAAGGACGACCGGATAGCCGACTTCTCGTCCCGCGGGCCGCGGGTGGGCGACGGCGCGTTGAAACCGGAGATCGTGGCACCAGGAGTGGACATCGTCGCCGCACGGGCTAGCGGGACCTCGCTGGGCAACCTGCTCGATGAGCACTACACGTCGCTGAACGGCACGTCGATGGCGGCTCCGCACGTTGCTGGCGCCGCGGCGATCCTGGCGCAGCAACGACCCGACCTGGGTGGGCGGGATCTCAAGAACCGGCTGATCTCCACCAGCCAGCCCCTCGAGGGCGTGCGGTTGCCGCATCAGGGTGCGGGACGACTGGACGTGATGAGCGCCGTCGACGACACCGTCTCGGTCGACGAGAGCGTCCTTACCCTCGGTGAACTGCCGGAAAAGGGTGAGGTGGTGCGGACGCTGACATTCCACAACCCCCTCGACCGCAAGGTCACGCTTCGACTCTCCGGCGCCCTCTCCCGGCACGGCGACGACGGGAAAGGCAAGCCCGTTCTGCGTTTCCGGAAGCCCGTTCTCAGCATTCCGGCCGGTGGCGAAGCGAGCACCGACGTGCGCTTCACCGCCGAGGGCATCGAGGGTGGCACCTACACGGGGCATATCGTCGGGACCGATCCGCGCAACCGTGAGAACGACGTGCGCGCCGTAACCTCGTTCACCGTGCCGCGTCCCCTTCACGAACTGACCGTCGAGGCAGTCGACCGGCGCGGTGACCCCGCGAACGTCGTCGTCGACGTGTGGAACAACGAATCGGAGGAGTACGGGCGGTTCTTCGGGCCCGAGGGACGCGCGACCGGCCTGGTCCCCGAAGGCGACTACACGGTGGTGACCACGATCGACACGCCCGACGGCCCGGGCGCGGCTCCGGGCCATACCTTGGCCGGCGACCCGGACGTGACCATCGCCGGTGATGTTGACCTGCACTACGATGCGGCAGGCGCTGAACCGGTCCGGGTGGAGACCGAACTCGAGACGGACCTGGACATGTACCACTTCACCTGGAACCGGGAGATCGACGGCCGGGCAGCGACGCCGTTCCCGACCACTGGACTCTTCGGCGACGAGCTGTCGGTGTTTCCCAGCCCGGAACCGCAGGAAGGCACGTTCGAGTTCGCCTCGACGTGGCAGTTCGTCGAGCCGATCATCTCCGCGGACCTCACCGGCCCGCAGGGCTTCGAGCTCACAACCACGCCCTACCTGTCGCAGACCGCTCGCCCGTTCGTCGGCGAGGCGGACCTACCGATCGTCTACGCCGGAACCGGGACACCCGACGAGCTGGCCGCGGTGGACGTGGAGGGAGCGGCAGTGCTCGTCACGCGGGCGGGCGACGGTGACATCGATCAGTGGGTCCGCGATGTCGAGGACGCCGGTGCCGCCCTCGTGCTGGCTCACAACGACCGGCCCGGGCGGTGGAGGGGGACGGCATGGAGCACGGACTTTCCGCTCTACATGATCGATCAGGAAACCGGTGAGCGGTTGCGCCGCGCACTGGCAGAGGACCCCACGGCGACGCTGGCCGTGCGCGGGCTTCAGGATCACGGCTATGCCTATCAGTTGGCGTTCTTCGAGCCCGGCGGGATCCCGGGCGCGCGTACGTACCGCACGGCTGACCACCCCATGGCCCAGGTGACTTCGGATTACCGGGAGGACTCCGACCGCATGTCGAGGAACGAGATGTGGGTTCCCTACGTCGACAAGCGGGTCCTCGGCAGCAACTTCAACATCCGGCGGCACGGCCCCGTGGTGCGCACCGATCACATCAGCACCGAAGGCGTCGAATGGCAGCGGTTCGCGTTGCCGCACTACTTCGCGAGCCTCTACTGGAGCATGTCCGAGATCGAGCCTTACGAGGCCGGCGAAACCTACGAGCAACTGTGGTGGGGTCCGCTGACCCACCCGGGCGTCGCGGACGCGGCAGGCCTGGAAGAGTACGGCGCGCCGGTCGCACGATTCCGGGACGCTATCCGGGTCGGTCTGTCCGAGTATCTCTACGGACCTGTGTTCGGCGAAGCCTATGGAGACTTCGGTGACGTCTCGAAGCTCACCCTGCGCAGTGACGGTGCCGTCGTGGACCGCATGCGCGGCGGTTTCGGGCAGTTCACTGTGCCCCCGGTGGAAACCGAGATCGAGCTGACATTGGAGGTCGCCCACGGCGACGACCATTTCGCCGACACATCGGTCCGCACCGAGACCACGTGGAGCTTCACGTCGGGACGTACTGGAGAACGACGCACCGTGCTCCCGCTTGTGCAGGCGGACTACCACCTGGAGACCGGCCAGTACAACGAGGTGCCGGCCGGCTCGTCGTACTCGCTCGTCGTCGAACCCGGCTACCAGCGGGAGGCCACCGGACCAGGTGACTTCACGATCGCGGTGGAGGTCTCGTACGATGACGGCGACAGCTGGACCGAGGCGCCGGTGACATCCGTGGACGGCCGCTTCGCGGCGATGGTCCCCGCCGCCGACGGGGACGGCTTCGCCTCGGTGCGCGTCGTTGCCACCGACGCCGATGGAAACCAGCTGGATCAGCGGATAGATCGAGCCTGGCGTACTGCCGAGTAACGGCGTCGGTCCGGGTCCACCGGCCGGTCGGGCGGCTCCAGCCGGCTATGACCGGCCGGGCGGGCCTAGGGGAGGACTGAGTAGCAGTGCGACGTGAACCTTTGCGCAGCGTGGCCATCCTGTCCGACATCCACGGAGCTCTGCCGGCTCTCGAAGCGGTCTTGGCGGAGCCGGACGTGCAGGCCGCGGACCGGCTCGTTCTCACCGGCGATATCGCCGCCGGACCGCTCCCGGTGCAGACACTCGACCTGCTCGTCTCCCTCGGTGAGTGGGTGACCTGGGTCCGGGGAAACGCGGACCGGGAGCTGGTCGACGTCGCCCGTGGCGAGCGAAGCGAGCACGAGGTGTCCACCTGGGCTGGACGGCAGCTTCGGCCGGACCAGGTCGACCTGCTCGACCGCCTGCCGCATCCGGTGACACTTGACATCAGCGGCTTCGGCCCGGTCCTGTTCTGTCACGGCACGCCGCGGGACGACGAGGAGGTCGTCCTCGTGGACAGTGCCCTGTCCCGATGGGCCGACGTCTTCGCCGGGCTCGACCCAGCGGTACGCACCGTCGTGTGCGGGCACACGCACATGCCGTTCCAGCGGATGGTGGACCGGCGTCTCGTCGTCAACGCCGGCAGTGTCGGCATGCCCTACGGGCGGCCTGGTCCGCACTGGGCGCTGCTTCGCGACGGTGTGGTGCAGCTACGCCGCACCGAGGTGGACCTCGAGCGGATCGCGGTACAGACCGTCGAGCTCAGCCACTTCTCCGGCGTCGAAATGTGGGTGGACCACTACACGCGTTCCGCGGCGTCGGACGCCGAGGCGCTGCGTGTCTTCGCCCCACGGGACGGCCGGGAGGACAGCCAGGAAAGCTGACCGGGGCCTCAGTTGGCCGTGATCCGCATGGTCACCTCGGTGTGTCCGTCCCGGATGTGCGCGGAGTAGCCGATCGCCTGCACCGCTTGCAGGGAAGCGACGAGGTCCTCGTTGCCCGGCTCGTCGAAGAAGGACGTGACGAGATCCTCCACCGTGTCGACATTGACGAAGAACACGGCGTCGGCGTTGGCGGCGTCCTTGACGGCGGTGGTGTAGACATCGGTGTCGCCGAGACCGCCGCCCTCAATCAACCGGGCGCCGGCCTCCGGGCTCGAAGCGATGAGGTAGCCGTCGTCGGTGAGCTCCAGCGGGAGGTCGTCCATCGGCATCTCGGCCCACTCGGCCCAACGTCGAAGCTTCTCCCACACTTCCCGCGCGGCGTCGGCGTCGGTGTCCACCAATGCGCCCAGGCCGACCGACGACATGTCGCCGTAGGTGGTGATCGCGTCGATGTCCACGTTCTGAGCGTCAAGCGTGAGAACGAAGTTCTCACCGAACAACGTGCCCAGGTCGTCAGGGAAGGTCAGACCCGCCGTGGCGGCGAGGCCTTGGATCATCCGCGACTGGTCCGGTGTGGCCTCGAAGAGCGTCTCCCAGTTCTCCCGCAGATAGCTGTCGCCGTTGGCGAAGCCGAGCAGCAGGGTGGTGTCCTCCGGCACGTCGGCTCGTACGCCTCCACCGCTGAGCTCTGTGTACGCGTCTCCGGTGATGACCGAGGCGATCTCGGCGTAGTCGCTGTCGAACCGGAACGCCATGGCGACGCTGCGGTACGCACCCTCGAACATCGCCCGCATGTCGTCCATCGACGGCATGTCCGGGTCGTAGAAGGCGTCAGACGGGTGCATCTCGGCTCCCGGCATCTCGAACGCGTCGAACATGCCGGCACTGGAGAACCACATCGACGCGACGCCCTGATCTCCCAGCAGTTTCATCGCCTCGGTGAACTCCGAGTTGGAACTGAGGGAGGATTCCTGCGCCCATGCCGCGTGACGCTCGGCGTTCTCCTGCGTGTCCGACAAGATCAGATAACCGTCGGAATACACCCGCCCGAACTCGTCAGCCCCTGGATCGCCACACGCCAGACCCTGCTGAATGGTCGCCTCGGCCGCGTCCTGGTCCTCGATCTGCAGCGCGACAGCGAACTCCGGGTCCGTGCCTTCGCCGGTAGGTGGCAGCATCGCTCCACCGAGGCGGTCGCCGAGCCACGGCTCGACGTCGGCCTCGAAGTCGATGTCGCAGCCGGTGGCCGCCGTGAACTCGTCGATGACCCGCTTGCGCAGGTCCTCGTCGTCGGCGACGCCGCCCAGAGCGTCGCCGATAGCCGGGAACTTGCGCAGGAATCGCATCGCTTCGATCTTCTGCGATGCGGATGGGTCCAGATCGAGACGGAAGTAACCCACCGCGTCGGCCGGAAGCACGTCATGCGGCTGGGTGCCGGCGCCGTCGAGCGAGCGCCAGGCGAACACGCCTCCCGGAACCAGGAGCAGCACGGCGAGGGCGAGGGCAGCGGCGAGCACGCCACGGCGGCGCTGTGGGTGCGGCTCACCCACCGGCTGCTCAGCGATGCTGGGAGGGGGAGGCGGCGGTGGCAGCGCGCTGGACGGCGCCGGTGAGCCGGCCGAAGGTTCCGGCGCGCTGGACTGTGATGGGGTGCTGGATGATGGTGGCGGTGGCGGCGGAGTGGCCGGCGGGGCCGCAGGCGGCGCCTCGTGCGGTCGATCTGGGCTGGCCGGGTCCGACGTCGACATTCCTGTCCCCTCGATCTCAAGCACGACGAATCACTACACAGGCTAGTCCATCCCCTCGTGTGGAGCGGATCCTCAGCGAACCGAACCCTAGGGTCCGGCGAAATGCGAGGACCGCTTTCAGCGTTGTACTGAATGCTGTATACGCCGACGGGCCGGCACCGGCGGTCCATGGTCGAAGACTCGGCAGCCCCTGGTTGGCAGTGGGATAGGCCGGAGGCCCGCCACGGTAATACGCGGGCCTGATCTGTACAGTAGAAGTGGACGAGTTGATCTGCCCAGAGGTGGGCGTTGGAGGAGAGCGATGCAGAGTAGTAACCCGGTATTCGGGCGGTCGGCTGCTTTCAGCGGACGCCCAGGTGTTCAGCAGGTTCCGGCACCGAGTGCCGAGAAGCTCGAGCAGATGTACTCGGCCCCGTCTGCCACCCCGTCGCAGACCGGCCGGATGACGTACGACGATGTCGTCATGCGCACGGGCGCCACGCTCGGTGTGCTGTTGATCGGCGCGGTCATCGGCTGGATGAATACCGGCCTGTTCTACGTCGGACTGATCGGTGGCCTTGTCCTCGGACTTGTCAATGCGTTCAAGAAGGAGCCGAGCCCACCGCTGATTCTCGCGTACGCGGCCTTGCAGGGTCTGTTCGTCGGCGGCATCAGCTCCATTCTCGAGGGTTCCACCATCTCGGCGGGCGGCACGCCGCTCAACGGAATCGTGGCTCAGGCGATCGTCGGAACCCTCGGTGTTTTCGCGGTGTCGTTGTTCCTCTACCGCAGTGGCCGGATACGGGTGACGCCGAAGTTCCAGCGTGGCCTCTTGATGGCCATGGGCGGCTACATGGTCTTCGTCGTCTTCAACCTGATGGCGCAGATCTTCAACTGGACCGACAGCCCCTTCGGGTTCCGCAGCGGCTGGCTCGGTATCGCGATCGGGCTGTTCGCGGTCGGTCTGGCGGCGTTCATGCTAATTCTCGACTTCGACTTCATCGAGAAGGGCGTCAAGGAGGGCATCCCGGCCAGGTTCGCCTGGACCGCGGCGTTCGGCCTCACTGTCACCCTGGTCTGGCTCTACATCGAGATGCTCCGGCTGCTGGCCATACTCAGAGGCGAATGACGCCGCCTACCGCGCCGGCACGTTGAGGGCGGCGTCGGAACGGGCCGTTCACAGCAGACAGTGAAGGCGGGTGTCGCCGGGGAAGATCGCCCCGGTGACACCCGCCTCTTCTATGACACGGACGTCCCACGCGGGCCGCACGATAGTAATGCCCCGGCGTCGGGGCAAGGGGGGACGCCAACGGCCGTCGCTGTGCGAAGCGTCGTGGCTACTTGAACGCGCGGGCGGCGCGGCGGAGGTTGTGCTCGTGCACGATGGCCGTCGCGTGCCCGTGAGCCAAGCCGTGCTCGCTGCGCAGCCATCGGACCCGATCATCGAAGCGGGAGAACGCCGGACCGGCTTCTAAGGCCTTGAACCACTCCCGGAGATCTCGACCGGTGCAACTCGGCACTCGGGCGAGAAGATTGCGATGGGTTTCCTCGGAGTGGTTCAGGCTCATGGTCGCCTCCGTTGCTCGTGAGGGCTCCTTTATTCGACTCTGCCTCACGCTCGCGGCCATGACAAGCCCTATTCTCTGATCAACTCGGCTGTCAGATCATTTCGATGAGCACGGCCATGCCCTGACCACCGCCGACGCACATGGTCTCCAGACCCACGGTGCCGCCCGTCTCCCGCAGGCCGTTGATCAAGGTAGTCATGATCCGAGCGCCGGTGGAGCCGAACGGGTGCCCGAGCGCGATGGCGCCCCCGTGGACGTTGAGCTTGTCGTAGGCGATTCCGAGCTGGCGCGCACTCGGCACTACCTGTGCGGCGAACGCTTCATTGATCTCAACCAGGTCGACGTCGCCGATGTTCATCCCGGCCCGGTCCAGCACCCTGCGGGTGGCCTCGACCGGGCCGAGTCCCATGATCTCCGGGGACAAGGCGGACGTCGCGGTAGCCACCACGCGGGCCAGAGGTGTGATCCCGAGTTCGTGGGCACGGCTGTCGGACATGATGACGACGGCCGCCGCGCCGTCGCTGAGCGGCGTGCAGTTCCCGGCGGTGACCGTTCCGTCCGGCCGGAAGGCAGGCGCCAGGGCAGCTACCTTCTCCAGCGTGGTGCCTGGGCGCGGGCTGTCGTCGACGTCCACGACGCGGCCGTCGGGCAACGTGACCGGCGTGATCTCCCGGGTGAAGAAGCCCTTCTTGATCGCTTCCTCAGCCCTGTTCTGCGATAGAACAGCGAACTCGTCTTGCTCAGAGCGGCTCACACCCGTCAGGGTGGCGACGTTCTCCGCGGTCTGGCCCATCTGGATGTAGATGTCCGGCAGGAGCCCGTCCGCACGCGGGTCTGTCCAGGGCTCGTTGGTCTCGGCGAGGCGTGCCGTCCTTTCCTGGGCGGCTGTGAACAACGGGTTCTGAGCGGCTCCCGCGTCCACCCCCGCACCGCCGAATCCCGCGTAGCGGGACACGCACTCGACGCCGGCGGACACGAACGCGTGGCCCTCTCCTGCCTTGATGGCGTGGAAGGCCATCCGTGCGGTTTGCACGGAGGACGCGCAGAACCGGTTGATCGTCGCGGCCGGCACCGCGTCGAGGCCGAGTTGCACAGCGATCCGGCGTGCGACGTTGCCGCCGTGCTCGTCTCGTGGTTCCGCACAACCTACGTAGATGTCGTCGAGCTCGGCCGGATCCAACTGGGGCACGGCGCTCAGCGCGGATTGGATCATGGCTGCCGCGAGGTCGTCCGGCCGGACGTCGACCAGTGATCCCTTGAACGCGCGGCCAATGGGCGAACGCGCGGCAGCAACGACGACGGCTTCGGCCATGGTGCCCTCCCCAGAGGCTTCTAGCCCCCGATGTTACCCGTTGGTAGAGTGCCGATGGCAAGTGGAGTCCGACGGTTCGCCGAGGAGAGCTGTGCAGCGTAACGACATCCCCGTCCGCACGGCCACCCTTGAGGATGTCGATGCGGCGACTCGCACCTTGACTCGCGCGTTCGCCGACAACGTCTTCACCCGGCACGTCATCAGTGGCGACCATTATCTTCAGCGGCTGGAGCAGTTCCACCGCCTCTTCGTCGAGAACATCGGCATCCCGTACGGCCGGGTGTGGATCACCGCCGACGGCAGCGCGGCCTCCGTCTGGACCACACCTGCCACGGCGGATTCCGGGGATGTCCTCGCCCCGATCGCCGGGCGTTTCGGGGAGCTCGCCGGTGACCGGGCGGACGTGTACATCGCTTGCGAGGAGGAGATGGCGCGGCACCGGCCGGCGGGGCCGGTCTGGTTTCTCGGCAGCGTGGGGGTAGATCCGGCTCGGCAGGGCCGGGGACTCGGCAGAGCGGTGATCGAGCCCGGTCTCGCCGCCGCCGACGCTGAGAGCGTGCCCGCGTTTCTTGAGACTTCTGAGCGGGTCAACGTCGGCATCTACGAGCGGATGGGCTTTGAGGTGACGGCCGAGTACGAGCTCCCGGCCGGCGGACCGGTCACCTGGGCGATGACTCGTCCCGCCGGCTCATGAGCCGAGCCTTTGCTCCGCCGTCGGACCGGTAGCCGTGTTCTCCGCGGCGTGTAGTGCGTCCGGACTCGCCGCGCGGCCGCGGTTGCGCAGCCGCGCCCAGGTCCCGCGCGGGCCCCGTCGGTTGCCACCGACCGTGGTGGCGGCCACCTCGGAGCCTGCCTGATTCGCGGCCGTGGCGGCGGCGACGGAGACGGGCAGAATACTGTCACCCGCGAACGGCTCGAGGGTGTCGTCGTCCTCCGACCACAGGCCCAGGGCGGCCACCACTGACGGTAGCGCGGCAGCAGCGGCGTGGGCGTATCCGGCCGACGACGGATGGAACTTGTCCTCGCTGAACAGCTCCATGGGAGACGCGGCGAACTCCGGTCCCAGGATGGAGCCGAGGGAGACGGTGCGCCCACCGGCCTCAACCACCGCGACGGTCTGCGCTGCCGCGAGCTGGCGGCTCCACCGGCGGGCGAGCCAGCGCAGAGGTGGCTGGATCGGCCTGATGGTTCCGAGATCCGGGCAGGTGCCGACGACCACCTCACAACCGGCGGCACGAAGACGGCGAACGGCGTCGATCAGCAGGCGCACCGCTTCGGCAGGCGGGACTTTGTGAGTGACGTCGTTGCCGCCGACCATGATCAGGGCGGCGTCGGGCGACACCACGAGTGCCTTGTCGACCTGCTCGGCGAGGTCGGCGCTGCGTGCTCCGACCATCGCGACGGTGGTGAGGTTCACCGGCCGTTCGGCGATCTCGGCGAGTCCGCCAGCGACCAGTGCACCGGGCGTCTCCTCCGCCGTCGGAGCGCCGAATCCCGCCGCCGACGAGTCTCCCAGCACCACGAGAGAGAGCGGCTCGCCCCGGTACAAGCCGTAGACGCCGTCCGGGTTGGGCGGGCCGTTCAGCGGGACGCTGGTGATGGTGCGGCGCGCCATCCTGGCCTGGAGGCGGAGCAACCCGTAGAAGGACGCGCTGAGCAGGCTGACTCCACCGCCGCCGTACGCGGCTGCCGTGCCTATCCGCCGAGCATTGTGAGCATTGATCACGCCTGCCATGCGCCCAAATCTAACCCGGAAAGCCGCCGCGCGACATGTGGCGGTCTTCCCCGGGCGGCGTCCTGCTGCCCGAACCGCGTCAGTGAGATTAGAGTCGGGATGTGGAGTACTACGAGAACGTCATCGACCTCATCGGCAACACCCCATTGGTCCGGCTGGGGACCATGGCCGCCGACCATCCCGCCACCGTGCTCGCGAAGGTCGAGTACTTCAATCCGGGTGGCTCGGTGAAGGATCGCATCGCGGTACGGATGGTGGATGCGGCGGAGGAAGCCGGCCTGATCGGCCCGGGCGGCACCATCGTCGAACCGACCAGCGGCAACACCGGAGTCGGGCTGGCGCTCGTCGCTCAGCGTCGTGGGTACTCTTGCGTCTTCGTCTGCCCGGACAAGGTCAGCGAGGACAAGCGCAACGTGCTGCGGGCCTACGGCGCACGAGTGGTGGTCTGCCCCACCGCCGTCCCGCCGGACGACCCGGATTCGTACTACTCGGTGTCCGATCGCCTGGTCAAGGAGATCCCCGGCGCCTGGAAGCCGGACCAGTACTCGAACCTGGCCAATCCGCAGTCCCACTACGAGACCACCGGTCCGGAGATATGGCGCCAGACCGAGGGCAAGATCACCCACTTCGTGGCAGGAATCGGCACAGGTGGCACCATCAGCGGCATCGGCCGGTACCTGAGGGAGGTCTCGGGCGGCCAGGTGCGCGTGGTGGGCGTCGACCCCGAGGGGTCCGTGTACTCGGGTGGGACGGGCCGTCCCTACCTGGTCGAAGGCGTGGGAGAGGACTTCTGGCCCACCACCTACGACCAGGGCATCTGCGACGAGGTCATCGCAGTCTCGGACAACGACTCGTTCGACTACACCCGCCGCCTTGCCCGCGAGGAAGGTCTGCTGGTGGGCGGGTCCTGCGGCATGGCCGTCGCCGGCGCGTTGCGGGTGGCCGAGAAGGCCGGCCCTGACGACGTCATCGTGGTCCTCCTACCAGACAGCGGCCGCGGATACATGTCGAAGATCTTCGACGACAGCTGGATGATGGCGCACGGCTTCCTGCCGCCCGCGGAGGGCACCACGGTGGGCGACGTCATCAGGCACAAGCCGGGCGACATCCCCGCTCTGGTCCACACCCATCCCACGGAGAGCATCGCCGATGCGGTCGCGATCCTGAGAGAGTACGGCGTGTCGCAGATCCCCGTCGTGCGCGCCGAGCCTCCGGTGATGGCAGCCGAGGTGGCAGGGGCAGTCGTCGAACGCGACCTCATGGAAGCGTTGTTCACCGGCACGGCGCTGCTGTCCGATCAGGTGTCGCAGCACATGTCCGACCCGCTGCCGCTCCTGGGCGCGGGTGAGCCCGTGTCGAAGGCCTACGAGAGCTTGCAGGATCGCGACGCTCTGCTGGTGGTCGACGACGGCAAGCCGGTCGGTGTGCTGACCCGGGCCGACCTGCTCGGTCACCTCGCTCGGTAGCGGGCCGGCGCCCACGTCTGTGCGGGCCGTGGGCGCCGGCAAATGCCGTCAGAACGTGGAGGGTGTCGGTCAGAACGAGGTTCCGGTGCCCACGGGGCACGCCACGCCGGTACCGGCCAGGCCGCAATAGCCGTTCGGGTTCTTGGCGTCGGACAGGTACTGCTGGTGGTAGTCCTCGGCGTAGTACAGCTCGCCGAGCTGTTCGATCTGCGTGGTGATGGCGCCGAGCCCGGCGTCGGCAAGCTTGGCGGCGTAGGCGTCGCGGGAGGCCAGTGCGGCCTCGCGCTGAGCCGGCGTGGTCCAGTAGATCGCGGACCGGTACTGCGTTCCGACGTCGTTCCCCTGCCGCATGCCCTGGGTGGGATCGTGCGCCTCCCAGAACACCTTCAGCAGATCCGCGAAGCTGACCTGCTCAGGGTCGAAGACCACCCGGACCACTTCGGCGTGGCCGGTGCGCGCGGTGCAGACCTCTTCGTATGTGGGATGCGGCGTGTGCCCGCCGGCGTAGCCGACGGCCGTGGACCATACGCCTGGGATGCGCCAGAACTCTCGCTCCGCGCCCCAGAAGCAGCCCATGCCGAACACCGCCTCCTGGAAACCGGTGGGCGGTTCGGCGTCGATGGGTGTACCGAGGACCGTGTGGATCCCGCTGATGGCGAACGGGCGCGTGTCTCGGCCGGGCAGCGCCTCGCCGGCGCCGACCAGATGGGTCTTCGTGGACTGACCGAACAGCGACAACGCGAAGCACCTCTCTCCGAAGAACTGGTACTTCCAGCAACGCTACCCGCAGCGGCATTGTTCCAGTGCGGCATCCGCCCGGGCACCCACCTGCGTTGACCATGGCGAATGCGTCGACCATGGTGAATGGGCTGACCATGGCAACCCTCTGAAGCGCTGGTCCAGAGAAACTAGGCGAACAGGTCGTGGATGTTCGCCGTGGAGATCGCCGTGCCGTCGGTGACGGCGGCGTAGGCCTGGGCGAGGACGTCCACGGCGTGCTCGAGCGTCTGGACCGGGAGTGTGTACGGCAGCCGGAGCCGGCGTTCGAAGGCGCCGTCGACGCCGAAACGCGGCCCCGCCGCGAGCCGCAACCCGTGCCGTTCCGCGGCTGCCACCAGGCGGCTGGAGACCGGACTGCCGAGGTCGCACCAGAGTACGAGCCCGCCGCGAGGCCGCCGAACGCTCCATCCGGGCAGCTGAGTATCGATGGCCGACATCAGCGCATCACGCCGGTTGCGCAGCTCCTCTCGCCGGCTCGGGAGCACGTCGTCCATCCGGGTCAGCAGCTCGACCGTCGCCAGTTGCTCGAGCATGGCCGACGAGATGTCCGAGGTGGCCCGTGCGGACGCGAGGCGGCGGACGGTGGTGGTGTCGGCGCGGATCCAGCCGATGCGCAGGCCTCCCCAGAACGGCTTGCTGACGCTGCCGACGGTCACTGCGAGCTGGTCCGGCAGGCACGTGGCGAAGGGCGCCGGGGCGTCGCCTTCCAGCGCAAGCTCGGACAGGGTCTCGTCGACGACGGCCACCGTGCGGTTTTCCGCCAGCGACGACGCCAGCGCGTCTCGTTCGACGGCGGTGGCCGTCAGCCCGGTCGGATTGTGGAAGTCCGGAACCAGATAGGCCAGCCTGGGTCCGGTCTGGCGCAGGGCAGCGGCGAACGCGTCGGTGTCCCAGCCGTTCCCGGCGAACGCCACCGGTACGGTACGCGCGTTCAGCCGGCGGATAGCGTCGATGGCGTTCGGGTAGGTGGGATGCTCGATGAGCACGCGGTCCCCGGGATCGGTGAACACGCTCAGAGCCAGGGAGAAGGCGTGCTGGGCACCGGAGGTGACCAGGATCTGCTCCGGGATGGTCGGCAGGCCGCGCACGGTGAACCGGTGTGCGATCGCGGCACGCAAGGCGGGCAGCCCGAACAGGTCGTAGCCGCAGGTCGGCAGATATCGGGGGAGCTGACTGAGGGCCACCTCGTAGGCCTCATGCAATGTCCGCTCCGGCGCCTCCGGAGCGGCGTGTGCGAGATCGAGGATGTCAGAGCCGTCGGGGCCGAACGGTGACCAGAAGCTCCCCGCGAGGGACGACGTGTGCGTGGCAGGCAGCGTGGTCCGCGTGCCCGAGCCTTGCCTACTGGCCGCGTAACCCGTGGAACGAAGCAGGTCGTAGGCAGCGGTGACAGTGGTGCGGCTGACCCCGAGCACACCCGCGAGCTCGCGTTCGCCGGGCAGACGTGCGTCCAGCGGCACCCTTCCGTCCAGGATCAGCATGCGGATCGCCGCTGCGAGCCGAGCGTAGGCCGGTCCGCTGTCCTCGATTCGGGACCATGGGCCAAGTGCGCGAGCCAGTTGCCGGCCACCGAAACTCTGCATCAGGCCACTTTGTCACAATTGGACCTTGATTAACAGGCCAATAAGACGTGAAATCGGTACCGTGCTTCACGACAGCTTCTCCCGCTTCGGCGAGCGGCGTCTGCCCCGCCGTCTCGGCCAGCTCTATCTCGGGCTCGCGCTCTACGGGTTCAGCATGGCGCTGATGATCGTCTCCGGTCTCGGGCTGGATCCGTGGGACGTCTTCCACGAGGGCGTCACCGCGAGAACACCCCTGACGTTCGGGACGGTCACGATCCTCGTCGGCGCCGCTGTGCTTCTCACCTGGATCCCTCTTCGCCAGCGCCCGGGCGTCGGCACCGTCAGCAACGTGGTGGTGATCGGCATCGCCGTCGACGTCTCGATCTGGGCACTGCCCTCGCCCGGCGGATTGGCGACACAAGCACTGTTCCTGGTCGGCGGGGTGGTCCTCAATGCGGTGGCGACCGCTGCCTATATCGGTGCGCGGCTCGGACCTGGCCCCCGCGACGGACTGATGACCGGCCTGGTGCGAAGAACCGGGCGCTCGGTCCGCCTCGTGCGTACCTCCCTCGAGGTGACCGTGCTGGCTGTCGGGTGGCTGCTGGGCGGTACCGTCGGCGTCGGGACCGTGCTGTACGCGTTGAGTATCGGGCCCCTGGTCCACGTGCTGATGCCTCGCCTCACTGTGCCCGGCGATCGTCGACCCGTAGGTACCGGTGTGCGGTGATGGTCGCCTCGTCTGACCTGTGGCTCAAGCGTGCGCTCAGTCGTGTGCATCGTGGCGACCACGACCGAAGGCGTGCGAGGACGGCCCCGGACGGCGTAAGGTCCATAACCGTGCACGGATTCGAGACACGAGCTATTCACGCCGGCCAGGAGCCGGACCCCCGGACGGGTGCGGTCATCCCTCCCATATACGCCACCAGCACGTTCGCTCAGGACGGTGTCGGCGGCCTGCGGGACGGCTATGAGTACAGCCGGTCGGCCAACCCCACGAGAACGGCGCTGGAGGAATGCCTTGCCGCGCTCGAGGTGGGGGTACGGGGCCTGGCCTTCGCCAGCGGCATGGCCGCGGAGGACACCCTTCTGCGCACGGTGCTCAGCCCAGGCGACCACGTCATCATTCCCAACGACGCCTATGGCGGCACCTTCCGCCTGATCAGCAGGGTGGTGGAGCGCTGGGGCGTGTCATGGACGGCTGCGCCGGTCTCCGACATCGAGGCGGTCCGCGGCGCGATCCGGCCGGAGACGAAGGTGGTGTGGCTGGAGACACCGACCAATCCGCTGCTCAACATCGCCGACATCCCTGCGCTCGCCGAGGTGGCGCACGACGCCGGTGCCCTGCTCGTCGTCGACAACACGTTCGCCACTCCGTACCTCCAGCAGCCGCTGACGCTGGGGGCCGACGTCGTCGTCCATTCCACCACCAAGTACTGCGGCGGCCATTCCGACGTGGTCGGTGGCGCCCTCATCACGGGGGACGCCGCGCTGGGCGATGAGCTCGCATATCACCAGAACGCTCTGGGCGGCGTCGCGGGCCCGTTCGACGCGTGGCTCGTCCTGCGCGGGCTGAAGACGCTCGCGGTGCGGATGGACCGGCACTGCGACAATGCCGAGCGGGTGGTCGAGGCCCTGGCGGGGCACCCCAACGTGGCGGAGGTCCTCTACCCAGGGCTGCCGTCGCATCCCGGCCATGAAGTGGCCCGGCGGCAGATGCGGCGCTTCGGCGGCATGGTGTCCTTCCGGGTCGCCGGTGGCGAAGAGGCCGCCGTGGAACTTTGCAACCGCGCACAGGTATTCACTCTGGGCGAGTCGCTCGGCGGCGTCGAGTCCCTGATCGAGCACCCCGGCCGGATGACGCACGCCAGTGCCGCCGGCAGTCCGCTGGAGGTTGCTGCCGATCTCGTGCGACTGTCCGTGGGTATCGAGACCGTCGATGATCTCCTCGCGGACTTGGACAACGCCCTCAAGTAGGCCGCGGCGACTCGTCTTTCCTCCGCTGCGCCCGCCCGCCAGTCTGCCACGGGCGGGCTCACGGTCCGAAGCGTCGTTTCGGGTTGACCGGCGGCCGATCGGATGAGAACGTAACGCGGGCGAGCGGAGGCGCCATCTCGCCCGCGATATCCGGTTCATCGGTCGCGGACGAGAAGGGCCTGGGCATGGATCCCTTTGCGGTACCTGGAAGCGGGCACAGCGACGGCCGGGACAGCCGTGACAGAGCTGACCGGACGGCCGCACAGCCGCCGTCGCCGGGTCAGGCCTATGCGCCGCGGATCCGCCCGCTCTCCGGGCTTGCCGCCGCCGTGACCGTGATGCTCGCGATCGCTGCCGTGGTGGACATCGCCGCTGCCGGTTCGATGTTCAGCCGGGCCTCGCTCCTCGATGACATCCGTGCGGGCGGCTTCGTCGACGAGCAGCGCGCTCAAAGGGCCGACGAACTGGTGGCGCTCCTTAGCGTGGCCCAGGTGCTGGTGGTGCTTGCCACGGGCGTCGTGTTCCTCGTCTGGCAATTCCGGCATGCCAAGAACGCTCAGGTGCTCGGCTCGGACCGTGCCCTGGGACCCGGGTGGGCGATCGGTGGCTGGTTCATTCCGATTGCCAACCTTCTCCTGCCCGCTATACAGATCTTCGGGGCCAGCCGCTTCTCGGACCTGAATGAGCGCAGACACCATCCTGCGCAGGGCGGCCGCGGCGCGGGAGTCGTCGTCGCCTGGGCGATCATGTTCGTCGCCGCAAGTATCGTGTCGGCGGCGCGGTGGGCTCCGGAACCCGCGGGGAGTATCGATGTGTGGCTGCGCCAGGCCGCGGCGGCGGACCGGGTGGTGGGTTTCGGCGATGCCATGCTCGCCGTGACTGCCGTGCTGGCCCTCCTCATGGTCAGATCGTTGTCCGCGCGGCAGGAGGTGGCCTTGCAGGCGTTCTTCCGGGCAGCAGGGTCGCCGCCCGGCTGGCGAGCCCCTGCCTCATGGGATGCGCCGCCCGAGACGAGCGCGCCGCCGGCTTAGGCCAGCGAGCTCGTCAGCAGTTAGACGGCCCAGTCGCGCAGGGCGGGCAGTACCTGCTCTCCGACATCCGTGATGGTCCGCACCGGGTCCGCGCTGGCCACCTGGATCGCCACGTAGTCGGCGCCGACGTCGTGAACGAGCGGCTTGTATGCTTCGGCGAGCTGGTCGAGGTCGCGGACGATAGTGTATTTGCTCAGGATCTCCTGACGGTCCATGGCGTCGGCCCGCTCGCGCAGCACCATCGGGTCGGCCACCTCGAGCCGGCCCGGTGCGCGCAGTCCGCGCATCGCCGCCAGCGCCTCCCAGGCCTCGTCGTCGCTCTCGGCGAGCACGACCCAGCGGGTGGCCATGATGGTGGTGTCCGCTCCACGTTCGGCGGCGGCCTCCCGGTAGGGAGTGATGACCCGCTCCACTGCGTCCGCTGGTTCCTTGACGCTGGTGATCAGACCCTCCGCGTGCTGACCGGCGAAGGTCGCCGACTTCGGGCCACCGGCTGCCATCCACACCGGTACGCGGCCCGTGGGCGGGCTGTAGAGCTTGGCCGTTCGGGCTTGGTAATACTGGCCGTCGATGTCGAGCTTCTCGCCGGCCAGCAGGCCGTGGATGATCCGCAGCGCCTCGTCCATGCGGGCGATCCGCTCGGCGTATCCGGGAAACTCGTAGCCTAGGGGCGCCTCGTTGATCGCCTCGCCGGTTCCGACCCCGAGGACGAATCTGCCGCCGGAGAGCCGGTCGAGGGTGGCAGCCGCCTGCGCGATCAGGCCCGGGTGGTAGCGGTACAGGGGCGCGGTGACGCTCGTGGCCATCTCCACCCGCGAGGTCGCTTGTGCGACGGCTCCGAACCAGCTCCACACGAAGCTGGAGGCCGACGCATCGTCGACCCACGGGTGAAAGTGGTCCGCTCCGGTCACCATGTCGAAACCGGCGCGCTCGGCCAGGACGGCATGCTCCAGGAGGGTCTCGGGCTGGTAGGACTCATGACTGCACAACCAGGCAAGCTTCACCTGCCCTACTGTAGGAGATGGGTCCGGCGTGCGCGCGGGCGGCCGGAGTGACAGGATCGGTCACTATGGACCTGACGATGGCGGAGGTAGAAGCCGCTGCCAAACTCCTGCAGGACGTCGTCCGGCCGACGCCGCTGGAAGACTCGCGGTGGCTCGGCGGAAAGGTGGGCGGGCCGGTCCACCTGAAATGTGAGAACCTGCAGCGCGCGGGATCGTTCAAGATCCGCGGAGCTTATGTGCGTATCGCCCGGCTCACGGATGAGGAACGCCGGTACGGTGTCGTGGCGGCCAGTGCCGGCAACCACGCCCAGGGCGTGGCGCTCGCGGCGAGCATGCTCCACACTCAGGCCACCGTGTTCATGCCGGAAGGCGCCGCTATCGTCAAGGAACGGGCCACCCACGCCTACGGCGCGGACGTCCGCTTCGCGGGTGCCACAGTCGACGAGGCGCTGCTCGCCGCCCGGGCGTTCGCCGCCGAGACCGGCGCCGTGCTGATCCACCCCTTCGACCATCCGGACATCGTGGCGGGTCAGGCCACTGTCGGGGTGGAGATCCTCGACCAGTGTCCCGACGTGCGGACCATCATTGTCGGAGCGGGGGGCGGCGGGCTGCTGGCCGGCGTCTCCCTCGCGGTACGGCACCTGCGCCCGGACGTTCAGGTGGTGGGCGTGCAGGCCGAGGGGGCGGCGGCCTATCCGGCGTCCCTCGCGGCTGGTGCGCCGCTGTCTCTTGACCACATGTCGACCATGGCGGACGGCATCGCCGTCGGCCGGCCAGGGGACGTGCCCTTCGACATCGTGCGCGATTCCCGGGTGCCGGTCATCACCGTCTCCGAGGAGTCGTTGTCCCACGCGCTCGTGTCCCTGCTGGAGCGGGCGAAACAGGTCGTGGAGCCGGCCGGCGCGGCGGCGGTGGCGGCGATCCTCGAGGACGCGTCGGCCTTCGAGCCGCCGGTGGTGGCGATCCTCTCGGGCGGAAACATCGATCCACTCCTGCTCATGCGGGTGGTCCGGCACGGCATGGCGGCCGGTGGGCGGTACCTGTCCATCCGGGTGAGGGTGCCCGACGCGCCGGGCGCGCTGGCTCAGTTGCTCGGTGAGCTCGCCTCGGTCGACGCGAACGTGCTCGACGTCGTGCATGAGCGCACGGGTGCGTCGCTGCCGGTCGACCAGGTGGAAGTGTCGCTGCAGCTCGAGACCAGGGGTCCGGAGCACCGAGCCCGCGTGCTGAACCGGTTGGAGCAAGCGCGATATCCGCTCTCAATTCCGGAAGGCTGACTTTTACTTCTGGCAAGTCCCCTTGACGATTTGGTAAATCGTCGGGCATCATCGACGATGTGAACGATGCCACGGGTGATACCCGAACCATCCTTGAACGAGTCGCGAGCGGTGAGCTGAACCCGGCCGAGGCGGCACGACTCCTGGACGAGCAGGCGCGGTCCGCGGCCGCATCTCCCTCGGCGGCGTCCGGTGAGGCACCCGTCGAGGGCTCCACGCTGCCGGCAGCCCCGGAGATCCACCGTGTCCTGGTCCGCGCCACCTCGCGCCGGGTGCGGGTGGTGGGGGATCCCACCGTGGCCACCGTGGCCATCGACGGTCCGCACACGCTGCGGCGGGACGGTTCCACGCTCGTGGTGGCGGGGGAGACCGAGATCGTCCCGACGGACAACGCGTTCGTGCTGCTGACCGGTGGCGGCTGGAAGGAAGCCGCAGGCAAGATCCAGCACAGCCTCGGGCAGAACCTGGAGCTGAAAGTGCGCATCCGCCCGGACCTCCCTATCGGCGTCGAAGTGATCGCCGGCTCCCTTCAAGTGGACGGCGCGCATGCGCTGGACCATGTGCGGGTCACGGCGGGATCGCTGCGGATCAGCGGGGCGCACAGCCCCATCGACCTGCTGGTCCAGGCAGGATCGGCACAGGTGAGTACTGTGCAGACGCATGGGCACTCCAGAATGCGGTGTGAGTCCGGTTCACTGCAGCTGACCCTGGAGTCCGGTTCGGACGCACGGGTTCGCTCGGACGTTCAGCTCGGCCGGTTCTCCGTCGAACCTGAGCGCCAGGGACGTGACCGCAACCGGGACATCGTCGTCGGGCTCGGCGGCGCCGAGATCGACGTCGAAGTGGTGATGGGTTCCGTGTCGCTGAAGACGCCGGATCGAGGCGACGCGCGGTGAGCAGCGGAGACTCCGCGCGGGCGGCTGCGGGCCGTGGCGGCCACAGCGCTGAGGTAGGCGCCGTCCAGGGACACGTCACCCGGGTACCCGGCGCACATGGGGGCCATCAGCCCCCGCGGGACTGTCCGGTCTGCGGCGACATGCTGCACGTCACCCGCCTGGGCTGTGATTCGTGCGGTACGGAGCTTTCCGGGCGGTTCGCGGCGTGCGCGTACTGTTCGCTGTCCGCACAAGACCGGAAAATCCTTAGCGCATTCCTGGTCTCCAGGGGCAACATGAAGGTGCTCGCCCGCGAACTCGGGGTGAGCTATCCGACGGCCCGGCTTCGCTACGCCGAGCTGCTGGGGCGTCTCGGTATCGAGGAGGTAGGGGGACTGCACGCAGACAACGAGCCGGTGGATCGCGAAGACGTGTTGCGGCGGCTGGCGGCGGGGGAACTCGATCTCGATGAGGCGACGGAGCTGCTGAGCTAACGCGTGTGCCCGGCGCGCCATCCCGCCCAGAGCCGCCGCCGGAGCTTGTCGGTGCCTCCGGGCACAATGCCGATGACCGTCCGTTACGCCGACCGGTCTCTTGCGTAGGGTTCGCGCCGAGTTTGACTCGTTCCCCAGGGGAGACCCTACGAATGCCATCACTGGCGGAGTCCGCATCCGCCCGGTTCGGAGATCTTCGTCATCTGCACAGCCACGGCTGGGAACAGCCGTGTTCATGAGAGGAAGAAGCAGTGAATGCAATCATCGCCGAGGGTCTCGTGAAGACCTTCGGCTCCGGGGAGAAGGCCGTCCGAGCCGTCGACGGTGTCGACCTCGTCGTGCCGGAAGGCACCGTCTTGGGTCTCCTGGGACCCAACGGTGCCGGTAAGACAACCACGGTACGCATGCTGACCAGCCTGCTGCCCTTGGATGGTGGCCGCGCCGAAGTCGCCGGCCACGACGTCGCCACCGACCCTCAGGCGGTGCGGGCCAGCATCGGGTTGTCGGGCCAGTATGCCGCGGTCGACGAGAATCTGACCGGCCGGGAGAACCTGTGGATGTTCGGCCGCCTCTATCAGCTGTCCAGCCGGCAGGCCAAGAAGCGGGCCGAGGAGCTCCTGGAGCAGTTCGCCCTGACCGACGCGGCGGACCGGCCGTCCAAGACCTACTCGGGTGGCATGCGTCGCCGGCTCGACCTGGCCGGAAGCCTCATCGTGCACCCGAAGGTGCTCTTTCTCGACGAGCCGACCACCGGGCTCGACCCGGCCAGCCGGCTCGACCTCTGGGACGTCATCCGTGAGCGGGTCAGCGGCGGCGCCACCATCATGCTGACCACGCAGTATCTGGAGGAGGCCGACGCCCTGGCCGACCGGATCGTGGTGATCGACCAGGGCCGGATCATCGCGGAGGGCACGGCCGACGAGCTCAAGGCCAAGGTCGGTGGCGAGCGGATCGAAGTGGTCGTCCACGACCCGGAGGCTCTGTCGCGCGCCGTCGACGTCCTGCAGCGGGGCAGCGACGGCCAGTGCGTCGTCGACGAGCACACCCGCCGGCTCACGGTGCCCACGGCCACGGGCTCGAAGGGTCTCATCCAGGTGATCCGTGACCTCGACGAGCAGAACATCGAGATCGACGACATCGCCCTGCGCAGGCCGACGCTGGACGACGTGTTCCTCGAGCTCACCGGCCATCATCCCGAAGAAGAGAAGGCAGCCGAGGACGAGCAGGCCGTCGCGGCCGAGGGAGGTGCCAAGTGACTACCACCGAAACCGTGCAGCCGCCCGCGGCGGTCAAGACCAGCGGTATCAACCAGGTGCTGCAGGACACGATGATCATCGCGTGGCGGAACATCCGCGGTGGCATGCGGGTGCCGGACACGCAGATCTACATGTTCATCCAGCCGATCATGTTCGTGGTGCTGTTCGCCTATGTGTTCGGTGGCGCCATCCCGGTGGACGGCGTGAATTACCGCGAGTACCTGATGGCAGGGATCTTCGCGCAGACCATGGCCTTCGCGGTGGCGCCGGCCAGCGTCGGGCTCGCCGACGACATGCACAAGGGGCTGATCGACCGGTTCCGGTCGCTGCCGATGGCCCGCTCCGGCGTGATCGCCGGCCGGGTCGTCTCCGACCTGTGCAGTCAGTTCATCGTGCTGGTCATCATGATGGTGTGTGGGCTGATCGTGGGCTGGCGGGTCAACAACGGTGTCCTGCCGTTCCTCGGCGGCGTCGGCCTGATGCTGCTCTTCGCCTTCGCGATGCTGTGGGTCGGCGCGTTCATCGGCTTGTCGGTCGGTAACCCGCAGGTGGCGGCGTCCGCCGGATTGATCTGGCTGTTCCCGGTCGTGTTCTTGTCCAATGCCTTCGTGCCGCCCAGCACCATGCCCACGATCGTGCAGAACATGGCCGAATGGAATCCCATCAGCGCCATCGTCGCCGCAGCCCGCGATCTGTTCGGCAACGAGAGCATCATCGTCTCCGACGCCTGGCCGATGCAGCACCCGGTTCCGGCAGCGCTGATCTGGTGTGCGCTGATCATCGTGATCTTCGCACCGCTGGCAGTGCGTAAGTACAAGGCCGCCGCGAGCAAGTAGCGCGCGCACCTACGCAGCGCGGCGCGTAGCTCCCGAGCAATCAGCAGTCACGGGCCTGCTGAAGACACACGCATGAAGACCGGGTCGTCTCCGTCCCGCCCCAGCTGGGGCGGTGGGAGACGACCCGGTCTTCCGTGTCGAGTCGGTAGTCTGTCGTCTCGACTCGATCGCTTGCGACGAGCCAATTGGCAGAAGCCGGAGCCCTCCTAGCCCGTGTACGGCTTGGCGCTGACGATCTCGACGGTGACCTCGCGGCCGTTCGGCGCCTCGTAGGTGACCGTGCTACCGGCGGCCTGGCCGTGCAGCGCCGCCCCGAGCGGGGACTGGGTCGAGTAGACCTCCAGGTCCACCGAGTCGTCGAGCTGGAGAAGCTCGCGAGAACCAAGCAGGAAGCGTTCGATCTCGTCGTCGCCGGCGAACTTGATCTCGACGATCATGCCCGGCTCGACGACGCCGTCGTCAGGCGGCGTCTCGCCGACCCGCGCGCGCTGCAGGAGCTGCTGGAGCTGGTGGATCCGGGCTTCCTGCTTGCCCTGCTCCTCCTTGGCGGCGTGGTAGCCGCCGTTCTCCGAAAGGTCGCCTTCGGCCCGCGCCGCCTCGATGCGCTTGGCGATCTCGCTGCGCGCGGGCCCCATCAGGTGCTCCAGCTCATCCTTGAGGTGGTTGTAAGCATCCTGGGTGAGCCAGGCGACGTTGTCGCTCGTTGCGGTCACAGCATCTGCTCCTTGCCTATAGTCGTTGGACCACACCCCAGTGGTCCTGGATGTGGTCCTCAGTCAGCCGGGCCTCAACCCGGTACGTGTCGAGTCGAGATGAACACACAAGATTACCAAGTTGACCGGTCCCGCGGCGATGTTCGACTCCACGCGGTCCACCGATTACCGGCTGGCGGTGCATCCTTCCAGCTCAGGTGCTATTCCGTCACCTCGTAAGGGGATCAGGGCATCGATGCGCTGGCGCCGTTCCCCACCTGCCGGGACTTCGACGCTCACCTGTCCAACGACGACGAAGCGCACGTCGCGGGCGATGAGGTCGCATGTGAGGGTGGTGTGGGGCGGCCGGTCCACCTCGATGGTGACGGGCATCGTGTCATCCACCGGCTCCTGCCACGAATGCAGTGCGGCGCGCACGCCTTCGTCTCGCCAGTCCACCGTCAGCCAGAGGACCACCGCGGTGATCGCGACGGCCACGGCGGCCATAGCGACGGTGGCGCCGATGCGGGCGCGCCGGGTCTGCGGTTCTGCCACTGGGGCTCCGATGGTTCGTGCTGGACGGTGCGACACTATTATCACCCGGCTTTCACCGATGGCGCGAGCTGGCCGGGCTCAGCCGATGGGCGGGCGAGCTGGCCTCGTCCGCCGCTCAGGGCAGGCGATGGCGCCGGCTGGACATGGCGTCCCCGCGGCGGGACATGGTGGCGCCGAGGCGGTACATGGTGGCACCGGCTGGAGCCCGCGTAGAGCCGCGGATAGTCGTACGGTTGACTTCTTGTAGACGAATCGCACATGTGACGAAGGAAGAACGATGGCAGAAGCACTCCGGCTGATGCACGTGCACGCGCATCCCGACGACGAGTCGAGCAAGGGTGCCGCGTCCACCGCGCGGTACGTTGCCGAGGGTGTCGACGTGCTGGTCGTCACGTGCACCGGCGGGGAACGGGGTTCCATTCTCAATCCCAACATGGACCGGCCCGACGTGCTGGCCAACATCACCGATATCCGGCGCCAGGAGATGGACGCCGCCCGCGAGATCTTGGGAGTGCGGCAGGAATGGCTGGGGTTCGTCGATTCCGGCTTCCCTGAGGGCGACCCCCTTCCGCCGCTGCCGGACGGCTGCTTCGCGGCCCAGCCCGTCGATACGGCCGCCGAGCCACTCGTCGAGATCGTCCGGCGCTTCCGGCCGCACGTGGTCACGACGTACGACGAGAACGGCGGCTATCCGCATCCGGATCACGTGATGTGCCACAAGGTCACGGTGGCCGCCTTCGACGCGGCCGGCGACCCAGGCAGGTACCCGGATTCCGGTGCGCCCTGGCAGCCGATGAAGCTCTACTATCACCACTCGTTCCATCGGCAGCGGTTCGTCGCCCTGCACGAGGAGATGGAGCGCCGCGGTCTGGAATCGCCGTATGCCGAGCGCCTGGCCGAGTGGAAGCCGGATCCGGAGTGGGACCGGCGGGTGACCACGAAGGTCGAGTGTGCCGAGTACTTCCCGGTGCGTGACAAGGCGCTGCTCGCGCACGCCACCCAGATCGATCCCGAGGGCCCATGGTTCGCCGTGCCGCTCGAGGTGCACCAAGCTGCCTGGCCGACCGAGGACTACGAGCTGGTGCGCAGCGTCGTGGAGTCCGATCCGCCCGAGACGGACCTGTTCGCGGGCGTGCGAGAGTGGGCGAGGCAGGCCGTACCAGGCCACGAGCAGACCGCGACGTTGCCGGAGTAGGGTGGACATCGTGGACGTAGTAGCTGCCGTGGGCATGTTCCGGGACGGCCGTGACGATGGCGGCCTGTCCATCAGCGCCGGGTCGGTCGGGTTCTGGATCGTCGTCGCGCTGATTCTGGTGCTGGTCGTGCTGTACCGGAGCATGCGCAAGCAGATCCGCCGCATCGACTTCGACGAGGACGCCACCACCGATCAGGAGCGCATGGGCCGCGCTAAGCGGAACACCGAGGGCGGCTGAGCCCGGTCGGATGGCCACGCCGGCGGGGGCCGCGGCCGCGCAGACGCTGGTGGCTGTACGGCGAGCTCGTGACCTGATCGACCGTCACTACGCCGAGCCGCTCGACCTCGACCGGCTCGCGCAGGCCGCCGGGTACTCGCGCTATCACTTCGTTCGCGCCTTCCGGGCCGCCTACGGCGAGACCCCTGGGCGATATCTGACTCGCCGGCGGATCGAGCGCGCTCAGGAGCTGCTGCGGTCGGCCAATTTGACCGTCACCGAGGTCTGCCACGTCGTGGGCTTCTCCAGCCTGGGTTCATTCAGCAGCCTGTTCACCGAGTTCGCCGGCGTATCACCCTCGCGTTTCCAGCGCGCGGCACACCAGCGGGGCGGGCCTCCGCCGATTCCCGGCTGTTACGTCCTCATGTGGGGCGTGCCGCGGAAGAGCGCAATCACGGAGAAGCCACCATCGGCCGATGGTGCCTAGTGTTCCTGTTGCCGGGACATTCGGGCCCGGGTCTCCCCGCGGGAGCGCCTGGAACGTCGTTCCTTCTCGCGGTGAGTCGTGCCAACGGGCCGGTCGTGTCGGATGAGACCGATCGCCTCGTGACGAGAGGAGAATACGCATGATCACCGGATTGGGCGTCGCAGGCGTCTTCGTCGCCGACTACGAGGAGGCGAAGGCGTTCTTCATCGACAAACTGGGATTCGAGTTAAGACACGACGTGACCATGGAGAACGGCTTCAGGTGGCTGACTGTGGGTCCGCCGGCCAGTCCCACGTTACAGGTAGCGCTGAGCGTTCCGGGTCCGCCGATGCACGACGAAGAGACCGCCGCGTCCATCCGGGCTCTGATGGCGAAGGGTGCGCTGAGCGCCGGGGCATGGGACACCGACGACTGCCGGCGCACCTACGAGGAGTACTCCGCCCGCGGCGTGGAATTCCTCCAGGAGCCCGCCGAGCGTCCCTATGGCGTGGAGGCGGTGTTCCGGGACAACTCGGGAAACTGGTACAGCCTCAACGAACGCAACGACAAGGCGTTCGACACCAAGGCGATGGCCGAGGCGTTCGGCTCCGACGCCGGATAGCCGAGCGGCGGCAGCCGAGCGGTGGGGTAGCCGAGCGGTGGGGTAGCCGAGCGGTGGGGCAGCCGACCGGCCGGGCGCGCCAGAGCTACCGCTGTATCGAGCGGACACACCGGAAGCCGACGTTGCCCGCGGAGCTGTCCGGCGTGTTCGAACTGCGTGCGTCCACGCGATACCGGAAGCAATAGCTCGCGTGACACATGTGGGAGCCGCCACGCATCGCCTTACGGCCGGTGCGTGGCGGGCCTGCCGGGTCCACGCGCGGTCCGGTGCGATGCCACGCCGGGTCGAACCAGTCCGAGCACCATTCCCAGACATTGCCGGTCATGTTGTACAAGCCGAAGCCATTGGGCTCGTAGGCGTCAACCGGCGCGGTACCGGTGTACCCGTCGGCCGCCGTGTTCTTGGTGGGGAACGTGCCTTGCCACACGTTCATCCGGTGTTCGCCACCCGGCTCGCGCTGGTCGCCCCAGGGATAGCGGTTCTGTATCAGGCCACCGCGCGCCGCGTACTCCCACTCCGCCTCCGTGGGCAGCCGCTTGCCCGCCCAGTTGGCATACGCTCGCGCGTCTCGCCAGCTGACGTGTACGGCCGGATGATCCATCCGGTCCTCGATGTTCGAATGCGGGCCTTCAGGGTGCCGCCAGTCGGCGCCGTGTACTTCTCGCCACCACGGCGCGTCGTGCACACCGCGGGTGGGCGGGAAGTCGTCGGGAAGGAAGCCGGCGAAGACGTAGGATGTGCCGAGCCGTTCGGCCACCGTGATCCACCCGGTCGCCTCGACGAAAGTGGTGAACTCAGCATTGCTGACCGTGGTGGTGTCGATCCAGAACGGGCTCAAGGTCACCTCACGCGCGGGTCCCTCGCCATCCGCGGGATATCCGTCCACGGCGTCGGTGCCCATGATGAAGCTGCCACCCGGCAGCTGCACCATTCCGGAGGTGCCGGCGGCCTCGGACGGCGCCGGGCCTGCTGCTCCGGCCTGCGCCGAGGGCTGGGGATTCAGCTCCAGGCCCGCGACGGATTCGCCCTCCGGCCGGGTGGCCGCACAGCACGCGTGCTCACTCAAGATCGATCTCTCCAAGTGTCGTCCAGCGTAGTGACTCTACCTCCATGGGACGTATCGCAGCTTGGCCGAGCCGCTGCGCAAGACGCCGCATCCAGCTGATCACGCGTCGCGCTGGGCGGCCCCGGCTTTGCATCGCGCGGCCGACACGTGGAAATGTGGATAGCGCCGAGGGTGAGAGCTGATAAAGATGTGGCCACCACAGTGGACGCGGGCCGGAGGGCATGGGTGAACCGTCTCAGCAACGCTTCGAGTCCTTATTTGCTACAACATCGGGATAATCCCGTCGATTGGTGGGAATGGGGCGACGACGCCTTTGCGGAGGCTCGGCGGCGGGATCTCCCCGTCCTGCTCAGCGTCGGTTACGCGGCCTGCCACTGGTGTCACGTCATGGCCCATGAATCGTTCGAGGACCATGCGGTCGCGGGCTATCTGAACGAGCATTTCGTGCCGATCAAGGTGGATCGCGAAGAACGCCCGGACGTCGATGCCGTCTATATGGAGGCGGTACAGGCATTGACCGGCCAAGGCGGCTGGCCGATGACCGTCTTTCTCACCCCGCAGGGAAAACCCTTTTATGCCGGGACGTATTACCCGCCGGAGCCGCGATCGGGGATGCCGTCTTTTCGGCAGGTACTGGAGGCGGTCGAGGCCGCGTGGCGGGAGCGCCGGGACGAGGTGAACGGCGCCTCCGGACAGATCGCGGAGCGTCTTGGGGGTCCGCGGGCTTTGCCACACGGTGCGGCTCCGGGGGCGGACCGGCTCGATCTGGCCATGCGGCGACTGGCGTCGTCGTTCGATGATACTTTCGGCGGGTTCGGAACGGCGCCGAAGTTCCCGCCGTCGATGGTCCTGGAGTTTCTCCTGCGTCATCACGCCCGCACCGGTGACTCCCACGCGCTGGCCATAGCCGAGGCCACCTGTGAGCGAATGGCCCGCGGCGGCATCTACGACCAGATCGGCGGCGGATTCGCCCGGTACAGCGTCGACCACGCCTGGGTGGTCCCGCACTTCGAGAAGATGCTCTACGACAACGCGCAATTGCTGCGGGTGTACGCCCACCTGTGGCGAGCCACCGGATCGGAGCTGGCGGAGAGGGTGGTCCGCGAGACCGCCGGGTTCTTGCTCCGGGATCTGCGCACGCCCGAAGGGGCGTTCGCGAGTGCCCTGGACGCCGACGCGCCGGATGTGCCGGGCGGACATCCACGGGAGGGAGCGTCGTATGTCTGGACTCCGGCCGAGCTGGAGCGCGTCCTCGGCCCCGAGGACGGCCGCTGGGCGGCCGAGCTGTTCGGCGTCACCGAGCGCGGGACCTTCGAACACGGCGCGTCGACCCTGCAGCTGCCCGAGGACCCGTACGACTGGGAGCGTTGGGCACGCGTGCGCGAATCGCTGCTCACCGCGCGAGCGACGCGGCCACAGCCGGCCCGCGACGACAAGGTCGTCACGGCGTGGAACGGGCTGGCCATCGCCGCCCTCGCGGACGCGGGCGCGTTGCTCGACGAGCCGGCCTGGATTGCCGCGGCGATCGAGTGTGCCGACGTGCTGCTCCGGCTCCATCTCGACGAACGTGGCCGGTTGCGGCGGGTGTCACGCAACGGCAAGGCGGGCGCGCCGAGCGGCGTCCTCGAGGATTACGGCGACGTGGCGGAGGGCTTCCTCACGCTGGTGGCCGTGACCGGGGACCCGGCGTGGCTGTCCTTGGCGGAGCAGGTGCTGGAAGTGGTGCTCGGGCACTTCGGTGACGGCGAGGGAGGCTTCTTCGACACCGCGGACGACGCCACGGATGAGCGGCTGGCCGAGGTGCGCCGGCCCCAGGACCCCACCGACAACGCGGCGCCCTCGGGTCGCTCGGCGGCTGCGGGCGCGTTGCTGTCGTTCTCCGCGTACACCGGTTCTGCACGGCACCGTGCCGCGGCGGAATCCGCGCTGGGTGTCTACGACGCCCTCGCGGCACAGGCTCCGCGCTTCGCCGGCTGGGGGATGGCGGTATCCGAGGCCCTGCTCGCCGGGCCGGTGGAGGTGGCCGTCGTCGGCGGTATCGACGACGCACGCACGGCGGAACTGCACCGGAGCGCGTTGCGGCACCCGTCGCCCGGCGCAGCCGTCGTCGTCGGAGAGCCCGGCAGGACAGACACCACGGCCATCCCGCTGCTTCGAGACCGCCCGCTGGTCGAGGGCGCTCCCGCCGCTTACGTCTGCCGGCACTTCGCGTGTTCGCGCCCCACGAGTGACCCGGCCGAGCTTGCCGCCCAGATGTCGTCGTCGCGCTGACCCCGGCTCCTGATCGCGGAGCTGGCGCGGGATGATGTCAGGCATGAGCGACGAGGCCATCAACACCGAGTACCGCATCGAACACGACACCATGGGCGAGGTCAGGGTGCCCGCAGCGGCGAAGTACCGCGCCCAGACGCAACGGGCCGTGGAGAACTTCCCGGTCTCCGGTACCCGCATCGAGAACTCCCTGATCCACGCGCTCGCGTCCATCAAGGGGATCGCGGCGACGGTCAACTCGGAGCTGGGTGTGGTCGATGCGGACGTGGCGACGGCGATCCACGAGGCCGCCGCCGATGTGGCGTCCGGAACGTACGACGACCACTTCCCGGTCGACGTGTTCCAGACCGGCTCGGGCACGTCGAGCAACATGAACACGAACGAGGTGCTGGCCACGCTGGCCACCGAGCGGCTCGGCTCGCCCGTGCACCCGAACGATCACGTCAACGCGTCCCAGTCCAGCAACGACATCTTCCCGTCAGCCATCCATGTCGCCGCGACGACGGCCGTCGTACGCGATCTCGTACCTGCGCTGCAGCACCTTGAGCGCGCACTGAGCGCGAAGTCGGCAGAGTTCGCCGCTGTCGTGAAGAGCGGCCGCACGCACCTCATGGACGCCACGCCGGTGACTCTGGGACAGGAGTTCGGTGGTTACGCGGCGCAGATCGGGTACGGCGTGGAGCGCCTGGAGGCGGCGCTGCCTCGGGTGGCGGAGCTGCCGCTGGGCGGCACCGCCGTCGGCACCGGCATCAACACCCCGCCCGGGTTCGCCGAGAAGGTGATCGGCCGGCTCGCCGCCGACACGGACCTGCCCTTCACCGAGGCGCGCAACCACTTCGAAGCCCAGGGTGCTCGTGACGGGTTGGTCGAGCTCTCCGGCCAGCTGCGCACCATAGCGGTGTCGCTCAACAAGATCTCCAACGACGTGCGATGGATGGGCTCCGGGCCGCGCACCGGTCTGGCCGAGCTGGCGCTGCCGGATCTGCAACCCGGCTCGTCGATCATGCCCGGCAAGGTGAACCCGGTGATTCCGGAGGCGCTGTGCATGGTCTGCGCCCAGGTGATCGGCAACGACGCGGCGGTAACCTTCGCGGGTGCGGCCGGTAATTTCGAACTGAACGTGATGCTGCCGGTCATCGCCCGCAACGTGCTCGAGTCGATCCGCCTGCTGGCCAACATCAGCCGGCTCTTCGCCGACCGCTGCGTTTCCGGGCTGAAGGCCGACGAGGACCGCTGCCGGGAGTACGCGGAGTCGTCCCCGTCGGTGGTCACGCCGCTCAACCGGTACATCGGATACGAAGAGGCTGCCAAGGTGGCGAAGCAGTCGCTGGCCGAGCGCAAGACCATCCGCGAAGTGGTGGTGGAGCGTGGTTACATCGAGCAGGGCAAGCTCACCGAGCAGCAGCTCGACGACGCGCTCGACGTCCTGCGCATGACGTACCCCTAGGCTCAGCGCGCTTTTGCTCGGGTTGCGCGGTGGTCGCTGTCGATGCGGCGGTCGTCGTGGTGGTGCGGTGGTCGTCGTTGTGGTGCGGTGGTCGTCGTTGTGGATCGGACAGCATCCGAGGCGCACGTGCAATGTGCTTCCTTGATGTCGCTATAACGACACCAAGCTTCCTTGGGGCAGTGCGGGCGCGACACCATGCTTCCTTGGGGCAGCGCTCGTCGGCGTGCGGCCTGACCTCGGCCGTAGGAGAAGTCGATCAGGTGACCAACTCGCCGTGTTCGCTCGGATTCGTCACCTGATCATCTTCTGTCCACATGGTGGAGACGATCAGGTCACCAACACGGGCCACGAGGCGGGTGTTCGGTCACCTGATCGTTTCCACGGTAGCGATCAGGTGACACTTCGACGATCAGGTGACCAACACCGGCGGGGTTGGGGCTAGGTGACGGAGTTCTGTTCCAGCATCTCAGTGACCAGCGCCGCGATCGGGGAGCGCTCGGAGCGTGTCAGCGTGATGTGCGAGAACAGCGGATGGCCCTTGAGCTTCTCGACCACGGCCACCACGCCGTCGTAACGGCCGACTCGCAGGTTGTCGCGCTGGCCGACATCGTGCGTCAGCACCACCCGGGAGTTGCCGCCGATCCGGGACAGGACTGTCAGCAGGACATTGCGCTCCAGGGACTGAGCCTCGTCGACGATGACGAACGCGTCGTGCAGGGACCGGCCGCGGATGTGCGTGAGCGGCAGGACCTCCAGCATGTCCCGTTCGATGACCTCATCGATCACATCCTGGGTGGTGAGCGCTCCGAGGGTGTCGTAGACCGCCTGTCCCCAGGGGTTCATCTTCTCCGACTCGTTGCCGGGCAGGTAGCCGAGATCCTGACCCCCCACGGCGTAGAGCGGACGGAAGACGATCACCTTCTTGTACAGGCGCCGTTCCAGCACCGCGTCGAGGCCGGCGCACAACGCCAGCGCCGACTTGCCGGTCCCGGCCCGGCCGCCCATGGAGACGATGCCGATCTCTTCGTCGAGCAGGATGTCGAGCGCGATCCGCTGCTCGGCGGAGCGACCGTGCAGGCCGAACGCCTCCCGGTCACCGCGAACGAGGCGGACCAGCTTGTCCGGCGTCACCCGGCCGAGGCCACTGCCGCGCTCGCTGTGCAGCACGACCCCGGTGTGGCAGGGCAGGTCGCGAGCTTCCTCGATGTCGACGGTGCCGTGCTCGTAGAGCCCGTCGAGGACGGACCCAGATATCTCCAGCTCCACCATGCCGGTCCAGCCCGACTCGACGACGGCCTCGGCGCGGTACTCCTCGGCTTGCAGGCCCACCGACGACGCCTTGACCCGCAGCGGCAGGTCCTTCGAGACGAGGACGACGTCGGACCCGTCGCCGGCCAGGTTGAGCGCGACGGCGAGGATGCGCGAATCGTTGTCACCAAGCCGGAACCCGGCAGGCAGCACCTCCGGGTCGGAGTGGTTGAGCTCCACCCGCACCGCACCGCCGTCCTCTCCGACGGGGATCGGCTCGTCCAGGCGGCCGTGCTCTATGCGTAGTTCATCGAGGAGGCGTAGCGCGTTTCGTGCGAAGTAACCGAGTTCGGGATGGTGCCGTTTTCCCTCCAGTTCGGTGATCACGACGACAGGCAGGACCACGTCGTGCTCGGCGAAGCGCAGGATCGCGTAAGGGTCCGCGAGCAAGACGCTGGTGTCGAGAACGTAGGTAATGCGCTGCGCCGCAGATCGGCTCGGGCGATGACGACGAGTGTGAGTCCTGGAATCGGCCACGTCCGTCTCCCCTTGGCGTCTGAGCGCACCCTGACTACTCAGACGTCCTTGTCGCGTGAAGGACCGGGACCGGGCCCAGCGGGCCGGGTGCCGGCCCTCCCTTCGCGCCATGAGTTCAGCACGTTGGACGGGCCTCCCGGACGGCTGGCTTCCCCACCAACCGTCACGATCAAGCGTACATCGTGGCGGATCTCACGGACCCGGACACGCCAGAACGTCCGGTTAACAATGGGTTGCGGCGTTGAGCCGCCTCACTGGCCGTAGCGCCGTTCGCGCTCGCCATAAGAGCGCAGCGCACGCAGGAAGTCCACGTGCCGGAAGTCCGGCCACAGCGCTTCACAGAAGTAATACTCGGAGTTCGCGCTCTGCCACAGGAGGAATCCGGACTGGCGCTGCTCGCCGCTGGCGCGGATCACCAGGTCGGGATCGGGCTGGCCCTTGGTGTACAGGTGGCGGGCAATGTCCTCGGCGGTGATGGTCGCGGCCAGCTCTTCGAGGGGGGTGCCCTTCTCGGCGTGCTCCTGCACCAGGGCGCGCACGGCGTCGGCGATCTCCTGCCGTCCGCCGTAGCCGACGGCGACGTTCACGTGCATGTCCTTGACGTCCCGGGTGGCGTCGGCGGCTTGCTTGAGGACGGTGGCCGTCCGGTCCGGCAGTACGTCCAGTGCACCCACTGGGTGAACTCGCCACCGCCCGGCGCTCGCGAGGTCCTTGATCAGTCCTTCGATGATGCCGAGCAGCGGTACGAGCTCGTCCTCAGGGCGGCGGAGGTTGTCCGTGGAGAGCAGGAACAGGGTGACGACGTTGATGTCCAGCTCGTCGCACCAGCCGAGGAACTCCTGCGCCTTCTGGGCGCCGGCTTGGTGTCCGCTCGCGGTAGGTGCCCCGAAACCTCGCGCCCAGCGGCGATTGCCGTCGAGGATCACCGCGACGTGCCCGGGACGGCGTGCGGGATCGAGTTGCCGCTGGAGGTTACGGCCGTAGAGTCGGTAGATCACATCCGACAGGCCCATGACAGCGTGTCCTCCTGACCGTCCTCGCGAGTGTGCTCGGTGCCCCGGACGAGAAGACTACCGCTATCCGGCGCCCACTCGCCGCTGTGGCGCAGGCCACGTACCGCCAGCGAGTTTCCCGTCATTGTGATGGACGCCGACGGCGGGGTTGTGGTTTACCGTGGAGGTCATGTCGTTCGACGCGCCGTTGCGCGACGCCCTCTCCGCGGTGAAGCCGAAGCTGCGTGGCTGGCTGCACATCGGCACGTTCCCGGTGGCCGTGGTGGCGGGGCTGATGCTGGTGGCCATGGCGCCGTCCAGGACCGTCCGGATCAGTGCCGCCGTGTACACAGTGACGGCAGCCCTGCTGTTCGGGATCAGTGGTGTCTATCATCGCGGCCGCTGGTCTCCGAGGGTTCGGGAGATGCTCAAGCGTCTTGACCACGCGAACATCTTCTTGATCATCGCTGGCACGTATACGCCGTTCACCCTGCTCATCCTTCCGGCCGACGACGCTCGTCTGCTGCTCGGACTGGTGTGGGGCGGTGCATTGCTCGGCGTGGCCTTCCGGGTGTTCTGGCTCGGTGCTCCCCGCTGGCTGTACGTGCCGATCTACATCGCTCTGGGCTGGGCCGCGGTCTTCTGGCTGCCCGAGTTCGCGTCGTACGGCGGCGCGGCCGTGGTGACGCTGATCATCATCGGTGGGCTCATGTACACGGCGGGTGCGGTGGTGTACGGAGCGAAGAAGCCCGATCCGTGGCCGCGCTGGTTCGGCTTCCACGAGATCTTCCACGCGTTCACCCTGGCCGGGTTCGCCAGCCACCACGTGGGCATCTGGCTCGCCGCCTTCGGCGTCGGGACGATGGCCGCGACATAGCCCTCCCCATGATCATGAGGAGGTGTCCAGGCCGGGCCGGTGGCCCTGATCTTTTCGACGCTCGAGTTGCCTCTGTCGGATCGGTGGCTAGCTGTGTCCGCTGTGGGCCGAGAGCAGGGAACCGATGGGGCGGGCCCGGCGTCGAATCACCATGGCAGATCGTCCGCGGCGGCTGACCGCCACCATCGCTTTCGTCAGCGTGACGTTGCTGTTCGCGGCCGCGTGCGGAGATGAGGCTGCTCACGTCACCACCGGCTCTGGAGGCGAAGACCCGGGTGCTGGCGCCCAGAGCACGAGCGCGGGGCAAGCACCCGCTACGCCTGGCGGCGCGCCGTCGATGGACGACCTCGTCGTCTCATGCGGTGCAGTGCAGTTCGACGAGCTCCCGCCCGATCCGTCGTCGTTCCCGTCCCTCGGTGATCTGGCTGATCAGATCGATTTCAGCGTGGCTGAAGGCGAGCGCGAGTTCTTTAAAACCCACGATTGGTATGTCGCTGCCGAGGCCGACGACGAGCTGGTGCTCTTCGGTATCCCGCACGAGCCGCATGCCGAGGATTGGGACTGGAACCCGCTGTATGCGGACGCCGTGTTCGATCGCGAGGGCAACACGTGGGTTCCGTCGGGTTGGGGTCAGTGTCAGGTGTCGGTCGAGGCGGCCGGCTGGGGCAACGCACGGTTCATCCTGGATCCGGACATCGAGCCTGACCCGGAGGTGAACTCGATCGCCGTTCAAGCCTGGGAGATGGACTGCACGAGCGGGAAGGCGCCGGAGGGCCGGAAGATCGAGTCTGTCGTGAGTGAGGACGACGCGAAGGTGACGATAGTCGTTCTGGTCGAGCCGGACCCCGGGCCTGCGACGTGCCCGGGCAATCCGAGCTTCCCGCTGGAGATCGAATTAGCCGCGCCGCTCGGTGACCGGACGGTTGTTGATGCGAGTGTCCATCCCGCACTGGAGCGCCCGTGGCCACCGACGGAGTGGAGCTTGAGCACCGACGGCACCCGGGAGTGATCCGCCCGACCCCCCCCATGATCATTGGCGATCGTCCACCCTATGAGGGGGGTGATCGTCAATGATCATGGGGAGGGGCGCTCTGCGATGTAGATGTAGTACTCGATCTCACGCCCCTCACGGGGAACGGCGCGCACCAGTTCGGTGACGTCGCCGACGACGTCGGCCAGGACCGCGGCAAGCTCGGGAGCCGGCGCCGCTGACCAGACCGCCAGCAGTCCGCCGGGAGCCAGTGCCCGGGCCGCCGCGCGGAGCGACGGGCGTTCGTAGACGGCCGCGTTGGCGTCCCGTACGAGAAAGCCGGGTCCGTTGTCGACGTCGAGCACCATCGCGTCGTAACCGGCCTCCGGCGCGGACTGGAGCGTATCGCGGACATCACCGACGATCACATGCGCTCGCGGGTCGGTGAGGAGCACTGCCGCGCCGGGGACCAAGCCGGCCCGCAACCACTCGACCAGAAGCGGCTCGAGCTCGACGGTGTCGACCCTCTCCACTCGCGGGTCGGCGAGAAGGGCGGCGAGGGTGAAGCCGAGGCCGAGACCGCCGACCAGGATCCGGCGCGGTGAACCGTGCCGATCGAGCAGCGCGTCGGCCAGAAGCCGTTCGGTGGACGTCTCGGCGGTGTCCATGATGAACGTGCCGTTGACGATCAGCTCGTAGACGGGTGCCCCCTGGCCGGCTCGGCGGCGCAGCGCCACCTCTCCGGCGGTGCCGTCGCCGCGCGCGATCATTTCGGGTGGTTCGTGCACTCGTCTACCGTAGGCCAGCCGCTATGGCGCCGGCTCGCTCGGCACAGCGGACGTCCACCCCGCCCAAATCGCCGGTCGCAGCAGGTGCTGACGGCCAGAGCCTCCGATGATCATGAGAGACGGTGATCGAGAAATGCTTGGCCAAAGGCATGACTTGGCGTAACGTGCCAGACAGTCGTCGCCCCGGTGTCGTGGCGGACTGCCCCTCTCCGGCAGCGGCGGACGGAACGCTGATGGGGAGGCTAGTGTGGGCCAGCGCAAGATCGCTGCCGTGGCCGTCATCGCCATGACCGCCCTGATCGCATGTGGCGGGGACGACGGGCCACCGACACTCACGTGGTACATCAACCCAGATGACGGCGGTCAGGCCGAGATCGCCAGCCGCTGTACCGACGAGGCAGACGGCCGATACCGGATCACTACGTCGCTGCTGCCCCGCGAAGCGACCGCACAGCGCGAACAGCTCGCGAGGCGCCTGGCGGCCAATGACAGCTCGATTGACCTGATGAGCCTGGATCCGCCGTTCATCCCGGAGTTCGCCGAGGCGGAGTTCCTCGCCGAGATCCCGGATGATATCGCCGAGTCGGTCACCGACGGCGTGGTCCAGGGCGCCATCGACGGCGCCAGCTGGCGCGACCAGCTCGTCTCGGTCCCGTTCTGGGCGAACACGCAGATCCTGTGGTACCGCAAGTCCGTGGCCGAAGAAGCCGGGCTGGACCCGGAGAACGAGCCGGTCACGTGGGAGCAGATCATCGAGGCCGCCCGAGACCAGGAGAAGTACATCGGCGTCCAGGGGATCCGTGCCGAGGCGCTGACCGTGTGGATCAACGCACTGGTCGCGTCCGCGGGCGGGCAGATCCTGACGAATCCGGAGGAGGACGTCGAGAACCTGGAGATGGGCCTCGAGACCGACGCCGGCCGGGCAGCGGCCGAGATCATGCAGACGATCGGCCGGGAAGGCCTCGGTGGACCTGGCCTGTCCAATCAGGATGAAGCGGGGGCCATGCTTCAGTTCCGCGGCGACCGGGGCTCGTTCATGGTGAACTGGCCGTTCGTCTGGGCGGCCACCAACGCCGCGGTCGACGAGGGCTCCGTGGACCAAGAGGTCCTGGACGACATCGGCTGGGCGACGTACCCGGCGACGACGGAAGGCGAGGAGGCCCGGCCCCCCTACGGGGGCATCAACATCGGCATCGGCGCTTTCACCGAGCACCCCGACGAGGCGATGGAGGCTGTGCAGTGCATCGTCTCGCCGGAGAACCAGGCTTTCTACTTCGTCAACGACGGTAACCCGGCCGCGCACGTCGACGCCTACGACGATCCGGAAGTCCAGGAGGCCTTCCCGATGGCGGACGTGATCCGGGACTCCCTGGAGGCCGCCGCGCCGCGGCCCCAGACGCCTTACTACAACGAGGTCTCCACCGGCCTGCAGACCACCTGGCATCCGCCGGCGTCCGTGCAGCCGGACTCGTCGCCCGAAACGGCGACGGACCTGATTCTGGCGGTGCTGCGAGGGGAGAGGCTGCTGTGAGTACCACACAAGACGTGCCGACCGGAAAGGTCACCAGCACCGCGCCTCCAGCCGGGCTCAGCGACCGCGCGCGCAGCGAACGCCGCCTCGGCTGGTGGCTTGCCGGTCCGGCGTTCGTCGTGATGCTGCTGGTCACGGCGTATCCCATCGCCCAGGCGTTCTATGAGTCGCTGTTCAAGTACCGGCTCACGGATCCGGACGCTCGCGAGTTCAACGGGCTCGGCAACTACGCGGTGATCCTGACCGATGGCGTCTGGTGGCAGGCCGTCGCCGTCACGGTGCTGATCACCGTTATCACGGTGGCGGTCGAGGCGGTCCTCGGGTTCGCGCTGGCGCTGGTGATGCATCGCGCCCTGTCGGTGCTGCGGCCGGTGCTGCGCACCGCGATCCTGGTTCCGTACGCGATCATCACCGTCGTCTCCGCGTTCGCGTGGCTCTACGCGTTCGACATCAACACCGGGTTCGTCAACCAGTGGTTCAGCTGGCTGCCCGGCATCAGCGAGGACACCAACACGTTCGGCAGCTTCGGGCCGTCGGTCACGGTGATCATCCTCTCCGAGATCTGGAAGACGACGCCGTTCATCTCGCTGCTGTTGCTGGCGGGCCTGGCACAGGTTCCTGAAGACCTGCAGGAGGCCGCCAAGGTCGACGGTGCCACGTGGTGGCAGCGGATGTACAAGGTGACCATCCCGAACATGAAGGCGGCGATCATGGTGGCGCTGCTGTTCCGGACGCTGGACGCGTTCCGGCTCTTCGACAACGTCTTCATCATGACGCAAGGGGCGAACAACACCGAGGTCGTCTCGTTCCTCGCCTATAGACAGACGATCAGCCGGCTGGAGATCGGGCTCGGCTCGGCCGTCTCCGTGCTGCTGTTCCTGAGCGTGGTGCTGATCAGCGTCGTCTTCATCAAGCTTTTCAAGGTCAATCTCGCCAGCGCGAGGGGGGAGGGCTGACATGGACGACCAGAGAAGCACCCGGCAGAAGGTGCTGTGGTGGGTGGCCGGTGCCGCGGTGGTGGTGTACGCGCTCTTCCCCGTGGCCTGGATCTTCTCACTGTCCCTCAAGAGCTCCGCTGACCTGGGAAACCAGCAGTTCCTCCCGACCAGCGTGGTCTGGGAGAACTACGAGATGATCCTCGCGGGCGACGCGCAGTCGCTGTTCCTCTCCGGGCTGCGCAACTCGATCGGCGTCTCGCTCATCGCGACGTTCATCGCCGTCGTGCTCTCTACGTTCTGCGCGTACGCGATCGCGCGGCTGGACTTCCCGGGCAAGCGGGTGATCCTGACGACGGCGCTGGCCGTGGCGATCTTCCCGGTGATCTCGATCGTGACGCCGCTGTTCAACCTGTGGCGCAACATCGGTCTCTACGACACCTGGCCGGGTCTGATCATTCCTTACCTGTCCCTGACGCTGCCCATCTCGATCTGGACTCTGTCGGCGTTCTTCCGGCAGATCCCCTGGGAGCTGGAACAGGCCGCGCAGGTGGACGGCGCCACCACATGGCAGGCCTTCCGCAAGGTGATCGTTCCTCTGGCGACGCCCGGTGTGTTCACCACGGCGATCATCTCCTTCTTCATCGCCTGGAACGATTTCGTCTACGGCATCTCATTGACATCGACCGAGTCGGCGCGGCCGGTGCCCGCGGCGCTGGCGTTCTTCACCGGTGCCTCGCAGTTCGAGGAACCGGCCGGCGCCATCGCCGCGGCCGCGGTGATCGTGACCATTCCCGTCGTGGTGCTCGTGCTCTTGTTCCAGCGGCAAATCGTGTCCGGCCTGACTCAGGGCGCGGTCAAGGGTTAGGGCGACTTCTTTAAGCACAGGAGGCTCGGATGGCTGCCATCACAATGAACAACATCATCAAGAAGTACGGGGACGGCTTCCCAGCGGTCAACGACGTCAGCCTGGACATCGCCGACGGCGAATTCATGATCCTGGTCGGCCCGTCGGGCTGCGGGAAGTCGACCCTCCTGCGCATGATCGTCGGGCTTGAGGACATCACCAGCGGTGAGATGCTCATCGGTGGGGAGCGGGTCAACGAGAAGGCCCCGCGGGACCGCAATCTGGCCATGGTCTTCCAGAACTATGCGCTCTACCCGCATCTCACCGTCTACGAGAACATCGCGTTCCCGCTGCGATTGCAGAAGACGTCTGACACGGAGGTCAAGGAACGGGTGAACCAGGCGGCTGAGCTGCTGGAGCTCACCGAGCACCTGGAGCGCAAACCCGCCAACCTGTCCGGTGGCCAGCGCCAGCGAGTCGCGATGGGGCGCGCGATCGTCCGCAACGCGCAGGCGTTCCTGTTCGACGAGCCGCTGTCCAACCTCGACGCCAAGCTCCGTGGTCAGATGCGCACGGAGATCTCCCGGCTGCAGAAGCGTCTCGGCATCACCACGGTCTACGTCACCCACGACCAGGTGGAGGCCATGACACTCGGGGACCGGGTGGCGGTGCTGCGCAAGGGCCTGCTCCAGCAGGTGGCGTCGCCGCGGGAGCTGTACGAGAACCCGGTGAACCTGTTCGTGGCCGGCTTCATCGGATCCCCGCCGATGAACTTCATCCCGGCCACGGTCGGCGAGGACGCGCTGCACACACCGTTCGGCGATGTGACCCTGCCGGAGTCGCGCTCGGTGGATCTCGCGGGCAAGGACGTGGTTCTGCTCGGCGCCCGCCCGGAGTCGTTCGAGGACGCGGCGGTGGTGTCCGACACTGTCCGTGACCACGGCCTGACGTTCGACGCCAACATCGACGTCATCGAGTGGCTCGGCAACGAGCAGTACGCCTATGTGCCGTACGACGCGCCGGAGGACATCCGCAACCAGCTGGCCGAACTGGAACGGGAGCTCGACAGCGAGGCGATGCGTACCCAGCTCGTCGTCTCGCTCGACGCGACCAGCCGGATCGAGGAGGCCAGCGTGTCGGCGCTCTGGTTGGACCTGCGGAAAGTGCACGTGTTCGACCCGTCCACCGGCGAGAACCTCACGGCCCGCACGGCAACGCAGAGCACGTCGGCGCCGGCCTGACCGCACCGCCGGGGCGGGTCACCGGGGAACGTCCCCGGCGAGCTGGGCGAGTCCTCCCGCGCGCGGCGGGATTAGCCGGCCTGGGCCCTCGTGTCCCCGGCCGCTGCGTTGCTAGTGTCAGCGTGTGACCGAGAGTCGAGACGAACGCGCATTGCGGGCTTCAGATTCCGACCGCGACCGGGTAGCGGACCGGTTGCGGGAGGCTGCGGCCGAGGGCCGGCTGAGCCTTACCGAGCTGGACGAGCGGATCGATGCCCTTTACGCCGCCAAGACCTACGGCGAGCTCGACCAGGTGGTCGAGGACCTGCCAGGTGTGGCCAGCGGCTCCGGTGTCTCTCCGCCCGCGGTCACGGCGGAGCGCCGTCCCACGGGGCGCCGTCCCACGGGGCGCGTCGGCGGCCGAGCCGGGTCGCGAGTGTCCAAGGCGGTATTCAGCGGCCTCCAGCGCCGCGGTCGGTGGGTGGTGCCGGAACGGTATTCGGTGAAGGTGGTCTTCGCCGGCGCGGAGCTGGACCTGCGCGAGGCACAGCTCGAGGCCGACGAGGTCGAGATCGACGTCAAGGCCGTCTTCGGCGGCGTCGCCATCACGGTGCCCGACGACGTCTACGTGACCGTCGACGTAGCGGGCGTGTTCGGAGGGGCCAACGACGCCGCGAGTCTCCAGCAGCCACCCGACGGTGCCCCCGTTCTGCGAATCACGGGCAAGGCCGTCTTCGGCGGCGTGGACGTGCGCAGAAAGCCCGCGACCTCATGACCGACGAAACGCCGGACGCGCGGCGACCCGCGAAGAACGAGTTCCCCACTGTGCAGAGCCCGGCGGACCTTCGCTGCTCCGACGTAGACAGGGAACGGGTGGCTGAGGCGTTGCGCCAGGCAGCCGGTGACGGCCGGCTCACCCTGACCGAGCTGGAAGAGCGCCTGGACGCCACCTTCCAGGCCCGCACCTACGGTGACCTGCAACCGATCACGCGTGACCTGCCACAGGGACCGTATCCGATCCCCGGCGGGACATCGGTGCCCCAGCCCTGGGCCGCGCGGCCGCCGGCGTCGCGGCCCGCGTCGTCGCCGGTACCGGCACCGGACTACCGTCCGGGAACGCCGGTCGCCAAGGAGCAGATCAACGCGATCCTCAGCGAAGAGAAGCGGACCGGTAGGTGGGAGGTCCCGGCCCGCCTCGACGTGGTGCCGATCCTGGGCAGCGTCGAGCTCGACTTCACCGAGGCCGTCGTGCGCTCGCCAGAGGTGGAGATCCGGCTGGGCGTGGCGCTGGGCAGCGTGACGATCATCGTGCCGGAAGGCATCGATGTGCGAATGGACTCCATCACCAATGTGCTCGGCGAACGGAAGATGAAGCTCGACGCGCCGGTCACCCCCGGAGGGCCGATCTGCCGGATCAGCGGATTCGTCCTCCTGGGCGAGGTCACGGTCCGCCCGCCGAAGAAGAAGCGGTTCGGCAACGGGAACTGATACCGCCCTGCACGAAATACTGGCGCGAAGTGCTCGCCGAGGTGGCTCCGGTTTTGGTGCCCGTCTTCCGTGTTCGCGGACGAGAATCCGTTCACCTTCTGCATGTGCGGATGTATCCTCACCTTTATGCCGCATTTTCGTATCTCTGAGGCGGCCCGCCTGCTCGGAGTCAGCGACGACTCGGTCCGGCGCTGGGCCGACAACGGCCGGCTGAGGCTCGTCCAGGACGACACGGGACGGATGGCCGTCGACGGTGCCGAGCTCGCGCGGGTGGCGAAGGAGCTGGTGCCGGCAGAGTCGGCACTGCCGGCGCCTCGCGAGTCTGCTCGCAACCACTTTCCCGGCCTCGTCACCGCCGTTCACAAGGACGGGATCATGGCACAGGTGGAGATCCAGGCCGGCCCGCATCGAGTGGTCTCCCTGATGAGCCGGGAAGCGGCGGAGGAACTCGGGCTCGAAGTTGGCGTCGCCGCGATTGCGTCGATCAAGGCGACCAACGTCGTCGTCGATCTTCCGCGAGGCCGTCCGTGACGGGAGTCCGTACGGCCATCGTCGTCCTGGCCGGTGTCGTCGTCGCGCTCCTCGGGTGGTCGTGGCTGGGGGGCGGCGACGACGGGAGCGACGACGCCACCGGCGGCGACGTGAGCGCCGACGACGACGGACGCCCGGCCGGTACGGTGACCGTGCTGGCAGCGGCGTCGCTGACCGAATCCTTCACGCAGATCTCGGACGAACTGGCCCGGAGCCATCCGGAGATCGAGATTGTGCTGTCGTTCGGCCCGAGTTCGCAGCTCGTGGAGCAGGTCCTCGCCGGCGCGCCGGTCGACGTGCTCGCCACCGCGGACATGGCCACCATGGCGAAGGCTGCTGACGCCGGTGTCCTCGATGGTGAGGCGACCGTCTTCGCGGCCAACACCCCCGCCTTGGTCGTTCCCGCGGGCAATCCGGGCGGCGTGGCCGGCCTGTCCGACCTCGAGCGAGAAGACCTGCGCGTGGCCGTCTGCGAGCCGCATGTGCCGTGCGGTGCGGCGGCGGAGCGGCTCACCACCCTGGCCGGCGTCGAGCCGGTGCCGGACACCCTGGCCACCGATGTGAAGGAAGCCCTCGCGCTCGTCACGCTGGGCGAGGTGGATGTCGCGTTGGTCTTCCACACCGACGCGGTCTCGGCCGGCGAGGCGGTGGAGGTCGTCCCGGTGGAGGAGGCGGAGTCGGTGGTCAACGACTATCCGGTGGCCGTCCTCGAGCGGGCACGGCAGCCCGCGGCGGCACGAGCTGTGGTCGAGGCCGTCACCGGTGAGATCGGCCGGCGCGTGCTCACCGAGTCGGGGTTCCTGGTGCCGTGAGGTCAGCCGACATCCGGATGCCGCCAGTGCTTGTGGTACCCGCGCTGGCGGGGCTGGCACTCCTGCTCCTGCCGATGGCCGGGCTGGCGTGGCGCGCTCCCTGGGGACGGCTGCCCGGCCTGCTGACGGCGGACCATGTCCTGACGGCACTGCGGCTGTCGCTGACGACGGCGACCCTGGCGACGGTCCTCGCACTGATCATGGGCATTCCGGTCGCGTGGATGCTGGCGCGGGACAACGTCCGCGGCCGTGGAGTGCTGCGCGGGCTCGTCACGGTGCCACTCGTCCTGCCGCCCGTCGTCGGCGGTATCGCGCTGCTGGTGGCGTTCGGCCGCCGGGGCGTCGTCGGCGGGTGGCTGGAGCAGACCTTCGGGATCAATGTGCCGTTCACCACCGTCGCGGTGATCATGGCACAGACGTTCGTCGCGATGCCGTTCCTCATCATCGCGGTGGAGGGCGCCTTGCGCGGTGCCGACAGCCGATACGACCAGATCGCGGCCAGCCTCGGAGCGTCCCCGTGGACCACGTTCCGGAGGGTGACCCTTCCCTCGGTCGCGCCGAGCGTGGTCGCCGGCGCGATTCTGTGCTGGGCGAGGGCGCTGGGTGAGTTCGGGGCGACGATCACATTCGCGGGGAGCCTTCCCGGGACCACACGCACCCTGCCACTGGAGGCATACGCGGCTATCGGGGCAGGTGACACGGATACCGCGCTGGTGCTGAGCGTGATCATGGTCGCCGTATGCGTCACGGTCCTGGTTGCCCTGCGCGATCGGTGGGTGCGGGCGCTATGACCGGATTGGCGGCGTCGGTGGTGGTGGAACGCGGCAGCTTCATCCTGGACGCGGAGCTCCGTGTCCAGCCGGGCGAGGTCGTGGCGCTGCTCGGTCCGAACGGCGCGGGGAAGTCGACTCTGCTGGCGGCACTCGCGGGCCTGCACCGACCGGTCCGAGGCCTGGTGAAGCTGGGCGATACAGTGCTCGACGAGCCGGCCTCCGGCGTGCACGTGCCGCTCCGCGACCGCCAGGTGGGCCTTGTCGTCCAGGACTACCTGCTGTTCCCCCGGATGAGCGCGGTTGAAAACGTGGCGTTCGGCCTGCGTGCGCGCGGCGTGGCGCGGGCGATGGCGCGGGAACGAGCGCGCGAGTGGCTTGGGCGCATGGACGTGGCCGAGCATGAGCGCCGGCCGCGCCAGCTCTCCGGCGGACAGGCGCAGCGGGTGGCGCTCGCCCGGGCGCTGATCGTGGAGCCTGCACTGCTGCTCCTGGACGAGCCGCTGGCCGCCCTGGACGCCGGCACCAGGCCGAGAGTGCGTGCTGAGCTGCGACGCCACCTGGCCGCCTACGGGGGATGCACGCTGGTCGTCACCCACGACCCCCTGGAGGCCATGGTGCTGGGCGAGCGCATCGTCGTCCTGGAGAACGGCCGGGTGGCGCAGGCGGGTACGCCGGCCGAGGTGGCTCGGCATCCGCGAACCGACTATGTGGCCCGCCTGGTGGGCCTCAACCTGCTGCGGGGCAATGCGACGGGCAAGGCGGCGCGGATCGCCGACGGTCTGACGGTGACGCTGGCACATGAGGTGCACGGTCCTGTGCACGTGACCTTCCCGCCCGCGGCGGTCACGCTCAGCCCGCGCCGGCCCGACGGTTCCGCGCGCAACGCGTGGTCCGGAACAGTCGAGGACCTGGAGGTCCACGGCGATCTGGTCCGGGTGAGCGTCGGCGGGCCGGTGCCCCTCCTCGCCGACGTCACTCCGCTGGCTGTGGCTGAGCTGGGACTGGCTCCGGGCACCCCGGTCTGGGCGTCGGTGAAGGCCACTGAAGTGAGCGCCTATCCCAGGTGAGGGGTCCCTGGCTGCTGTCGAGCCGGGCGACGGCCCAATGCGCCGGCAAGGGGAGGGGCCACGAGCCTTGAGGGTTGCCGTCCTGAGATGATGAGTCCGTGGCCGGTAGAACCCGAGGTAATGAGACCACCGGTGACGTGATCCGTACGCTGGTGATCTTTCTGGGCCTGCTCGCTCTGGTGGGCGGCTTCTTCGCCATGAACCGGCCCGGCCCCTCGTTGCCTGACGAGGTCGACTACGAGAGCGTCGTCGACGTGGTGCGCGAGCAGTACCCGTACCCCGTCGTCGCGCCCGTGGCGGTGCCGGATGCCTGGCGGGCCACCAGCGTCGACCATGGTCAGGAGCTGGGTGGCCACCGGTGGCGGGTCGGCTTCCTGGTGGACGGCGAGCAGTTCGTCGGTCTCGAGCAGATGGACGGCGAGATCCAGGCGTACCTGCTGGACCGGCTGCGCGACTTCGACGAGGACGGCACCAGCAGGATCGGTGGCGACACGTGGGAGCGCCGCCTGGAACGCGACCGGTCACCCGACCGGGCGCTGGTCCGGGTGGAGAGCGGCGTAGTGACCATCGTGCGCGGAACCACCGGCTACGACACGCTCGAAGAGTTCGTCACCTGGCTGGAGTGACGCTCGTGGTCGTCGCGCGACGAAGCCCGGTGGACATCACCCGGGGGCGCTCACTCCGGCGTCGTGTCCGGCGTGGTGACCGCTTCCAGCTTGCTGCGGGCACCTTCGAGGTACCGCTCGCAGAGGGCGGCCAGGTCCTCGCCACGTTGCCACAGGTTCAGCGACTCCTCGAGGGTGGTGCCGCCGGCCTCGAGCTTGGCGACGATTTGGACAAGCTCGTCCCGGGCCGCTTCGTAGGTGGGCTCACCGTCGCTCATGTGCGCACAACTTACCAGCCGGACGCGGGTCCGTACCGGCCGGCGGACAGGGAACTGACCTGATGGCCGGTCGCCTGCCGGGACCTGAGGCGCGATGGGCGTTCTCGACCCTGGGCTGTTCGGGTGCCTCGTGGGACGAGCTCGCGGCGCTCGCCGGACGGCACGGCTTCGAGGGGCTCGAGCTTCGTGTCGCCGACGACGAGCCGCTCCGGATCGGGCTGCCCGCGCACGAGGCGAAAGTCGCGGCCCGCAGGCTGGCCGGCGCGGGGCTGAGCGTCGTCGCACTGAATACGTATGTGCGCCTGTGCGCGCCGTTCGAACCGGACGAGCGGCGCGATCACCAGTCGAGGCACCTGTCCGCGCTGGTGACGCTGGCACAGGGGGCCGGCGCGTCCGGCATCCGCGTCTTCATGCGCGACGACGACGCGTCGCCGGGGCCGGGGATGACCGCCGGAGAGGAACGCGCGCTGCGCCGGATCGTGGCCGTGACGGGCCAATGCCGCGAGGCAGGCATCCGCATCTTCGTGGAGACCCACGACTCGCATTCCCGGGGCGACCGGACGGCGCGGTTCTTGTCCTCGCTCGACCGTCATGTCCCCGGCCACCCGTGTGAGGTCGTGTGGGATGCGGCCCACTCGTGGTCCCACGGCGAAGATCCCGCGGAGACCTTTGAGGCGGTGGCACCGTGGCTCGCATACGTCCAGGTGAAGGACATCCGCGCGGCGGACGACCCAGTTCCGGTGATGATCGGTGAAGGAAGCTATCCGATCGACCGGCTGATGATCACCTTGGCGGCCGCGGGATGGCGAGGGTGGCTGTCCTTGGAATGGGAGCGCAAGTGGCATCCGGAGCTCCCGGCGCTGGATGCGGCGCTCGCGCGGGTGCGGGAGTGGGTGCGAAGCTAACGAGCTTGTGCTTGGCCCGCGGCGGTTTCCGGGACCGGCAGCTGTCATTCGGCAGTGGCGGGATCCGACGCCGTGGCGGGAAACTCGCCGCCGGCGACGAGGATCCGCAACGTTTCACCGGCCGCGACGTCGTGGGGATCGCGAACCACCGCACTGTCGGCGGAGTCGGCGTGCTGGACCACCGCGTAGCCTCGCTCCAGGGTCGCGGCCGGGGAGAGCGCCCGGACCCGGGCCCGTGTGTGGGTGACCTCGTCCGCTGCGCGATCGAGCAGGTGGCGTACAGTCCGGCGGGTCCGTTCACGGAGCCGGTCCAGTTCCTCGGCCCGGATCCGGATACTGTGCGCGGCGTCGGCGAGCGCGGGTCTGGACCTGGTGGCGTCGAGCCCGGCCTGCTCACGGTCGATCAGCTGCCGCACGCACGCGCGCAGCCGCTGGCGCGATTGCCGCACGCGGAGCAGCTCCTCCGAGACGTCAGGCACCACGCGCTTCGCGGCATCGGTGGGTGTCGAAGCCCGGACGTCGGCGACGAGATCCAGCAGGGGATTGTCGCCTTCATGGCCGACCGCGCTGACCACCGGCGTCCGCGCCGCCGCGACGGCGCGCAGCAACGCCTCGTCCGAGAACGGCAGCAGATCCTCCACAGAACCACCGCCGCGAGCGATGATCACCACGTCAACCTCGGCATTGTTGTCGAGGACGCGCAGCGCCTCCATCACCTGGCCGGCCGCAGACGGGCCCTGTACGGCTGCGGCCTCCACCTGGAAGCGCACGCCGGGCCAGCGGCGGCGGGCGTTCTCCACGACGTCGTGCTCCGCCTTCGAATCGCGGCCGCAGATCAGACCGATCACCCGTGGCAGGAACGGTAAGGCCCGCTTGCGTTCCACCCCGAAGAGGCCTTCGGCGGCGAGAATCCTCCGAAGCCGTTCCAGGCGGGCGAGAAGCTCGCCCAGACCTACCGGCCGGATCTCGGCCGCCGCGAGCGACAGGGTGCCCCGTGTGAAGTACCACGAGGGCTTGGCGTGTACGACGATGCGGGCGCCGTCGCCGATCGGGGCGTCGATCGCGTCGAGCACCCTGGTGGGGCAGGTGACTTGAAGTGAGACTTCGGCGGCTGGATCGCGCAGGGTCAGAAACGCCGTCTGTGTGCCCGGCCGCCGGGACAACTGTGTCACCTGCCCTTCGACCCAGATCGGTCCCAGCCGGTGGACCCACTGGCCGATGAGCTGGGATACCACGCGGACCGGGGCCGGCTTCTCCGCGGACGTGTCGAGCGCCATAGTCCGCACCGTACCGCTCGGCGCCTACGATGGAACGCATGACTGCTCAAGGACGTGTCCTCTTGGCCGCCCCCCGTGGATACTGCGCGGGAGTGGACCGAGCGGTCGTGACGGTCGAGAAGGCACTCGACCATTACGGTCCGCCGGTCTACGTCCGCAAGCAGATCGTGCACAACCGGCACGTGGTCGAGACCCTCGAGAAACGCGGAGCCATCTTCGTCGAGGAACTCGAGGAGGTGCCCGAGGGAGCCTTGGTGGTGTTCTCGGCGCACGGCGTGGCGCCCATGGTCCACGACGAAGCGGCGGAGCGCGGGCTGCGCACCATCGACGCCACCTGTCCCCTGGTGACCAAGGTTCACAACGAGGCACGACGCTTCGCCAAGGAAGACCTGGACATCGTTCTGGTCGGCCACGAGGGCCACGAAGAGGTCGAAGGGACCGCGGGGGAAGCGCCCGAGCACATCCAGCTGGTCCAGAGTCCGGCCGACGTGGCGAACGTCGACGTGCGGGATCCGTCGCGGGTGGTGTGGCTCTCGCAGACGACGCTCTCCGTCGACGAGACATACGAGACGGTGACCAGGCTCCGGGAACGCTTCCCGGATCTGATCAATCCGCCCAGCGACGACATCTGTTACGCGACACAGAATCGCCAGGTCGCGGTCAAGGAGATCGCCGCCGAGTCGGAACTGGTTCTCGTGGTTGGCTCGGCCAACTCGTCCAACTCGGTCCGCCTGGTCGAGGTAGCGCTGGACGCGGGAGCGGACGCCGCACACCGGGTGGACAACGCCTCAGAGATCGACGAAGCCTGGCTGGATGGTGTCACGACCGTCGGCCTCACCAGCGGCGCGTCCGTGCCGGAGGAGCTGGTTTCCGGCGTCGTGACCTGGCTCGCGGAGCGCGGCTTCCCCACGGTCGAGGAACATCGGACCACCGAGGAGTCGCTCATCTTCTCGCTTCCGCGCGAGCTACGCCAGGGCCTCAAGACTCCTCCCGCGTAGCCATGACCTGCTGGTTCGGCTATGCGTTGCGCTCGACTGGAGGAGCGTGGCTCGCCGGCTGCCCAGCAGATTTGACTCGGTGCCCGCGAAGTCGTAAGTTTCTCTAGGCCCACGGGGTGCGGGACGCCGGGATCGGCGGCCGGACCGTGAGAGCCCACCCGTCTGACAACCATGCGAAGGCACATGAGTGCCTGAGCTTCGCTGTCACACGGACATCTTGCGGCAGCAAGCTACGGCCACGTGTTCCGCTTTCGGGCGTGACACAGTCGGAGCGAGATGGTGTAAGATACAAGAGTTGCCCGGCAAGCGGATCCGCAAGGATTCATGCGGCGGCGATTCGGACTAGATCCGAATTTGACGCTGAAGGCCAGGAAATTCTAAAGTAGAAACAACGAAGAAGCGCCCCAGGTGAAACTCGAAAGAGATTTAGCCAGGAAAGCGTCCGATTCTTGAGAACTCAACAGCGTGCCAAGTTTGAATGTTGATGCCAATTGTTTGTTTGGCCTCGTTTTGCGGGCTTGTGCTCCTTTTTGGGGTGTGGGTTCGTGAGGTTATTTTCCTTTGGTAGAGCAGCAGGCCTCTTGTTTGTGGGGGGTTTGTTGTTTTGCTGGGATTGTTTTTCTTCTTTTGGTTTGGTGCCTTGCCCTTTTGTGGGTGGGGTGTCTATATGAACCTTAATGGAGAGTTTGATCCTGGCTCAGGACGAACGCTGGCGGCGTGCTTTACACATGCAAGTCGAGCGGAAAGGCC
>NZ_JAAGOB010000030.1 GCF_010550695.1 Phytoactinopolyspora alkaliphila
GCACAGTCGACGAGATCGCCGGACCCGTCAGCTTCCTCCTCTCCCGCGACGCCACCTACATCACCGGAGCAAACCTCGTCGTAGACGGAGGATTCACCAGCTGGTAAGGACACCAATTCACGCCGCTAGGCTTTCGCCGATGCGGCCTCAGCCAGCACGTTGGCGAGGCGTGCCAGTTCCAGGGACTCAGCCTCCGGCACCGGAGCCACGCCTGATCGAGCCATATCGAGAAATGCGGTCGTCATCGAGAAGATCGATCGGTAGACGTCACGGCTCTCCCAGTGAAGAGAGCCGTGAGCTCCCCAAACTATGGCCTGCGCCGGCGGGTCGAAGGCTGTCGACATCGTCTCGAGCAGAACGGTCTCACCACCTTCAAGGAGCAATGACGCCGAGCTGCGACCTGGCAGTGCCGCCCCCGCCACCTCGCTCACCCAATGCCCCACCAGAACGTTCATGATCTCCAAGGCGTGAATGCCGTACCGCTCGATCCATCCCGGGCACTGCACATAGACCGCCGTGGGAACACCGATCTCCGCCGTCACTCTGTCCCGGAACGCTAGGAGGCTTGGCGAGAATCGGAACGCAGATCCGCTGAACCAGGGTGTGCCACTGGCGGAAGCGACCTCGGCCATCTCGCGTGCTGCGTCGTCAGTCGGAGCCAGCGGCTTGTCGATGAACATGGGCAGGCCGGCCTTGAGCACCGGCACAGCTAAATCGACGTGGCTATTTGGATCATCCGTGAGCAACAGGACTGCGTCGACGTCCCTGGTCGCTTCTTCCGGTGAATCAACCAGACGCTCGACCTCACAAGCCCGAGCGATCAGCGCGCCTTCGGTTGCAGGGTCTTCACTCCACAGCCGCGTCACCCGCGCATCCGGCGCGGGCACACGGCCGGTCTCTTCGAGCTCCCGAAGCGTCTTAGCCCAGAGGTAGAACTGAGGGAGCGGTCCATGTACCCACCTGCTTGGGATGGGCACGTCCGGACGCCAGCCGTTGATGAAGCCGGCCAGCTGGTGTCCGTGAGTGTTGTTCGTGCCGATCAAGCCTATGCGCATCATTGGACAACCTCACGCGGAGTGACCACCGACTCGGTATCAATAGAAGAAACACTTGCTTCAAAATTACCAGCTGGTGAATCCTCCGTCTACGACGAGGTTTGCTCCGGTGATGTAGGTGGCGTCGCGGGAGAGGAGGAAGCTGACGGGTCCGGCGATCTCGTCGACTGTGC
>NZ_JAAGOB010000031.1 GCF_010550695.1 Phytoactinopolyspora alkaliphila
ACCTTGTCGGTGGCTGCCGGTATGCTCGAACACATGTTTGAGGATGGCGGTTACAGCAGCGGTGGGGGTGGGGTGCACCCGGTGGTGGGTGTGCTCGACGCTGCGGACGCTGTGCTCGCGGACGGCCGGGAGGTGCACGCGCGGGGGCTGGGCGATGAGGACCTGGCTGAGGTGCTGGTGCGTGCGCACGCGCTGGCGGCGAAGCAGGCCGAGCTGTTCCTGCGGTTTCTCGCCGAGGCCGACACCCGCGATCTCGGCCGCCGCCTCGGCGCGTCGTCCACCACGGCGTGGCTGCGTGATGCGCTACGCATGCGCCCCGGCACCGCCAAAACGAACGTGGATCTGGCGCACCGGCTCACTCCACCCGCTCCGGTCGAGGACTACGCCGCCAACCCCGCCGCCGGGCCACGCACATCACGGTCGATGCCGGCCACCCACACCGCCCTGACCGCGGGGGAGATCTCCACCGATCACGCCACCGTGATCTCGAAGACGATGGCCCGCCTGCCGCCCGATGTGAGCACCGACGACGCCGCCCGGGCCGAGGAGGACCTCGCCGCGTTCGCCCGCGAGCACGACCCCGCCACCCTGCAGCACCTGGCCACCCATCTGCTGCATGTCCTGGACACCGAAAGCCTGGAACACCGAGAAGAACGCGCCGCCCGCAAACGGCGCCTGCGCCTGGTCGACCTCGGCGACGGCACCGTACGCATCACCGGGCTCGTCTCCACCGAGGACGCCGCCACCGTGCGCACCGTCCTGGACCCGCTGGCCGCGCCCACCCCCACCACCGACGGCGAACGCGACCGCCGGACCCCCGAACAACGCCACGCCGACGCCCTGATCGAGCTGTGCCGGCGCCACCTCGCACACGGCGAGCTGCCCACCCGCCACGGCCACCCCACCCAGCTCCTCCTGCTGGCCAACCTCACCACCCTGCTCCACACCAACAGCCCCGGCGACGGTGCAAGCGAACGCAC
>NZ_JAAGOB010000032.1 GCF_010550695.1 Phytoactinopolyspora alkaliphila
TTACCAGCTGGTGAATCCTCCGTCTACGACGAGGTTTGCTCCGGTGATGTAGGTGGCGTCGCGGGAGAGGAGGAAGCTGACGGGTCCGGCGATCTCGTCGACTGTGCCGAGGCGTTGCAGGGGTGTTTGCATGGCGAGTGCTTGTGCGACCTCTGGGGGCATCTTGTCGCCCAGCTGTGGTGGTCGTGGCGTGTCGGGGTTCGTGGTGGTGGGGGGATTCTGGTGGTCGTCGGGGCGGGGGACGTTGCCGGGGCTGATGGCGTTGACCGTGATGCCCCAGCGGCCGACGGCTGCGGCGAGGTCTCTGGTCATTTGGATCAGGGCGCCTTTGCTGGCGGCGTAGGCGGATTCGCGGACGGGGCCGCGGTCGCCGGGGGTGGTTTCCGGTGCGCGGTTGCCGAGGCCTTGGTTGTTCAGGCCGACGATGCCGTGCATGGAGGCGATGTTGACGATTCGTCCTTCGCCGTGGGGTCGCATGTGTTCGACAGCTCGTTGGGCGAGGAAGAACGCGGCTTCGAGGTTGGTTTCCAGGGTGTCGCGCCAGTCCTGGACTGTTTCGTCGAGCAGGGGGCGCATGCGGGCGATGCCGGCGTTGTTGACCAGCGCGAACAGTTGACCGTGTTCGGCTGCGGTGTCGATCAGCCGGTCCCGGTCCTGTGCAGAGCGGATGTCACACTCCACCACCACCGCCCGATCACCA
>NZ_JAAGOB010000033.1 GCF_010550695.1 Phytoactinopolyspora alkaliphila
CGGTGGAGGGGGCGATCATTGAGGACGACCTGGCAGACGTCCTCGACGACGCCACCTGGAACGGTGACGCCGAGGCGTCGTCAGGCGACGTCTCCCTGGACGGCACCACGCTCACCTGGACGGGTGATCTGGAGGTCGGCCAGGTGGTGACGGTGACCTATTCGGTGACGGTGGGCGATGAGATGGGTGCGAGCCTGCTCAACGTGGTGACGTCGCCGGATGAGCGGGGCGTGTGTGTGCCGGCTCCGGATGGGAACCTGGACTGCACCACGTCGCATTTCAACGCCGCGTACGTGTTCTCCAAGACCTCGGACCCGGAATCGGGCTCGAGTGTCAAGGAGGGTGACGTGGTGACCTACACCGTGGTCGTCGAGCATGTGGGCGATGTCCCGGTGGAGGATGCCACGGTCACCGATGACCTGTCCGAGGTCAGCAATGTGGCGAGGTGGAACAACGACGCCAAGGCGTCGTCCGGCCAGCTGGTCCGGGAGGGCACGTCGCTCACCTGGACCGGTGATCTGGATGTCGACGAGGTGGTGACCATCACGTACTCGGTCACCGTCGGCGACACTCCGAATGCGGTGCTGCGCAACGTCGTCACCAGTGATGACGAGCGGGCGGTGTGTGTGGATGCTGCCGA
>NZ_JAAGOB010000004.1 GCF_010550695.1 Phytoactinopolyspora alkaliphila
AGAAATCGTGCTCCCACCGCGAATCAACCGCCAAAACTCACGCCGCACCTGCACCGGAATCCGCGGACGCCCCATCCTGCAACACCTCCGAAACACAGGGTGTTGCGTTCACCACATGAACCCGAGCATGGTGAAGCACGAGAAAACATAGTTTGCATGATCATTTAGGTGGGGCGCATGGTGCCGGGGATCTGGTCGGCGGCCCCGGGAACCGGCTCGGCGGCATCCGTCCCGGTGGCGACGATGTGGTTGAACTGATCGACGTGGACGACGCGCGGCTCCAGCCGCCGCGCCTCCGCGTCGTCGAACATCCCATAGCTGATCAAAATGACCAGGTCGCCGGGCTGCACCAGCCTGGCCGCGGCACCATTGATGCCGATCACACCCGATCCACGCTCACCAGCGATGGCGTAGGTGGTCAGCCGGGCGCCATTGGTGATGTCGACGATGTCCACCTGCTCCCCAGGGAGCAGGTCCGCCGCATCGAGCAGGTCCTGGTCAACGGTCACGGAGCCGACATAATGTAAGTCAGCTTGCATGACTGTAGCCCGGTGGATCTTGCTTTTCATCATCGTTCGGAACACGTTGGTCACTTTGTCCTTTCGGCCTCACTCGTTCGATGCGTCCTTGTGGACGTCACCGTCGGTGTTACCTTGGGAAACACGCGAGGCGTGCTGCACCATCCATTGTTCCGGAATATCGGTCTTCCGCGCCAACCGGGCACGTTCTGCCTGGTCTTCGACGAACTGGAATGCCTCCTCAGGCGGACGATGCCGGATGATCGCGTTCACCGGACCCGGCGTGGTGTCGACGTACGCGGTGGCGAGCCGCAGCCTCCGTTGAATGGGGCCTTGAGTAACGCGCACACTCTGGGTCTTGGCGTGAGGGACCACCGTGAGCCGCCGGGTGAACCGTCCGTCGCGGACCACCACGATCTTGTCTCCGGCCCCGTAGGCGAGGCGAGACCACTGGATCGGCCGGAGCCACCGGGATCGTTGCGGTGCCGGGTGCAGTTCGACCGACGACGGGTCCACGCCGGCGAGAACCTGCCGCACAATCTCCATCGCCTCGGCGAGCGGCGCGACGGGCAGAAGCGTCGACGTCCTGGTCGCGTTCTCGGCCGACGCGCCGGCGTAACCTGCGACGTCGACGTGCACTTCGGCCCAGCCCCGGGCCCTCCATAGCAACGGTTGCCGGATGAGCACACCCTGGATACGACCTGGAGGAACCGTCTGATGCTGCATGTCCAGGAGGCCTTTGCGAATGCGATATCCGTCCGGCGACTCGGCCAGGGTGAATCCGAAGTTGCGACCCAGTTGTGTCCAGAGTGCGTACCCGGCCGCGAGCAGGCCCGGCAGCATCGGGGCCAGAATGCCCGCCCGCGCTTGCGACGGCACCAGCGCCAGCGCCACCAGCATGGCCGTGATGAGCAGCACACCGAGTACGAAACCGCCCGACAGCAGCGTGGACCACACCAACCGCCGCAGCGGGACCTCCGCGACCATCCGCTCCGGTGCTTCCGGAGTCTCGGCGTCGATGCCCGCCGCACGAGCGAGGAGCTCCGCGCGGAGACGGGTGGCGTCATCCAACGACAGGTACTTCAACGGTGCTTCCGACTTGCTGCCGCCGGCCACCTCCATGCGAAGCTCCGCGACTCCGAGCAACCGCCCGACCAGCGGCCTGTTGACGTCGACAGCCTGCAGCCGATCCATCCGGACTCGACGCGAGCGGCGCATGAGGACACCGGAATCGATACGCAGAGCGTCGCCGTCGAAACCGTACCGCGTGAACCACCATGAAACGGCTCCGGCGATGGTCGCCAGAACGGCGAATCCGAAGCCGAAGGCGAGATAGATGGAGATCGGCGCCGGATTGCGCAGCGCGTTCTGCCCCATGATCACGATCACGCCGGCCAAGTACGCCCAGCCACGCAGGAGCGGCGTGAGCGGATGCAATCTGCGAAAGTGCGACGGCGTGGCTGTCCGCAGCTCGACCGGCGTTTCGTTGTTCACCGGTTCAGTCACAGCCCGGCCGCCTTGGCCTCCCCGAGCGCGGAGAGCCGGTCACGCAACCGCGCTGCCTCCTGCGCCGGCAGGCCCGGGATCCGCGCGTCGCTGGCTGGAGAGGCGGTGTGCATCTGGACCGTCGCGAGCCCGAACTTGCGGTCCAGCGGGCCGGAGTTGACGTCGACGAACTGCATCCGACCGTACGGAACGACGGTGAGCTTGCGGAACATCACCCCGTGAGTGACCAGCAGGTCCTCCTGCCGCTCCGAATATCCCCATGCCCGCCAGATACGGGGGATCAGCCATCCGCCCCAGACGACGCCGACGAGCGCGACCGCCACGGCCACCACAATGCCCCAGACATCCAAGACAAACCACAGGCCGACGGCAAGCAGCGGCGTGACGATCGCCAGGGTCATGGCGAGGACGATGTATCGCACAGTGACGAGTTTGCGCGAGACCGGCTGCCACTTCTCACCGGACGGCGCGAATAGTTCCTCCACGTCATGCGACGCTACCGTCATTCCGGTGCCGATTTCTCCTCATCAGGGAGGAACTCGGTGGCTGAAGCACCTGTGCTGGCCGAGGCAAGCTCCCCCGCGTGTAGTTCCGTATCGAGCCGGTTGCCCGGTGGAGCCAGCGGACACGCCCATGCCGGGTCGTATGCGCAGGACGGGTTGTACGCGAAGTTCAGATCGACGACGAGGTCCCGACGGGGATCGCCACCCAGGTCGGCACCCTTGACCGTATCGATGACGTACCGGCCGCCGCCATAGCTCCGGCGTCCGGACGAACCGTCGCGTAGCGGCAGGAAGAGGCCGCCGCCGTATGAGCCGAGCCACCACACGTCGAGGTCCCCCAACGGAAGCCGCACGCGACCGATCCGGTCGAAGGGCACCACGCCGTCGGTTCCGGTGGTGACGTCGATCCGTAGTGGCGCGACGTCTGGGTCGACGCGGACCTCGAAGCGCAGCGCAGGATCATACGGGGCGTAGCGCAAGCCGGTGAACACGGCCCGGTCCGCCGGTGGGATGGGCGAGGCTGGGTGGCGAGCGAACAGCGTGTCGCGTTCCCGTATCCACGTCGCATGCCCCTGCGCCGGACTCGGCGCTGTACGCACGGCCGCGTACAGCGCCGAAACCCGGCGCCGCCAGTCAAGTACGTCCAGCGGGCTCAGCTGAGGCCCTTCTCTTCCAGGTATGTGCGCGCGACCTCTTCCGCCTGACGCCTCTCCGCATCGACCTGGGCATTCAGCAGTGCGAGGTCTTCAGTGGTCAGCACATCGGAGAGCTGGTTGAGAGCGTCGGCAACAGCCTGGTCCTGGGCGGTTTCCTCATTCAGCACCGGCACCAGATTGTCCGCGAGCTGGAGGTTCTGGTCGTCCTCCAGGAGGACCAGGCCAAGCCCCTCGAGCGTGCCGTCTGTGGTGCCTACCAGACCGAGGTCTGCGTCGCCCTCCGCCACCGCTTGCTTGGTCTGCGGAGAGCTGAACCCGAGCGGAAGGATCTCACTGAACTCGAGGCCGTAAACCTCTTCGAGCCCGGGCTGGCAGAACGGGCGATCCGGGCATTCTTCGACAGCGGCGAACACCAGCGGCTCACCCAGCGCAGCGAGGTCGGACAGCGTGCTCACCCCGTTCTCGGCGGCGAATTCGGCGGAGACCGCAAAGCCGTTCTGGCTGGCCGCGTCAGCAGGCTCGAGGACAACCAGGCCCTCTTCCTCGGCAAGTGGACGCATCGCCTCGACGGTCTCGGCGGCGTCGGTGGTGGCCACCGGCGATTCTTGCGGGGCGTCCGGCCCATTGGCCTGCACGTTGAGATACTCCGCGAACGTCGCCGCGTACTCGGGTACGACGTCGATGTCGCCGCCGATCAGCGCCTCGGCATAGATCTCCCTGTTGGCCGCCTGCTGGATGCTCACGTCATAGCCGGCGTCCTCCAGCAACACCTTGTAGATCTCTTCCATGATGGTCATCTCGGTGAAGTCGGCACCGCCGACCGTGAGCGAACCCGAGCCGGTGGCACCCTCGGCGTCGCCTTCAGTGGTAGCGCCGCCGTCGGCGTCGCTATCTTCGTCGTCGCCGCACGCGGTCAGGAGCAGCGTCATCGCCGCCCCGGTAGCAAGAAGCGCGGCTGCGCGTCGTATGGCCATCTGTGACCAACCTTTCGTCAGTGTTCGCCTTCTGTGTCCCGTGCCGGCTCCGTCGCCGGCACGCGTGTCCGGCGGCCACTGCTGAGGCAGCGCCCGCGCTCAGTACAGTCAACTACGCGGCACCGACAGGATCATCCCGTTCGTGCTCGATCGCGTCGCAGCCGGATCAGATCGCGGCCGCGCGTTCCGTCAGCGGCCGACGCTGGACACGCCGCATCGGGTCGGTCCGGCGCTGCGCGAATTCCATGACAGCCTCGACGAGCAAGGCCAGCACGGCCACAAGAATCGCACCGGCGATCATCTGCGGCCGGTCACCGCGCCCGAATCCGGCCGTGATGATCCGTCCGAGGCCACCACCGGCCACCAGCGCGGCGACGGTGGCCGTGGCGACGATCTGGACGGCCGCCAGCCGGACGCCGTTCATGATCAGTGGCATCGCCAGGGGCAGTTCAACCTTCCAGACCACCTGTCTCGCCCCCATTCCCATTCCGCGAGCGGCATCGACCGCGTCCCGATCCACCTCGCGCATGCCGACATAGGTGTTGGTCAGAACAGGCGGAAGCCCGAAGACCACCAGTGCGATGATGACGGTCCAATCCGACAGCCGCAGGGGCGTCATGAACAGCAGGGCCAACGCGGCGAACGTCGGCACCGCACGGCCGATGTTGCTGACGTTGATCGCGACGGTCCCGCCGCGACCGATGTGGCCGAGCCAGAGACCCACGGGAACGGCGACGCCACAAACGATCAGCAACGACACTCCGGTCAACCACATGTGCTCGGCAAAACGCGCGGGCACACCGGCAGCTCCGCTCCAGTGCGCCGGATCGCCAAGCCATCGGATCGCATCGACGAACTCGTCCACGCCTCAGCTCACCGCCTGCCGCCATGGGGTGGCCAGCCGCTGAACGCCGACCAGCAGAAGATCAGCCACCAAGGCCAACACCACGACAAGCACGGACGCGGTCAGCACTTCTGGTTTGAAGTCGGTGTCCAGCCCACGCTTGATCAACGACCCCAGGCCACCGTGGCCGACAATGATGCCGAGCGTGGTCATCGCCACGGTGGATACCGTCGCCACCCGCAACGCCGCGATGATGGTGGGCATCGCCAGCGGGATCTCCACCTTCGTCAGCAGCCGGAACGGACCGTATCCCATGCCCACAGCCGCCTCCCGGACATCGGCGGGAATGCCGTTCAGCCCGGTCAGCATTCCCCGGACCAGAATCACCAGCGAGTACAGGACGAGACCCACGATCACGGTGGTGGAGCTGAGTCCCGTGATCGGGAACAACAGCGCGAACATCGCCAGCGAGGGTACCGTGTAGAGCACTGTCGAACTACTGAGCACCACGACGGCCAGCCGGGTCCAATGCCGGGCGACCAGGGCCAGAGCGAAGGAGAGAACGAATCCGACCGCTACGGCCGTCACCGTGATCATCACGTGCTGCTGGAGCGCGTCGACGATCTCCCCGGACCGGGTCTGGACATACTCGCCACAGATCCAGTCGTTGCGAACCATGCAGTTCTCGGTAAGGGTGGCACTATGAACGGCCTGGGACAGTCCCATTCTGACGACAGTACCGAACGCTCGATGATCCGTCTCGACGGCGTGTCCAAGCGATACCCGGACGGGACGGTAGCGGTGCACGAGCTCACGATGGACGTCCGGCCAGGCGAGCTGGTGGTACTTGTCGGGCCATCGGGATGCGGCAAGACCACCACCATGAAGATGGTGAACCGGCTCGTGGAGCCCACAGGTGGACGGATATTCGTCGATGGTGTCGACGTCACCCACGCGGACCCGGTGAAGCTCCGGCGCGGCATCGGCTACGTCATCCAGAATGTCGGGCTCTTCCCGCACCGGTCCATCGAAGAGAACATCGCGGTGGTCCCCGAGCTGACCGGGTGGCCGAAAGCGCGCCGCCGGGAGCGCGCCCGAGAACTGATGACTGTGGTGGGCCTGGAGCCGGACACGTACGCGAACCGGTACCCCCACGAGCTCTCCGGCGGGCAACGTCAGCGGGTGGGCGTGGCGCGGGCCTTGGCCGCTGATCCGCCCGTGCTGCTCATGGATGAGCCGTTCAGCGCCGTGGACCCGGTGGTGCGGGCCCAGTTGCAGGACGAGTTCCTGCGCCTGCAAGAGGACGTGCGCAAGACCATTCTGTTCGTGACACATGACATCGAGGAAGCTGTCCGCCTGGGTGACCGGATCGCCGTCTTCGCCCAGGGTGGCAAGCTCGAGCAGTTCGACACTCCCGCCGCGATCCTGGGAGCGCCTGCCACCCCCTTCGTCGCCGACTTCGTCGGATTCGACCGCGGTCTGAAGCAACTGTCCGTCACACCGGTGACCAAGAACGACCTCGAGCACCCGCCCGTCGTCCGAGCCGACCAATCCCTGGCCGACGTCGGTGCCTCGTTGGGCGTGTCGAACTGGGCCGTGGTCCTGGACGCCTCCGGCGGTCTGGCCGGCTGGATCGGGAAGGACATGGTCCCAGGAACAGGAACTGTCGCGGACCGAGCACGCCGCATGGACGCGTGGGTTCAGCTGGACGACTCACTGAAAATCGCCTTCGCGGAGATGCTTCAGTGGAACGCTGGATGGATCGCCGTACTCGACGCCGACGACCGCTACCTGGGCGTCCTGACGCCGTCCACCTTGCACGCCGCCCTACGACGCGCGGTGGAGGCGGAGAGTCAGTCCATCGCACCGAGCGAGGTGGAACTCGTGACCATCACGGACTCCTGAGCGTTACGCGGTGCGTTCTTCGGGCTCGTCACGTGTAACGGACTGAACATCGGCCGCCTCCGGGAGGAGATCGCGGTGCTTGTCCTCCCAGGCGACGAGATCGACCACCGTCGGCGCGTCGGACAGGTCCGGCCACAGGTCGTTCCACTCCGCGCCCTCCGCCCATCGGGCCAGCTGGTCGCTGGGCGTGGAGGCGTTGGGACGGGTGCTGCGGCTGTACGCGACGTCGATCTCGAGCTTGTTCAGCTGGTTACGCATCGACCCGAGCCGCTCCGACGCCGCATCCAGCAGGCCGACCATGTGGTTGGTGAACTGACGGTGCTCGTCGGAGTACCGGGCGTGCGTCTCGGAGTATTCGGCGGCTTGCTCGGCGCGGACGGTGGCGACGTCGACTCGCAACCGGCGCTCGAGGCGGAAGACCGTGACGGCGAGCACCACCGACGCCGTGGCGCCGATTCCAGCGGCGATCATCGGCCAGCTGCCACCGATCACCCACGCGCCCACCGCACAAATGGCGGCCAGCACCGGGGTGACGACGGCCAGCACACGGATTGCGGTCAGGCGGCGGCGGTGACGGACAGAGACCATGCGGCCCACCGTACCCGCATGTACCACTGGGAACGTGCGTCACACGCCGACAAATCCGGCAGAGATCCGGCCGCGCACGACATGCCTGGCTTCCGGCATGGCCGATGTGGCGATTTCAGACGAAGATCAACAAATCTGGCAGAAGACATCCCTGGTCAAGTCCGGTTTGCGGGCACTCTCCCAAGTCCTAGTGGTCAGCGCTAACTCATATGTGAGATAGGGTCTCCCGTCGTGGCAGAAGACTACTTGCGCCGTATCGGCTCTCTCATACGTGACTCCCGGCTCCATCACGGCTGGACCCAGAATCAGCTGGCCCAGCAGCTGGGGACCAGCCAAAGCGCCGTCAATCGGATCGAGCGCGGACACCAGAACCTGAGCCTCGAGATGATCGCCCGGATCGGCGAGGCACTGGACAGTGAGATCGTCACGGTCGGCCAGCCCGAGCCGTCTCACCTCCGAGTCACCGGCGGACAGCAGCTGTCCGGCAGCATCGCGGTCAAATCCAGCAAGAACGCGAGCGTCGCGCTGCTGTGTGCGAGTCTGCTGAACAAGGGACGCACGGTGCTGCGCGGAATCGCACGCATCGAGGAAGTCAACCGGATCATCGAGGTCATCGAGAGCATCGGCATCAGGACCCGCTGGCTGGCCGGTCGCGATCTCGAGATCATGCCTCCCGACCGGCTGGATCTGGACAGCATGAACGTCGACGCGGCCCGTCGAACCCGCAGCGTCATCATGTTCCTCGGACCGTTGCTCCACCGGGAAAGCCAGTTCAAGCTGCCCTACGCCGGCGGCTGCAGCCTCGGCACCCGCACGGTCCAGCCGCACATGGCAGCCCTCCGCCCGTTCGGCCTAGAACTCAAGGCGACGGGCGGCTGGTACCACGCCGACGTCGACCGCGGCACCAGCCCCGACCGTCCTATCGTCCTCATCGAGCGTGGCGACACGGTCACCGAGAACGCGCTGATGGCGGCCGCACGCAACGACGGCGTCACGGTGATCCGCAATGCCAGCTCCAATTACATGGTCCAGGATCTGTGTTTCTTCCTGAGCCGGCTGGGCGTCAAGATCGACGGCATCGGCACCACGACGCTGACCGTGTACGGGATGCCTGACATCGACTGCGACGTGGACTACGCACCCTCCGAGGACCCGATCGAGGCTATGAGCCTGCTGTCGGCAGCCATCGTGACCTCCTCGGAGATCACCATCGAGCGGGCACCTGTGGAGTTCCTCGAGATCGAACTCGCGCTTCTCGAGGAGATGGGCCTGGACTACGACCGGAGCACCGAGTACGTCGCGGCCAACGGCGAGACCAGGCTGGTGGACCTCACGGTCCGGCCGTCGATGCTCAAGGCACCGAACGACAAGATCCATCCGATGCCGTTCCCCGGCTTGAACATCGACAACCTGCCGTTCTTCGCACTGATCGCCGCCACGGCGTCCGGATCCACGCTGATCCACGACTGGGTCTACGAGAACCGGGCGATCTACCTCACCGAACTGACCAGGCTGGGCGGCAACGTCACGCTGCTCGACCCGCACCGGGTCCTCGTGGAGGGCCCGACCCGGTTCTCCGGCACGGAGATCATCTGTCCGCCCGCCCTGCGCCCCGCCGTGGTGGTCCTGCTGGCGATGCTCGCCGCCAAGGGCACATCGGTATTGCGCAACGTCTACGTGATCAACCGCGGCTACGAGGATCTGGCGGCCCGGCTTTCGCTTCTGGGCGCCAAAATCGAGACGTTCCGCGACATTTGACCACTGCGCTCCCTCCCATGATCATTGGCGTTCACCCACCTCATGCGGTAGGCAATCGCCAATGATCATGGGAGGAGGTGGCGGAGGAAGATCCGTGTCTGATTTCCGCTAGTGATTGGCCGCCCGGCGCGTCAGACTGAACGAGTGTTAGACGACGAGCTGTGTTATCGGGCGGTAGGTAGCCGCGACTCCAGGTTCGACGGAATTTTCTACTCGGGCGTCACGTCCACCGGGATCTACTGCCGGCCGAGCTGTCCGGCGCGCACCCCCAAGCGCGAGAACATCCGCTTCTATCGCTCGGCGGCCGAGGCGCAGTCGGCGGGCTTTCGGGCCTGCCGGCGATGCCGGCCTGATACCACGCCGGGGTCACCGGAGTGGAACGTTCGAGCCGACGTGACCGCCCGTGCCATGCGCCTGATCGCCGATGGTGTCGTGGACCGGGAGGGCGTCCACGGACTCGCCGACCGGCTCGGCTACAGCGAACGCCAGCTTCACCGCTCTCTTGTCGACGAAGTCGGCGCAGGCCCCCTGCGACTGGCGCGGTCTCAGCGGAGCCATACGGCCCGCACGCTGTTGGAAACGACGACGCTCCCCATCACCGAGATCGCGTTCGCGGCAGGATTCGCAAGCGTGCGCCAATTCAACGACACGATGCGGGAGGTCTACGGATCCACTCCCACGGCGCTTCGCACGAGAGCGGCGAAGGTCGCCGGCAAGTCTCGCACCGGAGGCCGCGCCGAGGACATCGCGGTGTGCCAAGGACCCGCGGGCACGGTGCAGCTGCGGCTGGCGCACCGCCGCCCCGCCGACATCCTCGGCTTGTTGCAGTTCTTGGCCGTCCGGGCGGTGCCCGGCGTCGAAGAGGTCGTCGGCACCACCTACCGTCGCAGCGTCTCTCTCCCCCACGGCCCTGCCGTCGTGGAGCTGACGCCGGCCACCGGATGGGTGCATGCCGTGATCAGGCTGACCGACCCTCGGGATCTGACCGCGGCCGTGGCCCGCTGCCGCCGGGTCTTCGACTTGGACGCCGATCCGGGTGCCGTCGACGCCGTGCTCGGCTCTGATCCCGCGCTACGCCCGCTCGTCGAAGCGACCCCTGGAACGCTCCTGCCGGGGACGGTGGACGGACACGAGCTGGCCATCCGGGGCGTGCTCGGGCAGCAGGTGTCGGTGGCTGCGGCGCGGACCATCGCCGGTCGTCTCGTCGTCGCGCACGGCAAGCCGCTGGACGCACCGGTCGGCACGGTCACCCATACCTTTCCCCACGTCGACGAGCTCGCCTCCGTCGACCCGGCGACGTTCCCGATGCCGCGCTCCCGGCAACGAACGTTGCACGAGGTCGCGGCTCGGCTGGCCGACGGCCGGGTGCGCCTCGACCCCGGCGCAGACCGGGACGCCGCGGAGCGGGAGTTGCAGGAGATCCCCGGCATCGGGCCCTGGACATCGAGCTACGTTCGCATGCGCGCCCTCGGTGATCCCGACGTCTTCCTGCCGACAGACCTGGGAGTGAAACACGGGATGCAAGCCCTCGGCCTTGAGCCGGCGCCGAATGCGGTCGCCGAGCACAGTCAGCGATGGCGGCCCTGGCGGTCGTATGCGCTCATGCACGTGTGGGCGGCTGCCACCAATGCGTCCGCCACGTGAACGCGGGCTCAGGCGCTCACATCCACATGATCCTCGAAGGAGATTCGACATGACCGTCTACTGGACCGACTTCGCCAGCCCGCTCGGTCGCCTGCGCGTCAGCGCGGACGACGTCGGCCTCACCAGTCTCTACATGGAGGCACAGCGGCACGGCCCGACGTCGCCACATCCATCATGGATACGAGATGACGACCGATTCATCGACGTCCGCCGTCAGCTGGACCTCTACTTCTCCGGTCGCCTGCAGGTCTTCGACGCGCCTCTGAACGCCGCCGGCACCCCTTTCCAGCGTGAGGTCTGGGCAGCGTTGGCCACCATCCCTTACGGGGAGGTGCGCAGCTACCAGCAGATCGCCGAGCACATAGGACGGCCGGGCGCCTCGCGCGCCGTGGGGCTCGCGAACGGGCGTAACCCCATTTCCATCATCGTGCCTTGTCACCGGGTGATCGGCGCCTCCGGCGCCCTCACCGGCTACGGGGGCGGCCTCGAGCGCAAACGCATGCTGCTCGACCTGGAGGGCGGGCTCGCCAGCGAGCCGGAGCTACCAATTCCAGCCGTGGCGCCGTAGCTCGGACTCCAGGATGATCTTGCGCACCGGAGGGTCCGCGTCTGGAATCGGCACGCCGGACATCCGCGCTGCGTCGCACAACAGCCCGTCGTACGCAGAGGTGGCGGCGACGATGTGGAAGCTCCTGGCCCATCGCCGCCCGTCGCGCTCCAGCACGCGGATCTCTTCGGCGACGCTGGCCAGCCGATACTGAAGGGACAGCGTGTCGAAAGGGTCCGGGCCGGACGGGGATTCATCCACGGGTCGCCACAATCGAAGCGCCCGGACCAGCTCGGCGAACAACGGACTCATCTAGGCCTCCCACCGACCAGGATATTCAACTGCGGCCACCCGCATGGTCCTCGTTACCCATAGCGCACCAAAGATGAACGATCCGGACAAGGTCAACCTGACATTTTTCCGCGTGGTCGCGGGTCGGCGACACTGGTTCACACACAACCGGGTACTACGACCACGACACGCGCGGACGCCGAAGGCACCGGCGTGCTGTCGCCGACGAAGGGAGAGACCTGACATGGATGTCGCCGGGCTACTCATCGACGCCTTCGAACGAATCCAGCAAGGGGTGCACCGGTCCGTCGAAGGGCTGGAGCCCATGGAGTTGACCCACCGGGTTGACCGCGATGCCAACACCATCGCGTGGTTGGTCTGGCACCTGACCAGGGTCGAGGACGATCATCTGTCCGAAGTCGCGGACCGGCCACAGGTCTGGACCGAGGACCGATGGGCGGATCGTTTCGGCCTGCCGTTCCCCGCCGACGCCACGGGATACGGCCACGGCTCGGGCGACGTCGCCGCCGTCGAGGTGACAGCGGATCTGCTCCTCGGCTATCACGACGCCGTCCACGCGATGACGACGCGGTATCTGAGCGGCCTCAGCGAGACCGACCTGGATCGCATTGTGGACGAGCGCTGGGACCCCCCGGTCACACTGGGCGTCCGGCTGATCAGCGTGGTGAACGATGCCACGCAGCACGTCGGCCAGGCGGGCTTCGTCCGCGGGATCGTGGAGCGCGTGCGCAGCACCGCCTGACCGCCCAGCGCGACGCGAAACGCTACGTACGCTCGACCATCACATGCGTGCTGAACTGATTGTTGGCATACCGGCCGACGGACCACGTGGAGACCGCGTCGACACCCGCGCTGACAGCGCCGCCCAAAATCGGAACCCGCTTGGCGAACATCAACGTGGCGTGCTTGCCACCCACTCGCGCGGTAAGTTCCTGGCCCACTCGCGCCGCAAGGTGTTCCAGCGATGTCGACTGGACGTCACCTCGGCCAATAGCGACGTCGTGGGGAGTCAGCGAATCGCCCTTGCCGTCCCGGAAGGAACGCGCGGCATCCTTGCCGAGCAGGGTCATCAGCGCGGCTGTACGGACCCGCGGGTCGGAAATGTCATAGCCACGCAGATGGGCGATGGCCGCTGCCATCCGGAGATGAAGGACGGCGATGCCGGCGATGTTGGCAGGGATCGCGACCGGCATGGTGACGACGCCACCGAGATTGGTGACGAAGCCCTGCACTCCGGCCAAGCGGACGTGCTGCTCGATGATGTCTCGGATGGCGCGGTCGACGTCCCGCCGGCGCTCGAGGTGCTTGCGAGCCACCTCACGTGCACCCGGGAATCCCGGGAACCCGTCGATGGCCCGGCCAACGAAATGCTGCGCGCCGCGGGCAGCCACCCCCGGAGCAGCTCGGCGCGCCGCCTGGTTGCCCGCCCACATCGCCATGTTCGACCGTAGACCCATACAACAACCATACGCCGGGCCCAGGACCGTCCAGTACGGTCTTGCGATGCCGACGTGAACCCGGCATACCCTTGACTCCGGTGTCAGACATGTCCGAGCGGAGAGAGGAAGGGCGGGTGCCGGTCGAGCCACCTCCCACCCGGTGGAACATTCCCGCCGTGGAGCCCGACTACGACGATATCGTCGCCGTAGGCGCGGATCTGGAGCCCGGAACACTGCTGGCCGCATATCGCAACGGGCTGTTCCCGATGCCGATCGACCGGGTCTTCTCACGGTCGCCGGCAATCGCGTGGTGGTCGCCCGATCCGCGCGGTGTCCTCCCACTAGGCGGCCTGCGGGTGTCCAGGTCCCTGCGCCAAGCCGCCCACAGATTCCACATCCGCGTCGACACGGCGTTCGACGACGTCGTGGCGGCATGTGCCGACCCCGCCCGGCCGGGGGCATGGATCACCGACGAGATCCGCACCGCGTACGGACGCCTTCATCGGCTCGGCTGGGCGCATTCAGTCGAGGCCTGGACGCCCGACGGGCGACTGGCGGGCGGTTTGTACGGTGTGGCCATCGGGGGCCTGTTCGCCGGCGAGTCGATGTTCCACGCCCGGCAGCGGTGGGGCCGGGATGCGTCCAAGGTGGCGCTGGTGGCGCTGGTGGACATGATGAGGGCCGATGGTGCCGCCGGGAGGCTTCTGGACGTGCAGTGGGGTACGGCGCACCTGGCCAGCCTCGGAGTCGTGGAGATCTCCCGCGAGGAGTATGTGAGCCGGTTGCGGGCGGCCCTGGGGGTGAGCCTTCCTCCGGCACTCACGCGGCCCCGCAGCTGATGGCTCTGGAGATGGGCTCCGAGCCCGCTCGTCGCTGGGACAGGGCATGATAGTGATGTGCCGGAACTACCGGAAGTCGAAGCCCTCGCCGCCTTCCTGCGGGAGAACGCGGCCGGCAAGGTCGTCGCGCGTATCGACGTCGCGACCATCAGCGTCCTCAAGACGTTCGATCCGCCGCTGACCGCGTTCGGCGGCCTGAGCGTCACCTCGATCAGCCGCCACGGCAAGTTCCTCGACCTCGACTGCGATGGCCTGCACCTCGTCGTGCATCTCGCTCGAGCCGGCTGGCTGCGCTGGAGCGATTCGCTCTCTCCGCGGCCCATGAAGCCGGGAAAGGGCCCGCTGGCGCTGCGAGTCCGGTTCGCCGACGGTTCGGGCTTCGACCTCACCGAGGCCGGGACTCGCAAGAAGCTGGCGGTGTACGCCGTACGGGACGTCACGGACGTCCCCGGCATCGCGCGCCTCGGTGTGGACCCACTGTCCGACGAGTTCACACAGGACCGGCTCGCCAGCCTCCTCGCCGCAGCCGGCCGCAGCCAGATCAAGGGTGTGCTGCGCGACCAATCCGTCATCGCGGGCATCGGCAATGCCTACTCCGACGAGGTGCTGCACGCCGCCCGGCTCTCTCCCTTCCACCCGGCTTCCACGCTGACCGAGGAGGAGACGGCCGCGCTGCATGCCGTGATCGTCGGTGAGCTGTCCGCGGCCCTGGAGCGCGCGCACGGGCTGGCGGCTCGCGACCTCAAGGACTCGAAAAGGTCCTCGATGCGAGTGCACGGCAGGGCCGGCGAGACGTGCCCCGTCTGTGGTGACACGGTGCGGGAGGTGTCGTTCGCCGATTCCAGCCTGCAGTACTGCGCCACGTGCCAGACCAGCGGGAAGATCCTGGCGGATCGCAGGATGTCGCGACTGCTGAAGTGAGCGGCACGGCCCGAGCCACGAGGTGTGGGCCGCCGGTCCCCGGGTACGGAGCAGGGCATGACCACGAGCACAGCGATACCCGAAGTCAAACTCACCGACGGACACGACGTGCCCATCCTCGGCTTCGGCACCTGGCAGATGACGGGGGACGTCGCCTACCACGCTGTCCTGGACGCCCTGAAGGCGGGCTACCGTCACCTGGACACGGCCACCGCCTACGACAACGAGGCCCAGGTGGGCCGCGCCTTGCGCGACAGCGGCCTGGCGCGCGAGGACGTGTTCATCACGACCAAGCTGCCCCCTGGCAGGGCCGGAGAGGAACGTGCCACGCTCTCGGCAAGCCTGCGCGAACTCGGCGTCGACTACGTCGACCTGTGGCTTGTCCACTGGCCGCCGGACGGGCAACCGGCTCCCGGAACCTGGGCCGAGTTCATCGCCCTGCGCGACGAGGGTCTTACCCGGTCGATCGGTGTCAGCAACTACAGCACCGGCCACCTCGACCAGCTTGTCGACGCCACGGGCGTGGCTCCGGCGGTCAACCAGATCAAATGGAGTCCGTTGCTGCACGACCCGGCGCGCCTCGCGGAACTTCGTGATCGCGGCGTCGCGGTCGAGGGCTACAGCCCGTTCCGGGCCGGCGACCTTGATGCCTCCGAGCTCGTCGAGATCGCCGAGCGGCACGGGATCACCCCCGCGCAGGTGGTGCTGCGCTGGCATATCCAGCACGAGATCGTCGTCATCCCGAAGAGCCAGGATCCGGATCGGCTCCGGTCCAATCTCGACGTCTTCGGCTTTTCGCTCACCGACGACGAGATGTCCCGCATCGACGGCCTTGCCCGCTGAGCCGGATCCCCTGGCATGGGTTAAGGTCGCTATCGCGTCCGATTTGTCCGTTATCAGCGACCATAAACCCTGGCATGCGCCGGTGAGCAGCGCCTGAGGATACGCTTCAGGAATGACGACCGATGTGACACGCCGCATACCGGTGATGGCCGACGTCGCCAAGGTCGCGGGTGTTTCGCACCAGACCGTTTCGCGGGTGCTCAACGATCATCCCAATGTCCGGCCGGAGACTCGAGACCGCGTCCTCGCGGCGATCGCGCAGCTAGGCTACCGGCGCAACCTCTCCGCTCGGGCCTTGGTGACGCGGCAGACCAACACGCTCGGCGTGGTGGCCTTCGACACCACCCTCTACGGTCCGGCCAGCACACTCTTCGGCATCGAGCAGGCAGCACGCGACGCGGGCTACTTCGTGAGCATCGTGAGCCTGAAGAACATCACTCGGCGCAACCTCGACGAGGCCCTCGACTATCTCGTCGAGCAAGCGGTGGACGGCTTGATCGTCATCGCGCCGCAGCGAAGTGCGGCCGAGGCCCTGGCGGGCTTGCCGCCGACGTTACCGGCCGTTGCCGTGGAAGGAGGCGAGGCAGGAACCCTGCCCGTCGTGGCTGTGAATCAGGCGGAGGGCGCCGTTCTGGCCACACGGCATCTTCTCGACCTCGGCCCCTCCACCGTCTGGCACGTCGCGGGCCCGTCGGACTGGCTCGAGGCGGAGGGCCGCGTGCACGGCTGGCGGCAGACGCTCATCGACGCCGGAGCGCCCGTACCCGAGCTCCTCAGGGGCGATTGGAGCCCGCGCTCCGGTTACGAAGCAGGCAAGCGGCTTGCCGAGGCGGCACGGAGTGCCGCCGGACCACCGATCGAGGCCGTCTTCGTCGCCAACGACCAGATGGCCCTGGGCATGCTGCGGGCGTTCGGCGAAGCGGGCATCCGCGTACCCGGCGACGTGCGCCTGGTGGGGTTCGACGACATCCCAGAGGCGGAGTTCTTCAGCCCGCCGCTCAGCACGGTGCGCCAGGACTTCACCGAGGTAGGCCGTCGAAGTATCGACATGGTGCTTGCCGAGATCCAGGGTGGTGCCCACCGCGGCGACGGCAGGCAGGCGATCGTGCCTCCTGATCTCATTGTCCGGTCCAGCTCAGGTCCGAGCGACGACGGCTCCGGCTGACGCGAACCGGACGTCCTCTACCGCATCGTCGGTGAGTGAGTTATTCTGACCGCATTGTGAACGCTAACAACACTCTCGGAGTCGACGCTCCCGTCGACGACCGCTATACCATCGGCGTGGACTACGGCACGCTCTCCGGGCGCGCCGTCGTCGTGCGCGTGTCCGATGGCGCCGAAATGGGCAGCGCGGTGCACGAGTACCGCCATGCCGTCGTGGACCGCACACTGCCTGGCACCGGTGAGAAACTGCCTCCCGACTGGGCGCTGCAAGTTCCGTCCGACTACGTGGACGTGCTCAAGACCGCCGTTCCACAGGCTGTCGCGGCCGCAGGGATCGATCCTGGCCAGGTGGTCGGTATCGGCACCGATTTCACCGCGTGCACGGTATTGCCCGCGCGAGCGGACGGAACACCGCTGTGCGAGCTGCCCGAATATGCCGACCGCAAGCACGCCTACGTCAAGCTGTGGAAACACCACGCGGCACAGCCACACGCGGACCGCATCAACAAGGTCGCGGCGGAGCGCGGCGAGAGGTGGCTCCCGCGGTACGGGGGGCTGATCTCCTCGGAGTGGGAGTTTGCCAAGGCCCTCCAGGTACTCGAAGAGGACCCGGAGATCTACCAGGCGATGGACCGGTGGCTGGAGGCAGCCGACTGGATCGTCTGGCAGCTCTGCGGCACCTACGTGCGCAACGCGTGCACTGCCGGCTACAAGGGGATCCTGCAAGACGGGTCATATCCCAGCCAGGAGTACCTCCGCGCGCTGAATCCGGACTTCGCGGGCTTCGTCGCCGAGAAGCTGGAGCACCCCATCGGCCAGCTCGGAGAGCGGGCCGGCGTCCTCACTGCCCAAGCCGCTGGTTGGACCGGCTTGCGCGAGGGCATCGCGGTCGCCGTGGGTAACGTCGACGCGCACGTGACGGCCCCGGCGGCCAAGGCCGTGGAGCCGGGCCAGATGGTCGCCATCATGGGTACGTCGACGTGCCACGTCATGAACAGCGACGTCCTGAAAGACGTCCCGGGGATGTGCGGGGTGGTGGACGGAGGGATCGTCGCCGGGCTGTGGGGATACGAGGCCGGCCAGAGCGGCGTGGGTGACATCTTCGCGTGGTTCGCCGATACGAGCGTTCCCTCGGAGTACACCGCTGAGGCGAAGCGGCGCGGCATCTCCATCCACGACTATCTCACCGAGCTGGCGGCCAGGCAGCGCGTCGGCGAACACGGACTGATCGCCCTCGACTGGCACAGTGGCAACCGGTCCGTTCTCGTCAACCACGAGCTCTCCGGCGTGGTGGTCGGGCAGACACTTGGCACGCGACCCGAGGACACCTATCGCGCACTCCTCGAATCGACGGCCTTCGGCACCCGCACCATCATCGAGACCTTCCAGACCTCCGGTGTACCGGTCACCGAACTGGTGGTCGCCGGAGGGCTACTCAAGAACCAGTTCCTGATGCAGCTCTACGCGGACGTGACCGGCCTGCCGCTGAGCACCATCGGCTCCGACCAGGGACCGGCTCTGGGCTCGGCCATCCACGCCGCGGTCGCGGCCGGTGCGTATTCGGATGTCCGGGAGGCTTCGGCAACCATGGGCAAGATCGAACGCGGCGTCTACGTACCGGATCCCAGCCGATCGAAGGCATACGACGCGCTGTTCGCGGAGTACATGAGGCTGCATGACCACTTCGGCCGCGGGGGCGACGACGTCATGCGCCGCCTCCGGGAGATCCGACGGCAGGCGGTGGCGCCGTGAACACGCCAACCGCCACGGAAGCACAGGCTGTCGTCGAACAGGTTCGCCAGGAGGTGTGCGCCCTGCACGCGGAACTGGTGCGCTACGGGCTTGTGGTCTGGACCGCGGGCAACGTCTCCGGCCGCGTGCCCGGCCAGGACCTGTTTGTGATCAAGCCCAGCGGCGTCGGGTACGACGAACTCACTCCCGCGTCCATCGTCGTCTGTGACCTCGACGGCAACCTCGTGGACGGTGAGCTGGCACCGTCCAGCGATACCGCCGCGCACGCGTATGTGTACCGGCATCGGCCCGACGTCGGTGGCGTGGTCCACACCCACTCGACCTACGCGTCGGCCTGGGCGGCGCGCGGGGAGGCGATCCCGTGCGTCCTCACCGCCATGGCCGACGAGTTCGGCGGCGAGATTCCGGTCGGCCCGTTCGCTCTGATCGGTGACGACTCCATCGGCCGTGGCATCGTGGAGACTCTTGAGGGCCACCGTTCGTCCGCCGTACTGATGCGCAGCCACGGCGTCTTCAGCATCGGCAAGAACGCGCGGGCGGCGGTGAAGGCCGCCGTCATGTGTGAGGACGTCGCCCGCACCGTGCACATCGCCCGGCAGCTAGGCGATCCGGTCGCCATTCCCCAGTCCGACGTCGACCGGCTCTACGACCGCTACCAGAACGTCTACGGCCAGGGTGACACCGAACGTCCACACGGCAGCACAGCATGAAGGAGTTCGAGATGAAGCCGGAGCCGGCCCAGCGTGAGGTGTGGTTCCTCACCGGCAGCCAGGGTCTCTATGGGGAGGACACCCTGCGGCAGGTGGCGAGCCAGTCGCAGGAGGTCGCTCGCGCCCTGGAGAGCACCGGAACGATGCCGGTGCGCGTGGTGTGGAAGCCCGTGCTCACCGACTCGGAGGCGATCAGGCGACTGTGCCTGGAAGCCAACTCCTCGGACAGCTGCGTCGGCGTGATCGCCTGGATGCACACGTTCTCCCCTGCCAAGATGTGGATCAACGGGCTGTCGGTCTTGGACGTGCCGCTCGCACACCTGCACACCCAGGCCAACGCCAGTCTCCCGTGGTCCGAGCTCGACATGGACTTCATGAACCTCAACCAGGCCGCGCACGGCGACCGGGAGTTCGGGTACATCCAGACCCGGGTGGGACTAGCTCGCAAGACCGTGGCGGGCCACGTGAGCGATCCCGCCGTCGCTGCCCGCTTGGCGACCTGGGCCCGGGCGGCACTGGGCCTGGCCGAGATCCGCTCGCTGCGCCTCGCCCGGTTCGGCGACAACATGCGCGACGTCGCGGTCACCGAAGGCGACAAGGTCGACGCTCAGATCCGATTCGGCGTGTCGGTCAACACGTACGGCGTGAACGACCTCGTCGACGTGGTCGATCAGATTTCTGATGCCGAGATCGACGCATTGGTTGCGGAGTACGACGACGCCTACGACCTGGTGGCCGATCTGCGCAAGGACGGTGACCGGCACGAGTCGCTGCGCTACGCCGCGCGGATCGAGGCCGGCCTCCGGCAGTTTCTCACCGACGGTGGTTTCCGCGCCTTCACCACCAATTTCGAGGACCTGGGCGGGCTGCGGCAGCTTCCGGGACTCGCCGTCCAGAGGCTGATGGCCGACGGCTACGGGTTCGGCGGCGAAGGCGACTGGAAGACATCCGTGCTCCTGCGGACACTGAAGGCCATGGCCGTGGGCGTTCCCGGCGGCACGTCGTTCATGGAGGACTACACCTACCACTTCGGCCCTGGGCAGCCGAAGGTTCTCGGCGCCCACATGCTGGAGGTCTGCCCGAGCATCGCGGCCGGCATGCCGTCCTGCGAGATCCACCCATTGGGCATCGGGAATCGGGAAGACCCGGTCCGGCTCGTCTTCGATGCCCGGCCCGGCCCGGCCGTGGTCGTCGGGCTCGCGGACGCCGGCGAGCGATTCCGGCTCGTGGCCAACACGATCGACGTCGTAGCCCCGGACGAGCCCCTGCCGAAACTGCCTGTGGCCCGGGCCGTCTGGACGCCGCACCCCGACCTGCCGACCTCCGCGGAAACCTGGATCACCGCGGGTGCGCCGCATCACACCGTGCTGTCCGCGGCGGTCGGCGTGGAAGAGCTCACCGACTTCGCAGACATGGTGTCGACGGAGTTGCTCGTCATCGACCAGAACACCACTCAGCGGCAGTTCGTCAACGAGATGCGCTGGAACCAGGCGTACTACCGGCTCGCCCAGGGCTTCTGACATCGCCACCGGGCGAGAGGGCGGCCCGGTGCCTGAGCTGAGGGGCCGCGAGGAAGGGCGTGCCGCGCAGTGAGCGGGCACGCGAACCCGCCGACGGCAGGAATTCCGTGGACTCGTCGTCGCCCCTGTCACCGCTCACGGTGTCAGCACGACGGTCCCCGCGTAAGAGAACCCACCGCCGAAGCCAAAGAGAAGCGTGGCGCCACCCGAAGGCAAAGCTCCGGCCGCGTGCAGCTTCGACCAGGCCAGCGGGATGCTTGCTGCGGATGTGTTCCCCGACTCGCGGACATCGGTCGCGACCACGGCTCCCGTGAGGCCGAGCTGCTCGGCCAGAGGTTCGATGATTCGCAGATTCGCCTGATGCGGAATGAACACGGCGATGTCTTCGGCCTTCAGGCCCGCGGCGGCGATGGCCTCGCGCGCGTACTGAGCTGCCTCGGTGACTGCCCAGCGGAACACCTTCCGGCCGTCCTGTGCGAACGTCGACGCCGGACGCTCGATCCGAACGGCATCCGCTAAGCCCGGAACGGTACCCCAGATCACCGGCGACACCCCGCCCGCGTCGCTCGCCGTGAGCACCACCGCGCCGGCGCCGTCGCCGACGAGCACGCTGGTCGAGCGGTCAGCCCAGTCGGTGACATCGGACATCCGCTCCGAGCCGATCACCACCGCCGTCCGTGCTCGGCCCGTGGTGATCGCCTGCGCAGCGAGCGCAAAGGCGTGCACGAACCCGGAACACGCCGCGTTCACATCGAAACCCGCGGCGCCGTCAAGCTCCATTGCCTCGATGACCCGTCCCGCCGTGCTCGGCGAACGGTCGAGGTTCGAGCAGGTCGCGACCACCACCAGGCCGACACCGTCCCGGCTGATCCCTGAGTGGCGCAACGCGTCCCGCGCGGCGGCGACCGCCATGTCCACCACGCTCTCGTCACCGGCAAAGCGCCGCGCGACGATCCCGACACGCTTCCTGATCCACTCGTCATTCGTGTCCACGAACTCTGCCAGATCATCGTTGGTCACGACACGTGTGGGCTGATAATGGCCGAGTCCTGCCACCCGAACCGGTAGGGCAAGACCCTCATGAGCCGACTTCACAGAAGTGATTCTCTCTTACGAGATGACTCACGAGGGAGGCAGGCATGAAGGGTGCGCGATCAGCGGCCCGAGGCGAGAAAGAGCAGTGCGCGACCATACGCTTCCTCGGCGCTCTTCGCCTCGCGGGTGACCTTGCGGCCGTCGATGTCGAGGACGACGGTGAATCGACCACCGTCATGGACGAGCTCGCCGAAGGCGCCGCCGAGCCGTTCTCGTAGCTGGCTCTCGGTCGGGAGCCAGAGCGCGGCGTCCTTCTCGACGCTGTCGAGGGCCCACTCGACCGTTCCGTTGAAGCCGATCACACGCCCGGAAGGGAACTCGTGGACATCCGCCACCATGCTGCTGACGACGAAGACCTCGTCGTCCATGTCGCGGTCCATGATGATGAAGTGGTCGCCTTTGCACGGCTCCCAGCGCAGACCGGCGTCACGAAGCTCTCTGGCCAGTTCGACAGAGATCATCCACCCATTGTGCAACGGAGAGTGCACCTGATGCCCGGATCCGCCGGCTGGCAGCGAACTTCCCGCGGCTACGCGAACGGGTTGGGAACGCCGTCGGGGAGCACCTCGACGGAACGTTCACCCTCACCCGCCATCACGTACGCGCCATCCTCGAGCCGCTTGATCAGGCCACGGGTCCACTCGGCGCTGCTGTCGGCGTTGTGCAGCCACAGCCGCATCACCTCACCGATGTGACCCCACTCCTCGGGTGACGCGTGCGGGGTCCAGTACTCCACGACCTCTTTGCGCCACCCCTCAAGCGTAGCCAGGCGCTCCCGCAGTAGGCCGATGGCTTCGTCTCGGCGGAGATCGACGATGAAGCCGACGCCGGCGGTCAGCACGTCGATCTTCTGGTCATGACCCCGCAGTGCTTCGCGCAGCAGTTCCAGGTACTTCGTTTCACCGTCGGGCGTCAGCTCGTACTCGGTGCGAGGCGGCCCGCCCGCGGTGCTCGGCGCGGTCTCGTGGGCCAGGAGGAGTTCTTCTTTCGCCAGCTGCTTGAGGGCGTGGTAGATGGATCCAGGCTTGGCCGACGACCACTCATGGGCGCCCCAGAACTCCAGGTCGTTGCGGACCTGGTAGCCGTGCGCCCGTCCGCGCTGGCGGACAGCACCGAGGACGAGCAGTCGCATCACCGACACTGGGGCCTCCGTTCGCTCGCTCCGGACCAGCGTATCCGTCGGCTATCGGTCACACCGACACCATCTCATCAAGTTTGACTAGTCGGGAATACGCGGCTACTCTCTAGTGCTGGTCAAATTTGACTACTGGAGGTGTGCGGTGCACGTACCGGACGGAACAGCGGCGATCGTCGCCGAAGGACTGACCAAGACCTACGGAGAGAAGGAAGCGCTCAACGGACTCGACCTGACCGTCGCGCGCGGAACAGTGCACGGGATTCTCGGTCCCAACGGTGCAGGCAAGACCACCCTGGTTCGCATTCTCGCCACTCTCCTCCGGCCAACCAGCGGTCACGCTTTCGTGGCCGGTTACGACGTGACGGCCCACGCCGACGAGGTGCGGTACAGAATCGGCCTGCTCGGCCAGCACGCGGCGCTCGACGAAGAGCTGAGCGGGCCGCAGAACCTGCACCTGTTCGGCCGCCTCTATCACCTCGGCAGTCGCGGCGCCGCCAGGCGAGCCGACGAACTGCTGGCTCAATTCGACCTGGCCGATGTGGGGAAGAAGCCGGTCAAGCAGTACAGCGGTGGCATGCGCCGACGGCTGGACCTTGCCGCAAGCCTGATCATGTCGCCCGAGATCCTCTTCCTCGACGAACCCACCTCGGGGTTGGACCCACGCGGGCGAACCGAGGTATGGAACGCCGTTCGCTCGCTCCTCGAAAGCGGCACGACGGTACTCCTGACCACGCAATACCTCGAGGAGGCCGACCAGCTGGCGGATCGGATCTCAATAGTCGACCAGGGACGGATCATCGCCGACGGAACGGCCGGCCAACTCAAGTCGCGACTCGGAGCCGACCGGATCGACGTCGTTCTGCACAGCACCGACGACATCGAGCAAGCGACGACGATCATCTGCCGGGCTACCGGCGCGGACGAGGCGACCCCCGACGCGTACCGCCGGCTGATCAGCGCACCCGTGAAGGATCGAATGTCCGCGCTGTCCGGGGTGGTACGAGCCCTCGAGGACGCGGGCGTGAAGACGGAGGACATCGCCTTGCGGCGGCCGACCCTTGACGAGGTCTTCATCAGCCTCACCGGCGAGCACCACGGCGACCACAACACGCAGGAGGTCCACGCATGACCACACTTCAGCCCTCGACCTTCATCACCGCCGGAGGTCGGATGAAAAGACTGCTCGCCGATTCCTCCGCGATGACCTGGCGCGGCTTCGCCCAATGGGCCCGTACTCCCGGTCAGTTCGCCGTCGGCCTCGCGTTTCCAGTGATGATGCTGGTGATGTTCGCCTACTTCCTGGGCGGCGGCATGGCCGTGGAAGGCGGCGGGAACTACACCGAGTTCCTGGTGCCTGGCATGTTCGCCCTGACCATGGCGTTCGGACTGGAGGGGACGATGACCTCGATCACCCAGGACATCAACAAGGGTGTGCTCGACCGGTTTCGTTCCATGCCGATCGCGCAATCGTCGATGCTCGTCGGGCGAAGCCTGCTCGACATGATCAATTCTGCCGCCAGCTTGGCGGTCATGGTCGGCGCGGGCCTCCTCATGGGCTGGCGCTGGCACGGAACACTGACCGAGGCGTTGGCAGCACTGGGGCTGCTCCTGCTGCTCCGCTTCGCCATGCTGTGGGTGGGTATCTACCTCGGACTGGTAGCCGGCAGGTCGGAGCTCGTGCAGGCGGTGCAGATCCTGACCTGGCCGGTGGTGTTCCTCTCCAACGCGTTCACCTCGCCGGAGACGATGCCGGCCTGGATGGGCACCATCGCCGAGTGGAATCCCATGTCGGCTACCGCGGGAGCGGTCCGAGAGCTGTTCGCCAACCCCGGCTGGACCGTGACCGGCTCATGGGTCACCGACAACGTGGTACTCATGGCCGTGGTGTGGCCGATCGCTCTCATGCTGGTCTTCGCGCCGCTGGCGGTGCGGAAGTTCACGGCGTTGAGCCGGTAGGAGTGCGGAACTCGGGTGCGCCTCTGACGGCCAGGCGTACCCGAGCTTCTGCGATACTGAACATTGGCCAAATGTCCGCGTCACCAGGGAGAACCGGTCGGATGCCTGTCACGATGCGCGAGGTGGCACAGCGCGCGGGCGTCTCTGTCAAGACCGTCTCCAACGTGGTCAACGGCTATCCCTACATCCGTGAAGCGACCCGATCACGGGTGATCGAGGCGATCGACGCGCTCGGCTACCAGATGAACATCTCCGCCCGGAGCCTCCGCGCCAGCCGCACGGGCATCATCGCCCTCGCCGTCCCGGAGCTGCGGATGCCGTACTTCGCCGAACTCTCCGAAGCCGTCATCCGCATCGCCCGGGAGAACGATCTCACCGTCCTGATCGAGCAGACCGGCGCGGAGCGGGAGCGGGAACTGGCTCTCCTCTCCAGCGCACGAGGCCATCTGGTCGATGGCGTGATCTTCAGCCCGCTGGCGCTCGGCGCCGACGACGCGGACCGGCTCAACGTCCCGTTCCCGATGGTCTTACTGGGAGAGCGGATCTTCCGCGGCCCGGTGGACCACGTGTCGATCGACAATGTCGCGGCTTCCCGGGAGGTCGTCCGGCACCTGATCAGCAACGGGCGAAGGAGGATAGCTCTCATCGGAATGATCTCCCATGAGGGCGTGGGCACGGCGGCGTTGCGCTTCCAGGGATACCTCGAGGCATTGGCGGAAGCCGGTCTGGCGCCATCACCCGAGCTCGTGCTTCCCGCCGGTCCGTGGAACCGGTCGGCCGGCGCTGAGGCGACGAACCGACTGCTCGACTCCGGCGTCGAGTTCGACGCCGTGTTCGGCCTCAACGACACGCTCGCTCTCGGTGCGCTCCGGGCCCTGCTCAGCCGCGGGATCCGGGTGCCCAACGACGTCGCGGTGGCCGGCTTCGACGACATCGAGGAGACCAGGTTCAGCACGCCGACGTTGACCACTGTCGACCCAGGCCGCGATCAGATCGCCAGGACCGCCGTCGAGCTCCTCGTTTCGCGGATGAAAGGGCAGAACGATGAGGTACGGCCACGGGAGATCTTCGCCGACTACGCGTTGCATCCCCGCCAATCCACGGGCGAGCCCCTGACGGGATGAAGTGGGACCAGGCGTGCAGAATGTCGGCTCTTGACGGCCGGCAGCGGTCACGGCATGCTTTCTACATCGATGTAGAACATGTAAACCCCAGCGTCGCGACCGCTGCGTGCAGCTGTTGCGTGAGCGCTCACATCGGTATTGACCAGGCACCCGACCAAGCCGTCAGCCGGCCAAGCAGGAGATCCTCATGACCACAGCAACCATCGTCCTCGATCCCGCGTTCCGGGTGGCGCCGGTCAACCGGCGCACCTTCGGAACGTTCGTCGAGCACCTCGGCAGGTGCGTCTACACCGGCATCTTCGAGCCTGGCCATCCGAAGGCCGACGACGACGGGTTCCGGGAGGACGTTCTTGCCCTGGTCCGGGAACTCGGCGTATCCACGGTCCGGTATCCGGGCGGCAACTTCGTCTCCGGCTACCGATGGGAAGACGGCGTCGGGCCACTGGAAAGCCGGCCGCGGCGGCTCGATCTCGCCTGGAAGAGCATCGAGACGAACGAGTTCGGGCTGAACGAGTTCATGCGCTGGACCCGCAAGGCGGGACTCGAGCCGATGATGGCGCTCAACCTCGGCACACGCGGCGTTCAGGAGGCGCTTGACCTCCTCGAATACGCCACGCATCCGTCCGGCACCCACTTGTCCGAGTTGCGCCGGGAACACGGAGAGAAGGACCCGCACGACATCGGACTCTGGTGTCTCGGCAACGAGCTCGACGGACCATGGCAGATCGGGCACAAGACGGCACATGAATACGGTCGCCTGGCGGCCGAGTCGGCGCGCGCCATGAAGATGGTCAAGCCCGACCTGGAACTCGTCGCGTGCGGCAGCTCATCGTCGGGGATGCCGACGTTCGGAAGCTGGGAGGCGGAGGTACTCGAGGAGGCGTTCGAGTACGTCGACCACATCTCCTGCCACGCCTACTACCAGGAGACCGACGGCGACCTGGGTTCTTTCCTCGCCTCCGCGGTCAACATGGACCACTTCATCGGATCAGTGGCCGCTACCGCCGACCATGTCGCGGCCAAACGCAAGAGCGACAAGAGGATCGGCATCTCGTTCGACGAGTGGAACGTCTGGTACCAGAGCCACATGCACGAGGCCGGGCCCCGGGACGAGTGGGAGATCGCTCCCCGGCTCATCGAGGACGAGTACAACGCCGCCGATGCCGTCGTCGTCGGGAGCCTTCTCATCTCCTTGCTCCGCAACACCGACCGGGTGGCCGTCGCCTGCCAGGCACAACTGGTCAACGCCATCGCACCCATCCGCAGTGAGCCCGGTGGGGCGGCCTGGCGGCAGACCATCTTCCATCCGTTCGCACTGACCTCGCGAATGGCTGCCGGGGAGGTGCTGCGCGCCGAGATCACCGCCCCATCGGTCCAGACAGCGAAGTACGGCGAGGTGCCCGCCGTGGACGCCGTCGCCACGTACGACGAGGCCTCGGGCGACGTCGCGGTGTTCATGGTCAACCGGCACACCGGCTCGGACATCACCGTCGAGCTCGACGCCCGAGCGTTCGGCTCCGGCTCCGTCGATGAAGCTGTAGGAATCTACGAGGCGGACGTGTATTCGACCAACACCGAGGCCGAGCCGGAGCGGGTTGTGCCCAAGCCGAACACGTCCGTTCGCCTGGACGGCGGCAAGTTGCGTGCCGTCCTGCCGAAGGCGTCGTGGACGGCCGTCAAGCTCTCGGCGCGGACCTGACCGTTCCCCCGGAGCAGGCTCACACCGGCTGAAGGCGGCCGCCGCCGTGCCGTTGCGCCTCAGGCGCCGGCCGTTCGACCACGCTTTCGGAACCGTGCCACCCCGGCGCCTCGCTGCTGAGCAGCTGCCGAGGTGTACTGGCAGCGATCCTGCGTGTGTCGTGCGACAGGTGTGCCTGGTCGGCATAGCCGGCCAGGTACGCGAGCGAGGCCAGGTCGGCACCGGCGCCATTCGGCGAGGAGGCGAGCGCCATGAACCGCTGCAACCGGAGGATTCCTCGCAACGTGGACGGCGGATATCCGAAGGTGTCCCGGCTGCGGCGCTGCAGCTGGCGATCCGTGGTGCCGACGGCGTCCGCAAGGTCTGCGATGGACCATGAGCGCCGCGCGAGCGCGGCCGTGAGATTCGCGGAGAACGGCTCCGGCTGACCGCGGTCGGCCAGCCAGCGTCCGGCCGCCTCCTCCAGCAGGACCGCCCGGGCGTCCAGGGAGCCCGCCTCGCCAAGCCGTTCAGCCAGCCGGCGAGCCGGCGCGGACCCGATGAGATCCTCCAGCCCCACCCGGCGGTTGAGCAACTGCCTGGCGGAGACTCGGAAGAGACCGGCCGCCACACCCGGGCGCAGCCGGACCCCAGCCGTTTCGGCCCCCGCCGGCAGGCCGAACGACCAAGCCGTCGTCTCTGGACCGCAGACCACGATCCGGCCGTCATTCAGCCACAACACGTCGACACATGCGTCGGGCACCAGGAGATGACGGCCGGTTGGCCGGGCGGTCCAGCGGCATACGAGAGCGGATCGCATGTCCGCCGCGACGGGAACGGGCCGGTACCACATCATGTGCCCACAGTATGGCGGACCACCGACACGGCCGGCCTCACGGAGGCACCACTCGGCGCGCATTGACCAGGCCCGCTATCGGCGAGTCTAGATGGGTCTAGCAGCTTCCCTAGATTGTGCTAGATGCCCCGATCATGCGGCAAAGTAACGACACGATCGCCCCATCTACCGATGTCTAAGGAATCCACTAGATGATGCCATAGTGTTCGATCATGGATCCGGTACGGAACCCCTATGCACCCGGCGCAGGTCAGCGACCGCCCGAACTCGCCGGCCGCGACCGCGAACTGGACCAGTTCGACGTCGTCCTGGAGCGCATCGCCAGGGGTAGGCCAGAACGTTCGCTGGTGCTCACAGGCCTGCGAGGCGTGGGCAAGACCGTCCTCCTGAACGCCCTGCGATCACAGGCCATCAAGCGGCTGTGGGGGACCGGCAAGATCGAGGCGCGGCCCGATCAGTCCATTCGCAGACCCCTCTCCAGCGCCTTGCACATGGCGGTTCGCGAGCTCACTCCGCGCCACCGCGATCCCGACCACATCGAGACGTTCCTGGGCGTCCTCAAGGCCTTCGCGTTGCGCTCGGGCGGGGAGAACACCAAACTGCGGGACCGCTGGCACCCAGGCATCGACGTCCCGGCCGCATCGGGCCGGGCAGACACAGGCGACATCGAGGTCGACCTGGTCGAATTGCTGGTCGACGCGGCCGGCGTGGCGCGTGACGTCGGGTCCGGAATCGCCATCTTCATCGACGAGATGCAGGACATTCCCGCAGCGGACGTCTCGGCTCTGTGCGCCGCGTGCCATGAGCTGTCACAGCAGGCACTGCCCCTCGTCGTGGTCGGAGCGGGACTGCCTCACCTACCGGCGGTCCTGTCCGCGTCCAAGTCCTATTCCGAACGGCTCTTCCGCTACGTGCGGATCGACCGGCTGGATCGTGAGGCTGCTGACTTCGCGTTGGTTGCTCCTGCGGAAGAGGAGGGCGTCACCTACGAACGCACCGCCCTGGACGCCCTGTACGAAGCAACCGACGGTTACCCGTACTTCGTCCAGGCCTACGGCAAGGTGACGTGGGACCACGCACCGACCATTCCGATCACCGAGAACGACGTCCGGGTCGCCGCACCGGACGCCGCTGCCGAGCTTGCCGTCGGCTTCTTCGGCTCACGATACGAACGCGCCACGCCTGCAGAACGGGAGTACCTGCAGGCCATGGCGGCGCTGTCCCGGCTTACCGACGGCACGGTCGCCACCGCCGAGATCGCCGCCCATCTCGGCCGGAAGCCGTCGTCCTTGTCGCCCGCACGCGACTCTCTGATCAAGAAAGGCCTCGTCTACTCGGCCGAGCGCGGAAGCATCGCGTTCACGGTCCCGCACTTCGGCATCTACCTTCGCGAGCACGCGCCGGTCGAGTGAGCCGCTACTCCTCTATAGCCGTCTCTTGCGCAGAGGCTAGATAGGGCTAGAGGCTCACAGACGGGCATATGCTGGACTCACCAGGTGCCGTAATCGTCGCAGACGATCTGCTCCTCCGGAATTTGCTGTTCACGCAATCTGCGAAGCGCAGCCTGAACCATCGAGGAGGGTCCGGCGAGGTAGACGTCGTGATGCCGCCAGTCACCGTAGGCGGAGACGATGTTGCCCATCAGGTCGGGACTGCGGTCTTCCGGCCCTTCTGGTGACACCACCGGGACGACGGTGAGCCTGCGGTACCGCACACCGATGGACTCCAGGTGCGGCAGCGCGTACAGGCTGTCGCGGTCGCGCCCGGCGTAGAACACATGAACGCGACGACCGTCCAGACGCTGCTCGAGCTCCTGCAGGCCGGCCAGGATCGGCGCGATGCCGACACCGCCGGCGATGCACAGCAGGTCCCGCTCAGAACGCGGATTGGCGAGGTCGTAGCCCTGAGGGGCACCCAGCTTCAGGATGTCCCCTGCCTCGGTGCGCCACACCAGCGCGCTACTCACCCAGCCGGCGCCTACCGCGCGCACGTGGAACTCGACCAGGCCGTCGTCACGAGGAGCGGAGGCCATCGAGTACGCGCGCCACATCTTAGGCCGTCGGGAGGAGGAGACATAGCAGTACTGGCCGGGCCGGTAGGGGAAGTCCGTGTGAGGGCGGGCCTGGATGATCGCCAGGTCGTCGAGCAAACGGCGATGGAACACCACTTCGGCGTCCCACCACGAGGGCCACATGACGCTGTCCCGCTCCGCGGCTTCCGTCATGATCATGGCCATGGCGTCGTAGGCGTGGATCCAGGCTTTCTCGTGCCGCTCGGTCCACAGCTCGCCCATCTCCTGCCGGAACGCCAGCACCAGTGCTGTGCCCAGCGGGCCGTAATGCTCGGTGATGACTCCGAACTTGCGGTGGTCGCGCCCTAGCCCTTCCAGATAGGCCACCAGGTCATCGCGGCTCTCCGCGCTACCGACGATGCGGACCAGCGCTCCGACCAGGCGGGATCGCTGGACTTCCATGCTGGCGGGAAAGAGCTCCCGCAGGGTCGGGTGACTGGCGAACAGATTGGAATAGAACCGCTGTGCGAGCTTGTCGAGCTTGCCCTCGGTCATCTCGATGGTCCCGCGCAGGGCCACGGTGTCGAAGCCCATGGGGCTCGCAGGGACCGGCTCCAACCGAGCCGATTGCGCGATCACCGCCGGCTCCGGCGAGGACAGCTGTGTTTCCGGGCCCGACTCGGACGGCTGCGGCGGCTCGGGTGGAAAGGTCAACTCACCTGCCTCAGGTGTGTTTCCAGGTACCGACGAATTCGAGAAGGCCATCAGCGCCCCGGGTGCCTGTCCGTGGCCGACCCCATTGACGGCGGCTCCTGAGTAAGGAAACCGCTCAATACCTTGCCGGTCAGCATCGTTATAAGTCTCGCCCTTGCCGTTGGCCACGGCCGCAGAGTCATTGCCTGCTAGATCCACACCCGGTGCCAGCCCGCCCCCAGCTGGACTCGACGGCACCGGCTCGGTCTCTTCAACCCCCGCCGACGCCGTTGCCACCGCGTCGCGCACATTGCGCGCCACAGTTCCCCGTTTCCCCGTCTCCCGGGAGTGAGTCCACATCGTCATCCTCTCCGCCCCGGTGCTTAACCTAGCGCCCCACACCCCAATTACGTAAGGATCCATCGGTGTTCGCCGGACATATGTAGGCGATGAGGGCATCGCGGGTAGACGTTCGGTGCCTGCAGAGGCGACCCGATTGAACCCGGATCAGCAGGTGGGCGGCCACTTCGAGAGCCGTTGACGGTAACTGAGCGTCACACTGTTTTCGTATGCAACAACCTGATGGGCGTCTCAACATGTGGATAGGACACTCCCGGCGAACTCCCCGATGCGCCTGTCCGCGGACTTTTCACGCGCTCTGCACAGGCACGGGTCGCGCAAGAGTAGCTGCTGGCGGGTGACGCGACGGGGCGCGAGCGCGGCCGAAACCGTTCCCCCGCGACTCCTCCGCGTGGCAAACCGCGCGAAGTGCCCGATCCTGGGGCAGACTAGGACGCTGTGCGTCCACGATGAGAGCAGAGCGTGACTAGAATCACCGACTGTCACCGCGCCACCCGCGGCTGGAGTAGGCATTTTAAGGTTTGACCAGACCACATAACGGGCACCACTGCATTCGGGCACTTATTAGTTGACTCGCGTCGGAGGGAGGTCGGACATGCCGCATACCGTCACCGCGAAACGTCCGCCCACTGACGACGCCCGTATCCTGGAATTGCCAAGCAAGGTGAGCAGCGTTCCGGAGGCCCGTCATACGGTCTCGGACGACCTACGGAATTCCGGCGTGCCTCAGGCAGTGGTCGACAACGTGCTCATGGTGGTGACCGAACTCGTCACCAACGCAGTGCGGCATGCTGAGCCGTTGCGCTTCTCCGATACCCGTCGCGGTGTTCGCCTCCGCTGGATCGTCATCGACCACCATGTCCTGATCGACGTCACCGACGGCGGTGGACCGGACCAGCCGCGCTTGCGGCGTGCGGCCACTGCTGATCCGGAAGGCCGCGGCCTGGCGATCGTCGACGCGCTTGCCAGAGACTGGTCGGTGAGATCGACGAACGGTGAGGTGACGGTGCAAGCAGTCGTGGGGCCATGGGAGCGGCGCGGCGCCGAGTGAGCGTAGTGGCCGGCCGAGGAACGAGACCGTCCGCGCAGCGAACGAGAAGCCAAGCGCGACCAACCAACCCACAGCGGCGCGGCGCCGAGTGAGCGTAGTGGCCGGCCGAGGAGAGACTACCTGTCATGGGTGGTGCGGCGTCTTCGGTGCGGTTAACCGATACCCTCGGTGATTGTGAGTACCAGCGTAGAGATTCCCGTGGTCGGCCCACGCGAGCCCTGCCCGTGCGGTTCCGGCAAGCGTTACAAGATCTGTCATGGCAAGAAGGCCAGGTCAGCGGGCCGCCAGTACGTCGCGCGGCCGTTCCAGGGCCTGCCCGGGGAGTGTGACTGGGTAGCGCTGCGCGAAATCGTCTCGGCCGCCACGGCAACGGTCACGTTGACCGGTGAGCACGCGGAACGTGACGTCGTGGCGGCGACGATCCTCCCCGGCGCGTATGCGGCCATGGTGCGGGAGAGTGGGCAGATCCTGCTCGGTCTGCAGACCGTTGGCGCCACCGGCGATCCCAGCGCCGATCTGGGGCACGCCTTGTCCACCGCTCTGGCGGCCGAGCCCGGTACTCCCGTCGTGGTGGGGCCGCGGCCCGCGGACGCGCCCCGGCTGCAAGATCTCGTCGATCCCGCATCGGCGTTCGACGTGACGGTGCATTCTGGCTTCGATTTCTGGATCGATCCCGAGTCGGAACCCACCGCACAGGATCGATCCCTGCTCGAGACCGCGAACGAGGCTGTGGTCCCCACCGCGCGAATCCCCTCGGCGGAGGCGGCGTATTGGTGCAAGCTGGGTGATCGCGACCAGGTCAGGTGGGTCATGCCCCACGACGAGGAGCCGCTGCTCAACGCCTTGGCGAAGCTCCATGCTCGTGGTGAGGACAGTCTCGGCGATGGCACCAGACTGCTCGGCACGTTTCGTGCCCACGGGTTGCTCACCCCGGTGTGGGACCTGGTCGACGGCACTCAGCCTGAGCAGGTTGAGGAGCCGGTGGCGGAGCTGCGTAAGCGACTCGCCGAGGCCTTGGCCGACGACGCGCCGCTGACCGGCGACGAGCGTCGTGCCCGTGCCGGGCTGGCCAACCGCCAGGTCACGATCCGCTGATCGACAAGGAGAAAGCGTCGTTTCGACCGGAACGTAGAACCCCGGTCACACATGACGGGGGAACATGTGCGACCGGGGCCTGCTCAAGATTACATTCTCCTGGGGTCATACGTCATTTGCCGTAGCAACTTCTTTCGCGGAACCAAGGAAATCCCGTTCTACCGGGCATGACATACAGCGGGGACCGCCGCGGCCGGTGCCGAGCTCGCTCCCGGGTATCGGGAGCACCTCGATTCCGGCCATTTCCAATCGCGTGTTGGTTTCGATGTTGCGTTCGTAGGCGACGGCCAGCCGGGGTCCGATGGCAAGCGTGTTGTTGCCGTCGTCCCATTGCTCCCGTTCAGCTGTGACGGGGTCCAGGCCGGTATCGATGATGCGAAGCTCCGGGATTCCCATGGCTTCGGCAGCCGCCTCGAGAAACGGCGCGGGCGTCCCCACTACCAGCTCGTCGCCGTTCATGCGCAGCGAGATCGCCTCCAGTGTCTCTGCGGCGCTCGGGTACATCACCACAGCATCGGTGTCGACCATGGTGCATACCGTGTCCAGGTGCATGGTGGCCCGGTCCTGTGCGACGGGGACGGCCAGCACCGTAGTGGCGAGTCCCTCGCCGAGCACGTTGCGAGCCAGGCGCTCGGCACCTGCCGGCGTTGTCCGCTCGCCGGTCCCGACTGCGACGACACCCGGGCCCAGAAGAAGCACGTCGCCGCCCTCCAGTCGCTCCAGCCGAGACGAATAGACCGTTCGCACGCCGGCAAAACGCGGGTGATGCTGATAGATCGCCGCGGTAAGGCTGGTCTCTCGCATTCGCGCTTGCATCGCCAAACTGCTGATCGCGACCCGGTCACCCACCCATACGCTCGAATCCCGGGTGAAAACGAGATTCGGTAACGGGTCAATGACGAACTCGCTACGTTTCATCAACGCGTAACCGAGGCCGCGACCTTCAGTGAATTCGTCGTGGGCGAGGCCTGCGACTAGCGTGTGAGCAAGGTCTTCCGGGTGCAATCCCTCAAGATGACTGCGGAGCACATCGCGGAGGGTGTCACCGAGACGAGGGTCGGTGAGAACGGCCTCGATGCATTCAAGTCTGGCGTCGGCGATCGTCAGCGTCTCGCCCAGCAATTCGCTCAAGTACAGGACCTCGACGCCGTGGTCCCGCAAGGTCTGGGCGAAGACGTCGTGCTCTTCCTGCGCCCGGCCCACCCAGGGGATGCCGTCGAACAGCAGAGCGTCGTTGTTCCGGGGGGTCAGCCGCTTCAGCTCGGCCCCCGGGCGGTGAAGCATCACCGTGCGCAGCCGTCCTACCTCGGAATCGGCACCCTTCGCTCCTGGCCCCGCGACTACGGCAGCGATCTGTGTGTTCATCCGCCGACACTATTCGATGACGCTGGCTCCGCGGTGCCAGCGAGACGAGCCCGTTAGAGTGTGTGAGGTGAGTGAGACGTCCGTGTCCGGTGTGGCGGTCATCATCCCGGCATTCAACGAGCAAGACCGAATCGCCGCCACCGTGCGGGCCGCCAGTGGCCTCCCGGGCGCCGACATGGTGATCGTCGTCGACGACGGCTCCACGGACCGCACCTCGGCCGTCGCGTCCGAGGCGGGAGCCACGGTCGTCGGCCATGCCCGGAACCGCGGCAAGGCCGCGGCCATGGAGACCGGCGCGACGGCGGTGACGGCCGTGGAAGGCAGCGAGACCCGCCAGGAGCGCCTTTCCGCACCCCGTGCGCTGCTGTTCATCGATGCCGATCTCGAAGACTCGGCGAGTCGGGTCGCGCCGTTGATCGAACCGGTGGTGTCCGGGGCAGCGGACATGACCATCGCCGTGCTTCCTCCGCAGCGCAGTGCCGGTGGCGGCCGTGGCCTCGTCGTCGATCTGGCGCGCAACGGCATCGAACGAGCCACCGGCTGGACTCCGCGCCAGCCCCTGTCGGGTCAGCGCTGCCTGACCCGCGACGCGTTCGCGGCCGCCCTGCCGCTCGCTCCAGGATGGGGGGTGGAGACCGGCCTCTCCATCGACCTGCTCCGGCAGGGCTACCGGGTACTCGAGGTGGACGTGGATTTGCATCACCGGGTGACCGGCACCGACTGGCGGGCTCAGCTGCACCGTGCCCGGCAATACGCCGGTGTCATGCGCGCGCTCGGCACCCGCGGCGTGCGCCCTTCCTTACCTGCCGGCCTGCGCCGTGGGAACCGCTGAAGACTCCAGCGCGTCGTTCTGGTACTGGTCCCGGCGCGCGGCGGCGACGGCCGAGACCACCAGCGGGATCCCGACGGTCAGCAGCAGGCCCGGAATGATGATTCCCGAGTCATTGGCCGCGAAACCGGCGGCACCGGCGATCAGAGCAGCCCAGACGACGTAGTCCATGATCGGCCAGCGCCGCATCGCGTCCTGGGCTCCACCCACGCCCGGCCTGCGAACCAGCCAGATGATCACGATATAGGCCAGCGGCACGAGCCACGCGTAGAACGGCAGCCTGTCCAGCGTGCCGAGTGACGCGCCGAATTTCCGCCACACCACGGTCAACGCCTCACCGGTGGCCAGATCGTCGAAGAACCCGCCGAAGTGCGTGCGCGAGCCCGCGGGACGCAGCCAGTCCAGCCAAGCGATCAACAGGAAGACGGCGAGAGCGGCGACGCCGGCGCCGGCCAGCTTGACGATGGTGAGGCGGACGCCGAGCACCCCTATCACGAGCACCGCGAAAGCCGGTATGGCCGCCAGGATGCCGCCGACGTCCGCACCGGCCTGCGGCGCACCTACCGCCATGGTGGCGAGCAGTGCGATTCCGGTGACGACTACTCCCGCCGCCCGGCGTGACCACCCGCGGTCGATCAGCCATTGCGCCAGCGCACCGGCCGCGACGATGCAGGCCGCGATAAAGATCGCGAACGGGATGTTGCCCAGGCCGTAGAACCTTCCCGCCACCACGGGCGACAGACCCAGGAGGCTCAGTTGCTGAAGGTTGGACCCGGTGGTGACGTCGGCAGCCATCACGAACGCCGTCACGCCACCGACGATGCCGGCTGGTCCGTACACACGGCGTCGCCACGGTCCGGACAGGGCCACGGTCGTGATGGTCACGCTCAAGGTCAGGATAATCGCCCAGAGCAACAGCGCCGGATGGTTCGATCGGGCCCAGGGAAAGAGATTCGCCAGGTACGACGAGACGGGGAACGACGCGATGCCTATCGCCCCGAAGTGGACGACGCGCAACACCGAACCGCGGATCGCGGGCCGCCTCCACAACAGAAGCAGAGCCGCACCGAAGAACAGCAGCTGGCCGACGCCGAGCAACTGGAAGAACGGGCCTGACTGGGTCCGGTATATCTGCGCAGCCTGATTGGTGCTGAGCAGTTGGTCGACAGTGCTGCCGGCGTCGGCGGGATGAGCACCCGCCACGCGCCACGGCCGCCCCACGGTGCCGGCGGTCGGCTCGTCCAGCCCGGCGTACTCCATCAGCGTCGACGCGAGGTCGGTCAGCTGCACGATCCCGGACCAGCGCGTGGAGGTCGACGTCAGCCAGCGGGCACCGTATTGCGCACCGTCGGACATCGGCCCCGTCGCCACGGCCACCCGCAAGGCTGAGCCGGCCACGTGTGTGGGGTCGTTGTGCAGCGGGATCGCCGTAGGCCCGCTGTCGGATATCCCGGTGACGAGCAGCGCCGTGTTCTCCGGCAACTCCTCGATCAGCATGTGGATCAGCTCGTCCATGCCGCCGGCCACCTGACGCCGTTGCTCCAACGCCGTCTGCCGCGTCGCCTCGTCGCTCCCTGCCCGCGCCGGCGGCGGCAGGGCGCCGAAGTCGATCACGGTGACCGGGCAGCGGCTGATCATGTCGCCGTCCACCTCGCCCGGATTGGGCTGGTAATTCGCAACCCGGCCGTCAGGGTCGGCGAGCGCCAGGGCAGCACCTGGGCCCACGGCCGTGGTGCAGACGCCCACCTCGCCAAGCCGCTCCGCGAGCAGCCCCAAAGTGGCGTTGTAGGCGTGGTTCTCCTGCTCGTCCAGGTAGTCCGACCAGCCGGGAACAGTGGCCACGCCATCCTCGCCGACCTCGGGTATCGGCGAGGGCCGGCAGTAACGGTCCGCCGATCCATCCTGGTCGGAGTCGATGAGGTCGCTGGATCGCCGTCCCGAACTGACAGTCAGCCAGCCGTCCACCGCGCACGTCCGGGAACGGATGGTGCGCACCGTCAGGGAAGCCGCGGCATCCGTGCCGGCCATGGCGTGCAGCGTGGGCATGTCCTCGGGTGTGACGTCCTCCCATGCCAGGCCGGCGACGCCGACCAGGACCACCCCGGGCCTTTCCTGGGACTCGGCTTCGCCGGTGGCGCCCACCGGAGCGGCAACGAGAGGTACGAGCACGGCCGCCAGGACGAGCGCCAGCCAGCTCCGTCCCACCAAGCGCGCGAGGGCGCACGCACCTGGTCGCATGTCGCGCACGAGAGCTGGAACCACGCTCAGATGCTTCCACACCGAGTATCCGGCAGCACGGGCAACCCATGGCACTGACGCCGAGTCGCTACCCGAATGTGACCCGCCATGGTGCCCGGAACCCCTTGCCGCACGATCGTCTACCGTCGTCCAGTCGACAACGCCTCGGCGGCTGCCCAGGTTCCGGGCCCCTGGTCTTAGAAGGCTTCTTCAGCGAGATCCATGAGCGCGTTGTCCGTGCCCTCCACGACGGCCCGCTCAGCGGTCAGCCGGGGAAGCACCTGCCGGGCGAAGAACTGGGCTGCGGCCACTTTGCCCTCGTAGAACGTACGGTCGGCAGGGCGAACCTCGCCGTCGAGCCGCTCCAGCGCCACGGCAGCCTGCCGAAGAAGCAGCCATGCGACAACGACGTCTCCCATGGCGAGAAGCAAACGTGTGGTGTTCTGCCCGACCTTGTAGACGTTGCGCGGATCGCCGCCTTCGGAGGACGGATCCGCGGACATGAGGAAGCCGGTCATGGCTCCGAGCATGCCCTGCGCGTCTTCCAGCGCGGTGGCGAGATGCTCCCGCTCAGCCTTGAGAGTGTCGCCTCCGGCCTCAGCGGAGAGCGTGGCCTGAATCTGCTGCGACAGCCAGCCGATCGCCCGCCCGTTGTCCCGGACAATCTTGCGGAAGAAGAAATCCAGTCCTTGAATGGCAGTGGTGCCCTCATACAGGGTGTCGATCTTCGCGTCGCGAACATACTGCTCGATCGGGTAGTCCTGCAGGAAGCCGGAGCCGCCGAAGGTCTGCAACGACTCCGAGCCGAGGACGATCCATGAGCGCTCCGAACCGTAGCCCTTCACGATGGGCAGCAGCAGGTCGTTGACCCGTTCGGATGTCTCGTCGCGCTCGCCGCGGATCTCGGCCTCCATCACCGCGTCCTGCATAGTGGCGGTGTAGAGCACCAATGCCCGCATACCCTCGGCGTACGCCTTCTGAGTCATCAGCGACCGGCGAACGTCCGGGTGACGCGTGATGGCGACCCGCGGGGCCGTCTTGTCCGAGACCTGTGTGAGGTCGGCACCCTGTACCCGGTCCTTGGCGTATTCGAGAGCGTTGAGATAGCCGGAGGAGAGGGTGGCGATCGCCTTGGTCCCGACCATCATCCGCGCGTACTCGATCACCTGGAACATCTGCGCGATGCCGTCGTGCACCTCACCGAGCAGATACCCCACGGCCGGTTCCGACTCTCCGAAGGTCAGCTCGCATGTGGAGGAGACCTTCAGCCCCATCTTCTTTTCGACGTTGGTGGCGTAGACACCGTTGCGTTCACCGAGCTCGCCGGTCTCCGGGTCGAATCGGACCTTCGGAACGATGAACAAGGACAAGCCCTTGGTCCCCGGGCCGCCCGCACCCTCGACACCCACGGGGCGGGCGAGGACGAGGTGGATGATGTTCTCCGTCATGTCGTGCTCGCCGGAGGTGATGAAGCGCTTGGTGCCTTCGATGTGCCATGTGCCGTCGGGCTGCGGGAACGCGCGAGCCCGCCCGGCACCCACGTCGGATCCCGCATCGGGCTCGGTGAGCACCATGGTGGAGCCCCAGCCCTTGTCGATCATGATCTCCGCGATCCGCTTCTGGGACTCGGTGCCGTTGCGCCATACGATGCTCGCGAACGCCGGTCCGGATGCGTACATCCATGCGGCGGCGTTCGACCCGGTGATCAGTTCGGCGATCGCCCAGTAGATGGAACGAGGCAGCGGCGTGCCGCCGAGTTCCGGCGGCACGGTGAAGCGCCACACCTCGGAGTCGACCAGTGCCTGATAGCTCTTCCGGAACGACTCCGGCACCGTGACCGTGCGCTGTTCCGGGTCATAGACGGGCGGATGGCGATCCGAATCCTCGTAGGACGCCGCGAGTTCCTGCCGGCTCAGCCGGTCGACCTCAGCCAGGATGCTCCGCACCGTGTCGAGGTCAAAGTCCTCGAACGGACCACGCTCCAGCAGCTCGTCGCGGCCCAGCACGTCGAAGAGGGTGAAGTCGATGTCGCGAAGATTGGACTTGTAATGCCCCATTGTTCCTCCGTCAGGCTCCGGGACCCGCTTGGTTACCCGCCAGTAACACCCATGATGCTACCCGTGAGTAACTTTCGCAACCACGCGCATTCGGTCAGCCCGGCTCTTGATCATTGCCCCCGAGGTGGTGAAGTCTCTTGCACAGACAAGTTGCCTCGGCCGGACGTGGGCAATAGCGGGTGGGCTTAGCGGTCACACAGGCCGCTGAGGCCGTCCGATGCACGAGGAGGTCATTGATTGAGGCTCACACCTGCGGAGAAGGCACTTCGCGATGCGCTCGAGCAGGGTGGCGAGGCCGTGCTGGGCAGGGACATCGATCCCCGGGCGATCGCCAGCGCCGACGAGTTCCCCGAGTCCCGCGTCGTCCGTGCCGACGTGCTCGCGGAACTGGTGCGCGACGGCAGCGCAGCGTACGGGGCCGCAGTCCGGCTGACCGGTGCCCGTGTCACAGGCGACATGCTCTTCCGCTACGGCCGCCTGGGCAGGCCGATACGGCTCGACCTGTGCTGGGTGGACGAGACCGTCGGGTTCGCCGAGCTGTTCATGGCCGGGATCGAGCTGACCCGGTGTCATCTGCCTGGCCTGCGGACTGAGTCCGTTGACGTCGAGGGCTCGTTCACCGTGCGCGACTGCCACCTCGGGCCGACGATGCTCGCGGATACCCGTGTGCATCGCTCAATGTCGTTCGAGGACAGCCGTTTCATCACCGCAGAGACACCCTTTCGCGCACACAACTTCAACGTGTGGGGGAACCTCCTCTTCGACCGCGCCCGCATGTTCGCCGGTGGGGAGGACGCCCTGCACACGGAGCGGTTCGCCGTCGGCGGGCGGCTCGGCCTCGCGGGACTGCGGGCCCGAGGCTCCGTGGTCTTCTCCGGAGCCTCGAAGGTGGATGGCAGAGTGGACATGACCAACGCTGTCATCCGCAACGGCGACGGCACGGCCGTCGACGCCCGGCGGCTGACCGCGGCGGGACTCTACGGCGACGGGATGCGATGCACCGGAACGCTCGACCTGCGGCACGCCACCATCACCGGCACCGTCGCCTTCAACGGGGCCGTGCTGGCGTGCCCGAAGGGCTACGCCCTGCATGCCGGCGACGTCGCCGCGGATCGCATCGAACTGGAGAGCGGCGCGCGAGTGCAGGGCGCGGTCTCCCTCCCACGCAGCGTCATCCGGGACACCCTCGCCATGCGCGGGCTCAGCGTCCGTGAGACCGCCGGCCGTGCCGTCGTCGCCAGCGGTGCCCGGATCACCAACCTCGTGGCCGACAACGCCAGCTTCGACGGGCACGTGGCGCTCGACGAGATCGAGGCCACCTACGTACGCCTGGTGGACACGCGCGTCTCGTGCCCGCATGACGCATGGTCGGTCAGCCTCCAGTCCGCGACGGTTCGACGAGAGCTGAACTGTGAGGGGCTGTACAACGAGGGAACACTCAACGCGTATGCAGCCAAGGTGGGCACCGGACTCGTTCTCAGCGGCGCTCGTCTCAACCGGCCCGACGGGCGGGCGTTGAACGCCTCACGTGCTGTGATCGGCGGCAGGATGACCTTCGGCGAGGCATTCCAAGCCGACGGCGACATCGACCTCTCGCACGCCGACATCGGCAAGAGCCTCGCCATGGACGGCGCGCGGGTGGCCGGCAAAGTGCGACTGTTCCGATGCCGGGTGCGAAGCGATGTGCTGTTGCGCAACGCCACAGTGGAGGGCGCGGGCATCGTCATCGACGGTATCGGCCTGCGCGTCGACGGCCGGTTCACCGCACGGAACCTGGTGGCGCGCGGCGGGCTCCGGCTGACGGCGATCTCCACCGACAGCCTGGTGCTCACCGGAGCAAGGCTGATCAACCCGGACGCGAACGCCCTGATCGCCTCCCGCGCAGAGGTCCGTGGAGACCTGGTCGCGGGGAACGACCCGTACTCCTCCAACGCGGGTTCGTTCTGGGCCGAAGGCCGGGTGATCCTTCGCGACGCCACGGTGGGTGGCGATGTGATTCTCGACGGCAGTGTTCTGCGCGCTCCAGGTCACCACGCTCTTGATTGCACGGGCATCAACGTCGGCGGAAAGGTGTCGTTGCACGGCACAGAGGTCGACGGCACGGCGGGGCTGAACCAGGCGCGCGTCCGGCGGCGGATCGTGTCGAACGGAGCCAAGTTCACCGGGAACGGCGTGGAGTCCGCGGACGGGCCGGTGGTCCTGAGCGCGCTGCGGACCATCTCCGGCGACCTCGTGATCGAGGGCGGAAGCTTTCGCGGAGCGGTACGTCTCACGGGGGCGACGTTCGACTCCGGCGTCCGGATCAACGGCGCGAGCATTACGGCCGGCAGCGGCGTCGCCCTCGTAGCGGCCGAGCTCACGTGCGGCGTCCTCCGGCTGTCCGAGCTCGACGTTCAGGGTGCCGTCGTCCTGGCGCGCAGCCGGGTCAGCGGTGATCTGATCTGCGAGGCGATGTCGGTGACCAGCGAAAGCCGACCCGTCGTGACCACCCGGGAAGCGGAGATCGCTCGTCGGCTCTCCTTGGACGGCCTCGTCGTCCGTCGTCCCCGGGTGATGTCAGGCTCCATGGATCTCGATCTCTCGGCGATACGGGCGGGATCAGTCGATCTTCCACAGGGCGAGTGCTCGGTCGACCTGCGCGACGCCGCGGTGCGCACCCTGGTGCTCGATCCCACCGACACCACCACGGTGTTGCTCTCCGGACTGACGTTCGACGATCCCGGCGGCGCGAGCGTGGAGACCGCACTGGCGTGGCTTCGGCGCGATCCGACCGGCTATCAGCACCAGGCATACGAACAGCTCGCCGCCCATTACAGGCGGATCGGCGACGACGCGGCTGCCCGGACGGTGCTGCTGGCCAGGCACCGTCACCGCCGCGACCTGCTGGGGCGCTCGTCGTTCGGCCACCTGCTCATGAAGGCCTGGGGATACATTCAGGACGCCATGGTCGGGTACGGCTACCGGCCAGGGCTGGCGGCTCTGTGGTTCGCGGGGCTGCTCGCGTTCGGCACGGTGTACTTCGCGGGCAAGACGCTGGACCCGATCGATGTGAACCGGCAGCCGACATTCACCTCGTTCGGGTATTCGCTGGACCTTCTCGTTCCGGTGCTGCGACTCGAGCAAGCGGCATCGTTCGACCCTCGGGGCCTCGACCTGTGGGTGGCATACGGGCTGATCTTCATGGGCGCCGTACTCGTCACCACGATCGGCGCGGCCGTCACCCGGATCCTCGGACGTCGATGACACCGTAGGACCGAGTGAGCGGGACCGCATCTCAGGCACGGCCGGCAGACTCGATACAGTGAGGTGTGATCTTGATGGAACGCCACGGCGCGTCGGTACGTCTCATCGACATGAGACGACTTGGACAATTTGTCACGGTATTGGCGAGCGCCACGGTGCTGGCCGCGTGCGGGAACGGTGGCGACGACACCACCGCGGTTCCCGACGATGGCGACCCCGGGTCGCAGACCGAGGGCATGCCACTCGCCGGCACCTACTGGGGTCTGGACGAACTCTCGGCCGACGATTCCACGACCGAGATACCCGACGACGTCGGCGCGTACCTCCTGCTCGAGGACGGTGCCGTGGGCGGCAACACCGGCTGCAACACGTTCGGTGGAAACGCGGAGATCAACGAGGACGACGGCACTGTCGAGTTCTCCGAGGTCTTCTCGACGATGCGCGCCTGCAGCGGTGCGCAAGGAGAGTCGGACTCCGCGATGATGGCCGTCCTGCAGGGCACGGTCATGGTCGAGATCGACGGTGAATCGCTGACACTCACCAACGCCCAAGGCGACTCGCTCCAGCTGAGCGTCACCGAGGAGCCGCCAGCCGACGACGTGCCGGCCGGCGACTCGGAGGACGACGAGTAGCTCGAAACGTGGACGGTGACCCTCTGTCCACAGATTCTGTCCACAGCATTGTGGGTATGCGGGGATGTGACCAGGATCGCCTGTGGATGATCCTGTGGACATCGCGAGCTGGTGAGAATCTTCTCGCGAACCCCTTGCGCTCGGCGCTGGCTGAGGACTAGACATGCTCCAACGTCCTCACGGGAGACGGAATCTCGAAGCCGGGGCAACCCGGCGGAGGGCCCGCCCACGTGCGGACTGGTCGACCGGACAACGGCGGGCCGACTTCGCGGGAGACCGCGAGGCCACATCCGATGTGTGGGTGCCCGTTCGGACCGGAGGGCCGGCCGTGATGCGCCGCGACGCGGGAAACCACGTCAATCGGCGTAGCCGCAGACATCGGCTGCGGCGTCGAGGTACCCGGTCCCCGGGTGCCCCGGCTGGCGGCCAACAGAAGGCCCCTCGGACCGCTGTTCCGAGGGGCCTTCGCCATGTCTATCCTAGGCTGGCCCCAGCTTCGAACTCCGACACGCAGGGCAAACGCGATCATGCAGTCGGGCACTCCCACCGCCCCAACAGCCGGCGGTGTGGAACATGGTCGTCCGGCATCCAGGCGCCCCAACAGCCGGGGGTGTGGGACGTGGTCGTCCGGCATCCAGGCGCCCCAACAGCCGGGGGTGTGGGACGTGGTCGTCCGGCACTCTAAGAGCTTCCTGTGGGCATGCTTCACCGCCCACAGGACGCGACGCCGGACGACTACGTCCCGCACCCCCTCCGGCGCGGCGCCTCTATTCAGCGGCGAGGGCGGCGACCGGCGCGGCCTTGGCCGCACGACGACCGGGTAGCACGCTGGCGACCAATCCGGCCAGGACGGCGACGAGCAGGATCACGCCGAGACGCGGCCATGGCACTGTCAGCGTGGTATCCCACACGGTGCCGAGCGTGGTCAGAGTCCCCAACCAGCCGTAGACCGCACCCAGAGCGATCCCGACGAGCGCGCCCACTCCCGCCACGATCATGCCTTCGATGGCGAGCATGGAACGCAGCTGGCGCCGGGTGAGGCCGAGGGCTCGCATGGTCGCCGATTCCCGTGTTCGTTCGATGACCGAGAGCGACAGGGTATTGCTGACGCCGATCAGGGCGATGAGCACGGCGACCGCGAGAAGCGCAGTGACCACGGCGAGCATCGTGTCGAGCACCCGCGAGATCTCGGAACGTTCGGCGGCTGCGCCCAGGACGGGCACCGCGGTATCCGTCGAAGCCACCTGGCTGATGGAATTCTGGATCTCCCGGATCACGGTCTCCGGATCCGCGCTCGGGTCCAGCGCCATCCACAGCCGGTTGAGCTCCGCGTCCGGCGCGAGGCTCATCAGGTCGTCGCCGGTGACGATGACCGCGTACTCGGGGAACCTCGCCACCTGGACGTCAAACTCGGCGGACCGGCCGTTCACGGCGAGCGTCATGGTGCCTCCGTCCTCCACACCGAGTTCCGAGACCAAGGTCTCCGGCACGACGGCGGTACCGGGAGCCAGTGCCGCAAGCTCCTCTTCGGCTCGGACGACGCCGCGCGCGGCGCCTGGATCCACACCGAGAACACTCACGACGAGTCCGGTGGCGTGAGGCGTGGCGACCTCGGCGTGGGCGCCGTGAAGCGGCACCGCCGTCGAGATGCCAGCGACCGTGGTTGCGGCGTCCACGACCTGGGGCTGAAGTGGTGTGGGCACTGCCATGCCCGGCTCGGAGACACCGAAGGGCTCGTCGCCCACGCTCACGTCCACGGCATACCGCTCGTCGAGCTCGTCGTCGAGCGTCGCCTGTGCCGATGCCGCGCCGACGGACATCATGGCGACCAGCGTCACACCGATCAGCAGGGCCGCTGCCGTGGACGCCGTGCGACGCGGATGACGCATCGCGTTGACGGCGGCGATCCGCGCCGGCACTCCACCCTGCCGGGCGAGCACCCGCCCGACCGCGGCGACGACCGGTGGGATGATTACCACCGCTCCGACGATCACTCCGAGGAAGGACACCGCGCCACCGGCCATGCCGACGATCAGGCCGGCCGAGACGTCGCCGCCGTAGGTGGTGAACACCACGCCCACGGCCAGCAGCGCTCCGCCGGCCAGCAGTAGGCCGGCGGTGACGAGCATGCGCCTGGCGGATGCCCGAGAACGGCAGGCCGGCGGGACGCTGGGACGCAACGCGGCGAGTGGCGCCACCTGAGTGGCGGCACGCGCAGGGGAGAGCGCCGCGAGGATGGTCACGAGGGTCCCGACCACCAGCGGGATGATCGCCGCGAACATCGGCACGGGCACACCCGTGGGCAACCACGTGACGTCGAAGACCCGGCCCAGGATGGCCAGTGTCGCTTGTGCCAGCGAGATTCCGGTGGCGATGCCGAGGACGGATGCACCGATACCGAGCGTGGCCGCCTCTGCCAGGACTCCCCGGCGTACCTGTTTGCGCGTCGCTCCGACGCAACGCAGCAAGGCGAGTTGACGAGTCCGCTGAGCGACCAGCACGGCGAAAGTGTTCGATATGACCATTCCGGCGGCGAACATCGCCACCGCACCAAAGCCCATGAGCACTGCGGCGAGGAGATAGGTGTCCGCGGTGAAGTCGGCGGTCACGGCTTCCGCATACTCGTCCGCGGTCCTGACGACGCTACCGTTCTCCCGCAGCAGCGGCTCCAGGGACCGGCGCAGTTCTCCCGCGGAAGTGCCCGGCTCCGCGACCGCCATCAGCAGGTGATACGTCGGTTCGGCGTCATCGGGGATGCCTGACCACCGGTTCAGGTCACCCTGCTCGGCGAAGACCCCCGGCAGGTCCGCGTCGAACGCGGCGCCAGGATCGGGGAAGATGCCGGAGACGGTGACGGTCTCCGTCTGGCGCTCCCACGTGTCGTCCGAGGTCCAGACATCCACCTCGATGTCGAGCGTGGATCCTGCGCGCGCATCGAGACGCTCGGCGATCGGCTCGGAGATGACGATCTCCCCCGGGCCGTCGGGATACGTGCCGTCGGCAAGCTGCAGGCGGAGCTCGGACGTCTGCGGAGTGGGCGCCGCCATCTGATAGTCCGACTGCCCGCCGGCGTTGAGGACGACGCTGGCCCGGTATCGTCCGTCGGCGCCCGCCACGCCGGAGGTGGCGCGGACCTGCTCCAGAACGTCCGGGGTGAGTATGCCCTGGGTGGCGATGACATCCGCGTTCGGATAGGCGGTCAGGATGGCGTTGTACGCCGTGCGCTCGATCAAGCTGGTGCTCAGCAAGGTGGCCGTCACGAACGCGGTGGCGATCACGATGGCCACGCCCGCGGCGACCAGCCGGCCGACGTTTGCGCGCATCTGGGTCAGGGTGGCTCGTAGCATCTAGAGCTCAGCTCCCCGGAGCCGGTCGAGAGCGGCGACGACGCGTTCGGGCGTCGGCTCGTCGATGTCCCCGGCGAGCCGGCCATCGGCGAGCATGACCACCCGTTGCGCGTACGACGCGGCTACCGGGTCGTGCGTCACCATCACGATCGTCTGTTCCAGCTCTCGGGCGCCGCGGCGCAGGATGTCGAGAACCTGGGCGCCGGCACGGGAGTCGAGGTTGCCCGTGGGCTCGTCGGCGAAGACGACGTCCGGCTTGGTGACGAGAGCACGCGCGATCGCGACTCGCTGCTGCTGGCCGCCGGACATCTCGGCCGGGCGGTGCGCCAGCCGGTCCGCCACGCCGAGGGTCGTGACCAGTTCGTCCAGCCATGCTCGTTCGACCTTGCGGCCGGCGAGGTCCATCGGCAGTTCGATGTTCTGCTGGGCGGTCAACGCGGGCAGAAGATTGAAGGACTGGAAGACGAAGCCGACGCGATCCCGGCGCAGGAGGGTGAGCTCGTGGTCGCTGAGGCCGGTCAGCTCAGTGGTGCCGAGCCAGACCCGTCCGGCCGTGATCGTGTCCAGCCCGGCCAGGCAATGCATGAGCGTGGACTTCCCGGAACCCGACGGACCCATGATGGCGCTGAACTTCCCCGCTTCGAACGCGATGTCGACCTCATCGAGCGCCCGGACCGCGGTGTCACCGGCGCCGTAGACCTTGGTGAGTCCAGCCGCTGTGATGGCGTGTTGGCGGCTGCCGGTCCCCGGCTCACCGGCCGCCTGGTCCGGCGTCGCTGATATGAACATGAATGCCTCCTGTTGTCATGTGCAAAGACGACGGTAGGCGGGTGCGGCCCGCCGCTCGTCAGTGCTGAGGCTGGTCTTCGCCTCAGCCTGCGGCCGTATGCCGGGACGAGTGGATCACCCTGCGGGCTGACGCCGACGACCACGCTCAGCACCGAGGCTGTACCGCATGTCTACAACCCCGCATGTCACTACTCGGCGCGGCCTGCTCGGACTCCTCGGAGCCGCCTTGCTCGGCGGTACCGGGGCCGCGGTCCTGGCCGGAAACCGTGGAGACCCCCTGGGTTTGCCGGAGTTCAGCCGAGACCCGGCCGGCGGGCCCGAGCCCCACGGTGACGAGCCCAGCGCCGGACGGCCCGGCGATCCGCACGTCATCGACCCCTCGCTGGATGAGGGTCCCGAGCCGGGCGATCTCACCACCGAGATGGCGGAGCGAGTCGACCAGGCAATCCGCGCGGCAGCGGAGGCAGGGCTGAGCCTGACCGTCACGTCGGGCTGGCGCAGCCACGACTACCAGCAAGGACTCTTCGACGAGGCCGTGCATCGGCACGGTTCGGCGGAGGTCGCCCGGCAATGGGTGCTACCGCCCGACGAGTCCATGCACGTTCGAGGGCTCGCCGTCGACGTCGGCCCCGAGGACGCGGCGGCATGGCTCGCCGAGCACGGCTGGCGGTTCGGGTTATGCCAGCGCTACGCCAACGAGCCGTGGCATTTCGAGCCCACCACCGCGCCCGGGGGCGCCTGCCCGGATCTCGAGGCCGACGCCGGCGGCTAGCACACGTGATCCTGGCCAGCCAGTGGCGCGCCGGGCGCGGACCACCTCGTAGTAAATGCCTTGCGGCCGTGGGACGGCACTGTTAAGCACGTACCGTGATCAACGCCGAGGCCATCGCGAACAAACCCACTCTGACCGGCGAGCGGATCAGACTCGTCCCGCTAGGACCCCGGCACGTCGACGCGACGTTCGAGGCGCTCCAGGACCCGGAGGGCCTGCGGCTGACCGGGACCCATCAGACCTTTACCTACGAACAGATCGAGCGCTGGTGCGCCAGCCGGGAGGAGCAGCCGGATCGGCTGGACATGGTGATCGAGCTCAACGACACCGGCGCGTACGCGGGCGAGCTCAGCGTGAACGAGTTCGACCTGGACAACGAGTCCGCAGGGTTCCGCATCGCCCTCGTCAGCGGCTTCCAGGGGCAAGGTATCGGACCCGAGGCGACCCGGCTGATCCTCGGCTACGTCTTCGACGTGGTGGGCCTGCATCGCGTGCAACTGGAGGTGTTCTCCTTCAACGAGCGAGCCCGGCGTTCCTACGAGAAGTGCGGCTTCGTCGTGGAGGGACGCCTTCGGGATGCGCTGTTCTGGCACGGCGAGCGACACGACACCATCGTCATGGGCATACTGCGCTCCGAGTTCAGCAGCCTTCACGGGTGAGCCAATCGCAAATCACGCCTCGTCCAGCCGGGCGATCAGTGTCTTCGGGGCGACGGCGCGGTACGCGTCGGTGACCAGTTCGGAGACCTCCTCCCAATCGACCGGCACATCGAGCCACACACCGAGCCAGCCGCGATGCCCGACGTACGGCGGCCTGAAGTAGCGCGACGGCTCCGCGGCGACGAGCGATTCCTGCACGCCGGGCTCGGCCGCGCACCAGAAGCCCAGCCGATCATCGTGATGGTGGTCGGCGTACATGACGAACGTCTTCTTCCCGCGGATGAACCAGGTCGGTTCACCGTGACTCAGGCGCTCGGTGGTCTCCGGCAGCGCCAGGCACAGGCGCCGCAGTCGTTCCAGCGGATCGGCTGTCATTCACAGCATTCTGCCAAGGCATCCGTTCCGGCCCAATCCTTTCGCTGGCCGGCCCCGCCACGCGTGCGGCTCAATGGTTGTCGTTGGGCTTCACCAAGCCGGTCTGATAGGCCACGACGACGGCCTGGACCCGGTCACGGGAGTTGAGCTTGGCCAGGATGCGGCCCACATGCGTCTTCACGGTGGCCTCGGAGACGACGAACCGGGCGGCGATCTCACTGTTGGACAGCCCGTACGCCATCTGCACCAGGACCTCGCGCTCGCGGTCGGTCAGCGCGTCGAGCGCGTCCGCGCCGGCGTCGGGTTCTTCCTCGCGCAGCAACGGTGCCACGTGGTCGAGCAACCGCCGAGTGGTGCTGGGGGCGATCACCGCGTCACCCCTGAAGATGGTCCGGACAGCGGCGAGGAGCTCTTCCGGTGGAGCGTCCTTGAGCAAGAATCCGCTGGCTCCGGCCTTGATCGCGGCCAGCGCGTACTCGTCCAGGTCGAATGTCGTCAGCACGATCACCTTGGGTGCGGGCGCGTAGCGCGGATCGCCGAGCAGGCGGCGGGTCGTCTCGATCCCGTCGAGCCGCGGCATCCGCACATCCATGAGCACCACGTCGCACCGGGTCACGCTCAGCTTCTCCAGTGCCTCCGCGCCGTTGTCCGCCTCCGCGGCGAGCTCGAGATCAGGCTGCGAGTTGATCACCATGCCGAGTCCGGCACGTACCAGCCGCTGATCGTCGACGAGGACGACTCGGATCGGATGCTGGGCGTCTGGTATGCGGCTCGACTCGGCGTCCGGCGAGTCGGCTGTCCATGGTCCGGTCACCGCTGCATTGTCTCCCGGGCGACGTACGGAAGGTGTGCCCGCACCGCGAAACCCCCACCCGGAACCGGCCCCGCGCTGAGCCTGCCACCGTAGAGCGTGGCCCGTTCGGTCATGCCGGGGATGCCGTGCCCGGTCGTGCCAGGTTCCGGGCGCAACGCGCTGTCGGCAGCGGCACCTCGGCCGTCGTCGGTGACGGCGATCATCAGGCCGGCTGGAGTCCAGTCCATTCGGACGTCGGCTGATACATCCGGGCCAGCGTGCTTGAGCACGTTGGTCAGCGCCTCCTGGACGATGCGGAACGCGGCCAGTTCCACCCCCGAGGGAACGGGCCGTGGGACGCCCGTGGTGGTGAAGCGCACGTTCAGCCCACTCTCGCGTACCCCGTGGATGAGATCGTCCAGATCCGCGAGGCTCGGCGTAGGTGATCGGGTACCGGCGTCGTCGGTGCGCAAGACGCCCAGCAGGCGCCGCATGTCGGTCAAGGCGGCACGCCCGGTCTGCGAAATGGTCTCACAAGCGCGGACGGCGGCGTTCGGGTCGTCCGCGGCGGCGTACCTGCCTCCGTCGGCCTGAGCGATCACGATCGACAAAGAATGCGCCACCACGTCGTGCATTTCCCGGGCGATCCGCGCTCGCTCGTCCGCCGCTGCCAATCGAGCCTCCTGTTCACGCTCCGCTTCCAGCCTGCGCGCGCGTTCCCGCAAGCCTTCCAGCTGCTGACGCCTGACCCGCTGAAGATCTCCCAGGGCCCACGCCGCCAGAACGAGGGCGACGATGCCGACGGTCACGAGCCCAGCCGAGAAAAGGTCGATGTAGACGTAACGGGCCGCCGCCATCGGAGCGCCCAGCAGCCCGAGTGCCAGGCCACCGCGGCTGGCCCATCGCGGCCCGTAGGCGGCGAGGGCGTGCAGGGCGATGAGCACGCCGACCTGCGCGGCCTGAATCGGGAGCGCGAGGAACCACTGCATCAGCGCGGTGGCAGCGACGATACCGCCGCTCCACACCGGGCGCACCCGGCGCAACGCCAGGGGTAGCGTCAGCCCGGCCGAGATCAGCGGCAGTCCCACGGAATCGAGGACCTGGTTGACCCCCATCCCGATCTGCCAGAGCCCGTTGTAGCCGGAGTAGGTCCAACCGAGCGGATCGAAGAACACCGGCCACCCGAAGAGGCCGAAGACCAGGAACAGCGCGACGGCGAACACGGAGTCCACCAGCAGCGGGTTCTCCCGCAGCCAGAGGTAGAACCGATCTCGGCGTCGCACAGCCAACGACCCTACGCTCTGGACATGCGGGCTCACGTCATCCTGCGGACTGACTCACGCGTCCGCCGTCCACTCACGGGCGGACCGCGAGGCGCCTCCTAGAGACTCAGCCGCCTCATCGCACGGGTGCCGACGACGGCTCCGACGGCGGCGACGACGCCCGCCACGAGGAAACCGAGGATGATCGAGGAATGACCGAACTCGCCGGCGAACAGCGTCCGCTGCGCCTCGACCACGTGCGCCAGGGGATTGACCCGGGAGATCGCGTGCAGCCATCCAGGCGCCAGATCCATGGGTAGCAGCGCTCCGGACGTGACGATGATCGGTGTGTAGAAGATGGCGATGACGCCCCAGAACGCGTACGCGTTCTTGAGCACCAGGCCCACGGCGAGCGACGCGATGCCCAGCGCGGCCGCCAGCACGGCAAGCTGCACGACCGCGACGAGCATGCCGTCCAGGTGCACCTGCAACCCGAACGGAACCGTCACGGCCACCACGACGACGCTCTGCACGACGACGATCGCCATCACCCTGAGTACCCGCCCCATGAGCAAGGCAAAGCGGCTGACCGGCGTCACAAGCATGCGCTCCATCGAACCCGCCTGCCGCTCCTCCTGGAGGCCTGATCCGATGAAGGCGGCCGTGGTGAAAACCATCAGCACGAGCATGCCGGGCACGAACCATTGGATCGTGTCGGTGTCCGGCAGGCCGGGAACATCACCGAGTCCGGCTACCAGCGGCGCGAAGAGCACCAGCAGGAGCAACGGGTCGGCCAGCGCCTCGATGTAGGGCCACGGCGTCCGTACCTTGGATCGAAGCTCGCGCTCGAAGACCGGTGCAATGGATGTGAGCAAAGCCATGTTCGTTCCTCTCGCTACGTTCGTTCGTCTCCGCCTGGCGATCAGTCGTCGTCGCGCAGGCTGCGGCCGGTCAGAGTGAGAAAGACATCGTCGAGGGTGGGCCGTTTCACCTGCGCGCTGCGCAATGTGATCCCGGCTGAATCCAGTGCCCGCACGACGTCGGGCAGCACGGCGTCACCGTTCTCGACCCGGAAGCTCAAGCGGCTGTCGCCCGCTTCCACATCGTGGGCAGTGGGGACGCGGCTCGCCACGTCCCTGGCGGCACCGCTGTCGTCGTTCTCGGCCAGTGCCACCGTGACGAGGTCACCCGACACCTTCGACTTGAGTTGGTCCGGCGTTCCGTCGGCGATGATCCGGCCGTTGTCGATGACGACCACCCGTTCGGCCACCGCGTCCGCTTCGTCCAGGTAATGCGTGGTGAGAACGATCGTCACCTCGTCGTCCCGGTGCAGCCGCCGGATGTGCTCGAGGAGGTTGGCGCGGCTGTGCGGATCGAGTCCCGCGGACGGCTCGTCCAAGAAGACGAGGCGGGGACGGTGGATGAGCCCCATCGCGACGTCGAGCCTGCGGCGCTGGCCACCGGAGAGCCGAGCGACGTCCCTGTCTGCCTGCTCGGAAAGGTCGAGCCGATCGAGCAGCTCTGCCGCCCGCGCGCGGGCCGTCGTCCGGTCCAATCCATGGAACCTGCCCTGGATGGTCAGCTCCTCGTTCATCCGCAGACCGTCGAGGGAGCCGTTACCCTGCCCGATGTGGCCGATCCGGCGCCTTACCTCTACCGGATCACGGACGACGTCGAAGCCCGCCACCTCGGCCGTCCCGGCGCTGGGCGGCAGTAGCGTCGTCAGCATCCTCAGCGTCGTGCTCTTGCCGGCCCCGTTGGGGCCGAGGAAGGCGACCAGCTCTCCCGGCTGCACGTCGACGTCGATGCCACGCACGGCTTCGACGGTTTCTTTCTTCAAGGTGAAGCGGCGAGTCAGATTCTGGGTGCGGATCATGATCATCTCCTGGGTGTGTGCTGGACTGTCGGTGTCGATTCACGAGGTCAAGCGACGTACGGCCGCGCGGCGTGTGCTTCGCGGAGCGCTTCGGCCCACCAGGTGAGCTGGCGAAGCATCCGCCGTACCGCCACATCGGTACGCTCGCCGTCCCGCGGGCGGCCGTCGTGGAGGGTGCCGTCTGCCAGGTCGAAACTGACCACGTCGGGGACAGTGACCACGTGGAGTGCCGCGAACACCAGCCGGAGCTGTTCGACGGCGCGCGTGCCGTGCCCGCCGGTTCCGTAGGCAACGAAGCCCACGGGTTTGGCGAACCATTCGTCACAGCCCACGTCGATGGCCTGCTTGAGCGACGCCGGGTAGCCGTGGTTGTACTCCGGGGTCACCAGCACGAACGCCTCAGCGCGGTCGATCGTGGCGGTGAGCTCCCGCATGGGTAGTGTCGGACGCCGCGGAAGTCGTCGTGGAAGGTCGTACCGGGCCAGGTCGACGAGGTCGACGGTGAGCCGCTCATCCTGGGCGGCGCGCCCAGCAAACCACCGGGCGATCGACTCACCGGTTCTGCCCTCCCGGGTGCTACCCACGATGACTGCAGTGCGCAGCGGAATCCGTGCGGTCGGTGACGATGTTGTACCGGTCATAGTCCGGTTGCGTGTGTTCGCGGCCATGGTGACCTCCGGTAACGTGTGCTCTCGTCTAGGAGGCGCTGGTTGGCGTCTAGCGGCCGCTAGACGCGGTCGAGCAGGCGAGCCGAGGCGGAGACGACGGCTCTGGAGGCGTAGGCAGTGGCACCAGCACTTGTCGGCCGTGAGCATCCGGCTGCGGTGATCCGTGCGGAGGTCCAGCGGACCCGGACAGGGCACGGCGGGCTGCTTCTGGTCACCGGCGAGCCGGGAGTCGGGAAGACAGCGCTGATCGCCGAGATGCTGCGCCAAGCCGCCGCGGATGGCTCACTCGTGGCGGGTGGCGCGTGCTGGGACCGGCAGGGCGCACCCGGGTACTGGCCCTGGGTTCAAGTGATCCGGGCGCTGGAGCGTCAGCTGGACCCACAGACCTGGGCCGACGCGACGTCAGCAGCCGGGCCCGGCCTGACGTACCTGCTCGGGGACTTCACCGAGCCGCCCCCGATGAGCGACCTCGACGAGGCGGCGTTCCGGCTCTGTGACGCGGTCACGACCGTGCTGGTCACCGTGGCCCGCAGCCACCCGCTGGTGATCGCGCTCGAAGACCTGCACTGGGCCGACGTGTCCTCGCTACGGATGCTCGATTTCGTGGTTCGCCACGTGTTGTTCCACCCGGTGTTGCTCGTGGGCACGTACCGCGACGTCGAGATCGAAGCGCCGGACCACCCGTTGCGGGAGTATCTGCGCCCGCTGGAGCTCAAGGCGACCACGGTGACCCTCACCGGGCTGGAGCTCCTCGACGTCGCCACACTGGTCGAGCAGGTCACCGGCCTGCAGCCGGAGGACGATCTCGTCGCCGAGATCCACCGCCGTACCGGCGGCAACCCGTTGTTCGTCGAACAGCTGGCCCGCCTGTGGCAGATCGGGAGTTCGCTGGACGTCGCGCCGCCCGGCATCAAGGACGCGGTTGACCGGCATCTGTCCTACCTACCGAAGGCGATCGTCTCCGTCCTCGCCGACGCAGCCATGATCGGGCCGGAGTTTCACCGGAAGACACTCGCAGCTGTCGCCGGCCTTCCAGCGGCGGAGGTGCATCAGCGGTTACAGCAGGCGGCGCTGGCGCGGCTGGTGACGCAGCACGATGCCGGTCGCTTCACGTTCACCCACGACCTCGTCAGAGAGGTTCTGTACAGCTCGCTCGCCCCGGACGAGCGCCGACGCCGCCACGCTGCGGTGGTCCAGGCCGTCAAGGATCGCCCGCTGGAGGGCGTAGCGGCACGCCTCGCCCACCACGGATACCAGGCGGTGCCCGACGTCCCGGTCGGCGAAGTCACCGATTACCTTCTCCAGGCAGCGCATGAGGCCGCATGCCGGCTGGCGTCGGAAGAGGCGGCGACGCACTTCAGGCGGGCGCTGGAGCTCTTGCCGGACGACGACCACCGACGCCCCCGCATCATGCTCAGTGTCGCGGACCAGTACCGGCGCGCTCTCCGGTTCGACGACGCCCGGCACGTCTACGAGGAGGTGGGTGATCTGGCGCGGCGCATCGGGGACGACGATCTCGCCGCACACGCCGACGCCGGGCTTGCCGAACTGACCGGCTTGTCCGCGCAAGAGCACAATCGGCGAGGGGAGAACGGCGATGCTGGCTCAACCGCTGTGTTCCGCCGTGACGGTGCTGTCTGGACGCTCGCATACGCCGGCCACACGGTCCATGTGCCCGACGCGAAAGGACTTCACGATCTCCATGCCCTCCTCAGCCGTCCCGGAGCTGACATCCCGGCCGTCGAACTTGTGAGCCGGGGCGGCGACGACGAGATCCGCGTCGCGCACTCGCTCGGGGGTGATCCGGTGCTCGACGAGACAGCCAAGGCCCATTACCGCCAGCGCCTGGGTGTCCTCGACCAGGAGATCGACCGGGCACTGTCCCGGCACGACGACGCCAACGCCGCAGAACTCGACCGCGAGCGCTCGGCGCTCCTCGGCGAACTGCGCCGGGCGGCCGGACTAGGTGGGCGCGATCGCAGGCTGGGTGACGAAGCAGAGCGATCACGCAAGACTGTCACGGCCCGGATCCGGGACTCCCTCCGGCGACTCGACGCGTCGCACCCCGAACTAGCCGGACACCTGCGAACCGCGGTATCCACCGGCACGGCGTGCCGCTACCAGCCACCTGCAGACATCTACTGGGAACTATGATGCAGGTCACGGTGACTTGACCTTAACTTTAGTTGAGCTCATACGGTCCTTCCAGAAGACTTCGCCACTCCAAAGCATGAGGCGACGACATCACTGAGAGGATCGAGATGACCACCACTGCTCCGCCCCGAGCGGGCTCGCGGGAATGGATCGGGCTGGCCGTCCTGGCCCTGCCCGCCATGCTCGTCGTCATGGACCTCACGGTCTTGCACCTTGCCGTACCGCACCTCAGCGCGGACCTCCAGCCCAGCAGCACGCAACTGCTGTGGATCACCGACATCTACGGCTTCCTGATCGCCGGCTTCCTCATCACCATGGGCAGCCTCGGGGACCGCATCGGGCGACGACGGCTGCTGTTCATGGGCGGCGCCGCCTTCGCCGTCGCCTCCGTGCTGGCCGCATACTCCACGAGCCCGGAGATGCTCATCGCCACCCGGGCCTTGCTCGGTATCGCGGGGGCGACGCTGATGCCCTCCACCCTGTCCTTGATCCGCAACATGTTCCTCGACTCGCGGCAGCGCACCACCGCGATCTCGATCTGGGCGATGAGCTTCATGGTGGGCGGTTCAATCGGCCCGCTCGTCGGCGGCGCACTGCTGGAGAACTTCTGGTGGGGGTCGGTCTTCCTGGTCGGCGTGCCCGTGATGGTGCTGCTCCTTGTGGTGGGTCCCTTCCTGTTGCCGGAGTACCGCAGTACGAACACCGCGCGTCTCGACCTCGTCAGCGCGCTCCTGTTGCTGGCCACCGCGCTGCCGGTCATCTACGGCATCAAGGAACTCGCCAAGGACGGCTGGAGCCCCGTTCCGGTGGCGGCGATCGTCGCGGGCGTGGCGGCCGGCGTCGTCTTCCTCCGCCGCCAGCGCACCCTGGACGATCCGCTGATCGACGTGAAGCTCTTCCGGAACCCCGCGTTCAGCGTCTCCCTCGCCGCCATGACCGCCGCCACGTTCGTCATGATGGGCCTGAACCTGTTCATCATGCAGTACCTCCAGCTGGTTCACGGGCTTTCGCCGTGGCGGACCGGGCTGTGGGTGCTGCCGATGACGGCGGCCGGCATCATCGGCATGATGCTGGCGCCCACGCTCGTGCGCTGGATCCGGCCGGCGTTCCTGATCTCTGCCGGGCTCTTCATCGGCGCAGTCGGTATCGCGTTGTTCGTCCAGGTGGAAGAAGGGAGCGGCATCGCGCCGCTGATCGTCGGCGCGGCCATCATGGCCGGAGGATTCTCACCTGCTGCCGCGCTCGGCATCGACCTCGTGATCGGTGCCGCACCACCGGACAGCGCCGGAGCGGCGTCCGCCGTCTCCGAGACCAGCCAGGAGTTCGGCGGCGCACTCGGGTTGGCGATCCTGGGCAGCATCGGTACCGCCGTGTACCGCAACCAGCTCGCCGACGTCCCCGCGGGCACACCGGGACCTGCGGCCGACGCGGCCCGGGACACACTTGCCGGTGCCTTGGTCACGGCAGAGAACCTGCCGGCAGAGGTCGCTGTCCCGCTGGTGAACGCAGCCCAGGCCGCCTTCACGCAGGGCCTGCACATGACCGCCATCACCGGGTCGGCACTGGTCGCCATCGCCGCATCGTTCGCCGCGATCCTGCTGCGTCACATTCGCCCGTACGCGGGACACAGCGAAGAGGTCGCGTCCGCGGCGGAGCACGTCGCGTCCGCTGCCCCTGCGCTTCCGGACACGCCTGTCCTGGAAGTCGACGTCATACCCGCCCCTAGCCGGACGGGGGATACGGTGGCGGAGAGAAGCTGACCGGCAGCATCCGGCGGGGACTCGCGCCGTCCCCGCCGGATGCGCGCAGACCATGTCCATCACTCGCGAGGAGCGATCCACAACCATGACGGAGACCCGGACCGCCGCCGAACTGATCGTGCGCTGCCTCGAGAATGAAGGCGTCAGCGTCGTGTTCGGCCTGCCCGGCGAGGAGAACATCCACCTGACCCGCGCCCTGGACCGGTCGTCGATACGCTACGTGCTGACCAGGCATGAACAGGCGGCATCGTTCATGGCCGAGATGTACGGCCGGGTCACCGGCTCGGCCGGCGTCGTTTCGGCGACCCTGGGACCGGGCGCGATCAACCTGCAACTGGGAGTCGCCGATGCGATGACCAACAGCACCCCCGTCGTGGCTCTGTCCGCGCAGGTGGGACATGATCGCAATTACAAAGAATCACACCAGTTCGTCGACCTCGTGCGGCTGTTCGAACCGATCACGAAGTGGGCTCGCAGCGTGCCCAGCCCAGACGCTGTCCCGGAGATGATCCGCAAGGCGTTCAAGACCGCGGAGACGGAGCGGCCGGGTGCGGTCTATCTGGCGGTGCCGGAGGATGTCGAAGACGCCATCGCCGCTGCCGAGCTGCGGCCGCTGCCCCGCAACATCGTCCGTCCGGAGGCGCCGTCGCCCACCCAGGTGAGCCGGGCCGCGGACCTGATCAGAGAGGCCAGCAAGCCGATCGTGCTCGCCGGGCACGGCGCGGCTCGCGGCCAGGCGTCCGACGCCCTGGTGACCTTCGCCGCGGATCTCGGCGTGCCTGTGGCCACCACCTTCCACGGCAAGGGCGTCTTCCCGGACGATCATCCCCGCTCCGTCGGGACCATCGGGTTCATGGCCCGCGACTACGCCAACTTCGGTTTCGAGAGCGCGGACCTCATTCTCGCGGTCGGGTACGAGCTGCAGGAGTTCGACCCGGTGCGGATCAACCCGAACGGTGACAAGCGGATCATCCACCTCCACCGCTTCCCCGCGGAGGTCGACGCCCACTACTCCGTCGACGTCGGGATCATCGCCGACATCAGTGCCTCCCTGAACGCCCTGCGCTACGAGCTGGCCGACCACAGCTGCCCGGATCCCGGCCCGACACCGTCCAGCACCCTGCTGGCCGAAGAGTTGGAGCACGGCCGCCAGGATGACCGGTTCCCGCTCTCGCCTCAGCGCGTTGTGGCCGACACCAGGTCGGCTCTCGGGCGCGACGACATCACGCTGGTGGACACGGGCGCGGTCAAGATGTGGATGGCGCGGCTCTATCCCACCTACGCCGCAAACACCTGCCTGATCTCCAACGGGCTGTCGACCATGGGGTTCGCCCTGCCCGGAGCGCTGGCCGTGGCCATCGCCAAACCCGAGTCGCGGGTGCTGGCCGTCGTCGGCGATGGCGCGTGGCTGATGCACTCCCAGGAGATCGAGACCGCCGTTCGGGAGGAAATCCCGCTCACGGTCTTGATCTGGGAGGACAACGGCTACGGGCTGATCGAATGGAAGATGCAGATGGAGCTCGGAGAACACAGCCAAACCGCGTTCACCAACCCGGATGTGGTCACCTACGCGGCGAGCTTCGGGGCGAAGGGTTACCAGATCAAGGCCGCCGACGAACTCCTGCCGACGCTGCGGGCCGCGCTCGACGACGACGGCGTCTCCATCGTGAACTGCCCGGTCGACTACCGCGAGAACCTCCGCCTCATCCAGCGCCTCGGCGAGCTCGACGCGGCCCTGTGAATCGATCCATCGCCCCACGGGCTACTTCCGAATGATCATGTAAACCATGTTTTTTCTCGTGCTTCACCATGGCTGCAGGCATGGTGAAGCACGAGAACGCATGGTTTACATGATCATTCGGAAGAGGAGGGCGGGCGGCGCGCGCCACACGTGGACCAGCTAGCGGAAGGCCGGTTCAGGCGCTCGGAACGGCCAGCATGTAATCGTCGGCGTCGGAATCCCAGGCCAACTGGACGAAGCCCCTGGTTGCGGCCGCCTTGCAGAACTGCAGGAAACCGCCGTAGCCGAGCTTCTTCTCGCTGAAACCCGGCTGGGTCTTGCGAAGCTGGTTCTTCAGGCCGGACAGCGCTACGGGGCCGTCGGACAGGTCGGCAACCGTGTCCCGGAGCAGCGCGAACGCTTCCTCACGATCACCGAGTTCGGGCAGCGAGACCTCGGGGTCGCCCTTCGCTGGCCCGTCGGTCAGCTCCAGTACACGACGATCGGCGAGATGCCGGAGGAGTTCGCCGAACGCGCGGAACCCGTAGTCTGCTTCGTTGAACGTTGGGTCTTTGCGTAGCAAAGTCCGCTTCAGCACCGACGCGTTGACCTGCCCACTCGAGCTGCGCTGCAAGCCGGCCACCGTCTGCGCCACCCGGACGGCCAGCTCGTCCACGTCGCCGGATCCGCTCTCGGCTGCCGGCTCGGGCTCTGGCGGAGCCTGCGCCGGTTCCGGAACGGGCTCCAGGGTCCGGCGCTTGGTCTGCCCACGCGTGGTAGGCGCCGGGACCTCGAGGCCCTCCAGCCGGTCGTAGTACAGGAACTCGTCGCAGGCGGGCGGCAGTAGCTTGGAGGTGGACTGCTCGACTCCCACACCGATGACCCGCTTGTTGAGCTCACGCAGTTTGTGGACCAGCGGCGTGAAATCGCTGTCTCCCGTACAGATGACGAACGTCGAAATGTAGTCACGCTCGAACGCCATCTCCACGGCGTCGACCACCATCTTGATGTCCGCGGCGTTCTTGCGTGAGGCGCCCATCTTCTGCGGAATCTCGATCAGTTCCACGTGCGAGCGGGTAAGCAGCCGACGGTCTTCGTCGAAATAGGACCAGTCGGCGTAAGCGCGGCGGACAACCACGCGACCACGTTCGGCGAGAGCGTCGGCGATGGGAAGGAAATCGAACCTCATCCCTCCTAGATGCTCACGCGCCCCGAGCGCGAGGTTCTCGTAGTCGAGGAATACGGCGAGACGTTCTTCGTGGTCCACGGCAGTCAGCGTACGCCCCGAGTCAGTGCGTGATCACGTTCCTTGGATAAGTCAGCCGTGCGCTCATTCAAGTCAGGCAAACTGATCGAGTTGGAAGTGCCAGACGACCACCGAAGGCGAACCCGCGCCAGCGGCCTCGGCCGCTTCCGGCACGAGGTCGGTCAGGCACCACGGCCACTCGTGCCACGGCCCGATCTCGGTGGCTCGCGGAGCCGCTGGCGGCACTCCTGCCGACTGGACCTGAGGCTCCTCCTCACAGGCGCGCACGTGCAGTCCGGACGGCAGCGCGGCCCGGAGGTAATCCCCGGTGCGGTGGCGATAGGTGGCAATGCGCCCCCTCTCGCCGCGCGGTCCGAGCACCCTCGGCACCGAGCCACGGAAAACCCGCTCGTGGTGAACGTCGGAGATCACCAGGTGGCCGCCAGGGCGCAGAACGCGTGCGAACTCCGCCATCACCGGCTCCAGGTCACGCACGTGCACCAACGCTAGAGCACACACGACCACGTCCACCTCATCGTCGGCCAAGGGCAGCCGCTGCAGATCGCCGAGCTTGAACTGAGCCTCTGGGACGCGCTCTCGTGCCCGTTCCAGCATGTCGGGCGAACTGTCCACACCGATCACCTGGTGACCCGTCGCCGTGAGGTACTCGGCGAATCTGCCAGTCCCGCACGCCGCGTCGAGAGCGACGCCGTCCGGCAGTCGATCCAGGATCGGAAACACCAGGGGCTCATCGATGTCGAACAGGCCGTTGCGAGGCTCGTCGTAGGTCCGTGACCACACCTGATACCCGTCGACCGGGTGGACACGGTCCACCATGAGTCCGTCCCCGGCCAGCTTCTCGTCGTCGAGCAATTCCCGAACCTCGGCAATGCGTGCCTCGATGAAGTCGCGGTCGAACTCTCCTAGGTGCGCGCGCAGCAACGCTATGCCTTCGAGTCCGAGCACATACGCCAACGGCCGCTCATAGATCACTATGCGACGGTAATCGGCCGTTCAGCCGTCGAGCCAGTGAATTATCACCTCGGCAGCCCTGTGCCGCTCGCTGTCGGCGGCACCTGGTTCGATATGTCCATGTCCGTGCCGATCACCTCGTTTCTCCAGATCATCGACCGCCTGCCCGAGGTGGCGGCGGTCCCCTCGGCGAACTACACCACCTTCAAGGTGCAGGGAAGGACGTTCGGCTACCTGTGGGAAGAGACCAGCACGGTCGGCTTGAAGCAGACACTGGCCGAACAGCGAGCGCTGGTGGCTGAGCGGCCCGAGGTGTTCGAGATCCAGTTCACAACGCCCCAGTACGGCTGGGTGGTGGTGTACCTGGACGGCATCGAACTCGACGAGTTGGTGGAGCTGACATACGAGGCGTGGCGGCTGACGGCCAGCGACACCCTGGTCGAGGCCTATGGAGATCGGCTTCCGGGATAGCACCCGCCTTCGGTTGCGGATCAGATGGCCTAGCACAGCGGTATCCGCCGGTTCGGTCATCTGATCATGAAGTGTCCACAAGCTGTGCCGATTCGCCGTCAGCCCTTGTCCGGGAACGAGTGGTGCTCGTGCACCACCACCCATCGATCGTCCTCCTTGCGCAGCCCGATGGTCAGGCGTAGCCGGTTGTCCGGATCACGCTGCAGTTCCTCTTCGGTGCCGCACCGCAGCAGGGCGTAGGCGAACGCGACGTCGTCCCCCGCGACCACGTCGAGCGAGACGATGTCGAACGTGGCTCCACTGCGTTGCCACGTGAAGAACGGTGGCCACGTCTGCTGATAGGCGCCGATACCGCGCACCCCGTCCTCCGGCGGGGGGACGTCAAACATCACGATGTCGTCCGAATGATCGGCCAGAACGACATCCATATCGCCGCCGTGCACCGCCGCGGCCCAGCGCTGGATCAGGTTACGGATGCGTGCTTCGTCGTCGTGCATGATCATCCCTTCAAAACGGTCGCAATCGCATGGTGAATCTCGTACCAAGACAGACCACTGGCGGGCGGAGAAATCATCGCCGCGCCAGTGACACACCCTCGGCACGATGCTTGCCTTGACGTGAGCGGCAAGGTTTATCGTCAATCCCATGCGAATCGGTGACCTCGCCAAACGAGCCGGAACCACCACGCGGGCGCTGCGTTTCTACGAGTCCCGGGGGTTGATCACGGCGCATCGCTCGGCGAACGGCTACCGCGAATACAACGACGACGACTTCCGGCTCGTCAAGGAGATCCAGACACTGCAGGGCATCGGGTTCAGCCTGGACGACACCCGGCCGTTCGTCGACTGCCTGCGATCCGGTCACGAAACCGGCGACTCCTGCGCCGATTCGATCGAGACCTATCAGCGCAAGCTGGCGGAGGTGAACTCGTGCCTCGACCGGCTGACCTCAGTGCGAGACAGCCTGCTGGAGAAGCTGGCCGAGGCCCTGTCGCGGCATCCGAGTCCGTGCGAGATGACGCCGCGGGACAGCAGCGCATCCGAGACCGAGTACCAGGAGTTCTGATGTCCCCCACAACGGCGCCCGGCGACGTGCTCGTCGTCACGGACGAGACCTTCGCCCCTGAGGTACTCGCACACGAGCTTCCAGTCCTCGTGGACTTCTGGGCCGAGTGGTGCCCGCCCTGCCATGCGATCGCTCCGATGCTCACCGAGATAGCCCGTGAACGCGCGGGTTCGCTGGCCATCCGCAAGCTCAACACCGACGAGAACCCCGTCGTCGCCTCGACATATCGCGTCATGTCGTTGCCGACGCTGATGCTCTTCCGCGACGGCGAGCCGGTCCAGGCGCTCGTCGGTGCACGACCGAAGGCACGCTTGCTGGCAGAGCTGGACGCAGCGTTGCGCCAATAGCACCCTACCCATGATCATTGGCGATCTTGTACATGATCAAGTAGGCGATCGCCGATGATCACGGGGATTAGCCTCCGGACAGGACGTCGCGCAGCCGGGTGACGAACCGGTCCGGGTCACCCGCGAAGCCGATGTGGTCGCCGGGGAACATGGTCGGTTCGATACCGAGTTCCGACGCAAGCGCCCGCGACGTACGGTCGCAGAGCTGGTCGGTCGATTCCTCGCCGATGCCGACGATGATCCGGGTCGACGCGGCTCGCAGCGCGGCGATCTCCGGTCGCCAAAGGGTCGTGGGCCGCAGCATGTGCGCGTTCTGGAAATTGGTGTCGGCGAGTGCCTGTGGGTCCGGCTCGCCGGCGAACATCATCTCGAACACCTCCTCGGGCATGTGGATGTTCGCGTTGGCCATGAACTTCCGCCACGAGCCCACGTGGTCGCCGGCGAACCAGGCGGAGATGATCTCCTCCGTTCCGGCGTGCCGTTCTTCGCGATCTTCGAGCAGTTCGATCAGCGGAGGCTCGTGGGCGACGACGGTGTGCGCAAGATCGGGCCGAGCTTGTACCAGCGCCAGCGCGCTGACGGCACCTCCGCTGGATCCAAGAACCACGGCCGGCCCGAGATCGAGGTGCGAGATGAGCCGGGCGAGGTCATCGGCACGCATTTCGGGAGTCGAGTCCTGGTCCGGATCGGCCACCGAGCTGCGGTTGATCCCCCGGGGGTCGGTGGTGAGAACCGTGTGGTCGGTGGCGAGCAGGTCCGCGAGCGGGGCGAAGGACGCGGCGTCCATCGGCGCGCCGACCAGTACCGCGAGGGGACCTTGACCACGTACCTCGTAATGCAGGCGCGCGCCAGGGACCTCGAGGGTCGCGGCCGAGACGGGGACGGTCGTCGTGTTATCCATGGGAGCCTCCTGAAAGGGCTGGTATGAACTGGTCACAGCAGAGACTCCCGCCGTGGGGCAGAATCGTCGGTCGTGAGCGAAAGAAGTTCCGTGCCGTTGGTCGCCGAGCCGGGTGACGACGCCCGCGACGATCTGGACCGGGCGCGCAGCGGTGACGACGACGCCTTCCGCCGTCTCGTGGAGCCGTTACGCGGACAGCTCCACGCGCATTGCTACCGGATGCTCGGCTCCACTCACGATGCCGACGACGCACTACAGGATGCCCTGGTGAGAGCATGGCGGGGGCTAGCCCGCTTCGAAGGCCGGAGTTCGTTCCGGTCGTGGCTGTACACCGTGGCCACCCGGACATGCTTGGACAGCGTCGAACGCCGTGGAAAACGAGCGTTGCCAGTGGACCTGGGCCCGTCCACGGACCACGCCGTGGTCGGAGACGCCCCGCTCAGCGAGGTCGCCTGGCTTGGCCCTTACCGCGATTCCGGTCTCAGCGACGGGCTGCTCGGTCCCGGAGCGCGCTACGAACAGCGCGAAGCCGTCGAGCTGGCGTTCGTCGCTGCCCTGCAGCACCTCCCCGGCAACCAACGCGCAGCACTCCTCCTCTTCGACGTCCTCGGGTTCTCCGCCGCGGAGATCGCGGCGATCATGGACACCACGACGACGTCGGTGAACTCCGCGCTCGCCCGCGCCCGCAAGGTCGTCGCCGCGAAGGCACCGTCGGTCACGCAGCAGCAGACGCTCAGGAAGATCGACGACGCTCGCATCCGCGAGGTGGTCCACGGGTTCTGCACCGCGCTGGAACGTGGCGACACCGACGCCCTCGTCGCCTTGCTCACCCAGGACGTGACCTGGTCGATGCCGCCGATGCCGCACTGGTACCGCGGCTTGCCGGCCGTCACCGATTTCGCCGTGCGCGTACCGCTGACGGGGTGCGGGTCCTGGCGGCATCTCGTCACCAGCGCCAACGCCCAGCCCGCGGTGGGCTGTTACCTGTGGAACGACGACGCAGGGGCACATCAGGCGTGGTCGATCAACGTGCTGGCGCTACGCGGCGACCGGATCGCCGAGATCACCTCGTTCGTCGGCGCTGAGCATTTCCGAGTCTTCGAGCTCCCGGACTCATTGCCTTGACTTCAAGGGTGATCCCCGGCCGTCCGGCGTGCCCAAAGGCTAATGCCGCCCGAACCGCCACCGGGTCTGGCTGTAAGGCGCCTTACCGAAGCCGAAGGCTGTGGATGGCGTCACCGCGAAGACCCACGCCTCACCATGGCCGGAGGCATGGCGGAACGCACCATCGCTGACGTCGAAGCGCCACTCCTCGCCGTACTTGTCCACCCAGGCCTCGGCCAGACGATGCAGGTTCGAGGTGTCGGTGACTCGCCGGGCCTTGCCCTCCACCACCAGATCGAGGCCTTCACGTCGCGTGTTGGTGCCTGTGGTCAGCACGACATTCGGATTGTCCATCAGGTTCTTGCACTTGCGTTCCTCAGGACCCGTGCAGAAGTGCAGTGCCGCATCGACCCATACGGTCATCAGGGGCGTCACGTGGGGCCGGCCGTCCGGGCGAACCGTCGTGATCCAGGAGAGCTCGGCGTCCGAGAGCGCTTTGCTTGCCTGCGCCCACTGCGTGGGCTCTGCGTTGTCGTCGCTGTAGCTGGGATGAAGGTCGGTCAGGGGTTGGGGCGTGCTCATGTCGGTGGTGTCCTTTCTATATGCATTCTCCCCTGTACGGACCAGGGCGCTCACCGGAATTCATCGGAGCATCGCGGGTTTCACCGCCGGACTTGTGGTGCCGCTCGAACGCGATCATTCGGTCCGGGAGAAGACCGCGAGGTGATCGATCCTGGTGTGTTCTATGTGGATGCGACGCAGTCCGGCGTGCTCGATAGCTGCCAAGATCGCGGCTTCCGAGTGGATGTAGAACCGCCAGTCACTGCGGCGCAATCGTGGATAGATGTTCTGGATCGGCGCCCACGCCCGCAGCCACCAGGTTTCTCGCGGGTAGCTCAGGACCAGGTGCTTGCGTGCCCGGTCGGCAGCCGCGGAGAGCAGGCGTCCGGCATCTGCGTAACAGCACACGACCGAGTGCAGCACCACGACGTCGGCGGGCTGTGCCAGCTCGGGTCGCTGGGCGAAGTCGCCTGTCAGGCGGACGCTGCGGCCTGCGAGACCGGCCTGGCGCAACAATCTGCCGGCCGCCGCCTCATAGGAGACTGACAGCTCCACGCTCATGGCTCTGGCCATTCCGGCACGCAGCAGTTCGACCTGAAGGTCCCCGATGCCGCCGCCGATCTCCAGGACGGACTCGCCGCCGAACGTCCCGTCGTTGAACAGCTCGACCGTGCGCCGCGGCGCCCACGTCAGGCCGGACTTCCGGTAGCGAGCGGCATCCCGCTCGGCCTGACCGGAGGAGAAGATCAGGTCGTAGCCCTGAGGCTCACAGCACCCGGCCACCGAGACATCATGACACGGCGACGGACATCCCAGCGTGCGATGATACGTACATGAACCGGCGCCACGGCCGAATGATGAGCCCTCATGAGGGGCTCTTCGGCGTGCGCTGATCCGTCACGACAAGTCCCTGCGCTGCGGGGACCTGACGTTGATCTGCCTCCGCTGGCACAGGGCGGAAGGCAGTACAGCATGGCGACCAATCAGAACGTCTACATCACCACATCCATCCCCTACGTCAACGCCGAGCCTCACCTCGGCCACGCGCTGGAGTTCGTGCAGGCCGATGTGCTCGCCCGGCATCAGCGATCACGAGGACTACTGGTGCGGTTCCTCACCGGCACCGACGACAACGCGCTGAAGAACGTCACCGCCGCCCGTTCGGCCGGGGTCGACGTACGGGAGTTCGTGGACGCGAACGCCCGACGGTTTCTCGGCCTGCAAGAACCGCTGTCGCTCTCGTTCGACGACGTCATCCGGACCAGCGCCGATCTGCGGCATCGGATCGGTGTGGAGCGCCTGTGGGAGCAGTGCGCACGCCAAGGGGACTTCTACCGCCGGCACTACGAGGGGTTGTACTGCGGCGGATGCGAGCAGTTCTACCGGCAGGAGGATCTGCCAGAAGGCCTGTGCCCAGAGCATCGCGTCACCCCGGAACCGGTGGTGGAGGAGAACTGGTTCTTCCGCCTCTCTCGGTATGCCGAACCACTCCTGGAGACAGTGACCTCGGGTCAGGTCCGGATCGAGCCGGCGACTCGGCGCAATGAGGTGCTCGCGTTCATCCGCGCTGGATTAGAGGACTTCAGTGTGTCGCGACCGGCGGCACGCGCGAACGGGTGGGGGATTCCCGTGCCCGGCGATCCGGGCCACATCATCTATGTGTGGTGGGACGCCCTCGCCAACTACATCACCGCACTCGGCTACGGCGGCCCCGATCAGCGCGCGTACCAGGACTGGTGGGTGGACTCCGCCGCCCGCATCCACGTCATCGGCAAGGGGATCACGCGCTTCCACGCCGTGTACTGGCTCGCACTCCTTCTCAGTGCGGGACAACCGCTACCCACCACGATTCACGTCCACGAGTACCTCACCGTCGACGGCGCCAAACTCTCCAAAAGCACGGGCAATGCGATCTCGCCCGAGGACCTGGTGCGACGCTTCGGCACGGATGCGGTGCGCTGGTGGCTGCTCCGGGAGGTTGCCCGTCTCGGTGACACCGACTTCACCGTCGAGCGTCTCGTCGCATGTGCCAATCGCAATCTGGCGAACGGCATCGGAAACCTGCAGAACCGAACACTTGCCCTGGTCCACAAGTTCCGCGCCGGCCGGATCATCAACCCCAGCCGGGTGAACTCCCTCGGATCGGACCTGGTCACGGCATACCAAACCCTTCCGCACGTCATCGACGACGCTCTGACACGCTTCGACTTCCGCGCCGCGACCGAGGGCATCTCGTCCGTCGTCGACACCGGCAATCGGCTCGTCGAAGCCGCCCGTCCCTGGGAGTTGGCGCGCCGGGAGAAGGCCGGGGACCTCGGTGCTTCCCGTGATCTTGATGACGTGCTGGGCGTTCTCGTGGACGCGTGCCGAGTCGTGGCCCACGAATCACGGCCGTTCATCCCGAACGGCGCAGCGGCTCTCCTCGAGCAGCTATCTTCGGGGGACGGCCAGGTCTCGCCGCCCACGCCGGTCTTCCCCCGATGGCACGGGACCACACACTGATGCCTGTGCCATGCTGCTGCGGTGGATGCTCGTGCCGAGGCGGCGGCCCCGCCCACGGCAAATTCTCGGCCCGAGGCGTAGCGCGGAGATCAAGCTCGTCCACCGCGCCGAGTGGCCAGCGACTGGCGAGTGCGGTACCTACCCCGTCACGGGACCTGACACTGTGCCACGCCACCGCATACGCAGGCGGTAGGAACTCCGTCGATGCCACCTCCTGCAGAGCAAGCATGTCCGGAGCAAGCCGCTCGAACTCGGACGCCAGCACGTCTCGGCGCCGCTCCCAATCGGCGTGGGCTGGGGACAACACATTGGCGGTCATCACACGCATGCCCATACCCGCAGTTTTCCCTTCCGCGGCCGTACATCACGGCGTGATCATCCGGTCGATTCCGAGGCGGCATTCCCGGCTCGCTGGTCCCGCAGCGGACACCCGATGAGGTGATTCTCAATCATGCCGGGGCCATGACGAGATTTGCCGGGACGGATACCGATGAGTCTGCGGGTCGCCGCTTGTCAGTACGGGCAGGAGGCGAGGAATGCCTCGCACAGAGAGGGGACACCATGAAGACGTTCATCAACCTTCCCGTGAAGGATCTGGGAAAGACGGTCGAGTTCTTCACCTCCGTCGGATTCGCCTTCGATCCTCGTTTCACCGACGGGAACGCGACCTGCATGATCATCAGCGACGACTCGTACGCGATGCTGCTCGTCGAGCCGATGTTCCAGAACTTCACCCAGAAGGACGTCGTCGACACGGCCAGGAGCCGCGAGGTGATCATCGGTCTCTCGGCTGACAGCAAGCAGCACGTCGACGACTTGACCCAGAAGGCGATCGCAGCCGGTGCCACGGAGCTGGGTGAACCGCAGGACGACGGGTTCATGTACATGCGTGGCTTCAGTGACCTCGACGGTCACCAGTGGTCTTTCATCTTCATGGACATGTCGGCCGTTCCTGGGTAGCCCAACGCTCCCGACGAGCAGAGCCGGTCACGACGACGGCCCGCCCCTCCCCCTGGCACACCGTGGATGTCCGACTCCGGCGTGCCAGGGCGAGGAGGGGAGGGCGAGTACGCTGATCACGTGGCTCTCAGCGACGGCACCTACCTGATCGGCCCAGCGTCGGGCCGGCTCATGGTGAAGACCAGCCGCACCGGCCTGGGTGCGCGAGCCGGTCATGATCTGACACTGGACGCGGCCGGCTGGACCGGAAGCGTGGTCGTAGACATGGCCGACCCGGCTCGATCGTCGGTGCGCGTCGATGTCGATGCCGACACGCTGGAGGTGCGCGAAGCCACCGGTGGCGTCAAGTCACTCTCCAGCTCCGATCGTGCCGAGATCAAGCGGAACATCCGAACCAAGATTCTCCGCACGGACAAACACCCGAGGATCACCTTCCAGTCCACTCACGTGCAGGGTTCACCGGAGGCGTTCACCGTGGACGGCGAACTCACCATCGTGGGCGTCACGAGACCGGTCACTCTTCGCGGCGGCATCGACGGGTACCGTGTCCAGGCCGAGACGACGGTCACCCAGACGGCCTGGGGAATCAAGCCGTACTCGGCTCTCCTCGGGGCACTGAAGCTGGCCGACGACGTCGTGATTCAGGCCGAGGCCGAACTCACGCCGCCGTCGCTCTGAGCCACCCGGCTGACGTACCAGGGTCCCCGGCTCCGCGACGCGAGTCCGACGGTGTCACCAAACGTCGCCCGGACGCCAGTCGCAGGTGAGGGCCTTGTCCAGGATCAGCTGCGGGCTTGTCGGCGTCGGCCAGACGAGGACGGCGTCGTCATCGTCGGGGGTGCGCTCGACACCGCTCGATGTCATCACCCAGGTGGGTCCTTGCCAGGGTTGCCAGCCGCGTCGTTGGTAGAAGCCCTCGATTCCGGAGCCGTCGGACAGCGCGCCGAGCTCGTATGCCGCTCCGATAAGCCGTTCTGCCCTGCTCATGACCGAGGAGGCGTAGCCGTTGCGCCGTCGGTCCGCCTGTACGGCAAGGCCCTCCACGTACCCGGTGCGCATCGACCGGCCCTGATGGACGAGACGGCGCTGGACCACCGCGACATGGGCAACCACGTCATCGCCCTCGCTGACCCATACATGCATGCCACCGAGGGTGTTGTCCCAGTCTTCGTCGCTGAACTCGCCACGGAAGGCGTCGTCGAGCAGCTTGCGGAAGGCCGCCACGTGGTCGGGAGACAAATCAGCCGTATGTGCTTGTTCCACATGCGTCACGTCCCAGAGTTTTGCACAGCACGTCCGCCCGCGCGATGCCGAGCGCCCGTCGCCGAAGACAGCCGACGTTGTCGGTGGCTCATGACAGGCTCGTCAGGACTTTCACGGCACACCGTGACCGCTCCGCTCCGCTCCGGGAGGCATGCGAGAAGATGGCCCACGTGACGGTTCCCGAGCTGCGCGGCGACGATACCGCTGACCTGCGCAAGGCCCGTGGAGCGTTTTTCACGCCGCCCGCGTTGTGCGACTACGTCGTCAATTGGGCCGTCAGGTCACCCACGGATCTCGTGCTCGAGCCCTCATGCGGCGAGGCCGCCTTCCTCGGCTCGGCCGGAGACCGCCTGGCTCTTCTCGGCGCATCCGGGTCACCGGCGCCTGGCGCGTTACACGGCGTGGAGTTGCATCCGGACAGCGCCGCCCACGCCCTGGCCGTGCTCAAGTCCACCGGGCATGAAGCTCAGGTCGAGGTCGCGGACTTCTTCACCGTCCGGCCGCGGCCCGTCTACGACGCCGTTGTCGGGAATCCGCCGTACGTGAGATATCAGGGATTCAGCGGCGACAATCGCAGCCGGGCACAGGAAGCCGCGTTGCGGGCCGGTGTCGCCCTCACCGGGCTGGCGTCGTCGTGGGCGGCGTTCGTCGTGCATTCCGCCATGTTCCTCAGGCCTGGCGGCCGGCTGGGTCTCGTCCTCCCCGCTGAGCTGCTCACTGTCAACTACGCAGCTGAGGTCCGGCGGTTCCTCATGCAGCGGTTCCGCACGGTCCGTCTGGTCCTCTTCACCGAGAGAGTGTTCCCCGGTGTGCTGGAGGAGGTGGTGCTCCTGCTCGCGGACGGCTTCGACGAAGGTCCCACGGACCACTGCGAGCTCTTCCAGGCCGCGAACGTCGCTGATCTTCCCCAGGCTGTGGGACGGCTGTGGCGACCGGCCAGTCCGGAGAGCAAGTGGACGGCGTCGCTGCTCTCACCGGAGGCGATCTCCGCGGTCGAGAAGCTCACCCAACACCGTGGCATCAGCGTCCTCCAGGCGTGGGGCGAGACCACGCTCGGCATGGTGACCGGCAACAATCGATACTTCACCATGTCGCCCGCGGCCGCGGAACGGCATCAGATCGACGCGACGGAACTGCTTCCCATCTCGCCTCCAGGGTCTCGCCATCTCCGTGGGCTGGTCTTCTCCCGGCAGGCGTGGAAAGATCTCGGAGCCGAGGGCCGCCCCACGCACCTGTTCCGCCCATCGGGTGAGCCGTCACCGCAGGCGGCGCGATACATCGCGTCGGGTGAGGCGGTCGATGTCCACGAGGCCTACAAGTGCAGAGTGCGCAAGCCGTGGTGGCGCGTACCGCTGGTGAAACCGGCTGATCTGCTGCTCACGTACATGAACGCGGACACGCCCCGGTTGACCACCAACCGCGCCCGTGTTCACCACCTGAACTCTGTGCACGGCGTCTATCTGCGGCCCGGCCTGTCTCGGGCGACCACAGACCTTCTTCCCATCGCGTCGCTCAACTCGATGACCCTGCTGGGCGCCGAGACCGTGGGCCGGGCGTACGGCGGGGGAATGCTGAAGATCGAGCCGAAGGAAGCGGACAAGCTCCCGGTGCCTGGTCCGGAGGTGCTGGAGAACGCCCGCGCAGATCTGGTCGCCGTCCGCACCAGAATCGCGCATGCCCTGCGCTCCGGGCAGGTCACCGACGCTGCGAGAATCGTCGACGATGTGCTGCTCGTCAGGCATCTGGGCCTCAGCGGCACCGAGGTCGACGCTCTACGGGAAGCGCACGCCCACCTGCATGCCCGGCGGGTGGCGCGTGGGGCGGGTCCGCGGCAGTCCCACTGACTGGGCACGGCCGCGAAAGTCCACGACGGGAGAGGCATCGGCATGGCGAGCAAGGACGACGTCTTCGATTCTTTCGAGCGCGTCATCAGGGAGCGGCCGGTGGTCAATCCCTGGCACGAGATCTCGCCCCGCGATCGGGCCTACCAGCCCGACTATCACCTGCTCGCCACGGTCCTCGGCATCCCTCTCAGCGAGAAACGTGGATCGGAATCGGGACGGCTGGCCAAAGGCATTGACGCCTGGGTGGCACATGAGCTGCGCCGCGCCGGGTTCCCCGCCGACGAGGTCTGGCCCCGCCTGACGAAGCCGCGGGTGCTGCCTCGCGAGATCGGTATCTTCCTCGACCGGCTGCCCAAATCCATGCGCGACGACGTCTACGAGCAGGTGCTCAAGAACAAGACGGTCGCCCCGTCCGAAGCACGAGTGCTCGGCCGCGCCTACGTCAAACAGGTCGACGTCCTCGTGTCGCAATGGTCCCGCGGTCCCGAGCTGCTGGTCTCCACGAAGTCCATGGTGTCCTCGTTCCGGAACAACCTGCCCAACCGGTTCGAGGAATCCTACGGTGACGCCAAGAACCTGCGCGGACGCTACCCGCTCGTCTCCATGGGCTTCCTCTTCGTTCTACGCTCCACCATCCTCGACGACGCCGGAGCGTGGGAGAAGGCCGTCGACATGCTCCGCAAGCTCCAGGGTGAGACCGATGCCTACGATGCCACCTGCGTCGTACTGGCGGAGTGGGACGACGACGACTTCCAGGGCGTCCGCATCCGGACCGATGACGTGCCCGAAGACCTCTCCGCTGACCGTTTCCTCCGCACCCTCATCGAGGCGGTCCTCGACCGGACGCCAGTTGAGATGCACGTCGAGGTCCGTGAGCGTCGTGAGCACCGTGAACTGCCGCTGGAGGAGTCCGACACGGGGGCACTGATCTCGTTACGAGACATCGGCGGCTGATCCCACCGCCACGGCCGCGAGCTGGCACTCGCCACCCACACCGCCTGTTGCGTCCTGCAAGGCGAGGGTTCCGCACCTCACCCTGCAGGACGTTGCGTTGTGGCTGCAGGACGCAATGTTCACGTCCTGCCAAACTGTTCCCTCCGTGCCTAGTCGAGTGGTTTCATGAACGACCAGAGGTGGCCCTCCAGGTCACGAGCGCTGTACTCGCGGTATCCGTACGGCTGATCGGCGGGCTCTTGCACCACGTTCGCGCCCTCATGCAGGGCGTGACGGTAGTGGGCGTCGACGTCGTCAACCATCACAGCCACGCAAGCAGTCGCGGTGCCTACCGACTTGGGCGAGCCAAGCCCCCAATCATCCTGCTCCTGATGGAGCCAGATGACACCGTCACCCGCCTGCAACTCGGCGTGCACAGCCCGGCCCTCATCATTGCGGTCGACGCGGCCAGGTCCCAGGCCGAACACCCGGACCAGCCAGTCGTGTGCCGCCCCGATGTCCTCGTACACCAACAGCATGATCCGTCCCTGAACAGCAGTGTCGAGCATGGTCATCTCCTCAACGGTGGTGAGCAGGTTGTCGGTCAGCCGCCCGTCCCCACTGCCTATCGAGCCCAATAGACCAGCGAGGCGGGAGCGAAGCCGGCCGATCGCCTCGTGCCGGCGGTCGAGTTCACCGAGGTGCGCTGCCATCGCGGCGCGCAGATTCCAGGCCGGCTCCTCGAGCGCCCGGCCGATCTCTACAAGTGGCAGGCCCAACCGTCGCAGCACGCATATCCGGTACAGCCGGGCCACGTCGGCGTCGTCGTAGAGCCGGTGACCGGCATAGGTACGCGCCGAGGGGACCAGCAAGCCGATCTCCTCGTAGTAGTGCAGCGTGCGGACGGTTAGCCCGGTCGCCGCTGCCAGCTCGCCTACCCTGCGACCGCTCCGGCGTCCCTGATCCGTTGCCATGAACTCGACCGTACGGCCTCACGTAGCGTGAGGTGCAAGGTTGTAGCCGCACCGCCGCTTGCGTCCTGGAAGACGAGGCCTCCACGCCACACCCTGCAGGACGAAGCGCCCCCGCACGATGAGGTAGGCTCTCGTCCGTTCAATAACCAGGACAGTTGTTCCATATTTTGAACGGACTGGGATGAAACGGTGTCTCCTCACCGGCGCGGCCGGGCGCATCGGCCGTGCCGTGCTCCGCGCGCTAGCCGATGACGGTGTGCCCACCACGGCGCTGATCCTCGACGACGCGCCTGACCTCTCCGCGGATCGGACGATCGTCGGCGACGCTGCCGACCCCCGGGTGGTCACCGAGGCACTGCGCGGGTTCGGCCCCGGCGACGTGGTGGTCCACCTCGCGGCTCGCCCCTCGCCACTCGGCGCCCTGGGGGTCGACGTCTTCGCCGGGAACGCCCGCGCCACGTACTCCGTGCTCGAGACCGCGGCGATCCACGGCGTGCGGCGCGCGGTGATCGCGAGCAGCATGTCTATCTATGGGTTCGCCTGGTCCGACGAGCCACCTGCGCCGGCATATCTCCCGGTGGACGAGGAGATGCCGTTCCGGATCGCCGACCCGTACGCCCTGTCCAAACAGGCAGACGAGAACACAGCGCGGATGATGCACCGGCAGTACGGACTCAATGTGGTGGCCCTTCGCTTCCCCTTGACCACCGACAGCGAAGCCCTGCACGCAAGAGTCCAGCGGTTCACCCGCGACCCAGCATCGGGCGCACGTGAGCTCTGGTCATACCTTCACGTCGACGACGCCGCCCGAGCTGTCCTGCTCGCTGCCAGGGCCGAGCTCACCGGAGTACACCCGCTGGCGCTCGCGGCACAAGACACGCTCGCCCCGTATCCGACCGCCGAATTGGTCCGCCAGCATCTCCCCGGCGTGCGGCTTCGGAAGGACCTGCCGGCACGGAGCAGCCCGATCGACACCCAACGAGCTCACGATCTGCTGGGCTTCGCGCCATCGTTCACAGCCAGCGTTCCACCGCTCACCGACAGACCACAGGAGACCTGATGGCCACAGCCGACGTACCGCCCGACGCTCCGATCTCCGAGCAACCGTGGCCGCATCGTGACGGTCTGCGGATCACCGGCATATCCGCGGTGGTCACCGCGCCCGAGGGACACCCGTTCGTCGTCGTCCGGGTGGACACGTCCGACGACGGACTCTACGGCCTCGGGTGTGCCACCTTCACCCAGCGCTACACCGCCGTGGTGTCCGTCCTCGAGGAGTACATCGCCCCGATGATCACCGGCCGGCATCCCGGTGACATCGACGATCTCACCCGGATGATCCACTTGTCCTCGTACTGGCGTAACGGCCCGGTCCTGAACAGTGCTTTGTCCGGAATCGATCAAGCGCTCTGGGACATCGCCGGTAAACGAGCCGGCATGCCCGTACACGACCTGCTGGGCGGCCGGCAGCGAGCGGCGGCCACGACCTACCAGCACGCCACGGCCGCGACCGTCGAGCAGACCATCGACAAGGCCCGGGAGCTGATCAGCGGCGGAGCGACCCACGTCCGGTTGCAAACGGGTGGCCGCGGCATCGGGCACTACGGGGCACCCGGTGCGCGCGGGGCGCATCCGAACTCACCGTATCCCGACGGCTGGGATGTCCACGAGTACCTGACGGCCGTACCCGCACTGTTCGACCGGGCTCGTTCCGAGCTCGGCGACGAGGTCAACCTGATGCACGACGTGCATTCGCGGCTGACCGTCAAACAGGCCGTGATGCTGGCGCGGAGGCTGGAACAATACCGGCTGTTCATGCTGGAAGACCCGATCGCCCCGGAGCACTACGACCGTCTCCCGGAGCTACGCGCGTCCTCACCGCTACCCATCGCCGTAGGGGAGCAGCTCTCGTCGGTGACTGACGCCGCGCGGCTCGTCGTCGGCGGAGGCGTGGACCTTCTCCGCCTGCACGTCTCGACGATCGGTGGACTGAGCCCGGCTCGCCGGTTGATGGCGCTGTGCGAGCTGCTCGGTGTCCAGACTGCGTGGCACGGTCCCGCCGACGTATCACCCGTGGGTGTCGCCGCCAACACCGCGCTGTCCGTGACCACCTCCGCGTTCGGCATCCAGGAAGGGCACGCCTTTCCTGACGTCGTGCACGAGATCTTCCCCGGAACGCTACGCATCCGCGATGGGCTGATCTTTCCGAACGACGCGCCGGGTTGGGGCATCGATGTCAACCTCGGCGAAGCCGCGAAGTATCCGCCGACTCGTCACCGGCACGACCGCTGGGCATCCCGGGTCCGACGCCCCGACGGCGGGCTGGAAGCACCATGACCCCGGCACGAAAGCCCGGCGTGACCGACCGTCCCACTATCGATCGAAGGATCTGAGATGACCATGGACACCGTCGCATTGATCACCGGCGCCGCGGGAGACATCGGCCGTGCGGTGGCGCGCAGACTCGCCGAACGGGGCCTCCGGCTGATTCTTACCGACCTGTCGGCCAGCAGCCTGTCCGACGTCGAAGCCGGTCTCAAGGACACCGGCGCCGACGTCCTGGCCCGGGCCGTGGACGTTACCGACGAGGACGCTGTGGCCTCGCTCGTCCGGGAGGCGCGCGAGTTCGGCCCGATCACTTCGGTGTTCAACAACGCCGGCATACCCGGAGCCTCCTTTCCCATCGCCGAGCACCCCCTCGACGACGTGCGCAAGACGTTCGACGTCAACTTCTTCGGCCTGTTCCACGTCATGAAGCACGCGCTTCCGCACCTGGCCGAGCACGACGACGCGTGGCTGCTCAACGTTTCCTCCGAGGCAGGACTCAAGGCCAACGAGCGTCGCGGGGCCTACTCCGCCAGCAAGGCGGCCGCCATCCAGATCACCCGTGCCGCCGCCCTGGAGTACGGTCGGCACGGCGTGCGGGTGAACGTGCTGTGCCCGGGACCGATCGAGGGTGACCTGATGCGCCGCAGCGAGGGTTCGATGCCGGATCCGCAGGAGCTGCGCGACCGGCTGATCGCGAGCTCCGCGGTGCTGCGCTACGGCGAGCCCGACGAGGTCGCCAATTACGCGTCGTATCTGCTGACCGAGGCTCCCGGGTACCTGACCGGCGCCACCCTGACGATCGACGGCTGTCGCCGATGAGAACCATCGCCGACCTTGAGCTTGCCGACGCCGAACGCGCGGCCGAGGCAGCGGCTGCGGAAGCGCGCGAACGCGGGATCTCCATCACCGTCTGTGTCACGGACCGGGGTGGCATCCCGATCACCGTGCGTCGCATGGACGGAGCCAAGCCGTCCGGGGTCGAGCTCGCCGGTGCGAAGGCCTTCACAGCAGCTATCCACCATCGGCCCACCAGCGCGATCGCGCACGTTGCCGGGCCAGGGCAACCTGGTTTCGGAGTCTTCGCCCAGTTCGGCGGACGCTTCTCGGTGCTTCCCGGAGGTGTGCCGGTCGAGGTGGACGGTGTGGTCGTCGGCGCGGTCGGTGTGAGCGGCGCCGACGACGTGGGCGACATCGCCTGCGCCGAGGCCGCGGTGACGGCACTGGTAGCGGCGTGAACGAGCGCTGGCGCTGCGCCGACGACGTGATCGACCGGATCGAGGTGGGCAGCATCCGCAAGCCCGCCTCTCCGCTCAACGCACGGCGTTGGGGACCGTTCGAGTACGCCTCATCTGTGGAGATACACACCGCTGGCGGGCTGCGTTCGCGAATCACCGGCCGCGCGCACGTCGGCCTCACCGACGCCGTGCTGGGTGAGCAGATCAGGTGGGCGGCGTCGACGGTGACCGGGAGGCCGCTCACCGAGCACGCCGCCATCTGGGACACGCTGCATACGGCGGTGATGCGTCAGTACATCTCGGTCTTCGCTCTGAGCGTGCTCGACGTTGCACTGTGGGACCTGCGAGCGCAGTCGCTGGGCCTACCGGTCGCCGCGCTGCTGGATCCCGGCCACGATGGCTCGGTCCAGGCCTACGCAAGCCTGCCGATCGTGGCCGAGCCACCTGAGGTGCGCCCGGCGGTCCGTCGCCTTGCCGACGCCGGCTTCGTTGGCGTGAAGGTCCATACCGCCGGAGATCTCGCCCATGACACCGCAGTGCTGAGGTGTGCCAGCGACGAGCTGGCCGGCGGCGGCTTCCTCGCCTATGACGCGGCCGGAGGTCTCTGCCGGGACGAGGCCGCCGGCATGGCAGGACTCCTCCAGGAACTCGCAGCGCAGTGGTTCGAGGAACCTTTCCGTCAGCTCGATATCGCCGCGCACGAATGGCTGAGGGACCGCACCTCGGTCCCGCTGGCCGGCGTGGAGACCGTTCCGGGCGGGCCCGAGCTTGTCCGGCTGGCCCTTGGAACGGGCGCGTTCGATCTCGTGTGCGTGGACAGTTACTGGAAGGGTGGGATCACCGGCGCATCCGCGACGGTTCGCACCGCGACCGAGATGGGGCGCGGCGTGGTGATGCACCACGGCGCGAGCCCGGAGATGGACCTCGCCAACATCCACGTGGCGACGGGCCTCGCCTGCGGACCGGTCGAGCTCATGCCGGCCACGAGTCCAGAGACGGCCGGCGTTGTCACCCCGCCAATCAGCGTGGGAATCGGCCTGGCCGCTGACTGAAACGACGCACGTCACCCACCCCTGGACGGAATCGCCATTCGGTAGTAACTTCAAGTTCAACACACGGAATTTATGTTCAACATATTGAACAGGTGGAAGAGTGAACGATCTGACAGGCGAACCGCGGCGGAACGGAGCACCCGCGGTGACGCGCGCCCTCCGCGTGCTGGAACTGCTGGCTGATGCCGGTGGCAGTCTCAAGCTGACCGAAGTGGCGGAACGGCTGGAGCTGCCCAAGTCCACGGCTCATCACGTCCTCGCGGCCCTGATCGACTTCGGCTGGGTGGAACGTGACCCGCACACCCTCGAGGTCACCCTGGGGTTGCGCGCCTGGGAGGTGGGCCAGGCGTATCAGCGTGCGCAGTCGATGAGCCAGCGCGCCCGCCCGTTCATGGACGCCGTCCGGGATCAGCTGGGCGAGACGATCCGGCTCGGCATCCGCTCCGGTCGGGACAACGTCTGCATCGCCAAGAGCGAGGGCGGCAAGCATCTCGTCTTCGACCAGCGGGTCGGTGCCCGGCTTCCCGCACACGCCACCGGCCTGGGCAAGGCTCTGCTCAGCGGCCTCGACGACCGTCAGCTGGCCGAACTCTACGCGGGCTTCGAGTTCGAGCCGTTCACCGAGAACACGATCACCTCTTTGGCCGACTTGCAGGCCGAATCCGTCGCCATCCGGGAACGCGGATGGGCGCAGGACAACGGCGAATACATCCTGGGAATCCGCTGTGTCGCGGTGCCGATCCTCTCGCGCAGCGGCCAGGTCGTCGCGGCGATGTCGGTCAGCGGATCGGCGGGCCGACTCGACGACGCCCGCTGCGACAAGGCGCTCCACGCCCTGCACGAAGCCGCCGGGCTCCTGTCCGAGCGCCTCGGCGACGACACGGACCGCACATGACAGCACCGATGACGGGCACCACCGCGCGCTCCGATCTCGCCCACATGCGGGTTCTGGTCATGGAGGACATCGGCCTCATGGCGGTCGACCACCGGCCGGCGCCCGAGCCCGGACCGGGACAGGCGCTCGTCGCCGTCACGGCCACCGGAATCTGCGGATCCGACCTGCACGGCTACACCGGCGAGAACGGCCGGCGGGTCCCCGGTCAGGTCATGGGTCACGAAACCGTCGGTCACGTGGTGCGCTACCACGCGGAGCCGCCGCCGGGCGCGCCGCCGCCAGGCACCCCCGTGACGGTCAACCCGCTCATGGCATGCGGCACCTGTGCGCAATGCTCTGCCGGCACGCTGCACCTGTGCGCCCACCGCCGGGTGATCGGCGTCGATCCGTCGTTCAGCGCCGCATTCGCGGACCTCATGGTGGTGCCCGCGGTGAACCTGGTGCCCTGGAACCCCGTCGCACCGCTGATGCACGGCGCCCTGGTGGAGCCGCTGGCCGTCGGCATGCACGCGGCCAGCCGCGGAGGCGTCACCGAGGGTGACGTGGTGCTCGTCATCGGCGCCGGCCCCATCGGGCAGGCCGCCGTCATCGCCGCACAGCGTCTGGGCGCGGCTTCGGTCCTGGTCAGTGAACCCATGGCCAGCAGGCGCGACATCGCGCGGGAGCTGGGTGCGCAGCCCTATGACCCCACCGAGGACGATGTCGTCACGGCCACTCGCGACCACACCGGCGGCGTCGGCGCGCCGGTCGTGATCGACGCCGTCGGTAGCTCCCGGACACTCGCCAGCGGTATCGACGCGACCGCGCGTGGCGGCCGATGTGTCCTCGTCGGCATGGGCGCCCCGAGGATCGACATCGCCGCGTTCGGGCTGTCCACCGAGGAACGCGCGCTGATCGGAGCCTTCTGCTACACGCACGACGAGTTCGCCGGCACAGCGGAATGGGCAGGTCGCCACGCCGGCGTTCTCAGCCCGCTCATCTCCCGCAGCGTAGACCTGCTCCAGGCACCGGAGCAGTTCCGGAACCTCGCGTCGGGACAGGACGACGCTTCCAAGATCATCATCACCTTCGCCGGTACCCCCGATCCACCCCGCGGCAGCTCCGACGTTCCCGAGCGTGAGACCGGCGCACCACACCGATAGGCCACCGGCCCGTTCGGCCACCATCCACATCCCGAGTCATCGATGCCCTCGAGGAGACCCGTCCCATGAACAGAGCACCTGGCACCCACAACGGCGCGACGATGTCCCGCGCGCAGTTCCTCCGGCTCGGCGGCCTCACCGCCGCCGGTGTGGCCGCACCCGGCTTCCTGAGCGGATGCTCGGCCTTCACCGGGCAGAGTTCCGAACCAGGGGACGACGCCACGGCCAGCGGCCGCCTGACGATGATGATCAGTCCGGAGCAGACTACCGGCCTGGAGGAGATATTCGACGCCTTCGAGTCCGAAACCGGTATTACGCTCGAACGTGGCAGCGCGCCCGTCGACAGTCTCAACGAGCAGCTACGCATCCAGATCACCTCGGGCACCGCCAAGGACATGTTCCGCAGCGCGCCAGGTGGAAGCGTTCCCTCGGCGCAGCTGGTCCTGGGCCGGGAAGGCTCACTGCGCGATCTGTCCGACCAGCCGTGGGCGGGCGACGTCCCCGACGCTTTCGGGCCTCTGCTCAAGGATGGTGACGCGCTGTACGGTTTTCCGATCAGCCGCGCGGCCATCGTCATCGTGTACAACAAGGCCGTCTTCAGCGACCTGGGCGCAGAACCCCCCACCACCTGGAGCGAATTCCTGGCCGTGGGCGACGAGCTGAAAGCCGCCGACATCACGCCCATCACGTTCGGGCTGGGCAACATCGCCTATATCCAGTTCATGCCGTACGCCCTGGTCTGCTCCTTGGTCAACCGCGTGACGCCGGACATCGACGAGCAGCTGGCGGCCGGCACGGCGACGTTCTCGGACACGCCGGGCTGGCGCGAGGCGCTGGAGAAGTTCAAGCTCCTCATCGACGAGTACACCGACGCCTCGCCGCTCGGCATCCCGAATGACCAGGCCATGCAGGCCGTGGCCCGGGGAGATGCGGGCATGATCCCGATCATCTCCTCGAACTTCCCGATCATCGAGGAGTTCGTCGACAACGCGGAGGAGGAGCTGGGCGCCTTCGTCATGCCGGCCACGGACAACCCCGACGACACGTGGGTCCCGTCGTCGCCGGACAGTCTCTCGGTCAACGCCGACGCGGCGAACCCGGAGGCAGCCCTGCAGCTGCTGGAGTTCCTGGCCCGCCCGGAGCACGTGACGTCGTACAACGAGCGAACGCAGTCCTTCCCGGGTTTGGTCGGCAACGAGGTGATCGAGACCATCATCGGCCGGGCGGTGGCCCCGTATCTCGACGCGCAGCGCGCCGCTCCGTACGCCAACCACCCGTGGCCGAACGGCGAGGTCCAGCAGACCTTCATGCAGACCGGTCAGCAGTACGTCGAAGGCTCGGTCTCCCTCGATGAGCTGTTGGGAGCGATGGACGACGCCTACGCGAAAGGCTCGGAGTGACCGCCACCGTCTCCAGCGGGACCGCGGCGGCCCGCGGCGCGGGCTTCGGCCTGCGCCGCGGCAACAGCGCCGGCGGCCGGCGACGCCGAGTCACGGCCGTGTCGCTGTGGTTCGTCGTTCCCGCACTGGTCATCTACGGACTCGTGGTGATCTACCCCAGCATCTCGGGTGCCGTCTATGCCTTCACCGACTGGCGCGGCGGGTCATCGGCGTCGTTCGTCGGGCTGCGTAACTTCCGCGAGCTCCTGTCCGACCCCAAGACCGCCGGCGCGCTTCGCAACACGATGCTGCTGACCGTGGTCGGCACGGTGGTACAGACGGTTCTCGGACTCCTGCTCGCCCTGGCGCTCAACTCGGCGATCAAGAGCCGTAATCTCCTGCGCACGCTGTTCTTCGCCCCCGCCTTGCTGCCGCCGGTCGTCATCGCGGTGCTGTGGCAGTACCTCTACACGCCGGGCGGCGTGATCGACAGGGTGCTGGACACGTTCGGCCTGGGCGCGCTGTCGCAGAACTGGCTGGGCAACTCCTCGGTCGCCCTGTGGTCGGTCCTCGCCGTGATCGTCTGGCAGAACGTCGGCCTCACCATGGTCATCTATCTGGCGGGACTACAGGGCATTCCCGACGAGCTGTACGAGGCCGCGTCGATCGACGGCGCCGGCACGATGGCCTCGTTCTGGAACGTCACCCGGCCGATGCTGGCGCCCGCTACCACCATCGCCGTCGCCCTCATCATGATCAGCAATCTCAAGCTCTTCGACCAGGTCTTCGTCATGACCGGTGGCGGGCCTGGCTACGCCACCGAGACATTGTCTCTGGTCATGTACAAGGAGGCCTTCGTGCTGGGGCACTACGGATACGGTGCCGCCGTGGCGCTCGTGCTCACCATGCTCGTCGCCGCCCTTGTGTTCGTCCAGGTGACGATCACGCGCCGATTCGAGGTGGAACAGTGAGACGCTCCGCCTACTCCGCACGCACCGGACTGACCGAACTGGTCATGATCACCGCCGCCGTGGCGTTCGTCTTCCCGGTGTACATCCTGGTGAACATCTCGCTGAAGAATCCCAGCGAGATCAGCGAGACACCCATCGGGCTGCCGTCGACCCTCTACACGGACAACTACAACCGGGCCTGGGAAGCCGCCTCGCTCGGTCAGGCGCTGATCAACAGCACCGTCATCACCACGCTCAGCCTGCTGTTGCTGGTGATCCTCGGGTCGATGGCGGCGTACGGGCTGGTCCGCGGCACCCGGCGGATCAACGGCATCCTGCTCATGCTGTTCCTACTCGGCATCATGATCCCGCTGCAGCTGGGCATGGTTCCGCTGTACGAGTTCATGCGGGACCTGGGGTTGCTCCAGACCTACACGTCGCTCATCGTCTTTCACACCGGAACGTTGCTGCCGGTGACTATCTTCCTGTACAGCGGATTCATCCGGGCACAGTCGGCCAGCTACGAGGAGGCCGCCCGGATGGACGGCGCGTCAAGCATGCAGGCGTTCTGGAAGATCGTGTTCCCGCTGCTGCGCCCCATCACCGGCACGGTCATCATCATCAACGCCATCCATGTCTGGAACGACTTCCTGACGCCGCTGCTGTACCTCGGCGGCTCGCAGTTCCAGACGCTGCCGGTCGCGATCTTCGCCTTCCAGGGCGAGTACGCCACGTCGTGGGGGCTGATCTTCGCCGGCCTGGTGGTGGCGATCCTCCCGATCCTGATCATCTACTTCCTGCTGCAGAAATACATCATCCAGGGGTTCGCGAGCGGGGTGAAGGGGTGACAGCCCTCATCACGTCCGTGGAGACGCTCGTCGCCCCGTTCTCCACCTCCGCCTGGCTGGACCAGCAGCGGATCTCCACGCCGATGGGCTGGTTCCCGCGCCACGCCGATCGGCGCTCCAGCTGGCGGGGGCCGGGCGCGGACCTGGTCTGGGTCATGATCAGCACCGACGACCCGGCCGTCTTCGGCATCGGGCAGACGCGAGGCGGCCGGGTCACCGAGGCCCTGATCACCGAACACCTCCGCCACCTGCTCGTGGGCCAGGACGCGCTGGAGATCACCTGGCGGACCGAGGAGCTCGCCCGCGCCGCGATGCCGTACGCCGACGGGGGTGTCAGCGCGATGGGCGTCGCCGCCTGCGAGCTCGCCTTGTGGGACCTGTCGGCCCGCGCCGCGGAGATGCCGCTCTTCCGCCTGCTAGGCGGCCGTGACGCCGCATTGCCGTACTACCTGACCTGCGCCGATCCGGACATGGTGAGTGATCTCGACGACGAGCTGCTGGTCGGCGCAGCATTGGTCAAAGTCCCGATGGCCTACGGCCCGGCGTACGGCCGCACGGGTCTCCGGCAGAACCTGGACAGGATCGAGACGCTGCGGTCGAAGCTTCCTGATCACGTCGAGATCGGCGTCGACTGCTTCATGTCGTGGAACGTCGGCTATGCGACCCGGTTCGCGGTGCAGGCGGAGCGGGCCGATCTCGGCCTGGCCTGGATCGAGGAGCCGCTGCCGCGCCTTGATCTCAGCGGCCATGCCGAGCTTCGCCAGCGGATCGCACCGGTGCGGGTCGCCGGAGGAGAACACGCCTTCGGCCTGGCCGACGGCCTGCGGCTGCTTGAGAGCCGAGCCCTCGACGTTCTCCAGGCCGACGTCACCTGGTGCGGCGGCCTTGCCACGGCCCGCACCCTCGCGGCTGTGGCTTCCCAGGCGGGGGTCGTGTTCGCTCCCCACCTGTCCGGCGCACATCCGTGGGCGCTCCACCTGCTCGCGGCCTGTGGACCCGAGGTGCTCGCCGAGGTTCTGGTAGGTGTCGGCGCACCGGCAGCTGCTCCGCGGCCGGACACCTCACCGGGGGTCGGGCTGGACCCGGCGGACCTGGGATTCCGGCAATGAGCCCATCGGTGCGGGTCGCCGTCGTCGGCGCGGGATGGTGGTCGAGCAGCCACCATCTGCCGGCCCTCGTCGCTCACCCCGGGGCGGAGCTCGTCGGGGTCGCCGACAGCGACAGTGCCCGTGCCGCCCGAGTAGCCGCGAGCTACGGTGTGCCGGCCTTCTCCTCCCTGGACGACGTCGTCGCCGCAGGCAGGGCCGAAGCGGCGGTCATCGCCACTCCGCACGCGACGCACCACGCCCTGACCAGGCAGGCACTCACCCAGGGGCTGCATGTCCTGGTCGAGAAGCCGCTAGCGCTGACCTCAGGCGACGCGTTCGACCTGATGCGTCTCGCGGAGTCCCGGAGAAGACACCTCTCCGTCGGCTACACCCATCAGTACGAGGACGTGGCCGATGCCGTGCGGGCCGCGGTCCACGCCGATATCGGCGAGCTCGTTCAGGTAACGGTCGAGTACTCGTCACGAGCCGGCAGGCTGTTCGCGGCCGCCGAAGCCGGCGCCGCGTCTACCACCGTTGACGTCCCGCCGGGACAGCCGCACCCGGAGGCCTACTCCGCGGCCAACGGGGGCGGACAGGCTCACACACAGCTCACGCACGCGTTGGGCATGCTCTGCTGGACCACTGGCCGCGAGCTCTCCGACGTGGCCGCCTTCACCGATCACCGCGGGTTCGAGGTCGACGTCTCCGACGTCGCGGCGTTCACCCTGTCCGGCGGCGCGACCGGGGTGGCCGTCGCCACCGGAGCCACACCCGCGGGCGTGCCGGTCCGCCAGCACATCCGCTATGCCGGCACCGAGGGCACCGTGTCCCACGACCTGTTCCGCACCGAAGCACATGTCCATCGGACCGACGGCGCCACCCGCGCTGTCCGGCACGACCAGCATCAGGCGCCGTACCGAGCAGGCGAGCCGGCGCGCGCCTTCATCGATCTGGTGCACGGAGACGGCCCCAACCGTGGGCCCGCGCGCCCGGCGGCCGCGGCCGTCGCCGCTGTCGAAGCGATCCTCGAATCCGCCCGGCGTGGCACACCGGTCCGCGTCGCCCAGCTCCCACCACTCTGACCTCTATGGATGTCCCGTCCGTGCGGACGTTTCCCCGATCGTCCGTCCACCACGAAGGGTTGAATCGACGATGACCACCCTGTCAAGCGCTCGACGAGCGGCAATCGTTCTCACTGCCGGCGCCATGGCCGTGACCGGCCTGACCGCCGCGACCGCGGCCGCAGATCAGACTCCAGCTCAGCTCCCGGCTGTCGCGCAGTTCGATCCGCACTCGGTGCGCCTGACCGACTTCACCGGGCCGGAGCAGACGATCGCGCCGTACCTGGCCCTGGTCGCGCACGTCGCGAACGGCGTCGTGGACGATGATCCCGAGCTGTACGGCTTCATCGACTGCGCGTGCTGGCGAGTAGGCGTCGACGCCCCAACGAATGCCAGGGTCCAGGAGAACGCGCTGACCATGGCGTACTTCTATTCGATGGACCGGCCGTGGAACCCGTACTACGGCGACGACGCGCTCCGGCTCCGGCTGGAAGCAGCACTGACGTACTGGATGTCACTGCAGAGCCCCGAGGGAGCCTTCCCCGAACTGCCCCATGACACCCGGTCCAGGCCCGGGACCGCCTTCTCCCTCGATTTCCTCGGCCGAACACTCCTGGACGTGCTCGACCAGGGCCCCGGTATCGACCCCGACGTCCGGGCCGATGTGGAACAGTCGATCCGACGGGCGGCGGAGTGGTTCCTGACCGATGAGACCCAGGTCTGGAGCGAGTACGGCGAGATCTTCTCGAACCAGGTGGCCGCGGGGCTGACGGCGATCAGCGGGCTGATCCACCGGCTCGACGACCCGGAGCTCACGGCGCTGTTCCGTACCCGAGTCGACTACCTGGCCGAGCGGATGCAGAGCCCGGCCGGTCACTATTACGAAGAGGCTGTTGGGCACCGGTATTCGGTCCAGGTCATGAGCAAGGACCTCGGGCACTGGGCGGATCCGGAGACGCAGCCGGTGATCGATGTGATGCAGGAGCGCTACCTCGACTGGCTGCAGTATCAGGCCCTGCCCGAGCCGGACGGATCCGGATTCTTCATCAACACCGCGCTCGATGCCCGGCACTCCCGCTGGAACTACGAGGAGGTCATGGCGATAGGCGCGGGGCATTCGTGGAGCGCCCGCCTGGCCGCCGCGCGGGCGTTCGGAGACTCCGCCGAGAACGTCGCGCAGGCTCGAGACCAGTGGCGCGCCGGAGGCTGGGCAACGTCCGTGGCTCCGGTGGTTGAGCAGCGCCGGACCCGGGTGGACCCGGTGCTGATCCGCGATGTCTTCGCCGACGAGCACTATCCGACCGCTGCGGAGAAAGCTGCCGCGACCGCGGCTTTGCGGCCGATGTCCGAGGACGGGTTCACCCACCACGCCACGTCCGGGAAGGTCGATCTGACGTTCCTCCACGCCCAGCGTGGCGGCCTGTTGGTTGGCATGGCGTGGGGACCGCAGCCGAACTTTCCGCCCGGACGGCCTTCTCAACGCACCGACTGGGACTATCCCCGGCACGGCCGGCAGTATCTGTGGCACCAGGACACCGGCATGGTGATTCAGTCGCACAACGCTGTCCGCGCCGGCGGGCCGAGCGTGACCGGCATCGACGACGAGCTGGTGTGGTCCACCATCGTCCCTGGCAGCGGCCTCGTGGACGCGTATCTCGATCACGACGTCTCGTTCAGCCAGGACGGCGACCACGTGGCCGCCCCCGAGGACACCGCGACCGGATCCGTGTCCGCCACCTCCCGCCGCCATGACGGCGGCGAGGGCCCCGTGGTCACCACCACCGTGGACGACGACGGACTCACCGTCGCGGTGCGCTCAGCCGGTCGTTTCATCGAGCGGCTCCCCTTGGCCCTGCGACACGGTGACACCATGGCGTGGCTGGACGAGGATGGCGTTCCCCAGGTCACCACCACGACGGCGGACGAGGCGACCGGGCTGTTGATCGGGCGAGGCGCGCAAGCCATCGAAGTTCGCTGGGACAGGCCGCGGCAGGCAACCGTCCGACCCACATCGGTGGTCTTCCCGCAGACGCCCGCGCTCGGCACGGACCCGGACGTGGTCGGCACGCTTCACCTTCTCGACATCACCGGGGTTGATGAGCTGACCTACCGGGTCGGCGTCGTCGACGACGCCTGCCTGAACTCGGATCTTTCACCCACGGTGGTGATCGGCGGTATCGACAGCAAGGTCGAGAACCGCGATCGAGGCGACGGCTGCACGGTGCTCGACCTGATCGCGGCCGGCGATCCCTGGCCGGGCCACGGCACTTTCGTCCGCCATGTCGACGCGGTGACCCGGGAGCTTCGGTCGGCGGATGTTCTCAGCGCCCGCGAGGCGGCGGCGGTCCGAGCCGCCGCTGCCGCTTCGGCCATCGGCGACGATCGCGCCGCCATTCAGCTTGACGCTACGGAAGTACTCGCGGGCAGCGTCGTCACCGGCACAGTGTCCGGCGACGGCATTGACTGGGCCAGGATCGCCGGCCCGTGCGTGGATGGCGGTCAGGTCGAGGTGCCCGGAGCAGGTTCGATAGAACTCCTCGTCGCCGAGACAACGCTCGTCGGGCCGTGCGAACTGAGCTTGACCACACGCTTCACCGACGGCGGATCTGAGCTCGACGAAGCAACTGTCGACATCGTCCCCGATGCCGAAGGCGTGGTCTTCCGGGACAGCTTCAGCGGCGACGCCGCAGGGGCGTGGCAGGTATTCGACGGGAACTGGTCGATCGACACCGGCGCCTACGTCCAGACGGACGCATCCCTCACCGGCAAACGCACCGGTGTACGGGATCTTGGATTCACCGACGGATTCATCGAGTTCGACGTCGAGATCGTGGACGCCGCCGGTGACCCGACCAACTGGGCAGGTGTCCAGCTGCGCACCACGCGGTTCGGTGACAACTTCACCGACTCGGGCTACATGGTGTTCATGCGGCAGACCGGTGAGGTGTTCGTCTACAAGGCCGGTGCCGGAACCATTGCGCGCGGTGACGTGCCCGCCAGCGTGCCGAGCCGGATCCGGGTCGAGGCCCAGGGTCCTGAGCTGACGATCCTCGCCGACGGCGAGCACGTGGTAACTGCCACCGATGACGAGTTCACCAGCGGTTCGGTGCATCTAGTGACCGGGCGTACCCATTCGCGGTTCGACAACGTCGTCGTCGGCCAGAAGTGATCATCGACGGCCACTGCCACTCGTGGCGACGCTGGCCCTACGACCCGGGAGTGCCCGATCCGGACACCCGCGGGTCGGTGGAGACGCTGCTGGACGAGCTGGACCGGCACCAGGTGGAGCGCGCCCTGGTGATCTGTGCCCGGATCGGTGCCACAGCCGGTCCGGAATGCCGCAACGACGACAACAACGACTACGTCGCGGCGGCCGTCCGCCGGCATCCAGATCGCCTGGTGATGGCGGCCGATGTGGACAGCCGCTGGCTCCCGGAGCATCACACGAGCGGCGCAGCCGCACGGCTTCGGGAGACCGCCACGCGGTATGGCATCTCCGCGTTCACCCACTACGTGGGCGATGAGGACGACGGATGGTTGACCACCGACGATGGCACGGAGTTCTTCGCCGCGGCGGCCGATCTCGGCCTGATCGCCTCGCTCGCGGTCACACCGTCCTGGTTCGGCGCGGTAGGCCACATCGCCCGGCTCCTTCCGGGCCTGCCGATCTTGTTGCACCATTCCGGGCTGGTCCGGCTGTGGTCGTCGTCGTTCGAGGACGACATCCGCACGCTCCTCGAGTTGGCAGAGGCACCGAACGTGTTCGTCAAGGTTCCGGGGTTCCATTACCTGAGCCGGCCGTCGTTCGAGTATCCGTTCCCCGAGGCGTGCACGCGGGTGCTCCGGCCGCTGGCCGACACGTTCGGGGCACACCGGCTGATCTGGGGATCGGACTTCCCCGTTGCGCAGTCACACCTCACGTACCGGCAGTCGTTGGCGCTGGTCCAGGACCACACCCCATTCTGGACCGATGCCGAACGGTCACAGGTCATGGGTGCGACGCTGGAGGGTCTTCTCGCGCGTCGTCTCTGAGCTGGGCGGCACGCAACGTGAGATAGCGCTGCTCGGGAATGCTCGCCGTTCGCGTCGCGGCCCGCTGGTATGCCTGCTGAGCTGCCGTGAGCTCGCCCGCAAGTTCGAGCAGGTGTCCGCGGACCGCGTCCAGGCGGTGGGTCTGCGCGAGCCGGTCGTCCGCCTCCAGAGTGCCGAGCACGGTCAGTCCAGCTCTCGCGCCGTGCACCATGGCGACGGCCACGGCGCGGTTGAGCGCGACCACCGGTCCCGGCGCCACCCTGTCGAGAACGTCGTACAGGGCGAGTATCTGCGGCCAGTCGGTCTCGTCGGCGCTCGGAGCCTCGTCGTGTACGGCATTGATCGCCGCCTGCAGCTGATAGGGGCCGACCGGAGCCGAGCCGAGGGTCCGAGTGAGCAGCCCGATGCCCTCAGCGATCCGGGCCTGGTCCCACAGATCACGACGTTGCTCGGCCAAGGGGATCAGTGAGCCGTGCTGGTCCGTACGCGCCGCCCGGCGGGCGTCGGTGAGAAGCATCAACGCCAGGAGTCCGGCCACCTCCGCCTCGTCGGGCCGCAGCCGGAGCAGCATGCGGGTGAGCCGGATGGCCTCGGCGGTGAGATCGGTACGCTGCAGGTCAGCGCCCGCGCTGGCGGTGTAGCCCTCGTTGAACACCAGGTACAAGGTATGCACGACCGAGGCCAGGCGTGCTGGCCATTCGTCCTCCGCCGGGGCGCTGAAGGTGGCGCCCGAGGCCTTGATGCGCTGCTTGGCCCGGCTGATGCGCTGTCCCATCGTCGTCTCCGGCACGAAGAACGCGTTGGCGATCTCGGCCGTGGTCAGACCGCCGACGGCTCGCAACGTCAAGGCGATCGCCGAGGCCGGGGGCAGCACCGGGTGGCAGCACATCAACAGGACGGTGAGCGTGTCGTCGTCGGGTTCGCCCTCGTCAGCGGCACGAGCGAGATGCGCGTCAGGCAGTGCCTTCGCGGCGACCAGGTCCTCGCGTCGTCGCCGTGCCTGCTCGCTGCGGAAGTGATCGACCATCCGACGCGACGCCACCCGGATCAGCCATCCCCGGGCATCGTCGGGCACCCCCTCGCCCGGCCACTGCGTCGCGGCCGCGATCAGCGCCTCCTGTACGGCGTCCTCCGACGCGTCGAAGTCGCCGTAGCGGCGCGTCACAGCGCCCAAGACCCGCGGTGCGAGGTCGCGCAGCAGGTCCTCGATCGTGGTGGCGGAAGAGTGCACGTCACACGTCGACGTTTGGTGCCTGCATGATCTGGCGCACCTCGATTGGGATGTTGACGGGCGCGCCGTCCTTGCCGGGAGCCGCCGATGCGCGTGCGGCGATCTCGACTGCTCTCTCAGGGGTGTCGCAGTCGACGACCCAGTACCCGGCGAGAAACTCCTTCGTCTCCGGGAACGGTCCGTCCGTGACGACCGGCGCGCCTCCGGCGCCGGCTCGCACCACGATTGCCTGCTCCGGGCCGGCCAGCCCCTGCGCGTCCACCAGCTCACCGGACCGGGTGAGCTCCTCGTTGAATGTGCCCATGAAATCGATGTGCGCCTTGAACTCCTCAGCGCTCAGGGAGTTGACCCACTCTTGCGATTCCGCCTGGCTGCCCTGCATCAGCAACATGTACTTCATGGCTGTACTCCTTCTGCTCGGGACGGCGCCCCGGTGGCGCCTCCACAGGTACATCGGAGCACGACCGGAGTTCTCGACGTCCCACGCACACAAGGCTAGGACCGCGTCAGCTCACCCGCGAACAGCCGCAGCCATGTGGCGCTTCAGATCCTCGGTTTACCGGGATCTTTCCCGATCAGCGTCACGTTCCTGTGCGACTATGCGCAGGATGGCGTCGGCGGAGCGGTCGATGTCGTCGTCGGTCGTCGACCAGTTCGACACCGAGATGCGGATGAGCCGCCGACCCCGCCACGTCGTCCCACCCAGCCAGCACGTCCCTTCCTGCTGGACGGCACCGACAACTCGATCGGTGAACTCGTCGTCGCCGACGCTGACCAGAACCTGGTTCAGCACCACGTCGTTGACGATCTCGACGCCCCCGGATGCCAGCCGACCGGCGAAACGGCGAGCCAACCGGCACGTCCGCTCGACCAGGCCGGCAGCGCCCTGCCGGCCGAGCTCCCGAAGTGCCGCCCACACCGCGAACCCGCGGGCCCGCCGGGACGACTCGAGCGCGAAGTCCGACAATCCCGGTGCTCCCCCCGACCCCACCAGGTACGACGCCGTATACGAAACCGCCGCCGCGTGCACTTCGGGCCGGGAGCAGAATACGAATCCGCTGTCGTACGGCACGTTGAGCCACTTGTGCCCATCGCAACCCCACGAGTCCGCGAGCTCGACGCCGCTTACCAGATGAGCAGTCCGGGGGCTCGCTGCCGCCCACAGCCCGAACGCGCCGTCCACGTGGGCCCATCCGCCATGTCGATGGACGATCTCACACGCGCGGCGGAGGTCGTCGCACGCGCCCGTGTTCACGTTGCCTGCCTGAAGGCAGACGATCGACGGGCCGTGTCCCGCGCTCAGCACGCGCTCGAGGTCGGCGAGATCGATCGCTCCGTGGTCGTCGGCGGCGACCTTCTCGATCGCCCCGGTTCCGAAGCCGAGCAGCCGTAGCGACCGATCGATCGTCGCATGTCGCTCCACACCCGCCACGATCCGGACCGGCGGCGCACCAACCAGTCCGTCCCTCTCCACGTCCCACCCGAGCTCGGCGTAGGCGTGATGCCGCGCCGCGGCCAGACCCACGGTGTTCGCGGCCTGAGCTCCCGTCACGAATCCGACCGAAGCCGAGGCAGGTATGCCGAGCAGGTCCTTCAGCCATTCACCGGCCACCTCCTCCGCGGCCGCCGCCGCAGGGGACAGAGTGGCGTTGAAGGCCACCTGGTCCCAGCCGAGCGCCACCATGTCCGCGGCGGTCGCCGCGGGAAGCGATCCACCGATGACGAACCCGAAGAACCGCGGGCCGGCCGTCGCGACAAGTCCGTCCGACGCGGCCAGGGTGAGCTCGTCGATCACCTCGTCCGGGGGTGTCGGGGCGTCCGGTAGCGCCACGCCGAACCGTCGCCGCAGGGTCAGCGGATCCACCGGAACGGCCACCGCCTGGTTCGCCAAGCTGGCCCGATAGTGCACGGCGTGGTCGGCCGCGCGCCGGAGAAGGTCATACGTCTCATTCATCACTCTGACGTTACGCCTGTACGCGCACGCGTAGAGTCGTGATCGTGGCTACGCGGCCGGGCCGTGAGCGGGTCGGTGACAGTCGCCGTGAGATGGGTAGAGGCAGAAGGCGGTCCCTGCGCGAAGCGGTGGACCGGCACAGAGATGGGAGTGAATCTTCATGATCGGATTTCTCGTCGCCGGACTGATCATTGGCGCGCTCGCGCGGCTGATCAAGCGCGGGAAGCAGGACCTCGGTATCGTCGCCACGCTTCTGCTCGGACTCGTCGGCTCGGTGATCGGCGGTACCGTGGCGAACCTCCTGGGGACGGGCGACATCTTCGAGCTGAACTTCCTGGGCTTCGTCGTGGCCGTCGTCGCCGCCGTATTACTGATCGGCGTCGCCGAAGGGATGTCGAATCGGCAGGGCAGCAAGAGCTGACGCGCGTACCGTCGTCATCGAACGGGACCGGCACCGCTGACCCGCAGCGCGGGAGTCAGCCACGGGGTCAATCGCCTGCATCCCAGAAGAACTGCAACTCCGTACCCTCATGGGGATCGCCATCCGGTGTCGCGTCCTGCGCCGTCGTCATATTCAGGTTCTCGATGCGGAGATATCGATCTTCCAGATAGACGTCGACCACCACAGGGACGTCGTCGGGCAGCCCGTCGAGGTATCGTCGCAGCGCGCCTACGGTCAGCATGAGATCAGCCTCCAAAATCGCCGCCGACGCGCGCTCCGTACTCAGCCCTGGAACATGTGCCGACACGCGTCGACACCGTCGACCACGACATCGACCTTAGTCACGTGTGCCCAGCGCGCGCGGCTCAAGCGAAGCCGATCCGAGGTCAGCACCTCTGATCCTCTCGCGTCGCGCGAGATGCCGTCGCTCTCGTACCCCAGCTTGCGGGATACCGCCTGGGAGGCGTGATTGTCCTGGAAGACCTCCGTCCGGGCGGCTTCGGCCCCTAGATGATCGAACGCCAGGGTGAGCAAGCCCAACCGAGCCTCGGTTCCAAGCCCCTGTCCATGGTGCGCGGTTCCCAGCCACGACGTGGTCGTCACCTCACGCACCACTGGGAAGTCCTTGGCTCTCAGGGTCACCATGCCGAGAGGTTCGCCGGATGTCGCGAAGACGCCCAACCCAAGGCTCCAGTTGTCGACCCCCATGTAGAAAGCGCCTCCCAGTACGATTGCAGCAGAATGCGCATCCGGTCTTCCGCGGTGCCATCGGTCCAGGGTGTGAGAAAAGGGCGCTCGGACGGGCGGTGTATCCCACGCCCGACCAACTCCGCGAGTGGAGCGAGGTCCGCCTCGCGCGGCAGACGGCGGCGTATTGCTGGACGACGAAATCGCCTCCATCAGACTGCCGCCAGAAGAACTTCACCGCTTTGAGTTCTGCACGCACGCTGAGGCGCGTGAGCGCCTCCCAGTACACCTCTGGCGCCGGATAGCCTTAGCGATCCGCGCGCGCCACAGCGGCTCTGCGATTTACCTCGAAGACGGCTATCAGCTCAGTTGATGCCTTGCGCACAGGCCAGCGCTTCGTGGCGTTGACGATCGGCGGGCTCTTGAAGCGGCGGTGGCTGAGGGCCAGGTGGCAGTTACCGAGGAGGCGCTAGTGACACTCGTTGTGTCGCCGCCGGAGGACCGGCACAATACCGCTTCTGAGCTGGGGTTTCTTGGTGGAGCGGGTGACGGGAATCGAACCCGCACTGTCAGCTTGGGAAGCTGAAGTTCTACCATTGAACTACACCCGCGTGACGCTGTTGAACAGCGCCGGGATGAATGTTACCTGCTTTCGTCCGCGCGGGACACCTCCGTCACCCAGTGATCGGGATGCCCGGCGATCAGATGACTGAACGCGCCCTATCGGACCGGTTGCGCATCTGATCGTTCGCTGTCCGCATTGTGAGACGTCATCGGATGACATAACCGTGCCGATCCGCCCGGTGGGCACACCTGATCGCTCTCGCAAAGAAGATCAGGTGCATGAACGACGATCAGGTGACGAACTCGCCACCAGCTCAGTCCGCCGGCGTCGGCACGACCGCCGGGAGCCGGATTGTGAACACCGATCCCTCGCCCTCGGCACTGCTGACATCGACGCTTCCCAGGTGCGCCTCCACCAGGTGCTTGGTGATGGCCAAACCGAGTCCGCTGCCACCGGTCTCCCGACTCCGGGATTCCTCGACTCGGTAGAAGCGGTCGAACAGGCGCGGCAGATGCTCACTTGGAATGCCAGGGCCGTCGTCGGCAACAGAAAGAGCAACCGACTCCCCGTCGGAACGGACCGAGACGGTCACCGTGCCGCACTCGGGAGTGAACCGGATGGCGTTGGAGACAAGGTTGCCGAGCGCCTGGCGCAGTCGGCCTGGGTCCACTGACACGATTGTGGACGCCGGAGCGTCGTCACCATCCGCGTCGAGATCGGCAACCAAGACCACACCCGCGTCATCGGCGCTGGCGCGGTGTGCCGCGACGGATTGGCGGACCAGGTCTACCGCGTCTCGCGGCTCGGGGTGGATGCGCAGCTTCCCGGCGTCGGCCAGCGCCAGATCCTGCAGATCGTCGATCAGCCGCTGCAGCAGCGCGGACTCCTCGAGGAGCGACGTCACCAGGCCGGAGTCGAGAGGGACGACGCCGTCCTGGGCAGCTTCCAGGTACCCGCGGACGTTGGCCAAGGGGGTGCGCAGCTCGTGCGCCACGTCACTGACCATGGCGCGGCGCTGAGTCTCGTTGGTCTCCAACGACTCGGCCATCGCATTGAACGCACTGGCCAGCTGGGACACCTCGTCCCGGCCTGCGGCCGCGACGCGCACCCCGTGTTCTCCCGCTCCCATCCTGCCGGCGGCCGCGGTCAACGCACGGATCGGACGGGCCAGCCGGCGGCCGGCGAGCACGGTGACACCGGTGGCAGCGATCAAGACCGCCGCCCCAGCCAATACCGTCCGCCACCAGCCATCACCGAAGAACGGATCAAACCGGCCGGCATCGCCGGAATAGAGCAGTGCGGGCTCCGCGACAAAATCCTCCATCGTCTCGGTCCAGGCCGATTGCTCGCACTCGCCCCAATGGCCCCACCCCGGCTCGTCGAGCGATGACGTACTGCCGTCGGTTCCTGGTTCTGGCACCACCCGCTTAAGCCCAGCTTCCACCTCCACCACCACATAAGGGATGTCGTTGCCCTCCAGGCATTCCTTGAACGAGCGGATCTCTTGCTCGTTGAACTTCAACGCCGCTTCACTGGCTTCGAACAACCCACCAGACAGGCACGGGTGCGCCGCTTCGCCACCACCGACGTACATCGAGTTCAGGCCATAGATGAGATCCCCCGAGTAGTCGTCGGGGATCGCCACGCCGTCGAGGAGTCGCTCCGCATAGGCCTCCCCGACGATCATCACCTCACCCGTCGGAGTGACCACCAGCTCGTCTTCGGTACCGAGCTCGTCACGCAGACAATTCTGGGCTTCCACCGCCAGGGAGACTCGGGCCTGGGCCTCCTCGGTTTCGAGCCGCCAGACCGGCGAAATGCCCGACGGCGCGAAGGAGGAGACCAGGACCTGCCCTGCTGCGGAGCGAGTCGCAGCCGACGCCTCCCACTTCTCCATGACGGTGGTGTCCAAATTCTCCGCCACGAAGCTGTCTCCCTGGTAGCCCACCACTGTCGTTTCCAGCCCCCGGAGCTGGTCAGAGAGCGCATCGATCTCCGCCGTGGGATTCGAGGACAGTGCCGGAGCAGGGTGGCCCGCTATGGCCGCGGAATCCGCCAGGACCTCGCCTTCCAGGGTGGTCAGCGCCACCCGGCGGTCGGTGCGTTCAGCCAGGTCGGCGACGAGTGCCTCGACACCGTCCCAGGAGTCGTGCCGGGTCGCGTACGCATTCAGTTCCTGGAAAATGAACGTGTCGGCTTCCAGCGTGCGCTCAAACTCGCCACGGAAACGTTCGCTGGCGTCCCGGTTGATCAGCCATGCCGTGGCGGCGATGGCGAACACAGCCACAGCGAGCGAGAGGCCCAGCAGCCGCAGCAGGAGACTATGTCGCATCGGCAGCCCTCGACGCGACAGCCGCCGACGGTTTGGCTCGCTCCGTCATCTTGTAGCCGACCCCATAGACGGTCAGCAGATATGCCGGCGCCGTAGGATCGGCTTCGATCTTGCGCCGCAGGTTCATCACATGGACGTCCACGGTGCGTTCCAGCACATAATGGTCGAAACCGAACGCCTGCTCCAGTAGGTACTGCCGGCTGAAGACGCGCCCGGGCGATGCTGCCAGGCAGGCCAGGATCTTGAATTCCGCGGGCGTCACGTCCACCCGGTTTCCGGCCAGCCGCACCTCGTGACGCACCGGATCCACCTCGAGCTCTCCGATCCGGTGGACGTCGTCGTCCAGCGACGCCTGCCGGGAACTCCGGCGCAGCACCGTCCGGACCCGGGCCACGAGCTCGCGTGGACTGTACGGCTTGGTGATGTAGTCGTCGGCGCCGAGGTCCAGCCCGAGGAGGAGGTCGTCCTCGGTGGACCGAGCGGTCAGCATAATGATCGGGACGTCCGCCTCGGTGCGCAGGATCCGGCACACATCCAGCCCGTCGACACGAGGCATCATGACGTCGAGGATCACAAGATCGGGGGAGCGCCGCCGGGCCTCGTCGAGTGCCACCCTGCCATCGGGCGCGACGATGACCGCATGCCCCTCTCGTTCGAGGTAGCGGCGGACGAGGTCGGCTTGCTTGTGGTCGTCCTCGGCCACCAGGATTCGGGCTGCCATGCCCGCCAGTGTTCCAGGATCCGGTCAAGATCCTGTGAAGAGTGACTACCTGACCGCGCTTTCATAGGTATTTCACAGCTTCACGGCAGTGTCTGCGGCATGAGAAACACACACCAGCGCACAGCATGGTTCCTTGGTGCCGCCGCACTCGTCCTCACAGCAGGCTGCTCGGCGAGCGGCTCAGGCACCGACACCGACGACGGGCACAATGCCACGGGCCCGCTTGCCGAATTCATGCCCCACTCCCCGGCGACCACCGGACTCGGCGGGCATGGTTTCCGCCTCACCGATGAACCTCCGGAGCACTCCGACCACGAGATCCTCCATCAACGCCGGATCGAGGAATTGGTCGCCGAATGCATGCGAGACGCAGGCTTCGAGTACGTGCCGGAGTCTCTGGAGAACGACGACACCGGCCTACCAGCCTTCGACGAGGCATACGCGCTGGAACCTGGCGAGTTCGCCGAGCAGTACGGCTACGGCCTCACCACCATCACCTTCACCGGAGCAGCCAACGAACCCGAGCAGGACGGCCCCAACGACGACATCCGGGATGCCCTCAGCGAGTCGGCGCGTAAGGCGTACGACGCCGCCCTCTGGGGCGAACAAAATGAGGACTCCGGTATCCGTGACAGCACCGGTTGTTACGACCAGGCGCATGCGAAAGCCGGCGACGACGGGCCGACCCTGGACGAGATCAGTGTCGAGTTCGACCCACTCTTCGAAGACGTCGACGCGCTCTTCGACCGGGTTCGTCGCGATCCACGCGTGTCCGCGGCGGTCGGTGACTGGCAGGAGTGCATGGCCGACCACGGCTTTCCGGGCTTCGACGAACTGGACCAGCCGTACTGGTCAGTGCACCAGCAAGCGTCCGAGGTGAGCGTGCCGGAGGACGAATTGCCAGCGACAGCCGGCGAGGACGGTGGCGTCATCATCGAGGGCGACGCCCGCTTCGTGATCGACCCCCAGGACCTGGCGCGGCTGAAGGAGTACGAAACCGAGCTGGCCACCGCCGACTTCCGCTGCCGGGACGAGCATGAGCACACCTACCGTGACGTTGCCCTGGAGCTTGAGGAAGAGTTCGTCGATGCTCACCGAAGCGAGCTCGAGCGCTATCGCGAGATCGTCGCCGGGCAGGGCGACGTCTGATGATCTGCCGCCCACAAGCCCGTTCCGCATGGCCCGACCCGAGAGATGAAGATCCAGTGAGGAGCATGGAGCTGACCGCTTCTTCACAAGATCTTCACAGCCCAACCGCCATCCTCGGCGATGTGAGAAGACAACACATCCATCAGGCACTCTGGTTCGTTCTCGGCGCTGGCGGGCTGTTGCTCGCCGGCTGCTCCGGCGCACCAGACGAGTCGACATCGGAAAACACCACAGGACAGAGCTCGGGTGACCAGCAGAGCCCGCTCGCCGAGTACGTGGGGGACACCATCTCCCAGGGGTTCAGGGGAGGAGGCGTGCTGGTCGCAGTCGGCCGTGGCGAAGAAGCGGACTCCGACACAGAACGGCAGAAGTTCCGGCAAGTGCAGGAACTGGTCGCCGAGTGCATGAGAGACGAGGGGTTCGATTACGTACCCGAGACTCTGGAGGACCTCGAAGCGACCACGGCCGACTTCAACGACGCCTTCGCCCTGGAACCTGAGGAATTCGCGCACACGTACGGCTACGGCATCACAACTCTGAGGGGGAGCAAGAGCGACGACGAGACCCCTGACCCCAACCAGGCGATCCGCGACGGCCTGTCGGACTCGGCCAAGGACGCCTACGACCAGGCACTCTGGGGAGATCTGACGGCCATGCTGAACGCGGAGGGCGCCGGCGACGTCATCGGCGAGCCCGGCGAGCTGGAGAGCTTGGACCACGGATGCCATGGCCGCGCGAGCGAAGAAGTCTACGACATGGAGGGCGGCTCCGTCGTCAGTTCCGACGACGGCGAGTTCAATGGCCTCTTCGACGACATCTTCGCTCTGCAGGAAAGGATCCGGCGTGACTCGAGGGTCGTCGCCGCCACCGAGGAATGGCAGCACTGCATGGCCGACGCCGGACATCCTGACTTAGAGACCCCAGACGATCCGGTGAGCTCGGTCCTCAATCGTCTCGACCAGCTCCAGTCATCCGATGACGACACCGATGAGCAATCATCCAGTTCCGTCACCGCGGGGGAGTTTCCAAGCGAAACTTCCGACATCGATCCAGAGGCGCTGCGCAAGCTGCAGGAATACGAGATCGACCTGGCCACGGCCGATTACTCCTGCCAGCAAGAACACTATGAGGAGGTCTACCGTGACGTCGCGTTCGACATGGAGCGGGAGTTCGTCGACGCCAACCAGGCCGAGCTCGAGCGGTACCGTGACTGGGCGGCCGAGTCCGGCGGCAACGGCTGATGCGATCCCGCAGTCGTACTCTCCTGACCGTCGTGGGCATCGCGGTAGCGGCGCTGGCCTCCGGCGTCTTCGCCGGTACGCGGATCACCTCACCGGAGGAGGCCGCGGCACGAACGGCCCCGCCCGAAGCGTCTGACGTCACGGTTCCGGTCGAGCGTCGCGTGCTGGAGAGCGCCGTGATCGCCCGCGGGGACGCGTCGTACACAGGCGCGGTGGACGTCGAGCTCCAGTTCCCCGGCCTGGAGACCACTCCGGTCGTCACCGGCCAGGTCCCCAAGGTCGGAGACAAGGTCGGCCGCGGCGACGTGATCCTGGAGATCATCGGTCGCCCGGTTATCGCGCTCGGCGGCGACATCCCCATGTACCGGACGCTGCGGCCGGGAATGAGCGGCCCGGACGTGAAACAGCTGGAGAAGGCGCTGGACAAGCTTGGACTCGATCCCGGCACCGTCGACGACGTGTACACGAACACCACGGGCAACGCCGTGGCGTCGTTGTTCGAAGACGCGGGATACGAACCGCCGGCGCCGGACCCGGAGATCCAAGCGGCGTTGGACGCGGCCGACGACGCGGTCCGCAGCGCCGAGGACGACGTGGCCAACGCCGAAGCCATGCTGGCGAGTGCCTCCGCCGGACCGGGAAACGCGGAGAAGATTGCCGCACAGAACGACGTCGACCAAGCGGCCCGAGCGCTGCAGCAGGCGAAGGAGGACGGCGACCGCCCAGCCGTCGCCGACGCCGAAGCGCAACTCAAGCTGGCCAAGGCGAATCAAGAAGACCTGCTCAAGGGCCCAGACACGTCGGGTGAAAGAGCCGCCCTCAACGCCGCACGCAAGCGGCTCGCGGACGCGCAAAGTGACCGGGACGCCGCGGCGGCGGAGGCCGGCACTCCGCTCCCGGCGTCGGAAGTCGTCTTCGTCCCGAGTCTCCCGCGCCGCGTCGATGCGGTGAACGTCAAGCGTGGCCAGGAGGCCGATGGCGCGGTCATGTCCATCAGCGGTGCCGACATGGTGGTGACGGCGAACGTTGACGCCGCCGCCCGTGAGCTCCTCGCCGAAGACATGGAGGCCGTTCTAGAGCTGCCGAACGGCGATGAAGTGACGGCGCCGATCACCGAGATCCGAGAAGCTTCCGACGACGAGTCCACGTACGACGTCGTCCTCACGCCTGAAGACCTGAGCACGGAACAGGTCGATGCTCTGCGATCGGCCAACATCAGACTGACCATCCCGGTGGCGAACACCGACGGGGAGGTCCTCGCCGTGCCGCTCGCAGCGCTGACCGCGGGGCCGAGCGGCGAAGCTCGCGTCGAGGTTCAGCGCCCGGCCGGTGACGACGGCGTCGCCACCGAGCTGGTGGAGGTGGAGGTCGGTCTCACCGCCAACGGCTACGCCGAGATCGAACCGGTCGACGGTTCCGTGGACGAGGGCGATCTGGTGGTCGTCGGGCGAGAGGCGCCGGCCGATGACAACGACGAGTGACGCGTCGCCGTCGCCGCCTGTGGTGGAGATGGTCGGAGTAGGGCGGTCCTTTCCCGGCCCGCCGCAGGTGCACGCCGTCAGGGACGTCGACCTGGCCATCGACCGGGGCGAGTATCTGTCCATCGTGGGGCCGTCCGGATCCGGCAAGTCCACATTGCTACACCTGCTCGGACTACTGGACCGGCCGACTCACGGCACCTACCGGCTGGACGGCGTGGACGTGAGCGAACTCTCCGAGGCACACCGCGCGGAACTGCGTGGAGAACGCATCGGCTTTGTCTTCCAGGCGTTTCACCTGCTTCCACACCGAAGCGTCCTGGAGAACGTCGGCCTCTCCATGCTGTACCAGCGCGTGCCGAGACGGGAACGGGTACAGCGGTCCCGCGACGCCCTGGAACGCGTAGGGCTGGCGCATCGGGTCGACTTCGACCCGGGAACGTTGTCCGGCGGTGAACGCCAGCGCGTCGCCATCGCCCGGGCACTTGTCGGCGAGCCAAGCCTGTTGCTGGCCGACGAGCCGACCGGGAACCTCGACTCCGACAACGTCGAGGCTGTGCTCGACCTGTTCGACAAGTTGCACACCGAGGGGATCACCGTGGCGGTCATCACCCACGACGACCATGTGAGCGCACGCGCGGGCCGGCGGGTGCGCATCACCGACGGAACGCTGAGTGAGGCCGCGGTATGAAGATGAGACGAAGGCTGACGCTTCGCGACCTGGTCGATGAGGCACTCTCCGGCGTCGCTGCGCGACCATCCCGGCTTGCCCTGACCACGCTCGGAACGGTGATCGGCGTCGCGGCGCTGGTATCGACGATCGGCCTGGGGCAGACGGCGTCCGGGCAGATCTCGGACCGGTTCGACGCCACCAGCGCCACCCGCGTCGTCGTCGAAGCCGGAGAACGAGACAGCCCGGACGGCGCCGTTCAGGCGACCGAGCTTCCATGGGACGCCGCGGACCGGGTGGCCCGCCTCTCCGGGGTGGCATCCGCCGGGACGTTCGCCCGGGTGGCTGTGGGCGGCGCGAATGTCCGGGGCGTGCCTATCAACGACCCGAGTGGCTCCATCGACCACGACATCCCGGTCACCGCGGTGACAGAGGGTTTGTTCGACGCGGTCAACGGCGTCCTCTCTACCGGCCGGTTCTTCGACTCCGGACACGACGAACGCGGCAACGCGGTGGTGGTGCTGGGGAGGTACGCGGCAGAACGCCTGGGTATCAATCGCGTGGACGCACAGCCGTCCATATTCATTGGTGACCGGCCGTTCACCGTCGTCGGGATCCTCGATACCGTGTCCCACCGCTCCGAACTCCTCGACTCGGCCATCCTTCCCATGGGGACCGCGGAGTCGCTGTACGGCCTGCAAGCGCCGGCGGCCGTGGAGATCCGCACCGAGCTCGGCGCCGCCCAGTTGATCGGGTCGCAGGCGGCGCTCGCGGTCGCGCCCAACAGCCCAGAGCTGCTCAGCGTGGAGGTGCCGCCTCGCCCGGGTTCGCTGCGCGACGACGTCTCGACCGACATCAACGCGCTCTTCCTGGCGCTCGGTGGACTGGCGCTTCTGGTCGGCGGGCTCGGTATCGCGAACATCACACTGCTCTCGGTGATGGAACGGATCTCCGAGATCGGGCTGCGCCGATCCGTCGGAGCCAGCAGCAAGCACATCGCCGGACAGTTCATCGTGGAGAGCGTGGTGATCGGCTTTCTCGGTGGGCTCATCGGAGCAGCGGCGGGTGTCCTGGCCACCGTCGGCGTATCCGTTGTGCAGGACTGGACGCCCCTGCTGGACTACCGGCTGGCGGTACTGGCGCCTTTCCTCGGCGCGGCGATCGGACTGCTGGCCGGTACCTATCCGGCCTGGCGCGCGTCCACCATCGAACCCATTACGGCATTACGTACGAATTGAGGACAATGTGGGACAGCTCACCCAAGGGCGTCCGCAGAGTGAGACGATGGGTTGCGATCGCGTCTCGATCAGCCCACGTTGCGGTCCGCCGGGTCACCCAGGAGATGCGCGAGAGTAGACCGTTCGTATAGCGTTAGCCACTGGACCAGGACGAAGGCGGGGTTCGCCCGGACTGGTCAGATGAAGGCGTTTGAGTCAGTCATCGCCTGGTCGGTGCCATCAGTGGCGCCGTTTGCTCGCTTTCGAGCGCAGGTCAGAACCCCGTCTGACGTCGAGTTGTCGCGTGGCTCACTGGCGGCCCCTGGGCGCCTACAGCCCGCCCGGTACCACCGGTGCGTCGCGTGGCCGACAAAGCGAGAGGTGAAGTATTGGCCGCGGTACGCGCGGAAGGGCTCTACAAGGTGTTCGGCCGAAGGGCTGACGTCGCAGTACGCCAGCTCAAGGAGGGCGCGAGCCGCGACGACGTCGCGAAGCTCGGCGCCACCGCCGCAGTCATCGACGCCAGCTTCGAGGTGCAGCCCGGCGAGATCTTCGTCGTCATGGGCCTCTCCGGCTCGGGAAAGTCCACGCTCATCCGCATGCTCAACGGCCTGTGGGAGGCGACAGACGGGCACGTGTACATCGACGGCATGGACATCGCGAACATCAGCGACGCCCGGCTCCGTCAGGTGCGGAAAGAGAAGATCAGCATGGTCTTCCAGCACTTCGCCCTGCTTCCTCACCGGACGGTCGTCCAGAATGCGGCGTACGCACTAGACATCCAGGGTGTCGACAAAGAGGAAAGGCTCACTCGGGCGCAGGAGGCACTGGAGCTCGTCGGCCTCAGGGGCTGGGAGGACAAGTATCCGTCGCAGCTCTCCGGCGGCATGAAGCAGCGGGTCGGGCTGGCCCGCGCGCTCGCGGCCGGCAGCGACATCATGCTGATGGACGAGGCGTTCTCCGCGCTCGACCCGCTGATCCGGCGTGAGATGCAAGATCAGCTCGTCCAGCTCCAGAGCTCGCTGAACAAGACCATCATCTTCATCACCCACGACCTCAACGAGGCCATGCGCCTGGGCGACCGGATCGCCGTGATGCGCGACGGCCGGATCGTCCAGATCGGCACCGCGGAAGAGGTCTTGAACGACCCCGCCAACGACTACGTCGCCCAGTTCGTGGCTGACGTCGACCGGACCCGGGTCCTCACCGCTGCCAACGTCATGGAGCCGGCGCAGTACGTCGTCAATGCCGAGGCGGGTCCACGAGAGGCCCAGCACACCATGCGTGAGCGGCAGGCCAGCGCGGCGTTCGCCGTCGGCCGCCGCGATCGGAAACTGCACGGCGTGGTCCACGACAAGGATGTCGTCAACGCTGTCAAACGGGGCGACCAGTCGATTGCAGCAATCATCGACCCGAACGTCGGCTCGGTGCACCAGGACACCTACCTGGCCGATCTGTTCGCGCCGTCGGCCGAGTCGCCGCTTCCGCTTGCCGTCATCGACGATGAGAAGCGGCTGGTGGGAGTCGTTCCGAGGGTGACATTGCTCTCCGCGATGGCGAGCTTCGTGGAAGTCATCCACACCGGCGAACACCCGCCGGTGAACACAGGCTCACCGGAGGATGCAGAGAACGAACCCACACCGGACGAGGTCGTCGTGGTGCCGCCGCGGGGGGGAACAGCGTGATTCGCGCCGAGAGTTTCGATCCGCTCGATCCACGGATCGAGGTTGGCAAGTGGGTCGACAGCACCTTCGATTGGCTGACGGACACTTTCGAGCCTGTGCTGAACTTCATCAGCGATGGCTTGTCCACCGGCTACGACTCGTTGAGTTCCGCACTGCGAGATCCGTCGCTGGCCATGATGATTGTGCTGTTCGCTTTGCTGGGATGGCTTGCATGCTCCCAGCTCGACAACCTGCGGTCGCTGCCAGCGGCTGGGCGGGGAGCGATCGTGGTGGTGGCCGGCGCGGTTGGCGCAGGTGCCCACGTGCTCACCACCGATCTGGAAGCGCCGTTCCTGGGCATGATCGCCGCCTTCGCACTGCTCGGCTGGTTTGTGCGCTCCTGGTTGTTCGGGCTCTTCACTGTCGTCGCCTTCTATCTCGTCGCGGCGATGGGTCAGTGGGACCGCGCCATGCAGACGCTGTCGCTGGTACTCATTGCGGCGGCCATCGCGACGATACTGGCGATACCACTGGGCGTTTGGGCCGCGAAGTCACCGACCGTGAGCCAAGTCGTGCGGCCGGTGCTCGACTTCATGCAGACCATGCCTGCAATGGTGTACTTGATCCCGACCCTCATCGCGTTCGGCATCGGCGTTGTTCCTGGGATGATCTCCACTGTCATCTTTGCGATGCCGCCGGGCGTGCGTTTCACCGAACTTGCCATACGCCAGGTCGACTCGGAGGTGGTGGAAGCCGGGCAAGCCTTCGGCTCTCCGCCCTTCCGAATCCTGCGGCAGATTCAACTGCCGCTGGCGCTTCCAACGATCATGGCCGGCATCAATCAGGTGATCATGCTCGCCCTGTCAATGGTCGTTCTGGCCGCAATGGTGGGCGCTTCCGGCCTAGGGCTGGAGGTCGTGGCGGGACTCCAGGGCCTCCAGGTGCCCAGAGGCGTCGAGGCCGGGTTGGCGGTCGTGGTCCTGGCTATTTACCTCGACCGAGTTGTCGCTGCGCTCGCGGACCGCGCACCTGTGGTGCGAGCCAGCCGAGTTCGGGACTAGACCCGAGCTGCTTGTGTCAACACACCGAAGGAGAAAGTTCATGCGCACATCTAGATTCACCGCGGTCATAGCAAGCCTGCTGGCTGGCGGGCTGCTCCTCGCCGCGTGCGGCGACGACGACAATGGCGGTGACGATCCTGTCACCGAAGAGACCAGTGACGAGAACGGTGCTGCGGATCCGGACACGGAGATGGCCGAAGCGATGATGATCGGCGACGTCGACACCGGCTCCTGTGAACCTGCCTCCGAGGCAGCACCGATTCCGGATCCGGAAGGCACCGGCGAAGACGAGACCGATATCAACATCGGTGTCTTCAGTGGGTGGGACGAGAACTACGTGGTCTACGAGCTGGTCAAGGCGGCCCTGGAAGAGCAGGGCTACACGGTCACCGAACTGGAGGCCGAAGCCGGCGCCGTCTACACCGGCGTCGCCCAGGGCGATCTGGACGTCTTGCTGGATGGCTGGCTGCCTGGAACCCACGCGAACTACGTTGACGAGTTCGGCGACCAGATGGAGGACCTCGGCTGCTGGTTCAACGAGGGATTCCTCACCATCGCGGTCAATGCGGATTCTCCGGCACAGTCGCTGGCGGAGCTCGCTGACCACCAGGACGAGTACGGCGGCAGGATCGTCGGGATCGAGCCCGGGGCCGGGCTCACCACCACCACGCAGGAAGAGGTCATCCCGACCTACGGACTGGAGGACTGGGACTTCCCAACCTCGTCCAGCGGCGCGATGCTCGCCGAGCTGGAGTCCGCCACCGACGCCGGCGAGAACATCGCGGTCACCCTCTGGCACCCGCACTGGGCGTATGCCGCGTACGACATTCGTGACCTCGAGGACCCCGAAGGCACACTGGGTGAGGCCGAGCGTCTCTACAGCTTGGGCCGCACCGGGTTCCACGAGGACTACCCGAATGTGACGCAGCTGCTGAAGAACCTCCACCTCACCAACGAGCAGCTTCTGGAGATCGAAGACATCATGGTCGTCCAGAACAACCGTGAGGACAACGCGGGTTCGATAGCCGAGTGGCTCGACGCCAACCCGGACTTCCTGGAGAACTGGCGCCAGGGCGCGCTCTGAGGCCCTACTGACCACGTCAGCTCCTTCGTTCCCCCGTCACGCCAGTTGGTGTGGCGGGGGAACTCGTCTATCCAGCCTTCGGGTATCGTCCGAGCATGCTGCTTTCCGATCGCGATATCCGAGGCGCTGTCGATTCCAAGCGGGTGATTCTGGAGCCGTATGACCCGGACATGGTGCAGCCCTCGAGCATCGACGTCCGGCTCGATCGCTACTTCCGGGTGTTCGAGAATCATCGCTACCCGCACATTGACCCGGCCGAGGAGCAGCCCGATCTGACCCGTGTAGTCGAGCCGAGCGAGGGTGAGGCGTTCATCCTCCATCCCGGTGAGTTCGTGCTCGCCTCGACGTTCGAGATCGTGACCCTGGGCGACGACGTCGCGGCCCGCTTGGAAGGCAAGTCGTCGCTGGGGCGGTTGGGTCTGCTCACACATTCCACCGCGGGTTTCATCGACCCCGGGTTCAATGGTCATGTGACACTGGAGCTGTCTAACGTCGCCACACTACCGATGAAGCTGTGGCCCGGCATGAAGATAGGCCAGCTGTGCTTCTTCTCGCTGAGCAGCCCGTCCGAGGAACCCTACGGATCCGGTCGGCACGGCTCCCGCTACCAGGGTCAGCGAGGTCCGACGCCCAGCCGCTCCTATTTGAATTTCCACCGCACCGAGACATAAGTTACTTGCCAGTAAGGTAATTTCGGGCCTCGAACGGCCGCGATAGTCGCCGGGACTCGGTCAGAAGGGACTGGCACCATGCAGTACGTCGCCGCTGCCGTAGCGCTGGGTGTCACGGCACTCGGGCTGGTAGTCCTCACCGACGCCATCGTGCGTATCGTGCGTGTCATCCGGCTGGGGCAACCTGACCGCACGCGTAAGGATCATCCAAGGCAGCGCGCCGCGACGCTGCTACGCGAGTTCCTCGCGCACAATCGCATGCTGAAGCGACCGGTCGTCGCCGTGGCTCACTGGTTCGTCATGATCGGCTTCTTCCTGCTGGTCTTTACGCTCATCACCGCCTACGGTCAGCTCTTCGACGCTCGCTGGGCCGTACCCTTGATCGGGCACTGGCATCCTTATGAGTGGCTGATGGAGCTGATCGCCTCACTGACGTTGGTCAGCATCCTCACGCTCGCTGTCATCCGCCAGGTTTCTCATCCGCGCAGCAAGGGCCGCGGCTCGCGCTTCTTCGGCTCGACGTTCTGGCAGGCGTACTACGTCGAGTTCACCATCGCCACGATTGCCACCACCATTCTTCTCATCCGGGCGCTGGAGTATCGCCTCATCGGCGACGCGTCGCTCTTCCCGCTGACTTCTTACGTCGGCGAGCTGTTCTCCGGCATGGCCACCGCCGATGTCGAGGCCGCAGTGCACGTGGTGGCCGCGGTCAAGATCGTCGTCTCGTGGCTGTTCTTCACCGTCATCTCCTGGCATTTGGCCATGGGCGTGGCCTGGCATCGCGGACTGGCGTTCTTCAACATCTATTTCAAGCGCAACGCCGACGGCGCGGTGGCTCTGGGCGCGGCGAAGCCGCTGACTGTCAAGGGCGAGCCCGTCGACTTCGAAAACATCGATGACCTGGACGAGGACGCCTCGCTGGGTGTCGGCAAGGTCGAGGATTTCTCCTGGAAGGGCTTGCTCGACTTCTCCACGTGTACGGAATGCGGCCGGTGCCAGTCGCAGTGTCCAGCGTGGCACACAGACAAGCCGTTGTCGCCGAAGTTGCTCGTCATGCAGCTGCGTGACCACGCCCACGCCAAGGCGCCCTACCTGCTGGCCGGAGGCGGCAAGGACATGATGGGCGAGGAGCAGGCCATGCCCGAGCAGCTCGCGGGTGTTCCCGCCGAAGCATTGGCCGAAGCGGATCGGGCGCTGGTCGGGCCCACCGAGGGTGACCCGGCGTTGCCCACCGGTGGCGCCGTGATCGACCCGGACGTCTTGTGGTCCTGCACCATGTGTGGCGCCTGTGTCGAGCAATGCCCCGTCGACATCGAGCACGTCGATCACATCCTCGACCTGCGCCGCTACCAGACGCTCATCGAGACCGAGTTCCCCAGCGAGCTAAACGGGTTGTTCAAGAACCTGGAGAAGTCCGGAAACCCCTGGGGCATGAGCGCCTCGAAGCGGATGGAGTGGGCCAAGGATCTCCCGTTCGAGATCAAGCAGGTCGGCGTCGACGTCGAGTCGCTCGACGAAGTGGACTGGCTGTTCTGGATCGGCTGTGCAGGGGCGTTCGAAGACCGGGCGAAGAAGACGACGCAGGCCGTGGCGGAGCTTCTGCACACCGCCGGGGTGTCCTTCGCCGTGCTGGGTGACGGCGAGACCTGTACGGGCGACCCCGCTCGTCGTTCCGGCAACGAATTTCTCTACCAGCAGCTCGCCCTGCAGAACGTCGAGGTGCTGCGGGAGACCAAGGCCGTTCGCGTCGTCTCCACGTGCGCGCATTGCTTCAACACACTCAAGAACGAGTACGAGCAGCTGGGTCTGACCCTCGAGGTGGTCCATCACACGCAGCTGCTCAACCGCCTCGTCCGTGAAGGACGGCTGACCCCGGTCGCGCCGCCGGAAAGTGAAGTCGCTGGTCGCGCCGTGACGTACCACGACCCCTGCTACCTCGGCCGGCACAACCAGGTCTACGAACCGCCTCGTGAGCTCGTCGGCGCCCTTCCTGGCGTGGAGTACCGGGAGATGCCGCGAAGCGGTTCCACGTCGTTCTGCTGTGGCGCCGGTGGCGCACGAATGTGGATGGAAGAGCGGATCGGCAAGCGGATCAACAACGACCGCACCCAAGAGGCCCTCGCCACGCTGGCCGGTCCCGGCGCGCTCAACGGATCGCATGCCGACGGCTCGGCTTCGCCCGGCACTGACGCCGCGCCGGCAGGCGGCGGCTCAATCGCGGTGGGCTGTCCGTTCTGCCGCGTGATGCTCTCCGACGGCCTGACACAGGCGCAGTCCGACGGCCAGGGCGAGAACGTGGACGTCGTCGACGTCGCGCAGCTGTTGCTGGCTGGGGTTCGCCGTGGCAACCAGCCACATACCGTCGACCAGGTAAGCCCCGCCGAGAACTGAGCCGTCGCCCACGACGCGCCGCGGCCTCACGTGACATCACCCTGACATCACTCACGACCCGCTACTTCAACACCCCTTTCCCAACCCCCTGGCATAGGTTGTGGTGGTTATTGTGCCCGATTTGTCCATTTTCAATGACCATAACCCCTGCCAGGGGTTGGGAATGTAGGGCTGCGGGTGGCCCGGAGGGGCACAGTGAGGCCAGGGTGGCGCTTGACGTGGCGTCGTAATGGTGTCAGGATGGCGTCATGGAACTCACGCCGTACGTCACTTCCTTACGCACCGCGTTGAACGCTGCGGCTGATGCTGCCGCGGCCGACGTGCGGGAAGCCGCTGACCGGTTGTCCTACGCCGTCGAACCATCTCTCCGGCTCACTCTGATCGAGGCGTTCGGAGATGCTGCTGCCGAGATCACCACGCAGCTCGAGGGTGTGTCCGTGGATGTCCGGATGCGCGGTGGGAACCCCGAGTTCGTCGCGAGCGACGAGCGGATGGACGCCCACTACGCCATGCCTGAGCCACCGGCGCCACCCGCGCCGCCGCCTCCGCCCGAACCCGACGAGGGCACATCCCGGATCTCTTTGCGACTGCCGGAAAGCCTCAAGGCACGAGTGGAGGAGGCAGCTGCGGCCGAAGGCCTCTCAGTGAACGGCTGGCTCATCCGCGCGATCAGCCAGACCCTTGACGGCGCACACACTGGCATCCAGATCGGCCCACAAGGTGTGAACGTCAATCTCGGTCGCCGGATCACCGGCTGGGCGCGCTGAGTCCACTCGACCCTGACTATCAAGGAGTCATTGTGAATGCCACCACCTACCCCCTCTCCTTTCCCGTGGATGGGCCGCTGAGTCTCTCGGTCCGCACCCGTGCGGGCAGCATCCGGGTCACAGCGGCCGACGTCGCCGAAGCCGTCGTCGATCTTCAGCCCGCCAAAGCCGGCGACACCGACGCGCTCGAGGTGATCGAACGCGCCCAGGTCGAGCATCACTCCGGCGCCCTGCGAGTCGAGGTCTCTCGCGGTTCGATCGGGCCCAGCCTCCTTCGTGACCCCGCGATCAAGGCGATCATCACCGTTCCGTTGACAAGCTCCGTCGAGGTCAGGACCGGCTCGGCCGACGTACACCTCGGTGGCGGGCTCGGAAGCGTCAACGTCAAAACAGGATCCGGCACCATCGTCGCCGAGCAGTGCGACGACGTCGCGCTCAAGACCGGAAGCGGCAACATCCACGCTTCAGAGGTCAAGGGGGTGGAGGCCCATTCGGGATCCGGGGATCTCGTCGTCGAGCATGCCACCGGTGCACTCGACCTCGACACAGCTTCCGGCAACTCGAGAATCGACCACATACACGGCCGAGGAGTAGTCCGAACCGCTTCCGGCGACATCGAGATCGGCACGGTCGAGGCCGTCGTGAGGGTCAAGACGGCCTCCGGCGACGTCCGAATCCGGCGCATGGTCGAAGGCGAGATCGACGCCAAAACCGCCTCCGGCGACATCACCATCGGCATAGCCACCGGCACCGCCGCGAAGCTGGACTGTTCCTCCGCAAGCGGGCGGGTGCGCTCCGATCTCGACCCCACCGACGCTCCGTCCGACACGGATCTGGTGGCGGCCATCGCTGCCCGCTCCGCCAGCGGCTCTATCACCCTGACTCGCGCTCACTAGTGTCCTGCGGTGCAGGGACACTGGGCACCATCCACCAGGAGAATGCCATGTCTGTCCATCCTGAGCAGTATGTTCCTCACATTCAGCTGCACACCACCCACTTGCGAGAGGAGGCGGCGACCGCCCGGTATGCCGCCCCTGGTGCTCGCGAACGTCGCGACCGCAGAAGGACCAAGCGACGTGCGCGCCTCCTCGACACGACAGCGCTGATGCTCGCTACGGTGTCCGGGTGGTTCGGCCACCGGGCGAGTTCGATGCACGCACGGGCCAAGCTTTATCGAGCCGGGCTCCTATGATCGCCGTCCTCGGCTACTCGTCGTCGGCTACTCGTCGTCGTCGGGCGGTCGGCCGCGGTGCGCTCGCAGCTCGCGCGCGTCGCGGCGGTCGGCTTCGGCCTTCTCAGCGGCCTTGTCGCTCTTGCGAGTGTCCCGGGGTGGTAGCTGGATGGACTCCTCGGCGGCGATCCCCGCTTGCAGCTGGCGGCCACGCTCCAGCTCGGCGTCGAACTCCGCACCGAACAGCAGAGCCAGGTTGGTCAACCACAGCCACAGCAGAAAGACGACCACGCCCGCCAGCGAGCCGTACGTCCGGTCGTAGTTGCCGAAGTTCGCCACGTAGAACGCCAGGCCGACCGACGCAAGCACCCACACCACAAACGCGATGAAGGCTCCCGGACTGATCCAGCGGAACTTGGGTTGCTGGACGTTCGGCGTCGCGAAATACAGGATGGCGATCACCAGCAAGACCACGGCGATGACCACCGGCCACTTGGCAATGTCCCAGATCAGGACGGCCGTGTCTCCCAAGCCGATCACGTCACCGATGGACTGCGCAACGGGACCCGTCACCACCAGCATGATGGCGGCCGCGGCAAGCAGCACCAGAATGATGATAGTGACCAGAAGCATCATCGGCCGCAGCTTCCAGAACGGCCGGCCTTCGTCTACCTCGTAGACGCGATTCATCGCCCGGGAGAACGCGTTCACATAGCTTGAAGCCGCCCACAGCGCACCAGCCAGACCTAACACGAGCGCCAATCCCGCGGCAGACACCTGGGTCAGTTGCTCGATCGGTCCACGAACGTCGGCGGCGAGCTCCGCGGGTGCCAGATCGTCCATGATGTCCAGCAGCGCATCGCGCGTCTCGTCCTCCTGGCCGATCAACGCGGGTATGGACACCAGCGCCACCAGCGCCGGGAAGAGGGCCAGCACGCTGTAGTAGGTTAGGGCAGCCGCGAGATCAGTGCACTGGTCCTTGGAGAACTCGCGCACGGCCTTCTTGGCGACGAACATCTTCGACGGACGTGTGAGATCAGTGGGCTTGTCCGGCTTGTCCTGCTCTTCGGGTTCGGGCGTCGCCGGCGTCCTGCCCGCCCTGGCGTCCTTAGCCATGACCGCTGCGAACCCCCTCAGGCCCGGCGTCTGCGAATGACGATGGTTGCCGTGATCGCCACCGCCACCGCGACCAAGGCGCCGGCCATGTACGTGAGTGGACGTGCCTTGGAAGCCAGCCGATGAGTCAGCTCTTCCACGGTCTGGCCCAGCTCTTGCCGGGTGTACTCGAGATCCTTCTCGATTTCACCGACCTTGGCGTTGTTCTGCGGCTCCGGCCGCACGGCTGTCTCATTCGGCATGATTGACCCGCCCCGTCAGTTCATCGACATCGCGCTTGACATTCTCGATTGTCCGCTCTGGCGGCGGCTTGGCCTTGTCGACCTCGCTCTTACCCGTCCAGGCCGCGATCCCGGCCAGCAGAAGCAGCACCGCGGCGACGATCAGCGCGGCTGCCCATGCGGGCACCACCAGATCGAGAGCCAAGACGGCGGCCGCTATCAGCGTGGCCAGTGCGAAGAAGCCGAGAAGCCCCGCAGTGCTGAACAACCCAGCCCCGACCCCCGCGTGCTTGCCCTTCTCTTTCAGCTCTGCAATGCCGAGCCGAACCTCGTCCCGCACCAACCGGGAAGTCTGTTCAGACATCCGGCTGATCAGCTCCTGAGTGGAGGGCTCGTCTCGCCGTGTACCGTCGGTCATCCGTGACTCACCCGTCTCTCATCTCGGATATCGACGCTGTGTCCAATACCCGAGATGCACGGCTGTAATCACCGGGATTTACCGGCAGCTATGTCGTTTCGTCATGACGCCGCCCACAGGCCGCGAAGGCACTGTGGGCGGGTGAGTTGAGCAGCGTGACAGCCAGCTAGCTCGCAGGCGTACCTGGCGGACGCTCCTCGTCGGTTCCGGAGGCGTCGACGTCCTCGGCGGGCGGAGCAGGGGGAGCCGTCTCAGCCGCGGGCGGCGCGACGTCGGCACGCGGCTCACTCACCGGCGCTGCCGCGGGCTCGGGGGTGTCCGCCTTGTTGCCCTGGACCTGGCTCTGCGCCTCCTTCAGCGCGGCCGGCCCGCCTGCGGCCTGGAATGCAAGATAGGCCGCATATCCGAGCGCGAGCGAGAAGACCAGGATCAGGTACGCACCGAATCCAGGGCCCGCACTCACACCGAAGCCGCTGGGAATGCCGCCTCCGTAGGTCAACGCCCGGATGAACTGGATGACGCCGAATAGGGCGATGAGACCGGCCAGAGCCGCGGTGATCAGATCCTGGTTGAACTTGACTTGTGCGGCCTGTCCCAGGACCCGGAGAACCTCCCACGCGATCAGCAGGATGACCAGCAGCCCGGCCAGCGTCCCCAACCCGTTCCAGCCGCTCTCGCTCCCGCTGGGACCGCCGGTGATCGACACCCGCCACCATGGGAGGAACAACGAGATGAACAGCAGCGCTCCGCCGAAGAGTGCTATCTGCCGGTACAACGGCAGAGACTTCACATCGAATGTGCCGGACAACAGCATCTCCCAGGACGTAGTCAGCCAGCCGGTCAGCGGGCGTAGTACATCATTCCGGAAAATCAGACATTGGCAAGGGGGACAGGCCAGTTCCGTCCGAAAATTTGCTCCCCTGTCATTTCGCCTGGTAGCGCGGGCAGAGCTCGTCCGGCTGGCGACGGGCGAGCTCGACGGTCACCTACGCCGTGCCAACCTGAGAATTGTCACTCGCTCGCTGGTGGAGCAGACTCCAGATCACGTGACCGCGTCGATGATGAAGGCAAGCGTGAAGGCCTCGTCCCGCCACGCGTCGTACCGGCCCGACGGCCCCCGGTGTCCAGCGCCCATCTCGGTCTTGAGCACGATCGGCCGGTGGCTCGTCGCGGTGACTCGTAGCCGCGCTACCCACTTCGCGGGCTCGTGATATCCCACGCGCGGGTCGTTGAGGCCCGCCGTGGCGAGGATCGCGGGGTACTCCCCGGCCTCGACGTTCTCGTACGGAGAGTAGGACTTCATGTACGCGTAGACCTCGGCGGACTCAACGGGGTTGCCCCATTCCTCCCACTCGATCACGGTGAGCGGCAGGGACGGATCGAGGATGGTGTTCAGCGCATCCACGAATGGCACCTCGGCCACCAGCGCACCGAATGCTTCCGGCGCAAGATTGGCTACTGCGCCGATCAGGAGGCCACCGGCGCTGCCTCCCCGGGCCACCAGTCGCTCATGCGATGTCCAGCCTGCTTTCACCACGTGCCGGGCGCACGCAACGAAATCCGTGAACGTGTTCCGTTTGGCCAGCATCTTGCCGTCGTCATACCAGGCCCGTCCCATTTCCCCGCCCCCGCGTACATGGGCGATCGCGAATACGAAACCACGGTCGAGCAGGGACAATCGCGGGATGGAGAACCACGGGTCCATTGAGGCCTCGTAGGAGCCGTACCCGTACAGCAAAAGGGGGGCGGTCCCGTCGGCAGGGGTGTCGCGGCGCCTGACCAGGGAGATGGGCACCCGAGTGCCGTCCTCCGCCGTGGCCCACTCCCGGACCGTCTCGTAACGCCCGGGATCGAAGTCACCGAGCACCACCTGCCGTTTGCGCAGGCGGAGTGCGCGGCTGGAGATGTCGTAGTCGTAAATGGAACTCGGTGTACCGAGCGAGGTGTATCCGAGCCGGAAGGTGCCGGTGGAGAACTCCGGATTGCTCCCAGGGGCGACGGTGCGGACCTCCTCGGTGAAGACGATGTCGTGTCCGGACTGCGGCTCGCCCTCGCGCAGCGGCACGACGTGTAGGCCGGTGCTGCCGGACCGACGCACCGGCACCACCAAGTGCTCGGCGAATGCGCTCACGCCGACGATGCGGGTGCCCGGCTCGTGCGGCAGCACCGGCGTCCAATGTTCCCGGGAGGGTGCGTCGACGGGCGTCTTCGCCAGCTCGAAATCAGCCGCGCCGTCGTTGTGGACGACGTAGAAGTACTGACCGGAGTGGTCGATCGAGTACTCGACTCCCTGCCGCCGCGGTTCCAGCACGCGGAACTCGCCCATCGGGTCGTCCGCGGGCAGCACTCGCACCTCACTGGTCATGGTGCTGTCCAGGCCGATGACCAGGAACGCCTCGCTGCGGGTCAGGTCGACGCCGGCGAAGAAGCGCTCGTCGTCCTCCTGGTGCACGATGTGGTCGTCGGCGGCGTCACTGCCGAGGCGGTGCCGCCACACGCGATACGGCCGCATCGCGTCGTCGACCGTCGTATAGAACAGGGTGCTGCCGTCTGCCGACCATGCCGTGCTGTAGTAGGTGTTCGGGATCTCGTCGGCCAGGATGTGTTCCCGCTCCAGGTCCTTCACTCTGAGCGTGTACTTCTCGCCGCCGTCGTAGTCCGTGGAGAAGATCAGCAGGCGGCCGTCCGGGCTGACGTTCAGGGCACCGAGGGCGAAGTACGGGGACTCGCCGGCCAGCTCGTTCTCGTCGATCAGCACCTGCTCGTCGGCGGGCGACCCGATGGGCGCGGTGGGGTCAGCCGGCAGCTCGGGTTCGGTGCGCGACCTGCAGTGGATCGGATACTGCTGCCCTTCGACGGTGCGGGTGTAGTACCACCACCGACCCCTGCGCACTGGAACCGACCGGTCCGTTTCCAGCGTGCGCGCCTTGATCTCCTCGAAGAGCTCGTCCTGCAACGCCTTGGTGTGCGCGGTGACGAGTTCGGTGTACGCATTCTCCGCCTCGAGATAGGCGATGGTGTCGGGGTCGTCCCGATCGATCAGCCAGGCGTACTCGTCGACGACGACGTCGCCGTGGACGTCGCGCGTGTGGGGGACCCGCTTCGCCACCGGCGCCTTCGGAAGCTCGACATCAGCCATGCAAGTGACGCTATCCCAGGGCCCCCTTGGCCCGATCGGGGGATCCGCCGGCCATGGCGCGCGGCCTGAATTTGTTCTATTAGAACTAGAACAATAGACTTTGAGGCATGCTCATCCGACTCGACGCGAACTCTCCGGAGCCGCTGTTCGCGCAGCTTGCCGCGTCTGTGCGTGGCGCCGTCGCGCGCGGAGAACTGCATGCCGGCGAGCGTCTGCCCGGAGCACGTGACCTCGCCGAATCCCTGGGAGTCAACGTGCACACCGTCCTCCGCGGCTACCAGCAGTTGCGGGACGAAGGGCTGGTGGAGCTGCGGCGCGGACGAGGTGCGGTGGTCACCGGGCAAGCCGAAGAAGGGCTTGCGCATCTCCTTGATCTCGTCGGCCAGCTCGTCACGCAGGCTCGCCGCATTGGTTTCACAACGGACGAGCTTGTCACCTTGATCAGAACGGAGTATCGATGAACCAGCCCACAGTAGGCGCCACGTCGTCCCCACGCCCCATCGTCCGGATTGTGCTTGCCGCCGCCGCGCTGCCCATGCTTATCGCACTGGCCGGTGCGTTGCTCGTGTGGAGCTGGCGCGACGAGCTGCCGTCGCCGATGGCAACACACTGGGGGATCGACGGCGAGGCCGACGGGTTTACCAGCGTGGCCACCACGATGGTGCTCATCTTGGCTTTCGGCGCGGGCTTCGCCGTGCTGGGGCTGGTCCTCTCCCTACTCGACCGGACCGACACCATGCTCGCCCGAGTCGGAGCAGGCACCGCTGCGGGAACCACAGGCTTCGTCACCGGGCTCATGGTGCTCGTCGCGGCCGACCAACGCGGTCTTGCCGACGCCGCCGGCGCGACCGCCGACTGGTCCGTCGTCGCCGGCGGATTGGGTCTCGGGGCCGCTGCCGCTGTCATCGCGGTGATCCTCATCCCACGCTGGACGGCAGAAGGTCCCAACATCCCGCACGACGCGCCCCGCGTCCCGGTCGCTGACGGCGAAACGGTCGTGTGGACTCGATCGGTGGCCACCGGCAGCCACGTCGTCGCCCTGCTCGTCGTCATCGTCGGGGTCACCGCGATAATCACGCTCGTCAGCGGCCAGTGGCTGGTGCTCATCTCGACGCTGCTCGTCATCGGTCTCCTCGCGATGATGTTGTCGATCCGGGTCACGGTCGACCAGCGTGGCCTGACCATCACCGGTGTACTCGGATGGCCGAAGTTCCACACGTCGCTGGACGAGATCAGCCACGCCAGTACCACCCACGTGAAGCCGATCCGGCACTTCGGCGGCTACGGGTTCCGAGTCGCCGTCTTCGGCCCGTACAAGGGAGCCAGCGGCTTCGTGATGCGTGGTGGCAACGCCATCCTGCTGGAGCGGACCAGCGGCCGCCGGACGGTCGTCGTCGTCGACGATGCGGTGACCGCAGCCGGATTGCTCAACACGCTGGTCGAGCGCACCAGGAGTACGTAGTCCTCGCGGCGATCGTCACACCTGTCTGACACGCTTGAGCGCGATACCTTGTTTGCGGTGCCGATCGCCGTTGCCGCATCACCTGTGCGCCCGACGATCGCCGCAGCGGGACACGGGAACGGGACGGAGCTGAGCAAGACGATGGACGTGCGGCCATACCGGCGCGGCGACGACGATGACGCTATGTACGAAATCTGCCTCAAGACCGGTCCGGGCGGCGAAGATGCCTTCACCGACCGCAGGCTGCTCGGCGAGCTGTTCGTCGGGCCGTACATCCGGTTCGATCCCGAGTTCGCCTTCGTCGTCGAGGACGATGACGGTGTCTCCGGCTATATCATCGCCGCCCTGAACACGCGATTGTTCGAGCAGCGCTGCGAGGAGGAGTGGTGGCCGCCGCTGCGCCAGCGCTATCCCCTCCACAGCTTCCCGGAGGAGTCGAACGAGACTCGGTTCGTGCGGATGATCCACCAGCCACCGGTGGCCGCCGACGAGATCGTCGTCGAGTACCCGTCACACCTGCATATCGACCTGTTGCCGCGGACGCAGGGGAAGGGCTACGGCGGGGTGTTGATGAACCTGCTGCTGGATGCGCTGCGCGACGCCGGCTCGCCGGGCGTTCACCTCGGTGTGGGTGCCGGAAACACCAACGCGATCGGCTTCTATCACCACGTCGGCTTCACCACGTTGAGCACGTCGGCGACTGGTCGGGCCATGGGCATGAAGATCAGATGACGTCAATGCGTGTTCGTGATGGGTTCGGCCACCTGATCATCTTCTGTCCACATGCTGGAGACGATCAGGTGGCACAACACCGGCTGCACCCGCGTGTGCGTCACCTGATCGCTGGCCGGCGCACCGTTCGGATGACAACGCGACGATCAGGTGACCAACAGCGGGTCAGTTGATCAGGTCGCGGATGGCGATGATCGACTCACGTCCAGGGCCGACGCCCACGGCCGAGATCGGAGCCCCACACATCTCTTCCACTGCTTGCACGTAACGCCGGGCCGCGTCAGGCAGGTCCGACATCTTCCGGGCTCCCGAGATGTCCCCGTCCCAGCCTTCGAAATACTCGTAGATGGGCGTGGCGTGGTGGAAGTCGGTCTGCGTCATGGGCATCTCGTCGTGCCGCACGCCGTCGACGTCGTAGCCCACACATACGGGAACCGGATCCCAGCCGCTCAACACGTCCAGCTTGGTGAGGACGAAATCGGTGGTGCCGTTGATACGGACCGCGTACCGTCCGATCACCGTGTCCAGCCACCCACAGCGCCGTGGCCGGCCGGTAGTGACACCGAACTCGCCACCTTCCTTGCGCAACCGGACGCCATCCTCGTTGGTCAGCTCGGTGGGGAACGGTCCTTCACCCACTCGAGTGGTGTATGCCTTCATCACGGTGATGACCCGGTCGATCCGGCCCGGTGGTATGCCGGAGCCGGTGCATGCGCCGCCGGCGGTCGGATTGGACGACGTCACGAAGGGATACGTCCCGTGGTCGACATCGAGCAAGGTGGCCTGGCCGCCTTCGAGAACGACGTTCTTGCCCTCGTCCAGCGCCTTGGCCAGCATGAGGCTGGAGTCGGCCACCATGGGGCGCAACCGATCGGTGTAGCTCATCAACTCGTCGACGATCTCATCGACGGTGACGGCACGCCGGTTGTAAACCTTCACGAGCAACTGGTTCTTCTGGACCAGCGCGCCCTCGACTTTCTGCCGGAGGATCTTCTCGTCGAACAGATCCTGCACCCTGAGTCCGACCCGCGACATCTTGTCCGCATAAGTCGGCCCGACCCCGCGGCCCGTGGTGCCGATCCGGCGGCTGCCCAGGAATCGCTCGACCACCTTGTCCAGGGTACGGTTGTACGGCGGGAGAAGGTGCGCGTTGGCGCTGACCACGAGACGTGACGTGTCGACGCCGCGGGCCTCGAGCGCGTCGATCTCCTCGAACAGGACGCCGAGGTCGACGACCACGCCGTTGCCGATCACCGGGACGACGCCGGGCGTGAGGATTCCCGAGGGCAAGAGGTGCAGGGCATACGTCTCACCGTCGATGACGACGGTGTGCCCGGCGTTGTTGCCGCCGTTGAACTTCACCACGTAGTCGACCGAACTGCCGATCAGGTCGGTCGCCTTCCCCTTGCCTTCGTCGCCCCATTGGGCTCCGACGAGCACTATCGCGGGCATGGCGGGGTGTTCCCCCTTCTTACATGAACAATGACGGACAGGAGGCTACCGGAAAGTCCGCGCCGTGGCGTTCCGGCCGGCGCCTCCCGCGCGCGCAAAGCGCGCTTAGGACAGTTCTTCGGCAGCGGTCTCGCTGGAGTCGCGGAGGAACTGCGCACACCGCTGGGCCTCGTCGCTTTCGCCGATGGCCTCGGCCGCTCGCCCGAGCGCGTGTAGCGCTCGGAGGAATCCCTGGTTGGGTTGGTGTTCCCAGGGAATCGGGCCGTGCCCCTTCCATCCCGCACGGCGCAGCTGATCCAGCCCGCGGTGGTATCCGGTCCGCGCGAACGCGTAGGACGTGACGGGATCGCCCGCCTCGAAGGCCCGATCGGCGAGCAACGCCCACGCCAGCGACGACGCCGGGTTCGACGCGGCCACCGTGGCCGCGTCGACACCCGACTCCAGCGCCTCTCGAGGAGCCGGCTCGTCCGGAAGCAACGTCTCCGGTGGCCCGCCCAACAGGTTCTCGCCGGCCATCAGCGCATCCTCTGCCCAGCCGAGCGCAGCTGCTGGCACGCCTCGACGACGCGCTCGGCCAGTCCGGCCTCGGCCGCCTTGCCCCACGTCCGGGGGTCGTACATCTTCTTGTTGCCGACCTCGTCGTCGATCTTCAGTACACCGTCGTAATTCTTGAACATGTGCTCGACCACGGGGCGAGTGAAGGCGTACTGGGTGTCGGTGTCGATGTTCATCTTGATGACGCCGTAGTCGACGGCCGCGCTGATCTCTTCGGCCGTAGAACCGGATCCGCCGTGGAACACCAGGTTGAACGGCTTCTCCTTGCCGTACTTCTCGCCCACGGTCTGCTGGATGTCGCGCAGGATCTCCGGACGCAGCTTGACGTTGCCCGGCTTGTACACGCCGTGCACGTTGCCGAACGTCAGCGCCGTGAGGTAGGTGCCCTTCTCGCCGGTGCCGAGGGCCGCCGCGGTGGCCAGTCCGTCTTCGACCGTCGTGTACAGCTTGTCATTGATCTCGTGGGCGACGCCGTCCTCCTCGCCGCCGACGACGCCGACCTCGATCTCGAGGATCGTCTTTGCCTCGGCGGAGAGGGCGAGCAGCTCTTCGGCCAGCTTCAGGTTCTCGTCCAGCGGCACCGCGGAGCCGTCCCACATGTGCGAGCCGAACAGCGGCTCGCCGCCGGCCTTGACCCGCTCCGTGGAGGCGGCCAGAAGCGGCTTGACCCACTTCTCGACGGCGTCCACCGGCGCGTGATCGGTGTGCAGCGCGATCTGAATGTCGTAGCTCTTCGCGACCTCGTGGGCGAACGCGGCGAAGGCGATGGCCCCGCGGACGCGGTCCTTGACCGTGGGGCCCGACAGATATTCGGCACCGCCGGTGGAGACCTGGATGATGCCGTCGCTCTCCGCCTCCGCGAATCCGCGCAGAGCTGCGTTGAGCGTCTGGGAGGAGGTCACGTTGATGGCCGGATAGGCGAAGGCCCCGGACTTGGCGCGGCTGATCATCTCCGCGTAGATCTCTGGCGTGGCGATAGGCATAGGTACTCCGTTTCAATGTGGGGCAGCGACCTGAGTCTCATGGGACGACACTTCGCCGTGCTTGTGGTCCCACTGCGACGGGGGACACACTCCACCTAGCAGTATCGCCTGTTACCCCCATGTTTCGGCAAGCCGGGGGCCACGTCGCAATCATGGCCCACGCTCCCCGGCTGATGAATCGATCCGCCGGAGGGCCGCGGCGCGGAGCCGGGTAGGCTGGTAACCAGATTCCCAGGCCGCCGCAGGGAGGCAATGTGCCCGAGCGCAAAGCAGTCGTAGCCAGCAAGTCGGGCTTGCACGCCCGGCCGGCGGCCGTGTTCGTCAAGGCCGCCGCCGAGCAACCCACCAAGGTCACCATTCGCAAGCCCGACGGCCAACCGGTCGACGCCTCCAGCATCCTGTCCATCATGACGCTCGGCGTCGAGCAGGGCGACGAGGTCATCCTGGCGGCAGAAGGCAAGGATGCGAGCGCAGCCCTGGACGCTCTCGGAAGTCTGCTCGAGAAGGATCTCGACGCCGAGTAACGGCGGACGGGACCAGCATGGAGTTCGCTGACGTCGTCCGCCGCCGGCGGATGGTGCGGAACTACACGACCGAGCCGGTGGACCCGGGTGTCGTCGACCAGATCCTTCAGCACGCCTTGCATGCTCCGAGCGCGGGTTTCAGCCAAGGCTGGGCCTTCCTCCGCCTGGACACCCCCGAGCAGATCCACGTCTTCTGGGACGCCGCCACGCCGCCGGGTGCCGGCGTCGACAGCTGGTCCGAAGGCCTGCGGCGAGCACCGGTCGTCATCGTGCCCATGTCCTGCAAGCGCGCATACCTGGACCGGTACGCGGCTCCGGACAAGGGCTGGACGGATCGCGACGAATCCAGGTGGCCGGTGCCGTACTGGGACATCGACACCGGCATGGCCGCCCTGCTCATGCTGCTGACCGTCGTCGACGAGGGCCTCGGCGCCTGCTTCTTCGGTGTCCCTCCGGAACGAATCCCGGCGTTCCGCGATGCTTTCGGCGTCCCTGAGGACTACACCCCCATCGGCGCCATCACCATCGGCCACCGAGCGCCAGACCGCCGTTCCCCGTCACTCAAGCGAGGCCGACGCGGTCTGGACGACGTCGTCCACCACGGCCACTGGAACAGCTTGCCGAACCTACGAGAAGCACGCTGAGGTTGAGTCTGGCAATTGCCTCTCGGGCACTTTGGAGCCCGCCGTGGCATGCTTCACCGCCACGGTGCGCGACGCCCGAGGGGCAATTGCCAGACTCAACCTCAGCCCACCCACTGCCACGGCGGGCTCCAAAGTGCCCGAGAAACAGTCACCTACCTCACGCACTCGGGTTGGCTAGTCTTCCCGGCGCCGCTCAGCTCAGCCCGGGCTCAGGTCAGCAGGCGGGCTCGCAGCGCGTCGGTGTCCTCCGCCGTCCAGCCGTGGCCCTCCAACCAGTCCATCAGCCCGCCGAACTCCTTCTCCGCCAGGTCGAGGAAACTGTCCATGGCCTCGGGAAGCGCGAAATGGCTGGTCATGGGCCGGGAATCGAGGTCGTCGGCGTATGTGGGGGTGCTTCTCAGCCGCTCGATGATCTTCTCGATCCGGGTGTTGGTCAATGCGTAGTCCTCGACGATGGCGTCGCGCGGCACGCCGACAGCGGTCAGGGTGAGCGCTACCAATACGCCGGTCCGATCCTTGCCGGCTGCGCAGTGAGCCAGCGCCGCGCCGTCGCTGGAGGCCATGACGCGCAGCGCACCCAGGACCGACTCCGGCCGCTCCTTCAGGGTCAGCAGGTAGAACTCGCCCGGTGGAAGCCAGGCCGACCGCTGGTCTCCGTCCTGCTGGGCCCAGGGCAGGACCACTTCGCTGTCGACTCCGGCGTCGTTGCCCGCTTCGGCGAGCATCGAGAAATGATGAATGGTGACATCCGGGATCCGGGTCAGCGGGCCCGGACCTTCCAGCATGATCTCCGCGCCGCTGCGGAGATCGACGACGTCGCGCAAGCCCAGCGTCCCGACCAGGTGGGAGATGTCGTCGTCGGTGAGATCCTGCAGGTTGTCCGCACGGAGTATCCGGCCGAAAGCGGTGGTCGCGCCGTCATGGGTGGGCAGGCCGCCCAGGTCACGGACATTGACGGCGCCTACCAGGTCGATCCATCTGACATCACTGTTCATCATGGACGAGCCTATGTCTTCTGTCCGCCGGAAACACGCCGGCAAGCGCCTGCCGGATCGCAACGCCACCCCAAGTGACGGCCGGGGACCTCGCGTTCGGGCTGAAACGCTAGGCTCGGCCGACGTGAGAGTACTCGTCATCGGCTCCGGCGGTCGGGAGCACGCGCTTGTTCGGGCGCTCCTTCGCGACCCGGAGGTGTCCGAGGTCCACGCCGCACCGGGAAACGCCGGCATCGCCGCAGAAGCGACCATCCATCAGGTGGACCCGCTGCAAGGCGAGGCCGTCGCCGACCTGGCGAGCAGGATCGCCGCTGATCTTGTGATCATCGGCCCGGAAGCACCACTGGTGAGCGGCGTCGCCGATGCGGTCAGAGCCCGCGGAGTGCCATGCTTCGGGCCCTCCGAGCAAGCTTCCCGCCTCGAGGGTTCCAAGGCGTTCGCCAAGGAGATCATGGCGGCCGCGGGTGTGCCCACCGCCATGGCCGTGGTGTGTGAGACCCCCGAGCAGGTCGAGAACGCACTGGACCGGTTCGGTGCCCCCTACGTCGTCAAGGACGACGGGCTCGCCGCGGGCAAGGGCGTGGTGGTCACCGAGGATCGCGACGCGGCGCTCGCCCACGCCAAGGACTGCGGCAAGGTGGTCATCGAGGAGTACCTCGACGGCCCCGAGGTCTCCCTGTTCTGTGTCACCGACGGGGTGACGGTCGTGCCGTTCCCACCGGCCCAGGACTTCAAGCGCGCCCACGACAACGACGCCGGCCCGAATACCGGCGGCATGGGTGCCTACTCTCCGTTGCCGTGGGTTCATGAGAACTTCGTCGACGACGTGCTGAACCGGGTGGTCGTGCCGACAATCACCGAGATGCAGCGCCGGGGCACCCCATTCGTCGGAGCGCTCTACACCGGCCTCGCGGTCAGCTCGCGAGGCATCCGCGTCGTCGAGTTCAACGCCCGGTTCGGCGATCCGGACATCCAGCCCGTCTTCGCCCGGCTGCGATCCGGCCTGGGCGGCCTCTTGCTCGCAGCCGCCACGGGGCGGCTTTCCGAACACCCGGCGCCGTGGTGGGACGACGGCGCGGCCGTGAGCGTCGTGGTCGCGGCAGCGGGCTACCCGGAGTCGCCCCGGAAGGGTGACCCGATCCGCGGGCTGGCCGATGCCGAGGCGCTGCCCGATGTCGATGTCCTGCATGCCGGCACCCGGCTCGACTCGTCGGGCCAGGTCGTCTCGAGCGGCGGTCGCGTGGTGTCCGTCACCGCTACCGGAACGGACCTCGCGCAGGCCAGGGCGAGGGCATACGAAGGTGTGGGGATGATCGAGCTGGACGGCGCACATCATCGCACCGACATCGCGCTGGCCGCGGCACGCGGCGAGATCGTCGTGCCGCGGACCACCCCTTAGCCTGGTGCGGTGAGCACCACACCCGGCCGGCCGGCCGCCTATGTCGCTGGGCTTCCAGCTCCGCAACGCTGCCTGATCATGGGCGTGGTCAACGTCACACCCGATTCGTTCTCCGACGGCGGCTTGTGGTTCGACTCGGAAGCCGCGGTCAATCATGGATTGCGCCTCGCCGCGCAGGGCGCGGACATCGTCGACGTCGGTGGTGAGTCGACCCGGCCCGGCGCCGAACGGCCACCCGTGGACGAGGAACTGCGCCGGGTGGTGCCCGTCATCCAGGAGCTGACCGGGGCCGGCGTCACCGTCTCGGTGGACACCATGCGCGCTGAGGTGGCCGAACAGGCGTTGAACGCGGGCGCGCACCTGGTGAACGACGTCTCGGGCGGCTTGGCCGATCCTGAGCTGCTACGGGTCGTCGCCGACGCGGGCGTGCCGATCATTCTCATGCACTGGCGCGCTCATGCGCGGCACATGCAGGAGCACACCGAATACGCCGACGTCGTCGCTGACGTGATCGCTGAGCTGCTGCCCCGGGTCGACGCCGCCGTCGCGGCCGGAGTTGCGCCGGAACGAATCGTCATCGATCCCGGCCTGGGGTTCGCCAAGACCTGGCAGCACAATTGGACGATCTTGGCCCGACTGGCGGAGATCGTCGGCACTGGGCACCCGGTCCTGGTGGCGGCCTCGCGCAAGACCTTCCTCGGTGAGCTTCTGGCTGATCCGGTTTCCGGGGAACGGCGCGCACCGGCCGGACGCGACGCGGCCACGGCCGCGCTCTCCACGACCATCGCGTTGGATCGCGCCTGGTGCGTGCGAGTGCACGACGTGCCGGCGAGCCTGGACGCGGTCCGCGTGGCCGCGCGGTTGGGAATGGAACGATGACCGGAATCGGTGCCGAAATCCGATCCGTGCGCCTAAATAGAGCCGATTCCACCACCCGGGGGCAGCGCGCGAGAGCCACCTACGACTATGGTCGTCTCGTGCCTGACCGGATCACGTTGCATGGGATCGCCGCGCGCGGACGCCACGGCTGGTTCGCCTATGAGCAAGAACAGGGCCAGCCGTTCGTCGTCGACGTCGACCTCGGCATCGACACCCGTCCGGCAGCAGCAAGTGACGAATTGTCCGATACCGTCGACTACGGCACCCTCGCCGAGGCCGTCGTCGGCATTGTCGAGGGGGAGCCGGTCAAGCTGGTCGAGACCCTTGCCCAGCGGATCGCCGACGTCTGCCTGGATGACACCCGGGTGCACGACGTCGAAGTGACCGTGCACAAGCCGGAGGCGCCAACCACGGTGCCGGTGAGCGATGTGACCGTGACTATTCGAAGGGCCCGCACGTGACCAATGTTCCCAACCCCAATGTGGTCGACGCCGACACGCTGACCGGAGATCTGCGGCCGCTGCGTCGTGCCGCGTTCGCGCTCGGAAGCAATCTGGGTGATCGGCTCGACTTCCTCCAGGGCGCCGTGGACGCCCTGACCGACTCGCCGGAGATCGTCGCGGTCGCCGTCTCGCCGGTCTACGAGACCGAACCCGTGGGCGGACCCGCCGGCCAGCCCAAATTCCTCAACGCGGTCCTCGTAGTGGACACGACGCTGTCGCCGCGGTCGATGCTTGAGCGGGCGATGGCCACGGAGATCGCCTACGGCCGCACCCGGGAAGAGCCCAACGGCTCCCGGACACTCGATGTCGACGTTCTCGCCGTGGGCGACGTCACGGCCGACGACGAAGACCTCAAGGTCCCGCATCCCCGCTTGTCCCAGCGCGCTTTCGTGCTCATGCCCTGGTCCGACGTCGACCCCGAGTTCACGGTGCCGGGACTCGGTAGCGTCATCGAGCTGAGTTCCGCGGTTGACGCCACTGGGGTCCGACGGACCGACGACGTGCTGGAACTGCCGTCCTGAAGCCCGGGCCAGCCGCGGGAGGCCGCGCCTGACATGCAGAAGACAAAGATCCCGACACTGATCTGGGTCGGGCTCATCGCGGCGCCGATCGGCTGGTCGATCAGCCGGCTCCTCCTGGACGCGTCCGGAACGCTCCCGCCGGTGCCGGTGGTCTTGCCGGTCATGGTGTTCCTCCTGGCGGCATTGTTGTTCGCCGCGGCCCGGGAGGTGCGCGGCTGGATCCAGGAGCGTCGCCACGACCGGCATATCGGACCCCTCCGCGTGGCACGGCTGCTCGCGCTCGCGAAAGCCGCCGAGTACTTCGGCGCCGCCGCCGCCGGTGCATACGTCGGGCTGGCCGTCCTGGCCACCGATCACCTCGAGGTGCCGATGGGGCGGGACCGGCTTGTGATGTCCGGCCTGGTCATCGCGTTCGCGACGTTGGCCTCGGGCGCTGCGGTCGCCCTGGAGCGCGCATGCGTGGTGCCGCCCGAGGACGACCAGCCCGGTAGCCCCTTCCCCAAATGATCATGTAAACCATGTTTTCTCGTGCTTCACCATGGCTGCAGGCATGGTGAAGCACGAGAAGGCATGGTTTACATGATCATTTGGGGAAGGGCGCTAGTGCGCGCGCTTGGCGGCCTTTTTGGCTTCCTTCAGCGGAAGGCCCAGCGCGTCGTCCGGCAGCCTCCACACGTCGACGCCGCCCATCAGGCAATAGGCCAGGATCCGGATGCGCGGCGCGCCGGGGCGGGGGCTCCGGCGGCTTCCGAGCTCGTCGGTGCCGCCCATCAGCGAGAATCCGCCTACCTCGACATCGACGGAATCCGGCACGTAGATATCGGTACCGCCCATGACGTTGATGGTGACGATGGTGGTGTCGTCGCTGTCGAGTTCGGCGTCGCGCAGATCGATGTCGTGGCCGCCCATGACGGCTACCGCAGTGACCTGGCGGGACACCCGCCAGCGTCCGCGCTTGCTGCTGCCGCCCATGACCGCCACGATCCACTTCGTGGCCTTCCGGCGACGCACCGGCTCCGCGCCCGGATGGCTGGTGGCGGGCCTGCTGCTGGGGGCGGGGAGGTCAGCCGTCAGCCTTGCCAGCTCGTCGCGCGTCGTGGCTGCGTAAGCCCGGTCGATCCGCTCCTCGAGCTCGGCCAGAGTCAGCCGTCCCGTGGTGGCGTGCTCGGAGAGACGCTCGACGGTTTCGTCACGCTCCTGGTCCGACGCGCGGATCCGCGGCGGCTGGGCTTCGGCTGGCTGATCGGGTAGGGACACGCGCCTTAGCCTAGTTCGCAGAGCGGTTGCGATCTATCCCACTACCGGTGGACGCACGGACCACCGGCGCGGCGAACCATCTCGCTCACCGCTGTTCGGTCGGCGGGAATCCACGCGACGTCCAGCCAGCGGCCCGCCTCAAGCCAGCGGATCTGGTCGTGATCTTGCAGTGGCATGGGTTCTCCGTCCACGATCTCCGCCCACCACAGCCTCAACGTCAGCGCCGAGGCTAGGGGCCAGTGGCCATCCAGTGGACCGGTGATCTGCGCCCCCAGCCGAACCCGCACGCCCAATTCCTCCCTGAGCTCACGCAGGAGCGCGTCGGCTGGAGCCTCGCCGGGTTCGGTCTTGCCGCCCGGCAGTTCCCACTGTCCTGCCAGCGCCGGCGGCGCCGTCCGGCGGGCGGCCAGGAGACGTGCGGGCCGGTCGAGCCGGTCCACAATGGCGGCCGCTACCACGCATGTCTGATGTTTGGGGGACATGTCTCCCTAGGGAGTGAAATACGACGTTCAAGCGATCAACAATGGGACAGTCGGGCCATACTATTTCACCGCGATCTGGAGTATGGTCCCGTTCTTGGAGCTAGTGTTCCGCTGACCAGAGGACTGGCAGCGGTGCAGTAGGTAATGGGGAAGGGTAGGGATCGGTGGAGCCTCGGCAGCCTCGCCACCGTCGGAGTTCACTGGTGGGGGCGCGGGTGCGCCTCGTAGTAGCGGTCATCGTGCCACTGGTCTTCGTCACCAGCACATACGTCGCGCTGCGCGAGTACGAACCGGCACCGAATACGGAATCGTCCATGGGCCGCGCCGCAGGCGGACATCTCCTCGCGGCGGCCGGTCCGGAAGCGCGCGACCACGCGAACGCTCCGGACACGACGCCGAGCCCGGAAGCGACCAGGAACCGCGACGACACGGACGCCGACGACGACACGGAACGGGTGATGTCGGCACAGCCGTCGGCCGCGCGAGACACGACGTCGTCCGCTGATCGTTCAGGTGAGTCCGACGGTCAGGAACCCGGCCGGCCCACCTCGTCGCCCCAGCCGCCGCCAAGCTCACCACCGACGCAGCCGCCGGATGACGCTGAGCCGACGACGAACCCGACTCCTCGTCCGACGGAGCCCACGGCCACGCCGACGACGCACCATCAGCCTCCCAATTACACGCCCAGTGCGCCGCCGCCACCCAGGCCTACGGTTACCGAAAGCCGTTCGCCGCGCCCAGAGCCGACGTCGGAGCCGCCCAGACTCACCCGGGCAGAGCAACGGGCGCTCGACGCCACGAACAACGCGCGGCGTCATGCGGGCTGCCCGGATCTGCGCGTGGACGCCAAGCTGACGGCTGCGGCTCGTCAGCACAGCGCGGATATGCGAGAGCGGGGCTATTACTCCCATATCAGCCCCGATGGCGCCGGCCCGTCCGATCGCGCCAAGGCCGCGGGATACCCCGCACCGGTCGGAGAGAACATCGCCCGCGGGCTGCTGGGTGGAAGGTATGCCGTGAACGCCTGGCTGTCGCGCTCCGAGTCCCGGGCCAAGATCGCCGACTGCGAGTTCGTCTCAGTGGGCTTCGGTGCGGAGACGGGCGTGCTGACGACGTGGTGGACCCAGCTCCTCGGCACACAATGAGTGGGATCGCCGGCCGAGGGTACGCTTTGCTCCGATGAGAGCCCAGCTGAGCCGACGGGAGCGCAAGAAGCTCGACGCGATGCGCCATATTCAGCAGAAGGCGCTCGACCTGTTCGACGCGCACGGCTACGGGCACGTCACCATCGAACGCATCGCGGCCGAGGCGGATGTCTCGCCGAGTTCGGTGTACCGGTACTTCGGTACCAAGGAACAGCTCGTCCTCTACGACGAGTACGACCCGGAGCTCTTGGCGGCCTTCGATGACAAGCTGGCCGTTCATGATCCGGTGACGTCGCTGCGGGAGTCATTGTCCACGGCGTTCCGGAGCATGCTCGACGCCGACGAGGACCTGATCCGCCGGCGCATGCGGTACACGATGAACGAACCATCGGTACGTGCCGAGATGTTCCGGCAGACATCCGAACTCGAGACGGAGCTCGGCCGGCTCATCGCCCGTCACTCGGGCCGAGCCGCCGAGGATCTCGATATCCGCGTCATCGTCGCCGCCATCATGGCGGCATTCCTGGCGGCGCTCATGTACTGGCACGATTCGGACTACCAGGAGCCGCTGGGGACGATCATCGACCGCACACTCGACCGGATCGGCAGCGGACTGACGCTGGACTAGTCTCCTGGAGCCGGAAGCGAGGTTCTCTCTTTGACCTCGGCCGTGGAGCCACGCCCCAGGTTGTCCACAGGCGCACACTCGTCCTCCACGCTCTCCACAATCTCTCCGGACGGGGCCTGGATGAGGGCCTGACGCCGCCATGCTGGGCGGATCACCCACTGATTTCGGAGGCCCCACAGATGTTCCACACGCCCGGCGACGCACACGGCGAAGACTCGCGCCTCAATCCGGCCATCACCGTGATCGAGACCGCGGCGGCGTACCACGCCCGAGGGAACGAGCCCGCAGCCATCGATGCCGTCACATCGCTCACTGCGGCCGGGCCCGCCGCTGAGCCGCGGGTAGACCGCGCCATCGCCGAAGCCCTCAGCACGGCCGTATCGGGCCTGTGGAAACGCGGCTGGCTGCCGGCAGACGTCGAGCAGATGGTCCGCAGGAACCGGTCCGATCTTCTGGCGCGGCTAGCGGTGGACGCCATCGCCGAGCACAGTGCCGGGTTCTCCGAGGCAGCGTTCCATCCACGGTGGCGTCGCCAGCTCGACACGCTCGGGGCGGAACGATGGTGGGATCCTTCCCGGCCACACGTGGCGCAATGGTCGGCTCGGCATGGCCAGTCCCGCCGCGAGACGCTGTGGGCCGTGATCGAGCTGATCGCCTTATTCATGACCATGGGCGCCCTTCCGATCATCATCCCGCCGCCCGGCCACCACCGCCAGGCACCACGCCGCGGTAGCGAAGCCACGGTGGACAGCAAGATCATGGGCAAGGTCCGGGCGCTGCTCGCCAAGGCGGAGTCGACCCCATATGCGCAAGAAGCGGAAGCGCTGTCGGCGAAGGCCCAGGAGCTGATGGCCCGGCACTCGATCGAACGGGTGCTCGCCGACGCGAGCCCGCTGCGGCCGCAGACGGTCGCCTCGGCCAGCCGGATCTGGTTGGACGCCCCGTATATCGGAGCCAAATCACTGCTGGTCGCGGAGGTAGCGGCCGCTAACCGATGCCGAACCGTCAGCTACGAGAAGCTCGGTTTCGTGACGGTGCTGGGAGACGAGGTGGATCTCGACACGGTCGAGATCCTCAGCACGTCGCTCATGGTGCAGGCCACGCGCGCGATGCTGGCCGCAGGGGCGACGATGACCAAGTCCCGGCGGTCTCGTATACGTTCGTTCCGGCATTCGTTTCTCATCGCCTACGCCAGCCGCATCGGTGAGCGGCTGCGTGAGGTCAGCGAACACAGCAAGGCCTCGGCCGGCCGAGAGATCGAGCCGGTCTTGGCTCAGCGCCGTCGCGCCGTGGACGAGCTGTTCGAGACGCTGTTCGGGCGGCGGGTCGTCTCGCGCTCCTTCTCCGTCGGCAATGCCGCCGGTTACGGCGCCGGACGCACAGCCGCCAACCAAGCCGTGCTCAACGGCAGCCGACGAGCCCTGCCCCCACGCTGACCGGCCGGGGCCGGTGCCACCCGGACTCACAGCGGCGTCGCGGGCACCGTTGGCGCCGGCCCCGGCCGAGCCGTTAACCTCAACCTCAAGCGATGTTGAGGTCGAGGGGTGGAAGGTATACGTGAGCGAGGCCGTGGCTGCACCAGCATGGGATCAGAAGGAGCTCACCGTCGGCCAGCTGTCGGAGCGCAGCGGAGCCGCCGTTTCAGCCCTGCATTTCTATGAGCGCAAGGGCCTGATCAGCTCTCGCCGTACCAGTGGCAATCAGCGTCGCTATCCGCGAGGCATGCTGCGCCGGGTGGCCTTGATCCGGATCGGGCAGCGGGTGGGAATCCCGCTCGCCGACATCAAGGCCGCACTTGATCAGTTACCCGACGGCCGGACACCCACGAAGAAGGACTGGGAACGGCTTTCGCGATCCTGGCGGGAGGAGCTTGACGAGCGGATCCGGATGCTGCAGCAGGTCAGGGACGACTTCACGGACTGCATCGGCTGTGGCTGCCTTTCCCTGAATAGGTGCAGCCTAGCCAACCGCCACGATGAGCTCGGCAAACATGGCGAGGGTGCCCGCCGGTTGGTCGAGAGCGCCTGAGCATCGCCTCAGTTCGACGTCCGGGTCACCGTGCCGTCTGCTGCGACGTCGTACGCCACGCCACCCACCACCAAGCCGGTCAGGCGCGCCCCCGGATCCAGTTCTCCCACCAGCGGCTCGGCGGTAACAACGCCATCCAGAGAGACCGAGACCCCGAACACCGACTCGATGATCAACGCTGCCCACGACCCGGCGGACGAGCACGCCCAGTCGATCAGGTACGGGAACTGCGGCGGCGACTTCACCGCGCCACCATTGACGGCAGGCTCGGCCTCCTCGACGAAGTGCGCCTGTCCACAGGGACCCTGGTTGGCGGTGCGGGACAGTCCGGGCAGCCACGACAGCATGACGTCGCCGGCGCCCAGAGCGGCGAGCGCACGCGCAGCGTCTGCCGGCCATGCGGGGTACGCGCCGTTCCACTGGTGGTCCGGCCGCACGCTGTAGGTAGCGTCGGCGTCGAACGGGGACAAGGCCCGCATCCACGAGGGTGTCTGCAGTTCCCGCTGAAAGAACTGGACCATTTCGCTTCGCTGCTCGGCGGTGAGGTCACCGGGCATGGTCAATCCGACGGTCGAGAAGTCGTAACAGTGGCGCACCGGCACCAAGCTGCCGTCGGGGTGCCGGGCGTGGAAGAACCCCTCTCCTTGGACATACAGCTCGTTGACCTGTTGGGCCAGCTCGTCCGCTTCTTCGCGGAGCCGCTTCCCGATCTCGTCGTCGCCGCGCAGGTCCGCCATGTCGGCCGCGACGCGCATGCACCACACATTGGCGCCGTTCAGGCTCGCCACCTCATGCACGTAGGTGCTGACGCACTCGAGCAGGTTGTCGATCTCGCCATAGTCCGCGAGCGCGCTTCCGCGACGCAGTGACTTCCAGGCCTGCGACCAATGCAGAACATGCTCGCTCACCGGCCGGGGCGGTTCCCCGGCAGCGGCAAGGGACCAGTCCAGGAACGGCAGATCACCGGTGAATCGGACATAGTCACGAACGAGGCGGATCATCGCGTAGTCGTTGACCGAATACCAGTTGCCCACCGGCGCACCAGCCTGCCACTCGGTTCCGAAATGGGTATGGATATCGGTGGTCACCCAGTGCTCGAGATGCCGGCGCATCGGCACGGGATCCAGCAGCGCGTGAACCAGCGAGCTCAGGCTGTAGTCCCAGATGAACGTCGTGGTCTGCCAGTAGCGGGGCATGAGCGTGTCATAGGTGCGGCCCATGACACTCGCCGGATTGTCCCGACGGAACCAGATGACGCCGAGCACACCCCACCAGTACAGCCTGCGCAGCTCGTCGGAGCTGGTCTCAAGTATCGGCATACTGCCGGTGAACTCACCCGATCCGGGGGTGAACGCTGCCGTGAGCTGGCGGTTCCATTCCGCCTCCGCCGCGGAGATCACCGCAGGGACGTCCTCGGCCAGCCGATCGAACGCGGCGAGTGCCTCGTCCTCCGTGCCACCTACCGTGTGAATGTAGCCGACGCGACGGGTCTCCCCGGGCGCAAGCCGCAGCGAAGAACGCAGCATCCGCGGGGCTTGAGCGTCAACAGAGCCGGACGTCGTGTTCGGCGCACCCGCTGCGGCCCATCCCTGCACGCTCACGGCGGCCGAACTCCCAGCGCGCCCCAAGATCGCGTCACGTCCGGTCACCCGCTCGAGGGTGTTGCTCTCCCCGGGCGGCGTCGAAGCCAGCCAGGGTCCCCCGGACCGGGTGACGGTCGAGGAGACGGACAACGCCACAGAGACCACTCGCACGGTGTCCCGCCGGTTGGTGATGCTGATATCGACGACGACGCCCGCCGTCCCGGGAGGGCACGCGGTCACCGTCTCGATGAACAACTCGTCGACCTCGGCGCGGCGGACCACGCGGTCCGGGCGCCAGACAACCTCAACCTCACAACCGAAGGAACGGAAGAGGCGGCCGTCGATGTAGAGCGAACCCGTTACGGTGTCGCCGTGGGAGTACGGGGGAAAGTTGACGCTGCGCACGGCCACCACGTCGTGGTCGACCTGTGCCGCGCCGAGGAAGTTTGTCAGTCCAGGCGGGTTGAACATGTCATCGAAGCGGTGCGTGAGGACGTCGCTGGCGAGATCCTCGACGGTGGGGATGTGCGGGCTGGTCATCACGGATGGGCCTCGTTCCATTTCGCTCAGGCGTCGTTCGCGCCGACGCTCGGGTCGGCGAAGTCGGTGTTGGGGAGCAGCGGATACCACCCCGGACGGCCGGGATCCCGGTCGTATGGGTAGTTGCCCAGTTCCCGGTAGAGCTCCGCATACTCCGCCACTTTGTCTGGGTCGAGCCGGACGCCGAGGCCTGGGCTTGTGGGCACAGAGATCGCGCCACCCTCGTACGGCAGCTTCCCGCCTTCGATCACATCGTCGAGGAGGTGGTGATAGTGCGCGTCGGCGGAGAACGTCAGGTTCGGCACCACGGCGCCCATGTGGAGCATCGAAGCTAGCTGGATGCCCAGCTCCCCGGAGGAGTGGACCGCCACACCCAGCTGGAACGTCTCACACACGCCAGCGGCCTTGACGCATGGCCGGATGCCGCCCCAGAAGGTGGTGTCCAGCAGGATCACGTCCACCGCCGGATCACGGACGTTCGTCGCAAGCTGCTCGAAGTTGACCACGACCGTGTTTGTGGCGATCGGCAGGGAGGTGTTCTCCCGGACCCGGCGCAGCCCGTTCAGCCCGAAGGTCGGATCCTCGATGAAATCGTTCGGCAGGTCCTCAATGGCCCGCGCGAACCGGATGGCCTCTTCGACACTCAGCGCACCATTGGGGTCGTAACGGAAGCGATCCTGCGGAAAGGCCTCGGCCAGCGCACGGTAGCAAGCCAGTTCGTAGTCGGGCGGGAACACCCCGCCCTTCAGCTTGTGCACCCGGAAGCCGAACCGCTCGCGCAGTTCGCGCGCGTTCTCGACGAGCTGCTCAGCCGTCCGCACCTCGCCTTGCCCGCTGGGACCGGGGTACCGGAAGAAGAGGTAGCTGGCGAACTCCACCCGGTCTCGCAGCCGGCCGCCGAGCAGGTCGTGCACGGGCGCTCCCAGGTGCTGGCCGAGCAGGTCGAGACAGGCGAACTCCACGGCGGCGAGAAGTTGGGTCCGGTTGTTGTACAGGCTGGCCGTCGGATTAGCGAGCATGAACCGCAGCGCCTCGGTCCGAGCCGGGTCGTGGCCGATCAGATACTCACGCAAGCCGTGGATGGCAGCCTCGGCGCTCTGCCCACCGCCGCCCATCTCGCCGAGGCCGACCAGGCCGTTGTCGGTCTCCACCTCGACCAGAGTCCGCACGAACCGACCCCAGTGCGCGCCGTTGCTGTGCCGAAGCGGCGCGTGCAACGGCACGGTGACGGTGGTGGCCCGGATGTCGGTGATCCGCATGTGTTCTCTCCTTGCCTTCCTGCAGACTCGCGCTACTTCGGCAGCGAGACGTTCAGCGCCGCGGTGAGGCCGCCGTCCACGCGTAGTTCCGTGCCGGTGACGAACCCGGCTTCGGGGCCGGCGAGATAGGCGATCGCCTGAGCGACCTCGGCCGGCGTCGCCACTCTTCCCAGAGGGTGGGAGCGGCCCCACTGGGCCACCATGTCCTCGGCCGGCCGATCCCCGGCGAACCTCGCTGCCGCCCAGCGCAACATCGGGGTGTCGACCGATCCTGGGCAGACAGCGTTTACCCGGATCCCCTCGTGGGCGTGATCGACGGCCATCGCCTTGACCAGCGAGACCAGCGCTCCCTTGCTCGCCGCATAGGCGGCGACGCCCGGCTGAGCGGCGTAGGCCTGCACCGATGCCACAACGACGACGGAGCCGCCCCCGCGAACACGCACAAGCGGCACGAAGTGGTGGCACGCGGCGAACACTCCGCGCACATTGACCGACATGACCTCGTCGTACAGCTCCATGCTGGTCTGATCGACAGTGCCATACCGCTGCACCCCCGCCGCGCACACCACCACGTCGACACCGCCGTGCCGCTCGGCCACCCGTGCCGCGATGGCGGCCAGTTGCGCCTCGTCGGTGACGTCGGCCCGTTCCGCCTCCACCGGCAGTGACTCACCGGCCGCCGTCTGGCGCAGACGCTCCAGGGCGTCGTCGTCTCGGTCGAGTGCCACCACGGTGTCGCCCCGGCGAGCTAGGTGCATGACCGCGGCCTCACCGATGCCGGCTGCGCCTCCGGTCACGACGACCACCCTTCCGGGTGCCGTTGCGGTCTCGCTCATCTGAACTCCACTTCGATCATCGTCATCGAGGTTCGCTGGGATTGGTTGTTCTAGAACTGGCCGAGCGCCAGGCCACGCGAGAAGATGCGCTGCGTCGCAAGGAAGAGCGCGACGGTGGGCAGCGACACGAGCAGCCCTCCGGCCAGGACCACAGGCATCGCCGAGCCGCCGTAGGTGCTCTGCAGGCTGGTGAGCGCGGGCATGATCGGCCGGACGTCGTCGGATTGGCTCAGCGTCAGTCCGAGCAAGAGATCGTTCCAGATGAACGTTGCCTGCAGGATAAAGATCGCCACCAGAGCGCTCTTCGACATCGGCAGGTAGATCCGCCAGAAGATCCGCCATGTGGTGGCACCGTCGACCACCGCCGCCTCGAATACATGGTGGGCGATGCCGCTGAAGAAGTTGCGCATCACGAAAGCGGAGAACGGGACGCTGATCACCGAGTACACGAGGATCAGTCCGAGCCTCGTGTCGTAGAGCCCCGTGTCCGCGTAGCCCACGAACAACGGCATCAGGATCATCTGCAGGGGAAAGACTGTCCCGCCGAAGACGAAGACGAACCACCAGAAGCCGTGCCGCAGCCGCAGGGCGACGATCGCGAAGCCCACACACGCGCCGATGAGCACACCGGTCAGGGGACCCGTGACGCTGTAGATGGCTGTGCTCAGTACCGAGGAGCTGAGATCTGCGCGGTCCCAGACATCTCGCATGTTGTCGAACAAGGCGGTGCCGAACGCCGGCTTCCATACCGTGGACGAGGAGTAGTCGATGGGCAGCTTGGCCGCGTTGGCGATCAGCAAGTACACCGGGGCCAGCCAGAGCAGGCCGAGCACGGTGAGGAACGCCGGTTTGACGACTTTGGTCATGGTCTCCCCACCCCCTACAGCGCCCTGCGCTCGGACAGCTGCCGGCGCAGATAGGCGATGGACGCGGCGAGCGTGACGACGGTGAGGACCACGGACACCGCCCCGCCCTGCCCGTACTCGCTCTGAACGAACGTCTCGCGGTACATGGTGATCGCCAGCGTTTCCGACGAACGGCCTGGTCCGCCTTGCGTCATCACGTAGACGACGTCGAACGTCTTCAAGCTCGCCACGATGGACAGCCCGACAACCACCGTGGTGAGTGGCCTGAGCATCGGCCACAGGATGCTCCGGAACATACGCCAGCCCGACGCGCCGTCCACCTTGGCGGCCTCCACCGGCTCCTTGGGTATCGACTGAAGCCCGATCACGAAGAGCAACGCATTGACGCCGGATGCCTGCCAAGCCGCCGCGCCGATCATCACGAAGGTGTTGAGCGGAGCATCCAGAAGCCATCGGGATTCCGCCCCGGGCAGGCCGAACGCGTCCAGTGCCTGGCTCAGCGCACCATTGCTCTGCAGGATGAAGCTCCAGATCACGCCGACGGCCACCCCGGAGATGGCATACGGAATGAGGAACGGCAACCGGAACCACGCGCCGAAGCGCATGTTGTAGGTCAGCACGGCGATCAGCAGCCCGATCCCCACCGGCACGATGATGGTGCCAGCCACCCAGAGCGCGGTGTTGCGCAAGGACGTCAGCAGCGCCGGGTCGGAGAACATCGCCTGGTAGTTGTCCAGGCCGATCCACTCGGGCGAGCCCAGTCCCCGATAACGGGTGAAGCTCAGGTACGTCGTCCACAGGAACGGCAGGTAAAGCAGCACTGCGACGATGAGCACGCCCGGTGCCATGAATGCTCTGGACGACCACCGGTACTGCTGCGCGCCGCCGCGAGGGCGGCGCGCAGCAGTGGTGTCCGGCTGAAGCTGTTGGAGCGTCGAGATCACTGGGTGGCCCAGTAGGCGTCCGCCTCGGCCTGGATCGTCTCGAGGATCGGCATCGGGTCACCCGGGCTGGTGACGAACGCGCCGAACCCATCCAGCGCCGCGGTGAGCACCGGCTGGGGTGTCGCCTCGAAGTAGCGCTCGACCAACCGGATCTCGTCGGTGCCGGCCTCCTCACCGAGCGCGGCCAGCCGCTCGTCACGGATCTCGGCGTTCGGGTTGAACGAGACGTCTCCGCGGGCGTTCGCCCACTCGGTCTGTGCCTCGGCGCCTACCCACCAGGTGAGATAGTCGAGAGCCTGGTCGCGGTCGTCGGCCTCCTGCGCTGCGCAGAGGGGGCCGGACTCGACGATCAGCGATGTCCGATCCAGGGACGGGTCGACGTTCGGGATCACGAACAGGTCGTAGTCCTCACCGGAGACCATCCCCAGCTCGTTCAATGAGCCGGTAAAGAAGGTGCCGAAGTTCAGCATGGCGACGTCACCGTTGTTGAGCAGCACCTGCGGATCATCGGCCAGTCCGGGATCACTGAAGTATCCCGCTTCGATCATGTCGCCCCACTGCTCCATCACGGCCACGACACCCGGGTCGGTGTAGCTCGCCTCGCCGGTCCCCAGGGCCTCGTACAGGTCAGGATCCGACCCCGCGAGCAGGGTCTGGAACCACACGAACGAGAACAGGATGTTGGTCTGGTAGAAGGCCGGGATGCCTTCCGCCGCCAACGTGTCCGCGATGTGCATCAGGTCGTCCCACGTCTGGGGCGCCTCGAGGCCGTGGTCGGCGAAGACGTGCTTGTTGTAGTACAGCACCCAGTACGCAACATTCAGCGGGACGCAGTACTGCTCGCCGTCATAGGTGTAGTACTGCTCCAGATCCGCCGGGATGTCACCGCTGGCGATCGCCTCCGCCCAGATGTCACTGGTCGGGGCCACCATGCCCTCGTCGACGAGCTCGGCCAGCGCGTCGCCGGTGTGCCAGGTGAAGAGGGTGGGCTTTTCCCTGGTCCGGAAGGACTGCTTGATGAAGGCGGAGTAGGCGTCGGCGTCGGAGTAGCCGGTGAAGTCCAGGTCCCAGCCGACCTGCTCCTCGGAGGCATCGCTGACCCGGTCGAACTGCGGTTCCCACGCCGCTTTGTCGGTGTAGAACTTCAACGTGCCGCTGTCGCGTGCCTCGCCGTTCGAGGTACCGGGCGCGTTCGCATCGCCGTCATCACCGTTGCCGTCATCGCCGCCGCAAGCCGCGAGCAGGAGCGCTCCCGCGGTCAGGCCGGCGAGGGCGAACCTGGTCATCGTGGACCTGTCTGTCATGACACCACCTCGTTGTGTGTTGTGTACTCGGAATCGATGAATGCGCGCCGACCTGCCGCCGACCCTCGTCAGCGTCGAATGCCTCAGACTGCGCAGAGTGTCGGGTTCAGCCGGAGAGCCGCTCCCGGACTATCTGGATGACGTTGTCGAGATGCTCTTCCATCGCGCTGCGAGCTGCTTGCACATCTCCCGCCACGATCAGTTCGGTGATGTGCCGGTGCTCCTCGAAGTCCCGTCTCTCGTCGCCGTGCAGGCGCAGGATCTCCAGCTGTTCCTCGGCATGGATGAACACGATGGAGTCGATCACCTCAGCCAGCACCGTGTTGCCGCCCGCGACCGCGATGGTGCGATGGAAGTTGAGGTTGACGAGCCACAGCTGCTCGTCGGCCTCGGATACACATCGCTCGGCCTCACTCAAGGTGGCGATCATGGATTCCATCCCGTCCGGGTCGCGGACGGTGGCGGCCAGGGCCGCGATCGGCGGCTCGATCTGGCGTCGCGCCTCCAGCAGTTCGACGAGCATCCCCCGGGTCGGCTTCGGATAGAGCGGATTCGGCAGCACCATGCGCCGCACGTTCTCCCCGACGTACACGCCCGACCCGTGCCGCAGGGTCACGCCGCCCATCGCCTCGAGACGCCGAAGCGCCTCACGCATGGTGGGCACGGCAACCTGAAACCGAGCCGCCAGGACTTTCACAGAATCGAGCTGATCACCAGGCTGAAGCGACTCCCGGTGAATCATCGCCGCCACGGCCGATGCCAAGTCGTTCGAAAGATTACGACGCTGAGGTTGGCCGGACTCGTGAGCGGCGCTTGCCGGATACATATAGTGATCTAATCACTTTATGTTTCTTCGGTCTAGGTCCGTGACCAAACCGCAACCCGAGCCTAGTGATCACCAGCGGGATGCCCGATTTTCTACCTCCGATGGGGTTCCACGCTGCACCTTCGTGACCTATATTCCTGTTAGGAATGAGTCGCGAGCGGTGTCACCGCCGAGCTATACGGTGAGGCCGAAGAAAGAATCCGGCCCAGAGGGGCACCGGTGAGTCGCTCAGGGTCCGGTCAGGGCCGGAACGGGCCCCAGCCATCCGATGAGTTCTTGGTCCCTACCAAGTCCTCATAGAGACGACAGCTCACGAGACAACGGCCACCGGCCGCATCGCCGGGGCACGATAGAGGAGGAGAAGTGGCACAATCGCCCATCGGACTAGCCATCGAGGCGTCTGGGCTGGTGAAGCACTTCGGAGACACCAAGGCTGTCGACGGCGTCGATCTCGCGGTCCCGGCCGGAACGGTGTTCGGCGTGCTAGGACCCAATGGCGCGGGCAAGACCACCACAGTCAGGATGCTGGCCACGCTACTTCAGCCCGACGCGGGAGAGGCACGCGTACTCGGCCACGACATCAGCAAAGAGGCCGACGCGGTTCGTAGCCGGGTCAGCCTCACGGGTCAGTTCGCCTCCGTCGACGAAGACCTCACCGGCTTCGAGAACCTGGTACTGCTGTCCCGCCTGCTCGGCTACTCCAAACCACAGTCACGGGCACGAGCTACTGACTTGCTGGACGCGTTCGGCCTCGCCGATGCCGCCGAGAGGCAGGTGAAGAAGTACTCCGGTGGCATGCGCCGCCGTATCGACCTCGCGGCGAGCATCGTCGCCACGCCCGACGTCCTGTTTCTCGACGAGCCCACCACCGGTCTGGATCCGCGTAGCCGGAACCAGGTCTGGGACATCGTCCGCGTCCTCGTGGCCAGCGGGACCACCGTCCTGTTGACCACTCAGTACCTGGATGAAGCGGACCAGCTGGCCGACCGGATCGCGGTCATCGACCACGGCAAGGTCATCGCCGAGGGCACCAGTGGCCAGTTGAAGGCGTCGGTCGGCTCGGGCGCCGTGCACATCCGGCTCCGAGACGCCGGCACGCGGCCGGCGGCGGAACGCCTTCTCGCCCACCGGCTCGGGACCGAGATCTTCCTGGAACATGATCCGGTCGCGCTCACCGCTCGCTCGGCGGACGCAGCTGTCGTCTCGGCCGCGATCACGGAACTTACCGAGGCCGGAATCCCGGTCGCTGAGTTCTCGCTCGGCCAGCCCAGCCTCGACGAGGTTTTCCTCGCCCTGACCGGGCATCCCGCGGAAGAACACACCGACGAGACCACTGAGGAAGAAGCGGCATGACCACCCCCACCACTACCAGCACCGGAGGCACGGCTCCGGTGATCGACCAGAAGCTGCTGGCCGCTCTATCCAGCATCGATCGACCGCCGCGCCCCAATCCGGCGCAGGCGTCGTTCACCTTCGGCTGGAGAGCACTGCTGAAGATCAAGCACGTCCCCGAGCAGCTTTTCGACGTGACCATGTTCCCCATCATGTTCACGCTGATGTTCACCTACCTCTTCGGCGGTGCTTTGGCGGGCTCGCCCCGCGAGTACATCCAAGATCTGCTACCTGGCATCTTGGTCCTCACGGTCGCGATGATCACCATGTACACCGGCCTGGGCATCAACAAGGACATCAACAAGGGCGTCTTCGACCGCTTCCGTTCGCTGCCCATCTGGCGACCGGCCGTGCTCGTGGGAGCACTGTTCGGCGATGTCCTCCGATACACGCTCGCTTCCATCATCGTGATCGGCCTGGGCTTGCTCATCGGCTTCCGCCCGGACGGCGGTGTGTTGGGCGTGGTCGCCGCGGTGGCGTTGCTCCTCGTGTTCGCTTTCAGCCTCTCTTGGATCTGGACCGCGCTCGGCTTCCTCATGCGCACCGAGGAGTCCCTGATGGCGGTCAGCATGATGATCCTGTTCCCCCTGACCTTCATCAGCAATGTCTTCGTCGACCCGGAGACGATGCCCGGCTGGCTCCAGGCTTTCGTGGACGTCAACCCGATCACTCACCTGTCGACGGCGTCGCGTGGGCTGATGCACGGCGACGTGGACATGACCCAGGTCGGCTGGGTTCTCGTCGCTTGTGTGGCACTTGTCGCTGTCTTCGGGCCCCTGACGATGCGTCTGTTCCGCACCAAGCAATGACGCCGCCGGGTGCGGCTGCCGATGCGGTCGCACCCGCACGAGCTCCCTCATGAACAGCTTCTCGATCGGCACCCACAGCGAGAACGCCTGGCGGAAGATCACGACTCGGAGCGACAGGAGCCTGCGCGAGAGCGGGGTCACCGTAGTCGCCGACGCGCCAGCACCGTCAGCACGCCGACGATCAGCAGCCAGGCGAGCAGCGCGGTGAGGTCAGCGCCGATCGAGCTCGTGCCCAGCCAGGACTCACGAATGGCGGCGCTGACCCGGCCCAGCGGAAGCACGTCGGAGACCACCTGCATCGGCTCAGGCATCACCGCGCGCGGCGGGCCGCCGGCACCGAGCAACCACATCGGGAAGAAGGCGAGCAAGCCGAGCGCCTGTGCCGAGCGCGTGGTCCGGGCGAGCATGCCCAGGACAAGCCCGATCCCCAGCATCACCACCGTGCCGAGTGCCAGGCCGACCAGCACCATGCCGGGCCTCTGGATCGCCGGCACGCCGTACACCGGCGCCGCGACCGCGAGCACGGCCGTGGCGCCCAGCACGACCAGCACCACCGTGACCAGTGCTTGCGCGGCGAGCACGACACCGACCGGCACGCCCGCGCTGGCAAAGCGACGGAGCACGCCGCGCTCCCGGTAGCCGGCGACCATGACCGGCAGCCCGATGAGCGCGAGCGCGCCCAGAGGTACGGCAACGTAGTCGGCGACGTAGTAGTCGTCCGGTGTGGCGCCTCCATACTCCTCGGACGGCTCGGTGCCGAACACCCCTGCCAGGATGAGCATCAGCAACACCGGGAAGGCGAACGCGAACACCATCGCAGCCCACTCGCGCGTCATCAGCCGCATCTCGGCGACCGCAAGGATCCAGGTCGCCTGCGGCGCTCTCACCGTGCTCGTCGACGTGCTCAATCGCGTGCTCATCATCGGGCTCCAACCTGGGGCGTCACGGTCTCGGACTCGTTCGCCGGCGGCGTCGTGAGAAGGAGAAACGCCTCGGCCAGGCCGGGTCGGTGGACGTCGTAGTCGTGCGGAGCAAGTCCACGCCGGGCCAGCTCGGCGGCGACCGTCACCGCGGCCACCGCGGAGCCGGTCACCTCCGCCGTGGTCCCGTCGTGGCGGACGGTTGCAACGCCAGGAACCGACTCGATGCCCGAAAGGTCCACCGGCTGCGCTGAGAAGCTGATGCGCACGCCCCCGCAGACGCCCGCGGCCAGCTCCCTGGGTGTTCCCACGGCGCTCACCCGACCCTGATGGAGCAGGACGACGCGGTCGCAGAGTAGATGGGCCTCCTCCATGTCGTGGGTAACGAGGACGACCGTCGCGCCCCGGTCCCTGACCTGTCGTACCAGGCGCCACGTGTCTTGCCGGGCGACAGGATCGAGGCCTTGGGTGAGCTCATCGAGGAACACCACGCGTGGCCGGTTGGCGAGCGCGAGTGCGATGAAGAGGCGCTGGCGCTCGCCGCCGGAGAGTCCGCCGTACGCCGAGCGCCCCAGCTGGGTCAGGCCCCATTGTTCGCGTAGCTCTCGCCAGTCGACGACGTCGCCGGCCAACCGGGTGAAGACTCGCAATGCCTCGTCGACGCGCATGCGGTCCGGTAGCGCACACGACTGAAGCTGGGCACCGACCACTTCCCGGAGCGCTGACCGGTCGTGAGCTGGGTCGTGCCCGGCGACGTCGACCTGGCCGCCGTCGCGGTCGCGCAGACCTTGCACGATCTCGACGGTGGTGGTCTTGCCCATGCCGTTGCGGCCGACGATGCCGAGGATCTCGCCGCGGTACGCCTCAAAGGTGACGTCGTGCAGCACCTGGCGTCCGCCGTAGCGCTTGCTCAGGTTGTGCACGGAGATGAATGGTTGGGTCATGGTTTCGACGCTATGCAGCTCAGCCGGCCTCCGAGTCGGCCGAAGGAGGTGATTTGCCAGGGGCCGCTACGCCGTTGGTGGTACTTCTCCCGGCCGCACCAGCCCGGTCTCATAGGCGTACACCGCTGCCTGTACCCGGCTGGTGAGTTCAAGCTTGCCGAGCACCCGGGAGACGTGGGTCTTGGTGGTCAGCTCGGAGATGTGAAGCAGTGCGGCGATCTCGCGGTTGGACCGGCCTCGCGCAATCAGCTGCAGCACGTCGCGTTCCCGCTCGGTGAGCCGGTCCAGAGCGGGCCCGGACGGGAGCGGGGTCGGCGTACGGCTGGCAACGATGCGGTCGACCAGGCGCCGGGTCGTTGCGGGCGAGATCACGGCTCCGCCGGCGACCGCAGACCGGATCGCGTCCAGCAGCTGGGTGGGCGGCGTGTCCTTGACGAGAAAGCCGACCGCGCCGGCCTCGAGTGCGTCGAAGACGTTGTCGTCGGTGTCGAAGGTGGTCAGGATCAGCACGTGCGGAGCCTCAGACAGTCGCATCAGCCGCCGGGTCGCAGCGATGCCGTCCAAACGCGGCATCCGGATGTCCATCAGGACCACGTCCGGGCGGGTCTGTTCGACCATGTGGATCGCCGTGGCGCCGTCGGCCGCCTCGCCCACGACATCCAGGTCGTCGGTCGCCTCAAGGAGCGCGGTGAAGCCGGCGCGAACCAGCTCTTGGTCGTCGACGACGAGCACTCGGATCATCGCCTGCCCTCCACCGCGGTGTCCGGTGCGATCGGGAAGCTTGCGCGCAGCCGGAAGCCTCCGCCCGTACCGTCGACAGCGAGGGTGCCGTCGTAGAGTGCGACCCGTTCGGCCATGCCCGTGAGCCCTTGTCCGCGCCGTACCTGCGGGTTCCCGGGTCCGTCATCGACCACGTCGATGCTGATGCGGTCACGGGTTCCGGTCAGATGCAACTCGACTCGGCTGTCTTGGGCGTGTTTGGCGGCGTTGGTGAGTGCCTCCTGGATGACGCGATAGACGGCGAGGTCCAAGCCGGTTGGAAGCGTGGGCCACGCCCCTGTGCGTGAGACAACGACCTGAAGGCCGGCGGCACGGGCGTTGTCGACGAGGCCCGGGAGGTCGGCAATGCCCGGCTGCGGTGGATGGGGCCCGGTCGCCGCATCGGGGCGGAGGACGACGAGCATCCGGCGCAGCTCCGCCAAGGCTTCCCGGCCGGTGCGCTCGATGACCGCCAGCGCGTCGGCCGCACGTTGAGGCCGGTCAGCCAGCAGGTGGCCGCCCACCCCGGCCTGGACGGTGATCACGCTCATCGCGTGGGCCACCACATCGTGCAACTCTCGGGCGATCCGGGCACGTTCGTCCGCGAGCTCCTGCTCGGCCAGGGCGCGGCGGGCCTGCTCCAGCTCCCTGGTCCGCGTCTCGAGCTGCTCGGCATAGGCACGCCGCCGGGCATCCACCACCCCGAAGCCCCAGGAGATCACCAGCACCGCGACCACGTAGAAGATTTCGTCGAGCTCGATGCTCCACATACCCACACCGACGGCAAGCAGCATCCAGGCGGGCGTGACCAACCCGAGTGCCCGCAGCCACAGGGAGCGTCTCCATGCACCGGTCGCGTACAGCGCCAGCAGCGTCGGAAGCGACTGGAGGAAGTGTCCTTCCCGGGCCACGCCCCCGAGTGCGCCCAGCCACACGGGATACGCGATCGCGAAGATCAGCACCACGAGCAGCGGGTTCCGTTTGATCAGCAGTAGCGGCACCGTATTGACGGCGATGAGTACTCCCGCGGAGGCGCGGTCAAGCTCGCCGTCCGCCCAGGCCGAGGCAACAAAGATGGCGGCCAGCAGGCCCGTCACCACCAAGAGCCAGCGGCCGCCCAGCAGGTTCAGGTCCACCTCAGCAGGATAGGCCGCACCGGGACGGCGCGTCGTACGCCAAACGGTGCACGACCTCTGGCCGATGACACCGCCGACGCCCGCTGCCTAGCGTCGGTTCATGGATTTCCACACTGCGCACGCACGGATGACTGAGATCGTCGGCCGGTGGAGAACCGAGGGCCACCTCGTCGATGACCCGACGACGCTCATCCGCGGAACCGACACCTACCGACTCCTTGCCGGCGGGCACTTCCTGATCCACGAGGTCGACGTGACGGTGGGCGACGTGCCGGTGATCGCCATCGAGGTGATCGGAGAGTTCGACCCGGCACACGGCAGCTTCGTCGCGCGCGCCTTCGACAACGACGGCGCCGTCACCGTGATGCGGGCCGCCCCGGACGAGCCGAACGTCTGGCGATTCACTGGGGGCGGGGACGTCGCGCCTGCTGCCCAAACGGATGCGACCGAGGCAGTGCGCTCGACACTGCGCATCGCCGAGGACGGACAGAGAATGCACGCACGCTGGGAGCGCTCGAGTGACGGCGATTCGTGGCGGCCGTGGATGGACATCGGCTTCACCAGGTTGCCGTAATGCCCATGTGAGTCAGTCCCGAAACGACGAAGCCCCGGGTCGATGACCCGGGGCTGTCACCGTGCGCGAGGGGGGAGTTGAACCCCCACGTCCTTTCGGACACACGGACCTGAACCGTGCGCGTCTGCCTATTCCGCCACCCGCGCGCGCTGCAGCCGACCTGGAAAGCATGTAAACCGGCTGCGGCACAGAAGTTTAACACGCACGAGGGGTTGGCCGAACCAGCATCGTGGAGGGCGCACAATGGTCCTGTGTGCCAGTAAGGCTGTGCGATGAACGGGCACACAGCTGACTGCGGCGCATTCTCTGGGAAGACGTCCCAGGGACAGCCGCAGCGTTCGCACGCCGATACCATCGGGCAGTCAGATGTGTCTTTCTTGACGCTCGCGAGGGAAGGAGGTGGCCATGGGCGTTCTTCAGCGCTTCGAGCGACGGCTTGAGGGGCTCGTCCAGGGCGCATTCACGAAAGCGTTCCGGTCCGAGGTCCAGCCCGTTGAGATCGCCGCGGCCATCCAGCGCGAGCTGGACAACAACGCGCAGATCGTGACCCGCCAACGCTCGCTGGTCCCCAACACGTTCATCATCGAACTGGGTCCCAACGACCACGACCGGCTGGGACCGTATACGGCCACGCTTTCCACCGAGCTCGTCGACATGGCCAAAGAGCACGCCGACCTGCAGCACTATGCGTTCACCGGCCCGGTTTCGGTGAACTTCGAACGCCACGAGGACCTGCGCACCGGCGATTTCCGTGTGCGCAGCCAAGTACGGGCCGGCGTCGACCGGGCGCCTGAGTACGCGCCCCAGCAAGCCGATCCCCGCACGGTCGGGTACCTGGTGATCAATGGCACGCAGCATCCGGTGGTGCCACCGGGAGCTGTCCTCGGCCGGGGCAGCGAGTGCGACATCCGGATCGACGATCCCGGAATTTCTCGCCGTCATGTCGAGATCCGCGTGTATCAGAGTGGTCAAGACTCACAGCTCGTGGCTGTCGATCTGGGATCCACTAACGGTACCGTGATCGATGGCGTCCGCGTCCCGCAGGCACCGGTGACCGACGGCTCTACCATCATGCTGGGTTCAACAGTCGTCCATGTACACAGACGGAGGTGAGGAGTGTCTGAGCTAACCCTGACGGTGATCAGGCTCGGCTTCCTCGCCGTACTGTGGCTGCTCGTGCTCTCCGTCACGTCGGCGATGCGTGCCGACCTGTTTGGTGTTCGGCCGCCCAAGCCGCCGAAACAGGCCCGCGGAGCCGCGCGTCAGAATGCCAAGGGCAAGAACGGCAAGGGGCTGCCGTCCCGGGTCGTGATCGTCGAAGGACCGGACACCGGACGGTCGGCGCCACTTCAGGGTGCACCGGTCACCTTCGGCCGCGGCGACGATTGCACGCTTCCGCTCGCGGACGAGTACATCTCCACCCAGCACGCGCGGCTGCGCTTCCACGATGGACAGTGGTACGTCGAGGACCTCGGATCGACCAACGGCACCTACGTCGGCAACGAGCGACTCACCCGCAGCATGCCGGTCAATGTCAAGAGCAGGTTCCGCCTTGGCAAGACCGTCGTCGAGCTGCGGAAGTAGGCACTGATGCCGTTGACGCTCCATTACGTTGCCCGCTCGGACGTCGGTCTCATCCGTGAGGGCAATGAAGACTCCGGCTATGCCGGTCCGTACCTGCTGGTGGTCGCAGACGGGATGGGTGGGCACGCCGCCGGCGAGGTGGCCAGCCAGGCCGCCATCGAAGAGCTGGTCCAGGCCGAGCAGGACCTCAGGCACGAGGACCCGCTGGAGGCGCTGGGCTCGGCGATCCAGGCCGCGAACAACCGGATTCGCAGCCTCATCGCCGACGACCCGTCCCGCGAGGGCATGGGCACCACGGTCACGGCGCTCCTGTGGACCGGCAGCACGCTGTGCATGGGACACATCGGAGATTCGCGGGCGTACCTCCTGCGTGAGGGCGTCATCAGGCAGCTGTCCCATGACCACACCTTCGTCCAGTCGCTGGTCGACGAAGGCCGTATCACCCTCGAGGAAGCCGGTGTACATCCCGCCCGCTCACTCATCCTCAAGGCCCTGCAGGGCCAGGGACCCGTCGAGCCGGATCTACTGGCTGTCGACATTCATCCGGGGGACCGCCTTCTCGTGTGCAGCGACGGCCTTTCCGGCGTGGTCTCCGACGACACGCTGGCAGAGACCCTGAGCTCGATCGACGGGCTGGACGACGCGGCGGACGAACTCATTCGCCTTGCTCTGGCGGCTGGTGCGCCGGACAACGTCACGCTGATCGTGGCCGACGTCGTGGAGTCGGCTACCCCTCCGTCCGGCGACGACACCGTCGAGGCCTTTCTCGTGGGAGCCGCCGCCGGCGATCACCCGCCTGCCAAGGAACGGCCACATCGGCGCCGGCCCACCGCGGCGTTGCGTGTACTGCTGGGCGGCGAGGAGAAACCCCCGGACCCCGAGGACCTGGAGGCTCTCCGATACGCACCGCGCCCGCCACGGCGGTACCGCTGGGTGCGTCGCATCGCCCTGCTCGTCGTCCTCGCGCTGGTGGCCTGGGGGGCGCTGAGCCTGGCCAACGGCTGGATCCGCTCGCAGTACTACGTCGGGCACAGCGCCGGCGAGGTCGCCATCTTCCAGGGCCTCAGCCAGGAGGTCGGCCCGATCCGGCTGTCCGAACTGTATGACGTTCCAGGCGGCCTGCCCGTGGATTCGCTGCCGACGCTGTACAAGAACCAGGTGGAGTCCACCATTGCCGCGGACGACGTCGGCGACGCGGAGGAGATTGTCGCGACGCTGCGCCGCCAGGCTTGCCGGGCTGCCGAAGGGAACCGGCCCGATCCGGCACCCGCCGATGAACCCACCACCGACCCGACCGCGGATCCCGAGCCCACGAGCCCACGCGGCACGGTCGAGCCTACGGCCGCCGCCACAGACGCGGCGTCGGCACGCGGCACACGGCCCCGCACCGACGAGACACCCGCGGGTGAACCGGGTAGCGCCGGCGCCGGGGAGTGGGTTTCATCAGCCGCCACCCTGGATTGCACGGGGGAGGGTTGATGAGTCTCGACCAGAGCCGGCATCGGGCCGAGTCCGCGAATGAGATCACCGTCGTCCCCCGCCGAGGTCGCGGCACCGAACTGATCCTCCTCATCTTCGCCGTCGGCATCGCCACGTTCGCGTACGTGAACGTCGACCTGGGCGCACTGGGAGAGGTGCCGCCCAACGCGATGGCCTATCTCGGCGGGTTCTCCGCGGTGGCGGGCGTCGCCCACATCGTCATCCGAATCCGGGCGCCATACGCCGATCCGGTGATCCTGCCGATCGTCGTCACTCTCTGCGGGCTCGGTCTGGCGATGATCCACCGGCTCGATCTCGCGGACGACACGTCCCGGGCCACGGTCCAGCTGACCTGGATGCTCGTCGGGGCGTCGTTGTTCATCGCGGTCTTGTTCCTGCTTCGCGACCATCGAGTCCTGGCCCGCTACCCCTACCTGGCCGGGCTGACCGGACTGATCCTGCTGATCTTGCCGTTGCTACCGGTGATCGGTCACTCGATCCGCGGCGCGCAGATCTGGATCAAGGTGGGCGGGATGACGTTCCAGCCCGGTGAAGCTGCGAAGATCGTTCTGATCATCGCCTTCGCCGGGTTCCTGGTCCAGACACGGGAGGCTCTGGCGCTGGCCGGCCGGCGTTTCCTCGGGGTGGATCTCCCGCGGCCACGCGATCTGGGCCCCATTCTCATCGTGTGGGTGGCCGGACTCGGCATCCTCACCGTGCAGAACGACCTCGGGCCGTCCATCCTGCTCTTCGGCAGCTTCGTGCTGTTGATCTACATCGCCACCGAGCGCATCTCCTGGGTCATCCTGGGCCTGCTGCTCATCGCGGTGGGCGCCTACGCCGCGTACCGGGTGGTCGGGCACGTCCAAACGCGTTTCGACCTCTGGCTCGACCCGTTCATCGATCCGACCGGGCAAATCGCGCAGTCCCTGTTCGGACTCGCTTACGGCGGCACCCTCGGGACGGGACTCGGTCAAGGCCACCCGAACATGATCCCGATCGCGGAGAGCGACTTCATCGGCGCGGCCCTCGGCGAAGAACTCGGCCTGGCCGGGCTGACCGCCATCATCCTCCTCTACGCCCTGCTGGTGTCGCGAGGCCTCCGAGCGGCCCTGGTGATGCGTGATCCATTCGGCAAGCTGCTGGCGGCCGGACTGGCCAGCGCGCTCATGCTCCAGGTCTTCGTCGTCATCGGAGGCGTCACGAAGCTCATCCCGCTGTCCGGGCTCACCACGCCGTTCCTCTCGCTCGGCGGTTCGTCGCTGGTGATGAACTGGGTGCTGGTGGCGCTGCTGATCAAGCTGTCCGACGCCGCCCGGCGGCCTGCGCCCACCGAGGCGCCCTCCTACACCGACGACGCCACCACTCAGGTGGTGAAGCTGCGATGAACTCTCCGATCCGCAGAGTGTCGGCCGGATGCCTGCTTCTGGTTCTGGCCTTGCTGGTGAACGTCACCTATATCCAGGCGTTCTGGGCGGACGACCTCAACTCTCGCCAGGACAATCGTCGCGTCATCATCTCCGAGTACGCGCGCGAGCGAGGCCCCATCCTCGCCGCCGACGACACCCCGATCGCCATCTCCCGCGAGGTGGGCGGCGAGTTCGAATACCTTCGTGAGTATCCCGAGGGACCGCTGTACGCGCCGGTCACGGGGTACTACTCGTACCAGTATCAGCGTTCGGCGATCGAGCGGGCGCAGAACGACATCCTCGCCGGGGACGACGACCGATTGTTCGTCCGGCGCCTGATCGACCTGGTGACCGGCGAGGAGCCGCGGGGCGGCGCCGTCAAGGTCACCATCGACCCGGATGCGCAGCAAGCCGCCTACGACGGGCTGGGCAACTTCAAGGGCGCGGTCGTGGCGATCGACGTGCGCACCGGTGCCATCCTGGCGATGGTCAGCACGCCATCCTACGATCCCAATCCTCTCGCCAGCCACTCCGTCAGCGAGCAGATGGAGCACTGGCAGGAGCTTCGCGACGACGAGGACCGGCCGGACCGCAACCGTGCGATCGCCGAGACGCTCCCGCCCGGTTCGGTGTTCAAACTGGTGACGGCTGCGGCAGCGCTGGAGTCCGGTGAGTACACCGCGGATTCGGTCATTCCAGGGCCTGCAGAGTACGACCTGCCGCTGTCGGAGCGGACCCTGCCGAATCAGAGCGGACAGGCGTGCGGGAGTAACAACGAGACCACACTCACCAATGCGCTGCGCATCTCCTGCAATACCGCGTTCGCCTACCTGGGCGAGGAGCTCGGCGACGAGGCGCTGCGTGATCAGGCGCAGCGATTCGGCTTCAACGCCCAGCCGCTGACCAACAATGACATGAACGCGGCCACCAGCCGGTTCCCGGACGAGCTCGATGCGCCGCAGACGGTGCTGTCAGCCATCGGCCAGTACGACGTCCGCGCCACCCCGTTGCAGATCGCAATGGTTTCCGCGGCAATCGCCAACGACGGCGTGCTCATGGAGCCCTACCTCGTGGACGAGCTTCGCGCTCCAGACCTGGTCTCCACGATCGAGCAGACGGAACCGGAGGAGGCCTCCCGGGCGATCTCCAACGACACCGCCCGGCAGCTTACCGAGATGATGGTCGACGTCGTGGAGAACGGCACCGGCTCCAACGCGCAGATCCCTGGAATGCAGGTCGCCGGCAAGACCGGCACGGCGCAGAGTTCGCCGGACCGGCCCCCTTATGCCTGGTTCACCTCCTTCGCTCCCGCCGACGAGCCGCGCGTGGCCGTCGCCGTCGTGATCGAGGAGGCACCCGATACCGCCCGCAGCGACATCGGCGGTGGCCGGCTGGCCGCACCGATCGCTCGAGCCGTCATGGAGGCGGTGCTGAGCTGATGACCGTACTGTCTCAATTGCCGAACAGATGTCACGGACCCGGCAGCGTCGAGCATGCTATAGCCGGTACCGTTCGCGTGCGCGACGGACACATGAGAAAGGGCCCACGATGAGCGAGCCGCAACTCCTCGGTGATCGCTATGAGCTCGGCGAGGTAATCGGCCGTGGCGGCATGGCCGAGGTACGACGAGGGCGTGACTTGCGCCTCGGTCGTATCGTCGCGCTCAAGATGCTTCGCGTCGATCACGCCGCGGACACCACGTTCCAGGCACGTTTCCGGCGGGAGGCACAGTCGTCGGCATCGCTGAATCACCGCAATATCGTCGCCGTCTACGACACCGGCGAGGATATGGTCGACGGCCACCGCATCCCGTACATCGTCATGGAGTACGTGGAGGGCCAGACGCTGCGCGAGATGATCCGCGACCGGGCCCGGTTCACGCCGGAACGCTCCATCGAGGTAATGGCGGCGATGCTCGACGCGCTGGAGTACAGCCACCGCGCCGGAATCGTGCACCGTGACATCAAGCCGGGCAACATCATGATCACCACCGCCGGCGAGGTGAAGGTGATGGACTTCGGCATCGCCCGGTCCCTCGCCGAGACGGGCATGGCGCTGACGCAGACCGCCGCCGTGGTAGGTACTGCCCAGTACATCTCGCCTGAGCAGGCGCGCGGTGAACAGGCCGACGCGCGCAGCGACCTCTACGCATGCGGCTGCGTCATGTACGAGCTGCTGACCGGACGCCCGCCCTTCATCGGCGAGTCCCTGGTATCGGTGGCGGTGTCCCACGTGCGCGAGCACGCCACACCGCCGTCGGGCCTGGATCCGTCGATTCCGCCGGAGCTGGACGCCATCGTGATGAAGGCGCTGGCGAAGGGGCGAGAGGAGCGCTACCAGAGCGCTTACGAGATGCGGGCCGACCTTCAGCGCGCCGCCGCCGGCCTCCCCGTGGCCGCCTATGCGGATACGTCGGCCGCGACGCAGCTGATGGGCGCGGCCGGTGCTCCCGCCTACGACGACACCCACATGCTCGACGACGACACCCTCACCGGCGACGAGGAGGACGAGGACGACGAGCCGAAGGGGGTCAGCTGGTGGGCCGTGGCCTTGGGGTCGCTCGCCGTCCTGGGCATCGCGGGAATCATCGGCTTCCTGGTATTCAACAGAGACAGTGGCGTCCAGCAGGTCACGGTTCCCACGTTGATGGAGCTCAGTCAGCAGGAGGCCGTCGAGCTACTGGAGAGCCGCAACCTGGTCCCTGATCCACAGACCCGGGAGACCGACAATCCGGACGAGGTCGGCAACGTGGTGAGCCAGAACCCGCCGCCCAACACCCAGGTGGAGGAGGGGTCCGAGGTCACCATCGTCGTAGGCGTCGAGCCGGACATGGTGGCGGTGCCGTCCGTCGTCGGCCGCCCGCAGGAGCAGGCAGAGGAGATGATCGAGGCCGCCGGGCTCAGTCTGGGCAGCCTCGACCGCCGCAACAGCGACGAAGAAGCGGGCATTGTCCTGGAGACAAGCCCTGCGGGCGGTGAGTCGGTCGAGCCCGGTACCACCGTGAACCTGGTGATCTCCACCGGCCAGCAAACCGTCGAGGTGCCCGACCTCGAGGGCATGAGCCGGATCAGCGCCGAGAGCGAGCTGGCGAGGCTGGGCCTCAACGCGGATCCGCGCGGAGAAGTGACGGGCGACATGCCTGCCGACCAGGTCTTCCAGCAGAGCCCGGAGCCGGGCGCCGAGGTCAACGAGGGATTCACGGTCACCTTCTGGTACGCCATCGAGCCGGAGGAAGAGCCCGAAGATCCCGATCCCACCGACAACGAGACCGACGAGCCGACGGACGATCCCACGGATCCGGGCGACGAGGACGGCTGGGATGACGGCAACGACGGTAACGACGGCAATGAAGGCAACGAAGGCAACGAAGGTAACGAGGAGGAGGGCGGCCTTCTCGGCGGCTGACCACGGCCGTACGTGAGACACGAACGGGCGGGATCCGGTCAGCCGGATCCCGCCCGTTGTCCGTTGGTCAGCTTCGCGCAGAGATCACCGCGACACGACCGGAGCAAGGCCCGCCGACCGCTCGACCGCGCCAGAGTCCCCACAGGCGACGAGCCAGTTGGCAAGCATCCGGTGTCCGCTCTCGGTCAGCACCGACTCAGGGTGGAACTGCACACCTTCGACGGGCAGCTCCCGGTGCCTGGCGCCCATGATGACGCCGTTGTCGGTCCACGCCGTCACCTCCAGCTCGCCGGGCATGGTGCTGGGCTCGATGGCGAGGGAGTGGTAGCGCGTGGCGGTGAACGGATCGGTGAGGCCGTCCATGACGCCTGCTCCCGCGTGATGGACTCGGCTGGTCTTGCCGTGCAGCAGCTCCGGCGCACGGTTCACTGTCGCTCCGTACGCGACACTGATCGCCTGGAGTCCTAAGCAGACACCGAAGATGGGGATCTGGCCGGCGTGCTCGCGGATCAGCGGTACACAGACTCCGGCTCGCTCCGGAGTGCCGGGCCCGGGAGAGAGAAGAACGCCGTCGTAGCCGGCGAGCTCGCCGACCTCGTCGTTGCGGCGGACCACACACTCGGCCCCGAGCTGTTGTAGGTACTGGACGAGGTTGAAGACGAAGCTGTCGTAATTGTCGACGACCAGGATGCGCCGGCTCATGACCGCGAGCCCGAGAGCGAGGAGCCTTCGTAGGCCGGCATCGTGATCGTCTCCTTCAGTTCGAGCTCGTAGCCGAGACCGATCTCCTCGGCGGCCGCGCGATACCACTGCACCGACTCCGACGTGTTCAGCGCGGCCTGCATGGCTTCTGCGTCGCCGATGGCGGAGATCTGGTACGGCGGGGAGTACTTCCGACCCTCGAGCAGCAGCACCGAGCCGACACATCGGACGGTGCTACCCGCGCCGATACGCTGGTCCATCACCATCATGGCCTCCGCCCCGCCGGCCCACAGCGCGTTCATGACACCTTCGAGGTCCTGCTGATGCACGATGTAATCCTCGATGTGGGTGTTCGGTGCGAGGTCCTGGCCAGGCCTGGGTGCGTCGTCCAAGGTCACGGTGAGGCCTTGTCCCTCTACCGGGGTCATGCCCACGCTCGGCCGCAAGGACTCGATCTCCTCCTGGATCCCTTTGGTCTCGTGGTCCCCACGACTGGAAGTGAGACTGTCGACGTCGGCCTTGAGGTCTTCGACCTGCGCGGCCAGTTCCTGTACGCGCCGCTCTTCCGCGCGCACGAGGTCCGGCATGCCCAGCAGGTCGCTGCCGCGCAGGTCAGTACCTCCGGACGTCTTGGCGCTGATCACCAGGAGCATGCCACACAACGCCAGGACCAGTGGTGCCGCCACCTTCCAGCCGCGGCCCCGGGCCGCTGGTTCAGACATCGCAGACACCTCCCCGCGGTCGATATACGTGTTGGGCGTACGAACCACTACGCTATCCGAGCGCAATGATGACAGAAAACCGCACCAATACCACTCACAGGAGAGGATCGACCGTGCCGAAGTCGCGCCGCCGCAAGAAGGATGACTCCCCAGCACAGGAGCCACGTGAGGCCCGCGACCCGGGTGTCTCCGGTCGCTGGGTGGTTCCCACCATGCTCACGCTCCTGATCCTGGGGCTGGTGTGGATTGTCGCCTACTACCTGCTCCGTGAAGAGATACCTTTCATGGACTCGATCGGAGGATGGAATCTGGTCATCGGCATGGGGCTGATCACGGGCGGGTTCATCACAGCGACCCAGTGGAAGTGAGACCGGCGCCGCGCGCATCATCAAGCCGCCGGGCGTCCAGCCGAACCCGGTTTCAGCGAGGAGCCGACCTCGCACTCCGGCCAAAGGGCCCGTCACCGACGGTGACGGGCCCTTGCTGTGCGTATCCACAGCATGCAAGCTCATCTGTGGATGAAACGGACAGGCGTCACATGGTTCACACCGGTCCCAGTCAAGATCCACATTTATGCACCTGACCTGCAAGGATGGCTTATCCACAAGCTCCCTACACACCTGTGATTACACGCGTGTAGTTTTCCCCACTGGGGATAGTGCCTGTGGATAACTGTGGACAGGGTGCTCACACGCAGCCACCATGTTGCTCACGCGACCGTCCACGCCACGGTGGCGGCGACGAGTACCGCCACCACGACGCAGCCCGTGATGCTCCACATGGCTCGGCGCCGGCGCGGCGCGTAGGCGAACACGAACGCGAGCATGGCACCCACGACGAGCCCGCCCAAATGGGCTCGCCAGTCGATACCTGGCACGACGAAGCCGATGACCGCGTTGATACCCACGATCACGAGCACCGCGCTGACATCGCGGCCGATCCGCCGCATCACGATGAACAGGGCACCCATGAGGCCGAAGACCGCCCCGGAGGCACCCAAGGACATGGAGTAGGGGCTCGCCCCCAGCAAGGACACCGCAGATCCGCCCAGCGCGGACAGGATGTACAGGGTGATGAACCGCCATCGTCCCAGCACCGGCTCGAGCGCACTGCCGAGAATCCACAGCGCGAACATGTTCAAGCCGATGTGCCAGAACTCCATGTGCACGAATGCCGCCGTGAGCAGGCGGTACCACTCACCTTCAGCGATGCCGATGGGAAGCGGGTCCGGTGCGTACCCCAACACGAGGGCGAAGCGAGCCGGAATCTCCTGCCAGTTCCCGCCGATGGCCCGGATGAAGTCGGACACGTCGCCCTGCCGCACGACCAGCGTCAGCAGCCAGACCACCACATTGATCCCGATGAGGGACTTGGTGATGAGGTCGCCGTTCTCCCGAATCTCGCCACCCAACGCGGTTCGGGGCTGACGCACCGACTTCCGTCCTTCGGCGAGGCACTCCGGACACTGAAAACCGACCGGCGCGGCCGTCATGCATTCCGGGCAGATATGCCGATTGCAGCGAGAACAGCGAATATAGGTCTCGCGATCAGCGTGCCGGTAGCACGTGGGTATGCCCGATCCAGGCTGTCGAGGGGCCTGGTCACCAGATCCAGTCATCAGAGCCGGGAATCAGGAGCGGGTGATGGTGACCGATTCGATGACGACGGGATCGACCGGACGATCCCCCGGGCCGGTCGGCACGTTCGCGATGGCGTCGACAACCTGCCGGCTCTCCGCGTCGGCGACCTCGCCGAAGATCGTGTGTCGCCGGTTCAGATGAGGCTGCGGCCCCACCGTGATGAAGAACTGCGAACCGTTGGTGTTCGGTCCTGCGTTGGCCATCGCGAGCAGGTAAGGACGGTCGAAGACCAGCTCCGGATGGAACTCGTCGGCGAAGTCGTAGCCTGGGCCGCCTCGTCCGGAGCCCAGCGGGTCGCCGCCCTGAATCATGAAGCCCGGGATGATGCGGTGGAAGATGGTGCCGTCGTACAACTTATCGGTGGTCTTCTCACCGGTGGACGGATCGACCCACTCGCGGGAACCTTCCGCGAGTTCGACGAAGTTCTTCACCGTCTTCGGTGCATGGTGAGGCAACAGGTTGAGATTCACGTCACCATGGTTGGTGTGCAGGCGGGCTTGGATCTGGTCTGCCACGGCATACCTTTCAGAATTGGTCAGTCGGATTCGTCCTCATCTTCCCACGGAGACTCCTCATAAGGCATAAGGTCGTGGGGAAGGCATGATCCAGAAAGGTCTGACGGGGTATTGAGGTCACATGACGTGGAAGCCGGGAGACGCATACGGCTCACCTCATGCGCGGGTGAGGCGTGAGTCGGGCGACCCTGACCGCGGCCTCGATCCGGGCCGTGGAGGACAAAAGCACAAGGAGGCCCGTCTTGAGTAAGTTATTCGGCAGGAAACGAAAGAAGCAGACCGAAGATGCGGTCGCCGACGTTCGCGAGGCTGCCGTCCAGGCACGCGACGCAGCGCGCGTAGCCGGACGGCGTGCACGTGACGCGGCCGGACCGGTCGTGCAGTCAGCGCGGGACCGCATGGCCCCGGCAATGGAGTCGGCGCGGGAGCGGATGAGCCCGGCTGTGGAGTCCGCCGTCGAACGCGTGGCTCCTAGGGTCGACGCCGCACGGGCGAAGGTGGCACCGCGAGCCGCCCAAGCCAGAGAGACCTTCGTCAACGACGTCGTCCCGCGGTTCGCCGAGTCGTTCGCCGAAGCCGCCGACAAGTTCTCCGAGAAGGCTCACGATCTCTCCGAGCGTGCGGCCGACATCGCGGAGGAGCCCAAACGGCAGCGGCGCAAGAAGCGGCGCCGCCGCGTGTTCGTGGTACTCGGCGCCTTCGCGGCCGCCGGTGCCGCCGCGGCCGGTGTGCTGAAACGACGCAGCAACGACGAGCAGTGGACCACCTACGACCCCGCGGCGGGTCCGTGGGCACCCGCGCCCGAGCCCAAGGACCAGAACTCCCAGTCGGGCAAGCCCGCGTCGGCGACGTCCGCCACAGCCAGCGAGTCCAGCGACAGTGACGACGGCGACGACTCGTCGAACAACGGTGGGCCGGCCGCGAAGAAGACCGCTGCCAAGAAGGCCACACCCGCGAAGAAGTCGCCGGCCAAGAAGACCGCTGCCAAGAAGACGGCAGCCGGCGAGAAAAGTTCCTCCGGCGAGAGCCAGGGCACACTCGACGGTCAGAGCTGACACACCTGACGCCCTCTTACCTCGGCTGGTCGAGGTAAGAGGGCGTCGTCGCGCAGCGCCCAATCTCGCCTGACCCGTGCGCCTATGCCGGCCTACGTTCGCAGGACCCGGCGGGCCCAGTCCCGCACGCGGCCGAACAGGTGGACCCGGAGTGGCCCTTCTGCGCAGATACCGACCCCGGACGACGCCGGAACGACGGACTCCAGAGTCTCGTCAACGATGATCTTGGCGACGTCGCGAGGCGTTCCGATGTCCGGATAGTGATGGGATCGGATCCCTGGGTAGCTGTTGATCTCCACGATGATGTGATTGTCAGGGCCGGCAGGCTTGGTGAGGTCATGGGCAAGGATGTCGACACCGGCCAGGCCCAAGCCGGGAACGGCGGCCGTCGCCTTCTTCGCAACCTCCGCGAACGACGGGTGGACGTCGTCGGTGATGTCCGCGGTATCCGCGCCGCGGGATGTATTAGATGTCTGGTCCAGCACGACGTCCTCACCTGCTGGGACGACGCTCGCCAGCGTCAGGTCCTTACGCGCGAGCTCCGCAACCAGGGTGTCGTCGAGCACCATCAGGCGGTGGCGCAAATGAGCGTGCTTTGCCCGCTCCGTGTTGCGCTCGTTGATGAGTTGCTCGACCGAGGAGCTTCCGTCTCCGGTCAGCACTGGTGGCCGCTTCTGGGCGACTGCCACGCATCGGCTCCCGACCACCAGGAACCGCCCGGCGTCGCGTCCGGCGAAGTACCGCTCCACCATGACCGACGGTGTGTTCGCCGCCGCGGCCTCCCAAGCCGCCTCCAACTCTGCGCGCGAACTTATGCCGGTGGTGACTCCACGACCTTTCCCCCCACTGGAGGGCTTCAACACCAGGGGGAAGCCCAGTTCCTCGGCGTAGCTGAAAGCCTGGTCGCGGCGGCTGACACCGAAGCCGCGCCCTTCGGCCACGTTGAGCCCGGCACGGTCCAAGAGCAATCTGGTGACATCCTTGCGGGTGGTCGACCGCGCCGCCACAGACGAGGTGAGATTCGTCCGCGTGCACCAGAAGCCGACCATCGTCCCTTTGTACGAAGTCACGAAGTAGGCCCGTGTCAGCCATTCCACGGATAGGTCTCGACGCATCACCTCGAGGGCCAACAACTGCGACGCGTAGTCGTAGTAGCCGAGCTCGACCTCGTCCGCCCGAGGAAATCTCGGCATTCTTCCTCCCCTGACCGCCCGTTGGTCACGCCGTTGGTGGACAGCGCTGAGACCGCCCGGCGGAATTCCGGTGTGGTCGGTTCGTTGGCGATCGAACGTACCGCCGGCTCGGCGTGCCGGGCGCGCTCAGGATGGAGAGGTACGAAACTGTGACCGAACAGTTGCCCGGCCGAGTTCGTCGCCTGCGTCGCCGCACCACCAGATCACGACGTGAGTGCCGTCCGTCATACGGCATGTGCGCGCAAGCCCCGATCAGGCGCCGACGTAGGCCGCCAGGTGCTCACCGGTCAGGGTCGAGCGGGCAGCGACCAGGTCGGCGGGGGTGCCCTCGAACACGATCCGGCCACCGTCATGACCGGCGGACGGGCCCATGTCGATGATCCAGTCCGCGTGCGCCATGACCGCCTGGTGATGCTCGATGACGATGACCGACTTGCCGGCGTCGACGAGCCTGTCGAGGAGGGCGAGCAGCTGCTCGACGTCGGCCAGGTGAAGGCCCGTGGTGGGCTCATCGAGAATGTAGACCCCACCCTTGTCGCCCATGTGGGTGGCCAGCTTCAGCCGCTGTCGCTCGCCGCCGGACAACGTGGTGAGTGGCTGACCGAGGGTGAGGTAACCCAGCCCGACGTCGGCGAGGCGGTCCAGGATCTTATGCGCGGCCGGCGTACGCGCCTCACCCTGCTCGAAGAACTCTTCAGCCTCGGCCACCGACATCGCGAGCACCTCGCTGATGTCACGTCCGCCGAGCTTGTATTCCAGAACCGCGGCCTGGAATCGCTTCCCTTCACATTCCTCACAGGTGGTGGCGATGCTCTCCATGACGCCGAGGTCGGTGTAGATCACGCCTGCGCCGTTACACGTGGGGCATGCGCCTTCGGAATTGGCGCTGAACAGCGCCGGCTTCACGCCGTTGGCCTTCGCGAACGCCTTGCGGATCGGGTCGAGCAGGCCTGTGTAGGTTGCGGGGTTGGAACGGCGAGAGCCCTTGATGGCGGTCTGGTCGACGACGACCACCTCGTCTCGCCCGGCGAGGTTTCCGTGGATCAGCGAACTCTTGCCTGAGCCGGCCACTCCGGTGACGACAGCAAGAACACCGGTCGGCACGTCGATATCGACATCCTGCAGGTTGTTCTGCCGCGCCCCGCGGATCTCCAGGACACCGCTGGGCTTCCGGACGGATTTCTTCAGGCTGGCCCGGTCGTCGAGGTGGCGCCCGGTGAGCGTGTCGCTCACGCGAAGCCCCTCGATCGTGCCCTCGAAGCAGACGGTGCCACCCGCTGTCCCCGCTCCGGGGCCAAGGTCGACGACGTGGTCGGCGATCGCGATCACTTCGGGCTTGTGCTCGACCACCAGGACGGTGTTGCCTTTGTCTCGCAGGCGGAGCAGCAGCTCGTTCATCCGCTGAATGTCGTGCGGGTGCAGACCGATGGTCGGCTCGTCGAAGACGTATGTGACGTCGGTGAGGGCTGACCCGAGGTGACGGATCATCTTGGTGCGCTGCGCCTCTCCACCGGACAACGTGCCCGCCGGCCGGTCGAGGCTGAGGTAGCCGAGCCCGATCTCCACGAACGAGTCGAGGGCCGATCCCAGCGTCGTCAGCAGCGGCGCCGCCGATGGCTCGTCGAGGCCGCGAACCCACTCGGCCAAGTCGCTGATCTGCATCGCACACGCGTCGGCGATGCTGATTCCCTTGATCTTCGACGAGCGCGCCGCTTCGCTGAGCCGGGTGCCGTCACATTCCGGGCACGCGGTGAACGTGACCGCTCGGTCGACGAACGCCCGGATGTGGGGCTGCATCACCTCGCGGTCCTTGGACAGCATCGACTTCTGGATCTTGGGGATCACGCCTTCGTAGGTGAGGTTGACCCCCTCCACCTTGATCTTCTCCGGTTCACCGTAGAGGAGCTTGTGCAGCTGCTTCTCGGTGAACTTCCCGATCGGCTTGTCCATGGGCAAACCGGCGCCGGCGAAGATGCGGCCGTACCATCCGTCCATGCTGTAGCCGGGGATGGTGAGCGCGCCTCCACTGAGCGACTTGGTGTCGTCGTACAGCTGGCTCAGCTCGAAGTCGGTCACCCTTCCCATGCCCTCGCATCTGGGGCACATGCCGCCGGTGATGGAGAACTCGCGACGCTCCTTCACGGTCTTTCCGCCCTGCTCGAAAGTGACCGCTCCAGCTCCACTGATCGACGCGACGTTGAAGGAGAACGCCTGCGGCGAGCCGATGTGCGGCTGTCCGAGCCGGCTGAACAAGATGCGCAGGAGCGCGTTGGCGTCGGTGGCGGTGCCCACGGTGGACCGTGGATTGGCCCCCATGCGTTCCTGATCGACGATGATCGCCGTGGTCAGCCCATCGAGCACATCGACATCCGGTCGTGCCATGGTCGGCATGAAACCCTGAAGGAAGGTGCTGTAGGTCTCGTTGATCATCCGCCGCGACTCCGCGGCGATCGTGGCGAACACCAGGGAACTCTTTCCCGAACCGGACACACCGGTGAACACCGTCAGCCGGCGCTTCGGGATCTCGATGCTGATGTCCTTGAGGTTATTCTCCCGCGCCCCCTGCACGCGGATCAGATCGTGACTGTCAGCGACGTGCAGCGCGGGTGTATCCGAGGTCGTGACCGTGCTCATCTCGTCTCCATATCTGTCCCGCCGTGCAACGTTCGCGGTCTCAATCGGTCCTACGTGGTGATCCGAGAGCCAGTATGCACCCGACGAGTCAGCTGAGTTCTTGTATGCGGACCATGTTGCCGGCTGGATCGCGGAAGGCGCAGTCTCGAGCGCCCCACGGCTGATCGGTCGGCTCTTGGACCACCTCTACGTCGCTGGCCTGCACGCGCTCGAAGGCACCGTCGAGGTCGCGGGTGGCCAGCATGATGCTGGCGTAGGTTCCCTTTGCCATCATCTCGACGATGGTGCGGCGCTCGTCGTCGGTGATTCCGGGGTCGGCTCCCGGCGGGTAGAGGACGATGTTGACTTCCGGCTGGCCGGGAGGGCCAACGGTATTCCAGTGCATGCCACCGTATTCGACCTGGTTGCGGACCTCGAACCCAAGGGCGTCGCGGTAGAAGGCCAGGGATTTCTCCTGGTCGGTGTGGGGGAGGAAGGTGGAGTGAATCGTGATGTCCATGACAGTTAGGCTAGCTGCGGCTCGTCGGCCCTCGCTTCTCGATTCCTGACCGGTCTCGTCACCTTTTTCGCCACGCACGGCGGCATCCCCGCCGTCGCGGTCGGCATCTGCTGACGGTAGGCGCTCGGCGACATGCCGACCAGTTCGGTGAATCGAGTGCTGAACGTGCCCAGCGACGAGCACCCGACCGTGAAGCACACCTCGGTGACGCTGAGGTCGCCGCGGCGCAGCAATGCCATGGCACGCTCGATGCGCCTGGTCATCAGGTACGAGTACGGCGACTCACCGTAGGCGAGCCGGAACTGGCGGCTGAGGTGCCCGGACGACATGTGGACACCGCGAGCCAGCGCATCGACGTCCAGTGGCTGTGCGTACTCGCGGTCGATACGGTCGCGGACGCGACGCAGCCGCGCAAGGTCGTCCAGGCGCTGCGCCGAGATAGATCCACTGGTCACATGGGAATGGTGCCACGTCGCACCGAAGATTGCCCAGCGCCGCGACGCGCCTGCCGATCTCCCAACGCGGTACCGCGCGGGCGTGGACGTCTCGGTGTCCCACCCACGGAAGCCGCGCTACTCAGCGCTTCGAAAGGTCCACACTGAGGTCGGAGTCAACGATCACTGGTTGCAACGCGGTCGCTCCTCGCAGTGTCGTTGAACGTGATTGTGCCAGTAGGAGCGTGACCTTTAAGGCAATGGCGCCGCTTGGCCTCACTATCGCGGATACCTCGATGCCGATCACCGCTGAGCTAACCGTCATTTGCGCTTCTCAACAAGTGCACGGCTCGCACTGCCCCACACTCATGAATCTACGGTACCCACATCGATCTGACCTGCACTCTTGCGAGTGGAGACGAGGGGACTCGAACCCCTAACCCCTGCCTTGCAAAGGCAGTGCTCTGCCAGTTGAGCTACGCCCCCTGGTGCCCGCCAGCTCATACGAGCGGCGAACCGCGATAAGAGTAGCGCGTAGGGCCGCCTGACGCCGAATCGGCGGCGAACTCGCCGGGACGGGAAGCGTCGAGCGAACCGGGAAGATCTGCAGCTCTTCCCGGCACGTCGTGCCTCTTTCATGCCGGTCCGCGTGAGCTCGCACCTGCGCAGGGCACTAGCTCAGGCGCACCTGGGCATAGACCGCCATAGCGTCGCGCAGGTACGCGGCAAGCCCTGGACGAACGGACTCGTAATTCCGAGCGAACCGCTCGTCGTCCACGTACATCTGGCCGAGGCCGGTGTACGAAACCCGGTCGGGCGTCCAGAACACGGTGATGCCCTGGAAGTGCCGCTCGATGACGGCCTGCACTCGAGCGTCCGCCGCGGGCACGCCGTCATCCATCAACGTGGCCAACTCGTCGTTCTGCGCGTTGAACTCGGCCTTGTACTCGGCCCACTGCGCGGGGGTCCAGTCAGCGACGATCGCGTTGCCGCGGTCCACGGCCTCATTGCCCCATCGTTCACGGGCTTCGGCCTCGTACTGCTGGTGATCGAAACCTTGGTAGATCTCGTTCGGATTCATCGTCCCTCCTTTCTCGAGGGTGGCGATGGTGTTCTCCACGGTGGTGACGAGCCGGCCGAAACGCTGTTGTTCGGCGCGTAGCCACTCGCTGTGCTGGCGCAGCACGTCGACGGCACTATGCGAATCCTGCGCCGCGAGCACCTCGCCGATCGCATCGAGTCCGAGGCCGAGTTCGCGCAGCAAGAGGATTCGCTGCAAGCGGAGCAGCTGCTCCTCTTCGTAGAAGCGCCGCCCGCCATGTGCCGTCCACGCCGGCGATAGCAGGCCGATGGCGTCGTAATGACGCAGCGTTCTCGATGTCACGCCGGACATGCGCGCCACATCGTTGATCGACCAGCTCACGCCGGACCTCCGTGTCGTTCACCGGGCCGGTCCCTCCGGCCCGATCAGAACGATACGAGTTGACGTTACGTCAACTTCAACTTCAATAAGCGCAGCTTCGGCGTCAGACCTGGTCGGACGGCGGAACGGAATCCGTTGCCTCAGCCCACAGGTCGCGCTCTTCCTGACCGCTTTGGTAACGCTTGAATCCCAGATAGCCGGCGACAGCGACAAACGCTGTGAACAGTATCTTCTTCTTGGACACGATGGTCCGCCTCCAGGTAGTGGGTTATCTCCCTGTGAGGCTAACTCACCTCTCGCGAGAGCGCCCACCCGCTTGCATCATCCCGTATGTCGACGACCTGAGGTAGTGAGCGGTGTGTCAGCTCTCCACCTCGGTCACGGCCTCATCGCGGGACATGGGATTGTGCTTGACCCACTCCGCGGTCTCCGTGTGGGCACGTTCGATGTACTGCTGAAGGCGCTCAGGATGGACGCGCCACTGACCCCGGCCACCCATCTTCATGGCCGGCAGGTCACCGCTGCGCACCAGGGCATACACCTGCGCGGACGAGGCATTCAACAGCTCGGCAACGTCAGCGAGGGTCAGGAGCTTTTGATCCATGCAGGCCAGCTTAATCCCTCGCGCTGACGGGCTCCCTGCGTCAATCATGGCGGGTCTCGATACCGCGTGTGCGAGCATGAAGACATGCTTGTCGCGTTCTCCGTCGCACCCTCCGGTGCAGGCGAGTCGGTCTCCGGAGCCGTCGCCGATGCCGTGGCCATCGTCCGGGAGTCAGGGCTTCCGAATCACACGGATGCCATGTTCACCACCATCGAGGGTGAATGGGACGAGTGCTTCGATGTGGTCCGACGCGCGTGCGAGGCGGTCGGGCGGCATGGCCACCGGGTGAGCCTCGTCGTCAAAGCAGATATCCGCCCGGGCCACACGGGGGAGCTGACCGGGAAGGTCGAGCGCCTGGAAGAAAAGCTGGCCAACCGCCGGCCATCCGACTGACACGCGTTAAGCGACGACGTCCACCGCTCGGCCACTCGTGATTCGCACCAGCTCGTCGAAGGTGGCCGAGAAGACCGTGTGCGGATGCCCGGCGGCTGCCCACACCTCACCGTGGCGGGCCAGCCAGGTATCGACCAGCGTGGGAATCGGCTCGGGGTGCCCCAGTGGCGCCACCCCGCCGATCGGCTGACCCGTATGCATGCGCACGAACTCCGGTGCCGCACGCCGCGCTGTGCGCACACCCGCGGCCTGGGCCAGAAGCGTGGTGTCCGCCCGGTGAGCACCGCTGGTGAGGACAAGCAGCGGCTGCCCATCGCAGTCGAACACCAGCGAGTTGGCGATCGCACCGACGTCGCATCCGAGCTGTGCCGCCGCGGCTGCGGCGGTCGGTGCCGAGTCCGCAAGGGTCACGACATCACCTGAGCCGCCGGCCGCGCGCAGGGCGTCCTGTACCTTCCGAACGTTCGGATGTGACTGGATCTTCTCCGTTGTTCTTTCACTCACGAGGCGTCAGCTTACTCAAGTGCCCCGCGGACCGTGTGCTAGAACGGGGGCGTGCAGTTACTTCACAGAGGCAAAGTCCGCGACGTCTACTCCGACCGCCCCGGTGAGCTGATCCTGGTGGCCTCAGACCGGGTGTCGGTGTATGACGTGGTACTGCCGACGCCTATCCCGGACAAGGGCAAGATGCTGACAACCCTGTCTCTGTGGTGGTTCGACAAGCTCGCCGACGTCGTGCCGAATCACGTGATCTCCGCCGAAGACGTACCCGGGGAATGGGCCGGCCGGGCGATTCGATGCCGCCAACTCGACGTTGTCCAGGTGGAGTGCATCGCTCGCGGCTACCTTGCCGGGCTCGGCTGGGAGTCTTACGCGTCGTCGGGAACCATCTCAGGCGTGCAGATCCCGGCCGGCCTGGTGGAGGGAGACCGGCTCCCCGAACCCGTGTTCACCCCGACGACGAAGACCGCGCCGGAGGACGGGCACGACGAGCCGATGACGTTCGCGGAAGTGTCCGACGTGGTTGGCGCCGAGCTGGCCGGCAAGCTCCGGGACGCAACTTTGGAGCTCTACCGGAGAGCCGCGGCAATCGCTGAGAAACGCGGCGTGATCCTGGTTGACACCAAGTTCGAATTCGGCGTCACCCCTGACGGTGAGCTGATCCTGGCGGACGAGGCGCTCACGTCCGACTCGTCGCGGTACTGGCGGGCGGAGGACTGGAACCCTGGCGGTCGCCAGGTCGGCTACGACAAGCAGTACGTGCGCGACTGGGCACGTGATCTCGGCACCTGGGACAAGACGCCGCCCGGCCCCGAGATCCCAGCGGAGGTCGTCGAGGAGACTCGTCGTCGTTATGTCGCCATGTACGAGCGGATCACTGGCCTCACCTGGGAGTGACGCGCAGGCGCGGTGGACGCCCACTCGGTGGATAGCGCCTCATCGACCACACATAACGGACGCGACTATGGGTCGGCGAAGCAGTGTCGCGTCAGCCGCCACGGCTCACAACGACCCGTTCGCCACCGATACCACGATCCAGAGTCCCGCGACGAACGCCCCAACCGTCAGAACGAGGAACCCGTACACCCAGCCGATCGAGGATGGCTCGTTGATGTCGGGCGAATGAGGGTCGTAGATGACCGAGAGCGTGCTGTTCTTACGCGGCTTGCGGTACATCCGGTGGTCGACGCCCGAGCGAGTCTGCCCCTGGCGGTCCGTGAACCGGTAGTGCACCACGATCATGCTGGAGTTCTGGCCACCCGACTTGTCCGGGCGCTCCTTCACCTTCGTCACCGTCGCGTCGACGTTGGTCCAGGCGCGACGCCGAACATGGGTGCGTGCAATCACCACGACGTTGGCGATGACCGGCAGCATCAGCAGCAGACCCACAAAGATCACGATGCCCCACCGCTCCCTGTCACAAGCGTTTCCTCATATCCCGCCGCTAGCCCGCCAAGGGCTGAACGACCCGAGCGTGGCCGAGCACGACGTTGCTGAGCCGGAAGGATGGAGTGTGGGCCTAACAGGACTTGAACCTGTGACCTCTTCCTTATCAGGGAAGCGCTCTAACCGTCTGAGCTATAGGCCCGTTGGCGTGAAGACACACCTGCACCCGAAAGCAGGTGCGACCAGCACATTACCCCACGGAGACCGGCCAGCCCAAACCGGCCGGTACCAGGGGGCCGTTCGATCAGTCGTCCTCGGCGAGTGTGAGCTCGAGACCGCCGAGCAGGCTGGCCGAGAGGTTGTAGAGGAAAGCACCCAATGTGGCCAGCGCGGTGATAAGAACCACGTTGACCACGCCGATGAGCGTGGTGAACCCGAGCACACGCGGGAGCGCGACGTACTGGTCGACGTCGATCCCATCACTGGTGCTGGAAGCCGTGAAGTCGGTGACGATGTCGCTGATCGACGTGAAGACGCCCGCCGCGTCGAGCACCGACCACAGAACAGCCACGGCGACGAAGAGTGCTACGCCCAAGGCCACCGACAGCAGGAACGCCGTCTTCATCACCGACCACGGGTCGACCCGGACAAGGCGGAGCCTCGCCTTCCGGACCCGCGGTGGCCGGCGGGAGCTGGTACTGCGCTGCGTGCCACCCGACCGCTCGGCAGTGGGATGAACCTCTTCCCGAACAGGCCGCGCATCACTGCTCACTTGAGTGTCGGCCAGCGGCGGATGCTCAGGCCGGGGCGCAGCCGGAGCGACCGGGGCCGCAGGCGCCGCCATATTCCTGGGTACGGAAGCGCCCTGGGCCGAAGGTGGAGGAACCGGTTCGGGCCTGGGACCTCGAGCCGGGCCCGGAGGCTTGGGAGCAGGCTGGCGCGCACGTGCGTGCGCGGACTCCACGGCCTGCACGACCGCTGGCGGTGTCACGGGAGGAGGGGTGACCGGTGGAGGCGACGAGGCCTGCCGCTGCTGAGCCGCCGACGGTGGCGGCGGGGCGGGCGCTGCTCCGCCTGGCCGAGTCTTACGCCGAGAACTCGTGGCGGACCGCGCTGCTGCCGCGCCGCGTGGGCCGACGGTAGGTCCGTTCGAATCGGGACTCCGCCGCGCTTGCACCGCCGGATCCGGCGCGTTGCCGTTCGGCGATGCACCGGTCGGCGACTCGCTGGGAGTCACGTCCGAGTCACGCGTTCCATCGGCTGTGGGACGTCCGGTCCCGCCGGAACTCGTCACAAGCCATCACCTTCCGCATTGGTCTCGCTGTCCGGAGCCTCGCTGTCCGGGGCCTCGCTGTCCGGGGCCTCGCTGTCCGGGGCCTCGCTGTCCGGGGCCTCGGCCTCCGAAGCCTCGGTCTCTGGAGCCTCGGCGTCCTCGGCCGCATCGTCCTCTTCTTCGGCGTTCCACGCAATCGCGACAACCGCGTCGTTGGCGCCCAGCGAGACATATTTGACACCCATAGTGTCACGGCCCTTGGCTGGGACGTCACTGACCGAGCTCCGCGTCACGCCGCCCGACGCGCGGATTGCCAGCACCTGGTCGGTGTCACCGACCACCAGAGCTCCCACCAGTGATCCTCTGTCCTCGTTGATCTTCATTGCCTTGATTCCGAGTCCGCCACGGCCCTGTACCCGATACTCCTCCACAGCCGTCCGTTTTGCGAACCCACCATCTGTGACGGTGAAGACGTACGATTCGGTTCCATCCCGGACGACAGACATCGACAATAGTTCGTCATTATCGCGGAACTTCATGCCGACGACGCCACCTGTTGCCCGACCCATGGGACGTAGCTGCTCGTCGTTGGCGGTGAACCGGATCGCCTGTGCCTTACGAGACACCAGCAGGATGTCGTCCTCGGCACTGACCAGTTCGGCGCCGATCAGCTCGTCGTCATCGTGCCGGAACATGAGCGCGATGACCCCGCCGGTGCGGTTCGAGTCGTACTCGGACAGCCGGGTCTTCTTCACCATGCCGTGCTTGGTCGCCAGGACGAGGTACGGCGAGTGCTCGTAGTCCCGGAGTGTCATCACCTTGGCGATCTTCTCGTCCGGCTGGAATGCCAGCAGGTTGGCGACGTGCTGTCCCTTGGAGTCCCGGCCCATCTCCGGCAACTCGTACGCCTTCGCCCGGTAGACGCGGCCCCGGTTGGTGAAGAACAGAATCCAGTGATGGGTGGTGGTCACGAAGAACTGGCTGACGACGTCGTCCTCACGCAGCTGAGCACCGCGCACACCCTTGCCGCCGCGTTTCTGCACGCGGTAGAGATCTGCCTTCGTCCGCTTCGCGTACCCGCCGCGGGTGATGGTGACGACCACCGGCTCCTCGGTGATGAGGTCCTCGGCGGTCAGATCGCCCTCGGCCGGAATGATGCGGGTACGACGGTCGTCGCCGTACTTTTCGACGATCTCGGCAAGTTCTTCGCGGATGATCTGGTGCTTGCGGGGCTCGGAGGCCAGGATCTCCTCGAGATCGCTGATGTCCGCCAACAGGGTGTCGTGCTCGTTCTGCAGCTCGTCTCGCGAGAGCGCCGTGAGCCGGCGCAGCTGCATGTCGAGGATGGCCGTGGCCTGGATCTCATCGATCTCGAGCAGCTGCATCAGGCCCGTACGGGCTTCCTCGACGTCCGCCGAACGCCTGATAAGCGCTATGACCTCGTCGATGGCGTCGATCGCCTTGATCAGGCCGCGGACGATGTGCAGCCTTTCCCGCTTCTTGCGCAGCCGGAACTCGGTTCGCCTGCGAATCACCTCGACCTGGTGCGTCACCCAGTGGCGGACGAAGCCGTCGAGAGACAGTGTCCGCGGCACGCCGTCGACCAGGGCCACCATGTTGCAGCCGAATGTGTCCTGCAGCTGCGTGTGCTTGTACAGGTTGTTACGGACGACGGTAGCGACCGCGTCGCGCTTGAGTACGACGACCATCCGCATACCGGTCCGCGACGACGAGTCGTCACGAAGGTCCGCGATACCCGGCACCTTGCCCGAATCCGCCAGTTCGGCGATCTTGCGGGCGAGCGCGTCCGGGTTGACCTGGTAAGGCAGCTCGGAGATGATCAGGCAGGTCCGGCCGCGGCTGTCTTCCTCGACCTCCACGACGGCGCGCATCGTGACCGACCCACGGCCGGTCCGGTACGCCTGCTCGATGCGGCTGTTGCCCACGATCAGGCCGTGCGTCGGGAAGTCGGGGCCCTTGATCCGCTCCAGCAGGGCGTCAAGCAGCTCCTCGTTGCTCGCCTCTGGGTGATCGAGGTACCACTCGACCCCGGCAGCGACCTCGCGCAGATTGTGTGGCGGGATGTTGGTCGCCATCCCCACCGCGATCCCACCGGATCCGTTGACCAGCAGGTTGGGAAAGCGCGACGGGAGGACGACCGGCTCCGCTCCACGACCGTCGTAGTTCGGCGTGAAGTCGACGGTCTCTTCTTCGATGTCGCGGACCATCTCCATGGCCAGCGGCGCCATCCGGCACTCGGTGTACCTCATGGCGGCCTGGCGATCGTCCCCGCGGGAACCGAAGTTTCCCTGGCCCTGCACCAGCTTGTAGCGCATCGACCACCACTGGCCCAGGCGGACAAGAGTGTCGTAGATCGCCGAGTCGCCGTGGGGGTGGTAGTTGCCCATGACGTCGCCGACCACGCGCGAGCATTTGGAGAATCCGCGGTCCGGGAGATAGCGCCCGTCGAACATCGCGTAGAGGACCCGCCGGTGCACTGGCTTCAGTCCATCTCGCACGTCGGGCAGGGCGCGGCCGACGATGACCGTCATCGCGTAGTCGAGATAGCTGCGTTGCATCTCGACCTGAAGGTCGACAGGCTCGATTCGGTTGCCGCCCGAAGCCGCGGCAGTGGTGATGTCGTCAGTCACTGGTGATTCAAATCCTTCGAGTCATCTGGCGGTCAGGGCCGCCGATCAGATGTCCAGGAAGCGGACGTCGCGGGCGTTTCGCTGAATGAACTTCCGGCGGCTCTCGACGTCCTCGCCCATCAGCGTGCTGAACACCTCGTCGGCCTGCGCGGCGTCGTCAAGCGTCACCTGCAGGAGGAGCCGCTGGTCCGGATCCATCGTGGTGTCCCAGAGCTCATCGTCGTTCATCTCACCGAGACCCTTGTACCGCTGCATCCCGTCGTCCTTGGGCAGCCGCTTGCCGGCCGCCTGGCCGGCGGCGATCAGCGCGTCGCGTTCACGGTCCGAGTACGCGTACTCGTGCGGAGTGTCCCGGCCGACCCACTTCAGCTTGTACAGGGGCGGGTGGGCGAGGAAGACGTAGCCTTGCTCGATGACGGGGCGCATGAACCGGAACAGCAGGGTCAGCAAGAGGGTACGGATGTGCTGCCCATCGACGTCGGCATCGGCCATGAGCACGATCTTGTGATAGCGCAGCCGGTTGATGTCGAAGTCTTCGTGGATACCGGTGCCGAGGCCGTTGATGATCGCCTGAACTTCTTGGTTCTGCAGGATCCGGTCGATCCGGGCCTTCTCGACGTTCAGGATCTTGCCGCGGATCGGGAGGATGGCCTGGATCCGTGAATCACGGCCCTGTTTAGCAGGCCCGCCCGCGGAGTCACCCTCGACGATGAAGAGCTCGCACTCTTCCGGATTGGTGGACTGGCAGTCCGCCAGCTTGCCGGGAAGACCAGCACCACCCATCAGGCCCTTGCGGCTGCGGGCGGCGTCACGTGCCTTCCGCGCTGCCACCCGGGCCACCGCCGCACTCTGGGCCTTGCGGGCCACCAGCTTGCCTTCTGCCGGATTCCGCTCGAACCAGGCACCCAGCTGTTCGTGGACGACCCGCTGCACGAAGCTCTTCGCCTCGGTGTTGCCCAGCTTGGTCTTGGTCTGACCTTCGAACTGGGGCTCAGCGAGCTTGATGCTGATGATCGCGGTGAGTCCTTCACGGACATCGTCACCGGTCAGATTGGCGTCCTTCTCCTTCAGCACGCCCCAGTCCCGGGCGAACTTGTTCACCAGAAGGGTCAGGGCCGACCGGAAGCCTTCCTCGTGGGTTCCGCCCTCATGGGTGTTGATCGTGTTGGCGAACGTGTGGACCGACTCGGTGAACTGGTCATTCCACTGCATCGCCATCTCGAGGCTCATGGTCTGGCCGTCGCCATCCTCGGACTCCGCCTCGAAGTCGATGATGGTCCGGTGCACCTCGGTCTTCGTGGCATTCAGGTGCTTGACGTAGTCCACCAGGCCGTCGGCGTAGTTGTAGCGCACCTCGCGGGGCGCGCTGGTCTCTTCCGTCTCGACGTCGTCTTCCGCGCCCTCGTCGCGGCCTTCGGGCCGCTCGTCACGCAGGGCGATGGTCAGGCCCTTGTTCAGGAACGCCATCTCACGGAAACGCGTGGAAAGCGTCTCGAAGTCGTAGGTGGTGCTTTCGAAGATGGTGTCGCTGGCCCAAAACGTGACGGTGGTGCCGTGTCGGTCGGTGGGCTCATGCCGTTGCAGCGGCGCTTCCGGGACGCCCACGACGTACGCCTGTGTCCATCGGTATCCGTCGCGGAAGATCTCCACCTCGAGCCGGCTGGAAAGCGCATTGACCACCGAGACACCCACACCGTGCAGCCCGCCGGAGACCTTGTAGCCGCCACCACCGAACTTGCCACCGGCGTGGAGCTGGGTCAGCACGAGCTCGACGGCCGGCTTCTTCTCGATGGGATGCTCGGCGACCGGAATACCACGGCCGTTGTCGACGACGCGGACGCCGCCGCCGTCGAGAAGGGTGATGTCGATGGTGTCACAGACACCGGCTAGAGCCTCATCGACAGAGTTGTCGACTACCTCGTAGACAAGGTGGTGAAGTCCGCGCTCACCGGTGGAGCCGATATACATACCGGGCCGTTTACGGACGGCCTCGAGACCTTCGAGAACGGTAATATCACTAGCATCGTAGGACGCGACATCGTCCGTCACAGAACGGGACCTTCCTGCCGAGACCGATCACAGGACGCCAGCGCCACCCGAAGGCCGCTGAAGCCCCCAGGAGACCGAGCGGCCTATATGGACGGCCCAAGTCTACCCTGTCACGATGGTGAATGCTGGCTGAGCGGCCCACAATTGCCGTTTTGGCGGCATGGATCGCGTCCCCTTAATCCCCATACTCGCGTGACCCCTCGCGTGACGAGAGTGCGGCGCACACGGCACGACGCGCGGAATGCCGATTTCCGCCGGGGCGACCATCACCCGTACGTGTCACGCGGGCCGCGACCCGGCACACTCCTGCGGCCCTTGGACCAGCTGCGCGCCTGTGGCCCGAGCACGTTCACCTTCGTCACGGTGCCGTGGCCGATCCGCTGGTTGATCTTCTTCACCAGCTCGGAGGCGAGCAGTCTGACCTGTGTAGCCCACGCCGATGAATCGGCGCGTACCGTCAGAACGGACTCGTCGTAGCTCTCCGGCCGCACGTGCGACGCGACCTCCGCGCCCACGAGTTCGTCCCATCGGGCCATCACTCCATGCACGGAGAGGTCCTCTTCCCAACCGTGCTCATCCGCGAGCTTGTCGACCGCCGCCGACAGCGGCTGGGGGTCCCGCTCGTCGCCGCCGGGACCGCTCCACCCGGAGCCCGCGAACGAGCGGGATCGCCCGCCGGACCCACGGCGCCTGGTGGTCCCGCCGCGCCTGCTCCCGGATCTCCCAGCCGCTTTGCCCCGAGCCACGAGAGCCTTCGCGAGGTCGACACCATCCGGATCCCACGTGTCTTGCTCGGCTTCGGCCCGGTTCGCCGCCTCGGCGGGCGGGACGCTCGTGGCCGGGCCCTCGTTCCCCTCTTCCCGGCGCTCCGGCTCGCCGGTCATTCCTCGGCCCTCCGCACCGCGCCCCCGAGCACGTCGACGCGGGCGCCACGCAGCTCAGGCGGCACGTCGTCCGGCACAGCGGCGGTCACGAGCACTTGTTCGGCCGGGCGCACGAGCTCAGCCAGGCGCTGCCGTCGGCCCTCGTCGAGCTCCGCGAAGACGTCGTCGAGCACCAGAACGGGATCGGTTCCCACATTTCGCAACAACTCGTAGGCCGCGAGCCGCAGGGCCAGGGCGAACGACCACGACTCGCCATGACTGGCATAACCCTTGGCCGGCATCGGGCCGAGGCCGAGAAGCAGGTCGTCACGGTGCGGCCCGACCAACGAGACACCCCGTTCGACCTCGTCAGCGCGTAGCCGGCCGATAGCCTCGATCATCGCTTCGGCCAGCGCCTCGCGGTCTGCTACCAGCTCCACGTCGGGTCCGATAGACGACTTGTAGTCCAGCCTGGCATCGACATTGGACAGGCCACTCTCGGTGGTCGCCACCGATTCGTACGCTTTCGCGACGAGCGGGCGAAGCGACTCGACCAGCTCGAGACGGCCGGCCAGCAGTTCGGCGCCCGCGCGAGCCAGGTGGGTATCCCAGACGTCCAGCGTGCCGAGCTGGGGTGGCCCGCCCGACCGTCCGGCCCGGCCCGCCCGCATCGCTGCTCCAGCTGACTTCAGCAGAGCGTTACGTTGCTTGAGGACCCGCTCATAGTCGGCGCGCACGCCGGCGTACCGAGGGGCTCGAGCTGCCAGAAGCTCGTCAAGGTACCGGCGTCGATCCGACGGGTCGCCCTTGACCAGAGCGAGATCCTCGGGTGCGAACAAGACGGTTCGCAGCACGCCGAGAACATCCCGCGCACGGGCGACAGGGGAGCGGTTGAGCCGGGCCCGATTGGCCTTGCCCGGGGTTATCTCGATCTCGATGAGGGACGGCCGGTTCGCGGGCTCGGTGGCTGAGGCCACGCTGGCCCTGACGATGGCCCGCTCCGCTCCCAGGCGGACCAGTGGAGCGTCCTGAGCCACACGGTGACTGCTGAGCGTAGCCAAGTAGCCGACGGCCTCGACGAGATTCGTCTTGCCCTGTCCGTTCGGTCCGATGAAAGCGGTGGCTCCGCCCGTCAGCGGAAGCTCGACCTCCGCGTAGGAACGGAAGTCGACGAGGGACAGATGAGCCACGTACATAGCGCGCTAGAGCGTGCGGTCTGGAGTTCCGGGATCGTCATCGGCCGGCGACGCCGCACGGATGGCATGACCACCGAACTGCTGCCGCAGGGCGGCGACGGCCCGCATGGCCGGGGAGTCGTCCTGGCGGGACGCGAACCGGGCGAACAGCGCGGCGGTGATCACCGGCGCCGGCACCGAGAGGCGGATGGCTTCCTCAACCGTCCACCGGCCTTCGCCCGAATCATCGACATACCCGGTCAGTTTCGACAGTCCTGGGTCGTCCTCGAGGGCATCCACCAGCAGATCGAGCAGCCACGACCGCACGACGGTCCCCTTCGACCATGCTTTGAGCACGCCTTCGACGTCACTCACGACGTCGGAGGCCTCGAGCAACTCGAATCCCTCGGCGTACGCCTGCATCAGGCCGTACTCGATGCCGTTGTGCACCATCTTGGCGTAGTGGCCGGCACCGACGCCGCCGGCGTGGACGAAGCCTTCGTCGCGGTCGCCTTCCGGGCGGAGGGCATCGAAGATCGGTATCAGCCGCTCGACGTCGCTCGCGTCCCCGCCGACCATGAGGCCGTAGCCATTCTCGCGTCCCCAGACGCCGCCTGACACGCCGCAGTCGACATAGCCGATGTTCTTCGCCGCCAGCAGCTCAGCATGCTTCGCGTCGTCGGTGAAACGGGAATTGCCGCCGTCGACGACGACGTCCCCAGGCTCGAGCAGCTCCGCGAGCTCGGCGATGGTGGCCCGGGTCGGCTCGCCGGAGGGAACCATGACCCAGACGGCTCGTGGCGCGGACAGCCGCGAGACGAGCTCGGCGAGCGTGGGGACATCGGTCACGTCAGGGTCGAGTGCGTATCCGACGACGGTATGACCAGCTGCCCGGATGCGCTCGCGCATGTTTCCGCCCATGCGCCCCAGGCCGACAAGACCAAGTTCCACGTTTCCAACTTTCTCACGGCTGTGTGCGGTGCAGGTGTGGGGTTCCTGCCCAGAGGTGTGGCCGGCATCGGGACGAAACGGGCCGCAGGCGGGGATGGGAACCCCCACAACCGTACCTACCCGGAAAGCCGGATCGGCATGGCCAGGTATCGGTAACCCGAGGTGGGCTCCGCCTCGAGGCTCTCGATGCCCTGAATCACCACCGGTTTGAGCGGGGTGTCGGTGAACGACAGATACACGAACGGCGTACCCAGAGCCTGCAGGCCGTCGAGCAAGTATCCCGGGTTGAAGCCCGTGGCGATGGCCGGCCCCTCCACGTGCGCCTGGAGGGCTTCCGAGGCCTGTGCGTCTTCGCCGCTTCCGGCTTCGAGGACCACCTGGCCGTCGTCGAATGCCAGCCGTACAGGGGTGTTCCGCTCGGCCACGAGCGAGACACGCTTCACCGAGTCGATCAACGACGCGATCTCGACCTTGGCGACCGTAGCGATCTCGGCGGGGAAGAGCCTGCGATAGTTGGGCACCCATTCACCGTCGATGAGCCGGCTGGTGGTGTGCCTTCCGCCGGCCGCGATACCGATGAGGCTGTCGTCTGTGTCGCCTCCGAGCGCGAGCGTGATGTCTCCGGCCGAGGCGAGCGTCTTGGTGGCATCCACGAGTGTTCGCGCCGGTACGAGAGCCACGGCGGAGACGTCGGGGCGCCCCGGGTTCCAGGTGAGTTCGCGCACGGCCAGCCGATACCTGTCGGTGGCACCGAGCGTGACGGTCTCGCCCTCGATCTCGATACGAATGCCGGTGAGGGTGGGCAGCATGTCGTCGCGTCCGGCCGCGACGGCGACCTGACCGACGGCCTCGGCGAAGACAGTGCCTTCCACCGTTCCCGATGCTGCCGGGAGCGCAGGCAACTCCGGGTACTCCTCAACGGGGAGGGTCACCAAAGTGAACCGAGCGTTGCCGCAAGTGATGACAACCTTGGATCCATCTGCGGTGAACTCGACCGGCTTCGCCGGCAGTGACCGCGCGATGTCGGCGAGAAGCTTGCCGGAGACCAGCACGGTCCCGGGATCGGCGACCTCGGCCGAGACGGAAACCTTGCCGGACACCTCGTAGTCGAAGGACGAGAAGGCGACCTGCCCGTCTGAGGCGTCGAGCCGCAGGCCGGCGAGGACCGGAACCGTTGGCCGGTTAGGCAGGGTACGAGCCGTCCATGCGACGGCTTCGGCGAGTACGTCGCGTTCGAGCCGGAACTTCACCGGTTTCACCGTCCTCCCCGCGGGACTAGCCCGGCGGATGTTCTGAGAGAGATGTTTGAGCGATCAGCGTTGGTGCGAGTCATCCTTGCACGAGCAGGCGACAGTCGACGTGGACGGTCCGGAGGTTTTTCCACACGAGCTGCCCCAGGTGAGTTGTGTGGTTCTTCATTACCCATAGATAGTCTCGTCTTGGCCATAGCGTCGGTGGAAACTGTGGACAGGGGTCGAAATCCCTGGCAGGTCCCAGTTTTCTCGTCCACCGCGGTTGTGGAGGCGGCGGGGACGAGACGTGGACACATCGGCGTTGTCCACGTGTAAGAGTCAGCTGTCCACCTCCGGTCCACCGAAAGAAGTCTCTGTTCCACAGACTTTTCCACATCCTGTGCGGAGTGGATCATGACGTCCGGGCGCTGCATGTCTCAGGACTGCCGTGCTTGTTGCTTGATGCGGTTAGTCAGCTCGGTGACCTGGTTGAACACGCTGCGGCGTTCGGCCATCAGAGTGCGGATCTTGCGCTGGGCGTGCATGACCGTGGTGTGATCCCGGCCGCCGAAGTGCTGACCGATCTTGGGAAGGGACAGGTCGGTCAGCTCGCGGCACAGGTACATAGCGATCTGCCGTGCTGTCACCAGAACCCGGCTGCGGCTGGTGCCCTGGAGGTCCTCGATCGTGAGGCCGAAATAGCCGGCCGTCTGGGCCATGATGGTTGCCGCGGTGATCTCCGGCCCGGTGTCGTTGCTCACCAGATCACGCAGCACCACCTCAGCGAGATTGCGGTCTACGGGCTGGCGATTGAGACTCGCGAACGCCGTGACACGAATCAGCGCCCCTTCAAGCTCTCGGATGTTGGTGACGACCTTGCTGGCGATGTACTCCAGGACGTCCGGCGGCACGTTGAGACTGTCCTGGGCCGCCTTCTTCGACAGGATGGCGATCCGAGTCTCGAGGTCCGGCGGCTGAACGTCACAGATCAAACCCCATTCGAAGCGGTTGCGCAGCCGGTCCTCGAGCGCCGAGAGCTGCTTCGGCGGGCGATCCGAGGTGATGACGATCTGCTTGCTCGCGTTGTGCAGGGTGTTGAACGTGTGGAAGAACTCTTCCTGCGTCTGGATCTTTCCCTCGAGGAACTGGATGTCGTCGATGAGCAGGACGTCGACATCGCGATAGCGACGCTGAAAGGCTGACGCCTTGTCGTCGCGGATGGAGTTGATGAAGTCGTTGGTGAACTCCTCGGAGCTGACGTATCGAACCCGTGTGCCCGGGTACATGTCCCGGGCGTAATGGCCGATCGCATGCAGCAGATGAGTCTTGCCGAGGCCTGAGTCGCCGTAGACGAGCAGCGGGTTGTAGGCCTTTCCGGGAGCTTCGGCTACGGCGACCGTCGCGGCGTGGGCGAAGCGGTTGCTCGAGCCGATGACGAAGGTGTCGAACGTGTAGCGCGAGTTCAGGTGTGGTGCCTCCACTGGCGCGGCGGTGTTCGGCAGATCGGAGCGATCGCGGCGCGGTGACGGTATGAACTCGCGGTTGTCGGCCGCTTCCGGGGCTCGCTGGGTGATCGGAATGGGCTCTGGCGCGGCATGAGCACCCGCGTCCGGCGTGTCGTGTTCGGTGGGCGACGGCATGGGGTGCGCGTCTCGCGTCGGCGACTGGTCAGGAGGGGCGCTCACGCTGATGGCGAGCGAGACGGGTGTGCCGAGAACGGCGGTGAGGGCGTCGGTGAGCGGCGAGCGCAGCCGCTGTTCGATCTGGGCTCGCGCGAAATCGCTGGGCACAGCGATCACCGCTGTCCCTTCGACCAACGTGACCGGCCGTGCCTGAGCGAGGAAAGCCCGCTGCTGAGGTCCGATGTGCTGGTCTCCGTCCAGCGCATCGAGAGCCTTCGCCCACGCGACGACGAAATCGGTCGCCGGCTGTTCCGTCACTCCGCACTCCAAACTGGCGACATTTCTCCGCGCCATCCCCGTAACACGTTGTCCACACCCTCCTCCACAGGCTGTGGAGAATGCCGCCGCGAGCACACTTTCTGGTAGCCCCCGCCGCTTGACGTGCGTCGATGCCCGTCATGAAGATCGTGTGGCGCTCCGACATCTCGTGCTGTCGGACACGTGACGCTAACAACATGCGGGCCTGCGTTCAACCGATGTCCACAGGTTACGCGGGAAATCGCCGGCGTGTCGCTAAGCTATGGGCTCGGATTCGGATGAGAAGCTGATGTGTTTTCGCGCACTCCCTGAAACGGAGGCACGGCCAGTTTGACCTGAGGTGCCGCGTGCGCGTACCGTTAATCGGTCCGGCGAGGGCCTTCTTCAGCGTGCTCAGGGTGTGTCTGCCCGGGGTTTTTTGCGTGCAGAAGGCGGTGGCCGGATGAATCGACCAAACATGTATCAATGCAGGCAGATGCCTCGACGATCTTCAGGAGCCCGGACGTGAAGCGTACATTCCAGCCGAACAACCGCCGTCGTGCCAGGACCCACGGCTTCCGGCTGCGCATGCGCACCCGGGCCGGCCGGACCATCATGTCCGCTCGCCGCCGTAAGGGCCGCGCCAAGCTGTCCGCTTGAACTCCGACCACCACCCCTGGACGCTTTCGTGCTGAAGGCCGAGCACCGGCTTCGACGGTCTGACGAGTTCTCGTCGGCGGTGCGCCGTGGCGCCGCGGCTCGGCGTGCCTCGGTTGTGGTGCATGTGGCTCCGGGCACAGACGAAGATGGTCCGGCGAAGGTCGGTTTTGTCGTAGGACGAGCAGTGGGAGGCGCCGTGGTTCGTAACGCTGTGCGCCGCAGGTTGCGCCATCTGATGGCCGCCCGTCTCCCCATGCTCCCCTCCGGTGCCACCGTTGTGGTCAGGGCGCTTCCTGGAGCTGGCCTGGCAGCGCGGGCATCATTGGCCGCCGATCTCGACAAGGCCTTGGCCAGCGCCTTGCGCCGCGCTCAGGACCAGTAATGAACGTGCTCACCGCGGCGGTGGCGGCACCGATCAAGCTGTACCGGCTGGTCGTCAGCCCGACCTACGGCCAGACCTGTCGCTATTACCCCAGCTGCTCTGCCTACGCCCTGGCCGCCGTGGAGAACCACGGTGCCGGCCGGGGCGTTTGGCTTGCGCTGCGCCGCCTTGGCCGCTGCCACCCGTGGTGTGAGGGAGGGGTGGATCTGGTGCCGACGACGGAGAACTACCGTTGGTGGGGCCGCGCCGCGGGGACGGACGGCGAGGATCACACCGACGATGCCGTTCGCGGCACCGATACCAACGCCCCGGCCGGCGGCTTCTCTACGCCGGTACTGCCGACTCGACCCACGATCTCTTAGGAGCTTGAGGACCTGTGGATACCGTTCTCGCGCCGCTGCTGTGGCTGGTCAGCTGGATCATGATTGGCTGGCACTGGCTCTTCGCGGAACTCCTGGGCATCGACCACGACGGCGCGAACTGGGCGTTGTCGATCATCGGGCTGGTGATCGTCATCCGTACGCTGTTGATCCCGCTCTTTGTTCGGCAGATCAAGTCCCAGCGCAAGATGCAGCTGTTGCAACCCCAGTTGCGTGAGCTGCAGAAGAAGTACAAGGGCGACCGTGAGCGTCTCCAGCAGGAGATGATGAAGCTCTACAAGAAGACCGGTACCAATCCGTTCGCCTCGTGTCTTCCCATCCTGCTGCAGGCGCCCTTCCTCTTCTCGCTTTTCAGAGTTCTCGACGGAATCGCCCGTGACGCGCCACGTGGCGCCTTTGCGAACGAGAGCAATGAGCATCTGTTCGTCTCGGCTGGGCAGGCGAAGATCTTCGGTGCGGAGCTGGCCGAGTCATTCCTCACCACCGAGGTGACGGCTACCCGGGTCATGGCAGTGATCATGGTCATCGGCATGGTGGTGTCCCAGTTCATCACCCAGCGGCAAATCATGCGCAAGAACATGCCGAAGGAGGCACTGGAAGGTCCCTTCGCGCAGCAGCAGAAGATCCTCCTTTACGTGCTGCCACTGGTCTTCCTCTTCTCCGGTGTCTACTTCCCGCTCGGCACCGTTCTGTACTGGCTGACCTCCAACTTCTGGACCATGGGCCAGCAGCTGTACGTGATCCGCCGGATGCCCGCGCCAGGCAGTGATGCCGAGAAGGCACAGCAGCGTCGGCAGGCGGAGCGTGCCAAGCGCAAGGGACTCACGGTCGCGGAGCCCGAGGCGCCGAAGGTCGAGCCTGGACAGCAGAATGGTGAAGCGCCGGAGCGAAAGCAACCGAAGCGTATGACCCGGGCTGAGCGCAACAAGAAGAAGCGTAAGTAAGCGGTCCCGATCCGGGAAGCTGAGATCTGTGGTTCTTGAGGAGTCAGCGGTGAGTGAAGACGTGAGTACGACGACGACGCCGGACGTGGAGGCAGATGGCTCGCCGGACATACGGCACCTGGAGCACGAGGGTGACGTGGCTGCGGACTACCTCGAAGGGCTGCTCGACATCGCCGATCTGGACGGCGACATCGACATGGACGTCGAGAACGCGCGCGCGATGGTGTCGATCGTCGGCGATGATCTCGAGACGCTGATCGGCGCCGACGGCAAGGTCCTCGAGGCGCTTCAGGAGTTGACCCGCCTCGCCGTGTGGCGGGAGACGGGTGAGCGGACGAGGCTGATGCTCGACATCGGCGGCTTCCGGGCGCGCCGCAAGCGCGAGCTGATCGATCTGGCTACGCGTGCTGTCGAGGCGGTCAAGGCCAGTGGCGAGGCGGAGTCGCTTGGTGCTATGACTCCGTTCGAGCGCAAGGTGGTTCACGACACGGTCGCCGACGCGGGTCTGCGCAGCGAGTCGGAAGGTACCGAGCCGCGTCGTTACGTGGTGGTCTTGCCGACGTGAGAGACGGTCCTGGGTCGTCGGTTTCACGTGAAACAGGAGGAGCGCCCCCCGCCGCCGAGACGGTGTTCGGGGAGCGTCTCCCACTAGCGCGACGGTACGTCTCCTGGCTTACCGGCGCAGGTATCGAGCGCGGACTTATCGGCCCCCGCGAAGTCCCGCGCATCTGGGAGCGCCATGTCTTGAACTGCGCGGTCGTTGCCGAGCTGGTGGGCCGCGGACGGCGCGTGGCGGACATCGGTTCGGGAGCCGGCCTGCCGGGACTGGCCATGGCGATCTCACGGCCGGATCTGACCATGGTGTTGATTGAACCGATGCTCAGGCGGGCTGACTATCTGCAAGAGGTCGTGGAGGATCTCGGCCTCGAGTCGGTAAGCGTGGTGCGAAGTCGGGCGGAGCATTACATGGCCCCGGAGCCGTTCGACGTCGTCACGGCACGGGCCGTGGCGAAGCTCAGTGCCTTGGCGGAATGGTCGATGCCGTTGCTCCGCCCGGGCGGGACACTACTGGCTCTCAAGGGGCAATCTGTACATGAAGAGCTACGTGGCTCGGAAAAGGCGCTGCGTCGCGCAGACGCCGAGAGGTGGTCAGTGGAATCCGCCGGGAGCGATGTGCTGAATCCGGCTACCGTGGTCGCAGTAGTGACCAAACGCGTTCGTCCGGCGGCACACACGCAGAAGGGCGCGGGACGACCCGGAAGGAAGTCCTGAGACTTATGACAGCGGTGGCGCGGGGGCTCGGCTGGCCCAAACGTGAGGTGTCGAGAGCCGGAGAGTTCGGCGGATCCCCAGGGTCCGACGGCCCGGTCGGCTGGCTGGGCCAGCTGGCACCGCCGACCACGTCGGCGTCTGATAAGAACGAGGGGTCCGTTCCGGGGACGCGGGCGCCGAGCGCCCCGGTGGAAGCCCGCGCACAGCCTCATACCGCATCGTCACCGAGTGACGGCGCGAGTCGCCCAGAATCGGCACAACCTCCGAAGGATGAACCGGTGAGCGCTGACGAGCAGATCGTCGACCATGACGTGCCAGCCCCCATGCATACGGCCACGGAGTATGCGCGCCTCGGAGCGCCGGGATCTCTGGCCGACACAGACACGCCGATCGCGCGTGAGGCGGCGGCGGCCCTGATGGCTGTCGGCCGGAGCCGGATTCCGATGCCGAAGCCGGACGCGCCCCGGGTGATGGTGGTGGCCAACCAGAAGGGTGGCGTAGGCAAGACCACGACGGCGGTGAACCTCGCTGCCGCATTGGCGGTGAGCGGTTTGCGGGTGCTCGTGATCGATCTGGATCCGCAGGGCAATGCTTCCACCGCGCTCGGCATCGATCATCACGCGGAGATTCCGAGTATCTATGACGTGATGATCGAAGAGGCGCCGATGGGGACCGTTGTACAGAAGGTCGAGGGATTCGAGACCTTGTGGTGCGTCCCGGCGACGATCGACCTCGCCGGCTCGGAGATCGAGCTCGTGTCGCTCGTCGCGCGTGAAGCCAGGCTGCGTAACGCGATCGAGGCCCATGTGAAGGCCGAGCCGTATCCGTATGACTACGTATTGATCGACTGCCCGCCGTCCCTCGGACTGCTCACGGTGAACGCCTTGGTCGGCGGCGACGAGGTGCTGATACCGATCCAATGTGAGTACTACGCGCTCGAGGGGCTGAGTCAGCTGCTGAAGAACATCGACCTGGTGCGTGCGCATCTGAACCAGGACCTCGCGGTTTCCACCATTCTCCTGACCATGTACGACGCTCGTACGCGCCTTGCAGCGCAGGTTGCGGAAGAGGTGAGAAAGTACTTCGGTGACACGGTTCTCAAGACCACCGTGCCTCGTTCGGTGCGTATCAGTGAGGCGCCGAGCTATGGCCAGACGGTGATGACCTACGATCCTGCTTCAAGCGGTGCGTTGTCCTATCTGGAGGCGGCGCGGGAGATTGCGGAACGTGGTGCTGGTTCCGCACGACGGGGGATAGAGGAGCAGGCATGACTGATCGCCGACGTGGGCTCGGGCGCGGGTTGGGCGCCCTGATCCCGACGGGTCCGGTGAATGAGACGGTGAAGCGGGAATCTCCCGTGGACATCTTCTTCCCGGAGGGCTCGAAAGAACCCGCAGCCGAGGTGCAGGCGCCTGTTTCACGTGAAACAGTGCCCGCCGATGACGGGCTGGTGCCCGTCGACGGCGCCACATTCGCGGAGATCCCGGTCGACTCCATCAGTCCCAACGCCCGTCAGCCGCGACAGGACTTCGACGAGGATGCGCTCGCCGAGCTCGCATACTCCATCAAGGAGATCGGCCTCCTGCAGCCGATTGTGGTCCGCAGGCTGGCTGATGACCGGTACGAGCTGGTCATGGGTGAGCGGCGTTGGCGTGCAAGCCAGCGCGCCGGCCTGGTGACCATCCCGGCGATCGTGCGTTCTACGACAGACGACGACATGCTCCGGGACGCGCTGCTGGAGAACCTGCACCGGAGCCAGCTCAATCCGCTGGAGGAGGCCGCCGCATACCAGCAGCTTCTCGACGACTTCTCGTGCACGCACGACGAACTCGCCGAACGAATCGGACGCAGCCGGCCGCAGATCACCAATACGCTCCGGCTTCTCAAGTTGCCGCCGCTGGTTCAACGGCGGGTTGCCGCAGGTGTGCTGTCCGCAGGACACGCCCGAGCATTGCTCGGACTGGAGGACGGGGCGGCGCAGGAGCGGCTGGCCCAGCGGATCGTGGCCGAAGGCCTCAGCGTGCGCAGCGTAGAGGAGATCGTAGCCATCGGCGATGGTGAGACTCCGGCCCGGAAGTCCAAGCGCACGCCGAAGCCCGTGGCACCTCGGCTGGCCGACATCGCGAGCGCCTTGTCCGAGCGGCTCGACACCCGGGTGAAGGTGGATCTCGGCCGGAGCAAGGGCAAGGTGACCATCGAATTCGCGAGCATCGATGACCTCGAGCGGATCGTGACGGCGATCGACCCCAAGATTCCCACCGAGGACGCCACCGAGCAGCCCTGAGCCCTCCGTCACAACCCCTGGCATGGGTTGTGGTCGCTGGAAACGTACAAATCGGGCGCGATAACGACCTCAACCCATGCCAGGGGTTGTGGCGGGGGTGAACAGAGGCGGCGGAAGAGCCTACTGTGTGGCGCGGTGCCGCTCGATGGCGGCGGAAAGCAGGTCTCGCGCCAGATCGCCGAGCCCGATGCCCGCGGCCCGGGCCGACTGCGGCAGCAACGAAGTCTCCGTCATCCCCGGGGCGACATTGATGTCCAGGAGCCACGGTGTGCCGTCGGCATCGACGATCATGTCCGCCCTGGAGATGTCGCGCAGTCTCAGCGCATGATGCGCCGTCACCGCGGCTTGCGCCACCGCTCGGCCTGTGGGGTCTGGTAGCCGGGCCGGCACGTAATACTCCGTGGTGCCAGCGGTGTACCGGGCGTGATAGTCGTACGTGCCCGGCTCGGCGACAATCTCCACGGAGGGGAGAGCATGGGGGCCGGCGCCGGTGTCCACCACCGGAACGGCTATCTCGGTGCCCTCGATCAATTGTTCGATCATGGCGGCTTCACCATAGGCGAAGCACTCGACCATAGCGGATGGCAAGTCCTCGGCCTTATGCACCACGGAGGTGCCCAGGGCCGAACCACCGCGGGCGGGTTTGACTACGAGCGGCAGACCGAGCCGTTTCACGAGTGAGTCGAGCAGGACCGCGGCACCCAGTTCGCGGAAGGCAGCCTGAGACAGAACGGCGCCTCGTGGCGTTCGCAGGCCTGCTTGCTCGAGGAGGCCCTTGGAGATCGGCTTGTCGAAGGTCTGGCGGCAGCTGATCGGAGGCGAGCCGACGTACGGAAGCTCGGCAAGGGCGAGCACCTCTTGAATCCCGCCGTCCTCACCTTGAGCGCCATGCAGCAGCGGGAAGACCGCGGCGGGTGGGTCGTGGCGCAGGTAAGCGAGCAGATCGGCGTCGGCATCGCGCTGCTCGACGTCCACGTCGACTTCGCGCAGGGCCTCAGCCACCCGGCGTCCCGAACGCAACGAGACATCACGCTCGTGCGACAGCCCACCAGCGATCACCAGGACTCGGCCAAGGTCGCTCATACGTACACCTTTCTCACACACACATGGGCCCAACGTCTAGCGCCATGGGCGTCCCCACGATGGGCATGGTCAGCTCTGGTCTGGGCCGGGTGCATCCAGGCCGGGCCGGCGAGACGTGCCTTCGGCGCCGAAGGCGGCCCGCAGCTCCATCTCCTGCTCGATCACCTGGGCGAGGCGTCGCACACCCTCGCGGATCCGCTCCGGGGTGGGGTAGCAATACGACAATCGCATCGACCGGCTGCCGAAGCCGTCGGCGTAGAAGGCCGTGCCGGGAACGTACGCGACCCTGCTGGTGACCGCACGGGGAAGCATAGCCTTGGTGTCCAGGCCGGGAGGCAGCGTCAGCCATACGTAGAAGCCGCCGTTGGGACGGGTCCAACGGGCACCTTCGGGCATCAGGCCGCTGAGTGCGTCGAGCATGGCGTCCCGGCGTTCGAGGTACAACTCTTGGAACGACTTCACTTGACCACGCCAATCGTGCGCCGCCAGATACTCCGAAACGGCCAGCTGGCTGAACGCCGGCGGGCACAGCACGCTGCTCTCCGCGGCCAAGACCAGCTTCTCCCGGACCGCATGCGGGGCCAAGGCCCAGCCGACCCGGAAACCCGGAGCAAAGGTTTTGGAGAATGATCCCAGGTACACGACGCGCTCGGCGTCGTCGGCGCGCATGGCCCGGGGAACATGCCCGTCGAAACCGAGCAGCCCATAGGGATCGTCCTCGACGATCAGAATGTCGTGGTCCTGGCAGATCCGCAGGATTCGGGCCCGGCGCTCCGCGGTCAACGTGACGCCCGCGGGATTGTGGTAGTTGGGAATCGTGTAGAGGAACTTGATCCGCCGGCCCGCCGCCTTCGTGGTGGCGATGGCGTCGAGTACCCGCTCCGGGATCAGGCCGTCGTCATCCATCTCCATGTGGACCACATCGGCCTGGTAGGAGCGGAATGTACTCAAAGCACCGACGTAGGACGGCGCCTCGGCAAGAATGACATCGCCCGGATCGATGAAGATCCTGGTGATGAGGTCCAGCGCCTGCTGGGAACCGACCGTCACCGTGACGTCGTCAGGGTGGCCGTTGATGCCGGTGGGCTTCATCACTTCGCAGATCTGCTCACGCAGGGTCGGGTCGCCCTGCCCTGAGCCGTACTGCAGGGCGGTCATGCCCCTCTTGCCGATCAGATTGCTGATGAGGGAGCCGACGACGTCCATGGGCAGGCCGGAGATATTCGGCATGCCGCCGGCCAGCGACACCACCTCGGGCCGTGAGGCCACCGAGAACAGTGAGCGCACCTCGGAGGCGGTCATGCCGTGAGTGCGGGTGGCGTAACGGTCTACGTACGAGTCGAGGCGAGACCCGGTGGAGGCTGCTGCGTCAGTGATCCTTCGATTAGCGTCTGGATACTGGCCCATGTCACACCTCCACCTTCGTGTCGAACCCGCGAGCGCGAGCCGTACTCGGCACGCCAGCCTCTAACGATGCCCGAAAAGCCGCCGGTGCGCCACTCGGTACCTACGCCTGCGCCAGGTCACGAAGATGCAGCACCCCGGTCGGAGCGTCCTCACCGGTGGGAAGGTAGACCCGCTGGACCGCGACGACGATCGCCTCAGCGACGACGTCACGGAAATCGGGGTCGGCCAGCCGCGCGGCATCCCGTGGGTTGGTGATGTAGCCAGGCTCGACACGCACAGTGGCCATGGTGGAATGCCGGAGCAGGTCCCACGTCTTCGCATGGCTGCGGCAATCGACGAGATCCGTGCGGGCGACGATCTCACGCTGGATGAGCCCGGCGAACTGCTCACCGATGGCGCTCGTGGTGCCCGGCCGGTCACCGCCGTAGTAATAGGTGGAAACACCCGACGCGTCCGGATTGGTGTGCGCGTCCACGTGCAACGACACCATCAGGTTGGCACCGGTCTCATTGGCGAAGCGTGCCCGGGCGGCCTCGTCCAGCTCGACCTCGGCCCCGCGGCCACGGGTCAAGAACGTCTGGACACCGGTAGCGGCCAGCCTTCCCTCGATCCGCGACGCGAGATCGGCGACGATGGCTGCCTCTTCCAAGCCATGGCCGGTGTGGCCGCGGTCCGAGCCGCCGTGTCCCGGATCGATGACGACGACCTTGCCCGGTAGCCGTTTGCCGGCCCTCCGCAGCACCTCGGACGCCCGGAGACTGTCCGGGCGTCCACCGGTGACCAGAGGCGCGAGCCGGTCCAGCGCCTTGAACGTGCTCGGCCCGCACGTCCCGTCAGCGTTGAGGCCCATGTTGCGCTGCAACTCGCGGACGGCCTCTCCGGTGCGCGGCCCGAAGACGCCGTCCACCTGTCCGACATCGAAGCCCAGCTCGCTGAGGCGGCGCTGCAAGGCCATCACGTCGTCGCCGGATTGCGGATTGGCGACGACATAGGAGAGCAGCCGATCGCCCAGCCGCCACCGCGCTTCGTCGAGAACCCGATAGGTGGTGGCGTCGACGACCCCCGTGACCGTCAGCCCCCGCTCCTGCTGGAAATGCCGGACAGCGTGCTGGACGTCTTCGTCGAACACGCTCGGACCGGGCGCGGTGTCATCCAGCAGGCGCAGAAGCGTCAGCTTGGAGCGGATCTCGGATATCGCCGGACCGGTGTCACCGAGCCGGTAGAGGACGGCCGTCATCCGGTTAACCGACGTACTCGCCGAGCTCGTTGAGGAGGAGCGACTTGGGCTTGGCACCGATGATCTGCTTGACCATCTCACCGCCCGAGTAGACGTGCAGGGCCGGGATGGACGTGACCCGGTTGGCTGCCGCGGTAGCCGGGTTCTCGTCGATGTTGAGCTTGACGATCTCCAGCTTGTCCTGCGAGTTGGCGATCTCCTCCAGAACCGGCGCGATCATCTGGCACGGGCGGCACCATTCCGCCCAGAAGTCCACCAGCACGGGCTTATCGCTCTTGAGGACTTTCTCCTCGAAGTCGGCGTCGGTGACGTGCTGGATGGTTCCCATGGGTAACTCCTCGATATATGGATGGTGCGGTTCAACCGGCACGAGCCGGCGGTTCGGGGTGTCAGGAGGCGACGAGCTGGTCCTCGGTCGTCTGAGCGGTGGACGTGGCATCGACTTCGCTCAGGTACCGCTCGGCGTCGAGTGCGGCCTGGCAGCCGGTGCCGGCCGCCGTGATGGCCTGGCGGTAGATGTGATCGACGAGGTCGCCGGCCGCGAAGACGCCAGGAAGGTTGGTCCGGGTAGTGGGCGCATCGACCAGCACGTAGCCCTCGGCGTCCAGCTCTACCTGGCCCTTCACCAGCTCGGAACGGGGATCGTGACCGATTGCCACGAAGAGTCCCGTGACGTCCAGGGTGCGTTCCTGGCCGGTTCCGGTGTCGCGCAGCCGTAGACCGGAGACGCGGTCGTCACCGAGTACGTCGGCGACCTCGGTGTTCCAGACGAACTCGATCTTCTCATTGGCGAACGCGCGCTCCTGCATGACCTTCGACGCCCGGAGCTGGTCCCGGCGGTGGATCAGATAGACCTTACTGGCGAAGCGGGTCAGGAAGGTCGCCTCCTCGATGGCGGAGTCGCCACCGCCGACGACGGCGATCTCCTGCTCCCGGAAGAAGAAGCCGTCACAGGTGGCGCACCATGACACGCCGTGTCCAGACAGTCGTTTCTCATTCTCCAGGCCGAGCTCTCGGTAGCTGGAACCCATGGCGAGGATCACGGAGTGCGCCCGGTACTCGTTGCCCTCGCCGTCCTTGACCACCTTCACCGGTCCGGAAAGGTCGACGTGGACGACGTCACGGGTGACCATCTGCGCACCGAAGCGCTCTGCCTGGGCACGCATCTCCTCCATCAGAGCCGGGCCCATGATGCCGTCTCGGAAACCGGGGTAGTTTTCCACCTCGGTAGTGTTCATCAGTGCGCCACCCCAGCTGACCTCGCCCTCGATGACGACGGGGTCGAGCCGGGCACGCGCCGCGTACACGGCCGCGGTGTACCCGGACGGGCCGGAGCCGATGATGATCACGTTGCGAATCTCGGTCACCTTCGTGCCTTCCACCGATGCATTGACGAATCCATCTGGCCCAACGGCCGCTGGCCGTCAGGAATTCCCAGCCTAGACCCGGCCGGTCCACGACCGTGACAGACTCTCGGCGCCGGCTGGCATCAGCTGCCAGGAACCGGCGTCTGGACGATCTCCTGCGCGGCGTCCACCCCCGCGCCACAGTCCGGGATCATCCAGCCAGTGAGCAGGTGGCCGTCCACGACCACGGCCAGGATCTCATCCTCGACGTACGCACTTCCCACCAGATCGAGGCCGAGATCGTCGGCCAGCTCCCCGCCGCACCTCGCCTCGATCTCGTCGCCGCTCTCCCAGACGTCGATGACCGCCAGGACCAGGCTGTCCTCGGGTATCTGCAGCCCGCTAGTCCCGACGTCCTGGTCGGTGTCGCCATTGGTGGTGCCGGCATCGTCGGAAGACTCTTCCTCCTCGCGGGCGCCCGCTTCCGGCGCGCTCTCCATCGCCGGCTGGTCGGCCATGACGCCGTCCGTGGCCTCCGCCTCCGCGCTGTCGTCGTTTCCGCCGGCAGAGGAGAAGTCCGGCGGGGACTCGCCGGAGACGAAGGTGTATCCCACGAGTCCGATCACGGCTGCCGACGCGGCGGCCGCCAGTGTCTGGGGCAGCCGGCGGCGGAACCATGCCACCGGGCGGTCGTGGATCGCGGTGACGCTGCCGCCCGCGCCGTCGACCGGCTCGTCTGTGGCTGGGCGAAGGTTGGCAGCTCCGGCCTCGGCGGCCAGGGCCTCGGTGAGGCGGGCGGACACGCCCGGCGGTGTGGGCAACCGTGACGGCAGAGCGTGCAGCAGCTGTTTCACGTCCTCCAGCTGTGTGACGACCGCCTGGCAGGATTCGCATTCTTGCAGGTGCGCGTAGGCAGCAGACAGCTCGTCGTCGACGGGGTCGACCGCTTCGGCCAGCTCGGCCAGGACATGCTCAGGTGGATGCCGGTCCGTGTCACTCACCGAATCTCACCTCCGAACTCACTGGCCGTCGAAGGTCGGACGCGGCGATCCGCGGAACGGTTCCCCTCGACGCGCGACGAGTCTGCATCGGACAACAGGGGAAGCAGCCGGGCCCTGCCTCGTGCGCACCGGCTCTTGACCGTGCCGACGGGTAGGTCGAGCATCTCCGCTACCTCCGCTACCCGGTAGCCCTCGATGTCGACGAGTACCAACGGCACCCGTTGCTCGTCCGGCAGCGTGGCGAGCGCAGCCTCGACGTCGAGGCGAAGTGCGGTGTTCTCTGCGGGGTCGTTTCCGGAGCCGAGCGACGAACGCAGCGCGGGTGACTCCGTGCCGTCGAACGCGACCGGGTCGGCGGGCCTGGCGGCGGAGTGGCGGACCCGGTCGAGGCACGCGTTGACCACGATGCGGTGCAGCCACGTGGTGACTGCGGACTCGGACCGGAAGGAGCCGGCTCGCCGGAAAGCGTTGATGAGCGCGTCCTGGAGTGCGTCGGCGGCGTCGTCCTGGTTGCCCAGGGTTCGCAGGGCCACCGCCCACAATCGGTCCTGATGGCGCTTGACCAGTTCTCCGAACGCCTCGTGGTCGCCCTGGACATGCCACTTCAGCAGGGCGTTGTCGCTGGCGTCTCCGTAACGGGAGGCCTCACCCGACACTTAAGAACCTCCGCTGTCAGCACCCAGGACGCTCACTTCGGCGATGCCGCTCCGGTAGTTGTCTTCGAATACGGGCAGCCGAGTGAACCACACCAGGACGAAGCGGGTCGTGACGGCCTCGTCAAGTGTATGGGTCAGCGAGTCCTCGGTGTCCAGTTCCTCGTGTACGAGGTTCCAGCCGTCCGGGTCGTCCGGAGCCGAACTGGAGCCTTCGGGCGCCAGAAGGAGCTCGACGTCCGCGTCGGTATTGAACAGGGCGACCTGGATCTCGGTGACGGCCCTGTCCTCGCCGAGGTCTACGTACAGGCCCACGCCGTCCTTCTGCTGCTCCAGCGGATCGAAGTAGTTCAGCGTGGTCCAGCTGGTGTCCAAGTCACCGTCGATGGCGTCACCGACCTGGGTCGGGTTCTCCGGTGTGCCGCCGAACGGATCGAAGTAGTCGGCCGCCACGATCTCCAGCGGCGTGGGCTCCGAGTCCGGTTCCGGGTCCGGGGTGCCGGGGTCTTCGGTGGTGCTGGTCTGGGTCGGCGACGGCTCCTCAGAACCCGGATCCTGGGAGTCGAACGCACTAAGCATCAGCTGCAATCCGACGAGCGTGGCGCCGACCAGCAACAGAGCGGCGCCGACGACGCCGAGGAACCGGTTGAGGCGGCTGGTGCGACGCTGATCTCGTCTGCTCCGGCCTGGACCGTTGCGCCCCCCGACGCCGGCCGCGACGGCCGTGTACGGGGGCTGGAGGGCGGCGCCGTTCTCGTCCCTGTCCTCCGGGCCGGCCGACCGGCCGACAATGACGAACTCGTCGGTGCGTGGGCCCGCACCGAGCTCCTGAGCGATCTGCAGCGGAGACCGCAGCGGCGGCGCGTGATGCTTGCGCGCGTTCCCGACCGACCGGTCGGTGACCACATTGAGAGCGGTGGGCACGCCAGGGCGGGCCTGGCGTGCCGAAGCCAGCCTCCCGTCGATGCGGGGTGCCGGCTCCAGGCCCCCGGGCGCCCCCGTGGGCCAGTGCGCCGTCAAGCAGGCGTAGAGGACGCCGCCGACCCCGGCCGCGTCGAGGCCCGCCGGGTCCGTCAGCGGGGCGTCAGTGCCGTCCTGGCATACTTCCGCGGGCCCGTAGAGGACGGCCTCGGTCTCCAGGCCGGCGATCTTGATGGAACCCTCCGCCGTCAGGAACACGAGAGTGGGGCCCAGCTGCCGGTGGAACAACTGCTGGCCGTTGGCAACCGCCATCGCGTCCGCCACCTCGCGCCCGATGGCGCTGGCATGGTCAGTGCTGAACGGACCGTAACTGAGCAGGCCGGCCAGGCTTCGTCCCGGCGTCCACTCCCTGACCATGTACGACACGTCGTCCGAACCGATGTCGAGGACGCGAAGGAAACGCGGGTCCTGGATGGTCGACGCCCGGCGGGCTGCCGTGACGAAGGCCTCTGCCCGGGCGTCGTCGGTGGCGAGGGTCTGGATGAACACGGGACGTTGCAGGACGCTGTCGAATCCGTACCACGAACGCACGCCGGCGGAGTCGTCGAGCAGTTCGTCGACGCGATAACGTCCGGCGAGCGTGCCCGGTCTACCTGCGGTCTGCGTGGCCATGCTGCTCCGCGTGCCCAGTGGGAGCTCGGGTTGGGTGTCGACGTCGAGATGGTGATCTCTCCGGCCGTTTTCCCCGCTCCCATCTGTGAACATGCTAGGCCGAACAGGTGCCGCCGTCGCGCTGGAAACGCTGGGCACGCCGTGCATGGTGGCACCGTGCATCGTCTCGTCGAGGAAGAACTCGACGGTGACGTCGGGGTCGAACGTGGGCCGGAAGATGCTCAGCGTCCCGGTCTCGACGATCGGGCCAGGATGTTCGGCCGTTTCCTCCAGCTGTTCCTCGGTGAGCGCGCCCTGCGTCGTCTGCGCCTCGGCGGTGGTACCGCCACGGACCTTGGCGAGGACCATGCCGACCGCGTGCCGGACCTCGTCGATCCGGAACGCGTAGGCGAGAGCGACGAAAGAGACGACGCCGATGGTCCCGCCCACAGCCAGCTCGACCAGGCGCACCGCCATGGACGGAAGCGCATCGAGCAGGCCCAGCTGCGACCAGCCTTGCCAGACGAACCAGGCGAGAGCCGCCGAGATACCGGTCGGGATGACCAGCCGGACCAGATGCTGGACGATCGGGCCGAACGCGACGCTTCCGATCTCCCGCTGGAGCCGGACGACGCTCACCGCGGCGCCCACCACGTAGGCAGCGCTGTAACCGGCTGCGAGGGTGATGGTGACGACAGCCGGGTGGGGAGAGATCACCGCGAGACCGATGGCCCAGACGACCATCACGGCCGCGATCCAGAGCTGAGTGAAGAACGGCGTGCGGGTGTCCTGCAGCGCGTAAAAACCGCGCAGGCAGAGATAGTGGACGGTGAACGCCAGCAACCCCGGCATCAGCGCGATCAGCGTGCGGGCGAGCATGCCGGTCTGGCCCTGCGCCGAGCCGTAGTCGAAGATCATCGCCGTCAGTGGGAACGCGAGCACGGCCATGAGGGCGCCCAGCGGCAGGATGATCGCAAGGCACACACGTACGGCGGAGACGAGCTTGTCCTTAACCTCGTCCAGATGCCCATCGGCTGCCAGGTCGGACAGCCGGGGCAGGAGCGCCGTGGCCAGGGAGACGGTGATGATGGCATGCGGAACCATCATGATCAGCATGGCGTTGGCGTAGACCGTGTAGCCGGCGCCGTCTCCTCCGGCGCCGGTGGCACTCGCGCTCGTCGCGATGTTGACGAAGAACAGGTAGGCGATCTGGTTGACCACGACGAAGCCGAAGGTCCACAGACCCAGACGGATCGGCTCCGCGAGACCATGACCCCGCCAGTCGGTGCGGAACTTCAGAGAGAACCCGGTCTTGCGCAGGACCGGTATCAAGATCAGCGCCTGCGCCGCGACGCCCGCGGTCGAGCCGAGACCGAGCAGCGCCATCTCCGACATCTCGAACGCCTCGGCAGGCTTCGTTCCGAACACGATCAGGTAGGTGGCGAAGACGCCGATGGCGACGACATTGTTCAGGATCGGCGCCCACATCATCGGGCCGAACCGGCCCTTGGCATTGAGTATCTGGCCGATCAGGACGTACAGGCCGTAGAAGAAGATCTGCGGAAGGCAGAACCTCGCGAACATCACCATGTTGTCGTAGAACGGCCGCATGTCCGGTTCGAGATACCGCGAATCGACGATGGCGCGGATGATCAGGGGAGCGGCCAGTACCGCCACGACCGTGGCGACCAGTAGTACGGTCACCGCGACGCTGTACAGCCGCTGCGAATAGGCAGCCCCGCCGTCGTCGTCGTTCTTGATCGCACGGACCAGCACGGGTACGAGGACCGAGTTGAGTATCCCGCCACCCACCAGGATGTAGAGCATGTTGGGGATGACGTTCGGAACGTTGAAGACGTCGGCCGTGGCGACGGTGAGGCCCAGAGCCGCGGCGATGATCGCGGCGCGGGCGAACCCGGTCAGCCGGGAGACGACCGTGCCGGCCGCCATGACGGCGCTGGAGCCGAGGATGCTGGGTTGCTTGCGCCCGGAAGGGCCGGGGGCGGAGGCGGAGACGCGGCTCATGGGGCGACCCCCGGCGCATGGGCCCGTGGGACATCCCCCGGATCGGGCACATCGGCTTCTTCGCCGCTGGTGGCCGCGTCGGTGTCAGTGTCCTCCGGGCCCGCCCGGCGACGTCGCAGGCTCGTACGGAGGACGGAGGCGCCGAACAGCGCGCCGGCACCGGCGATGATCACCCAGCCGATCGTTCCGTAGTCGGTCGCGTTCACGACGGTCTGCGTCGCCGGACCCAACGGAGACTGGTTCCTGGTCACCAGCTGCACCGTGATCGGCACCCGGCCGTTGGTTGCCGCCTCGGCCTGCACCTCCACGGTTTCCCTGGCGCCCGCCTCGACCCGCTGTTCCTCGAGGTCAGTGACCCGCAGCCGGTCCGGGTTCGCCGCCTCGATGGCGAGCGTGACCGTGACCGGCTCATCGAGGTCGTTCGTCACGGTCAGCGGGAAGATCCCGGTCCGGCTCGACAAGGTGACCGACTCGGGCACAGTGACCCGGACCTCGTCGAGACGTTCCCTGAGCTCATCCGTGATCGACGACGCGTACTCGGTGCCGGCTGCCGGATCGTCTCTCCAGCCGGTGGAGGCCGCCCGGAGCACGGCTCGCCCAAGACCGGTGATCAGCTCCGGTTCGGGCTCGGCCAGAAGGTCGGTGTAATCCCGCGACGCCGCTTGCAGCAGAGCTGTCGCGTCGACGTTCTCGGCGGGCAGAGCGTTGACCGCCTCCGCCGGAATCGTGGTGACGGGCTCCGCCTGATCAGGAGGGCTGATCCCGTCGAGCGTCACCGGCTCGACCCAAGGTATGGATGTCCAGGCGTCCACAATCGCGGAGGCGACCTCGGCGCCCGGTGTCCACCGTGGAGGCGGGGCGACGATCATCGGTGCCGGCTCTATCCCCAATGTCTCCGCTTCGAGCGCCGCCATGGCGGTCTCCGCGGCCCACCGCTGGCGTAGGTCGAGTGCGCCGGCTTCGGGGTTCGGTGCCGTGTACGCGTCGAGCAGGGCTGCGTCGAGTCCGGTGTCGGTGAGGACGGCATCCAGCTCACCCTCAGGTGTGACCAGCTGAGCACGAGGGTGCCTCGGCGCCGGGGTCACACCGGCCTGCGGGAGGATCACGGTGCCGACTCCGGCGCGGGCGAGCATCGAGAGCATGCGCTCGGAGGTCTCGCCGCTGCCGGGCCGGACCACGTCGGCTTGCGCGTCGTCCATGTCCCCGGCGGTCTCGCGGCTGGCCTCGAGAGACCTCGCCATCAGCGTGGCAGCCAGATCTGTGTCCGCGGCCAAAAGCGCCTCCGCATCGGGGCGGGCGTAGGGGAGCAAGGATACCGAGCCGTTGCGGGATTCCTGGTTGAACGCGGACCGCCAGCTCGATGCCAGGTCCGACGATTCCCCTTGTTCCCGGTCCGCCGGATCCGGCCCGGTCTCGTATCCGTCCGTCATCGAGTCGACCGTGTCGAGAACATCCGGATCCACCAGCCACGTCAGCGGGGACGAGTCCGCAGCCTCGACGATGGCACCCAGCGGGCCGTCCGGGGCGAGCCGGTCGGCGAGCGCGTCGTTGCGCAGTGCGCCGTCGGGAAGGAGCGAGGGAGGTGCTTCCACCGGCCAGAGCATGGCCATCGGGACCGGTGGGGGTTCGGTGGGCATCCACGGTATGACGGTGCGCACCGTGTCGAGGGTGACTCTTTCGCCGGTGGAGATGGTGCCGCGGATGTCGACGCCGATCGCGTAGACACCGGCGAGCCCGAATCCGAGCTGATCCACATTGTCGAAACTCAGCTCGAACTCACGGCTCTGGCCGGGTTCCAGTCGCTCCGTCACCACCTCGTACGGGTCGTCGTGCCGCAAGCCCCACCGGATGCTCGGATCGCTGCTCACCCGGCCGATCTCCTCGCGGGTCTCCAGCTGGACATCGCTCCAGCGCGGCAGCACCTGGATGTTTTCCAGCGGCTCGTCGCCGGTGTTCTCCACCACGCCGCCGAGGACGAGCTCGTCGCCGGGAACGATCACGGAGGGACGGACGCTGTGCAGATAACTGGCCACCTCGGTTCCGGTTCCGGGGTCACCGGGACTGTCTGCGGCTGAGGCGGGAGACGTCAAGATCACCGCCACGGCTGTGACCGTCGCGGTGGTCAGGAGAGTCCGGCCGAGCATACGTCCAGGGTAAGGGTCTGGGCGGGCATGACGTGACAGCCTCCTCGGTCGGCAAGCCATTCTCGCCCGGGCACGGCTGTCAGGCAACGCGAGCGCCCCTGGTGCGTCGCCCCGCACGGTCCGACGTAATCTGGTTCGTCGTGACCGAATCGAGTGACCAGAACCGTTCGCTTTCCGAGGCGCAACGCCGCGCCGTCCGCCAGATGCTGCGTATCGCGCCCGTGGCCGACGAGCTGGGCGAGCGCTTCAACAACGCTGGTCACGATCTTGCCTTGGTAGGCGGTTCGGTTCGCGACGCGTTCTTGGACCGGCTGGGCCAGGACCTCGACTTCACCACCTCGGCCCGCCCCGACGAAAGCAAGCGACTGCTCTCCGGCTGGGCCGACCATCTCTGGGACGTGGGTCAGGCCTACGGAACCATCGGTGCCTCGAAGGCCGGCTTCCAGATCGAGGTCACGACATACCGCTCGGACGTCTATGACCGGGCGAGTCGCAAGCCGGCCGTCACATACGGCGACAGCATCGAAGAGGATCTGGTGCGCCGGGACTTCACGGTGAATGCGATGGCGCTCAAGCTTCCCAGCCGCGAGTTCGTCGATCCGCACGCCGGCCTGGCGGATCTGGGCAACAAGATCATCCGTACGCCCGGTACTCCTGAGTCGTCCTTCTCCGACGACCCGTTGCGGATGATGCGCGCGGCGCGCTTCGCCGCCCAGCTCGGGTTCGACGTCGCTCCGGAAGTCGTCAAGGCGATGCGGGACATGGCAGACCGGCTGGACATCATCTCCGCCGAGCGGGTGCGCGACGAGCTCACCAAGATGATCCTCTCCGATCGCCCGCGGACAGGGCTCACCCTCCTGGTCGACACCGGCCTGGCGGATCGCGTCCTGCCGGAGCTGCCCGCTCTACGGCTGGAGATCGACGAACACCACCGGCACAAAGACGTCTACGAGCATTCACTCACGGTCCTTGAGCAGGCCATCGAACTCGAACACCGGCTTCCGGGCGGTAGCCCCGACCTGGTTGCCCGGCTGGCGGCCCTCTTGCACGACATCGGCAAACCGCGGACACGGCGCTTCGAGTCCGGCGGAGGCGTCAGCTTCCATCACCACGACGTCGTCGGCGCCAAGCTGGCGCGCAAGCGGTTGACCAAGCTGCGCTACCCGGCGTCCGTCGTGGACGCCGTGTCGAAGCTGACCGAACTGCACCTGCGCTTTCACGGTTACGGAACTGGCCAGTGGACGGACTCGGCGGTCCGCCGGTACGTCCGCGACGCCGGTGACCTGCTGGAGCAGCTGCACGTTCTCACCCGCTCGGACTGCACCACGCGCAATCCGCGCAAGGCCCAGGCCCTCCAGCGCTCGTACGACGACCTGGAGAATCGCATCGAGCGGCTCCAGGAAGAGGAAGAGCTCGCCAAGATCCGCCCGGACCTCGACGGCAACCAGATCATGTCGATCTTGGGCATCGAACCTGGTCCGCTGGTGGGCAAGGCGTCCAAGCACATGCTCGAGGTCCGCATGGACAAAGGGCCGCTCAGCGAGGACGACGCTCGCGCCGAGCTGCTGAAGTGGTGGGCCGAACAGCAGGAGTCCTGAACGGCGGCTTGCGTCCTGCAGGTCGAGTGCCGGGGGCCTCACCTTGCAGGACGCAACGGCGGATCAGGGGTCGACGGGGGTGAGTGCGGCTGTGACGCGGACTATGCCCTCGCCGTACTGCTCGTCGAGGCGTTGTTGGAGGCCGTCGTCGATCTCGACCTGCAGGGTCACCACGCCGCCCGATGTGTCGACGCCTGCTCCCAGGAATCCTGGTATGTCGACCAGCTCGTCCTGGATGGCGCGTAGCTCCGCCTCGGTGTGCTCGGCCTCGCTGACGCACAGTGCGCCGCCCCAGACCTCGCGCAGTTCCGCTTCGTGCCGTTCGAGATCACCAGTGAACTGGACGTTGAGAACGAGCAGAGACGGATCGTTCATCGCCTCTTCGGCCTCGAGGTCGGACTCGGCTTCTGAGGCCGGATTGATCGACTGATCGACCCAGGCGCCTGCATAGTCGGGCTGTTCCGCCGCGAGCTGGAGCGCTTCCTGCAGGGCGTCGTCGTTGGTCTTCTCCGGGTCGACCACGGCCCACCCGCCGGCCGGTGGCTCGCACGGTGAGCTGAAGTCCGGCTCCTGGTGGTCCACCGGAGGGGGAGTGGTGTACATGGCCGACGATGCCGGTTCGGTCAGCTCGAAGGTCTCGCCGTCGTACCGACCGGTGACCACATAGACACCCCAGGTGGATCCGGACGCCGATTCGTAGGTGTCGGGGTCGACCTCGTCCCACGACCAGTTGGAGATGTCCGGGCCGCCGCACTGCGGCGGGTAGGACTCGGCGACGCCGCCTAGGCACAGCTGCGGGCCAGTCTCGGCGGTCTCCATGACCGTGCCCGTCCCCGTATAGATGGTCTCGGGGTCGGGCGCCGGTGCGTCAGTCACATTCGCCACGGTAGCGTCCTCGGTGCCGCACGCGGCAACGGCGAGGACGGGGGCGAGAAACAGCCACGCGTAACGGCTCATGCCCCTTGGACGCCCCTTGTGGCACGCCGGTTCCGTCCGGCAACCCCGATGCGAGTGGGTCGCGGGCCGCTTCGAGCGGTCAGCCTTGCTGCTGGACCATCGACATGGCGTGCTCCACCAGCGTCACCAAGACATCCTTGACGGAGTCTCGCTGCCGGGCGTCGGTGACGACAAAGGGCACCTCAGGGCCGAGCTGGAGAGCGTCACGGACCTCGTCGACCGGATGCTGTTGCTGGCCGTCGAAGGCGTTCAAGGCGACCAGGAACGGAATGCCGCGCTGCTCGACGTAGTCGACCGCACCGAAGCAGTCGGCGAGGCGGCGCGTGTCCACCAGCACCACAGCGCCGATGGCACCGCGGGTGATGTCGTCCCACATGAACCAGAACCGGTTCTGTCCGGGCGTACCGAACAGATACAGAACAAGGTCCTGGGCCAGGGTGATGCGGCCGAAGTCCATGGCTACCGTGGTGGTGCGCTTCTCCGGGAGCATGGACAGGTCGTCGACACTGGTCGAGGCGTCAGTCATCAGCGCCTCGGTGCGCAGCGGCTCGATCTCGCTGACGGAACCGACGAAGGTCGTCTTGCCGACACCGAAACCTCCGGCGACGACGATCTTCACCGACAGCGCGTCTTGCGACGCGGAGGTCCCGTTAGACACCTCAGAGTCGACGGAGGCCATCCCTCACCCTTTCCAGGACGCTCAAATCGCGAGCCGGCTCTGCCGACCCGTGGAAGGCCGCGTGCGGATCTGCGACGCGGGTGAGGCCTTCGGCCTCGAGGTCAGCGACAAGTACCCTAGCAACGCCCAGCGGGATGGACACCAGCGAGGCGATCTCGGCAACCGACCGGGGAGAATGGCACAAGCGCAGGATCCGGTCCCGTTCCGGCTCCGGGTCGATGCCGTGGTTCTTGCCCGCGTCCGTGGTGGACACGAGGGCTTCGATGGCGATGTTCTGCACGGGTTGCGTTCGGCCGCGCGTAGCGAGGTACGGCCGAATGCGGCCGGAATCAGGTATCGGCATCGTCTTCCCCGTTGTTACTCCCGAACACGCCGGTGGTTCCCAGGCTCGCGTCCATCTGCGTAGAACGTCACCCGACGCGTGCCGCCGGGTTGAGCGTGGCCCCCACACGTTCCACCAGCAGCGCCATCTCGTAGCCGACCTGGCCGAGATCGCACCCCGCTGCCGCCAGGACGGCAAGATGCGCCCCCGAAGCGACCGCCATCACGAGGAGGAAGCCGTCGGACATCTCGACGAGCGTCTGCTGGACCTCCCCGGCGTTGAGGATGAGCGACGCGCCCACGGTCAGGCTGGCCAGACCCGAGACGACAGCGGCAAGCTGTTCGCCTCGGTCCTGCGGCAAGCCCGACGAGCCGGCAAGGTGAAGACCATCAGCCGACACCACGACGGCATGCGCTGCGCCGGTGGTGCGTTGGACGAAACGATCGAGGAGCCAATTGAGCTCATCGTTCGTGGCGTTCGTCACTGCTTGCTCCTCTCGGGGTCGCTGGGCCTCTTGGGCACCCAGCCACCGGTTTCCTGACGTCCGCGACCAACGCCGCGTTGCAAGCTTGCCAGAGTGGATGATACGGAGTCTGCGCTCTTCGTGGGAGGCGCGGGCCTACGCGAGGTCGAAGCGCCGGCAGCTGGATCGCTGATGGAGCCCGGAACGAGCGATGCGCCGCGTCGCCGGACCGGAAGCCCGGAGGCGTTCATGGCCGGGGCCGGTACCTCGGGAGACGTCTGGATCGGTGCGGTATCGATCTCGGTGCGGGGCAGGTCCGAGCCGGCCGGACGGGATGCCCAGCCGGAGCCCGTGCTCGTGGTTCTAGCCCGGCGAGGCGCGCTGTCAGCGGGTCGCTGGGTTCTGCGGGCTGTGGCGGCTTCCTCGGCCGAACGGAGCACCTCGGCGGCGCGCCGCCAGCCCGCGTCTGCCGGGCTGGACCAGTCCGAACTGGTCTCGCCACTGAACCAGGCCGAGCGAACCGACTCGAAGATCGGCGAGTCGTTGTCTGTGGCCGCGGTGGCGAACGTGTTCTCACCGGTGAAATCGGGAAGACGGTCGCGGCTGTACTCAGTGGAGAGCTCCTCCGGCGCCTGCATGGACCACTCCTCCGTCCTCGTGGGCAGGGCGGGCTCAGGCTGCCGGGATTGCGTGGGCGCGGCGTGCCTGCGCGGAGGTTCGGACGGGGTCCACGGGGCCGGAGTGTGGAGCGGGTCTTCGTTGACCGCAGGCGGGGGAACGTCGGCCTGCGAATCCAGTGGCGAGTGAATCAGGTTGGCCGGGATATCGACCTGTGCGACAGTGCCGCCGGCGCTGCCGGGCTCGAGCCTGACGCGGATACCGTGCTTGGCGGAAAGTCTCGCCACGACGTAGAGGCCCAGCGTGCGGGAGGTCGCGACATCGATGTCGCCGACGTCTGCCAGCCTGCTGTTCAATGCTTCCAGCTGGTCGGTGGGAATGCCGAGACCGGCGTCGGCGACTGAGATCCGCAGCCCGCCGCCGAGCAGCGGCTGGCTCGTCACACGCACAGGCGTAGAAGGCGCGGAGAACTCCGTGGCGTTGTCGATCAGCTCGGCCAGCATGTGCGCGATGTCATCGACGGCACCTGCCGTCACCAGGTCAGTCGGCATCACGCCGAACTTGACCCGCGGATACTGCTCGACCTCGCCGACGGCTGTGCGGACCACGTCCAGGACCGGAGCCGACGACGTCTGCTTGCGCATCTCCTGCACACCCGCGAGGACCAGAAGGCTCTCGGCATGGCGGCGGACCCGGGTAGCCATGTGGTCGATACGGAACAGCGTGCTGAGCTGGTCCGGGTCTCGTTCGCGCTGCTCGAGGCCTTCGAGCTCGCCCAGCTGACGATCAACGAGCGACTGGGTCCGCCGCGAGAGGTTCACCACGATGGTGTCCAGGTTCTGCCGCAGAAGAGCCTGGTCACCCGCGATTTGGATGGCCTGCGAATGAACGTCGTTGAACGCGCGCGTCACCGCGCCGATCTCGTCGTTGCCTTCGGGTGTGATGACCTCGGTGGACGCGCGTGCGGCTGCGGGGCCGTCCTTGCGGATCCTCTCCACGAATGCCGGCAGGTCCTTGCTCGCGGTCTGCTCCGCGGCGCCACGCAAGCGGCTCAGCGGCCCCACGATGGACCGGGCGACGACGATGGTGAGGAAGACGGTCAACGCGAGCACAGCGAGAACCGCGACCGCGCTGAGAATGGCCGTGGCGCGGGCGCTGTTCGCCGCGCTGGAAGCATTGTCGACGACGGCTGCCGCGGATTCGGCTTCGATCTCGCGGAGCACATCAAGGCGCTGCGTCGCGGCCTCATACCACTGCTCGTGCGACTGGCTGAGCTCGTCGCCTTCTTGGATCTCCCCGAACGTGGTGGCCGTGAGCTCGTCGGCGGCGGCGATCCGCCCAGAGACGCTCTCCGTCTGCCCCGAGTCGTAGTTGGCAAGGAAACGGTCGATCAGAAGGTCTTGCTCACCACGGTACGAGACCGCACTGGTGGTGAGAGCGGAGGACGTCTCCTCGCCGGGGGTCAGGTGGTAGGTGACCAGGCTACGCTCCATAGACGCGGACTCGACGGCCTGGCTGATGTTGTCGAGGGCCGTGATCAGCCGAGCTGTCTGCCCGTCGTGGACCGCCGTACCCGAGACGATGACGATTCCGCGGACAGCCTCGGCGAGGTCGTGATAAGCCGACGCCCCTCCCGCGTCGAACTCCGGGCTGGCCTCGTCTCGCTCGGCGCGGTAGCGCTCGAGATTCTCGACCTCACGCTCCACGGCGGCGATCGACGCCTCGGTCGACGAGCCGGCGTCCCGAACCGGGTCCAAGCTGCCCATGAACTCCGAGAGCGCGGTGTCCGTGGCGTCGCGAGCACCTGCCACAGCGCCGACCCCGGTGGCCTCCACCTCCGCAAGCGCACTCACATCGCGCTCGTCCTGGATGCGGTGCAGCAGTTCGGTGGCGGTGACTCCGACGCTGGCCAGCTCCTCGACCTCGGCGGCCGCGCCGGCGTCGTCCAGAGCATTCTTGAAGAACAGGGCGCCGAGCACAAGGGTGCCCAGCAAAGGGACGATGACCAGCGCCGCTACGCGAGCGCGGACGCTGCGGTCATGGAGAAGGGTGTGCCAGATCGACGTGCGAGTGCCTTCCCGCGGGCTTGCCTCACCAGACGGATTTCCTTGCTCACGGGCGTCTTGCGCCGCGCGTGCCCGTTTCGGGTTGCCGCTTGCACCGCGGCCTGTTCGCGCGGTCCGCGTCATCGATCGTTCCTCCTTGGTCAGGCGTCCCTGGGAGCCGCGCTCGGGTCGCGCGATCCATCACGGCCGCCGACCAACAGGGCGACAAGACACGGGACAGTAGATGACGCTGGCTGCCCCGCACCCGTTCTGTCAATAGACGACCGATAAGCCGGACAATCGAATGGTAGTCGAGTCGGCCGAATGTTCGATGCCGAAAGAGTGCCGTATGTCCGGGTTGTGACGCAGGCCATTGGGTCGGACTCACCCCGTTCGGGGCCCGACTCACCGACGTCCGGTCACTCGTCACATGATCATGTTCACCAGTCCTCTCTGCCCCATGCGGTAGCCGTATGCGGCAGAGTAAAACTAGTGAACATGATCACTGGCGTCCAGGCCTGACAGCTGGTACAAGTGCGGAGCGCTGCTCGCATGCTCGCGCGACCACCTGCACTGCAGCTCCTTCAGCGCTCTATGTCACCGGCGATGAACTTCTCCACCAGCTCGTGCGCGATGCTGTCGGAGTACTGCTCCGGCGGCGACTTCATGAAGTACGACGACGCCGACAAGATGGGTCCGCCGACGCCACGGTCCTTGGCGATCTTGGCCGCACGGATGGCGTCGATGATGATGCCGGCCGAGTTCGGCGAGTCCCATACCTCGAGCTTGTACTCCAGGTTCACCGGCGCGTCACCGAAGTTGCGGCCCTCAAGCCGGATAAACGCCCACTTGCGGTCGTCCAGCCACGCGACATAGTCGGACGGCCCGATGTGCACATTGCGGGCATCCAGGCCATTCACCAGTTGCGAGGTGACGGACTGCGTCTTGGAGACCTTCTTCGACTCCAGGCGGTCCCGCTCGAGCATGTTCTTGAAGTCCATGTTGCCGCCGACGTTGAGCTGGTACGTGCGGTCCACGGTCACACCGCGGTCCTCGAACAGCTTGGCCAGCACGCGGTGGGTGATGGTGGCGCCGATCTGCGACTTGATGTCGTCGCCCACGATCGGCACGCCCGCGGCGGTGAACTTGTCGGCCCACTCCTTCGTGCCGGCGATGAAGACGGGAAGGGCGTTGACGAACGCGACGCCCGCGTCGATGGCGCACTGGGCGTAGAACTTGGCGGCCTGCTCCGATCCGACCGGCAGGTAGCACACCAGGACATCGGCTCCGGTGGCCCTGAGCGTCTCGACGACGTCCGCGGGGTCGTCGTCCGATTCGGTGATCGTCTCGCGGTAATACTTGCCGAGCCCATCGAGGGTGTGCCCACGCTGGACGGTCACCCCGGTGGGCGGCACGTCACAGATCTTGATGGTGTTGTTCTCGCTCGCGACGATGGCGTCGGCAAGGTCCTGGCCGACCTTCTTGGCATCGACGTCGAACGCCGCCACGAACTCGACGTCGCGGACGTGGTAGTCGCCGAACTGCACGTGCATCAGACCGGGCACCTTCTGGCCCGGGTCCGCGTCACGGTAGTAATGCACGCCTTGAATGAGCGAAGCGGCGCAGTTTCCCACACCGACGATGGCTACACGAAGGGAGCTCATCAGCTCTGATTCCTTTCTTCCTTGCTGGGATCAACCGGCGTGCCGCCGGCGCCCAGGCGGGACCCACTGCCCCGCAGGTGTTCATCTTGTGGCGAATTGCTGCGCTGCTCGGCACTGATGAGCCCGTCAAGCCACTTGACCTCACGCTCGACCGATTCCAGCCCATGACGTTGCAACTCGAGCGTGTACGTGTCGAGCCGCTCGCGGGTACGTGACAGCGCGGAACGGAACTGCTCAAGCCGTTCCTGAAGGCGGGACCGGCGGCCGGTCAGGATGCGCATCCGTGTCTCGGCGTCGGCCCGGCTGAAAAAGGCGAAATGGACGCCGAACTGCTCGTCGTCCCACGACGACGGCCCGGCCTCCCGCAGGAGCTCACTGAAGCGCTCCTTGCCTTCGGGTGTGAGTTTGTACACGATCCGCCCGCGGCGGCCCGCGCGTGCTCCGGCTGGCTCGAGTGGCTGATCCTCGGTCAGGTGACCGTTGCGGACCATCTCCTTGAGCGTCGGGTAGAGCGTCCCATAAGAGAACGCCCGACCCCATCCAAGCAGGGAATTCACCCGTTTACGCAGCTCGTAGCCGTGCATTGGCGCATCATGAAGCAGACCGAGAATGGCCAGCTCCAACGCTTCCGCACGTTTGCCCACGGACGGCGCTCCTCACATAGTGACGGGTGGATGTATCGAACAGATACATCGAGGATACACCTCCCGAGACGGTATCTTGTACCGGCGGGCGATCTGCGAGGAGTCTCTTCGACCATCCGCACCGGGTCGTCCGGTCCGAGGTGTGGAGCGCACCATCTACATGGATCGCGCCGAGGACGTAAGCTCAGCGATGGCCCGCGGTCGCGACGGTGCGCCCGGGACACCCCACAGCATGCGAGGCAGTAGGACGCAGTGACCGACGAGGGACAGCACACCAACCGCCGCGGCGGCGGCTCGCGTCGTCGCTATGCGGCGCACGGTAAGAAGGCCGCGAAGGGCAAGCGCCGCTGGCGCAAGTTCTTCGGCATCAAGGCGTTCTTCCTCTACTTCCTCGGGTTCGCCTTCGCGGGCATTCTCGGCATCGGGATCGTCTACGCGAGGACCGACATCCCGGAACCGAACGACTTCGCGCGCTCGGAGACGACCATCGTCTACTGGAGCGACGGCGAGACGGAGCTCGGGCGATTCAGCGCGGAGAACCGGGAGAGCGTCGACCTCTCGCAGATCCCCCAGCATGTGCGCGACGCCGTCCTGGCCGCGGAGGACCGCAACTTCTACAGCAACCCGGGATTCGACGTGCGGGGTATCGCCCGTGCCGGCCGGAACTTCATCACGTCCGGCGGAAACATCGACGGCGGTGGCTCCACCATCACCCAGCAGTACGTGAAGAACTACTACCTCGTGCAGGATCAGACCTGGAAGCGAAAGATCAGTGAGCTGTTCGTCTCGATCAAGATCGACCAGCAGCTCGAGAAGGACGACATCCTCGCGTCCTACCTCAACACGATCTTCCTCGGGCGCAACGTCTACGGAGTCCAGACGGCGTCGAGGTCTTACTTCGGCAAGCCGGTCAGCGACATGACCTTGGAAGAGGGCGCCGCCCTGGCGGCCATCCTGAACTCGCCGCACCGGCACGACCCCACCCTCGGACCTGAGAACACCAAACGATTCGAGGCTCGCTTCCGGTACGTGCTGGACGGCATGGTCACGATGGGTGTGCTGGACGCCGCGACGGCAGCCGCCGCGGAACCGCCGGAAGTGCTGCCGGAAGCCCGGAACAACAGGTACGGCGGTCCCAACGGCTACCTGCTCAAGCAGGTGGAGCGGGAACTGCTCGCGGCGGGCGTCGACGAAGCGCAGATCAAGACCGGGGGGCTGCGGGTGGTCACGACCTTCGACAAGGACGCGCAGGCGGCCGCCATCAAGGCCGTCGAAGAGGAGCGACCGACCGAGGACGCGGACGGCGTGCGGATAGGCCTGGCCGCCGTGCGGCCGGGAGACGGTGCCGTGGTGGCGATGTACGGCGGGGAGGACGCCGTCGATCAGCCCTTCAACGATGCTGTGGACGGCAAACAGCAGGCGGGTTCCGCGTTCAAGCCGTTCACTCTGGCCGCCGCGCTGGAGGACGGTATCTCGCTGGAGAGCCGGTACGCCGGCAACTCGCCCTTCGATCCGCCGGAGCTCGGCCCGCCGGTGAACAACCAGAACGACGCCGACTACGGCGAGTTCGTGGATCTGCTGGAGTCCACCGAGCGCTCCGTCAACACCGCGTTCGTGGACTTGACCATGCAGATCGGCCCGTCGAAGGTGGTGGACGCGCTGATCCGCGCCGGGGTCCCGGAGAACGCGCAAGACCTGGAGTCCAACGCGCGTGTGACGCTCGGAATCGGTAAGGTCTCCACGGTCGAGATGGCCGAGATCTACGCGACGCTCGCGGCCGGCGGCCGGCAGACCGACTGGTACACGGTCCGCAAGGTCACGGACCGCGGTGGCAACATCCTGCACGAGGCCGAGCCCGACCCGAAGACCGTGTTCAGTGCCGACATCGTCGCCGATGTCACCTACGCGATGACGCAAGTGGTCGATGGAGAGAACGGCACCGGCAAGGCCGCGCGCGATCTCGACCGGCCGTCGGCGGGTAAGACGGGCACGCACGAGGAGCTGACGGCCTGGTACGCGGGATTCACACCACAGCTGGCCACAGCTGTCTCTTTCATCCGGGGCGAGGGAGAGGAAGCCGGCACGAAGTCGCTCAAGGGCGTCGGCGGGCAGAGCAGCTTCCCGGGAGGGGCGTACCCCGCCCGGATCTGGACGGCGTTCATGAAGGCCGCCATGGAGGGCCAGGACGTCGTCGAGTTCCCGCAGCCGGCCGAGGTCGGTGAGCCGGTGAACCCGACGCCGACGCCCACCCCCACGCTGACGCGGACGCCGACCCCCACCCCGACCCCGGACGAGACCGACCCGCCTCGCCCGCCAGACGACGGAGACCCGTCCGGAAACCAGAACGGCAACGAGAACTCCGGAGACGACGGTGGTGACGACGACACCGGTGACACCGACGGCGACGAGGACGGGACGGACTCTGGCGACGGCGACGAATGGGGTGGAAACCAGAACGGGAACCAGAACGGCAACCAGAGTGGTGACGACGACGGCACGGATGCTGGTACGGACGATGGCGCCGATAGCGGAACTGACGACGGCACCGATGAGGGTGACGACGAGAGCGGCGACTGGGGCTAGTCCCCTGCACTAGGGCCTGCATCACCCCGCCGCGCGTGAGTGCGGCACGATAGCCCGGTGACGTCCACAGCGTTCCCCAGCCGGGACGATCCGGTCGCCGCTGCCGCCAGCGAATGGATCGGCGGGCCGGCCGGCAGGCACGCGATGCCGGGCGGCGGCTGGTGGTCGCCGCTGCGGATCGCGCTCGCCGTAGCTTGTGTGGTTCTCGCCCTGGGAGTCATCAGCAAGCAGCCGTGTCACGAACGGTCGTGGGAGACTCGCGACGATCGCACGGTGTGGACGTCCCTGTGTTACAGCGACGTGCCGTTTCTCTACCAAGAACGTGGCTTCGCCGACGGAGCCGTCGCCTACCTGGACCGCACCGATCTTGAGTACCCCGTGGTGACCGGTGCCGTCATGCAGATCTCGGCGTACGGCGCCCAGGCGGTGCAATCGGTCCTGGGGTCCGAAGCGGAGAACGTCACCCTGGCGGAATCGGTGCGGTTCTACGAGATCACCGCCTTGCTGATGGCGGTATCCGCTCTCGTGGCCGTGGTGGCAACGGCCCGGACCGTGCCGAGGCGGCCATGGGACGGCCTTCTCGTCGCGGCGTCGCCGGTTCTGCTTCTCAGCGCCACCATCAACTGGGATCTGCTCGCTGTGGCCGCCACCAGTGTCGCGATCCTCGCGTGGACTCGGGAGCGGCCGGGGTGGGCGGGCGTGCTCATCGGAGTCGGCGCCGCGGCGAAGCTCTACCCCGTGCTGCTCCTTGGTGCGATGCTGCTCGTCGTCATGCGGGCTCCTGATCGCCGCACCGCGTTCCGCGGATTCGGACGAACGACGGCCGGCACGGCCGCCGCATGGGTGGCGCTGAACGCGCCGGTCGCCGCGCTCAGCTGGGATGGCTGGGCCGCGTTCTTCAGGTTCAACGCCGAGCGGGGCGCCGACTTCGGGTCGGCGTGGTACGCGATCGGGATCCTCGCCCCGGATCTCCTGCGAGACGACATCGACCGCCTGGTGGTCGGCGCGGGCCTGATCATGCTGGGCCTGATCGTCGTCCTGGCCATGGTCGCACCGGAGCCACCGCGGCTTGCGCAGCTCGCGTTCCTGGCGGTGGCGGCGTTCTTGCTGGTCAACAAGGTATGGTCGCCGCAGTACACGCTGTGGCTGCTTCCTCTTGCCGTGCTGGCACGTCCCCGATGGAGGGAACTGCTGGTGTGGCAGGTAGCCGAGGTCGCCTACTTCATCTCCATCTGGTTCTACCTCGCTGGCTTCTTCGATCCCGAGCATCCGATGATCTCCTCCGAGGTCTACGCCTGGTCGGTACTGCTGCGCGTCGCAGCGCTGCTGTGGTTGTGCGGCGTGGTGATCCGCGACATTCTGCGGCCGGAGAACGACCCCGTCCGGCCCTATGCCGAGATGGAGAGTCATGACCACTCACGTGGTGCGAAGGGCGCGATTCCAGCGTGAACGGCTCTGACCACCGCGAGGCCCCGGCAGCGGCGACGGTGCCGACCCGCCGGCCGCCCCCCACACAGCCTGTCCGCTCGTGGCGAGCAATGACCGATCTCGACCTGGACGCGCTGGCGATCTGGATCCTCAGCAGGCTCTCGCTGTGGGTCGTGGCGGCCGCCGCGGGGTGGCTGCTGGTCAGTCACGGACAGGACGTCATCCCATGGGTGGAGCGCTGGATCCGATGGGACTTCGTCCACTACCGGGGCATCGCCGAGTTCGGCTACGGAGGCGAACCCACGGGCGTGCCGAACGAGGCCTTCTTCCCGGGCTTGCCGGTTCTCCTCTGGGCCGGCCATCAGGTGGGCGTCTCGCATGTGGTCGTGGGCCTGGTGATCTCTCTGGTCGCCGGTGCGGTAGCGGCGGTGGCGCTGGGCCGGCTCGGGGCGATCGAAGGCGGCCGTGAGGTCGGCCGCCTCGCGGTGCTGGTCTGGGTGTGCGCGCCGCCTGCGGTCTTCCTCGCCGCGCCGTACACGGAGGCGCTGTTCTTAGCCTGCGCCCTGCCGGCGTGGCTGGCCGCGCGACGCGGACACTGGCTTGCCGCCGGGGTGCTGGCGTCGCTGGCGTGCACGGTGCGCGTGAGCGGCATCTTCCTGGCCGTCGCCTTGGGAGTCCACTGGCTCGTCACCCGCCGGGAGGAACGCTCCTGGTCAGGGTTTGCATGGTTGTTCCTTCCCTTGGCGCCGCTCGTTGCCTGGATGGCTTACCTGCGGCAGGTGACCGGAAGCTGGCTGGCCTGGCTGGACGCACAGGCACAGGAATGGAACCGTGAATTCACCTGGCCGTGGGATGCGTGGGTGAACACCTGGCGGGCGGCCTTCGGAGGTACTCAAACACCGGGTTTCGCCTGGATGTTCGGCGTAGAGCTGCTGGCGACAGTGCTGGGCGTGGTGCTGACGGTGGCTCTGCTCTGGTGGAGGCGTTGGGGCGAAGCCACCTGGGTGGGGCTGCAAGTGGCCGCCTTCGCTACGTCCTACTGGTTCTTCTCGGTTCCGCGGGCGATGCTGCTGTGGTGGCCGCTGTGGATCGCTTTGGCTGTCGTCGCGGCCCGCCGCCGGTACGTGCTCTGGCTTTACCTGGCTGTCTCAGTGCCGCTGATGGTGGTGTGGGCTGCCACCTTCCTCACCGGCCGATGGGCAGGCTGAGGGCCGTAGAGCCGTCCAGAGTGTTTTGCCACCTGTGAATTCATGCGCTCGAAACAGGTCGGCCACAATGCTCACGGCCTTTTGGAGCATCAGAATTCTGTGAATCGAGATTGAAGGCCGAGATCTTAGGGAATTCACAGGGAGTGCACAGCTGCGGTTAACGATGTGACGCCAAGATGGTCAGTGTCCTCGGAGAGGAGAATCCCATGACACCCGCGGACCTGCCTGACTACGACCCCATCAAAGCAGCCTGGAACACGGTAGCGACATATGAGACATACGACGACGCGCAAGCAGCGGTCACAAGTCTCTCGAACGATGGATTCCCGATCGAGAACATCGACATCGTCGGTTCCGATGTACGCCTTCTCGAGCGAGTCACCGCGCGGATGACAAGGCGCCGCTCTCTTGGAAACAGCGCGCTGAACGGCATTGTTCTGGGCGTCCTGATTGGACTGCTCATGGGCCTGTTCGCGCCTGGCTTCGCCTGGCTGGGCATGGCCGCCGCCGGCGCGCTCATCGGCGCGACGTGGGGGGCAGCGTTCGGGCTGGCCGCACACGGCTTGAGCGATGCGGAGCGCGGGTTCGCATCCGCTCGACGACTCGTCGCATCGCGTTACGACCTCGTCGTGCGCAATGGCCTGGCCGAGCAGGCGCGGAACACGCTGGCTCACGCAGGCCTTCTACCCGCTTCCTGACCTGGGTCGAATCCCGGTCACGCCCTCCCGTCTCCGCGGCTGGGCGTCACGCCCAGCTGATGTGATCGAACGTCGTGGTGGTGAATCGGACGTCCAGGTCGAGTTCGTCGCCGGGCGCGGGCGGCGTGATGTCGTCCGGCAGCCAGATCATCGAGCACTGCATGTGTGGCGGCTCGGCGAACCAGCGTTGCCGTCCCGCGAACTGGAACGGGGAAAGCACCTGGCCGGCGGCCTCCAGTCCACCCTTGGCCACCGCTACGGCCCGTTGCCGCGTTCCGGTGACCGGCGACGGCGCCTCAAGAGCGACGCCGTGTGCGGTACCCCCGGAGACGATCACCAGCGAGCCTGGGCGGCGTGCCCGTCGCTGCCGATACCCGACGCGGTCTCCGCGGCGTACGGGGTGAACGTCCAGCACCGTGCCCCGCGCGCGCAGGGCACCACGCTCGCCCAGCCACAGGGCGGATCCCACCCGCAGCCGGATCTCGGCGTCGTGATGTTTCGCCAGGGAACCCGCGGCCGCTGCTGACAGGTGACTGACCCAGAGTGTCCGGGGAGAAGCGGGCACGGTGTCGAACGCCTGCCGGCTCAAGCGATCTGCTTCAGCGAGGTGGTCGCCGACCAGGGGCAGGTGCAGAGCGAAACCTTCGAAGCTGACGTGCTGCAGGGCGTCAGCCACGGCCGTGAGGTGCGCGGGGTCGATGCCATGGCGCCGCATGCTGGTCAGCACCTCGATGACGACCCGAGGACGGCCTCCGCCCCGCTCGATCAGAGTGTGCAGGTCGGTGACCCGGGAGATGGTGTGGACGACGCGCTCGTCGTCCACGGCGAACTCGTGCCACGGCCGCCATGGTGACAGGACCAGCAGATCGCCGGGGAACTCCTTCTGTACGTCCGAGATTTCCTCATACGTGCCGACCGCCAGAGTGCCCGCTCCAAGAGCCGCCGCCTCAGCGGCGAGTGTGGCGTTGCCGAAGCCGTACCCGTTGCCCTTAGTGACCGGAACGATCGTGGTGCCGGCGGGTTCCATGAACCGGCGAAGGTGCGAACGCCAGCGCCCGGAATCGACATACAGGTGCAGAGACATCGCGGGTCAGCTCCGGCGCTTCAGGTAGAGGTCGAACGCGCCGTAAAGGATTCGGGAGATGGGCAGGTCCCACTCGCCCAGATACTCCACGGCGTGCCCGCCGGTGCCGAGCTTGAAGCGGATCAGTCCGGCATGCGGGTCGGACTCGTCCAGCGTGTCGGTGATGCCGCGGAGGTCGTAGATTTCGCAACCGTCAGCGATGGCGTCCTTGATCATCTGCCACTGCACGGCATTGGAGCCACGGACCTCACGCTTGCTGGTGGACGAGGCGCCGTATGAGTACCAGGCATGGACACCGACTCGCAGCATGGTGGTGGCGGCGACGAGGTGGTCCTCGTGGTGCGCGAGATACAGCCGGATCCGCTCGGGCGCCTCCGCCGTCATGGCCTCCCACATGCCCTCGAAGTACCCCAGCGGCCGCGGGGTGAACCCGTCCCGCTCCGCTGTCTCCGCGTAGAGCGCATGGAACGCCGGCAGGTCCGCTGCGGTCCCGTGAGTCACGGAGACACCGGCCTTGTCGGCCTTCTTGATGTTCCGCCGCCACAGCTGGTTGAAACCGCGGAGAACGTCATCGGGACTACGACCGTGCAGGGGAAGCTGGAAGACGTGTTGGGGCTGACCGGCCGCGAAACCTTCGCTCTCCGGAGGCGGCCGCCAGCCGGCGGCTTCGAGCTGACGGGCGATCGAGCGCCCGGTCTCAGTGGTCTCGTCCGCCGGGACGTCGCGCAAGCGGGTGACGCCCTCGTCCGCGAGGGCTGCTTTCAGAGTCGCGTTCTCCCAGATCCGGGTGACCACCAGCGGACCGAGCCGCAAGCCGAAGGCACCCTGGGACTTGACGTGGCTGACCAGCGGATCGATCCATCTGGCGAGATCACCGGCCTTGGCGGCCGATTCCCAGTCGATGGCAGGTCCCTCGGGCAGGTATGCGAGATATCGACGGATCTTCGGTGCCTGCCGATAGAGCACGAGCCCGACGCCGACGAGTGCGTCGTGGTCGAACCACCCGATTGATTCCGCCCTCCAATCCTTCTTGACCTGACCCCAGGCAGGGGTCTGCAAGGCACTGACCGACGGGCGTGCGGCGATCGCGGCCAGGTGCTCCTCGCGGGAGATCGGCCGGACGGAGAGAGCGGGACTGTGTGTCACGGGCGTTCAGGCTACCCGCCGCTGAGCCTGTCCCGCAGCACAGCGAGGTCGTCGGCCTCTCCGGTCTTGGCCCCGGGCGTCTCCAAGATCACCGGCGCGCCGGCGCGCCGGATGACCTCGGCGATCGGATCGAGCCCGATGGTCCCGTCGCCGATGTTGGCGTGCCGATCAGCTCCGGAGCCGAACGGGTCGCGGCTGTCATTGGCATGCACCAGGTCGATCCGGCCGGTGATGGCCATGACGTCGTCCACGACGGTGGCAAGATCGATCCCGGCAGCGAACGCATGACAGGTGTCCAGGCAGAATCCGAGCCCGAACTCCGCGACGGCGTCCCAGACACGCGCCAGCCGCTCGAGCGTGCGGGCCATGGCGAGGTCTCCGCCCGCGGTGTTCTCGATGAGCACCGGCACCTTCGGGTCGAGCCGCTGCGCGCATTTGCGCCAGTTCTCCACGCCGGCGTCGGGATCGTCACCCTTGCTCACGTGGCCACCGTGGATGACCAGAGCGCTGGCGCCTACCTCCGCCGCCAGGTCCACCTGCTGCTGCAGGAGCTTCCGGCTCGGGATGCGGATGCGGTTGTTGGTGGTGGCGACGTTCAGCACGTACGGCGCGTGCACGAAGAGCTGGACATCCGCCGCGGCGGCGGCCTTGCGCAGGGCTTCCGCGCCGCCCCCGTACGAGACCGTGGGAGTCTTCCAGCCCTGTGGGTCACCGAGGAAGAACTGGGCGGCGTTGGCCGCGCGACTCTGCGCGCCAGCCACTGGATCGTCCTGTCCGACGTGGGCACCGATGCGAAGCTCGACCATGGAACGACGCTATCGCGTCCGGCTGACAAGATCGGTGTCAGACTCCTGTGGACGAACGAGTCGGCAATCCCTCAATCCGCTGGTACGCTTGCACGCGGCCCGGTTGACATGCGGAACAGCCGTATGTGTTCCAGGCTGCTGACGTGATAGCCCTCCTGCCGCGGAGAGACCGCGGCCGTGAAGACCACAGGAGGTGACCCGGCATGCGTCATTATGAGGTCATGGTGATCCTGGACCCAGAGTCCGAGGAGCGCACCGTTGCCCCCACCCTCGAGCAGTACCTCGGGGTTGTGCGCGAGTCCGGTGGCTCGGTCGAGAAAGTCGACATCTGGGGCCGCCGTAAGCTCGCCTACGAGATCGACAAGAAGAGCGAGGGCATCTACGCGGTGCTCGACGTGACCTGCGAGCCCGACACGGTGGCAGAACTCGACCGCCAGCTCGGACTCTCCGAATCGGTGCTGCGGACCAAGGTGGTCCGGCCCGAGGCGCAGTAGGCGTCGGGTAGACCGCACGGCATTCCCGAGCTGAGGGAGTATTTATGGCAGGCGAGACCGTCATCACCATCGTCGGCAATCTGACCGATGACCCGGAACTCCGGTTCACCCCGAGCGGGGCGGCGGTAGCGAACTTCACCGTCGCGTCGACGCCGCGTACGTTCAACCGGCAGACCAGCGCGTGGGAGGACGGCGAGACTCTGTTCATGCGCTGCTCCGTCTGGCGCCAGGTGGCCGAGAACGCCGCGGAGTCCCTGCAGCGGGGAATGCGGGTCATCGTCTCCGGACGGCTCAGGCAGCGTTCCTTCGACACCCGTGAGGGCGAGAAGCGCACGGTGATTGAGCTCGACGTCGACGAGATCGGCCCCAGCCTGCGCTACGCCACCGCGAAGGTCACCCGGACTCAGCGTCAGGGCGGCGGCTTCGGCGGTGGGGGAGCCCCTCAGGGCGGGAACGACCCCTGGGCCACCCAGTCCGGCGGCGGGGCGCCTGCTCCGGCCGGACAGCCCGCGTCCAACGACCCGTGGGCCGGCGGCGGAGCGTCCGCTCCGGAAGAACCGCCGTTCTAGGGCACTCTCAACCACCATCCATTCATCAACCATTCCGGTCCGCCCTTGCGAGGTGACCGGGCTCTTCAGAGGAGGAGCACCACGATGGCCAATCCCACGGTGCGCAAGCCGCAGAAGAAGCGGATATGCACCTTCTGCAAGGATGACGTCACCTACGTCGACTACAAGGACACGGCGCTGCTGCGGAAGTACATCTCCGACCGCGGCAAGATCCGTGCCCGCCGCGTATCCGGCAACTGCACGCGACACCAGCGCAACGTTGCCACCGCGATCAAGAATGCCCGCGAGGTGGCACTGCTGCCGTACACTTCGACGGCTCGCTGAGGAAAGGGTGTAAGAAGACATGAAACTCATCCTCACTCAGGAGGTCCGCGGTCTCGGTGCCGCTGGTGACGTCGTCGAGGTGAAAGATGGCTACGGCCGCAACTACCTGGTCCCACGTGGCTACGCCATCGCGTGGACCAAGGGCGGCCAGCGTCAGATCGACGACATTCAGCGGGCTCGGTCCAGTCGCGAGATCGCCGATCTCGACACGGCGCGGAACATGAAGGCCGAACTGGAGAAGTCGCCGGTCCGGCTCTCCGCGAAGGCGGGCGACACCGGGCGGCTGTTCGGTGCCATCACGCCGGGCGACATCGTCTCCGCGGTCAGCGCCGCGGGTGGACCGTCCGTCGACAAGCGCCGTATCGAGGTGGGTAACCCCATCAAGACTCTCGGCGAGCACACCGTCTCGGTCCGGCTCCACCCAGAGGTCGCCGCGAACGTACGGTTGAACATCGTCGCCTCCTGACATCGGATCCGTTCACAGTGCGGGAGAATCGCACCTGTGAACGTCAGTGGGCTTCTGACGCCGCTGGTCAGCAGGACTACCCCCCGCAGGGGTGTGTTCCTGCTGCTCGGCGGCGTCGTTCTCATTCCGTACCTGTTGCTGGCCTTCGGGTTCGCGCAGATGTTCGCGGATCCGGCTGTGCCTGTCCTGCCGGTCTCCGTCCTCGTGGCGGTCACGGTGGCGATCGGCACCATTCCCCCGTTCCTCCCGGCCATCCGGAGCTTGGAGATCGCCGCCGCCCGAGGCTTGCTGGACGCTTCGCTGGCAGAGCCGGAGGAGGCGCCGCCCTGGGAAGCGCGATGGCGTGCCGCGACCTGGTATGTCGTGCACCTGACCTGCGGTGGCGCTGTCATGGCGATGCTCCTGTTCGCGGTGCCGATGTTCATCGTGGCGATCGGCCGAGTTACCGGTTCGGAGTCCGGATGGCTCACCGACACCAACGTGTGGCCGTTCTCCGAGCTGACGGGTGTCTGGTCGGCAGTGGTGGGTGTCGTGCTGCTGCTGGGGGTCGTCTACCTCGTCGCGGGGATCGGATATGGACTTTCGAGGCTGGCTCCGGTGCTGCTGGGACCGTCGTCGGCCGAGCGCATCCGGCAACTCGAAGCCGCCTCCAGGAAGCTGAGCGAACGCAATCGGCTCGCCCGTGAGCTGCACGATTCGGTGGGTCACGCGTTGACCATTACGACTCTGCAAGCGGCGGCCGCCCGGCAGGCGTTCGACTCGGACCCGGCGTTCGCTCGCCAGGCGATGGCCGCTATCGAGGATGCTGGCCGCGCCGCGATGGCCGACCTCGATCACGTGATCGGCCTTCTCCGGCAAGACGACGAGCAGCGGGCTATAGACCGGACCGTTGCCAGTGACGCAGGACAGAGCGGGAACACCGCCGCGCCCCAGCGCGATCTCCGGCAGATCGATGCGCTGATCGGCGACAGCCGGCGCGCCGGCCTGGTCGTGGACGCCGTCGTCGACGTCGATGCGGCGCGGATTCCCGGCGCTGCCTCCAGGGAGGCGTATCGGATCCTGCAGGAAGGGCTGACGAACGTGCTCCGCCACGCCGGCCAGGTACGCGTGGAGTTGCGCGTGAGTGCCGGCACTGATGGGCTCCTCGTCGAACTGGCCAATCCGGTCCCACCCGAAGGCGTGGCGGCAAGCGAGGCTGGAGACGGCACCGGCCGCGGCCGGTCCGGAGGCGGCCATGGCCTGGATGGGATGCGGGAACGGGTCGCGGTGCTACGTGGAAGCCTGGAAGCCGGCCGCCGCGATGACCTGTGGGTTGTCCGTGCGTCGCTACCAACGGCGACGACCGAGCGGGGTGCGTGATGACGGCGCAGGTGTCGGTTCTCCTCGTCGACGACGAACCGCTGGTGCGCGCCGGGCTCCGAGTGATCATCGATGCCCAGCCCGACCTGAGTGTGGTCGGGGAGGCGTCCGACGGCGCGGAGGTCATGCCGCTGGTGTCACAGCTGCGCCCGGACGTCGTCGTGATGGACGTACGGATGCCGGCCGTGGACGGCATCCAGGCCACTCGGACGTTGTTGTCCCGGGACGATCCGCCCAGGATCCTCGTCGTCACGACGTTCGAGAACGACGACTACGTGTATGACGCGCTCCGAGCCGGCGCTCACGGCTTCATGTTGAAACGTACGCCTCCCGAACAGATTGTGCAGGCCGTACGCACGGTCGCTCGGGGCGAATCGTTGCTCTTCCCGGAAGCCATCAGGCGTCTCGCCGCCGCGTACGCCGAAGGTGCGGGCAGCGACGCGCCCGGCCGGCTGGCCGACGCGGGTCTGACCGAGCGTGAGGCGGAGGTTCTGCGGATGATGGCCGCGGGGCTGTCCAACCCCGAAATCGCCGGTCAGCTGTACCTGGGCGTCGAGACGGTGAAGACGCACGTGGGCAATGTCCTGGCCAAGCTCGGCGTGCGCGACCGCACGCAGGCCGTGATCGCCGCCTACGAGTCCGGCTTCGTCAGCCCGGCTAGCCCTCCCAAATGATCATGTAAACCATGTCTTCTCGTGCTTCACCATGCCTGCAGCCATGGTGAAGCACGAGAAAACATGGTTTACATGATCATTTGGCAAGAGGTTCACTCGTGTGGGGGAGGCGAGTCACCGTCGCAGGGGATCCGGCGGGCAATGGGCCGGGCGCATGGTGGACACATGACGCAGCTTGCGACGACGACGATCCACGCACGACAGCCGGCCCACCCCTCCAGGTGGCCGCGGCGGCTCCCGTACCTGGCAGCGGCCTGGTCTCTCGCCTACGGTGCCGTCGCACTCGCATGGACGATGTCCGGGCGGGGCTTCCCACTCGGTGAGAACGATCCCGAAGCGGCGATGTCCTTGCTGCAGGGCCTTCCTGCCGACACGGGAGCGCCCCTGTTCGCCGCTGTGGCGCTCGCTGGCGCCGGCGTGGGGCTGCTCATGGCACGCGTACGGCACGTCCCGGCGACGGGACGGTACGCGGCACTCGGGTTCGGTGCGGCGACAGCATTCGCCTGGCTGTTGCTCGTCCCCGACACGAGGGTCCTCGCGCTCGTCGGCTACCTGCCGATGGCAATCGCCGTGGCACCGTTCGACGCTGAGCTCAGGGACTCCTTCGCGGACGCCATCGACGGAGTGATTCTCAACCATGCCGCCGTGCTCGTGGGCGGCTTCCTCTGGGCGGCGACGACGGTCGTGTTCGCCCGCCGCACCGCCGGAGCCTGTGAGCACTGCGGCCGCGGCGCCGGTACGCCGGGATGGATGACCAGGACGTCTGCCCGACGCTGGGGTCGCTCGGCGGTGGGCGTCGCCGTGGCTGTCCCGGCCCTCTACGCGTTGACGCGCTGGGTGTGGGTCGCCGGCATCCCCATGGGCATCGACGAGAGCCTTCACGAGGACGGCATGGCCAGCGGTGACCTGTGGGCTGGTGCCTGGCTGGGGACCTTCGGTCTGGTAGGTGGCGTCCTCACCCTTGGCCTTGTGCAGCGGTGGGGTGAGGTCTTCCCGGCCTGGATGCTCGGGCTGAGGGGCCGGCGGGTGCCCGTCAAGCTGGCCGTCGTCCCCGCGGCGTTCGTCGCCGTCATTGTCACGTCCGGTGGGATCGGGCTGGTCAAGGCTGGCCTCAGCGACGGTGCGATACGGCTGAACTGGACGGAATGGGCCGCCATCGGACCGGCATTGCTCTGGCCGCTGTGGGGCGTAGCGCTCGCCGTCGCCACGTATGCCTACTACGTCCGGCGCCGCGGTCAATGCACGGCATGCGGGAAGGACGACGAGCCGCTTTCGCCTCCGCAGGCCGTCACGACCGGCGAAAGACCTTGACCAGAACCCGAAGCCCAAGGATCGCGCTGATGGCAAGCAGGTGGTAGCCGATCAGCTGATAGAGGCCGACGGTGTCGGTAACCGTCGGCCCTCCCTCGATGCCGAGCAGCAGGACCGCGATGATTCCGGTGGTCGCCGCAAGAAAGGCCACCAGCACTTCGTGGAGCAGGTCGGTGATGACCGCCCGGTCCCGCTCGTCGGCGAGCAGCCGCACGTTCATGTTGAGCCGGCCGTTCTCCGCGGCGCTGGCGATGCGCTCCACCCGCCTCGGCAGCCGGCGGAGGACGGGAAGCAACGCGGCCAGCTCGTCCGTCACCGATTGCTTGATCTGCTCCGGGCCGAGTTGTTCCGCCATATAGCCGCCAGCGAGGGCGCGGGTCTCGGTGATGAGGTTGAAGTCGGGCGCAAGGGCGGTGAGCGTGCCTTCTGCGGTGCCGAGCGTGCGGAAGACTGCCGCCACCTCCGGCGGAATGGCCAGACCGTGGTCGGCGACGATGCGGAACAGGTCGCCGAACATCCGGACGCCCACCACGTTGCCGCCGAGGACGTGGCGGGCCATGAACCGGCCGAGATCACGCTCGAGGCGCTGCTGATCTATCTCGTCGGGGCGCGGAACGAGCTCGAGTAGGGCGTCGCTCACCGCCAGTGGGTCGCCCTGGTCGATGCCGAGCAGGAGTCGCTGCAACGCCTCGCGGAGCGCGCCGTCCAAGCGGCCTACCGAGCCGAAGTCGAGCAGCCCGATCTGGCCGTCGTCGAGAATGAGGATGTTGCCGCCGTGCGGGTCGGCGTGGAACACGCCAGAGGTGATGATCTGGTGGAACAGCACGCCGAGAAGTGAGCGGGCTATCTGGGCACGGTCCAGCTCGAGGCGGGCGATGATGTCGCCGGCATCGCGCAAGGCGCGCCCGTGCAGGCGCTCCATGACGAGCACCCGCTCGGTGCACAGCTGCTGGTGAACCCGGGGCAGCCGGACCGGTGACCCAGGTGGATGGGCGTGGGCTACCGCCGCGATGTTGTCCGCCTCTACCCGGTAGTCCAGTTCCTCCCTGATGGCTTCCGCCAGGCCGACGGCCAGGGCCGACAGCCCCATGCCACGCGCCCACCTGGTGCCGCCCTCGAGTCGCGCGGCCAGCCGCGCCGCGATGTCCAGATCCCGCTCGACGACGGGCCGGATGCCCGGACGCTGCACCTTGACGACGACGTCGTCGCCGGTGTGCAGGCGGGCGACGTGGACTTGGCCGACTGATGCGGCCGCGAGCGGCACGGGATCGATCTCGGCGAAGACCTCGCTGATCGGGGCACCCAGTTCGGCGCGGAGCACCGCCTCCACGTCCTGCCACGGCACGGGCGCGGCGTCGTCTTGAAGACGTGCCAACTCCGCGGTGACCTCGGCCGGCAGCAGGTCTTTGCGAGTGGCCAGGATCTGGCCCATCTTGACGAACGTGACGCCACCCTGGTTCAGCGTGGCCGCGAGTGACCGGCCGAACTGGGCTCGCCCACTGGGTACGGCGAGCGCGCGGTCTCGTCCTCCCCGGATGTAGGGTGCCAGTCCGTGCCGGACAGAGATGCCGATGATCTGCCAGTATCGGCGTCCGCGTTTGAACCGGCCGCGAAGGCCGCGGCCCCAGACCAGCGCGGGTGGAATGGACCCGAGGGGCGCGAACGCCTCGACGACCACGATGAAGACCATGGAGGCGAGGACGGTGCAGACGATCGCCAGCAGGGCGAACCAGAAGTAGACGCCGTCGGCGTGGGCGAGGTCCTCGGACTCACCGGCGGGCAGCCCGAACGGGCGCAGCATCGCCAGCATGATCAACGGGCCGACAGCGACGGCGAAGACCCCTGTGGCCAGCAGGCGAAGCAGGCCGAGGCGGATGCCGAGGAGGCGTTGGGCGGCCAGGCCGATGACGAACGCCACCAGGAGGCTGAAGCCCACGATGACGGGAAAAGTGAGGATGTCGATCACGTTCGCTGCCCCGATCAGCCTGAATCTGACATGACGACGCGGTCGGTGCTTTCAGCAACCTCGTCGGGCGACATCTTCCCAGGCGAACACCTGCCGGTGCCTCACGACATGCGCGTGACACCGGCGATCCGCGAGACGGAGTCAACGGATCGCGCCGGTGACGGCCCAGGTGCCGCGCCGATGCCGGACTTCGAGGGTGATCAGTCTGGCCAGGGTCCACAGGCCGATGGCGCCCCAGAGGGCGGCGATGCCGCTGGTCCCGGAGAGATTCAGGAGCATGACGGCGAAGGCCGCAGGCAGAAAGATGATCACAGAGACGACGGAGGCCCACGCCAGGTACCGTCCGTCGCCGGCACCGATGAGCACGCCGTCCAGGACGAAGACCCATCCGGCGAGTGGCTGTAGCGCCGCCGCCACGACGAGAGCGGTGATCAGGATAGTGCGGACCTCTGGATCCTCGGTGAATATGCGAGCGTAGACCGATCCCACGGCGAGAACGACGGCGGTCAGAGCGAGGCCGCTCAACACCCCCCATTGGATCATCCTGCGGGTGATCGAGCGGGCCGCCTGGGCGTCGCCGGACCCCAGAGCCTTGCCGACCAGTGCCTGGGCAGCGATGGCCACGGCGTCGAGGATCAGCGCCAGCAGCGTCCAGGTGGTGAACGCGACCTGGTGCGCCGCGAGCTCGGCGGTGCCGAGATCGGTGGCGACGACGGTGGTGATGATCAGCGCGACGCGCATCGCCGCGGTGCGGACTATCAGGGGAACTCCGGCACCGAAGGACCGGCCGACACCAGGCCAGTGTGGCCACAGCGACACCTCATGGCGACGGGCGGCACGGGCGACGACGGTGATGAAGGCGGTGGCCATCGCTGTCTGTGCGACGACGGTCCCGATGGCCGAGCCGGCAATGCCGAGGCCGAGTCCATGAACGAGCACGACGTTGAGGAAGACGTTGCTGATGGCGCCGCCCGCCGCGACATACAACGGCGTGCGCGTGTCCTGCAGTCCGCGCAGCACGCCGGTGGCGGCGAGGACCAGGAGCATCGGCGGAATGCCGAGAAGACTGATCTGCAAGTAGGTCTGCGCGTGCTCGGCCACGTCGGCAGCGGGCCCGAACCGGGCGACGATCCACGGGGTGAGTGGCCACCCGACCGCCAGCGTGCCGAGCCCGATGAGGATGGCCAGCCAGCAGCCGTCGATGCCCGAGCGCAAGGCGCCGGCCAGATTGTTGGCACCCAGCATGCGCGCGACCGCGGCCGTGGTCCCGTAGGCCAGGAAGATCGAGACGTTCACCAATGTGGACAGCACCGCGGCCGCGACTCCCAGGCCGGCCAGCTCCGGCGTGCCGAGCCGGCCGACGATAGCGGAATCAGCGATCAGGAAGAGCGGTTCGGCGACCAGCGCGCCCAACGCCGGGAGCGCGAGGCGCAAGATCTCGCGGTCGGCAGGATGCCGGCGTAACGCCGCGGGGCGAGGAGACATGGCAGCAGCGACTATAGGTGTTGGTACTGACGCGGCCACGGAACGTCTCGGATCATGAGAATCCCCTTGCCAAAGTTTCTATCCACATCCGGTGGATGATTGTTAGCCCTGTTCATGGCCGTATTCCTCGTACGCAGGCTGGGCTGCGCAGAGCGTTGTCCCCAGTGTTATCCACACCTGGGGATGATCGTTTCACCAGCGACCTGCACGACGCCAAGTTCGTCCACAGGAGGTGTACAAGCGTTGTGCGTGGCGAAGTTGTGATCGGTGCCTGCGGGCCCTACCGTCAACGACAGTCGGCAGGGGTGGGCGGGTCGCGGACTGCTGGCTACCAGTGCTTCGCGGCTGCCTGGGCGACCAGACGTGTCAGTGGTGAATGCTAGAACGTGTGTATGAAGAGTCGTGGGTGGAGGAGATCGGGTGAGCGTCGCTGAGCTGCCGAACCGGGACGACGCACCGGCGAGCGGCTACGGCCTGACTCCGCCCCAGGACGTCGCCGCCGAACAGTCGGTGCTGGGCGGCATGATGCTGTCCAAGGATGCGATCGCTGACGTCGTCGAGGTGCTGCGCGGCCACGATTTCTACCGTCCGGCTCACGAACTGATCTACGAGGCCGTCCTCGACCTTTACGGGCGTGGCGAGCCCGCGGACGCGGTCACCGTCGCAGCTGTTCTGCAGAAGCAGGGTGACCTCGGTCGCATCGGTGGCGCACCGTATCTGCACACCCTCGTCTCCTCGGTGCCCTCCGCCGCGAACGCGGGGTACTACGCGAACATCGTGCGTGAGCGGGCCATCCTGCGTCGCCTGGTGGAGGCCGGCACCCGGATCACACAGATGGGCTACGGCGGTGACGGCGAAGCCGACGACATCGTCGACCGTGCCCAAGCCGAGGTGTACGCGGTTACCGAGCGCCGCGCCTCGGAAGACTACCTCCCACTGGGCGAGATCATGGAGGGTGCGCTCGACGAGATCGAGGCGATTGGATCCCGGGCAGGTGAAATGGTGGGAGTGCCCACCGGCTTCGCCGACCTCGACTCGTTGACCAACGGCTTGCACCCGGGCCAGATGATCATCCTGGCCGCCCGGCCGGCCGTCGGGAAATCGACGCTGGGACTGGATATTGCTCGAGCGGCCTCCATCAAGCATCAGCTCACATCGGTCATCTTTTCTCTGGAGATGAGCCGCAACGAGATCACGATGCGTCTGCTGTCGGCTGAAGCCAAGGTCCCGTTGCATCACATGCGTTCCGGGCAGATGACCGACGACGACTGGAACCGCATCGCCCGCAGCACGGGTGAAGTGTCGAGCGCCCCGTTGTTCATCGACGATTCTCCCAATATGACCATGATGGAGATCCGGGCCAAGTGCCGGCGGCTCAAGCAACGCCACGACCTGCGCGTCGTCATTGTGGACTATTTGCAGCTGATGACCAGTGGCAAGAAGGTAGAAAGCCGGCAGCAGGAAGTCTCGGAGTTCTCCCGTTCCCTCAAGCTTCTGGCCAAGGAGATCGAAGTCCCGGTCATCGCCATCTGCCAGCTGAACCGTGGGCCGGAACAGCGGACTGACAAGAAGCCAATGCTCTCTGACCTTCGCGAGTCCGGGTGCGTGCCAGCATCCACCAGGATTTTGCGGGCCGATACGGGGGCAGAAGTCACCATCGGCCAGCTTGTGGCCACCGGCGCTCGTGATATTCCGGTATGGAGTCTCGACGACAGCCTGCGGTATGTCCCGCGCACGATGACGCACGCATTTCCGAGCGGCCGGAAGGAAACGTTCCGGGTGCGGCTGGCTTCCGGCAAAGAAGTTGATGCCACCGCCAACCATCCGTTCCTGACGTACGAGGGCTGGAAGCCGCTGGGCCAACTAAGAGCAGGGAGCCGGGTGGCTGTGCCCCGCCATGTTCCAGCCCCGCTCGTCACGGTTCCCTGGGCCGACCCAGAAGTCATCATGCTGGGGCATCTGATCGGCGACGGTTCGTTCGTGCGTCGTCAGCCGATCCGCTACGCCTCGGTAGACGAGGAGAATCTGCGTGTGGTGACCGAATCCGCGAAGTACTTCGGCATCTCCGCTGTCCGCGACGACTACCCTGCCGCGCGTGTGACGACACTGCGGCTCCCGGCACCGTACAGGTTGACTCATGGCCGGCGGAATCCAATTGCGAAGTGGCTTGATGAGCTCGAGCTGTTCGGCCTGAGATCCCACGAGAAATTCATTCCGGACGGCGTCTTCAGCCTTCCCAAGCGCCAAGTCAAGCTCTTTCTGCGGCATCTATGGGCCACGGACGGCTCCGTAACGGTAACCAAGAACGGTCGATCGGGCCAGATCTATTACTCTTCGACGAGCCGTGAACTGGTCGAGGGTGTGTCCAGGCTGCTATTACGGTGCGGCATTTCGACGCGGCTGGCGAAGCCACAAACCAAGGGTTCTTACCGCCCTCAGCACGTGCTCTACGTGTCGGGCCGTGACGAACAGCTGCGATTCCTGCGCGAGATCGGCTGCCACGGAGAGCGTGGACGTACGTGTGATCGGCTCGTGGCGATTCTCGAGAGAGGCACCTCGAACACGAACGTAGACACCGTTCCCCGTGAGGTTTGGCAACGGGTGCGGTCCCTCTTGGCTGAGCGGGGCATGCCTCATCGACAGTTCGTCAAGGAGATCGACATAAGGCTTTGCGGCAGCACACTGTGGAGGCACGGAGTGAGCCGGGAACGACTGGGCCGCGTCGCCGCCGTGCTTGATGACGCAGAGCTGGAGATGTACGCAACGAATGACATCTTCTGGGACAGAGTTGTGTCCATCGAGTCGCTCGGGGAGCAAGATGTGTTCGATGCGACTGTGCTGGGGACGCACAATTTTGTCGCGAACGGCATAACTTTGCACAACAGCCTTGAGCAAGATGCGGACATGGTGGTCCTGTTGCACCGCGAGGACGCCTATGAGAAGGAGTCACCGCGGGCCGGCGAGGCGGACTTCATCGTCGCCAAACACCGCAATGGCCCCACCGCAACCATCACGGTGGCCTTTCAGGGCCACTACAGCCGCTTTGTCGACATGGCCCAGTGAACCTCGGCTGCGACGTGGCGGGCAATGTCGATCGCACGGATGGCGAGCCACGGCAGGAACGCTGAGCCGAGGCCGGCTCGCACCATCGACAGAAGGGTGTCGTTGATCGCGCTACGAAACACGATCCGTGGCCGGGAGCCGGCATGGCTGAGCGCCTGCTCCATCTGAGGCTGGTCGCAGATCAGCGTTCAGGCCACCATCGGTGCGTCGTCTAGTTGCTTGAGATGGACCGGGCCGTCGGGCAACGGCCCGGCGGTGGCCACCAGGAGGTACGGATCATCTAGCAGCTTGACGTGTTCGACATCGCCGTCGGCCCGGCCGTCGTAGAACAGCAGGTCGAGGTCACCGATCTGCAGCTGGTCTGGTTCCTCCTCGGACAGCCTGATGTCGCAGCCGGGATGCTCGGCTCGCAATCGGCGTACGAGAGCCGGCAGGATCACGTTGGAGACGCGCTGAAACGTGCCGATGTCGACCCGGCCGTCGCCCGCCTTGAACCGGTCCACGGCGTCGGTCAGACTCGCTGCATTGGCCAGCAGTTCGCGGCCGTGTTCCAGTACGACCGCTCCGAGCGCCGTGATTCGCGCGGCGCGGCCTAGCGTGCCAGCAGACGATGGACGAGTCCGGAGGGGAGTCAACATGAGGGCGATACGCAGGCGCGCCGAGCAGGTCGTGACCCGGACCGTGGGACAGGTTCACCCATGAGCCGGCTGCGATCGGCACTCTGGCTGCCGCTGTTCGATGAGCTCGCTGACCCGAAGACGGTCGCGCGGCTCGCCGCCGATGCGGAGGAGGCGGGCTGGGACGGCTGCTTCGTGTGGGATCACCTGTGCTGGCAGGCGCCGGTCCGCGAGGTCGCGGACCCGTGGATTGTGTTGACGGCCATCGCTACCGTGACCGAACGGCTGCGGCTCGGCCCGATGGTGTCGCCGCTTCCCCGCCGTCGGCCGGCCAAGGTCGCTCGGGAGACTGCCACTCTGGATCGGCTCAGCAACGGTCGGCTCACCCTCGGCGTCGGCATCGGCAGTGATCGGTTCGGCGGCGAGCTATCCAAGACGGGCGAGCAGCCGGACGACCGGCACCGCGGCCAGATGCTCGACGAGTCCTTGACGGTCCTGGCCGCCGCCTGGTCCGGCGAACCGGTGCGGCACCGCGGTCAGCACTACACCGTTGAGGACATCGCGTTCCTGCCCCGACCGGTCCAGAAGCCCGGCGTTCCGGTGTGGGCCGCTGGATACCCGGGAAATAGCAAGCCGATCCGTCGCGCCGCCCGGCTCGACGGCTTCTTCCCGGCAAACCTCGAGCACCCGGACCAACTCGCCGAGACTGTCGCCGCCATCGCCAGCCTCCGAGCGGGAACGGCCGGTGCCTACGACATCGCCGTCGGCCTGCCCCTCGACGCCGACCCGCTGCCCTACGCCGCTGCGGGAGCCACCTGGTGGCTGCCGGAGTTCCCACCCGGGGTTCCGCTCGACACGGTGCGCGGCGTACTCCGCGACGGCCCAGCCAGCCCGGAAGGCGATTGACATGTTCGACTACGACGCCGAACTCAGCCGTTACAACGCGCGACTGCGTACGGCCGCCGACATCAGAACCGGCGACCGTGTCCTCGATATCGGCTGCGGCACGGGGCAGACCACACGCGAGGCGGGTCGAGCCGCGCCCACGGGGAGCGCACTCGGCGTCGATCTGTCTGCGCCCATGGTGGATCGCGCCCGCCAGCTGACCAAGGAAGAGGGCATCGGCAACGTCGCCTTCGAGCGAGCCGACGTCCAGGCCCACCCCTTCTCGCCGGGGCACTTCACCGTGGGTATCAGCCGGTTCGGCACGATGTTCTTCCCTGACCCGGCGGCGGCGTTCGCCAACATCAGCTCGGCGCTGCGACCAGGCGCGCGGTTCGTCCAGCTGGTCTGGCAGACCGGTGACCGCCAGGAGTGGTTCACCGAAGTCAGGCACGCCCTGGCCGGCGGACGGAAGCCGGCCGATGGACTCGGTCACGGGGCCTTCTCGCTGGCGGATCCAGCCCTCACGGCGGGGCTGCTGACCGACGCCGGCTTCACCGCCGTCGACATCACCGCCGTACGGGAGCCGGTCTACTACGGTCCGGACGCTGCCGGCGCGCGCGATGCCCTGTTCGAGCTGGGGATGATCCAGGACCTGGTCGCCGACCTCGACGCGACCGCGACCGCTCGTGCCCTCGACGGGCTGCTCGACATGCTCGCCGCCCATGACACCGGCAACGGCGTTTGGCTCGACTCCAGCGCCTGGCTGGTCACTGCGCGCCGGCGTTGACCATGGGCAATGGGTCCCGCCGTTCACCCAGATGCCGGGCGAGCGTCCGCGGGCGGGAGCGCGCCGTCGCTGGCCGGTTCAGCGGAACTCGTCGGCGTGCTTGACGGCCCATTCGGCGAACGTGGTGGCGGGCCGGCCAAGAATGTCCGCGACGGTAGTGGTTGCGGCCTGAGGTTCGTCGACCAGGCTGGCCGCTCCGTCCACGTACCACTCGGCATATTCGCCCATGTCGGCTACCAGCTGGGCGATGCCTTCCTCCCGCGTCAACGCCACATACGGGATGTCCCGGCCCAGTGCCGCCCCGATATGGCGGACCATCTCGCGGCGGGTGAGGGTGTGCGGCCCAGTCAGCTCATAAGACTGGCCGGCGTGGCCGTCCTCAAGTAGCGTCTTTGCGGCGACGGCCGCGACGTCATCGATGTCGATGGGGGCATTGGCCGCGTCCGGATACGCGTCCCGGACGACGCGCGCGGTCCGGACCTGGTCTGCCCAGATCAGCGTGTTGCTCATGAACTCGCCCGGCCACAGGTGGGTCCATGCGGCTCCGGAGCTCTCGACGGCTTGCGCGACGCCGTACCACCACGTCCCTTCCGGCCCGGAGAGGTCGACGATGTGTTCGACGCCTGCCTTCCGGGCCAGTCGCACCGCGTCCGCCACCGTCTCGGGGACCGGAGCGAGATACATCCGGTCTACGCCATCGAGGGCCTCAGGCAGAGTGGCGGGCCGGCCGACGTAGCCGACGGCGACCTCGACGTCGGCCGGAAGGGCGGCCTTCGCCGGATTGATGGTGAGAGCCCGCACGTCCTCCGCTCCCTGGGTGAGCAGATGATCGACGACGAGCCGTCCAATGTTCCCGGTAGCGCCGGTGACGAGGATCCTCATCTGCCAAGCGTACGACGTACGCATAACCGCGTACAAGTTACGCAGTAGGCGGAAACGGAACTGCCCTCCGCAGTGAGGGCCACGCCCGCCACGGACAAGCTCACCTCGGGAAGCCCGGGATCGCCCCTCGAGAGCGCGAGTTCACACCGTACAGACCACGCGATCCACGAAGTCGTTGCGGAACATACCTTGCGGGTCCAAGGTGCGCGCCAGCTCGCGGAAGTCGCCGATCCGGGGAAAGCCGGCGCGGACCTCGTCGGCGGGCATCGTGGTGAGCTTTCCCCAGTGCGGGACCGCGCGGTACGGGGCCAGTGTCTTCTCGACCAGCGGCAGCGCCGCCAGGACTCGCGTTTGGTCCTTGACCCAGGTGAAATGCACGGCGACCACGTCTCGCTGGTAGTAGGGGCTCATCCAATGAGTGTCTGCGGCCACAGTCCTGATCTCCGTGGCTTGCACCAGGTGGGAGAACCCGCTGCTCACCTCGTGCAGGGCCTGGACCGCCGCGAGGCCATGCTCACGAGGCACGAAAAACTCGGACTGCACCTCTTCGCCGTTGCTCGGTGTGAAGTCGAGCCGGAAATGCGGCAATCGCTCCTGCCACGGGCCGGCTACCCCCAGCTGCTCGGTACAGCTGACCGGCGATATTCCAGGCAGGGGGTGGCGCGGGCCATCGGCGAGCCGGGCACGGTGCCACGTCTCTCCCCCCTGCCAGACGCCGTGCCGGTCGGGACGGTGTTTCACCCAGACCTGCCGGATCAGTGGATCCTGCCACTGGGTGAACAGGCTGACACTGTATGCAGCGGACATGATGGCGTCGAAGTGGTCGTCCAGCTCGGACCGGGGAAGGTCTTCGTAGACGTACTGCTCGACGTTGTACGTAGGCTCGGTTGTCAATGTCAGGTCGAGCACGACCCCGACGGTTCCCAGGCCTACCACGACGCCGGCAAACACGTCCTCGCCGGCATGGAACGTCCGGACGGTGCCGTCGGCACTCATGACGGTCATGGACGTGACAGCGGTGGCAAGTCCACCATTGCCGACACCAGAACCGTGCGTCGCTGTAGCGCATGATCCCGCGACGGAGATATGCGGAAGCGAGCCGAGATTGTGCAATGCGCGGCCATGGCGGTGCAAGTACTCGCTGAGCTCGCCATACCGCACAGCCCCGGCCACCGTGACCGAGGTGCCGTCCGGATCCATGGCGATACTCTGCGGCAGGCCGGCGAGCGACACGAGGTTTCCGGTGGTGTCGGCGATGGCGCTGAACGAGTGGCCGGTGCCGAGGACCCGCAGCCGGTGGCTGCGAGTCACCAATTCCCGAAGTTCATCGAGTGAGGCGGGCCGGTGCACGTGTTCCACGTGGAACGTCAGATTTCCGGCCCAGTTCGTGGGTCGCTGAGCCATCTCGTCCTCCACGTCTCGGTGCGCGATGCATCGTTGTGAGCGTGAACAGTATGGCCGACGGCCCGGACGGAAGCTGTCACCAGGCCGTCGGCCAGCCCGTCACCAGGCCGAGCTCAGGGTGAGCCAGCTCTGGAAGTCCAGGTCGTCCAGGTCGTTCACCTGGAGGCCGTCGTGCCAGAGCGTGTACAGCGCGTCGCCGATGACGAGCGAGCGCATGATCGAGGACCAGTAATAGTCCTCTCGCTCACTCTCTGGCCGGCCGTTGGTGATGAGGCCCTGCTCCGACAGCGACGTCTCGCCCACACCGAGAACCAGTGCGCCGCCGGACTCGTCGGCCATCGCCTGGTCGTCGGCGACCGCGTCGTCGTTGGTCTCGTCCGGACCGGCTTCGAGCGGTTCGGCCAGGCCGAAACCGTGAATCGGGACCACGAGCTGCCGGGTCTCCGGCCAGTAGAGGAACGCGTGCGGGTTACTCTCGGCCTCGCTCCACGCGTCTTCCTTGACGACGCCGTCCAGTTTGCCTGGCGACGCCGGATCGCTCACGTCGAACAGCGACACCTGGGTGCCGACCGTCCGCCCCGATTCGGTCGCCTCTTGGCCGATCCCGATCAGGCGATCCTCGCCGATCGGATGCAGGTACGACGAGTACCCGGTGATCTTCAGTTCGCCTTCCACCGACGGGTTCGCCGGATCCGCGAGATCGAGCACGTAGAGCGGGTCGACCTGGCGGAACGTCACGACGTAGGCCGTGTCGCCGAAGTAGCGGACGGCGTAGATGCGTTCACTCTTGCCGAGGCCGCTGACCCGCCCGAGCTCGGCCAGCTCGCTGCCTTGCTCGGTGAGGGTGAATAGGTGACTCTCGCTCTTCGACTCGTCCCAGGCGTCCGTGGTGGTGGCCACACGCAGGACACTGTCGTGTTCGGACATCGCGTACTGGCCGATGAGTTCGCCGTCGACGTCGCCGGATGCGAGGTAGCGTGCGGGGCCGTCTCCGCGGATGTCGAAGGCGTGGATTCCCGTCTTGTCGATGCGTGGCCACCACGGGCCCATCCAGTCGACGGCGGCGCCGACAGCCTCGCTCGGTTCGCCCCACTTGGCCGTCGCCACGTAGAGCTGGTCCGCGCTCGCGTACACCGTGTCGCCGTCGGTGAGTACGCCAACAGCGTCACCGGCCGTGAGCTGGTCGAAGCCGACGGTGAGAACGCTCAGCGTGGTGAATCCCGCGAAGTCGGACGGGCGGTTGAGCTGATCGCATTCCACCAGACGGCCGGTTGACTCCTCGCCACCGGCTTCCAGGCGGTATGACGGCAACCAGTCGTCGATGCCGGAGTCGTCGATCGCTTCGCGGTTGAGTTTGACCAGCTCCTCTTCGTCGGGCTCACGTACGTAGTGGCGTTCCAACGCCGGGAAGCGCACGCGGGGCGCGGAGCTGATCACCAGCCGTGCCGTGCCGTCCACCAGCCGCGCGTCAATGTAGTTGCCGTCCACCTCGAGAGAGGAGATCACTGTGGGATTCGCCGGGCTGGAAAGATCGACGAGCAAGACGCTAGTGGTGGGTTGTTCCCAGAAGTAGTCGGGTTCCACGGCTTCGTCCTCGCCCGCGACCTCCGCATACCCGCGCACGAAAACGAGCGCCCGATCCCCGGACAACAGCAGATTGCCCTCGGCATACTCCTGGCCGAGGGATAGTTCGCCGATCTTGGCCGGAGCGCCATCGGTGGTGTCGATCACCTGAAGGTTCGAGCCCATGGTGGTGACGATCAGCCGGCCGTCGGTCTTCACGATGTCCGGCTCGTCTACCCCGGCTTCCTGGACGTTGGTACTCGAGTACGAGCCGTCCGTCCCGCCGGCAGAGTCGGCGCCTGCGCCGTCTGCGGCCACGGCGTCGTCAGTGGTTTCCATCTCGAACGGCATCATCGGCCCGCCGGTCATGAGGCCCCACGGTCCGACCCGCTCCCGCCCTTCGTCTTTGAGGTGGTCGACGACATCGGAACAGGCGCCGAACGACACCAGCCCGGTAGCCACGGCCTCGCCGGCCGGGATCACGTTGATGGCGACCAGTGTGCCGGCCGCAAGCCCGCATCCGAGGAGGATGCCCAGTCGCGTTCGCATGCCACTTCGACGCCGGAGAATCGGATTCGGTTCCGTGCACACCGCTGTGCCCTGCGGACTTGGGAGATCGCGCGGTCCGCAGGGCACAGAAGAGCGACGACGGGGCATCTCATTCCGAGTCAGTCAGCTGGAGCGTCGCATCGCCCTGATTCCGGTGAACAGTCCGACCGCGGCGACTGCGGCGGCCGCGGCAAGGCCCTGCACTACGGTGACTGAGGCGATCTCGCCGCTGAAGAGCACGCGGGTTGCATCGACCACATAGCTCAAGGGGTTGGCCTGCGCCAGCGCCCGCAGCCACCCGGGTCCGTCGTCCACCGGAAGCAGGATTCCAGCCAGGAGCAGTGCGGGGAAGAGCAGTGTCTGCTGCACCGTCCAGAACAGCCAGTCCTGGTTCTTCGAGGCGAGCGCCAGCGTGTAGGACAGCGAGCCGATCCCGATCGCCAGGACCGCGAGGATCACCAGGGCGACGAGCACCCCGGCTACGTGGAGTTCGAACCCGAAGGGGACGCATACCGCGACGATGATCACCGCTTGCATGATCATGGGTACGATCTCCTTGAGCGCCCGGCCGATGAGCAGAGCCGAGCGCCGCAACGGCGTGACCAGCATCCGCTCGTGGGAGCCCGTCTGAAGTTCGAACAGCAGGTTCGAGCCGGTGAAGGAGCCGCTGAACAAGCACGACATGACGATGATTCCGGGAACGAACCACTGCAGCGCGGACCCCGTACCGGTGCCCGGGAAGCCGGAGAGCAGGGGGCCGAACAGACCGAGGAACACCAGCGGCTGGATCATGCTGAACACGACCGAGAACGGGTCGCGCAGAACGGGCCGCAGCTCGCGGCTGAACACCGTGAACACGTCGCTGAGCATGCTGGTCGACTGCGTGAGGGCCGGCGCCGCCACGGCGTTTCGCGAGCCGGTGGTCGGAGTGGTGAGTGCGGTGCTCATGCGGTGATCTCCTGGTTCTGCCGGGTGGTGGCTGCGGTGGATGTGGCGGGCGGCTCCGGCTCGGCCGGTTCCGCGCCGCCCTCGCGGAGGCTGCGGCCGGTGAGGTTGAGGAACACGTCGTCGAGGGTTGGCCTGGCCAGCTCGGCCCTGATCACCCGGATGCCGTCGGCGTCGAGGCGACGCAGCAGCTCCGGCAGGAGCTCCGGCCCGTTGACCGCCCGCACGTGGACCCGATCGCGGCCGTGCTCGGCGTCCACCCCGTCGAACGCACCGATCCGCGCGCTGGCGCGGCGGGCATCGTCGTCGGAACCGCACGCGAGCGAGATCCGGTCTCCCGCATGCTCGGCCTTCAGCCGGGCCGGAGTGTCGTCGGCGATCACCCGGCCGTGGTCGACCACGATCACTCGTTCGGCCATGGAGTCCGCCTCGTCGAGGTAGTGCGTGGTGAGGACGATGGTGGTGCCGTACTCGGCGCGTAGTTTGACGATCTGGTCCTGCAGGTTGGCTCGGTTCTGCGGATCCAGGCCCGTGGACGGTTCGTCGAGGAAAAGCAGCGCGGGGGCATGGATCAGGCCCATCGCGATGTCGAGCCGGCGGCGCTGTCCGCCGGACAGGGTGGCGACCTTGCGGTCGGCCACGCCCGCGAGATCAAGCGCGCTGATGAGTTCGTCCGCGCGGGCGCGAGCGGCTTTGCGTCCCATGCCGTAGGCCCGGCCTTGGCTGGTCAGTTCGTCGCGGCCCACCTGCTGGTGTCCCGCTCCGTTGCCCTGGCCGATGTAGCCGATCCGGCGCCGGACCTCGCCCTGGTTCCTGACAACGTCGAAGCCGGCGACGTGCGCGGATCCAGCCGTGGGCGGGATCAGGGTGGTCAGCATCCTCACAGTGGTTGACTTGCCGGCTCCGTTGGGTCCGAGCAAGGCCACCAGCTCTCCCCGCTGTACCGCCAGATCTAGGCCTCGTACGGCTTCGACCGTCTCCTTCTTGACCACGAAATGCCTGGTCAAACCCTGGGTGCGAATCATCGTGGTGTCCATGGGAACCACGGTAGAATTCATTCCGGTCATTTTCTGACCTCAATGTGAAGGAACCTGAATTCATGGCGAACACCAGCTCGCGGATGCTCCGGTTGCTCTCACTGCTGCAGACTCACCGCTACTGGCCGGGCGGCGAGCTCGCCCAGCGCTTGGAGGTAAGCGAGCGGACACTCCGACGTGACATCGAACGGCTCCGCGAGCTGGGCTATCCGGTTGACGCCAGCAGGGGCGTCGCGGGCGGGTATCAACTCCAGGCCGGCGCCGCTCTGCCCCCGTTGCTACTCGACGACGAGGAAGCGGTGGCTATCGCGGTGGGACTGCGCACCGCCAGCGGTGGAGCCGTCGAGGGCATCGAGGAGACATCGGTGCGGGCGCTCACCAAGGTGGTGCAGGTGATGCCGCCGCGGCTGCGCCGTCGGGTCGATGCCTTACAGGCGTTCACGGTGCCCGCCGTATGGGGTGGCGGTCCCACCGTGAACGCGGAGACCCTGACCGTGATCGCGCAGGCTTGCCGGGACGACGAGCGGCTCCGCTTCCGATACACGACACGCTCCGGAGACCATGCCGTGCGTGAAGTGGAGCCACACCGGATGGTCTCCCTCGCCCGTCGCTGGTACCTGGTGGCGTGGGACGTGGAGCGGCACGACTGGCGGACCTTCCGCGTGGACCGCCTCGGCGAGCCGACCGTCACAGGCGCCCGGTTCCGGCCCCGCGAACTGCCCGCCTCCGATGCCGCCGAGTTCGTCCGGTCGCAGCTGAGCTCGATGTCGAGCCGCTACGCCGTCGACGTGGTCCTCCGCGCCGCGGCAGACGAGGTGCAGAAGATTACGGGCCGCTGGGCGCAGATCGAACCGATCGACGAGGGCTCATGTCGGCTCCGGATGACCGTCGACGACCTGGGCTGGCCCGCGATGGTGCTCGGCGCCGTCCAGGCGGAGTTCGACGTGGTCGGCCCTCCGGAACTCGTCGATCGCCTGAAAACCATAGGTGAGCTCTTCGTTAGATCCACGGCAGGAGAGTCATGACCAGCCGTGTGGGTGTGGCCGTGTGCGGCGTATTGCTGAACTTGCCGTACCGGCTGCCGGATCCGGTGTGAATCTGATCATGAATGGAATCCCCAACGCCGGGTACTGGTAGCGATTGTCCGGATTAGCCGGGTTATTTCGAAAGAGAAACGGAGGCGACGGCATGATCGTCCTAGGAATCGTGTTGCTGGTCATAGGTCTGTTGGCAGACTTGGGCCTGCTCGTGACGTTGGGCTCCATCGTGCTGGTCATCGGCGTGGTGTTCTTCATCCTCGGGGCGGTGGGCCGGCCGGTCGCTGGCCGGAGTTCTTGGTGGTAGTTGACGACGTCGACATCGGTACACGGCAGCCCGGGCCTTCTGGCCCGGGCTGCCGGCTTGTCGGCGGCCCACGTCTGCCCGAACGCGGCGGGGCCGTAGGGTCGGCTTATGGAGGCCAGAACAAGCAGAGACCCGGCTTGCGACCGCTGGTTCATACCACCGGTGCAGGCGCTGCGTCGGGAATCGAGATATCGGAGGATCTGTGGCTGACCGTGTGACACACGCCCGCGCGGTGCACGTTGGGCCGGGCGCGCCTGACGAGCTGGTATCCGCCGTGGAAGAAGCCGGTGGGAAGATCGTGCCGCCGGAAGACGCGTCGGCGCTCATCTGGTTCACCGGCGGCCCCGGCGAGGCCGCGCCGTATCTGCACGAAGGCATCCGATGGGTACAGCTGCCAGGGGCGGGTGTTGAAAGCTGGTTCGCGTCCGGCCTGCTCACACCGGGGCGGACGTACACCTCGGCCGTAGGCATCTACGCGCCCTCGGTGGCAGAGCACGCGCTGGCCCTGATGCTCGCTGGAGCTCGCCGCCTGCACGAACTCGCGTCGGTGCGGACCTGGACCAGGCCTGATCCGACCGGCTTGGGCGGCTCCACCGTCGCGGTGGTCGGCTCCGGCGGCATCGGCCAGGAGCTCATCCGGCTGCTCGAGCCCTTCCGCGTCAGAATCCTGGCGATCACCCGGTCAGGCAGGACCGTCCCGGGTGCTGCCGTCTCGACGACTCCGGATCGGCTCGTCGATGTGCTGAAAGAGGCTGACTTCGTCGTCGTCGCCGCGCCGTCCACCGACGAGACACGGGCGTTGATAGGCGAGCCGGAGCTGGCCGCGATGCGAGAGACCGCTTGGTTGATCAACATCGCCCGCGGAGCGCTGATCGATACCGACGCGCTGGTCGAAGCGCTCGTCGCACGTACCATCGGAGGTGCGGCCCTGGACGTCACCGACCCGGAGCCGCTCCCTGACGGGCATCCGCTCTGGGGTGCGCCGAACGCCCTCATCACGCCGCATTCGGCGAATCCGCTGAAGCTCAGATTGCCACGCTACGTGGAACGTGTACGGCGCAATGTCGAGAATTACATCGAAGGCAGGCCTCTGGAAGGAGTCGTCGACATCGACGCGGGGTACTGATCGCCAGGGGGAGAAACGCGTCCCGTCACACACACCCATAGCGAATCCGGAGTGGCATGGACATCGGTGACGTCGTCAAGGACTTCGAGCTGCCTGACCAGAACGGAACATTGCGCCGCCTCAGCTCGATGCTGGAGGAGGGCCCGGTGGTGCTGTTCTTCTATCCGGCCGCGATGAGTAAGGGATGCACGGTCGAGGTGTGCCACTTCCGGGACCTCGCCGGTGAGTTCCGCGCCACCGGCGCTCAGCCGGTCGGGATCAGCGCCGACGACGTGAGCAAGCAGCAGCAGTTCGCAGGCGCCAACGATGTGCCGTTTCCCCTGCTCAGCGATAAGGACAAGCTCGTCGCTGAGCAGTTCGGCGTACGCCGGCGGCTGGGCCTTCCCGTCAAGCGGCACACCTTCGTCATCAGCCCGGACTCGACAGTCCTCGAGGTGATCAGCAGTGAGTTGAGCATGGAGGCGCATGCCGACCGCGCTCTCGAGGTGCTCCGGCAGGGCTGACGTGGTGGCGCGCCGGGAGCACCGGTCAGTCGACGTCCAACTGTGCCTGCCAGCGTTCGAGGCTGGTCTGTCCGGCTGGCTCGCCATGAGCGTGACCGGCGCGACCTACCGGCTGATTCTCAGGCGAGGAAGGCGGCGATGACCAGGATGGGAATTCCGGACAGCAGGGTGGTCACGAAGATCGAGTCCCGTGCGAGGGCTACCCCGGTCTGATAGCGCACGGCGTAGACATAGATGTTCTGTGCGGTCGGGAGTGCCGCCGTGACCGTCACCGCCAGTAGCCAGTCGGCATCGAGATCGAGGAGGAAGCGCCCGGCTGTGTAGGCGAGAGCAGGCTGAATGATCAGTTTGAGCACGGCGATGAGCGTGACGTCCCGTGCTGAGCCGCCCGTTCCTGGCCGCGGTGACCCGTGCAGTGAGGCTCCGTAGACGAGCAGCGCCGCCGGTATCGCCAGGCCGGCTACGAGCTCGGCCGGACGCTGAACCGCGGTCGGGACGGCATAGCCGGTGGCGGCAACCGCGACGGCCACCAGGGACGCCAGGGTCACCGGGTTGGCCACCGGGCGGAGCAGGATAGTGCGCCAGGACGGCCGGCCGTCAGAACTCACGGTGTCGAGGACGGCGAAGGCGAGGGGGGCGAGGATGACCAGCTGGAAGAGCATGACCGGCGCGACATATGAACCGTCGCCCATCACGTAGACGGCGATCGGTATGCCGAGGTTGCCGGCGTTCACATAACTACTGGAGAGAGCGCCGATGGTGGACCACCCGACGGGGCGGCGCCATGCCAGCCGGGCGACCACCACGTAGGCGAAGGCGGCGATCAGGACGGCGCCGCCGATGGCGATCATGGCCGCGGAGAAAACTGTGGCGAGGTCCGCCGTCGACAAGGTCACGAAGAGCAGGGCCGGTATCCCGACCGTGAAGACCAGCCGTGACAGTGCTACTTGCGCCTCGCGATCCAGGATGCCGCGCCGCCCGATGACGTATCCGAGGGCGATGACCATCGCGATGACGCCAAATCCCTCGAATACTCCCTGCACCTGCGCTGACCGAACCCCTCGGCTGTACTGTCGACGGACCGTCCGAGCCCGGCCGCGCTACGCACCGTGCCCTGAGTCGGAGTGTACGGGTACCGGTTTCTCAGTCCCTGGCCGGCAGCCCGGGCCACGTCCAATCATGCACCTCTGGGAGGTCTTCGCCTGTTTCGCGGGTATGCTGCCTGGCCCTGAGTCTGCTGTCGACCATGTTCTGACGCACGCCGGCGGCGTGCCTCCCGAGCCGGCCCACGCGGTCGATCACATCGATCACCAGGTGGTATCGATCGAGGTCGTTGAGCATCAACATATCGAACGGCGTGGTGGTGGTGCCTTCCTCCTTGTAGCCGCGCACGTGAATGTTGCCATGGTTGGTGCGGCGATAGGTCAGGCGATGGATCAGCCATGGATAGCCGTGGTAGGCGAAGACCACCGGCCGGTCGGTCGTGAACAGGGCGTCGAACTCCGCGTCGGACAGTCCGTGGGGGTGTTCCTTGGCGTCCTGCAGGCGCATGAGGTCCACCACATTGACTACCCGGATGCTCAAGTCCGGGAAGTTCTGGGTGAGCAGGTCCACGGCCGCGAGCGTCTCAAGCGTGGGTACGTCTCCGGCGCAGGCGAGTACCACGTCCGGATCCACGTTTCCGCCGTCGGTGCTGGCCCAGTCCCAGATGCCGATTCCGCGGGTGCAGTGTGCGATGGCCTCGTCCATGGCGAGCCATTGCGCCTGTTCCTGTTTGCCGGCCACCACCACGTTCACGTAGTTGCTGGTTCGCAGGCAGTGATCGTAGGTGGAGAGCAATGTGTTGGCGTCCGGCGGCAGGTAAACGCGGATGATGTCGGCCTTCTTGTTCACCACGTGATCGATGAAGCCCGGGTCCTGGTGGGAGAAGCCGTTGTGATCCTGGCGCCAGACGTGGGACGAGAGGAGGTAGTTCAGCGACGCTATCGGTGCCCGCCACGGAATGTTCCTGGTCACCTTGAGCCATTTGGCATGCTGGTTGAACATCGAATCGACGATGTGGACGAACGCTTCGTAGCTGTTGAACAGGCCGTGCCTTCCGGTCAGCAGGTAGCCTTCCAGCCAGCCCTGGCACTGGTGCTCAGACAGCATCTCCACCACGCGTCCGTCGCGCGAGAGGTGCTCGTCCACGGGGAGGATCTCCGCGTTCCACGCTTTGCCGCCGACGTCCACGGTCGCAGCGAGGCGGTTCGACACCGTCTCGTCCGGGCCGAAGACGCGGAAATTGTCCGGGTTGGCTTCCATCACCTCACCGAGCCAGTTGCCGAGCACGCGGGTGGCCTCCGCGTTGACCGAGCCTGGCGGCGAGACTTCGACCGCGTGCGCACGGAAGTCGGGAAGACGCAGATCCTTGCTGATCAACCCGCCGTTGGCGTGGGGGTTCGCGCTCATCCGGCGCTGTCCCACCGGGTTGAGCTCGGCGATCTCCGCCCGGAGCCTGCCTTCCTCGTCGAACAGCCCTTCCGGGCGGTACGAGAGCATCCAATCCGCGAGCTTTCCCGTGTGCTCCTCATTGCCGCGTACGGCGCTCATCGGCACCTGATGGGAACGCCAGGTGTCCTCGACGGGACTGCCGTCCACCTCCACCGGGCCCGTCCATCCCTTGGGTGTCTTGAACACGATCATCGGCCACGCGGGCCGGGTGCTCGTCGTATCAGTGCGGGCCTCGTCCCGAATGGTGGCGATCTCGTCGAGGACGTCGTCGAGCAGGGCGGCGAAGCGCCGATGCGCGTCGGCCGGTTTCTCGCCGTTGAATCCGCCCTCGAACCAGTACGGCTTGTGTCCGTAGCCGGTCATCAGCGCTTCCAGCTCGCTTCGGGGGATACGGGCGAGCAGGGATGGATTGGCGATCTTGTAGCCGTTCAGGTGAAGGATGGGAAGCACTGTGCCGTCGGTCGTGGGGTTGAGGAACTTGTTGCTGTGCCAGGAGGTCGCCAGCGGTCCGGTCTCCGCCTCGCCATCGCCGATCACGGCCGCCACGATCAGGTCCGGATTGTCGAACGCCGCCCCGTAGGCGTGCGACAAGGCGTAGCCCAGTTCCCCACCTTCGTGGATGGATCCGGGAGTCTCCGGCGCAACGTGGCTCGGCACCCCGCCTGGGAAGGAGAACTGACGGAACAGCGCGCGCAGGCCGGACTCGTCGTCTCCGATGTGGGAATACACCTCGCTGTACGTGCCCTCGAGCCATGCCGCGGCCACCATGGCCGGGCCGCCGTGGCCCGGTCCGCAGACGTACATCATGTCCAGGTCGCGCTCGATGATGGTGCGGTTCAGGTGTGCATAAAGGAAGTTCAGGCCGGGGCAGGTACCCCAATGCCCGAGTAGCCGCGGCTTGATGTGCTCCGCGGCGAGTGATTCTCGTAGCAACGGATTGTCCAGGAGGTAGATCTGTCCGATGGAGAGGTAGTTCGCCGCACGCCACCATGCGTCGATCCGGTCGACAGTCGTGTCATCGAGTGGCTCCTGCTTGGTGGCCGGCTTGCGGAACATGAATCGTCACTCCTCGGATATCCGGACGACGTCGATAGCCAGTTGCGGGCACATCCTGAACACGGCCTACCCCCGAAGGCCCCGGTCGACACGTGTCCAAAGAGCCGGGCACCTGGCGAGTGCTCCTGAGGTTCGTTATCGCATTGTGCGCCAGCCGTTGCGTGGCCGGATAGAGGAATCCCGATTCCTATGACAAGCTTTGCGCCCATGAGGACAAGAAGAGTTGTGCAAGGGGTGGGCGCAGCGGGCTTGGCTCTGGCCTTGAGCGCGTGCATGAAGATGGATATGAACCTGGAGCTCAACACCGACGATACGATCGACGGCTCCGTGGTCATGGCCTTCAGCAAGGATTTCATGGACATGGCGGGCATGATGGGCGAAGACGCCGACATGGACGAGATGTTCGAGGGGTTCATGGACTTCGATCCCGAGGGCGAGGACGTTCCCGACTATGCCTCGGTGGAGCCCTATGATGACGGCGAGTTCGTAGGACAGCAGATCAACTTCGACGGTGCGCCGCTGGAAGACTTCAGCGAGGGCACGGACATGTCGGGGCTGTCCATCGTCCGCGAGGGTGATCAGTTCGTCGTCGAGGGTGACATGGACATGTCGGACGCAAGCACGGGCGAGATGGAGGACATCCCGCCGGGCATGCTCGAGAACATGGACTTCGACTTGAGGGTCGCCATCACCTTCCCGGGTGAGGTCCTCGAACACAACGGATCGCTCGACGGCACCACCGTCACGTGGGAGCCGGAGATCGGTGCGCAGAACGACATGTTCGCTCGCGCCATGGACTCGGGCGGTGCCGGGGGCGGAATGCCGGTCTGGCTGTGGATCGTGATCGGAGTGGTGATCGTCGCCGGACTCGCCGCACTGCTGTTCCTGATGTCCCGGAACAAGGGCGAGTCCGCACCGGTGATGAGCGAGGGCGGCGCGGTACCACCTCCGGCCGCGCCGGGAGCGCCGGTACCGCCGCCCGCGCCGGCCCAGCCGGATACGGATCCGGCCGGGCCCGAGGCCGCACCCGCAGCGCCGGGTGAGCCGGTTCCCGACGACGGGAAGCCGGCCGACGCCGCTCTCGACCCGCCGAACACCGAGAGCAGGGTCGACGTCCCGGACCCCGCCGCGCCCGAGGGTCCTGACGCCCCAGGGGAGCCGCGGTGACCAACCAAGGGTTCATCTGATACCCGCATAGATCCGTGTGAGGGGCTGCGCCGTTCCGGCGCAGCCCCTCTTGTCGTTGGCGACGGCAACGACCCGGGGGTCGATATCCCGTTGACAGTGAGGTTGACGGGAAATCCGTGATCAAAGTGACCAATTGTCGGAAAAATCTTCGTGAACGGTGCAGACAACTGGTCTAGATCCTGTCATGCTGTGGCCACGCCGGCTGGCCTTGGGGGCCGACGGTCAGCCACTCACCCGGGAGGTAGACCTGTGGAAAACGATCCGATCGTCAACCATCCGATCGACCGGCGCCGTATGCTCGGAGGCTTCGCGGCCGCCGTGGGTGTGGCCGCCGTCGGCACCGTTGTCACCGCCACCAATGCGCATGCCTACAACTGGACTCGGACCATGCGAAATGGAGACAGCGGCAACGACGTCCGGGAACTGCAGATCAGGGTGGCGGGATGGGCCGCGGGCAGCGCCTCGCGCACCTATGTCGCCGTGGACGGGCAGTTCGGCCCCGGGACGGAAGCGGCGGTCCGGCGCTTTCAGTCGGCGTACGGTCTCACGTCGGACGGCGTCGCTGGTCCGCAGACTCATAGTCAGCTGAACTGGCTGGAGTCGTCCGACGGATCCACCCGTCACTTCTCCTTCAGCGAGTTCCAGTCCAAGGACGGAAGCGGCTTCGGCGGCGGGAGAGTGGGGTCCAGCACAGTACGGGAGAACGTGCGCCGCCTGATGTACAAGCTCGAGGCCATGCGCCGCAAGGGCGGGAACAACCCCTGCTACATCAATTCCGCCTTCCGCAGTGTCAGCCACAACGCCAATGTGGGCGGCGCGTCCAACAGCCAGCACGTCTACGGCATCGCGGCGGACATCCGGATTGGCAACCGTTCCGTCTCCCAGGTCATCTCCTATGCTCAGATCAGCGGATTCAGCGGGATCATCCGGTATAGCACGCATACTCACGTGGACAGCAGAGTCGAGTACCCCTACGGGGCGCAGTCCTGGTACTGGGCCGTGTAGCCGATCTCCGGCGGTGACCGGCTGGCGGCCGGTCACCGCCCGCGGAGGCTCAGCCCTGAGCCAAGGTCAGCAGGAACTCGACCAGCCCGTCGTCCTCCACCCGGACAAACGCCAGGTTCGGCGGATCGACGTCGAAGTCTTCGAAGATGATCGGGATCGAGCCCACGACCTGGACGGTGCCATCCGACCGGCGCAGCTCCAGTTGCGCCTCGACAGGCCGGGTGACGTCGCGGATCGTCAGCTCGCCTGCCGCGGTCGTCTGTACGGTCTCGCCCTCGTCGGCGAGTCCGGTGAGATCGACAGGCTCGGTCAGCGTGAATGTGGACGTGGGGTACTGGTCGGTGTTCATGATCGAGCCCTGGAACTGTCCATCGCGGCTGCCGCTGTCCGTCGTGACGCTGGCCATGTCCACCGTGACCTCTGCACTGGTGGCGGTGCTGTCCGAGACGATGACCTGGCCGGTCACCTCGCTTGTGCGACCCACCACCGTGTTGTCCATGCCGTTGAGCACCTCGTCGACGCGATAGCCGGCCTCGGATCCTTCAGCGACGGTCCACGTGCCGTCGAGGGCCACCTCCCCGCTCGCCGGGGAGGCATCGTTCCCCGCGGGGCCGGGGTTGGCCGTGTCCAGGCTGAACGGCTCCGGAGCGTCCCCGCTCAGGACGTTGACGTAGAACCAGGTGCCTGCGAGGGCGAGGGCGACGACGCCCACGACCGCGCCCACGGCTAGGACAAGACGGCGGTTGGTCCGTTCCGAGGTCATCCTGAACTCCTTCGAATCGTCCAGCGTAGGCGGCGCATGGGCGCGATAGCACGGGCGGTCGAAGGACAACCCGCGCCGGTCGGCACGCCGGCGGCGTGAGGTGCTGTCCGGTAAGTACGGAGAAGAAGCCAGAGCGGATTGCGGCGTCTGCGGCAGCAGGGTGTGGCGTGGGCCACTAGAGGCGGGTCAGCAGCCAGCCGGCGAGCACGCTGAGGTAGCTGACGGCAAGCGCGACGATGGCTACGGCTGTCACCGTCTCGCGGCGTTGAGGCGGATGCCGGAACATGCTCACCACCGCCTTCGAACGAGTTCGGTCAACCGAACTTCTCACTTGGGATTCCATCATGCCACATGATGGCGGCGAAAACAGTGGGGCGTGTCCCGTGGACCGTACGTCCACCGAACACGCCCCTGAATCGAGCGCCGAAGCTACGACGGCGTGATGAGCCCGTTGGTCTTGGACTTGGCGGTGCTCAATCGGTCGGCCACGTCGGACCAGTTCACGATGTTCCAGAACGCGTTGACGTAGTCCGGCTTGACGTTCTTGTACTGCAGGTAGAACGCGTGCTCCCACATGTCGAGCATGAGAAGCGGGACCGTTCCCACGGCCAGGTTGCCCTGGTGGTCGTACAGCTGCTCGATCACCAGACGCTGGCCGATGCTCTCCCAAGCCAGGATCGACCAGCCAGAACCCTGAATGCCCAGCGCGGCCGCCGTGAAGTGGGCCCGAAAGCCGTCGAAGGACCCGAAGAACTCGTCGATCGCGGCGCCGAGCTCGCCGTCGGGCTTGTCGCCACCTTCCGGCGACAGGTTGTTCCAGAACACCGTGTGGTTGACATGTCCGGCGAGATTGAAGGCCAGGTTCTTCTGCAGCTGGTTGACAGTGTCCAGCTTGTTCGCGGCGCGTGCCTCCTCCAACTGCTCCAGAGCCGTATTGGTGCCGCTGACATACGTTTGGTGGTGCTTGGAGTGGTGCAGCTCCATGATTTGGCCGGCGATGTGCGGCTCGAGGGCACCGTAGTCGTAGGGAAGGTCAGGAAGGGAGTAGGTGGCCATGCGTGTGGTCCTCTCGTCGAGACGTACATGGTGCTCAGTGCCCAAACTACGCTTGCTTATTCCGCGGTGCGTCTTGAGGGGTGGATTCGATGACCTCGATTTCGACCGCCCTGAACATGTCCGCGGTGTCTCGCAGAACGCGGAGCTTGGGATCCGGCACCGCCAGGTGGGGAGGCACCACCATGGGGAGCAGCCCGGCCAGTCGCGGATCGGACAGCACCTGACTCACAGCTCGTCGGTCGCCTCCGCACACCACGGCCTCGAGTGTGTGCGTGTACGGAACGAGGACGCGCGCGGCCACATCGGCGGCCGCCGCGAACGCTTCTCGTGCCTGGTTGTCCCGGCGGCGGGAGAACCTCTGCTGAGACTGCCCGCCGGCGGCCGTGCGGCCCTGGACATGCCGTGAGCCCACTTTCGAAGCGACGAGCACGCGACCTTCGAACACGCCGGCCGCATAACCGCCACGACGCACCAGGATGACGCCGACGAGCCGGTCGCGCCGCGCGTGGTCGAGCAACCCGAGATAGGCGGACTCGGGATCGATCCGCAGCGGGCCGAAAGGCACCGAACAGCGCGCCTCGGAACCGTCGGCGGCACGCACTACGACATGCTCAGCCTCGGCGTGCGTGCTGGATGCACCGTGTCGCTCGGCGAACCCCTCCAGCCAGTGTTCAAGCCGTTCCGGAGTGATCGAGACATGCTTCGTCGGCATGTATCGAGCATGCCTCACCCGCAGTCAGCCCGGTGATGAGGCCCGCACCGCGGGACGTGATGAGCGGCTTGCCGGACGGTACGGATGTGGGGCCCTGTCCGCCTTAGAGGCGTGTGACCTTGGAGTTTGGAAGAGTGATTGTCTGCACTCCAGCCCCGAAGTCCACGTGCACCTTGTTGTCGGCGCCGAGACCGACGACCCGACCGACACCGTATCGGTCGTGGGTGAGAAGGTCATCGACGGAGAACTTCTCCACGGGAGCCTGGGAAACTTGCTGGAAGGGACTGGTGGGCAGGAATCGTCGGTTGGCCGTGCTAGAGGTCATGGTGCCAGTCTTACTCACCGGGGGCCCGTTGTGTAGTCCTCGTCACAAACTGTGCACCGGATCTTTACGTTCGGCCATGCGTCAAGGTCAGGGCCGTGTGGTCTCGGTGACGCGCCTCGAGACGTGGGGGCGGCAAGCGAACTGATGAGCGACGAGGACCGTGGCGAACACCGTGCCGGTGGTGGCGAGCACCCCGAACGCACTTCCGGTGTAGGCCCTGAGCAGGTCACCGCGTGCAGTCGCGGACCCTCCGTCGGCGACCAGGTCGGCCGTGGCCGCGAGCGCCGACGCCGACAGGAGGCCGGCGATGAACGAGGCGATACCTATCAGGCCGCCGACCAGAGTGGTCGGCACGATGGCGCGATCCGGCACGCTCGCCCGCTCGGGACTGGCCAGTGCGGTGACCATCACGGTCAGCCCCGACCACGCGAGCACTACAGTCATCGCGGCCACGACGTCGGACGGGCGGTGCCAGCCGCCGATCATGGTGGCGACACCTGTGGCCGCCGCGTAGCCCGCGGCGAGTAGCGCCACCATCGGCCGGGTCTGTCTCGGCACCACGAGAACCAGCGCGGCGGCGACGCTGGCGGCCACCGTGGTGTGCCCACTGGGCAAGGAGTTGTTCGCCGCGCCCATCGTCTCGGCGAGATCGGGCCGGTCCAGCACCACGTACTTGAGAACCTGCGTCGTCACGTTGGCGCCGCCGACGAGGACGGTCACCTGGAGCGCCAGCAGCCAACGCCGCCGGATTAGGGCGATCAATGCGGCCGCGCCGAGGACCACCACGATGAACGGGACCGACACGACATCGAGGACCGGCTCGGCCACCTTCCAGAGTGTGGAGTGGCCGATCTCCGATCCGCGGAAGGCGGCGTCGTCGACCCGCTGCCCAGTACTGGTAGTCACGAAATATCGCCAGGTCAGCCAAGTGCCGACCACGCCGGCGGCGAACATGACGAATCCGACGAGGGCGACGCCGATCCGGGGGGCTGACCTGTGCGGGCTAGGCACAAGTCCGCCGACGATGCTGGGGGACGGCGCTGCCTGCGGGCGTCCAGTTGAGGAGCTGGAGCTGATCCCTTGTGTACAGCCCACCGTCGAACGAGCCTGCGTGCATCCTTAGAGCGTAAGCAACTATTGCGGATTTGCGAGATGACGCGCGGCGTCGACATAGCGGCGAGTGGCGAACGACTGCAACGCTCGAGTCACCGGGCCGCCGATCTTCGCGTACCACGCCGCTGCGCGGCTGAAGACCGTGATGGTGAACCAGACGTCATCGTGATCGTCGATCTCCAGGATCAGCGACTCCTCGCCGCTCTCCGGGTGGCCCTGCAGGGTGCCATAGGCGAATCCGACGCGTCTGGGTTCCTCGACCGTCCAGACCACCCGGCAGGGAGCCCGGAGCCGGAGGGGGCCGATTCCCACCCCGTTGAGGAGTTCGACGCCTTCTCTGACCTCAGCTGAGGTGGAATCGACACGGATGCCGGCGCCCCGCTGGACGGCCCACGTCATCAGGCCGTGGCTCGCGGCGTCGAATGCCGCTCTGCCGTGCCCGATGCGTTCGCGGCGGCGAGCGTGGTGATAACCGGCCGGAAGGGGCTCGTGCCGGGTGGCGCCGACTTCGGCATAGGTGTACTCGCGCATACCCGTAGCTAAGCAGGTGCCGGACCGTCGCTGGCGGTCCGGCACCTGCTGACACGCTCATGTCGCGGTCAACCGGACTTGGTGGAGTCGAGCGTCAGCTCCTCCACGAGCGCCGGTGTGCCGTTCGACCCCGATGTTCCCGTGGGGCCTCGACGACCGCTCCGGTCTCGGAGAAGCGGCTGGAGGGTGACGGCAAGGCCGGCCAGGGCGATGACAGTCACCAGGATCAGGCCCGGGCGGAACTCGTCGAGCATCTGCGCTGCGGGCAGGCTTGCCTCTGTGTCGCCGGTGGCGACCACAGCCGTGGTCACGGCAAGAACCAGTGCGGCACCCACCTGCATTGACGTCTGCACCAGCCCGGCCGCCAACCCTTGCTCGGAGTCCTTCACGCCGGATGTGGCCTGGACGTTGATGGCGGGGAAGCCTAGAGCAAAGCCGGCACCGAGGAGTAGGACGCTCGGGAGAATGGCCGTGACGTACGAGGGATCGGCGTCGATCCGGAGGAACAGCACGTACCCGAGGCTCATGGCGACGAGCCCAGCGATGATCAGCCGCGGAGTGCCCCAGCGGTCGATCATCCGGCCCGCGTGCGGGGCGGTGAGCACCACCAGGACGCCTGCGGGGAGTAGTGCGAGCGCCATCTTCAACGGCGACCAGTCGAGGACATTCTGCAAATACAACGTGACGATGAACTGGAAGCTGAGGTACGAGCCGAAGAGCGCGATGATCGCGATGTTGGCGCGCACGAGCGAGCCCGCCCGGAGGATGCTCAATCTCACCAGCGGATGCGCCACCCGCCGCTCGACCAGGATGAACGCCGTGAGCAGCGCGACAGCCAGCGCGAATGGCGCCACCGTGGCCGGATGGGTCCAGCCCGTCTCCGGTGCGGAGACGACCGTGTAGACGAGCAGAAGCATGCCGCTCGTGAGGGTGGCCGCTCCGGTGAGATCGTAACCGCCGGTCTCGGCGGGCCGGTCCCGCGGAATCAGGATGATCCCCGCCACCAGTGCTGCGACCGCGATCGGGACGGGCGACAGGAACGTCCATCGCCACCCGAGCCCGGTCATCAGCCCGCCGACGATCAGGCCGGAGGAGAAGCCGCTGGCTCCGAAGACGGTGTAGATCGACAGCGCCTTGTTGCGAGCCTTGCCCTCGGCGAAGGTGGTGGTGATGATCGACAGTCCGGTAGGAGCGGTGAACGCCGCGCTGACGCCCTTGACGAAACGAGTGGCGATGAGCAGGGCTGGGTCGTTCACGATGCCACCAAGGAACGACGCCACAGCGAACACCGCCAGGGCGATCAGGAAGATCTTGCGCCTGCCGAGAAGATCCGCGGTGCGCCCGCCGAGGAGCAGGAAGCCACCGAAGCCGAGCACGTAGCCGCTGACGATCCATTGCAGGGAGGCCGTGCTCAAGCCGAGTTCAGTGCCGATGGACGGCAGGGCGACGCCGACCATGGACACGTCGAGGCCGTCGAGAAACAGCACCGTGCAGAGTACGGCCAGGATCCCCCACAGCCGTGGAGTCCATTGCTGGGCGCTCGGAGACGCAGATGGAGGGGAGGTAGTTGCAGTCACGCCGGAGACGTTACATGCAGGCGCATGAAATGCGCAAGCATTAAATGTTTGTGCATTGTTTGTCGGTTCATGTTAAAGTGCGAACCATGGCCGTGGCACCGGAACGTGAGCTGGTGAACCAGTGGCGTGACCTTGCCACCTGCTACAACAAGACCGCGGCCGCGCTGGACCGGGAGCTGCAGGAACAGCACGGCATGGGTCTGAGCGAGTTCGAAGCCCTGGACCGTCTCGTCGAATCGGGCGAGGAGAAGGTCAGGATGCATCAGCTGGCCTCGGACATGTACCTCAGCCAGAGTGCGTTGTCGCGCACGGTCGCCCGGCTGGAGAGGTCGGGCCTGGTCGAACGGGCAATCTGCTATGACGATCGGCGCAGCGTCTTCGTCCGGCTCACGGAGACAGGCAGCGTACGCCACGGGCAGGCCCGGGACACCCACCGGCACGTCCTGGCCGACCACCTCGACCGGTGACGCGGCGCCCGGCGGTCGCGCCTACGCGGTCTTCACCAGTTCTGTCTCAGCGGGGGAGTCATCGCCCTCGCGCAGACCGAATCGAGCATGAACCCGACGTAGGGGTGCCGGGGCCCACCAGGTGACGCGGCCGCCGAGCCTCATCGTCGCGGGCAGGAGTGCGCCGCGGATCAAGGTAGCGTCGAGCAGCACCGCCAGCGGCAGGCCAACGCCGAAGGCCTTCATCAAGGTGATCTCCGAGAACAGGAAGGCCAAAAAGACGATGGAGATCAGCACGGCCGCGGCCGTGACGATGCGCCCGATCCGCTCCAGGCCGGTCGCCACCGCGGTCACATTGTCGCCGGTTCGCTCGTACTCTTCGCGGATTCGGGAAAGCATGAACACCTGGTAGTCCATGGCAAGTCCGAACGCGATCGCGAAGAGCATGACCGGGATGGTGCCCGCAAGACTCCCGGTCGCCACGAAATCGCCGAACCACCCGGAGAGGTTTCCGTCCTGGAAGATCCACACCAGCGCTCCGAACGTGGCGGTCAGGCTCAGGCCGCTGAGGAACAGCGCCAGGAAAGGCAACAGCACACTGCCGGTGAGCAGGAACAGCAGGATCACCATGGAGATCCCCAGCGCTCCGAGGCTGTAGGGCAGCCATCGCAGGAGGGAGTCGTTGCCGTCGACGGTGACTGCCGCGAGACCGCCCACCAGCACGTCGAACGGAGCCGGCGTCGCTCGGAGGTCACGCACGAGCTGCTGGGCGTCCTCCGCGGCGCCGGCTGCCGGAACCACCGAGAGGTACAGGGCGCCATCCCGGGCGAACCGGGTGTGCTGCGGCCCCGCCGGCATCACCTCCACCCCCTTGGCGTAGGTGCCCGTGATGGTGTCGACATGTGACACATGCGGCAATGCCGACAGCTCGGCCGCGTACTCGGCCACCGTCTCCGGGGCGCCCGAGCGGGGCGCCACCACCTGCAGAGGGTTCTGTTCGCCGGACTCGAATTCGGTGCGTACGGTATCGGCGACCTGCCGTGACTGCGCGGACGCGGGCATGGTCCGCTCGTCGACCTCGCCGAGCTTCAGGTTGAGAAACGGGCTACCCAGGAGAAGCAAGAAGAGGACGACGACCGTGGCGACGGGGACCGGCCGCCTCATGACGAGAACTGCCAGCCGGTGCCAGAAGCCTTCCTCCGTGGCGCCGTCGGCGCCGTCCGGCCGACGACGCCCCAGCCGCGCCCGGCCGACCCGCCGGCCGAAGACCGAGAGTAGGGCGGGCAGAAGGGTGAGGGAGGCGGCACCGGCGACCAGTGCGGTGGCGATTCCGGCGTAGCTGACCGAGCGCAGCGCACCCAGCGGGAACCAGATGAGCGCGGAGAGCGCGATGGCCACCGTCACGGCGGAGAACACGATGGTGCGCCCGGCCGTCCGCATGGTCGCCGCGATGGCGTCTGATGTGCTCTTCCCGGCTCGCAGCTCCTCCCGGAAGCGGTTGACCATGAGGAGGCTGTAGTCGATGGCCAACCCCATGCCGAGGAGTGTGACCACGTTCGTGGCCAGAACCGACAGATCCGTCAGATCGGCCAGTACCCACATCACCCCCATGCCCGTCAGGACCGTGACCAGCGCCACCGCCAGCGGCAGAAGCGCCGCGACCACACTTCCGAAGATCAGCACCAGGGCGATGAGGGTGATCGGAAAGACGATCATCTCGGCCGCGATGATGTCGCGCTCACTCTGTTCGGTCAACTCGTGCTCGAACATCGCATAGCCGCCGATGCGTACGTCCAGTTCCCCCTGATCTCCCTCGTAGACCGGGATCAGTTTGCTCAGGCGCTGGTCCACCTCGGTCGGATCGCCCTCGATCGTGGCGAGCACCAGTGCCTTGCCTGCATCGGTACTGCGCAGCTGGTCCGGTTGGCCAGCTGACCAATAGGAGGTCACATCCGACAACCCTGGCTCGGCGGCCAGCCGCTCGGTCAACGCGGTGCCGGCCCGCACCGCGCCAGGCTCGTCGACCGTGTCCGGGGCGGTGATCATGAGCACCAGATTGGGAGGTCGGTGCCCGAGCTTGTCCTGAAGGAGATCCGCGGCTGCTCCCGACTCCGCGCCCGGATCGTCCCAGCCGCCTGCCGAGAGCTTGCTGAATAGCGTCGACCCGGCCGAACCGCCGAGAAGAGCGATGATGACAGCGGTGACCAGCACCGCGCGCCGACGGTGCACCACAAGACGTGTCAGTTTCTTGACCATGCATCCAAGAGCCGGCCGGCGCCGGGAATGTGACATCGACGTCGTTGTCTGCGGCCCATGTCACATTCGGGCCGTTCCAGGCGTCGTGGGAGCGTGGGGCACAGAAGGACCCGGTGCCCATTGGCAGGCAAGGAGATCTGGGATGGACGAGATGCCACCGAAGGACGACGACGCGCTCGACGCGGCCACGCGCGACCTCGCCGAGCACCGTGAACTCCTCTTCTCGATCGGATACAACATCCTCGGAACGGTCGCCGACACTGAGGACGTCCTCCAGGAAACCTGGCTGTCCTGGGCGGGAGCGGACCGGGCCTCCGTGGACAATGTGCGGGCCTACCTGGTGCGGATAACGGTCAACGAGGCGATGTCGCGGTTACGCCGGATGCGGCGCATGCGCGAGACGTATGTGGGGCCGTGGCTACCGGAGCCGCTGATCTCGGCCGGCGACGCCTCCGACGAGGCGGTACGGACGGAGTCGGTCTCGATCGCCCTGATGGTCGTGCTCGAGACGCTGACTCCGCTGGAGCGGGCGGTCTTCGTACTGCGGGAGGCGTTCGGATATGGGCATCCTGAGATCGCGGAGATCCTGGGCCGCTCACCGGCGGCCGTGCGACAGCTCGCCCACCGCGCCCGCGAACACGTGCACGCCAGACGGCCGAGAACAGAGGTCGACGAGGGCTCGCGCCGAGCGGTCACGGAGCGGTTCCTCGCCGCTGCCGCCGGTGGTGACCTGACCGCGTTGATGGACGTGCTTGCTCCGGACGTGGAGCTGCGCACAGACACCGGAGGCAAGGTTCGCGCGGCTCGTCAGGTGATGGTGGGGCGGGACAAGGTCGCCAGGCTGTTCGCCTCGGACAGGGTGTTCGGAGAGCTGTCCGAGCTCACCGTGGGTCACGTCGTGGTCAACGGGGAGCCGGCCGTCGCGCTGTTGCATCCGGACGGAAGCCTGCATTCGGTGGGGGTCATCGAGGTCAGTGAAGACGGCCGGCACGTGTGCGGAATCTATGGGGTGATCAACCCGGACAAGCTACGCCGGATCGCCGGCCGCGTGTGGTCCACCAGCGGCGGTGCTGTTTGACGCCGTTTCCGCGGGGAATGTGTCCTACATGACTGATGCCGTCACCGGCTACGGCGGCGCGCTGATCGTCGCCGTGGTCTTGGGCGTGGGATTGGCGTTCGCCACGAACACCACGGTGGGAGGGGTAGCTGGCCTGGCCGGAGGGCTCAGCTGGCTGGGGCTTCACCTGCTGGCCCGCCACCGGAGGTGAGGCAGGCAGATAGGACGCTGAGGAACGATGCCAACGTGGATCGGTCGCGCAGCGCGATCCGGAACCAGTCCTGGCCGAGGCCCGGGAACGTGTCGCCACGCCGCACAGCCCAGCCGGCGTCCCGCAACCGATGCCGCAGACCGTCGTCGTCGGGGAACCTGACCAGGACGAACGGCGCCCGCGGAGCCGACACCACCTCGCCCCCGAACTGCCGGAGTTCGGCAGCGAGCCACGCCCTCACCGGCTCGTCCGCGCGGGCCGTCCGCTCGGCCTCGGCGAGTGCCGAGGGCTCCAGGCATGCTTGGATCGCCTCCACCGCCAGGCTCGACACCGACCACGGTGGCTGAACGTCCCGGAACCTCTCGATGGCGTCAGCCGGCCCCAGTATGTAACCCGCGCGAATCCCGGCGAGGCCCCACGTCTTGGTCAGGCTGCGCAGCACGACGAGCCCTGGCAGGTCGCGCCGGTCCGCCACGGACTCGGCCTCCCCGGGCACAGCGTCCATGAAAGCCTCATCGACCACGACGATCCGGCCCGGGCGGGTCAGGCGCTCGATGGATCGTGCCGGGTGTAGTACAGATGTCGGATTGGTGGGGTTACCGACGACGACCAGGTCCGCGTCGCCTGGGACGATGCTGGGGTCCAGCACGAAGCCGTCAGCCGCCGATAGGACCACGCGTTCGACGGTGTGCCGCGCTGTTGTGAGCGCCACCTCAGGTTCGGTGAACTGCGGATGTACGACGACGGCCCGCTGGACATCGGCGCCCGGGCGGAAGGCGCGGGCGATCAGGGTGAACGCCTCGGCCCCGCCGGCCGCCGGCAGTACCTCGTCGGCTGGACGGCCGTGCCGTACCGCGATCGCCTCGGCGGCGGGCTTCGCGTCGGGATATGCCGCGACGTCGTCGACCGTGGCGCGCAGGCGGTCGCGCAGCCACGGCGGTGGCATGCCGGCGCGGACGTTGACCGCGAGGTCGATCAGGCCGGCGGCCGCGTCCCGGTCCCCATGGTGCCGCAGGTCCGGCCCCGGCGCCGCCCTCGTTGTGTCCTGCGAACTGTGGCTCATGGCGCTCGGGTCGCAGGACACAACGGTGCGTACAGCCGGCGTGTCACCACTCGATGCCACGCTGGCCCTTCTGCCCGGCGTCCATCGGGTGCTTCACCTTGGCGGTCTCCATCACCAGGTCAGCCGCCTCGATCAACGCCGGGTGCGCGTGCCGTCCGGTAATGACGACGTGCTGGTGCCCCGGCCGGTTGGTGAGCACCTCCACCACCTCCGTGACGTCGACCCACCCCCAATGGATCGGGTAGGTGAACTCGTCGAGGACGTACAGCCCATGCCGCTGGTCGGCGATGCGGGCGGCGATCTCCCGCCATCCTTCGGCGGCTGCGGCGGCGTGGTCGTCCTCGCTGCCCTTCTTCCGGCTCCAGGACCAGCCTTCGCCCATCTTGTGCCATTCGACCGGGCCACCCTCACCCGTCTGCTCGTGCAACCGGCCGAGAGCCTTGAACGCACCTTCCTCCCCGACGCGCCACTTCGCGGACTTGACGAACTGGAACACGCCGATGTTCCAGCCCTGGTTCCAGCCGCGCAGCGCCAGGCCGAACGCGGCGGTGGACTTTCCCTTCATGTCGCCGGTATGCACGATCACCAATGGACGGTTGCGCCGCTGGCGGGTGGTGAGCCCGTCCTGCGGGACTGCCGTGGGTTGACCTTGGGGCATGGTTATGCGGCCCTCCGTTGGGTTGAGCGTTCGCGGACCGTGGAGGTCAACGTCGTCGCCGTCGCACCGGCCGCGACGCCGTCGAGGACGAGGTGCTCGGCACCGAGGCCTGTGGCAAGCGAGGCCGCCAAGCCGAGGCGGACAGGGCCGGACTCACAGTCGACCACCACTGCCGTGCCACGGGTGCGATGCAGTTCCCGCGCGAGCACGGCCCCGGCATGGTGGGACCGAGCGACGGCGTTCTTGCCTGCGGTCGCCCGGCCATCGGTCACGACGACGACGAGCGGGCGGCGACGGGAATCGCGCACGCTCTCCAGGGCGACCACTCGGGCGGTCTCGGCCAGCCCTTCGGCCAGCGGGGTCCGCCCGCCCGTGGGCATCGACTCGAGCCGGGACGCGGCCGCGTCCACGCTGGTGGTCGGGGGCAGCGCGAGCGTCGCGTCGTAGCCCCGGAACGTGACCAGGCCGACCTTGTCCCGCCGCTGATACGCGTCAAGCAGCAGGGACAGGATGGCCGTCTTCACCTCCCGCATCCGGGCCTTCGCACCCATCGACCCGGACGCGTCCACGCTGAACAGCACCAGGTTGCCCTCCCGGCCCTCACGGACCGCCAGCCGAACATCCTCCCGGCGCAGCCGCACCACCGTCCCGGCCCGCGTCCGAGCTCTCTCGGCCGCCGCCTCGGCAGCCACGGCCCGGCGGCGAGCCTGGTGTGGAGCCGCGGCCATCAACGTGGCCATCAGGTGCGGACTTCCGGTCTCGCCCTCCTTGGGGCGGCGGGCGCCGATAGTGCGCCCACTGCTGGTGATGGCGCGCGAACGACGACCCTGCGCGCCCGCGCCCTGACCGGACACGGTCAGCAGCCGGGCCCGGTAAGGCGTCGCCGCCGTCTGGACGTCGTCACCGGGTGGTCTCCGGCCGGGAGCGTCGTCGCCGGAAGCCGGGGCGGTCTCCCCGGCACGGGGCGCCACGGAGGGCGATGGCTGGGATGCCGATGGCGCCTCGCCGGCGGACGTGCCGGCCGATTCGGGTGACGCCGAGTCCGCCGCGCCGGGATCAGCCCCGGCGAGCGAGCTGTCCCGGTCCGAGCCCGGGCCGGAATCGTCCGGGCCGCTGCCGGGATCGTCTCCCGGGCCGTCCCCGCCGGTGCCGTCGGGCCCTGGGCCGGGGTCGGGGTCGTCAGGAGAGAAATCCTCGAGGACCTGCTCCAGTTGCTCGTCGTCCAGGCCGGGCGAGTCGAACGGGTTGCGCCGGCGGCGGTGCGGAAGCGCCAGCCGGGCAGCCGCACGCACGTCCTCCGTCTCGACGACTGTCCGCCCCGACCAGGCGGCGTGGGCAATCGCCGTCTGGGCCGTGACCAGGTCGGCACGCATCCCGTCCACCTCGAACGCCGCGCACACCTCGGTGATCTGGCGCAACGCCGCGTCGGTGAGGACGACGTCGCCCAACCGCTCCCGGGCGGCCGCGATCCGTTCGGCGAGGCGTCGCTCGTCGTCGGCGAAGCGCGCCGCGAAACCGGCGGCGTCGGCCTCGTAGGCCAGCCGGGATCGGACGACGTCGGCCCGGACGCCCGGATCGCGACTGGCCGCGACCTCGACCGTCAAGCCGAAGCGGTCCAGCAGCTGGGGACGGAGTTCGCCCTCCTCGGGGTTCATGGTGCCGACCATGACGAACCGCGCCGCGTGGGAGACCGAGACGTTCTCCCGCTCCACCTTGGCCCGGCCCATCGCAGCCGCGTCCAGGAGGACGTCGACGAGGTGGTCATGCAGCAGATTGACCTCGTCGACGTAGAGAATGCCCCGGTGCGCGGCGGCGAGAAGCCCGGGCTCAAAGGCGGTGACACCTTCGGTAAGCGCCCGCTCCAGGTGGATCGAGCCGAGCACCCGGTCCTCCGATGCGCCCACCGGCAGTTCCACCAGCCGGGCCGGGCGCGCGAGCGAATCGTCGCCGTCGTCGTGTGGCCCGTCCGGGCACTCCGGGTCCGGGCTCTTCGGCGCGCATGAGAATCGGCAGCCCGCCACTACGTCGACGGCGGGCAGTAGACCGGCCAGCGCCCGGACCATGGTGGACTTCGCGGTGCCCTTCTCGCCACGGACCAGCACACCGCCAGTCGCGGGCGACACCGCCGACAGCACCAGGGCAAGGCGCAGGTCCTCCATGCCGACGACGGCCGTGAACGGGTAACCAGAACTCATATGTCCTCCGGGGTCGTGTAAGAGATGGCAGGCGACGGGTCCAGGGCGCCCGACGACGTGGTACCGCGGGTCGTCCGCAGCTCGCGGACGACGACGCCACGGTGCAGATGTTCGTCGACGATTCGGTCCACTCCGCCGGAATCCACCGACGTGTACCAGACGTCGTCGGGCTGCACCACGACGATCGGGCCGAGATTGCACGGAACCAGGCAGCCCGTGTTGGTGACCAGCACCTCCTCGTAGCTCACCGGACCGGCCTGCAGCTTCGCTGCCAGCGCCTGGGCGACGAGCGCGCTGCCGTGCGCCGAACACCTCGGACCCCGGCAGATCAGCACATGATGGCGGTGCCCGCCGATGGTCGACCAGTTCGGGCTCCGGAAGGAGGCCGGTGAATCGGTGACCGGTTGGCTAGGCGTCGTCATGGCGGCGACCAGCGCGTCAAGCATCGGCTCGGTCTCGCTCACCCCGACGCCGATACGCACCTCCGGCAGGAAGGACACGCATCGCCGCTCAGGTCTGTTGGTCGCGCTCGGTTTCTCGCTTGCTTCGCGGGCGATGCTCGTTCCTCGCGTCGACCGCTGCGCTCGCTCGTCGCCTCGCCGCTGAGGTCTGTTGGTCGCGCTCGGTTTCTCGCTTGCTTCGCGGGCGATGCTCGTTCCTCGCGTCGACCGCTGCGCTCGCTCGTCGCCTCGCCGCTCAGGTCTGTTGGTCGCGCTCGGCTTCTCGCTTGCTTCGCGGGCGATGCTCGTTCCTCGCGTCGACCGCTGCGCTCGCTCGTCGCCTCGCCGCTCAGTCCAATGCGCGGCCGCTTTGCCGACCCACGTCTCCAAGTAGCGGTCGCGAGGTACCTGAACGGGCAGGACGAGAACCTCGGTGGCGCCGTCGGCGTGGCACTCGTCCAGCGCGTCGTGCAAGGATTCCTCGCCGTGGTCGAGCAGCGCGGACCGCACGATGTCGCCGGTGCGCTCGCGCAGCCGCACCGCCAGCCGGCTCAGCGCACGTTCCGCGGCCGGAGCGCCAAGGGCTCGACCCACCAGCACGATCTGTCTCGTCATGACGGCACCACCACGCCCGGCGGATGGAACGTCAGCAGCGGCCGTCCCGTCTCGGGATGCCTCCCGACGTCGGCCCGGACGTCGAACACGTCCATGAGCAGCTCCGGCGTCAGGACGTCGTGCGGTGCACCGCCGGCCACGACCCGGCCTTCCCGGAGGACCACCAGATGGTCGCAGTACATGGCCGCCAGGTTCAGGTCGTGCAGCGCGGCGAACGTGGTCAGGCCGGCCCGTTGCACCAGTGCCAGCAGGGACAGCGCGTGCGCGATGTCCAGATGGTTGGTCGGCTCGTCCAGCACCAGCAGCGCCGGCCGCTGGGTCAGTGCCCTGGCCAGATGAACCCGCTGCTTCTCTCCGCCGGACAGGGTGTTCCAGCGCCGGCTGGCGAACTCGGCCATATTGACCTGCGCCAGCGCCTCGAACGCGAGTCGCCGGTCCTGTTCGGAGTCGCTTTGCAGGGCGGAGCGGTACGGGGTGCGGCCGAGGAGGACCACGTCCAGCACGCTCACGTCGAGATCCGTCCCAGCGTGCTGCTCCACCACCGCCAGTCTTCTCGCCAGGTCACGGCGTCGCAGCCGGGCGAGGTCGCTGCCGTCGAGATGGACGGCGCCGCGGTCGGCCCGGGCGAGCCGTGCGACCGCCCGCAGCAGAGTCGTCTTCCCGGAGCCGTTCGGGCCGAGAAGGCCGGTGATCTTGCCGTGCGGCGCGTGCAGCACGATGCCGTCGATGATCACGGTGCCCTTGATGGACCAGCTCAGCTCGTGCACCTTCAAGCCGGCGCGGTCGTGTCCGTCGTCGCGATCCGACGCCGCTCCCGGGACCGGGCCCGTGTGGCGGACTGCCCGGGTAATCACGCTCTCACCTGCCGCTTACGCAGAATCCAGATGAAGGCCGGCACCCCGATGATCGCGGTGACCACGCCGACCGGGAGTTCACGAGGTTCGAACGCCGTGCGTGCCACCGTGTCGACCCACAAGAGAAACACCCCGCCCAGAACGGTGGAAAGGGGCAGGACGAGGCGGTGGTCCGGCCCGACCAGGAACCGCACCGCATGGGGAAGGAGCAGCCCGACGAAGCCGATAGCGCCGCTGACCGCCACGAGCACGCCGGTGAGCAGCGCGCATGCAATGAGCAACGTCCACCGGATCCGGTTGACGTCGACGCCCAGCGAGGCGGCCGCGTCGTCGCCGAACGTAAACGCGTTGAGGGCGCGGGCGTTCCACAGCCACAGAAGCAGCGCGACGACGAGAACGACGGCGGCGATGCGCATGGACGACCATCGGGACGCCGCCAGCGACCCGGACAACCAGAACTGCGCGTCCTGGGTGGCGTGCGGGTCCGCCACCCAGAGGATCACGAACGAGGTGACGGCGCCGCAAAGCTGCCCGATGGCCACCCCGGCGAGGATCATCCGGACCGGTGTCAGCGTCCCGGAACGCTGGCCGATGGTGAGCACCAGAACGAACGCGATCAGGGCCCCGGCGAACGCACCGGCCGAGACGCCGAACAGGCCGGAGCCGAGCCCGGCGACGATCACCAGGACCGCGCCGAGCGAGGCGCCGGACGAGATGCCGAGCAGATACGGGTCAGCCATCGGATTGCGGGTCAGGGTCTGCATGATCGCGCCGACGACGGCCAGCCCGGCACCCACCACCACGGCGCCGAGTGCCCGCGGGAAGCGCATCTCCCAGATCACATCGGCACGGATGGGGCTGGGGGGCTGCCCCCCGAGTCCGATCACATCGACCTGCAGGAAGGACAGTCCCAAGCGGTCGCTGACCACTGTCCACACTTCCCGGACCGAGATGTCCGCCTGTCCGATCGTGACTGCGACCAGGACTGATCCCACGAGCAGCGCCACCGCGGCGACGATGATCCCGACGGTGCGGACAACGTGCCGACCCGCCGGCGCGTCGGAGGCCACCGATCCGATGCTGGACGTTCCCACAGGTTTCGCCGCCGGATCGAGTACAGCGTCGGGCGACCCGACCGTCATTCGTCAGCCAGTTCGCGGGCCGCGTCGGCGAGCACGCCAACGGTGGTGACCGTCTGGATCCCTGGAACGGTGCTGTGGAAGGGCAGCGGCACGATCGCGCCCTCGCGCACGGCCCGTAGCTGGCTCAGCGTGGGGTCCGAGTTGATGAAGTCCAGCTTTGTGTCGAGATCGCCGTCACCGAAGTCCGCGATGACGATCAGGTCCGGATCCCTTTCCACCACCTGTTCCCAGCTGGCGTCCGCCCAATGACCGGGCAGGTCGGCGAAGGCGTTCTCGAAGCCGACGGCATCGATGATCATCCCGGGCGCGCCGCAGCATCCACCGACGAAGGGGGTGTCGGTCTTCATATCCCACCAGAACACCGACATCGGGGGCAGGTTCTCCAGCGACGCGAGGGTCTGTGCCAGCTGTTCACGCTGGCCCTCGACGAACTCGGCAGCCCGGTCCTGGACGCCGAAGACCTCACCCATCTGCTCGATCTCGGACCAGATCTCCTCGATCGTCAACGGCTGGCTCTCGTCGCGGTTCTCGCAGCGGCCATGGGAGAGGAACGTCGGGATTCCCAACTCGTGGAACGTCTCCCGGCTGCCGATTCCGGTGTCGCGAAAAGCACTCGGATACGCGGAGTAGAGAAAGTCGGGCTCGGTGTTCAGCAGCGCCTCAGCGCTGGGATAGTCCTTCTCGACCAGGACGTCGAGCGCGTGGAAGTCGTCCGTCACCGAGGGGTCCGCGGACTCATCGGGTGCGCCGGCAACGGCCGTGATGCGGTCCCGCAGTCCGAGTGCGAGCAGGATTTCGGTCGCGGGCCGGTTCAGCGTCACCACGCGTTCCGGGGGAGCGTCGAACGTGAGCTGCGTGCCACAGTTCTCGACTGTCACCGGCCACTCGGCGCTCGCCTGAGCCGCGTCGTCGGCGCTCGTATCTGAGCTGTCGCCTGCCGCCCTGACGGCGCCGGCTGCCGGGTCTCCGTCTGATCCGCAGCCGGCGACGGCGAGCGCGGCACTGACGAGTAAAGGTAAGGCACGGATTCGCCCGGATCGGGCATCGGCACGTGCAGATACGGCCATTGAAGGACCGCCTTCCATCACCTCGTGGAATCGGGCTATCTCGTGCCGTGGCCGGTCTCCTGGCTGACGGGGTGACGTCGTCCGGCCTGCCTTCCCAGGCAGCGTGTGCTGCCCAGTGGCTTCCCTTCCAGTGGAAGGGGGACGGCCGGGGACTACCCGATCACAGTGGCGAGGGCCGCTCCGGTACTACACCGGATTCCCGAACACCACGGCAGCCAACACTGTACCGGGTGCGGTCGGGCGCCTCCGCGTTGCGTCCTGCAAGGCGAGCATTCTGAGCCTCAGAATGCAGGACGTTGCGGCGCGGGCGAGCGGCGGGCGGCGTCGGCGAAACGCTGCGCCATGTGGGGATGGCCGGCCCAGTGTATGTGCAGGTAAGACGCGAGCAGACCCGGGCCGGCGAATCCCTCGGCGCCCGCGTCCATCTCCCACGCGGGGACCTCACCGTGCCGCGGCGTCACCTCGGTGCGGTGGAACTCGTGCCCGGTGACCTGTTCACCGCTGTGTGCGAGGACGTGGTCGCCGGCGGCGGTCGCGGTGCGATAGCCGAGGATGCGCCGCTCGGTCATGGCCGCGGTGGCGTCCAGCACCCCGGTCATAGCCAGGCCGTCGAGCTGGCGGCACAGGTAGGTCAGCCCCGCGCACTCTGCCACCACCGGCATGGTCCGGGCTGCTTCGGCTACCTGTGTGCGCAACGCCGCGTTGGCGGACAACGCTTCCGCATGTACCTCCGGGAACCCACCGCCGAAGTACAGTCCGGCGCACTCGTCCGGCAGAGCCTCGTCGGAGAGCGGATCGACGTCGACGACGTCTGCCCCCGCGGCGGCCAGCAGTTCGACGTTCTCCGTGTAGCGGAAGGTGAACGCCTGACCGGCGGCAGCCGCGATCACCGTCCTCGGGCCTTCCCGGTACCTGCCGCCCAGGGCCGCGGCTGGGTTCCAGGGTTTTCCCGTCACCGGCGGCGCGGCGGCGGCCACCCGCACCACGGCCTCCAGATCCACGCCGTCGGCGATCCAGCTTCGCAGCCGGGCGAGCATCTCGTCCGCGGCCGCACGGCGTTCACCGGCGGGGACCAGACCCAGATGCCGGCTGGGAACCTGAAGCTCAGCCGACCTGCGCAATGCGCCCAGCACAGGTACGCCGGTGCCCTCGACGGCGGAGCGCAGCTCGGTCTCGTGCCGGTCCGAGCCGACCTTGTTGAGGATCACCCCCGCGATGGAGACCCCCGGATCGAACGTGGCGAATCCGTGCACCACGGCGGCGACACTGCGGCCGGCCGCACTCGCGTCGACGACAAGGATCACCGGCGATCCGGTGAGCTGGGCCACGTGCGCCGTCGATGCGAACCCATCTGTGCCGAGTGCTCCGTCGAACAGCCCCAGCACGCCCTCGATGACGGCGATGTCGGCCGGCCGGAAGGCGAGCGCGCCATGGAGCAGCAGCGGAACGATGCGCTCCTCACCCTGCAGGTGCGGGTCGAGGTTGCGCGGCGCGCGGCCGGTGGCCAGTGCGTGGTAGCTCGGGTCGATGTAGTCAGGCCCGACCTTGTGCCCGGACACTTCGACGCCGCGCTCCCGCAGTGCCGTCATCAGGCCCATGGCCACGGTGGTCTTGCCGTGACCGGAAGCGGGCGCGGCGACTACCAGGCGGGGAAGGCGGAAGTTTCGTGGGGCGAGGGCCATGTCGACCAGTGTGCCGGACGGGCTACGGTGTGGCCGTGAGCAGCCCGTCCGATCCCGTTCGAGAGACGCCGCCTGCCGGGCGCGAGATGATCACGGTGGTCGGTATCGGCGCAGATGGGTGGGACGGCCTGCCCGAACGTGTGCGTTCCGTCGTCGCCGCGGCGGACGTCGTCGTCGGTGGCGCGCGCCACCTCGGCATGATCCCGAGCGTCGATGTGAGGAAGGTCTCGTGGCCCAAGCCGTTCCGGGACGGCCTGAGTGAGCTGTTCGAGCGACTGCGGGGTAGGCGTGTCGTGGTTCTCGCCAGTGGCGACCCGCTGGTCAGCGGCGTGGGAACCACCCTGGTCGATCTCCTCGGGAGCGACGGGGTGCGTGTTCTCCCGGCCGTCTCGTCGGTGGCGCTCGCCCGGGCGCGGCTCGGATGGGCGGCGGAGCGATGTGAGACGGTCAGCGTGGTTGGCCGCAATGTGCACCGGGTCAGCCGGGCATTGGCGCCTGGTCGCCGCCTGCTGGTGCTCAGTTCCGACGCCGGCACTCCCACTGCGCTCGCGGTCGTGCTCGCGGAGCGCGGCTACGGCCGGAGCCGGATGATCGTCCTGGAGAATCTCGGCGGGAAGGAGGAGCGTCGCGTGGACGGAATCGCCGGCCGCTGGGCGGAGCCTCCGGGTGCGGCCCTCAACGTGGTGGCGATCGACTGCCGGCTCGACCCCAGCGCGCGTTCGCTCGCGGCCTCGCCGGGCCTTCCCGACGACGCCTTTGACCACGACGGCCAGCTCACCAAGCGTGATCTTCGGGCGAGCGCCCTTGGCAGGCTTGCGCCGATGCCCGGCCAGCTGCTGTGGGACGTCGGCGCCGGCTCAGGCAGCGTGGCGATCGAGTGGATGCGCGTTCATCCGGCCAATCGCGCCGTGGCGATCGAGGCGGATCCGGCGCGCGCGGCTCGGATCGGCCGCAATGCGGAGCGTCTCGGTGTCCCCGATCTGCGTGTTGTGACGGGCACAGCGCCGGACGCCCTCGGCGGACTGGAGCCGGACGTGACCAAGCCGGATGCGATCTTCGTGGGCGGCGGTGTGAGCCGAGAGGGTGTTCTGCCGGCTTGCGTGGCTGCACTGGCGACGGGTGGGCGGCTGGTGGCACACGCCGTCACACTCGAGGCCGAGATGGCGCTGGCCCGGGCATACGAGTCACACGGCGGTGAGCTCACCCGGCACTCGGTCGAGCGTGCGTCTCCGCTGGGCGGCTTCACCGGGTGGCAGCCGGCGCGCACGCTGACGCAATGGAACCTGATCAAGGAGAGCACGTGACCGTCTATTTCATCGGAGCCGGGCCGGGTGCGGCTGACCTCATCACGGTGCGGGGCCGCGACCTCCTCGCCAGCTGCCGGGTCTGCCTCTATCCGGGCAGCCTGACACCGGTCGAACTGCTGGAACACTGCCCCGACGGAGCCCGGCTGGTGGACACGGCGGATCTCACGCTCGACCAGATCATCGACGAACAGGTGGCCGCTCATGCCCGCGGCGACGACGTGGCGCGGCTCACGTCCGGCGACCCGTCGGTTTACAGCGTCATGGCGGAACAGATGCGCCGGCTCGACGCGGCGGGCGTCCCGTACGACGTCGTCCCCGGTGTCCCCGCGTTCGCCGCTGCCGCCGCAGTGCTGAAACGGGAGCTGACGGTGCCGACCGTGGGACAGAGCGTGGTCCTGACGCGCGCCCAGGCTCGCTCCACCTCGATGCCGGCGGGGGAGAAGCTGGCGAACTTTGCCGCCACCGGCACGACGCTCGCGCTGCACCTGGCCGTCAACCGGATCGAGCAGGTGGTGGAGGAGTTGTTGCCGCACTACGGGCCGCACTGCCCGGTGGCGGTGGTGGCACAGGCCAGCCAGCCTTCTGAGCACGTGGTGCGTACGACGCTCGCGGAGGTCGTGGACCAGGTGCGGGCGGCCGGTATCACTCGGGCGGCGGTGATCTTCGTCGGCCCGGTGCTGGCGGCCGAGGGCTTTCCGGACAGTTTCCTGTACTCCTCGGACCGTGACCGGTCCACGCAGCCCGCGTCGCTGTGATCTGGTTCGACGCCGGGGACGGTGTCGGCGTGCGCGGTCGTTCAGGCCTGGCCGACCACCGTGCCGGCCCGATCCACGACCACCACATCGACGGCTACCTCGGACCCGCGCAGAACCTGAGCGGCGGTCTGAAGCGCCCGGGCGGCGATCAAGGTCCCCAGGTCGACGTCTTCGCGGCGCGCGATTTCCAGGGCATGGATGGCCGTGTTCGCCTCCGCGATGCGGGCGGCCAGCTCGGGACGGCTGCCGTCGTCGACGAGATCGGCGAGCAGCTGGAAGTCGACCTGCGACCGTTTGGAATGCAGATCGAGGTGCCCGGCGGCCAGCTTGGACAGCTTGGCGAAGCCGCCGGCAAGGGTCAGTCTCGGTATCGGATGCCGCCTCAGATACTTCAGCACGGCACCGGCGAAGTCGCCCATGTCGAGCAGCGCACTGTCGGGCAGGTGGTACATCTCCTGTGCAACCCGCTCAGAGGTGCTTCCGGTCGCTGCGGCCACGTGCGTGATGCCGGTGGCACGGGCCACGTCCACACCCCGGCGGATGCTGTCGATCCATGCCGAACACGAGTACGGCACCACCACGCCGGTGGTCCCCAGCACGGACAGCCCTCCCACGATCCCCAGTCTGGGGTTCCACGTCTGCCGGGCCATCTCTTCGCCGTGGGGAATGGAGATCTCGACGACGACGTCCCCAGTGCTGCCGTGTTCTGCGGCCACGCGCTTCACGGCATCCTGGATCAGCCGGCGCGGGACGGGATTGATCGCCGGTTCGCCGACCGGGACGGGAAGCCCGGGCTTGGTCACTGTGCCGACTCCCTCACCGGCCTGGAAGACGACGCCGCTCCCGGGTGCACCGGTGTGCACGGTGGAGACGACCAGCGCGCCGTGGGTGACGTCGGGGTCGTCGCCGGCATCCTTGACCACGCCAGCGCTGGCGTGGGTCCGGTCGGCGTGGAGCCGTTCCGTGGCCAGCGCGAACGACGGTCGCTTGCCTTTGGGCAGGACGACCTCGACCGGGTCGGGAAATTCACCGGTGAGCAGCGCCGTGTAGGCGGCCGTGGTGGCCGCTGTGGCGCAAGCACCCGTGGTCCAGCCGTACCGCAGGCCGGCACCGGTCGTCTCCGTCGTCATGGCCCCGCCATTGTCCCAGGTAGGGGCGGATGAATGTGAATGGTGGGCCGGAGCAAGGACCGATCGTGATCCTGGGTGGCACGGCGGAGGCACGCGCGCTCGCATCCACGCTGGTGGGCTCCGGCATGAGTGTGGTGTCGTCGCTCGCCGGCCGGGTGAGTGAACCGAAGCTGCCTGCGGGTGAGGTGCGCATCGGCGGATTCGGCGGCGCGGCCGGGTTGGCGACGTGGCTGGAGTCCGGGCGCGTCGCAGGCGTGGTGGATGCAACCCACCCGTTCGCCGAGCGGATCAGCGCGTCGGCGGTGACGGCGGCGGATGCGGCCGGCGTGCCGCTGCTGCGATTGGAGCGGCCCGGCTGGAAAGAGGCCGACGGCGAGGCGTGGACGTGGGCGGAATCCCTCGAAGATGCCGCACGCATGGTGGAGGGCCCCGGCCGGCGAGTGTTCCTGACCACGGGCCGGCAAGGGCTGGCGGCATTCGCCCGGGTGACCACGTCGTCGTTCCTGATCCGCTGCGTGGATCCACCAGAGCCACCGCTCCCGCCCCGGGCGGAGGTCCTGCTGGACCGGGGCCCGTACACGGTGGGCGGAGAGCTGGAGCTGATGCGTGCTCATCGCATCGACCTCCTGGTGACCAAGGACAGCGGAGGAACCATGACGGCGGCGAAGCTCGAAGCCGCCCGCCGGCTCGGCGTGCCGGTGATCGTGGTGCGCCGTCCGTCGCGTCCGGATGCGCCCACGGTGGAAACGGTCGACGACGCCGTGCGGTGGGTGCGGAGTCTGCGGCCCGCCGCGACTGAGCTGAACGAGCACGACGAGCAACAGGAGACGAGAACCCATGCCCAGCCTTGACCCCGCCCTGGACGCCTTCTACGACGTGGTGCGGCGGCGCCGCGATGTGCGAGGCGAGTTCACCGGCGAGCCGATCGACGCCGATGTGCTCGACCGCGTGCTCGGCGCCGCGCATGCCGCGCCGAGCGTGGGATTGAGCCAGCCGTGGGACTTCGTCCTGGTCCGGGACGAGGCGACTCGCAAGGAGTTCCGCGAGCACGTCATGGCCGAGCGGGAGGTCTTCGCCAGCACGCTGAGCGGCGAACGAGGCGGCACCTTCGCCAAGATCAAGATCGAGGGCATCCTGGAGTCGAGCCTCGGCGTCGTCGTCACCTACGATCCGTCCCGGGGATCACCGGATGTCCTGGGGAGGCACGCGATCGCCGACGCCGGACTGTACTCGGTGTGCCTGGCCATTCAGAACCTCTGGCTGTCGGCCACCGCGGAAGGGCTCGGCGTGGGCTGGGTCAGCTTCTACCGAGAGGAGTTCCTGTCGGCTCTGGTGGGTTTGCCAGAGGGGATCCGGCCGATCGCGTGGCTGTGCCTCGGCCCGGTGAGCGAGCTGGCCACCGCGCCGGACCTGGAGCGGCACGGCTGGCGTCGTCGTCGTCCGCTGGCGGAAGCCGTCCACCACGACCGCTGGTGATCGATCGGCTCCCTGCTTCGCGGCCATGTGGATGCGGGTTGGTCGCTCAGCTGTGGGGGCACGCGGAAGCTCGTGGTCGCACGGATAAGGCACGTGGAAGCACGATGTCGCCAGGGTGCCGTGTGGAAGCTCGTGGTCGTTGGCTGTGGGCACGTGGAGCTCGTGGTCGCTGCGCTGTGGGCACGTGGAAGCATGCGGCGCGGCGCTCACGGCCTAGCGGGGTTCCTTGGTCCAGTCGTCGACGGTGAGCCCAGCCACCCGAGCGAATTCGCGGCTGCTGCCAGTGATCAAGGTGTACTCGTTGCGTGCCGCCTGACCTGCGATGAGCACGTCGTAAGGTCCGATGGGAGTTCCCACTGCGCCGAGTTCTGCACGGATGAGACCAGCGCGAGCGGCGTCGAGCTCATCGAACTCGGCGATGTGGATCGGACCGTAGAGAAAGTCCGCGAGACGCTCGGTGTTGTCTGTGACGTCGCGGCTCCTCGACACGCCGTACCACAGCTCGAACAGGCTGATCGACGAGAGATAGACGTCGTCACCGGATGCGGCTGCTCTCCGGTAGTGGGACCGCACGGCCGCCGGCCGATCGCGAATCAACGCGATCGCGATGTTCGTATCGATCAGGATTGACATGCCTGAGCCGTGGTCACCACGAGGGTGGATCGTGTGGCATATCGGGTTGTTCTCGTCCGTCTGGCAGGAACTTGCGGTCCCCGTGTCGGTCAAGGGCCGCGAACCACTCGTCGACGTCGGTGATCATAGGTTCGAGCAAGATGCCGCGCCCTACTCGACGGACACGCACCTGGTCTGTCTCGACCCGGAACGCTTTGGGCAGGCGGACCGCTTGGCTCCGGCCGTGCATGAAAACCTTCGCGACGGCGGTGGAGCCGGCTACGGAACTGGTCATGCGTCATCAACCCCAGACCTGATGGTAGATACCAAAAGTGTATATCACGTCCTGATGGTGACGCTGATGACGACAGGAGGCGCAGTTCAGCCGTAGCTGCGGGGGGTCCAGACTGCGTTCGAGCCGTCCGGCCGCGCGGTTATCCGCGTCTGGGATGAGCCGATGATCAGCAGACAGCGCATGTCCACCTGGTCGGCGTCGAACGTGGCGAGCGTGGTCACGGTGATCGATTCCTCGTTGCCGCCGACGTCCCTGGCGATGACCACCGGCGTCTCCGGAGTCCGGTGTCTGAGCAGTGTGGCGCGGGTGAGCTCCAGCTGCTCCCGGCGGCTGCGCGACGCCGGGTTGTACAGCGCCAGTACCAGGTCCGCGGCACCCGCGGCGTCGAGCCGGCGCTCGATGATCTCCCACGGCTTGAGCCGGTCCGACAGGGACAGCACACAGTAGTCGTGGCCGAGCGGCGCGCCGGCGCGTGATGCCGCCGCCTGGGCGGCGGTCAGTCCCGGAACCACTCGGACGGCGACGCCCTCCCACCGGGTGTCCTCCGACTGCTCGAGGACGGCGGAAGCCATCGCGAAGACCCCCGGATCGCCGGAGGACACCACGGCCACCCGGGCACCGCCCGCCGCGAGCGCGAGAGCCTGGACCGCCCGGTCCGCCTCGACCCGGTTCCCAGAACTGTGCCGCTGCTGGCCAGGACGTACCGGGATGCGGGAGACGTACGGTCCGTACCCGACGATGTGTTCCGCCGAGGCCAGCTCCCGTTCCGCCTCCGGCGTCAGCCACTCGGGGCCTGCCGGGCCGAGCCCGATGACGACGACCTCTCCGGCGGGGCGCTCAGCGCTGTCACCGGCTGCGTCGTCGCCGCTCCGCTGCCGGCCAGAGATCCTCGACGTGTAGGCGGGACTCGGGACCACGGCCAGGGAGAAGTAGGGGACACTGTCCGGGTCGACGTCGGCGAGCCGCTCCACCCGCTGTTCGCCCCATGTGGCCCGCTCGACGTAGAAGGCTTCGTCCAGTCTTCCCGCCTCCGCCAGCGCGTCCCGCACGGAGGAGAACGTCCGGCCGAGCTTGAGGATGGCCGCGGCATCGGTCTCGGCCAGCCGCATCGCCAGTTCGGGCGCGGGCAAGGTGCCGGGAAGCACGGTCAGCGCTTCCTCGTGCTGGACCAGCGGACGGCCCAGCTCCGCCGACGCTGCCGTCATCGAGGTCACGCCGGGTATCGCATGGGCCTCGTACCGGTCGCTGAGCCGTTCGTGCATGTGCATGTACGAGCCGTAGAAGAACGGGTCACCGGCGCACAGCAGCGCCACGTCCCGCCCCGCGTCGAGGTGCTCGGCCAGCCGTTTGGCGGCGTGTTCGTAGAACTCCGCGATGGCGCCGTCGTAGCCGCCGGGATGCCGGGTGCTCTCGGTGGTGACCGGATAGACCAGCTGCTCCTCGATCTGGCCTGCCTGCAGATAGGGCTGCGCGATCGAGCGCGCGATGCTGGGGCGATTCCGGGCACTGTGGTAGGCGACGACGTCGGCCTGGCTGATCAGGCGGGCCGCCTTGACCGTCACCAGCTCCGGATCGCCGGGGCCCAGGCCGACGCCCCAGAGCGTTCCTGGCTTGGGTGTCGTCATTCTTCCTCCTGCGCTAGAGCGTTGACGGCAGCGGTGGCGATAGCGCTGCCGCCGCGCCGGCCGTGGACCGTGAGGTACGGGACGGAAGCGCGCTTCACCAGTTCTTCCTTCGACTCCACCGCGCCGACGAAGCCCACCGGGACCCCGATGATGGCGGCCGGCGGTGCGACTCCCTCGTCGAGCAGCTCGAACAGCCGGAACAGAGCCGTCGGCGCGTTGCCGATAGCCACCACCGAGCCTGGGAGGCGGTCCCGCCAGAGCTCGAGTGCGGCGGCGCTGCGGGTGGTGCCCTGCTGCTCGGCCAGGGCAGGGACACGTGGATCGTCGAGCGTGCAGACCACCTCGTTCCGGGCAGGCAGCCGACGGCGGGTGATGCCGCTCGCGATCATCTTCGCGTCGGTGAGAATCGGCGCCCCGGCCCGCAGCGCCGACCGTCCGGCCTCCACGACGTCGGCGGAGAAGGCGAGATCGTCGACGAGGTCGACCATGCCGCAGGCGTGGATCATCCGGACCGCCACCGTCGCGATGTCGGCCGGGAGCTCGTCGAGGCGAGCTTCGGCGCGGATCATGGCGAACGACCGCCGGTAGATCTCCGCGCCGTCGCGGACGTACTCGTGCATGTCATTCCTTCCCGGGCGACGGTGTCGCCGCCGGATCTGCGCGGGCGTTCCCCGCCTCGGCAATGGCAGCCGCCAGGTGATCGGCCGCTACCACGGCGTTGTCCACCGCGTAGCCCTCAGTGGTGGCGACGACGTCGACATGCGGCGTTCGTGGCCGTCCGCATCGGCGTGCGCAGCCGGACACGTGGATCGCGGCGCCGGGCGGGAGAAGGGGGATCAGCCGGCGAGTGTCAGCCCGGACGTCGGAGGCGGAGGACGCACACCCGGGCAGGCCGATGCACGCCGACACCCCGAGAGAGCGGTCGGCCGGGTCAACGACGAGTCCCGCCGCGGTCAGTGCCTCCGGCGCCGACCGTGCGCCCGAGGTGCTCAAGCCCGGCAGGATGACAGACCGCCACGGCGTGATCAGCACAGGACGCGGTGCGAGTTGGGCCAGCGTCCGGAGCTGCTCAGCGGTGAGGGTCCCCAGAACTGTGCCGGCGACGGCGGCCCACGCGGGCTCCGCGTCATGCGGCCACACGCCGACGGCCGGCGGTGCGCCCTGAGGGAAAGCGGCCGTCGGTGCCGTTCGGGCGACCGCGCCGCCGAGGCGGGCGGCCAGCGTGTCGGCGAGCATCCGTGGACCGTCGGCGAGCTCGTGAAGATGCCAGGCGTCGCCGGACACGGTTTCACGTGAATCAAGGAACACAAGCGCGGCCTCGGTCATGACGCTGGCCGCTTGGTGCGGCTGAACCCGCAGGCCGGTGTCGACTCCAGCAGCCAGGAGTGCACCGACGTTCTCCCCTAGAGCGCGCCAGCCCAGATCGAGCGCCTCCGGGCGAAGATCGCCGCGACCGTCGTCGAGCCCGAACTGGAAACGGCCTGACAGCTCGGCAAGTCTCGGTTCGCGGCACACCGCGTCGTCGAGAGCCGCAATGATGGGCCGGATGTCGATGATCCCGCCGGCCACGCCGCTCAGCGGCGACGCCAGAATGTTGCGAACCCGTTCGTGTGCCGGCGACGGCAGCATGCCCGCGGCGGCGAGCCGCTCCGCGAGCTTCGCCGGATCCGCCACGCCGCGTAGCTGGACGTTGGCTCGCGATGTCAGGTGCAGGCTGCCGTCACCGAGCTGCTCTGACCAGTGGGCGAGCACTCCCAGCTGTTCAGTGGTGATCCTCCCGCCGGGCACCCGGACGCGGGCGAGTGGTCCGTCGGCCGCCAGATGCGTGGTGAGTGTGCCGGGGCAGGCATCGGCCCGATTACGAACGACGCGGGCCATGGGCACCGCCTTCCATCACCTCGTGGAATCGGGCTATCTCGTGCCGTGGCCGGTCTCCTGGCTGACGGGGTGACGTCGTCCGGCCTGCCTTCCCAGGCAGCGTGTGCTGCCCAGTGGCTTCCCTTCCAGTGGAAGGGGGACGGCCGGGGACTACCCGATCACAGTGGCGAGGGCCGCTCCGGTACTACACCGGATTCCCGAACACCACGGCAGCCAACACTGTACCGGGCGCGGCTGTTGCGTCCTGCAGGGTGTGCGCTCGGGGCCACGATCCGCAGGACGCTGCGCGGGAGATCAGTGCAATCCCTATGCGGGGCACGGCTCGTACAACCGGCGATCGGCCGCTCCGGCACGGAGCGGGTCAAGCCCCGACCCCAGGAGGTCCGGATGAATCGCCGAAACCGAGTGCTCGCCGCCTTGGCCGGAACACTCGCCGTGGGTGTCTTCACCGCATGCGGGTCCGACGACGACGCCGCCACGACCGGCGGCGATACCGACACCACGATCAACGGTGAGACCGAGGACACCGACGCGGGCACCGACGACACCGAGACGGACGAGGACAACGACGCGGGCACCGACGACACCGAGACGGACGAGGACAACGACGCGGGCACCGACGACACCGAGACGGACGAGGACAACGACGAGGACGAGGACGACGACGCGGGCGGCGACGGAAACCGGGTGGAGCTGGCCGACACGGACCTCGGTGAGATCCTGGTAGACGGCGAAGGACGCACCCTGTATCTGTTCACGGTCGACGAGCCCGGTCAGAGCAACTGCGAAGACGATTGCCTCGACGCATGGCCCCCACTGGAAGGTGAGGCCACGGCAGGCGAGGGCGTGAACGCGGACCTGCTCGGCACCGTCGAGCGCAGCGACGGCAGCACTCAGGCGAGCTATGCCGACTGGCCGCTCTACTACTTCGCTGCTGACGAGACCCCCGGAGATCTGAACGGCCAGGGCGTCAACGACGTCTGGTACGTGATCGACGCCGAAGGCAATGCCATCGAGGACCTGCCCGAAGAGGACTCAGGCTACTGATCTGTGCTTCGGTGTACGGTGCGAGCACCAATGCCCCGCGCTAGGGCAGGATGGTGGGCGTGATCGACCTGTCCGACGTGCGCGCCGCCGAGAGCCGAATCGATGGATTCATCCGGCACACACCTGTCTTCGACCCGGGCCCCGTGTCCTCCACCCCGGCTGGCCGGGTGTGGTTCAAGCTGGAGCAACTGCAGCATTCCGGCTCGTTCAAGGCACGCGGCGCGTTCAACCGGATCCGGGCGGCTTGTGAATCGAGCGATCCCGCGGTGGAGGCCGGCGTCGTCGCGGCCTCTGGAGGCAATGCCGGGCTGGCGGTCGCCTACGCGGCGGCGGCACACGATCTCCGAGCGCAGGTCTTCGTTCCGGAGACGGCCCCGCCGGTGAAGGTCAAGAAGCTCCGAGAGCTCGGTGCTGAGGTGCGGCAGGTGGGCACCAAATACGCCGACGCGTACCAGGCGGCTATGGAACGCGTGCGCGACACCGGTGCGCTGTTCTGCCACGCCTACGACCAGCCGGAGATCTGTGCGGGCCAGGGCACGCTCGGGTTGGAACTGCTCGGGCAGACCGCGGGGGAGGTGGACACGGTGCTGCTGGCGGTAGGCGGAGGTGGGCTGATGGCCGGGGTCGCCGCCGCGGTGGAGGGGCGGGCCCGTGTGGTCGGCGTGGAACCGTCGTCGGCGCCCACCCTGAACGCGGCGCTGAGCGCCGGTGGACCGGTGGACGTCGAGGTCTCCGGGGTCGCAGCGGACTCCCTTGGCGCATCGAAGCTGGGTGAGATCGCCTATGCCGTGGCCGCCCGCGCCGGCGTCGGCTCGGTCCTGGTGGAGGACGCCGCCATCGTGGAAGCTCGCCGGCTGCTCTGGCACCGGTATCGCCTCGTGGTTGAGCATGGTCCGGCTACCGCGCTGGCCGCGCTGACGTCGGGCGCCTATCGGCCCGCGGAGGGCGAGCGCGTCGTCGTCGTGCTCTCGGGCGCCAATACCGACCCGTCGGACCTGACCTGACCCGATCCCCTTGCGTCCTGCAAGCCGAGGCCTCCGGCACTCGCCTTGCAGGACGCAAGATCGGGGCAGCTAGTCCTCGAGGTCACCTTCCGTTTCGAGCACGGCCTGCTGGAGCGCTTCCAGTGCCTCCGCCGACGGCTCGGCCCACAAGCCGCGCTGCGCGGCCTCGAGCAGCCGCTCGGCCATGCCTTTGCGCGCCCAGGGGTTGGACCGCCGGAAGAACTCGGCCACCTCGGGGTCGTTGACGTATTCGCGGGTCAGCGTCTCGTACATCCAGTCCTCGACCACTCCGGCGGTGGCGTCGTAGCCGAACAGGTAGTCGACGGTGGCCGCCATCTCGAAGGCGCCCTTGTAGCCATGCCGCTGCATCGCGGCGATCCATTTCGGGTTCACCACCCGGGCCCGGAAGACGCGCGCGGTCTCCTCGGACAGGGAACGGGTCCGGACGTGCTCGGTCACGGCGGAGTCGCCCACGTAGGCGGCCGGCGACTCCCCGGTCAGGTGCCGGACCATCGCCACCATGCCGCCGTGGTACTGGAAGTAGTCGTCGGAGTCGACGATGTCGTGCTCGCGCGTGTCCTGGTTCTTTACCGCCACCTGAATCCGGGAGTAGGCCTTCTCCATGTCGCCCCGCGCCTCGACGCCGTCCAGCCCGCGGCCGTAGGCGTAACCGCCCCATACCGCGTAGACCTCGGCGAGGTCGGCGTCGGTGCGCCAGTTCCGGGCGTCGACCAGCGGTAGGAGCCCGGCTCCGTAGGCACCGGGCTTGGAGCCGAAGATCCGCGCCGTTGCCCGCCGGGGGTCGGCGCCGTCGGCGAGATCCTCGCTCACGTGGGCACGCAGGTGGTTGACGGAGATGTCCTCGTCGAGTTCCGCGACGGTCCGGACGGCGTCATCGATGAGCCCGACGACGTGCGGGAACGCGTCGCGGAAGAACCCAGAGATGCGCACGGTGACGTCCACCCGGGGCCGCGGCTCGCCGTCCAGCAGCAGCTCCCCGGCAGGAACCACCTCGAAGCCGGTGACCCGCCGCGACGCCTCGTCCCAGACCGGCCGAACGCCCAGCAGCCAGAGCACCTCGGCGATGTCGTCGCCCTGGGTGCGCATCGCCGCGGTTCCCCAGACGGTGAGTCCCACCGATGTGGGCACCGCGCCGGTGTCCGCCTTGTGGCGCCGGAGCAACGAGTCGCCCAGTGCGACGCCGACGTCCCAGGCGTTGCGCGAGGGAATCGCCTTGGGGTCGACCGAGTACATGTTCCGGCCGGTGGGCAGGACGTTGACCAGGCCTCGGGTAGGCGAGCCGGACGGGCCGGGAGCCACGTAGCGGCCGTCGAGCGCGTGGACGGAATTGGCGAGCTCGTCTGTGGTGCGGGCCAATCTCGGTACCAGCTGTTCCGCACCGAAGCGCAAGACGTCAGCGACCTCGTCCACATCGGAGCCCAGCACGTCCACGACGACGCTCTTCGCCTCGTCCGGGCGCCATTCCCGGTCGGCGAGCTCCTCGACCAGCCGGCGGGCCACGTCCTCGAGGAGGTCGACGAGGTCGGACCCGGTGCGGGCGGCGACCTCCGGCGCGGCCGAGCTCGTGTCGCTGCGTCCTGCAGACTGAGGGTCAGGGCGCTCGCCCTGCAGGACGCTAGCGATGTCGAGCAGCCTTCGCACGCCGGACGTCTGCGCCACCGCGGCCCCCGGCTCGGCAAGCAAGGCCTGCTCGTCCAGGCCGGCCCACTCCGCGACCGCGCCGCGTAATCCCCGGTGCGATGTCTCACCGCCAAACACCTGCCGCGCTCGCAGCACGGCCAGCACGTCGTTGACCAGCTCGTCGCCCTCCGGTGCACGGCCCAGGATGTGCAGGCCGTCACGGATCTGTACGTCCTTGATTTCGCACAGGTAGCCATCGATGTGCAGGACGAAATCGTCGAAGTCCTCGTCGCCAGGCATTTGCTCGGTATGCAAGTCACGGTGCAGCTCGGCCTGGGTGACCAGCTCCCAGATCTGGGATCGGACGGTGGGCGCCTTGGCCGGGTCCAGTTCGGCGACGGTGGCGTACTCGTCCAGCAGCTGCTCCAGTTTGGCCAGGTCACCATAGGTGTCGGCGCGCGCCATGGGCGGAATCATGTGGTCGATCAGGACCGCGTGGGCGCGGCGTTTGGCCTGCGTACCTTCACCGGGGTCGTTGACGATGAACGGGTAGATCAGCGGCAGGTCGCCGAGGACGGCGTCCGGCGCCGAATCGTTCGACAGGCCCAGTCCCTTCCCGGGCAGCCACTCCAGGGTGCCGTGTTTGCCGAGGTGGACTACGGCGTCGGCGCCGAACCCCCCGGCGGAAGCCGGCTCCTGGAGCCAGCGATAGGCGGCCACGTAGTGGTGCGACGGCGCGAGGTTCGGGTCGTGGTAGATCGCCACCGGGTTCTCCCCGAACCCGCGCGGCGGCTGGATCATCAGGACTACGTTGCCGAACACCAGCCCAGCGATGGCGATCGCGGGTTCCGCGCCCGTCATGTCGACGTAGAGCTCGCCGGGCGGTTCACCCCAGGCGCCGACGACGCTCTCCCGCAGCGCCGCAGGTAGCGTGCGGAACCACTGGGCGTAGGTGGAGGCCGGAATGCTCGCTGCGGCGCCGGCGAGCTGCTCCTCGGTGAGCCATTCGACGTCGTGCCCGCCAGCGGCGATCAGGCGGTGCACTAGCGCGTCGCCAGGCGGCTGGCCCGAGCCGTCCTCGCCGGTACCGCGGCCGAGCGCGTCCAGCTCGAGATCCCCGATGTGATAGCCGGCGTCCCGGAGCCTGCGCAGCAGTTCGACGGCGCTGGCGGGGGTGTCCAGGCCGACGGCGTTGCCGACCCGGGCGTGCTTGGTGGGGTAACTGGACAGGACCAATGCGATCCGCTTCTCGGCGTTCGGCGTGCGGCCCAGCCGGGCGGTGCGCACCGCGATACCGGCCAGGCGCCGAGCACGCTCGGGATCGGCGACGTACTGAGGAACGCCCTCCGCACCGACCTCCTTGAACGAGAACGGCACGCCGATGATCCGGCCGTCGAACTCGGGAAGCGCCACCTGGGTGGCGGCGTCCATCGGGTTCATCGCGCCGTCACTCTCGGCCCAGGCAGCGCGGGTGCTGGTCAGCGTCAGGCCCTGCACCACGGTGACCCCGAGGTCGGCGAAGAGCGCCGTGCTCCACGCGTCGTCGTCCTCACCGGCGGTGGCCTTTCCGGCCACCAATCCGCCGCTGGCGAGCACCGTGGTGATCAGCACGTCGGCCCGGCTGAGGAGCTCTCGCAGCTCGGCGTACTCGTCGCGGTCGGTGCCGCGCAGCGAGTCGGTGAAGATCGGCAGCGGGATGCCGCCAGCAGCGTCGATCTGCTCGCAGAGGACGTCGATGAAAGCGGTGTTGCCGGAGAGCTCATGCGATCGGTAGAAGATGATCCCAACAACGGGCCCGGCCGCGAGTGCCCGGCCGTCGTCGCTGGCACCCTCCATGCGCTGCCCAGCCATGGTGTGGCGCGGAACCTCATGCACGCCGAAGCGAGGCTGCTCCGCCGGGGGTTCGAAGCCCTCGCCGGTCAGGAGGATCGTGTCGGAGAGGAACGCCGCCAGCTGGGCGAGATTGACCGGTCCACCCGCCACCAGGTACCGCTGCGTCTCGGTAGCCACGCCGCTGGGAACCGTGGAGAGTGCGTGCAGTTGCGCGTCCGGGCTGGCCTCGCCGCTGACGACCACCGTGGGCACTCCTGATGCGCGTACCGCTGCCAGCCCGTCGGGCCAGGCTTCCCGGCCACCGAGAAGCCGGACTACTGCGACGTCGACGTTCTCGAGAAGTGCTGGGACGTGCTCAGCCGAGGTGCGCGATGGATTCGCGACGGCCCACCGGTCATCGGCGCGGATCGCGGTCAGCAGGTCGGTGTCGGCGGTGGACAGGAGAAGCAGGCGTGGCACGGCCATGGTGTCCTCTCTCGGGCGTTTCCCGCACCCGGATCGGCGGACGACGCCTGGCAGTGTCCTGGCTCCCGGATCGACGCTGGTCCTCAGCCTTCCCAGGCGTGCTGCCCAGTGGCCTTGTTCGAGGACCGGCTCCCCGGTCACAGTCGCGGGACGGCCCCGGGTTCGGGCGCTGATGCGCTCTCACCGGTGTTCCTGCCATGACGTCGGAAGGTCGTTGCCGATCCTATCTGCAGGACCTTCCCCTGCGTCCGGCAAGGTGTGGCCCGGAGCGCTCGGGCTGCAGGACGTTGCCTTTCGTTTGTCCACAACTGCCTCGTATTGCGTTGAAGTGACGATGCTGGCGCGGCAGAGTCACATCCGTGCGCTACCCAGACGTCGAAAGGCTCGCCGCCGATCAGCATGGTGTGATCTCACGGCGTCAGCTCTATGCGCTCGGTCTGACCAGATGGCAGGTCAAGGCGCAGCTTCTGGCCAGGCGGTGGCGGAAACACGGGCGACAGAGCATCGCCACTCACACCGGGGATCTGAGCCCGCCCGCCCTGTGGTGGCGTGCCGTGTGGGAGGTGGGCGGGGATGCTGCACTCGACGGGGTCACTGCATTGCAGTCGGCGGGCCTAGAAGGATTCAACTCTCCGGCCATCCAGGTGTCCGTCTCCCGCGGTGCCAGATATCACAAGGTTCCAGGTGTGCGCGTCTATGAGACGCGACGCCGCAGGCCGGGCGATGTAGTCGGGAGCGGACTACCGCGGGTGCGGCCCGAGGTGGCGGCGGTGCGCGGTGCGCTGTGGGCAGTGTCGAACCGGCAAGCCGCCCTAGTCTGGTTGATGGCGATTCAGCAGCGGCTCGTAACGGGCGTAGCGCTGGCCGATGCCTTCGGCACCGTGAAACGTCACCGGCGGCGGCGGTTCTTGCGGACGGTCCTGGCCGATGTCATTGACGGTGTGCAGTCGATGGGCGAGCTGGACTTCGCTGGCATGTGTCGCGCCCGCGGGCTGCCGGAGCCGACCCGCCAGGTGGTGCGTCGCGGCCCACGTGGGCGGGTATATCTGGACGTTTACTGGGACCAGTGGGGCGTCGTCGTCGAGATTGAAGGGGCGCAGCATCTCGATCCCGCAACGTCCATCAATGATGCGCTGCGGCAGAACGAGCTGTTCATCCATGGCGACGGTGTGCTTCGGTTACCGGTCATAGGTCTCAGGCTTGAACCCGATGCGTTCATGAATCAGGTGGCGAACATGATTGCTCGCAGCCGGCGTCGCGCCGCGTAACGTCCTGCAGGCCGCCCCCGTTGCGTCCTGCACGGTGTGGCCCCGAGCGCTCGGGATGCAGGACGCAACGTTCGCGGGTGAGGTCGCGGGATTTCAGGCAGCTGGGCGACGGCCGTACGTCACCGCGTGGACCGGCGTCAGTTCCAGGTGGCCGATCTCGGTGAAGTCGTGCCGGGTAAGCAGGTCGTCGTAGGCGGACCGGGGCAGGAGCTGGTCGTCGATCTGGGCTTCGAAGAACTGGATGCCCTGCAGGATCCGGCCGGGCGCGGTGCGCAAGGCGTCGTCGTTCTCCGGGAAGGGAAAGTCGGAAATGCAGAACCACCCGCCGGGCTCCAGGGACTGCCAGACGCGCTGTGTGACGGTGTCGATGTCGCGGCACTCGTGCATGGTCAGGTTGGTGACGACGACGCCGAACTCTCCGGGCGAGTCGAGGTCCTCCAGCGGTGTGTGCAAGAAGTCCACGCGATCCGCGACGCCAGCTTGGTTGACGCGGTTTTTGGCCAGCTCGATCGACACGTGGTCGCCGTCGATGCCGACGACGTGACACTGAGGGTAGTGCTGGGCGAGCCGCACCAGCCCGAGCCCGAGACCGGAGCCGAGATCGGCGACGGTGGTCCCGGCGGCCAGACTCTGCGCAGCACCTGGAATCCGATCGAGTGCCCCGGGGACGAGCCGCGTGTAGAACGGCATGGCCGTCCTGGACACCGCGGTGATCCAATCGCTGCTGCACTCGTCCCACCAGAGCCGCTCGCCGGAGCTGAGTACGCGCTCGAAGCGGTCGAACGCCTCGCGCTGGGAGAATATCTCGAACAGCGCCCCCGCGTAGGCGGGAGAGCTCTCGTCGAGCAGAAGGGTGCTCATCTCCGGCGCCAGGGCGAACCGGTCGCCGGCAGCGCGGACCCCGATGCCGTACGCGATCGCTCCGCGGCACCACACCGCGACGTAGAAAGGATCCAGGCCGAGACGCTTCGCCAGCTCGTCGGCCGTGGCTGGTCCCTCGGCCAGCGTTGCGACCAGGCCGCTCCGCAGGCCGAGGGCGATGGCACGGTATCCGGCGTATCCGGCCACGTGAGAGAGGAGCACCCCCGCCTGCTGCTTGATCGGTGGTGCACCCAGAGCGTTGGGTTCGGGAACGGATGGTGCCGGGTGGGCGACGGTCATCGAAGGCCCCCTTCAGCGGTGCCCGGACCGGCTGTCCGAGCGGCTACCTCCAGGCTCGCGAACCGGTGCCGCGGCCGGCTAGTTCTCGATCTGTACCTGGGCGATACCAAATCTGTACTGGTGCCGGGCGGTTCATGGGTCTAGCCTCGAAGGCATCTCACGTCCTTGGGGGGGAAGCCGATGGGCGAATACGGACAGTTCTGCCCGATCGCGAAGGCGATGGAGATCCTGGATCAGCGCTGGACCATGCTTGTGATGCGGGAGATCGTGTCAGGCAGTTCTCGGTTCAACGAGATCCGGCGAGGCGTGCCGAAGATGTCTCCGGCGTTGCTCTCCACCCGGCTCCGGCAGCTGCAGCGCGTCGGCTTGATCGAGCGGCACTCGCGGGACGGCGGCATCGACTACACGCCCACGCCCGCAGGCCAGGAGTTGAAGGACGTCCTGGAGACGGTGGGCCGCTGGGGAGTCCGATGGGTCGGCGAACTCGGTGAACAGGATCTCGACCCGCATCTCCTCCTCTGGGACATGCATCGCAGGATCGACCCGAGCCGGGTTCCCGCGGGCCGGACCGTGCTGCTCATCGAGTTCACCGATCTGGCCGGAAGCGCCGCGCGCTGGTGGATGATCCTCGACTCGTCGCCGGCGGGAGCATCGGCGGATGTCTGCGATTTCGATCCCGGATTCGGCGTAGACGTGCGACTGAGCTGCAAGCTTCGTACGCTGGTCGACATCTGGATGGGGACTCGCTCGTGGTCCCAGGCGCAACGTGCGGGTGAGCTCTCCGTGGACGGACAGCGCGGCGCTGCTCGGGCGCTGCCGGGATGGTTCCAGCTCTCGCTCTGGACCGACGTGCCCCGGCCCTCGGAACCGTCGACGGTGAGCGCGTTGCATCCCGTGAGCTGACACGATCTGAAACCCAAGCTACGGTGCCGGCTCCAGGCCGATCTCGGCCACGAATCCGCCGTGCTGGGTGAAATGAGGACTGTTCAGAGTGGGTTTCCCAGCATCAGGCATCCGGCGTGACGTGAGTCTCGGGGGCATGCCGGACAGGAAAGTTCACCGATCTGGCGATGAAGCACGTGGAGTGAGCGTCCTCGTGTAGCTCCTGCGCCTTGTCGATCATGGCCGGATCCGTGACCGTGACGGCGGGTCGGAGGAGTACTTCGCTGAACTGGCCGGAACCGTCGCGCTCCAGGACCATGGTGCCGAGCGGCGTGTCGACGTAGTGTGTGACGACCACGCCCGCCACCGCCGCCAGGTGCAGGTACGCCAGCATGTGGCACTGCGCGAGGGAGCTGACGAGCAGTTCTTCGGGATTCCACCGCTCCGGCTCGCCACGGAAGGTGCGATCGGCGGATCCGGGAATGGTGACGGTCTTTCCTTCCGCTGAGACATCGTGGCCGCGACCGTAGTCGCGGTAACCGGACGTACCTGTCCCGCGGTTCCCGGTCCATTCGACCGTGACCTGGTAGTGGTGCGATCTCTGCATCGACGACCCCTTCGCGCTGGATGAAACCTCACCGTACCTGTCGGCATCGCGGTCTATTCTCGGGTCCATGAGTCTGGCTACCTGGCACGCCCTGCACATGGACGCCACCGACGCCGGCCTGCTGGCAGGTTTCTGGTCCGCTGCTCTGGGCCGCCCGCACGCATTGCTTCCGGATGGCGGATACAGGCTGGATTCCGAGGGAGACAGTGCCGGGCTCTGGATCGATCCGGTACCGGAGCCGAAGTCCGTCAAACACCGGATCCATCTGGACGTGGACGTCGGTTCCGTGGACGGCCTGCGTTCCCTCGGTGCTGCCGGGCTGCGGGAGCCTACCGACGAGGACAACTGGTGGATCATGGCCGATCCCGAGGGCGGCGAGTTCTGTGCGTTTCCGCGGGACGGCAGGCCGCCGATGCCGGGGCGCCTCTACGAGGTGGTGGTCGACTGCGCCGATCCGCACGCTCAGGCCGACTGGTGGGGTCGCGTCTTCGGCATACCCCGGGAAGGGGAGCCGCAGCAGCACTACGCGGCGCTGGAGAGTGACGGGAAGCTGCCGTTCGACTTCCTCTGCTTCGTACCAGTCCCCGAGCCGAAGGTGGGCAAGAACCGGATCCACTGGGACGTCGTGTGTTCAGAGGTCGACGAGCTGGTCGCCGCCGGCGCGACGGTGTTGCGCACACCCGACGACGAGGTCTTCTGGCATGTCCTGGCCGACCCGGAGGGCAACGAGTTCTGCGCCACTACGCGCGGAATGCGGCAAGATGAGCGGCAGGAGGATGTGTGACTGGTTCGGATCTGGATGCCGTTAAAACCGAGCGCCTGCTGGTACGCCTGCCCCGGGAGGCCGACCGGAACCGATTCGTCGATCTCTTCTGTAACGAGGACTTCATGGTGTTCTACCCAGGTGTCCTCACCACGGAGGAGGCCCAAGACCGGTTCGATCACATGGTCGCGGTCTGCCAGGCCGTCTCGTTTGGCAAGCAGCCGGTGGTTGAGCTGTCCTCTGGGCGCGTCGTTGGGTACACCGGCGTCGACTACATCGACTTCGAGGGCAAGACCTGGCTGGAATGGGGATACCGGCTAGTGCCGGAGTGCAGGGGCCTCGGGTATGCCACCGAGGCCAGCGAGGCTCTGCTGGCCAAGGCTCACCAGACGTATGCGGGCGAGCTGCTGGCCATCATCGCCCCGGAGAACCTTGCCTCACAGAACGTCTGCCATAAGCTCGGATTCACATTCTGGAAGCAGGCGCCGGTGCAGGGCGATATCCGCAACCTCTACACCTTCCTGTCGGAGAACCCGCCCTATAGACCAGGTCAGCCAGACCATAGGGAACAGCGGGCGGTCTATAACGGCTCCGGCGAGCAGCCGTCCGCAACCGATGTCGGCTACCGAACCGGTGTGGCCATCTCGCACAAGCTCGGCGAAGGCGGCGAGCATAGCCCGGTCCAGGGCTTCGCCGCCTATTCAGCCTTCACGACCTCGGCGTAGTCGACGGCGACGGTGTCGTAAGCCACTCTCGTGGCTCGCAGAGTGGGGCGGCTCCGTCAGGCGCAGGACCCTACCCTGCGAGCGGACCCGACGAGCGGCAGCGACCGCTGAAAAAAATGTCTCGGCAGCAACGCGGTGGTGCCCGTCCGGTGCTGACGGTGAACCCGCCCGACACGGCCGGTCACTGGCCGACACGAGGGCCCAAGCTCGCTAGTTCTTTATGGTGAGCATTCTCTGGACTCGCATGTCAGCTCGGTCCCAGCTGTCCCGGGGAGCTACACCCAGGCATGAAATCCTGCTTTGAGCGTCAGCCCAGCCGCTGCGCGGAGTGTTCGGCGAACCCGGTGCCCCGCGACGCCAGCTCGCTGAACGTTGCCGACGTGGCGCTCGAGCGCGCCCCGTCGGGACTGACCCGCTTGTCCACCAGGACGGCCTGCCCGATGAAGGGCTCCAGGATCCCCGACATCCGGATCGGAGCGGCGATGATGAGCTGGAAGCCGAACTCGTCGAATGCGGCGAGGGCCTGCTGGGAAAACGCCTCGTCGGACTTGCTGAACGCCTCGTCCAGCATGAGTGGCGCGAAGTGTGGCCGGCCATCGGAATCGGGATCGGCGAGGTTGTAACTCAGCGCCGCGGCAAGGCAGAACGCCACCAGCTTCTCCTGCTCGCCGCCGGAACTCGATGCTGTGTTGCGGTACGTGGCCACGACTTGGCCGTCGCTGCCGCTCTCCACGCCGTAGAAGAAGTAGTTGGTACGCACATCCAGTACGGCCACGCGCCATCGTCGCGACTCGGCGTCGTCGTCGGTGAAACGCGTCATCAGCGTCCGGACCCGGCGGAACTGGGCCAGGAGCTTGTCCTGGTCGCGCCGTGCGGCCGGGGCGTCGCGCAGCAACGCGTCGACATTGCGGCGGAACTCCTTGACCTCACCGGGCGGATTGGCGCGGTAGGCGATCTGCAGATGCGTTCCGGCGTTGAACTCGACCCGGGACAGACCCGTGTTGACCATGGCGATGCGGCTTTCGATCTCCGTCGCCGCGTTCTCGATGGCGCGCTGCAGCACGCTGATCGACGGAACCATGTCCTCGCTGATCATCTGCTGGAACCTGCCCATGGCGTGCGGCAGCCGCCGCCGGACGATGTCGGCGTGCAGCGCGGCGAAGTCGGCGCCGGAGCGCTCGACGTCGCCGCTGGCGTCCGGCGCGGAGTCCGGCCACTCCTCGACGAACCGCTCGATGGCCGCTTTGACCTTGGCGTAGGCGTACCGGCGGTCGGCATCGGCGGTCTCCCGACGGCGTTCGAGCTCCTTGCGGAATGCCACTCGGACCTGGCCGATGTTGTCAGGCGTCACAGGCAGCTCGATGTCGGCGAACACCTCATCGAGGTAGGCGCGGTGGTCCTCGTCGCTGATCTCGTGCGGCTTCTCCACCTCCCGTTCGAGTATGTCCAGCCAGGCGGTGCGCCGCTCGGTCAGCGCGCTGAGCTTGTTGCGCACGTCGGAGCAGGCATCCGAGACGGACTGCCACCGTGTCTCCGCGGTGGTGCGGTCGTCCTCGAGTCGTTGCAGGTCGACGTTGTCGGCCTTGAGCTGATCGATGCGCTCGGCATACGCCTGTGCACCGGCCGCGGCGGACCAGTGATCGAGCTGGGTCCAGCTCTCGTAGCCGCCGAGCTGCGACGCGGCGTCGATGGTGGACTCCAGATCGCGGTAGCGGCGATCCAGAGCTTCCGCGTCCGCGCGGGCCTTCTCCTCGTCGGTGGCGAGGCGGCCGGCCTCGGCCTCCACTGCGCGGCGCTTCGCCGTGACGTCGCCGCCCAGGATGTAGGACGCGGGGTCGGTGAGCTCACGCCGGTCGTCCTTGCGGTAGTGGCTGCCGGGCAGCTTCACCGTGCCGCGCACCGTGACGGCGATCCGGTGCTCTTCCAGCTCGTCGGTGGTCTCCACACAGACATGGTCGAACCGGGACGCCAGCTGCCCGGCCAGCCATGGCCCGCACGGATGTGACTCGTCCACGGTGAGCTTCCCGGCCAGGGTGCCGGCCTTGGGACTCTCGGGTGCCTCGGTACCCTCCGGCACGACGCTGTACTCGACCACGCCGCGCATGTCGTGATTGTCGACGAACGCCTGCACCGCCGTACGGTGTCGTTCCGGAACCAGCAAGCGCAGCCCGTATGCGCGCAGCACCTTCTCGGCCGCGGGTCGCCAGCGCTCCTCGTCCGCAGCCACGTCGATCAGTTCGGCCGCGTAGGGCAGCTCGTTCACCGGCACCCCGGCGCCGTCGGCGATGGCCTCCCGCCGCTGGGTCTCGCGTGGCGGTATCAGTGAGCGGGAGCCGCCCAGCGAGTCCAGCTCCGCGACCTTGGCTTGATGCCGCTTGCGGGCCTGGCCGGCGGCGGCGAAGACGGCGTGTCGCCGCGGTTCGATCTCGTCGCGTTCCTTCGTGGCCTCCGCGATGATCCGCGGGAGGCTTTCGCGCAGCTTTGAGAAGGCCTTCTCGTCCTCGGGGCAGGGCTGGCCGATGCGCTCGACAAGGCCACCGTAGGCCCGATAGGTGCGTTCGCGTGCGCTGGCCTCGCCGCTGGCGGCCTCGTACCGGAGCTTGACGTCTTCGAGAACCTGGCCCTCGCGGCGCAGTTGCTCATCGAGCGACACATAGGCGGCTTTCGCCTCCTCGTACCGCCGCTCGTGTTCCCCGAGGTCCGCGTCGAGGACCTTGATCTCTTGGTCCAGCCCGTCCAGGGCGTCCCGAATGGCGCGCACATGAACGCCGCGGACGTACTCCTCCATCGGGTCGCCGAGCAGGGCCTCGGCAAGCGTGTGCGTGTGCCCGGATTCCCGGTACGCTGACCAGTTCTCCGGCACGTCGCGCAGCACCTTCTCCTGCGCGTGGGCCCGCCGCGCCGTCTCGTACGCCTCGTTGAGCGGGGTGAAAGCGTCGAGCATCTTCTGCGCGGCGTCGAACGTCGCCGGCTCGTCGAGCATGTTGCCGCGGATGAAGAGGTTGAGGTCGCCGACGTTCTTCATCGCTTTCGCCTTGCCCAGAAGGGACAACGCGGTCTTGGAGCCACCCAGGCCGATCCGTTTGCCGAGCTCACGCATGTAGGCGGCCTGGCTCTCCGGATAGTGCGCGGGATGTTTGGCCTTGAACCACCGGGTGTCGAAATTGCGCTGCGCCCACTCGTCGAGCACGGTGAGGTCGAGGTGGCCGTGGTGCAGCTGGAACATCGTCTTCATCGACGCGCCATCGGTCTCCGCGCCGGTGAACCACTTCACCACCACTGCCGTGGTGGTCGCGTCCACACCATCGGAGTAGGTAGCGGCGATGGCCGACCAGGTGGGCTTGCCGCCGCGCAGGTAGCGCACCTTGGACCGGTTGTGCTCGTCGTTCGTCTCCGACCAGGCACCTCGGACATAGTCCGCGACGCTCCGGGTCGCCTGCTTGGCGCCGCGTACATTGAGGTCCGCCGAGGCGTTGAAACGCTGATCGTGCGTGGGAAGCAGCACCGCGGAGTGGGCGTCCATCAGGGAAGACTTGCCCGAACCGGACGGGCCGGTGAACAGGACACCGCGCTCATCGATGGGGAGGTCCTTGTAGCCGTTGAACGTTCCCCAGTTGATCACTTGCAGCCGGATCAGCCGGAACTGGCCGAGGAAGATGGTGCGGGGGCCGGGATGGTCAGGCGTCATAGGTCGATCCCTTCGGCGGCCGGCTCTTCGGTCTCGACACCGTCGCCGCCTTCGGGCACGGCCTCGCCGCGGGCGATCGCGCGATAGCGCTGGGTCAGGGCCTCGACCCGGTCCGCGGTGAGGATCGAGGTGATGACGCCGTGAATCACGTACCGGTCGGTTCCCTTCACCGGCTTGATGATGGCGGCGTCGTCGAGCGACTTGATCGCGGCGGCGACCTTCTTCTGGAACGACGCCTCGTCGGTGTCGTCGCCCCGTTTGTACGCCATCATGTAGTCGATCATGTCCGTGGACTCGACCACCGGGCTCTCCGGCGAGGCGAGGTACTGCTGATAGAGGTAGAGCGTGAGCGTGCTGGCGGCCAGGCTCAGTGTCTTGGTGCGGAGGATGGCACGGCTGTGCGGGCTGGGGTCGTCGGCCTGGCGGGTGAAGGCGTAGCGGTGCTCGTGGTTGATCTCCAGCAGGAGGCCGAGCTCGGACAGGCGGCTGCGTAGCTGCTTCTCGTGCTGGAGCAGCACCGCCCAGTGCTTGCTGTCCTTGCCGCTCACATGCGGGGCCGCCACCAGTTCCTGCAAGGCCCAGCAGACCTGGGGCGGTAGCTGGCTGGTGTCCCCGTCGAAACGCGGCTCGAACGCCGCGGTGCCGACCCGGGTGCCGGGAGCGTCGCTCGCGGAATCGTCGAAGACCTCCGTGGGGTCGAACGTGGAGGGCGGTATCGCGCTCTCTTCGGCGAACAGCCCGTCGTCGTCGGCCATGGGAAGCCCGGAATCCATCACGCTGGGCGTATCAGCCATCGGCGGCCTCTTCCAGAAGGAGAGCTTGCTTGCGCAACATTCGGTGGCGGGTGAGCGGCGCCGCGGGGTCGGGGATCGGCTCCGCGAACTCGATGGAGGGCAGACTGATCTCGCGGACCCCCCGGAGCGTGTGGACGCGTGTGCTGACGCGCTGGCGTGGATCGACGACGCCGCACCGGGCGGCCAGCGACCACAGCCCAATGACGTCACCGGTCCGGGGCTCGTCCAGGTGATCGAGCACGTCGGGCATGGTGGCGGATCCACTGGTGGTCCGAAGCGCGGCATTGACGGCGGTTCGCAGCGCTGCCCAGTCGATGGACTCGCGCCCGACGAGAGACGCCGGGTCCATCGCGAACTCGTCGCCGGATCCTGTGATCGGATCCGGCGGGTCACCGATGCCTTCATGCATGCGCAGCCGCCCCGCCGACATGGTCTCGGCGCTGCTCATCGGCAGGACGAATCCGACGTCCCGGCCACCGTGCGTGTGCTGGAATGCCTCCGCGGCGGCGGCCTGCGCCTCGTTGACGAGGACGCGCATGCTGCGGTAATGCAACGCGTCACCGCCACGCACGAAGTTGTTCATGCGGCGGAATGCCACCGCGCGGGCCTCTTCCACTTCCCGCACGCGATCCCACATGGCGTCGATGAAGCCGGCCAGTGACTCGACGATGTCGGCGGGCAGGTCTTCGACGTGCGTGAGGATCTGCTCGATGTCCGCCTCCAATTGAGCACGCTGGGACGGCATGGCGATCAGGGTGGCGAAGGCCCGGAAGGCCTGTCCCTCGGCGGCCTCGGAGATGACATCGTGCCCCTCGAACATCCGGTCCAGCGATTCGGCGAAGGCGGCCGGATCGTCGCCGAGGCTCTGCCGGATGAGCGCGGTGGTGTTGGCCTGCATCTGCTCGCCGTAGCGGGCGATGTCCGCGGGTATGCGCTCGGTCAGCTGGGTCAGAGCGGTCACCTTGTCCACCAGCTCACGCTGGTCGACGGCGGGTGCATGCTCGTCGTCGAGCGCCTCTCGCTGCGCCGTCAGCATCGCGATCTGTTCGTCGATAGCCTGCCTGCGTGCCGCCGGATCCGGGCTCGCCTCGGTGGCGATCTGCCGGATCTCCGCCATCACCATCGACAGCGCCGACTCCGTGGCCAGCGACGTGTGCCGCTGCAGGTTGCGCATCTGCCGCACCGCCTGGCTGGCCCCGGATGTCAGCTGATACCGCTCGGTGTGGGTGGCGGGGTCGATGCTGCGCCGGACCCAGCCCTTCTTGGTCCAGCGGCTCAGCAGTGCGTCGGCGTCCGGCGTGGTGGCCGGCGCCGGTTCTCCGTCCGCGGGCAGATGGCCTCGCATCGGGCCGGTCAGGTCGGCGTCGATCTTGGCGGTGAGGGTCTCCCCGTCCACGATCTGCCCGTCGCCGAGGTGCGCCGCCATCAGCGCGAGGTGCAGGAGCGCGTCGTTGGAGCGGAGCAGCGACATCGTCACATCCGCCGAGGCGTTGGCCCGGAATTCGCGCCAGAGTTGCTCGGCGTTGCGCTCCATCCCCCTCACGCGTGGACACGATAATCCATGGCCCGGCGCGACGACGAGTCGTCTCAGCCGCTCGTTGCGCACGCGGTGACGATCACCGGGGCGTGGATAGGACAGGGAGGCCGCCAGGAGGGCCGTGCTCGATGAGGCGTAGCAGCGCCGTTGTGTCGAGGTGGGTTTCCACCGCGTCGGCCAGCCGATTCAGCATCGTCTCCCGCTGCTCGGTGAAACCGGGTGCCGCGGCCGGACGCCAGCTGTGCCCGATCGTCTCGGCGATCTCGACCAGCCAGGCGCGGCGGAAGTCGTCGTTCTCGAACGCGCCGTGCCAAGTGGTGCCCCACACGCTTCCGGCCCGCCAGCCGTCCAGGAACCGCTCGTAGCGTCCTGCAGAGCGTGCGTCCCGGCGCTCAGTGTGCAGGACGTCGGCGGGCGGAGCGTCGTCGTTGCGGGTGGCGACGCCGTGGTGGATCTCGTAGGCGGCGACGTCGTGCCCCCGCCACGACCCCGTCGGCCGGTCCAGCTTCTTGTCCGTGCCGAACGTCACCTCCGTCGGCAGCAGCCCCAGGCCGGGCACGGTGCGTCCGGATTCGACGGGATCGACGATCCGCTCGGCCAGCATCTGGTAGCCGCCGCAGATACCCAGCACCGGGAGACCGGCGCGGGCACGGGCGACGACGGCCGTGTCCAGGCCGCGTCCTCGCATCCAGGTCAGGTCGGAGACGGTGGCCCGGCTGCCGGGCAGGACGACGAGGTCGGCGGCGCTCACCACACCCGGATCGGCGGTGAGCGTCACGGTGACGCCCGGTTCGCACGCCAGCGCGTCCACGTCGGTGGCGTTCGATACACGGGGAAAGCGCACGACGGCGACGGTCAACGGCCGGCTGCCACCACTGCGTCCTGCAGACCGTGCGTCGGGACACTCACTTTGCAGGACGCTGCTCTCGGTCCAGCCACCGATGGCCAAGGCATCTTCGGAGTCGATCCACACCCCGTCGAGCCAGGGTAGGACGCCGTAGACCGGCCGGCCGGTGAGTTCGGTGATGCGGTCCAGGCCGGGGCGGAGGACGTCGACGTCACCGCGGAACTTGTTGATCACGAAACCGGTGAGGTGCCGCTGGTCAGCGGGGTCGAGCAAGGCGAGCGTCCCGTACATGGCGGCCAGCGACCCGCCGCGGTCCACATCCGCGACGACCACCACGGGCAGGTCGGCGTGTCTGGCCAGGCCCATGTTGACGTAGTCACCGGTGCGCAGGTTGATCTCCGCCGGGCTGCCCGCGCCTTCGCAGACGACGGCGTCGAACCTGGCCCGCAGCTCCGCCAGCGCGTCGAACGCGGTCTCGGCCAGTGCCTTCCGGCCGGTGGCGTACTCACCCGCTCGCAGCACGCCGTGCGGCTTGCCGAGGAGCACCACGTGGGAGGTGCGGTCGCTGCCCGGTTTGAGCAGCACCGGGTTCATCGCCGCTTCCGGCTCCACTCGGGCGGCCATCGCCTGCACCCATTGAGCGCGGCCGATCTCGGAACCGTCGGTGCAGACCATGGAGTTGTTCGACATGTTCTGCGCCTTGAACGGGGCCACCCGGATGCCCTGGCGGGTCAGCCAGCGGCAGATGCCGACTGTCACCAGGCTCTTGCCGGCGTCCGACGTCGTACCGGCCACCAGCAGACCACCACCGCGCGTCACGGGCGCCGCCCAGCGGTGATCCGGCGCGCGACGGCCAGTCCGATTATCCGGCCGACGACGACGCCGGCCAGGGAGCCCACGGAGACCGCGCGGGAGAGGCGGACCGCGCGTGGGATGTCGGCCGGTGTCACCGGCGGTCCGGACCCCAGAACCGGCCGTTCGTCCACCCCGTACGCGTACACCGTCCGGCCACCGAGTTGCCGGCCGAGTGCTCCCGCGAAGGCCGCCTCGACCACGCCCGCGTTCGGACTGGGATGCCGGTGCGCGTCACGTCTCCAGGCTAGGACGGCGTCGGCCGGACGGCCTCCTACGAGCGGCGCGGCCGCGGCGGCCAGCGCCCCGGAGAGTCGGGCCGGCAGAAGGTTCGCCAGGTCGTCGACCCTGGCGGATGCCCATCCGAAGTTGCGGAAGCGTTCGTTCTTGTGCCCCACCATCGCGTCGAGCGTGTTGACGGCGCGGTACGCGGCCAGTCCCGGCAGGCCCGCGACGGCACCCCAGAACAGGGGAGCGACGACGGCGTCGGACGTGTTCTCCGCCACCGACTCGACCGTCGCCCGGGCGAGACCGGCGGGATCCAGGGATGCCGGGTCCCGTCCGCACAGATGGGGCAACCGTTGCCTGGCCGATTCGAGATCCCCGTCGCTGAGCGAGCGTCCCAGGAGTTCGGCCTCCCGGGTCAGGCTCCGGCCGCCGAGCACCGCCCACGCGGTCGTGGCGACGGCGGTGGCCCGGGTGAGGTCGCCTGCGGACCATCGGTGTCGTGCCTGCCGTTCCGCTGCACGGCTCCCGAGCCGGGCGAGTGACCGGTCGACCGCCACTCCGGCGACGACGGGTATCCCTACGGCGACGGCTGTGTGCAGGGCGCCGCGTCGTCGTGAATCCGCCCACCAGGTGCGTTCGAGGACGCTGGCCGCGCGGCCGAAGCCGGCTACAGGATGGCCGCGCCGGGGGTCACCGAGGACGGCGTCGGCGACGAGTCCCGCGACGAGTCCGGCGGACGTGGCGACCATCACTAGGCGTTCTCGTGCTTCACCATGCCTGCAGGCCTGGTAAAGCACGGAAAGGCATGGTTTACATGATCATTTGGCAGGGGTGTGGCGGTGGGTGGGTGTGGAATGTGGCATTCTTTCATCGCATCAGGTCTCTCGCGTTCGGGGAAAGCCGGTCCGAATCCGGCGCTGTCCCGCAACCGTAGACCACCTCCGCGGAAGCGAAGAGCGACGGGCCAACGGTCCCAGGCTTGTGCTCGCCGCTCCCGCGGTTCGAGGTGGTAAGCCGGAATGCCCGGCGTGGGAGCGGCTCGAATACTCGTCGAGGATCGCGGGTGAGCCGGGAACCGTGCCGTGCATTCTGCGGGACTTTCCCGGGCTCCACCGTGGAAAGGAACCCACAGGTGCGCCTCATCTCCGCGCTGGCCGTGGTCGCCGGCACCGCTGGACTGCTGGCCGGGACGGCGCTCAGCGCCGATGCCACCGGATACCGCTACTGGTCCTACTACCACCAGACGGCCGGCGAGTGGGAGTACTCGCAGGTCCGGATGGACAGCCACGTTCCGGTCGACGGTGCGCTCGAGGCATGGCGGTTCGTCACCGCCGAGTTCGGCGACACCAGCCGTGAGCCCCGGGTGGACATCTCCTTCGCCGATGTGTGCGACGGCACCGGATCCGCCGACGGTGAGAAGCGGATCGCCCTGGTGATCGATTACGGCCGCGCGGCCGACATCGCCGGCGACGACGAGCCCCCTCAGCTCAGAGCCGCGTGCGCGGTGGTGGACGAGGACGCGACAACCGCGATGGCGCTGTCCTCGGTGGCCGATCTCCGCATCGACGACACCCGGCTGTGCGCCATCGACGATCATCCGGCGGAGGGCTGCAACGAGGCCGTCGACCCGTTGCCGGACACGGCGGCCGAACCCGACGACACGGTTCAGCTGACCGAGGTCGCGGGCCTGGCCGGAGCTGAATCACAGCGGGACTCCGGGTCTGGTGACCCTGCCGAGGGTGAAGGCGAGGCAGAGGCCGACGACCGGCCAGCGGCAACCTCCGACGGCGGCGCGGACATCGGCGCGTGGGGTGGAGCGGCCGTCGTCGCCGTCGTGGTCGCAGGGGTGGCGGTTGCCGTCCGGCGGGCGCGCCGCTCATGATCATCGACGGTTGGCGGCGCTATAGCACGGCTGATCGTCGATGATCATGGGGACCGTGCGGGCCGTTCCGCGCCTTCTCCATCCGCTGGCGTGGTGGATGTGGGCGGTGGCGATGGCCGTGGTCGCCAACCGGACCCGGAATCCGCTGATTCTGGTCATTCTCGTGGCCGCGGTGGTGCTGGTGGCGGAGCTCCGTGGTGAGGACCGGGACCGGCGGATGACACTGTTCCTCTGGCTGGCCGCGGTCGTCGTCGGCATCCGCGTGGTGGCGCAGATCGTCTTCGGCGGAGGCGCGATCGGCACCACGGTCCTCTTCCGGATGCCGCAGGTCCCGTTGCCGGAGTGGACCGGAGCGGTGCGGCTGGGCGGACCGGTCACCCTGGAGGAGCTCGCCGACGCGCTCTACGGCGGCATGAGCGTCGCCGCGATGATCGTGTGCCTCGGCGCGGCGACGGTACTCGCCAGCCCGCGGCGGTTGCTCAGATACGTTCCGGCCACGCTGTACGAGGTCGGTACGACACTCGTCGTGGGGCTGACCTACGCGCCGATGCTGATGGACGACGCGCGCACGGCGTGGGCCGCGAGGCGGCTGCGTGGCCGCGACGGGCGAGGACCGCGGGAGGTGGCCCGAGTCGCCGCGCCGGTGCTTTCCGCTGGGCTGCGCCGAAGCATGGCACTGGCCGCGTCCATGGAGTCCCGGGGCTACGGGCGGCCGGGCGCGGGCCGTCAGGGAACTCGCCGGGTGGCCGGCGCGATGGTGCTGACGGGCATGGTAGGCGTGGCACTCGGCGTGTTCGGCCTGATGTCGGCCGGGACGTCTCGTCCGGTCGCCGCCGGATGCCTGCTGGTGGGAGCGGCTCTCGCCACAGCGACCGTGTGGCGCCCCGGGGGAAGGCGCCCGCCCGGCAGAACCGTCTACCGGCCGGACCGGTGGTCGAGCGCCGAATGGAGCGTTCTGATCTGCGCCGGCGTATCCGTGGCAGCGGTCTTCGTGGTTGTCGCGGCCGATCCCGGCGCGTTGACGCCGTCTACGGTCCCCCTGTCCGTTCCGGACCTGCCATGGCCGGCCGCGTTGGGCGTGGGCGTGGCCGCGATGGTCGCCTGGACGACGCCGGTGCCGCCGGACCGCATGGAACACCGGCCATGAGCGTCGGTGACTCGGCCGCCCCGGGCTCCAGCGCCTCGGGCTGCGCCGGCCCGGCCTCCAGCGCCTCGGGCTCCACCGCCACGATGGGCGTGCGCGGGGGCGGGCTCTCCTGGCTCGTGGTCGGCGCGGCCTCGGTGACCGGCCTGCTCGCGTTCACCTGGATGTTCTTCGCCGGTCCCGGTTCCTTCCTTGCCGCCGCCGGCACCGATGGGACCTGGCTGTTCTCCGTGCTGCTCGCGCTCCTCGCGGCAGCGGTCGGCGCGCAGCTGGCGTCGGGCGCGTTCGACGCGAAGACGGTGGCGCTGATCGGCGTCCTGTCCGCGGCGGGTGGCGCGCTGCGGGTCCTCGGCGCCGGCACCGCCGGCCTGGACCCGATGTTCCTCGTGCTCGTGGTGGCTGGCCGGGCTCTGGGGCCTCTGACCGGCTTCGTCACCGGCGGGCTCACCATGCTGGCCGGGGGCGTCCTCACCGGCCGGGTGGGCCCGTGGACGCCGTTTCAGATGCTCGCGTGCGCTTGGGTGGCCATGGGCGCCGGGCTTCTCCCCGGTGGCCGCCGGCTGCGTGACGACGACGCGGCCCGGCCGCCGCGGTCGGAGCGCTGGCTTCTGGCCGCCTACGGCCTCGTCGCCGGGGTCGCGTACGGCTTCCTGACCTCCATGTGGTTCTGGCCGGTGATGGCCGGGTCGGCGGGAGGCCTGGGATACGACGCCACGGCCGGAACCGTCGCGAACCTGACCAACTACCTGAGCTTCTGGCTGCTCACGGCGATGGGCTGGGACCTCCCGCGCGGGATCCTCACGGCGCTGCTGTGCCTCGCGGCCGGCCCGGCGATCCTGGCCATGATCCGGCGAGCCATTACCCGGGCCGGATTCGCGGCACCAGTCCGCTTCCATCCGGAGGAGCGGCTGTGATCCTCCTCGACCAGGTCAGTGTCCGCTACCGGCGATCCGAGCCACTGGTGCTGCGGAACGTCGACCTCACGGTCGGCGAGGGGGAACTGGCGGTGGTGGCGGGGCCGACCGGGACCGGCAAGTCCACCTTGCTCGGCTGTGTGGCCGGACTCGTCCCGCACTTCACGGGCGGCGTGGTTCACGGCCGGGTCGTGGTCGGCGGACGGGACACCCGCACCCATCGGCCGGGTGACCTGGCTGACCTGATCGGCTACGTGGGCCAGGATCCGGCGGCCGGCTTCGTCACGGACACCGTCGAGGACGAGGTCGCCTACGGTCTGGAATGCCTCGGCACGGCACAGCCGGTCATGCGCCGCCGCGTCGAGGATGCGCTGGATCTGCTCAGCCTGGCAGCGCTGCGGTCCCGGCGGCTGCGAGGGCTGTCCGGGGGAGAGCGGCAACGAGTGGCGATCGCGGCGGTGCTAGCGACTGGATCTCGCGTCCTCGTGCTCGACGAGCCCACCTCCGCGCTGGATCCCGGCGGTGCCGAGGACGTCCTCGCGGCGGTGCACCGCCTTGTGCACGACCTCGGCGTCACCGTTCTGATGACGGAGCACCGGCTGGAGCGCGCGTTGCAGTTCGCCGATCAGCTGGTGCTGGTGGAGGACGGCCGGGTCCTAGCCGGCGAGCCTTCCCTGCTGATGGAGGTCTCGGCGGTTCGTCCTCCGGTGGTAGAGCTGGCCCGGCTCGCCGGCTGGTCACCGCCGCCGGTCACGGTGCGCGACGCCCGCCGCAGAGCGGACCGGCTCCGGCATGATCTCGCCGCGGCGCCGCCATCGAGCCCGCGGGAACCGGCACCCGGACCGCCGCCAGCTCCAGGGCGCGTGCGCATCCGCGGTCTCACGGTCCGGCGCGGCCGGAGGCAGGTATTGCACGACGCGGACCTCGACATCCCGGCGGGCGTCGTCGTCGCTCTGATGGGACGCAACGGAGCTGGCAAGAGCACGTTGCTGTCGGCGTCGGCGGGCCTGGTGGCGCGGGAGGGCGGCGTGGTCGACGTCGACGGTGCCGATCCGGCTGACCTGCCTGCCCAGCAGGCGATCAGGCTGGTGGGCCTGGTCCCGGACGACCCGCGCCTCCTGTTGCGGGCAAGCTCGGTCGCGGACGAGTGTGTGGGCGCCGACGACGACACGGGCGTAACGCCGGGCGCCACCCGGCGGATGCTGGCCCGGATCGCCCCTGGCCTGGCCGGCGCGCACCGGGTAAATCACCATCCGGACGACCTCTCGGAGGGTGAGCGGCTCACGCTGGCGATGGCAGTGATTCTCACGGCCGGGCCGTCGTTGCTCCTTCTGGACGAGCCGACCAGGGGACTGGACTACGCGGCGAAAAGCAGGCTCAGCGCGATGCTGCGCTCCTTTGCGGCCTCCGGACTCGCGGTGGTGGTCGCTACCCATGACGTCGAGTTCGTCGCGGACGTGGCCGACCGGGTCGTGACGATGGCCGGCGGACGCATCGTCGCCGAAGGCCCCGCCGCGGACGTGCTCCTCTCGTCCTACGTCCACACGCCGCAGGTGGCGAAGGTGCTGCGGCCTCACCGCTGGCTCACGGTCGGCGCCGTGGCGTCGGCCATGAAAGGAGAAGGATGATGGAGAAGATTCTCGTCTTGGGTGGTGCGCGCTCCGGCAAGTCGGCGTTGGCCGAGCGCTGGGTGACGGAGCTTCCCGACGCCGGCCCGGTCACCTACGTGGCGACCGCCGGCGACAGGCCCGGCGACGACGAGTGGGCCGAGCGGGTGCGCCGGCACCGAGCGCGTCGCCCGGCGTCGTGGCGGACGCTGGAGGAGACCGACGTCGCGGCGGTGTTGCGGACAGCCGAAGGAACGCTCGTCGTGGATTGCCTGTCGCTGTGGCTGACCGCGGTGCTCGACGGCACGGGTGCGTGGGAGGACGCCGGCGCGCTGGTCCGGGTGGATGCCGCGGTGGACGAGCTGATCGACGCGTGGCGATCGAGCCGGGCGCGGATCGTGGCGGTCAGCAACGAGGTCGGTTCAGGAATCGTGCCGGCCACACCCTCCGGGCGGCTCTTCCGTGACCTGCTCGGCACCGTGAACCAGCGGGTGGCCGCCGATGCGCATCGGGTCGTGCTCTGTGTGGCCGGCCGGGCGCTCGAGCTCCCCGCAGCCACCCCGATCCCGCCCGCATCGACGAGTGCTGACCTGATGCCGCCCTCGGCCGCGGAGAGCTCCTCCGTGACCCTCCGATGCTCGACCACCCTCGGGCGGGCATCACGCCATGCGCCGTCTCAAACGATGGAGGGCCACCCTGGAGTTCCGGCGCCCGTCGATGCGGAGGCCGAGCGGGCCGCCCGAGAGCGCGTGGACGGGCTGGCCAAGCCGGTGGGGTCCCTAGGACGGCTTGAGGAGATCGGTGTCTGGCTGGCCGCCAGGCAGGGCAGTCCGGTGCTGCGGCCGCCGGCGCGTGTCGGTGTCACGGTGATCGCGGGCGATCACGGCATCGCGGAGCTGACGTCGGCCTATCCGGCAGCGGTGACGCCCGCTATGGTCCGGACGGTCGCCGCTGGGAAGGCCGCGATCAACGCGCTCGCCTCGGAACACGGTGCGTTCGTGCGGGTGCGTGACCTCGGGGTGGACGCGGACCTGGGCGACGTGGCTCCGGAGGTCACCGAGCACAAGGTCAGCCGGGGTACCGGCCGGATCGACGTCGAGGACGCGCTGCCGCGGGAACAGGTGCGGGCCGCGATCGCCGCCGGCCGCACACTCGCCGGTGACCTGTCCGCCGATCTACTCATCGTGGGCGACCTGGGCATCGGGAACACGACGATCGCCGCCGCCCTGATCGGATCCATCACCGGGATCGACGCCGAGAAGGCGACCGGCCGGGGCACCGGGATCGACGACGCGACTCTCCACCGCAAGACGGAGATCGTCGCTCGCGCGATTGAACGGGCCCGCCCGGTGCGTGACGAGCCGGAGGACTTGCTGGCCCGCATCGGCGGCGCTGACCTGGCGGCGATGGCGGGCTTCCTCGCCGGTGCCGCCGAACGGGGCGTTCCGGTCCTGCTGGACGGGGTGGTCGTCACGGCAGCCGCGCTGGTGGCGGAGGCGATCACGCCGGGCTCGTCGACGTGGTGGCTGGCGGGGCACCGGTCGGTGGAGCCCGCGCACGACGCCGCCCTGGACCACCTGGGGCTGGAGCCGATCGTCGATCTGCGGATGCGCCTCGGTGAGGGCACCGGCGCGCTCGCCGCTCTGCCTGTGCTGCGCTCCGCGGTGGCGATCTGTTCCCGGATGGCCGCGCTGGCCGATCTGGATCTCGGATGAGCCGGTGCACAACGGGCCGGCCGCGGCGGATCGGCGGCCGGCATGCGTGACGCGTACCGGCTGGCCGTCGGTACCCTCACGGCTGTCCGGGTCGCCGCCCCGGTGGACCTCACCCGGCGCGTAGCCGGCCGGGCGATGTTGCTGGCACCGATCCCGGGACTGATTCTGGGTGTCGTAGCCGGAGGGGTGTGGTGGACCGGTTCGGCACTGGGCACGGGACCGTTCGTGGCGGCGGTGCTCGCCGTCGCCGCACTGCGCCTCGGCGATCGCGGGTTCCACCTCGACGGGCTGGCGGACACCGCGGACGGGCTGGCCGCCTCCTACGATGGGGAGCGCGCATTGGCCGTGATGCGGACCGGCGACACGGGACCGGCCGGTGCCGTAGCCGTGGTCGTCGTCCTGCTGGCGCAGGTGACTGCCGCCGCTGAACTGGGTCGCATCGTGGGTGGCGACGGCTGGGCGGATCCGGGCCGCATCACCGCTGCGGTGGGCGTCGCCGGGTGCGTCGTCATCTCCCGGACGATGCTCGCGGCCGGGTGCGTGCGCGGCGTTCCGGCGGCACGCCCGGACGGGCTCGGCGCGGTGGTCGCCGGATCGGTCGGAAGGGTCGCCGCGACGACAGCGGTGGTTCTCGTGACGGCGGCGTTCGCCGGGGGCCTTGCCCTGACGGGCGCTCCGCCGGGGGCGCTTCCCTGGTGGGGGGCCGCGGTGGCGGCCGGTGCCGCTCTCCTCGCCGCTGCGGTGGTGCTCCGCCGGTGTGTGCGCCGGTTCGGCGGGGTCACCGGGGACGTTCTCGGAGCCGTGGTGGAGGTGTCGCTCGCCGTCGGCCTCGTCGGCCTGGTGGTCGCCGGCGGCCGATGAGTTTCCGGGCCACCGCCGGTCTGTCTCGATGACCGACGGCGATTTCGGCATCGCGTGTCGATTCCGGATCGCTTCGTTCGACGTCTCAGTGAGGGCGCCTCACGGCTCCTCATACCGACGGACACGTGCGAGGGAGCAGAGACATGAGGCAGCACATCGGGGAGCAGGCGCACGGAGGCAGCACCGCGGCCGCCGCCCGTACGACGCCGCACACGGGGGCCGCACGCCGGTTGCGGATGGTGCTCGGCGACCGGCTCCACCTCCCTGGAGAGCCGGGATACGATCAGGCGCGCCGTCCGCTGATGCCCGTGATCGACCCCCAGCCGGCGATGGTGGCCGAGGCCGCAGGCGTCGATGACGTGCGTACCGCCGTCGTGACCGCGCGCGAACACGGGCTCCCGTTCGCCGTCCAGGCCACCGGACACGGCACTCGCGTCCCGTCCGACGGTGGCATTCTTCTCAAGACCGGCCGGATGGCCTCCGTCCTCGTGGATCCCGCCCGGCGGATCGCCCGGGTCGGTCCCGGAGCGCGATGGGAGCAGGTCCTCGCCGCAGCGGCGCCGTTGGGCCTGGCGCCGCTGTCGGGTTCGGCACCGTCGGTCGGGGTCACCGGGTACAGCCTCGGTGGCGGAGTCGGCTGGCTGTCTCGTAAGCACGGATTCGCCGCGGACAGCATGCTTCGCGCGGACGTGGTACTGGCTGACGGACGGCGGGTGACCGCCGACTCCCACCGGCATTCGGACCTTTTCTGGGCCCTGCGCGGCGGCGGAGGCAACTTCGCCGTCGTGACCGCACTGGAGTTCCGTCTGTATCCGGTGTTCCAGGTCTACGGGGGCATCTCCTACTTCGCGATCGAGCGAGCGGCCGACATTTTGGCGCGGTACCGCGTGTGGGCCGAGACTGTTCCGGACGAGATGAGTACCGCCGTGGTGCTGACCAGGATGCCCGGCACCGACGACATCCCGGAGCCGCTGCGGGGGCATCGGGCAGTAGCGATCAAGGTGCTCCACGCTGGTTTGGCCCGCGAAGCGGACCGGCTGCTCCGGCCGCTACGCTCCGCCGCCGGGCCCGCGCTGCACGACGGCTACCAGGTGATGCGCTATGCCGATGCCGCGATGGGAGGCACGCCGTCGCGGTACTTCGACTACTTTGCGACGCTTCCCGATTCCGTCGTCGATCAGCTCGTGGAGGGGTCGGGCGACGATGCCGCGCCCACGGTGGAGGTCAGGCACTGGGCCGGTGCGATGGCCCGGCCGGCGTCGGGCGCGGGACCCGCCGGCCACCGGGAGGCGGCCTTCAGCGTCATCGTCGACGCTCCCCGGCCCGGTCTCGCGGACGCCCTGCGTCCCCACGGTTTCGGTGCATCCTTCCTCAACTTCCTCGGCGACCCCGCGCGTGTCGAGACAGCGTTCACGCCGGCGAACTATCGGCGATTGCGTGAGATCAAGGCGGCGTACGACCCTGGCAACGTCCTCCACGTCAACCTCAATATCGCTCCGGCCGGCGTCGCGCCCGCCGGGCACCACGCGTCATGACGCCCATGGCACCGGGTGCCGCGTCACCGCGGCCAGACCGGGACATGCACGGTCGCGGACAGGACATCGAGGAACGCCTGGACAGGCCCGGGCAGCGGAGGCTTGCCGTAGGTGACTGCCAGGACCCGGCGCCGGTCCCGCGGCATCCTGGTGATCCGCACGCCGTTGTGGCGGTTGGCGAGCAGGGCCAGCCCGGGCAGAGTGGTGACGCCGATGCCCGCCGCCACCAGCGCCTGGGCTGCGACGTAGTCGTCGGTCTCGAACTCGATGGTCGGGGTGAAGCCCGCCGCTTCACAGGCGACCAGCAGATGTGCGCGGCATCGCTCACAGCCGGCGATCCAGCGTTCGCCCGCATAGGTGGACAGCGCGGACGCGGCGCCGGGCCAGGTCTCACGGGCGGGCGTGACGATGTACAGCGGTTCGTCGAGCAGGGCCACCGAGGTGACGTTGGCTGTCGGCTGGGGACGAGGCGCGTCGTACTCGAACACCAGAGCGACGTCCGCCGCTCCGTTGCGCAGGGCGTCGAGCGACTCTGGAGGCTCGGACTCGGTGAGCGCCAGCTCCAGCCCCGGATGCCGAGTGGCGAACTCGGCCGCTGCCGGAGGTACGAGCGTGGCCAGCGCGGACGGGAAGGCGGCCAGCCGCACCCGGCCGGTCTGCAGGCCGGCGTGCGCGGCGAGTTCCGCCTGTGCCGAATCGACCCTGCCGATGATCTCCTCGGCACGTGCGACGAGCAGTTCGCCCGCCGCGGTGAGACGTACTCCCCGCCCGGCACGTTGTACCAAACTCACCCCGCACTCGGCTTCCAGCCTGGCCAGGTGGTGGCTGACGGACGGCTGGGCGTAGTGCAGGGCTTCGGCGGCGCCGGTCACGGACCCTTCCCTGGCCACGGCCACCAGAACTCGGAGGCGATTGAGATCCACCCCAGAACAATAGACGATGTTGATGGAAACGGAGAGAACATGTATTGGACCTATCTATCCCCAGCTGCGATGGTGTAGGCATGCGAGCTCCGACCATCAGCGACGTGTTCCAGGCGCGACGGGTCCTGACCGGGCACCTCCGGCCGACGCCGTTGTCGTCGTACGCCGCGCTCGACGCAACCACCGCCGCGAGCGTGCTGGTCAAACACGAGAACGTCCAGCCCACGGGCGCGTTCAAGGTACGTGGAGGCCTCAATCTGCTTGCCGGGATGGCGTCCGAGGATCGGCAACGGGGGATCATCGGGTATTCCACCGGCAATCATGCGCAGTCGCTGGCGTACGCCGCGCGGCAGGCCGGTGCCGCCTGCACCATCGTGATGCCCGAGCGGCCCAACCCCAGCAAGGCCGCGGCCGTTCGCGCACTGGGAGCCGAGCTCGTCGAGTTCGGGGCGACCATGGCGGAGGCATGTGAGCACGCCGAGAAGCTGGCGGCAGAGCACGGATCCCGGCTGGTCAGCGCGGCCAACGAGCCCCAGCTCATCGCCGGGGTCGGCACGACGTACCTCGAGGTGTTCGAGCAGGCACCGGACCTCGACGTCATCGTGGTGCCGGTGGGAGGCGGGAGCGGGGCAGCCGCGGCCTGCGTCGTGGCGGCGGCGGTGGCGCCTCAGTGCCAGGTGATCGCGGTCCAGTCGTCCGCGTCACCGGCGGGACACGATTCGTGGCGGACCGGCCAGTTGGTCAGCCGGGCGAACCGGACGGTGGCCGAGGGACTGGCGATCGGCTCCGGATTCGAGCTCACGCAGCGTATTCTCCGCCAGCATCTGGCCGATTTCGTGCTCGTCGACGACGAGACCATTGCCGACGCGCAGTGGGTGCTGATGCGCGACGCTCACACCGTCGCCGAGGGAGCTGGAGCGGCGTCGATGGCGGCACTGCTCGCGTATCCTCACCTGTTCGCCGGAAAGCGGGTAGGGGTCATGTGTACGGGTGGCAACGCAAGTGAGGCGGAGCTGCGCACAGTATTGCGACCCGCGGCTGCAGCCTGACTTCGGCTATGTGGCATCGGCCGGTGACGTGGCTCAACAGGCGGCGCAGGTACGCCGGCCTGACGGTGGCATCGAGGCGCCCTGACCGAGCAGAATCGGTGGATGTCGACGACGCCGAGTAGTCCATGCGATTGAGCGCCGATGAGTGCCGGGTCCGGTTGACCGCCGCACGGGTCGCCCGGTTGGCCACAGCCGGTGCCGACATGCGTCCCCACCTCGTGCCCGTGACCTTCGTCGTCGACGGTGACGGGCTGGTGATCGGCATCGATCAGAAGCCGAAATCGACCACGAGGCTGCGCCGGTTGCACAACATCATGGAGAACCCCCGGGTCGCGGTGCTCGGCGATCATTACGACGACGACTGGACGCGGCTGTGGTGGGTACGCGCGGACGGCAGCGCGACCGTCGTCGCCGAAGGGTCGGCGCGGGACGCCGCCGTGGAGGCGCTCACCGCCAAGTATCCGCAATACCGCGACGACCCGCCGCTCGGTCCCGCGATTGTGGTCGACATCGATCGCTGGGCGGGGTGGGCCTACGCGTCCTAATGCAGGACACAAGGTGGCTGGTGCCGCTGCCTCGCGTGCTGCGCATCGGGGGTGCCGGTGCTCACTGGGGCTTCGACTTCTGCTGCCGGACACGGTAGGCGCGCTGGCGGCAGGCGGCCGAGCAGTAACGCTGGTCGGCGCGTCCGGTTACGAGACCGCCGCACTCAGCGCACGGCTTGGTGACGGGTATGCGCAGCAAGCCGTTGCGCTGCTTGCTGGCTTTGACGGTGCACGCTCGCGAACAGGTGATGTAGCGCATTCTGGCGTTCCCGCCCCGGACGACCGGGTGCCCGCAACCCGCACACGGGGCCGGGCCGGCCGGCTGCGGCTGGCGGGCCGGGCCACTCCCGTAGAGACGGATCACCACGTCGCCGCCGAGGGCATAGGGCCGGCCGGGCCGCCAGCACTTCTGGCAGATCAGGAAATCCTTGGGGCGGCCCTCGACACGGATGACGACGTCCTCGGGACCGATGTCGTGGCCGCAGCGGACCTTCGGCAACGCCGATCGACCGGGATCAGCCGACATGCGAACCTCCTTCAGGTCTGTCCGTGATGACGGTGGAGTGGTCAACGAAGCTAGAACGCTCGGGCCAAGCGAGGGAACGTCGGCCGCTGAGCGCCGCGGCGGAGCGTGGTTCCATCTACAAAACTTAATGTTTCGTAACACGATGTATTGACGATGGCGTCATGTCAAGGCTGGCGGGACAGCGACGGAGTCCGGCGCCGCTTCAGGCGGCGTACTCCACCAGCCGGCACAGCGCGTTGATGCCCTGGAGTTGCGCCACACTGCCTGCCGGAGCGCTCAACAGGGCGGGGCTGCCGACGAGTATGGCGAGCGCCCGGGCTCGTGAGACCGCGACGTTGAGCCGGTTCCGGTTGGCGACGAAGTCCACGCCGCGAGGCGGCGAAGGAGCGCCGTGCGACGCGTCAACGTGCCGGGAAGCTGGTCAACCGGCGAGGATGTGGTCCAGCACATCCTGATCGACCAGCCCCGCGGCACTGAACCTCCGCGCCACGCTCGCCATCTGCGGGTGGCGTCGCTGCAGCTCACCGCCGAGCCGGCGGGCGTCGTCCAGGTGACCAGCGGCGGCGTATACGATCGCCCGCCAGAGCATCAGATCGGGATCCAGTTCCGCGGGATCCGGCTCGGGTGGCAACAGATCCACAGCCGTGTCCGCCGCGCCGTCGAGGGCATGCTCGAAGGCCTCGACGGTCCGGTGATAGCGCCAGTTGTGCTCGGCCATCCGGCCGATCTCGCCGACCGGGTCTTCGTGGTCGTCTACTCGCAGGTCGGCGATACTGTCCTGCCACGGTCGGCCGCTGCGTCGAGCCCGGACGACGAGTATCGCCGCCGATCGTCGCCCTCTGTCGTCGCCGCCGGCATCCTCGGCGGCCTTCATCGCGGCGACCAGGCGGTTCGGCATCCACTCGGAGGCGCAGCTTTCGTAGGCTTCGACCATGGCCTCCCAGACCCGCGGGCCACGCACCATGTTCGCGAGCGCGGCGCAGGAGTCGCCGAGGAGGTGGCCTGCCGCGGCGACGCAGGCCTCGCCGGTGTACACCACGATGGCGCCGTCGGCGTCCACCATGCCCACCTGACGGCGCTCTGGATGAGGATCGACGCTGCGTAGTGCGGTCAAGGCCTCGGCCGCTGTGAGCCCGGCTCGCAGCGCGTCGAGCCCGAGATCCCCGTACATCGGCTCACCCATCGACTGGGTGGCGACGATTCCGAAACCCGGCGCCGCCCACGGAACGCTGCTTCCGACGGCGAACGCCTGAGACTGAGTGGCCACGCCCATCGAGCCGGTCCGTGGATCGCGAGCGATGATGGAGTACGTCATCGCTCGACCGTAGGCCACGGCGCCGCCGGCCTCCACCGTTGCGCCGCGCGTCGGGGGTGAAACGGGCAGGCGCCAAGTGGTGTGCCAGAACTATCATTCGAGGGTGCTCAAACCTGACTATCCCATCGAAACCGTCCGGCTGACCCTCCGCCCGTTCGCCGCCACCGACCTCGACGATTTATACGCCTACCATCGTGACCCGGAGGTGGCGCGCTACCTGTACTGGGAACCGCGTGACCGCGGCCAGTCACGAGAAGCGCTGGACGCCAGGATCGGGCAATACCTGCTGGAGAAGCAGGGGAACAGTCTGATCCTCGCCGTCGTCTGGAGGGAGACAGGCCGTGTCGCGGGAGAGGTCAACCTCGAGTGGCTGAGCGAGGAGCACCGGCAAGGAGAGGTCGGTTTCGTTCTCAATCCGGAGTACCAGGGTCGCGGTGTGGCAACTGAGGCCGGCGAAGCTATGCTGCGGCTGGGTTTCGAGGGCCTTGGCCTGCACCGGATCATCGCCCGTTGCGATGCCCGCAACCACGCGTCCGCTGCGGTCATGCGTCGGCTCGGCATGCGCCAGGAGGCGCACTTCGTCCACAACGAGATCTTCAAAGGCGAATGGGGCGAGGAGCTCGTCTTCGCCATGCTCGCCGATGAGTGGGAACGCCGGCGCGGGTCAGCGGCCACGCCGTCCTGACTCCGCGGCGGCGCGATTCTCGCGGCGGTAAGCCACGAGGCGGCCGGGTATCCGGTGTCTCCTACGTGCTCGATCAGCCAGCGCGACGCCACCAGACTGCGCAGTGACCACCAGGCGCGGATCACGTCCCGGTCCGCGCCGGCGCCGTAGCCGGCAAGCAGGTCGTCCAGACATTCCTCGTGTCCGAGCGTCAAGGTGGCGAGGTCGAACATGGCGTCGCCGGGGGCGGCCTCGGACCAGTCGATGATGCCGCTGACCTCGTCGCCGTCAACGAACACGTGAGTAATCTGCAGGTCGCCGTGGATGAACGCCGGTTCCCACGGCCGGAGCGCCGCCTCGGCGATCTCGCGGTTGCGCCGGATCACATCGGCGGGCAAAACGGCGTTGGCGAGCAGCCACGCGCACTCGCTGTCGAGCTCCGCCGCCACGTCTTCGAGCCTGGGCCCCGGCCACGGCGGCAACGGCGCATCGTGCAGCCTCCGGATGGCGGCACCCGCCGCAGCCCATGCCACCGGCGACGCGGTCGACGGTTCGCCGAGGAGGCCGAGCGCCTTGCCGGGCACGGCGGCGATCGCGAGCACGGGCGGCTCGCGCCAGAGGATCGCCGGGGTTGGTATCGGCGCCATGGCCATCGCCTGCACCTCAACGTCGGCGTGCGCCGGGTCGCCGTCGACCTTCAGGAACACGTCACCGACGCGCAGTGTCGCGCGCTGGCTGTGCGCGACGACGACTTCAACCTCTTCCATACCGGCCATCGTGGCGGGGATGGCCGCCGATGTCGCCGGATTTTGCGGGTTGGGGTTCGCGCAGTCCTCCTGGCACCGGTGGACCACTCTGGCGATGCTCGACCACGCTCGAACGGGTCCTGGCCTGGTCCCGCTGGCGCAGACGGCACCAGCACCGCGCCCACCAAGCCCACTACCAACGACGCGAAGGCAACGTCACCGCAGCCGACAGGCCCGATCTACGGCTGTGGTACTAGGCGACGACGGCCAGGGTGCTGGGCCCGCCCACCGATGTCCGCCTGACATCGATCCGCTCCGGGATGCGGGTCTTGAGCTCCTCGACGTGACTCACGACGCCGACCACCCGGCCGCCGCTGCGCAGGGCCGAGAGCACGCCCATGACGTGGTCCAGAGTCTCGGGATCGAGGCTGCCGAAGCCCTCGTCGATGAAGAGCGTGCCCATGCGCAGTCCGCCTGCCTGAGCCGTGACGACGTCGGCGAGGCCGAGGGCGAGGCTGAGCGAGACATAGAAGGTCTCGCCGCCGGAGAGGGTCTCCGTCTCGCGCCCGTGTCCGGTGTGCGCGTCGATCACCCGCAAGCCCAGCCCGGTCCGCCGGGTGCCGTGCTGTTTGCCGTCGTGGGCCTCCAGCGTGTAGCGCCCGGCCGACATCTCGACGAGCCGCTCGTTGGCGGCTTCGACGACGCTGTCGAAGACGCGCTGGAGCACGTACGTGGCCAGCGGTGTACGCGTGGCGTTGTCAGGCGAATCCGCGTTGGCGAGGCCGGCGATCCGGATGGCGGGAGCCGCCTTGTCATGCTGGGCGCGGCGATGTCTGGTTGTCTTGACTAGTCTGTCCCGGCAGTCGCGGCTGCGGTTCAACCGGTCGTGGCTGGTCGTGGCGCGTTGTCGCAATGCCGTCAGCTCCGCTTCGTGGGCGGCGAAGGCTGCTCGGGCCGCCTCGACGTCGAGGTGGGCGTCGGGATCGATGCCGACCAGATCTGGTTCGGCGAGCCTGCCCTCGACCGCGTCCATCCGACGCCGCCATTCGTTCACCAGCCGGTGCAGATCCGCCAGCTCATTGTCCGGCAGGAGAGCGTCCCGGACGGACTCGATACTCGCGAATCCGGCCGAGCTGATGGCTTGGCGTAGCTCCGAGGTGCGGCTCGCGTGATCTTCGGTGTACCGGGCGAGTTCGGCGAGCGCCGTCATCAGCTGGCTGGCCGCCTCGGCACGACGCTTGAGGTCGCTCACCCGGGAGGCGACACTCGGAAACCCGAGACGAGCCTCGGAGACACGGGCGGCGTCCCGGTCGACCGCTTCGGTGCGGGAGGCGAGGCGCGCGTCGACGGCGGCGATGTCGGCGATCGCCTTTCCCTGCTGTTCTCGGCAGGTCTGCTGCTCCTGCCTGCGCCGGATGAGCTCGTGGTTGAGTGTCGTGGTGCTCTGTTCGGCGGCTTCCGCGTCCGCGATGGCGGCGTCGAGTTCGGCCAGCCGCTGCCGCAGTTCCTGAGCTGTGCGTCCGTCGAGGCGGCCCTCGAGCTCGGCCACCCGGGTGGCGGCCTGGCTGAAGGCCTCGACACAGGCGTCGAGATCTTGCTGACAGGCGATCCTGGCCTGTTCGGCAGCGTCGACACTTTCCCGGTCGACGTGATCGAGCATGCGCTGGGCCGGCTTGGGATGCTTCACCGAACCGCAGACCTGGCACGGCTTGCGGGGGACGAGTTTCTCCGCGAGCTCGGCGGCCACCCCCTCCAGGTAGCGGCGCCGTAAATCGGCCTCCGTCTCGCTGGCCTTGGTGAACATGCGAAGCGTGGCGCGCCGCCTGCTGTCCGCGGACTCCCGCTCGTGTCGTGCGTCAAGGAGATCCTGATGAACGCCCGCAAGTTCCTCCACCGTGCGGCGCTCGGCTCGCAGCGAGGGAAGTGCCGCGGCGACCTCACGGGCCGCCGCGGACTGCTCTTCCAGCATCTCGATCTGACGCGGGAGCGCCTCAGACCTGGCCTCGATCGAGGCCAGGTTCTTCTGCAGCTTGGCGTGTTCGTCGGTGAGACTCGTCAGCTCGTCACGACGGGGGGGAAGATCAGCCTCGAGCTTCAGCATGTCGTTCAGCCCGACCACGGTGTCGAGCAGCTCGCGGTGAGCTGAGGCGATCGCTGCCTGCTCGGCCGTGGTCACGTCGATTCCGGGCAGCTCGACGGTGGCGCGGAGAACCTCGACTCGGCTCCGGGCTCGTTCCAGGCGGCCGTTCACCGCGTCGAGCGCGTCGATGGCCGACCGGCAGGTGGCCGCGCGGCGGCCGGCATCGAGGCGGCGGTCGGCTTCGTCGTGGTGGTCTCGGGCGGCTTCGAGCTGTTCCTTCTCGGCCAACGCCGTACGCAGCCGGTCTCGACGGCTCTGCCGCTGCTCGAGATCGCTCAGCCGGTCACCGGCTTCGGCGCGCGCTGCTTCGGCCTGGGCGCACTGGGTGGTCAGCGACTCGTAGGACCCGGCCAATCCGGCGATGATCTCGTCCGCCCAGCCGATCAGCGCGGCCTCGGTCTCATCCTCCTGATCCGTCACCGCGGACAGGACCTGATCGACCAGCTGCGTTCCGGTGTCGGACGCGCCTTCGATGCCGGAGGCGTAGGCGAACGACTCGACCGCGAACCGGAGCCGCGCGTCGGCGTCGTCGCACTCTTTGCGCATGTCGGCGCGGCGGCGCTTGAGTTCGGCCTGGATGCTCTCGAAGTGTTCGGTGCCGAAGATGCTCTGCAAGATGTCGCGGCGTTCGTCACTCCTGGACTGCAGGAACCGCGCGAACTCACCCTGAGGAAGAACCACCGTTTTGACGAACTGCTCCCGGCTGAGGCCCAGAGCGTCGCGGATCTCGTCGTCGGCCTCCCCGGCGCGGGTGGACAACGGGTCGCCGGCCACGCCCGCGGGACTGGTGCCGCGCCACAGTTTCACGCTCGCCTGCTGGGTCACCGTGCCCTCGCCCCGCTTCTTGGGGCGCTGATACTCCGGTGTCCGGCGTACCCGGTAGACCCCGCGCCCCGTCTCGAAGACAAGGTCGACGAAGGGCTCGGTGCCGAGGTCGCGGTGGTCGGAGACGAGCCGGTACTTGCTGGAATTGCCGCCGGCGACCTGTCCGTACAGGGCGAACACGACGGCGTCGATGATGGTTGACTTGCCGGCACCGGTAGGCCCGTCGAGCAGGAAGAGGCCGCCGGCGGTGAGTTCGCCGAAGTCGATGTGCTGCTGGTCACGGAAGGGGCCCAGCGCCGCGAAGGTGAGAGTGTGCAGCTGCATCACTCGCTCCGCTCAGCCGCGAGGACGGCGTCGTGAGCTTCCTGGAAGCAGGCCAGTTCGGCGTCGGAGATACCAGTGCCGCTCACGTGCTGCACGAAATCACGGGCGACGTCGAGCGGGTCGATGGCACGCGGATTGGCCAGGCGGTCGGAGTGGGCGGGGGTCTGCCCTTCCGGTGCGTGCCGGATCTCGAGGAGATGCGCGAAGCGCTGGGCGGCACGCTCTCGCATCTGTGGTGGCCGGCCGGGATCCGTCACGGTGATCTGGACCCACGAGTCCTCGTCCTGATCGAACCGACGGCTGGTGAGGATCTCGTCGAAGGAGCCCGAGATCCTGGCCATGGGCCGAGGCTGGGGGACCGGTACGGCGAATAGGTCAGCCACGCCACCGGCACCCATCTCCACCATTGTGACCGACTTCTCCTGAGTCGCCTCGGAGAAGGAGAACCGCAACGGGGACCCGGAGTACCGCAGCCGGGTGCGCTGATCTTTGGTCCGCGGCTCCTGTGCGCCGTGGAGATGCCCGAGGGCCACGTAGTCGATTCCGTTGAACACGGCGCTGGGTACGGAGTCCACCCCGCCGACGCGGATGTCGCGTTCACTCTCCGACGTCTCTAGAGCTAGGCCACCGACGACGAACGCGTGCGCCATGACGACCGTCCGCGCCGTGACTTCCGGCGTGTGGGAGCGTCGTCGTTCCCGGTCATCGGCCACCCGCCGCATCGCGGCGGTACAGACGGACTCATGGGACCGGGCGATCAGCTCATCACCGTCGGAGAGCTCGTGCCGGCACCCGTCGGGGTCGAGATACGGGAACGGATAGACCAGCACCGGACCATGCTGGTCGGCGAGCTCGACGGCCGTGCCGACGCCGGCCACGCCGGTGGAGACGAGAAGGTTGTGCGGGAACAGGGTGGAGCCGTATCCGAGCCGGATGGCGGAGTCGTGATTGCCCGAGGTGACGATGACGGTGGCATGCTCGGTCAGCCGCCTCAGGGTGTCTTCCAGCAGGCGCACCGATTCCACCGGAGGGATGGCTCGGTCGAAGATGTCACCGGCGACCAGGACGGCGTCAACCCGCTCTTCGGCCGCGACCTCGACGATGTGATCCAGGGCAGCGGCTTGATGCTCCAGGAGATCGATGCCGTGCAGGCTGCGGCCGAGATGCCAATCCGACGTGTGGAGCAGACGCATGTGCACCCCTTCCTGGTGGACAGCCCGATCGCCTCCGATGACACGAGGATGCCAGCCGCTACCGACAGAACCCGTCAGACGCGCTGGCGGCGGGCACCGTGGTGCGTTGAGCGTTCGTGGAGACGCGCCGTCGGGGTCGGATCAGCGAGGACTCGCCGCACCACGCGCCGCACCACGCGGAGTGCGGCCTTCGGCGAGACGGCGCAGTGCCCGGTGGAGCATCGCCCGGACGATGCGTGGGTGCGCTCGTGACACGACGGCCATGTACAGCCTGCCGCGCCGATTGTGGATGCGGACGACCGTGCTCAGCGTGACGGCGTCGTCGTCAACCAGAACCGAGGCGCGGAAGTCGAGGTGGCCGGCGTCGGTGCCGAGCAGGACCTCGCAGGGGCGGCGACCCACGGTGTCGAACGAGTGGCCGTCCCCTTTCTCGATCCCCACCAGTCCGACGAGCGCGTTGCGGGCGAGCAGCAGGGCGCCGACCCAGCGTGGCGGGTCCCGGAAGATCGCGTCGGCCCAGACCTGTGGATCGGACGGCGCACCGGGCAGCAGCGGCACCGACCAGGCGTCGGAGAAGTCGATCCGGGGGAACGCGTCGCGAGCCAGTTCTGCCTGCACGGGCACGGACACGGCCACAGGCCGGGGGAGCTCGGTGAAGCGCCGCAGTATGCGGACCCACCGAGACCAGGTGGCCGGGCGCTCGACACCACCCGTGGTGTGGCGCTCGGCGTTGTCGAGCAGGTCCTCGACCACGGCATCGTGCATTGGCCGAATCGCGACGGGCCACAGAATGCGCGTGACGCCGCGCGGCGCGCCTTCCGCGAAGTGACGCAGCACGACGTTCCCATCGGGGAGAGGTTCGATCACCAATTCGTGGAAGCCATCGATCCCGGTCTCCGGGTGGAACGTGAAACGCACTCTGCGGCCGGGCTCGTATTCGCTGACCCAGTAGCGGATCGGTCCGTGGCCTCCGTCGGCGCCGACGGATATGGGTCTGTCAAGGCGCATCGCCAGCCATGCTGGTGATGGCCACAGCTTGTCGTCATCGCTGCCGAGCGTGGACATCAGCTCTCCGAGCGCCTCCGCGGATGCGGGGATGACGCGTTCGTGAGTGTTCCGGACGAGTCCCATGGCTACCTCCGTCGACGCACCATACGGTGCCGTATGGTCAGATCCCATACGGTACCGTATGGTGATGGACTCGTCGCCTTCGGATCCCCAGAGTGGTGCCCCCACCAAGTCCTCCCGGCTGACTGCCGAAGACTGGGCACGGGCAGCCCTGGCTGCGATCAGTGACCGCGGAGTCGCGGCTGTGTCGGTGGAGCCGCTCGCCGCCGGACTCGGTGCCACGAAGGGCAGCTTCTACTGGCACTTCAGCAACCGGCAGGCATTGATCGACGCGGCGTTGCAGCTCTGGGAGAAGGAACACACCGAAGCTGTCATCACCACGATCGAAGCGGAGGACGGCCCGGAACAGCGGCTCCGTAGGCTGGGTGAGCTGGTGGTCGGGTACAGCCGCGGGGACCGGATCGAGGTGGCGCTGCTCGCCCATGCCGACGATCCCGCCGTGGGGCCGGTTCTTCGACGCGTGACGAGCCGGCGGATCGACTACGTGGCGGAGCTGTACCAAAAGCTGGGTCTCGACGAGGCGGAGGCGAGGCAGCGGGCCGTCCTCGCGGTCAGCGTCTATCTCGGACACGTGCAGCTCGCGCATACCGCGCCGGACACGCTGCCGCAGGAGTCCGCGGCGTGGAAGCGGCACGTCGACCACATCGTCAGCGCGCTCATCGTGGGCGCGGCCGCCTCGTAGGAACGATGGAAGAATCCGTACGCAGCGATGGAAAGCTTGTGTGTGCCCTGGCGCGTGCGATCTTCCACTGCTGACCACAAGGTCGTCCACCGAGAGGCGGTGGGTAGTTTGTGCAGGTGGAGCCCGAAGTCGGATTCGAACCGACGACCTACCGCTTACAAGGCGGTTGCTCTGACCAGCTGAGCTATTCGGGCGGGCGCAAGAAGAAAGTTACCCGAGGGAGCCGGGGGATCTCCAATCCGTTCCCCGCTTGCGGTGGTGCACCGGTCTACCGACATTGTCAGGGTCATGACCCTGACAATGTCGGTAGACCCGGCACTTCGCCACCCGGCCTTAGACCACCGCGCCGTAGTTGGGGTCCTCGCGGTTGCCCGCTCCGGTCTTCACCTTCTCTTCGGGCTCCGGCGCCGGGTACTTGCGCTCGAGCTCCACGGCCAGCGGCGTGGCGGTGAAGTTCGACGAGTAGGTCCCGATCAGGATGCCGATGATCAGTGCGAACGCGAAGTCCGACAGTGAGTCCCCGCCCAGGAAGTAGAGCGCGAACAGCGGGAACAGCGTGCTCATGCCGGTGTTGACGGAGCGGGGCAGCGTGTTGAGCACGGCCGTGTTCGCCACCTGGCGGAAGTCCTCGCCGGCCCGGCGGGTCCACGTCTCCCGGATCCGGTCGAAGACCACCACCGAGTCGTTGACCGTGTAACCGATGATCGTGAGGATGGCGGCCAGGAAGATGCCGTCGATGGGCTTGCCCAGCCAGGCGAAGATGCCGACGGTGACGATCACGTTCTGGAACAGCGCCACGACGGCGCCGCCGCTGAGCGTCCATCGGAACCGGATCGCCAGATACGTGAGCTGTGCGGCGAGCGCCACCGCCAGGGCGATCAGTGCGTTGCGCTGCAGCTCGTCGCCGAGACTCGGCCCGATCAGCTCGTCGCGGACCATTTGCCCGCCGCCGCCCAGTTCGCTGATGGCGTCGATGATCTCCCGGGCCTCCGTGTCGGACATCTCCACGGTGCGTACCGAGATCGCGTCCTCCCCGGCCGCCCCGGACTCGTTCACGATGGCGGTCGGGAAGCCGAGGTCGGCCACTGCCTCGCGGGCGTCGTCGATGTCGACCATCTCGGTGGGGGCCACCTCGACCAGCCGGCCGCCGGTGAACTCGATGCCGAAGTTCAGGCCCCGGATCGCGATTCCGGCACCGGCCAGGATGATGGCGATCAGTGATCCCGCGAGCAGGCGACGCGAGTGACGCATCAGGTCGGGGCTGCGTTCACGCAGCCAGAGCCGGACCCGGCCGTGCTTGGCCAGGCCGCTCGCGGCCGGGTGGGTCCGGACGAATCGCCGGTCGATCACCCACTCGGTGAGCGCCCGGCTGAGGACGAGCGCGGACAGCAGCGACGCGAGGACACCGATGGTCAGCGTCACACCGAAGCCACGCACCGGTCCGGAGGCCAGGAAGAACAGCAGGATAGCCGCGAGCAGCGTGGTGACGTTCGAGTCCGCGATGGCCGAGATCGCCTTCTTGAACCCACTGGGAACCGCGTTGCGCATGCTCTTCATCGCGCCGTCGACGTAGTCCTCCCGTGCCCGTTCGAAGATCAGCACGTTGGCGTCGACGGCCATACCGATGGCCAGGACGAAGCCGGCCAGGCCTGGGAGCGTCAGGGTGGCGCCGAGCGCACTGAGCACCGCGTAGGCGATGACGCCGTAGCCGATCAGGGCGCCCACGGCCATCAGGCCTACGAGCCGGTACGCGACGACGATGAATATCGTGGTCAGGGCAAGGCCGATGGCGGCAGCCCAGGCGCTGGCCTGGATAGCGGACTCGCCGAGTGTCGGGCCGACGACGCGCTGTTCGATGACCTCGACCGGCAGCGGAAGGGCTCCGCCCTCGATCAGTGCGGACAGTTCCTCCGACGACTCCTGGGTGAAGTTGCCGGTGATCCGGGTGTTGCCGCCGCGCTGACCGATGTCACAGGTGGCGTCCTGCACTGTGGGCGAGGTGATGACCTCGTCGTCGAGGATGATGGCCACCCGGCGCTGCGGGTCGCCCTGCTGGAAGCAGGCCGCCTGCCCGGTGAGGGAAGCCCAGTCAGTGGCGCCCTGCCCGGAGAAGTCGATGGTGACGAACCAGCCGCCGGCCGTCTGGATGTCGAACTGGGCGCTCGCGGCCGAGACTTCCTCACCGGTCATAGTGGCGGGACCGACGACGATCGGCTGACCGCGCTCGTCGGTGATGACCGACTCTTCCGCCGTCGGATCGAACTCCTCGTCGGTGGCGCCGTCTTCCGCCGTGTCTTCTTCAGCGGGCGCATCCTCGGTGGCCTCGTCCTCGGTGGCCTCGTCCTCGGTGGCCTCTTCGTCCGTGCCCTCGTCGTCGGTGGTGGCTTCCTCCTCACCCTCGACCGGTCCGTATCCGAGCACGGGGTGGAAGGTGAGCTGTGCTGTCCGGCCCAGAGCCTCGGAGGCTTCGGTGGGGTCCTCCAGACCGGGAAGCTCGACGATGATCCGGTTCTCACCGGAGCGCGACAGCGACGGCTCGGATACGCCGAGTGCGTCGACCCGCCGGCGCAGTACCTCGACGGCTCGGTCGGTGTTCTCCGAGTTCGCCTCGACAGTGGGTCCGTCCTGCGCCTCAAGGGTGATCTGAGCCCCGCCCTCGAGATCGAGCCCGAGGTTCGGGCTCGCCGTCATGGTGACCCACGCGGACGCACCGAGCAGGAGAAAGGCAAGGGCGACGCGGAACACCCGCGCCGGCTGGGTGACCGCGCGATTGCCCCTCTTCGCCGCGCGCTGGCGGAAGAGGGCATACGTCGCCGCACATATGCCGACGACGGCTAGGACAAGGTAAAAGGCGTTGGTACGGTCCACAGGAGATCTCCGGAAGGCATCGCCCAGGCAGGCGGTTCGCATGACGCGAGCCGGCGCTGGAACGGGCGGTGGGCGAACGAGGGGACGTCTACTGCTGGTTCCCCGGTGGTGCGCGGTCGGGATGCGCGGAGTTCTGGGACCCGCGCGGCTCCAGGTGACCGTCTCTTTCGAGCCACATGGGCAGCCGGTAGAGGTCGAGCGGATCGACCGTGGTCTCACCTGCCGGCGGCGGCAGCAGGCCGGCTTCCGGCGCGGGTGTGGTCGGGGCCGCGATGGCCTCGGGCAGCTCCTGGGCGGCGGCGAGGGTCACCACGCCGACAGACGACGGCTTCGTCTCGACAGAGAGCTCGCGGGACTGAGCCGTACTCGCCAGCGCGGGGAGTCCGGCTGACACCACCATGAACAGACCGGAGAGGACGACGGCGGGGAGCCGCCGGGCGATGCCATGCCAACGGCTTCTGGCATGCCGTTGATGCACGTCCCCACCTCCCTCAGCCATCCTGGGCGCCACTCACCCTACACCTGCCGCCCAGGTCGATGACGTGTGCACATAGGGCGGGCGAAACACGACGGTGGTGCCGGAGCGCGTCCCGCGTCGGCGGGACGGCCCCGGCACCACCGGTGCCGATCTTGTTGACAGAGTTGTCGGGCTTGCCAGATCTGTCCTCGGACTTACCGGATCTGAATCAGCGGTGACAGATCCGCCGAGGTGATGTCGCCGGCAGTGACGCGGACCGAGGCCACCGGCTTGCCGACCACGCCGTTGGGCAGGTCGGCCTGAACCAGGTACCGGCCGGGCGGCACGTGGGCGAAGCCGAACCACCCCGAACCGTCACTGGAGCGAGTAAGGGTCTCGCCGCCGCCAGTCAGCGGCCGGAGAGTCACCTCGACATGATCGAGCGCGTCACCGCTCCGGGTGACGAGCTGGCCCGTGACGTGGCCCTCGGTGGGTGTGTCCTTCCAGTCCATCGCGGGCACGGCTGCCGAATCCTCGAAGGGGGCGCCGTCGGCGGTGAATGTCTCCGCCAGGGCGTCGCGCTCGGCATTCTTGACCGCCGGGTCGGAGCTCGCGGTGGCAGTCTGGCTGACATTGGCGTAGGAGTAGCCGCTCCATCCCACGACGGTGTTGCCGGCGTCGGTAGGTATGAGCAGGTCGTTCAGCTGCTCCAGGCTGTGTTCGACGTCATTGAGGTAGAGGGCCGGGCCGGAGACGGACTGCCGGTCGCCCTGCCAGTCCGCCAGAACCTCGTTCCACTCGTCATACATCCGGGCCTGGTCGGGATTCCATTCCCGCTTGTAGTTCATGGCCACGACGGTGTCCATGATCCCTTCGTCCTGCCAGCCCCTCCAGTCCTGAAGGACCTCCGCGTACGTGCGGGTCTTCTCCCAGCCACCGACGCTTTGCGGACCGAAACCGTAGGTGATGGCATCCATGGAGAGCCTCACGGCCGGGTCGACTTCCCACATGCCGAGGTAGATCTTGCGGACCAGGTTGGTGACCTGCGCACGACGCCAGTCGTTCCATTCCGGGTCCGATGCCGCCGGCACCTCGGTGCGGCCGGTGGCCTCCTGGAAGCGCGCCACGGCGACGTCGTTGTAACCCCAGTCGCTGTGCGTCGTAGTGGAGCTGCCGTCCGGGTACCGCACGTAGTCGAGGTTGATGCCGTCGACGTCGTACTCCGTCACGATGCTCTGGATAGCATCGACGATGTATTCGACGGCGTCCGGGTGACCGGGATCGATGTAGGCGTTGGCGCCCACGAATTCCGTGCCGTCGGCCTTCTTGTTCAGCCAGCGGTCCGTACCGGTGGCGGCGGGCCCGTGCTGATTGAACACGTGGTCCGCCGAGCTGGGCGGGTTGACGTTGTTCCACATCGTGTTGACGTTGACCCACGCATGCACCTCGAGGCCGGCTTCGTGCGCCTTCTCGATGATCTTGTCCAGGGGGTCGTAGGGTGCGGGAGCGATAGCGGCGTCGGTGCGGGGGTACAGGGCGCGGTTGCAGAAGCAGTCGTAGCGGCGCGCCGTCTGGACGATGAGCGCGTTGGCGTTGATGGCCAGCGCATCGTCCACGAGCTTCTCGACCTGGGCCGGGTTGTAGATCCCTGGGTTGAAGGCGTCAACCCAGTAGCTGCGCCACTGTTCAGGCAGCTCGTCGTCGGCGGCCGCGGCCGAGGGCAGCGCGAGCGAGGCGGTGAGCGCCCCGGTGAGTGCCAAGCCGAGAGCGGCGCGGAATCCGCGGGTGCGGGGTGATCGTGCCATGAAGGTCCTCCCTCACTGGACTAGACCAATAGGGTCCACAGTGTGGATGATTCTGGGGTGCGGCGTCTAGCCCCAAATGAAACGAGTTGGACAACATCTGGTGGCATATCCCGCCCGACCTGCGAGACTTGAACACTCACGTGGTCATGCCAGCGAGCCGCCGAAGACGCGCCCCAGCTGGTGTGGGTTCGTCGGGATGAAGAAGAAGCGGTGACTTCGGAGGGCAACGTGGCGGCGAAATATCTCTCGATCCGGGACCAGATCCTCGACCTGGTCGCCGAGATGGAAGTGGGTGAGGCCCTGCCTCCGGAACGCACCCTTGCGCCTCAGTTCGGCGTGGCGCGGATGACGCTGCGCAGGGCTATCGAAGAAGTGGTCCGCGAAGGACGCCTCAAGCGCAAGCACGGCGCGGGCACCTTCGTGGCCGGCCCGAAGATCGCCCAGGGGCTGGCTGTCACGTCCTTCTCGGAGGACATGCGCCAGCGTGGCTCGGTGCCGTCCAGCCGCACGCTCGACGCCGGGGAACTACTGGCCGGGCCGAGGCTGGCGAAGCGGCTGGAGATCTCGTCCGGGGAGCCTGTACTGCGGATCGTCCGGCTGCGGCTGGCCGACGACGCACCGATGGCCGTCGAGACGCTGCACGTGCCCGGGCGGGTCGCGCCGGGCCTGGACGGGCGCGCGCTCGACGACGCGTCGTTCTACGAGCTCCTGCATGAGCGGCACGGAATCGTCCTGGCCGGCGGCGTCCAGACCATCGAGGCCACGGTCACCGACGAACCCGAGTCGGAGATCCTCGAAGTTGCCCTGAACTCACCCGCGTTCCTGTTCGAGCGGGTCTCGCGCGCGCGGGACGGCCAGGTGGTCGAGTTCGTGCGCTCGGTCTACCGGGGAGACCGGTATCAGTTCCGGGTCGAGTTGCGGCCGGCCCGCCACAGCACGGCAAGCGAAACCGGCTGAACTCCGGGGTCGCTCATCGGTGTCCGGCTGATTCCTCCGACGGTTCGACGATCTTGCGGTGCCGGCCACCGGACCTGCGCTGCGGCGGCACCATCGGCACCTCGTGTGCGGGCGGCTGATCCACGGCGGACGGGACGGCTCCGGTGTCGGCTGACGGGTCGTCGTCCGCGCTGGGCCACGGCGGCAACTCGTCCTCCTCCGGCGGTGGTGGTGGCGGCGGTGTCGGTGACGCGGCCGGCGCGTCCTGTGCCTCGTGCGGTTCCATGGCCGGCGACGTCGTAGCGGCGGGCTGTGGAGCAGGGGTACGGCCCGGCTGCGTCGCCGCCCGGCGGGCCCGCCGGCCACGGGGAGCGCGCGAGGAGTCGATGGCGCTCTGTAATCGGTCTCCGAGGTCGTCGATCCACTGCACGCTGGTGGCGTCACCGTGCCCGTGCACTGCAAGAAGATCGTCGATGGAGTTCCACAAGCTGGTCGCGGGGTATTCCGAGCACCACCGCAGCGCCACGTGCCCGTCGAAGAACACCACGCCGTAGGCCACCACTCCTACGCCGGAGACTCCGGTGTAGTCGATGTGGCGAACGAGGGCGAACCTGCGAGGGTACAAGCGACCACCCATCGGCGTGAGTTGTAGGAGCGTTGCCGGGACCAGCCGCCTTGCACCCCCGTACCAGTCGGCCGTGTGAAGTCCCGCTTACGCTTGCTCATCTTGCTCGATAGCCGCTCGGCATGTCACGGCGGGTGCAGCGGATGGGACAGTGAATCTCGAGATAATGGGGTATTCATACCATTCGAATCATTTATCGGATGTGAGCGGACTCACATCAGGGGCTCGAGTGTCAACTACCGCGGTCGTGGACCGGTGAAGCCGACGGGATACGGTAATGCGGCGAGTCATACAGGATGAGAGGTACGCCATGATGCAGGGCACCGAGCCGGCAAACCCGAATACCGACCCGATGGTGAGTGACGCAGTGAAAGCCGTGCGCGACCGATTCGGAGCGGTTGGCCTGCGAGGATTGATCGCGCTCGCCACCTCGGAACTCGCCCGGGTGGAGAAGGCGGAGGCCCAGCTGGCCACCATCGAGAACGCCGGGCATGTTGCGGAGCCGGCGCAGCAGCCGATCGATGCGGCGGACACTCAGGCATGGCTGGCGTATACCGAGGCCGACCCCGAGTAAAGTCAGCCCGGGCCGTGGTTGTCAGTCGCCGATGAGGGCGGCCAGAAAGTCGTCGGCCCACCTGGTGATGTCGTGCGTGAGCACGTGCTCGCGGAGTTGCTTCATCCGCTGCTCCGCCTCGGCGTCTTCGATCCGCATGGCGGCCAGAAGAGTCCGTTTGAGTCCGTCGATATCGTGTGGATTCACCAGGAATGCGCCGTCGCCCAGCTCGTCGGCGGCGCCGGCGAACTCGGACAGCACGAGTGCGCCGCGCAGGTCGGTCCGAGCGGCGACATACTCCTTGGCGACCAGGTTCATGCCGTCCCGCAGCGGCGTCACGACCATGACGTCGGCAGTGCGCAGCAGTGAGACCAGCTCGGCGCGCTCATACGAGGAATGCAGGTAGTGGACGGCCGGCTGGCCAATCCTGCCGTACTCGCCGTTCATCCGGCCGACCTGAAGCTCGATCTCGTCGCGGAGCGTCTGGTATGCCTCGACCCGTTCCCTGCTGGGAGTGGCGACCTGGACCATCACGGCCTCGTCGGGAGTGATGTCCTCGCCGGCGAGAAGCTCGCCGAAGGCTTTGAGCCGGTGGCCGATGCCCTTCGTGTAGTCCAGCCGGTCGACACCGAGCAACACGTGCTTGGGGGAGCCGATCTCGTCGCGGATGTGCGCGGAGCGCATCACCACATCCGGCTCGGACACGAGGTCGGTGATCTCGCTGACGTCGATGGAGATGGGGAATTGGCGCGCCCGTACCGTACGCCCGTCGGCGGTGCGGACTCGCCGGTCCTCCGCGGTGGCGTCGGTATAGCGCTCGGTCAGGCTGACGAAGTTGTCAGCCGCACCCTCACGCTGGAAGCCGACGAGGTCGGCACCCAGAAGCCCTTCAAGGATCTGCCTTCGCCACGGCAACTGGGCGAACAGTTCGGTGGGCGGGAACGGGATATGCAGAAAGAAGCCGATCTTGAGATCGGGTCGCAGCTGACGGAGGAGGGCAGGCACGAGCTGAAGCTGGTAGTCCTGCACGAACACGACCGCGCCCTCATCGGCCACCTCCGCAGCGGCCCGGGCGAAACGCTCATTGACCCGCCGGTAGGCGTCCCACCACTCGCGGTGATACTCCGGCGCGACGATCACATCGTGGTACAGCGGCCACAGCGTGGCGTTGGAGAACCCCTCGTAATACCGGTTGATCTCTTCAGGCGACAGCGGGACGGCGACGAGGTCCATGTCGTCCGTCGAGAACGGTGCTGGCGCGTCGTCGGCCGATCCGGTCCATCCCACCCATGCGCCGTCGTAGGCTCGCATCACGGGCGCCAGGGCCGTGACAAGACCGCCCGGGCTGCGCCGCCAGGTGGTTGAGCCGTCGGCCGCGGTGACTCGATCCACCGGCAGCCGGTTGGCGACAACGACGAAGGTGCTCTTTCCAGTGCTTTCCACGTAGCCTCCTCGTCTGTTCTACGGTACCTGCTCGGGATTTCGCCCAGCGCACGGGCGTAGCCAATGATGATCTCCACCGTGCTGCGGCGCCGGAAATCGCCTGCCGAACTGTGTCGCGATGCGTACCCGCCGGCCGGTGTGCTTACCATGGCGAGCATGGAAGCTGTTGCCGATACCGCCTCGACCGCCGCGCCGTCCGGTGCGCTCGACGACCGGGAGCGTGAGCTTCTCGATTTCGAACGGCAGTGGTGGAAGTACGCGGGGTCGAAGGAGCAGGTCATCCGTGACCGCTTCGACATGACGGCTACCCGGTACTACCAGGTGCTGAACGCGCTCATTGACCGCCCCGAGGCACTCGCCCACGACCCGATGCTGGTCAAACGGCTGCGGCGGCTTCGATCCTCGCGCACCCGCGCCCGATCGGCCCGGCGTCTCACGGCCGAGGGCTAGCTCGTGCGATCGGCCTATCCACAGCCGATGGCAACGTCGCGTACCCTACGTATTTTGTGACGATGCGCGAGCGGCTCGATCGGGTATGGCCGTCGCTTGTCGCGTTGGTCGGCACCGTGGGTGTCGTCCTCGCCCTGCTGGTGGTTTTCGGCGACAACACCGGAGACGGTGCCGGTGAGGACGTCGTCGCCAGCGACGACAACGGCGCTCCGGAGGACGACACGGGCGAGGAGTCCGGGACCGACGAACCCGGCGCGGACGAGACCGAGCCCACCGACGAGGCCACCGGCGAACCCGACGGCGATGCCGACGAGGACGGCGAAGACGGCGGGACGGACGAGCCCGGAACCGAGCCGACCCCCGCGCCGCCGGAGCTGCGCACGCCGCTGGGTATCGCGAATCAGACGTCGGTCGAAGGCCTGGAGCTTCAGGCTCGAGACCGGATCGAAGCCGGAGGCTGGGAAGTCGAGGCGACGAGCGGCTTCAACGGCTCCGTTCCCGAGACGACCGTCTACTACCCGCCAGGACTGGAGGAGTCCGCGCAGGCGCTGGCTCGTCAGTTCCCGGAGATCGGGAGGGTCGAGGAGACGTTCGACGGTCTCAATCCAACCCGGCTCGTCGTCGTGCTCGTCGAGGACTACATCGATGAGGTCGAGAGCTGACACCCACCCGGTGACGAGCCGGAACCCATGATGGGGGAACTGACACCTTGGCTGCATACGAGGATGAGCTGGAGTTGACCAGGCCCGGCCTGAGGCCCTTGCTGCCGCGGACCGTCGTGGCGCTCGACTTCGACGGCACGCTGGCGCCCATCGTCGAACGCCCGGAGGATGCCCGGGCTCTGCCCGCGGCGGTCGAGGTGCTCTCGGCGGTGGCCGAACGCGTGGCGCAGGTGGCGATAGTCACTGGCCGTCCAGCTGCCGATGCCGTTCGCCTGGGCGGTCTCGATGACGTGCCAGGCCTTGTGGTCTTCGGTCACTACGGGCTGGAGCGCTGGTCATCCGGTGAGCTCCACAGTCCCGGTGAGACGTCCGGCGTCGCGCTGGCGCGAGAACGCGTGATCCAGCTGGCGGCCAGCCGCCACGGGGTCACGGTGGAGGACAAGGGGCACTCCGTGGCGGTGCACACCCGCCAGGCCGAGGACCCGGAGGGTGCGCTCGATGAGCTGCGTCTGCGGGTATCCGCCATCGCTGACGATGCCGGCCTCCAGGTCACTCCCGGACGATTCGTGCTGGAGCTGCGGCCCCGGGGTGCGGACAAGGGCGTGGCGATCCGGTCGCTGGTCAGCGAGGCGTCGGCCGAGGCGATCATCTATGCCGGGGACGACCTCGGTGACATTCCCGCCGCGGATGCTGTCCGGGAGCTGGGCGCGACCGGTGTCGTCGGCGTGGTGATCTGCAGCGAGTCCGGTGAGGCTGTGCCCGAGTTCCGCGCCCGTGCGGACGTCGTCGTTCCCGGACCTGAGGGTGTGCTGCGCGCTCTGGCGATTCTCACCGCCGAGTGACGTGATCGGGCGGCGGGCGAGACGCGTTTGAGCCTGATGCCTGACATGTGAGACGATTCTGTCTCGCATAACGGACGTTACGCGCGTCGTTGCCTTGGCTCGGCGTACTGTTGCGGCACGTTTTACTCATCCAGAGGGGCAGAGGGACCGGCCCGGTGAAGCCCCGGCAACCACCCGCAACACGGCGGGTTTGGTGCCAAGTCCGGCCCGTTCGCGGGGAAGATGAGGAGGGATCTCGTCGCCATGACCATCACCCAGGAACCCGAAACCACGAGTGCCGGCAAGAACCGCCCCGATCTGGGGCGTGCCACGCACCTGTCATGTCGTGAGTGCGCGGCCACCGTCGAACTCGGACCCCACTACGCGTGCATGGAGTGTTTCGGTCCGCTCGAGGTCGCGTACGCCTATGGCACAGTGACACGCGAGTCCATCGAGGCCGGCCCCGCGTCGATCTGGCGGTACAAGGATCTGCTGCCGGTACCGTCCAACGTCGCCGACATCCCCAACACCGAGCCGGGCTTCACGCCGCTGCTGCGTGCCGACAATCTCGCCCGCGAGCTTGGTATGAAGACTCTGTGGGTCAAGAATGACGCCGCCAACCCCACGCACTCCTTCAAGGACCGCGTCGTGGCCGTGGCGCTGGCCGCCGCCCGAGAGCTCGGGTTCACCGTGCTGGCCTGCCCTTCCACGGGGAATCTCGCCAATGCCGTCGCGGCCGCCGCCGCGCGGGCCGGCATCCGCAGCTTTGTGTTCATCCCGAGCGACCTCGAGCAGCAGAAGATCGTCACCAGTGCCGTGTACGGCACCACGCTCGTCGCGGTGGAAGGCAATTACGACGACGTCAACCGGCTCGCCTCCGAGCTTGCCGGGCAGCATGAGGACTGGGCTTTCGTGAACGTCAACGTCCGGCCCTACTACGCGGAGGGCTCGAAGACACTGGGCTACGAGACCGCCGAGCAGCTCGGCTGGCGGCTGCCACGCCAGGTGGTCATCCCGGTGGCCAGCGGCGCCCAGCTCGTCAAGGTGGACAAGGCGTTCGGGGAACTGGTCTCGCTCGGCCTGGTCGAGGGCGAGCAACCGGCCATCTTCGGCGCTCAGGCCGAGGGGTGCTCGCCGGTGTCCACGGCTTTCAAGGAGGGCCGCAACGTGGTCAAGCCGGTCCGGCCGTCCACCATCGCGAAGTCGCTGGCCATCGGCAACCCCGCCGACGGTCCGTACGTTCTCGACATCACCCGCCGCACCGGGGGCGCTGTCGAGGACGTCACCGACGACGAGGTGGTGGAGGGGATCCGGCTGCTGGCCCGCACCGAAGGCGTCTTCGCTGAGACCGCGGGTGGGGTTACGGTCGCCGTGCTGGCCAAGCTGCTGCGTGAGGGGCAGCTCGACCCCGGCGCCGAGACCGTCATCTTCAACACCGGCGAGGGCTTGAAGACCCTCGACGCCGTCGCGCCCGTCGTCGGGCCGGCAGGAACCATCGAACCGACCACCGAGGCATTCCGCGCCCTCGTCCCGGAGGCATAGACATGAGCGTTGCTGTACGAGTCCCCACCATCCTGCGCACCTACACGAAGGGCGAGTCGGACGTGAGCGTGGACGTCGACGAGGGAGCCACCCTCGGGGACGTGGTGAAGGCGCTGGACGCCGCCTACCCCGGCATCGGTGCGCGGATCCTCGACGACACCGGGGAGATCCGCCGATTCGTGAACGTCTACGTCAACGACGACGACGTCCGGTTCGACTCCGGCCTGCAGACCCCGACGCCCTCCGGCGCCAAGATCTCGATCATCCCCGCGGTCGCCGGCGGCTGCTAGCCGAACCACCACCTCCGTTCGCCACCACCGCAGTTCGTCACCTGATCGTCGATGTGTCGCCTGATCGCTTGGCGAAAGACGATCAGGTGACCTTGTTGCGATGGGCGTAGCCGGTACGACACCTGATCGCCTCCACGATGTGGATACGAAGTGATCAGGTGGCAAAGGACGCGAAGGAATGGGCGTTGGGTCATCTGATCCAAAGGGCCGCCGGGTGTGAAACATCGATCGATGTTCCCGTGGATGACTGTGAGCGTTGACTACGGCACGTGTGCTGGTGGCGCACTCGTGGTGATCACCGTGCGAGTCTGACCGGTGGGGACGTGGTCGTGGTTATCCTTGTGTGAATATCAGCCGGTGGTTTGGCTGGCAGGGTGGCCGTGGGATGGGCCGTGTGAGGAATGCAGGCTCGAGGCGGTCGGAATTCACTCGGCTGGTCCCACGTCGTCGGCATCCGATCCTCACCGGCAGTCGGTCGATTCCTAGACGGAGCGGCCACCGTTGTCAGCTTCCGTCTCGTTGGTGCGGCTCTGCGCTAGCACACCACCGCACACGATCTGTGAGCGTGTCAGGTGACCAACCACGTCGAAGCACCGTGACTACGTCATCTGATCCAAGGGCGTGAGCCGGGTCAGCCGACCGTTACACGGTTGATGTCGAACGTCTCCTCTACCCAAGGGAAGGCCCAGAAGAACAGCCCGGCCACGATCGCCGTAACCACGATCAGATAGATCGCCAGGCGAGCCGGCCAGGGGCCGGGCAGGCGTCGCCATACCCACGCGTACATCGTCCGCCTACCGCTCCTCGGCGCTGACCAGGACGCCGGACGCATACATGCGATGGCTGGAGCCCCAGCGCGGCCAGCAGGTGGTGAGCGTCAGCCGAGCCTCGGTCGGCTCCGCATCGCGCGGACCGTCCTTGTCAGGCACCGGCTTGACCACCCAGCTGTCGCGGATGTCGATCCGGTTGCCGTCCGGATCACCGTTCGGGGCGTTGTCGAGGCGGTATCGGTAGATGCCCTTCGCTGTCTCGATCTCGACGATGTCGCCCTCACGGAGTTCAGGGAACTTGGCGAACGGCTCGCCATGTCCGGAGCGGTGCGCCGCGATGGAGAAGTTGCCGAGCTCGCCCGGGTTGGCGCTGTCCGGGTAGTGGCCCGGTCCGTTCTTCAGGTCGGCGTCCTCGACACCTTCGACGACGATCTTCTCCCAGTTCTCACCGAATCGCTCGATTCGCAGGATTCCGTAGGCGTCACCGAGTTCCAGGCCCTCGTACACGGCTTCGGGCTCGTCGACCTCCGTCTCGATCTGCAGCTCGAACTGGCTGCGCAGATCGTTCTGCGCAGCCGCGGTCTGCAGGCCGGTACCCCAGAGGGTGTAGACGACGAACAGAAGGACCACGGCGCCGGCCGTGAGCATCAGCTCACCCAGTGCGCCGGCCACCGCAGCCAGTGGACTGCGTTTTGGAGCCCTGCGGCGACCCCGCCGCGCCTTGCGATGCATGGCTCGAGCTTAACGTGCGCGAGCCGGTGCCCGCGTCGGCAGAGTCATAACTGTCCGTGAACATGTGTGACGTTGAGTGTCGAAAGGCGTGAAGATCACAAAATGATGACGTGATTCTCCGAACGGGGGATGGACCATGCGGAAAAATCTGCTAGCGTCCCCTCGGCGACTAGTAGCAAGATTCGCTGGTCCTTCCTTACGAAGTACACCCGGGAGATAACACGTGAGACACACTCACCGCAGACGGCTGGCAGCCGCTGTGGCCGCGACAGGTGCCGGTGCGCTGGCCCTGTCCACGGTCGCCTTGCCTGCCGTCGCACTCGAAACCAAACCTGACTCGACCGAGCTCGAGGGCTCGGAGTTCAACCTCCTGTCCACGCTGGTGGAGCCGCTGTCCAGCGGTGTCGAGGCGCTGGGTCAGCTGACCGATACCGACAGCCTCGACGTGGTGGCCCAGCGGGCCGGCATGACGGTGAACCGCCTGACGTCGCTTCTGCAGAACAACGAGGCGACCGTCTCGCCGGGCGGCTTTGTCGCCTTGCTTGACGAGTGGGACCCCGCCGACGCCGCCGATGCCCCTGAGCTTGGTGCCGCGGACGTGCCTGGCGATCCCGTCGCCGGTTCTCGCCCAGGCGCCTCGCACACCATCTTCATCGACTTCGACGGGCACACCATCTCCGGCACGGAGTGGAACGCCAGGTACGACGTCGCGAGCATCGAGATCGACGCGTACAACGTCAACGACGAGTTCAAGCAGGCCGTGTGGGAGCGGATCGCGCAGGATTACGCTCCGTTCGACGTCAACGTCACCATCACCGACCCCGGTGCCGACGCGTTGTGGAAGACCTCGAACGACGACAACCAGTACGGCTCGCACCTGTTGGTCATCCCTGACAGCAGTGACCTGCCGGCTGGCATGCAGGGCTACGGTGGCCTGGCCTGGGTCGGCGGGTTCGGCTCGCAGCACCTCAGCCCAGCGCTGGTGATGGCGGACAACCTCGCCAACAACCCCGCCTACATCGCCGACGCCGGCTCGCACGAGGTCGGCCACAACCTGGGCCTCGAGCACCACGGCATCGCCGGCGACGAGTACTACTACGACACCCCGGCTGACCCGAGCGCGCTGTGGGGGCCGATCATGGGCGCCCCCTATGACGTCCCGCTGAGCCAGTGGTCCGACGGCGGTTACGCCAACGCGACCAACCCGGACCAGGACGACCTCGCCGTCATGACCGACGGTGGCGCGGCCGACTTCTTCCTCTTCCTGTACGACCAGAACGGCGACCGGTTCACCGGTGGGGTCTGCTACTACCGCGACGGTCGGATCGCCACCGACGGTGACCCGCAGCAGGGTGACACGTTCTACGAGCCGGTGAACAACCGGTGCGCCGAGGACGAGTCCGCCCACACCGGCGCTCAGCTGGACGCGCAATGGGAGTTCGTCGACCGCACGTCGTACGCTTCCGACCCGCACGGTGACGACACCGGCGACGCGACGTCGCTGGACAACTCGACCGGTGAGTTCACCGCCGAGGGTGCCATCGTGAACTCAAACGACGCGGACGTTTTCGCTCTGGTCACCAACGGTGGACCCTTCACCGCCGAGGTGGCCCCGGCCGGCAACGGCTCCAACCTGGACCTCAAGATCTCGCTGCTCGACGCTGACGGCAACGTCATCGCCGAGGGCGAGGAGGAGACCAGCTCGCCGCTGCTCGGCCCGGAGGCCGACGGCCTGGAGGCCTCGCTGTCCGAGGACCTCGAGGCTGGCGCGTACTACATCAGTGTCGAGGGCCGCGGCCAGGGTGACCCGGCGAACAACACGCCCTCCAACGGTTCTGGCTACACCGCTTACGGCAGCCTCGGGTTCTACGAGCTGACCGGAACGGCCGAGCCGTTCGAGGCCGCGCCTGTGGTCATCACGGCGCCGGAGGACGGTGCTGAGGTCGAGGCCGCCAACCTGGTGGTCACCGGTACCGCCGAGCCGGAGGCCGAGGTGGCGCTGAGCATCGATGGCGACACCGTCGGTTCGGCCACGGTCGACGCCGAGGGCGCCTGGACCACCACGCTGGAGAACGACCTGCCGTACGGCGAGTCGACCATCACGGCACAGCAGGCGGTGGGCACCATCACGGTTCCCGAGACCGACGAGGTGACCGTCGTCGTTCCGCTCGGCGCTCCGGTCATCGAGCGGCCGGCCGAGGGCGACACCGCCACCACGGCTATGCCGACCTTCTCCGGTACCGGTGTTGCCGGTGCCACGGTCACCGTGACGATCACGTGCGGCGACGCCGCGCAGACCGTCGAGACCGAGGTGGACGAGGACGGCAACTGGTCGGTCAAGCCCGAGGAGGGCCTGCCCAACGGTGACTGCTCCGTCGAGGCCGTCCAGGAGATCAACGGTGCGACCTCCCCGGCTGCCGGACCCGTCAACTTCTCCGTGAACGTCGAGGAAGACGGCGACGACAACGGCGACGAGGGCGGCGACGAGAACGGTGACGAGGGCGGCACCGAGGAAGGCGACGAGGACGGTGACGACCTTCCGGACACCGGTTCGTCCAGCCTGGTCGGCCTGACCGCCGGCGTCGTGCTGCTGGCTCTCGGTGGTCTCCTGTACGCCAGGACCCGCCGGGCCACCGTGTGACACGATGAGGTGCTGAACCTCTAGGTCATTAGTGTTGACCTACCGGGGCGTGGAGATGAGCGATCATCTCTACGCCCCGGTTTCGTTTTGCTGCCTCGGCCCGCCCGGATGGAACCGAATGGCCGTCCGCGACGTCCGATTAGTGTCGATAAGCTGAGCGTGCCAGGGAGGTTGATGGTGTCGTCCATGACGGAACGTCGGAGACTGATCGTCGTCGTCGCGGTGTGCGCGGCGGCCGTCGTGATCGCGGCGGTCGGCGCGGCAGCGATCGGCTGGATGGCGGATCGCGGCGAGACCGTGGTGACGCAGACTCCTGCCGGCGAACCGGACGACTCCGGTGAGGCGAGCGACTCGTCGGAAGAGCCGCGGTCCGACGACGACGCGGAGACAGAGGCGGACGACCCTGACGGCGACACCGGCCAAGAGGAGGCCACCGAGCTGTCCCAGGTCGGTGACGTCTTGCCGGAGTCGATGGGCGGGCAGGAAGCGATCGACTCGCTGGGTGACAAGCTTGAGCGGGTCGCCAAGATGAACAACCGGACCCCGGAGGAGTTGCGTGAGCTCCTGCTCCGGGACAAGACCGTCAAGGTGAGCCCCAACGGCTTCCTCCTGTACGAGGACACCGCCACCCCGCATCAGTCCCCTTCCGAATGATCATGTAAACCATGCCTTCCCGTGGTTCACCACCTCTACAGGCATGGTGGAGCACGGGAAGGCATGGTGATGTTCGGAACAGTCGGTCTCGCGGTGACCCTCCAGCGCCTACGATGGCCGTGGTCGAGAACATGACGGAGGGCGAGACGTGAGCCAGTCGGATCAGTGCGACGTCGTGGTCGTGGGATCAGGCCCGAACGGCCTGGCCGCCGCCGTCACGATGGCTCGAGCCGGCCTCGACGTGCGAGTCTTCGAAGCACAGGCCACACTGGGCGGTGGTGCTCGGACGCTCGATCTCGGCATGGCGCCGGGGTTGATCCACGATGTCTGTTCCGCCATCCACCCGCTCGCTGCCGCGTCGCCGTTCTTCCGCTCCTTCGATCTCCGCGCCCGCGGCGTCGATCTGCGGTTCCCGGAGGTGTCATACGCGCAGCCGCTCGACGGCGGGCGGGCCGGGATCGCCTACCGGAACCTCGACCGGACCGTGGAGGAGCTCGGGGCGGATGGCGGTGCCTGGCGGCGGCTACTCGGCCCGCTCGTCCGGCACGTTGCCGGTGTGGTCGACGCAGCCTTGTCTGACCGCCGCAGTATTCCGAAGGATCCGCTGTCCGCCGCTCAGCTCGGGCTGGCGGTGCTCGAACAGGGCACTCGGCTGTGGAACCGCCGGTGGTCCGAGGAGCGGGCACCGGCGTTGCTCACGGGAGTCGGCACCCACGCCATCGGGCGGCAGCCGAGCCTCCCGGTCGCGGGGACAGCTGTGATGCTCGCGGCGCTGGCGCACACCCCTGGCTGGGCGATGCCGGTGGGAGGCAGCCAGGCGATCGTCGACGCGATGGTGGACGATCTGAAGGCGCACGGTGTGATGGTCACTGCCGGTGTCCCGATCACATCCATGGACGACCTTCCGCGGGCGCGAACTTATCTGTTCGACACCACGCCGCGGAATCTCGTGCAAGTCCTGGGCGACCGGCTACCTGCTCGATACCGCCAGGCGATGGAGCGCTACCGTTACGGCGACGGCGTCGCCAAGGTCGACTTCGTCATCTCCGAGCCGGTGCCGTGGGAGCACCCGTCGGTCGGACAGGCGAGCACCATTCACGTCGGCGGGACCCGGGCGGAGATGGCCCATGCGGAGGCCGAGATCGCGTCCGGCAGGCATGCCGAGCGCCCCCTGGTGCTCGTGTCCGATCCGGCTTTGACCGATCCGCGCCGCGAGGTAGGCGGGCTCCGCCCGTTGTGGACCTATACCCACGTGCCGTCGGGCTCCACGGTCGACGTCGGGCACATCGTCCAGGCGCAGATCGAGCGGTTCGCGCCCGGCTTCGGCGATGTCGTCGTCGCCCGGCGCACCATTACCGCCGCCCGGATGCCGCACCACAACGCGAACTACATCGGCGGAGATTTCGCAGCCGGTGCTCTCACCACGTGGCAGTTGCTCGCCCGGCCGGCGTTGCGTTGGGATCCATGGGCGACGCCCGTGCCCGGTGTGTACCTGTGCTCGTCGGCGACGCCACCGGCACCCGGGGTGCACGGCATGTGCGGCCTGCACGCGGCGCGCCGGGCGTTGCGCGCCCGATTCGGCATCAAGCGGATCCCGGAGCTCTCTCCGGCCTCCTGACGGCGCCCGTCAACGACGTTGCGTCCTGCAGAGCGAGGCCTGGGGCGCTCGTTCTGCAGGACGCAAGGATAGGGCCGGGTCAGATGTCGAGGAACGGCACCAGCCCTGAGAGCTCGCTGTACGCCGAGCTGACCTTCTGATCGAGCTCTTCAAGTTCCTTGTCGCCGGGATCATCCGGATCAGGCGTGTCACCCGTCCCGACCATGATGTACATTCCGGCGCGATCCCCAAGCTGTCCCATCGCCCCCGGCCCCACGAGGCCATCCGGTGCGCCCTCGCCGCGTGCGACGCTCAGCCCGGGCACCAGTTGGCAGCTGTCGATCCGGTCGTGGCAGAACGTGTCGTACAGGCGGTCCTTCTGCCAGACGATGAGGTCAACCTCAACGCCGTCTTCGGTAACGTAGCGAGCTGCGATGCTTCCGCTCTGTCCCTGGCTGTCGATATTGGCGACGATGCCGCTCTCCTCATCGACGGCCTCCCCGCCGGTCGCGTCGTCAGCTGTGACCGGCGTGAGCTCGCCCATGCCGAGCTGGTCCTCGAGCGCAGTATGCAACTGCGGCCACGTCTCGTGGGTGCCGCTCAGGTCAATGCCTTTGACTAGGTCACGCTCATTCTGCTCGGAACCGACGGTCCATACGGCGTCGGCGATCGCGTCGGTCTCTTCGACCGTGAGGCTCCAGTCCGTTGACTGGTCCGAAGCCTCTGCGTCCGGCTGGTTGAGTTGGACCATGGCGGCCGCCTCCGGGTCTTCCAGCACGGTCACTCGGCCGATGGATGGTGCTTCCTCGGCTATCACTCGCCAGCGCCCCTCGTCGTCGTAGCCCTCGTCACACGACTCCGTGTAGGTCCAGCCGGAGATCTTGGGGTCCGGCTCACTGCAGGGGCGGAACTCATCCAGGTCAGGGCGGGCATTCTGCAAGGAGACGGTCAGCGTGAACCACCGCTCGTCTCGCTCGAGCGAGAGATAGATGCCGGTGCCCCCGTAGCGGGATCCGTACACGTACGAGTCCTCCACGAGCTCGACATCGTCCGGCAGTTCCGCCTGGACGGCGTCCCAGACGCCCCGCAACAACGGATCGTCCGCCACCTCCGGAGCGAGCGGCGCTCCGTCGGCCATCGTCGCGGCCTGGCTCGGGTCGGGACCATCACCATCGATGAGCGACAGTGGCGACGCGGGGACCACCAGGGCACCCGCCACCAGTGCGGCCGCACCGACACCGACGCCGCCCACTCGTTGCCGCAGTTTCCGGGCGCGCAGGGCCCGCCCGCGCGCCACGTCCTCATGGACAGGGCGCATGTGGTCGGGCTCGCCTCTCAAGGCGTCCTCGAACAGGCCGCGCAGGTCCTTCTCGTTCACAGCTGCTCCTTCATCTCGGCGAGCTCATCGGTGCCAAGGAGGTCACGGAGGCGTTCCAGGCCACGCGCGGTCTGGCTTTTGACGGTCCCCTCACTGCAGTTCATGAGGCCGGCGACCTGCTCGACGGAGAGGTCTTCCCAGAACCGCAGCACCAGGGCCGCTCGCTGCCGGGGAGGCACGTCGGCGAGCACGTCAACGAGGCGTTGCCGCAGACTTGGATCCCCCATATGGGCGGGATCCCCGGCCGGACCGGAGTGTGCCCGGCTGGAACGGTCGTGATGCTCGTCGTCCCGATCTCCGGAACCGATGAGCGAACCGTCCGTGACCTGCTCGCGCCGCCACGGTCGTCGCCGGTTGTCGATGTAGGTGTTGACGAGCGCTTTGCGCACGTAGCCGTCCATCTCGTCCCGTCGCTGCACCCGTCGCCAGGACACGTACAGCTTGGCGAGCGTCTCCTGAACCAGATCCTCGGCGAGGTGCCAGTCTCCGCATAGCAGGAAGGCGGTGCGCAGCAGCGCTCGACGACGGGCGACGACGAACTCCCGATACGACGCCTCATCGATCTTCAGCACAACTGCCTCCGCGTCCCAGTGGTTGACACTCTCACTCGGTTACACGAAGACCGCCGCGAATCAGGTTGCAACGACGCGCTCGTTGCGTCCTGCAGACCGAGGCCCCTGGCGCTCGGGTTGCAGGACGCAAACGCGGAGCCCTAAACAGCCGGTGCGTGGAGGCGCTTCGGAAGCAGCTTTTCGGTGGGGAAGAACGCCAGCCAGCAGATCACCGTCGGCAGGAAGTGGATGCCGAGCGTCAGGTACGTGACGAGGTGGAAGCCGAGGAAGAACGCCGCTGCCAGGTAGAGCCACCGGCCGCGCAGGAAGAGCACGACAGGCGAGAGATACTCGGCGATCAGCATGACCCATTGGCCGATGCGCAACATCCACGGATAGTCCAGCGACCAGCGTGCGATGTCGGTGCCACGCCGGATGAACGCCCACGTCAGCACCGCGCTGTTGCCCCACATGAACGGTGACCCGTTACGGACCCACTTGGCCAGCGCCGCGCCGAAATAGGTGAAGATGACCGCCACCTGGATGCAGCGGAACGCCCATCCGCCGGCTCTGCTGGCGCCTGAATCGGAGAACCGGGCCCGGCCGATGGTGGGCAGTACGAAAGCCGCGATGACCAGCGCAAGGTGATCATGGTCGACCTTGCCAAACGACATGCTCAGGATCAGCCACTCGAAATAGCAGAGTGCCACGGTCCAGCCGGCCAGCCGAGGAAGCCGGCCGGTCGCGGCGATCAGTGCTCCGACGACGATCACGATCTGCAACGTCTGCGCGAGGCCGACCGACGGCTCCGGCAGGGGAAGCGCGCGGCCGATCCACAGCGGCTGGTACAGCTCGGGCGAGTAGCCGTGCGGGATGACGTCGTTTCTGAAGAAGAAGATGTCGTAGATCAGGAACAGATAGATGACCGCCCGCATGATCGCGACCCGGGCGAAGGGGATCTCGGGTAACCACCAGCGGGCGACGTGCGCCAGTCCGCGGCGCCAGCGTCGCGTCGGCGACTGCCGGTTCGCCGAGGTCTCGACGGAGGCAGTCATCGCACGACCTTCCATTCGCCAAGCTTCACGCGCTCGGGTTCACCCACGACGTAGCCGTTCTCGAGTTGGTAGATGTCGCGCATCAGGTACATATGGGTGTACTGGTCACGCTCCGGATGGATCGCGCGGTAGGCGTCGGCGATGACCTGCATCAGGGATGGGTCCTCGATGAATCTGCCGAGCTGGCCCTCGACCTCGGCCCGGCCGATGCCCGTCCCGGTGGCGTTCAGTGGAACCCGCACCTTCTCCTGGCCGCTTTCGGTGTCGGCCAGGATGTAGGTCGAGCGGGTCTGGCCGTTGAGATCATGCCCGGTGGCGTACTGGGCCATCGAACCAAACGGGAAAAAATCGTCGGAATCGCGCAGGGTGCCGTGCAGGAGCGCGACGAGCCCGAGTGCCGCAACGGCAAGTCGCCAGGCCATGCCCAACCGGGATAGCCGCGATCGCGGAGGGGTAGATCTCAGTGTGCGAAAGCTCACCAGAAGAGGGTACGCAGATCGAGCTCGCAGGCAAGCTTTAGCCCCTGGGAGTTCCAGCGAGCATCAGGAGGGTATTCAGCGGGAGATCGTGCGAGCGGTCGATGTGTGCTGAGCGGTGACGGCACTACGCGGCTTGCACTCTCAGGGCCAGAGTGCTAAAAACAGGATTAGCACTCTTAAGGTGAGAGTGACAGGAAGCCGGGTCGGCGAGGCTTCGGAGTTACCGGCGAAGGGTGCCGGGAATCCGTTGCCGTCCGTCGCGGGCGTCGTACCGGGCCATCCACCCGCAACCGGGAGGACCAACCCATGCCAAAAATGATTGCCTTCGATGAGGAGGCGCGGCGTGGCCTAGAGCGCGGCATGAACCAGCTTGCCGACGCCGTTAAGGTCACCCTCGGCCCCAAGGGCCGCAACGTCGTGCTGGAGAAGAAGTGGGGCGCGCCCACCATCACCAACGACGGCGTGTCCATCGCGAAGGAGATCGAGCTCGAGGACCCCTGGGAGAAGATCGGGGCCGAGCTCGTCAAAGAGGTCGCGAAGAAGACCGACGACGTCGCCGGTGACGGCACCACCACCGCAACCGTGCTCGCTCAGGCGCTCGTCCGCGAGGGTCTGCGCAACGTCGCGGCCAGCGCGAACCCCATTGCGCTGAAGCGCGGCATCGAGCAGGCCGTCGAGGCCGTGTCCGAGCAGCTGCTCGCGTCTGCCAAGCCGGTCGAGACCAAGGAGCAGATCGCGGCCACCGCGTCCATCTCCGCTGGTGACTCGCAGATCGGCGAGCTGATCGCCGAGGCGATGGACAAGGTCGGCAAGGAAGGTGTCATCACCGTCGAGGAGAGCAACACCTTCGGCCTCGAGCTTGAGCTCACCGAGGGTATGCGCTTCGACAAGGGCTACACCTCGGGCTACTTCGTGACCGACGCCGAGCGTCAGGAAGCCGTTCTCGAGGACGCGTACATCCTGCTCGTCGAGTCCAAGATCTCGAACGTGAAGGATCTGCTGCCGCTGCTGGAGAAGGTCATGCAGGGCGGCAAGCCGCTGCTGATCATCTCCGAGGACGTCGAGGGCGAGGCCCTGGCCACGCTCGTCGTCAACAAGATCCGCGGCACGTTCAAGTCCGTCGCTGTGAAGGCGCCTGGCTTCGGTGACCGCCGCAAGGCCATGCTGCAGGACATCGCGATCCTGACCGGCGGCCAGGTCATCAGCGAGACCGTCGGTCTCAAGCTGGAGAACGCCACCATCGACCTGCTGGGCCAGGCCCGCAAGGTTGTGGTGACCAAGGACGAGACGACCATCGTCGAGGGTGCCGGCGACGCCGACCAGATCGCTGGTCGCGTCAGCCAGATCCGCGCCGAGATCGAGAACTCCGACAGCGACTACGACCGTGAGAAGCTGCAGGAGCGCCTCGCCAAGCTCGCTGGCGGCGTCGCCGTCATCAAAGCGGGCGCGGCCACCGAGGTCGAGCTCAAGGAGCGCAAGCACCGCATCGAGGACGCCGTTCGCAACGCGAAGGCTGCCGTCGAGGAGGGCATCGTCGCCGGTGGTGGCGTGGCTCTGCTGCAGGCCGCGGTCAAGGCGTTCGAGAAGCTCGAGCTCGAGGGCGACGAGGCCACCGGCGCCAGCATCGTGAAGCTGGCTGTCGAGGCTCCGCTGAAGCAGATCGCCGTCAACGCCGGCCTTGAGGGCGGCGTCGTGGTGGAGAAGGTCAAGGGCCTCCCTGAGGGCCATGGCCTCAACGCCGCCACGGGCGAGTACGAGGACCTGCTGGCCGCGGGCGTTCCCGACCCGGCCAAAGTGACTCGCTCGGCGCTGCAGAACGCCGCGTCCATCGCGGGTCTGTTCCTCACCACCGAGGCCGTCGTGGCCGACAAGCCGGAGAAGGCCGCTGCCCCCGCTGGTGGCGACCCGACCGGTGGAATGGGCGGCATGGACTTCTGAGTCCAGCTCGCTTCACGTACCACCGCAACACCAGGGCGGGGTTCCGGCATCAGCTGGCACCCCGCCCTTTTCGTTCGTCAGGACTCAGCCCCTTTGTCCGGCACCTTTCGCGTGTTGACGCCCGCCCGTTCCCGTTGATCACGGAAGTCCCGTTGATCACGGGCAAGTGACCTATTCGGCCCGCTATGAGGGACATCCGCCCGTGATCAACGCGAAGGGCGGAGGTGGCAACTTACCGGCTGGATATCCCGTGTGCGAACTCTTCAACCGACGTCGCTGGGCGGCCGAGGATACGCTGCACAGTATCGGTGACCGGGATCAACAACTGGCCGGACTCGACCTGGCCGAGCGCGTCGATCAAGAACTGCGAGTAGTCACCTGAGAAGCCTCGAGTAGCCATGAGTTCCACGAACTCTTCAGGAGTCGCGTCGGTGAATGTTATCGAGGTACCCAGGGCGTCGGTCAACGCGTGACAGACTTCGGCGTGCGTGAGCGCGACGGGGCCAGTCAATGGCAGCCGGCCACGGGGTCCGTGCGGAGAAAGAGCCGCGATTCCTACGTCTGCGATGTCTCGAATCGAGATGAACGGGATCTTTCCCTCGCCGGCTGGTAGGCGGAGATTTCCTTCTCGCACCATGGCACCGAAAGACCCCACCGAGAAGTTCTCCAGGAACCAGGTGGGCCGCAGGATGGCCCACTCGACGTCTAGGTCGGTAAGGGCAGATTCCGCGACGGCGAGCGGATCGTCGCTGGCGGCTCCTTCAGCATCAAGGGAGCTGAGCAGGACGATCCGTCGCGCGCCCGCCTCGGCGGCTGCTTTGAGCACATCGGGGGTACGTTCGGCTGCGCCGGGATGGTTGAACGGGATGATGACATAGACCGCGTCACATCCGCGCAGTGCCGGGTCCCAGCCTTCGGGCTCATCCCAGTCGAAGCGGTGCCATGCCCCGACGTCCGCGGGTCGCCTCGTCAGACTGCGTACCTGCCAGCCTCGCCGCAGGGCACCCTCAGCGACAAGCCGGCCGGTCTTGCCGGTCACACCCGTGACGCCGACGTTCCAATCGTCTTCCTGATCAGCACCAAGGGATGTGGTCATCATGCGTTCCTTTCGTGAGTGTGCAGGCCATCGCCGTGACTGCGTCGCTGTTGTGCGCGCTCGATACTCCCCGACCAGTTGGCTTCGAGAGCGGCCCTGGCTGTCGATAGGTCGTGGCGCTCCAGCGCCTCGATCATCTCGGCGTGCTGGCGACAAGACTCGCCGCTCGTAATAGTTCCGCCGAAGTAGCCGACTTCTACGCGGTGGACCCGCATCTTCATGTCGACGACGATTGCCTTGAGCTCACGGTTGGCAGCGGCGTCGAGAATGACCTGATGAAAGCGGTCGTCGGCTGCGGAGGCGGCGAGTGGATCCCCGCCCGACAACGCTTGCTCCAGCTCTGCGTTCGCTTCCTTCAAGGTGGCGATGTGTGCGGGGCCGATTGATGACGACGAGAGATCCAGTGCCAGGCACTCCAAGGACTGGATGATCGGGTAGATGCGCGACGCCGCATCGAAGTCGATCGGCGCCACCTTGGTCCAGCGGCTGGCTTCGGCTACCACCAGTCCCTCGTCGGACAGTCTGCGCACTGCTTCCCGCACCGGCATTCGGCTGACGTCCAGCTGCTCTGCGATGTCCTGGTCGCGTAGCCGCGTTCCAGGAGGAAGAGTGCCATCGATCATGGCCCGACGCAGCGTCGTGTAAACCGCCTCTCGCAGCAGCTGGCCGCTCCCTGATTCCGGAAGCCGCAGATTCGTTAACAGACCTTTGGCTGAAGTGATTGACATACCGATATATTAGTATAGTGTTATCCCACTTGCAAGAAGGCGACCACTATTGCCACGACACGTGGAGGGGTGCACTGGACATGCAAATGCGCACATCGATCGCAACTGCGGGGCTCAGCATCGGCTCGCTCGCTCTTGCCGCTTGTGGCTCTTCTGCCAGCGAGGACGCAATTACGTTCATGTCCGGTGGGGGAACATACGGTGACGCCCTGAACGAGGTGTTCCTCACTCCGTACTCGGAGGAGAGTGGCGTCACCGTGGTCGAGGATCCGACCATGAGCTACGCGAAGGTACGGACGCAGGTTGACGCCGGGCGGGTCGAAACCGACATGATTCCGGCTGAGGGCTATTGGTCTGTCCAGCAGTGTGGGATCTTGTTGCAGCCCCTTGACCTGGAGATCGTGGATCTGTCCGGCATCAAGGAGGAGCTCATCCAAGATGAGTGCGGCGCGCCGCTGCTCACCTACTCGACGGCTATCTACTACAACACCGAGACGTACGGTGAGGACGGTCCCGATACGTGCGAGGAGTTCTTCGACACGACGACCTTTCCAGGCAGCCGGTCAGTCAGATCCGCAGCGGTTCCGAACCCGCTTATTGAATGCGCCTTGATCGCCGACGGTGTCGCGCCGGAGGAACTTTACCCGCTTGATGTCGAGCGTGCTTTCGCCAAGATCGAGACGATCGAGGATGACCTTCTCTTCTGGGAGGCGGGTTCGGACTCGGAAACCCAGATGGCCACTGGCGAGGTTGACATCATCATGGCCTGGAACGGCCGGGCGTATGCGGGAGTCTCGCAACAGGACGCATCGTTCGCGGGCGGGGAAGGCGACTCCTTCCTGATCTACGACGCTCTGGTGGTGCCGGTAGGAGTTGAGAATCCCGAGGTGCGGATGGAGCTCGTCGCCTTCATGATGCAAGCGCAGCGTCAGGCCGAGCTGACCAAAGTGATCCCATACTCGCCGGCTGCGGCACACGCCGAGCTTTCCGATCTGCCTGCGGACCTTGAACCGTTCCTCCCGGAAACGAACCCGGCGATGGTCGCAGGCAACCACGTCCAGGACCAGCGATGGTGGGCGGAGAACGCAGACTCAGTGGCCAACACGTGGCAGTCGCAGTTCGGGGGATGACAGACGTGCTGGATGCCACGGTCGGGTCAGGTTCGCGCTGGCTGACGCCCCTTCGCGGCAGGCACGGCCCGACGGGCCTGCTGCTAGCGGCTCCATTGGTGCTGCTGTTGCTCGTGGTGGGTTACCCGATGTGGGTGCTGCTGCAGCAGAGCGTGAGCGGACCATTGGGTTGGAATATCTTCCTCGAACTACTCGCATCGGATGTCACGCGAGCGGTGTTGTTGCGAACGCTCCTCACGGCAGCCTTGGTCACGTTCGTCTGCCTTGTCCTTGGTTACCCCTATGCCTATTTGCTGACCGTCGCCTCGCCTTTGCTGCGTGCCGTCCTGATCGTCCTTGTCGTGTTGCCCTTCTGGACCAGCTTCACGATCCGTACTCTGGCCTGGGTGGTCCTGCTGCAGGACCAAGGCATGATCAACAACACGCTATCCACGCTGGGTCTGCCGTCCCTGTCTCTCATCCGCAATGTCACCGGCGTCGTCATAGGGATGGCACATGTCATGCTTCCCTTTGCTGTCCTGCCTCTTTATGCAGCAATGCGACGGATCGACCGGCGCCTGGTCGACGCCGCGGTAGCATGCGGCGCCTCGCGCCGCGCCGCATGGCGGCAGGTGTACTTGCCTCTATCTCTTCCCGGCATTGTCGCTGCATCCGTGCTGGTGTTCATCCTCTCCCTGGGATTCTTCATCACTCCGCAGCTCCTGGGCTCACCGCGCAACGCGTTGCTCTCACAGCTGATCTACATGAATGTCACCCAGGTCGGCGATAACACCACGGCATCGGCGCTGGGCGTTCTCTTGGTCGCTGTGACGCTGCTTTTGCTCGTGGCATTGACAGTGATCGTGCGAATTCTGCCCGGCAGGACCCCCAAGGGGGCGCGATGACTGACCGGGCCTTTCTGAAACTGACGGGTCTGCTCATTGGGCTCTGGCTAGTGCTGCCTACACTTGTCATCGTTCCAGTCAGTCTTAACCCACGGCGGAGCTTGGCCGTGAGCTGGTCGGACTGGTCGCTGCAATGGTTCCAGCGCTTCTTCGACGATCCGCGTTGGCTCGATGCTCTGACTACATCAGTGGTAGTGGCAGTGCAGGCCTCCGTCCTTGCCACCGTTCTCGGGACAATGGCCGCCTTTGCTCTCGAGCGAGTGACGGGAAAGTTCCGGCGGGTGCTCGACGCGAGCATTGCTACTCCGATTGTGATCCCCGTGATCCTCCTGGGAATTGGCATTTATTTCGCGTTCCTTAGATGGGGGCTGGCGGGCACGACGCAGGGCCTGGTTCTCGCTCACGCAGTCACCGCGCTGCCGTTGGTCGTGCACCCGGTGTCAGCTGCCTTGAGCAGGTATGACCGCAGCCTGGATCGAGCTGCGTCCAGCCTGGGAGCAGGCGCGGTGGCGAGGTTCTATCAAGTGACTCTGCCGATGATCGCCCCCGGCGTACTGGCGGGTGCCCTTTTCGCCTTCATCTGGTCCTTCGACGAGGTCGTCATGGCGATCTTCCTGTCGTCTCCACGGCAACCCACGCTTCCGGTGCTGATGTTCAACTCCGTCACGCAAAGCGTCGACCCCACGGTCGCGGCGGCGTCCGTTCTCGTCCTCGCCAGCAGCACCGTCGTGGTTCTGCTCGCGATGGCCCTATCGAGAAAGGGAGCAAGAAGTGGCTGACCAAACTTCGCTCAAGTCGCGAACGAGGTGGCGCACTGCCACGCGACCACAAACGTCGCACGGCGGAGTCGAACTCCGATTGACCGGGCTGACCCGATCCTTCGGCTCGGCCATCGCGGTCGACAACGTCGATCTCACCGTCAAGCCCGGTGAGTTCATGACCCTGCTCGGACCATCCGGATCTGGCAAGACCACCACCTTGAACATGATTGCCGGATTCCTTGCACCCGACAGCGGCCGAATCATGTTCGACGGGCGAGATGTCAGCAGCTTGCCGGCGAACCGCCGCAACATCGGCATGGTTTTCCAGAACTATGCCCTGTTTCCGACCATGTCGGTTCGCGACAACGTCGGCTACCCGCTGCGACAGCGACGCGTCAAGGCCAGCCAACGGCGATCCCAGGTAGATGCAGCACTGGAGATGGTGGAATTAGGCCACCTTTGGGACCGTCGTCCGGCGGAACTCAGCGGAGGCCAGCAGCAGCGAGTGGCGTTGGCTCGAGCTATCGTGCACCGACCCCCGTTGCTGCTCATGGACGAGCCGCTCGGTGCTTTGGACCGGCGGTTGCGGGACTCCCTGCAATCGGAGATCGCCGCGATCCATCGGCATGTCGGTTCCACCGTGATCTATGTCACGCATGACCAAGACGAGGCGCTTTGTCTCTCGGACCGTATCGCGGTGTTTCGAGACGGACGCATCGAGCAGCTCAGCAGTCCAAGCGATATGTATGAGCAGCCGGAGACGTCGTTCGTCGCCAGCTTCCTGGGGGACTCGAACATCCTCGTCGGCACCTTCACCCGCGACGGCAATCTACGACTCCCCGATGGAACAGAGGTTCGATGCGGACCAGCTGATGCTGGTCGCGGTGACGCGGCAGTTGCCGGACCGGCAACAGTGGTAGTCCGGCCCGAGCGGATGCGCCTGACGGAACTGGAGGCCACACCGCGTAGCGGCACGAACTGCTTAGTTGGCGTGGTCATCGAGGAGCGATACCTCGGAGCCACCCGGATGGTGGCTTTGGACGTCGGTGGCGATAGACGAATCGTCGTTCGGGAGAACTCCGGTGCTGGCCAGACAAGGCCTATCGGTTCTCGGTTACGCGTGTGCTGGGAACCAGCCGACGGCGTCTGGATCGACCGCGGCGCTGATCGACATGGGGAAAGTTCATGAGGCTGCTTGTCGCGCCGCGCACGCGACGGTGGGAGCCAGCGCCACTACCGAACGGCGTGGCTGAACTGCACCAGTCGCTGCCCGGCTACCGGCCAACTCTCCTGCGCACAGACTTTCCCGGACTGGTCCAGCGATGGTGCGCCCGCCAGGTAGCGGTGAAAATCGAGAACGACCGCTGGGGACTCCCGTCGTTCAAAGTTGTCGGTGCGTCGTGGGCCCTGGTAAGGGCGCTTCGCGACCATCTACCCGCCGACTGGGCACCCGATGCCGGCTTACCGGCTCTGAAAGGCCGGCTGACGGGCGTGTCACTGCTAGCCGCCAGCGAGGGCAACCACGGTGAAGCGCTGGCCTACCTAGCCCGCTTGTTGGAGCTTGACTGCCGAGTCTTCGTCTCCAACGAGGTTCCAGACCATGTCCGGAGCCGGATCTGCGCGCAGGGCGCTGAGGTGATTGTGGTTCCAGGCACATACGACGACGCCGTTGCGGCGTCAGCGGCCGCTGTGACTGAGGACCGAGTTCTCGTCTCGGACACGTCCTGGTCAGGTTATGAAGACGTGCCACAGGCCGTGGCGGTGGGCTACAGCACAATCCTGCGCGAGTGCTCTGAGCAACTGACGTCGACCAGCGCTCCCGTGCCGGATCTAGTGGTCGTTCCGCTCGGCGTTGGTGCTTTGGCGTCGGCGGTGATCGACCACTTCGCTAGGATCGGGAGCGATCCTGTCGTGGTCGGCGTCGAGCCGTCCGCCGCCGCGTGCGTCATGGCAGCCATCTCCGCGGACCGCATCGTCTCGCTGACCGGGCCACTCGAATCCCGGCTCTCCGGCCTCAACTGTGGCACGACGTCGATGGTTGCTTGGCCGTCACTACGGGCCGGCCTTGACGCAGTCGTCGCTCTCGACGACGACGAGGGTGTGGCTGGGAGCGTATTGGCGGAACAGATGAAATTGCACGTAGGCCCATGTTCCGGGGCGGCGCTGGCCGCAGCAGATGCACTGCTGAAACACCCAGCACGCCGGGCTGTGCTCGGGCTGCCAGAGCAACCTTCAGTCCTCATTCTGGCCACCGATGGCCGACCCGCACCGGCGACGGACGCGCCGACCTACCCGCAGGAGGCCCAGAATGTCTGAGAATCGACACGAACCTGGGCCGGGTAGCCTGGCCCCCGCAGGGCTGGCCGAGGACTTGCCCACGCGCTGGAGCCGTTTGCGTGGGCAGATGGACAGCCGGGAATTGACGTGGCTCCTCGCAGTCCGCGACGAGTCAGTCACCTACCTGTCCGGCTATGTGAGCACTACTTTTCGAATGCACAGCCGGCCGATCGTCGCACTTCTCGGTCACGACGACCTGCATGTGGTCGCAGCCGAAACGGAGGTCGACTCGGTCAGGCTTCGCGCGCCGGGCGCGATCGTGCACTCCTACGTGGAGATGGATCCTCCGGGACCCGGCCTCCCCGACGGGTACCTCCAGTTCGCTCCACACGCCGCGCGCGTACTCGATGCGATCATTTCGGATTCTCCGGGCTCGGTTGGGGTGGATGGATTTCGGGCGTCGTGGCCCCCCGTCGGCCAGCTGACCGACCTCATGCCTGCCTTGTCAGATCGGCGTGCGTCCAACAACACCGCCACCGTCGACGCTTCGGCCCTCGTGTGGGCATGTCGGAGCGTCAAATCCGCGTGGGAGCAAGCACGGATGCGGCATACCGCCGGGGTACTGAGCCGGGTCTTCGACGTCATGCCCGACCGAATTCGCCCAGGGATGACCGAGCGGGAAATCTCACGAGAGTTCAGCATCGCCCAACTTGAGCTGGGGGCGCACGAGGTCGGGCCGCACGGATCCGTGGCTCGGGTCCATCACGGCCTCTTCGGCGGCCCAACGGACGCGGTGTGGCACCCCGGCGACTTGCTGTACCTCGACGGGGCACCCATCATCGATGGCTACTGGGCGGACTTCTGCCGGATCTACGCAGCTCGTCGGCCCAGCCCAAGCGAGCGCGAAGGCTACGCCCGGGCGGTCGCGGGACTTGACGCGGCACGGGAGCTCGTCGCTGCGGGGGAATCGGCTGCTGTTGTCGGCGAAGCAATGCGACGAGCGATGAGGGTGGAACCAACTGAGGTCGGTTTCGGTCGCTTCGGACACGGTATCGGGCTGCACGTTCCGGAACCGCCTTCCTTGCACCCGGACGACCCAACCACGTTCCAGCCGGACAACACTGTGTGCCTCGAGCCATGTGTCAGGCATGACGGCTTGAACTTCGTGGTCGAAGAGACATGCGTGATCACCGACAGCGGCCTTGACCTGATCTCGCCAGCTGCCGTCCGCAGCATCATCGAGCTGTGAGAGAGGCCATGCACAACGTCACACGCCTGGTAGAAGCTGTGGTCGATCGGACCGTAGCGCTACGTCGCCAGCTCCATGCCCGCCCTGAACTCGCCTTCCGCGAGTATGAGACGGCAGCGCTCGTCTCGGCCGAACTCGACGATATCGGCGTTCCCTACCAGATGGGTGTCGCGGGCACCGGCGTGGTGGCGCGGCTGGCAGGGCGGGCGGGGCCCGGTCCCGGTCCCCGGCTGTTGTTACGCGCTGATATGGACGCGTTGCCGATTACCGAGGTTGACGACGGCCGGCCACATCGTTCGGTGATTCCAGGTGTGATGCACGCGTGTGGGCACGACGGTCATGTGGCCGTGTTGCTCGGTGTGCTGCGGTTGCTTTCTCATACGGCTCCGAGCTGGCACGGAGAGGTGGTCGCCATCTTCCAGCCCGCGGAAGAGACCGACGAGGGAGCCGCAGCCGTGATCGCCACGGGGGTGAGCGACGGCGCCGATATCGCCCTGGGGCTGCATCTGGACTCCACGATCCCGGTCGGTTTTCTTGCCGTAGGAGACGGCGTTCAGTTTGCCTCGTGTCACCAGTTCACTATCGAGATGATGGGGGACGCGGGGCACGCCGGGTTTGGGACGGCGGTCGACGCGGTCGCTTCGGCTTCCGAGTGCGTGCTTGCGATCGAGCAGCTGTCCGCGACGTGGGATGGCCAGCGAGCATCGGTCGCCGTCCTTCGCGCGGCTGACATGCCGAATATCGTCCCGGAGGCAGTCACCATCAGCGGCACGTTGCGCTCCTTGCGGCCCGACGGTGAAGCCCACAGCAGGCACCAGCTCGAACAGATCGTGAAGTGGGTTGGCAACCGGCGGCGTGCCCGTGCGTCGGTTATATGGGGACCGGACTGTCCGGCACTCGTCTGCGATCCTGGAGTAACAAACATGGTGCGTGCAGCCGCTGAGAGCTCGACATTTGTGCGCCAGGTGGTCCCCGGAACCCCGACAACCGGGTGCGACGATTTCGCAAGGTATGCCGAACGTGCTCCTGCGTGCTATTTCCGTGTCGGTTCGGCTCCGCGTACCGGCGCGATAGATCACCACCATCCGGCGTTCGACCTGAACGAAGATGCACTTGCGCCCGCGTTGGAGGTGTTGGCACGTGCCAGCCACGCCGTCCTGGCGGAAACGCACTCATGAGACGAGTAGTGCTCTTGACGACGGGCGGCACCATTGCTTCTCGGCTGCTGCCTCAAGGTGGCTATGGCGTTGCCACCAGTTCCAGCCTTGCTGCGCCGGTTGTTGACGACATCGGTCACGTCGACGTCCGATCAGTGACGCACCGCAACTCCTTCGATATGACGCATCGCGACATACGGCAGATCACCGAGTCAGCCGCCGATGCCCTTTCCTCCCCAGACGTTGCCGGCGTAGTGGTGGCTCACGGAACGGATACTCTCGCCGAGACAGCGGCGCTGCAGGCCCTCATTCATGCAGACCGAAGGCCGGTAGTTGTGACCGGCGCACAACGGCCACCCGATCATGCAGAGCCGGACGGCCCGCGCAACCTTGCCGATGCCATCCGGGTGGCCGCGCACCCGTCCGCCCAGGGACTCGGGCCACTGGTGGTGTTCGGGAAACGGGTGCTTCCTGCTTGGGGGACGACAAAGGCTCACACCGCGTCACTGTCGGCCTTTCTGAGGGTGCTCGACGAGCCCGCTGCCTCGCATGGCGGGGGACGTGACCTATCGGTTCCCGGACTCGTGTCGCTTGGCTTTCCGATCCGTCGTCCGGATCCGCTGCCAGCGCCCACTCCGGTGTTCGACCACATGTCGGTGCCGGTCGTCACCAGCCACGTGGGAGCGGATGGGCAACTGTTGGATCTTGTCGTGGCGGCTGGGGCGGACGCCGTCCTGATAGTCGGCACCGGATTGGGCAACGTGACAACGCCGCTGGCCCGTGCGGTGGAGAGAGCTGTGGCCCGAGGGTTGCCGATCGGGGTGTCGAGCCGAACTTTGCAGGGGCCACTGGCTCCCATCTACCGAAACGGCGGCGGACGTGACCTCGTCGACGCGGGTGCGGTGCTGCTCACAGGCGTCGATCCTGGCCAGGCACGAATATTCCTGGCACTCGTGGCGTCCCTTAATGATCACGACTCCCGGCTGAGCGAGTTACGTCGATACGCGAGCCGCTGGTGTGCACAAGACCCCGGCTCTCCCTAGCCGCCAGCGGCACGGAGATAGCGATCGGCTTGCCGCCGCAGGTGGTCGGCGAACTCGGGCGGCTCGATCACGTCGAAGTCGACGTCGAGCATCGACACGTAGACGGCGAGCATGGTGAAGGAGTCGGACCCGGCGCTGATGATGCAGCTGTTCTCGTCCACTGCCTCGACCTTCACCACCGAGGGCAGCCGTCGGGACGCGTCGTCAGCCGGCATGTGCAGCCGTACCTGGGCACGCGCCTGCCAGGTGGCCGTGTCCACGCCGCTCGCCACGAAGGCAGCCACGTCGCCGCCGGGCAATTCACGCGGGGTGAAACGAGGGCCGGTGGGGATGCGCGGCGTCATCCGGTCGGCCCGGAACGTCCGCCAATCCATCCGCTCAACGTCCCACGCCACCAGGTACCAACGACGTCCCCGATGCACCAGGCGGTGTGGCTCCACCTTGCGCACACTCTCGGTGCCGTCGTGCCCGCGGTAATCGAACCGCAACTGCTCGTGGTCGCGACAAGCCACGGCGATGGCCATGAGCACGTCTGTGTCGACGGTAGGACCCGACTCCAGCGCAGGGACCGTGGACGACAGGAGCGTGGAGACCCGGTGACGCAGCCGGCTCGGCAGGACCTGCTGGAGTTTGGCGAGGGCACGGACGGACGTCTCCTCGATGCCGGTGATGCTGCCGCCCGCGGCAGTGCGTAGCCCCACGGCTACGGCCACCACCTCGTCGTCGTCGAGCAAGAGCGGCGGCATCTCGGCGCCGGCACCGAGCCGGTACCCGCCGGTGACACCGGGCGTCGAGTCCACCGGATAACCGAGGCTGCGTAGGCGTTCCACGTCCCGGCGTACAGTCCGGACTGCTACACCCATCCGTTCCGCTAGATCCGCGCTGGCCCATTCCCGGCGCGCTTGGAGGAGGGACAGCAAGCGGAGGAGTCGGGCGGAGGTTTCCAGCATGAATTCAAGTCTGCCACCAATCGCGGCCTTAACCTGGCCGCAATTGGCGGCAATGTTGTCCTCATGACACACACAACAGACATCCGCCCGTACCGCATCGACATCCCGCAGGCCGACCTTGACGACCTGCGCGACCGCCTGGCCCGCACACGGTGGCCCGCGGTCATCAAGGGCACCGGCTGGGAGCGTGGCGTCCCGGTCGACTACCTCAAGGAGCTGGCCGAATACTGGCGCACCGAGTTCGACTGGCGCGCACAGGAGGCCAAGCTCAACGAGTTTCCGCAGTTCGTCACCACCGTCGACGGCCAGGACATCCACTTTCTGCACGTGCGCTCACCGGAGCCGAACGCGCTGCCGCTCATCCTGACCCACGGCTGGCCGAGTTCGATCGTCGAGTTCACCGCGATGATCGGCCCGCTCACCGACCCTGCGGCGTATGGCGGCGATCCCGCCGACGCATTCCACGTGGTCGTGCCATCTATTCCCGGATACGGCTTCTCAACGCCCGTCCGCGAGGCAGGCTGGGGGAACCTGTTCCGGGTGGCGCAGGCGTTCGCCGAGATGATGCGCCGTCTGGGATACGAGCGTTACGCGGCTCAGGGTGGCGACGTCGGCGCCGGCGTGGCGGGGATGTTGGCCATGCTGGAGCCCGAGCGTGTCGTCGCCACCCATGTCAACGGGCCGACGCCGTATCCGTTCGGTCCTCCGCTGGAACTCGACGGGCTCTCCGACGACGAGCGGGCGCGGGCCGAGCGGTTCAACGAGTTCAAGGACGACGGCCTCGGCTACTTGCATCTTCAATCAACCCGCCCGCAGACCGTCGGCTACGGCCTGACCGACTCGCCCGTCCAGCAGCTCGCGTGGATCGTGGAGAAGTTCAAGGAGTGGACCGACCCGGCGGCGGAGCTTCCCGACGATGCCGTGGATCGCGACCGGCTGCTGACCAACGTGAGCATCTATTGGTTCACCGGAACCGGTGTTACGGCCGCCCATTCGACATACGAGGGCATGCAGGCATTCCGTCAGTTCATCGAGGAGTCTGCCGGATTGGGGAACGACGACGACCCGTCGGCCCACGAGGATGCACCTGCCCTGCCGCCTGGCGGTGTCGCCGTGTTCGCCGCCGACAACAGCATTCGTCATCTGGTCGACCCAATGGGCAGCGTCGTTCATTGGTCCGAGTTCGACCGCGGCGGCCACTTCGCCGGCATGGAGACGCCTGACCTGCTCACCGGTGACGTGCGCCAGTTCTTCCGGGCCTACCGCTAGCGCTCTGCACCTAACGGTGACAGAGGCGGGTGAGGAGCTCGGCGGCGCGGGCCGAGGCCTCGGTGATGATGCGGTCTGCCGTCGCGGGGTCGAGCTCGGGTGCGGCGTTCGTGGAATCCGGCGACGACGGGTGGGCGTTGCGGCGCTGGAGCTCGGCCAGCACGTCGTCCTCGGCTCGGCCGCGCATCAGCAGGAGTAGGAACGGGTCGGCGTCGAGCAGCCACGACGCCTGGTAGCACAGGGCCGCGGCGTGGGTGCAGGGATGTCCCCAGTCGTCACAGGTGCAGCGCGGTTCTAGGTCGTCGATGCCGGGCAGAAGGGACACACCTGCGTCATCGGCGGTCTCGGCCAGCTCGTACGGCATGTCGCGGTCCAGAAGGGCCGCGACGTGACCGGCCTTGGACGCGATTGCGTCCAGTAGGCGCTCCCAGTCCGCCTCGGAGAGCTCGTCGAGCGCCACCACGGTGTCGTGTGGCGTGTGGTCGTCTCCGAACACGGTCGCGGAGATACGGCCCGGGCTCACGGTGATGGTGCCGACATGCCCGCCGTGGGCGAAGACGCGGCCACGGCGGAGTGCGTCGGAATCCAGAGACGTGTCCTCCAGCGCGTCGATCCAGGCGTTGCCCCACCAGGTCTGCGCACGGCGGGTGCGGCGCTTGCGGGCTGGGAACGCCGGGAAGCCTTTGGCCAGCTCACTCATGGGCACCTCGAAGTTCGACGAGTTCAGCGAGCTCGGCGTCGGAAAGCTCGCTGAGGGCGGTTTCGCCGGAGCCGAGCACGGCGTCGGCGAGGTCGCGTTTGGTTTCCAGCATGGCGGCGATGCGATCCTCCACGGTGCCCTCGGCGATCAGCCGATGTACCTGGACCGGGCGGGTCTGCCCGATCCGGTAGGCGCGGTCCGTCGCCTGCTCCTCGACGGCGGGGTTCCACCAGCGGTCGTAATGGATCACGTGGCCGGCGCGGGTCAGGTTCAGCCCGGTGCCGGCGGCCTTCAGTGACAGGATGAACACCGGCGCCGCTCCGTCCGGGCTTTCCTGGAACCGGCGCACCATCTGCTCGCGCTGATCCACCGGCGTCCCGCCGTGGAGCACTTGCACCGGCACACCCTGGGCGCCCAGATGCTCATCCAGCAGGCGCGCCATGCTGACGTACTGGGTGAAGACGAGCACGGCATCGCCTTCGGATGTGATGGTGCCGACCAGCTCGTCGAGCAGGTCGAGCTTGCCCGAGCGGCCTGGTGCTCCGAGCGGCTCCTTCAGGTACTGAGCCGGGTGGTTGCAGATCTGCTTTAGTGCGGTCAGCAAGGCGAGCACCAGGCCCCGTCGGGCCATACCCTCACTCGTCGCGATCCTGGCCATGGTGTCCCGCACGGCGGTCTCATACAGCCGCACCTGCTCAGCGGTGAGCGACACCGGCCGGTCGGTCACCGTCTTCGGCGGCAGCTCCGGCGCGATCCCGGGATCGGACTTGCGGCGGCGCAGCAGGAAGGGACCGACCAGGCGGGTGAGACGGCGCGCCGCCTCGGTGGCGTGCGGCGCCCGGCCTGATTCGATCGGATCGGCCCAGCGAGATTGGAACTGGTGGCGCGAACCCAGGAGGCCCGGCGTGGTCCAGTCCAGGATCGCCCACAGCTCGGCCAGGTTGTTCTCCACCGGGGTACCGGTCAACGCGATCCGGGCGCTCGCCGGTATGGCCCGCAGCGCTTGCGCCGTCTTCGACCGGGCGTTCTTGATGTGCTGGGCCTCGTCGGAGACGAGCATCCCCCAGGGCGCAATGGAGAGGGCGTCGTCGTTGTCACCGGCGTCGAGGCGCATCGTGCCGTAGGTGGTGATGACGAAGCCGCGGTCGGTGTGGTCGAGCACCGCCTCGATGTCCCGGGACGAGCCGTGGAACCGCCGCACTGGCGTTCCCGGAGCGAAGCGGGCGATCTCGCGCTCCCAATTGCCCATGAGCGACGCCGGACAGACGACGAGGGTCCGCCCGGCGGTGGACGGATCGGACTGACGGTGCAGATGCAGCGCGATGACGGTGATCGTCTTGCCCAGACCCATGTCGTCCGCGAGACATGCGCCGAGTCCCAATGAGGTCATCCGGTGCAGCCAGCGCAACCCGCGCAGCTGGTAGTCCCGAAGCGTCGCCCTGAGCTGGGCGGGTGCTTCGACCGGCTCATCTCCCGACTCGGGCGCCGCGATCCGGTCGCGCAGCTTCTCCAGCCAGCCCGTCGGCTCCACGGTGAACCGCTCGCCGCCGATCTCCGCCGTTCCGGTCAACGCCGCGCCAAGCGCATCGAGGGCATTCACCGTCTTGGGCTCGGTCTCGCTCGCCTTCTCCGCGAGCCTCGGATCCACCAGGACCCACTGGCCGCGAACCTTGGCGAACGGCCCTCGGCTGGCGGCGATCACATCGAGCTCAGTCTGGGTGAGCTCGGCGCCGCCCAGAGTGAAACGCCAGCTCAGATGCAACGGCTCGATACCGTCGAACGCGAATATGTCATCCACGCGCCGACCATGGCTAGAGGGGTGCGAGAGCGGGCCCGACGTTGGTATCACCGCGGTGACGCCGAGCTCGGTGGCGATCTCGGGCGGCCACGCCAGACCGATGCCAGCCGCGGCCAGGCGTTCCGCGCCGCCACCCAGTAGGTCGCTCACCTCGTCGTCGTCCAGGGCCAACCGGTCCGGAACCTGCTGCCTCAGCAGCCGTTCCAGAGGTGCCCAGACGCCCGCCGCCCGGCGCAGACCCAGCATCGTGGCGGCGCGGGCTCCGGGGCCGAACCGCTCCCCATCTGTCCACAGTTCGGTGAGGTCCTCGATGTTCGCCGTTTCGGCCAGAGCGTGGATCTGGACGACGGCGAGAAGGCGTTCCCCCGGCGTGCTGGCCTCCAGCGCGTCAACGCCTCCAGGCAGCTCCAAGCGCAGCGCGATACCCACGCCGGCGTTGACATCCGGTGTCGCGAGATAGTCGGCGACGGCGTCGAGGTATTCCCGGGCATTGCGGACACCGTCCGGTGCGCGTGACTCCAGATCCTCGAGGAGCTCGTCGTCGCCGGAGCGGTCCAGACGCCAGACAACCGAGCCGGTCACGGTGTGGACGTCCGGGACTATCCGGCGCTCCTTGACCTGCTCTACGGCGACGAGCGTGGCGGCACGCCAGAATTCCACCGTGGGATGCGCGCCGGAGTGCCGAGCCCGGCAGAGCGCCGGAACCGCCTCGGCCAGGGACCACTCCACGGTGGACCCCGGATCGTCCGGGCTCCGGAAGATCAGCCGGCCGCTTCGGGGTGGAGTGTTCGGCTCGAAGGTGGTGATGCTTCGTCGGAGCTCGGAATCCACGCACTACCTCTTCTGCCGGTCCGTCTGGGCGGGATGCCCAACGCCGCCGTCACGCCGCATATTCCGCGAGCTCCGGATCGGAGGGCTGGGGGAGGCTTCTGCGGGCACTTTAAGAGCTGTCCGTGCGATGCTTTTCCCGCACGGGCCGCGACGCCCGCAGGGCCTTCCCAGCCCGCCCATTGGGGCTACCGAAGCGCACCGAGCGGGGCGACGACGATTCCGCCCTTCTCGCAGACCCAGTGCGGGTCGGGGCCGAGTTCCGGCTCGATCCGCATCTCATGCGGGGAGGTCTCGTCGCAGGCCTTGCACAGGGGCCAGCGTCCTAGTCCCTGGTCGAGAAGCCGGTCCTGTACATCCTGAGCGATCTGCCCGGCGACGAACGCGGCGCCATCGGGCCACTGCTCTACCCACCAGCGGCGCTCGGTGACGGCCTCGTCCAGAACGTCGACCGCGGCGGCCGCGTCGGCGCCGCGGGCATTGAGGTCACGGAGCACCACGGCGCGCGCCGAGAAGAGGACATCGTCGTTCACACCATCGATGGTGCCAGGTGCCGGGCGCAGCGCGAAACGGGCTGGAACGGGCCTGACCGCCTGAGGCGGCGGAGGTGGCACACTGTGCACCTATGCAGCCCCTGCTCGAAGTCATCGTCCTCGGTGCGGCTGATGCCGCCGGGGCGGTGGAGGGTGGCGCGGACCGCCTCGAAGTGGTGACCGACATGGGCGCCGGTGGCCTGACGCCGTCCGTCCAGACTGTGCGCGACCTCAAGCGCGCCTGTGACCTTCCGTTGCGGGTCATGCTCCGAGCCAACGACGGCTTCGCCACCAGCGGTTCCGAGCTGTCCCGGCTGATGGGTGCCGCGCATCAGCTCTATGCCGCGGGCGCGGACGGCTTCGTTCTCGGCTTTCTCAACCCGGCCGTGGAGATCGACGTCGACGCGACCCTTGCGCTGGTCGAGGAGCTCAGCGGGGCGCCGTGGACGTTCCACCGGGCCATCGACCAGACCCTCGACGACGACCGTGCCTGGGAGACCGTGTCGGGCCTTCCGGGGCTGGATACGGTGCTGACCGCAGGCTCCCCGCGGGGGGTAGGGGCCGGGCTGGACGAGCTGTGCCGCCGTGCGGTCGACTCGCCGGTGGCGGCGAAGCTGATGATGGCCGGCGGCGGACTGGCGCCGGACCATGTTCCGTGGCTGGCTCGTGCGGGCGTGCGCCAGTTCCACATCGGCGCGGCGGCTCGCCCTGGCCGGTCGTGGAAGGCGTACACCGACGCCGCCTTGATCCGGTCCTGGCGCAGGCTCATCGACGATGCGGTGGCGTCGGCTCTGTGATCCTCGTCGACCCGCCAGCCTGGGCCCGCTACGGACAGCTGTGGTCCCATCTCACCTCGGACCACTCGTTCGAGGAGCTGCACATGTTCGCCGCTGAACTGGGCCTGCCCGCACGGAGCTTCGACGGTGACCACTACGACCTGCCGGAATCGATGTATCAGGCCGCCGTGGCGGCAGGAGCCGTCCCGGTCAGCGGGAAAGAGCTGGTGGCCCGGTTGGTGGCGGCGGGCCTGCGTCGCCGCAAGCGCCACTGATCGCGGTTTGGGGTGACTGGCGGGGTGGCCAGGGGTGGCCGGGGGCGGTACGGGCGGCCGGGTGCGGTACGGGCGGCCGGTGCGGTAGGGGTTCTGGTGCCTTTGCAATGCACACCTATACGCACATGGGCCGGCGGGCTGCGTGGAGGCTCGTGGTGGTGCCCTGTGCTCTGAGCTAGATCAATGATGCGTATCTGTGCGCATTGCAAAGGCTGGGGGAGGGAAACCACAAGAGATGGGATCATGCGGCCCGATCGGCCGGGCGCTCGCCAGCGTCGACGAGCGTGTCGATAGCACGCCCGAAACACGCAACCGGGCGATCGACTTCCTGCGGGTCGCCGCCATCTGCGTGGTGGTGATCTGGCACTGGGCGTTGTCCATCAATCACCGCCGAGACGGACAGCTGGTCAACCCGAACCCGGTCGAGCAAGTTCCCGGTGGATGGCTGCTTACGTGGGTGCTCCAGGTCATGCCGATCTTCTTCATCATCGGTGGATACGCGAACCTCACCGGCTGGGACTCGGTCACGAGGCAAGGCGGCGCGGCCTACGCATTTCTCCGCAGACGCATGAGCCGCCTGCTTCTGCCAGCAGCGGTGTTCGCAGCCGTCTGGGTGCTCGTCGAGCTCACGCTGCGGCTGACGCTGACCGACTACGCCGGTGCCCTGGATCTCATGCCGATCATCTTCACCCCGTTGTGGTTCCTCGGGGCATACGTCCTGGTGACCATGCTGGTCCCACTTACCGCGCGTCTGCATCGCCGGTTCGGTGCCGGCGCCACGATCGCGTGGGGCGTGCTCGTCGTCGTGGTGGATCTCGCCAGGTTCGGCGTGGGTGAGGAGTGGCTGGGACTGGCCAACTCGGCATTGGTATGGATCTTTGTTCACCAGCTCGGTTATCTGTGGCGCGACGGTTCCCTCGATCCGATCGGCCGGCGCTGGGTACTCGTAATCGGCGGCTACGCCGCCGTCGCCGCAGCGACGACGTTGGACTCGTACCCGAGATCGATGGTCGCCGTCGCGGGTGAAGACGTGAGCCACATGTGGCCGACGACGGCGGTGATCGGCGCTTTGGCGCTCGGCCAGACCGGTCTGGCCTCCCTCGCGGCGCCCGCGCTGCGCCGCTGGATGCGGCATAGAGCCGCATACCGGCTCGTCGTCCTCCTGGGCGGCGTGCTCCTGACGATCTTCCTTTGGCATATGACCGCGCTGTTGATCGTCTTCCTCATGGTCGAGGCGCTCGGGTTCACGCCTGGCGCCGAGCCGACGCTCGAGTGGTGGTTGCTGCGGCCGTTCTGGGTGGTCGCGCCCGCGCTTGTCCTGGTGGTGTTCGTCGCCCTGTTCGCGCCGATCGAGCAGCGGATCCGCCGTGCTCTGTCGCTGACGTGAGTGGGCGGTGGGGGCGCGGGCGTGCCTCCCAAACCGGGAGTGCGGGACCGGTCCCAGCCGCTTCAGCCAGAGCGCAGCTCGGCGAGTTCGGCCGTGAGGTTGTGGCGGGCCGCGCTCTCCCACAGTGCCCGCCCGGTCACGGTCCGGAAGATGGGATCCCTGGCGACGAGGCTCTCCAGGACGGCGGTCCGGCCGGTGCGGAATGCGTCGTCGGGCACGTGCCTGTATTCCTCTCGCACCGCCTCGGTATAGGTGCGATAACCGTCCGGATCCCGGCCGAGCACCGACAAGTCGGCGTCGCACATGACGGCGCCGTTCGCATCGTCCGACGCGGGTTCGTGGTTGATGGTGGTCAGGACCAACCTGATCACCTCGCCGACGCGGGCGGCGGCCAGGCCGAGATCGCGTAGGCACTGTGCGGCCAGTTCGGCGCTGGCTCGCTCGTCGTCGCCGGGTCGTCCGTCGTACACGGCATCGTGGAACCACACGGCAAGCCGCACGGCGTCGGAGTCGGCAGCCTCAGCGGCCAGTGTGTCGACGGCGTTCAGAACGTCTCGCAGATGCGTGATGTCGTGGTAGCGCCGGTGCGGCTGCGACCATCGGTCCAGCAGGTCGCGACCGCACCGGATGGCGTCGTCGCCACGGCCGGTCAGGCTGGCCCACCGGGCGGCAAGGCGAGCCTTCTCCGCCACCGCCGGCTGCATTGGGATCAGGCGGCGCTGACGAACACGTGGCTGGCGTCGCTCTGGGTGAGTTCCACGGCCTCCGTGCCCAGCAACTCGATACCGGAGTCGGTGGTGGTAGCGCGCACGGTGCGCCCGGGGGTGACCTCCGCCCGGCGCAGTGTGGCCAGAAGCTTCTCGTCGACCTGCAACGGCTCGCCGATGTGCTGGATGGTGACGTTCACGCCGGAGGAGTTGCTCGCATGGCGAAGAGTCAGAACCCCGGCCCGGAACTCCTTCACCTCGACGTCGCTGTCCAGTTCCGCCATTCCGGGAATCGGGTTGCCGTAGGGGTCCGACGACGGCTCGTGCAGGAGGTCGACCAGGCGCCGCTCGACAGCCTCGGACACGACGTGTTCCCACCGGCAGGCTTCGTTGTGAACGAGTTCCCAGTCCAGCCCGATGACGTCTACGAGCAGCCGCTCTACCAGGCGGTGCTTGCGCATGACGCGCGTGGCCAGGACGCGGCCCTTGTCAGAGAGTTCCAGATGCCGGTCCTCGTCGACGTGGAGCAGTCCGTCGCGCTCCATGCGGGCCACCGTTTGACTCACCGTAGGGCCGGACTGGTGCAAGCGCTCGGCGATCCGGGCGCGGAGGGGCACGATGCCCTCCTCCTCAAGCTCAAAGATGGTCTTGAGGTACATCTCTGTGGTGTCGATCAGGTCGCTCACCGAAACGCTCTCCTCGCTTATGCCAACCCGGACCCGCCAGTGCAGGCCCCGTTACCCGCTCGTGCCTCTCCACGCTCAACCATATCTCTCGGCGAGGCCTGACGCCGGTGTGTTCATTCGTGGCAGACTCCACAGTTGTGCCGATTGTCAGCGTTGTCAGCCTCAAGGGAGGCGTGGGGAAGACGTCGGTCGTTCTCGGACTGGCCGGGGCGGCGCTGACACAGGGTCTGTCCACGGTCGTTGTCGATCTCGACCCTCAGGGCAACGCCACCACCGCTCTCGACCCCGACGAGATCAAGCTCACGGCCAATGATCTTCTGTCCGACGGTTATCGTGGGCGTCTCTCCGACGCGTTGGTGGCGAGCGGGTGGGGGGATGAGGTCCGGCTGCTGGCAAGTGAGCCCGCACTGGAGCGGCGCAATACTCCGGCGGACGGCTCCGGTGGCGAACATCGTTTGCGGGTGGGGCTGTCCGGGCTCCCGGACAGCGATCTTGTGCTCATTGACTGCCCGCCGAGCCTGGCGCAGCTCAGTACCAATGCGCTTGTGGCCAGCGACTTGGTGCTTGCTGTCACCGAACCCACGATGTTCGCGGTCACCGGCGTCCACCAGGCGCTGGCCGCGGCCGACGTGGTGCGGCGAGGTTACAACATGCGGCTGCGTCCCGTCGGCATCGTCGTCAACCGCTACCGTTCTCGGTCGGCGGAACATCGTTACCGGCTCGACGAGCTCATCGCCGCCTACCGGGACCTCGTGCTCGACCCCGTGCTCCCGGAACGGTCCGCGATCATGCAGGCCCAGGGAAGCTGCGTGCCCGTGCAACGATGGCCTTCGCCGGGGGCACGGGAGGCGGCCAGGGTGTTCGCCGCTTACCTGCGTGAGATCCTGAGTGCGGTACGGAACGCGGACCGGACCACGTTCCCGGGAGGAGGATCGTCGTGACTACCTCGACACCATCCCCGCGGCCAGCTTTGACCCGGCACGGCGACGGTTCGGTGATTCCGGCTGCGCCGCACCTGTCGTCGCTCGCTGTCGACGCGGCCGCCGTCGTCAAGTCCGCCAAGAAGGCCCGCAAGCGGGCCAAGAACAAGCCGGCTGACGACACGGTGAACCTGACGGTGGTCCTCAGCAAACGGGACCGCAAGCGGCTTCGCCGGCGAGCCGAGGACTACGGCTGGACTGCGGAGGAAGCCGCCGCGCATGTGTTGCGTGCGTGGGCGGACGATTAGCCGCTCCGGGCCGCTCCAAATGATCATGTAAACCATGTTTTCCCGTGCTTCGCCATGCCTGCAGGCCTGGTGCCGCACGGGAAAACATGGTTTACATGATCATTTAGGGGGTGCTCGTCCAGGTGCCGCGGGACATGACGGCCTGGACATTGAGGTCGGCGTCGAGCAGCACGATGTCGGCGTCGTAGCCCTCGGCCAGTGCGCCCGTCCGGTGCCCGATGCCCAGCAGCCGTGCCGGATTGGTGGAAGCGGCTTGGACGGCGTCGGTCATCGTGAAGCCGGCCTCCGTCACGGCGAATCGGAACGCCGCGTCCATGGTGAGGGTGCTGCCGGCGATGGAACCGCCGTCGACGAGCCTGGCCACGCCATCGCTTACGGTGACGGCCAGTCCTCCGAGGACGTACTCGCCGTCGCCCACGTCGGTTGCCGCCATCGCGTCGGTGACCAGCGCCACCCGTCCGGCGCCGGCGGAACGGTAGGCGTGCGCGGCGACCGCCGGATGCAGATGCACGCCGTCGAGGATGAGCTCCACAGTGACCCGCTGGTCTTCCAGCAGCGCCAGGATCGGGCCGGGCTGCCGATGATGGATCGGAGTCATGGCGTTGAACAGATGCGTCGCGACGGTCGCCCCGGCGTCGATCGCCTTGCGAACCTGCGCGTACGTGGCATCGGTGTGGCCCACAGCGGCGATCGCGCCCGCGTCCACGATGCTCCGGATGGCGTCCAGCGCCCCGTCGAGCTCCGGGGCCAGCGTCACCATGCTCACCCGGCCACGACCCGCGTCGAGCAGCCGGTGAACCACGCGCTGCTCCGGAGCAGCGAGGGCATTGGGGTCATGGGCGCCCTTGCGTTGCGGCGAGATCCAGGGTCCTTCTAGGTGCACGCCGGCGATCAGTCCGTCATCCGCCAGATCGGCGAGGGCTCGCACGTCGCGCTCCAGGGCGTCCGGAAACCCGGAGACGAGGCTGGCGACGATCGTGGTGGTGCCATGCCGGCGATGCGTCTCGGCGAACGTCCGCACCTGCTCCGGATCGGCGCCGACGACGGTCGCTCCGCCACCGCCGTGGGTATGCAGGTCGACGAAGCCGGGGACCAGCCAACCGGAGACCTGGCGATCGGCCGGCCGTGGTGGTGTACCGGCGCCGATACTGGCGATGCGCTCGTCGGTCACTTCGAGCCAGCCGTCGTCAACGACGCCGTCGAGGGTCACGATCGACGCGCCAGCGATAAGTGTCATGCACTAGAAGGTAGCCGGTACCGTCGAACCCATGACGCTGACCATCGACCGGCGCTTCCGCGGCCCGGCCTCGTCGGGCAACGGCGGCTACGTGGCGGGCCGGCTAGCCGGGTACCTGGACGCCGACGCGGTGACGGTGACGTTGCGCCGTCCGCCTCCCCTGGAGGTGCCCCTCGATGTGCGTGTGGACGCCGGTGGCGTCGTACTCCTCCTAGACCCCGCAGGCGAGGGCGAGACGGACGACGCGACCGCCGCGAGCATGCCGGCGGCGTCGGCCCCGGGCCACGTCACGGTCGCGGAGGCTGCCCCGGCGGATGAGAGCGCTCTGGTGGCTGTGCCGGCCGTCGGTGAGCACGACGCCCGGGAGATATCGCGCGCCTATCCGGGGCTGCGTGAGCATCCCTTCCCGGAGTGCTTCGTCTGCGGTACTCGACGCCGGGCCGGTGACGGCATGCGGCTCTTCCCCGGCAGGCTCGGCGACGGAAGGACAGCGTGCGTATGGACGGTCGACGAGGATCTCGCGGCAGACCCGTGCTTCGTCTGGTCGGCGCTGGACTGCCCCGGCGGCTGGAGCGCGCCCATCGAAGGGCGCCCGATGGTGCTGGGGCGAGTGACGGCTCAGGTCGACGACGTCCCGGCCGCAGGCGAATCGTGCGTGGTCATGGGCAGGTTGCTCGGCACGGAGGGACGCAAGACGTGGACCGCGACCACCGTGTACGGCGCGGACGGTCGGCGGCTGGGAAGTGCCCACGCCACCTGGATAACCATCGGCTCTGCTCGCTGAGAGAAAAACCATTGCCTCGCGCCCCGTGTCCCGTCTAGCGTATTGAGTACACGGGAAAGGAGGTGGTCTCAGGAATGCATAGTTCTTGGACTCGTGAGGTGGCTGCTCGTTAGCCGCCCTGCTCGACGCAGGACCTGGTGACACCTGGTTCGCCGGCCGGACGGCTGGCAATCTCGAGCAGTCACCCGGCCCGTGGGCTCCCGGGGCTTAGTCCTCCTGGGCCGTGTCATCCGACACGGAAGCAGCCCACGGGCCGCTTTTTTGTTCAGTCGAAAGGACTTCCAGCGTCGTGGTGCCGGTGTGCGCCCGGTGCGCACATGCTCGGACGCTCCGCCGTCACAGCGCCTGCGAATACCGGCGCCGTGGCCGCTCCGTGGTTTTCACATCAGGGCGCCAGCCGCTGGATCGCCCAGCCGTCGTCGCCGTCACGTCGGTAGACCAGGCGGTCGTGGAGCCGCCCGGGACCGCCTTGCCAGAACTCGACCGTCTCCGGCAGGACCCGGTAGCCGCCCCAGAACTCCGGCAGGGGGATGGTGTCAGGGAACCTCTCGGCCACCTGGGCAGCCTGTGCTTCGAGCTCGTGCCGCGATGTCAGTGGAGAGGACTGCGCGCTGGCCCACGCCCCGAGTTGCGACTCTCGGGGTCGGGTGAGCCAGTACGCCTGGCTTTCCTCCCGCGAGATGGCCTCGGCCACTCCGCAGACGCTCACCTGCCGCTCCATCGGAAACCAGGGAAAGCAGAGGGCGACGTGCGGATTCTGCGCGATTTCGACCGCCTTGCGAGAGCCATGATTCGTGAAGAACACGAAGCCCTCGGCATCCAGCTCCTTCAGCAGCACGTGGCGGCTGCTCGGTATGCCCGACGATGTGGCGGTGGATAACACCATCGCGTTCGGCTCGGCGAGCCCTGCGGTAAGCGCGTCGTGCAGCCAGTTCCGGAACTGGGTGAAGGGGTCCGGCGGCGCATCCTGTTCCAAGAGCCGCGCCGCGGTGTAGCGTCTGCGCATCCGGCCCAGATTGTTCTTCACACGCCAAGCCTTTCATTCGTGGAGCCTCCGCGCCTACCGACTCTCCGGTGCAAGATCTTCGGACGGAGAGCCGTTGCGCACGAGAAATGTGGGAAACAGCACATTAGGTGCGTCTGAACTTGTAACAAGTCACCATGCCGTGGGCATGATGGACACTCTGCCTTGATGGCTATCGTCCCGTGTGCGCTGTGTTACATGGGCCTGACACGAAGGAGTGTGCATGTCGGAGGTCCAGCATGGCCTGGAGGGCGTTATCGCATTCGAGACGCACATCGCCGAGCCGGACAAGGAAGGCAGTGCGCTTCGCTACCGCGGCGTCGACATCGACGACCTGGTAGGGCGTGTGCCGTTCGAACGGGTATGGGGCCTGCTGGTCGACGGGAGTTTCGATCCGGGTCTGCCGGCCGACGAGCCGTTCCCGATCCCGGTGCACACCGGTGACGTTCGTGTCGACGTGCAGAGCAGCGTCGCGATGCTGGCTCCGTTGTGGGGCTTCCAACCGTTGCTGGACACCACCGACGACGAAGCCCGCGCCCAGCTGGCCCGAGCCACCGCGATGGCGCTGTCCTTCGTCGCCCAGTCGGCTCGCGGCACCGGGCTGCCCATGGTCCCGGAGAGCCAGGTCGACGAAGCTAGCAGCGTGGTGGAACGGTTCATGACGCGCTGGCGCGGCGAGCCCGACCCGCGGCACGTCAAGGCCGTCGACGCCTACTTCACCTCTGCCGCCGAGCATGGGATGAACGCCTCTACTTTCACCGGCCGGGTGGTCGCGTCGACCGGCGCCGATGCCGCGGCGTCGCTGTCCGCGGCTATCGGCGCCATGAGCGGGCCTCTGCACGGCGGTGCCCCCTCGCGTGTCCTTGCGATGGTCGAGGAGATCGAGCGCAGCGGCGACGCCGTGGGCTATGTCAAGGGCATCCTCGACCGTGGTGAGCGGCTGATGGGCTTCGGCCACCGCGTCTACCGTGCCGAAGACCCACGGGCGCGCACCCTCCGCCGGGTTGCCAAGGAGGTCGGTGCTCCCCGCTACGAGGTCGCGGAGGCCTTCGAGAAGGCCGCGCTGGCGGAGCTCGCCGAGCGCAAGCCGGACCGTGTGCTGGCCACCAACGTCGAGTTCTGGGCCGCGATCATTCTGGACTTCGCCGAGGTGCCGGCCTCCATGTTCACGTCGATGTTCACCTGCGCCCGGACCGCCGGTTGGAGCGCCCACATCCTCGAGCAGAAGAAGACCGGACGCCTGGTCCGGCCGTCGGCCATCTACACAGGCCCGGGCGGTCGCTCCCCTGACACGATCGAGGGCTGGAATCCTGACTGGTCGACCGCCTGAGTAGCCCAGCGCCACGAAGGCCGCGCCGCACCCGGGTAGGAATCCGGGCGTCGGATGCGGCACAATGGCTTCGCGACAGCGTGGTCACGTACCTGAAATCAGCCGGACACACACCGGAGAGGATCAGATGACCACCGACTTGCAGATCCCCGCTCACCTCAAGCCTGCCGACGGCCGATTCGGTTCGGGACCCAGCAAGGTCCGTCCAGAGGCGCTGGCCGCTCTTGCACAGCACGGCGCCTCGGTGCTAGGCACGTCGCACCGGCAGGCGCCGGTCAAGAACCTCGTGGGCCGGGTCAGGGAGGGCGTCGCGGCCCTGTTCGGCCTCCCCGACGGATACGAGGTGATTCTGGGGAACGGCGGAACGACGGCCTTCTGGGACGCTGCCGCGTTCGGGTTGATCCGCTCCAAGTCGCAGCACCTGTCGTTCGGCGAGTTCTCCTCCAAGTTCGCCTCGGTCGCCGGTGGCGCGCCGTGGCTGGAGGCGCCGAGCGTCATCAAGGCTGAGCCGGGCACGCTGGCCGCGCCGGCTCCGGAGGACGGCGCCGACGTCTACGCGTGGCCGCACAACGAAACGTCCACCGGGGTTATGGCGCCGGTGCGCCGCGTGGAAGGCGCGAGCGACGACTCGCTCGTCCTGATCGACGCCACAAGCGGTGCCGGAGGCTTGTCGGTCGATCCCACGCAGGCCGACGTCTATTACTTCGCGCCGCAGAAGAACTTCGGTTCCGATGGCGGTTTGTGGATCGCGGCATTCTCGCCGGCGGCGCTGGCGCGGGTGGAGGAGATCGCGGCGAGCGGCCGGTACGTGCCGACCTTCCTGGATCTGCCCACCGCTATCGACAATTCCCGCAAGAACCAGACCTACAACACACCCGCGGTGGCCACGCTGTTCCTGCTTGCGGAGCAGCTCGACTGGCTCAACGGAAACGGTGGTCTGGAGTTCGCGGTGGGACGGACCACGGACTCGTCCAGCCGGCTCTACAGCTGGGCGGAGAAGACGCCTTACACGACGCCGTACGTCGGTGATCCGGATGCGCGTTCGCTGGTGGTCGGGACTGTCGACTTCGACGACTCCGTCGACGCGGCCGCCGTCGCCAAGGTGTTGCGCGCCAACGGCGTGGTCGACGTGGAGCCGTACCGCAAGCTCGGCCGCAACCAGCTGCGGGTAGCGATGTTCCCCGCTGTCGACCCGGCTGATGTGGAGGCGTTGACGGGCTGTGTCGACTGGGTCGTGGAGCAACTCCGAGCCTGAGCGAGGAACGAGCGATGGTCGGAGTGTGACCATTGGTTTGTGCAACTCCGAGCCTGAGCGAGGAACGAGCGATGGTCGGAGTGTGACCATTGGTTTGTGCAACTCCGAGCCTGAGCGAGGAACGAGCGATGGTCGGAGTGTGACCATTGGTTTGTGCAACTCCGAGCCTGAGCGAGCAACGAGCGATGGTCGGAGTGTGACCATTGGTTTGTGCAACTCCGAGCCTGAGCGAGCAACGAGCGATGGTCGGAGTGTGACCATGGTTGTGCGGCTCCGGGCGGGACCGTCGAGAGTCGTGGCTGGTTCCGCTGGGCGACTCACGACGAGGAAGGGCCCGGAACCGTTGGGGGTTCCGGGCCCATCCTTATGTGGGTGTCTCCCGCTTCACCAGAGTGATAGGTCGTAGCGCAGCGGGAGAAGTGTGGCGGACGGACACGTCGGGAGAGGCACCTGGCTGTGCGGGCGGCAACAGCCAGGCGCTACCCCGGATACCTCCGCGTGGAGGCTTTGCGCTCCCCCGCCGTGTTCGTTCGTGTCGATCGTAGACTCCGGCCTCGTGCCGACGCGATCATCCTTTCGGACACCTTCGCGTGGCCAGGTGGTGTATGAATGTCGACGTTCGCCCGGTGAAACGCGGAACGGGACGGCGAAGCCGTCACCCGGTATTCGGAACTCAATCCCCGGCGTGGGATCCTCAAGTAGAGCGGCGACGGGGCCGAATCCCCGGTAAGGTCGCAGCTTGGAGGCGGTGTGAGGCCCAAGGAGACGCGACGTATCGTCGCGACGGTGCTGGTGGTGATGATCGCTGTGGTGGTCATCGCTGCGATCGTGTGACGTCGAACGCACCCGAGAGGGGCCGTTCCGCGTCGGAGTTGGCGCGGTGACTTCGTCTCGGCTGGATGGCCACGCGGCTCTCCCGTCATAGTGGGAGTTCGGGCTGCGTTGCCGGGCGTGAGCCGGCGTGTACCTGAGCCGGCGTGTCCCCAGTCCTGGGTCGCGGGTAGGGGATGCCCACGATATGCGCCGTTGGCGTGTGTGAAGCGTCGTTGGAAGGGCGTGTGAAGGGCCGTGGAAGTTCCGGCCGGTGCTCGTGGGTTTAGGACGGTCGTGCCTCGTGCCGTGTGATTTCCGCCCGGTTGTGGCGGCGGGGCGCTACACGACTGACCGCACACCTGTTGTGAAGATCGTCGTGGGCGTTATGACTGGAGCAAAATCCGTGGTCAAAAGGTTGTGAAGATCGTCGTGGGCGCTATGGCCGGGTAAGAGCCCGGCGGGGGAGGCGCGCGGGTCTGTGGCCTGTCAAGGCTTGCCGAAGGGAAGTTCCGCGACGGTCTCGTAGCGGGCGCGCCCGTCGCTCCCGGCTCGCAGATGTGACTGGATCAGGCTGAGGTGAGTGGCCCGCCAGGGTGGCCCGTTGTATTCCGACAGGGCATCGGCATACGGCCGGAGATCGGTGTCCGGAGTACGTGTCCGGGCAACGGTGACATGCGGGCGGAACGGGCGCGCAGGCGCCTTCTGGGACGATCCGGCTCGCCGCCCAGCGGCTTCGGAGGAGGCGGCGAGGCGGCGCAAGAGGTCGGTGTCGCCGTCGACTCCCGCCCAGAGCACGGCCCGCCCGAACCGGCCGGAGCCCACGACGCGGAGATTCATCGGCACGTGCCGACGTGCGGCCCGGGTCAGCCGTTCGATCAGCTCGCTCAGGCGTTCCGGTGGCATCGACCCGTAGAAAGCCAGGGTGACGTGCAGTGATTCCGGCCTGACCCAGCGTAGATGGTCGTCCCGGACGGCATCCACGGCCGCGGCGAGGTGGTCGCGGACGGAGCCGGGCGGATCGATCGCCGCGAACAGTCTCACCGGCAGCCTCCTGCTGGGATTACGCGGCCTGAGGGCCCGCATCCCTACCGGGCCCGGTATTCAGCCGGCCGCGCTCGTGGGGCAAGTTGACGATGACAGCGAGGCCGGGTCGAGGGCGGATCCTCGGCCGCACGACGATACCGCTTCGCGGAGCGATGAACACCAGCGCGACGATGGCGATGATGATCGTCAGGATTCCGCCGCCGATGAACGACCATGGTGCGCCGAAGACGTCGGCGACCCAGCCCACCACGGGCGCACCGATGGGCTTGCCGCCCATGAGGATCATCATGTAGAGCGCGAGCACCCGTCCGCGCACTTCGTGGGGAACGGTGGTCTGGACGTATGTGTTCGACGCGATCAGCACGGTCATGGTGATCAGGCCCAGCGGAGCCAGCGCCAGGGCGAATAGTGCGTAGGTGGGCATCAGCGCGGCGATGATCTCGACGATCCCGAAGACGACCGCGCCGCCTACGATCAGCCTGCGGCGGGGGTACTTCCTGCGCGCGGCGAGGAGCGCTCCGGTGAGCGTCCCGACGGCCAGGATGGAGCCGAGGATCCCGTACTCGCCGGCACCTTTCTCGTAGACCTCGGTGGCCATCAGGGCCATCGTCAGTTCGAAGTTCATGCCGAACGTGCCGAGGCCGAACGCGACGAGCATGACCATTACGAGATCCGGCCTGGACCGCACATAAGTGACGCCCTCGAACAGGCGGCTGATGGCGCCGCCGGCGTCGGACCGATCCGCCTTGGCCGCGGGCCTGGCGCGCAGGAGGATCAGCGCGATGATGGGCGAGATGAAGGTGGCGCCGTTGATGAGGAAGACCCACCCGGTGCCGATCGCGTGAATGAGCAGCCCTGCCACGGCGGGTCCGATGAGCCGGGCGGCGTTGAACGACGTGCTGTTCAGAGCAATGGCGTTGGGCAGTTCATCGGGCGAGACCAGTTCGGAGACGAAAGACTGGCGGGCGGGATTGTCGAGTGCCTTGCCCACTCCGAGAAGGAACGCCAGGACGTAGACGTGCCAGATCTGCGCCACGTCGGTGAGCGTGAGGGCACCGAGAACGAGGCCGATGGTGCCCATGAAGGCGTTGGTGCCGATCAGCAACGGACGCTTCGGCAACCTGTCCGCCAGGAGTCCGCCGAACGGCGCGACGAGCAAGAACGGCACGAACTGCAGCCCGAGCGTGACACCGCTGGCCCGGGCGCCGCCCTCGAGGACGATCAGGACGAGCCACAGCTGGGCGATCTGCTGCATCCACGTCCCGATGTTCGAGACGAACATGCTCGACCAGTAGAGCCGGTAATCGCGATGTCGGAGCGAGCGGAAGGTATTTTTCACGAGCGCGTCAACTTCTCCAAGATGGGTAGTACGTCCCGCAGCTGTCTTCGTTCCTCCCTGGTGAGCTCGCGCAGCCGGTGAGCGAGCCAGGCGTCGCGGCGCTTGCGGTCCGCCGCTGTGCGGCCGAGCCCCGCCTCCGTGATGCGGACCACCGCGAGCCGGCGGTCCACCGCGTGCGGTTCCCGGACCACGAGCCCGAGTTCTTCCAGGCTGGAGACGGTGCGGGTCATCGACGGGGGGCGGACCCGCTCATGTGCGGCGAGCTCGCCGACGGGTGTGGGCCCCAGGCGTTCCAGGGCACCGAGGGTGGCGAGCTGGTTGAGCGTGAGGGAGTCATCCTCCCGCTCATTGCGCAGCCGGCGACTCAGCCGCCCGATAGCGATCCGAAGCGAACTCGCCAGCCCTGCTTGAGTGCGCGGCGGCACCGCCGGGGATGTACCTGGGGCGGTGCTGGAGGAGGGATTCACTGTCGGCACTTTGGTTACTATAACTCATTACCTTTGCTAAATGCCAGTGGCAAAGGTCGAACTCAGTCCTGACGTCTTGACGCGGTCAGCTGCTCGACGAAACGGGTGGCGACCTTCACGGGCAAGCACACAGCACAGTGCGCCCGCTATGTCCCGGAAGTGGCGCTAGGCGCTGTCCGGCCGCCGCCGCGCGCGGCGCCCGCGGTACACCCCGCCACCGCCTTCGGTGATCTCGTCGATGTCCTCTTGCATGTCGTAGCGCTTGGCGCGGCGGCCGCCCAGGGTCGTCTCGTCGATGAGCGGCTCGTCCGGATCAGCCGCGGACACCTGCGACTGGCGGGTCGAGGTGGTGTCGATTAACTCCGACCACATCGGGCTGATCTCGACATCGGACTCCGTGACGCGCGCACGCGCGTCCGATGCCGGCGGACCGATGCGGGGGGCCAGATCACTGACGTCACCCACATCTACGCGCCCGGGCCGGGCCGGGCCGAGCGATTGCTTGCGCCGGCGCTTGCCAGGCTCCACCGGGACGGGATCGGCCGGCTCCGCGGGCTCATGCGCGGCCGCGCTCGGCGCGTCATTCGGCCGTGGCCCGGCGCTACCCGTGGAACGCCTCTCGGGGGTTGTGGGCGAAGCAGTGTCCGGTGAGGTGGCGGGGGCCATCGGTGCACCGGACCAGGTCGGCCCGCCGGGCATCACGGGCGCGGCCACGGGAGGGGTGGCCCTGATGGGCGAGGTGCCGGTCGTGGGAGTGGTGCCGGTTACGGGAGGGGTGGCCGTGAGGGGAGAGTCCGATGTCACTGGCGGCAGAGAGGACTGAGGAGTCGCTGACATCGTCTGGGTGTTCCGTGGTGGGTCCTCCCGCGGGGACTGCGGGCGCCCGGCCCTCGGTATCGGCTTCGTGGGAATCACGTCGGGCGGGGTCTCGGGTTGGTTCCCACCGGCAGCGTTCTGAGCCTGTGGTGTGCTTTGCGCCGGCCCACCGTGCTGATCCTCTGCCACATCGGCGTTGTCATCGGCGCCCTGTGCGTCGTCGTCGTGATTGGAAGCGTCGTCGTCCTCAGCCTCTTCCTCAAGAAGAGAGAGCGCGATGGCTTCCCGGCGCTTGCGGGTGTACTCCAGGCCGAGCAGGCCCAGGCCCACCCCCGCGAGGCAGGTCCACAGCAGCCAGCCGATGCCGGCTTCGTCCAGGCGTTCCCGGTTGAAGGCGAGGGCGACGAAGGCCACGGCCCACAGGACGGTGAGAATAGAGACCGTACGAACGCCGTCAACGTCCATCGGCTGGACGTGAGGCGCCTCTCGATGACGACGCCGTCCATTCCCCATATAACGACAGGTTAGCCGCCTGACCCGGGTTCTTGCGAGTTGGAGCCAATCGCACCGAGGTCGACCTGCGAAAACGTCGGTCCCGGGCTTGGTGGGTGCCGGTCCGTGCTGTCGCGATCTTGGGGGTCTGGCATGCTCACGCCTCGGGGCCGGAGACAACGGCCGTGTCCACGAGACCATCAGGGAGCTGTAGATGGCAACGACGACCACCCGCTCGTCGCTCGACAGGTATTTCCGGATCACCGAGCGCGGGTCCACCATCTCGCGCGAGATCCGCGGTGGACTGGTCACGTTCTTCGCGATGGCGTACATCATCGTGCTGAACCCGCTGATCATCGGTACGGTTCCGGACATCGACGGGGTGTTCCTGGGCGGGGGTACCGAAGCGGACCTGGCCAAGGTCGCGGCGGCGACAGCCCTGGTGGCCGGCATCGTGACGATAGCGATGGGCGTCTTCGCCCGGTTTCCCCTCGCCGTCGCCGCGGGACTCGGCCTCAACGCGTTCGTCGCGTTCGGCCTGGCGACGCAGATGACCTGGGCAGACGCCATGGGCCTCGTTGTCATCGAGGGCATCGTCATCCTCGTGCTGGTGCTCGCCGGGTTCCGGCAGGCCGTTTTCAACGCAGTCCCGCGGTCCTTGAAGACGGCGATCAGCGTCGGCATCGGGCTGTTCATCGCCCTGGTGGGCCTGGTGAACGCCGGCTTCGTGACCGCGACCGGGCTCGCGTCTCCTCCCGTGCAGCTCGGCGCCGACGGGTCGTTGTCCACCTGGCCGGTCGCCGTCTTCGTCGTCGGCCTGGTGGTCCTGATCATCCTCTACGTGAACAAGGTCAAGGGTGCCATCCTCTGGACCATCGTCGGCACCGCGATCCTCGCGGTGATCGTCGAGACCGTTGCGGATCTCGGCACGGCGAACGAGAATCCCGGCGGATGGAACCTGAACGCGCCGGCGCTGCCGGACCGCGTGGTCGACCTCCCGGATCTCGGCCTGCTTGGCCAGTTCAGCCTGCTCGGCTCCTGGGAGTCGGTAGGTGTGGTGAGCGTCATCCTGTTCGTGTTCACCCTTATGCTGGCCGACTTCTTCGACACCATGGGCACAATGGTCGCCGTCGGTTCCGAGGGCGACCTGCTGGACGAGGACGGAAATCCCCACAACACCAAGGAGATCCTGCTCGTGGACGCGGCCGCGACGGTGGCCGGAGGGGCGGCGGCCGTCTCCAGCAACACGTCGTACATCGAGTCCGCCTCCGGCGTCGGCGAAGGCGCCCGTACCGGGCTGGCGAGCGTGGTCACCGGGGTGTGCTTCCTGCTGTCGATGTTCTTCGCGCCCCTGGTGGGAATGGTGCCCAACGAAGCCGCGGCACCTGCCCTGGTGCTTGTCGGGATCTTGATGATGACGCAGGTCAAGAACATTCCCTGGGAGGACCTCGAGCTGGCGATCCCGGCGTTCATGACCATCGCGCTGATGCCGTTCACCTACTCGATCACCACCGGGATCGGTGCGGGATTCGTCACTTACGTGCTGATCAAGCTCGCCCGCGGCAAGGCCCGCCAGGTTCATCCATTGCTGTGGATCGTGGTGGCGTTCTTCCTGGTGTACTTCGCGATCTCGCCGATCGAGCAGCTCCTCGGGGTGTCCTGACCCGGCCCGTGACGAATCACCCGAAGGTCTCCTCGGCCAGCAGTGTCGGCAGGGCCGCCGGGTCCTGGAGCGCCTCGGCCAGGACCCAGCGACGGTCCCACTCGCCCGCGACCCAGGCCAGCCCGCGGGCCAGTCCGTCGAGGGTCGCCGCGTGGATCTCGTCGCCGACCACCCACCAGTCGACAGGCAGCCCGGCGACCACCAGCTCGTCGTGCTCGACGTAGCTTGTCGCCGCGGACGGCAGCACCTGGTACGCGACCTGGGGCACCGGCAGATGCTCGCCGCCGCCGGCCACGTCGGCGTCGTACGCGTCGCTCGCGAGGTCGACGTCGAGCGACGCCGCGAGCTCGGGTGAGCCGGGGACGGCGGCCGGTAGCCCGAGCTGGAGCCAGTGTGGGCCGTCGCACACCACGGCCTGATCGGCATCGACGACGCGGCTGCCGCGACCGTCGGGAATGCGCACCCGCCCCGGTGCCCCGAGCGGCTCGGCGGGGCGCTGGGAGAGCTCGGCATACACCTCGAGCAGGTCGGCCGACGGCAGCCGGACGTCGTCGTCGGCGAGACGCCGGAGGAGCACGGCGGTGGGCACCTCCTCGACCGACCGGGAAATGCCGAGCGCCACACGGAAGGCGTCGTCGACGGGTACGTCCAGACGCTGCAGCAGGGCCTGGACAACCGGATCGGCGTCGTCGGCGCACAGCTCCGGCAGCGGCAGGCCGCCGACACGCGCATGCGTCCGTAGCCACCACGTCGTGTAGGAGGGGATCCGACGCCGGGAGCCGTCGGCCATAAAAACGAACGCCGGCTCCACCACAGCCGGCCGGATGGCGGGATCCGCGGCCAGCAGGGCCAGGAAACGTGGCCACGCGTCGTCTCGGACCAGGTCGAGATCACGTACAGCGACGAACTCGGCGACCAGAGGCGGTAGGTCCGTGTCCGGAAGCAGGTCCGTCGCGTGGTCGGCCCAGCCCTCTTCGTCGTCGAGATCGAACCAGAGGTCGTCGTCGAGTGGGACGTCGGATTCGCGCGCGAGCGCCAGGCCGTCGCGCACTCCGACCGCGCGCAGGGTCTGCGCGCCGTGCCGGGCGAGCAGTTCACCCGAGGCCGTGTACGACGCGACATCCACGTCGAGGAGATCGAGCAGCTCGCTGCCCGGAAGAAGGAGCTCGCGAGCGGGGCCGAACTCACCGGCCTCGTCCGGCAGCGGCAGCTGATCCAGCCACGGCTCGTCGGCGACGGTGAGCCCCGATTCGGCGACCAGCCGCAGCACCGCCTCGGGCAGGGCTTCGGCTTCATCGTCGCCGGCTGCCTCGATGCCGGCGCGGACAGCAGGGTCGCGCAGGACCGATGCCGCGGTGACTTCGGTCGCGCCGAGCCGGCCGAGAAGTGGATGGGCCGCGTCCGGATGGGTCACCCGCAGCCGGAACGGAGCGAGCAGGGCGGGTTCGAGATCGCCAGGGAGCAGAACGCTGCGCGGCCCCCTGACGACGCGTCCGTCGGCCAGCGGAACAGGCAGCGCTCCCAGCGCCTCCAGTTCGGCGCCGTCGAGGGCCGCGTACATGGCACGCCACTGGTCCGGGGACAGCGTCAGCGCGCTCAGCTGATCGACCAGGTCCGTGAGCGGCGTGACCTTCGCGCCGAGCCGCTGGAGGGCGTCCGTGCGCCACCAGCCGGGTGCAGGCAGACCGGCGACGACGTCGGCCAGCGTGGCGAGGCCGGCCGCCCGGTCGAGCCCGTCGACGACGTTCACCTCGGTGGGCCTGAGCCGTGCATCGCCGGTAGCGGAAGGGATGAACGGTGTGCGGGTCAGCGCATCGTGGATCCACCGGTGCAAGGTGGCGTCGAGCTCGTTCGCGCCCAGCGGCCCTGGTATCAGTGTCAGGGCCAGAGGCGTGTCGAACGAAGCCACCAGCCGCGCGTAGGCGGCACCGACGCGTTCGGCGAGATGCTCGGTCAACGGGCTCGCAGTGACATGGCGTCGCGTGGAGTCGAGGGGGAAGCTGCCGATCACCAGGGCCGGCAGCGTGGTGGTGTCGTCCGTGGGCGTAGGCGCGTGCACGACGGGATGAACCTGGGTGGTGCCCGGTGTCCCGGCCTCGTCGACGGGGACGGCGACCGTCACCGACCACTGCGGCCGTAGCCGCTCCTCCAGCGGCCGGCCGGCCAGCAAGCCGGCCTCCGCCGTTCCGGTGGCCGAAGCCAGTCGCCACCTCCGGGTCCCGATCTCGCGTTCCCAGACGCCGGAGGCCTCATCGACGGCTACCGGCTCGCCCGCCGTGATGACGCGCCTGTCACCGCCGGTTTCGACGACGATCTCGGCCAGGGCGGGTAGGACGAGGGGCAGGACGTCGTCGATCGTGGCCAGAGCCTGGCGTACGGACGCCAGCGCGTCTTCGTCGCGCAAGGGCAGGACGACGGCAGTCTCGTAGCCGGCGGGGACCGCTGTCGCCGCTCCAGCGGGAAGGAGTGGTCCGGCGGCGGAGCCGGAGCGCTCGCTGCCGCTGAGATCCTCTGCCGAGAAGGGAAGCCGGAGAACCGGGACGGCGTCGCCGCGGTGGGTGAGCTCCGCCGACAGCTCCGGCAGCTGTGCGATCAGGTCCCGGGCGCGCGCCCGGGACCATCGGACGCCGCCGTTCCGGGAGAGCACAGCGGGCTCGTCGCTCACAGCCAGGACGGCGGCGAAACCGACGCCGAACCGGCCTACCGAGTCACCTGATCGTTTGGGCGAGGAACGCAGCGTGGACAGGCCTTCGACGCCTTCGGGGTCCAGCGGGGCACCGATGTTCGCGGCGATCAGGGTAGAGCCGTCGAGGCGTAGCAGCAGGCGGCCCCGGACGCCGGCTCGCCCGGCGGCATCGGCGGCGTTCTGCGCCAGCTCCACGACGAGGCGGTCCCGGTAGGCGCCGAGACTGAGCTCCTCCTCGGCGTTGGCGTCCTCGCGGAACCGGGCCGGAGAGGCGGTCCATGCCGCCAGTACGCGATCACGGAGCGCTGCCGTGCCGAGTGTGTCCACGATGCAGAGTATCCCGCCCGAGGCGGGTCAGGATCCGTGCTGCCTTGCCGCGCGGCTCAGGAGGCGGGATCCCCTTCGAACGGCACGAGCTCGTAGGACAGCGTGTCGACGACATGCTCGGGGGATTCGCCGGAAGCCGTGGGCAACCGGACGTCACTGTGTCCGCCGCACCCATGATCATGACTGACGACGGTGCCGTCGAACGGGGTGCGCTCGTTGGTGCAGACACTGAAGACCTGGCCGAGAGAACCGCCCAGGGCCACGGCGAAACCACAGGTGCCGCACTGTGCCGGGGCTGCCTTGGCGATGTCGGTGTGCGGGCCGGAATCTCCTTCGTACCAGCGCTGCGCGGCGTCGTCGCGGCCCTCGCGGGACAGGACCCACTCCCGGCCGAGGCCGAGCTCGTCGACGATCTCCATGGTCTGCTGGTCGCCGATGGCGGTGTACCCGGGATCCAGCCGCGGATCGTCGTCTGTGACCGGGAGAAGGTCACCGGGGCCGAGATCGTCCGGTGACACTCGCTCGTCCCACGGCACCCACCTGGGTGCCAGGACAGCGGTGCTGCCTGGAAGGATCACGCATTCGTTCACCGTGGCTTGCTTGGAACGTGAGGCGCGGGTGAGGGTCACCGCCCAGCGCCAGCCCGCGTAGCCCGGCAGCAGGCATTCGAAGTAGTGGGTGACGACCCGGTCACCCTCGACGTCGTGCCCCTGATGGTCGCCGACGGCTTCGGCGCCTCCGGTGGACACCGCGCTCTCGCGGGCGACGTCGACCGCCCCGGCGAGGACGGCGTCGGGCTTGGCGGCACGGGGGCGACTGGCGGTAGGGCTCACAACAGACCATTATCTCAAAGGAACTGGCGCAACCGGTAACCGCATTCGAAGCGTGATGCGATTGGATGGCTACGTGTCCGAAGTTCCACGTCCGCCCCGAGGGGCCGCCAGCGACGACGAGCATCCGCCTGGGCGCACCGGTGCCTCCGGGCAGCGGCCCGAGCTGCCGCCGGGGCCGGGCGGGCCGGCGCGTGGGCCGAGCCGGGCCGACGTGTCCGGTTCACGTACGCGGCGGGTGGCCGGCGTCTCCGCGCGGGCTGCCAAACGGGCGGCCTCCGGCACCGCCAAGGCCACCCGAGCCGGCGCCAGCCGACTGCACCGGGCGGCCGAGGCCAAGGGCGCGGGCCAGACTGGGCTGTCGCGCTTGATCGAGCTCAACGCGCTGAGTGCGTTCGCCGATGCGCTGGTGATGATCGCGCTCGCCGGAACCCTGTTCTTCACCGTGCCCACCGATGAGGCCCGCGGCAACGTGGCGCTGTACCTGGCGTTGACGATGGCGCCGTTCGCGATCGTGGCGCCACTGATCGGCCCGTTCCTCGACCGGTTCAGTCATGGCCGGCGCTGGGCGATCGGCGTGACCGCGGCGGCGCGCGGCTTTCTCGCATGGGTGGCCGCCGACGCCGTTCTCACCGAAGGAGTCTGGCTGTTCCCGGCGGCGCTGGGCATCCTGGTGGGGCAGAAGGCCTACGCGGTGACCCGCGCCGCCGCCGTCCCAAGGCTGTTGCCGCCGGGGATCACGCTGGTCGCGGCCAATTCCCGCCTTCAACTGGCCGCTACCTTCGGCACCATGATCGGCGCGCCGATCGGCCTCGGCCTGAGCCAGATCGGCGACGACTGGCCGCTGCGCGCGGCCTTCCTCGCCTACGTCGCCACCACGGTGTTCGCCGTCATGCTCTCGAAGCAAGTGGACTCCGCCGCCGAGGAGTCCACTGCCCATCTGCGCCAGACAACGCCGGGCCGGCGGTTCCGCGTCAGTGGTGCCGTGGTGCGGGCACTGCGGGCGAACGCCGCTCTCCGGTTCTACTCCGGATTCATGATCATGTTCTTCGCGTTCGTCCTGCGAGAGGAGCCGGTGGGCGGTCTGGACGGGTTCCTCCTGCTCGGCATCGTCGCCGCGGGCGCCTGGGTGGGCAGCGCCGCCGGGACGTCGTTCGGCGCGCTGGTGCGATCCCGCAGCCCGGACGGGGCCATCCTGGTGCTTGTGGGGATCGCCGCCGGCACTGCGCTGATCTCGGCGATGTGGTGGGCGATGATCACCGTCATCGCGGCCGCGATCATGGGCGGCTTCGGGCAGCAGCTGGGCAGGCTGTCCCTCGACGCGATCATCCAGCGGGACGTGCCGGACCGGATGCGCTCCAACGCCTTCGCCCGGTCCGAGACGTCACTTCAGCTGTCGTGGGTGCTGGGCGGCGGCGTGGGCATCCTCCTGCCGCTCATGCCGGCACTGGGAATGGCGATCACCGCAGGCGTCTTGCTGGCAGGGCTTTTCTGGGCGCTGCGGGTGAACGTGTCGCCCAAGCCGGCGCCCGGCTCGGGCCTGGCGGGCGCGTCGGACCCGGATTAGTGGATCAGGACACTAGCCACTCAATTGTCCAGATCGTCGGCGACGGCGCGGAGGACCGTGGCGACCTTGCGCGCGGATTTCTGCTCCGGGTGCCGTCCGCGGCGGTAGCTGTTGGAGAGCCCGTCGAGCAGCTTGATCAGGTCTTCGACGATGGTCACCATCTCGTCCGGCTTCTTGCGCACCGCGGCCGACACCGAAGGCAGCGGGTCGAGGATCCGCACCGACAACGCCTGTTCTCCGCGCTTGCCTGCTGCCACGCCGAACTCGACTCGCTGGCCCGGCTTCAGGGCGCTCACACCACCGGGAAGCACAGAGGAGTGCACAAAGACGTCGCCGCCTTCGTCCTTGGAGAGGAAGCCGAAGCCCTTCTCCGTGTCGTACCACTTGACCTTGCCGGTTGGCACCGCAGACCTCGTTCGTCGTGGGATGTCGGACCGTCGCCGCCCCGCGGAGCGCGACCCTTCCAGCCTATGGCCGGTGGCGAGTGCGTTCCCAGTGGGGCCTTGCATCGATACGTGCCGTAGCGTCGCCTCCATGGGAGACACCGCCACGGCGATCACCACCCTACCCCTCGTCCGCGCTGTCCGGTATGTGCAGGCACTTAGAGAGGGCGGCTCCCTACCCGGGTTGATCGAGACCGATGATCTCGGCACGTACGTTGTGAAGTTCCGAGGCGCCGGCCAGGGTACGGCGGCCCTGGTCGCGGAGATCGTCGTCGGGGAATTGGGCCGCCGGCTCGGCATCCGGGTCCCGGATCTCATCCTGGTGGACCTCGACGAGGCGATCGGCCGGCGAGAACCCGACCCGGACATACAGCAGCTGCTGCTGGCCAGCGTCGGCGTGAATCTCGGCATGGACTTCCTGCCGCGGGCCGTCGGCTACGACGGCCGCGGACGGCGTCCGCCGCCTGTGGACGCAGCGGCGATCCTGTGGCTCGACGCACTGACTGTGAACGTCGACCGGAGCTGGCGTAACCCCAATCTGCTGCTGTGGCACGGTGATGTGTGGGCGATCGACCACGGCGCGTCGCTGATCTTCCACCACGGCTGGCCGAGCGTGACCGCCTTCGCGGGGCGCGACTACCCGACCGGCGAGCATGTGCTCGCGCCGTTCGCCGACCACGTTGCGGAGGTGCACGAGCGCCTCGCACCGCTGGTCACGCGGGAGGCATTGGCGGAGGTGATGGGGGCGGTACCGGAGGAGTGGCTCCCCGAAGCGCCGGAGACAGACGGACCGGAGGCTGTGCGCAGCCGGTACGCCGACTATCTGCTGTCCAGGCTGGAGCAGGCGCCGCGGTGGCTTCCAGGGAGAGCTGCATGAGCGAGCGGTACCCGTTCGATTACGTCACGGTGCGGATCGTGCCGCGGATCCAGCGTGGGGAGTTCATCAACGTCGGAGTCATCGTGTATTGCCAGGCGATGGACTATCTGGACGCCGCGGTAGAGGTCGATCAGGACCGGCTGCGGGCGCTCGATCCCGGCGCCGACGCCGACGAGCTCACCGCCGCGGCGAAGGCGTATGTCACGCCGTGTTCGGCCACCGCGGAGGATCCGGCAGCGCCATTGAGCCCGGGTGAGCGGTTCCGCTGGCTGGCCGCGCCGCGGAGCACGGTGGTGCAGCCGGGCGTGGTCCATCCGGGGCTGACCGCCGATCCAGCGGGAGAGCTCGCCTACCTCCTCGACACGCTGGTTCGCTGACGCGTGGTACCGGTGCTGGTCGGGGTGCTGCGCCACCGGAGATGACCGGTCTGCTCAACAGTCTCGACCACGTCGGTTCCGAGGTGTACGATCAACGACCTCACCACGGTCGGGGAGGCGAGGTGAGCTGCTTGATGTCGACATTCCATCGCGCTTGTGCGGCCGTCCCCGAGGAGCGTCCACGTGCCTGCCGGGGCCTGATCCGGGCGAGCTGAGAATGCAGGAGGACCGATGCCGAAACCACTACTGCGCCGGGCGGCGGCACCACTTGTCGGTGTCCTGCTGATCATCTCTGGTTGTGGGGAGAGTGAGGATCCCCGGGACGGTGCCGCTCCTGCCGACAACGGCGACAACGGCGACACAGGCAACGGTGAGGTTCAGCTCGTCATCGAGAGCTGGCGCAACGACGATCTCGGAATCTGGGAGGACGTCATCCTCCCGGCCTTTCACGAGCAACATCCGAACATCCAGGTGACGTTCCAGCCATCCGCGCCTGACGAGTACAACGCCGCATTGGAGGCGAAGCTCGCCGGTGGTACGGCTGGAGATCTGATCACGTGCCGGCCGTTCGATGTCGCTCTGCAGCTCTACGAGGCGGGGCACCTGACCGCCCTGACCGACCTGCCGGGCATGGACGCATTCGATGACGTCGCCCGCAGCGCGTGGATTACCGACGACGGCTCGGACGTCTTCTGTGTCCCTATGGCATCGGTGATTCACGGCTTCCTGTACAACACCGAGGTTTTCGACGAACTCGGCCTGGAGGAGCCCGCCACCGAGGAGGACTTCCACGAGGTACTCGATCAGATCGCCGCCGAGGACATCACGCCGTTGGTCATGGGAACCGCTGACCAGTGGGAGGCCGCCACCATGGGCTTCCAGAACATCGGCCCCAATTACTGGAACGGTGAGCAGGGCCGGCAGGCGCTGATCGAAGGTGAGCAGCGTTTCGACGACGACGCCTACGTCTCCGTGTTCGACGAGCTCGCGTCGTGGGCGGATTACTTGCCGAACGGCTACGAGGCAATCACCTATCCGGACTCGCAGAATCTCTTCACCCTCGGCCAAGGGGCGATTTTCCCGGCCGGCTCCTGGGAGATCGCGCTCTTCCGGGAACAGGCGGACTTCGAGATGGGTGCGTTCCCGCCGCCGCTCCCCGAGGGCCAGGGCCAGTGCTACATCAGCGACCACACCGACATCGGCATCGGCATGAACGCGGACACGGACCACCCGGAGGAGGCGCGGACCTTCTTGGAATGGACCACCACAGCCGAGTTCGCCGAGCTCTACGCGAACTCCTTGCCAGGATTCTTCCCGCTCTCCGACCACAGTGTGGAGCTGGATGATCCGCTTGCCCAGGAGTTCCTGGACTGGCGCGACGATTGTGAGTCCACCATCCGGAACTCGTACCAGATCCTCTCGCGCGGCGAGCCCAACCTCGAGAACGAGCTGTGGGATCTCAGCGCGCAGGTGATCAACGGGACCATCGAGCCGCGGGCCGCCGCCGAACGAGCCCAAGAAGGGCTCGAGCGCTGGTACGAGCCCCAGCAGTAGATGACCGCGTCGCTGCGGCCGGCCGCCTCCCGGGTGGGTCGCCGGCCGCGGTTCCGTCCGCACCTGTGGGTGTTCCTCGCCCCGGCCGTGCTCATCTACACGGTGTTCATGGTCTACCCGCTTCTCGACTCGATGCGGCTGAGCATGTTCGCGCCCAGGGACGGTGTGCGGGTCTTCGTAGGGCTGGAGAACTTTGTCCACCTCCTCACCGACGACCTGCTCTCGGACCGGTTCTGGAATGCGGTGTGGAACAACCTGATCTTCTTCGGGGTTCACTTCGTCGTCCAGAACCCCATCGGCCTCCTGCTCGCGGCGCTGCTGTCCGCGCCGGTACTGCGCGGCCGCGCCACGTACCGCACTCTGCTGTTCATTCCCACCACGCTGAGCGTGGTGATCGTCGGGTTCATCTGGCAGCTCATCCTGAGCCCGGCATGGGGCTTGGTGGAGACACCGCTGCTGGGACAGTCCAGCACCGCGTTGCTCACGTTGTCACTGATGTCCGTGTGGCAGTACATCGGCATTCCGATGATTCTCTTCTACGCCGTGCTCATCGGTATTCCCGACGAGCTTCTCGAAGCGTCGCGGGTGGACGGCGCCAACGGCTGGCAGATCTTTTGGCGGGTCAAGTTTCCGTTGATCTTGCCGACAATCGGCATCGTGTCGGTCATCACGTACGTGGCCAACATGAACGCGTTCGACCTCATCTACACCGTCAAGGGCGCGCTTGCAGGCCCGGACTTCGCCACCGACATCATGGGGACGTTGTTCTATCGCACATTCTTCGGTTTTCAGCTGCAGCGTGGCTCGAGCACCATGGGCGCCACGGTCGCCACGATGATGTTCCTGCTCATCCTGGCCGGGGTTCTCTTCTACTTCTACGGCTGGCAGCGGCGTATCGAGAGGTATCAGCTGTGATGGGGGCACCATGACCGCCGTCGATCAGCGGGCTCGAATCACCCGTCGCAGACCGAGCTCCGGCCCGACGCTGCGCCGGCGGGCGTCCACGCTGGTTCCGCATGTGATTCTGGTCGCCTACGCACTTGTGGCGTGCGGCCCCATCGTGTTGATCGTGATGAACTCATTCAAGTCCCGACGGTCGATTTTCGAGGAGCCGTTCGCCTTCCCCACGGCCGACACGTTCGACATCAGCGGCTTCCAGACGGTGTTCACCCGGGCGCGGTTCGAGCTGTACTTTCTGAACAGCTTCATCGTGACCGTCACCGCGGTGTTCCTGGTGCTGTTGCTCGGGTCGATGGCAGCCTTCGCGCTCGCCGAATACCGGTTCACAGGGGCCACACTCCTCGCGCTGTACATGGCCTTGGGCATCATGATCCCGATCCGCCTCGGCACGGTGGGCATCCTTGAACTTCTCGTCTCGTTGCGCCTGGTGAACTCGCTGACCGGGTTGGTCCTCGTGTACACGGCGATGGGTCTGCCGCTCGCCGTGTTCGTCCTGACGACGTTCTTCGCGCAGGTACCGGGCGATCTCAAGGATGCGGCGAGGATCGACGGCGCAGGCGAGTACCGCGTCTACCGGCTGGCGCTTCCACTCGTACGGCCCGGGCTAGCCGCTATAGGCGTGTACACGATGCTGCCGATCTGGAACGACCTGTGGTTCCCACTCATTCTCACGCCGAGCGAGAGCGTGCGCACGGTGACGCTCGGTGCCCAATTGTTCCTCGGTCAGTTCGTCACTGACTGGAACGCCGTGCTCGCGGTGCTGACGTTGGCGATGTTGCCGATGCTGGCGCTCTACATCGTGTTCTCGCGCCAGTTCATCCGGGGTTTGACCAGCGGCGCGGTCAAATGAGCTATAGAACGCGGCCGGCTGGATCAGGTGGAGGTCGCGGTGAAGTCTTCCCACCAGTACGGGAAGTCCAGCAGGTCCGCGAAGACGACGTCCGCGCCTGCTTCCCGCAGCGCGACGGCATCGTGCGATCCGGTGGTGACGCCGACGGCGTAGGCTCCCGCGGCTCGAGCGCCGATCATGTCGCCGGGGTGGTCTCCGACGTGGACACCGGCCCCGTGTTCCCGCAGCGCGTCGCCCTTGGTCTCGGCGAAGCGTTCGCCGACGACGTCGTCTACCGTGAGCCCGACGTGCGCGAGCACCAGCCGGACCGCCGACGCGATCTTGGCGCTGACGACGATCACCTTCCCGCCGGCGCCCGTCACGGCATCAACAGCTTCGGCCGCGCCGGGAAGTAACTTCGACGCGGGAACGCCCAGGTCGGGGTACACCTCGCGGTATGCCGCCACCGCCTCGGCCAGCGACTCGGGCGGCACGAAGCGGCCCATGGTCTCGGGCAGCGGAAGACCGATGAGCGGCCGGAGTTCCGCGGGGTCGATGTCCACACCGACTGTCCGGGCGGCGGCGACGTATGAGGCCGTGATGCCGTCTGCGGAGTCGACAAGAGTCAGGTCCAGGTCGAATCCGACGACTAAGCGCATATCGCCACCCTACCGGTGGCCGTCTGCCCCGTCGTGCACCTGTTTGCATGAGAGGCTGGGGTGGACAGGTCACGGCTATGGGCCGTTCGGTTGCATGACCATCGCCCGAACGGTTCGTCGCGCCCGGTGTGGGCATCGCGGGTTTGCTCTCGGCCGCCGAATCGATTAAGACCGTAATGGTGAGCTTTGAACGACGACGGCCCAGAGAAGTACCGGTCGACCCCGAAATCACGGCGGAGCTGCTGGCCGCCGACGAGGAAGCCAGGCTGGAGATCGCTGAGCGGGGCGCTGAGCTTCTCGATCACCTGCGGCGCCTCTAGCGTGCGTCCGCGGCTGGTCAACACCCTCAAGAGCAACCGGCCCCACGTCGATCCGATGCTCTGACCGAGTTTCGGTAGTAGCCCGTTACCTTGCCTCCTCGGCCTTGCGAGGCATCCAGCAGAACCAATGTCAGACGCGGATTTCCGGTGCAGGACATTCGTGCGGGACACTGGAAGGCGATGACCAGGACCATGCCGGTTCCGCGGAGCCTGGCCGATGATCTGCGGGCTCGATCCGACGGCGAGCTAGCGACGTTGCTGCGCGTGCGCCCGGACCTTGTCGTGCCGGTGCCGGTCGACGTCGCGCAGCTGGCGTCCAGGGCCGCCACCCGGGCGTCGGCCGTCCGCGCCCTCGACCGGCTGGATCAGTACACCCTGCTCGTCGTCGACGCCCTGGTGATCTTGCCGGATCCCGTCACCCCCTCGGCCGTGGAACAGCTCGTCGGGGCGCCGTGGGACGCCCTCAGCCACGCGCTTCACACCCTCCGCGAACAGGCTTTGACGTGGGGGGCCGACGACGAGATTCACCTGCTTCGGGTGGTGCGAGAGATCATCGGCCCGCACCCGGCCGGCCTTGGGCCGCCCGCGTCCCAGCTTCTCGCGGGGCTGCCGCCGGCCCGGCTCGCCGCCATTCAGGCCGACCTTGGTCTGCCGGCTGCGGGTAACCACGCGTCCAACGCCGAGCTTGTCGCCGGCCACATCAGCAACCCTGGCACCCTCGGCGCACTGCTCGACGAGGTGAGCACGGAGGCCGTCGCCGCACTTCGAGCGCTCGCAGAGGGCCCTCCCACCGGGCGGGTCGAATCCGCGTGGCGTGAGGTGGACCGGGCCGGAGCCCGTACCCCGGTCGATCAGCTGCTGGCCACCGGTCTGCTCATCCCCGTCGACGAGAACATGGTCGTCCTTCCTAGAGAGGTCGGCCTTCACCTGCGCGGCGGCGTGCTCAGAGGCGCGGCGCACATGGCGCCACCGTCGCCCACGACCACGGAGCCCGACCCGGCCCGCATCGACCGCACAGCGGCGGCCAGTGCTTTCGACCTGGTACGCAAGGTCGAAACCCTGCTCGACGCGTGGTCGCTCGAACCTCCAGGTGTGTTGCGTACCGGCGGTCTGGGGGTTCGAGACCTCCGCCGGCTGCCGGACCTGCTCGACACCGACGAATCCGGCGCCGCGCTGGTCGTGGAGCTGGCGTACGTCACGGGCATGGTGGCTCCCAGCAACACGGAGGACGAGACATGGACGCCGACGCCCGTGTACGACACGTGGCAACGCGGTGACGTCGCCGAACGGTGGCTGGCGCTGGTTCGGGCCTGGCAGTCGAGCAGCCGCGTAGCCGGGCTCGTGGGAACGCGGGACGAGCGTGACCGGGCGATTCCCGCATTGAGCGGTGAGCTGGACCGGCCGGTGGCTCCGGAGATCAGGTCGCAAGTCCTGGATGTGCTGGCCAGCGTGCCCACGGGGCACTCGGCCGATGCCGAGAGCATCGGCGAGGTGGTCCGTTGGCGACGTCCTCGGCGCGGCGGCCGGTTGCGTGACCGCGTCGTCGGCTGGACTCTGCGCGAGGCCGAGTTTCTTGGGATCACCGGTACGGGTGCGCTCGCCTCGTACGCTCGTCCGCTGTTGGCGCATGGCCGGGAGGAGCAGCTGGAGAAGGAGATCCGCATCGGGCTGGACGCCCTGCTTCCGCAACCGCTCGAGCACATTCTCCTGCAGGCCGACCTCACCGCGGTGGCGCCGGGGCCGCTGCGCTCTGACCTGGCCCGGGAGCTGAATCTGATCTCCGACGTGGAGAGCAGGGGTGGCGCTTCCGTGCATCGTTTCACCGAGAGTTCGATCCGGCGCGCTCTCGACGTCGGCCGCACCGCCAGTGACGTACACCGGTTCTTGGCCACCATCTCCCGCACGCCGGTACCGCAGCCGCTGACTTACCTGGTGGACGACGTTTCCCGGCGGCATGGACTGCTGCGCGTCGGGGCCGCGTCGTCGTTCGTGCGCAGTGACGACCAGGCCATGCTGAGCGAGATTCTCGCCCGGCCGCAGGCGTCAGCGCTCGGGTTGCGGCAGCTGGCACCGACTGTGCTCGTTTCCTCCCTCGACGGGCTCACCTTGCTGGAGCGGCTCAGGCAGTTGGGTTTCGTGCCGACTCCGGAGAGCGCGGACGGCACCGTGGTGATCGCGCGTCCGGAGCCCAGGCGTACACACGGACGCGCCGCACCGTCACCTACCCTGGTGGAGAGACCGGCGCCCACCGAGGCCGTGCTCGCAGCGGCTGTGCGGGCCCTACGAGCGGGTGATCGTTCCTCCGCTGCCCGGCCGCCGGACACCGTGCCCGGAAGGCTTGGCCGCAAAGCGTCCGCCCAGACGCTGGCAGACCTGCGAGAGGCTATTGAGCGGGGGTCGACGGTGTGGATCGGTTACGTCGACCAGCACGGCTCCACCAGCGAGCGGATCATCGACCCCGTCCGCCTCGAAGGCGGGTGGCTCGCCGCGTTCGATCATCGTCGTAACGAGATCCGGTCCTTCGCCGTGCACCGGATCAGCGGCGTCGCCCTCGCCACCGAGTAACTATCCGCTAGCTCCGAATGATCATTTCGGGACCGGGTGGAAGGTGGGTGGGCTGGGAGTTCAGCAGACCTCGTCGATCGACTGGGCTCCCTCGGATTCGTCCGGCTGGGTCTCGTCGGTGATCTCGTCCGTGGTGTCTCCGGTCTCCTCGTCGTCCGGCTGCTCGTTCTCGGCGGACTCGTCGGGCGCGCCGTCGGTCTGATCGTCGCTGATGTTCTCCCCTGAGGGCGGTGGTTCGGTGAACCCGGGTTCGGGTTCGGATTCCGGTTCGAGCGACTCCCGCACGAAGTCCTGGATCAGGGCGTAGTCCGGCCGGTGGTACTCGATGACCTCGTCAGTGAACGGCAGCGTACGGATCTCGGCATCCTGGATACGCAAGGCCAGCTCGGCGAAATCTTCCAGCCTCCGTTGACTGATGTCAGTGCTGATGTTTTCCCGGATCGCCCCCTCCAGTCGCAAGTAGCGGGTGATCAGGGTGAACGGGTCGGCTTGCTCGGCTATGGCGCCGATGAGGCAGCGCTGCCGCCGCATCCGCTCGTAGTCGTCGTCGATGGGTGGCGGTCCGCACCGCGCGCGGGCGAACCATAGCGCCTTGGCGCCGCTGAGGCGTCGCTGCTCGCCTTCCTCGATCCAGTCTCGTGCAGCAGTGCACGTGCCCCAGTTCGTGGCTTGATTGCCCATCGGGATCCGGTACGGCACGTCGACGACGACGCCGCCCAAGGCATCGACGATGGCTTTGAACCCGTCCAGGTTGACCATGACGTAGTAGTGGATCTCGAGGCCGAGCGCTTCTCCGACCGCCAGCTTGAGTGCTTCCGCCCCCGGGTCTTCAAGGCCCTCGAAGGCCTCGGGGAACTGCGCCGGGATGTTGCGGTAGACGGCATTGAGCCAGAACTCGCCAGGCGGCTCGCCCCGGAATCCGTCGGGGTACGCGTCGCGCACCGGCCCCTCCGGGAATGGCACGTGCTGCAGATTGCGTGGGAGGGAGAACAGCGCGGTGTCGCCGGTCTGGGCGTTCACGCTGGCCACCATGATCGTGTCAGTGCGGACGCCGTCCCGGTCCGGCGCGCCATCCGAGCCGAGGATCAGCAGATTCACCCGATCCCGGCCTGCCCACGGATCCTCGTCGGTCGCCTCAGCGGGGATGGTCAGGCTGAACTGATGACGGTCATCCGGAAAAACGGATTCGATGAAGTTCCGTTGGGTGAAAGCGTAGCGGGCGCCGACCCCCATCGGAGCGACGACGACAGAAGCGACGACGATCACCAAGGTGGCCGCCAGCAGCCGCTGCCCGGTGCCCAGCCGACGGGAGTCCAGGAGGTAGAAGCTCACGACGGCGATCAGCAGCCATATGGCGGCGACGGCCAGGATGCCGAACGCGAAGACGTTGATCCGGCCGGTATCAGTGCCAAGACGGACCATGCCGTCGAATCCCTCGCGGCGCGCGTAGACAATGAGGGCCGCCACGCCGAGCACGAAGACGGCCAGCACCGCGAACCCGATGCGGCGACGGCCCGCAGCGATCAGCCCGAGGCCCGGCAGCAGGACGCCCAGCACGGCCAGCCCGAGAAATCGGGGAAAACTTGAGCTGGTGGACGCCGATCGTGGCGGCTTGCCGCGCCGGTCTGCAGACCGGTTCGGCTGAACGCTTCCGGGCATCGCCGCCTCATCTTCCGCTACGAGTGGGCAGGCACTGCTACGAGTGGTGTTACCCACACGGGGATCTCGTGATCAGCGTACCGGTCTCCTTGACTGCGCAAGTCGCCGCTATGTGGGTCGCTCGTTGCCGCCTCCACATCGTGAGCGTTTGCGCCGGCGCCAGAGCCGCGATTATGGAACTGGGCAGCCAGGAGAGGACAATGGCGGACGTGACTGACGGACCGCTCATCGTGCAGAGCGACAAAACCCTCCTTCTCGAAGTGGACCACGAGCAGGCGGAGGCGTGCCGGCGTGCGATCGCGCCGTTCGCCGAGCTGGAGCGTGCACCCGAACACGTCCACACCTACCGGCTCACGCCGTTGGGCCTGTGGAACGCCCGGGCTGCCGGCCATGACGCCGAGCAAGTCGTCGATTCGCTGATGACCTATTCGCGGTATCCGGTGCCGCACGCGATGCTGGTGGATGTCGCCGAGACGATGGCGCGGTATGGGCGGCTCCGGCTGGAGACGCATCCAGCTCACGGCCTGGTGCTGCACAGCACCGATAGGGCCGTCCTCGAAGAGGTGCTGCGCTCCAAGCGGGTCAAGCCGCTGGTGGGAGCGCGGATCGACGACGACACCGTCATCGTGCACCCGTCCGAGCGGGGAAATCTGAAGCAGAGCCTGGTCAAGCTCGGCTGGCCGGCGGAGGACACAGCCGGGTACGTCGACGGCGAGGCGCATGAGATCACTCTGCGGGAGACGGACTGGACGCTCCGGCCGTACCAGCGGGAGGCGGTCGAGGGATTCTGGCACGGCGGGTCGGGCGTCGTGGTCTTGCCGTGTGGTGCGGGCAAGACCCTGGTGGGCGCCGCAGCGATGAGCCGAGCACAGAGCACCACGCTGATTCTGGTGACCAACACTGTCGCGGCGCGACAGTGGCGGGACGAGCTGATTCGCCGGACCAGCCTCACCGAGGACGAGATCGGTGAGTACTCGGGCGCCAGAAAGGAGATCCGGCCGGTCACCATCGCCACGTATCAAGTGATGACGACGCGCCGGAAGGGCGCCTACACGCACCTGGAGCTGTTGGAAGCGCGGGACTGGGGTCTGATCGTCTACGACGAGGTCCATCTCCTGCCGGCTCCGATCTTCCGGATGACCGCGGACCTGCAGGCGCGGCGCCGGCTGGGTCTGACGGCGACGCTGGTGCGCGAGGACGGCCGGGAAGACGACGTGTTCACGCTGATCGGCCCGAAACGGTACGACGCCCCCTGGCGGGAGATCGAGAACCAGGGCTACATCGCGCCCGCAGATTGCGTCGAGGTCCGGGTCACCCTCTCCGAGGGGGAGCGTCTCACCTACGCCACGGCCGAGGCCGACGAGCGGTACCGGCTGGCTTCCTGCACCGAGACCAAGACTCGGGTGGTGCAGCGGCTGGTGGAACGGCACGCAGGACAGCCGTTGCTGGTGATCGGGCAGTACATCGATCAACTCGACGAGCTGGGCGAACGGATCGGCGCGCCGGTGATCAAGGGCGAGACGACAGTCCGGGAGAGGCAGCGGCTCTTCGAGGCGTTCCGCACCGGCGAGATCGAGACCCTGGTGGTCAGCAAGGTGGCGAACTTCTCCATCGACCTGCCGGAAGCCAGCGTGGCGATCCAGGTCTCCGGCACGTTCGGCTCGCGTCAGGAGGAGGCGCAGCGGCTGGGCCGCATCCTCCGGCCGAAGGCGGACGGACGTACCGCTCGCTTCTATTCCGTGGTCGCGCGGGACACAGTGGACCAGGAATACGCCCAGCACCGGCAGCGCTTCCTGGCGGAGCAAGGTTACGCCTACCGGATCGCTGACGCGGAGGACGTCCTCTACGGCGAAGAACCGGCCTGAGCTGTCATCGGAGTTCGACGGGCAGAGGCTCCGCGTGAACAACGGTGAGTGACGAGACCGCACGGGTCAGGACCACGTAGAGCCGACGCAGGCCGTTCGCTTCTGCGGCCACGATCCGGGCGGGCTCGATGATCACCACGTGATCGAACTCCAGACCCTTGGCCAGAGTCGCCGGGACCAGTGTCAGCGGCGCGTCGTCCTCCAACCGGCCGAAGGCGATGCCGGTCGCGTCGAGCAGCGCGGCGAGGTGGTCCACCATGCTGTCGGCCGCGATGATGCCCACCGAGCCCTCGCGCTCCGTGACCTCTCGGATCACGGCAGCCGACTCGTCGTCGTGGCCCGCAGCGACGACGGACAGCAAGCCGCGGTTCGAGCGCACGGGTTCGGGCGGTTCGATGCCCGGCGCGATCGACGGCAGCAACCGTGCCGCCAGCTCCACCACGGAGGCGGGGACACGATATCCCTTCCGGAGAACCTCGAGGTGGGTGTCGGGCTGGCTTAGGTGGGAGAGAGCTTCCGGCCAGGACGGTGTGGCCCACGGGGTGGTCCCCTGGGCGATGTCGCCCAGGACGGTCACGGAGGCGCCGGCCGCTCGGCGACCCACCGCGCGCAGCTCCATCGGCGACAGGTCCTGCGCTTCGTCAAGTACCACGTGTCCCACGCCACTGGAGCGTTCGACGACGCCACGTGCCTCGTCGACGAGGACGGCATCGGCATGCGACCATGGCGCCGACTTCGGGCCGCGGGCCGGTCTCGGCCACAGCACGAGCTTCTGCTCGTCCGGGCTGAGAACCCCGTCGGCGGCCCGCGCCAGCAGGTCAGCGTCGCTGAGCAGGCGCATGACCAACTTGACGGGATCGAGCGCCGGCCAGAGAGCATTGACGTACTGTTTCGTCGGCTGCGAACGGGCCACGGCGGACTGCACCCGGTCATCGGTGATGTCCCCGGAGGCCTCCATGCGCAGCAGGATTCGGTGTGCCAGGCGTTGCGGAAGCAGCGCCCGGCCCGTGGCGTAGCCGTCGCCGCGGTCACGCAAGCTGTTGATCGCGTCCCTGACCTCGTGCGCGGGAACGCGCCACGTCCTGGTGCCGCGCGGGACCAGGAGAGCCTCCGACGGCTCACCGACGTGATCCCAGACAGCACGGCGGATCACGTCGGCCATCCTGGCGTCGCCCTTGACCGCAGCGGCCCGCGGCTCGGATTCGGCGCGGATCGGCACACCGTCGACGAGTTCCGCGATGGTCATCTGACGTACGTCAACCTCACCGAGCGTGGGAAGCACCTGGGCGATGTAGTGCAGGAAGGCGCGGTTGGGCCCGATGACCAGGACACCGTTGCGGGCCAGCCGACTGCGGTACGTGTGCAGCAGATACGCGGCCCGATGGAGCCCGACCGCGGTCTTTCCAGTGCCGGGCGCGCCCTGGACGCATACGGATCTATCGAGCGGTAGACGAACGACGTCGTCCTGCTCCGGCTGGATCGTCGCGACGATGTCCCGCATCGGCCCCACTCGGGGGCGTTCGATCTCCTCGGTCAGAATCCGGCTCGCGGTGTCCGGCTCGGCCGGGTCCAGCAGGTGTTCGTCCTCGAACGACGTGAGTTCGCCGGCGGAGAAGCCGAACCGGCGCCGCAGCGTGAGCTGATGCGGATCGCGGCGAGTGGCCTGGTAGAAGGCGCGTGACACATCCGCGCGCCAGTCGATCACCACCGGGTCTCCAGCGTCGTCCATGACGTGCCGTCGGCCGATGTGGAACGTCTCGAGCGTGGTGGCGCCCGGGGATGAGGTGTCGTCGGGAACGTCGTCGTGGTTTCGCAGCCGGTCGATACGGCCGAAGAAGAGCGGCAGGCCGGGGTCGTCCTCCAGCGCCTTCGCGCGCCGATGCAGTGACGCTTTCAGATACTCCGTCGACACGCGGTCACCACCCTGCGCGTTCAGGGAGAGCGTGCGTTCTCGCATGGCCCGCAAGTGCTCGCGGGCCTGGCGCATGAGCGCACGTTCGTCCGCGAGGGCGTCGTCGTTGGTGTGTACAGCAGCCATGGAAGGGCCTCCTCAGGCTCGGCGGAAGATGGAACTTTCCGACGGCCCGGGATCCCGGTCCGGTCGCGAAGAGCATAGAACGTTAGCCAGTCCAGGGCCGGGCGTCAAGTTGATGCTCGTCTTCGCGGCGTGCATGGAGTTCTGCATTCTCAGCTGCCTTTGCAATGCGCACAGATACGCATCACCGCAGAGTTGCGTATATGTGCGCATTGCAAAGGCAGGGAGAAACAGGGGAAGCCGACGAAGGTTGGCCCGGCGACGCGAAGTGTGAGGCTATGCGAGGCGATCCAGATTCAGCGTGGCCCGTGCCGTGGGCTGGTCGGTGGTGGGCCGGTCGCCGGGCAGATCGAATCCGAGGGATCGGAGGAAGCCGTCGCCCGCGGGCCACCGGTCCGTCGTGGTGGCGGTGACCTCCTTGAACCCAGCCTCGCGGGCTTCGGACAGCAAGATCTCGGCCACCGCCGTGGCGACGCCGCGGCCGCGGTGAGACGGCGCGATCAGGAAGGCGCCCACCGCGCAGGCTCGGGGCCTGGGATAGCCCACGACGGCGTCGACGAGCCCGACGATGCGGGATCCGTCCCGGAGCGTGAAGATGCGCTTGTCCTCAAAACTGTAACCCTCGGGCAGGGCGTAGAAGAGGCTCTGCACATCACCGGGACCCGATGGCCCACCGGTGGTGGCCTCGAACCAGTCGTCGCATTCTTGGAACAGTCTCAAGACGCCCGGTTCATCCTCGGGCTCGAGCTGCTCGCGCAGCATCAATGGACCGATCCTGGTGCGCACAGTCCAGATCATGGTTCACACGGTACGAGATCGGCCGCAGGAAGGGGAGAGATCGACGGCGTGCCGTAGCGAGTGCGCCCGAAGCGGTGCTTCCCATAACTGGGGAGCACCGCTTCGTCGGTATGTGCGGCTTAGGTCTCGCCGCGCAGCCTGCCTCGGACTCAAGCGGCCTTGGTGACCTCGATCCGGCGAGGAGACGTGCCGGCGTAGACATCGGCGACGGTGACCGAAAGAACGCCGGCGTCGTATGTGGCCGTCACCTTCTCCGGGTCCGCCGCGACGGGAAGGGCCACCGTGCGGCGGAAGCTGCCGTAGCGCACTTCGTGGAGACGGCGGCCATCGCGCTCTTCCGCGCGGGTGTCTTTGCGCTCGCCGTGGACGACGAGCTTACGTCCCTGTACCTCGACGGCGACATCCTTCTCGGGGTCGATGCCGGGAAGGTCGAACCTGGCGACAAGGTCGTCCCCGTCCCGGTGCAGATCGGCAGCCGGGGCATGCGCTTGAACGGGCTCCGGAGCGTTCCACAGTGTCTGGAACACGCGGTCGATGTCGGCGAACGGCCTGGGGATCAGTGTGGTGGTCATGCTGGATTTCCTTTCCTTGCTTGTGCCTGGCGGGCCAGCTTCACCACATATAACTTGAGTCAGCTCGACTCAATTCCGAATGAACGTTCGCCCCCAGCGATCACGCCGCGGAGGATTGTCCGCCCGCGCCGTCCCATAGGCAAAGGGTCTGCGGTCTTGTCGGCAGCCAGAACCTTCCACGCGCGCGGACCCGGCCGGTGCCGAGTTGCTCAATGGACCGCATGAGCCGGCCCGGGATACTCGTCTGGCATCGCGTAGCTGAGGACGACGGCTGCCGGGGCATCAAGGGAGATGGCCATGGCTGTGAGGTGAGTGGCGAATCGATAATGATTATCTATAGTGGAACTGGACAAGGCCCGGGCAGCGTCTCATCTTGGAGAGTCATCATGTCTGCTCGTTGCCAGGTCACTGGCACCACGCCCGGGTTCGGGAAATGGCACACCGTGGCGAGCTGCCTGGCGTCACCAAGTCGAGCTGGTAACCAGCTCGGTCGGGCACTAAGGAGTCGGTCAGCCGCAGCCGCACGCGCCCCCACAGCAACCGCCACCTGCCGCGGGGGCGGCAGTGCCCGCGGCGCGGCCGGTCATGCCGACCGTGGTGAGCAGTTTGACGGTGTCGTCATGTCCGCCCGGGCAGGGCGCGGGCTCGTTCGACTCAGCCATGGGCCGCGCGACGTCGAAGGTGGAGCCGCAGGTGCGGCAGCGAAACTCGTAGGTAGGCACGAGTCAAGTGTAGAGGCCGGCCACGACGGGCCGCGCGCGTCGTTGGCGCCATTCCATGCTCTCGATCGCGACTGTTGTGTATAGCCGGGACGCGGTCCACCCGGGCATGAGACCGACCGCGCCCCGACAAGGCCTTACTCTATATGAGAGTGATTCTCATGTCTAGGTCTTTCCGGCGCCATTTGCCCGGCAGTGGCGGTGAGCTCAGCGAGTGTGCTCGGCGCACATGAGCATGTACTTCATGGCCGTTCCCTCCTGCGTGTGGATGGCTGTCTATCACCTCTGACGGACATCCGGAGCGAGGATCGGCAGCGCGTTGAGAAATTCGGTGTGTAATCAATTCGTTATCGGGGGACTATGAGTTGGTGAGAAACGAAGATGATCATCAGCGCTTCTGGGAGGACCGCCTCGCAGAGGACTGGACTGTCAGTGGAGTCGGCTATCAGGCGCTGGGCCGCCCGTTCAACGCCTGGATGTACCGCGTCCGGAGGGAGGTGTTCCTTCGGGAGGTGCGATCGCTGTCGATATCCGACACCAGCAGGATCCTGGACGTGGGCTCGGGCACGGGCTTCTATGTCGACTGCTGGCGTGAGGCCGGAGCCGGGGAAGTGGTGGGAAGTGATCTGACGGAGTCCGCGGTGGGACGGCTGCGTGGGCGATTTCCGGACGTGACGTTCGTCCAGGTCGACATCACCCGGGCCCAGGACGAACTGCCGGAGGCGTCATTCGACGCCGCGTCGTGCATGGATGTGCTCTTCCACATCACCGACGACGAGCGGTACCTTGCCGGACTGCGCAACATCGCCCGGCTGGTGAAGCCGGGCGGCTCGTTCGTGTTGTCGGAGAACTTCCTGAATCGTCCGCGTGATCGCACGGCCCACCAGGTCAGCCGGACAAAGGAGTGGATCGTCTCTGCCCTGGAGGGCGCGGGCTTCCGCGTGGAGCGCCGAGTGCCGATGCTCGTCCTCATGAACGCTCAAGTCGACGCTCCCCGGGTGTGGCGCAAGGTGTGGGGCGGCGCGCTGCGGGCGGTCACGCTGACACAACCAACCGGCTGGCTGGCAGGTGCTGCGTTGTACCAGGTCGATCGGCAGCTAGTCCGGCGGATGAGCGAGAGCCCCACCACCGAGCTGATGATCTGCCGCCGAACCGGTTCCTGATCTGCGGGGTGGCCGGCCCTGGGCTGCCATTCGCTGGGCGCCCAGGGCTCGTTCGCGACGTTCTCCTTCGCTACAGCGCGAGATCGAGATTGGCCCGCCCATCGGCGGGAGACGAGGCCAAAGCGTCCTCCCGGCGTGGAATGCGCCCGGCGAGGTAGGCATCGCGGCCGGCCTGGACTGCGCGCCGCATGGACCGCGCCATGCGGACCGGGTCGGCGGCACGGGTCACTGCGGTCGCGAGGAGTACCCCGTCGCAGCCCAGTTCCATCGCCAGTGCGGCGTCCGAGGCGGTGCCGATCCCGGCATCCAGGATGACCGGGACCGAGGAGTCCGCCACGATCGCGGCGATGTTGCGGGGATTGAGCACCCCAAGGCCGGTGCCGATGGGTGCGCCGAGCGGCATCACCGCCGCGCAGCCCACGTCGGCGAGCTTTCGAGCCGTGATGGGGTCGTCGTTCGTGTAGGGCAGAACGGTGAAACCGTCGTTCACCAGCGTTCGCGCGGCGGAGATCAGCTCAACCGGGTCCGGTAGCAGCGAAATGTCGTCCGCGACGACCTCCAGCTTCACCCAGTTGGTCTCGCAGGCCTCGCGACCGAGTTTCGCGGTGAGGACGGCCTCGCTGGCCGTGAAGCAGCCTGCGGTGTTCGGCAGTGCGCGGATCCTGTTCCTCTGCAATAGGTCCCAGATCGAGCCTTCCGTTCCGGTCTGGACCCGACGGAGCGCCACGGTTGTCAATTCCGTGCCGGACTCCAGGAGGGCGGTTTCCAGGCCGAGGAGACTCGGTGCACCCCCTGTACCCATGATCAGCCGCGACGCGAACTTCTCGCCCGCGATGACAAGTGGGTCGTCCACGTCAGCCTCCTTGGGTGGCGGTAAGAATCTCGACGTGGTCGCCGGTGCTGACCCGCGTGGTACGCCAGCTTCCCCTGGGGACCACGTCGTTGTTGACGGCGACCGCGATGCCCCGTGCGACCGATGAGCCGACGGGGTTGTCCAGCGCCCGGTCGACGACGTCGCTGACCGACGCCGGCCCGTCGAAAGCGATCTCCTCACCGTTGACTTTCACGGTCGTGGCCATTCGTGGTTCCTCCTCGTCATTTGCCGACATGGCGCCTTCCCTGACCTGGTTCACCCGGCCACCACCTCGGCGGCCGCCTCGCGGAAGCGGCTCGGCGCGGCCGAGGCGACGGAGTCCGGGAAGACGCCATCGCGGCAATAGGTGGCCACCGCTGCCGCCGTCAACGGAGCCAGCAGGATTCCGTTGCGGTAGTGGCCGGTGGCCGCGACAGCTCCAGAAGCACCGAACCGCCCGATCAGGGGCACGTTGTCCGGGGTGCCCGGCCGGGCACGAGCGGTGGTCTCCGTGACGGGCAGCTCATCGAGTCCAGGCACGAGGGCTCGGGCATCTCTCAACAGGGCGAAGATTCCACCGGCTGTCACCAGCCGATTGTCGGGTTGCTCCTCACTGGTCGCGCCCACGACGATCTCCCCGTCAGCGCGGGGAACCACATAGACCGGGCGAGACTGGACGAAGCCACGGACCACGTGATTAAGGTGGAACGACGGCTGGTACTCGCCATCCAGTCGGATGACCTGCCCCTTGACGGGGCGGATCGGCAACGTGGCGAGTGGATCGGAGAGTGCGATGTCGCGGCTGTGCCAGCCGGCAGCGAGCACGACCAGAGCTGCTTCATGCCGTGTGCCGGTATCGTCCTCGACGCCCACCACGGCGCCGCCCTGGTGGTCCACGAGCCTGGTGGCCCGGTGCCGCACGATCTCCACACCTCGAAGGCGCAAAGCTGTATGGAGGGCTCGAAGAACGGCACGCGGATTGACCTGGTGGTCCCCCGGAGCCCAAACCGCACCGGCGATCCGCGGGCCGAGTGACGGCTCGCGGCGCCGAGCCTCGGCCACGTCGATCGCGTGCGCGTCCAGGCCCCACGCCTGCTGTAGGTCCAGGAGGCGCCGCAGCTGCTGCCGGTCTCCCGCGTCGAAAGCCACCGTCAGCGTGCCCACCGGGTGATACCCGGTCGGCATGCCCGTCTCGGTTTCGAGCTCGGCGGCGAAATCCGCCCACATGGCGCTGGATGCCACGTTGAGCCGCATCACCTCGTGCTCGCCGAACGTGCTCTCCGTGACGGCGGCGAGCATTCCGGCCGCGGCGCGGGTAGAGCCGTCTCCAGGCGCCGGATCCAGGCAGCGAACCGTCCTTCCAGCTTGGGCAAGCCGCCAGGCGATCGACGCGCCGATGATCCCGCAACCCGCGATGACGACGTCCAGGCTGCCGCCATTGCTCATGACGCGTGCTCCCTCCGCTGGCATGACCCAGTTCAGGTACGACGGTCGGTCTCGTTGGACCCTCTCAGCCCGGTGCTTCGGGCTCCCGTGAACACCTCCACAGTACGACGCCGGGTGTGGAATGCCTCATGTGAGGCGGTTCATCCCACCTCAAGACGGGCCGGACGCGGCACATGGGACACTCGCGGAGTGATGACGATTCCCGCGGAGCCGCGCCACGACCGATTAGCGGCCGCCCGCCTCTACCTGTGTACCGATGCCCGCAGCGACCGTGGCGACCTGGAGTCGTTCCTGCACGCCGCGCTGAGCGGTGGAGTCGATATCGTCCAGCTCCGTGACAAGACGCTCGGCACGCGCGATGAGCTGGAACTGCAGCCGCTGGTGAGCAAGGTCGCAGCCGAGTACGGTGCGCTGGTGGCGGTGAACGACCGGGCGGATGTCGCCAGGCTGACTGGCGCCCCCGTCTTCCACACCGGCCAGGGAGACCTGCCGGTCCCGGCGTCACGTCAGCTGCTCGGTCCCGATGTGATCCTCGGGAGGTCGACGCATTCAGTCGACCAAGCGGTCGCCGCCGACCAGGATCGGCACGTCGACTACTTCTGTGTAGGCCCGGTCTGGCCGACGCCCACCAAGCAAGGCCGCCCGGCTATCGGCCTGGACACGGTACGCGCCGTGGCGGAGACCGAGCCGGCCACCCCGTGGTTCGCGATCGGCGGTATCGACCAGACGAACATCGACCAGGTGGTGGCCGCGGGTGCCCGCCGCGTGGTGGTCGTGCGGGCGATCACCGAGGCGGCCGAGCCCAGGGAGGCCGCCCAGCGACTCCGTGCTGCCCTGTCAGAGGGTCACTAGTCCAGCCAGCGATCCAGGTTCTCGGCGACGAACTGATCGTCCCGAAGGTGCGGGTAAGCAGTCCAGATCCGTTCGATCTCGTCGAGCTGCCCAGGACCGAGGACTTCGTTTTCGTCCAGGCACCACAGGCCGTCGAGCAACCCCTGCCTCCGGAGCACCTCGTGAATCCCGGGTATGCATCCATGGAAGTTGTTGCGGGCGTCGAAGATGGCGGCGTTGGCGTCGGTAAGCGCCACGTCCATGTCCATCGCTTGACGCAGCGCATTGTCGTCGCCCGCCTTGGCCTTCCTGGCGAGTTCGAGCAGTGTCACGGCGCTTCGTACCCAGACTGCCCATTGACCGAGGAGCCCGCCGGCGAACTCGGTGCCGGTGGGGTAGGTGGCCAGCAGGTCGCCGACGATGTGGTCGTCGTTGCCGGTGTAAAAGGTGACGTCGCCGTGACGGTCCGAGTCGGCGATGCCATGCACGACGTCGAGGGTGGCGTAGCGGTCGAACGGGGCAACCTTGACGCCGACGACGGACGGGATGTCCGCGAGCTGCCGCCAGAAGGGGCGGGGGAGAAGACGTCCGCCCACCGCGGGCTGAAGGTAGAAGCCGATCACGGGAAGTATTTCCCCGACGGCACGGGTCCGGTCGAGCAGTTCCTGATCGCTGAGTTCGGAGGCACCGTACGGGGCCAGCAAGATCAGGTCGTAGCCCAGGGAGGCAGCGAGCTCGGCCTCGGCGACGGCCTGTTCGGTAGGCCCGCACACGCCGGCGACGAGGACAGGTGTGTGGTCCGCATACTCGGCCGCAGTGGTCGAGGCGAGTTCGAGCACCGGCTTCAGAAGGCCCCGCCCGGGCTCGTGGATGGCGAACTGGGTGGTGTGCACGGCGACCGCCACACCTCCGGCACCGGCCTCCAGGTAGTAGCGGGTCAGTGCCCGCTGCCGACGCTCGTCCAGCCGGCGCGACGCGTCCAGCGCAAGCGGGTGAGCCGGGATCACTGTTCCAGAGTGAAAGATGTCCATGGGTTCCTGACGGTCATGGGCGGCGGCGGTCGAGGTTTCAGCCAGAGTCTTGGTCATCAGAACCGGCCGTCCCGGACTTCGAACTTGGTCGGCTTGCCCAGCAGCGGCTGATTGTCCAGAATCCAGCCGGCAGTGAGTTCGACGAGCTGGGCGAGCGGAAAGTCGGGATAGCCGAACAAACCGTGGCAGCGGCCGGCGTTGGACAGCAATGCCGTCGGCTCCTCCTGCCCCATGAAGGTGACATCGGTGCCGAAGATGCGGCCGAACTGCTCGGCTATCGCCCGTATCGACACGGTCTCGGGGCCGGTGAGGTTCAAGACGAATGGTGGGATGTCCGCATGCAGCAAGCTGCGCAGGACTACCTGATTGGCGTATCCCTGCCAGACCACGTTCGCATATCCGGTGGTCAAATCGACGGGCTGGCCGGAGCGCACCTTCTGCGCGATGTCGACCAGAACCCCGTAGCGCGGCTCGACGGCGTAATTGAGGCGGATCAGGGCGGTGGGCGTCTGCCGCTCATGCGCGGCGTGGGTGAAGATACGCTCCCGGCCGAGGCACGACATGGCGTATTCACCCACCGGACCTACCGGATGCGCTTCTGTCGGGCCTCCGCTCCCTGTGGGGGTCAGGGGGTAGACGTTGCCGGTGGAGAGGGCGACGATTCGGGACCCCGCGTAGCGCTGAGCGACGCGGCCGGGGAGGTAGGTGTTGGTGGCCCAGATCGAGGGCTCGTTGCCTGAACTGCCGAACTTCGCTCCGACGAGAAAGACGACGTTCGCGGCTTCTGGCAGGCTGGCGAGAACGTCGTCGTCGGCGATGTCCGCTGTCACCACCTGGGCGCCGGCAGCCTGAAGCGCTTCTGCCGACCCCGGCTGCGAGAACCGTGAGACGGCGATGACGTTGGCTCCGGTCCCGGCTTCGTGGACGGCACGAACGGCCAGGCGCACCAGGCTCGGGCCCATCTTGCCGGCAGCGCCGAGGACGACGATGTCACCGTCGAGCTTGCGCATGTCCTCGGTCAGCGCGGCCGGTGGCCGCGAGAGATGTTCCTCCAGCTCGTCGACGGTTCGCACGTCTCACCTTTCAGCAGCAACTCGGCATCGGGTCGGCCGAGGGAAGCCCGCTTTCATGCGGGTCTCCCGTGAGGGCCGCTTCCTAGTCTGATTTAAAGACAGCATTTAAGTCAAGATAAACACGCCCGTTAACTACCAAGGCCAAGTGACCTCGTCGGACAAGGCGATCATCCCGGCCGGACCGGCGAGCGTGGCAGTGGCGAGCGACGGCGGATATTTTCGGCACGCACCTATTGTGTCCATAGGTTGGCTGTAATAATGTCAGGCCTCATGCTTGGGCGTCATCCACGTGAAACTGCCGCATCGGCGGCGGGTTAACTTTCTGACCGGACGGCGACGGCGGTCAGACAATCAGGAGGGAAGGCCATGCGAACTCGGAAGGTCATGGTGACCGGTGCGGCGCTCAGCGCGGTCCTGCTGGCGAGCGCGTGCGGGGGCGACGACGGCGGCGATGCCAACACTGGCGCGTCCGAGCCGGGAGAGCTCGAAGGGTCGGTAACGATGTGGACCTACCCGGTGATGGCGGACGAGACGGAGCACCGGTCGTTCTGGGACGACACGATCGCCGCATTCGGTGAGGAGTACCCGGGTGTCGACGTCACGGTGGAGATCTTCCCGTGGGCCGACCGCGATCAGGCGTTGACCACCGCGATCGCCGGCAACAGCGCGCCGGACGTCGTGTACTTCATCCCGGACCAGCTGCCGGGGTACGCCCGCAACATCGAGCCCATCGACCCCTACCTGGACGACGACGCCAAGGCCGATTACCTGCCGAACGCGGTGGAGGCCGTAACGATCGACGGCCAGATGGTAAGCGCACCCATACTCGCCAGTGCGGTGACGCTCACCTGCAACAAGGAGGTATTCGACGCCGTAGGCGAGACCGAGTATCCGCAGACCTGGGACGACCTGCGAGAAATGGCGCCCGCCTTCAAGGATGCCGGATACTACATGATCGCCTACAGCGGCGACGTGAGCCAGACGCTGAACTTGACCTTCTATCCGTTGCTCTGGCAGGCGGGCGGCGACGTCTTCAACGAAGACGGCACAGACGTCACCTTCAACAGCGACGCGGGTGTCGAGGCATTGACTCTCCTGCAGGAGATGGTCGAGGGCGAGTACGTCGCGGAGGACATGCTCACCGCCATGCCGCCCACCGAGCAGACCCAGCTCGCGCAGGGCAACGTCGCGTGCGCCTGGCACACTGAAGGCAAGAACCTGGTGGAGTTCTGGGGCGAGGAGAACACAGTCATCCTCCCGCCGCTGACGAATGTCGAGCAGGTGGCCTACGGAACTGTCGGCTCTCTGGCGATGCTGTCGTCGGCGGACGACAAGGACGCGGCCGGAGCATGGATTGCGTTCGTCACTGACGCAGAGCAGGTAGCGACGTATAACGAGGCCTCCGGCTTCCTCCCGGTCAAGGAGTCCATCGGCTCCCTCTACGACGGTGACCCCATCTTGGGCGAGGCGGAGAAGTACACCGATCTGACCACGGTCGGTCCGCTGCACGAGGACGCTCGGGAGATCATGGGCGTCCTGGCTCCGGAGATCCAGGCCGTGCTGATCGGCCAGAAGGAACCGCGGCAGGCGCTCGATGACGCCGCACAGGCCGCGCAGTCCGTACTTCGATAAGGCAGGAGCACGCGGGTGTCCGTTGGCACATTGGTGAGCACGCGCCGGCGGCCGAGCTGGCGGGAAGCACGGATAGCGCTCCTGTTCGTGCTTCCCTGCCTGGTCCTGTTCGTCCTGTTTCGATTTGGGCCGACGTTGGCCGGCGGAGTCCTGGCGTTCACCGACTACACGATCGGCGCGGATACCAGCTTCGTCGGCCTGGAGAACCTGCGTCGGCTCAGCGAGGATCCACTGTTCTGGCGTGCACTTCGTACCACGCTGACCATCGCCGTGCTTGCTGTGCCGTTGTCCATTGGGATCTCCCTCGGGATGGCCCTTCTCGTGCGGCGGGCTTTCCGCGGACATCGGCTGTTCCGCTCGATCTTCTTCCTGCCGGTGATCACCAGCCTCGTCCTGGCCGGCATCGTCTTCTCCTGGATCTTCTCCTCGGGCGGACCGTGGTCGTCGATCATGGGCTGGCTCGGACTGCCGGATCAGGCCTGGCTGTCGGATACCACACTGGTGATCCCCGCTATCGTCATCGTCGCCGTCTGGGGGCGGTTCGGCTTCGGCATGCTCATCCTGCTGGCCCGGCTTCAGGACGTGCCGCGCGAGCTTGAAGAGGCAGCGCTGGCCGACGGCGCGAACGCGTGGCAGCGGTTTCGGTACATCGTCCTTCCGGAGCTCTACCCGGCACTGTTCTTCCTCGTCGTCATCGAGACAACGTTCACGTTCCAGATCTTCGACACGGTCTACGTGATGACGAGCGGGGGCCCGGCCAACTCCAGCTATGTGTTGGTCTTCCAGCTCTACGACCAGGCGTTCCGCTACTTCGACTTCGGTTACGCCAGCGCCATCGGGCTCGCGTTGTTCGTGATGACGTTCATCGTCGCCATGATCCAGCGCATGACGATCGGGAGGGAACGGTGACCCGCATCGCCGACACCACGACGTCCGCGCCGGCCGAGAATTCGAACGGGGCCAGACCGCGGCGGAACACACGGCCTTACCGGGCGTTGGAGCCGGGACGCCCGGCTCGCATCGGGCGCGGCGTTTTGCTCTTCCTCGCGGCCATCGTGACCCTGTTCCCGTTCTATGCGATGGTCGTCCTGGCCCTGAAGCCCGTAGGGCCGATCATCCTGCCGGACAGCCTGGTTCCCTGGGGGCTGTCTCTCGAGGCCTTCGAGCGGGTGATGGGTGCGCGAACTCTGTTGCGCTGGACGTTCAACACGCTGATCTATTCGGTCGTCTCCGTGGTGGGCGTGCTGTTCTTCTCCTCGCTCGCGGGTTATGCGTTCGCCAAGAAGCGCTTCCCGGGCAAGGAAGTCATGTTCTGGTCGTTCATCGCGATGCTGATGGTGCCGTACCACATCACCATCGTCCCCGTGTTCATCCTCATCTCGAACGCGGGTGGGGTGAACACGCATTGGGGCATGATCCTGCCGACCTTGGCGAACGCCCAGGCAGTCTTCCTGATGCGTCAGTTCATCAAGTCACTCCCCGATGAGTTGTTCGAGGCAGCCACGGTGGACGGTTGTTCGGAGTGGCGAATGTACGTGTCGATCGTGGTCCCGTTGATCAAGCCGATCCTGGCAACCCTCGGCGTCTTCGTCTTCCTCTGGCACTGGAACGACTTCCTCTGGCCCTTGATCGTCGGCCAGAGCAATGACATGCGTACCCTCACCACCGGCCTGGCATCGATGAATGCGGAGAACGTGCCGCTCAATGTCGTTCTTGCCGGTTCCGTGGTGGCGTTCGTCCCGATCTTCATGGCCTACCTGGTCGGTCAGCGGTACTTCAAGGAGGGCGTCACCATGTCCGGGATCAAGGGCTGAGGACCATCTGACGCATCGCACGTACGGGGGAGAACGAGCACGTCCAGACCTGACAACCCCATGAGTCGAGGAGGACACGTGACATCGAATCTCTCCAGGCGAGCAGTCCTGGCCGGCGCGCTGACGACGGCGTCGGCAGCCGCTTTGGCCGGTCCCGCGGCAGCATCGCGGATAGCCGATGCGGCGGCTGACCCCGTGGCGCTCGGCCAGCCGCTACAGGACGTCAATCTGATCGGCGCGGCGGTGACCACGACCCCCGACGGCGTGCCCATGGTCTACGGCGTGGTGATCGGCGACCCGGCCACCCTGGTCGCTCTGGATGCGCGCAGCCAGGAGGTGGTGTGGGCCCGGGCGTTACCCGCCTCCGGCGGCTCGTACTCGGTTCAGGTGAGCACCAGCGGAGACGTCTATGTCTCGGCCTACAGCGCCGGTCATCTCTACCGGGTGGCTTGGGGAAGCGACACCGTGGAGGACCTCGGTGCCCCGTTACCCGGGCAGACCTTCCTCTGGGACATCACCTTCGGGCCGGACGGGCGGCTGTACGGCGTGACCTACCCGGGCGCGATGCTCTACGCCTACGATCCCGCAACCGGGGCCGTGCAGGACTATGGCCAGCTCGTCGCCGACACCCCGCAAGCGCGCACCATCACCACCCACGACGGCAAGCTCTACGTGGGCACCATGGCGCCGGCTCACTTCCTCGAGATTGACCCGGCGAGCGGCGCCGTCCGCGAGATCGCGTTGCCGGCCGAGGCCGACCCCGAGAACCCGCAGATGTCGATCTTCGACATCGACGTTGCCGGCGGACAGTTCTACGTGCGCATCGGCACCGACATCAAGTACTCGCCGCTTTACCCGTACGACCTCGCGTCGAACACGTGGCATCAGCCGATCACACAGGTCGCGGGGTTGAGTCTGCCCGACCCCGGCCCGGACGGCGAGATCTATGTCATGCGGGAGAACACTCTCACGGCGTATCAGCCCGCCACCGGCGAGCTGGCGCCCACGTCACTGGAGTACCCCGGCCGGGTGTACAACTACCGGGGCGCAGGGTGGGTGGATCTGGCCGACCCAGCCTGGCCGGGGCTTACGCTGACCGGATTCTTCTGGCGCGGTGAGTCGTGGAGGTACAACCCGTCCACCGGCGAGTCGCAGGTGGTGCAGGCCGACGTCCCAGGTGAGCCGATCGAGATCCTTTCGCTCGAGCCGGCGTCGGACGGCGGGGTATGGGCCGGCGGGTACCTGGGCGGCTTCGCGCACGTCGACGTCACCGACGGTACGGCCGGATTTCGCCGGTGGTCACAGACCGAGGCGATACTCGATGACGGCGACGACGTGTGGCTGGGGGCATACCCGGACGCGCGGGGCTACCGCTACGACCCGGACCTGCCGTTCAACGATCCGGACTACAAGCCCGGCCCACCCGGTACACAGATCAATCCGGTCAAACTCTGGGACCTCAAGGGTCAGCAGGACAGGGTCTTCGCGCTGGCCCGTTCCGGATCCTTCACTGTCGCCGCGACCGGGCCCAAGGTCTCGTCGTTCGGCGGAACGCTGACGATCTTCGACGGCCGGACCGGTGAGGTTGAGATCCTCGACGATCTCGCTCCTGACCAGGCATTCACGTCACTCGCTGTCCAGCGTGGCGTCGTCTACGCCGGCAGTTGGGTCAACGGCGGCACCGGCGCGTCCAACCCGCCGGCCGCCGCCGGCAGCGTCGTGGCATACGACCTGAGAACGGGCAGTGTCCGATGGGAGACGTCACCGATCGAGGGCGCTCAGAGCTACATCGGCACCACGTTCGACGCCCGTGGACGACTATGGACGCTGGCCGGGACCACCCTGGTTCGTCTCGAGCCGAGGACCGGCCGGCCGCTGCGCAAAGTCACCCTTCCCGGATCTGTCGACATCAGCGGTATGACGTTCCCGTCGCTGGCCGGCGGTGTGCGTCCGGTGCCCGGCGAAGACGCTCTCTACGTCAAGGTGGCCGGCCGGCTTTACCACGTGAGTACGGCTCACCTGCAGGTGAAAGACCTCGGTGCGTTCCCGTACCGACTGTTCGCGGCGTTGGACGACGGTCAGCTCGCTATGGCGGCCGGTGCCACGCTGTACCGCTGGAATCCGCGGCGGTGAACCGCGCGCGGACCGGCACGTGCACCGGGCGCGTGCACCGGTCCGCCAGCAAGGCAGCTAGTCCCCGTTCCCCAGTGAAGGAGAGCAGCACATGACTGGAAGCACAGACCGGCGTACCTTCATCAAGCTCAGCGGTGCGGGTGTGGCCGCGCTAGCCGTCGGTTCTCTCCCGGCCCATGCCTGGGCGAGCCCGGATTCCGATTCGGTGGCGGAGCCGGGCGTCGACCCGGTAACCGACCTCGGGGAACCCGTGCACAAGACGCAAGCGCTGAGTTCGGTCATCGGCCACGGTCCCGACGGTGAGCCACTCGCGTTCTTCTTCGTGGAGGGAAACCCCACCACCAATGGTGAGTTCGCCGTCGTCGACATCCGCTCCCAGCGCACTATCCTTGACGTGCGGATTCCACTGGGCAGGTCGAGCCAGCGGACGATGGGCCTGTGCCCGGTCACGGGCCACGTGTACTTCGGCACCGCCGACCGGGGAGAGCTTTACCGGTACCGGCCAGGTGCGGACGACGTAGATCACCTCGGCGAGGTTCTCAGCGGCCAGCGGATCTGGGAGGTCGCTGTCGGCGACGACGGCACGGTCTGGGGCGGCACCTACCCCGGTGGTCTGCTCTTCTCGTACAACCCGGACTCCGGCGAGGTGACGAATCACGGTCAGGCGTTGCCCGGCGAGCAGTACATCGGAGCAATCGAGCAGGTCGACGGAGATCTCTATGTGGGAACGCAGCCGAACGGCCGGCTCGCCAGATACAGCCTGTCCTCGGGTGGCTTCACCGAGGTGGAGTTCCCGGACGGTCCGGTAAGCGCGAACGTCTCCAAGATCAACCGGCGCGGGGACCTTCTCTTCGTGACTACGGGATCGTGGACCTACGTTCGTGACCTTGGAACCGATACCTGGAAGGACCAGATCCCGAGCATCAGCGGGTACGGGGTGTCGCCTCTGGACCCGGAAACCGGGCGCCTGGTCTACATGCGATCCAGCGCCACGATCAAGAGCTACGACGTCGAGACCGGTGCGCTCGAGTCGATCGGCTGGAGCCCGAACGCCACGCCCGAGGACTGGGCCTGGATCGACCTCGACGACTCGTCCGCGCCCGGCCCAGCTCTGGCGATGACGTACTGGAACAACGGCCGGATCTATGCACGCAACATCCAGGCCGGATCGGGCTACTACCACCAGCCGACGCTCATGGGAGCGGGAGCGCAGCTCGTGGCCATCGGCGCCGGCCCGGAGGGAAGCATCTACACCGGTGCCTACCTGAGCCCGCCCGGCATGGGCCGCTGGGACCCCGATACCGAGCAGTTCACCCTGCTGGACGGCACCAGCCAGATCGAGGGGTACGGGACATTCAAGGGCGATCTCGTGTTCGGCCGGTATCCCCAGGGCCGGCTCTATCGTTACGACCCGAGCCAGCCCTGGCGCATGGGAACCAATCCAGGCGCCGCGGTTGACCTGGAGCCCTATGAACAGAACCGCTGCCAGTCCTTCGTGGAGATGGAGGACCGGGTGGCGGTGGCATCGGTGCCGACCACCGGCCGCCACAACGGTGCCATCACGCTGTGGGACCCGGACACCAACCACGTCGACGTCTTCCGCGGAGTGGTGGAGAACCAGACTCCGGTGTCGCTGGTTCTCCATGACGGGCTGCTGTACGGAGGCACGTCCATCAACGGTGGATACGGCATCGATCCCGTGACCGAGGAAGCGAAGCTGTTCGCCTGGGACCCGGTCACGCACGAGACCCTCTTCGAAATGGTTCCCGTGCCGGGGGCGCCCACCGTCTCCGGGCTCGTGGTCGACGACGGCGGGCGGATCTGGGCCCTCGCGGGTGGGACGCTGATCGAGTTCGACCCGGACGATCGGACCGTGGTCAGGCGCGTGGAACTGTTCGCCCAGCGTGACGGCAGCCGGTACGGCAACGAACACGTACTCCTCATCGACCACGGGCGGATGTTCGGCGTCACGCTGAACAAGCTGTTCGTGTTCGACCCGGTCACCGAAGACGTGACCGTCCTGTACGACGGCAGCACGGCCGGAGAGGGCGACGCGGCAGACGCCCGGCACCTGGCCATGGATCGGTACGGCGACCTCTTCTTCATAGGACAGAGCACACGGCTGTTCCGGTACGGTCTGCCTGACGACACCACCCCACCCGTTGTCCGGGCCGAGGTCCGTCCAGGCGATGGGCTTCCGGCCCGGCGACGCGTCGTCAAGCTCTCGGCATCTGACGACGAGACCGGAGTCGCCGCGATCCAGTACCGGATCGATGACGGACCGTGGGAGACGTATCGACGGGCAATCGTCGTCGACGGGAGCGGTGGTCACGTCCTGAAGTACCGTGCGGTGGATCACGCATGGAACGCCTCGGCGGTCCAGGTGGTGGAGTTCGCCAACCGCTAGGCGGTCGTCGTTCGTTGGTCGGTCGTGGCGGGAGGAATCCGTCCTCGCCAGCGCTTCGGGCTCGTTCCTCACCCTCAGCGAGCCCCGAAGCCATCCCTGGCCGGATTCCTCCCGCCACGGCCCGGCTCCCTGTCCTCGCCAGCGCTTCGGGCTGGTTTGCCGCGGCGGATCAGCGTTGTATTTTCTCGACGAGGAGCTGATACGGGCGGGGCGGCCGGCCCACCTTGCTGGAGCGAGCCGGAGGCATCGGCCAGGCCAGGCCCTCGTCCACCAGGGAGTTGAGCATCCGGCGAGCGGTCCGCAGCGTGACGCCCAGCAGCTCGGCGACTCGCTCGGCGTCGACGATCCGTTCGGTGTCGCTCTCGTCCTCGAGCTTCGCCGCGAGGCGGCCGAGGATGTCGACAGCCTTGGTGTCCTTCGGTGGCGCGGATGACGGCTTCGGCGCACCCGTGCGCGCCGCCGGCAGCTGGAGAATCGTCTCACCGGGGCCCACGAGATAAGCGGTGTCGGCACCGGCGGCGGATGCCTTGTCCACCGCGGCCTGCGCGTTGAGTTCGGCCTCCCTGGTGGAGCGGCCCAAGCCGATCCCCACCTCGAGCTGAAGCCCCAGCTCCGCCGCTATCCGGCCGACGAATGGGGCGACCGTCAGCTCGTCGGTGGCCATGTTGAGCGATCCCATGGTGGTGACGATCAGGTAGCTGTGCTCGTCACGGACGAGCACAGCGGCATCCATCGGCCGGGCGTCGCGCAGCAGCTCCCGATGGAGCGAGAGCTTCAGTTCCTGATACCAGTAGTTGCTCGGACTGGCGTGGGCCGGGAATGCCCCGCTCGGTACACGAACGATCATGGTGACGATTCTGGATTCCTCCAGCCTGGCGCCACTGCCGATGAGTACCGCGGTTTGCAGCGCGTGCCGGATGGTCACCCCGGCCGCCGTCATCTTCAGCGACGGTACTCCAGCGCCGACGAGGGCCTGCGCCACGGTGGGAACCGTCGTCACAGCTCCGGTCGTCTCGCCCCGCTCGTAGAGGGCACGGTGGAAGTCCAGGAACTTGCCGGCCGACTCGGGTTGCACGTACTGCTGAACGTGCACCTGTCCAGGGTCGAGCCCGATCTCCCGGTACGCCGTCTGGACGTCGTCGACGGACATCGAGTCCACGCTGATCCGGAGGGGATCGAAGATGCCCTCGAGCGCCCCCCGGAGAAGGGTTCCGTAGAAGGCCGAACCGCCCACCGGCACGTATGTAGCCGGCACGGGGAGATCCCCCTGACGCGTCGCGAGGTCGTAGGGCAGAGGCCCGGCGAAGAGGCACACGTCGACGCGGGAGGCGATCTTGATCGCTTGTGCGTGGGCGTCCTGCTCGTCGTCGTAGACGGCGGGAATGAGCCGCCAGGACGGATTGCCCGCGGCACGTGCCACGGACATGACGCGGTGGACGAGTTCGTCCGCGCCGATGACACCGATGGTGATTTCTTCGCGCGTGCCGCTGCCTGGCTGATGCATGATCCGCTCCTGGTCGATTCTTCACGCCCTTGCCATGCCGACGCCCGCACGCCGGGAGGCGTCGACCGCCGCGACGACGACTTTGACGCGACCATTCGACACGCACCTATTGTGCCCTTCCGGTTGGCCGATGTGCAGCGGCCGGGCGGTATGTCCCCGCGGAAAGACCGTGTATTCATGCTGGGCGCAGCCCCAGCATCTCACCTGTCCCGTGCTGCGGCGCGGCGTGACTTCGCCAGAACCGCGTCGCTGAGGGCTAGTTCGCCCGCGTCATGCGCGCTCAGCAGTGCCGCCGCCTGCTCGCGCGTCGGTCCGGTGAAGACGTCGCGCACGCTGACGCCGTGCGCCGGCCGGTGCGTCACCGCGATCTCGTCACCCATGCCGATCGTGCCCGGCTGGACCACTCGAAAGTAGGCGCCGGTGGCCGCCTTCGCGGAGAACCGCCGCACCCATCGATGTTCCTCCATGCGGCGTGCGAACGTAGCGCACGGCGTACGTGGGGACGTGACCTCCAGCACCAGACCATCGGCACCGACGCTCCATTGTTCGCCGAGTACGGCGTCGCTTGTCTCCAGGCCGGACGTCCGCAGGTTCTCACCGAACAGGCCGGGCGTGATCTCCCGGCCGAGCTCGTTGGCCCACCACGCCGCGTCCTCGTCAGCGTAGGCGTAGACGGCCTGGTCGATGCCGCCGTGGTGGGCCCGATCCGCCTGGAGGTCCGCGTAGATCCCGAACCGTCGCACGGTCGCCCGCCCAGTGACCGGACGCTTGTCAATGGCGGTGGTGCCGACGGGGCCGGGGTCGGGTAGAAGAGCGAAGACACGGCACACGGCAGTGATCTCGGGCATGCGGGCTATTGTGCCCGAATGCCCTGCATTCGTTGACTTAGGGCAACCTGACCGATGACGGGCGGCGCCGGACTGCGACCATGCGGGTATGCGGCTCGATCACGTCTCTTACGCAGCAGGCCCTGACGGACTCGACGCGACCGCGCAGCGGCTGGCGGACGCGCTGGGGGTTCCGTTCCTCGACGGCGGCCTGCACCCGCGGTTCGGAACACGTAACCGGCTGCTGCCCCTCGTCGGGGGGCACTATCTCGAGGTGGTCTCCGTGCTGGACCATCCCGCGGCCGACCACGTTCCCTTCGGGCAGGCTGTCAAGGCCAGGTCGGAGATGGGCGGTGGCTGGCTGGGGTGGGTCGTGGCGGTCGACGACCTCGGCGCCATTGAGGAGCGCCTGCAGCGTCCGGCCGTTCAGGGCAACCGCAAACGCCCAGACGGCTTCGAGCTCCGGTGGAAGCAGATCGGGGTCAAGGGCCTGATCAACGACCCCCAGCTGCCGTTCTTCGTGCAGTGGGAGTCCGATCCCGCTGAGCACCCGTCTGCTGGTGGCGCGGACGTCCAGCTCGTCGGACTGGAGATCGCGGGTGATCCGCACCGGGTCAGTGAGTGGCTCGGCGAGCCGGAGGCGCACCCGCTCGAGGACGTCAACGTGGTCTGGGGCAACCCGAACGGGCAGCCCGGCCTGCAGTCTGTCAGCTTCACCACCGCGAACGGCCTCGTCACCATCTGACCTCCACTAAATGATCATGTAAACCAGGCTTTCTCGTGCTTCACCATGCCTGTAGCCCTGGTGAAGCACGAGAAAGCCTGGTGATGTGGCTCGGTGGCGCGGAGCTGGGGTTATCCACAGGCTGCATTTGCCGTACCTCGGCGCCCACAGACTTCTCATGGAGGTGCCCGACACGTACGTGGGCTGGTCAGGATCGCCTCATGGATGTGAAGTTGCAGGCGCTCGCCGCCACCCAGGACCACGTCATCCTCCGCCCGCAGTTGCTCGCGGCCGGTTACACCGACGACGAGATCGCCCGGCTGAGACGCCATTCCCAGCTGACCGCCGTCCGTCGCGGTGCCTACGTGGAGACCCGCATCTGGAACGGTATGGATCCGGCCGGGAGACATCGCGCCACAGCACGAGCGGTGGTGATGCAACTGAAGGTTCCGGCGGTGCCGAGTCATATCACCGCGGCGGTCATACTGGGCCTCCCCATCTGGGGTGTGGATCTTTCCGTTGTCCATGTGACCCGCACGGACCTGCATTCGCCGCGACTGGAGGCGGGCGTGATGCACCATGCTGCGGGCTTGTGGGATGGCGACGTGTGTTCGGTAAGTGGTGTCGTCGTTACCAGTCCGCTTCGTACCGCGCTCGACGTCGCTCGATCCGTTCCATTCGAGCAGGGTGTGGTGGTGGCCGACGGTGCGCTCAGGCGTGTGGGCAACGATCGGAAGGGGCTTCTCGAGAAGTGGGACGTGATGCGGACCTGGCCCGGTGCTCGTGGCGCGGGTCGGGTCGTGGCATTCGCGGACGGGGGTGCCGAATCCGTCGGGGAGTCACGCGCTCGGGTGCAGTTCGACCGGATCGGTCTGCCGGCACCGCGCCTTCAGCCGGTGATCACCGGCCCGAACGGCGAGATCTTCCGGGCCGACTTCCTCTTTGAGGAAGAGGTAACGATCGGGGAGTTCGACGGCCGATCGAAGTACCTCGGAAATCTCGGCCCGGACGACGATCCCGCGGACGTGCTCTGGCGCGAAAAGCAGCGCGAGGACATTCTGCGCAATCTCGGGTTTGGGGTGGCTCGGCTCGTCTGGGCGGACCTGTCACGAGACGCCGAGGTGCTTGCGCGTTTCTCGGCGGCGTTTCGCCAGGCCGGACGACGTCGCGCGGCCCGAGCGCTTCACTAGGCGTTCTCGTGCTTCACCATGCCTGCAGCCATGGTGGATTCAAGTGGTGAGTGCAACACCGGGTGGATTGAATGGTTCTGAGAGTAGCTTGTTGAGTGCTTCGGCTGGGGTTTTCCAGTTCAGGGTTTTGCGGGGTCGGTTGTTCAGTTCGGTGGCGACGAAGTCGAGGTAGCCGGGGCCGTGCAGGGACAGGTCGGTGCCCTTGGGGAAGTATTGGCGCAGTAGGCCGTTGGTGTTTTCGTTGGTGCCGCGTTGCCAGGGCGAGTGCGGGTCGCAGAAGTAGATGTCCATGTCGGTCGCTATTTTGATCTTGGCGTGTTCGGCCATTTCCAGGCCTTGGTCCCAGGTGAGGGTCTGCGCAGGATCGCTGGCAGCTGGCCCATTTTGGCGATCATGGCCTCAGCGACGGCGTTCGCGCCGTGGTCGGTGGGCAGATGCAGCAGCATGGTGAACCGGGTGCTGCGCTCGACCAGGGTGCCGATCGCGGATGCGTTGCTCTTACCGACGATCAGATCGCCTTCCCAGTGGCCTGGCACCGCACGGTCGGCGACCTCGGCCGGCCGCTCACTGATATTGATCATGCCGGGGATGCGGGTGCGTCGCTGACCCGGCTGGCGGCGTGGTTTACGCAGCGCCCGCCCGGTCCGTAGATGCTTGACCAGCTCGCGTTTGAGCGCACCGCGGCCTTGGACATACAGCGCTTGATAGATCGTCTCGTGCGACACCCGCATCTCCGGATCGTCGGGAAACTCCTCACGCAGCCGGGCCGCGATCTGCTCCGGGCTGTGGTTGTGCTCTAACCGAGTCTGCACCTGCGAGCGCAACGACGCATGCACCGCCAGCTTCGCCGGCTTCGGCCGCCGCGCCCGCGCGTCGGCGTCGGCCTGGGCCACAGAAGCGCGATACGACGTTTGACGCCCAGACGGCGGAACCACCCGACGACGTAACTCCCGGCTGATCGTTGACGGCGACCGGCCCACATGCCTGGCGATCTGGCGCACCCCCGCGCCAGCCGCGCGCATGCACGCGATCTCCTCACGCTCGGCCAGACTCAACCGCCACCCCGAGGGTTGCTGAACAATCGATGGCACCACCCCACCAGCCTCGGCGAACCACCGAGCGCCGGTGAACTCCGACACGGCCACCGCCCCCGACGCAGCAGAAATCGTGCTCCCACCGCGAATCAACCGCCAAAACTCACGCCGCACCTGCACCGGAATCCGCGGACGCCCCATCCTGCAACACCTCCGAAACACAGGGTGTTGCGTTCACCACATGAACCCGAG
>NZ_JAAGOB010000005.1:0-59536 GCF_010550695.1 Phytoactinopolyspora alkaliphila
GTCGCCACCGAACTGAACAACCGACCCCGCAAAACCCTGAGCTGGAAAACCCCAGCCGAAGCACTCAACAAGCTACTCTCAGAACCATTCAATCCACCCGGTGTTGCACTCACCACTTGAATCCGCCCATGGTGGAGCACGAGAAAACATGGTTTACATGATCATTTGGGGAAGGGGCAGGAGACGTGGGTGAGGACGTAGCTGAGGGGTCGCTGGTGTGGCACGTCCCGGACTGTTTCCTGCCCAGCCGGTCGAGCGGCTCGGCGAAGAGCCACGAAGCCTTCTGCGTGCTCAATGTGTCGCCCACCGACACTGCTGAGTTGAGCTTCACCTTCTACTTCGCCGACCGGGCTGCGTTGTCGTCGCGGGCAGAGCTTCCTCCGTCACGCAACGTTCACTTCCGCACCGACCAGCCGGAGATGATCGGCGTCCAGCTACCCACAGATGTCCCGTACGCCTGCCGGATCGCCAGCAACGTGCCGGTGACCGTCCAGTACTCCCGGCTCGACGCGCAGGAGGGCTACGCGTTGATGACCACGAACGCCATACCGGTCGGCTGACGCCCGGGGCGTCAAGCTGCCCAGGGCGCCAGCGTCGAGTGGGTCACGGGCGGGTGAGTTCGTCGCCGATGCCGTTGGACCGGATAGCGGCCGCGATGTCGTCCAAGTCGTCCTCGTCCAGCGCCACGTCAGCCGCGGGCACCCAGCCGTCGATCTGGTCCGGGCGGCGAGCGCCGACTATGGCGCCGGTGACGCCGCGGAAGGCGAGCGTCCAGGCGACGGAGAGCGCGGCGACGGACACGCCCTTGCGGGCGGCGATGGGCCGGAGGTCGTCCACCAAGGCGAGATTGCGCTGGAGCCCCTCGCCGGTGAAATCGGAGCTGCGGCTGCGCCAGTCGGTCGGACCGAGCGACGCGGCGCGCTCGGTGGTAAAGGTGCCCGTGAGCAGGCCGGAGGCCATGGGGCTGTAGACGATGACGCCGGTGTCGTGCTGTTCACACCATGGAATGACGTCTGCGGCGGCGTCGCGGCGGATCATGCTGAACGGTGGTTGAAGAGAGTCGACGTGGCCGATGGCCTCGGCGCGGTCGAGTTGCTTGGTGTCGTGGTTGGACAGCCCGATAGCGCGGACCTTGCCCTCGTCTTTGAGCTCGACGAACGTCTGCCAGTACTCTTCGACCGGCGTCCCGTCCTGGGTCGGCCAATGCATCTGGTAGAGGTCGATACGGTCCACGTCCAGCCGACGTAGGGACGCCTCGACCTCGCGACGGAGGCTCGCGGGCTCGCCGACGCGTCGTGCGCCGGCAGAACGGTCGGCGGGATCCCAGACCAGCCCGCCCTTGGTGAAAACGTACGGCCGGTCGTTTTCAGGGATGCCCTTCAAGGCGCGGGCCACGACCTCTTCGGAATGTCCCAGCCCGTAGACGGCGGCGGTGTCGATCCAGTTCACGCCGGCTTCGACGGCGTAGCGAATGGCGGCGACCGAGTCGTCGTCGGCCTGCGCTCCCCAGCCGTGGGTCCAGTCGTCCCCTCCGATAGCCCACGCGCCGAACCCGACGCGGGTGATCTCCATGCCTGTGCTGCCGAGCGATGCGGTCTTCAGTGTCACGTGTGGTCTTCCTCGATCTGTGGTGGACATGGTGGGATGGCGGCCGAGCTGCCACCCCACCACAGCATTCAGCTGACCGAGCGCGTTGTCCAATAGCACGCAACAATCGCACTCAGAGGCGACCTGCCTGGCGTCGACGTAGCCCGCGTCGGTGGGCCTCGACCATCAACGCGGGCCGGCACTTCTTGGGCGTCTCACCATAGTCATTCTTGCTGGCGTGAAACGCGCGTGGTGACCCCGGACATGTGAAAGCGTCAGCGTCAACGGAAAGGAAGAAGAGCGTGTCGATCCTGACGGAAGCACGCATTGGGGGAGATGATCATCTGGTCACCCGCAAGGCGCGGTTCGAAGATCTGTTCACCACCGAGTCCCGAGCCGTGCTCGGATACGCGCTCCGCCGCGTCGACGGCCCTGAGGATGCGGCCGACATCGTTGCCGAGACGTTCCTGGTGGCATGGCGACGCATCGACGATGTTCCGCCGGGCCGGGAGGGCCGGCTCTGGCTCTACGGTGTGGCACGCCGGGTATGCGCCAACCATGCTCGCGGTGGTCGGCGTCGGAACCGGCTGGCCGAGCGGCTCCGGGCTGACCTGCTCACGTATACCGGTGCCGGCAGCCGTGTGGGTGATCGCGCGCGCGACGAGGCTATCGACGTGGTCCGCTCGGCCCTGGACGAGCTCGACGAACACGACCGTGAGCTGTTGCAGCTCACCAGCTGGGAAGGGTTGACCGCAACCGAGATCGCCGAAGTCTTATCGCTGCCACCTGCGACGGTGCGTACTCGGCTGCACCGTGCCCGCAAGCGTTTGAAGGCAAGGCTCGAAGTACAGGGATGGCGAGCTGCGCGGCGGGGCGTTAAATGCACCGAGCGCAGCACTGAGTCCGCATGTGTGGAAGGTGATGGGCAGATGCCCGTCCGGCAGAAGGAGGAGTTGTGAGAGACGAGATGGACGCGATGGTCGGTGCAGCAGCATGGGTGTCGGATGCGGACGTCGAGGCGCTTCCCCTCCGGCTCGCCGAAGCTGACTTACTGGAGGAGATCATGTCCACACCGAGACCCGACACGATTCCCGTGGCAGGGACGGTTCTGGCCGACGGGCCGCCCGGCGGTCAGCCGAGGCGATGGTTCACTGGGCGACGCCTTGCGGCGGTGGCCGGCATCGCCGCCGTGACGACTGCGACCGCGTTCACACTGCACAGCGGGGGCGACAGCGGCTCCGTCTGGGCCGGCGAGGCGATAAAGGTGGCGGAATCGGCGCCGCGTTTCGTCGTCGACGCCCCCGGCTGGCAGATCGAGCACGCCGACGAAATCACCGCAGACAGGGGCAGCATGTCTCTGTCCGACGGGAAGGGCATCCTGTTCGTGAAGTGGTCGGCTGGATGGGATTTCGCAGACATCGTCGAGCACCGTCGTCCAGCGTACGAGGTTGAGGGGTCCCTGACAGTCGCCGCCCACCACGCCGTGGTTCTGTTCTCACCGGAGACGGGTGACGGCGCGGCGTTGTGGCAGCACGGAGACTACGTGGTGGAGGCCGTCACATACGGCAGCCTGAACGATGAGCGGATCGACCGGGGCACATTTGAAGATGTGGTCGGTTCCTTCACCGGAGTCGACGTCGAGACGTGGCTGGCATTGATGCCCGACGACGTCGTCCAGCCCGAGGAGCTGGAGTCCGCCGTCGACGAGATGCTGGCGGACATCCCGACGCCGGACGGCTTCGACCCCGTCGACCTCGCGGAGTCCGCAGGTGTACGTGACCGGTATCACCTCGGCGCCGAGGTGGCCGGCGCAGTGGCCTGCCGGTGGATCAGTCAATGGATCGAGGCCACCGAGGCGGGAGACTATGCCGCAGTTGACGAAGCCCAGGCGGCGCTCGCGACGGCGCACGATTGGTCGATCCTGAAGACAATGATGCCCGAAGGTGGTTACCCGCTAACGCTGTGGGGTTACGCCGACGGTGTGGTCAACGGTGGCGTGTTATCAGACGGAACCAGAGTCGACCGCGTCACGCCTGCAGGCGAGCTTTTCGTCGACACCATCCTGGAGGAACCGGTCTATGACTACGAGGTCGTCCTGTGCAATGACTGACCCGTAGCCGACTTCGTCAGTTGCCCTGCGCTTCTGGTGGCGCAGGGCAACTCGCCGCCTCGTTTACCGGGGAGCGTCCGGGGGATCGTGACCTCACGTGGCATGGGACGTGGTCAGGACGGCGGGTGGCGGAGCAGCTTCAAGAGGCGTTCCGCCTCGACGACGAGCGCGTCGCGTCCCCGAGCGATGTACTTCCGTGGATCGCTCGCCGCATCCTCGGCGAGTCGTTCCCGCACGGCAGCGGTGAACACGGAGTTGAGGTGAGTGGAAATATTGATCTTCGTCATTCCAGCCCGGACGGCGTTCACCAGGCCGGCGTCCGGCACGCCACTGGAGCCGTGCAGCACCAGCGGCACGGGCACGGCGTCGCGCAACGCGCTGATCAGATGCTCGTCGAGAACCGCGGAACGACGGGTCATGGCGTGGGACGTGCCGACAGCGACGGCAAGGGCGTCCACACCGGTGGCGGCGACGAAGTCGCGGGCCTCGACGGGGTCAGTACGGACACCGGGTGCGTGCACGCCGTCCTTGCCGCCGACTTCACCGAGCTCGGCTTCGACGGCGACATTCCGGCCGTGACAGAACTCCACCACCTCCGCCGTCTGAGTCACATTCTGGTCGAAGGCCAGCGTGGATCCGTCGTACATCACGCTCGTGAATCCCAGTTCGACCGCTTCATGCACCAGGGCAACGCTTTCGGCATGGTCGAGGTGCACCACCACGGGCACGTCCGCGCGGCGGGCCAGCTCCAAGGCGCCGAGACCGAGCGGTGCGAGAGCCCCGTGATATCGCACGCAGTTCTCGCTGATCTGGAGGATCACCGGGAGCCCGGTGTTCTCGGCTGCCGTGACGAACGCCTCGGCATGCTCGAGGAGGATCACGTTGAAGGCGCCTATCCCGGCGCCGGGCGCGGGAAAGACGTCGGTGGTGGGGACCAAGCTCATAAGGTGACCTCGTGGATCTCGACGGCTGGTTTCAACCGCGCGTAGGCGTCGGCGTCGTACTCGCCGGCCACGGGCGCGCGGACGGTGGCGGCCGAAAGGGCGCACGCGTCGCGGAGCATATCCGGCCATGATCGGCCCGCGAGGATTCCAGCACTCAGGGCGGCGACCACGGAATCTCCGGCACCGGTGGGATTGCCGGTGAGCGGTTTGGCGAGCCGTGCCGTCCAGCTGGCATCTCCGGTGACCGCCAGGAGCCCGTCCGGCCCCAAGGACGCCACCACGACGCACCCGCCCGCTTCGGTCAATGCCCGGGCCGCACTGCGCGGGTCGCCGATGCCGGTGGCGGCCCGCAGCTCTTCGGCGTTCGGTTTGACCACGTACGGCGCCGCGCTCACCACGGCCGGGAGCACATCGCCCGAGACGTCCACCACGGCCGGTGCGCCCGCGGCCGAGATGGCGCGGACGAGGTCGCCCAGCATGTCCGGGTCGACACCCGGTGGCAGGCTTCCGGAAACGACGACGACCTCCCCGGCCGTCGCCAGCGCGGAGACCCGGTCGGCGAGAACCGCCCATTGATCAGCGCTCACCCGCGGTCCAGGCTCGTTGAAGAGCGTGGCGTCCCCGCTCGACTGATCGACGATGTTGACGGTGCGGCGGGTCTGGATGTCAGCGGCGACGAAGGCGTCGGCGATACCCAGCTCGCCGACTCCCGCTCGAAGCGCGGTGCCCTCGGCGCCGCCGACCAGCCCGGTCACGGTGACGGGAACGTCCAGGGCATGCAGCACCCGCGCGACGTTGAGGCCCTTTCCACCGGGCCGGCTGTGCACCGTCCCTATTCGATGGACGGTTCCCGGCTCTAGCCGCTCCACCGTGTAGGTGAGGTCGAGCGCGGGATTGGGCGTGACGGTGACGACGCTCATCGCCGCGCTCCGCCGTCATCGAGTAAGAGCTCACGCGCCAGCAGACTGGCCCCCAGGCATCCGGCTCGATCCCCGAGGACCGCGGTGACGACCCGTGGACGGCGGTGGAAGGTGAGCCGCGCACGCAGACGTTCTTCCAGTGGTACGACGAGCTGGTCGCCCGCCTGGGACAGGCCGCCCCCGAGCACGATCACCTGGGGCGCCAAGAGCGCGCACGCCGTGGTCAAAGCGGCGGCGAGGGCGTCGACCGCCTCGTCCCAGACCTCGATGGCCACCGCGTCACCGGATCGGGCACGGCGCGCCACCTCGGCTGCACCGTCGACGGCTGAGCCGGACCTGAGGGCGTACCGGCGCGCGATCCCGGAAGCGGAAGCGATCGCCTCCAGGCAGCCACGGCTCCCGCACGCGCACCGTTCGTCGTGTCCGACGTCGACGTGCCCGAGCTCTCCGGCCATCCCGCCGCCGTCGACGACGTGACCATCGGCGATGATCGCGGCGCCGATCCCGGTGCCGATGGGAACGAACAGGGCGTTGTCTACACCTCTGGCAGCGCCCAACCGGGCCTCGGCGAGTCCGCCGGCGCGCACATCGTGACCGAGTGCCACAGGCAAGCCGGTGCGCTCTTCGGCCAGCCGCCGGAGTGGGACGTCTCGCCACCCGAGGTTCTCTGACCAGAGGGCATAGCCGCGAACCTTGTCGACGATGCCCGGGGCAGCCAGGCCGCACGACTCAGCGGCACGGGCAGCGGGATGCTGCCGCAATTCGTCAAGCACGTCCAGCACCGCGACGACGACCGCCTCGGGGCCGCCCCGGCGGTGCGTGATCCACGCGTGCGTGTACAGCTCGTCACCGCCGGTCCCGTACACCCCGCCTTTGAGCCGGGTGCCGCCGACGTCGAGGGCGATAACGGAGCCGGTTGCTGCGTTCAACGCACGCCGGGTTCGAGCACGACGGAGCGATCCAGGTTTCTCGGCCGGTCCGGGTCCAGTCCCTTGCTGACGCCTAACGCGACCGCCAGCCGCTGCGCTCGGATCAGGTCCACCATGGGATCGAGCGTATCGGCGACCACCTGTGCACCGATGGCCTCTACCTCGGCCGCCAGGCCGGCGGGCGACTCGCCGCCGAGGAACCAGACGGCACACTCGTGGTCGGCAAGGCTGATGGGGCCGTGCCGGTAGTCCATGGCCGGGTACGACTCCGCCCAGGAGAGCGAGGCCTCGCGCATCTTCAAGGCGGCCTCATTGGCGAGACCGACGGTCCATCCCTGCCCGAGATACACGAACTGCCGGCACGCGGCCAGCGAGGCTTTCACCGGTGCCTCGATGGCGTGTCGCGCCGGCTGGGTCAGTGCGGATATGTCATCACCGATGTGAGCCCGCAGCAGTGCGAGGGTGGTGGTGGCGAACCGGGTCTGCACCACGGACTTCTCGTCGGCGAAGTCCAGGACGACGATGTCGCCGGCGACATCGGAGATAGGCGTGGCCGGATCCGCGGTGATGGCGACCGTCGGGGTATGGCTCCGGACCGTCTGGAGGAGGTCGAGGACCTCACTGGTGGTACCGGACCGGGTGATGGCCACCAGCCGGTCGTAGCGCCGGCCGAGCGGGAACTCCGAGGCCACAAAGGCGTCTGTCTCGCCCAGACCCCGCTGTTCGCGACGGGCTGCGTACGCCTGCGCCATGAACCATGAGGTGCCGCAGCCGACCACGGCGACCTTCTCGTTCGTGCGGGGCAGCAGACCGGCTACCGAAGGCGTCAACTCGGCCGCGCGCGCCCAGCAGTCCGGCTGGCTGGCGATCTCGGCCTGGACATGTGTCTGACTCGACAAGGAAACCTCCGGGACGTTCGGTGTTTGGCCGGCCGCCGCTCAGTTGTGGATGGAATGGCTGTGCTGTGTCGTGAGCTGAAAGGTGCCTGCTTTACCGCGCGACTCTGACGCCATCTTGAATGGCAGGATTGTCCAATGTCAAGCGCTTCGAGCGCCTAGCAAGCAAGAACAATCACAGAACACTCATGGAATGAGCAGATGAGCAGTCACGGCTCGTCGGCGGAAAGAAGGCCGGCCTGATCTTGGGTGATGGAACAGCAATGAGTCACGTCGGCGGTGACCAGATGGGCTCAGGCGGCCGAGATGTCCGGCCGGCGATGCCGGAGCTTTATGCCCGGATGACGTCGATCCCCGCGTCCTGGAAGCGCTGCACGGTCTCGGCGTCGGCCGCGGCGTCGGTCACCAGCACGTCGATCGCCTGTGCGGGCAGGATGTGAGCGAACGCGCGCTGATTGAGCTTGCTGCTGTCCGCGGCGACCATGACCTGCTCGGCGTGCCTGGCCAGGAGCGCATTGGTGGCCGCCTCGCCCTCGTCAAAAGCCATCGCCCCGCGATCCGGGCTGACGGCGTCGACGCCCAAGACGACGAGATCCACCGAGATTGCTTCGAGTAGCCGTTCGGCCAAGGGCCCGATGATCTCGTAGGAGTGCGTGCGCACCACGCCCCCGACCACGACCACCTTGATGTGCGGCCGCACGGCGAGTTCACTGGCGATGTTCAGCGCGTTGGTGACCACGGTGAGGCCGGTGCCACTCCGGTGATCCTGGAAGTCGTCGTGCATGGCGATCGCACGCGCGACATTGGTGGTGGTAGTGCCGCCGTTGAGTCCCACGATGGAGCCAGGACGGATGAATGTGGCTACGGCCTGCGCGATGCGCTCCTTCTCGGGCGCTTGCCGGCCGACCTTGTAACGCAACGGCAGATCGTAGGAGACGGTGGCGGCGACGGCTCCGCCCCTGGTCCGCGTGAGCAGCTGCTGCTGCGCCAGGTGTTCGAGGTCGCGGCGGATGGTCGCCGAGGAGGCGCCCAGTTTCTCCACCGCTTCCTCGACGCTGAGGGAACCGGATTCGGAGAGCAGGTCGAGGATGGAGGTGAGCCGTTGGTGCCGGTCCATGCGTGATCTCCGAACGGGGCAGGTGCGTGATTGCTCACAGCGATTATCACTCGGATTCAATCATCAATGTGCGAACTCGTGGGGTTCGGCAGGTCGCTGGGCCTGCGGCTTCACGACCGGCCGGCGACGAGCACCGTGACGCCGGAGTCGCCGGCGCTGCGTTCGAGCTCCGCAGGCGCGTCCGAGTCGGTCACGAGTGTCCACGCGGGCGGCAGCGTGGTCCAGGCCGGCGCGTCCGACACGGCCAGTTTGCTGGAGTCCGCGAGAACGGCCACGCGCTGGGAATGCGCCGCTATCCGCTCCTTCACCGCGGTCTCCTCCAAGGTCGGCTCACCGATGCCGCGGGCCGGGTCGACAGCGTCCGCGCCGAGGAAGGCGACCGAGAAGGACAGCCGGTCCAGGGCCAGGTCCGTCAGCGGACCGACGACGCCGTGGCTCAGCCGGCGGATCCGCCCACCGAGAATCACCACATCCACCTGGTCGGACGACGCCAGGATGGTGGCGGTCTCGAGGCCCCGGGTGACCACCACGGGAGGATCGCCGGCCCAGTCGTGTTCCGCGATCAGCCTGGCCAGCGCGGCGCAGGTGGTCCCGGCGTCGATGAAAACCGTTGCTCCGGGCGAGACCAGCGGTCGCGCGGCGACGGCGATCGCACCCTTGGCCTGCAGCCGGGTTCGCGCGCTCTCTTCGATGGGCCGCTCGTGGAACGCCTCCGGAATCACCGCGCCACCATAGGTACGGGCCACGATTCGGTCCGCGTTGAGGCGGCCGAGATCGCGGCGGACCGTGGAGGCGGACACGCCCAGCGCGGAGGCGAGTTCGTCGACGTGAGTGGTGCCTTGCCGGAGCAGGTCCAGCAACGCCTTGTGGCGCTCGCGGGTGCCCCGCCGTGTCCCCCGTTGCTGCACGTGTTCTCCCTGCCGTCGTTCTGCGTCAGCCCCCGTAGGCCTGGCGGATCCCGGGCACGTAAGGGCTGTAGTCCACGGCCGCCAGGTACGCCGACAGCATCGTGGCATGGTCTGCCTGGCCGGTTCCGGCGATGTCGAATGCGGTTCCGTGGTCCACCGACGTGCGCAGGATCGGCAGGCCGACGGTGACCGAGATCGTGCCGTTGAAATCGTAGGTCTTGGCGGCGATGTGGCCCTGGTCGTGGAAGTGTGACAGTACGGCGTCGAATCGGCCCGTCAGTCCCTGGTGAAATACCGAGTCGGCCGGTATCGGGCCGTGCACTGTGAGCCCGTCGGCCCTGGCGGCTTCACAGGCCGGAGCCACATGCTCGATCTCCTCGTCGCCGAAAGCGCCGTTCTCCCCGCCGTGTGGGTTGACCGCCGCGACCGCCAGGCGGGGCTCGTCGACCCCGAAGACGCGCAACGCCGTGGTCGCCTCCTCGATCGCCTTGCGCACCGTGCTCTGCGTGATCTGGTCGAGTGCCCGCCGCAGGGAGACGTGCCTGGTGGTGAAGAAGATCCGCAGGTGGTGGCCCTCCACCGCGGTGTTGCGGACCACGAACATGGTGTTCTGCCGGGTCACTCCGGTGAGTTCGCCCAGCATCTCGGTGTGTCCGAGGTGTTTCGATCCGGCCGACCAGATCGCTTCCTTGTGGACCGGCCCGGTGACGATCCCGTCGACCTTGCCGTCCATCGCGGCGCGCGTGGCGACCTCGATGGCCTCCACGGCGGCGCGCCCGGCGCGTCCGTCCACCACGCCCCAGTCCGGCACGTCAGCGCCGAGTACGCCGATGTCGTAGACGTCGATGGTGCCGGGGCCCGCGGGCTCGGTGCCGAAGTCGGTCACCACCCGGACATCGACGTCCAGTCCGGCGGCGAGCACACCGCGCCGGAGCGCCTCGGCATCGCCCACCGCGATGCCGTGATGGTGGTCTTGGCCCGCCACCTCGGTCAAGGTCCGGGCGGTGATCTCCGGGCCGATACCGACGGGGTCGCCCAGTGTGACAGCGAGAACGGATCGGGTCATGTGTCCCTCCATGGATCGGACGTGGGCAGGGTCCTCGACTGGGCTGCCCGGACGTGCCTGCGAGCAGCCTCGGCGGCACGCTGCAGATGTTCCACGCAGGCCACCGTGGTGCCGGCGTCGCCGACCAGCCCTCCCTTGGTGACCACCGGCAGGCCGGCCCACGGCCCACCGACAAACGTACCCGCGACGGCGAGCGGCACGAGCTCCCGCTCGACATCCAGGCCCGACGCCGCGAGCTCGGCGAACAGTGCAGCTGAGACGTCACCGCCGGTGGCGAAGAGGCCGTCCACGGTGTGCTGTTCCAGCGCCCGGCGCACGGCGCGGGCGAGCGAACGCGGCAGGAGCTCCGCTTCGTCCGGTGTGATCCCGGTAACGTCCGTGTCCTCCAACACGGTGGCGAGCAGGACGACCTCACCGGCGCTCGCGGAAGCCAGGGCCTCCAACAGCGCGGCGGACGTCTGGTCCACATCGGGCACCGGTCCTGCCGGGCCGGGGCGGGCGTGCACAGTGATGACCGGCAGTTCCGCACGGAGCCGGGCCAACTGGGTTCGGGTAAGCCGGGTGGCGGAGCCGGATACCGCGAGGATGGGTGCTCCGTCGGCGCGTTCAGTGATCTGCATGGCCCGCGCTAACGCCACCGACATCGGCCCCGGATCCACCGCGACCCACACGATGCTCTCGTCGGCCGCGGTGACGGCGGCGTTCGCGGCGACGGCGGCCTGTGCGATCCGGTCGAGGTGTTCGGTGGTGAGGGCGTCCGTGATGATCACGTCGGCCCCGGCGGCCACCCGCTCCCGGAGCGCCGCGCCGAGTTCGGCGACGTCGCCGGTGACCGAGGACAGGCCGACGTGTTCGATAGCCAGGTCGGCCTGGTCCAGCAGCCTGGTGGCGACTCGGGAATCGGTGATCGGCGCACGCGGGTCTTGAGCCAGCTCGGTGTCCTCGAGCCGGGCGCCGTCCAGGAGTTGCGTGCCGTCCACGGTGTGCCGGCCGGCGTTGGGATGGGCCGGGGTGCACAGGGCGACGGCGCGTCGCCCAGCTTCTGCCGTCACAGCGCGGAGTATCGCCGACGTTGTCACCCCGACGTTTCCACGTAGCGTCGAGTCGATGCGGTTGCAGACCAGCGTCGCCGGCCAGCCGGCCCGGACCGCCGTCGTCACCCTGGCGGCGGCCTCGGCGGGAGGACTGTGCCGGGTGTCTGTGCTCACGACGACGACGTCGAACCGAGCGCCGAATTCGGCGAGGACCTCGGGGCCCTGGCCGGAGCCGATGGTCACCGCACGCAATCCCGCCTCGGCGAAGCCAGCCGCGGTCGCGTTGGCACCTGTCAGGTCGTCGGCGACGACCAGGATAGGTCCGGGAGCGGGGACATCATTCACAGAATCGCACTCGCGATCAGCAGCAGCGGCAGCGAGCCCAGCCACACAGCCGTGGTGATCCCTGACCAGCCGCGCAGGGCGGCCACGCCCTCCAGGCCGGTGAACCGGGTGACCACCCAGAAGTACGAGTCGTTGAAGTAGCTGAAGACCATCGATCCCGCGCAGCAGGCAAGCACCGCCACCAGAGGGGAGATACCGAGGCCGGACACGAGCGGTGCGGTGACTGACGCGGCGGTGATCATCGCGACGGTGCCGGATCCTTGCGCGAGCCGCACCAGCGACGCGATGAGGAACGGAACCAGCACCCCTGGAAGATTCCACGACGAGATGGTCTCGGCGAGCTCGTCGCCCACGCCCGAGTCGCGCAGTACTTGCCCGAGCGCCCCTCCGGCTCCGGTGATCAGCAGGATCAGCCCGGCGGCGGATGCGGCCTGGGCGAGCCAGCCGGTCACTTGCGGGCGGGTGATCCAGCGGGGCAGCAGGACGTACACGGCGAGCAGGATGCCGATGATCAGAGCCACCACCGGGCTTCCCACGAAGGACATGAACTCCGCCGCGCCGGACGGCTCGTATCCTTCGTCCCCGGCGAGAACACCTTGGCGGTTGCGGTCAACCGCCGTGGTCACCGTGTTGGCGACGATCAGCAGCAGCGGTACGAGCAGCGGCAGCGAGGCGAGCCACGCGGTCATCCGGTGCGGTTTCTCCCCGTCGGGAGGCGTCCCCAGCGCGTGTGTGATCTCCTCGGGCCCGTCTTCGTCCGGTTCTTCAGCGGCCGTGCTCGGGCCGTCGTCGACAGCGGTGATCGAGCCGGCGGAACCGGCGGAGGTCGTCGCCGAACCGGCGGAACCGGCCGAGCCGCGCGCGGAGTCCATCGCCGCACCGACCGAACCGTAGACGGCCGTGCGCACGTCCGGCACGATCTCGCTCTCCAGTTTCGGGCCCATCCACTTCGCGTACAGGACGACGATGGGCATCAGCACCACGGTGAAGGCGAGGCCGGTCAGGATCACGCCCCCGAGGTCGGCTCCGATGATTCCGGTGACGGCCAGCGGGCCAGGTGTGGGCGGAACCAGGTGGTGGGTGAGCGTCATCCCGCAGCCGAGTGCGAGCGCGAGCGTGACGTAGCCAGTCCGTTTGCGGCGCGCGATCGAGCGCGCAAGCGGGTTCATGATCACGTACCCGGAGTCGCAGAACACCGGGATGGAGACCAGGCCACCGGTCCCGGCCATCGCCCACGGCTCCCGGCCGCGTCCAAGGGCCCGGACGAACGCCCGGGCGAGAGCGTCCGCGGCGCCCGACACCTCCAGTATCTTGCCGACCGCGACACCGAGGCCGATGACAATTCCGATCGAGCCCATGGTGGCGCCGAAACCGCCGGTGATCGAGGCGAGGGTGTCCGTGATGGGCGAGCCGGCTACGAAGCCGACCACGAGCGCGGCGATGAGCAGCGCTATGAACGCGTCGAGCCGGGTCCACAACACGATCACGACGATGGCCGCGATGCCGAGGACGAGGGCTGCCAGTAGTTGAAGATCCACGTCGATCCTCCTGGAATGCGCACGGAGTTCGGGGGAGCTCGATGCGCGTCGGATGGCGATGGGACGTCTATGTGTTGAGACATCATGCCGCTCCAAGATGCGTAAATCAACCGCTTAGGCCTTTGCAATATGAAAAGAATGCGCAAGTCCTGTGCCGGCGCCGGGTCCGACGAGCGTCGCGAATCCGGTCCCCGGCAGTCGGTCCCGGCAGTCGGTCAGGCGATTCGATGCCGGTAGAGTCCAAGTGCAGCGAGGATGGTCCGCCGCCTAGTCTCGGGAGCATTCATGACAGCTGAGCATCGCAGCCAGCAGTGGTACGCGGGGGAGGGTCGCGATGCCTACATCCACCGGGCATGGATGCGCCGCGGGGTACCGACCAACGCCTTCGACGGCCGGCCGCAGATCGTCATCGCCAACACTGCCTCGGATCTCACCCCCTGCAATTCCCACCTCGACGAGGTGGCGACGGCCGTCAAGGGTGGCGTCTGGGAGGCCGGCGGCATCCCGCTCAACCTTCCGGTCATGTCGCTGGGGGAGACGCAGGTCCGTCCCACGGCCATGCTGTGGCGGAATCTGGCGGCCATGTCCATCGAGGAGATGCTGCGAGCCAACCCCGTGGACGGCGCGGTATTGCTCGGCGGCTGTGACAAGACCATTCCGGCACTGCTCATGGCTGCCTGCTCGGTAGATCTGCCGTCCCTCGTGGTGTCGGGCGGGCCGATGCTCACCGGTCACCATCGGGGCGTGCCGCTCGGCTGTGGCACGGACGTCTGGCGGTTGAGCGAGGAGGTCCGTGCGGGCACGCTGAGCGCGGAGGAGTTCCGGCTGTCCGAGTCGGCGATGATCCGTAGCCGCGGGCACTGCAACACGATGGGCACCGCCTCGACGATGGGATCGATGGCGGAGGCGCTGGGCATGACACTGCCCGGGGCCGCAGGCATCCCGGCGCCGGACAGCCGGTTGCTGGAACGGGCGCACGAGGCCGGCCGGCTCGCCGTCGAGCTGGCCCGATCCGGGAGACGTCCCAGTCACATCATCACCCGTGAGTCGTTCACCAATGCGATCGTCGCCCTCGCCGCGACAGGGGGCTCGACCAACGCCGTGGTCCACCTGCTGGCCATCGCCGGGAGGCTCGGCGTCGACCTCACGCTCGATGATTTCGACCGGATCGGCGCCAAGGTTCCGCTCCTGGTGGATCTCCAGCCGGCCGGCCGGTTCCTGATGGACGACCTGTACCGGGCCGGAGGATTGCACGCGGTGCTGCGCGAGGTGCAGGACCTGCTGGACCCGGCGGCTATCACGGTGACCGGCAAGCCGCTGGTCGACTACCTCAGCACCGCCCAGATCTGGGACGAGACCGTGATCCGCCGTCGGGCCGACCCACTGCAGGAGGAGGCCGGGATCGCGGTCCTCCGCGGAAACCTGAGTCCGGACGGGGCGATCATCAAGCCGGCGGCGGCCTCGCCGCACCTGCTGCGGCATCGCGGTCCCGCTGTCGTCTTCGACAGCATTGAGGATCTGCGGGCTCGTTTGGACGATCCGCAGCTCGACGTGGACGAGAACTCGGTCCTGGTGCTGCGCGGTTGTGGCCCCAAGGGCTACCCGGGCATGCCCGAGGTAGGAAATACACCGCTGCCGGAGAAGCTGCTGAAGCGCGGCATCCGGGACATGGTCCGGATCAGCGACGCGAGAATGAGCGGCACGGCCTACGGGACAGTCGTGTTGCACGTCGCCCCTGAGTCCGCCGCGGGTGGGCCGTTGGCGCTGGTGCGCGACGGCGATCCCGTGATTCTCGACGTCCCTGCCCGCAGGCTGAAGATCGACATCCCCGACGACGAGCTTCGCCGTCGCTCGCCCAACGAGGCGACGACGTCCGCCTACGCCCAGCGGGCGCGTGGGTGGGAGCAGCTGTACATCGACCACGTCCTACAGGCGGACCGCGGCGCCGATCTTGACTTCCTGGTCGGCTCCAGCGGAGACGAGGTCAGACGGGAATCACACTGACCTCTCACCCCCGCTTGTGCACCTGATCGTCGTTTGTGCACCTGATCTTCTTTGCGGCAGCGATCAGGTGCACGAGTCGGGCGGATCGCCGCGGTTGTGTCATCCGATCGGATCTCACGATGTGGACGCTAGACGATCAGGTGGACGAATGCGCCGACAGTGCGGGTTCGGTCATCTGATCGCCGCAGGGGAGGGCTGCGCGTCGGTGCTCGGTGGGAGTGATGCCGCGCACGCGCTTGAACGCGACGCTCAACGCGAACGCGTTGGCATAGCCGACCTTGCGGGCGATCGAATCGATCGTGGCGTCGGTCTCGCGCAGAAGGTCGGCAGCCATCGCGATCCGCCAGTTGGTCAGGTAGGTCATCGGCGGTTCCCCGGCGAGCGTCGCGAACCGCCGGGCGAACGTCGCGCGTGACGCCCCGGCCTTCGCGGCAAGACTCTCCACCGTCCACGGCTGAGCAGGCTCGTCGTGGATGAGCCGTAGCGCCTCACCCACCAGTGGGTCGCTCTGCGCCCGATACCACCCCGGTGTCTGTGCCTCGGGACGATCGAACCATGCACGCAGGGTCGCGGCCAGGGCGACGTCCAGCATCCTGTCCAAGACGACTTGCTGACCGGGCTGGTCACTCATCAGCTCGGCAGCGAGGAGATTCATCGCGGCCCGGCATGTGTCCTGGCCGGGCACCACGAGCACCCTGGGCAGGGCACTCAGCAACCGTGCGCTGACCACACCGCTGACTTCGTACGTTCCGCTCATGATGATCGTGGCGCCGTCCGGACTCTCCCCGCAGGTGCGTGTCGCCATCCGCAGGTCGTCTGTGACGTCCACGCCGGAAGGCGTCGTATATTGACCGCCCGCGTGGATGACGAGGTCGGGGCGCACGGTGGGATCATCAGCCACTGTGTAATGCTCAGAACCGCGGATGATGGCGATGTCGCCAGTGTGTACAAGCGTCGGCTGGTCATCGTCGGGGACGATCCACGCATGCCCCCGCAGCGCTGTCATGAGCGCGAGCGGCGCGCCATCGGCGATTCGCAACGACCACGGCGGCTCGAGAATCGCCTGATTGAGCAGTGCGCTCTGGGCTCGCGTGCCGTCGATCAATCCACTTAGCGCATCCACGTCCCCAAGCGTAGGCGAGACGCTGAGAAATGCAATAGAGCTCCTCAGCTATGGAACGTCTCGCCGCGGTCGGATGAACTGGAGCACAAGCAAAGACCCCAACCGAGGGAGAAACCATCATGTACGCAATCACAGGAGTCACCGGCCATGTCGGCGGTCACGCCGCCGAAGCGCTGCTGGCCAAGGGCGAGCGGGTCCGGGCAGTGGTGCGTAGTGCCGCCAAAGGCGATGTTTGGGCGGCCAAAGGCGCCGACGTCGTTATCGCCGACATGAACGACGCCGACGCTCTAACCGAAGCGCTGAGTGGATGCGAAGGAGTTTTCGTCCTGCTACCTGTGACAGACGCGGGCGCGCAGTTCCACGCCCAGCAGCGTGCGCTGGCCGACGCGATAACCGGGGCTGTGGCGTCCAGCGGGGTGCCACACGTGGTCGCGCTCTCATCGGTCGGTGCCGAGCTCGACCACGGTACCGGACCGATCCTGCCGCTGCACCACTTCGAGAACAGCTTGCGTTCCGGGCCTGCTGTCGTATCGGTGCTGCGCTCGGCCCACTTCCAGGAGAAAGTCACCGACATCCTCGACGTTGTGCGCACGGCGGGAATCTATCCGAACTTCGGCGAGTCAGCGGATGTGGCCAAGCCGATGAACGCGACGGCCGACATCGGTGCGGTCGTGGCGGAGACGTTGCTTTCGCCTCCGGTCACCAGCGAGATCGTCGATCTGGAGGGTCCCTCCTACACCGAACGAGAGGTGGCCCAGGCACTCGCCGCTGCGCTCGGGAAGCCGGTCGAGGTGGTCAACATCCCCAGAGAAGGCTGGGTCAACGCCCTGGTGGACGGCGGCGTGCCAAACGATTTCGCCGAGATTCTGGCGCAGCTGTACGACGCTGAGGAAAGGGGAATCTTGCGAGCTCAGGGTGACCGGGTTATCCGGCTCACGACGCCGATCGAGGAGACCGTCCGCCGGCTTCTGGAGAAGGTTGCCTGAAACCCCAGTGGGTCAGTGAGTCGCTCACATCGCGTCGCCGGCTAGGTTGAGCTCCCACTCGTTCCTGGTCAGCGCGTATTCAACCTCGCCATGCTCGTCGCCCTCGATGTGGTCCGGCCACTCCTGGTGGAAGACCCGGACGAATCTGAGGCCCGACTTCTCCATGACGCGCCGGGACGCGATGTTGACGGCCATCGTCTCCGCGAACACCCGCCGAACCCCGTACTCGGTGAAACCCTTGTGGATCAGAGCGCGGGCGCCCTCGGTGGCATAGCCTTTCCCCCACGCCGAGGTGCGTAGCCGATATCCGAGCTCGGGTTCGTCCAACGGCTCGTCTTTGCGAGGCCGGAAGTGGAACCATCCCAGGAACTGCCCGGTGGACTTCTCGATGACGGCCCAGAAGCCGTAGCCGGCGAACTGGTCGTAATACCGGAGGAATGCGGGCAGGATATCGTTGACGACCTCTTCGCGGGGCGTGGCTCGACCACCGTTGATGTAGTGCATGACGGCGGGGTCGCTGTCCAGCTCGACTAGGTTGTCCACGTCGTCGGGCGTGAACCGGCGCAAGATCAAGCGGTTGGTTTCCAGAAAGACGTGCACGGCTCGGCCCCTTCGAAGAACTGCCCAGACTTTTCGGCTACCAACTCTACGATCCTGATACTGCCGGGCCGCCCAAGATTCCCGCGAGCAGCCACTGCAGTCCGCGCCTGAAATTTCCGGAGACGTCGTCCGCGGTGAGTGGTGGCGCGGCCTCTGGTTCAACCGGAGCCGGAGTGGCCAGCGCGGCGAACCCGATCGTGAAAACGATCAATACCCGGCGAGCCTCATGCGCGGCGGTGCCGGTGAGGCCGGCGGCGGCGAGCAGGTGGAGCATGACCTCGCCGAGGCGCTGGGCGTTCGGCCCTCGGGCACCCTGCCGCGCCAGGTATAGCGGAACCAGGTCCGGGTGGCCGAGGAGCACGCTGAAGGTGGACGTCATGACGACGGACAGATCACCAGTCGGGTCGGCGCTGTCGGGGGCCGGCGTCTCGACATCAGCCAGTACGTCATCGAGCAGATCGTCGACCAGCGCGGTCTTGTTTGCCACGTAACTGTAAAGCGCGTTGGGAGCGACCCCGAGCCGACTCGCCAGATGGCGCATGGTGAGTCCGTCCAGGCCTCGTTCCGTCAGTACGTCTCGCGCCGTCTTCAGCACCGTGTCACGAGTCAGCCCGGCGCGCTGGCCTGGTGTGCGTGGTCCTGCCATCTTGCTTATTGTACAGCGTTCAGCTAAATTGTACGTTGTACAGCTGAGCAAAGGAGAGCGCCATGACCGTTGTCACCACCGGTGACGCCGCCGGCGTCCCGTACGTCGCCGTTCCACCGGCCGAAGGCACCGACCACGCGTCGGCTCCCGTGGTCGTGGCCTGGCACCTGATGGACCCACCACGCACCGAAGCCGCCTTCGCCGCGGCCCTCCCGTTGGACGGCCTGGACGCCTGGCGCATCTATCTCGGTCTGCCGATGTCCGGCTCACGGCTGCCAGAAGGTGGGTTCGAGGAGGTCATGCGGCTCGGTTACGAGGACGCCGTGTTGAACCTGCACGGTCCTGTGGTCACCCAGGCGGCGGAGGAGTTCCCGGCAGCTCTCGCGGTGCTCCGATCGCGGCTCGGTCTCGGTGACGCGCGCCTCGGCGTCGTCGGCGGGTCGGCGGGTGCCGCCGTGGCCGCGCTCGTCATCGCCGAGAGCGAGATAGCGGTCGACGCTGCGGTCCTGGTCAGCCCGCTATTGCGGCTGGTTCCTGCTGTCGAGGCGATGGGCCGGCAGCACGGTGTGACCTACCCGTGGTCCGACGCGTCGAGGGCCGTCGCGCACCGGCTGGACTTCGTGGCCCGCGCCGGGGAGTTGGCGGCGGCCGGGGAGCCGGCCACGCTCGTCGTGGTCGGAGAGAACGACGACGAGGACGGCTTCCTGGTCCCGGCGCGGGAGTTCCGCGACGAGCTAGCCGGCCGCTACTCGGACGCCCGTCGTGCCCAGCTGGTCGTCGTTCCGGGAATGGCGCACGCACTTGCGGAAGAACCTGGCATCGAGGCAGCGCCGCAGACACCACACGCGGCCGAGGTTGACCGGCACGCCGCCCGCTGGCTCGAGCGGCATCTGCACTGAGCTCCGTCGGTCCGGGCTGGCGCGGTCACCAATCTTCTCCGGCCTCGAGCCGGAGACGCAGGAGCTCTTCCAGTGCGATGGACTCGCCGTCGCGAGCACCCACACCCACCGTCAGCGGAGGATCGGTGGGTTCGATTCGCACACCGAACAAGCGGGATCTCAGGCTGGCCGGGACGTCGAGAATGCAATAGCCGCCCTCCAGATCGGCCCCGAGTGACTTGTTGCGGCGCAGATACCAGCCGGAGATGTTCGTCCGGTAGCTGGTGCCCGACTCTGGAACCCGAGCTCGCAAGGGGCCAGGTTGAATGCCCCGCTGGACCATCGCGCGGACGAAGCCGAGAAGGAGCTTCCGGGCCTGCTCCGTCTCCGCCGCTCGTCGCCGGTCAAGGGCGGCCGCGTGCGCGGCGAACGCTTCGCGCCGTTCGTCGCGCCAGCTCGAGTCCGGGCTCATCCAGACACACTAGCGCCCTGCGCGGTAAGGCTGTTTCCGGATCTGTCGTCGAGGCGCTGCCTGGCCGGCGGAGGCGGCGACAAGGGACTTTCCACGAGCGCACCAGCGAGAACTCGGGACGAGATGCCGGCGCGTCGCCCCTGGTGCTCTCTCGCCGGAGTAGGCTGCGTGGATGCCCAACCCGCGTTGGCTTGCCCGTGCCAACCGCGTCTGGATCAACCCGGTGGCGCGGCGCGTCTCGACCTGGATGCCTGGGCTCGGCGTGATCGTGCATCGAGGGCGTGTGTCCGGCAGCCTCTACCGGACACCGGTCAACGTCTTCCCCCGCGGGGATAGTTTCGTGATCGCCCTGACGTACGGACAGGATGCCGACTGGGTGAAGAACGTCCTGGCTGCGCAGGGCTGCGTCCTGCTTACCCGACGGCGCGAGATCGCGCTCGGAACTCCCCGGATCTATCGGGACGAGACGCGCGGGGACATGCCGGCCGTCGTGCGCGCCATCTTGCGGGTGATCAACGTCGAGCACTTCCTGAGGCTGACGCCCCCCGAGCGGTGAGGCGCCGGTCTCGTTTGACACGTGTCGACAGGAAACCTAGCTTGAAAGTTAATGCCAATAGCTTGTGCGCTGTCGTTCCTTAGCTGAGCTCACTGGAGATCGATATGCCCAGGGCCGGACTGTCCACGGCTGCTGTGGTCGACGCTGCCCTTGATGTCGTCGACCAGCAGGGAATAGAAGGGTTGACGCTGGCGGCGGTCGCGGGGCGTACCGGCGTCGCGCCTCCGTCGTTGTACAAGCATGTCCGCAGCCTCTCCGAGTTGCGCACGCTCGTCGGCGAACGGGTGCTGAACGAGATGGCGGACCGCTTCATTGCGGTGGTCATCGGATACAGCGGCGACGACGCGGTCACCGCATTGATGCACGCCTATCGGGCCTATGTCGGGGAGCATCCACGACGTTACGCGGCCGTTCCGTTCGATCCTCTGCACAGCGAAGCCCTAGTGGAAGCCGGGCAGAGAGTGCTCAATGTGTGTCTCGCCGTGCTTCGCGGCTACGGGATGAGCGACTCCGCGGCGGTTCACGCCACCAGGTGCCTGCGTGCCCTGGCCCATGGCTTTGTCTCGATCGAGACCAACGGTGGATTCGGCCTGCCCGAAGATCTCGATGAGACGTACGACCAAGCGATCCAGATGTTCCTCGCAAGCCTTCCGAGGCCGTGACCCCTGCGAGGTCGTAGCGGCCCTGGCCTCAGCGTTGTGGGTCGTCCTTGAGTACTTCCGACCCCTGCTTGATTTCCGTGGCCGTATGCCGGCCCTTCGCTGTAGCGTCCAGCTTCTCCTCTGGGGGAATCTCGCTGGCCGGGTCGGCTGCGGGACGCTCGCTGTCTCCGGTCGGCTCCGCGTCTAGATCGTGACCACTCATGCGTCTCTCCCGGCGTCGTCTATGGTGCGTTGTCGGCCCGTGCCTCTCCGGCGATATGCCCCGCGGTCGGCACCAGGCATAGCAGGCCTCAGCCGGGCCCCACATAGAGCCCGGCCGGTTTGCGACGCCCGGCCGCGGAACGCCGCTACGTGAAGATGCTGACGCCGCCAGGGCCGACCAGCAGCCCCACGATGATCAGCGCGATGCCGGCGAGAAGTGATCTCCGGAACAACAGAACGATGCCCCAGATCACGAGGATGACGGCGATGATCCATAAGACAAATTCCATGCGATCTTCTATACCCATTCCCGCAAGCCATAACGGGACCCGGTAACAGCGCAGGCCTCAGCGCGTCGAACCGGCACGCACAGGCCTGTGACCTTCATCGGCAGTGGAGCCACCGATGGCGCGCACCAATGCGGACTTAACCGATAGATGCACTGCTCCGAGAGCAGCGTGGAGCACCCAAGCCTGGTAGTCCCCCGAGGGCAGGCCCATGGGTTCCAGACCCGCACGGAGACACGCGTACTGGCTGGCGAGGTTGTGACGGTGGATTTTCCCAGTGAGCAACAGGGTTGAGCACCGCCGGTTCTTGGCTTCTTCGGCGGCGGTCTGCTGGACAATACGAAGCGCCTCGTCAGCCGTGGCTCCTCCCTGCGTTCGGTGACTCATCGCCGCGCCGAGGGCGTTGATGTATGCGACCAGCAGGTCGGAATCATCGTCGTAGACGACATGTACCGCCGCCGCGATGTCCCGCGCGTTGTCACGGCCGACGAGCAGGGCGTCGCCGGAGCGGAGATGCTGCGACGCTGCGCGCAAGTGCCGTTGCGCTTCCCACTCCCACGTGCGGGGATGCTGGAGTTTACGACCTCCCGGCGTTCGGGGCCGTTCGGTGGTGCAGGTGAACGTTTAAAGTTCGCGGGCAGCTGCTTTGGTGGTCAGCGGCTCCCACACCAAGTCGGCATGGGTCACGCAAGCGTCTGTGGCTTGCCTGTCCGGAGGGCACCGGCCCACTCGGCGGCGCTAAGTCGATCCGAAAGCACCCGATCGTAGGCTTCGGCCTCAGCGTCCTCGTCGGGCTCTGGAAAGTCGATCTCATCGACCGGCACGTCGAGAACCCACGCGAGCAGATCCGGGGCAGCGTTACCGGCCTCCACGCGGTCTCGCAGGGCAGCGAGCACCCCAAGAGGGAACATGCGCGCCGAGGAGTCCCGTTCCCGATCCACCAACGGATCGCCCCACTTGTCGTCATCAGAGAGCACATCCACGTGGGCGCGCAGGAGCCGCTGAGTGGGTTCGCGGAGCCACGAGTGCACCTTGTCGTGGACGCCGATTCGAAGGCTGCTGAGCCGGTGCCGCAACACCTCTGTCGATACTCCGGTGTTCCATAGGAACCCTGCGAGTCCAGACCCGTCGATGCCGTTCCAGTCGACACTATGGACAAGCGGCGTAGGCAGCAGCAGCGATGCGGCGAACGTGTCCGCAGGTCGCTCGTTCTGCATGGCATGAACGCTGTTGGCGTGATGTCCCAGTGCGAGGTGCCCTATCTCGTGCGCGAGCGACCAGTTGCTGCGGAACCAGTGAGGAGTCGACGCGAGCAGGATGACGCCCCTATCGCCGATTCGCATGGAGTAGTCGGTCGACAGGTTGGGCACTCGCACGACATCAACACCAAGTCGGCGTTCGACCGCAGCCGCGAACGGGCGCACGAACCCATCACCGAGCATGCGGCGCACGTCCTCGGGACGTTTCGGCAGTTCCACGGACGAGGGCGGACCATCCGGGTGCGCCTGGTGATATGCCCGGATGACGTTCCGGATGATTTCTTCGTCGTTCTCACGACCTGGGTTGACGCGCTGGGAGCGCATCGGGTCCCAGGCATGACGAGCGGCGACGTCGACCCGGAGCGGATCCCTCTGCCCGGTGATCAGCCAGTACACGTCCTCTCCGATGACGTCGGCAATCTTGGCGAGTTCGATCGACGCGAAGCCTCGCTGACCGCTGAGGGCGCGTGACATCGCATCCGGTGTCATGCCTACCTGTGCCGCGAGTTGCCGCTGACTGAGTCCAGGGGTCATGCGCGACCGGATTCGCTCTCCAACCGAATCCACCCACGCCTCCATCTCTACAACGTACCCCGGACTGTTGGGAAAATCCCAACTACTGGCTCGTTGCCCTTCTGCGTGGCACGCAGGCAGGAAAGGTGGAGAACTTCGGCGAACGAGAATGCTGTACGGCCGCCGGTGAGTCCGGCGCACGGTCAGGAATAAACAAGAACTGGCCCTGCCGGAGTTCGTGCTGGTCAGGGTCCGGTTATGTGGAGCCGCCTGTCGGAATCGAACCGACGACCTATTCATTACGAGTGAATCGCTCTGCCGACTGAGCTAAGGCGGCTGGCGCCGGATGACCGGGCACGCTGGACGAGTATAGGACGAAGCGGCCGCAGTTGCCGAATCGGCCGGTAAGGGCGGCGTCGCTAGAGTTCGCCGGTAGTGATCGCTTCGCCCAGGGCGGACCCAGCCACATACTCTGACCAGGACTTATTCCAGTCCACCATGCCAGGATCGCCACGGTCCACCAGGTCGTCGGCCTCCCGGGTGGAGTTTCTCACTGTCACGACGTCGCCATAGCGGACCAGGTCGAAGAACGTCTCGCCGTTGGCGTCGTTGAGGTTGATGCAACCGTGTGAGACGTTGTCCTCGCCTTGTGACTCCTCCGACCAGGGTGCGGAGTGGACGAACGTTCCACTGTAGGAAAGCCTGACCGCCCAGTCTGTATCCACGTCGTAGTAGTCGGGGTCACTGGGATCGCAGGTGATGTTGGCGTTGCAGGACGTCATGTTGCGCTCCTCGAACTTCTCGAGAATCACATACGTCCCGTTGCGCGTCGCAAAATCCGGCGCGCCGAGACTGGTGTCCCAGGTGTGCCTGGTCTCGCCGTCCACGCTGACCGTCATCGTGTGCGTGTCGGCGTCGACCTCCGCGATGTGCTCGGGTCCCACCTCGAACTGGAGATGGTACGAGCGCCCACCCCAGAGATCCTCGCCTGCCTGGACTCCGGTGAACTCCAGATCGAGTGCGACGCTGGTCCCGGCCGGCCAGTACTCCTCCGGGCGGAAGCGCACCTCGGTGTCGTCGACCCAGTGCCATGACCCTGTCACCTGCGGATCGGAGGAGACGTGCATGGCACGTTCGATCGCCTCCCGCTCCGCGACCGGTTGATCGAAGTGAACAACGATCGGCGCTCCGACCCCCACCACGGATTCGTTGCTCGGCTGCATGGCAAGAGTCAGCCGCTCGCCCTCCGGAACCGAGGCGATGGCCACTTCATCGGTGAACGTGTGCGAGCGGCCGAACCGATCCGACGCTGTCACGTTGATCTCGTAGTCAAGCCCGGGCTCGGGTCGTGAATCGCTCGTCCACGTCCGGCCGTCATCGCCGACGTTGCCGCTCAGTGGCTCACCATCGGTCGAGACGACGTCGGCGCTGTCGATCTGCGCGGCCTTGATCGTCACGCTGACCGGCTGGTCGAAGCGGAGTTCGTCGTCCAGGCTCTCCAGCTGGACCAGCGCGTGGACCTGACGTGGTTCGTCAGGCCCTTCGTCCGCGGAGCCACAGGACGAGAGAGCCAGCACCGCGACCAGGCCGACCATCGCCGCGGCGACGGCCCGGGACGGCCGGGCTCGGGAGGACATACCGCCCATTATGTGCAGACGAGGCCCTCCTCCGGCACCGTTCCGCCGATCAGGTAGCTGTCGACGGCGTCATCGACACAATCACTGCCGGAGAGGTAGGCGGTGTGGACGAACGCGTCGTAGGTGAGCAGGACGCCGGATTCGAGCCGTTCAGCCAGCGCCTCGGCCCATTCGTAGGGGGTTGCGGGATCGCCTGTGGTGCCGACCACCAGGATGGGGTCGGCCCCGGCTCCGGTGATTTGGGCAGGTTCGAACTCCGACGCCGCCGGCCACGCGGCACAGGTGAGTCCTGCCCACGCCATGAACCGCCCGAAGACCGGCGAGGCTTCCTCGAAGTCCTCGACGGAGGCTGTGTCCTCGCCGATCTCCCTGGCCGGCCGGTCGACGCAGTTCACCGCGACGATGGCCTCGTTCTGATTGCCGTCGTAGGCGCCGTCGGGATTGCGCGCCAGGTAGAAGTCGGCAAGTTGCAGCAGGACCGAGCCGTCACCGTCCTCCACAGCCAGCTCCAATGCTGCCGACAGCACTGGGTAGCCCTCGTTGGCGGGGGAGTACAGCGGAAGGATGATCCCGTAGAAGGCCAGTGATGTGGTGAGGGGACGAGACTCGTCGCCGCTGGGCAAGGGTTCGTCGTCGATCTCGGCGAGCAGATCCGTGAGCGCGGCACGGGCTTCCTCCTGGGATTCACCCAGCGGGCAGTCATTGTCGAGGCACCACTCGAGAAAGGCTTCGAGTGCTCGCTCGAACCCACGAGCCTGCCCGAGCGCCACCTCGTCCGCTTCCAGGGCCGGATCGATGGCACCGTCGAGGACCAGCCTGCCGGCCCGCTCCGGGAACAGATCGGCATAGGCCGCGCCGATGAACGTCCCGTATGACTTGCCGAGGTAGTTGAGCTTCTCGTCGCCGAGTGCGGAGCGCAGGACGTCCATGTCACGGGCGACGTCGGCGGTTCCGATGTGCGCCAGCATGTCGCCTGACCTGGCATCACATGCTTGGGCGAACTCCTCGGCCGTCGCCTCCAGCTCGGCGAGCTGCTCGTCGGTCTCGGCGCTCGCCTGACCGCTGAGGTACTCGTCCAGCTCGGCGTCGTCGACACAGTCGATCGGGGTGGACGCTCCGACGCCACGCGGGTCGAAGCCCACGATGTCGAATTGCTCCAGTACCTCTTCGGTGGCGACGACATGAGCGTTGCGGGCGTACTCCATGCCCGACGCACCCGGTCCACCCGGATTGACGACCAGCGAGCCGCCGGCCTCGCCCGACGCCGCGGGGACCCGGAGGAGTGCGACATCGATCGTGTCACCTTCGGGTTCCTCGTAGTTCAGGGGAACCGTCAGCGACGAGCACTGGTATTGGTCTCCGCAGTCTTCCCACTGCAGCGTCTGCGTGTAGAACTCGGCGAGCTCGGCCGGCACGCCCTCGGTGGCGTCCGGGGCGGGAGTCGACTCTGGCGGCATCTCCTGCCGCGGCGGTTCGTCGGGATCGTTGGCGGGCGACGAGCACGCCGCCAGAGCCACCACAGCCAACAGGCCGAGGGCGAGCGGCGCGTGGGATGACCGGCTGTTCATCAGTGCTCCTGATCGCCGCGATGGGCGTTGTGATCGCCCTCGTCGAGGGCCTCGTCCGACGTGGGGCGCATGCCGGATCTCACCGCGGACTCGTACTCCTGCCGAGACCCGCACACGCTCGCCTTGGGGCACGCGACCTTCCGGCCGGTCTCCCGATCTCTTACGTAAACGGTCTCAGACGGGACGTTGTAGCCCGTGACGGTGCCGGTGACCCCGGTATCGGTCTCGACCCCGCAACCCACGGTCGGCACGCTTCGCTTGAAATCCTGGTACAGCGGATGCTCGTATTTCAGGCAGCACATCAGCCGACCGCACGCGCCGGAGATCTTCAGCGGGTTCAGCGGCAGGTCCTGCTCCTTGGCCATTCTGATGCTGACCGGTTCGAAGTCCTTCAGAAATGTCGAACAGCAGGTTTCCCGCCCGCAGGGGCCGACGCCTCCCTGCACCCGCGCCTCGTCCCGAGGGCCGAGCTGGCGCAGATCGATCCGGGCTCGCAGGGTCCGCGCCAGGTCGCGCACGAGCTCGCGAAAGTCGACGCGCTGGGGTGCACTGAAGTAAATGGTGATGAGCTGGTCGACGTCCTGCCGAGTATCGACGAAGTCGACGCCGACAACCTTCATGGGAAGGCCGTGATCACGAATGAGCCGGCGTGCCACCACCCGGGCCTCGGCACGCCTCCGGCGATTGCGCTCGTCGCGCTCCAGGTGTTCGTCGGTGGCCAGGCCAGCGCATACCGGGAGGCCGTCGACGTCCTCGCTGACCCATTGCGGGGCCCAGACGCACTCTGCCACCTCCGGACCGTCGTCCGTCGGTACCAGAACCTTGTCTCCGACTCGAGGAGAGGCTTCACCCGGATCGAGGTAATAGAGCTTCCCGTACCGGGTGAAGGCTACTGCCATCACCATGCCCACAGAGCCCACCATACGGCGTGTTGTGTCCGGCGCCACCTCTGCCTGGCAGAGGCCCGTGCATGAACACTGGACCACCTGATCCAGGGTGAGTCGGCTTCTGGTGCCGTCGGCGGCTTGACTGGGGACCGTGGTTCGGGGAACCTCACGCCGGGTAGAGCCGTCTAGGTAGGGTGCGCGAGATGGGTCTATTGCGCCTCATGTAGCGCGCGTAACCCTATGAGGAGCCACTGATGTGGGAAGTCCGGCGAGGATAGGTGTGTGGGCGACATGACTGACAGCGCCGGTGATTACCATCAGAGCGCGCGTGGCCGCCGGCACAGCTGGTACGGGACGAAGGCGTCGGTCAAGCGGGTGCTGTCCTGGCGGGTGCCGCACCTGGTGGTGCGTGGATCGGCCGCGATCGTGGGTGACCGGATCCGCCGCGAGCGGCTCCCGGCCCCTGCCCACGTCAAGGCTGTGCGAGCCCGAATGGCGGGCGTGACCTTCGTCATGACCCGGCCGGACCGGTGCATCATCGCCAAGGAGCTCTATTGGGGACACGGTGTGCGACCCCGCGCGGAGGACCAGCTGGCGCTCGACGTCTTCGCCGCGTTGGCCAGAACCAGCAAGGTGATTCTCGATGTCGGTGCGTATACCGGGATCTTCGCCATCCTCGGCGCGAAGGTCTCCGAGGATGCGGAGGTACACGCGTTCGAGGTGGTGCCGGAGGTGGCCAAAGCGGCGCTGGACAACGTCGTCGCCAATGATCTCCTACCGCGGATCACCCTCCATGTCCAGGGCGTGGGCAAGGACGGTGACGTCGCTCGTATCTCGATCGGTGACGGCGGATCCGCTCTGCCGGACTTCTACTCGACTCAGATGCACTTCGACCGCGGTGTGGACGTGCCGGTCAGTTCGCTGGACACTGTGGCCGGCTCGTTTTCCGGCCTGGCGCGGGGTGTCCCTACGGTCATGAAGATCGACGTCGAGGGCACTGAGGACGCCGTACTGCTGAACGGGCAGGACTTCCTGGCCACCAACCGGCCCGACATCCTGTGCGAGATCCTGCCCGGGATCGCGAACGTCGAAGGCGTCAAGACCGCGCTCGCCCCGCACGGCTACCGCTATTACCGAGTGGAGACGGGCGCCCTGACCGCACACGACGAGCTGGTGGCTGAGGAGCCGTTCCGTGACTGGCTGTTCACCACCAAAACCCCCGCAGAACTAGCCTCCGCCGGAATACCGAGTCGCTGACTGGTAATGGTGTCCGGAAGATGCCGTCCAGGGCGTGGCCGGGCATCGGCGAGGAACGAAGCCTTCAGAGCGGCGAGCCGCCGGACGAGGAACGAGGGAGGCGGGCAGCGCGACCATTAGATTGCGGGGACGGCATCTTCCGGACACCACCACCTGCCGCGGTCGCTATCCCTCGCGGAGCGTCAACGCCATCGACTCGAGGGTGAGAAGGGGCGCGGCGTTCGCCAGCAACGCCTCGCGCGCCGCCACGATCGCTTCCATTCTCCGCAGCGTCGCCGCGGCTGTTCCATTCCGAGCCAGCCGGTCGAGCGACGGGCGGATCTCTTCGTTGACGAGTTCGGCGCCGACACCGAGCTGGAGCGTGAGCACGTCGCGGTAGAGGGCGAGCACGTCGACGAGCGCGCGATCGATGGAGTCTCGCTGGACCCGTGTGCGGCGCAGCTTCTGCTCGTGTTCCAGTTCCTTGACGGCAGCGTTCATGTTCCGTGGCTTGCGGCCGGTGGTGCCCGCACCGAGCGCCGTCCTCAGCTCCTCTACCTCGCGGTGATCGAGGGTGTCGCAGTGCTTCTCGGCGTCGGCCTTCGCGGCGTCGACCAGGCTGGCGGCGGCGTCGAGACACTGGCGGAGGTCGTTCAGTGCGAACGGCAGCCGCAGGACTTCTTCACGCCGGGCTCGTGTGTCCGGGTCGTTGGCGAGTGCTCGAGCTCGGCCGATGTGTCCTTGTGACGCTCGCGCGGCGAATGCGGCGACGGTTTCGTCGACGCCCTCGGTGGCGGACAGGTACGCGGCCACGTCCGTGTGGGGAGGCGTGCGGAGCTGGACGACGCGGCAGCGCGACCGGATGGTCGGCACGATGTCCTCGGCCGTCGGAGCGCAGAGCATCCATACGGTGTGTTCGGGCGGCTCCTCCACGGAGAGCAGCAGCGCGTCGGCGGCGTCCTCGCCGAGGCGGTCGGCATCCTCGACCACGATGATCTGCCATCTTCCCCGCGCAGGCTTCAGGGCGGCTCTGGGAACCAGATCCCGGACCTGGCTGATCCGGATGTTCAGGCCCTCGGTGGTGAGCGACGCGACGTCGGGATGCGTACCGGAACGGACATCGGCGCACTCCCGGCAGTGGCCGCAACCGCCGTCCGGGCACTGCAAGGCTGCCGCGAACGCTCGCGCCATGACCGATCTTCCCGACCCAGGAGGGCCGGTGAACAGCCATGCGTGAGTCATCGACCCGCTGCTGCCGCCGCCGAGCGCCTGCGCGGCATCTGCCACCGTGCGCTGCAGCGCGGGCACGATGGACTGCCCGACCACCCTGTCCCAGACGCTCACTCGATCACCTTCTCAGCTGCCGCGGCGATCTCGGCGGCGATCTGATCTGCCTCCCGGCCGGCGTCGACCACGAGGTACCGGTCCGGTTCACGGCCGGCGAGATCGAGAAAAGCCTGCCGGATCCGCTCGTGGACGTGGTCGGGCTCGCGCTCGATCCGGTCGAATTGCCCCAGGTTCTCCATCCGGCGTCGCCGCTCCGACGCCTCCAGGTCAAGCACGACGGTCAGGTCCGGTCGTAGCCCCTGGGTGGCGAACTCGGACAACGCTGCGACCTGGTCGATGCCCAGGCCCCGTCCGACGCCCTGGTAGGCGATCGACGAATCGACGTACCGGTCAGTGACCACAACCGCGCCGCGCTGCAGCGCCGGGCTGACGAGCGAGGTCACGTGGTCGGCGCGGTCAGCCGCGAAGAGCAGCGCCTCGGCTCGGACGTCGAGCTCGCCGCCATCGAGAAGGATGGCTCGGACCTCCGCGCCGATGCGGGAATCGCCGGGCTCGCGAGTGACGACGACCTCCCGCCCGCGCCCGCGCAGATGCGCGGCCAGCAGGCCGACCTGGGTGGATTTGCCCACGCCGTCGCCCCCTTCGAACGCGATGAACTGCCCGCGCCCGGGAGGCCGCGAATGGGCCGGCGGTGCCGCCGTCGGCTCGTCGTCGTTTGGGATCACCACGCCAGAGTAATGACTCGTGCCGACGGCTGCCGACCCTCGTCCACATCTCGATGGGCTGAGCTACGGACACCGGGGTACCGGGGCACTCCAGCTGGAGCCGGACCGGGTCGACACGTAGCGGTCACTGACCCATCTGCCGTCGGTGAGCCGATTCCATACCGACGTGCCGTCCACGGCCGAGCCCTTTGTCTGGCACGTGATCCAGGCGAGCGATCCACGGGGCAGCGGATTGCCGGACAGCCGGTGTGACGTGCCAGGCCCGGATCGGGCATTGAGTGGGATGCCGCTGGTCACCTGCCCGGGATACGCGCACCGTGGAACAGCAGCCGTGGAAAACCCGCTGCTGGACGGCGTCGACACGTAGCGATCACTCACCCAGCTGCCGTTGGACAGACGGTTCCACACCGAAGTGGAGCCGATCTTCTGACCACGGCCCTGGCAGATCACGGACACGGTGGAACCGGGCGCGTGGTTGCGTACGGCCGGGTAGGACGTGCCTGGTCCTTTCCGGGCGTTGAGGGGCGTGCTGCTGGTCACCCGGTAGGCGCGGGCCACGGTAGCGACCGGAGCGTCGATCGAGTTGCTGTCGATCTTCAGCGTCGCGCCGCCATAGGTCACCTTGTGTTCACCGCGGTACTGCTTGGCGCGCTGAGCGTGTGCCCACCGTGAGTTGGGTGTGCGAGGCCAGCCGGTGAGCGAGGTGTCGCGGTCCCACTTCGCCATCCAGACGGCGTCCGGACGAGCGTATTTCGACGACGTATAGCTGTCCGAGAGATCCCGCAGCCCGGACGCGTGGTGGACGTAGACGCCCGAAAGGTAGCCGCTGGCGTGCAGCGTCTTGGTCCATTCGGAAATGTATCGGCGCACCGCGATCCGGCAGTCCTGCTTGGACCGGTCATAGTGCTCGATGTCCGCGTACAGCGCGCTACCTGGCAGCAGGCCGAGGTTGCGGGCATGCTTGATCGCGTCCCGGGCGTTGGACCGTCCGAACGACGCCGCATCGGACCGGCTGAAGGTGTGCATGGGCCGGCCGATCACGCAAGAGGGTTGCCGCCCGACGTAGGTGGGCATCAGCTTCCAGCCCATCGCGGTGGCTTCGCGGACCCAGGTCCTGCTGAGCTGGGGCTGCCTGCAGCCGCGATTGATACCGCCGAAGTAGACGTTGACCGTGGAGAAGCTCGAGCTCCGCCAGGCGCGTAGAGTGCTCAACGACGGCGCGGTGCACGTGTCGAAGCCCAGCCCGCCCGCCCGGGTGGCCGAGGCCCCCTTCGGATACGTGACCGGTGTCTCCGGCTCGGCCACGGCTGACGATGTGAGACCACTGACGATCAGCATCGAGGCCGCAGACGCTGCTCCAATGCGTGCGGCGATGACTCGTGCCGCGCGAGACCGCTGTCGAGTTGCCTGGCGGTCCATGACCACCTCCCCGTTCGACTGCACACAGACGTACCGTCCTGAAAGACCGATGTTGCCCCTGAGGACTGTGAGGCTACTGTGCTCACAGTGCCACATGTTGCGGGAGTAGGAAGTGGTTTCGGTGGAGATCGTGCGGATGCGTAGGCTCGGGGAATGAGCGTTCGAGAAGTCAACCGGCTCACGTCGACGTGGCTCGCGCAGAGCTCTGACGAAGCTCCCGGGGTCGTGTCCGCTGCTGGGTTGTGGCCCCTTCTAGCGCTACTGGCGCACGCCGCCGACGAGCCGGGCCGCAGCGAGCTCGCGGAGGCCGTCGGGCTGCCGGCAGGGCAGTGCGCGGACGCCGCCGGCGAGCTCCTCAGACTCATGGACGAGGTGCCCGGTGTCGACGCCGCGCTCGGAGTGTGGGCTCAAGCCGCGGCGAGGATCGATCCCGAGTGGGCGGCAAGCCTCCCACCGGGCGCGTGGGGCGAGCTCACGGGTCGGCCTGCCACCGACCAGCCCGTCCTGGACACCTGGGCCAGTGAGAAGACACGTGGCTTGATCGAGCGGTTTCCGGTAGAGGTCCGGGCGGACACGGGCCTCGTCCTCGCGACCGCCGTCGCCTTGCGGACCACCTGGACCGCACCGTTCGCCGACGAGCCGCTGAGGCCGCGAGCCGGAGCCTGGGCCGGACAGCGGCTCGCCGGCCTGACTCGCACTACCGGTGAGCTGGACGATCTGCGCGTCGCGGACACGCCGGCCGGAGCCCTGACCGTGACGCGTGTCGAAGGAGACAACGGGCTCGACGTGTATCTCGCGCTCGGCGAATCGGGCCGGGCAGCGGCGGACGTGCTCCCAGCTGCGATCTCAGTCCTGGCCGGGGACGGCCCGGTCGTCAACGGTGCGGAGATCCTCGACGGCCACGGCGAGGCGCCCGGCGTCGAGAGGGTCCGTGCCCAGCGCCGGAGTCTCGCGGTCACGTCGACGCGTTTCACCGTCCGGTCGGACCATGACCTGCACGCACACGCCAAGCTGTTCGGTCTCGAGACGGTCAGCAGGGGGCCCGGAGGCCACTTCTCGCGTATCGGCGCCGTGCCAATGCGTGTCGATCAGGCCCGGCAGTCCGCCGTGGCCATCTTCAGCGCGACGGGCTTCGAAGCGGCGGCCGTGACCGCTGTCGGTATGCGCATGGTCTCCATGCCGGTTTACCGCGAGCGTGGGCTGCGGGTCACCTACGACCGGCCGTTCGGCTTCGTCGCGGTGCACCGTGCCACGGGTATGGCGCTGTTCGCCGGCTGGGTGGGCACCGCGGAACGTGCCGAGCGCTGATCGTGACGGCGCCGGTGCTGCGCTGAGCGTGGTGGGCGCCGCATGCTGTCCGGAGAGCCCGGGACGGGAGCGGGCCCGGGCTGCCATCCGTCGCCGTGTGCGCAGCACCGCATGCACGGCCGCGATCCATACCCCGGCGAGTACCGCGATCGCCACGCCGATGACCGACTGCAGCCACATCGGCGCGTCGGTGACGGTTCCCGTCGCGTAGCCGACGCCCACCATCCAAGCGGCCCACACGATGCCGCCGATCCCGCTGAAGACGAGGAACACGCGCCGGGACACTCCCGCCAGGCCCGCCGCTGCCGAGCTTGCGGTGCGGCCCAGTGGGACGAACCGCCCTGCGACGATGGCCATCGCACTGGCCGAACCCATTCTCGAGTACGCGTGTTCGGCCCCACGTTGGATCCGGCGGCCGAGCCGGGACCGGTCAAGCGCGCCGGGCAGCCGGTGGCGGCCCAGCGAGTACACGGCGTAGTCACCGGCCAGTGCTCCGGCGACCGCGGCGGCCACTGCCCAGCCAGCGTTGAACGCGCCCCCTGCCGCGAGTGTGCCGGCCGTCACCAGGGCGACCTCGGACGGCACGGCGGGGATCATGGCATCGAAGGCCACCAGCAGGGCGATGACGAGATACGCGAGAACGGGAATGGCGACGAGTGCGGTGAGTTCCACACAGGTCAGCCTGTGGGCCGGTAGCGGCCGGCACAACCCTGAGACGGGGAAGTTCAGGGAAACCTCGGGGTAACCCCGAACCTCCGCCCCGTGGTGGAGACGAACGGCCTCAGGATTGCGGCCGAGCCGCCCGCTTCTTCGGCGCCGCCGTCTTCTTGGCGCGTTTCTTCGGTGCGGGTCCCTTGGCGCGCTTCTCGGCGATGAGTTCCGCGCCCCGTTCCAGCGTGAGCTGTTCGATGGAAGTGCCGCGGGGAATCGTCACATTGGTCTCGCCGTCGGTGATGTACGGTCCGAACCGGCCGTCCTTCACGACGAGTGGCTGACCGCTGGCAGGATCCGTACCGAGCTCCTTCAGCGGAGGAGTGGCTGCCCGGGCTCCGCGCCGGCCCTTGGGCTGGGCGAAGAGCTTCTCGGCCTCCTCGACCGTGACAGTGAACAAGGACTCTTCGTCCGGCAGCGACCGCGAGTCGGTGCCCTTCTTCACATACGGACCGTACCGGCCGTTGGTGGCGATGATCTCGTTGCCATCCGCGTCCTTGCCCACCGTTCGGGGCAGGGTGAGCAGCCGGAGGGCGTCGTCGAGCGTCAGCGTCTCCAGACTCATGGTCTTGAACAGCGACGCGGTGGGGGGCTTCGTGCCCTTCGGCGCGTCCTCGGGCAAGATCTCGGTGACGTAGGGCCCGTACCGGCCGGACTTCGCCACCACCGGCCGTCCCGTGTCCGGATTGACACCGAGCTCACGGTCGCCGTTGCCGGCTTCGAGTAGCTCGCGTGCCTTCTCGACCGACATCTCGTCCGGCGGCAGGTCCTCCGGGATGCTACCCCGGTTCCCGTCCTCGTCCTCCAGATACGGCCCGTAACGGCCGACCCGTACGGTGATGCCTTCACCGATGGGGAACGACGAGATCCCACGGGCATCGATCTCGCCGAGATTGTCGGCCAGGTTCTTCAAGCCCGCGACGTTGGCATCACCGTGCCAGAACTGGCCCAGTTCGGCGACGCGGTCTGCCCGGCCTGCGGCGATCTCGTCGAGCACGTCTTCCATCTTCGCGGTGAAGGTGTAGTCGATCAGCCGGGTGAAGTGCTCTTCGAGGAGGCGCACCACGGCGAACGCCAGCCACGCCGGGACCAGGGCGTTACCACGCTTGAACACGTAGCCCCGGTCGAGGATGGTGCGGATGATCGACGCGTACGTGGACGGTCGTCCGATCTCCCGGTCTTCCAGTTCCTTGACCAGCGTGGCCTCGGTGTAGCGAGCAGGCGGCTTGGTGGTGTGACCCTCGGGCTCGACCCCCGCGGCGGTGAGGTCCTGGCCCTCTGCGAGGTGCGGCAGCCGCTTCTCGCGATCGTCCAGCTCCGCCTCGGGGTCGTCGGCGCCCTCCACGTAGGCCTTGAGGAAGCCGTGGAAGGTGATGGTGCGCCCGGAAGCGCCGAACTCCGCGGTCTCACCACTGGTGGCGGTGGCTCCCACGCGGACGGTGAGCGTCTCACCCTTGGCGTCGCGCATCTGAGAGGCGACGGTACGCATCCAGATCAGCTCGTACAGCCGGTACTCGTCGTCGCGAAGCCCGGTTTCGCCAGGTGTGCGGAAGGAATCTCCGGCGGGCCGGATCGCCTCGTGTGCCTCCTGGGCGTTCTTGACCTTGCTGGCGTACACCCGGGGTGCGTCCGGCAGGTAGTCCGGCCCGTACAGTTCCCGGACCTGTGCCCGGGCTGCGGCGACGGCCGACTCGGAGAGTGTCGTGGAGTCGGTACGCATATAGGTGATGAAGCCGTTCTCGTACAGCCGCTGAGCCACCTGCATAGTGCGCGCGGCACCATAACCGAGCTTGCGCGAGGCCTCCTGCTGGAGGGTAGTGGTGCGGAAGGGCGCGTACGGGCGACGGGTGTACGGTTTGGACTCGACCGACCGGACCTGGTAGCCGACCGTGCTCAGGGCGTCGGCGAGCGCTCGTGCCCGGGTCTCGTCCAGCACGACGACATCGCCGCGCCCCTTGGTCTGACCGGAGGCGTCGAAGTCGCGGCCGGAGGCTACCCGCGCGCCGTCGACACTGATCAGCTTCGCCTCGAACGAGCTGGGCTCGTCGGCGCTTCCGGTGTCGAGGGTGGCAGTCAGATCCCAGTACGACGCCGCGGTGAACGCCATGCGTTCACGTTCGCGGTCGACCACCAGGCGAGTGGCCACGCTCTGCACCCGGCCCGCGGACAGGCCTTGCATGACCTTTCGCCACAGCACAGGGGAGATCTGGTAGCCGTAGAGCCGGTCGACGATGCGGCGGGTCTCCTGCGCGTCCACCAGGTCCTCGTCGATCTCGCGCGGACTCTCGACGGCGGTGCGGATGGCGTCGCGGGTGATCTCGTGGAAGACCATCCGGCGCACCGGGACCTTCGGCTTGAGCTCTTCGCGCAGGTGCCAGGCGATCGCCTCACCCTCGCGGTCCTCATCCGTGGCGAGCAGGAGCTCGTCGGCGTCCTTGAGCAACGACTTGAGCTTGCGAACCTGGTCTTTCGCGCGGCCGGCGGGAACGATGTAGAAGGGCTCGAACTCGCCCTGCACGTCGACGCCGACGGGGTCGCCGTAGCGGTCGCGCTGGGCCTCGGGGACATCGGTCTTCTTGGACGGCAGATCGCGGATGTGACCCAGTGAGGACTCCACGATGTAGCCGTCGCCAAGGTAGCCGGCGATGGTCTTGGCCTTCGCCGGCGACTCCACGACGACGAGGCGGCGTCCCGCCCCGTTCGTGCTCTGTGCCATCAAATCCCCTCGTTCGTCTCTTCTGACCCCTCCTGGACCAACGCACGGTATACGCCGTTGCTTCCGGATGAGTTCCCGGCAGTGCGCGACCCGGTCGAGGTTCGTGGCCCGCAGCGTACGGCCGCGCGGCTTGCCCTCGCTACCTGTACAGTCCCGGCCCGCCCATGATCAACACCGCACTGTTCCCACGTGAGTGTAAGACCTCGGCGGCCCGGAGCGCTCGAGTGCCCACGACCAGGACGCCTCTGTGTGATCTTGTCAGGGACGTGGACGGGAGCCGAATACGGCCGATCCCACCCTCACCATGGTGGCACCCTCGGCGATGGCGATGTCCAGATCGGCACTCATACCCATCGACAGGGTGTCCATGCGAACGCCGTCCACCGCGGCGCTCTCGATCTTGTCGCGAGTAGCTCGTAACCGCTGGTAGCCGGGCCGCACGGCGTCGGGATCGGAACTCATCCGGCCGATGGTCATCAGGCCGCGGACGCGTAGCCGGTCCCGCTTGGCCACGTCGCGAGCAAGTGCCAGCGCCTGGTCCGGCGGCACCCCGAACTTGCTGGGTTCGCCGGAGACATTGATCTGGAGCAGGACATCGAGCGTCCGGTCGAGCGTCTCGAGCCTCCGCTGCAGTCTGTCGGCGAGTTCTACGCGGTCCACGGACTGAACGCAGGTGACATACCGCAGGACCTGGTTGACCTTGTTGGTCTGCAGGTGCCCGATGAAGTGGCGCTCGCAGGGCAGCGTGGATAGGACAGCGTCCTTCTCCGCGAGCTCCTGGACCCGGTTCTCGCCGATCACGCGAGCTCCAGCGTCGATGGCCACGGCGATGCGGTCCGCAGGCATCGTTTTCGTGGCCAGAAGGAGGTCCACGTGGCGAGAATCGGTTCCGCCCCCGGCCGCCGCCTGGATGCGGGCGCGCACGGCGGCGAGGTTGGCTCGGATCTGCTCGTCGGTCAGCATGCTGCCTCTCAACTTAACTGTTCAGGACTCGGCCGTCTGCGTCGCCACGGCATGCCGCCGCGTCCCTGCCGACATCGCCGGGATGATCAGCCAGACAGTGCCGGTACGCCCCCGGGTCGTTCGGTGGCCCTGAATGGCCATTCATGCGCCATCTAATCTGCCCTGCGCGCGACCGCGAATGCGCTGTTATCGGCACCGTGCCGACTTTCTTCCTACCGTAAGTGTCATTTAAGGATGATTCGTATAGAGTGTCGAAACGCTCGTCGCCTCTGCCGTCCAGGGAAGGGATCCGCCGTGACCGCACGCCCGTCCGTCGCCGTCGTCCTCGCCGAATCGATCACCGCGTCCGCACATGACAACGGCGCCGACGCTTGGTGGCGCTACGCCACCGAGATCTTCGGCCACCTCCGGGTACCGCTCCATGTGATGACCGACCTGGAGACGGCCGACATCCCTGAGGACATCCGTGTCCTCGTGGTGGCACGTGTGCCGGCGGAAGGACAGTCCGTCCGGGAACGGCTCCAAGCCTGGGTCGACTCGGGCGGTGCCCTGATCACCGTCGGCGACCCCGCTGGACTGGCCGGACTCGTAGGCGCGTCCGCCGGCACCGTTGTCGAGGCCGGCCATGTGCGGATAGGCGAGGCGGATGTCTGGACCAGCCTTCCCGACGTCCCGCTCCGCGCTATCGGCGGAGTCCGCCTGGCGGCGATGCCGGACAGCCGGACCCTGGCGTCTTGGGACGACGACGGCGCACCGGCCATCACCATGCGCCGGATCGGCCGCGGCGTCGCGATCGCCATAGGTGCCGACGTCTGGCAAAGCGTGGTCCGAATCCAGCAGGGCTATCCCGTCGCCCGGGACGGGATTCCGGCCACCGATGGCTCCGCCCCCATCGATGACGACATTCTCAAGTGCGAAGACGGGCTGGCGCTCGACATCGAGCGTGACCGTGCCCTGCCGGACGGACAGCAGGACAGGCCCGACGGGTACGAGCACGTCTACCCTCCCGCGTCGGGGCTGCCGATGTTTCACCGCCCGCACGCCGACATGTGGCGTTCGGTCCTGCTGCAATGCGTGTGGTGGGCCGCCGAACAGGCCGATGCCGCCGTGCCGTGGCTGCACTACTGGCCAGCGGGGGTCTCCGCGGTGGCGCACATGTCGCATGACGCCGACCAGAACGTCGACGAGCACGGCCGGGCCGCCTTGGACTCGTTCGCCGAAGCCGACGTCCGGGTGACGTGGTGCCAGCTCTTCCCTGGTGGGTACCTGGCCGACACGTATGCGGCGATCACGGCGGCCGGACACGAGCAGGCGCTGCACTACAACGCCATGCACGACGCTGACATCGCCGAGTGGGGCTGGCCGCAAATGCGCGCGCAGTACGCGTGGGCACAGGCGGTGACCGGTGCTGAGCGCATCGTGTCTAACAAGAACCACTACACCCGCTGGGAGGGATACACCGAGTTCTACGAGTGGTGTGAGCGGCTCGGCATCGAGATCGACCAGTCTCGCGGGCCGAGCAAGCAGGGGACCGTGGGTTTCCCCTTTGGAACCGCGCACCTGTCCTTCCCGATGTCCGGTGCCGAGGATGGCAACCGTTACCACGACGTTCTCAACCTCCCGCTGCACACGCAGGACCTCGCCTGGGCCAGCCATGAGAGCGTCCGCGACGTGATCCTCGACGCCGTCGAATCGCAGCACGGCGTCGCGCATTTCCTCTTCCACGGGGCGCACCTGCATCGTCGCCCGGAGACCCGCAAGGCGTGCGTCGCGCTCGCGCACGAGGCCAGGCGACGCGGGATGCCCTGGTGGACCAGTGCTGAACTCAACCGGTGGGAGCGTGCGCGCCGGCAGGTCACGCTGTCGCTGCGCGACGACGCCGACGGATGGCTGCTCGAGGCGGTCGCCGGAGAGCCGGTGCACGGTGCGGCGATCCTGCTCCTCCTTCCTGGCCGGGAAGGGCTGCCGACGGTGCGGGAAGGAAGCGGGACGCTGTCGACGGTCCGCCGGCACGGACGTGAGTTCGTGGAACTGTCGGCCGACATCCCGGTGGGGAGCAGCATCTGGTCACTGGCCCACACGTGAGCGTGCCCGCCCGGCTTTCGCTGGGGATGGACCGCGCTGACATCACTCCGCGGCATCCAGTGCCATTGGCCGGCTACGCCACGCGTGCTGAGCTTGGTCCAGCCACCGATGTGTCGGCGCCGCTGCGGTTGCGGACGTTGGCCTTCGGCGCCGGCCGTGAGCGGGCCGTCCTGATCTCCGCGGACCTCCTCTGGTGGGGGACCGACATCGCCACCCGGGTGCGGCGGGACATCGCCGCCCGATACGGACTCCGGCCCGAGTCCGTCATCCTGCACGCGACCCACGCGCACTCCGGGCCCCAGACCTCAGCCGGATTCACGGCACTCCTGGGCGACCCCGACGCCGGCTACGTCGCCGAGCTCGAAGCTGCTGCCGTCGCCAGTGCTGGGCGCGCTCTCGGCTCGGCCGTCGACGTGTGGATGGAGCGTGTGACGTGCGAAGCGGGCATCGGCACCGACAGGCGCAGCGCGAGGAGCGACGGCGCCGTCGAACCGGCACCGATCGACAGCGACGTGACCGTGGTGCGGTTCTTCGACGAGCAGCGGACCCGTGCCCTTATGGTCCACCATGCCTGCCACCCCGTGGTGCACCACGGAAACGTCGTCACTTCGGATTTCACCGGGGCGGCCATGGACCGGCTGGAAGAGCGTCACGGTGACGTACTCGCCGTCTACCTGCAGGGCTGCTGTGGCGACGTCAACCCTGATCTCTACCGCGACGGCGTGTTCCGGGACGGTGACCAGTCCTTGGTCGACGAGGTGGGCGGCCGGCTCGCCGAAGCGGTGGAGAAGGCGTTGAAAGGGGAGCCGACTACGCTGACGGCCACGAGCCCGGCCGCGAGCCAATGGACGGTCGAACTCCCCGTCACGGATGTGCCCTCCGTGTCCGATCTGCGTAGAGCAGCGCCCGGCGACGGGCTCATGGGGCAATGGGCCCGGCTTCTCCTCGAGGAGCCTCAGCGACTCCGGCCACACGTTACAGTGCGACTCAGCCGGCTGCACCTGGCCGATGGACTGACCCTGCTCGGCATGTCCGGAGAACCCGTGAGCGCGTACGGCCTGATGGTGCGGACCATCTCCGGCGGGTCGGTCCTCCCGTTGGGTTACACGAACGGCATGACGGGTTACCTGGTGACGGCGAGACAACTGGCGGAGGGCGGGTACGAGGCGGCTGAGGCACCGTACTACTTCGGTATGCCTGGTCCGCTCGCGCCGGAGGCGGAGGAGATCCTTCGCGACGCACTTCTCGACGCGATCTGGCCCAGCCGGCTCAGCTGACATCCTGTCCATGGAACGCGGCGTGCACCTTGGTCACGGCGGCGACGATGTCGTGGACGTCATCGTCGGAGTAGTTCTCGTTCCAGCCGATGACGAGCATGCGGCTACCGATCAGCGCCTCGGTGTTCGGGCACAGGCCGGGACCGTACCGGGGCACCTCGGTGGCCGGAGGCACCGCCAGCGGGTAGCCGGATGTGCCGTAGGTGCGTTGTTCGGAGAGCACGGGATTCATGTAGAGCGGCCGCTGGATGTATCCACCGACGGCCGGTATGCCCTCGGCGGCGAGTGCGCGCGCGAACTCGCGCGCGTCGACCCGAACGATGTCGGGGTCGACGAAGACGGGGAACAGCCAGTAGGCGGCGCCCTCGTCCAGGCCAGGTGAAACACCTGGCAAGTCACGCAGTAGAGCCGTCAGCGGCTTCGCTGCCGCACGACGATCCTCGACCACCGCGGCGAGCTTGGGCAACTGCGCCCGGCCGACGGCGGCCTGCAGCTCGGTCATGCGGTAGTTGAGCCCCAGGAAGAGATGGGTGCGTTCGTCCGTGTCCCGTGGCCAGGCCTTGTCTGCGAAGAGTCGTGCGCGCCTTGCGAGCGCATGGTCATCGGTGATGGTCAGACCGCCGTCGCCGGCTGTGATGTGCTTCGACTGCTGGAGGCTGAAACACCCCAGGTGCCCGACCGTACCGGCGAGCGCGCCGTCGGGTGCGCAGCGGGTCAGGTAGGCCTGCGCGCAATCCTCGATCAGGATCAGGCCGTGCTGGTCGGCCAGCTCCCGCAATTCGGCTACCGGCGCGGGCTGGCCGAACAGGTGCACCGCGATGATCGCGCGGGTGCGTGACGAGATCCGCGCGCGAACCGAGGCGACGTCGAGGTTCCCGGTACTGGGATCGACGTCGGCGAAGACAGGTACCGCGTTCTGGGCAAGGATCGGCAGGATCGTGCCGGCGTCGGACAGGCCGGTGGCGATGATCTCGTCCCCTGGCTCCGGGTCGACCGCCGCGACCGCGAGGTGCAGCGCCGACGTGCCCGAGCTCGACGCCACCACATGTTCGACGCCGTAGTAGTCAGCGAAGTCCGACTCGAACTCGCGGGTCTCCCCGCCCACGGTGCTGTTCAGCTGGCCGCTGCGCACCACCCGTTCTAGGGCGCGGATCTCCTCCTCGCCCAGCCGCCGCCCGGCCGCGTCGGAGACGCCCGGAAACGGGGCCGTGCGGATAGGTGTGCCACCGGTGATCGCCAGTGCGGACTCGTCAGGCATGGGCGTTCCTCTTCCATCTCAGGGTGTGATCTTCTCCACCAGCAGCTGGTACACGCTCGGCGGGCGTCCGACCTTGCTCGAGCGGGCAGGCGGCATCGGCCACGCGAGCCCTTCGTCGACCAGGGTTTTCAGCGTTCGCCGCGCGGTCTGCATTGTGACGCCGAGAAGGCCGGCGACCTTCTCCGCGTCCACGACAAGGTCGGCGTCGTCGCCCAGTTGTGACGCGAGCCGAGCCAGAGTGTCCGCAGCCTTGGGATCCCTGACAGCGGGGATCCTCGCGGAGCCCTGGTCCTGTTCGGCAGGCAGACGCAGCACGGTCTCACCCGGTCCCACGACGTAGGCGCCCCCGGAGCTTTCCGCGGCCGACCTGTCCACCGCAGTCTGCGCGTTCAGCTCAGCTTCCCGTGTGGACCGGCCGAGACCGATGCCAACCTCCAGTGCTATCCCCAGCTCGGCGGTGACCCGGCGGAGAAACGGCGCCACCGTAAGTTCCCCTGTCGCCATCCGAAGCGACCCCATCGTCGTGACCACCAGGTAACTGCGCTCGTCTCTCGGCAACACCGCGGCGTCCATCGGCCGCGCCTCCCGCAACAGCTCGCGGTAGAGCGCCAGCTTCAGGTCCTGGTACCAATAGCTGCTGGGACTCGCATGCGGGGGAATCGCGTCCGTGTGCACCCGCACCACCACCGTCACGATCCGGGACTCCTCAAGCTTGGCCCCGCTGCCGATCAGGACGGCCGTATGCAGGGCGTGCCGCACTGCGGTTCGCGACGGTGGCATGACGAGCATCGGCACACCGGCCTCGGTGAGTGCCAGGGCCACCGCCGGCACTGTGGTGATGCCACCGGATGTGTGCCCGGCGTCGTACTGGTCCCGGTGGAAAGCGGCGAACTCGGCGGCTGTGACCGAGCGGGCGTAGGGCTGCACGCGTACCGCCTGGGCGCTGAGACCGATCTCCTCGTAGGCGCTCCCGACATCCGCCTCGGAGACCGAGTCGACGCTGATCCGCAAGGGGTCGAACGTATCGGCCAGGATCCCGCGGAGCAGCGTGCCGTGCAGCGCGGAACCGTCGAGGGGGACATATGTGGCGGGAACCGGAAGCTCTCCTTGAGCGGCCGCGGCGTCGAAGGACATCGGACCGGAGAAGAGACAGACGTCCACCCGCGGCGCCATCTTCGCCGCCTGGACGCGTGCCTCGGAGTCCGGTGTGTTGGAAACGGTCACCAGCCGCCACCATGGGCCGCCGGTCTCCCTGGCGACGGCGACGATCCGGCGCACGGCGTCGTCCGTTCCCAGCACGCCGATGGTGATCTCTTCGCGTGTACCTTGTTCTGCTCGATGCATGGCTGCCGTCCTGTGGTCCCGTGTGTGGTGCGAGGCTACCCGTGGGTCCTCATGCCGTCACCGGGAGAACAGCGCTCAGAAGCTGCTGTGTGTAGGGGTCTTGTGGGGCGTCGAAGATCTGCGCAGTGGGTCCTTCCTCGACCACTTTTCCGTGGGACATCACAGCCACCCGGTCGGCGAGGCGCTGAACCACAGCCAGATTGTGGGAGATGAACACGCAGGACAGCCCGAGGCGCTGCTGAAGCTCGGCGAGCAGCGCGAGGATCTGGGCTTGGATCGACACGTCCAGCGACGACGTCGGCTCGTCACACACCAGCAATTCCGGCTCCAGAGCCAGGGTCCGGGCGATCGCGATGCGCTGCTGCTGGCCCCCGGAGAACTGGGTCGGGTACAGGTCGGCGAAGTGTTCGCTGACGCCAACCGTGTCGAGCAGCTCGATGGCGCGCGCCCGGCGGGAGGACTTACTGCCGATGCCGTGCAGCCGCAGCGGCTCGATCACGTTGGCGACGGCGCTGTAGTGGGGCAGCAGCGATCCGAACGGGTTCTGGAAGACCATCTGCATCCGGCGCCGAAGACGGCGCAGGTCACCGCCCTTGACGGTACTGAGGTCCTGATCGTCGAAGAGCACCCGGCCTGACGTGCACGGCTGCAACCCCATGATCAGGCGGGCCAGCGTCGACTTGCCGCTGCCGCTTTCACCGACCACGCCGACGGTCTCGCCCCGCCGCACGGACAGGGTGACACCCCTGACGGCCTGAACATCACCCGCCGGCGTCGAGAACGTCTTCGTCACATCGTCCGCGTGGACCAGGACATGACGGCTGGAATCACTCATCTGCCCGTCTCCGCCTTCCAGCACGCTGCTGCCCGCTCATCACCAATGCTGATCAGCTCCTGTTCTTCCTGGCACCGTGGGGACTCGGCCTGTGCGCATCTCGGGTGGAACGCGCAGCCGGCGGGCCTGTGGGCGAGGTCGGGAGGGCTCCCCGGGATGGGCAGCAGCGGCCGTTCCTGCCCGCCGACCTCGACGCTGGATCCGAGTAGGCCCTTCGTGTAGGGATGTCGTGGTGTGTCGAGCAGTTCGCTCGTGGGTGCCTGTTCCACTACGCGTCCGGCGTACATGACGACCGCCTGGTCACAGAAGTAGCGGGCGACGCCGAGGTCGTGGGTGATCATGATGACGCCGGTACCGCGGTCTTTCAGGCCGACGAGCAGATCGAGGATCTGCCGCTGGACCGTGACGTCGACGGCGGTGGTCGGCTCGTCGGCGATCAGGAGTGCCGGTTCGGTGACCATGGCCATGGCGATCATGGCGCGTTGGCGCATCCCACCGGACAGCTGGAACGGGTACACCCGGATCCGGCGTTCCGGTTCGGGGATCCCGACGTCACCGAGCGCTCGTACCGCGCGTTCGCGTGCCTCGGACTTGCCACAGATACCGTGCCACAGGAGGTGTTCGGTGAGCTGGCGTTCCAGGGTAAGGGTGGGGTTCATCGCCTCGGCAGCGTTCTGGAACACCATGCCGATGTTCCTTCCGCGGATGCGCCGCATCTCCCGCTGCGAGAGCGAGAGCAGGTCGCGGCCGTGGAACCAGGCCTCACCGGACGGTGTGCGGGCAGTGCGGGGCAGCAGCCGCAGGACGCTGCGCACGGTCACGCTCTTGCCACTGCCACTCTCACCGACGATGGCGAGCGCCTTGCCGCGTTCGACGTCGAAGCTCACCCCGTCGACGACGCGCAACGGCTCGGCCTGCTCCCGGAGGAACTCGGTGTGCAGCTCGCGCACGCTCAGCAGTGCGTCGCTCTCGGGGGGATCGTGGGGTTCGGCCCGCTGGGTGAGCGTCATCGTTGCTCTCCTCGCGGGTCGAAGGCATCCCGTACGCCGTCCCCGACCCAGGTGAAGGCCAGCAGTGACAGCGCGAAGACGGCGGCCGGTGCCAGCAGCATATGCGGCGCCGCCAGCAGGAACCGGGTGCCCTCGGAGATCATCGCGCCCCACGACGGGGTCGGTGGCTGCACCCCGAGTCCGAGCAAGCCGAGCCCGGCCTCGGCGGCGATCGCGGCCGGGATGGCGAAGCTGGTGGTCACCAGGAGCGGCCCGATGGCGTTGGGCAGGATGTACCGGATGGCGATGGTCGGCCCGGACGCGCCCATGGCCCGGCCCGCCTCGACGTATTCCCGCTGCTTGATGGTGAGGACCTGAGCCCGGACGAGCCGCGCCTGGGTGACCCATCCCGCGATGCCGATGGCGATGATCAGTGCGATGATGCTGCGCCCGAGTACGGCAACCATGACGATGGCGAACAGGTAACTCGGGAACGCGTACATCACGTCGGTGAAGGCCATCAGCCCCTGCTCCACCCTGCCGCCACGGTATCCGGCGGTGAGCCCGATGACCAGGGCGGCGAGCAGGGCGAGCAGTTCGGCGCCGAACGCGACGATCAGAGCGGTCCGCAGGCCGTAGATGGTCCGGCTGAGGATGTCCCGTCCGAGCTGGTCGGTGCCGAGCACGTGGCCTTCGGAGCCGACGCCGACAAGCTGATTGGCGTAGTCCGTAGCGCCGAAGTGGTACGGAGCGATCAATGGTGCCGCGGCGGCGACCAGCACGAGCAATGCGCAGAAGATCAGGCTGATCAGCGCCAGGCGGTTCCGCTTGAACCGGTCCCAGGCCCGGGCCCACGGCCCGCGTGCCCTGGGCGGCGCCTCGTGCTGGCCGGTGCCGGATACGGGGCGTTCGGCTGGTGTCACGCCGGTTGTGTCGACGTCTTCCGTAGCTGCGATCGTCCCCACCCCCCTTCTGCCCGAATTCGGGGATCGATGAACCCGTACGTCAGGTCGACCGCCAGGTTGACCACCATGATGATCAGTGCGAAGAACAGCACCGTCCCCATCAGCAGCGGCATGTCCCGGCTGGCCGCCGCGGTAGCGGCGTAATAGCCGAGGCCGGGGATGCGGAACAGGGCCTCCACGAACACGGTCCCGGTCATCAGCGCTGCCAGAAGCGGGCCCACCACCGTCACCAGCGGGATGAGCGAGTTGCGCAGGGCGTGCCGCACGATGACCGTGCGGTACGGCCCGCCTTTGGCCATGGCCGCCGTCACGTACTCCTCGCGCAGCGTCTCCAGCATGCTCGAGCGCACATAGCGGGCGAGCACCGCGGCCGGTCCGAGGGATAGCGCCAGCACCGGCAGGATCAGGTGCTCCGGTCTGCTCCAGCCACTGGAGGGAAGCCAGCCCAGGCTCGCGCTGAAGATCACGATCAGGAACGCGGCCACCAGGTAGCTCGGCAGTGCGTTGCCGAGCGTGACAAGGAACATGGTGGAATGGTCCGCTTTCGAGTTCTGCCGCAGCGCGGCGAACACCCCGGCGGGTACCGCGATCAGCAACGCCAGCGTCACCGCGAGGAGGGCAAGCGTCGCGGAGATCGGAAACGCCGAACCGATGATGTCCTCCACCGCGCGTCCCGCGTAGCGGTACGACGGCCCCATGTCCCAGGTCGCCACCCCCTGCATGAACGTGAGGTATTGCTGCCAGGCGGGGACGTCGTCGCCGTACCGGCTCAAGGACTCGGCGAGCATCTGCTCGGTTCCGGTCCCGCCGATGGAGGACGCCCCGCTGGTCACCCGCTGGATGTCGGCGAAGTTTCCCGGCGCTGACTGCAACAGGGTGAAGGTGATGATCGAGACCGCCACCAGACACAGCGCCAGACGCACGAGCCGCCGGCTGAGGAATGTCAGGAAATCCACTGCCCTCTCCGCGGCCTACGCTTCGATGCCGAGCGATTTGAGGTAGAAGAAGTCCGGGTAGCGTCTCAGCTGCAGGCCGGAGATGGTGGGCCGCACGGCGAAGAACGCCGACAGCCAGACCACGGAGAAGAAGAGATACTCCTCCTCCCGCAGCCGAGCGGCCTCCTTGAACAGCTCCAGGCGGGCGTCATCGTCCAGCTCCACCACGGCTTCGGCGACGAGATCCGCCATCTGCAGCGAGCCTTCGGAGGCGTTCTCGGAGATCAGCTCGCTGAGCCGCGAGGACTTTTCGGACCCGCTGAGATCCTCGTCCGCCTCCGTCTCCTGATACTCCGCCCAGACGTCGCCCGGGAGACTGAACTTCTGGATGTCGGTCGGCGACCACAGCGCACCGACGTACGTGGCCCAGGTGGGCAGTCCGGCAAAGGTGCCCCAGTAGAACCCGATGTAGTCGTCTTCCTGGACCTGCCAGCGTCGTTCGACGTAGACGCCGGATTCGACGCGGTCGACGACGGCGTCGATGCCGAGGTTCTGCTGCCACCGGTCGACGATGGCGTCGACGATCGGGTTGTCCACGCCGGAGAGGATGCGTACGGCCGGGAGGCCCTCGCCGTCGGGGTATCCGGCGTCGGCGAGGAGCTGCTTCGCCTCGTCGAGGTTCTCCTGGACGGCGATCCGGTCGTCCCAGCCCTCAACCCGATCGTGGACGAGGGAGAGACCAGGACGGGTCTGCGGTATCACGCCGGCGAGCACGTCCCGTTCCAGCGAGATCGACAGCGCCTTGCGGACCCGGACGTCTTCGAGCGCGGGATGCTTGCTGCGCAGCGTGGCCAGATAGCCGATGCTGTAGGTGTCGACGGCCTGGACGTGTTCGGCGAGCTCCGGATCGCTCTCGAAGCGCAGCACGTCGGCCACCTCGAGGGGGAGGATGTCCACTTCCTCGTTCTCGTACGGGATAGTGGCCGTGCCGGGATTCGCGCCCGGGTCGACCAGCGTGATTTCTATCCGCTCCAATTGCACCGAGCCGCGGTCCCAGTACTCCTCGTTGACCACCAGGTCGAGCGCCGAGTTGTGGACGAACCTCTCCACGGCGAACGGGCCGTTGGACAGGAAGTTCGGGGGAGCCTGCCAGTCATCCGGGTGCTCGTCCAGGGTGTCCATGTGCAGCGGAAGCAACGCCGGGTGGGTCATCGCGAGCAGGAAGTCGGGATTGGGCTGCGCGAGTGTCAGCACCAGCTCCCGGTCACCAGTGGCCTCGATCCCGACGTCGGACCAGTCCTCGGTGGCGCCGTTGAGATGCTCGGCCGCGCCCTTGATGCCGGTGGTCATCTGATACGAGTTGGCGCCCATGGTGGTGCCGCCGGTACCCCCGCTGCTGGGGGTGAGCAGCCGCTGGTATGTCCGCTCGAAGTCGTCAGCGGTGACCGGGTCGCCGTTGGACCAGCGGGCGTCTTCACGCAGGTGGAACGTGTAGGTGAGGCCGTCTTCGGACACGTCCCATCGCTCGGCGACGGCCGGGACGACGTCGGTGCCTTCCTCGTTCTGCGAGACGAGGCCTTCGAGGACGCCTCGCGACAGGATCCACATGCCGTTGGTGATGACCTGTGGGTCCAGGACGTCAATGGTGGTGAAACTCATCCGCAGCGTGGAGCCGGCGGCAGGGGCGCCGTCGCCTTCGTTGCCTTCAGCGGGAGTGCCGCCGGGTTCCTCCTCGCCGAACAGGCCGCAGCCGGTGAGGGACCAGCTGCCGCCGGCCGCCAGGCCGATCAGCCCTGATACGCGGAGAAACTCGCGGCGGTTGATGCCGGGCCACAGAGTGGGACCCGAGGAGGCGGATCTGTCCATCGGTGCACCTCTTTCGTCTTCGGGCAGGCGGGCGGCCAGCCGCGCGACATCAGATGGCAACCGTGATGGAACATTTCGGCTGCCCGATGGCGCAATTTCTAGCGGACTTTATTTCCATCTACCGAGATGTGTCAACGGTTCGGTGGATTCTGATTCGTCCTTGCTTGCTGTTGATCGCAGTCGCCTTGGCTTCGAACTCGTCCATTCGCCGGGTTCGCGCCAGCATCCGGGCCGGGTGAGGAGGTCAATTAAGGAGAGGTTCTAATATTGACTTTATGGAACATTAAATTAGGATTCAGTGACCCGCGGCCGTCCGGAGCGTGGGCTGACACGCCGAGCAGCTCCGGTGCCGGGAAGCCGTGAACGGGACGAGTGGATGGTGGGACGAATAGTGCGAACTGACGACAACCTGGTGCAGTGGACGGCAACCGAAGCCAAGGCTGATCTCCCCGGCGGCCAGTCGTGACCGCCGGCTCCGCACCGCTGGCGTCGCCCCTCGGCCAGGACACCATGGAGACCTTCCGCGCGGGCATGGTGATTCCCGCACATCCGCTCGCGCTCGATGCATCCCGGCGTCTGGACGAGCGCCGTCAGCGTGCGCTCACCCGTTACTATCTGGAGGCCGATGCCGGTGGACTGGCGGTTGCGGTGCACAGCACCCAGTTCGCCATCCACGAGCCTGAGCGCGGTCTTCTGTCGCCGGTTCTGCAGCTGGCGGCGAGCACCGCGGCTGAGTATCCCGACCGGTCTCCGGTCCTGGTGGCCGGGGTATGCGGGTCCACCTCGCAGGCGGTGGCGGAGGCCGAGCTGGCCGCGGAGCTCGGCTACCACCTGGCGCTGCTGGCACCGTACGGGGCCACTGAGCTCAGCGACGAGGAACTGCTCGCACGGACACGGGCCGTCGGCGAGGTGCTTCCGGTGGTGGGCTTCTACCTGCAGCCTGCGGTGGGTGGCCGACCCCTCACGCGTCCGTTCTGGCGGCAGCTCGCGGACATCCCGTCCGTCGTCGGCGTCAAGGTCGCCCCCTTCGACCGCTACGCCACCCTCGACGTCGTGCACGGCGTGGCCGACTCCGACCGGCGCGCGGACGTCGCCTTCTACACGGGCAACGACGACCACATCGTCGGCGACCTACTGGCCACGTACCCGAGCGGCGCCGAGTTCGTCGGTGGGCTGCTCGGGCAGTGGGCGGTCTGGGCCCGGTCGGCGGTCGAGTTGCTGGAGACGGTTCGGCAGGCGAAGGCTGGGGACGACGACGCACTGCGTCGTGCGATCGACATGGACACAGCGCTGACCGACGCCAACGCGGCGATCTTCGACGCGCGGAACAACTTCCATGGGTGCATCCCCGGCATCCACGAGGTGCTGCGGCGGCAGGGCCTGCTGGAGGGCATCTGGTGCCTGGACGAGAAGGAGGTTCTGGGCGTCGGACAGCTTGCCGAGATCGACCGGATCTGGTCCGCGTATCCGCACCTCCGGGATGACGAGTTCGTCGCGGAGAACCTGGAACGCTGGCTGGCTTAGCGCCTGCCTAGGGCCAGTGCACCATGGAGGCTTGATGTCGTTGGGGCGACACCAAGCTTCCTTGGGACCGATCCAGCACAACACCAGGCTTCCACGGGACCAGTCGCAGGTCGGCCGTGGTCGTGGAGCTGGCCGTCGCTGGCCGTCGCGCCTGCCGTGCGGTAGCATGCAACCGCTTGCAGACCTGGAGGTTGCGATGACGGCGTGGGAGTCGACCGAACGTGACGTGGAGCTGCGGCCGGCCGTGTACCCGGACGCCGCCGCAGCGGGGGCGGCCGCGGCCCGGGCAGTGGCCGAGCTCGTGCGAACGGCGCTGGCGGAACGCGGACAGGCCCGGCTCATCTTCGCCGCCGCGCCTTCTCAGGAGGAGTTCCTGACCGCTCTGCGCGTGCAGCCGGACATCGACTGGGCTCGAGTGCGCGCCCTGCATATGGACGAGTACATCGGCCTGCCGGACGGCGCCCCACAGTCGTTCGCCCAATGGCTGAGAGACCGGCTTCCGCCCTTGCATCTGGAGCCGATCACTCCAGGGGACGACGCGGCCGCCGAGGCGCGACGCTATGCCGATGCGGTGCGGCGAGAGCCGATCGACGTGACCTGTCTCGGGATCGGTGTCAACGGCCACATCGCGTTCAACGAGCCGGACCAGTGTGACTTCGAGGACCCGGAGGCGGTCCGGCTTATCACCCTTGACGAGACGTCCCGGCAGCAACAGGTCGACGACGAGTGTTTCAGCGCACTAGAGGATGTGCCGCGGGAGGCGCTGACCCTCACGGTCCCAGCCCTGCTCAGCGCGTCGTCGATCATCGGTGTGGTGCAGGGGGAGCACAAGGCGCCCGCTGTGGCGCGGATGATGACCGCCCCGGTCGGGCCCGGCTGTCCTGCCACCGCGCTGCGGACACACCCCGACGTCGAGATCTTCCTCGACACCCCTGCAGCGAGCCTCCTCCCGTGATCATTGGCCATCCCGTACGTGGACTTCCGCGCAATCGCCGGTGATCATGCGAGAAGGTGGGAGCCAGACCAGCGAGAGAAGGCGAGCATGACAGAAGATCGGATCTCCGTCGGAATCATCGGGTTGGGTCGCAGTGGGTGGAATATCCACGCAGCAGGTATCGCGCAGCTGGACCGGTACCGGGTGGCTGCGGTCGCCGACCCGATGGCTGAGCGTCGCGCCGAGGCTGAGGCCAAGTTCGGGTGTGCCGCATACACCACGCCTGAGGAACTGATCAACGACGGCACGGTCGACCTGGTGGTCGTCGCCACACCGTCGCACACGCACGTGCCGCTGGCGTTGGAGGCGCTCAGCGCGGGCAAGCACGTGCTGGTCGAGAAGCCGCTCGCGCAGAGCGCCGATGAGGTGGACCTGATGATCACGGCCGCGGAGAAGGCGGACCGGGTGCTCACCTGCTTCCACAACCGGCGATTCGACCCCGAGCTGCTGGCGATCCAGGACGTCATCGCCTCCGGACGCCTCGGCGACCTGGTGCTGATCCGCCGTGCCCTGCATCGCTTCGCCCGCCGGGCGGATTGGCAGACGTTACGCAGGCTCGGCGGCGGCGAGCTGCCGAACACGGCCTCGCATCTCCTCGATCAGGTGCTGCTGTTCATGGATGACGGGCCGGTGGAACTATTCGCGGACCTGCGCCGGACCGTCTCGGCCGGCGATGCGGAGGACCACGTCAAGCTCTGCCTGAAGACTCCCACGGGCCCAGCGGTGGACCTGGAATCCAGCTCCGTGGTGGCCACCCCCCAGCCTGACTGGTTGATCGCCGGCACCACCGGCGGTCTGACCAGTCAAGCGAACAAGCTGACCGTGCGCTGGTTCGACCCGGCAGGCCTCACTGAACTGGAGACGGACGAGCGCGTCGCCGTCGCCGGGCGGCAGTACGGCACCGGCGAGCAGATCGACTGGCACGAGGAGACCATCGACCTGGAGCCGCCGAGCGGTGAACGGACGGTTCTCTATTACCGGAGGCTGGCGGAGACGCTCCAGGACGGCGCCGACGTGTTCGTCACACCGCAGAGCGTCCGCCGGCAGATCGCGCTGATGGAACAGGCCCGGCAGCAGACCGGCTTTTACTGAGCGGCCAGGCGCGGGCGGATAGAGTCGGCGCCAGCGCCAGGCTGTCTGGTCGGCACGTGAGGAGGGCATTCGGTGCCTCGGGTCACCATATATTCCGTCGCCCAGGCCTGCGGTGTGTCGTCGTCGACGGTGTCGCGCGCGTTCACCCGGCCGGATCTGGTGAAGGACTCGGTCCGGCAGCGGATCCTCGCGGCAGCGGCCGAGCTGGGCTACCGGCCGAACAAGTCCGCGCGAGCCATCGCGACAGGCCGGACGGCGATGGTGGGCCTGGTGGTGCCGGACATCACCAACCCGTTCATGCCACCACTCGTGCGGGCCGTCCAACGGGCGGCGGGCGATCACGACTGGTCGGTACTCCTGGTCGACGCGGAAGAGCAAAGCGCCGCGGAGGCCGAGCTGATCAGCCGGCTTCATGGTCAGGTGGACGGCCTGATCCTGGCGTCGCCGCGGGCACGCTCGATCGACCTGCAGAACGCCGCGGAAGATCTGCCCTGTGTGCTGATGAATCGGGTAATCCGTGGCCTGCCGTCGGTCGTCTGTGACAACGGCGCCGCGCTCGCGGCCATTGGGGACCAATTGGTGCGCGACGGCCACCGGAGGGTGGCGTTGCTCGGTGGGCCTGCGAGTTCGTGGGCGGCTCAGCAACGCGCCCGGACAGTGCGCGCGTGGGCGGCACGCGCGGAGGTAGTACTGGACGAGCTCAAGCCGTACGACGCCTCCTTCGACGGTGGCCGGGAGGCCGGCGCCGCGCTGCTGGCTACCGGAACTACCGCGGCGTTCGCGTTCGACGACGTCATGGCCTGCGGCGTGCTGGCCGAACTGGCATCCCGAGGAGTGGCCGTCCCCGGCGACTACAGCGTCGTCGGGTGCGACGACGTCCTGCTCGCCCGGATGGTGACCCCGAGCCTCACCACGGTGACCGCACCGTTCGGGGAGCTGGGCCGGGCGGCGGTCGAGCTTCTGCGTGAAAGCGTCGCCGAGCCGGAGGGCCGGCCGAGCCGGGTCACCCTGCCCGGGGTGCCCGTCACACGCGCGTCGACGGGCCCGGTGGCGGCCAGGACTCCGTGACCGTCTCACGTCCGGATCGGACAGAATCCTCTTCGCATCTGGAGGGTGGCCCGCCGCGGCGATACGCTAGACTGGACTGAATTGCAACCGCTTGCAAGTCTAGATCTGAGGAGTCCGCACGTGCTACGGATAGGCATTGTCGGCACTGAGAACTCACACGCCGACCACTTCGTCCGCCACCTCAACATCGACCAGCACCGCCAGGACGCACGAGTCGTCGCGCTGGCGGGCGGGGACACAGAGAGGAATCGGACCCTCGCCGACCAGGGCGGAATCGACACCGTAACCGGCTCGCTCGCCGAGGTGATGGACCAGATCGACGCAGCCGTGGTGTGCAATCGGCACGGGGGGCTGCACCGTGAGCACGCCGTTCCGCTGCTCGAGGCCGGCAAGCACGTCTTCGTCGACAAGCCGACGTCGACGACGGTGGCCGACACGGAGGCGATGATCAAAGCCGCCCAAGCGGGCGGCGGCGTCCTGGCGTCCTGGTCCATCCTGCGCCACGCGCCGGGCATTCTCGACCTCCGGAAGGCGGCCGGTGAGCTGGGCGAAAGCTCGGTGGTGACCGTGCTCGGCCCGGCGGATCCCGACGACCCCCACGCCGGCCTGTTCTTCTACGGCCCACACGTGGTGGAAGCGGCGCTGGAGTTGCTCGGCAACCCCGAACTCGATGGCGGAGTCTCGGTGCACACGGTCAAGGACGGCGTGGTGGCCACCGCCCAGGCCGGAGGCACGCAGCTGGTGCTCGTCTTCATCCGTAGGGCAGACGGCGGGCGGGTGCCCTGGCACGCCACTGTCGCGGGACCGAACGGTGTCGCGCACCGGGAGATCACGTCCGACACGCTGGCTCACGGGACCGGGCTCGACCGGTTCCTGGATGCGGCACTCGCCGGCCAGGCTCCGGCCCCATACGCAGAGCTCGTGACACCGGTCAGGCTGCTCACCGCGATCACAGAGCAGCTCTGAGCCCGGTCACCACCTTCGCCACCGCCGCCGCGATCGCGCGGGTCTGGTCTTCATCGCCCAGCAGGTAGGCCTGGGGGAGCCAAATGGTGTCCGCCGACACCTGATCGGCAGCCGGCAGTTCGGCGAGCGGGTAGGGCTGGCCGAGACGATCGGCGATGGCTCGCGCCTCCCGCATCAGCGCCTCGTTGCGATGCAATGGTACGTAGCCGGCCGATGCGCCGGGCAGTCCTTCGGCCGCCAGGGCTTTCACGGCGGTGTCGCGGACGCTGCCGGCGCCGAGTTCGGGAACCCGGAAGACGAAAAGGTGCCTGCCGTGGGCGGTCACGTCAGGATTCTCCGGCGCGAGCCGGATGCCCGGCACGTCGGCGAGGGCTTGGGAGAGTAACGTTGCATTACGTTCCCGTACGTCCTGCAGCGCGGGATGCCGTGCCAGCTGGGCCCGCAGGAGCGCCGCCTGAAGTTCGGTCAGCCGGAGGTTGTAGCCGACGCTGGCGTGCTCATACCAGCCCCCGCCGGGGACCCGGCCGACGTTCACCAGCGAGTACAGCGTGGCAGCGAGGGCGTCGTCGTCGGTGGTGACGGCGCCACCTTCACCCGCGGTGATGTTCTTGCTGCTCTGGAAACTGAACGTGCCGACGTCTCCGATGGCGCCGACCCGGCGCCCCTTGTAGGCGGCCCCGTGTGCCTGTGCGCAGTCTTCGATGATGGCGAGACCATGTCGCCGGCCGATCTCGGCGAAGGCGTCCATATCGGCGGGGCGGCCGGCCAGGTGCACCACCACGACGGCCTTGGTTCGGCTGGTTATCGTTGCCTCGGTTGCGTGTGGGTCGAGCAGGTGGGTGGCTGGGTCGACGTCAGCGAAGACCGGAACCGCACCGACGAACAGGGCGGCGGATGCCGTGGCGATGAAGGTATAGGGCGGGACGATCACCTCGTCCCCGATACCCACGCCGGCCGCACGCAGCGCGACCGCGATGGCGAGCGTGCCGTTGGCCAGGCAGATGCCGTGCGCCGCGTCCTGGTATGCCGCGAACTCGCGCTCGAAGCCCGCGACGACGTCGCCGTGGATGCTTCCCCACTTGCCGGACGCGATGACGTCGTGCACGGAGCTCAGTTCGGCTTCACCGAACACGGGCCAGGTCGGCAGGTCGTTGTCGCGCAGGGCCGGCGGCCCTCCGTGTAGCGCCAACGTGGACTCGTGGACTGTCATGGGTGATCCTCACTCCCTCGCCGCCGGCGGCTGGGGTCTATGACCCCAAGCGCGGCTCGTGTGCGCAGTTGGCTGCAGCCTAGTGCAGTTGAGCAATTTCTTGAAGACTTAAATCTCAATTGACGCTGTCATATATCCAGCACCAGAATCGGTGGCGGGCATCGCGGCACTCCATGGAGCAGCGGAGGTAGATGTCATCCACCTGCGGTTCCATGGAGAAGCTAGGTGCCGCGGTTTAAGTGTGACCTAAAACTTTAATCAAGTGTGATTTTAATCAAATAGCGTTGACGAGCGCGGCTGCCGGGGTGACGGTCCCTCCGGATCCGACCGGGGATCATGCCGGCGAGGCGGATAGCTGGCATGGACAGCACCGCCGACCTCGACGCACGGACCAACTGAGCATCGGTTACGGTCACCAACGTGACGGTTCTGGTCGGATTTGTAGTGGCGCTCGGCATGGTCGTCGTCGTTCCGCTAGGGCTGCGCCTGATGGACGACGAACACCGCCGGCTCGGACCTATCACGCAGATCTGGCCCGTGGCTGGGCTTCTCGGAGCGGTGTCGTTGCTACTGGAACGTGGCTCGTTCGCCGTGGTGCTGGCCGGTGCCTATGCGCTCGTGACAGCGTGGCTGGCCGTCTTGGCACTGTTCCGCCTGTTGCGGCGCAGATCGGTCGCGCCGGTGGAGATCGCCATTCTGACCGCCATGGTGGCGCCGGCGATAGCCGCCACGAGCCTGGTGGCCGAGCGTGGCGGATACGAGCTGTTCGGGTTCGGAATGACTGTTCTCGCCCTCACCGTCGCCCATTTCCACTTCGCGGGATTTGCCGCGGCTCTGGTCGCCGGCCTGGCTGCCAGCACTGTCCGCTCGGTAGCGTCCGAGATAGCCGCTCTGACCGTTCCGGCCGGGACGGCGTTGGTCCTGCTCGGCTACTTCACGTCTGAAGAGGTGGAACTCGTCGGGGCGGCCGTGCTGACGGCCGGCATGTGGATGCTGGGTTGGGTCATATGGCGTCGCGTGCGTCCTGCCTCGCCCAGCCTCGTCACGCGATGGCTGTTTGCCGGTAGTGCCTTGATACTGGCGGCGACCATGGTGCTGGCGTTGAGTTGGGCGGCGGGACATGTGTGGGACGCGGTGCCGCACCTGTCGCTTACTTGGATGGCGGCGACGCACGGTATCGCCAACGCGCTGGGCTTTGCTGTCTGCGGAATGCTCGCCTGGGGCCGGTTGCGTCAGGAACGGCGGCACGTGGAGAACGCTGAAAGGCGTTGATCGGGGCCGACGCGGCGGCGGTGCCGTGAGCCGGCCGGAACCGCTGTCGTCACACTGGAACGGCAAGAACTCGAGCAAGCCTGACGCCACGTGCCGGAGTGCCGGATCACGAAGGCGCGGGCGATGAGCCTTGAGGCTTGGTGTCGATCTCGGCCGGTGCGAGATCCGGAGGCGGCACGGACGGGACGGTCATGCTGAGCCGGACGGTGTTCCGTCCGCTGTTCTTCGCATCGTAGAGCGCTGTGTCCGCCGCGAGGATCAACTCGTCAAGCGTGGAGATGCCCTCGGCCGGATAGAGCGCGGCGCCGACGGACGCGCTCAAACTCAGCGTCTCAGTAGTCCTCCCGCCTGGCGTCTCCAAGACGATGGACTGAACCCGACGACGGATGCGTTCCGCGACGTTGTAGAGGTTTTGAACGTTCCCTACATCGGGAAGGGCTACTGCGAACTCTTCGCCGCCCCAGCGCCCACATGCGTCCTGATCGCGGACCTCTGACAAGAGCTCCTTGGCTACTGCCTCGAGAACCTCGTCGCCGAACGGGTGGCCGTAAGTGTCGTTGACAGTCTTGAAATGGTCAAGGTCGATGATCAGAAGCCCCATGGGCGCGTTGCGATCTTCGGACCGGCTAAGCGTCTGCTCGGCGAACTCATGCCAACGACCGGCGGTAGCCAATCCGGTCTTGGTGTCAATGCGCGACGCTTGCTCGTACTGATGAACAAGAACGCCGCGGTGAAGCGCCACCAGCGCGACGACGATACCGACGAGCACAATGGGGTTCGACACAACCACAGCCGCCGCGACCAACCCCAGACTCATGGCGCCCGCCTCGAGCAGCTGATCGCCGAAGTTTGTGAACAGGTCGCGGACCCGTGCTGTCGGATTCGACAAGGCAATCGCGACCATGACCAGGCCGACGTTGATCGAGAACCGCAACGCGGCCGCGAAGACGATGATTCCGAGGTCGAAGACACTCGCCAGGGTCAGGGAGGCGGGTACTCCTGGGTAGGAGCTTGATCCCGCTGCGAGAACGATCCCGGCCGCTTGAGTCCCGCACAGCACGGTCGCACACGAGAATATCCATCGGTACAAGGGCACTGGCCTGGTGCTGGGCCAGATCCGGCACCACGCGACGAAATAGGTGAGAATGACCATCGCCGACGCTAGCGCTGGCGGAAGCACCAGCACAGCGGCGAAGCTCCACACTGCCTTGGTGTCGATGTAGCCCGACGTAGAGCCTCGAACGTACTCCCGCTTGCGCTCTATCTGCCGGGTCATCTCGATCGCCACCACGGCGCAGGCGCCGAGGACACCGAACCTCAAGAGATCCTCGCTGCTAATCGGGACCAGCCACGCGGTAGCCAACGTCGCGGCGAGCGCGATGCCGTTGACGATGAGGACATAGATCAGAACGGTTCGCGGCGCAAGCCACACGGCCCAGTTCGATACCCAAGCCCGTGGTTTGGCCAACACACCCCTACCGCCTCTACCTGCGTAAACAGCGCGAGATCCTTTGCGGCTTCTTATCGTAGTCCAATGTGTCAGCTTTGTCTCGACCCAAACGGGGACAATAGTGATGTAGTTCAGCGTGTGCCGGGCTAGTTTCACAAGGCGGCTGCTTCCCTCGGCTAGCCGAAGGAATCCACGACGGGTTGGAGGTGTGAGTGATGCGTGACACGAACTGGGTTCTGCGGGACACGAACTGGAGCTGGTGATGGATGGGTTGCGGTGTGGGTTCGAGCGGGTTGGAGGTGTGAGTGATGCGTGACACGAACTGGGTTCTGCGGGACACGAACTGGAGCTGGTGATGGATGGGTTGC
>NZ_JAAGOB010000005.1:59546-409741 GCF_010550695.1 Phytoactinopolyspora alkaliphila
GGGTTCTGCGGGACACGAACTGGAGCTGGTGATGGATGGGTTGCGGTGTGGGTTCGAGCGGGTTGGAGGTGTGAGTGATGCGTGACACGAACTGGGTTCTGCGGGACACGAACTGGAGCTGGTGATGGATGGGTTGCGGTGTGGGTTCGAGCGGGTTGGAGGTGTGAGTGATGCGTGACACGAACTGGGTTCTGCGGGACACGAACTGGAGCTGGTGATGCATGGGGTAAGGCGAGATGATGGTGGCCGGTCCTGTGGGCCGGCGCAGGTCATGAGGCGACGTCTTCGCCGGTCTCGTCTCGAGGCGGGTGAATTGCTCGCGACGAGGCCGAACGCCGCCATCTCGCCGTGGCAACCGCAGCCGCGAGCGTGCCAAGTACAGCGGCGAATGCAATGATCGTCGCAGGGGGCAGGAATTGCGCCAGCATGCCTGCGACGATGATTGCGAGTCCCTGTGCTGCGCGCAACGCGGCTATCGCTACGCCGATCGCCTGGCCTCGCCTATGGGCTGGCACAATCTGGACATACGTCGCCTGAGTCACCATGTCGTGAGCGGAAAAGATGCCGCTTGCGGTCCACAGCGTCACAGTAATGACGACGCTGGGAGCCCATCCCGTGGGAAGTAGTACAAGGCTGCTGCAGACGGCGAGGGGACCCATGAGCACCAGGCGGCGGGGAGGACTGATCCTACGCAAGATCACCATACCGATAACGGTCCCGATCGGGTTGGCGGCAAGCAGCCAGCCCACGGTCGCCGTCCCGGCGCCGATTTGTGCGGCATATGGCACCGCCAGGCCTTCCGGGACGACATAGAAGCCAGAGCAGCAAGCGATAGCCATCAGGGAGCGCAAGCGGGCGTCACTTGCGACGACCGCCCAGCCAGCTTTGATCGTCTTCCATTGGCTGAGGACGTGGTCGGTCGGATGGGGCGCCGGGCGGTAGAGGCTGAGGCCGAAATGGATGACTACTGCCGAACCTATGAAGGTTCCCGCATTGATGAGCAACGCCGTTGAGATCCCGAGCTCAGCTACGAGGGCAGCGCCGGCGCCGAAGCCGACCACCAAGCCACCCTGGTAGGTGATGGAAATGACCCCCAGCCCGAGAGTGAGCCGGTCTCCTGCCAACATATCGGGAAGTGCGGCCTGGCGAGCAGAAGAAAACGGGGCCGCAAAGAGCCGCACCAGGACAAGAAGTGCCGCTTGAGCGGCGAGCGGGGCGCTGGGCAAAGCCATGAGCGCCAGCAAGACGGCTCGGCCGAGGTCGGTGACCACCATGACCCTCCGCCTGGGAAAGCGGTCCGCGAGGCCAGCAAGGGTTGCGCCTCCTACGACGTCCGGCACGTACGTGAGCGCGTAGGTCAAGGCCGTCAAGCCGGCGGACTCAGTTCGCTGGTAGACGAGGATGGTGATGGCCACACGGGCCAGCTGGTCGCCGACGACGGAGAGCACGTGTGCTAGCCACAGCCAACGGAACTCACGCACCGCGAACACGTCGCGGTAAGAGGCGGGAGAGCTAGACATTGTGAAGGAGAGTGTCGTGCGTTTGGCAACGGAGGGCAAGTTTGTCCGGCTTCATGCCGTCAGTCGGCTGGTGCTCCGTCGATGTGACCGTTGCCCGAGCTCACGCCTGAGTCAGGTTGTGGCCGCCGGCGGAGTCAATGGAGGGCCTGGTTGATCCGGGCTTTGAGGCTGCGCCAGCGGACGAGCGACGCTGAGCCGAACGGTGTTCCGCCCGCCGTTCTTCGCTTCGTATAGCGCTGTGTCTGCCGCGAGGATCAGCTCATCGAGCGTCGTAATGCCTTCGGCGGGGTAGATGGCCGCCCCCACGGACGCGGTCGGACTCACGGTCGTCGAGCCGGCAGGTCCCGGGGGCGTTGTCAAGCGAATGGATTCGATGCGTTGGCGAACTCGCTCGGCGATGCGGTGAAGGTTGTGCGTTGTGCCAACGGCAGGAACCGCTACGGCGAACTCCTCGCCGCCCCAGCGTCCGCAGGAGTCTCGGTCTCGGGTTTCGGCTTGCAATTGCTTGGCAACGGCGAGAAGCACGTCGTCGCCGAACTGGTGGCCGTACGTATCGTTCAGAGCCTTGAAGCGATCCAGGTCCACGATCAGTAAACCCATCGTGGATCTTCTTTCTTGGGCTTTCACAAGTGCTTGCTCCGTGAACTTGTGCCACCACCCCGCCGTAGCCAAGCCTGTCTTGGCGTCGATATGAGATACCTGCTTATACAAATGGACCAAGACGCCACGATGAAGTGCCACTTGCGTGACGAGGATTCCCGGCAAGACCACGGGGTTCGACATGACTACTGCCGCCGCCACCAAGCCGAGCCCCATGGTGCCCGCCTCGAGCAGCTGTTCACCGAAATTGGCGAACAGGTCTCTCCGCTGACGGTCCGGTGTGGATAGCGCGATGGCCACCTTGATGAGCAGAAAGTTGATCCCCCAGCGAAGTCCGGCAGCCAGCGCGAGGATGCCGAGGCTGAGCACACCATCCAGCCTGAGAGTCTCTGAGAGACCGGGATAGTCGGGCATCCACGCAAACAAAACGGTGACAGCAGCCTGAGTTCCGCACAGGACCGTGGCGCACGAGAAGATCCACCGATATTGCGGACTCGGCCGTGAGCCTGGCACTACCCGAAACCACGCAGCGGCATAGGTGACGACGACAAGAAGGGAGGCGAGTGCAGGTGGGAGGACAATAACGGCGGCGAAGCTCCAGACCGCCTTTGTATCGAGCTTGGTGTCCCGAGTGGACGACTTGCTGGCGCGCTGCCGCTTACGCTCGATCTGCCTGGTCAACTCGTTCGCGACTAGGGCGCATGTGGTCAAGGCCGCGAACCGAACGAGGTCTTGACGGCCCACAGCGATTAACGGTGCCGTGCCGACAGTGGCGACGACTGCAACTGCGTTCACCAGCATGACGTAGCAAAGGACGGTCTTCGGTACGCGCCATAAGTCCCATCCTGACACCCAGGAATATGGTCCGGAAGGCACGCCCCTGTACCGCCTTACCTGCGTGGATCACTCAACGTAAGATCATGGTTGCTTGATGCTAGCTCACTCTGGCGTCCATTGCCTCTGGCTGTCTTGTGCGTAGACGCCGAGAACCGTGGTCTGCCAGCTACCTTCGCGAATCAGGACAGACAGGACGCCAAGCCTTGATCGTTGTCGAGGTCTGGAAGCCATGCCGGCGCCGGTCGTGGGTCGGGCACGGGGATGCATTTGCCGTCGATCTCCCCGTAGGACCATCGGACCCCGTGCTGCACGAGTTCCTGTAGCGCGGCCAGCAGACGGTCGACGTCGGCGGAGCTGGTTCCGAGGCCGACGCTGGCGCGCAGGGCTCCGGCTGGTTGACCGAAGCGACCGGCAAGGGGATGCGCACAGAACTTCCCGTCGCGCACGCCGATGCCGTGTTCGGCAGAGAGATACGCGGCGACAAAGCCGGGATGGAAACCGACGACGGAGAAGCAGACGATGCCGACGGCCGATGAGCTGTCCGGCCAGATCCTGTGCAGCTCCACGCCGGGAAGCGCGCCCAGCCCCTGCTTCAGCCGATCCCGGAGCGCGGACTCGTGGGTCTCCAGGGCTCCGTCCGGCAACGACGCGATGACATCGCATGCCTTGGCCAGGGCCGCGATGCCGATCACGTTGGGTGAGCCGGCCTCGTGCCGTGCTGGTGCCGGTGCCCATGCGGTGTGGTCAAGGGTGACCTGCCGGACGGCCCCACCGCCGGCGAGATACGGCGTGCCGGCGTCGAGCCAGTCACGGCGGCCGACCAACACACCTGCGCCCCAGGGCGCATACAGCTTGTGCCCGGAGAACGCGAGGTAGTCGATCTCGGCGGCAATCAGGTCGATCCGCCGGTGCGGCGCTAGCTGGGCGGCATCGACGCTGATCCGGGCTCCGTGACGGTGCGCGATCCGGGCCAACTGGCCGACGGGCAGCTGTTCACCGGTCACGTTCGACGCTCCGGTGACAGCGAGCAACGCCGCCGGGCGGCGGGCGAGTTCGTGCTCGACCCTGCGCAAGGTCGCGTCGAGGGTCGGCGCGGCCGAAACCGTTCGGCGACGGTCCTCCGGCCACGGGAGGAGGTCAGCATGGTGCTCGATGTCGAGGACGACGACGTCCCCGTCCGGCGGCAGGCAGCCCGCCAGAAGATTCAGCGAATCCGTAGTGTTGCGGGTGAAAATCACGACGTCGTCGTCTCGCGCGCCGAGGAATCGCTTGACCGTCGTCCGCGCCCCTTCGACGAGCCGGGTCGACACCTGTGAGGCGAAGCCGGCTCCACGGTGGACGCTCGCGTAGTAGGGCAAGATCTCGGCGACGTGGTCAGCGACACCTTGTAGACACGGCGCGCTGGCGGCGTAGTCCAGGTTGACGTACCGGCGCGTATCTCCTGTGACCAGAGGCACGGCAAGCTCGGCGCCAGTCACAGGCAGAAGCGGCTGGATCGAGTGAGAGAAGGTCACGCTTGGCGGGAGGACTGCGGAGCGTGTAGGGATGTCGGCAACGGTCATGATCGCACCACCTCGGGGTTGGTGAGGACCCGGCGCCGCGGGTCCGCGCTTGCCGTCTCAGGTCCGAGACGACCAGGTCCTCACCCGGGGCACCCCACCGCGGTTGGAGGGTTGCCGGCCAGCAAGCCGGGGCTTCGCGCTGGCGCTCATGACCTTCCCTTGCACCGTAGGGGCACAACAGTCCCATTGTCCACTACCTGGTACGTGATGTCTCATCATGTAAGAAATAGCGACGGCGTGGCGGGGACTACTCGTAGCCGAAATTCTGCGTCCAGTACATGCCCCGTGGGCGTGGGCGTCGGATTGGTCGTGGGCTGGGCCGTCGTCGTCCTGTCCGGAGACGGCTTCCGCGTGCGGGTGCCCGTCGTCGTCGGGTCGAGCGACGAGTGCCAGACCGGTTGGGTACTCACATCCGTGATGGCAGGCCGGGCCAGCTCACCGAGCTCGGCCTGAGCGGTGCATCCGGTCACGACGACGCCCAGCGCGGCGACGACGGCCATCGGACGCTGCTTGTGGCGCTTGGCCATGCGGCAGCCTCCGCTGAGCGTGTGGCTGGACGTGTCGATGTCATCGACCCAGCCCGCGTACCCGCTCGCTGAAGTGATCAAACCAGAAGGTCGTCGATGATTACGCGATACGCTGCGTGGATCCCTCAGAGGTCGGTGAGCCAGGCCCACATGAGGTGTCCCACTCGATCGAGTTGATCGGTGTCGATCACCGAGGGAAGGTCTTCCGGGGAGTGATAGCCCTCGAACGGGACGCTGCCCAGGCGGGCCGCCGGAAGGTCGGCCTTCTCGAAAGACCAATGGTCGCTGGCACGGTTCTCACACGTCTCGGCCGGGACGTCCGCATCCTCTGCGGCTTCGACGAGGTCGTCCCGGATGGACGTGGTGCCTGTTCCGCCGGTGCACACGGGCACATGCTCAGCACCGACCCCTACGCGGTCCAGCGACACCATCGCAAGGAGTGCTTCCTGTTCGTCGTCGGGCATGTCGGCGACGTATTGCTGTGATCCGAAGTGGTGCAGGTCGTCTCCTTCGCCGCGTGGCTCCTCGGCGCCGAACGCGATGAAGCGCACAGGTACAGGCACGTCTTCCTCGGAGGCCATCCGTGCCAACTCCATGAGAACGGCGACGCCGGACGCGTTGTCCTCGGCCCCCGGCGCCTGGGGCACGGTGTCGAGATGAGCGCCGATGATCACGTGCGGCTCGGCCGGGTCGAAGCCGGGCGGATCCGCGATGACGTTCGCGGACTCTCCATCGGGAACGTCGACGCCCCACGAGTTCCCGGCAGGTACCGGGACAGGCACCTGTGTGACGTCGTACCCGAACCCAGCGAACCGTTCCTCCAACTCGGCCGCCGCTTCGTGAAACTCTTCAGAGGTTCCTTCGCGAGGTCCGATCTCCTCCGCCAGCCATCGGATAGTTTCGACGGCTGCATCGGCATCGAACTCCACCGGCTCCGGCTCGGGGGTGGGCGTGGGACTGGGCGTGGGTGACGGCGTCGGTGTTAAGGGCACCGTTGCGGTCGGCGCCGGCGATTCGCCGGCGGGTGACTCCGGCGGGACGGAGGGCGTTTCAGGGCCAGCCTGGTCGCAAGCCCCTGCGAGCAACGCCACCGCCGCCACGCATCCGACGAGATACCGGTCCATTTCCCCATCCGACCTCACCCGCCCACGCCGGTGCAAACGGGCCACGGTTCGCGGCCGCGAAATTCCTAGGCGGACGGCGGCAGGAGGAACCCGTCGAGCACCCAGTCGCGGATCTTCGGCACGAGGGTCGAGCGCAGCTCTAGGGCATCGAGCTCGAGGACGCTTGCCACAGCGTCGATCACGGCGGCGGCCGGCAGCGTACCGTCACAGGCGCCCACGAACCCTGCCCAGGCGGTGTCGGCTTGAGCGGCGCGCATCAGGCCGGCACGTTGACGCAGGACAAGATGTTCCGGATCGGCCTCCCCAGGGCGGCCGATCTGTTCGAGCGCGACGTCATCCGCGACCGTGAGCTTCGTGGCGAGAAGGGCGTCGTCGTCGACACGAAGCGCCGCTGCGCCGTCGAACCAGCCGGCCATCGCCTCACCCAGCGGTTGCGCTACGGCGTGCGGCCATTCCTCCACTCGGACCGTCGGGTCCGTGCTTCCAGCCGCCCGCAACGCGATCCAGCCGAATCCGATGCCCTCCACATCGTTCGCGTCGAACCACTCCAGCCAGTCCCGGTATCGGCGTTCGTAGCCGGCGCCGCCCGTTTCACCGGAGTCACGCAGCCACAGTTCGATGTACTCGGCCGGGTCCTCGACCTCGCGCTGGATCACCCATGCGTCGCATCCGGTCTGTTCCACCCATGCGCCCACCCGGTCCTGCCAGTCTTGTCCGCGGACGTGCATCCAATTGCCCAGCGACTGAAGGACGCCTCCGTCCGCGAGCCTCGCCGCTCCCTCAACCACCACTCGCCGGCTCACCTCATCGCCGGCCAGTCCACTGTCGCGGTAGATGTAACTGCCGCCCGGCGAGACGACAAACGGTGGGTTCGTCGCGATCAGGTCGAACCATTCACCGGAGACCGGCTCGTAGAGGCTGCCGGCGCGTAGATCGACGTCGATGCCGTTCAGGCGCGCGGTCAGCGATGCCATCGCCAGAGCTCTCGCGTTCACGTCCGTTCCGATGACGACGTCGCTGTGCCTGGCCAGATGTAGCGCCTGTACCCCGCAACCCGTGCCGAGGTCGAGCGCACGAGCTACCGGACGGCGGATGGTCAGCTGCGCCAGCGTGCTCGAGGCCGCGTTGAGTCCCAGCACGTGATCGGCGGGCACAGATGCGGCGCGGCCGTCCATGCCCGGCGTCAGGTCCGCGGCCACCCACCAGTCACCGGCGTCGTCGGCGTACGGCCGGATGTCGACGAGCGCACGAGCTCGATCACCGTTGACCCGGAGGAGACCACCGTCGACCAATGCCGTCATCGGCAAGAGATCCTTCACGGCGTCGACTGGGACGTCGAGCTGCAGCCGCCAGAGGCGGGTGAGCGTTCCCAGCGGTGAGGCGCCCGTCAGCCGGGACTGTGCCGGGATGGTCATGTTGCGGTTCAGCGCGTTGGCCGCACGTTCGCCGAGCATGTTCTGGACGGCGTCTACCGTGTAGCGGGCGGATGCCAAGGCATCGCGTAGGCGGGCGACGTCGTCGTCGGGCAGAGATGGGGGTTCGGACGGCACGTAGCTATTGTGACGGCATGAGTGAGAACCCGTTCACGCCGGATGTCATCGACGCCGTCGCCAAGCATATGAACGACGATCACGACGACGACGCACTGATGATCGTTCAGTCGCTCGGCGGAGTCCCGGACGCGACCGAGGCCACGGTCATCCACCTGGACGGCCACGGCGTGGACTTCGCCGCTGTTGTCAACGGTGCGCCGCGAGACGTGCGGGTGCCGTGGAGCCGCCCGCTCACCGAACGGCCCGAGATTCGCCAGGAGTTCGTCCGCATGTACCACGAGGCCGCCGAGGCGCTGGACGTGCCGCCTCGCCAGACCGGGCAGCACTGATCATCTAGCTCATTCGTGGCGCCGAGTCCTGTCGGTCGAAGGCGCGAGTATGCCATGCTGCCCTCGCGCCTTCACGATTGGGTCGAACGCATGCTCGGTGCGCCTGTGGCGTCGGCGAGGTCGCAAGCCGGCGGGATGTCCCCGGGCTGTGGTGCGGTGTCAAGCCCGCGAATTGACGCCGGCACCCAGCGGTGTGAATCTGGCCACGCTCGCCGAGACCACCGACCGCTGGCTGCTCCGCTGGGAGAACATCCTCGACCGGCCGGATCGATACCTGCCTCCGTGGGCCGTGGCGCATGCGAACTACCTGCATGATCGAGTGGTTTCGCTGACCGCCCGGTTGTCTGCCGAATCCCCTTGCCATTCGACCTGCAAGACGACAATCTCCTGGTCCGCACAGACGGGACCGCCGGCGTGCGCCGGCGGCTGCCGCTCGCCAGGTGAGCCGGTGCGTGATCCTCGCTGGCATACTTCGCCGCGTGGAGCTAACCGAAGAATTCGCCTGGAATGGACGTACCGTACGCTGGGGCCGGCGTGGCACAGGCCCGTCCGTGGTTTTTTGTCACGGCACCCCATGGTCGTCTGGGCTGTGGGAACCATACGCGGAGGCCTTGGCGGCCGAGTTCACCGTGTACCTGTGGGACATGCCCGGCTACGGAGTGTCCTCGAAGGTGGCCGATCATTCCGTGGCCCTCGATGTGCAGGGCCGTCTGTTCGCCGATCTGCTGGGACACTGGGAGCTGGATCGGCCGCACGTAGTAGCTCACGATTACGGGGGTGCGGTGGCCCTGCGTGCCCATCTGCTGCACGGCGCGTCGTACCGCTCACTGGCCCTGGTGGACGTCGTCGCCCTGGCGCCGTGGGGATCGGACTACTTCCGGTTGGTCCGAGAGCACGCGGATGCCTTTGCGGCAGTGCCTCCCGCGGTACACGACGGAGCGCTGCGCGCCTACATAGAGGGCGCCAGCCACGTGGGCCTGGCCGGCTCGGACATGGAGAAGCTCGTCGCTCCCTGGCGCGGGGCGGAAGGGCAGCCTGCCTTCTACCGCCAGATCGCCCAAGCCGACCAGGCGTACACCGACGAAATCGAGCCGCTGTACCCGTCGATCGACCTGCCCGTCCTTGTGGCTTGGGGAACCGAAGACACCTGGATCCCCGTGGACCGCGCGCACCGGCTAGCTGGGCTCATTCCCGGGGCCCGGCTTGAGCTGATCGACGGCGCCGGTCACCTCATCCAACTCGATGCGCCGGTGGCTCTGGCCGCCACGTTGCACCGCTGGCTGTCCGAAGGCGGTGTTGGCGTGCCTCCTGGCCTCGAGTAGTGCGTCTGAGGTGCCTAGGGGAGCGAAGCGCTACCTGAGACCAGGAGGAGGCTGGTTACGTCCGTGCTAGAGCAGCCCGAGGGCGGTGAACGAGCTTCGTGCGAAGTCCCCGAGCTCGATATCGGCGAACTCGTCCGGATGGAACCACCCCACCTCGACGGTTTCGTCGTGGTCCGGTCTCGGTGAGCCACCGATGACGCGGGCCTCGTACACAAGGCTCACGTACGAGGTCTGGTCACCGTTCGGGTAGGTGAGGCGGAACTGCGGTCCACCGAGCGCGGTGATGAGGCGGACGAGCTCGACGCGGACGCCGGCTTCTTCCTCTGCCTCGCGTACCGCGCTTTCGGCCGGATGCTCGTCCACCTCGACGGAGCCGCCGATGGTTCCCCATCGCCCGGTGTCGGCTTGCCGGACAAGCAGGATACGGCCGGACTCGTCGTACGGCAGAACGGCCACCGAGGGCAACAGGATCAGGTCCTGCCCGATGGATTCGCGTAGCCGGCGGATATATGACGACATCGGCACGTGCACGATTGTCGCAGTTCCGGTCCCAGCCGCAGCTCCGGTCCAGCCGCAGCTCCGGCGTAGGTCGGCTTCGTTCGCGGCCGCAGTAATCGTGGAGGCGTGTCACCTGGTGCGTCGGTGGGCATCCGCGGGGGATGAGGGTGCAGGCTGCGCTGCATCAGTTACCTCGGGGGCGGACCGTGTGGTGTGTCGTGTGGGTTTTGGCGGGTCGCGCCGTCTGGTGACCGTCTCGTGTGCAGCGTCGTGTGAACCGCACCCGATATTGCCGCGCCCGTGAGGATCGTGTTCCGAGTCGTGCAAGAAAACGACGTCTCTTTCGGGCGATTTCAAACACGGCTCATCCCACACCCACCGTGAAGATCATCGTGGGACTTCTGGCCGATACAAAACCCCCGGTGGGCCGGCCGTGGCGATCGCCGTGCGACTTCCGGCCGGTGAAGGGGCGCGTCGTGAAGATCGTCGTGGCGATTCCAGCCGGTCAGAGGCAGGTCGTGAAGATGGATTGATGCTCCTATTGATGTCAAGTGGGTGTGGTGGGGGTTGTGCAAAGAATGGCGGGTTAGCTTTGGGGCGTGCGGGCGTTGAGATCGGCGAGGAGGACGCGCAGCAGGTCGCTTAGCTGTGTGCGTTGATTTGGGGTCAAGCTGGACAGCAGTGTCTCCTCGTGGCTCAGCAGCTCGTCGACGGTGTGCTCGATCAGGTCGTGACCGGACGGCGTGAGCTCGACAACCACGGACCGGCCGTCGCCCTCCGCCTTGTGGCGTCGGACCAGGCCCTGTTCCTCGGCTCGCGAGAGCTGCTGCGAGATGGCGCCGGGGCTCACGGCGCATCGGCGAGCGATCTCGCCCGGAGGCAGCGCGTAGGGCGGGCCGGCGCGTCGGAGCGTTGCGAGCAGATGGCGTGCGGCGGCGTCCACGCCGAGGCGCGTCATGGTCCTTCTGCGATCGTCCTCAAGCAGCTTGCTGATCCGCCAGATTCGGGTGATGACCCCGATGGAGTCGACCGGAGTCCCGGGCCGTTCGCGGATCCATGCCTTCTGGATGTCGTCGACGTCGTCCTGCGGAGCGGCCATGGTGATAGTTTAGCTCTAAAGTAGAAAGTTAAGCACTAAAGGAGTTTTTATGGGCAACGTTGTCGTGACCGGGGGCGGCACCGGCATCGGGCGTGCGGTAGCTGAGCGGTTCGCTCAAGAGGGGGACGCCGTCACCGTGGTCGGCCGGAGGGCAGAGGTGCTGGAACGCAGCGCAAGCGAGATCGGCGCGAGCGCGGTGGTCTGTGACGTCTCGTCGCCTGACTCGATCGAGGCTGCTCTGCCCGCCTTGCCGGATCAAGTCGACGTGCTGGTCAACAATGCCGGCGGCGTGGCCCAGGTTGAGGGCGCCAACGGCGACCGCGACGAGGAGGTGTCGTTCCTGGACCGCACCGCCCGGACGTGGGCGGCGGATTTCAAGGCGAATGTGCTCACCGCCGTGCTCACGACCACCGCGTTGACGGACCGGCTCGCAGATGGTGCCCGGGTGATCACCATCGGCTCGATCGCGGCCCGCACCGGCGGCGGATCCTACGGGGCGGCGAAGGCGGCGCTGGAGACGTGGAACGTCGGTCTCGCGGCCCGCCTGGGCGCGCGAGCAATCACCGCCAACGTCGTGGCGCCGGGGCTCGTCCTGGAGACGGAGTTCTTCGGAGAAGGGCTGTCACAGGAGCGCCACGACCGGCTCGTCGCCGCTACCAAGACCGGCCGTGCGGGAACTCCACGAGACGTCGCCGCCGTCGTCGCGTTCCTCGCATCGGCCGAAGCCCGGCACGTGACCTCGCAAGTGGTCCACGTCGACGGCGGTGCGTACTCCGGCCTGTGACTCGCGCCGGAGGCGCACCATCCGGTGTCGTCGAGCCATCAGCTTTCATAGACGCCGACGACGCGGTTCTGCTCGATGACGGCATCCCCGTACCGATCCAAGAAGTCCTCGCGCGTCGGCGTACCCTCGACTTCCCGGTCGAGTGCGTAGACCCAGAAGTAGTACCGGTGGGGACCATGCCCGGCCGGTGGCTGCGGTCCGCCGTAGCCAGGCTCCCCGAAACCGTTGCGCCCTGTGCGGTAGAGGCTGTCCGCATCGGGTCCGATCTCGGTGACGTCTGCCGGGATCCCGAACAACGCCCAGTGGGTGAAGCCGTGCGGCAGTGGGGCGTCCGGGTCATGGCAGATGATCGCGAGCTCTATGGTGCCCTCTGGCACGCCGCTGATCCTCAGCCGAGGCGGGGAGTTGTCGTGCTTCTTGGCGTGCCGGTCGTTCAACCCCTCGTCAGGCCCGATGTCGGGGCTGCTGATGGTCAGGTCCTTGATGTTCAGCGGCACTGCGTCATCACTCCATTCGAAGGTCCTCGTACCCGAGGGTTACCCACACGAGCGGCCATCCACGATTCATGGCGAGTTCTTGACAGACTGAGACCCATGGCGAATTCAGCATCGGGAAACGCCGCCGCCGGGCGGATGTCCGCGGCGGCTCGGTCCCTTCTCGACTCCCTCAGTCCCGCCCAGAGGGCCCAGGCGTGGGCGCCGTTCGACGTGGAGGACCGCCGTGAGTTCATGTACGTGCCTGGTCCCCGGCCGGGACTCGGGCTCTGGGAGATGAACGCTGACCAGCAGGGTCACGCGATGCGGCTGCTTGCCACCGGCCTGTCCGAGCGAGGGCTGGCCACGGCACAGGCCATCATGGGCTTGGAGGAGATCCTGGCCGGCATCGAGCGGGCCGCGGGCAAGGGGGCATGGCAGCGGCGCGACCCTGGGTATTACTGGTTCCGCGTGCTGGGCGAACCCGGCGGCATGGACCCGTGGACGTGGAAGGTCGGCGGACACCACCTGGCGGTGCACATGACGGTGGTCGGTGACCGGATCGCCGGTGCGCCGCAGTTCTTCGGAGCGAATCCGGCGCGGGTCCCGGATGGGCATCCCAAGGCCGGCACGCGGACGCTGCCTGAGGAGGAAGACCTGGCCCGGGCGTTGGTCGCCGATCTCACGCCGGGGCAGTGGGAGGTGGCCGTCCGGCCCGCACCGGTGCCGCAAGACATCATCACGCGTGACGACCCGGTGGCCGACGTGGGTGGGATTCCGTCCGGTCTGATGTACAACGACATGGGTGCGGGACCGAGGGACACGCTCGCCCGCCTGATCCGGTGCTATCTCGGCCGGGTGGTGCCCGACGCTGCCGACGCAGCGTGGGCTGAGATCGAGGCAGCAGGACTCGACCGGGTGGCCTTCACCTGGGCCGGGCACACCGATCCGGGGAACGGACACTACTACGCCGTACTGGGCCCAACGTTCCTGCTCGAGTACGACAACACCCAGAACGACGCCAACCACGTCCACACGGTCTGGCGTGATCTGCGCAACGACTGGGGAGAGGATCTCCTTGCCATGCACTACGCCGCGCACCGGCATCGGGAATGATCATGGGCGTCCTCCACGCGGACCGGGAGGACGCCCATGATCATCTGTACGCAGTCAGCGGCGACGAACCGCCGCTGACGCTCGACGCTCAGGCCGTCATCCTCCGCCTGGCAAGCAGGGTGACGCCCGCTCCACCGGCGGCGAGCGCCAGAACCACCGCAAGGAGGAGGCCAGACCCGGCGCCGGTGTCGGGCAGGGCGCCGTCCTTGCCATCGTCGGCAGCGCTGTCGTCACTGGAGCCGTCGGCTCCCGAATCCGAACCGTCGTCGCCCCCGAGGTCGGCACCACTGTCAGCGCCGCCGTCAGCACCGGCATCGGTGCCGTCGTCGCCGGAATCCGTACCCTCGTCGGTCCCGTTCTCGTCCGAGCCGGTGTCGTCGCCGCCGTTGCCCGGATCGTCTGCCAGCTCGACGGTGAATTCACCGGTCAGTTCGACGTCGCCAGCCGTGAGCACGGCCGTGGCGGCGCCGAGGGGAAAGTCCCCCGGAACGGTCCAGGTCAGCTCTACGCCGCCGTCCTCACCGACGGTCTCCGGGCCCAGCTCCACCCTGACGTCTCCGCCGAGGGCGGCTTCGAAGCTCACCGGATCCAGTGCTTGACCGGCGTCATAGAAGTCGGCGAACGCCGGGACGCCGTCCTCGGTCAGCGTGGCGGGCACGGCGGTGGCGGACACGACGCCGTCCTCCACCGTGAGCGGCGCCGCGCTGAAGTCGAGCTCGGCGAACTCCACGTCCGGGTATTCGACGACGTCCCCGCCGTCCAGACTCTTGCTCGTGACGTCGGCGACCAGGACTCCGGTGTCTCCGTCGACGATGACGGCCGGAGCGGAGAGGGTCATCTGCAACAGTGCCCCGTCCCCGTAGTCATGGCCTTCGAAGTGGACCTCGCCCGCGAAGCTGAGCCTGGCCTCGGCCCTGGTCACCGTGCCGTGACCATCGGCGAACCGGAAGGTGCCGTCGTCGTTCCTGCTGGCTGGAGGTGAAACGTCGATCGAGCCGTGCGCGATGTTTCCTTCGATGTAGGTCCGGAACGACTCGCGCACGCCCCAGTTGAGGCTGCCGTCCGACGCTGAGTCCGGATCGGCAGTCACGACGACGCTTGCCTCCTCGCCCGGGACGAGACCCGTGCCGACGAAGTCCACGTGTTCGCCCCGCTTGACCGATTCTGGCGTGATCGCCAGCCCCGGGTTCCCGGGCTGCGGATCGGGGTCCGGGTCGTCGCCGTCCGTGGCGAAGCCGACCTCGACGAAGGCGTCCTGACTGCGGTCGGCCCGATAGTCCACCGGTGAGGCATCCGACGCCTGGGCCGAACTGAAACTCGCCACGTAGCACTGCACCTCGGTACAGTCCTCGCCCGAACCGGTCGTGGTGCCCGAGACCGTCAGCGTCCGGTTCAGGTTGCCGTCGCCATCAGCCTGGACGACCGCGTGCGCCAGCCAGCCCGTGGGCCAGCCGTAGGTCTCGTGGGTCGCCGTGTTCGCGGTGATCGCGATGGAGATCCGCCGGTTCGGCGCGAATCCGGTGCCGGTGATCTCCACCTCCTGGCCGGGCTCGAGATCCCCGGACGGGCTGACGTCCAGATGCGGTGTGCGGGCCTCCGCGTAGGAGATCTCCGTGTGCGTCACGTAGATCTCACCTGCCGACGCGTCGACGGGAGCCGTGTAGACGGCCAGCACGGCGCCGGGCTCGACGCCCTCGGTGAGCAGGTTCACCTCGAACGACCCGTCGTCCGGCGTGATCGTCTCCACCGGGTCCAGGTCCGGCACGGAACCGTTGTCGGTCAGCGGACCGATCCCGACGAGCAGTCCATCGCTCAGCGCCGAGGAATCGAAGTCCTCCCCGCGGACGGCGACGACGTCGGCGTAAGGGTCGAGGTCTGTGGTCTTGGAGAGTGTGACAGCGGGCTCAGCGGGCGCAGCCTCGTCGACGGCGACGCTGAACGTCACCGGATCGAGCACCGCGCCGGCCTCGTAGAAGTCGGCGAAGGCCGGAACGCCGTCCTCGGTGAGTGTCGCGGGAACATCCTGCGCCGCCGCGATCCCGTCCGTGATGGTCACGGGCGCGTCGCGGAAGTCCAGCTCGGCGAACTCCACGCCGGGGTACTCGGCTACCTCGCCGCTGGCGAGGCTCTTGCTGGCCACGTCGGCGACGAGGCGGCCGGCCGCACCGTCCACGGTGATCCGTGGATTGGCCAGACTCATCTGCAGCAGCGGCCCGGCGCCCATGTCGTGGCCCTCGAACAGCACCTCGCCGGAGAACGCGAGTTCGGCTGTGGCGTCCGAGAACGTGCCGGAACCGTCGGCGAAGCGGAACGTGCCATCCTCGTTGCGGGTGGCCGGCTCGGTCACCGTGATGCTGCCGTGTGCGATGCTGCCTTCGATGTAGGTCCGGAAGGACTGGCGTACCCCCCAGTCGAGGTAGTTCTCGTCCGGACCCGGCTCCTCCTCGCCGGCCGCGACAGTGACCGGCACGGCGAACTCGTGCGCGGCGTTGGGCGCGGACCCGCCGGCGGCATAGGTGTAGACGCCGTAGCTGCCGTCCGTGTCTTCGTCGGTGCCGATGGTCAGGGCGGCTTCGAAGTCGCCTTCCGGCGTGAGCTCCACCCACTGGCCGCGAATCGAGCCCTGGAAGTTCCCAGGTACTTGATCGAGTGTCGCCTCGGTCATGGCCCAGCGCTGGTCGATGACCGTACGCGCGCTCGAGCCCGCGCCCTCGGATGGGCGCCATGTGTCGGCGAACCTGCCGAAGACGACGTAGACGCCTGCGGGAAGGCCGGCCGGGACAGGCGGGCGGGTGGACACGTTGGCTTCCGGATCGAAACCGGAACCACGGACGACGATCTCGGTGCCGTCGGTCACCTCGGCGTCACCGAGGGGAGTCACGCCGTCGTCGGCGAAGACCTCGACGGCAGGTTCCCGGACGGGCTCGGGCTCTTCCGGTTCTTGCGGTTCCTCGGGCTCTGGGTCCGGTTCCACCGTGGCGGTGAAGCTCAGCGGGTCGAGTTGAATGGCGGGCATCTCGGAGCTGTAGAACTGGTCCCAGCCGATCGCCTCCATCGCCTCCCGCACGCCAGTGACGGGTGCGGCGCTGACGGCGACCACGCCGTCGTCGTCGGGAACCAGATCGGACCCACTCAGATCCACGGTGCCGAACTTCAGATCTTCCGCATTCTCGACGGCGGGCGGTTCGATGTTCGGGTTCGCGCCCACGAAGGGGCGGTACTCGGCATCGACGACGATCGTCCCTTGGTCGCCATCGACCTGCAGGCGCACGTTCGTGAGACTGAGCTCCAGGATGTAGCCGTTGCCGTAGTCGTGGCCGCCGGTGTAGACCGTTCCGTCGAAGGCCAGCTCGCCCGTCGCCGACTCGGGGTCGAGGGTGCCGCTGGCGTCCGGGAAGGTGAAGGATCCCTTGGCATTGCCAGGACCATCCAGCCAGACGGCTCCATCACCGGCCGTGATCTCGCCATGCGCGATCGGCCCGGCGATGTAGTTGCGATAGGACGTGCGCAGCCCCCATTCCAGGCTGCCCGCGGAGACCTCGTGCGCTGCGTTGGCGGCGTCGCTGGCCTGCGCGCTGCCCGGGCCGACGGCGGTGAGGCCGCCCAGGCCGAGGGCGGCGGAGAGCCCTGCGACAGTGAGCTGCCGTAGCAGCCGTCGCTCTCTGAGATGTGTTCTCACGTGTCCGTACTCCTCATCTGTCCATGATCATCAACGTGTGACCGTGCTATGACCCCGGAGATCGTTGATGATCACGGGGAGAAGGGGCGGCGGCGAGCTGCGAGCAGAATGCCTCCGGCCGCGGCCAGGGCTACGGCGCCGGCCGTGAGGGCCGTCGTCGAGCTTCCGGTCGCAGCAAGATCGTCGGCGCCGGTGCCCGCCGCCTCGGCCGGCCCGTCGTCGGCGGACCCGTCGGCGCCTGCCGTACCGGACGCGCTACCCGGAGCGTCGCCGGACGTTTCGTCCGACGTTTCGCCGGACTCGTCGTCCGTCGACTCGCCACCGGCCTCGTCCGTGCCGAAGGTCACGGGGATGCGCACGTCGGCGCTGCGATCAGCGGTGCGTGTGTGGTCGGCGCGAGTCCCGACGACGCAGCCGCGCGGAGCCGCGGACGCGTCGAGGCAGTCGGTGAACTCGTCGCTGGCGGCGACGGTGAGCTGAACGTTGAACGACCCCTTGCCGCCGACTTCCTCGAACGGCTGGGCAAGACCCTCGCCGTAGGACGGGGGATTCGACGAGATCCATGCGGACGAGCCGCCGGACCCCTCCATGTCGACGCCGCCAAGGCATGGAGAAGGGGCCTGTCCGGGGCCGTTGTCTACGCACAGGACGACATAGATGCCCTTGCCCAGATCGAAACCGGACCCTTGAACGGTGATCGTCTCCCCGTCCGCGAGCCCCTGGCGCTTGGACACGGTGACGGACTGACCTTCCGGACCTGAGCCGGACACGGCCGCCGCCGGCGCGGCTAGGGCCACCGGGCCGCCGATGGCCAGTGACAACGCCACAACGGCTGATCCGGCTCGTCGCGGTCTCCTGGGTATTCGATCGTGCATCGTCCACCTCGCCTTACGTGAGAGCGTCACCGGCCGTGCCGGCATAAAGTTAGGCTTGCCTAAGGGAGCGTATCGCAAAGGTGAGGCTTGCCTATCTTGGGGTAGGCTAACCTCAAATGTCGACTTGGGGAGGGTCCGTGACCGCACAGACCACAGTGGATCGACCGTTCTTCTCGCAACTGTTGCGGGAACGCAGCTGGGGGTTTCACCAGCGTGCAGAAAGTGCGGGATTCATGCAGGCGCTCATGGACGGCGAGATCGACCGCGCCGGATATGCCCTCATGGTCGCCCAGCATCTGGCCATCTACGAGGCGCTGGAAACCGTGGAACGCGAGCTGTACACCTCGGACGTCGCCAAACCGTTCCTCACCGACAAACTCCACCGCGTGCCGAGCCTGCGCGCCGATCTTGCGGCCCTTGTGGGCCCGGAACGGGTGCGGACGTTGCCGCTGCTGCCGGCCACGCTCCGGTACACGGTTCGCATCCGGGAGATGTCCGGGTGGGCGGGTGGTTTCGTCGCGCACCACTACACCCGCTACCTCGGTGACCTCTCCGGCGGCCTGGCGATCGGCAAGGTGGTCGCCCGGGTCTACGGCCTCACCGACGCCGGCGTGAGTTTCTACCGCTTCGATCAGATCGAGAAGCCGAAACCGTTCAAGGACGAGTACCGAGCCCACCTCGACGCGGCACCGTGGGAACCGGACGAGCAGGAGCGAGTGATCGCCGAGGTCCTCAACGCCTATCAGCTCAACACCGATGTGTTTACCGACCTGGCCGAAGCCGTCGGGTTGGGCGGCGGGCGTTGAGCGCAGCGGCCGCGGCATGGCGGACGGTCCTGGCAGTGCCCCTCCTTGCCGGCCTGATCCTCGCCGGCTGTGCTGGAGCGGACGACGCAGCCCGTCCCGCCGCCCACACGCCGCCATCGGCCGACGGTGCTCCTCCGCTCGCTGACCACGGTGAGGCGGCTGGTGACTCGCTCAGTGATGCCGCGGGAGCCACCGTCGTCGATGCCTGTTCCGGCCCGGTGGAGGGTTTCGCGGTGACGGTCGACGCGGACGGCCGTCCGCTGGAGCGCTCCGACGAGCCGGTGTCCGCCGACGGCGCACAGGGGTCCGGTTCCGCCGATGCGGGCCTCGTCGCCGGGCCTGCCACCGCCGAGATGGCCGACAAGAACATCCACCCGGTGGTCGATGACCCCACACCGTTGCTCCCCGTGACCGTGGCCTCGTGCGACGGCGACGTGGTTGAGGTCACCGACACCAGCCGGATCCTTGCCGTCGACTTGTACGGCACTCTCGCCGAGATCGTGTTCAGCATCGGGCTCGGGGAGCACGTCGTCGGCCGGGATACGTCCACAGGGTTTCCGCAAGCGGCTCACCTGCCACTCGTGACGCCTGGCGCGCACGATCTCAACGCGGAGGCGATTCTCGCGCTCGACCCCAGCGTCGTGCTGACGGACACGAGCATCGGCCCGCCCGAGGTCCAGCAGCAGCTTCGCGACGCCGGCATCCCGGTCGTGTTCTTCGACGACGCCCGGACCATCGACGGCGTCCCGAGCCAGATCCGTGCGGTGGCGGGGGCGCTTGGCGTCCCGGAGGCCGGTGAAGCACTGATCCAGCGCACTCAGGAGGAGATCTCCGCCGCCATGGCACTGGCGCCCACGGGCGAAGACCCGCTGCGCGTCGCGTTCCTCTACACCCGCGGCGGCATGGTCCAGCTCCTGGCCGGCCCGGGTTCCGGCGCGGACGCGATGATCCAGGCCATCGGGGCGGTCGACGTGGGCACCGACATCGGCTTGGACAGGTCGTTCACGCAGATCACGTCCGAGGCACTGATCGAGGCGGCCCCGGACGTGATCATCATGATGACCGAGGGCCTCAACTCCATCGGAGGCATCGAAGGTGTCGCCAAATTCCCGGGCGTCGCACACACGCCGGCGGGGGAGAACCAGCGAGTGGTGGACATGGCCGACACCCAGTTGCTGAGCTTCGGGCCGCGCACGGGTCAGACCATCGCCGCGCTCGCCGAAGCCATCTACACGCCGTGAGTGCGCAGTCCCCGGCTCGGACTCACGTGGAGCACGAGCAGCATCCGCAGGCTCCGCGGGTGCTCACGCGACGAGGTGCCTGGCGCGGCCGTTCGGCGGTATTGATCAGCGGTCTCACGGTGGCGCTGGTGGTGGTGACCGTGATCTCGGCCGGCCGTGGGCAGCTGGGCGTGCCTCCGGCTGAGGTGGCGGGGTCGATCATGAATCGGCTGGACGGCGGACTGGAATGGCTGCTGCGCCGCATCGGGCTCGAGGTCGATCTGCCGCTCGGCATCGGCCCGCTACCGAGCCACCCCCAGGGAGAGAACACCCTGTGGCTGGTCCGATTCCCCCGGGTGAGTCTCGCCGTTCTCGTGGGTGCAGCCCTGGCGACGGCCGGAGCGCTGATGCAGGGAGTCTTCGGTAACCCCCTCGCCGAGCCGTCGATCGTGGGCGTGTCACCGGGCGCCGCCGTGGGTGCCAGCTTCGTCTTCGTCACGGGCGTGTCCTGGCTCGGTGAATGGACCGTGCCGATCGCGGCGTTCGTCACCGGCCTGCTGGCGACGCTGCTCGTTTACGCACTCTCCCGCGCGGGCGGACGTACCGAGGTGGTCACATTGATCCTGACCGGCGTCGCCGTGACGGCGGTGGCGTTCGCGATCGTGGCCTTCGCGACGTTCGTCGCCAATCCGGAAGCCCGCGAGCAGATCGTCTTCTGGCAGCTCGGCAGCCTGAACGGCGCGCGCTGGCCTGCCGTGGCGGCCGTGGCGCCTTTCGTCGGTGTGGGGCTCGTCGTCGCGCTTCTCAGCGCCCGGTCGCTGGATCTTCTGTCCCTGGGAGACCGCACGGCTCGTCATCTGGGTGTCCACGTCGAACGGCTACGGATCGTGCTGATCGTCGCGGTGGCCATGCTGGTGGGTTCTGGCGTGGCATTCGCCGGGGTGATCGGCTTCGTGGGCCTCGTGGTGCCGCACCTGGTGCGCATGGTGGCCGGCCCGGGTCACCGTCTTCTCCTCCCGGCCAGCGCGCTCGGTGGTGCGGTGCTGCTGGTGGGGGCCGACCTGGTGGCCAGAACCGCCATCCAGTACGCGGACCTTCCGCTGGGGATGCTCACGGCTTTGGTGGGTGGTCCGTTCTTCTTCTGGCTGCTCCGCCGGACGCGTAGGCGGGCTGGGGGATGGGCATGAGTCTGCTCGGGTTGCGCCGCCGGGGCCGGCTGCCCGCATGGGTCGAGCCCGGCGAGATCATCACAGCAGCCCGCGGCGTGAGCGTGCGCCTCGGTGGATCGCTCGTGCTCGACGACGTCTCACTCGAGGTTCGCGCAGGCGAGGTCCTGGCTCTCGTCGGCCCGAACGGTGCCGGCAAGTCGACGCTGCTTTCAGCCTTTGCGGGAGACGTCACCACCGTACGTGGTGCCGTCGATCTCCATGGCCGACGGCTCGGCGAATGGACGAGCAGCGAGGCCGCGATGCGACGTTCGGTGCTGTTGCAGCAGGTGACACTCTCCTTCCCGTTCACGGTCGCCGATGTGGTCCGGATGGGCCGCGCACCGTGGTCCGGCACCGTCCTGGAGGACTCCGACGACGACGCCGTCGCGGAGGCGATGGCCGCCACCGATGTCGCGTCGTTCGCGGACCGGAGATTCACCTCGTTGTCGGGAGGAGAACGTGCCCGGGTCGCGCTGGCCCGGGTGCTGGCCCAGCGCAGCCAGCTGGTCTTCCTGGACGAGCCGACGGCTGCCCTGGATCTACGGCATCAGGAGCTTGTGCTGTCGGTGGCGCGGAGGCACGCCGCTGGGGGTGGAGCAGTAGTGGTCGTCCTGCACGACCTTAACGTGGCGGGCGCGCACGCCGACCGAGTAGCGGTGCTCTCCCGTGGCCGGATCACCGCCGCCGGCCCACCCCGGCTGGTATTCACTCCCGGCCTGCTGAGCGACGTCTACGCGCATGACATTCAGGTGCTCGATCACCCGAACTCCAGCGCTCCGATCATTCTTCCCCGGCGCTGAGGCCCGGGGCCGCCGGCCAACTGGTAACTGAGCCGTCGGCCGCGTTCCGTGTTCCCTAACGGCTCTCGATGAAGGCTTCGAATCCGTCCAGCAGGCGTTGAAGGCCGAACTCGAAGACCTGCTCGTGGGTGAACCAGAAGGTGTCCTCGGACAGTTGTGCCATGGTGGGGAACTCACCGCTGTTCATCGCCTCGACCAGCACCGGTTCCTGAGCCGCCCAGAACTCGTCGTTGCTCACGCCGGTTCGCTTCTCTGCCTGGAGCTCGCTGATGTACGTGCGCGCGGTCGCCTCGACGAAGTTGCTGACCACGCTGATCAGCATGATCAGTTCCTGGTCGCTGAGACCGGTAGCGCTTAGCTGGCCGACCGCGTACTCGACCCCCCGGAGGCCATTGGGGCCCAGCAGCGGCCGGGTCTGATCGACGAACGGGTACCACTGATGGTCCAGGCAGAGCTGCCAATGGCCCCGGGCATCGGCCTCGAGGAACGCACGCCAGTGCTGGCTTCCTTCGGCGGAGAGCTCGCCGGGGATCTTCACCACATGGTCGAGCATGAGGTCGAGCAGCTCACTCTTGCCGGGCACGTAGCGATACAGGGACATGGTCCCGACACCGAGCTTGGCGGCGACCTTGCGCATGGACAGCGCCTCGAGGCCCTCGGCGTCGGCCACCTCGATGGCCGCGATGATGATCTTGTCCAGGGTCAAGCCGGGCTTGGGACCTCGTGTGGGGCGTTCACCGCGGCGCCAGAGGAGTTCGAGGCTGCGGTGCAGATCCCCGCTGCCGCTGTATTCGGTCGTCATCGTGTGCACAGATTACCCCGGCTCTGCCTTGCGCGTGCGCTGTACGCATTGAAGGGTATAGTGTACGCAGAAGTGGGTACGATGTACGCGACGGAGGGTGGACCTGTGGCCGCGGTGGCGTTCCCCTTTGCGATGATCTCCAGCGTGTTCGTGGCACCGTCGCAGATACCGGACTGGCTCGGAACCATCGCATTGTGAATCCGGTGTCCTCTACCGTCACCGCCGCGCGTGACCTGTTCGGGGATCCGGCGGCTGTCGGTGACACGTGGATCGAGCCGAAGGCACTGCTCATGTCGGTGACGTGGCTGATTGCGATCGCCGCCGTCTTCCTGCCGCTCGCGATCCGCCGCTTCCATCGCCTGAGCCGCTGACAACGGGCCACCCCTACGCCCCACGTTGGTCACCTGATCGTCGATGTGTCACTTGATCGTTTCTACGGAGATGATCAGGTGAACCGATGCCGCCCCGGAGGCGCACTTGTGTCATCTGATCGCATCCCACGATGTGAGCCAAAGATGATCAGGTGGCCAAATGCGCAATATGGGCCATTTTCGTCATCTGATCATCTCCGCCGCCGCCTCTTCCGCCGCCTCCGCCCCACGCCGGGCACGACCGCGGGTTGTGCCCGGCGAGAGGCCTACGGCGATGCCGGCACCGCACAGCAGGACGCCGGCCAAGGCTGTGACGGCCCACTGCGAGTTGCCGAGCGCAAGACCTGCGAGGTATCCGGCGATCGGCATGACGCCGCAGAACAGGCCGGCTCGGTCCGCGCCGAGCCGTACGACGCCGCTGTACCAGAGGATGAACGCGACCGCCGTGGTGAAAACGGCCATGTAGAGCAGGGCCAGGGTTTCCGCACCGGAAGGGAGCTGGAGACTCTGCTCGGACGTGGCCACACTGAGCACCGCCAGCATCGGAGCGGCTATCAGGCACGCTGCGGCAGACAACTGGATCGGTGACAGCTCCTTGAGCACGGGAACCGCGAGCAGGGTGAACGCCACTTCGCAAGCCAGGAAGGACAGAGCGTAGGGGAGCGCGATCAAAGGCGCCGACGTGGCGCCGTGAACCAGCACGATTCCCGTGACCACCACGCCGCCCCCGAATACCGTCTGGGCCCGGATCGGCGTACCGCCGGCCACCGGCCCGGCCAGAGCCAGCACGAGCGGAGTCGCGCCGACGACGGCCGCCATGAAGGCCGGGTCCGCGTGCCTGGTTCCTTCGATCAGCAGCCAGTTGAACGCGGCCAGGCCCGTGCCTGCGATCAGCACCAGGCGTGCGACGTTGCCGGCGCTCACCCGGAGCAGTGGCGCGATCCGGAAGCCGAGGACGGCCAGGAGGATCACGCCGGCGAGCAAGTAGCGCCACGCCTGGCCCGCCAGGACGGGATAGTCCGCCAGGGCCGGCGCGATCGCGATCGACGTTCCCACGATCGCCATCCCCAGGGCGCAGGTGAACGCGCCGATCGACGTGCTGGAAGGTTTGGAGAGGCGCGGCGGTGGCGCCATGGGAAGGGTCACGATCCGACTCTGCCGCCATTCCTGGCCTATCGACAGGGCCAGAACGAAGGTGATTCACTGGGCCAGTGCTCACCGACGACGCGGTCCGGCTGGCGGCCCATTGTGGCCCGGTACCGCCGAGCGGGAAGGTGGCTTGGCTGCGCTCGCGGCTGATCACCGCGATTTACGCCGGGTGGCTCGGTCCCGGAGACACACTTCCAGGGGCGCGAGACCTGGCGCAGGCGCTCGACGTTTCGCGTGGGACGGTGGACGCCGCGTACACGCAGTTGGCAGTAGAGGGTTTCGTGGACCAGCGGCCCCGGCGGCGGCCGAGCGTCGTCGGCGTACCCGGCTCCAGACCGCGAATCGCACAGCCACCCGAGTCGGCGGCGCCCCCGCCGTCGCCTGGCGTCCCGGATCCGTCGCTGTTCCCGCACCGTGCCTGGTCGGCTGCGTCGCGCCGTGCCCTGTCCGCCCTGACCAGTGAGGATCTCGGCTATCCCGATCCAGCTGGTCACCCTCGGCTGAGGGCCGGCCTCGCCGACTGGCTACGCCGGACCCGTGGTGTCTCCGCAACCGCGGAAACCATCCATGTCACCGCCGGGATCGCACACGCGATGGCTCTCCTCGCCGAGGTACTGGGCATGCCGGCCTGGGCGGTGGAGCGTCCCGGCTCGCCCGGGTCGACACACATGATGCGCCAGCTGGTGCAGGTACGGGAGGTGCCCATCGACGACGCCGGACTCATCCCGGACGAGATACCGGACGAGTCGGGGGTCGTCCTGGTCACCCCCACGCGCCAGTATCCGACCGGGCTGCTGATGCCCGCGGAGCGTCGTCGTTCCCTCGTCGAGGTCTGCAGTGCGGCCGGGCGGTGGATCGTCGAGGACGACTGGGACTCACACCTGTCTCCGCCCGGAGTGCCGGCTGCCATCCAGGCGCTCGCGCCGGAGACGGTGATCCTCCTCGGCTCACTGTCCAAGTCGCTGGCTCCAGGATTACGGCTCGGCTGGATCGTGGCTCCGCCCGAGGTGGCGGATCGGCTGCGGGAACTCAGGCGGCGGACCGATCTTGGCGTGTCCGTCATCGTCCAGCTCACCGCAGCCGAACTCATCGAGTCAGGTGGCTTGGACCGGCATCTTCGGCGGGCGCGAGCCGAGTATGAGCGGCGCCGGGCCCGCCTGGCGGCGGCCGTGCGGTCATATGGGGACATCATCGGGATTCCGGGTGGTGTCCATGCCTTCGTGGCGACGACGTCACCCGGACCCCTGGTCGACGAGATGACCAGAATCGGTGTGCCGGCCGCCATGGTCGACGACGAGCGCTACCCGGGGGCGGTCATCTCCGTGGCCGCGTTCACCGGCCGGGGATAAGAGGTCGCGCGACCTCTAACGCGAAAGGGGCCGGAACCATGCGATGGTTCCGGCCCCTTCATCGAGCGATTCGGCTTCGACGTCAGACAGTGACGTCCTGCCGCGCCGGCGCGTCGTCTCCGATCACGGTGGAACGCCGCTTGGAGACCCACACCGATGTGACGATCACCGCGACAGCGATCGCCGTGATCGTGTACCGCAGACCATCATTGGCGTCCGGGCCGACCGTCATGGTCACGATCGCGGGAGCGATCAGGACCGCCACCAGGTTCATCACCTTGAGCAGCGGGTTGATCGACGGACCGGCGGTGTCCTTGAACGGATCGCCCACCGTGTCGCCGATGACCGTCGCATCGTGTGCGAGGGATCCCTTGCCGCCGTGGTGGCCGTCCTCCACGATCTTCTTGGAGTTGTCCCACGCGCCGCCCGAGTTCGCGAGCATGACCGCCATCAGCACACCGGACGCAATGGCTCCGCCCAGGTACCCGGCGAGAGCGCCGATCCCGAGGCCGAATCCGACCGCGATGGGTGCCATCACGGCCAGCAGACCCGGAGTGGCCAGCTCTCGCAGCGAGTCCTTGGTGACGATGTCGACGACACGCCCGTACTCCGGGCGGGACGTGCCGGCCATGATGCCGGGATCGTCGCGGAACTGCCGGCGAACTTCGAAGACGACCGCACCAGCGGCCCGGCCGACCGCGTTGATCGCCAGGCCGGAGAAGAGGAAGACCACGCACGCGCCGATGATCACGCCGACGAGGACGTTCGGGGCGAAGACCTGGAAGTCGAACGTGTCGTGGTCGGCCAGGGTGGCCCCAACGTCACGCAGCGCCCGCTGGATGACGTCCATGTAGGAACCGAACAGTGCGGTGGCCGCCAAGACCGCGGTGGCGATGGCGATGCCCTTGGTCACGGCCTTGGTGGTGTTGCCCACGGCGTCGAGCTCGGTCAGGAGCTGCGCGCCGTCCTCATCGATGTCGCCGGACATCTCCGCGATGCCCTGCGCGTTGTCGGCCACCGGGCCGAAGGTGTCCATGGCGACGATGACGCCCACCGTGGTCAGCAGTCCCGTGCCCGCCAGGGCGATGAGGAACAGGGAGACCAGCAGCGAACCGGCGCCCAGCAGGAAGGCACCGTACACCGCGGCGGCGACCACCAGCGCCGTGTAGACCGCCGATTCCAGGCCGAGCGCGAAGCCGGAGAGGATCACGGTGGCCGGACCGGTGAGCGACGTGCGCGCGACGTCCTTGGTCGGCTTCTCGTCCGTTCCGGTGAAGTAGCCGGTCAGCCAGAGAATGACCGCGGCGAGTGCGATGCCGATGATGACCGCGAGGGTGGCGAGCAAACGCGGGTCGCCGTCGTGATCACCGATGCCGCCGTCGAGCTCCTGGAACGTCCCGGGAAGGTACGCGTAGGCCGCGATGGAGCACAGCACCACCGAAATCCCGGCGGACAGGTAGAACGCCCGGTTGATGCTGGTCAAGCCGCTCTCCCCGGCGCGAGCGCGCGTGAGGAAGATGCCGAGCACGGCGGTCAGCGCACCGATGGCGGGCACGATCAGCGGGAAGACGAGGCCTTCCGCGCCGAACGCGGCCGAGCCCAGGATCAGCGCCGCCACGAGGGTCACGGCGTAGGACTCGAAGAGGTCGGCGGCCATTCCGGCGCAGTCGCCGACGTTGTCGCCGACGTTGTCCGCGATGGTCGCGGCGTTGCGGGGGTCGTCTTCGGGAATGCCCTGCTCGACCTTGCCGACTAGGTCGGCGCCGACGTCTGCGGCCTTGGTGAAGATCCCGCCACCGACACGCATGAACATCGCCAGCAGCGCGGCGCCGAATCCGAAGCCCTCCAGCACCGTCGGCGCGTCGCCCCGGTACAGCAGAACCACCAGGGCGGCACCGAAGAGGCCTAGCCCCACGGTGGCCATGCCGACGACGCCACCGGTGCGGAACGCGATCCGCATCGCGGGTTCGCGTCCGTTGTCGCGGGCCGCGGCGGCGACGCGGACGTTCGCCCGGGTCGACAGCCACATGCCCAGATACCCGACGGCTGCCGAGAATCCGGCACCCACCAGGAAGAAGATGGACCGGCCGATCCGCACACCTGGATCGCCCGGAAGCAAGAAGAGCAATGCGAAGACGAGGATGGCGAAGATGCCCAGGGTCCTGAACTGCCGGCTAAGGTACGCGGAGGCGCCCTCTTGCACCGCCTGCGCAATCTTCTGCATGTTCTCGGTGCCCTCGCCGGCGGCGAGCACCTCTCGGCGGAACAACGCCGCCATGACCAACGCCGCCAGCGCGATGAGCGCGACGACGATGACGTAGGACAGGTTGCCGCCGGACAGCGAGACGGTCGGCCCGTCGGCGGCAAATATAGGCCCGGTCATTCGTCCTCCTTGACGTACCTTCGGGCGAAGGCTGTGATCGGGAGATCCCGGCACGGCTGGAGCAGCCGCCACGAGATCATGGACTCCACAATGGGCCGGCGACCCCCGCTCAAATGTGCCGGCCCGACTGGTCCGGGAGTCTAGATGCCCGAGCGGTCAACTTTCACATCGGGTACGCCTATTCACCTGATGTTGACACGAACGACGAGCAATTACGGACGTGCGAAACCCTTGCCTGACCCGGGTGACACGGGCAAGGCCGGTGGCTGGCCGCCGAGGCTCGATCACGCTTCCGAGATCGCGCCCTCGACGGTGTCGTGAATGGGAAACACCTTGGTCAGGCCGGTAATCCGGAAGATCTTCAAGATGCGTTCCTGGGTACACACGAGGCGGAGCGAGCCGTCGTGCTGGCGAACTCGCTTCAGGCCACCAACCAGCACGCCGAGTCCGGTGGAATCCAAGAACTCCACCCCGCGCATATCGACGACGATGTGGTACTGACCGGCGTCCACGATCTCGACCAGCTGCTCGCGCAGTTTGGGTGCGGTGTAGACGTCGATCTCACCGGCGACCTCCACCACACTCCGGTCACCCAACGGGCCACTGTCAATTCGAGCCGACAACGACAGGTCCACCTAGAGCCTCCAGATCGATCACGACGGGTGATCCCCCCCGATGATCACGTTATAGCGAGCTGACGTGACCCCTTGGACGGCAGCATTCCCGTACCGGTTCCCTTGGGGAAACAGGTCCTTGATGTGAATTGAACCACGGAACGGGTCGCGGGTAACGGGATTGTGGTCGGCCGGACGTGCGGTTGCCGTGGTGAAACGTCATCGGCCCTGCCCCGGCCGTACCCGGCCAAGGCCGGCAGCCCTGCCGCGCAGGTGTCCGGCGCGGGCCTCTAGTGCGAGACTCTCGAACGTGCCTCGTCCCACCGACCTGCTCGACGCCCTGCTCTCCGGTCCGCACCGGGAGGGCCGCGTCACGCACGTCGAATCCATCCCTGCGCGTGCGGCCCGGACGTCGGCTTGGCCCGGGTGGGTCGACCCGGTCGTCCGCTCCCGCTACGAGAGCGCGGGCATCCACGAGCCGTGGACGCACCAGGTGGACGCGGCGAACGCCGCGTGGGAGGGGCGGTCCGTGGTCGTCGCCACGGGTACGGCGTCCGGAAAGTCGATGGCTTACCTGCTCCCAGCTCTCACAGCCGGCCGCGCCGGACGCCGCGAAGGCGGCGCGACGCTGTACATCTCGCCCACCAAGGCGCTCGCGGCCGATCAGCTGCGCGCGCTGGACCACCTTGCCGTCCCGGGCGTCGTCGCCACCACGTATGACGGCGACACTCCCACCGAACTGCGGGCGATGGCCCGCGCTCACGCTACGTACGTGCTGACCAACCCCGACATGCTGCACCGGTCGCTGCTTCCGGGCCATCACCGGTGGGCGGGCTTTCTCCGTGCGCTGCGGTACGTCGTCGTCGACGAATGTCATGAGTACAGCGGTGTGTTCGGTTCGCACGTAGCGCAGGTCCTGCGCCGGCTTCGCCGAATCTGCGGCGGTTACGGGGCCGACCCCACCTTCGTTCTCGCGTCGGCGACGACGGCCGACCCGGCGACCACGGCGGAAAGACTGACGGGTCTCCCCACGGAGGCGGTGACCGACGACGCCTCCCCACGCGGAGCGACGACTTTCCTGCTGTGGGAACCGCCACTGGTCGAGGCGACGGGAACGGCTCGCCGCGGTGTGCTCGCGGAGACCGCCGACCTCCTGGCCGATCTCGTAGTCGCCGACGCCCACACGGTGGCTTTCGTCCGGTCCCGGCGGGCAGCCGAAACGGTGTCCGGGCTGACCAAGGCGGCGTTGCGACCCGTGGCTCCCGAGCTCCCGGACCGGGTGGCGTCGTATCGCGCCGGCTATCTGACCCACGAGCGTCGGGCCCTGGAGGCCGCGTTGCAGACCGGCGAGCTGCGCGCGGTCGCAGCGACCACGGCTCTCGAGCTCGGGGTCGACATCAGCGGTCTCGATGCTGTGCTCATGGCCGGCTGGCCCGGGAAACTGGCGTCGTTGTGGCAGCAAACAGGGCGGGCGGGCCGCGCCGGACAGGACTCGGTCGCGATTCTGATCGCCGGCGACGACCCGCTGGACTCCTACGTCGTGCATCATCCCGATGCGATCTTCGGGCGGCCGATCGAGGCGACGGTGCTCGATCCGGACAACCCGTACGTGCTGGCTCCGCACCTGTGTGCCGCGGCGGCCGAGAAGTCGCTCGCCGAGGATGACCTCGACATCTTCGGTCCGTCGACGCTCAAGGTTCTCGGGGCACTGGAGACGGAAGGGCACCTACGCAAGCGAGGGAGCGAGCATCCGAGATGGCATTGGACCAGGCGGGACAGGGCTGCCGACCTTGCCGACCTGCGTGGCTCCGGCGGCATGGTCACGCTGGTCGAGCCGGAGACGGGCCGTGTACTGGGTACGGTGGACGCTGTCCGGGCGCACTACAGCGCCCATCCGGGCGCGGTCTACGTACACCAGGGTGAGACGTATGTCGTGCTGGCGCTCGACCTCGACGGCGGCGTGGCGCTAGTACGGCGGGAGAGCCCGGAATACACTACGTCGGCGCAGGAAATCAGTGACATGCGCATCATCGGCGAGTCCGAGTCGCGGATGTGGGAGCCGGCGCGCCTGGCATTCGGCGAGGTGGAGGTGACAAGCCAGGTGGTCGGTTACACCAAGCGCTTGCTGGGCAGCGGCGAGATCGTCGGCAGCGAGCCTCTCGATCTGCCCGAGCGCCGGCTTCGGACGCGCGCGGTGTGGTGGACCCTGCCCGACGAGTCGATCGCCGCGGCGGGTATCAGCGAGGCGGATGCGCCCGGTGCCGCGCACGCGGCCGAGCACGCGTCGATCGGAATGCTCCCGCTGATCGCGAGCTGCGATCGCTGGGACGTGGGCGGGCTTTCCACGGTGCGGCACATCGACACCGGAGTGCTCACCGTTTTCGTCCACGACGGTCACCCAGGCGGTGCCGGCTTCGCGGAGCGCGGCTACCACCTGGCGCACCGCTGGCTGACCATGACGCGGCAGACGGTGGCGGAGTGCCCGTGCGAGTCAGGCTGCCCGTCGTGCGTGCAGTCGCCGAAGTGCGGCAACGGCAACGATCCGCTCGACAAGGCGGGCGCGGTGCGGCTTCTGGACATGGTTCTGCCATGACCACGCTGTTGCGTACCGTTCCCGCACCGGGCCTCGTTCTCGGCGGCATCGTGTCGGTTCAGGTGGGCGCGGGTGTGGCGAAGGGCCTGTTCGACGAGCTCTCGCCCAGCGCGGTGGTCTTCATCCGGCTGCTGACCTCCGCAGTGGTCCTGGTGCTGGCGACCAGGATGATCCTGCGTGCTCAACTGCGTGGGGCATCGCGATCCAGCCTGCTCGTCCTGGTGGCGTTCGGGCTGGTGCTGGCGGTGATGAACTTCTCCATCTATCAGTCCTTCGCCAGGATTCCGCTGGGCATCGCCGTGACGATCGAGTTCCTGGGTCCGTTAGGGGTGTCGGTCGCGTACTCACGCCGCCGGCTCGATCTGATCTGGGTGGTACTGGCGGGCTTCGGCGTGGTGCTCCTCACGCGTGGTGAAGCAGGTGAGCTCGACCCCGTGGGAGTGGTCTTCGCACTCGTGGCGGGTGCCTGCTGGGCTGGCTACATCTTGTTGAGCGCGCAGACCGGGCGCCGGTTCGAAGGAACGTCCGGCCTCGCCGTGGCGAGCGTGGTGGGCACGATCGCGATGGCACCGATCGGCCTCGCCGAAGGGGGCACCCAGCTGTGGGAACCTCGCCTGCTCGCCGCCGGGATCGCCGTAGGCCTCCTGTCTTCGGCTCTGCCGTACACCCTGGAGCTCGAAGCCTTGCGCCGGATGTCCGCGAAGGTGTTCGGCATTCTGATGAGCGTCGAACCGGCGGTGGCGGCGATGGTGGGTCTGGTGTTGCTTGGCGAGGTCCTCCATCTGCGTGAATGGTCGGCGATCGGATGCGTGGTGGTGGCGTGCATCGGTGCCACGCGGACCGGTCGGCCGGCGCCGGAGGCACCGGAGGCGTGAGCCGCGCGACACCGGCTCATCCTGGCCCTGCCCGCGCCCGCCGCTCCTGTGCCGGTAGCCAGGTGGCACCGGCGCCGGCCACGGCAACGCGGACCAGTACCTCGACCTCGACCCCGTGGACTGAGCACTCATGAAGCTGGGCACCGTTGGCACGGGCCACTGTCTCCGCCGCCGCGCATGCCGCGTCCGGACCCTGCGACAGCTGGACGGCGGCCGCCAGAGCCGCGAGGTCCGCGGCGGCGGCCGCCTGGCGCCGGGCTGACTGCCCCGACACCATGACGGCCGCGACCATGAACGCGGTGACGGTGAGCGCGATGACCATGAGCACCAGAACGGTCCCCGCACCTCGCTCCCCGCCGAGCCGGGGAGCCGGTGCCGGTGCGTTTGTCGCACACCGGTGGCTCACTTCGGGTTCTCTCCTTCCATACCGGATCAAGGGTCAGGGACGCTCCTCCAGCGCGACGGCTCGTCCGCGCACCGTGGGTCCGGCCGCGGAACCGAATGGGATAGGTGCGGCGACCGTGGTGCGGACCTCGATGGTCACCTTGCCCGCGGCCCTCCGGACGTCGATCACCGCGTCGTCCGGCGCGACGGCTTGTGCCAATGCCCGGACGGTGTCCGGATCCTCGCCACGGGCGGCCGCGCGGGCCGCCTCCCGTGCCGCGTCCGTGCACCGCAACTGAGCCGAGGCCAGGCCGAGCCCCCAGACGGCGGTGATCAGCACGAGAGCGAGCGCCGGCAGGGCCGCCGCCAGCTCTGCGGTGACCATGCCGCGCTGCCCACACGGGTCGCCGCGGGCCGGGCGCCGGCGGGTGAAGGGCCGCCGGCGCATCTCCGGGCTCGTCATCCGCCGAAGATCGAGAAGGCGCGCTTGATGACCTCCTCGAGCATGTTCCGGACCGGCTCCGAGCTGAGGAGCTTGTAGAGGACACCACCGAAGCCACAGGCGGCGACGGTTCCGACGGCGTACTCGGCCGTGGACATGCCGTGTTCGTCGCGGCGGCGAAGTCGGGTGATGACGGTGGACATAGGACCTCCTGTATCCGGCAGCCGGCCGGTGCGGAGCCCGCGTGTGCGGCGCTGAACCCAGACTCTCCGGCGAAGCGGCCGGATCACAGGGCCGAAGCAGCAGTGGTGGACAACTCGCCGGTGCAATTCCTGGCTGTGGATAACCAAGGCCCCGGCGTCAGGGGATACCGATACCGGAACTGACAATCAGCGGGACGATGCCGAGCAGCACAAATGCCGGCAGAAAGCACAAGCCCAGGGGTGCGGCTGCTCTGGCGCCCACTGCGCGGGCGCGCGCCTCGGCGGACCAGCGTGCCGCCTCCCTGCCGTCCTGGGCGACCCGCTGGAGCGCGTGCACCGGCGAGACGCCCCGGATCACGGCGGAGCCCAGCGCACGTCCGAGGGGTTTGAGAGCCGGGTCCGCGGCGAGCCCGGACCACGCTCGCGCCGGATCCGAACCGATCCGGGCAACGGCGGCGGCGGTCGCCAGAGCGGAGCCCAGCGGACCCCCGAGAGAGCGGCCGACCTGTTCGGCCGCGTTGACGGGCGGGCAGCCGGCGCTGATCGCTGCCGCCAGGAGATCAGCTGCCAACGGCAGCATCGCTCGCATCCGCTCGCGCTCCCGGCTTCGCGCTGGGGGCTCGATGCGTCCCAACCCGAACCAGGCGCCGACACCCGCGGTGACTCCGGCCGCGGCGCCCGCGGTGCCTCCGACGAAGATCGCGGCACCGATACCGGCGGCGACGGCCGCCACTACGCGACCCCGGTGGGAACCCAGCAAGCCATCGCGGTCTGCCACGCCCGATCGTTCCGTCCCGGTCGAGCCGACCTGAGAGCTCCGCGACGTCGGGGAGCCCGAACGGGTGTGCCACCGCCCTGGCTCCCCTAACTGGTGGCTGACGCGTGCGAGCCGCGCCCGCGCCGGGCGTGGACCGCTGGCGACGAACGCGGCGAGTGCCGCCGTGAGCATGGCGACGACGGTCAGCATGGGGGTTTCCGGCAGGGCCAGGTGTTCATGGCGATCACCGCTGCCACGGTGTCGAGACGGCGAGCCGTGACGTCCGGGCCACCCATCCCATTCCGGTGCCGATGAAGACCAGTGCGCCCAGCAAGCAGGCCAACCCATATGGATTGGTCAGCAGGAAGCTGATCGGCGCTCCGCCGCCGGTGGAGAACAGGAGCAGGGTGGCCACGGGTAGCAGGGCCAGGAGCCGTGACGTGGACCGGACCGTGGCGAGCTGGCTCTCTGCCTCTCTGCGGGCGCTCGCCTCGGTGCGCAGAGTGTCGGTGACCGCCGTGAGTGTGGAGGACAACCCCGCGCCAGTTTGGTGAGAGACCTCCCACGCCGCCGCCACCGCCGAGAGGGACTCCGCGCCCGGCTGCGTGGCTGCCTCGCGCAACGCGGCCACGGGGTCGCTGCCGACAGCGGCCCGTCCGGCGGCCGCGCCGAAGAGATCCGGCCATTCCTGTGCGGCCCAGCCCAGCGCCCGGTCCGGAGGTACGCCGGCACGCAGTTCACCGGCCAGAGCCAGGCATGCGTCGGCGACGTCGGATTCCCGCCCACGGCGGGCGACACGGCGACGTGCCCTGGCCCGGACGAGCAGCATGGCTGGCGGGGCCGTGGCCCCGAGAATGATCGCTCCAGGCGGGGCAAGCACCGCGCCGACCGTGGCGCCGACGAGACCGGCTGACAGGAGCCGCGCCGCCGTGCCCCGCGGTACCCACGAGAAGCGTGACCGGCGAGCGGATGCCGGAGCCGGAATGCCGAGCCGGCTGGTGAGCAGTCCCGCCCGGTGGTGCGGCCAGAGCGCGGCCGCCAGCGCGCCCGTGAGGATCGCGAGAAACGTCGTCATGGACGTCGTCATGGAGCGCACCCGCGCTGAGCGAGCTTGGCGCCGAGCTCGCCGTGACCCGGTCCCTCGATGACGCTTCCGTCCGGCATCACGGTGAAGGCGGGCCGGGGCTCCAGCCATCCTGCCCCGGATCGCGCCAGCACGTCGACCTCCGCCAGTCTCCGGTGCCCCGCACGGGTGCGGACGAGATGCACCAGGACGTCCAGGGCCGCACCGGCCTGGGCGTGGACGGCCTCCCGGCCGAGGCCGGCCGCGATCCCCAGGGCTTCGAGCCGAGCCGGTACGTCCTGGGCGGAGTTGGCATGCAGCGTTCCGCACCCGCCCTCATGCCCCGTGTTCAGGGCCGCTAGCAGATCTACGAGTTCGGCCCCTCGTGCTTCACCGACGACGATCCGGTCCGGCCTCATCCGCAGCGCCTGGCGGACCAGCTCGTCGAGACCCACCAACCCCACGCCCTCGACGTTGGACCGCCGTCCTTCGAGCCGGACGACGTGCGGATGCGCCGGCCGAAGCTCGCTGGAGTCCTCCACCACGACGATACGTTCGCGGGGATCGGCGACGCCCAGCAGCGCACTCAAGAATGTGGTCTTGCCCGTGCCGGTGCCGCCGGATACGAGGAAGGCCATCCTGGCCCGCATGACGGCGGTCAGCCACGGCGCTATCCCCGACGGCACGCTGCCACATTCGACGAGGTCATCCAGGGAGAACGCGCTGCCCGCCGGAACACGTAGCGAGATCAGCGGCCCGTCCGGAGCCACGGGCGGAAGCACGGCGTGGAAACGTACGCCGCTGGCCAGCCGTGCGTCGACGCAGGGAGAGGCATCGTCGAGCCGGCGCCCTGCCGACGACGCCAGTCGCTGCGCCAATCGCCGGACCGCTGCTGCGTCACGGAAGCGCACAACGGTCAGCTCCGGCCCATCGCCTCGGTCCAGCCACACCTCGGCGGGCCCGTTGACGAGGACGTCGGTGACTCCCTCGCCGCGAAGCAGAGGTTCCAGCGGACCCGCGCCCGTGATCTCGGCCCGCAGGACATCGGTGACCTCCAGCACAGCCGCGTCACCGAGAACGGCACCCTCGGCGCGCAGCACGGCGGCCACCCGAGCGGGAGTCACCGGACCTGCGGTAGCCGCGAGCACCGTTCGTACCCGCTCTATCAGGTCCTCGTCGGCGGAGCCCTTGACTCTCATGCCGCACTCACCTGGCGCTCGGACAGGAACTGCTCCACCAGTTCAGTCGCCGCGTGAGCCAATGGTCCCCGCGGATCCAGGCCAGGAGCCTCACCGCGATCGAGCTGCTCCGACATCCGGCGTTCCGGTCCCATTTGCACCGCCAGCGGAAGGCCGAGCGCAGCGGCTACGTCGGTGCCGCGGAGACCGTTCGGCGCCGGTCCTCGGCACACCACTCGCACGTCGCCGGTCATCGTGGTCAGCGTGGCCGCGACCCGGGAAGCGGCGGCGACCGCGCGGACCTCAGCGGGGACGACGAGCAGGACGGCCGTGCATGCCGCGACCGCTTCCTCGGCGGCGGGGTCCAGCCTCCGGGGCAGGTCCAAGGTGACAAGGTCACATGCCCGGCTCGCGGCAGCGAGGACCACGTGGGCGGACTCCGGCGAGACGGCAAGCAGGTCACCGCGGTCCCAGGAGAGAACGGCAAGGCCGTGCCGTCCCGGCAGCTCCGCCTGCAGGGCCCGCGCGCTCAGCCGTCCACGGCTGTCGGCCAGGTCCGGCCAGCGCAGGCCCGTGGTGTCCTCGGCGCCCAGCACGAGATCGATGCCGCCGCCGATCGGGTCGAGATCCACCAGCATCGCCGAGAGTTCACGCCGCGACGCCGTCACCGCGAGCGCCGTGGCGAGAACCGAGGCTCCGGCTCCACCGCGGCCCCCGATGACGCCGACTACCAGGGCGTCGTTGCCTCTGCCCTCGGCGGCATCGGCCAGCCGGTCAGCCAGCCACGCCTCGTCGTCGGGAAGAAAGACCACATGCTCCGCGCCGATGGCCACGGCGCGTCGCCACACCGTGGGATCGTTGCTGTCGGAGCCGATCAGGTAGACCGCGGGCCGGCGACCGGGTGCGAGAAACGCCAGAGCGTCGGCCTGATCCTCACCGACCACGACCATCGGGGCCGGGGCCCAGCGGGCGCGTGCCGCGCCGGGGTCGGGCACCACCTCCACCGCTGCGCCGGCGGCCGCCGCCAACCGAAGCACGTCGTCGAGGAGCTCGTCGTCAGTGGTGACGACTATGGGCTTGGGCGCGGAACCCGCCGGCGAAGAGCCAGCGTCCCGGACATCGTGGAACTGGGACTGGATCACGGACACCTCCGAGGTTGAGTCGGTACGTGTCCACGATCAGGCGGTGACGTGTCGCGGGCGATACCCGCGAGCGTGATTGTGGATTCAGTGCCGGGCGAAAGTCGTCCTGTGGATGAACAGGCGGGACGCAACCGGCGCCGCAGGAGCGTGCGGAGGACCGCCATGGGGATGCGGAAAAGAGAGGGCGCGGCCCCCGTCGGGTGGGAGGACGGGGACCGCGCGGACTCGGTCAGGGGGGTGGACCGAGTCACGGCGGCGAGGGGGTGCCGCCGGGGGCCATCCTGCCCCATGCTGAGGACTTCGAAACACTCGACATCACCAGATTCTTCGAGAATCTTGCCGACAGGCCGTTCCGGCTGCTGCTTGAAGCAGCGCGTGAACCCCATATCCTCATAAGTTGTGGGCGAGGACCGCCCGTTCAGCCAGATAGAGATGACGCCATATGAATCAAACCGGTACGGACCAGCTACCCCGGAAAACAGCCGCGTTCTTTGACCTGGACAAGACCGTCATAGCGAAGTCCAGCACTCTAGCGTTCTCCCGAAGCTTCTACCAGGGCGGGTTGATCAACCGGCGCGCGGTGTTGCGCAGTGCCTACGCACAGTTCGTCTACCTGGTGGGCGGAGCCGACCACGACCAGATGGAACGGATGCGTGAGTACCTTTCCAGCCTGGTGGCCGGGTGGGACGTCCAGGCGGTCAAGGACATCGTGGCGGAGACGCTGCACACCATCGTCGACCCCATCGTCTACGACGAGGCGATCACCCTGATCGAGGAGCACCACCTGGCTGGGCGCGATGTCGTCGTCGTGTCCTCGAGCGGAGCCGAGGTCGTCGAGCCGATCGGGGAGATGCTTGGTGCGGACAGGATCGTCGCCACCCGCATGGTGACCGACGAGGGAAAGTTCACCGGGGAGCTGGAGTTCTACGCCTACGCCGAGAACAAGGCCGAGGCGATGCGCAAGCTGGCCGTGGAAGAGGGCTACGACCTCGAACGAAGCTACGCGTACTCGGATTCGGTGACGGATCTGCCGATGCTGGACACGGTGGGGCACCCGTATGCCGTCAATCCGGACCGCGCCCTGCGCAAGGCGGCGGCGGAACAAGGCTGGCCGGTCCTCGTCTTCTCCAAGCCGGTAGCCCTGCGTCAGCGCGCCTCGTCTATTCGGGAGGCCCCCAAGCCGGCCATCGCCGCCGCCGCGATCGGCGCCGGTGCCGCGGCGGCTGGACTGGCCTGGTATGCGGTCCGTCGCCGTGGACGATGAAGAGTCCCTGCCACCCCTCCGGATAGATCGAGAGGAGGCCGAGGGAGGCGCGCCGGGCAATCGGTCGGCGGACAACCGCGGTGCCGCGCGGCAGTGGATCGTGGCCGGACTCGCCCTCCTCGTCGGTGTGCTCGTGGGTGTGGTCGGCGTCAATGCCCGCAATGACGCCATCGAGCGAAACCGGGTCGACCTGGTGGCCGGTGGCGTCGAGCTCGAATTCCTGGGCACGGGCAGCCCGCTCGCACGCGTCCGGATGGGCCTCAACGTGCTGAATCGGGGCTCGCACCCGATCGAGGCCGTCCAGATGTCCTTGCCAGGCTGGAACGTGGGAGAAGGCGAGGGCTCCGGCGCGGCTCCCACTCTCGAGCCGGACGTGTGGGGCAGGTTCGTTCTGAACATGGAACCCGACTGCGACTCGTCGCCGGACGCGGCGGCGATCGAACTGGTGGTCCGCTCGGAAGGAGTGGAGAGCATGGTTGGACTTGACGTCCCGCCTGGGGCGCCTGGCCCCGTCGATGCGTGGATCTGGGCCTGCGAGGGCTCCGGTCCGCACGACTTGATCAGCATCATGGGTGTGCGTCTCCTCGATCCTGATCCCGGAGGTGACGTTGTGAGCACTGTGTTCACCGCCAGCACCTTTCAACCGGCGGGCGCATTCGTGACCGGAATCGACATCGAGGCGAACGGCTTCGAAGCCACCGTGCGGGACGCGCCGGTGGAGATCCCGGCAACCGGTACATCGGAGCTGACGGTGGTGTGGCGGGTCGCGGACTGTGCGGAGGCGGAGGGTTTCTCCGCGGTGCACGCTCAGCTGCTCGTGTCCGACCGCCTCGCGAGCGCGCCGCAGGCGGTCGATGTGTGGATGGAGGACGCGGCGCTGATCAGGCTGGCGCAGCTCGCGGTTCACGCCTGCACTTAGGCCCTGACCCAGCGGACTCGGTGTGCCGGGCCTTGCCGTGCGAGTGTCGACGATATATCGTGAACCTATCGCGATCGTTCACGACAGGCACGGCTGGAGATGAGGCTGATGGGTGCGGCGCATGCGATGGGAATGCCGTGGGCAGGTGTCAAGCGTGGCTCCTGCGGCCCGGACGAAGGTTGGTTCGCGGCCATGACGAGCAGGCGGCACGGTGGCTTCGGAAACTTCGGTCCGTGGTCCATGTTCGGCCACGGCGGCGGCACATGGGGAACACCTTGGCGTGGCGGACCGGGCGGTCCCCGGCGCGGGCCTAAAGCGCGTCGTGGCGACATCCGGGCCGCCATCCTCGGGGTTCTCTCCGAGCAGCCAATGAACGGCTACCAGGTCATCCAGGAGATCGCCGAGCGCAGCCGAGGTGCGTGGAAGCCGAGTCCCGGGTCGATCTATCCCACCCTCCAGCAGCTGGAGGACGAAGGGCTGGTCATCGCCTCGGAGCAGGGGGGCCGGCGTGCCTTCGAGCTCACCGCTGACGGCCGGGCGTACGTCGAGGCCCACCCCGAGGAGATCGCTGCTCCGTGGGAGGCCTTTACCGCCGCAGAGGACGACGACAGCGGTTTGGAACCGATGATCGCCCAGGCAGCGGCAGCGCTGTGGCAGATCATGGCCACCGGCAGCGCCGATCAGCAGGCACGAGCCCGGGAAGTCCTCGGTGACATGCGCCGGCGACTCTACGGGATCCTCGCCGACGGCGATGACAACGACGACGACCTCAACGCAGGGGGGTAGCCATGACCACATCTCAGCCTCGGCTGCGCATCGGTGACGCCGAGCGCGATTCCGCCGCCGCGGCACTGAGCGAGCACTACGCGAACGGGCGCCTCACCAAGCCTGAGTACGACGACCGGCTCGAAGCTGTGTGGGCCGCGAAGTTCAACGCCGACCTCGACGTCGTCTTCACCGACCTGCCTGCCACCGCGTCGCCGCCGAACCTGGAGCGCCGGGCCGCGGTGCCGCGCGCGGGGCGGCCGGGGTGGCGCATCGGCGGCGCGCGTCTGATCTGGCTGGTGCCGGTGGCGGTCCTCGCCGCCGTCGTGGCCCTCGGCGTGCTCGGGAACGCGCCGTGGCTGCTGTTCGTCGCCTTCTGGCTTTTCGCCTGCGGTGGCTTCGGTCGGCACCACGGCGCCGGGCACCGGTTCGGCGCCACACGACGTCTGCATGGCAGGGCAGCACACGGGCACAAGGCTCGGTGGTCATGACCGACCCGCTCGCTGACGTCGCTGCCTTGGACGGCGTCGGCGTCGCGGCAGCGCACGCGCGCGATGCGATCGACGCAGTGCTGCGGCACCCGGCGATGCGCCGTGGCGCCGCCGAGATCGCCGCGGAGTCCGCCGTCCGGGGTGCCCGCGCGTCGGCGCAACTGGCTGGTGGCGATCCGGAGGCTCTCGCGGATCCCTACGTCCAGGGAGCGCTGCGGGCAACGGCAGAGCTTCCCGAGCTGGCCAAGACATGGGACCGCTCGCCTCGCCAGGTGCTGGCCCGCATTCACCTGCTGGCGGCACGAGACCTGGTCACGGATGCCGACGCCCTCGGGCGTCCGGACTCGAACGCCGATGCCGGTCGGCTCGAGCAGCTTCTCACGGTGGCGACGGCGGCCACCGCCGCACCCGGAGTGGTGGTCGCCGCCATCGTCCACGGTGAGCTGCTCGCCATCCGACCGTTCGATGCCGCCGACGGGCTGGTGGCGAGGGCCACCGAGCGGATCGTGCTGCTGGCCAGGGGCGTCGACACGAAAGCGGTCAGCATCCCCGAGGCCGGTCATCTTGCTCTGGCCCGCGCTTACGAGCCCCTTCTCGACGCCTATCGATCGGGCTCGCCGGCCGGGGTCGGCGCCTGGGTGCGGCATTGCGCCGAGGCCTATGCGCGTGGAGCCGAAGCAGCCCTGGCCGTCGCCGAGTCGCGGTAGCCGCCCCGCGTCCGTTCGGTCCCCGGCTACGCGCTCGCGTCGAGCTCCACCACGTCGTCCTCACTCAAAGCCAGGTCGACGGCGGCCGCGGAGTCCTGGATGCTTTCCGGCCGGCTGGCCCCCGGGATGGGGATCACTCGCTCGCCTTTGGCCAGCATCCACGCCAGGCAGACCCGCTGCGGGCTGCAACTGTGCGCGGTAGCCACTCGATTGAACGCCTCGAAGCTGGAACCCAGCTCCCGGGCCCGGGAGATGCCGCCCAGGGGACTCCAGGGCAGGAAGGCGACTCCGAGCTCTTCGCACAGTTCGAGCTCCGGCTCACTGCTGCGGAAGGCCGGCGAGAACTGATTCTGCACGGATGCCAGGCGTCCGCCCAGGATGTCCTGAGCCTGCCGGATCTGGCCGAGATCAGCGTTGGAGATGCCCGCCAGGCGGATCTTTCCCTCGTCGAGGAGGTCCCGAATGGCGCCGAGCGAATCTTCGTACGCCACGGTGGGATCGGGCCGGTGGAACTGATAGAGACCGATAGCCTCCACGCCGAGGCGTTTCAGGGACGCCTCGCATGCCCGCTTCAGGTAGTCCGGGGAGCCGTTCTTCTCCCAGGTGCCGTCGCCTGGTCGCAGGTGCCCGCCCTTGGTGGCCACCAGGACATCACTGCTGTGCCCGCCGTAGGAGGCGAGGGCCTTGGCGATCAGTGCCTCGTTGTGACCCACCTCGCCGGCGTGGAGGTGGTAGGCGTCGGCGGTGTCGATCAGCGTGACCCCGGCGTCGAGAGCGGCGTGGATGGTGGCGAGCGATCGTGCCTCGTCCGGCCGTCCCTCGATGGACATGGGCATCCCGCCGAGCCCGATCGCGCTGACGTCGACGTCGCCGATGCGGCGATAGTGCATGGTTCCCAACCTCCACGGCGGATTGGCGGCAGTCATGGTCTTGAGTCTTCGCACGTGCGCAAGGCACGTGTGCCTGCGCACGACTAGCCTTGCGGGTCGGCGTTCACATGTCCAACAGCTTGACTCGACGTGCCCGAGCTGCTGGCGTGCCGTAGGCACGTGACGCTGGAGGTGAACGACGTCCACACGCTGCTGGGCGTGGTCCGCGACGGACTCGGGATGGCGCCGCAGCGCGGCTGGGAGCAGGATGATCGAGCAACTGACTCCCGCGGGGGCAGCCGGCTGGTTCCGAGACCCCGGAAGACGTCGCATGCGAACGGCGCCCCTGCTGGAGCGCCGTCGCTGACACGTTCAGATGGGTTACCAGAGCGTGCATCTATCTGTCGCCTCGGCTGGCCCGGAACGACTGCCCGTACATGGGCGGATCGCCGCGTGGGTGCCCATCTGCCGTGCGGTGGACCTGTACGGTCCGTTACTCCCCTTGATAGCCCATCGCCGTGTTCCGGGGAAAGGGGAACGCCTAGATCCGTGCAGATCTTTACAGTCCGCACACATCCGCGGACAGCCTCCCCAGCGCGACCAGGATGGAGGCGGGCAGTGGAACGTTCTGGACCCGGGTACCGGTGGCCGCGGCGTCCGGCGCCACATGGAAGTGCAGCGCGGCGCCGTCGAAGTGTTCGATCTCGCGGCAGTCGGAGATCTCCCAGCCGATGTCGATCGCCACGCTCTCCTCGGCGTCCAACGTCACAGGCAGTCCGCCGGTGGCTGCAGTGAGTCCGTCGGTGTGGATGCGGATCCGGAGCAACGCCGCGCTTCTGTCGGCTCGTGGAGGCAGCGGATAGGACGCATAGAGGTGAAGCCGAGTGTGAAGGACGCTGTCCCCAGCGTCACGGGGCAGCACCTCCGCCTCGGCGACGAAGATGTCAGGATACTCGGGCTCGCCCATGGCGCACGTCGTCGTCCATGCCTGCCTGAACCAGCCTTGGTCCGGCCCGAACTCCAGCGGGACCGTCGCCTCGGCGGAGGCGCCGCGAACGTGGGCGCGAGCGGAGACGTGGCTGGCTGTGCCGGCCGGTGCGTCGGCGGTGCAGTCGGGCGTCATCCGGACCTGCAGGCTGGCCCATGTTCCCGGTCGTGCGGTGACGGGATCCGGCTGCCGGCCGTCGTCGGGCCGGCGCCAGGCGTTCACGTCGACATAGAGCACGTCGACCGGCGTCGAGCCGGCGTTGAAGATCATCAGGTCGGCACGCCAGATCGGCGCGCGAGGATCCAGGGAACTCGCCAGCTCCACGTCGACGACGCGCCCTGCTACCAACTCAATTCGACCTTGCTCGGCCGCATCGTGGCGGGCGTTCGCGCCAATGACACCCGCGACCGCCCCGACGACCAGCGCCAAGCCGAGCCCGAGCCATTGGCGCCAGGGCCGGTTGTCGGAAGCGTCGTCACCCGATAGTTCGTACACCGGGTCGTCGGCGTTCAGGTGCATCGGCGAGTAGACCGGGACGTCGTCGGTCCCGCTGCCGTGCGTTGCGGCGGCGTCGTCGCGGTGGGATCGGGCCCAGCGCCCCATAGCTCCAGTGTCCATCCGAGAGAGGTGTTCCGTCGATAGTGCTCGGACATTGCTGCTTGGCCCCCGTCCCGTTTCGCGTAGTGAATCTGAGACGATCAGGTGACAGTCGGGTTTCAGGTCCGTGCCGTTCACCGCACCGTGGTGCGGTGAACGGTATTGCCGTCCAGGTGGGCTCATGGTGAGCTTGACCTCGGGACCTGTCGGATGACGAGATGAGGAGCAGACAAAGGTGACCAGCGACGCTCTCTCCAATCTGCTGCACGAAGACCGCCGCTTCCCGCCGTCCCCGGAATTCGCCGCGCAGGCCAACGCCGACGCCTCGCTGTACGAGGAGGCGAAGGCGGACCGGCTCGCGTTCTGGGACAAGCAAGCGCGTGACCTGCTGTCCTGGGAAACCGAATGGGACGAGGTGCTCGACTGGAGCAACCCCCCGTTCGCCAAGTGGTTCGTGGGAGGCCGGCTCAATGTCGCCTACAACTGCGTCGACCGCCACGTCGAGGCGGGACACGGTGACCGGGTCGCCATCCATTGGGAAGGGGAGCCGGGCGACTCACGGAGTCTTACCTATGCCGACCTGCAACGGGAAGTGTGCCAGGCGGCGAACGCGCTGGCCGCGCTGGGCATCCAGCACGGAGACCGGGTCGCCATCTACATGCCGATGATCCCCGAGACAGCGGTCGCCATGCTCGCCTGCGCCCGCATCGGAGCCATCCACTCTGTGGTGTTCGGCGGCTTCTCCGCCGAGGCGTTGCGCAGCCGGATTGAAGACGCCGAGGCCAAGCTCGTCATCACCGCCGACGGCGGATACCGTCGCGGGAAGGCCGCCGCACTGAAGCCGGCCGTCGACGAAGCCGTCGCGAAGAGTCCGTCGGTCGAGAAGGTGCTGGTGGTGTGCCGTACCGAGCAGGACGTCGAGTGGGACGATTCCCGGGACGTCTGGTGGCATGAGCTCGTGGGCGCCCAGTCCGAAGATCACACGCCGGAGGCTCACGACGCCGAGGACGCGTTGTTCATCCTCTACACGTCCGGCACCACGGGTAAGCCGAAGGGCATCAAGCACACCTGCGGCGGCTACCTTCTGCAGACCGCGTACACCCACCGTTACGTGTTCGACCTGAAGCCGGAGAGCGACGTCTACTGGTGCACCGCCGACGTCGGCTGGGTCACCGGACACAGCTACATCGTGTACGGGCCGCTGGCCAACGGCGCCACCCAGGTGATGTACGAAGGCACACCGGACTTTCCGGAGCCGGGACGCTGGTGGGACGTCGTCGAGAAGTACGGCGTGACCATCCTGTACACCGCGCCCACTGCCATCCGCACGTTCATGAAGCAGGGTGACGAGATCCCGGGTCGCCGGAACCTGTCGTCGCTGCGCGTTCTGGGCAGCGTCGGCGAGCCCATCAACCCGGAGGCGTGGATCTGGTACCGGCGGGTCATCGGAGCCGACCGCACGCCCGTCGTCGACACCTGGTGGCAGACCGAGACCGGCGCTATCATGATCAGCCCGCTCCCCGGGGTCACGTCGGCCAAGCCGGGGTCCGCCCAGACCCCGCTGCCCGGCATCGTGGCCCAGGTAGTGAACGAGGCCGGCGAGGAGGTGCCGGACGGGCACGGAGGCTACCTCGTGCTGACCGAACCGTGGCCGTCGATGCTGCGCACCATCTGGGGTGACGACGAGCGGTTCATCGACACCTACTGGTCCCGCTTCGAGGACCGCTACTTCGCCGGCGACGGAGCCAAGAAGGACGAGGACGGCGACATTTGGTTGCTGGGCCGGGTGGACGACGTCATGAACGTCTCCGGGCACCGGATCTCCACCACCGAAGTCGAATCCGCCCTGGTCTCGCATCCGAAGGTGGCTGAGGCGGCGGTCGTCGGCGCCTCCGACCCCACCACCGGTCAGGGCATCGTCGCGTTCGTCATTCTTCGCGCCGCTGCCGGCGACGGTGGAGCCGACGTCGTCCAGGAACTACGAAACCACGTGGCCAAGGAGATCGGCCCGATCGCCAAGCCGCGGCAGATCATGGTAGTGGCGGAGCTGCCCAAGACTCGCTCCGGCAAGATCATGCGCCGGCTGCTGCGCGACGTCGCGGAGAACCGCGAGCTGGGCGATGTTCAGACGCTTGCCGATCCGACGGTGATGAACCTCATCAGCAAAGGGATGTCCGGCTCCTCGGAGGACTGACCGCGCGCCCGCCGTTCTCCTGCTTGCGTCCGGCAGGCCGAGGAGCCCAGCTCCTCGGCCTGCCGGACGCGAGTGGCGGCGAGTCCCGCTCAGCGTAGGGTCCTGCCATGCGCTCCTCCGTCGTCGTGCTGATCGTCGTGGCTGCGCTCGTCGTCGTGGCGGCGATCGTTCTGGTGCGGCTGATCCGTTCCCGCACCGTCCTCGGGACCGCGGAAAACCAGACGACGTACCGGATCCTGCACACCACCAGTCTCGCGTCGCCCGAGCTGCGTGCCGGCCTTGGCGCCGGTGCGGAGCGGGCTGCGCGGCACCTGCGTGACCTCCTGGGTACGACGGCTCTCGCACTCACTGACGGTGACGGCGTCGTCGGGTGGGCCGGGGCGGGCGGGCATCACACGCACGACGTCAACCGGCACGCCGCCAAGGCGCTGGACGGGGGATCCGCCGAGGTCCTCGGCCCGGACGCGATCGAGTGCCAGCGGCTTGACTGCCCAGTGCGGCACGGCGTCGTGACCGCGCTGACCACAGAGGACCGGGTCGTCGGCGCACTTGTCGCGTACACCGCGGCGCGCCCTTCGGCGGGGCTCGTCCGCGCCGTGGAAGAGGTTGCCCGGTTCGTCTCCGGGCAGCTGGAGCTCGCGGAACTCGATCAGGAACGCGCCAAGCTGGCGGAGGCGGAGATCCGTGCGCTGCGGGCGCAGATCTCCCCGCACTTCATCTACAACGCTCTGGGTGCCATCGCCTCGTCCGTCCGCTCGGACCCGGAGCACGCGCGTGAGCTTCTACTGGAGTTTGCCGACTTCACTCGCTCGTGGCCAATGACAGCTGAGCGATTCTCGACCCTGTGGATCGCAGCGCCGCCAAGGACCGCGCCAACACCGCCAGAATCCCCACGGTGATCTTTGCGACGACTGGGGGACCGGTCAGTTCTCACACGGTGATCTTTGCGACGACTGGGGGACCGGTCAGTTCTCACACGGTGATCTTCACGACGACTGGGGGACCGGTCAGATCTCACACGGTGATCTTCACGACCGCGCGACCAGGGCTTTCACAGCCGCAGGTTCTCGCACAACGATCTTCACAGAGAGCGTGTGACCAGCTGTGATGACTATCGCCGGTCAAATGCGCCGGAACTCACACGGCATGCCCTCACGACCACACGACCAGCCACCGCACCGGTTGTTTCTAGCACGACGATCACCACACCCACCCAGACCAGCGCCCTGCACCGGGCGCGCCACCCTGATACAAGCAGCGGTGAATCCCAGGCCGATTCACCGTTCGTGCCCGCCGCCGCCCAAGCCCGCTGACCGGGCTCCACCGCCACAAGGAGACCAACATCAATAAGGCGATCACCTCGACGACGGCGGTTCTCCTCGACCCAGTGCCGCGGTTCTCCTCCGGCCAGTGCCGTGGGCTCTCTGGCGCAGTGCTGCGGGGTCCTCCTTCACCCAGTGCCGCGGGTCCTCCTTCACCCAGTGCCGCCGGTTCTTCTCCACCAGCGGCGGAAGCCATGCGCGAACTACAGTCAGGCGACGGATTCGGCCGGCATGTCGCCACCCCTAGCGTCGTGTTCTCCAGGAACGACGACGCAAAGGAAACCTCATGTCTCACGCGATCAACGTCGCGGTCATCTACTACAGCTCCACGGGCAACGTGCATGCGCTGGCGAACGGCGCCGCGGAAGGCGCCGAGAAGGAGGGCGCCGAGGTGCGCCTGCGCCGGGTGGCGGAGCTGGCGCCGGCCGAGGTGGTCGCCGCCAAGCCCGAGTGGGCAGGGCACGCGGACGCCACGCGGCATATTCCGGAAGCCGGTGTCAACGATCTGATCTGGGCGGATGTGGTCTTGTTCGGGACGCCGACCCGCTACGGAGCCATGGCCAGTCAGCTCAAGCAGTTCATCGACACCACTGGCCCGATCTGGGAGAAGGGTCTGCTGGCGGACAAGGTTTACTCCGCATTCACCTCGACGTACACGAACCACGGCGGACAGGAGAGCACGCTCCTCTCCCTGTACAACGTGATCTACCACTGGGGCGGAGTCATCGTGCCACCCGGTTACACCGATCCGGTGCAGTTCGAGCTGGGTAACCCCTACGGCACCGCACACATCAGTGGTGGGGGCGCCCCGGCCGAGGTTCACCTGCGTACGGTCCGCTATCAGGCGGCCAGGGCCACCGCCATGGCGAGAGCACTCAAGCAGGGCCGCAACTGAGCCGGTCAGCCGAGGTCCATGCGGGCGAGCTCGTGCCGGGAGGTGACCCCGAGCTTCGGATACGCCTTGTAGAGGTGGTAGCCCACGGTGCGCGGGCTGAGGAAGAGCTGGGCCGCGATGTCCCGGTTGCTCAACCCGTCCGCAGCCAACCGCGCCACCTGCAGTTCTTGCGGTGTGAGCCGGTCCAGGACGTCAGGTCCTCGTTCTGGCGTCTCCGACGCTTCTCCTGCGGCGCGCAACTCGGCCGCGGTGCGCCGCAACCACTCGGCCGCGCCGAGCTGGTCGAAGATCTCGTGTGCGACGCGTAGGTGCGGCCGGGCGTCGTTGCGGAAGAGCCGGCGGCGCAGCCAGCTGCCGAAGAGCAACTCGGTGCGTGCCCGTTCGAACGGCTGGCCGTCCCTGGCATGGAGCTCGGCGGCCGCCTCGTAGAGTTCCCGCGCGTCGTCCCCGTCGGCCAGGATGGCTCGGCAGCGCAACGCGACCGCCATGGCCCACGGACGCTCCGTCGCCTCCGCCCACTCCCCGTACGTGGCGGACGCCTCGGCCGCGAGTTCGGGCGCTCCTGCGCGGGCCGCTGCCTCGACGTAGTCGGGCAGGCTGGCGAAGTGGCCCATGGCGACCTCCCGGGCCGGGCCTACACCCAGCCGGTCGAGCCGTTCAAGCACGGACTCGTGCCGGCCGGAACCGAGGTCAAGAATGTTCAGCGCATACAAGCACTCCACGCCACGCTCGGTGAGTCCCTCGTCGAGAATCTCGCCGGCGAGTGGGCGGGTGAGCTCCCCGTCACCCACGATCGCGGCCACGCACGCGAGCAGACCACTCAGGTGCCCGGCGAAGTGGGGCTGGTCGGTGTCCTGGGCGATCCGCAGCCCTTCGTCCGCGGCTGACCGGGCCGCCCGCAGGCGCCCGCGGATCAGTTCCGCGCGGGCCAGATACATCAGCGCTCGAGGGAGCAGACCGATAGCGCCCTGTGCACGGCACTCGCGTTCCAGCGCGGCGGCCTCCTCGTAGCCCGCGTCGGGGTCGGCCAGCCAGTGGAACCACCATTGGATGCTGGACCGTTGCCAGATGGAGCGACCGGGATTATGGGCAAACTCGGCCAGCAGCTCGCGAAGGTACGGGACGCCGTGCTTCAGTCCACCGGTGGTCAGGTGGACGATCGCCGCCGAGGTCCGGGCCAGGAACGGGTCCGGTGACGGGACCGCGGCGAGGCGTGCCACCGCCGCCACGTCGGCGTGATTCGCTGACGCCCATGCGGCGGTGACGGCGTCGAGCAGCATGACAGCGGCAAGACCGGGGTCGTCTTCGGCGATCGCGGATGCGGCCCACGCCAGTTCCACCGCGAGGTGCGGGCGGTCCTGTTCATGCGCGATGGCACTTCGGACCTGGACCAGATCAGCGAGGACGCGTGGCGCGGCCGCATCCGGCTCGGCCAGATCGGCGAGCTTTGCCGCGCGGTCCGGGCGCCCCGCGTCGGCCGCCGCGCGGGCTGCCGACGCCAGCCGGCGAACTCGCTGGGCAGGGTCGGGGGTCAGCTCGGCGGCACGCTGGTACGCCGCGGCGACCGCTGCGTAGCCGCCGCGAGAACGCGCGTGCTCGGCGCTGCGCTCGAGAGCGGAGGCGACGGCCTCGTCCGGCTCGGTGCTCGCGGCGGCTCGGTGCCAGGCCGCGCGGTCTGCCGCTGACGCGGCCTCGAAGGTCTCGGCCAGCGCCCGGTGTACCGCGAGGCGCTGCGCTGCCGACGCGGCGTGGTGCGTCGCGGACCGGATGAGAGGGTGACGGAACATCAGCCGGGCGCCGACGACGTCCACGAGGTTGTCCGCCTCCGCCCGCTCGAGATCAGGTATCCCGGCACCGAGACGGCGCGCCGCATCGAGCACCACGGTCAGCTCGCCGGTGTCCTCGGTAGCGAGAACCAGCAGCAAATACCTGGTCGTGTCGGGAAGCGCACGGACACGTGCCTGATACGTCTCCTGTACCCGGCTGGGAACCGGGTTGTCACCCGCTGGTGAGGCCTCAGGTGCGAGCCATCCGGCCCGTTGCTCGGGGGTGAGCGCCGCGGGCAGTTCCCGTAGCGCGAGCGGGTTTCCAGCCGTCTCCGCCACGATCCGGTCCTGGAGCTGCGGGGCCAGGCCGGGGACGAACTCGTCGAGAAACGCCAGGGACTCCTCGCGTCCGAGGCCACCCACCTCCATCTCCGGCAAGCCGAATGCGGGGAGCGCCGTGTCATCCGCGCGGGCGGCGAAGAGCATGACGATTCCCTCCGCGCCGAGCCGGCGGGCCGCGAAACACATCGCCGAGAGAGAACTGTGATCGAGCCACTGCGCGTCGTCGATCAGGCAGAGCAGTGGGCCACCGCCGGCGTGTTCGGCGAGCAGGGTCAGTGTGGCCAGGCCCACTAGGAAGCGATCGGCGGCCCGGCTGCCGGCCAGGCCGAAGGCACCGCGCAGAGCGTCGGCCTGCGGCGCGGGTACGGCATCCAGGTCACCCAGCGCCGGGCGCAGGATGAGATGCAGCGCGCCGTACGGCAGTTCGATCTCGGCTTCCACCCCGACGCCGGACAGGACCGGCACCTCGCTGCGCGACGCCTGCTCCCGGGCGTACTCCAGAAGGGTGGATTTCCCGATGCCCGGCTCGCCGCGGAACACCAGAGCGCTGCTGTGCCCGTCGGTGGCCTCTGTCAGCATCCGGTCGATCCGCGTCTTCTCCGCCGAGCGCCCGTAAAGCACGTGTGGAACGTAGCAGAACACCAGTCACGTGACAGACTCGGCGCTCGCGCATGCAGCATTAGCGTGCCGTCATGAGCAGACAGACAGCGCTGGCCAAGGGGCCCGCCGGGCGGGCACGGGCACGGCTGCGGAACATCATCCGTCCGAACGTGACCGTCACCCCGCCACCCGAGGGCGTCGTCGTCGATCACGACGTCGCGGTGACGGCGCGCGACGGGGCCGTCCTGCGTGCCAACGTGTATCGGCCGGCCGACGGAGGGGCGTATCCGGTCATCATGTCCGCTCACCCGTACGGCAAGGACTATCTCCCCAAGCCGACGCGCCGCGGTTATCGGCCGTTTCCCAACCTGCGGGTCCTACCGCAGTCATTGCCCTTCTCCATCTCGGCATGGACCGGCTGGGAGGCGCCAGACCCGGCCTACTGGGTGCCGAGAGGCTACGTAGTGGTCAATGCGGACTTGCGTGGCTGGGGGACCTCCGAGGGCACCGGCGTCTTGCTCGGAGCTGGCGAGGGTGAGGACTACCACGACCTGATCGAATGGGCGGCGGTCCAGCCATGGTCGACGGGCAAGGTCGGCTTGAGCGGCGTGTCTTACCTGGCGCTGTCTCAATGGGCGGCAGCGGCGACGCACCCTCCCCATCTTGCGGCGATCACCCCATGGGAAGGATTCACGGACTTCTACCGGGACGTGGCCAGGCCAGGAGGGGTCCGGGAGGACGGGCTGCTGATCGTGTGGACGAAAGGCACCGCGCATACCCGTAAGGACAGCGACGTCGACCTGCGCCGGGAGCAGCTTGCTCGGCCCCTGTACGACGAGTGGTGGGCGGCGCGCGACCGGGAGATCGAGAAGATCGACGTTCCGGCGCTGATCTGCGGCAGCTTCTCGGACCACAACCTTCACACACGTGGATCGTTCGAGGGCTTCCGACGCATCGCCTCCCAGCAGAAGTGGCTGTACACGCACCGTGGTCCCAAGTGGGCTGTCTACTATGGCGCCGAGGCGCTCGCCGAGCAGACGCGGTTCTTCGATCACTTTCTCAAGGGCGTCGACAATGGTCAGGAGGCGGTTCCACCCGTCCGGCTCGAAGTGCGGGAGGACGCCGACACCATCACCTCCGTCCGCCGGGAGCTGCAATGGCCGCCGGCACGCACCCGATGGCAGACCTGGCACCTACGCGACGACGGTCGCCTCGGCGACCACCCCGACCCCCAGACGACCGTGTCCTTCCACACTCGTCGAGGTGACCTTCAGTTCACCCACCGCTTCGATTCGGACACTGAGATCGTCGGCCCGATGACCCTTCACCTGGCGTTAGAGACTGAGCGTGTCGATGACGTGTGCGTCTTCGCAGGTGTCCGCAAGTTGCGCGACGGGAAGCCGGTCGCCTTCGAGAACGCCTTCGGATTCCGCGGATCCCTGATCACCAACGGAATCCGCCGGGCATCTCACCGTCGCGTCGACACCGGGGGCGAGCATCCGGAGGACGTCACTGAGCCGCTGCAACCCGGGCAGGTGGTCCAGATGACTATCGGACTCCTGCCGTCGGCGACGCTCTTCCGGGCCGGCGACGAACTGCAGTTGCAGATTCAAGGCCGGTGGTTCTACGCCCGCAATCCGTTGACCGGGCAGTTTCCCTCCTACTACGAGAAGAGCAGACCGGGCCGGTGCATCGTGCACCTCGGCGGCGACCACCACACCGCGCTCGACGTTCCAGTACAAGCGACGTGACGATGCGGCCCGTCAGGAGCACAGCGTCAGCCGGGCCGTCGCGTGTGGCGCGGACGCCTGTCTACCTGCTCACGGCGGCCACCGCAATAGGGAGTATGGGCCTGGCCGCCGGTGGCAGTGCGGGCGCCCTCCTCGCCGCCGACATCACCGGAAGCGAGGCCGCGGCCGGACTGCCGATCGGTGCGCTCGTGGCCGGCTCCGCTCTGGGAGCCGTACTGATCGCCAGAATCAGCGCCACGGCCGGCCGGCCTCGCGGACTGATGGCCGGCTATGGCGCGGGCATCATGGGTGCGGCCTTGGTGGTCGGCGCGGCCGTTGCCGCGAACCTGGCGCTGGTCCTGATCGGCAGCGCCGTTCTCGGTGTGGCGAACGTCGCCGTGTTCCTCTCCCGGTACGCGGTGGCCGGGTCCGGGGACGACCAGTTCCGCGGGCGGGACATGGGTATCGTGCTGGCCGGAGCCGCGGTCGGCGCTGTGACCGCGCCGAATCTCCTAGGCGTCACCGGTAAGCTCGCCGTCGACATCGGCCTACCCCGGCTGACCGGGCTCTATCTGCTGGCGATCCCCGCGTTCGCGCTCGCGGGATGCATTCTGTCCCGCTTGCGACGACCGGGCCCGGAACCGCTTGCGGTGGTGCAGCTACGTGCGGCAGACACGCGGTCCGGCGGCGCACGTCGCGCCGTCCTGTTGCTGGCCATCACCAACCTCGTCATGGTCGCGGTGATGGCCATCGCGCCTGTCCACATGACCGGGCACGGCCACGGCCTGGACCTCGTAGGCGTGATCGTCAGCATTCACGTCCTGTGTATGTTCGCTCCCGCGCCAGCGACGGGCCGGCTGGCGGACCGCTACGGCGGTTCCGCGGTAGCAGGAGTCGGGTTTCTCCTGTTCGTGGCGGCGGGAGTGGTGGGAGCCCTGGCGGATCAGCACGGCGTCGTGGGGATCACCGTGGCCCTCGCCCTGCTGGGGCTCGGTTGGAACGCGGGTGTCGTCGCCGCCAGCACGATGCTCACGGCATCCGTCCGTCCGGCGGAAAGGGCGAAGGCGGAAGGCCTGGGGGAGATGGCGATGGGGCTGGCGGCAGGCGCCGGAGCCCCGGTGGCCGGTCTCGTCACGGCGTACGGAGGCTTCGAGACTCTCGCCGCCGCCAGCGCGGTGATCGCGACGCTCGCGGTCGTGGTGATGCTGCTGATCCGGCCTACTGAGCCATGAAGTCGTCCGTGCGGGCATCCACCTTGCCGCCGACTACCGTCACATGACGGATTCGCCGTGCCTGGCGCTTGCGTAGCGTTCTCACCATGGCTCTCATCTGCGAACAGACAGCCCTAGCCGGCCGGCGCCGGTAATGCGAGGGATCACGTGAACGCGCCCGCTTCCACCGATAGGAAGAACCGATGGTGGCTGGTGGTCGCCACCGGCATCGCGGTCTTCATGGCCCAGCTCGACGGCACGATCGTCACCGTGGCGCTACCGACCATTGAGGACGGCTTCGGTATCGGTACCAGCCTGACGCAGTGGGTGGTTCTCGGTTTCCATCTGCCGTTGATCGCTCTGTCGCTGCCCAGCGGCCGGTATCTGGATCGGGTGGGGCATCGCGCGGCTCTGGTGCTCTCGGTCAGCGGGTTCACGGTCGCGAGCGTGGCCGTGGGGCTGGCGCCGGGCATCGAGTGGCTGATCGGTGCACGTGTCGTCCAGGGTGCGTTCGGGGCGATGCTGTTCGCCTTAGCGCCGGTCCTGACGACGATCGCGGTCCGGCCCGAGGTCCGGGGACGCGCGATGGCCATCGTGATGACGCTGGGCCCCCTGGGCGCCGTGAGTGGCCCGGTGCTGGGTGGCCTGGTCATCGAGTACCTCACCTGGCCCTGGATCTTCTACGTGAACGTCCCTGTGGGCATGGCAGTGATCGGCATCGGATGGGCACAGCTGTCGGCGGGTTCCCCGCTGCGCGCGCCCGACCGGGCGTGGTACGCGGAGGCCCTGCTGATCGGCGGCGCCGCCATCGCGCTGATGCTCGCGCTGACGTTCACAGCCGAGGTGGGCGTCGAGTGGATCCTGCTGGCGCTCGTGGCTGTGCCGCTGGCAGTGCTGTGGCGCAGGCGACCAGGCAGTGCCGCGGTCCGGGAGCTGCTCAGCACGCCAGGCATGACCGGCCCGCACCTCGCTCTGCTAGCAGAGATAGCCGCGGTGATCGCCGTGCAGTTCCTGGTGCCGTTCCACCTTCACGCTGCCGGCGTGGCGCCGGCACGGATCGGAATGACGATGCTGGCCTTTCCGCTCGCGGTGATGGTCTCCGGGCTGATCGCCGGTGTTCTCGCGGATCGGTGGAATGCCAGGGTCATCTCGGTGACCGGCGTGGTGGTGGTCACCGTCGGGATAGCCCTGACGGTGCCTCTCGGCTCGGATTGGCGAACGGCGGAACTCATGTGGCGGCTGGCGATCGTGGGTGTCGGCGCCGGGCTGTTCGCGGGACCGAACCAGGCCATGGTGATGGCATTGTCTCCCCGCCATCTGCTCGGCACTGCCGGCGCGTCCACGAGTATGGCTCGTCAGATCGGCATAGCGCTTGGTCCAGCCCTGGCTACCACCGCGTGGGCGCTGTCCGGCTATCAGCAGAGCGGCATGCGAACTGCCCTCGCGCTGGCGTGTGCACTCGCCGCGCTCAGCGTCGTGGCGTTGGTCATCTCCCGCCGTGCGGCAGGAACAGACGCGGCCGCAGGGGGTGGCGAGCCAGGGGAAGGCGTGCGGGGACCGATGGCGGAAGATCCGGCGTGAGACGGCCTTTACAGCCAGCCCGCTTCGGTCGCGATGCGGATCGCGTCGATCCGGTTGCGCCCGCCGAGCTTGCTGATCGCGCTCGACATGTAGTTCCGTACCGTGGCGGGCGAAAGACAGAGCTTGACGCCAATCTCCTCCGTGGTGAGCCCCAAGGTGGCGACCTTGAGCACGTCGGTCTCCCTGGCGGTGAGGGGATTGGCGCCGGTCTCCAGGGCAGCGGCCATCAAGCTCGGCTCGATGACGTGTTCCCCTCTGCTGACACGGCGTATCGCATCGGACAGGGCGTCGGCAGGAGCGGCCTTGAGGAGGAAGCCTCGCACCCCGGCCTGCAGGGCCCGGAGCAGATTGTTCGGCTGGGTCAGGCCGGTGAGGATAAGGACGCGGCAGTCCGGTACGGCGCGGATCAGTGATTCGGCGGCCGAGAGACCATCCAGGCCAGGAAGGTCGATGTCAAGGAGTGCGACGTCGGGTCGGGTGCGCAGCGCTGCCCGCTCTACCTCGTCGCCTCGTGCCACCTCGGCCACGACTTCCAGATCATCTTCGGTGCGGAGCAGAGCCACGAGGGCGCCACGGATCATGTGCATGTCCTCGGCTATCAGCACCTTGATCATGGGTTCCCCGGCTTGGTTCTCCGTGGTCTGCCTGCCGTCGCGCCGGAACGACGGCAGGCGGTAACCCGGCGTGACCGTGATGGTATTCCCCTTCTTCGAGGTCGTAGGCGTCGTGAAGTGATGATACGAGCGGTTGACTACCCGGGTCATCACCCGAAGGTGGAAGTCGTAGTGTAGTCTTCCGCGGCGACGGCACCGTGCCTTCGGTCGTGGATGGTGCAGCAGATGGCAGGGACACCTGGACGGCCTCGGCGAACCGGAGACGTCATGGGATCGGGCGGGGTGCTGGCCACCAAGCTGTTCCTCCCGCGGCTACCAACCGGATTCGTGCCCAGGCAGCGGCTCGTCGGCCGGCTCGAGAAGGGCGTCGGCGGAGGGCTTTCACTGGTCTCGGCTCCGGCCGGGTACGGCAAGACGGTCTTGCTCGCTCACTGGTGCCGGCAGATGTCCAGGCCGGTGGTATGGCTTTCCCTTGATGTGGCTGACGACGACCCCGTCCGATTCTGGCGTCACATCGTGGCGGGTTTCACCGAGATTCGCCCGGAGATGGCACGACACGTCGAGCCGCTCCTCGGCTCGCCGGAGCCGGCGACTTCCGACCGGCTGGTCGCGGCCATGGTCAACGTGCTCGCGGACCTACGCGGCGACGTGCTGCTGGTGCTGGATGACTTTCACCTGGTGAAGTCCGAGATCGTGCACACATCGGTGCGGTTGTTGCTGGACAGCGCTCCGCCAGGGCTGCATGTGGTGCTGGCCGGCCGAACCGAATCGCCGTTTCCGCTTGGGCGATGGCGCGCCAGCGGCCAGCTGGTCGAACTGCGCGCTGCCGATCTCCGGTTCACCGCTGACGAGTCCAAGGCCATGTTGCGCCAAGCCTTCGGTCCTGGACAGCTGCTGCCGGATGACGCGGCGATAACGGTGGCGGCACGCGCGGAGGGCTGGGCGGCCGGACTGCAGCTGGCGGCGCTGTCCCTTCAGGGCAGCCCGGATGCCGCCGATGCGGTGAACTCCTTCTCGGGTAGCCACCGGTACGTGGTGGACTACCTGACCGAAGAGGTCCTCGAGCGCCAGCCGGCGTCCGTGCGCGAGTTCCTGCTCGAGACGTCGATCCTCGACCGGCTGTCGGGCTCGCTGTGCGACGCGGTCACCGGTCGAAGCGACAGCCAGGCCATGCTGGAGTCGATCGAGCAAGCCAACCTGTTCCTGGTGCCGATGGACGACGTCCGTGGCTGGTGGCGCTACCACCACCTGTTCGCCGGCACGTTGCGCGCCCGAGTGACCAGAGAACAGCCGGACCGGACCAGGTATCTACATCGCGAGGCTGCGGCGTGGCATGAGAGCCGGAAGCAGGTGGACGACGCGGTCGGGCATGCGCTGGCCGCGGGTGACGCCACCTGGGCCGCCAGTTTGATCGAACGGTACTTCGACGAGTTCTTCCTGGGCCGTGAGGGCGCGACGGTGCAGCGGTGGATCGGCGCCCTCCCCACTGAGGTAGCGGCCTCCCGGGCGCGGCTGCATCTGGCCCGGGCAGCCTTGAACGTTGTCAGCGGCCGCGTCGAGGACATCGAGAGGTCACTTGATGCCGCGGAGCGCACACGAGGCCAGGCTGACGAGGACGTGTTCGAGCCATCGGTCGGCCGGTCCGCGAGCAGGCTGGCCAATCTCGACGCCGGCCTTGCGCTCGGCCGGGCCTACACGGCGCACCTGCGAGGCGATGGCGAGGCCACGATCCGGTACGCCTCCCGGGCTATCGCCAGACTCCGACCCGACGAGTGGATGCTCCACGGGCTCGCACAGGTGAATCTGGCCTTCGCCGCCTGGATACGCGGCGAGGTTGGGGAGGCCGAACGGGCCATGGCGTCGAACGTCGCGCACTGGCGGGCGGTCGGTCAGCGTGACCTGGTCGTGTACATGTCGTCCTACCTGGGCCGCATCCAGTGCGCGCGAGGCCGGCTTGATGCGGCCTCGAGCACCTACCGGCATCCTCTGGAGGCGAGCTCGCTCCCCGCGTGGGAAGATCCGCCGGCCGCCGGCGTGTCGTACGTCGGCATGGCGGAGCTCTCGTACCAACGCGGCGACCTCGATACCGCCATGGATCACCTCGCCAGGGCTCTACCACTGTGCAGGATGTTCGTCTATGCCCAGTCTTTGGCTGCCGGTCTGGTGACGCTGGCGTGGATCCGGCAGGCCCGGGGTGACGCCGCGGGTGCGCGGGAGGCGATGGACGAGGCCGTCGAGTTCACGGATCCGGCGGTGACCGATCTGTTCAATCCGGTGCCCGCTCAACGCGCCCGCCTGCTACTCGCCCAGGGTGACCTGAGAGCGGCCGCCGAATGGGTAGCCAGCCGAGGCATTCGTGCTGACGACGAGCCCAGGTACGTGTACGAAGCCGGGTACCTCGTTCTGGCGCGGATCCTGATCGCCGACGACGAGCCCGGCCGCGCCCTGGAGCTGCTGAACCGCTTGTGGGCCGACGCGGCAACCCAGGACAGGACCGGCAGTGTGATCGAGATCCAGGCACTGAAGGCGCTGGCTCTGGCCGCGACGGGGAACGAAGCCGCAGCCGTGGATACGCTGGGCGACACCGTCGAGTTGGCTTGGCCGCAGGGCTTCGTCCGGGTGTTCGCGGACGAGGGAGCGCCGATGGCGATGTTGCTCGACCGGCTCTCGGCGGACCGGCCACACAGGCAGAGCAACAAAGTCCCCGCGTCTTATCGCCGCCGGTTGATCCACGCGTTCGGGGTCTCCGCAGACCGCCCGGTGACCGGATCTGGTCCGGCCGATCGGTTGAGCCCTCGTGAGCTCGAGGTCCTGCGCCTCCTCGCATCCGGTAAGCCGAACCAGGCGATCGCCGAGGATCTGTTCGTCACGCTCAATACGGTGAAGAAGCACGTGACTCATATCCTGCGCAAGCTCGGCGCCGGTAACCGCACTGAGGCGACCGTGCGGGCGAGGGATATCGGCCTGTTGCCATAGGACTCTCGGGTCCGCCTAGTGCCGGCCGGCCAGATCCGCTGTGAAGCCGTCTCGCCAGGACGGGTAGGTGGGGCGCCAGTCCAGCTGCGATCGGGCGTGGCGATTGTCGGCGCCACGAAGGCTCGTCATGAACGCTACGCCCCAGCCTCCGACGGCGGTGCGAGCCAGCCAGGCCGGTGCCTTCTTGGGTGCCGGGGCACCGAGCATCTGGGCCATCTGCGGCAGCCAGATCCGCATGGGGGTGGGATCGTCGTCGACCACGTTGAACGCACCCGTGGCCGGAGTGCTCAGAGCGGCGGCGATGGCGCTCGCCGCGTCGTAGGCGTGCGTGAACGAGAAGACAGACTTTCCACCGCCGACGATCGGCACTTTTCCACCCCTGACCTGCCGAGTGAACTCTCCGTCAGGTGCATAGGAACTGCCTGGCCCGTACAGGTGGCCGAAGCGCAGGACCAGACCGCCTGCTTCTCTGGTGAGCCGCTCGTGTTCGAGCAGGGCAGCGACAACTGGACGGAACTGCTTCGGTCCGTCCGTCCAGAACGCCGCGTCCTCGTCCGCGAGCTGCGCGCCCGCGGGGCGGTACGCATATGCCAAGCCCTGCGCGATCACGCGGATGGAGCCTGCCGGGCGCATCGCCTCGATCAGGTTCCTCGTGCCCTCCGTGCGGAGCCGGTTCGTCACCGCGAACTCCGAGGCCAGCCGTTTGGGATTGAGCTGTTTCGGAATGGCCGTGAGCAGGTGGACCACCGCGTCCGGTTCCGCCTTGTCCACAGCTGACGCGGTCGCCTTCGGGTCCAGCGCGTCAGCGACGACCGTCTCGTAGCCGGCATCCGGACCGCCGGGCGCGCGGGTGAGTGCCACCACATCGTGCCCGATCTCCTTGAGCATCGGGATCAGCTGGCGTCCGATGACACCAGTGGCTCCGGCGACTAGCACTCGCATGTCAGCTCCTCAATGGCGATCCGATCCGGTGCGCCGATCGTATGGCGCTGGTGGGCCGGGCCGAATCCGTCACGTGACTGGACCTCGTCGCGGTGCCGGACCGTGACAATCGTCATCGCCAGCACGCGACATTCGCGTCTACCGTGGCTGTGGCCCGGTTGTCCACACTGAAACCGTGATGCTCCACGGACGGGTGGCAGAGGCGGCTGAGATCGCCCGGGTCCTGGCAACCGCCGCTGCGGGCCACGGTACGGCGCTCGTCATTCGCGGCGAAGCGGGCATTGGCAAGAGCGCGCTGCTTGATCACGTCGCGCGGTCGGCCTCTCACATGCGGGTCCTGCGGGCGGGATGCGTCGAGTCGGAGGCGGGCATGCCTTACGCGGCGCTCCATCTGCTGCTTCGCCCAGCCTTGGACCGCATCGATGGTCTGCCCGAGCCGCAGGCCGCTGCCTTGCGCGCAGCGTTCGGGCTCTCCGGCACGGTGGTTCCTGACCAGCGGCTGGTCGGGTATGCGATCACGACCTTGCTGTCCCGGCTGGCGACAGAACGCCCCCTGGTGTGCCTGATCGACGACGCACACGGATTGGACCGGGAGTCGGCCGGCGCTCTTGCATTGGCCGCGCGGCGGTTACACACCGAAGCCGCCGCGATGGTTTTCGCCGCTGACGACGAGTGTCCAGGTTTTCCCGCCACAGGCCTGCGTGAGCTGCGGTTGGAACGGCTCGACGGGAACGCGGCGCGCGAGCTGCTCGCCCGATGCCCGAGCGAACTGAGCGCGCACACCCGTGAGCGGATCCTCGACGAGTCCGACGGCAATCCGATGGCGCTCCTGGAACTCGCCGCGGCCCTGTCACCGCGTCAGCGGTTCGGCCATCTTCCTCCGGAGGTGATCGGACTCGGTGCGCTTCCGGTCCGTGGCGATGCCTACGCACCGTTCACCAGTCGGATCGGCCGTCTGCCGCCCTCCACCCGAACGCTGCTCGGTGCCGTCGCAGCAGACGGCCGAGGCGAACTGACCGTGATACTCCACGCTGCGCACAGCCTGGGGACGTCTATCGACGATCTGGCGGTGGCGGAGCGGGCCCGGCTGGTCGTCGTCGCCGACGGCCGGGTCGGATTCCGGCATCCGCTGATCCGCCCCGCCGCGTACCACGGTGTGACGATCACCAGCCGAGTAGTTGCGCACACGGCTCTCGCTCAGGCGTACGAGGCTTTTGGTGACGAGCCGGCATCGGTCTGGCACCGGGCAGCGGCCGCCACAGGACCGGACGAGCGGGTCGCCGAGCACCTCGAGCAGCTTGCCGAATGCCGGCCGGCGGATCATGGGCGTTCCGTGGCTGCGGCGGCTTACCAGTGCGCCGCCGAGCTCAGCTCCTCCATGCCGAACCGCGGTCGCCGGTTGGCCGCGGCGGCGGTCGCCGCATCCGCGTCCGGGGATCTCCGGCGAGCGGCGGCATTGGCCGATCAGGCGTTGTCCATGACCGGCGACGACGGTGTGCTCGCGCGGCTCGCGATGATCCGGGCAGCGGCCGAGGCCGAGGCAGGCTTGCTAAGGGACGCGGCGTGGATTCTCCTTCAAGGTGCCGCCGTCGTGGCCGAGGCCGCACCGGACCTCGCTGCCGCCATGCTGATGACCGCCGCCCGGCACGCCTGGGCATGCGACTACCGCGAGGCCTTGGGCCTGGCGGCGACCAGGGTAGCGGTCCTCCGGACATCGGACACCGTCCGCGTCTGCGCGGCTGGGATTCGAGGCCTGGCCGGCCTCGCTGGTCATGACGCCGCACGGGGGATGGCCTCCCTCCGCCGAATGATCCTCGCCGCTGCGGATGGCCGGCCGTCACTTCCGATCGAGGTCCGGCTGCACGTGGCGGAGGCGGCTCTGCTCGTCGGTGACGACGGCACGGCGCGCGACCTCCTGACGCGGCTGGTCGCGACGTGCCGTGCACAGGGGCGCGACGACGTGCTTCCGCACGTGCTCGGTCTGCTGGCGCAGGCACAGCTGTTTCTCGGCTTGCACCAGGAGGCGCGGATCAGCGGGGAACAAGCCCTCGAGATCGCGCGGAGGACGGGCATCCGCCAGTTGCCCGGGCAGGTCCACGCGACGTTGTCCAGGATCGCCGCCGTTGAAGGCGACGAAGAGAACTCCCGCGACCTGGCGCAACGGGCCTTGTCCGAGGGTCCGACCTCGATACGCCAGTGGGCCGTGGGATCACGGGCATTGCTCGACCTCGGCCTCGGACGGGCCGAGGAGGCGATGGAACGGCTCAGCGAGGACGCACCAGGATGGCGCACCGTCGTCGGGCCCGCTCTCCTGGCAGATACGGTCGAGGCTTGCGCGAGGTCGGGTCACCGTAGCGCAGCCCGGGTACCGCTGGAGCGGCTCGACGAAGCCGCCACGCACTCGGGTACGGAATGGATCCGCGCTGTCGCCCTACGTTGCCACGCCATGACAAGCGACGACGGAGCGGCGGGCGACCTGTTCGCGCAAGCGGTGTTCCTGCACCGGCAAGCGCCCACGCGTCCGTTCGAACAGGCGCGCACGGAGTTGGCCTACGGAGAGTGGCTCCGGCGGAGCCGGAGGCGAACGGACGCGCGGGTGTACCTGCGTTCGGCGCTGGGTATCTTCGACCGGATCGGCGCGGCACCGTGGACGGATCGGGCCCGGGCGGAGTTGCGGGCTACGGGTGAGTCCCGGCCGCAACCACGGGGCGAAGAGGTGGGAGGCCTGGCGACCCTCACCGCGCAGGAGCGCATGGTCACGCAACTGGCGGCCACCGGGCTGAGCAATCAGGAGATCGCGGTCCGGATGTCCATCAGCCCGCGGACCGTCGGCTACCACCTCTACAAGGCCTATCCCAAGCTCGGGATCACCAAGCGGATCGAGCTGGCCAGGCTGGATCTCGCCGCGTCAGCATGATCGCCTGTCACCAGCGTAACGGCCGAGTACAACGAGCTCAGCGGGGGTGCGCCCAGACGATGCAGGCCGGGCTCGGCGTACTGAACGGGGAGCCCACTTGCTGGGGCACACCGGAGCCCGGGTCGATCTCGAAGGATGTGATGGTGTCGCCGAACTGGTTGGCGGAGTAGAGGTACGCGCCGTCCGGAGAGAGGACGATGTCCCGCGGGTGGTCCCCACCGCACGGCACTCCCGTCACGAGACTGAGCTCCGGTCCGCTGACGGCCAGGACGGCTATCTCGTCGACGAAGCGATTGGCCACGTACAGGTACGAGCCGTCCGCCGAGATCCGGATGGCCGACGGGTGGCTCGCTTCGCCGGCGCCGTCCGGTCGGGTGGAGACCGTGGACAGCACCGAGCCAGCGGCAAGATCGATGACCGTCACCGTCGAGTCGAGTTCGTTGGCCACGTAGGCGTACTGGTCCCGGATCACCAGGTGGCGTGGGCCGGCTCCGGGCGGGGCGTGCAGTTCGTCGACGAGATCGAGCGTTCCGGTCGCTTCATCTAGGGCGTATCTGTACACGGTGTCCGTTCCCAGGTCCGCAGCGAGCACGTGCCCGCGGCCAGGGCCGGTGCCGGGATCGGTGACGATCATGTGCGCGTGCGCCCTCTCCTGGCGCTCGCTGTTGGGTCCCGTGCCGGTGTGCTGGATCGTGTCCGACGCGGGGGCCAGCGCTCCGTCGGCGAGAATCGGGTGCACGGCCAGCGTGCCGGAGCCGTAGGAGGCGGTGAGCAGGTAGCGCCCACTGGAATGGACGGACAGGTGGCACGGTCCACCCCCGGTCTCCTGCGGTTCCCCGAGCGCGGTGAGGCACTCGCCGTCGATCTTCCATGCCCGCACCTGCCCCTGGGCACGCTCCGCGAGTGAGTACAGGACGGTGCCGTCGGCCGAGAGCGCGAGATACATGGGGTCCGACGTCTCAGCGACGCCCACCGGCGTGAACGTCGCGCCATCGATGTCCATCACGGTGATGCCGCTGGCTGGACTGCCTGGTCCTGTGGTCGAAGCTGCTCCCAGATATGCGCGCATGGCACGTATCCTGCCCGATGCGGGGCTCGCGGAGAACACTCGGGTCCGTGCCCGGGCAGGGACGTGACGGCCCGCGTCTACCGTCGTGCATTAGGGTCGTGGACGGCATGTGCCGGCGAACGAACGGTGAACGCATCGGCAGCCGAGCGCGTGGCCGCGACGCAGCCGAACGAGGGGAAGAGAGACCGTGACAACGGCCCGAGATCATATGGTCCGGCAGGCTGTGATCCTGGCCGGGGGCCAGGGATCGCGTCTCAAACCGCTCACCGACACCATCCCCAAGGCGATGATCGAGATCGATGGACGGTGCATCATCGACCATCAGATCGGGTGGCTCGCCGAGTCAGGCGTCACCGACGTCGTCGTGTCGGCAGGTCACCTGCATGAGCGTCTCGCCGAGCACCTGGCGGCCTCGTCCCAGCCCTTGCGCACCCAGACCGTCGTCGAAGAGGAGCCGCTCGGGCGAGGCGGCGGGCTGAAGTACGCGGGCAGGCACCTGCCGGACCATGACGCGCCCTGGTATGCCCTCAACGGCGATATCTGGACCCGGTTCAACCTCCTCGACATGACGGCCTACCACGCCGAGCGTGGGGCTACGGCCACCATCGGACTGGCTCGCCCACGTATCCCGTGGGGTGTCGTGGACCTCGACGAGTTCGGGCGGGTCACGGACTTCGTGGAAGCGCCGCCATCGCCCTACCCGGTGAACGGCGGTGTCTACGTCTTCTCCCAGGAGATGCTCGAGCTCTTGCCCGAGGTCGGAGACCATGAACGGGCGACGTTCCCCATGCTGGCCAAGCAACGCCGGCTGGCCGGATACCCCATCGAGGGATACTGGCGTGCCATCGATACGGCCAAGGACGTGTCCGAGGCGGCGAAGGAGCTGAGGTCCTCGCAGCCGTGAGGGCTACCGCACCGGCCCGGCGTAAGGTTCGCCAAACCTTGTGAAGGCTAGTCATGGCTTCGTGGAAATCGCAGGTGAGCTGGGCTAACGTCGGCTCTATGATGCTTAACGACACGCTAGCCAAAGCCTTTTCCGACCAGATCACCCTCGAGATCGAGTCCTCGGTCGCCTACCTTCAGCTGGCCATCGCTCTGGAGGATGCCAACTTGCCGGGTATGGCCTCCTGGATGCGGATTCAGTCCGACGAGGAGCGAGTCCACGCCGCGAAGTTCATCGACCACGTGACGGCCCGTGGCAACCGGCCGCAGATCGGTGACATCTCGGCTCCGCAAGACCCTGGCGCCGAGGTTGTCACCGCCTTCGAAGCGGCATTGGTCCACGAGCAGAAGGTGTCCGAGTCGATCCGTGCGCTCTACCGGTTGGCGCAGGCCGAAGGCGACATCGACAGCTTGCCGTTGCTGAGCTGGTTCATCGAGGAGCAGATCGAAGAGGAGTCCACCGTCTCGGAGATCCTCGGCCGGCTGCATCTTATCGGTGACGACGGCCCGGGCTTGCTGCGCCTTGACGGTGAACTGGGCGCTCGCTCCCCGGGCTCCGACGCCTAGAGTCTCGACGTCCAGGCGGTCAGCTTCCGCATCGATCGCACGGCGCTGGCCGTGACTGCTTCCAGCGGCCCGCGGCCGGCGTACCGACGCCACGGGACGGCTATGGCCAGCGCCACCGCCATGTGCAGCCCCGCCGCATACTCCACGTTCCCCGGGATAGCGGTGGCGAGCAGCAGCACGTGGACCGAGTAGAGGGTGAACGTCATACTGCCGACGGCCGCGAGTGGCGAGAGCAGACCGCTGAACCGGCTGGCGAGGAGCAGCGTCAGACCGAGGACGGCTGCCGCTGTGCCGATGGTGTGCAGCATGTCGAACGGCGTGGCAGTGTGGGGTGACGCCACCGTGAGCCACCACGCCGTAGTGGTGGGCGTCGTTCCGTAGAACGACGTGTTCAGGACGCCGTCGGTGAACGGCCGGCTGGTGGGATGCCCGCCGGTGCCGGCCTCGGTCAAGCGGTCCATCACACCCTGTCGGAGCAGCACCCAGGACAGCACGTAGGTTCCGACAGCCAGGGCGGCCCCGCCGGCGAAGATCCTGGCGGCCACGCTGGTCGACGCGAGGGTCAGCCTGCCGAGCGCAAGCCCGGCGAGGACATACGCGAGCCAGGGCAGCACCGGATAGTAGCCGGTGACCGTGAGCTGCCAGAACAAGCCGACCGGATCGGCGAGGGACTCCGTCGTGACGTTGCCACTGGTTCGCGGCAGCCCCTGGAGCCTGAGGACATGGCTCAGCACAGGTGCTGTGAGAGCCCAGAATCCGGCGAGTGCGAAGAGCGCAGGCGCGCGGAGCCCGAGAAACGGTATGGCTGCCAGGAACAGGACCCCGTAGTAGACGAGGATCACGGCCACGCCGGAGTCCGGGAGCCCGATGGCTAGGCCGACTACCACGAGGAAGCCGGCGCGCACGGCCGTGGCTGCCCGTGCTTGGCGCGGCGCCGTCCCCCTGGGCTCGGTGGAGCCTCCGCTGGCCAGTGCCAGCCCGACGCCGGCGAGCACAGCGAAGAGAGCCGAGGCTCGTCCACTGGCGACTAGATGGGCGGCGGTCGATCCGCCGTCAGCACCTACGGACGGGGTGACATGGACGGCGATCATGCCGAAGAGCGCCAGCCCGCGGGCGGCGTCGACGCCGACCAGCCGCCTCGGCTGCTGGCGCGTGGCCTCGTCCACGCCCTGCCTCGCTTTAGAAGACCAGGGAAGCGATGAACGGCGCCATTGTCAGCACCAGGCAGGCAACCAGGACGATGGCGACCAGGCGCTTGCGCGGGTCGGTCGGCCGCGGGGTGTCATCGGTCTCACGCATGCGATCCACCTTATGCGGTAGGTGTGATCCGGGGGAGGGCACGCGCTGCCAGGATGTGGCCGGACGCGGGAACACGCCGGACCGGCGGGGCGTTGTCTCGTGTGTGAGAAGTTGAGTCACCTACACTCAACACAGTTTGACAACCATGACAGCAGGACCATACTTGAGTCTGAGTGACTCAAGAGTCTCAAGGTTTTCACTACGCAGTATCTAGGAGGAAGCGCCATGGCACGAGCTGTCGGCATTGACCTCGGCACCACGAACTCGGTCGTCGCCGTCCTGGAGGGCGGCGAGCCCGCGGTGATCGCGAATGCCGAAGGTGCCCGTACCACCCCGTCCGTCGTCGCGTTCGCGAAGAATGGCGAGGTTCTCGTCGGTGAGGTCGCGAAACGCCAGGCCGTCACCAACGTCGAGCGGACCATCCGTTCGGTGAAGCGGCACATGGGCACGGACTGGTCCACGGAGATCGACAGCAAGGCGTTCACGCCGCAGCAGATCTCCGCCTTCGTCCTGCAGAAGCTGAAGCGGGACGCCGAGGCCTACCTTGGTGAGACCATCACCGACGCCGTGGTCACGGTGCCCGCGTACTTCAGTGATGCTCAGCGGCAGGCGACCAAGGAAGCCGGCGAGATCGCCGGGTTGAACGTGCTGCGCATCGTCAACGAGCCCACGGCCGCCGCTCTCGCCTACGGCCTGGACAAGGGCGACAGCGAGCACACCATTCTGGTCTTCGACCTCGGTGGTGGCACGTTCGACGTGTCCCTGCTGGAGATCGGCGAGGGCGTCGTCGAGGTGAAGGCCACCAGCGGTGACAACCACCTCGGTGGTGACGACTGGGACCAGAAGGTTGTCGACTGGCTGGTCGATCGGGTGAAGTCCACCCACGGCCTGGACCTGTCCAAGGACAAGATCGCCATGCAGCGTGTCCGCGAGGCCGCGGAGCGGGCCAAGATCGAGCTGTCGTCGAGCACCCAGACGTCGATCTCCCTCCCTTACATCGCGCAGGATGCCGAGAAGAACCCGGTTCACGTCGACGAGAGCCTGTCACGCGCGCAATTCGAGCAGATGACCGCCGATTTGCTGGCGCGTACCAAGTCGCCGTTCGAGTCGGTCATCCGGGACGCAGGCGTCTCGGTCGACCAGATCGACCACGTGGTGCTGGTGGGCGGTTCCACCCGGATGCCCGCGGTGGTCAATCTGGTCAAGGAGCTCTCCGGCAAGGACCCGCACAAGGGTGTCAACCCGGACGAGGTCGTCGCCGTCGGCGCCAGCCTTCAGGCCGGTGTGCTGCGCGGTGAGGTCAAGGACGTCCTGCTTCTCGACGTCACCCCCCTGTCGCTCGGAATCGAGACCAAGGGCGGCGTCATGACCAAGCTGATCGAGCGCAACACCACCATCCCCACCAAGCGGTCGGAGATCTTCACCACCGCGGAGGACAACCAGCCCACTGTGGGCATCCAGGTGTACCAGGGTGAGCGCGAGATCGCGGCGTACAACAAGAAGCTCGGCACCTTCGACCTGACCGGTCTGCCGCCTGCGCCGCGTGGCGTCCCCCAGATCGAGGTCACCTTCGACATCGACGCGAACGGTATCGTCCACGTCTCCGCGAAGGATCTCGGCACCGGCCGAGAGCAGTCCATGACCATCACCGGTGGCTCGGCCCTGGCCAAGGAAGACATCGACCAGATGGTCAAGGACGCCGAGCAGTACGCCGAGGAGGACCGTAAGCGGCGAGAGGCGGCCGAGAACCGTAACCAGGCGGAGTCGCTGGTCTACCAGACGGAGAAGTTCCTCGCCGACAACACCGAGAAGGTGGAGACTCTCTCCGCCGAGGTCCGGGATGACGTGAACTCCGCACTGGCCGACGCTAAGAAGGCGCTCGAGGGTGCCGACGACGCTGCCATCAAGTCGAGCTCGGAGCGGTTGCAGACCGCGTTCCAGTCATTGGGCGCGGCGATCTACGCCACCGCCGAGCCGCCGAGCGGCGATCCGGGAGCACAGGCCGATGCCGGTGCCGGTGAGAGCGCCGAGCCCACCGCCGACGAGGATGTCGTCGAGGCCGAGATCGTGGACGAGGAGAAGGACGACAAGTGACCGACCACGAGCACGACTCGGAGGAGTACGTCGAGGCCCCGGTTGTCCGGGACCGGCGGCGCATCGATCCGCAGACGGGCCAGCGGCGGGAACCTGACGACGTCCCTGAGCCCGAGCCGCCGCTTGCCCATGCGGCAGCGGCGGCGCCGGAAGACTACGCGCCGTCCGGTTCCGGCGATGACGCAGAGCTCACCCAGGCTCGAGCCGAAGCGGCGGAGCGGCTGGACGATTTGCGGCGGGTGCAGGCCGAATACACCAACTACCGGCGCCGGGTGGAGCGCGACCGGGAAGCGGTGCGCGAAGCCGCGAGAGTCGAGGTGCTGTCGGGAATGCTCAGCGTTCTCGACGACATCGGCAGAGCGCGCGAGCACGGTGACCTGACCGGGGCGTTCCGTGCCGTCGGCGAGGCACTCGAGGCGGCGGTCACCAAGGCCGGCCTTGAGCAGTACGGCGAGGTGGGCGACGAGTTCGATCCCACCGTGCACGAGGCGCTCATGCACGGTTATGCGGACGACATCACGGTGCCCACGTGTACGCAGATTCTGCAGCCTGGGTATCGCGTCGGCGAGCGGATCGTGCGTCCGGCCAGGGTTGCCGTGGCCGAGCCGACCGAGGCGCTTGGGCAAGCCGACTCTGACGCCGGTGCCGGAAACGCTGGAGATGCGGCAGAGCCCAGTTCAGAGGAAGAATAGCTTCAACAGCGTGAGAAGGGAGGGGCGCAGCACGTGAGTACCAAGGACTGGATCGAGAAGGACTACTACAAGATCCTCGGTGTGCCGAAGGACGCCGACGCGGCAACGGTGAAGAAGGCCTACCGCACCTTGGCTCGCGAGCTGCACCCCGACCGCAACAAGGACGACAAGACCGCCGAGGACCGGTTCAAGGACGTCTCCGAGGCATACTCGGTGCTCTCCGACCCGGAGAAGCGCAAGCAGTACGACGAGGCGCGGACCCTGTTCGGCAGCGGCATGCGCGTGCCCGGCGGCAGTGGTGGCTCGTTCAATTTCGATCTTGGGGACATCTTCACCGGCACTGGTTCCGGCCAGGGCGGCCTGGGGGATGTCTTCGGTGGGCTTTTCGGTCAGCGCACCCGTTCTCGGGGCACCGGAGCCCGCCGCGGCGCCGACGTCGAGACGAACGTGTCGATCGAGTTCGAAGAAGCCGTCGACGGCAAGACCGTGCCGCTGCGGATGACCAGCTCGTCGGCCTGCACGTCGTGCGCCGGGACCGGTGCTCGCGCCGGCACGGTTCCGCGGGTCTGTCCCACGTGCACCGGGACCGGATACACGAGTACCGACTCGGGTGGCTTCGGGATGGCCGAGCCGTGCCGCGACTGCATGGGCCGCGGCCTGGTGGTCGACGATCCTTGCCCGGTGTGCAGCGGCTCCGGTCGCGGCACCACCAGCAAGGTCATGAACGTGCGGATTCCAGCCGGCGTGGTGGACGGCCAGCGTATCCGGTTGCGCGGCAAGGGTGCGCCCGGTGAACGCGGAGGGCCGGCGGGTGACCTCTACGTCACCGTCAAGGTGGGCGAACATCCGGTGTTCGGCCGCAAGGCGGAACACCTGACTGTCACCGTCCCCGTGACGTTCCCCGAGGTCACTCTGGGCGCCGACATCAAGGTTCCCACGCTGAACGGCGTACCTGTCACGTTGAAGCTCCCGCCCGGCACTCCCAATGGACGCACCTTCCGGGTTCGCGGCCGAGGAGCCACCCGGCGGGACGGTACTCGCGGTGACCTGTTGGTCACGGTGGAGGTCGTCGTTCCACAGCGCGTCGAGCAGCCCGCCAAGGAGGCCCTGGAGGCCTTCCAGTCCGCAACATCGGGTGACGATATCCGCGCAGAGCTGATGCGCGAGGCTTCGAAGCGAGGTTGACGTGGACGAACGCACAAGATTCGTCGTGGCGATGTCGGGCGCTGCCCGGCGGGTCCGCGACGACGAGCCGTTGTACGTGATCTCTGTCGCCGCCGAGATGGCCGGCATGCACCCTCAGACGTTGCGTCAGTACGACCGTCTGGGCCTGGTCTCCCCGCGTCGTACAGGCGGAGGCGGTCGCCGGTATTCACTCCGCGATGTCGAGCAGCTCCGTGAGGTCCAGCGCTTGTCCCAGGAGGAGGGCGTCAACCTGGTGGGGATCAAGCGCATCCTTGAACTTGAGTCGCAGGTCGAGGCGCTCCGGGCGCAGCTGGAGATTCTGATCGAAGCCCAGGAGGAGAGCGGCTATCTTCCGGGCGGGCGTGGAAGCTCCGATTACCTTCCGGTACCGGCCTTCCACACCACCGCCCTGGCGATCTACCGCACCCGTTTGGCCACCTGATCGTCGATTGCGCATCTGATCGATCCCTGATTGGTGATCAGGTGACCTGAATCGCGGCGCGAGGCCAGTGTCGGTCACCTGATCATCTCCACTATGTGGACGGGAAATGATCAGGTGACCGACCGGCGCATTTACTGGCGGTTCGCGCATCTGATCCATGGTCCGCCCAGCCGCCCAGCCGCCCAGCCGCCCAGCCGCCCAGCCGCCCAGCCGCCCAGCTCACGCTGCCAGCAGGCCGATGCCCAGTGCGACGAGACCGGAGGCCAGGACGACGGCGCCGAGCCAGACCAGCGCGATCAACCCGTTGGGCTTAGTGCGTCCGGCGCCCATGGAGGAGAAGAAGAAGCCGGCCGGCATGAGGATCGCTGCCACCGCGACGCCGCTGCGCGCCAGCCATGCCGCAAACCCGTCGAGATCCGTGGCATCGGTCAGGACGGCAGCGATGATCCCAAGTGTCAGGAACATGCCTGCGTGACCGTGACCGGCACGCGCGAACGACTGCTGGAAGTCCGTGGCCGGCACCATTCGGCGGGCGATCCGAGTGAGGTACCAGCCGCCAGTCTCCACCGTGACAAGTGCCAGCAGCAGGATGCCGATCAACCGGCTGGCTTCCGCGCTCAATTCGAGCATGGCGATCTCCTTGAAGCGGGACAATGTTTACTAACGCTGTTATAAAACACTGTTACGATACTCTGTGTCAAGCCGGTGCGGAGCTGCTGAACTCTCGCCGCTGGGAGACGGAAGAACGAATGAGGGCGACGATGGCTAGACCGCGGATACACGACGACGCGATGGCGGGCAGACTTCTTGATCATGCCGCTCAGACACTCTCCACCGAGGGGGCGCGTGCGCTGAGTCTGCGGGCGCTGGCGAGAGAGGCAGGCACGTCGACGGCTGCGGTCTACTCCCTGTTCGGCGGCAAGTCAGGCCTGCTGGCCGCTCTGTACAAGAAGGCCTTCGCCCGGCTGGGTGACGCGCAGGTGGCGGTGGGTGAGAGTGAGGACCCGCTGGAGGACATCGTGCGCCTCGGCCTGGCCTACCGGAGCGTCGCGGTCAGCGATCCGCACGGTTACCGGGTCATGTTCGGCGACGAGTTGGTTCCCTCGGATCTGGATGCGGCGGCGGCGCGGATGGGAGCTCGTACGTTCGATCCGTTGCTCGCGGCCGTGCGCCGGGCGGTGTCTTCCGGGAGCTTTCCCACGTCGCCTGCGCCGGAGTCGATCGCCACCGCTCTGTGGGCAAACGTCCATGGTCTCGTCTCCCTGGAGCTTGGCCGCTTCATGCCGCCACAGGCCGGCGAGCCGGGCATGGTATTCGAGGCGTCGATCCGCGCCATGGTCCGCGGATGGGCCAAGGCTTGATCGGCCACAGCCGCCGCCACGGTCAGCGGGCACGGTCAGTGGCATCGAATCGCGGCCTCGTGGACAGCAGGTGACTCAGATCGGTGCCCGGTGAGATGTCGCGTGGCTCGGCACCGCGCTGGAAGAGTCTGGCGCCCGCATCGATCCCGCCCAGGGTGAGCTTTGCGTCGCTACGTTCCAGCCAGGTGCCCTCGCGCAGGCCGACCACCGGCACGTCGTTCTCCTCGAGGAACTGCAGCAGCCGTTCCTCGCGTGTCTCGCCCATATGGACGCGATCCGGCGGAGGGTCGATGTAGTGCGGGTTGATCTGAACGGGCACCAGATTCAGTGTCTCGAAGCTTGGCGGCTGGACGATGGGCATGTCGTTGGTGGTGCGCATGGTCGGTCCGGCCACGTTGGTGCCCGCGCTAGAGCCGATGTAGGGCAGGCCATCGGCCACCCGGGCTTTGATGATCTCCATGAGTCCGGTTCGGTACAGCGCTTGAACCAGCCGGAACGTGTTTCCGCCACCGACGAACACCGCCTCGGCGCGACGGACGAGATCGGCGGGCTTCGCCGTGTGCGCGCCGATCACCTTTACCCCCAATGGCCTGAGCCCGGTGGCGATGATCTCGGTGTAGGCATCGTGATCCTTCAGTGCGAACGGAATGAAGGTCACGGCGCCTACTCCGCCCAGTGTCTCGGTCAGCACCTCGTGTGCATGCTCGAGGTAGCCGCGTCCAGGCGCGATGGAGTTGGACATCAAAAGCAGTCTCATCAGGATCCCCCTTGTCATCCCGGCGATCATGGTACCGAGTGCCGGACAGGGCTGCGTGCGTGTGGACGAGGAGCCCGTGTGGGAGTCAGGACCCAGAGACGACGAGTGACGCGGGCAGTGTGAACCGGCCGCTGGCGGGGCATCGTAGGTGACACGGTGGACCAGAAGAAGGGGGTGCCGGGCCGTGAAGCGCCAACCAGTGTCGTCGCAGGCGATCGTGTCGCTCGGCTACGACACGGACACCCACACCCTGGAAGTCGAGTTCCGCTCGGGCTACGTCTACCAGTACTACGACGTGCCCCCGCCCGAGTTCCTCCGCCTGGTCAACTCCCCGAGTGTCGGCGGCTACATCAACACCCGCATCAAACCGCTGTACCAGTACGAATGCATACACACCCCGTAGAGCACACCGCCCGAGAACCACCGACTCGAGTACCGTCACTTGAGTGACGTCGAGCTCCATTCATTCTGCTGCTCGACTCGTGCACCGGATGACTGGCTGCTTCAGCGGATGCCGGTGCTCGTCGGACATACTTGAGTGGAATAGACTCAACTTTAGATGCGTTGTTCTGGATGGCAGGAACGCGGACGTGAGGGGAGAAACGGACCCAGATGAATGACCAGCTGACCACCAAGGCGCAAGAAGCGCTGTCGGTTGCCGTCCGGAGCGCGGCTACCGCGGGCAATCCGGATGTCGAGCCGGTTCACCTTCTGCGGGCTCTGCTCATCCAGCAAGAAGGCCTGACCGGGCCGCTACTCGAGGCTGCAGGAGCCGATCTGGGGGCTGTTCGCAGAGATGTGGACGCCGCGTTCGACGCGTTGCCGTCCGCATCGGGATCTACCGTCGCCTCGCCCAATCTCGCGAGGCCGACCTACGCCGCGCTGTCGCATGCCGGTGAGGTGGCCCGGGAGCTCGAGGACCAGTACATCTCCACCGAGCATCTCCTCGTGGGTCTGGCCCATGCCGAGTCCCCCGTACGGGACCTGCTCACCAGGCACGGCGCCACCGCGGACAAGATCCGGGCCGCCTTCCGCGACGTGCGCGGCTCGGGCAAGGTCACCAGCCCGGACCCCGAGGGCACCTACGACGCACTGAACAAGTACGGCGTCGATCTCACCGAACGCGCCCGCGACGGCAAGATCGATCCGGTGATCGGCCGTGACTCGGAGATCCGGCGAGTCGTCCAGGTCCTGTCCCGGCGGACGAAGAACAATCCTGTACTCATCGGCGAGCCGGGCGTCGGGAAGACCGCCGTCGTCGAAGGACTCGCTCAACGCATGGTCGCCGGTGACGTCCCCGAGTCCTTGCGGGGCAAGCGCCTCGTCGCTCTCGACATCGGCGCGATGCTGGCGGGCGCCAAGTACCGCGGCGAGTTCGAGGAGCGGCTCAAGGCCGTTCTCGACGAGATCAAGGCCAGCGAGGGGCAGGTTGTCACATTCATCGACGAGCTGCACACAGTGGTCGGCGCGGGCGCGTCCGGCGACTCCGCGTTGGACGCCGGGAACATGCTCAAGCCGATGCTCGCCCGGGGTGAACTCCGCATGGTCGGGGCTACCACGCTGGACGAGTACCGGGAGCGGATCGAGAAGGATCCAGCCCTGGAGCGCCGGTTCCAGCAGGTCTACGTCGGTGAGCCCAGCGTCGAGGACACCATCGCGATCCTCCGCGGGCTGAAGGAGCGTTACGAGGCACACCACAAGGTGCAGATCTCCGATGCGGGTCTGGTGGCCGCCGCATCGCTGTCCAACCGGTACATCACCGGCCGGCAGCTGCCGGACAAGGCCATCGACCTGGTCGACGAGGCTGCCTCCCGGCTGCGGATGGAGATTGACTCCTCGCCCGTCGAGATCGACACGCTGCGCCGTCAGGTCGATCGGCTCAAGATGGAGGAGCTGGCCCTCGAAAAGGAGCAGGACGACCCGTCGCGGGAACGGCTGGCGGCGTTGCGCGCGGAACTGGCCGACCGTGAGGAAGACCTCCGCGCACTGGAAGCACGGTGGGAACAGGAGAAGTCCAACCTGAACCGAGTGGGCTCTCTCAAAGAGCGCATCGACGAGCTGCGCGGCCAGGCGGAGCGTGCCCAGCGCGACGGCGACCTCGCCGGAGCCAGCGAAATCCTGTATGGGCAGATACCTGAGCTGGAGAAGGAGCTGGCCGCATCCGAGGTGGTCGAGAGCCCCACCGCGGAGACGATGGTCAAGGATGAGGTCGGTCCCGACGACGTTGCTGACGTCGTCGCGGCCTGGACCGGTATTCCCGCCGGGCGCCTTCTGGAAGGTGAGACCGGCAAGCTGCTGCGGATGGAGGACGAGCTAGGTCGCCGGGTGGTCGGGCAGCCGAAAGCCGTGGCCGCTGTCTCGGATGCCGTCCGGCGTGCCCGAGCCGGCGTGTCCGACCCGGACCGGCCCACCGGCACCTTCCTGTTCCTCGGTCCTACCGGCGTCGGTAAGACGGAGCTGGCCAAAGCACTCGCCGACTTCCTCTTCGACGACGAGCGGGCGATGGTCCGCATCGACATGAGCGAGTACAGCGAGAAGCACAGTGTGGCACGGCTCGTCGGTGCCCCGCCCGGTTACGTCGGCTACGAGGAAGGCGGGCAGCTCACCGAGTCGGTGCGCCGTCGCCCCTACTCGGTGGTCCTGCTCGACGAGGTGGAGAAGGCGCATCCCGAGGTCTTCGACATCCTGCTGCAGGTGTTCGACGACGGCCGGCTCACCGACGGACAGGGCCGTACGGTGGACTTCCGCAACACCATCCTGATCCTCACCTCCAACCTGGGGTCGGCGTTCCTCGCTGATCCGGCGCTGGACGACCAAGCCAGAGAGAAGGCGGTGATGGACGTCGTCCGGGCGTCGTTCAAGCCCGAGTTCCTGAATCGGTTGGACGACGTGGTCATGTTCCAGGCTCTCGGCACCGGAGAGCTCGCGCGGATCGTGGACCTGCAAGTGGACCGGCTGGCCGGACGGCTCGCCGACCGCAGGCTGGTGCTGCAGGTGACCGACGGCGCCAAGGAGTGGCTGGCGTTGACCGGTTACGACCCGGTCTACGGGGCGCGACCGCTGCGGCGGCTTGTGCAGACAGCCATCGGCGACCAGCTGGCCCGGGCCATCCTGGCCGGAGAGATCAGGGACGGCGACGTCGTGGCCGTCGATCTCGACGACGCCGCCGACAAGCTCACCGTCCGCGCCGCCTAGTCCGCTCGCCGTTCGGTCACCTGATCATCGAGTTCGCATCTGATCCGCCCGTGCTGGGCGATCAGGTGACCAAACCGCAGCGTGACGACCGTGGCGGTCATCTGATCGTCTCCACGATGTGGACGGAAAACGATCAGGTGACCAAACAGGGCATCTCCCGCCGGTTACGCCATCTGATCATCCCGGACCCGGCTGGTCATCCCGCCGGTTACGCCATCTGATCCTCGCCAGGATCCGCGTCCGAGCGCCGAAGAGCGCTAGTCGGGCGATCCGGAGCGGCCGAGTCGCCAGTAACCGTACGCGTGGATATCGGGGCGGGCCACGCCGCGCTCCGCGGCGGCGAACCGGCGCACCGCACGGACCTCCGAGGCTTCCCCGGCGACCCAGATCTCGACGCGCCCCTCCGGCCACGACAGTCTCCGCAGCGCACCCTCCAACGCACCGGTGGTACCGGCGGGCGCGCCGTCGCGAGGCAGCCAACGCAGGTCGACGTCGGCCGCTGACGCCAGCGTCTGCCGCTCCGCGTCGTCGTCTATCTCGATGAACGCGTACACGCGCAGCCCGCGGGGGGCTGCCTCCAGCAACGCCGCCACCGCGGGCAGACCGGTCTCGTCGCTCACCATCAACAGCGCGTCGCCCTGGAACGACGGCACCGCGTGGGGCCGGGGACCGGTGAACGCGATGGTGTCACCAGGCTGAGCCGACGATGCCCACCGCACGAACGGTCCCTCACCGTGGAGGACGACGTCGATGTCCAGGCTGGCCGACGCCTGGTCGTACCGCCGGATCGTGTAGGTCCGGCTCGGCGGGCGTGCGCCACTGGTGGGTCCGTCCGGGATCGCTGACGGCGGTGACAGCCGCAGCACCTGGTTCGGGCACGCCGGGTCCACCGCCAGATGGGATTCCTCGACGACGAGGGTCAGCCGCAGCATCTTCGGTGTTATCGGCTCCGCGCCGACGACGCGGAGCAGCCCGGCCGTCTGGCGTGCCTCTCTCCCGGAGGCCCGTCGCGTATCCACCACGTCAGGGAGCATAGCCAGCAAGCGGCGCACGTCGCATGGCAGGCCGCCGAGCCGCCGCCCCGTCGAGCCGTGGGCCCAGAGCCGTCAGCGCAGGGGCGTGCCGACGGAGACGCGCTCAAGGGTCTCGGCCGCGGCGGTGATCCGCTCGATCGGGTACGACGTCGTCGCGCTTCCGCCGCGAACCGACTCCACACCGTGGTCGCCGAAGACGTACTCCAGCGTCTCGCCGAACGAGCCGTAGCCGATGCCCCCGGCGATGCGCAGTGTGTGATCGCCTTCGACGGTCAACGGCGCGGCGCCCTGAGTGGGATCGTCCGACGTGGGGCGCAGGAGAAAGAGCTTGTGCCCCAGGCGCACGACGTCGACGACGCCCCACAGGGTGGCGAACCGGCCGGTGAATCGGTCTAGCCCGGCAGACTCACGACCGTCCCCGGCGCGGCCCTCGCCGCCTTGCTCGACGGCGAGATTGACCAGCCGCACCAGTCCAGCCGCCAGCGTCTCGGCTGGGCCGTCGATGGCGTTGGTGAGTACCGAGACCGCAAGGCGGTCGTGTGGATCGAACAGCGTCTTCGTGATGTGCCCGGGATAGCCTCCGCCATGTCCCAGGACCAGCCGGTCACCGATCTCGACTCGGGCCAGACCCAGGCCGTACTCGCCGTCGGCGCCTTTCACAGTCCACTCGGCGCGCTGCATCAGACGCTTCGAGGCGTCCGAAAGAAGGCGGGTGTCGCCGAAGAAATGCGCCGAGACATAGCGGACGACGTCCTCCGCCGTGCTGTAGAAACCCGTGGCCGCGGCCATGGCGGCGGTGTCGACGTGATCGATCGGTACTCGCCGGTCCGAGTAGGCGAGCGCGCTGTACCCGGTGGCGTACTCGTCCGCCCGGCTCGGGTCGTACTCCGGACCGGTGTCCTCCAAGCCGAGCCTGGCCACGATCTGCTCGCTGACATAGCGGTTGTACGGCATTCCGGACGCGGCGGCGATGATCTGGCCGAGCAGCGAGTAGCCGATGTTGGAGTATTTGAAGCGCTCGTTGGCCGGCAGGACGTCTGCCCGGTCCGTGGCGATCTTGCGCAGTGTGTCGTCGTCGGGAAATGCGTGGTAAAGCTGCCAGAAGTCCCCGTCGTGGCCGTCGCGGACGACGCCGGCGCCGTGGCCGAGGAGCTCCCGGATGGTCGCGGCCGCCAGCGGCGTGCCATCGAGGTAGGACAGCCATTGCCCGGCGGTGTCGTCGAGGCGAAGCTTGCCGAGCTCGGCAAGCTGAAGCACCGCGGTAGCGGTGAACGTCTTCGAGTGCGACGCGATACGGAACAGGTGCCGCGTCGTCAGGCGAGTCCCGGCGCCGATGTCAGCCTGGCCGTGTGCCGTCGACAGCAGAAGCTCATCGTCCAGCAGCACGGCGGCTTGTACGCCGGGTACACGCGAATAGCGCTGGCGGAAGGCGAGCCACGAGTCGAAATAGGCAACGGCGCTCTTAACGGCGGTCATCGACAGTTCGGTCACGACGCCTCACCCTATGGCATGTCGCTCACGCCGAAAGCCCGGCGGTATGCCGACGGAGACGTGCGAATCGCCCGGCTGAAGTGACGGCGGAACGTGACGGCCGCTGGCACCTGGTGTGCTCGGCGCGGTGGCGCTCTCCGCCGTCACGTACGGTCCTGCCTTCATGGCCGTGTCCGCATTGCTCGCCATATGGAGCTATCAGACCTTCCCCGATCGGCCTACCGCTGGGTTCAGTGCCACTGTCTTCTTCCTCGGCGCCGGCACCATCGCCGGACCGGCCATGGTGGGGGTGATCGCCGAGCGCCACGGGCTGAGGGCCGCGCCCCTGCTGGCCGCCGTCGTCGCCCTTCTGACCGTGCTGGTGCGGATGGATAGGTCCAGGACGCCGTCTCGCTACCAGCATTTGCCGTCGCCACGATCAGTGGTCCAGCTGCCGTCCGCCCTCGTCATCGAACGCACCTGCAGGCTCTTGTACTCCTCGATGAATGGCCCAGCCACCCATCGGCCCGTACGGGCGCTGTAGTGACGGCCCCTTTGGATGCCATGCCAGGAGCGGTACTCATTTACAGACTCAGTGAGCGCGTCGAACATCCAGTCACCGAGTTTGCCGAGGTTCGTCGTGCTGTGGCTCCACGAGTGTGAGACGTTCCGCACCGTTGAGCCATTGCCCTCCCAGTACTTTTCGACCGTGAATCGAAAGAGCCTGTGACCAAGCATGTTGTTATGGTCGCGCCGGGAGGTCAGCGTGCACCCGCGGTACGTCGAGTTGATAGTGGCCGAGTCGATGTGTTTGCTCTCCACGGCATCTTCGGCCACGACTTCCACCGGAACAGTCAGCACCAGGTCTGGATCGTGGTACGCAGCCCGAGCGTCAGACTCGGAGAGACCGCCGACTTCCATGGCTCCTACAACGAACTCTTCTTCACTCATCGGGACTTGCACCTCGGCGACATCGCCTCCTTCAACCCCCGCTGCGGCGATTGGAGCTGCAACCGTGCCGACTCCGACCGTCATAACCACGGCAAGCCCACACGCAGCCATCCTGGACTTGAGTTTGTTAGACATGTGTCGTCTCCCTTGCATTGTTGGCGACCCGCCGCCTCGTGGGCCGCACGATCGCCTGACCAGCCTGAAGCCTCAGCCTGCGTCAAGATCAACAACGCCGCATCCGTCACATGACTGGTGCGTGGCGCCACTCGCGACGGGGGCCGACCAGAGCGGCCGCCGCAGTAGGCGCTCGTTCAGGAGGCTCACGAGGTGGCGACCGGCACCTTCATCGGTGCCGGCAACCCGGAGCAGCACCGGGGTGCCGGAGTTTAGGGTTGGCCCATGCCTACAGCTTTGGTGACCGGACCCACCGCGGGGATCGGGCTGGCGTTCGCGCGCAAGCTCGCCGCGCGCGGCTTCGATCTCGTCCTCGTCTCCAGAGACGCGGACCGGCTGAGCTCTGTGGCCGATGAGCTGAGGGCCGGCCACGGCACGGCGGCCGAGGTGCTGCCGGCTGATCTGGCGAGCGACACCACCGCGGTGGAGGAGCGGCTGCGCGACACCGCGCGACCGGTCGACTTCCTGGTCAACAACGCTGGTCACGGCTTGCGTAAGCCCTTCCTGGCTAACGACATCGCTGACGAGGAAGGCCTGCTCGACGTGCACGTGCGTGCGGTGCTGCGGCTGACACACGCGGTTCTGCCCGGCATGATCGAACGGCGGCGCGGCGCGGTGGTCAATGTCAGCTCGGTGGCCGCTTGGGTGCCACGCGGCACGTACAGCGCGGCCAAGGCTTGGGCCACGTCCTTCTCCGAAGGTCTTGCCTCCCAGGTCGACGGCTCCGGCGTCAGGGTGATGGCGCTGGCCCCGGGTTTCACCCGGACCGAGTTCCACGAACGAGCCGAGATGTCCATGAGCGGCCTGCCATCATGGCTGTGGCTCGACGCCGACAAGCTCGTCGACGCCGCACTGCGGGATCTCAACCGCGGGAAGGCCGTCTCCGTGCCCGGAGCGGTGTACAAAGCCGCTGCCGCGGCGCTGCCCCGGCTTCCGCGCCGGCTGGTGCGGGCCACCGGCCGGCGCCATCCGGACCGGCATCGTCGGTGACAGCAGAACACATTCGCCAGCACTAGCCCGGCAGGTGGTCGAGGCTCGCTCGGACTCCCTGCAGAGGATCAGGCTCCTCGGTCACCGGCCAGCCACGCGACCGCGCGGACCGGGCCCAGAAATCCACGTCGCCGCAGCCCGGGGCGGGCTGGCCGGTGTGCACATATGCGCAAGGCGCGTCCGGCCAGTCGATCGCCGGCGGCAGAGTCTCGGACCAGAACTGGTGGTCCCGGGGGCGAGCCTGCGGCAATCCTTGCGCCGGCCCCTGAGCTGTGTGCGGCACTGTTCCCCGCGACTCTCCTGGAAACGGCTTCTCGGAATCTGCGAGCGCCGGCCACACGCCACCAGGAGCGTGCAGATGCTCGTGCGCCAGCCGCTCCTCGTCCGGTGCTGCCGCCTTGAGGAGGTCGAGATGGCTCGTGGGTCCCGGCCGGGGGAGGGTGGCGTCGACGAAGACATAACCGGCGATGTGCCGTCCTCCGGCGCGCTGGGTTCTGGCGAGCGCGGGAAGCAGCGGACCGGCACTGCCGTGACCAACGACGACGAGTGGGTCGGCGGGCGCCGCCAGCTGTAGGTGTTGCGCCACCGAGGCTATCCACGCGACGCTGAACGGAGGCGCGTGGCAGGCGTCGACCGGAGTGATGACCGGAAATCCGGGGCGATTCGGCGAGTCTCCCTCATGATTCCACCAGTCCGCCGGATCGAGGGGTCCACTTACGAGAATCACTGCGCCAGGTTTCACGTCTCCACTCTGCCGCACATCAGTGATCACCGGCACGTCGCCTCGGCCGTTGCCGGGGCCGTCCACTTTCACCTTCCTGCGCTCCTCTACTCTCGGCGTGTGGACGCGCGCGACGAACTCAGACGGCACATCATCGACAAGGCCATCATCCGTGGCAAGATCACGCTCTCCTCGGGCCGGGAGGCCGACTACTACGTCGACCTCCGGCGAATCACTCTGGATGGCGCGGCGGCACCGCTCGTCGGGGACGTGATGCTGGAGCTCGCCGACGGTCTGCCTTTCGACGCCGTGGGCGGCCTGACGCTGGGCGCCGACCCGGTGGCGACGGCCATGGTGCATGCCGCCTACCATCGCGGGCGCCGGATCGACGCCTTCGTCGTCCGCAAGGGCGAGAAGCAGCACGGCCTGCGCCGGCAGATCGAGGGTCCCGACGTCGCAGGGCGGCGGGTACTGGCGGTCGAGGACACGTCGACCACGGGCGGCAGTGTCCTGACCGCGGTGGAGGCTCTGCGTGCCGCCGGGGCGAACGTGGTGGCGGTGGCCGTCATCGTCGACCGTGACACCGGCGCCCGGGAGCGGGTCGAGGCAGAGGGCCTGGAATATCGGGCCGCGTACGGTCTGACCGATCTCGGCCTGTAGGCGCGCTTCGACGGCTGCCGAACAAGCCGGCACCCACCTGCGACGCGCACAGGGGCACGTCAGTCGCCGATGGCTCGGCGGCAGGCCTTCTCCAGTTGACGCTGCTGGCGCAGCCGTTGCCTTACGCCGGGTACCGGCTCGAGCGTGGTCCGGCTGGGCCGGTCGGTGACCCGGATGGTTCCGCTCTCCAGGTGACCGCGCGTGACCCACGGCGTCCAGCGTTCGAGGTCCGGAACCGAGAAGTCATGTCCGAGCAGCGCGGCTGTGCCTTCGGGCAGCTCGTCGCCGGCCAGGCTGCGCAGGGTGAGCGCCGCCGCGTCGCCGGTGCTGGATGCGACGTCAACGGTGTCGACGACGAGCCGGTGGTGCGACACGACCGCGAGGACCTGATGTGTAGGGGAGACCCTCGGTGGCAGCGGCGCGGACGAGGCGTCGTCGAGGAGAATCAGCAGTCGCGGTAGATACCACCAGTGCTCACGGCGGAGCAGGGGCGAATCGGCGAGGGCGCGCGACGGTGGGTACTTCCGGAGTTCCTGGTCGAGCAGCTGCGCCGAGAACACATCGCCGTCCCGGTCCGCAACGAGACGCGGTTTACCGGTGATGGCCAGTGATCGCCAGCTCGACCCGGTCATTCTGGTGTCGGTAAGGGTCAGGGCGGCGTCCGGCGACGCGGCGAGAACCCGTGCCAGGTCCTCGTACGCAAACGGGAGAGCCAGCACCGGCTGCCCGGCGAGGACAAGGGGCGTCACCGGATGGACGTCGGGTCGGCCGGCTTCGGTCCAGGCGATCTCGGCAACGGTGGCCGACTGGATCGCCCGCTGTACTTCAACGTTGGATAACAGTATGACGTCCTAGGGTTTCGGAGCGGCGTCGTTAGGTGAAGACTCTAATCACGCAGGATAATGTGAGCCACGTCATATCGGTACGTCACAAGTCCAACCGCACGCGGCCCTGGGGAGGCCGGGTTCGATCTTGGGAGGCCGGATGCCCGCCGTCGTCGTCGCCATCACCGTGTTCGCTCTCTTCGCGCTCGGCTACATCTACTATTCGCGATATCTCGCGGAGAAGGTCTACGCGCTGGATCCCGCGTTCGTGACTCCGGCGCACGAGCTGGCTGACGGGATCGACTACGTGCCCACGAACAAGCACGTGCTGTTCGGGCACCACTTCACGTCCATCGCCGGCGCCGCGCCGATCGTGGGGCCCGCCATCGCCGTCTTCTGGGGCTGGGTGCCGGCGTTGCTCTGGATCGTCATCGGCACGATCTTCGCGGCCGGTGTTCACGACTTCGGCGCGCTCGCCGTCTCGGTTCGGCACAAGGCGCGCAACATCGGCTCGCTCACCGCCGACGTGATCAGCCCGCGATCCAGAATTCTGTTCCTCTGCATCATCTTCTTCCTACTCACACTGGTGAACGCCGTGTTCGCGGTGGTGATCGGCAACCTGTTCGTCGCCTTCCCGGGCGCCGTCATCCCGATCTTCGTGGAGATACCGCTCGCGATCGCCATCGGGCAGTACATTTACCGGACGAAGTCGCCTGCGCTCGTGCCGTCGATCGTCGGGGTCATCGCGCTGTACTTCCTGATCTGGGTGGGGCATCACAATCCGATCGAGCTCACGGCACTGGCGGATGCGCTGGGCATGGCGCCGCGAGACGTGTGGATCGTGATCATGTTCGTCTACACCTTCATCGCCTCCCGGCTGCCGGTGTGGCTCCTGCTCCAGCCGCGGGACTACATCAACTCGCACCAGCTCTTCATCGCTCTGGGCGTGACCTTCATCGGCGTGCTCGTCGGCATGGACCGGATCGTGGCGCCCGCCTTCCGCGGCGACCTTCCGGAGGGTTCGCCGAACATCTTCCCGTTCCTGTTCATCACCATCGCCTGCGGGGCGATCTCCGGCTTCCACTCATTGGTGTCGTCGGGGACCACGTCCAAGCAATTGGACAAGGAGACCGATGCTCGTCACGTCGGCTACGTCGGCGCCCTCGGTGAGGGCAGCCTGGCGATGGCCTCCGTGCTGGCGGTCAGCGCCGGTGTGGCGGCCACCCGAGTCGAGTGGGACGCCCTCTATCCCACCTACGGCGACGCGTCGGCTGGAGCTACCAGCAATTTCGTCAACGGGATAGCGCAGTTCGCCAGCAACCTCGGCGTCGAGTTCACGCTGGCGACGGTGTTCGCGGCCGTCGTCGTCGTGTCCTTCGCTGCCACCACCATGGACACCGGGGTGCGGCTCCAGCGCTATATCGTGCAGGAGATCGCCACGATCCTGAACTGGAAGCGGCTGTCGCGAAGTCTCACGGCGGCGGGATTGATCGCCGTGGCCGTTCCGCTTCTGCTCGCGCTGATGCCGGGCAGCGACGATCGAGGGTTCGCCTTCGGTACCCTGTGGCGGCTCTTCGGCACCACCAACCAGCTCACCGCGGGCCTGGCTCTCGCGGTGGTGGCCGTCTGGGTGACCAAGCGGATGCGCAACCCCATCGCCATCCTCGCGCCGATGGTGTTCTTGCTGGTGATGACCACCTGGGCTCTGATCATCCAGCTCGGCGAGTTCTGGGACGCCCCGGAACGCTGGGTTCTGGTTCCGTTGGACCTGGTGATCCTCGTCTTGGCCTTGTGGCTGATCGTCGAGGCGGGAATTGCTCTTCGGCGCTCACTGGCGGACCGGCGAACCGGCCCACGGGCCGACGCGGGCGAGGGCGACGCGATGGACACGACTCGCCCCTCCGCACGGGACGATCAGGGATGACGCCGGCGATGCCGAACTCGCCCGGGACGTCGCCGTCACACCGGATCCTGCTGGTCCGGCCGTGGAACATGCCGGATGGTGTGGGCGCCGGGTGCTGCGGCGGCGGTTCCACGAAGGGCTTGTGCGTGGCGACTGGCCACGAAGCGCCGCATGGTGACCCGCGGTTCCGTGAGCGGGCCGGATGGGACGCGTTCGCCGAGATGTACCTGGCGGTGAAGGACACCGTGCGCGGGCGGGCGGATCTGGAGGTGGTCGACCCGCGCAACCATCTCTATCTGCTTCCCGTGCTGTTCGGCGATGCTCGTCGCCGCGGCGTGGAACGGTGGCAGGCGCTGCGGTCGGCGCTGCGCTCGCCGGGCTATGCCGCGATCATCGTCGACGGTCGCACCGTCAGCTCGGGGACGCTGCGCACGCCGGAGGAGGCGGTCAGGCTCATCGAGGCGGCGTTGGCCGACGCCCTGGCAGCCGGGGACCGGCGCCGGGTCTAGAGTGCATGCTGGCGGGCGCGAGCCACGGCGCTACCGGCGATGATCGGCGGCTACGGTGTGTGCTGTGACTGTAGAACGCGAGCCCCCACCGGGTTCGAGCCGGCCGCCCGGGGCCGTCGGCACCGCACCCGAGCTCGCCGCCGACGAGCTTCCCCACGGCGTCGGCCCCTGGGCGGGACCGTGGCCCGACGATCCCCGCTACGACCCCGAGCTCCTTGCGAAGGGAGACCGGCGCAATGTCGTGGATCGCTACCGCTACTGGCGGCGCGAGGCGATCGTCGAGGATCTCGATCTGCGGCGGCACGGGTTCCACGTCGCGATCGAGAACTGGCAGCACGACTTCAACATCGGCTCGGTGGTGCGTACCGCCAACGCCTTTCTCGCCGCGGAGGTGCACATCGTCGGCCGTCGTCGCTGGAACCGGCGCGGCGCGATGGTCACCGACAGATACCAGCACGTACGCCACCACCCGGACATCGCCGCCTTGGTGTCATGGGCGCACGAGCACGAGCTGCCGGTGATCGGCATCGACAACCTGCCGGGCGCGGTTCCCCTGGAGACCTATGAGCTGCCAGCGGCATGTGTGCTGCTCTTCGGCCAGGAAGGGCCAGGATTGTCCGACGACGCGCGCCAGCAGGTCGACGTCTACCTGTCGATCGCCCAGTTCGGGTCGACGCGTTCGATCAACGCCGGCGCGGCGGCCGCCATCGCGATGCACGCCTGGATACGCCGGCACGCGACGCCCGGCGGCCGGTAACGACGACGGGCCGTGTCGTCTGAGGTGGCCGGAGCTACGCCGCCGGGTCCGTCTGGGTGACCTTCGACAGGCCACGCGGCGCGTCCGGGTTGAGCCCGAGGCGGCGAGCCAATGCCTCCACGATGAGCTGGGCCGGCACGATCAGCCCGAGGGGCGCTACGAGTTCGGGGAGGTCCGGACCAGGCACGGCCACGTCGACGGCGCCGGCGAAACCGGAGTCGCCCCCGATTCCAATCGTGGCCGCCGCGCCGCGCCGGCGAAGATCGTGGGCGAGGTCGGTCATGCCGGAGACCATCGGACCGTCAGCGGCGGACACCAGGAGCGCGACGTGGTCGGCATCGACAACGGCGATCGGCCCATGCCGGAGGTCTGCGTAGGACAGCCCGCGCACCGGACGCAGGCAGGTCTCCTCGAGCTTGAGAGCTGCTTCCAGTGCAGTTCCGAACGCGATGCCGCGCCCGCTGACCAGGGCTTCCGCTGTGGACGACAGCCGCTCGGCAGCCTCCGCCACCCCTGCCCGTGTCTCGATGAGCCGCTCGACCTCGCCGGGCACGCGGTCGAGGACCGGGTCGAGGGCCGTGGGCTCGGGGGCCAGGGCTCCGGCCAGGATGGTCATCGCGGCAAGCTGGGCGGTGTAGGACTTGGTGGCGGGTACGGCTAGCTCAGCACCGGCAGGAGTGACGAGCGCGACGTCCGCGGCGTTGGCCAGCGAGCTGCCGCCGTCGTTGGTCACGGCAACCGTCCGCGCGCCGCGCTGCGCGGCCCAGCTCTGGGTCTCGACGATCTCCTGGGTTTCTCCCGACTGCGACACACTCACGACGAGTGCATCGGTGAGGTCGAGATCGGCGTGGTAGTGCGTGGCGACGCTCGGGGCGGCGAGGCCGCTCGCCCGGCCGGCGTGCACTTCCAGCAGGTACCGGCCGTACACAGCGGCGTTGTCCGACGAACCGCGGGCGACGAACAGCACGACCCGCCGGTCTTCGGCCAGTTTGCGCAGTGCCGCGCGCTCGGGCCGCAGCGAGCTGAGGGTGCGGGCGAGGGCCGCCGGCTGCTCGGCGATCTCGCGGGCCATGGTCGTCTCGGTCACGAGGTTCCCCTTCGGGTCAGGGCGAGGTGAACGGCCGGGCAGCCGCTCACACTCCGCGCGCCTAGCCGTGCCCGGGCGGCATGGTACGGCCCGGCGGCATTGAAGTGCGCCTACATCTTGACATCGGCTGTGCGCGGACTCATCGTAAGGGGCACCTGAAGATGTCAGAACCAGTCCAGACCACTGTCTCGGCGGCCGGGTTGCGGTACTTCCGGCGGCCGCGACCTATCAGGAGGGATCCGCGAGAGGTGAACGTCGTCGACGGTCCGGTCCCCAAGCATCGCCAGCTGCGACAGATTCTCCTGGCGATGGTCGAGGGAGAGCTCGTGCCAGACGCGCCGATCCCGTCGGAGCGTGAGCTGGTCACCAGGTTCGGAGTCAGCCGGGCCACCGTGCGCGAGGCGGTCGGCCGTCTCGTCGCGGAAGGCCGCCTCTACCGAGTCCGCGGCAAGGGCACGTTCGTGGCCGCGCCGAAGGTCGAGTCGCAGATGCATCTGGCGTCGTTCACCGAGGACATGCGCCGCCGGGGGCACAAGCCCTCGACGGTGGTGCTCGGGGCGGACGAGACTGTGGCGCCGCCGCCGGCACGGGCCGCCCTGGGCATCGACGTCACCGACCGGGCGTTCCGGGTGGAGCGGCTGCGTTCCGCCGATGGCGCGCCGATGGCGCACGAGGTGTCCTGGCTGCCGGCGGCGCCCTTGCCGGGCATGCTGGAGCGGGACCTGACGAGCTCCATCTACTCGATCCTCGCTCACGACTACGGCCGTGTCCTGGACTCCGCGGCGCAGACCGTCTGGGCGGAGGGCGCCGACCCGCTGCGGGCCCGGCTTCTCCGGGTGCCGCCCGCGGCGCCGCTGCTCGTGTTCCGGAAGACGTCGTATGCCGCTGGCCGCCCGCTCGAGCACGTCACCTCCTGGTATCGAGCAGACCGATACCAGGTGCACATGACCCTGGACAGCGCCTTGCACGGTCACCGCCAGCACTGAATTCGCTCCCACCACGGCCCGCGCGGTCCCACTGCCCGCCGGCTTGCGGCTCCGCCTGCCTATGAGGCCAGGTGCGAACCGACCTGTCGGCTGCGCTCGTGCACGTGAGAGGCTTGTCTTCCATGGGCTTATTTCGACGTAGGGTCAACCGCGTCGCCGACCCACGACCGGCGATCACTCAGTTCTGGTCCTGGTGGGCCGGACACCGCGGTGACGTCGTCAAAGCGGTCGATGAGCACCGCATCGACGATGCCCTGCGGATGCTGCAGGAGCCGGTCACGACGATCGACGCCAGGCTCAACTGGGAGATCACCGGTGGTCGGGACAAGAAGTTCGGTCTGGTTGTCTCCGGCGCGGGCGAGCTGGACCTGCGATCCGTGGCCGAGCGGTGGGTCCTGGCGGCACCGGACGACCCGGAGGTCGAGTTCATCTCCTCCCGCCGTCGTGACCCTGAGTTCCTCGCGTCCGGTGTGCAGAAGGTCGACGACTACGACTTCGCCATGAGTGAGCTCGTCGCCGGGGTTCGGGCGGATGCCTCAGCCGGCAAGGTGCACGTCGTCGTGCATCACCCTCTGTTCACCCTGATCGACCATGATCATCGGCTGCACGTGGCGTTCCTCGGGCTCGACGCGGCGCTCGGCGAGGAAGGCGTACAGCGCTGGATCGGCTCCATCGAGGTGTCCGTCGACCTTCCTATCGACGCGATCCAGCTCGGCTCGTTGTACGACGTCGTGGAACAGCTACGTGCGCCCGGTGGCGGTGAGTGGGCCGCGATGGAAGGCCGTGGCCCGCGCGGGCCGGTGTTCGCGATCGTGCGCAGGGCGGCCAGCCGTTACACCCATCCGCTGGTGGACACGCACGTGGCCGTCGTGCTCGGCTACGACGCCGAGGGCAACGGCATGCCCGCCGACACGTCCATCTCGGCCGAGGTCGAGGAACTGGAATCCACGATCATGGCGGCATTCGGCGGAGACGGCCCGCATGCGGTGCATGTCGGCCACATCACCGGAGGTGGTCACGTGGTCGCGCACTTCTACGTGGACGGTTTGGAGGTCCAGCCGGAGGTGGCCAGGCCACTGCTGGACACCTGGAGCCGGGGGAAGGCCACGCTGGCCACGGCACACGACCCGGGATGGGAACACGTCGCGGCCTTCATGGGCTAGCTTCGCTTGTGTCCCGCACCGGAACCATGGGCGCCCATCCGGGCGAGTTGTGCGCCTCTGCCGGTCGCGTGCTCTAGAGTCGCCTAGAGGCCGACAATCTCGGTGAGCTTGAGCAGCGCTCCTCCTGCTCAGCTCAGCATCGGCCGCGAACAGACTGACTGAGGAACCCAAGCAACAGGAGACTCGGGATGACCACCAGGTCGACTACCGACGGCGTTGAGATGTCCACCGGTCAACTGGTCAACGCGATCAAGGACGACGTCACCGGGCTTCTCCGGGACGAAATCGATCTCGCCAAGGCGGAGTTGCGCGAGGATGCCAAGGCCGTGGGGACGGGCGTCGCGCTCGTCGCCGTGGCGGCGGTGCTCGTCATCCTCGTGGTGATCTTGCTGTCCATCGCGCTCGCGTACGGCCTGACCGCCTTGGGCCTGGCGCCCGGCTGGGCGTTCCTGATCGTCGCGGGCGTGTATCTGCTCGCTGCGGGGGCCCTCGGCCTGGTGGCCAAGGCCAGGATCTCGGGCATGAGCGGGACCACTCGAGCGAAGCAGGGCGCGCAGAAGATCGCGCAGACGATACGGACGTCATCAGAGTCGTGAGCCAGATCGCAGAAGTGTTCGACGACAGAGTCGAGGTCGCGGGGCCGTGGAGCCATCGCCGAGTCTCGGCGAACGGTGCCCAGTTCCACGTCGCCGAGCTGGGGGACGGGCCGCTGGTCCTGCTCCTGCACGGCTTCCCGGAGTTCTGGTGGGCCTGGCGGCATCAGCTGCCGCGGCTCGCGGAGGCCGGCTGGCGGGCGGTCGCCATGGACCTACGCGGATATGGCGGAAGCGACAAGCCTCCGCGTGGCTACGACCCGGCGACGTTCGCCGCAGACATCACCGGAGTCATCCAGTCGATCGGCGAGCGGAGTGCCGTCCTGGTCGGACATGGGTGGGGCGCTTTCGGCGCCTGGACGGCGGCGACCTTCCGGCCGGCGCACGTGCGCGGCGTGGCGGCGCTGTCGATGCCGCACCCGGTCACCCTGCGCAGGCATTTGATGCGCGGACACGTGATCCACGCCGGTGGTCTGCTGGGCGCTCAGACGCCATGGGTCCCGGAGCGCCGGATGATGGCGAACGAGGCGGCGGTGGTCGAGGACTTGCTGCGCAGCTGGGCATCACCCGGTAGCGGTTTCCCCGATGAGGAGGCCAGCGCCCGGTACCGCGCGGCGATGCGCATCTGGCCCGCGCCGCACTGCGCGCTGGAGTACCAGCGGTGGGCGGTGCGGTCTCTCTTCCGCAGTGACGGCAGGCGCTTCGCCAAGCGAATGGAGGCGTCGATCGACGTTCCGGTACTCCAGATTCACGGCGGTCAGGACCGTAACTTCTCCTCGGCGCTGGCGAAGTCATCGAAGCGGCGTGTGTCCGGCCCGCACCAGTGGGTGCAGCTTGAGGGCGTGGGACATTTTCCGCACGAGGAAGCGCCTGAGCTCACCAGCGACATTCTGGTGGAGTGGCTGACCCGGTTCCGCTGAGCGAGTGAGTCACCCGTCGTCGGCCACTGGTGCGGACGCTTCGCCGGTGGCGAGCTCGTCGTAATTGGTCTGTGCGGCCAGCGGGCTCTTCGATCGATACGCCGCCCGGCCGAGCGCGAACCCCCCGACGGGGGCGGTGAGGAACTGGAGCGCCGCCGCAAGAGCAAGGGTGATGAACGCGGTCCACGACGGTTTGAGAAAGAACGCGCCCGCGAGTATGAGCACGACACCCAGGGTGGCGGCCTTGGTCACCGCGCTCAGCCTGGAGTAGACGTCGGGCAGACGCAGCAGCCCTACGGCCGACATGATGATGAAGAACACGCCTAGCGCGACGAACACGCTCCCGACGACGTCCCAGCCGTTCATCGGTCCCTCCGATCCACCAGCCGCGCCAGAAACACAGTGCCGAGAAACCCGACCAGGGTGGCGATCAAGACAACGTCGAAGAGCATGGGCGTGTCCAGCCGCACTCCGAGGAGCGCCGCCACGGCGACGAACAGGAAGAAGGCGAAGTCGCCGGCGGTGGCGCGGTCCGCGTCGGTGGGGCCCCTGACGATCCGCCATATCGCGGGCAGGAACGCGAGCGCGAGGGCGGCTAAGGCCAAGTCGACAAGTGTCACGAGACCTCTCCGTTCGGCACGTGCCGGTCCTTGAGCCGGACGGCCGCAAGCATGCGCCGCTCGAACGTGCTGAGCTCTTTCCGGAAGGCCTCGGGATCTTCCGCGTACATTCCGTGTACGTAGAGGACTCCTGGATCCCGATTCACGGTGACCGTCAGCGTTCCGGGAGTCAGGGACACCAGGTTCGTCAGCAGCGTCATCTCGACCGGCGTGCGGCTTGCCAGCGGAAGCGCGACGATGCCGGGTTGTAGGCGGCTTCGCGGAGTGAGAACATCCCAGGCGACCTCCAGGCTTGCGACGACCAGCTGATAGCTGAAGTAACCGCCGAAGTAGACGAGGCGGCCCGCTCGTGCCAGCTCGGCGCCGAACCGCCGCAGAACGTTGTTCATCGCCCTATCACCGCCTCCACGTATCGAGTGGTGTCGACCAGCCCCTCCGCGGCCGTCTCGACCAGGGAGAGCAAGATCTCCGCGCCCACGCCGAGTGAGACTGTCACCAGGGCGAGGACGACGCCAGGGATGATCAGGGTGCGGCGGATCCGGGTCCGGGTGGTGGTCATGGCGCCGCCCTTGGACGCGTCGTTAATGGCCATGTCTGCGGTGCCGGCTGGAACATCCGGACCCCAGAAGGTGGAGTTCCAGATCTTGAGCATTGACAGCAAAGTGAACAGGCTTACCGCCACCGCCACTCCAGCGGCGAGGTACTCCCCGGCATCCATGGACGCCCGGATGAGCGTGAACTTGGCGAAGAAACCCGAGAACGGCGGGATCCCGGCCAACGAGAGCGCGGCGGCCAGGAAGGCGGCGGCCAGCAGCGGTTCCCGGCGAGCCAGACCACCGAGACGGTCGAGCCGGTCGGTGCCGTAGTGAGTCTCGATGGCTCCCGCGGACAGGAACAGACTTGCCTTCACGATGGTGTGGTGCAGTAGGTAGAAGATCGACGCGGCCATGCCCGCGACGCCGAAGAATCCGAGACCCAGTGCGATGTATCCGACCTGGCTCACCATGTGGAAGGCGAGGATGGCACGCATGGAGTTCTCACCCAGCGCGCCGAAGACGCCCACGACCATCGTCACCACGGTGACCGCGAGAATGATGCTCTGCACCTGGCTGGCGCCCTCGAAGTACACGGAGAAGACCCGGAAGAGGCCGTAGATGCCGATCTTGGTGAGGAGACCCGAGAACAGCGCGGTGACGGCGGGCGACGCGTGCGGATACGTCCGGGGAAGCCAGCCGTGCAAGGGAACGAGGGCACCTTTCAGCGCCAGGGCGAGCAGGATGATCCCGCCAGCGAAGGCCGCGATTCCACTCGCCTGCCCGGCACCGGCGAGTTCGGCCAGATTGACGCTGCCGTTCACCGCGTACACCAGCGCGATACCGCCCAGCAAGAGCGACGAGCCGAACAGATTCACCGTCAGGTACACCCGGCCGGCAGCGAGCGACGCGGGCCGCCCCGATTTCGACATGAGGACGTAACTGGGGATCAGCGCGACCTCGATCATGACGAACAGGTTGAACAGGTCCGTGGTCAGGAGCGCGCCGAACACCCCGCCCGACAGTACGAGGACAAGAGGTGCCATCAGAGGGTCGTCGTCGTCCCCGGCCGCGACGACGAATGTCGAGCAAACCAGCGTGAGAAGTGACATCACCACTAGAACCAGCGCGCTGAAGAGGTCGGCGGCGAACGCGATGGCGATTCCGGCTTCCCATCCGGCGACCTGTTCCACCAGGACGTCGCCGTCACGCGTCTCGATCACCAGCAGGATGCCGAAGGCCAGCACCAGGGCGGGTGTCCCCAGCAAAAGTGTCCGGCTGAGGCCTTTGCTCTCCCGGGTCAAGGGTGTGGCCGCCGCGGCCAGCAATGGCAGCGCGACGACGAAGGGGAGCAGGTTGTTCATGTCGGAGGCTCCTCTTCCGGCACGTCGTCGGCACCGGAGCGGGCCAGGCCGAGGAGATAGACGGTGATGCCGAACGTGATGACGATGGCGGTGAGCGCGAATGCCTGGGGCAGAGGATCGGCGGCCTGGTCCGGCTCGGACGTGCCGATGAACGACACGGCCCGCCAACCCATGCCGCCCGCCGCCACCAAAAGGCTGTTGAGCGCATGCCCGATCATGACGAAGCCGATGGTCACCCGGATGAGACCTGGTTGCAGAACCAGGTAAACGCCGCCGGCCACAAGAAGACCGACGATGATCGCGGCGGTCATCTCTGGTCACCTCCGTGCAGCTCCAGCACCCGTTCCGGGCCCGGCCGGTGGGATGCCTCCGCGACGCCGCGGCTGAGTCGTTCAATCGCGGCCACCGTCATGCCGAGCACCACCAGGAAGATGCCGAGATCGAAGACGAGGGACGAGGACAGCGAGAGGTCTGCGGCGCCGATGCTGAGATATCCGCGCATCGGCCGGAGGAAAGAGCCCTCGAGTAAGCCCAGGGCTCCCACCAGAACCGCGAGGGCCAGACCACTCTGGATGAGTGGAATCGCTTGCAGCCTGGGCGGGCGGTCGAGCCCGTGCGGAAGCTGGACAACGGCGACAGCGACGCCTGCTACCAGGGCCGCGATGAACCCGCCCCCGGGCATGTAATGGCCGCGCAGCAGCAGATATGCCGATACAGCGGCTATGCCGGGCAGGAGCAGACGCGAGGCGACCTGGAAGATCACCATGTTGCCTTCACGGTCTGACGGTGGGAGCGAGGAGTCGTCTCTCCCGGCTGTTTCGGGGGTGCGGGTCCCGCGGAGCAAAGCGATGAGGCCCAGGCCCGCGATCGCCAGCACGGTGACCTCCCCCAGAGTGTCGAGGCCTCGGAAGTCGACCAGGACGGTGTTCACGACGTTGCGGCCGCCGCTGTCCTCCTCAGCCTCGGACATCAGATAGCCGGCGGCGGGAGAGCGCTCGCGCCGGCCGGTGAGCAAGAACGTCGCGGCTCCAGCGACCAGACCGCTGGCGACGGCGATCGCCGCCGTGGCCAGCGTCCTGCTGCGCCGCACCTGGCGGAACACGGGCGGCAGCCGGCGGAGCACGAGGACTGCGACGACGACGGTGAGAATCTCGACTAGCAGTTGCGTGATGGCCAGATCAGGAGCACCGGCGATCAGGAACCAGATGCCCACGACGAATCCCACCACGCCGAGCAGGACGATGGCGGTCAGCCGTGATTTGGCCAGACACAACGCGAGGATGGCGGCAGCCAGGACGCCGACTACGGCCCAGTCCTCGGGCCGTGTGGTGGGCAGGGCGGGCGGCGCGACATCAGGCCACAGCGCCACACCGGTGACGCCGATTACCAGTAGTGCCCCGAGCGGCCACGCGATGTGTGCGGCGATTCCGCTGGCACGGGTGGGTGCGCCGGTCCACTCGCCCAACCTGAGGGCGCCGCCGTAGGCGGCGTCGAACACCTTCGCGCCCGTGGCGGGGAACTGGTGCCGGTAGAGCAGCCGGTCGACCGGCTCGCGGAGGAAGAACAGCAACAAGCCGGTGAGGATGGTCACCATGGAGAGCACCAGCGTGGTGCTGATCCCGTGCCACAGGCTCAGGGTCGCGTCGACATCGGTGAGCATGGTGTCTTTCACCGTGCGGTTGATCAGGGGAGACAAGATGCCCACGCTCAGGCCGAAGAGCAAGCCCAACCCCGCCGGAATCGCGGCAGGAGCGAGAAAGGACGGGCGGGGTTCGTACAGGCCTCGCTGCGTGGTGGGCCCCGCGAAAGCGCCGTAGAAGATGCGGAATCCGTAGGCGAAGGTGAGACCGGCGGCAGCGACCGCGGTGCCGGCGGCCAGCCAGCCCGTCCAATCCGCTCCGGGCGCGTCGAGCAGCGAGTCGAACGCTTCCTCCTTGCTGACGAAACCGATGAACGGCGGTATCCCGGCCATGGACATGGCAGCCAGCCCGGTGAGGGTGGCCGTGACCGGCATCACCCGGCGCAGACCGCCGAGCTCGCGGACGTCCCGGCTACCGGCCTCCCGGTCGATGATGCCGACCAGCATGAAGAGGGTGGCCTTGAACAGGGCGTGAGCGAAGGTATGCAGGGCTGCGGCGGCGAGCGCTTCAGGGGTGCCCACTCCGACAAGCGCGATAAGAAAGCCGAGCTGGCTGACGGTGGAGTAGGCGAGCAGCGACTTGAGGTCGTGTTGCTTCAGGGCGATCGCCGCACCATACACCGCCGTGACGAGGCCTACCGACATAAGTGTCGCGGTCCACAGAGCTGACTCGGCGAACAGCGGCGAGAACCGCATGAGCAGGTAGATGCCGCCCTTGACCAGGGTCGCCGCGTGGAGGTAGGCGCTCACCGGCGTGATCGCCACCATGGCGTCGGGCAGCCAGAAATGGAAAGGTAGCTGCGCCGACTTGGTGAACGCGGCGACGATGACCAGCACCGCGATCACCGGCGCCTGAGGCGAATCGATCACCCGGCTGGGGTCGTCCATGATCACGGAGATGTTCGTGGTGCCGGCAGCCAGGCTCATCAAAATGACTGCAGCCAGCAGCGAGAGTCCGCCTGCTGCGGTCACCACGAACGCGCGGGTAGCGGGCAGGCTGGACTTGCGTCCCGTACCTCCGATGAGGAGGAACGACGAGATGGTGGTCATCTCCCAGAAGACGACGAGCAACAGCAAATCCCGGGCGAAGACCAGCCCGAGCATCGACGTGGCGAAGAGGGTCAGCAGGGCATAGAACCGGCCGTGCCGCTCGTTGTCCTCCAGATACCGGGGGCAGTACGCGAGGATCAGCGAGCCGACACCGAGGACGAGCGAGGCGAACAGCAGAGATACGCCGTCGAGGTGGAGCCGGAAGTCCACGCCGATGCTGGGCATCCACGCCCAGTCCACGGCGACGGTGCCACCCGCCAGCACGCCGGAAGCCTGACTGGCGATCAGCCCGCCGACGATCAGGAAGACCGCGGCGATGGGATATCCCGTATTCCTCCCGAGACGACGGGCGAGGCCCGGTGCGATGACGGCCGTGGTCGCCAGGGCCGCAAGGGCGAAGGCGAGAATCATCGGCCGTCCTCGCGTGCGATTGCCTCGGTCACCGGGCCTTACCTTTCGTGCATGAGCGCGCTCGGGCATCGACTGGCGGACGCCCACCGATGTACCCGCAGGGTGCAGAAAGACAACGGGCGTCAGTTTCCTGACGCCCGTTGTGCTTCACGATGTGGCCACAATTCTACATGTCTGGTCAGCGGTGCGATGGCCGGTCGGCGGTGTGCGAGCGCCAGTCACGTGCACCGGCCCGTGTCCACGGCTTCCGTGGCCTCCGGGGCCTGGGTGATCAGGTCTTCGACCTCGCTGAGTGCGAGCGCGTAGCCGGTGTCCGGGTCGGTCAGCGATGCGGCGAAAATCACACCGTAGACGGTGCCGTCGGGGGAGACGACAGGGCCGCCGGAGTTGCCCGGCCGGACCCGGCCGCGCAGGCCGACCACTTCCCGGTTCACCTGCCCCTGGCCGTAGATGTCATGGCCCAGCAGCTCGTACTGACCTCGAACCCGGACGGCGGTGGCCGTGAGCGGATTCCCGCCGGGGAAACCGACCGCGACCGCGTCGTCACCCTGGCCGGGATCGTCCTCGGCGAGCTCCAGCGCGGACAGCGGAAGGTCGGGCACGGCGAGGACGGCGACGTCCGTATCCGGATCGAAGAGGACTACCTGCGCTGCCAGTGGATCACCGTCGGGAAAGGTGATCACGGGTTCGCTGACGCCGGCTACGACGTGCGCGTTGGTCATGACCCGCTCCGGGGCGATGACGAACGCCGTGCCTTCGAGCACTCGGGCACATTCTGACGCGCGCCCGGTGACCTTCACGACGCTCTGTGTGGCGGCACGGACCTCAGGATCACGCGGCAGGGTTCCTGACGGCGGATCCACGCCCTGGATGGGTTCCGGGACCCAGGGGACGACGACCTCGGGGAACCCGCCGGCAACCACTACCTCCTGGAAGGCCTGGCGCAGGTTGTCCGGCGACACGGGAACGACATCGTCGACGGCGCGCAGAATGGCCGATTCGCGCACCGACTTGGAGGCGTAGGGGATGGCGGCCGTCGAGATCGCCAGTCCGCAGGCCCACGCCGCAAGGAGCAGGCCGGCGACGGCCAGCAAGGTGCCGCCCACGGCATCGACGTGCCGTGCCGGCCGGGAGGAGACCTTCGACCGGACCCAGCCGCCTGCCCAGGCGAGCACACCCTGGCCGATGGAGGCGATGGCGAGGACAAGGAGCACGGCGAGGATCGAGACGCCCAGGCCTGGCTCGAACCCTCCCAGAAGGACAGGTACCAGGAACAGTCCCGCGGCCGCTCCGCCGACGAAACCGGCGAAGGACAGCAAGCCCACCACGAATCCGTGGACCCAGCCCGTGTAGCCGACGACGATCGCCAGGGCTATGACGATGAAGTCGACTACGTTCAATCCGAAGATCACTGCTCACCTCGCCGCTGTCTCACCAGAGCCACGTCTGGATGGATACGCGTACGATCCCACGGTTTGTCCATTCCGGCGACCTTGAACAGGCGGGCCAGAACCCCGGCCGTAAAGCCCCACACGAGCAGGGCGCCGACCTGAAAGGCCGGTCCGATCATGCCGCTGGGATGCCGGATCTGGAACCGATTGGCGGGGTCGAGGAGGTCGTCGAGGCGAATTCTGTGCACCGACGCGACCTCGGCCGGGTCCACGACCCGCACAGGAGACGGCTCGCGCCACCACGCCAGCACCGGTGTGACGGCGTAGTTGGTGACGGGTATCCATTGGGTCGGCAGCGTACCCAGAACGTGGACTCCGGCGGGCTCGAGCCCGGTCTCCTCGGCCGCCTCCCGGAGCGCGGCGGCGGCCGGTCCGTCGTCGTCCGGGTCGATGGCACCGCCCGGAAATGACACCTGGCCAGCGTGACTGCGCAGGCCACTCGCTCGCTCGGTGAGGAGGACATCCGGGGCACCGTCCGACTCACCGAACAGCAGTAGCACCGCTGACGGGCGGGCAGTGGCGCCGGGTGGCAGCGAGTAACGGCGGAACTGCTGAGTACGGCTCTGAGCGGCGATGACAGGGCGGAGCCAGTCCGGCACGGTCATCTCCGGGGGCCATCCCGGACGAGCTTTGCGGCCTCCGCGGGATCCGTGGGGCCTTCGCCGTAGGAGGGACACAGCCGGGCCAGCGGGCATGCTCCGCATGCCGGCCGGCGGGCGTGGCAACGACGCCGGCCATGCCAGATGACGCGATGCGACAGCATGGTCCAGTCCCGCTTCGGGAACAGTGCGGCGACGTCGGCCTCGATCCGGTCAGGGTCGGTGTTCTCGGTCCAGTTCCACCGCCTGACCAAGCGATTGAAATGCGTGTCGACGGTGATGCCGGGGACGTCGAAAGCGTTGCCGAGGACCACGTTGGCGGTCTTTCGGCCGACTCCCGGCAGAGTCACCAGATCCGCGAGCGTGCCGGGTACGTCGCCGCCGAACCGATCGGTCAATGCCTGCGACAGCCCGATCACCGACTTGGTCTTGGCCCGGAAGAAGCCGGTGGGCTGAATCAAGGCCTCGACCTGGGAGGGATCCGCCACGGCGAGGGCGGGCGCGTCGGGGTATGCGGCGAACAGTGCCGGCGTGACCGAGTTGACGCGCACGTCGGTGGTTTGGGCGGACAGCACCGTGGCGATCAGCAGCTCGAAGGGCGTGGAGAAATCCAGCTCACAATGGGCGTCGGGATAGGTAACCGCCAGCTCCCGATTGATCTTGCGGGCTCGTCGAACGAGCGCGGTACGAGTTTCAGCGTTGGCCGAGGACACATGGTCACCCTATGTGCACCCTCCGACATCTGCGGGGACCAGATGACACGTACGTCGCGTGAGGGCGCACATCGGTCACCGGATCCAGGGAGTTCCGGGTCCGCTGCGGCTGGGACGCGGGGGGCGAATCATGGGTCATGATGGTGTCCGGGCACAATAGGTGTCGGCATAACGTGAGACGGAACACTCAGCCTTGCGGCTGTGTTGACAGGGAGCACGGTGGACGAGTTCGACCAGCTGACTAGAAGGAGCCAGGTAGTGGTTGACGAGGCGCTGCGGAGCGCACCGCTGTTCCGGGAGCTCAACGACGAGGCCGCCGCGGCATTGCGTGCCTCCATGATCGAGGTTCACCTCGATCGGAGCGAGGTGCTGTTCCGCGAGGGTGACGAGGGCGACCGGGTGTACGTCGTCACAGCCGGCAAGATCAAGCTGGGGCGCACCGCACAGGATGGCCGCGAGAACCTGCTGGCGCTGCTGGGTCCTGGCCAGATGTTCGGTGAGCTCTCCCTGTTCGACCCTGGGCCGCGCTCGGCCACAGCCACCGCTGTCACCGAGACGAGCCTGCTGGGTCTCGGCCACACAGATCTCGTCCCGCTGCTCTCGGGCCGCCCGGAGGTGGCCCGTGGCCTGCTCCTTCAGCTGGCATCCCGGCTTCGCAGGTCCAACGACACATTGGCGGACCTGGTGTTCTCCGACGTCCCGGGCCGTGTCGCCAAGCAACTTCTGGACCTCTCCAGCCGGTTCGGCGTTCCGTCGGACGAGGGCGTGCGCGTCGTCCATGACCTGACTCAGGAAGAGCTGGCCCAGCTGGTGGGCGCCTCCCGGGAGACGGTCAACAAGGCGTTGGCGGATTTCGTCGGGCGGGGGTGGATCCGGCTTGAGCAACGCTCAGTCGTCCTGCTCGATGTGGAACGCATCCGCCGCCGGGCGCGTTGAGTCGCCGCTGTGAGTAAAAGCCGCTTTCCATGGAGCTCGGCCGAATCCGAACGCAAGAGTGCGCACGACTCCGGTATCTGGCGCACCGGTCCCATCTGGATGGCCAGCGACCGTAAGCTTGCCCGCTTCGTAGGCCGCCCCGTAGCCGCTTTCCTCCGGGTCGAGGCGTCCGGGGGGATCCTTCTCCTTGCAGCCGCGTTGATCGCCTTGTTCTGGGCGAACTCAGCGTGGGCAGAGTCCTACGAGGCGTTCTGGCACACCGAGTTCTCGGTGCAGTTCGGCACGTTCGAGCTGTCGGAGGACCTGCGCCACTGGGTCAACGACGCCTTGATGGCCATCTTCTTCTTCGTGGTCGGCTTGGAGATCAAGTACGAGATGGCCGCGGGGGAGCTTCGCGACCCCAAGGCCGCGGCTGTGCCGATCTTCGCCGCGTTCGGTGGCATGGTGGTCCCGGCGGCGATCTACTTCGCCTTCACCATGGGAACCGAAGGAGAGGCCGGCTGGGGTATCCCCATGGCCACGGACATCGCCTTCGCCCTGGGTGTCCTGGCGGTGCTGGACAAGCGGATTCCGTCGGCGGCGCGGGTCTTCTTGCTCACCCTGGCCATCGTCGACGACATCGGTGCCATCACGGTCATCGCCATCTTCTATACCGACGAGCTGTCGGTGCCCTGGCTCGGCATCGCCGCTCTGGCGATCCTCGTGATTCTGGCGCTGCGCCGGGTTCAGGTGTGGTCCGCGTACGTCTACGTCCTCCTCGGTATCTTCGTGTGGCTGGCGACCTATCAGTCCGGCGTGCACGCGACCATAGCGGGTGTGATCCTGGGTCTGCTGACGCCGGCCAAACCGCTGCTCGACCAGGAACAGGCACGCTCCTACGCCAAGAATTCGATGCCGGAACAGCTCGGGCCCGACGAGCTGAGACGCTATAGGTTCCTGCTCGGCGAATCCGTGTCCATAGCCGAGCGTCTCGAGCGGTCGCTTCATCCGTGGAGTAGCTACGTCGTCCTTCCCATCTTCGCCCTCGCCAATGCGGGCATCGACCTGCGTGGTGGCGTCCTGGGTGACGCCCTGGGATCTCCGGTGACTCTCGGGGTCGCGGCGGGCCTGGTGATCGGGAAGGCCGTCGGCGTGACGTTGACCTCGTGGATCGCGGTGAGATTCGGTTGGGGGAGACTGCCGGTCGGCGCCTCATGGCTGACTATCGTCGGGCTAGCGATGGTTGCCGGTATCGGATTTACCGTCTCCCTGTTCATCACCGGCCTGGCGTTCGGGGACGGCACGCTGCTCAGCAACGACGCCAAGGTAGGCGTTCTCGGCGGCTCGATCATCGCCGCCGCGCTAGGCGCGCTCTTCCTGGTCTTCGCGCACAAGCGGCAGCCGGTAGTGATAGGGCCGCGGCCGGTGGAATCCGGGAACCAGAGAGTGGAGTCCGAGGATCAGGCGTAGCTGAGCCGGCCGGGATGCTCGTCAGCGAATGGTCAACGCTGAGCGGCGCTGTGAGCCCGCCGGGGCGCCTAGTGTCACAACCATGGAACCAGTGATACGCCACGCGTGGCGGACAGAACGCCGTTCGGTCGGGCGGGTAACCACCCTGCTTGCCATGTCGCTGGGCCTCGCCCTCAGCTCCTGTGCCGGTGACGACGCACCGCCGTCGACCGAGTCCGTCGCCACCGCTGAATCTCCAGCAGAGACGGAAGAGCCGATGGACGACGAGCCGACGGACGACGAGCCGGCGGCCGACGAGTCGATGGATGACCAGCCGACGGACGAGTCGGCAGACGACACGGCCGACGGCGTGTATCGCGCCTATTCCGACGAGGCGGTGGCCGAAGCTGGATACCCGACGACCATTCTCTTCTTCCACGCGTCCTGGTGCCCTGAATGCCGCGCGTTCGAGCAGGCCATCGAGGATTCGGAGATTCCGGCCGGAGTTCAGATCCTGAAGGTCGACTACGACTCCGCCACGGAACTGAAGCAACGCTACGACGTCACCATGCAGACCACGTTCGTTCGCGTGGACGACGGGGGCGAAGCCCAGGGAACGTGGGTCGGCTACGGCAAGGACAGGTCCCTCGAGGCCATTCTGACCGAGCTGGGCTGATCGAGTGCCCTTCGTCGTCGTCGCGGTCGTCGCCGGCGCGGTCTCGGTCCTGGCGCCGTGTGTCATCGGTCTGCTGCCCATACTCGTCGGCCGGTCGGTCGGCCCGGAGAGCCGGTCACGGAACGCGTGGCTCGTGGTGGTCGGGCTGTGTGCCTCCATCTTCGTGTTCTCGCTGCTTCTCAAAGCGTCGACGTTGCTCATCGCGGTGCCGCAACAGGTGTGGCAGACGGTGGCCGGCGTGATCCTCGTGCTCTTCGGGGTGATCACGCTGGCACCGGGGCTCTGGGACGCCGTGGCGGGGCGGCTGCGTCTGGCCGAGCTCGGCGGCAGGGGTGCACAATACGGCTCGGAACGCAGCGGCGTCGTCGGCGACCTTGTTCTGGGCGCCAGTCTCGGTCCCGTCTTCAGCGCATGCAGCCCCACCTATGCGGTGATCATCGCCGGGATCCTGCCCGCGGAACCGTTGGAAGGCATGCTGTACCTCGCCGCCTTCCTGGCCGGGCTCGCCGCGATGATGCTGGTGGTGGTGATGGGCGGCCGGGGGATGGTGGCTCGGCTCGGCTGGGGGGTCAACCCGCACGGCTGGTTCAAGCGTGCATTGGGAGTCCTGTTCATCGTGATCGGTGTCGCCATCGCCACAGGACTCGACAAGGAGCTTCTGGGATGGTTGGTGCAGAACGGCTGGTTCGACTGGCAGCTCGACCTTGAGGACAGCCTCCGGTGACAACTGGTTGCGGCCGCGGCCCGACAGGTGGACGCTGAACGGTGATGGATACCTCTCGGGTGCTGATCGTCGACGACGACCTCACGGTCTCGTCGGTCGTCTCGGCCTACCTGCGGCGGGCCGGGATCGACTCCCGGACGGTCTCCGACGGAAGCACGGCCGAGCGGGCCTGGCAGGAGTGGAAACCACATCTGGTCGTGCTCGACGTGATGCTGCCGGGGATCTCCGGTCTCGAGTTGCTGCGCCGGCGACGGGCCGACGCCGACCACACACTGGTGGTGGTGCTGAGCGCCCGTGGCGACGAGGACCACCGCATCGAGGGTTTTGAGGTCGGCGCGGACGACTACGTCGCCAAGCCGTTCAGTCCTCGCGAGCTTGTGCTGCGTATCTCGGGGCTGCTACGCCGCGACGACCGGATGCGCAGCCCTGCCGGGCTGCCGCCGGAACTGCGAGCCGGGCCGTTGTTCATCGACACGGCCGCACGGTCGGTCCGGCTGCGCGGCGAAGCCGTGCCGCTCACCACTCGTGAGTACGACCTCCTCGTCTTCCTCGCCGCTCATGCGGGGCAGACGTTCGGCAAGCGAGAACTCCTGCGCCGTGTCTGGGGATGGGACTACGGCGACAACTCCACTGTCTTCGTGCACATCCGGCGAGTGCGCGAGAAGATCGAGCTCGATCCGTCCGATCCGCGGATGGTGCTGACCGTGCGGGGTGTCGGATACCGCTTCGCCACTCCGGACGAGATCGATGTTCCGGATGTGCCGGTGTGAACGCCGACATGTGGTTCATGCTCTCCGCCACCGCGGTGAGCTGCGTCGGCGTGGGAGCTCTGGGCCTGCTGGCCTTGCGCGCGCTCCGTCGCCACTCGATCGTGCTGTCCCTGGTCGTCTGCGCGCTGATTCCCGTGATCGCCGTCATCGTGGCGGTTCAGGTCAACGTGCGGGCGATGTTCATCTCGGACCACGATGCCGACGTCATCGCGATCGTCTCCACCACGGCCGGCGTGCTCGCCGTGCTGATAGGCGTGGTGATGGGCCGCCGGCTGGCGGCCGGCTCCCGCATGGTGGGCCGGGGCCTGAGCCGCCTGACCGAGGTCTACGAGAACGCGGACGGGGACGGCGGCCCGGCCCGTCGCCGGCGCTCCCCGGGCGGCCGGCCGGTCTCGGCGGAGATCGCTCAGCTCACGACCCAGCTCGACGACGTCCGGCGTCGCCTCGAGGAGTCGAGAAACCGTGAACGTGCCCTTGAAACCGGGCGCCGGCAGCTGCTCGTGGCAATGAGCCATGACCTGCGTACTCCGCTGGCCGGACTGCGGGCTCTTGCGGAAGGGCTCGAAGACGGCCTTCTGGACGACCCGGACGCCGCCTATGCGCAGATCCGTACCACCGTCGAACGGATGACGGCGATGGTCGACGACCTGTTCGAGCTGTCCCGGCTCCAAGGCATGCCGTCGCAACGCGCCCGGGCACGCGTGAGCGTACGCGAGATCATCGAGGACGTGACGGCCGAGGCGCTCGCGGCGGCCCGGGCCCGTGGCGTGCGCCTGGATGTCGACGCGGGCGGCCGGCTGCCGATGCGGGGAGACGGAGACGCATTGGCCAGAGCGCTGTCGAACCTGGTGGCCAATGCGGTGCGCTACACCCCCTCCGGAGGATCGGTGCGGGTCACCGGTACCGCGCGCAACGGCGAGGTGAGCGTCGAAGTGGCCGACGATTGCGGAGGCATCCCCGAGGAGCACATGCCCCGGGTGTTCGACACGGGATGGCGTGGAGAGCCGCAACGCAGCCCTGGTGAGCACGCCGGGCTCGGCCTGGCCATCGTGCGTGGGGTCGCCGATTCGCACGGCGGCACGGTCTCGGTCCGCAACACCGGGCGCGGGTGTGCGTTCGAGCTGGTGCTGCCGGCGGGATGATGACGACGGTGTCGCTCACCGGGGTTGCCCGGTCTCACGCAGGTACTCGAGCGCGGCCGCGACGGTGCGTTCGGCGGCCGGCCATACCGACCGGTCCACGTCGGCGTAGACGATCGCCACCACCTCGGCCGCGGTTCGTGCTCCGGCTACCAGCGCAGAGCGCACCTCGTCCAAGCGCGCGTACCGGTGCTCCAGGTATCCGGAGACCACGCCGGCCGCGGCGGTTCGGACCGGCCCATGGGCGGGCAGCAGGGTCCACTCGTCGGTGAGCCGGTCCCGAAGCCGCTCGAGCGTTCTCAAGTAGTCGGCGAGCCGGCCGTCCGGATGGGCCACGACCGTCGTTCCCCGGCCGAGCACGGTGTCCCCGCTGAGCAGGCCTCTCCATGGGGCGAGCCCGGTTACCGCAGGCGGCCCCGACACCTCGAAACACACCGAGTCCGCAGTGTGTCCTGGCGTGTGCAGGACCCGCAGCTCCAGCTCCGGCACATCGATGAGGGCGTCGTCGTCGGCGAGAGGCGGGGCGTCGATGCACAGCTCGGGCTCGCGAGCCCGCACGGGTGCGCCCGTCAGCTGATGGAACCGGGCCGCACCTTCGCAATGGTCGAGGTGATGATGTGTCAGGAGGGTCAGCAGCACCGGCCCGAGCTCCGCCACCGTGGAGAGATGCTCGTCGAGCAACGGACCCGGGTCGACGACGACATTCCCGCCGACGGTGGCGAGCACATAGGTGTTGGTCCCGTCGAGCGTCATCGGCCCCGGATTGGCGGCGCGTACGGTCCGGCACCACGGTGGCAGCGCCGCCCCATGATCCTCGACGATCGACCGCGTCATGGCCCGGTCCGTCGTCGACGACCATGGGAAGGGGTAGGGTCGTCGCCGGGGTATCGCGGGTCGTCGGGAGGCAGGGAGTAGACGTGTTCGCCGTCGTCGATCCAGCCCGGCGTGATCGTGTCGATGCGCCGCTCCGCCCCGAGGACGGCCCCGGCCGAGGAGTATGCGGACAGCTCCTCCAGAACGGTCCAGGTCGGTAGCAGCATCAGCCACTCGCCCCGTACAGCGCGATCAAGCGCCTCCCGCGGAGCGATCCACGCCACCGCCGACGCCTCACCAGAGATGTCCTGCGGCTCCTGGTCACGCGGTGCAGCGGCCACGAAGAACCAGGTGTCGTACCGGCGCGTCTCGAATCGCGGCGTGATCCAATGGGCCCAGGGGCGCAGCGCCGACGCGTGGAGCCGTACGCCGGTCTCCTCCGTCGTCTCCCGGAGAGCGGCGTTCACGAAACCGGTAGCCGCCTGTGGTGTGGTGCCCAGCCGTCGAGCCCAGTGGTGCTGATCGAGGTCGGCCGGAGCGACCGTGTCCGCGGGATCGACACGTCCGCCCGGGAACGCCACCATCCCGCTGGCAAAGGCCATGCTCGTGTGCCTGCGCTGGGTGTACACCTCGAGGCCTTCGGCGCCGTCCCGCACCAGGACGACGGTGGAAGCCGGCCGGGCCGGTACCGGGGCGGTGCCCGTGGCGAGGAACGCCCGGGCGCGCTTACTGGCGTCGTCCGGCAGCCGGCCGCGATCGGTCAACGGACCTCGACCACCAACTCGATCTCCACCGGCGCGTCGAGTGGCAGCACAGCCACGCCGACCGCACTGCGAGCGTGCCGGCCGGCATCACCGAAGACCTTCCCGAGCAGTTCGCTCGCTCCGTTGACGACCTGTGCCTGCGCGGTGAAGCCGGGAGCGGACGCTACGAAGCCCACCACCTTCACGACACGGGTCACGGTGGACAGCTCGCCGACCTCAGCGCGGATCGCCGCTAGGCCGTTGAGCAGGCATTGCTGTGCGCAGTCGTATGCCTCCTCCGGGCTGACTTCCGCGCCGACCTTGCCGGTGCGGATCAGGTCTCCGTCGCGTAGGGGCAACTGTCCCGACGTGTAGACGTAGGATCCGGTGCGCAGCGCCGGGACGTAGGCCGCTATCGGCGCGGCCACCACGGGCAGTTCCATCCCCAGTTCGACCAGGCGCTTCTCGGGCGTGATCGCTTCATCGCTCATGGTGCGCTCCTGTTCAGGCGGCCTTGGGACGTTTGAAGTATGCGACCAGATTCTCCGGGTTGGCGCCCGGAACGATCTGGACGAGCTCCCAGCCGTCCTCGCCCCAGTTGTCGAGGATCTGCTTGGTCGCGTGGATAAGGACAGGTGCCGTTGCGTATTCCCACTTGGTCATGGCGCCGAGCCTACTGGCGTGCCATAGGGTGCGTCTCGCGGCTGCCCTAGTCAGATCTGGCGGCGTTGGTGCGACGACCGTCCGGCACCCCGGCGTCGTGGTCTGATCAGGTGCCCCACGGCGCGCCGCGGCCGTCGTGTTCGTCGAAGATCAGCCAGGTCCTGGTACTGCGAACCCCTGGAATCTCGTGGATGCGCTCGAGGACGACGTGCCGCAGTTCCGCGTTGTCCGGAGTGCGTACCAGGGTAAGCACGTCGAAATCTCCGCCGACCAGCGCGTAGTGCTCGACGAACGGCAGCGTGGCCAGCGCGTCTGCCACCTCGCGCCAGGTGTTCTGCTCGATGGAGAGCAGGACGTAGGCGCTGGTACCCAGACCGGCTCGCTCGGCCTCGATCTCGGCGGTGAAGCCGGTGATGACGCCATCGGCGAGGAGGCGGTTGATCCGGGCGTAGGCGTTGGCTCTGGACACGTGAACGCGGTCGGCGAGCGTCCGGATCGAAAGCCGGCCGTCTTGGCGGAGTTCAGCCAGGATCGACCGGTCGATGTCGTCCAGGGCGCTCGGCGATCTGTGCCCGGTGCGCCAATTGTGACGCGTGTCATGTTGAGATGTTCGGTCGCCCATGCCCGATCTCCTCAGCCGAATGTCGTCCATTCTGCGCGAATGGCGAGAAGCCCATCTCACCGAGCAGGCGAATTGAAGTCAAGGCCAGAGCAGTGTGTGATTTTCACCGCCTTCGCGGCCGGTTACGTCCCGGGATCGCCTCCGCGCGCTTCCAGCATGGGTCCGAGCCTTGCCGCGCGCGCCGTCTGACCTGATAACGCGTGCTCTCGGGCCAGTGCAAAGGAGCTGGCGTGGCCACTCGTAAACCCACAGATTCACAAGTTTGTGAAAGTACTGTAACTTCTCCGGTATGGAGTCGGCGGCGACCGAGCAATGGCGTGGTGAAAGGATTGCCGCGTGGATGCCTGGGGGGTAGCGGTCGTGCTCTCGTTCGGCGCGGCCCTGGTTCATGCCGTCGCGGCGGTTTTCCAGGAGCGCATGGTGAGCCGGTCGCGAGGGGCCATGCCGAGACGGCTTGGGACGCTTCGCGTGCTCTGGCTGCCCCAGTGGTGGTGGGCGGTCGTACTGACGGGTCTGGCCTCGTTGCTTCACGTCGCGGCACTGAAGTTCGGGCCGCTGACGGTTGTCCAGCCACTAGGCGCCCTGACTCTGGTCCTTGCCCTGTCCCTCTCAGCCGTGCTGGCCGGCCGGCGAGTCACTCGCACGGAATGGTGGGGCTTGGCGTTGACGGTGGCCGGGCTCGCTGCCCTTCTCCTCGTGACCTCGTCCGACGCGCCGAGCGTCACGCTCTCGCCGCGTCAGGTTTTGTGGGTCAGCCTGGCGACCTGCGTGATCATGGTCGGCTTGGTCGGATCGGCCACGCGCTCACGCAGGCTGGTGTCCCGCAGCCTGCTGCACGCCGCCGCGGCCGGGGTGGCTTTCGGTGCCGCGTCGGCCCTGGTGCAGACGGTGACGTTGCGCATGTCCGCCTCCGGATGGGGGGAGATGATCACACCGGCCGCGGCCGTCGTCGTCGTTCTGGCATTCGGCGGATTGCTCCTGGCTCAGGCTGCGTATCGGGCCGGGATCGGTGCGCCGCTGGCAACGCTGACCATCGTCAACCCGATCGTGGCCGCGGCGATCGGGCTCCGGCTGCTCGGCGAGCGCCTGGAAGGCGGGGTTGGCGGCGCGATCCTGGCCGTCATGGCGGCGGCGGTAGCTGCCACCGGCGTGACCCTCCTGGCCCGCGCCCGCCAGAAGACGAAGGCGCCCGCGCCCGAGCCGGCCCTCGTCGGCACGTAGTCCGTTGCCGGAGATATCAGCGTTGGGGGCCGTGCCGGACGATCTCGATGGCGCTGTCCGCGAGAGCCAGGCCGGCCTCCTCGTAGAGGTTGAAAACCGCATGAGCACCTTGCTCGCTGAGCCGGTCGATCTCCTCCGCACGGGTCACGATGGCCGCGATGATGCCAGGGAACTCCCGGTGGCGTAGCTGGTCCAGGGCGAACACGTTCCCGGCGTGATGTGGCATGGCAAGAAGCACCAGCTCGACCCGGCCGGAAAGCAGCAGCTTCTCCCAGAAGTCGGCGTCGGTGGCGTCGCCCTCGATGACGCTGTAACCGCGTGATCGCAGATCGGAGATCTTGGCCGGATCGGTGTCGATGCCCAGCACGGCCATGCCGTGCTGATCGGTGAGCCGATCGTAGGCTCCCTGACCCACCCGGCCCATCCCCAGGATCACCGTTCGGGCATCGCCCAGCACGATCGGCTGGTCGCTGGGGTGGAGATTGGCGGGATCGCGTTCCGGAAGCAGCCCGTCGGTGCGCCGGTGCAGGGACGCGCTACGTGCGTTGAGCAGTGCCGCCACGACGAAGCTCAATGCCACCGTCAACGAGAGCACCACCAGCCATTCGTCGTCCATCCACCCCAGCCCTGCCGCGAGCACGGCGACGATCAGGCCGAACTCGGAGTAGTTGCTCAAGCTGAGCGTGGCCAGCAACGACGTCCGGTAGCGGAGCCGGAAACCGGATAAGAGGAAGAGGAACACGATGCTCTTCAAGGGGACCAGCGCCACCAGGATCGCCGCCAGCGCCACCGATTCCCACGTAGGCAGGGCGGTCAGGCCGATGGAGACGAAGAACCCCACGAGGAACAGTTCCTTGATGTTGAACAGCGCTTTCGACAGCTCGTTCGCCGCGGGGTGGGAGGCGAGCAGCATGCCGGCGATCAAGGCACCGAGGTCACCTTTGATGCCCACCTGTTCGAAGAGGGCGTATCCGAGGACGAGAGCGAGGACGACGCCGTAGAGAATCTGCATCTCCCCGCGGCCCAGCCGAGCCAGGATTCCGCGCAGCACCGGTGCGGCCGGGATCAACAGCACCAGCCCGAGGGCCCAGGCGCTGGGCAACTCGCCCGTCGACGCGGTGAGGAACACCACCGCGAAGATGTCCTGCATGATGAGGATACCGATGGCTGTGCGGCCGTAGAGTGACCGGCTTTCGTTCCGCTCCTCCAGGATCTTCACCGCGAAAACGGTGCTGGAGAAGGACAGCGCGAAGGCGAGCACGGCGAACGTCTGCAGATTCGCCGTCTGCAGGAGGGCGATCCCAAGGATTTTCAAGACCGCAAGGAGGGCGGCGAATGTGACGGCCGAGGTGATCATGTGTAGCGACGCTGTTCCCCACACCTCGCGTCGCAGCAGGGTCCGAATGTTCAGCTTGAGGCCGATGGTGAACAGCAAGAGCGTGACGCCGAGGTCGGCGACCACCTCCAGTGCGGGGATGGACTCATAGTCCATGGCCTTGAGCGTGAAGCCTGCGGCGAGGAAACCGACGAGCGGCGGCAGGCGAAGCGCCATGGCGACGAGGCCGCCGAGGAAGGGTGCTAGCAGGTATACAGGCTCCACCGACGGTTCATCGCTCCTCAGCCGCGGGATTCACGACCTGAGATTACCGACCGGCGGGGCGGGGAGACGGCGGCGGGGCTCAGTCTTGGCCCGGCTCGGTGGCCGCGTCGTCCTGCTGCTCTAGCCAGCGGCGCCGATGTTCTCTCCAGCGCTCGATCAACAGCAGCAGGTCCTCGTTCATGAAGCGATAGAACTCCAGTGTCTCCTCGACTCGCCGCCCGCCTCGCCGGTCACGACCCAGCTGTGCGACGCCCTCGGCCATGACCTCTTCGTAGCGGTCCAGTACCGGCCGCCGTTGCAGCATGATGGCCGACCAGACGTCGTCGTCGTAGACTCGATAGTGATCTACCCGGCTGCCGGGATCACGCTCTTTGGCGAGCATGCCGGCCTGGACGAGCATCCGGACCGCCCCCGAGATGGCCGCGGGGCTCACCCGCAGTCCTTCGGCGAGCTCGCGGGCGCTGTAGCTCTCGGCGTCGTCGGCCAGCACATAGGCGAACACCCGCGCCGACATCCGGGGGAGACCTGCCTCATTCAGCAGCAGCGCGAACCGTTCGACGAAGCGCAGCACGGCATCGTCGTGAGCCGACGTGCTCTTCGGTGTGGTGCCGTACATGCGACGGGTTGGTGCGCCCTCATGAGACATCTCGACGGTAACCCCCACGTGCTTGTGCTCGCGTTCATGAAACTGCCTGACAGGCGTGTGATCGGCGTGCGACGACTTGTCGTCGCTCCCGTGCCGGCGGCGACGATCTGAGCCGATCACGGCTTCGCTGACCTTCATTGTCTCAGGAGCCGAGAATACCGCGATTCAGCTCTTTCACAAAAATATGAATCTTGTGTATTGTGTCCGGCATGACAACAGCGATCGATGTGGCCGGGGTGGTCAAGACCTTCGGTCAGACACGTGCCCTGAACGGCTTAAACTTGCAGGTGGCGACAGGTGAGGTGCATGGATTCCTCGGGCCGAACGGTGCGGGCAAGTCCACCACCATCCGGGTGCTGCTCGGCCTGCTTCGAGCTGACGCGGGCCGTGCAGTCCTTCTCGGCGGCGATCCCTGGGACGACGCGGTCGAGCTGCACAAGCGGCTGGCATACGTGCCGGGCGATGTCGATCTCTGGCCGAACCTCACCGGAGGCGAAGCCATCGACCTCCTGGCTCGTCTGCGCGGCGGACTCGACGAGCGGCGCCGCAAGGATCTGATCGAGCGGTTCGACCTCGACCCCACCAAGAAGGGCCGGACATACTCCAAGGGCAATCGCCAGAAGGTGGCGATCATCGCCGCTCTCGCCTCCGACGTGGAGCTGCTCATCATGGACGAGCCCACGGCGGGCCTGGACCCCCTCATGGAGACGGTCTTCCAGGACTTCATCGGCGAGGCGAGGAAAGAAGGCAAGACCGTCCTCCTGTCCAGCCACATCCTTGCGCAGGTGGAGAAGCTCTGCGACAAGATCAGCATCATCCGGCGAGGTGAGGTCGTCCAGAGCGGCACACTGGCGGAGATGCGAGCGCTAACCCGGACCACGGTCGAGGCCGAGACGAGCACCGATGCCACTGGCCTGGGGGAACTGCCCGGTGTGCACGGGCTGGAGCAGCTGGATGGCCGGGTGCGTTTCGCCGTGGACGGCGAGCACCTCGACGTGGCCGTGCGCAAGCTCGGCGAACTCGGTGTGCGCAGCCTCCAGGCACACCCGCCGACACTCGAGGAGCTCATGCTTCGCCACTACGGTGACGAACTCAAGGAGAACGGAAGTGAGACCGGTGCACAGGCTGCCGACCGTGCCGGCGCGCAGGACTCGGGGGTCTCCCGATGACCACAGCCACAGCAGCACCGGCGGCGCCGGAGGTGAGCTCGGGCCGCGGCAAGACCCTCGCCGGCACCGGCACCATGGTCCGGTTCATGCTGCGTCGCGACCGGATCCGGATCCCGGTGTGGATCGCTGCCCTGGGGATCAGCTCGATCTCGACCTTGAGCAGCTTCGAGACGACGTATCCGACGGCGGCTGACCGGGAGTCGGCGGCCGAGATGCTCGAGCTCCCGGCCATGGTGGCCATGGTGGGGAGGAACTACGCACCAGATAACTACACGTTCGGCGCCATGGTCGGCCACCAGATGTTCATCATGGTGGCTGCGGTCTTCGCGCTGATGAGCGTCTTGCTCTTCGTCCGGCACACCCGCGCGGAAGAAGAGGCCGGCCGGAGTGAGCTGATCCGCTCCAGCGTCCTCGGCCGCCACGCCCAGATGACAGCGGCGATCATCGTCGTCGTCGGGACAAACCTGCTCGCCGGCCTGTTCACGGCCGTGGGCCTGGGGAGTTCCGAACTCGAAGGCGTGACGATGGAGAGTGCGTTCCTGTACGGGACGAGCCTGGCGCTTGTGGGCAGCACCTTCGTCGGCATCGCGGCGGTGACCGCACAGATCACCGAGTACGGGCGAGGTGCCTCCGGAATGGCGCTCGCCGCCTTGGGCCTGGCGTACGTCGTGCGTGCGGTGGGCGACGTCGCCGACAACGGCCTGTCCTGGCTTTCCCCGTTGTATTGGGGGTTCACCACCAGATCGTTCTCCGAAGGTCAACGGTGGTGGCCGCTGCTCCTGCTCGTCGGGCTTACGGTGGTGCTCATCGCGCTGGCCGTGAACCTGAGCACGCGGCGCGACGTGGGTGCGGGCCTCCGCCCTTCACGCCTGGGCTCCCCGACAGCGTCCCATGCCCTCAGCACGCCGCTGGGACTGGCCGTCCGGCTGCAGCGGGGCAGCATCATCGGCTGGGGTGTGGCGATGATCGTCTTCGGTATCGCCTACGGATCGGTGCTCGACGGCGCCGAGGAGATGTTCGCCCAGATCTCGGCGCTGGAGGACATGATTCCGGACATCGAGGGTGCGGGCCTGGTCGAGTCGTGGGTGTCGAACCTCATGAGCTTCCTCGCCATGATCGTCTCCATCTTCGCGATACTCGCGGTGCTGCGACTGCGCACCGAGGAGGTCGGTCGCCGGGCCGAACCGGTGCTCTCAACGGCCGTCTCGCGGCAGCAGTGGGTCGGCAGCCACCTCACGGTCGCCTTCGGCGGCAGCGCGGTGGTGATGCTTCTGGCCGGGGCGAGCTTCGGTCTCTCCGGTGCCATCGTCACGGAGGACGGTGGGTTGTTCGGCCGGATTCTCGGCGCCACGGCAGCTCAGATCCCGGCCGTCTGGGTAGCCGCCGGCCTGGCCGTCGCGCTGTTCGGCCTGATCCCGCGGTTCATCAATGTCGCCTGGATCATCCCGGTGTATGGCGTTGTCGTGGTCTACATGGGCGGACTGTTCGGGCTCGACCCGTGGACACGCAACCTCTCCCCGTCAGGCCACGTGCCCGAGCTGCCCGCGGCAGACTTCGAGGCGCTGCCCCTGGCGATACTCCTCGTCATCGCCGCAGCCTTGACGTGGTTGGGGCTCGCCGGATTCAAGCGACGTGATCTTACGACGACGTGAACGGGCATATCGACAGCTTGTAGGGGAAGATAGGCGGCGTGACTGTTACAGAAGAGAGCCCCGGCCCGGTGCTGGAGGAGGTTTCTCCGGCACCGGGTCGCCCGCCATCCTCGGCATGGAGGCGCGTGCTCAGCCACGTCCGAACGCCGCGTCGGCCAGCTCTGATCGCGGAGTTGCTTCTGGTCGGTGTCACGTACATCGTGTATTCGCTCATTCGCAATTCCGTGCCGGAGCAGGCCGGAGAGGCGATGCGGCGCGGCCTGGAGCTGTGGCGCTTTCAGCAGGGCATCAACGTCGATGCCGAGCTCTGGATCAACCACACCGTCAACGGCGTCCAGTGGCTCGTCGTCCCGATGAACTATTTCTATGCGGTCATGCACTTCCTCGTCACCGGTGCCGTCCTGGTGTGGCTCTACTGGCGGCACCCGGGGCGGTACAGCCCGGCGCGGACTGTTCTGGCCATCACGACGGTGCTGGCCCTGATCGGCTACTACCTCTTCCCGCTGGCACCGCCCCGGCTCCTTCCCGGTGAGGGCTTCGTCGACACCCTTCGGGTCCACGAGACGTGGGGCTCATTGACCTCCGGTGACCTGCAGGCACTGTCCAATCAGTATGCGGCGATGCCGTCCATGCACGCCGGCTGGTCGCTGTGGTGCGGCATCTTCATCGTGATCTTCGCGCGACGACGCTGGATCCAGACGCTGGGGGTGTTGTACCCGCTGGCCACGCTCGTGGTCATCATGGCCACGGCCAACCACTTCGTCCTGGATGCCGTGGGCGGATGGGCCACGCTCGGTATCGGCTTCCTCCTGCAGCGGCTCCTTCACGGCAGGCTGCCCCACGGCTTCGCCCGTGAGGTGCCCGCACTTACGTAGGCTTTCGGGTATGGGCGACTGGGAAGGCGTGCGGCTGCACGTGGTCACCGGCAAGGGCGGAACCGGCAAGACCACGGTGGCCTCGGCGCTGGCGCTGGCGCTGGCCGGCGGAGGACGCAAAGTCTTGCTGGCCGAGGTCGAGGAACGTCAGGGCCTGGCCCAGCTGTTCGACGTGGCGCCGCTGACGTATGCGGAGCGGCGAATCGCTCCCGCAAGCGGGGGCGGCGAGGTCTACGGACTGGCTATCGACGCTCGTGAGGCGATGTACGAGTACCTGGCCATGTTCTACCGGCTGGGACGGGCCGGCCGAGCCCTGGACCGGGTGGGCTTCGTCGACTTCGCCACCACCATCGCGCCCGGGCTGCGGGACGTGCTGCTGACCGGGAAGACGTATGAGGCCGCACGCCGCAAGGACGCACGCGGCGAGCTCGTCTACGACGCCGTGGTGCTGGATGCTCCGCCCACGGGCCGCATCACCCGCTTCCTGGACGTCAACACGTCGGTTTCATCGCTCGCGAGGGTGGGGCCGATCCACCGCCAGGCCAACTCGATCACCACGCTGGTGCACAGCCCGTTGACCGCGGTGCACGTGGTGGCGCTACTCGAGGAGATGCCCGTGCAAGAGACCGTGGACGCCGTGGCCGAGCTGCGCGCGGCCAAGATCCCGCTGGGTGCCGTGATCGTGAACCAGGTTCGGGAGGCGCACCTGGCGGGTCGCGAGCGAACCGCGGCACGGAGCGGCAAGCTGGACCGGGACATGATCGCCGAGGGTCTCAAGGCAGCGGCGTTGCCCTTCTCCAACGTGCTCGTCGACCAGCTGTGCACCGAAGCGGCCGGACATGCTCGCCGGCTCGAGTCCGAGCGGAGGGCACGGCAGGAACTGGCCGCCCTTGACCGGCCCATGTACACGCTGCCGCGCGTACCCGGCGGAATAGATCCCACGGCCGTATACGAGTTCGCGGAGACGTTGACCGAGCAGGGCGCTTCGTGACCGCACATCATCCCCCGCGGCGGCGGGCGCGCCTCGACGTCGACCGGCTTCTCGACGACCCGCGCACCCATGTGATCGTCTGCTGTGGCTCAGGTGGGGTGGGAAAGACGACGACGGCGGCCGCTATGGCTCTCAGGGCCGCTGAGCGCGGCCGCAAGGCCGTAGTGCTGACGATCGATCCGGCCCGCCGGCTGGCACAGTCGATGGGCCTCGCCGAGCTCGACAACACGCCGCGTCCGGTGCGTGGCGTCGACTCCTCCCAGGGTGGCGGGCTCGACGCCATGATGCTCGACATGAAGCGGACGTTCGACGAGGTGGTGGAGGCACACACCACGCCGGACCGGGCCAGGCAGATCCTGGCCAACCCGTTCTATCAGGCGCTCTCCTCCTCGTTCGCCGGAACGCAGGAGTACATGGCCATGGAGAAGCTCGGCCAGTTGCGGCAGCGCGGACAGTGGGACCTCATCGTCGTCGACACACCGCCCTCCAGATCGGCGCTCGACTTCCTCGACGCCCCGGAACGGCTGGGCTCATTCCTCGACGGCCGGCTCATCCGGCTTCTCGGCGGGCCGGCCAGAGCCGGTGGCAAGGCTTACCGGAAGGTCTTCCAGGCCGGCTTCAACGTCGTAACGGGCACACTCACGAAGGTGCTCGGCGGTGACCTCCTGCGCGACGTCCAGACCTTCGTCAACGCACTGGACACGATGTTCGGGGGGTTCCGGGAACGCGCCGACCAGACATACGCCCTGCTGAAGCGACCCGAGACGGCGTTCGTGGTCGTGGCGGTACCGGAACAGGACGCGCTACGGGAGGCGTCGTACTTCGTCGACAGGCTGTCGGAGGACGCGATGCCGCTGGCGGGACTGGTGCTGAACCGGGTGCACCACGCCAGCGGCGGCATCAGTGAGGAGCAGGCCATCGCCGGAGCGGAACGGCTGGAGGAGGCCGGAGAACACCACCTCACCGCCTCCTTGCTCCGGCTGCACGCTGAACGGCTGGAGTCCGCGGCGCGGGACCAGCGCAGCGGGGATCGCTTCGTGGCGGCCCACCCGGAGGTGCCGGTGACGCATGCCGCCGCCCTGGCCGATGATGTTCACGACCTCGCCGGCCTGCGTCAGATCGGCGATCTGATGGCGACACCGACCTGAGGAGCCGACATCATGCTGCAACTGATCGACCTTGTCAGACCTCGTATTTCCCACACGGGCCGCTAGGACTATGAGACCCGGATGGCGCACGGTGGCGGCACTCAGCGTTCTGAGCGCCGCCACGCTGTGTGCCTGCAGCTTGACAGAATCCGCGCTCGACGAGGCGACATCGAGCGCACGGTGGTCAGCGTCGAGTCTCCAGGCGAATCTGTCCGACGTTGCGCCACGCGGGCACGCGGAGATCAAGGACCACATAGAACGCCACAACCGCGCAGATCAGTCAATCCGGTACGGCGACTATCTGGAGATCAATCCGAAAACCGGCGCCGTCGATGCCGTGGTCCCTTCCCGCACCCAAACCGGCGGCGGGTTGTTCGCAGAAGACGAGACTGTCGTGCTCTGCGTCACATTCCTCATCAACCTGGCCGCAGGTGAGGTTTCGATTGTCGACACCGCATGCCCAGATGAAATACGCGACCCCGGCTACGATAATCCTGGCGAGTACGATGTCGGCAGTGCTACTGAAGTGACCCTCGAGGACGAATGATCGGACGGCCACGGCCTCGGCAGTGTCGGTTGATCAGCTAGTGCGTCAGTCCCAGCCGCCGTTGTCGTCATCGTCATCGTCGTCGTTGTTCCCGTTGTTTCCGTTGTCCCCGCCGTTGTTGTCGTTAGGCAGCCGTGGCTCCCGATCCTCCGGGATCCGGAACCTGTTGTCGTCGTCATCATCGTCGTCGTCATCGTTCTGGCCAGGCGGGACGCCGTTGCTGACGGATAGGCGGATGGTGGTTCCGGACGGGGCCTGCGAGCCTGCACCAGGGTTAGTGCGGACGACGCGGCCCTCCGGTAAGTCCGATTGGATCCGCTCCGCCACGGTCGCCGAAAAACCCTCGTCCTGCAGGGTGCTGATCGCTTGGTCGGAACTCATTCCCCGCACGTCGGGAACGGTGAGCGAGATGCCCTGGATGACGCTGCCGTCGGGCTTCTTGAAGTCCTTCTTCGGCTCGTCGTCGAGGACGTCGTCCATGAACTGCTTCCACACCGGGCCGGGCAGGCAGCCACCACAGGCGTTGGCGACGACTTCGCCGTTGAAGCTCATGCCGTGGAGGCTTCGGAGCTGCCCGCCGTTGTCGGGGTCGCCGTCGACGTCGGCCACGGACACTGCGGTGGCCAGCTGAGGCGTGTATCCGACGAACCAGACGGCGATGGCGTCATTGGTGGTGCCGGTCTTGCCTGCCGCGCGGCGGCCGTCGTCGAGCTGCATCCGGCCACCGGTGCCGCCAGAGTTGTGGATGACACCTTCAAGCACGGAGTTGATTGCGTCGGCCACCGGCTTCTCCAGGACCCGTTCGCAGTTTGGTTCGGTGCGGTCGACCAGAACGTCGCCGTTCTTGTCCTTGACCCTCAGCACCGCCGTCGGCTCACAGTGCCGGCCCCGGTTGGCGAAGGTCCCGTATGCCTGGGCCATGCCGAGCGGCGAGGTTTCGTTGGTCCCGAGGACCATCGCGGGCATCACTTCGTAGTCTTTGCCGTCCGCTCGCCCCGCCCCCATCGCCTCGGCCAGCATGGCAGGCTCACACAGACCCGTTTGCACGGCGAGCTGAGCATAGTAGGTGTTGACGGAACCCTCCGTGGCCTCCGGCAGGTTGATGTTTCCGCGGGGGCCGTCGTAGTTCTTCGGTTCCCAGGGGGCCGAGACCGGGTACGGGCCGTCACAGTCCCGGAACTGGTTCTGCGGGATGCTGATCTGCGCTGGTGAGCTGAACCTGGTGTTCAGGCTGATGCCCTGGTTGATGGCCGCAGCCAGGAACCACGCCTTGGCGGCTGAGCCGGGCTGCATACCCACGCTGCCGCCCATGTTCCTGTTGACGGCGTAGTTGATGTTGCTGACGCCTTCGCCTTCGACGCCGTACTTGCGCGAGTTGGCGAGTGCCTTGATGTGCCCGGTCTCGGGCTCCACCGAGGCCAGGGAGCCGACGGCCGTGTCGGTGGGCGCCACCCTCTCCGAGACCGCCTTGTCGGCCGCCTTCTGGACGTCGCGGTCGAGCGTGGTCTCGATGGTCAGCCCGCCGTTGTACAGCGCGTGCTCGCGCTCCTCGGGTGTGTCGCCGAGCTCCTCCATCTGGCGGATCTCGTTGACCACGTAGTCGCAGAAAAACCCGGCGGAGGAGTCGACGCAGCCGTTGGAGATACTGGTGGGATCCAGGTTCAGGTCCGTCTGCCGCGCCTCGGCAGCATCAGCCTCGCTGATCTTCCCCGTTTCGGCCATCCGGCCCAGCACCACGTTGCGGCGCCCCAGTGCGGCCTCCGGGTTGCGGTTGGGATCGTACTGGTTCGGGCTCTGCACGATTCCGGCCAGCATGGCGGCCTGCGTGACCGTCAGCTTCTCCGCACTGGTGGAGAAGTAGGTGCGGGCCGCGGCCTCGACCCCGTACGCCCGGGAGCCGAAGTAGGCGATGTTGAGATAGCGCTCGAGGATCTCCTCCTTGGAGTACTCCTGCTCCACACTGATGGCCATCCGGAGCTCGTCGAGCTTGCGCTTGTAACCGTCGATGCCCTCGCTGGCCAGTACGCTGGCGCGCTCCTCGGAGGACTCCGCCTGGGAGAGTCGCACCTGCTTGACGTACTGCTGGGTGAGCGTGGAGCCACCGCCCTGGGTCTCACCGGCCTCGACGTTGCGGGCCAGGGCTCGCAGTGTGCCCTGGAAGTCGATGGGCCCGCGCTCGAAGAAGCGGTCGTCTTCGATGGCGAGGATGGCGTCGACCATGTTCTCGGAGATCTTGTCCAGCTCGACGTAGTGACGGTTCTCGTCGAAGAACCGCGCCAGGATCTTGCCGTCGGCATCCCGGATGCGCGACGTCTCGGACAGCTCGCCGGGTTCGAAGTCGAGCTCCATCTCCCGGAACCAGTCAGAGCTCTCCCGTGCGCCAAGGCCCAGCGCGCCCACCACCGGCAACGCGAGGCCGGCCATGAGGATGCCGCACAGGGCACTGACACCGATGACAAGGAAGATTCTGCGGATGTTGGACACCACGGCAGCTGGACTGAACCCCATGTCAGAAAGAGTAGTCGTTGATCGTGCTATCACAAACCGCGCCCGGGCGCGCACTCGATATCACACCGGGGGGCTATCGCGCAATGGTCCAACCGAATGACCGCAATCGGTGCGATCAGGGTCTAGCCGTGACTATGATCTTTGCATAGGGTCATACCTAGCAAGTAAAGGTGGCGAGTGGTTGGGCACTTGCCCAGATCACGGGGGTGGTTCTGGATGACACTGGTGAAGGATTGGATGAGCGAGGCGGCGTGCCGAAGCACGGAGCCGGACGAGCTCTTCGTTCCAGGGGCCGCGCAGAACAGGGCGAAGGCGGTGTGCTTCGGATGCCCGGTGCGCACCGAGTGTCTCGCTGACGCGCTCGACAACCGGACGGAGTTCGGTATCTGGGGCGGCATGACGGAGCGAGAGCGGCGGGCGTTGCTGCGTCGTCGTCCCAACATCGACTCGTGGCGAGCGCTTCTCGACGAAGCGCGTAACCGCTACGAAGACATGAGCGTCGCCGGCTGAGCGTAGTGAGTCCCCGCTCCCGGCGAGGGAGCGGGACCACTCAGCTGAATCGGCGCGCGTTTTGGATCATCGCCGTCGTCCCGGGCGGGTGTCGCCAGGCTCACCGTGGCGGGCGTCCGCGTCGGCGTCGCTCAGCCGGGCATCCGGTTCCCTCGGGCGAGCGTCCGTTTCCGTCGCGCGTGCGTCCGCTCCACGATGCCGCGGGTCGGCGTCGTCGCCGCGCGGCCTGTGGTCGCGCTCGTCGGAGTGGGCCTCGTGCCGGCCGTGCCGATGCTCATCGATCGCAGCCGTCTCGGTGACGGCCACCGTCGGGCTTGCCATCCCGCCCCCGATCAGGCCTCCGACACCTGCAGCGATCAAACCGATCAACAGCGAGAGGAACGTCGCCCACAGGGTTCCCGCTCCGAGCTCAGGCAGCGGCGTGGTGAACGTGTCGAACAACCGCAGCGACTGGGGGATCGAGAACGCGGTCGCGACGACGAGAATCAGCCCCCAGACGAGCACGCCGTGCATCAGGCCGGTTCCCGCGCCGGGTGTGCCGGAAAGACCGCCGGCGATGATCCCGGCTACAAGCAGCGCGACCACCGCGGTTGCGAACGCGAACCAGTGCAGGTTGTCCGCTATGGCGTCGACGTTCCCGCCCTCGCCCCACGCGACCCAGAGAGATGACAGCAGAATCATCAGCGCGAACCCGATGACGGCTCCCGCCAGGACCGCACTCCAGCGTACGAGGCTAGGTCCGATCAAGGGCTCTCTGATTGCCATGTCGATCACGCTCCTTCGAAGTTCGCCAGAGCTGATGGAGGCGCAATACCCGTCCAAAATACGAACAAACGGGGACGTTACGGGATCTTAATTGGCTGTCACGACTGGCGATCATGCGAACATATGTTCTACAGTCCCGATATGCGGGGGATGGAGGATCGGGAGCGACCACCACATCTCAAACACGAACAGGCCATACTCAACCATCACTGGCCCAGCCGGCCGCGTGACTATGCGCTGCATGAACCAGGGATCGCGGTCCGGGTACGGCTCATCTGGGAACGTGACGGGGAGCAGTTCATCGAGGGTGTGGCCCGCCGGTGGGATGCCGACCACGTGTATGTGGAGCTCAAAGACACCAGAAGTCAGGCCAACGGCGTCTGGCTGAAGCCGCAGGACGTCTACCGCCGCTCACCGGACTAGTGGAAAAGCTCGGCCATCATCCGGATCACCGGCCAGGCGCCCTCCGAGCTGTTGCCGAGCACGCTGACGGTGGTCGACGTCTCAGGGTCGTGGGTGGACCGGAACGAGGCGCCCGCGTCGTAGCCCTCGATCACGATGGCCCGTCCCGTGCGGTGCAGCCAGAAGCCCATGCCGTATCGCAGATCCTCCGCGGGCACGTCGTGGCGGGGCTGGATCATGGTCGCGACGGTTGCACGCGACACGATGCGGCCGGACATCAACGCCTGCCAGAACCGATGCAGGTCTGCTGCGGATGTGTAGATGCCGCCGTCGCCGTTGCCGAGGACGGGAAGGTGGAGCAAGTTCGACCGATCACCCTCGGCATACAGGTAACCGAGCGCTGCATCGGCAGGCAACTCGTCGGAGCGGAGGAATCCGGTGCCGGCCAGGCCGGCCCGCTCGCACACGTCACGCTCGACGAGCTCATGGAACGGGCGGCCGGCGGCGCGTTCGGCGATGAGCGCCAGGACGACGTATCCACCGTTGCAGTAAGCGAAGCGCTCACCCGGGGTGAAGGACTGCGGATACCCGTCGATAACGGGAACGAACGCCTCGGTGCTGTCCAGCCGGTGTACCGGCACCGGCAGCACGTAGTCTTCGACTTCCCAGTCGGATTCTTCGTCGAGGTAATCGCCGATGCCCGAGGTGTGGGTGAGGAGATGTTCGACGGTGACCTCGTCGTCGATGAGTGGCAGATCGTCGGCGAGGAATCGCCGCACGCGGTCGTCAAGGCCGATGACGTCGTCCTCGACGAGTCGCATCACGGCGAGCGCGGTGAATGCCTTGCTGCCGCTCGCTATCGCAAAGCGAGTGTCGACGGATATCGGGATCCGGTGTGCCCGATGGGCGAAACCGTACGCCCGATCGAAGACTCGCCGGCCATCGACATCGACGGCGACGACTCCGGTGAACGAGTCCTCCGCGGCGGCGGCCGCCAGCGCGTCCTCATCGATCAGCTCATAGCCGGACAATATCTACCTCGCAGTCACGATCTACGCCACTTCGCTGACATGGAACAAGCGAAGGACCCCGACGATGCCGGAATCCTTCATTGACGTGCGAGAATAGCTGGTCGGGGTGACAGGATTTGAACCTGCGACCTCTTCGTCCCGAACGAAGCGCGCTACCAAGCTGCGCCACACCCCGAAACCTGCCGAGTCAGCATATCTGAGAAGGCCGCCGTTCCTGAAATCGGACCGGAAGCGCGCGATCCGGCCCTGCTCCAGGCGGTGGACTCAGCCCTCGACCAGGGTCAGCAACGTTGCCTCAGGGGCGCAGGCGAAGCGCGCCGGTGCGTAGGGGGACGTGCCGAGGCCGGCCGAGACATGCATCCAGGCAGCGCCTGGGCCGCCCTCCGCCGGATGCCGGGACACGCCCTTGACCCGGGCCGGATCGAGATCACAGTTGGTCACGAGTGCGCCGTAGCCCGGGACGCAGAGCTGACCACCGTGCGTGTGCCCGGCCAGCAGGAGCCGGTAGCCGTCGTCGCTCATGGCGTCCAGCACACGCAGATACGGTGCGTGTGAGACCCCGACGGTGAGATCGGCGTCGCCGTCGGCTGTTCCTTCCGGATAGCGATCGCGGCGCAGGTGGGGATCGTCGACGCCGACGAAAGCGAGACGCCGGCCGTCCACGGTGAGCTTGCCGTGGCTGTTGGTCAGGTTCAGCCAGCCGGCGTCGGTGAAGGCGTCGCGTAGCTCTGTCCACGGCAGATCTGGCGCCTGGGGCCGGGCGACGGTGCCCTTCACCGGGAGGAGGTACGAGACGGGGTTCTTCGGCTGCGGGCCGTAATAGTCGTTGGAGCCGAAAACGAAGACTCCGGGCGTGGCGAGCAACGGCTCCAAGGCGTGCAGAACCGCCGGGACGGCCGCGCGGTGAGCCAGATTGTCCCCCGTGTTGACGACGACGTCCGGGTCGAGCGCCGCGAGCCGCCGGACCCACTCGATCTTGCGCGACTGGTGGGGCGTGAGATGCAGATCCGAGATGTGCAGCACCCGCAACGGCCTGCTGCCCGGTGCCAGGACCGGGACGTCGAAACGACGCAGGCGAAAGGCGCGCACCTCATAGCCGGCGGCGTAGGCCAGCCCCCCTGCCGCTAGTCCGGCGAGGCCAAGAGCTGTTCGTTTGGCGAATCCCACTCGCCAAGATTGCCACATGGACCGCGAGATCTTCGCATCCTCATTGTCGATCGATGAAGGTTACGGTCGGCTGACACGGCAGACTATGACGCATGGCTTCTCTCAAAGATCGAATCAAAAGTGATTTGACCGACGCGATGCGCGCCCGCGACGACGTCCGCAAGGGCACGTTGCGGATGGTTCTCTCCGCCATCGGCACCGCGGAGGTCGCCGGACAGTCCGCGAAGGAACTCAGCGATGACGAGATCACGGCCGTCCTGACCCGCGAGCTCAAGCGTCGCAGGGAGGCGGCCGAGGCGTTCCGTTCCGGTGGCCGGGCGGACAGCGCCGACCAGGAGGAAGCTGAAGCGGCCATCATCGCCGAGTACCTTCCGACGCCTCTGTCCGACGCGGAGCTGGCCGACTTGGTCGATCAGGCAGTGGCCGAGGCGGGCGCCGAATCGCCCCGTGACATGGGCAAGGTGATGAAGGTGCTGCAGCCGAAAGTGGCCGGCCGGGCTGAGGGACGCGTCGTCGCCGATGCCGTCAAGGCGCGCCTGAGCTGACGCATCGTTGCGTCCTGCAGAGCGAGGGCCCAGGGCCACGCTTTGCAGGACGCAACGAAACGGCTGCGGTCAGCTGGCGGTGGTCATCTCGGCGGCGACGAGCTCGGCGATCTGGGCGGTGTTCAGAGCGGCGCCCTTGCGCAGGTTGTCGCCGCAGACGAACAGCTCCAGCGAATGCGGGTCATCCAGCGAGCGGCGGACCCTCCCCACCCAGGTGGGGTCGGTGCCCACCACGTCAGCCGGAGTGGGGAACTCGCCACGCGACGGGTCGTCGTACAACACCACGCCGGGAGCGTCACGGAGAATCTCCCACGCCTGCTCGGTGGTGACCTCCCGGGCGAACGTCGCGTGCATAGAGACCGAGTGGGTGGTGACGACCGGGACACGTACGCACGTGGCGGAGACCTTGAGATCGGGAAGGTCCAGGATTTTGCGAGACTCGTTTCGGATCTTCAGCTCTTCCGAACTCCAGCCGTCGTCCTTCAGCGATCCAGCCCAGGGCACGACGTTCAGCGCCAGGGGCGCGGGGAACGGTCCCAGATCATCGCCCACGACCCGGCGTACATCGCCGGGCTGCGATCCGACGTCGCGGTTGCCCGCCACCTTGCTCAGCTGATCGTGCAGGGTGTCGATACCGGCCTGCCCCGCGCCGGAGGCAGCCTGGTACGAGGAGGCGAAAAGCTGAGTCAGCTCGAGCTCGGCGTGCAGCGCGCCGAGCACCACGATCATGGACAGCGTGGTGCAGTTCGGGTTGGCGATGATCCCCTTCGGGCGCGTGCGGGCCGCGCGTGCGTTCACCTCGGGGACCACCAGCGGGACGTCCGGATCCATCCGGAACGCGCCGGAATTGTCCACAGCGACAGCTCCGCGACTGGCCGCCACCGGGGCCCACTCGGCGGAGACTTCGTCCGGCACGTCGAACATCGCGACGTCCACACCGTCGAAGACCTCCGGTGACAGCGCCAGGACCTCGACCTCTTCACCCCTGACTGGAAGCTTGCGGCCAGCCGAGCGCGGCGACGCGATGAGCCTGATCTCACCCCAGACGTTCTGCCGGGTGGACAGGATCTGCCGCATGACAGTGCCGACTGCGCCCGTGGCACCGACGATGGCGAGAGTGGGCAGACGTGTATCGGTCATCGTCCGGTACCTCCATAGACGACGGCCTCGACCTCTTCGGCATCGAGGTCGAAGGCACGATGGATGGCCCCCACGGCAGTATCGACATCTTCCCCTCGCACGACCACCGATATGCGAATTTCAGAGGTAGAAATCATTTCGATGTTGACGCCCGCTTCGGCGAGCGAGCCGAAGAACTTGGCGCTGACTCCCGGGTGGCTACGCATTCCAGCACCGATCAGCGATACCTTGCCGACGCCGTCGTCGTAGCGCAGGGCCTCGAAGCCGACCCTGGCCTGGATTCCGGTCAGTGCCTCCATACCGGCTGGACCATCGGTTGCCGGAAGGGTGAACGAGATGTCCGTGCGGTTGGTGTCGGCCGCCGACACGTTCTGCACGATCATGTCGATGTTCACGCCGGCGTCGGCGATGGCGTGGAAGATCGCCGCTGCCTCGCCGACCTTGTCGGGCACACCGACAACCGTGATCTTCGCCTCGCTTCGGTCGTGCGCGACGCCGGAGATGATCGGCTGCTCCATGTCGGATTGGTCACTTCCTTCGGTCTTGTCAGACACCCATGTCCCGGCCAGCGTGGAGAAGCTGGAGCGGACGTGGATGGGGATGCCGTATCGGCGGGCATACTCCACACAGCGTAGGTGCAGGACTTTCGTCCCGCACGCGGCCATCTCGAGCGTCTCCTCGTAGCTGATCGACGGGATACGCCGGGCGGCTGGCACGATTCGCGGGTCAGCGGTGAAGATGCCGTCGACGTCGGTGTAGATCTCGCAGACATCGGCGCCGAGGGCGGCCGCCAGCGCGACGGCCGTGGTGTCCGAGCCGCCGCGACCGAGCGTGGTGATGTCCTTGCTGTTCTGGCTGACGCCCTGGAACCCCGCGACGATGGCGATGGCGCCGCCGTCGAGGGCCTGCCGGATGCGACCCGGCGTGACGTCGATGATGCGGGCCTTGCCGTGTACCGAGTCGGTGATCACGCCGGCCTGGCTCCCGGTGAACGATCGGGCTTCGTGCCCGAGGTCACTGATGGCCATGGCCAGGACGGCCATCGAGATCCGTTCGCCAGCCGTCAGCAGCATGTCCAGCTCACGTCCGGACGGGACGGGCGAGACCTCTTTGGCCAGGTCGAGTAGCTCGTCGGTGGTATCACCCATAGCCGAGACCACGACCACCACTTCGTGGCCGGCTTTCTTGGTATCGACGATTCGCCGCGCCACTCTCTTGATGGCCGCGGCGTCGGAGACGGAAGATCCGCCGTACTTCTGGACGACCAGGCCCACGGCGCACTCCTTGCGTAAACGTATTTCGTGCCAAGGCAGTCTATGCGAGCTTGCCGCCTGACCGGTGAGTGTCCAGATCGCGGAATGATCGTCCGACAGGAGGGACGCCCGGACGTCTAGCTGTCGACCTCCGCGAGCAAGGACTGCTCGGCCGCTCCGGTGGCGTCGTTGCGCTCATGGTCGAGCCGGGTGTGGGCGATCAGTGAATGCAGGGCACGGAGCGCCGCACCGCAGCTGGATCCCCACGAGGACAGGTAGGAGAACTGCCACCACCACAGCGCCTCGACCGTCCGGCCCGCGCGGAAGTGAGAGAGCCCATGTAGGAGATCCGCCGCGATGCTGGCCAGATCGTCCGAGAGCCGGAAGGCGGTGACCCCGCGGTTGGGGTCGACTGGATCGACGACCTCGACATAGGCATCCACCGGATCCAGCAGCTTGGCGAGGCGCTCGCGGAGCTCGTCGACGTCGGCATCCGGTCCCGTGTCCGGCTCGAACCGATCCTGCGGGACGAGGTCGTTGATGGCACCGAGACGGCCACCGGCCAAGGAGAGCTGGCTGACCTCGAGGAGCAGCAACGACAGTGAGCTGGCTGGATCTGCGCCGCGGGCGATCTCCCGGAGCGCCAGCAGGAAACTCTCGATCTGGTCCGCGATCTCGACGCCGAACTCGGCGTATTCCTCGGCGGACGTGGTTATCTGGTCAGACATCTAGGAGCCTCCTACCCTCGAACGCACGGCCCAGCGTGACCTCATCGGCATACTCCAGGTCCCCGCCAACCGGCAATCCACTCGCCAAGCGTGTCACACGCAATCCCATGGGCTTCACCAGGCGGGCGAGATAGGTGGCCGTGGCCTCGCCCTCAAGGTTCGGATCAGTGGCGATGATGAGCTCCGTAATGGTTCCGTCGGCCAGCCGGGTCATCAGCTCCTTGACACGCAGCTCGTCCGGACCCACACCCTCGATAGGGCTGATGGCGCCACCGAGCACGTGGTAGCGGCCCCGGAACTCGCGGGTACGTTCGATGGCGACGACATCCTTGGATTCCTCGACCACGCAGACGATCGACGGATCCCGGCGCGGGTCACGGCAGATCTGGCACTGTTCGGCCTCCGCGACGTTTCCGCACACGGCGCAGAACCGGACCTTCTCCTTGACCTCCAGCAGGGAGGTGGCGAGGCGGCGGACGTCGTCCGGATCAGCGGCGAGGATGTGGAATGCGATCCGCTGGGCGCTCTTGGGGCCGACACCCGGCAGCCGCCCCAGTTCGTCGATCAGGCCTTGGACGACGCCTTCGTACATGCTCGTGCTCCGTGTCTATGCGCGGTGGCCGGGCGGCGAGTCGGCATCGCCGGGCTCGTCGGCGGACGACGCGGACCCTTCGATCAGCGGTCCACCGGGCGTGCCACCACCCAGCAGTCCTTCGACGTTGGCGTTGATGGAGCCGAGCTGCTGGCTGGCCAGCCGCTGTACCTCGGCCTGTGCGTCACGAACAGCCGCGACCACCAGGTCGCCCAGCGTCTCTGTGTCTTCCGGATCCACGGCTGCCGGGTCGATCCGCATCCCGACCAGCTCACCGCCGCCGGTCATGGTGGCCTGGACCAGGCCGCCCCCGGCGCTGCCGGTGACCTCGCTATCGGCCAGATCTTGCTGCGCGGACATCAGCTCTTCTTGCATCCGCTGGGCCTGCTGCAGCAGCTGGCCCATGTCGAAACCTTCCGAACCACCAGACGGAAACACGGCGGCAACTCCCTCGAGACGGGCGACGTAGAACCTCGAGCCTACGGCACGCGGACGACACGGCGAGCTTGTGCTCCACGGCGTTTGCGTCAGGTGTTGTCCGACTCCGAGATGACGGTGGCTCCCAAGGTACGGGCCAGGAGTTCCTGTTCGGACTCACCGAACATGTCGAGATCGTCGTCATCGAGATCCGCGCCGTGGTCGGCGGAGGCAGATGCGCCTGTCGCGCCGGGCTGCTCCTGGCGCTGTGGGGGACGGCTGCGCTGCTGGATGGCGGCCTTGGCCGCAGCCGCGCGCCCGGCTTGCGCAGGTGGCGCCGGCTGTGCCGCCACAGGCACTGGTGTGGCTGAAGCCGCTTGCGGTTCAGGGGCGTTGTTCTGGGTGGTTGCCGCTCCTGGGGTCGCCTCCGCGGCCGGTGCGGCGGGACGAGCCGGAGCCGCCTCCCAGCTGCTCGACCGGGTGTCCGGAGGGACGTCGGCAGTTCCGGCGCGGGACCCGCCGCCGGTGAACCCTGACGAACCGCCCGTCCCGGCTGCCGCGGCGGCGGGATCGGCGGACGGATCGACGATCGCCTCGATGCGGAGTTCGATGAAGAGGACTTCCTTGATCGCCTGCCTCAGGTAGGACTGGAAGTCCTCCCGGCGGGCGAACGTGTCCCGCAACGTCGGCTGGCGGAAGGCCAGGGTGAGCACGCCGTCGGCGACGTCGGCGACAGCCGATTCCTGGGAGATCAGGCTCCATGGCGTGCGCTTGATCTCCCGGAGCCGGGTCAAGACCTCTGGCCACATGCGCCGGACGTCGGCGACTCCGGCGCCCGCGGGAACCGACCCGGGTGACACCGGCTGGCTGCTCCCGGCCGGTTCGGCCACTGGTGCGGCCGGGGTGGCGGGCGAGGTGGACTGGGGCGCCGGCTCGGCCGGTGGCTGTGGTTCTGGCGGCGGAATCGGCTCCCGGGGCCGGGACGGCTCCGTGGGCGGAACTGGCTCTTGCGGTCGCGGGGGCTCAGCAGGCGGAACCGGCTCACGCGGCCGCGAGGGCTCCGCGGGTGGGACCGGCCCTCCTGGTCGGGCGGGCTCGGGAGGCGGTACCGGCTCGGTGGGCTGCGGCGGCTGCAACGGCGGCAGCGGTTCGGAGGGGGGCGCCGTCTCCATGGGCGGCGTCGGCCGAGACGCCGGTGCCGCTTGCCCGGGCGGAGAGAACGCCGGTGCGTGGGCATCACCCGGCGCGCTGGCGGGAGCTGGTGCCGTGGCGCCTCCCAGCCTTCGCTCAAGCCGGTCCAGGCGTGCCTGGACACCGGAGACGGCGTCGTCGGCGCCGGGAAGCAGCAGCCGGGCACAGACGAGCTCGAGCTGCAGCCGGGTAGGTGTTGCACCCTTCATGGCTGTGATGCCCTCATCGACCACGTTGGCCAGCCGGATGAGATCGAACGGGCCGAACCGGGCCGCCTGGGTGGTCATCCGCTCTGCCTGTTCTTCCGCGGCGTCGATCAAGCCGTGGGTGGCGGCATCGGGTGCGGCCCGCACCACGACCAGGTCCCGGAAGCGTTCCAGGAGATCGGTCAGGAAACGGCGCGGGTCGTGGCCGGAGTCCATGACCCGGTCCACCGCGGCGAACATGGTGGAGCCGTCGTTGTTGGCGATCGCCTCGACCACGTCGTCCAGCAGCGCCGCGTCGGTGAAGCCGAGCAGCTCGACGGCGAGCTGGTACGTGACGCCCTCCTCGCCGGCGCCGGCAATCAGTTGTCCGAGCACCGACTGCGAGTCCCGTGCCGACCCGGCTCCGGCGCGAGCCACCAGCGCGAGCGCCCCCGGCTCGATCGGGACGCCCTCCTGCTCACAGATCCAGGCAAGGTTCTGCTGGAGAACCTTGCTGGGAATCAGCCGGAACGGATAGTGGTGCGTCCGGGACCGGATGGTACCGAGGATCTTGTCCGGCGCCGTGGTGGCGAAGATGAACTTCAGGTGGGCGGGCGGCTCTTCGATGAGCTTAAGCAGCGCGTTGGCGGCCCCCGGACCTAGCTGATGCGCCTCGTCGATGACGTAGATCTTGAATCGGGACGACACCGGTGCGAAGTGGGCCTTCTCTCGCAGCTCACGGGCGTCGTCGACCAGGCCGTGGGTGGCGGCGTCGAGCTCGACGACATCGACACTGCCAGGACCGTTGGGGGCCAGGCTCACACACGACTGGCACGCACCACACGGCTTCGGTGTGGGCCCCTGCTCGCAGTTGAGCGAGCGAGCGAGAATCCGGGCCGACGACGTCTTGCCGCAGCCGCGAGGGCCGGAGAAGAGGTACGCGTGATGGATGCGGTCGTTCTCCAGGGCCCGCATCAGCGGTACTGTCACATGTTCCTGCCCGACGACGTCAGCGAACTGACTCGGCCGGTAGGTGCGGTACAAAGCGAGGGACGACACCCTGGGAACCCTAGCCCCTGACCCCGACACCGTGCATCTGCCACCGTGATGAAGCTGTGGAAAACAGTAAGGACCCCTCGCGCACCCGGAAGAGCCCACCTACCCTTGCTGCCTTCCGGCCCTGGGGGAGTTCGGCGGGATACCGCCACGCGAGGGGTCGGCCCCAAGTGTACCCATAGCCCGGCGCTTCTCCACGCCGAGCCCGTCAGCCGCCCGCGGCAGTGGGGGAATGACCGAACACGCAGCCGATTTCGGCTACAGAGGCATCGTCGGATACGCTCTTCGGCGGAGGATTCGCCTAGTGGCCTATGGCGCACGCTTGGAAAGCGTGTTGGGTGCAAGCCCTCGCGGGTTCGAATCCCGCATCCTCCGCCACACTGAGCAGGACGGACGTCGAGCGCTAACTGAATTGGACCACGCCCGGAGTTCGTCCCGTCTCAGTTTCCGTCTCATTTGTGGTCCGTCCGGCCTGCTACGTCGCCAGATTTCGGCTCGCTATCGGCTGGCCAGATGAGTCCGTCTACCCGGTCAGCGACCTGACGACGGATAGTGTCCGTCACGTGCTGATAGCGAGCAGCCATCGAGGTTGACGACCAGCCCATGACAGCCATGACAGTCCGCTCGGGGACACCCAGCAGCAGGAGGACCGTTGCAGACGTGTGCCTAGCATCGTGAAGGCGTCCGTCATTGACGCCCGCTGCCTTCAGTAACGCCTTCCACTCTCGGTAGTCCGTGTTCGGGGACAGCGCCCGGCCGTCCGGCATCGCGAACACCCAACCTTCGTCACACCAGAGGTCACCAGCCGCGACGCGCTCGGCGTCCTGCCTGTCCTTGTGCGCCCGCAGGAGAGCGACGATCTCACGAGGTAGTCCGATCACACGCTTGCCCGCCCGAGACTTCGTGTCCTTCGTGTCGCGATTCACCTGCACTCGCTGCGGGCAGTACCCAGGCGTCTTACCGCACGTTTCACCGCAACCGTGCGCATACTTCGGGCGCAGACGACTACGGCGCACGCGCAGGACCGCACCCGTCAGGTCGACATCTATCCATCGCAGGCCGAGGGCCTCGCCCTGACGCAACCCGAGTGCAAGCGCGATGGCCCACCGTGTGCTGTTGCGCCGCTCACTCGCGACCTTCAGAATCCGCTTGATCTCATCGACCTCGTATGGCTCTACCTCATGCTCATCCGGGGACGGAGCCTTCGCCAGCATCGCCGGATTCATGGTCAGGTGACCCCGGCGTATCGCCTCATTGAGCGCGGCCCGGATAGTGCGGTGCACGTGGTGAGCCGTACCGGCTGCCTTGCCCTGACTCAGCATCTTGGCATACAGCCGTTCCAGATGTTCGGGCGTCAGCTTGTCGAGCTTGTGCGCCCCAATACCTGGGATGAGGTAGTGGCTGATGTCCACCTTGTAGCCGTCGTGCGTGTAGCCGGAGATGGCCGGTGGCACGGCGATGTTCTCGATCCAGTGCGTCAGCCACTTGTCAACGGTCCAACGTTGCCCGGCCTTGCGGACCCGGCCCGAGTCACGTTCTTTTTCGAGCGCCCGGACCCTTCTGATGACTGCTGCCTCTGTTTTCGCCTGAACGTGACGGCGGTCCGGTTTGCCGTCGTCCTTGATTCCGACCGTGACACGGCCGTGCCAGTCGCCGTCCGCGCCGAGGTAGATACTCGATGCTCCGTTTGGTCTGCGTCCCATCGTTACCTCCTATGCCGCGTGGCGGGTGTGGTCGGCGTCGAGCAGGCCAGTCACGTAGGCCTGCAGGCATTCGAACGGGACGCGGCGTAGCCGTCCGATCTGGACTGATTCCACTTGGCCGGTAGCCAGGAGTTCGCACATCTTGGTTCGGCCGATGTGCAGCACGTGGGCGGCTTCTTCGATGGTCAACAGCAGTCCTTGCGGGTTGCGCTCGGCCACCTGGGCTTCCATCGTGATCGTTTCCTTCCGGGTCATGCCGCTGGTGCGGCCTGGGGGACAGTTGCCGAAAGATCTGGGGTGGGTGGCCCGGCGCGGTTCTTGGCGGCTTCGTATTGCTCTCGCCAGGCCTGTCTTCGGGTGATGGCGTGCGCAATGAGCCGCAGATACGAGGGCGCGTCGGTGTCACCGGGCTTGACGGTTGACCAGTGGTAGCGGGGTTGGCCGTCGGGTCTTGTGGCGGTTGCCGAAAACTCGCCGTGGTCGTCCATCTCGACACCGGCATCGGCCAGGACGGTCCGGACGACGGCCGCGCGGTCGGCCTTGTGCTCGGTAAGGGTCTTGCCGGTCCACTTCCGGGAGACGAGGACACGGCGTCCACCGAGGCCCAAGTGGTCACGGTCATGCGCCTTCGAGCGACACAGACCCGGTGCGAGCCCAGCGCGGGCGTTCTTGGGCTGGATGCCGTACCGCAGCCAGTTCGCGCACGTGGGTGAGCAGGGCAGCCAGCGGACTTCTTCCGCGATCCGGTCGATATGCGCTCGACGAGCGGCCGAGGGTTCATCGTCGTTGGGGTCGTCGGAGATGTTCTTGGTCAGGTATTTGGTGAGATACCCGACGCGCCGGTCAGCCGCGGGAGTCCCGACGAGGATGCCTTGCATGTCGATCTGGGTGCCGAACCGCACCACGTGCGCAGGTTCCGGGTCAACCTCGGCGTCGAGCTGGTCGAGGGCGTCATCCCACGTCGGCAACACCTGCCCGGTGTCAGGGTCGCGATAGCCGGCCGTCTGCTCGTCCCACACCGGTACCCGATCCACGTAGACGGGTTCATCGTGGCGGGGCCACCACACTTGGTGATACGTCGCCGCCACCACCTGCCGGATCAAGGCACGCGGAAACGTCCCTCTCACGGCGGCGTGCAGGTGTGGGGCGAGGCGGCGTTGGGGTTCGACGGCGGCGAAGTACTGCACCGGCACCCCGGTGGCGCGGCGCATGTTCTGCCAGAACCGATCTACCACCTTCGGGAAGTGGAGCGCATCGAGCGCGGCACGGTGGTAGTCATACGAGCCGGGATCCACCGGCACACCCTCGCGGGTCACCCGCCCATAGGAGGGCATAGTGAGGGTGAGGAACATCGACGGCCGGTAGGTCTTGCCGTCCGGGGTATCGAACTCGCGGCCAAGGGTGGTGTGCTGCTTCGGCGGGCGGGGCAGGTCGTCAGCGTCATCACGGCGACGAGTGGAACGCACCCGACGCGACCCGCTGTCATCCCCGTCGCCGTCAGTGTCGGTGTCGTCGTCCTCGGGGCCGGTGTCGTCTTGTGTGTCGTCGTCATCGTTGGTGTTGATCAGTGGCTCAACCGTGAGGTGCCAGCCTTCGCGGCATTGCTGCATCCGCAACCGGCGCGCCCGGTCCGCACACGAGGGACACACGGCCTCGCGGGTGGACCCGCACGGGATCAACACCGTCCGGGTGTCGCCGGTCAGGGTGTCCGTGAGTTTGGACATGATCGGGCGCACGCACACCCGCTCAGCGACTGCGAGCCCCCGAACGGTGTCGTCGTCCAGGCGAGGCAGGGCGCTCACTGGCACCCCTCCAGCAGAGCTACGGCAGCGGCCGGGGTGAGGCCAAGCTCGCCCGCCCACGCAGCCAGCACCGGCCACACCGGAAGACCCGGACGCAGATCCGATTCAGCGGGGACGCTGGCGACGGTTTCCGCGAACGTGACAGCGGTTATCGCCTCATTGCGGCTCAACACCCGGTCCGGCAGCCAGGTCACTTCCCACAGGTCGCCGTCGCAGTCCAACCGTGTCGCCGTGTGGGTCGTGACGTCGCTGGTCATGTACTCAGTAGTGACGATGGTGTTCATGCCGCGACCTCCCCCGCGATGACGTCCAGCGGTGTGGCCCCTATCGAGTGACCGGGCGATGCGTAGGTGTCGCGCATCGCGTGAATGTCGGCGTCGGTCACATGTGCGGCGCGGACGCGGACGGGTTCGCGGTGCCCGTCGATGAGGACGTACCCGACACCGGGGGTGGTTTCGGGGATGCGGTCGCAGTGCGCGCCACGTTCGCGGGCACCGTCCCCGAGGACCATGTCCACCTGACCCCGCTCCGTCAGCCTGAGCGCGATCCGGGTCGGGAACAGGTCCCGCACCGCCACGATCTCCTTACGCGGATCCTGCACCGCCCCCATCACCGAGACTCCGACCGCGCGGCCTTGGGAGAGCACCACGGACAGCGCGGAGGCCATCCGCTTCGACAAGGCCCGGTCCGGCATATACGCGGTCAGGAACGCCAACTCGTCGATCACGAGCAGGACGAACGGCTCGGACGGGCTCGGCTGGTGCAGCCGGGTGATGCCACGCATCCTTGCCGCCCGCTCCTGCACGAGGGTGGCGGCGTCCTCATTCACGGTGACCATGGGTTCGGGGTCGTGGGCGAAGCGGGTGAACATGGCAGCGCCGAGGGCAAGCTCGATGCCGCCTTTCGGGTCCAGCGCCCACACCTGCACCCACCCATCCCGCACACCTGGACCGAGGGCGCGCAGGGTGGACCAGATCACCGACCCCTTCCCCGCACCGGTCGCCCCCACCACCAGGGCATGCGTTCCGAGGAGCCGTAACCGCCACGTGTCCCCGGATTCACACATCCCGACCGGGAGGGCCTCGAGGTCCACCGTCTCGGATGGTTCGAGCGCGGGCACGGTCGCGGCGAGGGCGTCGGCGTGGGCGAAGTGCAGGACGATGACGCCGGGTTTCACCGTCTCGACCCGGCACCCGGTGGCACCGAAGGTGGAGGCGAGTTCGTCGGTTCGGGTTTCGAAGTCGGCCGGGGACTGCCCCATCAGCAGCTTCACCCGCACCCGATCCGTAAAGGCATTGGAGCGGACCCGGACGATGTGCGGTGCGTAGCGTTCGCTGCCCCAGCCGGTGGACAGTCCGCACATGTGCATCGCAGTGCGCCACCTGCGCCGATACACCCAGCCACCGCGCACCCGCGACCGGAACGGATCACCCACGGCGCGGGTAAACGACGAGGGGTGAGTCCACCGCCAGACGCCGAGCACCACCGCCGCGAGCGTGTAGACGGCGAGGAGGACGGCCACGCCGTGAGTTGTTGCGAGCCACGCCGACACGACGAGGAAAGCCGTGGTGCCGGGATGGCGCAGCGCGTACCAGGGAACGAGGAGCGCCAACAGCCCGACACCTTTGGCCAGGGACACGGCGAGGCAGTCGTCGTCACCGGGACGACGCGGGACGTCGTACTCGTCCCCGTTCACCCGGTCTGTCGCCCAACGCACACCCATCACGACTCACCCCCACCCGTTGCCTCGCTCGCGGTGGCCTTGGTGGAGCCGCGTGGACGCCGGGACCGGGCCGGGGGCCGAGTCTTGACGGGTGCCGTGCATGCGTCGCATGCCTGGCCAGGCTCGCTCACGACGAGTTCGTTGCAGACGCCGCAGCGGAACCGCACCGCCGCTACCACGCCATGGCCACGGAGCCCGCCTTGGAACAGCGGCTCGGGCATTGCTGGGTCGGTAGAGTTGGACATGCCAAGGTCCTTCCTTCACAGGTTGGGGTTTGGAAGGCGCGGGGATCGAAGGTTGGGAAGCCGGTCCGATCCCCGCGCCGGTCTTATGTCACGCGACACGACCCGCACCGGCAGGCGAGGCCACGTGGTCGGTTGTCCGGCGAGGAGTGCCGGTGAACGCCTCAGCCGCGTCGTTGACGGCCTGCTGAAGGTGTGTGATCGCGGCGACACTCGTGATGTACAGCGTCACGTGGTTCCCGAGACGAAGCCTGACGTGAGTGCTCACCCGGTCGTCAGCGAGGACCAGCTGCCACGAGGCCGGATTGCCGTAGACATGGATCGCCGTGTCTACCGTGACAGAACCGCTGCCCGCCGCCGTCACGCGGCATCCTTCACAGCCTGGGCGGGCTTGCCGCCGGGTTTGCGCATCCCCGACGCCCGCAGCGAGTACCCCTGACGCGGGCGTGGCCCGTTGGTGTCCACATACGGGGTGATCGTCAACCCGTCGAACTCAACCGGCCGAAACGGCGTCCCCGGCAGCGCCTCAGGTGGGACCGGCTGGACCTCCGCAGCCACCTTCACACTCAGCTCACGCTGACCCTTGCGGGCTTCCGGGTCGGCATCCATCACCGGGACTATCCACACCGGAAGACCTGTGTTCTTGTCCCGCTTCTGCACCGGCTTCTCCCGCGTGGACTGATCGAAGTCCGCTTCCGGCGTGACCTCACCAATCACGAACGCCCCATGTGGGAACACGGCGCTGAACTGGACTGGGATTCCTCCGCTGACTGCCATCTTGCCTCCTCTGTAGTGGGACTTTGTGTGAAGAATACTGACTCACTCAGTATTAGTCAAGGGTCGCCTTGCTCTTCTCGACCGCTGGCTCTTCAATAGGTCGGCAACTCGTGATTTGATTGTCAATCCAGGAGATGACTGCCAACAGAGGACTCGGGGGGACTCCGGGGGGACGCGGTAGGCCAGAGACCCAGCACGTCAGCGGAGGGCGAGCGCGGGCATGGATGCAACTTCGATCAACGCGCTATGCGAACAACGCGGATGGTCGCGTGCTCGCCTGATTCACGAGCTGCGACGTGTGGCGAGCGTTCGACGTGAGTCCCTGCCATCCGACGAGAGCTTGCTGCGCATGGTGCGCGAATGGGCGAACGGGAGACGTGGCCTATCCACCTTCTACGCCGAACTCCTCACCGATGTGTTCGGCGTGCGGTTCGGGACCGGCAAGGTCGAACACAATGGCAGCCCGGACGACAAGCCGACTCCGGCCGCCGAGCAGGCGGATGAGCTAAAACGTCGTCTCGATGCGGCAACGACGATCGACGACAGCCTTGTTGCGCTCTTTGAGGCTCAGACTCAGTCATTGCGGTTGTTGGATCGCCAATTGGGCGCTGCAAACCTGCTGGCGCAGACTGAAGCACACGTGGAACAGATGAGTGCTCTATTGCGCTACTCACTCCCGGGCGCTCAGCGAACTGTTCTCGCCGCAGCTGTCGCGGAGGCCGCAGCACTTGCTGGGTGGCAAGCCCTCGACCTGGGTGATCCCGCGGCGGCATGGCAGCATCACGAGACGGCCAAAGCCGCAGCGCGTGAGTCAGGTAGCGCGGCCATCTTGGCCCATGTAACCGCTCAGCAGGCCTTCGCCTTGCTTGACCTCGATCAGCCGCACGATGCCCGTGCTGTCGTCCTTCATGCTGAGGAGGCTGCCAGAGGTCAGCTCCCTCCTCTGCTCAGCTCGTGGTTGTCGGCAGCGCGAGCCGAGGCGGCCGCTGCTTGCGGGGACGATTGGCAGGCGAGGCAGGCCCTCGATCAGGCGGCGCATCTGTTGCCCGACGACGCGGCTGATCCAGAATTGCCCTTCCTCGTGCTTGATGAAGTGCATTTGCTGCGATGGCAGGGTCATTGTCTTGCTCGCTTGGGATCCGCCGATGCCATTGACCAACTGTCCGACGCGCTGCGCGATCTCGATTCCAGCTTCACGCGCGCAGCCGCCGGCCTTCATTGCGATATAGCACTTGCCCACGCGGTGCGGGGTGATCTAGCGCTTGCCACGTCGCAAGCTCAAGAGGCGTCGAGGTTGGCGGCGCAAACCGGATCAGTCCGGCAGCGCCGCAGAATCAAGAGCTTTCTGAGCCGGGAGCCCGATCCCGGCCACTGATAGCGAGCACGTGAAGCAATGCAACGAGCGTTCCCGAGTTGCGGATCTCACCGGAACTGATCAGGTCAGCTACCCGAGCGAGGGGAACCCATTCCATCCGCTGCATCTCCGTGGTCTCAGTTGGCGCGCCCACCTGGCGCCCGCCACGGGCGAGAAACACATGATGGGGACACGTCACGGTACCGATCATCGGCTCGAACGTGACCACCTGCTCCAGAGAGTCCGGCCGGTAGCCAGTCTCTTCCTCTAGCTCACGGGCAGCCGTATCCGACGCAGATTCGCCTTCGTCGATCAGGCCGCCTGGGAGCTCCCAATTCCATATGTTCGGAACGAAACGATGCCGCCACAGGAGCAAGGCGCGCTCGTTCGTATCGTCCAGCAACACGGTCATTGCTGCAGCGGGCATCCATACCTTGTGATGCTCGAAACGCTGCCCATCTGGCAGTTGAACGTCCACCAAGCCGAGACGGACCCACTTGCTCTCGTACAGCGTTCGCTCACCGTGCGCGATCCACCGCGTATCCGACTCAGGCTGCTTGGGCTCCACGCCCCCGACCGTACCCGAGACGGTGGACTAATCTGAACGATCATCCTGATATGCACGGTCTGGGGTTGGCCGACCACCGACACCGGGGCGAGGGCGCGAGCGATGCCACTCAACGATCCGCCCCGGACGCCACATGTGGGTTCGGCCAACCGTCATGTCAGGCTCGGGCATCTGGCCCCGGAGACGGTACGAACTGACCGTTCCTATCCTCAAGCCCAGGTAGGCGGCAACGTCTGACGTCGTCCACCATTCAGCCTGATCATCAGGTGCGTCCGCCACGCCCACCATTGTCACTCATGGGACTGTCCAGTGCACGCCCGTGCACCAAATATCACCCACGCCGACGTCCAGCCATGAAGACCCGTAGCAGGTGGAAGACGAAAACACGCCTGACTGTGGCAGGTTCCCAAGGAGTACTGACCACCTACACTGTTGCCGTCTTGGGGGGTGGAGACGCCTCGTCTCGTTGCCATCAGAGTTCGAGTGGGTAACCGCAATGCAGCCATTCTCAGCTGAGGCGAGTTCAAGCTGGATAGGTTACGCTCGTAACATGATCCCAGCGAACGGCTCTATCGAGCTTCCCATCTGGGCATTGGCTATGTTCATCATCTTGCCGTCAGCCGTCACAGGGTTGTCTAGCTGGCTAATCGCTCGCGGCAATCATAGGCGGCAAGAAAGAAGCCAGCTTCGCGAGCGTGAGCGCGCCGCAGCCACGACGCTCTCGCGGGCCGTCACGCATTATTTGACAGACACAGAAAATTGGGACGGAAAAGATCCCGCAAGGATCGAAGCCGGGACGCTCGCGATTGTGAAGATCGCAGATGAGATTTTGGATGACTTGCCAAAAAAGGTCGAGCCAGTTACAGCGACGATCCAGGCTTGCTTTACGACATCGATTGCATGGCGAGAAATTTGCGACGCAGTCGTGGTTTCAGATGAAGACAAGAGAGAATTTGCTTCTATCATATTCTTTAATCTAGTGGAATCACATGGCGCGCTCCTTGAGGCCCGCATGAAAACTAAGGTGGTTCCACAAGAGTTCGTTGAACTGGCCAGTAGACCTATGGAGTACATCGACAGATACAAAGGCAACCTGTTTGATGAAGCTGACGCTATCATAGCCGATATGAAGAGGGGTACGAGCAAAGATAACGTTCCGCAAGAGGTAGCAGAATCAGAACAAAAGGCGATCATTGACCGCATAGCAAGGCTAATGGGATCAACACGCATCCAGGGCACATCTACAGGCAACTCTGATCGTCAAGATCAACCACATGAGTGACCGTCCGAGCTTAAATAGCCAGCGATTGAGTCATAGTCCCGTGCGGGCACTACGCGTGGCCTTTTCTCAGCGGTGGACTTACAAAATGCAGACCCCTTGGGGAACTTTTCGGGACGGTTGGACCCACTACCCTGTCGGACATGCACAGCTAGGGCAAAGCCTCAAATGGCTACGAACCGCTACGCGCAGCCATGGAAAAGTTCACGCCCGACGCCACTCAGGGCGGTTCCGGCAGCAACACGCCTCACGCGTCGACCGGGTAGCGCGTTGAGGGACTAGGTCCAACCAATAGACACTGCCGAGTTGACCTCTTTGAGATCAAGGCGGCGCTGACGCGCCGCACGCGGGCTCGCTTCGGGCATGCGGCCTTGCGGCCGGTCCCTCCGCGACGCCCGCCCGATTGACCCTATTCACCGAACTGAGGCGCGGCAGGCGTCCGGCGTGGCGGGACAGGCTGGGATGCGTCTATCAGGCGGGGCGTCCAACGACGCAGCGAGACAGATCGAACGTCGTCGACCTTCTCAAGTGGCTAATCAGGGCCTGCGAGTCCGGCCAGGACGGGTTTACCCAGCGCCCTAATACGACGGCCGCCACCTTATTTGCTCCGGCATCCTTTAGGGCATGTGAGAGCGACTGTACACGCGCACCTGTTGTCCAGGTGTCGTCGAGCAGCAGAATATTCGCTTCAGGTGGAAGGTCCTCGACGACGAATCTGTCCGGATGAAAGTCGCGATCATCAGCCGGGTAGCAGTCGTTCGCGCGCGCGTTGATAGGCGGCAGGGTCATGCTGCCGTCTATCAACGCTTGGAGCGGGTGGGTGCCCGGCCGAGCGCGTGTGCTTGGAACCACTGCGTAGTGTGTGAACTGTGCAGGTGCGATAGCCGTGGACAGACAAATCCGGTGCTTTCTCAAAAATACGAGGATCAGGGCCGTCAGTGCAGCCTTTGCGCTCGCGGTAGGTCTTGAACTTTTGTACATTACCAGGTTGAAGGCGTGTTGCTCGTTCTGGATTGCGTAAGACACAGGTACAACCAGATCAGCCGCATTTGCCCCTGCTTGCCGATGCTGGTTGCACTGATAGCAGCGTGAGTAATCTGGCCGGATTCCCGTGAAGCACACGCGACAGATTCCTGGGCCAGGCGGAAGTGGATTTCTAAGGAATATTCCCTGCTGGCGGACGGATGCGAGATATGGCTCAAGCGGATCAGATCTGGACACGATTAGCCAAGCTTCTGAGCTTCTCGTAGCCTGACATTGCGTCGTCCACAAGGCATTCCACTACCGAAAGAAGTTCAGCGAGGGAATCAACGACGTGCACGCCTGGAAGCATGCTATATTCACGTGCCCAATCATGTTCGAGTAGCTCGCGTGGCATTACGACCGGGCGGCCATGTTTCAGGGCAAGCCGCGCCTGAATGCGTGCGCCGCTCTTCCAGGGAGCTTCGATCACCGCTGTCGCCGATGCGTATCCGCTCATCACGGCATTTCGCATTGGGAACGTCTTCTTCGTGGGCGGGCTGTCGGGCCAAAACTGGCTCATTAGTAGGCCGCTCGACGCAATACGCTCTTGGAGTTGTGCGTTCTGCGATGGATAGTGTTCACGGATGCCAGTACCTAGTACGGCAGCAGTCCGACCGCCCGTGGCTAAGGCTGCTTCGTGAGCGGCCGTATCGATACCTAGAGCTAGGCCGCTAACTACTGTGATGCCGCTCTTCGCCAGCGCTGTCGCAACCGAATGAGCAATCTCCAAGCCTCGTTCGCTTGCTCGGCGGGTGCCGACAACTGCAACGCTTCGGCGATCCGGGACAACCGTACCCCGAGTGAAGAGAAGAGGTGGCATCTCGTGGACATCGCGAAGCTGTTCGGGGTAGGTATCCTCGTAGAACGCGTGCACGCCGATACCTTCGCCCTCCCATTTGTGGATTAGTCGGGCAGCCTCACGTACAGCGTCATCGACGTGGCCGAGGGCAAACAGGGGGTCTTGGCCACTGGTCCGCCGATCAAGTACGTCGTGCACGTTTCCGCGATCGACGATCTCGGCCGTTACTTCTGACCAGCGAACATGTGGCTCTCGAAGCAGCGCGACTAGGGCTGCCTTCTCGACAATATCCGGGGTCATACGTTGATACTAGTCATCTCGAGATTCGCAGGTGAGCCCATATCATGGTGGAGGGACATCGTGTCGTCCAGAACAGCCTGACAGCCCGCGTGGAGTCGTATGGCGGCCGTTCCCCTCGTCGCGGCCATTCTGCGGCCTTCACTTCGCGGGTCAAGGGCGCTCGCTGCGCTCGCGTCACTCCGTGATGATCTGCGATCACCCTGGACCCGCTGCGTTGCGGCCTACGGATGGCAGCTATGAGGGGAATGGCTCGAAGTGGCCCCGGCCTCCGGTTCCGCTGTCGTGGGTGGTTGCGTTGCGGGCGTCGGGGTGGCGGATGTAGGTGCCTTTGTGCCGCAGGGTGATCACGAGGCCTCGGGCGCGTAGTACCCGTGCGGTCTTGCGGATGGTTCCGAGCGAGACGCCGTACTCGGCGGCGAGGTCTCGCTCACCCGGTATCCGTGCACCGGGGCGCAGCTCACCGACGTCGATGCGGGCGGTGATGTGGTCGGCCACTCGCACGTACAGGTATCCCGGCCCGGCGTCGTCGGGGTTGAAGGCAGGAATGTCGTGCCTGGCCGTGTAGTCGATCACCAGCCGTCGCCTCCCGGTTCGCTGTGTCGTCGGTGACGGCCACAGACCCCGCCCAGTCAACCGAGGTAGGGGGACCGGGCGGGGGTGTGTGGCCGGCCCGTCATGCTGGTGACGCTACCGATGTGCGACGGGTGGGGCAGCGGCCCGAACAGGCAGAGAAACGAGACGTGGTGTCACTGTGTGTGACGGTCGTGTTCGTGGCGCAGGGTGTCCCGCACGGCGGTCGCTCGGACCACGGCCTCATACGCCCGGTCGTTCGCTGCTTCCAGCGCGGCGTGCACGGCGTGCAGTTCGGCCAGCAACGCTTCGGTGAGCATCAACGAATCAGCGGCCATCACGACTCACCCCCACCATCCCGCTCCCGCAGCGCATCAAGGGTGGCGCGCAGGTCGGTCAGGGCCTGGTCGAGCCGATCCGCTACCTCGCGCACATCGGCCTGGGTGGCCGCGACGTTCTCCTGGTGCTGGAGCCGTTTCGCCTGGCTGCGCTCCGTCTCGACCTCTAGCTGGGTTTGAACACCGAGTGCGTGGCACACGCGGCCGAGTTCCAGCGCCATCTGATCGGTGCGCAGGTCCAGCACATTCAACACGTGATCGACATGGCGGGCGTGTTTGCGCCACCCCACAGCCTCACGCAGCTCCGCCAGGGCGTCCCGGATCGCCTCGACGTCCATCACCGCTCACCACCCCGAGCGAGGAGCTGATGGGCACGCTGATGCGACACACCGAGAATGGTGCCGATGTCGCGCAGCGCTAACCCCATTTCACCGGCGAGCATGCGTGCCGCCGTGGCCCGTTCGTCGGCGGCAGCACGATTCGCCCATCTCGCGGTATCACGCAGCACACGCGCCCGAGCGATCCGTTCACGCACCACCACCGGCAACACCGGGCGCACATCCACATCCACCACGGCGACCGGGACACCAAGGGCCTCGGAGAGGATTCGGCGTTGGTCCCGTACGGCAGCGGCCAGACTCGACACCCGGCAACGCGCCGACGAGTCCTGATCACACTCAACAAGCCACACGCACCCATCCCGTCGAGCAGTACAGGTGAACGTGTGTAGATTCTCTTCCACGGCTGAACCTCCAAGCAGGTTCGGTCCAGGCCCCGCCACGGAGTGTCCGCTCCAAGGCGGGGCCGCCTTCAAAGACTGATGTCACATGCGATGCAGGGCCGGGCAGGACACAGCACTGTCACATTCGGCCCGCCGTCTCATTTCCCGTCTCATTCGCAGGCGTTCATGGAGGTTCACTTGAGCGCCCTTCTGTCTTCTGACCACGCATTCGGACCCGCCTGAACGCGTGCGGATGGCCGATAGCAGGCTTGGAAAGCGTGTTGGGTGCAAGCCCTCGCGGGTTCGAATCCCGCATCCTCCGCCACACTGAGCAGGACGGACGCCGCATAGCGCTCACAGCGAGCCGGAACCGGCGTCCGTCTGGTCTCATTTCTGGTCTCATTTGGTGTCGTCGCGGTCCATCTGGCCGCGCGTTTTCTCTGCGTCCTCAGTCGCGCCCGCACTTGCTGCTAGCCGGAGTTGGATAGCCACCAAACAAGCGGATCTTCACCCAGACCTTCCGGAGGTTCGCCGGCCAATGCGACGAGGGCCTTGCGTAGCTTGTTCAACCCTGGCCGGGTACGAGGAAACCGGGCATGGTGGCAATAGACCACGCCGACATGGCTGGGAACCATGGCGATGGCGGCACTGAATGTGGTGACGTCCTCGGTGACGACCACCCGGTCCTCAGCGACCGCCGCCTCAAGAACCCGCCGATCGTCAACGCCACGCAGCTCTGGCCTGTGCGCATTCAGTGCCACGGTGTCGACACCTTCGGCGGTCAGTTCCTCTGCTAGCCATGCCGGGTAGTGCTCGTCCAGCAGGAGCCGGATCTCAGCCCGCTTAGACGGCATCGAGAGCTCGCCGACGCTCCCACGCCGCCATTGCCTCGTCCTGGCTGGCGTGCTGGCGCTCGATCAGCTCGTCGATCTCCTGGCGGTAGTCCGCCCAATACGCCAAGGCGGCCTCAACATCGGCCAGTGACAACCCGAGCGCATCCGCGACCACCGCAGCCGAACGCTCGACCTTGTCATGCTGCAACCACGACTCAGCCACGGTCCACACCTGCGGTCCCACAGCCAGCGCGGCGCGTCGCTCACCAGTCACCGTGGTCACAAACACGATCCCCGGATGCGCCTCCATGCGCAGCCACTCGCGCACCGCGCCCACGACCACGCTCGACTTTTTCGCCCCAGACCGGCGCGCATAGTCGGCCAAGCTCTTGTCCACCTGATCAGGAAACCGCACATTCGTAGGAGATGTCATGCACTACAATGTAGCAACTAATGCCCGATACGCGTCTAGGCCGTCATTCCGTCTTTCTAGGCCGCCTCGTTGCAACGGGTCCCGGTCGTGCTGTTGCCGAGTTGACTTCTTTGAGATCAAGGGCGGCTCGCTCGCGCTCGCCGCGTTGGGTGCAAGCCCTCGCGGGTTCGAATCCCGCATCCTCCGCCACACTGAGTAGGACGGACGTCGAGCACTATCTGAGAGGGACCACGCCCGGAGTTCGTCCCGTCTCAGTCTCCGTCTCATTTGTGGTCCGTCCGCCCTGTTACGTCGCCAGATTTCGGCTCGCTATCGGCCGGCCATGCAGCGCTGATGCGCCTCTGTGGCCAGCTGTCTGCAGAAGCGGTGGACCGACTGCAGATCCGCACTTACGACGAAACCGTGCGGTTCAACATCACGATCGCTGACGGACACCGGGCCATGGTTCAGCCCTAACTGCATCACACGCGTGGCCTGGACTCGCCAACCTTCCTCTTCGAGGTCAGCGACGACGAACCGCACGGCATCTTCCCGATCTTCGAACGCGTTGTCACCGAGGCGTGGGACGGTGGGCGTGATGTTGACGCATGAACAGGCATCGGCCGCTGCCATAGACAGGGCGCTCGACGTGCTAGCCAAAGGTCGAGCAATGGAGCGCTCCTACAAGTCCGACCGTGACTTCGCCACCACCACGGACTTCACGATCGAGGACGAGGTGCGTTCACTCCTAGGCGAGCTGACTCCTGACATCGGGTTCCTCGGTGAAGAACGCGGCCGCACCGGTCCACGAGAGTCCTACTGGTGTCTTGACCCCATCGACGGCACCACGAACTTCAGCCGAGGCCTGCCCACCTTTGGGATCGCGCTGGCGCTCATTGAACACGAGACACCAGCACACGGCGAGATTGTCCTACCTGACCACCGGGAGCGATACGCCACCCGCGACGGCCGAGCGTACCGCGACAACGAGCACCTACAAGCCAGCCAGACGTCAAGTGTTGCTGACTCGGTGGTCGCAGTCGGGGACTTCGCGACCGGGCCTGCCAGCCGAGACGAGAACCGAGACCGCCTCAGGGTCCTTGGCCACATGGCCAACACAGTCGGCAGAGTCCGCATGCTCGGCTCCGCCGCCACCGACCTCGCATGGCTAGCCGCCGGACGGCTCGACGCCGTTGTCATCCACTCCAACAACTCGTGGGACGTCGCCGCTGGAGTCGCGCTCGCTCGCACAGCAGGCGCGATCATCACCCACCACGACGGCAGCCCATACACCCTGACCGGCCCCAACATCCTCGCCGCAGCACCCAGAGTCCACAACGCCATACTCGCCATGCTTAACGACCCCCCGACGCGACCCTGAAGCGTAAAGGCGTTCTTGACGCGACGACGAACAAGGCTCCCGGATCATCCACGCCGACGTCTTACGTCCGAAGTTCTACGACTACTTGAACAGGTGAGGTGATAGACATGGCAGACATCAAGATGCAGAACGACAGCGACGTTGAACGCTGGCTCGACAGTCTCGACCCGGCCACCACCCCTGCCCGCGACGGTGCCCGCATGCGCCGTATCGCCGCCGCCCGCCAGAACATGGCCGACGCCGAGCAGGAGCTACGAGACGCCGTCGCAGAAGCCCGCGCCGCTGGAGACACCTGGTCCATGATCGGCATAGCCCTCGGGACGACGCGTCAGGCCGCGTTCCAGCGCTTCGGCAAACACGTCGGCGAGTAGCCAGCAGCAGCGAAGCCAGTTGCCGAGTTGACCTCTTTGAGATCAAGGCGGCGCTGACGCGCCGCACCGCCCGGCCTCGCGCCGGGCGCATCGCCCGGTGGCCGGTTATCCGGCCGAGGCGGTACTGGGTACGCGCTGTTGCTGCAGGAGCACCTCGTGGTGGGAGCGCTTGAGGTAGCTGCGGATCGCGTCGCGGCTGCGGGTGAGGCAGGCGATCCGGTCTTCGATGGGAACGAGTTCAGCAGCAAGCTGTTCGGCCACGTTCCGCGGGCAGGTCGGCTCACCGCGGGTGGCCGCGTCCTCGGTATCGAGGAGCACCCTGACCAGCCGTGTGGGGATACCTGCCCGCACCAGGCTGGCGACGCGGGTGACTCGTTCGACGTGCGCCTCCGTGTAGGCGCGGTACCCGTTGTCCTCCCGGTCTGTGGTCACCAGACCCTGCTGCTCGTAATACCGGATCAACCGCGGCGCCACACCCGTCCGCTCGGCCAGTTCACCGATCTTCATGCTGAATCACCGCCAAGGCTTGACATTGACATCAATGTCAAACTTTACCGTGGTCGCATGACCACAACAACCATGCATCCTGCCGCGGCAGCGAAGTCCTCCCTTCCGTGGCCCGCACTCCTCACTCTCGGCGCGACGACCCTCGTCATGGTCACCGCCGAGATGCTTCCCACAGCCGTGCTCGTCCCGATGAGCCGAGGCCTCGGCGTCGCCGAGCCGCTGGTCGGGCAGCTTGTCGCCGCGTGGGCACTCACCGTCGTGGTGGCCAGCTTGCCCCTCACGTATCTCACCCGCAGGATCGACCGGCGCACCCTCATCCTCGCAGGCATCGTCTTGCTGGCGGCCTCGTCGCTCCTGACCGCCGTCGCGCCGGTGTATGCCGTGGCGCTCGCGGCTCGCCTCGTGGGGGCCGTGTCGGTCGGACTGCTGTGGGCCACCGCCAACGCCCACGTGGCCGACCTAGTGGAGGACAAGGACCTCGGCCAGGCGGTCGCTGTCGTGCTCGGTGGTGCAACGTTGGGGATGGTGGTCGGCACCCCTGTCGCGCGGCTGATCGCAGACGCGTCGAGTTGGCGTGCGGCCTTCGTGGTGCTGGCCGTGGCGGCACTCGGAACAGGTCTGCTGGTACGCGCCCTGGTTCCCGCCCGTCCCCGGCGGGCGGCTGCCTCCGCCGACGATCCTGGGCCCGCACGCGGCCCGCTCGGCCCGACCTTGGTCGTGGTCACGCTGGTCGGCCTCCTGCTCGTCGGGCACTATGGCGCCTACACCTTCATCACCAGACTCGGCGAGCGGGCCGCGGCTCTCTTGCCGGGCGAGATGAGCGGTCTGCTGCTCGCTTTCGGCCTCGCCTCCGCGGCCGGCGTGGCACTGGCCGGCCGGCTGGCCCGCCGCACCACACTCGGACTGATCGCCGCCTCGACGGCTACGGCCTTCATGCTCCTGGCCCTGACGTGGGCCGAGTCACCGGTCTCAGGCCTCGTCACGATCCTCGCGCTGGGTCTTGCCAGCGGCGCCGTACCACCACTCGCACAGACCGAGATCCTCCGCCTTGCAGGCACCGGGCACCGGGACCTGGCCGCGGCGTTGATCCCCGTCGTATTCAACGGCGGTATCGCTATCGGCGCGGCGGCTGCAAGCCTGCTCGTCGGACGGGCCGGGCCTGCGGCGTTGCCAATCCCAGCCGCGGCCATCGCGGCGATCGCCGCGCTCGGCCTGGGAATCGCCGCGGCCCGCCGCCAGTTCAGGGCCGGGGAAAGGCATGCGTGACAACCGTCGGCCTCCGAGCCGGCAGCGAAGGTGGGTGGCCCGGAGCGTCGTGAGGTCACGCCGATACCGCGTGGGACAGGCGTCGCCGGATGGAGTCAGCCGCCCTCTCGACGTCGACGCGAACGGCACGATGTACGCCGGCCGAGCCTGCGGATCGCTCGAGGACCCCGAGCCGCTCACCCTCCTCGATGACGGTCCAGCTACCTGCCTCCAGCGTGAACAGGTCGGGCTCGAGCATTGCCAGCACGGCAAGGGGATCGTGCGGACTGGATCCCGCTGTCTCCCTGAAGCGCCACCAGCCGCGGACCTGCTGGTCCACTAGGGTCGCCAACGGTGAGCCCGAGCGGGTGATCTCGTCGAGATCGGACTCGCTCAGGGCAACCGTCGTGGTCACGTCCAGCCCGACGAAGACGGACGGGATGCCCGACGCGAGTACCGTCCGGGCCGCGGCGGCGTCACACCGGATGTTGTGCTCCGGCTCGCCGCGGGAGAACTCGCCGCCCATGACGACGAGCCTGCGCACCGCGTCCTTCCAGCCCGGGTCACGCTCCAGCGCGGCAGCGACGTTGGTGAGAGGACCGATGGCGACGACGGTCAGCTGCCCGGGATGTTGCCGGGTCGCTTCGATCAGTGCGTCGACGCCTCCGAGCGGGCTGATCTCCTCGGCCTCCAGGTCGTCGATGCCCTGGCCCTCGTGGCCCGCCCACCAGACGTCGCGCCCGGACAGCGGGTCGGCCAGCCCCTCGTGCACCGGTACGTCGTCGCAGCCCATGAGGCGTAGAACCCGGTTGGCCATGCGCGCGCGGAGGGCGACGTCACCGTACACCGTGGTGACACCACGGAGGTCGACGCGTGGATCATCGGCGAGAAGAATGAGGGCCAGCAGGTCGTCGACGTCCGAGCCGATGTCGGTGTCGAGCACCACCGGCCCGATCCCGTCTGCGGGCGGCGTGATCGGCGGTTGAGCCATGGACGTTCCTTCCTGGGTCGGCATCGCAGACGCGGAACCAGTATGTGCGGCATCGGGCTCCGGGTCGAGCGCTGCGTCTCTCACCGAAGTTAAATCGAGCACGGCGGAAGATAGGAGGAGCGGAGGTGGCGGCGCCGACCATATATTCGCATTTCAGAGACGTAGCGGAGGGCTGCGCATCGCCGCCATGCCGGGGTCTGTAGACGAATCGCACCGTGGGGATTGTGGGAGGGCATGTGACGCTCGATCGGCAGTATCCGAGACCTGGGAGCGACGACGTCACGAAGCCTGACGACGTCACGAGTCACGACCGAGTCGCAAGGCCCGGACAATGAGCCCGGCTCCTCTGAAAGTCGGTGTGGTCGGCCTCGGCGAAGTAGCGCAGGTCGTCCATCTGCCTATCCTGTCGAGCCGTCCCGACCTGTTCGAGATCGCGGCGGTCTGTGACGTCTCGCCCAACCTGGTGTCCTTGCTTGGTGAGCGCTATGGCGTGCCAGGGCGCTACATCGACGCCGACTCGTTCATGGCCCATGATCTGGATGCGGTCATGGTGCTCACCAGCGACGAGTACCACACCGACCTGGTCATCGCAGCGTGCCGCGCGGGCAAGCACGTGTTCGTGGAGAAGCCGATCTGCCTAAACCTCCGCGACGGAGAGGCGATCCTCAAAGAGAGGAACAACGCCGGTGTGCAGGTGATGGTGGGGTACATGCGCCGCTACGCTCCGGCGTTCCTGCAGGCCGTCGACGAGGTACGCAGCTGGGACGCCGTGAACCACGCGTCGCTGCGCGACATCATCGGCCAGAACCGTCTGCTGATCGACCAGAGCAGCGTGGTGGCCCGGTTCGACGTCCCGGCCGAGGTGGCCGCGGACCGGGACCGTCGCGCCCGGGAGCAGGTGGCCGAAGCCATCGGTGACGTCCCGTCGGATCTGGTGCGTGCCTACCGGATGCTGTGCGGCTTGGCGATACATGACATCTCGGCCATGCGGGAGATCCTCGGCTCTCCCGTGTCCGTCCGGGCGGCCGCCCAGTGGAGCGGCGGCGGGTTCATGAGCATCCTCTTCGACTACGGCACCTACTGCGCCAGTCTCGACGTCGGCGTCGACCTGCAGAAGCGATTCGACTGCCACATCGAGGTGGGCTCGGAGCTCAAGACGATCAAGGTGCAGTACGACACTCCGTACATCAGGCACCTCCCCACCACATTGCACGTAGCCGAGACGGACGCGGAGGCGCACTCACAGATGATCGTGCGCCCGACGTTCAAGGACGCCTACGTGTTCGAGCTGGAGACGTTCCACGAGGTGGCGTCGAGCGGTCTCCAGCCGAAGACGGACATCGAGGACTCGTTACGCGACCTGGAGCTTTTTCAGCACGTCGTGGCCGCATTCCAGCGATAACAGCAGAGGTGAGATCCGATGGAACGCGGCGTGTACTTCGATGCCTGGTTTCCCCGCCAGCATTGCTATCACCCCAGTCTGCCGCCGCGGCGGCTGCGGATGGTGGACGATCTGGTCGACTACCGGGCGACCTTGCTGGTGTGGTCGGCGCTGGGCGGCGGTTCCCTGTCCTTGCCGTACCTGGAGCAGGAGGCGTTCGGCCCGGTCGACGCGCGGTCACGGTTCTACGGCTTCGTGAACGACAGCGAGTTCATCGATGAGTGTCACACACACGGCATCAAGGTGTTCGGCATCGTCTTCGAAGCTCAGGGATGGGAGTTCCCGGTGGAGCTCAACGACTCCGAGGACACCGTCCTGGCCCTCAACGAACTGCGCGGCACCGGCCACCGTGACTGGATGGGGCTGCGGGAGTTCTCACAGAACCGCTACCCGAACCTGTGGAAGCCGCTCGAGGCGTACTTCCCCGGTGGGCTCGTCAACAGTGACGGGGAACCGGTCACCGACCTGATCGACGAGTGCTGTGCTCGGGACATCCACCAGGTGGCGTGCCACGCGCACTGGGTGGAGTGCCCGGACCGTGAGCACCAGTGCTACTACATGGACCGCAACAATCCGGTCTGGCGGGAGTACCTGAAGGCGGTGATCCGCATCCAGGTCGATGCCGGCGTCGACGGTGTCCAGCTGGACGAGGCGGAGCTTCCGATGGGGGCCCTACAGTACGGCGCATGCTTCTGCAAGGACTGCATGAAGGGTTTTCGCGCCTTCCTCCTGGAGCAGCCACCGGGGGAACGGAGCCCGGAGCTGGCCGGCGTGGACCTGGAGTCGTTTCATTACGGCGACTGGCTGCTGGAACGCGGCCACGACTTCAAGACCGACCAGCATCTGGCGCCGCTGTTCGACCTTTACCACCGCTTCCAGCGTGCCGCCGTCAAACGGTACTTCGGGGAGCTCGCGACCTATGCGCGTGAGTACGGTCGCGAACAGGGCAGAGAGGTGCTCGTTTCGGGCAACTTCTTCAACCTGTACCCGCACTACTACGCGCTCGTGGACGACGTCGACCTCGTGATCACCGAGATGCGTAACACGACCTACCGGCAACCGGCCTGGTACCGGTACGTGGCCGGCTTCGCGGGCGACAAGGACGTGGTGGTGGTGGAGAACCCCTACGGCGGGGTGGTGCCGGAGCTCGTCGAGGCGCTGTCGAAGGGCCGCGGCCACGATCTGTTCCAGCTGTCGTTGTACGAGGGTGCCGCCATGGGCGCCAACATGACCGTCCCGTACGGCGCGTGGATGGGCAGCCGGATCGAGGATTCCTTCTATGCGCCGCACGAGGTCGCCACCGAGGTGCAGAACTTCCTCGCCGACCACGACCGGCTGTTCAGCCGCCAGACGTACAACGACATCGCGGTGGCGTTCAGCACGGAGAGCAACGCCGGCCTGATCGCCGCGCAGGACCGGAGCGACAACGTGCTCAACCTCTCCGACCACTCGGTGGAGGTTCCGTTCCGTGTGGTGACGACGGTGCTCGCCGACGCGGCGGTCCCGTACGACGTCGTCATGTTCCCCGACGGTTCCTACGCGCCGGACCGGGTCGACGCGCGCACGCTCGGCCGGTACTCGACCCTCGTATTGCCGAACTGCACGTGGATGACTGCCGGCCAGATGTCGGCCGTGCGTGGCTACCTTGAGAGCGGCGGGCGGGTCGTCGTCGTCGGCGAGTTCGCGACAGACGTGCCCACTCCCGGACGCGACGCGATCCTGGCGCATCCGAACACGACACGAGCCACGGCACGGGACGTGGCCGGACTGCTTCCCGTGGGCCGGCAGGTCGAGATCGCCGCCGATGTCGCTGTCAACATCCATCGCCTCGCCGACGACGTCGCCGCGGTGCACATCGTCAACTACGACTACGCATCCGAACTGGACCAGGTGGTGCCGAAGTTCGACGTCGACCTGATCATCCGGCTACCCAAGCAGGCCACGCACGCCACCCTGGTCCGGCCGGGCTCCGCGAACGTGGAACTCACGTGCGTGCCCAAACAGGGGGGTGTGCTGCTGCACATCGACGAGATCGGCCTCTACGGCGTGGTCGTGCTGCATGACGGCCGCTGGGCGTGAGCCGGACGGGTCCTGGGCGGGAGCCGGGCGGGGTCGTGTGCACAAAGGGGGCGCGGCCGTCATGGCCGCGCCCCGGGGGTCGGATCACCAGATCGGCGTGCGTATCGGCGCGTTGAGCAAGGCGTTGCTTACCGCGTCATAGGCCGGCTTCGGCTGCAGGTCCGCGTCGAACGGCAGCGGCCTGCGGGGCGTGCCGTCCCGCCGCGGACGGTCCTCCTCCAGCCAGCTGTACCGGTCGGAGAGGCCGAAGTTCATCACCACCTTGACCGCGGGCTCGTCGAGCGCTACGTCGAGGTAGCGCGCGTACACGTCGGCGACGCCCGGGTCGATGGCGCTGCCGCGCAGTCCGTCGTCCAGGACATCCATCTCGGTGATCATGATCGGAAGACCACGCGCGGCGATCTCGGCGAGGAAGGCCCGGTACGCGCTCTGGTTGAATCGAGAGGCGAAGGACTTCGCCTCCAGGTGAGCCTGGATGCCGACGCCCTGCACCGGCACTCCCTGGCCCAGCAGATAGTCGATCGCCTGCAGGTAGGCAGCCCGCCGGTCCGCCGCCTCGGAGCGCCGTGACGATGTCTCGAATCCGAACTCGTTGATCAGCAGCAACGCGTCCGGGTCCTCCGCCTGGGCGAGGTGGAACGACTCCGCCACGTACGACGGGCCGATGGTGGCGTACCAGGGAACGCCGTCCCGCAGCATGTTGGCGTCGCTGTCGTAGGGATCGGTGACCTCGTTGGCTACGAGCCAGGTCTTCACCCGGCCCCGGTACCGGGCCACCATGGCCTGGATGGTGGGGAAGAGCGTGTCGCGTGCCTCCTGCTCAGACATACCCCACAGGTCATCGTCGGTCCATCCTTCACCGAACCCCTCGTCCCAGGCGAGATGGGCGGCGAAGACGTGCTGATTGTTGGCTTCCGCGTACGCGATGATCCGATCGGCGTGCGAGAAGTCCAGCGGGGAGCCCGGTGTCGGCTTCAGCCGCCACCAGAGCAGGTCGTCCTCAGTGAACATGATTCCCGCCTCGCGCTGGAACAGCGCGCTGTAGTCAGGATCCGGCTCCACCTGCCAGGTGGTGGTTGACGCGCCGTAGATGATTCCACGGCTCAGCGCCTGATCCCGCAACGGCGTTCCCGCGAGGCGGCGATACCCGGCGTTCGCGGCCGGGGCCGTGGACACACCGAGCGCGCCGGCAGCGGCTAGCCCGCCGGCACCCAAGAGCGCCGAACGACGCGTGATTCTCCGGTCATTGCGCATAGTTCCCCTTCCGGGTCGAACATGAGAGGGCTCGGCTCTGCGGCACGCAGGAGGTCGTCCGAATTCGTCGAACGACAGTGGCGATCGCACGGAGGATGATTCGACGTCTGCACAAGCGTAAGAATTCTCGGGCACCCGGCGCCGCGCCTTTGTTCGGCAGTAGTGGATGGAACTTCGGGAACTCGACGTAGTTCTGCGGGGAGGGCCGGCCGGCCGCCGGGGGTAAGACAGCCCCAGCTTTCGTGCGTCTGGGTAGTGCCGCGGGGTGGCGCGGGGCACTAGACTAACTGCGGCGTTGGAGAACTGTACCGACTAGCTAGTAATGGTGAACGGGTGAGGGCAATGGTTATCGTTTAATGAATATGCGACCGTTGGTCACGGCGGCGCCTTGGTGTGCCCTTGTCAGTGGGTATCTGGCGGGCTTGCTGTACGTCTATCAAGTGTTCGTGGTGCTGATGGTGGGCAACGAGCCGCATTACCAGTGCTCTGAAGAGCGTTTTGGCATTTTCGAACCCCAGCGAGCGCCAGCAATGACGGGGCTGGAGAGCGGATATTTTCATCCGAAGGCGCTTTGTCAATGGGCCGACGGTGTCGTCGTCTCGATGATTCCGCGGGGTGTCGAGCACGCCTACGACGTGCTGTTCGTCGTCACCTGTGTCTCAGTCGCAGTTGCACTTGCCGGTGGGGTCGTGAGATTGAGGAGAAGACGACACGCATCGAAGTCTCGATGAAGAGTAATTTGCCCTGGACTCGATATCTATGGAGCTGCTCAGCCTTTGAGTCCGCTGAGGGAGATTCCCTTGATGAAATGGCGCTGGAAGATCATGAAAATGACGAGTACGGGAATGGTGGCGACCACCGAGCCCGCCATCAGCATGTCCCACGCCGTCCGGTTCTTCACGACGAAGAGCGCGAGCCCCAGGGGCATCGTGTAGTGCTCAGGGCTGGAGATGATGATAAGCGGCCACAGAAAGTCCTCCCACGCGTAGATGAACGTGAAGATCGCGGTCGCGGCCAGTGCGGGCCCGGAGAGCGGAAGTACCACGCGCCAGAAGACCCGGAACTCCCCGGCGCCGTCGACACGTGCGGCGTCCAGCAGCTCGTCGGGAATCGTGAGCATGTATTGCCTGAGCAGGAAGATGCCGAAGGCGCTCACCGAGCCGGGAAGGATCAGTCCGTAGTAGGAATCCAGCCAGCCATGGCCGCCTTGCCCGAGGATGTCGTTGCCGCCGAAGAGCGGGATGTGCTTGAGGACCAGATAGTTCGGGATCAGGGTGATCTGCGGTGGCACCATCAAGGTGGCGAGGAAGAGCAGGAATATCGTGTCGCGACCCGGGAAGGTCCGCTTGGCGAACACATAGGCGGCCATGGCGTTGAAGAACAGCTGCAGGACCGTGATGGAGCTGGCCACGAAGACGCTGTTGGCGAACCACCGAAGGACATCCGCGGATGCTCCGGACCTCGTGCTCTCCGTAGGGATCCCGAAGAACGTCTTGTAGTTGTCCAGAGTGGGGTCCTCGGGAATCCATTGCGGCGGCCACGAGAAGATGTCGCCCACGTGCTGGAACGACGCGCTGACGAGCCACGCGAACGGTGCCACGAAGAGCAGGGCGCCGGGCACCAGGATCGCGTAGGCCAGCAGGACCGGCAGCGAGCGCCGGCCGCGGCCCTGGCCAGAACCGGTCCGGCGGTCGGCGGACCCGGCACGGCCGCGGACTCTCAACGCACCGAGGGGAGAGGTCACTCGTATGCCCTTCGGTAGAGGCGGAGTTGCAGGAGCGTGAAGACGAAAAGCATCGCGAACAGTGCGTAGGCGAGCGTGCTCGCGTATCCCATCTCGTAGAACTTGAAGGCCGCCTCGTAGATGTAGAACATCATCGTGGTGGTGCGATCGACCGGGCCGCCCTGCGTCATGACGAAGATCTGCGTGAAGATCTGGAACGAACCGATGATCCCCATCACCATGAGGAACAGCGTGGCCGGCCGGAGCATGGGAATGGTCACATACCGCAGCCGTGCCCACGCGCCGGCGCCGTCGACCTTGGCGGCGTCGTAGAGCTCTTCCGGCACGGCCTGCAGCGCGGCGAGGTACACCACCATCGAGAAGCCGACGCCGGCCCACACACTCATCAGAATGATCGAGGGCATGGCCAGGTTCTTGTCGGCGAGCCAGAGCAGCGGCTCTTCGATCAGGTTCGCCTTCAGAAGGTAATAGTTGAAGAGCCCGAAATCGCCGTTGTACAGCCACTTCCAGATGATGGCGACGACGACGAACGGGGTCACCACCGGAAGGAAGTACATGACCCGCAGGATGCCGCGTGCCCGCAAGGGCTGATTGAGCAGCAGCGCGACGACGAGCCCGACCATCATGGTCAGTGGGACGGAGGCTCCGGTGAAATACGCCGTGTTGTAGACCGAGCGGCGGAAGCGCTCGTCGTCGAGCAGATCCCGGTAGTTGCCCAGCCCGACGAACGGCTTGTCGGGCTGGATGATGCTCCACTCGTGGAACGTCAGGTAGAACGCGAAACCCAGCGCGAAAAGGGTGAACACGGAGAACAGCAGAAGCCCGGGCGCCAGGAAGAGGTACGCGTCCCAACTGCGCGCCATCCGCCACAGCGTGCGGCGCCAGCCCTTGGCCGGCCGCTGGCCGGCTGCCCAGGGTCGCGCGCGCCCGGACGTCCGGTCCGGGCGCGCACCGACGTTCGTTCTCATCGTCCTCATTCAGCGAGGATCTGGTTCGCCGCCTCGGCGGCCGCGTCGACCGCCTCGGCGCCGGTCTTCTCGCCGTAGATCGCCTTCCCAAGCTCCTCGTTGAGGGTCTCTTCCACCTCTGCCCACTTGGGATTGTGGATGACGTTGCCCTTGCCGCAGGTCATCGCCTCAGCGAAGCCTTCGAGAACGGGCTTCGCCTCGATCAGTTCCGGCGAGTCGAGCAGGCTCTGGTACGGCGGGAGGAGTGTGCCCTCGGACTCGAAGGTCCACTCGGCGACGTTGTCGGGATGACCGAGGAACTCGATCCATGTCCACGCCGCGTCGGCGTTCTCGGTTCCGGCGAAGATGACCAGGGCGTCCCCGGCGATGGTGGTGGCACAGCCCGCGTCCCCCTCCGGCAACGGAGCGGTGGCCCACTTGTCGGAGATGTCCGGGAACTCTTCGTCCAGAACACCGGCGAACCAGGCACCTGCCATGTACATGGCCACCTGGCCATTGGCGAAGGCGATGCGCCCGTCGTAGGAGTTCGAGTTGAGGTGGTCCGGAGCGGAGACGTCGGCCAGCCCGGCGTACAGCTCCGCGGCAGCCTTACCGGCGTCGGAGTTGAACTCGACGGTCGACCCGTCCTCACTGAGCAGTTCACCCCCGGCCTGCCACAGCCACGGATACCAGTAATAGGCCGCCTCGGGTGCGAAGATCTGGTAGCCGTACTGTTGCTCACCTGGCTTGGTCAATGTCTCCGCCGCGTCCTGGAACTGTTCCCACGTGGTGGGCGGGCCTTCGATTCCGGCCTCGTCGAACAGATCGGTCCGATAGAACAGCCCGGTGGACTCTCCGTCGAAGGGCAGGCCGTAGAAGCTGTCTTCGTAGCTGGCGAAGGCCCTGAACGCCTCGACGTAATCGTCCGGAACGATCGCGTCGCTGTGCTCGAGGTAGCCGTCCAGATTGACCAGAGCATCGCGTGACGCGAAGGTCACGACATCACTGGCGTCGACATAGGCCACGTCCGGCGGGTTGCCGCCGGCAATCTGCGTGGTCAGCTTCTGTCGTGCCTGCTCTGCGGGCACGTCATGGAACTCGACCGTGATGTTCGGGTGTTCCTCCTGGAACTTCTCGTACAGCCGCTGCATGCCTTCCTCGGAGCCTACCCAGGACGAGAAAGTGATCGTCACGGGTTCGTCCGGTTCCTCGACAGGTCCGGCCGCACCGGGTTCGTCGGCCTGGCCGCCATCAGAGCCACAGTTCACCGCAGCCGCCGACAACATGACGGCAATGCCGAGCGTCATTGCTCGGCGACGTACAGATTTCTGCCTCACTTTGCCTCCTGGTTCGTCGGGCGCACGCTTGCGGCATGGCCAGACGCGGACGCCAGAGTGCTCGGCCATGGCCACGTCTTGCCAGGAGAATAACGGGGTTCAGCCACTCGATATCAGGGTGCGAGCCAAACCCCCAAACATAGATCGAGGAGAGCGGAAAATAAGTCGAGCAGGTCGCCGCACGGCTGTCCTAGTGTCCGTAACCGGGGCAGTCGCGCTGAGACCGGCGCGCCTCACGAACAGGTGGTCACGGCGGCAGGAACAGCCTGTTCGCACGGCGCCCAGTGGAAAGAAGGAGACTATAGATGCGACAGCTATCGTCGGAAGAAGTCGAGGCGTTCCGGAAGAACGGATACCTACTCCACAACGAGCAACTGTTCTCCGCCGAAAAGTTCGACCGCCTGTCGGACATCTTCGCCGAGCATCTCGCGGACAAGGGCGAGAAGCTCAGCGACGAACTCGACACACCGCACTTCCGGGACCCACGCCTGCTCGAGTTCCTCCTCGCCGACGAGGTACTGGATCTCGTTGAGCCGCTGATCGGACCGAATATCGCCTTGTGGTCGAGCCATTTCATCTCCAAGGAGCCACACACCGGGCGGGCGACGCCATGGCATGAGGACTCCGCCTACTGGGAGGGACGGTTGAGCGCCTACGACCGGATCGTGACGGTATGGCTCTCCCTCGACGGCAGCGACCGGGAGAACGGCTGCATGCGCGTCATCCCGGGCACCCACTCGAACGGATTCTCGGAGTATTCGCCTGTGGACCAGTCGGTGAATACGTTCCACGCCGAGATCGTCGATGTCGACGAGTCGAAGGGCGTGGACTTCGAACTCAAGCCCGGCGAGTGCTCACTGCATGACGGCCGCATCATCCACGGCGCTCATGCCAACACCAGCTCGCGGCGGCGAACCGGCTACACGATGCGGTACTTCCCGACGTCCGTGCGGGTGTACCCCGAGAAGAACCCGGGCTGGAAGATCTGGCTCGGCCGAGGTGCCGACGAGGCCGGCAACGTATACGCCAACGCCTGACGGGTCGAGGGCTTCAGTGGCGAGGGCGTCAGCTGGGTCTGATCCAGCCGGGCGGCCTGATCCAGCCGGGCAGTGGGATCCCGCCGGGCGGGTGGATCGGGCGGAAGCGGACGTGGTCTGGGAACAGTGTGACGGCGACGTGTGGGCGTGGAGCAAGAGGGTCGCCGGCAGCAGCGCCGCACACGACGTGCTGGCCCTGCGAGTGCGGGGCAAGGAGTTCCCAGTGACCAGGTCGGACCGGCGGTTCTGGGCCACGGTGCCGTTGGCGCCGGGCACCAACGCGGTCGAGGCTGTCACCTCGGACTCCTCCGGTCGCCGAACGGTGGGAACGGTCATGTACGAGGTCCCGCTCCGGGCAGCGCCGACCGCCCGGATCGGCATCGCCGTGACGAGCGGGCAGGTTGTCCTGGACGCGGCCGGCAGCACACCGAACATGTCCACACGTGCGCCGCTGGCAGAATGCTACTGGTCCGAACGGGACAGCAACCCGGCCCGGCTGCCGTTGCTGGGCGCGCAGGCCGCCGGCGCCGGGAACGTCGTCAGGGGCAGCACCATACGGATCACTCCTCCCACGGTTGATGGGGAGTATTACGTGCGCTTGCGTGTGGTCGACGAGTACGGCGAGGAAGACTGCGCGACGACGTCCTTCGCCGTGGTGGAGGGCCGGCCGCGGATACCCGATCACGACGTGGAGGCTCCGCGCTGGATCCGGGACGCGCTCGTCTACGGGGTGCTTCCGGCCCGATTCGGCGAGCCGCCCCTGAAGTCCACGATCGCCAGGCTGGATTACCTCAGCGACCTGGGAGTAAACACGTTGTGGATCGCGCCGGCGACCGCGACGATCCCGCGGCATGCCGGCTACGACGTCGTCGACTATTTCTCGATCCGCGAGGACTACGGCACTGAGGAAGATTTCCGCGAGCTGGTCGTCCAGGCGCACTCCCGCGGCATGCGGGTGCTCATGGACGTCGTCCCCAATCACACCTCCGAGCTGCACCGGTACTATCAGGACGCGCTGGGACGGGGCCGGCGATCCGTGCATTGGCACCTGTACCACCGGGACCGCTCGGGAAATGCCACCCACTACTTCGACTGGGTTCACCTTCCCAACCTGGACTTCGGCAATCCGGAGGTGCGCACGTTCGTCACTGAGGCGCTGTCGTTCTGGATCCGCGAGTACGACGTGGACGGTTATCGGGTGGACGCGGCCTGGGGCATCAAGGAGCGCGGGCCGGACTTCTGGCCCCAGCTGCGCCGCGAGCTCAAGCGGATCAAGCCGGACGTCTTCCTACTGGCCGAAGCGAGCGCCCGGGATCCCTACTATGCCGGCAACGGCTTCGACGCCGCGTACGACTGGAACCACGACCTGGGTCATTGGGCGTGGGAAGACGTGTGGGTCTCGCCAGACGGTCTGGTCGAGCGGTTACACGCCGCGCTGACGAACAACGGATCGGGATACCCGGCCGGCTCACTGGTCTTCCGATTCCTCAACAACAACGACACCGGTGAACGCTTCGTCGTCCGGCACGGCCCGGGACTGACCCGGGTGGCGGCGGCCCTGATGGTCACCGTGCCTGGCATACCCGGCGCGTACACGGGCGACGAGATCGGCGCCGACTATCACCCGTATGCCGGCACACAGCCGCTGGGCTGGGACGACGACCCGTTCCGGCTACGGGCCTACTACACCGGGTTGTTCAGGCTCCGGCAGGAACTGCAGAATCTGCGCACGGGCGGTTTCGCCCGGCTCGAGGCGGAACCCCAGGACAAGGTCTACGCCTACCTGCGATGGTCCGACGACGCTGTGCCGGTAGCGGTCGTCCTGAACTGGCACGACGAGCCCGTCAGGGCGAATGTGACACTCCCGTCACGCTTCCCGCCCGGCACCGAGGTGACAGACCGGCTTCACGGCGGCCGGTTCACCGCTTCGGACGGAGTACTGATGGTCGACCTCCCGGCTTACACGGCACGGATACTCTCACCATGACCGCGACTGACGATACGAGGCGTCCCATGAAGCTCGCTGCCCTGAAAGCGCCCTTCACGTTCGAGCTCCTCGACGAGCCGGTGCCGGCAGTCGCACCGGACGAGGTGCTGGTCCGCGTGGAGGTGTGCGGCGTATGCACGTCGGAACTGGATGCCTGGCAGGGTCGGGGAGACACACCTCTCCCGTACTTTCCGGGCCACGAGGTCAGCGGTGTCGTCGAGGAACTGGGTACCGAGGTGACATCGGTGTCCGTCGGCGATCCGGTGGCCGTCTGGGTCACTGAGCGCGGCTTCGCCGAGTACGTGGCCGTCAAAGCCGAGCACTGCTTTCCGGCTGGTGGCGTCCCGCTCGACCTCGCCCTGGCCGAGCCTCTCGCCTGCGCGGTGAATGCCGTGGAGCTCGCCGACGTGTGTCTGGGGGACGACGTCGTCCTGATCGGCGCCGGTTTCATGGGCCACCTGGTTCAACAGCTGGTGATGTTGCGCGGTGTCCGCCACGTGATCGTCGCCGACACCCGCCCGGACGTTCTGGAACGGGCTCTCCGGCTCGGCGCCACCCATGTCGTCGACGTCGGGGTGGAGTCGTTGCCCGCCGTCGTGGCCGACATCACCGACGGCGCCGGCGCAGACGTCAGTTTCGAGATCACCGGAGCTCAGGGCCCGCTCGGCGTACTCGGCGACGTGACCAGGATGAGCGGGAAGATCGCCCTGGTCGGTTTCCACCAGGGGGAGAACCGGCAGCTTCCGCTCGGCCAGTGGAACTGGAAGGCCTTTACCCTTGTCAACGCCCATTTCCGTGAGGTGCCGACCATCCTGCGGGGCATGTCGGTGGGCATGCGGTTGCTCAGGTCGCGGCGGTTGTCTCTGGACGGCCTGGTCACACACCGGGTCGAGCTGGCCGACATCGGGGACGCGTTTGGGCTCGCGCAAGACAAGCCCGCCGGTTTCGTGAAAGCGGTTGTGACCTGCTCACGCTGACTGGCGTTCCACGAGGCGACACGGCAGCAGGACCGTGCGCCGGGCGCCTGTTCGTTCGTCGCCGATCCGGCTGAGCAGGAGATCGCCGGCCGCGTTGCCGGCGTCGTAGGCTGGATTGGTCACTGTCGTGAGCGGGGGAGTCACGAGTGACGCCGCCTCGATGTCGTCGAAGCCGACGAGCGCGATGTCGTCGGGAACCGACAAACCGCGTTCCCGGATGACATCCATGGCGCCGATGGCCATCAGATCGTTGGCGCAGAACACGGCGTCGGGAGCTGGCTGCCGGGTCAGCAGTTCCCGCATGGCGTCCCGGCCACCCTGCCGCGTCCACTGGCCGGGCAACGTCAGGTCTTCCCGGAATTCCAGGCCGGCATCGAGGAGTGCGTTCCGGTAGCCCGCGGTCCGGGCGACACCGGAGTCGACGGTGCCCTTGATCATGGCCACCCGGCGTGCCCCCCGTTCGATGAGATACGACGTGGCCAGCCGAGAACCCTCCTCGTCGTCGGCGGCGACGACATCCACCTCGGGGTGGTCGATGCTCCCGCCGATGCAGACGAACGGGGTGCCCAGCCGCACCGGCTCGGCAACCTGGCCCGTGACGACGTGTTCAGACGCCATGGCGACACCGTCGACACCCCGGTCCAGCACGTCCTGCAGGTACTTCTCTTCCCTGTCCACCAGGGCGTCGGTGTTGCAGATGTAGGTGCCGTACCCGGCGTCGTTCACCGTGTCCGCGAGCCCGCGGGCGAGAGCGGTGTAGAAGGGGTTCATGATGTCCGGCACGATCACGGCGATCATGTGGGACCGCTTGGTACGAAGATTGCGTGCCACGAAGCTCGGCCGGTAGCCCAGCTCGCGGACGGCCTGGTGCACTCGTTCCGCCGTGATCGCGGAGACCCGCCGGTTGCCGGAGAGCACATGGGAGACCGTCGTCGGGCTCACTCGCGCGGCGTGGGCTACCTGCGCGATAGTGACTCGGCCCGGATCCGGGCGCTTGCCCTCGGTGCGCTCGTCCGCGGACGTTCTGTCAGATGTGGGCATCACATCTCGTCCCCTTCATCCCTGGCAGCCGGTGTCGCGGGACCCGCGGTAGGGCTCTTGACAGCTATGAAGCCGGTTCATAAGCTAGCACAAATCGGTTGCCAAATCGATTTGTACTCCTGTTGCGGCGCCGACGCCGCTGTTCGCGACAGGACGCGCACGGTGCTCCTGGGCGGCGTCGAGGAGCCGCCCGGGCCGGGTGGCTCCCGCAGAGGGAGGCGAGCTCGGTGACCACGCCTACGCTGGAGCGCTACACCCGGGACCAGTTCCTCGTGCCGGAGGCACAGATCCGCATCTTGCAGCAACAGGTGCATCGGGCAGGAGTCCACTGGCACGAGTTCTACGAGCTTGTCTATGTGGTCGACGGAACGGCGAGCCACGTCGTCAACGGAGCACGGCACCGGCTCGCTCCGGGCAGCGCGTTCATTCTGACGCCGGCGGATTTCCACGAGATCGTGACCACCCCCGGAGAAGTGCTCGTGTGTTACAACGTGATCATCGATCCGGCTGCTCTGGACGGCGAACTCGAAGGCCTGGTGCCACCGGCCGACGCCGAGTCGGTCTGGATGGTGGATGATTTCACCGAAGCACGCGCCGACTTCGAGCGGCTCTGGGACGAGTCGCAATCCGAGCGCCCGGGGACGGCCGTGGTCATGTATGCCCTTCTTCAGTGCGTACTGATCGCGCTCGCCCGGCGGTGCAGCGCCAACCGTTCCGGGTACGACGACGCTCTGCCGAAAGAGACCGATGCCGGTATCCGCCGGGCGATTCTCTACGTGGACCAGCACTTCCGTGAACCGTTGACCCTCGCCGGCGTCGCCGCTCAGGCCCATCTGTCGCCGAACTACTTCAGCGAGCGTTTTCACGAGACGACCGGGGTCTCGTTCCAGACCTACCTGCAGCGCCGGCGGCTCCGATTTGCGCGGTCTCTCCTGGCCGCGACCAATCTGGGCGTGACCGAGGTGTGCCATGCGGCCGGCTTCAACAGCCTCTCGCACTTCGGACGTTCGTATCGCCGCAGATACGGCCATTCGCCCTCCGTCGGCAGAACCCAGCGCGCGGGGGTCCAGGATGGTAGCGGCGGCTGGGCAGCGGACACGACCCCGTGGCGGCTGGGCGGGCGGGACGAGGCGCTCGTCGCCGGGTGACGCGATGCGTGGCGCCCGGCCGGTCGCGTACGCGCCGCGATGCGTCGCGCCCTGGTCGCGGTCGCGCTTACCCCGCGATGGCGGCGCGATGTGTGAAGGAGCCCGTCGGACCGTGGGTCGGTGGACGTCCTGGCCCCGGTGCTTTATAGACTACGCGAGGTGATTTTCAAGCGTGTAGGCGACGGACGTCCGTATCCGGACCATGACACGCCCCTGCGTGAATGGGCGGAGCTGCCTCCCCGGCCGCTTCGTCTCGACGAGCTGATCACCGTCAAGCGGAACCTGGACCTCGAGACGCTGCTGGCCAGCGACTCGACGTTCTTCGGCGATCTCTTCCCGCACGTGGTCGAGTGGAAGGGTGAACTCTATCTGGAAGACGGGTTGCACCGTGCGTTGCGAGCGGCTCTCCAGCAGCGCCCGGTCATCCATGCCCGAGTCCTTGAGCTTTGACAGAGTCGGAACGCAGCCGTTGTCGAAGGGCGCCCGACGTGACACGGCGGCTTGGTGCGTGCGTGCCGGGTGAACCGCGTCGTCACGGGTTAGGCTTCAGGGCTGGAAGCACGCTTGCTGTCTCCGGTCTCCGGCCTGGCGCGGGCGCTGCCCTCTCGCGCAGGCGCCGGGACCTGGCGAGGGAACGGACGCGGAGGATCAATGGAGTCCGAAGAACCGATCGACGAGTACGAGGCCGCACCTCGGCAGACGTGGCGGCACGTCCGCACCGGGATCACGCTGCTCGTGCTCGTGGCGTTCGTGGTCGGAGCAGCGTGGTACAGCTGGAACAACGTCGTCGCGCCGACCGACGACGACACGTCCACCACGCCGGTCGCTACCGACTGTCCCACCGTCGTCCCGACGGACGCGCCTCCACCTGAAGAGATCGAGCTCAACGTCTACAACGCCACCAGCCGTAGCGGCCTTGCGCAGCAGGTGGCCTCGCAGATGCGGGACCGAGGCTTCACCATCATGGATGTCGACAACGATCCCCTCGGCGCCACGATCGAGGGATCGGCCGAGGTCCGCGCCCATCCGGAACACGAAATCGCCGCTAGCCTGGTCGCCACCATGGTGCCGGGTGCGGTGCTGGTTCCCGACGAGCGGGAGAACGCGACGGTGGACCTGGTCCTCGGCGAGAACTTCGACGACCTGGCGGCCGAAGCCGAGCCCGACGCCACCGCCGACGCCTGCGCCTGATTCCGATACGCGCCGCGAGGCGAACACCGGTACGCGCCGCGAGGCGAACACCGGCCGCGCCGCGAGGCGAACACCGGCCGCGCCGCGAGGCGAACACCGGACCCGTCAGGACCGAGCGCATCGTCCGTTCTCGAATCAGCGTCCGTCCTCGCCGAACCAGCCGGCCAGGCGGCCGCGTCGTCCCACCGCGCGGAGCCGCCTCTCGGTGGCCGAACGAAGCTGGCGTGGTGCCACGAGCAGCAGCTCGTCGCCGCGCCGGAGCTTGGTCTGACGTTCGGGGACCTCGGTCTTTCCATCCCGTACCAGCAGCGGAGCGGTGACGCCGGACGGAAGGCGGAGCTCGTTGATGCTGACACCGTGCAGCTTGGACCCGTCTGGAATCCTGACCTGGATCAGGTCGGCCTCGATCCGCTCCAGCGGTGCGGATTCGAGCTCGGCGTCGTGTGCCGCCACCCCGGGGCCGACACCGAGCCGGTTCGCCACCCACGGCAGGGCCGGAGCCTGGAGCAGTGTGAAGACGACCGCCACGATGAACACGACCGCGAACAACCAGTCGGCGCCCTCGACCCCCTGGGCAAGCGGGATGGTGGCGAGGACAACCGGGATGGCTCCCCGTAGTCCGGCGAAAGACAGGAAGAGCTGGTCGGCCAGTGGAACCCTGAACAGAACCGTCGAGATCCACACGGCCATCGGGCGGGCGACGAAGGTCAGCACCGCGCCGGCGATGACCGCGGCCACGAACGCCTCGGGCATCCTGGACGGTGACGAGAGCATGCCGAGCATCACGAACAGCCCGATCTGTGCCACCCAGGCGAGACCTTCGGCGAAGGACCGGGTGGCGGCGCGGTGCGGCAGCCTGGAGTTCCCGAGTATCAAGGCGGCGATGTACACGGCCGCGAATCCGCTCGCGTTGGCCATCGCCCCGGTGGCGTAGGAAAGCACCGCCACCGTCATCACCATCAGGGGGTAGAGCCCGGACGCGGGCAACGCGATACGGACCAGCACGATCGAGGCGAGCCTGCCCAGCGCGTAGCCGATGCCTGCACCCACCACGAGCTGGTACGCGATCAGCAGCGCGGCCATGCCGATGCCGTCCTCCGCCACCCGCCCGGTGCTGACGAGGACCACCAGCACGATGGTCGGCGCGTCGTTGAGTCCTGACTCCGCTTCCAGCGCACTCGACAGGCGTTTGGCGAGCGGCACCCTCCGCAGAGTGGAGAAGACGGCGGCGGCGTCGGTGGGAGCGAACACGGCGCCGAGGAGGATGGCCAGGATCCAATCGAGGCCGAGGAGGTAGTGACCGACGACGGCCACCACGGCCGTGCTGATCCCCACGCCCACCGTGGCCAGCGCTACGCCGACGCCCAGGGCGGGCCGGACGTCTTCCCAGCGCGTGGTCAGCCCGCCCTCGGCCAGGATGACGATGAGCGCGGCGTACGCAAGAGACTGCGCCACGTTCGGATCGTCGAACTGGATGCCCAGGCCTGACTCGCCGATACCGACACCGAGAAGCAGATACAAGACGAGGAACGGCAGCCCGAACCGGACACTGGCCCGGACGGCAAGGATAGCCGCGACCATGACGAGCGCACCCACGAGCAGGAACACGTTGAGGGTCGTGACGTCCACGCCCTCCCCCTTCCTGTCCGTCCCGGCGCGGGAGGAAGCACAAGCGTCCCATGGACAGGGCCGCGAGTGCCTCAAACTGGCGGTGCGCCGGTCCGCATCCGTGATGCGGAATGCCGCCGTACTACCCGGGAAGCGAACAGCCCGTCCATCCGGACGTCCGGGGGACGGGCTGCTTCGCCGTGGCGGTAGCGGTGGGATTTGAACCCACGGAGGAGTTGCCCCCTCACACGCTTTCGAGGCGTGCTCCTTAGGCCGCTCGGACACGCTACCGCGGACGAGGTTACCGGACGGCGGGCCCGGTGACGAAATCCGGTGCCCGGCAGGGAACGCGGGAAACGGTCAGGGATCGCGCTGGCCGGCGAAGAAGTCATGGAGCACGGCCGCACACTCTACGGCGAGTACTCCGCCGATCACCTCGGGCTGGTGATTGAGCCGCCGGTCGCGGAGGAGATCCCAGAGCGACCCGGCCGCTCCGGCCTTGGGATCCACCGCCCCGTAGACCACCCGGGCGACGCGGGAGAGGACGAGCGCCCCGGAACACATGGCACACGGCTCGAGGGTGACCACCACGGTGACTCCGTCAAGGCGCCACGAACCCACGGAGCTGGCGGCCGCCCGGAGGGCGAGCACCTCCGCGTGTGCGGTGGGGTCGTGATCCTTCTCACGGCGGTTGTGGCCGCGGCTGATGATCTCTCCGTCCGGGCCCAGGACCACCGCACCGACGGGTACGTCACCGGTGCTCAGAGCCAGCCTTGCCTCGCCGAGCGCCGCTCGCATGGCGGGAGCGTAGGACCGGATCATCGCGGCACGGGGCGTCGGGGACGGCATGGACGAAGCCTAGTGCCCGGGAATCGCCGGCGACCAAGGATCATCACTGATGGCCGGATCAGGACCCGGGCCAAGCCTCATGGCATGCTGTTCGTATGCGCCTGCTTGCCGTCGACCACCCGCTCGTCGCCCATAAGCTCGCGGTGCTGCGCGACAAGCACACCAACTCGGCGACCTTCCGCCAGCTCACCGATGAACTGGTCACCTTGCTGGCCTATGAGGCGACGCGGGACGCCAGGGTAGCGGAGATCGAGCTGGAGACGCCGGTGGCCACGGCCAAGGGCGTCAAGCTGTCGGCCCCTAAGCCCATGGTGGTGCCCATCCTGCGCGCCGGTCTCGGCATGCTGGACGGCATGACACGCCTCCTGCCGACGGCGGAGGTGGGCTTCCTCGGCATGATCCGCAACGAGGAGACGCTGCAGGCCACCACGTACGCCAATCGGCTGCCGGACGACCTCACCGGCCGCCAGTGCTACCTCCTGGACCCCATGCTGGCCACAGGCGGAACGCTGGCTTCATCGATCGGGTATCTCGTCAGCCGTGGCGCCGATCACATCACGGCGGTATGCCTGCTGGCGGCGCCGGAGGGACTGGAACTCGTCGAGCGTGAGACGTCGCAGTTGGGGGTGCCCGTCACCGTCGTCACGGCCGCCGTTGACGAGCGGCTCAACGAGAAGGGGTACATCGTCCCGGGTCTCGGCGACGCCGGTGACCGGCTCTACGGCGTGGCCGACTGATCGACCGCCCTATCCCAACCCCTGGCATGGGTTAAGGTCGTAAATCCGCCCGAAATATCCGATTCCAACGACCTCAACCCATGCCAGGGGTTGGGATCAGAGGGATTTGAGGGCCGCGACGATTCCGGTCAGCGAGGCCTTCGCGTCGCCGAAGAGCAACGACGTCCGCGGATCGTAGAGCAGCTCGTTCTCGATGCCCGCGAATCCCGGCCGCATCGAACGTTTGAGGAAGACGACCGCCTTGGACTGGTCGACGTCGAGGATCGGCATGCCGTAGATCGGCGAGCCGGGCGAGGTCCGGGCGGCGGGGTTCACCACATCGTTGGCGCCCACGACGAGTGCGACGTCGGTGGTGCGCAGCTGGCCGTTGGCCGTATCCATCTCGAGCAACTGCTCGTACGGGACGTTGGCCTCGGCCAGCAGCACGTTCATGTGCCCGGGCATCCGGCCCGCCACCGGATGGATCGCGTAGGTGACTTCGATGCCGCGCTGTTCGAGGAGCTCGGCCAGTTCGTGAATGGTGTGCTGGGCCTGGGCGACAGCAAGTCCGTAGCCGGGCACGATGATCACCTTCTGGGCGTAGCCCAGCATGATGGCGACATCGTCGGCACCCGCCGAGCGAACGGGCCGGTCCGACACTGTCCCGCCACCGGCCGTGGAACCGCCCTTGAACGCGCCGAACAGGATGGAGCTGATCGACCTGCCCATCGCCTGAGCCATCAGCCTGGTCAGGATGGTGCCGCTGGCCCCCACCAGCGTGCCGCCGATGAGAAGGAGGGCGTTGCCGAGGATGTACCCGCTGGCGGCGACCGCGATCCCGGTGGCCGCGTTCAACAGGGAGATGACGATGGGCACGTCCGCGCCGCCCACCGGTAGCACCAGAAGGACGCCGACGATCAGCGCCACCGCTCCGAGGACGGCGCCCAGCCAGGCGCTGGTGCCGTCGCCAGCGTAGAGGAAGCCCGCGAGGACGAGCACGGCGACGAGCGACACCGCAAGCAGCGTCGGCCCCGCCGGCGGAGTGACCGGCCGCGTGGTGATGAGTTCCTGCAGCTTGAGGAAGGTCACCACGGAACCACTGAACGCGATGGCCCCGACGGGAACCGTGAGTACCGCCGCGGCCAGTGGGAACACGGTCTCCGCATCGGAGAGCTCGAGGAAGGCGACCAGGCCGGCGGCACCGCCGCCCACGCCGTTGAACAGCGCCACCAGCTGGGGCATCGCCGTCATGGCGACGCGGCGCGCGGCGGGAATGCCGACAGCGCACCCGACGGCGATGGCCCCCAGGATCCAGGGCAGGTTGTCCAGCTCGTAGACGATGAAGGTGATGATCATCGCCGCGAGCGCGGCCACCGCGCCCAGGAGGTTTCCGGCCCGGGCGGTCTTCGGCGAGGACAACCCCTTCAGGGCCAGGACGAAGCAGACAGCGGCGACGAGATACGCCAGTTGCGCCCAGATCGGAATCACGCGGCGCCTCCCGCCGACGCACCGTGACCGGGTCCGGCCGACCCGCCCGGTCCGGTGCCGTTGCCGTTGCCGTTGCCGGTGGCTGGTGGACTCGTGGTGGCCGCATCGGCGCCCGGCGGTGTCTTCTTTCCCCGGAACATCTCCAGCATGCGATCGGTCACCACGAAACCACCGACGAGGTTGAGGGTGGCCAGGACGACGGCGAGGAGGCCGATGGCCAGTTCCACCCCGCCGTCGGCATGCCCGGTCACCAGGACAGCGCCGACCAGGATGATGCCGTGGATGGCATTGGCGCCGGACATCAGCGGCGTGTGCAGGGTCGAGGAGACCTTCGAGACCACCTCGTAGCCGGTGAATGCGGCCAGCACGAAGACCGTCAGCAGGGCGATCTCGGAATCCATCAGCCGTCCCCTCCGAGCAGTTCGCGCGTGGCCTCGTGCCGCACGGCGCCCTCATGGGTGACGCAGGCGCCGTCGATAATCTCATCGGACAGGTCGACGGTGATCTCGCCTTCGGCGGTCATCAGGAGCGTGAGGTTCACCACGTTCGCGGCGTACAGCCTGCTGGCGTGCACCGGCAGCTGACTGGGTACGTTGCGTCCGCCCCACAGCAAGGTCTGTCCTACCCTGATCTCTTCTCCTGGGACGCTGCCCTCGACGTTCCCACCGGACTCGGCGGCCAGGTCGACCACCACGCTGCCCGGCTTCATCGCCTCGAGGGCCGCGCGTTCCACCAGGAGCGGCGCCTGCCGGCCCGGGACCGCCGCGGTGGTGATGAGGACGTCGGCGGACGAGACATGCGGAGCCAGCCGGTCCCGCTGCAGTTGGGCGCGTTCCTCGGTCATCTCCCGGGCGTAGCCGCCGGCACCCTCCAGGCTGGGCAGATCGAGCTCGACGAAGCGGGCGCCGAGGCTGCGGACCTCCTCCGCGGAGGCGGCCCGCACGTCGTAGGCCTCGACCTTGGCGCCCAGCCGCTTCGCGGTGGCGATGGCCTGGAGCCCGGCGACCCCTGCGCCGAGGACAAGCACCTGTGCGGGCGGCACCGTCCCGGCCGCGGTCATGGACAGCGGGAAGAACCGGGGGAGCCGCTCCGCGGCTATGAGCACAGCGCGATAGCCGCCGACCAGCGCCTGCGACGTCAGCGCATCCATCGACTGGGCGCGAGAGATGCGTGGCACGAGTTCGACGGAGAGCGCGGTGACCCCGGCGTCGCGCGCAGCCCGCACCACATCCAGCTCACTCGATACCGGTAGGAAGGAGATGGTGACGGCGCCCGGCTTGAGCCGGGCGATCCGGTCCGGCTCCAACGGCTGTACGGAGAGGACGACGTCGGCGCTTTCCAGCACGTCGGACGGTGAAACCTCCGCACCGGCGGCGACATACTGGTCGTCAGGATGGAACGCCCACTCACCCGCGCCGGGCTCGACGACGACCTCGAGGCCGGCGCCGGTCAGCCGGCCCACCAACTCGGGTACGAGCGCGACGCGGCGCTCGTGCTCTCGGACTTCTCGAACTACGGCGGCTCTCATCGCGGCTTGACGCTAACAGAATGGATGCCCGGTCCGGTAGGCCTTCGGCGCTCTGGGTGATCGTTTCACACCGGTCGCCGCACTGATCGTCAAATCCGCATCGCGCGTCCGGATGCAATGCGGGGTGTGCATAGACTGGGCTCGACGACGCACATTTGTCGCAAGGAGAGGTCGGTCATGGCGAAGAGCACCCCGGTTGTCGTAGGCGGCATCGCCGTCGGCTTGATCCTCTTCCTTCTGCTACCCACGGCCCTGAAGTGGATCGCGATCATCGCGGTCATCGGTGTCCCGGTGGCCGGGTATCTGATGCTCGACCCGTCTCAGCGCCGCCGGCTGCGGGAGCAGCGGCGCAGGCGGCGCATAGGTCCCTGACCCAGGAGCTCCCGGCTCTCCCGCCGGTCCGTGTGCTGCGGCCGGCGGGCGGGTATGGGCCTGGCCGGGCCGTTCCCGTCCCGTTTCAGCGACGGCCGTTGTCAGATCTCGGCCTTGGTCTTGATCTCCAGCACCGCGGACGGGCTGAGGTTGCCCGCGGCGTCGTAAGCCGACACGGAGATGGTGTAGTCGGTGGCTCCTCTGAGGCCGGAGACGGTCGCCCCCGTGCCGCTGGTTGTGGTGACGCGTCGTCCGTCGACATAGACCGCATAGCCGGTGACACCCACGTTGTCGGTGGACGACGACCAGTCGAGCACCACCTGGCGGATGCTGGACCGGCCGGTGAGATTGCCGGGCCTCGTTGGCCGGACGGTGTCCAGCGTGGTGCCCTTCGCTGACGCCCGTCCGCTCGTGTTTCCGGCAGCGTCGACTGCCATGACTGAGACCTGGTAGGAGGTGGCCGGGTCCAATCCACCAACGGTGGCCGAGGTCCCGTTGACCGTCTTCACTCTCGTGCCGTCCAAGTAGACGACGTATCCCGTCACTCCGACGTTGTCGGACGCCGCACCCCAGGAAGCCGTCAGCGATGAGCCGGACCGGTCGGAGATGTCGACGCCCGAGGGCGCGGAGGGTGCCTGTGTGTCCAGCGTGGTCGCGGTGATCGAAGCCTGGGCGCTGACGTTGCCCCCGGCGTCGATCGCGGCGACGGAGATGACGTAGGACACGGCGTTCCGGAGCCCGCCGATCGTCGTGCTGGTGCCCCCGACCGTATCCGTGCGTACACCGTCGACGTACACGGCGTAGCCGGTCACGCCCAGCTCCGCCGCCGACGCACGCCACGAGACGGTGAGCGACGAGCCGGTCCGCTCCGCGACGCTGAGGCCACCGGGGGTGGTCGGCGGAGCGGGCGGTTCCGGTTCGCGCGGCGGTGGCTCGTCGTCCGTGGTGTTGTCGGTGCCCCCGCCGGGTGGCGGGGCGGTGGTGGGTGCCGATGTCGGCTCGGACGTCGGCGACGACGTCGGCGTGGCCGATTCGGTGGGGTCGGGCGTGCTTGTGGCCGTGGTGCTCGGTTCTGGCGTCGGCAGGAGCGGCGTACTCGTCGGTGGCTGCGGAGAGTCGGTGACCGGCCGCGGTATCTCCAGCGGCCCGGTGTCGACTTCGGAGCTGATGACCTGGTCGTGGTACTCGTCGGTGACAGCCGTCCCGGGACGGTCGGAACTCGTCAGGGCCAGGACGGCGATCGAGACGGCCGCAGCGCCGACAAGCCCGGAGCGCGCCACCGCGGCGCGAGGCTTCTGGCGTGCGGGCACGACGGCTCGCGCGGGGGCTGGATCGGATCCGTCCACGGTGGGGAAGCTGTCAGGCATGAACGGCCCGCCGGTCCGGCGGCCCATGGTGAGTTCTACCCGGGTAACCGTGCCGTCCGGCTCGAACTTGTGCAGGGATCGATGACCGCTGGGGTAGTGTGTGGCAGCCGTGATCGGGCGGCCCAGGTGAGCCGCGTACTCCAGCAGTATCCGGATGACCTCGGCGTTGGTGGTCGCCTCGGCGCGAGGCTCGGCAGCGGCACCGATGAACAGCGTGACCGTGCCGGCGTCGTCGACCAGGATCACAGCGTCGGCCGCACCCGAAGGATTGGTCATCACCGCCGACCTTCACCTCCCGTCCGCGTCAGCTACTTGATCGGACAACCAACGGGACACGATAGGCGTTCACGGCTGCATTGGGTACCTGCCGTTCGTGCAGTGGACGCCATGCGGTGCTGACCTGGCATGATGGCGAGCTATCGGAACAAGCTGGCATCGAGGCCCGCGGTCAGGCATTCTGAGGCGGGAGCCCAAATGGGGCACGAGGCACATGGGGGACGTCATGAGCGCACAGGTGGCTATTGTCTGCGATCGCTGTGGCGATATCGGCGGTGTGGGTGCGGCGGCGCAGGAGCTCCGAGCCAGCCTGACCGGATGGAGCTGGCGCAACGGCCTCGACACCTGCCCGCTGTGCCGGCTCGTCACGCACCGAGGCGAGGAGCGCAGCGGTACCCAACTCTAGGGTCCTGCTGCGGGATGGCCTGGTGAGGCTCACCTCGTCACCCGGGGATGGGACACTGGTCTGGTGAGTCGTTCGGTATATCGCGCCCCGGTGGCGCTGGCAGTGCGCGGGATCGGATTCGGTGCCGTCGGTCTGGGTGTGGCCCTGATCGCGGCGATATCGGTCGCCGCCGTAGACCCCGCAGGGGTGGCGGCTGTTGTCCTATGGGTGCTGGTCGCGCTGGTGGCGGCCGCGGCCGTCGTCGTCCTGGCCACGGGCGTTCTCCGGGCGGCAGGGATGCGGACGCGGCTGGTTCTCGACGACGACGGTTTCACCAACGCCACCGGCCCGCGTTCCGGAGTCCGCCGGGTGCTCTGGCGCGACGTGCGCAAGGTGCAGTCCGACGGTCCTGTCGTTCTCGTCGACCTGGCCGGCGCCAAGCAGAGCGTGATCCGGACCGAGATGCTCGACGTCGAGCCCCGTGAGCTGGCCCGGGAGCTGCGCTCGCGGCTGAACCGGGACCGCGGATACACGCCGTTCGGCACTGCCGAGGTGGACCCCCACCCATGACCATTGACGATCGGCGCTGCGATGGCAGGGCCAATCGTCTGTGATCATGGGAGTTCAGCAGATGGCGTCGGTCTCGACCGGCTCGTCGTCGGGGAGTTCATCCTCCGTTTCGCCTTCGCCGGCGGGGTTGTCGCCTGTGTCGTCCGGCGCGGTCTCGGTTGCGCTGGGTGAATCGAGGCTGCCGTCCACGCTGTTCTCGGCGCCGTCGTCGGCCTGAGGGTCGGCGGAGGCGTCGTCGCTCTCCGAGTCCTCGCCGGTGGCCCGGCTGGTGTCCGTATCCGACGCGTCATCCGGGTCTGTCGCCTCGTCCGGGTCCGAAGGCTCGAGGTACTCGGCGATGCGGGCGTGCAGCTGCTCATAGTCCGGATTCGCCGATGTGGTGCCCATGCTGCCGAAGAAGCTACGATCCAGGGTCAGGCTCTCCAGCGTGCCGCTCTGCACCGTGATCATCAACTCGATCAAGGCCGGGAAGAGTTCTTCGGGAACGTCGGTCTCCACCATGTCCTTGGTGGCGGCGGCCAGACTCTGGTATTGCGTGAGCAGCCTGGTCGGTTCGATCTTGTCCACCATGGCGCTGATGACGCACTGCTGACGCGCCATCCGGTCGTAGTCGTCGGCGCCGCACCTGGACCGTGCGAACCACAGCGCCTGAGTGCCGTCGAGGTGCTGGTTGTCCCCGGCGTGCACGTAGCCGCGGGGGGTGGTGCAGCCACCGCCAGGCAGCTCCTTGTTGCCGATCGGGATGTCGCGAGGGACGTCCATGGTCACCCCGCCGAGCGCGTCGACGATGGCCGAGAAGCCATCCAAATTGACCATCATGAAGTAGTCGATATCGATGCCCAGCGCACCCTCGACGGCCCATTTGGTGGCATCGGCGCCGCGCTTTTCACTGCCCTCGAACGCCTCCGGGTGAAGGGCCGGCAGGTTGCGGAACGTCGCGTTGAGCATGTACTCGAGGTCGTCTTCACCGGCGGGCTTGAGCCAGCCCTGGGGGTAGATCGCCGACAGAGGGCTCTCTTCAGGAAATGGGAAGCCCATGAGGTTCCGCGGGAGCGAGATGGTGGTGGTATCGCCCGTGTGGGTATCGATGCTCGCTACGATCAGGGTGTCCGGTCGGGCACCCTCGCGTCCGTCGCCGGCATCGCTGCCGAGTAAGAGCAAGTTGAGGGTGGGGATGTCCGCCCACGGATCCTTGTTGTCGGCGATCTCCGGTGTGGTGAGACTGGCTCCTCCGGAGATGGCGCCGATCAGGTCCCGTTGGGTGAACGCGTTGTTCGCCCCCACGCTCATCGGCGCGACCACCAGTGACGTCGCCATCACCACCACCAGCGCGCCGCCGAGGCGCTTGCCCGGTGGCAGCCCGTCCGGTTCCAGGAGCCGGTGGGAGATCAGCGCGACGACGAGCCAGACGAGCGCGGCGGCTACCAGTCCGGCCCCGAGCAACAGCAGCATCTGGCGGTCCCCGCCATACGAGAGCAGCCTGGTGTTCGGGATCAGGACGACGGCCATGAGCGCGGCTGCCGCAACGAAACCCAGCATGACGAGGAGGAACGTGCCGAGGCGACGTTTCCCGGCGGCGATCAGCCCTACGCCGGGAATCAGCGAGCCGAGCGCGGTGAATCCGATGAAGCGGCCATAGCGCTGCTGTCGCTGCCGTCGGCGCGACTGCAGGCGGGCTGCACGTGCCCCGCGTCGGCCCCGGGCTCGATCCACGCCAACTCGCCTTTCGGTATACGATCAACAGGCCGCGAGCCAGTCTAGAGGGTGTGCGCCAAATGTGTCCCTTGGCCCGCTCGTGCCTTTCTCAATGTCAGACGATCGACGGACCTCGAAGGTTGCACCACGGGTCGCCGCGGGCGAGACGGACAATGGGGTGGCGAGCTAACGGCGAGCCAGGAGAAGCTCCCTGACCTGGTCATCTTCCACCTGTGTGAAGTCGATGAACCATTCGCCGACCGCCATGAAGTCTTCCGGCTCCCGCATGGTCACGACGGTGTCGACGTGTCGCGAAAGGCGGCGCACAGTGCTGGGCGGTGCGACCGGCACGGCGAGGATCACGCGCGCGGGCGGCGGATCGGCGCCTGAGATCGATTGTGCCGCGGCGAGAGCCGTGGCGCCCGTGGCGACACCGTCGTCGGTGATGACGACCACGCGCCCGGCGATGCCGGCCGCCGGCCGGCCGGCCCGGAGCTCGTGCTCACGCTCGTGGGCTTCGCGTTCGGCGCGCTCGAACGCTTTCTCCAGGTCGTCGTCGGTGACGCGACTCATGGCGATGACGTCGGTGTTGTGGACCCGCATCCCGGAGGCGGTCACGGCACCGAGGGCGAGTTCACGATGCCAGGGCACGCCCGCCTTGCGTACCACGAGGACATCAAGGTCCCCATTGACGACGTCTGCCACTGCGGCGGCGACCTCCACGCCGCCTCGGGGCAGCCCCAGGACCAGGGGACGGTCTCCTGCCGGTGGGTTGGCGTCGGAGCGCTCGGCCAGGACGGTTCGCACCGCGTCTCCCAGCTCCCGGCCGGCTTCAGCGCGGTTTGCCCATGGCCCTCGGTCGGATTCGATACTCATGACTTTGCCCTGTCGTGGTTTCTACAGGTACCCTTGCGACGCTGTGACATTCACGGTGTGGAGGCGTCGCCTAGTCCGGTTTATGGCGCCCGCCTGCTAAGCGGGTTGAGGTTCACCCCTCTCGCGGGTTCAAATCCCGCCGCCTCCGCCACCACCAGCACCAACGCTGGGCCAGTGCCCTCATCGAACTGGCCCAGTACTGGTTGCAGGAGATTTCTACGGAAGGGTCTTTGCTTTCGGCGCGGGCTGGCTACCGTTCCTTGCATTCGATCAGGAGCTGTGCGGTATCCGGGCCGACCTGGGGAGCTATGGCACAGCGATGTCGACCTTGAATCCTGCAGGCCGCCGACGAGGTGCTCACCGGCATGGTCAAGGATAGATCTTTCGGATGAGCGCCCGGCATTGGGTCGCTGCAGGCAGCGGCACCAGAGCGCATCGTCCCCGCACCGAATGTCGATCACTCGCACGGAGGAAACCATGTTCCAGGCCATCAGCTCGCCCGACGCGCCACCGCCCGCGGGACCTTATTCTCCGGGGGTCGTCGTCGGGAATCTCCTGTTCCTGGCCGGACAGGGTCCCTTCGACGCGGCTGGACGCAGGGTGGGAGAGACCTTCGCGGATCAGGTCCGGCAGACGTTCCGGAATCTCGAGGCGGTGGCGAAGAACGCGGGGACGAGCCTTGAGTACACCGTCCGGTACGGCGTGTACCTTCGCTCCCTCGATGACTTCGCCGAGTTCAACGAGGTGGCTCGGGAGTTCCTGAGCGATCCGCTCCCGGCCAGAACGACCATCGAGGTTGCCCTGCGTGGCTTCGACGTCGAGATCGACGCGGTCGTCGCGGTCCCTTCGGCGTGACGCGCTGAGGCCAGGCCGAGCGGGCAGGTCCTACGCGGGCTCGGCGTCGCTGAGGTAGGCCTCCGGCGCGGCCGAGGATCTCAGCCTCGGCAGATGAACCGCGACCGGTCTCCTCGCCCGCCGGCCTCGGCGGCCGCATCGGCCCTTCGTTCCTGCGACGAGTCGACGCGGCGAAAATGTCATCGGGACAGGGGCACGTCCGTGGCGCTGAGGCTGACGGCGAGCCCCGACTCGGCCGGCCGCACCGAATCGATGGTCAAGTCGTAGGGAAGCGCCGGCAGTGGCACGTCCACGGACACAGAGCCGGCGATCTGGTCGATCTGAGCTTGAGCTGCCTGCGGGAGGCCGGCCGTTTCGTCGGAGCCCAGCTCGGTCACGCGAAGCTGGACAACGTTCCCGTCGACGCTCACGGTCGCGGCGCCTGTCAGGGTCAACGATGCTCCCAGCACGTCGACGGGCAGGCGCACCGCGACCTCGCCACCGCTTGCGGCGGCCAACTCGAGGCCCTCCATGCCGCTCAGCGCGGCGACGGTGCTGTAGTCGACGAGGCCGGTCCCGTCGAGGCGGCCAGCTCGGACCGGGCCGGAGCGTTCGATCAGTGTGGACATCGACGCGCTCACCTCGGTGGCGACAAGCTCGACGTCGCGCATCCTGACCTCGTCCGCGCGGACGTCGGGCAGTTCGATGGTGATCTCCTCGTACTCCCCGGAGACGACCTGGGTCAGGAAGGGGAAACCGCCGACGCTGGCATCCGGTGATCCGGAGTCGACGTCGTATCGGGTCAGCTCTCTGGACACCTGGTCTGCCACCATCCGGCCGGCGACCCAGGCGCCGATCCGATCGACGGCGACGGCCAGCGCCGCGAGCACCAGCAGCACGATGAGAATTCGCCGAAACGTCCGCACAGGGGACAACTCTCTCACCTGTACGTGGGTGCTCGTTCTCGGCCCTGGTGCGCCCAGCACAGGTGAGCAGGACACCGTGCTCAGGTGCTCTCTCGCACCACCAGGTCGGCCGGCAGCGTCACGGATCGGCGCGGCGCGCCGTCGATGATGTCGAGCAGCACCGTCACCATCTCGGCACTGATCCGATCGAATGGCTGGTGCATCGTGGTCAGAGGAGGGTCGAGTGCCGCGGCAAGGCCGGAGTCGTCGAATCCGGCGACGGCGACGTCCTCGGGCACCCGCCGTCCACGCTCGCGCAGCGTGGCCAGAGCTCCGGATGCCATGAGGTCGGAGGCGGCGAAGACCGCGTCGACGTCGGGCGCGCGGTCCAGCAGTTCGGCCATGGCGACGGAGCCGGACTTCGCGCTGTAGTCCCCGTACGCGACGAGCCGTTCGTCGAAGCGTTCGCCTACCTCGTCGCGGTAGCCCTGGAGTCGGTAGCGCCCCCCTGGTGTGTCGAGCGGCCCCGCGATCATCGCGATACTCTCTCGCCCGGTGGAACGCAGATGACGGATCATGGTCCGCGCACCGCCCGCCTCGTCGACCGAGACCGACGCCACCAGGTCGGAATACCCGAGCGGGATGCCGCAGGCCACGGCGGGCACGTTCTCGTCCAGAAGCCAGCCGATGAGCGGCTCGTTCTCGTGTGTGGAGATGAGCAGCACGCCGTCCACATGGCCGGCGGTGACGTAGCTGGCGACGTTCTTGCGTTCCGCCTCAGTTCCCGCGACCAGGAGGACGAGTGTCATCGAGCGGGCATCCAGCGCCGCGGCCGCACCACGCAACAGGATCGAGAACGTCGGATCCGCGAACAGCATCTGCTGCGGCTCCGTGAGCAGGAACGCAAGCGAGTTCGCTCGACCGGTGACGAGGCTGCGAGCGTGCTGGTTGGCGCGGTAGCCGGTGGTGCGGATCGCTTGGTCCACGGCGCGGCGCGCCTCGGGAGAGACCCAGTGCCCGCCGTTGATGACTCGGGAGACCGTGCCACGGGAAACACCTGCGGCGGCAGCGACGTCTCGGATGGTCGGGCGGCGCCGGCCAGGGGCGGAAGTCACGGCTCTGACTGTAGCCCAGCCTTCCCGCCTGTGCACGGTCACAGTCCAGTAACGGACTCTCCGGACATCTTGTGGCTGGCAGCTACATACTGCCTAGACTCAGCGCAACCTGGAACTGGGACCGTGCACAGTCCCGGCGACGACCCCACGGAGTGTCATGGCGGACAGAAGCACCTGGCCCACCGGTCCACAGATCGGCTACGGCGGCGATTACAACCCCGAGCAGTGGCCCCGCGAGACGTGGGACGAGGACATGGCCCTCATGCGCGAGGCCGGGGTGAACTTCGTCAGCGTCGGTGTCTTCTCCTGGGCATTGCTGGAGCCGCGCGAGGGTGAGTACGAGTTCGGGTGGCTCGACGACCTCCTCGATCTGCTGCACCGCAACGGCATCGCCGTCGACCTCGCCACCCCCACCGCGTCTCCGCCGGCCTGGTTCTTCGCCGCCCATCCCGAGGCACGCGTCGTCACCAGGGACGGGACGACGCTGAACTTCGGATCCCGTGGCATGGCCTCGCCGAGTTCGCCCGCCTACCGGACCGCCTCGCTGCGGATCGCCGACGCACTCGCGCGGAGGTATGCCGACCACCCAGCCGTCGTCATGTGGCACGTGCACAACGAGTACGGGGCACCGGTGGGGGAGGACTACTCAGTGGCGGCCGTCGTCGCGTTCCGGGAGTGGCTCCGGGAGCGGTACGGAACTCTCGACGCGCTCAACGCGGCGTGGGGCACCACCTTCTGGGGTCAGGTGTACGGCGACTGGGCGCATGTCGGTGCTCCGGCCGCGACGCCGTCGGTGGCGAACCCGGCACAGCGCCTCGACTTCGCCCGTTTCACCGACTATCAGCTACGGGCGTGCTACATCGCCGAGCGTGATGCCATCCGCGGGCACGCCCGGCAGCCGATCACCACGAACTTCATGGCGAACGAGTGTCCCACCACCGACGTGTGGGCGTGGGCGCGTGAGGTCGACATCGTCTCGAACGACCACTACCTCACCGCTGCGGACGAGCGAGGGCACGTGGGCCTGTCGCTCGCGGCGGACCTCACCCGCTCGGTGGCCGGTGGACGGCCCTGGATCCTGATGGAGCACTCCACGTCCGCGGTGAACTGGCAGCCCCGCAACGTAGCCAAGCGGCCGGGAGAGATGGCCCGCAACTCGCTGGCCCACCTGGCCCGTGGCGCCGATGTGATCGCGTTCTTCCAGTGGCGGGCGTCGCGTCGCGGTGCGGAGAAGTTCCACTCCGCGATGCTCCCGCACGCGGGGACCGGCTCGCGCGTCTGGCGAGAGGTGCGTGACCTCGGCGCGGCCGTCTCGCGGCTCGCTGAGGTCTCGGGGTCCACGGTCTCCGCCGACGTCGCCCTGCTCTGGGACACGGAGTCCTTCTGGGCGCAGGATCTGGAGTGGCGCCCATCCGCCGACGTGCGGCACCGCGAGCGTGTCCGGGCGTATTACGAGCGGCTGTGGCGCGACGGCCTGACCGTGGACTTCGCCCACCCGTCGGCCGACCTGTCGCGATACCGGCTCGTCGTGGCGCCGGCCTCGTACCTCCTCACCGCGGCGTCGGCGGAGAACCTGCACCGCTACGTCGCGGGTGGTGGCACGGTGCTCGTGTCGTTCTTCTCGGCCGTCGTCGACGAGCACGACGCCGTCCACGCCGGTGGGTTCGGTGCGCCGTTGCGAGATGTCCTGGGGCTGCTGGTCCACGAGTTCCTCCCTATGCGAGCGGGAACGACGACGCGCGTGGCGTGGGCGGACGGTGTCCTCGGAAAGGCGGGCGACGTCGTCGCGGATGTCTGGCAGGAGGACCTCGGCCTCGAGGGCGCCGAGGTGGTAGCGAGCCACCTCGGCGGTCCGGCGTCCGGCGGCCCGGCGATCACGCGGAATCAGCTCGGCGAGGGCACTGCCTGGTACGTCTCGACGCGTCTCGACATCGACGCGCTCGCGCCCATCCTGCGTGCCGTGTATCGGGACGCCGGTGTAGAGCCGCCGGGCCTGCCCGACGACGTCGAGGTCGTCGTCCGGCATGGCGAGGACGCGGACTATCTCGTGGCGATCAATCACTCGGAGGAGGGCGCCAAACTCCAGGGTGTGGACGGCGTCGAGTTGCTCGGCGACGAGCGGGTCACCGGAGGACTGGACCTGCCCGCGGGCGGCGTCGCCGTCCTGCGCACCGCTTCGTCGCGGCGATCCGGGGGTGGTCGCCGGCCCTGATGACCTTTCGACGCCAGTCAGCACACCTCTCCTTCAGCATCCAACAGGTCGCAGCGCCGCGATCGACATGTCGGACGCGCGCCGTGGCTCACGTTCGAAAGGGACATGTCATGCGCAAGACGCTTATCCGGTTCGCGCCACTTGCTATCGCTGTTCTCCTGGTCGCGTGCGGCGGTGGTGACGATGCGGGTGATGAGGCCCCGCCCGAAGACACACCCACCGAGGACGCCGGGGAGACCGGCGAGGACGACAATGAGGATCAGACGGCAGGTGGCGCGCTGACCATCTGGGTCGACGAGAACCGCGAGCCCGCTGTTGCCGCGGCGGCCGAGTTGTTCACCGACGAGACCGGCGTCACGGTCGACCTCGTCGTCAAGAACTTCGAGGACATTCGCGCTGACTTTCTCGCGCAAGTGCCAACGGGCGAGGGCCCTGACATCACGATCGGGGCGCACGACTGGCTCGGCTCCCTCATCATCAACGGCGTCGTCGACTCCGTCGACTTGGGCGCCGCGGCCTCCGAGTTCGAGGACGTCGCGATCGAGGCATTCACCTACGACGGTCAGCTGTACGGTCTGCCGTACGCGCTCGAAAGCGTCGGGCTGGTGCGAAACACCGAGCTGGCCCCAGATCCGGTCGCCGACACGTTCGACGAGATGATCGCCGATGGACGCGACATCGGCACGTCGCTTCCGTTCGTCATCAACACCAACGGAACCACCGGCGACGGCTACACCTACTACGCCTTCCAGACGTCGTTCGGCGCGCCCGTCTTCGTGCAGAACGACGACGGGTCCTACACGAACGAGGTCGGCATGGGCGGCGACGCGGGCTACGCGTTCGCGGAGTGGCTCGGGGAGAACGGCATGGCCGGGGAAGGGCTGTTCAGCACCGACTGGACGATCGACATCGCGGACCAGGAGTTCGCCGACGGCAACGCACCGTACACGGTCGCCGGGCCGTGGGCGATCGGAACCTACGTGGACGCCGGCATCGAGGTGGCGGTCGACCCGATCCCGTCCGCCGGCGGGGAGACCGCGGCGCCGTTCGTGGGGGTGCAGGGCTTCTTCGTGTCGGCGCAGAGCGACAACGCGCTGGTGGCCGCCGACTTCCTCACCAACTACGTCGCAACGCCAGATGCCATACGTGCGCTGCACGACGCCGACCCGCGCATCCCGGCGATGAGTGTCGTGGCGGAGGACGTGGCGGAGGACCCGATCGTCGCCGGCTTCCTCGAAGCCGCCCAGAACGGCGCACCGATGCCGTCGATCCCGGAGATGGCCGACGTCTGGGAGCACTGGAACGCGACCCAGGCGGCGATCATCTCCGGCTCGGCCGAACCACGGGAGGCCTGGGACAAGATGCTCGCCGACATCGACGCCACGCTCGGCGGCTAACCGATGCCCGACGCTGGCACACAGGGCTCGCCGCCACGCCTGGGCGGCGAGCCCCATGCCCGCGCCTGGCGCGGCACCGGCTGGGGTTTCATCGTCAAGCTGGTGATCATGGCGGCCATCAACGCGGTCGGCCTGGCAATCGTATGGGCCTCCTACGTCGAAGGCTCGTGGGGAATCCTCGTCGGCATGCTCGCGCTCACGGTGGCGGCGGACTGGGTGTACTTCAGCAAGCGTTCGCTGCCGTCCAAGTACATCTTCCCCGGCATGGCGTTCCTGCTGGTCTTCCAGCTCTTCACGATGGTCTACACCTTCAACGTGGCGATGACGAACTACGGGACCGGCCACAACAGCACCCAGGATCAGGCGGTCGATGCCCTTCTCATCCAGAACGAGCGTGCGGTGGACGGCTCCCCGGCGTATCCGCTGACGATTCTCCAGCGCGACGGCGAACTCGGGTTCGCCGTCGTGGCCGGCGGCCAGGTGCAGGTGGGAAGTGCCGACAGCCCGCTGGCTTCCGCGCCCGACGCGACGGTCGACGGTGACCAAGTGACCGCGGTCTCCGGGTGGGACGTGGTCGACCGGGCCACCCTGCTGGGGGATCAGGCGTTGCAGCGGCAGGTGCTCGACCTGCGGGTGCCGGTGTCCGAGGACGCCGACGACGGCTCCATCCGCACCCGTGAGGGCACCCGCGGCACCGTGTACCGGTCCATGCTGGAGTGGGATCCGCAGGCCGAGACGCTGACCGACACCGAGACCAGGGTCGTCTACCGGGCGCGTGACAACGGCCGGTTCGTCGCCGATGACGGAACCGCGCTGCCGGTCGGCTGGCAGGTATACGTCGGGTTCGACAACTTCGTGCGCGGGTTCACCGATACCAACTACGCTGCTCCGTTCTGGCGCATCGCAGCCTGGACCTTCGCGTTCGCGATCCTCACCGTCGCGACGAGCTTCCTCATGGGCCTGGTCATGGCCATCATCTTCAACGACCCTCGGGTCCAGGGGCGGAACGTGCTGCGGATGTTGTTCATCCTCCCGTACGCCTTCCCCGCATTCCTGTCCGCGCTGCTGTGGCGCGGCATGCTCAACGCGAATCCGGACTACGGGATCATCAACGACCTCTTCTTCTTCGGCACACGGATCGAGTGGTTGAACGACCCGTGGCTGGCCAAGCTCGCGATCATCGGCGTTAACCTGTGGCTGAGCTTTCCCTACTGGTTCCTCGTCTGTACCGGAGCATTGCAGTCACTGCCGAGTGATGTGCTCGAGGCAGCGCGCATCGACGGTGCCGGCCGGTGGCGGACCTGGACGTCGGTCATGCCGCCGCTGCTGCTCATCTCGACGGCGCCGCTGATCATCGCGTCCTTCGCCTTCAACTTCAACAACTTCACGATCATCTACATGCTCACCGAAGGTCATCCCCGCTTCACCGACACGTCCGCGGTGCTCGGGCACACCGACATCCTCATCACGATGATCTACCAGATCTCAGGCGTCGCCGGTGGCCGGGCCGACTACGGCCTGGCCAGCGCGCTGTCGATCATCGTGTTCCTCGTCGTCGGTGTGATCTCCGCGTTCGCGTTCCGGCGTACCCGCAGACTCGAGGAGATCCTGTGATGGCCACGACAATGCAGGCTGCCCCCGCGCGAGTCGATTCCCGGTCCGCGGCCGTGCGGCGGCGACGCTGGCTGGCAGAGGTGGGCTGGAAATATCCGGTGGGTCTATTGCTCGTGTTCTACGCGGCCTTTCCACTGGCCTACGTCCTTTCAGCGGCCATCGCCTCATCCGGGACCCTGACCGGTTCGACGGAGCTGTTCCGGTCGGTCTCCGCGGCCAACTTCACCGCACTCGGTGATACCCAGTTCTGGACGTGGATGGCCAACACCCTCATCATCGCGGGGGCGACGGCGGCCGGATCGGTGCTCATGGGAGCGGCCGCGGCCTACGCGTTCTCCCGGTTCCGGTTCACCGGCCGGCGCGGTGGGTTGACCGCATTGCTCATCATCCAGATGTTCCCGCAGATGCTGGCATTCATCTCGATCTTCCTACTGTTGCTGGCGCTCGGGAATGTCGTGCCCGCCCTCGGCCTCAACTCCAGGCTCGCCTTGATCTGCGTGTACCTCGGTGGAGCGCTCGGCACCAACACGTTCCTCATGTACGGGTTCTTCAATACGATCCCGCGGGAAATCGACGAGGCGGCCAAGATCGACGGCGCCACCCATGCGCAGACCTACTGGACGATCATCCTGCGCCTGGTCACTCCGATCCTGGCCGTCGTCGGACTGCTGTCGTTCGTCGGCGCCTTCGGCGACTTCATCCTGGCTCGCATCATCCTCACCTCCGAAAGGAACTGGACGCTCGCGGTCGGCATGTACGCGTGGGTCTCCGACCAGCTCAATGCGAACTGGGGACTGTTCGCGGCCGGAGCGGTGATCGCGAGCCTGCCGATCCTCACGCTCTTCCTGTTGCTGCAGAGATACATCGTCGGCGGACTGACTGCTGGATCTGTCAAGGGTTGATCATCGCCCCGGGAAGGAGGACCACCAGCACCAGGCGGAGTCTGTATCGAGGTCGACCGATAGGAAGCGAGAGATTATGACATCGCACCAGCGACGTGGCGTCCGTGGCCTGACTGCTACGGCCGTGGCCGGAGCACTGCTTCTCACGATTCCGGCGGCGGCCGCCCCGGATGATGGCGGACCGGTGGAGGCAGGGATCTTCGTGGAGAAAGTGCATGACCTATCTGAGGACTTCATTCATGGCGCCGACATCTCGACGGTCCTCTCACTTGAAGAGAGCGGCGTGACGTTCTACGACACGGCCGGCAACAAAGCGGATCTGTTCGCGGTGCTGGCCGACGCCGGGATCACCGACATCCGCATCCGGGTGTGGAACGACCCCTGGGACGCCGAAGGCCGGGGGTATGGAGGTGGCAACGTCGACGTGCCACGGGCGGTCGAGATCGGGCAGAGGGCTACCGCCCACGGTATGAGCGTCCTGGTCAACTTCCACTACTCCGACTTCTGGGCCGATCCCAGCAAGCAGCACGTGCCCAAAGCCTGGGAGGGCATGAGCGTCGACGAGAAGGTCGACGCGCTGGGTGACTTCACTCGCGAGGCGCTCGAGGAGTTCCGGAACGCGGGTGTGGACGTCCGTATGGTTCAGGTCGGTAATGAGACGAATCACGCCGTCTCCGGTGTGAGCGCCTGGCCCGATCGGGCCCGGATGTTCTCCGCCGGAAGCGCCGCGGTGAGGGAGGTCTTCCCGGACGCGCTCGTTGCGCTGCACTTCACCAATCCTGAGCGGGCTGGCAACTACGCCACATATGCCGCGCAGCTGGACCAGCACGGCGTCGACTACGACGTCTTCGCCAGTTCCTACTACGCGTTCTGGCACGGCACCCTGGAGAACCTCAGCGAGGTGCTGTCACACGTCGCCGAGACGTACGACAAGAAGATCATCGTCACCGAGACCTCGTGGGCTTACACGCTCGAGGACGGTGACGGCACGGGGAACATCATCAGCAGCGACCCCGGTATGGAACGGTATCCCGTGAGCGTTCAAGGGCAGGCCAACAAGGTGCGCGACGTCATCGCCACGGTGAACGACCTCGGCGATGCCGGGCTCGGCGTCTACTACTGGGAGCCGGCGTGGCTGCCGGTCGGACCGCCGGACCAGCTCGAGCAGAACCGTCTGCTCTGGGAGGAGCACGGCTCCGGTTGGGCGACGAGCTACGCCGCCGAGTACGACCCGGACGACGCCGGCCAGTACTACGGCGGGTCGGCGTGGGACAACCAGGCGCTGTTCGACTTCGAGGGGCATCCCCTCGAGTCTCTACAGGTGTTCCGGTACGTCTACACCGGAGCCGTCGCGCCGCTGGAGGTGGTGGGCGTCGAGTCACCTCAGCTGGTGGTCGTCCACGGCGACGAGATCGGCCTGCCGCCGACGGTCCGGGTGACGTTCAATGACGGCTCGGTGGAGAACCATGCCGTGGCCTGGAACGACGACGACGTCGCGGCGGTCGACGGACCGGGAACGTATGAGATCCGCGGCCTGACGGAGTCCGATCTCGAGGTGACGGCCACCGTCGTCGTCCGACCGGTCAATCATGTGCGCAACGGCAGTTTCGAGGACGCCGACCTGAGCATGTGGGCCATCGCCGGTGAAGGCGCGTCGGTTCAGGAGACTGGAGACGCCTTCGATGGTGCGCGGGCGGTGGCATTCTGGGCGCCGGATCCGTACGAGTTCACCGTCACCCAGCGCGTCGAGGGTCTGACGCCCGGCATCTACCGGCTGTCGGCCACGGCACAGGGCGGAGACAGCCCGGCGACCGATGCGCGGCGGCTCACCGCCACCACCTCCGCTGGCGAGTACGACGCTGAGTTGCGGCTCGACGGCTGGCGGACGTGGCGCACGGCGACGGTCGGGGACATAGTTGTGGGCGACGACGGCATGGTCAGTGTGGTTGCGTCGTTCACGCTGTCCGGCGGTGCCTGGGGCACGTTGGATGACGTCGTACTGGAGCGCGTGGGCGAGCCGGATCCGGCGTGGCCCGCCTGGGATCCCGCGCAGGTATACGTGGCCGGCGACCGGGTGACGCATGACGGTGACGTCTACGAAGCGTCGCGGCGCAACCGTGGCAAGGAGCCCGGCGCCAAACCGCGGGGTCCGTGGGAGCTGGTCGCCTAGGCGGCTGAGGCGGTGGCGTTGATCGCCTCAGCGTGAGACGCCACCGCGTCGGTCTGCCCAGCCATGCAGCGCGTCGGTTCGTCCGGCTTCGTCGAGGTTCAGCGCCGCCTGGATAATGCTCAGGTGGGTGAAAGCCTGCGGATAGTTGCCCAGCATTGTGCCGTCGGTGGTCATCTGCTCGGAGAACAATCCCAGGCTGCCGGCGCGTTCGCACAATGCGGCGAAGCGTCGCTCGGCTTCTGCGGCGCGGCCCGCCAAGACAAGCGCGGAGATCATCTCGAACGAGCAGAGCAAGAACGCTCCTTCTGGACTGTCCATCCCGTCCTCGGTGGCGCCCGGATCGTAGCGATGGATCAGGCCGGTGCCGTCTCCGAGCTCCGCGTCTATGCGCTCCAGGGTGGCCACGACGCGCGGATCGTCTCCGTCGAGAAATCCGAGCAGTGGCAGCCGCAAGAGGGACGCGTCGACGTTCGTCGAACCGTAGGACTGCACGAACGAACCCACCGCATCGTCGTATTCGTGGTTGAGAACGTCCTCGCGGACGAGCTCGCGTTCGCGCCGCCACCTGGTGATCGGCACCTGTGTGCTGCCCACATGTTCGGCGAGGCGGATGGCGCGGTCGAAACACGCCCACGCATAGAGCTTCGAGTGTGTCCAATGTCGCTCCGGCCCCTGTACCTCCCAGATGCCCGAATCCGGTTCTCGCCAGCGTTTCGCGTTGATGTCCACCACATGCCACAGGCGGGTCAGATCGACCTCTGTGAGCTTCCCGGTCACCTCGTGATAGGCAAGAGCGGCCTCCAGGACGTGCCCGTAGACGTCGAGCTGGTGCTGTGTTGCGGCCTCGTTGCCAGTCCGGACCGGTAACGAATCGAGATAGCCGGCGAGATGTTCCTGATTCTTCTCCCCGGCGACCTCGGCGCCATCGATACAGAACACGGGCGCCAGCCGGGCTGCGGCGTCGTCGCACCGGCTGAGGAGGAAACCGACGTAGCGGCCTGCTTCCTCCTCGTGGCCCAGTCGAAGGAGTTCAAGGACCACGAGGCCGGCGTCGCGGGGCCACATGTACCGGTAGTCCCAGTTCCGGGGACCACCTGGCCACTCGGGCAATGAGGTGGTGGGCGCCGCGATCAGCGCATCGCTCTCGTCGAACAGCATCCCCCGGAGCACTACGGCGCTGTGCCGGACCTGAGTGGCGCCCGCGCCGTCGTAGTCGGAGCGGGCGGACCAGCGTTGCCAGGCGCGGACCGTCTCGTCACGCAATCGCTCAGCGTCCGCCCGGGTGACCGGCTCGGTTGGTGTGGCTGGGTAATCCAGCGCCATCGCAACGGCCTCACCCGCGGCCAGCTCTGCGTCGACCCCGGGCAAGCCACCTTCCATGAGGGCGGGAAGCGGATCCGCGGAGAACAGGAGCCCTTCGCGTTCCATGATCTGCCGGCTGGAAGCTTCCCAGCGACCTTCCCGGACACCGTAACCCGGCCGGGCGCGCACGCGCGAGCGGACTCGGGCTCGTCCCTGATCACAGGTCACAAGCCGGACGAGGCGGCCTGTCGGTCCAACCTCGGCGGAGCCTGGAGGCGTGCGAGCGGCGAGAAAGTCGTACACGGTGACGTCGCCTTGTTCGCCGGCCCATCGACTGCGCAGCACGAGTGTGCCGGGGACATAGTCTCGTTCGACCACTCGGGTGCCGGACACCTCCAGCTCCCACGCTCCGCCCCGCTCGCGGTCGAGGATCCGAGCGAACACGCTGGGGCTGTCGAACCGCGGGGCGCACAGCCACTCCACCGCGCCATCCGGGCCTATGAGGGCAGCGGTGTGGCAGTCGGACAGGTACGCGTATTCGCCGATAGGCGGAAAGCTCTGGCTCATGGGCTTGTCCGCAACTGGGGCAAAACGTGCTCCCCGAAGGCCTCGATGAATGGGCGCTGGTCTTTGCCCACATGATGGATCATGATCCGGTCGAATCCGAGCTCGGCCTGGTGACGCAGCCAGTCCGCATGTTCGTCGAGGTCGAGGGAGACTCGGACGAAGGATTCGACCGTGTCGGCATCGATGAACCGGCCCGCACCCTCGAAGTGTTCTGGCAGGGTGAGCTCCCAGTCGACATCCCCTCCGAGGATAGGCTCCCGCCACTGGTCGCACGCGATCTCCAAGGCGGTGGCGTGGTCATTCGCCCAGGAGAGGTGAACTTGGAGCACTCCGGGACCGGTCCCTCCGGCGTCGCGGTATGCCCGCAGTGTGTCAGCCTGCGCGTCGCCGACCTGGTTGATAGTGATCAGCCCGTCCGACCAGACGGCGACGTCGGCGGCACTCGGCGGCGTGACCGCCGCCCCGAGAATCGGAGGGGGCTGCTCCGGAAGGCTCCAGAGCCGCGCCCGGTCGACCCGGACGAGACCGTCGTGGCTGACCGTCTCGCCGGCCAGTAGAGCGCGCATGACGTGTGCGCATTCGGCGAGGCGCTTGTTTCGAGTGGCCTTGTCTGGCCATCCGCGACCAGTGACGTGTTCGTTGAGGGCCTGTCCGCTTCCCAGCGCCAGCCAGAACCGCGCTGGAAACATCCTGGCCATGGTGGCCGCGGATTGGGCGAGAACGGCCGGATGATATCGATCGCCAGGCGCAGAGACCACGCCCATGCGCAGGCTCGTGGTGGCCATGGCGGCGCCGAGCCACACCCAAGCCTGACCCGAATGGCCTTGCCTCTTGCTCCACGGCGCGAAGTGGTCGGAGCACATAGCCTGGTCGAGACCGGCCTTTTCGGCGAGGCGCACGGTTTCCAGGAGAGTCTCGGGCCCGAGTTGTTCGTGCGAAGCGTGATATCCGTACTCCGTCATGTGACTCCCGTCAGGGCTGCCCGATGGTTCCCTGGCTACCCGGGCGTTGTGTCGGCAAACGTCACACGGCTGGGCACCGGTACCCCGGTGCCCAGCCTGCGTACCCGGCTACGTTATGCCGAGCCGAGTCTTCAGACCGTCGAGCTCTGCCCACAGCAGGGTGGGAAGCTTGTCCCCGAACTTTTCTAACCACGCAGTGATGTCCGGCACCTCAGCGCGCCACTCGCCTGGGTCGACGCGCAGGCAGAGCTCCAACTGCTGGGGAGTGAGGTCCAACCCGTCGACGTCGAGGGACTCCGGGGTCGGCACACGACCGATCGGCGTCTCGGTGGCCTCGGCGGTGCCATCCAGCCGCTCCACGACCCACTTCAGGACCCGGCCGTTTTCGCCGAACCCTGGCCAGGCGAAGCCGCCGTCCTCGTCCCGGCGGAACCAGTTGACGTAGAAGATCTTGGGCAACTTCTCCGCGTCGGCATCCTTGCCGAGCGAGATCCAGTGCCCGAAGTAGTCGCCGCCGTTGTAGCCGATGAACGGCAGCATGGCCATCGGGTCTCGGCGGATCACGCCCACCTTGCCGGCTGCGGCGGCCGTTGTCTCCGAGGACAGCGTCGCACCCATGAAGACTCCATGGGTCCAGTCGCGCGCTTCGGTGACCAGCGGTATCGTCGTCGCGCGTCGTCCTCCGAAGAGGATGGCCGAGATCGGCACACCGCGCGGGTCGTCGTACTCGGGGGCGATGATCGGGCACTGGGTGATGGGTGTGCAGAAGCGGGAGTTGGGATGTGCGGCCGGCTCGTCCGACTCCGGAGTCCACTCCCGGCCCTTCCAATCCGTCAGGTGCGCGGGCGCGTCCTTGGTCATGCCCTCCCACCAGATGTCACCGTCGCCGGTGAGCGCCACGTTGGTGAACAGGCTGTTGCCCTTCGCGATGGTGCGCATGGCGTTCGGGTTGGTCTTCCATCCGGTGCCGGGAGCTACGCCGAAGAGGCCGTACTCGGGGTTGAGCGCGTAGAGGCGGCCGTCGTCGCCGAACCGCATCCAGGCGATGTCGTCGCCGAGAGTCTCCACCTTCCAGCCCGGGATGGTCGGCTCCAGCATGGCGAGGTTGGTCTTGCCGCACGCGGACGGGAAAGCCGCGGCGATATAGCGCACGGTGCCGAGCGGCGAGGTCAGTTTGAGGATGAGCATGTGCTCGGCCAGCCAGCCCTCGTCGCGGCCCATGACGCTTGCGATGCGCAGGGAGTAGCACTTCTTGCCGAGCAGCGAGTTGCCACCGTATCCGGAGCCGTAGGACCAGATCATCCGTTCTTCGGGGAACTGCGTGATGAACTTCGTCTGGTTGCACGGCCAGGGCACGTCCTGCTGGCCGGGCTCGAGCGGGGCGCCGACGGAATGCAGGCAGGGGACGAAGTCCGCGGAACTGCCCATGGCCTCCAGGACGTGTGTGCCCATCCGGGCCATGATGCGCATGGAGGCCACGACGTAGGCGGAGTCGGTGAGCTCGACGCCGAACATCGGGTTGGGCGAGTTCACCGGCCCCATGCAGAACGGGATGACGTACATGGTGCGTCCACGCATGCAGCCGCGGTACAACTCCGTCATCTCGGCCTTCATCTCGGCCGGGTCGCGCCAGTTGTTCGTGGGGCCAGCGTCGGCCTCGTCCACCGAACAGATGAAGGTGCGCTCCTCGACCCTGGCGACATCCGTGGGGTCGGTGCGCGCCCAGAACGAGTTGGGCTTCGTCTCCGGATCTAGACGTACGAGTGTCCCCGCGGCGACGAGCTCGTCGGTAAGGGCGGTCCACTCCGCGTCCGAGCCGTCGCACCAATGGATGCGGTCCGGCTGAGTCAGATCGGCGACTTCCCGGATCCACGCGATCAGGCCTTGGTGCGAGGTAGGAACGTCGTCGAAGCTGTGGGAGACGTGATGATCGGCGATGGCTGTCATGGCGGTCGGCTCACCTCTTTGCTGTCACGCCGGCTATGCGGGGCCGACGGCGGATAGGCGAACGTCACCCGAGCCAGGCCATTCTGGAGCGGGCGGTGATTCGCGAATTGCTACGACAGTAGGTAGCCAATCTCACGTCTTGGAACGGCCGAAGCCGTGAACAGAGTCACAAGCAGCGCCGAAAATACGTATAAAACGGGCACTGGTAATGACCTCACCGTACCAAAATAGTTCTCGGTCCGTACCAGACGGGTTCTCTAGGGGCGTGAACCGCGCTGTAGGCATTGTCGTCCTGCCGACGTGCGGATTTCGCCTCCGGCCAGGATGGCCGGTACACTCTTCTCTGGCCCGCAAGATGGGCCACGCGCCCCTAGCTCAACGGATAGAGCATCTGACTACGGATCAGAAGGTTGGGGGTTCGAATCCCTCGGGGCGCGCGTTCCGAAAGCGGCTGGTCAGAGATTTCTGATCGGCCGCTTTCCAGTTTCACGACCACTTTACGACCATGATTCACTTCGTCGGGCTGAGTGCGGTGGCGGCGTTGGTGGAGCGACGCCGCGTCCCATGTAGACGTTCTGGGTCATGCTGGGTTCTTCGTGGCCGAGGTGGTCGGCGATCTCGCGGGCGGTGAGTCCGGCTTGGTCGAGGCGGGTGGCGACGGTTTTGCGGAAGGTGTGGGAGGTGACCCAGTCGTAGCCGCCGGTGCCGTCTCCCGCCCGAACTTATCGGCTGACCGACGTGCGTGGCAACGCGGTGGTGGCCACATTCCTGAAGTGATATCGTTAGGACGATATCGGAATGAGGTGTCTCCATGGAGCAGATCTTGATCCGCAACCTTCCAGTCGGGACCAAGGCTGCCCTTCGCGCACGCGCCGAGCAGCATCGCCGGTCGGTCGAGGCGGAAGCCCGCGAGATTCTCGCTGACGGCCTCGAGGGTGAGCCCGTCACGATCGTCGATCTGCTGAGCACGGATGAGGGCGCCGACATCGAGTTCGAGCCCGATCGCTTGGGCCTGGCCGCGCGAACTCCTGAGCTGTGAAGTACGTCCTGGACACGAATGTGGTGTCCGCGCTGCGAGTCCGAGGACGCAATCGGCCGGTGGAAGCCTGGGCGGCGTCGATCCCCGTGGCCGACCAGTTCGTGACGGCTACGACTGTCGCCGAGATCGAGCGCGGAGTCGTCGCGAAGGAGCGATCCGATTCAGCGCAGGGAGAGATCTTGCGCCGGTGGTTCGACGAGCACATGTTGCCCACGTTCGCCAACCGCGTACTGCCATTCGACCTGGCGGCCGCCCGGATCCTTGCCACGTACCGGGTTCCCGAGCACGCGCCGTTCGATGACGCGCTCATCGCCGCCATCGCACAGACCTCCGATATGACCGTCGTGACGCGCAACACCAAGCATTTCGAACCCCTCGGCGTCCGATGTCTCAACCCATGGGGCCACATGTCGGATGCGAGCTCGACGACAGCGCGCTGACGCCAAGCGCGGTTTCGATCCGCTTGGGGGTTAGTCATGCCGCGAACGACGCGGATGGATGCGCGCCGGGGACTCGGCCGCGATGAGCGACGCTGAACGCACCTCTCGGATCGGATAAACCCGGCGGATGGCGGCCGGGGATGATGGCGGCGACGCCGTGGTTGACGTTGCCGAGGAGGGGGACGACGAAATCTGGGAGATCACGGTTCCGCTGCCTGCGGGTTCGTATCGGTACGCGTTCACCTACGATTGCGCTAACGAGCTGGCGACCGGTTGCACGTTGCATCCTGATCCGGCCAAACCGTGGGAGCTGGAGCGGCCGTATCCGATTGCTCCGGGCGCGGTGCGCAGCACGACGTTCGTCCCGTCGCATCCGGACTTCCCGACCTACGACAACGACTACCAGGCGCCGGTCGAGGCGTCGAGGATGGGCTCGCTGGAGCAGGTGCGGTATCCGTCGCCGTTGTCGAACAACCCGTCGGCGGCGTGCATGACATAGTCGTGTACCTGCCGCACGGCTACGACGCCGATCGGGCTACCCCATACCCGACGCTGTACCTCAGCCACGGTGGTGGTGACCATTCCACCGCGTGGACGATGCAAGGGGTGGCTCACTACATCCTGGAGAACGCGATCGCAGCCGGCGCCGTGCAGCCGATGGTGATCATTTCCACCGACTTCAACGGCCTGCCCGGCGGCAACAACGGTTATGCGAACGAGCTGCGCGACAACGTGATCCCGTATGTGGAGGCGAACTACAACGTCGCCACTCGCGCCGAAGACCGCGCCCTCGCCGGGTTCTCCGCCGGTGGCTGCCGCGCGTTCACCATTTTCTACGACCACACCGTGCTGTTCGGCTACCACGCCCCGTGGAGTATCACCGGGCCCGTCGCGAACGCTGACCAGATCGAGCGGATGAAGGCGGTGCCAGGCGGCATCCACATTGGCACCGGCCTGCAAGACCACCTCTTCAATAACCGTGGGCAAGGCGGCACTGTCGTGGCCAACACCCGATACGGATCGAGGCTCTGAAGGAGGCAGGTGTCGATGTCACTGACTACCACGTCGATGGTATGCACACCTGGCACGTGTGGCGTCCGCTGCTCAACTTCTACCTGCGGAACGTGGCTTTCCGGACGACCACGACCGAGCTGGACCTGGACACCACGCAGGCCGGGAGCTCGCACATGGTCCGGGTGACGGCGACCGCGACGGTGGACACGGTGAACACCAGCGTGGCCGCCCCCTCGGGGACAGTCGAGTTCTACGCCGGTGAGACCTACCTCGAATCGGCGAAGGTCCGCAACGGCGTCGCCACCTTGCGCAAGGCCGTCGACGGTGCACTCCTCGACGAACCCGTCGTCGCCCAATACAAGGGCGATGAACTGTTCAACGAGTCACACAGCACACCGGCCAGCTAACCGGCCCCATAACCTGTGGTGGCGCCTCCCTCGGGGGAGGTGTCATCACAGGCACACGCCATCCGACACTGGAGCCGGTTCAGATGGCGCGTCGAGCTTCTCAGTCTTGCGGTGCGGGTGGCTGGGACTCAGTCACGTATCCGAGTTCTTTCGAGATCAGCGTCGCGGTGTTCAGCAGAAGAGGCAGCTTCTCCTTCAGCTGGTCAAGGGTGGCGATGACTTCGATCGCTGTGATGGATACGGCGGCGATCACCTGTCCTCGCGAGTCCCTGATCGGTACCGCAACGCACATGACGTACGCGTCATGCTCACCGTTGTCTGTGGCCCAGCCGCGCTCACTGACGCGGGTGAGTTCGGCCTCGAGCGATTCACGGTCAGCCAAGGTGGTATCGGTGTGTTGCTTGAACTCGACGTGTGCGAGCAGTCGGTCGCGTTCCTCGCATGAAACGTGGGCGAGGATGACCTTGCCGACAGCGCTCGCGTAGATCGAGACCGCTCGCCCGACCCGCGACGGCAGCTTCACGGCGTCGAACGCCGGGCTGTCGACCTTGTCGATATAGATGATCTCGTCACCGGTCAGCTGAGCGAGATGCACGGTGTGACCTGTCTGCTGCTGAAGCTGGCGAAGGTGCTCAGCCGCAAACTGGCGAAGATCCATTGAGCCGAGCGCGAGCTCCGACAGCTCGATCAGTCCGCTGCCGAGGACGTAGGTGCCGGCTCCTGTCCTGCGCACGAATCGCTCAGCCTCGAGCGTCTGAAGAATACGCAAGGCCGTCGACTTGTGAACACCCAGCACCTCCGCGGCGTCCGTGAGGCTCAGTGGGTGCTCGGCTGACTTACGGATGAGGCTGATCGCACGCTGGACGGTTTGCGCCACAGTTCCTCCCTGGTTGCGGTATACGCAATGTCACAAGACGTCAAATGTAACTACCACTGGACAGCGTTGCATATTTCCCTACGATCGTTGCAACATGAGAACGCCGTTCGAGTCAGCCCGTGAACTTCTTCAAAGGAGTAACGATGCGAAAGCAGCGCGTCCGCCGCAGTGTGGTGGCGGTGATCAGCATGATCGGAGCGATGGCGCTCCTCCTGACCGCCTGTGGCGCTGACAGGGAGGGTTCTGGCGGTGACGCCGACGGCGATGCCGGCAATGGATCCGAGAGCGGTGGCGTCACAACGCTCACCTTCGCGGCCTCGACCTTCGGTCAGACCATAGCTATGCATCCGTTCACGCCCCACCCCATGCGTCTCTTCCACGACGCCGTCTTCGACATCCGGCCCTCGGACGAGCGGTCGTTCTTCAACTTAGGAGACGGCACGTGACCCTCTCATCGACTGACACTGTGAATGCCGCGGCCGACTGGTACGGATGTGCCGCGGACGCGCTGCCGACCGATGCCGAGTCCACCGTCCTGGTCGGTCGTATCTGGGATCCGTCTGCCGACGGGCCGTCACCGGTGATCGTGCGCAACGGCGACGTGTTCGATGTCAGCGCGCAGTACCCAACCGTGCGGGACATTTGTGAGCAGCCGGACCCGGCGGCCGTCGTCCACGGTCTCGACGGGCCGCGCGTAGGCAGCTTCGAAGCGCTGCTCGCCAATACGGGGGCATCGAGCCGGGATCAAGGCCGGCCATGGCTGCTTGCCCCGGTCGACCTCCAGGCGCTCAAAGCCGCAGGAGTGACCTTCCCGGTTTCCATGATCGAACGTGTCATTGAGGAACGTGCTCGTGGCGACGTTGCGCTTGCGGCGGACATCCGCAGCCGTATGCTCGCCGACGTCGGTGCGGATCTGCACGATCTGCTGCCGGGATCCGAGGAGGCGGCGCGGCTGAAAGACCTCCTCGTCGCCGCGGGTATCTGGAGCCAGTACCTCGAGGTCGGGATCGGTCCTGATGCCGAGATCTTCACCAAAGGCCAGGTCCTCTCCGCCGTGGGAACCGCTGTGCCTGTCGGCGTGCTTGCCGCCTCCGACTGGAACAACCCTGAGCCCGAAGTGGCTCTCATCGTTCAGTCCAGTGGCCGGATCGTCGGTGGGACTCTCGGCAACGACGTGAACCTCCGCGATGTCGAGGGCCGATCTGCGCTCCTGCTTACTCGGGCGAAGGACAACAACGCGTCATGCGCGCTGGGTCCACTCATCCGGTTCTTCGATACGCGGTTCGACTTGGAAAGCGTGCGAGGGCTCGACGTCAGTCTGAGCATCGACGGTGAGGACGGCTTCCGCCTCGATGCGGTCTCGGAGATGGCCCGCATGTCCCGCGATCCCGAAGCGCTGGTTGGGCAGCTGATAGGCCCTCACCACCACTATCCCGACGGTGCAGTTCTGATGCTCGGCACTATGTTCGCGCCTATTCAGGATCGCGACCGGCCCGGCGAAGGGTTCACGCATAAGGTCGGTGACGTTGTGAGAATCGGCTGCCCCGCGCTCGGGACGTTGGTGAACCGTGTCCGACACGCCGAAGATTGCGAACCGTGGACCTTCGGCGTGCGTGATCTCATGGGCAATCTCGTGAAGAGGGGCCTGTTGTGAGCAGTTCATTTGTGACCGGCTGAACGCTTCGGATGACCTCCACCCCCGGGTGACGAACCATGTCGCGAAACCAGCAGGCAGTCTCTCGAAGCCACGCACGGCTCGATCCTGCTCGATCTGACCCAGGCGGTTCCGCTGTCCTCTGACATCGAGGTGCATCTGACGGTCACACACTCGTCGTTGCGCCTGATCGTTCCGCCGGGCACCACCGCTGCGGATGACGGCATCAACCTCCGGTACTCGTCCATCAGGCTGCCGGGTCTTGAGGAGGCGGCCGACGACGGCGTCGGACCCAGTACCAGCGGGGCGCGCGGCCCGGTGATGCCGCTCCGGCTCCGGCTCACCGGCGAGGCGGTGCACTCCTCCGTCACCGTCCGTCCATTCAACACCGGCTCTCTGTGGCGGCGCATTGTGCGCCGCCTGCTGGGCCGGAGCACCTGACCGCCCGGCGACGTCTTGAGCCATCGTCTGGGAGCCATCGTCGGTTGTCGCAGAAGACGTGGCGCGGTGACGTGGCCTATGCGGCAGCCGGGAATCAACTGACGAAGGCGGACACTCCGAGTTGGCCGATTCGGACCGGATCGGCAAGCACATCGATGGCGACGATCCGCCCGCCACGGACGGTGAACCCCATGATCGCCACCGGTGCGCCGCGCGGCGCGACTATGACGCCGGCCGCAGCGTTGACCAGGACGGGTTTGACGGACACGCCCAAGCGGGCGCCGATGCGAGCCTGCTCGCTCACGGCCTTGGCGCCGCGCACCACGACCGAGAGCGCCGGTCTCGCCTGGCCGCCGTCGAATCGCAGCACGACGTCGGGATCCAGCAACGAGATGAGCGCGGCGAAATCACCCTCGCGCGACGCGGTCAGGAACGCGTCGACGACCTCGCGCTGGAGCGCGAGGTCAAGATCGGGCGCCGGAGCCGCTTGCCGCACCCGGCGGCGAGCTCGGCTGGCAAGCTGCCTGGCGGCCGTCGGGGAGGACCCCACGATTGAGGAGATCTCGCTGAACGGGACGGCGAACATGTCGTGTAGCACAAACGCGAGACGTTCGGGCGGTGCCAATGTGTCGAGCACAACAAGGAGGGCAAGACCGACGGAGTCGGCGAGCATCGCTTCGTGCTCTGGGTCGGGGCCATCCGGGTGGCTGATGATCGGGTCCGGTATGTGCGCGCCGACCGGCTGCTCGGGACGGGCCTTGCGTGCACGCAACATGTTGAGGCACACCCGGCCGGTCACCGTCGTGAGCCACCCGCCGAGGTTCTCGATGTCCTCCGACGCCGAGCCGTTCAACCGGATCCATGCCTCCTGCACGGCGTCGTCGGCCTCACTCAGTGAGCCCAGCATCCTGTAGGCCACGGCCCGAAGGTGGACGCGGTGCTCCTCGAAACGCTCGGCGAGCACGTCGTCTTCGTTCACCGGTCACATTCTCTCGTCGAGGCGTGTCATGGCAGCAGACCGAAGACGCACCCGCTCCGGCGGCGGGCCGTGTGCCGTGCGACGGTCTGAACTCAGATTAAGCCCAGCGAAGAGGAGCAGACATGCAGTGGCCGGCGGAAGAGGACGGACGCGCCATCGGGCCCATACTGGTTACCGGCGGCACAGGCACGCTCGGGAGACTCGTCGTCGCTCGATTGCAGAATGCCGGATGTGCCGTGCGGGTCTTGAGCCGTCACCAAGCTGCCGATGGTTCCGACGGGGTCGAGTACGTCACCGGCGACCTGGGCAGCGGCGAGGGGGTCGATGCCGCCGTGAGCGGTGTCCGGACCGTCGTGCACTGCGCGGGCAGTGCGAAGGGCGACGACGACAAGGCCCGGCATCTGGTCTCGGTCGCATCGCGGGCCGGAGTCTCACACCTGGTGTACATCTCGGTGGTGGGTGCCGACCGGGTCCCTGTGGTCAGCCGAGCCGACCGAGCCATGTTCGGCTACTTCGCCGCCAAGCTGGCCGCAGAACGGATCATCAGCGAGTCAGGCGTGCCGTACACGATCCTGCGGGCCACCCAGTTCCACGACCTCATTTTGACCATGGCGCAGGCGATGGCGAAGCTGCCGGTGATACCGACCCTGTCCGGGGTCCGATTCCAGCCGGTCGACGCCGGCGACGTGGCGGACAGACTCGTGGAGCTGGCGTTCGCCAGGCCGGAAGGCCTGGTGGACGATCTGGGCGGCCCGCGGATCTATGACATGGCTCACCTACTGCGTGACTGTCTCCGGGCAAGCCGTAAGCGCCGGCTCGTCGTGCCGCTCCGGCAACCAGGGAAGGCCGCCGCGGCGTATCGGGACGGAGCCAACCTGGCGCCCGACCATGCAGTGGGCAAGCGGACCTGGGAAGACTTCTTGGCTGAGCGAGTGGGCCTGATCTGATCTCCGAGCTCCGGGGATAGGGTCGAGCGCATGGTTGGGCCGGAAGCTGACGGAGCAGACGAGACGTGACGTTGTGGGAGGCTGCACTTCTCGGCCTGGTGCAGGGCCTGTTCATGTTCATTCCCGTGAGTTCGACCAGCCACCTGGCCCTGACCCAGCACTGGCTGCTCGACCGGGGGTCCGCCATGGCGGACCAGGACTCGCCAGAGATGATTCTGTTCGACGTCGTCGTCCACGCCGGCACGTTGGTGTCGATCGTCGTGGTCATGCGGGTCAGCCTCGGCCGGTTGATGACCGGGATCTGGACCGACGTCCGGCAAGCGACGTCGCGGCGCGATCTGGACGGCCTGCATCACCTGCGGATGGCATGGCTCGGCATGATCACCGTGGCGGTCACCGGTGTTCTGGGGCTCGTCGTCCGAGCGGTGGGGACGGGGGCCTTCGCCAGCCCCGGCGTCATCGCGGCGGCGCTCATCGTCACCGGTGCGATCCTCTGGTGGACCGATACCGCAGGGCCGCAATGGCGGGATGCCCGGCAGCTGACCGTATGGGTGGCGATCGCGATCGGCGTGGCGCAGGCCGCGGCTCTGCTGCCTGGCCTCAGCCGCAGTGGGCTCACCATCGCCATGGCGCTCTTGCTGGGTATGCACCGCAAGCTTGCGGCTGAGTACAGCTTCTTCGTCGCCATTCCGACCATCCTTGCCGCCACCGCTGTGCAAGCTGTCGACGTCATCCGGGATCCTGACCTTTCCTTCGCCATCGGATGGGGCGAGTACGCGATGGGCTTCGTCGTCGCGGCCGTGGTGGGGGCGGGCGCTCTCGTCGCCGTGCTCAAGCTCCTCTACCAGGCGAGATTCCGCTACTTCACGGTCTACGTGGTGGCGCTCGCCATCGTCATTCTGGTGGTCCAGCCCATCCATCTCTGACGGCGGTCCATTCACATCCGCCCCCGGCGACGAACGACGGCACGGCCCTGTTTGTCGATGACGTCCGGGCATTCGTGCGGAAGGTCAGTTGACCGACGTCTGCCTCTACGACAACGCCCCGTCCGTGGGCCAGGGGAAGCCCGCGGCCGTGGCTGCGAGCCGCACGGCGGAGGTGAACAGCGCGTCGCGCGCCTCGGGCGGAACGAAGTCGAAATGCCCGTAGGTCTCCAGGGAGACGAATCCGTGCAGTGTCGCCCAGCTGTGCATGCAGGCCTGGAACGTGTCCTCCGGCAACGGCCTGAGGCTTGGGTCGCCGGCGTCCTCGTCGAACATGACGCACGCGGCCACGGCATCGTCGACGTCCTGGATCAGCGGCCGTCGCAGCTGGCCGGAGGCGGCCGCCTCGGAGAACAGCGACTTCAGCTGCCACATGGCCCGGCGGGCCGCCTCCGTGGTGGGCCCTTCTTCCGGCGCGACGTATCCCGGCACCGGCAAGCCGAAGATCAGCGCGAATTGTTGCGGCTCACGCTTGGCCCACTCGCGGTAGGCCTGGGAGACGGCGAGGAAGCGCCCGGACAGGTCGTCGCGGGGAAGCTTCTCGCGTGCGTCGGCGACCGTGGTGCCCAAGTCGTCGTATGCGTCGACGATCAGTTCGGTCAGCAACTCGTCCCGGTCGGAGAAATAGCGGTACAGCGCCGGCGCCGTCATGCCCATCTCGCGGGCGATGTCGGAAAACCGGAGGTCGGTGGTGCCGTGCTCACGCATGAGCTGCAGCGCTGTCTGCTTGATCTCCTCGATCGTGGCCGCTCGTGCGCGCTCCCGCCGGGTGGGGCGCTCAGCCTGATCGGCGTCTTTCGGCGCATGGGGCGTCGTGTTCAAACGGGGACTCAACTCCTCGGGCGGTGGCGGTTCGATCGTGCGCCGACCGCTGACTCCAGGGTAATCGTTAATCATCGTTACAGAAGTTATGCCGCTTGACAACATCCAGGTAGAGCAAGAATAGTTATGCTCCGTAACGCTCGTGACTAGACATCATGCAAGTCACGGCTCGTTCCGAGACCTTCGAGGCTTAACATGACCGAACACTCTCCGCCGGCCGATCAGCCCGCCTCCACCCCCGGACCTCTCGGCCGGCTCGCCGGTCTGGCGTTCCGCCGACGCGGCCGCGTGGTCCTCGCCTGGATCGTGGCGATCGCCGCCGCCGTCGGCCTCTCCTCGGCGTTCGGGGGTGACTTCGCGGCCGACTACTCGGCACCCGGCTCGGACTCCAAGCAAGCGCAGGACCTGCTGAATGACCGGTTCCCCGCTTTCGCGGGGGATACGGTCGACGTCGTCATCCAGGCCGACGACGTCACCGCTCCCGACGTGCAGGCCGACGTGACCGCGTTGCTCGGCGAACTGGTGGCCGCTGAGCATGTGGCCGCGGCCGACGACCCGTATGCCCAGCCGGGCGCCATCTCCGAGGATGGCCGGATCCTGTCCGCGCAGCTCCGGCTCACGTACGACAACGGCGCCAACGTTCCGCTGGAGGACAGCGAGCACCTTCTCGAACTCGCCGAGGGCGCGGAGAGGCCCGGCCTTGAGGTCGCCCTGGGAGGCATGTCGATCGAGTTCGCCGAGCAGGACGAGATCGGCTCCGAGGGCATCGCCATGGTGGCGGCCGCCATCATCCTGCTGTTCACCTTCGGCTCCGTGGTGGCCGCCGGATTGCCGCTGCTCGTGGCCCTGGCTGGGCTCGGTGTTAGCGCCATGCTGACTGGCGTGATCGCCGCGCTCATCGACGTTCCCGACTGGTCGACGGCGCTCGCCACCATGCTGGGCATCGCGCTCGGCATCGACTACGTCCTGCTGATGGTGACCCGATTCCGGGAATGGCGGGCGGTCGGCCTCGACCCGGAGCGGGCCACGATCGCGACGCTGGACACCGCCGGGCGGGCCGTTCTCGTGGCGGGGACCACCGTTGTCGTGAGCATGCTCGGCCTGTTCGCCATGGGTCTGTCCTTCATGCGCGGCGCTGCGGTGGTGACCATCGTCGCGGTGTTCATCGTGATGGCGGCCGCGACCACGCTGTTCCCCGCCATCCTCGGCTACCTCGGACGGCACGTCGATCGGCTCCGGCTGCCACGTGGTCGCGGCCGGAGGGCTGCCCTCGTCGCCGAGGGCGGACACGTCGAGCCGTCCCGCGGATGGCTGTGGTGGGGCCGGCTCGTGGACCGGCACAGCGTCATCGGCACCGTGGTGGGCGTGGCCGTCCTCCTCGCCCTGGCGGCGCCATTCCTCGGCGCCCGCTTCGGCTTCCCCGACGCCGGTAACGCGCTTGAGGACAAGTCGGTGCGGCAGGCGTACGACATGAAGGCGGAGGGCTTCGGCGCCGGATCCAATGGGCCCTTGCTCATGGTGGCCGACATGTCCGCCGCTGAAGATGCCGAGGCACTGAACCGTGTGCTGGACGACGTCGCACGCACACCGGGCGTGGCCGCCGTGACGCCGGCCATGCTCAACGACACCGGTGACACCGCTGTGTTCACCGTGGTGCCGACGACGGGGCCGCAAGACCCCGCCACCGAGGAACTCGTGCACGTCTTGCGCGACGACACTCTGCCGGACGTGGCGGCCGCCGCCGGGGTCGACGTCTACGTCGGCGGTGTGACGGCGATGTCGATCGACGGCACGGACAACGTGGTCGATCGTATTCCCGTGCTCATCGGGGGCGTTGTGGTCCTGTCGATGCTGCTGCTCCTGGTCGCGTTCCGCAGCGTGATCATTCCGATCACGGCCGCGCTGATGAACCTGCTCTCCGTCGCGGCGGCGTACGGAGTCGTAGCGCTCGCTCTCGACGGCGGCTGGTTCGGGCAGCTGATCGGTATCGAGTCAGCTACGCCGATGCCCGCCTTCATCCCGGTGCTCATCTTCGCCGTGCTGTTCGGGCTGTCCATGGACTACGAGGTGTTCTTGATCAGCCGGATGCGCGAGTCGTGGGTGCGTACCGGTGACAACGCGCGCGCGATAGTCGACGGACTGGCCGGAACCGGACGGGTCATCACAGCCGCTGCCGCGATCATGGTGGCGGTCTTCGCGGCCTTCATTCCCAGCGACGAGGTGTTCCTCAAGGTCATCGGCGTCGGTATGGCCGCGGCGATCTTCATCGACGCGACCGTGGTGCGGATGATGCTGGTGCCGGCGGTGATGCACCTCTTCGGCCGCTATAACTGGTGGTTGCCGGTGTCCTGGGAGCGACGACTGCCGCAGCTGCACGTGGAGGGCAGGCCGGATGTGCACATGCCGGCTCCGGAGCGGCGGCTCGAGCCCGTGGGTTGACCGTGAGTTCAACGTACGCGCGGCCCGTGCCGTACTCCACCGAGTGTAAGAATGAATTTCAGCTCCTGGATCTAATGACACGCTGAGGGAAATTCATTACGCTCCGGTCTACCGGATCCCGCCCGCCCACGGGTGTTGCCGTCCCATCACTCACGGCCGGGCGGGTCCGAGGCACAGATCGTCGACAAAGGAGCCTGATCCATGCTGCGTCGTCGCTCAGCTCTGATCACCGCGGCCGCGATCGCGGCCGCCTCGGCCTTGTTCACCACATCAGCCGCCATGGCTGACCACCCGGCAGAGAACACCGCCGAGCAGCCGGCCGAGCAGTGGCGTAGCTACTGGGTGGACTCGTTCCGCGACTCCATCTACACGCCGCAGAACGTGGACAAGCTCGTTGCCGACGCCCAGGCGGTGAACGCGAACGTGCTGATCGTCCAGGTCAGTCGATGGATGGACTGCTTCTGCAACCGTTCCAGCTTCCCGCGTACCCACGTCGCGATCGATCCCGGCTTCGACCCGCTCGACGACGTCATCGAGAAGGCTCACGCCGCAGGCATCGAGGTGCATGCCTGGGTCAACGCCACACCGGCGTGGAATCTGGCCGCGCCCCCGGAGAACCCGGAGCACGTCGTCAACACCCACGGGCATGACGCCGAAGGGTGGGACAACTGGCTGAACGTCCGGGTGGACGGCAAGCAGACCGCCGGAGCCAATCTCCGCAACCTCGACCCGGCCAACCCCGCGGCGGTGGACTACGTCGTCGACGGGATCGCCAGCATCGTCCGCGAGTACGACGTCGACGGGATCAACCTGGATTACATCCGGTACCCGGACGACAACACTGTCAATTACCAGAGCGACTGGGGCTACACCGCGGCCTCCATCGACCGATTCCAGGCCGCCACCGGGAGAACGGACATCCCGCAGCCCACCGACGCGCAGTTCAGCGACTGGCGTCGGGAGCAAGTCACGGGCCTGACCCGGAAGATCTTCCTGGGTATGTACGAGGTCGACCCCTCTGCCGCGCTGTCGATCAACGGCATCACCTACTGGTTCGGCCCGCAGACCGAGGGTGGCTGGGAAGAGACCCGCGCCTACGCCGAGGTCATGCAGAACTGGAAGGCGTGGCTGGAGGAAGGCATCATCGACGTCAATGTCGCCATGAACTACAAGGTGGAAACGGATGTCGGCGACCGGATCCAGATGTACGACGAGTGGAACGAGGTCCTCAAGGACTGGCAGGCCGACCGCTTCGCCGTCGTGGGACCAGCGCTCTACCTGAACACCGTCGAGGACAGCCTTGCCCAGGCCAGGCGTGCTTTGGAGCCCTCGGCCTCCGGGAACACGGTGGCCGGGTGGAGCGGATACTCTTACGCGGCTCCCAGCTCGGTGGCCGCGGCGGATCCCGGCCGGGCCGGCGCCGAGCGCGCCCGGCTTGCCCGCGCTCTGACGATCGAGGACCCGTCCGGCGCTCCGCCCCTGTTCGCGGAGCCGGCGGACGTGCCGGAGATGATCTGGAAGACGCAGCCCACCGAGGGGCACCTCGTGGGGGAGGTGGTGACCCGGTCCGGGAACCCGATCGATCAGGCCGCCGTGACGCTGACCCATCTCAAGTCTCGGAAGACCGTGACCGGGAGACTCACCGACGGGTCCGGCTGGTTTGGATTCGCCAACCTCGAACCAGGCCGGTGGCGGGTGTCGGTGGAGCTCCCGGACGACGTGACCGGCCGGCACGTCGACGTCGTCCAGGTTGAAGCAGGGGCACTCGCCACAGCTACATTCGCGCCTCTGATAGAGCGGTAGTGTCCTGGTGCGGGGCACCGCCCCGCGTCCTCGACGGTGTCACCGGGTGAAGAGCCGGACGGGCTGCCCGGGGCGCCAGAGCTGGATCTGCATCGCCGTGCGCGTCTCGTTCAGGCCGGCCAGGACGACATCGTCGATATCGAGCAGGAACAGGTGGAAGGCGCCGGGCACGTCAGTCGGCCGGTCGAGATAGTGGTCGATGCGATCCGCGGGCACCTCGATCGCCCGGCCGGAAATCTTGGCGTCGCCACCGTCCATTGAGCCGTCCCCAGGATTGGAGTGCAGGGCATAGCGCGGATCCCGCTGCAGGTCCTTCGCCTTGACCGCGTTGAGCATGGACCCGATGGTCAGGTGCTCGCCGTGGAAGGCGACTTCGGTCCCGCTGACCCTGGGTGCTCCGCCGGCACGCACGGTGGCGAGGACGTGATGCTTGGTGAACTCGAGCCGGGCTCGGACCGCCCGGGCGAGCTGGGGTTCCTCATCTGTGAACTGTTTCCAGGTTGCCATGGTCGTCATCTTTCAGGTCTCCGCTGACATCCAGTGTCAGGGATTCACGCTAGATTCGTGCCGTGCGAGCGAGCCGGCTGATGACCATACTGTTCACGCTTCAACGGCAGCGGGGTATGACCGCGTCGGAGCTTGCCGATCAGCTGGAGGTCTCCGTCCGTACGGTCTATCGGGATGTCGCCGCACTTCAGGAGGCGGGCGTGCCGTTGTGGACCGAGCCAGGCCCCGGAGGGGGCATCCGGCTGGTGGACGGGTGGCGGACCAGGCTGGACGGCTTGACGGGTGACGAGGCGGCCGCGCTGTTCCTGGCCGGCGCACCGGCGGCTGTCTCCGATCTCGGCCTCGGGGCCGTGCTGACGGCGGCCGAGTCCAAGGTGATCGCCACGCTGCCACCGGAGCTGCGCGGGAGAGCGCGCCGGTTGCGTGAACGCTTCCACCTCGACGCACCGGGGTGGTTCGGGCGGGAGGACGCACCAGTGCATCTAGGGGTGGTTGCCGACGCTGTGTGGTCGGGAAAGCGACTGGATCTCATGTACCGAAGAGCGGATCGGCGTGTCCAGCGGCGGCTCGATCCGCTCGGTCTGGTGCTCAAGGCAGGCGTCTGGTACGTCGTGGCCGCCCACGAGGGTCAGGTCCGGACCTATCGGGTGGCCCGCATCGATGACGCCGCTCTGGCCGACGAGCCGGTAGTCCGCCCGGAGGGCTTCGAACTGGCGCGCTGGTGGGCGGAGTCTGCAGCGGCGTTCGATCGGTCGCTGTTGCGGTTCTCCTGTCGGGTCAAACTGTCGCCGCATGCCATGCGGAAGCTGAAGCACGTGATGGGGCCAGTGTCCGCGGACGCTGCTCTCGGGTCGGCCGAACCGCCGGACGATGACGGCTGGCGAATCGTGACCCTTCCCGCCGAGGGCGAGGACGTGGTGGCGACCCAGCTCGTCGCGCTGGCTCCCGGTGTCGAGGTGCTGGAGCCGGTGACGCTTCGCGAAGTGCTGCGGGAGGCCGGCGCCCGGCTCGCGGAACATAACGCACCTCATGTTCGGCCGGAAGGCTGGTGACGCGCCGGCCGAAGGATCATGAGCTGAGCGCGTAGACGACCTCCACGAACGCCAGCAGGAGCGTCACCGCCGTCGCCAAGGCAGGGAGTCGCCCGTCCGGCAGCGCCCGCCCCTCGTGCAATGACCGATGCGCGACGCGGTACCGGCGGTGGGCCAGGACGAGAACGGCCACCGCGGCCGGAGCCGCCACGACGCCGAAGACCAGGGCCCCCAGACCGAGTGGTTCGGCGGTCAGCCGGCTGGCGAGGACCACTGCCAGTAGGAGGGCGAGCCCTGTTCGCGTCCAGGCCAGTGACGTCCGCTCGTTCTGGGCGCCGTCGTCGAATGCGCGGTCGGTGGCGGTCATCGCCCGGTGATCAGGACGACACTGATGACTACGGTGGCCAGGGCGAGTCCCAGGGCCAGAACCGGCGCGAGAGCCGGCGAGGGCAGAGGACGAGACTCCCGCAGGGCGCGTTCGGCGCGGGCCCAGCGGAAGAACGCGACGGAGCTGCTCGCCGCGCCGAGAAGCGCCAGCATCAGCACCAGAGCCAGGCGCACGCCCGACTGCTCCGGAATCTCCAGCGCCTCGAGCGCGATCCCCGCTGCGACGAGGGCCAGCGCGGTGCGGATCCAGGCGAGGAACGTCCGCTCGTTGGCGAACGTGAACCGCGGGTCAGGCTCCTCGCCGACGTCATAGACACGGCGTGGCCAGCGCCGGGGCGGCGCCGCATCGTCGTCCCTGTTGGTCATGGCCGGTCTGGTCACATCCTCTGCTACAGCGGTGCCGCCGGAAACCTGTGTTCCTCGGCATGACCACCTGGTGAAGAGGATTACATGCCTATCACGCTGGGCAACGTGCCGGCCCCGCGTGGGCGGTAATGACAGGGCTGACACTCGCTGACCCACCTGTCGTGGCGCAGAACCGAGGATCGAGCGTGCCGCGGACGGGTACCTGGTCGGCATGGACGAGAGCGCGCAAGATCTGGTCACCACCGTCGTCATCTCTCACAACGGCGGCGAGAGCCTGATCGAGTCGATGGCCCGGCACCGCGGCGCGGTCATCCTGGTGGACAACGCCTCGACGGACGGGGCTCCGGACGCGGTCGCCGAACGGTACCCCGACGTGCGGATCGTACGGCTGGGCTCCAATCTGGGCGCGCCCGCCCGCAACATCGGGGTATCGATGGCGGGCACGCCGTACGTCGCCTTCGCCGACGACGACTCGTGGTGGGCGCCGGGCGCGCTGGACCGAGCCTCCGAGGTCTTCCAGGCGTATCCAGACGTCGCCGCCGTAGCCGGCCGCGTGGTCATCGAGCCCGACGGCCGGCCCGATCCCATCTGCGCCCTGATGGCGGACTCGCCGCTGCCCGCCCGGCCAGACGTCGGTGGACGGGCCATCGCGGGCTTCCTGTGCTTCGCCACGGTGGTCCGCCGGGACGCGTTTCTCGGCGCCGGCGGCTTCGACGACGTGGTCTTCTTCGCGGGCGAGGAAGAGCGCCTCGCCATCGATCTGCTGAGTCAGGGCTGGGAGCTGCTGTACATTCCGGACGTCGTCGCTCACCACCAGCCGACGGCCGTCCGGGATCGCTCGCGGCGGCGACGGCTGGAGGAACGCAACCGGCTTCTCACCGCGGTGATGCGGCGCCCGTGGCCGGTGGTGATCCGGACCGTTGGGCAGGCCCTGCGGGAGGCAGAGGGACGGGGTGCCCTGGTAGACGCGCTACCTCGGCTCCCGCGTGCATGGAGATGCCGCCGGCCGTCATCGCCCCTGGTGGAACGACGACGCACCGAACTCGAGCGATCATCCGGCCAGAGCGCCGAAAGTCGATAGCCCTCCCACAAGAACCATGAAAAGCAGCTTGCCGCAAGTAGCGGCTCCGGAAAAGAAGTGTTTCTCCTCCGGAGAAGTGGGCACATGTGTGGCGCATGGCTTCTCGGGGAGGCGAGGTATAAAGCGTGAAACACCGCGTGCTCTGTGTCCGGCTCGACAATGCCGGCGACGTACTCCTGGCGGGGCCGGCGATCCGGGCGGTCGCCGCCTCCGGCGCGGCCGTCACGGTTCTGGCCGGTCCTTCTGGTGCGGAGGCCGCCCGGTTGCTGCCCGGTGTCGAGGACGTGATCGAGTGGCGATGCCCGTGGGTCGACCTCGATCCACCAGCGGTCAACTCGGGTGACCTCGCGCTGCTGAAGATGCAGCTGCGCCTGCGCGAGTTCAGCTCTGCGCTGGTATTCACCTCGTTCCACCAGTCTCCACTGCCTACGGCGCTCGTCCTCCGGCTTGCGGGAATCGACTGGATCGGCGCCCTCAGCGACGACTATCCGGGCTCCTTGCTGAACCTGCGGCATCGGCTGGAAGGAGACCACCCGGAGGCCGAGCGTGCCTTGTCCCTGGCGGAGGCTGCTGGATATCAGCTTCCTGCCGGCGACGACGGGGCGTTGCGGGTACGTTCCGGGCTGCCGGACGTTCGGGCATTGACCGGAGACGGTCCCTACGTGGTGCTGCATCCCGGCACGTCGGCGCCGGCCCGCGCCTGGCCCGAAGACCGGTTCACCGAGCTGGCCCGGATGTTGCGTGCGGCGGGGCGGCGCGTCGTCGTGACGGGCGGGCCGGGTGAGGCGTCATTGACCCGGCGGGTGAGCGCGGCGGCCGCGGTGGATCTTGGCGGCAAGACCAGCATGACGGAGCTCGCGGCCGTTCTGGGAGGAGCCCTGGCCGTGGTGGTCGGCAACACCGGTCCCGCGCATCTGGCCGCCGCGGTGGGCACCCCGGTGGTCTCGTTGTTCGCGCCGACGGTGCCGGCCGCCCGCTGGGCACCGTACCGGGTCCCGTCGCTCATCCTCGGCGACCAGTTCGCGGCCTGCCGCGATACCCGGGCCGTCGCCTGCCCGGTACCGGGCCATCCGTGTCTGTCGTCCGTTCCCGCGGCGAGGGTGGCCGACGCCGTGTCCACCCTGATCCCGAGCGCAGAAAGGATCCCGGCATGAAGATCGCGATGGTTTCCGAGCATGCCAGCCCGCTCGCCGTCATCGGGGGCGTGGACGCCGGAGGCCAGAACATCCATGTAGCGGCGCTTGCCAGCACGCTGGTCCGGCGAGGACACGATGTGACCGTGTTCACCCGGCGGGATGCTCTAGACCTCCCCGAGCGGGTCACGACGCTCGATGGGTACGTCGTCGAACACGTCCCGGCCGGTCCGCCGACGGAGGTTCCCAAGGACGAACTCCTCCCGCACATGAAGGAGTTCGCCGCGCACCTGAGCCGGAGGTGGAGCGCTGAGCCGTTCGACGTCGCCCACGCCCACTTCTGGATGAGCGGGCTGGCGGCCACCGAAGCGGCCGGGTTGGCGAAGGTGCCGGTGGTGCAGACCTTCCACGCGCTGGGCACCGTCAAGCGTCGTCATCAAGGCTCGAAGGACACCAGTCCGCCTGACCGGATCGCCTGTGAGGAGCGTTTGTGCGCGGACGTCGACCATGTCATCGCCACCTGTAGCGACGAGGTGGAGGAACTGGCAGCGATGGGGCTGAGCCGGGAGAAGGTGTCCGTCGTCCCATGCGGAGTCGACCTCAGCCGGTTCCGGCCCAATCACACGTCGCCGGCGCTGTTCGCGCCGCCCAGACTTCTCGCGGTGGGCCGGCTCGTGGAACGCAAGGGGCTGTCCGACGTGGTCGAGGCGCTGGTCGATCTGCCAGGCGTCGAGCTGGTCGTCGCGGGCGGGCCACCAGCAGAGGCACTCATGGCCGACCCGGAGGCCAACCGGGTGACGGATCAGGCCCGAGCCAACGGCACCGCGGACCGCGTGCGCTTCATCGGTTGCGTGGACCAGCAGCATATGCCAGACCTGTATGCCACCGCTGACCTCGTCGTTGCCGTGCCGTGGTACGAGCCCTTCGGCATCGTGCCGGTGGAGGCGATGGCATGCGCGCGCCCCGTCGTGGGATCTGCCGTGGGCGGCCTCCTGGACACCGTCGTTCCGGGTGAGACCGGCGAGCTGGTACCCCCGCGGGATCCGGCCCGGCTGGCCGCGGTCGTCCGCGACCTGCTGGGTGACCGCGCGCGCCGGGAAACGTACGGACGAGCGGGCGTCGAGCGGGTCCGAAGCCGGTACGGATGGGACACCGTGGCCGGGCAGACCGAGGACGTCTACACGGCAGTAGCCCGCGCGGCGAGTGCACATCCCGCAGCAAGCCACCACGCGAGGTGAGAACAATGACCTTGGCCACCCCCCATGGGCAGGAGCATCTGGATCTCCTGGCCGACACGCTTCCCCGCTTCCGGGACTGCGTCGATCTCGCCCACCGGTGGGGCACGGAACTCGCCGCGACTCTCTCCACCGGCGGCCGGCTGCTCGCGGCCGGCAACGGTGGGAGCGCGGCCGAGGCGCAGCATCTGACCGCGGAGCTTGTGGGGCGCTACCACGAGGACCGTGAACCCTACTCAGCGATCTGCCTGAGTGCGGAGACGTCGAGTCTTACCGCGATCGTCAACGACTATCCACCGGCGGAGCTGTTCGCCCGGCAGGTGGAGGCACACGGCCGGGCCGGTGATGTTCTCGTGCTCATGTCGACCAGTGGCCGGAGCCCGAACATTCTGGCGGCGGCCCAGCGGGGGCGGAGCCGCGGGCTGCGGGTGTGGGCCTTCACCGGTGCTTGGCCGAACCCGCTGGCCGAGCTCGCGCATGAGGCTTTGTGTGTTCCGGCGCCGTCCACCGCCACGGTGCAGGAGCTTCACCTGGTGGCTCTGCACATCATGTGCGCCGGTTTCGACGCCGGCCTGGGCGTGGGCCTCGGTGACGGCCGAGACGCCGTGAGCGACGAGATCGGGGTGACTCCATGAGGCCGCGCGTCGTCGTCGCCGGCGACGCGCTGCTCGACGTGGACGTCGTCGGCGTGGCCAAGCGGCTGAGCCCGGACGCGCCGGTACCGGTGGTCGACGACGTCGCCGAGCGTCTGCGACCTGGTGGCGCCGCGCTCGCGGCGTGCTTGCTGGCCGCGCGCGGCGCTGACGTCACGCTGATCGCGCCGTTGCCCGACGACGACCCCGCCCGGCGGCTGCACGCGCTGCTGGAAGAGGTGGTGGCGGTGCGGGCGGTTCCGTGTGCGGGCAGCACGCCGGTGAAGAAACGGGTCCGGGCGGGCGATCAGTCCATCGTCCGCCTCGACAGTGGCGGCGAGCCCGGCGCCATAGCTGAGCTGCCGGAGGACGCCGCCCAAGCTCTGGCGTCGGCGGACGCGGTCCTGGTGTCCGATTACGGCCGGGGCATGGCCGCCGCTCCGGACTTCCGCGCGGTCCTGCAGGCGCTGCCGCACCGCCCGCCGATCGTCTGGGACCCACACCCCCGGGGGGCGCACCCGGTGCCCGGCGTCACTCTGGCCACACCCAACGCGCAGGAGGCGACGGCGTGGATGGAGCGGTGCGGTCACTCGGTCAACGGCTCCGGCGAGGGCTGGATGACGTCGCTGCGCCAGGCCGATGCGCTCCTGCACGCCTGGCGGGCCGGCGCTGTGGCGGTGACCCTGGGTAGCCAGGGTGCGCTGCTGTCACACGGGCACGGTGCTCCGCTGATGCTGCCGGCGCCGAGGACGAGCGGCGGTGACGCGTGTGGCGCCGGCGACGCGTTCGCGGCCACGGCCACCGCATTGCTCGGCAGAGGAGAGGTCAGTGAGGAGGCGGTGCGGCAGGCTGTCGTCGATGCGAGCCAGTTCGTCGCGGATGGCGGCGCCGCCGGCTTCACCGCGCGGCTCGGCGCCCGAACCTCTCCGGACAGCGGCGAACGGCCGCAGCCGTGGCAGACCGACGCCGCCGAGGTGGCGCGCCGCGTGCACACCCGCGGCGGCGTGCTCGTAGCCACCGGGGGCTGTTTCGACCTCCTGCATACCGGCCACGTCGACTGCCTGCAAGCGGCCCGGAGGCTGGGCGACGCGCTGATCGTGTGCCTCAACTCCGATGAATCGGTGCGCCGGCTCAAGGGCTCGTCGCGGCCGATGGTCCCGGCACCGGACCGCGCCCGGATCCTGCAGGCCCTCGAATGTGTGGACGCGGTCCAGATCTTCGAGGAGGACACCCCCGCAGAGGTTCTCCGGCAGCTCCGCCCGCACGTGTGGGCCAAGGGCGGTGACTACGCCGGTGCGGAACTCCCGGAGCAGGCCGTCGTCGCCGAATGGGACGGACACGTCGTCACTCTTCCGTACATCGGCGGCTGGTCCACCAGTGCTCTCCTGGCCGCCGCCCAGTCCGCCGGCAACGACCGGTCACCGATCCAGAGGAGAAGCGCATGAATATCGGCACCGTCTTGGTCACTGGTGGCTCGTCCGGTCTCGGCGCGGCGGTCACCCAGCTCTTGCAGAAGGAAGGCGCCCGCCCCGTGGTGCTCGACCGTAATCCGCCCGAAGCGGACGTCGATCACGAGATCGTCGATCTCGCGGTCCGTGGGGCCGCCGAGGACGCCGTCGAGCAGCTAGCGGCCCGCGCCGGCGGACTCGACGCCGTGGTGACATGTGCCGGGGTGGACTCGTGCGGGCCGCTGACGGGGGTCGCCGCGGACGAGTGGGAACGGGTCATCGAGGTCAACCTCTTCGGCACGGCCCGGGTGGTGCGCGCGGCTCTGCCACATCTGGAGCGGAGCAACGGCCGGCTGGTGACTGTAGCCTCCACCTTGGGTCTGCGCGCCGTCAGCGACGCGACGGCGTACTGCGCGTCGAAGTTCGGCGTTGTGGGGTTCACCCGGGCTCTCACCGCCGAGCTGGCCGGACGGGTGTGCGTCACTCTCCTGGTGCCGGGCGGCATGGAGACGCCGTTCTTCGACGGCCGCGACGAGCAGTACCGGCCGCCGGCGGACGCCAAGCTGAATCAGCCGTCCCATGTGGCCGGTTCGGTGCTCTTCGCCCTGCAGCAGCCCGCTGGATGTGAGGTGCGAGAGATCCTCGTGACACCGTCCATGGAGAGCTCGTGGCCGTGACGTCGTGCCATTGGTCATGGCCGAGAGTTCCCTGAACCAGTCCGCAGGGGCGCACGTGGCCATCCTCGACGAGGACGAGCAAGGTGGACGGCCGGTGGCGCTGGCGTATCGTGCCCTCAACCTCGGAGACCTGCTGACGGCGGTGCCCGCGCTGCGGGGATTGCGCCGGGCGCTGCCGCGTCACCGGCTGGTGCTGGCCACGAAGCCCGGGCTGAGGCCGCTGATTCCCCTGATCGGCGCGGTGGACGAGCTGTTGCCGGCGGACGAGCTGTGCCCGCTGCGCTGGCCGTGGCCGGGCCCGGACGTGGCAGTGGACCTGCACGGCCGCGGCCCGGAGAGCCACCGTGTCCTGCTGGGCATAGAGCCGCGCCGATTGGTGGCCTTCGCCGCGCCTGAGGTGGCCGTCGAAGGACCGCCATGGCGCCCGGGCGAGCACGAGGTACGGCGCTGGTGCCGGCTGGTCGAATGGGCCTGGCCGGGCTCCGCGTTCACCCATGACCTGGCGCTCCTCCGGCCGGCTACGCCTGCGGCCGTCCCTGGCGCCGTGATCGTGCATCCCGGGGCGGCTGCGCCCGCGCGGCGCTGGCCGGTCGAGCGGTTCGCCGAGGTAGCACGCTTTCTGGCACGTACCGGGCGGCCAGTACTCATCACCGGTTCCGCCGCCGAGGTGGAGCTCGCGGAGGCAGTGCGGGCGGCAGCGGATCTGCCACGCTCCGCCGTGCTCGCCGGCGCGACGTCTCTCGACGAGCTGGCAGCACTGGTCGCGGATGCCCGGCTGCTCGTCTCCAACGACACCGGCGTGGCACACGTCGCCACGGCGTTCAGGACGCCTTCAGTGGTGTTGTTCGGGCCGACATCCGCCGCCGAATGGGGGCCCCCGCCGTCGGACCGGCACATCGCCCTCGGCGACGGTGGCGGAGGAGACCCGCACGGAACCGTCCTGGACCCGGCATTGGCCAGGATTCAGGTTGACGACGTGGTGGCGGCTGCCGAAGCCCTTCTGCGTTGCTCGGGCGGGTGAGCCTTGCCGTTGCCCGTGGCATGCCGCCCGGCGAACCAGCGCACCGTCCGCGCCACGCCGTCGGCCAGGCTCACGCGTGGCTCCCAGCCCAACTGGCAGCGCGCGAGCGTGATGTCCGGCCGCCGCACTTTCGGGTCGTCCTGAGGAAGGTCGATAAACACGATCTCGGAGCGGGAACCGGTGGCAGCCAGGACTCGCTTGGCCAGCTCCAGCATGGTGATCTCGTCGGCGCCGCCGATGTTGATGGGGCCGGCATGGGACGCGTCGGCCAGCGCCAGAATGCCGCGCACGGTGTCTTCCACGAAGCACAAGGACCGCGTCTGGCTGCCATCGCCCGCGACGGTGATCGGCTCCCCGGACAGCGCCTGATCTATGAACGTCGGGATCGCCCGCCCGTCGTTCGGACGCATCCGTGGCCCGTAGCTGTTGAAGAGCCGCACGATGCCGGTGTCGACCCCGTAGCGGTTCCGGTAGGCGAAGGTGAGCGCTTCGGCGAACCTTTTCGACTCGTCGTAGACACCACGCGGCCCGATCGGGTTGACGTTGCCCCAGTAGTCCTCCCGCTGCGGATGTTCCAGGGGATCGCCGTACACCTCGGAGGTCGACGCCAGGACGAACCGGGCGCCATGCGCCCGGGCCAGTTCGAGGGCGTTGGCGGTGCCGGCCGAGCCCACGCGCATCGTCTCCACGGGATAGCGCAGATAATCCGCCGGCGAGGCGGGCGAGGCGAGATGGATGACCCGTTCTACCGGCTCGTCGACGGGCAGCGACACCGACACGTCGCATTCCGCCAGGGTGAATCGCGGATGGCCGCGCAACTCGACGAGGTTCTCCGGCCCCGAGGTGAGGAAATTGTCCGCGCAGATCACCTGGTCACCGCGGTCCAGCAGGGCGGCGCACAGATGAGAACCGATGAAGCCGGCTCCTCCGGTCACGACGGTACGCGGTGTGGTGTGCATGGGGCCCTCCTCGTTCGACACAGAGGCAGTACCCCGCCGGAAAAGGCACAAGCGCTATACCGTGAAGACCTCTCAACCGTGCCCGGAACCGTGCCGGCCGGTATCGACGGCGTCGTGCAGCACACGGTCCCAGTCCTTGAGGAACCGGTCCAGGTTGTACCGGGCCCGGGCCACCTCGCGTGCGACCCGGCCGGCTGCGTGGGCGGCGTCCGGGTCATCGAGAAACCGGGCGGCGGCGGCATAGAGGCGGGCCGGATCGGTCGTGACACAACCAGCTTCGGGTGGGACCGCCATCGGCGCCTCCGTGCAGCCCAGGACGACCACCGGCATGCCGAGATGCATCGCTTCGAGCAGTGAGAGCCCCAGGGACGTCCAGCGGTGGGTGTGTACGTAGACCCGCCGCTGGGCCAGCTGAGCGTGCATCTCCTCCTGAGGGAGGTCGGGTATCGGCGTGCACTTGCCGGCCGGGAAGGACAACGCTTCGGGGAGCAGGTCGACGCCCATGCCGAACACGTCGATCGGGACAGCCTCGGCCAGCATGGGCAACAGATCCGTCCCCACGGCACGGCCGCGGCGGACCGGCTCGTTCACTACCACTCCCGCAGCCGCTCGTTCACCGGTGTACTGGTGTCCCGGATCGATGATGCCGTGATCGATCACGATGGTCGGTGCGGCGCCGTTGTCCCAGATCAGCTCATTGAAGTGGGTGACGTGAACGATGGGCACGGCACGCTGGTCCGCCATCGGATGCACGGTGGTGAACCCACCCGGAGGGGTGTTGTGCTCCAGGTACACCGCCGACACGTCACGACCTGGATCCCGGCGCAGCCACGTCCGGACGAGCTCGACCTCGTGGGGGCGCTGCAGCACCACCACGTCCACGTCCCGGTTGGACAGTTCGCCGAGCGGCACTTCCGCCGCGCTCTCCGGCCACGCATAGGTGCGCGCCCGGCCGCGGCCGTCCGATCCCCGGTCCGGTGAGACTGGGATCAGGTATTCGTGCTGCCCCTGAATGAACGCGGTGGTCCAGGACCCATGCAGGTGCCAGAGAAAGATGCGCATCCGCACCTGCGTTCCCTATCGGCCCACTTGTATGCGCCCGGGCCTGCGCGAAAGAGAAGTGTTTCTTCCCCGGAGAAGTGGGCACAGCAGTACCGACACCAACGAGCGCACGCCGTCGTGTAAGCAGTGCGAGGAGGCACAGATGAAGGTGCTCGGCATCAACGCCATCTTCCACGACCCGGCGGCGGCGCTCGTCATCGACGGGGAGACGGTAGCGGCAGCCGAAGAAGAACGCTTCAGCCGCCGCAAACACGGAAAGCGGCCGGTCCCGTTCTCGGCTTGGGAACTGCCGGAGCAAGCGGCTCGGTGGTGCCTCGGGGTCGCCGGGCTGGAGCCGTCGCAGCTCGACGCTGTCGGATACTCCTTCGACCCGGAACTGGCCAAACCGGCCGAAGAGATGGGGCTCGGCGACCCCTGGGACTACTTGCGGCGGATGTATGCCGAGGCTGCCCCCCGGTTCCTCGCCACCGCGCTGCCCGGCCTCGACCCCGCCGACGTCCACTACGTTCCTCACCACGTCGCGCACGCCGCATCGGCGGGCCTAGCCACACCGCTCGGGAGCAACGACGTCCTCGTGCTGGACGGACGAGGGGAGAGCGCTAGTCATCTGGCCGGGCAATATGACGACTCGGGCGCGCTGAAGGTCCTGGCCGCACAGGAGCTTCCGCACTCGCTCGGGCTGATGTACGAGGACATGACTCAGCATCTGGGATTCCTGCGCAGCAGCGACGAGTACAAGGTGATGGCGATGGCGTCGTACGGCCGTCCCAGGTTCGTGGATGTGATCCGGTCCGCCGTCTACGCCACCGGCGATGGCGGCTTCCGCACCGAGCCGGTCGACTGGGCATCCTTGGCACCCGCCCGCCGGCCCGGGGAGGAATGGACGGGCGACCATGCGGATCTCGCCGCCAGCGTCCAGCAGCGGCTCGAGGAGGTCCTCGTCGAGCTGGCCGGCTGGCTGCGAGCGAACACCGGCGGCAGCACGCTCACCATGGCGGGCGGGGTCGCCCTCAACTGCGTCGCGAACACGGTCATCGCCCAGCACAGTGGATACGACCGGGTATGGATACAGCCGGCCGCAGGGGACGCCGGCACCGCGCTCGGTTCCGCCCTCCACCTGGCGCAGCGCAACGGCGACGGCGTCCGGCCGATGCGCGGTGCGGACCTCGGCCGGTCATGGACCGACGCGGAGCTGGAGGAGCAGCTGACGACGGCGAAGCTGCCCTACGAAAGACCGGCGGACGTCGCCGAGACCGCGGCCGAGTGCCTGGCCGGCAACGGCCTGGTGGCCTGGTTCCACGGCCGCAGCGAATACGGCCCGCGTGCGCTCGGGTACCGGTCGCTGCTGGCCCACCCCGGCCATCTGGAGAACATCAGCCGGCTCAACGACGTCAAGGGCCGTGAGCAGTTCCGTCCGGTGGCACCCATGGTGCGAGCGGAGCGTGCCGCCGAGCTGTTTTCCCGCGGTCCGCTTCCCTCTCCGTACATGCTGTTCACCCATGACGTGTCCGCCGAGTGGCGGGACCGGGTCCCTGCCGCCGTCCACGTGGACGGCACCGCCCGGATCCAGACGGTCGACGAGTCCGACCACCCGCTGATGGCGCGCGTACTGAACAGCTTCGAGCTCCGCACAGGTCTGCCGGTGCTGATCAACACCAGCTTGAACACCGCCGGGCGGCCCATGGTCGACTCTCCCCGGGACGCGCTGGAGTGCTTCGGCTCCACGCCGGTGGACATGCTGGTTCTCGGCCCGTTCGTTGTGCGCCGCCCGGTCTGAGCCGGCGATGACCATCAGTCCCACCGACGTCTCCACCACCATCCCGACCACCGTGGTGGTGCCCACAGTCGGCCGGCCCAGCCTGCACGTGCTCCTGGAGCGGCTTCGCACGTGCCCCGGCCCCAGACCCGCCGGAATCCTCGTCCTTGAGGACACGGAACGCGCCGGCCCGGCTGCTACGCGTAACCGAGGCTGGCGACTGGCGCGGACCCCGTGGGTGAGCTTCCTCGACGACGACGTGGTGCCGGATGCCGACTGGCTCTACCGCCTTCAGCAGGACATCGACGCCGCGGAGGACGACGTCGTCGGTATCCAGGGACAGGTGACCGTGCCGCTGTCCCCGGACCGGCGGCCCACAGACTGGGAGCGTGCCACCGCGGGCCTGCAGGACGCGGCCTGGATCACCGCCGACATGACCTATCGGCGCTCCGCACTGGCCGCTGTCGGAGGCTTCGACGAGCGGTTCCGCCGGGCCTTCCGGGAGGATGCCGACCTCGCGTTGCGGCTCATGCAGCGTGGCCGGATGATCAGGGGCCGCCGGCAGGTCGCCCATCCCGTGCGGCCCGCGGGCTTCTGGGTCAGTGTCCGCACCCAGGCCGGCAACGCCGACGACGTCTTGATGCGCCGTCTGCACGGACCCGGTTGGCGAACCCGAGCCGCGGCCGGCCGCGGCCGTCGTCGTCGGCACCTGGCCGTTACGGCCTGCGGTGTGGCGGGCTTGGCTCTGGCCGTCCTGGGCCACCGGCGGGCTGCGGCGGCCGCGGCGACCGCCTGGCTGGCCGGCACGGCGGAGTTCGCGGCCGCCCGTATCGCGCCTGGTCCGCGGACCGCGGCGGAGATCACCCGGATGCTCGTCACCAGCGCGCTCATTCCCCCGGCGGCGACGGTGCATACCGTGCGGGGGCTCATTCGGCACCGGCAGGTGCCGGCCTGGGCGGGCGTGCCGGAGCTGGTGCTCTTCGACCGCGACGGCACCCTGGTGCGCAACGTGCCCTACAACGGTGACCCCCGGGTGGTGGAGCCTGTGCCCGGCGCGGCTGTCGCGCTGACCCGGCTGCGCTCGGCCGGAATCCGCGTGGGCGTCGTCACGAATCAGTCCGGCATCGCCTCTGGACGCCTCACACGGGACGAGGTGGAGCGGGTGAACGAACGTGTCGATCAGCTGCTCGGGCCGTTCGACGTCTGGCGGGTCTGCCCACACGGCCCGGACGAGGGATGCGGCTGCCGCAAACCCGCGCCCGGGATGGTGAGTTCAGCCTGTGCCGAGCTGGGCATCGACCCTTCGCGATGCGCGGTGATCGGCGACATCGGGTCCGACGTGGCGGCGGCGGAAGCCGCGGGTGCCTCTGGTGTCCTGGTCCCGACGGAGGAGACCCGCCCGGCCGAGATCGGCGCTGCCTCCCGGATCGCCACCGACGTGCCCGCAGCCGTGGATGCGCTAATGCGGGGCTACTGACGGACCGGCCGCCTCAGGGGATGTCGGGCCGCTCCGACTCCGGTGCCCGCATAGTCGGCTCGGAGTCCTGATCGTCGTGCTCAGCATCCTGTGCCGTGTCGTCACCGGCATCGCGGCCGGTACCCTCGGTGCCGCCGTCGAGGTCCTCGGCGTCGGGACGGCGTAACTCGCCACCGGCATCCTGCACGAGTTCGGTCTCGTCGGCACCGGCGTGCATACGTGTCTCATCCGGCACGGAGTTCACCGCCGAGGCACGTGCGCGCTCCTCCGGCGTCGTGCGCCGTTGCGGGTCGTTGCCTTCTCCAGCCATGACGTACCTCTCATTCTGCAACCGTTCCCGGAGCACGGGCCCGAACGGTTCCGGCCCGGACGTGCCGGCGACGTGTGTCGCCCGCTCACTACCCGGACCGCTGATCGGCAAACGGCAAGCACTCAACCCCGGCAGTCAGGTCAAGCCGGCCCTGCGCCCCTGGCCACCGCTCGGTTTGGCTGCTCGTTCTCCGGGTAGTGGCAGCACGAACCACCGGACGTCGAGCAAGGGAATCCGCCATGAACGACGACGGAGATCGTGCCATGACAGGACAGAACGTCAGCCAGGCCGTCCACATCGGTGAACTGGGCGACCAGCTGAGGGTCGATGCGATCCGCTGCTCCGCCGCGTCCGGCTCGGGGCACCCGACATCGTCGATGTCGGCCGCGGACCTGATGGCGACGCTCTTCACCCGCCATCTGCGCTACGACTTCGACGATCCGAGCAACCCGCACAATGATCATCTGATCTTCTCCAAGGGACACGCGTCGCCGCTTCTTTACGCGTTGTACAAGGCTGCCGGTGCGATCACCGACGAAGAACTGCTCTCCTTCCGCACCCTGGGGAGCCGGATGGAAGGGCATCCGACACCGCGCTTGCCATGGGTGGACGTCGCCACCGGCTCGCTGGGCCAGGGACTGCCGTTCGGCGTCGGTATCGCCCTGGCCGGAAAGCTCCTGGATCGCCTTCCCTATCGGGTGTGGGTCCTGTGCGGTGACAGCGAGCTGGCCGAGGGATCGATATGGGAGGCCTGCGAGCACGCCGGGTACGAGAAACTGGCCAACCTCGTCGCCATCGTCGACGTCAACCGGCTGGGCCAGCGTGGCCCGACCCGGCACGGGTGGGACACGGGCGCCTACGCGCGGCGGATGCAGGCGTTCGACTGGAACACCATCGAGATCGACGGCCACGACATCGACCAGATCGACAGTGCCTACGCTGCCGCCGCAGCATCCGACCGGCCGACCGCCATCCTGGCGCGGACGACCAAAGGCGCGGGCGTCGAAGCCGTCGCGGATCGCGAAGAGCAGCACGGGAAGCCGCTGGCCGACGCCGACGACGCCATCGATGAACTCGGCGGCGTGCGCAACGTGCGGATCGATGTGCGCCCGCCGGCGAACGAGACCGAGCCGTACCAGTTCGGCGAGCCGAGCCCTTTGCGGCTCTCCGAATACAAGGTCGGCGACAGCGTGGCCACCCGGAACGCCTTCGGCGAAGCCCTCGCCGCGCTCGGTGCGGCCCGGCCGGACGTCGTGGGGCTCGACGCCGAGGTGGGTGACTCGACCCGAATGCAGAAGTTCGCCGATGCCCATCCGGAGCGCTTCTTCCAGTGCTACATCGCCGAGCAGCAGATGATCGCGGCGGCCGTCGGCATGGGCGTTCGCGGCTGGACTCCTTACGCCGCCACCTTCGCCGCGTTCCTGACCCGCGCTTATGACTTCGTCCGGATGGCCGCGGTGAGCGGTGCCGAGTTGCGGCTCGTGGGCTCGCACGCGGGTGTGGCGATCGGCCAGGACGGGCCCTCTCAGATGGGGCTGGAGGACCTTGCGGCGTTCCGGGCGGTACACCGCAGTGTGGTGCTCTATCCCTGCGACGCGAATCAGACCGCGGCTCTGGTGGCGGCGATGGCCGACTATCCCGGCATTGCGTACTTGCGGACCAGTCGCGGCGACACGCCCGTCATCTACGGCCCGGGGGAGGAGTTCTCGATCGCCGGCAGCCGTGTGCTGCGCTCATCGGCGCAGGACGACGTGACCATCATCGCCGCGGGCGTCACGGTGCACGAGGCGTTGACGGCGGCCGACCAGCTCGGTCAGGACGGCATCAGCGCGAGGGTGATCGATCTCTACTCCGTCAAACCCGTGGACGCTCAGACGGTACGCGACGCGGCGCGCGACACCGGGCGGATCGTGACGGTGGAGGACCACTGGCCTCAGGGCGGGGTTGGCGACGCCGTGCTGGACGTCTTCGCCCAGGGAGCCGAGGGACCCATGCCCCAGGTGCTCAAACTGGCCGTGCACGGCATGCCGGCCTCGGCTACACCCGAGGAACAGTTGCGCACGGCCGGCATCGACCATCAGGCCGTCACCGAGGCTGTCCGCTCCCTTCTGCGGAGGTAGCGGACAGGATCTGTTCGCAGCCGAGCAGGAGGACGCCGGCGCTCCAGGCGTGGGACAAGGTGAGCAGCATCCCCTTCGGCTGGAAGCAGGCCGTCTGGTAATACCGCTCGGTGACCATGCCGCGGTAGGAATTGACCTCGCCGTCCTCCCGGGCCACGAGCTGGCGGAAGCAGGCCAGAGCCTCTTCGGCCCGCTCACGGTAGTGCGGGTCCCCCGACGCCTCGGAGAGCTCGAGCAGTTCCATGGTGCAGATCAGCCCGTACGCGTGCAGGTGCTGGTTGGAGGGTGAGGCCTGGTCGGCGCCGCGGCTGGCGAACCCGTAGGCCCCGAGCATGCTCCGCGCCGGGAACGCGACGTTGTAGGTGTAGCGGAAGGTGAGCATCCAGTCGGCGGCCCGCCGGGCCAGCTCGAGCCAGCGGTCCTCGCCGGTGCGGCGGTGCAGGGCGATGTAGGCCATCACGGCCGCGTAACCGTCCTCCGAGGTCGGCGCCAGGTCGACGTCCTCGGGCGCGCCGTGGATGAACTCGCGGTCGACGAACTGGGCGTAGTACTCGCCGGCTTTGACGGCGGCGTTCAGGTAGCCGCCGTCGTCGTCCAGCCGCTCCGCCTCGGCGAGCGCGGCCACCCAGGTGAGCCCGGACGCGCCGTCCCAGGACAGCATCCTGCCGTCCGCGGCATGGTGGATGGATCCGACGTTGCCGTCCGGCCGTTGCCGGGCGCTGATGACCTCGAGGTTGGAGCGCGCGGCGGTGGTCCACAAGGGGTGTGCGGCGCGTACGTCCGCGCCGAGCTCCAGTGCTCGCAGGAGGAACAGTGTCGCCTCGCCCAGGGTCCGCGCGTGGAGGCCGCCCTTCAGGGGGGTCCAGCTCTGCGCCCAGCCGGTGGAGCGGTACCAGGTGCCCCAGAACGTGCCGGAGGGGGAGAGATTGGAGCAGATGAAATCGATCACCCGCTCTGCCGCTGCACGCTGCTTGCCCGCCGCGTCCCCGCTCCGCCGCGCATGTCGGAGCAAGGCATACGCCCATGGGATGCCGCTGACCCAGCCGACGTGCATGGCCTGGCGGTCGACGCGGCGGCCGTCCTGTCCGCTGACCTCCCGGTCGAAGCCCACCGTCTCCAGCAGGACGCCGGGGTCTGGATCGTAGTGCCAGCGGACCAGGCCTTCGGCGGCGATCTCGGCCGCCTCGGAGACCGATACCCATGGCTCGACCGGATGCACGGAGCGGTTGGTCTCGTAGACCTGCCGCAGCACCGGCGCGTAGGCGTGCCGGTCGGCGCCGACGTCGGCGACGGCAGCGTGCAGCCGCACCGTCTCGCCGCGTCTCCAGGTATAGCTGGCGGCATCGGGTGGCAGCGGCTCGGCCGATCCGTAGTACGTCACCGGAGCCTCCCGGAACGGGAAGACCACGTGTGCGCTGGCCACCGTTCCGGTGTGGGAGAGACCGACGCCGGAAGGCCCGCACGCGGACTCCTCCGAGGTCAGCAGTGCCACTCCACGATCACGGTTCCAGACGAAGACCGCGGGGGTCGCGGCCCGATCGGCGCGGAAAGACCACGAGTCACTCACCATGCCCTCGGGATCGTCGGCCCCGACCGCGAACCGCGGAAACCGGCGCTCGCACGCCTCCGGGCGGTTCTCACCGTAGAAGAGCCCGGGAATCAGCCACCACGGATCGGGAGTGCCGTCCAGATCGAGGACCAGTCGCAGGTGACCGGAGAAAGGATCGTCCGCGGCGGTGGTGACGTCGAGGATGACGTCTCGCGGACGCTGTGCGCCCGCCTCTTTGACGGCCGCGGCGATCTGGAACGGCCCTACGTCAACGGCGGTGACGGCCTCGCCGGAGGGTATCGGCGTCGCCGCCACCACCGTGCCGGTCGCGTCGAGGACCTCCAGGCGCAGCCCGGCGAAGGTCACTCGGTCTCCTTGTCCAGGTCCCACTCCAGGAGATCGACCTCGACGACGGGTTGCTCGGGATCGCGCGGTATCCGGAATGTGCGGAGCTGGTTCGGGGCGAAGTCGGCTTCCAGCGTCCGGTCGAGCACCGGCAGATCGATCCGGGCCGACGCCGGCTCGCCGCGCGTCTCCACAGCCCGCACGATCATGTCCGGTGCCGCGGCGTCGCCGTCCTGCCAGCCCTTCACCGCCGTCACCTTCACCGCTCCGGCGCCGTCCGAGACGAAACTCCGCTCGGCGGGCAGCTCGCCCGGATGGAAGCTCTCGAGCATCGCCCGGGGCAGGTCGCTCAGCTCGGCGGCGCGCCTGGCCAGGCCCGCGTCCCGCCAGTCTCCGGCGTGCGGGACCAGCAGGTAGCTGAACCGCTGCACGCCCTGGTCCTGGAAGGAGTAGAAGCCGTCAGGGTCGAGCAGCCGGGGGTCGTGCCAGGAGTACACCGGGCTGCGCACCGCCGTGATACCGATGCTCGGGTCGCCGGCGTCCGAGGCTGGTGAGACGTCGTAGGCATGCTTCGCGTCGTTCACGACGGCAAGTCCGGCCCGAACTGAGGAGCCGGCCAAGGTGCCCGTGAGGTCGACCCAGGACTGCGCGGGCTCCTCAGCGCCGTCGACCGGTCGCTCCAGGTTCCCGAACGGGATCTCGTAGGTGGCCCGGGGCTCCGAGATCGTGGTGGGGAAGCGCATCTTCAGTAGATGAGCCTGCTCCCGCCAGTCGATCGTCACCCGAACCTCGAGCTGGTCTGCGTCCTGGCGCAGGATGAACTCCTCCGCCATGGTGGAGCGTCCCCACTCCCGCTCCACCCGTAGGCGGGCACGCTCCGGCCCGCTCTCGCGCAGGACGATCCGGGTGGTGCGCATGGCTTCGCCGGGCCAGGCGTAGGAGATGACCCGGTGTCCCCAGGTGTCGGTCGGGTCCTCGGAGACCTGTGTGTGCTCTCCGCGAGCGCCCGCGACGACGTCTGTGCCGGTGCGCTTGTCCAGCAGGCTGGTCAGCCATCCTGTCGACGGGTCGAGCTCGACGCGGAGCACGTCGTTCTCCAGCACCGTCTCCGAGGCTCGCAGGAGGCCGGGCGGCTGGTTGCTCCACTTCGCCTCGGCGGGTGCGGCGCCTGGCCGGAGCCGGTACAGCCGGTAGCCCAGAGCGGGAACCTCCGCCCGGAAGGCTGCCGCACCGCGCCCCTTGTCACTGGTGGTGGCGACGGACTGGGTGGGTTGGGAAGGCGTCACCCGGCCGTCGGCATCCACGACGTGCACGCCGTTCGGCTGGACGCCGTACTGCAGCTCCACGTCGGCGGTCACCGGCCACGGATGCGGGTTGAAGACCAGGACCGGCTGGGTGTTCGCCTCGAACGGCACGTCCACCTGGCGGGCGATGACGTTGTGCACCTTCGTGGTGATCCGCTTGGAGATCGCCACCGCCTCGCCGAGCTGGTCCCGGGCGTCGTCGTAGGCGTGCTCGATGGCCGACCCGGGCAAGATGTCGTGGAACTGGTTGAACAGCAGCTGCTTCCATGCGTGGTCCAGCTCCTCCCGCGGGTACGCCAGCCCGTCCGTGACGGAGCCGATCGCGGCCCACCGCTCGGCATTCAATAGTGCCGACTGGGTCCGCCGCACCCAGGACTTGATGCCGGAATGCGCCGAGTAACACCCGGCGGCATGGTGCTGCATGTCGTCCCGCCACACCGGCAATTGGTCGAGGTCCCCGCGAGCGGTCAGCTCGTCGAAGTAGCGCCGGGGTGAGGAGAGGACCATGTTGCCGAACGAGCCGAGCCGGTCGTAGCGGTGAATGGAGTCGATGTTCGCCTTGGTGGGGCCGCCGCCGTGGTTTCCGACGCCGTAGAAGATCATGACATCGCCAAGGGAGCGATCCAGCTGGCCGAGCGCCTTCTCCGTGTGGTGGGCGACGTCGCCGGGCGGGCTGCAGTACTCGAACGGGATGCGGTAGGCCAGCACCCGGCTGCCGTCGGGGGACTCCCACCAGAAGGCGGTGCCGTCCAGCTCGCTCTCGTGCGGGCCTGGCCGGAGGAAGCAGTAGGAGTCGATGCGCTGCCCGCGCAAGATCTGCGGCAGCATCGCGTTGTGGCCGAAGGGGTCGACGTTCATGCCCACGGTAGCGATGGTGTCGAAGCGTTCGTAGAGATAGCGCTGGCCGTAGAGGCCCTGCCGGACGAACGACTCGCCCCCGGGCATGTTGCAGTCCGGCTCCACCCACCAGCCGCCTGCCATCACCCAGCGGCCCTCGGCGACGTGCTTGCGGATCTGCTCGAAGAGCTCCGGGTCGGATTCCTCGACCCAGGACAACAGGACCACCTGATCACAGGTGAATACGAAATCCGGGTACTCCTCCATTCGCTGGACGGCCGACCAGAACGTGGCCCTGGCTTCCTGGTAGCCCTCTTGCCACGGCCACAGCCAGACCGGGTCGAGGTGGGCGTTGCCCACCATGTGAAGAGTCCTTTTCGGTTGCGCGGCGGGTCGATCGGTGGTCATGGTGCGGGGTCCTCCTCGGCGGCCCAGACGTCGGCGATCTCGCTGATCAGATGCAGCATGAGGGTGTGCATTTCCTGTATGCGCGCGGTTGTCGTCGACGGAGCCAGCAGCACGTGGTCGGCATGCTCCCGTGCCGGTCCTCCGTCGCCGCCGCCGAAGAGCACCGTGGTGGCGCCTCGTTTCCGGGCGGCGGCAAGGCCGGCGACGATATTAGCCGACCGTCCGCTTGTGGTGAAAGCGCTGACGACGTCACCAGGCCGGACGAGGGCGTCCACCTGGCGGGCGAACACGTCGTCGAACGAGTAGTCATTGGCGATGCACGTCGACACGGTCGGGTCGGTGGTGAGCGTCACAGCGGGGAGTGGCCGGCGGTCTCGCTTGTAGTGGCCGATGAGCTCACCGGTGAAGTGTTGCGCGTCCGCGGCGCTGCCGCCGTTGCCGAAGGTGTAGAGCGTGCCGCCGGCGGCGAACCGGTCACACAGGAGCTCCCCGACCGCTCGCACGGCGGGCAGCAGCGCGGGGATCGCCTGAGCTGTGCGAACGTGCTCGTCGACCTGCTGTTCGATACCGGCCTCGCGCACGGCCGATGCCAAGCGGTGGTCCGGAATGTTCTCAGCCATGGTCCACTCCAGCCAGCGCGTCGAGCGCGACGACGCCCGCTCCGGCGACGCACACAACGTCACCGAGCCCGGCCAGCACGACGTGCGCGGACTTGGCCGCCGGTGGCATCGCGTCGCGAGCGACGACCTCGGCGACCGGCTCGAGCAGCATCGCGCCGGACCGGGTGACGCCGCCGCCGAGGATGACCAGCTCGGGCTCGAAGATGTTCACCAGATCCGTCACGGCCTGTCCGAGGACTTCGGTGGTCTCGTCCCAGATCCGGCGCGCCAGCTGATCGTTGCCCCGCGCCGCTTCGGCGACCTCCGCCGACGTCAGTGGGCTGACACCCGCGAGCGCCGACGCAGGCTCGGTCGCCAGGGCTTCCGCCGCACGCTCGGCGATGGAACTGCCGGACACGTAGGCCTCGAGACAGCCTTTCCGGCCGCACGTGCAGATCCGCCCACCGGGCCGGACGACGACGTGGCCGAGTTCACCGCCATTGCCGGCCGCTCCGCGGTGCAGCTTGCCATGGACCACCGAGCCGCCTCCGACCCCCGTGGAGATGGTCAGATACAGCATGGTGGAGGCGCCTCTGCCGGCGCCGAAGCGGTGTTCGCCCAGGGCCGCGGCTGTGGCGTCGTTCTCCAGGAAGGCCGGGACACCGAACTCAATCCGTGCCATCTCGCCCAGGGGAATGTCGATCCATCCCGGCAGATGGGGCGGACACAGGAGAATGCCCCGGGGGCCGTCGAGGGGGCCTCCGCAGGAGATCCCCACCGCCGCCACGTCGAGGCCGGCCCGCGCGACGGAGCGGCGACCCATGTCGAACAGCCGGGCGATGACCGATTGTGGCCCCTCTTCCCGGCGGGTCGGCTCCACGAGCAGGCCGTGGACCGTGCCGTCGGACGTCACCACTCCCACAGCGAGTTTGGTGCCGCCGATGTCGAGGGACAACACGGCGGGCTGTGGTGCGCTCATTCGTCCTCCGGTTTGGTTTCGTGGGGGACGCGAAGGCAGCATCCGCCGATGTGACATCGTTCCCACACGCCATGGTAGAGGTCGTCTCCGCGCCGGTCAAACACCAGGGGATCGTTCCCAGAGGGTGGCCACGTCGCGACTGGATCGTGGCGGTAGAGGCACCAGATTCACTCCGCCGAGGATTGGGCTCAGGTTCCCCGTGGCGGGGCGACGGATCCGCGCTGGATGATGTCGACCGGAATCACGTCCACCGCCGGCGGCTCGGCCGGAGCGCTGATGCGCCGGAGCAGCCGGTCCACGGCGGTACTGCCCAGTGTCGCGGCATCCTGCGCGACCGCCGTCACCCCCGGCGTCACCATGCTCATCCATGGCACGTCGTCGAAGCTGACGACACTCACGTCGCCGGGGATGTCGAGCTTTACCTGAGCCGCGGCGCGCCACACGCCCTCCGCGAGCACATTGTTGGCGGCGAACACGGCGGTGGGCCGGCTCGCCGTGTCCAGGAGCCGCAGCGCGGCGTTGTAGGCGGTCTCGATGTCCCAGCCACTGGAGACCACGTACGACGGGTCCTCCTGGATCCCGGCGGCATCGAGGGCGGCGCGGTAGCCCCAGTAGCGGTCCCGGCCGGTGGTCCAGTCGGTCTCGTCGATGAACAGCGCGATCCGGCGATGCCCGAGCCCGGTCAGCTGCTCGGTCACCCGGCGGGCAGCAGCCCGGTTGTCGACGACGACCGCATCGCACTCGTCCGGCGCGAACTGGCGGTCGACCTCGACGGCGGGGATGCCATGGCGGCGCAAGTAGTCCGTCACGGCCCGGGAGACCGGGGTGACGACGACGCCCGCTACGCGCAGGGCCACGAACGCCTCGGCCGCCCCCGCTTCGTCGTCGACCAGGCCGCCGTCGTCGGCGAGCATCATGCTGTAGCCGTGCTCACGCGACGCCCGCCCGGCACCGGCCGCGAGCTCGGCGTAGAACGAGTTGCGCAAGTCCGACACCAGCACGCCGATGGAGAGGCTGACCTGCTGTTTGAGATGCCGGGCGGTGGCATCGGGCACGTAACCGAGCTTCTCCGCTGCCGCAAGCACCCGCGAGCGCACTCCCTCCGCGACATAACCACGCCCGGTCAGCGCCCGGGAGGCCGTTGACCGGGAGACGGCCGCCATCTCCGCGACGTCCTTGATGGTGGCCCGCCGAACCACTGGACCCGGCGCCGACGGAGTATCGGTCGCGTCCTGCGCCATCTTCGCCTCCAGTGATCCCGTCCGCGTTACGTGGCCGGGACGATGTCGATCAACGCCTCGGCATGCTGGCCCAAGCGTAGGTTGCCGAAAGTCACGTCGACAGCCACGCGGGCCCGATGCTGTACGGAGTCCCCGGCCACGACATCCACCATGGCTGTGGCCGTTTCGCCCGGTTCGAGCTTAAGGACTACGACGCCGGGCGCGGACGTCCACCCCTCGGGGAGCACCGGCGCGATGGTCGCGTCGACGGCGTCGTGCAGGGGATTGTGAACGGTGACCTCGAGCCGTACCCGCTCGCCGGTGGCCGCGGAGCTTCGGTACGGCGCGATCCTGGCCGCGATGCCGTCCGCTCCGAGGTTCACCTCGTCGAGGGGCAGCAGCTCCTGGTGGATCTCCACCAGCTGTTCGGCATCGTCGGCAATCATGTCGAGATAGGCGTTGTCCACCCAGCGCGGCGCCCAGTGCCCGCTGATCATCACGCCAGGCGCGATCTTGCGGAAGAGCGCGGCGCTGTGGCGGTAGTCCTCGATGCGGAACAGATTGCGGTACTGGTAGTTGAGGATCTCCCGGCGCTCGCCCGGTATGCCCTGGGTGTCCTGCTGGTCGCCGGTGACCAGCACACGCAGGCCGTCCACCTCGAACTCGAAACCGGCCGCGTAGAGCGTGTGTCCCGGGAGCTCGTGCACGGTGATCTCGTATTCGTGCCATTGGAACGACTCCTCGAGAGGGAGCCGGCGGTCCACCGGGATGGGGTCGTACCACAGGCAGGGCAGATCGTAGTGGTCGGGATTCTCCAGGATGGGCGCCACATTGGCCGGTGCCCACACCTCCGCGCCTTCGACGTCGCGCAGCAAGGGAACACCGGCGACGTGGTCGTCGTGGTAGTGCGTCAGCAGCGCCACCTCCACCGAGCTCACGCCGTGGTTGCGGCGCAGCGCCGGTAGTGAGGCCAGCCACGGCCGGCGGGAGGCGCGGTCGGTACCGGCGGGAAGGCCGGTAGTCGTGTCGTAGCCGTAGTCGATGATCATGGCTGCGCCGGTCTCGGACACCAGGACGTAAGAACAGGAGTTGCTGGTCCGGTTCATGAGCAGGTGCGGGGTGAGCTCGATGAACGGGTGGTTCAGCAAGCTGTCGAGGTCCCACGGGTACGGGCGCCGCGAGTCGACGTAGCGGCCCATCCGCTCCGCGAGCAGCTCGAGCGCGGCCCGCGGCTCGGTCATGGGTTCACCGTGCGAGGGCAACAGCACATCCAGCGGCTCGTTCATCAGCTGGAGGCAGCTGAGCACCACCATTGCCGGGCCCTCGTTCTCGGTGTACGACCACTGGGTGGCCGCGAGGGACCAGACCTTGCCGGGCGCGTAGATCAGATCGCCGGTGAAGGCGATCTCCTGGCCGTCACGAGCGACGACGTAGGTCACCGAGCCGGTGGTGTGGCCAGGCGTCGGCAGTACGCGTACGGTGATTCCGCCGTATTCGGCCGAGCGGTACTCGGGTACAGTCCCCGCGACCACCACGGGCTCCAGGAGCGAGAACTTGTCCTGCCGGAGGTTGTAGTCGTTGACCATCGGCCGGCTGGACCACATCTTGTCGACTGCGCCGAACAGATCCTGCTCCACCGGTGGGACGTGGATCTCGACGCCGGCGGCCACCGCGCGGTGCAGGCCTTGCCCCTGATCGCGATGGTGGTGGGTCATCAGTACATGGGTCAGCCGTTCGATCCCCATCTCGTGGAGGTGATCGAGAACTGCTCCCGACCCGAAGTCGACGGCGATGCCCGTCGTGGGTCCTTCTGACTCGGTGTCCTGACGGATGACGTACACATTGCAGGTGTCCCTCAGTCGGAACACTCCCGGCGCGACTTCGGAGACAAGAGAGCTCATATGGTCGATGGTATCGTTCCCACAATGAGCCGCGGTACCCCTGGAAGTGCCCGATCGAGATCGAATGCGGGGCTTCTCGTCCCGTATCCCCGGCTGGTGGAAGGCGCCGGAGTCGTGTCCTTCGACCGGCTCGTCGCCGATATCGACCCTGTGTGCGCGCCGGCTGCCGCGCTGATCCAGGCCAGCGGGCTGATGCCGCGCCCGGCGGCCAGGGACGCCGGCACGGCGCTCACTCTCCGGGTCGGCTCTGGCCCGCGAACGGCCGCATGGCAGGACGTGGCAAAACACACATCCGGCGTCCTCGAGACCCTGCCTGCCGAAGGGTACGTCTTGATGGTGTCGGCCGAGGACGAGCGCCCGTGGGCTGCCGTGGCCGGAGCGGACCCAGCAGGCGCGTACTACGGCGTTCAGACTCTTCTGGCCCTGGTCGACGCCGGCGGTGATCGCCTTGAGCTGCCGGCGGTCACTGTCACGGATTGGCCGGGACTCGGCTGGCGCGGCACCATCGAGGGGTTCTACGGCCCGCCGTGGTCACACCGAGACCGGCTCACCCACCTCGAGTTCGCCGGGCGGCACAAGCTCAACGCGTACGTGTACGCGCCGAAGGACGATCCCTTCCACCGCGCGCGCTGGCGAGAGCCGTACCCGGCCACCGAACTCGCGCAGCTCGCCGAACTGGTGACGGCCGCGCGCGCCCACCACATCCGCTTCGTCTTCACGATCTCGCCCGGGCTGTCGATGGTCTACAGTGATCCGGCCGAGCTCGAGCTGCTGCACGCCAAGCTGGCGCAGGTGTGGGAGATCGGCGTGCGTGACATCGGGCTGCTGTTCGACGACATCGAACCCGAGCTCACCCACGACGCCGACATCGCCCGGTTCGGGGCCGAACCCGGCTCGAGCGCCTTGGCTCACGCTGCCGTGTGCCGGCAGGTCATCGAGGACTTCCTTCGGCCCCGTGGCGCCGGCCGGCCGCTGCTGATGGTGCCGACCGACTACGCCGGGATGGCGGCGTCGCCCTACCGGGAGCACCTGGCCCATGAGCTGCCGGACGAGGTGCTGGTGTGGTGGACCGGGCGTGACATCGTCGTCGGCGACGTCGACCGCGAGCATATCGACCAGGCGGAGCAGAGTTACCGGCACCGGCTCCTGCTGTGGGACAACTTCCCGGTCAACGACTTCGACTTCTCCCGTGTCTTCCTCGGCCCACTGCTCGGAAGGACCACCGACCTCGATGGCGCCCCGATGGCCGGCGTCACCGCCAACCCGATGCCCCACGCGGCAGCGTCGGAGATCGCGTTGGCGACGGTCGCGGACTGGGCGTGGAATCCTGGCGAGTACCGGCCGGGGGACTCGCACCGGCGCGTCACGGCGGCGTTGGGCTTGGACGCGGCACTGGAGTCCCTGATTGAGGCGTGCAGCTCCTGGCCGCCGTCGGCGCCGCAGCACCCGGCGTTGTCCTCGTTGCTCGACGAGGTCCTGGCGCAGGCCGGCGCCGATAATCTCCGCGACAATGCCCCTGGCGGTGCGATCGACGGCAGCGGGGTCGTCGTCGGCGGTCAGGTCGTCGGCGGTGAGCGTGACGACGCAGACGCGACGAGCCGCGCCCGGGTTGCGTTCGCCGCGATGACGCGGCCTGCCGAGCCGACGACGCCGGCGGGCGAGCGGCTGGCCGACGAGCTGCGCCCCTGGCTCGACGCGCAGGCTGCTATGGGCCGGGCCGGGCTGGCGGCCCTTGACCACCTGACTGCGCCCTCGGCCGAGACGCGAGCGGCGGCCGAGAACGCCCTTGCCGACGCGCAGGCGTGTGAGCAGAACGTCCTCAAGTCGGTCGTCCCGCCGTTCGTGGAGGCGACGCTCCACCGCTGGGATGCGCCGCCCCGACAATCAGATGACCCGAACGGACGTTGATCGAAAGTCCTGCCTCAGGACGTCGCTGACGATTGATGTCTCGGGGCCACTTCTCTGCTGTGGCTTGACTTCTATGCCGTGAATCGCGCGCAACGGCGGATCTGGCGTGCTCCGCGCGATCCTGGGCAGTGAAGTCAACCCTGGGCAGTGAAGTCGACGCTCGGGCAGCGAGGTCAACCGCCGGTGGCAGACCATGTGCGTCACCTGATCATCTACAGCACGGCGATCAGACTGCATGTCGACGATCAGGTGACCAAACCGGTGGGAGCTAGAGGGCGAGGACCTGACCCGCGGCGCGCAGGGTGTCCTGTACGGAGGCCACGTCGACCGACTGCACCGGCCGGCCGGACCGGGCGGCCTCGACGGCCGCCACACCGGCGGCATGACCGAGCATCTGGTACTGGACCTCCATCCGGACCGACGAGAACGCCACGTGGGACGCCGACACGCACACCGGCACGATGAGGTTGACGCACTCCTCGTAGCGCGGCACCAGCGACCGGTACGGGATCGGGTACGGCTGCACCGGCACCGACAGGTAGCCCTCGGTGAAGACCATGCCGATGGGCCGAGGGTGCTCGTGCACCCACCGCCAAACGCGCTGCACTTCGCGGACGTCGATATGGTACGAGCCCATCGCCACGACGTCGTGCTGCCGGCGCGGCGGGTTCCCGGTGAGGTCGTGCTCGGTCAGGACGTACTCGCCCAGCATCCGCCGCGCTTCCCGGACGTAGAGCTGGTGCGGCAGGTGGCCGGTGTCGGCGAACTCGTCGGCGGGCAGCCCCCAGCGGGACATCTCCGCGCGCACCTGGGACGGTACGGCGGGGTCGTTGGCGAGAAAGTACAGGAAGTCCCGCGCATGATTCAGGTGATGCAGCCGGATCCGCTCCCGCCCGGCCGCGTCGGCGTCCGGATAAGCCCAGGCCGAACCGTCGAGAACACTCAGCGAGAACGGGCCGATCGAGTTCCCGTCGCACTTGCCGTTGGGCAGATTCTGCTCCAGCCCCAGAAGCTGGCCGGCCCGGACTTCCAGGCCATCGCGCCTCCAGCGCTCGAAGATCCGCCGGCCGAGCTCCCAGTACGCGTCGTCGTAGCTCTCACTGGGCGTAAACGGCACCCGGTCCGCGGCCTGGGTCAGGCACACCCGGTACCCGTAGGACATCACCCCGCGGTCACCGATGCCGGCGTCCACGAGATCACGGTCGTGGATCTGGGACAGGATCGCCCCGCCCTCGAAGCCGTCGGGGTCGCCGGCGAAAGGCGAGATCCAGGCCGGAACCGTGTGCCGTCCCGGCACCAGCTCCTGCCGGCCCGCATACCGCTCGCCGTACAGAGAGCGGTCTTCCCGCCCGACGGCGTAGGAGACCCCCGCGCCGGCCATCACGTCGCCCTCGTAGCCGGCGTCCACGAACACCCCGCCGGTGATCCGTTCGCCGCCGGCCAGCACCAGTGCGGTGATCCGCGCGTCGGCCGTCTCGACCCGCTCGAGAGCCGAGCCGAATCGCACCTCCACCCCAGCCTCCTCCAGCCAGCGCAGGTAGATGGCCTCGGCGACGTGGGGTTCCGGCCCGGCGTAGTGCCCGACCGGCACGCCGTAGTGTGCGGCGATCGCTTCCCGGAGCCGTCCGGCCATGCCCTGCACCACTCGGGCGTCGCCGACGTCGGTGTAGCCGAGTCCGCCAGACGTCATACCGCCGACGTGCCGGCCGGGCTCGAGCAGGAGGACGGTGGCGCCGGCCTCGGCGGCGGCGACGGCGGCGCAGACTCCGCCCGAGGTCGCGCCGTAGACCACCACATCAGGCCCGTGCACGGCGGTACTCCTTCCATGTGCGTGCCACCAGCGCCAGATCGTCGGCGGTGAGCCGCTCCCTGGACGCGTCGATCGCTTCGATGTAGTAGAGGGCGGGGACGCCGAGGTCGGCCTGGACCTCGACGTATGCCCGCCAGGAGTCGCGGTCCGGCATCGGCCACTGGTCCGTGTCGACGAGGTGGCCGGGCAGGCTGTGCTCGGCCACGGCGTGCCGGAAGCGCAGCTGCTCCACCACGTGCACCCGGTCGCCCGCGTTGTCCCTCTCCAGCACGTCGTTGAGCCGCACCATGTCGCACACATCGCCGAACGACGGGTGCGGCGTGTGGGTCACCATGAGCGCGTCCGGCTTGGCCGCCTTCGCGGCGCGGTGGATGGTGCCGAGCAGGGTGTGCAGGGCGGCGATGCCCCACGTTCCGTCGTGGGCACGCAGCGACATCCCGGAGGGCGCGCGCTGGGTGAAGTCCACCTTGAACCCGTCGGCGTCGAGTCCTTCCGGGCCGAGCAGATGGGTGACGATCCGGGCCAGCCGCTCCAGGTACGCCGGGTTCGCGACGTCCACCGCCACCGGGCGCCCGGCCGGATCCAGCACGCACTCGTCGTCCGGGATGCCCTCGGGATCCCATGCCTTCCACCACAGCAGGACCTTGCGCCCGGCGCGGTGTTGCTCCGCGATCCAGCCGCGCAGATCCGGCCAGCGGGCAGGATCGACGGTCGCCGCGCCGTACGACGCCTGCCACCGGTCGTCGATGACGATGGTGCCGGGGTCGAGGCCGGCGTCGTCCATCGTCGCGAGGAACTCGTCGTACACGTCCTGGCGGGCGAGATCCGCGGCCTTGAGCACGGTCGCGCCGCCCACCAGGCCGATGTCGTCGGAGACCGGCCGATCGGCGTCCGCCATGGCGGCCCGCGCGCATTGGGCGCCCCAGCCGCAGAAGATCGGCTCGGTCCACCATCGCGGAGGCGCCTTCGGCAGGTCCGGAGCCATGCCCCGCGCGATGAGATCGTCGCGATAGTCCGCCAGCGCTTCCCACGGGTCGCCCGCCGGACGCAACACCACCGCCGGTGTCCTCCAGGCCCCGGCGCCGATCCGGGTGTGCCCCTCGTAGTCGAGGCGGAGGCAGAAGCCGCCGTCGAGTGGGCTGTACCGGGCGGCGGTCATGGTCAGCTCGTTCACCGGTGCCCGGACGGACATCCCCCACCAGCGGCCCTCCGGGACGTCGGCCGCGCCGATCGCCGCCTGGTCACCAAGAGCCCAGCACAAGGGTGGCGGCGAGAAGATCCCGTGCAGCCGTCCCGGCGACGCGTCTCCCACGACGCCCAGCGACGACGCCGCACTGGCGGGGCGCACCACGTGGACCGGTTCGGTGGGGGTGGGGCTGAACAGGGAGGCGAACCGGATGGAGGAACGGAACGTCCCGCCGGCGCCGTTCGGCAGGATCGCCCGTCCGCCCAGCAGCGTGACCTCGACCAGCCGGTTGGCGTCGGCATTCCTGGGGCTGGCCGGCGGCCCGGAGACCGTGAGCCAGACGGCCACCTCGGTGGCGTCGCACCGGACGTGGACGGATTTCTCGTTCCAGGTGTGGCTGGCCATGTCGATGACGAACTCGACGGCGTCGTCGGAGGCGTCGACGACCCGGGCCGGCTGGATGTCGTACGACTCGTCCCGGACACCCATCAGATCGAGACTGCCGAGAAGGGAGAGCTCGGTCCAGATCTGGCCGTCGCCGGCCAGGTCCCGCAGCACGGCGCGTGGCTGGGTACCGTCGATGTCGAGACTGTAGGCGGACCCGCTGACCGTGAATCCGGACGACGAGCGGGACCACTCGACGGTACCGAGATCCTCCCGCCTCGCGGTGGCGGAGGGCATGCTGAGATCGCTCTGTGCCATCAGGACTGTGCCTTTCAGGGGTTGACGCTGCTGGGTGCGGCGCCGGCGACGAGGTCGCCGTCCACGGGCAGCCGCCCGGTACGGGCGAGTTCGGCATACAGGAGCCCGGAGTCCTTGATGGTGCGCTCGCCGGTGCGGTAGTCCACGTGGACCAGGCCGAACCGGGGGCGGTAGCCGAGCGCCCACTCGAAGTTGTCCATGAGTGACCAGTGCAGGTAGCCGCGGACGTCGGCGCCCGCCGCCATCGCCTCCGCCATGGCCGTCACGTGCTGCCGGAGGAAGGACTGCCTCCGGACGTCGTGGACCCGGCCGTCGTGCAGCGGCGTGTCGGCGAAGATGCCGCCGTTCTCCGCGATGATCAACGGGACGCCGTCGTACTCCCGGTGCAGCCGGACCAGCAGGTCTCGGAAGGTATCGGGGGAGATCTCGGTGCCTTCGTCGGTGCGCGGGACCTGGTCCTGAGGGGAGACCACGCGCCACGGGAACGGCTGATCCGCGCCGTCCGGCTCGGCGGCCCTCATGACCCGGCGGGTGTAGTAGTTCACCGCGAGGAAGTCGCTGCGCCCGGCTATCGCGGCCTCGTCGCCGGCGCGGATCTCGGTGAGCTCCCGGCCCAGTGCCCGCTCGTAGTGCTCCCGCATGTCGGCCGGGTAACCCTTGCCGAAGAGAGGATCGAGATGCCAGCGGTTGCAGTAGCCGTCGGACGCCCACGCGGCCTCGACGTCCCGCTCGTCGTCGGACGCCGGAACGCAGGGCAGAAGGTTCAGCGCGGCGCCGACCTTGACGCCCGGGTGGGCGCGCAGCACGTCGGCGCCGGCACCGTGCGCGAGCATGACGTGGTGTCCGGCCGCCACCGAGGCGCCGAGGTCGCGGATGCCGGGTGCGTGCAGCCCGAGCCGGTAGCCCAGCAGGGCGATGATCCAGGGCTCGTTCTGGGTGATCCACCAGGGGACCCGATCCGCCAGCCGGTCGGCCACGGCCGCGGTGTACTCGGCGAACGCCTCGACGCTGGACCGCCCCGCCCAGCCTCCGTCGGCCATCAAAGCCTGTGGCATGTCCCAGTGGTTCAGCGTGAGCACGGGCACGATGTCCCGCTCGAGCAGAGCGTCGACGAAGCGCTCGTAGTGGTCGAGCCCGCGCTTCTCCACTCGCCCGCGGCCCTCCGGCATGATCCGCGACCATGCGACGGAGAATCGGTAGGCACCCAGGTTCATCCGGCTGAGCAACTCGATGTCCTCGGGCCAGCGGCGGTAGGAGTCACACGCCACGGAGGCGTCGCCGCCGTCCTCGACGGCTCCAGGCTGCCGGGCGAAGACGTCCCACACGGACTCGCCGCGGCCGTCGGCGTCGAGGCTGCCCTCGATCTGGTAAGCCGAGGTGGCGGCGCCCCAGAGGAACCCTGGCGGGAAGGCGACGTCCGGGGTGCCGGCGGATTCGGTCATGATGCGGTGCCCTCCAGAGGTAGGGGATCGGTGTTCCAGGACTCGAGTCGCAGCCGCCACGGCGGCGGAGCGGAGCGCCAGGTGACGGTGAACGTACGGGTCTCACCGGGTAGCAGCGGCCGGGGATCCACGTCGACGACGGCCCATCCGGGGACACCGGCCGGGCGGTCGTCACTGAGGTGAAGCCCGACGACGGCCGGCCCGGCGGCATGCTCCACCGTCACGGTGGTCACTGGCGCTCCGGGCTGTGACGTGACGTCGACCCGCACCTCAGCGCGGGGGAGGTCCAGCAGCGGCGTGAGGTCGCGGCCGGCGGAGAGCACGACGAGCTCCCGGTCGATCAGCGACGAGCCGGCGTCGTGCCAGAGCAGTTCCCAGAACAGAAGCCCGCGGTCGGGCCGCTCGGCGATATCCCCGAGATCGGCCGCCAGCCTCCCGGCGGCCTGCGGGTAGCCGACCGGCTCGGGAATCGCCCACGTGTCCTCCGCGACGAGGTGGCCGCCGGCGGTCAGCAGCCTGGCCGTGACCTGCCCCCCTGATGCCCGGCCCGGTTCGGACCATACCCAGGCCTCGACGGCGGCCAGGCCGCCGGTATGTGCCAGCCGCTCCACCCGAGCCGTGACTCGTTCCGGCAGGTAGGCCCGGGTGACCGCGTGGTAGGCGGGTTTGGGTTCGCCGGCGTGGTCGACCACCGCGGTGCACCAGGCGTTCGGGTAGGACTCGGCGAGTTGCCACGGGATGACCATGGAGCTGCGCGGCCAGCGCCGCCGGTCCGCTTCCACCGCGTATGCCAGGCCGGTGGCTTGCAGGAACTGGCTGGCCCGCCGGACCTCCTCCGGCCCGTCGAGCCGCCCGCCGAAGCAGTCCTGGACCAGCTCGGTGTTGTTCCACCAGTCTCCGAGATGGCGATAGACCGGGTTCTCCCTGCCGGTCGGCCAGCGATCCTCGGGCGAGACCAGCGCCTGCCACAGCCTGCGGTTGGCCATTCCCTCCACGCCGAACTCGGTGTGGGCGAGAGCCGTGCCCTGGTTGTACAGGGTGTAGTGGGCCTCCAGGCCCTGGTGCTCCCACGGGCCGTGCACGTCGTGCAGGTCGTCGGGCCGGTCGGAGATGACGTCGATGCGGTTGTGGAACAGCGGTCCGGTGGGGGACGTGGGCGCCCAGTGCCGTCCTGGGTCGAGCCGGGCGACCTCGTCGCGGAGCGCGGTCAGTGCGGGGGATCGGGTGTCGTCCAGCGGGCCGTCGTCGTCCTCCAGCTCGTTCCCGCCGCCCCACATGAGCAAGGCCGGGTGCCGGGTTCGCGGCGGGACGACGACGCGTGCTTCGTGGCGCAGGTGCGCCACGAAGCCCGGGCTCGTCGCCGGTGCGCTCTGCATCCCGGAGCTGGACTGGGAGAACTCCTGCCAGATGAGCAGCCCGGCGCGGTCGCACGCGTCGTAGAACTCCTCGGTCTCCACCAGCCCGCCGCCCCAGACCCGCAGGATCCGGGCGCCTGACCGAGCCGCGAGGTCGACCAGATGCTCCACCGTCGCCGGGTCGATCTCGCCGTAGAGGGCGTCGGCCGGAGCCCAGTTCCAGCCGATCAGCTCCATGGGGCGTCCGTTGATCACCGCGGTGTAGGGCAGGGCACCAGCCGGCGCCCCCGCGTTCGGCACCATCTCGGCGTGCCGGAAACCCATCGTGGCGGTGTACCCGGCAGTGGCGCCGCCCTCGGCGACGGCACCGAGCTCGACGGTGTAGAGGTGTTGCTCGCCCCATCCACGCGGCCACCACAGGGACGGGGCAGGAATCTCGAGGTCGGCTGTGAGCCGGCGGTCCTGGTGGGGACGCATCTGCGTCCGGGCCACCACTCTCCACTCGGGATCACGGGCGACGACGTCCACGACCGGGTCCGCGCCGTCGTCGGACTCGATCGCGGCGGTGACGTGGATCCGGCCCGAGGCCAGATCAGCGGAGAGCTCCGCGCGGATCTGCACGTCGGAGAGGTGCCGGGTTCCCACCTCGAGCCGGATGCCGCGCCAGATGCCCTGGTGAACCAGGCGCGGGCAGAAATCCCATCCGTATCCCATCCGTGGCGCGTGCCGCGTGACCCTGTCCGTCCTGCCTACCTGCGGCTCGCCGGGCGGCGCGGGATCGACCACGACGGCCAGCCGGTGAGTGCCGCCATCCGCGACAAGATGCGTGATGTCGAAGCGGCCGTGGTGGTACAGCCCGTCGAGCCGGCCGACCTCCTCGGTGTCGACATACACGCGGGCACCCGGGTCCACGCCGTCGGCGCAGAGCACGGCCCGGTCTCCCGTGGAGAGGGTCGGCACCTCGAACTCGCGGCGGTACACCCAGGTGCGCGCGGCGACCCACTCGGCGTGCCGGGAGTTGCGTCCGGCGTAAGGATCGGGCAACTCACCCGCACGGTGCAGGTCCCCGATGACGGAGCCCGGCACCCGGGCAGGCAGCCAGCCCGGGGCCAGCCCGGCCCTGGCGGTGGCGTCGCCGGCATTGTTGCGTGCCGTCACCGGCTTGTCCAGATACCACTGCCAGGTGTCGCCCAGCGCTTCGCGGACGGACCAGGCCGGGCCGCCGAGATTGATCGTCGTGTTCATAACGCGCGGCTACGGGAGCCGGGACGTGCTCACCCCTTGGTGCCGGTTGTGGCGATGCCCTGGACGAAGTGCCGCTGGCCGAGGAAGAACAGGATGATCATCGGGACCGTCGTGATGACGCTCGCGGTGACTACGATCTCCCAGTGCCAGTTGCCGCCGAATCCGTACTGGTCGAGCAGCGCCTTCAACCCTCGTGGGACGGTGAACTTGTCACTGTCGCGCAGATAGATCAATGGGCGCATGAGGTCGGTCCACGCCGCCTGGAACTCGAAGATCAAGGTGATGATCAGTGCCGGCTTGGTCAGTGGAGCCGCCACCCGGGCGAAGATGGTCCAGTTGTTCGCGCCGTCGATCCGCGCCGCCTCGAACAGGTCACGTGGCAGCCCCAGGAAGAACTGCCTGAGCAGGAAGATGTAGAACGCGCTGCCGAACAGGTTCTGCGCCCACATCGGGGTCAGCGTGTTCACCATGCCCAGGTTGTTCCAGATCAGGAACTGCGGGATCATCGTGACCGCGCCGGGCAGCATCATCGTCGCCAGCACGATCCCGAAGAGGAAGTTCCGGCCCCGGAACCTGAAATACGAGAACCCCCACGCCACCAGGGCGCTGGAGATGGTCACCGTGACCGCTGCCAGAACCGTGACGAAGACGGTGTTCCACAGCCACAACAGCATCGGCGCCTCTTGCCAGACGTTGATGTAGTTGTCGAACGTGAACGTCTCCGGGAGGATCTTGTTGTCGAAGACTTCGCCGCGGGGCTTGAACGACGCGCTGAGCAGCCAGATGAACGGATAGATGAACAGCAGCGTGACCGAGATCAGCGCCACGAAGGTGAGGATCTTGCCCACCGTGATCTTGGGCTTCCTGGGCCGGGGCGGCACCCGGGTGGGCGGCGTGCCCGGTACGTCCGGTGCGCCCGCGTCGTCGACGTGTTCGGTCCCGACAGCGCCGGCGGTCATCGCTGCTCCCCTTCGTAGTAGACGAACCGCTTGCTGAGCATCATCTGGAGCGCGGTGAAGACCATGATGATGAGGAACAGCAGCCAAGCCATCGCGGAGGCGTAACCCATGTTGAGGAACTCGAAGCCCTGCTGGAACAGGTAGATGACGTAGAACAGTGCCGCGTCGTTGCTGTAGGTCGTATTCCCGGCGCCGAAGTAGGCCGTATACGCCTCAGTGAACGTCTGGAACGCGGCGATCGTGTTCACGATGAAGATGAAGAACATCGCGCCGCTGATCATCGGCAGCGTGATCTTGAACGTCTGCTGCCACCAGTTGGCGCCGTCGACGCGGGCGGAGTCGTAGAGCTCCTGGGGCACGTTCTGCAGCGCCGCGAGCAGGATGATCACCGACGAGCCGACCGACCACAGGCTGATCAGGATGAGTCCCGGTTTCACCCAGGTGGGGTCGGTGGTCCATGCCGGGCCGTCGATGCCGACCCAGCTCAGCACCGTGTTGATCAGTCCGTTCTGGCCGTTGAACAGCAGCAGGAGCAGAATGCCCACGGCCACGGGCGGGGTCATCTTCGGCAGGAAGAACGCGGTGCGGAAGAACCCGGCCGACCGGCCCGCCTTGTACAGCAGCAGCGCCAGCGCGAGCGAGACCATGACGTACAGGGGCACCTGCAGCACCGTGAAGTAGAACGTGTTCCACAGCGCGAGGCGGACCTTCGGATCCTCGAGCATGCGCTGGTAGTTGTCCAGCCCGATGAACTCGGGATCGTTGATGACGTCGTAGTTGGTCAGCGACAGGTATCCGCTGTAGATGATCGGCCAGGCGGTGAAGACCAGGAAGCCGATGATCCACGGGCTGATGAACAGCAGCGCGGCACGCGTGTTGCGCCTGCGGCTGATGCGCTTCGCCCGGAGCGCCGAGGTGTCACTCGGCGCTCCGGGCGAAGTGGACGTGGTGGCCAACTCCGTTAGTCCTCGTCCCAGGCGGCCCAGGCCTCGTCCAGGGCGGCCTGCGCCTCTTCTTGCGCCTGCTCCATGGCGGCCTGCGGCTCCTGCTGGCCGTTGAGGACCCGGTTGACGGCGTCCTGCCAGGCGGTCTTGAACTGTGCGTCGGCCGGGTTCGCCGGGAGGCTGACGGTGTGCTCGTTGGCCTCGTACGTGGCCTCGATCGCGGCGTCCCACTTCTCGTCGCCGCTGGGTTCCACGAACGCGTCGTAGATCTGCTCGTCGGCCACCGCGTTCCCGGTCAGCAGGCCGGTGAACGGCTTGTCATCCTCGGCGCGAGCTTCGGCCCGAGCCTCGGCGGCCTTCATCCAGCTCTCGGTGGCCGTCATCGTCTTGATGAACCGGCACGCCGCTTCGGGATTGGCGCTACCCGCAGGAATCGCCCAGGCCGAGCCCGACGAGTACGCGATGGTCTCACCGGTGCGGCTCTTGACCGTGGAGAAAGCCAGCGGCGCGTCGGGAGAGACGTCGTTGAGCACGTTGACGTACCACTGCTCCATCGGCATCGCGCCGAGCTCACCCGAGGCGAACTGGTTGCCGTTGCCGAAGAAGTCGGCGGAGTCGCGGACCGCCTTGACCGTGCCGAACCCGTCTTGCATGTCGTAGATGCCGACCGCCCACTCCAGTGCTTCGACCACCTTGGGATCGTCCAGCTGTGCGGTCCGGCCGTCGTCCGAAAGCAGGGCGACGTCGTTGGCCCGGGCCCAGAGGGGCAGGAACTCAGGAAGCTTGCTGTCGAAGCCGATGACCGAAAGCTTGCCGCCGTCCTTCTGGTGCATGGCCTCGGTGGCGGCCTCGATGGCCTCCCAGCTGGAGCCGTCGACGTCATCGAGGGTGAGCCCGGCCTCGTCGAGCAGCTCCGAGTTCGCCATGGTGATCTGCACCTGATTGAACTCGGGGATGGCGTAGAGCTGGCCTTCGAATGTCACCTGCCCGATGGCGGCTTCGCGGAACATCGACGTGTCGATGCCTTCGCCGTCCACGCACTCGTCGAGCGGAATGATGGCGCCGCGCGAGGCGAACGTGCCGATCTGGTCCCGGTTCGGCCGGATGAGGTCCGGCGGGTCGTTGGTGGCCACCGACGAGAGGAACTGCTGGATGTCGAGCTCGCCTTCGGCCACGCTGACCTCGACCGGGTCGACGACGCTCACTGCCTCGTCGTACCGGACCTGGGCGATCTCATCGCCCATCCCGAAGCCCATGATCGAAAGCTCACCCTCGAGCTCGGCCTCCGGGTCGAAGGCCGAGCCGCTCTCGGCGGCGTTGTCATCGGATTCGTCGGTGTCGGTGGAGTTGTCGTTCGAGGTACCGCTGGCGCATGCCGCAAGGGTCAAACCTGCGGCCGTCACCAGGACCAACCACCGGACGGGTGCAGGTCTCATGGGCTGTCCTCCATGTTTGGGGAGGCGCCTGACGTGCGGCGCCCACAGTGTGGCAACGATTTCATATGAGAACGTACCCACATAGGCTGACTCGCGTCAACGAGTGTACGTAACGAATTAGAAACAAGCCGTCCTCCCATGATCATGGGAAGGTCTGGGCGACGTGGGCAAGTAGGCGTTCCACGGCGAGTCGCGGCGAGCTCAGTACCGGGACACGCGCTTCTGCCGTCACCGGTTCCGCCAGATGCGCCATCGACGCCTGGGCGAGCACGACGACGTCGGCGCGCTCTGGTGTCGCCCAGTCCCGGGCGGCGCGCGCGACCAGTGCGTCGTGCCGCTCCAGGTCGCCGGTGGAGCGAGCCTGCCCCGCGTCGGTCAGGGTCTCGGTTTCCACGCGCGGAGTGGTGCCCGCCTGGGTCGCACTGCGCTGGAGCAGCCGGACAGTGGGGCCGATGGTGCTTTCAACGGTGGCCAGCACGGCGATCCGGCCTCCGTCGCCGGCGACGTCGACGGCGCGGTCGGCCATCGCCTGGTCGATGCGGATCACGGGCGGCAGGCCGCCGGTGGTGCCGGAAGCGGAGAACTGCTCGGTCGCCTCGCCCAGCGACGAGCACGTGACGAGCACCGCCTCAGCGCCCTGGTCGCGCAGGTGGCCGACGTGAGAGTGCAGGCGATGCGCGACCGCGGGTGTCACGCCGTCGGACATCGCGGTCTGCAGGAGCCACGGATCGGTGACGTGGATGGGTTCGACCACCGCGCCGGTGTGTGCGGCCACCTCGACCACGAGGTCGTGGAAGACCGCTCCGAGGGCGGGGACGGTGTGCACCAGCCCGAGCCGGGACGTGTGTGCCATCATGCCTCCCACCACGGCCTGGCGTGCTCGTCGACCACCTCTGCCAGGCGTCGTAACCGGGGCAGCGAGACGCGCTCCAGCTCCTCCAGCGGCCGGCCCACGACGTCGCTCCACAGGGCTCGGCCGGCTAAGAAGCCAGAGGCACCTGCCCGGCACGCCGCCGTGACGGCCTGGGGGAAGCGGTCCAGCTGAACACCCTGGGACAGGACCACCCAGGGTCCCGTGATGGCCTCGTCGAGTGCCCGGCACTCGTCCTCCAGCTGTTCGGGGTCTCCCTCACCAGCACTCGGAACCTGGGCCTTGTACAGGCTGGGCCGCAGCGTCGACAGCTCGGCCGCGGCCTCGCGGATCGCGGCGTTGAGATCCCATCCGTGCTCGGCCTCGGCGGGGGTGGCGCGCACGACAGGCTCGAGGACGCTGAGCACGCCATGGTCATGTGCCACCTGGATAAACTCTTGTGCCAGGCGTACGCGCTGCTCACGTAGGCTGTCCCGCCGCCAGATGACGAGAAGTTTGAGTGCCGCGACACCATCGAGCATGCCGGGTGCGGCCAGCGCGTCGTGATCGAGGTGTGTCTCCTCGACTGGCCCCCCCACCTCTTGAGTGAGGGCGTCCACGGCGAGAATCAGGCCACACGAGTCGGGCAGGACGCGTTCGGTGCGGACAGTGTCGAAGCCCAGCTCGCGGTCGATGAGGAATCCGGATGCCAGCGGGCCGAGGGCTCGCGCGACGGCCAGCTTGAACTCCACGAGCTCGCTCGTCGACGGGCGGGCGCCCGTCACGCCCTCGAACATCGTCCGCAGACTCTCCCGCTGATCCATCGCCACCATGGCGAGGCCACCGTCGGGCCGGGCGAGCCTGTCCAGGGAGGGCTCGCGCGTGCGCTGACGTGATGGCGCGGTGATCGGCACGTCGTTCATCGGGCTCCTTGAAGGTCGCTGGCTCTGGCGCCGGCTGAACGGCTTGCCGCTCAACCGATGTGACAACGATCCCACATTACTCGACGTCCGCCCTCGGTACCCGGCACAGGGCGCGGACAGCCGTGAGATTAGGCCCGCCCAGTCCCGCCTGAACGGCGCGCCTACGGGTAAGGGCTGTAGCTGTGACTGAAGAAGAGATGAGCGACCTCGCGGAACTTGCGCAGCAGCTCCGCGTCGACGCCGTTCGATGTTCCGAAGTCGCGGGGTCCGGGCATCCGACCTCCTCGTTGTCGGCGGCACATCTCATGGCGGTGTTGTTCGCGCGCCACCTGCGCTACGACTTCGATCACCCGGGCGAGCCGGGGAACGATCGGCTGATCTTCTCCAAGGGGCATGCCTCGCCGCTGCTCTATGCCCTGTACAAGGCCGCGGGAGCGATCAGCGACGACGAGCTGGTCACCTACCGGGCCTTGGGCAGCCGGCTGGAGGGGCATCCCACGCCGAGATTGCCCTGGGTCGATGTCGCCACCGGCGCGCTCGGCCTGGGCCTGCCGATGGGCGTCGGCCTGGCCCTTACCGGCAAGATGCTGGACCGGCTTCCGTACCGTACCTGGGTACTCTGCGGCGACAGCGAACTGGCCGAGGGCTCCAACTGGGAGGCCTTCGAACATGCCGGGCACGAGCGGCTGGACAAGCTCGTCGCCATCATCGACGTCAACCGGCTCGGCCAGCGCGGACCCACCCGGCTGGAATGGCGGACCGACGAGTACGCCGCGCGCATCGGCGCCTTCGGCTGGGACACCATCGAGATCGATGGACACGACCTGAGCCAGATCGACGAGGCTCTGCGGGCGGCGGGCAGCAAAGGTAGGCCCACGGCGATTCTGGCGCGAACCATCAAGGGCGGTGGTGTCGAGGCGGTGGCGGACAAGGAGGGCAAACACGGTAAGCCGGTGAGCGACGCGCGGGCGGCGATCGTCGAGCTCGGCGGCGCTCGCAACATCGGCGTCCGGGTGGCGAAGCCGACCTACACCGCGCCGCCACACCGTTTCGGTCACGCCGTGCCGTACGAGCCGCCGAGGTATGAGAAGGGCGACGATGTCGCGACCCGGGACGCGTTCGGGGCGGCACTCGCCGCGCTCGGGCATGCCCGTCCAGATGTGGTGGGCTTGGACGCGGAGGTGGCCGACTCCACCCGGATGCAGCTGTTCGCCGACGAGCATCCGGACCGGTTCTTCCAGTTCTACATTGCCGAGCAGCAGATGCTGGCTGCGGCCATCGGCATGCAGGCCCGTGGCTGGATTCCGTACGCCGCCACCTTCGCCGCATTCTTGACCAGGGGATACGACATCATCCGGATGGCCGCCATCGGCCGTGCCGACCTGCGGCTCGTGGGTTCGCATGCCGGTGTCGCGATCGGTGAGGACGGCCCGTCCCAGATGGGGTTGGAGGATATCGCGGCCTTCCGGGCAGTGCATTCCAGCACCGTGCTACACCCCTGCGACGCGAACCAGACCGCTGCCCTGGTGGCCGAGATGGGCGACCGCTCCGGCATCTCCTACCTGCGTACCTGCCGCGGCGTGAACCCGGTGATCTACGGACCGGACGAGGAGTTCGTCATCGGGGGCAGCCGGATACTGCGGTCCTCCAGCAACGACGCGGTCAGCTTGATCGGTGCGGGGGTCACCGTCCACGAGGCCTTGCGCGCGGCGGACGACCTGGAACGGGAAGGCGTCCGGGCCCGTGTGATCGATCTGTACTCCCTGAAGCCGGTGGATGCCTTCACCGTGCGGGCCGCCGCCCGCGAGACAGGATGCCTGATCACCATCGAGGATCACTGGCCGGAGGGCGGCCTCGGGGACGCCGTGTTCGACGTGTTCGCCGGTGGCACGCCGCCACCGGCGCTGATCAAACTGGCGGTCCGCGACCTTCCCGGCTCGGCCGAGCCCGAGGAGCAGCTCAGCACCGCCGGCATCGACAGTGCCGCCATCGCCGGCACGGTGCGTTCCTATCTAGCCGAGCGAGCCGTTACAAGAGACTGATCGGAGCATCCCATGGGAGACGAAACCGCGGCTGCCCAACAGAACCGTGCGACAGCGGACACCGAGTTGCTGGGCATCTACCTCAACGACCACCTTGCCGGGGCGACGGCCGGCGTGCGCCTGGCCTATCGGATCGCCAGGTCACACCAGGGACCAGGCGATGGCCAGACCCTGCTCCGGCTGGCCGACGACATCTCCGACGATCGCGCGCAGTTGTTGTCGATCATGAACGCCCTTGGCATCTCGGTCAGCCGGTACAAGGCTCAGCTGGCGGCCGCTCTGGAATGGGTTGGCAGAGTCAAGCTCAACGGCTCGTTGCTGACCCGCTCTCCGCTGAGTTCGCTCGATGAGATCGAGGCGCTGCGGCTCGGTGTGGAAGGCAAAAGGGCCCTCTGGCGGAGCCTGCGTGAAGTGGCCAAGGTCGACGACCGCTTGGACGCGGACCACCTGACCGAACTGGAGGAGCGGGCGCGTGCGCAGATCGACACGCTGGAGCGGCTGCGGCTAGAGACGGCTGCCGCCGTGCTCGCCACGCGTTCCCCCAAATGATCATGTAAACCATGTTTTCCCGTGCTTCACCATGCCTGCAGGCATGGTGAAGCACGGGAAAACATGGTTTACATGATCATTTAGACGTGGTCCCGGGGGATTACCAGGCGCCAGTTGTGGGCCGCCACACGGTACTCGCCCTCGTATGCGTCGAGCGCGGCGTGCAGGTGAAAGTTCTCTGGCGTGGACGTGAGCGTCGTTCTGGTGACTGTCCGGACTTCCCAGTCGCCGCGGGAGAAGCCCATGGTCCACACCACTTCTCCGCGGACCGTCTGGAAGTCGTTGTCCACCCAGCTGTAGGTCTCCTCCGCCCGGCGGCTGACCAGCAGGTCGATGTCTTCGAAGCGGACTGTGCCGAGATCTTTGATGACCTCGAGCTTCGAGTGGTAGTCGATCAGGTCGCGGGTGACGGTCCACTGGTGCTCGCCCGGTCGCAGCGTCTGAGTCTCGATGGCCGGCGCGCCTTCAGGGGGATCGAACGGTGTCGTGGAGACGTCGTCGGGCCGCTCCGACGGCCGTACCGGGAGTGTCAGGTCGCAGCCGGCCGGGTAGAGCGTGAGCTGTACCGGCACCGGTGGCGGCCAGGCCAGCGGCCAATACGAGCTGGAGACCGCGACGCGGATGCGGTGGCCGGGCGGAAACGCGTGAGCCATGCCGTTGAGCAGCACCGGAACCCGATACGTCTGCCCCGGCTCCAACGGCTGCGGTATGTCGTGCCCGTCGCGGTGGGTGAGATTCAGCAGACCATAGCTGACCCTGGTGGCGCGTCCGTCAGGAGCCACGTCGGACAGCCGCACGGCCACTTGGGCAACCGGCTGATCCACGCTGAACTCGAGATGGACTACCGGCGCGCCCAAGACCTCCCAGCGTTCGTCCAGGAGATCGCTGTCGAAGACGATCGCTCCGCCGTCCTCTTCGCGCTGGTCGTACGGAAGATCCGGGGGTGCGTTGTAGGAGCACCACTTGCCGGCGAACTGCCCGACGGACAGGGGAGACTCGATGGTGAGCGGCTGCGGATCGGCGATCTCGCCGGGAGGTATCAGGCGATAGCGGCTGAACGCGCGTTCCACCAGGTCGATCTTCGGGGACGGCCATTCCCACTCGCCCACCCACCGGCCGGGCCTCTCCTCGTAGGCTGTGGACGGCGGGACGCTTTCCTGCATCCAGATCCGCAGGGCCGGTTCGTCCATGACGCCGTTGTCGGCGCCCTTGAGCCAGTGATCCCACCACCGGACGCACTCTTGCAGGAATCCGATGGCCGGCCCGGGCTGCCCGGTGTGCGGATACTTGTGCGACCACGGCCCGATCAGGCCCTTGCGGGGTGCGCTCAGGTTCTCAAGCATGCGCAGGACCGCGTTCGAATAGCCGTCGGCCCATCCGCTGACGGCATACACCGGGCACTGGACGGCGTCATAGTCCTCGCAGACGGAGCCGTGCTGCCAGAAGCCGTCGCGGCGCTGGTGCCGAAGCCAGTCCTCCAGCCACAACCCGCTGCCGTCAAGACGCTGGTGCCACATGTCTCGCCACTCGTCGCCGACGACGGCGGGGTCGGGCGGGCATGACGTGTAGGCGAACATCGTCGACGCCCACGAGAGGTTGTCGCTGAGAAGACAACCGCCCATGTAGTGGACGTCGTCGGCGTAGCGGTCGTCGGTGGAGCAGACCGTGACGATGGCGTCGAGTTGCGGTGGCTGCCGCGCCGCCACTTGCAACGCGTTGAACCCTCCCCATGAGATCCCCATCATGCCCAGATGGCCATCGCACCACGGCTGTTCGGCGGCCCAGGCCAGGATCTCTTCCGCGTCCTGGAGCTCGCTCTCCAGATACTCGCCGGTAAGCACTCCCTCGGAGTCGCCGCTACCGCGAAGGTCCACCCGGATGCTGGCATAGCCATGACCGGCGAAGTAGCGGTGATTCACGGAGTCCCGGTGGGCGGTGAGATCACGCTGGCGGTAGGGAATGAACTCCAGGATCGCCGGTACCGGCTCCTCGTCGGACCCGACCGGCCGCCAGATCCGTCCGGCGAGATGGACTCCGTCGCGCATCGGAATCCGGACGTCCGGGTCTTCGCGCACCTCTTCAGGGAGGGAATCGACAGTTCGCACGCACTCCTCCTGTGCTCGTCATCTGATCACGGCTCGATGTCGAAGGGCAGGGCCGCGACGCAGCGCTCGTACTTGTCGCTCAGCTCGTCGTCGTTATCGCCTCCGACGATGATCTCGGCGAGCTCGAAGCTGTAACTGTCCTGATGGGTGAGTTCGGAGAGCCGACAGCCCTCTTTCGCGACGATGTTCACCGTGGCTCCGGGGACTTCGCGGCCCAGGTCGGTGATCGCATCCTCGGTCGGGACGCGGCGCACCATGCCGTCGTCGAAACGGCGCAGGAACCACTTGGCCGCTACCTTGTGCTCGCCTTCGCTCTTGGGCAGGACCGACGGGTGGCCGAGTGCCACGTTGAGCTCGACAAGGTGATTGGGCCATCCGTCCACCATCTGGAACAGGCGGGCGTGGGACTGCGAGTGCCGCGGGTTGATCTCGACGAGGTTGATCGCGTCGGTGTCCGGATCCCAGAAGTACTCGATATTGAACGTGACGTTGTCCAGTTCGATCTGTTCGATCACCCGGGTGCTGATGTCCGCGAGCCGGTCGCACACCCGCTCGGGCAGCGATGCCGGGTACTGATAGCGCAGGAAGCTCGAGGTGCCGGAGTAGTTGATCGACTCGACGACGCCGTACACGTGGACCGATCCCTGGGCGGCGTAGCCCTCCACGGTGACCTGCGTGCCGGAGACATCCTCCTCCACCAGGCAGGCTCGCGCACTCGTGGCGATACCGGGCGGGGCGTCGACATGGTCGAGCACGGCTTGAAACGGCGCGCCCATCCAATCGATGTTCTCGCGGATCTTGCGAACCGCCGTGGTGAGCTCTGCGTCGTCGCGCACCTTGTAGGCGAACGCCGAGCTGACCGACTTGATCGGCTTGATCCAGAACGGATAGTCCCAGCCGGGCGGTGGCGCGGTCACCTCGTGCGGGTCGACGATGTCGAAGCGTGGCAGCTCGTCGATGACCTGCTGCTGCTCCAGCCTGCTCCAGTACTTGTGCTCGCATTTCACCACCGACTCCAGATCGGGTCCGGTGGTACCGAACCGATGGCAGAGCAGGGGGACGAGGGAACTAACGGGGAAGTCCCAGTACCCGATGATCGCGTCGATCGTCCCGTCGAACTCGTAGAGCTGACGCTCGGCGGAAGCGAGCAGTTTCATCAGTTGAATGTCGTCCGTGAGAAGCTCGTCCGGCGCCAGAAGCTGGTGAAACCGGTACTGGTCGGCATCGGGGAGGGAGTGCAGAGTAGCGGCGTTGAGGTCATCGAGACCCAGGACGAACACGTTCTTGGGCATTCCGCGCTCCTTCGGTCTGGTTTGTCCGCTCTGTACCCGAATCCGGGACGTGTAGCGCAGGAACGACGAGCCGCGGGGACTCGGCGGCTCCTGCTGGGCGCTGGCGACATGGTCGGACCATGTCGTTCAAGGAGAGCGGTCAGGCCGTATGTGAGGCGTTGTCAGCCACGCCTTCCACGCCGGAGATCCGGGCGCAGTGGGCGCAGCAGTAGACCATTCCGCGCGCCTCGATGCCGTGGCCGATGACCCGGCAGGCACAGTGCGCGCATTGCGGAGCGCAGCGGTGGATGGCGCACTCGAAGCTGTCGAACGTGTACTCCCGGCCGTCTGACGCTCGCAGACTGAATGCACGGTCGTAATCGTTGCCGCACACATCACAAACACTCATGGTGGAACCCCAAAGAAAGCTCGTCGTTCGTTCTTGTCATGGATTACCCAGCGACGTCCGAGGTACTCGGGGGTACAGGCCGTTTGCGCGTGCTGCGGCCGGGTAGCGCGAGGACATGATGGACAACGGCAGTACGGGACCCCGGATACTCATCGCAGGCGCCGGCTACGCGGGGCTTTACACGGCGCTGCGGCTGCAATCCACCTTGCGGCGGGGGGAAGCGTCGGTGACGGTCGTCGATCCACGGCCGTACATGACGTATCAGCCGTTCCTCCCGGAGGTGGCCGCGGGTGCGCTTGAGCCGCGCCGGCTGGCGGCACCGCTGCGGGAGGTGCTGGACGCCTGCCACGTGCTGACCGCCAGCGTGACGAGCATCGACACCACCCGCCGCTCGGTGCGGGTGGACGTGTCCGCTGGTCACACGGAGGAGCTGGGCTACGACCTGCTGGCCCTCACAGTGGGCTCGGTGACGAAGACCTTCGCCGTGCCTGGGCTGGCCGAGCAGGCGGTCGGCTTCACCACTTTGGGTGAGGCAGTCTACCTACGCAATCATGTGCTCTCGCGGCTGGACCAGGCCGCTTCGACCCTCGACCCGGAACTCCGCGCCGCCCTGCTGACCTTCGTGTTCGTCGGTGGCGGATACGCCGGTATCGAGGCGTTGGGGGAGCTGGAGGACATGACTCGCTTCGCCGCGCGCCGCTACTACCCCTCGATCGATCCATCGCAGATGCGGTGGATCCTGGTGGAGGCCGTCGACCGCATCATGCCCGAGGTGGGCACGTCCCTTGCCGACTACACGGCCGGGATTCTGCGCGAGCGCGGCATCGAGGTGCGGATGGGAACCACCGTCGAGTCGATGGAAGGCGGGCAGGTCGTCCTGTCCGATGGGTCGTCCTTCGGCGCCGGGACCGTTGTCTGGACCACCGGCGTCGTGGCCAACCCGATGGTGGCCGACGCCGAGCTGCCCCATGACCAGCTCGGCCGAGCATTGTGCGCGCCGAATCTCCAGGTGCGCGGCGTGCCTGGCGTATGCGCAGCGGGCGACTGCGCGGCGGTGCCGGATCTGACAGCCGGCGAGGAAGGCGCCACTTGCCCGCCCGCCGCGCAGCACGCCGTGCGCCAGGGCAAGCTTCTCGGGGACAACATCCGGTCGATGATTCGCGGTCAGCAGCCCCGTGATTATGCCCATCGGAGTGCGGGCGCGGTGGCCACGCTCGGCCATCACCAAGGCGTGGCCGAGGTCTACGGCCTCCGCCTCAAGGGATGGCCGGCGTGGGCACTGCACCGTCTGTACCACGTCACGCAACTGCCCACGGCAAGCCGGAAGGCGCGCGTCCTCGCGGACTGGATGCTCGACGGCGTGTTCCCCCGGCAGATCGCCGCGACCGGTGAGTTGCACGAGCCGCGCCAGGAGTTCGTCACTCAAGCTCGCCGGTGACCGCGGAGCCGCTTCGCTGGTCGTCCCACCGGAGGACGGCGGACACTCCGTCCCCGGACTTGGCTCGCGGGACGATTGCCACCTCGGCGTCGGTGGCCGCGGCCGCGCACACGACGGCGAGGTCGGCGCGAAGCTCGTCGGAGTTCTGCGCCTCCGTCGGCAGGGGAAGCCCGGGGTAGTCACGCGTGGCGACGATCTGTGTGGAGGCCTCGTCCGGAGACAGGAGAACCGTGCGAACCTGCCCGAGCGTGAGCTTGCCGAGCACCTCCCTGAGCCCGACGGCGGCGGCACCGCCCCGGCCGGCCTGCTCCTCGAGCTCATTCAGCGTGCGTAACCGATCGGTGACGACGACGTCCCCGACCGCGTGGTCGATCGCCTGGTCCAGTGCATCCCGGGATGAACCGGCCGCCCGTCCGCCGGTTTCGAGCTCAACGAGGATCTCGCGCGCCTTCTCGGACACGGCATGACGGATCTCCCCCTGCGCGCGCAGGTCTCCCGCCACCACTACCAGAGGCACTCCGTCGTCGACGTGGCGATCGATCTCGGCGGCGACCTCCTCGGCGTTGCGCCGCCAGGTCCATTCCGAGCGCCGCTGGTACTGCTTGTGCGCCCAGCCGCCGACAGCCACCTTCTTCACGTGCAGATCGTCGCCGTGGAAGCTGTCGGTCACGACGGGCGGTTCGGGCCAGGCGTCATACAGCTCGAAATCGGCACCTTCTCGGTCGGCGAGTACGACCAGTACGGGCATCGTCGTGCTGCGGTCGCTGAGCCAGCCGGTGACGTCCGGAAGCGGACCCCAGGTCAGGGCTTCCTGCGCACGCGGCCTGAGTGTGACCTCGTCGAGCAGGATCTCGTCGTCGGCGGCCACAACCATCCGAGCTACGCGTCCACCGGCACCGCTCGGGTCTAGCACCCGCTCACCCACCAGGTCGAGGAGAGATGCGGGCGCTCCAGCGCGATGCAGTTCTTCGCGGGCGGACCGCCAGCGCACGCCGATCCGGTGCTCGGCCTCGTCCACATCGCGACTGACATCGATATATACGCTCAGGAAAGGCCCGGGCCGGGAGCAGATCACGGAGACCGTGCTGGTGATGCTGTTCGATTGCTGCTGGATCATTCCGTACTCCGATTGGTTGACGGCAGCGTGTTAAGCAACCGTTTACCCAGGTAGACCGCGCGCACACGGTCCAGCTTCCGTTTGTAAAGAGTGCGTCATCCTGGTTTCGCGCGGTGCCGTGCGGGGCCACCATGGTCATGAATGGGGTGGCGTTCGACTAGTGCACGACAGGGCGAGGTCGCCCATGTGGGAGGCCATGGTGAGTTCGCAGGACGCGCATGATCTGGCTGACGCCGCTCGGCTTCTCGCGGAGGAGCACACGCTCGAGGAAACCCTTCAGCGCGTCGTGGACATCGCGACAGAACTCACTGACGCGGAAGGGAGCGGCCTGCTCCTGTACGACGCCGAGCAGCATCTCGGGCCCGCGGCCGCGACAGACGAAGCGGTAGAGATGGCTGATCAGATTCAAGAAAGCTTGGACGAAGGACCCGGGCTGAGCGCCGGCCGGGCGCACCGTTGTTACCTGGTGCGCGACACCGGCACTGATCTGCGCTGGCCACGGTGGGGTCCGATTGTCGCGGACCTCGGCATCACCAGCGTGCTGAGCGCCTGCGTCTATACCAAGGACCGCACCATCGGCACGTTGAACCTGTATTCCTCGCACGCCGACGCGCTGGCCGAGCGGGACGCCGAACGAGCACGTCTCCTGGCCAGCCACGCGGCCGTCGCCATCGACACCGCTCAGGAGGAGGCGGGCTTGCGCCTGGCCATCGAAACGAGAAATCTGATCGGCCAGGCGCAAGGCCTCCTCATGGAGCGTTACGGGCTGAGCGCGCGTCAGGCGTTCGACCTTCTCCGGCAGCACGCCGAACGGTCCAATATCACGCTGCGCGCGGCCGCGGAACAGCTCGTGCAGAACCGGAACCTTCTTGATCCTCACTGACTGGGCCGTCGGCTTCAAGTGAGCCGAGCTGGCTTCGCAAGTGCCCCAGAATGCGCGCCAGCAGCCGCGAAACCTGCATCTGCGTGACGCCGAGCTCCTGCGCGATCTCTTGCTGTGTCCAACCGCGGAAGAATCGCAGGAAGAGGATGCGCTTGTCGCGTTCCGGAAGGTCGCGGCAGAGAGGCTTCAGCGCTGTGGTGGCTTCGGACCGGTCGTAGTTCCGGTCTTCGTCGCCGAGCAAGTCAGCCAGCGAGCTGGCTTCCTCCGTACGCGTCGGCGCATCGATGGATACCGGTGTGTAGCAGCTGCGGCAGGCCAGTGCTTCGTTGACGTCGCTGACGTCCTCGTCGAGCTGGTCGGCGAGTTCATCCGCAGTGGGCGTTCGCCCCAAAGTCTGGGACATCTCAGAAGTGGCGGCCGTCAGCTGCCGGTGGAGATCCTGGATGCGCCTCGGCGGGCGAATGGTCCAGCCCTGATCACGGAAGAAGCGCTTGATCTCACCCGTGATGGTGGGCATGGCGAACGAGATGAAGTCGATGCCCTTCTCGGGTGAGAAGCGCCGGACCGCATTGACCAGGCCGACGTATGCGACCTGCGTGATGTCCGCGTGCTCTTCGGCGCGGCGCGCATACTTTCGCGCGATGGACTCCGCGAGCTTGGAGTTCAACAGGATGACCTGGTCTTCCAGGTGCCTTCGTTCGGCTGGGTCGGTCGCCCTGCTCGCTTCTTCCAGCAACCGCTGAGTCACACTGGCGCGATCTGCATCATTGCGGCCGTGGTGTGTGGAATTTCTGGAAGCAGTTATCTGAGTGGACAAGGCCAACACCTACTCAAAGATCGAGCCGATGTGGCTGCTGCTTAACCACGTCGTTCTGGTACTTAGCGAAACATGGGCCCGGAGCGTTGTCAACCTAGTCTGCGACAAACAAGATGATCATCATCAGGGCGAGGAAGGCGCCAAGGATGACCATGATCGAGATGAAGAACCGTGGACGGGAGGACTGGCTGGAGCCCTGCTCATGGCCATGATTACTGTCCGGCATGCTGAGGCTGGTACCCGGGTTGAGGTGTTTGTAAACGCGCCCTGTTTGACCTGCGGTGCGGCATTGGCGTTTCGGTACGGACCACCGGACGAAGAAGGCTCGAAATTCTGTGCAGAAGCGGGAACGTCGACACGTGTGAGGTAAGACAAAAGGCACGACGGCGGCGGGATCGGTCACATCGTTCGGCCCGCCGCCGTGGAGATTCAGAGGGCCGCCGCCAGGGCGCATTTCCCGGTGTGGAACGTGCGCGCGTCAGTCGCCGGTGTTGTGGTAGCCGGCTCGGCGTAGTGCGTCGGCGATGGCGCCCTGCGGTGCGGCCGGTCCGCCCTGCGCGGGCTTCGGCTGTGGACGGCCGCGCCCGCGGTTCTTCCCAGCCGATGTACCCGGCCGGGAGTCACCCTTTCCTCCGGGCGAGCGGCCGGGCGCTTCGGTGGACGGCACCTCGTCGTCGAGCCGCAGCGTCAGGGATATCCGCTTGCGAGGCACATCGACGTCGAGCACCTTCACCGTCACGACGTCGCCGGGCTTGACCACTTCGCGCGGATCCGTCACATACTCACGCGACATCGCCGAGATGTGGACCAACCCGTCCTGGTGGACACCCACGTCGACGAATGCGCCGAAGGCTGCGACGTTGGTGACCACGCCCTCGAGTCGCATCCCCGGTGCCAGGTCCTCGACCTTCTCGATGCCGTCCGTGAACGTGGCAGTCTTGAACGAAGGCCGAGGATCCCGGCCCGGTTTCTCTAGCTCTTTCAGGACATCGGTGATGGTGGGCAACCCCACGGAACCGTCCACGAACTGCGACGGCTTCAGCCCGCGCAGGGCATTGCCGTTGCCGAGCAGGGACTTGACGTCACCCCCGGCTGCCTTCGCGATGCGGCGGGCCAGCGGGTAGGACTCCGGATGCACGCTGGACGCATCCAGCGGCTCGTCACCGCCGCGGATGCGCAGGAAGCCAGCACACTGCTCGAATGCCTTGGATCCGAGGCGAGGCACCGACTTCAGTGCGGTCCTCGCGCGGAACGGTCCGTTGCTCTCCCGATGCGCGACGATGTTCTCCGCCAGCCCGGTACTGATCCCGGAGACGCGGGAGAGCAATGGTGACGACGCGGTGTTGAGGTCCACTCCCACGGCGTTGACGCAGTCCTCAACTACCGCGTCCAGCGAACGGGAGAGCGCCGTCTCGGCGAGGTCATGCTGGTACTGGCCGACACCAATGGATTTGGGCTCAATCTTCACCAGCTCGGCCAGTGGGTCTTGCAGCCGCCGCGCGATAGATACGGCGCCACGGATCGAGACGTCCAGATCCGGCAGCTCCCGCGAGGCGAACGGCGACGCCGAATACACCGACGCGCCCGCCTCAGAGACCATGATCTTGGTCAGCGAGCGATCCGGCATCAGCTTAACCAACTCCGCCGCGAGCTGGTCGGTTTCGCGGGATGCCGTGCCGTTGCCGATGGCGATCAGCTCTACGCTGTGCTCCCGGACCAGCTTCGCGAGCACTGCCAGCGCCTCGTCCCACTGTCCTTGCGGCTTGTGCGGATACACGGCCGCGGTGGCGACGACCTTGCCCGTGGCATCTACCACGGCCACCTTGACGCCGGTGCGGTACGCCGGGTCCAGACCCATGGTGGGACGGCTCCCGGCCGGCGCCGCGAGCAACAAGTCGCGGAGGTTCCCCGCGAAGACCTGAATGGCGTCTTCCTCCGCGGACTGACGCACCCGCATGCGCACGTCCAGGGACAGGTTGACCACGATGCGAGTGCGCCACGCCCACCGCACGGTGTCCGCCAGCCAGCGGTCTGCCGGGCGACCCCGGTTGACGATTCCGAACTTGGCGGCGATAGCGATTTCGTAGTCCGTGGGACCGGCTGCCGGCTCCTCCTCGTCGGGAGCCGGATCCACGGTGAGGTCGAGGATCTCTTCCTTCTCGCCTCGGAACATGGCCAGCGCCCGGTGTGACGGGACGGCCGCCAGGGGCTCGGAGAAGTCGAAATAGTCGCTGAACTTCGCGCCGGTCGCTTCGGCGCCGGGCCGCACCTTCGAGACCAGACGGCCACGCGACCACAGGCGCTCACGCAGCTCGCCGATGAGGTCGGCGTCCTCGGCGTACATCTCCACCAGGATGGACCGGGCGCCGTCGAGTGCCGCGGAGGCGTCCGGCACGGCGTCGTTGACGAACGGCTGCGCCGCGGCCTCAGGATCCTGGCCCGGATCCCTGAGCAGTCCCAGAGCAAGCGGCTCCAGGCCCGCCTCCCGGGCGATCTGCGCCTTGGTCCGCCGCTTGGGCTTGTACGGAAGATAGATGTCCTCCAGGCGCGCCTTCGTCTCGGCGGCCATGATCTGCCCCTCGAGCTCCTCGGTGAGCTTGCCCTGATCGCGGATGGACTCGAGGATCGCCACGCGACGTTCATCGAGCTCACGAAGGTAGCGCAAGCGTTCCTCGAGGGTCCGGAGCTGCGCGTCGTCCAGCGTCCCGGTGGCTTCCTTGCGGTACCGCGCGATGAACGGCACCGTGGCGCCTTCGTCGAGCAGGCCGACGGCTGCTCGAACCTGGCTCTCGCGCACGCCGAGTTCTTCGGCGATCTTCTGGTACACCGTGGCTTGCGTGGAAACGGTCACAACCCCAACCCGATCTCTGCTTTGCTGATTCGCGATCCGTGCAGGACGCCGAGTGGACATTCTGCACGGCGGGACCGACATGGCTCGCACGGACCCGTCGTGGTTGGCAGGACCGGGGAAAACCCGGTCGGCGAGGCATCGGAGTATCCCGGCGGGATGCTAGTTTTGAGGACGTTTGCGCGGCAGCGCAGCTCCTCGCTCATGCTCTTGGGAGGCCAGACCGGTGAGAGGCACGCCCCAGCACATCGTCGTCATGGGAGTCGCCGGATCCGGCAAGACGACCGTCGCGAAACTCCTCGCCAAGCGGCTGGCATGGCCGTACGCGGAGGGGGACGACTTCCACCCGGAGGCCAACGTGGAGAAGATGGCGGCCGGCACGCCCCTCGAGGACGAGGATCGCTGGCCGTGGCTTCGGGCGGTGGCGGAGTGGATGTCCGCGCAGGCCGCCGACGGGCGCAGCTCCATCGTCACCTGCTCGGCACTGCGTCGCGCGTACCGCGACGTGCTGCGCGACGCCAACGGTACGGTCCGGTTCGCCCACCTGGCCGGAGACCGTGACCTGGTCGGGGAACGGATAGGCTTCCGTCGCGGGCACTTCATGCCGTCATCCCTCCTGGACTCCCAGTACGAGACCCTCGAAGACCTCGGGGACGACGAGGACGGTCTGGTCGTCGACATCGCCGACGAACCGGAGCAGATCGCTGAGAGCATCGTCCAGGGGCTCGAGCTGAGGAGCAGGAATGGCTGACGACCAACTGGCCGAGATCGCGGTGACCGGCTTGGCCACCATGGGTCGCAATCTGGCCCGCAACCTTGCCCGGAGCGGCTTCCGGGTGGCGGTTCACAACCGCAGCCAGGAGCGCACCGACGCGCTAGTGCGCGACTTCGGCCATGAGGGCCAGTTCATCCCGGCTGCAAGCCTCGACGATCTGGTCCAGTCTCTGGAACGTCCGCGGCGGGTCATCGTCATGGTGCAGGCCGGTGGACCCACGGACGCGGTGATCGACCAGCTGCGCCCATTGCTAGAGTCCGGCGACATCATCGTCGATGCCGGGAACGCGCATTTCCAGGACACCCGCCGGCGCGAGGAACAGTTGCGCGAGGACGGCATCCATTTCGTCGGGGCCGGAGTCTCCGGAGGCGAGGAGGGCGCGCTGCTCGGGCCCAGCATCATGCCCGGTGGCACGGCCGAGTCCTATGCCGCGCTCGAGCCGATGCTCACCAAGATCGCGGCTCAGGTCGACGACGAGCCGTGCTGCACGCACGTCGGCCCGGACGGCGCCGGTCATTTCGTGAAGATGCTGCACAACGGCATCGAATACGCGGACATGCAGCTCATCGCCGAGGCCTACGACCTGCTTCGCCAAGGGCTCGGTATGGAGCCCGCCGAGGTCGGGAAGGTCTTCGAACGCTGGAACAGTGGAGACCTCGAGTCGTTCCTGGTCGAGATCACCGCCGAGGTCCTGGCGCACATCGACGACAGCACGGGCAGGCCCTTCGTCGACGTCGTCCTCGACCAGGCCGGTCAGAAGGGCACCGGCCGGTGGACGGTGATATCGGCGCTGGAGCTCGGTATACCCGTGAGCGGCATGGCCGAGGCGGTCTTCGCCCGGGGTCTGTCCAGTGACGCCGCCCGCCGCGCAGCCGCGCGTGAGGCGTTGCCTGGGCCTTCGGAACCGCCGGCCGTGCCGGACCGGCAGCGGTTCATCGACGACGTCCGGGATGCCCTCTACGCCTCCAAGCTGGTGGCATACGCTCAGGGCTTCGACACCATCCGCGCCGCGAGTGACGAGCACGACTGGAACATCGCCCTGGGCGACATGGCCACCATCTGGCGTGGCGGCTGTATCATCCGGGCACGCTTCCTGGATCGGATCCGGGAAGCCTACGAGCGCAATCCCGACCTGCCGTCGTTACTGGTCGACGAGTACTTCCGGGAAGCGGTCGCCAACGGGCAGGCGGGATGGCGCCGGGTTGTGGCCGCCGCGGCTCAGATGGGCATCCCGGCCCCCGGCTTCAGCAGTGCTCTCGCCTATTACGACGCACTGCGGGCGCCCAGGCTGCCGGCTGCCCTGATCCAGGGGCAACGAGACCTGTTCGGCGCGCACACGTACCGCCGGGTGGATCGGCCCGGCACCTATCACGTCGACTGGTCCGGCGCCCGCGGCGAAGAAGAGCGCTGACCACGCCCGGCGCTGGACGGCTGCCCGAGTCCCGAAACCCGGATCTGATGGAGGTTCTCGTGCATCCTCTGCTCCTCGGCCCCAACCTTCCGCCGACGTTCTATCGCGGCGCCGGACGGATCGCGGACTTCCGGAGTGACCGGTTCGGCGTCGTCCCTCGAGATCGGCCGGAGGACTGGATCGCCTCGACGGTGAGCCGTTTCGGCGAGCGGAGCACCGGGCTGACCGAGCTTCCGGAAGGCGGTTATCTGCGAGAGGCCGTCGACGCCGCGCCCGAGCAGTGGCTCGGCCCCGACGCCGCCGAGTGGTCGTCCCAGCTGCCACGGCCGTCGTTGCTGGTGCCGCTGGTGAAGTTCCTCGATGCGGGACAGCGGCTGCCGGTTCACGTGCACCCGGACGATACCTTCGCCCGCTCCCGGCTCGGCGCCGCTCAGGGCAAGACGGAAGCCTGGGTGATCATGGAGGCTCCCGCGGACGCGCTGGTCTATCTGGGGTGGCGGCAGGAGATGCCGGTCGATCGCCTGGCTGATCTGGTGGAACGCCAGGATGTGACCGCGATGCTCGCCGCGATGAACGCCGTGACCGTCCGGGCGGGTGATGTGGTGCTCGTTCCCGCCGGGACACCGCACGCGATCGGGCAGGGCATCTTCCTGACTGAGGTGCAGCAGGCCGCGGACCTTTCCATACTTCTCGAATGGCAGCCGTTCCTGGCTGATCCGGAGCAGGCGTTCGGCGGCGCCACGCCCGACGTCGCGCTGGACTGCGTTGACGTGGCACCGCTCGGAGCGGACGTAGTCGATGAACTCGTCGTGCGCGGCGTCCTCGAACGGTCATCCGGTGCCGGACGCTCGAGCCTGATGCCCGACGCGGCGGACGGATTCTTCGCCCTGTTGCTCCGGGACGGCGGCACTCTCGCCGCCGGCTACTCGACGATGGTGGTCCTTGGCGGCAGGGGAACGCTGGCCGGCGAGGACTGGACACGGGACGTGGAACGTGGCATGACGCTCGCGGTGCCTTACGCGGCCGGTCCGGTCAGGGTGAGCGGCGAAGTCAGCGTGGCGGCGTTCACGCCCGGCGCACGCCGGACGGCCGTCGCAGGAGCGTGAGCGCCGCGAGCACGCCAAGCAAGGCCACACCGGCCGTCATGCCGATCGCGAACTGGAATCCTTCGACTCGAGCATGCATGGCGTCGGCGCCGGCATCGAGAAGACGTTCGGTGCGCGACACGGCGAAAGCAGACACCAGCGCTACGCCGAAGGTCGATCCGATGGCGAACGACGTCTCCTCGATCCCCGACGCCAGCCCCGAGTCCTGGGGAGCCACACCGCTCAGCGCCGCGATCTGGGCTGCGACGAACGCCGCGCCCATGCCCGGCCCGAACACGAGCAGGCCGAGCAGCAGATCGTCGAACCCGCCGGCGGCGGAGATCCGGGTCAGCAGCAGGCAGCCGACGCCGATCAGAACCATGCCGCCGACAGCCACCGGCCCGAACCCGATTCTGGTCACGACATGCTGGCCGACGAGGACGCCCACCACCGACAGCACCGTCATCACGGCCATCGTGAGGCCGAACTCCACAGCGGAGTAGCCGAGGACGTCCTGGGCGTACATCGTGACGACGATGAGAAGCCCGTCGACCGCGATACCGGATACGAAGACGACGCCGTTGCCGGCCACCAGCGCTCCGGAACGAAGAACACGCGGCGGGATCAGGGGTGCCGCGGAGCGACGCTCGATCGCGACGAAAAGCACAAGCAACACGATCGCGATCACGACGTAGCCGATGGCGTTGCTGGCGCGCCAGCCGACGTCGGCGATCGTGAACAGCGAGAACAGAAGCAGGACGAGAGCCGTGGTGATGGTGACGGCGCCAGCCAGGTCGAAGTTCCGGCTTCCGGTCCGGCGGCTTTCGGGGAGCAACACAAGGCTCGCGCCGAGTACCGCGACACAGACCGGGACGTTGATGAAGAAGGTCCAGGCCCACCCCAGCCAATCGGTGAGTACGCCACCGAGAAGGAGTCCCGCGGTGGCGCCGACGCCACCGAGGCCGCCCCAGATACCGAGAGCCTTGTTGCGCTCCGGGCCGTCGGGGAACAGGGTCATGAGAATCGACAGTCCGGCGGGGGTCATGAAGGCCGCGCCGATACCCTGCGCGGCGCGACCGGCGATGAGCACCTCACCGGACCAGGCGGCCCCACACACCAGCGATGCCGCCGCGAACAGTGTCACCGCCGCCATGAACACCTTGCGCCGCCCCATGAGATCGGCCACCCGGCCGCCGAGGAGCAACAGGCCACCGACCGTGACGCCGTAGGCGGTGATCACCCACTGGACCCCGGCGGCGGAGAAGTCCAGGTCGCCGGCGATCGACGGTAACGCGGAGTACACGCTGGTCGAGTCGAGGACGCCCATGAAGAAGGCGGTGCACAGCACCGCCAGAGCGAGCCAGCGTCGTCGGTCCGACAGGGGAGCCGGCGTGACGATGGGGGTCGCGTCTTCGGTGTCAGTCACGCTCTCGCCGTTCTGTGATGTCCGCTTCACCGTCGCCATATCTCTACAGACCAGGCGAGTGCCCGGAATTCATCGAGAACCGTCGCCGCGCCGTCGGGCGCGTAACATGAGCAGCGCACACGTGACGACGAAGGTGAGGGCGGAAAGTGGCCGGGCAGGGTGAGCACTACTTCTCTGCGACGCCGCAGGCCGCCAGCAGGATCCAGGCCGTCCAGATCAAGCTGTCCGACCTCGAGCTCGAGCTCACGTCCGACGCCGGCGTCTTCTCGCACGGCAGGCTCGACGCGGGGACCAAAGTGCTGCTCGAGCACGCCCCGGTGCCGCGGGTCCGGGGTGACATCCTCGATCTGGGCTGCGGTTACGGACCTATCGCGCTGACCTTCGCCAGCCGCCGCAAACGTGCGCGGGTCTGGGCCGTCGATGTCAATCAGCGTGCGCTCGAGCTGGTGCGGGACAACGCCGCGGCGGCCGGCCGCGGGAACGTCGTCGCCAGCGTTCCCGACGACGTGCCCCGGGACGTCCGGTTCGCGGCGATCTACTCGAATCCCCCCATCCGGGTCGGTAAGGCCGCGCTGCACCAGCTCCTGCTGACCTGGTTGCCACGGCTCCTTCCCGGCGCTGCCGCGGTGCTCGTCGTCCATAAGCACCTGGGCGCCGACTCCCTGACGCGCTGGCTGTCGGCACAAGGCTTTCCCACCACCCGGCTGCTGTCGGAGCGGGGATACCGTCTTCTGGAGATCCGAGCCGACGCGCCATCGAAGGAGTAGCCCGAGTGCCGCAGCTACGAGGTACCGAACTGAAGCGGCTGAACAGGACGTGGAAGCGCCGGAGCGCGCTGCGCGTCGCCCTGCTGCTGGACGGTGTGCAGTCGCCGTTCAACGTCGGTGCCATGGTCCGCAGCGCCGCGGTTTTCGGCGTGTCGCAGTTCTACCTGGCGGGGCGTACGGCGTCGCCGCGCGACGCGAAGGCGCAGAAGCTGGCCATGGGAACCGACCGGTACCTGGACACGCAGGTGTTCGCCGAGGCCGCCGAGGCCGTCGGCCAGGCGAAGGCGGACGGGTATCGAGTGGTGGGCCTGGAGCTGACCGACACCGCACGTCCGCTACACGAGATGGCCCTGGCCGAGCAGGATGTCTGCGTAGCCATCGGGGCGGAGGACCATGGGCTGTCCGCGGCCGTACTGAGCGTCTGCGACGAGGTCGCGTACATCCCTCAGGTCGGCAAAGTCGGCTCGCTCAACGTCGCCACCGCCGCGGCGCTGGCCTGCTACGAGCTCCGCCGCCAGGATTGGACCGCCCCGACCTAACCCCTGGCATGGGTTGTGGTCGCTGTGATGCCCGAAATATCCCATTTGTGGGACCACAAACCATGCCAGGGGTTAGGTCGGGGGCGTGGAGGGGGGTGTGTCGTAACCCGGTGATACGGGGTCGGGCGTAGTGAAATGTGATCATGAATCCCTCGCGTGCGCTCAACGACGCGGCCTGCCTCTTGCTCCGGCTGGTCCTCGCGGTGGTGTTCGTCGCGCACGGCTGGCAGAAGTTCTACGACTGGACTATCGACGGCACCACCGAGCGGTTCATGGAGTGGGACGTGCCGTTTCCCGAGATCGCCGCTCCGGCGGTGGCCGTCCTCGAGCTCGTCGGCGGCGGGCTGCTCGGCTTGGGCGTGTTCACCAGACTGGTGGCGCTTGCCCTGGCCGGCACCATGATCGGCGCGCTCGTCCTGGTCCATGCCGAGCAGGGACCCTTCGTCACCGAGGGGGGATACGAGCTCGTCGCGGTCCTCGCTGGTGCTTGCGTGGCGATGGCGCTCCTCGGGCCCGGCCGGGTGCGGGCCGACCGCGTGATCGCCAGGTGGTTCGCCAGCGACGAGGACGCCGTGGTGGAGGCCGCGCCGCGCGGCCGGAAGTAGGCGGCGGAACTCCCGGGTGTTCTCTATCGTTGGGCTGGGGTGAGTCTGACCACTATTCGCCGATAGAACGCTGACGTCGGTGACAACGCGCATACGATCGAACGAGCATGGATGATCAGCCGATAACCGAGACCGGCCCGAAGAGGGGGCCGAGATACCGAACGACCCAGAAACGCCGAGGCTGGCGGCGGTTCGTCGGCTGGAAGGCGTTCCTCCTCTACTTCCTCGGGCTGATCCTCCTCGGGGTCGGTGCCGTGGTGTTCGCCTTCGCCACGATCGACGTGCCCGAGCCCAACGACTTCTCCACCTCCGAGGCCACCATCGTCTATTACGACGACGGTGAGACCGAGCTCGGCCGGTTCAGCGCGGAGAACCGCGAGGTGCTCGACTCCGAAGCCATCCCGGAGAGCCTGAAGCTCGCGGTCGTGGCCGCCGAAGACAGGTCGTTCTACGAGAACCCCGGTTTCTCCGTCAGCGGCATCACGCGCGCGGCTATCGACCAGATCCGGGGCACGGGAGCGGGCGGCGGCGGGTCGACCATCACCCAGCAGTATGTGAAGAACTACTACCTCACCCAGGACCAGACCTGGAGCCGCAAGCTCCAGGAGATCGTGATCGCGGTCAAGATCGATCAAGACATCGACAAGGACCAGATCATCACCAACTACCTGAACACGATCTGGTTCGGGCGGGGCGCCTACGGTGTGCAGACGGCGTCACAGGCGTACTTCGACGTGAATGCGAGCGACCTCGACCTCGCCCAAAGCGCCGCCCTCGCCGCCATTCTCCGATCACCCGCGCGATACGACCCGACCGCCGGCGACGCCAACGCCGAGCGGTTCGAGCAGCGCTTCCGTTATGTGCTCGACGGCATGGTGACCACCGGTGCCATCGACCAGCAGACGGCCGATGAGACCGACCCGCCGGAAGTCCTCGCCGAGCAGCGGCAGAACCGGTACGGCGGCCCCAACGGCTACCTCATGATGATGGTCCGCGACGAGTTGCGTGCCCTCGGCTTCGAGGAATCCGAGATCGAGACCGGCGGGCTGCGAGTCGTGACATCGTTCAACGAGCAGGCGCAGGAAGCGGCGGTTCGCGCCGTGGACGAGGAGCGGCCCACCGAAAACGCCGAGCGCGTCCACATCGGCCTGGCCGCCCTACGTCCCGGCGACGGAGGTGTCGTCGCGTTGTACGGAGGGCCGGACGCGGTGGAGCAGAGCTTCAACGACGCCGTGGACGCGCGTGTTCAGCCCGGCTCGACGGTCAAGCCGTTCACGCTCGCCGCGGGTCTGGAAGAGGGCTTCTCCCTCAACAGCCGGTTCGCCGGGAACTCACCGTTCGAGGCGGAGGGGCTGGGTCCGCCGGTCAACAACCAGGGCAACGTTTCCTACGGGTGGAGCGTCGACCTGTTGCAATCGACCGAGCGGTCGATCAACACGGCGTTCGTCGACCTGACTCGCAACGTGAACTCCCAGACCGTGATGGACGCCATGGTGCGCGCGGGAATCCCGGAGGATAGCCCGGGGCTGGAGGCGAACCCCCGGGTCACGCTGGGGATCGCATCGGTGTCGGCGCTGGACATGGCGGAGGCGTACGGCACGCTGGCGGCTCAGGGTGTGCACACCGATGCCTACACCGTGTCGGAGGTGGTCCACGCGTCGGGTGAGGTCCGTTACGAGCGAGAGGTGGAGGCCAGGAGGGTCTTCGAGCCTGATGTGATGGCCGACGTCACCTATGCGCTCACCCAGGTGGTCGACAGCTGGCGAGGCACCGGCCGCACCGTCCGGGAGCACGGGTTCGACCGGCCCGCTGCCGCGAAGACCGGCACGCACCAGGATCTGACCTCGTGGTTCGCCGGGTACACCCCGCAGCTTGCCACGTCGGTCGCGTACTTCCGCGGCGAAGGCGCCGAGGCCGGCACCGAGGCGCTCACCGGCGTGGGCGGCATGGAGAACTTCGCGGGTGGTGGGTATCCGGCCCGTACCTGGACCGCCTTCATGAACGCTGCACACGAGGGCCTGCCAGTGGAGGAGTTCCCGGAGCGCGCCAACGTGAACGGGTTCACTCAGGCGAGCCCGCCGCGCAGTGACACCGGTGGCGATCAGTGGGGGGGAGATCAGTCCGGCGGTAATCAGTCCGGCGGCGAGAATGGCGGCGACGAGTCGGGTGACGAGAATGGCGGCGACGAGTCGGGCGATGAGAATGGCGGCGACGAGTCGGGCGATGAGAATGGCGGCGACGAGTCGGGCGATGAGAATGGCGGCGACGAGTCGGGCGATGAGAATGGCGGCGACGAGTCGGGCGATGAGAATGGCGGCGACGAGTCGGGTGACGAATCCGGCGGCGATGAGAGCGGCGGCGACGACAGCGGCACCGACGAGACCGGCGACGAGAACGGCGACGCGTGGGGCGACCAAGGCGGCAACCAGAACGGCGGCGATCAGAACGGCGATGGCACCGACACCGACAGCGCCGTGAGCCCATCGCGGCAGGTACACCGGTTGCCGCTGCGCCGCGCCGCCTGACCAAGCGAGTCCGAGTCGCGTTCGCGTTCACGGAGCAGCGAGTGTAGCTGCGGGGTGTCACCTGGCGGCGCGCTCAACCACCCGGAGCACCGTCTCGAGATCGTCGACGACGATGGGATCGCCGCCGTGGGGCCTGCCGAGTTCGGCCTCGTAACTCTCCAGCCGGTGCCAGTCTTCCCAGCTGAGCCGGTGCATTTCTCGCCCGGCGAGCGAGGCCTCCAGCTCTTCGGGCTCTCCTGCCGCGCGAGGAAGGTGGGCAAGGTCGCCAAGGATCGACGCCGCCACCTCACCGGCATCCGGCCGGTTCGTGCCGATCACCCCGGTGGGACCCCGCCGCAGCCAGCCGGTCACGTAGACCCCACGTAGCTGCTGGCCGTCGTCCACCACGCGGCCTTCGACCGAGGGGACGATTCCCCGCTCGTCGTCGAACGGAAGGCCCTCGACGGGCCGCCCGCGGTACCCGATGGCGCGGATCAGCAACTCCGCGCTCAGCTGGAGTGGCTTTGCCGTGTCCCGGGTGGGTTCGAGGTCCACACCCGTGACGGCGGCATCGCCGTGGACTCGGAGCGGGCGTCGCCAGAAATGCAGATGGATTCGTCGCGGAGCTCCGCTCGGGGACCTCTCGGACCACTCGTGGAGTACCTTCACCGTGGTGGCGGCCTGCCGCCGGCTTTCGACCTCTGCCTGGTCGGCGTCGTCGAGAACGAGATCGCCGGAATCGACGACGACGTCCACGGCGTCGAGTTTGCCGAGCTCCCGCAACTCCGGTGAGGTGAACTTGGCCTGAGCCGGCCCCCGCCGTGCCACCAGGTGCACGTCGGTGAGCGTGCTGGCGGCCAGAGCGTCGACGACGGGGCGCGGCATGCTCGTGCCGCGAAGACTCGCGGGATCCCGGGCGAGTATCCGGGCGACGTCCAGAGCCACGTTGCCGGCGCCGATGACCACGGCCGATCGCAGCGGGTCGGGCAAGCTGACCTTGGGTGCGTCCGGGTGGCCCGTGTACCAAGCCACGAGCTCCGACGCGCCGATCGATCCGGGTAGGTCTTCGCCGGGGATGCCGAGCGTTCGATCACCGCGCATGCCGGTGGAGAACACGACGACGTCGTAGTGATGGCGCAGCTCGTCGAGCATGACGTCGCGGCCCACCATCACGTTGCCGAAGTAATGGGCGTCGGTGTACTCGAACCCCGCCGCGAGGACCCTGGTGATGGTGCGGGTCTTCGGATGGTCCGGCGCCACGCCGTAGCGGACCAGGCCGAACGGCGCGGGCACCGCCTCGAACACGTCGACCCGCCGGAACGCGTCTGACTCGAGCAGATTGGCCAGCAGATAGAGCCCGGCCGGACCAGCTCCGATGATCGCCGCGGTACGTCCGGTGGTGCGTGGTCTGTCGGTGGTCACCATCGGCTGTTCCATCGCCCCTTTCTGCGGGAGCGGGTCTGATCAGATGACTGAACTCTACCCGTAGATGTGGGTCGGTCACCTGATCATTTGCGTCCGCATACTGAGATCAGATCAGGTGACACACCTTGTGCCAGAGGGCGGTTGTTCGCATCTGATCATGGTGCTCGACGTCGTTCGGACGACGAATCGACGATCAGGTGGCAAACTCGCGGGGGTAGAGCCGGCGGCGGGCGGCCAGTGCGGCGTACACCAGGGCGACGAGCACGGGAACCTCGATCAGGGGGCCGACGACGCCGGCCAGCGCCTGACCGCTGGTGACGCCGAAGACGGCGATCGACACCGCGATGGCCAGCTCGAAGTTGTTTCCCGCGGCGGTGAACGCCAGGGTGGTGGTCTTCGGGTAGCCGAGTCCGAGCCGGTATCCGAGGGCGAACGACCCGGCGAACATCACGACGAAGTACACCAGAAGCGGTACCGCGATCCGGGCGACATCGGCGGGCCGACTGGTGACGGTCTCTCCTTGCAGGGCGAACAGCACGACGATGGTGAACAGGAGTCCGTACAGCGCCCACGGACCGGCCCGGGGGAGGAAGCGGGCTTCGTACCACTCGCGCCCTCTGGCTCGCTCACCCAGCGTCCGGCTCGCGTAGCCGGCCAGCAGGGGGACGCCGAGAAAGACCAGGACGCTGACAGCGACGGTCCAGACCGAGAAGCCGGCAGAGGTGGTCTCCAGGCCGAGCCACCGCGGCAGGATCTGCAGATAGAACCAGGCCAGTGCGGAGAACGCGAGGATCTGGAACACCGAGTTGACCGCCACGAGGACGGCGGCCGCTTCCCGGTCGCCACAGGCGAGGTCGTTCCAGATCAGCACCATGGCGATGCACCTGGCCAGCCCGACGATGATCAGGCCGGTCCGGTACTCGGGCAGGTCGGCGAGGAAGACCCAAGCGAGGGTGAACATCACCGCGGGGCCGGCGATCCAGTTGAGGGCGACGGATGTGATGAGGAGACGCCGGTCAGCGGTCACCTGGCCGGCCTCGTCGTAGCGCACCTTCGCCAGGACCGGATACATCATGACGAGCAGCCCGACGGCGATGGGCAGGCTGACCGAGCCGATGGCCACGGCGTCGAGAGCGTCGTCCAAGCCGGGGATGAGATTGCCGAGAAGTAAGCCGGCGACCATGGCCGCTGCGATCCACACCGGAAGAAGGCGGTCCAGCGCGGAGAGCCGGTGCAGCACAGCCGCCTCGGGGGCCTCCGGCGATGTGTCCGGCGACGGCTGCCGTGGTGCGGCCGTGGCGGAACTGTCGTTCACGGACACGGCCTCCGCACATTCTGGCTCTGGACGACGTGGGTGGCGTCAGCGAGCTGGTTGACCACCTGCGCCAGCCGGTTCATCGCCTCGGGTCGCAGCCGGTGGTACGTGTACCGGCCGTGTGGCTCGCTCTCCACCAGGCCGGCGTCGCGTAGAAAGCGGAGGTGGTTCGAGACGTTGGTCTGGCGGGCGCCCGTCTCGTCCACCAAGTGACAGGTGCACAGGGCCTCTGCCGCCAGGAGGTGTACGATCTTCAGCCGCACCGGGTCGGCCAGCGCGCGTAACCAGGCGACCTGCTGATCGAAATGTATATCAGTCTCTACTGATGTCATCATGCGCTGACACGTTACGGGGAGAAGCTTGCCTGCGCAAACGCGTGCCGCAGGCCGGTCAACGCTCTCTCCGGACCAGCCCGGAAGGCCCTCCGTGATCCGGTCGAGACGTCCCTGACCTGGCGGTCTTAACCGGTTCGCGACCTCACACGCGGGATGTTTACCTGAACGTCGCCGATTAGCCGGGCAAACGTCCTCCAGCGCACCGGTGACGTTCATGCCTCGTTCACCCTCAGCGGGGAACGGCGTCACTTCGGGTCTTTAGCGTCGGTGACGACATAAAGACTGACCACATCCGGAAGGATCCGACGTGAAGATCAGCACTGCTCGCCGGCGACTGGCGCCCCTTGCGGTTGCCAGCGCTGCGGCGCTCGTCCTGGTCGCTTGTGGAAGCGACGATGCCAGCGACGACACCAACACCTCCTCTGAGGACTCCTCCAGCGAGGAACAGCCTGCGGACGACGATTCCGAGGACGAGCCGGCCGACAACGGCGATGAGCTGTCCGGATCGGTCGTGGTAGACGGCTCCAGCACTGTTGCGCCGCTGGGTGAGGCCGCGGCCGAACTCTTCATGATGGAGACGCCTGGCGTCCAGGTCACCGTGGGAACATCCGGTACCGGCGGTGGATTCGAGAAGTTCTGCAACGGCGAGACCGACATCTCCGAGGCATCCCGTCCGATCAAGGATGAGGAAGCAGCGATCTGCGAGAGCAACGGCATCGCGTTCGAAGGCCTCACCGTGGCCAACGACGCGCTGACCGTGCTCGTCAACCCGGAAAACCCGCTGCAGTGCATCACGGTCGAGCAGCTTCAGGCGATCTGGGGCCCGGACTCCAGCGCCTCCAACTGGAACGAGATCGACGGTATCGACCTCGATGCGCCGCTCGACCTGTACGGCCCCGGCACCGACTCCGGAACGTTCGACTACTTCACCGAGGCGATCAACGGTGAAAGCGGCGCCCAGCGCACCGACTACAACAACATCGGCGAGGACGACAACACCGGGATCATCGGCGTCGAAGGCTCCACCGGTGGCATGTTCTACGTCGGCTTCTCCTACTACATGGAGAACCAGGACCGGGTGAAGGCTCTGGAAATCGATGGCGGCGACGGCTGCGTAGCCCCGTCCTACGAGACGGTTCAGGACGGCTCCTACAGCCCGCTCGGCCGGGGGCTGTTCGTCTACCCGTCCGACGCCGCGTTGGAGAAGCCGGAGGTGCTGGCCTTCATCAACTTCTTCATCAGCAACGCAGAGCCGATCGCCGAAGCCGCGGGCTTCATCGGGATGACCGATGAGCAGGCGAGTGAGGCGCAGGCGCAGGTCGACGCTCTGGTCGGCGGCTGAAAACCGTGAACCCCGGCTACCTGGCGAGAAGGCAGTAGGTCACGCCCACCATGACCACAGCTGGCATCACGGTCTCCGGCGGCGGCGCGGGAAACTCCCCGCGCCGTTCGCTGGAGGCTCCCAGCCCGCGCTACGGCGAAAAGACGGTCAAGGTCATCCTTGCCGCGTGTGCCGGACTCTCTGTCCTGGTCACGACGGGTATCGTTCTCTCCCTGCTGTCCGGCGCGGCTGACTTCTTTCGTGAGGTGCCGATTCACGAGTTCCTCTTCGGCACCACGTGGGCGCCGGCGTTCGCCGACGCCCACTTCGGCGTCATCCCGATCGTGACGGGAACGCTCAACATCGTCTTCTGGGCGTTGGTGGTCTCGATACCCCTCGGCTTGCTTTCCGCGATCTACCTCAGCGAGTACGCGCCGAACCGGGTCCGTAAGACCATCAAGCCGATGCTGGAGGTGCTTGAGGGCATCCCCACCGTCGCCATCGGCCTGTTCGCGCTGATGTTCCTGCGGCCGTTTCTCGAAGACGTCTTCCCCTTCTTGGACTGGACCGGACCGCACGCCATCGGCGTAGCGGGAGTGGCCGTAGGGCTCCTGATCGTTCCCCTGGTCGCGTCGATCTCCGACGATGCCATGCGGTCAGTCCCGCGTGGCCTGCGTGAGGGTGCCTACGCACTCGGTGCGAGCAAGCTGCGGGTCTCGGCGCGGGTGGTCTTTCCCGCCGCCATCTCGGGCATCGTCGCCGCGATAGTCCTCGCCGTATCACGCGCCATCGGAGAGACCATGGTGGTGTTGATGGCGGCGGGCGCCCGGCCGCAGATCACCTTCGACCCCACCAAATCCGCCCAGACCATGACCGCCTTCATCGGGCAGACCGCCACGGGGGAGATCTCCTTCGGCACCATCGCGTACTACACGATCTTCGCCGTGGGTGCCCTGTTGTTCGTCATGACCCTGGTGATGAACCTCTTCGCGGTCCGCCTGGTCCGTCGCTTCCGTGAGGTGTACGAATAGATGGCCACTGACGAGAAGCCGCCACGCACCGCCCGGACCCGATTGGCCGTCGCAGGTGCCAGGTCCTCGACGGAGAGTGTCTTCGGGGCTCGCGGCCGCGGAGACCGGCTGGGCAACCGATTCTTTTTGGCGTTCCTTCTCCTGGGAATGGCGATGGCGATCACCGGCCTGGCCGCGATGATCATCTGGGCCATCATCGAAGGGTCGCCGCGCTTGAGCATGGACCTGATCACCAATGGTCCCTCGACACTGGCCCCGGAGACCGCGGGTTACCGGCCAGCGATTCTGGGATCGATCTACGTGATCGGAGGCGTGATCGCGCTGATCGTCCCGCTGGGCGTGGGCGCCGCCGTCTACCTTGAGGAGTTCGCCGACAAGACGCGCTGGTGGAACCGGCTGATCGAGCTGAACATCCAGAACCTGGCCGGCGTCCCCTCGATCGTCTTCGGCATTCTCGGCCTGGCCTTCATTGTGCGCTCACCGCTGAGCCTCGGGGCCGTTCCGGCAGCGGGAGCCGTCACGATCGCGCTGCTCGTCCTGCCGACAGTGATCATCGCGGCGCGAGAGGCGATCCGCGCGGTCCCGCCGTCCATTCGGGAGGGATCACTTGCCCTCGGCGCCACCCAGTGGCAGACCATCTACCGGCAGGTACTGCCGGCCGCGATGTCCGGGATACTCACGGGCGTGATCCTCGCTGTCGCGCGGGCCATCGGCGAGGCGGCACCGCTGCTGCTCGTCGGCGCCGTCACGTTCGTGACGTCCGACCCCAGCTTCTTCGGCCCCGGCTTCACCACGTTGCCCACCCAGATTTTCGATTGGGCTCGTCGGCCGCAGGAGGAGTTCCAGGTTCTAGCCGCGGCGGGTGTCCTGATCATGCTGGCATTGGTGCTGGTCATGAACTCGTTCGCTGTCTGGCTCCGCAATCGATTCGAGCAGAAGTGGTAGGTGGCACGGTGACCAACAACCTGACCCAGGAGATCACGCGTACGCCACCGCGCAGTGCTGGCGACGACATCAAGGAGGCTTCCGGCGTGTATGATCAGACCGACATCTCGGTGCGTCCGGAGGAGTTCCGGCAACGTGGGCCGGCCGAACACCGCGAGAAGACGTTCGAGCTCAGGAATGTCTCGGTGTCGTATGGCGGTAATCGAGCCGTCCATGACGTGAGCATGGACATCTTCCACAAGAACATCACGGCTCTCATCGGCCCGTCCGGATGCGGCAAGAGCACGCTGCTGCGCTCGCTCAACCGGATGAACGACCTGGTGCCTAGCGCCAAGGTCGAGGGCTCGCTGCTGTACCACGGCGCGGACATCTACGGACCCAAGGTGGATCCCGTGCAGGTCCGCAAGGTGATCGGCATGGTCTTCCAAAAGCCGAACCCGTTCCCCAAGTCGATTTACGACAACGTCGCCTTCGGCCCACGGACAACGGGCATCAAGGGCGACATGGATGACATCGTCGAGGAAGCGCTGCGCCGGGCCGGGCTGTGGGACGAGGTCAAGGACCGGCTGGACGACAACGCTTACGGTATGTCCGGGGGCCAGCAGCAACGGCTCTGCATCGCACGGTGCATCGCCGTCGAGCCGGACGTGATCCTGATGGACGAACCGTGCTCAGCTTTGGACCCGATTTCCACGGCGCGGATCGAGGACCTGATGCTCGAGCTCAAGGAGCGCTACTCCATCGTCATCGTCACGCACAATATGCAGCAGGCCGCTCGCGTCTCGGACATGACGGCCTTTCTCATGGTTGAGCTGACCGCGGACGAGAAGAGCCGGTGGGGCGAGCTGATCGAGTACGACGACACGAGCAAGATCTTCACCAATCCGGGCGACTCCCGTACAGAGGACTACATCAGCGGCCGGGTCGGCTGAACGGCGCGCCACCGCGGGTACGTCGGGGAGCGCGAGTCCTGGCGTGCCGCCCTCCGGCGGAGCCCATCGAGGTATTCGCTCAGCCGACGCTGCCCGACAGCGGTCCGGCCGTGATGTTCAGGCTGTCCAGGAGCGCCCGGACGCGGCGCTCTATCTCGTCGCGGATGGGCCGCACGGCCGCGATGCCTTGTCCGGCTGGATCCTCGAGGGTCCAGTCCTCGTAGCGCTTGCCGGGGAAGACCGGGCAGGAGTCCCCGCAACCCATGGTGATCACGACGTCGGCGGCGCGGACGATCTCGTCGGTCCAGGGCTTGGGAAACTCCCGGGAGATGTCGATGCCGCGCTCTGCCATCGCCTCGACCGCGGCCGGGTTCACCTCCGTGCCGGGCTCCGAGCCCCCGGACCACGCCGCCGCTCGCCCGCCGGCCAGATGCTCGAAGAAGCCCATCGCCATCTGGGACCGGCCCGCGTTGTGCACACACAGGAACAACACGACCGGGACTCCGTCGTCGTGCTGGCCCTCGACCCTGAGGAGGGCCTTCAGCCGTTGCCGGGCGAACCGTTCAGCGACCAGGGGGAGGTAGTCGGGAATGCGCGCGTCTTCGGAGAAGTGGTCGAAGCTCGCGTCGAGGAAGCTGCGTATGGTTTCTTCGGCAAGGACGCCGTGGAACTCGTCGGCCAGCCGGCCAGCGGCCACATCAAGGGCATGATCCAGCTCGATCACCGGCTTGTCATCGGACGGGTTCGGCGTCATCGACTTCTCCAGACTCTTCGAGGATGGGCGTGCTCGTCGTCGCCGCGGTCAGTATCGCTGCGAGCCGGGATATCCGCCGGCTGAGCCGGCCGAACGCGTCGTCGAAGGCTTGGTCGGTCCCGGCGCGGACAGGATCCGGGATCGACCAGTGCAGGCGTCGCAGCTCACCCATCTCCTCGTGTGCCTGGTCGCATACGGCGATCACCAGGTCATCCCGGCCGGTAACCTCGGCGACGTGGTGGGTACGCGCTGCGGGCAAGGACAGCCCGTGCCGGCGAATCGCGGCCAGGGCAGCGGGATGGACCTCGCGCGCCGGCCGGGTCCCTGCGGACGCCACCGGGATGGTGCTGCGCCTGCACCAGAGCGCGGCGGCGATCTGCGAGCGGGCCGAGTTACGCGAACAGACGAAGAGAATCCGCGGAGCGTGCAGTGGGGTGCCGACGGGGATACCCGCCAGGGCTTCGGCGACGAGCGTGACATACGTGCGCCGGCGATCCCCTTCCGACCGGGTGCGCCGGACAAGGCCGGCACCTTCCAGGACCTTCAGGTGATGAGCCAGCAGATTGGACCCGACGCCAAGCTGGCCGGCGAGTTCACCCGGTGCCGCATCCCCGGCCGCGAGAGCGTCGACGATGGCAACGCGGGCGGGATCGCCGAGAGCGGCGTGCACGGCGGCACGCCGCTCAACAGATAGCTCAGTATTCATTGACTCAATATTCGTTGAGTTTCTGGATTGTGTCAACTTGCTTCCGACACGGAGCGGAGCGGCGAAACGGGCGTGGTGCGGGGAGCGGGTGTTTCACGTGCGGCTGCCGCGCGCCCTCCGGCGTACGCGGCGCTGCCACCGGTCCATCTCGCCGCGCAGCGGGGTGGCCACGAACTCGCCGAGGGTGACGCCCGCGGCCAGCGCCAGCCCGATCCCTACCGCACCGAAAAGCATGCTGGCACCGGCGAGGAGGTCATTGCTCTCGACCATCGTGAACATGGACCGGTAGATCAGCAGACCGGGCAGCAGGGGCGTGATGCCGCAGACCGAGATGGCCAGCGCGGGCGCGCCGAGCCGTTCGGCCACACCGCCGGCCAGTATGCCCACGACGAGCGCCGCTGCGAACGACGAGCCCGCAGGGCCCAGACCGACATCGTTGACGATCAGATACATGCCCGCCGAAACGACACCGACGCCGGTGGCGACCGCCACGGTTCGTGGTCGGCTGTACGACGCCAACCCCCACGAGCCGGCGATCACGCCTCCGGCGACGAGCTGGACGATGAACGGTGTCGACAGGGCGGAGTGATCGACGACTCGTAGCGGGACGCCTATCCGCTGCCCGATGTCGAGGACGAATCCGACGCCGATCACGATCCCGATGGTGTAGATGGCCACCTCGAACGAGCGCGCCGCAGCGGTGAGCGGGTAGCCGGAGATCGCGTCCTCGGCCGCACCCACCAAAGACAAGCCTGCCAGCAGGACGACGATCCCCGCCGCCACCACGAGCGAGGGAGTCACCAGGTCCTCGCGCCAGCCGAACTCCTCCCGCCCCCAGTTCAGGAACAACGCCACGATGGTGGCGAAGCCGGCGCCGATGGCCTGCTGGAACATGTAGGGCAGACCCTCGTTTCGCAACCAGCGCAGCAGCCGGTCGATGATCATCGTCGTCGCCGCGGCGAGACACGCGGCCAGCCACGCTCCGTTGAGCAACACGGCTACGCCGGCGGCCATGCCACCCAGCGCGAACGTAACCACCCATCGGCGGTAAGGATGCGGCGCCGCGACGATCTCATCGAGGCGCACGTGCGCGTCGGCCAGGCCGATCTCGCCCTTTCCGGCTGCCTGGACCAGGTCGAACAGGTCGGCGAGCCGGCTGTAGTCCGCGGTGCGCACGTTGATCACGCGGACCTTGGTGATCGGATCGTCGTCCCGGTCGATGGTGGCGGTGATCGAGGTGAAGGTGATGTCGATGATGCATGTGGTCACGCCGAAGCCTGCCGCCAGCCGCAGCAGAGCCGCCGTGGTGTCGGCCACCGGAGCGCCGGTGGTGATCAATGCCTCACCTGTGCGCAGAACCAGGTCGAGGACGGATCTCTCCACTTCGGCGGTGAGCCCGCTCTGCCGGCGGGGGAGCGCGATCGGCACGGTCGGCGGCCCGGTCTCCGTCACTACCCGGCGTGCTCGATCCCGCAGCGGCGATATCGGTTTGTCCGCGGGACCGCGACGTACCGCGTTCCGGCGCGCGGAACCCGGCGGATCTGGCGGTGCCGGCGGGGATGAGAGAGCCGGCGGAGGTGACGGCGCCGGGTGTGCCGGGCGGGATTGAGTTGCGCCTGGCGGATCCGGTGGTGCGGACCGACGCGGACCGTGTGGGGCTGGCCCGGGCGGATCGGGGGGCGCCGACCCGTGAGGACCCGGGGGGCGGTTCATGTTGCTCACACTCGGTAACCGTATCCAATCTGCCTTCGCCCGACGACGCGCTTGGTGGGACGAGAACCGGCATTACCCAGGCGATCACGTGGCGAACGCCGGTCGCCTGGCCTCGACGGCCTCACAGCAGCCGCAGCACCGGCGGGAGAAGACGTTGACACATGCGCGTCACATAGGCGACCGCGACGTAACGCGGCATCCCTAGCGTCGTTCAACCGGCCAGTCCCAACCGGCTCACCGACGAGCAGGGGACACACCTGCCCGGCGCCACTGCCCCGGCACCGTCGCCGCCAGCGGCAGCGCCGGGACGGGACGACCATCTTCCCAGCGGAGGCGACGATGACGCAGACCCTGACCCGGGCAGAGATTCCAGCCGCCTGGAAGCGCGGCGGACGGTGGATCGACCATTGGGATCCGAGGACGAGGAGTTCTGGGGAACACACCGGGCGGCGGGTAGCGCGCCGGACCTGATCGTGTCGATCTTCGCCGAGCACCTTGGCTTCTCGGTGTGGCTGCTCTGGAGCATCACGGCGACGATGCTCGTCGCGCACTACGGATTCGACTTCTCCGCGGCGCAGCTGTTCTTCCTCGTTGCCGTGCCCAACGTCGTCGGGTCCATGCTGCGGATTCCCTGCACCTTCGCGTGCCGAGGTTCGGCGGACGGAACCTCACCGTGATCAGTGCCACGCTTCTGCTGATTCCCACGACGCTGTTGATCGTTGCCGTGAACAACGCGGCGACGCCGTACTGGGCCTTCGTCCTGATCGCGGCGACGGCGGGGTTCGGCGGGGGCAACTGATCGGTGGCGTCACCGATGCACAAGCAGGTCTTCGACCTGCGGACCGGCGTCTGCCTGGACGACGACGAGATGGCGGTGACGGTGTTCGCCACACGGGTTCGCGACGGCCCATCCGGGCCGCCGGCTGGTGGACGACTGGTCTCCCGCGTCCGAATCCTCGGCGGAGGTTCTCGACCACCTCCTGGAGCGGGACCTACGGGGTAAGCGGGTGGCCGTCCAGCTGCACGGCGAGCCGCTGCCCGACTTCACCAGCGCGCCGGCCGTGGCGAGCCTGCTGTCGCTGGCCACAAGGGCCGGACTGCACGACGAGGTTCTGGAAGCCTTCCGCGGCGACGTGATGGCGGCGTGCGGCTGCCCGGTGTCGTCGTGTCCCGAGCCGATCTCCTGGCCGCACTACATGGCAGCGGCACCGACGAGCACGCGGTCGAGATGGCGATCACCCGCTTGCGTGGCGTGCTGGGCGCCAGAGTGGTGCAGACCATGGTGAAACGGGGTTACCGGCTTGCGTACAAGCCGGAGTCCGTCGACGAGAATTACGGTGCGCAATGACCGGCGCGACCCATACGGCCGGCATGGCCGCGTTGAGCCGGGGCCGGTGCATGGTTTGAACCTCCTTTGCAATGCGCACAGATACGCAACACCCAGCGTTGCGTATCTGTGCGCATTGCAAAGGGGTTGGAGGGGTGTGGGTGGCCCGGCCAGGTGCTCGGTACGCCGGCCGAACGCGGATTGCGGGAGACTGAGCAGGTGACTGAGAACGCGCAGATGATCGCCGTGGCCCACGGCACTCGGGATCCCGAAGGACCGGCGGTGCTGGAAGAACTCCTTGTGCACGTCCGCCGGCGCCTCCCCGACGTGGACATCCAGATCGCCTACGTCGATGTCATCGGGCCGATGCTCGACGAGGTACTCGCCGGCGTGGGCGGCGCGCCCGTGGTGGTGCCGATGTTCCTGGCTTCTGGCTACCACGTGCGGGTCGACGTGCCTCGCGCGATCGAGAGCGCCGGGAGCGGTGCCGTGGTGACGGATGCACTCGGCCCCGACGACGCCGTGGTCGAGGCCGTCGCCGACCGGCTGAACGAAGCTGGCCAGAACCTGGACGCCGTCGTGATGGCCGCGGCCGGCTCGGCCGACGAGAACGCGCTCGCCGAAGTGGAGGTAGCCGCCGCCAAGCTCTCCGGCTTGCTCGACCGGGACGTCGTGGCCGCGTACATCACCACGGCGACCCCCACCGTGGCGGACGCGGTAGGCCGCCTGCGTGCGGCCGGTCACCAGCGGATCGGGGTGGCGTCGTACCTGCTTGCCCCGGGACTGTTCCTGCGGCGGCTGGACGATGTCGGCGCGGACGTGGTCGCGCCGCCCATCGGTGTCCACCCTCGCGTCGTCGACGTCGTCGTGCGTCGTTATCACTCCGCCTCTCCATGATCAGTGACGCTCGCCCCCTATGAGGGCGTAGTCGTCAATGATCATGGAGAGGGCGGTGGAGCATGCTGAATCCGCTGGTCCGGGCGATCCGCTCCAGTTCGTCCAGTGCGCGCCGGGCATGAGCGGCGGCGGCGGGATCCCGCTGCGTGAAGCCGCTGGCGGCGAACTGGTCCTCGTCCAGGCGGAGGATGGTGGACCCGTCGGCCGACATCCACAGGTCCAGATAGAGATCCGCCACGACCACCGCACCGGCTTCGACCCGGGCCGGCCTCGTCACGTCGCAGTACCACCCCTTGAGCGCGCCATCGTCGCCGTACACCTCTTTGATCGCGTACCAGCGATCACGCCAGTAGTGCTCGACGAAGGTGTCGCCGGGCCCGAAACTCACCCCCGCGAGCTCTTTGGCCGGGGTCCCGGACCACGGCGCGCGGATCACGATGTGCGTTCCGTCGTCGGAATCCACCACGCCGCGATAGGACGTGTTCGGCCGCGGTGCCTTGACGAGCTTGACCGTGATCGAGGCGCCGATGTCGAGCACGCCTGCCAATGGGACGGCCTGTCAGTCCGCTGCGGCGGAGAGTTTCATCCGCTCGTTCGGCGGCAGCGGTTCGTTGTGCACGACGACATCGAATTCTCCGCGTATCTCGATGCGCCGGCCGTCGCCGTCGGCGAGCTCTAATGCTTGCGCCCACACCGTGGGATTCACCTTGAATACGGCGACGTTCTTCGTCGAGTTTCGGGCCACGGCTCAACGGTACTCTGCCGCGCCGAGAATCGTCACTCGCGCCCCGCCGCAACGGTAGAAGCTTCCGCACGTCATCGAGGAGTTCGTGGCCCGTGTCACCCAGATCCTGCCACTGTCGACAGAGCCTTCCACCGTTATCGCTCCAACGTCAGCGTGCGTTCGCGAGCACCCGGCTGAGCGCGCCGACGGCGAGATCGATTTCCTCCGGAGTCACCACCAGCGGCGGGGCCAGGCGGATGGTGGAGCCGTGAGTGTCTTTGGCGAGCACGCCCTCGGCCAGGAGCGCCTCACTGGCCTGGCGGCCGGTCATCAAGGCGGGGTCGATGTCGATGCCTGCCCATAGGCCCCGTCCGCGTACAGCGAGCAGGCCGGCTCCCACCAGCGGACGCAGGCGGCTGAGAAGGTGCTCACCGAGTTCGGTGGCTCGTCGCTGCCATTCTCCGGTGCGGAGCATCGCCACGACGGCCCGGCCGGCAGCGCATGCCAGCGGGTTGCCGCCGAACGTGCTCCCGTGCTCGCCGGGATGGATCACGCCGAGCACGCTGCTGTCGCCCACCACGGCGGAAACCGGGACAACCCCTCCGCCGAGCGCCTTGCCCAGCAAGTAGAGGTCGGGCACGACATCCTCGTGCTCACAGGCGAAGGTGGCACCCGTACGTCCGAGACCGGACTGGATCTCGTCCGCGATGAAGAGCAGCTCGCGGGCGTCGCACAGCTGGCGCACCTGCGAGAGATAGCCCGCGGGGGGCACCACGACCCCGGCCTCGCCCTGGATCGGCTCGATCAGGACCGCCACCGTGGTGTGGTCGATCGCGTCGGCCAGCGCCGTCGGATCCCCGTAGGGCACCACGGTGAAGCCGGGAGTGAACGGCCCGAAGTGGGTGCGGGCCACCGGGTCGGTGGAGAAACTGACGATGCTGACGGTGCGGCCGTGGAAGTTGCCGTCGGCGACGAGGATGGTGGCGCGATCTTCCGGGACCCCCTTGACCTCGTAGCCCCACTTGCGGGCTACCTTGATGGCCGTCTCGACGGCCTCGGCGCCGGTGTTCATCGGTAGCACGAGTTCTTTGCCGGCCAGCTCACCGAGCTCCTGTGCGAAGGGGCCGAGGAGATCATGGTGGAAGGCCCGGCTGGTGAGCGTCACCCGATCGAGCTGTGTGCGGACCGCGTCGACGATGTCCGGGTGCCGGTGCCCGAAGTTCACGGCCGAGTATGCCGCGAGACAGTCGAGGTAGCGGCGTCCTTCAACGTCGCGGACCCACGCACCTTCGCCTTCGGTGATCACGACCGGCAGGGGATGATAGTTGTGCGCCGTGCTCCGCTCGGTGAGGGAGATGAGCTCCTCGGTACGGCCGGTCTGAATGGTCATGGGTGTGTGCTCCTTCGTGTTTACCGGTCGCCCGCCGTGCCGGCGGGGGTCGCCGTCGTCGCCCGGTGTAGTTCCAGGGTGGCGCATTTGACCCCGCCACCGCTCTTCAGTAGCTCAGAAACATCCACTGGTACGGGGACGTATCCGCGTTCGGCGATCTGGGCAGCCAGCTTCTCGGCCTGCCGGGCGAGGACCACGTGCGTGCCGTCGCTCACCGCGTTGAGGCCGAGCACCAAGGCGTCGTCGGCGGTGGCGATGATCGCCTCCGGGTACAGCGAGGCGAGTAGGCGCTGGCTGGAGTCCGAGAAGGCAGCCGGGTAATAGACGATGGTCCGGTCATCGAGGACGGCGAGGGCCGTGTCCAGGTGGTAGAAGCGAGGATCCACCAGGTGCAGCGGCGCGACCGGCACGTCGAAGACTTCGGCCAGTTCGGTGCATGCCGCGGGGCTGGTCCGGAATCCGCTGCCCGCGAGAATCCGCCGCCCGGTCCAGGCGAAGTCGCCCTCTCCTTCGTTGATCTCCCGGGGCATGCGGACGTCGACACCGTGGTCGGTGAGCCAGCGCCGGTGGGCGGGGGCCTCACCTGCCCGGCCGGGCGCACGGAATCGTGCTCCCAGTGCCCGTTCTCCGATGACGAGCGCACCGTTGGCGGTGAAAACCATGTCCGGCATCCCGAGCAGCGGCTCGAGCACATCCACCCTGTGCCCGAGGCCCTCGTAGGTGCGCCGCAGGGCTCGCCATTGTGCGAGCGCGCGATCCGCATCGACGGGCACCGACGGATCCATCCATGGATTGATCGAATGCTCGACCGCGAAGTGGACAGGTGGGCACATGAGGTAGCGCCGGCTGGCGACAGGAGTCACATTCTGACCCTAGATGGCGGAGGAGCCGCAACGCGATACATCGATGTTGCCGCTGAGTAGCAGTTCATTGCGTCAGGCTCACGGAAGGCGTCGATATCTTGCGTCGCGGGCATGAACGCCGCGATGATCGGCTCATGACACTCGACGACATCGACAGCCGGATCATCCGGGTGCTCACCACGGACGGCCGGGCCAGTTACGGCACCATCGGCGCCGAGGTGAACCTGTCCGCCCCCGCGGTGAAACGGCGGGTCGATCGCTTACGTGCCCGCGGCGTCATCGCAGGGTTCACGGTCCGCGTGGATCCGGGCGCCACCGGGTGGGATACCGAGGCGTACGTCGAACTGTTCTGCAACCGCCGCACGTCCGGTGAGGAGATTCTTCGACGCGCGCAGACCTATCCCGAAGTGGTCGAGGCGTTCACGGTGACAGGCGACGCGGATGCCCTGCTGCATGTTTTCGCATCCGATATGCACCATTTCGAGCGAGTGCTCAGTGAGATCTCCGCGGAGCCTTTCGTGGCCCGGACACGCAGCGTTCTGGTGCTTTCTCCCTTACTTCGCCGGGAATTTCTCACTATGTAGGATCGAGTTCGGCGGCGCGCTGAAGGTTCCGGCCAGCCCTCTCACCTCCCTCTACGAAATTACAGCCGTGTGTTTCGTCAAGTCGACACGCCGTGTGACTCTTGAGTTTCTTGGGTTTTGTGTTCCCTATTGTGACCGAAGTGGCTAGGCTCTTCTCCTGTGATGTCGGGCAACGGGGGAGGTTGGCCCAGGATGGCGAGCGGGACTAGCGACGGGCGGCGGCGAGCGCGCGCCCCGTTCGCGAGTGCCGTTGCGGTCGTGTTCCTGGCGGCCGGGCTGGCATCCGCACACGCCGAGCCGACCCACCCGTCGCGACAGGAGATCGACGACGCCCGGGTGGCGGAGCGCGCCGCCGGGGACGCGGTCGTGGCCGCCGAGTCGCGACTGGCCGCGATCAACGAGCAGGTCGACAACGCACACATTGCAGCGGCGAAGGCGGTCGAGGCGTACAACGGCGCCAAGATCGCGCTCGCGGAGGCGGAAGAAGCCGACGAAGCTGCCCGCAGGAAGGCCCGGCTCTCCGCGGCCACGGCCGCGGAGGCGCAAGCAGTGCTCAGCCAGGTCGTCGCCGCGTCGTACCGACACGGCGGTGAGCTGGCCAAGTTCAGCATGGTCCTGCATGCCGAGGACGGGCGCACGCTCTTCGATGCCGCCGCGATGTTCAGGTCGGTCACCGACTCGCAAGCCGGTGCTTTCGCCCAGGCGGCCGAGGCGACAGCGCAGGCCGAAGAGGACGCCGATCTGGCGCGCGCCGCCGTGCTTGAGCGCGAGCGCGCCACCGAGGCGGCGGAAGGCGCGCACGAGGAAGCACGGGCGCTGGTCGAAGCTGAGGAAGCGGCCTTCGCCGCAGCCGAGTTGGAACGCGAGGCCCTGATCGAGAATCTGGCCGAGGCGCGCGGCACCACCGTTGCGCTGGAGCGGGACCGGCAGCGGGCGATCGAGGAAGAGCGTGCCGCGGAACGCGAGCGTGACGCCCGCGAGGACGCCGACGACCCCGAGCCGACCGATCCTCCGAGGCAGCCCGACGACGAGCCCTCGCCCACACGCACACCGCGGGCTACGCCGAGCGAGCCGCCGTCCCCGCCGAGCGCCACTCCGACGCCCACATCCACCCCCAGCTCGACACCGACGCCGACGCCCACCCCCACCCGCACGTCGACGCCGACGCCCTCCTCAACGCCCAGCCCGACGCCCACCCGCACATCGACGCCGACACCGTCGCCGTCGCCCACCCCGACGAGTCCGCCCGACCCGCCGTCCGGAGCAGAGGCGGCCGTCGCGTATGCGTGGCAGCAGGTAGGCAAGCCCTACGAGTGGGGCGCGTCCGGCCCGAACTCGTTCGATTGCTCAGGGCTGACGATGCGGGCCTGGCAGGCAGGCGGCAAGAACCTGCCCCATTGGAGTGTCGCGCAGGCGGAGCGGGTCACCCGGGTCTCGTACGCGCAGATGGTCCCCGGCGACCTGATCTTCTGGTCCGACAACGGGCAGGCGTCCGGCGTTCACCACGTGGGCCTTTACATCGGCGGCGGGAAGATGATCCACGCGCCGCGCCCCGGGAAGGACGTCGAGGTGCAGAGCGTCTTCTACTGGCACGATCCCGCCTTCTACGGGCGGGTGCCCTGACCCGCGCGTCGGGATGCGGACGTAGCAGGCACGGGCGTCAGCACCGGCCGCGGCTGTCTCCTGTGTACCGGCCGGGGCTGGTGCCCAGGTAACGCCGGAACACGCGATTCAGATGTGCTTGATCGTAGAAGCCTGCCGCTGACGCCACCTCCGCCGGGCGCTGTCCGCCCAGTAACAGCCGACGGGCCAGATCGATGCGCCGTCCGGTGAGATATGCATGCGGTGGCAGCCCGAAGGCAGAGCTGAATGAACGCACCAGGTGGGCAGGGTGTGCGTGCAGCTCTCGTCCCGCCGCGGCGAGGGACAGTCCTGGCCGGACGTGAGCGTCGAGCAGATCCCGGAAGCGAGCGGCCAGGGCGTTGCCGGCTGGGTGGTCCAGGACAGGTGAGGAACCGTCGTCGAAATCGCTTGCGACCGTGCCGGGCGCCAGATGTTGCCGCAACCGGATCCGCAAGAGGGCTAGCCTGCTCTCGGCTTCGAGGCCGTCTCCCGGATGGCCCAGGCTCAGGTGCAGCTGGTGGATCCGCTGCCACAGGACGGCGTCGTCGAGCCCCGGGTGATCGACCGCGGCGCCGACCAGTTTATCGCCGAGCACCGCGGCATCCAGATAGAGCACGCGCTTGCGGAAGCCGGCAGGTGTGGCCGGACGGCCGTCGTGCGGTACGTGCGGCGGCAGCAGCGTGACCGTGCGGCCGACCGCTCCATGATGATGTCGATCGAGGTCGTAGCGGATCGCGCCGTCGTCGACGATCAGCAGCGTCCACGCCGCGTGGGTATGCGCCGGATACGCGTGGTCGACGAAACGCGCGTGGAAGACCTCTGCGATGCCGGCGATCGAGGGTCGCCACGCGTGAGTCTCAGGACGGCCGGCGAGCACGCAAAGAACGTACAAGACGCCGGGCGCCCGTGGCGAGCATCCTGGTTCTGCTGACGAACCACGCGTGGCGACGATGCCCGCATGACTCATGTCTGAACGAAACTCTGAGGTGTGCGCTGTGGACGGACCGATCCGATTCGACACCAAGATCGCTGTCTTGCTCCGCGACGACCTGGAGCTGTGGCAGCGCCTCAACGTGACCGCGTTTCTGGCCGGCGGATTGGCCGGCGCCGATCCCGAGCTGGTGGGTGAGCCCTACGAGGATGCCGACGGCACCGTCTACCTGCCCATGCTGCGGCAGCCCGTGATGATCTTCGCTGGCGGCAAGGAGACCTTGACAGCCGCGCACGAACGGGCGCTGCGGCGTGGGATGCCGCTGGCGGTGTTCACGCGCGACCTCTTCGGCACCGGCAACGACCGGGACAATCGCGCCGCCGTCAAGGCCGTCGGACGAGCCGGGCTCGACCTTGTGGGGCTGGCCATTCACGGACCGAAGAACGCCGTCGACAAGGTGCTCAAAGGCGCGACCCTCCACGCCTGACCGGATCGGCTGACGACGCCGGCGCTTGTCCGGCGGTCACGCTCGTAGCTGTCCCGCCAGTGGGCACGCGAACGGATCCCGTGCGCCGAGTCCGACCTTGTTCAGGTAGTCGACCACGATCTTGTACGAGCCCAGCAAGCTGGTCTCGGTGTACATGACCTTGTGCCGGGCACAGAAATCACGGACGATCGGCTGCGCCTTGCGCAGGTTGGGCCGCGCCATGCTGGGGAACAGGTGATGCTCCACCTGATAGTTGAGCCCGCCCATGGCGAAATCCGTCACCGCGCCACCACGGATGTTGCGTGACATCAGCACCTGGCGACGGAGGAAATCGATCTTCTCATTCGCCGGGACGATCGGCATACCCTTGTGGTTGGGCGCGAAGGAGCCACCGAGAAGCAGGCCGAACAGGCCCATCTGGACGCCGAAGAACGCCGCGGCCTTTCCCGGCGGCAGCACGATGAGCAGGGCGGCGATGTAGCCGCCGAGGCGGAGCGCCATGAACAGCGCCTCGCACCACCGGTGCTTCAGCGCTTCCTTGCTGAGGACTCGCTGAATGCTGGCGACATGCAGGGCGAGTCCCTCGAGGAGGAGGAGAGGGAAGAAAAGGTACCCCTGCCGGCGCGCGAAACGGGCGCTGAACCCCTTCCTGCCCTCCATCGCCGACGGAGTGAAGGCCAGTACGCCGGGTGCGATGTCCGGGTCGGCGCCCTCCTTGTTCGGGTTGGCGTGGTGCCGATTGTGCTTGGACATCCACCATCCGTAGCTCAATCCGGTGAACAAGCCGGAGAACACTCTGGCGGACCATTCGTTCCACTTATGCGACGCGAAAATCTGGCGGTGTGCGCCGTCGTGACCGAGGAAGCCGAACTGGGCAAGTACCACCGCCAGCACGCCGGCGGGGATCAGCTGGAACCACGAATTGCCGAGGAAGCCGAAAGCCACCCACACGCCGGCGAACGCTGTCACCATCGCGATGATCAGCGTCCAGTAATAGCCGTAGCGCCGCTTCAGCAGGCCGGACGCCTTGATCTGACGCGAAAGGTCGGAGTATTCGCTGACATAGCGTTCACGCCGGCTCGCGCCGGCCGGGCCCGGAAGAGTGTCGGTTCTGGACGCGGCGCCGGAGCCGGATTCCGGCATTGTTGATGTGGGGTTGTGCGACACGGTAAGACCACCGTTCGTGTGTCGGCTGTGGCGTATGGAGCTTTGGCTCACGTCACGCCATTCGGTATGTCGGCCGGCATCATTAGCCTTGCCGTAGGGCGGGTCGATTACTCACCAGGACGACTACAGCAGATGGGCTGCTGGATCGTTGGCTCAACCCTGGATGCCTCCACTTTACCCCGCGTGGCGGTGATCTATGCCGCGTCCGGTGTGGGCAATCAGTAGCCGGCCTTCTTCGCCCGGTCGTATGAGGCGCGGATCTCTTCCTCCGCCGCGGCCCGGTCCACCCAGGTAGCCCCCTCGACCGACTTGCCGGGTTCCAGGTCCTTGTAGACCTCGAAGAAGTGCTGAATCTCCAGCCGGTCGAACTCCGGAACGTCGTTCATGTCGTGCAGGCCCTCCTTTCGGGGATCGTCGGCCGGCACGCACAGCACCTTGTCGTCGCCCCCGGCCTCGTCCTTCATGCGGAACATGGCGATGGCGCGGCACCGGATGAGACAGCCGGGGAAGGTCGGTTCCTCGATGAAGACCAGGGCGTCCAGGGGATCGCCGTCGAGTCCGAGCGTCTCGTCGATGAAGCCGTAGTCGTGTGGATACCGGGTGGAGGTGAACAGCCGGCGGTCGAGCCGAATCCGGCCGGTCTCGTGATCCATCTCGTACTTGTTCCGGCTTCCTGCCGGAATCTCGATCGTGACGTCGAAATGCACGAGCCTGCCTCCCTGCGTTGGTGCCCTTGGCGATCTGCCTCAAGTCTCCCGTACCGTGATATCCGACGTGTGGGCGGGCAGGTGTCGAGAAGGTCACCGTCAGGTAAGAACTCGCCGGAACAGGCGACGTGAGGCGTGTCGATAGTAGACCGGTGAACCGGCGGGAGAGGTATGTCTGGGCGGAGCGTGACCGTGGTGGCCGCCTGTGTCGTCGTCGCCGGTGCCGTGGCCGGCGGGGTCTTGTATGCCTCCGACGTGCGACCGGCCGGGTCGGAAGGCACGGGCAAGCTCGCGACGGTGGCCGAGAAGGCGCCGCCGGCGCCACGCTGGGAGGCGGCCGGCGCGGTGCTGGACACAGCATGGGCGAGGGAGACGGCTCAGACCTCGGTGGTGGCCCTGGCCAGAACTCTGGAGTCAGTGGCCGGCGACGAGTCGGCCGGCGGGCACGTGGGTGCCGCGGTGGTCGACCTCGCCTCGGGCGAGCTGATCTTCGAGACGAATGCCTCGGACCCGTTCGTGCCTGCCAGCACGATGAAGATTCTGACCGGCACGGCGGCACTTGAGGTCCTGGGCCCGGACCACCGTTTCGTCACGTCGGTCACCGGCCGGCTCAGCGGCGACGCCGAGATCACCCTCGTGGGCGGGGGAGACCCACTGCTGGCCTCGTCGCGGTCCGCGGCAAGGGAGCCGTCGGCCGCCGGCCTGGACGTCCTCGCCGAGCGGACCGCGGAGTCCCTGGTCCCGGCCGGTGTGACCTCCGTGCGGCTGTCCTTCGACGACGGCCTGTTCGCCGGTCCCGCCGTCGATCCGGACTGGCGCCCCTCCTACGTCCCCGACGGTGTCGCCGGCCCGGTCAACGCGTTGGCTGTCGATGGTGCTCGTCGCTCCCCCGGGTTCCGGGAACGGGTGAGCGACCCGGCGCAGGCGACCGCGGAACTGTTCGCCGAGCTCCTGGACGACCACGGCGTCGAGGTGAACGGTGCCCCTCGCCGCACGGCCGCAGACGCCGCCGACGATGAGGTGGCCTCCGTGACCTCCCCGGCACTGTCCACTGTCGTCGAGTTCATGATGCGCACCAGCGACAACGACGTCGCCGAGGTGCTGGCCCGGCACGTGGCCCTCGGCCTGGACCGGCCCGGCTCGTCGGAGGAGGCGGCCGAAGCAGTCACGGATGCGCTGGCCGGACTCGGCGTAGAGGTCGACGGGCTGGACATCCGGGACGGCAGCGGGCTCGCTCGGGACAACGCCGTCACGGCCGGCTCGCTGATCTCGGCACTTCAGGCGGCGGCTGAGCCGGAGATGCCACACCTGCGCCCGGTTCTCGCGGGCCTCCCGGTGGCCGGCTTCACCGGCACGCTCGCCGAGCGTGTCTCCGGCGACTCGGCCGGCTACGTACGGGCGAAGACCGGGACGCTCACCGGCGTGCACAGCCTGGCGGGCCTGGCAGCGCGGCCGGACGGGCAGGCGTACCTGTTCGCCATCCTCGCCGACGACGCGGACGACGCCCTGGCCGCCCGCGGAGTGCTGGACGACTTCGCTGCGGTATTGGTCGCCGAATGACATAGCGTGGCGGTATGACGACCAACGATGCCGTGCCGGAGTTCGTCGACTGGGATCTGGCGGCGCGAACAGCCAGACGGCTCGCCGGGCCAGGGCCCTCCGTCACTGAGTCCGAGGCCCGACAGACCGTCGCTGACCTGCGCCGGTTCGCGGCCGAAGCCGAGGGGCACGTGCGCGGCGTCACCGGGCTGGACGGCTCGTCGGCGGCGGCGCCGGTGGCTGTCGTCGACCGCGGGGGATGGGCCACGGCCAACACGGAGAGCCTGCGCACCATCGTCGCGCCGCTGGCGCACAAGATCCATGAGGCGCGTCGCGGCCGCAGCTTCGGCCCGCTCGACCAGATCGGTCCCAAGGCCACGGGCTTGGAGACGGGCCTGTTCTTGGCCTTCATCGCGGCACGCGTGCTCGGGCAGTTCGACCCGTTCTTCACCGGGCAGCCGGAGGCGAGCGGACCCTACGCTCCCGCGCCTGCGGACGGGGCCGGCTCGCCGGTGCAGCGTCTGGGCCGCCTGTTGCTGGTGGCGCCCAATGTCGTGCACGTGGAGCGAGAGCTCGAGGTCCACCCGGCGGACTTCCGGCTCTGGGTGTGCCTGCACGAGGAGACGCACCGGGTCCAGTTCACCGCTGTGCCGTGGCTCAGCGCGCACCTCGAAGGCGAAATCCAGACGTTCGTCCGCTCCACGCAGGTGGATACGGGTGCCCTGGCCGCGAATCTGCGGGAGGTGATCGAAGCGCTGCTCCGGGCCATCCGCGGAGACCGTGACTCGGTGAGTCTGATGGACCTGCTCCAGTCGCCGGAGCAGAAGGCTGTGGTCAAGCGGGTCACGGCGCTCATGTCCCTGCTCGAGGGACACGCGGACGTGATCATGGACCGCGTCGGGCCAGAGATCATCCCTAGTGTGGAGACCATCCGCCGCCGCTTCCAGAACCGGCGCAAGAGCAAGGGCATGGAGCGCACTGTGCGCCGCGCCCTCGGTTTCGAGGCCAAGATGCGCCAGTACCGAGACGGCGGCAAGTTCGTCAATGAGGTGGTTGACAGCGTCGGCATGACCGGCTTCAACCGGGTCTGGGAGTCCGCGGAGACGCTGCCGACGCCGGAGGAGATCGCCGAGCCCGCTGCTTGGGTTCAGCGCGTGCATCGCGGCTCGCAGGACGGCGCCGGCGCGGAGTCGTGACCGTCGCCGGCTGACGCTGCTCACAACGGCCGCAGGGAGCTAGGGCGAGAGATGTCGGTGCCGCGATTGGATGTCCGCCGGGCGGTGCGGGCTCATCTGGAAGACGTGCTGGCTGCATCGGGCGAGCCCGCGCTCGTGCTGGCAGCCTGCTCGGGTGGCGCCGACTCGTGGGCCGTGGCGGGTGCGCTTGCCGTCGAAGGGCCTCGGGCCGGCGTGCGCGCGGGCGCCGTGACCGTCGATCACGGTCTGCAAGCCGGCTCCGCTGAACGAGCCAGGTCGGTGGCTGCGCAGCTGGGTGCTTTGGGACTGGATCCCGTCGAGGTGGTGCATGTTCATGTCGGACGCGCCGGTGGCGGACCTGAAGGCCGGGCTCGCCGGGCACGCTACGACGTGCTCACGGCGGCGGCGCTACGCCATGGTGCAGCGGCCGTCCTGCTCGGACACACGCTCGACGACCAGGCGGAGACGGTGCTGCTCGGGCTCGCCAGGGGTTCGGGCGCCAGGTCGCTGGCCGGTATGGCCGCGCGAGCCGGGCTGTACCGCCGTCCGCTGCTTCAGCTGAGCCGCGAGGTCGTACGTGCGGCAGTGCCCGGCGGTGTGCGGGTGTGGGAGGACCCGCACAACGCCGACCCCGCGTACGCACGAGCCCGAGTACGCCACCTGGTGCTGCCGGTGTTGGAGAAGGAACTCGGGCCGGGCGTCGCCGCGGCGCTGGCTCGCACGGCGGAGCTGCTCCGGGCCGACGCCGACGCCCTGGACCACGTGGCCGCCGGCGCGTTGACCGCGGTGACCCGCCACGGGCCGGCCGAGCCGGCTGGGCCGGCCTACGACACCGGTGAGTTGGCCGGGCCGGTCTACGACACCGGCGAGCTGGCCGGACTGCCCCAGGCCGTCCGCTGGCGGATCCTGCGCGGTGCCGCGATCGCGGCCGGCTGCCCGCCCACCGACCTGACCGCGGCGCACGTGCAGGCTGTCGACGCGTTGGTCGTGGCGTGGCGGGGACAGAAAGGCATCGACCTTCCCGGGGCAATCCGGGCCAACCGCCGCGGCCGGGCACTGCGGTTCGGGCCGCTTTAGGCATGCGCGTCAAAGGTATGGCAGGCTTTCGACCCGTGGAACCGCAGCATATCGACGGCGACATCGAGAAGGTCCTCCTCACCGAGGCGGACATCCAGGGCCGGCTGGCCGAGCTGGCCGCCGACATCGAGCGCGATTACGAGGGCAAGGACGTCCTGCTCGTGGGTGTGCTCAAGGGTGCCGTGATGGTGATGGCCGATCTCTCCCGGCATCTGTCCCGCCATGTCGAGATCGATTGGATGGCCATCTCGTCGTACGGATCGGGCACCCGTTCCAGCGGCGTCGTCAGGATCCTCAAGGATCTGGACACCGACATCACCGACCGCCATGTCGTGGTGGTCGAGGACATCATCGACACGGGGCTCACGCTGTCCTGGCTGGTGTCGAACCTTCAGTCGCGCGGTCCGGCATCGGTGGAGATCTGCACCATGCTTCGCAAGCCCGAGGCCGCGAAGACGCCGGTCGGGGTGAAATACGTCGGATTCGACATCCCCAGCTCCTTCGTCGTCGGCTACGGGCTGGACTTCGCCGAGAAGTACCGCAATCTCCGGGTGGTCGCGACCCTCGCTCCGCACATGTACTCGTGACGGCGCGGGTCGCCCAGGCCCACATGCTCCGCATGGTAGGAGCACGCCCGTGCAAGGTATCGTCGTAACGATCAGACATCTCGGATGAGCGCCGCGGACTGCAGCGTTGTCTCGGGTGAGGTGTGCCATCGACACAGGAGGAACGGGGACCTCAACCCCGCATCATGAACGCTAAGCGATTTATCCGACCGGCGATCTGGTTCGTCATGTTCGTCTTTGTCGCGCTCATGCTGAACAGCTTCCTGTCCAGCGGGGACGACCCGGAGCAAGTCGACACCGCGCAAGCCATCCAGGAAATCGACGACGGGAACGTCAAGTCGGCTCTGATCACCGGTGGTGACGTCCAGCGGATCGAGCTCACGCTCAACAATGACGACGAGATATGGGCCTACTACGTCGAAGGCCAGGGCCTCGACCTGCAGAACGAGTTACAGCGTCAGAACGAGGCCGGGAACCTCGCCGAGGGCTACGACGTCGACATTCCGCAGTCCAATCCCTGGATGGCGGTTCTCGGCACGGTGCTTCCGCTTCTGCTGCTGGTCGCGCTGATCATCTTCTTCCTCAGCCGGGTCCAGGGCGGTGGTGGCCGGGTCATGCAGTTCGGGAAGAACCGTGCCAAGCTCGCTTCGAAAGACGCACCCAAGACCACCTTCTCCGACGTCGCCGGAGCCAACGAGGCGATCGAGGAGCTCCAGGAGATCAAGGAGTTCCTGCAGGAGCCTGGCAAGTTCCAGGCGGTAGGAGCCAAGATCCCGAAAGGCGTCCTGCTCTACGGCCCGCCCGGCACCGGCAAGACCTTGCTGGCCCGCGCCGTCGCCGGTGAGGCCGGTGTCCCGTTCTACTCGATCTCCGGCTCGGACTTTGTCGAGATGTTCGTCGGTGTCGGTGCCTCCCGGGTCCGTGACCTGTTCAAAGAAGCCAAGGAGAACGCTCCGGCCATTGTCTTCGTCGACGAGATCGACGCCGTCGGCCGCCACCGCGGCGCTGGTATGGGTGGCGGGCACGATGAGCGCGAGCAGACACTGAACCAGCTGCTGGTCGAGATGGACGGTTTCGACGTCAAGACCAACGTGATCCTGATCGCGGCGACGAACCGCCCCGACATCCTCGACCCCGCGCTGCTGCGGCCGGGCCGGTTCGACCGGCAGATCACCGTGGGCGCGCCGGATCTGGACGGCCGCCACAAGATCCTCGAGGTACACGCCCGCGGCAAGCCGCTGGCCCCCGACGTAGACCTGATGGCCGTGGCCCGCCGGACGCCCGGATTCAGCGGCGCCGACCTCGCCAACGTCCTCAATGAGGCCGCGCTCCTGACAGCCCGTGGCGACGCCAAGATCATCACGCCCAAGTTCATGGATGAGGCGATCGACCGTGTCATCGCCGGCCCACAGAAGAGCTCGCGCCTGATGAAGGACGAGGAGAAGCGGATCACCGCCTACCACGAAGGCGGGCATGCCCTGGTGGCGGCGGCGCTGCACCACACCGACCCGGTGCACAAGGTCACGATCCTCCCTCGCGGCGGCGCGCTCGGCTACACGATGGTGCTGCCGGACGAGGACAAGTACTCCACCACGCGCAACGAGATGCTCGATCAGCTCGCCTACATGATGGGCGGCCGCGCAGCGGAGGAGCTCGTCTTCCACGACCCCACCACGGGCGCTGCCAACGACATCGACAAGGCCACCACACTGGCTCGCCGGATGGTTACCCAGTACGGCATGACCGAGCGGCTGGGCGCCATCAAGTTCGGATCGGACAGTTCCGAGCCGTTCCTCGGCAAGGAGATGGGCCATCAGCGCGATTACTCCGAAGAGGTCGCGGGCCAGGTGGATGAGGAGGTCCGCAAGCTCATCGAGACCGCTCACCAGGAGGCCTTCGACATCCTAGTGGAGAACCGGCACATTCTCGACGAGCTCGTGGTGGCTCTGCTGGAGCAGGAGACGCTGAACAAGGAGGAGATCGCCGACCTGTTCGCCTCGATCGAGATGCACGAGCGGCGACCTGCCTGGACCGGATCTCCCACCCGCAAGCCCTCCGAGCTCGGGCCCGTCGACATCCCGGTGAAGGTCTCCACCAACGGAGCCGAAGCCGACCACGACGAAGAAGGCATCATCGTCGCTCCCGAAGGCCCGGTCACTGGGCAGAGCACGCCGTCGGACCAGTCGATGGGAAGCTGACTCACGTGAGCGACACTCCGGCAGGTCCGGAGCCGCGCAATGTCGGCCCGTTCGACCACGACCGCGCTGAGGCGGCCGTGCGCGAGCTCCTCCACGCGATCGGCGAGGATCCGGACCGCGAAGGACTGCGAGAGACGCCCGCGCGCGTGGCGCGGGCGTACGCGGAGATGTTCAGCGGGCTACGCCAGGACGCCGCGCAAGCCCTGACCACCACGTTCGAACTCGGCCACGACGAGATGATCCTGGTGAAGGACATCGAGGTGGCCTCGATGTGCGAGCACCATCTGGTGCCCTTCTACGGCTTCGCCCACGTCGGCTACATCCCCGGCCCCGACGGCCGAATCGCAGGATTGTCCAAGCTTGCCCGGCTGGTGGACGTCTTCGCCAAGCGGCCCCAAGTGCAGGAACGGCTCACTACACAGGTAGCCGACTCGATGGTCGATCTCATGAAGCCGGCAGGCGTCATCGTCGTCGTCGAGGCGGAGCACCTGTGCATGACCATGCGCGGTGTGCGGAAACCCGGAGCCAAAACTTTGACCAGTGCGGTCCGTGGCCAGCTTCGCAGTTCCGCCACGCGCTCCGAGGCGATGAGCCTGATCATCGGCCGCTGACCCGTTCCGCCGCCCTTCTCCAAATGATCATGTAGACCATGTTTTCTCGTGCTTCACCAGGCCTGCAGGCATGGTGAAGCACGAGAAAACATGGTCTACATGATCGTTTGGAGAGGGCTGTCAGAGGATGGGGGAGGGGGTATAGGCGGCGGCGTCCGGGCGCGCGGCAGCGACGGCCTCGACCCGCCGGATCACGTCGGCCACCTGCGCGCCGGCCGCGCCGGTGAAGGTGATAGGCGAGTCGACCAGCGCCTCGAGCTCGTCCTTCGCCACGCCCAGCCGTTCGTCCGCGGCGAGCCGATCGAGAAGGTCGTTGCGCTCCGCCCCGCGCTCACGCATGTCGAGCGCCACGTCCACGGCGTGCTTCTTGATGACCTCGTGTGCTGTCTCCCGGCCGACGCCCGCCTTGACCGCGGCCATCAGCACCGCCGTCGTAGCCAGGAAGGGCAGATAGCGGTCGAGTTCTCGGCCGATCACCGCGGGATAGGCGCCGAACTCGTCCAGGACGGTGAGGAACGTCTCGAACAGCCCGTCGAGAGCGAAGAACCCGTCGGGGAGGGCCACGCGCCGGACGACCGAGCAGAACACGTCGCCCTCGTTCCACTGCGCACCGGCCAGCTCAGCGGCCATGGAGGCATAACCACGCAGAACCACCGCGAGGCCGTTGACGCGTTCGCAGGAGCGCGTGTTCATCTTGTGCGGCATCGCGCTGGAGCCCACCTGACCGGCTCTGAAGCCCTCCGTCACGAGCTCGTGCCCGGCCATCAGGCGCACCGTCGTGGCCAGGCTCGACGGTCCCGCCGCCGTCTGGACGAGCGCGGACAGGACGTCGTGATCGAGCGAGCGAGGGTATACCTGGCCGACGCTGCTCAGGACACGGCGGAAGCCCAGATGCTCGGCGACTCGTCGTTCCAGGTCGGCCAGGCGCACTGGGTCGCCACCGAGCAGGTCGAGCATGTCCTGCGCGGTGCCCACCGGACCCTTGATGCCGCGCAGCGGGTAGCGGTCGATGAGCTCGTCGACCCGCTCGAAGGCGATCAGTAGCTCGTCGGCGGCGGAGGCGAACCGCTTGCCGAGCGTGGTGGCCTGGGCGGCCACGTTGTGGCTGCGGCCGGCCAGGACGATGTCCGCGTACTCGCCGGCGCGGGCGGCGAGCCTGACCAGGGCCGCCACGATCCGGTCCCTGACGTGTTCGAGGGAGAGCCGGATCTGCAGCTGCTCGACGTTCTCGGTGAGATCCCGGCTGGTCATTCCCTTGTGAATGTGCTCGTGGCCGGCGAGAGCGCTGAACTCCTCGATGCGGGCCTTGACGTCGTGCCGGGTGACACGCTCCCGGTCCGCGATGCTGCCCAGGTCTACGTCGTGCACGACGGCCTCGTAAGCCTCGACGACGCCGTCGGGAACGTCCACACCGAGCTCCCGCTGCGCTCGGAGGACCGCGATCCACAGCTGCCGCTCCAACACGATCTTGTGCTCTGCCGACCACAGCGTGGTCAGCTCAGGAGAGGCGTACCGGGCGGCAAGGACGTCGGGGATCACTGGTTTCTCGGGCACGACGCCCATTGTCGCGTATGCGGCGCATGCTCTCGGCTCCGGTATGACGCCGGGCGTCGATCCCCGAGGTTCGTATTCCCGATTCAGCCGCGGGGAGACAGGCGACTAGTACCCACCGGCTCTGGGTAGGCTCGCGTTCGTCGAGGCGGCCGGCGTTATCCGGGTCCGCCGACGAAGATCCATACCGAGAGGCCACATCGTGAGTCGTCCCATTCGCATCGGACTTCAGATCCAGCCCCAGCACGCCGAGTACAAGCAGATCCGCCAAGCCGTCGCCGACGCCGAGGAAACCGGAGTCGACATCGTCTTCAACTGGGACCATTTCTTCCCGCTCAGCGGGGACGCTGATGGCCTGCACTTCGAGTGCTGGACGATGCTCGCGGCCTGGGCAGAGGCGACCTCACGGGTCGAGATCGGCGCGCTGGTGACATGTAACAGCTATCGCAATCCTGATCTGCTCGCCGACATGGCCCGCACGGTCGATCACATCAGCGGCGGTCGCCTGATCCTCGGCATCGGCGGTGGCTGGTTCCAGCGCGACTACGACGAGTACGGCTACGAGTTCGGCACACCTGGGACACGGCTGGCTGACTTGTCCGAGGCGCTTCCGCGGATCCGCGCACGCTGGGCGAAGCTCAATCCGCGTCCGGTCCGCGACATACCCATCCTGATCGGCGGAGGTGGGGAGAAGAAGACGCTGCGGATGGTCGCCGAGCACGCCGACATCTGGCACAGCTTCTCCGATGCACGGACGTTGGCTCGCAAGAGCGAGATCCTGGCCGAGCATGGGGCGGCTGTCGGCAGGGACGTCACCTCGATCGAGCGGTCCACCGCCGTCCGTGCGCCGGGTGGAAGCTCGCCGGATGACATCGCCGGTGACCTGCTCGCCTCCGGCGCCTCATTGTTCACGGTCACCGCGTCCGGTCCCTCGTACGACCTCGGCCCGGTCCGCGAGTGGGTGGCGTGGCGCGACGAGCGCAACCGCGCTAAGGCATGATCAGAGGCGGCCGGCGTCGATGACACGGGCCAGGAATTCGCGCGTGCGTGGTTGAGTGGGATCGGCCAGCACCTGTTCCGGCGGCCCTTGCTCCAGTACCGCACCCTGGTCCAGGAAGCACACATGGTCGGCGACCTGGCGGGCGAAGCCCATCTCGTGGGTGGCCATCAGGATGGTCATGCCCCGTTCGGCGAGCTCGCGCACCAGCCGGAGCACGTCGCCCACGAGCTCCGGGTCCAGCGCGCTGGTGATCTCGTCGAGTAGCAGCAGCCGCGGCTCTGTGGCGAGCGCTCGGACGATGGCCGCCCGTTGCTGCTGGCCGCCGGAGAGCCGGTCCGGGTACTCGTCGGCCTTGTCGGCGAGCCCCACCCTGGCTAGCAGCTCGTGCGCCCGCGCCAGCGCCTGATCTTTCGGCACGCCATGGACCACCCGCGGTGCCAGCGTGATGTTGTCCAGCACGCTCATGTGGGGGAACAGGTTGTAGGCCTGGAACACGACGCCGATCCTGCGGCGCACCTGATCGGGATCGACTCGCGGGTCGGTGATGTCCTGGCCGTCCAAGGTGATGACCCCGTCGTCGATCACTTCCAGCAGGTTCACGCAACGCATCAGCGTCGACTTGCCGGACCCCGACGAGCCGATCACCGTCACCACCTGGTGCTCCTGGACGTCCAGGCTGATCCCGCGCAGCACCTGATGTTCGCCGAAGAACTTGACGACGCCGTCGATCGACAGCATCGGCGTATGGGTTTCGATGCTCATACCAGGCCTCCCGCCTGCTGACGGCGATTCGCCCGGTTGGTCACCCAGTCGGCGATGCGCGCGGACGGAACAGCCATCAGGACGAACAGCAGACCCGCGACGACATACGGGGTGAAATTGAAGGTCTGCGACACCTCGATCTGCGCGCGTCGGATCGCGTCTACCGCGCCGAGCACTGAGATCAATCCGACGTCCTTTTGGAGCGCCACGAAGTCGTTGAGCAGCGGCGGCGTCACCTTGCGCACTGCCTGCGGCAGAATGACCAGCCGCATGGTCTGCCGGTAGCTGAGCCCGAGCGAGCGTGCGGCCGCGCGCTGGCTCGGATGGACCGACTCGATGCCCGCCCGGAACACCTCAGCCACGTACGCGGAGTAGGTGAGCACCAGCGCGATGGTGCCCAGCACGGCCTTCTCGGTGGGCATCCACTCAAGCCGCAGCGCGGGCAGGCCGAAGCCGACGAGATACAACACGATCAGTAGCGGCATCCCCCGGAACAGGTCCGTGTAGACAGTGGCGAGCAGCCGCAGCGGCAGGAACACCGGCCCTCGCAGGGTCCGCATCAACGCCAGGATCAGCGCGACGACGACGACGGCCACCGCGGCGACGGCCAGCACCCTGATGTTGAGCCACAGGCCCTCGAGGATGGTGGGGAGTACCTCCCACCCATAGGAGAAGTCGAAGAAGGTGGTTTTGGTCCGTTCCCACCCGGGTGCGTTCGTCACGGTCAGGTAGACGACGGCGGCGAAGGCGACGGTGCTGACCAGGGCCACTGCGGTGGAACGGTGCGCCCTGGACCGCCGGTAGGCCCGGCGGTCCAGTTCCAGCGCACTCGGCGTGAACGAGCTGGGAGTGCTCACGTGCCGGTCAGGACAGCACGGGGACGTCGACCACGTCAGCGAGCCACTCCTGCTCGATGGCGTCGAGGGTGCCGTCGGCACGAAGCTCATCCACGGCCCACGTCACGCACGGCGTGAGCGGGCTGTCCTTGTCAAGCAGCAGGCCGAACTGCTCCGCGTCACCGCCGCTGTCCGGAAGCTGGCCGACGATCACACCGTTCTCGATCTCCACCGCCGTCATGTAGAACGCGGTGGGCAGGTCCACCACCAGGGCGTCGATCTGACCGTTGTCCAGCGCCAGTTTGGCGTCGTCGTTGCTGTTATAGACGGCCGGCTCGTTGCTCGGCTGGATGGCCGACTCGATGGCCTGAAGGCTGGTGGTGCCGACCTGGGCGCCGAGCTGCAGGTCCTGCAGGTCGGCGATGCTGGTGGCGTCGGCGGCCGGGCTGCCTTCGACGGTGATGACCGTTTGAGCGACGTCGTAGTAGGACGACGAGAAGTCCACCGCCACCTTGCGCTCCTCGGTGATGGAGAACTGGTTGATGTCGAAGTCGAAGTTCTTCGGCCCTGGTTGGATGGCCGCGTTGAAGTCGACACGTGTCCACGTGACGTCGTCGTCGGTGTATCCGAGCCGCTCCGCCACCGCGTAGGCGACCGCGCTCTCGAAGCCCTCGCCGCTCTCCGGCGCGTTGCCGGCGACCCACGGCTCGTAGGCGGGCTCTCCGGTGGCGATGGTGAGGGTGCCCGGCGTCATGGTCTCGAGGTCTTCGGGCGTGCACTGCCCGTCATCGGCGCCGCCGTCATCGGCGGGCTCGGTCGCGGAGGCGGTGTCGTCGCCGTCCTCCGCGTTGGGGTCGTCGTCGGATCCGCAAGCCGCGGTGAGCATCAGCGCGGCGATCGGAATACCGGCGAGAACGTATCTCGGAAGTCTTGGCATGAAACGAATCGTATCGACACCCACCTGGTGATCGTCGCCGCGTTGTGCAGGCTGCGCCCATGCACACCGAGACGATGATCACCAGATCACAGGTCTGACGCGCCGACGATCACCGGGCGATGCCCGCGAGGCGAGCAGCTCACCGGTGAAGGGCCTGCGTGACGTATCCTTGGGTTGCCCCAATCTCCCCAGTCGCGCAAGGAGCGTCTGCCCGTGGCACGTGTCGTCGTTGACGTCATGCTCAAGCCCGAGATCCTCGACCCGCAAGGCAAGGCCGTTCACGGCGCCTTGGACCGGCTGGGTTTTGAGGGAGTCAGCTCGGTCCGGCAAGGCAAGCGGTTCGAGATCGAGCTCGCCGGCATGGCGACGCCGGAGGCGGTCGCCGAGATCGAGAAGGCCGCGTCGACCCTGCTGTCCAATCCGGTGATCGAGGACTTCTCGTTGCGGGTGGAACCGTGACCATTGGACCCGGAACGGCGAGGCGACGGGTGAGGAACGAACGAGGAGCCCGAGCGTGACCATTGGACCCGGAACGGCGAGGCGACGGGTGAGGAACGAACGAGGAGCTCGAGCGTGACCATTGGAGTCGTTACCTTCCCGGGCTCGCTGGATGACAGCGACGCGTTGCGGGCGGTTCGGATCGCCTCGGGCGACGCGGTGTCGCTCTGGCATGGCGATGCCGACCTGCGCGGCGTGGACGCTGTGGTTCTGCCTGGCGGATTCTCGTACGGCGATTACCTGCGCTGCGGCGCGATCGCCCGGTTCGCGCCGATCATGGAGCCCTTGATCGACGCCGCCCGTGGCGGCATGCCCATCCTGGGGATCTGCAACGGCTTCCAGGTGCTGTGCGAGGCGCATCTCCTCCCGGGCGCGCTGGTCCGCAACGACCACCGGAAGTTCGTCTGCCGGGATCAGCGCTTGCGGATCGAGAACGCCTCGACGGCGTGGACGTCCTCCTACGAGGACGGTCAGGAGATCGTCATCCCGCTGAAGAACGGCGAGGGCGGCTTCGTCGCCGACGACGCCACGCTCGACCGGCTTGAGGGGGAGGGCCGCGTCGTCGCTCGCTATCTGGAGTGCAATCCCAACGGTTCCTACCGGGACATCGCCGGCGTGGCGAACGAGCGCGGCAATGTGGTGGGCCTGATGCCGCACCCGGAGCACGCGGTGGAGACCCTGACCGGGCCCAGCACGGACGGGTTGGGCTTCTTCACCTCCGTGCTGATGAGCATGGCGGCGGCGTGAGTCACCGCACCATGGCGCATGGCACAGCAACGACGCGGCGACGAGCGAGGAACGTGGCGTGATCGACACCACCGAGAACGCGGCCAAGACACCTGACCACCCACAGCCGTGGGCTGAGCTGGGGCTCAGGGCCAACGAATACGAGCGAGTGCGAGACATCCTCGGCCGCCGGCCCACCAATGCCGAGCTGGCCATGTACAGCGTGATGTGGTCCGAGCACTGCTCGTACAAGTCGAGCAAGGTGCATCTGCGTAGGTTCGGCGAACAATCCCAGGTGACGCCGGTCGGCAAGCTCCTCGCGGGCATCGGTGAGAACGCGGGCGTGGTCGACATCGGGAATGGCCTCGCCGTGACGTTCAAGGCCGAGTCGCACAATCACCCGTCCTACGTGGAGCCCTATCAGGGAGCCGCGACAGGTGTCGGGGGAATCGTGCGTGACATCCTCGCTATGGGCGCCCGCCCCGTCGGGGTGATGGACTCCCTGCGTTTCGGTCCGCTGGACGCTGATGACACGCAGCGGGTGTTGCCCGGCGTCGTCGCCGGCGTCGGCGGTTACGGCAACTGCCTAGGCCTGCCGAACATCGGCGGGGAGGTCGTCTTCGATCCGTCGTACGCGGGCAACCCGCTGGTGAATGCGCTGTGCGTCGGCGTCATGCGGCACGAGGACCTGCACCTGGCGAAGGCGTCGGGCGTGGGGAACCAGGTGATCCTCTACGGTGCGCGGACCGGCGGCGACGGCATCGGCGGCGCGTCGATCCTGGCGTCGGAGACGTTCGAGTCCGAGGGTCCGGTGAAGCGGCCAAGTGTGCAGGTCGGCGACCCGTTCATGGAGAAGCTTCTCATCGAATGCACGCTCGAGCTGTTCGCCGCGGAGATCATCGCGGGTATTCAGGACTTCGGGGCGGCCGGCCTGTCCTGCGCCACGTCGGAGCTGGCCAGCGCCGGCGAGGGCGGCATGCATGTGGTGCTGGACCGGGTGCCACTTCGCGACTCGACGCTCGCTCCCGAGGAGATCCTCATGAGCGAGTCGCAGGAGCGGATGATGGCCGTGGTGGAGCCGGCCGACGTCGAGCGGTTCATGAAGATCTGCGCGAAGTGGGACGTCCAGGCCGACGTTGTCGGAGAGGTCAACGCCTCGGGGCGACTGACCATCGAGTGGCGCGGCGAAACCATCGTCGACGTGCCGCCGCGGACGGTGGCGCATGACGGACCGGTGTACGAGCGTCCGTTCGCGCGCCCGGACTGGCAGGACGCGTTGCAGGCCGCCTCACCGGCGCACCTGGCCCGCCCGTCCACTGGCGATGACCTGCGCGCGACATTGCTGCGGATGGTGGGCTCGCCGAACCTGTGCTCGCGGGCGTGGGTCACCGACCAGTACGACCGCTACGTACTCGGCAACACGGTGCTGGCTCAGCCCGAGGACGCGGGGGTGCTGCGTATCGACGAAGCGTCGGGCCTGGGCATCGCACTGTCTCTCGACGCGAACGGACGTTACGCCAAACTGGATCCCTATACGGGCACGCAGCTGGCGCTGGCCGAGGCGTACCGGAATGTGGCCGTCACGGGGGCGCGACCGGTAGCCGTGACGAACTGCCTGAACTTCGGCTCGCCCGAGGACCCGGACGTGATGTGGCAGTTCGCCGAGGCGGTGCGCGGCCTGGCCGACGGCTGCCAGGAACTCGGTACCCCGGTGACCGGCGGGAACGTATCGCTGTACAACCAGACCGCGGAGACGGCGATCCATCCCACGCCAGTGGTGGGGGTACTGGGCGTCATCGACGACGTCAGCCGGCGGATCCCATCCGGGTTCAGGACGCCAGGCCACATCATCTACCTGCTCGGCGGGACGCGGGACGAGTTCGGTGGTTCGGAGTGGGCAAATGTCGTCCACGGACATCTGGGTGGTCTGCCGCCGGCGGTGGACTTCGGCGCCGAGAAGGCTCTGGCCGACATCCTCCACAGCGCCGCGGGCGACGGCATGATCGCCGCAGCCCACGACGTGTCCGACGGCGGCGTGGCGCAGGCTCTGGTGGAGTCGGTCCTGCGGCACGGCGTCGGCGCACGAGTGTGGGTGCCCGGTGGGCTCGACCCGTTCGTCTTCCTGTTCTCGGAATCCACGGCCCGGGTGATCGTCGCCGTTCCGCACCCTGACGAGGTGAGATTCACCGGCATGTGCGCGGCGCGCGGGTATCCGCACGAGCGGATAGGCGTGGTCGACGACGAGGGCGTGCTGGACGTTCAGGGACAGTTCAGCGTCGGGATCGACGAACTGCGGCGCGCCCACGAGGAGACGTTGCCGGCGGCCTTCGCCGAGTAGATGCCGGCTGGGGCCCTCAGGGGGTGCGGAGGGTAGCGCGGCGGAGAGTGGCGAGCTGGGTCGCGAGCCGCGAGGCACGTCGCTCCCGTCGTTCGGCGCTGCGGCGTAGGTGGGCATGGCGGAGCGCCACCGTGGCCTCGAGCTCCGCGCGCAGGTCGCGTTCACGTTCGCGATGAAGATCTTGATGGGGGTGGAAGTGCATGGTCCTTCTCCATTGCGATGGCGATGTTGCCTTCGGGTTCGGCCCGGATCACTGCGGATCGGCGAAGTCAGGCTGCGCAGGACCGGACTCGGCAGCGACCTTGGCTGCCTGGATCCGTGCGGTGTTGATGCGGGGCAATGCGTAGGCGAGAAGGACGAAGTGCACCGCGGCAGCGATGAGGAAGGGCATCCTGAGAGCCCACTCGCGGCCCAGCAGCGGCTCGCCCACGGTAACCACGACGCCCCCGACGAGGCTGCCCAGGGAGATGGTTCCCCAGCCGAAGAACCGGTAGACGGAGTTCACTCTGCCGAGAAGGTGATCGGGGATGATGGTCTGGCGCAGCGACACGGTGATGACGTTCCACATCACCACCAGGAAGCCAGAGGCCACCAGAACAACCCATGCGACTTCGCCGCTGGAGATGAGTCCAATGACTCCGACGCCGAGACCCATCCCCACCATCGAGGTGAACAGAGCCGCGCCCGGGCCTAGGCGCTTGCTGACCCGATCGGCCAGGAGCGACCCCAGGACCCCTCCGACCGCGCTGCCGGTGAGGAGAAGGCCAAAGCCGCGTGCGTCGAGGCCGAGGATCTCCTGGGCGAACAGGACGTAGATGGCCATCGCCATGGCGCTCATCGCGTTGAGGCCGCCCAGGACGATGGCCAGCGAGCGGAGCAGTTCGTGCCGCCACAGCCAGCTCAGTCCTTCGCCGATCTCTCGCCGCCAGTCGATTCTTCCGGTGGTGGTCTGGCCTTTCGGGGAGAACGTACCGGTCAACGCGAAGACGAGCGCGGCGGCCACCGCGAACGTTCCGGCGTTGACGAAGAACGGCAACGCGAAAGCGACCCCTAGCAGGAGGCCAGCGAGCGGCGGTCCCACGAACTGGTTCATTGTCATCTCCGCGCCCCACATGCGGCTGTTCGCCTTCTCCAGCTGGTGCTTGCCGACGACGGACGGCAGCAACGTCTGTGCCGAGTTGTCATGCAGGACTTCCGCGAAGCCGACCAGGAGTGCGGTCAGGTAGAGGAGGGCGAGCAGTACCGCGGCGTTCCCGGGAGGATCTGCCGAGCCGTCAGCGATGGCCTCAGGCGACGACAGGTCGCCCTGGTTGGCCAGGACGACGGCGCCGAAGACGAAGATCGCGGCACACCGTGCCACATCCATGCCCGCGACCAGGCGCCGGCGATCGAATCGATCGGTGATGACTCCCGCGGGAAGCGAGAACAGCAACCAGGGGATACGGGTGGCCAGAGCGACAAGAGCGATCTGAAGGGGGTCACGTGTGATGGCCGACGCCAGCCACGGGATCGCCACGACCATCAGCCCATCGCCCAGATTGGCGACCGTGCTGGCGGAGAACAGCTTCCAGTAGTTTCCGCCCAGCCTCGTGGCGGGAGCCTGCGGGGTCTCGCTCACTCGTCCACCGCCTCGTCCGCCGCGCCTGTCTCGCCGGCATCGGGAAGGCGTGCACGGTCGGTGGGGTAGACGGCAATCGCGAAGCCGTAGATCACATCGCCCCCGCGTGGCTGGGACCCGAACTCGATGATCAGTTCATCGAGACGCCGGCTCCACTCCTCGGCGCGCTCCGTAGGGATGCGGGCGTACCGGATGTTGCTATTGACGGGTAGGTCCGTGTCCTCCGGCACCGCGGCGATCTCGGCAGCGGCTGTCGAGAGAACTTGCTGCGGCTGTTCTGCTGCCTCTCCGACCTTGTGAAAGATGAAAACCCGAGCGGTGCGGCCGTAGTACTTGGCCTCGATGGCCCGCACCTTCTTGGTGCGGACCACGTGGACGAGCCCTGCCTCCTCGAGCACCTTGAGGTGGTGGCCGACCGTGCCCTTCGGCTTGCCCAGGGCGACGGCGAGGTCCGAAATCGTGGCGGCACGTTCGAGCAGCAGGCTGCAGACCTCGAGCCGGGTCTTCTCGAAGAGCGCGCGGTATTGCACGGGCTCAGTCAGCTCCAGCACATCGTCGAGGGCGTAGTCCGGAACCGCCGGCAGAGTGGCGCTCGGACCGCCTGCCGCCCCGTTATGGTCCGGAGCTGTCGTATGGTCGGCCATAGCAGTATGGTCGGTAATCGCCGACCGTTTGTCAAATGATCACGTGCTGCGAATCCTTCGCTCCGCTCGCCCGTGGCAGGACGGCGGCAGCCGACTCGAAAGCGACTGCTGACCGCACGCCGCACCTGGGAATCCGGATATCATCGGGCTCACCGAGGGCACCCATGGGCCACGTCGGGCTTGGCTCGAAACTGCTCTAGAGCAATGAGTTCCGGGCGTCACGTAACCCGGGTGCCGCGGGAGTCTGGCGACGGCGGTTGGTGAACGGATGAAGACTCCGAAATACCAGTCGATCTTCACCGAGCTGCGAGAACGCTGCTCGCGGCTCCCGGTGGAGACACGCCTGCCGCCAGAGCGTCAGCTTGCCGCCGACTTCGATGTCAGCCTGATGACCGTGCGGCAGGCGCTGGCGGAGCTAGCCGCCGGGGGATGGATCGAGAGGATTCCAGGTAGCGGTACCTACGTGCGCAGGCCTCGAATCGAGATGGGGCCGAGCTTCACGTCCTTCACCGAGGACATGCGCCGGCGGCACCTCAGGCCGTCGTCGCTGTTGATGGGCCTCGACACCGTCCCCGCCGACGAGCGGGTGGCGACCGAACTGGGCGTCATTCCCGGCGACGACGTCCTGGAGGTGGAACGGTTGCGTCTCGCCGACAGGGAACCGATGTGCCACGAGCTGGCGCATCTCCCGGCCGCGTTGCGCGGCATGATCGATTCGTCGGATCTGGAGGGCGAAATCCGCGAAGCCTGCGCCAAGGCTGGTCTCGTCATGGCGTCGGCTGTGCGGCGGGTGCGCGCGGTGGTGGCCCCGCCACGCGAGTGCCGGCTGCTGGGTCTTCCGCCCGAGTCGCCGGCCCTGGAGATCGTCGACACGTTCTACGACAGCCACAGCCGGCCTGCCCAGACCGCGCGGTCACGCTACCGTTTCGACCGCTACGAGATGCTGAGCACCGTCGGGCCGTCGCCCGACTCGCCGCGGGGCGCGTGACGCAGGTCAGGCCTGCGGTAGTTTGTTGAGGTGGCGAAGCGTGTTGATCCGTCCCTGAGCTGGGCTGCCTATCGGGAAGGGCATCTGGTGCTCCGGTCCTGGATCGAGGGCGTGCCGGAGTCGTCGTGGGAGCGCGAGAGCGTGTTGCCGGGTTGGGCCGTGGCAGACCTCGTCGCTCACCTCGCCACAGTGGCCGACTCCGTGACGGCACTCGAACCGGCGGCACGAGGCGTGGCCGCCGCCGGCCTCGGGGACTACCTGGCCGCGTACGCCCCCGTCGCGGATGGCATCGCCGAGCGCGCGCGGGAACTGGCGGCCGATGCCGGCCGGTATCCAGGGGCGATCATGACCACTGTGGACGAGCGGTTCGCCGCTGCAGTGGACGCGCTCGACCGGATTGGTTTGCATGATCAGGTGGTGGTGGGGCGGCGCGGGGCCATCCGGCTCGGGGACTATCTGCTGACCCGCGCCGTCGAGATCGCCGTCCATGCCGACGACCTTGCCCGATCAGTGCCGGTTGCCGGTCCCCTGAAGCTGCCGAAGGACACGGTGCGGCTGGCGGTGCGGGCTCTGCTCGAGGTGGTCGCTCAGCGGGCACCCGGGCGGACCGTCGAGGTTCGGGTCCCTCCGCACGCGGCGGTCCAATGCGTAGAGGGGCCACGGCATACCCGCGGCACGCCACCGAATGTCGTCGAGATGGATGCGACCACGTGGCTCCGGCTGGCGGCAGGGAGAACTCGCTGGGCCGACGAGCTGGCGGCGGCCCATGTCTCGGCCAGCGGCGACCGTGCGGATCTCTCGGCGTACTTGCCTGTGCTCTGACTCCCGCTCCTTGAATAGCCCTTCCGGTCCGGCCGTCCTGACGGCAGGGGTGGGCGGCCCGGACTTGGCAGGTTATGAGAACGTATGTTCGAATAGGCGAATGCGATGGGAGAACCAGGCGCTCGACGTCGAGAACAATGAGGCGCTGCCGGGACTCCAGCGGATGCCTGGTTTGGTGCGCAGCGTGACCACACCCGAGTTCGCGGACGTGACGTTCCACGAGGTGACGGCTCGCAGCGTGCTGAACAAGGTGCCCGCCAGTTCGGACGTTCCGTTCCGGTGGACTGTCAATCCCTATCGCGGATGCACGCATGCGTGTGCGTACTGCCTGCGGGGCGACACTCGGATTCTGATGGCTGATGGCGGCACCAAGCCGCTTGAGGAGCTGCGGGCAGGGGATCGGATCTACGGCACCCGCCAGGTGGGCTCCAGCCGGAGGTATGTCGTCACCGAGGTGCGTGCGCACTGGCAGACCGTGAAGGCCGCTTACCGCGTCGAACTAGAGGACGCGACGGTCTTGGTCGCCAGCGGAGACCATCGGTTCCTCAGCGAGCGAGGCTGGGCGTACGTGAGCACCGCACCGCGTGGCCGCCGTGCGGCCGCCCACCTGACGATGCGCAGCCAGCTCGTCGGTCTGGGCCGCCGTGCGGCGGTTGGTGGCCCGGTGCCGGATCTCGACGGCACAGCGGTCACGGGTGGCTCCGGGCTGCGAGTCATCTCGGTCGAAGCGCTCGGACGCGAGATTCCGATGCACGACATCACCACCGGGACGGGTGACTTCATCGCCAATGGGGTGGTGAGCCACAACTGCTTTGCCCGAGGCAGCCACGAGTGGCTTGAACTGGACCCCGGCCGAGGCTTCGACTCCGAGATCGTGGTGAAGGTCAACGCCCCCGAGGTGCTCGCGCGTGAACTGGCTCGGCCCTCGTGGCCGCGAGAGCACGTGGCGTTGGGCACCAACACCGATCCGTACCAGCGTGCCGAGGGTCGCTACCGGCTCATGCCCCGGATCATCCGATCCTTGGCCGATTCCGGCACACCGTTCTCCATTCTCACGAAGGGTCCGCTCCTCAGGCGTGACCTGCCGCTCCTGGTGCGGGCGTCGGCATCCGTTGACGTCGGAGCTGCCGTGTCGATAGCCATTCTCGACGAGCACCTACACCGTAGCGTCGAGCCCGGAACACCGTCGCCTCGAGCCAGGCTGGACCTCGTTCGGGCCATCCGGGATGCCGGGTTCGATTGCTCGGTGCTGATGGCTCCGGTGCTGCCGGGGTTGACCGATACCACCGAACAGCTCGATGCCACGGTCGCGCAACTGGCGCGCGCCGGTGCTAGCAGGGTAGCTACGATCCCGCTCCATCTGCGTCCCGGAACCAAGCCATGGTTCATGGCGTGGCTCGCCCGTGAATATCCTGATCTGGTGCCGCTCTACCAGAGGTTGTACGGCCGTGGCGCGTACCTTCCGCGGGACTACCGCGACGAGCTGAAGGCCAGGGTCGCTCCCATCCTTGAGCGGCACGGAGTGGCTCAGCGCGACGGCGAGGCGCGGTTCGGTCGGGCGGAGTCGTCGCCCGCTCCGGGTGGGATACCTCGCGGCAGCAAGCCAAGGCCTGCCGCTCAGTGGTCGGGCCAGCTCCGGCTGATCTGAGGAGCTTCGGCCTAGCGAGGTAGCGGGCGCTGCGTCAGCGCCCGCGGTTGCGGGGATGGAGGCGGGCGACGCGTTCGTTGCCATGCTTGTAGTTGCCCGTCCAGCGGGCCATGACTTCCTGCGGTTCGCCATCGACCTCGTCGAGGAATTCCCGTGCACGGCGCCCACGCAACGTTGTCGCGGGCTTGCCGCGGTGGGTGATGATGACGGTCCCGTCCGCGCGCTCCGTGTAGTCGAACCCTTGGGCGATTCCCACGGGCTCGAGGCTAGCAGGTGGATCATTCGCGGTGACCGCTTCGGCGCCTTCGGACGTTACCGGACAACGTCAGGAACTCACCGAAGACGTTGTCCGGGGAACGGGGTAGCGTGTCAAACAGCTAGTTGTTCCGTCCTCTCGTGGAGGTTGCTGATGCGTTCGATCAGGCATACCCGTCGCTTCGCCGCCGTTGTCGCGCTCGGAATCGGTCTGGGAGCCGTCGGCTCGACCGCTGCATCAGCGGCTACCCAGGCGGGCGGGCCGTTGCCGGATACGGGTTCCTCCGTCCAATGGTGGCTCATCGCCGCCATCGCCGTCCTGCTCGTCGGCGGCGGCTTGTATGCCTACTCCCGCTGGAGTGGGAAGCGCGGCAGCAGCGAGTAGGTCCGTCGGGCTCGTAAACCTGCTTTCACCGCCGCTCCAGGGCGGTGTGTCACGCAGTGACCTTCCTGGATCGCGGCGCCGCCATCCGATCGCCATGAGATGTCGGGTGAATGTTCACCGCTGACTACTGGAGTTCCCCGCCTGATCCGCGAGACAGTCGGATATGCCGGGGATTGTCGTCGCGGAGGAGGTCGTGATGCGCCACGTTGGTGCTTTCAGAAAGGTGCTCGTGACCGTCGCGATGGCGGGCATGGCCGGTGCGGGTCTGGTGGTGGCTCCGTCACCTCCTGCGGCCGCCGAGGACGAGCTCGCGTACATCAGTGAGATCCACTACGCGGGTGGCAACGATGCCGACTTCGTCGAACTCGAAGGCTCTGAGGGATCGGACGTCTCCGGTTGGACCGTCGGCTCGATCACGCGGGGGGACAGCCCGCAGAGCGCCGCACATGTGGTGGTCCTTCCCGAAGGGGCTGTCATCTCCGGCTCGGGAGCCATCGCCGTCGACGTGCCCATCACCAACTCCACCACTGGCGGATACGGCTCCAGCATCTTCGCGGTCGATCCCGACGGTGTCTTGGCCGGTTTCTGGACCATCGGCTATCGTCCGGACGCCAACGGCGGATCGGACGGCGGCAGCGTGGCCGGTACCAGCGCGCTGCTACCGCCATCGGTGCGCGGGCAGGCGGCGTCGCCCACTCATGTGCTCGGCTCGGCGAGTCAATCCCTTCAGCTCATCGACGGAGAATGGACTGCGGCAGCACCGACCAAGGGCGTGGGCAACGGTAGCGGCGGCCCGGTCGAGCCGGGTGAGCCCGGCGAGGACACTCACGGCATCGCCGAGGTCCAGGGCGAGGGCGCATCGTCACCCCTGGCCGGTCAGGCGGTTACCGTCTCCGGCGTGGTGACGGCCATATACCCCACCGGGGGTTTCGATGGGTACTACATCCAGACACCCGGTAGCGGAGGCGACGCCGACCTGTCGGAACGGACCGCTTCCGATGCCGTGTTCGTCTACTCACCCGCCACCGTCGACTCGGTGGAGATCGACGACTACATCCAGGTCACCGGAGAGGTAACCGAGCATTTCGGACTCACCCAGATCGTCGTCGGCGCGGAGGGTCTGGCCGTGTACACAGAGCCCGCCGAGACGGTTAAGCCGGTCCCGTTCGAGCTGCCCCGCTCCGAAGAACGGCGCGAAGTCTTCGAGGGCATGCTGGTCGCCCCGGCGCAGGGCTACACCGTTTCCGACACGTATGCGCTCGGCGGATGGGGCACAAACGCCTTCGGATCCATCGGCCTGGGCTTCGGCGGCCCGCTGATGCAGGAAACCGACGTCGCGCGGCCCGGCACGCCCGAGTACGACGACGTCGCCGATGACAACCGCGCGCGATCGGTCACTCTCGACGACGGGCAGTCCGTTCGCACGTCGCCCAGCCACGAGGTGCCCTATCTGACAGCGTCCACCCCCGTGCGCACCGGCGCGGGGCTGACCTTCGTCGACGACGTGATCTTCGACTATCGGTTCCAGTGGAACTTCCAGCCGCGCCGACCAGTGACCGGCGAGGCGTCCGACGTCGTCCTCTTCGACGGCGGCAACACCCGGGAAGCCAACCAGACACCGGAGGACGTGGGCGGTGACGTCACCATCGCCAGTTTCAACGTCCTCAATTACTTCACCACCCTCGGCGCCGACCTTGAGGGGTGCACGGCGTACACCGATCGCGACGGCAATCCGCTCACGGTGCGTGGTGGCTGCCTCGCACGAGGCGCCTGGGACGAGGTGAACTTGCAGCGCCAGGAAGCCAAGATCGTCGCCGCGATCGGTACGCTCGACGCTGACGTCGTCGCGCTGCAGGAGATCGAGAACTCGGCCGTCTTTGGAAAAGATCCGGATACCGCCCTCGCCGACCTGGTGGATGCATTGAACGAGGCCGAACCGGACACCTGGGCCTACGTTGAGACGCCGGACCGTATGCCGCAGCTGGCCGATCAGGACGTCATCCGCAACGCGTTCATCTACCGCCCCAGCGCGGTGCAACCGGTGGACGAAGCAGTGGTCCTCGTCGACCACCCTGCCTACGGCAATGCCCGGGAACCGCTGGCGCAAGAGTTCACCGTCACCGAGACCGGATACTCGTTCATCGGCATCGTGAACCACTTCAAGTCCAAAGGCGGCGACTGCGCCCCAGAGCCACCGGAGGGCTGTTTCAATGAGGACCGGGTGGCCCAGGCGGAGGCATTGGTGCAGTTCGCCGACACCCTCTCTGCGGACACCGGGACTGAGGACGTCTTCCTTATCGGCGACTTCAACGCCTACAGTCAGGAAGATCCGATTCAGGTCTTCCTTGAGGCCGGCTACACCGACCTGGTGCCGGCGTTCGACGCCGGGTACACGTACGTCTTCGACGGCAAAGTCGGCTCACTCGATCACATCCTGGCCGGTCCCTCGGTCACCGATGCTGACCTCGTCCGCGACGTCGACGTGTGGAGCATCAACTCGGTGGAATCCGTCCTGGTCGAATACTCGCGGTTCAACTACTTCGCCAGCGAGCTGTTCGAGCCGGGCACCGTATGGCGGGCGAGCGATCACGATCCGATCATCGTCGGCGTCGGACCTGTCGCCCAGTGCCCGGATCCGGACATGAGAGAAACCGTCGTGATCCGTGGCCGGGACAGCGGAGTCGAGAACCGCTCCGTCGGTGGCGGATGCACCGTCAACGACGCCATCGACGACGAGCGCGACTGGCCGAGCAAGGGCGCGCTGGTCCGCCACGTCGGAGACGTCACGGACAAGCTCGTCGAGGAGGGCGTCATCGACGCGCGAGAACGAAGCAGGATCATCCAGGCGGCGGCCCGCAGCGAACGGTGAGTTCAGGAGCGCCGCTCGGCCTTTCAGCCGCGTTCGCGGCCGAGGACGAGAAAGTCCAGCTCTTCGTCCGAGACCTTCGAGTTCTCCCGGTAGCGGAGCAGGTACGCGACGAGCCCGAGCAGCACCCATATGGCCAGGGCGACGAGGGATTGCGGACCCAGGGCGGCCGGCGAGCCAGGCACGAGGAGCAGAGCCAGGAACGACAGACCGATCAATGTGCCGAGCGCCGCCACCACCAGCTTGGCCGCAGTGTTGCCATCGCGGGCGGCCGTGGTCCGGCCGCCGTTGCCGGCTGACCGGAGCTGGCGATAGGCGACGAGGCACGTATAGGTGTAGGCGATGGTGACCCCGACGGCGGACATGTCGACCACCCACACCAGCACTTCCCGGCCGAACCACGGAGCTATCAGGCAGACCGCGCAGGCGAAGACAAGCCCGATGTACGGCGTGCCGTGCCGGGGGTGCAGCCGGGCGAAGACGCCCGGAATCATCCTGGCCCGCCCCATGGCGAACAGCAGCCGGCTCGCCGAGACGTAGAAGCCGTTGAGCCCGGTGAAAATGCCCATCGACACGGCGATCGCGAGGATCATCACTCCCACGCCACCGAGCAGGTCGGAGATCGCATCGCCGGTGCCCCACAGGGGAGCCTCGTCGGCGAGCGTCGCCCATGGCGCGGCGATGGCCGTGGTGAAGATCATGGCCGAGTAGAGGACGGTGGCGGCGAGAATGGCGAAGACGATCAGGCGGAACGCCTTCTCCGGCGAGAACTTGAACTCCTCGGCCGCCTGGGGGACGTTGTCGAATCCGACGAATGCCCAGGGCGCGATGGCTACGATGGCCAGCACCGCAAGCCACGGAGTCGCATCGGTGGGAAACGCCGGTTGTGCGTTGCTCAGCTGGCCGTCCGGATGCAGGATCGCGGCCACCAGCAGCACGCCGACTCCGGCCAGCATCACCAGGCAGAACAGGAACTGCAGCCGGCCGGACAGCGACGCTCCCCGAATGTTCAGCACGGCGAAGACGACCAGGGCGGCGCTGGCGATCAGCACCTCGCCCAGATAGACCTCCCACCCGGCCACTTCGTAAAGAAGGCCCCGCTCGGCCACCTGTGGCAGCACGTAGCGCGCCAGCAGCGCCAGCGCGGAGGCGTTCAGCGCCACGATGCAGACATAGCCGAGTGTCAGGAACCAGCCGCACAGCACGGCGTGGTTGCGGCCGAAGCCGATTTGGGCGTAGGCGAACTCGCCACCGGAGACCGGGAACCGGGGGATCAGGATGCCGTAGCTGGCCGCGATGACGATCATCAGCACGCCGCCGATGGCGAAGCCGAGAACCGCGCCGACCGGGCCGGCCGTGGCCATCCAATCGGTCGGGAGAACGAACGCTCCCCATCCGACGGCCGAGCCCAGAGCGATGGCCCAGATCCAGCTGGGCCGGAAGGTTCTCGAGAGCTGCGCGCGGGTTTCCGGTGGTTCGTGAGCGGGACTAGAGTGCACCATTGTGAGTACGTTACGCGCCGCCGTCGACGCGGTTCTCCCGTCTGTCCGTGACGATTTGGAACGACTGATTCGTATCCGCAGTGTGAGCGCGGATCCCGATGCGGTCGACGATATCCAGGCGAGCGCCGAGGCGGTGGCAGCCCTGGCTCGTGGAGCCGGAGCGGTCACGGCCGACATCCTCACAGTGCAAGGAGGCGCGCCCGCGATCATCGCGCACTGGCCCGGTCCCGACGGTGCGCCGACGGTGCTCCTCTATGCTCATCACGACGTGCAGCCGACGGGACCCCCGGCCGACTGGACCAGCCCGCCGTTCGAGCCGGAAGAGCGCGACGGCCGCCTGTTCGGCCGCGGCTCCGCAGACGACAAGGCCGGTGTGATGGCACACATCGCAGCGCTCCGGGCGTTCGAAGGTCGCCCACCGGTCGGCGTGACATTGTTCGTGGAAGGTGAGGAAGAAGTAGGTTCACCCACGTTCACGGCCTTCCTCGAGGCATACCGGGATCGGTTGTCGGCCGACGTGATCGTCGTGGCCGATGCCGTGAACTGGACGGTCGACACGCCGGCTCTGACCACCAGCCTGCGCGGCCTGGTCGACTGCGAAGTGGAGGTCCGGGTTCTCGACCATGCGGTGCATTCGGGCATGTTCGGCGGACCTGTCATCGATGCGCTGACTTCGCTCTGCCGGCTCATCGCCACGCTGCACGACGACAACGGCGATGTGGCTGTCGCGGGCCTCGTATCCGGGACCGCGGCGGAGGTCGACTATCCTGCTGAGCGATTCCGGGCGGAGTGCGGTGTCGTCGATGGCGTGAAGCTATCCGGCACCGGTTCTATTCCGGACCGGATCTGGGCCAGGCCCGCGCTGTCGGTGATCGGCATCGACGCGCCGGCGGTGGCCGATTCCGCTAACGTCCTGGTGCACCGGGCACGAGCGAAGATCAGCATGCGCCTGGCCCCGGGCCAAGATCCGCAGGCAGCGCTCGACGCGCTCACCGCTCATTTGCGTCACCACGCCGATTTCGGTGCTGAAGTCGCGGTTGTCGATGGTGAGCTAGGTGCGCCGTGTGTGCTCGACACCGACACCCCCGCGTTCGCCGCAGCCGAGAGCGCTTTGACCGAAGCCTTCGGCCGCCCCCCGGTTCGGATGGGGACCGGCGGCTCGATCCCGTTCATCGCCGAGTTCGAAAAGTCGTTTCCCGAAGCGACAGTGCTCGTGACGGGGGTCGAGGATCCCGACTCGCGAGCCCACGGACTGGACGAGAGTCTGCATCTGGATCAGTTCGCCAAGGTCTGCCTGGGGGAGGCCTTACTTCTGGCTCGGCTCGCCGAACTACCTGAATGACGCGCATGGGATCGTGCTAGACGCAACAAAGCCGCATAGCGGCTGATGAAGGTGAGCGGCCACGTGCTGACCGATCACATGCCGCTCGGTACCGGCGTCGATCCGGTGCCGAGACGGCCTGTTCGGCTCGCCCAGGTATCGAAGACGACCGTGCACACCGGTGGCACTGCTGCGGCGACCGCGAGCGTCGTCGTTCCCCAACTCCATCGGAAACGCCGGAACACGGTTGCGACCGCAATGAGATAGACGATGAAGGCGATGCCGTGCAGTGGGCCGAACACCTCGACGCCGATCTCGTTGTCTGGAGGACCGTACTTCATGATCATTCCGCCCAGAAGGCCGAGCCATGTGACGGCCTCGACGACGGCTGCGGTGCGGAAGAAAGTTCTGTGGTTCATGCCATCCCTCGGGCTGAAGGTTCGCCGCCCATTGTGCCGCGACGCATAAGCTGACGTTCACCCGGCACCGCTCGTGTGGTGCCGGAATCGCCGGATGAGGAGATGCGCATGCCGCGATACGTGGCACTGCTGCGCGGCATCAACGTCGGAGGAAACACCAAGGTCAACATGGCGGAGCTGCGGTCGTGGGTGACCGCCCTCGGCTACACCGACGTGTCGACGTACATCAACACGGGCAATGTCGTGTTCACCGTGGACGACGAGCCTTCTGCGCTTGGCACTGACGCGGCTCTGGCGGCTGAGCTCGAAGAACAGATTGAGCGCGAATCCGGCCTGCGGATTCCGGTCCTGGTCCGGTCACGCGACGAGATCGCGGACGCGATCGCCGCGAATCCCTTCCCGGACGCGGACCCGTCGAAGCTGATCATGGCGTTCATGCGGGACGAGCCCGACGCCGCCACCCTTGACCAGTGGGCATCGGTCGATTCCGGCGACGACGAGATCGCCGCGACCGGCTCGGTGGTATATCTACACTGCCCGGGTGGGCTCGGCCGCAGCAAGCTCGGCGAGAGGCTACTCGGCCGGCGAGGCCCGCTGGGCACCACCCGCAACCTCAGGACGGTGCGAAGGCTCCTGGAACTCGCGGGCTGACACGGTCGCGCAAGCCCGTGCGGCGCGGCAGATCCGGCTGATTTCCGTCGTCGCGAGCCCTTGACGCCGCTCATCCCGCGATCAGCTATACTGAACAACAGCCACGGCCGGCCTCACAGAGTCCGGCCGTTTCAGTGCCCGGGTTTTGTTGAGCATGTCACCACGGTGGAGAACCCCCGGACGTGTTCGGTTGACGGTGGAACGTCGAGTGAAGTCGGGTACGCACACCCTTTGGCTCACCGCGCGCCGCACCATGCGGTCGTGCGCCGGGTGTGCTCGTGACCCGATACAACGGAGCACTCTGCATGACCATCGATCAATCGAGCCTGTCCTCCGACCGCCCGCGTCGCGGACGCGAGCACAGCCGGCGCGACGGCCGTCCGTTCAACGGGCGCGGCGGCGCCGGCTACCGGGGCCGCCGTCCGAGCGGTGGCCCGGCCGCCGCCCGCCGAACGTTCGACCCGGCGCGGCGCGCCGCTATCGAGGCCTTCGACCCCACGGGTTCGGCCTTCTCCAGCATGGGGGTCCCGGACCGCGTCGTGAAGATCCTGGGCGTGGACGGCATCACCGAACCGACGGCCGTACAGGCGGCCGTGATCCCGGACGCGATCGCCGGACGAGATGTCCTCGGTCGCGCCCGTACGGGCTCCGGCAAGACCCTCGCCTTCGGGCTGCCGATCCTGGCGAAGCTGGCGGGTGAGAAGAGCCGGCCCAATCTGCCGCGCGCACTCATCGTCGTGCCGACGCGCGAGCTCGCCGGCCAGGTAGCCACGGCGTTGGAGCCGCTGGCCGAAGCTTTGCAGCTGCGTATGGTCACGGTGTACGGCGGTTCGCCGTATGACCGGCAGATCCGCCGCCTCGACCGCGGTGCGGACATCGTCGTCGCCACACCGGGACGCCTCGACGATCTCGTACGCCGGGGTGCCTGCCGCTTGGACGACATCCAGATCGTGACCCTCGACGAGGCGGATCACCTGTGTGATCTGGGATTCTTCCCGGTCGTCGACGACCTGCTGAGCCAGACGCCCGAGGGTGGGCAGCGGCTGCTGCTCTCGGCCACTCTGGATGGTGACGTCGACCGGCTGGTCCGTCGCCATCTGACCAACCCGTCCCGCCACGAGATCGACCCCGACGCCGGTTCGGTTACCACCATGGACCACCACGTGCTCGTGGTTGGCCCGGGCGGCAAGTTCGCCACCACGTCGGAGCTCCTGCGTGCACATCCCCGCAGCATCGTGTTCACCCGCACCAAGAGTGGCGCCACCAGGCTCGCGGAGGACCTCGAGCGGGCCGGTGTCCCCGCCGTGGACCTGCACGGCGACCTCTCGCAGCGGGTCCGCGAGCGCAACCTCGACCGGTTCAAGAGTGGGCGCGCGCAGGTGGTGGTCGCCACCGACGTCGCCGCACGCGGGATTCACGTGGACGGCGTAGGGCTGGTCGTTCACTACGACCCCGCCGGCGAGTCGAAGGCGTATCTGCACCGATCGGGCCGCACGGCACGCGCCGGAGCGTCCGGCGCCGTGGTGACCGTCGCTACTCCGGGCCAGGTCCGGGACATGGGTGACCTGCTGCGGCGGGCCGGCGTCGAGGCCAAGAACGTCGATGCTCGCGCCATCGCCAACCCGCTGACGGTGGAGAAGCTGGCAGAAGCTCCGGCGATGGCCGAGCCGGTCGGACCGCGGAGCAAGCCCAGCCAGGGCGGGCGGCCGCGCCGCTCCGGTGGCGGGTACGGCGGCGGATACGGTGGCCGCTCCAGGCAATCTCGCCCGCAGCGCCGTCGATGAGCCGGGCGCCACGTACACTCGAGGCGTGGCGCACGGGGATGGACAGCTGACGCACGAACTCGACCCTCAAGATCACGGCCCCCGGGACGCATGCGGCGTCTTCGGTGTGTGGGCTCCAGGAGAAGAAGTCGCCAAACTGGCGTACTTCGGCCTGTACGCACTGCAGCACCGGGGGCAGGAGTCCGCGGGCATCGCGGTCGGCAACGGCGACAACGTGCTCGTCTACAAGGACATGGGCCTGGTGAGTCAGGTCTTCGACGAGTCGACGCTGAACACGCTCACCGGTCACGTCGCCGTAGGCCACACCAGGTACTCCACCACCGGCGCCAGCGAGTGGCAGAACGCCCAGCCCACACTGGGCGCCACTCCGGCCGGGACGGTGGCTCTCGGTCATAACGGGAACCTGACCAACACCGAGGACCTCCTGGCGCTCGTCCGGGAACGAGTCGGGGACCACGTCGGGGAGCTTCGCTACGGCAACACCACCGACACCGCTCTGATCACGGCGCTGTTCGGCTCGTATGCCGGGCAGACGCTAGAGTCCGCGGCGGTGGAAGCCCTCGCCCACGTCAAAGGCGCGTTCTCACTGGTCTTCTGCGACGAGTCCACGCTGTACGCGGCACGGGACCCGCAAGGCGTCCGGCCACTCGTCCTCGGGCGCTCGGAGCGGGGATGGGTGGTGGCGAGCGAGACCGCGGCGCTGGACATCGTCGGCGCGTCATTCGTGCGGGAGGTCGAGCCCGGCGAACTCGTCGCCGTGGATGCCGACGGCTTGCGTTCTCGCCGCTTCGCCGCCGCGGCGCCCAAGGGGTGCCTCTTCGAGTTCGTGTACCTCGCCCGGCCGGACACGCAGATCTCCGGGCGTTCGGTCCACCAGACACGGGTGGAGATCGGACGCAGGCTGGCGCGAGAGCATCCGGTCGAGGCGGACCTGGTCATACCGGTCCCTGAGTCGGGCACACCGGCTGCGGTCGGATACGCCGAGGAATCCGGCATCCCGTACGGCATCGGGCTGGTGAAGAACTCGTACGTGGGCAGGACGTTCATTCAGCCGTCCCAGACGTTGCGGCAGCTCGGCATCCGGCTCAAGCTCAATCCGCTGCGGGAGATCGTCGGCGGCAAACGGCTCGTCGTCGTCGACGACTCGATCGTGCGCGGGAACACCCAGCGTGCCCTGGTGCGCATGCTGCGTGAGGCAGGCGCCGCCGAGGTGCACGTACGTATCTCCAGCCCACCGGTCAAGTGGCCGTGTTTCTACGGAATAGACTTCGCCTCCAGGGCCGAGCTGATCGCGAACGGATTGTCGGCTGATGAGATCTGCCGCTCGATCGGCGCCGACTCCCTGGCCTACGTCGGTCTCGAGGCGCTCATCGAAACCACGACCGTGCCGAAGAACGATCTCTGCCGAGCCTGCTTCGACGGCGTCTATCCCATCCAGCTGCCGGTCGCGGCCGACCATGACGTTCTGGCACAGCCTGTCCTTCCGGGAATGCCGGCGGATTCGCCGTCGCAGGGCTGTGACTCACCGGATAGAGACGGGTTGGGCGACGCGGTCCGGATGGGCGATCCCAACGACGGGCTGACCGCCCTCGCCCAGAGCGGCGGGGCGTCCGACGCACTGCGTCGCCCGTGACCGCCTCCAACGTAGAGTTGTGCCCATGACGAGTGACGCGGCCCGTCCAGGCGCCACCTACGCCAGCTCCGGGGTCGATATCGAAGCCGGTGACCGCGCCGTAGAGCTGATGAAGGAGTGGGTCGCGAAGGCCCGGCGGCCCGAGACGTTCAACGATCTCGGAGGATTCGCGGGGTTGTTCGACGCGAGCGCGCTGACCTCCTACCGAAGGCCCCTCTTGGCCACCAGTACCGACGGCGTCGGCACCAAGGTCATGATCGCCCAGCGGATGGACGTGCATGACACCATCGGCTTCGACCTGGTCGGGATGGTGGTCGACGACATCGTCGTCTGTGGTGCCGAGCCGCTGTTCATGACCGACTACATCGCGTGCGGGAAGGTGGTGCCGGAGCGCATCGCCGATGTCGTCAAGGGAATCGCCCAGGGTTGCGTAGCTGCTGGTTGCACCCTCAGCGGAGGCGAGACCGCCGAGCACCCCGGGCTGCTTGCCACCGACGAGTACGACGTCGCTGGGGCCGCAACCGGTGTGGTCGAGGCGGACCAGCTGCTGGGCCCCCACCTGGTGCGGCCGGGGGACGTGCTGGTGGCCATGGCGTCGTCGGGCCTGCACTCAAATGGATACTCGCTCGTCCGGCACGTCCTGCTGGAGCACGCCGGCTGGACACTCGACCGGCAGGTCGCCGAGTTCGGCCGCACCCTGGGTGAGGAGCTGCTGGAGCCGACCGCCATCTATGCCCTGCATTGCCTGGCCCTGGCCCGATCCGTCGAGGTCCACGCGATGTCTCATATCACTGGGGGAGGCCTTGCCGCGAACTTGGCCCGGGTGCTTCCGGCCGAGGTATCGGCGCGCGTCGACCGGTCCACGTGGACCCCGGCGCCCGTCTTCGGCCTGGTCGGACAGCTCGGCGGGGTAGCGCAGGAAGAGCTGGAACGCACACTGAACATGGGCGTCGGCATGGTGGCGGTCGTGGCTGCCGAGGGCGCCGACGAGGCCCTGCGGCTTCTCGGTGATCGCGGCGTTCAGGCCTGGATCGCGGGTGAGGTCACCGCCGGCGATGGCAGCGCTGTGCTGGACGGAAGTTACGCCTGACCTGGCAGGCGGACGCACACCTGACGGCGCCGATGCGGAGCCGCCACTGCCCGCCTCCCCGTTCCAAATGATCATGTAAACCATGTTTTCTCGTGCTTCACCATGCCTGCAGCCATGGTGAAGCACGAGAAAACATGGTTTACATGATCATTTAGGCGGGTGTGGAGGAAGTGGGCCGAGACGATCAACTGGGATCGGACGCACAACTGACGGCGCCGCCGTAGCGCGGACTCGCGCACAGCGGTACCGTCAGCGTGACGTGAACTCTGCCTAACTCACACGCCGATGAGGTCCTTCGTCCTCATCGTCTTGTTCGTCTACGTCAAACTCAGCCGCGTAGTCCTCCGGCTGCCCATCGGCGTTCTCGCCGCCACGCAGTTCGCGCTGCAAAGCGTCGAAGTCCGTGTCCAGCGTTTGGTACTTCAGCCGACGGGCGACCTTCGTCTGCTTGGCCTTGGCCCGGCCGCGCCCCATAGGGTCGACCCCCTCGCACAAAACCGGGGCGACCAGTTAGCCGGACGCCCTCGTTTCCTTCGGTTGACATCTGCTCGTAGGTATAACGGTACAGGGTCCGACCCTGTTCCGTCTCATCCGGACTGAACTATTTTCTCCGCGAGTCGGGTGAGCTATCTCTCGGGCGCTCATCTCTGCAGGTAGATGCCGTTGAGGCGGCTGATCTCGGCGATACGTCGTTCCGCTATCCGGTCAGCGGCTACGGCCGGTGGCACGCCCTCCTCGCTGGCGAGCGTGAAGATCTTTCGAGTGGTGTCGAAGATCTGCGCCGCCTTCCCCTTGGCCCGGTCGAACGAGAAGCCATGCAGCTCGTCGGCGACCTGGATGACGCCTCCCGAGTTCACCACGTAATCCGGCGCGTAGAGGATCCCGGCGTCTTCCAGGACCTTCTCCACGCCGGAGTGTTCCAGTTGATTGTTCGCGCCGCCGCACACGGCCTTGACGCCGTGCTCCGCCAGCGCGGCGGTGGAATCGTCGGTGAGGGCTCCACCGAGTGCGCACGGGGAGTAGACATCGATGCCGGCCGCGATCAGTGCTTCCGTGCTCGAGGCGACCTCGATCTGGGGATGCGCTGAGCACACCTGTGCCACGGCCGGCTCATACACATCTGTCACCACCACCTGCGCGCCGTCGTCGATGAGGAGCCCGGCGAGCTTGGAGCCGACCTTGCCGACACCGGCGATGCCGACCCGGCGACCGGCCAGTGTCGGCTCGCCCCACAGCCGTTCAGCGCATGCGCGCATTCCCTGGAACACCCCGAAGGAGGTGAGGACACTGGAGTCTCCGGCGCCACCCTCGGCAGGGGATCTTCCGGTGACCCAACGGCTTTCCCGCGCGACGACGTCCATGTCGGCTACGTACGTGCCGACGTCGCATGCCGTGATGTATCGGCCCGACAGGGAGGTGACGAAGCGTCCGTAAGCCCGCAGAAGCGCCTCGGTCTTGTCCGTCTCGGGGTCGCCGATGATGACGGCCTTGCCGCCGCCGTGGTCAAGGCCGGCAAGAGCGTTCTTGTATGTCATGCCCTGGGAGAGATGGAGGACGTCCGCGAGAGCCGCTTCCTCAGACTCGTACGGGTAGAAGCGGGTGCCGCCGAGCCCGGGACCGAGCGCGGTGGAGTGGATCGCGATGATGGCCCGCAATCCGCTCATCCGGTCGTGACAGAACACGACTTGTTCGTGAGCGGACTGCTGATCAGGGCCGATGGTGCGGCCGAATACTAGAGGCGACGCCTCGGTCATGGTGGTGACCTTTCTCGTTCGCGCCCGCGGGTAGCGGGCTTCGACGGGTGTCTCGTATCACTCTATCGGTCAGAGTTTCCCACCGATTTGGGGAAAACGCCCTCGCGTGCGCACGTTGGGAGCTATGTTGATCTCAGATGGCGCCAGCAGCGGAGATGGCCACGATGTGGTGGTTCGCTCCGTATGCGGCTTTCGCTAGGCTTTGCGGCGGCCGCGGGTGGCATCATCCGAATGGTCAGAAAATCATCCAAATGGTCGGTTCGGGTCGAGCCGTAAGGCTCTCCCATGGATGATGGTCTGAACGATGAAATGACAATGAGTGACGGGACGGTCCTGTCACGTGGGGAAGGAAGTAACAATGGCGACCAAGACCCAGGAAGCCGAGGCCCTCCTCACCCCGGCCGAGGTGGCGGCTATGTTCCGGGTGGACCCGAAGACGGTCACTCGGTGGGCGAAGGCGGGCAAGCTCGAGTCGATTCGTACGCTGGGCGGGCACCGGCGCTACCGCGAATCCGAGGTGCGCACGCTTCTCACCGGCCAGGTACCTGGTCAGCGTAGTGAAGCTGATCTTTAGGGGTGAGCCCAGCGGCTCTCATGTTGGAACGGCCTTGACCGGTACTCGCGCACTGGTCAGGGTCGTTTCGTCTTTCCAGACCGGCTCGAGCGCTCGGGCTGGCCGGTCCGCTTAGTAGGCTCTCGGATCAGGCGGGGTCAGCCCGGGCCGTCTCCTTCCCGGTCACGTTGTTCTGGAGTACTCACGGCAAATGAGCAACAGCGACGTGTTCCGTACACTGCACAGCCGGGTTTTCGTCATGCCCAATGCGTGGGACGTAGGCTCAGCTCGCCTCCTTGAGTCCCTCGGGTTCGCAGCACTGGCCACGACCAGCTCCGGGCATGCCGCCTCGCTGGGGCGGACGGATCAAAGCGTCCACCGCGACGAGTTGTTGCGACATGTGGATTCCCTGGCCGCGGCGGTCTCGGTGCCCGTGAGCGCCGACTCCGAAGGGTGCTTCCCGGACGAGCCTGGCGGCGTCGCGCGCACCGTCGAGTTGCTCGGTCAGGCCGGCGCCGCCGGCTGCTCGATCGAAGACTTCGATCCCGGTGTGGGGCTGCTTCCTCTCGACATCGCGGCCGGACGGGTGAGCGAGGCCGCATCTGCGGCGGCCCAGCATGGGCTGGTTCTGACAGCCCGGGCCGAGAACCACCTCTACGGTGTCACCGATCTAGACGACACCATCCAGCGGCTGCTTGTGTACCGGGCAGCCGGCGCGGACGTGGTCTATGCTCCGGGCCTCTCCCAGCTGGCGGACATCCGGCGTGTCGCGGGCGCGGTGGACGCGCCGCTGAACGTCTTGGCCGTACCGGGGATTCCCCCAGTTGCGGAGCTGGGCGCGGCTGGTGTCCGCCGGATCTCCACCGGTGGCTCGCTCGCCTGGGTCGCCTATGGCGCGTTGGCCTCGGCAGGACGTGAGCTGCTCACGACTGGGACGACGTCGTACCTGGAGCAGGCACTCACCCAGGCCGATCGCGGCGCGGCGTTCGGCTGACCGCTGCGTCGTCGTCGGCGCGTGTAGGCACCGGGCGAAACAGGGCATGGAGGAGACGACATTCGTTTGATGGTCGTAGGGTTGCCTATCGGTCCGAGACCTCCGGGGGCGTCATGTCTGTCTGGCCGCACCAACCGCCCGCAATAGGTACTGTGGCGAGCAGGAGCAGGTTAGTGACCAGCGAAGACATCGAGCTGTTCACCCGGATGACGGGAGACCGGAACCCTCTTCACTACGACGACGACGCCGCGTCCGCGACGAGGTTCGGCGGGATCATCGTTCAAGGGGGCGTCACCTCCGGCATCCTCAACGCCGTCGTCGCCGAGGACCTGCCCGGGCCGGGAACGGTCTTCCTGAACGTCGAATGGCGCTTCCTGGCGCCGGTCCGGCCCGGTGACGAGATCACGGGCCGCGTCGAAGTGCTGGAGGTCCGCTCCGACAAGCCGATCGCATCCTTGCGGACGACGGTGCTGCGCGGGGACGGCGAAGTGGTGCTGGACGGGAATGCCACGACGTACACGGTTTCCGTGTGAGAGCGGCACCGTCGACGCGGCCCGTGGGTTACGTGGTGCTAGGCGTGACCGCATGGCCGGAGGCGAACGGAAAGGGGGCACTATGACGGCTGGCGCAGCCATAGCAGTCGCGGTCGTCGCATCGCTCTTGGCGGCGCTTGTCCCGGCCTCGGTGGACAAGTCTCGCCGTTCCGGTCGTCCTGGTGCCCTTCTCCTATGTCGCCTTGTGGCTCGGATGGTGGGGTCATGGCGTCGGGGACGGCTGGCAGTACATCGCGCTGATCCTCACGCTCGGCACAGTCATGGTGTGCAGTGCTCTCGTCTACACGCAACGGCCTTCATCGGTCATATGAAAACGATCGGGGTCGGGGCGCGCGCCCCGGGGCCGTTGCGGGTTCGCCGGGCGTTGCGAGACGACGATCTGTGCGCCCCGTGCGTGCACGGATCCGCCACAACCTTCGTGCGATAGGCACAGACGAATCGCAAGCAAAACAAGAGGCGACCAGCACTTGACATGTGCACTGGATCAGGTGGTGGACAGGGCCGGCACCGGTCCGGCGACCTTCCGCTTTCAGGCGCAGGCATAACAGCAGGTCAGATAGAGTGAATGGGCTTCCCAGCGCGCGTCAATGCTGCAACTCCGTGCGAAGCTCAACACCTGGGCAGCCGAGAAAGATTGCATCGTGAGCGACCAGCGGGACATCCCAACGGATAGCCGTGGCGGCGATCCATAGATCGCCCAGATGGCCTTTCTGATGCAGAGGGTGACCGAGACGACGGCACTCGGCGCGCAACCTCGCATACGACCACACTGTCTCATCGTCTACAGGCAACGGACGACTGCGACGAATCAGCCGCTCAAGCTGCTCACGCCGTTTGTCACCCCATCCAGCAGCAATCGCACCGTACCGAGCTTCGGCCACCGTCTGCTGAGCAACCGCAATCCGCCGCCCATACACATGCCTGCCGTACAGGCGGAGAAGCGGTGACTGAGGTCGAAGCCAAGCGGTGAAGACGTTCGTGTCGAGCAGGACGGTCCCGACCGTCACTCGTGGATCACTCGCATGAACGCATCCCACTCCTCATCGGTGAGATCAGCGATCTCGAACGATTCATCCGCTCGGAACGGTTCGGCGCCCGCCATCACATCATCCAACTTAGGCCGACCCCAGAACGCAGCACTCGCCTCGTCAAGGGCATCAGGCACGACGACCGGTTCAGACATCGCAGTCACCTCCTCACCTTGCCTCAAGATTAGTCGAATCGTGCAGTTACCAACAGGCACCGCGCACACCACAGCACGACGGCCCGTGTGCCCCAACGCCCAGTAACCGGCGGGCGATGAAGGGGAGTGAAGGTACGCCAGCGGCCGGGAAGCCGCTGGTCAGTGGGTGGACAGGGCCGGCATCGATCCGGCGACCTTCCGCTTTTCAGGCGGACGCTCTACCAACTGAGCTACCTGTCCGGGTGAAGCGACACGAGTCTAACCTACGGCCGCGCAGGCGTCGAAATCGCACACCCCGTCATTCGACGTCGCGTTTCGCGCGGGCGTCGAGGCTGGCGAGATAGGAGTTGTAGGCCGTCCGTTCGGCCTCGGCCTTCCCTTCACGACGGTCGAACCGGCGGGCCTCCCGCTCGTCGGACCGATACCACTGGACGAACAGGACACCGACGATCACGAGTGCGGGCAGCTCTCCGAATCCCCAAGTGATCTGGCCGGCAAGAATCTGATCGTCGAGCGGATCCGGTAGCCACGGAATCTCGAGCTCGCGGTAGTACGCGCCGGCGATCAGCCGAGACGACTCCATGACAGCCAGCCCGAAGAAGGCATGGAAGGCCATGGCCAGCAACTGGAGTACCACCCTCGCCGGGAAGGGCGGCCGTTTCGGTAGGGGATCGATGCCGATCAGCATCTCGTAGAAGATGTAGCCGACGGCCAGGAAGTGCAGGCTCATCAGCATGTGGCCGGTGTGTTCGCGCATCGCGGCCTCGAACAGGCCGGTGAAGTACATGAGGAACGAGCCGGAGACGAACAGGGTCAGCGCGACCACCGGGTGGGTGAGTATCTTGGCCACCCGGCTCTGCACGGCGGCCATAAGCCATTCCCGCGGACCCTTCTCGCCTCGTCGGGCCGGCTTGATTGCTCGCAACGCCAAGGTGATGGGGCCGCCGAGGACGAGCAGGATCGGTGCCACCATCATCAGGGTCATGTGCTGGACCATGTGCACGGACAGCATCGTCATGCTGTAGGTCATGATCCCAGACAGTTCGACGAACGCGACGGTGGCGATCCCGGCGAGCCACGCGAGCGACCGCCCGACGGGCCAGCGGTCTCCGCGGCGCCGCAGCCGGAGCACTCCGGCGCCATAGAGCAGCACCGCGGCGAGGCAGCCGATGCCGAACAGCGCATCCGGATAGAACTCGGTGAAGATCTGGGACGGCGAAAATTCGGGTGGTATCGGAAACCCGAGTAGCTCACGGGTTCTCGAGATGGTGCCCAGGTCGTCCGGGACCGGGGGCTCCGTCCTGCTCAGGGCGACGGCCAGGCCCAGCGCTGCAGCCATGATCACGATCTCCCCGGCGGCGAGCCGGCGGAACTGACCCGGCCGGCCTGCATCGAGACCGGCGAGGGTCCGCCGGCGATGCGTATAGCCCACATATCCGAGGCCGATCAGGGCGGCCACCTTGCCGAGGAGCAGGACGCCGTATGCCGTGGTGGCCAGGTCACTGAGCGAGGCGAGACGGACCCATGAGTTGAGCACGCCACTCGTAGCGATCAGGAAGAAGCAGGCAAGCGCCACCGAGGAATACGTGCGCGCCACCTTGGGGAGGTAGCGTCCGCGCTTGCCCGCGTACCAGGTGAGCGCCACAAGTCCACCGACCCAGAACGCCATCGCGAGGACGTGGATGATGATGGACGTGGTGGCCGAGTGATGATAATCGCCGCTGGAGGAGTGACCGACCAAGTTCGGCGGGATCAGAGTTGCTACTGCGAGACAGAGCAGGGCGACCCCGCCGCCGTGCCCGAGCGTCAGCCGGGCCGCTGGAATCAATGCGAGCGCCAGGACCACCACCGCGGCGTATGCCTGGCCCTGCGCCACGCTCGCGGTGTATGACCGGAAGCCCTCGCCACCGACCGCCTGCCAGACGGGCTGGCCGATCAGGTCGGACAGGGTGAGCAGATGCACCGTCGCGGCGCCCACCGCCCACACCAGCGCCGTCCACGAGGCCGCACGCAGCGCGCGCAGGGCATCGCCGCCGAGCTGTCCGCGCTGAACCGGAAAAAGCACCGCCATCCCGATCAGCCCGACGGTAACGGCGCCGGCGCTGTTCATCACCGCCTTGGCGACAGGAAGGCCCCAGCGGGTGAGATCACCAGGATCCCCGAGGCCGGGAACAGCCAGGGAGGTGCCTCCGCCGCCGAACAACAGTGCGGCGACGAGGGTGGCCAGGGACGTAGTTACCGCCGCTCCGCCCCACACCCGCAGGGGCGGCGCAGCGGTAGTGCTGGCCTGCGTATTCATCACGGGGCGCCGTCGTCGTAGAAGGAGGATTGGCGAAGCCGTCGCCGGTTTCTGGCAGTGATCAGGGCGAGGCCCGCCAAGACCGCGAAGACGATCACACCGGTGACGACGGTGCCGGTCAGGCCTTCGTCGGCGCCGTCCGACGTTTCGGTGGTGGCCACGTCGTCACCGACCGCGCCGTCAGCAGGCGTATCAGGGTCGGCAGGGGACGCGTCGTCGGCCGCCTCGGCCGATCCTGCGGCGACCGAGAAGTCAACGGTGCCGCTCACCGGATGGCCGTCGGCGGAGATCACCCGGTAGGAGATCGTGTAGTCGCCATCCGGCAGGTCGTTCACCGCCTGCGTGACGACGTTGTCCTCGACGACGGGCTCACCGCCGTGAAACGCCTCGTCGGCCGCGTCGAGGACTGCCACCTGGGCAAACTCGTCTTGAACATACTGGTCGAATACCAGCTCCACCGTCTCGGGCGGGGACTCGATGGTGGAGCCCTCCGACGGCGTGGAGTCGATGAGGACATTGTGTGCTGCCGCTGGCGTGGCCGCTCCCCACGCCAGCGCCATGGCCACGGCGGTCACTGTGCTCGCCCGGGCCATGGTGCCCCGTCTGGTGGTCGGGCGGGAGCCTCGGTCGCGGAGAAACGCGGGGTCGCGATGGTTTGTGAACGTCACAAGAGTTCCTGTCTGGGTACCTGGATTCGCCGAGTCACGTGGTAGGTGATCGTCACCGTGTTGCCCTACCGCGGCATTCCCGTGGGGGAGTTCAATCGCTCCAGCAGGACCGGCCGGCGGGTGATCACCTGAGCAGGAGGACAGGTGGGCCGCGCCGTGGAGCCGGACAGCTGACGCGCCGAGTGTTCGAGATTCGTGTCTGGTCCGGAGCGGCCCCGGAGATTCGTAGCTCGGGGCCAGTGGGAACGACCTCCGTGAACAGCGCACGCACTCGAGTCAGCAGCGTGTCGGAGAGTGCGGCCATGGCCCAGATGACCGCTTCGGCACCGGACAGCAGGACGGTGAGAGCCGCCGCGGCGATGACGTGCGCGACGACCATGCCTCCGCCTCCGCCGGCCGTGGCGCCGTGTCCGTGACCCGACATGCTGAGCAGAACGTGCAAGGCCGGTTGGGAGAGTAGGAGCACCGCCCCGATCTCGGTGGGATTGCGACGGCGATCTGCCAGCGCGACGCACGCGACGCTCAGCAGCGCCGCACCGCAAAGGAAGCCGATGTGGACAGGGACTGCGCCGCCCGCCGTGACATGTGCGAGGGCCGGCATCGCCAGGCAGGCCGCGGACATGCCGAGCCCACGCAGCGCTCGCCATCTTCCCCGGCCTGGTTTGTGCACCACTCCAGGGTAGGCCAACCGGGAGACCGCGCCGATGGCGACGTCATGGGGGAAACGGGCGACGTCGGTACGCTCAGCCGCCCGAGTTGCCGTAGACGGTGACGTGAACGTGGTCGTAGTGATTGGCCGTGGCCGAACCGCGGTCCGACATCCAGCGCCAGCCTTCGCCGCTGCGCTCCACGGTCCAGATCCGCTGTGCCCAGATCACTTCGCTGACGCCGAGGGCACGATGGTTCTCCCGGACCCACGCCGCGATGGTATCTCCGAGCGAGCCGGTGACCATGATGTCCAGGGCGCGGCCCGAGCCGTGTGCTCCGCCGTCACCCGGGCGCAGTCCGCCGTAGGACGTGATCTCGGGAAAACGGGCACATACGGCGCGGTGAACGCGAATGGCATCGGACGTGAGGCCGGACTCGACCGACGAGCCATGCTGGCACTCCGCGTAGGAGATTCCGTCGTCGTTGTCCTCTTCGGCTTCTTCTCCGGACTCGTCTTCTTCGTCTTCGGGTTCGCTCTTGGAGAGATAGTTGCCGCTGACCCACGCCGTCTCGTCGTCGACGATGATCATCACCCAGTCCCCGTCCGTGACGTCGGTGATGGCCACCTGCTCACCGCGGTTCAGCACGTTGACCACGTCGGCGCTGGTGTGGGGTTCGGTACGAACGTTCAGGCTCGTCGTGACGTATCGCTCGCCGACGGCCGTGGGTTCCGGCTCCGGTTCGGGCTCCTCGGTGGGCTCGGGCTCCGGTTCGGGCTCCTCGGTGGGCTCGGGCTCGGGAGTCTCCGTCGGCTCTTCTTCCGGCTCTTCTTCCTCCGGAGTGGCCGTAGGAGTGTTCAGCGGCTCAGCGGAAGCGGTCCGCTGTCCTGATCCACGGCTGACCGGCTCCTCGCGTTCCATGGCACCCATGCCGCTGACCGGCGAGTGCTCGCTGGACTCAGCCGGCGGATCCGGCCAGAGGGCGATTCCACCAGGGATCGATGCCGCTACCGCGGCAGGGACCGCCCAAAGGATGATCCGGCGGCCACGTACGGGGGATGCTGCGTGCTTGTGGCGAGGCCTCGACAACAAGATCTCCCTTTGGTCGTTATTGTCCCGTTACCATCCCGTAGGGAACCACAGCTGCCGCTAGTAACGCAAATGGCGACTACCTGCAGAGACAACGATCTCACGATCTGTTGTCCCAGCTACGCGCGCTGGCGACCGTCCGTTGCGCTTCGGCCGTTGTTTAATTCAGTTATCCACAGTTTGCTTGTGATGGCTTGTTGTCGTCTCCGTTCAGGTGAAGACTGGCGGCATGTCGAAATCCATGTCGCCCTTCCGAAGGCGTCGCACGCAGAAGAGTGCCGCCGATCACCCTCAAGAACGCTCGCCGCATACTCAGGCCGAGCTCGCCGACGACGAGCTCGAACTCGTGCTCGCAAGCCAGGACCGGCTCCTCATGGCTGAGGCGCAGGCCGCGGAGCAACACGCGGAGCTGCGCTATGCCCTCGACTGCGTTCAGCACATGTCCAAGCAGCCGGACGGACGCTGGGCCAGCCAGATCGCCGAGATGATCGAGTTGGGTGATGCTGCCGAGCCGTGGCACTGGGCGAGGCTGACGGTCGCCGCGGCCAGCCGCTGGATCACCGCGATGCCGATGCCTCTGGTGGCGCGGACACAGCGGGAGATCGCGGCCGCCGCCGAGGGCGCCGAGGGATCGATGGTGCCGGAGTTCCCCGGTTGGGTGGCAGGCAGGGCAGCAATGCCGTTCGCGATCGCCGACTACGTGTTGTTCGATCACTTGATGATCGAGGTCTTCCTCGTTCAATGGGCCCCGGCGCTGGCCGAGCGTGCCGGTGGCGGCCGGAGCTGGGCGGAAACACCTGGGGTCGTGTACGAGCTTGCGGGAGTCGATGGCGTCGAGCTTCAGGTGCGTTCGCGGCGTGATGGCAGCCTCCGCTCGGTCCGGCACTTCAGCGAACTGGTGGGACTCAGCCCCGGCGACCTGGTCTATGGCCGGCTCATCGAGGTGCCGGGAGACCCTGGACTGATGTTCGCCGCTCCACCCATTGTGGTCGACGACGTTGTGGCTCAGCGGCTCAGCCGCCCATCGGCCGACGACGAGTTGCTCGGCGAGCCGTTCGAATCCCGATGCGCCAGCCTCGGGGCCGCGGTCCGTTCAGGCAGCGGATGTCGCCGGAACGAGCCGACGGCATCCGAATGCGTCCCGCCCCTTCGCCGTATCCCTACGGACGCCGCTGTTCACGCCGACAGGGCGTGAGCACCGGTGCCCGGGCGTGTGTCACACCGGCTCCTTCGCGGTGGATGCCGACTCGTCCATTGCCAGGACGCACACACGCCCGGGCGTCCACCCAACAGAGCCCAGAGGGAAGGAGGTGATGTGACACAGAACTGACGCGCACCCTACGTCGGGGATGGACCGGTACATGTCGGGTAACCCCAGGCATGTACCGGTCCATCGGGGAGGAATCATGTCCCAGACAGTCAGCGATCACCTGGTTCAGCGCCTGCGGGAATGGGGCGTGGAGCAGGTCTTCAGTTATCCGGGTGACGGCATCAACGGCATCCTCGGCGCTTTCGAGGCCTCCGACGATGCGCCCGTGTACGTTCAGTCCCGGCACGAGGAGATGTCCGCACTCCAGGCCGTGGGCTACGCAAAGTTCAGTGGCCAGGTCGGTGTCTGCATGGCGACGTCCGGCCCGGGCGCCGTGCATCTGCTCAACGGGTTGTACGACGCGAAACTCGATCACGTCCCGGTCGTGGCCATTGTCGGGCAGACGGCACGCACCGCCGTCGGCAGCCATTATCAACAGGAAATCGATCTGCACTCGCTCTTCAAGGACGTGGCGTCGGACTATCTGGTGGAGCTGTCTGCGCCGCAGCAGCTGCCCAACGCCCTCGACCGGGCGATTCGCACGGCGATGTCCAGGCGGTCACCTACCGCCCTGATCATCCCGAGTGATCTGCAGGAAGAGCCGTACGAGGCGCCAGAGCACGAGTTCAAGCACGTGCCGTCCAGCCCGCCCAGCTCTTCTCGCTCGGTCATGGTCGCTCCGGAGGACGAGATCGCCGAGGCGGCGGCGATCCTCAACGAAGGCGAGAAGGTTGCCATCCTGATCGGACAGGGTGCACGCAACGCGGCCGAGGAGGTCAAGCAGGTCGCTGAGCTCACCGGGGCTGGTGTTGCCAAAGCGCTGCTCGGGAAGGACGTCCTCCCGGACGATCTCCCGTACGTCACCGGGTCTATCGGTCTGCTCGGCACGCGGGCCAGCTATGAGCTCATGAGGGACTGCGACACCCTGTTGATTGTCGGTTCGAGCTTCCCGTATAGCCAGTACATGCCGGAGTTCGGCAGCGCGCGGGCGGTGCAGATCGACGTCGACGGCAGCATGATCGGCATGCGCTACCCGACCGAGGTGAACCTCGTCGGCGAAGCCAAGGCGACGTTGCGAACCATGGTCCCCATGCTTCAGAGCAAGGAGGAACGAGGCTGGAGGGATTCGATCGAGCAGAACGTGGCCGACTGGTGGCGGACCCTGGAAGAACAGGCGATGGTCGATGCCGAGCCGGTCAACCCGATGCGCGTGGTGCACGAGCTGTCCCTCCGGGCGCCGGAGAACGCCATCGTGACGGCCGATTCCGGTTCCTCTACGAACTGGTACGCGCGCAATCTGAAGATGCGCGGCCGGATGCGAGGTTCGCTGTCCGGCACGCTCGCGACCATGGGGCCAGCCGTTCCGTACGGTATCGGCGCCAAGTTCGCCTATCCGGACCGGCCGGTGATCGCCCTGGTCGGGGACGGCGCGATGCAGATGAACGGTCTGGCGGAGCTGATCACGGTCATGCGCTACGAGAACACGTGGGAAGACCGGCGGCTGATCACCTGCGTGTTCCACAACAACGATCTGAACCAGGTGACGTGGGAGCTTCGCGCGATGGGTGGCACACCCAAGTTCGAGGACTCCCAGTCCTTGCCTGACATCTCCTACGCGGCGATCGCCCAGAACCTGGGCATGGCGGCTGTCACCGTCGATTCCCCCGATCAACTGGGTGCCGCCTGGGACGAGGCGCTGGCGGCCAACCGCCCCATGCTGATCGATGTGATCTGCGATCCGGAGATCCCGCCGATTCCTCCGTCCGCGACGTTCGATCAGGTGAGGGCCACAGCCGAGTCGCTGGTCAAAGGAGACCCGAACGCGTGGCGGGTGCTCAGCCAGGGGGTGAAGACCAAGGCGCAGGAGGTGCTTCCCGGCCGCGGATGACGCGGGGATTCCCGCACGTCACCGTGGTCCGTGACGTCGATTGAGTACGCGAGCAGCGCATGGCTCTGGTTTCGGGCACCGAGATGTGCGTCAATGGGAGTGTCGCGGCTGTGAAGGGGATTGGATGCTGGGGGGCATCATGGACCATGTCGTGGTGGGTGAGGAGTACGTCGTCGTCATACCGGCAGCGGATGACGGCGGACCCGACGAGCGGAAGATCAACCGTGCGCTCGGACGGCCCGATTGCGCCCTGGACTACGAGTTCTCTCCGCTCGACCACCGTCGCGTTCATGTGTACGTCGCCGGGCTGTTGACGGCCGGTGGCGAGGCGGCTGCCTTGGTGGGCTGCCGCGACGGCTCGGTGCGTCTCATGCCGGTCGCGTGGCTGGCGCACGAGTATCCTGACCGCCCGAACCCACTGGCGGCCGCCTGGTTCTAGTGCGGGCACTAGGGGCTCGGATTGTCGTGCCGAGACGCCCAGCGCTCGGAGAAGAGTTCGTACCCGGGCGGGTCGCCAGGTAGCGGCTGGTGTGCCGGAGCACGCAGGCCTTGGATGGCGATGGCGACGATACGTTCACGGGCCGTACGAGCCGCCTGGGCGAGCGCGGCCATCTGCTGCCTCTTGAAGTGATCATCCAGTGGCGATTTCGCCAGCTGCTCGATGAGCAGGCTGATGTCGAGGGCTGTGGCGTCGTTGCGGAGCGCACCGCATCGGTGCGCGCGGCCGACGAGCATCTCGACGGCTCGATCCGAGCGCTCGTTCTTCTCCGCCATCTCCGCCGTGATCTCGATCGTGCCCGCGATCGGTGCGAGCGAGCCGGGCCCGAACGAGACAGCCGTGGTGATGTAGTGGACGAGACCTTCCCACGGATCGCCGTGTGCGAGCCCTTCCTCGGCGGCACGCGCGTAGTCATCGAGAGCTATCTCGCACAGCCGCTGGTAGAGCTCCTCCTTGGTCCGGTATCTCCGGTAGAGGCTGCCGATTCCCACCCCCGCGGCGGCAGCGATCGAGGCGACTGAGGCGTGAGCGCCGTCGATGGCGAGTACTTCTCTGGCGGCGGCAAGAAGTGCCTGGTCGTTGCGTTCTGCCTCGGCCTGTCGGGACGCGCGTCGCTTATCGGTGCCCACGATGGCCGATCCTATCCCGATTTGCGGAGCGATCCGCTCCGCTGTAGTCTCTAAACGGAGCGAATCGCTCCGTTTAAGAAGAACCGACAAGGACAGAGGAGGCACGATGCCGGACGAACAGGATGCGGCTATCCGCATCACTCAGGGCTCCAGCAGCGACGACGGCGTTCGCCGAACCATCGCGGCGGCCGAGAAACATCAGAACGACGTGGAACCGTTCCTGGATCTCCATACCGACACCGCCGTGATCGTCAACATTGCCGGTCGCCGTGTTTTGGGCCGGTCAGCGATCGAGGACGCCATGCGTGCGGCGTTGGCCAGTCCGTTGGCGAACGTGCTGACGAAGATCGAGATCGAGGACATCCGCTACCTGCGGCCTGACGTCGTGCTTGTGAGCTGCGTCAAGCACGTCTCCGATGAGCGTGAGGCGGAGGCCGGCGGCGAGAAAGGGCCCACGGTGCCCACGCGGGGCACATTGACGTACATCATGGTCGAGGACGACGGCACGTGGCGGATCGCTTTGGCGCAGACCACTCCAGTTCGGGCCGGCTGAGGCGACGGTGTCCAGGCCGCGGTGGGACGTAGTTGTTACGGTGTTCCTATGGTCGGCGACAGTCCATCCGCACGCGGGCGTCGCGAGCAACTCCGCGACTTCCTGCGTTCCCGCCGGGCGCGGCTGGCTCCCGAAGGCGTCGGACTGCCGCGTGCCGGCCGGCGTCGCACCCCGGGCCTGCGCCGTGAAGAGGTGGCCATGCTGGCCGGAGTCGGCGTCTCCTGGTACACGTGGCTCGAACAGGGACGGGATATCAAGGTCTCCACCGACGTCCTGGACGCCGTCAGCCGGGCCCTGCGGCTGGACGAGCCTGAGCGCCGGCATCTGTACCTCTTGACCGGACTCAACCCACCCGCGCCTAGGGGTGCTGCCCGAGCCACGGTCACACCCGAGCTGCGCCGGCTGATCGATGCCTGGGCGCCGCGCCCGGCAGTGCTTCGCGATCGATACTGGAACCTCATCGCCGTGAACGATGCGGCAGCAGCGGTCTTCGGCTACGACGAAGCTGATCACAACTGCCTGGTCACCTTCTTCACCAACGACCGTTATCGGTCTATGCATACGCACTGGTTCGCCATCGCTCCCGACGTGGTGGCGGCGTTCCGCGCCGACGCGGCCCGGTATCCCGATGACGCCGAGTTCGCCCGGATCGTCGAGGGCCTCCGAACGGTCAGCCCCGAGTTCGACGAGCTGTGGGCTCGGCACGACGTGGCCGCGGCGACCCAGGCGGTAAAAGCCGTACGGCATCCAGAGGTCGGTGAGCTGATCTTCGACACGACGGTGCTGACTCTTCCGGACAAGCCCGGGTACCACGTGGAGCTGCAGAACCCTCTCCCCGGCAGCGGCACTCAGGCCCGGCTTGAGCGTCTGGCCACGATCCGGCTCGCCTCGACGGCCTGAGCCCTCCGCGGCGTGGTGTGGCGCCTCGTGGCGATCCCTACCCTGCCCCAAGGTGGTGGCACCACTCATAGGATAAGCACGCACTGTGCGCCGCACGGCCACCGCAGCATGCTGGGCACATGAATAACAGCAACTCTCGATTCGAGAACAAGACCGCACTGATCACCGGCGGCTCCAGCGGGATGGGCCTGGCCACGGCCCGGCGCCTGCTATCCGAAGGGGCCCGCGTGATCATCACCGGCCGCGACCAGGCCCGGCTCGACGCCGCAGTCAAGGAACTGGACGGTGCAGAACGCGTGCATGCCGTACGTGCCGACGTGGCCAGTGTCGCCGATGCCGAACGCCTCGCCTCGATTGCCCGGGACCGGTACGGCCGGCTGGACGTCGTCTTCGCCAATGCCGGCGTTGCCTCCTTCCAGCCCGCTGCCGAGGTCACCGAGGCCGAGTTCGACCGCGTCGTCGCCGTCAACCTCAAGGGCGTGTTCTTCACGGTCCAGCAGGCCATGCCACTGCTGGCCGACGACGCTGCCATCGTGATCAACGCGTCGTGGACTCTGCACCGGGGCTTGGCCACTGCCTCGCTGTACGCGGCGACCAAGGCGGCCGTGCACAGTTTGACCCGCACGTTCGCTGTGGAACTGGGGCCGCGAGGGATCCGGGTCAATTCGGTGAGCCCCGGATACATCGACACGGCGATGTATCGCGCGGCGATCTCGCCGGATGACGAGCCGGGCATCATCTCTCAGATCATCGCAGGCCGGCTCGGCACGTCAGACGATGTCGCCGACGCCGTAGCCTTCCTCGCGTCGAGGGATGCGTCCTACATCAACGGCCAGGATTTGATCATCGACGGCGGGCTGGTCGCCGCAGTCCCGGGATAAGTCTTAGCGCAGCACCATAGATCCGAGCGGCCGCGAGCATCGTGTCGGCCAGCCCGCGGTCTCGGACTCCGAGGAGCATTGCATCGGTGGGCCTCACGGATGGCGTCGTTCCGACGCGAACACAGTTCGTCCGCATGCGATGACCGCTCAGTCTTGCGTTGGCCCCGGCCCCGAGTGAGGAAGGTGAAGGACTGCTCCATGACGCCGTTGGCGTTGTGGACGTCTGGGGGCAGCACGCCCGCCATCAAGCCGGCCGTAGTCCCCATCCTTGGGCCAACCGATAGCGAAGAACTCGGCAACGCTGGGCGCGGCTGCGGCGGCGTGAGCAATGCCTACGGTTGGAACCACTCGTTTACGTACTGAAGAATCGTGGTGATGGTGTCGGGCTCGGCCTGCCCGATGCGGTGTACGAGACGTTCCGTGGAGACGGCTCGAACGCCTTCGGTCATGGCCCAGCTGGGGCGTTGGAGGCCTCCGCCGTCCGCGATGGGGACGTGGTGCGGCAGACGCCGGTCTCGGCTCGTCACGGGCACCACAATCGCCTGATTGATGGGCATGCTTGCGTATCGGGCACCGGACACGACGACAACCGGGCGGGTTCCAGCCTGTTCAGTCCCGACTGTGGGTGAGAGTTTGGCCAGCCAGATGTCTCCTTGGCTTAGCTTCACTGCTGATACTCCGGCCATTCCTCGGCCGCCAGCTCGTCTGCCTCTCCGGTGCCCTTGTCCCAGCTATCGAGCTCGGCTAGATAGTCGGCCCATTGTTCGGGGTCGTCTTGGAGGCGTGTATAGGCTGCGTCGATCTCGGCCCAGCGTTGATCACGGGCGGCCTGTTCGGCAAACTCGGCCAGGAGCGCACGCATGCTGGTGTGGCGGGAACGGGCGACCTCGGCGAGCTGGTCGCGTACGCCCTTCTCGACCTTGATAGTTGTCAGCGAGGTAGTCATACCCTGGAGTGTACTGAATGGGTACCCTATTTAGGGTGCCTCCAGGTGGCCAGGAGAGCTGCTCCACACGCGCCCATGACCATTGGAGTCGTAGGCGCTGCCCGGGCCGTCTTCCGTGCGGGTCCGGGACTTTGGTGGCGCAGTCACCACAGACTCAAGAACCGATCATCAGCGATCGCGCCTACTCGATGGCGACGGCTGACTTGGCCGGCCGGCCACGTGTCGCTCTCCACGCCGGCAGCAGCATGGCGCCGAGGGTCAGCAGAACAGCCAGGCCAGCAATGGCCGCGTAGATCAACGGGGAACCAGCGGGTACTACGGAGTCGACGCGCTTGAGGCTGACGGGGACCAAGATCGCGAGCGAGGCTATGGTGCCCAGCGCCACGCCGGTGACGGCTACGAACGTGCCTTCTGTTCCGACCATGCGCATCACCTGGCCACGGGTCGAGCCTGCCAGCCGCTGCAGCCCGAACTCCCGCCGGCGTGCCATGGTGCTGGACACCAGCGTATTGATCACCGATATCGCGGCGTACCCGACGATCATGAGCACCAGGATGTAGTTCGCGAATGCGGCGGTTTCCTGGCCATCCTCATACTGGCCGAACAGGGCGTCCCGGTCAGCGACCGCGAGTCCGTCCTGGCCGGCCGTCAGCTCGTTCAGGTCGGCCACCAACTGTTCCGGACCGGCGTCCGCTTCTGCCTTGACCAGGATCTGCGTCACAAACCCCTCGGTGGTGTGGGGTGCCAGCGTATCGGCCGGAAGCAACAGCGTGTCGTACTCGTCCGAAGCGGAGAACAACGCGGCAATGTGGACATCGAGCGTGGCGTTGTCCCCCAACCGCAGCGTGATCGTGTCACCCACACCGACGCCCAGCTTGGCAGCGTGGCCGTCTTCCAGTGCGATCGTGTCACCGTGCAGGTCGGTCAACGCACCCTCGGTGACCTCGACAGGTGTAGTGGCATCAGCGCCTTCAGCGTTGACACCCAGCAGATGCCAGCCTTGGTCCCACGGCGACCTGTCAACGGGGTTCTCGATGAAGCCAGTGCTGCGCAGGTGTTCCGACGCGCCGGCCACGCCGGGCAGCTCCCTGATCTGCTCGACCAGCTCCGCGTCGACCTGGCCCTCAGCGGTCACAACAGCGTCGATGACCAGGCTGTTGGCGAAGATCTGCCGCTCAGCGGCGTCGTTGGTGGTCTGCAGATACAACGTCCCTGCCGCCACCCCGGTCAGCAGGATGACCGGAGCCACGACGGCCGCGGTCGTGCTGGTGCGCCCGCGGGCGTTGAGTACAGCCAAGTGGCCGGTCAGGCCGCCGAGTGCGCGCACTGGCCATTGCAGGAGAACGGTCATGATCTTGGTCAGGACAGGGCTCAGCAATGCGAATCCGATGGCGAAGACGATGACAGCCGGGCCCGCGGTAGCGGAGGTGAGCGGTCCGCTCATCACCGTGGCGGTGACAGTGGTCAGCGCAATCCCACCGGCGAGGAAGAGCAGCCCGAAGAACACTCGCCAACCGCCGATCAGTTTGCCTTCGAGGGACGCTTCCGCCAGCGCCTGCGTCGGCTTGATGCGTGCGGCTCGCCGGCCAGCGCCCAGGGCGCCAAGCACGGCCGCCAGGATCGCCGCTGCCATCGCCGACACCGTGGGGATCCAGCCTTGATGGAACGCCACCCCTGCGGTGGCGACACCGTTGTCAGCCATCCGGTCGAACACGAATTCGCCGAGGTACTGGCCCGGGACGTAAGCCAGGGCGGTGGCGAACAACGACAGAACCAGCGTTTCACCGAGAATCAGCCGGCGCAGCTGACGGGGTGTAGCACCGACGGCTCGCAGCAATGCCATGTCCCGCTGCCGTTGATTGACCGACAGCGCAAGCATCGAGGCGACCCCGAACATCGACACCATGATCGCGAAGCCGCCGAAGACACCAGACAGGGAGATGACGCCCACGCTGGTGGTCCTGGCGTCACGTAGTTCCGCCAGCCCCCGCTCGTCACCGATCAGGGTGATGGCGCCGCCGTCCAGCTCGGCGTCAATCCGTTCCCGGAGCTCACTCACGTCCGTGCCGGGTTGTGCCCTGATACCGATCGCGTCGACCGTCCCGGCCGGCGGTTGGCCCTCCAAGACGTGACTGTCGGTATCCTGCACGCCCGGCAGCGCCGAGATCGTGTCCTCCAGTCCAGCGTCCACACGAACTCGTTCGGGCAGGATCGCCGCCTCTTCGGCACCGGGAACGTCGTACTTCTGATCGCCAGCGACGACGATGTCGGCCGAGTCCAGCTGCTGTGGGGGAACCGCCGTCCGGATTCCCGTCTCCATCAGGCCGCCGCAGGCCATCACCATGGCTGCGGCGAAGAACATGGCGAGAAAAGCCGCCACAAAGGTCCCCGCGCGAAAGCGCAGGGTACGCAGAGCCAACCGGGTCATCAGCGCAACTCTCCTACCGTGGCGGCCGGCGGCGGCGAAACGTCGTCGGCCCATGCGCCCAGATGTGTCATCCGCTCGGCGATGGAATCGGCCGTCGGTGAGAACAGCTCGCCGGCCAGCCGTCCATCGGCGAGGAACAGAACGCGATCGGCATAGGACGCGGCGACCGGATCGTGCGTCACCATCACAATCGTCTGACCGGTCGTCTGCACCGACTGCCGCAGCAAGCCGAGAACATCGCGTGCGGTCCTCGTGTCCAGCGCGCCTGTCGGTTCGTCGGCGAAGATGACCGCGGGCTCGCAGATCAATGCCCGAGCGATGGCGACCCGCTGCTGCTGTCCACCGGACAGCTCTGCCGGGCGATGCTTGCTCCGCTCGCTCAGACCCACTTGTTCGAGCACGTCTGTCACCCGGCCCTTGGCTGGTTTCCGGCCAGCCAGGCGCAGTGGCAGCGTCACGTTCTGCCGCACAGTCAATACCGGCAGTAGGTTGAACGCCTGAAAGACGAACCCGATCCGTTCCCTGCGCAATTTCGTCAGCTGGGTCTCGTTCATGTCGCTGAGCTCGTGGTCCTCGAGGAGGACCGAACCCGACGTCGGGTGATCAAGCCCGGCCGCACACTGCAGCAGGGTGCTCTTGCCGGAGCCGGACGGACCCATGATCGCGGTGAACGTGCCCCGGCCGAACCGCGTCGAGACCCCGTCGAGCGCTACAACCGTGTTGTCGCGCTTGCCGTAGACCTTCCGTACAGCTGTCAGCCGTACCGCATCAGTGGTGTTGCCTCTGTCTGTGTACATTCCTCGCACCGTTCCCGCCCGTGTCGCACCCGGCGGCGCGACTACGGAAACGACGCTACGGAACATGCAGCCCAGGTCCCATGACGTGAGCTGGTCAGTTGAAGGTGGGGACAGCCATAGCCCACGACTCCGGCTCCCATGATCATTGCTTCTTCCCACCGGATCGGGCGGGAATGCCAGTGATCATGCGCCGGGTCCTACGTGCCGGGTGAGGCGGCGGACCGGGTACGAGGCACATTTGATGCCTTGCGCTGCCTGGAACCGAGGAAGCAAGAATAGAAAAAGACGGTTCCTAGAGAACCGTCCATGAATTGCGCCAAATGTATGGCGGTCCTGACGGGACTTGAACCCGCGACCTCCGCCTTGACAGGGCGGCGAGCACTCCAGACTGCTCCACAGGACCTTGCTGTACTCCATGCGATCGCCTGCCACAGTACATCATGACAAGCTACCCGCATCCCCAACGGGATTCGAACCCGCGTTGCCGCCTTGAAAGGGCGGAGTCCTAGGCCGCTAGACGATGGGGACTAGCCCATTGACGGTTTGGCCCTTGGCTCGTCGCCGTCGGGGACTTGAGAAGCATAAGATGCAACGGCTCCGTTCTCCAAACCGAGTGCGTGTGGCCTTATGGGGCCTTGCCAGCAGGCGCTGGGGGACCCGCCTACCCGCCATCTTCAGTGGGATCAGTCTCGGTGGGTTCGATGTCGGCCGTCTCGGTCGCGTCCGGGTTCGCCGGCTCGGTGGCGTTCGGGTCGGCCTCCTCCGTTGCGCCCGGATCAGCGGGCTCCGTCGCGCTGGGCGAGGTCGCTCCAGGATCGGTCGGTTCGTCGCCGGGAGCTGGGCCCGTTCCATCGGTCTCGGTCTCCGTGGCGTCGTCGCCATCCTCGTCGGCTTCGCCCTCATCCTCGTCGGCGTCGTGGCGCTCGATCTGAGCCGTGGTGAGGCCCAGGCCGCCGAGCGTGATGTCGTCCCACGCCACGAGGCGCTTGGTCTCAGGGTCGAAGTAGAGCACGCTCAGTGTCACCGGGGTGGGTTCCTCGCCCTGCAACGCTCGCATCCCGGCACCGCCGGTGGAACCCTGCATCATTACCCGCGTGCCTTCGTCGAGGACATAGGTATTGCGTCGGTGTCCGTGGCCGCCTAGTACGAGTGGGGCGATGCCGTCGAACAGCTGGGCGTGTGATGGATCGTGATACAGCAGGACGTCCGCGGGCGGGTCCACCCCGCGGGCGAACTCGGCGAACTCCTGTGTCCCCGCGAGAATGTCCTCGCTCTGTGTCCCTCGCGTCGCCTGGTCCGGAGTGAACCGTGGATCCGGTGCGCCGAGGAACCGCAATCCGGCCACTTCGACCACCTCGTGGTCCAGCACGATGGCGTTGGGGTTCGCCGCAACCGCGGCGGCCGTGGAGACCGAATCGTGGTTGCCCTTCACGAAGATGTACGGTCGCTCAAGCCTGCTGATGGGCCGGACGTAGTTGTTTTCCAGCGGTGTGCCGTGGTCGGCGATGTCGCCGGTGTCGACGATCACATCCGTGTCGTACTGGGTGGCCACGGCGTCGATGACTTCCCACGCTGCTGGGTTCAGATGCAAGTCCGATACGTGTAGCACCCGGATGGTGTCGTCGGCGGCCTGGAAGGTCGGCAAGGAGAGCGTGGTGTCGTACAGCGCGCCGATGTTGGTCACCAGACCGGCCAGCTGTTCGGCATAGGCGTCGAAGTTCGCCGCGACGAATTCGGCGTTGCTGATGAGCTGGGGCGCTGCCTGGAAGAGGCCGGTGTATGTCGGCGTGCGGATCGCGTCGGCGTCGAACGTCGCTGCTGCGAGCCCGTACGAGCCGCCGACGCCGGCCAGCGCCACCACGGCCGCGAGCAGAGTGCGCCGCACCGATCTCATCACCAGCGCGACACCGATCGCCGCGCCGAGGATGGCGACCACGCCGCCACGGATGCCCGCCGCGAGGATCACGCCCCGGAGGTCGTCGACGAACCGTTCGTCCAGCTGAACGAGTGACTGCGGATCGTTCACGATGGATCGAATGCCCTCTTCGTCGACCGCGCGGACGCTGACCGTCATGGAGATCGGCGCGCTGTGGGAGTCGACCTGCAAAGAACCGATCGGGTCCACCCGGATCACCGACTGGCCAGCAAGTGAAGGCTGAACTGAGGCGTCGACGACGAGCGGGCCGACCAGGCCCTGGGTGGTGCCAGCGATGGCGAGCGCGATCCATGCGCCCCCGAACGCGAGCACGATGGTGAACAGCGTGGCGCCATGCCGGCGCAGGAAAGGCGGAATGGGCGGTTGGTGCAGGTGCGGTCGCAGCCGGTCCCACGTTTCTCGCCAGCGTTGTATCCGGCTCGGAACGTTGTGATCTGCCTGCTGCTCCTGCTCGGCTGCCACTCGCACGCTACCGTTGGTAGCACATCATCGCGTCGTTTCTACATCACAGCAGGTGAGATGGGGCTGTCTTCGTGTGCTTGAACTGACCGAACCGGAATTCGAGTCATTGGTCGCTGACGCACTCGACGGAATCCCCCCGGAACTGGCGGATGTCATGGACAACGTGGTCATCCTGGTGGAGGACGACGCGCCCGCTGACGCACCTGATCTCCTGGGTCTCTATGAGGGCACACCGCTGACCGACCGCGGCGACTACACCGGCGTGCTTCCCGACGCCATCCGGCTGTTCAGACGGCCGATCTTGCGTATCTGCGAGACTTACGACGACGTGGTCGAGGAGGTTCAGATCACCGTCGTCCACGAGATTGCACATCACTTCGGGATCGACGACGACCGCCTGCACGAGCTGGGCTGGGCGTGACCTGCCAGCCACAGCCTGGCCGGCAACGGCACAGGGGTGAGGCGAGAAAAGTGGTACGGACGCCGGACCGGGAACGCCTCTCGGCGCAAAGGCCGCTCGTAGCGGCTATTAAGTGGGACCCGGGGTTACCGCGGCCCGACGCCCAGCGAGGGCCCGAAGGCTGTCGCCGTACTCGAAACTACCTGACGCGACCCGGTATTCCGAAATCCGGCCTCCCCTAAATGAGGCTCTTGTGACATGTCCGTGGGTGGGTTGAGCGTGTCATAGCAGCGCACGCCGTTCTTTCCGCCTAGGTTTTTGATTGTCGAAGATCAAAAACAAGGTGTGAGGAGAACGGCGTGCG
>NZ_JAAGOB010000006.1 GCF_010550695.1 Phytoactinopolyspora alkaliphila
GTGATCTGGATGTCGACGAGGTGGTGACCATCACGTACTCGGTCACCGTCGGCGACACTCCGAATGCGGTGCTGCGCAACGTCGTCACCAGTGATGACGAGCGGGCGGTGTGTGTGGATGCTGCCGACGGCAACGGCGACTGCACCACGACGCACAACACGCCGTCGGCGCCGCCTCCGCCGCCGGACAAGCCGGAGCTGCCGGACACCGGTCAGGGCGTGCACACCTGGATCCTGCTGGTGGGCGCGGCGCTGCTGGTCGGCGGGTTCATGCTCTCCTCGGCGACCGGTCGCAGAAAGGAGACAGCGGGCGAGCGGTCCGTGAACCTCGACGACCTGCTCTAACCCCTCGGGCGTGGTGGCCCCGACCCCCTAGGCGGGGCCACCACGCACATCCAGCACGAACCACAATTCCATAGCACGTGAAACTCTGTGTCTCCCTGGCTGCTGGCCGTCCGTTCCGGCAAGCCAGGGAGGCACGTTTACGTGCGGGTAGCAATTTCGCACGGACGCCGCGTGCGACCCGACCCCTCAGCGCCCTCATAGGAACTGAGGGTGTTTGCGACCACGGCTATCTGACATGCGCTCTGGCGGAATCGCGGACGGACTCCGGGGGGCGGGTGCTGGACCTCTTCGGTCCAGGGTGTTGCCAAGGCTAGGGAGATCTGGAACGTGACAACGTCGGCAAGGGGCAAGTTCAAAGCGCCACGTGAGAAGCTTCGCCACGTCTGGAGACACGCGGCCGTCCAGCGGCCGGCGGGCGCTCGGCGCTTGCGGCGATCAGGGGCAGTCACGCTGGCGCTCATCATGTCCGGTTCGCTGTTGGCCGGGACGCCCGCGCTGGGAGCGCAGGCCGTCGACACCGAGGGCAGCGTTCTCGCGACGAGCGACGAGCGCCCGGAAGCCGCAGAATCTGAGACACCCGAGCCGCAGGTGGGAAGCTCTGAAGAGGACGCCTCCGAGGAGGATGTCTCTAAGGAGGACACGTCCGAGGAAGAGGTCTCCGAAGAAGAGACATCCGAGGAAAGCGCTCCGGATGAGACCCCTCTCAAGGAGGAGTCGAACGGCGAGCTGGCCAAGGACGAAGACACCGACGTCAACGAGCCAGTCGACGAAGCCGACGAACCGTCGGCGGCCAGCGGCCTCGCGCCGATGTCTGTCGCCCCGGCGAACACCAGGATCGGCAGCATGACCTTCTATGCGTATGTCGGTCCGGGCGAGAGCCTCGATGTTCTCTTCGCGCGTGTCGGCGGCCCCGCGTCGGTGGGGACGGTGACTGTGGACGGGCCCGGTGCGGGACCGTTCGTCTGTACGATCCCGGGCACTGGAGTGCCACCGCCGTGTACGCGGCAGAACTTGACAGGCGATCCAGGAGTCTGGCGGATCCAGCTGGCGGCGGGCACCGCTAACACCCAGTTCGACTGGCGGATCGACGTGCGGGACGGCGCGTCGACCCTCGACGGCAGGGTCTGGACCGAGAACTACAACATGCGCCAGGCTTCTGGCGACCCACTGGCGGAATTCAGCTTCTGGTACCAGACCGAGCACGGCTACCTCTACGAGGCGACATACGCGGGCTACAACGGTATCAACTCGATCTTCAGGGCCGACGGCACCGGCGTGCGATACAACGACACGTGCACGTCGGCGTACGCCAGCATCGTGTACGCCAATCAGCAGGGTGAGGTGCCAGACCCCGATCGATCCGTCACCGGCCTCGGAGAATGCGGCGATCCGTACAAGATCTTCTTCGAGCATCCAGCAGCCGATCTGCCGGCTTCGTCGATACGCTGGGACGGCACCACTGACTGGGTCGTCCCGCCGATCGTTGCCCCGACCATCACGGAGCTGACGTTCACGCCGGACAATCCCGCCACTCGCGCTGGAGTCATCAGCTACGAGGTGGAGAATTTCACCGGCCAGCTGGTCGTGGAGATCGACACCGACAATGATGGCACTTTCGATCTGGCCATACCCGGTTCCGCAGTCGACGGATCGGGAAACGTCTACTTCGACGGGCTTGCCGGAAACGGCAACGCCATCTCGATTTCCCAGGACATGCCCGTACGCGTGTCCATCACTCAAGTCGGTGAGATCCACTTCGCGAATACCGACGTCGAGGTTCGGTCGGGTGGGCTGGAAGTGATCCGCCTGAACGGGCCGGGCGCGGGTGACGCGACGCTGTACTGGAACGACACCGACCTGTCGACGACCCACCCGTGTGGCACGTGGACCTCCACCCTCGACGGTAGGGGCGGGATCGGCAGTAGCGGCGGTGTCCATTGGTGGAACGTCAACGGTTGTCCCAACATCGTGGGAGGCTGGGGCGACGCCCGTATCATCGACGACTGGACCTACGTGCCCGTCGACATCTCGATGGAGATCGTCGTTCTCGCCGAGGTGCCGGAGCCGCCGGTCCAGTGCCCCGCGGGCTCGACGCTGGTTCCGGTGAGCATCATCCAGAACCCGAGCTACGAGGATCGCTCGGGCGACTTCCAGAACAGCAGTTCCGCGAGCACGATCGGCTATGCGGAGCACTGGTACGACAGCCATCCCACGGGCGGCCAATACCACGTCTTCTCGCCGACGTTCGACTCCGGTCCGCCGGCGGCGACGATGCCGGTGCGGTCTGGCGCTCACGGCTACGGCTTCATGGGTGGCCACTCGACCGGTGGGGTCGGAGAGGGCGCCACGAACACGCTGGCCGAGCCGCTGGTTCCGGGCGCGATCTACGTCGGCTACTTCTCGATGGCAGCCGGCGGCTACAGCCGTCAAGGTAACGGTTACATGGAGTTCTTCGGGACCAGCGACCGCGAGATGGGGCATATACCCCATGCGGCCGTGAATCCGCCGACCGTGGCCAACACGGAGAGCCTGTACCAGACGCCTGTGGTGAACTACCCGGGGGCTGGAGTGACGCCACCGTGGGAGCAGCACACGTTCACACTCGTTCCGACCGAGGCGTGGGACTTCTTGCGCGTCGAGGTGCGCAACGCCAACCCGGCCAACGACGGCACCGTCGCCGGACAGACGTGGATCAACTTCGACGACTTCCACATGTTCCTCTGCGCGGCGCCGGTGATCGAGAAGACCTCGGACGCCACCGAGGATTCCAGGCCGGGTGACACGGTCACCTACACGGTGACGGCGACCAACCCGACCAGTGTCGATCTACCCAGCGTCACAGTCGCCGACGACCTCTCGGGAGTGCTTGACGACGCGACGCTCGACGAGTCGTCGTTGTCGGCGAACCCGTCGACGGGAACGCTCGGCTTCACCGATCCGATGATTCGCTGGGAGGGTCCGCTGGGCTCCGGGGAATCGGTGACGATCACCTATGAGGTGACGTTGACCGGTGACGGGGACGGCCTGGTGCGCAATGTGGCGTTCGCGCCGCAATGTGACCCGCTCGACCCTGACTGCGAGGAGACGACACCCCAGTGCGACCCGCCGGATGAGAACGGCCGCGACCCGCAGACGGGAATTCCGTGTGCGGAGACCGAGTTCGAGCTTCCCCGGCTGGTGATCGAGAAGGTCGCGGACAAGACCGAGCTTCCTGCAGTCGGCGAGACAGTGACCTATACGGTCGTCGCGGAGAACGTCGGCCCAGGTGACTACACCGCGAACGCGCCTGCCGTGGTCACCGATGACCTGACGGACGTGCTGGACGACGCAACGCTGGACGAGTCGTCGTTGTCGTCGAACCCGGCGGGAACGCTGGAATACTCCGAACCGGTCATCACCTGGGAAGGTGTCCTGGCCTCTGGTGAGTCCGTGACGATCACCTACACCGTGACCTACACCGGTGAAGGTGACTTCGTGCTCCTCAACAATGCATGCGTGCCGGAGGAGCAGGTGGCCCCGAGTGCGGAGCCCTGTGACTCGGTGCGGATTCCGGCCGCGTTCATCGAGGACGCGAAGTCGGTCGAGGCATCGGATGATCCGGTGGTCGCCGGGACGGTTCTGACCTACACGCTGACGTTCGAGAACACGGGCGAGGCTGCGGGCACGGTGGATCGGGTCGACGACCTGACGCACGTGCTGGACGACGGTGACGTCACGTCTGGCCCGACGGTGTCGGATGCGGCATTGACGGCTACCGGGCCGAACGCGGGTAACCGGATCAGCATCACGGGGACGCTGCAGCCGGGTCAGGTGGTGACGGTCACGTACGAGGTGACGGTCAAGCCGGATGGCGAGCGCGGTGACAACGTCGCGGCGAACTTCCTGCTGGAGCCGGGCGCGGATCCGTTGTGCGACCCGGCGGACGAGGACTGTGATCCGCCGCCGTGTGAGCCCGTTGAGGGCGAGCTGCCGGACTGCACGGTCACTCCCATCGGCGAGATCCAGGATCAGAAGTCGGTCGAGGCCTCGGCCGACCCGGTGCTCGCCGGAACAGTGCTGACCTACACCCTCACCTTCGAGAACACGGGTGAGGCGCCGGCACCGGTGGACAAGGTCGACGACCTGACGCACGTGCTGGACGACGGTGATGTCACGTCTGGCCCGACGGTGTCGGACGCGGCGTTGACGGCGACAGGCCCCGATGCGGCCAACCGGATCAGTGTCACGGGTCTGCTGAACCCGGGCGACGTCGTCACCGTCACCTATGAGGTGACGCTGCGTGCGGACGGGGAACGCGGTGACAACATCGCGGCCAACTTCTTGTTGGACCCGGACACGGACCCGTTGTGTGACCCGGCGGACGAGGACTGTGACCCACCGGTGTGTGAGCCTGCTGAGGGCGAGCTGCCGGACTGCACCTGGACGCCGATCGGTGAGATCGACTCGTCGAAGGCGGTCGAGTCCTCCGATGATCCAGCGAAGGCCGGGACGGTGCTGACCTACACCCTCACCTTCGAGAACATCGGTGAGGCACCGGCACCGGTCGATGATGTCGACGACCTGACCCACGTGCTCGACGACGGCGACGTGACCGCTGGGCCCACGGTGTCGGATGCCGCACTGAGCGTCGCCGGTCCGGACGCGGACAACCGGTTCCACGTCACCGGCACGCTGAATCCGGGCGACGTCGTCACCGTCACCTACGAGGTGACGTTGCGCGCGGACGGCGAGCGAGGCGACAACCGGGCGCTCAACTTCCTGCTCGACCCGGACACCGACCCCTTGTGTGACCCTGCCGAGGAGGACTGCGAGCCGCCGGAGTGTGCGGACGGCGACGAGAGGTGCACCAACACGCCGATCGGCGAGCTGGAGGACTGGAAGCAGGTCGACCCGGCATCGAACACGCCGGTCACCGCCGGTCAGCAGCTCACCTACACGCTGACGTTCACCAATGTGGGTGAGGCCGATGTCGCGGTGGACAGGGTCGACGAGCTGAACCACATCCTCGACGACGCCGACCTGATCAGTGGGCCTGTGACGTCTGACCCGGCGCTGACCGCGTCGGGTCCCGACGGAGGCAACCGGATCAGCATCACGGGGACATTGGCTCCGGGTCAGACCGTGACGGTCACCTACACCGTCGAAGTCAGAGAGACCGATGAGCGCGGGGACGACCTCCTCGCGAACTTCCTCATCAACCCCGACCAGGAGATCTGCGAGCCGGCTGACCCGGACTGTGATCCGGCCGAGCTGTGCGAGCCGGCTGAGGGTGAGCTGGCCGACTGCACGGTCAACCCGATCGGTGACATTCGGCCGAGCAAGTCGGTGGATCCGGCATCGGGCACCACGGTGGTGGCCGGTGAGGAGCTGACCTACACCCTCACGTTCGAGAACACGGGCAAGGGTGCGGCGCGTATCGATTACATCGACCATATGGCCGGTGTGCTCGACGACGCCGAGCTCGTCGCCGGGCCGACGTCGTCGGACGCGGCCGTAACGACGACAGGTCCGGACGGCGACGGCCGGATCACCATCACCGGCACGGTGGGGGCGGGCGACACGGTGACGGTCACCTACACCGTCAAGGTCCGCCCCGATGGTGAGCGAGCCGACAACATCCTGGGCAACTTCGTTGTCGAGGAGGGCGTCGAGCCACCGGAGGAATGCCTGGAGACCAATCCGCTGTGCACCGCGAACCCGGTGCCGGAGCTGGTGGACTGGAAGTCGGTGGACCCGGCCTCGGGGACACCGGTCACCGGGGGCACGGAGCTCACCTACACGCTGACCTTCACCAACGTCGGTGAGGCACCCGGAGAGGTGGATCGGGTCGATGACCTGACCCACGTCGTGGACGATGCTGAACTCATCGACGGACCGACAGTGTCCGACGACGCGCTGACGGCGACCGGACCGGACGGGGAGAACCGGATCAGGATCACGGGAACCCTGGCTGCCGGTGACACGGTGACGGTGACCTACACCGTGAAGGTGATGAGCGGCGATGAGCGCGGGGACGACGTCCTGGCGAACTTCCTGCTCGACCCGGAGGAGCCCACCCCGGCTCCAGAGGACTGCGAGCCGGCCGACGACGAGCGGCCCGACTGCACCAGGAACCCGATCGGGAATATCGCCGCCGAGAAATCGGTGGATCCGGAGTCCGGCACCGAGGTGGGTCCTGGTGACGAGCTGACCTACACGCTGACGTTCACCAACACCGGTGAGGGAGCGGACGAGGTCGACTACGTCGACCATGCGGCCGGGATCACCGACGACGCGGTTCTGGTCGAGGGGCCGGCAGCGTCCGACGACGCGCTGAGCGTCTCAGGGCCGGACGGTGACCAGCGATTCCACATCACCGGCGTTCTTGGCGCCGGTGAGACCGCGACGGTGACGTACACCGTGCGAGTCAAGGGATACGACAAGCAAGGCGACGGGGTGCTGGAGAACTTCCTGGCTCCGACCGGTGAAGAACCACCGGCGTCGTGCGTCGACACCAATCCACTGTGCACGGAGAACCCCATCGAGGAGCCACCTGGTGAGGAGCCGCCTGGAGAGGAGCCGCCTGGTGAGGAGCCGCCGGACGAAAAGCCTCCGAATGACGAGCCTCCGCGCAAGCCGGAGCTGCCGGACACCGGTTCTGGTATCCCGGCATGGGCGCTGCTGATCGGTCTGGCGCTGCTGGCCGGCGGGTTCATGCTCTCCTCGGCGACTGGTCGCAGGAAGGAGACGGCCGGCGAGCGGTCGGTGAATCTGGACGATCTGCTCTAGCCCCTAGCGGAGGACGTGCCCTCCGGTGTTCGATCCCGTGTCGCCCTGGCTTCCGCCCGTTTCGTTCCGGAAGCCAGGGCGACACGTTTCGTTTCCCAGCCCTTGGCATGGGTTAAGGTCGTTGAGGCGCCCGAAATGTCCGATTCCAACGACCTTAACCCATGCCAAGGGTGGGGGACGGCCTGTTGGGTTTCGTGGCGTAAAAAAAGGGCTGGGGCGTGCGTGCTGATTCGCGGGCATGGTGACTCTTATAGGGCAAGGGTGGTGGCAGATTGTCGACGTGAGCCTCACCCGCGTCACGGGGGTACGACGCTTCGCTCCTCGCCCCCCAGCTACAGGGGAGCGGAGCGTCCACCGCCGGTCTGAGCGGTGGATGAAGAGAGTCCCGGACGAGGCGCCGAAACCCACCTTCTGAATTAGCACTCGCAATCGCGGAGTGCTAATATGCGCACTGTAATCGCCTGTCATCCTGGGTCTCTGGGATGCCCAGGGTAGACGGCGCATCCGATCCGTAGATGCTTCCGCACTGGGCGGAGCAGATGTCAGGAGGTGATTGGTGTGCTGACTCGTTTCGACCCCTTCCGTGAGATGGATCGTCTCGCCGAGCACCTGCTCGGAACCGCCCGCAACGCGGCGACCATGCCGATGGACCTCTACCGGGCCGACGACCACTACGTCATGCACGTGGATCTGCCCGGCGTGGACCCCGGCTCTATCGACGTCAGCGTCCAGAACAACACGTTGACCATTCGAGCCGAGCGGACTGGACGATCCGAGGAGAACGTCCAGTGGCTGGCCAGGGAGCGTGCCGTTGGCACCTACGTCCGCCAGCTCACTCTCGGCGACGGCTTGTCGCGTGATCAGATCGACGCCACCTACGCCGACGGCGTCCTGACTCTCACCATCGCGATCGCCGAAGAGGCCAAGCCACGTCGCATCGAGGTGACACGTATGGACATCGGTCAGGCTGTCGACGCCCCTGCCTCTCAGCAGGAGATCCAAGCCTGAACCGACGCCCTGTGGCGCCAGGGCGGAACAGTGGCGTTGACCCGCCCTGGCGCTGCTGACCTGTGAAGATCCTTTGGTTGAGGCGACCGTGGCGGGGTAGTTAGAGGCCCAGTCCCTCTTTTGTTTAGAAGGCGGGATGCCGGCGGCTCTGGGCGACTCGGAAACGCCGAGGCCGAGAAGCGGAGGTGCAGTCGGATGGTTCGGTTACTCAAGCAATCGCGGCTCCGGCGTCGTCGTCGCCTGACGCGCCGGCTCGTATCCTATGGCCGGCATGAGTTCCACCGGTTCTGTTCCGCGGTCGATCGCGCGCGTGCGCGCATCGTCCATCCGAGGGCTCGGTTGGCGCATGCCGTCAACCGACGGGTGGGGCGCTAGCTCAGCTTCTCCGTCTGGGGCACCGAGGCATAAGCCGTGCGCAGTGCCCGCCGCGCCCGGGTGGCCAGGCTCGATACGGCGCTCGGTGTCATCGACATGCCAGCCGCCAGTTCCGCGGGCGTGAAGAGATCCACCTCGATGAGCCACAGGATGGTCCGCCATCGATGCGGCAGGCTCGCCCATGCTGTGGTGATGCGCTCACCGCCTGGCATGAGGGTCATGACGCTGCCTGAGGGCCGTTCCCACGTTGTGGCGTCCTCTATGGTGACGATGCGGCCTTGCCGTGCGCTGTACCGGTATGCAAGCCTGCGCACGGTTGAGGCGACGTAGCCGCTGAACGAATCTGTCGGGCCTTTACCTCGCCGAATGTTACGGAGGACGAGGTAGAACGCCTCTTGGACAAGGTCTTCGGCCGCGTGGGCGTCCTGGACGATTCCGTTGGCTATGCGGCGAGCCATGGGCGCATGCTCCTGGTACAGCGATGCGAAGGCGTCGTCGTCGGAACCGGCTCGTTCGAGCAGCACGGTTGTCTCGTTATGGCCCACCCCAGTCCCCACGATCGCGATGCTGCCCTGCCGCCACCTCGGCGTGCGTCGCGGGAAACCACATCCAGCGCCCTGTACGTACCGCTGAATGCTGATGAATCGGGGTGAATCACTGAAGAGGTCATTCCGCCTTGTCGAGAAAGGCATCGGCGAAGCTGACGTCGGAGGCGTCGTCAAAGTCCACCACGGTCCATTCGGCACCGCCGCCGAGGCGGACCTCCATTCGCATGAGCAGGCCGTCGTCGTCGATCCAATACCGCAACGTGGCGTCGCTGCCGTCGGGAGCTGCCGTGGAGGTGGCGGGATCATGCGCCTCGTCATGCGTGGGACCGAGAATCACGTCGGCAGGCACGCCGTCCACCTCGTCCGACCGTAGCCACCGGGCATCCGTCTGCCGCAACAGGAGCGGGTTGTCCGGGCGGTCGCTACCCGCGGCCAACACCACCGCAAGTGCCGCGTGCAGGCGCGACTCGGCCGGGCTGAGCGACGACGAGGTCCAAGCGTCCGTGCCGGTGGCGGTGTCCGGCGGCGGCAACGGAACGGCTTCGTCGTCGCCGACGGGATCGTGCGAGCTGATGGTGTCCTCCGACCACGCGACGAGGAGAGGGCCTTGACCGCCGTCCGCACGGTTGTCGTGGACACCCGCGTAACCGAGACCGGATTCGAAATCCACCCATCCGTCCACGGCGTAGCGCGCGCCCGAGTCCGTCACTTCGAACCGAACAGCCCGCACGCCGGTGTTGAAATTGGTGAAGCGCATGATCGCCAGGCGCTGAGCCTCGTCGGCGGTCAGGGGGCGAAGATCACCCTGAGAAGCCGCGGTAGCGCTGCCATCGGCCGCCGCGTTGTCGTCATCCGCGGAGCTGCCGCATCCGGTGACGGCCAGCGCGAAAGCCACTGTGCCGGCTAACAGTGCCGACAGACGTGTACTGCGGGGCGATGGCGTCTTCACGCTGTGCCCACGCGCTCAGCGAGCAGGGTCGTGTCTGGAACGCCGAACTCGGCTTCGGAGGGCATGTCGACCGAGTCCGGCAGCGGCGCTGGGACCGTCTCGACGTCGATGCGGCTCGGCTGATCCGGTGGAACCGGAACCTTGAGAAAGCTGATTCCCGGCGGCGCCTCGACACGCGGGGAGTCGTCGGCGGAGGCCGGCTCGTCGGCGCTGTCGTCCGCGGGACACGACATATCGAGCAGGACGGACGGCGAGGCCGTCGTCGCTGTGTTCTCCTCGAAGCAGTTGGCGGCACTGGGCGCGCGGGCAGCGGACTGATCGACCACGTCGACTCCGTTGCCGCCAAGGACGTTCCCGATGAAACGGTTCTCAACGGCTGGGATGTCCTCCGCGTTGCTCAGGCTGATACCTGAGTGGGGATTGCCCTCGATCCGGTTCGCCGACACCAGGTTGCGTTGTCCGCCGTTGACCGCCAGGCCCACGCCGAACCCCCCGAGGGCGTGAGCGGGCGAATCGTCGCTGGTGTTCTCGCTGATCAGATTCCCGACGACGACGTTCTCCCGCTGTGGCGTGAACGCTTCCTGATAGCTGGAGATCAGCGTCATGCCGATGCGATTGCCGGAGAATCGGTTGCCGGCGATCATCAGCGAGTCCGAGGCGTTGGCGTTCTCGAAGCCGATCGCGTTGCGTTCGGCGACGTTCGAGGTGACCAGGATGTCGCACTGCTCGCACTGGCCCACGTAGAAACCGGAATCTGCTGACCCGGATGTGTAGGAGTCAGTGATCGAGCCATGCCGGGCGTTGAACGCGTAGATGCCGTACAGCCCGTTGTTGTAGGCCGTGACGTGGTCGATGGAGAACCGTTCCACCGGTGGAAACTCCGCCGGATCGAGTTCGGTGTAGCCGGGTCCGCCGTGGGCGAGGGGACCATTCTCATCGTGCATCCCGGTGACGAGGACGCCGTAGAACAGAGTCGAGTGCACGGTCAGGTTCTCTATACGCACGCCGTGCGCGGAGGCGAAGACGCCGAACGACCGTGTGCCTTCGCCGTCGATGACCACGGCGTTGCGGTCGGTGCCGCGCAGGGTGACGTCGGGCTTGTCGATCGTCACCTCTTCCGGATAGATGCCCGGACCCACGAGCACCATTCCTCCGCTGGTGACCTGTTCGAGGCCTTCGGCGATCGTGGCAGCGTCCTCCGGTACCCGGATCACGGCGCCGTCGCCTGCGGCGTCGTTCGAATCCGAGCCGCCCGGCTCGTCGTCGCCCCCCTGCCCGCACGCAGAGGCGAGAAGCCCGATGAACACGATCACCGCTATACCCAGCCGGCGTCGGCCGGCCGCCCCGCACATACCCATGGTGGTTGAGTGTAGGCACAACATCCGCGTCGAGTACGACGCCTGACGGCTGCTCCTGTCGCCGAAACATGATCTAGGTCACATCGCGTGCTGATCTTTGTCCGTGCGGACTCTCATACCCAGGACGCCCAGGTGTGTCGCGGTGACGAATCGGATCGTACCGGGTCATCACGAGAGCGACGGCGGAGTATTCAGCTAGGGGAAGGGTGGCTCAGTGAGGCCAATTCGAGAACGACGCGTCGACCGGCGCCATGGGAGTATGACGAGGCAGGAGACCCGGCGCCTCGCGCGGAAAGGCGTGGCGGCGCTCGGTGCCGTGGCCATGCTGGGCTCGATGCTGACCGGTGTGCTGGCACCGCCCGCTGCGCAGGCCGCCGTCGGTGACGAGATCACCGGCACCATCTGGCAGGACTATGACTCGAACGGCATGCTCGACGCCTACGAGGACTCGGGGCTTCTGGAAGGCATCGAGGTCTACGGCTACGACGCGGAAGGCAACGTTGCCGGCCCAGCTCTCACCGGCGCCGACGGCACGTACACCCTGCCGGTGACCAGCGACGCCGGCCCGTGGCGAGTCGAGGCGAACGTGCCGGACACGCCCGACTGGGCAGAGTGGCGGGATTCTGTCGTAGGACGTGCTGCTGGCGCGAGCAACGGCACCACGGTGCAGTTCGTCGATTCGGTGCCCGCCTCCGATGTGAACTTCTCCTTCCAGGTACCGGGCGCGTTCGTCGAGAACAACCCTCGCGTTTTCCTTCCGGCATACAGATACGGGACGAGTGATGGTCCCCAGGGTGGTGAGTTCGCGGGCGCGGCGCACTTGTACGACGCGGTAAGTGCGGACAGCCAGAGTGTCGTGCCAATCACTATGCAGGTACCGTTCCGGGAGGTGGGCGCCACCTACGGCACGGCGTGGCAACGCGCCGAGGAGCCGGGCGGGACTGGGGCCGTCTTCGCTTCGGCCTACATGCGCCGGCACTCCGGCCTGGGGCCGGCTGGCCTCGGCGCCATCTACCGCATCGTGCCCGATGGTGTCGATCTCACGTCGCCGACGGCCGGTGCGCAGCTCATGGTCGACCTGACGGCGCACGGCATCGACGTGGGCGACGAGTCCGACACCGGGGCCGCACCCGGCGACCCCCGTGGCCTCCGCCCGAGGATCATCGCGGATAACCCGCAGTACGAATGGCTGATCGACGCGCAGGCGTGGGACAAGGTGGGCCGGGTTGGCTTGGGTGGCATGGAGATCTCGAACGACCAGGAGTCGCTCTTCGTCGTCAACCTCCACAACCGATCCCTAGTCCAGGTCCGCATCAGCCGGGACGGCACCTCGGTACTGGACGTCGTCGAACACGATCTCAGCAGCTACTTTCCAGTGGACGGTGACCTGCGGCCCTTCGGAGTTTCGTCGAACCCGCTGACCAATGAGATGTATTTGACCGTGACGGATACCGCTGAGTCGACTCAGAACAGCGCCGACTTGCACGGGTACGTGTACGCATTTGACCCGGCCGACCCGACGAACCTGCGTGAGGTCTTGGACTTCCCGTTGGGGTACAGCCGTCATGCTTCCAACAACATCTACGAAAACCAACCGTGGAGCACCGACAGCGCCGACTACACGGCCAAGTACAACGGCGACGTCATATACACGGCGGTGCCATTCGTGTCGGAGGCACGCTATCTCCATGGTGATCTCGTGGTCGGCGTCCGGGACCTCGGTGGTGACCTGTTCGGTTCCTACACGCATTTGGCACCGGATCACAGCGGTCTTGTCCGGATCAGATCGCTCGGTGGTGAGCTGCTGAAGGCGGGATCCGACGGCGACGGAACGTGGACGATCGAGCAGAACGGCGTCGTCAACGGTGAGAAAGGCACTGGTGGGGCCGGTGCGGGATCGGTTCTGAACGGCCCGTTCGGTCCGGACAAGTTCTTCACGGACAACTGGCTGAACGGCGCCGAGCACCTTGGGGCCACGCTCGTCGTGCCGAGTCGCGAAGACGGCATCATGGAGACTGGAATCCACGTGGGCGGTGGAGCGTTCCAGGTCGGCACCCGCCGCTTCTACCAGGAATCGGGAGCTACCTTCCAGCCACGAGGCGCCCTCGTCATTACGGGGACGAACGAAGTCGGGGCTACGCTCAAGGGAAACGGTCTCGGTGAGCTGACCGCGATGGCGTCGGCGGCGCCGATCGAGATCGGCAACTACGTCTGGTACGACATCGACAACGACGGTGTCCAGGATCCGGACGAGCCGGTGGTCGAGGGCGCGACCGTCAACCTCTACGAGGTGGACGGCGACGGCAACCGCACTCTGGTGAACACCACGCTCACCGATGCGAAGGGCGAGTACTACTTCTCGTCCAACGACGATGCCTACCAGCTCCAGACACGCACGGACTACGTGGTGGGCGTCGACAACCCAGACGACTACGCCGAGGGCGGGCCTCTGCATCACTGGTATCCGACCGTGCCGAACACGGGCGACGACGCTTCGGTGGACGCGGATCGCAATGATTCCGACGGCATCGTGGAGCAGACCGACGAGGGATCCTTCCCGTACGCGGAGATCACCACGGGCGGCCCGGGAGAGAACGACCACACGATCGACTTCGGGTACTCGAACATCGACTACGAGTTCGACAAGCGGCTGATCGACGGGCCGACGGAGAACCCGGATGACGACGGCACGTGGACCATTACCTACGAGCTGGTGGCCGAGAACACCGGAATGATCGACGGCTCGTATCTGCTCACCGATGACCTCACCGGCTACGGCCAGGGCATCGAGGTGGTCGGCACCGAGGTGGTCTCCGGACCGCCCGAGGCCGACGGGCTGCTGAACCCGGACTGGGACGGCGTGGACGACCAGCGCGTGGTCACCGACTACGTGCCGATCGACGCGCAGTCCACAATCGACAATGGCACCGAGCACGTCTACACGATCCGCGTGGCGGTCCGGCTCAACACCGACCCGGAGACGGGTGAGGCGGACGTCGATCCCGAACAGCTGGAATGCGTTCCGGACGCCGTCGCCGGTGACGAGGACACAACGGGGCTGTTTAACGTCGCGACCATGTCGCCGGACAACCACGAGGACCTCGTCGACCAGGAGTGCGGTGAGCTTCCGCTGGTCACGCTGGACAAGACGGTGGAGGTCGAGCCCTATGTCGTGGACAGGCAGAACCTGCCGGGCGTCTGGGAGATCGTCTACGGCCTGACGGTCACGAACGAGACGGAGGTGGCGACCGACTACGACCTGGAGGACCGGCTGCGCTTCGGCAGCGGGATCGACATCGTCGAGGGGTCCGTCGTCGCTGAGAACACCGATCCCGGCGGCATCGCCATCCGGCCGGAGTTCGACGGCCTGACCGACACCCTGATCGTCGAGGACGAGCCGATCGACGGCTCCGAATCACACCACTACACGGTGACGGTCAGGTTCACGATCGACCTGCCGGATCCGCCGTCGGACCCGGACCCGTCGGACTGCTCGCTCATTGAGGGCGAGGAGGACGGAACGGGGCTGTACAACGACGCGAACACGTCGTTCAACGGCTACCCGGACTACGACGACGAGTGCCGCGAGGTCGGGCAGCCGTCGCACGAGAAGACACTGATCTCAGCTGAGCCGATCGGTGATGGCCAGTGGGAGGTCGTGTACGGCATCGAGGTCATCAACAAGGGCGTCCAGGCGACGTTCTACGACCTCGACGATGAGCTGCGCTTCACCGACCAGGTGGACATCGTGTCCGCCGAGGTGACGTCGGCGCCGGACGGCGTGACCCTGTACGACCCCGCGTGGGACGGACAGGAGCAGTTGCGGATCGCCGAGGAGGTCACGATCCTGGGCACGGACGACGACGGGTACGCACCGCACGAGTACGTGCTCACCGTGATCGCCGACGCTCCGCTCTCGTTCGAGCTGGGCGACGACGGTTCCGACCCGACGGCCTGCCCGGCCCCAGGGACGGACCCGACGGCGAACACCGCGTTCAACAACGGCTCCACACTGACCGACGAGTCGGGGCTGACCGAGGAAGACGACGCCTGCGCCGAACTGCCGGCGTTCGAGATCGACAAGACCATCAGCTCGGGTCCGGTCGGCAACGGCGACGGCACGTGGACCATCACCTACGATGTCGTGGCCAGGAACGAGGGCTCGGTCGAGCACGAGTACACGGTGACCGACCGGCTGCGCTACGGCGACGGCATCGTCGTTGAGTCCTCCGAGGTGATCACCACGCCGGACGGTGTCGACGCGCTCGACACGTGGACCGGACTTGGCGAGCCGGGTGACGAAGCCAACGTGATCGCCACCGGCGTCCTCCTCGACGCGGGCGGAGAGCACCTCTACCAGATTCAGGTGGTGTTCTCACTCGACGACGAGCTGCTCACGGAAGAGTCGATGAGCTGCCCGGAGCCGGGCTCAGGCGGGAACGGCGGCCTGGCCAACGGCGCCGACCTGGAGCACAACGACCTGACCGACGATGCCGAGGTCTGTGCGTCGCTCGGCGAGCCGGATCTGGACAAGACCCTGGTCTCGGCGGAGCCGATCGGGAACGGTCAGTGGGAGGTGCACTACGACATCACCGTGCGTAACCTCCTGCCCGGCGAGACGGTCTACGACCTCGAGGACGAGCTGCTCTACGGCGAAGGCGTCAACGTCGAGTCGGCCGACGTGGTGGCGGCGCCGGACGGTGTCACCACCCGGGACGACTGGGACGGCGTGAGCCAGCTGGTCGTCGCCGAAAGCGTCACGCTGCCGGGGATGAACGACGACGGTTACGCACCGCACGTCTACACCGTGCGGGTGGTGGCCGACGTTCCGCCCACGTTCCAGGTGGACGACGACGGCAACTCGCAGGCTCGATGCCAGGATGAGCCGGGCGAGAACTACGAGCGCGGCGGGCTCAACAACGTCGCCACGCTGCACACCGACGGTGGTGACGAGCTCACCGACACCGACTGCGCGGACCTGCCGTCGATCGAGCTGGATAAGACGGTGGCCAGCGGACCGGATGCCACAAGCAACGGCCGCTACGTCGTCGCTTACGAGCTGGAGGTCGTCAACAACGGCGCAGCCGAGGGCACGTACGTGTTGCGGGACCAGTTCCGCTTCGGCGAGGGCATCGAGATTCTCGACATCCGCACGGCCAATCTGGAGCCGGGCGACATCGAGGTGCTGGAGTCCTTCACCGGCCAGGGAACGGAACCGGAGGCGGCGGAGAACGCCCTTACCGGGGACGTGACCATCACCGCCGGTGCTTCGCACACCTACGAGGTGAAGGTTCTCTTCACTCTCGACGGTGACACGGTGACGGCCGAGTCCGCTCGCTGTGTCGACGAGCCCGGTGACACGACACGGTCGGGCCTGCTCAACGTGGGCCTGCTCGATCACAACGGTCACCAGCTCGAGTCCGATGCGTGCGAGCCGGTCGATCCGCCGGACGGCGACGAGCCTCCGGGTGAGGAGCCGCCAGGGGAGGAGCCGCCGGGTGAGGACCCGGAGATGCCGGACACGGGAACGGGGGTTCAGCTCTGGTTGCTGCTTGCCGGAGTGCTGCTCGTGCTCGGTGGCGCGGGAGTGGCGAGCGTGACGCGTCGTCGTACCGCGAAATCCGGCGCGGAAGGGTAAACTCAGGCAGCTGAGCTGAGGGTTGTCATTCGGGGGTGTGTCCGGTTCGGATGAGCCGGACACACCCCTTTCTATGGGGAGTCATCTGACGTGGAATCGCGTCCCAGCCGGCGCAGCTTGCTCGGCGCGCTGGCAATCGGTGCCGGCGGTATCGGCGCCGGAACAGTCCTTGGCCGGGCCGCTGCGAGCGAACCGGAGCCACGTGAGGTGGACTCCTCTGATGCGGCGCCGGCCGACGTCGCCGCGCCAATTCCTGCAGTGGGGGAGCATCAGGCGGGGATTGCCGTCCCGGCCAACCCCCAGCCCTTCTCGCTCACACTCGTAGCCGATCTCCCGAACGTCGCGGACGTCTCGTTCTTGCCGTCTGTGGGGGAGCGACTACTCGCCTTTCTCGGCGATGACGCACACGACAGCGGGGACCTGACGGTCACCGTGGGCGTCGGGCCCCGCGTGGTCGCTGCTGTCGACGCCGCGCTACCCGGTGCCGAACCGCTGCCCGCCTTCGACGGTGATACCGAACTGCCGGGGGAGCGCGTCGGAGGCGATCTTCTGATGATCGCCAGCGCGAGCGATCCGACGGTGCTGCCTAGCGTGGTGGACGCTTTGCTGGAGACGGTACCTGGCGGCGAGGAGCGCTGGCGCCAGTTCGGTTTCCGGGGCCCGGGTGCGGACGGGATCGTGCGCAACCCGTTAGGTTTCCACGACGGGATCATCGTGCCGCGCGGCGAGGAGGAGCTGGCGGAGAACATCTGGTTGCGCGGCGATCTTCGTACTGCAGGCGGCACCATCGCGGTGATCAGACGGCTGCGCACGGATGTCCGCGCATTCGGCCGGCTCAGCGTCGTGGAGCAGGAGGCCGCCGTCGGACGCCGGAAGTCAGATGGGGCCCCGCTGTCCGGCGGTGGCCAACGGGATGAGGTCAGTCTGAGCGCCAAGACCGCGGACGGCCAGTACGTCACGCCGGTCGGTTCGCATGCCCGAGCGGCACATCCGGGACCCACCGGCAGTGCGCTGATGCTGCGGCGAGGGTACTCATACGCCGAGGGTGCTGACATGGGGCTGGTGTTCACGTGCTTCCAGCGTGACCTGCGGACCTTCGTCGCCACCCAGCAGCGCATCGACGAGCAGGACGAGATGATGCGCTACGTGACCACCACAGCGAGCGCCAGCTTTCTGGTGCTACCCGGCTTCGACCAGGGCCGTCCCCTCGGCGCCACCCTGCTCACCGCCTGAACGACCGCTATTTTCCTGCGGCAGCGCGGGATCCATGTCGCCGACCTGCCCGGTGCTGCTTGGTTCGGCACATCCGTTCCGCTAAGCGTGACGCCACCCTCATCTCTCGCTCCTTCCCATCCCCTGGCATGGGTTGTGGTCGTAAAAGTCGGACATTTCGGGCGCTCCAGCGACCTTAACCCATGCCAGGGGTTGGGAAGGTTTCAAATATTGATGCGGGTTATTCCGTTGGTGCGCATCCGTTGCTCGCGGTGAGAAGGAGAATGACCGTGCCCTCACCACCACCCCCCGATGGTGAGAGCACGGCCACGTCTGTGGGCGCCGGTCAGACCGTCCGGCGCCGGCGCGCGGGCAGGAAGTTCCGCGAGGCCAGGAGCAGGTAGCCGATGGTGTTGAGGCCGACGGCAATGGCCACGAGAGACCAGAATGCCGGGACGCCGGTGTCGGGGAGTGCCGCGACACTCCCGATGCCGAGGACTGCTGCGGACGCGTTCAGCGGGTTGCCTTGATACATGGTGTTCTTTCTCTTGTGTAGTGGTGGAGCGGATGGTGGAACTGAGTGGTCAGGCCGTGGCCGCCCCGACGTGGTGCCAGGTGGCGGGGCGCCGCAGGGCGACATCCAGGGCCGATCGCATGAGGACTCCTTGCAGGAACAGGTCATAGACCCATTCCACGATCAGCACGGCGGCCAGCAGCCGAGCTTTACGACCGCGGTGCCATACGGTCACGACGCGCTCGCCGACGAAGACGAGACCCAGCGTCGTCCAGATCGGGTGAACCCCGAACTGCCCGGTGGCGATGATGTAACAGGTGTAGACGAGGTAGAGCCACATGGCGAACACGCCGAACGCCATTCCGGCTTGCTGCACGGCGTAAGGCCTGGTCACACGGGTTAAGCCGTAGGTGCGCAGATTCTCCAGCGCGCCTCGCTGCCAGCGCAGCCGCTGCTTCCAGAGATCGCTCCAGGTCGGCATCACCTCGGTGACCACGATGCACTCGCGAGGCGACACGCACCGCAGCCCCATGCTCTTGATCGCCAGCGTGATCTCGTTGTCCTCTGTCAGCGCCGACGTGTCGTAGACCTGACCTCGGCGCTCGAGTAGCCGATTCAGTACGTCGACCCGGTGCAGCGTGGCGGTGCCGGTCAGCACCAGCGCGTCGTCGCCGCGGCGGGCGATCTGCCGCTGGTAGCGCGCGTACTCGTTGCGCTGCAGTTCACCGAGCAGGCCCCCGCCTGGCTCCCCGAGAAAGATCCCGCCGACGGCACCGATCTGCGGATCGCCGCCGAGCGTCTCGGTCGCCACCGCGAGGAAGCTGGGGACGATCGTGGAGTCCGCGTCCATCACCAGGACCAGATCGTGCCGACCCATCGACGGCAGGAGCCACTCCAGAGTCTGGTTGAGCGCTCCGGCCTTCTTGTCTGTGTTCCCGATGGTCTCCACCACGTCGGCGCCCCGCTGCCGGGCGATGCTCACCGTGTTATCGGTGCAGTTGTCCGCGATGACGACCACGCGATCGGCCGGCCGGCTCTGACGCTCCAAGGACTGCAGCGCCGCGCCCACTCGATCTTCCTCATTGTGCGCTGGTATCAGAACTGTGATGCGCGTGGCGTCCCGCCCCTCTGCGGTTTGCCGTGTGGTGCTCATGGCTAATTCACCCCCTGCTTTCTTCGTGCATTCCCTTGCCCTCACGTTGTGTGAGGCATCCTCACCCAAAAGTGATAATGAAGAAAAAGTCCCTCAATCACTAACCAAGACGCAAAGCGGGATAAGTGATGACGGGTCAATAATGTGATGTGGGTCACATGGAAGGCCGCCTTTACTCAAGGTGATATTCCACTACTGAGCGTCACATTCTTCTTTCTGCCTACTGTTGATCTCTGCCGTTGTTGCGCGGTGATCGTGTCGGGTGATCGTGCGTGGCCCGGACCGTCGCCGAGCACCAACTATGCGGTACGAGGCTTCCCAATCCGGCCCAAAACGGACCCTTTTGGCCAGGAAGGTGGAAACCACGTACAGGCAATGTGGAACAGCAGAAATAGAAAACCTTGCTCTTCGCGACCCACCGTGATAATCGGTCACGGAAGGTCACCGGAAGGCGAAGTACACGATCTTTATGCGCCGAATTCGAGAGTCGAGTGTGCGTTTCTCGCGGTTCCAGGCGCGCCTTTGCATGTTTCCGTATTCTTCGCCAGTGATTCCCGCTCAGCCGCTCCGCGGCCGCCTGATCGCACCGTCCTCGGGTGCGAGATCGGGGCGCAGTAGTTCAACGCGGCGTCTTCTCCGCCGAGTGGAAATGATTGGACAAGGGGATAACTGGCGTGTCGAAATTCGCCGACGTTGATCGTTTGTCGTAGCTATGGCCGCGAATACGTTTCCGCCGCGGCCCACGGCGCGGCCGGGAACGGTAGTTCGCGCTACCGCGTGCGTCTGGCGTGCTCCGCGTGCTCTATCAGAGTGGGGGGCATCTCGTTCGCGAGCTGCCGAGGTAGGGGGAGTTGGAGAGCATGGGCGTGCGGCGTCGCCTGTCTGTCGTGCTGGCAGGCTTGGCAATCGGGATGGCTGCGTTCGTGGCCGTGATGGGGCTGGGCCACCTCGTCGGCCCGGCGTACTCAGTGGTGAAGGCCACCATCCCGGAGGCAGGCTCGACCGTGCTGCCGGGTGACGTCATTACCTCCGTGGTCACCGTCACTCACCGGGGAGGTGACGGTGTGTCCGACGCCCTGTTCATCGACGATCTGTCCACGGTGCGCGAGGTGACATGGAGCGGCGACCTTGAGGTTTCCGATGGCGTCGCGGCGATCAATGACGGGGTGCTGGTGTGGGGCGGTGACGTGGGTGCGGGTGAGCAGATCACGGTGAGGTACGCGCTGATTGTCGGCGGAGAGTCGGGCGTGACCGTGCTCGACGAGCAGCCACTGGTGCCGGATGCAGACCCACCTCGTGCCGTCCGGGCGTTGCTCGCCGCGCTGGCTCTGCTCGGCGTGGCGTGGTGGCTCTATCGGGCAGCGCGTCGCGCAGACAACGTTGCCGGCTCGCGTGCTGTTTCAGGTGGCTGGCGCCTCAATCACCATGCGGTTCACGGGTAGCGGCGGGTCAGGAGGTTCGGGTGGTACGTACGGAGAATCGGGTGCTGATCGCATACGGCACCTGCTTGGAGGCGGTGCGGCTGGCGCCTCTGGTGATGGAGCTGCGGCGCACGAAGGGGCTGCGCCCGATGGTGGCCGTACCGGGCCTGCACAGCCCGGTGCTGGACGAGCTGCACGCGATGCTGCGCATCGAGCCAGACATCGACCTCGACGCGATGGGCTGCGGGAAGCCGCTGGCGGAGACGACTCTGCTTGCCCTGGGCGGGAGGTCGGCGTCGTTCGAACGCAGCTCGATGTACCTGCACGGCCTCAACGTCGACGTCGTCGTGGTGGGTGGCGAGACAACCACTGCCTTCGCCGTCGCCTTGGCCGGCTTCTATGCCAGGTTGCCGATCGTGCACGTGGGCGGAGGCCGGCGCGCGGAACTCGGGGATGCGTCGTTCGCCGAGAACCAGCTCGGCCGGTCGATCGCGCAGACCGCGTCGCTTCACCTGGTGCCGACGTGCGCGGAGCGGGCGAATCTCGTCGATGAGGGTATCGATCCCGCCGATGTGGTGGTGACAGGCCCGCTCGACATCGACGACGAGGTGGGGGAGCCGGCGTCGGAGGCCCGCTACGTTCGCGCCGTCGCCCGCTCACGCGCGGCGCTGGAGGAGCTGCTCGGCATCGGGCGGAGACTGCCCGACTTCAGCCCCACTCAAGCCGCGTGAGAATCCAGGCCGCAGAAGTTGGCACTCTATAGTCGAGAGTGCTAATTTATCTCCTGTAAGCGCCTGTCATCCTGGGTCACCTGGGATGCCCGGGACAGACGGCGGCAGATGTGAACGATGCCTCCGCACTGGGCGGAGCATGTGATGTCAGGAGGTGGTTGGTGTGGTGACACGTTTCGATCCGTTCCGCGACATGGACCGTCTCGCCGAGCAGGTGTTCGGTACCGCTCGCAACGCGGCCACGATGCCGCTGGACCTCTATCGCACAGCGGATCACTATGTCATGCACTTCGATCTTCCAGGCGTGGATCCGGGTTCCATCGACGTCAGCGTCGAAGGCCGGACGCTGACCATCCAGGCCCGCCGCTCGGGTCGTGACGAAGAGAACGCGCAATGGCTCGCTCGGGAGCGGCCGGTGGGCACCTACGCCCGGCAGCTGACTATCGGCGACGGCGTATCGCTGGACAACATCGAGGCCAGCTACGCCGACGGGGTACTGACACTCACCGTTCCGGTGGCAGAACAGGCTAAGCCGCGGCGTATCCAGGTCGCCCGAGCGGAGTCCGGCCACGCGGTCGAGACCAACAAGGCCGACCGCCAGGAGCTCCAGGCCTGAACGCAGCCGACGGGCGGGTGAGACACGGCCCGCCCGTCGTCATCGGATCATGCGGAAGATGCCCTGACGTGTCGCCGGCTACCTGCTGCCGCCGTGGGCTCGTCGAGCAGCCCCAGTGCCCGCGCGATGGTGACGGCCTCGTGCCTGTCGGCGGCGTGCAGCTTGCGATAGGCGGCACGAGTCACCGTCTTCATCGTGTTGGTGGAGACGTACATGCTCTTGGCGGCGGCAGCGAGCGTGGTCTCACCGGCCAGCGCCACCATGACCTCGTGCTCCCGGTCCGTCAGTGTGGGCGGGCCGTCCCGGCCGGCACGGTCGAGCGCACGGAGTTCCAGGCCCAATGACGACATTCCACGGTGGCTCGTTGCCGCGAGCTTGCCGGTCAAGACGGCCGCGCGCAGGTGCGGGAGGGCGAGGATCGGGCGCCGCGCTCCCGTTCGCTCCAGCAGTGCCAGCAGCCGCCGGAACGACGGCTGCGGGTCGTGACCGAGAAGCAATGCGCATTCAGTTTGCACGGCCAGCCACTCGGTGCGTGCCGCCAAGGTCAGGGACGCGGCGTCCAGGCCGGACGAGGCGAGTTCCCGCGCCGCGGCAACCGGATCGCCGGATGCCATAAGGCCCTGTGCCTTCGCGATCATCGCGAGTGAAGTGAGCTGCGCCGGTGCGTCCGCCGCATCGAAACCTCCCAGCTCGTCCAGAGCTGCCTTCGGGTCCCCGTGAACCACGTGCGCTCGCGCACGGGCGATGGAGACCAGCAGGCGGTGTAGCGGAAGTCTGTGCGTGGCGTGCTCCGGCCCGGACAGCAGCAGCGCCTGTTCGGCGGCTGCCGGGTCCCCGGAGAGCAGCCCGAGGGTGGACCATGCATAGGCGTGCCAGGCTGTGGGCGGCTCCGCGTCGCGATCGAGCATCCCACGAGCCGCGTCCAGCAGATCCGGAGCGTTCCAGATGCGCCCATGCTCCAGCTCGAGCAGGCCGAGGACCAGGTTCGCGTGCTCGATGAGCAACTCGTCGGCGTGCTGCCGTGCATAACCAGAGGCGGACTCGATCGCACGCCGGGCGGAGGCCAGATCTCCCCGCAGGAGCGATGTGTAGGCGAGCGACCGCTCGCTGATCGCCATGTACCAGTCCGCGCGATTGTTCCGCGCCAGCGTCTTGGCCGACCGGAAGGCGGTCTCGGCCTGCTCTACGTTCCCTTCAGCCAGCCGTGAGACCCCGGTCTGGTAGGTGAAGTACACGATCCGGTTGACGTGTTCGTGACGCTGTCCGTCGGTGGCCGACTCGAGATACGCCTGCCCCGCGCGTTCGACGGCATTCGCCTCATCGACGTCTCCCCGGGCACGAGCGAGCATCATGCTCAGCGAGTGGAAGGACAGCAACGGCCCGTTCAGTGCCGTCCGTTCGATGACGGCGTCCGCTTGCGCCAGCCGCAGTGCGAACGTGTCCAGGTCGGGCGGGGCGCGCAGTGCGGAGATCGCTGAGATCAGCAGGAGGCTGGGGTCGTTCGCCAGCGCTTTGTCGCTCAGCGATCGGATAGCCGGACCGGCGCTCAGGAAATCGCCCTGCGGCGATATCTGGTCAGCCCACGTGTCCCGCAGCACGCCCGCGACGACTTTGTCGAGCGACGCCTCGACCAGATACGGCAATGCATCCGTGGTGCGCCCCGCGGCGACGAGCGTCTGGACCGCTGTGGTGACCAACCGGGCCCGCCGCCCGGGACTCCTGACCTCCAGGTCGGCGAGAAGGTGCTGTCGGATTGGTTCCGGGATGCGCCACTGACCGGCCGTCGGGGCATGTACGAGTAGGCCCGACGCCGCCCAGCGGTCGATCAGCCGGCGCGGGTTCAGATCGGATCCGGGTTGGCCGGGAAGTTGCGAGGTCAGCAGGGTGGCTAGCATCGCGGCGTCGATCTGGGGCACTGCGGCGGCGTCGGTGAACGCCGCGAGCTCGTCCGCCGGCACGGAGGCGACCAGCTCGTCGGCGACGAACCGGGCGATCAGCTCCCGCACGGGCCGGGCGATGACCGGCGTGTCCGGCTGATGCATCCGCAGGGCCGCTGCCACCATGGCCGGCCAGCCGTCGGTGGCCTGATGGAGGGCAGCGACCTCGTCCGGGGTGAGGGTTGCCTTGTACCGCGCCGCGAGCGCCGCGACGTCGTCCTCTGTAAAGAGCAGGTCCTCGATGCCGATCACGGATACAGTGCCGTCCAGGAGCATTCCCGGAGTCACCGCCGCGAGCGGCGCGCTGCTGGCCACCACCGCGCGCGTGCCGTGAATTCGGTTGTGTTCGATCAAGGCCATCAGTGCGGGGTTGTGGGCGCTGGCGTCGTCGAGCACGATCATCCGCGCTGGAGGTGATCCCGCGGCGATGTTCCGGAGGTGCGTGGCCAGCTCGTCGTCGGAGCCGATCCTGGTGTGCCCGGTGGGACCGGCCTGCCGGGCAATCTCGTCGAGAAGACTCGACTTGCCGAGTCCGGCCGGGCCTTGGCACACGATCAATGCGGCTGTCCGATCGCCGATGACGGAGTGCACGAGCTTGTTCCTGCTCAGTGTCGGGTTCGGCCCCCGCCCGTTCGAAGGCGTACGCCGCGTTGCGTGATTCGACATGTTGCCCACCTCTCACCTCCGCGCGGTGGTCTCCCCTCCATCACGCTCGGCGGATCCATTCTGGCACGTCGCTCACCCGCCGTATCACCCCATGCCTCACCCCTGCCTCGGCGTAAGAGATGTCTCCGGTCCGTGTCCTGGTGGGTGACGGTCGAACCGCGGCAGCCCCGCGGTTCGACGTGTCCGGGTGTGACCACATGGCGAGGGGAGTGCAATGCGGGAGGTGGCGTGGGGTGAGCTGCCCGGGCGACACAGCGAGCTGGCCGACGTGTGGGGCACGGTGGCGAGGTTGTCAGCCGGTACAGGCAGGGCGGTAGTCGTATCCGGTCCTCCGGGTATCGGCAAGAGCGCACTGCTTCGTGCCGTGGCCGCGAGAGCCGGGTCCGGGGATGGGACGGACCTCGGCGACCTCGCGGTGGCGCACGTAGTCGGGTCGGAATCCGAGCGGGACTGGCCGTACTCCGGACTTCACCTGGTGCTCTCGGCGCTCGCCGGCACACTCGGGCGGTTCTGTGAGATCGACGTGGCCGCCCGTGTGCAGCGCTTTCTCGGTGGCGTGCGGGAGGAGGTGTCACCCTACGAGGTGGCCACCCGGTTGCAGCCGCTGATCGAGAGCGTAAGTGTTCCCGTCCTGATGCTGGTGGACGACGCCCATCTGCTCGATCCGTTCTCGCAGGAGGTCCTGGGCTTCGTCTCCCGCCGTCTGACCTCGGTGCCGGTCGCGGTCGTCTTGGCCAGCGACGATGCGGGCTGTCCCGCCCCGTTCCTGGCACTCGCCACGGTGCGGCTCGATGAACTGCCGGCGACGGCAGCGGCACAGCTCGTCCAAGACGCGAGCCAAGGCTCCGCACCGCTGCGCATCGCTCGGGAGATCGTCGCACGCGCCGGCGGGAACCCCGGTGTGCTGCTCGACGCAATGAGCCGGTTGTCCGCAGCGCAGCTGGCGGGCCGCTCTGAGCTGGGCCGCTACCTCCCCCGATCGCCCGTGATGCAGACGCTCGTGCTGCCGGAGCTGGAGGCTCTCGGCGATCAGCGGCGACTGGCTCTCCTTACCGCATCCGTGAGCGACGACGGGCGGATGGCGCCCCTTCTGCATGCGCTCCGCCGGTACGGCGAGGAGACCGTGACCTGGCTGCTCGACGAGCGAATCGTCCAGTCCGACGGCTTGTTCGCGCTGCGTACGTCGGCTGTGGCCTCCGTCGTGTGGCACAGTGCGTCCCATGCCGAGCGCCGCGCCGCGCATGCAGCGTTCGCGGATGCCTACGCCGGCAAGGATGCCGACCGGCAGTTGTGGCATCTTGCTCGGGCCTCCTACGAGGAGGACGGCGAACTCGCGCGTGAGCTGTACCGCGTCTCCCGGCAGGCGTTGTCCGCGGGGGAGCTCGAGCGTGCGAGACGCTACGCCAAGGAGTCGGCCCGGTTGACCGCAGACCTGAGGGAGCGTGTCGACCGGTTGGTGGCAGCTGGCCAGCTGGCGCTACTGAGTGGTCACGTCGATGACGCGGTACAGCTGTCGCGCGAGCGGTTCCGGCTCGACACGAGCGCCGAGCAGCGTGCTGACCTGGCCATGCTCGAAGCCAGGGCGCGCAACGTCCTCGACGGTGACGTGGCAGCCGGGCTGATCAGCCGGCACGTCGAAGAGGTCGTGAACGCCTACCCGAACCGCGCGGCCAGGCTCAATCTGGTCGCCGCGATGGGGTTCATTGCACGCATGGAGACGGCTGAGGCAGCGCGCTTCCTGGCACTCTCCGACCGGGGCGCCGAGCTCACCGACGACGCCACCCTGGCCGCCCGCACACGCATGGCGGCCTGGCTGGCGTCGATCCAAGGGGACCATACGAGTACCGCCGTCCCGCTGGACAGCTGGCCGGAGTGTGACGACGTCCTGCTGGAGATCGACGGGCACGTCTGTCATGCGATGGCGCTCGTCCATGGCGAACGCTACGACGAGGCGCGCCGCCTGGTCCGGACCGCCATGCTGGACGGCCGGCTCGGTGAGTCCCCCATGGTGCGTAGCGTGGCGTGGGCGATCACGGCTGTGCTCGAATCGCGGACCGGGCGGCTGACCGCGGCCAAGGCTGCTGCGCTCGCGTGGGAGGAGACCGGAATCGGCGGGTTCTGGCGAGCCATCATCCCGGCACACATGATCCGGGTGTACGGCTTGCTCGGTGAGCAGCAGTCCGCTGCCGATTGCCGCGACCGGTCGGCGGAGCGTTCCCGGCGGCACAGCGACTGGTGGGCCACTGCCTTGGCGCAGTCGGAGACCGGTGCACTGCTGTTGCTCCAGGGCCAGTTCGACGCCGCCCTCTCGGTTCTGGAACATGCCCGGCGCTACGCGCTGGAGCACGCGGACCCCGCCCTGCTCGGGGTCGAGCCGCACTACGTCGAGGCGTGCGTGCGGGTCGGGCAGCAGGCTCACGCCGAGGCCGCGGTCGCGGAGTTCGAACAGCGCACGCTCAAGGTGCCGTCGGCCTGGGCGCGGCACACGGTGCTTCGGTGCCGCGCGATGGTCAGCGACGGCGACGACTCCGTCGCCCTCTTCGACGAGGCACTCCGGCAAGAGAACGACCGGGTGTCACCGGTGGAGCTGGCGAGGACAATGCTCTGCTTCGGTGAGCGGCTGCGCAGGCTGGGGCGGCGGATCGATGCGTCGGTATGGCTCAACCGTGCTGCGCTGCTGGCCGGGGAGTGCGGCGCGGCGGTCCTCGTCGCGCGTGCCGAGGAGGAGCTCCGCGCGTCCGGGCGCCGCACGGTTCTGGACGCGAGCGTCGGCGTGCTGACCGATGCCGAGCAGCGGATCGCCGCACTCGTCGCGGCGGGAAAGCGCAACCGGGAGATCGCCGCTGAGTTGTTCGTGTCAGTGCGGACCGTCGAGACCCACCTGAGCCGGATCTTCCGCAAGGTCGGTGTGCGCTCCCGCACGGAGCTGGCCAGCGTGTTCGCCACGAGCGACGAGCCGCCCACGGATGCCGGGTGAACGGCTCAGGCAGCTTGCCGCTGGACGGCTCCGATGGTGGCCTCTTGCTGGGCAACACCGGTGACGGCTTGCTGCTGAGCGACGTAGGCGGTGCGCAGCGCTCGCCGGGCCCGGGTGGCCAGGCTGGAGACAGCGTTCGGCGTCATCGACATGGACGGTGCCAGTTCCGCCGGAGAGTACTGGTCCACCTCGATGAGCCACAGGACACGCCTCCAGCGTGCGGGCAGGCTCGCCCACGCGGCGGTCACCAGGTCGTCGTCGTGGTGGGCGTTGGTCGTGGTCGCAGAACTCTCCCACGTCGCGAAGTCGTCGACGCTCACCGTGCGGGCCTGCAGCTCCGTGTACCGATACGCCAGTCGCCTGACCGTCGAGACGACGTATCCGCCGAACGAGTCGGTTGGGCCATGCCCGGACCGCAGCGCGCGCAGCGTCAAGTAGAAGCTCTCCTGCACGAGATCCTCCGCGACATGGATGTCACGCACGATCCGCTGCGCCGCACGCCGGGCCACCGGAGCCGCGCGGTAATAGAGCACGGCGAACGCCGACTCGTCGCCATTTCTCACCCGTTCGAGCAATTCCGAAGAATCGTCGATCTCCACCCCATTGATCACCGTTCCGAGGATGCCGGTGCGGGTGCCTGGAGCGCGTCGCGGATATCCACATTTCCGGTGGTCGTGAGGTACGTACGTGATCCGTAGGTAGCTGGTCTACGGGAAAGTGGCGAGCAATCCAAGGTCAGTTCATTCGCCGATGCCCGTGCTAGTAGGGGTGTCGGCAGCCTCTACCTCTACGGGTGGGGGCACGAAGCGTCGCGGTCGGCGATCGGGTCAGCGGAGGGGGAAGTGGTGTTCCAGGGAAAGCGCACGGTGCTCGTCGCCTATGGTTCACGTCCGGAGGCGATCAAGCTGGCGCCGGTGGTGGCCGAGATCCACCGGAGCGCGTGGCTGCATCCGGTGGTCGCGGTCTCGGGGCAGAGCCGGGACGCTCTGCGCCCGGTGCATCAGTTGTTCGGAATAGTCCCGGATGCGGATCTGGATCTCGAGTTGGGAGGTTCGCCCGCTCGGGTGGGCAGCCAAGCCCTTGAGGCGTATTCGACGTTTCTCGCCTCGGCTGACTTCGACGCCGTGGTGGTGCAGGGGGACACACCCACCGCCTTTGCGGCAGCGTTGGCCGGCTTCTACGCGAGGGTGCCGGTAGTTCACGTCGAAGCGGGCCTGCGCACCGGCTATTTCTACTCGCCGTTCCCGGAGGAGGTCCACCGGCGCCTGATCGCCCAGGTGGCGTCGCTGCACCTGGCGCCGACTGCGATGAGCAGGGAGAACCTCCTGGAAGAAGGCATCTATCCCGGTGACGTGTGCGTCACCGGGAACACGGTGATCGACTCACTTCTGCAGGCGACCGGTATGCGTAAGCCCACCGGCGATCCTGAGGTGGACGAGGCGATCACCTCGGGACGGCCCATATTGCTGGTCACGGCTGAACGACGGGGGTGGCGGACCACCGACGTCGCCGCTATCGGGCGGGCCGTGAGTGCGATCGCCCGGCTGAGGCCGGATCTCCTGGTCGTCGTCGTGGCTGAGGAGGAGACCGTCGCCGGTGAGATGCTGGAAGCCCACCGAGGCGCGCACGGGAGCATCCGGGTGCTCGAGCCACTGCCCTATGGGCCGTTTTCGCGGCTGCTCAGCCGGTCGGTGGCGGTGCTGACCGACTCCGGCGGCATCCAGGAGGAAGCGCCGACATTCGGCGTGCCGGTCTTCGTCACTCGCGAGGCGACAGAACGGCCGGAGGCCCTGGAAGCGGGCACGGCTCGGCTGGTCGGCACGCAGCTCGGAGCGATCGTCAATGCCGTCCTCCGGGTCCTCGACTCGTCGGGCTCCCGGGTCGCCGCGGAGACCGGCAATCCGTTCGGCGATGGCCGCGCGTCTCGTCGAGTGCGCGCCGCCATCGAGGAACTCCTCGGGGTGGGCCGCAGACTGCCCGAGTTCGGTGCGCCTGCGCGCCGCGTCGACTCAGCCAAGGCCTCGTAATGCCCGAAATGCGGGTTTTCCACATGATGTGTCCGTGACATCCACACGATCCGCGCGATGCCCCGATGTGAGCATGAACTCACCCGCGGTTTCCAGGACAGTGGTACGCGCTGGGGCCGCTGGCTGGCCGTGCCAGATGCTCACGGTGTGCTTCCCGTCGCCTGAGCTCAGGTGCGGTCTGAGGGGTGAGCCGGCGGCTCCAGCCGTTCTCGTTCGTCGCCCGCTCTGGTCCGCCACCCCGTCCCAGCTCGTCGCCCACTCACGGGTCATACGGCTGGCGGAAAGCCGAGATGCGCGAGCGCCTGGCGAAGAACGAGACCGTGGCCGCCGCGGGTCTCGTCCTGGAGCGCTTCGTCCGCGGCGTCGGCCGGCGAGAGCCAGGCGAGATCCAGGGCGTCGTGCTGGGGAGCGCAGTCTCCTGCCACCGGCACGATGAACGCCAACGCGACCGCGTGCTGGCGCGGATCGTGGTAGGCGGTGACGCCCGGTGTAGGAAAATACTCGGCAACCGTGAACGGAGTCGGAGACGCGGGAATCCTAGGCAGGCACATCGGCCCGAGGTCCTTCTCGAAATGCCGGATCAGCGCGTCCCGGATGCGTTCGTGGTGAAGCACACGCCCGGCGACGAGCTCGCGGTGGATCGTCCCGGCCGGCGTGGAACGGAGCAGCAACCCGACGGACGTCACGACACCCGCGTCGTCCACCCGGACCGGAACCGCGTTGATGTACAGGATCGGCAGCCGCCTGCGGGCGAGCGCGAGGTCGTCGGGATCCAGCCAGTTCTCGTGAGTGTCCACCGCGGTCTGGTTCATTCCCCCGTTCTACCCGACTCTCCCGCGCCTGCGCGTGCCGCACCACCCGATGTGTGCCGTGTCACCGTGCCGGACGGCTCGCTCAGGGTGTCCCAGGCCTCATCGAGCGGTATCGGGGAGGTAGCGAGGCTGGTGTTGTCCGGGAGGTCGATTTCGGGTCTGCGGAAGGTGCTCGGTCGGTGAATCAGGGATCGCACTGACGGCGGCTGCCGTGGCTCATCCGTGGACTATCCACTGCCTATTCGCGGAGGTTCAGCCGGCGCCAGACGACCGCTGCATTCGGATCGCCAGAGCTGGCTGGCTCGGTGGTGACCACTGTGAACCCTTCGCGCTCGTAGAACGTTGCCGCCTGCGTGTTACCGGCGAAGTGCTCGACAAGGACGTGGTCGGTCTCGGCGGGGAGCGCGGCTATGGCGCGACGGAGCAACTCGACGCCGAGCGAACGGCCCCGGAAGTCCGGCGCGAGATAGAGCTTCCAAATCACCTGCTCGCCGGCGAATTCGCTCGTTTCACACACACCCACGATGGTGTCGTCGGTCTCCGCCACATGAACCCTTCCCGCCATGACAGCGGATGACATACGTTCGGGCGTCCACCAGGTCACCTGTTCCCGTGCGGCGTCGGCGCCCAGAATCGGCGCATAGTGCGGTGGGACTACGGCTGTGCCGAAAGCGACGATCGCATCCACGTCGCCCGGTTCGGCTATACGCATCTGCACACCCATGGCGCCCCACCGTATGCGAACGACCCAGCGAGCAGGTATGACCTGTCTCGAGACATCGCTGACGCCTGAGACGTCGTGGACAGTTGGTTTCATGACGCGAAGCGTGAGCAGGCGCAGTTCCACGCCGCATCTATCGGCAAGCGGTGTCCTCGGCAAGCGGCGCCCTCGGCGCTGCCCTGTCGGCGGGCGGCCTCTCGCGCGGTCAGCCGCTGAACCGATCGCTATGCACGCGCCGAAGCGCTTGAGTGCCGGGTGCGTTGTGCGACGGTGATCGACCTTCAGGTCCTGTACACCGACTCGGCAGTGCGCTTGCCGAGATGCGCTGTGAGGCAGGTTAAAACAGCGGGGACCATCCGACCCGCACGACGTAGGTCAGAGCTATTTGACGACCTGACCCGCACCGCCGGGTCGACGAGGGCTTGGTGACCAGCAAATCGGCGGGGGAGCGCGCGTCGCTGGCGGAGTCATGGCGTTGCATTGCGGGATTTGCCCCTGATCGCTGCTCCCGGTATTGGCGTCTACAGGCACGCCCGTGTTCGTCGCTTCACTGGGTGATGGCGTTGCGTCGAGGGTGCTTGTGGGCTGTTCCTGATGGCGCGTGGTCTTGGCGGATCTCTTTCGGGTGGGGCGCTTGTGTCTAGGTTGGGGTTGCCGGAAAAAAGCACGAACATGCTGGGTGTAAGGGTTGAATCGAACACAGGTACCTATTATGATCATCAGTAGTTAACTGGTAGTTGTTCACACCCCACCACCCGAGGAGGTGCCGGCCGTGTTCGATCCCGAACCTGGTAGCGGTGAACACCTGCCAGAGGTGTCCCCCGGGGGTGGTCCAGACGCCGCGGACCCGGCGCACGCCCGAGGCCCGGACGCCGTGGGCGCTGGCCCGCTGCCAGCCGAGACTGGTGCCGATACCGGTGCCGGTGCCGGTGGGGGGTTTGTGCGGGTGCCGGAGGGGTTGGCGGTGATGCGGCCGGGGCCGGAGTTGGCTGCGGTGCTGGCGGAGTTGCCGGTGGCTCGGGTGCGTGGTGGTGATGTGGTCGCGGTGATGCGGGCGGCGTATCGCCAGGCCGGGTATGAGCGGGCGGTGTTTCTGGCGGCGGTGTTGGAGTCCGGGCTGCGGCGGGTGGGTTCTAAGGATGCGGTGTCGCGGGTGCAGTGTCCGGGGGAGTTCGCTGCCGAGGAGGCGCGGGCGGCGTTGGTGTGGTCGCGGCGGCGGGCGGATACCTCGTTCGGGTTGGCCTGGGATGTGCATCGGCGGTTGCCGATGCTGGGTGAGGCGATGTATGCCGGTGATCTTGATGAGGACCGGGCGCGGGCGTTCACGCAGTGGACCAGTGGGCTCACCGACGCTCAGGCGGGGCAGATCATTGCGGTGTTGTTGCCGCAGGCGGCGGGGTTGCTGGTGGGTGAGCTGATCGATCGGATCAAGCGGATGGCGATCGCGATCGATCCGGACTGGGCGGAGCGGCGCTACCGCACCGCGGTGAAGGGTCGCCGGGTGCAGGGTTCACGTAACGACGACGGCACAGCGAATCTCGCGGGGCTGGATTTGCCGGTGGATCGGGTCGCGGCGGCGTGTGACCGGGTGGACGCGCTGGCCCGGGCGTGTAAACGGGCCGGGGACCGGCGCCGTATCGATCACGTCCGGGTGGACGTGTACCTGGGGATGCTCGACGCCACTTTCGAGGGCATGAGCGACGAGCAGATCATCGCGCACGTGCTCGCTCACCCCTTCACCGACCCCACCGAAGCACCCACTACCAGTAGCCACAACGATCACCCCGGCGACGACAACCCAGGTGGCCATGGCGGCCCCGGCCAGCACGACGGTCCCGGCGGAGGGCCAAGTGACCACGGCGGTCTTGGCGACGGCGGCGGCTCCAGCGACGACCCAAGCGATGGCGGCCCCGGCGGCCCGGGCGACGGTAACCGCCCCGGTAGCCCTGAAGGTGACGGCAGCGCCCCCGGTGACAGCGGCAGTGACCGCCCGGGTGGCGCTCCTGCGGGCAGCCACGGCCCGAACGACGACGATGACCCAGGCGAGCACGGAGAGCACGACGGCCCGAGCGACGGCGACAGCTCAGGCGAGCACGACGGTCCCGGCGGCAGCGGTAGTGATGACGGCTCCGGCAACAACAGCCCAAGCGAGCATGATCGTCTCGGTGACGGCGATGGCCCAGGTAGCGGTGGCGGCCCCGGCGACGGTGGCCGCGAGTCAGCGGGTGTCCACAGTCAGGGAAACGATGGTGCACGCGAGCGTGGCCACGATGGCGCTGATGGTTGTGCCGTGGGTTGGTCGGTGCGGGAGTTGCGGGTGGAGTTGTTGACGTTGCTGGGGTTGAACGAGCATCCGGCTGAGATCGCGGGGTGGGATTTCGTGCCGGCGTCGCTGGCTCGCCGGCTTGTGCCCGCGATGGTGGCGGGGGAATGGCGGTGGGTGGTGTGCGGCGCTGACGGGCGGATGCTGGACTGCGGGATCACCGACCGGCGCCCCACACCCACCCTCACGTCCACGTCCATGGCTTCGTGGAGTGATGTCTCGCACGTGGACCGGGAGCCAGGCTCGGGCCAGCGCCGCGGCCGGGAGCAGGAACGGGGCAGGGAGCGGCAGCAGGGCGGCGGGCCACAGGGTCAGCGCCGCGATCGGCACCGGGACTGGCGGCGGGAGCGGCGGCGGGCGGGCATCGTGGAGCTGCAGGTGAAGATCGCCGACCTGGATCGGCTTGTCCACCGTCTCGGCAGTCACGGCCGCTGGGACGCGGTGATCGCCGACATCGCCCACCAGCACGGCCTCACCGTCCCCGGCACCAATGTGTCCGCGCCCGGCACGAGTGGGTCCGGCACCGGCGTGCCTGGCACCCCTGCCTCCACGCCCGGCACCAGCGTGCCCGGCACCAGTGGGTCCGGGACCGGGGTGTCCGGGATGGGTGGGGTGGGTGAGGATGCCGAGCGGCGTAGCGCCGGGGCGAGGTTGCGGCGGGCGATCCAGATCCGGGACCGGCGCTGCACCCATCCGGCCTGCCGGGCGCGGGCGATCCACACCGATCAGGACCACGCGATCGATCACGCTGATGGCGGGCTCACCACGGCGGCGAACCTGAGCTGCTGCTGCCGCCACGATCACCGCCTGAAACACGACGGCGGCTGGCTGGTCGACAAACCCCACCCCGAGATCACTGTGTGGACCAGCCCGCTCGGGCACACCTACGTCAACACCACCACCCCGGTCATTCCGCCACTACCGCAACCACAACCCCTAGCCGATGTCCTCGACACCACCGTGATCACGAGCCACACACACCCCGGCCAGGCCGGCCACGGACACACCCCACCCGGGCAGGCCGGCCACGGACACACCCCACCCGGGCAGGCCGGCCACGGACACACCCCACCCGGGCAGGCCGGACACGGACACACCCCACCCGGGCAGGCCGGACACGGACACACCCCACCCGGGCAGGCAGGACCCGGGCAGGCCGGCCGCGCGGACACGGCGCAGCGGCAGACAGAGCAGGAACAGTCAGGCCCAGGGCCAGGAAAGCGGGGACCCGAGCTCGACACAGCCGAGGCCTACGCCCGCGAAGGCGAGAAATGGCACCCGCACACGACACCCCTGCCCGTCTCGCGTGTCAAACAGTCCGCAAGAGTGCTGGCCTGCGGCTGCCACACCCACTGCCGATGCCACCCCATCCTGCCCCCGGCCCCCGCCCACAGACCTGCGCAACGTGCCGGCACCCAAACCACCACCAGCAGAAGCAAAGCAGAACGCTACGCCCACCCCACCACCTCGGACTACGACCCAAACACGGAACCCGTGCCCTACTAATGGTGTCCAAACGGGACGTTTCGGATCCACCGGCGTTCCTCGTCGAGCCCGAGTGGTTAGGATCAAGCTCGGTTGCCGATTCGCCGGGCCGGTGCACACGCCAGACCCCTCAATCGAGAGGGACGACCGCGGTGGAACGTGCGGTGACAGTGAACGACCCCAAGCCAGCCGTGACGTCTCCGGCCGCCAGTAGTGGCACAGACGCGGAGAACTCGACCGTCACGCGACCGCTTCCGGGCTCAACCGAGACTCTGACCACCTGGAACCCGTCGAACTGGCCAGCCAGCCCGTTCCGGCCGACATACTCGGAGACGGCTTGCCGTGCTGCCGCCTCGGACAGGGGCAGGGTCGAAACTCGGGACCCGCCGTACAGATCTGCGTGCGAGACCTGCTGCGCCGCGACGGTCACGGCACCGTCTGTCCAGGAGACGAGGGAGCGCCGCTGCATGAAGACGTTCGAGGCGTTGGCCACCACGGCGACGGCAAGCGCCACGATCACGGCGAATCCGATGACCAGCAGCGTGATCTGTCCCGACTCCCGATCCGGCCGGCGTCGACGTTGAACAGCGCTCATCCCAGCTCCCGGTAGTGGTCGACGACGGCGACGTGCGTGGCGTGTACGGGGATCCGGGCGTTGGCGGTGCCGACCAGAACGTCCGGAACGAGCGGCAGATCGACGTTCCCACTCACCGTGATGGTGATCTCGGCCCCGGCTTGGTAGCAGGGATAGGCGGAACACGACAAGGTGATAGCGACCGAGCCGGGGTCGACCCCTTGATCCATCAGTGCAACGCCCGCGGCCGCGCGTGCCGCCGACTCGTCGCCGGTGGCGACGTACATACGGCCGGCCTCCCGGGCCGCCTGCGTGACGCCGTAGGCGGAACGCTGGACGTCGAGCACCGTCAGGAGCACGTACACCATCGGCACAAGCAGCAGGAGGCCGAGGAAATGGAACTCAACGATGGCGCTGCCGCGCTCGTGGCGCCGGCTCACAGTCCAGGTTCCGCGACCGCGTGCCCAGATACGGTCAACCCCCGCGCCGGACCCAGGAGGCCGACGACCGGCAGGGTGGTGGTCACCGTGACCTCGACCGTGGCCGCACCGCCGATATTCACCATCCGCGTGCTGACGTCACCGGCGAACCGCAGGGAGAGCGCCTCTGCGATCAGGGACCTGGTGCGCGCCCTGCCGTCGTCCAGGCTGCGGTTGGCATTGGCGGCATGCCGGGCACCCTCGGCTGCGCTGGCGACCAGAGTGTTGCGCACGTGGATGACGAAGCCGATCTGTAGCACCGCCAGGAACAGTGTGACCAGGAGCACCGAGACCAAGGTGAACTCGACGACGGCCACGCCGCGTTCGGGCGAGCGTGGCCGGACGCACTCGGCCGTGCGGACACGGCGGAGGGTCACGGACTGACCAGGTTCAACGCGCCCTGAAGCATCTGCTGGAGCAGGTCTTGGGCCAGGGGCCACAGAATCGCCACCAAACCGGCAGTCATGATCGTCACCATGACCCAGCCGGGTACGTCGCCGCGCTCGCGGCGCAGCCAGGCGGAGGCTCGGCGACGAATGTCTGTCTTGACCATGGAGAATATCCCTTCGTGAAGGCCGGCTACGGAACTACCGCGCCGATCTGGATCAGGCCTGGATAGAGGGCGAACAGGACGGTGACGGGCAGGGGACCGAAGACGACCGGCACCAGCATGGCGATTTCCTTGCGGCCACCGATTTCCATCAACGTTCGTTTGCGCAGGTCGCGTACATCCGCAGCTTGCGCGCGAAGTACGTCGGCCAGCGGCGTACCACGCTCGACCGCGACCGCGATGCCGTCGACGAAACGCGCCAGGGGTGTCAGGCTCGTCCGATCCGCGGCGCGGTCCAATGCCTGGACAAGGCCGGCCCCGGCGCGCGCGTCGGCCAGCGCGCGTTGCAGCTCGCGGGAGAGCTCACCGGAGCTGGAGCGCGCGACGCGTTCCAGTGCGCCAACAGCGCCCTCTCCGGCGGCCACCGACAACGCCAGAAGGTCCGCGATGGTGGGGAACTCGGCCAGCATCCGTCGCTCGCGTTCGCGGACTGCTGCGGTGAGGCGCTGGTCGCAGGCGACGATGCCGCCCACAGCGGCGGCGGCCGAGAAGAAGACCAGCAGCAGCGGTGAGCCACCGTAACCACGCGCGAGCATGAGCAGGCTGACGGCGATCCCGCCGATTCCACCTGTAGCGGCCCACAACAGCTGCCTGGTCCGGAACTCGTGCAGCTCCTCAGCGCGGCCCGCCTGATCGAGCCGCTTGCGAACGGAGCCTCCGCCGCCGACGACGCGCTCGAGATAGCGGGCTCCCCGTGCCAGGTACGGCCCGGCCAGCCGCTCCAGGGTGGGGAACGGCGTGATGTCGCGCTCGGCCAGCGCGCGCTCGATCCGGGCATCGGAATGCGTGCCCAGGTAGGGTGCGAGCCGGTCGTCGAGTGTGGGTCGGTTGCGGAACGGCAGACGAGACCACACGAGCCAGAGCCCGCAGCCGACGCCTCCGCCGATCAGCGCGCCCGTGGCCAGCCCTGGGCTCATCGCAGTACCCGCTCTTCACGAGGAAGCCGGCCGATGCGCATCATCAGGCGGTATGCCAGCACGCACACCCCCGCACCGGCCGCGAGGACCAGCCAACCCGACGGCGCGTTGTACGCCTGCACCGAGCTCGAGCGCAGGGACAGGAGCGCAAGCAGGACCCAGGGCGCCATGACGGCGAGCCGGGCGGCGTTCACCACCCAGGACTGCCGGGTCTCCAGTTCGGATCTGGTGCGGGCGTCCTCGCGCAAGAAGGTCGAGAGGGTCCGTAGCAGCCGCCCGAGGTCGGTGCCACCCACGTCCCGTGCGATGCGAAGCGACTCGACGATGCGGTCACCGGTGGGGTCGGCGAGCCGCTGCTTCAGCGCATCCAGGGAGCTGCCGAACGCCCCGCTGGCGCGGTAGTCCTCCCCGAATCGCTGGAAAGGGCGGCGCAGCGGCTCCGGGCCCCGGCTGCCCAGCTGTGACAGGGCGTCGGGAAGAGCCAGGCCCGCCCGCACGGCGGAGGCCAGGTTGTCGACAGCGTCCGGCCACAGGTCGCGCAGCTCCCGGCGACGGGCGCGAGCCCGGATCCGCACTAGGGACACGGGCACCTGTGCCCCGAAGAAGGCGAAGACCAGGGCGATGGGCCACGTGCGTGAGACGGCCAGGAAGACGATGCCAGTGACGGTGCCGAGGCCGAGACTGGACATGAGGACTTGCCGTGCCGACACCGCTTCCAGGCCCGCTTCGGCGATCAGGTCGTTGAGCCGGTGGATCAGGCCGGGTCCAGGCTGGTGCGCCGGCCGGTGCGGTCGCCGCCAGCCGTGCCATGCCATGAGGACGCCGACTCCGAACGTCAGACCGAGGATCGCGCCCATCAGCTCACACCGTGGAGTTCGCCATCCAGTACGGAAGGGAGGTGGATACCGGCGCGTTCGAATTTCGCCGGGTGTGGTGGGTATCCGTCCGCCCGCGCCAGCTCGTCGTCGTGGCGGGTGAAGATCGGCTCCAGCTCGATGACGTCGCCTTCGTACCGTCCGGGAACGGCGACGATCTCCGTGACCCGCCGCCGTCCGTCGTTCCCGATGTCGGCGTGCACAACCACGTCGACGCAGCTCGCCACCGTAGGCACCACGAACCCGCTGCTGATGTTCCCGCTGGCCAGCAGCGGAAGCAGGCACAGCTTGCGGATTGCCTCTCGCGCGCTGCTGGCGTGCAGCGTGCACATGCCCGGCTTCCCGGAACTCAAGACCAGGAGCAGGTCGAAGGCCTCCTCCTGACGCACCTCACCGACGACAACGCGGTCCGGCCGCTTACGCAGTGTCTCTTTGACCAGCCGCCGCAGGGTGATCTCGCCGGTGCCCTCCAGGCTGGGTTGCCTGGTCTGCATGGCCAGGACATCGGGCAGAGGAGGCTTGAGCTCGAAGACCTCTTCACAGGTCAGCACCCGTTGCTGTGCGGGAACGGCGGCCAGCAGGCAGTTCAAAAGTGTGGTCTTGCCGGCCTGAGTGCCGCCGCTGACGAGGATGTTGAGCCCTGCCACCACGCAAGCATCGAGGAAGGTCGCCGCCTGCCGGTTCAGCGTACCGAGGGAGACCAGATCGTCGAGGCTGGCGGCGCGGACGACGAACTTGCGGATGTTCACCGCCCAGTATCGGGCGGTGATGTCGGGAATGACGACGTGCAGACGGCTGCCGTCCGGCAGTAAGGCGTCGACGAAGGGGTTGGAGAGGTCTACCCGGCGACCGGAGCTCTTGAGCATCCGTTCGACGAGCGCCTCGACCTCCTCCTGGGTGAGGATGGTGGTGGTGAGCTCACTGATGCCACGCCGGGCGACGAAGACCCGGCTCGGCTCGTTGATCCAGATCTCCTCCACCTCGGGATCGTCGAAATACCGCTGGAGGGGCCCGTAGCCGGCGATGTTGTCGACCAGCGTCCGGGTAATCTCGGCCTGATCTCCCAGCGCCGGCAGCGAGCGGACCAGCGCCTGCTCCCCGTAGGAGGTGATCACATCGGCGACGATCTTCTGGACGACGTCGCGCTGCGCCACCGGGTCGATGCCTTCGCGGCGAATGATGCCCCTGACTTCGGCGTCGATGATGTCGACTGCCGCCATGACTTGCCCACCCCTCACAAACCTTGCGCCGGCGGATTAGGTGGATGATCATGCCGGTGCCGGTCACGGTGCGCAAGGGGCCAATTCGGTTATCCACAGGCTGGCGTTGTCAGCCCATGGCGTTCGCCACTCGGCCACGAATGATGCTCAACCTGCTGTACAGGCGGTCGCCCGGGCATGCGGTGGCGCCGGCGTCGCGGTGACCCGCGATGGCGGGCTGCGGGGTGAGGCTTGAGGGATAGGAGACGCGTGTCGGATCGACGCCGTGGACCGTGAACTTCCACGCGATCACCCGGGCGATGGCCGTGAGAGCGGCATCGGACGGATTGGTGCTGCCGTAGCTGCCGAGCAGGCTCGTCCCGAAGGCATAGCTGTTGTAGCCGGAGGTGTGCGCGCCGATCACCGCGCGGGTGACGCCGCCGTGCCGGCCCTCCCAGATCCGGCCGAACCGATCGACGAGGAAGTTGTACCCGATGTCTTTCCAGCCGCGCCCGTTGACGTGATAGGCGTAGATCGAGCGGATGATTCCCGGCACATCGGACTGGCTGTAGCCGTTGCTACCGGCCGTGTGATGGACGAACGCACCGCGGACCTGGCCGTAGGTAGCGCTACCGCGGATCGATTCGTCGGCGCCCCAGTTCGCTCTCGATCGGATCGTGGGGCGAGACGCGGCGGCCGACATGTCGCCGTTGTACGGCGCTGCCACCGCGGCGTCGCCCGGTGAGTGCCCGGCATCGACCAACTCGATGCCCAGGTCGTGAGGTATCTCGCCGTCCGGCGTCTCGATCCGGAGCTCGACGGCATCGGAATCGCCGGTGATGACGAAGTCGGTGCCACGGCGGGCCCGAAGCGCCTCAGGGAAGTCCGGGTCCGGACCGTGCTCGTCGTCGTGCAGAGCCCTCCACGCAGACCATCCGCCGCCTCGGCTACGCGTGCGCAACAGGAGCGTGGCCTCCGACGGCGCGTCCCCCGACCACGTCAGCGCGGCGCCGGAGAACGAGTCGGTGCGGATCTGCTTGGTCGCGAGGATGCCCACGGCGGTGGAACGGCGCGCTGCGCTGTCCGCGCCCGCGACCTCCCGCAGGTGGGCTGCTCGGCCCACCGTGCGCAACGTGCCGCGACCGATGGAGACTCGCTCGATTCGCGGCACGGCCGGACGAGCCTGCGCGTTGGCAGGCAACGCGGAAAGCACGGGCACGGCGGCGGCCAGCCCAGCCGCGAGCGGTGCGCCGAGTGCGAACTGCAGGACAGACCTCCGGGTGGGGTCGTGGTGTAACGGGCCGGTAGAGGCGCGCTCGGTGGTCATAGTTATCTCCCCCGCAACTTCCGTGACTCTCTGTCACGGTTGGTTTTGAGGTTAGTGGTCATGTTTGTGACTCGTCGAGCGATTCGAGGAGATTTCCGGCTGCGGCGTCCCGGCCGCGCGGGGCGATGAAGATCTTGTCCACAGCACCGATCTTCTGCTCATCCAGCGCCGCGGAGAACTCGTCGAGGCCGAAGAAGGCCGTGGTGAGCCGGTCGAGTCCCAGGCGAGGGAGGAGGGCGACGGCGCGCTGGTGGGTGTACGGGTTGATGACCGATCCGAGCAGCGTGAGCTCGCGGCTGAACAGCTCGTGCGGGCTGATCACGGCGGTGTCACCTGGCGCCGCGACGCCGAAGACGAGCACCCGTCCGCCCCGGGCCGCCATCGCCACGGAGGTCTCGAGAACGGCGGCCGAGCCGACGGCGTCGATCACAGCGGGAAACCCCAACCCGCCCGTCGACGCCAGCGCGGCGTCGGCGCATCCGTCCTGGTGCGGATCGAGAGCGAGATCCGCCCCCATCCGCTGGGCCAGCTCACGCCGGCTGAGCTGAGGGTCCATCACCACAATGGGCGAGGCTCCGAGCAGCCGGCCGAGCGCGACGAGGATCGCCCCGGCGGGTCCGCAGCCATGGATCAGCAGCGGCTCGCCGGAGGTGACGCCGAGCCGATCCAGGCCATGTATGCAACACGCGACTGGTTCGCACAGTGCGCCGATCCATGGTGGTGTCTCAGCGGGCAGGCGGTAGGCGATCCGCGCGGGCGCCACCATGCTCTCGGTCATGCCGCCGTCCAGCCGCACGCCATAGCCGCGCTTGGCCCCGCAGAGGTGCTCCCGACCGGCGCGGCAGTAAGAACAGGCCGTGCAGTACCGGTGCGGCTCGACGGTGACCAGGTCCCCGACCTGGACTCCAGTGGCGTCGGATCCGAGCTCCACCACCCGGCCGCATATCTCGTGCCCGAGTACGACGCCGTCCTCGGCGGTGAACTGGCCCGCGACGATGTGCGCATCAGTTCCGCAGACACCCACGGCGAGCGGAGCGATGCGGACGCTGGCCGGGGCCAGGGCGGGCGGGGGCTCAGAGACGGTCTCGTATCCGCCCGGCGCACGGAACCGCAGTGACGTCACGTGGGCGACGGACGGGTCAGCCATCGGAGCGCAGGATCTCGGTGAGCCGGGCGATGTGCCGCCGCGCTGCCGCCTCGCTGGCGTCGGGATCTCCCGCCGCGACGGCCTCGAAGATCTCGCGATGGTCATGCAGGGCGCGGTCCATTCCACCACTGACACTGGTGGAGCGCATTGCGATCATGATCTGGCCTTGGATCTGGTCGAGCATCCGGGCGATAACCGGACTGTTGGCGGACTGCCGGATCTCGCGGTGGAAAGCGGCGTCCACGTCGATGTGCCGGTCGAAGTCGCCGCTCGCCACCACCTCGTCGTGCTCGGCCAGATTGTCCAGGAGGCGGCGCCGGAGGTCATGCGTGAAGTGTGGAGCCGCCAGCCGTGCCGCCATGCCCTCGAGCGCTTCCCGCGCCTCGTACAGGCTGACCAGCTCGGCGCGGCCGATGCTGGAGATCACCGCTCCGCGGTTGAGGGTCTCCTGGGCCAGTCCTTCACGGACCAGCTGGAGCACCGCGTCGCGTACCGGGCTGCGGCTCACGCCGAGCTCGCGGGCGATGGCCGGCACGGACAGACGCTCGCCCGGTTCGAGTCCGCCGGTGAGGATGCGATGCCGCAGGGTTCGATAGACCCGCTCGCCGACCCGGACACCTGGCCGAAGGAGAGGCCCACTCGCCACGTCTGTCACTTGTCTGCCTCCAGCCTTCAGGACCCGGATCCGGCGACCGCCACGTCTTCGACCGGTGCCGCCTGGCGCTGGAAGGTCGAGACGAACCGGGCGTACTGTTCGGCGACCCGGTTCACGGCAGTCCCATGATCCACGGTCCCGGCCAGGAGGTCACGCATCGCTTCCCACCAGATGCTGCGCCCGATGGCGAATCCGGTGAATCCGGAGCGCGCGGCGTCTGCGAGCCAGCCGTCCACGACCGGGCCGGGGGCGCCGGCGCCGAGGAGGATGCACTCGCCTCCGCCGGCGGCCGCGAGCTGCACCGCGGCGGCGTAGGACGCTTCAGCTCCGGATTCCGCGCCCAGGTGTTCCAGCTTCCAGACGTCGACGGGTACCTTCGCGGAGATCTCTTCCATGCCGCGCAGGATCAGGCCGGGCCGGATCTTCTCGTCGAACACGGCGTGATCGCCCGCGGCGGCCTCCTGCGCGGGTGTCGGCGGTACCAGCAACTCGAACAGGAACCGCGATCCGGCGTCGTGAGCGAGCCGGGCCGTCTGCTTGAGGCGACGCAGCTGGAGCTCGTTCGCCTCCCGGTCACCCTCCGGGTTGTATCGCACCAGGACTTTGGCCAGGTCGGGTTGGTGATACGCGAGATGCGAACCGACGTCGTCCGGTTCGTCCTCGTAGATCTCCCGCCCGGCGCGCTCGAGCGGCATGCTGACGGTGACGCCGAGCGCGCGAGCCCGCTCGGCCACACCGGGTCCGAGCGTGGCGTCGACGAGTATGGCGGCCGACGCACGGTCAACCGTGCCTGACTCGACAGCCGCCAGAAGGCCGTCGAGCACCATGTGCTTGCCGCGGCAGATCGCGGCGCGCTGGTCCGCCGTGGCCGGACTGGTGTGGGAGTACAGCGCCTGGGTCAGCCAGGGCCGCTGGTCGACGGCGAGAACGAGAAGGTGGGGGTGGTTCACGAGGCTGCTCCGGTGACGATGAATGGTTTGAGGTGGACACCCGCGACGAACGTGTCGAAGGCTTCCGGTAGTTCGGCCAGGGTCAGTGGGTGCGCGAGCTTGTCCCGCAGGAACGCGCCGCACCTGCGGAGCACCTCCCAGTTGCCGTCCACCTCGTCGAGGGGAAAGTAGAACGACCGCACGGTGAAGCAGTCGGTGCGCCGCCACCGGGGCGTCGCCGGCATCGTGTACGGGTCGTTCGACTCACCCAGCGCGAGGACAGCGCCTCCGGGAACGATGACCCGCTGGGCGAGCGCCCGCGCCTGCCCGGCGCCGCTGACCTCCACGGCGATGTCGTACTGGTTGTGACTCTCCAGATCGGACGCCTCCTTGGCGCCGAGTTCCAGCGCGAGTGCCAGCCTGCCGGCGTTCGGGTCGTAGGCGTGGATCTCGGGTATCCCGAGGGCCTGGGCGACGGCAATCACGCCGAGGCCCAGCGGGCCGCAACCGACCACGATCGCCGATTGCGGCGGCTCGGACTGCGTGCGCAACGCGAGCCGGAGCCCGTGTGCCGCCGTGCCTACGGTGTCGAGGCCCAGAACCGCGACGTCCAGTGGGACGTCGTCAGGCACGGGGATGACGCACTGTGCCGGGACGTCAACGTAGGTGGCGAAGCCGCCGTCCCGCTGCCATCCGATGAGCTCACCGAGGTCAAGGCAGCGGTTTGTCTGCCCGCGGCGGCATTGGCCGCACTGCCCGCAGTACACCGGGATGTAGACGATGGCACGCGTCCCGGCGGCTGTGCCGGTGCTGTCGGCCGCGTCGACGACGACACCGGCGATCTCATGGCCCGGAACCACCGGTGAGCCGCTGGCCAGCAGCCGCTTGTCCGAGCCGCACAGCGCGCATACCTCCACCCGGAGACGCACCTCACCGGCTCGTACCGGTCCCATCGCCACGTCCTGGAACGTGATCACTCCGTCCCCGGAGAACCTGGCCGTGGTGTTCGTCGTCATTTCACCGCACCTCCGGTGAGTCCGCGGACCAGCCAGCGCTGCGCGAAGATCGTCAGCAGGAAGGCCGGCAGCGAGATCAGGGCGCTCGCTGCCATGAGGCCGCCGTAGTCGCTGGCGCCCTGGCCGATGAAGTTGAACGCGATGACCGGTAGCGGCAGCGTGTCGTTGTTCGCCAGCGCCAGTGCGAACAGGAAGAAGTTCCACGAGAAGATGAAACTCAAGGTCACCGCGACCGACAGCCCAGGAAGCGCGAGCGGCAGCACGACGTTCCTGAACCGCTGAATGACGCTGCAGCCGTCCAGCATCGCCGCCTCCTCGAGACTGATCGGGATGTCCTCGAAGAAGGGGATGAGCAGCCAGATGCACAGCGGCAGGGTGATGATCAGGTGCGCGGCGATCAGCAGCAAGAAGTTCAGCCCGGTGTTCGACGGTGCGCCGATGTTCACCGACAGCACGAACAGCGGCAGGACGAACATGACTCCCGGCGCCATCCGCGCGAGCAACGTGAGGAAACCGACGCTGGCAAGCCGGCGCCGGACGATCACGTAGGCGGCCGGCACTCCCAGGATGAGACCGAGCAGGGTCGAACCGCCCGCGATGACGAAGCTGTTGCGGATGTAATACACGAACGCGAAGCGCTCGAACAGGTTGGTGAAATTGCCCAGGGTCAGCGGCGTGGTGATGTCGAAGATGGAACCGGTGATGTCGACGTTGCGGCGGAACGCCGACCACAGCATGAACACCACGGGCCCGAAGAAGACCAGCGCCGCGACAAGGTAGCCGGCGTAGACCGGAACGATCCGGCGGCCACGGGCCTGGGCGGTGTCAGTACTCAATGGTCTGCCTCCTTCGCCACCAGGTGAACAGGCCCGCGATCGCGACCACCAGCACCAGCAGGCTGAGCTGCAGAGCGGCGGCGTAGCTGGCCTGCTGGTCGATGAACGCGGTCCGGTATCCGTACACGTTGAGCGTGTTGGTCGAGTTGACGGGACCGCCCTGAGTCATCACGTAAACCGTGTCGAAGAACCGGACCAGGTCCACGGTGCGCAGCAGCACGGCGACCGAGATCACCGGCATCAGCAACGGAAGCCCGACGTGCCGGGCCTTGCGCCAGTTCGATGCTCCGTCGATCGAGGCGGCCTCGAACGGATCGCTCGGCAATGAGCGGATTCCGGCCGCGATGATCAGGGCCATGAACGGCGTCCATTGCCAGATGTCGACAATGGCGATCGACCAGGGCGCGATGTTGGGGTCGCCGAGCCACACCACGGGGTCGATACCGACCGCGTCCAGAATCTGATTGGCGGCGCCGAGCGAGGGATCGTAGATCAGCAGCCACACCAGGGCGACCGCCACAGACGCGGTGATCGCGGGGATCAGCATCAGGCCCTGGAAGATCCGCCGGCCCGGAACGTCGATGCTGAGCAGGTAGCCGAGGGCCAGCCCGAGAAGCGTCTCGACCACGAGGCACACCACGAACAGGAACAGGGTGACCCGCACCGAGTTCCAGAACAGCGGATCGTCGAGCATCCGGGAGAAGTTCGCCCAGCCGACGAAACCGCTGTTCGAGCCGTCCGGCCGCCGGTCGGAGACCGACAGCCAGACGGTGTACAGCACCGGCAGGATGACCAGGAAACCCGTGACGATCACGGCCGGCAGCATCAGCGGCCAGACCCCCCGGGCCACCGGAGCCGGACCGGCTCGCCGGCGTGTGGGCCGGTGGTCCTTGCCGTGCTCGCCTCGGCGAGCGGTCTTCGTCGACGTTGTCATGGTGGCCGTCATTCGTTATCCGTCTGCAAGCAGCGGTTCGAGGCCGGACTGGATCTCGGCTGCCGCATCCTCCGGAGTCGCCTCACCGAGGATCACCTTGCCGACGGCGTCGCCGATGACCTGGCGCATAGCCGGTGCATTGGAACCGACCGGACCCACCTCGACGTTGCCGTTCTCCTGAAGGTCGGCGACGGCTTCCCGCCAGGCCTGCTGCGTCGGCGTGTCCAGGGTGTCGGTGTAGGCCGGGTCCTCGGCGACGGACGCGCGCGGCGGGGCGATGTCCGCCTCGGTGAGGGCCAGCTGAGTCTCGGGGCTCGTCGCCCACTCCAGGAACTGCCAGGCGGCCTCCTTGTTCTCCGAGTGCGGCGACATGGCCAGGCCCCAGGAGAGCACGGTGGGCGCGGGGCCGGCGGAGCCGGCCGGCACCGGGACGATGCCGATGTGCTCGGTCACGGTCGAGCTTCCGGGGTCGGCGACGCTGTTCAGCTCGTTGCTGGACTCGAGCATCATCGCGGCCTTGCCCTGGGCGAACAGGGTCGAAGACTCGGTGAACGAGTAGTTGATCACCCCGGGTGGCCCGGACTCCCGGGCGAGGGTCGCGTACTGGTCGATGGCCTCGACGGCGCCCGGCTCGTCGAAGTTGGGAGCGCCCTGATCATCGGTGAACTCAACGCCGTTGCCGTGGACGAACGTGCCGAACGTGAACGGGAGGGCCGCTGCCGCGCCGCGCAATGTGATGGGGGTGATGCCAGGATCGCGATCGGCGATCTCCGCCGCCGTGTCCAGAAGCTCGGTGAGCGTCTCCGGCGGGGTCAGGCCCCACTCGTCGAACAGGTCTGTCCGGTAGTAGAGCACCGGACCTTCGACGTTCACCGGCACGGCGTACGTGGTCCCGTCGACTTTCATGCCGTCGATGGCGCCGCGGCTGAAGTCGTCGGCGTCATATTCCGACGGGGCGCCGCTGATGTAGTCGTCCAGCGGCTCGTAGTATCCCGACGTCGCGAAGAGCGGCCCCTCGCGGGACGGGAGCGTCATGAAGACGTCCATGGCCGAACTCTTCGACTGGAGGTTGAGCTGGATCTTGTCCCGCGCCTGTTGCTCGGCGAAGGTCTGGACGTCCACCTGAATGCCCGTCTCCTCTTCGAACTCGGGGATCAGCGGCTCGATGCCTCGCTGGAAGGGGTGGTTCGACATCACCAGCGTGACCGAGCCCTCTCCGCCCTCCCCCTCGGACATGGCGTCGGACGGACTGCCGCAGGCCGGCAGGACGAGTGCTCCGGCCACGACGGCGCAGGAGATGACTGTTTTCCGAGTACTCATGATTCCTCCGTTGGAGTGGTGAGTGTGGAAGCCGTTGATGCGCTGGGCCGCACGACGAGCGGTGCGAGCCAGGAGTGGAACGAGCGAAGATCACGTGGATCGGACGTTCGCCAGCGGTCAGGGAGTGTCCGGGTGCGCCCGGCCGCGTCGTGCAGTGGGATCAGCGGATAGGTCACCGCGTAGTCGTCGCCGGGGCATCGGTCGATGCCCACCATCACCGCCGTGCCGGACGATGGGCCCGTGAGCACCCGCGCCGCCTCGACGCCGGCACGCCTGGCCTCGACGGCGTCGACCTCGCTGGTCAGCGCGGAAACACAGCGTTGAGCGACCCCCAGCACTTCGCCGCGGGCGGGCAGGCCGAGCTCGGTGGTGACCAGCTCGGCCAGGTTCCTCGCCACGCCACCCGTGATGAGGGTGGTGTGGTTCGTGGCGTGCACCGGCGCGGCAGTGAGCTCGGGCGCGAAGCCCTCGCTGACGACCACCAGTGCTCGGCCGTGCTGGCCGACCAGTCGCCGCACATCGGCCAGGAACGCGTCACGGTGGAACGGCAGCTCGGGCGGATACACGCGATGGACCGGGTGCTGCACGTCGACCGGCAGCGTGGCGGCGAGCGCGAGCCAGCCGGTCGCACGGCCCATCGTCTCGACGATCCGCACCGGCTCCACCGAGGTCATGGCGCGGTGGTCGCGGGCGATGTCAGGCAGGACCGTGGTGAGGTAGCGGGCTGCCGAGGCGAACCCCGGCGCGTGATCGACGCCGAACAGATCGTTGTCGATGGTCTTAGGAATGCCCGCCGCCCGCAGCGGCACCTCCCGGTCTCGCGCCCGGTCCGCCACCGCCGCGAGGAGCGCCATGGTGCCGTTCCCGCCGATCAGCGAGATGCCGTCGACGGAGTGCTCGACGACAGCGTTGACGATGGCGTCGACGTCAGCCTGGCTGGTGGCCCGGCGTCCTCCGCCGAGCCACGATCCGCCGGCGTTCTCGGCACCGGCAGGCACCTCGACGTCGGCCAGCCGATGGAAGTCGCCGGCCACCAGGGCATCCGGTCCTCCACGCGCCACCAGCACCTCATGCCGGCCCGCGCCGCGAAGGAACCCCGCCACGCTGCGGTTCACGACGGCCGTCGGCGCCCCGGTCTGGCCGAGCAGAAGGCGCATCACGCACCCCCGACGGCCGTGGTGCGGTAGTGCCGGAACTCGTCGAGACCCCAGCGGCCGCCCTCGTATCCGATACCGGACATCCCGGTACCGCCGAACGGCGCGCCGGGATAGTTGGGGGTGCCGGTGTTGATCCCGACGATGCCCGCCCTTAGCCGGCGCGCCACCGCGCCCGCGGCGTCGAGGTCCGTCCCGCACACGTAGCCGGCCAAGCCGTAGCCGGTGTCGCGGTGCTCGGCGACGGCCGAATCCACGTCGGCGAAGGTCCTGATCGCCGCGATCGGCCCGAAGATCTCCTCGGTGACGACAGCGGCGGATGCCGGGACGTCCACGAGAACGGTAGGCGCCACGTAGTGACCGCGTACCGGCAGCGGCACGGCGTCCGAGACGATCCGCGCGCCGCCGGCGACGGCCTCGTCCACCAGGCCGCTCAGCCGGGCGGGGTCACCCGCCGGCGCCATCGGCCCGAGACCCGTGCCGTCGTCGAGCGGGTTCCCGACGGAGACGGTGGCCGTGGCGGCCACGAACGCGTCGACGAAATCGGCGGCGACCTCCTGAGCGACGAAGATCTGATTCGCGGCGATACATGACTGCCCGTTGTTCCGGTACTTGGCCACCATCAGCGTCTGCGCCGCCTGTTCCGGATCCGCGTCGGCGAGAACGATGAACGGCGCGCACCCGCCCAGTTCCATGACCGTGCGGAGGAATCGGGGTGCCGCTGCGGCCGCGACGATTCTGCCGACGCGGGTGGACCCGGTGAAGGACACCGCGCCCAGCCGGGAGTCGGCCAGCCACGGCTCCACCACATCGGACGGATCGCCGAGGACGGTGTTGACGACGCCGGCCGGTAGGTGACGGTCGATGAGCGCGCTGAGGACCAGAGACGACACGGGAGCCAGCTCGGACGGCTTGACGACGGCGGTGCATCCTGCGGCCAGCGCCGCGGCGAGCTTGCGTGCGGGGATGGACACGGGGAAATTCCACGGTGTCAGGACGGCGACGACACCGGCCGGTTCGGCCTCGACGATGTGCGCATGCCCGGCCACCGCGTCGAACCGCTCGGAGTCCTGCTTCTCGACGAGATCGGCGAAGACCCTGAAGTAGACGGCGGACAGCCCGAGCTCCGCCGCTGATTCGGCGACTCTCTTGCCGGTCTCGCGGCTGATCAGCTCCGGCCACGATGTCGTCGTAGTGGCGGCGTCGAGGTCGTCGGCGATCCGCCGGAGACCGTCGGCGCGTGCGGAGGGAGGGGTGGCCGCCCACGTCCGGCCGGCATGTGCCGCCGCTGTCATTGCGGCCGCCGCCTCGGCTTCGCCGCCCACGGCAGTGTCGGACCACACCTCACCGTCGATCGGGCTGCGCAAGCTCATCCGCCGGAGCCCGTCCGCCCGGGCCTCGCCGGCGATCCGCACCGACGTCGACGCGGCGAGCACGTCGGCGACGAGCTGGTCGATGACACTGGTTCGGGGGTTCACACAGCCTCCTCGGTTTCGGCCAGAGCGTCGAGATCGATGTCGAGGCCCAATCCAGGACCGTCCGGCACCCGAACGGTCCCGTGGCCGGTCAGCAACGTGTCGGTGCCGGCTCGCATCGGGTTGGCCCGGATGTCCCACTCCACCAGGCCGGTGCCTGGAACGGCGGCCGCCACTTGGATGGTGGCCGCGGTCGCCACCGCGCCGTTGTAGAGGTGGGGGTTGACGATCACGCCGGCCCGGTGGGCGAGCTCGTGCACCCGCAGGTATTCGGTGGGGCCGCCGACCTTGGAGAGGTCCGGCTGGACGATGTCGGCGGCCCGTCGCTCGATGTACGGCGCGAACGCCGCCGCGCCGTAGAGGTTCTCGCCCGTGGCGACCGGTACTCCGCCCGCCTCGCGCAGCCTCGCGAGATCGTGCGGATCGTCCCCGCTGATGGGCTCCTCGATCCAGGCGACGCCTACGTCGCGCAGCAAGGGCGCCATCTCCAAGGCCTCGGTCAACGACCAGGCCTGGTTGGCGTCACCGAAGATCTCGACGCCCTGACCTAGGATCGCCCGGGCGAGCCGCAGGTTCGACTCGTCGCGTTCCGCGCCGAAACCGAGCTTGACCTTGACCGCCGTCAGCCCGAGCTCGAGGCAGCGTTGCGCCGAGGTCTCCACGCCGGCCGGGCCCAGACTCGACCCGTAGACGGGGAGTTCAGAGGCGAGGGATCCACCGAGTGCGTCGGCGAGCGAGACGCCGGCGTGCCGGGCCGCGATGTCCCACAAGGCGGTGTCGACAGCGCTGATGGCCTGGTGAATCGGCCCGAGCGCGCCCCATTGCCGGCCGATCGGAGACAGGATCGAGACCAGGTGTTCATGGGCGGCCACGGGGTCCGTGAACTCGCGCCCGACTACCAGAGGAGCCACTCCCTCATCGATGGTCGCCACCCGCTCCCGCCAGGCCCAGGCGGGGTAATTGACCCACGACTCGCCCATGCCGCGGCTGCCGTCGGCGAGTTCGATGACCACGACGGCCATCACCCGGTGGCCGAGGGGTCCGAAAGACATCGCCACCCCATCCGTCACCGGCGTCCGGAAGACCCGGCAGGTGACGGCAGCGACCGAGCTGGCCGGCAGTGGCGGCGGCGGTGCCGTGAGCCGGTCGTCCGCGGACAGCTCGGAGGCCACGGAGCGCGACTGTTCGTTTATAAACATTGCATGCAGTGTTCGTGACGACAGCCGCAGATGTCAAGAGGGACCCGGAAAGTCGTGCCGGCGCCGCGCTCAGGCGACGACGATGCGAGCGCCGTGTTCCCGCAGGCGCGAGGTAAGCCGATCGCTGAACTGAGCGTCGGTGACCACCGTGTCGATCTGCTCGATGTCGCAGACCCGGACGGTGCCGGGGGCGCTTTCCTTCGACGCGTCGCAGACGAGCACGACATGGTCCGCGACATCGAGCAGCGCCTGCTTGACGCCCAGCTCGAGCTCCGAGCGGACGTACACGCCGCGGCCGTCGATCGACGCCACGCCAAGCATCATGACGTTCAGCCGCAGATTGCCGACGAACTGTGCGGCGCTCTGGCCAATGAGGGCCTGGTTCTCCTGGGACAGCTCGCCGCCGATGGCGATCACCCGCACGTCGGGACGGGAAAGCATCGTGGCCAGCACGGGAACGGAATGCGTGACAATGCAGCCGGCGAACTGATCCGGCAGGGCGCTGGCGACCTCCAGCGCGGTGGTGCCCGCGTCGATGCCCACGGTGTCGCCGGGCGAGATCATCTGCGCTGCGGCGCGTCCGATCCGGTGCTTGGCTTCGCCGTTGATGGAAGCGCGGGTGAGGAACGCGGGGTTCGCGCGCGCCTCGGGGGGAAGGCTGGCGCCCCCGTGCACCAGTACGGCCTCCCCGCTGGCTGCCAGGCGCCGCAGGTCGCGACGGACCGTCATCTCCGACACGTGCAGCTGGCGGCTGATGTCGGAGACCGCTACGTGGCCTGAGCGGCGCAGTTGATTGACGATCGCGGCTCGTCGCTGCGGCGCGGCGTCGTAGCGGAGGCCGGCGTCGCCGTCGGTCTCTCCGGGGCTGTCCAACACATGCACAGCGTACCGGGGATGTGAATGTCCATCCAATAATGGTAGTTTTCGAACATCTTCTGCGCGGTGCCGTTGTTCCGCGCCGCTGTCAATGAGAGGAATCGCGACGTGAACGATCCGATTGACCGACTGCGCCGACCATCCGGTGGTTTCGCGATGCTGGCCATCGATCAGCGCGAGGCGTTGCGCGCCATGATCGGCGACCTGCGTGGGCGGGATGTCTCCGACGGTGAGGTCACCCATTTCAAGGTGGCCGCGGCTCGCGCGTTGACGCCGCACGCATCCGCGGTCCTCGTCGACCACCAGTTCGGCTGGGACGCCGTCCTTGACGAGAAGGCCATCGACCCTGGATGTGCACTCATCACGGCTGCTGACCGGTTCATCCCGGGGCCGGGGGAGTTCGTCGCCGACGCGGTCATCGACGAGGACGTCGACCCGGCAGTGGTGCGGGAACAAGGTGCCGTGGCGATGAAACTGCTGGTCATCTGGCGGCCGGACGGTGACCCCGCCGCCAGGAAGGCCATGGTCGAGTCGTTTGTCGCCCGATGCCGTGACCACGGCCTGGCCAGCATCATCGAGCCGGTGTCCCGCGCGCCCCGAGCCGGTGGACCGTATGACGTCGACGCCGGCATCATCGCGGCGGCGCGTGAACTCGGCGCCCTGGGCGCGGACATCTACAAGACGGAAGTGCCGACACACGGCTCCGGACCCGACGACGAGATCCTCACCCGGTCCCGGGAGCTCGACGACGCGGTGGACGGCCACTGGGTCGTCCTCTCCTCCGGCGTGCGGGCGGAGCGGTTCCCGCACGCCGTGGAGCTCGCCTGCCGTGCCGGCGCATCCGGATTCCTCGCCGGGCGGGCCGTCTGGGCCTCGGTGGTCGGAAGCGACGACCTCGACGCCGACCTTCACCGTGTCGCCGTTCCGGCGTTGCGGCGGCTGACTCGTGTGGTGGACGAGGCCGTGTCTCGCTGACCGCGAGACCATCCTTGTCATGCAGCCGGCTCTCGTGGTGATCGCCGTGGTGACCGGAGCGACGCTCCAGCGCAGCACCGGGCTGGGGTTCGCTCTCGTCTCCGGGCCGTTCCTCGTTCTCGTCCTCTCGCCCTACGACGGCGTCGCCCTGGCCAACGTGCTGTCACTGATCACCTGCGTGATCGTGCTCGCGTCCACCTACCGGGATCTCGATTTCGGGCTGGCCGCCAGACTCTCTCTCGGCGTCATGGTCGCTGTGCCCGTCGGCGCACTCGTGGCGCGGTCGCTGCCCTCTCCGGCCCTGATGGTTCTGGTGGGGGCATTGGCAACCGTAGCGGTGGCCGTGGTGGCCATGGGCAGGCCGCTGGCCTTGCTCGCGCACCGCTCGGGGTCGCTGACGGCCGGATTCGTCTCCGGTTTCAGTAACGTCACCGCCGGTGTCGGAGGGCCCGCCCTGGCTGTCTACGGAGCGAGCACCCGCTGGTCGCGTGTCAGTTTCGTGCCGACGGTCCAGCTCGTGGGGATCGTCGCCAATGTGCTGTCCCTGATCGCGAAGCGTGACGCCCACCTTCCGGTCCAGCTCGTGCTGGGGTGCAGCGCCGCGGTGATCATCGGAACCATCGCCGGCCGGTACCTCTCCGGAGTCATGGGTGAGCGGACCGGCCGGGCGATCGTTCTCTCCCTGGCGGCTATCGGCGGCCTGATGTCCATCGTCAAGGGGCTGGTGTCATGGTGAGCGCGCACGGTGCCCTGGACGGATGGCGGCGATGCGCGGCACTGACACAGGGGCGACGGCAGAGCGCGTACTCTTGGGAGACGTGGCAGAACGTGATATCGACGCTGAGATCGCCGACCTCTCCCAGATGCTCACCGGCATCGAGCGGGTGCTCGAGCCGGACAAGCTGCGTGAGCAGGTCGCCGAGCTGGAGGACCAGGCGGTCTCGCCGGACCTGTGGGACGACGTCGACCACGCTCAGAAGGTGACCAGCCGGCTGTCCTACGCGCAGGCGGAGCTGCGCAAGGTCACTGAGCTGCGCCAGCGAGTCGACGATCTGCCGGTGATGCTCGAGCTGGGCCGGGACGAGAGCGACGCCGACGCGATGGCGGAGGTGGTCCGTGAGCTGGACGAGCTGCGGACTCTCATCGCGGACCTGGAGATCCGCACGCTGCTTTCCGGAGAGTTCGACGAGAGGGAAGCGGTCGTCACCATCCGCTCCGGTGCCGGAGGGGTCGACGCGGCCGACTTCGCTGAGATGCTGCTGCGCATGTATCTGCGCTGGGCCGAGCGGCACGGCTTCAAGGCCGAGGTCCTGGACACCTCCTATGCCGAGGAGGCCGGGCTGAAGTCGGCGACGTTCGAGGTCAAGGCTCCATTCGCCTATGGGAAGCTGTCGGTGGAAGCCGGCACGCACCGGTTGGTCCGCATCTCGCCGTTCGACAATCAAGGTCGTCGCCAGACGTCGTTCGCCGCTGTCGAGGTGGTGCCGCTCATCGAGCAGACCGACCACGTCGACGTTCCGGAGAACGACATCCGCATCGACGTCTTCCGCTCATCGGGTCCCGGTGGGCAAAGCGTCAACACCACCGACTCCGCGGTGCGCATCACGCACCTTCCCACCGGGCTGGTGGTGTCGATGCAGAACGAGAAGTCCCAGATCCAGAACCGCGCCGCCGCTATGCGTGTGCTTCAGTCGCGGTTGCTGGTGCTTCGCAGGCAGGAGGAAGAGGCGCAGAAGAAGGAGCTGGCGGGCGACGTCAAAGCGTCCTGGGGTGACCAGATGCGCTCCTATGTGCTGCACCCGTATCAGATGGTCAAAGACCTGCGCACCGAGGAAGAGGTCGGCAATCCGCAAGCCGTGCTCGATGGCGAGCTCGACCGCTTCATCGAGGCCGGCATCCGGTGGCGCAAGCAGCAGGAGAGCGTGTCCGCCTCGTAGGCGTTCCGGATCAGAACTCGGATAGAAGCGACATTCGTCACGATTGGTGCTGTCGGCATATTTCGTGATGTGTCGGATCTGGCGTACGAGCGAGATCTTCGGTAGTCTCCGGTCCGGCTGCCAAAGAGCGCAGCTCAGGCCTTCGGGGGGCCTGTAAGAGTTCTTGCAGTATGTGAGAGGCCAGGTTGCTTTAGCATGCCTATTTTCGCGCGCGCTACGCGCATTCATGTTCGAACTGTTGTCTCGGCGGGGCTTGCCAGCACGCTGGCTGGGGGAGCCTTGATCGCCGCCGGCCTGGTGTCGACCGCCTCGGCCGACGACCATTTCGCGGACTTCTATGAGGGTAAGCACCCGAAGACCTGTACGGAGGCCGGCCTCAACGGCGACCTGCTCGTCAAGGTGGAGTCCGAGAACGGCGAGGGCAAGTCGGAGAACGGAGTCACGGGGATCATCTCCGGAGACGACAACCAGTACCTCAACCTGGTGGTGGAAGGCGACCTGATCATCACAGGCACGATGATCAAGGGTGGTCCCGCCTACCGGATCTACTACGGTGGCCCGTACGAGAACATGCACGCGCCGTACCTTCACAACAGCGGCGAACTGATCGAGTTTGTCGACCCGACTGGCAAGAAAAAGAAGAAGAAGCCGGCGATCAGCAACTGGTTCGTCTGCGGTGAAGAGCCGGGCGGCGGCGATGAGAACGGCGCTGACGAGAACGGTGACGTGGACGGTGCCGATGAGAACGGCGATGTGGACGGTGCCGATGAGAACGGTGACGTGGACGGTGCCGATGAGAACGGTGACGTGGACGGCGCTGACGAGAACGGTGATGTGGACGGCGCTGACGAGAACGGCGATGTGGACGGCGCCGATGAGAACGGCGATGTGGACGGCGCTGACGAGAACGGCGATGTGGACGGTGCCGATGAGAACGGTGATGTGGACGGCGCTGACGAGAACGGTGATGTGGACGGCGCTGACGAGAACGGCGATGTGGACGGCGCTGACGAGAATGGTGCTGACGAGGGCAACGTGGACGGCACCGAGATGGGCGGCGACAACGGCGACGTGGACGGCACCGAGATCGGTGGCGACAACGGCGACGTGAACGGTGACGACGACGGTACCGAAGAGGGCGACGAAGGCGGCGAGGAGCTGCCGGACACCGGTTCGGCCACGGCTCTCTGGCTCGTCGGTGGGGCAGCGCTGCTGGCACTCGGTGGGGCGCTGCTGGTGTTCGGCCGGCGTACCTTCCGGGCTACCGTCTAGCCAGTAGTTCCACAGGCAGGACGAGAGTCGGGTCTGCGGCTCGGCAACGTCAAGGGTCCGGCATCCAGGTCGTCATCAACGACCCGGATGCCGGACCTTTGCTGTGAGCTGGTACGCACGACAGCGGCGTGGTCCTCGTGTCACGGTGCCGATACCTGGCGGACCACGTACACTCGACTGCGGCGCCCTGTGAACGGCCGGTTTCCGGGGCAAGGAACCTAACTTCGTCGGCGAGGCATTGTGATCCGATTCGACAACGTGACCAAGGTCTACCCCACACAGTCCGGGCCGGCTTTGGAGAGCTTGACCATGGAGGTTGAGCGAGGGGAGTTCCTTTTCCTCGTCGGTCCCTCCGGGTCGGGTAAGTCGACCTTCCTCCGTCTGGTGCTCAAGGAGGAGCGGCCCACCTCCGGCCGGATCCGGGTCGCGGGCAAGGACTTGCACCGGTTGTCCAACTGGAAGGTGCCGCACCTGCGCCGCCGAATCGGCACGGTGTTCCAGGACTTCCGGCTGCTGCCGAACAAGACGGTTTTCGAGAACGTGGCGTTCGCGCTGCAGGTGATCGGCAAGCCGCGCCGCCAGATCGCCCGGGACGTCCCGGCGGTGCTCGACCTGGTCGGGCTGGACGGAAAGCAGGATCGCATGCCGGATCAGTTGTCCGGTGGTGAGCAGCAGCGAGTCGCGGTGGCGCGGGCGTTCGTGAACAGGCCCTTGATCCTGCTGGCCGATGAGCCGACGGGGAACCTTGACCCGGCCACGAGCGTCGGCATTATGAAGCTGCTCGACCGGATCAACCGGACCGGCACCACGGTCGTGATGGCCACACACGACCAATCGATCGTGGACCAGATGCGTAAGCGGGTCATCCAGCTTGAGGACGGCCGCCTGGTGCGTGACCAGTCGCGTGGCGTCTATGGCTACACTCGCTGACCGCTGTCCCGCTGACCCTTCCTGAAAGAGTCCGATGCGCTTCCAGTATGTCTTCTCCGAGATCGCGAACGGTCTCCGTCGTAATCTCACGATGACCGTCGCGGTCGTCATCACCGTCTCCATCTCGATCGCGTTGTTCGGTACGGGCCTGCTGATCCGTGCCCAGTCCGAGGCGACCAAGGGCTACTGGTACGACAAGGTCGAGATCTCGGTATTCATGTGCAACGCCTACTCCGTGGGCGCCAACTGTGCCGGCGGCGAGGTGACCGACGTCGAGCGGGATACTGTCCGAGAGACTCTGGAGGCGCATCCGGAGGTCTCCGAGGTCTTCCACGAGACCCAGGAAGAGGCATACGAGCGGTTCACCGAGCCGCTGGACGACCCGGTGGCCGAGGTGATCACGCCGGATCAGCTCCAGGAGGCCTTCCGGGTCGCCCTGGTGGATCCGGACGAGTACGACGGTGTGGTCTCGGCGGTGGCGGGGCTTCCCGGGGTGCAGAATGTCCATGACCAGCGCGAAGTGCTCGGACCGCTGTTCAGGTTGCTCAGTGGGTTTCAGGTTGGCGCCATCGTGGTGGCGGTCATCCAAGTGATTGCGGCTGCGCTGCTCATCGCCAACACCATCCGCCTCGCGGCATTCAACCGCAGACGCGAAACCGGAATCATGCGACTCGTGGGCGCATCGAACTTCTATATCCAGCTTCCCTTCATTCTGGAAGCGGCGATTGCCGGGTTGATCGGTTCGATCCTGGGCTGTGTCGCGGTATTCGCGCTCCACGAGGTCGCGGTGAGCCGGCTTCTCGCGCCCAATTTCACCTTTACCGCATGGGTTGATCGAGGTGACGTGTGGATGATGGTGCCGTGGTTGCTTCTCACCGGCGTGATCATTTCCGCTTTCGCCTCATTCATCACTCTCCGCCGCTATCTGCGCGTCTAGTCGCATTCATCCCATTCTGTCCGCATCGCTCGCCTGAGCTGCGGCGATCTCACCCTCGGCGCCAGCCCCGGATTCATGTGGCATAGCCGCGTGCTCTTGTGCCGCTTTGTCTCCTCTATCATCACATCGGACAGCTGTCGCCCCCCGGCGGTTTTGCCTCACCTTCTTCCGTACTGCTGTGAATGATGTTACGGTCGTGAACGTCTGGTACGGAGGAGTCAAGTGTGAGTGATGTGACTAACGGGGCCTCGTGGTACCGCAGAGGTATCGCATTGCTGGCGGCATGTGGTATCGCCGCGACAATGCTCGTTCCTGCATGGGCGGGAAATCTCGAAGATCAAATTCGGGAGAACGAGGAACAGCTCCAGGAGACCGAGAAAGATCTCGAGGACATCCAGGAGGACCTCGCGCACTCCACCAAGGAACTCGGCGACGCGACGAAGGCCTACGAGAACGCGGTGGCCCAGCTCGCCGGGGCGGAGGAGCGTCTCGCCTCGGCCGAGGCCGAACTCGACGATGCGAACCAGGCGCTGGACGTGGCGCGAGGAGAACTGGCCGCGGCTCGGGCGGCCGACGCGAAGGCCGCGGACAAGCTGGCACAGGCGGAACGACGCGTCGCGGATCAGCTGGGCAAGATCGACGAGGTCAACGAGCGTATCGACGGCAAGCGCGCCTCGATCAGCCAGGTGGCGACGCAGGCGTACCAGCGTGGTTCCGGCGGCGAGCTCGCCGCTGTCGCGGCCGCGCTCAAAGCGGCGGACCTGCATGAGCTGGTCACCAACATCGAAGCCACGAAAGCTGTGGTGAACGCCGAGACAATCATGCTGACCGACCTTCGCGACGATCGAGCCGACCTGGCGAACGAGCGGGTAGTCCTGGAGGACCTTCAGGCGGAGGCGCAGGCCCTTCGCGACCAGGCTGCCGAGCAGCTGAAGGAGACCGAACGCCTGGAGGAGCGTGCGCGCCAGGTTCAGGCCGAGGCCGAGCAGGCCTCCAGCGACGCCGCCGACGCCAAAGCAGAGGTCGAAGCCCTGGTCAGCGATCGGGAGGCGGCGAAGGCCGCGGCCGAGAACGCGAAGGCGGAGAACGAGCGTCAGACACGCAAGCTGGAGAACGAACGAGACAGCATCCAGGGCGATATCGACCGCCTCCAGCGTGAGCACCGGGAACGGGAGCGCGAACGGGAACGCGAGCGGGAACGGGAACGCGAGCGGGAACGCGAGCGCGAGCGAGAGCGGGAACGCGACAGGAACGACGACCCACCGCCGGACAACGACAACAACGACCGCGACAACAACCGCGACGACAACGACCGCGACGATGACGGCAATGACGGCAACTCGTCGAGCGGGCTGCGCTTCCCCGTGGCCAATCCCTATGTGACCTCGCCTTACGGCATGCGGACGCACCCCATCACCGGCGTGCGCAAGCTGCACGACGGCACCGACTTCCGCGCCTACTGCGGCACGCCGATCCGCGCGTCGGCGTCCGGCCGGGTGGAGTGGGCGACGTACCGCGGCGCGTACGGCAACCAGGTCGCGATCGACCACGGCGGCAAGGTCACCACCTACAGCCACCTGTCCAGGTTCGCGGTAGGCGCCGGTTCGCGGGTGTCACAAGGTCAGGTCATCGGGTATTCGGGGACCACGGGCCTGTCGACGGCGTGCCACCTGCACTACATGCTCTACGTCAACGGCTCTTTGCAGAACCCGATGAACTACCTGCGATGAGCGACGACGGGGCCGTCCGCGCCACCTGCGGCATCTAATCGACTCGTGTTCCGGGCGTCCAGGATGAGATCCTGTACTCATGGCACGTGAACGAGGGCGCACGGTGGTCGCGCAGAACCGGAAGGCTCGGCACGATTATCACATCGACGCCACGTACGAGGCAGGCATCGTCCTGACCGGAACCGAGGTCAAGGCTTTGCGCGCTGGTAAGGCGTCGCTGGTGGACGGCTACGCCGATGTCCGCGACGGCGAGGTCTGGCTGCGCAACGTCCACATCCCCGAATACGACCTCGGCACCTGGAACAACCACGCGCCCCGCCGCTCACGCAAACTGTTGCTGCGTAAGGACGAGATCGCCAGGCTGATCGGGAAGACCAAGGAGACGGGCCACACGCTGGTGCCGCTGTCGCTGTACTTCAAAGACGGTTACGCCAAGGTGGAGATCGCCCTGGCCCGCGGTAAGAAGGCCTACGACAAACGGCAGGCCCTGGCCGAGAAGGAAGCCAAGCGCGAGGCCGAGCGTGCCATGGCGAGGGCCCGGCGCAGGTAGGATCACGCTGTGCGGCAAGGCAGTGGTTCGCGGCCCGCTGGGCGGCCGACGGGACTGATCCAGTCGGCGGACCGCGCCCTGCGCGTCCTGGAGGCCGTGGGGTCCGCGCCTGACGGAGTCTCCGCCCGCGACGTCGCCCAGCGTCTGGATCTGGCGCTCGCCACCACGTATCACCTGTTGTCGACGCTGACCCACGCCGGTTACGTCGTTCATCTCCCGGAACAGCGGCGCTACGTCCTCGGCTACAAGATCCACGCGCTCGACGCCGGCCTTCGCCGCCAGCTCAAGGTGACGGCGGCGACCCGGCGGGTGCTGGCTGACGTGCACCGCCTCGTGGACGCGCCCGTGTACCTGGCACTTTTCCGGGATCGCGAGGTAGTCATCGCGGACGTGGCCGATTCGGCTCGCCGCCCGCGGGTCCGCCAGCTCGACGTCGGTCTGTCCGAGGCGCCGCATGTCACCGCCTTCGGCAAGGTCATGCTGGCATCCATGGACCCGGGCGCGCGCAGGGAGCTGATCGAGCAGCGGGGCCTTCCGGCCCTCACGAGCCGGTCCGCCACCCGCCTCGACACGCTTGACGCCCAGCTGGAGCAGGTGCGCCAGACGCGGCTGGCCGTGGAGATCGACGAGTTCATCCCGAAGCTCTCCTGCATGGCGGCACCGGTCTCGGACGCTGCCGGCCGGGTGCGTGGTGCGGTCTCCGTCTCGGTTTCCACCACCGAATTCGGGCCCAGGCGCCGGGCCATCGAGGCGGCCGTCAGGCTCGGTGCCGGACAACTCGGCTCCACGTTCGCCTGATCGAGGCGCGAGCGTTCAAATAGCGACAACGACAGTTGCCGGAAACCCGGGCGTCACAGCACCGTAGTGCCACACACGTCGTCGTACGCGGAGGTCCGGCATGCCCAAGGTACTGATCATCACTGGTGACGCGGCCGAGGATCTGGAGGTGTTCTACCCCTACCAGCGACTGCTCGAAGAGGGCTATGAGGTGGACATCGCCGCACCGACCGTCAAGAAGCTCCAGTTCGTGGTACACGACTTCGTCGACGGCTTCGACACCTACACCGAGAAGCCGGGCCACTCCTGGCCGGCCGACGTCGCTTTCGCCGACGTGGATCCGCCGGCCTACGCAGCACTGGTGATCCCTGGTGGCAGGGCGCCCGAGTATCTGCGCAATGACCCGGAGGTGCAGCGCATCGTGCGGCACTTCTTCGACACCGGAGCGCCGGTGGCGGCGCTGTGCCACGGCCCCCTGATCCTGGGCGGCGCCGGGGTTCTACAGGGGAGAACCTCGTCGGCGTACCCGGCACTGGCCGTGGACGTGACGGCAGCTGGTGGGACGTTCGTCGATGCTCCGGACGTCGTCGACGGCAACCTGGTCACCGGCAGGGCATGGCCGGATCACCCGCAGTGGTTCCGACCGTTCATCGAACAGCTGCGCAAGGTCGCGCCGGTCGGGTGATCCGCGTGCGGCCGCTGCGGCCCTAGCGGGTGGACGGCAGCATGCGGCGGGCCAGGTTCTCCTTCGGTGCGCCGTCCGGCTCGGCGATCCACGGCCCGGTGCCTTCGCTGGCGTCGATGACGTCCGCCTCGAGCCAGCCGTAGCTGCCGTCGAGCACAGCGCGGGCCAGCGACTCGTCGGCGGAATCGGAGTTGTGCCACAGAGCGTCGAAGTGATTCTCCACCCGGAGGCGGGCTTGCTGGGCGAAGACGTCCGCGAGTTCCGCGGCGGACTGCGCCTCGTCGGGGGAGGAAGAGCGGAGCCTCTGCGCCCGGACACACGCGGCCGTGATCGCGAAGAGCTCCGCGCCGATGTCGACGACGCGGCCGAGGAAGCCCTGCTTCTTCTCCAGCTTGCCTTGCCAGCGCGCCATGCCGTAGAAGGTCTGCCGGGCGAGCTTGCGGGACGCACGCTCGACGTAGCGCAGGTGCGAGGCCAGCTCCCCGAACTCGCCGTAAGCTCCGGGGCGCTGGCCGGCGCCGGCGACGAGCTGGGGGAGCCATTTCGCGTAGAACCCGGTGGCCCGGGCGGCCGCCTTCGCCTTTCCGGGCAGCGCCACGTCCGGGTCGATGACGTCACCGGCCGCCTGGAGGTGGGCGTCGACGGCTTCACGGGCGATCAGCAAATGCATGATCTCGGTGGAGCCTTCGAAGATCCGGTTGATGCGCAAGTCGCGCAGGATCTGCTCGGCCGGCACGGCTCGTTCGCCCCGGGCTCGCAGCGATTCGGCGGTCTCGTAGCCGCGTCCGCCCCTGATCTGGACCAGCTCGTCGGCGGCGAGCCAGGCCATCTCACTGCACCACAGCTTCGCTAGCGCCGCCTCGATGCGGATGTCGCGGTCACCCTGGTCCGCGAGCTGCCCGGCGAGCTCGATGACGGCTTCCTCCGCAAAAGCCGTGGCGGCGATGAAGGAGAGCTTGTACGCCACCGCGGCATGGCGGCCGATCGGCTTGCCCCATTGGACTCGGTGCGCGGACCACTCGCGGGCGATCTTCAAGCACCATTTCGTTCCACCGGTGCACAGCGCCGGGATGGAGAGCCGGCCGGCGTTGAGCGTGGTCAGTGCGATCTTGAGGCCTTGTCCGACACGTCCCACACGGTTCGCGGCGGGCACTCTGACCCGATCGAAACGGGTTACGCCGTTCTCGATTCCGCGCAGCCCCATGAAGGCGTTGCGGTGCTCGACGGTGATTCCCGGCGAATCGGCCTCGACCACAAAAGCCGTCACACCGCCGCGGATCCCGTCGTGGTCGGGAACCCTCGCCATGACGATCAGCAGCTCGGCGACGACGCCGTTGGTGGTCCACAGCTTGACGCCGTCGAGCTCGTACGCCTCGCCCCCGTCGACGGGCGTGGCGGTGGTGTGCAGCCGCGCCGGGTCCGAACCGACGTCGGGCTCGGTCAGGAGGAAAGCGCTGATGGCGCCCTTGGCGCAGCGCGGCAGGTACTCCTGCTTCTGCTGCTGGCTGCCGAAGAGCTTCACCGGTTCAGGGACGCCGATGGACTGGTGCGCGGAAACCAGCGCACCGATGGACGGGTGTACGTAGCCGAGGAGCATGAGCGCCCGGTTGTAGCCCGACTGACTCAGGCCCGCGCCCCCGTACGCCTCGGGAATCTTCATGCCGAACACGCCGATCCGGGCCATCGCTTTGATGTACTCGTCGGGGATGCGCGCTTCCCGTTCGATCACCGCACCGTCCAGCTCCGAGATGCAGACCGCGCGCAAACGTTCCAGGAACGCGTCGTCGCGTGCGGTCTCCTCGTCGCTCGGCTCGGGGTGAGGATGGATCAGGTCGAGCCGGAACCGGCCGAGGTACAGCTCTTTCGCAAACGACGGCTTCTGCCACTCGGTTTCGCGGGCAGCCTCGGCCACCTTGCGCGCCTCGGTCTCACTGACGTGGGACTGCCGCTGTGTCGTGGTCATGGTGCGCCTCTCGTCCGTCGGCGTCTCGCATGGTCCAGGTACCCATTGTTACTCGCTGGTAACTGATGGCGAAACCCCTCGCCGGATCTTCGCCTTCCCGTGGGAATCTCGCTCGCCTCGAGGGCGTTGTACCTTGTACGCTGGGTCAGCTGGCAGCAACTGGTCCAGTGCTTGATAACTCAACAGGGGGTGAGCGGTTTCGACTTCGCACGTTGAAGCAAAGGAAGCGGGCCGAGGATGCCGCGTTATCTCGTTAACGCCCGCGGCAAACGTTACAAGTGCCAACGAAAAGCGCACTGACTTCGCCCTTGCCGCCTGAGGCAGGGTACTGAAGTCTGTCGACCCGGGGTTGCTTCCGACCCGGTGTTCGGCATCATTGAGGAGGCTCACCTATCGGCACGGTCGCGGGGCCGGTAGGGACATGTACGCGACTGGGCTCGTCACGGTGACTTGCTTGCGTGATCACCGGAGCCAAGTAGAGGCATAGCAAGCTGCGCCCGGAGAAGCTTTGGGGATACGTCGAAGGACCCGGGTTCGATTCCCGGCACCTCCACCAAGTTGACCAAACGAAACGTGCCCCGTCTGATGACGGGGCACGTTTTTGTGTCTCGGCGCTTTCCGATCCGGCTGACGCCTACGCGCGTGAATGGACGGCGGCGCCGATCCGCGCGGAGAACTCGACGAGGCGATTGGCGAATCCCCACTCGTTGTCGTACCAGCTGAGCACCTTGGCCTGCTTGCCAACGGCCTCTGTCAGCGGCGCGTCGAAGATCGACGAGTGGGGATCGCCGACGATGTCGGCTGAGACCAGTGGTGCCTCGGAGTACTTCAAATAGTGCTCTAGCGGCTGCGAGCCAGCGGCTTCGCGGAACGCGGCGTTCACCTCGTCGACGCTGGCGGCACTGCGCAGGATCACGGTGAAGTCGGTGATCGAGCCTGCCGGGACGGGGACGCGCAGCGAGGCTCCGGTCAGGAGGCCGTCGAGCTCGGGGATGATCTTGCCGATGGTGTTCGCCGCGCCCGACGACGTGGGAATGATCGAGAGCGCGGCCGCGCGTGCCCGGCGCAGATCCGAGTGCGGAGCGTCGTGCAATCTCTGGTCGCCGGTGTAGGCGTGGATCGTCGTCATGAGACCGGATTCGATTCCGAACGAGTCGTTGAGCACCTTCGCCAGCGGTGCCAGCGAGTTCGTCGTGCAGGAGCCGTTGGAGAAGATGTCGTGGCTGTCGGCGTCGAGCTTGTCGTCGTTCACCCCGAGGACGAACGTGGGAACGTCCCCCTTGGCCGGCGCCGAGATGATGACCTTCCGCGCGCCGCCGTTGAGGTGGGCTGCCGCCGCGGCGCCGTCCGTATAGCGGCCGGTGGACTCGATGACGACGTCGGCTCCCACCTCTCCCCAGGGGATGGCCGCCGGATCGGGCTGGGCGAAAACGGTGATGCGCTTGCCCCCGACGATGATGGCGTCGTCCTCGACCCCGACCCCGTCGAGGTGGCCGGAGATGGAATCCCACTCGAGCAGGGCAGCCAACGTGCGGGCGTCGGTGAGGTCGTTGACCGCCACCACCTCGATGTCCGCGTCGTTCGCCAGGGCAGCGCGCAGATAGCTGCGCCCGATCCGCCCGAATCCGTTGATGCCGATGCGTACCGCCATGTCTTTCACTTTCTCCTGTCGTTCTTGAGGTTCGAGGTGGATGTCGCTGCTGCGCGGAGCAGGTCGACAGCGCCGGCGCACGCATCCTCGAACGGGGCCGAGTCCTGTTGTGCGATAGCGAGCACATAACCGCCTTGCAGGACGGCCATCAGGGTGTGAGCGAGGCGTTCCGGGGCGAGGTCATCGCGCAACTTACCCGCGGCGATCGCCTCGCGTAGTACCCTCACCCAGCTGACGTGCGCCTGGGCGAAGGCGCGTGCCACCGGGGCGAGCAGGACCGGGTCCTCGCGGACTTGCGGGTCCTGGGTCATTCGGCCGACTTTGCAGCCCTTGAGGGCGTCGCGCGGACGGGTCAGATACGCCTCGATCCGAGCCAACGGGTCCCCGCGACCATCGAGATCGGACACCGCCGGCAGCAGAGCGGCGACGTTGCGCTCCAGGGCCGCGAGAGCCAAATCCCGTTTGGATGGGAAGTGGTGGTACATGCTGCCCTGCCCCACGCCCGAGCGCTCGCGAATGTCACGCGGGCTTGTATCGGCGTAGCCGCGCTCCCACAGCAGGTCGCTCATCGTCTCGACCAACAGCTCCCGAGAGTCCATGCCTGCACTCTACACCTACTAGTAGGTACAGCCCTGGGGAGCCCGCCTCGACCCGCGCAACTTTCATCGCAAGGTCACCGGCGCTCCGGGGTTCGTCGAGCCGCATGATCACCGAAGGAAGTCCCGGCCGCGAACGCCGGTGGCCATCCGGCCGAAGACGAGGCGCGGTCATGAATTCGTCTCCGTGCCCGCGGAAATGACGTCGTGGAACTGCTCGGCGGTGAGACCGCTGACCCTGGCGAGCTCGCTGGTGCTCCTGCCTGCTTCGGTGAGCAGGTTGATGGCGGCTCCGAGCATGTACGGCGACTCTGGGGGACCGAGCGCGCCCGGTTCGGGATAGCCCTGATCTCGCAAGTACTGATTAGCGCGACGGTAGGCGTGCTCACTCCAGATGCCGATGCTGTGTGCCCGATACACCAGAGCGGCGAGGCTGACTCCCCATTTAGTCTTGGCATGCAGGAGTGCGTCCCACTCCACCGCGCGCGGCAGATCGGGTTCGAGCTCGGCAGTGGGGGCCAGGAACTCCGAGGCGAACTGGTCGGCCTGACGTTCGGTGATCTTCGATCCTGGTTCCACGTCGTGGTGCATGACGAGGTGTCCGAGCTCGTGCGCCGCGTCGAACCGGCTGCGGGCGCGGTCATCCTTGGCGGGCGAGAGCAGTACCAGAGGCCTGTGGCCGGCTTCCGTGGAGAACGCGTCCACCTTGGTGTCGATCTCGGGAGGCAGGCGGAGGACGACGACGCCATGCGCCTCGAGGAGCCGGACGGAGTGCGGCAGGGGTCCGGGATCGACGCCGAGCCGTGCACGAGTTCTCGCGGCGGTCGCGACGATCTCGTCAGGTGTGGGTTCTTCGTGTACGGGGTCGACGATGTCGGTCACGGCCGGCAGGTCGACGTACTGTTCGAGGACGTCAACCACGGCTAGGGCGATCTCGGCGAAAGCGAGCGCCTGATCTCGGGAGGCTGCCGGCGTGGCGCGTAGTGATCGAAAATGCGCCGCGCTGGCCGGAACCTGCTCGATCGGCCTGCCCGGGCGGAAGAACTCCGCCGGCATCCCCAGCGCCAGCGCGAGTTCGGCCAGCACGGCGTCGGAAGGCCGGGTGCCCCGTTCGAACTGGGTGATCGAGGCCGCCGTGACGCTGGTTCTCGCGGCCAGCATGGTGCGTGGCATTCCGCGTAGCCGCCGGGCCAACGAGAGCCGCCTGCCATCGAATCCGTCCACCGTGCCATTGCCTCGCCGCCGACGGGCACGCTGCACGCCGTCGGACTCGGCGGTCATCGTCCGAATCCTTCCGCGTCGACCCGTTTGAGGGTGATGGTGGGGACGGGAGCGGGCCTGGCCCCGAAGCCTGCCTCACTATTCGGCGCCGAACCGTCCTCTTCATAGGCGACGCCGGGCGCGGAGGCCTCGTCCCACCACGCCGGTATCACGGCGATCCAGCGATCTGAGCTTGTGGTCGGTAGCCCCAGCCAGCCCGCCGTCAGGCCGTTCTCGATCTCGGCACCCCACACCAGGAAGGCGTCACGGCATCCTTTGACCGCTTGTGCCGCGCCGGGAACGTTCAGCTCGAACAGCGGCTCGGCCCCCGGCTGCCTGGGCGGCACCGGGTAGACGGCGCGATTGCGTGCCGCGGCGGCGAGCCGGGACTCACTGCTGTTCCACTCGAAATCTGCTCTGAACACCGGCTCCCGTCCGGTGGAATGGGGAGCCTTGACCAGCCGCACGTCGGCGCTCGGCGTGCGTACGACGGTGCCGGTGAACTCCCGCGCGGCCGACACGCCAGCGGCACGCCACGACTCGCTGCGCCCCACTTGATCGAGGATTCGATTGGAGAGGTTGCGGCTGGAGAGCACACCCAGGGTGAAGGCGTCGTCGTGCAGCTCATCGGGTTCGTAGCGCTCGCGATTCGCGCGCCAGACCTCGATGGCCTCGCGCCGAACCAGATCGACCACTCCCACCTCGACCAACGAGGCGCGGATGGACTCCAGATGCTGCTGCCCGTGCGGATCCCAAGTCGCCATGCGGCCAGTAAAACAACTCGCACTGACATCGCACCGGCGGCCGGATACGCGGCCAACACCGTCTACCTCGCTCGCCGGTGAGCCTGTCGCTCTCAAACCTGCTGGAGCCAGCTGACGACGAACAGGGTCGCCATGCCGAGGACGAACACTGTGACCGGAACCGCCCAGCGTGACCGCTTCCGGTGCTCATCCGGCGCGAGAGCCAACGTCGACCCCCTACCGGAGAGCTATTACCGCGGTCTTCAGGGCACCGGTTCGACCGCGCGCCAGTCGACGTACCTGGGTGCCTGGAATGATGTCACCGTGCCAAGCCCTACCCCGAGCGAGTTCCGTGACGACGCCGATGCGCGTGTAGTTCTAGCGGTCGTCACGCGAGACCTCCGTGAGGATTTCGGCGAAGAGGTAAACCTTCTTGACGCCTGGATTGAGACGCTCAACAGTACGTGCGTTCTTTACCGATACCGAATTGGCGATATCGGAGTGATCGGCAGGCGTATCACGTTCCCACCGCACGCCGCCGACGATGATCCCGCCTCAACCGGAAACGACTGGGCACAAACCATCGCAGAGCCACTTGGCACTCTCGCCCGCACCCTGCGTCGTGACGAGCTGGGAATCCTGTGGGCGGGCCTAGGCCCAAACGATCCCTTCCCCGTCCCGCCTCGGTGGCCGTTGGGATGAGCGCAGGAAACCTCACGCGTCCGGTTCGATGGCACGCCAGTCGATGTACTTGGGCTGCCGCCCGTCGCCCGAGGACCGGCGGGTGAGCCGTCTGCGGATCCACGGAAGGACGTGCTGCCGGTAGTACGCGGCGTTCGCCGCCAGACCGGGCGCTAGGGCCGGGCCTGAGGCCGCCGGCAGCATCCACTCTTCCGGGTAGGCTGCGCCGAGCGTCTGCAAGACGTGCGCGGCGACACGGTGGTGGCCTGCGGCGTTGAGGTGCAGCCGGTCGTCGCACCAGTAGGCGGCATGGGTCAGTTCGGCGTCGGCCCACATGTTCGTGAACATGACGTCGTGCTTGATGGTGAGCTCCTCGACGGCCGTGGTCAGCAGGTCGCCGAGGCGTTGCATCCGCCTGCCCATCGGCAGGTTCCGCGCTGGGTTGCCGCCGCTGAGGATCAGCGGCCGCACGCCCACGGCGTGGCACCGGGTGATCACGTGCTCGGTCAGCGAACAGATTCGTGCGACGTCCGCCCGGGGCCGCAGCATGTCGTTGCCGCCGCCGTTCAACGTGAGGACGGTCGGCTCCAGCGCGAGGGCTGGTTCGAGCTGTTCGCGGACGATCTGCGCCATCAGCTTGCCGCGTATGGCCAGGTTCGCGTATTCGACCGGCTCTCCGATGTCGAGCGCGAGGCCGGTGGCCACGAGGTCGGCCCAGCCCCGGACCGTGCCGTCCGGGCGCTCGTCGCCGATTCCCTCGGTGAAGCTGTCGCCGATAGACACGATCCGCATGGGCCCATTATCGACGAGCCAATTCCCGGGTGTGCCGCGGGATGACCATCGGCGAGCCGCTCTCCGGATCGGTGATGATCCGGCAGTCCATGCCGAACGCGGCGTGAATCAGCTCGCTGGTCATGATCTCATCCGGGCGGCCCTGGGCCAGGATGGCGCCGTCTTTCATACAGACCAGGTGGGTGGCGTAGCGGGCGGCCTGGTTGAGATCGTGCAGGACGGCGACGACGGTCCGCCCGGCCGCGTGCAGCCGCGAGCACAGGTCGAGCACCTCGTACTGGTGCGCGATGTCGAGGAACGTGGTCGGCTCGTCAAGCAGCAGGTACTCGGTCTGCTGCGCGAGCACCATGGCGATCCAGGCGCGCTGGCGCTGTCCGCCGGACAACTCCGCGACGTGCCGGTCCGTCAGTTCGGCCACGCCCGTCGCCTCGAGGGCATGCTCCACGGCGTCGCCGTCCGCGCTGGTCCATTGCCGGAGGAGGGTCTGATGCGGGTACCGTCCGCGCCCGACGAGGTCACGCACGCTGATGGCTTCCGGGGCGATGGGGCTCTGCGGCAGCATCGCCAGCCGCCGTGCGACAGCCTTGCTGCGGTACTCGCCGATGGCCCGCCCGTCGAGCAGCACCTCGCCCGAGACGGGCTTCAGGGTCCTGGCCAGTGCCTTGAGCAGGGTCGACTTGCCGCAGGCGTTGGGTCCGACGATCACCGTGAACTCGGCGTCGGGCACGTCGAAGCTCAGCTCCTCGATGACGGTTCGGGCGTCGTAGGCGAGTGTGACGTCCCGCGCGCTGAGGCCTGCGGCCGTTGTCATACGGAGATCCTCTTCCATTCCTTCATGAGCAGATAGCCGAGGTACACGCCGCCGACGCCCGCGGTGAGGATGCCCACCGGCAGCTGGACGCCGAACGGTCCCTGCTGGACCGCCAGGTCCGCTACCGCCAGGATGAGCGCCCCGGTGAGCGCAGCTACGGCGATGTTCGGTCCGGGGGCGCGGGTGAGGCGCCGCCCGATCTGCGGCGCCATCAGCGCGACGAACGCCACGGGTCCCACCACCGTGACTGCCGCCGTCGCGGAGCAGATCGCCACGACGACCGCCGCGACCTTGGTGCGCACGGCACCTGCTCCGAGGGCGTCGGCCAGCTCGTCGCCCATGTCGGCGATCTGCAGCCGGCGGCTGAGCGCCAGGGTACACGGCAGCAGGACGAGCATCGCAAGACCCATCAGGCGGGCGTCGTCCCATGAACGTGACGCCGTGCTGCCGTTGAGGTACGCGGCGATGACGGTGGCCTGCTCCCGGGTCGTCCTGGTGATGATCCACTGGACGAAGGCGAGCGCCATCGCGTTGACGCCGATGCCGACGATGATCATCCGGGCGGGCGAGCTGAAGCCCTGTCCGGTGCCGGCATAGACCAGGACCATCGCCACGACCGCGCCCACGAGAGCTCCGGCGGGCAAGGGAATTATCCCGGTCCACATCAGGCCGAACGCGGCAGCACCCGCACTGGCCCCCGCGGCCAGCCCGATCACGTCCGGGCTCCCGAGCGGGTTTCTGGTCACCGTCTGGAACAGGGCGCCGGCGATGCCGAGACCGGCTCCCGCGGTCAGCGTCACGGCGAGGCGGGGGCCGCGCAACCGGCTGAGGACGAACTCTTCCTGAGCGCCGAGTTCGGCGCCGAACGGGATGAGCAGCCGGGTGATCGGAACTCCGAGATCACCGAGGGTGAGCGTGAGCAGCGCGGTCACGAAGAGTCCGGCGCCGATCAGGACGCCGACGACGACGCTACGCGGCTTCACCGGCACGCTGACCCACGTACCGATGCGCAGCACCCTGGCCGCAGGTCTCGGGGGCGCCCCGGTGGCGGGCGGCGTCCGAGGTTGAACAGCGGTACTCGCCGGCATCAGGCACGGCCCTTCATCCGGCGGACGCTGAGCATGAGGATCGGAGCGCCCAGAAATGCCGTGACGATCCCGACCATTAGCTCGCCAGGGCGCACCACGATCCGGCCGATGATGTCGGCCGCGAGCAACAGGACCGGGCCGAGCATCGCACAGTACGGCAGCAGCCACCGGTGGTCCGGGCCGGTGAAGGGCCGCACCATGTGCGGCACGGCGAGACCGACGAACGCGATCGGTCCGCAGGCGGCGGTGGCCGCCGCGGACAGCAGAGTGGCCGACGCCGCCCCGCCGACCCGGATCAGGGCGGTCGACGCGCCCAGCGCCCGAGCCGTGTCGTCGCCGAGCGCCAGCACGTTCATGCCCGGCACGAGCAGGATCGCAAGGCCCAGGCCGGCGACGACGAAGGGGATCACCTCGCCGACGACGTCGAAGCCCCGCCCGGCCAGCGCGCCGACCACCCAGAAGCGGTAGTTGTCGAACGCATCCGGATGAGTGAGTGCGACGGCCTGGACATACGCGGTGAGCACGGCGGTGATCACCGCACCGGCGAGCACGAGCCGCAGCGGAGTCACGCCGCGTCGTCCGGAGCCGAGCACGTAGACGACCACCACCGCCAGGAACGCCCCAGGGATGGCCGCCCACACCGACGCCGATCCGACGCCGAGGAACGCGATACCGGTCACGATCGCCGCCGACGCCCCGGCGTTGACGCCGAGCAGGCCGGGGTCGCCGAGCGGGTTCCGGGTGATCCCCTGGATGATGACACCCGCCACGGCCAGGCTCGTCCCGGCGACAGCCCCCAAGACTGTGCGCGGGATGCGGCTGTCGACGACGACGTGTGCATAGCTCTCGCCAGGCTGAGTCAAGGCCAGCCATACCTCGGACAGGCTCAGTGCCTTGTTGCCGATGGCGAGACTGGCCAGGCACGCCACGGCCAGGGCGGCCGCGGCGAGTAGGAGTCCGAGGGCGAGCCGGGCGGCCCTCCCCCGGTCGCCGTGGGCCTCAGTCGAGGCCGGCGACGGCGTCGCTGAGGAGATCGACGTAGTCATCGATGACCCAGGGGACTGTCAGCGGGGTCAGCATGCTGGATGCGGCCGCGAGGTGCCGGTCGATGACCGGGAGGTAGGTGCCGCGCTGCACGGCCGGTATTTGCGCGTAGAGGGGCTGTGCCTCGGCTTCGGCCTGATTGGTCTCGTCGTTGAACCAGGTGACGATGAGGTCGGCGTCGTCGAGCAGATCGGCCTGTTCCAGACCGAGATCGGTGGTGAACTGGCCCTCGCTCAACTCCATCTCGGCAAGCTCGGGAACCTCCTCGAAACCCAGCCGGGCGAGGAACTCGACGCGAGGGTCGTGGCGCTGGTACAGGTGCAGCTGGCCGGGCTGCACAGCATAGATGTACGCGAACGAGACTCCTTCGAACTCGGGGTGCTCGTCGGCGGCCTCGGCGAACTGGCCGGCGATGTCGTCGATGAATGCGGACGCCTCGTCACTCTTGCCGAGCGCCTCGCCGATCAGCTCGATCTCGGTGTCCCAGGGTGTCGCCCACGCACGCCCGGGATACGCGACCGTGGGGGCGAGCTCGTTGAGGATGTCGAAGTCGTCCTGGGTGATCCCGGAGTTCGGCGCGAGAATCAGGTCGGGTTCCAGAGCGACGATCGCGTCCATGTCGATCTCCGGGTAGAGCGCGAACGTGGCAGGGAGGTCGCCGCCGGCGCTCTCCACGGCCTCGCGGAACCAGGGCCGGTAGCCGTCCGCGTCGCCTGACCACTCGTCGTACTCCACGCCGACCGGATTCTTGCCCAACGCGAGGACCGTGTCCTGCACGCCCCAGCCGATGGTGACGATCCGCTCGGGTTCCGACTCGATCACGGCGGTTCCCAAGGCCGAGTCGATGCTCACCGGAAAGGCGTCGGCGTTCTCGGCGGTGTCGGCGCTCCCGGTCTGGTCCGCGGCGGACAGCTCGTCACCGTCGCCGGATCCGCAGGCGGCCGCGAACAGCGTGAACGAGGTGACGGCCGCGAGTGCGACCAGGCCTGGAGGATGCCCAGCGGGTCGGGCTCGTCGGCGAGCGGGCATGCGGGTCCAGACTGCGGACATGTCGGTGCCTCCGGTGAGTCATTCACGTAAGTGCGCCCTCAGTATGGCATGCCTTACCTAATGACTCATTCCGGAGGGATCGTCTGAACCTCGGGCGCTACGACGAGATCATCCCGTGGGGATCGAGGATGTACTTGCGGGCCGCGCCGCGGTCGAACTCGGCGTATCCGTCCGCCGCCTGATCCAGCGGAACCACCGTGGCGTTCACGTTCTTGGCGATCTGAACCCGGTCGTGGAGGATCGCCATCATCAGCTGGCGGTTGTAGCGCATGACCGGGCACTGGCCGGTGGTGAAGGACAACGACTTCGCCCAGCCCAATCCCAGCCGGACGGACAGCGAGCCCTCCTTGGCGGCCTCATCGGCGGCGCCCGGGTCGCCGGTGACGTAGAGGCCGGGAATGCCTACCGCGCCGCCGGCACGCGTCACGTCCATGGTCGCGTTGAGCACCGTGGCCGGGTGCTCGGTCTGCGAGTCCGAACCGTGCCCGCGGGCCTCGAAGCCGACGGCGTCGATGGCGCAGTCGACCTCCGGCTCGCCGAGGATCTGCTCGATCTGCTCCGTCGGGCTGCCCTGGGACACGTCGATCGTCTCGCAGCCGAAGCTGCGGGCCTGCGCCAATCTGTCAGCTTGCAGGTCAGCGACGATGACGACCGCGGCACCGAGCAGGAACGCCGAGGTAGCGGCCGCCAGGCCAACCGGGCCGGCACCGGCGATGTACACCGTCGATCCGGGGCCGACGCCAGCGGTCACGGCGCCGTGGAAGCCCGTGGGGAAGATGTCCGAGAGCATCGCCAGGTCGCGGATCTTGGCCATGGCGAGGTCCCGGTCGGGGAACTTCAGCAGATTCCAGTCGGCGTACGGCACCAGTGCGTATTCGGCCTGCCCACCGACCCAGCCGCCCATGTCCACGTAGCCGTATGCGGAGCCGGGGCGGTCGGGGTTGACGTACATGCAGATGCCGGTCTTGCCCTCCTTGCAGTTCCGGCACCGTCCGCAGGCGATGTTGAACGGCACGGACACGAGATCGCCGGTCTGGATGTACTCGACGTCCCGGCCGGTCTCGACGACTTCGCCGGTGATCTCGTGGCCCAGGGCCAGGCCCGCGGGCGCGGTGGTGCGGCCGCGGACCATGTGCTGGTCGCTGCCGCAGATGTTGGTGGCGACCACCTTGAGGATGGCCGCGTGCGGCAGTTGGCGCCCGACGTTGTCGGGATTTACTCCGGGTCCGTCCTTCAGCTCGAAGGTGGGGTAGTCGACCTCCTCCACCTCCACGTGACCTGGGCCTTTGTAGATGACAGCTCTGTTCTCGGGCACGGCGTCGCTCCTCTGCGTTGATGGCGGAAGTGCTGGAGTGGTGGGAACTGAAGACATGGCGAGGTACGTCTTGCCAGCGGCGCGGCAGCAACTCGTCGAGCGCGAGCCCTGCCCGGAAGCGATGTGATCATCGCGGGGCTCCGCGGTGCGATGGTGCGGTGTGGGGTCGTTGCCCCACGCGGATCTATCGAGCCTAGAACCGCGGCGGAAGGACGTCAAAGGCGTGGACGGCCCTCTGAAGCCGGCGTACGGCGGCGGGCCGGCGAGCCCGTGGAATGCCGGACCTTCTCAGGTCTAGCCAGAGAGCACGAATGGGTTGATGACCGGTACGCCTGCCCGCTCGACATCCTTCACGTTGCGGGTGACGAGGGTGAGCCCGTGCGCGGCGGCGCAGCGTCGATCGTGCAACGTGCCAGGCGATAGCCGCGACCGATCAGGGACTCTGGATCACCATCAGCAGATCGCCGCCCTCCACCTGCTGCACGGCGGCGATCGCGAGACGCCGCACCACGCCCGCCCGGGGCGCTGTGATCGAGGCCTCCATCTTCATCGCCTCGATCGTGGCCACCGTGGCTCCGGCCTCGACCGGGTCGCCCTCCCTGGCGACGAGCGTCACCACCCCCGCGAACGGGGCCGCGACGTGACCTGGGTCGGACTTGTCGGCCTTCTCGGCGGCGGGCACGTCGGAGGCGATGGCACGATCACGCACCGAGATGGGCCGGAGCTGGCCGTTGAGAGTGGCCATCACGGTCCGCATGCCACGTTCGTCGGCCTCACCGATCGCCTCGAGCTCGATCAGCAGGCGCACACCCGGCTCCAGGTCGACGGCGTGCTCCTGCCCGGGCCGTAACCCGTAGAAGAAGTCCTTGCTCGGCAGGACGCTCGTGTCTCCGTACACGTCGCGGTGGTCGAGGAACTCCTGGGCGGGGCCGGGGAACAGCAGCCGGTTCAGTGTGACTCGGCGCTCCTTCTCCAGCCCGTCGCGATCCTCGGCGGACAGTTCGCGCACCGGCTTGGGGTCGGCCCGTCCCTGCAGTGCCTTGGTGCGGAACGGCTCCGGCCAGCCCCCGGCAGGTTCGCCGAGCTCGCCACGGAGGAACCCGATCACCGAGTCCGGGATGTCGTACGCGGCCGGGTCGGTCTCGAAGGCGCCGGGTTCGACGCCAGCACCGACCAGGTGCAAAGCGAGGTCACCGACCACCTTGGACGACGGAGTGACCTTGACCAGGCGGCCCAGGATCCGGTCCGCGGCGGCGTACATCGCCTCGATCTCCTCGAACCGGTCACCGAGCCCGAGCGCCTGCGCCTGAGTGCGCAGGTTCGAGAGCTGCCCGCCCGGGATCTCGTGGTGGTAGACCCGGCCAGTCGGTGAGGCGAGACCCGCTTCGAACGGTGCGTAGATCTTGCGTACGGTCTCCCAGTACGGCTCCAGGTCGCCGACGGCTCGCAGGTCGAGCCCGGTGGGCCGCTCGGAGTGGTCGGTGGCGGCGACGATGGCGGACAAGGAGGGCTGCGACGTGGTGCCGGCCATCGACGCCACGGCGCCGTCCACCGCGTCGGCTCCGGCCTGGACGGCGGCCAGGTACGTGGCCAGCTGACCGCCCGCGGTGTCATGGGTGTGGACGTGCACGGGCAGATCGAACTCCCGGCGCAACGCGGAGACCAGGCGGGTGGCCGCCGGAGCGCGCAGCAGCCCGGCCATGTCCTTGATCGCCAGGACGTGTGCGCCGGCAGCGACGATCTGCTCGGCCAGCTTCAGGTAATAGTCCAGGGTGTAGAGCCGCTCCGACGGATCGGAGAGGTCAGCGGTGTAGCACAGCGCGACCTCGGCCACGGCCGTGCCTGTGGCCCGGACGGCGTCGATGGCCGGGCGCATCTGTGACACGTCGTTGAGAGCGTCGAAGATCCGGAAGATGTCGATGCCGGTGGCTGCGGCCTCGTCGACGAAGGCGGTGGTCACGTCTTGTGGATAGGGCGTGTAGCCGACGGTGTTCCGGCCGCGGAGCAGCATCTGCAGGCAGATGTTGGGCAGGCTCGCGCGCAGCGCCGCCAGTCGCTCCCACGGATCCTCCGCGAGGAATCGGAGCGCGACGTCGTAGGTGGCGCCGCCCCAGCACTCCATGGAGAGCAGCTGCGGCAGCGTGCGGGCGACGACGGGCGCCACGGCCAGCAGGTCCTTGGTCCGGACTCGCGTGGCCAGCAGGGACTGGTGGGCGTCCCGGAACGTGGTGTCGGTCACGCCGAGCGTCGACGAGGAACGCAGATGCCGGGCGAATCCTTCGGGGCCGAGCTCGTCGAGCAGCTGCTTGGAGCCGCGCGGAGGATCGCCGTCCGGTACCTCCGGCAGCTTGAGAAGAGGGTCCGCCAGTCTGGGCCGTTCGCCGTGTGGCTTGTTCACGGTCACGTCGGCGAGATAGGTCAGCAGCCGGGTGCCGCGGTCGGCGGAATGCCGGGCGGTCAGCAAGTGCGGCCGTTCCTCGATGAACGACGTCGTCACGCGCCCCGCTCGGAAGTCCGGATCGTCGAGCACGGATTGCAGGAACGGGATGTTGGTGGAGACTCCGCGGACCCGGAACTCGGCGAGCGCGCGCCGGGCCCGGCCAACCGCGGCGGGGAAGTCCCGCCCCCGGCAGGTCAGCTTGACCAGCATCGAATCGAAGTGGGCGCTGATCTCCGCGCCGGCGAACGCTGTGCCGCCGTCCAGCCGGATGCCCGAACCGCCCGGCGAGCGATAGGCGCTGATCACGCCGATGTCCGGGCGGAATCCGTTGGCCGGATCCTCGGTGGTGATCCGGCACTGCATGGCGGCGCCCCGGAGCGTGATCGAGTCCTGGGTCAGGCCGAGGTCGCGCAGGCTCTCGCCTGCGGCGATCCGCATCTGCGACTGCACCAGGTCCACATCGGTGACCTCCTCGGTGACCGTGTGTTCCACCTGGATCCGGGGATTCATCTCGATGAAGACGTGCTGGCCACCCTCGTCGAGCAGGAACTCCACGGTGCCCGCGTTGCGATAGCCGATCTGCCGGGCGAACCGCACCGCGTCCGCGCAGATCCGCGCCCGCAGCTCGGGGTCCAGGTTCGGCGCGGGCGCCAGCTCGATGACCTTCTGGTGCCTGCGCTGCACGGAGCAGTCCCGTTCATACAGGTGAATGACCTCGCCATGACCGTCAGCCAGGATCTGTACCTCGATGTGGCGTGGGTTCACCACCGCCTTCTCCAGGAACACGGTGGGGTCGCCGAACGCCGACTCGGCCTCCCGGGCAGCGGCCTCGATGGCCTCCCGCAGCTGGCCGGGCACGTTGACCCGCCGCATGCCGCGGCCCCCGCCACCCGCGACGGCCTTGACGAACACCGGGAAGCCGATCTCTTCGGCCGCGGCGACCAGCTGGTCCACATCCGCCGACGGCGCCGAGGAGGCCAGCACCGGCACCCCGGCCTCGGCCGCCGCCGCGACGGCGCGCGCCTTGTTCCCGGCGAGCTCGAGGATGTCGGCGGACGGGCCGACGAAGGAGATTCCGGCTTCGGCACAGGCCCGCGCCAGTTCAGGGTTCTCGGACAGGAACCCGTAGCCCGGATAGACCGCGTCCGCGCCGGAGCGGCGGGCCACGGCGACGATCTCGTCGACAGACAGGTACGCCCTCACCGGGTGACCGCGCTCACCGATCTCATACGCCTCGTCGGCCTTCAGCCGGTGCAGGGAGTTGCGGTCCTCGTGCGGGAACACCGCGACAGTGGCGGCTCCGAGCTCGTAGCCTGCACGTAGTGCGCGGATGGCGATCTCACCGCGGTTGGCGACGAGTACCTTGCGGAACATGATCGATCCTTCCTGGCCGCCACCTGGCCGGCCATGCCTGGAACGCTGAGTCCTGCCGACGGAACGAACGTCGAGACCGTCGCTGAGGATACCGAGGACTCGGCGTGCCCGGATCGGTGTCTTGCCGTACGGGCACGTTCGCCGTCAGATCCAGCCGCGCCGGCTGGCCTGCGCCCCCGCCTGGAACCTCGTGGAGGCGTGCAAGAGGTCCATCAGATGCAGAACACGCCGACGTAGGGTGCGCGTACTCACCCCGAGCTGCCGGGCGATCGCCTCATCCTTGAGCCCGGCGCTCATCATCCGCAGCAGCGCCACGTCGTCGTCGGTCAGCTCCGCTGGCCGCCCGGTCTCCAGACCGGAGATCGGGAAGGCCCGCTCCCAGTACGCGTCGAAGAGGGCGATGAGCGCGGTGAGCAGGCTTGACTGGTGGACGATCGCGACGCTCTCGGTGGAGTGCTGATCAGTGGTGAGCGGGACGATCGCGACCCGGCGATCGTAGACCCGCAGCTTGAACGGCAGCTCGGGAAGCACCCTGGCCTCTTCTCCCAGTGCGGCCAGTTGCGAGAGGACGGCCGGCCGCTGCGGCGCGTCGACGGCCTCCTGGCTGTAGATCGCCTTCGCCACGACGCCGCGCTGTAGCAGAGGGCGCTCCGCGGCCAGTTCGTGCGCGCCCGGCTGAAAGACGTACGGGGGCTTGTCGAAGGCAAGGATCTCGCGCTGGGTGCCGTCGTTGAACTCGCGCGCGCGGCGAGCGATGGTCTCGGTTCCGCTGATCACCTCGATCAGCCCACCTGGATGGGCCTCGATGCGGCCGGTGCGGAAGTCCTCCGCGAGTTCGATGATCTCCGCGCGCACCGCGGCCAGCTCCGCCTCGCGCCGTTGAATCAGGGCGGCGAGCGCCGCATCCGGGGACACCGGCACGAACGCGCGGGCCGCCGTCCGACGGACGAGGCCCAGCTCTTCGAGCCGGGCGAGGGAGGCGCGGACTCGTGACGTGGAACTGCGATGGGCGGCAGCGAGCTCGGAGAGCGTGCCGGACGGCTTGCGCACCAGGGTGCGATAGACCTGCTCGTCGAACTCTTCGACCCCGGCCGCTTGCAGCATGACACCCTCCCGTGGGTACGGATCGTGGTTGGCCAGAAGTGGCAACTGCCTGTTTTGGCCACAGGGCAAGTATGGACAGACACCTCCTCCGGTGCTGAACTGCCGCATACCGCACTGATCTTGGAGGACTCCGTGGAATACGTATCGCTTCGCCCGATCGCCGCTGCCGTGGCCTCGGCCGCGATGGCCGTCGGAGTGCTCGCGCAGGGCAGCCAGGCGGCGCCGGAGACGGCGGCCCTCCCCGCGACGACGACGGCGGCCCTCCCCGCGATGACGACCGCGGCCCTGCCCGCGACGACGACCGCGCCCCATCTCGCGGAATCGGCCGACGCGGTCAGGATCACCCTCATCACCGGTGACGCGGTGCACTATGCCGACCGCGGCGGTGCCTTCCCGGAGATCCATGTCGAGCTGGACCCCGGCAGTGGAACCCGTGAGGTCGAGATCGTCAACGGGCCGGACGGCGTCTTCGCGATCCCGGACCAGGCCCGGCCCTTGATCGACGCCGGCGTGCTCGATCGCGGCTTGTTCGACGTGCGCTATCTGGCGGAGAACGGCTACACCGACGACGAGGTGGACACTCTGCCGGTCATCGTGACCTATCAGGAGCCGGCCCGCACGGCCCGTGGCGATGCGGCCGCCGCCCTGTCCGAGCAGGCCGCCGAGCTGGCGGCGACCGTGGCCGAGCCGGTCCACCTGCATAGCATCAACGGCGCCGGCGTGCAGGTGGACAAGAAGTCCGCGGAGGACTTCTGGAACCAGATCCGGGGTGTGCCCGCTGACGCCCCGACGGCCTTCTCGGCCGACGACGAGCTGGCCGCCGGAATCGGCAAGGTCTGGCTGGACCGGAAGGCCACCGCCAGTATGGACGACTCCCGCCCGCAGATCGGCGCTCCCGAGGCGTGGGAGCGCGGCTTCGACGGCTCCGGCGTGACCGTCGCCGTGCTCGACTCCGGCTACGACGCCGGCCACCCGGACTTCGCCGGTCAGGTGAGCGAGGCGATGAGCTTCGTCCCCGACGAGGACGTGCACGACCACGCCGGACACGGCACCCACGTCGCGTCCACGGTCGCCGGCACCGGCGCTGCCTCGGACGGCCGCTATGCGGGTGTCGCTCCAGGGGTGGATCTGGCCATCGGCAAGGTGCTCAACAACTCCGGATGGGGACAGAACTCCTGGATCATCGCCGGCATGGAGTGGGCCGCCGAGACCGCCGACGTGGTGAACATGAGTCTCGGCGCGTTCCCGAGCGACGGCACCGACCCGATGAGCCTCGCCGTCGACGCCATCAGCGCGGAGACGGGCACGCTGTTCGTCATCGCGGCCGGAAACGCCGGGCCGGACAGCTCGACGGTGAGCACGCCGGCCGCGGCAGACTCGGCCCTCGCGGTGGCCGCCGTGGACGGCGAGGATCAGATCGCGGGCTTCTCCAGCCGCGGGCCCCGGCGCGGAGACCATGCCCTCAAACCTGAGATCGCCGCTCCGGGCAGTCCCGTGGTCGCCGCCTGGGCCGCCGGCAGCAGCCCCGGGCCGGGCACGCCCGTGGGCGAGCACTATCTTGCGCAGTCCGGCACCTCGATGGCGAGCCCGCACGTCGCCGGCGTCGCGGCGATGCTCCTGCAGAAGCATCCGGAATGGGACGCCGGGCAGCTCAAGGACGCGCTCATGAGCACCGCGTTCGACGCCGGGAACGACGTCTATCACCAGGGCGCCGGCCGGGTCGACGCCGCACGGGCCACGGGGCAGGATCTGTACGCCACGGGCAAGGTGGACTTCGGGTTCGTCCGGCAACCGGCCCCGGGTGACTCCGCGCAGGCCCAGACCCTCACCTACAGGAACACCGGTGAAACCGACCTCGCGCTCGAGCTGACGGTCGACGTGCGCGGCCACGGCGCTCCGGTCGGTCAGGACGTGCTTGGCCTGTCGGCGCAGACCGTCGTCGTTCCCGCGGGTGGGCAGGCCGAGGTGGACCTCACACTCGATCCGGTCCTCGCCTTGCCCGGCACCTACTCCGGGTTCGTCCGCGCCACCGAGCCCGGAGGGGCAGAGGTGAACACGGTGGTCGCCTACGCGGTCGAGGGGCCGGTCTACGAACTCACCGTGGACGTGACGGACCGGTTCGCGGAGACCCCGCGCAGCGGCAGCCTGGTGGTCCAGGACCTGACCGACCCCGACATGTTCCACAGCTACGCGGGCCTCGACGACTCCGGCCGAGCCGTGTTCCGCGTACCGGCGGGCGACTACACCGTCGACGGTCATTTCTCCACGCGCGATCCGGGCCGTCCGGACGTCGTTTACAGCACGGACATGTTCGCCACAACGGTCATCGGAGTCGACCGCGACATGTCGGTGACCATCGATGGCCGCAGCGCCGTCGACATCGAGTTCGACGTCGTCGGGGAACGCCGCCGCACGGAAGCGACGCAGGTGACCCAGTCGCTCTTCCGCACCTCCGCCAACGGACGTCGCGGCGGCGTCACGGTGCTGAGTGACCTGTGGGGGAGCGACGCCCGCTTCGGAGCGATCCCGGCGGACGAGCCGCCAGCCGGGTCCCTGTCCATGACGGCGTTGACGACGTGGCGGGAGCCGCTCATCACCGCGAAGATCGAAGGCCAGGACTCCGCGCTGTGGACGGTCACACCGGAATGGACCGGCCGCTTCGACGGCACGCGACGCCTGGAACTGGTCGACGTCGGCTCCGGCCGCGCGGAGGACTACGAGGGCGTCGATGTCCGGGGCAAGCTGGCCATGGTCGAGTCCGACTCGTACTACGTGGCCGACCAGGCGGCCACGGCGCAAGCGCACGGTGCCGCGGCGATGCTCGTCGTCCCTGAGAGCCCCGGCGCCGTCTCGGTGATGCTGAGCTCTAGCAACACGCTTCCCGTGCTCGGCACCACATATGAGGAGACGACGAGGCTGCGGGAGCGGCTCGGCAGCGGTGCGGTGCACCTCACGCTGACCGGCCTGCGGGAGAGCACCTTCACCTATACGCTGCGAGCGGCTGAGGACGGGGCGATTCCGAGCGATCTGGGCTATACGGTCAAGCGATCCGATCTCGCCGCGATCGAGAACTCGTTCCACAGCGAGTCGGAGCGCATGGGCAGCGCCCTGGTGACGGCCTACGAGGCGTGGCAAGGAGGGGCGACGCGCTACTTCGAGCCGGTGATGCAGCCCACAGTGCGCACGGACTATGTCGTGGCAGGACCGGATATCCGGCAGGCGCAGCAGGCGACCTCCACGCAGGGATTCGACGCGGCCCGGCTCAACGGTGGCGAGACCGCGTACCAGCCGCGGGAGAAAGTCAGCGTGAGCTGGTTCAAGGCGCCCAGCCATCCCGCCGGCTACACGAGTCTGCCCTGCAACTTCTGCCGCTCCGAGGCGATCCTCCGATTCGCGCCCAGCATCCTCGGCGACGCGGATCCGACCCACACGGGATTCGGCCGGATGAGCACGGCCACCACCGTGTACCGGGACGGTGAGCGGATCGAGCGGCCCGAGCTGCTGCTGGTCCCGGAGCCGGCGACGTACCGGATCGAACGGGTTGCGGAGGCTGTCCCCGACGAGGAGCATCTGCTGGCGAACCGGTCCGAGACCGCGTGGACGTTCCGCTCGGAGGCACCGTCAGCACTGGAGATCGAGGGTTGCCGCGGCCTGCTGCCCGGAGCCAACGCCTGCGCGGCACTGCCGGTCATCCTCCTCGGCTACGACCTGCCGCTGGGGCTGGACAACCACGCGCCGGCCGGCCGGACGTTCAACTTCGTGGTGCGCACCGATCGGGCCAAGGGGTACAGGGGTCCGGCCTCGGTGGCCGGGATGGAGGTCTCGCTCTCGTACGACGACGGTTCCACCTGGGAGAAGGCGCACACGATCCCGCGGCCGCGCGAGGGCGGATTCCGGGTGCGCGCCAAGCACCCGAAGCTGTCCGCCACCAACGGGTACGTCAGCCTCCGGGTCGAGGCGTGGGACGACGCCGGGAACCGGACGGTGCAGATGATCGAGCGCGCCTACGCGCTGTCCTGAGCGGTCAGTGGGGCAGGGGACCGGCGGAGTCGCGCACCGCGAGGTGGGTGCCGAGCTTGACGTACTGTCCGGTGGAGTAGCTGTCGCGGTGCAGCGCCAGGCGCACGGCCGCTCGCCCGAGCTCGGAGTGCGGGATGCTGACCGTCGTCAGGGCGGGCGCGAAATCCGCGGCGAAAGGAATGTCGTCGTAGCCGGTGACCGAGACGTCGTCCGGGCAACGCAGACCGGCGTCCCGCACGGCCTGCAACACTCCGGTCGCGACCACATCGGTGGCGGAGAAGATGGCCGTGACGTCCGGTCGCCTCCGCAGGAGATCCCTGGCACCGGCATACCCGAACGACCGGGTGAACTCGCCCTCGATGACGAGTTCCGGATCCGGCTCGAGCCCTCGCTCGTGGTGCGCTCGCCGGAAACCCCGGACCCGCGCTGTGGGAGTGGTCAGGTTCTCCTGGGCACCCATGAACGCGATCCGCCGATGCCCCAGAGCGAGCAGGTGGCTGGTCATGGCGAATGCGCCGCCTTCGTTGTCGTAGTCGACCACGGTCGCGGGCACGTCATCGCCCAGCGGTGGGCGGCCGCAGAGCACCAGCCGGGATCCGGCGTCGTCGAGCGCCCGCGCGAGGCGCACCATCCGCTCGCGGTAGGCGTGATCCTCCTGGCCACCTCCGACGAGGATGACGGCGTCGGCTCGCTGCTCGCGCATCAGGTCGATGACCGCCAGCTCGCGCTCGGGCTCGTCGTGCGTGGTGCAGACCAGGCACAGCCGGCCCTCCGCCGTAGCCTGCTGTTCCACTCCGTCGGCCACGTGGGCGAAGAACGGGCCCGTGACGTCGCTGACGATGAATGCCACCGTCTTCGACGTGGCACCCTTGAGGGCTCGAGCCTGAGCGTTGACGACATAGTCGAGCTCGCGCATGGCCCGCTGCACCTTGGCCCGGGTGGCCTGGGCTACCGGATAGGTTCCGCCGAGGACCCGGGAGACGGTGGCTGGCGAGACGCCCGCGCGTGCCGCGACGTCCTTGATGCCGGGCCTCACGCGGCCGTCTCGAGGTCGGCGAGGGCGACGGCGTGCCGGAGCGGCCGGCCGAGACAGAACCTCTCCACCTCGTCCGCCGCGGCGCGGCCGATCCGGGCCAGCTCGTTGCCCTGGGAGCCCGCGATATGTGGGGTGAGGAAGACGTTGGGCAACGTGAACAGGGGCGAGCCCGCGGGCAGTGGCTCCGGGTCGGTGACGTCGAGCACGGCGCTGAGCCGCCCGGCGACGAGTTCGCCGGTGAGCGCGGCGGTGTCCACCAGCGAGCCTCGCGCGGTATTGACGAGAATCGCTCCGTCCGGCATCTTGGCCAGCCGTTTGCGGTCGAGCATGTGCCGGGTCGACGGCGTGGCCGGAGCGTGGACGCTGACAATGTCGCTGGTGGCGACCAGCTCGTCCAGGCTGACCGCGCGAACGCCGAGAGCAGCGGCGTCGGCTGTAGTGAGGTAGGGGTCGTGAACCGAGACGTCGAAGTCGAACGGCCGCAGCAGCTCGATGACCCTACGCCCGATGCGCGAGGCGCCGATGATGCCGACCCGTCGTCCGTAGTTCCCCACGTTCCCGTAGAGATCCCCGAGCGTGAACACCCGATCACGGCGATATCGCTCCCGGTGCTCGAAGACACCCTTCCCCGCGAACAGGATCGCCGCCAGCGTGTACTCGGCGACCGGCGCCGCGTTGGCATCCGCGGCCGACGAGATCGCGATCCCGCGCTCCCAGCACACCGGCGTGGCGTGTCCCTTGACCGATCCGGCCGCGTGCACCGCCGCGCGTAGCTTGGGCAGGCGCTCCAGCGCGTCAGCGTCCAGGCGCGGGCAGCCCCATCCGGTGATGAGCACCTGTGCTTCGGCCAGCGTGTTTTGCACGTCCGGCTCGTCGAACCGCTGCAGTATTCGCGCCGGATCGATGTCCACCACCTGGCGCAGCCGGGCGAGCGTCTCCGGAGGGAAGAGCGAAGGCACGTATTCGGGACTCATGACGAACAACGCCACGGGCTTGCCGGGGCCGGATGAATCGGTGGGAGGTGTCACCGCAGGTAACCCTTCGAGCGAGAGCCGTAGAAAACGAACTCTATACTCTGCGCTGCTCTTTTAGCTGCCGGCCTGGCGCCTGAATAGACAACGTTCTCTGTGGGTGTGGCGCGCGACTACCGGTACTGGTCGATCAATGGAAGGTGTGTTCTCAGCGGTGGAGGACTGCGTGTTCCTGGCACTCGGGCGGATCCGGCGCCTTTGTATGAACCGCGAGCCTTGATTACCGACAACGGAGGGTCGGTCGATGAGTGTGAGGCTGTCGTGCCGTCACACGCTTACAACATGACTGTGGAATCACACGCGGCCGGTGTTGTGGGAGACCTCCAAGACTGATCTCCGGCGCTGGTGCGGATCGTCGCTGCGCACCTGCGTGTGGTTCAGCGAGGGTTGAGCGTGTAGTGATAGACACCTGACAGCGGAGGCAGGACGGGTCCCACGGCGGCGGCCCACTCGATCGCCGCTCATCTGGAGGAATCTCATGACGAACGACTCCGCCGCCGCGAGGCCGCGTCGATTGCCGGCTGCCGACCTGGCCAGGGTCGCGGTATTCGCGGCCCTGATCGCCGTGCTCGGACTGCCGGGTTCCTTCAGCCTGTTCGGCAACTCGGTACCGATCACTCTGCAGACCCTCGGCGTTCTGCTCACCGGAGCCATCCTGGGAGCGTGGCGCGCTGCGCTCACCGTTTTGTTGTTCCTGGCCCTGGTCGCTGCCGGGCTGCCGTTACTGGCCGGAGGACGGGGCGGGCTCGGCGTCTTCGCCGGGCCGTCGGTGGGATACCTCGTGGGTTTCGTCCTTGCGGCGTTCGTCGTCGGCTGGATCGTGGAGCGCGGGGGTGTGCGACCCGGAGCGCATTGGGTGCTGACTGCGGGCCTCCTCGGCTCAGCGGTGATCCTGCTGATCGGGATTCCGGTGCAATCCCTGGTCACGGGTGTTCCACTGGGGACCACGATCAAGCTGTCGCTGGTCTTCCTGCCGGGCGACGCGATCAAGTCGGTCGCCGCTGCGGTGGTGGTCACCGGAGTACAGCGGGCGTATCCGGACGCGGCGCCCGCCGCCCGGCGGGCTCGGCTGGCAATCCGATGAGATATGCCACATGCCGGTAGCCAGGGACGTGCTGGCGCATGCCGCGCAACGGCCCGACCGGGTCGCCGTGCGCGCGATCGGTCACGCCCGCACCTACGCCGAGCTGGCAGCCGACATCGACGACGCCGCCGGCCGGATGTGGGCCACAGGCGTCCGCCCTGGCCAGGTGGTTGCCGTGGATTTCGCCGAGCCTGCGGACATGCTCGCAGCGATCCTGGCTGCGGACCTGATCGGTGCTGTCCCGTTGGTCTGCGACCCGGCCTGGTCGGCAGGACATCGCGACGACGTTCTGGAGACGATCCGGCCGGACCACCACGTGCACGTGGCCTCTGGTGAGACATCCGCCTACCAGCCGTGGCCAGCTCGGCCCGACGACCTCGCCTGGGCGGGATTCAGCTCGGGGAGCACCGGGCGGCCCCGCGCCGTCGTCCGCACCCGGGGATCGTGGACCGGTTCGTATCCGGCCGCGCAGAAGCTAGCGGGAATGACGCCGGACGACAGGATCCTGGTGCCGGGGCCCCTCGTGTCGTCGCTGTTCTGCTTCGCGGCGCTGCACGGTCTGGCCCTGGGAGCCGAAGTGATCGTCACCGGCCGCTGGCGGCCAGGCGTTGTCCGGGAGTTCCTGGCCGGAGTGGACATCGTCCACGCCGTGCCGCACATGCTGGACCAGATGCTCACCGCCCTGGAAAGCTCCGGCGACGGGTCACGTCCTGCGCCGCATCGGATCCGGACTGCACTAGTCAGCGGGGCGGCGTTGCTCCCGGGGTTGCGTGAGCGGGCAGCCGCGCTCGGGATAGCGCTGGTCGCGTACTACGGCGCGGTGGAGCTGTCCTTTGTCGCAGCCGACACCGACGGAACCGGCCTGCGGCCCTTCGACGGCGTGGAGATCGACCTTCGCCGGGCCGACGGCGACGACACAGTGGGGGAGGTGTGGGTGCGCTCGCCGTGGATAGCCAGCCGCTACCTGGGGGGCGCCTCCGGCCCGTTCCGTCGCGACGACGCGGGCTGGGCGAGCGTCGGTGACCTGGCCGCGGTGGGGGCGGACACGCTGCGGCTTCGCGGGCGCGGTGACGGTGCGGTCATCACCGGCGGCTCCACCGTGGTCCCCGAGGACGTCGAGAGCGTGCTCGTGGCCGTTCCGGGGGTGCGGGGCGTCGTCGTCACCGGGACCCCGCACGGCCGGTTGGGCGCGGTGGTCACCGCCGTGATCGAAACGGGTGACCCACCGGTCTCCCGGCGACTCTTGGAGGAGGCGGCGAGATCCCACCTGAGCGCGGCCCAGCGGCCTCGGCGCTGGCTGGTGGTCGAGAACCTACCGCGCACCGCCGTGGGAAAGCCGGCGCGCGCGGCGATCAGCGAAGGCCTGCGCACGGGCACGCTCCGCACCCGGCCGCTCGGCCCGGGTGCCCACGAGGACACCTATGAATGACCAGGCGATGGTGGTCGCCGCGCGCCGGACACCCATCGGCACCGCCGGCCATGGCCTCGCCGGCGTGAGCGTCGACCGTCTCCTCACCCCGGTGCTCACCGCGGTCGCAGCCGACGCCGCGATCGATTCCGCGACCGATGCCGTTCGCGTGGACGACGTGGTGATCGGCAACTGCGTGGGGCCTGGCGGGAACATTGCTCGGGTCGGGGCCCTGGCCGCGGGCCTGGGAGAGGATGTCCCGGGCGTGACCGTGGACCGGCAGTGCGGCAGCGGACTGGCGGCCGTGCTGCTGGCCGCGCAAGCGATCCGTGCCGGTGATGCGTCGCTGATTCTGGCGGGCGGAGCCGAGAGCGCGTCGACGGCTCCGAGGCGGGCGTATCGAGCCGTCCAGCCGGGCGAGCCCGACTCGCCTTACACACGCGCCGCCTTCACGCCTCCGGAGTACGGCGACCCGGATATGGGCGAAGCAGCCGACGCCCTCGCCGCCGCTACTGGCGTCACCCGGGAGCGCCAGGACGCCTACGCTGCCGCGAGCCACGCCAAGGCGCTCGCCGCCCGGGAAGCGGGTCGATTCGACGCGGAGCTCGTGCCAGTGGCCGGGCTCCGCCACGACGAGCGACCACGGCCGCTCCGGGAGTCGGTGCTGGCCAGGATGCCAGCGGCGTTCGTTCCAGGTGGCAGCGTGACGGCGGGGAACTCGTGCCCGGTCAGCGACGGCGCCGCCGCCGTCACGATGGTGTCGGCCCGGACACACCCCGGAAGGCCGGGGCTGCGGCTGGTCGCCGGTGCGGTCGTGGGCTGTGATCCACGACTGCCGGGCTGGGGCCCGGTGCCGGCCGTCGAGCGCGTTCTCAGCCGTGCGGGCGTCGGAATCCGGCAGGTGGCCGCCGTCGAGATCGTGGAGGCGTTCGCCGGGCAGGTACTCGCTGTCGCCGACGCGATCGGCCTGGACGCCCTCCACCGGGACGCCGCGCGAGTGTGCCCCGACGGCGGCGCGCTTGCGCTCGGGCATCCGTGGGGTGCCACGGGCGCCGTCTCTGTCGTCCGCCTGTTCAGCAGGCTGGTGCGCGGCGGGGCGCCGGCGGGCACGCTCGGTCTCGCCACCGCCGCGGTCGGTGGCGGGATGGGCGTGGCTGCCCTGTTCGAGGTGGTGCGTTGAGGTGCTGACTGGCGCCTACGTTGCGCGCTCCTCGGTGCTGCATCGGCTGCCGGCGGGTGTGAAACTGCTCACCCTGGCGGTGGCCTGCGTGGCGCTTCTCGCGGTGCGGGAGCCGTGGAGTGTGGGCGTGGCCAGTGCGGGGACCGTCGTGCTGTACGCACTGGGCGGCATCCGCTGGGTGGAAGCGTGGGCGCAGATCCGTCCGCTGCGCTGGTTCGTGCTGGTGATCCTGGTGGTCCAGGTCCTGGTGACGGATTGGACGACGGCCGTGTCGTTGACGTCGCGGCTGGTGGTGGCGGTGGCCTTGGCCGGGCTGGTCACTCTGACGACCCGGACCGCCGATCTGATGGCCGCCATGGAGCGGGGCCTGTCTCCGTTGCGCCGGCTGGGCGTGGACCCGGCGCGGGTGTCATTGGTGATGTCGCTTGCGATCCGGAGCGTGCCGGTAGTGGCGGGGATCGCCCAGCAGGTACGCGACGCGCAACGCGCCCGTGGCCAGGAGCGCAACGTCAAGGCGTTCGCCGTGCCGCTGGTGGTGGGTGTGCTGAGATACGCCGACACGCTGGGCGAGGCCCTGCAGGCGCGCGGCATGGACGACTGACCTCACCCATGACGCCGCCTCAGATCAGGGTGGCCGGGAGGACGCCCTCCAGGGCGAGCAGCCACCGCTTGACCTCCAGGCCGGTGCCGGCCGCTCCGCCGCTGTACCCGCCGAGGCCGTCGTGCGCGAGCACCCGGTGACACGGCACCACGATGGGCAGCGGGTTGGAGCCCATGATGGCGCCGATGCCGCGCGCCGGGACTCCGGTGCCGCTGCGGGCGGCCAGGTCCCCGTACGTGACCGAGCTACCGAACCGCACACTGGCGTGCAGGGCCTGCAGCACCGCGCGCTGATGTCCCGACGTGCCGCTCCAGTCCAGGGGCACCGTGAGTTCGGTGCGAGAGCCGTCGAAATACTCCCTGAGCTGGCTCAGCACCGGTTCTGTCCTGGCCTTGTCGGCGACCATGCGGCGGTTGAACCGGCTGGCCAGCTCCTCGGGCTCCGCCCAGCGGACCTGCGCGACGCCGACCGTGGTGACGGCGACGCTCACCCGCCCCACCGGGCTGCTGATCCCGGCGACCGCGACCTCGTCGTCGTTCATGGCTCCCATTCTGCCCGCCCGCGCCGACATGGTTGAGAGGACTGGCGCGGGCCGAGTGCGGCACCGCCGGAACCGGGATAAATCTCTGGCCGATTCGGCGGGCATCGGCTAGACATGGTGGGTGGACAACAACCTCGAACTTCGTGCCGCCACCAGCGACGATCTCCGCGATCTTGGCGAGCTCATCTCCCGGGCGTTCCTGGACGATCTCGACGACGAATTCCTCAAGGTCTTCGAGCTGGTCGACGAGCCGGAACGGGCGCGCGTGATCACCGGCGACGGCCGGATCGTCGCCAACGGCTCCATCCTCACCCGCGACCTGACCGTTCCTGGGGCCGTGATCCCGGCCGCGCACGTCACCGGCGTGGCGGTGGCGCCGACTCACCGGCGCCGCGGTCTGCTCAACCAAATCATGACTGCGATCTTCGACGACATTATCGAGCGTGGCAACGAGCCGATCGCCGCCCTGTGGGCCAGCGAAGGAGCCATCTACGGACGCTACGGGTACGGCCGTGCGTCGTGGCAGGTCGGCTACAAGATCGCCGTCCGGGAGACGACCCTGCCGGGTGTCACGCCGTCCGGCCGGCTCCGCCAGGCGAAGCCGGCCGACGTCAGGGACCAGCTCGCTTCGGTCTACGAACGAGCTCGCGTCCTGCGGCCGGGCATCTCCGGCCGGCCGGGCCACTGGTGGGAATACCACACCGCGGACCTGAAAGTCTGGCGACGAGGAATGTCGGAACTACGGGCCGTCCTGTATGAGGTGGACGGTGAAGCCGAGGGGTACGCCACCTGGCGGGTCAAGGGTGGGTGGGATGACACAGGGCCGAAGGGCGAGGTAGCCGTCGGCGAGGTCATGGCTGAGACCGTCGAGGCCTACGCCGCGCTGTGGCGCTTCCTGCTCTCGATCGACCTCGTCCGCACGGTGAAGTACAGCTTCGCCGCGCCCGACGAGCCGCTGACGCACCTGGTGACCAACCCGCAGGGGATGGCCACCTGGGTGGAGCCGGGACTGTGGATCCGCGTCGTCGACATCGCCGCAGCCTTGAGCGCGCGCCGCTATGCCGCGCCGATCGATGTCGTCCTCGACGTAGCCGATCAGCGAGTCCCGGCCAATGCGGGACGCTGGCGCCTGACTGGCGGTGCGGACTCGGCCACCTGCGAGCCGACCACTGACGCCCCGGACCTATCCCTCGACATCCGCGAGCTGGGCGCGGTGTACCTGGGCGGTACGTCTCTGACGACGCTTGCGGACGCCGGCCTGGTGACGGCGCACAGCCCGGCCGCGCTGGCCGCTGCGTCGGTCGCGTTCGGCTGGCACAAGCAGCCGCTCTCGATCGAGGTGTTCTGACCGATTGACACCTCTGCCGGCCTGTCAGTGGGCCGGCAGGGGTGTGTCCAGGTCCTGGTCCTGCAGGTGGGTCCAGCGCACTCGGCTGTCGCCGAATCCTGCGGCGTGGGCGCCGACGTGGCCGTGCGGCCGCCGGCAGCGATACTCCGGCGAGAACAGGTCGCGGCAGGAGTCGCGGAAACTGGTGTAGGCGAACTCGAGATCGAGTCTGTGGTTGTCGCTCATGGTCAGCCTCCGGCGTCGACGAGCTCGTATCCGGCCTCGTCGACGGCGTCCCGCACGTCGTCGGCGTTCAGTGGTGCCGCGCTGGTGACCTCGACGTCACCCGAGGACAGGTCCACCTTCACGGCGGAGACGCCGTCGATCTTCGACACCTCTTCGGTGACGGCGCTGACGCAGTGTCCGCAGGTCATGCCGGTGACTTTGTACGTGGTGGTGCTCATGCTCGTTCGTCCTCCAGTTCGGCAAGATCAGGAGCGGACCAGCCGGGCGATGGCGTCCTGGGCTTCGCGTACCTTCTCGTCGGCTTCGGGACCGCCGGCCCGGGCGGCGTCCACGACGCACGTGGCGATGTGGTTGTCGAGTAGCTCGAGAGAGAACGACTGCAGCGCGCGGGTGGCTGCCGTGACTTGAGTCAGGATGTCGATGCAGTATTGGTCGTTCTCAACCATCCGCTGCAGACCACGGATCTGACCCTCGATCCGGCGCAACCGCATCAAGTTCTTGTCCTTGGAGTTAGTCTGGCTGGTCATGGCGTCCTCTCGGTTCAGAGCCTCCAACGGAAGAGTGTAACACGGTACCCCCCTAGGGTACTCCTTGGTTGAGGCCGCCTCACGTTACCGGGAGCCGAGAGCGAGGAACCGGCGCAGAGTCTCGTGATCGAGCCCGTGGGTGAGGACGCCGAAGGCCTCGCCCGGCTCGAGCCACTGAACGGCGTCGATCTCGCGGTGGGGGGTGAACGATCCGCTCACCGCCCGCATCGACCAGTACCGCACCACCTTGCGGCGCGGCGTACGCTCGCCGTTCTTGTCTGAGCCGCGGTAGACGTACTCGACGTCGCCGAGCGGGTCACCGAGCTCGACATGCAAGCCGGTCTCCTCCAACACTTCTCGGATCGCGGCGTCCTTCCATGATTCGCCGGGGTCGAGCTTTCCCTTCGGCAGCGACCAGTCGTCGTACTTCGGCCGGTGAACGACGACGACCCGCACCGCGTCGCCGTCGTCGCGCCACACCACGCCGCCGGCTGCGCGGATCGTCTTATCGGCCATGTCGCCTATCCTGCCGCTCCCCGGAGGCGGCCGGACAACCGGCACGCCAACGGCGCGGTTACTCTCGATAGGTGGTGACCGACGCGGCCGACCCTACGTCCCAGCAGACCCGGAGGCGGCTGGGCGTCGAGGTCTGGATCGTTCTGGGCCTGTCGCTGGGGCAGTCGGGCGTGTACGCGATGGTCCGGTTCCTCGACCGGTGGACCCGGGAAGAATCGCTGTCCCAGCAGGTCGCCACCATGAACGCCTCGCGAAGTCCCCGGGAGAACTTCGACCTGGTCTTCCAGATCCTCGGTATCGGCTTCGCCCTGGTGCCGGTGGCCCTGGCGCTCTACCTGCTCTCGTCCCCGGGCCGGTCGGCCGTGCGCCGGATCGGGCTGGACTTCAGCCGTCCGTGGCGGGATCTCGCCATCGGTGCCGGGCTGGCCGCCGTGATCGGCATACCGGGATTGGGCGTCTATGCGCTCGGCCGGGCTCTGGACCTCAACGTCACGATCGCCCCCAGCGGGCTGGGAGAGCACTGGTGGACGGTGCCGATACTCTTCCTCGCCGCATTGCAGAATGCCCTGCTGGAAGAGGTGGTGGCCGTCGGGTATCTGATGACGCGGCTACGTGAGCTGAACTGGGGGGTGCCAGGAGCGATCGTCGCGAGCTCGCTGCTGCGCGGTTCTTATCACCTCTACCAGGGTGCGGGCATGGCCGTGGGCAACGTCGCGATGGGCGTCGTGTTCGCCTGGCTCTACCAGAAGACCGGACGGGTGATGCCGCTCGTCATCGCGCACACCATCCTGGACGTGGTCTCGTTCGTCGGCTATGCCCTGTTCAAGGACGCTCTCGGCCTGCCGTGACCTCGTGCCCTGCGCGGTCCCCATGGGCGGGCGGTCCGAAATCCGATTGATCCGGCCGAGGCGCCGGTTCATGCTGTTCCAATGCTGATTCGCCGCGAGGCCCCCGCCGATGTCGATGCCGTCCGAGCCGTGCACCTCGAGGCGTTCGCGAAACCTGATCACCCGGGTGATGTGCCCGTCGAAGCCGGGCTGGTGGACGACCTCCGCGCCGACTCCGGCTGGATTCCCGCTCTCTCCCTGGTCGCCGAGGCCGACGACGACGTGATCGGTCATGTGGTGTGCACTCGTGGACGCATCGGCGACGCACCCGCGCTGGGGCTCGGGCCGCTGGGTGTTCTTCCGGCGCACCAGAGCCAGCGGGTCGGCTCGGCCCTCATGCATGCCGTCCTCGGCGCGGCGGACGCACTCGACGAACCTGTGGTGATGCTGCTCGGCCACACCGGCTACTACCCGCGGTTCGGGTTCCGCCCGGCCAGCGAGTACGGCATCGTCCCGCCCGTACCGGAGTGGGGGGCACATTTTCAGGTACGCACGTTATCGGCGTACGAGCCGACCATGCGGGGCGAGTTCCAGTACGCGGCACCCTTCAACGACCTCGGATAAAAGTCGCTGTACGGCGTGCGAGCGCGTGGTATCCGGCCTGCTTAGAAGGGTGGCGGGTCAGTCATGCGGGGATCTGGATCTGCTGGTTTGTGGGGTGGTGGCTGTGGGATGAGGGTGGCGGTGCCGGGGGTGACCGGGTAGTGGTGACCGGCGGGGGTGGTCCACCAGGTGGTGCCGTGATGGTCGGTGTGGATGGTGAAGCGATGGTGGGTTTTGCCGAGGTGGTGGCCTTTGTGTAGGCACCAGGTGTTGGAGGCGCCGGTGGTGCCGCCGGTTTCCCAGGGGGTGTTTGTGGTCGATGTCGCCGTGCCGGGCGGGTTGGTGGCAGGTGGGGAAGCGGCAGGTCACGTCCCGGGCGATGACGTAGTCGGCGAGTTCCTGCGGTGGGGTGTAGGTGCTGCGTCCGTATTCCAGGACTTGCCCGTGGGTGTGGTCGGTGAGCAGCCGTCGCAGGGTGGCCTCGGTGGCGACGCGGCGGGCGGCGTGGGCGGTGACCGGCCCGTATCCGTGGAGATAGGCGACGCCGTCCTCGCCAGTACCTGGACCGCTGCCATCGTTGCTGCTGGAGTGGTTTCCCAGCAGGGCCGTGGCGGGGACGGTGACGTGCACGGTGGCGGCGCGGCCGTGGGTGTGCCCGAAGGGGTGCGCCGTGGCGCAGGCGGGGTTGCAGCAGCCGAGGTGGCCGAGGTCCAGGCCGGTCCAGCCGAGACCGCAGAGGATGTCGAAGCGCAGCTGCGCCAGTGTGCGCTCGTCGTCTTGGGTTCGGGCGTGGCGGGCGGCGGCGTCGATGGCGGTCCACAACGCGACGATGTCTTCGGCTGGTCCTTCCAGCGCGAGCCGGGCGATACCGTCGGCTCCGGCATCGGTGGCCGGCTGGGGTGGGTCCACGCGGCGGTGTTTCGCCGCCCGGGTGCGGCGCTGCTCAGCGGCGTCGGGGTCGGCGGCGATCACGGCGCGGCGAAGCGCATCGTCGAGCTGGCGGGCGGTGCGGGTGGCCGCAATCGGTAGTACGCGTGTCTGCACCCCGCGGCGCGCAGCGGCATTGTCGAGCACGCGGGTGCGCTCGCAGATCAGTGTGGCTTTGTACGCATCGATCAGTCCTGCTTCCAACGCGTCCAGGGTGGCCGGGAACACCTCGATGAGCTCGCAAGCGGTCTTGACCCGGGCGCGGGCCTGAAAACCGGTAAGGCGCAACGCCAGCGACACCTCGTCCGACACCGGCGCGAGCGGATCATGCTGATGTGAGCTGAGTACGTCCGGCGGCACGTCACAGGCGCGGTACTCGGGTTTCGCCGCCAGCGCGGCCAATGCCTTGGCCTGCTGCGCGGCCGCATAACCGGCCTGGCGTTCCCACGCCGCGGCCACCACTACCGTGTCACGCGCAGACAGGCCGGCCACCTCGACCCCGGTGAGCACCTCAAGCAGCTCTGGACCGGGCAGCATCGCCGCCACGTCCACCGGAAGACCACCATCAGCGCTCATCCAAAGATCATATCCGAACAGATGTTCGCATGCAACACGCGAACGGCATCAATTTATGTCAAACAGGGTCTATCGGCGTCTAGTGCGGGGTTGACTGTCCGCCCTGATTCGGCACTGCGCTCGGGGCGCGTCATACTTCAAAGGTGCGAGACGCCATAGCAGATGAGAGCCTTCTCATGCGCATTTCATCGCCGTGTCCTGCGGAGAGCCCACCATCGTGTCTGTGAAGTCTGTTATTGCCATCGTCTCTGGCGTGGTCTTGATCTGTGTGGCCGCGCTAGTCGGCGTCGTCGCGCTGCTCGCGACACCGGACACTGGACCCGATCTCGGCGAGCCGGTACACATCGAGCCCTCATCGAGCACCGCCCCCCGTGTCAGCGGCTCACCGGCGCCGTCGGACACCGGATCGTCGGCTACTCCTGAGCCGACGAGTACGCCTGAGCCGACGAGTACGCCTGAGCCGACCGCCTCGACGGAACCGCCTCGGGGTGGTCCGGAAACGGTGACACAGCGGCCGCCGGTCCGGCCGGACGACGATGATGATGACGACGACGATGACGACGACGATGACGACGACGATGACGACGACGACGATGACGACGACGATGACGACGATGACGACGACGATGACGACGATGAGGACGACGACTGAACGCCCACGCTGAGCCCCCCGGGGGGCAACCACGTCCGGGACAGCCGCGACGCGGACTGACGGTCCGCTCCCGGGTTCTCCTGGCCGTGCTCGGGGCGGCGGCGCTCGGGCTGCTCGTCGCCGGCAGTACCTCCTACCTGGTCCAGCGCGAGCGCGTCGATCAGCGCATCGACGACAATCTCGCGCAGGAGGTCGGCGAGTTCCGTGAGCTGGTCGCGGGTGGCGTCGACCCGGAGACCGGAACGCCGTTCACGTCGGTGGACCGGCTACTCATCGTGGCGCTTCAGCGCAACGTGCCTGGAGCCAACGAGGGCATGCTGGGCATCATCGACGGCGAGGTGGCGTGGCTGCCGTCGTCCGCCGTCGATCTGCGACTTCACCAGGACGCCGAGTTCCTCGCGGACGTGAACGCGCTGCCGGCCCAGGCCAGCGTCCGGGCGCGGACAGCTGACGGGAGCCTGGGCTCGTTGCGCTACGTGGCTGTACCGGTGACGGTCGGCGGGGACCCGGCCAATGGCGTGTACGTCATCGCGTACTCCAGAGATCTGGAACACGCCGAGCTCGTCGACTCGTATCGCACCTACGCCCTGGTGGCGCTGGCGTCCCTGGCGCTCATCGGCGGCGTCGCCTGGGCTGTGGTCGGCCGGTTGCTCCGCCCGCTTCGCCTGCTGCGCGAGACCGCCCAGCGGATCAGCGACACCGACCTGTCCGGCCGCATCCCGATCGATGGCCGGGACGACGTCTCCCAGATCGCGTATGCGGTCAACGCGATGCTGGACCGGCTCGAGGACGCCTTCGGCGCTCACCGGGAGGCACTCGACGACGCCGGTCACGAGCTGCGCACTCCGATCACGATCATCCGCGGTCACCTGGAGCTGATGGACGCAGGCGACCCGGCGGATGTCAGTGAGGCGCGCAGCCTGGCCCTGGACGAGCTCGACCGGATGCATCGCCTGGTGGAGGAGCTCATCACGCTGGCCAAGGCACAACGTCCGGACTTCATCCGTCCGCAGCATGTCGAACTCGGGCGGCTGGTCGACGACGTCATCGACAAGGCCCGGGGGATGGGAGAGCGGCGGTGGCGTGTGGACAGCCGGCCCGAGGCGGTCATCGAGGCCGATGAGCAGCGGCTGACCCAGGCGTTGCTCCAGTTGATCTCCAACGCGGTCTCGTTCACCGGCCCCGACGACACGGTCGCGATCGGCGCCGAGGTCCAGCTCGGGCATTCGGCCCGGATCTGGATCCGGGACTCCGGACCAGGCATAGCGCCGGAGCATGCCGACGCCGTCTTCGAGCGGTTCGCCCGGGCCGACGGTTCCGGGCGAGGCGAAGGCTCTGGGCTGGGCCTCGCCATCGTGCGCGCGATCGCCCATGCCCACAACGGTGAGGTGACGCTCGCCAGTACCGTCGGGCTCGGCAGTGTGTTCACCATCGTGCTACCCGCGGACCGGATCATCGCTGTGGAACCCGACGACACGACGGTGGAGAGCTGACCATGAACAGGATCCTCATCGCCGAGGACGAGAGCCGCATCGCGTCGTTCATCGAGAAGGGGCTGCGGGCCGAGGGGATGACCCCGACCGTGGTGTCCGATGGGCGCACGGCCTTCGACTACGCCATGACCGGCGGTTTCGACCTCCTGGTGCTCGACATCGGGCTGCCGGTGCAGGACGGCTTCTCCGTTCTCCGGCAGCTGCGGGAAGCCCGCAACGAGCTGCCGGTGATCATCCTGACTGCCCGGGACTCGATCACCGACACCGTCGCCGGGCTTTCCGGCGGCGCGGACGACTACATGGCGAAGCCGTTCCGGTTCGAGGAGCTTCTCGCCAGGATCCGGCTGAGGTTGCGCGACGAGCGGGCCCCGGAGGCCACCATCCTGCACCACGGCGGCCTGTCCCTGGACCTGCGTTCGCGCCGCGCCAAAGTCGGCGACCGCATCGTGGAACTCTCCGCTCGGGAGTTCGCGCTCGCCGAGACCTTCCTGCGCAACCCCGGTCAGGTCCTCAGCCGGGAGCAGCTGCTCAGCCGAGTCTGGGGGTACGACTTCGATCCCGGCTCTAACGTGGTCGACGTCTACGTGCGGTACCTGCGGCGCAAGCTTGGCAACGCGCGGTTCGTCACCGTGCGGGGTGTGGGGTATCGGCTGGCCGAGGACGGCGAAGATGCCGCGGACGAACCCGGCGTTCGCCCGTGATCGACACAGCAGTGGAGGCGCTTCACGGTTGTCGTGAAGCGCCCCCACCTGATGGCTGAGAGGTTCCGGCGGAAGCTGTCAGTCGGCGGAGTCGGCGCTGTCGGCCGACGCCGGGGATGCGGGGCTTTGCGGGCTGTCGGGCGTGTTGGGCGATGCCGGGCTGGCCGGGGATGCGGGGCTTTGCGGGCTGTCGGGCGTGTTGGGCGATGCCGGGCTGGCCGGGGATGCGGGGCTTTGCGGGCTGTCCGGCGTGTTGGGGGTGTTCGGGCTGTCGGCTGTCGCGTTCTTTGTCTGGGTCGCCGGCTGGTCGTCCTGAACGCCTTGGAGGATGCTGGAGACCTTCACGGTGTCCTGTGCGGCCGCGGAATCGCCGCTGACCGCGGGGATGGCCACGGCCGAGCCGGTTCCGACGCCGAGTGCGGCCAGAGCTCCCACGGCGATCCACTTCTTCCGAGCCTGCATGTTCCTTCTCCTTCGTCGGCCGACGCCTTGTACGAGGCGCGCGGGTTGTTCGTGCTTACTGTTGAATCTTCGCCGCCGTGGATGAGGTGACGAGTAGAGCCGGATGAGAGGCTTCTCAGAAAGGCGAGGCGCCGGTGTCGGCGCAGGTCAGCCACCGCTCGGCCAGGTCGATCCGGTGGCGGGTGGCTTGCTCCCAGCCGGGTTCCTGGGCGCGGAACGGCCCGGGCGCGAGCGAGAGCACCACAGCGGCGGCGCGGACGCGCAGCTCGAACCGGTCCGCGCTCCGGTCGAAGGCCTCGATCCAGCTCGCGCCGGCCTGCCGCACGCCGTCGCTCCTCGCTGGATCCATCACCGCCAGAACGGAGAGGTGGGCCAGCATGCAGGCGAGGTCATCGGCGCGGCTGCCCGGACCTACCGTGTCGATGTCGAGCATCCCGGCCACGCGCCCATCAGCGACCGTCAGCTGCGCTTCGTAGAAGTCGCCATGAGTGGGATCGTCGGCGTCCTCATAGAGGCTCAGCGTGTGATCGATCTGGGTGGCCAGCGTCCGGACCCGGTCCGCGTCCGCCGGCAACGCGGACGCGACGACGCCGGCATAGTGCGAGGCGTGTGCAGCCCAAGGCTGGCGCCGCGGCAGCGTGCGCACGTCGGCGGGCAGGCGGTCGAGCAGCCGCACGAGTTCTTCCGGGGGGCACGCCTGCACCCCGCGACTGTCGAGGGCAGCCCGCAGGGGCGTGCCGCGAAGCTCACTGAGAACCAGCACGCCGTCGCTGCTCCAGCCCAGGCACGTCGGTATCGGCAAGTCTGCCTCCGCCAGCATCGAGTGCCGCTGGTGCAGGTCTGCGGCCTGCTTCGGCCGCAGCACCTTGGCGTAGACGACCTCCTCGCCGGTGTCGATCTGCACGACGGCTCGCTTGCGAGGTCGATACGAGACCACTCGTAGTGCGGGCGCGGCCGCGTCGATACCCATCCGGCGGAGAAGCTCGGCGGCGCTCTCCGCGAAGCAGGCGGCGGGAAGAGCCGGCAGCTCCGGGTCGAAGGGGAAGCGCCACACCTCGACCTGCCGGTCGCCGTCGGTGACGACGAGCCTGCCCGGTTCTGCGCCGGCCGCGGGCGGTGAGTCTGTAGCCGCGGACGCGGCGGACACCGACGCGGCCACCGTCTCCACGCGTTCGGCGTCGGGCCATGCGACCCGGGCGACGTAGGACGTCGTCGTCCGCCGGCCCGGGCGGTGGTCCACGTCGCGCAGCGCCCAGTCCAGGACGGTGGCTCCGGCCGGGGCGAAGGCGGCGGCCAGGAGGTCTTGCACGCCCGGGCCCGTGAGCAGGTCCAGATCAGGGTCGGAAGACCGTCCGGCAGACATGCGAGCCATTCTGCCCGCGCCCGATGACACACCCGATGAGCGGGAGGTGAGGGTTTTCTCATCGAGCCGCCGCGCCGGCCGCCGGGTGGAGGAGGCAGGATAGGCGCATGTCTGAGAACAGCGCTGCCGACGTGATCCGTTCGATCGCCGACGAGTACTGGGAGACCATGATGCGCAGCTCCCCGCTGATCGCGTCGTTCTTCGGGGACCATCGGTTCGACGATCAGTCAGACGACGTGTCCGCCCAAGCCGAGCAGCGGCATCGGCAGCTCTGGGCTGAGCTGCGAGAGCGGGCCGCGGCCGTTCCGGTTGAGGAACTCGACGAGGACGCCATGGTCAACCGGGATCTCCTGATCGGCGATCTCGACGACGCGATCACGCGGGTCGACACGCGGCTCGCGGAGCTGACCTCGGACCAGATGCAGGGCATGCACGCCCAGTTCCTCATGTTGTTCGGGCAGCTCCGGGCACCGGATCCAGAGCATGCCGGCATGGCGGTGCGCCGGGTGAGCGAGCTGGCCCGGACCCTCGACCAGGCAGCCGAGCGTTACCGCGAAGGACTGGCCGCAGGCAGGCCACCGGCCCGGATCAACGTCACCCGGTCGCGTAACCAGGTGGAGAGCTATCTGGCGGCACCTATGGAGAACGATCCGTTCGTCAACCTGGCAGGGCCCACGGACTGGGACGGCGAGAGTGCCTGGCGAGCGGAACTGGCCGACGCCGTGCGTGACGTCCTGCGCCCGGCCTTCGCCCGGTACCGCGACGTCCTGGCCAACGACCTCGAACCGGCCGCTCGTTTGGACGACCAAGCCGGGCTCGCCCACCTCGCTGATGGCGACGAGATCTATCAGGCGCTGATCAAGCTGAACACCGGGTTGACGCTGACCGCGGACGAGCTGCACGAGCTGGGATTGGAGCAGGCGACCAAGTCCATCCGGGCGGAGTTCGCCGAGATCGGCGCACGCGCGTTCGGTACCTCCGACGTGCCGGAGATCTTCGACCGGCTGCTGAACGACCCCGAGATCCGCTACCGGTCCGGTGCGGAGATCGTCGAGCACGCACGGGCGTGCCTCGACAACGCCACTGCGGCGATGGGTGACTGGTTCGGCATCCTGCCGCAAGCGCCGTGCCGGCTGACACCGGTGCCGGACTACCTGGCCGCGGACGTGCCGCCCGCGTATTACACGCCGCCGGCTCCGGACGGCAGCCGGCCGGGCGAGTACCACGTGAACCTCCACCAGCCCACCGAACGGGGCCGCCACCAGACCGCGTCCATCGCCTACCACGAGGCCATTCCGGGTCATCACCTTCAGCTCGCGATCGCTTCGGAGCGCGCCGACCTTCCGGCGTTCCGCCGGATGAGCATGGGCCAGACCGCCTACATCGAGGGATGGGGCCTGTACGCCGAGCGTCTCGCCGTCGAGATGGGGCTGTACGACGACGACCTGGACCTGCTGGGGATGCTGGCCTCGGATGTGTGGCGGGCATGCCGCCTGGTGGTGGACACCGGCCTGCACGCCCGCGGATGGACTCGGCAGCAGGCGATCGACTTCATGATCGAGCACGCGCCCCTGGATCTGGACACCATCAAGGTGGAGGTCGACCGCTACATCGGGATGCCGGGTCAGGCGCTCGCCTACAAGGTCGGCCAGCGCGAGATCCTCGACCAGCGAGCTCAGGCGATGGCCGCACTGGGATCCCGGTTCGACATCAAGGGCTTTCACGACGTCGTGCTCGGGGCGGCGAGCGTCAGCCTGCCGGTTCTGCGTCGCCGGGTGTCCACCTGGATCGCCGCGCACGACTGACGGCGGGTCAGCGGCTGCCGGCCCTTGCTACAGTGATGCCATGTCCGATCGGATGTTGATCCGCGCCCGCACCGGCTCCGCCCGGGCGCGAGTATCCGTGCGCCGCTGAGCGCCGCCTCCGATTCTTTCGACCTCGTCTCCGCGCGCCACGTGCGCGCCGACCACTGTGTACAAGTGGAGCCACCCATGCCACAACAGATGCCGGACAAACCGACCCTTGACGGACTCGAGCGCACCTGGTCGCGCCAGTGGGAGGAGCAGGGGACCCACCGGTTCGACCAATCCGCGCCGCGCGAGCGCGTCTACTCGATCGACACGCCCCCGCCGACCGTGTCCGGAGACCTGCACGTCGGGCACGTGTTCTCCTACACGCACACCGACATCGTCGCCCGCTACCAGCGGATGCGCGGCCACGCCGTGTTCTATCCGATGGGCTGGGACGACAACGGCCTGCCCACCGAGCGCAGGGTGCAGAACTTCTACGGCGTCCGGTGCGACCCGTCCGTGCCGTACGATCCAGGTTTCGCGCCACCCGCGAAGCCGCCGAAGCAGCAGCTGCCGATCTCGCGGAAGAACTTCATCGAGCTGTGCGAGCAGCTGACCGCTCGCGACGAGCGGGCCTACGAGGACCTGTGGCGGAGGCTCGGGCTGTCGGTCGACTGGTCGCTGACGTACTCCACCATCGGCTGGACCGCGCGGATCGCATCCCAGCGGGCCTTCCTGCGGAACCTGGCGCGTGGCGAGGCGTACCAGGCGGAGGCGCCGACGCTGTGGGACGTCACATTCCAGACCGCGGTGGCACAGGCCGAGCTGGTGGACCACGAAAGACCCGGAGCGTTCCACCAGCTCGTCTTCGACGGCGCTGATGGAGCGATCCGGATCGACACGACCCGCCCCGAACTGCTGCCCGCGTGCGTGGCGCTCGTCGTCCATCCCGACGACTCCCGTCATGCCGGACTAATCGGCAGCACGGCCGGGACGCCCCTGTTCGGAGTCCGGGTACCCGTGCTCGGGCACCGGCTCGCCGATCCCGGCAAGGGAACCGGCATCGCCATGGTCTGCACCTTCGGTGATGTCAACGATGTCACCTGGTGGCGGGAGCTCGACCTTCCGGTCCGGGCCGTGATCGGCCGCGACGGGCGGTTCCTGACGGACGCTCCCGATGGTGTGCCCGCACAGCCCTTCGCCGAGCTCGCCGGGCTGAGTGTCAGCCAGGCACGTCGTCGTGTCGTCGAGCTGCTGGGCGAGGCCGGGCGCCTGGTCGGGGAGCCCCGGCCCGTCCTGCACGCGGTGAAATTCTACGAGAAGGGGGACCGGCCGCTGGAGATTGTCACCAGCCGGCAGTGGTACATCCGCAACGGCGGCCGGGACACGGGCTTGCGGGCGGAGTTGCTGGACCGGGGACGGGAACTGGCGTGGGTGCCTGACCACATGCGGCATCGGTACGAGCACTGGGTGGACGGGCTGAACGGCGACTGGCTGATCAGCCGGCAACGCTTCTTCGGGGTGCCGGTCCCGGTGTGGTACCCGCTCGACGACGCCGGCCTCCCGAGGTACGACGCCGCCCTGCTGCCGGACGAGAAAGACCTGCCCGTGGACCCGGCGTCGGACGTTCCCTCCGGTTACGAGGAGGCGCAGCGGGATCGCCCCGGCGGGTTCACCGGTGACCCCGACGTGATGGACACGTGGGCGACGTCGTCGCTGTCGGCGCAGATCGTGTGCGGCTGGGAACGGGATGCCGACCTGTTCGCCCGGACCTTCCCGATGGATCTGCATGCCCAGGCGCACGAGATCATCCGCACCTGGCTGTTCTCGTCGGTGCTCCGGACCCACCTGGAACACGGGTCACTGCCGTGGAGACGGGTCGCCATCTCGGGGTTCGTCGTCGATCCCGACCGGAAGAAGATGGGTAAGTCCACGGGTAACGCCACCACGCCCGTCGGCGTGCTGGAACGCTTCGGCGCCGACGCCGTCCGGTGGCGGGCCGCCGGCGCGCGGCCCGGGCGGGACACACCGTTCGACGAGGCGCAGATGAAGGTCGGCCGGCGCCTGGCGACCAAGATCCTTAACGTGAGCCGGTTCGTGCTCCGTCTCGGCGCGGCCGACGAGGGTAGCGACGTCACCGAAGACCTGGACGCCTCGATGCTCGCGTCTCTGGCCGGCGTGGTGCGCAAGGCGACCGATGCCATGGACAACTACGACTACACCGCCTCGCTCGAGGTCACCGAACGCTTCTTCTGGGCGTTCTGCGATGATTTTGTGGAGCTCGTGAAGGATCGTGCCTACGGCCGCGACGACGGGTCCGGGGCTTCGGCGCGGGCGACGGCTTCCGCGCGGCTGGCCTTGCGCCGGGCGCTCGATGTCCAGGTGAGGTTGTTCGCGCCGATCCTTCCCTTCGTCACCGAGGAGGTCTGGTCGTGGTGGCGGGAGGGATCGGTGCATCGGGCGGACTGGCCCCGCGCGGAGGACATCGTTTCGCAACCCGGCGATGCCCGACTGTTCGCTCTGACCCGATCCGCACTGTCCGGCATCCGGAGCCTCAAGCACGATCGGCTCCTGTCCCTGGGCGCACCTCTGGACCGGGCCGTCGTCGTCACGTCTCCGGCGGACCGGGAGCTGCTGCTCAGGACCCACGCCGATCTGGTCGCCGCGGGCCGGGTGGGCGAGCTGGCGATCTTCGGCGAACCGGGTACGAGCGAGGTCACCGTGTCCGGCTGAGGAAGTGCTGTGCCCTGACCGGCACGCGTGCCAGGCGGGCGCTAATCTAGTCGTCTACGCCCCACACTTGGGGGCAGTTCGGTGGAAGGAGTTGTGTCCGAAGTGTCGGACGCTTCAAGTCGCAAGCCCAGCTCATCCTGGTCTGCTGAACCTTCACAGCACGGGGGCCGCGAATGAACGCGGCCCTGGGTATTCTCGCGGTGTTCGTGCTGACCTTCGGCACCGCCTACTTCGTCGCTCAGGAGTTCGCCTACGTCTCGGCGGACCGGATCGAGCTTTCCCGGCAGGCTGCCTCCGGCGATAAACGCGCTGCTTCGGCGGTGCGGGTCATGGAGCGGCTGTCGTTCATGCTGTCCGCCGCTCAGGTCGGCATCACCGTGACGGCGCTGATCGTCGGATTCATCGCCGAACCGGCCTTCGCCACGGTGCTCCGGCCGCTGCTGGAGTGGCTCGGCGTGCCGGAGGCCGCGATGTCCGGTGTGGTCATCGGTGTCGCGTTCATCCTGGCCACGGTCATCCAGATGGTCCTGGGAGAGCTGTTCCCGAAGAACCTCGCGTTGGCCAAGGCCGAGGTCCTGGCCAAGGCGCTGGCACCGTCGACGCACATCTACCTGGCTGTCGGAGGGCCGATCGTCCGGCTGTTCGACAATTCCGCCAACCGGCTTCTCCGGTGGGTGGGCATCGAGCCGGTGGAGGAGCTTCACCACGGCGCCACCCTCGAGGAACTCGGCCACATCATCGGTGAGGCCCAGGAACAGGGCTCGCTGTCACCGCAGCTGTCCGACGTCCTCGGCCGGGCGCTCGGATTCACCGAGCACACTGCCGGAGAGGCCATGGTCCCGCGTCCCGACGTGGTCAGTGTCCAGGCGTCGGAGCCGGTGGACGCGGTGATCGCGTTGATCCGGGAGCGGGGGCACTCCCACTACCCGGTGATCGGGGCCACCACGGATGACGTCGTCGGCGTGGTGGGGGTCCGTGAGCTGATGCGCCTTCCCGCGCACATGGTCGCGAACTCCACGGCCGGGGACATCGCCCGGCTGCCGCTCTTGGTCCCGGACAGTTTGGCCCTGCTCCCACTGGTCAGCCGGATGCAGGAACGCGACGACGAGTTCGCTTGTGTCGTGGACGAGTACGGCGGCCTGGCCGGAATCATCACCCTGGAAGACATTGCGGAGGAACTGGTCGGCGAGATCGAGGACGAGACGGACCAGGAGGGAGAACCTGTGGCTCTCGTCGACGGATGGTGGGAGTTCGACGCCGGTCTCCGTGTCGACGAGGCCGCCGCCTACACCGGCGTGGAGCTGCCCGAGTCCGAGGACTACGACACGGTGGCGGGTCTCATCGTGGCCGAGCTCGGCCGGCTGGCCGAGCCGGGGGACACACTGACGATCGAGCTGCCAGAGTCCGGCGATGACGAGGCGAGGCTCCACATCGAGGTCGTCACCGTCGAGCGGCGGGTGCCCGAGCGAGTCCGGGTCCGCCTGGCCGTGGAGGTGCAGCAATGAGCCCGACGACGGCCATGCTCCTCACCGGCCTGCTGTTCGTGGCCAGCGCGTTCTTCGTGGCCGCCGAGTTCGCTCTGGTAGGCGCGGCCCGGCATCGGCTCGAGCAAGCCGTGGCGGACCGCAAGCGCGGTGCGCAGTCTGCTCTGCGCGGAGTAAAGGAGCTTTCGCTCATGCTGGCCGGTGCCCAGCTCGGCATCACCATGGTGATGATCGGGTTGGGCATGGTGAGCGAGCCGGCCCTGCACCACGTGCTCGAGCCTCCGCTGTCCGCACTCGGCCTGCCGATGGCGGTGGCCGACGTTGTCGCCCTGATCATCGCGCTGGCCATCGTGACGTTCCTGCACGTCGTCGTCGGAGAGATGGCGCCGAAGTCGTGGGCGATCGCCCACCCGGAACGCTCGGCCATGCTGCTGGCGCCGCCGTTCCGGGCGTACACCTGGGTGGTGCGGTGGCTGCTGATCGCGCTCAACTGGATCACAAATGTGTTGGTCCGGCTGGTCCGCGTGCAGCCCAGGGACGAGATCGTCACCGTGCGCAACCGGGAGCAGATCCACCAGCTGGTGTCCGAGTCGCGGCGGCTCGGCTTGATCCGCGCCGACGACCACGGCCTGCTGACCAGAGCGCTCGGGGCCCCTGGCGCGGCCGTGGGCAAGGTGATGGTGCCGCTGGAGCGTGTCGTCGGGGTCGACGCGGACGCCGGACCGCAGGAGGTTCTGGACGTGGCGTCCGCTCATCGGCGCACCCGGCTGGTCGTCCGTGACGACGACGGCGCGATCATCGGTGCGGTGCACGCTCGGGAGGCGCTGGCTGGGCGCGGCCTGGAGGGATCGTGGACCGCTGGTGAGATGGCACGGCCGATCGCCTCGGTCAGCGTCGACGCCGACCTGGCGACGGCAGCGGACATCCTCCGGCGAAACCGGGCGCAGCTTGGGGTCGTCGCGGACGCCGACTCCCGCGTGGTGGGCCTGGTGACCATGGACGATCTGGTGACGAACATCCTCGTCAGCGGATCGGCGATGGCATGACTCACCGTTGGGTCGGCTTCCTCACCGACTACGGCTACCGGGACGGCTTCGTCGCCGCATGCCATGGCGTGATCGCTCGGATCGCTCCTGATGTCAGGGTGATCGACGTGACCCACGCGGTGCCGGCGCAGGATGTCCGGCACGGCGCCGTGGTGCTCGCCCAAACCGTTCCGTACCTGCCGCCCGGCGTGGTCGTGGGGGTGGTGGACCCGGGGGTGGGCTCGGCGCGCCGGGGCATCGCGCTGACAGCCGGCGAGTACACGTTCGTCGGCCCGGACAATGGGCTGCTCGGCTGGGCCGCGGACGCCGTCGGTGGTGCGGCGTCCGTGGTCGAGCTCGCCTCCCCCGAGTACCGGCTGAGTAGCCGCGCCGCCACGTTCCACGGACGTGACGTATTCGCGCCCGCGGCCGCCCACATCGCTGCGGGGGTGCCGGTGAGCGAGCTGGGACCCGCCGTGCCGGTCGACACGGTGATCCGGCTCCCGGACCCGCTGAGCCGGGTACGGGACGGCGTGGTGGAGACGGAGGCGCACCTGATCGACCACTTCGGCAACGTCACCCTGGCGGCCCGCGGTGATGTGCTCATGACAGCCGGGATCTCCGCTGGGGACAGGGTGCAGGTGTCCGCCGGCGCGTCCGGCAGCGACACGGGCGACGAGGCAGCGGACGACGTCAGGGTCCGGCGCGTGGACATGGTGGTCGGCCGCATCTTCGCCGACGTAGGGGTCGGCGAGCTCGTCCTGTACGTCGACTCGCATGGCTACCTGGCGATCGCGGTCAACCAGGATAGTGCTGCCGGTGAGCTGCGGCTGCATCCCGGTGATCCCGTCACGGTCAGGAGGGCGTCGTCGTCGTCCTGACGTGCAGGGCCGCGTAGATCCGGTCGCGCAGAGCATTCGCCTCCCGGCCGGTGAGCGTCCGGTCCACGGGGCGCAACACGAGCCGGATGAGTACGTTCACCTGACCAGGAACGATGCCCAGACGATCCCGCGCGGGGGAAGGAAGGTCGTCGTACGGGGTCGACGAGACGATGCTGAGCTCCTCGACCAGGTCGGCGTCCGCGCCCAGGGAGTCGCGGATCCGGTCGCCGAGCACCTCGGCGTCCGCGCCGGGATCGGTGGCGATCGAGATGTCCCGCAGCGCCGGCGGCAGGCCGGACACCGGGTGATACGGCTCCAGATCGAGCATCTGATCGGCGATGCGCGGATCGGCAGAACGGAGCAGCCGGATGTCCGGGATGTCCTTGCGGAGCATGAGCATCCGGTCCAGGCCCATGCCGAGGGCCAGCCCACTCCAGGCGGAGGGATCCAGGCCCGCGTCCTTCAGCACGTTCGGGGCTGCCAGGCCGCATTCGGCGATCTCGACCGGCTCCCCACGGTCGATGGCGTCCACCTGGCGGCCGCCCACGGTATAGGGGTGGTCAGCGCTCGTCCACCGCCAATGCGCGCCGGGCAGCAGCGCCGCGGCCAGGGCGCTGACCATGTCGTGCAGATCGTCGTGGTTCAGGCGCCGCCCACCGCGGCGCAGCAGCCACAGGTCGAGCTGGTGCGGCGTGCCCGTGTGCAGCCGGTCGATGGAGTCGCGCCGGTGGCAGATGCCGGGGAGCACCAGCAAAGCCTGATCCACCGGGGACGCGGCCAGCCGGCGAAGCGCGGGCGGAATGCCGGCGGACGTGTGGCTACGCAGCATGGTGGTGTCGCTGACGTACCGGGTGTACCGCGCGTCGCGGGCGATGGCACCGGGCGCGTATCCGAGCCGGTCATAGTTGTCCTCGAGGCTGACGACAGGGCGGGAGCGTTCGACGCAGATCTCGGCGTTCCACAGTGCGGCGAGTGCGCAGGACGCGTCGTCGACGAGCATCTGGAGCGCGTGCGGTCCGTCAGCGGGATCGGTCAGATCCCGGACCGACAGCGCCTCGATCAAACTCGGGAGGGGCAGCAGGCGCGGATGGATGCCGGACTGGCCGGCGGCGGAACGGCGGATAGGGGTATGTGCGGTGGAACCAGTCATGATCAGACCCATTTCACGGAACGAGACGGCGGAGGGATGGAGCCTCCCCCGGGCGGCGGGGTCCGCGAAGGGTGATCGCCTCAGACGCGCGAGCCCTCCGGACGGCGGACCTTCGCCGACCGGGGGCACATAAACAGGCGCTGAGCGGGCATGTCATGGATAGTAGCTGCTGCCGGCAGCCACGTCCACGTCGGCCGGGCAGTGACATGCCAGGACCGCCGCCGTGGCAAGCTGACGGCTATGCTCAACCGCGGTGTTGTCCTCATCTCCGGCATCATGGCCTCCGGCAAGTCGACCGTCGCCGACCTGCTGGCACGCCGCCTTCCGCGGGCGGCGCACGTCCGTGGCGACGTCTTCCGCCGCTTGATCGTCACCGGCGGCGTGCCACCGGCACCCGGGGACGATGAGGGCCTCGAGCAGCTGTGGCTGCGGTACCGGATCACGGCCGGAGTGGCCGATAAGTACGCCGAGGCCGGGTTCACCGCTGTGGTGCAGGACGTGGTGCTCGGTCCAGTGCTCGCCGACTACACCACCTGGATCCAGGCCAGGCCGCTGTACGTGGTGGTGCTCGCACCTCGTGCCGACGTGGTGGCGCGGCGTGAGTCGGACCGCGCCAAGACCGGATACGGCGACTGGACGGTCAGGGATCTGGATACGAGTCTGCGTGAGGAGACTCCGCGCCTCGGCCTGTGGCTGGACACGTCGGATCAGACGCCCGAGGAGACCGTCGACGAGATACTCGCACGTATCGACGAGGCGGCGGTGTGACGAGGCCGCGGTGTGACGAGAGTGAGTCCGCGGAGACGTCCCGTCAGGCCTGGGTGGTCTCGCCGATGAGCCCGCGCTGATAGGCGACGGCGACGGCTTCGGTGCGGCTCGCGGCACCCAGCTTGGCCATCACCCGGGACAGGTGCACGCTCACCGTCTTCTCGCTGATGAACAGTTCCTCACCGGCCTGCCGGTTGGTCAGGCCGCGCGCCACCAGCGCGAGCACCGACTTCTCCCGTGGCGTCAACACCTGGACCGACGAGGTGGCTGCGCCGGGCAGTGCGATCCGCGCGCGCCGGCCGAGGGAGCGCACCGCCTCGGCCAGCGGCTTGGCGCCGAGCCGCTCAGCCACGGAGAGAGCCTCGGCCAGCTGGACGGCTGCGTCGTCGCGCCGGCCGGTGCTGGCGAACACCTCGGCCAGCCGCCACCGGGCGATGGCCTGCTGGTACACGTCACCGTAGCCGAAGGCGTCGATGACGGCCTGCCACGGCTCGGGTTTCTGTGCCCCGATCAGGCGGCTGTGTTCCGCTTCTGCCCGCAGTACCCAGGCCTGGCCCTCGGGGCCGAGTGTGGCTCCCCGGGGCGTACCTCGCTCCGCGGTCTCCTGGGCGAGCCGGAGCCGCGCGTCGCCGTCGGCGACGGCACGTTCGAGGACCGCGGCGTCGGCCGCCCGCGGGCCGTGGCCGATGAGATCGGCATCGGCGGCGACGCCTAGAACCGCCAGCCGGATCCCGCCCATTGGCCAGCGTTCGCCCGAGCACGTGCGCACCGCCTCCAGGGCGTCGTCGACCACCGTGATCGCGGACTCGGGACGGCCTTGCCAGCACGCGAGCTCGGCGCCGGCGATACCGGCCAGGAGGGCGATCTGTTCGTCTTCGGTGCGGTACCACTCCTGCCGGATCTCGGCGAGGTCGTGCTCGGCGGCTTCGAACTGCCCGCGGCTCACCTTGATGATCGCTCCGGTAGCGGTCAGCGTCGCGGCGATCACGTCGGAGACCTTCTCGCCCGGAGGCGCCGCGGCGTCGGCGGCCGCGTCCCAGTCGCCGCGCGCATGATGAGCCAGGGCGCGCATCCAGCGGATCTGGCGTCCGTAGGGACTCCAGGTCAAGCCGACGTCGGCGGCCCGCTGTACGCCCTCGTCGGCGATGCGGGCCGCTGTGTCCAGCTGGCCCTGCTCGTAACGCGCGATGATGAGATTGAACCGAGCCCTGAGCTCGACGTCGAGCGCACCCGCCTCCATGGCGCGTTGCTGCGCCCGCTCGAGAAGGGCAGCCGACTGATCGGCGTGGTCCTCCCGGTTCTCGCAGAAGGCCAGCGAGATCAAGGCGTCGGCCTCGGCGCTGGCCGAACCCGAGGCCCGCGCGTCCTCGGCTGCCGCCTCGGCGAAGGAGCGGCGCTGTGCGTCGGCGTCTGCCACACGGGAGCGCATCGCGAGCACCCAGGCCCGTTCGACGCTCGGCGGGCTGTCCTTGATCAGATCCCAGGCTTCGCTGATGGCTTGCTCGGCGGCGGTCCACTGACCGTTGACCAGGAGTGCCTGGGTGAGCTGGCGGCGCGTGTCTGCGGAGAGGACGGGATCGTCCTGCTCATCGGCCAGCGGCACCGCGGTGCGCATGTAGGCGAGTGCGCGCTCCGGCTGGCCGGCCGAACCGGCAGCGTAGGCCGCCTGGCAGGTCAGCGCGAACTCGGTGGCGCTGGCCACCGACTCGGGATCGTCCACGGCGTCCCACAGCTCGAGAGCGCGCTCGATCTGCTGCAGTTCCGCCCCGAGCGCTCCTTTGTGCCGTGCTTCCTTCGCCGCCCGCACGGAGGCGGCCAGCGCGGTGGGAAGGTCGTTGGCGTTGAGGCTGTGGTAGGCCAGGCCCGCGGCGGGACCGCCATGGCTGGCCAGCCGGGCCGCGTAGGCCGCGTGCAGGCGGACGCGCTCACCCGGCAGGAGATCGGCATAGATCGCCTCGCGCAGCAGGGCGTGGCGGAAGGTGTACGCGTCCTCGACACCAGGCACCAGGATGTTGTGCTGCATGGCTTCGTGCAGCGCCGCCTCGAGCTCGTCACGGCCGAGATCGACCACGGCGTCGAGCGTGGGGTGGCGCACGTGGTAGCGGCCGGTGACCGAGGCCGCCCGCAGCACCCGCTGAGTGGTGGGACTGAGCTTCTCGACCCGGGCGAGCAGGACGTCGGCCAGTACGGTGGGTATGCCATCGCCGGACGTGGAGCCGGACGCGACGAGCTCCTCGGCGTAGAAGGCGTTGCCTTGGGACCGTGCGGCGACGTCGGCCGCGAGATGGTCGCTGATCTCTCCCTCGGCCAGTGTCCGGACGAAGTGTTCGGCGTCGCGCTGGGCGAACGGCTGGAGATCGAGCCGCTCTACCGCGGGAAGACGGACCAGCTCGGCCAGCAGCGCCCGCAGCGGATGCCGGCGGTGCAGGTCGTCCGAGCGGTAGCTGGCGACGATCAGGACCCGCTGCGTGCTGAGCCTGGACAAGAGGAAAGCGAGCAGATCCCGGGTCGAGGGATCACTCCAGTGCAGGTCTTCGAGCTGGACGACGAGGCAGGCGTCTTTGGTCAGCTCGGTCAGGGCGCCCAGCACGGCGTCGAAGAGCTGGAGCTGGTCGAAGTGGCGGATCTGCCCGAGGCTCCGGTCTTCACCGGCGGCGCCGGACTCGGCACCGAGCCGGGCGGGTTCCATCGGGACCGCGGCTGTCAGCGCGCCGAGAGCCGGCCATGTGGCCAGGATCTCCGGGTTTCCGGCCCGCACCTGCTCCACGACTTCGATGAACGGAAGATAGGGGAATCCGGCCTCGCCGATGTCGACGCAGCGGCCGGTGAAGACTCGCGCACCACTGGATCTGGCGACCTCAGCGATCTCGGCGAGCAGCCGGCTCTTGCCGACGCCAGCCTCGCCGGAGATCAGCACTGCCCCTGCCGTGCCGGATTCAGCCCGGCGAAGGGCGGCGCGCAGCAGCTCGACCTCCGCGTCCCGCGCGACGAGGGGGAAACGAGAACCAAGCCTAGGCACGAGGTCCATGTTCCCACGCCGGGGCGACAACGTCGCGCTTGTTCTCACGGCGGATCGCGCCGCGCGCCGTTCACGCCCGCTTGCTGGTCGCGGTGCGGTATCTCATCCAGCCTCGGCGGCGTCGCGCGTCTCGCTTGGCCGCTTCTTGCCGGTAGCTGACTTCGGCTTGGATGGAATCCATGTTCCAGTTCATCGGTGTCCCCGATCTCTCGTGACTACGTGGTGTGCTGATACCAAGAGTCGCCGTGAGGGCCGGGGGCCGGCATCATGTGATCACGCTTCTTCTCAGGCGCTGCCCCTTACCATGGTGGCTCAGGTGCACCTCAATGGGGGTAAGGCCCCTTACCGTACGCCTGAACGGCGAGGTAGTGAGGAGGTAAGGGGGCTCAGCCCAGTTCGTCCGCGGTGGGCGGATCGGCGCCCCGGCGGCCGCAGGTGATGGCTGCCACGCGGGCGGCACGCTCCAGCATGGGCCGCAGTTCGTCAGCGCCGATCCCGGCCAGCTTGCGCCGGGTGCCGGCACCGAGCAGTCCGTTGAGTCGTAGCGAGTCGACCAGGCCGGCCGTGTAGGCGTCACCGGCGCCGACGGTGTCGACCACGTCGACCGGTGCGGCGGGAACCTCGATGGTGGCGCCTTCGCTGGTGGCGGCGAGGACGCCATCGCCGCCACGGGTGGTCACGACCAGGGAGGCGCCGCGGGACGCCCACCCCTTGGTGACGGCCGTGATGTCAGCGCCGGGCACCAGCCAGGCCAGATCTTCCTCACTGACCTTGACCACGTCGGCAAGCTCGATCAGCTCCGTCCACTGTTCACGGACCTCGTCGACCTCGGCGAGCAGCGGCGGGCGGAGGTTGGGGTCGAGGATGATGCTGACCTCGCGCCGCTGCCGCTCGCGCCGGAGCAGCTGGAGAATGGCCGGAGAGCCGGGCTGCCGAGCGGCGGCGATGGAGCCTGTGCACAGTGCCAGGGTGCCGGGCGGCAGCGGATCCGGGATCTCGTCCGCGCGCCACTGCCAGTCCGCCGTGCCCTCCGCGTAGAAGTCGTACGTGGCGCGTCCGGCGTCGTCGAGCGACACGACCGCTACGGTGGTCGGCTCGTCGGCGTCGATGGCGTAGTCCAGCCCCACGCCGTTCGTGGTCAGGTGCTGGCGCACCAGGGCGCCGAACGGCCCCGTCCCCAGCCGGGCCAGGAGCTGCGTTGGCGCACCCAAGCGGGCGAGTCCGACGGCGACGTTGGCAGGTGAGCCGCCGGGCACCGGACGGTACACCCCGCCCGGCTCGCTGACGAGGTCGATGAGAGCTTCACCGGCGACGACGATCTGCTCTTGGGTCACGGCGACACTCTAAGGTATGCGTGGATCCGAGACGAGGGCCCTGGTTCCGGGCTGCACCGGCTCGGCCAGCATGCCGTGCTTCACCAGGCTTGCCCGTGCTTCACCAGGCCTGGAAGCATGGTGAAGCACGGGAAGACATGGTTTACATGATCATTCGGGATGGTCAGTCACCGATATAGGGCCGGACGCCGTCGGGCGTCTTGCGCCACACCGTCACCACGGCGGGCCGGGGCTGATCACCGTACGGGAACGTGGAGAAGCGGTTCTCGGTGGTGGCGCCGTCGACCTCGCCGGGATGTTGCACAGCCATCAGGGCGGTCCGGCCATCCGGTGTGATAGCCGGGCCGCAGCACTCGGCGCCGGTCGGCACCGAGAGGAACCGGCGCAGGTGACCCTTGTCCTCACCCTCCACCGGCATCACATACATGCCGTCGTTGACGCCGGACGGTCCCGGCATGCCGTCGGTGGAGATCCAGAGCCGTCCGGACGGATCGAAGGCCACGTTGTCCGGGCAGGAGATCTGGCTGACCTGGGACTTGTCGAAACCGTCGTAGTAGGTCTCCGGGTCGTCCGGGTTGCCGCAGACGATCACAATCGACCAGGTGAACGTGGTGGCGGCAGCGTCGCTACCGTCTTCATCCAAGGCGATGACGTGACCGAACTTGTTCTCCGGCCGCGGGTTCGCCTCGTCCACCTCACCCGGTGTGCGCCGTGTGTTGTTGGTCAGCGCGATGTACACGGTCCCGGTCACCGGGTTCGGCTCGACGTCCTCCGGGCGGTCCATCTTGGTGGGGCCGACCTTGTCCGCGGCCAGCCGGGTGAAGACCAGCACCTCCTCGACGCTCATGCCGTCGACCTTGCTCTCCCCGTTCACGATCAGGGGAAGCCACTCGCCGGTGCCGTCGAACAGGCCGTCGTCCGGCGGGCTGTCCGGGAACTCGGGGCTGTTGCCGGTGAACCGGGCGACGTAGAGGTCGCCCTCGTCCAGGAGGGTCAAGTTGTGCTGGCGCGAGCGCTTGTCCGTGCCCTGCCGGTACGTATTCGACGAGACGAACTTGTACACGTAGTCGTAGCGCTCGTCGTCGCCCATGTAGGCGACCGCCCGCCCGTCGTCGGCGATGGCGATCGTCGCGCCCTCGTGCTTGAACCGGCCGAGAGCGGTGAGCTTGCGTGGCGTCGACGTCGGGTCGTAGGGGTCGATCTCCACGATCCACCCGTGCCGGTTCGGCTCGTTGGGCTCAGCGGCGACGTCGAAGCGCTGCTCGGCGCGTTCCCAGCCGCGGCTGGTGCCGATTGTGGTGCGGATGCCGTAGCGGGCGTAGCGCTCGCGAGTCAGCGGGTCGGTGACCGCTGCCGTGGCGCCGAAGTACTGGTGGAAGTTCTCCTCGCCGGACAGCACGGTGCCCCACGGCGTGACGCCGCCGGCGCAGTTGTTCAGGGTTCCGAGGACCTTGGTCCCGCTCGGGTCGGCGCTCGTCTTGAGCAGGTCGCTACCGGCTGCGGGGCCGACGACGACGAAATCGGTGCCGGTGTGAATGCGGCGGTTGTTCTTGCGCCGCTTGGCCGGCTTCCACTCGCCGGTGTCGCCGACGCGCTCGATCTCCACGACGGCGAAGCCGTGCGCGGCCATGGCGATGCGCAGCTGCTCGACGCTCGCCTCCGCCGGCGACGACCAGCCGTGGAACATGAGGTTCTCGTTGGTGTACTCGTGGTTGACGCAGAGAAGGGCCCGGTCGAGGTTCCGGTCCAGCGGGAGCACCGCGACGAAGTCCGCGTTGTAGCCGAACTGCTTCAGCTGGGCCTCGACCGTCTGGTTGTCGAAATCGAAGTCCGGCGCGCCTTCTTCCACGGGGTCGCCCCAGGCCATGACCACCGACCAGTCGTACCCGTTGGGCACCACGACGGCGTCGACGGTGTTGTCGCCGACGGGGAGAAACCCGATCGGGCGGCCGAGCTCCGGGGGATCGATGCGCAGGTCGTTGTCACCCGGAGGACGGACAGCCGCCACCGGCCGGGCGGCGGCGGCAGGCGCGGTGGCCAGCGCGGTGGCGGAGCCGGTGCCGACGACGAATGCGGCCAGCGCGCCGGTGCGCAACAGTCCACGGCGCGACATCGCCTTCTCGGCCATGTCGCCGAAGTACTCGTTGTCGCTGGTGTTCGGCGCGGGGTGGGAGCACGCGTCGGCACACCGGTACGTGCACGTCATGGCGCTACGGCCGCCGTGGCTGCCGTTCAGTACCGGCAGGAGTCTCCTGCGGCCGGCGCTGTGGGTCTCGGACATGGGTGTCCCTTCGTCGCTGTCCTGCGGGTATGCCCATGAACCTAGGGACAGCCCGACTGGGCTGACCACTCCTAACGGGCGAACGGAAAGTAAAGGACACGTGAGTTAGGGCAGCCTTGTCCTCGTGGCCGGGCGGCGTGCGCCGAAACCCCTACCACGCCGAACTCCGGTGCCCGGCGATCCTCTACGGTGGGTGCGTGCGGAGCGGTTGCTCCTGGAGACGAAGGCGCGAGGAGTTCAGGTCATGACCAGTGTGCCCAGCGTGTCGTATTCGATTACGGTCCGGCTCGAGGTGCCGGCCGGCGCCACTGCCGTGAGCTCCCTCACCGCGGCGGTGGAGAAGGCGGGCGGACTGGTCACAGCACTCGACGTGACCGGTTCCGGCCACGCCCGGATTCAGGTGGACGTCACGTGCGCGGCGTCGTCGTCGGCCCATGCCGAAGAGGTGGTCGACGCGCTGCGGCTGGTGCCGGGCGTGACCATCGGCAAGGTGAGCGACCGGACGTTCCTTGTGCACCTCGGCGGGAAAATCGAGATCACGTCCAAGGTCCCGATCCGTAACCGGGACGATCTCTCGCTGGTGTACACCCCGGGAGTGGCGCGGGTCTCGCAGGCGATCGCGAAGAACCCGGAAGACGCCCGCCGGCTCACCATCAAGCGGAACACGGTGGCCGTCGTGACGGACGGTTCGGCCGTGCTGGGCCTCGGCAACATCGGCGCGATGGCGGCGCTGCCAGTGATGGAGGGCAAGGCGGCGCTGTTCAAGCGGTTCGCCGGGATCGACGCGTTCCCCATCTGTCTGGACACGCAGGACGTGGAGGAGATCATCCAGACCGTCCAGCACATCGCGCCGGTTTTCGCGGGCATCAACCTTGAGGACATCTCCGCGCCGCGCTGCTTCGAGATCGAGGCGCGGCTGCGCAAGCTGCTCGACGTGCCGGTCTTCCACGACGACCAGCACGGGACCGCCATCGTGGTCCTGGCCGCACTGATCAATGCCTTGAAAGTGGTGGGCAAGGACCTCGAGTCCATCCGGGTGGCGATGGCCGGCGCGGGCGCCGCTGGACACGCGATCGCCCAGCTGTTGTATGCCGCAGGAGTCAGGGACATCGTCGCCTCCGACGTGCACGGTGTGATCCACCCGGGCCGGGACGACCTTGCCGGGGTCCCCACCTGGTACCTGGAGTGCAGCAACCCGCGCGGTGTCACCGGTGATCTGTGCGACGCCGTCGCCGGCGCCGACGTGTTCATCGGGGTCTCGGCGCCGAACGTCCTCACCGCGGCCGACGTCCAGACCATGGCCCCGGACGCCGTCGTGTTCGCGCTGGCCAACCCGGAGCCGGAGATCCAGCCCCAGGAGGCGGCCCGCTACGCCGCCGTCGTGGCCACCGGACGCAGCGACCATCCGAACCAGATCAACAACGTGCTCGCCTTTCCAGGGGTGTTCCGCGGTCTGCTCGACGCGCAGAGCCGGACGGTCACCACGGAGATGCTGACCGCGGCGGCCCGTGCGCTGGCGGCGACGGTCACCGACGACGAGCTGAACCCCGCATACATCGTGCCCAGCGTGTTCCACCCGGGCGTCGCGGACACGGTGGCGGCGGCGGTCCGGGGCAGTGTGGAGAGCATCCGCCGCACGGCAGAGGAGACGGGAGAGTTCCCGTCCATCCCAGTATGAGCCGAGACCGGGAACGGCGGCGCCTGCCATGACGGAGATGGAGCTGGCCGGGCGGCTGCTGGTGGCCACCCCGCAGCTGAAGGGCTCGACGTTCGACAGCGCCGTGATCCTGATGCTGTCTCATGCCGACGACGGCGCGCTCGGCGTCATCCTCAACCGGCCCAGTGACGTCGCGGTCACCCGTCTGCTTCCCAAATGGGACACGCTCGCCTCGGAACCCGCCGTGGTCTTCCAAGGTGGTCCGGTCGGCACCGACAGCGCGCTGGCATTGGTGCACATCGACGGTCCAGGCGAGCCGCTGGGTGTGCGGAGGGTGGGCGGCGAGGTCGGCATCCTCGACCTGGACACCCCGACCGAGGTGGTCGAGCCTGCGGTGATAGGTCTACGGGTGTTCGCCGGTTATGCCGGGTGGGCTCCGGACCAGCTCGACGACGAGGTCGGCGAGGGATCCTGGTACCTGGTCGACGCCGAGCCGCGGGACACGTTCCGCACCGACGCCCCCGACCTGTGGCGGACCGTCCTGAGGCGTCAGCACGGCGACCTTGCGCTGATGGCGTCGTTCCCCGACGACCCGACCATGAACTAATCTGTCTCGCCTATGTGTCACCTGATCGTCGAACTGTCGTCTGATCGTTTACCCGGGCGAGATCAGGTGACGCAGCTCCACGTTGCGCCCAGGGTTTGCCCTCTGATCGTGTCTCATTGTGTGGACGGAGTTTGATCAGATGACCGGAGCGCCGTCCTCGACGTGAATTGGTCATCTGATCATCGCGCAAGGAGCGCTCGTCGTCGAATGTGCGATGCGGCTCAGCCGCTCCAGCCGCGGCTCATCAGCGCGCGGAGGAGCGTCGCTCCCACGATCTCCGGCCGATGCCGGACTGAGTACGACGTGAACCGGAGTAGCCGCCGGTTGTTGATGATGATCTCGTTCGCGCGCTCGAGATCTTGTTCCCACTGCGTGTGCACCATATGCCCGCGTCCGTCGACCTCGACGCTGAGCTCGTACGCTTCCCAGTCGGCGTCGAGGTAATACCGACCGTCCCGATGCCGGAGGACGTGCTGACGCGTGGGTTCGGGTGCACCGATCCTACGGACGATCCCGGCGAATTCCTGCTCCGGCACAGATGCGATACCGCCTTCAGCATCGTCGATCGTCTCGGTGATCAGTTCATGGCGGAGGCATGGGCCGCGGCTGGGCAGAGCGTCCCGGAGTTGCGACGGGCTGACGATCGCCTGCTGGACGCCGGCCAGAATCACTGCTCGTGCGAAACGCTCGGTGTCCGCCCAGCTCGCGGCGTCAAGCAGGCTTCGTGGCAGGCGTGTGCGCGTTGGCGATCTCAGCGGATGCACGTCAGAGGATGACAGGAAGCGTGAGAAGTGTTCCGTTACGCCGTCGATGTTCAACCGTCGTGACCCACATGGCATGGTGATGTGGACGGTCTCGTCGATGAACCCCTTCAGTCCGTCGATGCTGGCGGCCGTCAGACCGGACAACGCCGAACCGGGCGGTGCCGCCTTCAGCGCTGCCCAGCGCCGCTGGTCCTCAGTGAGCGGGCCGTTATGCAGCACGAACACGTCACGGCGGATTCGTCTCCACCTCCGGGCGCGTACTTCGCGCACGGCATGGCGCACGTACTCCGGTGGAATGTCACGTCGATGGACGACGCCACACTGCTGCTCTATGAGCTGAAGCCACCACTGCTCGTCGTCGGCGGGAAGATGTTCGGCAGTCACACCGGTCAGACTTCCCGGAACCACCCATCGATGGAATAGCGTGCGTTTAATTGTGGATAACTTTGTTGATTTACTTATGCCTGTGGAAGGGCATCACTCGTGCCGCTTGTTGATCAGATGGCGCAATGCGCGTTTAGCTCGGAGGTTGGCCACCTGATCCACCGACGTCCGCATCCTGAGATGTGATCAGATGGCAAAACTCGGCTGCTCATAGGCAGCGTGCGCATCTCGTTTCCACGCGGAGAAGGATCAGATGACAAATCGATGATCAGGTGACCAAAAGGGGGTTAGGGGGAGCGGTCGACGTGGGTGCGGGGGCCGTCGAGTACGGGGCGGTCGCCGTCCCAGGTGAGTTCGGTGAGCCACATGGTCCGCCCGGGCAAGGCGGAGCCGATCGCGTCCGGGGGCCAGGCATGGTGGACCATCCAGGTCCGTCCGCCGTGCTCGATCAGGACGCAATGGCCCGGCCCGGCGGCATCGTCGGTCGTCGCCAGGATCGGCTCGGACTGCGGCTTCGTGCACGGGCCGAGTGGGCCCTCGCACTCGGCGTAGCCGACGGCATACGCGGCGGAGCCGTAGTCGTTGGCGGAGTAGAACAGGTAGTACCGTCCGTCGCGCAGCCACAGGAACGGCGCCTCCACCAGGTGCCCTTCCCACGGCTGATCCTGTTTGATCAGCTGGACCGGCTCGCCGGTGAGCTCGAGTCCGTCGTCGCTGAGCGGCTGCGCGTAGATCCAGGTGTCCACACCGATGGCGTTGCCGTCGTTCTTCCAGAGCAGATACCGCGTGCCGTCGGCGTCCTCGAACGGGCTGGCGTCGATCGAGCCGCCCTCGTCCTCCTGGCAGATGAGCGGCCGGTCCGACTCGTCGACGAACGGACCGGCGGGCGACGACGACACGGCCCGGCCCACGCACTGCCGCTGGGTCTCCTTGTCCAGGGCCGTGTAATAGACCACGAACCTGTCCGGACCGTGCACCGCGACCTCCGGGGCCCAGGTCCTGCCGCCCACCACCCACGGCGCCAGGGCCGGCATCGCGTCGCCGGCGCGCTCCCACTCCACCAGATCGGCGGAGCGCAGCACCGGGATGTTCCCGAGTGAGGAGTTGGTGGCGTAGGCGAACCAGGAGTCTTCGGCCCGGATCACCGCCGGGTCGGGGAAGTCGCGGTCGTACACCGGATTGCTGAATCCCATAGTGGTGCTCTCCGTCGGGTTCTCTGCGGGATCGGTGGGGTGATTGTGCTCTGCCCCGCTGTCGGGGTCAGGCGGCTCGGGGCCGCTGCCGCAGGCGACGACGAGCATCCCCGTCGCCGCCAGCGACACCGTTCGGATCAGGCTCATCCGGCCTGCTCATGGAAGCGGATGTACTCGAACACAGCCGTGGTGGCCGGCACGGCACCGCCACCGGCGTAGAGGCCGACACGCGGGTCCGAGCCCGCGGGCAGGGTCCAGGTGGCGCCCCATCGCCAGGTCTCGCCGTCGCGCGAGCTGGCTGACCGGTACAGCAGGTCGCCGCTGTCCGGATCCACGGTGTGCGCGATCCGCAGCCACATCGTCTCCGCTACCGGTCCGCCCAGATGAGCGCCCCACTCCAGGCGGTCGCCGTCGGCCAGCTCCTTGCCGAACTCCACTTGTCGCGAGCTCCAGATCGCCACGCTGCCCAGGCGGGCGAAGAGATCGTCGTCGGCGTGCACGATCAGGCCGGCCTGCTGATAGTTGCGGATGGTGTCGGTGCCGAGGTCGAGGTGGAGCTTGGTCTCCACGATCCAGTCGCCCTCCGGAGGAGTCCGCAGGAGCAGCGGTCCGGTGTTCGCCGCGCCGACGACGTCGACGGAGTCCAGTGGCCAGCGCAGGGTGTCGTCGTCCACGGTGATCGACTCGTCGGGCCGCACCCAGGTCCAGCCGGGGCCTACCTCACCGCTGAACTCCTCGCCGACGAGAACCTCCCCGGCGACGGGCTCCGGCACCGCTTCGGTCACCGGCTCGTGCGCCGGCACCACCGTGAGGTTGGTGACCTGCGCCTCTCCTGACGTCGCGGTGAGCCGCACCGGCCGGGGCTTCTGTGCACCGGCGGGGAGGTCCACGGCGACCTTCGCGTCGAGATCGCCGAGCCGGCTCTCACTGACTTCCGCCGTGAGCCGGTCCTCCCGCATCTCGATCGCCAGCGACGACCACACGGACGGGTCGAACCGGGACGGCAACGATGCGGAGTGGCTGCTGGTTCCACGGCCCGTGCGCACCTCGACGCTGAGCTCGCGCGACGACGGGTCGACGGTGACGGTGATGCCCGTGCGCCCGGCCTCGGCCAGGCCGACCGAGAACGACGCGTCGTCCCCGGCGAAGCGCAGATCCATCTCCACTCGCGCCGACCGGGGTGCCGCGCGCCGAGTGGTGACGGTGGCCTCGTCGTCATCCGGGACGAGACGTCCGATGGCTCCGGCATCGCCGGTGGTGTCGGTGCCGGTGATCCATCGTCCCTTTCGGGCGACGACGGCGTCGCCGCTCGCCGGATCGGCACTGTCGATGCCCAGTGCGCTCGCGGTGACGGGTGCGGGCTGCGGCGTGTCGCTGGGCCCGGCGCCGGCCCGGGTGACCGGCCATCCGTCGATCCAGTCGAGCCGGTCGATCAGCGCGGGGCGGCGGTTGACGCCTCCCGGTTGGTTCAGCCAGGCGTCGTCCCGATCGATGGCGTGGTAGACGATGTGGTCCTGCCCGGACACGTCGGTGATGATCGCGTGATGGCCGACGCCGATCCATCGGTTGCCGTTCTGCGCGAGCACTTGCGTGCCGCCCACCCTGGAGTCCAGCATGGACACGCCCTCGTGGTCCACGAACGGTCCGAGCGGGCTCTCCGAGCGACCCGCGTAGACGCTGTACCCCGTGACTGGCCCCGCGCAGCAGTTCGCCGACGACGCGGTCAGGTAGTAGTAGCCGTCCCGCTTGACCACGAACGCGCCCTCGTACCGGTCCGGACGCGCCACCTGCACCGGCGCCCCGACGGCGCGGGTGCCGCTGTCGTCGAGCTCGGTCACCCACAGGCCGCCGTGGTAGCCGCCGAAGTACAGGTAGCGGGTCCCGTCATCGTCGGCGAACAGGGCCGGGTCGATGGTGTTGAAATACCCTCCGCCACCGTCCGGACGCGGCGCCACCACTGGGCCGCCGGAATCCGTCCACGGACCGGCCGGGGTGGGTGCGGTGGCGACGCCGATGGCGAAGTTCCATTCACCGGGTTCGGCGACTGTGTCCGTGGCCGTGTAGTAGAGCATGTACTGGCCGTCCACGTATCGGATGTCGGGAGCCCAGTAGAACGACGACGACGTGGTCCACCCGGGGCGGTCGGCGTCGTCGAGAATCGTCCCGAGGTACTCCCAGTCGGCGAAGTCCAGTGTGCGGGCCACGTGCATGAGCCCGAACTCGCTCGGCTCACTGTGCAGGGGGTCGCTGGTCGCGTACATGTACCAGTAGCCGTCCTTGCCGCGGATCACGGCCGGGTCGGCATAGGTGTCGGAGAACGACCCCGAGATCGGGTTCTGCGTGGTCACGCCGGAGCCGGGAGCGGGCGCGTTGGCGCCGACCCCGGCGTCGACCGCGGACGCCGCGACGCTGGAGACGACCAGCGCACCGGTGATCAGTGCGCCGAGCGCGATCCGGGCGGGGGTTGTGGTGCGGGGCATGTGGATCATCCCTTCAGGCCGCTGCGAGAGACACCTTCGATGACGTAGCGCTGGGTGAAGACGAACAGGATCAGCACCGGCACACTCGCGACGAAGGCTCCGGCCATGATCACCGGATAGTCGGTGGTGTAGGCGCCCTGCAGGAGCCGCAGGCCGGCCGGGAGCGTCAGCCGCTCCGGGCTGAACAGGACGTAGATCGGCCAGATGAAGTCGTTCCAGTTCGTGAGGAAGGACAGCACCGCCAGTGTGGCGAGAGCGGGTTTGGAGTTGGGCAGCACCACGCGGGTGAAGATCTGCCACTGGTTGGCGCCGTCGATCAGGGCTGCCTCCTCCAGCTCGCCGGGGAGCATGGCGAAGAACTGGCGCAGGAAGAACACGCCGAATGCACCCGCCGCTCCCGGGACCACGAGCGCCCACACCGTGTCCAGCCAGCCGAGCCGGTCGATGATCAGGTAGTTGGGCATCAGGAAGACGAAGCCGGGAACGAACAGGGTGGACACGATGACCACGAAGAAGAATCCCCGGAACCGGAATCTCAGCCGGGCCAGCGCGTACGCCGCGCACGAGGCGACCGCGAGCACCAGGAGCATGTGCAGTGTCGCCGCCAGCAGGCTGTTGAAGAACCAGCGCAGCACCGGGTAGGAGCCGTCGAGGCGGAGCAAGGAGTCGTAGGCGTCGAAGGTGGCCTGCTCCGGCAGGATCGTCGGCGGAATCGTGGTCGCCTCGGGGTTGGTCTTCAGCGACGTGAGGAACATCCACAGGATCGGGCCGATGAAGATCACGGTCAGGACCGCGAGGAACAGCCAGAAGACTGCGCTGCTGAAGAGCGAGCGTGCCCCTGTCTGGCGGTCCGGGGCGGCACTGCCCGATGCGCGTTCGGCGAGCGTCGTCGTCATGACTTCCTCCTCTCCCGCACAGCAAGGACATTGATGATCGAGACGATGCCGAGGAACACGGCGAGCAGGTAGGACATCGCGGCGGCGGATCCCATCCGGAACGACTCCAGGCCCTCGCCCAGGATCACCATCAGCGCGGTCCGGGTGGAGTCACCCGGGCCGCCTCCGGTGACCAATACTGACTGACCGAACATGTTGGCCGACGCCAAGACGGTGATGACCACGACGAACACCAGCACCGAACGCAATCCCGGAAGCGTCACGTGCCGGAACTGCTGCCAGGACGACGCGCCGTCCACCTTGGCGGCGTCGTAGAGCTCCGCCGGGATGTCCTGCAGGCCGGCCAGGTAGATGATGGTGTTGAAGCCCAGCGTCCACCAGACCGTCATGGCCACCAGGCTGATCCACGCCCACGGCTGCGCTGTGATCCACGGGATCGGCGTGCCGACACCGAGCGCGTTGAGGAGGCTGTCCAGGCCGACGGCATCGATGGCGGCGTTGAGGATGCCGATGTTCGGGTCGAGCACGAACCGGAACAGCAATCCGACGACGGCCACCCCGAGCACGTACGGCATGAAGAACACGGCACGGAAGAACGTCCGGCCGGGGAATCGGCGGTTGAGGAGCACGGCCAGACCGAGCGGTATGCCCACCAGCAGCGGCACACTCGCGACGGTGAAGATGCCCGTGGCTCGAATGCCGTTCCAGAACATCTCGAACGCCGCCGACGTGGAGTCGAACAGGTTGAGATAGTTCGCGAACCCCACGAACGGCTTGACCTCGAGCATGTAGTCCCAGTCGTGCAGGCTCATCCACAGGCCGAACACGGCGGGAGCCGCCACGAAGGTGATGAAGATCGCCAGGAACGGCGCCATGAACGCGTACGGCGTCCACGGCGCGTGGCGGCGGATCCGGGACGTGGCCCCGGTACTGTCCCGCCGCCCGGTCCGGCCCGGCGACGTGGCTGTCGTCGCCATGGCGGCTACTCGCTGTACCGGTCGCGGTTCTCTTCCAGCTTCTTCGTCGCCCTGGCCGCGGCGTCGCTGAGCGCCTTAGCGGGTTCCTTGGTGAGCAGAACCGCCTCGTTGAGCGCTTGGTCGAAGTCGGCGAAGGCGTCGCCGATGCCGGGCACCGCGGGCGGGAAGCGCAGGTAGTCGACCTGCTGGGCCAGCGCGGCCTGTTCGGTGAGCTCCTGGAACTCGGCCGACTCCCGAACCGAGCTGCGCGCCGGCACCTGCCCGCCCTCGGCCCAGTCGAGCGACTGCTGGCTGACCCAGTTGATGAACACCCGGGCGGCGTCGAGCTTGTTCTCGTCCGGCCTGCGCTGCGAGGTCATCACGAAGTTGTGCGATCCGGCCCACGCGGCCTGGGTGCCGCCGATGTTCGGCAAGGGTGCGACGCCCCACTCCAGCCCGGAGACCTCCTTGAGGGTGTTGATGTGCCAGATGCCGTTCCAATTGAACGCTGTCTGGCCGTTCTGCAGGGCGATCGCGTCCGCGTCCTGGCCCACGTCGGACGGGCTGTAGTCATTGTTGATCGCGTCAACCATCCAGGTCAGCGCCTCGATCGCGGGATCCTGGTCCCAAGTCACCTCAGTGCCGTCGTCGTTGAAGAGCGACCCGCCGAACTGCCAGATCAGCGACTGGAGCGTCATGCTGCCAGTGAACGTGTGCGGCGACATCCAGTGGCCGGCGACCCCGGCGCTCTTCAGCGCCTCCAGTGCCGCCTCGTAGGAGTCGCGGTCCATCGGCGGGTCTTCCGGGTCGAGTCCGGCGTCGGCCAGTACCTGCTTGTTGTAGAAGTATCCGAGGGGATGCACGTCGAGCGGAATGCCGTAGCGCTGTCCCGCGTACTCACCGGCGTTCCACACGGCCTCGGCGAAATCCGACGCGTTCAGGTCCAGCGCAGCGGCCACATCGTCCAGCGGCATGATGACGTTGCGCGCGGCGTTGGTGGACAGCGAGTCGATGTGCATGATCCCCACGTCCGGCCCCCGGCCGGAGGTGACTGCCGCAGGCAGCTTGGAGTAGTAGTCCGCCCACTCCATCACTGTCATCCGGACGTTGACGTTCTCGTGTTCGGAGTTGAACGCGTCGACCAGGGCCTGCATGTAGGGGCCGTCGCCGCCGGTGAACCCGTTCCAGAACTCCAGCTCGACATTCGGGCCGTCGTAGGTGTCGGCAGCGGGTTCCGCGGCCGGTCCGGATGCCGAGCCGGAGCCCGGGGATGCGGAACCGCCACCGCAGGCGGCCAGGAGGGTTCCGGCGCCGAGTGCACCGGTGGCGGAGAGGAAGCGTCGGCGGGTCAAGGGGGTGGACGAGTGACGAGGTGTCGTGCTCACAGCGGCTCCTTCACAGACGATGGGAAGTGGATCACTGTCGGGCGGTGCGCAGGCGAATGAGGTGCCAGGAGGCGGGCGGCAAAACGGTGGTGAGGCTGCCGTCGCCCACCTGGCTGGAGGTGACGCGGCGGGGCCGCACCCGGTCAGGCTGGTCGGCACTGTTGGTGGCGGCCGGGTCGTCGTCGGCGAGCGCCAGATGTTCGACGAGTTCGACGCTGTGCCCGGATGATTCGAACGCCCGCAGCGACGCGGTGAGCTGCGCCGGTCTGGTGCGGTCCCGGTTCGTGGCGAGCAGCACCAGCTCGCCGTCGGCCGGATTGTGCACGGCGCTGACCCGTGTGGCCGGGACGTCACCGTGCCTGCTGGTGGACAGCTCGGGTGTCCGCACGGCGGTGCGCAGCGCGGTGCCCCGGGCATGCCGTGCGGTCAGCGCGAACGGATGGAAGATGGCCTGCCTCCAGGCTGGCCCTCCCGTAGCCGTCAGGATCGGCCCGATGACGTTCACCAGCTGGGCCTGGCAGGCGATGGCCACGCGGTCGCTGCTGTCGAGCAGCGCCATCAGCAGGTCTCCCACGACGACGGCGTCGGTGACGTCGTAGACGTCTTCGATCAGGGGGCCACCGTCACGGATCTGGAGGCCGGACTCCCCGGGGAAGCGGTTCTGGTACCAGACGTTCCACTCGTCGAAGGAGATCGTCAGGCGCTTGCGGCTCCGGGTGACGGCCGCGACATGGTCGGCGGTCGCGGCGATGGTGGCGATCATCCGCCGCATGTCCTCCGACGAGGCGAGGAAGCTGTCGACGTCGCCTTCCACCGGCTCGTAGTACGCGTGCAGTGAGATGTGGTCGACCAGGTCGTAGGTGTGCTCCAGGACGGTGCGTTCCCAGGCGCCGAACGTGGGCATGCCGCTGTTGGAGCTACCGCACGCCACCAGCTCGATGTCCGGGTCGGCACGGCGCATGGCGCGTGCGGTCTCCGCCGCGAGCCGGCCGTACTCGTCTGCCGTCTTGTGCCCGATCTGCCACGGCCCGTCAAGCTCATTGCCCAGGCACCAGGTGCGTACGCCGTGCGGTTCCTTGTGCCCGTTGGCGACCCGCCAGTCGGCCATCGCGGTGCTCTCCGCCGGGTAGTTGCAGTACTCCAGCAGGTCCACCGCCGCGCGGACGCCGCGGGTGCCGAGATTGACCGCCATGATGGGCTCGATGCCCACGCCTCGTGCCCAGCGGGTGAACTCGTCGACGCCCACGGTGTTCGGCTCGATGGCGCGCCAGGCGAGGTCCAGGCGGCGCGGACGGTCTTCCACTGGGCCGACGCCGTCCTCCCAGCGGTAGTTGGAGACGAAATTGCCGCCGGGGTAGCGGACAACGGTGACGCCGAGCTCAGCGACCAGGTCGGCCACGTCGCGGCGGAAGCCGTACTCGTCGGCGGTGGGATGGCCGGGCTCGAAGATGCCGCCGTAGACGCATCGGCCCATGTGCTCGACGAATGTCCCGAACAGGCGGCGATCTACATCCCCGATGACGAATGCGGGATCCACCGCGACGTCGACTTCGTACACGGACACCTCTTTCGCAGAGATTTACAACGGATAACCGTGCAGACATCCTTCACCGGATATCCTCCGTTGTAAAGGGGTGATCGAGAAGGAATCGCGGCGGCCGCCGCCCGGGCGTCAGGCGGAACCGGCGGGCGCGTACGGCCTAGACTCGGATCATCCACCGCGGCACATGGAGGCGACATTGGGGGCCCGACTCAAAGACGTGGCCGATCGAGCCGGCGTGTCGTTCAAGACCGTCTCCAATGTGATCAACAACCACCCGAACGTCACGGAGAAGACCCGCGAGAAGGTCCTGGAGGCCATCGCCGAGCTGCGTTATCGCCCCAATATGACGGCGCGCAGCCTGCGGCACGGACGCTCCGGCTTCCTCGCGCTCGCCGTCCCGGAGCTGACCTCGCCGTACTTCGCCTCGCTGGCCTCGGAGATCGGTGCCGCTGCGAAGCGCCGGGGCTTGGTGGTCCTCATCGAGGAGACCTCAGGCGAACACGAGGGCGAGCGCGTCGTCCTGGAGGGCCTCTCGTCGACCCTGATCGACGGCATCATCTTCAGCCCGATGGCCACGCCGGCCGCCGACGTGGCGGCCCGGACGGAGCCGACGCCCATGGTCCTCCTCGGCGAGCGCGGCTATCCCGCCGGCTACGACCACATCGCGGTGGACAATGTCCGGGCCGCGCGGCAGGTGACCCAGCATCTGATCGAGACGGGCAAGAAGCGGATCGCCGCCATCGGTGCCGAACATGAGTCCGGCACGGGCGCATTGCGAGGTCAGGGATACCGGCAGGCGCTCGAGGCCGCCGGCCATCGCGTCGACCCGGCGCTCATGGTCGGCGACGTGAACTACGACCGCACCACTGGGGCCAGGGCGATGGCGGCGCTTCTCGACGCGCCGGCCGGCGTGGACGCCGTCTTCTGCTTCAACGACCTGATGGCCCTCGGCGCCTTGCGGACGCTGCGAGAGCGGGGTCTGCGCGTGCCGCAAGACATCGCGGTGGCCGGGTTCGACGACATCGAGGACGGCAGATATTCGGCGCCGACCCTGACCACGGTCTCGCCCGATGTCCCGTTTCTGGCGGAGGAGGCGGTGCGGCTGGTGGCCCGGCGTGTGTCGGAGCCCGACGCCGCCGCCGAGGATGTCGAGGTGCCGTTCACCGTCGAGGTGCGGGAGAGCACCGCGGGGTGACGGTGCCCGCCAGCCGGTGACGCCGGGCGTCAGTGCCGGGCGATCGCCCACTCCCGGATCGTGTCGATTCGCGCCTGGATCTCCTCGGCCGTGGCGAGGGCGGCGGGTGGACCGCCGCACGCTTTGCGCAGTTCGGTGTGGATTGCTCCGTGCGGCTTGCCGGTGCGGTGGTGCCACGCTCCCACCAGGCCGTTGAGTTCGCGCCGCAGCATGGAGATCCGCTCATGCTCGGGCACCGTGCGGGCGGAACCGGAGTCGGCCGTGGCGGCCTCCGACTGTCCTCCGGATTGCTGACGCCCGGACTGCTGTTCGGCTTGCCGGCGCCGGAGGAGTGCGGTGACCTGATCCGGCTCGAGGAGCCCCGGGATGCCGAGGTAGTCGGCCTCCTCCGCGGAGCCCGACTGGGCCTGCGTGCCGAACTCGCCGCCGTCGTACAGCACCCGGTCGAAGGCGGCGTCGGACCCGAGGGCCTCGAACGGCACTAGCTCGTCCGCTCCCGTCTCCTGCCGCTGCGCCGCTTTCATCAGGGCTTCTTCCGCCGCCGCGGGATCGTCGTCGGGCGCGGACGTCTTGCCGAGGACGTGCTCCCTCGACGCCTCCATCTCGCCGGCGTAGGAGAGCAGGGAGGGAACCGTGGGAAGGAAGATGGACGCCGTCTCGCCGCGTTTGCGCGCCCGCACGAAACGGCCGACTGCCTGGGCGAAGAACAGCGGCGTCTGGGTGGCGGTGGCGTACACGCCGACCGCCAGGCGTGGGATGTCGACTCCTTCGGAGACCATCCGCACCGCCACCATCCAGCGGTGGTCGTTGTCGGAGAACTGGGCGATCTTCTTCGACGCCTTGGGCTCGTCGGAGAGCACCACGGTGGGGCGCTCGCCACAGATCCGTCCCAGCAGCGCGGCGTAGGCCCGGGCGTTCTCCTGGTCGGTGGCGATCACCAGGCCGCCCGCGTCGGGAACGTGCCGGCGTACTTCGGTCAAGCGAGTGTCGGCCGCGCGCAGCACGGACGGGATCCACTCGCCCTCGGGGTCCAGCGCGGTGCGCCACGCCTGCGCGGTCAGGTCTTTGGTGAGCGGTTCGCCCAGGCGGGCCGCGACCTCGTCGCCGGCACGAGTGCGCCAGCGCATCTCACCCGAGTACGCCATGAACAGCACGGGGCGTACGACGCCGTCCTGCAGGGCGTTCGCGTAGCCATAGGTGTAGTCCGCCGCACTGCGCTGAAGCCCGTCGGCGTCTGGCACGTAGGTGACGAACGGGATGGGATTGATGTCGGACCGGAACGGTGTACCGGTGAGCGCGAGCCGGCGAGCGGCCGGGTCGAACGCCTCACGTACGGCCTCTCCCCAGGAGAGCGAGTCACCCGCGTGGTGGACCTCGTCCAGAATCACCAGCGTGCGGCGGTTCTCACAGCGGGCGCGGTGCAGCATCGGATGCGCGGCGACGCCGGCGTAGGTGACGGCCACGCCGGTGTAATCCCGGCTGGTGCGGCCCTTGCGCCCGGAGAACGCCGGGTCGATGGTGATGCCGACCTTGTCGGCGGCGTCGGCCCACTGGCGCTTCAGGTGTTCGGTGGGCGCCACGATGGTGAGCTGGTGGACCGCTCGCTTGGCGAGCAGTTCAGCCGCGACCCGGAGCGCGAAGGTGGTCTTTCCCGCGCCGGGTGTGGCGACCGCCAGATAATCGCGTGGTTCGCGCTGCATGTAGTCACTGAGGGCGGCCTGCTGCCAGGCGCGCAGCCGGCCCGCGGTTCCCCACGGGGCGCGGGCCGGATAGGCCGGGGGCAGGTGCTCAGCAGCGGAGGTACTCACACATCTCCTGGTTGTTGTCCTGGGGCACAGCAAAGCCCGACCCGCTGCGGCAACGGTGACAACACGCGTCCTCGGCCGCTCCACGAACCGGGCTCACTCTTGACCTTAACCGCACCCTCGGACAGGTCAAGGACCGACGTGCCGGGCCGGTCCGGCGTCGTCCGCGGCTTCCGGCACGACGGGCTCCGGCGCGGGTACGTTCAGGCGGCCCGCTGCCCAGGCGCCGAATCCGGCCAGCGCGGACATGACGGCCAGGATCACCGCATAGACCCACATGGGCACTGACGTACCGGTGGTCGCTTCCGCTCCGTGGCTGGAGCCGAAGATGGTGCCGGCCAGGCCGACGAAGGCGATGGAGAACAAGGCGTCGCTCAACTGCATGGCGGCCGAGTTCGTGCCGTGCTCCTCGACGGGAGAGACCTGGAACAGCAACACGGAGATGCTGGACATGGCCATTCCCATGCCGAACGCGCCGAACATCCAGATCAGCGCCGCGATCAGGGCCGGGATGGCCGGCAGCAGCACCAGTCCCAGCAGGGCGATCGCCATCGAGACGCCCGCACTGCCGAAGCGCACCAGCAGGTAACGCGGCACCACGGTCCGCGGCCGCCCCTGGTACCAGGAGCCTGCCGCCCAGCCCAGCGCGGCGCCAGTGAGGGACAGCCCGGCCAGAGTCGACGACAGGCCGCGCTCGGCGACGAGCAGGAGCGGCAGGAACGCCTCCGCTCCGAAGAACGACCCGGCCAGGATGCCGCGCATGAGAACCACCGTGGGTAGTCCACGCCGGACCCGGAGCGTGCCGGGTGGCAGCAGCCGTGGCACGCTGGGCACGACCAGGGCGAGCCCGACGACCACCAGAGCGAGCGCGACCAGATCCGGGCGCGTTCCGGCATATTGCAGGATGCCCATGCCGGTGGCCGTGGCCAGCGCCAGCGGCATCCGCCGGCGGCGGATCACCGGGCCGGACGGCGGTGGGCCGTCCACGGCACGGACGGACGGCATGATCGCCAGGACAGGCAACAGGACGAATGGCGCCAAGCCCAGAAAGACCCAGCGCCAGGAGGCGTGATCGGCGAGCAGCCCCGCGACCAATGGCCCGACGATCGAGGGCACAACCCAGGCGGCCGACATCGCCGCGAAGATCCGTGGACGCATCGACTCGGGATAGGAGCGTCCGACCACGACGTAGAGAGCCACCACGACCAGGCCGCCGCCCAGGCCCTGCGCCGCGCGCCCAGCGATGAACGGCCACATCGACTGAGCAGCGCCGGCCAGGAGCAGTCCGATGGTGAACGCCAGTGCGCCAGCGATGATGGGAAGGCGGGGTCCTCTGCGGTCGCACGTCTCGCCGGCGATCACCATGCCGAGGAGGCTTGTGGTGAAGAATCCGGAGAAAGCCAGTGCGTACAGGGCCACGCCGTCGAGGTCGGGGACGGCCTTCGGCATGGCAGTCGCCACGGCCATCGCCTCGAAGGCGATGAAGACGACCGTGGCCACGATGCCGAGCGTGAGTTTGCGGTGCTCCGGGCCGAGAATGCGGGGGGTGGTGCCGGCCGCGGAGGATGAGGTCATGAATGAATCCTAGGGACACTCATGTACCGGGTCCAGTCGGTTTCGGCTGCTCCGGCCGGGGACGCGAATCGAACCACGACGACGCCGCGGACGGTCCGTACACTGGGTGGGGTGAGTACCCAACTGAGCCCGGGCGCCGAGACCATCCAGCGGCCCGACGCCCGAACGAAGCCTGGTGACGGCGACGGTGACCACGAACGGTTCTCGCACTACGTCTCCAAGAGCAAACTGACCGATGCGATGATCAACGGCACTCCCGTGATCGCCCTATGCGGCAAGGTCTGGGTGCCCAGTCGGGATCCGCAGAAATACCCGGTCTGCCCTGAGTGCAAGAAAAAGTGGGAGAAGATGAAGCCGGGCAAGGGCGGCGGCGACGACGAGTCGTAGGCCCCCAGCAGCCCGACTTGATGCGGCGTGTTCACGCTCCCGGGACTGGAGTCCCGGGAGCGCGTTTTAGAGCTTGCGCATGCTCCACGCCTGCTCGGCGCTCTCGGCTACGGTCTGCAGGTCGGCCCCCGTTGATGCCAGGACCGCCGCCGCTACCGCGCCCTCCAGGAACGGCGCGTCGGCGAGTCTGACCGCCGGCGCGTCGTCATCGTCGAGATCTTCCAGCAGCGTCTTCGCGGTCAGCACGGAGCTGCCCATGTCCATGAGGACCAGGACGCCGCCACCGCTGTCGGCTTCCCGCACCGCCGTACCGATCAGATCGATGCTGGTGCCCATCGAGCCGTCGTCGGTCCCGCCGGCGGGTCTGATGGTCACCTCTGGACCGGCGAGGGCGGCGGCCATCTCGGCGGCGGCGCGGGCGAGCGCCGCGCTGTGCGAGATGAGGACGATACCCACGCTCGGTGGCGTGGGTCCGCCATTGGCCGAGCTACTCATTCGGCGGTCACGTCCGCCAGTGCCCGGAAGATCAGCACGGTGGAAGCCGCACCCGGGTCTTCGTGGCCGACGCTGCGCGGTCCCAGGTAGCTTGCCCGGCCCTTGCGGGCCTGCAGCGGGACGGTGGCGGCGAGCCCGGCCTCGGCGGCCTCCGCCGCGGCGACCGCGGCGGTGTGCATGTCCGCCGTGGCGCCGGCTGCTTGCTGGAATGCGGCGACGGCCGGAGCGAACGCGTCCACCATGGTCTTGTCCTCGTGATGTGCGCCGCCGAGCTCCTCGATGGCCCTGAGCATGGCTTCCAGTGCGTCGGAGAGGGCGACGACGTCGCCTTCGTCCCGCATGGCCTTCCCAGCCGCGCGGAAGCCTGAGCCGTAGAGGGGTCCCGATGCCCCACCGGTCTTGCTCACCAGTCCACGTCCGGCGGTGATCAGAACCTTGCCCGGTGTTTCCGGCTCCTTCTCCGCCAGCGCGTCCACGGCCGCGGTCATGCCACGGTCCAGGTTGGCGCCGTGATCGCCGTCGCCGATCGCGGTGTCGAGCGTGGTAAGCCGCTCGACGTCGGCCCGGACGAGCTCGGCGATCCGGTTGATCCAGGCGATCGCACGCTGGGTGTCGAAGATCATCGTCACATCCCCCACCGCAGCGCCGGTGTCGACACGGGCGCATCCCAGAGCCTGGTGAGCTCGTCGGTGAGCAACGTGACGGTGATGGAGAAGCCCTCCTGGTCGAGGCTGGTGATGTAATTGCCGACGAGATTGCGTGCCACTCGCGCGCCGTGGCCCTCGATCCAGGCGACGGCTTCGGCGAAGGCACCGTACAGCTCGATCAGCGGAGTTCCGCCGTGTCCGTTGACGATCACCAGAACGTCGCCATCGACCGGCAGATCGGCGTGGATGGCGTCGAGGGCGTAACCGACGAGCTCGTGCAACGGCGCGAGCTTGCCGCGTTCGCGGCCGGGCTCGCCGTGGATGCCCACGCCGAACTCGATCTCGTCCTCGGCCAGCTCGAATCCAGGCTTCCCTGCGGCGGGGACGGTGCCGGCCTTGAGTGCGATGCCGAAGGAGCGGGAGCGCTCGTTCGCCTCCGTGGCGATCCGCGCGACCGTGTCCAGGTCGGCGCCTTCCGTGGCGGCCGCGCCGGCAACCTTCTCCACGACGATGGTCCCGCCGGTGCCCCGACGGCCCGCGGTGAACGTGGAGTCCTCGACCGCGACGTCGTCGTTGGTGACCACGGAGACCACGCGGATGTCGTCGTCCTCGGCGAGTTCCGCCGCCATCCGGAAGTTGAGCACGTCGCCGGTGTAGTTCTTCACGATGTGCAGCACACCCGCGCCGGAGTCCGCAGCCTGCGTGGCCAGGAGGATCTGGTCCGGGACCGGTGAGGTGTACACCTCACCGGGTGCGGCAGCGTCGAGCATGCCGTGCCCCACGTAGCCGCCGTGCAGGGGCTCATGCCCGGAACCGCCGCCGGAGACGAGGCCGACCTTGTCGGGAACCTTCTCGGCGCGGGCGATGACGCGGTTCTCGATGTCTACCGTCAGCTCCGGGTGCGCCGAGGCGATGCCGCGCAGCGCGTCGGTGATGACGGTATCGGGGGAGTTGATCAACTTCTTCATCGAAGACTCCAACTCAGCTGGTCCGGGCCGGTCCTCACGATCCGGCAACTACCTACGGCCACCCTACGCCCGGCCGGCCCGATTTCAGCCCCTCCGATCTCAGCCCCTGGCATGGGTCAGGGTCGTAAAATTCGGATAAATCGCCCTCCGTAGCGACCTTAACCCCTGGCATGCGTTGAGGAGGGCGGGTAGTTAGGGGATCAGCAGGAGCTTGCCGGTGGTTTTGCGGCCCTCGAGGTCCTCGTGGGCGCGCCGGGCCTCGGCGAGCGGATACCGGCCGCCTACCCGCACGTCCAACCGGCCGGAGCCCACCCACTCGAGCAGCTCATCGGTGCGGGCCAGCAGCTCCTCCCGATTCCGGCAGTAGTGCGCGAGAGTGGGCCGGGTGAGGTACAGCGAGCCTTTCGCGTTGAGCTGCTGCGGGTCCAGTGGTGGCACCGGGCCGCTGGCCGCACCGAACAGTGCCATGGTGCCGCGTACCCGCAACGCGTCCAGTCCGGCGTCGAAGGTCGCCCGGCCAACCCCGTCGTACACGCACGGCACCCCTTCACCGTCGGTCAGCTCCCGCGCCCGGTCGGCGAACTGCTCGTAGGAGGTGGTCTCGTCCGCGCCGGCCGCCTTCGCGAGCTCGGCTTTGTCTTCCGTCGATGTGGTCGCCAGGACGTGACCCCCGCGGATCTTGACGATCTGGGTGAGCAGCAGCCCGACCCCACCGGCGGCCGCATGCACGACGACCCAGTCGCCGGGCTGGACAGGGTAGGTCGACGTCGCCAGATAGTGTGCGGTCAGCCCTTGAAGGAGCAGTGCGGCCGCGTCGTCGGTGGAGACGCTCTCCGGTACGGGCACGGCCTCGTCGGCGGGAACGATCGCCTGCTCGGCGTAGGAGCCTTGCGCGGCCTTCCAGGCCACGCGGTCACCGGCCCGCACTCCGGTCACGTCCGCACCCACGGCCCGGACCGTGCCCGCACCCTCCATGCCGAGCGTGAACGGGGTGGGGACGGGATATCTGCCCTCGCGCTGGTAGGTGTCGATGTAGTTCACCCCGGCCGCCCCCACGTCGACCAGGAGCTCGCCGGCCTCCGGCTGGGGCGGGTCCACGTCCGTCACCTCGAGAACGTCCGGTCCACCGTTCTCCCGTACCAGCACTGCGCGCATCAGTCATCCTCTCGATCACGGTCACGTTTCCCGCAAGAGCCTCGTCCCTTCCATCCTGCCTGATCGAAGGTAGAGGCCACGAGGGCAGTCAGCCGGCGACGTCGTCGTGGACGGTACCCAGACGCGACTTCACTGCTGAGGGTTGACTTCTATGGTCTGAATCGCGTTTGCGGGCATGATCGGGGGATTCAGCGCGATTCACGGCAGAGAAGTCAACTTTCAGCAGTGAGGTCCGCCCGGTTCAGCGCCGTCGCCGGCGGAGGCCAACCCAGAACACGGCGGCGAGCACCGCGGCTGCGGCGCCGGCGTACGGCCCGTAGCGACGGAGCGCTTCCTGCGCGCCCGTGATCTCGAGCAGGTTGATCGGCTCGACCTCCACCTGAGCCCGGTCGGCTTCGGCATCCTCGACCGAACCCCGGTCCCCGAGCTCCGGCTCGCCCGGCGCGGCGGCCCGCACGTCAGTCAGGTCTTCGCCGTCCGAGCCGCCGATACCGACCAGGCCAGGCTCGGCCGCCGTCTCACCTGGGGTGCCGGTGGCCGCGGAGACGGCGGCCCCGGAGACGGCGGCCCCGGAGACGGCGGCCCCGGAGACGGCGGCTCCTGACACGGCGGCTCCTGACACGGTGGCGGCCGCTTCAGCCGGGGTAGTGCCCAGAGTCTTTGCCAGGCAGTCGGCGAACTGGTCGAGCAGCTTGCCGCTCACGTCCGAGATCAAACCGCGGCCGAACTGCGCCGGCCGGCCAGTGATCTTCAGATCGGTGGTGACGTTGACCTGTGTGCGGTCGCCGTCCGCGGTCAGGCTCGCCGTGACGGTGGCGGCGGCCGTGCCGGATCCCCGGGTGTCTTTGCCCGAGGCCTCCATCACGAGCCGGTGTGCCGACTCGTCGGTCTCGGCGAGCCGGCCTTGGCCGCGGTACAGCAGCGTCATCGGTCCCAGCTTCACCTTGACCGATCCGGTGAACTTCTCACCGTCGAACTCGTCCAGGGTGGCGCCGGGCATACATGGTGCTACCCGCGGCAGGTCGAGCAGTGTCTTCCATGCGTCGTCGATCGGTGCCGGGACGGTGAACTGGTGAACCAGCTGCATGGTGCCTCTTTCTCTCGACGCGTGGTGACCGTGAGCGGGATACCGCTGCTTCGGCGGTACATACCCGCTCACGGCCATCGATCACGAGCTGGGGCATGCGGCAACCCAGCTTGCGGAGTTCACAGTCTCCCGGCGGCGGAGACCGCGCGGCGGGTGAGGACCGTGGCGAGGTGCGAGCGGTAGTCGGCCGACGCCGAGACGTCACTGCTCGGCTCCGCGCCCTCCGCCGCCCGTTCCGCCGCGGCCGCCACCGCATCGGCGGACGCGGGCCCGCCGATCAGAGCCTCTTCCACCGCCCTCGCTCGCACCGGTGTGGCCCCCATGTTGGTCAGCGCGACGCGCGCGTCGGCGATCGTGCCGTTGTCGCGGCGAACCGCTGCCGCGACCCCGACCATCGCCCAGGCTTGCGCCACCCGGCTGAACTTCTCGTAGTGGCTGCCCCATCCGCCGAGCTTCGGCACCCGGATGGAGACGAGGATCTCGTCGGGCTGCACCGCCGATGTCAGGTAGTCGACGAAGAACTCCGACGCCGGCACGGTCCGCCGGCCGGCAGGACCGGCGATCTCGAACGAGGCGTCCAGCGCGGCCGCCACGCTGGGGAGATCCCCAGCCGGATCGGCATGCGCGAGAGATCCGCCGAACGTGCCCCGGTGCCGCACCTGCCGGTCCGCCACAGTAGCGGTGGCCTGCGCGATCAACGGGACGTGCGTCTTGATCAGCTCGTCGTTCAGGACCTCGTCGTGCGTCGTCATCGCCCCGATCACCAAGGCGTCACCGTCGTCGCGGATGCCACCCAGGTCGGTGATTCCGGCAAGATCGACGACGACGCTCGGCACCGCCAGCCTGAGCCGCAGCATCGGGATCAGGCTCTGCCCGCCGGCCATGGCCTTGGCGTCCTCACCGCCCTCGCTCAGGGCACGGACGGCGTCGTCGATTCCAGTGGGCCGGCTGTACTCGAAAGCGGCCGGGATCATGACCGCTCACCCCCTTCGTGGGCACCGTTGCGGGCATCGCGGATCGCCTGCCACACCCGTTCCGGGGTGCACGGCATGCGGACGTCGGAGACGCCCAGCGGCCGCAGCGCGTCGACCACCGCGTTGACGACCGCGGGTGTCGAGGCGATGGTTCCGGCCTCGCCGACACCCTTGGCCCCGAGCGGGTGGTCCGTGGCCGGCGTCTCGGTCCGGGCGGTCACAAAGTCCGGGAGGTCCGGGCTGCCGGGTAGCAGGTAGTCGACGAACGTGCCGGTGAGCAGATTGCCGTCGGCGTCGTACACGGCCTCCTCGAACAGGGCCTGGCCGATGCCCTGCGCTATACCCCCGTGCACCTGCCCTTCCACGATCATCGGGTTGACCACGCGACCGACGTCGTCCACCGCGACGTACGAGCGGATGGACACCCGCCCTGTCTCGGTGTCCACCTCGGTGGCGCACAGGTGCGTGCCGTGCGGGTAGGAGAAGTTCCCGGGGTCGAACGTGGCGTCGGCGTCGAGATTCGGCTCGACGCCGTCCGGGAGATCGTGTGAGGTGAACACCGCGAGCGCGCAGTCCCCGAGCGTCTTCGCCGCTCCCGGGGAGCCCTTGACCTGGTACTGGCCGTTGACGAACTCCAGGTCGGCCGGGTCGCACTCCAGGAGATGGGCAGCGATCGGCTTGGCCTTGTCGACCACCTTCTGGCAGGCGTTGACCAGTGCGATGCCCCCGACCGCGAGCGACCGGGAGCCGTAGGTGTCGAGGCCCTTGTGCGACGTGCGGGTGTCGCCGTGGAGCACTTCGACGTCGTCGAAGGGTACGCCCAGCTCGTCCGCCACGATCTGGCTCCACGCCGTCTCGTGGCCCTGCCCGTGCGGCGAGGTGCCGGTGACCACTTCGACCTTTCCGGTGGGAAGCATGCGCACCGATGCGGTCTCCCAGCCGCCGGCGCCGTAGCGGAGCTGGCCGAGAACCCGGGACGGTGCGAGGCCGCACATCTCCGTGTAAGTGGACACGCCGATGCCGAGCTGCACCGGATCGTTCGACTGCCGGCGTTCGTCCTGCTCGCGCCGGAGTGCGTCGTAGCCGAACAGCTCCATCGCCTTGTCGGTGGCGGCCTCGTAGTTGCCGGAGTCGTAGGTGAGCCCGGCCACCGTGGTGAAGGGGAACTCGTCGTGCCCGATCCAGTTGCGGCGGCGCACCTCCAGTGGGTCCATGCCCAGCTCGGCGGCGAGCTCGTCCATGGTCCGCTCGATGGCGAACGTCGCCTCCGGCCGGCCCGCGCCGCGGTAGGCGTCGGTCTTGGTGGTGTTGGTGAACACGCCGGTGCAATCGAACCGGTAGGCAGGGAACTTGTAGATCGCGTTGTACATGAACGCGCCCAGCAGAGGCACACCTGGAGTGACGATGCCCAGGTAGGCACCCATGTTGGCCAGGAGCTTGACCGACAGCCCGGTAACGGTGCCGTCGCGTTTCGCGCACAGGGTGATGTCCTGGATCTGGTCGCGGCCGTGATGTGCCGAGAGCATCGACTCCGAACGCGACTCGACGTACTTGACGGGACGGCCGAAGCGGCGAGCGGCGGCGAAGGCGATGAACTCCTCGGGAGTGACCTGCAGCTTACCGCCGAATCCGCCGCCGACGTCCGGGGCGATCACCCGGATCTTGTGCTCGGCCACGCCGGTGGCCATCGCCAGCATGAGCCGGAGGATGTGCGGGATCTGGGTGGCCGACCACATGGTGATCTGTTCACCCGTGGGATCGACGACGACGCTGCGCGGCTCCATGAACGCGGGGATCAGCCGCTGCTGGAGATAGCGGCGTTTGATCACGACCTCGGCATCCGCCTCAGCGCGCCCGACGTCGTCGCCGGTGCCGGCCTCGGCGGAGTCGAGGATCCAGGAGAAACACTTGTTGGTGCCGTGGCCGCTGTGGACCAGATCGGCGCCGTCGGCCAGCGCCGCTTCCATGTCGAGGACCGCGGGCAGCGGCTCGTAGTCGACCTCGATGGCCTCGAGGGCGTCGATCGCGCTGACCCGATCCCGGGCTGCGACGACGGCCACCGGCTCTCCGGCGTGGCGTACCTCGTCGACGGCGAGCGGCGGGTAGTCGGGGAGGATCATCTCCTCGGTCACCGGCCAGGCGCAGGGGAGGGAGCCCTGGATGTCGGCGATGTCGCGCCCGGCGATCGCCTCGACCACGCCGGGTAGCTCGCGTGCGGGACCGACGTCGATGTGGGTGATGCGCGCGTGGGCCATCGGGCTGCGCAGGATGGCCAGGTGGAGCATGCCCGGCAGGCTGATGTTCTCGGTCCACATCGTCCGGCCGGTAATGAGCCGGGAGTCCTCCTTGCGCCGGCGGTCCCGGCCGACCTCGGCGCCGGACCGGTCTTCGGTGACGGTCATGTCGTCACCTCCTGCGCGGCGGTCTCCGGCCGTTCGGCCGGCTTGGCCGGCGGTACCTGCTGGCCGGACGTCCGCATGGCGGCGCCAGCTTCCCGGACCGCCTTGACGATGTTCTGGTATCCGGTGCAGCGGCACAGGTTGCCCTCGAGCCCTTCGCGGATCTCGTCGTCGCTGGGATCGGGATTCTCGGCCAGCAGATCCACGGCCGCCATGATCATGCCTGGGGTGCAATACCCGCACTGGAGCGCATGAGTCTCGTGGAAGGAGCGCTGCACCGGGTGAAGCGAGCCGTCTCGCCCGGCCAGTCCCTCGACGGTGGTGACGTCCGAGCCATCGGCCTGGACGGCCAGCACGGTACAGCTCTTGACGCTGTTTCCGGCCATCAGCACCGTGCAGGAACCGCAGTTGCTGGTGTCGCAGCCCACCACGGTGCCGACCTTGCCGAGCCGGTCTCGAAGATGGTGAACGAGCAGAGTGCGCGGTTCGACGTCGTCGTCGTACCTGACGCCGTCGACCGTCATGGAGATATGAGTCATGGGCCCTCCCGCGTGCGCACGGGGCCGGCCAGTGACTCGCCGGCCCGAGGGTTTTGCGCAACGGTTGGCGCCGTAGCGCGCGCTCCACCTCCTTGTGCTCGCGATCTCGACCAGTGTGGCGGCGTCCAGATCCCGGTGCGCGCTTGTTACGCACCAGCAAAGACGACGCGGGGCGGCCGCCGCAAGAGGTTCTGGGGAACTTGTCCGGTCCGTGAGCATTTCTCATCACGGGCGGCGAGAGTGAGGGGCGTCACTGCGGCGACGGGTGGCGATCATGCCCTGGATTGGGCCACGATGTCGCACTGGTGCGTCGCTGGTCTGCGGTGGCGTTCCCGGTTCTCGCGGCAAGGGTGGCGCGACGTCCGCTCTCGTCAGCGAGGAGTGCCGCCATCATGTCCGATCGCATGCTGTCCGACTGCCCGGAATGTGGTCTTCCGGCCACGGTGAAAAGCCGGGGAGAGCTGTCCGGTACCTCCGGTCCGGTCGAGCACGTCGACCTCCACTGCGTGTCCGATCACCGCTTCCTCGGCCCCGCCGACCGTCTGCGCGTGCTGTTCTGAAGAGGCGCGCCCGTTATTGGATCTCGACGGTGGCCGGCTCTGAGACGACGGAGCTGTCGTCGGCGCGTACCACGCGGAAGCTGTTGGATCCGCTCCTGCCGGTCTCCAGATAGCCGCTGAACTCGCCGTTGGCTCCGGTGTCCCGGCTGACCGGGAAGTCCTCCCACTCGCCGCCATCGATGCTGCGCTGGATCTGCAGGGTCACGCCTTCTTCTCCGGAGCCGAGGCGGCCGGAGTAGTCGATGCGCGAGCCGGCGGCTGCCGACGACTGGCTCAGGGAGAACGTCAACGAGCCGTCACCGGCGGGCTCGTCGTCTTCGTTCGGTTCTTCCTCGTCGCCTTCGGGTTCGTCCGTGTTCCCGTCAGCGGCGGCGTCGCCGTCAGCGTCCGCATCGCCGGACAGCGTGGGCGCGGAGTTCGGTTCGGCATCGCCTGATTGCGTACCTAGATACGCGCCACCGGCGAAGCCGATGATGGCGGCGAATATCAGGAAGGCGGCTAGCGTTCCGCCCGAAGCTCGACTGGACACTCTGCACATTTAAGCCTGATCCACCGCGTTGTGCCAATCGTCGTCCGTACTGCGGGCGTCGCGGGAGGCGATTCAGCCGGCCGCTGACCGGACGAGGGGCAGGATACGCGGTCCGACGACCGTGGACAGCGCGATGACCGTCGAGGTCCGGACGATGTCGTCGTCCCCGACGAGGTCGTCGATGACCCGCTGGAGGTCGTCGTTGTCCCTGGCCACGATCCGGCACAGCAGATCCCCCTGGCCGGTGATGGTGTGGACCTCGAGAACCTCGGGGATCCGGTCCAGGTGGGCGGCCACGGACTCTCTCGCTCCCTGCCGGATGTCGAGAAACGCGAAGGCGGTGACGCGGTAGCCGAGCGCGGCCGGGTCGATGCTCGGGGCCAGTGAGGAGATCACGCCCGCCGTCATGAGCTTGTCGAGGCGAGACTGGACGGTGGCGCGCGCCACCCCCAGCCTGCGAGAGGCCTCGAGCACGCCGACGCGCGGCTCGTGCATGAACAGCTCGATGATGCGGGTGTCGAGGAGGTCTGTCATGAGGTCTTCCCGGGTTTCGTCCATCCGGCCGTGCGGACACCGGAGGGTAGGCAACCTGCATACGTGCATGTCGTATCAGCTACTCAGAATGTACACGATGTTCATGGCCATGGCTGCCACTTGCGCAGCCGCCCAGGAGACGGCGAGAGTCCAGGAAGGACAACCCCTCGGCGCGCGACCCCATCCGCGACGGACCATTCTGGAGGCCGGTCATGACCACCGATTCCACCCACACCCTGACTCCCGAAGAGCGAGCGGCAGACCTCGACGTCGATCAGCTCAAGCAGCTCGTCGGACTGGTCGAGTACGACGAGTCGAAGGATCCCTTCCCGGTCACGGCGATGGACGCGGTGGTGTTCGTGGTCGGCAACGCCACCCAGGCCGCCCATTTCTATCAGTCGGCCATGGGCATGGAGCTGGTCGCCTACTCGGGCCCGGAGACGGGCAACCGGGATCACAAATCGTTCGTGTTGCGCAGTGGGTCCGCGCGATTCGTGCTCAAGGGTGGCGTGTCCCCGGACAGCCCGCTCGTGGACCACCACCGCGAACACGGCGACGGGGTCGTGGATCTCGCCCTGGAGGTGCCCGACGTCGACGCCTGTGTCTCGCACGCGCGAGCACAGGGCGCCACCATCCTGGACGAGCCGTACGAGGTCTCCGACGAGTATGGGACCGTCCGTATGGCCGCCATCGCCACCTACGGGGTCACCCGGCACACGCTCGTCGACCGCTCCCGGTACTCCGGCCCGTACCTGCCGGGATACGCCGAGCGGGCGTCCAGCTACCGCAAACGTGAGGGTTCGCCCAAGCGCCTCTTCCAGGCCGTCGACCACTGTGTCGGCAACGTCGAACTCGGGAAGATGGACTACTGGGTCGACTGGTACCGCAAGGTCATGGGATTCGTGAACATGGCCGAGTTCGTCGGCGACGACATCGCCACCGAGTACTCCGCCCTGATGTCCAAGGTGGTGGCCAACGGTAACCACCGGGTGAAGTTCCCGCTGAACGAGCCGGCCATAGCGAAGAAGAAGTCGCAGATCGACGAGTACCTCGAGTTCTACGGATCGCCCGGATGCCAGCACATCGCCCTGGCCACCAACGACATCCTGCGTACGGTCGACGCCATGCGAGCGGAGGGTGTCGACTTCCTCGACACCCCCGACGCCTACTACGACGATCCAGAGCTGCGGTCCCGGATCGGTCAGGTGCGAGCGCCGATCGAGGAGCTGAAGAAGCGTGGCGTGCTGGTCGACCGGGACGAGGACGGGTACCTCCTGCAGATCTTCACCAAGCCGATCGGCGACCGGCCTACCGTCTTCTTCGAGCTGATCGAGCGGCACGGTTCCCTCGGCTTCGGCAAGGGCAACTTCAAGGCCCTGTTCGAGTCCATCGAGCGGGAACAGGAGCGCCGCGGCAACCTCTGACCGCGCCGGCCTAAATGATCATGTAAACCATGTTTTCTCGTGCTCCACCATGCCTGCAGGCCTCGTATCGCTGGGGAAGGCATGGTTTACATGATCATTTGGAATCGCACCATGGATCGGAAAATTCCGCTATCATCGGTGGATGGCGATGAATCGGCACAGAGCTCCGGCCCAGGACGATGGCCGTCGGAGCGGGGTTGGCTCCGCAGCCGACGTGGCTACGGCGGACGGCGCGACAGCGGACGGTTCCGTGGCGGACGGTGCGGCTGTCAGGTTGTTTCACAGCCTGTCCGATCCAGTGCGGTTGCGGATCATCCGGCTGCTCTCCGACGGCGAGCGACGCGTCGTCGAGCTCACCCGTGAGCTGAACCTGGCTCAGTCCACCGTCTCCGGGCATCTGGCCTGTTTGCGTTCCGCGGGCTTGGTCGACGCGCATCCGCACGGCCGGTCCACCTTCTACGCGCTCGCCAAGCCAGAGCTGTGGGAGCTCCTGGCGGCGGCGGAGAGAATTCTGGACGCCGATGGATCAGCGGGCGCCCTGTGCCCCGAGCGTCATCGTCCTGAGCCCGCGGCGGCATGCGGCGTCACCGTCCGAGGCTGCGTTCTGTCCGGTCAGGGCAGGCCGTGATGGGATTCGGACACGGCCACGGGCACGGCGCGCCGGCCACGGGCACTGCCGCGTACGCATACCGCAAGCGGATGGCGGTGGTGCTGGGAATCATCGCCTCCATCACGGTGGTCCAGGTGATCGGCGCGTGGTGGTCGGGGTCGATGGCGTTACTTGCCGATGCCGCCCACAGCCTCACCGACGGCACCGGCGTTGCCGTGGCGCTCCTGGCCACGATCATCGCGGCCCGCCCGGCCAGCTCCAAGCGGACCTTCGGGCTCCAGCGTGTGGAGATCCTGGCGGCGCTCACAAATGCCTTGATCGTGGGTGTGGTGGCCGTGCTGGTGACGATCGGAGGCATGCGGAGGCTGGTCGAGCCGGGCGAGGTCGAGAGCGGGGTCATGTTGGCGGCCGCCGCCGCGGGCTTAGTCGGAAACTGCGTCGCGCTGCTCGTTCTCCGCCGCGGTCAGAAGGAGAGTCTCAACGTCCGGGGTGCCTACCTCGAGGTGTTCGGTGACATGCTCGGCTCGATCGCGGTGGTCTCCGCTGCCGTCGTGATCATGGTGAGCGGCTACCTGCGCGCCGACGCCATAGCCTCCATCCTCATCGGCGTGCTGATCCTGCCGCGTGCGTGGATGCTGCTGCGCGACGTGCTGAACGTCCTCATGGAGGCGACGCCGAGAGGCGTGGATCTGGACGACGTCCGCACCCACATGCTGGAGGTCCCGGGCATCGTGGACGTCCATGACCTGCATGCCTGGACGATCACCAGTGGTGTGCCGGTGATTTCGGCGCACGTCGTGGTGGACGATCTCAGGCTCGACGAGTGCGGCAGCGAGTCGATCCTCGACGGATTGCACGGATGCCTGGCAGGCCATTTCGACATCGAGCACAGCACGTTCCAGATCGAACCCCGGGGCCACGTCGACCACGAGCATGCCCGACACGACTGACGTGGCTCGTAGCCGGGCTCACGACCCCGGGTCCGGATGCGAGTCCCGGTGACGATCAGGGCATGGACGATCACCGGGCCGCACGCCGTCAGCTTGGCCGGTGACGCTACCCGCGGACTACACGGTGGCTGTACCCGTGACTGCGCCGGTGATCGTTCCGGAGACTGCGCCAAGCCCGACGACGCCTCCGTCCGGCCCCGGCGCCGAAGCGCGTATGACCACCGTGTCTCCATCCTCGAGGAAGCTTCGGACGGACCCATCGCCGAGGGTCACGGGTTCGGTGCCGTTCCAGCTGAGTTCCAGGAACGAGCCGCGCTGATCCTTGCCCGGCCCGCTGACCGTTCCCGACGCGTACAGGTCACCGGTGCGGACGTGGGCTCCGTTAGCGGTGAGATGCGCCAGCTGCTGAGCAGGGGTCCAGTACATGTAACGGAATGGCGGCCGGGCGACGACGGTGCCGTTCCATTCGACTTCGAGCCACAGGTCCAGGGCCCAGTCGTCGGCGTCGGCCAGGTGCGGAGCCGGCTCGGGATCACGCGCGGGAGGGCGAACGCGGGCGGCCTCCACGGCGGCCAGCGGCACGACCCACGGCGAGACCGACGTGGCGAAGGACTTGCCGAGAAAAGGACCGAGCGGAACGTACTCGAAGGCCTGGATGTCGCGCGCCGACCAGTCGTTCACGAGGACGAGCCCGAAGACGTGCTCCGCGAAGTCACTCACATTGACCGGCCGGCCGAACTCGGACGGCGTGCCGACGACGAAGCCCACCTCAGCCTCGATGTCGAGGCGCAACGACGGTCCGTGCGCCACGGCGTCTCCGACGCGGCGCAGGCCCGACGGGCGGACGATCTCGGTGCCGGACGGCACGACCGTCGCGGAGCGCCCGTGGTATCCGATGGGCAGATGCCGCCACGCGGCGGGGAGGGACGGGGCCTCCGGGCGGAAGATCCTTCCGACGTTCTCGGCATGCGCCTGGCTGGAGTAGAAGTCGACGTAGTCGGCTACCTCGAACGGCATGTGAAGAGTGGCCGCGCCGGCGGGCACGAGGTGCGTTTCGACGAGCGGGCGGTGCGCCTCGCTGGTGACCAGCTCACGTAGCCACGCCCGGACCGCGTCCCATGCCGGGCGTCCCAGGGCCATGAACGGATTCAGGCTCGGCTGGTTGAAGACATGGCCACCCTCAAGGCTCTCCGCTGCCGCCAGCGGTGCGATATCGATGATGTGATCGCCGACCGCGACTCCGACTCGGGGGTCCTCGCCACCGGTCGAAAACACGCCGTAGGGAAGCGTGTAGGCGCCGAACCGGGCGTCGTCCGGAATCTGCATCCAGGTGCGCGTCGCTGCGTTCATGACGCTGACGCTATCCAACCCTGGGTGCGGCCGCGCGGAACGGTGGGTCGGTGGTTCCGAGCGGCCGCCGAGAATGGGCCCGTGACCGTGGGTCCGTCAGCCGCACTCGGACATGTTGAGGTCGGCCAGCGTCTCCATGGCGTCGGCCATGGTGTCCCAGTCGTCGGCGATGTCGCTGGGCGCAGCGTCGGCGATGTCCCGGATGGTCCCCGCGACGTCGGCGGCGGCGCTCGGGTCGGACATGCCGGCCGAGCTCATCAACGACGAGCCGGACTCCTCGAGCAGGTCGCAATAGTCGTCGCTTCCGCCGCACGCGGCGAGGGACAACGTCAGCGCGGCGGCGCCGAGGACAGACATGGTGGTGGTCAGGCGGTTCATGGTGGACACGCTCCTGTGGTGTGCCGTTGAGTGTGTGAGTCGATGCCGGAGCCCGGTGCTGTGCACGCCGGTCAGCCGGAAGGCCCGGACGGCATTCGTCCGAGCTCCCCCTGTCGGCTGGCCGAACAGGACTCGCGGGTGTGGCCGTTGGCCCCGTTGCCAGGCGACGGCGATCCTCCCTGATCTCGCTACGTCCCCGCTGGAACGTCGCTATATCGACGACCAGCCCGCCCAGCTCACCGGCCGTCCCTCACACGGTGATCTTCACAGCGGCATACCCACCGGCTACTTTCCGCACAACGACCTTCACAACCTCTTCACCAGGGACGATGCGTCGGCTATTTCGCGCACGGCGATCTTCACGGTGAGTGTGGGACGTGCCGTGCTGCTGGGAGCCGGTCTCCTCCGCTGGGCTTCACACGGCTCGTCCCACCATCCCCAGGCCCCGTCAATGACCGGCCCGTTCTCACACGGCAAACCCCACGACAGTCCCATGGCGCAGACCCAAACGAGCGCAGACCCAAACGGGCACTGATCCGGGCGGGCACGGGTGCACGTCCACGGACCCGGAGTCAGCGGACCCGGAGTCAGCGGACCCGGAGTCAGCGGACCCGGAGTCAGCGGACCCGGAGTCAGCGGACCCGGAGTCAACGGTCCCGGAGCCATAAACACGGGTCAACGCCTATGGACCCAAGGCGCCTCAGCGCATCTGGCGTCCCCGCCGCAGTGCGGCCGGCATGACTGGCACCGCTTGGCGCAGGAGTTCACCAGCTTCCTCACGGCTGATGGCCTGCATGTCGCAGAGCAGTTCGAGCGAACGGCGCCACCGGGGCAGGGCCTCGCGGGAGCGCCCTAAGGACTGAACATGACGGATTTCCCTACATGCGCGCTACAGGGCGGCTTGACTGTCGCTGCCGGCGCGGGCCGGCCCTCTCCCGAAGCGCTGGAGGGAGGGCCGGCCCACGTGGGACGCGAGTTACCTGGCGGAGCGGGCCGCCGTCACCAGGAGGACTCTCGGGAAGCGTAGACGTAGCGCAGATTCGGGTACTCGGTCTGCGACCAGATCTCGCCGTACTGCGGCCAGTACGTCACGTCCTCCGGGCCGATCGGCACCGCTCCGGTGTGCTGGGTGGCGAAGCTCCCTGGTCGCCAGATGAAGACGTCGCCGCGGGTGGACGAGCCGTTGCTGCGGTGGATGTGGAACTTGCCGTTGACCGACGTCGCTCCCTGCATACCGCGGATTCCCACCGTGTATGCCCAGTCCGCACGGGCGTAGCCGTCGGCGTCGGCCGCGATCAGGTTGGTGCTCTGGTTCAGGTTGAACCGCGCCATCCTCGTGTCCGTGCCGGGGTTGCCGTACTCGCTGACGAGCAGGCTGTGCGGGCTCGTGGTGCGGTCGAGGGATGTCTGCGAGTACCGGAACCGCTCCACACCTCCGGTGGTGCTGGGCGTGTAGCGGGCCTCCTGAGGCAGCACGTACAGGTAGTTGTGGGCGTGGTAGCTACCGTCCGGCTGCCGGCCGATGCGGGTATTGTCGCCGGTGGAGACGCGCATGAGGTCGTTCATGTCGAACACACGTATTCCGCTGAACGTGTTGTTCACGTAGAGCTTGTCTCCGTACCAGACGATGCCGCCGGCGTGGGCGTTCACGGCCCCGAACGACGGCTGTCCGTTGGTCCAGCGGGGCTCCACCAGCAGGATGTGCCGGTAGCTGGGCGTCGATCGGTTGGCCATGTCGACGATGCTGATCCGCACGCCCATGTTGCGGCCGCTGTCTTTGTCGTACCAGGCGCTCAGGAGGGCCCGCCGGCCTTCCCACTGGCCGTTGGCGGTGGCATCGCCCGTTGTGGTGATCCCCTGTGGCATCCAATAGCTGACTGAGCTGTCGCCGCTGTCCCAGCAGAACGACGCGACGCGGTAGGTGACGGCCGGTGAACAGGCACGGGCCGTGCGGTTGGCGGAGTCGAGTACCTGCGAGAAGGTCACTGTACCCAGCTGGTCACGCAGCCCTTGCAGGAGTGCTGGATCGGTCGGCGTGTGCTGGAGCCGGATGTCGGAGGGGTTCGGATTGGCGTGCGCGTGCTGGGCCGGTGCAGCGAGCAGCGCCGCGACCAGGAGCGCGACCCCCGCGGCGATGATGGCCAGATGCAGACGGGAGAGGGGGCGGGCGAGTGTCATGGATGATCTCCGTTCGCCGGTGCGGTACCCGTGAGAGTGCCGCAGGAACCTGACCCTGTAAAGGTCTAGACCTCGAACTTTTCCCGTGTTCTGTGTATGTCGCGAGAGTTCTTCCCGTATTTCGGCGGGACTCTCGCGTTGAGCTCACGTGAGGTCACGGCGGGCCGACACGGTGGTCGCCACGAGGACGAACACCACCAGATAGCCGGCGAGCAGCACGGCGGCAGGGCCGGCGTCGAGGATGGTCAGCACACCCGGCGCGCCGTCTCCGTCGGCCTGGTCGCCGGCCCCGAGCGCGCCCGCGAGGGACCCCGCGGCCGTGCCGGGCAACACGTCGGTCACGTACTCAAGTCCTGGCAGGATGCCGGAGACGCCGCGGAGCAGGTTCTCGACCGCCATGGACCAGACGAGCCCGAGCCCGACCGCGAGCGCGGGACTGCGAGTGAGTACGCCCACGAATGCCCCGGCCGCCGTCCACATGCCGAAGATCAGCGCGCCTGCGCCGAGCGCCTGGGCAGCCTCTCCGGCATTGGGCCAGGTGATCGGCTGTCCCTCCACGCCGGCGATCACCATCGCCGCGGCGAGATTCAGCACGAACGTGGCGACGACCACACTGGCGACGACGGCAGCCAGAGCGCCGAGCGTTCCCCCGAACGTCGAGATCCGGCCCGGTCCTTGCAGCGCGGTGGTCTTCCAGGTACCCCAGCCGTACCCGCTGCCGGTGGCCAGGGCGCCGAGGATCAGCATGATCGCTCCACCGAACATCGGCATCCCGGCGGTGAAGATCCGGGGCACGGCGTCGGCAGCCATGTCCGCGAGAAGCGCGTCCGGAGGCACGCCATCCCCGCCGAACGGCCCGGAACCGGTCCGGTACGCGACGTAGTTGAACACGTAGGCGAACAGCAGATCGAGGAGTAGCCAGACGGCCACCATGATCCACACGGCCGGCCACTTGCGCAGCCTGAGCAGTTCGGCTCGAGCACTGCCGGTCAGCGGCGACAGCCCGCTCTGCGACGTATCGGTCATCGTGGTCATCGGGACACTCCCTGGGTCGTTCCGGCAATGGATTCGGCGGTGATCTCGAAGAAGACCTCCTCGAGGGAGCGCTCGGACGTGCGAACCTCGTAGACGTCCGCGCCGGCCTGGACGAGGGCACGGACCACCTGTGGCGCGGAGCCGGCGTCGAGCTCGATCCGCACGCCGTTGTCGTCGAGGACCCGCGCCGCGTCGTCGCCACCCACCTGCATGGCCACTGCCAGGGCGACGTCGGCGGGTTCGGCGCGTACGTAGAGCGTGCTGGCGCCGCGGATGTCCGACACCGTGCTCTCGGCGATCAGGCGGCCACCGGAGATGACTCCCACCCGGTCGCAGATCTCCTCCACCTCGCTGAGCATGTGACTGGAGAGCATCACGGACTGACCCTGACCGGCGAGTGCGACGATCAGTGCCCGCATGTCGGCCATGCCGGCCGGATCCAGGCCATTCGTCGGCTCGTCGAGGATCAGAAGCTCCGGATCGCCCAGTAGGGCACAGGCGACACCGAGACGTTGTTTCATGCCGAGGGAGTAGGTGCTGAACGCATCGTCCCCGCGGTCGTGAAGGTCGACGCGGGTCAAAGCGGTGTCCACGGTCTCGTCCCCGAGCCTCCGGTAGCGCGCCATCACCCGCAGGTTGTCCCGTCCGGAGAGGTACGGGTAGAAACCGGGTCCCTCGATGAGCGCGCCGACCTCGGCGACGGCGGCGGGCGCGCCGGGCGGGTGGCCCAGAACGGTGGCCGTCCCGCCGGACGGGCGGATCAGACCCAGGAGCATGCGCAGGGTGGTGGTCTTGCCGGCGCCGTTCGGCCCGAGGAAGCCGTAGACCTCACCGGGGCGAACAGTGAGGCTGACGTCATCGACGGCGACGTGATCGCCGTACCGCTTGGTCAGTCTGTCGGTGGTGACGATTGTTGTGGTCATGTCCCACAGGCTGGCGGCCGCGGCCGTCATCGCGCGTCGGTCCGTCGTCGGCATCGCTCCTACGCGAATCGTCGTACACGGCATACCCCATGGAACCGATGCGCGGAGCGGGAGGCACGCTCTAGGCTTCGACGCGTGACTGGCGAACGGGAACGTGGGGGTGACCGAGTGCGCCAGCCTGATCTCAGACGCCTGTGGAACGCACTGTGGCCGGCCTTGCTGGTACTCGTTCCCGGCCTGTTCGGCACCCGCGGGGCCAGCAGCGAGCAAACGGACTGGAGCCGGCCACCGGAACCGCTCGCCTACGGACTGGTGGTCTTCGCCGCGGCGTCCGTGCTGGCACAGCGCCGCCGCCCCGGGTTGACCCTCGTCTGCTGTGGTGGTGCCGTCGTCACGTATCTGCTCGTCGGCTACGCGTACGGCCCGATGCTCATCGCCGTCCCCGTGGCCGCGGCCGGGGTGGCCGACGCGTGGCCGTTGCGGCGGGCATTGACCTGGAACGGCGGTCTGTTCCTCGCGGTTCACCTGGCCGGAGCTGTCCGCTTCGGCACCGAGACGGCCGCGCGCCACAACATGCCGTATCTGGGCTGGCTTGCCGCGTCACTGGCCGCGGTCGCCGTGCCCACCGCCGCGTGGGCGGCCGTCCGGATCCGCCGGGAGTCCGAGGAGGGTGTGCGCTCCGCACTCGCGCGGCGGGCCGCCTCGGAGGAACGCCTGCGAATGGCTCAGGAGCTGCACGACTCCGTCGGCCACGGCCTCGCCGTCATCGCCATGCAGGCGGGCGTCGCCCTGCACGTGCTGGACCGCAATCCCGCCAAGGCTCGCCAGACGCTCGAAGCCATCCGCGATGCCAGCCGGGAATCGCTGGAGAGCCTGCGTGCGGAGCTGAACGTCCTGCGCACGCCTGAGGGTGATCCCGCTCCCCGCCGTGCGGGTCTGGGAATGGACGACGCCGGTGTGCTCCTTGATCGCATCAGGGCAGGCGGCGTGACCGTGGACGCCGACATCCAGGTGCGTCACCTGCCTCCCGACGTCGATCTCGCGGCATACCGCATCCTCCAAGAGTCACTCACCAACGTGCTGCGGCATGCCCGCGCGACCCGGGCCGGCGTTCGTGTCCGCCAGGACGACGACGTTGTCCTCCTCGACGTCGCCGACGACGGCGCGGGAAGCGGGCCGCTGAGTCCGGACGGGCACCGGGGCACCGGCATCGCGGGAATGACAGCACGCGCGGTGGCGCTCGGCGGCGAACTCGTCGCCGGCCCTCGGCCGGACGGCGGGTTCGCGGTCCACGCCAGGCTGCCCGTACCGGCCGGACATGGTCTCCCGGCGGCCGGCATGCCAGGATCAGCCCCGTGATCCGGGTGGCGGTGGTGGACGACCAGGCGCTGGTGCGCATGGGCCTGCGAACCCTCTTCGAGACCGAGGACGACACCGACCTCATCGGTGAGGCGGCCGACGGCCGGGCGGGAGTCGACCTGATCCGGTCGACCGTCCCCGACGTGGTGCTGATGGACATCCGGATGCCCGGGCTCGACGGCCTCAGCGCCCTGCGGGAGATCACGTCCGATCCGGCGCTCGCCGCGGTACGCGTGATCATGCTGACCACGTTCGAGCTCGACGAGTACGTCTTCGAGGCTCTGCGCGGCGGCGCGAGCGGCTTCGTCCTCAAGGACGCCGCGGCGGAGGAACTGCTGCACGCGGTGCGTGTCGTCGCCGACGGCGGCTCATTGCTCTCCCCGTCGGTGACCAGGCGGGTCATCGAGCAGTTCAGCAGTCGCGGCGTGTCGGCACGGACTCCGCACCCGCAGCTCCACCTCCTCACCGATCGCGAACGCGAGATCGCCGCCTGGGTTGCCACCGGACGGTCGAACGACGAGATCGCCGCGGAACTCGTCGTCAGCCCGGCCACGGTGCGGACTCACGTGAGCCGCGCGATGCTGAAGCTGCACGCCCGCGACCGCGCGCAGCTGGTCGTCTTCGCCGTGCAATCCGGGCTTACCGCGCCTGGCGACGGCTGAGACCCCTTTGAGACAATGAGGGACGTGCCGACCTCCGCCCTCCGCCCTCGTGTCGTCGCCACCGATCTGGACGGAACACTGCTCGGCCCGGACGGCAAGGTCTCGCCACGCACTCGTGCCGCGTTGCGCATGGCCGAAAAGGCCGGCGCCATCGTCGTCTTCACCACCGGCCGGCCGCCGCGCTGGCTGGATCCCCTCTCCGACGCCGTCGGCGAGCACGGCGTCGCGGTGTGCGCCAACGGAGCCCTGGTGTACGACGTGCACGGCCGCCGCGTCGTCGAACAGCATGGGCTCGCTCACGATGTCGCGATGGAGGTGGCGACGGCGCTGCGGACGGCTTTCCCCGGCGTGGCCTTCGCGATGGAACGGCAGATGATCTACGGCAAGGAGCCCGCGTTCACGAACCGCTGGCCATTGCCGGAAGGCTCGATCGAAGGCGCCCTGGAGGTGCTGCTGACCGAACCGGTGGCGAAGCTGCTGGCCCGCCACGAGGAGATCCCTCAGCTGGAGTTCGTGCGCCGGGGCACCGAGGTCATCGGGGATCTGGCGACCGCCACCTTCTCCGACGGGCAGGCATTGCTGGAGATCAGCGCGCGCGGTGTGTCGAAGGCCTCGACCCTGGCCGCGTTCTGCGCCGAGCGCGGCATCGGCCCGGAAGGCGTGGTGGCGTTCGGGGATATGCCCAACGACCTGCTGATGCTGGAGTGGGCCGGCATGTCGTACGCCATGGCCAACGCCCACCCGGACGTCATCGCCGCAGCGGACCGGGTCTGCGCCGCGAACCACGAGGACGGCGTCGCCCGTGTCTTGGAGGACCTGTTCCGCTGACTGCGCCGGACATCGGCGCCCTCCGGGCTTGCCGCTAGGTTGTTTCGCGGGCCGAGCGAACGACGGGTGCGCCGTGCAGCTCGACGCCGGCATCGCTGAGCTGGGCCAGCGCGCGCTCAGTGGTCTCCGGGGCCACCCCGGCGGTGAGATCGAGGAGTACCCGGGTGGCGATGCCCACGCGGGCAGCGTCGAGCGCGGTAGCCCGCACGCAATGGTCCGTGGCGATACCGACCAGGTCCACGGCGCCGACCTCGCGCTCCCGCAGCCATGCGGCCAGCTTGGTTCCTTCCTGGCTGCTGCCGTCGAAACCCGAGTACCCGTGGTCGTATTCGCCCTTGTTGAAGATGGCGTCGAACGGCTGCGGGTCGAGATTCGGATGGAAGGCCGCTCCGTCGGTGTCCGCGATACAGTGCGGCGGCCAGCTGGTCACGTAGTCAGGGTCGTCGGAGAAGTGTTCGCCGGGGTCGATGTGGTGGTCGCGGGTGGCGACGACGAAGTCGTAGGCGCGGTCCCGCGGGTCGGCCTCCTGCCACTCCTTGAGCACCTCGGAGATGGCGTAGGCGGTTTCGGCGCCGCCATTGACAGCGAGGGCGCCTCCTTCGCAGAAATCGTTCTGCACGTCGACGACGATCAGTGCTCGCTTCATCAGTGCTCCTCGTAGAGCGTAGGGATGGCTGGCTCGCCTCGGGACATCTGCACCGCTGTGCTGGGCAGCTCGGCGCGAGCGCTCTCGTGCCGCTCTCGGGCTGCGTCGAGCGGTTCACGGCCCACCACCTCACCATCGCGGACGAGGGGCACCAGCAGCGCTCGCTCGGATTCCCGGTGCTCTGGTGCCCCGTTGACCCGGATGACCTCGGCCTGCGCTGTTCCAGTCCGATCGTGCCGGCGAGCGGCGTGCTTGCGGCCGCCGACGCCGGGCTTGTCCTTGCTCTTCTTCTCGACCGGTTCCAGCGTGCCGTCCGCCGACTCGCGGGCGACGAGCTTGTAGACGAGCCCGGCGGTGGGCGCGCCCGAGCCAGTCACCAGGGAGGTGCCGACGCCGTAGGAGTCGACGGGGGCCGCGGCCAGGGCGGCGATGGCGAACTCGTCGAGGTCGCTGGTGACGACGATCTTGGTCTCGGTGGCGCCGAGCGCATCGAGCTGCTCCCGGACCTCGTACGCCTGCGCCAGCAGGTCTCCGGAGTCCAGGCGGACCGCACCGAGGCTGGTACCCGCGACCTCGACCCCGAGCGCGACAGCTTCGGCGACGTCGTAGGTGTCCACGAGGAGCGTGGTGCCCTTCCCCAGCGACTCGACCTGCGCGGTGAAGGCGTCGCGCTCTGAGTCATGGAGCAGCGTGAAGGCGTGGGCGCTGGTCCCGCGCGTCGGGATGCCGTACGTGTACCCGGCCCGAAGGTTGCTTGTCGAGTCGAAGCCCGCCACGTAGGCCGCGCGGGCGGCGGCCACGGCGGCGTGCTCGTGGGTGCGGCGGGATCCCATCTCGATGCAGGGGCGGCGATGCGCGGCGGAGGTCATCCGGGACGCCGCGGCGGCCACGGCCGAGTCGAAGTTCAGGATGGACAGAACGATCGTCTCGAGGAGGACAGCTTCGGCGAAGGTCCCCTCGACGACGAGTAGGGGTGAGTGGGGGAAGTAGGGCTCTCCTTCGCCGTAGCCCCAGATGTCGCCGGAGAAGCGGTATCCGGAGAGCCATTCCAGGGTCTCCGGGTCGGCAGTCCTGGTGCGATCCAGGTGGGCGAGGACGTCGTCGTCGAACCGGAAGTTCTCGATCGCGTCGAGCAGCCTGCCGGTTCCGGCCACCACTCCGTACCGGCGGCCGTGGGGGAGCCGCCTGGCGAAAACCTCGAAGACCGCTCTGCGGTGACCGGTGCCGCGGGCCAGCGCGGCCTGCAGCATCGTCAACTCGTAGTGGTCGGTAAACAAGGCACATGTACCCGACACAGTGCCAGACTAGATCAGAGAGGGCCTGATGAGCATGCACTTGGCGAGGATCCGCGGGCGGCACACCACCGCCTGTCGTGTCGCCGCCGATCAGGGCCTCGTCGGCGGGGTGGATCGTCGTGCGGTCATACTGTCAACGAGGCTGTAGCCCAGGCGGCGCGAAGAGTGAGACTATTGGGGACTGTGATGACTGCGCCCGTTGAGATGGAGCGTCCGGAGGCCGAAGAGGCCACGGTGCCTGACACGCCATGGGTGACTGTCGTATGGAATGATCCGGTGAACTTGATGTCCTACGTCACCTACGTGTTCCAGGCCTACTTCGCCTACCCGAAGCCGAAGGCGGAGAAGCTCATGCTCGACGTACACGAGAAGGGCAAAGCCATCGTGTCGGAGGGCACCCGGGAGGAGATGGAACGCGACGTGGAGGCCATGCACTCCTACGGGTTGTGGGCCACATTGCAGAAGGCGGGGGACCTGGTCTGAGTACAGCGTTCCGGCGGACGCGCGGAGGTGGCGTCACCGCGTCGTTCCATACTGCCGAGGTTGAGCTCCTGCGCTCCCTCGTCGGCCAGCTTCTCGAACTGGTGCGCGACGAGTCAGAAGCCAAACAAGAAGACGAGGGCTGGGCCGTGGCGCTGGGCCTTGCCGACGACGAGCCGGTGCGGCCAACCGACCCGGTGCTGCTGCGCCTGTTTCCCGACGGTTACCAGGAGGACGGCGAGGCCGCCGCCGATTTCCGGAAGTTCACCGAGCGTGGACTGCGCGAGGCCAAGGCCGGAACCGCGGCCACGGTGCTGGCGTCGCTGGCCACCGCCGAAGGCGTCGATCCTGGGGAACGCAAATCCCGGGACAAGATCAGAGTGGAGCTCGACGCCGCCGAGGCCGACGCGTGGTTGCGCACCCTCACCGACCTGCGGCTGGCGTTGGGCACCCGGCTGGGTGTGAGCGAGGGTGACGAAGACGTGTGGGCCGCCCTTCCGGAGGACGACCCGCGCCGGCACATCCACGACGTCTACGACTGGCTCGGCTGGCTTCAGGAGACCCTTGTGCGGACCCTGTCCGCCGGCCTCGGGTGACCCGCTTGCGTCGACCCTCGCGAAGTAGTGGAATCTAGCTGGATCAGGCATAGTGGATCAGCCCTGTTCACCAGCAGAGAGAGCTATCCGTGCACCGCTTGACCGGTCCTGCAGTCGTGACCGTCGTCGTCCTCGCCTCGGCCGGGTGCGGCACTTCTACGACGGCTAGCCCTGACGACTGTTCGGGGCCGCCGTCTGTGACGCTCGGTGATCCGGGTGCAGAGCCGCGTCGACTGATGGAGCTCGCGCCTGAGCCCGGTGCGAAGGCGAGCTTGGACATGTCGATGACCATGGGATTCACCATCCGGATCGACGGGGACAGTGTGCCCGTGGCTGCTCTACCGCCCATGCTGATGGGTATGGAGATCACTGTCGACGAGGTGACGGATGACGCGGTCGCCATGTCCTTCGTCTACGACAAGGCCGAGGCGGGCAGCGGTGGTCCGGTGATGTCGGGAATGCAGGAGGTGCAGGAGATGCTTGACACCCTGGTCGGGGTGTCCGGGACCATCACCACTACCCGCAGCGGCGCCTACATCGACGGTGCCGTGGACCTTGCCGGGCTGGATCCGGCCATGTCCGGAGCGATGGACCAACTCGAGCAGCAGTTGGCCGACCTGGCCGTTCCGCTTCCCACGGAACCCGTGGGGGTTGACGCGGAGTGGGAGGTGGTCAGCTCGATCGAATCCGGCGGCATCACGTTCTGCAACGTCGCAAGTTACACCCTTGCCGAGTTCGACGGTGACTCCTACGAACTCGATGTCGAGGTGACGCAGAACGCCATTCCCGCTGAGTTCACGGAGGGGGGAGTGCCCATCGAGCTGAAGGCGGGCACGGGAAGCCTGAATGGGCGCAGTGGCGGCAGTCTGAGCCTGCCGGTCGCGGTCTCCGCCACCACCGAAGGAACCTCGACGATGACGATGGAGGTCGACCAGCACGGGTCCACGGTGACCCAAGAGGTCGTCGTCGACGTCGAGGTCGAGATCAGTCCCCGCGATGCGGAAAGCTCAACGTGACTCGGCTACGTCTTGCCCACACCGTCGTGGGCACGGCACGACGAGAGGCGCCCATGCCCGAAGGCGGTGAGCTGGGCGCTCCCGGATAGGCTTCGTCAGGCTGGCCGATCGGCCGCCGACGAGGAGGACCGATGCTCGAACAGAAGACGCCCGCCGTGACGAAGGCGCTCTTCGGAACCATGCCTGACGGCCGTGAGATCGATGCCTACACCCTGGTCAACCCCTCGGGAATGCGCGTGGTGATCCTGACCTACGGCGGGATCCTGCAGTCGATCGAGGTGCCGGATCGAGCCGGGCGGCTGGCCAACGTCACGCTCGGCTTCGCCGACCTCACCGGCTATCTCGAGCGGAACCAGTACTTCGGCACCATCACCGGGCGCTACGCCAACCGCATCTCGAACGGCCGGTTCACGCTGGACGGTGTTTGGTACCAGCTCGCCCAGAACAAGCCGCCCAGCCACCTGCACGGCGGCGCGGCCGGGTTCAGCCACCAGGTGTGGGACGCGTTCGTGGTCGAGAGCGACACCGGCCCGGCTCTGCAGCTCAGCTACACCAGCCCGGACGGGGATCAGGGATACCCGGGCACGCTGGAGTCGACGGTGCGGTACACGCTGACACCGGCGGGCGAGGTCCGGATCGACTACCGGGCCGGCACCGACGCGCCGACCATTGTGAACCTCACCAACCATGCGTACGTCAATCTGGCCGGGGAAGGCAGCGGCGATATCCTCGGGCACACCCTTCAGCTCAATGCCAGCCGCTACACCCCGGTCAACGCCGACGTCGTCGCCACGGGCGAGATCGCCCCGGTCGCGGGAACGCCGCTGGACTTCACCGAGCCGGCCGTGATCGGGGCCAGGATCCGGGAGTCCCATCCCCAGCTCGTTCTCGCCCAGGGCTATGACCACAATTACGTGCTCGACCGCTCCGGTGACGGGCTTGAACTGGCGGCGACGCTACGTGAGCCGGCGAGCGGCCGGGTGCTGAGCGTGTACACGACCGAACCGGGCATCCAGTTCTATTCGGGCAATTTCCTCGACGGGAGCCTGGTGGGCACGAGCGGCAGGGTTTACCGGCAAAGTGACGGGCTGGCGCTCGAAACGCAGCACTTCCCCGACTCGCCGAACAACCCCCAGTTTCCGTCCACGGTCCTGCGGCCAGGCGAAGAGTACCGGTCCACCACGGTGATGGCGTTCTCCGTGGAGTGAGCGGCTGCGGCGTTGTTCTACGTCGAGGGCGGCCGCCGCAGTTGCCAGCAGACGGCTGAGGCGGTCAGCCAGCCCACGAGCAGCAGGATGCCCAGCCGGACGAGCCAGGCACCGGCGAGAGCCACCTCGAATCTCCGCTCGGAGCCGATGTAGACGTAGGCGTCGATGCCGAGGCCCCACAGCATGATCCCGGCCAGCAGCGCGACCGCTCCGGACACGACGAGGGCCGCGAGGTACGGATTCTCGGTCACCGTATTACGCAACGATCCGTCTCGGCCGAATGGGGCGCTGTTCCCAGCGTCGCCGTCGCCCGCGAACCCACCATTGGCGTGGACCTCGTTCACGAGCCGGTTGTACTTCGGGCGTTGTGTCACGGGTACCGTCCCCTCAGATTTCGGCCCTGGTGCGCAGCCGGGTTTTGATTGTGCCAGGCCGACGGATGCTCGGCTCGCACATGTTTTGGTCGACGGCGCAGGCACGGCGACAATGAGATCCGACCAGAAGTCTCGGAGGGACCTTGAGCACAGCCGCGATCGTTCCGCTCATCAGTCAAGTGTCGACCGCTGTGTCCGAGGCGATCCGGCGCGTGCGTCCTGATCTCGCGGAGGCGGACCCTGTGGTGCGGCCATCCGAGCACGCCGACTTCCAGGCGAACGCCGCATTGGCTCTGGCCAAACGGGTGGGAAGCAACCCGCGAGAGCTCGCTGCCGCGTTCGCGGATGCCCTCGGCGATGTCCGCTCCGGCTCGATCGAATCGGTGGACGTCTCCGGTCCCGGCTTCCTGAACATCGCGGTCGCCGATCGCGCGGTCTGGCAACAGGTGTCCGCGCGGCTCGCGGATTCACGGCACGGCGTCGGGACACCTGAGAGCGGCCGGCGCACGGTGATCGACTACTCGGCGCCGAACATCGCCAAGGAGATGCACGTCGGTCACCTGCGCACCACGATCATCGGCGATTGTCTGGCCCGGGTTCTCGGTTTCCTCGGCGCCGATGTCGTCCGGCAGAACCATCTCGGTGACTGGGGAACCCAGTTCGGGATGCTCATCCAGTACCTCGACGAGCATCCGGATGCGGCGTGGCACCAGGACGAGCTGACCGGCACGTCGTCGGTGTCGGCGCTGGCCGTCTTGTACAAGGAGGCGAAGCGGCTGTTCGACGCAGACCCGGCATTCGCGGACCGATCGCGGGCTCGGGTGGTGGCGCTGCAGTCCGGAGATCCGGCGACCATCGCGCGGTGGCGGGAGATCGTTGCCGAGTCGGAGAAGGCGTTCCGTGCGATCTACGACCGATTGGGCGTGCTGCTCGCGCCCGAGGACTCCGTCGGCGAGTCGTATTATCAGCCCAAGCTGGCGGAGACGATCGCCGAGCTGGAAGCAGCCGGGATCGCCGTGGAGAGTGACGGCGCGCTGGTGGTCTTCTCCGCCGACGTCCTCGGGCCGGAGGGCGACCCGGTGCCGCTGATGGTCCGCAAGCGCGACGGCGGTTACGGCTATGACTCGACCGACCTCGCCACCATTCGCTACCGGATCAAGGAGCTGGGCGGTGAGCGGCTGATCTACGTGACGGATGCGCGGCAGGCCTTGCACTTCCGGATGATCTTCGACGCCGCCCGGCGGGCAGGCTGGCTTGCCGGCGATGTGGAGGCCATCCACGTCGCCTACGGGATGGTGCTCGGCCTCGACGGCCGCCCCTTCCGGTCCCGGGAGGGCGACACGGTACGGCTGGTGGACCTGCTCGACGCCGCGGTGGAGCGCGCGCGGGATGTCGTCGCCGGGAAGGACCCGGACCTGGATCCGGCGGAACTGGACCAGATCGCCGAGCAGGCGGGCATCGGCGCGGTCAAATACGCGGACCTGTCCACGTCTCGCGGCAAGGACTACGTCTTCGACGTGGACCGGATGGTGTCCTTTGCCGGGAACACCGGCGTCTACCTCCAGTACGCACACACGAGGATGGCCGCCATTCTGCGCAAGGCGGGTTCGTCGTCGCCAGCGGCTGATGTCGACGGCGCGATCTCGCTGCGCCCGGAGGAACGCGCGCTCGCGCTGCGCCTGGACACGTACGGCACGGTGGTGACGGATGTGGGTGCCTTGCTGGAGCCGCACCGGCTGTGTGGCTACCTCTACGACCTGGCCCGCGACTTCACCAGCTTCTACGAGACGTGCCATGTGCTCAGTGCCGACGAGCCGATCCGCACTAATCGGCTCGCGCTGTGCCGGTTGGCCGCGCGGACCATGCAGCATGGGCTCGGACTGCTCGGTATCGCCGCGCCGGACCGTATGTGACGGTGCCTGGTCCGGCGCTTCCTGGCCTGAGGGTGCGCGTAGTCCGGCTCTGAGGCCGCGAGCCGCACCTTCAGGCCAGGAGGCCTTGCCCGTGGGTCCGGCTGAGCACCCGTTCGCTTGGTTCGGCGCCGATCGGCTGGCCGAGCTCTCTATCTTCGAGGACACCAGAGCGATCGCTAGGGCGCTGTTTGGATGCATCGACGTCCTGGCCGATGGTGGCTCGATCTCCGCGGAGACGCTTGGACTGGAATGAGGTCGTGACCACGGGCTTCCACATGGTCGTGCGAACGTGTGCGGCGGATCACACCGCGAGCTGTCACGCGGCGACGTCGTCATCACGTCGTTCTCATGTCAGCGACACCACGACCGAGGAGACATCGATGACACAGCGCATGGACCTGTCGGCCGCCACGCCCGAGGGCTTCCGCGCGGTGCTGGGGCTCGACAAGTATGTCCGGGCCAATGTCGACCCCACTCTGCTCACCCTGATCAAGCTTCGTGCCTCGGTGACGAACGGATGCGCCTTCTGCGTGGACATGCACACAACGGACGCGCTCGCGGACGGCGAGAACGGCCGCCGGCTGTTCGCCGTCGCCACGTGGCGGGAGTCGCCGTTCTTCACCGACGACGAGCGGGCCGCACTCGCGCTTACCGATGCCGTGACCGAACTTGGCCAGGACGGCGTGCCCGACGACGTGTGGGACAAGGCCGCGGCGATCTGGAATGAGAAGCAGCTTGCCGACCTGCTGCTCGCCATCTGCACAATCAATGTGTGGAACCGCATCGCCGTACCGACTCGGAAGCAGCCTCCGGCTCTGGTGTGAACGGACTCGCCGAGCTGCAGGCACACCGGTCGATGCTGTTCGGTGTCGCCTATCGGCTGCTGGGCAGCAAGACCGACGCCGACGACGTCCTGCAGGACGCATACCTGCGGTGGCGAGGAGTACCGGTCGATCAGGTGCGTGAACCGCGCCGGTATCTGACCCGGATCGTCACGAGGCTCGCCATCGACCGGATGCGTGACCGCCAACGGCGCGAGAGCTATGTTGGCACGTGGCTCCCGGAGCCGCTGCCTACAGGCTCGTCGGCGGTTCTCCCCGGTGCCGTGCAGCTCGACCCGCTGGACAGCGTCGAACAACGTGACACGATCGCCACGGCCACGCTGTACCTGATGGAGCGGCTGGATCCGCTGGAGCGTGCCGTCTTCGTGCTCCGTACCGCCTTCGAGTTGCCGTACGCCGAGATCGCGGACATCGTCGAACGCAGCGAGGAGCACTGCCGGCAGTTGCATCGCCGGGCATCGCGCCGGCTCGCCGAAGACCGGCGGAGGTTCACGCCCAGCCGGCAGGAGCATGCACAACTGGTGGAGAGATTCCTGCGGGCGGCACGGGACGGCGATCTGGCCACATTGCGAGACGTCCTGCACGACGATGTGGTCACCTGGTCCGACGGCGGAGGCAAGGTCAAGGCCGCCCGCAACGAGATAGTCGGCGCCGAGCGCGTCGTCCGCTTCTTCGCCGGAATCCTCGGCCGGAACCGGAATCCGGTGATTACGGGCGTCGAACTGAACGGCACGCCTGGTGCGGTCGTCGCGTACCAGGACGGGCTGCAGGTCGTGACCGTGGCCGTCACCGAGGACCGGATCAGCGCGGTGTTCCTGGTGTCCAATCCGGACAAGCTGACGCCGATCCGGGGAGCGGTGGCCCCGTCGTCCTAGCGTCCTGCAGACTGCGGCCCGGGGCGCACGGTCTGCAGGACGCTCCAACTATGCTGTCCGGCGTGCTAAGCATCCGCCGCGACATCGTCGACGCCATCATCGACCACGCCCGCCGGGACCACCCCGACGAGGCATGCGGCGTCGTCGCCGGTCCTGTCGGCTCCGACCGTCCGGAGCGCTTCATCCCCATGCTCAACGCTGCGCGCTCGCCCACGTTCTACGAGTTCGACTCGATGGATCTGCTCCGGCTCTACCGGGAGATGGAGGATCGGGACGAGGAGCCCGTCGTCATCTACCACTCCCACACGGCCACCGAGGCGTATCCGTCGCGCACGGACATCTCCATCGCGGCTGAGCCGAACGCCCACTACGTGCTGGTGGCTGCCTGGATGGAGGATGAGGCCGACTTCCGTTCCTTCCGGATCGTCGACGGCGTCGTCACCGAGGAAGAGGTCCGGATCACGGACTGATCCGCCCATGGGTGCATCGCCCGGGCCGGATGAGGAATGATTGGCCTGCAGTGTGCGTTGCCCTAGGCATCAGTTGACGTGAGATCCACACCGAGACCACTGGGAGCTAGAGTCCATGGCCGTCGAGGTCCGTATCCCCACCATCCTGCGCCAGTACACCGATGGCGCCAAGACTGTCGAGGGCAGCGGCGATACGCTGTCTGCGCTGGTGGACGATCTTGAGTCCCGTCATCCCGGACTCCGCGACCGCTTGATGGAGAACGGCGAGCTGCGCCGTTTCGTGAATGTCTACCTGAACGACGAAGATGTCCGCTTCCTCGACGGAGTGAAGACGTCGGTGTCCGACGGTGACTCGGTCACCGTACTCCCGGCCGTCGCCGGCGGCGCCTGAGCCTGACGCCGATGCGCTACGACTCGCTGCTGGACTCGCTCGGGCGGACGCCGCTGGTCGGCCTGCCGACGCTGTCGCCGTCGCCTACCGTCCGGCTGTGGGCAAAGCTCGAAGACCGCAACCCGACAGGATCGGTGAAGGACCGCCCCGCGTTGCGCATGGTGGAGGCGGCCGAAGCCGCGGGGACGCTCACGCCTGGCGCCACCATCCTGGAGCCCACGTCGGGCAATACGGGGATCTCCCTCGCGATGGCGGCCAAACTGAAGGGGTACCGGCTGATCTGCGTCATGCCGGAGAACACCTCCGAGGAGCGCCGGCAGCTCCTGCGGATGTGGGGCGCCGAGATCATCGCCTCGCCGGCCGCGGGTGGATCCAACGAAGCCGTGCGGGTGGCGAAGGGCCTGGCCGCGGAGAATCCGGACTGGGTGATGCTCTACCAGTACGGAAACCCCGGCAACGCCGCCGCCCACTACGAGACCACCGGTCCCGAGCTGCTCGAAGACCTGCCCGAGATCACGCATTTCGTCGCGGGCTTAGGCACCACCGGCACGCTCATGGGAGTGGGCCGATACTTGCGGGAGAAAGTCCCGGGTGTTCAGATCGTGGCGGCCGAGCCGCGCTACGGCGAACTGGTCTACGGCCTGCGGAACCTCGACGAAGGCTTCGTCCCGGAGCTGTACGACGAGTCCGTGCTCACCTCGCGGTTCTCGGTCGGGCCGCGGGACGCCGTGAAGCGGACGCGGGAGCTGCTCGAGCTCGAGGGAATCTTCGCGGGGATCTCCACCGGCGCGGTCGCACACGCTGCCCTGGGGATCGCACGAAAGGTCGTCGCCGCTGGTGAGTCAGCCGATATCGCGTTCATCGTCGCTGATGGCGGCTGGAAGTACCTGTCCACCGGCGCGTACGAGGGCACCATCGACGAGGCCGAGGACAGCATCGAGGATCAGCTCTGGGCGTAGCCCATGATCATCGATGATCCGGCGTGGCCCGCCCCGCCGGATCATCGATGATCATGAGAAGGCGGTGCAGTTGGTGCCGCAAGTCCGCGCCCTTTCGGTCCAGCCCCGGGCCGCTAGCACCTTCGCCTGTTCAGCGGCGACGCCGCAGGGGTCCCCGAAGACGTCCGCATGCCCATAACGAAGCGTGGCTCGACCATGGACGGTGCCCGCGTTGTCACGATGCCGGTCCCGGAAGCGTCCCTCCCCGTCGTGGCCGAGTCGGCCGTCCAGCTCGACGCGGAGCATGAACTCGTCGTAGTCGACATCGATCCATATGACCCGTTGCCCGGCCACGCGTCGTTGCCGGACTCCCGAGGGGAGCCCGTGAGCGCGTTCCACTCTCCGCAGGTGCCGCAGCTCGAGCGGCGATTCGGCTCCCTCGGCGACATCACCGAGCATGCTCTCCAAGAGCGGGCGCCACCGGATCTTCTTGCGCAGTCCGAGGGCTTCGGCGATCCGTTCCGGCGTGGTTCGTCGTCGTTGATTGGCGGCGGTGACCCAGGTTTCCACCGCACGCGGATGGGCGGCGGCGTCGACGAGGTCGAGGACTGTGTCCTCAATGCGTGTCCGCGGAGGTAGCCGGGTGGGATGCCGAGTGCGGTTCAGCCGCTGGGCATAGTGGACCTGAACGCCGTCGATTCGGGTCTGGATGTGCCGGTGCGCGGGTGCGGTGATATGGATGACCGGACTCGGTTCGTCGCACATGCCGTCGAGATAAGCCGCTGTCTGATGACTGGCCGCCGCGCCGGGGCCCACTCGTAGGACCGCCGCCCAGACTCGCGCCCGGTAGCTGACCGGTCCGGTGAAAGTGGCGAAGACGCCGAGATGGAGGCGTTGCCATCGCCGTGACGCCAGACACCACGTGATCTGGTCCCGGGTCATGCCTCGGTCGAGTGCCTGACGGCGGCTGACCACGCCCTCCTGAAGCTGGACGAGGGCGATGAGCTCGTCGCGAGCCAGGACGGTCGGCGGGACGAAGCACTGGACGGATTCGGGGACGCCGGTCGTGACCATGGCGCCGACTCTCCCGGAGCGCACCGGTTGAATACTCCGGCGCGGCGAGATTGTGGACGCCCGCGCATGTGAATGAGGGGCTGTGGACAATGGAGCCTCGACCCTTCTCATGATCATCGATGATCCGACGTGGTCCGCCCCGTCGGATCATCGATGATCATGAGAAGGGTGGCGTGGTGTTCGCCACGTTCGCCGTTCAGGGCCGCGCGAACCGCGTAATCTCAGGGAGCGATGAACGACGCTCACCCCAGGGGCGCTGCGGCCGCCGACGACGCGCCCATCGGCATCTTCGACAGCGGAGTAGGCGGCTTGACGGTGGCGCGCGCCGTTCTGGACCAGCTGCCGCACGAACCGGTGCTGTACGTCGGCGACACCGCCCGTGGTCCGTACGGACCGCGGCCGATAGCCGAGGTCCGGGCGTTCGCGCTCGACGTCATGGACACGCTCGTCGCCGAGGGCGTGAAAATGCTGGTCATCGCCTGCAATTCGGCCAGCAGCGCGGTTCTCCGGGACGCCCGCGAGCGGTATGACGTGCCGGTGGTGGAGGTGATTCAGCCGGCGGTCCGCCGGGCGGTGGCCGCCACGCGCAACGGCCGGGTCGGCGTGATCGGCACCAGCGCGACCGTCAGTTCGCAGGCCTACGAGGATTCGTTCGCCGCCGCGCCCGAGCTGCGGATCACGTCGCGGGCATGTCCCCGGTTCGTGGAGTTTGTGGAGGCCGGCCTGACCCACGGCCCGGACCTCGAGCGTGTGGCGAGCGAGTATCTGGAGCCGGTCCGAGCGGCCGGAGTCGACACGCTGGTGCTGGGCTGCACGCATTACCCGCTGCTCGCCGGGGTGATCTCCTACGTGATGGGTGAATCGGTGACCCTGGTCAACAGCGCCGACGAGACAGCCAACGACGTCTACCGCATCTTGGCCACCCGTGGCGTAATGCGTGCCGACACCCTGCCTCCGCCGCGACACCAGTTCCGGTCCACGGGCGACCCGATCCAGTTCAGCGAGCTCGGCCGCCGGTTCCTGGGCCCGGAGATCGCCGCCGTCGAACAGACCGCGGAGATACCCGTGATCGGCCGCGAGGCGGTGGAACGATGAAGCTGACCGTTCTGGGCTGCTCGGGCTCGCTGCCGGGGCCGTCGTCGCCCGCATCGTCGTATCTCGTGGAGGCTGACGGGGCGCGCCTGGTTGTGGATCTGGGCAACGGGGCACTGGGCGAGCTTCAGCGCCATGTCGGCTACCGGGGCCTCGCGAGCATCGATGCGGTCCTGCTCAGTCACTTGCATCCGGACCACTTCATCGACTTGTGCGGGTATTACGTCGCACTTCGATACGGCCCGCACCGGCCGGCGCGACGAGTGCCGGTCTGGGGGCCGGAGAACACCGCCGAGCGCTTGGCCGCTGCCTACGGCGAGCACCCTGAACCGGGCATGGGCCAGGAGTTCGACATCCGGGCATACCCGGGCGCGGAGTTCGAGATCGGTCCGTTCCGGGTGACCACCGCACGAATGGCGCATCCCGTCCCCGCCTACGCGATCCGGCTGGAGCATGCGGGATCCGTGCTCGTGTATTCGGGTGACACGGGACCGACGCCGGCCTTGGCCGACCTCGCCCGCGGCGCCGACCTGCTCCTGTGCGAGGCCGCTTTCGACGACGACGCAGAGAACCCGGCGGACCTTCACCTGACCGGACGCGAGGCCGGTGAGCACGCGGCAGCCGCCGGTGTTTCCCGGTTGGTCGTCACGCATGTGCCGCCCTGGGGCGACCCCGAACGTGCCGTCGAGGCCGCGCGTGAGGCGTACGATGGCCCGGTCGACGCGGCCGGCGTGGGCCGGACGTGGAATGTCGGATCGTGACCGGCGCGTTAACCGGGCACCGACGAAAGCTGAGGTCGCAGTGACGGAACCTCCCCAGATCGCCCAACCGTACGAGCCGCTCCCGGAGGACTGGGAGCGGGCACTGGCCATCGTCGCGCATCCGGACGATGTCGAGTTCGGCGCGTCCGCGGCCATCGCCAGATGGACAGGCCAGGGTAAGAAGATCGTCTACACGCTGGCCACCAGCGGCGAAGCCGGGATCGACGGGATGCCGCCGGAAGAGGCCGGGCCGCTCCGGGAAGAGGAACAGCGGGAGTCGGCGCGGATCGTCGGGGTCGACGAGGTCGAGTTCCTCGGTTTCCCGGACGGCGTCATGGAATACGGTCTGCCGCTTCGGCGCGCTTTCGCGCGGGCGGTTCGCCAGCACCGGCCGGAGATCGTCATCACCGGGAACTTCCGCGACACGTTCGGCGGCGTCTTCCTGAACCAGGCGGATCACATCGCCACCGGCCGGGCGGTCCTGGACGCGGTACGGGACGCGGCGAACCGCTGGGTCTTCCGGGATCTGCTGGACGAGGGACTCGAGCCGTGGGACGGCGTGCGGGCGGTATGGGCCGGAAGCTCGCCGGAGGCCCGTCACGCCGTCGACACGACGGAGACGTTCGACCTCGGAGTGGAGTCGCTGCGCGCGCACGCCGCGTACCTGGCCGGTCTCGGCGAGGACTTCCCGGAACCCGCGGAACTGCTCGAGGGATTCGGCCGGCAGGCCGGCACCCGGCTCGGCTGCCGGTTCGCCTCCCCGTTCGAGGTGTATGCCATCCGCATGGACGACCTGGATCAGGGCTGAGGCCGTGCATGATCGGAGACGCGCCAGTCGAGGCCTGACGGGACGCACCGACGGGCGGCGGATAGTGTCGGACCATGACTCGAATCGACGGCCGTAGCGCCGATGAGCTTCGTCCGGTGCGGATGACCCGCGGCTGGCTTGACCACGCCGAAGGCTCGGTGCTGATCGAGTTCGGCAACACCCGCGTGCTGTGTGCCGTCTCGGTCACCGAGGGGGTTCCGCGCTGGCGCAAGGGCTCCGGTCAAGGTTGGGTGACCGCCGAGTACGCCATGTTGCCGCGCTCCACCAACACGCGCTCGGACCGGGAGGCGGTCAAGGGCCGGCTCGGCGGGCGCACACACGAGATCTCCCGGCTGATCGGGAGATCCCTGCGCGGCATCGTCGACATGTCGGCGCTCGGCGAGAACACGATGGTGGTGGACTGCGACGTCCTCCAGGCCGATGGAGGCACCCGGACCGCCGCCATCACCGGTGCCTACGTGGCGCTGCAGGATGCCGTCGGGTGGCTGCGTCAGCGGGGCCTGCTCAAGGGCGACACCGTACTGACCGATTCCGTGGCCGCCATCTCGGTGGGTGTCGTCGACGGTGTGCCGTTGCTGGACCTGAAGTACGAGGAAGACGTGCGGGCCGAGACGGACATGAACGTCGTGATGACCGGCAGCGGCAAGTTCATCGAGGTCCAGGGCACCGCGGAAGGGGCGCCGTTCGCGCGCGACGAGCTGGACGAGCTGCTCTTGCTGGCCGAACTCGGCTGCACCCGTCTCACCGTACTGCAGGATGAGGCGCTGGCGTCGTGACGGCCGCGCCTCGGGTGGTGCTGGCCACCCGGAACCAGCACAAGGTCGGCGAGATCCGGCGCATCCTCAATGAGGCGGGATGTGGGGTGGACCTGGTCGGCGTCACCGAGTTCCCGGATGTCGAGGACGTCGTCGAGACCGGGCTGACCTTCACCGACAACGCGCTGCTCAAGGCGCACGCGGTGGCGGCGGCGACGGGACTGCCTGCGCTCGCCGACGATTCCGGCATCAGCGTGGACGCCCTCAACGGCATGCCCGGTGTGTTCTCGGGGCGCTGGTGCGGCAGGCACGGCGACGACGCGGCCAACCTGGACCTGCTCCTTGCCCAGATCAAGGACGTCCCCGATGAGCAGCGGGGTGCGTCGTTCGTCTGCGTGGCGGCGCTCGTCGTCCCCGGCGACACGGAACCCGCACGGCCCGACGAGTTCGTCGCGGGCGCTCCGCCCGGGCGGGTGAGCGGACTCCTGGGTCTGGCGCCCGGAGTGGTCGAGCCGACACTGGTGGCCGGCGCGCAGGTGGAGATTGTCGAGGAGGGCCGGGTCACCGGACGGCTGATCCGCGAGCCGAGTGGTGGAGGCGGGTTCGGCTACGACCCCGTCTTCGTCCCGGACGGGCACGATCGCACCACCGCGGAGATGACACCGGCCGAGAAGGACAGGATCAGTCACCGCGGCCGGGCGTTTCGCGCCATCGCCCCCCACCTTGCGGCCCTTTCCAAATGATCATGTAAACCATGTTTTCTCGTGCTTCACCAGGGCTGCAGGCATGGTGAAGCACGAGAAAACATGGTTTACATGATCATTCTGACGAGTCTTTGACGGAGGGGTGCCGGACCGGCGCCGCACGTCGCACGAGGCGCATGATGGTGGAGTGAACGCTGACCGTGTGCGCGCTGCCCTGTCCGGACTGCTGGCCCTTGCGCTGGGCCTGGGGGCCGCGGAGCTGGTGGCCGGCCTCATGGGCCGTCCGGGTGCCTCGCCGGTGTCGGCAGCCGGTGACGGGTTCATCGACGTCGTACCTACCTGGATGGCCGAGTGGGCGATCTCCTGGTTCGGCACCAACGACAAGCTGGTGCTCGGTATCGGCATCGCCGTGGTTCTGGCCGCTGCCGGCGCGGCCGTAGGCCTGCTCACGGTACGTGACCGCAGGACAGGACTGGTCGCGGCGGCCGTGCTGGTCGGCGTCGCCGCGTTCGTCGTCTGGTCGCGTCCCAACCTGGCCGGGGCGGACCTGATCCCGATTCTGGTCGGCGGGGCAGTGGCCGTCCCGGCCCTGGCGTGGCTCGCAGGCCGCGTGGCCGACCTGCGGGAGGCGGAGACTATGTCCACCGAAGGTGGCGCCGGTGGTGTGGGCTACGCCGCCCGGCCCCTCTCGTCCGAGCGGGACGGGACCGCCCGGCGAGTGTTCCTCTCCGGCGCGGCGGGCGCCGTCCTGCTAGCGGTGGGCGCGGGTGCTTTCGGACGCTGGATCGGCGGCCGCCGCGCTGGAGTCGAGGCATCGCGCGACGAGCTGACGGTGGACGTCGAATTCGCACCGGCCGACGTCCCGGACGGGGCCGACCTCGGTGTGGCGGGCGCGGAGCCATGGCGCACCCCCAACGACGTGTTCTACCGGATCGACACCGCCTTCAGCGCCCCTCTCGTGCACCCGGACGACTGGCGGCTGCGGGTGCACGGCATGGTGGACACCGAGATCGAGCTGACCTTCGACGAGCTCATCGGCATGGGACTCGTCGACCGGTGGGTGACGCTGGCGTGCGTGTCCAATCTGGTGGGCGGAAGCCTGATCGGCAACGCCCTGTGGACCGGAGTGCCGATCGCCGACGTGCTGGCCCTCGCCGGCCCGTCGCCCGACGCCGATGCGGTGCTCTCCACCTCGGACGACGGATGGACCTGCGGCACTCCGCTGGAAGCACTCACCGACGGGCGTGACTCCTTGCTTGCGGTCGGCATGAACAGCGAGCCTCTGCCCGTCGAGCACGGGTTCCCGGTCCGCATGGTGGTGCCCGGCCTCTACGGGTACGTGAGTGCCACCAAGTGGGTGGTGGACATCGAGGTCAGCCGGTTCGACCGGTTCCAGGCCTACTGGAGCACCCGCGGGTGGTCCGAACGCGGCCCGGTGAAGGTCGCGTCCCGCATCGAGGTTCCCACGTCGGGGGGCGACGTTTCAGCCGGCGCCGTCGCTGTCGCCGGGACCGCCTGGGCGCAGCACCGGGGGATCGAGGCGGTGGAGGTCCGGGTCGACGGCGGAGCGTGGGCATCCGCGGATCTCGGCGAGGTCCCCACCGACGACACCTGGCGCCAGTGGGTTTTCGAGTGGAACGCCGCGCCCGGGGAGCACACCCTGGACGTGCGTGCCACCACCGGCGACGGCGAGATCCAGACCGAAGACGTCGCACCCCCCGCGCCCGACGGCGCCACCGGCCTGCACAGCATCACCGTCACCGCCCGTTGAGCTCAGCGGGTGGCTTCGCGGTCGCAGGCTTGGGCGCGAAGGGCGCGCTCCAGGTCCGCGAGTCCTTCGACGACGAGCCGGCGGGCCGCGTCGGGGATCTCGGCCGTCTCCAGCCACTCGCGGACTCGCGCGGCGGTCGGGGCGTCGGCGAGGACCCGGGGGAACAGGCCTTGGATGATGGTCTGTGCGGAGTCATTGGTGCGTTCCGCCCAGATCCTGGGGATCGAGTCGAGGTACTGCCCGATATAGGGCTGGATCAAGGTGCGCTGCTCGGGCTGGTGGAAGCCCTGGACGGTGGCCGTGAGCAGGGCGTTGGGCAGCTCGTCGGACTCGACGGCGGCGAGCCAGGCGTTGAGCTTGGCGTCCTCGCTGGGGATGGCCGCGTGTGCGTACGTCGCGTGGCGCTGACCGGTAGCAGTGTTGTCCTGCTCGAGTTCCGCGGCGATGTCGTTCTCCCCGGCTTCCCCGATGATGACCAGGCGCTGCAGGAAGTGCCAGCGCAGGTCGGTGTCGACGCTCAGCCCGGGGAACACGTCGTCCGTGCCGTCGAGCAGGGCGCGTAGCTCGGAGGCGTGTTCCCGGCTGGCGACGGAGGTTGCCCACGCCCGGGCGAAGGCAAGCTGGCTGTCGCTGCCGGGTTCGGCGTGGGCGGCGATGTTCCGCAGCCCGGTGACCCACCGCGCGGAGAGCCGGATCCGTTCCCCGGGATCCGCGAAGAGCACGATCGCGGTGCGGGCGGTGCCGAGCACGTGCTGGACGACCGAGATCACGTCCTCGCGCGCCACGCCGCCGAGGACAAGCTCGACGAACTCGTGTGCCGGCAGTTCGGCGTCGCGCAGCATGTCGATGGCGGCGGTCCAGCACAACGCCCTCGGCAGCGGCGGCAGCGTGGCGATCGAGCGCAGCACGGTCCGCCGGGACCGCTCGTCGAGCCTGATCTTGGCGAACGTCAGGTCGTCGTCGTTGACGAGCAGTAGATCCGGCTGTGGCTCGCCGGCGAGGTCGGCGACGTCGGTGCGCTCGCCGGAGACGTCGAGCTCGAGCCGGGTGCGACGCGTCAGGGTGCCGTCCTCGGCGGCGTCGTAGAGTCCGAGCGCCACCCGATGTGAACGCAGCGTGGGGTGCTCCGCGGCGGCGGTCTGCTCGATGGCCACCGACGCGTAGGTGCCGTTCTCCTCGACCGTGACCACCGGGCGCAGCGTGTTCACCCCGGCTGTCTGCAGCCATTGCCGGCCCCACTCGGACAGATCCCGGCCGCTCTTGTCCTCGAGGTGAGCGAAGAGGTCGGCGAGCGAGGTGTTCTTCCAGGCGTGCATGGTGAAGTACGCCCGTACGCCGTCGAGGAACTGTTCACGTCCGACCCATGCGACCAGCTGCTTGAGGACGCTGGCACCCTTCGCGTAGGTGATGCCGTCGAAGTTCACCTCGACGTCTTCGAGGTCGCGGATGTCCGCGGAGATCGGGTGGGTGGACGGGAGCTGATCCTGCCGCAACGCCCACAGCTTCTCGCTGACCGCGAACGAAGTCCACGCCTCGCTCCAGCGGGTGGCCTCGCTCTGGGCGAGGACACTGGCCCAGGTGGCGAACGACTCGTTCAGCCACAGGTCGTCCCACCACTTCATGGTGACGAGGTCCCCGAACCACATGTGCGCCATCTCGTGCAGGATCGTCTCGGCACGTCGCTCGTAGGAGGCGTCGGTGACGCGGCTGCGGAAGACGTAGTCGTCGCGGAAGGTGACCGCGCCGGCGTTCTCCATGGCTCCGGCGTTGAACTCCGGCACGAAGAGCTGGTCGTATTTGGCGAAGGGATACGGAAGCCCGAAGGCGTCCTCGAAGAAGGCGAAGCCGCGCTTGGTCACGTCGAAAAGCTCGGCCGCGTCGAGATGATCGGCCAGGGACCTGCGGCAGAAGAGGCCGAGGGAGACGGTGCCGTTTCGTCCGGAGTACTGGTCCCGCACCTCGTGGTAGGGGCCGGCGACTATCGCCGTCACGTACGTCGACATCACCGGCGTGGTCGCGAACGTCCACCGGCGTACGCCGTCGCGCAGGTCTGTCACCTCGGTGGCCGGGGAATTGGAGACGATCACCCAGTGCGCCGGAGCATCCACGACGAAGGTGAAGGTGCCCTTGAGGTCGGGCTGGTCGAAGCAGGCGAAGACCCGGCGGGCGTCGGCGACCTCGAACTGCGAGTACAGGTACACCTCGCCGTCGACCGGGTCCACGAACCGGTGCAGGCCCTCTCCGGTGCGCATGTACGCGGCATCGGCGACCACTCTCACCTCGTTGGCCTTGGCCAGCGGTGGCAGGCTGATCCGGGAGTCGGCGTAGACGGCATCGGGGGTGAGCGCCGTCCCGTTGTGCGCCACCTCATGGACGGCGGGCGCAATCAGGTCGAGCCAGGCGTCGGCGCCCTTCTCCGCCTTGAACCGGACGGTGGTGGTCGACCGGTAGACGTCGTCGCCCACGGTGAGATCGAGCTCGACGGTGTACTCGATGCTCGCGCTGTAAATGTTCTCCGCGCGGGCACGGGCTTCGTCACGGGTGAGATTCCTCCCAGGCATACGGATGATCCTGGCAGATAGCACAGCTCACCGGTAGCGCATGCGCGGCACGGCGCGTAGATCGGTTGTGGTTCGTCCCACACGCCGGCATCTCCAAACCGGGTGAATAGTGGCTAAAAAATGACAAATCACCCTTATAACTCTCCGTGACCGTAGCGGCGTCTCCACACGCACACACGTCCGGCGAGGGCACCGCCGGGAATGCGGCCGACCGGGTTGGGGTTGCCCCGGAAAGAGGGAGACGGCCGCGCGCTGTCCTCCCCGCCCGATGTACGACGATCTATGGAGCGCGTTGTGACCTTGACCGAAAGCACCGGAGATACCGCCGTCCTGACGAAGGAGGCCGTCGACTTCTGGTTCGACCCGAGGTGCCCGTGGGCGTGGCTGACGTCGCGATGGATCCTCGAGGTGGAGAAGGTCCGCCCGATCGAGGTCAGCTGGCACGTGATGTGCCTGGGGTATCTGAACGCCGGACGGGAGGTGTCGGAGGACTATGCGGCCCTGCTGGCGAAGACGTGGGGCCCGGTGCGCGTCATCACCGCCGCTCGCGAGCAGCACGGCGACGAGTACGTCCGGCCGCTCTACGACGCGATGGGCGAGCGCATCCATGTGCGCGGGCAGAAGGATGACATTCCCGGCGTCATCGGCGCCGCCCTGCAGGAGGTCGGGCTGCCTGCCTCGCTCGCCGGTTACGCCACCTCCGAGGAGTACGACGACGCCCTCAAGGCGAGCCATCACGCCGGCATCGACCAGGTGGGCATGGACGTCGGCACCCCCGTCGTCGCCGTGGGCGGCCAGGCCATCTTCGGCCCCGTGATCAGCCCGGCGCCGAAGGGCGAGGAGGCCGGCCGGCTGTGGGACGCCGTGCGGACGCTGGTCTCCTACGACGGCTTCTTCGAGCTCAAGCGGACCCGGACCCGGGATCCCATCTTCGACTGAGCGCGGGCAATGGCAGACTTGGCCGCATGCGCGTCCATATCGCCACCGACCATGCCGGCTTCGAGGCCAAGAACCATCTCGCCGAGGCCCTCCGGGCGTCCGGTCACGAGGTCGTCGATCACGGTCCGTTCGTCTACGACGCCGCCGACCACTACCCGGTGTACTGCCTTCGCGCCGCCGAGGGCGTCGCGGCGGACCCGGAGAGCCTCGGCGTGGTCCTGGGCGGTTCCGGAAACGGCGAGCAGATCGCCGCGAACAAGGTCCGTGGTGTGCGTGCGGCGCTGGCCTGGTCGGAAGAGACCGCACGTCTGGCGCGCGAGCACAACGACGCGCGGGTGATCTCCATCGGCGCCCGGCTGCACCCGCTCGATCAGGTGGTGAGCTTCGTGGAGGTGTTCCTGGCCACGCCGTACTCGGAGGAGAAGCGGCACACCGCCCGAATCGACATGCTCACTCGGTACGAGGAGTCGGGTGAGCTGCCTCCGCTTCCTGCGTCGGCGGCGCCGGAGTAGGGGCCTCCTGCGTGGGCGGCCGCGGAATCGGGTGGGCAGCGTTCTCTGCGGCCGGGCCGTCAGGTCCGGCCGGGCTCGATGCGCCGGGCGTGTCCTGTGCACTGGAGTTCCGCACATCCGGCCCGGTGCGTCCGGGAGTCTCTGTCGGCCGGAACCGCTGCATACCGCTGAACTTGAGCTTGTCGAGAGCCTCGGCGATCGCGGCCGGGTCGGGACGGGACGCGTCGCGCGCACGCAGCGCCCGCGACACGCTCACCTGCGAGCGGCGGTCCACCTGATCGAGTCGTTGTTCGTCCCGCTTGTCCCGACTAGCCATATGAGGACCGTACGTGCCCGAGGGTCACACGATCCACCGACTCGCCCGTGAGCTTCGCGACGCCTTCGGCGGCCGGGTGGTGAAAGTGAGCAGCCCGCAGGGCAGGTTCGCCGACGGCGCTCACCAGGTCGACGGCGCCGTGCTGAGCTCCACCGATGCCCATGGCAAGCATCTGTTCCTTGGATTCGACTCGGCAGCTGGGCGCTCGCGGGCGCCGGCCACCGAGCCTGGCGGCACGGCAACCTGCTCCTGGGTACATATCCACCTCGGGCTGTATGGGAAGTTCTGGATCGGACCCGGGGCAGCGCCCGCCCCGTGGGGCGCCGTGCGGATGCGGATCGAGAACGACGACGCCTATGCCGACCTGCGCGGCCCGACCCGCTGCGAGATCATCGATCCCGGTGAGAAGGCCGTACTGCACGGGCGGCTGGGTCCGGACCCCGTGCGCGCCGACGACCCGGAAACGGCGCTGCGGCGCATCTCAGCCAGCAGGACGTCCATCGCCGTCCTGCTGATGGACCAGTCCGTCATCGCCGGCGTGGGAAATGTCTATCGCGCCGAGGTGCTCTTCCGGGCCGGCCTCGATCCCGCCACGCCGGGCCGAGAGGTCGAGCCCGCGGTGCTCCGGGCCATCTGGGCGGATCTGGTGTTGCTCATGCGCCGAGGCGTGGAGGTCGGGCGGATCGACACGGTGCGGCCGGAGCACGAGCCCGCTGCCATGGGCCGTGCCCCCCGCGAGGACGCGCATGGCGGCGAGGTGTACGTCTACCGCCGGGCCGGGCTGCCGTGCCACGTGTGCGGAACCGAGGTGCGGACCCGGGAAGCGGCCGCCCGGAATCTGTTCTGGTGTCCTACGTGCCAGGCGTGACGGTCTCCGTGCGGCGCCGGTAGCCGTTCGTGATGCGGAAAGGGATGCTGTACCAGCATAAATGCCGCTAGGGTCGCTAAGTGTGAAGTCCACTCCCGCCGGACGGATGCGTCTCACCGTCGTGTCCGCGCTCCGCCGTGCCAGCCGACGGGTGAACCATTGGCTCGCGCACGAGACAGTTCTCCTGGTCGGACTGCTCGCGGTGTCCGCGGCGCTCGGTGCGGCGGCGATCACCTGGGCGGGCACGTTCTCGCCGAGCGTACTCGTGCTGCCGTTGCTGGTAGGTGGGATCTTCCTGTCCTGGGACTCGCTGCGCTGGCTGGCCACCGTGACGGTCGCGTTCCTCGTGGCCGCAGTGGTGGCCGACGGCGTGAGCGGAGCCTCGCTGTGGGCGTCGCTCGTCGTCCTGACCACAGCGGCCGTAGCCCTTGGCCTGGCCCGGTCACGGTCGCGGCTCGGCGTCACCGGCACCACAGGGGAATCGATGCTGGTGGACCTGCGCGATCGGCTGACCGCCCATGGCAAGGTGCCGTCCCTGCCGCGGGGGTGGGAGGTCGAGATGGTCCACCGATCCGCTGGACGGTCCGAGTTCTCCGGCGATTTCCTGGTGGCCGCCCGCTCGTCGGAGGGTCTCATCCTGGAGGTCGCGCTCGTCGATGTGTCCGGTAAAGGGCACAGCGCCGGCACCCGGGCGCTGCTGCTCTCCGGGGCGTTCGGCGGCTTGCTGGGGTCGCTTCCTCCCGCGGAGTTCCTGCCTGCCGCCAACGCCTATCTGCTGCGCCAGGGCTGGCCGGAGGGATTCGCCACGGCCGTCCACGCGGTGGTGGATCTCGGGTCCGGGCGGTTCGAGGTTCGCTCCGCAGGTCATCCGCCGGCCATCCACTATCAGTCGGGATCGGGCCGATGGGTCACCCTGGACGCCACGGGCGGGCTGCTGGGAGTCTTCGAGAAGGACGTCTACCAACCGAGCACCGGGCTGCTGCGCCCCGGCGATGCGCTGATGCTCTATACCGACGGCCTCGTGGAGGCTCCCCGCCGCGAGCTCACCGACGGTATCGACAAGCTGCAAGGAGAGGCGGAGCGCCTGGTGACACGGGGGTTCCGGGACGGCGCCGGCAGGTTGATCGACGCCGTGGCATCGTCCGACGACGACGACCGGGCGCTCCTGCTTCTCTGGCGCACGTGAGCCGCGGTGGGTCCGGTCAGGGACCAGGCGGGCCGGAGAATGCTCCGCGGGCGTCGCGCGCTGTGGCGAAGAAGCATGCCACAGCGGGCTCTTAAAGTGCCCGCGGAACATCCTCCTGCCCACCCGGTCTTCTCGGCTAAGCGCGGCGGAGGCGCAGCTCCTGCATGCCGCCGTCGACGGCGATGGTGGAGCCGGTGGTGGAGCCGGCCGCCGGTGAGGCGAGGTAGGCGATCGCCTCGGCCACCTCGGCCGCACTGACGAGCCGGCCCGTCGGCTGGCGGGCGTTGAGCGCCCGGCGTTCGGCCTCCGGGTCCGCGGCCTGGTCGAGTAGCCTGCCGACCCAGGGTGTGTCGACGGTGCCCGGGGTGACGCAGTTGACCCGGATGCCTTCTCCGATGTGGTCGGCGGCCATGGCGCGGGTCAGGGCCAGCACCGCGCCCTTGGACGCGGAGTACAGCGCGCGCTGCTGCAAGCCGGCTGTGGCCGCGATCGAGCAGACGTTGACGATGGCCGGATGAGCCGAGCCGCGCAGGAACGGCAACGCCGCCGCTGACACCCGTGCCATCCCCGTGACGTTGATGTCCAGGACCCGCGCCCACTCGTCGTCGTCGTTGTCCTCCACGGAGCCGATGGCGCCGATGCCGGCGTTGTTGACGAGCACGTCGATGCCATCGAGAGCCTCGGCGGCTTGCTGGACCGCTGCCTGCACCGACGGCCGGTCCCCGATGTCGGCACGAATGCCGAGAATCGGCTCCGGGACGGACTCCGGGGCGAGATCCAGGACGCCGACTCGTGCTCCGGCCTGCGCGAGCCGGCGGGCGGTGGCAAGCCCGATGCCGGACGCTCCACCTGTCACGATCGCCGACATACCGGTCAGGTCGCTCATGGGTGGTGCTCCTTGATTCATCGGATGTCTATTTCTTTCTCGGCTATGGTACCGGTCACCTCGACCGCTGCGGCGTTCAGCGGTCGTGCATGCGTTCGGACAGCTCGATGACCGCATCGATCAGTTCTGCGCCGTCGAACATCGTGGCGTCGTTGTGCCCAGCACCTTCAATGGCATGCACAGTGATTGGACCTCTGGCAGCGTCGGCGACCTCAAGGCTCATCTCCGGCGGGACAATGCCGTCCTCGGTCCCGTAGACCACCGTGATGGGAACATCGATGTCACCGAGCCGCTGCGCCACCGGGAAGCGGTCGCGGAGAAGGAGCCCGGCGGGCACGAACGGATAGTGGCGCTGGGCGACGGCGGAGAGCTTCGGGAACGGGGAGCGCAGCAGCATGCCGGCGGGTCGATGCTCCGCGGCGAGTCCGGCGATCACGCCGCAGCCCAGGCTCTCGCCGAAGTACACCAGCCTCTCGGCACGCACGCCGCGTTCCGTCGTGAGGTACTCGTAGGCGGCCTTGGCGTCGAGCCCGAGCCCTTCCTCGTCCGGGTGGCCGGGGTTGCCGCCGTACCCCCGATAGTCGAAGAGCAGGACGGCGAAGCCGCGGTCGGACAGCGCCCGGGCCAGCGGAGCACGCCCGGCGCGGTTGCCCCCGTTGCCGTTCGCTACGAGAACCGTGATCTCCCGCTCGTCGTTCGCGGCCGGGACGTACCACGCACCCAGGTCGAGACCGTCAGCCGTTGTGAGCGTGGCATCCTCCGCGCCGGCGATCACCTCGGCGGCCGGCGGCACCGCCGAGGTGTCCGGGAGGTAGATGAGCCGCCGCTGGGTGAGCCAGAGCAGGGCCAGCAGGAGCGCGGCGATCCCGGCGACGATACCGAGGAGGAGCAGCGTGCTACGCACCATCGACGTGCCGGTCCCAGCCATGCACCCAGTGTGACTACGCGGCCCGCCGCTCCGCGAGGTGATGCACGATCCCGGCCGGATTCTTGATCCAGTGGCTGCGGAACGACGTCCCCACGATCGGCTCGATCTCGTCACAGGTGCCGATACCGTTGTCGGCGAGCCGGTGAGTGGCGCCGTCGAGGTCGTCGGTGTGGATCTCCAGCCAGAGGTCAGGTTGGCTGTAGGTGTCGACGCGATCCAGCCACAATGTCGTAGGCCCGAATCTGACGGAATGCGTGGCCGAGACGGTCGGTGTGCTCGATGCGTCTTCGGTGGTGACTGGTAGGCCGAGAACGTCGCGGTAGAAGGCGACGGTGGCCTCGTAGTCGGCCCGTGGGATCTTCATCGCGATGTTGACGCTTCCGGCGAAGGACGGCTCGGTCATGTCTCTCCTGGTTGATGGAGGGTTGATGGCTTCGTGGTGAATGTCAGGTGGACGGCTCGTCGCCGGGTGTGACGGTGCCGGTCTCGGCCAGTGACGCCAGACGTCCCAGGCGGTCGTCCCATTGGCGAGCCAGGCCGTCCATCCAGGTCGACGCGTGCCGCAGCGGAGCAAGCTGGGGTTCGTAGCGCACCTCTCGGCCGGTCTTGTGCGCCCGGACCAGCCGGGCTCGCTGCAAGGTGTCGAGATGCTTGCCCACGGCCTGGCGGGTGATGGGCAAGTCGCGGGCCAGTGCGCTAGCGCTGATGGCGCCGTGCCGGACAAGGCGTTCGAGGAGTTCGCGGCGCGTGTCGTCGGCCAGCGCGAGGAACACCGCGTGCTCCGTCGCGGAAGGCGCGGAAGGCGCAGGGGTGCGCGCCATCATGGCGTCGCGGCTTCGGGGAGGGCGTCGATCAGCGCCACGAGCTCGTCGAGCTCAAGCTGCCAGCCGTCCACGTGTTCCTCGTACGCCGCCCGCTGGCGTTCAGTGGGAAATCGGGCGAAGCCGGACTCGACCACCCGTACCGTGGTGGTGCCGTCGTGATTGGCTGTCAGGGTGAATTCCACGAGCGTGGACGGGCTGTCCTCCAGCGGCCGATCGGGGTCTTCGGCCCACCGGAAGCAGAACGACGTCGGTGGCTCCACTCGTTCGATACGGGCCGAGAACCAGCCGTAATCGTCCCAGCGGAACCGGGCCGGCGCGCCCTCCCGGAGCTCGAACTCGGCACGCTGGCCGAACCATCGCGCGACCTGTGCCGGCTCGGTGAGGACGTGCCATACCCGCTCTTGCGGTGCCTTGACCACGACCTCGCGCTGAATGCTGTCCCGCATGCGACTCCGATCTCGGACGAATTATCTGCAACCCGTTGGTTGCATGAGTCGAGCATGCCACACACGGCGTTGCCCTGCAACCCTCAGGTTGCAAGTCTGGTCGGTACTCGCTCAGCGGAGCGACGTCGGCTGCCAGTACTGGCGCTTCTCCCTTGAAGGCCGCGCTCACCCCAGCGCTTGATCGTGTGTGGTTCGCCGTTCCTGGTCAGCGTCACGGCGTCGGGAGAGACCGTCACATTCAGCATCTCGGCCATGGAGATCAGGGCGAGGGCGACTCCGGCGATGGCGCCCACGATCATCGCGCGCCTCTGCGTCGGGAGCGGTGACCGGACCCGGCATCCGGCTAGCGGAGGAGCCGGCCGGCTGTGTCGTGCCTGAGGAGGAGCCGCGGTGCGGCGTGGGTAGTGTCGTCCTCGTGACAGACCAGTACCGGATCGTGCCCGCGGCGTACATACTCTTCCGGCGGGAGCGGGACGGCGTGTCCGAGGTCCTGCTTCAGTTGCGCGACGGCACCGGTTATATGGACGGTCACTGGGCGCTCGCCGCGGCGGGGCACGTGGAGGCGGCTGAGTCTGTGATCGCGGCGGCCTGCCGGGAGGTGACCGAGGAACTGGGCGTCACCGTTCAACCTGGCGAACTGGCGCCGCTGTGCGTCATGCACCGGTCCGGTGGAACGGGCGACGCGATCGACGAACGCGCGGACTTCTTCTTCGAGTGCTGGGACTGGTTCGGCGAGCCCCGCATCGTCGAACCGCACAAGGCGGCGGATCTGCGGTGGTTCGCCCTCGGGGCGTTACCCGAGCCTGTCGTCCCGCACGAGCTCTCGGTGCTGGAGCACGTGCGCAAGGGCGACGTCCCACGCATCCTGACGCGTGGATTCTCCGAGTAGCACCGTCACGCTGCCGGTCGCCTCCACGTGGCACCGTCGCCGGCGCCACGTGGAAGCACGAGGCTCGTGCCGGCCCAGCGTCAGCGGTTGCCGCGCTTGCCTTTGAGCTTGGGCTGGGCCATGACCTGACTGTCGCGAAGCCGGTCGTTCTTCTGCGGCCCGGCGTTCTGGCCTGGCGTGGTCTTGCCCTTGCCCTTGGCGCGGCGCTCGGCCCGATTCATCGGGACGTCCGGAACGGCGGACTCCGACGCGGCATCGGCATCCGATGCGGCGGCAGTGTGATGATCACGATTCTGATTCATGGGGAACCTCCTGATGTGCTGAGTGAGAGCACGGGCCACAACCCCACAGCGACGGCGAGTGAGCCGAGCTCTATGGACGGATGGGGACGGCGGATGGCGCCGACGCCGCGCGACATCGACGCGGTCAGGAGGGATCACATGCCCATGAAGCTAACATGCGCATCTGCCGTTGTACACGGATTTTGGTGTGGGCCTGTGTCTCGCCCGGCGAGTTCAGCAGTCGCCTCGCTGGGCAGTGAGGTCACACAAGCCCGGACCTGTCGACCACGACAGGCCGTTTCGCGCGTTGACCCCGAAGGGGCGCATGGCCCGCACGTCGGTGGAGGCGCCGGAGTCGATCGAGAGCCAGTACCGCAGCTCGGTAGAACTGCCACCGCTGTCGAGGCGGATGACGTAGAAGGGCGCGGCCACCGGTGAGCGTCCGCCGCCGGGAGCCGCCCACCAGGCTGAGCCCTGGGCGTTGGCAGGATCGACGAACGCGCAGTCATGCGCGCCGCCCTGATACCAGCAGCGACGCATCTGGGTTCCGCCGTAGCGGTCCACGCCATCGACGGCGACGACGCCGTTCAGCGCGCGCTGATAGGTGTCTTCGCAGGCGCCCTGGCGGCACGCGACCCAGTCGGTCCAGGCGTGAGCGCGTGCCGCGGCCGGGGTGCCTCCGGAGTTACGCCGCGCGCAGTACTTGTCGACGATGAACGGCGCCATGCGTTCAGCGGCGTACTGGGAATCCATGGCCTCCGCCGCGGTGAAGTCCGTTCCCAATCCGGCCGAGTCCAGCTGCCACATGCCGATGCCTGGGTGGAACCACAGCCCGGGTGCCCGGTCCTGCGGATCGCCGAGAGCCGGCTGGGTGTCGTAGCGGGACAGGGTCATGGGAGACGGCGGCGCCCCTGATGGAGCTACTTCCGGCCAGGTCATCGCTATGCCCAGAGCGGTTGCCTGTTCCGGTGAGATCGAGCAGGCGGCCTGCGTGGCTGCACGGGAGGCAGCGTCCTGGACGTATCCGAGCGGTTCCGCGCCGAACCGCAGCTGCTGCTGCGCCGGCACCCACGCGTTGGCCATCTTCTCCTCGTCTGCTCGCGATTGGCTGTCCTGGACGCCGGTGGCTCCGGCCGGATGAAGCGCGAGTGCGGCACTCAGCACTCCACCGGCGATGCCCATTGCCATGCGTCCGGCAATCCGCGAAAAGGCCATGTCGAGTCTCCTCGGGCAAGCGGTTGATCAGGCTAGAGACCGAGGATGTCACAGTCTGTGTCACGTCACCAGCAATGTCCAGAAACTCCATGAGTCATGGTGCGCGGGAGTTCGCAGCCTTGCGACCATACCTAGAAGTAGGTATGGTTCGACGCATGGCGAACGACCGACGAGTTGATGAGCCGGCGGGGAGCGCGGCTGCCTCGAGTCGTGATCGGCTGATCGCCGCAGCTCAGCAGCTGTACTGGGAACAGGGCGTCTCGAGTACTACGCCGCGCCAGGTGATGCAGGTCAGCGGCGTGGGGCAAGGCAGCCTCTATCATCACTTCCCGGCCAAGCATGAACTCGCGCAGGCGGCTATCGCTGTGACCGTCGCCGACGCTTTGGCCACGGCCGAAGGGGAACTGACCAGCGGTAGCCCGGCGAGAGAGCGGCTGATCCAGTATTTGACCCGCCCTCGCGACGCGCTGGCCGGATGCCGGGTCGGGCGTCTGACGTATGAGCAGTACGTCATCGACGACGACGCGCTGAACGAGCCGGTCCGCCAGTACTTCCGGAGGTTGATCGCGCTGGTCCAGGACGTGTTCGCGGAGCTGCCCGGAATGGATGAGGGGGGCTCGCGGCGGCGTGCCTATGCCGCGGTCGCGCTGATACAGGGTGGCTATGTGCTGAGCAGGGCTCTGGATGAGCCAGCCGCGCTGGATTCGGCGGTGTCGGGGTTCGTCGACGTGCTCAATGGCGACGCCGGCCTGCCGTGAGCTGAATGGCGCCGCGACGGCCCCCACGCGGCTGCCAGCACACGAATTCGACGAGGAAAGGACCTTGTACTGTGCCGAACCAGACGTTGGCTGTTTCTGAGAGGTTGCGGGCCTTGCCCGTCTTCCCGGCGACGCTGCCCACCTTCGAGCCGGACGAAGTCCAGGCCGAGCCGCAGGAACTGTTTCTCGATTGGCTCGACGAGGCCGTCGAAGGAGGCGTGCCGGCTCCTCACGTCATGACCTTGTCGACGGTCGACGACGGCCGGGCCGCCGCTCGGGTGTTGATCCTGAAGGATGTCACCGACCAGGGGTGGCAGTTCGCCTCCAGATCCGACAGCCCGAAAGGCCACCAGATCGCCGAGCACGCGCACGTGGCTCTCACTTTCTTCTGGCAGCAGCTCGGACGCCAGATCCGAATCAGCGGGCAGGCTGCCTCCCTGGGCGAGGCGGCAGGGGCGCGGGACTTCCTCGCCCGGCCCGAGGCGTCCCGCGCCAGTGGTCTGGTCGGCCGGCAGAGTTTGCCGATGCACTCTATGGACGAGTACCGGGAGGCCTATGCCGCCGCACGTGAGCGCATTGCCGCCGACCCCGGCATCGTCGCCCCGACGTGGACCGTGTACATGGTCCGGCCGGACACGGTGGAGTTCTGGCAGGCATCACACGAGCGGGCGCACATCCGCCTGCGCTACGAGCGAGGAACCAGTGGATGGCGGACCGAGCGGCTGTGGCCGTGACCAGGAAATTGACCAGCGTGATGGAGGACTGCCGGGCAGCCGGCTCGGCCCTGCGGCGCGTTGTCGGCGGGCTCGATGAGCCGACGCTGCGAGCGTCGTCGAACCTGCCGGGATGGAGCCGGGCACACGTCCTGGCACACATCACCAACGTCGGCCACGGCGCGGCCCGGCAGGTCGAGTACGCCGCGCGCGGCGAGCTCATCGACTTCTACGATGGTGGCCGGCCCGGGCGTAATGCCGCGATCGAAGCCGGCGCGGCGCTACCGATGGAGGACCACCGACACCAGGTTCACAGCATGCTCGACCGGCTCGAGGGGACGTGGCCGCCTGACGGGTCACCGCTCTGGGAGCAGCGGGTGCTGTATAGAGACGGCAGCGTCGCCGATGTACTCCTGACCTGGTGGCGTGAGGTCCGCATCCATCTGGTCGATCTCGACGCCGGCATCGGCGCCGACACCTGGAACGAGCCGTTCTGCCGGCACCTGTTCGTCTTTCTGGCGCCACGGTTGCCGTCCGGCACGGCCGTCGAGTTGCGGTTCACCGACCCGGACGTGGGCGGAATGTCGGAGCCGTGGCGCGTGCACGGTACCGCGTCGGGTGAGGTGCTGGTGGTCGAGGGCGGCATGCGGGACATCGCGCTGTGGCTGGCTGGGCGCGATCCTCAGCGGCTGCCGACGGCGCGCTCCGGTGCCCGGGTGCGCGAGTTGCCCGGGCTGTACCCCTGGCCGTCCCCGCAGAGGTGATCAGGAGAGTCGAGGTGTTCGAGCCTCGTGTATCTCGGCGTGCGCGCCGTCCTGCATCGGAAGCAGCTTACGTGCGTCGTTCGAGTCCGGCGTCGATGTGAGACCGGTGGACCTGGTGGGAAGGGTTCGTCATCGGGCTGACGGCCGGACTGACGATGGTCGGCCTCGGCGTGGGTATCGCACTGACCGGCCGCAAGGAGTAGTGCCTTCGCCGGTCCAGCCGGGTGGTCGCACGGGATCGCCACGCTGGGTTGACCTCTACTTCAGTTGAGGTTGCATGCTGATGGAGCTACGTCGCCCGACACCACATGGAGACACACGTGTACGCCATCCGGCAATACGAGTTCGGCCCCGCTGAGGTCCTCCGCTACGAAGAGATCGCCGATCCTCGGCCCGGCCGAGGCCAGGTCCGCATCGACGTCGAGGCGGCCGGCGTTCACCTCGTCGACACGGCGCTCAGGTCGGGGACTGCCGGGGGTGCATTCCAGAGGCCGGACCTGCCCATGACTCCCGGCCGGGAGGTCGCCGGTGTTGTGGACGAGGTCGGTGAGGGCGTCGACGAGAGCTGGCTGGGCACTCGGGTGGTCACCCACCTGGGCCTGGCCAGCGGCGGGTATGCGGAGCTGGCCGTTCGCGACGTGGAATCCGTCCACCAGCTGCCCGAGTCGGTGAGCTTTCCCGTGTCGGTCGCGATGATCGGCACCGGCCGGACGACGATGGGCATCCTGGACGCCGCCCAGCTGCGCGACGACGACGTTGTCCTGGTCATGGCGGCGGCAGGTGGTATCGGCAGCCTGCTGATCCAGGCGGCGCGGCACGCGGGCGCCACCGTCATCGGAGCCGCCGGCGGCCTGGCGAAGGTGGATCGCGTGCGAGTGCTCGGAGCGACGGTCGCCGTCGACTACAGCGACCCGGAATGGCCGGCGGCGGCACGCGAGGCCCTCGGCGGCCGGGACGTCACCGCCGTGCTGGAGGGGGTGGGCGGCGAGCTCGGTCGCGGCGCTTTCGACCTGCTGGGTGCCGGTGGCCGGCTGATCATGTACGGCTGGGCGTCGTCGTTCGGACAGGCCACGCAGGTCACCACCGAGGATCTGGTGGAGCGCGGGCTCACTGCCACCTGGGCTCTGGGGCCCGCCATGCTGAAGCGACGGTCCCTGCGCGACTTGGAGAGCCAGGCGCTGGCCGAGGCGGCGGCCGGGCGGCTGGTCCCATCCGTACAGACCTTTGCGCTCAAGAACGCCGCCGAGGCACACGCCGCTCTGGAAGGGCGCGGCACCGTCGGCAAAGTGGTGCTCGAGCCGTAGTCCGGCCGTGCCGCCCCGCCCCGGCATTTTTCAACACGACGATCTTCACGGTCAGCGTGACCTGCAGGTTTGCCTTGCTGTTCCCCACGCGGCGATCATCACAAGGGTCGTGAGAGCAGCCGTGGGAATTCCGGCCGCCGTCGTCGGCAATCTCTTGCACGGCTCGACGCACGGCTGCCGGAATTCTCGATCGTCGGCGATTCTCCGCACGACGCCCCGCACGACCGAACAGAACTGGCCAGGGTCGCCCATGTGCCCTCGGATTCGGCACGCGTGCTCTCACGTCACGAAGTGAGCCGCGAGCCTCATGGCCAGATCGTCCCGTGCGGCGATGACCTGCTCGTCGTCCGCTCGGCCCAGAAGACCAAAAATGTGAGGTCCGCGCACGTCGTCGGTGAGGTCACGGGGGCGCGGAATGATGTGAAAGTGCAAGTGAAAGCCGTGCGCCTCGCCGAACTCGGCGAGGTACGTCTTCGGAGTGTGAAGTTCGTCAGCGATGGCACGAGCTAGCCGGACCTGCCATGTGCCCAAGCTCGTGGCCTCCGCGTTACTCAGGTCGGCCAGCTCCATGACATGTCGCCTCGGTACCAGAACGAGCCATCCGAGCAAGGCGGTTCCGGTCGCGTGGACGACGCGCCACAGATTGTCGTACGTGATCCGCTCGCGCGGCGGCAGCTGATCGAACTCGGCCTCGCGGTCACAGGTGTAGCACTCGGTCGTCATGGCCGGCTGAGCATACCCGCGAACATGTGGCCCCGCAGCTGGGCGCCTCCGGAAGGCGTCGGGCGCCGTCCGGGCGGCATCAGGGCGCCGTCGGGAGATCATCAGACCACCCGGCGACGCTGAAGCGGACCTCGCAGGGGACGTTTCCGGTAGCCGCCGTCGGTCAATCCGGCGTGGCGCTCGAACGGATTGTGCGACGCGGGGTCACCCGTGACCGCCCACGACCATGCCGCTGCGAACAGGTAGAGCACGATCATCACCGGTCCGAGGCACCATGCGTACTGGGTCGCGTGCCGAGCTTCGTGTGTCAGGAGCCGGGGACGGCGGGCGAGTTGCTCGTCGTCGAGCCTGAGCAGGATCACGTTGCCGAGCGTGAACGCGGGCGCCGGTGGGATGGGGAGGCGGTAACCGCGGCCGATGATCAGGCCGTCGGCGCCTCGCTCGAAACGGGCACGGCCGAGGAGACCGGTGAGCAGCCCGAGTGCGGTGGAGAGGTTCACCCAGTTGACGACCTGCCGGACCCGGTGCCGTGGCTGCACATCCACGTTTGTCACGTTCGCAGCCTCCGGCGAAGGAGGGGCGTGAGCCTGTAGTCGACGAGCGTTCGCATGGCAAGCGCCGTCGAGGTGCGTTCAACGCCGGGTGTGGCAAGGATCTGGCCGGCGATGCGGTACAGGTCGTCGGCGTCGACGGCGGCCACCCGCACGAGAAGGTCAGCCGGGCCGCTGATCCCTATCACCTCGATGATCTCCGGGACGTTGGAGAACGCCTCGGAGAGCTCGGCGAGCATGCGCTGGGTGACGTGCACGGTGACGAACGCGGTGAGGGGATAGCCGAGTGCGGCTGGGTCGATGCGGTGATCGAACGCCTCAAGGCCGCCGGAGTTCTCCAGTTTGGCCAATCTGGCATGCACCGTGTTGCGGGCCAGCCCGGTCCGTTGCGCGAGCGCGACAACGGTGGCACGTGGGTCGTCGTTGAGTGCGAGCAGCAGCTTCGCATCGACCTCGTCGACGATCTCCGGGTTGGGCACTCTGCTCACCTCCGATGACGCAGACTCTGACCAAGGGCGTCAGAATGCTCAATCTTAACGGAGCATATTGCGCAGCCTTCCAGCATCTGCTGTTCTCATTAATCAATTCTTACATCCATTATGAAGCCGCTGCAGACGAGGAGTGCTACCCGTGAGCAATGTGGAGCTGGCGACGCGGGAAACGGCGGGTGGCCGCGAGCACCGGATCGAGGTGTTGGAGGCCGTCGAACAGCGGATCCTCTGGCTGGCGACCGCGATGATCGATCACGCCAACCGGGTGCGCCCCAATTCGTCGGGGATGAAGGTCGGAGGGCACCAGGCGTCGAGCGCTTCGATGGTCTCCATCATGACCTCGCTCTGGTTCGAGCACCTGCGGCCGGAGGACCGGGTGTCGGTGAAACCGCATGCCTCACCCGTGTTGCATGCCATCAACTACCTCCTCGGCCGGCTGGACGAGAGCTACCTCACCAGGTTGCGCGACTTCGGAGGATTGCAGAGCTACCCGAGCCGGATCAAGGATCCGGACCCGGTCGACTACTCGACCGGGTCGGTGGGGATCGGAGCGACGGCGACCATCTGGGGTGCGCTGGCCAGGCGCTACATCGACAGCCGTGGCGGCCGGGCCGGCGCTGGCCGGCAGTACGCACTGCTGGGCGACGCCGAACTCGACGAGGGCGCGTGCTGGGAGGCAGTGCTCGACCCGACGGTCGTGGACCTGGGCGAGGTGACCTGGGTGGTCGACCTGAACCGGCAGTCGCTGGACCGGGTGGTGCCACACATCGCGGCACACCGGCTGCGAGGCATGTTCGCGGCGGCCGGCTGGCAGGTGCTCGACGTCAAGTACGGCCGGCTCCTCGAGGAGCTGTTCACCCGCCCCGGGGGTGACGCGCTGCGGGAGCGCCTCGACGAGATGCCGAACCCGGAGTTCCAGCGGCTGCTGCGATGCGACGCCGTCGATCTTCGGGACCGGCTTCCGGCAGCCCGCCTGGCCGATCCGATCCGCAGACTGCTCGCCGACGTCGACGACGAGACACTCGGACGGGCGATCCGCAACCTTGGCGGACACGATCTGCGGTCCCTGGGCGCCGCCTTCGCAGCCATCGACGACGAACGCCCCACCATCGTGTTCGCCTACACCATCAAGGGTTACGGCCTGGCCACGGAGGGCCACCCGCAGAACCATTCCAGCCTCGTGACTGAGGAGCAGCTGCACGAGCTGGCCGGCAGGACCGGAGCCGACCCGCACCGTCCCTGGGCGGGCTTCGCGCCGGACAGCGCCGAGGCTGGGGCATGCCGGGCGACGTCGGCCCGCTTGCGCCGGGCGGCGATCGCGGCCTCGTCGCCGCCGGAGGTGCCCGCGGAGCTGGGCCGAACGCCAAGCGGCACCGCTACCACGCAGGCGGCTCTGGGCAGAGCGCTGCTGGACCTGTCCCGGCAGGCTCCTGAGGTCGCCGGCCGGGTGGTGACGGTGAGCCCCGACGTCAGCTCGTCCACGAATCTCGGCGGATGGCTCAACAAGGTGGGGGTGTGGTCCTCGGCGGATCGCCGGGATTGGTTCGCCGACGACGCCGAGACAATCCTGCATTGGCGGGAGAGGACCACCGGCCAGCACATCGAGCTCGGCATCGCTGAGACGAACCTGGTAGGTCTGCTCGGGGAGCTGGGCTCCACCTGGAGCCGGTGGGGCGAGCCGCTGTACCCGATCGGGGTGCTCTACGACTGCTTCGTGGGGCGCGCGCTCGAACCATGGTCGTTCGGGATCTACGCCGGCGGGCAGTCGATCCTCGTAGGCACGCCGTCCGGGGTCACTCTCGCCGCCGAGGGTGGCGCGCACCAGTCGGTGGTCACCCCCTCGCTCGGCATCGAGCAACCCGGCTGTCTCACGTATGAACCAGCGTTCGCCGTCGACGTCGAATGGTGTCTGCTCGCCGCGTTGGCTCAGCTCGGACGGCCCGGGGGCGAGTCGGTCTATCTCCGGCTGTCGACCCGGCCAGTGGACCAGTCCCTGGCGGCGGTTCCGGCGGATCCGGCCGCTCGGGAACGGCGGCGGAGACACGCGGTGGCGGGCGGCTACCCCCTGGTCCGTTCCGACCGGCCGGCGGTGACGATCGCCGTCATGGGCGCCGTCGTCCCCGAGGCGATCGAAGCCGCGGACCGTCTGGGCGGACTCGGCGTGCCGGCTGACGTTGTCTGCATCACCAGCCCTGATCTGCTTTTCCGCGCTGTACAGTCCCGCACCCGTGCTCTTTCGGCGCCGAACTGGATCCTCGGCCAGCTCCTTCCCCCGAATCGTGCGACACCCATGGTGACGGTGGTGGACGGCCACCCGCACGCGCTGGCCTTCCTGTCGGGTATCAACCGGGTGCCAGCGGTCCACCTCGGGGTGAGCGGTTTCGGGCAGTCCGGCGACCTGGTGGACGTGTACCGTCACCACGGTCTTGACGCGGACTCGATCGTCGCTGCCGCCTTGGATGTCCGCGGGTAAAGACAGCGGGGCTGGTGTCTCGCCGCGCGGATTACTCGTCCGTCATCAGATGGAGGTGCGGAGGCCGGTGGGCCAGTTCGCGCCGTGCGGCCCGGCGGGCGAGCGTGAGGGCGCCATCCGCGGAGCTTCCTCGCGGGGCAACGATCCGGGCTTTCGGTGCCAGCTCGCCGACAGTCGCCGTGAACGGATCGAGCAGCAGCGAGCCCGCATCGAAGAGCCGACCGCCCCAGGAGACCCATGGTTCGGGTCCGAAGGCCGCCGCCGTGGCCGCTTCGGCCAGATGCCGGCCTGCGTCGCGCCAGATCGCGGCAGCAGCGCCGTCTCCCGCGCGGGCGGCGTCGGCGACGATCGGTGCGAACCGGGCCAGCAGGTGGGCGGGTGAGGGAGCCTCGTAGGTGCGGGCCACGAGTTCCGCGGGATGGCCGAACGTCTCGCAGAGGCGTCCGAGCAGATCGGCTGAGCCTCCTGGGCGGCCGTCATGGGCACGTAAGGCGGCTCTCAAACCGCGGCTGCCTATCCAAGCGCCACCACCGTCGTCTCCCAGAGCGTAGCCCCATCCGTCGGCTTGTCTCCAGATCCGGTCGAAGTCCGTTCCCAGCGCGATGGCTCCGGTGCCGGCGGCCACCACCGCTCCGGCCCGATACCCGAGCGATCCAATGTGCGTGGTCAGGGCATCACCGGCCACGACGACCGCCGCCGTGCGGATCTCGGTGCGAAGTGCCTTGGACAGCTGCGCGGGTGCGTCATCCAGGCCGGGGATCCCGGTCATGCCGATGGCGACCGCATCGAAGACCTCGGCCGCGGATGCCGTGGCCGCGTTCACGGCGGCCACGATCCGTGGGGCCAGGCGAGACACGTCGACCTGCCCGTTGGCCCGTGGCACCGGGGACGTGTCGTCGTGACGTGTGCTGTTTTCGCCCGACTCGATCCGGACCCTGATGCCGCCGCCTCCGATGTCGATGCCGGCGATGGTCACTGGCCTTCCTCCCGCACAGCGGTGATCGCCCGGCGAATTCCTGGATGCATGGCCAGCGCGGCCCGGGCACGCTCCGGCGTGCATCCGGTGAGGAGACACACCAGCGCCGGGGGCACCTCGCCGCCATTGTCGGACAGGGCTTGCCGACATGCCGTCGCGTCTTCACCGGTGGCCTCACGAAGTACCGCCACGGCTCGTTCGCGCAGCTTCGCGTTGGTCGCGACGAGCCCCACCATGAGATTTCCGTACGTTCGCCCGGACTTGATCATGAGTGCGGTGGAGAAGGAGTTCAAGAGGATCTTGGTGGCTGTTCCGGCCTTGAGACGGGTGGAACCGGTAAGCGCCTCGGCGCCGGTGTCGGCGACGACGCTGATGTCCGCGGCAGCCCGTAGCGAAGCCGCCGGATTGCAGGTGAGCAGGATGGTCAGCGCGCCAGCCGAGTTCGCCGCTTTCAAAGCTCCGCCGACGTAGGCCGTGCCGCCGGATGCGGTGACGCCGACGGCCACGCTCGACGTGTCCAGATCCGCGGCGTCTGCCGTACCCAGGTCCGCCGCGTCCTCGTGATCGATCGAGCTGTCGGCGACGGCGCGCGCGCCGCCGGGGAAGTGCGCGGTGAACAGCTCGGGCGGTGCGCCGAACGTTGGTGTCACCTCTGAGGCGTCCAGCAGTGCGAGTCTGCCCGACGCACCGGCACCGAAGTAGTGCACCGCGCCGCCACGGCTCAAACGCTGGTGTGCCGCGTCGACCGCTTTCGCCAGCTGCTGGGCTGCCGCACCGGCGGCGCGGACGGCATGCGCGTCCTCGTCGTTCATGAGCTGCAGCATCTCCGCCGTGCTGACGGTGTCGATGCTGGCCGTGCGCGGGTTGCGGCGCTCGGTGGGGTAGTCGGTGATGGTCATCATGCTCCTCGTGGCTGGCTCTGCGCCGCGCTGGGGAGCGCGCTGGCGAACTCGGAGTAGGTGGTGTACAGCAGACGCGATTCGGCGGCCGTGCTCTGGACATCGGTCGGAGTGCCCGTCGGACCATTGCGTAGGAACTCCTCGGCGAGCCCGCGGAGCTGGGCATCCAGTTCTACGGCGGGAACGGAGGACTCGGGACCAGCAGCGACGGCAGCGTCGAGTCCGTGTGCCCACGCCGCCCAGCGTTTGCGGTAGTAGCCGCCGACGAGGCCGCTCCAGACACGTCCGGCATAGTCATCGAGCTCGGGGGTGTCCGGCCGACTCCAGACGGTGACGATGCGGCGGGCGTTGCCGGTCAGCACCGCCAGTTCGCGGTCGTCGCTCGCCCACCGGGCAGCGGCGGCTTCCCAGTGCTGAACCGTGAACTCTGCCCTCGTGGCCAGCAACCGCTCGAGGTCGCTGAACACGCGCAAGAAGTCCTCAACCCGGCGTTCGGGGGTGGAGCAGTCTCGCCGCAGCTCCTCGAGGACAGCCAGGTAGAGATGGTCCGCCACTCGAGACAGCACAGCGACGCCGATGTCGACGAGGTCATGCCCGAGTGGACCGGCAGCCAGCCCGGGACTGTCCTCGGCGGCGTCGATCATCCGGTCCCAGGCGGCGACGAGGGTCTCCGGGCGGTACCAGAGCAGTCCGCCGACCTCTGCGCGGACGGTGTCCAACCAGTCGTCGAGTCCGGTGGCGATGCCGGCGTACGACGGCCTCGCGGTAAGCACGCCGGTGAACGACTCAGGAAATATCCGTACCCCGCGGGCGTCATAGACAGTATCGATCAGTCCACTCCACGCGGCTAGCAGGCGCTCCGAGTCTGTTCCGTAGCGCTCGGCCACGAACGCGGGCAGCCAGGCTTCGACATCGGCGGCCGGGCTCCATAGCTGGTCGGCGACGAACTCGAAGTAGACAGGGTTGTTGTAGGTGGCTTCCATCGACAGCCCGATGCCCGCCGGCGGGTTCGGGCTGTTCAGTGCCGACGCGATTTCCGAGGTGACACCGTGCAGGTCGCCGATGGGTTCGGTACGGCCGCCGAAGTTGAGCAGAGCGCACCACAGCCAGGTCTTGCCCGCGAATCCGTCCAGCCGTCTCCATTGCGGGTCATGTTCCGCCCAGAGGTCGGCGAGGATCACCCGATCGTCCGGGATGGCGTCCAGGAATGCCCGCACACGCTGGCTGGTCCAGAACTCCGGCTGGTAGGAGAACGGCCAGGCTTGCATGAGCCAGATCGCCTCCGGATCGGCCGCTACCAGGGAATTCAAGGTTGCGGCAGCCATGGCGGCAGGAAAGCCGGGCTCGGCCTCCACGGGGGGCATTTCGATGAACGGGTCCACGGCGTACAGGTGGTCGGTGCCGAACAGTTCGATCTGCGCACGGGTGATCTGCGCGCCCACCTGTTCGAACAGTGGGTCGTTCGGGTGCAGAACGTGGGACCGGAACCCCTGCCAGTTGCGTGTGCTCACCCTTTCGGGCGCCAGCTGGGCCGGGACGTGGCCGGTGAAGGCCGGCAGCACCGGCGTCATGCCGAGGGCGCGCTGCCGCTGGATGATTCGCGAGCCCAGCTCCTGGTGGCTGTCGATCCAGGACTGCGAAAGCGGACCGGCGAAGGAGTCGAGGCAGCCCATGTAGTGGAACGGGAGGTAGCCGGGACCGCCCAGAAACTCCCGGACCTCGGGACCGGACATGCCAAGACGGCTGTATGCCGTGAACAGGGCGGCTTCGTGACCGGTCGCGGCCAGCGGCATGGTAATGCCGTGCAAGGCCATCCAGTCGATCTCGCGCTCCCACTGTGCCCAGTCCCAGTAGGGCATGGTGTAGCTGAAGGTGCAGAAGTTCAGGTAGTAGCCGTCCCGGACGCGGGCCCGTCCCGACGTCTCGGGGACGTCGGGCAGCCGAACTGCGGGGAGCGGCAGCGCCGTGTCCCAGTGGACCGCGCGTCCACAGTGCCGGCGTAGAAAGTGGTGGAGCGCGACGGCGGCGCTCACGCCGTCCGACGCCGCGATGGTGAGCAACCCGTCAGAAGCCCGGTACGTGTAATGCCGTCCTGGTCCAGGGGAGGACTCGAACTGAACGGAGTCCCCGGATGACCCGAGCACTCGCGCCGCTAGGCCGCGGAGGGCGCCAGCCCACGACGGCGGCTGCTGGTCATCGCAGTTCAATGCGGTGTCTCCAACTCGATCTCACTTAGTTTCGTACGGCACGTATTAAAGTATGTTAGCGTACCGCTCACCCATTCGTTCGCAAGGGAGGCCCGCATGACCGCACCGGGGACCGTCGTCGCGGCCGGCACCGAGTTCATGCGTGAGATCAATGCCTCAGCGATCCTGCGACGGCTGCGGTCGGAGCGCAGCATGAGCGTCGCCGCGCTGGCTGAGGCGGTCGGCTTGTCTCGCCAGGCCGTGACGCGATCCTTGCACGCCCTGGCAGCGGAGGGAATCGTCGAGTTCACGGCGCCGGAGCGCCGTACCACCCGGATGGGCCGCCCGGCGCAACTCGTGCGGTTCCGAGCGGAAGCCGGCTACGTGCTGGGCGTGTCCATCGATCCTCAACACTTGCGGGTGGCCCTGTGCGACCTGGCGGGCGACGTCGTCACGTCAGAGCACGTGGAGTTCCCACCCGAGGTGGCGGGCGAGGAGGCGCTCGCCGCACTAGTGGCAGCTGTGGCCCGGGTGCTCGAAACGGCAGGAGTGCCACGCGAGGACGTCTGGTACGCCTCGGCCGGCGCCCCGGGCATCGTCGATCCGGCCGCTGGTGTCATCAAGTTGATCCCGAGCATGCCGGGCATCTCCGGGGACATCCTGGTGCGCATCATCGGTGACGCGGTGGGATGCCCGGTGTACCTCGACAACGACGTCAAGCTCGCCACTCAAGGCGAGCTTTGGCGCGGCGTGGAGCATCCTCAGGAGTCTCTGGTGGTGATCCACTGGGGTGACCGCGTCGGTGCGGGAATCGTGCTCAAGGGCGAGCTGTACCGGGGGGCCTCCAACGACGCCGGTGACATCGGCTTCCTTGACCTCCTCGTCGGCCCGGGTGAGACGGCGCCCGACCCCGCGCCGGACACCGACCTGCCCAGACCGCCCGGCTTGGGCAGATTCGAGGAATGGGTCGGCGCAGGCGAGATCGTCGCGCTGGCGTCCGCAGCTGCGCGGAGACTCGGCGACGACGATCTCCGGTTCCGGCTGGGCGCCGGTGGCGATCACCACGTGGATACGGTGATCGACGCGTTCACCGACGGCACACCGGCCGCCGTGGCGGCGATCGAGGTCGCTGCGGGCCGCTTCGCCAAGGGGGTCGCGGCCATTCGGGCCATCCTCGACCCGAGCTTGATCGTGATCGGCGGCCCGCTTGCGAGATGCGGTGAGCCGCTTCTCGACGTGATCCGCCGGGACCTTGAAAGCCATCCACTCAACCAACCAGCTCTGGAGATATCCGCGCTTGGCGACGACGCGGTGCTGTTCGGTGCGCTTTATCACGCTCTCGCCGAGATCGAGCGAGCCGGGTTCGGCCGGCTCGACGGGAAACCCGCTGAGAGCGCCCATCACGACCACGGGAAACGATCAAACTGAAAGGCAGGGTAAACGTCATGGGGAAGACACGATTCAACCGGCGGGTGAGCGCGTTCGTCGCGATCGCCACGCTTGGTGCGATGAGCCTCGCGGCCTGCGCGGACACGTCCGGGCCGGGCGAGACCACCGGCGGTTCGACCGGCGACGAGGTTGGTGATTCGGCCGAGCGGGAAGCGTCGACCACCATCGGCGACGAGCCGGTCACCTTGACTCTCGCCTACACCGACGATCCGCCGACGCAGGCGCTTGTCGACGGATTCACTGAGGTGCATCCTCAGGTCACGATCGAAACGCAGCAGACACCGTTCAGCGACTACGTGAAGACGATCAAGCTGGCGATGTCGTCCGACAGCCCACCGGACATCGCGCAGTACAACCCCGGTGCCATGAACACCCTTGTCCCCGCCGGGCTGATTCTGAGTCTCGAGCCGTGGAAGGATGCCTACGGATGGGAAGGCTCATTCCCGCAGGCAAGCCTCGAAGTGCTCAGCTCCGACGACGCCGCGGAACAGTTCGGGACCGGGGACTTGTACGCCGCACCGGGAGCCCTGTCCGTTCTCGGTGTCTTCTACAACGCCTCGATCCTCGATGAGGCGGGAGTCAGTGAGGTCCCGGCCACGCTAGCGGACCTCGAAGAGGCCTTCGCCCAGGTACAGGACGCCGGATTCGACGCGCTGAGCGTCGGAGGTTTGCAGGTGGGCGGCTTCCACGTGTGGAACGCGCTTCTCAACGTCCTCGGTGACGTGCACGACTATCGTGACTGGGTCTACGGCTCCCCCGGAGCGAGCATTGAGAACGAGGCCGCGGCCGAGGCGACTGAGACGTTGGCGAGATGGGTCGAGGAGGGTTTCATCCCCTCGGGAGCAAACGCCACCGCCGACAGCGACGCCCAAGCGGACTTCGCCAACGGTTCGTCGGCCTTCCTCGTGACGGGCAACTGGGCAGCGTCCGCGCTGGAGGCCGAACTCGGGGAAGACGTCGGATTCTTCCTCATGCCGGGTCCCACGGGAGACACGGTGAACGTCGCCTCCGGAGCCAGCGTCGCCTATGCCATCTCCGCCAAGACCGAGCACCCGGACGTGGCTGCCGCATTCCTGGACTATCTCAGTTCGCCCGAGGCCGCCCGGATCCAGTTCGAGACCGGGTTCATGCCGGTTGAAACGGAAGCGGACTTGAGCGCCGACGGTCTGCGCGCGGACATCGCCACGAGCTTCGGCGGCGTGGTGGAGAACAACGGCATCGTGCCGTTCCCCGACTTTGCTTCGCCGGGGATGATAGACAAGCTGACGCCAGGTATTCAGGGGATCATCAGCGGCAGCACCACCACCGACGCGTTCCTCGGCTCCCTGCAGGAGTCGTGGGACGAGCATCATGGCTGAAGTTCCGGCCACGTCGACCTCTTCGTCGCGGGCGGGTTCCGCCCGCGACGGAGGGTCGGCCTCCTCCAGGACGCGCCGCCCGGGTCTGGGTGGCCGTGCGCGGCGAGCCCGCGGCTGGCTCTACGTCTTGCCGGCCGTCGCCGTGTACGCGGTGTTCGCCATCTGGCCCGCACTGAGCACACTGCGGCTGTCTTTCCTGACTTGGGACGGCGTGCTCCCTGCGACTTCGGCAGGCATGGACAACTACACCCGGATCTTTCGGGATCCGGCGCTGTACGAGGCGATCCTCAACAGCCTGGTCTTGATCGTCTTCTTCTCGTTCATCCCGGTGCTGATCGGCTTGCTCATGACGGCGCTGCTGATCGGCAGAGTGCGTACGGGCATGACGTTCTTCCGCGTCGTGTTCTTTCTTCCTCAGGTGCTTCCGCTGGTCGCGGTCGGCATCACATGGCGCTGGCTCTACAGCGACCGGGGTGTGCTCAATCAGCTTCTCGAGCTGGTGGGACTGGACGGCATCACCCGCGCATGGCTGGGTGACTATCACCTCGCGCTCATCGCGCTCGGGCTCATCGGCACGTGGTGCATGAGCGGGCTGTGCATGATGTTGTTCCTCAGCGGTGCCCAGAAGATCGACACCGCGCTGTACGAGGCCGCCACGCTGGACGGGGCGGGAGCGGTCCAGCAGTTCCGCCACGTCACCCTTCCCGGCGTTCGCAAAGAGATCACCATTGCCGGGGTGATCACCACTATCGCCGCATTGGCCAGTTTCGACCTCGTCTTCGTCACCACCAACGGCGGGCCTGCTGGCCAGACCAACGTCCCGGCGCTGCTCGTGTACCGGCTGGCGTTCAACGAGGGCAACATTGGCAGCGCGAGCGCTCTTGCCGTCGTGCTCACCGTCATCGTGATCGCCATTGTCAGCGCCATTCGATTCTTTGCCCGGGAGGGGAAATGAGAACCCGCACGGGAGGAACCGCCGTGCGCTACACGCTCCTGGTCGCGCTGGCGGTGACCGTATTGCTGCCGTTCGTCAGCATCATGCTGGCCGCTCTTCACCTGCCGGGTGCTCAGATCAGCGGCCTGAGCATCCCGAGTGAGTGGTCCTGGCGGAACTTCTCGCTGGCGTGGGAGCAGGGCAACTTCTCGAACCTGATGCGGTCCAGCGTGATCATCGCATTCTGTGTGGTCCCGCTCGCCGTCGTGCTCGCCACCTTGGCCGCGTACGGCTTGGCCATCCTGAAGGTCTGGGGCAATCGGGCGCTATCGGTGGGGTTCGTCCTCGGTCTGACCATCCCGGTAGAGCTCGTCGTCGTCGCTTTGTACTTCAACCTGCGCGAAGTGGGATTGACCAACTCCTACCTCGGGATCATCCTCGCCGAGGCCGCGCTGTTCATGCCCTTCGGGGTGTATTGGATGCAATCGCACTTCTCCAGCGTCCCGGAGGAGCTGGTCGAAGCTGCGCGTATCGACGGCGCTCGTGATCTTGCGGTACTCGTGAAGGTCCTGGTGCCGATCTCCTGGCCGGCGATCACCACCTTGTCGGTTCTGTATTTCATGTGGTCGTGGAACCAGTTCCTCCTGGTACTGGTCATGATGCAGGACCCGGATCGCCGGACGGCACCGGCCGGCCTGGGCCTCTTCGTCGGCCAGTACTCCACGGACATTCCGCTGCTCGCCGCCGCGAGCCTGATCGTCATCGCGCCGATCGTGCTCGTGTATCTGCTCTTCCAGCGCAGCTTCGTCAACGGGATCACTCAGGGCGCGATCAAGGGCTGACCGGCGCCAGGGCGCTCCAGTGCCGGGGTTTGATCGACTTCATTCGTGGGAACTGTGTTCGAGTAACACCCGCGTAGTGGTGTAGGCGCTCGACAACGTCCTCGCCCGCCGCGCAAGCGGCCAAGAGGTGAATGGAGGACTTGATCATGATTGCCCTGGCGATATTTCTGTTCATCGTGGCGATCGCCTTGGTCGTGGCGGTGGTGCTGGAAGGCGGTGACCCGGTTGCGCTTCAGGTGTTCGACGCCAGCGTGGACACGACAGTCATCGGCGTGTTCCTCGCCGGCGTACTGACCGGATTGATTGCGTTGGCCGGCTTCGCCGTGCTGATGATCGGCATCCGGCGCTCGCAGGCCCGCCGCAAGGAGATCGAGTACCTCCGCCAGAAGGTCGCGGAGCGCGAACCCGTCGAGCCGCTGGTAGACCCGGACACCGGTGCCAGCACGGCCGAGTCCAGGTGGAGTGGCGGGAAGTTCGGCCGACGGGATCGGATGGCCGATCAGGCCTGAGCGGCGCTGGCGCCCCTCAGCCGGTGAGAGCGCTGAGCGGGACCGGGGCGGGCCGCTCCGCCGTCGTGCCGACTGCGGCCCATGCTCCCTGTTCCGCTGAGCGCAGGATCGACTCCATGACATCGAGCACGTGCAACGCCAGGGTGGCATTGGCTCGGGGCTCGCGGCCAGTCGGCGTCAATGCGAGGTCGGCGAGACCGATGCCTCGCCCGCCGTCCAGGTAACCGGCGCTCGGCGGGAGGAGTTCCCAATCGTGTGCCGGCCGGTGGATGAGCACGTCTCCGTCGAACTGATTCGGGTCGGGAACCGTGAGGCTGGCCTCTTCGCCGTGCACCTCGATCGGTGCGGCCCGGGTCTTGGCTCCGTCGAAGCTCATGACCAGAGTGGACAGGGCACCCGATGCGTGTCTCAGGATTCCGGTCACGTGGGAGTCGACCGCTACCGGGATCGACTCTCCCGCACGAGGTCCGCGGCCGATCACCCGGCTGGCCCGCGTGTGGCTGGCGGCGCCGACGACGTCAGCCACCGGGCCGAGGAGCGTGACCAGCGCGGTGACGTAGTAGGGACCCATGTCCAGAAGCGGGCCGCCTCCTGGTTGGTAGTAGAAGTCGGGATTCGGGTGCCAGGCCTCGTGTCCCGGTGTGGTCATGGTGGCGGTCGCGGCCACGGGCCGGCCGATCACACCGTCGTCGATCGCACGTCGTGCTGTCTGCGTACCGGTGCCCAGGACGGTGTCCGGTGCGCACCCCACTCTGACGCCGGCTGCCAGCGCGGCCTCGACCACCTTTGTGCCCTCGGCGGTGGTGGCCGCGAGCGGCTTCTCGCCGTAGACGTCCTTGCCTGCGGCGATCGCCTGCAACGCGATCTCCGCGTGCGCCGCCGGAACGGTCAGGTTGAGCACGACGTCGACGGCGGGGTGCGCGATGAGCTGGTCGACATCGAGAGCCTGTACTCCGCCCCGGGCGGCCGCGACCTCCTCGGCCCGGTGGTGTGCCAGGTCGGCGACAGCGACCAGGCGGAGTTGGGGCAGGTCCGCAAGGGTCGTCATGTACTGCGCCGAGATGTTGCCGAGGCCGACGATGCCTACGTCGAGCGGCTTGCCCACAGGAGACCTCTCTCGATGATGGTGCGGACATTGGTGTCCTCCAGGACGTCGACGCTGTGCCCCGGCGTGGCGACGAACACCCTGCCCTCCCCCCAGAGCCGGGTCCATACCGCCGGCGACGTGACCTCGCGGTGCCACGGATCCCACGGGCGTGCCTTCTGCGTAGTGGTAGCCAAGACGTCGTTGAGGTTGTCGGACAGCACCCAGTACTGCTCGGTGACGAGATCGAAGTCGTCGATGCCTCGCGTGATCTCGTGGTCGCGTCCCAGCTCGGTGATGTTGACGGTGTACGGGACGTAGTTGTTCTCCGGCCCGTCGCCCACCCGCTCATCGGGGTGCTTGCCGGGATGACTGGCGAACTGCCCACCTACCAGGTGGAGATAGTCCGACGTGTTCCGGTAGGAGTCGGCGATGCCCCCGTGCCAGCCGGCGAACCCGGCGCCCTGCCGGATCGCGGCCTCGAGACCGGTGAACTCAGCGTCCTCGATGGTGGCCATGGTGTTGCACTGCACGATGAGATCGACATCTGTCATGTACGACGAGTCGGCGTACACGCCCGGGCTGCCCTCCACCCGCACGGCGAAGCCGTGGTCCTTGAGAAACGGGATGAACAGGTCTGTCGCTTCGACGGGGGAGTGGCCCTCCCAGCCGCCGCGCACCACGAGCGCGCTGCGCTGAACTTTCATGTACAGGCAATCCTCTCTGCCTCGGCTCGATCGGCCCGGCTGGCCCGCCGTCGTCTCACGTTAGTGGTCCGGCACTGGCGGAAGCCACCAGGCTCCATCTCAGCCGGTGATCATCGAGCGCACGTCAGCTGCTGAGACCGAGTCCAGGGCTCGGGCAGCGAGGTCTTGGCAGTGCCGTAGGTCGAGTTGACGCACAGCTTGCTTGACCACGGGCACGGCGTACGGGCCGACGCTGAGCTCATCCACGCCGAGGCCGAGCAGCAGTGGCGCGGCGACGGGGTCCGAGGCCACCTCGCCGCAGACGGCAACCCGGGTGTCCGTGCTTGCGGCAGCCCGGCACACCGAATCGATGAGGCGGAGGACACCGGGGTCGAGCGGGTCGGCCAGCGTCGACAGAGCGTCGTTGCCGCGTTCGGCGGCGAGCGTGTACTGGGTGAGATCGTTCGTCCCGATGCTGAAGAAGTCGACGTGCGGAACGAAGATCGCAGCCTTGAGCGCCGCGGACGGGACCTCGATCATGATGCCCACCTCGAGGTCATCGGGGCGGGTACCTTCCGTTCCGCCGCCGGCTTCAGCGAGGACCTCGTCCAGGATCCGGCGTGCGGCCAGGAGCTCGTCGACGGCGCTCACCATCGGAAACATGATGCTGACCGGATGGTCGGCGGCGACCCGGCAGATCGCGCGCAACTGGTCCCGCAACAGTTCCGGGCGGGCCAGTGCGAGCCGGAGCCCACGCACGCCGAGGAACGGATTGGCCTCGATCGGCTGGTCAACGTAGGGCAGCGGCTTGTCGCCGCCGACGTCGAGGGTGCGGATGATCGCACGCCGCCCGGACAGCGCGGTGACCACCGCCCGGTAGGCCTCCTCCTGCTCGTCGACCGACGGCGCCGAGTCACGCCCCAGGAACAGGAACTCGGTGCGGATCAGCCCGGCGAGGTCCGCGCCGTGGTCGGTAGCGGCGACTGCGTCTGCCACGCATCCCACGTTGCCCGCGACGTGGATCTCGGTGCCGTCTCGCGTGAGCGCGGGTTGCGCGGCCGCGGCCATCGCCTCGTCGAGGCGCAGCTCCCGGTCTGCTGCACGGCTCTTGAACTCGATGAGAGTCTCGGCATCGGGATCGACGACGAGCTGACCCGTCTCACCGTCGAGCGCCACGATGGTGTCCTCCGGTGTGGCCAGCACCTGAGCGCCGGCGCCGACGACGGCCGGGATGCCACGCGAGCGCGCCAGGATGGCGCTGTGCGACGTCGGACTGCCGTAGGCCAGGACGATGCCGGAGACGACGTCGCGGTCGAGGAGCGCGGCCTGTGCCGGGGTGAGATCCGCCGCCACGAGGACTCCGGGACGTGGTTCGAACGCGGAGGAGCGGCCGAGCAAGGCGAGTAGCACCTGATCGTGGACGGCTCGAACGTCCTCCGCGCGGGCGCGCAGATACTCGTCGGTGAGTGCGGAGAGGTCCTCCGCGACGGCCTTCACCGTCGTCGACCAGGCGTGCGGGGCGGAGGCTCCGTCGTTCACCCGGCGGCGGACGTCGTCGAGAAGCTCGCTGTCGTCCATCAGCATCAGGTGTGCGTCGAAGACGGCGGCCTCGAACTCGCCGAGTTCCCGCGCGGTCCGGGCGCGCGTCTGCACTGTCTCCCGGCGAACCGTGGCCAGCGCGCTGCGGATCCGCCGCCACTCGGCGGTGGGATCCGCGGCCGGCGCCAGATCCTCCGCGGTGAGCTTGATGACCGACGTTCCGGGTGTCCAGGCCGGACCGGCCGCGATGCCGGGAGACGCGGGGTACGGCCCATCGCCTGAGCCGATCGCCGTGGCGCCGCCGGCCACACCGCTCGACAGCCCCGGGTGAGCGGCGCTGGAGCCGTCGTCGCCGGGGTCGTCGTCCGCCTCGTCGAACTGCCGGGCGGCCAGGGCCAGCACGTGGTCGACAGCCTCCTTGGCCTGGCTTCCGGTCGCGGTCACCTCGATCTCGTGCCCGCGCAGGGCTCCGAGCGTGGCGACCCGGCTGAGGCTGGCGCCGGGCACGGCGGGAGACTCGGTGGTGAGATTGCGCAGCTGTACTCGTGCATCCAGCGTTCGCACCTCGCCGGCAAGCCTGGCCGCGGGCCGGGCATGCAGGCCGTGCCGGTTGGCGACGGTGAACGTGGCCCGCGCGTCCGCGTCGCCGTGATCCTCGTCGACGGCCGAACTGGCGCCGGCGGCCGGACCGGGATGAAGGTGCGCCTGCTTCCCGGCCAGCGCGGCCACTGCCTCCGACTCGACCTCCGCCAGAGTGGCGCCACCGGCGGCCGCCACGGTGGCAGCGACGAGACCCTCGACCAGCGGGGCCGCGCACAGGCGCACCCGCGCCGCCACGCCGGGGTCGACGAGGTCCAAGGCGAGCTCCGCAGAGAGCAGGGCGCTTCCCAGGTCCATCAGGACGAGGACGCCATCCTCCCCGTCGACCTTCTCGATCGCTTCCTGAACCTGGACGGCGTCGGTGCCGAACGTGTGCTCGTCAAGACCCGCCGCGAGGGCGATGCGCACGTCCCGGCCGTGCAGCATCTCGCGTGCGATCTCGGTGGCTGCCCGGGCCAGGGCATGGCTGTGGGAGACGACGACGATTCCGACCATGACTCAGCCCAGCACCGACGCGGCAGCCCGGAACAGCAGTGCGGCGCTCGTGGCGCCGGGATCCTGGTGCCCGACACTGCGTTCCCCAAGATAGGAGGCACGGCCCTTGCGGGCGGGCATCGGAGATGTGGCGTCGCGCCCTGCCTCAGCGGCGTCCGCGGCGGCCTCCAGCGCGGCCCGGAGGCTGGACCCGCCGGCCAGCGCCTCGTCGAGGGCGTCGGCGGCGGGGGCGAGAGCGTCGTACATCGTCTTGTCTCCGGATTCGGCCTTGCCGCGGGCGACGATGCCGTCGAGCCCTGCGCGTACCGCCTTGGCGAAGGTGTCGGCGTCGACCTCTGTGACCTCGCCACAGGCCGAGGCAAGCCGGAGGAAGAACGTGCCATACAGCGGCCCGCTTGCGCCTCCGACGGCGCTGACCAGCGTCATCCCAACATTCTTGAGTAACGCGGCACTGGACGGGGTCTCGGCACCGTCCAGCGCCGCGAGCACTGCCGCCATCCCGCGTTCCATGTTGATCCCGTGGTCTCCGTCGCCGATGGCGGAGTCGAGCCTGGTCAGCTCCTCCTTGTGCTCGTCGACCAGGGCGGCGAACTCACGGACCCAGGCGTTCAGCCCGGACAGGGTGGCGGTTTCGGACATGTTCAGACTCCCCATCGCAGTGCAGGTGTGTTGACCGGCGCGTCCCACAGCGCCAGCAGGTCATCGGTCGCCTTGACGAGAGTGACGGAGCACCCCGCCATCTCCAGCGAGGTGATGTAGGGACCGACCAGCGAGCGCGCGATCCCGACGCCGTGCCCGCCGAGGATGCGGGCGACCTCGTTGTACATCAGGTAGAGCTCGATGAGCGGCGTGCCGCCCATGCCATTGACGAAGGCGATCACCGGGTCGCCGCTGGTGAACGGCAGGTCGCTTAGGATCGGCTCGACCAGCATCTCGGCGATCTCCTTGGCCGGCGCGAGAGGCACCCGCCGTCGCCCTGGCTCGCCGTGGATGCCGATGCCGATCTCCATCTCGTCCTCGGCGAGCTCGAACGTCGGCTTGCCCGCGGCGGGGACGGTGCACGACGTCAGGGCCATGCCCATGCTCCGGCCATTGGCGTTGACCAGCTTCGCGATGTCGGCGACCTCGGCGAGCGGGCGTCCCTGCTCGGCCGCCGCCCCGACGATCTTCTCCAGGATCACGGTGACGCCGACGCCGCGGCGCCCGGCGGTGTACAGGCTGTCCTGAACCGCGACGTCGTCGTCGGTCACCACCGAGACCACGTCGATGCCCGCCTCGGCGGCCGCGAGCTCGGCCGCCATCTCGAAGTTCATGACGTCACCGGTGTAGTTCTTCACGATATGCACGACACCCGCACCGCCGTCCACGGCCTTCGTCGCGGTGAGCATTTGCTCAGGCACGGGGGAGGTGAACATCTCACCCGCGCAGGCGGCGTCGAGCATGCCCGGGCCGACGAAGCCGCCGTGCAGGGGTTCGTGCCCGGATCCGCCGCCGGAGATCAGCGCCACCTTGCCGCTCACCGGGGCGTCGCCCCGATAGATCACCTTGCTGGCGTGGTCGATCTTCAGCTCGGGATGAGCGGCCTCGATCCCGAGGAGGGCCTCGCTGACGACGTCGGCGGGCTCGTTGATCAGCTTCTTCATGGTCACTCCACTGGCTCGGCGGGGCCGGTCAGGCCGGCGCGGACTCGGATTCGGGGGCCGGCTTTGTGGCCTGGACCGGCATGGCGATCTCGGGAATGTCACGTATCCGGGTGAGGGCCATGTAGACGGCCGCCGCGGCGATGCCGGCGGCGATCTCCGCCGCAAGGTAGACGGGCGCCTGTCCCCACTGCACGTCGCCGCCCCACAGTTGCTGGATGATCATCGGGCCCAGCGTGCGGGCCGGATTGATGGAGGCGCCGGTGGCCGGCGCCACGGGAATGATGGCAGCGAAGACCACCAGGCCGATGGCCACACCCGCGAAACCCGGAGCGGCGTTGCGGTGGATCACCATCAAGACGGTGAGCACCAGGATGAACGTGCCGACGAACTCGGCTGTGAACGCCTGGCCGGCCTCCACGCCGTCGCCGTAGGCGGCGATGCCCAAGCCGAGGTCACTGGCTCGGCTGCCGAGGACGCCGATGATCGCGAGCGAGCCGAGCACCGCGCCCACCAGCTGCGCGGCGATGTACTCGGGAACCTTCCGCCACGGGAACTGGCCGGTGACGGCCAGGCTGATGGTGACGGCGGGGTTGATGTGGTTGCCGGAGACGTGCCCGAACGCGTACACCGTGGCGACCACCACCGTGCCGAACGCGAACGAGATGATCCCCAGGTCAGCCATGGTGAATGGGCTGTCCCCGTTGACGATGAGCGTGGCCGGTACGGCCCCGACGCCCACGAACACCAGGAACGCCGTGCCGAGTACCTCTGCCGCCAACTTCTGCGGCGTTCGTAGACCTTCCATCCAGGACCTCCATTGGCCCGTACTGGCCGAATTACATTCGGCATTGTCGAATGATGCTCGAACATTACGGCTATGTTTCACTTGTGGCAAGAGGTAAGCGACGATGAATCTGCGAGGCTTCAGGTGATCCAGTCGGTCGACCGCGCCATCCGTGTTCTCACCGCGTTGCAGGGCGCACGGCGGATGAGCCTGTCCGAACTCGCCGAGCGGCTGGAGCTACCTCCGCCCACGGTCCACGGCATCGTGCGCACTCTCGTGGCGCACGGGATGGTGGTCCAGGACCGCAGCTCCAGCCGCTACCAACTCGGGCCGGCGGTACTGCGTCTCGGCAACGTGTACCTGGATACACTGGAGCTGCGCTCCCGGTCGATGGCCTGGGCCGAAGAGCTGGGGCGCCGGACCGGCTTTGCTGTGCGCGTAGGTGTACTGATGGCCGAGGACGTCGTCATCATCCACCATGAGCCGCGACCCGACGGAAGCCGGCAGATGCCCGAGGTGGGCATCGTCATCCCCGCCAATGCGAGCGCACTCGGCAAGGCGATGCTGGCGTTCCTGCCCGACGAGACCGACGTCTTACTGGCTGGCCCACCGCTGCGAAGCATGACCGGAGCAACCGTCGCCGACCCTGACGAGTTCCGCAGACAGTTGGCCGACGTGCGCAAGACCGGTCTTGCCTTCGAGTGCGACGAGGCCGTCCTCGGTGAGTCGTGCGTGGCCGGTGCCGTGTTCGATTCGACCGGCCTGGCCGTCGGCGCGGTGGCCGTCGTCGTTCCCACCACGGAATGGCCGGTCAGCGACGCCGTGACCGAAGCCGTCCGGACCACGGCGAGGACGATCTCCAGGGAGCTCGGTGCCACGCGCTGGCCCGGGTGATATCTCGCGTGCGCGGGTCTGGCTCCGAGGAAGCGTGGTGTTGTGCCGATCTGGTTCCGAGGAAGCGTGGTGTTGTCAGGGCGACACCAAGCTTTCATGGAACCAGCCCAGCACAGCCGGTCAGTGACGTCCCCTACGGCGCTTCGTGAGCAGCCATGCGTAGTCGAGCGGCGATGGAGTCGGTCTCCGCCACTGTCAGCGCCGGCACCGGGGCCCCACCTCGTACCGCCGTCGTCAAGGGTGGCGGCCACGTGAAAGTGCACGTGCGGAACCGTCTGGTGGGCGGGCTTACCGCGAGTAGGCCGTCGTGCGGTGTCAGCCGAGGTGTTGAGGTAGACGGGCGGCATGGGCGCGGCTGCCTGGCCCGTCGGATGGTGCTGGCTCTGCGTTCTGGGGGTGTGCCGGGTGGAAAGGGCGAAGGTCCTGGGTGACCGTTCCATCGTGTGGTGTGCCGTGTGAGAAAGCGCCGGGAGTCCTGGTGATCCTGCGGTCGTGAGGCGAGTCGTGAACGGATCTGCCGATTGGGCCGGCCGGAACTCGCACGGCTGGTTCCACACCGTGCGTGATGATCGTCGTGGGAGGTTTGGCCGATCGGCGGCCGGTTGTGATGATCGTCGTGGGAAAACGAGCCGGATGGCTGGGTCGGGCTCCGGGTCAGTGCAGGGGAGTCGGCTCTGTGGGGGTTGCCGGTTGCAGCATCAGTGGCGTGTTCGGCGCGGTTCGGTCCATGCGTCGCCTGGTGGCCAGCCACACGCCTGCGATCAGGGCGGCGACGATCACCGGCGCCAGCAGGATGACGGCGCGGAAGAGCAGCACGGTCGGCAGTGCTTCGCTGACCGTGGCACCGGCCACGACGAGCGCGCCGACAAGGGTCGCCTCGGTGGAGCCGATGCCGGCGGGCGTCGGCACGGTCGCGGAGAGCGCCGTTCCGGCCGCATAGGAAGCCATTCCGGCGGCGACGCTGACCGGCACGCCGAAGCTGTTCACTGCGGTGGCGAACCCCACGGCGAGGCAGAGCATGGCGACCACCTGCGCGGCCAGGGCGCCCGCGGCCATCACCGGCCGCGCGCGAGCTGCGGCGACGACGTCCCCGGCGGCGGAGAGAGCATGCCGCACACGTTCGGCGATCGTCTGCCTCGTGCGTCTCCGAGTGGGGTCCCCCGGCACCACGCCGTTCGGGCTCGAGTCCGATTGTTTCGCATGTGGGCGCCGCCACGGTGGTACGCGCCACCGGTGCGTGACGCCCTTGGCGGCCCGGCCGATCTGGCGGGCGATCGAGGGTCCGGTGAGCGCAAGCGCTCCACTAGCCAGGATGACGACACCGACCAGCGGCGCGCCTCCCTGAAGCCACGCTGCGCCGAAGATGAGCCCGCCGACGTGGGCCACCGCACCCGCGGCAGCCCACAGCGCGACGACGGCCGCAGCGGCGGTGGTGGAGGCGCCTCCCTTGCGCAGGGCGGCCAGGAAGACGCCGGCCGCACCCACGCCCCCGGGCACCACGCGATTGGTGACCGTGCCGCCGATGTGTGCGGTGGTAGCGCCCAGCCAGCCAAGGTGACCTGCGGCGATGAAACGCTTGCCGACGATCGCCGAGACCGTTGCGAGGAGCCAGCTCGCGCCCACGAACACCGGAGCCCACGGGTTCTGGCTCATTCCGTCGACCAGGCTGGGCAGCGCCGACGGCAGCACGGCGATCCCTCCCACGGCGACGAGGCCCACGAAGAGCAGCGCGACGCCGATGCGGCAGGCGTGACGCCGGCTTACGCGTGCGCGCCAGGCAGTGCTCTGGTCCGCCCGTGGTGGGGCGCGGAACTGCTCTGCACCACGGGCGTCGCCATGTGACTCAGTAGAGATGCCGATGCGTCAGGATAGGACGAAATCAGGCCCGAAATGAAACCCCGATTGTGAACAGCGCCGCAGATCTCGTGCCCATGCCTGCCGATCAGTACAGGAGTATCAACGCGCCGGAGGCGGGCCGGAGCTGGCGCCGACGACAAGCCGGCAGGGCAGGAGCTTCTGGGTGGGCGGTAGCGGCTCGTCGTGCGGCCTCTCGAGCTGGTCGAGAAGTATCTGGACGCCCAGCCGGCCCAGTTCGGTGCTCGGCGGTTCGAGCGTGGTCAGCTGTGGCCGCATCATCTCGGTGACCCTGGTCGAGGAGACGATCGAGACGATGGAGAAGTCGTCGGGAACCCGCCAGCTGATCTCGTCCAGGGCGTTCATCACGCCGATCACCGCGCGCTCGTTCATCACGACGAGCGCGGTGAGCTCGGGGCTAGAGGCCCGCAGCTCGTGAAAGGCCGCCTTGCCGGCGGCCGCGTTGTCCCCGCAGGGCCGCTCGATGTGGGCGATTCCAGCGTCGGAGGCAGCCCGGCGGAAACCCTCGGCCGCGCGGACCGTCGGGCCGTAGCCGACGGACAGCGCCGACGGTGAGTGGTTGAGGAAGCCGACACAACGGTGCCCCAGCTCCATCAGGTGCGCGATGGCGTCCCGCGTGGTCTGCTCAAAGTCGATGTCGGCGTAGCTGATGGTGCCGGGGTCACTTGTCCGTCCGATCATGCTGAACGGGAGGCCGGCCTGGCCGAGCAGATCGACCCGCTCGTCGTCCAGGCGGACCTCCATCACCAGGGCGCCGTCGATGAGGCCCTGGCCGGTGAGGTGCTCGAGCTCATGGATGTCGCGCAGCTCGCTGGGCGCGAGCATGAGGTGGTAGCCGTGCTCGCGGGCGGCATCGGCAGCCCCGGTGACGAACTCCATCTCGGTGACGCCCAAGCCTCGCTCGGGTGTGGGGAACAGTAGGGCGAGGATACGGGTCCGCTTGCTTGCCAGGCCGCGAGCTAGGGCATTCGGCCGGTAGCCGAGCTCCTCCATGGCGCGCATGATGCGCCGCCGGGTACTGGCAGAAACCGGGCGGGTTCCATTCAGCGCGTACGAGACGGTGCTGAGCGCGACATCGGCACGCTTGGCGACGTCGATCATTCTCGGCGGCACGGTGACCATCCCGGAGATTGTCGAAGCGGTTAGCCGAACGGCTCGGCGAACCAGGGCGGATTGCACTCGCGTAACACGATGCAGAGTACAGCCATGAGCCCGTGCGGGAGCGCCGACTCGCTGAGCGCTGTCCTTGCTGACCCTGTTGACCTGCGACGACGCCGCCATCTCGGTGCGCGCATCCGCACCGGCAAGGATGTCGTTACTGAAACGTAACCTTGACCTCGCAGGCTTCCTGTGCCAGATTCGAAGCGCTTCGACAAAGTCTCGAATCTCCGCCCTGTTCACTCGTCGCCGCCGACGCTCATGGCGGCGACCTCGACCGAGAGGATCGAAGCCGATGAGTCGTATGTCCCTTCGACGGACGCCCCGTACGAACCCTGGGAAACGCCGCAGAGCCACCACGATTCTGGGCGTGCTCGCCGTCCCGTTGCTCGCGGTGGGCCTGATGCAAGCTCCGATGGCCGGAGCCCAGGACGCGGAGCTGCCGTTCAAGGATCCTGACCTGCCACTCGACGAGCGGGTCGACGATCTGCTGTCCCGCCTGACGCTGGACGAGAAGCTCTCGCTCCTGCACCAGTCCCAGGAGCCGATCCCACGGCTTGGCATCCCCTATTTCAAAGCCGGAACCGAAGCGCTGCACGGCGTGGCCTGGTCCAACGACCTCAACGACAACTGGGATCAGGTGCTCGCCACCCGGGCGACGGTGTTCCCGCAGGCGGTAGGACTGGCCAGCACGTGGAATCCGGACCTGATCACCGAGGTCGGCTCGGCGGTCGGCGACGAGCTGCGGGCCTACAACTCGATCGATCCGGTGCTCTGGGGCCTGCAGGTCTGGGCGCCCGTCGTGGACCTGCTGCGCGATCCCCGGTGGGGACGCAACGAGGAAGGGTACTCGGAGGACCCGCTGCTGACGGGGGCGATCTCCACGGCTTACGGCAAGGGCCTCTCGGGTGACGATCCCGATCATCTGAAGGTCGCGCCGGTGCTGAAGCACTTCTACGGCTACAACAATGAGGCAGACCGGAGCCTGACCTCCTCGAACCTGCCGCCGCGCGTCAAGCACGAGTACGCGCAGGCCGCGTTCAAGCACGCGATCGAGGCCGACGCCGCCACCGGTGTGATGGCCTCGTACAACATGGTCAACGGCCGCCCCACCCACGTCGACCCGGACATCGACGAGGTCGTGCGCTCGTGGACCGACAAGGACCTGTACAACGTGAGCGATGCCTGGGGCCCGCGCGCCCTGGTGGAGCTTCAGGAGTACTTCGACGATCACGACGAGGCGTACGCGGCCGTGCTCAAGGCCGGCCTGGACGGATTCACCGTTGACGGCAGCGACGCAGGCCCCACCACGGCGTTCCTGAAATCCGCGCTCGACAAGGGATATCTGAGCATTGCCGACGTGGACGAGTCCGTGCGCAACGTTCTCTCGGTCCGGTTCCGGCTCGGCCACTTCGACCCAGACGGCGGGCCGTACGGGCACATCGGGGAAGAGGCTCTCGACACGCCGGCGCATCGCGAGCTGAACCGGCGGACCGCCGAGGAGGCGCTGGTGCTGCTCGACAACGCGGCCGGGACGCTTCCGCTAGACCCTGACGCCACCGGCAGTGTCGCTGTGATCGGACCGCTGCACGACACGCTGTTCAGCGACTGGTACGGCGGGACGATGCCGTATGAGGTGACACCTCTCGACGGCATCGAGCAGCGGCTCGGCGGCGACGCGGACGTCGTCGGCGTCGAAGGCATCGACCGGCTGACATTCCGGGACGTCGAGACAGGCCACTACCTGACGGCGACGGGCACCGGAACCGGCGACCGAGTCGTCGCTACGGACGACGCCACGGAGGCGTCGCAGTGGGACTTCAACGAGTGGATGGCCGACTACGCCACCCTGCGCAACGCCGAGAACGGCCGGTACCTGACCGGCGACGGCGGCGCGTACAACACCTCCTCCGAGGAGCCCGGCGGCTGGTACGTCCAGCAGCAATTCCGGCTCGAGGAGCAGGAGGACGGCACCTACGTCATCCAGTATGTGGGCTATGAGACCAACGAGGGCTGGTGGTGGATCCCCGAGCACTACATCACGGTGGCGGCCGACGGCACGGTAGGCACCGGCTCGAAGGCCGATGCCGCACGGTTCGAGGCTGACGTGGTCAACAGCGGCATCGACAGCGCCGTGGCCGCTTCTGCCGGTGCCGACGCGGCGGTCGTCGTCGTCGGCAGCCAGCCGTTCGTGTACGGACGCGAGATCCACGACCGCGAAACCCTGGTGCTGGGAACCAGCCAGCAAAAGCTGGTCGAAGCGGTGACGGCGGCCAACCCCAACACCGTGGTAGTGCTGGAGACCAGCTACCCCACCACCATGCAGCCGCAGCCGGACACACTGCTGTGGACCACCCACGCGGGTTCGGAGACCGGCAACGCGATCGCCGGGGCGCTCTTCGGCGACGTCAACCCCGCCGGACGGCTGACGCAGACGTGGTACTCGGGGACCGACGACCTGCCGAGCATCTTCGACTACGACATCATCAGCGCCGGCATGACCTACATGTACTACGACGGGAACCCGCTATATCCGTTCGGGCACGGCCTCTCCTACAGCGGCTTCGAGTACTCGAAGCTGAAGACCAACGGCAAGGCAGTAGGAGGCGACGGGAGGATCAAGGTCAGCGTCGACGTGACCAACACCGGCGAGCACGCGGGCGACGAGGTCGTGCAGCTGTACACCTCCCAGCGCGAATCCCGGGACACCGTGGCCGAGAAGACGCTGCGTGAGTTCCAGCGCGTATCCCTCGAGCCCGGCGAGACCACGACCGTCACGTTCGATCTCCGCGCGTCCGAACTGGCGCGCTGGGATGTGACTCGCGACCGGTGGGTCGTGGAGCGCTCGGTTTACGACGTGCTGGTCGGGGCGTCGTCGGCGGACATCCGGCAGCAGGCGACGCTGCGGGTGAACGGCGAGGTCATCCCACCGCGAGATCTGTCGAAGAGCACACGCGCGGTGAACTTCGACGACTACTCCGGAGTCCGGCTCGTGGACGAGAGCAAGGAACGCGGGACCTCGGTGGAAGGTGACGACGGCGCCTGGGTGAAGTTCGCCGACGCCAGGCTCCGGCAACGGACCACCACGTTCACGGCGCGGGTCGCCAGCGCCGGCTCCGGTGAGGGCTCGATCGAGGTTCGCCTCGACTCGCCGACCGGGCCACTTGCCGGCACGGCGAGCGTCGAGAGCACGGGCGGCGTCTACGAGTACACGACTGTCAGCGGCTCAGTGTCGCTGCCCGGGGCGGCTTTCACGCGCGACGTCTATCTCGTATTCGACGGAGACGTGCGGCTGGCCAGCTTCACGATCTCCTGACCGGCGGGACACGGCACGGAAACGGGCACACTCTCCAGCCCGTTTCTGTGCCGTTGTTCGCTGTCGACACCCAATCAGGCCACTGTGCGACGCTCAGGCGGCGCCTCGCTGGGCGGTTGGACCTTACGGTGGCCCTGATTTCGTGCCATCGTCATATCTGTCAGCAGTGGCGGGAGGGGTTTCGGCGATGACGAGCGGTGTGAGCGCGAGGTTGCTCGAGGGCAAGATCGAGGGGCGTGTCCTCACCTGGGACGACGACGAGTACGACGATGCGCGCGCGGTCTGGAACGCGATGGTCGACCGGCGGCCGAGGATGATTGTCAGATGCGCCACGCCGGACGACGTGGCGACGGCCATCCGGTACGCCCGGGACGGCGATCTGGAGATCGGCGTCCGGTGCGGCGGCCACGGCGTGCTAGGCGCGGCCGTGCCGGAGGACGGCCTGATGATCGACCTCACGCCCATGGGCGGGGTCCGGGTGGATCCGCGACGTCGCCGGGCGTGGGTGGAAGGTGGTGCGCTGCTGGGCGCTTTAGACCAGGCCACGCAACCGCACGGCTTGGCGACAACCGCCGGGAACGTGTCCCACACCGGTGTCGGCGGGCTCACCCTCGGTGGTGGGATGGGCTGGCTGGCCAGGCAGTTCGGGCTGTCCTGCGACAATGTGGCGTCGTTCGAGGTGGTCACCGCCGAGGGCAACATGGTCCGGGCGAGCGCCGCGGAGAATGCCGAGTTGTATTGGGGACTGCGCGGAGGCGGCGGGAACTTCGGTGTGGTGACCGAGTTCGAGTTCCAGCTGCATCCGATGGTGGGCGAGGCACTCGTCGTCGATCTCTGGTTCGCGCTCGACGAGGCGCCCGCTGTGCTGCGCGGGTGGCGCGACCTCAACGCGGTCGCGCCGCGTGCGGCGACGTTCACCGCGTGGGTCGGTGACATGGAGGGTCGTCCGATGGCCTCCGTCGGATACGTCTGGATCGGCGACGTCGAGGAAGGACGCCGGCTCCTACCTCCTCTGCGTGCACTCGGTAAGCCGGTCATGGAGCGGGTACACGAGACGTCGTACGTCGAACTGCAGCGGATGGACGACAGCGTCGAAGGGCATACATTCCGCAGATACTGGAAGGGTCACTACGTCCGGTCGCTGCCGGACGAAGCCATCGAGGCGTTCCTGCTCCGGGGCACGCCGGACGGTCATGGACCGTATCTGCCGGCAGCGAGCCTGCAAGCCTATGGCGGCGCGATCGCCGACGTGCCGGACGAGGACACGGCCTTCAGCCATCGGGACACCCTGTTCGAGTTCGTGAGCGCGACGCGCTGGTCGGATCCCACGGAAGACGAGCTGCGGATAGGTGCGGCCCGGAGATACGCCGGATCGCTCGACCGGTTCGCCAGCGGCGCCTATGTCAACGTGCTGACCGATGAGGGCCAAGCCGGGGTCCGGCGTGCGTATCCGCCGGAGAAGCTCGCGCGGTTGACGGCGCTCAAAGACACCTGGGATCCGCAGAACGTCTTCCATCTCAACCACAACATTCCGCCCACCGGGCGCCCCGGCTGAGGTTCTGGCGAGCATGACCAGATCACGCCTAGATCTCGACGAGCGTTTCACCGGCGAGACGCTTGATCCTGATGTCTGGGTTCCGTACTACCTTCCGCACTGGAGTTCGCGCGCACAGTCGGCGGCCACCTATTCCGTGCACGACGGTGAGCTGCACTTGAGCATCCCTGACAGTCAGCCGCTGTGGTGTGCCGACTTGCACGACGAGCCACTGCGCGTTTCGTGCATCCAGAGCGGGTGTTTCTCCGGACCGCTGGGCAGCACGATCGGTCAGCAGCCGTTCCGGGAAGGGCTTGAGGTCCGGGAGGAGCAGCCGACGATGTGGGGCTACACGCCGCATTTCGGGCAGGTCGAGGTTCGCATGCGGGGCGTCATCTCGCAGCGGTCGATGTTCGCCTTCTGGATGTCGGGTATCGAGGACCTGCCCGAGCGCTCGGCCGAGATCTGCGTCGCCGAGGTATTTGGTGACGCGGTCCGCGACTCGTCCGCCGATGTCGGCATCGGCTTGCATCGGTTCCGCGATCCGGCCTTGTCCGAGGAGTTCTCCGCGGACCCGCTCGGACTCGACGTCACCGAGTTCCACACGTATGGCGTCGATTGGCGGCCGGGCTCGCTTGCGTTCTTGGTCGACGACGAAGTGGTGCGCCGGTGTGATCAGGCGCCTGACTATCCGATGCAGCTCATGATCGGCCTGTTCGACTTCCCAGCGAAGGCGACCGGCGGCGTGCATACGTCTGCTCCCGAACTTGTCGTCTCCCACGTCCGCGGAAAGCCGCTGTCCTGACGGGAGGGATCGCGCGCCGGTGTACCCGACCGGCATGCGAAGCTGGTGGGCGTGAGAGGAGATCGCAACGTGTTCGGGGATCCGCTGGAGCCGTGCGGCACCGATCCGCTGACCGGGTTCTACCGGGACGGGTGCTGCAACACCGGCCCGGAAGACATCGGCCAGCACACCGTGTGCGCGATGGTGTCGAGGGAGTTCCTCGCCCAGCAACAGCAGGTTGGCAACGACTTGACGACCCCTCGTCCGGAGTTCGGCTTCCCCGGCCTCACACCGGGGGATCGTTGGTGCGTCTGCGCCGATCGGTGGCTGGAGTCCTACCGGATGGGCGCGGCGGCGCCCGTCGTTCTCGCCGCGACGAACGCCCGCGCGCTGGAGGTCATCCCCATCGAGATGCTCCGCGAACACGCGGTGGACGTCCCCGCGGACCCAGGCGGGCTCGACGCGTGAACCCGGCTGGCGCCTCCGTACCATCACCGCGACGTCGATACCGCCAGATGGCTCGTGTGGGGCGGCGAACCGATCCATCACCATCTGGCGGTATCGAAGTGACTTAGGCGGAGGCGGTTTCCCCGCCCACCGCAGCCGGTGCGGGCCTCGGCGGCGTCAGCTTCGCTGCGACGAGGGCCGCGATGGCCGCGGCGACCGCAGCGGCGACGAAACCGTCGGTGAAGCCCGAAAGCGTGCTGCCCACCAGGCTGGCCGCTGCCACGCTGGAGATGATGGCGGCTCCGCTGGCGGCACCGAACTCGTGGAACGTGCTGACGATTCCCGATGCGATGCCGGCCTCGTGCGGTGCCACCTGGCCGAGTGCGGTCGCCGAGGCGACGACGAAGATCGCGCCGGTACCGGCGGCTGCGATGGACACGCCGACGACAACGGACACTGGGTGCAACGCCAGGGCGGGCACGGCCATCCCAACGGCCGCGACGATCAGCCCCATCACCGCGAGCAGGCGCGCGCCGAGCCGTGCGATGGCCCGGCCGGTGAGGTTGGCACCGGCCATCGTCGCGAGCGCGATCGGGAGGAACAGCAAGCCAGTCTGCATCGCTCCGTATCCGCGAGCGTGCTGGAAGTAGAAGGTGCCCAGGAAGAAGACCGCGATCATCAGCGCCGTCGCCAGGAAGATCAGAAACGTGCCGGTCGCCACCGGCCGCCGGGTCAGCAACCGGACGTCCATGAGTGGTGAGCGGGCCCGCTTCTGCCAGACGAAGAATGCCAGGTATCCCACGGCCGCGAGCACGACGAGCCACCCGGTCGTAGCGGTCAGCCAGCCATGGTCGCCCGCGTTGATGAACGCGTAAATCACGGTGCCGGACGCCGTGGTGACCAGCAGGGCGCCGAGCACGTCCAGCCGGGCTCGTGGCGCGGCCGAGACCTGTCGAGGCAGCATCCGAGCCAGCGCTACGGCGATCACCACGCCGATCGGCGCATTGATGAAGAACACCCACGGCCAGCCGGGTCCGGCGGTGAGGACACCGCCCAGGAGCACGCCGAGGGCCGCGCCTCCACCTCCGAGCGCGGACCACACCCCGAGGGCCTTGTTCCGCTCGTCGCCCGCGAACAGTGTGACGACCAGAGACAGTGCCGACGGCGACAGCAACGCCGCGCCGACACCCTGGGCGATGCGCCCGCCGATGAGCATGCCGGAGGAATCGGCCATTCCGGCCACCAACGACGCCGCCGTGAAGATCAGAAGGCCGGTGAGCACCACCCGCTTGGCTCCGATGAGGTCTGCCAGCCGCCCGCCCAGCAGCATCAGGCCGCCGAAGGTCAGCGCGTAGACGCTGACGGTCCACGTCATGGCCTCGCGTGTGAGGTCCAGGTCGGTTCCCATGTGGGGCAGTGCGATGGCCACGACGGTGATGTCCAGGATCAGCATCAACTGAGCGACGCCGAGGAACCCCAGGATGTGCCATCGCAAGGGGTGCGGGGCCCCGGTCTCAACTGCTTCGTTCTGACTCATGAGTGGCCTCCCAGCCGTAACTCGTATGGGTGAGTACGAATTGTGAACGGGGAGCCTAACTCGTGTATTCCCGTACGAGTTAGAGTGGGTGGTATGGCCTCTACTGCTTCACGTCCACGTCGCCGCGCCGACGCCGAACGCAGCATCGCGCGCGTCATCGCGGCCGCCCGGACCTGTCTCAGCCGGGATGCGGACGCGACCATCGACGACATCGCCAAGGCCGCGGGTGTGGGACGGATGACGCTCTACGGCCACTTCCCCAATCGCGCCGAGCTCGTCGAGGCCGCCGTCACGGATGCCTTGCGCGTCGGGGAGCAGAAGCTTTCGGCCGTCGACCTCAGCGGAGACGCGCGCGACGCGCTGAGGCGGCTGCTCGAATCCAGCTGGTCCCTCGTCGCCGAATCATCGGCCTTGCTCCGAGCGGCGCAAGGCGTTCTGCCCGCGGGGCGACTCCGCGAGCTGCACGCCGCACCCGCCGAACGGGTTGAGCAGCTGATCCGCAGGGGTCAGGAGGACGGAGTGTTCCGCACGGACCTGCCGATCACCTGGCTGGTCAGCGCCATACATAACCTTCTGCACACCGCATCGGAGGAGGAGAGCACCGGCCGTCTGGACACCGACGACGTGCCCCGCGTCGTGACGGCGTCCGTGCAGGCATTGCTGGCCGTCCCGCCGGCTGAGCCGCGCTCTTAGCTCAGCGCTTCACTGCTCAGGATTGACTTCGCTGCTGAGGATCGCGCGAGAAGTCCGGATCAACGCCGGAAACCCGATCTACAGCAGAGAAGTCAACCGTGAGCAGTCAAGTCAACGCATGTGCTCACGTCCTTGTCGCGCCCATGAGCCGTTCACCGAAGGTGCGGCAGGCGGCTGCGAAGTCCGCGCCTTCGCTGATGTGGAAATCCGCCTCGAGGAAGGCGAGATTGAGGATCAGCCACTGCCACGAGTCCAGTGCGAGGGTGATGGTGGTGTGCTGATCATCGATCGGGTGGATCTCGGCATCCTGGAACTTCAGGACGTCGATGACGGTGGCGGCCGGCGCGTCGACACGGATGCGGACCGGTTCTTTGCCCTTGTTGAGTCCCTGCCGCAGGTAGTCCAGCGCCGATCCGGCGGGAAGGGGTCGTGGCTCGAATGGCTCACCGGTTCGTACGACGTCTGTGACGCGGTCCATGCGAAAGACGCGCCAGTCTTCGCGTTCGCCATCCCACGCCAGCAGGTACCAGCGCAGGAGATGGTGAACCTGCCGATAAGGCTCGACGCGCCGATCCGTCCGCTCGCCGCGGGCATTCGTGTAGGTGAAGGCGATCATCTCGTGCTCGCTGATGGTCTCGGCGACGACGCTGAGCTGATGGGCGGTGACGCCGGGAGCATGCTGCGGACTCGTCTCCAGGCTGGCGCGGATGGAGGTCACACGAGGGCGGAGACGGGCGGGCAGGAACTGGTCCAGCTTGCCGTAGGCGCGCGTGGCGGCGTCGTCGATCCCGCCTTCCGTGGACGTTCCGGTGGCGGCGAGAGAGGCGAGGGCTAGCAGGGTCGCCACCGCCTCGTCGTCGTCCAGCACGAGCGGCGGCATCGTGCGTCCGGCCGCAAGCCGGTAGTAGCCGCCGGGTCCTGGCTGGGTCTCGACCGGGTACCCGTATCCGCGCAGCCGATCGACGTCGCGGCGCAGGGTGCGCGGGCTGACGTTCAGGCGCCGGGTCAGTTCGTCCCCGCTGAACGGCCGGCCCGTTTGCAAGGTGGACAGCAGGCCAAGCATACGTTCGGTGACGTCCGCCATGATTCGATAATCCCACAAGATGCGGTCAGGATCTGGCCACATCTGTTCGTAGTGTTCGGAGCATGACAGAGCACACCATCAGGCTCCGCCGGGCCCGCACGAACAATCTGGCCGACCTCGACGTCGATGTTCCGCGTCACCGGCTGGTCGTCTTCGTGGGTGTTTCCGGTTCGGGTAAGTCGTCGCTGGTGTTCGACACGATCGCTGCCGAAGCGGGGTTTCAGCTCAACGAGACGTTCCCGCCGTTCGTCCGGAACCGGCTGCCGAAGTGGAGCCGGCCGGACGTCGAGCACATCGGCGGCCTGACGCCGGTGATCGTCATCGACCAGCGCCGGCTAGGCGGCAATGCCCGTTCCACCGTCGGCACCGTCACGGACACCTGGACGTACCTGCGGCTGCTGTTCTCCCGGCTCAGCCGGCCGCACGTGGGCGAGTCGAATCGCTTCTCCTTCAACGATCCCGCCGGTATGTGTCCCACCTGCTCAGGACTCGGTGAGGTGGTGGTCAGCGCGGTCGAGCGTTTCCTGGACCTGGACAAGTCCCTCGCCGAGGGCGCGATCCGGCTGCCCGGGTTCGGCAACGGCGGGTACTGGTACTCGCAGTACGCCGACATCGGCACGTTCGACGCCGACACCCCGCTGCGGCAGTGGAGCCCGGCCGAGCGGGAGGCGCTGCTCTACGGTGGTCAGGCCGCGGCGAATCTGGGCCGCAAGCCTCCCCGGGACTACGAGGGAGTGGTCGAGCGGTTCGAGCGGATTTACCTGCACACGTCCGACAATCTCTCGGAGCGCAAGCAAGACACCATCCGCCGGTTCACCCGATCCGAGATCTGCCCGGAGTGCGCCGGCGACCGGCTCAACCAGGCCGCACGGGAGGCGACCGTGCTCAGCCACACCATCGGCGACATGTCCCGCCTGGAGATCAGCGAGCTCGCCGGTGCTGTCCGCGCGATCACGTCTCCGGGCGTGGCGCCCGTCGTCGCGGCGCTGGCAGCACGGCTGGAGGCGATGGTCACCATCGGGCTCGGCTACCTCACCCTCTCCCGGGCGACGACGACCCTCTCCGGAGGAGAGTCGCAGCGGATCAAGACCGTCAAGCACCTCGGGTCCAGCCTCACCGAGATGACCTACGTGGTGGACGAGCCGACCGTTGGGCTGCATCCCACCGACGTGGAGTCCATGATCACGCTTCTGGAGCGGCTGCGCGACAGTGGCAACAATGTCCTCGTCGTCGAGCACGATCCCGCCGTCATGGCTCATGCGGACCAGATCATCGAGATCGGACCCGCTGCCGGCGCCGGCGGCGGACGGCTCGTGTTCCAAGGCACCTTCGTCCAGCTCCGGGACGCCGACACGCCCACCGGCCGAGCCCTCACCCGGCGTGTTCCGGTCAAGCGGGCCCCACGTCCGGCCATGGGACATCTCGTCGTCGCCGGTGCCAGCCGCAACAACCTGCAGGACGTGACGGTGCGGTTCCCCACGGGGGTGATGACCGTCCTCACTGGCGTCGCCGGCTCCGGCAAGTCCAGCCTCGCCGGCGAGCTGGTGTCTCAGCACGACGCCACCGTGATCGACCAGAAGCCGGTCAGCACCAACCGCCGCTCCACGCCGATCACCTACACCGGCATCGCCCCGGCCATCCGCAAGCTCTTCGCCAGGCACAACGAGGTCGCCGCGAGTCTGTTCAGCGCCAACTCCGCCGGCGCCTGCCCCGACTGCAAGGGGCTTGGCGTCATCTACACCGACCTCGCCTTCATGGACGGCCAGGAGGTCGTCTGCGAGACCTGCGGTGGCCGCCGGTTCACCCCGGAGGTGCTAGCCCACACCGTGAACGGGTTGTCGATCGCCGACGTCGACGACCTCACTATCGACGAGGCCATCGACCGGCTACCTGACGAGGGCATCGCCCGCGCGCTACGCCAGCTCTCCGTGGTCGGCCTGGGCTACCTGCGGCTGGGACAGTCCCTGAACACCCTGTCAGGAGGAGAGTGCCAGCGGGTCAAGATCGCCAAGGAGCTCCGGCAGGCGGATCAGCCCACGTTGTACGTGCTCGACGAGCCGACCACCGGCCTGCACATGAGCGACATCGACACGCTCCTGCACGTACTCGACAGCCTGGTCGATTCCGGCCACACGGTGGTCGTCATCGAGCACAACCTCGATGTCATCGGCCAGGCGGACTGGCTGATCGACCTCGGCCCCGGGCCCGGGCGGCACGGCGGAACCGTCCTCTTCGAGGGTCACGTCGCCGACTACGCGGGTCAGACGACGGGCCGGGCGACGCCGACGCGTGACGCTCTGAGCCGCGCCGAATCGGCAGCGGATGCCTATGTACGCTGAGGTGCTTGCGCGATGCACTGTGCCGTGCTCAATCCGGGAGCTGGGCCGATGGGGCTTGCCAGCCTCGCTCGACGGACCGGCGGCATTCAGCTGGGTCGTCGCCGGCGCTGGTGAACAGCGCGATCAGCATGGGCACGGCGTGTGTGAGGGCGTCGCGCGGCAGGGGTCCGGTCACGGCGAGTGAGGCCAACCCGTGGCCGATGACCCAGCTTTGCGTGGCCAGCTCCAGCGGATCGACGCCGCCATGGAACCGGCCGGCGGTCTTGGCCCGGTCGACGGCGCGCACGAGGCTGTACAGGGACTCGTCGGCGGCAGATGGGTCGTCGAGTTCGAACCCGGCGTCGAACATGACCCGGTACAGGTCAGGGTGAGCGACGGCGTTCGCCAGGTAGGCGGCGCCCAAGGCGGCGAGGTCCCGAACCGGATCGGCCGACAGCGAAACCCCGTCGAGCCTGCTCGCCAGGCGAGTGAAACCCTCCTGGCGCACCGCTCGCCACAGGCCGTCCATGCCACCGAAGTAGGTGTAGACAGCCATGGTGGACATGCCGGTCCCGGCGACCAGTGAGCGGATGGTGACCGGCCGCCGGTCTCGCAGCATCCGCGCGGCCTGCTCGATGAGCAGCGAACGGGCTCGGGGGTCTTTCATTCTCGCCATTGTCAAACAATACATAACATTGCTATGTTATGCATCCTGGTCTCACTCACCGACGACAAGGAGCGGTCATGGCCGTCACGCTGATCAATCCCGAGGGACTTCCAAAACCCGAGGTATACCGCCAGCTCTCGATCGCCACCGGGTCCAAGCTGGTGTTCCTTGCCGGGCAGGTGGCCCGGGACCCCGACGGGCGGCCGGTCGGTGAGGGAGACCTCGCCGCCCAGGTCGAGCAGGCCTACCTCAACATCGGCACGGCCCTGACCGAGATCGGCGGCTCGTTCGACGACGTGGCGAAGCTGACGATCTACGTCGTCGACTGGAGCCCGGAGAAGTTGCCGCAGCTGGGGGAGGGCGTAGCGAGGGCGGCAGCGACCATGGGGGTAGACCCGGTCAAGCCGATCACGCTGCTGGGAGTCGCCGCCCTGGGGGAACCCGACCTTCTCATCGAAGTCGAAGCCACCGCCGTGATCGACTGATCGGGCGGCCCCGGCGGCATAGACTGCTGTCATGCGGGCAGGGCCGGTGATTCGGCGAGCCACCATCGGGCTTGTGGGAGGCGCCGTGGCCAACGTCGTTCTGGCCTTTGGTGCACCCGTTCAGATTGCCAGTGATCCGGACGCTGCTGCGACGTGTGCCCGGATACTCCCGGTCGCTGAACAGTACGGTGCGCAGAGCGTCGTCGTGGGAGAGCGGAGCACGGCGGGTGACGTCGCTGCCTGGCAGGAGAGCCGCCACGCACCTGACGTGACTTGGGTGGAGACGCCAATTCGCGCGATGCCGGCGGGCGAGCTCATGACGGTCTGTGTGTTCCGCGGCAGCTTCGTCACGCCCACGGGAGGCCCGGGTCTCGACGGCCGTCGCTCACCACAGCATGAGGTGATGACGTTGCTGGTCTCAGCTGACGGAGAGGTCACCTTCGATTCGGCCGGATACGAGGGACAGAGCACGTACCGGGTCCCGTCGGAGTGGCGGCGATAAGAACGGGTGTGTGCCCGTGTTTCGCCCCTGGGTAGTCCAGGTCCGGCGATGGGTCAGGGGTCGGGAAAGGAACCGTCGCCGAAGAGGATGCGGCGGGCGGCGGCTCTTCCGAACGGCGTGCGCAGTAGCGTGAACGCCGTTGCGGCCGTGGCGGGTGTGCGCACCTGGGCCAACCCGCGGCGCAGCATCAACCTTCCGCGGAAGCGGGCACGTAGGGCGGCTCCGTCGTAGTGAGACAGGGCGTCCGGCCGGCCCGACCGCAGGGCGTCGTCGAGGGCGCTGGCGGCGAGCTCCGACAGGCGCAGGCACGGATCAAGGCCGCCGGCGGTGAGCGGGGAAACCGCCCCTGCCGCATCACCCACGAGTAGCCCGTCGACGCTGCTGATCCGGCGCAGTAGTCCACCGACGGGGATCGGGCCGCCTCGTCGTTCGACGTCTTCGGGGCGGTCGATACCGGGCAGTCCTGGGGCTGTTGCACCGAACTGCTCCAGGGCATTGCGAAGACCGTCGGGAAAGCGGTCGGCGTAACCGGCCACGCCGACGTGGGCGTGCCGTCCGTCGTTGACCACCCATGCCAGGTAGCCGGGAGCGAGCGAGGGGTCGAGCACACAGTGGAATGCCGGTGGCTGCTTGCTGCTGGGTATCTCGAAGACCTCTTCGGCTCCGACCAGCAGGTGGTGGTTGCGGTCCAGAGCGAGGTCGCGAGCGACCCGCGAGCGAGCGCCGTCGGCGCCGACGACGAACCGGGCGCGCACCCGGACTTGGCCGTCATGACCGTCCCGTCCGGCCAGTAGGAACGTGTCGGCGTGCCGCCCGGCGTAGCGTGTGCCCAGCGCTATCCGCACGCCAGCATCGGCGGCGGCGCGGGCCGCAGTCACGTATAGCGGTGCCATGTCGCCGACCCGGTACTCGTCGCGCGCACTGACGAGGGTCACCGGGCGGTGCAGGCCCGGCGGGTAGAGCACCACTCGCCGGATCGGCGGCCCGAGACACTCGGGCGGCAGCGGAAAGTCGTCGAGCGTGCGCCGAACGAAGATCCCGGTGGTGCGGATGGCGCCTGACAGACTGGGGCGTCGTTCGACGAGAAGCACGTCGTGGCCGACTTGCGCGAGCAACGTGGCGGTGTGTAGGCCGGCGAGGCCCGCTCCAACAACCAGCACGTCGACGGTCATGGGCTTGGATGTCGTCTTCGATACCGGCACCCATCGACTTTCGCGTGATTTCGATCGATTGTCAATAGGTAGGGTCTTCGCGCCTGTCGGCTTCGCCGCCTTCCTCCCGGATCAGAATCCCCGTCGTTTCATGGTGAGCGTGGGGTTCGGAGCAGTGCCCATTGGTAGTGATGCTCGTCGTTTTCCGACCAGGTTCTCCAGTCTTCGAGCGTGCCGTACTCCTGGAGTGTGTTCTTGAGTGTGGAATCGCTGAGCAGGTTGAAGTAACGGGCCGGTCCGAAGCCACTGCCGTCGTTCCAGGCGTTCTCCTGGTCGGTGTCGGCGCCCCAGACTCCGATGGCGACGAGACCTCCTGGCCGCAGGACGCGGGTGATCTCGTCGAGCGCTGACGGAAGGTCCGGAGGCGTCAGGTGCATCAGCGTGCTCATCGTCCAGGCTGCGTCGAACGAGTCGTCGGCGAAGGGAAGATCGAGGGCGGATGCCACGTGTACATCGAGTCCGAGGGCGCGGGCCTCGGCTACTTGCCCAGGGGAGAGATCGACGCCTCGATAGGACAAGCCCGCCGTCACGAAGGCGTGTCCGTCGCGGCCAGGTCCGCTGCCGACTTCCAGAACAGATGTGCGTCCGTCCTCGGCGAGGCGCTGCAAGAACTCGGCCCGGCGCGCAAACCGCTCCTCTGGCAGGTCTCGAGTAGCGCGGGCTGTGGCCTCGTCGTCGTAATACGCGACGAGGTCGTCCTCTGTCGGGGATCGATGACTAGCCACGACGGCATCGTGCCACGGTGTGGCGACCCTGTGCCGAGAGGGACTTCATTGCCCCCGGTTGAAGGTTGGTCGCGTGGTCGGCGGCGGAACCGCCTGGCGGTATTGACGTTGCCGCTTCCCACACGTGTGGTTGCGTGACCGTGCTCATCCGCTGAGGATGCTCTAGTGCGGCTGTCAATTCGATTGCCCGGTTGCCTGGTGATCCGTAGATTGTCGGCGTGACGACGCAGGTGTCCTACCGCGCGATCCCCGTGGACCAGTCGGACGTTCGCTACGTCCATGGTCCCGACTCGATCGCGCAGCCGGGCGTGCGTGCCGGCGAGACTGTCGAGGTCGACTGGAGCGACAGCGCGATCTATCCGGGCACCGCACGGAAGTTCTGGATTCATGTACCTGCGAAGTACGACCCGTCGGAGCCGGCCAGTCTCATGGTGTTTCAGGACGGCCAGTGGTACCTCGACCCTGAGGGTGAGGTGCGCGGCGGGATCGTCCTGGACAATCTCATCCACCGCGGTGACATCCCCACGACGATCGGCGTCTTCGTCGATCCTGGAGTCTTCGACATTGCCGCCGACGGCCGGAAGAACCGCAACGTTGAGTACGACGCGTTCGATGATCGCTACGTGACATTCCTGCTGAGTGAGATTATCCCGCAGGTCACGGAGCGCTACGCGGTCACCGATGACCCCGAACAGTGGGGAATCTGTGGTGGTAGCAGCGGCGGCAACTGTGCCTTCACCGCGGCTTGGTTACGGCCGGACAGGTTCCGCCGGGTCATCGGCTGCCTGTCCAGCTTCGTGCAGATGCCGGAGGGCAACCCGTACCCGGACCTGATCCCCAGCGCTGCTCGCAAGCCATTGCGCATCTTCCTGCAGGCGGGCCACCGGGACCTGCGCTGGAACGAGGTGAGCGGAATTGGCTCGCGAGCAACCTGCGTGTTGCGGCCGCTCTCGCGGAAGCGGGCTATGATTTCCGCCTGGTCCTGGGCGACGGTGGCCATAGCCTCAACCACGGTGGTGTTCTGCTGCCCGACGCCCTGCGCTGGTTGTGGCGGTAGGCGCCGCAGTGGTTACCGGCACGGCCGACGACGCCCTGGACCATGGCAAGAGTTGCCTGATCATCACGGGAGCACCCGGCGCGGGCAAGTCGACGGTGTCTGTCCTGGTGGCCCGGGCCCTCGCGCGTTCGGCCCTGCTCAACGGGGACGGGCTGAACGGGTTGATCGTCAGTGGACGAGTGTGGGCGCTAGGAAAGCCCGCGGACGAGGCGGCTCGTCAGGTGCGGCTGTGCAATGAGAACGTCTGTGCGCTAGCGACGAACTTCGCCGACTCGGGCTTCACTCCGGTGATCGACTGGATCATCCCGGACCGTGAACAGCTTGACTTCTACCTGACCGCCCTCAGCCCTCGGCGGGTCCTCGTCGTCGTACTCGCACCGAGTATCGACGAGGCTCGCCTGCGCAACACGACCCGCGATCCAGCCGAGCAGTTCGTCTTCGACGGGTACGAGGCCTTGATGTCGTCCATGCACGACGGGTTCGGGGACGCTGGCTGGTGGTTCGACACCACGGACCTCACGCCGGAAGAGACCGCCCAGCAGATCGTCGCCCGCGCACCTACCCTCGCTGCCAGGGGACTTTAGTCTCGGAAGCCCCGAGACACTCTGAAGTGTCTCTTGATGCGGTCGACCGGGAGACTCATCGGCGTAGATCTGCCTCACCCAAGGACCAGCAGATCCAATCGACGGTGACAACTGGCTTGTGTTGAGTCCGTATGATCAATTCGTCATGTACACATGCTTCTCCTCGGCCGCACGGCACGATGGTGTGCTTAACGAAGATTTCGTCGCTGCCACCACTGGTGGGGCTGTCGTCATCGACGGTGCGGGGACGCCCGAGGGCGCGGATACTGGATGCGTCCACGGAGTTGCCTGGTATAGCCGCGCGCTCGGTCATGCCTTGGTCGCACGGCTGGCTGACCTCGGACGCCCACTCCGCGACTGCTTGGCTCAGGCGATCATCCACGTCAGGGATCTTCATGGGGCCGAATGCGATCTCGGCCATCCTGGGTCTCCGTCGTCAACCGTGACAGCGATCCGGGAGAACGGCGATCGGCTGGACTACCTCGTCCTTGCTGACTCGCCGTTGGTAATCGACCTCATAGACCGCATCGAGGTCATCTGTGACCACCGCGTCGACGCCTTCGAGCGGGAGAAGCCAGCATCGATGCGGAAGAATCCCCAGGACAGCGCCGCATATCAAGAGGGCCTGAGGGAGTACATCGCCGCGTGGCGGCGTCACCGAAACGTCGAAGGCGGATTCTGGGTCGCCAGCTCCCAACCCGACGCCGCGGCCCATGCTCTCACCGGCACCGTGCCCCTGGCCGACGTAAAGGTCGCCGCGCTTCTCAGCGATGGCGCCAGCCGCCTGGTCGACCGGTTCGGCCTGCTGGATTGGCGTGATCTCCTCGACTTGCTCGATGGCGAGGGGCCCGGGGAGCTGATCCGGCGGGTCCGCGACGTCGAGCGCGATACCGCCGGAGAGTATCCAGGCAAGGTCCACGACGATGCCACCGCGGCCTATTGTCAGTTCGGCGGGCTCTAGAACCTTCGCACCGTCGGTCACAGCGGATGCAGGATTGATACTTGCGGTTGTCACGGTCCATGTCCACAAGATGGGCGGGAAACACCCACACCAGACCCTCGCCCAGTTCCGCCGGAAGTTCGGGATCGACGCGAAGCTGATCGTGGTCGGCATGACCGCCACCGAGTTCAACATCGCGGACCCCTCGGACCCCGGGATGCTCGACGTGGTCGGCTTCGACTCTGCCGTGCCGTCCCCGATCACGGGGTTCGCGCGCTGGTCCTATGGCGCACTTGCAAATGCGCTCGGCTGCAGCCGAGCGCTCGTCGCCCTCGTCCTTAAACGAGCAGACGGAACGGGCTCGGCCACAATCAACGAGGACGCCGGTGGCGGCAACCCCGGTCACCGGTGAGCATGCCATGTCGAGAATGTCATTCTGGCAGGCCAGCCAGCGTTTGTGGCGCGGCTTAGCTGGCGGTGGTCTTCCACCTGGCCCGGTACTCCGGGCACACGCACAGCTTGTACTACCGCCATTGGCGGCGGTGGTTCGTGTGGCGCGATGTCAACCTGCTGCTGTCGGGCGGAGAACGTAGACGACGGGCGCCAGCTTGCCGACGAACTGGTAGACCTCCCAATGCAGATTCGCCTCGACATGATCAACAATGTCAGATCCGTGCAATGCATCGAGACGCGCCCGGTCGCGACGCAATCGCGCCAACCGCAAGAGCGCCGTGGATGCCGGTGCGTGGCGCTCCTCAGCCCACTCCCGCCACTCGGTCCCTATCTCGTCGCGCTGAATCACTTCCAGACCAGCGGCGGTGAACGCGTCCTCGACGGTCGACCGCGACAGATTCGCCGGCACGTTCGCCAAGTGTCGACTGAGCAGCGTCGACTCGCTTGGCGACAGGAGATCGGTGGCTACCGTAGTGAAGACCAGCAGTGAGCCCGTGGGGCGGGTGAGCGAGGCCAACGCTCGTGTGGCTGTCTGCAGGTCGGCGACCTGCTCCAGTACGTCTCGACACCAGACGAAGTCGAACTGCTTGCCTGTCGCAGCCGCCGACTCGATATCACTGAGCATCACCTCGACTCTGTCCTGCAGCCCGTTCTCTACGACCAGCGACTGTGCCTTCTTGATGTGTAGCGGGACCGGATCTATGCCGAGGCCGCGAACACTGGGATGGGCGCGCATCAGCTGAACGAGGTGGGCAGCATCACGGCACCCGGCATCGAGTACGTTGCCATTGGCCGGGGTCAGGTCTGCGGCCAGCTCGTGCAACCAGTCAGGACTGCGAGGATTCAAAGAGCTGTCAAGCTCGTCATAGACCTGCCATGTCACCGGGCCGTACACCCGCACCAGGCCCTCGTCGTGCGCGGACGCATTGATCCCAGGCATGCCCAGCAGAGTAAAGCCACAAATACCAGCAACTCGACTCGATTTGGCCGTCCGGCATCGTGGGGAGCACGATGCGCGCGGCGTTGGTCTACCAGCACGGCGCAGGCCGACTCCCGGTACACATTTCGCTACGCGCCGGGTTCCTTGGTTGTTCGAGGTGTTCGGTGATCCAGGACGAGGACGCATCCGATGCCCATAGACACAGGGCTGCGCAACCTCCCGCTGTATGAGTTCGACCAGAACCGGATCGGGTGGGCCAGGTCGGCCACAGACAACGGCTACTGACTAATACCTGGCGAGTATCACGACGTACTGACGGTCTTGGACGGGCGCGTGTGCCTCGCCGAGCATAGATCGAGTGAACAACACCGACCCTCCGTCCTTCGACGACGCGGGCGCCGTCCCCTGGTGACCCTGTGCGGACGGAAGCGTCGCCCGGACGCCGAAGCTGACCGAGTCGTCAGGCGTCGGCGCCCGCTACCAGTTCCAGCGCGGCGGCAACCGTACGGCGTCGCAGTTCGTCGTGGTCGATGTCGGTCAGCAGAGTCGCGCAGCGGCTCAACCCGTTGACCGCGATCACGGCGCGTATGCGCTGGTCGGGCGAGGGATCGGACCCCACCAGACGCTGTTGGGCCGATACCGCCAGGCGCGTGACCCAGCCTTGTGCGTCCGCGCTGGCTAGCCCTCCAGGGTCGGCGGTCAGTGCGACGAAGATACGACGATGGGCGAAATTGAGGTCGAAGAACCCCTCCAGCAACGCCTGCGGCGACAGGTTCTCGGCCTCGGCGCGGGCGAAGAAGGCGTCCACCGCATCAATGGCTGGCTGGACCAGGCTGCGTACTAGCGCGTTCTTCGAGCGGTGATGATGGTAGATCGCGGCCTTGGTGAGGCCAAGCTCATCGGCGATGTGTTGCAGCGTGGTGCCGGAGAAGCCGTGCCGGATAAACAGGTCCAAGGCTACGTCGTTGATGCGTTCGCGCGTCTCGGTGCTGCGCCCGTCGCGCCGACGGAGCTCGTCATCCGCCACGTCCTGCGCCCCTTCACATTGGTGCCATCGCCGGAGCTCGAGCCTACGGCGTCGTGAACTAACTAACTGTCTGGTAGGTTACCATTCAGCCGGTAAGGTAATTCTGAGACAGGGACGCTACCCGGAGCTGGCGAAATGGGAGCAGGAGGCGGGCGGTGTGGGTGACCGGTTGGTCGTGCCTACCAGTGGGGCGACTCTGCACGCTTGGCGTCATGGCCCTGAAAGCGGGCAGTTGGTGATCTTCATCCATGGCGGATGGATGGATCATCGGATGTTCGACGAGCAGGTCGAGCCAGTGGTCAATGCCGGTTTCCAGATGCTCACCTCGGACCTGCGCGGCCACGGTGCATCTCTTGCGGATGCCAAGTACGACACCTCGGTAACGGACATGGCGCGCGACCAGTTGGCGCTGCTTGACTCCCTCGGCCACAACGGTCCAGTGCATCTGGTGGGGCAGTCTCTCGGTGGCATGGTCGCTCAGCATGTGGTGCGCCTCGCCCCTGAACGCGTTCGGAGTCTTGTGACGATCGGTGCCCCGTGCGTCACGCCAGAGAGCCGGCGTATTGCCGCGACGCTGGCGACCGTGTGGCGTGTATCTGGCGGCATCACAGGGCTGATGCCGGAGGCGGCGATCCGTCGGCAACTGCCAGCAGGTACGGCAGTCAAGCCGCACGTCCAGGAGTACGTGCGCGGGGCCACTGAGAACCTAACGAAGCGTGACTTCCGATGGTTGGTCAGGGTCTCCCGCGAGGCGGGCCGACGCCTCCCTGGCTATCGGGTCGAATGTCCGGTCCTGATCCTCCGTGGCGAACATGACGCCAGCGGCGCAGGAAAGCTCACCGCCTTGACCGGCCCGCGTTGGGCCCGGCGTGATCCCCGTGCCCGTTACGAGGTGCTTCCTGGGGCCGGTCATCAAGCACACCAAGATCAGCCTGAAGCATTCAACCAGATCCTCCTCGATTTCCTGGCTCGCTGAGTCGATAGGGGACGACGCCCCTTCCGTATGTCTGCGGACGGCACGCGGCAAATGGGGCGCGTTTCTTGCGCCCCCAGACGATGCTCATCTCGCGAGGTAAGTCGACGCCACGAGGCGTTGTCTTTGCCGGATCACAACTCCGGTAGGGTGCGCCGTTGTGAGTGCAAGCGAGCGGGTGTCGTCGAAAACAGATCTGGTCCTCCACCCTGCTAACACCGCCCGCTGGGTGCTGCCGGTCCTGATTCCGCTCGTCGCCGTGCTCATCATGCATGTAGTGCTGGAGCCCGGCGGTTGGGCCGACGTGCTCGACACGGTGACCTCCGCGGTGCTCTGGGGCTCGGTCCTTGTCGCCGGGCTGATCACGGTAGTGCTCTCGATCTTGGCCTTCACTGCTGTCCGTGACGGCTCAGGCGGCGGTCCCGCCCGCGCCCCGGCGTCCCAGACGTGGATCGCGGTCGCCGTTGTGGGATACCTCATCCTGCTGACCTCCGTCTCAGGGCGCATCCGCCCGCTACCGGTCTTCGAGTCACTGGAACACCACTGGCAGGGCAAGGTTCTCGACCTGCTCTGGCTGGCCATCCTGTTCGGGATCCTGCACCGCTGGGCACGAACGGAGGCCGGACTGCGCTGGAGAATCGAGCCCGGTTCGGCCCGTCCCGCCGTCATCCTTGTTGCCGGGGTATTCGTGCTCTTCGTGGGGCTCACCGTGCTATCCGTCGGTGCCGACGCGGGCTCGGCCGAAGCTGTGAGCGCCGAACGGTTTGCCTACAACGCCACCATCCCAAACTTGACTGAAGAGTTCATCTGGCGTGGAGCGATGCTTGCGGTATTCGCTCGAGTGTTCAGTGCCTCCCGAACCGTGCTTGGCGCGCCGGTCGGGTGGGGCATCGTCATCACCAGCGTCATCTTCGGGCTCGGACACACGATCCTGATAGACCTGTCGGGTAACTGGAGCGTCAACGTGGCAGGCGGGATCTTCGCCACCGTCATGGGTCTGCTGCTCGGATGGATCTGGGCCCGCACCGGCAGCATCTGGCCCGCGTTCCTCCTCCACTGCGCTCCAGAGGTCGGCCTCGACATCGGCATGATTCTCATGGGATGAGCGATGACTCCCGGTCGCGTGGCCCCACGGCGTGCGAAAGCCCAGTTCAGTATGACCGCCCGCGTTGTCCGAGGCGTTCGGCGATCCAGATTTTGACGATGGACTAGCGGGTGACGACTTCCTCGTGGTCGTCGGAAGGCCCGGCTGGGCAGGTGGGAGGTGCCCGACCATACTGGTCGGGTATGGACCTAGTCGAGTATGAGCGCAGCGCACTGCGTACTGCGCTCCACGTGACCGTTCCGCTACGTGACCGTGTAGCCGACGATGAAGCGCCAATGGGAACGGAGTGGCTCAATCACGGATTGCCGGAACTCGAGGCACGCGCGCGTCGCGAACCTCGCCGGTTTCGACCGACCTTCACAAAGCAGTCAGGGGGCGGACTGTGACGCGCATCGCTATCGCGACTTGTGCCGCCTTGCCCGAGGGTTTCGAGGACGACCACGAAGCGGTCGCGCTACTCGGCGGCGAGTACGTCACGTGGACCGACCCCCAGGTCAACTGGCAGGACTTTGACCGCGTCGTGATTCGTAGTACGTGGGACTACACGTCAACCCGAACCGAATTTGTGGAGTGGGCGCATTCCGTCGGGGCTGGGAGGTTGCTCAACACTCCTTCTCTGGTCGAGTGGAATTCCGATAAGACCTACCTAGGCGATATCGATGCGCCTACCGTCCCAACAACGTTTGTCGGTCCGACTGAACCCATTCCCCAACTTGAGGGCGAGATCGTCGTCAAGCCAACGATCTCAGCGGGTGCTGTCGATACTGGCCGATTCAGTCGCTCCCATCACGACCAAGCGCGCGCTTTGGTGAGGCGCATCACAGAATCGGGCCGCACCGCGATGATCCAGCCGTACTTGCAGGGCATCGGCATTAAGGGTGAGACCGCACTCGTATTTCTTGGCGGCGACCTGTCCCACGTGCTGCACAAGAAACCAGTGCTCCGCCCGAATGAGATTGCTCCCCTTACGCAGGCTGCTTCAATTGTCGCCGCTGAAGCGATGTTCGATCCAGGCCTTGTAACCGCGGGCCAAGCTGACCCAGCGCAAATCGCCCTCGCGGAGCGGATCATTGGCCAAGTCTCTGACCAGTTCGGCGTCCCGACCTTCGCGCGGGTAGACCTTGTGCCTGGGCCAAATTCCGAGCCGACCCTACTCGAGCTTGAAGCGGTCGAACCCTGCCTGTATCTCAAGACCGCGCCAGGTGCCGCTGCAAGACTCGCCGACGTCGTTCTCCGATCGTGATCGCCCGCAGCAGTGAGTCGCGATGAGCCCAAGGCGAGCAGCCCGGGCCAGAGAGCGACGAGCTGACCGCACGAAGCTCGCAAACGCCCCAAATAAGGTCAAAGCCAAGATCAGGGGCAGACCTGTTTCTTGACCTGCTGTTTCGCTTGGAGCGGGTGACGAGAATCGAACTCGCACACCAGCTTGGAAGAACGGCCTGGACGTGCGTGTTGCGCCGTTTGATCAGCGCGGACGGTGACCCTGATTGTCCGTTCGGGCCCGCGTTTGGCCGGGTGTTATCGCACGCACATCGCACGATGCAGAGGGATTCCTGGTACGTGTGTCGCTACGCGGCCGTGCCCCTCTGTTGTTCGAGGCGTTCTGCGATCCAGACCTTGATGATGGACTGGCGGGTGATGCCCAGTCGTCGTGCTTCTCGGTCTAGGGAGGCGATCATCCAGGTGGGGAAGTCGACGTTGACGCGGCGTTGTTCTTCTCCGGGGCGGTGTGCCTTGGACACGTCCAGGGTCTCGGTGATGTCCTCGCCGCGGTCGAACCTGGCGTCGAACTCTTCAGCTTTCATGGATGGCCACCTCTTCCTCACGAGAGCGCCGGACCGAGATGAGCCGGATTCTTTGCTATCTGTAGGTGATCACGGCAGGCCAGTGCTTGTTGTCGATCTGGCCGATCACTAGCCAGCGCGGCTCGTCTTGTGTTCGTGCGGGAACCTCGACGCGTAGCGGGTCCAGCCAGAGCCGCTGTGCATCGGTGAAGGCGATGCCGTGTTTCTTCTGGTTCGCTGCACTCTTGTCGGGATCGTACTCAAAATCCATACTAGACCCTTCCCGGTATAGAAACTATACTGGAGGGTCTCTAAGCTGGGATAGGACATCGTGGAGCATTGCTCTTCGTGATGAGTGCGACGGTCACCAACGGCTGGCGCGAATCGAAGAGGAAGTCGAACCGGCAGGATTCCGTCCGAAATGGCGCCTAGGGTGGGCTCCATGTCGACGCACTGGACGCTCGGGGGCGATGCCGCCGACCCGCAGACTCTCGCGACGTTCTGGGCCTTTGCACTGGGGTACGTGCCTGAACCCGGCTACGACGACCCGGACGGCGCTTCGATCATCGATCCGGATGGCAGAAGCCCGGCGATCAGCTTCCTACGAGTGACCGAGCCGAAGACGGCCAAGAACCGGCTGCACATCGACATCCGCGTCGCCGGCGAACCGCCCTGGGACTGGCTCGCCCGCGCCGACCTCATCCGTGCGAAAGCCGAAGAGCTCGTCGCTCGGGGTGCCAGCGTGGTCCGGGAGGAGCACTACCGGGGCGAGCGTGGAACCGTGCTCGGGCACGTCGTGATGCTCGACCCCGAGGGCAACGAGTTCTGCGTCGCCTGACCACGCTGCCCGACGACTCGGGCGATACCGAACACCACAGTCCAAGTCGGGGAGTTGGCCGGCACTGGTGGAACCAGCTCACGGCGGATGACCTGACGACTTCTCAGCTACCTCGGACAGCCGGGGGGCTTCATCGGCCGCCCGGACGGTGAAGCAAGTTGTCACCGTTGGGCGAAATGCGTCATGCTAAGAGCACATACCGCCCGGCCCCCTCGTGGGCCGGGTTTACTCGTTCTGAGAGCAATCCGTAGCTTGGCGGTTTGCCTATGAGCCCATGATCACTGCTGCTCGCCGAAGCCGTCCGTGAGGTACTCCTCGCTGCGCGCACCGATCGCGTTACCATCGCCGGGTGCGCTGCCGAACCAGGCCGGTGGCCAAGGGCGGCCGTGTGCGGGGCGGATGTGCTTGCGCATCTCCGCAAGTGCATGTGGAACCTGCTCGTCGGGAATCTCCCAGACGAGTCGGGCCAACTCTTCGCGTTCAGCGCTCACACAAACCAACCTACGTCGGCCGGGAGTTCGATCGGCAGCTTCACCAGTCAAAGCCGTACAGCGCGCGTTTGTTCGTTTCAGGTGGGTTCGGTGAGGCAGACTGAAGACGTGAGTCACATGAGTCACTAAGACGCTGCTCAGAGTCGTGCCGTTCAAAGCTAGGAGGCGTCCGATGCTCATCGTTCCGACCCCGGAGATGCTCTGGGAGAGCTCGGATCCGGACGTGGAGCTGCGCCGCCGGTTCGGCTTCGACGGTGCGACCGCGGCGGTGGGCTGGGCAGCCGACCTGCTCGCCGGCGAGTATGGGATCGAGGTCCGCGCGGTCGACCGGGTGGTGATCAGCGCGCAGAACTTGATGGTCTGGGTGACCACTTCCGGCGAACGGTTGATGATCAAGGTTTGCCGGCTCGCTGTGGCGCACGACTGGCTCACATCCCGCGCTGCCCTGGTCGGCTGGCTCGGCGATCGCGGCCAGCCCGTGGCCGGGCCGCTGGTGTCCGTCAGCGGTGATCGACAACTGCTGCGAGACGACAAGTCCGTTGGGATTCAGCCGATATTGCCCGGGGGCCTGCTGGACGCGACGGACCATGATCAGGTCCGGGCCGCCGGTCGCACTCTGGCCGAACTGCACGAAGAGCTCGCGGCCTGGCCGGACGCGTCCCAGCTCGAGAACGTCGGACCCCTGGCCCGTGGGCGGGGCAAACTGTGGGCGCTGCCGGAGGGGCGGGCCGAGACCGTACCGAGGAAGCTGCTTGACCGCCTCGACCGGCGGATCGCCGAGCTGCCCGAGCTGCCTGAGCGGCAGCCGGTGCACACCGACTTCCGCGGCGCCAACCTGCTCTGGCAGGGCACGGAAATCAGCGGCGTGCTCGACTTCGAGGAGGCCTGCCTCGACCAGGCGGTGGTAGACCTGGCCAACGCCGTCTGTCTGCTCGGCACTTGGTATCACAACTGGCAGCCGATTTCGCCCGAGGCGCAGCGACTCCTGATCGACAGCTACACCGATCGCCGCCCCCTCACTGGTGCCGAGCAAGCTTGGCTCCCGCCCCTGATCGCCTGGGGCATGCTCGGGCTCGGTTGGAGCCCGGAAGCCGAACGCTGGCTCTGAGACTCACAGCGCTACCGAGGTCCCGCACGGGGCCGACTCAGCTCAATACCAAGAAGTATCCGAACGTGCTGCATCGGCTGGTGTTGGAGCCCTAGGGGCCAAGAGCTGAGGGTCCTCTGTAGAGGCGAGGACGAGGCTGCGCCGGATCTCCTTTGTGTTCTCAAACAACCGGCCCTAAGCAGACGGACGGGCACGTTCCACTCGGTCCGCCTGCCAAACCCTGCCATCGCCGGCTCTTCATCCCTGCGAGGGGAAGGGCGACAGGCCGGGGTCGGCGCCGAACTATCCGCCGCCCCAGTGAAGATAACGATCTACGGCTGCAGATTAGGCGGCACGGCCGGAGCACGGCCGGAGCACGGCCTACACGATACGACAAGCTAATCGCACGAACGCCCAAACGGCACGAAGCGGACCGAGCGCCAGGCTAGGCCCAGATATCTTGTGACCTGCTGTTTCGCTGTGGAGCGGGTGACGAGAATCGAACTCGCACAACCAGCTTGGAAGGCTGGGGCTCTACCATTGAGCTACACCCGCGTGGGGCTCGTTGCCCCGCGGTAAAGACTATAGCGTGTTCTGCCGTAGACTTGTCCGGGCGCCCGGGGCGTAGCGTAGTGGCTAGCGCGCCTGCTTTGGGAGCAGGAGATCGCAGGTTCGAGTCCTGTCGCCCCGACCAGCCAGCGGATATGGTGGTGGGTTCCGGTTACGGAGCCCGCCGCCGTAGCCGTGACAAAGACCACCCATTACAGGAGACACGTCAGCGTGAAGAGCGTCGTCGAGACCCTCAACCCGACGCGGGTCCGGCTCGCGGTGGAAGTTCCGTTCACCGAGCTCGAGCCGAACATCAAGTCCGCTTACAAGCGCATCAGCAGCCAGGTCGCCATCCCAGGCTTCCGTAAGGGGAAGGTGCCGCCGCTGGCTATCGACCAGTTCGTCGGCCGGCCCGTCGTCCTGGAAGAGGCCATCAACGACGCCATCCCGAAGCTCTACGGCGAGGCGGTGCGAGAGAACGACCTTCAGCCGCTGGGCCAGCCAGAGCTGGATGTGTCGGAGCTGAACGACGGCGAGGAGCTCAAGTTCACCGCCGAGGTGGCGATCCGGCCGAAGATCGAGCTTCCCGAGTGGGAGGGCATCGAGGTCCAGGTCGACGATCTTGAGGTGACCGACGACGACGTCTCCGAGCGTATGGACGCGCTGCGAGCGCGGTTCGGCACGCTCGTCGGCGTGGACCGCCCGGCCGCGGACGGAGACTTCGTCCAGATCGACCTCAACGCCACGAAGGACGGCGAGCCGATCGAGGGCGGCCAGGCCACGGGCGTGTCGTACCAAATCGGCAAGGGCGGCATGGTGGAAGGCCTCGACGAGGCCGCTACCGGCTTGTCCGCCGGGGAGTCGGCCACGTTCCAGACCAAGCTGGTCGGCACCCACGAGGGTGAGGAAGTCGACTGCGAGGTCACCGTCACGGCAGTGAAGGAGCAGCAGCTTCCGGAGCTGGACGACGAGTTCGCCCAGCTCGCCAGTGAGTTCGACACGCTCGACGAGCTCAAGGACGACCTGCGCGAGCAGGCCACCCGTGAGGCCCGCATCACCCAGGCGACCGAAGCCCGCAACAAGGTGCTCGAGGCGCTGATCGAGAAGGCCGGCGAGGTTCCCGTGCCGGACGAGATCGTCGCGGCCCAGGTGGAGCAGCACTTCAGTGATGGCCACGGCGACGACGACCACCGCTCCGAGTTCGAGGAGCAGTTCCGCACCAGCCTGGTCCAGCAGTTCGTCCTCGACGAACTGGTGAAGACCGAGGAGATCGAGGTCTCCCAGGAGGAGCTGACCTCCTACGTCGTTCAGCAGGCGATGCAGCGGGGTGTCGACCCCAATCAGCTGGCGCAGCGCCTCGTCGAGAGCGGCGAGTTGTCCACGGCCGTCGCCGACGTCCGGCGCGGCAAGGCGCTGGCCAACGTCGTCGAGAAGGCCAAGGTCGTTGACGCGTCGGGCCGGCCGGTCGAGCTGGAGCGGCTGCTAGAGGACGGCGCCCTCGCGGACGAGGATGAGGCGGGCGACGCCGCCACCGCCGGGGTCGGATCGGTCGAGTTCGCTGAGCTCGACGACGCCGACACTGGTGATGCGGAGAGCAACGAGCCCGCAGCCGACCAGTCCGAGGCGGACGTGACCGAGGCGGACGCGCCCGAAGACGACGAGACAGAGCAGGCGGACGACGCCAAGGCATAGCGTGCCGCTGCGAACGTGCAATAAAGATCAGGTGACCAACCGCGGCCAGAACCGCTGGTTTGGTCACCTGATCTTTTTGTGTCCACTAGCTGAGATGTGATCAGATGGCCAGCTCCGCGCCACGAGCACCGTTCTGCCGTCTGGCCTCCGTCGGAGTGAGCGATCAGACGACAAAACAACGATCAGGTGACCAAGGGGGCGCACGCCCACAGCGAACAGGGGTATTCGGTGGATGGTCCCGAGGGTCCGGTTGGTTAGTGTCAGTGCATCGGCATTGATGTGTGACCCGGGCCCAGCCACTTCCGGCCGGGCGGGGATCGGCGCCAGATGAGAAATGACGAACGAGAAGCACCATTCGAGAGAGTCTGAGGAGCGTACGGTGAACCCACGTCTTGAGACGCCTGGTTCCGTCTCTATCCCGCAGGCCCACTCGCCCGCGCCGGGCGGTATGGGCCTGGATGACAACGTCTACAGCCGACTACTACGTGAACGCATCATCTTCCTCGGGTCCGAGGTGCGGGATCAGAACGCGAACGCCATCTGTGCGCAGATGCTCCTCCTGGCCGCGGAGGACGAGACCCGCGACATCCACCTGTACATCAACTCGCCCGGTGGTTCGGTCTGGGCGGGTATGGCGATCTACGACACCATGCAATTCGTCAAGCCCGACGTCGCCACGTACGCCATGGGCTTTGCCGCCTCGATGGGGCAGTTCCTGCTCAGCGCGGGTGCGCCCGGCAAGCGGTACGCCCTCCAGCACGCGAAGATCCTCATGCACCAGCCGTCCGGCGGCGTGGGCGGCACGGCCAGCGACATCCTGATCCACGCCCAGTCGCTGCTGCAGACCAAGCGGGAGATGGCCGAGCTGATCGCTAGCCACACGGGCCGGACTGTCGAGGAGATCGAGCGCGACTCGGACCGGGACCGCTACTTCACCGCTGACGAGGCCCGGGAGTACGGATTCGTGGACCAGGTGATCACCAGCGTCTCCGAGATCCCGAACAACGATTCCTGAGCAGCTTCTGCGCCTATCGAGACGAGAGAGAACACGCGATGAACTACTACATCCCGCAGTGGGAGGAGCGAACCTCCTACGGCTTCCGCCGCATCGACCCATACGCGAAGCTGTTCGAGGAGCGCATCATCTTCCTCGGCACCCCCGTGTCCGACGACGTCGCCAACGCTGTCATGGCCCAGCTCATCTGCCTGGAGTCCATGGACCCTGACCGCGACATCCAGATTTACATCAACTCGCCGGGTGGCTCGTTCACGGCGATGACCACCATCTACGACACGATGCAGTTCATCAAGCCCGACGTCGCGACGGTGTGCATGGGGCAGGCCGCTTCGGCGGCGGCCATCCTGCTCGCCGCGGGTGCTCCGGGCAAGCGACTGGCCGTGCCCAACGCCCGGGTCCTGATCCACCAGCCAGCCGTGGGCGAGGCGATCTTCGGCCAGGCCAGCGACATCGAGATCCAGGCCAACGAAATCCAGCGGATGCGGGTGCTGATGGAGGAGATGATCTCCAAGCACTCCAACAAGACGGTCGAAGAGGTCCGTCGCGACGTGGAGCGGGACAAGATCCTCACCACCCAGGAGGCCATCGAGTACGGCCTCGTGGACAACTTCACCTCGTCTCGTAAGGCCAGCCTGGTCGGATAGCGCCGGACGCGGAATCGGGGCGGTCCTCATGACGAGCCCCGATTCCGTGCCGTGGCGGCCGAGGTCGCGACGCGCCCGGTGCCGGGTTGGGTGCCACGCGGGCGGGAAACGATGTACCTTCGAAGGACGCGGCGCGACATGGTCCGCGAACACAGCAAGGCCGCATCATCGCAACGGAAGGACGTTCCGCGTGGCACGCATCGGTGACGCTGACCATCTGCTCAAGTGCTCGTTCTGCGGGAAGAGCCAGAAGCAGGTCAAGAAGCTCATCGCCGGACCCGGCGTCTATATCTGTGATGAGTGCATCGATCTGTGCAATGAGATCATCGAGGAAGAGCTCAGCGAGAACCCGGAAGCCACTGGCCTGGCCGAGCTGCCCAAGCCGCGCGAGATCTACGAGTTTCTCGAGCAGTATGTGATCGGCCAGGAAGCGGCCAAGAAGGCCCTTTCCGTCGCGGTGTACAACCATTACAAGCGGGTGCAGGCGCGCCAGTCGGGCGCCGACCGCGGCTCGGGCAAGGACGAGAGCGTCGAGCTGGCCAAGTCCAACATCCTGCTGATCGGCCCCACCGGCTGCGGCAAGACCTACTTGGCGCAGACGCTGGCCAAGATGCTCAATGTGCCCTTCGCCATCGCCGACGCCACCGCGCTCACCGAGGCCGGCTATGTCGGCGAAGACGTCGAGAACATCCTGCTGAAGCTCATCCAGGCTGCGGACTACGACGTCAAGAAGGCCGAGACGGGCATCATCTACATCGACGAGATCGACAAGATCGCCCGCAAGAGCGAGAACCCCTCCATCACCCGGGACGTCTCCGGTGAGGGCGTGCAGCAGGCGCTGCTGAAGATCCTGGAAGGCACGGCCGCCAGCGTGCCGCCGCAGGGCGGGCGCAAACACCCGCACCAAGAGTTCATCCAGATCGACACCACCAACGTGCTGTTCATCGTCGGCGGCGCCTTCGCCGGCCTGGACGACATCATCCAGCAGCGCGTCGGCAAGCGCGGTCTCGGTTTCGCCGCCGAGATCGGCACCAAAGCGGAGCGCGAGTCCGCGGACGTTTTTGCCCAGGTGATGCCGGAAGACCTGCTCAAGTACGGGCTGATTCCGGAGTTCGTCGGCCGGCTGCCGGTCCTCACCACGGTGAGCCCGCTGGACCGCGAGGCGCTGATCCGCATCCTCACCGAGCCACGCAACGCGCTGATCAAACAGTACAAGCGCACGTTCGAGATCGCGGACAACGTCGAGCTGGAGTTCACCCCCGAGGCCGTCGAGGCAGTAGCTGACCTTGCCTTGCTCCGCGGCACCGGCGCGCGCGGTACGCGTGCGGTGATCGAAGAGGTGCTGCTCGACGTCATGTACGAGGTGCCCAGCCGCGACGACGTGGGCCGCGTCGTCATCGATCGTGACGTCGTCGTCCAGAACGTCCTGCCCACGCTGGTGCCGCGGGACGCGCCGCAGCGTGGCCGCCGGGAACGGCGCGAGAAGAGCGCCTAGCCCGTTCGGCCGCGTGCCCGGGGTGTAAGACACCAGACACCTCCGCGCCCACGATGGGTCTTCGGCACCAAGCGGATGAGGCCGGTTCGTGGTGACGCACCATGGCGTTGTCGGCGCCACCCCGTAGGTTGGTCGCATCGGCCAACACGAGGAAGGCGCCACGGATGACGGACACGCTGGTCTTGCGCGCAGGCACGGTGTTCGACGGGCTCGGCTCCGCCGCCAGCACCGCTGACGTGCTCGTCGAAGACGGCAGAATACGCGAGATCGGTCAGGTTCCAGTGCCGGGCGGAGCCCGGGTGATCGACTGCGACGGGCTGTTCGTCGCCCCGGGTTTCGTGGACGCCCACTCGCACAGCGACCTGGTCCCTCTGATGGATCACGCGCAGCCGTTCAAGCTGCTCCAGGGCGTCACCACGGAGATCGCCGGGAACTGCGGCTTCAGTTTCGCGCCGCTGACCGGCGCGTCCGCTGATCTGGTCCGTTCCATGTACGACGAGCTGGCCTGCGGCGTCGAGGTCAAGCCCGCGAGCTTCGCCGGGTTCCTGGACACGGTCGAGCGGCACCGGCCCACCAACCACATGGCCTTTCTGGTCGGCCACCACACCCTGCGGCTCACGGCCAACGGCGCGGGCGACCACCTGAAGCCGGGCGCGCTCGCGGAGATGCGCCGCCTGGCCGCGGAATCTTTCGAGGCAGGGGCCGTCGGGTTCTCCACCGGGCTGATCTACCCGCCCGGCTGCTTCGCCGCGCGAGACGAGCTGGAGGAGCTGGCCCGGGTCGCCGGTGTCTACGGCCGCGTCTACGCCACGCATATGCGTGACGAGGGCCAGTTCGTCGTGGAGGCGATCGACGAGGCCGTGGCGATCGCGCGGGCGGGAGGTATCCGGCTGCAGATATCGCACTGCAAGGCCGCGGGCCGGGCGGCGCACGGCAACGGCGCCGCGCTGCTCGAGCGGATCGAGGCGGCGCGTCTGGACGGGGTCGATGTCCTCGGGGACCAGTACCCGTACCTGGCCGGCGGCACCGTCATGCTGGCCCTGCTGCCGAACGTCGCCGCTGCCGGCGGCGCCGAGGCGATGACCTCCCGGCTCGCCGACCTGGCGCAGCGGGTGGCGCTGAGCGCGCAGGCCGCGCGGGGCCGGCCCGGGGATGGCATGTGGGCCAGCACCGAGCCGTCCAAGGTCATCATCACGGGCCACCGGGACACCACCATGGTGGGCAGGACCATCGCGGATGTCGCCGGCGGAGGTGATCCGTTCGACACGCTCTGTGATCTTCTCCTGGCCGATCCCGGCGCGGCGATCGTCCTGGAGATGATGGCCGAGGCGGATGTCCGCCGGATCATGGCCAGCCCGCTGGTCGGTGTCGGGTCGGACAACGGGCCACCGCTCGGGATGCAACATCCGCGCACGTACGGGTGCTTCCCGCGGTTGCTGGGGCACTACGTCCGGGAGGAGAAGGTGCTCACCTGGGAGGCGGCGATCCGCAAGGCGACGTCGCTGATCGCGGGGCAGTTCGGGCTCGACGGGCGGGGCGTGCTGCTGCCTGGCGCGCATGCCGACATCACCGTCTTCGACCCGGAGCGGATCGGGCATGCGGGCACCTACGTGCGCCCGGACGTGCCGGTCGACGGAATCGAGACGGTCGTTCTCGGAGGACAGGTGGTCGTCGAGAACGCGACCTTCACCGGAGCGCGGGCCGGCCGCGTGCTGAGGAGCTGAACCCATGACAGTGACGACCGGCACGAGGGTCGTGATCAGCGGCGGCGACGTGTTCGACGGTACCGGCGCGCCGCCCGGACCGGCAGACGTGGCGATCGACGGAGGTCGCATCGTCGAGGTCGGCAGCGGTCTTGACGGCGACGAGCTGGTCGACGCGCGCGGCCTGACGATCCTCCCCGGGCTGATCGACTGCCACGTCCACGTCATGTTCGACGGCATCGACCTGATGGCGCACCTGCAGCAACCGTTCTCCTACGCGTTCTACACCGCCATCCGCAGTCTCGCCCGGACCCTCGACTGCGGCATCACGACGGTCCGAGACGCGGGTGGCGCCGACCTGGGCGTCAAGCAAGCCGTGGCCAACGGCCTGATCGAAGGCCCCAGGATGCGCACCGCGATCTCCATCCTGGGCCAGACCGGCGGGCACACCGACGGCTGGCAGCCGAGCGGCGTCGACGCCTCGCTGTTCGTCCCGCACCCAGGTCGTCCATCGCCGATCGTGGACGGCCCGGACGAGATGCGCCGGAAGGTCCGTGAACTGGTCCGGGCCGGCGCTGACGTGATCAAGATCTGCACGTCGGGCGGGGTGATCTCGCCCCGGGACGACCCACGGCACGCGCACTTCGGCCCGGATGAGCTCGCGACGTGCGTAGCCGAGGCGACGACGGCCGGTATCGCGGTGATGGCGCACGCTCAGGGCGCTGACGGCATCAAGAACGCGGTGAGGGCGGGAGTCCGCTCGGTCGAGCACGGCATCTTTCTCGACGACGAGGGCATCGAGATGATGCTCGACGCCGGGACCTATCTGGTGCCCACGCTGGCAGCGCCACGAGCCGTGATCGCCGCGGCGGCCGCGGGTGCAGCGTTGCCGGACGTCGTGGTCGACAAGGCGCGCGAGGTGGCCGAGGCGCACATGGAGTCGTTCGGCCGGGCCGTGGCGGCGGGCGTTCCGGTGGCGATGGGCACCGACAGTGGCGTGGGCCGGCACGGAGACAATCTCACCGAGCTGGCGCTGATGCACGAGGCGGGGATGAAGCCGGAAGCCGTGCTGGCGGCCTCCACCTCGTCGGCGGCCAGCCTGCTCGGTATCGCGGACGAGGTCGGTACCGTGGCGGCCGGCAAACGAGCCGACCTGGTCCTGGTCAGCGGAGATCCCTTCGATTTCGGGTCGCTCAAGACGAACATCCGGGCCGTCTATCAGGATGGGCGTCCCGTGCGCTGACCTGGTGTGCTGCACCAGAGGAACAGGAGCGGGTATGACGATCGAAACCGAACACGATGTCGTGGCACAGCTGGACGCGGCGTTCTCCGGTGCCGGGGTGAGCGGGTATCTGCATGCTGCGGAGATCGACGGCGCTGCCGACGTCGGGTACGCGGCCGATGAGCTGGTGGTGACCGCCAGCGTCTTCAAGATCTATGTCCTGCTGGAGCTGTGCTGCCAGGCGGCGGAGGGACGGCGGTCTCTCACGGACCGGGTCCGGTTCGCGCCCGAGGCGCGCACACCAGGTCCCACGGGGCTGTCGGTGATGTACGACGAGATCGACATGTCGGTGCGAGACGCCGCGTACCTGATGATGAGCGTGAGCGACAATCACGCCACTGACGTCTTGATGGGCTTGGCGGGTGTGGACGATATCCATCGCCGTCTGCGCGCCCTCGGATTGCCCCGGACCGCCGCTCCACACACCTGCGCCGAACTGTTCCGCACCATGGCCGAGGATCTGCTGGGCACCGCCAGCTTCGCGGGTCTCCCGGACCTGTTCGACGGCATCGACGACGCGCGGCTGCTGGCGTGCCGGGCATTGACGCCGGCCATGACCAACCGCACCACCGCACGCGAGACCACCAGCCTGCTGGGCATGATCTGGCGGGACGAGAATCTGCCGGCCGGCGCCTGTGCGGAAACCCGGCGGATCATGGGTCTGCAGGTGTGGCCGCACCGGCTCACCTCCGGATTCCCGGACCACGGCATCCGGGTGAGCGGCAAGACGGGCACGCTCTCCCACGTGCGCAACGAGGTGGGCGTCGTCGAGTATCCGGACGGGGGTCGCTACGCCGTGGCGGTCTACCTGCGGGTCTCCGATCGCGCGTTCCGCAATCCGGCGGCGGACGCAGTGATCGGTCAGGCGGCCAGGATCGCCGTCGATCACCTGCGGAGTAGTTGAGAACCACCAGTCTCAGCCGCGCCTCTCGTCCAACTGGACAAAGATTCGCGAGGCATTCCGGGCCAACCTTGCGTGAACACCGTTCTCGAAGGAGTGGTCATGCGCGTTGGTCCGAAGGTCGCGGTCGCCGCGGCCCTGACAGTGCTCCTCGCCGCCTGCGGGTCCAGTGGCGATGGTGGTGGAGGAAACGGCTCCGGGAACGGCAACGGCACCGAGGCGGAACCGGCCGTCGACGCCACGTTCACCACCTCCGTCACCGCCGACCCAGGCAACCTGCATCCGCACCTCACGGCGTTGTCGGCAACCCGCGAGGTGGCGGCGTACATGTACGACCGGCTGGTGCACTTCTCCGCCGACGGCGACCAACTGCCCTGGCTGGCCGAGTCGTGGGATGTCACCCCGGACACGATCACCTACACGATTCGCGACGGCATCACCTGCTCCGACGGTTCGGAGCTGACGGCGAGCGACGTTGCCGCCAACTTCGAGTTCATCCTCGACCCGGCCAACGAGTCACCCGTTCGCGGCGTCTTGATCCCGCCCGAGATGGACCTGTCCGCCGACGACGACGCCCGCACGGTCACCATCACCGTTCCCCGGCCCGACCCTTTCCTGCTCCACAGCACCGGTGACCTGTTCATCGCCTGCCGCGCCGGACTGGACGACCCGGACGCTCTGGCGCAGGCCGGGATCGGGACGGGGATGTACGAGCTGACTGAGGCGGCCGCCGACGACCACTACACGTTCGAGCGGCGCGATGAGTACGCCTGGGGCCCCGACGGCATAGCTGCCTCCGAGGCCGGAACAGCGAAGACGATCACGCTGCGCGTCATCGCCAACGAGTCGACCGCGGTGAACCTCTTCCTCTCGGGTGAGCTGGACGCGGTCTCCGCAGTAGGGCCCGACAGGCAGCGGCTCGAGGGCGAATACCACCAGCTCGAGGCCCGGGCTGTGGTCGGCGAACTGTTCTTCAACCAGGCGGGTGGGCACGTCGGCGAAGACCCCGAGGTCCGGGCGGCGCTGGCGCAGGCGCTGGACTTCAACGAACTGATGTCGGTGGTCACCGGCGGCCACGGCGAGATGTCGACGATGCTCGCGGCGATCGCTCCGACGGCGTGTCAGTACGACGCCGTCAGCGGACACCTGCCGGAGCCGGACCCCGACGCGGCCCGCGCCGCGCTCGACGCCGCCGGCTGGACCGAAGGCTCGGGCGGCACCAGGGCGAAGGACGGTGAGGAACTGGCCGTCTCGCTGATCTACAACAGCACCCGCGGCGACGCCACCGCGGCGGCCGCCGAGCTCATGGCCCAGCGCTGGAACGAGGTCGGCGTGGCCACCAGCAGCAGGGGACTGCCGCCGACGGAGTACAACGAGGTGATCTTCGGCACCGGGGACTGGGACGCCGCGCTCCTACCGGTGAACGTCCGGCTCCCCAGCCAGCTGGTGCCGTTCCTCTCCGGCGCCGTCCCGCCGGAGGGAGTGAACCTGGCCCACCTGGAGAACGACGACTACGTGGCGGCCGTAGGCGAGGCGATGGACATTCCGGGCCAGGAGAGCTGCACGAAGTGGCAAGAGGCGGAGGAAGCCCTGTTCGCCGCACACGACGTGCTGATCTTCGCCGACGAGACCATTCCCACGTTCCTGGACGGCGTGACGGCGGAGCGAGGCGGCGACGGCCTCGTCGCGCCGACGATCCGCATGTCGGCCGAATGACGACGACGTCCGCCCCAGCAGGCACGGCCCCGCCGGTCCGGAGCGTTCCTCCGGACCGGTGGGTCCGCAACCCCTGGCTGAGCTTCCTCGGCCGCCGGCTGGTCCGGCTTCTGGTCTCGCTCGCCGTCCTGGTGACCCTGGCGTTCCTGATGATCCACCTGATCCCCGGGGATCCGGTCCGCGCCGCCCTGGGCCTCAACGCACCGGCGGACCTGGTGGAGGCCCGGCGAGAGAGTCTCGGTCTCAACGACCCGATAGCCGTGCAGTATGTGAACTACCTGCGTGGCATGTTCAGCGGGGATCTCGGTGTCTCGATGACATCCGGGGTTCCGGTGGCCGACACGATCGGGGCCCGGCTCCCGGCGACGGCGGGCCTGGCCGTGAGCGCGTTCGTGGTGGTGATGAGCGTCTCCATCCCCCTCGGCCTGTTCATGGCGGTGCTGACTCGCGGCGGCCGCCGCCGGGGCGCGGAGCTGGGGTTCACCTCCACCAGCGCGGTGGTCTCCGCCATCCCGGAGTTCATGCTCGGCGTCGGCCTCGTCTTCGTGTTCGGCGTGACATTGGGCTGGCTGCCGGTGGCGGGCCGGGGCGGGGCGTCGTCGTACATCCTGCCGGTACTCGCGTTGTCCATGGGGCCGGCGTTGCTGATGGCCCGCATCGTCCGGGTGGAGGCGCTGAGCGTCCTCGGCCAGGACTTCGTCCGCACGGCCCGGGCCAAGCGGCTGCCGCCGCGGCGGGTGTACCTGCGCCATGCTTTCCCGAACGCGCTGACCTCCACGCTGACCATCGGCGGCCTGCTGCTCAGCGGGATGATCGTGGGGACCGTCCTGGTGGAGAACGTCTTCGCGTGGCCCGGCATGGGCATGACCATCGTCCAGTCGATTCTGGCCAAGGACTACCCGCTGGTGCAGGGCATCGTCCTCGTATACGGCTCGGCCGTGCTGCTGGTGAACCTCGTCGTCGACGTGATGCTCGCGGTGGTCGACCCGCGCTCGACCATCAGGGAGGGATGACATGCGCCTGGAACACTGGCGAAGCGCCCTGAAGAGCCCGGTGGGAGCGGCATCGGCGTCGTTGCTGGCCGTTCTCGCCGTTCTGGCCGTGGTCGCGCCGATGATCTGGGGCGACGCCGCCAACGAGACCAATCCCGCGGCCCTGTCCCAGGGCAGAAGCGCGGAGCACCTGCTCGGGACGGACGCCCTGGGCCGCGACATCGCTCTGCGGGTCCTGGTGGCCACCAGATACTCCCTCGGCCTGGCGCTGCTGGCGACGTCCATCGCGGTGCTGGTCGGCTTGGTGCTCGGCGTCCTGCCGGCTGTGCTCGGCCGTCGTGGAAGCAGGTTCGTCACGGCGGCGGTCAATCTGGCTGTGGCGTTCCCCGCGCTGCTCCTCGCGCTGTTCTTCGCCGTGATCTTCGGTGTCGGGGCCCAGGGCGCGGTTCTGGCGATCGGGTTCGCGGGAGCCCCGTCGTTCGCCCGGCTGGTGCAGACGAACGTCGCGGCGGTGGCCGGGCGTGACTATGTCGCCGCCGCTCGGGTGGCCGGTGTCGGCCGGACCCGGCTGGTCCTCCGGCACCTGCTGCCGAACGCGGGGGAACCGTTGGTGGTCAACGCGACCGTGATGGCCGGAACCGCTCTGCTGGCCTTCGCCGGCCTCTCCTTCCTGGGCATCGGGGTCCAGCCGCCTGCCTACGACTGGGGGCGCCTGCTCGGGGAGGGACTGGACCGGATCTACATCAACCCCGCCGCCTCCCTCGCACCCGGCGTGGCGGTGGTGCTGGCCGGCCTGGCATTCACCCTGCTTGGCGAGGCGATCGCGCAGGTGGTGGGGATCCGGACGGCCCGCCGCCGGATGCCGGAGGTGAGGCCCGAGGCGCAGGTGGCGTCGTCGTCCGCCGCAGCAGTGCGCGACACCCCGGCAACCGACGCGGTGCTCGACGTCCGGGATCTGCGGGTGGGTTTCGCGGGCCGGGACGGATGGACGTACCCCGTGGACGGGGTGAGCCTGACCGTGTGGCCGGGCGAGACGGTGGGGATCGTCGGCGAGTCCGGCTCCGGCAAGAGCCTGACCGCGCTGGCGGTGGCCCGGCTCGCGCCCGACGACGCCGCCGTCAGCGCCACGCGTCTCGACGTGAACGGAACGTCGCTGCTCGACCGGGGCGATGCAGAGGTGCGCAAGCTGCTGGGCACGTCGGTGGCGATGGTCTTCCAGGACCCGATGACGTCGTTCAACCCCTCGATGCGGGTCGGGGCGCAGCTGGCCGAGGTCACCCGCACACATGAGGGCAGGTCTCGCCGGGATGCGCTGAGCCGGGCGGTGGACCGGCTGCGCAAGGTGCACATCCCGTCGCCGCAACGACGTGCCCGGCAGTACCCGCACGAGTACTCCGGCGGTATGCGGCAGCGCGCGATGATCGGCATGGGCCTGATGAGTGAGCCGGCGCTGATCATCGCGGATGAGCCGACCACCGCCCTGGACGTCACGGTGCAACGCCAGGTGCTCCGGCTCCTTCGTGACGTGCAGCGAGACACCGGCGCCGCGGTGCTGCTGATCTCTCACGACATCGCCGTCGTCTCGCAGATGTGCGAACGCATCATCGTCATGTACGCGGGGCGGGTGGTGGAGGAGCTGCCCGTGGACCGGCTCGCCGAGGCCGCGCATCCCTACACGCGGGCGTTGCTCGGCTCGGTACCGGACATGACGACGGACCGGGAGAAGCCGCTGGTCACCATCCCTGGGCGGCCACCTGAGCCGGCCGACCGGCCTCCGGGCTGCGCGTTCGCGCCGCGATGCGGGTTCGCCGACGAGCTCTGCGGCACGACACCGGAGCTCGAGGACGCCGGACCCCGCCAGCGAGCAGCCTGCTGGCATCCGCGCACGGAGGCCATCCCGCCGGTCGCCCAGGCAGGCGTAGGGGAGCGCTCATGACAGGGCTGGAGTTCCGCGACGTGAGCGTACGGTTCGGCTCCGGGCATGCGGCGGTCACCGCCGTTGACGAGGTCAGCCTGACCGTTCCGGCGGGGACTGTCGTCGGGCTGGTCGGTGAGTCCGGATCCGGCAAGTCCACGCTGGCCAAGGCGGCCGTCGGGCTGGTGCCGACCGCCGGCGGCGAGATCTCGCTGGGCGGCAGTGCCCTGCGCACGCAACGGGACCGCCGGCGGCTGCAGATGGTCTTCCAGGACCCGTATTCGTCGCTGGACCCGCGGATGTCCATCGGGGAGTCGATCGCCGAGGCGCTGCCGGGGCGCCGTCGCCGCGCGGCCCGCCGGGCCGAGGTGAGCAGGTTGCTGGAGCTGGTGGACCTCGATGCGGGCCGGGCCGACCAGTTGCCGTCGGGTCTCTCCGGCGGTCAGCGACAGCGGGTGGCGCTGGCCCGGGCGCTGGCCGCCGAGCCGGATGTGGTCCTGGCCGACGAGATCACCTCCGCACTCGACGTCTCCGTGCAGGGCTCGATGCTCAACTTGGTCCGCGACCTGCAGCGGCAACTGGGGCTGAGCATGTTGTTCATCTCCCACAACCTGGCGGTAGTCCGCTACGTCAGCGACGTCATCGCCGTCATGTACCTCGGCCGGATCGTCGAGGCCGGGCCGGCCGCCGACGTGCTGGCCAGGCCGCATCACCCCTACACGCGGACGCTGCTCGACGCGGCCCCACGGCTCGGATCGTCGCTCGACGACCCGGTGCCCGCCGACAACCCGCTGCTGGACGACGAGCCGCCGTCGCTGCAAGACCCGCCGTCTGGGTGCGCCTTCCACCGCAGGTGCCCCATTGGGCCGCTGGTCATGGCGGACCGGGACGTCTGCACCGAAAGCGACCCGCGGGCCGGTTCCGCCGAGCGGCCGCACCACGCGCAGTGCCACTTTGCCGGCGACCATCGATCCGTGGAGGCGACCGCGCCATGACCCAGAGGCTGACCCTCGACCACCTGCTCGAGCTGAAGGTCCCCGCGCAGCCGGCGATCTCTCCGGACGGCGAACACGTGGTGTACGTGCTGACCACTGTGGACCGTGAAGCCGACGCGAACCGCTGCGCGCTGTGGACGGTACCGGCCTCCGGTGGCGCCGCGCGGCAGCTGACCAGGGGACCGAGGGACATGTCCCCGTCGTGGTCCCCGGACGGACGGAGCATCGCCTTCCTGCGCGCCGACGACGGCCCGGCGCAGGTCTGGCTCCTGCCGGCCGACGGCGGGGAGGCACGTCAGCTGACCTCCGAACCGGGCGGCGCGGGCACACCCGTCTGGAGCCCGGACGGCAGCCGGATCGCCTTCGCCGGACCCGTCGACACGTGGGCCCTCGCGGACGAGGACGACGACGGCCGGGCGCGCCGCACCACCGCACCGATCGTGATCGACCGGGTGGGCTTCAAGGCCGACGGCGCCGGCATGCTGCGGGGGCACCGGCAGCACGTGTTCGTGACAGATGTGGAGACCGGGAAGTCAAAGCAGCTGACCCGAGGCGACTGGCACGCGAGCGATCCTGCCTGGTCGCCGGACGGCAGGTGGCTGGCCTTCAGCGCGGCCATGGCCCCGGACTCAGATCTCAGCGGTGAGAGCGCCGCGTACGTGATGCGCGCCGACCCGGATTCCGGGAGCGAACCACCGTGGCGGATGGTCGGGCAGCCGGGCCTCGCCGGTCCGGTGTCCTGGACACCGGACGGGGACGCCCTGCTGGTGGTGGGCCGACAGGACGTGAGCGTCGGGAACAACCGGCTGCTGCGGACCCCCTTCGAAGGCGGGGACGTGGTGGACCTCACGGTGAGCCAGGACCGCAACGTCATGCCGGGCGGCCCCGGCTATCCCGGTGGATTGCCGCAGATCGCATCAGACCGGCGCACCGTGGTCTACTGCGCGCGGGATCGGGGCTGCACGCACGGCTACACTCTCGGCCTCACCGGCGGCGAGCCCGAGGCGCTGGTCGGGGGTTCCAGCCGCGTCGTCTCTGGTCTGTCCGTGGCTGCCCGGGCCGCGCGGGCGGCCGTCGTCGTCGCCACCCCTGAGACGTACGGCGAGGTGATGCTCGTTGACCTCGACACCGGCGACGAGACGGTCCTGACCGGCTATGCCCCGGCCGGCCTGGACCTGATCGCGCCGGAGGAGCGGGTGTTCACGGTCTCCGACGGCACCGAGGTGCACGGCTGGCTCATCCGCGATCCAGCTGCCACCACCCCGTCACCGCTGCTGGTCGACGTCCACGGCGGCCCGCACAACGCGTGGAGCCCGGTACCCGACGCCGGGCACGCCTACCACCAGATGCTGGCCGCGCGCGGCTGGGCGGTCCTCCTGCTCAACCCCCGGGGCAGTGACGGTTACGGCGAGCGGTTCTTCACGGCCGCCGTGGGCGCCTGGGGACTGGCCGACGAGCGGGACTTCCTCGAACCGCTCGATCAGCTCGTCGCCGAAGGCCTGGCAGACGCGAAGCGGCTGGCACTGTCCGGCTACAGCTACGGCGGATACATGACCTGCTGGCTGACCGGGCGAACGGACCGGTTCGCCGCGGCGGTGGCGGGAGGCGTCGTCTCGGACCTCGCCAGCATGGCCGGCACGTCCGACATGGGGCACCTGCTGATCAAGCTGGAGACGGCTTTGCCCTACGAGGACGCCGAGAAGTGCGCGGCACAATCCCCGTACGCGAACGTCGCCAAAGTGACCACGCCCACCCTGATCCTGCACGGGCTCAACGACGACCGCTGCCCGGTGGGCCAGGCCGAGCAGTGGTTCGGTGCCCTGCGCGCCCGCGGCGTCCCCTCCGAGCTCGTCCTCTATCCCGAGGCGTCGCACCTGTTCATCCTCAACGGCCGGCCGTCACACCGGGCCGACTACTCCCGGCGGGTGCTCGACTGGGTGACCCGCCACACCGCGAAGGAGACGAAGATGCCCACGTCCGGACTGGACCAGGAGTACTGGCAGCGACGGCTGGCCGAGCTCGCCGAGAAATACAAGGTTCCCGGCGCCGCGCTGGGTATCGCGCACGGGGACCAGACCGTCGAGCTCGCCTACGGCCTCACCAATGTCGACACCGGCGTGGAAGTCACGACGGACACGGTGTTCCAGATCGGCTCGGTGTCGAAGGTGTGGACGGCGTCGGTGGTCATGGCGCTGGTCGACGCGGGGAAGCTGGATCTCGACGAGCCGGTGGTGACGTACCTGCCGGAGCTCGTCCTCGCCGATCCGGAGGCCACCGCGCGGGTGACCATGCGTCACCTGCTGACGCACACCAGCGGCATCGACGGCGACTTCTTCCTCGACACCGGGCGCGGCGACGAGTGCCTCGAGCGCTACGTCGACGCGCTCGCCGGGTTGCCGCTGAACCATCCGCTCGGTGCCACCTGGTCCTACTGCAACGCCGGGTTCGTCATCGCCGGCCGGGTGATCGAGAAGCTCACCGGGCAGAGCTGGGACAACGCGATGAGGGATCTGTTGTACACCCCCCTCGGCCTATCGCGCACCGTGACGCTGCCGGAGGACGCGCTGCTGCACCGCACCGCGGTCGGCCACGTGCACGAGGGCGACGAGGAACCGCGCCGGGCTCCGGTGTGGGTGCTGCCGCGCTCACTCGGCCCGGCCGGTCTGATCTCGTCGTCGGTGAGCGACGTGCTGGCGTTCGCCCGGATGCACCTGAACGACGGGGTCGCCGCCGACGGCACCCGGGTGCTGACCGCGGAGTCGGCCGCCGCGATGCGCGACGAGCAGGTCCGGCTGCCGGACCCGTACACGCTGGCCGACTCCTGGGGCCTCGGCTGGTTCCGCCTCGACTGGAACGGGACCCGGCTGATCGGGCACGACGGCAACACGATCGGGCAGTCGGCGTTCCTGCGGATACTTCCCGAGCAGGACGTGGCGGTGACCCTGCTGACCAACGGCGGGCACACCCGCGACCTCTACGAGACCCTGATCCGCGAGGTGTTCCGTGACCTGACCGGGGTGGAGATGGCCTCGCCACTGCAGCCCCCGGCCGAACCGGTCACCGCGGACATCACTCCGCATGTGGGCACCTATCGCCGGACCTCCATCCGGATGGAGGTCAGCGCGGCCGAGTCCGGCCCACGCCTGCGGGTCCACGTCGACCGGGCGGCGATGGGTCTTGACGAGGAGGTCAAGGACTATGACCTGGTGCCGGTCCGGGAGGGACTGTACGTGATCCGGGAACCCGGCGCGGAGACCTGGACACCGGTCACGTTCTACACCCTGGGCGACGGCTCGCCGTATGTGCACCTGGGTGTGCGTGCCACGCCGAGGGTCACGTGAGGGCGGCGGCCGGACGGGCCGGGCCGGCGGCCGACAACGGCGGCGCCGTCGGCATGATCGACGATCTCGGCCGTCTGGTCACGTGCGAGTCGCCGTCGTCGGACCTGGCCGCCCTGGCCCGCAGCGCCGACGTCGTGGCGGAACTCGGCATCCGGCTCACCGGCCGGGAGCCGGACCGGATCGAGCTGTCCGGACGCCCGCACCTGCGGTGGCGATTCGGCACGGGTGACCGGGTGCTGCTGTTGGGACACCACGACACGGTGTGGCCGGTCGGCTCGCTCAGCAAGCACCCGTGGCGGGTGGAGGACGGCCTGGCCTACGGGCCCGGCTGCTTCGACATGAAGGCCGGACTGGTGCAGCTGTTCCATGCGGTGGCTTCGCTGCCGTCGCCCGACGGCGTGACCATCCTGGTCAGCGCGGACGAGGAGCTCGGCGCACCGACGTCGCGGCAGCTGATCCAGGAGGAAGCACGGCGGGTCGCGGCCGCGCTGGTCCTGGAGGGCAGCGCGGACGGCGGCGCGCTGAAGACGGCGCGCAAAGGCATCTCGCAATACGAGCTGCGTGTGCACGGGAGGGCCGCGCATGCCGGACTCGAGCCGTGGAACGGTGTGAACGCCACGGTGGAGCTGGCCCACCAGGTGCTCGCGCTCGTAGCGCTCGACGACGGCCGGCAGGACGCCGCCACGGTCACCCCGTCGGTGATCAGCGGAGGCACCGCGGCGAACACCGTGCCGGCCGAGGCGTCCGTGCGAATCGACGTGCGCGTGCCCACCGTGGACGAGCAGAACCGGGTGCACGCGGCCATCCACGGGCTGCGCCCCCAGCTCGACGGCGCCCGGCTCGAGGTGGTGGAAGGCCCGGCGCATCCGCCGATGGAGCCCGCGGCGTCGGCGGACCTGTACCGGCTGGCCGAGGAGATCGCCGCCGGCACCGGCGCCGGTCCGCTCGGAAGCGCCCGGGTGGGCGGCGGCTCGGACGGAAACCTGACGGCGGGCGCCGGGACTCCCACGCTCGACGGGTTGGGCGCCGTGGGTGGCAACGCCCATGCGCCCGGGGAGCACGTCGTCGTCGATCAGATGCCCGTCCGTGCCGCGCTGGTGGCAGGGCTGATCGCTCGGCTCCTGGTTGAGGGCCCATGAGAAGGAGACACAGATGAGCAGCACGTTCAACGACGTCCGTGGCTGGCTGCCCCGGAGGGTGGCCGACCTGGCCGCGGAGCACAAGGTGCCGGGCGCCACGGTGGCGGTGCTGGCCGAAGGTGGGATCGCCGAGGCCGCCACCGGTGTGATCAGCACCAACACCGGCGTGGACGTCACCGCGGACACGCTATTCCAGATCGGTTCCATCACCAAGCTGTGGACCGCCACGCTGGTCATGCAGCTGGCCGACGAGGGACAGCTGGAGCTGGACGCGCCCGTGCGCACCTACCTGCCCGGGTTCCGGGTCGCCGACGAAGATGCCAGTGCGCGGATCACCGTGCGCCAGCTCACCTGTCACACGAGCGGTTTCGAGGGAGACATCTTCACCGACACCGGCCGCGGCGACGACGCCGTCGAGAAGTACCTCGGGACCATCACCGAGGTACCGCAACTGTTCCCTCCGGGGGAGCGATTCTCCTACAACAACGCCGGCTACGTGGTGCTCGGCCGGATCGTCGAGGTGCTGCGCGGCAAGCCCTACGGGACGGCGTTGCGAGAGCACCTGGCGGCACCACTGGGCCTGGAGCACCTCGCCACCGACGCCTACGAAGCGATCCTGCACCGCGCCGCCGTCGGGCACGTGAGCCCGGAGCCGGACGCGGATCCCGTGCCGGCGCCCGTCTGGTCGCTGGCGGCGTCGAACGCACCGGCCGGTTCGATGCTGAGCATGAGCGCGGCGGACCTGGTTCGCTTCGCATGGATGCACCTGGCCGGCGGCACGGCAGCGGACGGGACCGCGGTGCTGTCCGGCGCGAGTGTCCAGGCCATGCGTGAACGGCAGGTGGAGCTGCCACATCTGGGGATCATGGGTGACGCCTGGGGGATCGGCTGGGAGATCTTCGACTGGCCGGGCGGGCCGGTGATCGGGCATGACGGCGGGACCATCGGCCAGGCCGCCTTCCTGCGGGTGGTTCCGGGGGCGGATGTGGCGGTCGCTGTGCTCACCAACGGCGGTGACCCGATGCCGCTGTTCGAGAGCGTCGCCGGAGATGTGTTGCGGGAACTCGCCGGAGTCAGTGTTCCCGCGGCGTCGGAGCCGCCGGAGCGCCCCGAGCCCGTGACCGATCCGAGCCGATACGTGGGTCGCTACGCCGCTGACGTGATCCTGTACGAGGTGGAGGCGGACAGCGACGGGCGGCTGTGGCAGACCATGAAGCCACAAGGGGTACTGGCCGAGGCGGGGCAGCACGAGCAACGCTTCGAGATCGTCCGGCTCCGGGAGGACACCTTCGTCTCCCGCGAGCGGGTGCACGGCATCCACATGCCGGCCGCGTTCGTCGGCGACGACGGCGCGGGACGCGCTCGGTTCCTGCACCAGGGCCGGGCCGTGCCCAGGGTGGATCGGTGACATCGTGCACCGCGACGAGATGCCGGCGTGATGACGGGCACACGCGACCATGACGGGCAGGCCACGGCTCTGCACCGCGATGACATGACGGTGAATGTGATGGCCATGAATGCGTTCGGCGTCGCCGCTGAGGCAGCCCGGCGGTCCGGTGTGGTGGTGCGGACGCTGCACGAGCTCGCGGACCTGCAACGTGTGGTGGTGCTCTTCGACGACATCTGGCGGCCCGACACCGGCAGCCCGCTGGTGAACATCGAGCAGTTGCGGGCCATGACGCACGCCGGCAACTATCTGGCCGGCGCCTTCGACGGCGACGGCCGCCTGATCGGGGCGTGCGTGGGCTTCTTCGCGGCGCCGTCCGGGACTGGGCTGCACTCCCACATCGCGGGCGTCGCCGCGGACGCGCGCCGGCGACACGTGGGCTTCGCACTGAAGCTGCACCAGCGCGCATGGGCGCTCGAACGCGACCTGACCGAGATCACCTGGACGTTCGATCCGCTGCTCAGCCGCAACGCCTACTTCAACCTGTGCAAGCTGGGTGCGCGACCGCGCGAGTACCTGGTCGACTTCTACGGCGACATCAACGACTCCATCAACGCCGGTCAGGGCAGTGACCGGCTGCTGGTGGCATGGACGCTCGGCGCCGCGCCGGGGCGGCCGGCGGACGTGGGCGGCCCGCGCATGGACGTCGAGGAGCTGCGGGCCTCCGGCGCGGTCCCCGCCCTGACCGAGTCCGCGGCCGGGTGGCCCGAGTGTCCCCCGGTCTCTCACTGGAAGGATGCCGACGTCGTCCTGGTGCAGGTACCGGCCGAGATCGAGACGCTGCGCCAGAGCGACCACGGTGCGGCCCGGCAGTGGCGGCTCGCGGTGCGCGACGTGCTGGGCACGATGCTGCGCGACGGGGGCCGGGTCGCCGGATTCAGCCGGTCCGGGTTCTACGTGGTGGAGAGGACAGCTGAATGAAGATCACCGGTTTCGAGCTGCGGCGGGTATCGATGCCCCTGGTGGCGCCGTTCCGCACGTCGTTCGGGGTGGCGACCGAGCGCGACGTGCTGCTGGTGCGGGCGGCGTCCGCCGACGCCGAGGGCTGGGGCGAGTGCGTCGCCATGAGCGAACCGTTGTACTCCCCGGAGTATGTCGAGGGGGCGGCCGACGTCATGCGCCGATCCCTGATCCCGCGCCTGCTGGCGGTCGCCGATCTGGACCCGCGCCAGGTCGGCCGGGTCCTCGAGCCGATCAAGGGACACCGGATGGCCAAAGCCGCGCTGGAGACCGCTGTGCTGGACGCGTGGCTGCGCGAGCGGGGCGAGTCGTTCGGCGCGTTCCTGGGCGCGGTGCGCGACCGGGTGCCGGCCGGCGTGTCCGTCGGCATCATGGACACGATCCCGCAGCTTCTCGATGCCGTGGACGGCTACCTACAGCAGGGCTATCTGCGGATCAAGCTGAAGATCGAGCCGGGCTGGGATGTGGCGCCGGTGCGTGCGGTGAGGGAGCGGTTCGGGGACGACGTGCTGCTCCAGGTCGACGCGAACGCTGCCTACACGCTGGCCGACGCCCCCACGCTAGCCCGCCTTGACGACTTTGACCTGCTCCTGATCGAGCAGCCGCTGGGAGAGGACGACCTCCGGCAACACGCCGAGCTGGCGACTCTGGTGCGCACGCCGATCTGCCTGGACGAGTCTATCGAGTCGGCGAAGGATGCGGCGGACGCCATCGCGATGCGAGCCACCCGGGTGGTCAACATCAAGCCGGGACGGGTGGGCGGGTATCTGGAGGCGCGCCGCATCCACGACGTCTGCCAGGCGAACGGCATCCCCGTGTGGTGCGGAGGGATGCTGGAGACCGGGCTGGGCCGGGCGGCCAACGTGGCGCTCGCCGCGCTGCCGGGGTTCAGCCTGCCGGGCGACACCTCGGCGTCGGACCGGTATTACGCGGAGGACATCACCGAACCGTTCGTCCTGGAGAGCGGTCACGTGCGCGTACCCGACGGTGCCGGCATCGGGGTGGAGCCGCTTCCGGACGTCCTCCGGGCTCGCACCGCCGCGTCGGAGTGGTTGAGCTCGTAAGATGCTGCAGATGGTGCAGCGCCCACGAGCCACCCTCAGCCGGGTGATGGACGACCTAGGCTCCACGCTCTTCGAGCTCCTGGCCGGCCGGGTCGACCCGGCGACGGAGGTGGGCGGCGTGGTGTTCCACGACCCGCTGGATCCTCCGGTGCTCCCGGAGAAGACCCTGGTGCTCGGTGTCGGCGTGGCCGGCGCCGACGAGGTCGCCGGTCTCCTGCGTGAGATCGGCGCCGCGGGCGCCGCGGGACTCGTCGTGCGTGTTCCGGTCGACACGTCGGCCGAAGTGCGGCGCGCGGTCGCGGACACCGGCGTGGTCCTGTTCGGGTTGACGCGCGGCGCGTCGTGGGCGCAGGTCGCGGCGCTGCTGCGGTCCTTGCTCGGGGTGGACGACCTCGGCGGAGCGGACAGCGAGACCCTGGCCGGTGCCGCCGCTGGAGACCTGTTCGCGCTGGCCAGCGCGGTTTCCGAGCTGCTCGACGCCCCGGTCACGATCGAGGATCTCAGCTCACGGGTGCAGGCCTTCTCGGCCAATCAGGACCAGGCGGACGGGCCCCGCAAGGAGACCGTCCTCGGGCGGCAGGTGCCCGAGCGCTACATGCGAGAGCTCGAGCGGCGGGGCATCTTCCGCGAGCTCTACGCGTCGGACCGCCCGGTGTTCGTCACCGGGATGTCCGGCGTCGACCTGCCACGGGTGGCGGTGCGCGTGCGGGCGGGCGACGAGATCCTCGGGTCGATGTGGGCAGCCGTCACCGGCCCCCTGTCACCCGAGCGGGAGCAGGCGTTCATCGACTCGGCGAAGCTCGTCGCGCTGCACATGCTGCGTCAGCGCGCCGGGGCCGACGTCGAGCGCCGGCTGCGCGCCGAGCTCGTCGCCACCCTCCTGGAAGGCGGCCCGATGGCGGCGGAAGCGGCCGCACGGCTCGGAGTGGCCGGCGGCCCCAGCCGCGTTCTCGCGCTGGCCGTGCGCGACGGCGGCGACGCGTCCCACGTGGAGGCGGAGCTGCAGCGAGTGAACGGCGCCTTCGCGCTGCACATGTCCGCGGTGCATCCACGCTCCGCCGTCGCACTCGTGGGCGGCGTCGTGTACGGGGTCATCCCGCTGGCCGATCGTGGCACCGCGGCCGACGACCGGGCCGTCGCCGTCGCCCGGGAGTTCCTGGATCGCATCGGCGACCACCACGGCGTCGTCGTCGGCATCGGCCAGCCGGCCGCCGACGCGTCGGAGCTGCCACGCTCACGTGCGGACGCGGAGCGCGCGCTGCGCGTGCTCCGGCAGGGCCGCACCCAGTCCCAGGTGGCGCGCGCCGAGGACGTGTGGACCGCGTCGCTGCTGCTGGAACTGGGGGATCTGATGGCCGCGGAACGCCAGGAGCCCACCGGGCCGGTCGCCCGGCTGGCCGCGTACGACGCGCGGCATCGCGGCGAGATGGTGGAGACGTTGCGGGCCTGGCTGGATGCGTTCGGCGACGTCGTGAAGGCCGCGGCCGAGCTGCACGTGCACCCCAACACCTTCCGGTACCGGCTGCGGCGGCTCAGCGAAATCTCCGGCCTCGACCTCGACGACCCAGAGGCACGCTTCGCGGCGATGCTGGAGCTGCGGCTCACCCCAGCCGGAACGTCGGCTCGAAGGCCGGATCGGTGAGTGCCGGGCGGTCAGCCCGAAATGCATCAATTGGATGCTGCGTAGTCCCGATCGTGGCCAGGTCGGCCAGGATCTCGCCGATGAGTGCCGCGAACTTCGCTGCGTGTCCGGCTCCTACGCCCACCGTGAGCCGTGGATGCCCGGGTACGAAGTCAAGAATGAAGTCGCGATCCGGAGGCATGTCATAGATGCAGGTCTTGCTGGTCAGCTCCGGCCCGACAACCCCCGGCAGCCGGTGGTCGAGGAACTCGGCCACGATCGCCGCCTCCTGTGGGTCCGGAACGAACGAGCGGGTCTCCTGGGTGACGGGGTGTCCACGCATATCCCTGGCGGCTTTCACCCCCACCTCGCCGTAGACGGGGAAGCCGTAGAAGAACGAGTCGCCGTGCCAGATCCAGATAGGGAAGCGCTCCGGAGCGAAATCTCTCAGATTCGGGGTGGCAAAATAGCTCACCTGCTCTTGGCTCAGCGTGAGCCGCCAATCTAAGCCCAGATTGGAGCAGAAGCCGGGCGTCCAGGATGCGACGCACAGAGTCGCGCCGTCAGCGCGAAACGGGCCCTGACTGGTCTGGATCGTGACGTGATCTGTATGTGAGGCGATCCCGAGCACCGGCGTCTCCGGAAGAAACGTGACGCCGTGTGCTCGTGCAAGCGCGATCTGGGCGGCGGTGGCGCGGCCGATGTCGAGGATACCGCCGTCGGCCTGGTACATGCCGACGGTGTCCTCCCCGATGCGCCACTGCGGCCATCTCGCCCGGATCTCGGCCACGTCGACCATCTCGTACCGGATGCTTCTGGCGTCCAGAGCCTGCCGATAGGTGGCGAGCTCGGCTTCGCCGGGTGTGCCGGCGATGGCCAGGTCAAGCCCACCGGTCCGATGCACCAGGTCCACACCGGTCTCGTCCTCGATGTGCTCCCACGCCTTGTACGCGGCCGGTGTCAGCGCGGTGTAGACCGGCGAGTGATAGGCATGCCGAATGATGCGGGAGTGGTCTTCCGAGGCACCGAACGTGTGACCCAGGGGGTACTGCTCAAGAACGACGACATCGGAAACGCCCCGGCGTGCCAGGTGATAAGCGGTGGCCGTGCCGAGCGCGCCGGCTCCGATCACGATATGGCGATAGCTGCTTCGCACGTCAACTCCCGGTGTCCGGATTTCTCAGCGCTGGATCTCGGTCTCGAAATGTGTGACAAGCAGATCCGTCAGACTGCGCAGGTACCGCACTCCACGCTCTGCGTCGGCTGGTCTGGGGTCGCCGAGCACCCCCATTTCGGAGAGCGCAGCCGTTCCACCCTCGAAGAGCCGGTCCGCTGTCTCGTCGTCGAAATGGCCCAGGTAGCCGGGTACTGCTGCTGCGAGGTCAACCAAGTCGGGCCGCATCGCCAGCATGATCGACGTCTCTGCCTCGCCCGCGTGGGAACCGCTGACCGCGGAACTGACTCCGTCCCGGTTACCGACCTCGGTCATCGCTTTGATGAACGCCTGCAGGCCCGTGTAGGGGATGAACCGTGCGGTACCGATCCGTCCGCCGGTCTGGTGAAGCAGGTCACCAAGCGGGCCGAAGTTGCCGCCGTGGCTGGGGATCACGAGCACGTTCTCGAAGCCATGGGAGGCGAGGCTCTCGATGTATTCGGCCACCACCTTCGTGAATGTCGGTGCGGACAGCGTGATGGTGCCGGGGAAGGACATGTGGTGTGGCGAAACGCCGAGCGGCAACGTCGGGCCGGTCAGTACACCCCGCATCCGCTCGGCGACCCGCGCTGACAGAACATCGCCGAAAAGCGTGTCGGTGACCAAGGGCAGATGCGGGCCGTGCTGCTCAATCGATCCGCAGGCGAACACCACGGTGCGACGTCCCTGTTTGAGTGCGGTCTCGACCTCGGGCCAGGACATGCGCGCCAGGTCGGCGCTGGCGCCGGTCACCGCTCGTCCTGGGCGGCGTGCGCGGGCTGCCGGGTGCGCAAGTGGTCGACCGCCATCCGGGTGACCGTTCCGATCGCTGCGTCGGCGGTGCCGTCGCGAAGGTCGTAGTGGCGCTGACGGAGGTACACGGCGACGGCGTAGCGGTCTTCGGGCCCGAATTCGAGCACACCTACCTCGTTTCGGATCCCGCCGTAGAAGGTGCCGGTCTTCCCCGCGATGGCGGGCCCGTCGCGATAAGACGTCGATATCCGGTGCGGTGCAAATTGCAATGACATGATCCTGCGCACCTCCGCACACGCCTCCGCCGGTCCGGCCTGGTTCAGCCAGATGGCCTGCAGAAGCCGGGTCATGTCGCGCGGGGTGGTGGTGTTCCCGGTGCGGAAGCCAGACTCGATGCTGCGGGGGACGACAGAAGCCAGCTCCTCGGGGGACAGGAGGTGTGGGTCGCCCCCGAGGTCGTCGACCGCACGCCCGATCAGCCCTGCGCAGTCGGTTCGGATCTCGGTGTGCTTGATGCCCAGATTCCGGAGCCGGTGAGCGATGTTCTCGGTTCCGACGAGCCGCTGGAGGACGTCGGTGGCGGTGTTGTCGCTGACCTGGATCATCAGCAGCGCCAGGTCCCGGATGGATATCTCGATCTCGTCCAGCATGGTCGAGATCCCGGAGATGCCGGCGCTGTGCTGTGCGGGTGTCACGCGCAGCCGGCCGGTGAGATCGAGCCGGCCTTCTGCTGCCTGACAAGCGAGCTCGAGGAGGACCGCCACCTTGTAGGTGGAGGCCGCAAGTGACGGGGTGTCGGCGCCGATGTCGACCTCGGCGTCGTCGCCATCGAGGCTGCGCACGTGCAGCGCGAGCGAGCAGCCAGCCCGCTCGGCTACCTCTCGGATCTGTGTGCTCAGGCCGGATTGGGTCGGTGCGCTCATCACTGATCCTTTCGATGGGTGTCTTCGTCGCCCCAGACCTCGGCAAAGACGCGCAGCCAGTTCTCGCCGAGCACCTGCAGGACATCGGATGCGCTGAATCCGCGCTCAAGGAGGCGAGCGGTCAGCTGCGGGAACTCCGATGCGTCGTCGAGGCCGTCCGGGAAGTGCCACGGCGGTGGAGGATAGGTGGCTGGTGACCAGATCCCGTCCCGGACGTACTGGTCATACAGTTCGCGTGGCGCGTCACGCACGGTGTAATCCAGGCCGAGCGCCACGTGCTCGATACCGGCCAGCTCGGCGACGTAGACCACGTGATCGATGAAAGTGTCCAGGTCGGCCTTGGGATCGGTGCCGAGGAACGCTGAGAACCCGTTGATGCCCACCAGGCCCCCGCTGGCCGCGATCTCGCGGATCAGCTGATCGGAGATGTTGCGTGGCGAGGGGTGGACAGCGGCCGGATTCGAATGTGACGCGACGACCGGGGCGGCGGAGGCAGCGACCGCCTCCATGCTGGTCCGTTCGCCGGTGTGAGACACATCGACCACGATGCCGAGGCGGTTCATCTCGGCGACTACCGCTCGTCCGAAGCTGCTCAGTCCGGCGTTTCCCGGCTCCTCGCAACCGTCACCCACTGGGCTGCGCTGATTGTATGTCAGCTGCATGACCCGTACCCCCAGGCGCCAGAACACCTCGACCAGGTCCACGTCATACTCCAGCGCATGCGTGCCCTGAAACTGGGAGACCACAGCCAGCCGTCCGTCCCGTTTCGCTTGCCTGATCTGCTCCACGGATGTGACCTGAACCAATTCGTCTGGCCTCTCGCGGATGAAACGATGGGCCCGGCCGAGCAGAGAGACCGCTTCCCGGCAGCTTTCGAACGCGACGAACGTGACCACGCAGCATGTCGTGCCGCCGGTGCGCCATGTCGCCAGCTTCTCCATCCAGTGATAGCCCGGACAGGTGCCATCGACAATCACCGCTGAACGGTGCAGATCGTCGCTTTGGCCGGTGAAGGCTACGGACGTCACGCGGGTACCTCCGAATCGTCAGGGGTGGCAGTCAGGTCGCGAGCGATCAAGGAGGCGATGGCCCAATCCAGAACCGCGCAGCCGACAGACTTGAAGACGCTGTGCCCGGAGCGGCCGGAGGGACGTGCGTTATCGTCGAGCCGGCCGAGCGGGATCAGGGCGGAAGCGTCGAGCCCGGCGTCGAGCGCGCTGATGATCTCGCCGGACTCATCCATGCATCCGTGCAGGTCATCGACGACAACGGCGGAGGCGGACATGATCAGGTCGGTGGGCAGCTCGGCCATCCCGGCGCGATATGAGCCGACGGCATTCACGTGCGTGCCGGTCCGCACCGACTCGGTGCTGAACAACGGCTCGGTGGATGCTGTCGCGCAGCAGACCACGTCCGCCGTTCTGACAGCTTCATCTGCGTCGCTGTGAATCGTGATGTCAAGATCCGGCCTGGTGACCGCCAGGCTCTCTGCGAACGTCCGGGCGCGTTCTATGGTCCGGTTCCATATGGCCACGTGCTGGATCGGCCGGACCGTGCAGACCGCTGCCACCTGGGCCGCGGCCTGGCGGCCAGCACCGAGCACCGCCAGCCGGCTGGCGGCCGGCTCCGCAAGGATGTCGGTGGCCGCACCGGTGACAGCGCCGGTGCGCAATGCCGTCACGGACGCCCCGTCGGCGGTGAAGGTCCCACGGCGCCGGTCTCCGCTGATCCAGAGCAAAGTGCCTTCAATGGAAGCGGCCGTGGGCTGGCCCTCGCCGATCCGGACGCTCACGGTCTTGACCATCGAGTCCTTGGACTGGCGGTGGGTGGCGACCATGACCAGCAGACGACCATTGTCGAGAACGAGCCTCGGCGGTTGCTCGAAGCTTCCGCGCTGAGCCGCGCCGAGAACTCGCCGCACGGATCGAACCGCATCTCTCATCGGCACCCGGTGCGTGACCTCGCCCGGTCCGAAGTGCGGGGGACGGTGCTCAGACATGGTGCGTGGGCTCGGGTCGGCCGGCCCACAGGCCTCGTGCATGCCGGAGGTGCCGCGTCATCAGGTCCTCAGTGCCGGCGACGTCGCCGGCCTCGATCAGGTCGAGGAGCTCCTCATGTTCGCGAGCTGAGTCGATGAGCTTCGCGGCACCGCGCAGCTGGGAAAGCCCGACCAGCCGGGTCTGGTCGCGCAGCATGGCGACCATGTCCACGTATCGCTGGTTGCCGAGTAGCGCGGTAAGCCCGAGGTGGAAGTCACGGTCGCGGGCGACGAACGCGACCATGTCGCCGTCGGCGGCGTGCTTGATGATGGCCTTAGCCATCGGCCGAAGCTGCGACAGATCCGGGCGTGGCCGGATCGTCGCGAGCTTTCCCATGGCCGGGACCTCGAGGACGAGCCTGAGCTCCACCAGATCGTCGAGATCCTTGTCGGTCAACACCCGCACTCTGAATCCGCGGTTGCGAACCATCTCGACCAGGCCGTCCTTGGCGAGGTCCAGAACGGCTTCCCTGATGGGGGTGGCGGACACCTGCAGCTGCTCAGCGATGGTGCTGACGGAATAGAGCACACCGGGCTCCAGTTTGCCGGCGACGATCTGTGCCTTGATCTGCTGCGTCGCCTCGTCGCGCAGCTTCGTGCGTGGAAGGACATCGAACTGTGGACCGCGTGTCCCGCCGGTAGTGAGAGATGCCATGTGTCCATACCCACTCGGTGATCTGGTTTTCGGCTCCTCAGGATCGTGTCAAATCCCGGCGAGCACGTTGACATGTTAGGTGTAAGGTATTACACATAACCCATCGAAATCAAGCTTCTCAGGAGGAGGGATCATGGCCGAGGTCGCACTGTCCAGGCGCAACGTCCTCATTGGTGGCGCAGCCGCTGTCTTCGGGCTCACAGCATGTGGCCGTCAGGCCGGCCCAACTGGTTCCGCCGGCGCGTCACCGCGAGCGGAGGCAGATCCGCAACGGGGTGGTGAGCTGCGTATTCCGCTTACTCAAGAACCAATAGCCCCGGCCTTCGACATGGGTACCCAGGCGGCGGGCTCGGTCGGCACCGCAGCATTGTCGACACTCGCGTACAACGGACTGATCGAGGTCGAGGACGGCGGAAAGATCGTGCCGCAACTCGCCGAGTCGTGGGAACAGGCCTCGCCGACCCGGTACGTCTTCGATCTACGCAAAGACGTGACCTTCCAGGACGGCACGCCGTTCGATGCGGATGCGGTCAAAGCCAACTTCGACCGGCGCATGGCTCCGGATTCAACCGCGGTGAACCTGCCGCCGTTCCTGGAAGAAGTGAATGTCCTGGGCCCACACCAGATCGAGTTCATTCTGGCCAAACCCACGGCTACCTTCGTGGCGTCACTCCGGCGCGGGCGGGTGATGATGATGTCGCCGACGGCGGTCGAGCAGTGGGCAGACACCGACCCGTTCCGGGCATCGGTGGGCACCGGACCCTACCAGTTCGTGGAGTACCGCAGCGGCGACGAGATCCGTCTGGAACGCTTCGACGAGTACTGGGCCGAGACCAACTACCTCGATGCCATCACGTTCAAGATCGTGCCGAGCACCAGCACTCAGATCCAGGCTTTTCTCAATGACGAGTTCGACGTCATCGGCGTGGTGCCCGACCAGGTGTCCCAGGTGCAGCGACGCGCCGACGCGGTGCTGCATGAGTACACCGGCAACACCTTCAACTATCTCACCTTCAATCAGGCAAGGGCACCGTTCGACAATGTCGACGTCCGCCGGGGCTTCTCTGCCGCGATCGACCGGGAAGGCATCGCCGCCGGCGTCTACGGGGGATACGCCACCCCCGCATCCGGCCCGTTCTCGCCGGCCATCGGAACTGCGCATCAGGACCTCTCGGACATCGCCGCACAGGTCTACGACCCAGACCAGGCTCGGCAGTTTCTCGATAGCGCCGGTTTCGACTTCGCGGAACGGATTCGATTCGATGCGTTCACCCAGGATCCCTGGTCGAAAGAGGCCGACGCGATCGAAGCGCAACTCGGTGAGATCGGCGTCCAGGTGGGCCTGGAGAAGCAGGACTTCGGTTCCTGGGCGGATCTGATCTACACCGCCAAGGAGTTCTGGATGACGAACAGCGGGCAGACCACGCGCACCGTTGATCCGGATGAGGCGCTCTATCCGCTTGTCCACAGCACCGGTGACCTGAACGTCTCCGGAATCGACGACCCAGACCTGGACACGATGCTCGACGACGCCCGATCGGAGAGTGACGAGGGAATCCGGGCTGAGATGTACCACGACATCGCCAGGTATGTGGCGGACAATGCCTACGCTGCCTTCACGGTCTGGCCGTCGGAAATCGCGGCCACCAGCCCCAGGGTGCAGGGTTATCGTTTCTATCCCGGCGGGACTCACCCGGTGGAGGGGTGTTGGCTGAGCAGTTGAGCCGCGACGACGCTGGCACCGCGCGAGCTGGCTCGCGTCGCCCGGTGTGGCGGCCGCCCGGGTGGGTCCGCGCGCTGGGATCGAGCCTGGCGCAGGCCTTCGTGGTGGCGATGGGAGCCACGTTTGTGGTCTTCATCGTGATGCGCCTGATCCCAGGGGACCCGGCACGGATTCTCGCGGGTCCTGGTGGATCGGTCACCGCCGAGCAGGTGGAGCGCACGAGACGGGAGCTCGGTCTGGACCAGCCACTGCTGGTCCAGTACTGGGATTGGGTGACTGCCGCGTTGCGCGGCGACTTCGGCAACTCGCTGGTCCTCAACGACCGGGTGTCCGACCTGCTGGGAGACCGCCTGGTTGTCACGGCACAGCTGTCGTTCTATGCCTTTCTCGTCGCGGTGGTGATCGGCCTGCCCGCGAGCCTGCTGGCGGCACGGTGGCAGGGCGCGGCCGCTGACAAGATTGCCCGGCTGGTCGGCACGACCGGTATCGCGGTTCCGAGCTTCTGGCTCGCGTTGCTATTGATCATCGCCTTCCAAGGCGTGCTCCCGACGTTCGGATACGTTCCCGCCGGGCGGGAGCTGGCCGATCATCTCGCCCATATGTTCCTGCCGGCGCTGGCACTGGGAACGGGCCTGGCCACTCTCGTGTTCGAGACCAACCGGGCGGGCATGATCGACACGCTCGGATCGGATTACATCCGCACCTCCCGGGCGTTCGGCGTCTCCGAATGGCGCATCTTCAGCCGTTACGCCATGCGAAACGCATTCTTGCCGACCATGACCATCATGGCGATTCAGGTCGGCACGTTGATGGGGGGAGCGCTTCTGGTCGAGAACGCGTTCGCGTTGCCGGGCATGGGCCGGCTCGTCGTCCAAGGCGTGCTCTCGCGGGACTATCCGGTTGTTCAAGCCTGCATCTTCGTCATCGTGGTGGTGTTCGTGGTGGTCAATCTGCTGACCGACCTGCTCTATGCGGTGGTGGACCCCCGAATCAGGAGGTCTCGTGCGTGACGTCGATGCCGCGGTGATAGCCGCTGGAGGACCGCCCGCTCCGCGGAGAGTGGGACGAGGCTCCCGGCTTCGGCGCCTGGTGGGCACACCGACACAGATAGTCGTCTGGACGATCCTCGCCGTGCTTGTGCTGGCGGCCGTCGCCGCGCCGCTGATCGCGCCGTTCGACCCTTACACCCAAGACCTGCGCAACACGTTGCAGCCGCCCGGCTCCGGGCATCTTCTGGGTACGGACAACTTTGGGCGCGACCAGTTCAGCCGGCTGCTCTTCGCGTTGCGTTCGTCGTTGTTCATCGGCGTGATGACGACACTGGGCGTTGCCGCCGTCGGCATTCCCTTCGGTTTGGTCGCTGGTTATGCCCGTGGCGCGGTGGACGTCGTCGTGTCGAGAATGATCGATGTCGGTCTGGCGCTGCCCGCCCTGGTGCTGGCACTGGGACTGATCGCCGCACTCGGCGCGGGGATCCGCAGCACCATCATCGCACTGATCGCCGGCTACTCGGCCTACCTCGCGCGCATCGTACGTAGCGTGGTCTTGCAGATCCGTCAGGAAGAGTACGTGGAGAGCGCCCGGGTGACCGGTGTGCCGCCATGGCGCATAGCCATCCGGCATGTGGTGCCCAACGTGGTGGGCGCCACGCTGGTACAACTGACGCTCGTCTTCGCCTTCGCGGTGGTCGGCGAGGCGGGCCTGAGCTTCGTCGGGCTGGGAGTCCAGCTTCCGACGGCATCGCTGGGCAATCTCCTCGCCGAAGGATCCGGCTACACCCTGCAATCGCCCATGCTCGCCGTGGCTCCGGGGCTGACCATCGTGATCCTGCTGATCGCCCTGCTGACGGCCGGCGACGGGATCCGGGAGGCCACCGACCCGAGGAGGAACTCATGACGCCCGCGTTGCTCAGTCTGGACGATATCTCGGTGACCGTGCCGAATCCCCCAGGCGCACAGGCAGTGGCGGGGGTGGACATCGAGATCATGCCGGGTGAAGCGGTAGCGGTAGTCGGCGAGAGCGGCTGCGGGAAAACTGTCACGGCATATTCGACCCTCGGGCTGCTTGCTCCCGGTCTGACAGCGAGCGGGCGGCTGACCTTCGGCGGCAGATCGTTCGACCTGTCCGACACGGCGGCCTTGCGAAACTTGCGGGGCAGGGAAATAGCGATGATCTTCCAAGATCCGCTCACCTGCCTCAATCCATTGATGCCCGTGGGCCGCCAGATGGCCGATGTTCTGCGGGCCAACACTGACCTTGACCGTCGTGCCCGCGCCCGCCGCGTCGTGGACCTGCTCGCCCGGGTTGGCATACCCGCGCCCGCCCGGGTGGCGCGTGCGTACCCCTTCGAACTGTCAGGTGGTATGCGTCAGCGCGTGCTCATCGCGATGGCGGTGGGATGTCAGCCACGCCTTCTGATCGCCGACGAGCCGACCACCGCGCTCGACACCACGGTTCAGGCTCAAATCATGGAGCTGCTCAGGGACCTCGTCCGGGAGCAGGACATGGCGATGTTGTTCATCTCGCACGATCTTGGCCTCGTTGCCGAGTTCTGTGAACGGGTCTATGTGATGTACGCGGGAAGGGTGGTCGAGTCCGGCCCGGTCGAGCAGGTCCTGTCCCGCCCAACGCACCCGTACACTCGTGCGCTGGTGGAGTGCCTGGTCACCATGGGCGCGGGATCCCGTCGGCTGGCCACGGTTCCGGGAAGCGTCCCCAGCATCGACGCGATGCCCGTCGGCTGCCGATTCGAGCCTCGGTGCCGGTTCGCGGTATCCGCCTGTGAGCAGTCCGACCCGCCGATCCGCGATGTTCCTGGCCGTGGGCGTGCCGCGTGTTTGCGGGCTGAAGAGCTGCCCGCGCCGAGCGGCATGGCCGGCGTCCGCCCGGCAGGTGACGCCTGATGAATCCGGCAGAATCGACCCCGGTCCTGGACGTCACTCACCTGACGCGGACGTTCCGAATCCGTGGCGGGCGCGGCTACGTCCGGGCACTCGACGGAGTTCACGTTCAGGTGCCCGCCGGCGCATCGGTGGGGCTGGTTGGCGAGAGCGGGAGTGGGAAGTCCACACTGGCCAGAATTGTCGCCGGGCTCATCAAGCCCACGAGCGGATCGATCCGGCTGATGGGCGCCGACGCGGGGGGGCTGTCCGCACGGCGGCGCCGCGTCTTGGGCCGGGATGTTCAGATGATCTTCCAGGACCCGCGGGCATCGCTGAATCCGCGACTCCCGGTCCGGCGGATCATCGCCGAGCCTCTGGTGACGCACGGGCTTTCGTCGTCGGCGGACCGGATCGCTGAAATACTGGACATGGTGGGACTGCCCCGGAGGTTCGCCGACCACTATCCACACCAGCTTTCCGGCGGGCAATGTCAGCGGGTAGGCATCGCCCGCGCGATCGCGGTACGTCCGCGGCTCATTGTCGCTGACGAGCCGGTCTCCGCCTTGGACATCTCCGTCCAGGCCCAGATCCTGAACCTGCTCAAAGGCTTCCAGGAAGAGCTCGGCACGGCGTTCCTTTTCATCAGCCACGATCTGGGCGTCGTACGCTTCTTCAGCGAGCGGGTCGCCGTCATGTACCTCGGGCGGATCGTCGAAGAGGGCGAGACCGAGGCGGTGTTCGCCGCGCCGCAGCATCCCTATACTCAGGCGTTGGAGTCGGCAGCGCCGGCGGTTCGCTTCGCGGAGCGCCGCGAGCGGATCGTGCTGGCCGGCGAGCCACCGAAGCCGGAGGAGCCACCGGGCGGCTGCCCGTTCCACACCCGTTGCCACCGGCGTATCGGACCGGTGTGCGACGACGTCGAGCCCGCTGCGATACCGGCGGGAGACGGCTACGCGGTCTGCCACCTTCTCGACGACACGCGCAAGGCCACGCATCATGGTCGGATGAGCGGGGACTCGCTGCGGGGTGATCCCTCGGGGACGTTTGAGCAACGGCCCTGACTAGGATCTATCCCCGTGGCGGTGACAGGGGTACGCCTATCGGTGGGATGGCGCGAGGCAGCGGCACGCCCCGTGAACTCGGCCAGCGCGGCCTTCTTCCGGATCGCCTTCGGTGTGGCGATGCTGGTCAATGTCCTGCTGTATCTGCCGTACCTGGTGGACGAGTATTACGTCGCGACGTCGTTCCACTTCTCCTACGCGTGGTTCACCTTCGCCCAGCCGCTGCCAGGCGCCGCCATGCAGGTCGTCTACGTGGTCCAGGGCGTCCTCGCCGTGCTCGTCGCTCTTGGCCTCTGGTACCGCTGGGCCATCGCCGGGTTCTTCGTTCTGCACACGTACGTCTTCCTGATCGACTCCACGTTCTTCCAGAATCACGAGTATCTGATCTCGCTGGTCTCGTTCTTCATGATCTTCATGCCGCTGAACCGGCGCTGGGCCCTGGACGCTCGGCGACGCTCTGTACTCGCTTCGCCGACCGTGCCCGTGTGGGTGGTGTGGCTGATCAGGTTCCAGTTCGGCATCGTCTACTTCTACGGTGGCGTGGCCAAGCTCAACGCCGACTGGCTGCAGGGCGAGCCGCTGCGCATGTGGCTGCACGCGCGCACCGACCTGCGTCTCATCGGCCCGCTGTTCGAGCACGAGCCGGTCGTGTGGTTCATGACGTACGGGGCACTGGTGCTCGACCTGACCGTCGTCTGGTTCCTCCTGCACCGGCGGACCAGGGTGGCGGCGTTCGTGGTGGCGACGTGCTTCCACCTGCTCAATGCCTACCTCTTCGGCCTGTACGTCTTCCCGTGGCTGATGATCGCCGCCACCACGATCTACTTTGCGCCCGACTGGCCGGAGCGGGCGTGGTCGTTCGCCCGGAATCAGATGCGCTCGCCCGGCTCGTCGCCTGTGGCGTCGTCGTCGGTGACACGGGCCGACCAGACCGGCGCGTGGCCGGCGCGGATCTCTCAGCCGCTGACCGTGTTCCTCGCCGTGTGGACAATTGTGCAGGTTGTACTGCCGCTGCGGCACTACCTGATTCCCGGTTCCCCGAACTGGACCGAGGAGGGACACCGGTTCGCATGGCACATGAAGCTGCGGGACAAGCAGGGCACGGGCGCCTTCTATCTCACCTCCGATGACCGGACGTGGGAAGTCCCCGCGTCGGACTATCTGAGCTGGGAGCAGGAGTTCCGCATGTACGGCCACCCGGAGCGGCTCGCCCGGTTCGCCCATCATCTCTCCGACGAGCACAACGGCGCGGAGGTCCGGGTGGAGACGTGGATCTCGCTCAATGGACGGGAGCCGGCGCCGCTGGTGGACCCGGAGGTGGATCTCTCGTCGGTGCCGTTGGTCGGGTGGGGAAACGCGGACTGGATACTGCCGCTCGAGGTGCCGTTGCGCGGCGACTGACCGCCGTGCGCAGCGACGGACATGGCCCGATCATCGCCGAGAAACTACCCCTATAGGGGGAGTAACTCGGCAATGATTCAGTCCCTCCGGGATAGCACTGCCCTGTAGGCAGCCTCGATCTCGGCGAGAACCTGCTCGGGTTCGGTGCGTATCCGGCGCAGCGCCACCGGTAGAACGGTCCAGCCCATCGATGCGTATCTGGCCCGACGGCGCTCCGTGCGCTCTGGTGCGTCACCGAAGCCGTGGAACGCTCGCGAGTCCACCTCGACGACGAGGCGGGCTTCCGGCCAGCAGGCGTCGGGATAGATACCCCGAGCGCCGGGCAGTAGTTGATTCCAACGCGCCGGCGGAACCGTCCGGCTGGTGGCGATGAGATCGCGTAGCTCGCACTCCGGCGCCGATCGGCAACCCGCCTCCAGGTCGGAGAGAACGCGCCGGGCGAGCGCGGTGTGGTTGCGAGCGGCGGCCGCCAGCTCCGCGACGAGATCGGCCACGGTGCATAGGTTGCGCTGCACCGACTCGCACATGAGTGCCCGTACATTGCGCAGCGCGCGGACGTCATGCGAGGCGCCTTTGCGGCACAGTGGACATCCACGGCGGCCAGCGCAGGAGGTGGATGTCGGCCAACGGCCCGTCGAAGGTCGCGTAGACGCCACGCAGGACACGTCGCCATGGGCCGCCCTGGCGGAGCCGGTGTTGAAGTGCCTTGGGGGACATGCCGCTGGCCAGCGCTTGCTGGCGAGTGATGAGACCGTCTTGGAGACGGGAGATGGAGGTAACCCGGGCTAGGTCGATCATGGACCCGCAGCATGCCGGACGGGCGCAGCCCGTGCCAGTGGCCAAACGCGTGCGCCGACGGCCGAATCGGGGGATCGCTGCCGAGAAACTACCCCTATCAGGGGAGTAACTCGGCAATGATCGCAACGGACGCGCGACAGTGAAACGTAGGCTGGGTGTGCTGCCAGAGACCCCGGGGGTTATCGATGCGTTTTCTGCATGATCGTGTGCCCGAGCACGACCTGACCTACAGCGACGTCTACATGGTGCCGCGTCGCTCCGACGTCGTGTCGCGTCTCGACGTCGATCTGCGCACCTCCGACGGCAGCGGCACCACTGTGCCGATCGTGGCGTCCAATATGACGGCGGTGTCCGGGCGGCGGATGGCGGAGACCATCGGCCGTTGCGGCGGCCTCGCCATCATCCCGCAGGACATCCCCGTCGAGGTGGTGGTCGACGTCATCGAGTGGGTCAAGCAACGCCACGTCGTCTATGACACGCCACTGCGAATGGAGCCGACCGGAACGGTAGGAGAGGCGCTGAATCTGCTGCCGAAACGGGCGCACGGCGCGGTCGTCGTCGTCGACGACGGTCGTGCGGTGGGCGTGGTGGCCGAGGCCGACTGTGAGGGCGTGGACCGGTTCACCCAGGTGCGCAGCGTCATGTCGACGGACCTGCTGGTGCTCCCGAACGGCATCGGCGCGGAGGAGGCGTTCAATCGCCTGCACGGTGGCGGGCACCGGCTGGCCCCGGTGGTGGACAGCGATAGCCGGATCGTCGGCGTCTTCACCCGCCAGCGCGCACTCCGCGCCAGCCTGTACATACCGACGGTCGACGCCTCCGGTCGGTTGCGGGTGGGCGCCGCGATCGGCATCAGCGGTGACGTCGCCACAAAGGCCAAGGCCCTCCTGGAAGCCGGCGTCGACATCCTGGTCATCGACACCGCGCACGGGCACCAGGAGCGCATGCTGGACGCCCTGCGAGCGGTGCGCAGGCTCGAACCTCGGGTGCCGGTCGTCGCGGGCAACGTGACCACGGCCGAAGGTGTCGCCGATCTGGTCGAGGCCGGGGCCGACATCGTGAAGGTGGGTGTCGGGCCGGGCGCGATGTGCACCACGAGGATGATGACCGGCGTGGGCCGCCCGCAGTTCTCCACTGTGCTCGAGTGCGCGGCCCGGGCCCGGGAGCTGGGCACGCACGTGTGGGCCGACGGCGGCGTGCGGCATCCGCGGGACGTGGCGCTGGCCCTGGCCGCCGGTGCGTCGAACGTAATGATCGGCTCGTGGTTCGCCGGGACCTACGAGTCGCCTGGTGACGCACAACGGGACAGCTACGGCCGGCTCTACAAGGAGAGCTTCGGCATGGCCTCGGCCCGGGCCGTGCAGGCGCGCACCGCCGAGGAGACTCCGTTCCAGCGGGCCCGCAAGGGTCTGTTCGGTGAGGGGATCTCGCGGGCTCGGATGTATCTCGATGCGGAGCGGCCGAGCGTCGAGGACCTGCTCGACGGCATTGTGGCAGGAGTTCGCAGTGCCTGCACTTATGCGGGTGCGGAGAACCTCGAGGCCTTCCACGAGCGGGCGGTAGTAGGCGCGCAAACAGCCGCGGGCTACACGGAAGGCATGCCGGTCCCCACCAGTTGGTAGTGGAGCCTCCCCATGACGATCTTGGGGTGTCGGGGGTGAAGGTTCTTGTGTCAGCGGTGCACGCCTTGCAACCCAACCCTTGACGATCGGTCGCGCCTCCGTTAGTTTCGCTGAAACCAATCAGCAAACGACGTATAAGTCCAGCTAATACGTTGCTGATACGAAACAGCAAGGAGCGTGCGTTGCCGATCAAGCATCGTCGTCAGGCACCGACACAATCGGATGTTGCACGGCTCGCGGGGGTCTCCCAGGCCACCGTCTCGGCAGTGGTGAACGGTCGGGCGGAAGGACACCGCATACCGGCCGACACCGAGCGACGAGTGAGAGAGGCGGTACGCGAACTGGGCTATGTCGCCAACCCGGCGGCCCGCAGTCTGAAGAGCAAGCGAAATCGACTGATAGGCGTGCACACCTTTGAATCAGTCTTCCCGATCAGTTCGCGGGACTTCTACCACGAATTTCTGATCGGGGTCGAGGAGCAAGCCGTCGCCGAGGGCCATGACCTTGTCCTCTTCACCTCGACCGAAGATCCGGACGGAAAGCGCCAGCTGTACCGAGACGGCATCAACCGGCTCAACGTCGCCGATGGAAGTGTGCTGCTCGGTGTCACGCACAAGCCGTCGGATCTGGCTCGCCTGGCTGCCGAGGGCTATCCGTTCGTGCATGTGGGCCGTCGGGACGTGCCTGGGGCTGAAATCGCCTGGGTCGGTGCGGACTACCGATCCGGCACGGAGGCTCTGGTGGCCTCGCTGGCCGGACTCGGGCACCGGAGAGTGGCTTACCTTGGCACGTCACACCGGATGGAGGCCCAGATCGATCGGGAGGACGGTTACCTCGCCGGCTGCGCCTCGATGGGGATCCCGCCGATGCCGGTGTTCATGAAGGTCCAAGACCTGACGCCGGAGTGGTTCGACGTCACATTGGCGGGCGGTGTGACGGCGTTCTTGGCCGGCGCGGAGGCGCAGGCGGACCGGATCGCCGAACTCGCCCGGGCCCGGGGGCTCGCCGTCCCCTCCGACGTCTCGGTTGCCGTTCTCGTAGGCACCGTGGGGGGCCCGGAAGTCGGCCGGTCATGGAGCGCGCTCGGCATACCTCGCAACGATATGGGCCGTGCGGCGGTCCGGTTGCTCGTGGAGATGCTGACCGAGCCGGACATCGCCCGTGATGATCAGGTTCTCCTGCCGTGCACTCAACCAGACCACTCGACGATCGCGGAGGCCGCCAGATGAATCGGGAGCTTCAGGTGGACCTCGTCGTCGTCGGCGGCGGATTGGGTGGCGTGGCCGCCGCCATCGCGGCGGCAAGGCGGGGTACGCGGGTACTGCTGAGCGAACCGACGGATTGGCTGGGAGGGCAGCTTACCGCGCAGGCGGTGCCGCCCGACGAGCACCGCTGGATCGAACAATTCGGCTGTACCGCGTCCTATCGAGAACTTCGCGACGGCATCCGCGACTACTACCGCCGCTGGTATCCCTTGACGTCCGCGGCGCGCGACCAGCGCGCCCTCAATCCCGGTTCGGCGCGGGTCAGCCCGATCAGCTCCGAACCGCGGGTGGCGCTGGCGGTTCTGGAGGCGATGATAGCACCGCACCGTAGTGCGGGCCGGATCGACGTTCGGTTCCATCATCTGCCGGTCTCGGTGACCGTGGATGCGGACCGCGTGACCAGTGTGAGTCTCCTTGACACCGAGACGGGTGACGAGCTGACGGTGACCGCACCGTACGTCCTCGACGCCACGGAGACCGGGGACCTGCTGCCGCTCACTGACACCGAGTACGTCACCGGGTTCGAGTCGCAGGCCGACACCGGCGAGCCGAGCGCGCCGGCTGAACGTCAGCCGATGAATATGCAAGCCATCACTTGGTGTTTCGCCGTGGACCACGTGGACGGTGAGGATCACACCATCGACAAGCCGGAGGAATACGCGTTCTGGCGGGACTACCAGCCTCCGTACTGGCCGGGACCCATGCTGGGCATGGCGGCTCCGCATCCGATCACGCTGGAGACACGGCACCGGATCGTCACCCCCAACCCGGACGACGACCTGGCCGGTTTGCCGGTCGGCCGGCGTAGCGTCGCCGACCGCGATGATCTCTGGACATTCCGGCGGGTCCTGGCGTACCCGCACTTCACCGGGGGCTTCTTCACCAGCGATATCTCGGTGGTCAACTGGCCGATGATCGACTACGTCGAAGGTCCGGTGTTCGAGGTCGACGCCGACGAGGCGGCGCGGCATCTGGAAGGTGCGCGGCAGATGAGTCTGAGCTTCCTCTACTGGATGCAGACCGAGATGCCACGTGCCGACGGAGGTACCGGGCTGCCGGGTCTGCGCTTGCGCCCGGACGTGGTGGGAACGCGCGACGGTTTGGCCAAGGCGCCGTACATCCGGGAGTCGCGGCGGATCAAGGCCGAGTACACAATCGTCGAGCAGGACGTCTCGCTGGCAATACGCGGCGAGAAAGGCGCCAAAACCTACCACGACTCGGTCGGTATCGGGATGTACCGGCTGGACTTGCATCCGTCCACAGGCGGCGACAATTACATCGATGTCGCCAGCGCACCGTTCCAGATCCCGCTGGGCGCTTTGTTGCCGGTGCGGATGAAGAACCTGCTTCCTGCAGCGAAGAACATCGGTACCACCCACATCACCAACGGCTGCTACCGCCTCCACCCGCCGGAGTGGAACATCGGCGAGTCCGCAGGAACGCTAGCGGCGTACTGCCTCGAACACCGTGTGACGCCTCATCAGGTGCGCGCCGACGAGCGGCACTTGGCGCAGTACCAAAAGTGCTTGACCAGCGCGGGCATAGAGCTGGCTTGGCCCAGCATTCGCGGTTACTGACGACCCGAACCATCGACCTTTCGAGGAGTGGTCTGACATGGATTCCGTTATTGATCGACGCCGTTTTCTGGCGGCCGGTGGGCTAGTGGCCGTGGCCGCTGGAATACCGGGCTGCGGATTCTTCTCCACCGATCCTGGCACCGACGCGGGCGACAGCTCGCTGGACGAGGACGCGCGGGAGTCGCCTCAGCTGTCCGAACGTGTGGAGAAGGGCGAGTTGCCACCGCTCGAGCAGCGGTTGCCGGCAGCCCCGATGGTGATCCATCCAGTGGAGCGAGCCGGTGTCTATGGAGGTCAGTGGCGTAATGCGCTGATCGGTTCGTCGACCACCCGCCTCCACTACACGCTGGCCTACGAGAACCTCGTTCGCTGGAATCTCGACTGGGACGAGCTTGTTCCCAATGTTGCCGAGAGCTTCGAGGTCAGCGACGACGCCACCCGGTATGTGTTGCACCTCCGCGCCGGCATGAAGTGGTCGGACGGCGAGCCGTTCACGGCCGACGACATCGTGTTCGCCTACAACAACATCGTCCTCGACGAGCGAGTGACCCCCAATGTGGCACGCACGTTCACGTCCGGCGGTGTGCCAGCTGAACTCGAACGACTCGACGATCAAACGGTGGCCTTCACCTTCGCTGGGCCTCAGGCGCTGTTCCTCGAGGACATCGCCTCGCAGCCGAGCAACGTCCTGACCCGGATCCCGAAGCATTACTTCGAGCGATTCCACGAGGACTTCAATGCCGACGCGGACGGCGCTGCCAAGGATGCCGGCTTTCCGGGCTGGATCGACTTTCTCACCTCCTCCACGAATGTCAGCGGCACTTATTGGCAGCAGCCCGACATTCCGCGGCTGCATGCGTGGGTACCGACCTCAGGGCTCGGTGACGGCCAGCGGCTGGTGTTCGAACGCAACCCGTACTACTGGAAGACCGATCCCGACGGGCGGCAGCTGCCCTACGTGGATAGCGTCGCCTTCGACATCGTCAACGACGAAGCATCCCTGCTCCTACAGGTGATGCAGGGTGATATCGATTTGATGGATCGGCATGTCAACACGACGGAGAATCGGCCCGTCCTCTCGAGGGAACAAGAGGAGGCCGGTTTCCGGTTCTTCGGCCTGGTGTCGGACAAGATCAACACCATGACCATCATCCTTAACCTGACCTGTGCCGACGAGGTCAAGCGGGAGATCTTCAACAACAAGGACTTCCGGATCGGCCTGTCACACGCGATCAACCGCGAGGAGATCATCGCCACAGTGCACGCCGGGCAGGGCGTCCCACGACAGGTCGCGCCAAGTGAAGGCAGCGACTTTTACGACGAGCAGATGGCCACCCAGTACACCGAGTATGACGTCGACCTGGCGAACGAACACCTCGACGAAGCCGGTTACACCGATCGTGACAGTAGTGGGATCCGCTTGGGCCCAGACGGAAATCCGATCCGCTTTCAGATCGACGCAAGCACCGGCGCAGGCAAGCCTGAGCTCATCGACAGTCTCGAGCTCGTCGTGAACTACTGGCGCGAGGTCGGCGTCGACATGCGGATCAACCCCGTGGACCAGACCCTGTTCGCCGAGCGGCGCGACAATAATCAGAACGACGGTATGGTCTGGGACGGCGACGGCGGAGTCGACGTCATGATGGTCCCCTACTACTACGTGCCGACCTTCACCGCAGCGGGATGGGCCACCCAGTGGACGGCGTGGTACGCGTCGGGGGGAGAGAGCGGCGAGACGCCGCCGGAGCCCACCCGGCGGCAGATGGAGCTGTACGACGAGCTCAAGACCCGGACCGATCTCGGAGAACGGGTGGAGTTGATGCGCGAAGTGGTGGCCATCGCTCGGGACGAGTTCTATCTGATCGGTATCAGCAGTGCGCTGCCCGGCTACGGGGTGGTGCACAACCGGTTCCGGAACATGGTCGGTGAGACGTTCTTCGCCACGAACTTCCCGTACCCGGGGGCCACGAACCCAGAGCAGTACTTCATCGACCCGGAATCGACCTAGCGGCCGCTGCGACGGAGGTTCACTGCCGTGCTGACCTTTATTGGCCGCCGCGTCCTTTACATGATCCCCACCCTGTTCGCGATATCGGTGGTCGCGTTCGCCATCATCCAAGCGCCGCCGGGCGACTATCTGTCGACCTTGGTGGCGAAGCTTCAAGCCGAGGGGGAGCAGGTAAGCCGCGACGAGCTCCAGGCGCTGGAAGCGAGGTACGGGCTGGACGAGCCCTTCCACGGGCAGTACTGGAAGTGGATATCCGGAATCATGTTCCGGGCCGACTTCGGGCAGTCGTTCCAGTGGAACCGGCCCGTAACCGATCTCATTGCCGAGGCGTTGCCCCTGACCATCGTCCTGTCCGTGACTACATTGCTTGTTACCTGGCTGATCGCGTTTCCGATCGGCCTGTACTCCGCCGTGCGACAGTATTCCGTGGCCGACTACGTGGCCACGACGGTGGGATTTCTGGGCCTGGCGATACCCAACTTCATGATCGCTCTTGGGCTGATGTACTTCATGCACAGCGCATTCGGCATGAGCGTGACAGGGCTGTTCTCACCTGAGTACCGGGACGCGCCGTGGAACCTCGGTAAGCTGCTGGACCTCGCGGGTCACCTGTGGGTGCCGGTCCTGATCCTGGGCACGGCGGGAACGGCAGGCCTGATCCGGGTGTTGCGGGCGAACCTGCTCGACGAGCTGAAGAAGCCCTATGTGGTGGCTGCCAGGGCCCGAGGCATGGGCGAGCGGCGGCTGGTGGTGAAGTATCCCGTGCGGGTGGCCATGAACCCGTTCATCTCCACCGTGGGCTGGGTGCTGCCGGCGCTGATCTCGGGTGAGGTGATCGTGGCATCCATCCTGTCGCTGCCCACCACCGGGCCGTTGCTGCTGAACGCGTTGCGCAGCCAGGACATGTACCTGGCCGGCTCGATCATCCTGATTGTCAGCGTCCTGACCGTGATCGGAACCCTGTTGTCCGACGTTCTGCTCGCCTGGCTCGATCCGCGGGTCCGGCTGGGCTACCGATAGGAGGCCCGCAGATGACGAACGCAACGCGATCGGAACGGACGGGGAAGCAGTCGGCCCCCCAGTGGCGCCTGGTGTGGTGGAAGTTCCGGCAGCACCGCCTGGCCATGGCCGGCGCGCTCGTGACGCTCCTGATCTACCTGGTGGCGTTGTTCGCCGAGTTTCTCGCGCCGGTGAGTACGGGCACCTTCGATCCTGAGTACACGTATGCGCCGCCGCAGCGGCTTCACCTGGTCGACACCAGCGACGGCTGGGATCTGGGTCTCCATGTCTACGGCTATGAGCAGCACCGGGACCCGGACTCGCTGGAGCCGTCGTACACCGTCGACGAATCGCGGACGATCGAGATCGGACTCTTCGTCAAGGGTGAGGAGTACGACCTCTTCGGCCTGATTCCGTGGGATCGCCACCTGATCGGGCCGAAGACGGCTGGGGATCCGTTCTACCTGCTCGGCGCTGACCGGAACGGGCGCGACCTGCTTTCCCGGATCATCCACGGCACGCGTGTCTCGATGACCATCGGACTGGTCGGCGTCACCTTCTCGTTCTTCCTCGGCGTGGTGCTCGGCGGCATTTCCGGCTACATCGGTGGGCGGGCTGACCTCGTCATCCAGCGACTCGTCGAATTCTTCATGTCCATCCCCAGCATTCCGCTCTGGCTCGGGCTGGCGGCCGCGCTGCCGCAGACGTGGGGGCCGGTCCAGCGCTATTTCGCGATCACGGTGATCCTGGCGATGATCGGCTGGACCGACCTGGCCCGGGTGGTGCGCGGACGATTCCTCTCACTGCGCGGAGAGGACTTTGTCACCTCCGCGCATCTCGACGGGTGCACCCGGCCCAGAGTGATCTTCGGGCACATGCTGCCGTCGTTCACCAGCCACCTGATCGCTTCTGTCACCTTGTCCATTCCGGCGATGATCCTGGCCGAAACGGCATTGAGCTTCCTCGGCCTCGGATTGCAGGCGCCGGTGGTCAGCTGGGGGGTCCTGCTGCAGGAGGCCCAGAACGTCCGGGTGCTGGCCACGGCGCCGTGGCTGATGCTGCCCGGCCTGGCCGTCATCGTCGCCGTCCTGTCCTTGAACTTCGCCGGCGACGGGTTGCGAGACGCCGCCGATCCGTACAAGAAATGAGGGCTGATCCGATGCCGCCACCGAACGAGCGCGACCCGCTGCTGGAGATCTCCGGTCTCCGGACGCACTTCTCCACCCGCGAGGGCACGGTGAAGGCTGTGGACGGCGCCAGCTTAACCGTACCCCGCGCCACGACGGTGTGCGTCGTCGGTGAATCGGGCTGTGGCAAGAGCGTCACGGCTCGCTCGGTGCTGGGCCTGATCGATCACCCCGGCAAGATCGTCGCCGGGGAGATCCGCTGGCACCGTACGGACCGTGAACCGCTTGACCTCGCGGCGTTGAGTCCCACCGGGCCCGAGCTTCGCTCGATCCGCGGACGGGAGATCGCGATGGTCTTCCAGGAGCCGATGGCGTCGTTGTCCCCGATGTACACGGTCGGCGATCAGCTGATGGAGGCCATCCGGCTACACAAGGAGGTGACGAAGGACGAAGCCCGGTCGATGGCTCTCGACCTGCTGCGCCGGGTGGGTATTCCCCGCCCGGAGCAGCGGTTCGGAGCGTATTCGTTCCAGCTGTCCGGTGGGATGTGCCAACGGATTATGATCGCTATCGCGTTGGCCTGCGATCCTGCCCTGTTGATCGCCGACGAGCCGACCACGGCTCTGGACGTCACCACCCAGGCACGCATCATCGATCTGCTGCGCGACATTCAAGCGGAGACCGGCATGTCGATGCTTTTCATCACGCACGATCTGGGCGTGGTGGCCGAGATCGCGGACGAAGTCGTGGTCATGTACCTCGGCACCGTGGTGGAGAGAGGCGGTGTCGACGAGATCTTCCACGACGCCAAGCATCCGTACACGAAGGCGCTCCTGGGATCGATCCCACGGATGGGTGCCGGCACGAGGCAGCGGCTCACCACCATCCGCGGCAATGTCCCGCACCCGTCCGATCGCCCGTCCGGCTGCCCGTTTCATCCCCGCTGTGGTGACGCCGTCCCGGGATTGTGTGACGTGGAGGAACCGCCGGAGGTGGTGTTCGGGCCAGCGCGAAGTGCCCGCTGTGTCCTCCACGCCATGGAAAGGAGTGTCCGATGAGCAGGATCACCGGCGACCCGATCTTAGATGTGCAGGACCTGGCGATGCGCTTCCCGGTGAAGAAAGGGTTGTTCGGGCGTACCGTCGGTCATGTCCACGCCGTGGACGGCGTCAGTTTCACCATCCAGCAGGGCGAGACCCTCGGCCTGGTGGGTGAGTCCGGATGTGGCAAGACGACCCTCGGCCGCAGCGTCGCCCGCATCCTGGAGCCGACGTCCGGCCAGATCGTCTACCGCGGCCGGGATGGAGCCGCGACGGATCTGGCGACGCTCGGGAGACGTCAGTTGCGGCCCTTCCAGCGCGATATCCGGGTGGTGTTCCAGGATCCGTTCTCCTCGCTCAATCCGCGGATGACCCTGCTGCAGATTGTCGGAGATCCGCTCCGGGCACATGGAATCGCCGCGGGCGGTGAGCTCGAGGACCGGGTAGCCGAGATGCTGACGCGAGTAGGTCTCTCGCCGAAGTACATGCGCCGCTACCCGCACGCCTTCTCCGGTGGGGAGCGGCAGCGGGTGAATATCGCCCGCGCGCTGATTGTGCACCCGCGGCTGGTGATCGCCGACGAGCCGGTGTCCGCGCTGGACGTCTCGGTACGCGCCCAGATCCTCAATTTGCTGTGGGACCTGCAGGACGAGTTCGACCTGACCTATTTGTTCATCTCCCACGACCTATCGGTGGTGGAGAGCATCTGCGACCGGGTGGCGGTCATGTATCTGGGCCGGATCGCGGAGCTGGCCCAAACAGCCGAGCTGTATGCCCGCCCCCGTCATCCCTACACCGAGGCGCTTCTCTCCGCGGTGCCCGTACCGGATCCGCGCCTGCGGGATGGTGACCGCCGGATCCGGATCGCGGACGACCTGCCGGACCCGGCGGACCCACCACCCGGCTGCCGGTTCCATAGCCGATGCCGTTATGCGGAGCCCGGCACGTGCGATGTTCCCGGCAGTGAGCCGGCTCTCGGCGCCGTCGGCCCGGAACATCTCGCCGCCTGCCATCTGACCGATCGGCTCACGCTGCAGTCGCCCTTCGACGCACCGCGCTCGCGGTGACACCGGTCCTCTCGAGAGGAGAACCATGAATGCCCGTTCCCGGCACCATCATGCCCACCACTCCCAATCCTTCCTGTCTTCATCCTTGTCTCGGCGCGCGCCGAGGCGACGTCGCTCCCTCGGCGCCGTGGCCCTGTTCTCGACCCTGGTTCTGACCGTTGGCGCGTCTGTAGGCATCCCGGGCGACACCGGATTCGCCTCCACCGGGGCGGACCTGCGCATTAGCGAGTTCGCCAACGGCGGGCCCGGCGGCGCCCGGGACATGTTCGTCGAGATCGCGAACTTCGGTGACGCGCCCGCCGACCTGGAAGGTGTCCGGATCGTCCACTGCAACGCCAGCGGCGGCCGGGTCGACGATCCGCTCGTGCCGGATCTGGCCGCGCAGACCCTGGACCCCGGAGAGACATTCATGATCGCGCACCGGGACTCCACGCTGACGGACCTGGCCGACGCGATCTTCACCGGCAATCTGGCGGACGAGGCGTCCGGGATCTGGCTCGAGAACGGTGACCTGGAGCTCCTCGACCGGCTCTCCGTCTCTCCGGCGGCTCGGGACAGCATCTGCGGCCGGCAGGTCGCCAGTGACCTCGACTACCTCCGGGGAGAGAGCTACCAGCGGGTGGCGACCACCGGTGACGTCGGCCATGACTTCATCAAGGCCGCCCGCACGCCGAACACGGCCAACGCGACGGTTCCCAGCCCGCCAGTGCAGGCCAGCGACGTACTGGTCAGCGAACTGACCAACGGCGGCCCGGCGGGCAGCGACGACGACTTCATCGAGCTGGCCAACTTCGGGGACGAGCCCGTAGACGTCGCGGGCTGGGCCGTGTACCGGTGCACTCATTTCGGTTACCGTCTCGACGACACGCTGCAAGCGACGCTGCCCGAGGGGACCGTTATCGCGCCGGGAGAGGTGTTCGTCGTGGCGCACTCGTCTGCCGAATTCCCGGATGACGTGCCGCACGTCCGCGTCGACGATGCTCTGCCGGACCGCGGCTTCGGCGCCATCGTCGAAGACGCCACCGGGGCCATCGTCGATGCCGTTGGCGTGCACGAGACGGACGGGCAATACGAAGCGGCCATCGACAGCACCTGCACTCAGGGCACAGCGCTGCCCAATCGCCTGGACTTCGGATTCGGAGAGTCGTACCAACGGGCAGGGAACTCCGGCGACAACGCCGCCGACTTCGTCAAGGCCAGCCGTACCCCGGGCGAGATCGCGATCGGGCAGGAAGTGGACGAACCGGATCCAGCCTCTTTCGGCCCGGTCCAGATCAGCGAGCTCACGCACAGCGGGCCGGACGGCGGTGACGACAACTTCTTCGAACTCGCCAACTTCGGCGACGAGCCCGTCTCCCTCGACGGCTGGACCGTCCACCAGTGCGAGCTAAGTGGTCGCCGGGCGCAGGAGCCGATGTTCGCGCCGCTCGAGGACGTGAGTCTTAAGCCGGGACAGACTTTCCTGGCGGCCCACGAGGGGTCGTCCGCGGACCTGGACCACCGCGATGTCACCTACACCGCGCACCTGGACCGCCTCGGCTTCGGCTTGATCGTCTACGACGCCGACGGTGAGTTGGTCGACCGAGCGGGAGTTTTCCCCACTGGGCACGTCAGCCAGAGCTTCGTCGCCAGGTCCGGCCGGTACAGCCCGTGCACCAACGAGGTGAACTTGGCCGCTGAGCACCTGGAGACCGAGATCGGTGACAGCTATCAGCGGCATCAGGCGAGCGGTGTGGACGTGAAGGACTTCGTCGAAGCCCCGCGGACGCCGGGCGAACTGGCCACCGATCTGCGCGCGGCGCAGTACCTGACGGCCGATGATCTCGAACCGGTCGAGCTGGCACCCCGGCCGCGACCTGATGGAGTTTCCCTGGAGGCACCCGCGGATGCCAGCGACGGAATCGGCGGTGAGGTCGAACTGGGAGTCACTGCCGGGCACACGACAGGCGAGGACGTAAATGTGTCGTTCTACGGCGGCCGCCGTATCCCGCTCGTCGACAGCGCCACCTTGGTGGCCGGCGGAGTCAGCGACATGGCCCCTCCGGCTGAGCGGCGGCCCGCCGGGGAGAAGCGGTTGACCGGCGAGTCACTCGTCACCGAGGCGGGCGAGGGCTTCCCGTACCAGCGCCACCGCGTCATCGTCGCGGAGAACGGCGTGGAGGAGTTTGACATCGCGTGGAGTGGGCGGTCGACGGGCCGCAACGAGCTGCAGCTGTACGTCTGGGACCACGTCGACGACGCTTGGCGGCTTGTCGACGCGGCGGCAGCCACGGACGGCGGTGAGATCACCCTGACCGGCACAGTGGGACGATCCGCCATCCGGGGCCGGTCGGTCGACGTCCTCGTGCAGGACGGCCCCCGCACCCGGCCGTCGTTCTCCGACGAGGGTGTCGAGCCCAACCAAGAGTTCAAGGACCCTGACGAGTACGACTTCGCGCTCGGCTACGTCGCGGACACTCAGCATCTGTCGGAAGGCTTCCGCAGCACTTTCACGGCAATGAATACGTGGCTGGTCACCAACCAGGACGCCCGTAAGATTCCCTACACCGTGCACGTAGGTGACATCGTTCAGAGCTGGATGTGGGGGACTCATCTGGAGCCTCGTGCTCGGGACGAATACCAGTTCGCCTCCGACGTGATGGGAATTCTTGACGACGCGAATCACGGCTACGGTGTGGCGCCGGGCAACCATGACAACAAGTACGGCCGCGCGAACGATCTCTACAACGAGTATTTTCCACCCAGCAGATTCGAAGGCAAACCCTGGTATGGAGGTTCGTGGCGGCCGGATGACAATATGAACCACTACGACGTTCTGGAGATCGGTGGCGCGAAGTTCCTAGTGGTCTACGTCGAGTATCAGTCAGTGTTCGAACGCGAGGCGGTCTTCGGTTGGGCGAACCAGGTGATCGGCGATCATCCCGATCACAACGTCATCTTCGCCACTCACGAGTACATTCATCCCACCGGGGAACTGACTAATCGCGAGGACGACCGCTGGACGTCGCAGGGTCAGGAGTTCTTCGAAGAGATCGTGCTGCCGAACGAGAACGTCTTTCTCGTCTTGTCGGGCCACACGGCCGGAGTGGCCCTGAACATCAAGCGTGACGTCGGCGGTGTGGCGGGGCGCGTGGTGATCGAGATGCTCGCGAACTACCAGCAATTTGAGAAGGATGACCGGCATAACGTCGGCTTCTTGCGGCTGTTACAGTTCGATGTCGACGCCAAGCAGGTGGCTGTCAACACATACTCGCCGAAGCTCGTACAGCACAATGCGTGGCAGTACGACAACTGGTCCGAGCCGCGTTACACCGACGCCGATGACGAGTTCACGGTTGAGGTGGACCTGAACGACGTCTACGACAAGCGGGTGGAGGCCGAGGCGTTCGGCCTGATCGAACCGGTCGAGGAACTCGGGACGCTACAGGTCGCCGAGGGTGAGACGGCCTCAGTGACGTGGAAGGATCTGTCGGCCGATGCCGAGTACGTCTGGTACGTTCGCGCCCGCGACGCCGACGGGGCGGAGTTGACGTCGCCGTTGTGGGCGTTCGCGACAGGACGGCCCTAGCTTGCGGGAATAGTCGGCGGCTCCGAGCGTTACTAGATACCCGTACGGGGTATATGGTCTTCGCTCGGAGGTGCCCACGATGGCGGAACACGGCACGCACACACACGACAAGCACGCCGGACACGACAAGCACGCCGGACACGACAAGCACACCGGACACGACAAGCACGCCGGACACAGCACGGCGATGTTCCGCGACCGGTTCTGGCTGTCTTTGCTCCTTTCGATCCCGGTGGTGCTCACCAGCGACATCATCATGGAGTGGTTCGGCTACACCCTGGAGTTCACCGGGATCGCGTGGGTGGCACCGATCCTGGGCACGGTGATCTTCGTCTACGGTGGCCAACCGTTCCTGGCCGGTGCGGTGGCGGAGATCCGGCAGCGCCAGCCCGGGATGATGCTGTTGATCGGGATGGCGATCACGGTCGCCTTCGTAGCCAGCTGGACGGCCAGCCTCGATCTTTTCGACGTCGAGGTGTGGTGGGAGCTGTCCCTCCTGATCGTCATCATGCTGCTGGGTCACTGGCTGGAGATGCGGGCCATCGGGCAGGCGCAGGGCGCCCTGGCTGCGCTCGCGGAGCTGCTGCCGGACGAGGCGGAGCGGATCACCGAGACCGGCGACGTGGAGACGGTGAGAATCGCCGACCTTGCAGTGGGCGACGTCGTTCTGGTGCGCCCGGGCGCACGCGTTCCGGCCGACGGGGAGATCGTGCAGGGCGCGGCGGAGCTCGACGAGTCGATGATCACCGGTGAGTCGAACCCGGTGGCCAAGGAGGAAGGCGACCGGGTGGTCGCGGCGAGCGTCGCGGCCGATGGATCGATCCGGGTCCGGGTTGACGCGCTCGGTGAGGACACCGCGCTCGCTGGAATCCAGCGGCTGGTGGCCGAGGCGCAGGAGTCGAAGTCCCGCAGCCAGGTGCTTGCCGACCGAGCCGCCGCGTTGCTGTTCTACGTCGCCGTGGTGGCCGCGGCGATCACCGTCGTGGTGTGGGCGCTGCTGGGTCAGTCCGACGTCGCCGTCACCCAATCTGTCACGGTGCTGATCATCGCCTGCCCCCACGCGCTCGGTCTGGCGATCCCGCTGGTGACCTCGATCTCCACTTCGAAGTCCGCACGCAATGGCATCCTGGTCAAGGACCGCTTGGCGCTGGAGCGGACCAGGAACGTCGACGCGGTGCTCTTCGACAAGACGGGCACCCTCACCAAAGGCGAGCACGCCGTGACCGGAGTCGCAGCCGTCACCGGCGACGACGATGCCGTCCTGACCGTCGCCGCCGCGGTAGAGGCCGACAGTGAGCACCCGCTGGCCCGGGCGATCGTGGCCGCTGCCCGGGAGAAGGAGCTGAATGTGCCCAGTGCCACTGGCTTCCGGTCGATGACCGGCCGGGGTGTCGAGGCGCAGGTGGACGGCGCGGCGGTGGCCGTCGGCGGGCCGGCGTTGCTGCGGCAGCTGGACCTGGCCGCGCCTGACGAGCTCGCCGGTCAGATCGACGAGTGGCAAGGCCGCGGTGCTGCCGTGTTGCACGTCATCCTGGACGGCGTCGTCGCTGGAGCGCTCGCCCTGGAAGACCAGGTGCGGGAAGAGTCGCGCGCCGCGGTCGAGGAACTGCACCGGCTCGGGGTCAAGGTGGCCATGATCACCGGTGACGCTCAGCAGGTGGCCGACGCCGTGGCCGCGGACATCGGCATCGACGAGGTCTTCGCCGAGGTGCTGCCGGAGGACAAGGATTCGGCGGTCACCGATCTGCAGAAGCGCGGCTACACGGTGGCGATGGTGGGCGACGGCGTGAACGACGCGCCGGCCCTGGCCCGCGCGGATGTCGGCATCGCGATCGGCGCTGGTACGGACGTCGCGATGGAGTCCGCGGGTATTGTGCTCGCCTCCGACGACCCGCGCGGCGTCGTCGCGGTGAAGCGGCTGTCCGCGGCCAGCTACCGCAAGATGCTGCAGAACCTGTGGTGGGCGGCCGGCTACAACCTCGCGGCCATTCCCCTGGCGGCCGGGGTGCTGTCGTGGGCCGGGTTCATGTTGCCGATGGCGGTGGGTGCGGTGCTGATGAGCCTGTCCACCATCGTGGTGGCGGCCAACGCCCAGCTTCTGCGCCGGGTGGATCTCCGCCCCGAGCCTCTCACAACCTGACCGCCTCCAAATGATCATGTAAACCAGGTTTTTCCGTGCGATACCAGGGCTGCAGGCATGGTGAAGCACGAGAAGGCATGGTTTACATGATCATTTAGGTCGGGGAGCGCCCGGGGGTGGGATCGGGAGTGCGGAGAGGGGGAGGGAGTCCGTAGACTCTTCCGGCGTGACCGAATCCACGCGCGCCGCCTCCTCGGACGAGGCTTCTGGCTCCCCTGAGCATGCTCTGCCCACCGTCTTCGACCCCGCGGCGGTCGAGGCGCCGGTATACGCGCGCTGGATCGACCGCGGGTACTTCGAGGCCGACGACACGAGCGACAAGCCTCCGTACTGCATCGTGATCCCGCCGCCCAACGTGACCGGCAGCCTGCACCTGGGCCACGCGTTCGAGCACACCCTGATCGACGCCCTCGTTCGCCGTCGCCGCATGCAGGGTTACGAGGCGCTGTGGATGCCTGGGATGGACCACGCCGGCATCGCCACCCAGAACGTCGTCGAGCGTGAGCTGGCGAAGGAGGGCGTGTCCCGGCACGATCTGGGCCGCGAGGCCTTCGTCGAGAAGGTCTGGGAGTGGAAGGAAGAATCCGGCGGCAAGATCCTCGGCCAGATGCGCCGGCTGGGTGACGGCGTGGCGTGGAGCCGGGAACGCTTCACCATGGACGACGGCCTGTCCCGGGCCGTGCAGACCATCTTCAAGCGGCTCTACGACGACGAGCTGATCTACCGTGCCGAACGGATCATCAACTGGTGTGTGCGCTGCCACACGGCACTGTCCGACATCGAGGTCGAGCACAGCGAGGACGAGGGCGAACTCATCTCGATCCGCTACGGCGACGACGTCGTGGTGGCCACCACCCGGGCGGAGACGATGCTCGGTGACACCGCCGTCGCCGTTCATCCCGACGACGCGCGGTACCAGCACCTGATCGGCACCGAGGTGGAGCTGCCGCTCACCGGCCGCAAGATCCCGGTCGTGGCTGACACGCACGTCGATCCGGAGTTCGGCACCGGCATGGTCAAGGTGACCCCGGCGCACGACCCGAACGACTTCGAGATCGGCCGCCGGCATGACCTGCCCAACCTGACCATCATGGACGAGCGCGGCAATATCACCGCGCCGGGGCCGTTCGAGGGCCTGGACCGGTTCGAGGCGCGCCCGGCCATCGTGGCGGCGTTACGCGAGCAGGGCAGGATCGTCGCCGAGAAGCGCCCGTACCTGCACGCGGTGGGGCACTGCTCCCGCTGCGGCACGGTGGTGGAGCCGCGGCTGTCGCTGCAGTGGTGGGTGCGGGTGGAACCGCTGGCGAAGGCGGCCGGCGACGCCGTGCGTGACCAGCGGGTCACCATCCACCCGAAGAGCATGGAATCTCGGTGGTTCGGCTGGGTGGACGACATGCACGACTGGTGCATCTCGCGTCAGCTGTGGTGGGGTCACCGCATCCCGGTCTGGTACGGACCCGGCGGCGAGGTGGTCTGTGTCGGGCCCGACGACGAGCCACCGTCCGGCGAGGGGTGGGTCCAGGACGACGACGTCCTCGACACCTGGTTCTCGTCGGCGTTGTGGCCGTTCTCCACGCTCGGCTGGCCCGACGAGACGCCGGCACTGGCCAAGTTCTACCCGAATCAGGTCCTGGTCACCGGCTACGACATCCTGTTCTTCTGGGTGGCCCGGATGATGATGTTCGGCCTGTACGCCAACGCGGACAAGGGACCGGAGCAGGCCGTTCCGTTCTCCGAGATCGCCTTGCACGGCATGGTCCGTGATCAAAATGGCAAGAAGATGTCGAAGTCCTTCGGCAACGCCGTGGACCCGCTGGACTGGATGGACGCCTACGGCTCGGACGCCCTGCGGTTCACCCTCGCCCGCGGGGCCAACCCGGGCGTCGACGTCCCGATCGGTGAGGACTGGGTTCAGGCGTCGCGGAACTTCTGCAACAAGCTGTGGAACGCCACCCGGTTCGCGCTGATGAGCGGCGCGAAGGTGGGCGATCTTCCGCCGGCGGACGAGCTGTCCGTGCCGGACCGCTGGATCCTGTCCCGCCTGCACGCCACCATTGCCGAGGTCGACGCGTTCTACGAGGACTTCCAGTTCGCCAAGGCCTGTGACTCGCTGTTCCATTTCGCGTGGGACGAGTTCTGTGACTGGTACGTCGAGCTGGCCAAGACGCCGTTGAACGAGGGTGGCGCCGACGCCGAGCGGACCCGGCTGGTGCTCGGCCACGTGCTCGACACGCTACTGCGATTGCTGCACCCGGTGACGCCGTTCGTCACGGAGGTGCTGTGGACCACGCTGACCGGCGACGAGTCGGTGGTGGTTGCCTCGTGGCCGGAGGCCGACCATGGCTGGGCCGACCCGCAGGCGGAGGCCGGCTTCGCCGGACTGCAGAGGCTGGTCACCGAGGTACGCCGGTTCCGCAGCGATCAGGGGCTCAAACCGGGGCAGCGCGTCGCCGCCCGGTTGAGCGGACTGGACGGCATCGCCGGTTACGAGGCCGAGATCCGTTCGCTCACCCGGCTGAACGTTCCGGCCGAGGAGTTCACCGCGACCGCGTCTCTCACCGTGTCCGGAGTGACGGTGGAACTCGACCTGTCCGGTGCGGTGGACGTCGAGGCCGAGCGTCGTCGGCTCGGCAAGGACCTCGCGGCCGAACGCAAGGCGCTCGAACAGTCCGTCCGCAAGCTCGACAACGAGCAGTTCCTGGCCAAGGCGCCGGACGCGGAGGTCGAGAAGGTCCGTGCCCGCCGCGTGAGTGCCGAAGCGGAGATCGCCCGGCTGGAGTCTCAGCTCGCCCGTTTGGACGCCCGGTGAGCGCCCTCGCATTCGACGCGGTCCAGGAGGAGCTGCGGACCCGCTGGCCGGAGTCGAAGCTGGAGCCGTCCCTGGACCGGATCCGTGACCTGGTGGACGTTCTCGGGCAGCCGCAGCAGGTGTTTTCCACCGTGCATGTGGCCGGAACCAACGGCAAGACGTCCACGGCCCGGATGATCGACGAGTTGCTGCGTGAGCTCAACCTGCGCACCGGCCGGTTCACCAGCCCGCACCTCCAATCGGTGACCGAGCGGATCGTCATGGATGGCGAGCCGGTGACCCCGGAGCGGTTCGCCGAGCTGTATGCCGAGGTGGAGCCCTTCCTGGCGATCGTCGACGACAAGCATGAGATCCGCCTGTCCTTCTTCGAGGTGCTGGTGGCGATGGCCTACGCGGCATTCGCCGACGCCCCGGTGGAGGTCGCCGTGGTGGAGGTCGGCATGGGCGGTTCATGGGATGCGACCAACGTCGCCGACGGGAAGGTGGGCGTGATCACGTCGGTCTCCATCGACCATGCCGAGTACCTGGGCGAGTCGATCGAGGGCATCGCCGCGGAGAAGGCCGGCATCATCAAGCCCGGCTCCTTCGCCGTCCTCGGCGTCCAGCCCCCGGGTGCGGCCGAGGTCCTGCTGGGCCGGGTCGCCGAGGCCGGGGCGACGGTCGCGCGGGCAGGCGTCGAGTTCGGGGTGCGTCACCGGGAGATGGCCGTGGGCGGCCAGGTGGTCAATCTGCAAGGGCTGGCCGGGCCGTACGACGACGTCCTGCTTCCCCTGCACGGGATCCACCAGGCGGACAACGCCGCGCTCGCGCTGGCGTCGGTGGAGGCGCTCGTCGGCGGAGGCAGGGAGGCGCTCGACCCGGAGGCGGTGCGGGCCGCCTTCGCGCGGGTGACCTCTCCGGGCAGGCTCGAGGTGCTGCGCCGCGGCCCCGTGGTACTGGCTGACGCGGCGCACAATCCGGCCGGCGCCGCGGCGCTGGCGGCGGCCCTGTCCGAGGAGTTCGCGGCCACTCCCATGGTGGCCGTGGTGGCGATGCTGGCGGAGAAGGACGTCGAAGGGATCCTGGCCGCACTTGAACCGGTGGTCGAGGCTGTGGTGCTGACGGTGAACTCCTCGCCTCGGGTGCTCGCGCCGGAGGACGTCGCGCCGGTCGCGGTGGACATCTTCGGTGAGGACCGCGTCCACCAGGCCACGCCCTTGCCGGAGGCGATCGACCTGGCGCTCGCCATCGGGGAGCGGCAGTCGTCAACCGGCGCGTACGGCGCGGTGATCACCGGCTCGGTGGTGACCGCGGGCGACGCCCGTAACGTTTTCGGGGTAGAGAAATGACCAGTGTGACAGGGGTCTTGGGATGAACCGGATTGCCGCCACGATTCTCGGCGTCGAGATGATCGTGGTGCTTCTCGCTGTGCCGGTGGCGGTCAACGTCGCGGACGTATCGACGACGGCGGGCTGGGTCTCGGCGGGGATCGTCGCGCTTCTGTGCCTGGTGGGTGCCGCGACGGTGCGGCGCGGCGCCGTGGGTTACGTGATCGGCTCGGCCGCCCAGGTGGGCGCCATCGCCACCGGGTTCGTCATCCCCACCATGTTCGTCCTCGGCGGGATCTTCGCACTGCTGTGGGTTGTCCTGTTGAAGATCGGACCTCGGGTGGAGCGGGAGAAGGCGGAACGGGAGAGGGCACGACGAGGCGGCGCCGCCGCGTAGTCAAGGCTGTCTGGTCCGCCGGCTTGTTTGTGCAACTTCGCCTCGGTCCGGCTATTCTGCTCCAGGACGTGCGGGGGCAGCTTGAACGTCGATCTCATACGCGGGCAGACGGTAAGAGAACCAAGGGGTCATGGCCACATCGACAACGCAGAGCGGCGATGTTTCCGCTGATCGCCAGCGCACACGCGAACAGCGCGGCATCCGCAGCAATAAGAGCGTCGGACAGACCGACCGGCTTCCCACTCCGCCGCGGCAGCGGCGTCCTGCCCTGGCGGCGCTCGCCGTCCTGCTGATCGTCGGCGGTGCCGCGATGGCCGCGCTTCTCGCCCTTCGGGCCGACGAGCGGGTGCCGGTGCTGGTGGTACAGAACCGGATCCAGGCAGGCCAGCAGATCAGGGAATCCGATCTCGGAACAACCCCGGTGGCCTCCGAGGGCACGCTGCTCATCCCCGCGTCGCAGCTGGACCGGGTGGTGGGTCAGTTCAGTACGGTGCAGGTCGAACCGGGCCAGCTGCTCGACACGTCGATGATCGGTGGCAGCGGCATGCTGACCGACGGCAACGCGGCGGTGGGCGCGGCGCTGGCGAACGGCCGGTTCCCTGCCAGCGGCCTGCACCCGGGTGACGTCGTGGACCTGGTGGCGGTGCGGCAGGACGGCACCGGTGAGATCATCGCCGACCGGGTCAGGGTGAGCTCGGTCTCCGGTGCGGGTGGCGGCTCCGATCCGGTGGCGGGCGGTGGGATCAACGCCACCTTCATCGTCCCCGTCGCCGACCGCGCCGAGGTGGCCGCGTGGGCGTCGAACAACGCCCTTTCCGTGGTGCTGATCGAGCGCGGCACCGCGGTTGGTCCGGGCTCCGCCCCCGATTCGGGCGATACCGACGACGAGCCGGCCGACGACGAGCCGGCCGACGACGAGCCGGCCGACGACGGACCCGCAGGCGAACAGCCGGGCGACGGGGAGGACTGAGTCGAGGTGCTGATCGCTTTCGCTTCCGCGAAGGGGTCGCCCGGCGTCACCACGACCGTCAACGTCCTGGGCGACGTCTGGCCGGCCGATGTGATGGTGGCCGACCTCGATCCGGCCGGTGGCGATCTCGCGCTGCGGCACCGTGATCCCCAGGGCGAGCCGCTGGATCCGGAGCGCGGCTTGCTCTCGCTGGCCGCGGCTGCCCGCCGTGGGGTGGCGCAGAGCGAGCTGGAGTATCACGTTCAGCGGATCGACGGCGGCCTCGACATCGTCGCGGGCGTGGCCCGGCCGGAGCAGGTCACCGGCATCGGCCCGGTGTGGCCGGCGCTGGCGCACAGCCTGCGCGGCGCGGGGGTGGACGTGCTCGCCGACTGCGGCCGGGTCACGCCGGGCACCCCGGTCATGCCGGTGATGGCGGCGGCCGACGCGGTGGTGTTCGTCGTCCGCCCGTCTGTCGAGTCCTATGCCCACTTGCGCGAGCGGCTGCATTGGCTGTCCGACCCTCTGCAGATCGGCCAGCGGGGCAGCATCCCGGTGGGCGTCGTCGTCGTGACCTCGCCGTCCGACTCGTCGGCGGCTCGCGACCTGGACCGGCTCCTTCAGTACGCGGGGCTGCAGGTCTCGGTGCTCGGCCGGATCGCCGAGGATCCGAAGGCGGTCCGGGCTTTGACCGGTCAGGCGAGCAAACGGCTGGACCGGTCTCTCCTGGTGCGGTCCGCCCGGCAGGTCGCGACGTCGGTGCGTTCGATGGCCAGCGGCCGTTCAGCCGCGGCAGCGGGGAGGTGAGCACGATGGTGAGCCAGATGGAGCATGTCGGGATGGACCAGAACCTGGTCCGGCGGCTGCGTGAAGAGGTCGCGGACATTCTCGCGCGCCAGCGCCGCGACGACGCGGCCAATGGTGTCGCCCCGATGTCGGCCGAGGACGAGCGCCAGTTCGCGCGCGCGGTGATCGGCCGGGTGCTCGACTCCTACGCGCGTTCTGAGATCGCCGCCGGGCGTACGCCACCCAGCGCGGAGGAAGAGGAGGAGATCTCCTCCGGCATTCATGCCGCGCTGTTCGGCGTCGGCCGGCTTCAGCCGCTCCTCGACAATCCCGACGTCGAGAACATCGACATCAACGGCTGCGACCACGTCTTCATCCAGTACGCCGACGGGCGGGAGGAGATCGGCGCGCCGGTCGCCGAGAGCGACGACGAGCTGGTGGAGCTCGTCCAGATCCTGGGCGCGTACTCGGGACTGGCCAGCCGCCCGTTCGACTCGGCGAATCCCCAGCTGGACCTGCGGCTGCCCGACGGCAGCCGGCTGTCCGCGGTGATGGACGTGTGCGCGCGGCCGGCCATTTCCATCCGCCGCTCGCGGCTGTCCCGGGTTCATCTCGACGAGCTGCTGAAGTACGGCTCGATCACGGAAGAACTGGCGGCGTTCCTGTCCGCCGCCGTGGCGGCGCGCAAGAACATCATGATCGCGGGCGCCACCAACGCCGGCAAGACGACGCTGCTGCGGGCGCTGGCGAACGAGATCCCTCCGTACGAGCGGCTGATCACGGTGGAACGTGCCTTGGAGCTCGGGCTCGGCGAGTTCGCCGACCTGCACCCCAACGTGGTGGCTTTCGAGGAGCGGTTGCCGAACTCCGAGGGTATGGGCGCCATCACTATGGCCGAGCTGGTCCGCCGGAGCCTGCGGATGAACCCCAGCCGGGTGATCGTCGGCGAGGTGCTGGGCGACGAGATCGTCACCATGCTCAACGCGATGAGCCAGGGCAACGACGGATCGTTGTCCACCATCCACGCCAACAGCTCCATCGAGGTCTTCAACCGGATCTCCACCTACGCCATCCAGTCGGTGGAGCGGCTCCCGGTCGACGCCACGATGATGCTGATCGCCGGGGCCATCGATTTCGTGGTCTTCGTCGAGAAGCGCAACGACTACGCCAGCGGTGGCCGGCTTCGCCGGTTCGTCTCCAGCATCCGCGAGATCAACGGCGTGGACGGACGGGTGCTGTCCAGCGAGGTCTTCGCCGCCGGGCCCGAGGGTGTCGCCGTGCCGGCCGCGCCGATCAGCTGTCTCGACGAGCTGGTCGCCGTGGGATACCAGCCTGGAGCGGCGGCCGCATGGACCGCATGACGCCCACGTTCCTGCTGACCGTCCTCATGGGAGCGGCGGTCGGCGGCGGCGTGCTGTTGCTGTACGTCGCGCTGCGCGGCGTCGAGCTCCGCCCGCCGGCGCCGAACCGCGGCCGCCCGCTTCTCGAGCGCCTCGGCCGGCAGACCCTCATCGGCATCGGCGCCGGCGTGGTGGTCCTCGCCATCACCCAGTGGCCGGTCGCGGCCGTCGGTGGAGGCGCGCTGGTGGCGGCGTGGCCGATGCTCTTCGGTGGCGCGCGTGCCGAACGCGAGGCCATCGCTCGGCTCGAGGGGCTCGCGGCGTGGACCGAGTCACTCCGCGACACCATCGCCGGTGCCGTGGGCCTGGAGCAGGCGATCCCCGCGACGGTGTACGCCGCCGCGCCCTCTGTGCAGCCGCAGCTGCGCATGCTGGCCGACCGGCTGCGCATCCGGATGCCGATGCCCGAGGCGTTGCAGCGATTCGCCGACGACCTCGATGACCCGAGCGCGGATCTCGTGGTGGCGTCCCTGATTCTCAACTCCCGGTTGCGTGGACCCGGTCTGCGTCAGGTGCTCAGTTCGCTCGCCGACTCGGCGCGGGCCGAGCTCGACATGCGTCAGCGCGTGTTCGCCGGGCGCGCGAGCACCCGCAGGTCGATCCAGATCGTCGTCGGGTTCAGCCTGGCGTTCATGATCGGCCTGTCGGTGGTCAACCGCGAGTACGTCGAGCCGTACGGCACGGCCATGGGGCAGGTGGTCCTGGCCGTGGTGATCGGCCTGTTCGCACTCGGATTCATGTGGATGCGCCGGCTGTCCAACATCGAGGTCCCCGACCGGTTCCTCGTGACGGCTTCGCCGGGCAGCACGGGAGGCAGGTCATGACCCTGATTATCCTGGCCGGCGCACTGGTCGGCCTCGGCCTGCTCGTGCTGGGCCTGGTGCTCTTCCAGCCGCGGTCCAACCCCGCGGCCGCGCTGGCCCGCCTCGACCTGGACCGGGGCAGGGCCCGGCAGGCGCGGATCACCGCCGCGTCGTTCGATCCCCGCCAGGTCCGGGAGTCGGAGTCGCTGCGCAAGGTGGGTGGCCGCCTGCGCTCCTCCTTCGAGAACATCGGCATCGACCTTGGCGCGCTGCGCAGTGACCTGTCGCTGATGGGCCGTTCGCTGGAAGGTCACCTGGCGATGAGCGTGCTGGCGGCGCTCGGAGGCTTCCTCGCACCGGTGGTGCTGGATGTGCTGCTGATCCTCGGAGGGGTCGGCTTCGGCCTGTCGATGTCGTTCGTGCTGGGCATCGTCTTCGCGCTCGTGGGCGCGATCATGCCGACCTTGAGTGTCCGGGCCACCGCTTCGGAGCGGCGGCGGGACTTCCGCCACGTCGTGGGCTCGTTCCTGGACCTCGTGGCGATGAACCTCTCGGGCGGCAGGGGCGTGCCGGAGGCGCTCTCGACGGCGGCCAGCCTCAGCGACGGCTGGGCGATGACCCGGATTCGGGAGACTCTGCTGACCGCCCGCCTGCACGGCGTCACCCCGTGGGCGGCTCTGGGCGAGCTCGGCGACGAGCTGCGAATCGAGGAGTTGCGGGACCTGGCGGCCGCGCTCGCGCTGGTCGCCGAGGACGGAGCGAAGGTCCGGGAGTCGCTGGCGGCCAGGGCGGGTTCACTGCGCCGGCGCGAGCTGGCCGAAGTGGAGGGCAAGGCCGGTGAGCGGTCACAGTCCATGCTGGTGGCTCAGCTGCTGCTCTGCCTCGGTTTCCTCGTGTTCCTCCTGTATCCGGCCTTGATGGGCGTGCTGGAGGGATCGTGAGCATTTGTTTCAACGGCTGGTCACAGGGAGAATATCTCCGGGTGAAGATCGCAGGCCACGTAACACCGTCCAGAACGAGCAGGAGAACGAGTTGATGAACGCCTACTTCTCACCGTCCACGCCGCAGGGCATGTTGCTGCTCCTGCTCCGGTCCCGGCTCGATCGCGCTCAGGCCACGTCGCAACGAGGCGCGTCGGCGATGGAGTTCGTCATCATCACGGCGGTCCTGGTCGCGCTGGCGGCAGCGGTCGGCCTGATCATCTATAACATGGTCGAGGGCAAGGCCAACGAGATCCAGATCCCGGACACGCCCGGCGGCGGGAACCCCTGATCCGTTCCATGCCGGTCCGTCGTCGTTCCGAGCGTGGTGCCAGCTCTATCGAGATGGTGCTGTACACGCCCATCATGTTCTTCGTGATCTTCCTGATCATCCAGTTCGCGCTGCACTATCACGGGAACCAGGTGGCGCACGCCGCCGCGCGCGAGGGCGCGCGGGTAGCACGGCAGGGCGGCGGTACGGCGGATGCGCTGGCACTGGCGAGGAGTAGCGCCACGACGTATGCCAGCCGGGTAGGGGGAAACCAGCTGGTCGTCACCCGCGTCGATGCCATGGGAATCGGGGACGGCTACATCCGCGTCGAGGTCTGCGGCCGGGCCAAGGAGATCATCAAGAACATCACCCCCGAGGTGTGCCAGCATGTGGAAGGCCCCATCGAAGAGTTCCGGCCGGATCTGTAAGGCGTGTGGTGAGAACCGAGACGACGGCGAGACGTGAACGTGGATCCATGGCCATCGAGGTCGTGCTCCTCGTGCCGATCCTGGTCGCCGTCATGCTTCTCGTCATCGGCTTCGGGCGGTACGCCGACCGGCAGGGCGACGTGCAGTCCGCGGCCCGGGAGGCGGCGCGTGCCGCGTCGTATGAACGAGACATCGGCTCCGCGCAGGCAGCGGCACAGCAGGCGGCCAACCGGGCGTTGCCGGGCGGGCTGACATGCCAGGGTGTGGACCTGGGCGGCAGCAACTTCACCGCCGGCGGCTCGGTCACGGTGCGGGTGAGCTGCCAGGTGAGCTTCGCCGAGCTGGCCTTCGCCGGGTTCCCGGGGAGCGCCACCATGACCGGGCAGAGCGTCGCCCCGCTCGACCAGTGGCGGCGGACATCGTGACGGCATCCACGCTGCGCCGGCACCGCGAGGCCCCGGAGCGCGGCTCCATCAGCGCCATGGTGATCGTGCTGATCGTCATGCTGTTCGCGGTCGCCGGTCTCATCTACGACGGCGGCCGGGCCATCAACGCCCGGCAGCAGGCCTTCGACGACGCCGAGCAGGCAGCCCGGGCGGGCGCGAACCAGATCGATATCGACAGATTCCGCGCGGACGGCACCGTGGTGATCGTTCAAGGCGAGGCGGAGTATGCCGTGCGGCAGTACCTGGCCCAGCTCGACCGTACCTACACCACCGTCCGTGTCGGGGTCACCGGAGACTCGGTCGAGGTGGATCTTGGCCGCACGGTGCCCACTGGCCTGCTGCAGCTGGTGTTCGTGAGCAGCTTCGACGTCTCAGGCAGCGCCATCGCGCAGCCTGAAGTTGGAATTGGAGGATGACCGTGAGCCCGGTCGAGAACCCACCGCCACCGCCGCCTCCCTCGTCCGTCCGGCCCGGTCAGTCCGGGGCCACCGCGGAACCTGCGGGCGTCACCCGCGAGATCGGGCCGCAGCGTTTCCAGCGCTCAGCCGAAGCCGAGCCGGAACGCAACCTGGTCCAGGCGATCGTGGCGGGCCTGGCGCTGGCGCTGCTGGTCGTCGGGGTACCGGTCGCCCTGCTGGCGCTGGCCGGTCCGCCGCCGATTCCCACGTCGCTGCCGAGTCGCGATGACCTCACCGGCACCATCGGAGCCGAGCAACTGGTGGGTGTCCTGGTCTGGATCGTCTGGCTGGCCTGGCTGCAGTTCACGATCTGTGTGCTGGTGGAGATGCGCAGTGCTGTCCGCGGCATCGGCCTGCCGTCCCGCGTCCCCATGTCCGGCGCGTCGCAGCGGCTGGCCAGGGTCCTCGTCGGCTCGATCCTGCTGGCGGCGACGGCCGCGGGGCAGGCGTCGGCGGCGGTGCCGGCCACCCCGGCGGACATGTCCGGCGCGGCGGGGAAGTCTGTCATCAGCGCGGCCGCGGTCACCGAGGACACCACCGTCGCGGGCACCGTCCACGAACGGGACGACAGATCCGAGTCCGGGTCGTCGTCGCGGTCGGGGCCTTCCGATCAGGCCGTGTACCGTCTCGGCGACATGGTCCTCGACCCCGAGGACGGCAAAGAGCTGCTGGGGATGAAGGTGTACGTGGTGCAGCCGCCCGAGGGCCGGTACCACGACAATCTCTGGGACATCGCCGAGCGGACCCTCGGTGACGGCCGTCGTTACCAGGAGATCTACGAGCTCAACAAGGGACGCGAACAGCCGGACGGGCACGAGCTGTCCCTGGCCCGGCTGATCTACCCGAACTGGCTCATCGCGCTGCCCGACGATGCCACGGATGCCGACGTCGTCACGTACGAGGAGCCCGAGGCAGAGGCCGAGGAGGAACCGGCCGGCACCGGAGCCGGAGAATCCGGCGACGAGCCGGCCGCCGAAGGCGACGCTACCGGCGAAAACGCGAGCACCGAAGGCGAAGCCGCCGAGGACACCGGCGGCAAGGCACTCACCGGGGACGGCCGGGATGCCACCGGCTCCGGCACCGAAGGGGCCGCCGAGGCGCAGAACACCTACCGCGACCTGGTCTTCGGCGGCCTGCTGGCGGCCGGGGTGCTGGGCGCCATCGAGATGGTGCGCCGCCGCCGGCGCACGCCGGAGCCGGGCGACGACGCGCTCGAGGCCGAGGTGGCGCTGCGCGTCGGCGCCGACCCGGACCGGGCCCGCTGGCTCGACTACGCCCTGCGCAGCCTGGCGGCGCAATGCCGGGACGCGGGCACTCCGCTGCCGGCCGTCTACGCCGCCTACGTGGACAACGAGTCCGTCGACCTGATGATCGCGCCCGCTCGCCTCGACGCCCCCGAACCGTGGGAGGTCACCGAGGACGGCCGCCGCTGGACGCTCGAGCGGGAGAACGTGGCCGGGGTGGGCCAGCCGATCGCCGACGGCGTGCTCGCTCCCTACCCGGGACTCGTCTCGCTCGGCCGGGACGGCGACTGGGACATTCTGATCGATCTCGAGGCGGCCGGTGGGCCGGTCAGCATCGTGGGCGACCCGGGTGCGGCCTTCGAGGTCGCGACCGCCATCGCCGTGGAGCTGGCGACCAACCAATGGTCGGATCATCTGCGGGTCACCGCCGCGGGCCTGCCGGACGAGCTGACGGTCTTCGAGCCGGGACGGCTGCGGCTGGTGGGCGACGTCAGTTCCGTCATGCCCGAGCTGATGTCGCGACGTGTGGACGGTCTCGGCCCGGATGTGCTGACCGGCCGGCTCGCGCCGGGTGGTGGCGGGGCGTGGATGCCGGAGTACGTGGTCCTCGGCACCGGCCCGGGCGAGGAGACCGCGGCCGCACTGACCGAGCTCACCAGTGCGGCGAGCCGTTCTCCGGTGGGCGTGGTCTGCGCGGGCGAGGTTCCCGGCGCACGCTGGAGATTGTCGGTCGACTCGTCAGGCACCATCGACGTTCCTGCGCTCGGCCTACGTTTCCAGGCGAACCAGCTCTCGTGGCGCAGCATCGAGGCGATCGCCGGCCTGGTGGACCCGGAGCGCTACGGCGGCGGTGACGACCCGGACGGCCCGATCCTCCATGAGGCGTGGCTGCCCGAGGCGCGCCCGGAGATTCCGGAGCCGCCGGCCACCCTCGACGTGGCGCACCTGGCCACCGCGCCGGTCCGGGTGTTCGTGCTCGGCCCGGTGGAGGTGCAGTGCGCTCACGATATCGACGACGAGAGACGCGCGCTGGCCACCGAGATCGTCGTCTATCTCTCCTTGCACCCGGAGGGCGTGCACCCCACGGTGCTGTCCGCCGCGATCTGGCCTCGCGGAGTCACGGCCGCGGTTCGCGAGTCGACCTTCGCGCGGGTCCGTGACTGGCTCGGCGTCGATCCCGACGGCTCGCCGTACCTGCTGATGACGGCCGACGGCCGGCTGAAGCTCAGCCCGGACGTCATCCTGGACTGGGACGTGGTGTGCGGCCTGCTGCTGCGCTCGCGCGCCGCCCGGGACCCGAGGGAGGAGGCCGACCTGCTGCGCAAGGCGTTGCGGGTGGCGCGGGGGCCGGTGCTGGCCGACAGGCCACAGGGCCGCTACTCCTGGATCGCCCGGGCACGGCTCGAGCGGCTCGCCTCTGACGTCTTGATCGACGCCGCGCACCGTCTCTCGGTGCTCAGCGGCGACGGCGGCGATCCGGGAACCGCCGCGGCGGCGGCGCGGGCCGGCCTGCGGGTGCGCCCGGGAGAGCAGTTGCTCTGGCGGGATCTCCTGCAAGCCCAGCACGCCGCCGACGGCGCGGCGGGTGCGATGACGGTCGCCGAGGAGATGTCCGGCGTGCTCACCGGCCTCGGCGTGCCCGACCTCGAACCGGAGACCGGGGCCCTGCTGGACGAGCTGATTCCCGGCTCCGGTGCGGACCGTTCCGGAGTGCACCGCCGCGACCTGGCCTGAATCGGTGCGCCATCGCGGCCACCGCGGACTGTCCTGTTGCCGATTCGCACATGCCCGGTAGGCTCTGCCATGTCGCGTCCCGCCACATGGGTCGTGGCTGATTATCGATATAAGGAGTTACATCATGGCAGTAGGCGCAGAACTATCCACCCTGGCGGAGCTCTATCGCACATTCAATGCGAAGGGCGAGGACGCCGAGACCATCAAGAACGACGTCGACGGTGCGCTGGACAACACGGTCTGGGAAGGCACCTACGCGACGCAGTTCCGGGAGGCGTGGGAAGAGTACAAGCAGAACCTGATCACGCTGCGGGACGCGCTCGAGGGCGCGGCCCAGGACGTGCTCGTCAACCACAACAACATGGCCGAAGCGTTCGGCGAGCCGGACCGTCTCCCCTGAGGTTCAGCTCTTCAAGGTTTCACCACGGTGGCCCGCATTCTTCTGAAGAATGCGGGCCACCGCCGTATGCAGGCGTCACGTGGACACTGATTTGTGCCGGTACCATGCTGGTCGGTGAAGAAGTGACCTACCGGAAAGCGGGAGTGTAGGGACGTGCGGCTGCTGTTGAGTGCCGTGGCGGCGACCGATGGCGATGTCGTCGACCTGGCAGTGGAGTGCGACGACAACGCCACGGTCGGCGACGTCGCCCGCCAGCTTGCCGCGCAGCTCAAGCCTGCCGCGCCGGAGCCGCAGATCGTGCGCACGGCCGGACGTCATCTGGGCGTGGTCGACGACGGCCTGGGCGGCGGGATGGAGACGGCCGCGACGCCGGAGCTCTACCTCGGTGGCACCGCACTCGATCCGAAGGCGCTGGTCAGTGCTTCGCCGCTGCACAACGGGGTCCTGGTGGGCCTCGGCGTGCCGCTGGCCGACGTGTTCGCCGAGCGCACCGGCGTCGTCGAGCTGCGCACCGTCTCCGGGTTCGGTGCCGGACGGGTGGACAGCCTGGCTCCGGGAAGCTACGACGTCGGGACCGGGCCGGCGGCGGCGATCCGCGTCCACGACCCCGGCCTGCCCGCCACGGCCTTCCGGCTGGACGTGCGCCTCGACGGAACGGTGACGGTCACCCCGGACCCCGCGGTCACCGGCGAGGTGATGCCGCCGCCGGATCGCGAGTACCGGCTCGAAGGCCCCATCATCATCCCGAAGGACGACGACGAGCCCAAGAAGAAGCGCAAGCAACGGCGCAAGCGGCGGTACAAGAAGCTGATCAAGGAGCTCGACCGGCTCAAGAACCCGCATCTGACCATCTCGGCGGACGACGACCGGCCGTACGCCCACATCGATCGGGTGCAGCTGGACAGCCCCACCGTGTGGCAACCCGGCACCGCCCTCGTGGTCGGCGAGGTGATGTTCGAGCTCGCTGTCCCCGCACCGCCGGACGCGTCCCTGTCGCCGAGCCCCAGCGGCGTCACGCTGGACTACAACCGGCCGCCGAGGCTGTTGCCGCCGCCCCGCCAGACCGACTTCCGGCTGCCCAGCGAACCGCAGAAGCCGCAGAAGTCGCCGGTGCCGTGGGTGATGGCGATGGGGCCGATGATCATGGGCGGCACCATGTTCCTCCTGATCCGCTCCCCCTACAGCTTGATGATCATGCTGCTAGCGCCGATCATGCTGGTGGCGCGCTATCGCAGCAACAAGAAGCAGCAGCGTGGCAACTACACCACCAACATGGAGAACTACGTCGAGCGGCTCCAGCGGATCAGCCGTCAGGCGTATGAGGCGCTCGTCCGCGAGCGCGGCGCACGGCGGCGGGACATGCCGGACCCGGCAGCCACGTTGCTGTTCGCCACCGGCCCACGGGCGCGGCTCTGGGAGCGCCGCCGCACCGATCCGGACTGGCTTCGGGTGCGCGTCGGGACCGCCGACATTCCCAGCGAGGTGAAGCTGACCGATCCGGCTCGCGACGACCACGAGCGAGACCTGCGATGGACGGCACCCGACGTTCCGGTCGGCGTCGACCTGGCGGCGTCCGGCGTCACCGGGGTGGCCGGCGCCGACGGCATCCGCACGCTCGTGGCGGAGTGGATGGTCGCTCAGGCCGGCGCCCTGCACAGTCCCGCCGACCTCGCCATCGTGGTCCTCTCCGATCCGGACGGCGACGAGGCATGGAACTGGGTGAGATGGCTGCCGCATGCGCGGCGTGCGGACGACGCCGACGTCATCGCCGGAGTCGGCGTCGACGAGGAGACCACCAACCGCCGGGTGGCCGAGCTGATGGCCCTGATGGAAGCCCGCAAGGCGGTGCGGGACGACAAAGGCGGCGGCATGCTGGCCAGCCGCGACGTCGGCTTCAGCCCGCTGCTCGTGGTGCTGGACGGCGCCCGTCGTATCCGGCTGATACCCGGCCTGGTAACCCTGCTGCGAGAGGGCCCGTCGCTGGGGATTCTGTTCCTGTGCATCGACACCGAGGAGCAGCAGCTGCCGGAGGAGTGCCGTGCGGTGGTCTTCGTCGGCCCGGGCAACACCACGAAGGTCCGGGTCACGCAGAGCACCACGATCGAGGGCGTCCGCGCGGATATCGTGCCGCCGGGATGGTGCGAGCGCCTGGGCCGCGCCCTGGCGCCGATCAAGGACGTCAGCACCGAGGACCTCTCCTCGACCCTGCCGGCGTCGAGCCGCCTGCTGGACGTACTCGGGATGGACCCGGCCACGCCGGAGGCGATCGAGCGCTGGTGGTCCCAGGTGGGCCGGACCACGAAGGCGGTGATCGGCGAGGGCGCCGACGGTCCCTTTGCGATCGACGTGCGCGCCGACGGCCCGCACGGCCTGGTGGCCGGCACCACGGGTTCGGGAAAGTCGGAGCTGCTGCAGACCGTCATCGCGTCGCTGTCGGTCGCCAACCGGCCGGACGAGTTCACCTTCGTCCTGGTCGACTACAAGGGTGGCGCCGCGTTCAAGGACTGCAACAACCTGCCGCACACCGTCGGCATGGTCACCGACCTCGACGGGCACCTCACCACCAGGGCGCTGGCCAGTCTCGCGGCCGAGCTGCACCGGCGCGAGCATCAGCTCGCCGACGCCGGAGCCAAGGACATCGAGGACTACCTGGCCGGGCGGGAGCCGGACGACCCGCCGATGCCCCGGCTGATGATCGTCATCGACGAGTTCGCCGCACTCGTGGCTGAGCTGCCGGACTTCGTCAAGGGCCTGGTCGACATCGCCCGCCGTGGCCGGTCGCTCGGCGTGCACCTCATCCTCGCCACCCAGCGCCCGGCCGGTGTGGTGAGCTCGGAGATCAAGTCGAACACCAACCTGCGGATCGCGTTGCGGGTCACCGACCGCAGCGACAGCCAGGACGTGATCGAGTCGGCGGAGTCGGCCGAGATCCCGAAGTCGCTGCCCGGGCGTGCCTATGCCCGACTCGGGCACTCGTCGCTGGTGCAGTTCCAGTCGTCGCGGGTGGGTGGCCGGCCGGTCGCGCCCGACGCCGAGGTCGCGATCGGCCTGCGGGAGCTGTCCTGGGGCAGTATCGGTCGTGCTCCAGAGCGCGCGGGCCAGGCCCAGGCCGAGGAAGACGTCAGCATCCCCACCGACCTGGAGAGCCTCGTCAAGGCGATCAACGAGGCCTCGGACCGCACCGGGATCAAGGCACCGCCCCCGCCGTGGCTGCCGCCGCTCGACGAGATCATGACGCTGGACCAGCTCTTCGACGAGCAGGGCGCCTCGGTCGGCACCGCGAACCGTCTGCGGCTGCCGTTCGGGATGGTCGACATCCCCAGCGAACAGCGCCGCGCCGTGGCCTACTACGACGTGTCCGGCGGCGGTCACCTGTCAGTCATCGGCGCTCCGCGCAGCGGCCGCTCCACTGTGCTGAGGGCGTTCGCCGGCGTCATCGGACGCGAGATCTCGCCACAGGACGTTCATCTCTACGGCGTCGACTGCGGAAACAACGCCCTGCTGCCGATCGTCGGCATGCCGCACACGGGTGCCGTGGTCACGCGCGACCAGCCGGACCGGCTGTCCCGGCTCAGCGCCCGCCTACGGGCCGAGATCGGCCGCCGCCAGCAGCTGCTCGCCGAGCAGGGCTTCGCCGATCTGAGCGAGCTGCGCGCCAACGTGGCGCCGGAGAAGCGGCTGCCGTACATCGTCATCCTGTTCGACCGGTGGGAGGGCTTCAAGCAGGCGTACGAGAGCTACGACAACGGCCGGCTCGTCGACCTGTGGATGCAGATCATGCAGGAGGGCACCGGCGTCGGGGTGAAGGTCATCATGACCGGCGACCGGACGAGCCTGGTCGGGCGGTTGAGCACCCTGATGGACGACAAGCTGATGCTGCGCATGACCGACATCGCCGACTTCACCTCGATCGGCATGCCCGGCAAGGAGGTGCCCGAGCACATGCCTCCGGGCCGGGCATTCCGCGCGGACGGACTACGCGAAACCCAGATCGCCCTGCTGACCGACGACGACGCCGGCACCGCCCAGGTGGCCGCGCTCCAGGAGATCGGCCGGCAGGCCGCGGCCCGCTTCGCCGACCTGCCGCGCCGGATGCGCCCGTTCCGGGTCGATCCGCTTCCCTCCAAGATCTCCCTCGCCGACGCCACGAAACTGCTGGAGAAGCCGCTGGCCGGCACCGAGATCCCGATCGCGGTCGGTGGCGACACACTGACTCTGCGCACGCTCGACGCCCTCGACCACGGGCCGGGGATGCTGATCCTGGGGCCGCGCCGGTCCGGGCGCAGCTCCACGCTCCTGACCATGACCACGTCGATCCTGGATCGCGGGTGGCGGGTCATGCTGGTGATGCCGCGGCGCAGCCCGCTGCGGACGCTCAGCGAGCACCAGGGAGTCGAGGTGGTGCTCGACCTGGAGGCCAAGAAGGACGAGGTACTGGCGGTCTTCGAGGAGTTCGCACCGGCCAGGGACCGGCCGCCGAGCGCGGTGATCATCGACGACGTCGAACTGCTCGGCGTGGACGGTCACGTCGTTGACGCCATCACCAAGCACCTCGGCAAGATCCGGGACTCGGGCAGCGTCATCGTGGCCGCCGGCACGACGGACGACCTCGGCAGCTCCTACCGGGGCCCGGTGGCGGCCCTGAAGAAGTCCCGGTCAGGCCTGCTGCTCTCGCCGGGCGGTACCAGCGACGGCGATCACTTCGGGCTGAAGATCCCGCGCTCGCTCACCGGGGGTATGCCGCCCGGCCGAGGCATCTACGTCGCGGGCGGGCAGTGGCAGCTGGTTCAGGTCCCGGAGGCCGGCGCTCAGCGGTAATTCAGATCGGCGCGGATCGCGTTGGCGACGCCCTCGGGGACTTCGGCGTCGAACTCGCCCTTGCGCGTCTCGACGTCACTGACCAGATCGTTCAGTGCCGTGCGGACCGGATCGGCGTTGGGCGAGAGGTAGTCGTCATGGATCTCACGCGCCTTGCGTCCCGTCCAGGCAGGCCCCTCGCCGATGGAGTCGGTAGGCGCGTCCATGTTCGGCGTGTCCTCCACCGCGTTCTCGGTACGCCTGATCAGGCTGTCCATGGCCGCCAGATACGGGTTGGGGACCATACGTTCTTCTTCGTCGCACATCTGCACTCCTCGGCTGGACCGCCTCGATCCTAGACCACGTCGTGCGACAGGCCGGAAATCCGGTGGCCGAGCTGTCCGGCACCGCGCACTAGACTCCGGGTCATGTTGCGTCGACTCACCGCGGGCGCCCTCGTGCTCGCGGTAGCTGCCCTGCCAGCCTGCACCTCCGAGGACGGGGACGATTCCGGGCGGTTCCCGGTGAGTCTGCTGGCCGGCGGCGGCCAGGAGGAGCCTAGTGAGAGCCCCGTGGCCGGGGAGGACGCCCTGTTCTCCGGGCCGCTGACGTCTCTCGCGGCGGGAACTGACGGGACGGTCTACGCCGTGCTGGACGCGACCTCCATCGTGCGCGTGGATGAGTCCGGCGGCGTGTCGGCCTGGTCGCCGGCACTGCCTGACGGCGCCACGGAGATCGTCGACCTCGCCCCCGCGCCGGACGGCACGGTGTACATGTTGCTCCGGGGCACGCCGAACGAGCCGTTGGGTTGGTCCACCGTGTATCGGTGGGACGGGACCGGAGACGTGGAACCTGCCTTCGGGGTGGACGCGCCCGACGGCACCGACCGGATGCCGGCGTCACCCGACGGCACCGATGCGGCCGACGCCGCGCTTGGCCGGATCAGCGACATCGCCGTCGACGGCACTGGGCGAGTCCTCTTCGTCGAGGAGATCGCCGGGGCCGGGTATGAGGTCGCCAACCTGGTCCGGGTGGTTGAGGACGGGGCGCTGCGGACCGTCGCGGGCAAGCCACCCGAGGACGCCGATCAGATCACCGACGGCGTGGTCCATGGTTCGGCGTTTCCCGACGACGGCGCCGCGGCCACCGACGTCCCGATTCTCGGACCTGTGCTCGTGGGCGCGGGAGAGGACGAAGTCGTCGTGCAGATGACCCGCAGCGTCCTGGCGGTGGAGGAGGACGGCACGCTCCGTCCGGTCCTAGGCGCACCGGACGGCACGCCCACCGTGCCCAGAATCTCCGCCGACGGCCCGCTGACCGATCCGCTCAGCCCGCTCGCCGTCGAGTACGGGTCCAACCTGCGGCACCTGGGGAGCCCGTCCGTCTCCAGCGACGGTGGGGTGCTGGCGACCACGTTCGGCGGCTTGCCCAGCGAGGACGAGACCGCGGAACGTCATCGCTGGGACGTCGTGGACGGCAGCGACCGCGCGCAGGCCATCGCCGACGCCGCGGCCGGCGGCGAGGACGAGGACCTCGCGGGCGTGTATGTGGCGCCCGACGGCCAGGTGGTCACGGCCAGCCTGTTCGGAAACGCCACCACGCTCCTGGGCAACGGGACCGTGGTGGTGGCGGCGCAGGACCCAGAATCGGGCGAGTCGATCCTGGTGACCTTCGCCGCCACCGTCAGGGAATCCGAGGGCTGAGCCCCCTCGGACGGGTTCTCGTTAGTCCGGCCCGTTCTCGTCCCGGAAGAACCCGTTGGTGGCTTGCTGCACGGCGGGATCCTGAAGCCAGGCATTGTACGCAGCGAGCGCGTCGGGGTCGCTCACGATCTCCTCGAACGGCAGCAGCCGCCCATTGCTGTCGGTGAACGTCCCGCCGTAGTGCCTTTCGTAGAAGGCCGGGTCGCCGTCCCACGTCACCGTGCCGTCGTCGTACGGCTCGATGTCCGGGTTGTTGTAAGGCAACTCGTTCTGTTCCAGGCGCTGGTTGGCATAATCCCGCCAGCGCCGGTGGTAGCCGAAGACGCTGGTCTCGAGCTCCTGGGCTTGCTCCTCGGTGAGGTCGTCCATCCAACCCTTGACCAGGTCGCCGAGGATCTGCTGGGCCATCTCCTTGGGCTTGCCGGCGATGTCTTCCGCCGCGCCCTTGGGGTCGAAGCCGGCGCCGATGAGCCAATCGATGATGCCGTCCCGGAACTCCTTGGCATCCTCGGCACTGGCCCCACGCTCGTCCAGGACCTGGTTCCAGTTGGCGAGGAACATTTTCGAGAGCTGCCCGGCGACGTGACCATCCCACCCGCTGGCCGCGTGGTCGCCACCGCGGCCGTTCCGGATGTCCTGCACCTGGTTGTGGAACAGCTCGAAGGTGCGTGCGGCGCCCTCTTCCGAACGCATCCCCTCGGTGATGAACTCGTCCCAAATGCCGGGGTCGATCCCGTTGATGGGAATAGGCGTGCCGTCCGGCAGCTGCGGGACCCCGGCCGGCGCGGAGAACGCGTACATGAACTCGTCCCAGTACTGCTCGGTGATATCGACGAAGACGGCGCGCATCTCGTCGGTGAACGGGAACGGCTCCTCGAGCGATCCGACGTTCACGATCCACGTGGCGGCGTTCTGTTCGGCGAGGTTGGCCTGGCCGTCGTCGTAGAGGCGCAGACGTTCATAGATCGAGTGGGCGTCGATGGTACCGGCCTTGACGAACGCGGCCCACGCCTCGTTCCACTCCTGGGTACTGGTGACGGGCCCGATCACCTGAGCCTGTTCCCACACCTCGTCAGGGTGCTTATGCATGTACTCGGCGGCCGCCCGCGGATTCTTCGCCAGCGCGTTGATGACTCCCGGCCAGTCGCCCACCTTGCCGATGTCCTCGTACTCGCCGTGCAGTGCCGCCTCGGCGAAGGCCACGACCGACTCGTGATTCCAGTGCCCGCCCTGGTTCATCAGGTGGGCCATGCTGTCGACCAGGACAATGCCCTCCGGGTGCAGGCCCATGTCCCGAAGGGCGGTGTTCATCTCCGAGATGAACTCGACGTCGTAGTCGATCCGGAAGCTGGCAGTGGAGAATACGGTGGTCAACGCCCGTGTGGCGGCTTCGTCCGGCCCGTCCCCGGAGGACTCGCCCTTGTAGGGCTCCATGAGCAGGAATCCCCGCGCGGCGGGATCCAGGCCGTTGACGAACGCCTCGGCGAAGTCCGGATCGTGGCCGTACTGGGCGAGCTCGTCCCAGACTTCCTGCGGGATCTCACCGTTCGCGTCGTTGACCTGATCGGCCAGCTCCCGTCCGGCTTCCTGCGCGTCCTCGACGGAGTCGAAGAGGTCGTTGAGAATGTCGGTGCCTTCGAAGCTGATGACGCCGTCCCCGGACCAGCCGCCGCTCTGCAGCTCCGCGAGCCTCTGTACGGCCAGACTATGCCGGCGTCGCATGTCGGGCATGATCGTCTCGAGGTCGGACTTCGCCTCGAGCAGCTTGTTCAGGTTGGCCTTGTCCACACCGAAGTAGGTGAAGTCGGATTCCAGGTGGGAGATCCGATCCGTGAGGCCGGTCAGAGTGGCGTCGAGGTCGTCGACGGCGTCGCCCAGGGCGTCGACGTCCATGGAGGTGTATTCGCGGTTCGCGTCCGGGTCGCCCATGTCGATGCCCTCGCTAACCGGCCAGAGACGGGAACCACAGCGCCAGCTCGCGCTTCGCGGAATCCGCGGAGTCCGAGGCGTGCACCAGGTTCTCGCTCTTGGACAGCGACAGGTCGCCGCGGATGGTTCCGGGAGCGGCCGCACGGCTGTCGGTGGCGCCGTTCATCTGGCGGACCACGTCGATGGCTTGGTCACCTTCGAGCACGAGTGCGACGAGCGGGCCGGAGGTGACGAAATCCCGCAGACCGGGGTAGAAGGGCTTGCCGACGTGTTCGGCGTAGTGGGCGTCGGACAGGGAGGCGTCGATGGTGCGCTGGTCCATGGCGACGATGGACAGACCCTTGCGTTCGTAACGGGCCAGGATCTCGCCGACCAGGCCGCGGGACACGGCGTCGGGCTTGATGAGAACAAGCGTGCGCTCGGACATAGATGCTCCAGATGTTCAGAAGGTCACGTAAGTGATAGCAGGAGCCAAAGCCTAGCCGGTCCGTGCGCGGTGCGTTCGGTGTGCTGGTGCACCGGGTCACGCCGTGGCCGGCGCCCCGCTCGCAGGCGCGAACTGCCGCCACCGGTCGTCGAAGTCCCCGCCCGGCGCGAGCTCTCCGGTACCGCGGGCGGCGGTACGGACGGCGGCACGAACCAGGCTTTCCAGCTCATCCACGCGGGCCGGATCGATGTCGTCCCGGGCACGCGCGGCCTCGATGACCGCGGTCACATCGGCCGGATCCGCCTCGCCGGTGAACTGGTGCGTGAAATAGGGGTCATGCTGGTTGCCGGTGAGCTTGGCGACCAGTCGCTCCACCTGGTCCGGCTGCGTGGTCAACAGGCTCACCAGCTCCCGGCCGTGCTCGGTGGAGACATGCGGCGGATGGTCGGGGACGTGGTGCTCGAAGTACGTCACCGGAGGGCGCGCATGTGGCAAGCCGCGGTCCGGCTGAGTGCGCAAAGTGTCGTCCTCCAGGGCCTGGGCCAGTGCCAGCCTGCGCCGCAGGCCGGGAAGCTCGTCCTCGATCCATGCCACCACCTGCGGCAGCCGGTCAGCGTCGGGGTAGGCGGTCTCCAGCAGATCGACGTCGAGCAGGATCTTGCGGAACTCGGCCTGATACTCCGGGATCTGGTCCCGCGCCCGTTCCATCGCCGCGATCAGCGTGGTCATCGCCTGAATGTCCATGGAGACGCGACGGTCACCCGTGCCCCCGTCGCCGTCCGTCCCGCCGCCGGTGTCGTCACCCGTGTCGTCACCCGTGCGATGCTCGTCCGGCTGCGTCCACATCTGGTTGTCCGACGGGTCGTTTTCCGACGGCTCGTTGTCCGACGGCTCATCGGTGGAGTCCTCGGAGTCGGTCAAGTCCTCGGAGCCTTCGGAATCCGCCGAGTCGGAATCCTCCGAATCCCCCGAGTCGTCGGAATCCTCGGGGTCGAGGGCGCCGCCGCCGCGGCCCGAGTTCCCGTAGCCGGTGTAGTCACTGCCGCCTCCGTCTCCGCCGCCACCGTAGTAGTCCGACGTCGAGGCGTATGACGACGAGTCGGCGACGTCGGCGACGTCGTCGATGGGGGTTTTCTCGAGCCCGCCCAGCACTTTGCCCGCGGACTCGCCATCGATGTCGCCTTGGATCTTCCCAGCCATCAGGAACCGACCTCCGGTTGCGGCATGAAGACGCCCGGCTGAAGTGGATCACCGGTCTCCAGGCGCTGATCGAGGGCGTGCTCGATCACCCGGACTGGGTGCGCTCCGGCGGAGGTGGCCATCCGGGCATGCTCCTCCAGCGCGAGGGAGAACTCGTCCGCTCGCCGGCTCACCCATGCGCCGTCGAGCATGGCCTGGACCGCCGGCTGGAGGATGGTGGCACAGTCTTCCGCGACGAGTTTGGCGCGCTCCAGGGCCAGCTCGAGCTCTTCCCGGCTGACCTGGCTGTCCTGCGGCGGCTCGGGCGGAGTGGGCGGATCGAGGACGATCGGCGGTTCGAGCTCCGGCACATGCAGGTCGAGTTCTGGTGGAGACCACTCCACGACGCCCGGCTGGACCCGAAGGCCGTCGTACCCTCCGCCGGCTGAGTCCGGGACATCCGGCTGGGACACCATACTGTCCTCTCTCGCGGTTCCTGACCGTACGGATACCACGTAGCGTACATTTTCGTTCGTCTCGGGCAAGTTGGTGGCCTGCCTGCCCGCGGTAGACTCGAGCGCTGTTTCCCCAGATCGTCTGGAGCCCCCATCATCATGTCGGTCGAGTCGTTGTTCCCGCGCCTGGAGCCGCTGCTGTCCCGGGTCGGCAAGCCGATCCAGTACGTCGGAGGCGAGCTGAACGCTGTGGTCAAGCCTTGGGACGAGGCCCAGGTCCGGTGGGCGCTGATGTACCCCGACGCCTATGAGGTCGGTGTCCCCAACCAAGGCGTCCAGATCCTCTACGAGGTGCTCAACGAACGCGAAGGCGTCCTTGCCGAGCGGACCTATTCGGTGTGGCCTGATCTCGAAGCGCTGATGCGGGAGCACCGGATCGGGCAGTTCACCGTCGACTCGCACCGGCCGGTGGCCGCATTCGACCTGCTGGGCGTCTCGTTCGCCACCGAGCTCGGGTACACCAACATGCTCACCGCCCTGGACCTGGCCGGGATTCCGCTCGACGCGGTGGATAGGAACGAGACACACCCGGTCGTCGTCGCCGGCGGTCACGCTGCGTTCAACCCGGAGCCCATCGCGGACTTCGTCGACGCCGCCGTGCTGGGGGACGGCGAGGAAGTGGTCCTGGCCATCACCGAGGTGGTCCGCGAGTGGAAGGCCGAGGGGTGTCCTGGCGGGCGGGACGAGCTGCTGCTTCGCCTGGCGAGCAGCGGCGGCGTCTACGTCCCGAAGTTCTACGACGTCGAGTACCGCCCGGACGGGACCATCGACCGGGTCACGCCCAACCGGCCGGGCGTGCCACCGCGCGTGCACAAGCACACCGTCATGGACCTCGACCAGTGGCCGTATCCGAAGAAGCCGCTGGTTCCTCTGGCCGAGACGGTGCACGAGCGGTACAGCGTCGAGATCTTTCGCGGCTGCACCCGCGGCTGCCGATTCTGCCAGGCTGGCATGATCACCCGCCCGGTCCGCGAGCGGTCCATCACCACCATCGGCGACATGGTGAAGACCGGGGTGGAGAACTCCGGATTCGAAGAGGTCGGCCTCCTATCGCTCTCCAGCGCCGACCACTCCGAGATCGGTGAGGTCGCCAAGGACCTCGCCGACCGCTACGAAGGCACCAACACCTCGTTGTCGTTGCCGTCCACCCGGGTCGACGCGTTCAACGTGACGCTGGCCAACGAGCTGTCCCGCAACGGCCGCCGCTCCGGGCTGACCTTCGCCCCGGAGGGCGGGACCGAGCGGATGCGCAAGGTCATCAACAAGATGGTGAGCGAGGACGACCTCATCCAGACGGTCGCCACGGCTTACGGCAACGGATGGCGGCAGGTGAAGCTGTACTTCATGTGCGGGCTGCCCACCGAGACCGACGACGACGTCCTCGCCATCGCCGATCTCGCCAAGCGGGTGATCGCCAAGGGCCGGGAGGTGTCCGGCCGCCGTGACATCCGGTGCACCGTCTCCATCGGCGGTTTCGTCCCCAAGCCGCACACGCCGTTCCAATGGGCCGCCCAATGCGACCACGAGGTCGTCGACGCCCGGCTGCGCAAGCTCCGGGATGCGATCCGCTCCGACCGTGCCTACAACAAGGCGATCGGGCTGCGCTACCACGAGGGCAAGCCGAGCATGGTGGAAGGGCTGCTCTCCCGCGGTGACCGGAGGGTCGGCCGGGTCGTCAGGGCCGTCTGGGAGGAGGGCGGCCGATTCGACGGATGGAGCGAACACTTCTCCTACGAGCAGTGGACGGAATGCGCGCGGCGCGCTCTCGCCGGGGAGCCGGTGGATCTTGCCTGGTACACCACACGCGAGCGGGAGCGTGACGAGGTGCTGCCGTGGGACCACCTCGACTCCGGGCTCGACCGGGAGTGGCTCTGGGAGGACTGGCAGGACGCTCTGGACGAGATCGAGGTCGACGACTGCCGCTGGACGCCGTGCTTCGACTGCGGGGTGTGCCCGCAGATGGGAACCGAGATCCAGACCGGTCCCACCGGCCAGCGGCTCTTGCCCCTGTCTGTCGTCTAGTCGGGGAGCGGGAAGCGTGCGGCGTCGGCCTGGGCGAGGTCGAGCAGGAAGGCGCGCTCGCGCTCGTCGTCCCAATCGTCGGATTCGACGAGCGTCCACACGCTCTCCTCGCTGAGCACGTACTCCACGACCGTCGGCCAGAGTTCTCGCTCGAGTGGTGTGAGCTGGACGTGGCGCTGGTAGGAGGTGGTGAAGATCGTCCATTCGCGCACGTCGAACGTGCGGCTCGGCGCGCCCGGATGCTCGGAGTGGAACTGCAGTGCGGCGAACGCGAGATCGAACAGGCGGGGACCGTGGTCGGCGTTGTCGGGGTCGACCAGGACGGGGCCCTCGGCTGTGTAGATCAGGTTGTTCGCCTTGTAGTCGGTGACGATGGTGCACTCGGGCAGGCCGGCGTCACGAACCCGGGGAAGGATGGCCGCGGGGAATCTCGCCACCAGCTCGGACAACGCCTGCGCCGTCGCTGCCGACCACGGGCCCACCGTGGCGGCCAGGCCGTCCTGGTCTTCGGCAACCGACTCCTCGTCCGGGTCGGGCCAGGAGAAGGCGGGCGCGCGTGTGCGCGTCGCTGTGGCGTGCAGCCGCCCAAGGAGCTCGCCGGCGCCAGCGATGTGCTCATCGCTCCCGCTGTAGACGTCGCCTTCGATGAACGGATAGGCGACCCAGATGTGCTCGCCAATGGCGGCGGGATTCTCCGCGCGTGTTTCGACGGCTCGCACCACGGGAACGCCGGAGTCTGCTGCCTCGGCGGTCAAATGCGCGATCGCCGCTGCGTGCTCCGGCTTTCCGCGGGTGCGCTTGATCACCACACGATCCGTCCCCACGCGGCAGGGAAACACAGGTGAATAAGGGTAGACAGACTGCTCAGGAATATCGGTGGCGCCGAAATGCGCGAAGACTTCGTGGTGGGGTGCTGCCGGTTCAGGCGTGGTCATGACGTCACAATCGTGCGGTCGGTGGGGTCAAGGGGCAGAGTAGAGCGCGCCGCCTTCGCCGGGCAATCGGATACTCGAGGGACTGGGGCGGTGGTGCGGCCCTACGCTGCGGCGTCGTGGGGTTTGGGCGTTCATGTGCGATACTCGACAGTGGTCGGGCGGGAACTACCGTCTGATCCGGCGACTCCCTCGCCGACGTACCGCGCATGGAGCATGCTGCCGACCGAGAGGCCGGCGCGCGCCAGGCACGGTGGCGCTCGGCACGGTGGCAGCGATGCCGATGTTCAGCCGCGAGGTGGAGTGCGAAGAACGGCTCTGCCGACGCGGCGGCATTCCGGTTCGCCCACTGACGCATACGCCGGTGGGCGTCGTTGACGACAGGCTTCTTCGCCGGTGCACGGTAGGGCCCGCGCCGGCGGTCGAACAGCGTCCTGGTGCCAGGCGGCTGCGCTCCGCGAACGCGGTGGCTGCGCCGCACGTCACCGGGCTGACGGGAGTACACAGAACATGCAAGACGAGAACACTGGCTTGGCCGAGAATGAGAATTCGGTCGAGCAGACAGAGCCTGCCCGACGCCGCACTCCGCGCAAGCGCACGGCAAGCCGGGTCGCAGGCCCGCCTGAGGAAGGCGCCGCCACGGAACCGGCCCCGAGCACGGCCGCCGCGGACCTGAGCAGTCCGGACGCGACCGACCCCGGCACACCGGAGACGCCGTCCCAGAAGAAGAAGGCGGCTGCGAAGAAGGCGCCGGCGAAGAAGGCCGCCGCCAAGAAGGCACCGGCCAAGAAGGCGGCTGCGAAGAAAGCAGCGGCCAGGAAGGCCGAAGCCGTCGAGGCGGTGGCCGCGGAGACGATCGCGGCGGAGACGATCGCGGCGGATACGGCGGAGACTGAGCCGCCCGCAACCGAGGCCGAGCAGCCCGCACCGCGTGCCAGCCGGTCGCGCAAGCGTGCGGCCCGCGGTACCAGCACCGCCAGCAGTGACCAGGCAGCCACCACGGCACAGGTCGTCGCGGCAGCTCAGGCCGCTGACGAACCGAATGAGCGCGAGGGGTCCGCGGCGGCCTCGACGGTTCTGTTCCAGCCCCCGGCCTTCGATGCCACCCCGCTGTTCGAACCGCCCACGCCCGCCCAAGCGGCCGCTGCCCGGGCCGCCGTGGTGGCGGGCGAGGAGCTGGCCGAGGAGGACGACGCCAGCGAGGCGGCGGAGCCTGCATCCGGCGACGACGATGACGAGAGCGGCAACCGCAGGCGCCGGCGACGCCGGGGCGGACGCGGCCGCCGCAAGAAGGGCGACGGTCCGTCCGACGATACCGACCAGGAAAGCGACGACCCGCCCGGCGACGCGCAGAAGTCCGCGGCGGCCAGGGACACCGGCTCCGGTGAGGATGCGGCCGACGACGCAGATGCCACGGCGGAAGCCGGTGACGACGGTGAAGGCGACGGCGAGGGTCAGGACGGCAGCCGCCGGCGCCGCCGGCGCCGCCGGCGCAAGAGCGAGGGCGACGAGGACAACCGTTCCGACGACCCGCCGCACACCGTGGTCAAGGTGCGGGAGACGAAGGACTCCGACGACGAGGTCAGCCTGGTCAAGGGTTCCACCCGCCTCGAGGCGAAGAAGCAGCGGCGGCGTGAGGGCCGCGAGGCCGGCCGTCGCCGGCCGCCCATCCTGACCGAATCCGAGTTCCTGGCTCGCCGCGAAGCGGTCGACCGGGTGATGGCGGTCCGGCAGGACGGCGACCTCACTCAAATCGCCGTGCTTGAGGACGACATCCTGGTGGAGCATTACGTCAGCCAGGCCTCGCAGCAGTCGATGATCGGCAACGTGTACCTCGGCCGGGTGCAGAATGTCCTGCCCGCGATGGAAGCTGCCTTCGTGGACATCGGACGCGGCCGCAACGCCGTCGTCTACGCCGGCGAGATCGACTGGGCCGGTCTCGGCCACACTGACGGGCCGAAGCGTATCGAAGACGTGCTCAAGTCCGGCCAGTCGATCCTTGTGCAGGTCACCAAGGATCCGATCGGGCACAAGGGTGCCAGGCTGACCGGCCAGGTGAGCCTTCCCGGCCGGTACGTCGTCTACGTCCCGCGTGGCTCGATGAGCGGGATCAGCCGGAAGCTGCCGGAGAACGAGCGCAACCGGTTGAAGAAGATCTTGAAGAAGGTCGTGCCCGAGGACGCCGGTGTGATCGTGCGTACTGCCGCCGAGGGTGCGTCCGAGGAGGAGCTGACCAATGACGTCGAGCGGCTGCAGGCCGAATGGGAGGCGATCCAGAAGAAGACCTCCGGAAATGCGCCGGCCTTGCTGCACGGCGAGCCCGATCTGGCGATCAAGGTCGTCCGTGACCTGTTCAACGAGGACTTCACCAAGCTCGTGGTGTCGGGCGAGCGCGCCTGGTCGACCATCGACGAGTATGTGAGCGGCGTCGCCTCGAGCTTGCGTGACCGGGTTCAGAAGTGGACCGGAAACAACGACGTGTTCGCCGCGTTGCGGGTGGACGAGCAGATCGCCAAGGCGCTGGACCGCAAGGTGTGGCTGCCGAGTGGTGGCTCACTGGTGATCGACCGCACCGAGGCGATGACGGTGATCGACGTCAACACCGGGAAGTTCACCGGCTCCGGTGGAAACCTCGAAGAGACGGTCACCAAGAACAACCTCGAGGCCGCGGAGGAGATCGTCCGGCAGTTGCGGCTGCGGGACATCGGCGGCATCATCGTCATCGACTTCATCGACATGGTGCTGGAGTCCAACCGGGACCTCGTACTGCGCCGTCTGGTGGAGTGCCTGGGCCGGGACCGGACCAAGCACCAGGTCGCGGAGGTGACCTCGCTCGGCTTGGTCCAGATGACCCGCAAGCGGATCGGCACCGGGCTGCTGGAAGCGTTCAGCGAGCCTTGTGCCCATTGCAAGGGCCGAGGCGTCCAGGTGCACAACCACGTGGGTGTCGAAGGCAGCAAGTCCAACGGCGACGACAGCTCTGGACGCTCGGAGCGGCGCGGCCGCCGCAGGCGTGGCGAGCAGCAGCAGACCGAGAAGCCCGAGCCCGCGGCAGTCCCGAAGCTCGAGGCGCTGGCCAGCCCGGGTGAGGCTTCGCCGGCTGACCTGATCCCGGTGTCGGCAGGTACACCTGACGCCAACGGAGTGTCGGCATCCCCCGTGAGCGCCGAGGCGGACACGCGCGGTGTTGCCGTGGAGACGAACGGCTCCCCGGCGGAGCCAGTGGCAACCCCGGCGGAGCCAGTGGCAACTCCGGCGGAGCCAGCGGACGTTCCGGAGTCGCCTACCGGGGACGATGACGCGCCGAAGCCGGCACGCCGGGGCCGGCGCCGGGCACAACGCCCCGCCGGCAGCCCTGACGAGCACGCGGACGCCACAGCCTGATTCCTTCACACCCGTGAGGCGGCCCTGACCATTGCGGTCAGGGCCGCCTCGTCGTTGTGCACCGGGTTTGACGTGGTTATTGAACGATAGTACAAATAGAACGATCGTCCAATAACATGATGGACCCGTGAAGGAAGAGGAACTCGATGAACGTCGCGATCGCATCCCGGGCCGGCTGGCGAGAGTGGACCGGCCTCGCGGTCCTGGCTCTTCCCACGGTCCTGCTCGGCCTGGACATGACCGTGCTCTATCTGGCCATGCCGCATCTCGCCGCCGACCTGCAGCCGAGCAGCGTCCAGACGTTGTGGATCATGGACGCCTACGGGTTCATGATCGCGGGATTCCTGATCACCATGGGAACGCTGGGGGACCGCATCGGTCGCCGGCGGCTCCTGATGATCGGCGCGGTCGCCTTCGCGGTGGCGTCGGTCCTGGCCGCCTACTCCACGAATCCGGAGATGCTGATCGGGACGCGTGCGGCGCTGGGCATCGCCGGAGCCACGTTGATGCCCTCCACGCTGGCCCTGATCAGTAACATGTTCGCCGACCCGCGCCAGCGCGCGTTGGCTATTGGCGTCTGGGTGACGATGTTCGGCCTCGGGATGGCGGCCGGCCCTTTGGTGGGTGGCGCTCTCCTGGAGCACTTCTGGTGGGGTTCGGTGTTCTTGCTTGCCGTCCCTGTCGTGGGGCTGGTGCTGCTGGCCGCTCCGGCCTTGTTGCCCGAGTACCGCGACCCGCGGCCCGGGCGGCTCGACCTGCGAAGCGTCGCGCTGTCGCTCGCGGCGATGCTGCCGGTGGTCTACGGCGTGAAGGAACTGGCCAAGGACGGATTCGGCCCAACCCCGGCCGTGACCGTCGCGGTGGGTGTGATCATGGCCGTTGTCTTCGTTCGCCGCCAGCGCGGATTGGCCAGCCCGCTGATGGACGTCGCCTTGTTCGCCAGCCGCACCTTCAGCGCCGCGCTCGGCGTGATGCTGGTGGGGCTGGTCGGTGTCGGTGGCGCGATGTTCCTTGTCACCAACCATCTGCAGTTGGTGAAGGGCCTCTCACCCTTGGCGGCCGGCGCCGCTATGGGGCCGCCGGCGCTGATGATGGTGGTAGCGGCGATCACGGCACCGCTGCTTGCCCGGCGAATCCGGCCGGGCGGGGTCATCGGCGGCACGTTGGCGCTGTCGGCGCTCGGGTTCATGCTGCTGGCCCGGCTCGACGCCGACGCCGGAGTTGCGAGCGTCGTAGCCGGCTTCTCGTTGGTCTATCTCGGACTCGGGGCGATCGCCGCCCTGGGCACGGACCTCGTCGTCGGCGCGGCGCCGCCGGAGAAGGCAGGCTCGGCGGCCGCGATATCCGAGACCGTGCAGGAGCTCGGGTTGGCAGCGGGGGTGGCTCTGCTGGGCAGCGTGGCCACGGCCGTCTACCGCCATCGCATCGCCGGCCTCGTTCCGGAGGGGCTGTCCGGTGACGCCGCGCGATCGGTGGAGGACAGCCTCTCCGGGGCTACGTCCGTGGCACACCTGCTGGAGAGCGACGCGATGGACGCGGCCAAGGGTGCGTTCACCTCGGGGCTGAACGTCGTGGCAGCCATGGGTGCCCTGGCGATGGTGATACTCGCCGTGGTGTCCGCTCGGGCGTTGCGGCACGTGAATGCGGTGGGCGCGGACGCCGTCCGCGAGAGCGAACCTGCCAGCTAGAGTGAAGCACCGTGGATCAGGGCGCATCGGGCCGGAGGCCGGCAACAGCCACCGACGGGAGGCTGGCTCGGGGGGAACGTCGCCGGGCCGAGATCATCGACGCCACGCTGCGCGTGGTGGAGCGCGATGGCGCGGCCGGCGTGACACACCGCACTGTGGCTCGGGAGGCGGGCGTGCCGGCCAGCTTGACCACGTACTATTTCGCGACTCTGGACGACCTGCTCGTGGCGGCGTTGACCGAGGTGTCGGACGAGTACGTACGGCAGCTCGACGAGATCGTCGAGAGTGGCGGCGACGAGGTGGGCGGCTTGGCCGAGCTCATCGTCGCCGCGGCCGGCAACGGCCGCCGTCGTGCGCTGGCCGAACGAGAACTCTCCACGCTGGCGGCGCGCCGGCCGGCGTTGCGGCCCGTGGCACGCCGCTGGCGGGACACGGTCGCCGAGATCGCCCGCCTGCACACGTCGGACCCGCTGGCGGTCGACGCCATGGTGGCCGCGGCCGACGGCATGTGCGCGGCCATCCTGCTGGCAGGTGAACGTCCGGACGTGTCCAGGGTGCGTGCCGTGCTTGCACGCACCCTGGGAACCGGCGAAGCCGACGTCAGCCTGCCGATCACGTCCGGATCACACCGCGGCTCCCGGCTCGAACGTGGCCAGTAGCTGTTCCAGCGCCCGTTGATCAGGTCCGACGAACGGGTTGGCCCCGGGGGCCGCGGCAAGCATGTCGAGGAACGCGGTGCTCTGCCCGATGGCCGGGGGCAGGTGTGAGCTGAGAATGACGTCCGGATCCGCGGCGCGAAGCGGCTGAAGGGTGGCGTGGAAGGCATCCCGGTCCACCGAGTGCACCCACGGACTGTCCACGGCGGCCCACAGCAGTTGCGCGTCGTTGAGATCCCGGGCGGGAACTCCCCGGACGTCGTCGCTGGCCGCCAGCTCCGGGCTGGGCAGTGGCGCACCGAAGCAGTCCGAGGTGAAGCAGGCGCGAGTCTTGTCATCGTAGAAGCCGACGGTGGCCGGACTGTCGAAGAGTGGAGGCCGGAACGCGGTCAGCGTGCGGTCTCCGACGTCGAGGCGTTCGCCGGGATTGAGCAGATATACCCGGTCCATCGGCAGGGGACGCTCGGTCGACATGATCCCCATGCCGAGAAACGTGGTGATGACCTTTGCCTGCGGCGCGGCCTCGAGCAGATCGAACAGGCCGCCGGTGTGGTCGCGATCCGGATGCGTCAGCCAGATCCAGCGGACGTCCGCCGGGTCCACGACCGAGCCCAGTGTGTCGAGGAAGCCCCGGTCCGGGAGGCTGAGCCCGGTATCGATGACCACCGGCTGGGACGCGTGCAGGACGAAGGCGTTGACCGGCAGGAAACCGACGCCGGGGATAGGCGCCGTGTCGTTCAGGACGGTGATGTCGCGTGTGATCCGGTGGATATCCACGGGTCCTCCTGATGTGTGAAGGCAGATGAGGTCAGAAGGGGACGGGCTCACCGAGCAGACCCGGGCCGGAGCCCCGGCCGGAGACGGTTCGGCAGAACTGGACCGCGTCGATGGTGATGTCCTCGCCGCCGTTGCCATGGGTGAACGTGCCACCTGCCGGGCCGGTCAGGGTGAGCGTGAACGACTGGCCGTGGCGACGGGCCCATTCTGCGACGACGTCGCTCACCACACGGCCGTCGTGCTCGGGTGTGAGAAGCAATTCGCGTCCAGTGGCACGGCTGAGATCTATGCGATGCATCCATGGGTCGCGAGTCAGGATGATGTCGAAGAGGTAACCGAGGCGCCAGGTCTCGACGCCCTTCGGCATCTCTTGCTTCATCGGCAGCGCGCGCAGTGGGCGGGGGACCCGGTAGCGTCTACGGGCAGCCCGCGGGCCGGCTGCGGCGATCCGTTCGAGCAACTCGTCGACTCCTAGGCCGGCGCGGTCGGCCACCTGGACCTCGGTCATGCCGTCGATGGTGGGGCCGTCTCCCGCGGCCTTGCCGCCGGCCCTGATGACGTGCACGAATTCCCGCACTGAGCAGGTGAACTCCATCATGCCGAGCATGTGTCCGGCCATCGCGCGTACGTCCCATGCGGGGCAGTCCGTGGGTTTCGACCACTCCTCGTCGTCGAGCGACCGGAGAAGGTCGAGGGCCCGGTGGTGTTCGGTGGTGGCCAGGTCACGAGCTTCCCGGTGGCTGATCTTGGGTATGTGCTGGACCGGCGTGGCCATCGTGCTGGTCATTCTGGTTCCCCCTTCATGTGCTGCTGGACGTAGGCGTAGAACATCTCGATGGCGTCGTCCGTCAGCCCGATCCAGCGACTGCCGCCGGGGTCATTGGAGATCTGCTGGTCGGCGAGCCCGGTCCCGATAGCGGTCAGCAGGTCGAGCGCCCTTGCGTCGGTCACGCCGCTGCTCTGCAGCAGGGTCACGACTTTCCGCAACCCCTCCTCGGAGAGTGCGAATGACTCTTTGGAGGGTTCGAATCCGGGGACCACCCGCTGGAACAGGAGCTGGTAGCGCACAGTGTTCTCGGTGCAGAACCCGACGAAGAACCGCATCACTGTCTTGAGATCAGCCACCGTCTCGCCGGTCAGCCGGACCGACGCGTGTGCCTCAAGGAATTCACGGCAGCCCTGGGCGAACATCGCGTCGTACAGGGCGTCCTTGGAGTCGAAGTACGAGTACAGCGACGGGGGGCGCATGCCGACCTTCCGTGCGACGTCGCGCAGGGTGAGCCCGCCGATGCCGTGCGTGCGCGCAACTTCCCATGCCGCGTCCACGATCTCCGCGATCGTGCTCGAACGTCGTTCGGCAACCCGACTCCGCGTTGGTTCTCCTAACATGATTAGGATAATCGCACGCCGTTCGGTTTAAGGCAAGGGTTTGGAGTGCTCAGGGAGCGCGGAGCTCGGCGATGGCGCGCAGGATCCGCTTCTCGGAGACGGGATGAGCGGTGCCGAGTTCTTGAGCGAACAAGCTGACCCGCAGCTCCTCGATCATCCACCGGACGGCCTCGTGCTCACCGGTGGGGCGCTGGTCCGGCGGGATGGCATCGAGGAGGTCGTGGTAGGCGTCCTCGACGTCCGCGACCCGGTCCTTGAGCAGCAGGTCGCGTTGCGGGGCCGTACCGAGCTTCTCCACCCGGCGCTCGAGTGCCCGCAGATACCTGGTGAGATGCGTCAGCCGTCTGCGGCCGGTGGCGGTGACGAAGCCGGGATGGACCAGCCCGTCGAGGTGGTGCCGGGCGTCGGCCACGGATTCCGGATTCGCCGTGCGGGGAACGCCGGTGAGGGAGGCTTTGATCCGATGTGCGACCACCAGGATGCGTTCGACATCGGCGACCACGGTGAAGACCGCCTCGATGAGCGAACCGCGCACCTTCTCCCGCAGCGCAGCGAAGCTCGCCTGGTCCCACACGGGGCCACCGGCATCGGCGATCAGCGCGTCGGCGGCGCAGGCCGTGCAGTCGCCGATCAGGTCCGCCACCGTTCCGTCCGGATTCTGGCTGAGCACCAGCTTGGTCTGGTTGTTGAGGTGGCGCTGGACGAAGGCCACCGGCGAGGGAACGCTGAGCAGCAACAGCCGCCGTACTCCGGCGGGATGCGCCGCGCTCTGTTCCGCCGCGCTGTGCAGCACCCGCACGGCGGCGCTGTCGCCCTCGTCGACCAGCGCAGGATAGCCGGTCACCAGATGACCACCCTGTCTGCGCTCAAAGGTACGGGGAAGCTCGCCCACGCTCCACTCCCGCAGTCCTGACCTCTCGATACTGGACGCGGCGGCGGAGACGGTCTTGCGCATGTCGGCCTGCAGGCCCTGTTTGAGGACGGCGAGGTCCTTGCCCTCGGCCACCGGCGTGCCTTTCTCGTCGATCACCCGGAAGGTGACCTTGAGGTGATCGGGCACGCGATCGGCGTCGAAGTCCGCGGGCGAGACGGGCACCGCCCGCAGCCGGGTCAGCTCCCGTGCCAGTGCCTCTGTGAGCGACGCGTCGGAGCCCGACGACGGCAACCGCGGCAGCAGGGCGCGCGCCGTGTCCGGAGCGGGGACGAACGATCGCCGGAGTTGCTTCGGCAGGGATTTGATCAGCGCGACGACGAGCTCCTCGCGCAGGCCCGGCACCTGCCACTCGAATCCACCGGAGTCGACCTGGTTGAGAACGGGGAGCGGCACCTCGACCGTGACGCCATCCGCCCGGGCACCGGGCTCGAACTGGTAGGTCAGCGGAAGCTCGTGCTCACCCTGGCGCCACGTGTCGGGATAGTCGCCGGGGCGGACGTCGTCGGCGGTGTCGTTGATCAGCAGCTCGGCCGAGTAGGTCAACAGGTCGGGATCGTCGTGCCGGGCCTTCTTCCACCAGGCGTCGAAGTGCCGGGCCGACACGACGTCGGCCGGGATGCGCTGGTCATAGAACTCGAAGAGGGTCTCGTCGTCCACCATGATGTCGCGGCGGCGCGCCCTGTTCTCCAGATCCTCGACGTCCTCCAGCAGTTCTCTGTTGTGGTGGAAGAAGTGGTGGCGGGTCTCCCAGTCGCCCTCGACGAGCGCGTGCCGGATGAACAGCTCCCGGCACAGCACGGGATCGACCTTCGAGTAGAGGACCTTGCGCGACGCGACGATCGGCACCCCGTACAGGGTGACCTTCTCATAGGCGCGAACGGCGCCAGCCTTCTTCTCCCAGTGTGGCTCGCTGTAGCTGCGCTTCACCAGGTGTCCGGCGAGCGACTCCGCCCATTCGGGCTCGATCCGGGCGTTGATCCGGGCCCACAGTCGCGAGGTCTCCACCAGTTCGGCCGCCATGACCCAGCGCGGCGGCTTCTTGAACAGCCCGGAGCCCGGAAAGACGCCGAACTTGGTGCCGCGGGCGCCCAGGTACTCGTTGGCCTGGCCCTCCTTGACGCCGATGTGGGAGAGCAGCCCGGCGAGAAGCGACGTGTGGATGCCGTCGGCACTGCCCGGCGTGTCGTTCAGGGTCACCCCGAGGGGCTTGACCAGGCTGCGCAGCTGTGCTTCCAGGTCCTGCCACTCGCGGACACGGAGGTAGTTGAGGAACTCCGTCCGGCACATCTTGCGGAACTGGTTCGACGAGCGGGCACGCTTCTCGTCGCCCAGGTAGCGCCAGAGATTCAGCAGCGCGGCGAAGTCCGACGTGGGATCACGGAAGCGGGCGTGCTTCTCGTCCGCGGCCTGCCGCTGTTCGGACGGGCGCTCGCGGGGATCCTGGATGGACAGCGCCGCCGCGATGACGATGACCTCGCGGGCGCTGCCCTGCCGATCCGCTTCCAGGATCATCCGCCCGATCCGCGGATCGACGGGCAGCTCGGCGAGCTTCCGCCCGATCTCGGTCAGCCGCTTCTTCGGGTCCGTGGCGCCGGGATCGAGCGCGCCGAGCTCGTGCAACAGGTCCACGCCGGCGGCCACACTGCGTCTATCCGGCGGGTCGATGAACGGGAACGCCGCGACGTCGCCCAACCCCAAAGCCGTCATCTGCAGGATGACCGAGGCGAGGTTGGTGCGCAGGATCTCCGGGTCGGTGAACGCAGGACGAGACTCGTAGTCCTCCTCGGAGTACAGGCGGATGCAGATGCCGTCCGCCACCCGGCCGCACCGGCCCGCCCGCTGCCGGGCGGAGGCCTGCGAGATGGCTTCGATCGGCAGTCGCTGCACCTTGGTGCGATGGCTGTAGCGGGAGATGCGGGCGGTCCCGGCGTCGACGACGTAGCGGATGCCGGGGACCGTGAGCGAGGTCTCCGCCACGTTGGTGGCCAGCACGATTCGCCGGTCGTTCCGGCGAACGCCGCGCCGGTCGAAGACCCTGTGCTGCTCGGCCGAGGAGAGCCGCGCGTACAGGGGCAGCACCTCCGTGCGGGCGGGGCGATCGCGGGTGTTCTCGTACCGCTTGGCCAACGCGTCGGCGGTGTCCCGGATCTCCCGTTCCCCGCTGAGGAAGACCAGCACGTCCCCGGGCGGCTCCAGCGCCAGCTCGTCGACGGCCTCCACGATGGCCTGGACCTGGTCCCGCGGCTCGTCGGACGCGTCGGCGCCGGCGTCGTCCGGGACCAGGGGCCGGTACCGGATCTCCACTGGGTAGGTCCGGCCGGAGACCTCGACGATCGGAGCGCCGGAGAAGTGAGCCGCGAACCTCTCCGGGTCGATGGTGGCCGAGGTGATGATCACCTTGAGATCGGGGCGCCGGGGAAGAAGCTGCTTGAGGTAACCGAGGATGAAGTCGATGTTGAGACTGCGCTCGTGCGCCTCGTCGATGATCAGCGTGTCGTAGCGGCGCAACATCCGGTCCTGTGTCATCTCGGACAGCAGGATGCCGTCGGTCATCAGCTTGACCAGCGTCTCGTCGCCGGTCTTGCGGGTGAATCGGACCTGGTAGCCGACGGCGTCACCCAGTTCGGTCTTCGTCTCTTCAGCGACGCGTTCGGCGACCGTGCGCGCGGCCAGCCGGCGCGGCTGGGTGTGGCCGATAGCCCCACGGATGCCACGGCCGAGCTCCAGGCAGATCTTCGGCAGCTGCGTGGTCTTCCCCGAGCCGGTCTCACCGGCAACGACGACGACCTGGTGGTCCCGGATCGCAGCCGCGATGTCGTCTTTGCGCTGGCTGACCGGCAGCTGTTCCGGATACGTGATCGCCGGAACGCGGGCCCGCCTGCGGGCGATCCGGTTCTCGGCGGAAGCGATCTCGGAAGCGATCTCGGTGAGGGCCTTCTCCCGGCCGTTCCCGCCCCGGATCTTGCGGATGCCGTCCAGCCGCCGGCGGAGCCGGTGCTCATCCCAGAGGGACAGTTCGGGGAGCCGGGAGCGCAGATCAGCGGCGGACGTGGACGTAGACATACCGCGTTACAGCCTACGGTGCCGAGCGCCGGCATTCATCTTGTTATCGCCCGGCCGGTTCCTTCGTCAGCGGGCGAAAGTGCTCCTGGGCGATCCCGGGCCCTGGGCGCCCCGGCGGATCGGGGCGCGCCCGGCCGGCTGTGTGGGCTCCACGTCAGGAGGCGACATCTTCGGGACGGGCCGGGTGACCGGTTTGCCGATCTTCACCGTCACCCGCTCCCCGTGGTGCAGCAGCTCGAGCTGAGACCCGTCCTCGTGGTCGCCCTCACGCAAGTAGTACGTCACCTCGTCCGGGCGGACGCTGACCCGAAGCCGCAAGCCGCGCCAGAGCAGCGAGAAATCCATCCTGCTGATCCGGCTCGGCAGCCGCGGCGCGAAGGAGAGCTCCCCGTCGTGGTCGCGCATCCCGCCGAATCCGGCCACGATCGCCAGCCACGCGCCGGCCAGCGAGGCGAGATGCAGCCCGTCCTCGGTGTTCGAGTGGCTATCGTGCAGGTCCGTCAGTGCCGTCTCGCCGAGATAGTCGTGGGCGAGCTCCAGGTGGCCGGTCTCGGCGGCGAGCACCGCCTGTGTCCCGGACGACAGCGAGGAGTCTCGCACGGTGCGAGCTTCGTAATAGTGGAAGTTGCGGGCTTTCTGCTCCGCGGTGAACGCGTCGCCGCGCCAGTGCATGGCCAGGACGAGGTCGGCCTGCTTGCAGACCTGCCTGCGGTAGAGATCGAAATACGGGTGGGTCAGCAGCAGCGGGTACTCCTCCGGCGGGGTGTCGTCGAAGTCCCATTCCTGGTATCGGGTGAACCCTTCGGACTGCTGGTGGACGCCGAGCTCCTCGTCGTACGGGATGGTCATCGACGCGGCAGCGTGCCGCCACGAGGCGGCCTCTTCCTCGTCGACGCCCAATGAGTGCGCGACTTCCGGGTAGCGGGCCACCGCGTCCGCGGCGCCGAGCAGATTCCGTTGCGCCATCAGGTTCGTGTAGACGTTGTCGTTGGCCACGGCCGAGTACTCGTCCGGTCCGGTCACACCGTCGATATGGAAGTCGCCGTGCCGGTCGTGATGGCCGAGCGAGCGCCACAGCCGGGCGGTCTCCACGAGCAGTTCGACGCCGATCTCGCGTTCGAAGTCGTCGTCGCCGGTGGCCTGGACGTAGCGCATGGTGGCATCGGCGATGCCGGCGCCGATGTGGAACGCGGCGGTGCCGGCCGGCCAATAGCCGGACGTCTCCTGACCTCGGATGGTCCGCCACGGGAACGCGGCGCCCTTGAGGCCCAGCGTCGCGGCTCGCTCACGGGCGAGATCGAGCGTGGCGTGCCGCCAGCGCAGGACCTGGACGGCCGCCTGGGGCTTGGTGTAGGTGAGTACGGGCAACGCGAACAGTTCGGTGTCCCAGAACACGTGGCCGTCGTACCCGGGCCCGGTGAGGCCTTTGGCGCCGATGGGACGCATCTCGTTGCGCGCGCCCGCTTGCAGCACGTTGAACAACCCGAACCGAACGGCCTGCTGGACCTCGGGGTCGCCGTCCACCCGGACGTCGGCGCCGTCCCAGTACTCGTCCAGGTACTCCTGCTGGTCCTTGACGAGCCCGTCCCACCCACTCAGCCGGGCGGCGGCGAGCGCCGCGCCTACCTGGTCGCGAAGGGCAGGAATGGATCGCTGGCTCGAGAAGCCGTAGGCGAGGAACTTCACCACCGTGAGCCGCTCACCCGGCTTGCGCACGCATGCCATCGTGGTGCGGGCCCAGTCCGGGAACGCCTCGGTGGTGACCGTGGTCTCCTGGGAGTCGTCGATGATGTGCGCCATGGAGGCCGCCATCCGCAGACCGCTCTGCTTTGTGCGGTGGATCAGTAACGCGCCGCTGCCGTTGGCCAGGTGCTGCTCCGACCGGAGCGGCTCGCGCAGCACGGCGGCGACCCGCGGGTCGTTCTTGGTGATCGGAAGCTCCTCGTTGGCCACCAGCCCGGACTGGATGACCAGCCGGGTCTGCTCGCCGTCCAGCGGCTCCACCTCGTAGCGAATAGCCGCCACGGCACGCTGGGTGAACGAGACCAGGCGCGTGGAGCGCACGCGCACAGCGCGGCCGGCAGGGGAGACCCACTCGATGGTGCGCTCCAGCGTGCCGGTCCGGAAGTCCAGGATGCGCTCGTGTGAGCGCACCTCGCCGTACCGGACGTCGAACGGCTCGTCGTCCACCAGCAGGCGGATGAGCTTGCCGTTGGTGACGTTGACCATGGTCTGGCCCTCTTCGGGGTACCCGTAACCCGCCTCGGCGTAGGGCAGCGGCCGCAACTCGAAGAACGAGTTCAGGTACGTGCCGGGCAGCCCGTGCGGCTCACCTTCGTCAAGGTTGCCGCGCAGGCCGATGTGGCCGTTTGATAGCGCGAACACCGACTCCGACTGAGCGAGGACGTCCAGGTCCAGTCCAGCCTCGCGGATCCGCCATGGCTCACAGGGGTAGCCCTTTTCCCGAATCATGCTTGGTGTGCTCCATCCAGAAGCTTGTCAAGATCGTCGACGACGACGTCGGCGCCGTTGGCGCTCAAGGCTTCAGCCTGCCCCACTCGGTCGACGCCGACAACGTAGCCGAATTCACCCGCGCGTCCCGCCGCGACGCCGGAGATCGCGTCCTCGAAGACTGCGGCCTCGCCCGGGGAGACACCGAGTCGCTCGGCGGCGAGCAGGAAGGTGTCCGGATGCGGCTTGCCCCGCAGCTGCTCCTCGCGGGCGGTGACGCCGTCGACGCGAACCTCGAGCAGGTCGGTCATCCCGGCCGCGGCCACGACCTCCTGGCAGTTGGCGCTGCTCGAGACCACCGCCCGCCGGAGCCCGGCTTCCGCGGCGGCGTGCAGGTACCTCATCGATCCTTCATACGGGTCGACGCCGTGCTCGCGCAGCTGTTTCACCAACACCGTGTTCTTCCGGTTGCCGACGCCGTGGACGGTCTGGGTGTCTACCGGGTCGTCGTGCCCGCCCTCCGGCAGGGTGATGCCGCGCGAGGCCAGGAACGAGCGCACGCCGTCCTGCCGCGGCTTGCCGTCGACGTAGACGTTGTAGTCCTCGACGGGGTCGAACGGCACGTAGGGCTGGCCGGTCTGCTCGGCGTGCCGGCGGAGGAACTCGTTGAACGTCTCCTCCCACGCCGCCTTGTGCACGATGGCGGTAGGGGTCAGCACCCCGTCCAGGTCGAACAGGCACGCGCGTATGTGATCAGGTAAGCCCAACATGTCCTTGACCGCCTTGCCGAAGTATGTGGCGGGTACCGGGCGCGCGCTGGAGGCGCACCCGCGTTCCCGAGGAACAGACTCTATGCAGACTTGCGCCCCGGACGTTCATCCGGGGGGGTCGGCGTGTCGAAGTGCGGGAGGCGGGAGTCGAACCCGCACGCCCGAAGGCACCGCGTCCTAAGCGCGACGTGTCTACCGTTCCACCACTCCCGCGAGTCCAGCGTCCATGGTAGGCCACCCGCCGAACCGCCGGGACCCATAGGCACGTCACTGCTCGGTGTGACTCATCTCGTAGGGGAGCATCGGTTCTCCGACGACGACGGCCGAGCCGTCCTCTTCCACGCTCACCACCACGGTGACGCCGTGCGTGATGTCCATGGCGGTCAGGTGTGTGTCTCCGGGGATCGTCCCGTACCCGGCGTCGTCGAGGGTCAGGCTGTACCCGTCCTCCAGGGTGACTTGCTGGGTGCAGGTGACCGCGGCGAGGGCTACTGCGCCCGACGTGGTCGCGAGCCAGCGCGGTTCGGTGCCGGCAAGGGAGCAATCCCGCTCGACGTTGACCGGGTCTTCGGGGCCCTCGACGATCTCCAGCCCGCTCTCATGCAGTGAGTTCAGCCCACCGGCCTGGGAAACATCGACGGTGTCCGGCTCCTCGCCGGTCTCGGCGTACTCGACGAGCGTGGTGAGCACGTCGCCTCCGACGGCGACGAGCTGCTCGTCCGGCCTGACCGCCACACCGCCGGTCACGAGGGGATCGATGAGGGCGGCGTCCGCACTCGTGTAGACCGACAGCTCAGCCAGCCACGGCGCTGCGGCGTCCTCCCGGGTGAGGAGGTAGTAGGCGGGTCCGGACTCGGCGTCCTCGGGCTCAGCACGAGCCATGAACCACATCGGATAGGAATCGAGCTCCGGTGCGGCGACCAGCTCCGGCGCCACCGTGAACGCCTCGATCGGGTCCCGGTCCTGCGCTTCCTGGATCTCGTAGCTCATCAGCGACGACGTCAGCAGCGGCCCGGTCTCGACCGTGCTGATCAGCTCGGTGTCCTGGCCGGCGTTGGCGGCGTTGTTGGTCTCGGTGTAGTGGGCGAAGAACGCCTCGGCCGCTGCGGGCGTCACCGCCGGTACCGAGCTGTGCGCGGCGTGATCGGCGTCGTCCGGCAGCTGGGCGCACCCGGTGAGGATCAACGAGCCGAGACCCACCGCGGCCGCTAACCGGGGGAGCGTGCCAGAGGGTCCTGGCGCGGGCGGCGGACTCGGGGGGCCACCGGCAGGTCGCAGGGGTGTCGGTTCGGTGACCTCGGCGTCGTCCGGGCTCTCCGGTGCTGGTTCGCCGTTCCGGGACGCCGTTCTCTTCCGGCGGCGGCCGGAGCGGATCAGCAGGAATCCGGCGATCACGAGAATGGCACCGATGCCCGCCACGACCACCAGCGTCAGGAACAGGCCGTCGAACTCGGCTTCCGCCACCACCCGGACACTGAGCGGCGCCTCGAACTCCGTTCCCGCGATCACGACCTGGACCGGCTCGTCGGTGAGTTCAAAGCTGATCCGCTGCTCTCCGGCGCCCACGCTCTGCTCCCGCCACCAGTCCAGCCCCGCCGGAGGTGCGGCAGGTTCGGCGGCTTCGCCCGCACGCTCCCCAGCGCTGAACTCGCTGCGCCAGCCGGCGTCGTCGACCTGCTGCACACTCACGCCCTCGAGGTACGACGCGACGTGGACGGGGTGGGCGGCGCCGACGAACACGTCTGTGCCACCGCCGTCGGCCGCCACGTGCAGGGTGGGGCCGCTGAGCTCGAGCAGGGACGGGCTGGTGGCGATCACCGCATACTCGGTGGTGACCTGCTCGTCCACCACGCCGACGGTGTCGTCCGTGCCCACATAGACGGCGCCGGCGGCGCCCACGAGCAGCACGGGAAGCCCGAGGACGAGCAGAAGGACGCCGAGGAAGATGCGCATGCGCGGCTTGACCCCTAGCCGTCCAGGCCGAGGTCGCGACGGAGCTTCGCGACGTGCCCGGTCGCCTTGACGTTGTACATGGCCTTCTCGATGACTCCCTCAGGATCGATCACGAAGGTGGACCGGATCACCCCGATGGTGGTCTTGCCGTAGAGCTTCTTCTCGCCGTAGGCGCCGTACGCCTGGAGCACGTCGCGATTCTCGTCGGAGAGCAGGGGAAAGGTCACACCGTCGCGGTCGCGGAACTCCGCGAGCTTGGGCGGGGCGTCAGGAGAGATGCCGAGCACGGTGATGCCGGCGGCCTCCAGTGAGGACAGGTTGTCGCGGAAGTCGCAGGCCTGAGTGGTGCAGCCGGGTGTCATCGCGGCCGGATAGAAGTACACGATGACCCGCCGGCCGCGGTGGGACTCGAGGCTGACCGGGTTGGCGTCAGCGTCTGGCAATGTGAAGGTGGGCGCCGGGGTGCCGGGCGAGAGTCTGCTGTCGGTCACGGTCCTACCGTAGCTGGGCGGGCCAAATCCCAGCGAAGACGCCCGCACCCGGATACGGTGGTGCGATCAGCCGAAGAGAGGTGGAGGTGCACGTGAGTGCTCCGGCCGTACCGCAGGAGGAGTCCGAACGGCGCCCCAAGCGGTCGATCGAGGAGATCGAGCGCACCATGGCGCAGCGGAGCGAACGGCTGTCCCGCAACCTGGACGAGCTGGCGAACCGCGCCAAGCCGGCCAATCTTGCCCGGCAGGCAGGCATGCGCCCGGAACTGCTGGGCGCGCTCGCCGGCGCGGTGCTCGTCGCGGGGTTCCTCGTGTGGCGGGTGCGCCGCCGCCGCTAGCGACGTGCGCGTCTCCGGCCGCACCGCGTATCGTGTGGCAGCGTGACCGAAGAACGCGCCGTTGACACTGACAAGCTCCCCATTCGCATGCTGCACGATCGCGTGCTGGTGTCTCTGGACACCGAGGCGGGCGAGCGGAAGTCATCGTCCGGCATCGTGATCCCTGCGACAGCCGCGATGGGCCGCCGGCTCTCCTGGGCACGGGTGGTCGCGCTGGGCGCCAATGTCCGCACCGTCACGGTGGGTGACCGCGTGTTGTTCGACCCGGAGGACAAGGCCGAGGTCGAGGTGCGCAGCGAAACCTACATCCTCTTGCGGGAACGGGACCTGCACGCGGTCGCGTCGGAGCGGCTGCCGGACGGCCAGACCGGCCTGTACCTGTAGCCCCTATCCGAGGCAGAGCTTCAGGATCGCCAGGTCCACGCAGACCCCGTCGTCGGGCGTCTGCGTCGGGGTAGGCGTCGGCGTGGGTGTGGGAGTCGGGGTCGGACTAGGCGTCGGCGAGGAGTCCTCCGGCTCATCCAGGTCATCCGGGTCGTGCGGCTCGTCCGGCTCTTCGGGATCGCTGGGTGGCGGCGTCGACGCGTTCGGCGTCTCCGAGGTCGTCGGCTCTTCCGGAGACCGCGTTCGGGTGGGGCCCCGCTCGTCCGGGGTGCTCTGGTCCGGCGTCGAATCCCGGGGGTTGTCGCTGGAGTCGGCGGGCGGCTCGTCGGCCTCCCCTTCAGGTTGCCGGTCACGCTCGGTGGAGGATCCGTTGGAGCCGGTGTGACCGCCGCCCGTGGTGGGCGGCGCGGCGGTGCGGTCTCCCGGGCCGTCCGGCGAAGCCGTGGGTGACGTGCCCTCCGGTGCGGGGACCTCGCCGATCTCCTCGTCGTCATCGTCGGCAGGCGCGGTGCGCAGGGTGGTTGTCTCGGTGCCCTGCGTGGTGACGAAGTGGGTGCCGCTGGCCACCCTGTCCTCGTGGCTCGGCACCACTAGGCTGCCGAGCGTGATGCCGATGGCGGCGCCGACCGCACACGCTACGGCCGATGGATGATTGCGACCTTTGCTGGCGAACCATCCCATAACGGAGCCAAAAACGCCGGCAGTGGCCCGAGATCCGTGCCGGGAGTCACTCCGGGCCCGGTGGTCGTTCGTCGGGCGGTGCTCTGGCGGGTTGATGGGACTTGTCCTTTCCTGCTGGCGTACGCCGGGTTGCGGCCGGCCGCGGGACGGCACACATGTCCCCCGTGCTCGCGCAAGCGTACTGATCCGATGCGGGGAAGGAATATAGGGTGATCGGCCGATATTTGCATCGTCGTGTCAGGCCAAGCGTGCTACATTTAGGCCGTGCGGCCTGAAAATAGTCCACCTGGCCGGAAACGGCCGTCGTTCATCGAAGCGGCGCGGCGGTCCCAGATCATCGAGGCCGCCACGCAGACGGTGGCGGAGTTCGGCTACGCGCATGCCACTTTGGCTCGGATCGCCGCCCGCGCGGAGATCAGCAAGAGCGTCATCTCGTATCACTTCGCGGGCAAGGACGAGCTGCTTGAACAGCTTGTCCGTCAGTTCTTCGAGGACGCCTGGGCGCACATGGAGGCTCAGCTGGCCACGGCGACCACGGCTGCCGGGCGAATCAGGACTTGGATCCGTGCTGAGGTGGCGTACTTCGGCGCGCATCGGACGGGTTTCCTGGCCATGGCCGAGATCGTCGGTAGTCACCGGCGACCGGACGGCAGCCGCCCGTTCGCCGGCGCCGAAGAGGAGGAGATCGACGGTCTCGCGGAAATTCTCGACCAGGGCCAGGCGACGGGAGAGTTTCGGCCGTTCGACAGCCGGATGGTCGCGACGATCATCACCCAGAGCGTCGAGGGTCTCCTCGGACGCTGGGCGATGAATGAACAGACCGACCTCGACGCGCAGAGCGAAGCCCTCGTCGAGTTCGTTGACCATGCCATCAGAGCGGAGCACCCATGACCACCTCGAGAACCTCACCACGGGCGATCGACTTGCGCCCACCGCACCACCGGATCGAACGGCGGGCGATCCTGTGGTGGACGCTGCAGTCACTCGCCTTGTGGGTGCCCGTCCTTGCCGTCATGACGGCCGGATACGTCCTCTGGGAAGCGGCCCGGCCCTGGCTGGCGGTCGCATTGATCGTCGCTGGGGTGCTCGCCGTGATCTCCACCGTCGTCGAGCCGTGGTGGCGGTACGCGGTACACCGCTGGGAGGCCACGGACGAGGCTGTGTACGGCTCGTCCGGATGGCTGGTGCGTGAATGGCGAGTAGCGCCGATCTCGCGGGTCCAGACAGTGGATGCGGTGCGGGGACCGATCGAGCAGATGCTGGGCTTGTCCACGCTCCGGGTGACCACCGCGTCTTCCAAAGGTGCCATCGATATCGTCGGCCTGGACCGGGACGTCGCCGCCGAAGCCGCCGAACGGCTCACCACCATCGCTCAAATGACTCCCGGTGACGCGACATGAACGCGACGCCGTGGCGAAGGCTGCACAGCCGAATGATCTGGGTGGACGCAGTGCAGTCGGTAGTGTCCCTCATGCCCACCGGTTTCGCGGTGTGGGTGGTCGGCATGGAGCCGACGCTGGGGAACATGTGGCCGGTCCTCGCGATCGCCGCCTTCGGTGTACTCGGCGCGACCGCCGACGCGCTGCGGTGGGTGTTCACCAGATACCGGGTGACGGAGGACTACGTGGAGCGCCGGACCGGTGTCTTCGTGCGGCGCTACCGCTCCGTCCGCCGGGACCGGATCCGCAGCGTGGACACCGAAGCGAAGCTGCGGCACCGCCTGTCCGGGCTGCGCGTCGTCAAGATCGGCGCCGGCCAGCAGTCCTCCGCCGGTGAGTCGGCGTTCGACCTCGACGCCGTGCACACGGACGACGCTGCCGCATTGCGGCGAGAGCTGCTCTGGGGCGAGGCGCCGTCCGCCCCCGCGCCCGCTGTGGACGCCGGCCCAGCGGCACTGGAGCCGGAGGAGAAGCAGGTCCTAGCCCGGCTGCGTCCCGGCTGGGTCGTGTACAACATGTTCAACATCTGGGCGTATCTGATGGCCCTTGGCCTTCTGTGGGGGGCCTATTGGCTGGGTACGGCGGTCGGGTTCGACGTCGGGGGATTTATCGAGGGGCTGGTCGACTGGGAGGCGCTGGGGTGGGGCCGGAGCATCGTAGTCGGCGCTCTCGTCGTGGGCGCGGTAGGCGCGGTCGGGCTCGGCGTCAATTTCTTCACCGAGAACTGGAACTTCGAGCTGGCGCGAGTGCCTGGCGAGAACGGCACCTTGCTGCGGACGCGGCAGGGACTGTTCAAGACCCGCGAGGTCAACCGCGACGACACCAGGCTGCGTGGTATCCAGATCTCCGAGCCGTTGCTGTGGCGCTGGATGGGCATGGCCGACACCAATGTCGTGACCACCGGGCTCGACCTGTGGTCGATGTCGCAACCGACCACGATCCTTCCCCGCGGCCCCATCGGCGTGGCGCGTCCCGTCGCGGCCGCCGTCCTCGGTGTCCACGAGAGCCCGCTGGAGGTGCCGCTTGCGCGTCATCCGCGGGCGGCGCTGCGCCGGCGGATGTGGTGGGCGACGCTTACCGCCGTTGCGGTGGTGGTGCTGCTGGGCTGGTTAGCGGCGAACGACGTCGTGCCATTCGCGATGATGTGGGCCGGCGTTGCGCTGTGGCCGATCGCGGTCGCGGCGGCGGTCGTGGCCTATCGGGCACTCGGACACGCCGTCTCCGGCGAGTATCTCGTCGTCCGGTCAGGATTGATGAGCCGGCAGACCACGGCGCTGAAAAGGTCTGCCGTGAGCACTGTCGCGGTGCGTCAGTCGCTGCTCCAGCGCAGGCTCGGGCTGAAGACCGTAGCGGCGATGTCGGCCGCGGGATGGGGTGCCTACCACGCTCCAGACGTGCCGGCCGATGCCGCCGTCGCCTTGGCGTCGGAGGCGGCGCCAGGCCTGCTCGAGCCATTTCTCGTGCCGCAGACGTCCGGGGCGAGGGAGCGGGACATGCCGAGCCGCGTTTGACCAGGCCGCCGGTGGGAACTCTCGAGGCCATGAGCGAATCCAGGTTCGATGACATCATGAGTGACCAGGTGGGCGAGGCGAACCGTGATCCCGGCGCCGACCTCGACGCGGAGGGCGTGCCTGAGGTCGGTGACGATTCCACGCCGGGCAAGGGGGAGATTCCCGATCCGGAGGTGCCGGTGGTTCCCACCGATGTGCCGACGGCCGCGATGACGGAGGCACTGAAGGATCCGGAGGACGAAGAGCTGACCGACCTCGAGGCCGCGATCGCCGCGGAGGAGTCGGATGGCGTGCCGGATGATCGCGGCGGACCGGCCGAACACGCTGCGTTGCGGGTGGAAGAGGACGAGCCTCCGCTGGACGGCGAGCCGCGGACAGGGCCCTGACCTCGGGTAAGACGGGAGTGCGCCGTCAGGGACTCGAACCCCGAACCCGCTGATTAAGAGTCAGCTGCTCTGCCAATTGAGCTAACGGCGCAACGACGCAAAATCCTAGCACCGGAGGGTTCGTACGAGAAATCGGCAGCCTGTTCGGGTTCCGGGCCCGATGGCCGGGGTGGCCCGGTGTTGTGAGATCGTAACCTGTATGGCCAATCAGCCGAGCCGGCGTGAGTACGATCTCGACATTCCCGCGGACGTCGAACCAGGCACATATGCCGACTTCGCGTCCATCTGGCACACTCCCGATGCGTTCGTCCTCGACTTCGCCGTGGTCAAACGGCCGCCGCGGGCGGTGGTCAACGAGGACGGCAGCAGGGTCACCAAGGTGCCCACCCGTGTGGTCTCGAGAGTGCGGATCCCACCGAGCCAGGTCTTCGAGATCATGAAGGGCCTGGAGAAGCAGCTGACGATGTGGGAGCGGACCTACAGCAAGAAGCAACGCCCTCCCGAGGAGGGTCCCGCACAGGGTCAGGGTCCGAGCCAGGGGCCAGGGCAGGGAGACGGTCCGGCCGACTCCTAGCCGCGGGAATTGTGAACGCGTGACGTCGGTCAGCACTCGGCGTCGAGGCGTTCCAGCACCTTGGTGGTGATCGACTCGAGGGCCTGTAGCTCGTCGGCGGTGAGCTGGTCGATGAACACTCTGCGGACCGTCTCCACGTGCTGGGGTGCCGCGGCTTCGATGGCTGCGCGGCCGCACGGTGTCAGGTTGACGAATGCGCTGCGCCCGTCTGTGGGGCACTCCACCCGCTGAACCAGGCCGCGTCGTTCCATCCGGGTGACCTGGTGGGACACCCGGCTCTTCTCCCACTCCAGGGCGGCTGCGAGCTCGCTGACGCGAAGTTTCTCCTCGGCGGTGTCGGTCAGGACGACGAGTACCACGAAGTCCGAGAGTGACATCTGAGAGTCGACCTGCAGCTGGTGATTGAGGAGTGCGTTCAGCTTGCTCTGCATTTGAACGTAGCCGCGCCACGCGCGTTGCTCACGGTCGGTCAGCCACCTCGTCTCAGTCACGGCACCATCCTACCAGGTTTAGTTGACACGTCACCTAAAGCGTGTATTGTATGACGTGTCAACTAAACCTGGATGGGTACGGGACTCGAGTGCCCATCATGAAAGGAGAAGAACTGTGACTGACTACAGCGAGCTGACCGGTGAGTACACCCTCGACGCTGACCACTCGCGGCTCGGCTTCGTGGCGCGGCACGCCATGGTGACGAAGGTCCGGGGCGCGTTCAACGATGTCGAGGGAACCATCGTCGTCGACGGCAAGGAGCCCGGCAACTCGCGCGCCGAGGTGAAGGTCAAGACCGCCAGCATCGACACCCGAAACGAGCAGCGCGACGGTCACCTGCGCGCCAACGATTTCCTCGACATCGAGAAGTACCCCGAGATCACCTTCGCCTCCACCGGCATCCGGCAGACCGGTGAGGACACCTTCGACGTTACCGGGGACCTCACGGTGAAGGACGTGACGAAGTCGGTCACCATCCCGTTCGAGTTCGGTGGCGCCGCGACCGACCCCTTCGGCAATTTCCGGATCGGGTTCGAGGGTTCCCTGCGGATCGACCGCAAGGACTACAACGTCACCTGGAACGCGCCGCTCGAGGCCGGTGGCGTACTGGTGGGCGACAAGATCGCCCTGGAGTTCGAGGTGTCGGCCGTCCGCAAGTCCTGACATAGCGCCGCCGCGGTAGGCCGTGCCGTCTATGCCCTCACAGCAGCCGGTGTGGGCAAGGGCGGCACGGCGAGCGCTACGTGCGAGCACCGTTCGTGACGTCCTCGGACGCTCCGCAAGCCGCTGTAGATCCACCGAACGGTGGAGGCGCGAATCAACCGGAGCCTAGACGCTACGGTCGATGTTGCGGGGTGCGGTGCGCCAGCAGGCTTAGCAGCATGGCCGCATTGGAAGTACGAAATCTGCATAAGCGCTACGGGCACCACGTTGCAGTCGACAACATCTCGTTCTCCGTTGAGGAGGGGGAGATCTTCGGCATCATCGGGCCCAACGGCGCCGGCAAGACGACCACCGTCGAAAGCATCGCAGGGCTGCGAACCCCTGACTCGGGCTCGATCTCTGTGCTGGGACTCGACCCGGTCAAGGACCGGGCGGAGGTGCGTGAGCGACTCGGCGTGCAACTGCAGGAGAGCAGCTTCCCAGACGCGATCAAGGTCGCCGAAGCGCTCGAGCTCTACAGCTCCTTCTACCGGGACCCCGCCGATTGGCGCGAGCTCATGGAGCTTTTAGGTCTCGCCGAGAAGCACAAGACGCGATACAAGGCTCTCTCAGGCGGGCAGAAGCAGCGGCTTTCGATCGCGCTCGCTCTGGTCGGCAATCCGAAGGTCGCGATTCTCGACGAGCTCACGACGGGACTGGACCCGCAGGCCAGGCGCGACACCTGGAGCCTCATCGAGCGGGTTCGTGACACGGGCGTCACGATCCTCCTTGTCACGCACTTTATGGATGAAGCGGAGCGCCTCAGCGACCGGATCGCGGTCATCGATGGTGGTCGGGTTGCCGCGGTGGATACGCCTGAGGGGCTGATTGCGCAGGTGAGTCCCGTGCAGCAGGTCCGCTTCCGCGTGAGTCAGCCGCTGGACAGGCGTGTCCTGACCGAGCTTCCCGACGTGAGCAATGTCGAGATCACCGAGGGCCGCTGGCTCGTCACCGGCAGGGGCCAGCTTCTGAGCAGCGTCGCGGGGGCTCTCGCCAGGGCGCAGGTCGTGGCGGAGGATCTCCGCGTCGACCAGCGCAACCTCGACGACGCGTTCGTGGCCTTTACCGGACGCGCTCCGGAATCCCCAGGGCCGCGACAAGAGGAAGGCTGAGTTGTGCTCACTCGGATGAACATGATCAAGGTCGAGACGAAACTCTTCCTTCGAGACTCTGCCACAGTCATCTTCGGTGTGCTGTTCCCTACGGGACTTCTGCTCGGGCTGGGTGCCATCCCGGCACTGAGAGAGCCGTCGCCGGAAACGGGCGGCCTCCGGCCCATCGACATCTGGGCGCCGACCGCGCTGGTGTTCGGGATGGTGATGATCGCCGTGCAGCACGTCCCGGCGGTGGTCGCGACGTACCGTGAGCGCGGCATTCTGCGCAGGTTGTCGACCACTCCTGCGGATCCGCGGAAGGTCCTGCTCGCGCAGATGATGGTCGCGTTCGCCTCTGTGGTCGTCTCCGCGGCACTCATGATTTCGCTCGCGTGGGCGGTGCTGGAAATCGCGCCGCCCGAGCGGCACCTGAAGTTCGTCGTCGCCTTCCTCGTCGGCTATGCGGCACTGCTCGGGCTCGGCATGATCTCCGCGGCCGTGGTCCGCACGAGCAGTGCCGCGAATCAGACCGGCACCGTCCTGTTCGTTGCGCTGATGTTCTTCGGCGGGGCCTTCCTGCCCCGTGTCCTCATGCCTGACACGCTGCGCGAGGTCGGCGAATTCATACCGCCCGGGCTGCAGGCTCTCACCGCGGCGTGGTCCGCCGAAGCTGGTGAGATCACCGGCACCGCCGGTGGGCAGCCCTTCTGGCTGCAGATTGCCATAATGACGGTTATCGCGGCGATCGCGAGCGGAATCGCCGCGAAGCTCTTCCGCTGGGAGTAGGTGTCGATGATGTGGCATGCCGGGGCCGGTGAGCGCCCGAGCTCCGGGATGCGCGAAGCCGCCATCACGGAAGAGGCGGAGGCCGCGAATCGCTCGCGGCTGGCCTGGAAAGTGGAGCAGCTGCGGGCATGGGACCTTCTGCAGTTGTTTACACCGTGGCTGCTGCTGACGATCTCGACGGTGATCTATTTTTCGGTGCTTCCGGCCTCTGGTGAAAGCTTCTGGCCCGAGGGCGCATCCGTCCTCGGGCTCGTCGCGGTCTCGGTGCTGTGGGTACTGTTCGGGCACACACTGCCCATCAAGAGGAGGACGCTTCGGCCCGTGTCGGCGGGCATCTACTTCGTCGGGCTGCTGGCGCTGTGCGTCACCCTCATGACGTATTCCGATATCTTCCTCGTCTTCACCATCGCGGGCTTCTTTCACGCGTACCTGCTCAAGCCGTGGCCGTTGGGGGTGCTCGGAGTCCTGGCCACCTCCGTGGCCCTCAACGGATCGGCGATGCGGGTGTGGCCTCACCCGACCCCAGAGATGCTCGCAGAGTTCATCCTGATCGTCACCGTGCAGACTGGGGCGATCGGGGCAGGAATCCTGCTCACGGCGCGAAGCGAACCAGAAGAACGCAAGCGGGAGGAACTCGTCGAGCGACTGGAGGCGGCACTGCACGAGAACGCCGGGCTCCATGCACAACTGGTCGCCCAGGCCCGTGAATCCGGGGTGCAGGATGAGCGGCAGCGATTGGCCAGCGAGATCCACGACACCCTGGCCCAGGGTCTCGCTGGCATCATCACGCAGCTCCAGGCGGCGGAGCGTTCTGCGAGCGTGCAGGGCGAGACGGAAGAGCACGTTACGCGTGCACTTCGGCTCGCGCGCAGCAGTCTGACCGAGGCCAGGCGGTCCGTGCAGGCACTCGCGCCCCAGGAACTCGGGCGTGCGCATCTCCCAGACGCGCTGCGCACGTTGACCGAGCGCTGGTCGGAGGATCAGGGCCTGAGAGTCCAGGTGGAGGTCACCGGTGCCCGAGAGCCCCTGAGCCCGGCGATCGAGGTGTCGCTCTTCCGGGTCGCGCAGGAGTCGCTGACCAACGTGGCGAAGCACGCGGAGGCCTCGCGCGTCGGTGTCACGCTGTCGTATACCGGCACCGAGGTGCTGCTGGACGTGCGGGATGATGGGCGCGGGTTCGCGAAAGGGCTCGCCACCGGCTTCGGCCTGACGAGTATGCGCCAGCGCATCAGAGGGATCGGCGGTCACCTAGAGGTGCAGAGCGCACCGGGTGAAGGGACATCCGTCAGTGCGCGCGTTCCGGCCATCGCCCCTGGGGGCACGAGAGCAAAAGAGGGGACCGGCCGATGATTCGACTCGTGATTGTCGACGACCATCCGATCGTGAGGGGCGGTCTTCGCGACACCTTTGCCGACGCCGAGGACATCATTGTGGTCGGTGAGGCCGGCGACGGCGCCGAGGGCGTCGAACGTGCGAAGGGGCTGGCAGCGGATGTCGTGCTCATGGACCTTCGGATGCCCGGGATGGACGGCGTCGCCGCGACTGCTGCCCTGCGCGAGCGAGTTCCGGATTCCCGGGTACTGATCTTGACCACCTTCGACAGTGAGAACGACGTACTGCCGGCGATCGAGGCGGGTGCGATCGGCTACCTCCTGAAGGATGCTCTGCCCGACGAACTGATGCGAGCCGTCCGTGCAGCCGCGCGTGGAGAGTCGGTGCTCGCGCCGTCGGTGACGCAGCACCTTATGGGCCACGTTCGCAGGCCCGGCGCCGGCACACTGACCGATCGAGAGAAGGAGGTGCTGCAGCTGGTCGCGAATGGCAGTTCAAACCGAGAGGCCGCTACCGCGTTGTTCATCGGCGAAGCGAGCATCAAAACCCATCTGCAACACATCTACGACAAGCTCGGTGTTCGTGATCGAGCCTCGGCGGTGGCAGAAGGCTATCGCCGTCGCCTGCTCACGTAACACCCGCGCCCGCCCTTTGACGCGCTACACCTCGCCATACCTGGGGTGACTGACGGGATTTGAACCCGCGACATCCGCGACCACAACGCGGCGCTCTACCAACTGAGCTACAGCCACCATGCGCCCGCAGGTGCGGACGCGCTGAACCAGTATAAGGTCTACCGGCCTGTGCTCGTCACACGGTTATTGTGCCGTCGTTCACAGCGGCCGCCGCGCTCCGCGCGCTCTCCGTGTCGGGGCCGGGCAGGGGTACGAACACGGTCTGCCGGTAATACTGCAACTCGCGGATCGAGTCCTGGATGTCGCCCAGCGCGCGGTGGTTGCCGGTCTTGTCCGGGCTGGCGAAGTAGACCCGCGGATACCAGCGGCGGACCAGTTCCTTGATCGAGGAGACGTCTACGTTGCGATAGTGCAGCCAATGCTCGAGGTCGGGCAGGTCGCGGGCGAGGAAGAGCCGGTCCATGTGAACCGTGTTGCCAGCCAGTGGGGCCTTGGCGGGGTCGGGCACGTGCTCCTTGATGTACTCGAGCGCGCGGTTTCCGGCCTCCTCCATGGACACGCCCGTATGCAGCTCATCGAGCAATCCGCTGTCGGTGTGCATCTTGCGAACGACGTCGTTCATCTGCTCGATGGACTCGTCCGGTGGGCGAATGACGATGTCGATGCCGTCGCCAAGCACGTTGAGCTCACCGTCGGTGACCAGCACCGCCACCTCGATGAGTGCATCGCGGGTGAGGTCCAGGCCGGTCATCTCGCAGTCGATCCACACCAGTCGGTCGTTGTTCACGGCGCCCACCTTACGCGGGTCGGGCGGCTAGTGCTTGCGTCTGCGTCGCCGCGCCCCAGTGCCGGAAGGCTCGTCCGGCCGCGTGGAGTCGCGCCCTGCGGCGCGGCCGGCGGCGAGAGCGAGCACACCCAGCAAGAACAATGTCGCGACGACGACGGCCGCTGCGTACCACGCGGGTTGCCCGCCGGCGATCAGCAGACCGGCGGCGACGGCCGCCGCCAGCAGCCCGTACACAGCGATCTCCGTCATGGATGGAATGGCTGGTCGAGGGGGCGGCGGAGCCACTCGGCGGCCTCGGCCGGCCGGGCGGCGTCTGGACACCATGGAGGATTCATATCAGTGGATCATGGTTCGGTACAGACCGGGCCTCTCGACAGCAGAGAGATCGAGTGATCTAATCACTAGGCAACTGTCGGGTACGCATCGTCGTGGAGGTCCCATGCGTCGTCCATCTCGTCTACGCCGCACCATGAGCTGTCTGTTAGGCCCCGTGGCGGTGCTCAGCAGTGTGTCGCTGTCCAGCCTCGCCGCGTCGGCCGATCCCAGCGCTCCCCGTCCGGCCGATGCCGCGCAATGTGCCGTCACCAGCACACAGTGGCAGGCGTCGTCGAAGGTCGAGGCCGGCCGTACCGCGCTCTTCGACGCGTACGGAAACTCCGGCGAAGGATGGACCGGCGGTGACAGCACCTACTCTGTCCGGCTCACCGGCGGGCGGACGCTGTGGCTGTTCTCCGACACGTTTCTCGGGCCTGTGAACGACGATCTCACCCGCCCACTGGAGACGCCGTTCCTCAACAACTCGTTCATCGAGCAGCGCGGAGACTCCCTGCGCACTATCACCGGAGGTACCCCTGACGAGCCGGAGTCGCTCGTGCCGCCTGCCCAACCCGACACGTGGAACTGGCTCGGGGCCGGCACGGCCACCGCCCGCTCACTAGACGTGATGTTCCTGGAGTTCGAGAAATTCGGCCCGGGCATGTGGGACTTCGGCTGGCACGCGAACAAGCTTGTCCGATTCGATCCGCGGACCTATGACGTGCGCGAGATCCTGCCGATGCCGTCGGAGTCAGGCGTGCAGTGGGCATCCTGGATCGAGCGCTCCGGCCCGCACACCTACATCTACGGCGTGGACGACCAGGGCGCGTCGAAGTACATGCACCTGGCCCGGGTCACCGGCAATGATCTCACCGCGCCGTGGGAGTACTGGACCGGCGAGGACTGGTCGCCGGAGGAGACGGCCTCAGCGGCGATCATGCCCGGTGTGGCGAACGAATACAGCGTCACCCGGTTCAAGGACGGTTACCTGCTCGTCACGCAGGACACCAACGAGCTGTTCAGCAGCAACATCGTGGGCTACGTGAGCTGCACGCCGTGGGGCCCGTTCGTGCCCGCGGCCACACTGCATCAGACCCCCGAGACGGGCGGGAACATCATCACCTACAACGCCCACGAGCACCCCGAGCAGCGTCGTGGCAACCGGCTCCTGCTCACCTACAACGTGAACAGCCTCGACTCGAACGAGCTGTACGACGACGTCACGATCTACCGGCCGCGGTTCGTCGAGGTCACCCTGGAGGCGACCGGCGCGGAGTCCTGAAACCCCATGCAGCCCTGCGCGGATCCTGCCGCCTTCGGTAGGATCCGCGTAGTGCTGGCCTCCATAGCTCAGTGGATAGAGCAGCTGCCTTCTAAGCAGTAGGTCGCAGGTTCGAATCCTGCTGGAGGCGCGTTCAGCCGGTGACCGGACGGCCGAGTCCGTCGACCACCTCCGCACCCGGCCAGGCCGCCAGTTGGGCGCCAGGGATCACCAGCTTCGACCGGCGCAGTCCGCTGCCGATGACGGCGTAGGGTAGCGCGGCCACGGCGGGGTCCACCAGGATCGGCCAGTCTTGCGGCAGGCCGAGCGGTGTGATCCCGCCGTACTCCATTCCGGTCCGCGCCACGGCGTCGTCCATCGAGAGGAACGACGCCTTCCGTACGTCGAGCCGGCGTTTGACGACGTTGTTGACGTCCGCCCGGGTTGTGGCCAGCACCATGCAGGCGGCGATGCGCTGCTCGCCGCCGCGTTTGCCTGCCACGACGACGCAGTTCGCGGACTCGTCGAGCGCCACGTCGTAGGCCTGGCAGAACTCCGCGGTGTCGGCCAGGCCCGGATCGATCTCAGCCACGAACACGTCGACGCCGGGATGCTCGGCCAGTGCGTCGCCGACCGCCTCGGCGAGGAGGTCGGGACGCTCCCGGGCGGGCATGGCCGCGAGACGGCCGATCACGGGGGACGGCATCAGTGCGAGTACACCGGCACGATCATGCCGCGACCGAGGGTGTGGAACACGAGATTGAAGGAGACTACCGCGGGCGTCGCCTCCTCGGTGACGCCCTCGTCGGCCAGGGACGCGACGTCGACCGCGTGCACTACGAAGAAGTACCGGTGCGGCACGTCGCCCTGTGGCGGAGCCGCGCCACTGTAGCCGACGTTCCCGGTGTCATTGCGCACGGAGAAGGAGCCGTCGGGCAGCCCGAGTCCGTCCGCGGCGCCGGCGCCTCGGGGTATCTCGGTGATGTCCGCGGGAATGTCGGCCACGGTCCAGTGCCAGAACCCGGAGGGTGTGGGAGCGTCCGGGTCGAAGCAGGTGATCGCGTAGCTCTGGGTGCCCTCGGGCGCGCCGGACCAGCGCAGGTGTGGCGACATGTTCCGGCCCGGCATGCCCCAGTCGTCGAAGAGGAAGTCCTCGGCCAGCTGTTCACCGTCGCGGATGTCGTCGCTGCCGACCGTGAAACCCGCGACCGCGGGCAGCATCTGGTAGGGATCCGGGGCGGTGGGCCGTTCAAGCGACATGAGCTCCTCCAGTGTGTTGTCGTCGTCTTGAGTGAAGGTAATGCCAACATGGCGGTGTGGCGCAACCATCCGGTCAACCCTTGCATGACGCCTTGTGCGTCGTGCGGCAAAGGCTGCGCGATCTCGACTTCCCGTTCGAATCGGCGAGCGCCTCCGCCGCTCGGCGCGACGTCGACGACGCCCTGGCGCTGCTCGACCGCTACGTGGTGCCCCGCCTGGGCCAGATGGACGCGCCCCTCCTGGTCGCGACCGCCGGGTCCACCGGCGTCGGCAAATCCACGCTGATCAACGCGGTGGTGGGTGAGATCGTCACGGCGCCCGGCGTGCTGCGGCCCACCACCCGCATGCCGCAGCTCGTTCACCATCCGGACGACACCGGCTGGTTCGGCACCGGCTCCGGGCACGGATGGCTCGGCGGAGAGCACGTCCTCATCGAGCGGCTGGCCGTCGAACGGGTGCCGGCGGGCGTGGCGCTCCTGGATACGCCGCCGCTCGGCTCGGTCGTCGACGAGATCCGGCTCGCGGCCGTCGACTCCCTCCTGGCCGCCGATCTCTGGCTGTTCGTCACGACGGCGGCCAGATACGCGGACGCGGTTCCGTGGGAGCTCCTGCGTGGTGCCGCCCAGCGGCGCTCGTCCGTGGCGGTTGTGCTCAACCGGGTGCCGGAAGGATCGCTCAACGAGCTGCGCTCCCACCTGGCGAGCCTGCTGGCCGAGCGTGGGCTCGGGGACGCCCCATTGTTCGCTGTCCGGGAGACAGTACTGGACAGTTCGGGGATGTTGCCTGCGCAGGACGTGGAACCGGTGCGACGATGGGTGCGAGGCCTGGCGGCCGACCAGCAGACGAGGGACAAACTGAGCAATCGCACGGTTCAGGGGGCTGTCTCCGACGTGCTCCGCCGGGTCGACGCGCTGGCCGCCGAGGCTGGTGAGGATGTGCTCGACGACGCCACACGGGCCGCGTTGACCGCTGCCGTGGCCGACGCGCGGCGGGCCCGGGAGGAGGTGGGATGACGACTCGGCTGGCGGCGCTCGCCAGCGCGCTCGACGCCGGTGCGGGGCGGTTCTTCGATCCTTCCACGGCCGAGGCGCGCGAGGTGCTGGACCGGGCCGGAAGCAGGCTCGAACTGTCGATGGCGCATACCGTGGTGGCCCTTGCTGGTTCCACCGGTAGTGGCAAGTCGTCGTTGTTCAACCGGATCAGCGAGTTGGACATCGCCCGGGTGGGTGTCCGCCGGCCCACCACCACGTTGCCGCTGGCGTGCGTGTGGGGCGGCGAGGGCGCGGAGCCCCTCCTCGACTGGCTCGAGGTGACGCCGGGGAACCGGGTGACCCGGGAGAGCGCCCTCGAACCGCGCACCGAAGATGAGCTCGCCGGGCTTATCCTCCTGGACCTGCCGGATCACGACTCCACCGAGGTGTCCCACCGGCACACGGTCGACCGCATGGTGGCGCTGGTCGATCTGTTCGTCTGGGTGTTGGACCCGCAGAAATATGCCGACGCGGTGGTGCACGAGCGCTACCTTCGCCCACTGGCCACGCACAGCGACGTGACCATGGTGGTGCTGAACCAGATCGACCAGCTAGCTCCCGACGACGTCGCGGCGTGCGTCGGAGACCTGCGTCGCCTTCTCGACGACGACGGCCTGCACCAGGCACCGATCCTGACCGCTTCGGCCACGACGGGGGAGGGACTGGCCGAGATCGTCGATGTGCTCCGGCAGACGGTGGCGCGGCATCGCGCTGGCGTCGACCGGATCGAGGCCGACGCCCGGAGGGCGGCTCGGAAGATGGCCGCGGCGGCGGGTCCGGGAAGGCCAGGTGGGCTCGGCCCGGCCGAGCGTGCCAGCTTGACCGAGGCCTTGTGCGAGGCGGCCCACATCGACGCACGTGCCGAAGCCGCCGGTGCGGCCCATCTGTGCCGCGGTAGGCGACGAAGCCTGCCGGAACCCGCGCAGGTCGACCGGGCGGCGTGCGCCGCGGCCGTGCGCAACGTCGGTTCGGCGGCGGCTGGCACCCTCACGGGAGGGTGGGGCGGTTCGGTGCGCGCCGTGGCCGACGAGGCCGCGGGCCGGTCACCCGACGTGCTGGAGAAGAAGGTGCGCGAGGTTGATCTCGACGGTGGCCGCGGGGGGAGATGGTGGCGGGCGGGCGGGGTCGTGGAATGGCTGGCACTGCTCACCGGCATTGTCGGTGGACTGTGGGCGGTGGCCCTCGAGCTCGAGGAACGGTTCGAACCCGGCTGGCTGGAGCGGCTCGGACTGGTGCAGCCGGAGGTCTTGGGCAGTCCGGTTCCCATGGTGCTGTTCGTGGTGGGAGCCGCAGTCGGCTTGGTGGCGGCCGCGATCCGGGTGCCGATGGCTCGTCGCGCCCGGCGACGGCATGCCGCTGAAGTCCGCGAGGTGCTGCGCGGCGTCGTGGCCGATGTGGCCGGCGACGAGGTGCTCGCGCCGCTCGAGGCCGAGCTTCGCGTGTACGACGTGTTCCGGCGCGGGCTCGAGCACGCCGCGCGTTAGCCGCGGCTCCCATTGTCCACAGGCTCTTCAGGAACCGGTTCCGCCTCCACAATCTCGCTGGAGAGCCGTGCTGGTCCCTTCGTAGCACCTTCCAGAACCTCCCCTCGCGCGAAGACACTTGCCGCACACCGGGGTCGAGCGGGTCTACCGGGAGGCGTGACGCCCAAGCGGCCAGTGTCGAAGGGCGGTTCGAGTGCCGCCGCAGCGTTTGGCCAGGAGGTGACGTCCTATGCGGGTCCGCAGACTGGACCGTGGACTCGCACCTATGGCCGACTTGTGGTCGTTGGGCTCACGAGGCTGGCCGCTGGTATTCCTGGGCGGGTATGAACCATTCTTCGCCGGGTGGGATCTGGTTGTGGGCGCCGGGGGAGAGACGGATGAGCCAGTGCTCGACACCGCGGGGTCGAGCCACGCGCATCTTGGTGACTTCTGTTCGGCCGTGGACCCATGCTTGGACGTGCAGGATCGGCCGGACCTCGAAGGTGCCGAAATGGGCCGCAGGCACCGTGTCCGCTTCAACGCTCATGACCGGCGAGCGCGGTACGGGGATGGTGACTTCCGCGTATTCGGTGCTGTCCCATTTTCGGCCGGTGTCCGGTGGGGTGTGGTCGTAGAGCTCGAACGTCGCCGTCACGTCCTGGCCCGACATGGCGCTGATGAATGATACCCAGCCCGGAACGGCCATGAGCAGCGGCATCGGGGCCCTGATGTCCGTGGGTGGGTTCGGGTAGCGCCCCATTAGCTGAAACGACGAGTAACGGGTGTAGATCTCACCTGTGACGGTATGCAGGGGTTCGCTTGTCATCAGACCACCTGCGGGACTCGGGGGTGGGAGGTTATCCACGCTAGCGCGCGCCTGTTGGCGTTTCGGCATCTCTGAACCTGACGGGTCACGCGGTCACCTGGAGCCACCGCGAAGCCGGCAACGCGGTGGCCCTCCGGTGACGGTGATGCCGATGTTGTGCAGCCGGTCTTCGGCCTGCTGGCCGGAGAGGCCAGATTCTCGCCGGTCGACGAAGGTCAGGTGTACGGCCGTGCCGCCGTAGAGCGCTGAGATGCCTGCACGTGTGATGTCCTCGGCGCCGAAGAGCTCCTTGGCCCGGCCAAGCGCGAACTGCTCGATCCCATCAACGTGCTCGCACCCGCCGTAGTTAGTGCGGCCTGGGTACCCTTCGGCGTATTTGTTGGTCAGTACCGAACCCTGCGTTTCTATGATCGCGCGCGGTGCGAGGTTGTCCGACGCGCTCATCTCCAGGCTTGTCTGCTGCCGGGGCAGCTCGGCGCGAACTGTGGCGTAGACCTCGGGGGTCATAGTTGGCGAGCGACCGGTCCAGGGGTGTTCATCGCTTATGCCTCCGCGAGGAACGCTTGGCAGGTCGCGGCGTCCAGCAGCTCTGCGGGCTTAGTCACCTTGAGCTGGTAGAGCCAACCCTTGCCGAACGGGTCCGACTTGACCCATCCCGGGTCAGCGATGATGGCTCGTTGCCCCCGGCCACCTGGTAGGACGGCTTGGCGTCCGTGGTCCGGGCTCCTCCTCGACCGCGACCGCGATGGAGTAGTAACGAGATCTCATAGTAAGAGATGTGAGTCATGCGACAAGTACATATTGTTGGTTGGATGTTGACGAAAGGTCGAGCGAGTGTTTGGTGCTCATGATCACATTGCATGACGGACGCTTCGTTACCTATTCGTAATATTCTTTCCGGTTCACAGACGTTCGAGTTTCTTGTTAACTGGGCCAAAAGTTATCGAGGGTGGGAGTTCGTTGTGGGTGGTACGTGGGCAGGCAGAAATGTGTGCGGATTCGGTAAGCGAGTGGGATTCTCGGCGTTGGGTGCGGTCTTGTGCGTTTTCCTGTTAGGGATTTCAGCGAATTCGGCTGGCGTGGGTTCGGTCGTTGAAACCCTGGAACTGAATGACGTGCCGGTGTGGGAAGCGCCGGATGAAGCGGTGCGAGACGTCGAGGGCGCTGTCGAGGTCGAGGAGTTCGAGCAGCTACTCCGTGAAGGGCAATGGAGTGAGGGTGGCGACCTCGACGCCTCGGGATTTGGTGCGGGATTTTTGTCTATCGGAACGTCGTCTACGGGTGCGATGCCGTTCTTTTCGTTTCAGGACTTCGAGCTATGGGATAGTTCTGTGTTGCGGGTGAACATTGGCAACGGGAATCTTCTGCTCGAAGCCAATGACGTGCAGATCGACGCTCCGGGTATCGCTTACCGAATCGATCGTTACTACAACAGCCTGGCGAATGATTCGACGACGTCGCCGTTGCGGGACCGATGGACGCTATCGGCCTGGCCGGATATCCGTCTCGACGTCGACAATGATGAAGCGGCCTTCTACGGTCCGACAGGGTTCGCGCAGACGTTCACGCAGGATTCGAACGGCGAGTGGGTCGCACCGCCTGGACTCAATGCCGACCTGACCGAACTCAGTGGTGGTGGATATCGGATCGAATACCAGCGCACGGGCGAGCAGTTGCGGTTCACATCGAGCGGGACGCTGACCAGCAACCGCGACCGCAACGACGTAGGCAACACTTCGGTGATGCTCTTGAGCGGGTTTCCGTGTCCGTGTGTGCCGGTGGGGTGGATACTGCGGGATGCTGCACAGCGTTCCACCGTGATTCACCACGACACCAGCCAGAAGGCCACGCATGTCACCGATGCGGGCGGCCGGGAAACGGTCTACGGCTATGACTCGGCTGGTCGACTGAACACGGTGACCGCGCCGACGTTGCCCGGGCAGCCAGCGGTGATCACTGAGTACGGCTACAACAGCGACGGCCTGCTGGAATGGGTGACCAGCCCGAATGGATACAGCACCCAGATTTCCTACGACGGCTCGGACCGTGTCGCCGAGATCAGGCGGTACCTGACGCAGCACGCTCAGAGCGGCGACGCCGCGGTGACCTCGTTCGCCTACGACGGTGACGAGACGACCGTGACCGATCCGAACGGTCACGATTCGGTGTTCGTCTTCGACTCAGATGACCGCGTCATCGAGGTCACCGACGCTTTAGGGCGAACTCGTTCGCAGGAATGGACCCCGAACAGCGACGTGGCGTCTGTAACTGATGCGATGGGATCCGGTTCCACGCCGGGCAACACCATCGAGTTCGATTACGACGAATTGAACAATGCCACGGCGATGACCATGCCCACCGGCGCGGCGCTGCGCGCCACGTACGGACTGGACACCGATTGTCCCAACGCCGATGGCACGCACGCTCATCTGGCCACATGCGTGATCGATGACGCAGGGAACAAACTCGGGTTCTCCTACGACGACGCGGGCAACATCCTTGTGCAGGAGGACGTCACTTCGGGCGGCACCGGGGCCGAGGAGGTCTCCTACACCAGAGAGGACGACACTGGCACGGTGTGCGGCGCCTACGCTGGCCAGGTCTGCACCTCCACCGACGGTGAAGGCAACACCACCACCTACAGCTACGACGCTGACGGGAACTTG
>NZ_JAAGOB010000007.1 GCF_010550695.1 Phytoactinopolyspora alkaliphila
CATGCGGGCGATGCCGGCGTTGTTGACCAGCGCGAACAGTTGACCGTGTTCGGCTGCGGTGTCGATCAGCCGGTCCCGGTCCTGTGCAGAGCGGATGTCACACTCCACCACCACCGCCCGATCACCATGAACACCCGCACTCTCCGCCGACTCTTTCGCCGCATCCGCTGAGAGGTCAGCAAGAACACAGCAGAATCCGTCAGCTAGTAGCCGATGAGCCATCGCCCGCCCCAAACCACCCCCAGCGCCAGTCACCACGGCGACGCGAGGTTTCGAACCACGTGGCTGTTCAAGCTGCGTGCTCAATGTGTCTCCTTCTGTGACCTACAGCGACAGGGCGGTTCGGGCCACTAGAAACGCAACCAGCCGTCACCTGTCGGACGAGGGCGTAGTTATGAACGGTGGGCGCACGCAGAGTAATGGAATAATCATTTCATTCTTCTCCATGGCGGTGTCGATCCGCAAGTCCGCGTGTAGATGGATCTCGGCTGCGAGGCGTAACTCGGCCCGATAGCCAACAGCCCGTTTGCCCTTGAGGATGGCCATGTCGAGCTGCGGCTGCTTTCTCCATGGCAGAGACTCGCGGCAACACGGAGGGGTGGGGACTGTGACCGGAGATCACCAAGGAGAGATGGTGGCTGTCATTACGGGCGGGGGTCGTGGCATCGGCCGAGCCATCACGTTGAGGCTGGTGCGACACGGCTGGCATTGCGTGATTGCCGGCCTGGAAGAAGCCGACTTGAAGGAGACGTCCACCCTGGGTGACCCGTTGGGGCGCTCGATCCGGACCGTGACATGCGATATCGCCACGGACGACGGTCGCCGGGCCATCAAGCAGGCGTGGGCGGCGTCGTTCGAGAGTTTGAACCTCCTGGTCAATTGCGCGGCTCGGACTACTGGGATACCGCTGTTCGAGCCCTCCCTTGAGGCGTGGCGAGACGAGCTCGAGACGAACGTCGTGGCGATGGCGGCGCTCTCGTCGTGGGCCGTCGAGGTCATGAAGGAGCAGCGCGACGGCGTGGTGATCAACATCGGGTCCGTCTACGGGTCGCTGGGGCTTAACCACAGGTTCTATGAAGGCGAGTACCCCGGCGATGGCGACAGCGGGCCGGTGCACATTCCGGCGTACCACGCGTCGAAGGGTGCAGTGGCGGCTTTGACTCGGGACTTGGCCGTGGTCGCAGGCCAGTGGAACGTCCGCGTGAACACGATCTCCCCAGGGATGATTCAGACCCCGGAGCGCACGTTCGGCGACGAACGCGTGCGGCGCTTCGTTGAGGCCACTCCGCTTCATCGGATGGGACGACCGGAGGATGTGGCGGCGGTGGTCGAGTTCCTGGCGTCGGCGGACGCCTCATTCGTCACCGGCGCGGAGTGGGTGGTGGACGGGGGATGGTCCATTTGGTGACTGAGCAGCGCATGGCAGAGGGGAACGATGGTGTCTGAGCTTGCTGGCAAGCGGGTCGTCGTGACCGGGGCCGATGGGTTCATCGGCAGCCACCTCGTGGAGCGCCTTCTCCGTGACGGCGCTCAGGTCACGGCCTTCTGCGTCTACAACTCGATGGGTTCCTACGGCTGGCTGGAGGAGCTCGCTCGTGCGCAGCCGGAGAACCTGACGCTTGCGCTCGGTGACATCCGTGACGCACGTGCCGTGCGTGCGGCGGTGCAGGGAGCCGATGTGGTCTTCCACCTAGCGGCCTTGATCGCTATCCCTTACAGTTACCAGGCACCAGAGTCGTTCGTCGACACGAACGTCAAGGGGACTCTGGCGGTGCTCGAAGCTGCGAGGGACATGGGTGGTGTCCGCGTCATTCACACATCAACGAGCGAGGTCTACGGCACACCGGAGACGATCCCCATCACGGAGGATCATCCGCTGTGTGGACAGTCGCCGTACGCCGCCTCGAAGATCGGCGCGGACCAGCTGTGCCAGGCCTACGCCCGTTCTTTCGGTGTCGACGTGCTGACGTTGCGCCCGTTTAACACCTACGGCCCCCGGCAGTCCGCGCGTGCCGTGCTGCCCACCATCCTTGAGCAGTTGCTGGCTGGCAGCCGTAACGTCCGGCTGGGCAGCCTGGCCCCACGGCGTGACCTGACGTTTGTCGACGACACGGTGGATGGCTTCGTCCGGATCGCGGAGTCGAATATGGGTCCGGGTTCGGTGGTGCAGCTGGGAACCGGCCAATCGGCTTCCATCGGGGAGTTGTTCGACCTGTGCTGTGAGGTGACCTGCGTCGACGCTGAGGTGGTCACCGACGAGGAGCGGGTCCGGCCGGCGGCCAGCGAGGTCCAGGTGCTGCTTTCGGACCCGAGCCGGGCGAAGGACGCACTGGGCTGGCAGGCCGCCTGGTCCCTGCGGGAAGGGCTGGCCGAGACCGCCAGGTGGCTCGCCCCACGCGTTGACCCCGCACACGTGGGCAGGTACCAGCGGTGATCCCACTCTCGGAACCCACATTCGACGGCAACGAGGCCCTGTATGTGCGCCAATGCATCGAATCCGGCTACGTCTCGTCCGCGGGCCCGTTCGTGGGTCGTTTTGAGGACGCGTTCGCGCAGGTGGTCGGAGCGCCGCATGCCGTGGCGTGCGCCAGCGGCACCGCCGCCCTCCATGTGGCGCTGCAGCTGTCCGGGGAACAACCGCCACGCATGGTCGCGGTCTCCACTTTCACGTTCATCGCCTCTGCCAACGCGGCCACCTACACCGGCGCCCAGCTCCTGCTTGTGGACAGCGAGCCGGACACATGGAACATGAACACGCAGATGCTTCGTGACCACACGGTGCGCAGCGCACGCATGGGCAAGCGCATCCCGGACGTCATCGAGGTGGTGCACGTGCTCGGGCATCCCGCGGACATGGAACCCCTGTGGGAGCTGCGGGACCGGTTCGGCATCACCATCGTCGAAGACGCCGCGGAGTCACTCGGCGCCGGCTGGAAATCCGGGACGCTGGCGGGCCAGCACACCGGCACGGCCGGGCAGATGGGCTGCTTCTCGTTCAACGGCAACAAGATCGTCACCAGCGGCGGAGGCGGCATGATCGTCACCGCCGACGCCGACCTTGCCGCCAAGGCTCGCCACTTGACCACGCAGGCGAAGAAACCGGGCGAGGTCTACGTCCACGACGCCGTGGGATACAACTACCGGCTGACCAACCTTGCGGCCGCGCTCGGACTCGCTCAGCTGGAGCGGCTGCCACAGCGGCTGCGGAGCAAGCGCGCCATCGCCGCCGCATACAACGCGCTGCTCGGGGACTTGCCGATTACGCTCCCGCCGCGCGCTCCCTGGGCGACGCCCTCGCATTGGCTGTACACGGTGCTGCTCCGCAAACGATTCGAGTCGGATGAGCTCGTGGCCGCGATGGCCGCGAACGGCATACAGATGCGTCGCGTCTGGGCACCGCTGCACCGGCAGCCTCCCTACCGCAAGACCGAGATCCTCGGCGGCGGCGAGGTGGCGGATGATCTGTACTGGCGCGGTGTCTCGCTGCCGAGCTCCGCGCATCTTGACGCTGCGCAGCAGAACGAGGTCTGTGAGGCGTTCCGTCAAACGGTCTTGGCCTCGACCCGGCGGCGATGAGGATCAGGGTGCGATCTCTCGCTCCCGCAATCGCCTGGCGGGCACACCGCCGTAGATGCCGTACGGCTCGGTGTCTCTAGTAACGACAGCACCCGCACCGATGATGCATCCCTCCGCCACAAAAGTTCCCGGGGTAACCGTGGCGGTGGCGCCGATCCAGACATCATCAGCGATGCTGACGGGGCGACCTGTACTCGGCGAGAGCACCATCGGGCGGGCGTGCCTGCGAGTGTCGTGTTCGACACTTGTTAGCACTACGTGGGCCGCAACCCCACAGTAGGCTCCTAGAGTGATTTTGCGTCCACCATACAGGGCGCAACCGGCCGCGAGGTGTGTTTTCCGGCCAATGTGTATGAGCCCGTCTGGCGAACCCGTCGACAGGTAGGTGTTCGGAAACAGTTCTACCTGCTCAGCGAGGGTCACCTGGCCGGCGCCCTGCACGAAGCACCACGGATAGATCGTCACGTCGGAGGCGAGCGTCACCTGCGAGATGCCCTGGCTGGTGAATCCCTGTCCGATCCGGACTCGGTCACCCACGCTGAAAAGCTCCGGGTGCTCGATATGCACGCCGGGTTCGACAACCACCTGCTCGCCGCACCGGGCGAAACGCGAGCGCAGATCTCCGGACATGCGATCAGCCGGCGCCGATCACGGCAGGCGCGCTGCTGAGGGTGTCGTCGAACGTCCATCGCGGCTCATAGCCGAGCAACCGCGCCGCCTTCTGGCTGGACAGCTCGAACGCCAGCGTCATCGGCATCCTCACCTCCAGGACCTCGGCGCCACGCCGCCGGGCCATGACCTCGGCGCCTTCGGCGAACGTCGTGGTCCGCGGCCCGAGCATGTTGAACGTCTGGTTCGCCGCCGCCGGATGCTCCAGGGCGAGAACGACCCCGTCCACCACGTCACGCACATCGGTGAAGTGGATGGACCACGGCGTGCCACTGGGGCCGGTGACGGCCAGGGCCGGGTTGCCATCGGGTGCGGGCACGGCGGCGTCCAGTTCGCCCACCGGGTCGTCGCACTGCCGGAACAGCTGCCACAGATTGCTGCGGTCACCCGCGTCGGCGTGCATGGCGAAGAACGCGCGCACCCACTCCCGGCGAAACAGCGGCTCCGCCTCGTCCGGCGCTATCACCGAGCCCAGCCGCAGGATGGAGTACTCCAGGCCGTGAATCCGGTGGTAGTTCTCCACGAGCCGTTCCGCCAGCAGCTTCGAGGTGCTGTAGTAGTCGCCCGCGGTCTGCGGGTGATCCTCGGTGATGACCGCAGCCTGCGGATGCACTGGGCCGTAGGTGTTGTCCGTGCTGGCGTGAACGAACCGTCGCACCGGCGGATCCTGCCGGACGGCCGCCTCGAGCAGGCGCAACGTGCCGCCGGTGTTGATGTCGACGTAGGTGTCCACCGGCGTATCGGCCATCACGATCTGCGCCGCCAGGTGCACCACGACGTCCGCGCCCGCCACCGCGCGTTCGATGGCTCTGGTGTCGGTGAGAGCTGCCTCCATCACCTGGATCCGGGATCTCAGCGGCTCCGGCACCGATCGCCCGCCTGGCCTGACCATGCCGCGCACGTCGTGCCCGGAGTTCGCCAGCTCCTCCGCCACCCAGGATCCGACCCGCCCGGCCGCTCCGGTCACCAGAACTCGCATCAGTGGATCACCTCTCCGCTCAGACTGTCGGCACTCGTCTCGTGGAACTGTTTGGGTATCAGTTCGTCCAGGCCGGCGGACTTCAGGACGTCGACCACGTGCGTGAGCCGCCCGTCGGCGCTGGCGATCTCGTCGTCGAGCCATGGGAACGGCTCCGGCATGTCCAGGGCCCGGCGGATGCCGTCGGCGACCTCGTCGGTCCCGGTGCCGCAGTCGATGACCGTCTCCGCGCGTGGCCGGCCCGCCTGCCGGTCGCCGACGTTGACCGTGGGCGTGCCGAGCACGGGCGCCTCGATCAGCCCGCTCGACGAGTTCCCGAGGACCAAGTCCGCGTGCCTGAGCAGGCCGAGGTAGTTCACCTGGCCGAGCGACGGGACCAGCACGGCCCGGTCCGGCCGGTCGGCGGCGTACTCACGCATGGCATCCAGAATCCGCTGGCTTCCGCGGTCCACATTCGGCGCCGTGAACACCAGCGTCGCCCGTGGAAAGCGGTCCAGAGCGGCCAGCAGATTCCGCGTCGACTCCCACGACCCGTCCGGGTCGGCTGTGGCGGGATGGTGGGTGATCAGGAAGGTCGGTGGGCGAAGCGGGAGCCCCACGGCCTCCTCGAGATCCTTCGGATCCGGCAGCGCCCGCAACGTGTCCGGATCGATCCCGATAGGCCCAACCGTGTGAATGTGCCGGGGCTGTTCGCCCATGTGGATCAGCCGCCGGCGGTCGGCGGGGCTGAAGACGAAATGCAGATGCGCCAGCTTGGAGATTGCGTGGCGCATCTGGTCGTCGATCGAGCCGCGCGTGAGCTGGCCGCCGGCCACGTGCGCCACGGGGGTGAGGCGGAACAGCGCGGACGTGGCGGCGGCCAGGGCTTCGTAGCGGTCTCCCGCGATCAGCAGCAGGTCGGGGGAGATCCGCTCCAGCGCGTCGGCGTATCCGGCGCAGGCGAGCCCGAACGACTTTGTGACGGCCGCGGGGGAATCGCCGGCGAGCACCATGTCGACGGTTTCGTCGATGGTGACGCCGTCGTCGAGGATCTCGCGGATGGTGCGGCCCTGCGCGCCCACCAGGTGCCCACCGGAGACCAGCAGCCTTAGGTCCACCTCATCGTCACTGTTCAGCCGCCTGATCAGCGACGCGAGCGGGGAGTAGTCCGCGCGTGATCCGGTGAAGACGCATATCCGGCGCCGAGCTCGCTGCACATCGCTCCGATCGGGGGCTGACCACGGGAAGGAAGCGGATCCGAAGACCCTCGTCATGATCACCCGGCACCGGAATGTGAAGAAAGGTGGCATGTTCCACTTGACCGAACGCCGAAATAACTGTTTCATGTTAAGCGGGTTGGGGAGACGGCCAGAGGGGCGGAACCGTGAGAGTTCGGGAGTTCGTGGCACCGGTGCTGCATCGCTCAGGCGAGCCGCAGGTGATGGACATCGTCCAGCTTCAGGAGCCGCAGGCGGGCGAGGTCCGGGTTCGCATGGTGGCAGCCGGCGTGTGCCACAGCTGTCTGAGCACGGCGGATGGGTCGTTCGGGGAGATGCCGCTGCCGATGATCCTGGGAGACGAGGGCGCGGGCGTGGTGGAGGCCGTCGGCGAAGGCTGCCGATCACTGGCCCCAGGCGACCACGTCGTCCTCTCCTGGGCGCCCAGCTGCGGACGGTGCCGGTTCTGCTCGTCTGGCCGGCCGGGCATTTGTGAAACGCCCGCTCCGCTCGGCCGGATGAGTGACGGGACCTCACGGTTCCGGGTGGACGGTGTCCAGGCGTTCCATATGGGCCCCTCCACCTACAGCCCGTACGTGGTGGTCGACGAAACCGCCGCGGTGCGGGTCTCCAGGGCCATTCCACTGGAATCGGCCGCTCTCATCGGATGTGCCGTCACCACAGGTGTGGGTGCCGTCCTGAACACGGCCAAGGTCCGGGTGGGTGAGAGCGTCGCCGTGTTCGGGTGCGGCGGAGTGGGGCTGAACGCCGTCCAGGGCGCCGCCCTGGCCGGCGCTCATCCGGTGATCGCCGTCGACGTCCTGGAATCCAAGCTGGACGTGGCTAAGCGGCTCGGCGCCACCGACACCGTGCACTCCGGCGAGGAGGACCCGGTGGAGCGGATCATCTCGCTCACCGGCGGCGGCGTGGACCACGCCATCGTGGCCGTCGGAGCCACCTCGGTCATGGACGTGGCGCTGCGATCACTGGGCCGCTCCGGGCAATGTGTGCTGGTGGGCGCACCACCGTTCGGCACCTCCCTGAGCGTGGACCCGTTCCTGCTGGTGGGCTCCGAGCGCAGGCTGGTGGGCTCACGCTACGGCTCGTCGAACCCGCAGGTCGCCTTCCCGTTCCTGGTGGACCTCTACCTGACCGGGAAGCTCAAGCTCGACGAGCTGATCACCACTCGATACCCGATGCACAAGGTCAACGAAGCCTCCGCCGCGCTCGCCAGTGGCGCCGACATCCGCGGCGTGCTGACCTTCGACTGACCACACCAGACCCCCGGGGTAGGTAGGGAAGAAGTGAACAGGAGAGAGGGGGGCGCACGTCGAGTCCGCCGTCGTGGCTTGGCCGCCTCAGCGACGGCGGACCCGACTCGTTCCCGGTGAAGAACGGCTCCTGGGTGCGGCCGGTGATCTTCGATAGGAAGAGTGCGTGGCGCCACGCTTCCGGTTCCGTACCACCTCGCCCGGCGTAGTGAGCAACGGCGTCGACGACCGTCCCGCTCCGCCGCCCGAGATCTTCCCTCGGCCCCGCCGCGCCCGATGGGGCGCTGAACGCGTGCGCGTCGCTCGGCTGCGACTGCATCTGCCTCCGTCTCTGGGCCAGTACCGCGAACACGTCAGCGAGCTGGCGTCGGCCGTCGGCTCTGGCTCCGGCCGTGCGTCGCTGCCGGTGCGCGTCGTCGGCTCCGGGACGCAGCCGGAAGCGTACGAGATCCGCATCACCCGCCGGGGGATCCGGATCGGCACCGCTACCTCCATGGGTGTGCTCCACGGGATGCGCACTCTGGTGGACCTCTGGGACGACGGCGATGGCGCGACCCTGCCGGTGGCGGAGATCGCCGACAGCCCGTCGTTCGATGTCCGCGGTGTCTTCGCGGAATCGTTCATCGGCACCGACCGGATGGACCTGGCCGACTGGCGGCGCTTCGTCGACGCGATGGGCCAGCTGAAGCTCAACACGATCGGTGTCTCCCTCTACGGCTGCTGGGACATGCACCACGGCGAGCGCAGCGAGTACTTGTTCGCGCCCCTGGACGACTACCCGGCGCTGATGACGCCGCGCCGGCTGTGGACCTGGGACCCGAAGGCCGAGCGCGAGGTGGAGCACTGCGACCTGCCGCTGATGTTCGAGCACGACTTTTTCGGCGACGTTGTCCGCCATGCGAACCGGCAGGGGATCGAGATCGTCCCGCACCTGGGCGGGCCCGGACACTCGACCCTGCTGCCGCGGCTGATCCCGGCGCTCTCCGCCCTTGACGACGACGGCCGCCCCACCGGCTACGGCTACTGCGTGACCGGCGATGCCGCCCGGGAGGCGCTCGCGCGGCTGGTGCGAAGCCTGGCAGGCCAGCATCTGCTGCCGAACCGGATCGCGCGGCTGCATGTGGCCGGCGACGAGTACTACCCCATCCGCAACGTGGACCCCGCCGATGCCCGCCGGGTGGTCAGCCCGTACTGCCGGTGTTCCGGCTGCCGGGACCTCACCGCCGGGCAGATGCTGATGGAGTACCTCATCCACGTTGGCCAGGTGCTCGACGAGTACGGCATCACCATGGTCCACTGGCAAGACACTCTGGTGCGCGAGGGCGTGCTCGACGAGTACCTGGACCGGGTCGAGGCTCGTAGCCTGGCGCGCCCGGTGATCGCCTGGTGGAAGTACAACGATCCGGTGCCTGCCCCGGACACCTCGCGGGCGGAGGCGTGGAGCTGCCCGATCACCGGCTTCGCCCCGTTCCTGTTCCACCAGGACTTCACCCCGAACATCGAGACCGTGCTGCGCCGCGGGCACGCCGCGGGCGCCACCGGGGTGTTCGGGTACGGCCAGCCGGACCCGTCGTTCCACCTGAACTACGCCTTCCTGGCCGACCAGGCGTGGAACGTCGACGGCGGGGGCGGCGCCGAGGAGTTCCTGCGCCGGTTGGCGGCGCGCCTGTGCCCGGAGCAGCCCGAGGCCGCGCGGTACGCGTTCTCGTCGGCGCGCACGATCACCGCGTCGTATCCGCTGATGATGTACGTCATGCAGCACGTGCTGCCGTTCTTCTCCACGGCTGCCGCAGGAGCGACGAGCTACCCGGACGACCTGCTGCGGGCGTTCGCCATCGCCCAGCCGCCGCTGGCCGACGTGCTGCGCCAGGTGGCCGACACTCTGCGCGATGCCGTCGCCGGCATGCCGTCCGGGCGGGAGATCCGGCACTGGCCGAACCCCGTCCGGACCTGGACGCAGGAGAATCTGCGCATCGCGGACACGGCCGATCTGCTCCTTCAGGCGCTCGTCGTCGCGCGGGCGCCCGAGCCGCCTGCCGCGCACGTCGTGGAGGAATTGGACCGCGCGGGAAAGGCGCTTTTGCGCTCCGTCGCCGCGGTGAAACCGGGCTATTCCGCACCGGCCGCATTGCGGGAACATTGGATCTTCGTACGGGAACTCCATACCGCGCTCAACCGCCTCCGCGAGAGCGGGGGAGTGGCCGGTGCGGAATCCTGGTATGCGTGGATTGTCTGATCCATTTCACCCCCGCTGAGTCACATTTTTCTGGTGTCGCTGCAGGTCAGCACATGCATGAAAAGTGGCTGTAGGGGAAACTACTGTCGAAATGCTAAAGTCAATCACTGAAACCGAAGTGAATGGCTCGTCGCCTCTGCCATCGCCACTCCAGGCGGGCAGCCGTCGTCGAAAGGAGGCGCGCACGCTCGGCCCAGTGCTTCCGGATTGCCGTCCAGGCGCCTATTCCACTCGCTATCCGCCGCCCCCATTCCGCCCGACCTCCTAGGAGGACGAGTGTCCATGGACATTTCCTCTGAGCCGCAGACCCCGGATCGAGCGGACACCAGGCTAGGCGCACCGCTGCTGTCGGTGCGCGACCTCACCACGCGACTCGCGGTGGAGAGCGGAGTCGTCCAGGCGGTACGCGGAGTGAGCTGGGACATCTATCCCGGTGAGATCCTCGGCATCGTCGGCGAATCCGGATCGGGCAAGAGCGTGAGCGTGAGCTCGCTGCTCCGGCTGCTGCCCTCGCCGCCGGCCATCGTGTCCGGCTCGGTGATGTACAACGGCCAGGACCTGCTGACACTGCCCGAGCGCAGGATGCGGCGGATCCGGGGCCAGGAGATCTCGATGATCTTCCAGGACCCGATGACGTCGTTCAACCCGGTCAAGACCATCGGCAGCCAGATCTCCGAAGCCATCCGCGTCCATCACCGCTCGGTCTCCCGCCGTGCGGCCCGGGCCAGGGCCATCGAGCTGCTCGGCATGGTGGGCGTGCCCAGCCCGGAGGGCCGCTACAAGCAGTTCCCGCACGAGTACTCCGGCGGCATGCGGCAGCGCGCTATGATCGCGATGGCGATGGCGAACCAGCCGAAGCTGATCATCGCCGACGAGCCGACCACCGCGCTGGACGTCACCATCCAGGCGCAGGTGCTGGAGATCCTCCAGCTCGCGCAGCGTGAGACCAACGCGGCTATCGTGCTCATCACCCATGACCTGGGGCTGATTGCCGAGCTGGCCGACCGGGTGCTGGTCATGTATGCCGGCAAGGTGGTGGAGTCGGCACCGGTGATGGAGCTCTTCCGCCAGCCACGGCACCCCTACACGCTCAGCCTGCTGGGCAGCCTGCCGCGCCTGGACGTCGAGCTGGACCACCTGGTGTCCATCCCCGGCCAGCCGCCGAGCCTGACCAACCCGCCACCCGGCTGCGCGTTCTACCTGCGCTGCAAGATGAGCGACGGCCGGGAGAGGTGCTGGCAGGAAGAACCGGCGCTGCTCAGCATCGGCGCCGGGCCACGCTCCGCGGCGTGCCACTTCTCCGACGAGATGGACGGGCTCGCGCAGTCCGTCACCGAGACGACAGGCGTCGACGTCCGTGCCGGAAAGGAATAAGCCCTCTATGACGAGCATCGCGACGGCGCGCCTGCAGAGCACAGGGCAGACGGCCGAGAAATCACCCGGAGGCACGGAGATCCTGCGGGTCGAGGGGCTCAAGGTCCATTTCCCGGTGACGTCCACCCTGCTGCGCCGCACGCTGGGCACCGTGAAGGCGGTGGACGGCGTCGACTTCACCATCGCGGCTGGGGAGACCCTCGGCCTGGTGGGGGAGTCCGGCTGCGGCAAGTCCACCACCGGGCTGTCCATCCTCCGGCTGATCGAGCCGACGTCGGGCCGCGTCGTCTTCCGCGGGGAGGATCTCACTGGACTGAGCAAGCGGAGCCTGCGCCCCTATCGGCGGGAGATGCAGATCGTCCTGCAGGATCCGTACTCGTCGCTGGACCCGCGGATGACGGTGCGTTCCATCGTCTCGGAGCCGCTGAAGGTGCACCGGCTGTACAAGGGCGCCGCCCGCGCGGAGCGGGTGGACGAGCTGCTCCAGCTGGTGGGGCTGCAGCCGGAACACGCCAGCCGGTATCCGCACGAGTTCTCCGGCGGGCAGCGCCAGCGCATCAGCATCGCCCGGGCGCTGGCGCTGGACCCGCAGCTGCTGGTGCTCGACGAGCCGGTCTCCGCGCTCGACGTCTCCATCCAGGCGCAGGTGGTGAACCTGCTCGAGCGACTGCAGGACGAGCTGTCTCTCGCGTACCTGTTCGTCGCGCACGACCTGTCGATCGTCAAGCACATCTGCGACCGGGTGGCGGTGATGTACCTGGGCCACATCGTCGAGACCGGGACCACCGACGACGTCTACAAGCGGCCGACGCACCCCTACACCCAGGCGCTGCTGTCCGCCGTGCCGATCCCCGACCCCGAACATCGCGGCCGGAAGAAGCGGATCGTGCTGCAAGGAGACGTGCCCAGCCCGCAGAACCCGCCCTCCGGCTGCCCGTTCCGGACCCGGTGCTGGAAGGCGCAGGACATCTGCGCCGAGGAGATGCCCGAGCTGATCGACCGCTTCGGCCACGGCCATCCCAGCGCATGCCACTTCGCGGCGCCGCCGGAGAACGGCCCGGCGGTGCCCGCGTCCGTCCGGTGACGCGGGCACCGCGCCGGGTAAGCCAGGTCAGGCCCGGGTCAGTCCGCGGTCAGGCCGGTGCGACGGCTGCCGTGTATCCGGCCTCGGCGATCGCCGTGTGGACCGCCTCTTCGGAGACGTGACCGTGCACGGTGACCGTCGAGCTGTCGAGGTCGACGACGGTGGCGGTGGCGCCTGGGAGCTTGCCGACGGCCGTCTCGACCTTGGTGGCGCATCCGCCACACGTCATCCCGGCTACCTGGTAGGTGGTCGCGATGTCACACATGGGTTCTCCTTCTCGTCCGGCGATGGCCGGCACCGCCCGTTTTGACCGATACGCTCAGTACATTACCCCCCTAGGGTATTGGTCAAGGGTGGTGGCTCTGACAGCACGCCCGATTCGAGCGCTCCCCCGAGGAGCCGGGTGATAGCCCGGGTGGGGGGTGATCAGGCCACGGACATCCGGGCGGACACGTGCCGGGCGGTGAGGACGAGCTGCGGGCCGATGCCCTCGACGTGCCGCGCCAGGCGTGACGTGGGGCCGGAGACGTTGATCGCGGCCAGGGTCTCCCCGGTGGCGCTGGTGATCGGCGCCCCCACCGACGTGAGCCCGTCCTCGAGCTCGTCGATGGCCACCGTGAACCCCCGCGCTCGTTCCTGCCTGATCAGGTCGATGACGCTGCGCATGCTTTCCGGCGCGCGTGGCCCCAGGCCCGCACCCTGGAGATCCCCGTGCACGAGGTTCGCGACATCCTCGTCGGACATGTGCAGCATGAGCGCCCGGCCCGACGCGCAGGAATGCAGCGGCGACGTCCGTCCCACCCAGCCTCCGGCCTGGACGGACTGCATGGAGCTCTCCCTGGCCACCGTGAAGGACCGGTTGCCCTGCAGGACCGAGATGAGGGCCGTCTCCCTGGTACGGGCCACGAGATCGCGCAACGCCGGCGTGGCCAGCGCGAGCAGCCGCTGATCCCCGGCGCGGCCGGCTAAGTGATACATCCTCCAGCCCAGTCGGTAGGCGCGGGTCTCCTGATCCTGCTCGAGCAGCCCGGATGCCGCCAGCACCTTGAGCATGCGCGACACCTGGCTGCGCTCACGGCCCAGATGGCGGGCGACCTCGCTGACGGTGAGGGCGCCGGACGTGCCCCGGTCACCGAAGGCGAGCAGGACCGTGGCCACCCGTCCGGCGGCGGAGGAGTTGAGGTCATCCCCATCGGCCGGCGCTTTGGCGGGGCCGGTGCGGTCAGTGGTCGCGGCTGTTCTCGGCATGTCTGCCGTCCCTTCGCCGGAAATCTGAGCGTGTTGTGACAGCAATCGTGCTTGCTATTGAAACACACCATCTTCAGGATCGGCACAAGCCGTACGACGAAGGGACCGGTACACCGTGGAGAGACTGGCCCGCACCGACACTGAGTCGCAGATCTTCTATGCCGATCAGACCCGGCTCGCGCTGGAGAACTTCCCGCACGGCGGCCGGCGGCTCAGCGACGTGCCCGAGTTCGTCCGGGCCTACGGGCTGGTCAAGCTGGCATGCGCACGGGCCAACATCGAGCTCGGTGTGATCGACGCCACCCGCGGGGAAGCCATCGTGGCGGCCGCCAGAAGCGTGGCCGCTTTGGAGCATCTCCCGCAGTTCCGCACCGCACTGGTGCAGGGCGGCGGCGGCACCTCCAGCAACATGAACGTCAACGAGGTGATCGCGACGCTGGCCAACCGGATGCTCGACGCCTCGGGCCTACTCGACGGCGACGGCACCCGGGTGCACCCCAACGATCACGTGAACGCGTCGCAGTCCACCAACGACACCTACCCGACGGCCATGTCACTGACGCTGACCGAGCGGGCCCAGCCGGCGCTGGCCGCGCTGGCCGGGCTTCGCGAAGCGTTGCTCCGGCAGGCGGAGAAGGGCGGCACGACCCGCCGTCTCGGCCGGACGTGCCTGCGCGACGCCACGTCGCTCAGTGTCGAGCAGACGCACCACGCCCAGGCGAACATCGTGGGTCACGGGCTTACCGCGCTGCGCGAGAGCATCGACGCGTTGCGCACCGTGCCGCTGGGCGGAACCGTCCTCGGCACCGGTGCCGGCGCTCCCGGCGGGTTCGCGCGGGTGGCAGTGGCTGGTCTCTCGGCCGAGACAGGCCTGGACCTGGCGTCGCCGGCCGACGTGTTCGCCGCGATGGCGCATCCGGACTCACTGGCCACTGTGGCGGCGGCGTGCCGGCAAGCCGCAATCGCGATGGCCCGGATCGCCGCGGATCTGCGGTTCCTGTCGGCCGGGCCGGTGGGCGGCCCAGCCGAGGTGGTGCTGCCGGCGCTGCAGAACGGATCGTCGATCATGCCCGGCAAGGTGAACCCGGTGATACCCGAGCTCGTCATCCAGCTCAGCTACCGGGTCCGCGGCAACGCCCACACCGCCGAGCTGGCCGTGGCGGCGGGTGAGCTCGAGCTCAACGTCATGGGGCCGGTAGCGCTGGATGCGCTCCTCACCTGCCTCACCGACATCCGCGATGCCGCGACCTACTTCGCCGAGAAGTGCATAGATGGACTTCAGTGGGACCGCCGGGCGACTGAACACGCCTTGAGCGGGTCGCTCGACGGGCTCGTCGATCTGGCGAGTGCGAACGGTTACACGGCCGCTTCGCGTCAGGCGGAGCCGAAGCAGGCCCCCGTCGTTCCTGGCGATATACGGCTAGGCACGACGCCTTCGAATAGTGAATAGTCCCGCAGAACCGGCGTGCCACGCTGCGGCGCCGTTTCGGTAACGCTGAGGAGGACAGATCATGAAGCCTCGATCGGCCGCAACACGAGCGACGTCTGCCGGTGCCGCGCTAATCCTGTCGGCCATGGTCACGGTCTCGTGCACCACCGGTCCGCCGCCGCAGGGCACGGACGGCGACGGCGAGGCGAACGTCGCCGACGTCGAATCCCTCACGCCTGTGCAACCCTTCGAGTTCATCACCACCACCACGGCCGACAACCCGCAGCGTTTCGAGGTCGGCAGGATCATCGTGGAGTCCTGGGAGCAGCTCGGCATCCCGGTGGAGCTCGCGACGTACTCGCCGGACGAGATGGCACGGCGGGCGTTCAGCACCAAGGAGTACGACACTTACCTGATCGAGTACAGCCCCACCGTCGAACGCCTCGACCCCAACGACCTGCTGAGCAGGTTCTACTCCGGCAACGCCGGAGACGACGGGAGCAACCTCTCCGGCTATCAGAACCCCGAGTTCGACGAGCTGTACGACAAGCAGCTCGTCGCCGTGGACCAGGAGAGCCGCGCGGACCTCGTCCGCCGAGCCCAGGAGCTGGTGGCCGAGGACGTGCCGGTCGGCCTTCTGCTGCACCCCACGTATGTGGGCCCGTACAACGCCGAGGATTGGAGCGGGGCCGTGGACGCCGCCGAGGCGCCGGCCTACAACTTCTGGAGCCTGCTGGAGATGACGCCGACGGGGGACAGGGCGACGCTGGTCACGGCCACCATCGCCGGCACCAACACGCTGAACCCGCTGGTGGCCACCGGGATAGAGGACCGGCTTCCGGTGTCCTACATCTACGACTCGCTGGTGCGCATCGGCCCGGGCGCCACCCCCGAACTGTGGGCGGCGGAGTCCGTGGACGTGGACGGCACGGTGGTCACCGTGACCCTGCGCGACGGGATGGCCTTCCACGACGGGACGCCGGTCACCGCGGAGGACGTCGCCTTCACCTTCCAGTACATGAAAGAGCACGAGGCGCTCGCCTTCGCCAGCCGTCTCGCGCAGGTGGACGACGTCTCGGTCGACGGCGACCAGGTGGTGTTCGAGCTGGCACAGCCGAGCGCCGCGTTCGAGACCGTGGTTCTCGGCTCGGTGCCCATCCTCCCGCGGCACATCTGGGAGGAGATCGACGATCCCCTCGGCTACGACAACGCCGAGCCGGTCGGATCCGGCCCGTTCGAGTTCGACTCACAGCGGCGAGACGCCGAGCTGCGGATGACGGCCAACGAGGAGCACTTCAGCCCACCCAACGCCGACGGGCTGGTGCTGACGGTCTACGGCAGCCGGGATGCCATGATCGGTGCCCTGGAGACGGGCGACGCCGACCTGCTCAGCGTCCCGCTCACCATCCCGCAGGCCGCCCGCTTCGACGGAAGCGCCGACGTGGGCGTCATCGAGACCGGCGGATACGGCTGGCTCGGCGTCCACTACAACATGCGCAAGCCTCCGTTCGACGACGTGCGGTTCCGGCGTGCGCTGTCGATGCTGATTCCCGCGGAGGACGTCATCGACATCGTCTACGACGGCTCGGGCGAACCGGCCGGATCGATCATCGCGCCGGTGCTGCCGTGGAACAACCCCGACGTGGCGCCGCTGCCCTACGATCCGGACGGCGCCCGGGCCGAGCTGGAGGCCGCCGGGTACGTCATCGACGCAGGCACGCTCTACTACCCGCCGGACCACCAGCCGGAAGGCGACGAGTAGCAGCCGCCCGGCACGACGGAGCACCCCTGGGGGCGACGTGAATCTTCTCAACTACGCGGTGAAGCGCCTGGGCTTCATGCTCGCGACTCTGCTGGGCGTCGTGACCTTCACCTTCGTTCTGGTGCGGGCCGCCGGTGACCCCGATCAGGTGATGATCGGACCGGATCTCGACCCCAGCGTCCGCGAGACATTGCGGGAGGCGTACGGCCTCGACGAGTCGCTGTTCACGCAGTACGTCAAGTTCATCGGCAACGCTGCCACCGGGGACCTCGGCACGTCGTTCCAATACCGGGCACCCGTGGCGGACGTGCTGGGCGAGAAGCTGGTCAACACGCTGTTGCTCCTGCTGCCCGCCTTGGCCCTGGGCATGGGGCTGGGCATGGTGCTCGGTGTGCTGGCGGGCGCGTTCTGGGGCCGGCCGCTGGACGCGGTGATCACTCGGTTCGCGCTGCTGGTGCGCGCCGCGCCGCTGTTCTGGGTGGCCACCCTGGTGCTGCTGCTCTTCAGCTACACGCTGGGCTGGTTCCCGTCCGGCGGGATGTTCGACCCCGGCTCCGGCGCGGGAGAGAGCTTCACCGCTCGGGTGCTGTCGCTGGAGTTCCTGCGGCGGCTGGTGCTTCCCCTGGGTGTGACCGTGCTGCTGATCATGGTGTGGCCGTTGCTGACCATGCGCACCGCCATGCTCGATGTGATGAAGCAGGACTTCATGCAGGTGCTGGAGGCTGCGGGCATGTCGCGGACGCGCATCCTGTTCCGCCACGGCGCCCGCAACGCGCTCCTGCCGGTGGTGAGCCTGATGCCGTCCATGATCGGATTCCTCGTCGGCGGCCAAGTGGTGGTCGAGACGGTGTTCTCGTGGCCCGGCATGGGCCGGGAGCTCGTGGCGTCGGTGGATGCCTTCGACTACCCGGTGCTCCAGGGTGGCTTCCTGCTGACCGCCACCGTGGTGATCGTCGTGGGGGTCCTGGCCGATATCGCCTACGCGTACCTCGACCCGCGAGTGAGGCTGACATGACAGCACCGACGCCGCTGGACCAGGCGCTGCCGGCAACGTCCGGTACCGACGAGCCGCCCGACCTCCGCCCGCCCAGCTCCTGGAAGCTGGTGTGGAGGGACCGCCGGGCGCGGGCCGGAGCCGTCGTTATCCTGCTCTTCGCGCTGGTGGCGCTGCTGGCCCCGCTGATCGCGCCGTACCATCCGCTGGAGCGGCTCGTCGGGCCGGACGGTGACCTGCTGCGGCTGCAGCCGCCGTCGCTGGAGCATCCGTTCGGGACCTCGAACTACGGCCGGGACCTGTTCAGCCAGGCCATCTGGGGTACTCGTCGTACTTTGCAGGTGGGCGTGATCGCCGCCGTGGTCGCGGTGGTGATCGGCACCAACATCGGCCTGATCGCCGGGTTCGCCGGCGGCTGGGTGGAGCAGGTGCTGATGCGGCTGAACGACGCCGCGCTGGCCCTGCCGTTCGTCCCCCTGGCGATCGTGCTGATCGGCACGCTGGGCCGCAGCGACGTCGTCCTCATCATCGCGATCGCCCTGGTGTTCTGGCGAATACCGGCCCGGGTGGTGCGCGCGGAGGTGCTCGTGCTGAAGGAGCTGGGCTTCGTGCGCGCGGCGACCTGCGGCGGCGCGACCCGCCGGCGCATCCTCTACCGGCAGATCGCCCCGAACATCCTCCCGTACGCCTTCCTCTACGGCATGCTGCTCACCGCCGAGGCGGTGATCGCCGAGGCGACGCTGAGCTTCCTCGGCTTCGCCCCGCGAGACGCACTGTCGCTGGGAACCATCATGTTCGACGCCTTCAGCTCGCAGCAGATCAGGCAGGCGTGGTGGTGGCCTTTGTTCCCGGGCCTGATGATCATGGCCTTCGTCGTCGCCGTCTCGTTGCTCAGCGAGGCCTACGAGCGGCTCCTGTCCCTGGAAGGGGTGGACCGATGACGTCCCTGCTGGAAGTAGCGAACCTGACCGTGCGCTTCGCCCGTGGCGACGGCGGCGCGGCGGTGAGCGACGTGTCGCTGAGCGTGCACGAAGGCGAGACCCTCGGTGTCGTCGGGGAGTCCGGGTGCGGCAAGACCACCACCGCCCGTGCGGTCCTGCGGCTGCTCCCCCGGGGGACAGCGGTGAGCGGGTCGGTCCGGTTCGGCGGCCGCGATCTGCTGGGCATGCCGAAGCGAGAGCTTCGCCGGCTGCGGTGGCACGAGCTGGCCCTGGTGCCGCAGTCGGCCATGAACTCCCTCGATCCAGTCCGCACAGTGGAGAGCCAGTTCATCGAGATCATCCGGGTGCACGTCCGCTGCTCCCGGCGCGAGGCCCGTCGCACGGTGCACGCCGCGCTCGCCGACGTCGGCATCGATCCGGACCGCGGATCGTCCTATCCGCACCAGTTCAGCGGCGGCATGCGCCAGCGAGCGCTCATCGCGATGGCGACGGTCCTGCGGCCGCGGCTGCTGATCGCCGACGAGCCCACCACCGGCCTCGACGTGATCGTTCAGGACCAGGTGCTGCGGACCCTGGAGCAGGTGCAGCAGCGGCACGGCCTCGCGGTGCTGCTGGTGACGCACGACCTGGGCGTCGTCGCCGAGATGTGCGACCGGATAGCCGTCATACGTCAGGGAGAGATCGTGGAGGTGGGAACGGTGTCCGAAGTGATCCTGAATCCCCAGCACGAGTACACCGCCCGGCTGATCGCCGCGGCCGGGCATCATGCGCAGACGACGGCCGAAGAACGCGCGGTGGCGCTCGCGTCGACACCGGGCACGGAGCGAGACCGATGAGCGCCGGCAACGGCACGGCCGGCATGCCCGCGGTGTCGGCCGACGACGTGAACGTGGAGTTCGGCACCGCGCGCGGCCTGGCGGCGCTGCTGGCCGAGCGTCGGATCCGGGTCCTCGAAGACGTCAGCTTCGCCATCCAGCCGGGGGAGATCCTCGGCCTGGGCGGGGAGAGCGGCTCCGGGAAGAGCACCGTCGCGGGTGTGCTGTGCGGCCTGGTCGGCGTGAGCGCGGGCCAGGTGCGGGTGGGCGGACAGGACGTCACGCACTTCTCGCACCGCGAATGGCGCGGGGTTCGCACCGAGATCCAGCTGATCTTCCAGGATCCGTTCGAATCCCTGAACCCGCAGTTCACCGTCTTCGCCTCGGTCGCCGAGCCCTTGGTGTCGCTCGGCCTGTGTGCCAAGGACGAGCTGGTGCCCCGGGTGATCGATGCCCTGGACAAGGCCGAGCTGAGGCCCCCGTCGGCCTACCTGAATCGTCGCCCCACGTCGTTGTCCGGCGGCGAGCGGCAGCGGGTCGCGATCGCCCGGGCGCTCGTCGTGAACCCGTCGGTGCTCGTCGCCGACGAGCCGGTCTCGATGCTGGACCCCACCACCGCCGTCGAGATCACCTCGCTTCTGCGCCGCCTCGCCGACGATCTGGGCGTGGCGATCCTGCTGATCTCGCACGACCTGAAGCTGCTGGGCGGTGTCTGCGACCGGGTCGGCATCATGTACCTGGGGCGGCTGGTGGAGACCGGCTCGGCGTCGGATGTGCTCCGGCACGCCAAGCACCCGTACACCAAGCTCCTCGTGTCCGCCGTTCCCAACGTCGATCCGCGGCTGCGCCGGCCCAGAGTGGTGCTCAAAGGCGCACTGCCGTCTCCCGCTCACCGTCCGTCGGGGTGTCCCTTCCATCCTCGCTGCCCCATCGCCGATGGTGGCGGCTGCGCCACGACGGTCCCGGAGTTGACCGGACAGGCGCATCGATGCGCCTGCCACCGCGCCGGTGAGATACCGGACGCAGAGAGGAGTTACCAGTGACGGACACCCTCGCCACGAGCACGGCCGCTGGACCACCTGACGGGCTGCCGGCCGACCTGCCTGGCGATCTGCTGGGCGACCTGCCTGGCGACCTGCTGATCGGCGGCGACTGGGTCTCGCGGGTCACCGACGGCCGGGTTTTCGAGGTCACCGACCCGGCCACCGGCGAGGTGGTGGCGACCCTGCCGGACGGCGGCGCCGCGGAGACTCAGGCCGCGATCGACGCCGCCGACGCCGTCCGGCAGAGCTGGGCGGGCACCACAGCCCTGGAACGCTCGGCCCTCCTGCGTGACGCGGCGCAGCGGATGCGTGCCGACACCGAGCGGCTGGCTCGCCTCATCACCCTCGAGCAGGGCAAGCCGCTGTCCGAGAGCCGTGGCGAGGTCGCCTATGCGGCGTCGTTCTTCGACTGGTTCGCCGAGGAGAGCCGCCGGGTGATGGGAAGCATGGTGCCCGCGCCCAGGCGAGACAAGCGCATCCTGGTCTCCAAGCGTCCGGTCGGGATCACGGCCGCCATCACGCCGTGGAACTTCCCGGCCGCGGCGATCGCGCGCAAGCTGGCGGCGGCGCTCGCGGCCGGATGCCCGATGATTGTCAAGCCTTCCGAGCTGACGCCGCTGACCGCGCTGGCGCTCGGGCGGGTCTTCGAGGACGCGGGCCTGCCCGCCGGCGTGCTGTCCGTGGTGGTCGGATCGGATCCTGCGGCGGTGGCGGGCCCCCTGATGTCCGACTTCCGGGTACGCGCCGTCTCGTTCACCGGTTCGCGGCCCGTCGGCGAGCTGCTGATGCGGCAGGCCGCGCCGAGCATGAAGCGGATCACGCTCGAGCTGGGGGGCCAGGCGCCGTTTATCGTCTTCCCCGACGCCGACATCACCGCAGCCGCCGACGGCGCGGTGGCCTCCAAGATGCGGAATATGGGCCAGACGTGCGTGTGCGCGAATCGCTTCTACGTCCACGAGCATGTGGCGGGGGAATTCCAGGAGGCACTGGCCGAGCGGTTGCGCTCGATGCCGGTGGGCAACGGGTTCGACGACGGGGTCCAGATCGGCCCGCTGATCAACCAGGACGCCGTGGAGAAGGTGGACGCGCACGTCGACGACGCCCTGCGCGGCGGAGCCACGCTGGTCCTGGAGGGCGGCAGGGACGCCGGCTCATCCGGGCACTTCTACCGGCCGGTGGTGCTCAGCGGGGTGACCGAGAGCATGCGGGTGGTTCAGGAGGAGACCTTCGGGCCGGTGTCGCCGATCATGACCTTCCAGACCGAGGACGAGGTGGTACGGCGGGCGAACGCGACCGAGTTCGGGCTGGCCGCCTACTGCTACACCCGGGATCTCAGCCGCGTGTTCCGCCTGGTCGACCGGCTGGAATTCGGGATTCTCGGCATCAACGACGGCGTCGTGTCCACAGCCGAAGGCCCCTTCGGCGGAGTGAAAGGAAGCGGATTCGGCCGCGAGGGCGGCACCGTGGGGATCGACGAGTTCGTCGACTCCGTGTACGTGTCCATCGGCAACGTCCATGACTAGGGCTGCCCGTGCGCCCTGGTGGCAGCTCACCCGCCCGCCCTTTGCAATGCGCACACCGGCGCAACGATGCGTCCGTGTGCGCATTGCAAAGGGGATCGAAGTGGGACCGAACGTGGGTGCGGGGTGGGTGCGGAGTGAGTGCGGAAGACATGAAGGTGGGACAGGGATGAGAGGTTTGAACACGTGAACTATGACGCAGACGTGGCCGTGATCGGTGTTGGGTCCATCGGCAGCATGGCGCTGTGGCGGTTGGCCAGCCGCGGCGTAGCCGTGCACGGATTCGAGCAGTACGGCGTGCCGCATGACCGCAGCGCGATGGGCGGGGAGTCGCGGATGTTCCGCAGCACGAGCCCGCGGGAGCCGGTGTACGTGTCCTTCGCGGCGGAGTCGCTGGCGTTGTGGCAGCAGCTGGAGGCCGAGACCGGGCAGCGGGTCCTGCGGCTCAACGGAGAGCTGGTGCTCGGCCCCGAGACCGCGCCGCACATCGTCAACGTGCTGGAGTCCGTGCGGGCCTACGGCCTGGAGCACGAGCTTCTCGACGAGCGTGACATCGCCCGCCGCTACCCGCAGCAGCGGATCCGCCCCGGCGACATCGGCATCCTCGATCCCCACGCCGGGTTCCTCCGGCCGGAACTGGCGGTCCTGGCCGCGGCCCGGCGCGCGGGTGCGCTCGGCGCGGTGCTGCACGCTCACACGCCCGTGCTTCAGGTGGAACCCGACGCCGACGGAGTCACGGTCACCACCACGGAGCGCGCGCACCGTTACCAGCAGGTGGTCCTCGCGGGCGGTCCCTGGGTAGACCGGCTGGCGCCGCAGTTGCGAGGCAAGATCCAGGTCAGGCGGCCGATCCAAGTGTGGTACGCGGTGGACGATCCGCCGGCGTACACACCTGAGCGCTTCCCCATCACGCTGCGTCCCGAGGACGACGGCTTCTACGCCTTCCCCAGCCTGGACGGCGTCACGGTCAAAGCTGGCCCCACCGGCCCGTTCAAACAGGTGGTGCCGGACCCGGATCAGCTGGACCGCACGGTGGGCATGGACGAGGTCCGCACCCTGAACGAGATCATCAAGCGTGACCTCCCCGGACTGCACCCCGACCCGATTCGCGTCTCCGCCTACATGGATGGTTACACCGCGGACAACCGGCCGATCGCCGGGCACGCGGACAGCAGTGATCGCGTGGTGATCCTCGGCGGCTTCTCCGGCCTCGGCTTCAAGTACGCCACGGCGTTCGGCGAGGCTGGCGCGGAACTCGTCGTCGACGGCGCGTCCAGGTTCGACCTCAAGCCGTTCTCCCCGGACCGGGAGCTGAGCACATGGCCGAGCTGACCGGACCGGAGGTGGACCACAGGGCGGGACGGCCGGGAACTGAGCCGGGGGCCGCCGAGCAGGGGGTGGGAGCTGAGCACGTGGCGGAGCCTGCCCGTGAAAGAGGCGTGCCGGCTGACGCCGCGTTCGTGTTGCGATGCCCCCGCTGCGGCCGCGACGGGACCGGCACGTCCGGATGCCCGCACTGCCGCGCCGAGGGTGTGGCAGTGAACCTCGAACCGCCCCTGGCGGACCTGACCGCGCATGATCTCGCGGCCTTCCCGGGCGGCCCGTGGGGCTGGCGGGAGACGGTGCCGATCCCCGGCGGCGCGGCCGTGGTCACCTTGGGCGAAGGAAACACGCCCAACGTCTGGCTTCCTCCGCGCCCGGACGGCCGAGGAGTGTGGCTGAAGAACGAGGCCGCCAACCCGACCCTGACGCACAAGGACCGGTATATGGCCGCCGCCATGGCCACGGCGCGAGCGCAGGGGTTCGAGACGGTGATCGCGGCGTCCAGCGGCAACGCCGGTGCGTCTGCCGCGGCCTACGCCGCGAGAGCTGGGCTGCGCTGCGTCGTCGTCACGAAGAGCTCGCTGCCGCCCGCGATTCACGCGCAGATCCTCGCCGCCGGCGCGGTGGTGGTGGGCTTCGACGACAGCGTGGCCCGCAACAACACCATGCGGCAGGCCGTGGAGCAGCTCGGCTGGTTCCCCCTGACCAACTTCGTCGAACCCGGCGCGGGCGGGCATCCGTACGCCATCGAGGGGCTGAAGAGCATCGCCTACGAGCTCGCCCGCGATTTCGGCGACGAGCTCGGCGCGGTCGTGGTGCCGACGTCGCGGGCGGACCTGCTCAGCGGGGTCAGCCGTGGTTTCAAGGAGATCGTGGCCGCAGGCCTGCTGCGAGCATGTCCGCGTCTGATCGCGGCCGAGCCGAGTGTCGCTCCGGCGTTCAGTACGGCCCTGGCGCGTCCGGGCTTGCGGGATCAGGAGACCACCCAGATTCCCTACGTGGGTAGCGCGGCGTTCTCCATCGGCAGCGATGTCGCCAATTGGCAGGGGTTGCAGGCGCTGCGGGACAGCGGAGGAGAAGCGGTCGCTGTCGACGAGGCCACCTTCCTCGACGAGTACCGCCGGTGCGCGGCCGAGGACGGGATCTTCATCGAGGCGTCGTCGGCGGTCGCCGTGTCGGTGGCCCGTGGCGTGGCCGGTCCAGGCACGGTCGTGGCGCTCGGTACGTCGTCGGGGTTGAAAGACTTGGACCTGGCCCTGCGTGGTGCACCGGATCTGCCGGTCATCGAGGAGAATCTCGACGAGCTCCAGCGGGTGGTGGCCGACGCGGCGAAGCGTGCGTGATCGGTGGGGATTCTGGCCGGTGACCGGGCGGTGTCACACTGGCCGTGAAGATCTCCGTGGGGAAAACAGCCGGGTGTGGTGCCAGAGGGCGCGGAGGAGGGTAGGCGGCGAGACCTCCAACTCGGCGGCGGCCTGGTCGAGCAGGTGGCGGGCCTCAGTGGACGTCACCGCCCGGCCGAGGGCCTCACGTACGTACCGGACCGTGCGTGCGTCGGGCCTGGTGCCGTTCACGCCGAGGAGCATGAGGAAGTGTGCCCACGTCGCCGGGCCCAGGCCGGGCACGGCGGTGAACGCACGCCGGTGAGCGGGGGAGGGCTGGGCGAGATCGGCGGCGCGGCGCACCCCGGCGTAGGCCAGGTTCCGGGCCGCGTGGGTGATCGCCCAGCTGGCCGGCAGACCGCCGGGGAGGATCTGCCGGCTGTCCAGGACCGCGGCGAGGTGGACCGGGCTGGCCATGGCCAGTCGCCGCAGATCGTCGGGCCGGGCGGTGTTCCGCTCGGTGCTCCACCGCGCGGCCGACGTACCCGCGGCGTGGTGTGTGCGACCGCCCCGGGCACGGACGGACAGGACGGCCTCGATCAGGGCAAGCTCGATTCGCCCGGTCCGGCCACCGGGTCGTGACCGCCACGCGCGCGGCAGGTCGTTGTCGATGGTCTTGGCGAGCAGGGTGATGTCGTGGGGATCCGCAGCCATGGTGGTCCTTCAGCGTTCGCGGCCGTGATGTGACGGGCGCAGCTTACAGGGGCCACGTTGCCGGCGACGCCATTGTGTGTTGCGCCGGCATGATGGAATCGTGGCATGACGGATATGCGCTATCGCCAGCTGGGCGAATCAGGTCTGACGGTGTCTGTTTTGGGTGTCGGGTGCAACGCGTTCGGTAATCGGATCGACGCCACGGCAGTGGGTGAGGTGGTCGCAGCCGCGATCGACCATGGCATCACCCTCTTCGACACCGCCGATGTCTACGGCACCGGCCAGAGCGAGACCCTGCTGGGTGAGGCTCTCGGCGGCCGGCGCGCCGACGTGGTGGTGGCCACCAAGTTCGGCATGGACATGCAGGGCGCCAACGGGCCGGACTGGGGCACTCGAGGCTCGCGCCGCTACATCCGCACCGCGGTGGAAGCGAGCCTGCGCCGGCTGGGGACCGACTGGATCGACCTCTATCAGATGCACGAACCGGATCCGCGTACACCGGTGGAGGAGACACTCGCGGCGCTGCACGAGCTGGTGCTTGAAGGCAAGATCCGCTACGTCGGCTCGTCGAACTTCTCCGCCTGGCAGGTGGTCGACGCCGACTGGGTGGCCCGCTCCAGCGGGTTCGAACGGTTCATCAGCGCACAGAACAAGTACTCCCTCTACGACCGGTCGGCCGAGGCGGAGCTGGTGCCCGCCGCCCAGCACTCCGGCGTGGGCATCCTGCCGTTCTTCCCACTGGAGTACGGCCTGCTCACCGGGAAGTACCGCCGCGGCGAACAGGCGCCAGAGGGCAGCCGGCTCGCCAGCCGGACGTCCGTGCTCGACCGGGCCGATTTCGACCGGATCGAGGCGCTCGAGGGCTACGCCGCCGAACGGGATCTTGGTATTCTTGACGTCGCGATCGGCGGCCTTGCCGCGCAGCCGGCCGTCGGGTCGGTCATCGCCGGCGCCACCAGCGCGGCGCAGATCGAGGCCAATGTCCGCGCGGCGCACTGGCAGCCCACACCGGCTGACCTGGCCGAGCTGGACGAGATCTCGTCCTGACGCTGGCCGGGCACTCCAGCGCGGGTCACGGTTTCACCGGCACGAGTAGGGGATCAGCGCCGAGCACCGCCGACGTCGGTCCCAGGGGCGAGGGACGTTGATAGACACCGATCTACTGGGCTACTGGTCCGACGACGGCCGGCGTTCTGGTGCCGCCGAGGCCAACGACATGGCCTTTCGCGACGACGGCTCCGGGTTCACGTACTGGGCGCGCATCGTCGGGGGAACATTCACCGTCGAACGCTTCACCTGGCTGGTCGATGCCGGCGGGCGGCTGCAGATCAGGTTCAACGAGCTGCTGTACGGCAACTGGGTGGTGGAGAACGGGCAGATCGTGCACCGGGTGGAGAACACGAGCCCGGCTACCGACATCCCGCGCGAATTCCAGATCACCACGTACTCGGTGACATCCGGAACCAGCATGTTCGGCAAGAGGATCACCAGCCTGAAGCTGGACGTGCTCATTCATCTCGGCGCACAGGTGTATTACTACAAGCACAACGACGTCGATACGACATACGGCGTATTCGACCCACGACGGGACATCCGCTAGTCTCCGAATGTGATTGATCGCCATTCGGATGAACTCGTCTGGAAACAACTCGCCAACAGTCTGCGTCAGCAGATCGAATCCGGTGAGATCACCAGAACTCTCCCGGCGGAGAGATATCTGCGCGAGACGTACAAGGTCTCCGCGTCGACGGTGAGCAAGGCTATGGGACTCCTCGCCGAGGAGGGGCTGATCGTGCGGCTCACCGGGCTGGGGACGTTCGTCAAAGACCCGGCCAGACACCGGAAGACGGAGTAGGTCGCAGGCCCCACCCGTCAGCCGTCGCCGCTGACCGCGGCCATCCGCGGCGGTTCGCGGCGCACTGCCCTGGTGAAAGCGCTGGGCAGCGCGCCGCGGTCCCGTCCCGGCCGGTGGAGGCGATCAGGCGCCCGCCTCATGCCGGCACTCGTAGTACGAGGTGCCGGGAGCGGCCTGCAGGTCGCTGCCGGTGGGCAGGCGGACGTCGGCGGTGGCGCCGGGCGGGACGCTCACCTCCATCTGGAACCGCTCCCCGTCGAGCCGCCAGGAGACCTTGATGCTTCCGTACGGGGATTGATGGGTGACGCATGCGGACGTGATTCCGCCGCCCGGCCGCGGCGCGATGCGGAAATGCCGATATCCCGGATGGTCGTCGAGCAGCTGAATTCCTCCGGTATATCTGTGCAGGAAAGAAACGACGGCGCCTTTGCTGTAGTGATTCAGCGACAGGTACGGTATGCCGTTCTCGCTTACTCCATTCCAGTCTTCCCATATCGTCGTCGCGCCACGATCCACCATGGTGAGCCAGGACGGGGGAGTGTCCTGGAAAAGAACCTCGTAGGCGATGTCGAGGTGCCCGGCATCGGCGAGCACCGGCAGCAGGTACGGAGTGGCGAGAAAGCCGGTGCCGAGGTGGGTCCCGGCCTTGCGGATGAGTTCGACCAGCCGCTGCGCCATCTGCGGGCGCGACTCGTCCGGAACCAGGCCGAACGCCAGCGCTCGCACGTAGGTGGCCTGGGTGTCCGGAGCCAGCGTGCCGTCGCCGCGGATGAACTCCGTCTGCCAGGCCGCCCGGGTGGCGGCCGCGAGGTTGCGGTAGCGGACGGCGTCGTCGTCCCGGCCCAAGATGCCTGCGATGCGGGCCAGCAGGCTGGCGGAGTAATGCAGATACGCCGTGGCGACGGCGCCGTGGTCCGCGACGGCGAGCGTGCTGATGATGTTCGGCTCCCAGACGTCGGGCTCCAGCCACTCGCCCCAGTGGTACCCGCTGTCCCAGAGGAACTCCTCATGCACGGCCGGTTCCGGGCGAGCGGCCACCCGATCCGGATGACGGTGTTCCCGGGCGGCGCGTGCCGCGTACTCGACCCACGCCGTCATCGACGGCCATTGCTCGGCCAGAACGTCGACGTCCGCGTAGGCGCGATACGTCTCCCACGGCACGATCACCGCGGCGTCGCCCCAGCCGGAGGAGCCGGGCGGGGCGCCGATCTTCTTCAGCGCCCGCATCGACATCGTCTCCGGGACGCAGTGCAGCACCAGGCCGTCGGATTGCTGCTCCGCGGCCAGGTCGCGCAGCCACTTGGTGGAGAACCCGGCGACGTCGTAGAGGAACGCCGCCGTGGGCGCGAAGATCTGCCAGTCGCCGGTCCACCCGGCCCGTTCCCGGGTGGGGCAGTCGGTGGGGATGTCACAGGCGTTGCCGCGGAAGCTCCACATCGCGGCGTCGTGCAGGGCGTTGATCCGCTCGTCGCTGCATGTGAACGAGCCGGTGGGCCGGAGCGCGGTGTGCACCACCACACCCGTGGCCTGATCCGGCTCGATGGTCCCGGGGTGGCCCTCCACCCGCACGTAGCGGAAGCCGTGAGTGGTGTGGCGGGGCTCGAAGAACTCACCCGGCCGCCCGGACGAGACGACGCTGTCGACCTGTAGCGGCAGGGCCAGGTTGGCGAACTCCGGATCCTGCAGGTCCTGGTTGGCTTCGGGGTCGGGGACCAGATTGGCCTGGGTGACGTCGCCGTCCGGATCGAGCGCCTCGCCGTGCGTGAGGGTCAGCTCGGTACCGGCCGGGCCGAGGCTCTCCAGCCTGATCCAGCCGTTGATGTTGCGGCCCAGGTCGATCACCTGCCGGTCCGGGCGCGGCTGGGTCACGGCTATCGGGCGTAGTTCCTCCACTCGTCGCACGGGCGGGGCCGGCGAGGACGTCAGGCGGGACAGATCGTGGTCGCGGACCCGCACGCCTGCCCAGCCGTGGTCACCACCGCCGGTGGCAGTCCCGTCGGTGTCAGTCCCGCCGGCGCCAGCTGCGTCGGTGTCAGTCGCGCCGGGGCCAATCGCGCCAGTGAAAGCCCCGCTAGGAGCACTCCAGCCGGGGCGGGCGTGCCGCAGATCGATCCGCTGGCCCTGATAGAGGTCGGCCTCGGTGATGGCCCCGGTGCCGACCTCCCAGTCCGGTCCGGTCCCGATGCTGGTGACCGAGCCGTTGTCCTGGGTGACGTCGAGCTGCGCGAGCAGAGCGACGCTGTCCCCGTACAGGTTGGTCAGCCGGAAGCCGCTGACCTGCCCGCGGAACCAGCCGTCGGAGACGATCGCGCCGACGACGTTCTCCCCGGGCTCAAGGAGACCGGTCACGTCGAAGGCCTGCACCTGCAGGATGGAACCGTAGCTGGTGAAGCCCGGGGTGAGCTCCATGTCGCCCACCCGGCGCCCGTTGATGTGGCACTCGTACACGCCGTGCGCCGTCGCGTACAGGCGGGCCTTCTTCACCTCGCCGGCCAGGGTGAACGAATGCCGGAACAGGTAGGCGGGCCGCGGCGTGCGGTCGCGGACGTCCTCGGCCTCGTCGGGCTCGATGAAGCGTGCCGTCCAGTCACCGGCTTCGAGCAGTCCGGCCTCCCACCACCCCGGCGCCGACCAGTCGCTGCGCCCGGCGTCGGTCCACACCTGGACCTGCCACTCCACTCGCCGGCCCGAGCGTGCGGGCGGGCCGCCATACCGGACGAGCACGGACTGGTCCGATTCCACCCGGCCGGAGTCCCAGCCGTCGGCGCGGATCCGGTACGCCACCTGCCGGCGGCTGCCCGCCGGTAGCTGCCAGGACAGCCGCGGCTGCCGGACGGTGATCCCCAGGGGATCGGGAAGATGCTCGACACGCAAGGAGTGTGGGGCCGTCACAAGATCTCTCCTTCACCGATCCGCCGGAACGGGCGGAGTCTCCGGGCTGGTCACGGGCCGTAACGCGGTCATCGGCGGCCTGCGTTCGCGTGCACGGTCCGCAGAGGGCTCACCGGTCGGCAGAGGATGTATAGATGAAAGGGCGATTTTACAGAATAAACTAGCTGTCCGTTCCGTGGTGGTCAAACGGTCCGGTTCGGGTCCTGCCGATCCGTCGGCGGTCCACGTGGTTCGCTTCCCGCTGTCGATGAGCGTGCTCTTGCGCTCGCGGCTCGGGTCATCGAGAGGACACGTCGTGAATCTGGCGGGACCCCAAACAGCCATCATCACCGGTGCAGGAACGGGGCTGGCGCGGGCCACCGCGGAGAAGCTAACCGCGATGGGATACATGTGTGCGATCGCGGGAACCAGCAGGGCAAGCTTGGAGAACATCGCAGCGATCGTCGCCACCTGGGGTGGGCAGGCGGTGCCGGTGGAGGTGAACGTGGTGCGCTCCGGCGCGATAGAGATGCGTCACTACTCGAAGACGTCGGTCACGTGCCCGGACATCGCCGACACCCCACCCCTTCGGCGCGTCGGCGGGCCTGAAGAGGTCGCCAATGTGGTCAGCTTCCTGCTGTCCACGGAGTACAGCTATGTGACCGGGGCGGACATCGCTGTGGACGGCGGGTGGACGTCGCTGGTCTCCTGAGCCCGAACGTGCGGACTTTCGCCTACTTCTGGATCTCGTAGCGCAGAAGGACCACGCCGTTGTCGAATAAGGTGGCCTCGACCGGCTGCAGGTCGTGCGAGCCCTCGAAGATGCGCGTTCCCGTGCCGCGTGCCGCTGGGCAGACCAGCATCCGGACTTCGTCGACGACGCCCGTGTCCAGCAGGGAGCGCATGAGCTTCAAGCTGCCCCACAGCCAGATGTCCTGGCCGCTCTGCTCCTTGAGTTCCCGGATGGTGGCGGCTGGGTCGCGCGTTACGGTGCCGGCGGGAAAGTCGCCCCAGGGCGCGTCCTCCAGCTGCGACGAAGCGACGAACCTGGTCAGATTGTTGAGCTTCTCGCCGTACTCGCCCTGCTCGACGGCGTATGGCCAGTAGTCCTTGGTCTGGGTGTACGTATTCGCGCCGAGAATCATTGTGTCGACCGAGTCGATGAATCCCATCATGCTTGCCTTGAAGGCTGGATCGGTGGTCTCGGAGAAGGGCTCCCCTGACACGAAACTGAGCCCGCCGTCCTCTTCCGCGGCGATGTTGTCGACGGTAACCCACTGCTGGACTATGAGCTTTCGCATGGCGCCCCGTCGGCCGGTGTCGTCCATGGTGATCTCCTCTCAGGTTCGGTTGTGCGTGTTCAGGCTTGCTGGCGTCCCTTCTGTTGCCGCATGAGCTCCTCAATGGCGGTGGGCAGGGTGTTCTCGAAGTCGATAAGCTTGGCCCAGGTCGGGGTCACCACGACCCGGACCATGCCGTCGTAGAGCGACCGCACGCCGGCCTCCCACTCGGCCCGTTGCTCGGGCGTCATCTCGTAGGTGCCGTTCCACTGGAAGTACTCCTCGGGGATGCCGTCGACGGCATCCAGCTCGGTCTGGCCACGGATGAGCAGGACCTTCGGCGGGTGCGTCTCGGTGTCGATGGTCAGGGCGACGGCGGGGTTGCGCCGCAGGGCCGGCAGCTTCCGCGCGTTCTTCGCGGTGCACATGACGATCTGCGAGCCGTTCCACGTGAACCCGATCGGGATCGACCGGGGGGTGCCGTCGAGCGCGACGAAGGCCAGGCGGGTCAGGTCGCGGGCCAGGAGCTCTTGGCTGAGCGGCTGGCTGAGGATCTCGTCGATAGCGTGCTGATTCATGATCGGTTTGCTCCTAAGGATCGGCGATGTGCCGGCGGTGGGCACCACGGGGACGGAGCCGTGCCCGGCACTTCGACACGGCCCGACTGTGACGTACAACACCGCCGTGCTTGGATCAGTTGTAGTAGCGGCGGGCGCTCGACCCGATCCGGGTGATGTCGGTGCCGTAGATGTGCAAACTGATGGCGGTTTCGGTGCCGTCGTTCCGAATGAGGTGGATGTCGCCCGGCGGCGCGAAGCCGCTGACCTCGCCCGAGTGGTTGTCGCGTACACCCACGGGGTTGAGCGATTCATCGAACAGTTCTTCGTGCTCGGTGCCCGCTAGCACGCCCACGACGCACCACGTGATGTGGTCGTGGATGCGGGTGCTCTGGCCGGGCCGCCAGACCAGACCGAGGATGGAGAACGTGCCGTCAGGCTCGGCGTGCAGGAGGTGGCCGGCAGGTCGGTCGGGGTGACCGCGACGCTGCTCGGGTGTCAGAAGGCCGGGGCCGGGTAGGTGTGTGCGGAGCTGGCCGGCGACGAGGTCCGCGGTGCGAGCCCAATCGTCTCGCATGCCGGTCACTTGGCGCACCGCCACGACGAGATCGGTGAGCGCGGGCGTGTCCGCCGAGGCGGCCGGGTAGTGAGTGGCCGATGTGATTGTCATGGCGTGTCCTCCACTTTTCACGAGCGAATCTGTCCCGCTCAGCGTCTCGCCAAAAGCTCTCATTCGTCTAATGACAATCTTCACGCCTACCCATGACTATCATTGATGGATGCTGGATATCCTGCGGTTACGCGTGCTCGCGGCGATCGCCGCGCACGGCTCGGTCACCAAGGCCGCCAAGCAGCTGAATTACTCACAGCCAGCGGTCAGCCACCATCTGGCTCGGCTGGAGGCCGAGACCGGCGCACGGCTCGTGCAGCGGGTCGGCCGGGGCATCCGGCTCACGCCGGAGGGCGAACACCTGGCCCGTCGCGCCGCTGAGATCGTCGGCCGGGTCGACACCGCTGCCGCGGAACTGTCCGCGATGGTGGGCCTGCGCACCGGCCGGGTCCGGGTCGCCGGCTTCCAATCGGCGCTGGCCACGCTGGTGCCTCACGCCGCGGCCACCCTGCGCCGCGAGCACCCCGGTATCGAGCTGCACCTGAGCGACGCCCATCCGCGGGTGGCACTTGACCTCCTGCGGTCCGGAGAGGTCGACGCCGCCGTCATCTTCCGCTACGACGACGCGACACCGGACGACATCCGCGCCACCCATCTGTTCGACGACCCGATGTGCCTGCTCAGCCTCGAACCCGGCCAGACGCTGGCCGACCACCGCGAGTCGGACTGGATCGCCGGTTGCGTGAACTGCCGACAGGAGTTCGTCGAGGCATGCCAGCAAGTCGGCTTCACCCCGAACATCGCCTACACCAGCGACGACGTGATCGTCGACCAGGCACTCGTCGCCGCCGGCATGGGCGTGACCACCATGCCCGCGCTGGCCCTGCGCACCCACTGGCTGCCCGGGATCCGGGCAACCCAACTGCGTGGCTTCCGGAGACGCGTCTACCTGGCCACCTACGGTGACCCACCGAATCCCCCCGCGACCACGGCCTTCATCGCCGCGCTGGACCACGCCGTCCGGCAGACCCGAACCGACGAGCCGACCCCACCCACAACGGCCCCGCATCCGGTGGACATCAGCGAAGCGACAGAAGATCCACCGGCGTGACCGCACACCCGGCTGCGCCTCATACCGGCCTCCGAAAAGGTCAGCGGGTGTCGCGCCGCAGCGGATGATCGCCGGGGATCTCCACCAGGACGATCGCGATACCGTCCGGGTCCTCGATCCACATCTCGATCAGGCCCCACGGCTCCTGGCGCGGTTCGCGCGTGATCGCGACACCGACGGCGGCGAGGCGGTGGTGCTCGGCGCGCACGTCGCGTACCTGGAGCCAGATCCGCACCGGGCCGGGAGGTTCCTCGGCACCGGAGCCCGATACTTCCAGAAGGCCCTGCCCGAGGAAGAAGGCGACACCGGGATGCTCAGGTGGGCCGAATTCCCGATAGACGGCCAGGCCGAGCACATCCCGGTAGAAGCGCTGGCTGCGCTGCGGATCCGACGGCCGAAGCAAGATGCGGCTGCTGAGGATCTCCATGCCCGATCATCCCTCGCTGGGGTGGCCGGTGGCTATCGCGTGCTGCCGACGCCCGAGATGACAGCGCGGCGTGCCGCTCGGCTCACCGTCGCCGCGCGCGGATGAGGAACCGGTGGCTGGTGACCGTGAAGCCGCCGGATGCGCGGATGGTGGCGTCGATCTCGCGCAGGCGCTCGTCGAACCGCTCGACGTCGAACCCGGGAACTTGCCACGGCACCGCTGTGAGCTGGTAGACCACCGCACCGATGTCGAGGTAGCGGGTGGCCGGGAACTCCTCGCGTGCCATCTCGACGACCAGCCCCGCGGCCTCCAGCGCACTGACAGCCGTAGTCAGAGTGTGCTCGTCGTGGCCGGCCGGCCGCGGCACACCGAGGGCGTCGTTGAACGCGGTGTCGTTGCGGCTGCCGACCTGCTGGGTGAGCAACGTCCCGCCCGCCCGCAGCACCCGCGCGATCTCTTCCGCGTGGAGCATGCCGTGCCGGTTGAGGGCCAGGTCGACGTCGCCGTCGGCTACGGGCAGCGCCGCGCCCGTGCCGGGCCGGACCTCCACACCCAAGGGAGCCAGCCGCGCCTTCGCGATCGGCACGTTGGGTGGGTGCGGTTCAGTGGCGATCGCGTCGGGCAGGTCACCCAGGTCCGCCAGAAGAGCCCCGTCGCCCGTGTCGATGTCCAGGACGCGGGTGGCACCAGCGATCGCGGCGCGCGCCAATCCCGAGTAGTCCCACGTCAGTTCTTCGCCGGCCGTCCGCCCGGTCAGCCAGGAGAAATCCCAGCCCTCGAAGGGCGCGGCGACCGCCTCGCGGACCAAGTGCTCGTACGCACGCTCACCTGGCGGGGCCGGCGTCGTCTCGCTCTCCAACGTCACTCCTCGATCTCGGACACATCTGGTTCAGCTCGCTCAGGTAGTCGTCGAGCGGCTCCAGGCCTGCGTCGGCGCGTCGCTGCTCGACGTTCTCGGGGTCGACGATCGGGGTGGCGGGTTCGGCGCCGTCGGGCCCGCAGCCGATCTGAGTGCCATATAGCTGTGGCAGTCCTTTGCCGACGGCTACCCGGTCCTCGAGATAGGCGAGGTTTCCCGCGGATGCCTGGCCCTCGGCGGCCGCCGCGCGGAGCAGTTCGAGCGCCCGCTCCTGGAAGCCGGGGTCGAGGTCGGAGTGCTGGGCGATGGCCCAGGCGGCCTCGGCTCCATCCTCACCCACCAGGTCGAAGGTCGGCCAGCCGTACTCGTCGATGATCTCGGCCAGCCGGTCGGTGCGCGTTTGGTCGCCGTCCATCGGCGCCTCACCCGTGCGCTCGGCCTGGTCGTCGTCGAGCATCCGCATCAGCTCGTCATGCAGCGCCTGGTTGAAGGCGTGCGACGACGATGCGCCGGACGGCTCGTCGTCGCTCTCGGAGCAGCCTGGGCCGGCGAGGAGCACGCATCCCAGCAGCGCCGATGCGCGCAGAAGGTGGACCGCGCGACGTGTTCTGGCATGACTGGCCCGCACAGCGGTCTCACCCCTCCCGGGTACAGGGTTCCGGTGATCACCAGGATCACCGAGGCTTCAGGCTAGCGGGCCGGCCCGCGCCGCGGCACCCGGTTAATGGCGGGGGGCCGCCGGGGCGGGAGATCGTCGTCCGCGGCCGGATGGACACCGGCCAGATGCCCTACCCTCGGATCATGACTGGTTCTCCTGCAGTCACGCTGCGCGCGGCCAGGCCCGACGACGCCCCGGCGGTGGCCGCCATCTGGCACGACGGCTGGCCGGACGGGCACCTCGGGCACGTCCCTGACGACCTGGTGGCAGCCCGCACCGCGGAGTCGTTCGCCACCCGCGCGGCCGAGCGCGTCGATGACACGGTGGTGGCGATCGTGGACGCCGCCGTGGCCGGGTTCGTCATGGTGAGTGACGACGAGGTGGAACAGGTCTACGTGGCGGCACGGCATCGAGGTACGGGCGTGGCGGGCGTCCTGCTCGCCGCGGCGGAGTGCGTCGTCGCCGATCATGGCCGGCAGCAGGCGTGGCTCGCGGTGGTCGCGGGAAACGCTCGTGCCCGCAGGTTCTACGAACGCCAGGGATGGGCCGACGATGGACCGTTCGAGTACTACGCGCCGGGCGGCGACGGCGAGATCCTCGTGCCGTGCCGCCGGTACACGAAGCGCGTGGGCCGGCCTGCCGACGACGCCGTCTGAGCCGGAGCTCAGGCGGATTTCTCCCGGCGGTGCGGCTTGTGTGCCAGGTGATCGCGTGGCACGAGCGTGGGGTTGACGTTCTCCAGGACGGTGTCGCGGGTGATGACCACGCGGCCGACGTCCTTGCGGCTGGGGATCTCGTACATGACGTTGAGCAGGACTTCTTCGAGGATGGCGCGGGTGGCCCGGGCACCGGTGCGGCGCAGGAGCGCCTGATCGGCGATGGCGGCCACCGCGTCGTCGTCGAACTCCAGCTCCACGCCGTCGAGCTCGAACAGCACCTGGTACTGCTTGATCAGCGCGTTGCGTGGCTCGGTGAGGATGCGGATGAGCGTGTCGCGGTCCAGCGGGCTCACCGTGGTGAGGATCGGCAGCCGGCCGACGAACTCCGGAATCAGCCCGTACTTGAGCAGGTCTTCCGGCATCACCTGGGCGAACACGTCCGCGGACTCGCGCTCCGCCTTGGTGCCGATCTCGGCGGCGAAACCGAGGCCACGCCTGCCGACGCGCTGCTGGATGATGTCGTCCAGGCCGGCGAAGGCGCCACCGACGATGAACAGCACCTTGGTGGTGTCGATCTGGATGAACTCCTGCTGTGGGTGCTTGCGGCCACCCTGGGGCGGGACGTTCACCGTAGCGCCCTCGAGGATCTTCAGCAGCGCCTGCTGGACGCCCTCGCCCGAGACGTCCCGGGAGATGGACGGGTTCTCGCTCTTGCGGGCGATCTTGTCGATCTCGTCGATGTAGATGATGCCTGTCTCGGCCTTCTTGACGTCGTAGTCCGCAGCCTGGATCAGTTTCAGCAGGATGTTCTCGACGTCTTCGCCGACGTAGCCGGCCTCGGTGAGCGCAGTGGCGTCGGCGATGGCGAACGGCACGTCCAGCAACCGAGCCATCGTCTGCGCCAGATGCGTCTTGCCGCAGCCGGTGGGGCCGACCAGCAGGACGTTGGACTTGTCGATCTCGACGGAATTGTCCTGAGGCGCCTCGCGGCCCGCCGACGGGCTGGACGGCAGGACTCGCTTGTAGTGGTTGTAGACGGCAACCGAGAGTGACTTCTTGGCCATGTCCTGGCCGATCACGTACTGCTCGAGAAACTCGTAGATCTGGCGCGGCTTCAGCAGCTCGCGGTTGGCGTCCGCGCCGTCCTCGGTGAGCTCCTCCTCGAGGATCTCGTTGCAGATGACGATGCACTCGTCACAGATGCATATGCGGCTGGGCCCCGCGATGAGCTTCTTGACCTGCTTCTGCGTCTTGCCGCAGAACGAGCACTTGAGCAGGTCGCTGCTCTCGCCGATGCGCGCCACTCGAATACGTCCCCTCAACAAGTCGGTGCCGGCGACACCCGGAGATGTTAAGGGCCGGGGAGCCTCCTGCGGTGAACGGGTACCACTGAGATGATCTCGCCATCCTGTGCGTTCACGGTATCCCGGATCCGAACCCACAGCAACGGATTGACGACGTTGGCACGGCGGAGCGGCGGAGCGGCGGGGCGGTGCGGCGCGGTGCGGTGCAAGAGGTGCGGTGCGGCGCGTGCGACCCGATATTGTCAGGCGCCCCTCCTATCTTCGTGTGCATGAAGCTCGAAGCAGAAGAACGCGAACGTTTCCTTGCCGAACCGCACGTTGCCGCGCTGTCCGTCGTGGACCGGCCGGATCGGGCACCGTTGACTGTGCCCATCTGGTACCAGTACAAGCCCGGCGGAGAAGCGTGGGTGCTGACTCAGGCCGGGTCCAAGAAGGCACGCCGCATCGAAGCCGCCGGCCGGTTCACCCTGATGGTAGACCGGCTGGCGCCCACTGTGCGCTATGTCACGGCAGAGGGGCCGGTCACTCGAACCCAGCCGATGACGGAAGAGAAGATCTGGGAGATCGCCCAGCGCTATCTTCCTGAGGACAGCGCCGCCGCCTATGTCAAGATGTCGCTCGCCGAACACGGCGAGCAGGTGGTCATCCATATGCGTCCCGAGCATTGGCTGTCTTCCGACTTGGGCGGCTTCTGACCAGCGCGCCGAGCGCCGGGGCGGGCCGCAGCCGGGGTACGTGCCGGACATTGGGGCCGGCCGCGCGCCGGATACGTGCGCTGGGCGTGCCGGAAGGATACGTGCCGCATGCAGGGTAAGGAGAGCAGCATGAGCCCTCAGTTAAGATTCACCACCGTCAACATCAGCGCTGCCGATCCGCGTCGGCTGGCTCAGTTCTATGCACGTCTTCTCGGCTGGAAGATCACCGTCAACGAGGCAGACTGGGTCGTGATGCGCAACCCGGACGGCGGCGTCGGCCTGGCGTTCCAGCCTGAGTCGCCCTATGTGCCTCCGGTCTGGCCCACCACGCCGGAGCATCAGCAGATGATGATGCATCTGGAGATCGGCGTCGATGAGCTCGTGCCGGCGGTGGAGCACGCCCTGGAGTGCGGCGCCACGGTGGCGGAGTTCCAGCCTCAGGACGACGTGCGGGTCTGCCTCGACCCGGACGGACACCCCTTCTGTCTCTTCCTCCACCACCCGGAGTAGCCCGAGCGGGCCGAGCCGCCCGGCGCCGTTGTCTGTAGGTCTCAGGTGCTAGGGGTCTCAGATGCTGTGGTTCTCGGGTGTTGTGGATCTCAGGTGTCGCGGCGCTCGCGGGCTCTTCGCTTGCCCTCGTGCATCGCCTGCACCCGGGCCACGGGGATCGTGTGCCCCTCCTCGATCAGGTCCGGCGGCAAGGTCTGCGGCTCCGGCATCAGCTTGGCCCACGGGTCGTCGTCGCCGATCAGCTGTGGCGCCGTGTGGATGGTGAAGTCGGCGGGCGACACCCGGTCCAGGTGGTCCCAGGCCACCGGGAAGGACACCGGAACCCCGGGGCGCACGCGGGGACTGTACGCGGCCGCGACCGTGGCGCCTCCGGCCCGTGTCGAGTCGAGGAACACCTTGCCGTGGCGTTCGTCGCGCACGTATTGCGTGGTGGTCAGGTCCGGGTCGAGGCGTTCGGCGCGGGCCGCCACCGCACGAGTGGCCGCGGCGACGTCCTCCGGGCCCGCCGACGCCTTCAGCGGCACGAACACGTGCATCCCCTTGGCTCCGCTGGTCTTCGCCGCCGCTTGCAGGCCGTCGTCGGCGAGAGCTTGACGCACGACGTGCGCGGCCCGGACCACCACCTCGAAGCCTGCGCCCTCGGGAGGGTCGATGTCGATGATCAGGTGTGTCGGCTCATGTTCGTGTCCGGCCCGGGTCAGCGTCGGGTGATATTCCACGGCGCGCTGGTTGGCGAACCACAACAGGGTGCGCCGGTCGTTGCACAGTGCGTAGGACACCTCCCGCTTCGAGGCCTCCGCCCAGACCTGCACGGTCTTGACCCACGACGGCGTGTACTTCGGGGTGTTCTTCTGCATAAAAGGCTTCTGGCCGCGAAGCGCCCGGATCACCGACAGCGGCCGGTCACGCAGGCCGGCGATGATGTTCGAGCTGACCGCATCCAGATAGTCCACGAGATCACGCTTCGTGGCACCCGCATCTTTGAACAGGGGCTGATCCAGGTTGGTCAGCGAGACACCGTCGCGCTCTTCGTCGCCGCTCATGTGGTTCACCCTTCCCCAGAGTGCCCGCCGGGTCAACGAGACATGACGTGCACGGCGAGCGGAGACGGCCCCGCGTGCCGCGGGTTCTTCACCGCGACATATCCGGACAGGTGGGTCACAATGAGCGGGTGATCGACACTTCGCTCGTCGGATACTGGTCGGACGACATCATGTACTCCGGCGCCACGGAGGCGAACGACCTCACGTTCCGCCCGGACGGCTCGGGGTTCACGTACTGGGCGCGGCTCGGAGACGTCTTCGAGGTGGACCGTTTCACCTGGCACGTCGACTCCGCGGGGAAGCTGCACGTCCGCCTCATCCGGATGCTGACCGGCACATGGACCGTCCGGGACAATCGCATTCACCATCGCGTGCAGCTGGAGGACGACATCGACGTCGCTCACGAGACGAGCTACGCGCTGGCAGCGGGCCGTGACGTGTTCGGCAACAACGTCTCCACGCTGACCCTGCACCGCCCGATCCTTCCGGCCGCGACCGTGTTCGCGTTGCGCAAGGACGGCCAGGACGACCCGACCGCGGCCGACACGGTGTCGTTCGGCGAGCCACCGGCGCGCTAGCCCCCGCGCCAGCCATCTCCGACCCCCGCCTCAACCCCTGGCATGGGTTGAGGTCGTCAATGTGCCCGAAATATCCGATTCCAACGACCACAACCCATGCCAGGGGTTGTGGCGGTGCGGTGGAGGGAGGGCTATTCGCCGGTGAGCAGCTGTTCGAACGGCACGGACGTCAGTCCGCTGTCGGACGTCGAAGGACGCGGGGGAGTGCGGCCCGCTACGAGCTCGGCGAACTCCCCGGCCGCGCGTTCTATACGGCGGCCCAGGTGGCCATCGCCTGAGCCCCAGTCGGACGACGCCGCGTACACGGCGGTCGGCGCCGGAAGTGCACGCAGGTAGGCGAAGACACCACGCATCTGGTAGTCCAGCACCAGGGAATGGCGTTCGGTGCCGCCGGTGGCGCCGAGGAGCACGGGCAGCCCGACCAGGTCCTCGTTGCCGATGACGTCGACGAACGACTTGAACAGCCCGCTGTACGACGCCGTGAACACCGGCGTGACGGCGATCAGCCCGTCAGCGGAGCGGACCGTGTCCAGGGCGGAGCGCAGCGCCGCGCCGGGGACTTGGGTCACGAGGTGGTGGGCGATGTCGGTCGCGAGTTCACGCAGTTCGACTACGTGAATGCTTGCTTCGTCGCCGCCCTGCAGGAGGGCGTCGCGGGTGGCCGTGGCCAGGCGATCGGCCAGCAGCCGGGTGGATGACGGCTGGCTCAGCCCAGCTGTCACCACGGCGATGGAGCGTTCTGTCATGCGTGTCGCCTCCCGGCGGCCTTGAGCGATGCGTGGGTGGGAGCGTCGGGTATGTGTGCGGGCCGGCCGGCGGCCATCTCCGCGCGCAATACTGGCACCACCTCACTGCCCAGCATCTCAATCTGCTCCAGCACCACGGGCAGGGGGAGTCCGGCGTGGTCCATGAGGAACAGCTGTCTCTGGTAGTCGCCGACGTGCTCGCGCATGCTCGCATAGCGGTCGATCACCTGTTGTGGACTGCCCACGGTCAGGGGCGTCTCGGCGCTGAAGTCCTCCAGGCTGGGGCCGTGTCCGTAGACCGGGGCATTGTCGAAGTACGGGCGGAACTCGCGGACTGCGTCCTGGGAGTTCTTGCGCATGAACACCTGCCCGCCAAGGCCGACGATGGCCTGGTCGGCCGGGCCGTGCCCGTAGTGCTCGAACCGGTTCCGGTACAGCTGCACCATCTGCTTGGTGTGGGACATCGGCCAGAAAATGTTGTTGTGGAAGAAGCCGTCGCCGTAGTACGCGGCCTGCTCGGCGATCTCCGGACTGCGGATCGAGCCGTGCCAGACGAACGGAGGCACGCCGTCGAGCGGGCGTGGGGTGGAGGTGAAACCCTGCAGCGGCGTACGGAACTTGCCTTCCCAGTCGACCACCTCTTCTCGCCACAGGCGGCGCAGCAGCGCGTAGTTCTCGACGGCCAGAGCGATGCCGTTGCGGATGTCCTGGCCGAACCACGGGTAGACCGGCCCGGTGTTGCCGCGGCCCATCATCAGGTCCACGCGCCCATCTGCCAGGTGCTGAAGCATCGCGTAGTCCTCGGCGATCTTCACCGGATCGTTCGTGGTGATCAGCGTAGTGGCCGTCGAGAGGATGAGGTTGCGCGTACGGGCCGCGATGTAGCCGAGCATGGTGGTGGGCGACGAGGGCACGAATGGCGGATTGTGATGCTCGCCGGTGGCGAAGACGTCCAGGCCGACTTCCTCGGCCTTCAAGGCGATCGCGACCATCGCCTTGATGCGCTCGTGCTCCGACACCGTGGTGCCGGTGGTCGGGTCAGTGGTGACGTCGCCGACGCTGAAGATTCCGAACTGCATGGCGGATGCTCCCAACGGTGCCAGATTCATGCGTGCGCATCTACGCCAACAGGCCCGGCTGGCTGTCTATTCCTCAGGCGAATCCTTCAGTCGTGGTGCCCCACGATGCATCGGTGCCGAACTATCGATGCGCGTGCATCGAGTTGGCGGATTATGCTGGTCCTGTGAGGAAGACGGCCAGCCGCGCTACGTCGCGCCGGTTCAAGGTGCACGTGTGGCGCTCGTTGATGGAGGTCTATACGGCCGTTCTGGCCGAGACCGAGCAGGCGCTGGCGGCCCAGCACGGGCTCGCGCTGTCCGAGTTCGACGTGCTGGTCAACATCCCGCGCGAAGGCGTACGGCAAGGCGAGCTCACCCATCGCGTTGTGCTGAGCCAGAGCGCTGTGAGCCGGCTCGTCGTCCGCCTGGAACGACGCGGACTGGTCACCCGGGAGAACGACGCCCGGGACTCCCGGGGCGTCGTCGTTCATCTGACCGCCCAGGGGAGGGCCGTCCTGCATCCGGCTATCCGGACCAACGCCGAGATCGTCGAGCGCTCCTTCGCGGACTGGTTCACGCCGGAAGAGCTGGCGGCGCTGGACGCAGGTTTCACCCGGTTGCTGACCGCTCGTGCGGTGGCGCCTTGAGCGCCTCGACGTCCGCCGGCCGGCGGCTCGCTCTGCCGTCGTGCGGGGCCGACTGGGCGTGCCGCACCGCTGGGGCTGCGACTCGATGTCACAACCGGCACCAGTCCGGCGTGATCTTCTGTGAACTTTGCGCTTTCTGGATATGTTCTCCGGCCGAAACACTGGTGGCCAGCCGGAAACATGTGTTTCAGTACATCTAGGCGGGTGGGCTCCTCGATGGGAGGACGTGAGCCGTGAATTCGGAAAAGCGAGGCCTGGTGCGCTTCGCCAGGGACTTGCCGCTGGTCGACGAGTACGTAACTCTCGGCGAAGGGGAGACGCCGCTGGTCCCGCTCGACAAGCTCGCGAAGCGGCTAAAGATGGGCCGCCTCTCCGCGAAGCTGGAGTCACACAACCCCACAGGCTCTTTCCATGACCGGGTGGCGGCGATGTCCATGTCACTCGCCCGGACTCGTGGCAAGAAGGGCTGGATAGCCACGTGTTCGGAGTCGGCGGGCATGGCGCTCGCCGCCTACGGCGCTCGGGCCGGCCTGCCCGGCCTGTTGTGCGTGGTGTCGTCGGCTCCTGGTCAGGACTACGCGTCCTTGCTGCCGTTCGGCGCGCACGTGGTCGGGGTCCAGAGCGCCGCGGATGGAATGACGAGCAAATCGATGGAGGAGATGTTCGCACGCATCGCCGTCTCCGCGGAGCAACACAATCTGTATCTGGCGAGCGCCGTGCACACGCACAACCACGACGGCATGCGCGGCTTGGACGCCATCGGCTACGAACTCGCCGAGCAGGCCCCCAAGGCCAGCCACGTGTACGTCCCGACCGGCGGCGGAGGCCTGGCGGCGGCCATCGGCCGAGGGCTGAAGTATCAGGGCATCAAGGCGAAAATGATCGCGTGCCAGCCGGCCGGATGCGCGCCTGTCGTGTATTTCCTCAGTGGTGTCAGTTCCAGTCCCACCGTCTATCGGTGTGAGAGCAAGATCGCCGGGCTGCAGGTGCCGCACCCTCCGGACGGCCGGCTGGCCGCCGACGCGGTGCGCAAGTCCGGGGGGTGGGGGACTGTCGCGAGCGACGACGAGATCATCGCCGCTCAGAGCATGCTGGCCGCCACGGAGGGCATCTTCGTGGAGGCTGCCGGAGGCGCCGCGTTGGCGGCCATGATCAAGGATCTGGAGTACGGCCGGATCGACGCCACTGGCCACCAGATCCTGGTGCTGAGCGGTGCGGGGTGGAAGGACATGGGCCGGTATGGCGCTGCGGCCGCAGCACCCCCGGTGGTGGACGTCGCTGACCTTCAGGGCCAGGTGGACCGCTGGGCGGAAGAGCTGAACGACAAACCGTGACCCGCCACAACCACTGGCATGGGTTGTGGTCGTTGAAGCGGACATATCGGACCGATTTGCGACCTCAACCCATGCCAGGGGTTGTGGCGGCGCCACGGGTTGTGTCGGCGTGGAGAAGGGCGGCGCACGCCTTGAGTGCGTCCGCGGCCGCGGGTAACTGCTGCATGCTGAAGCGGGGTGCGGGAGCGGAGATGCTGATGGCGGCGGGCAGCCCGGCCGCGGTCAGCGGCACCGCCACGCAGCGGCTGTCGATCTCGTTCTCGCGGTCATCCACGGCGTGGCCCTCGGCGGCGACCTTCTCCATTTCCCGCATGAACGCCTCGATGCTGGTAATGGTCCGGGCGGTTCGCCGCGGCATGCCGTCCGCCGCCAGGATGACCTCCACCCGCTTCGCGTCCATGATCGACGCGATGGCCTTCCCCAGGGCGGTGCTGTGCAGGTGCTCGACGTCGCCCGGGCGCGCGGTGAGGCGGACGCCGTTCGGGCTGTCGAGGACGTCGACGTAGCAGATCCGGAAGCCGTCTAGGGCCGCGAGGCACACCGTCTCATTGAACCGGTCACGCAGCTCGGCCAGATGCGGGCGCAGCCGGACCGCGAGCACGCTGAGCTGCTGTGCGTGCAGTGGTATGAAGGCCGGCCCGATGCGGTACACGTCCGTCGAGGGGTCGCGGGTGACGTAGCGCCGGTCCTCGAGAGTGGTTAGGTAGCGGTAGGCCGTGCTCTTCGGGACATTCGTAGCATCGATGACCTGGGTCAGCGAAAAGCCCTCAGGATTCCTCTGGATGAAGTCGAGCATGTCGCACACGCGTGCCGCGGCCCGGATCGTGTAGTCGTTCCTGGGCCCGTGTTTCATGAAACAAAATCCAAAGTTCTTTCCATGATCCTACGATACGTAGCTCACGGCCTCCGGGCAAGCAATCACCGACGCGAGGGCGTCGGGCTGTTCCGGTGAGACGGAGGCCAGGCTGTGCCGGCGTGCCCCAGATCTGGTCCGGCAAGCCTGAAGGAGTGCCGCGGTAAGCCGCGGCACTCCTTCAGCGGGTCGAAGAACGACCCTCACGCCTCGTCGACGTCGTCCTCGTCTTCGGGCTCGGTCACAATGCCGTCGGCCACCTCGATCAGGACCTTGGCCACCTTCTCCAGGTCCTTGGTGGTGAACCGGCTGGCTGGGCCGCTCACGCTGAGCGCCGCCGGAAGGCTGGTGCCCAGGATCGGCGCCGCCACGCACCGCCCGTCCACGTCGTTCTCACCGTCGTCGATCGCGTAGCCACGCCTGCGGACCTTGTTCAGCTCCTCAAGGTAGTCATCGACGGCGGTGATGGTGTTGTCTGTGCGACGTTCCATTCCCGCGCGGGTCAAGATGCCCCGCACCTGGGCCTCTGGCAGCTGTGCGGCGATGGCTTTGCCCAATGCCGTGCAGTGCAGCGGATCGCGGTGGCCGCTCCGGGTGGCCATGCGTACCCAGCGCTTGCTCTCGGCGACGTCGAGGTACCGGATCTGATCGCCGTCGAGCATGCCCAGGTTGGCGCTCTCACCGGTCTCGTCGCGCAGCCGTTCGAGCGAGTTCCGCGCACGTTCGCGGAGCACTTCGAGGTGGCGGGACTGCATGCCGACGAAGCCGAGGCCGAGCCGGTAGCTGCCGGAGTTGCCTTCGCGCTCGACGTACCGGTGCTTCTCGAGTGTCCAGAGATAGCGGAACGCCGACGCCTTGGCGAGCTTGACCGTGCTGCTGATCTGGGCAAGCGTCATTCCGTTGGATGACTCCTGGAGCACGTTCAGAATAGAGATCACACGTTCGACCGAGCGATTGTTGTACTTGCGAAACTCTTCTGGTGATGCGGTGGCCGGATCCGGCGCGTCCGAGATATTCAGATTCTCGTCGTTGTGAAGCTCATCTGCATGATCGTCACCGTGCAGATCGGTATCGCTACGTCGCTGGCTGCGCTGACGTGGCATGACGCTGCCTCCCTTGTTTCTTCTTTCGAATTTCGTGTTTCTCTCGGAGTTTACTGGATCAAGAGGCTCCAGGGAGGGGCCAATTTCGAAGCAAGTCGGGATCGCTCCGGATCTCTCCGGAGAGTCCACTTTCGGTGCAGTCTGGCCCCTTGACGCGCCTCGGTCACGGTCCTACGGTTAATTCGACTGTTGGCTACAATATTTCATTGAGCGAAATGATCGATGGGCGGGCGGACATCGCTCTGCCGGTGACCGAGACAGGGGGCCGGAAGGTGAACGACGGCACGCTGGCACACGAGAACTCGATCCAGCTGCAGACGAGAGCACGGCAACGGGTGCCAGGTGGCGTGCACTCGAACGTGCGCCTGTCGGGGCCGCAGCCCTACGTCGAGCGTGGCAAGGGGGCCTGGCTGTACGACGTGGACGGCCGCAACTATGTGGACTACCTCCTGGGGCAGGGGCCCAACTTCCTCGGTCATGCGCCGGACGCCGTCCTCGACGTGGTCAGCGCCGCGGATCGTCGCGGCCTTGTCTACGGTGGCCAGCACGCGCTTGAGATCGAAGCGGCGGAAGCCGTGTGTGCCGCGCTCGAGTGGCCGGACATGGTCCGGTTCGGCGTCACCGGAACCGAGATCGTCCAGGCCGCGCTGCGGCTCGCCCGCGCGGTGACCGGCCGGGAGAAGGTCATCCGCTTCGAGGGGCACTACCACGGCTGGCTGGACAACGTGCTCGTCGCCGAGCACGACGGCGCCTGGGGCGTCGCCAGTGAGGGCCAGCTGCCGCACCATCTCGACGACTTCGTGGTCCTGCCCTGGAACGACGCCGAGGCGCTCGCCGAGGCGTTGCGCCGGCACGGACCCGAGATCGCGGCCGTGATCATGGAGCCGGTGATGATCAACGCCGGTGTGATCCAGCCGCTGGACGGATATCTGGAGCGGGTCCGCGAGCTGTGCACGGCGCACGGCGCGATGCTGATCTTCGATGAGGTGATCTCCGGCTTCCGGATCGGTCTGCAGGGTGCTGTGGGCCGCTACGGCGTGGTCCCCGACCTGGCGACCTACGGGAAGGCGCTCGGTGCCGGCGGTACCGTCGCGGCGCTGGTCGGCCGCAGGGACGTCATGGAGCTGTTCGGCCACGGGATGGTGAACCACTCCGGCACCTTCAACGGTGCGGTTCCGGCGATGGCTGCCGTCACTGCCAGTCTTGCCGTCCTGCGGGAGGATCCGCCGTATCCGGGCGTCGAGCGGCACGGCACGGCCCTGATGGCAGGCATCCGCCGGCTGGCCGCTGCGCATCGGATCCCGTTGCGGGTGGAGGGCCTGCCCGCGGCCTTCCACGTCTCCTTCGGCGACGTCGAGGTGACCGACTATCGCAGCCTCCAACTCTTGGACCTCGATCGCTACGCCCGCTTCTCCGAGGTACTCGTCCGGCACGGCATCTGGGTCGCCCCTCGAGGTATCTGGTACGTCTCCGCGTGTCACGGCGACGACGAGCTGGACGCCGCGCTCGCGAGGTTCAGCAAGGCGCTTGTCGCTTGGTCCGGCGGCTGACGCGCCGAGTGTGGCTCGCTGGAATGCGCCGATTGCCGGAATTCCCGATAACAACTCGGACTCGTGTGCGTTCGCAACGACTTCTGCATTGCGAACATCGCGGGATTGTGCAGAATGAATAGCACGCTGGCGTGGATGGGAAATGCCTTGCCGCTCACTTTCATGTGGTGAGTGGTGCCGTTCAGATCGAACACGGTCGCCTGTGTGGCGAACCCCGGACCGTGTGAGCGCGGGTCTAGCCACTCGCTGAGCACTAGGGAAACGATCGAGACTAGGCGGCCGAGATGACTCTTCTTCCCACGAGCCCGATGTCTGTCGAATTGACCATCTCGCACAGTCGGCTGTGGTGGCAGCCCGAAGGCGAGGACGAGCAGCCGGCGCATTGGAACGTTTCCGCGGACGTGTGGCCGATGACCCGATGCGCCGATCGCTATCGGCACGTCGCCGACATCGCGGTTTCCGTCGCGGACATCAGCCCCGAGCTCAGCCTCCTCGACTCGATCGATCTGGGGGACTGGTCCACCGAGTTCATCGCGGAGACCGTCCTGGACCTGGCGAAGGGCTCGCTCGTGAGCGAACTCGACCGACGGGTCAGCCAGGGTCCGGAGCGGATGCTGATCCTCAACCGGGTGGAGGTCCAGCCGGCGTGGCGCGGACACGGCCTGGCCGGGCCGCTGACGGCTGCCGCGCTGCATCGTTTCTCTCAGATGGCGCGGCTGGCCGTGTGCCGGCTGTCTCCGGCCGACTTCATGGACGCGGCGCCGGATCGGATCACCGCCGAGCTGGCGAGCCTGCGGCTCGGTGGCATGCTCGAGCGGATCGGCTTCTTCCTGTGGAACGGCGTGTACGTCGTGGATCTGCGCAGTACGGAGCTGATCGACGCCAGTCTCGAGCCATTGGAGCGGTGGGGCCCGTACAGCGGGCGGCAGGATGAGATCGCCTCTTGAGATGTGCGTGCCGGATCCACCGTGAAGCATGGGCCGACACGCCGGTCGGGGCGTGTCGTGCACATTGAGTGGCAATCGTGTCGTGTGTCAGGCACAATGATCTCGTCGCAGGTCCTCGGAATACGGGGAGAGGCCGCAGGGGAAGGCGTCCCTCGACCCACAGGAGGATCCGGTGACCACACGTGGCGTCCTGTACGTCCACGCCGCAACGCCGGCGTTGTGCCCGCATGTCGAGTGGGCCGCCGCCGGCGCTCTTGGTGTGCGCGTAAGCCTTGATTGGACACCTCAGCCTGCCCAGCCTGGCGCGTTCCGTGCGGAGTTGTCGTGGCAGGGCGAAGCGGGGACCGGTGCGCGCATCGCCTCCGCGCTCCGAGGCTGGCTGCATCTGCGCTTCGAGGTCACCGAGGAGCCCAGCGGCGGCAACGAGGGCGCACGCTACGCATACACTCCCGCGCTGGGGATCTTCCATGCGGTCACGGGGGTGCACGGCGACATCATGATCCCCGAGGACCGGATCAAGGCAGCCATCGTCCAAGCTGCTTCCGGCGAGATCGATCTTGAGGAAGAGTTGTGCCGGCTGGTTGGCAAACCCTGGGATGACGAGCTCGAGTCGTTCCGCTATGCGGGTGATGGCGCACCTGTGCGGTGGTTGCACCAGGTTGTCTAAAAAGTTGTCGTCGAGGGGTTCCGCCTGGGTGTTGTCACGTGTATGGTCACACCCAGGTAACGACTCGCAGCGTGGCCGCTCCGGCACTGGTGATTCCCCGGCCCGGTGATCCGGAAACACAGCGGCCTCACCACCTGGATGTGGCCCGGCTCCCCGACAGGGTTGAGCTGGGCCACATCGCTGTGTGCTGCTAGAGGCCCGTCACGATTGCGAAGACTGCGAGGTAGCGTTCCGCGGACGGAGCGCCCGGCAACGCGCGCTGTTGAGTAGGCTCTACGGTGAGGTGCGAAGACCCTCCACTCGTGCCCCCGCCATCACCAGTCGGTGATCGCCGTGCTCGCAAGCAACACCACACGCTACGGCTATGCGTACCCACGTCCGGGGCAGCCTGGTCACCTTGAAGCCTCCGGGGAGGCGATCAGACGACACAGCGACGATCAGGTGACCAATGTGAGGTCACAGAGGGATGTTGCCGTGCTGGCCGCGGGTATGCGGAGCCTCGGCCAAGGCTCGGGCCAGGGCGGAACGGGTGCGGGCCGGGTCGACCACCTCGTCGACGACGCCGATCTCCATCGCCTTGTCCAGTCCTCCGGCCACGCGCTCGTGTTCTTCCGCGAGCTCCGTTTCAACCTGAGCCCGCAGCTCGGGATGGACCTCGGCGAGCTTGCGGCGGTGGAGAATCCGCACCGCGGCGACGGCGCCCATGACGGCTACCTCCGCCGTGGGCCACGCCAGCACCTTCGTGGCGCCGAGGGCGCGGGAGTTCATCGCGATATACGCCCCGCCGTACGCCTTGCGGGTCACCAGCGTGACCCGGGGGACGGTGGCTTCGGCGAACGCGTGCAGGAGCTTGGCGCCGCGGCGCACCACACCGTCCCATTCCTGGCCCACACCAGGTAGATAGCCCGGAACGTCCACGACGACGACGAGAGGCACCCCGAGGGCGTCGCACATCCGGACGAACCGGGCCGCTTTCTCCGCGGAAGTGGAGTCGAGGCATCCACCCAGGCGCAGTGGGTTGTTCGCGATGACACCTACGGTGCGCCCTCCCAGGCGGCCGAGGGTCGTGGTGATGTTCGGCGCCCATCGGGCATGCAGTTCCAGCGCCGTCTCGTCGTCGAGCAGGTCGTCGACGATGGGATGGACGTCGTAGGCGCGCCTCGCTGACTCCGGCAGGTGCCGGCTGAGGTCCACGTCGGCGACATCGTCCAGCTTTAGCGTGCCCGGCGAGCCCAGGAGCGCCCCGAGGTGCGCGGCCCGGTCCAGGGCTTCACGCTCGCTACTGGCGAGCACGTGCACCACGCCGGAGCGGCGGCCATGCGGCTCCGGCCCGCCGAGGCGCAACATGTCGACGTCCTCGCCGGTGACCGAGCGCACCACGTCCGGCCCGGTGACGAAGATGCGCCCCTCAGGGCCGAGGACGACGACGTCGGTGAGCGCCGGGCCGTAGGCGGCACCGCCCGCGGCCGGACCCAACACCACCGACAGCTGCGGGACCGTGCCCGATGCGCGGGTCATGGCGGCGAAGATCTGCCCGACCGCATGCAGCGAGAGCACGCCCTCGGGCAGCCGTGCACCGCCGGAATGCCACAGGCCGATGATCGGCACGCCGTCGGCGAGCGCACGCTCGTAGGCCTCGACCACCACGCGGCAGCCATCCGCTCCCATGGCGCCGCCCATCACCGTGGCGTCGGAACAGAACGCGACAACCGGGGTGCCGTGCACGGTCCCGGTCGCGGCGAGCATGCCGCTCCGGTCGTCCGGGCTGATCAACTGCAGCGAGCCGTCGTCGAGGAGAGCCGCGAGCCGGTGGTTCGGGTGACGCGGATCGTCCCCGCGCACCGGCTTGCTGGCCTGCCCGGGGACTGAACGGCTGGCCACAGCGGTCATCACGGCCGCCGGAAGGCCAGGACCACGTTGTGACCGCCGAATCCGAACGCGTTGTTCAGCGCGGCCAGCTGGCCGTCCTCGAGTTTCCTCGGCACGTCGCGGACGACGTCGAGGTGGATCTGCTCATCGACGTTGTCGACGTTGATGGTCGGCGGGATCAGCCCGTGGTACAGCGACAGCACCGTGGCCATCGCCTCGACCGCGCCGGCGCCACCCAGCAGGTGACCGATCATCGACTTCGGCGCCGTCACCGGGATGCCCGGCAACGCGTCGCCGAACACCTTGCTCAGCGCGAGCGCCTCGGCGACGTCTCCGGCCGGCGTGGACGTCGCATGGCAATTGACGTGCGCGACGTCACCGGGGGAGAGGTCGGCGTCGGCGAGAGCCTTGCGGGTGGCGGCGATGATCCCGACACCGTCCGGTTCCGGCTGGGCGATGTGGTGGGCGTCGGCGCTCATGCCCGCGCCGGCGAGCACACCGTAGACGCGGGCGCCGCGAGCCTTGGCATGTGAGGCCGTCTCCAGCACGAACAGCGCGCCGCCCTCGCCGAGCACGAAGCCGTCCCGGTCACGGTCGAACGGCCGGCTGGCCAGTTCCGGCTCGTCGTTGCGCTTCGACAGCGCCATCATGTTGGCGAACGCCGCGATGGGCAGCGGGTGGATGACCGCCTCGGTGCCACCGGCGACGACGATGTCGGCGCGACCCGAGCGGATCATGTCCAGTCCGTAGGCGATGGCCTCCGAGCCCGACGAGCAGGCGCTGACCGGAGTGTGAACGCCGGCGCGGGCCTGCAGCTCCAGGCCGACGTTGGCGGCCGGGCTGTTCGGCATCAGCATCGGGATCGCCAGCGGCGACACCTTGCGGGGTCCGTGCGCAAGCAGCTGGTCGTAGTTGCCGAGCAGCGTGTGAAGCCCGCCGATACCGGAGGCGCACACCACGCCGAGCCGGTCCGGGTCGATACCGGCATCGGTCGCCTTGCCCTCGAATCCGGCGTCGGCCCATGCCTCACGCGCCGCGATGACGGCGATCTGCGCCGAGCGGTCCAGGCGCCGGGCCTGGACCCGGGACAGCACCTCGGAGGGGTCGACGGCGACCGGCGCGCCGAAACGCACCGGCATGTCGTCGACCCACTCCCCGGTCAGAGGCCGCACGCCTGAGCGGCCCGCCAGCAGCGAGTCCCAGGTCGACGCGACATCGCCTCCGACGGGCGTACTCGCGCCGAGCCCGGTGACGACGACAGGTTCCTGGGAACGGGTCATGACGATCAGGCTCCTGCCTTTTCGATGAACGACACGGCGTCACCCACGGTGGCGAGGTTCTTGACCTCGTCCTCCGGGATCTTCACGCCGAACTTCTCCTCGGCGGCGACAACGACCTCGATCATGGACAGCGAGTCGATGTCGAGGTCGTCGGTGAACGACTTCTCCAACTGGACGTCGGCCGCCGGCACGCCGGTGATCTCGTTGACGATCTCGGCGAGACCGCTGCGGATCTCTTCAGTGCTAGCCATGTTTTCCGGTTTCTCCTTCGGTGTTCGGTTGAAGCTGGACGAGAGGCGGGACGCGCACGTCGTCGGGCGGGCCGCCGCTGGGTCAGGGTATGCGGACCACCTGGGCGGCGTAGACCAGACCCGCCCCAAATCCGATGATGAGAGCCAAATCACCACTCTTCGCCTGGCCGTTCTCCAGCATCCGCTCCAATGCGAGCGGGATGGAGGCCGCCGAGGTGTTGCCCTGCGTGGCGATGTCCCTGGCGATCTCCACCGTGTCCGGCAGCTTGAGCTGCTTGGCCATCACGTCGGTGATGCGCATGTTGGCCTGGTGGGGGACGAACAGGTCGAGCTGGTCGGCGGTGATGCCCGCGGCGTCGAGCGCCTGCTGGGCGGCCTTCGCCATCTCGTACGACGCCCACCGGAACACCGGGTTGCCGAGCATCGTCAGATGCGGCATGCGTGGGCCGTCGTCGTTGAACAGGGCCTCGCGCCACTCCTCCTTCTGCCGGATGTGGTCGAGGTGCTCGCCGTCGGACCCCCACACCACCGGGCCGATACCCTGCTCGGCGTCGTCGTCGCCGGCTCCCACGACAGCCGCGCCGGCGCCGTCGGCGAAGATGAACGCGGTGGACCGGTCGTGCTTGTCGGTGAGGTCGGACAGCCGCTCCACCCCGATCACCATCACGTGACGGGCCGTGCCGGCACGGACCATGTCCGAGGCGAGCGAGAGGCCGTAGCAGAAGCCCGCGCAGGCCGCGGAGACGTCGAACGCGGCCGCGTGCTTGGTGCCGAGCTTGTGCGCGATCTCCACCGCCGCCGACGGCGTCTGGTACAGATGCGTCACCGTCGAGACGATCACGCAGTCCACCTGCTCCGCCTGGATGCCCGCGTGCGCCAGTGCCTTGCCGGCCGCGGCCAGGCTCATCGCGACAACGGTCTCCTCCTCGGAGGCCCAGCGCCGGCTCTCGATCCCGGAGCGGGTGCGGATCCACTCGTCGGAGGAGTCGATGTTCTCGATGATCTCCGCGTTCGTGACCACCCGCGTGGGGCGGTAGCCGCCGATGCCCAGGATGCGCGCCGGGCGCATCTGCGTCGGGACGTTGAGCGAGCCGCTCATGATGCCACCGCCTCAGGGTGCAGCCGGACCAGCGGTTGGCCCGGGGCGACCGGGTCGCCGTCCTCTACCAGCCATTCCAGCACGGTTCCGCCGTGCGTCGCCGTGACTTCCACGGAATCTCGCAGCGTGGCGACGGTGCCAATGATGTCGCCGGCGTTGAGTTGGGTGCCCGCCGGGAGACTGGCGGCGCTGAACGTGCCTTTCATCGGCGCGACCGCGAGCCGCCAAGTGGGACTGGCCGTCATGGGGCTCGGGCTTCCGTGCCGCTCAACGAATGCGCGGGCGTCGTCGAGCTGATCCGGCGTCTTCAACGCGAAGGTCTCGACGCCGGGAAGCGCGCGGCGGGCCAGCCCCGTCAGGGTGCCCGCGGGCGGCATCTCCAGCACGCCGGTGACACCGAGGTCGGCCATGGTTGCCTGGCACAGGTCCCAGCGCACCGGGTTCGACACCTGCTCCACGATCCGATTGAGCACCTCGCGCCCGTCGTGCACGACGTGGCCGTCGCGGTTGGAGAGCAGCCGGGTGCGGGGGTCGTGCGTGCTGATGGCGGTGGAATAGGAGCGCAGGGTGCTGACCGCGGGTGCCATGTGACGGGTGTGGAACGCGCCGGCGACCGCGAGGGGACGTAGCCGGGCGCCCTCCGGCGGGTCGTTCTTCAGCGCGTCGAGCTGTTCCACAGTGCCGGCGGCCACTACCTGGCCGGCGCCGTTGACGTTGGCCGGGGTCAGCCCGTGCTTCTCCAGGACCTGCAGGACGTCGTCGGCGTCGCCGCCGAGAACGGCGGTCATGCCGGTGGGGGTGGCGCTGGCCGCTTCCGCCATAGCGCGACCACGTTCGCGAACGAAGACCATGGCCTGCTCGGCGGTGATCACCCGTGCGCCCGCCGCGGCGGTGATCTCACCGACGCTGTGCCCGGCGACCGCCGCGACCGTGCTGAACGCGTCGGCTGGCTGCGGGAAGAGCTCCAGAGCTGCGACCAGTCCGGCCGCCACGAGCAGGGGCTGTGCGATCGCGGTGTCGCGGATGGCGTCCGCGTCGGCGTCGGTGCCGTAGTGCTTCAGGTCCAGGCCGGCGACGGCGGACAGCCACTCGATCCGGTTGGCGAACGTCGGCACCTCGAGCCACGGCGTGAGGAAGCCTGGAGTTTGGGAGCCCTGTCCGGGCGCGACGATGACCAACACCCTTCAAGCCTGCTCGTTACTCGTTCGTAGGAGGCATCGGCCCGGTCACAAGGTCGTCACAGTAAGTTTGGGTGGTTCCTACAAACGCTCACTGCTGCCGTCCTCCCGCCCCTTCCAGAATGATCATGTAAACCATGTTTTCTCGTGCGATACGAGGGCTGCAGGCATGGTGAAGCACGAGAAAACATGGTTTACATGATCATTCTGAAGGGGCGGTCTGGGGAGGGTGGGGGTGGGCGTCAGTCGATGGCCGGTGGGCGCAGACGCCCCAGTGTGAGCGCGAGCCGGAGCGTGTACGAGTCCCGTGGATCCGTTGGCATGAGCCCGACGACGTCCGCGACCCGCCGCAACCGGTAACGCACCGTGTTGGGATGGACGAAGAGCAACCGCGCTGCGGCTTCCACCGAGGCGCCGGTCTCCAGATAGGCGGCGAGCGTCTCCAGCACCACCGGTCCCGCTTCGGCGATGGGCGCGTACACCTCGGCGACGAGCTCCCGGGCGGCGTCGTCGTCCCCGGACAGCGCACGCTCGGCAAGCAGCGCGGATGCCGTCACCGGCCGGGGTGCGTCCGGCCAGCCGGCGGCCGCGAGCAGCCCTGAAACCGCGGCGCGCGCCGACACGGCCGCGGAGACCAGGTCCGGGACGAGCGGGCCGGCGATCACCGGGCCGGGTCCGAAGTGCGGCACGAGACACGTTGCCGCCTTCACCGGATCGTCCACCCGGCCAAGCACCACCACCAGGCGATCGCCCTGCACGCCGGTGAGCACGTCGTAGCCGGCCTTACGTGCCGTGCGGCGGACGTCGTCCACCGTGTTGTCGCTCGCGGCGGGGGGCCGGCCGATGGCCACCGTCACCCCGCTCTGAGCCGTCCAGCCCAGCGCCGAGGCGTGCGAGCGGACGTCCTCGTCGACTTCGCCGCGCAGGAGAGAGTCGACCACGGTCGCCTCCAGCCGGGCATCCCACGATCCCCGCGCCTCCGCGTAGCGGGCATAGACGTGCGCCGCGGAGAAGGCGACCTCACGTGAGTAGCGCAGCACACCTTCCAGGACGGCGGGGGAGTCCTCGTCGCCCACCACGTCGACGACGTTGTCCTCGACCACCTCGATGGCCACCCGCACCACCTCCACCGCCTGCTGCAGGCTGATGGAGCGGATGAGCTCGCGCGGCGCGGTGCCGAACACATCCGCGGTCGGCGTGGGCCGGGCGTGGTCCGGGTTGCGATACCAGTCGACGAAGGCCGCGATGCCCGCCTGGATCACCAGGCCTACCCACGACCTTTGCTCGGGAGGCATCGACCGGTACCAGGACAGGCGCTCCTCCATCTTGCCGATGGCGGCGGTCGCCAACGTGCCGGTGGCCCGCTCGAGCAGGTGCACCGTGTTCTCGTGGCGATTGACGTCGCGGCGTGGAGACATATCCGGCAGCGTACGCGCCGGCACGCGGCCGCTGAGCAGCCACCGGCCGCCGTTCGTGGCGGCGCGCCCGGAGAATCGTTGTTTGCGGAGGCTAGGAACGCGGCACGATCACCACTAGGCTGACGGCCTATGTCCACATCGGTGCCTCCCGGACCTCAACCCCGGCGCACGTCGCTGGATAAGATCGGCACGGAACTCCGGCCCATCCTCTTGGCCATGGCCGGTGGCCCGGTGCTGCTGATCGTCGTCGTCCTCCTGTCGTTCACCGAGAGCGGCGGCGTCACGTCGTTCCTGATCGCGCTCGTGGCGGGCCTGGCACTGATGAGCGCCGCGTGGCTCGTGCCAGGCGCGAGGCTGTCGCCTTTGGACCCGGGGCAGCGGGCAGACCCGATCGCCGCGGAACAGACGCTGCGTACCACCGCAATGCTCACCATGGCGCTCGCCGAGGCGCCCGTGCTGATCGGGCTGGCGATCGCCTTCGTCACCAACGGCTGGCTGCCCGCCCTGGCGGGAGGCATCATCGCCACCGCCGGCCTCCTCGTCTTCGGACCCACTCGCGCCCGGCTGACTGCCTGGAAGGAACGGCTCGAGGAACACGGAGCCCGGACGGGGCTTTAGCTCGCGTGTCGTGCCGAGGCCAGGACGACGGACACGGCGCGAGGACTCCTCACTACCTGTCCAGGTCTCGGGGCAGACTTGTCGGTGTGGATGACTTTCGTGTGATGCGCGGTTCGGAACGCTTCGTCAGCACCGAGCCGGGCCTCACGTCGCGGCATTCGTTCTCCTTCGGTCGCCACTACGATCCGGGGAACGTCGGCTTCGGTCTTCTCGTCATGAACAACGACGACGTGCTGCGCCCCGGCGCCGGTTACGACACTCACCCGCACCGCGACGTGGAGATCGTGACCTGGGTGCTGGAGGGCGCGCTGGTGCATCGGGACTCCACCGGGGCCGGCGGAGTGGTGTATCCAGGATTGGTGCAGCGGCTCAGCGCCGGCCGCGGGGTCCAGCACTCCGAGTTCAACGACGGCCCGGGTCCACGGCCCGAAGGAAACGCCGAGCTATCCGCGGCGCGGGCAGGCGCGGGTGACCCCGCCGGTGTGGGCGACCCCACTGGCGCGGCTGCTCCGCTGCGATTCGTGCAGATGTGGGTCCCGCCGAGTGAGCATGGCGTGGATCCGTCGTACGAACAGCGTGATGTGTCTGCTGATCTCGGCGCCGGAGCGGGCCTGGTGACCGTGGCCAGCGGCATGTCGCGGCACGCGGGCGTCGCAGCGATCAGCCTGGGGCAGCGGGCGGCGGCGATGCACGTCGCACGATTGACCGCGGGTCAGCCCGTGCGGGCGGGGAGTGAGCCATTCGTGCCAAGGGCTGTCGTCCTGCCCGGCGCGCCGTTCGTCCACGTGTATGTGGCTCGCGGCTCGGTGGAGGTCGAGGGTATCGGCCGGCTGGACGAGGGGGACGCCGTGCGCATCACCGACGAGGGTGGACGTCGGGTGACAGCGTCTGCCGACCGCCGTGACACCGGGCCGGAGGACGTCGTCGCCGAGATCATTATCTGGGAAATGCACGCCGACGTTCGTGGCGCCGCCGGCTGAACGGCCGTCGTCGATGCGATCCCGCGTTGAACCGGTGCGTCCCATGCTGACGATCAGATGACGGAACCCGGTGTTCTTGCGCCGGATTGTCACCTGATCCTTTTCAACTGCGAGGGGACGAGGGGAGGCTCGCCGCCGGTGACGGCCGGGTGTGGCCGTCACCAGCGGGCGGGTCAGGACTCGCCGCCGGCTTCCTCAGCCGTGGTGGCGTTGACGTCGCCGAGTTTGTACTGCTCGTGCGCCTTCTTGACGACGTCCCACGGCACCTCGTTGCGCCGGGCGAGCAGCGTGAGCACGTTGATCACGATCGATTGTGCATCGACCTTGAAGTGCCGCCGCAGCGCCGCACGCGTGTCGGACAGGCCGAACCCGTCGGTACCTAGGGACACCCAGTCGCTCGGCACGTAAGGCGCGATCTGGTCCTGCACAGCACGCATGTAGTCGCTGACCGCGACGACGGGACCCTGTGTTTCGACGAGACGCTCGGTCACGTAGGGGACGCGCGGCTCCTCCGAGGGGTTCATCAGGTTCCACTCGTCGCAGCTCAGAGCTTCCCGGCGCAGCTCGTTCCACGACGTCACGGACCACACGTCGGCGGCGATCTGCCACTCGTCGGCGAGACGCTGCTGCGCCTCCACGGCCCAGTTCATCGCCACGCCGGAGGCCAGGATCTGCGCGTGCGGCACCTTGTCGCCCGGCGCCACCTCCATCGGCTTGTACAGGTACATGCCCTTGAGCAGGCCATCGACGTCGAGATTCTCGGGCTCGGCCGGCTGGACGTACGGCTCGTTGTAGACCGTGAGGTAGTAGTAGATGTTCTCGGCTTCCTCGCCGTACATGCGGCGCAGGCCGTCCCGGACGATGTGCCCCACCTCGAAGCCGTAGGCGGGGTCGTAGTGCACGACGGCCGGGTTGGTGGAGGCGAGGAGCACGGAATGGCCGTCCTCGTGCTGCAGGCCTTCACCGTTCAGGGTGGTGCGCCCGGCCGTGGCGCCGAGGACGAAGCCCTTGGCCATCTGGTCCGCAGCAGCCCAGAAGCCGTCGCCGGTGCGCTGGAACCCGAACATCGAGTAGAAGATGTAGATCGGGATCATCGTTTCGCCGTGGGTGGCGTAGGAGGTGCCCACCGCCGTCCACGACGCGACGGAGCCGGCCTCGTTGATGCCCTCGTGCAGGATCTGGCCCTCGGTGGACTCCTTGTAGGACAAGAACAGCTCGCGGTCCACCGAGGTGTAGTTCTGCCCGTGCGGCGAGTAGATCTTCAGCGTGGGGAACAGGGAGTCCATGCCAAAGGTGCGCGCCTCGTCGGGGATGATCGGCACGATCCGGTGCCCGATCTCGGAGTCCTTGAGCAGGTCCTTCAAGAGCCGCACGAACGCCATGGTGGTGGCGACGGCCTGCTTGCCGGAGCCGCGCTTGGCTACTTCGTACACCTTGTCGCCGGGCAGGACCAGAGGCTTGGCGCTGGTGCGGCGCTCGGGGAGGAAGCCGCCCAGTTTGGACCGGCGTTCCATCATGTAGGCGTGCTCGTCGGAGTCCTTGCCCGGGTGGAAGTACGGCGGGTTGTAGACGTCCTCCAGCGCGGAGTCGGGGATCTCCATGTACAGCCGGTCCCGGAAGAGCTTGAGGTCGTCGCCGGTGAGCTTTTTCATCTGGTGGGTGGCGTTGCGGGACTCGAAATGCGAGCCGAGCGTCCATCCCTTGATCGTCTTGGCCAGGATCACGGTGGGCTGGCCGGTGTGCTCGGTGGCGGCGCGATAGGCCGCGTAGAGCTTCTGGTAGTCGTGGCCGCCGCGCTTGAGGCCCCAGATCTGTTCGTCGGTGAGGTTTTCGACCATCTTGGCCGTGCGCGGGTCGCGGCCGAAGAAGTGCTCACGGACGTAGGCACCGGACTCGGCCTTGTACGTCTGGTAGTCGCCGTCCGGGGTGGCGTTCATGAGGTTGACCAGCGCACCCTCGGTGTCCTCGGCGAGCAGGGGGTCCCACTCGCGGCCCCAGATCACCTTGATGACGTTCCAGCCGGCGCCGCGGAACAGCGACTCCATCTCCTGGATGATCTTGCCGTTGCCGCGGACCGGGCCGTCGAGCCGCTGCAGGTTGCAGTTGACGACGAAGGTCAGGTTGTCCAGCTCTTCGCGGGCCGCGGCGCCGATGGCGCCGACGGTCTCCGGTTCGTCCATCTCGCCGTCGCCGAGGAACGCCCAGATGTGCTGCTGGTCGGTGTCCTTGATGCCGCGATTGTGCAGGTAGCGGTTGAACCGAGCCTGGTAGATCGCGTTGATCGGGCCGAGGCCCATGGAGACGGTGGGAAACTCCCAGAAGTCCGGCATCAGCCGTGGGTGCGGGTACGACGGGAGGCCGCCCCCGAAGCCGGCGTGGGAGAGCTCCTGGCGGAACCCGTCCATCTGGTGCTCGGTGAGGCGTCCCTCTAAATACGCGCGCGCGTACATGCCGGGGGACGCGTGGCCCTGGAAGAAGATCTGGTCGCCGCCGCCAGGGTGGTCCTTGCCGCGGAAGAAATGGTTGAAGCCGACCTCGTAGAGGCTCGCCGACGACGCGTAGGTGGAGATGTGCCCGCCGACGCCGACGCCGGGGCGCTGGGCCCGCTGCACCATCATGGCAGCGTTCCAGCGGGTGTAGGCGCGGATTCGCCGCTCGACGAACTCGTCGCCGGGGAACTCGGGCTCGGACTCCGGCGGGATGCTGTTGATGTAGTCGGTGTTGCGCAGGCTGGGGATGCCGACCTGGTTCTCACCGGCATGCTGGAGAAGGCGCAGCATCAGATACCGGGCGCGGTGTTTCCCGCCGTGCTTGATCGCAGCGTCCAGGGACTCCAGCCACTCTTGTGTTTCCTCCGTGTCAGCATCAGGAAGCTGGCTGGGAAGGCCGTTGATGATGATCGAGGAGCGGTCTGCAGCCACGATGATCCCTTCGCGGTTGTTAGGCGTCAGCACGTGTGGTGCCGGACTCATGGTTGTGCCAGGGTCACTGTTTCAGTTCCTATCCTCCTCGCTCGGCCGGGATTCGTCATCATCGGGGTCTGGATTCTTGCCTCCCGGCGCCCCACACGTAGCGCCAACGTGCCAGGCTGTACCAAACTTGTCCGGCGGGTTCACTTGCGCGAAGGCGCATGCTTAGGTGGACTACGGGCTATGGGTGGTTCGCACGGGGCGACCACGCGACGCGAGGAGGACGATCGGTGGGCCAGACCGCGGGTCAATCGGCTGCTGAAGTCGAAGGGCCGGCCAGGAAGCTTGGATTCCGACCAGGCCAGGTGGTGCAAGAGCTTGGCTGGGACGAGGACTGCGATGACGATCTGCGCATCGACATTGAGGACACGACCGGAACCGAGCTCGTTGACCAGGGCAGCGGCGACGTCGCCGACGTCGTTCTGCAGTGGTGGAGAGATGACGATGGCGACCTCACCGACGGGCTGGTGGACGCCATCACCGAGCTGGCACCGGGTGGGGTGGTGTGGTTGCTCACGCCCAAGGTGGGCCGGGATGGGCATGTAGAGGCGAGTGACATCGCTGACGCCGCTCTCACGGCCGGCCTGTCGACCACGACGACGGTCTCAGTGACCGAGGATTGGTCAGGTACAAAACTGGTCGCACCCAGAGGTTAGTCTTACCCGCGATGAACCTGAGCGGCAGACCTGCTCCGGATTTCGACCTGCCGGATCACCACGGGGCCGCGTGGCGTCTGTCGTCGCTGCGCGGACAACCCGTGCTGATCGTCTTCTATCCCTACGCCTTCACCGGCGTGTGCACGGGCGAGCTCAGAGCCCTGCGAGACGACTTCATCCCCTCCATGGCGGCGGAAACACAGGTGCTCGCGGTCTCCTGTGACTCGATGTTCTCGTTGCGGATCTTCGCCGAGCAGGAGAAGCTCGAGTTTCCGCTTCTGTCCGACTACTGGCCACATGGAGCGGTGGCTTCATCATACGGTGTACTTGATCAAGAACGCGGCTGTGCGCGTCGGGCAAGCTTTCTTGTCGATGCCAAGGGGAAGGTGCAGTGGAGTGTGGTCAACGCCATACCGCAAGCGCGCGATATCGGGGATTATCGTCGTGCCCTTGCCGGGCTGACGTCCGCGCCGAACTGACGGGAAGAGAGAGCTATGCCTTGCTACCGCTGTGGAGCGCGGGAGGCGGACCCGGGCCGGGGTTCGCGGCTGTGGGTCCGTGCCGTTCGTGCCGATCTTCAGGTGCTGGTTTGCCCCGAGTGCCAGCAGGGCCACGGGTGGTCCTCCGACGTCGATCACTGTCCCACCTGTGACGGCACCAATTTGGTGCGCCGGCTCGGCGAGACGGTCTGCCGGACCTGTGAGTCGTCGGCCACGGCGGAGTTTCTCGCTGTGGAGAGCACCATGGATCGGGGGCTGACGGCGATCGGCGCGGGCGGCCGGCATCGCAGGCCCGACGACGGACGTGACCTCGAGTCGGAAGTCGCCACTGCCATCGATCGGGTGCTGGGCAAACATGCCAAACGCCCGGCCAACGATCCACCGCGCTATCCGCCTGAGGACGACGAGCCGGCTGAGTCCGGTGATCGCGTCACCGACCCGGCCACGACGCGCGGCGTGCGGGCCGGCGGGGAGACGAAAGGCGAGACGGACCGCTCCAAACGGAGCTGGTTCCGCTGACCCGTGGTCGTGGTGCCCGATTCGGCATTCTTCCACCCCACTGGGTAGGCTGTTCCGGCTGAGGCCGGTCCTCAAGGCCGGCCCACGGGGCGCATAGCTCAGCGGTAGAGCACTGGTCTTACAAACCAGGGGTCGTTGGTTCGAACCCAACTGCGCCCACCCCAGCTAACCTGCAATAACACCCGGATCAAAGGTCACTCAGGCGAACGTGCTGTACCTGAGGCTGTACCTTACCCGGGAGGACCGCATGACCCGCACAGCACGACTCCAGCCCCGACGCGTTATTCGTCGTGGCATTGCCATCATCCTTGCCGCCGTCGCCTTGACGGCCGGCGCAGCCGTCGCCGCATCGGCCGCCACGGCCCCGCCGAACTTCACCCCCGCACCGCCGTCGTTCCAGATCGGTGGCGGCGACGGCTGCGAGGTTCCGCCACACGTTGGCCAGCCGCGCACCGCGCCCCCCAACTTCTACTACACGCCGCCGGTCTTCCGGATCGGCTAGTCCCACCGACCGGCAGCGCCGGCCAACGCCCCGGGGTCTCCCTCCCGGGTGCCCCGGATGGGATGGCCGGCGCTGCCCTTCATCGGCGGCGTCGGGGTGCAGGGAGACGCCTTCCCGGGTGTACTCACCCCGACGTCGCCCCATCGTTTCGATCACAACCTGGGAGACCCACATGAGCACACCCGAACCACAAGCCCCGACTCGCAAGCCGCGCCGGTGGCCCTGGGTCCTCGCCGTCATCGTCGCGTTGTTCGTTGGCATCGGCATCGGGCAGGCCACCGGAGACAACGACAACGCCACAGCGGCCGAGACGGCTTCGCCATCGACCGGGTCGGAGCCGAACCTCGAGCCCGTCGTCGAGGACGAGCCCGCACCTGAGCCGGAACCGGAGCCCGAGCCGGAACCAGATGCCTATGAGCCCACCGTCGACGACTTCGAACTCGACGTCAAGACGCTGGAGAAGCAGTGCTTCGGTAGCGCCGGATGCAACGTGACGTTCCGGATCGAGGTCGCCTACGGCGGTGAACCGCTAGACCCTGACACCACCTATGAGGTCATCTACGAGATCGAGGGCGGCGACGATCCGAAGATCAACACGCTGACCATCACCGGAGACAGCTACCGTGTCGACGAGACCGAACGGATCGGGACACCGTCGAGCGATTCTGAGCTAGTAGCGATCGTGACGAGCGTTTCGGAGTACTGAGTCAACACGCCATCGCTGATGTGACAACTGCGGCCCCGGCCGGTGCTACCAACACCGAGCCGGGGCCTAGACCGCCTAGTAGGAGGCGACCATGGCAAGCATTCTGCCACCGAAAGCGCACGCGGCCGCAGGGCAGTTGGAGGACGCGCTCACCACGTGGCGCAACGGCACCCGCCCCCACGCCCGCACCAGAGCCGCCGGCGAACGCGCCGTTGCGCTGTGCGGGGACATCATCGTCGAGTTTCAGAAGCTGCGGGACCAGCTCACGACCGAGCTCGGCCAGTACGATGACGCGCAGAGGAAGGGGACGTGATGGAGCCGCAGGAGCTAGGCCCGGAAGCCGTGCAGAGTATTTACGCCAGGGAGTCGCAGGAACTAAACGCTGTCGGGTTCGCCCTTAGTCAGGTCGGTGAACTTCCCATGCATATCCTTCGCGCGGACGGTGGCGCGGTCAGGTCAGCTTGTATCGAGTCGTTCTTCTTGAATGTACGACTCCTTGCCGACTTCCTCGTGAAGAACCCCAGCGCCAAGGATTTCTCGTGCCGAGACTTCGGATGGACGCCGGAGGCGACGGAGGCTGAGGAAAGGCTGTATACGAAGGACGACCATACGACAATGTGGTACCTGGCGTCGCAGCACCTCGCGCATTTCAGCAAAGAGCGAATCGTGGATCCGGCATCGTATGTGCCACCAACCGAGCTACCAATCTTGCTGAAAGCTGCTGGGTCCGCAGTCTTCGAGGTCATGGGACGGTTTGTGTCATTTCTTCGTGCGCGGAATCATCAGTACGTTGACCTGATCGACTACGAACGCAGCCGCGACCTCTTCGAGCGGGAGTGGGTCGCCACCGCGCGTTCGCCAGCATTGTCCGCCGAAGAGATCGCCCGCGTCTGCCACGAGGCCAACCGTGCCCTCCAGCTCGTCGACGGCGACCCGGCACCATCCCGGCCGTGGGATGACGCCCCGACATGGCAACGCGAGTCGGCCGTCGCGGGCGTTCGCAACGCGCTTGCAGAAACGCACGATCCCGCCGCACACCACCAGGCGTGGGTTGACGCGAAGGCTGCCGACGGATGGACATACGGGACCACGAAGGACCCCGAGGCGCGCACCCACCCGTGCATGCTGCCCTACGATGATTTGCCCGCGAATCAGCGTCGCAAGGATGTGCTGTTCCTCAGCATCGTCAATTCGCTCACGCAATGAATAACGTGTGCGCGTGATCACTGTCGAGGTCGGCTACACCACGGTCCGCCCCGTCATCCCTGATCAGCACACGTCGTGGGTGCTCGTCGGCGAGGATCGGCCGGTGGAGGCACAGTTGATCGCGGCCCAGATAGTGGCGTCACACTGCGAGATGGTCACGTCGACGCGCCTGGTGCGAACGTAACGATCCCGACATCAGGTATGGATCATGCGCTTTCCGGCTGGCAGGATGAGGAGCTCTTGGTGTACGAGCAGATCCGCACGCAGAGGGGTGGGCCTTGACCTGTCGAGGCAAAGGTAATGCACGCGGTGGTGGTGCGGCCGCCGCTGGCCACGGAAGCCGCTGGGTCGCGACACGAGCGACATGGCGTGCGACACTAGATATGTCGCCAGGCGCCACCGAAGGAGGTGACACTTATGGCGTTCCCACAGAGGCTGGCCTCAGTTCTCACGGGCGCAACCTATGCGCAGTTGAACCGATGGCGAGATAAGGGCTTGGTGATTCCCGAGGTCAGGCCGTACCGGCCGCCACTGTACTCGTTCCGCGACCTGATCTTACTTCGGTCACTGGTACGCCTCAGGGCGTCGACCTCGATGCAGAAAGTCAGCAAGGCGTTTCGGAACCTCGATCTGGTTGATCTTACCGAACATCCTTCCGAGTACAAGTTCGGAACTGATGGAAAGACCGTCTATGCAGGTCTGAACACGGGGGAGGCTATTGACCTTACAAATAAGGTCGGGCAGATCGATTTTTTCACGTTTGAGCAGTTGATTGAGCGGTTCAAGAATTTTCGGGACGAGGAAGTGGTGAACTTCCGCCATCCATCGAAACACGTGGAGGTCAAACTTCAGCGCATGGGCGGTTGGCCTACGATATCCGGGACACGAGTTCCCTATGACACGATCGCGGACCTGGTTGATTACCGCACCGTCTTTCCCAAGGACGTCCCTCATTTTTATCCAACCGTGTCGGCTGAGGCAGCGGAAGACGCCGTAAGATTCCAGCAACGAGTTGAGGCGGTGGCGGGTTGAGGCGCCGCTTTTTCATTGACGAGAATCTTTCACCCGAACTTGAAAATCCGCTAGATCGAGTGTTCAGGCAACACAAGTTCACAAGTGCACGTAGAGCCGCTTTGCTCGGAACCGACGACCAAGACCTTTTCAGGGAGCTTTCCGCTCGACGTTACGGTGCGATAATTACTGAAGATCGCGAACAACTCGAAGCGCAATACGAGCGGGCTGCATTGCGGGACGCAGGTCTCCATTGGCTAGGAGTCCCGAAGGTGCCAGCCAGAGGCATCGCTCAGATCGTTTACGCCACATCTGTGATTGTTCCTGCGGTGCTCTATGTCCTCGAAAATTGGCACGATATCCCGACGGCCTACTTCGCTCGTGAGCCCCGCATGGGCGACCACTCGGTTATCACTTGTGAAGCGCTCTGATCTCGCAGGCCGAAGTTGAGTGCTTAACATCGGGTGACGATCGATACACGTCGCACGGCTTCAACCAGCACCCATTCGTGTTGAGCCGCCCTCCGGAGCGGAGGATCTCGACGTAGACGTGCTTGGCGTCCCAGCGGCGCGCGACGCCCTCGACGTACTCGACGCCGTCACGTTCCCAGATGACGCGGGCACGGACGGGGACGCCGGGGTGGTGGGTCCGGTAGCTGCGCGGGTTCGCCGGCCAGTGGGTGTTCAGGATGGCCTGCTCCCGCAGTAGGTGCGGCGGTCGCATCCTGTCCTTGCCGAGCCCCATGGGACCAGTATAGAACGTGTGTTCGGATCAATGGCCTTCGAACGACAAGTGGGCCCCACTCGGCCAGAAAGGGCCGAGCAGGGCTCGCGTTCGTGGGGATCTCGCCGGACCATGCCTCCCCCGTGGTGGCATCTACGTGGCCGGTGACCGGCGCCCGACGAGACGCCCCGATTGGCCCGAGCGTACTTGGGACTTGGTGGCGTGACACGGGGGCGAATTCTGCCGGGCGTTTTCAGGTGTCTAATATTGACAGGACGGCCTCATTCCTGTACTTTTTGGGTATCGGCAAACGCCGGTATACAACTAAAGAGAGGAGGTGAGCCGATGGCGAAACTCATTGAGGAGCTAGACCTCGACGAGGCCCGCGACGCTTACAGGCGGCACATGTGGGCCGGGCTGGAGCATGGCAACCGGGGCGATGTTGACCGGGCTACGCGGGCATGCGAGACGGCGATGTTGATCCTGATCCACATCACCGACCTCGTCAACGACGAGGGCTAGCGAACGGACCCGGCCAAGAGCTAGTTGGCCGGGTCCACCCCTCAATGTAGCGCCGCCATCGGAAGAACCACAAGCACCACAACGGGGGTGGCCTGGCACCTCGCCAGGCCACCCCGGGCACCAGAATCGCACTACACGAGGACGACAACATGACTGAACACATCGCATACGCCGCGACCGGCGAACACCTACTGTTCCGCTCCCTGGACAAGCTGGCTCGCCGCCTCGGCGGCACCAGTTGGGAGCCCGGCGACCCCGCCGCGAAGGGACTGCAAACCATCGTGATCTACCGCGGCCGCCGGCCGAACCGCACAGAGGTCACCACCGTGAAGGTGCCGGCCGAGGCGCTCGACGTCGCCGACCAGCCGCAGCGGCACGGCCGCCCGAACACCGGAACCCTCATCAACGGCGTGCGGCTGCCCGACGAGCTGCTTGCTGAGGTGGACGCCTACGCCACTGCCGAGGGTCTCAGCCGCGCCGCGGCCGTGCGGGCGCTACTCACGCACGCGGTGAACGACCTCAAGCGTTGAGCAACGGCACACGTGACAAAGCCGCCCCGCCGGCCGTGAAGGCCAGCGGGGCGGTGGGAGGGTTCCTCCGGGCGGAACCGGAGAAGCTGTCAGTGAAGGCGGGCGGCTGCCGATCGGCTACCGGTCGCGGATCATGAACTTCACGGTCGCGTCCTTCGTCCTGCCTTGGGCGGTGGTGATGCGGCATGTCACGTTGACGTCGGTGCCGCGGTTGCCGCCAGATATCCACGCGATCACCACCCCGTCGACGACGCTGCTGTCGTCGACCGTGAGGGTGTCGCTTTCGGGCACGATGAACTCGTGGCTGGTGATCGTGTCGCCGTCGGTGAGCCAATCGGCGGCAGTCCAGGCGTAGTCGAGCCGGTCGTCGGGGTCCTTCACGGTGACGTTCGGAGAGACAGCAGCGGCGAGGTTCATGGGTGGCTCCCGGTGATGGCGAAAACACGCTCGTCGTGCCGGATGGCGAACGTGCGCCACGGCGGCGGCAGGCTGGCTTGGTGGCTGGTGGCGTCTGCGTTCGTGGCCGCGGAGCGGGCTGTGGTGGTGGCGTGTCGGATGCCGGCGCCGCTGCGTCCGGTGGTAGTGGCCGCGGTGGCCGCCGTTGTGGTGGCCGCTCGCTCGGCTCTGCCTGCGCCGCCGCCGGCTCGCGCGTGGGCGGGGCGCGCGGTGAAGGTGGCGTGTCGGCTGCCGGTCCCGTCCCGCTCGGGCCTGGTCGCGGTAGGGCCGGTGTGCGTGTGTGTGGTGCGCTCACCGGTGCCTGCGCGGTCGGCTGTGACGGTGGTGGCGCGGGCCCAGCTGGTGGTGTCGCGCTCGCTCGGTTCCTCGTCGGGGGCCAGCTCGTAGAGCTCGAGCTCGGCCACGTCCAAGTGACGCAGCCCGGATTGGGTGGCGCCGTCGTTGTGGGCATAGCCCAGCGCGACACCGTAGGGGCCGTCCTGGACCTGGTCCTGGGCGTCGATGCGCCACGTGTCCGGCTCCGGGTCACCGTGGAGCCAGTCCCGCATCCGGATCCGGCGGCCGTGCCGCTCGACCCGGACCCACCACCAGTCGCCGACCATGCTGGTGTCGGTCAGTGTGGCCAGCCACCCGTAGGGAGCCTCGAAACCGAGCTTTCCCACACTGGAGAGGTCGAGCTCGTCGACGCGGATGATCCGCCGTGAGGTGCCGCCGTGAGATTCGTGGATATAGCCCGGACCGCGGGAGTACTGATCGCCGGGGTTGCCGGTGTCGATGCCGAGCCCGACCACCCCGAACGCCTGGGTGCCCGCGGCGGCGTGACGGATCCGGGCGAGCACGCCGCCCTCGGTGACGAGTGGCCCGGCCCATTCGATGCGGGCGCGGGACCCGTCGACGTCCATGTCCTGGGCGAACCGGGCCGTGCCGTCGACGCCGGCCTGTAGGACGATCGCGCCACCGTCGCCTGCGGAGTCGTCGATCATCTCCGCGGGCAGCTGCGCGCCGGTGCCGTCCCACGAGAACAGCGTCACCGGGTTGCGGGCGGGTAGCGGGTCGCGGGCATCAGTCGACCCGCGAGCGAGTAGGTCCACGACCTTCTGGATACGCAGCGTTCCACCGGGGTTCGGGTTCGTCGACGTGAGGCCAATCTTGATGCGCGTCGGCGTGAACGCCTTCACGTGCTCGAACTGCTGTGCCCAGTTCACGCCGTCGGGTGAGGAGTGCCCGGTCCAGGTGCCGGTGCTGGGGTCGAAGGCGATCCGCATCCAGGGGTGGGCGTAGGTGTTGGCTCCGGGAAACCCTGCCGTGGACGCGGCGTCGCCGCTGCCGCCAGCGCGGAGGAACGCATACACCAGCGCCGCGAGATTGGTCGCGGAGTTCGATGCGTAGAACGAGCATCGGACGGCGTCGGCCTCGGTGTCGCTCTTGACCACGGCGGTGAAACCGAGCCCTCGCGTGTTGGAGATGTCGGTGTCGCACTGGATCGCGAGGTCGAGGCCTCCGCCGGGCAGCAGAGCGTGTTCGATGCCGGCGGAGTTGTCGTTGGGGCCGTTGGGGTGGATGCTGTCGTAGCTGGTGCCGGCCGGGAGCGTGATGTGGACGCGTGAGTCCGACACGGTGACGGTCTCCCCGCCGAGCGGGGATGACACCGTCCACTCGGCGGGGAGTTCGTCGCCGTCGAAGTCCTCGGTCAGCGCCACAGGTTCAGCCGTTCTGTTCCGGTACCTGCACGTGCAGCCGGAACGTGGCCTCATCATCCGGCGACCCGAACACGAACGGGGTGAACGCCTCGACCACGGTCAGGGGTTGCCCTCCGGAGTCGGCGGCATACGCCACCACACCCTCCACCGTGACCGGCAACGACGCCAGATCGGACCCGGCGACCTCGACCGTCAGCGTCATCGTCTGCGAGCCTGTGTCGTCGTTCGCTACCGGTTCCAGCCGGGTCGCGGCATTGACGGCGACCGGGTCACCGGCTCCGTCGCGCAGCTCGACGAACCAGCCGGCCGGCGGCGGTCCGTTGCGTAGCGCCGTGTACCCGGCGGCGGTGATCTCAGCCATGTGTCAGGTCTCCTCATCGTGATCGCAGCACTCAGCGGCTGCTAGGCGGGACGGCCACTCCTGGCCGCAGTAGTCGCAGGCGTGCATCAGAGCTCGCGGTTGGCCGGAGCGATGTACGCCCCGAGCGCGGTGACGGCCACGGCGATCGCCCCGGCGTAGGGCTCCTGGATATCCCAGTCGAACCACTCGGCGGCCACCTGTGTGACCGTCACGCCGGTCACTCCGCCCAGTGCGGCGCCGATGGCCTTGGAGATGCGGCGGGGGTGGAGCTTTGTGCGCAGTCGAGCCGCGGCCCGGCTGAGGGCGTCCTTCATGTGGGGTCTCCTCGTTGCAGATGGTCGGTGATGCGCTGATGTAGGTCGCGGTCGGCCTGGCGGAGCTCGGCATGCACACGGTCGCTGTTCTCCCGGTCTGCCCGGTTCTCCGCGCGGAGGCCGCCGATATCTCGTCGCAGCTCGGCGTTGCCGTTCTCGATCCGGTCCAGCGCCTGGCGCATGTGCTCGGCGAAGCCATTTCCGGTCGGCTCCGCGAACGCTCGCGCCTCGGCTGCCACCTTGCGGGTTGCTCGCACCTCACTGCGGGTGCGGCCGTTCATCCAGCCGAGCACTGCGGTGATGAGGACACCGATGAGGCCGATGATCGCGACGGTGACCTCGTTGCTCACTGCTCGGCGTCCACCAGCTCGGCGTCGTCCTCGTCGCTTTCGTCGCCGATCGTGGCGCCGAGGATCCCGTGCAGAGCACGCAGCGCGTCCATCGCGTCACGCTCCCCAGAGATCGCGTCATCCACGATGCCCAGCAGCCGCTCCTGACCGGCGATGAGCTCGTCGTTGCGAGCCACGATCACATCGAGAGCGGCCTCAGCGTCAGCGGCGGCCGCCATGGTCTCGGCGTGGTGAGCATCGATCCGGGCCAGGATCTGCCCCGAGTCCGCTCCGCCGACGGCGGCTAGAATCGCGGCCTGCTGCTCCAGGATCTTGTCGAGGTCCTTGAGGAACCCGACCCGGGCGCCCGGGGTCTGGCTGTGGTCCGGCCGCACGGCGTTGATGAGGTACCGCAGCATCGTCCCGTACACCAGGTCGAGGGTGGGGTTGGTCCGGTTCCAGACCTTTGAGTCGAGGTTGCGGGTCTGCAGGTCGGCCTGTCGAGCCCGAGCCCAGCCGCTCTCGACCCCATAGCGGACGCTGCCCTGGCCGTCGTTGTGCGGGTACTGCACCATCGCGGCGTTGCTGTTGCACAGCACTCGGTACAGGTCGCGGAGCATCTTGTCCTGCTCTGGTGTCATGTCGTCCTCCTGGCTCGGGGGGTCGGTGTCGCCGGCGCCGCCGGGGTGTGGTGCGCCGTCCTGGATCCAGGCGTAGATCGGGTCGCCTGGGCACGAGGTCGAGGACAGGTCGCGGTGCCCGGAGATCCCGGACCCGGCGCCGGCCTCGCTGCGGAGGAACGCCCGCGCCGCGAGGTAGGCGCGCAGCAGCGAGTCGGGTGGGTCGCCGTCGCCGGATCCCCAGATCGCGCAGATCGAGTACCTGTTGCCGTTGACGGTGGCGTTGCCGTTCGCGCCGCCCCGGACTCGTGGCCGGTCCCGGGTGGAGCGGCCCTCCAGGATGATGTCGTGGTGGCAGACGCCGAGGTTGTAGGCGATGTCGTTGTAGTTGTTCGCGTTGCCGGGGGCGAGGTGCCAATCCTGGTAGGCGCGCCACAGCGCGCGGCAGTCGGCGTGGTTGGTGCGGCGGTGGGTGCCGCCGCCGGCGTAGTGGAACGCCGTCCCGCTGGTGGCGCTGATGTTGGTGTTGATGCCCCGCGGTGCGCGCAGCCCGATCGTGGCGCGGCTGTCCCAGCCGGTCACTGATCCGCCTCGTCTGTGGGTGTCGGGAGCAGCTCGGGCGGGAGATGCTCACCCTCCTCGCGGTCGACGTGGTCGGGGTCGATGTCGACCTCCGGCACGTCGCCGTGGTGTGCGTAGCGCATGGGTGTCCTCCTGGGCGTGCGGAAGCGCCCCACCGGCTCGGGCGGGGTGCCGGGCGAGGGCTGGTTAGGTCAGGTTGGAGCCGGTGACGGCCGAGCAGAGGGTGGGGAATGCCTCAGCGACGGCGGCGAGCACGAGGGCGTCGTCGGGCTGGATCAGCTGCCCGTCGTCGTCGAGGTCGAGTGCGCCGGACAGAGCCGAGGAGGACACGACGGCCCGCACGAGGCCGGGGAGGCTCCACGTCGGGTCGGACATGAGGCGACGCGCGACCCGCTGCTGCGCGGCGTCGGGCTGGTCGCTGGTGAGGACCTCGCGGACGTGGACGGACAGGGCAGCCTCGACCCGTTCGGCCACCGTTTGGTCGGTGCGCGCTTTCGCCATGGCGGACAGATGCACAGCAGTCATCACGGTTCCTCGATCAGTAGGGGCCGCACGGTCAGGTCCTGGGTCATGTGACCGTCGTCGCTCACCGACAGCCGGATCCCGACCACGAGGCACCGCGCCGACAGGCCGGTGACGTCGGGGTCGTTGACCTGGAGGTGGTCGCCGAGCTGGATGCGCGGGTCAGGCACGATGCTCAGGGTCTTGATGATCCGCCGCGCCGTGGCGGTCTGTGCGCCGAGCCACTCGGCGAGCTGCTCCGCGTCGGCCTGTTGCTGCCGCCAGACCGTGTCCGGCAGCGACAGGACGGTCCCATAGGACGAAGGCGTCCCGGGATGGTTGTTAACTACATGGCGTTCGGTCTCGCCATACACAAGGACCTGGCGAGCTTTCAGCACCGGGCCGGGTGGCCCTGTCCCACCTTTCCCGGCAAGGCTGATTGATTCGATCGACGTGGATGACCCGCTGCGCGTCAGCGTGAGTCTCACTCTTGCGGGTTCCACCTGCGAACACGTCGGCCCGTTAACGGTGGCAGCCGCACCACCGGGGTTGCGTTCGGGTCGCCCATCCACTCCCGGGTTTGCACACGTAGGCCAGGTCGATGGATCGTTGAGCGATGCGTCGCCGATGTACACGTATGAGCCGTACAGGTCTGGGGAACCGCACCCAAGGGCGGTGATCGTGGTGCTGAGGTCGATGGCGTCCCCGTCGAGTTGTACGAACCACGTGTCGCCTTCTGGGAGTTCCGCCAGCTCGGATAGCTTGTATCGGCGCCCGCTGTCCGGTGAGTGTGCCTCGACCCATTCGCCTGCGCCCGAGCCGGGGATGCGGCGGGCGTAGCGGTTCTCCACCGGCTGCCACGGTACGGACACGTACCGGTAGGTCCAATCCCGGGAGATCTCCCAGGTGAGATCTTCGATGGAGTCCCGCGACGTGACTGTGCCATCCACGGGGCGGGTCGTGTCGTTGAGCCACTCGCGGTTCTTGAAGACGAGTCGGCCGCGTTCGTCGCACCAGATGCCGCCTGCTTCGGCTTGCGCGAGTTCGGCGAGGGTGTCCCACCGGTCGACCTCGACCAGCCACGGGATCGCGGTCAGCCAGTTCAGCGACGGGTCCGGAAGGAACGTCGGCTCCCAATCGCTCACGTGATCGGTGGGCGGGTTGATGCTGTTGACGAACTGAATCGAGACACCGGCAAGGCGCCCCGTGGTCTGCACATAGTCGATGGTCCCCGTGCCTCGCAAGACGGACTGGGCGCCTTGTGCGGATCGCCCGTCCGGTGCCTGCAGGTAGGTCTCCAGCTGCGCGCCGCCGATACCGGAGTGTGCGAACACCACACGGCACGGGCCTGAAAACGGGCCGGGGATCGATGCCGCCACGGCGCCGTTCGCGACGGCTTCCAGATTGCCGGACTGCACGCGCAGCACGAGGGACCGCCCGTCCGGCCACTGCACCTGCACCGAACCGGGCGTGGCGCTGTCGAGGTGGGCCTGCACACACCATGAATTGCCGCCCGGTGACCACCCGACCGGGGACCGCGTGTGATACGTGCGGGTGTGTGTTCGGTCCGGCCACACCCCGTAACCCCACGGTGCCCGCTCGTACCGTACCGGCGGCGGCGGCGGTATCCCGATCTCGGACGGGCTCGTGCGCACCGTCCCCGACCCCGGCAGCGGCGCCAGACCACCCTGCAACGGGACATGCAACGCGGCCCGCTGCGGGTGATAGGTGAGACCTAGGAACTGCTCCTGCGGGGGCGGGATGGTTGCCGAGAACTGCGACATGCGGGCGATCGCGTCCATGACCCAGAGCCCGGTGAGGCGGTTGACCCGGATCTGTGTCGCGCCGGTGATCACCGGTGGCTGCGTCGACCCCTGCGGTTCCAGAGTCGCCGGGTTACGTAGCCGAATGGCGGCGTCACTGCATTGCACCGTCGCCGTCGAGCTGCGGGCGCTGCCGCGGGCATCCCACGTCACCCCCGTGAACACCCTGACCATCGCGCCGCCGAACCCGACATCCGCCGTGACCGGCGTGTCCGGCCGCGGCAGCTCCGGCTCACCGCCGGCACCCCACGGCGACAACGGGCGACGCGACACAGGCTCATCCCGGGCCACCGTGACATCGGCGGTCGCGATACCCGGGCCCGTGACACCGGCGATCTGATCCGGCCACTCCGTTGCGATCGCCCGGTCAACGGCCATCGCAGATGTCACCGGCGGGTCGTCGAGGCCCCACACCACCTCGGCACGCGGCTCAGTCACCGTCATGTCGGCCGGCCACCCTGTCGGCGTCGGCTGCATCCCTCACCCCACCTCGATCAGCTGAGCGGACCAGTCCGAACGCGTCGGCAACCCCGCAACGGCCATCTGATAGATCTCCGACACCCCGGACACCACGACACGGGGGATCCCCATGCCTGGCAGCCAATCCACCGCACTGTCCGTCTCGGTCAGCTGAGGCCGCGATACCAGGCACGGTGCCGTCGGCGACAGCAACATCAGCTGCTGCGAGGCGCCATTCGTGCTCTCGGGAACGGTTACCGTCAACACGGCACGCTGCCCCGCAGATGCCGACGCCGGCCCATCGACCTGGATCACATCACCGGCCGCGTCAAGCCGCGCCAGCATCAGGTCAACGCTTGCTGATGCGTCCACGTTCTCGACCGCAGCCGTGTATGTCCGCCCAGGCAGGAGCGGCACCAGAGACGACCATGCCGTCCCGTCAACCTCCAGCACCCCCGGCGCAGCGACCACGGCGGACGACGCCCCATCGATCGGGGACCACCCCAGCTGTGGCTCCGTCCCGGGCATCGACGCCGCCGCCGAGAGCATGTTCGACTCCAGCGCCATCGGGTCGTACCAGTAGTACTCGCCACCGTGCAGACCCGCCTCGAGCTCGGTCAGGTAGGCCAGCTCTTCCCGGGTGGCCCAGGACATCTCCCACGACCAGCGGCGAGGCGCGCCAGGCGGGATCTGAATGGTGTGTGTGCCGCTGAGGAGGCGAGAGACGTGGTGGTGTCGGCCATACGACACCTGCATCGGAGCGGGGGAACGCACCTCGCGCATCGCGCCGGCGGGACCGATCCATACCGTTGTCATCCGCGCGCTCCAGCCCGGTTTCGTTCACGTTGGCCTTCGGCGATCCATTCAGCCAAGACTCTGCCGTCTGGGGTGACGAGTGTGGCGTACACCTTGACCGGCATGCCGGCCACCATCTGGGCGATGTCCCCGGCGCCAAGCTGCGGCCCGGTTCGGATTCCCAGTGTGCGCAGGGACTCGAACGCGGCGGCCTGTTCACGGTTCAGGACTCGTTCGCGGGTTTGCAGGATGGCCGGCACCTCGTCGTGTGCGAGACGACCGACTGACATGGGCACCACGGAGCCGCCGTCGTGGTAGCGCTTGATGTGCCCTCGCGAAAGGATCTCCCCGCCGGTGTGCACCGCGTAGGGGACACCAACGCCGCCGCCTCCACCGCTGAGCCGGGGCGTGATGGTCATGGTCCGGTTGCGGGCGGTGTGGTTCAGGTCCCGTTCCGCCTGAGACGTGCTCGCGCGTGCTGTCACCGTTGAGACGGCGTTGCGGTTTTCGAACTTCGTGAGTTCGTTCTGTGCGTCCTCGACGACCCGTGTGGCCTCATCGGTGGCCCCGAGGACGGTGTGGACGTCGTCGGGGATGAGACCGTACTGGTCGGCCAGGTCGGAGGCCTGCTGTTCGGTGAGCCCGGCTTGGGTCGCGACGCGGATGAACTCAGCCCGAACACGCTCCGCGGAGGTGACCGTAGCATCGTGGGCGCCTTTGAGGTCACCGTTCGCGATCGCCAGGTCGTAGGCAGCGGCTGCCTCGTCGATCATCGCCTCGGTAGCGCCAGTCACAGATTGGAACAGCCGCCATCCCGCCTCCGTCGTGGTGTCGATCTGGCCTTCGGCGTTGAACAGCTCCGAGGTGTTGCCCTTGGCGGCCTTTGTGGCGTCGTCGAGGGCGTCCTCAACGGCCCTGACGGCGGCGTTGGCGCGGCCCTGAGCTTCCTCCAGGGTGAGGGTGCCGTCGGAGAGCAGCCGCAGCGCGTCTTTCAGGGCGCGGGCTTTCTCGTCCGCGGTGGAGGTCTCATCGCCGAGGACCCGCATAGCCTCGGCGAGGTCGCGGACGTTGCGGTCCCCGCTTGTGGATTGCTCGGCGAGGCGTACCAGTTCGTGGCCGTAGGCGGCTGTCTCCCGGGTCGCGCTCCCAGCTTGGGTGGTGTACTCGGCGATGGCCGCGGCAGCGTCCTCAGCGGCGGCAGAGACGATGTTGCCGAACTCGTCGACCTCGCCGGCCGCGTCGGAGCTTTCCTTGCCGAGTCGGTGAACCTGGCGGCCAGCTCCACCGGTCATCTCCGCCAAATGTGCGGCCTTTTCGGCGCTCTCTTCGACCGCGCCCTGTAGCCGGATCAGTGTCTTCAGGAGGTGGCCGTTGCCCCGGTCCACCAAGAGCCCGGCTTCGCGAAGCTTGTTCCAAGCGTTCTCGTTACCCAGGGCGGCCTCGACTAGTACATCGAGTTCCACCCCTAACCGCCGAGCGGCATCGACGGCACCAGCATCAATCAGTTCCTCGGCGATGCGTTGCCGGCCAAGGTCAGACATCTCACCGGACAGGCCGTTGATCTCGTTCGCTAGTTCCGCGGTGAGCTGCTTCGATTTCTGTTGCTGCTGGAAGAAGATCCCAAGCCCAGTGATGGCCGCACCGATGGCCACCCCCCAGGAACCCAGCAGGAACCGACCCATGCCGGACATGAGCGTGCGCGTTGTGACGGCCTCGGCGCCGAGCTGGCGGATAGCCATTCGGGTGGCGTTGATCCGCGGCACGGCGAGCAGTGCCGCCCCGCCGAGGATCCCGACGGCGGCGCCGACCGCCACGATGACGGTGGCAGTTGTGCGTACCGGGCCGGGTAGGTCGGTGAACATCTGCAGAAGCTTGGTTCCGGTGTCGAGGACGAACGACAACGGCTTGCCGAGGTCCTCCATCGCGGCGATTCGCGCGGATTGGGCGGCCGAGGTGAACCGGGCGATGGCGGCTTCGCTGGTCTGCGACCAGGTCTCGAAGGCGGTGTCGAGTAGGCCCGTCGTGTCGGCCATGTTCCGGAAGATGTCGGCGTTGGCTTCTGCGGACGCGCCGGTGAGGTCGAGTACACCAGCGAACGCGCGAACGTTCGGGAAGATCGCCGCTAGTGCTTCTTCGTTGTCGCCGACGGCGTTGCGGACCATCATCAGGCCCTCGAACAGGCCCTGGTCGCGGATCACGCCGCGCAGATGATCCGCCGACAGCCCAAACTGTGCCATGGCGTCACGTGCGCCCTCGCTCGGCTTGAGCAGGGACGTCATGATACTGCGAAGCTGGGTCGCGGCTTCCGACGCGCCGGTGCCGGTCCGCGTCATCGCGGCCATCGCCCCGCCGACTTGGTCGAACGTGATGCCCATCTCGGAGGCGATCGGGAGGACCTGGCCCATGGACCCGGCAAGCTCGGACGCTTCTGCCTTGCCCTCCCTCACGGACCCGATGAGGATATCGGTGGCCTGCGCGGCGGTGAGGTTCTCCGACCCGTAGGCGTTGATCGCGCTCGTGGTCAGGTCGGCGATGGTGGCAGCGTCACCCAGTCCGATGGATGCGGCCTTGGCTGACGCTTCTACGACGTCCATGGCCTGCTGGCCACGCAGACCGGCCGACTGGACGAAGAACAAAGCGTCGGCCAGGTCGATCGGGCCTTGACCGGTGTGCGAGAGCCGCAACGCCGCGTTGCCCATCTCGGTCATCTCGTCCTTAGAGACACCGATCAGGGTGGTCGACTTGGTCAGCGCCGACTCGAACGCGATCGCCTCACCTGCGGCGCCTTTCAGGCCTCTCGCTACGAGCGCGCCGGCCGCACCCATCGCTAGTCCGAGCGTGGTGAACGCGGCAGAGTTCTTCTCTGCAACGTTGAAGATTTCCGCGCCGGCTAGTTTGGTGGTGTTTGCAGCCTGGCGGATGTTGTTCTGGAATCCAGAGACGACAGCTTCGAGGGTGACGGTTACGGTGCGGCCAGCCACGCACACCACCCCCTATTGAGTTATTCGATGTATTCGACAATCGGGTAGATACCGTATTTGTCGTACCGCTCGTTAGCGGTGTATTTGTCGACGGTCATTTCCCGAGCAGCACATGCGACACATTTACGCAAAGCCCCGTGGTAATGCGACTCTTGTTGTCGCTGTTGCTCAGGGTCGAACACCCATACTTCGTCGATGGGGTTTCGGCAGCCGGGGCATTTCCCGTCCTGTTCCAGCTTCCACGCCAGCGCGTGGTCGTGATCCAGCTCAGTCCACAGCGGTTCGCCGTCGGCGACTATGCGCCCTCGGAAGACGGAGAGAGGGATTCCCCGTTCTCCGCAGTAATCGAGTTCAGCCCTAAAGCCATCTTCTCGACGATACCGCTTGCGTATTTTGGGATTCTGGAACCCTCAGTATTCACCGAGTGGCAGGCGTCCCAGATTTCGGTCCATTTCTCCGGGGGGACGTGGTTACGCAGCCACTGAACCTGATCAAGGTCCATTTCCGGCCAGATAGCGCACTTCGACACGGCAGCGATAGAGAACCGTTCCCAATCGGTGGTCGTGTCGAGGTACGCCTGCGGGTTGATCTCGCGTGCCTCTGCCAGCTGTTGGCGCAGCTTGGTCTGCATTTCCTCATCAGCGGGGTACGACTCTTGGAGCGCTTTCCACTCGTTGAGGGGCAGCTTCTTGAACTGGTAGACCTTGGTCTTTTCCCGCACCGCCTGGTCAAGCTCGACGACACGTTCAGCCAACGCCCGCACGGCCGCCGGCTCCCGCAGCATCCCGACCGTGGTTTTGCGCTGCGAGGCGAGCTCGTTGAAGGCTGCCTCGAACTCGCCGAGCAACGCGAGGTCGAGGCAGACCTCGACCTCGCGGTAGCCCGTGGTGGCGTCCGCTTTCAGGGCCTCGAAATCGTTGCTCATTCGGTGACCAGCGTCGCCTTGTCGTTCCAGTCGTCGAGCGGGAACGGCACCTCGAACTGCTGGTAGGTGTCCTGCGCCGACGCGATCGGGGTGGGGTCGTGCGACGTGCCCCGGTACACCTCCAGCGGTGCACCCGTGGACGGCTCCAGCCCGAACCGGTGAACGATGATGTCACCCTCGAGCCCGTACTCGAACAGGTCCCACGCCTCGTCGCCGTCCCCGTCGGGGGTGTTGCGCGCGAACCGCAGGTTGATGTCCTTCTGCCGGGTGCCCGGCTTCTGGCCGATCTTCCCCGAACGCAGCATCGCGATCGACGCGTTGTTGTTCGTTGGGTTGATGCCGAGTCCGTCACTGGTGAGTTCGGTGAACTCCACAGCCGCGGACAGCTCGGCCTCGGTGACCTCCGATAGATCGGAGCTGGCGACGCCTCCGGCCAGGAACCAGACGGCGACGTTGTTCTCGTGTACGGCGCGCTCACCCATGGGTCAGCTCTCCTTCCCGGCGGTTGGCTGGGCATCGACCCAGCCGTTCCTGCGCAGCACCCGGGCCGCGCTCTCGGACGGGACCTTCACGGTGCGAGGTGCACCCTTGGGGCCCTTCAGTTTGGGGTGACGCAGGGTCACGGGCTTACCCATGGCGTTGTTCCTTCTCTCTCGGTGAAATGGGCGGGCGTCGGTCATGGCGGGGCGGGCAGTGACCAGATCCGGTACCGGTCGGCGGAGTAGTACAGCGGCGGCGTGGAGTCGGGGTCGCGCACGTCCGACGCGCCGGGCTCGTGGATGACGCGCTGAATCTTGCGGCCGGGCACGGCAAGCGAGCCGTTGAGCATCAGTGTTTTGACCTCGTCGAGTAGGTCGTTTGCCTGGTCGGGGTTGGCGCCCCAGCAGCTCGTTTGGATCGCGGGGCGGGCCTCGGTGTGGCGGACACGCAGACCGAACGGTGGCGCTTCGAGCGCGGAGATCCGCCACAGCACCACGTAGGCGACGAACGGCGACTGTCCCGGCGCGGCGGTCCAACCCGTGTCGGGCGGTTTGCGGCCGAGCGCGGCGGGAATGCCGTTCGCGGTCAGGTGGTCGCGGGTTGCGCGCAGATGCTCGGCGATGTCCAGGTCGACCTGGATGGCGGTCATCGCAGCAGATCCCCGCCAGCGTCGAGGATCTGTTCGGCCCACGAGCCTGCGCCGGCGTCAACGGCTGGCCCGATGACCGGCTGCGGCGGGTGATGCGAGGTGCCGTACTCCTGCAGCAGCGCGGCGTCGTCGCCCATAACGTAGCCGGCGACTCGGGAGCGGTCCCGAGACATGCGGCCCCGAATGGTTCCGGCGGCGCCGCGCATGCCTCGCCCGTACCTCGTCCAGCTTCCGAGCGCCGCCTGCTGGGCGTTGCTGGCGATCTGGTCGATCGCTTTCGCGCCAGCGCCACGCGCCCGCAGCGGCAGGGTCGCCGCGGCGCGGGACAGGTCGTTGGAGAGTTGGTCGAACTCGCTCACCGTGGCCTCCCCTCGACGCATGTCACGTAGCGCACGGCGCCCCACTCGTCGGTGGTGTCCTCGACGATGGTGAGCCACCGGCCGATCATCTTCGGATCATCGGATCGGATGAGGTGGAAGACGTCGCCCTCACGGACGTCGCTGTCCCACGGCACCCGCACGTCGTAGAGGTATTGCCGCGACGTCTGCACCCCGGTCTGAATGTCACGGTTGGCCCGCCCTGAGGTCGGCCTTGGCGTGCATGGCAGACACTCGTGGATGGTTTCCACGTTCGGGTACTCGCCGCGGGTGTGTTTTGCCCGGGCGGTCATCCTCGGCCGGGCTTCACGGCGCAGCATCCGGCGCATGTAATCGCGGCTCATGTCGTGGTGGTCGCCGCTCGTGTGCCGAACGCGCCAGCCACGATCGCTTGCGCTTCGCGGCGGCCGGTCGCCGCGTCGGAGGAGTCCGCGAACGACACCGAGTTGTCGGCGCCCTCACGGCGCTGCATCACTCGTTCAGGGTTGCCGAAACGGGCCTTGGCGTACTCCAGGACAGCCTCGTCGATGGCGGCCAGCTTCGCCTTTCCGCGGGCGGCGATCTCGGGAATGCTCGAAGACGCGTCGGCCTCGGCGCGGGCGAGACGGCCCGCGCCGACCATCCCGACCACCGTCACACGGCTCCGCCGCAGGATGGACCCGGCGCGGGACTCATCCGCCGCGGTCCACTCGTCCGCGGAGAACCCGAGCTCCACGCGGAGATCGTCAGCTGTCAGCGCCACTGGGGGTCGTGCCCTCGTCGGCGCTGCGTGCCTCGCTGGCCTTCTCGATCACGGCGATCATCTCGGCCTTGGTTTTGGCGTCGCCGAGGTCGATGCCATGTTCCTTCGCGTACTCGTCAAGCTGGGCCACGGTCCTCTTGTCGAGCGGCTTGTCGGCGGCGTCGGCCAGACCGCCGCCCTCGACGGTGATGCCGAAACGCGGCGACAACCTGCGCAGCGCGGCGGCCTGTTTCGCGGTTACCTCGGCTTTGCCGCCCTTGAACGACACACCGAGGCGGACAAGCTTCAGGGTGGGGTATTTGGTGCTGCGTGCCTGTGGCATGGGCTGGGTCTCCTCACAAGTGGTGGTGGAAAGCGGCTGGGCGAGAACGTCCCGCCCAGCCGATTCCCGGTGTCAGTCGCCGCCGTTGTCCGGCGCCTGCTCGACCCGGACGTGGAACGCGCCCACGCCGCGGGTCTTCTTCGCCGCGATGGCGACGGGCCCAAGTTCAGCCTCGCCGTGCTTCACCGCACCCTCCGTGGTGAAGTCCGGCAGCCATGTCCGCACGAGCTGGCCACCGACCACGGACACGCCGTGCACGGAGTCCAGACCGAACCGGACGGCGTACAGGTCGGTCTCGCCGTCCACGGTTGGGATGATCGGGTCGGTTGATCCGTCTTTCTCCCGCAGGTTCGCGAACGGCACACCCCGGTATGTCTCGACCTCGCGGCCGAACTCGTCCCGGATGCGCTCGTAGTAGTTCGCCCGCCGAGCTAGCGAGCGCAGCCGTGCGATGCCCTTGTCGCCGGAGATGATTACGTCGGGCAGGCCGTCGAGAGTGTCCATCCACTCGTCCAGCTCATCGAGAGCGTCGTGCACGGCAGCCGACCCATCGACACCGAGGGAGGGCGAGTCCCACGACTGGGTGGCGGTGTAGTCGGTGACGGTGCCCTGTACAACTTCGGCGAGACCATCGAAACCGGGGTCCTCCTGCGAGAAGTCCGCAGCGGTGCCGTTGATGAACTCGTCGTGGAACTTCGCCACCGCCGCCTTGATGAGCTGCCTCATCTGGTAGGTGACCTCGTTCGACGCCGCCGGGCCGAGGTTGGCCACGACACGGTCGACGGGGAACTTGCCACCCATCGGGACGAGATCGACGGTGTACCGCTGCCGGTGGGCCTCAGCCGGCGTGTACTCGGTGTTGATCTGCCGGGTGGCGGCCGCGCGCTCGGTGATGTGCCTGGTGTAGCCGTAGGTCAGCGTCGCGCCGTTCGTGCCCGGCGACACACAGTCGTCGAACGTGAGCGCGTTGAGCAGGAAGCTCGACTTCCGGAACTCGTCGATGACGGTGAAGTCAACGTCGTCCTGCGTGTTGACCTGGGCCATAGCGAGAGTGATCGCCATGATGTGGTCCTCCTGTTACTTGTAGCGGGCCGCGATCGCTTCGTTCATCGACTTCGGCCGCGATTCGGGGGTTTGGCGTGGGCCCTGGCCGGGTCCACGGCGCCCCCCGCCAGGGGGAGCCACGAGCAGCGGGTTGTTGTCCGCTGCGGTTTTGATCGCTGACTCCAGGTCAGCCTCGAACGTGTCGCTGGACGGGTCGAGCTTGCTCAGCGACTTGAGGAATGTGGCGCTGTCGAGCAGCGCGTCGGCATCGACGGCCGGACGGTCGCCCTTCGGTTTGGCCGCGGCCTTGTAGGCTGCCAGCTCGATTCGGGACTGCTTGGCCTCGCTCTTGGTATCGGTGAGGGCGGCCTGCAGCTGATCCGCATCGGGTGGGTCGTCACCGTCAACACCGAGCGCTTTGAGCACGGCCGACAGTTGCGCCTCTGCGGCGTCGGCGCGTTGCTTTTCGGCGGTCTTGGCGGTGCGGTGGTTGCCGGCTTCCTTGCGGGCGTCACGGAACTCCTTCACTACCGCGTTCAGCGCGTCCGGGATCTGCGCCCCGGCCGCCTTCAGCGACGCGATGGCGTCGAGTGCTTGCTGTTCCAGCGGCGTCGGGTCTCCACCGTCGTCTCCTGCGCCGGATCCGCCGTCGTCGCCTGCGCCACCGTCACCGCCATCTCCTCCGGCTCCGGCATCTCCGGTTCCGCTGCCGCCAGCGATGGGCCAGATGGGCTGGGGTTCGGTCTCGCCGCGGGCGCGGCGAGGCTTGCGCCATCCGATGGCGAGCAGGCCACTGCGGGGGTGTGTGGGTAGAGCTGTTGTGCTGGTCACGGTCCCTCCTGGGGATCGGGTAGGGTGCGCCCGCCTGGGGCGTTGGATACGAAGGTGTGGGCTGCCGGACGTCCTCCTCCGGCTGAGATATGACGGTGGCCCACGCACCCGTCTGAGGGTCAGGCGGCGATATCGTCCAGGCTGGTGAAGTGTTCGCCGTGCCGCCACAGCACGGGTCCGAGTTCGCCGTGGTGCACGATGTCGACGATCGGCAGGTCTGTGATCTCGATACCGAGGCGTTCCACCGCGCGCCGTGTGACGTCGTCGCTGAACTCGTCATCGAAGTGGAACTCGCGTTGCGAGTCGATGACCTGGCCCGGGTCTCGGGTTCCGGTGATGGTCTCGACGGTGCATCCACAGCCGGGATGGATCGGCATCAGCTCGCCGCGGTGGTACCGCTGGGTGGAGGCCACGATGCACAGGTCGCAGTTCTTGCCTGGCCCGAGGACCCTGCGATACCCCACCACGCCCGTGCGCCGGCTCATCGACTCGCGGCCCCCGAGTTGCAGCGCAAGCTGCACGTTGGTCGCGATGGTTTGCCGTGCCCGGTCTCGGCCTTGCCGTAGCGCCCCGGCCCACTCAGCTCCTCTGGACCGAGCGGTGCGGGCTTGCACGAACGACCGCATCCACACGTCGGTGTCGGGGACACCGCCACGGATCACACCCGGGGTCAGTCCGAGGATCTCGACAGCTTCACGGGTTTGCAGGGTAACGAGCTGCGCCAGGTACGCGTCGAGCATCGACACGGCCTGCGCCCGGGCTGCAAGGTCAACGCCTACAGCGGCGCCGATGAACGACTGGGCGTCTTGGTCGGTTGGTCCGGCCAGTTCGTCCCACAGGATCCGAATCTGCCGGTCGGCTTCACGTCGTAGCTGACGCTGGCGAGTCTCGTGGCGGCGGGTGAGAGCATTGACCATCAGGCGGCCCGATCGAGCTGGGGCTCACCTTCGGGGTCCTCGTCCTCCACCGTCCGCAGCAGCGATTCGAGGTTGCGTTGCCCCTTCGCGCGGGCGGTCTGCTGCGGCGTGTATCCGAGCTTCTCCCGCGCTTCCTCCCACGTGATCAGCCCACCGTCGAACTCCTTGATGACGCCGTCGACGAGCTGCCCGTAGGTTTGGAACTCTGGATCTGCCCACACCATCTCGCTGTCGGCTGCGGCTTCGCCGTCTCCGGCCATGATCCGCGCGATCCGGTTGGTTTCCTCCAGCGGATCACCCAACGTGAGGTGTTTGCGTCGGACCACGGCGACCAGACCTGTCTCAGCGGACTTGATCGCATCACCTGATGGCGACTGGCCCTCCTGGAACAGGTAGTGCCGCGGAATCCGCTTAATCGTGGACAGGTCCTGCAGGTCACGCTCGCGGCTTTTCAGGTAACCGGTGAGGTCGGTTTCGCCGAACTCGCCGAACTTGACCTTGTCACTATCGACGGTCCACAGCCGGTCCAGCCACGCGTCGAACGGCTCCACCGGCCGCATCAGCGGCTTACCGTCCGATCCCATCATGATCTCGCCGTTGGCGTCTCTGACCGGTTCTTCCTCGACCACGAGGCCGGTGGCGTAGCGCTGCTTGAACGCTGCGAACCACTGCGCAATGACCTGATTGAGGATGGTCTCGTTGATCCGGTCCTGGATGCTGGTGACGTCGGCGAGGTCGGAGTCACCACCCCAAAGCAGGTATTTCCTGGTTTTCAGCTTCGCCCGCGTCAGCCGGGGACGGTTCTCCAACGGCACGATCGGGATGCCCTTGTACCCGCCGGGGTTGCGGATCGGATCACCGTCTCGCTGCCACTGAGAACTACCGGACGGGCGCTTGAACGGCAGCAGCCAGCCCGGCAGGAACAGGTCCCCACAGTCGTTGCCGGTCCACTCGTCGACGTACATCTTCAACGCCGCGGCGCGGCGGTGCCGCGATCCCGGCTCGTTCTCGACGATGCATTGGCCGGGATCCTCGGCGGCGATGGTTGGATACTTGTCACCTTCGTGCCGCCAGATCGACATGAACGCTCGGCCCTTCGCGAACGCTGTCTCGATCGCCAGCGGCGCGTCGGCGTCCATGTTGGACGATTGCCAGATCTTCCACGAGTCCAGGTCGGCTTTGAAGTCACTGTCCGCGCCAAGCCGGAACCCGATTGGGCGGCACCGCTCGGCGACGGCGTCGATGACGGAACCCATAAAGTTCGCGTTGGACCGCTCGAGGACGGCCTTGTACGAGTTCCACACCCGTTGGCGGATCTTCTCCGGCATCCCCGGGAATGGGTGGTCACCGACAAAGTACCGCCACCACAGGTCCATGGTGGGGATGTCGTCCTCGATCTGGCTTTCAAGGCGGGAGATCCACCACTCCGGGGTCAGGACCTCCGCATCGTTGGGGAGATCAGCCGCCCCACTGGGGCCACGGTTGAGGTCGTCCACGGTTGACCTCCCTCAGAAGCCGTAGGCCTTCGTCACGCGCCGCACCTTGTGTGCGCCGGCCGCTATACCGTCCAGGCGTGCCCACCAGGCCAACGCGTCTCCCACAACACCGTCGATCTTCTTAGCTGACCGGGGAGCTTCCTTACGGACGAGGACGAGCTCTTTCTGTCCTTCGGGGTCGTCGTCGAGCACTCGCGCCTTCTTCACCCGTTTGCGGGCGTTGCGGTAGTGCGCCTCGATGCGCTCGTCGCCGTCGTGGCTGTAGTCACCGGCGGGAGTGTGGATGGCCTGATGAAGCGACTGCAGCGCCGCGGCCATCTGCCGGTCGCGGTTGGTCTCCCACTCGTGGACCCGGTCGTCGCCGTGGCGCGCCATCCATCCTCGGAGCCAGTCACGCCAGTACGCCGGGTCGTTGTAGCTGCGCCACACGTCAAACTCGGCGAACGCGGCGTCGACGGCGGCGTCGACCTCTTCCCACGGTGGTTCCCAATCGGGGTCGCCGTCGGCCTCCCAGATGCCAAGCGTGAAACAGAACCCGGACCAGGGACCCTCTTCAAGGACGCAGCCACGCAGCACGGTCGAGTCCGGGATCCGGTGGTCCGAGGTGCCGTGGGAGCCGTCGAACCCGATCGTGATCCGTGTGCCCGCCGGCGGGCGTGGCAGGTGCCCATCCTCGGCGCGCCGTGAGCGTTCCCGCCATGTCTCGATCTCGGCCCAGTCGTCCGCGTGCTGCGACGGGCGGTTCCCGGCGTAGCGGTCTGGTTCCTCGTAGCGGCCGGCGATGATCGCCTCGGCCTCGTTCTCGAGGTCGAGGAACTGCGCCGCACCACCGGACGCCTCGGCGAGCAGCTGGATGACCTCGTCGACGTCCTTGGACGATTCCAGCGACTTCGACGACTGCCGATGGTTCACCCGCAGGCCTGGGGCGCCCTTTTCGGCCGACTCGAACGTGGTCTCAGCGACCGAGTTCTGCCCGAGCCGGTACATCGTGGTGGTTTGGTGAATCCACGGCTCGGCGTCCTGACGTTTGAACGCGTTGCGGTGGACCGTCTTGTACATGCCGATCAGCTCGGGGAGCACGTACAGGTGCGTCTCGTCGGCGATGACGTGAGTTTCTTTGCCGCCGTCCTTCGAAGCGCTCGACGCGGTCGAGTAGCGGATCTCGCCGCCATCAGGCAGGTACACCCTCGTCGCGGTCTGCCAGTCTCGCCCGGCGTCGATATTCGGGAATGCGCGCCGGAGCACCGCGGTGCTGGTTTCCGGGTGCAGGGCGTAGGCCATGCCCCGGAATGTCTGCCCAGCCTGGTTCTCCTCGGTGGCAAGACACCGGATGAACGGGTACCGGATCGGCCGAGCAGCGGGGCTGCCGTCGGCGCGCCACCCGTCGAAGCGAACCTCGCCGAGGGCTTCGGCTGTCCCTACCTGACCGGCGAGGCCGGATTTCGACCAGCCTTTGCGCCGTGACAGCAGATACTCGTTGTAGGCGCGTCGGACCCGCAGGAACGCCCGGCATTTCCAGCACCGCCACGGTGCCGCTTCATCATCGAGCTGTTCGGCCGGCTGGACCGTGTGGCAGTCCACGCACCGGGGACGCGGTCGCAGCCGGTACATGTCCAGGACGACCGCGGCGCGCTCGGTGTCGACCCAGATGTCGATCGGCTGGCCTTGGACATCGCCCGGCCCATGCACAAGGTAGTGCTCGATCCAGTCGATAACACCGACGCCGAGGGAGACGATCGGCGCCATCAGTCACCAGATGCGGCAGCGAAAGCCGCTCGCCGACGTGCGGCGACCTCGTCCGGCACCTCCTCCGGTTGCGCCTGGGTGGACGACTCGGCCTCGTTCGGTTCGTCCCCGGGCACACCGATCACCCACTTCAGCTCGGCCATGCCTTTGGCTGTCAGACCGAACTGGCCGGCGAGCTGGCGCATCTCGACCTGATCACGAACTGACAGACGGCCGCGGAAGTAGTCGTCGTACATCGCCGCGAGCCGCGACAGCTCCCACACGGCAGTGTCTTCGTGCCACTGTGTGGCCTGGGGGGATCGCCACCAGGATTTCCACAGGTCGCGGGTAATGCCGAGCGGTCGCCGTTTCGGGCCCATGCGCAGCGGCGGAACGGGTCCGTCTCGGCCGTCCTCGGGCAGGTGGGTCCGCTCGGCAATCTTGACCGGCACGTTCCTTCGGCGCCGGTTCGCGGAATACTCGGGTCCAGGCATCGCTACCCTCCAGGGGCAGTCAGCGGGGAGGGCCAGCCGCCAGGGCCAGCCATGATCATTTGGGGAAATCGGAACCCGTACACCGGCAGAAGCCCTGCCCGCTACGGTCTCTGGGCGTTCGCTTCAGGGGTGGTACCCCACCCCTCTGACCTGCGGAAACGTGTCGGCTTCGGTGAGCTTCAAGCGTCTCGAGGTTCACGTTTGCTCTGGTCAGAGCGTTGGACCACTGCGCCATTTCGGCAGTATGCGTCCGTTGCTGTCGCGTTGAACGTCGTTCTTGAGCGTCTTTCGCGAATGATGTTTCTGACAAAGGAACTGAATGTTCGACGGGTGGTTGTTGGTGGCATCACCGTCGATGTGCTCACGGTGCAGACCTGTGGTCACAACGCATCCCGGCTCAGCACATGTGCGACCGTCAGCGAGATCACGGTCCCGGGCCTCCCGGTGGGCGGTGCCATACCCCCGCCTGGCGGGGCTAGGTCGCGCGCCGTCGACCCGTTTACGTTGGGCTGCCAGGTGACGGCTGCACAGCCCGGAACGGTCCGAGGTGAGTTCCGGGCACCGGTCAGGGTCCCCATGGTCCCCGGGTAGGTGGGCGCATGGGCGGGGGCGTCGGGCGGGCATGGGTGGGCCGGTATGTGCCTACGGGTGGGCGGTCACTAGCCACGCCCCATCAGCGCGGCGGGTGAGGTAGGCCAGCCACCCGTCAGGCATCCCCGCCTGGAGTGCGGCGGTGATCTGCCGGCCACGCCTGCGGGTGAACACCACCACCTGGGCGACATCACCGTGGTTGACCATGCAGATCTCGTCGCTTTCCAGAGGGATCCCGAGCGCCTTGCGTAACGCGAGGTTTCGTTCCCCGCCCCACGGCATCGTCAGGGCGTCCGCGATGCGGATGTCTGCGGGGACGGCGTTGTACGCGTCGATGACGGCCTGCTGGGTGGCGTCAGTCAGATCCACGGGATCACCACCTCGGACATGCGTAAGCCCCGCTGCGTTGGCGGGGCTTCATGCCACCTCTTGCGAGGATGACAGTTCACAGTGTGACAGCCCAGCCCATGGGGGTGCAACTCGACACGCGACCAGGTCATGACGCCTTCGCCTTGTTGCGTCGCTGCTCCTCAGCCGCGGCCAGGTCGAGGACGTCACCCAACCTGTAGGTGGGTCGGCCTTGCTCGTCGGAGCCGCGGCGGATGAGCCGGCCACGAGACGCCCACTGTCGTACCCGGTCGGCTCGGACCTGGGTATCCAGCCACGTCACGGCGCGGGCGATCTCGGCGGCTGTCATGAGGGTGTTCTCGGCGTGCTGGCGCAGTATCTCGCGTCGCCACGCTACGTCGTAGTGGGCGCCGCACACACGGCACGTGACGATGGACTTGCCGGGCAGTGCGTAGAGCCACTCTGGGCACTCTCCTTTCGGGGTTCGTGCCGAGCAGATCCCTGCAAACAAGCCCTCTGCTGGTCGGTCGATGACTTTCAGCGCACGGCGCGTGTGGCGATGCAGTGTGTTCGCGAACTCGCCAACGTCGGGGTGGTCCAGGAGCCGGTTGATGCGGGCATGCATCCACCGTCCGATGCCGGGAAGACCGCCCGTGGGGAGCGGCTCGACGTGGTCCCAGATCGCCATCGTCCAGGTCCACATCGCCCCAACGAACGCGGCCTGTACTCGGGCTACACGGTCGTCCCACGGCACGGGTGTCTCGCTGCTTCGACCGCCGGATCCCAAGACGGCCTGCCGAGTCCTGGCCAGGTCGAGGTCGTCCCCGATCGAGGGAAGCTCAGCGACCTCACGGACCATGCGCTCCTCACAGCTGCGCTCCTTCGTGTGGCACAGCGCCGAACCGCTCGTTGGCCGGCCACACCCCGCCGCGCACATCTGCTGATTCACTCGTCCTCCTGGTTGTCGCATCGGTTGAACCACCGCTGTGCCATGGCGAGTAGCCCCATGGATGCGTGCACAGGCTGCATCTCGGGCGTGATGTAGCTGTAGCTGGTGGCGTCGCCGTCCTCCGGCATCGCGGCGGCAGCAATGATGATCCATCCCGTAACGAAGCTCCCGTCATCCTCGTCAGCGACGTGAGCGCGCAGAGCTTCCTCAAGCGCTCGGGCGGTCTCTGCACTCATCGGTGGGTGTCCTCTGCTCGGCGGTTGGTGATGGTGTCACGGGTGGCGCTGCCTCTGCGTACAGCTCGTGGGAGATGGCCGAGGTGCCAGAACTGCCCGCACCGGTACGCGTTGAGCCGGCCAGCCCACGGTTGTTGCTTCGCGGCCTGTCGGGCGTCGCGCCGAGATCCATAGCGGACCTTGCCGCAGTCGGGGCAGGTGGACAGGCGAAGATCCGACGCGCTCATCCGAACCACCGTGCGATGGCCTCGTTCAGGAGCGTCTCGTTGATCCGGTCCTGGATGCTGGTCAGGTCTGCGAGGTCCTCGGTCGGTGAGGCGTCGAGGTATGCCAGTGCCTGCTCGATTCGGCCGTCGTCGCAGAGGACGACCCAGCCGTAAAACGTCGCGATGGGCACGCTGGCGGGGTTGACGTTGCGGCCTCGGATCTTCCACCCCGCCCGGTACGCCCATTCTGGGTGTTCCTCGACGTGACGGTGGCAGGCTTCGCAGAGCGTGACGAGATTCGCTGGGCGGTTCAAGCTGGCGTCGGAGGAGCCGCCCATGCCGCGTGCGATGCGGTGATGGACCTGCAGCGCGTCGATGCTGTGGCAGCGTAGGCAGCCGCCGTCACGCTCGAGGACCTGGTCCCGGGTGCTCTGGGTTGGGCCCGTGTAGCGGGGCCGGGGCTTCCGGATCGGTACCTGGCGGATCGGCAGCCCGCTGGTGAGTTCCCCGGAACGCGACATCGGTGTCGACCGCTTCAGCGGGGTTTGGCGTTGCAGCGGCTTGCGGCGTTTCACGCGGTCCTCCGGGCGGCTCGGATCTTCTGGCGGGCAGCGGCGAGAGCGGCCTCGACGTCGGGAGGTCGGTCCTCCGTGGCGACCGCGCGGTCACGGCCGCGGCGGAACTCGTCGAGGGCAGCGCGGTCACGTGCACGGCGGGCCGCAGCTCGGCGGAGTCGCTCACGTTCTGCGGCTTGGCGGGTCGTTGTGCCGCAGCCGCGGCAGTTCGGCGCTGAGGTGAAGCCGTGGCGGGGGCAGTCGCCCACCGCGTCAGCGGGGGGTTGGGGGGGGAAAGCTTTTGGAGTTAGGGAAGGGGTCCGCTGGGCCGGACCCTTACCGGACCCTTTCTCGGGTATTGGGTCCGGTGTGCCGGACGCTTTCTCGCCACCGATTGGGTCCAGTGGGGCGGACCCTTCCTCGTGGCTGTCGAGCGGGCCGTGCTCGGCGCAGCACCCGCCCGGCATCACAACGTACTCAGCGCGCCGGCCGCGATAGCCCGCAGACACCTTCACCAACAAGCCCGCGTCGACCAGCCCGGCGACGATCTCCAACGTTCTGGACTTCCCGACACCGGCCCACCGTTGAACGTTCTCCAGGCCCGGCATCGCCACACGCGTGTGCTTGTCCGCTGAGTCAGCGAACGCCATCAGGACCAACTTGGTCGACGGCGGCAAGTCGATCAGCGCGGCACGCTCAATCAAATGAATGCTCATGCGCACCCTGCCTGTACAGTTCCCGTCATGCGGATGCAACAGGTTGAGATTCTCGTCGAGAATGACTGGACGGCGATCCTTCTAAGCGGGGGGCTGGGCGCACTAATCGGCGGACTCGCGACGCTCGTTGGCGTCTGGTTTGCTGCGAGGAAAGAACGTGAAACTCGCAACAGCGAGCTGCTCGACGACGCAATGGGCAAGCTTATTGAGGTGTCTATTACCCTCACCCCTCGGTTGTGGTCGAAGAATGAGGGCGGCGCAGAGATCCCCGAAGAGGAAATCTCGGCTCTAGTCTGGGATATGACACACGCCATAATTACTTGCCGAGCGCGTTGCAAACGTGTCGCGCCAAAGCTCGACGTGCTCTTGATGGAGCTGTTCGACATGTGGTCGAATGACACGTCCGATGCTTCTGCGGTGGCCGCATACGGAGAGCTCGGCTTTCTCTGGTTCGCCGATTCTAAGGCGTTAAGAAACGGTCGAATGACGACGCAAGAGATAATCGCCATCGCGCAAGATGGAAGCAATGAGGCACCTTCTTTCCACAACCGCTCGTGATTCAGGCACGCATGTCCGGCCCTGTTGCCACACGTCATCGGGGCCTCCGTTTGGGAAGGCGGGGGATGCGGTTCATGGCTGCCCAACCGGCGCACAACATGGCCGGGGTGCCATCGACCTGGAACGGGCGAGAACCGCGAAGCACGGGGCTGTACGCGCCCGGAGGTGCGTCACGGGATGCGCCAGACGGGTGCGCCCAACGCACCACCGCCGGCATGCCGTCGTGGCAGTAGAACGGCTCATCGGCAGAGAATTCCGGCGGCTCACACGCGGCACGCTCCGGAGAGTCGGCCCGGTACGCGCAGTCATGACACGACTCAGCACGCACCGCCGACGGGCCCTCCCTGGCTGGCTCCGGCTCACTGTTGAGGACCTCAACCCAGCACGTACACGCACCCGTGACCGCCGCGCCAATGCAACAACCCGAATCCTCGTCCGGAGGAGGCATCACGTCGCTGTTCAGGCTCACGCGGCGTCTCCGTCCTGGTCGGTGATGAGGCCGAGTAGGCCCATGTCTTCGCCGGCGAGTTCGAGCGCGCGGCGGGGGTCGCGGCGTCGGGCGATGCGGGCTTCGATGAGCGGCAGGTACTTGGTTTCGCGTTCGATGGCGATGCAGTGGAAGCCTTCGAGGAGGGCGGCTTCGACGGTGGTTCCGGAGCCGGCGAACGGCTCGAGGACCGTGCCGCCGGGTGGTGTGACGAGGCGGACGAGCCACCGCATCAGGTCGAGCGGTTTGACCGTCGGGTGCGCTACGCCGTTGACGCGGGGCCGTTCGCCGGCGTCGGCCTTGGCCTCGTACCGGAACACGGGGAAGAAACGGGATGCCCCGCCGCTGCCGGCGCCACGGGCGGGCGTGCATTCCTCCTGGCCCTTGAAGTCCCCGTAGGCGTCGCGGAACTTGTCGGACCCGCGACGGGTGGGGTTGGCGCCGCTCGTGAGTTCGCCGGTTTGCTCGTCGAGTTCAGCCGCCAGGCCCTCCTCGAGGACTACGTTCGTCGGCCAGCGGCCGGAATCCGACCCCGTGACGTAGTCATCAGAAATGTTCCCGCCGTGATAGCCCAACTCGGCGGTGTTCCTGCGCCTCGTGGATGCATCACCAATCCGGCAGGCGTCGATGTTCAGCGCGCCGGTGCCGTGCTCGAGGACGTTCGCTGCGACGGTGCCGGCGAGAGGCTTGCGTCCGACGACGATCGGCTCGAATCCAGGCTTGAGCGCGGTGCCCCATCCCTGCCACTTGCGGGCGGCGTCGGTGGAGTGCTTCGTAATCTCCAGGTCAACGGCCCTCCGGTCTGCACCCTGGCCCGGTGCGACAGCCAGACGACCCGCAGTCCGGGTGCCGACCTTCTCGCGCTCGGCCTCAGCGATGACCGATCCCCACTTCTCGTCGTCCATGTCGAGCAGGTCGCGCAATGCCGGCCACCACTTCGCCTCGGGGAACTGGTGATGCTCCCAGTTCCAGCAGGCGCCTGTCCGGGCACCGACGACCCGCTCTGACACGTCGGCTCGCGATAGGCCCGCGGCCGCCCTCCGCTCTGCAAGGTGCGCAGCGAACTCCGCATGCCGTATGACACCTGGCCGCTTGTCGATCGCCTTGCTGACGTTCAGCGACTTGGGGAACCCGCTGCCGTACAGCCACGCGACAGAGTCGCGGATCTCGAAGCCGGCGTCCTCAACCGCGGCGGCGAGCCGGTGCCAGGTGCGGGAGCCGCCGAACGAGACCAGGTGACCGCCGGGCTTGAGTATGCGGAGGCACTCGAGCGCCCACGCGTGGCACCACTGCTGGAAGCGTTGATTCGCCAACGATGACCGGTCGTAGCGGCCGGCTTCCATCGCTGGGTGTGGCGCACCGCCGTATGACACGTTGCTGCCCCCGTGTGCAGCGCTGAGCGGTCCGAAGTCGCCGGGTTGGTCCCACTGGTGGCCCATGAATCCGATGCCATAGGGCGGGTCGGTGACGACGGCGTCAGCGCTGGCGTCGGGCAGCTCGGCAAGCACCTCGAGGACGTCCCCGTGGTGCAGGGTCACGCGGTCGTCGGTGTAGTAGGGGTCGGTCATGGCAGGCACTCCTGACAGACGTAGTCCCCCTTGTCGTCACGCCCGGCACGCTCGTCCGCGTGGATAGCGCCCTCGCACCAGCCACACCGGCCTTCGAACCGCGCCACGAACACCGCAACCACGCGGGCATCGTCGTTCGTAGACGCCTCCCCGGTTCGGCCGGTGCAGTGGGCGCATGAGGCGGTGGGGAGGTCGGAGAAGTCGCACCGGGGGTCAGGCATCGTCGACTCTTCCCTGCGCACGATGGCGGCGGTAGCGTCCAGTCATGGATCCCGAGACCCCAGCACACGAGCCGAGCGAGCGGCAGAGGCAACTGCTCCGCGTCATCAAGGCACTGTTTGACGAGCAGGACGAGGCAAGGTCGTCGCGCCAGGGCGTCAACCAGGACCAGATCTTGGAACGCCTTGCCGACTGGACCCGAAGCGAAGTGGTCGTGACCGGCACGCAACTAGCCGACCTATACCTGGACACCAAGTCACCACCCGATGGCCTATACGTCTTGGACTTCACGCCGGATGGCCTGTACTGGGCGAAGCGGCCGCCGTGGACATAGCCGTTGTATCCGGTGGTTGAGCCATCACTCACCACCCCCGTCGAGGGCGTGGATGGTGAAGCACCGACGGCCTCGCACGATGAAGTCGGCGAGGCCGTCCTCGTCGGCGCACCAGTGATCAACAGTGTGCCCCGCCGGCATCACACGCCACCTCCATCGCCGTAGACACCCCGGATGCGGTGGCGGTAGCCTCCGGGAATGTTCTTGGGGGTTGAGGTGGGAGAAATCACATGGGCCGTTCTCTTAAACGGAGCCGTGGGCGTGGTGGGAGCGGCCGGTGCTGTTTGTCTCGGGTTTTGGCTGAGTCGTGCCGCCAAGCGGCGTGACGACCTCGCGCTCGCTGTCGAGGAGCTTCGATCAATGACGACGCTTCTGATCGTGATCTGGCGGACGAAGAACGACAAGGGTGAAAGTAAGGGGTATAGCTCCGAGGAGCTCCTGAGATTCCACGAACTCGCCCGACTGAGCGGCCGGGTGATGGCGTGTACAAGCTGGTGGGACCATCGCCTGCGAGCTGAGATCCGAATGCGGATGTTGCCGATAGCGGAGGCGGTTTGGGACCGAAACGTTGAGCCGCCAAGTAACCTCGCGGTGCTCCTAACGACGTGGCTTAACAAGCGGTGGCGTTTCAGGCTCCGGCTGGCGACCGTTCCACAGCCGCCGAGCGGCTTGACGCCCAAGGCGAAGGACACTAGGGCCCAAGTGGGGTAATTCAGGTTCGCCCGGTCGAGGGGCTGTCGCTCGGTCATGCTGTCGGCTCCTGTGTGTGGTGGATGACGTAGGCCGCGGCCACGCGTGCGCGGGCCAGGTCGAGTGCTTCGGACACGGTTGTGCCGGGGTGGAGCGCGACTGTGACAGTCATGCCGCCCGCGGGGTGCTCGACGGTGACGGTGACGTGGGCCGCGGTCACGGTGTCCTCCGGTTGTTGCGTGTGGTCAGGTAGGTGGGTCCGCCCGGTGCGGTGCGGCGGTGCAGATGTGGGCGGCACCGCGGGCACGGGGCCGGTCGGCCGTCGTGGTCCTCACCGAGCCAGCCGTCCTTGCACACGTGGTCGTCGGTGTCCGGGTAAAGGTCGCCGTCACGGTCGCGGGTCATGTTGTCGTCGGCCATCACGCCGCCCGGGCAGGTGTGAGTGGCAGCATCCGCGGGTCGACAAGGGTCCACGTCAGCAGCTCGTCAGCGCTGCGGTCTGGGTTGACCATCGCGGCGAGGACCACCATGGCGGCGATCGCTGTCTGAACCTCGTCACCCATGGCGGGTGACAGGCCGAGATGGCGGTAGATGACCGCCTCGATCTCGGCGCGGCCGTAGTCGTGGACGCAGCCCACCAGCTCGGCCGCGAACGGGACCAGCGCCTCGGCCATGTCGCGTAGCTGTTCTTCTTGTTCCGGTGTTAGGGCGGTCACGGGGTGCCGTCCTGGCCGGTGAGGAGGCGGCGTTCGACTTCGACGGGTTCGTAACCGAGTTCGGTGAGGCCGTCGATCACGGTGTGGGCGTTGCGCCACTGCCACGGCTCGGTCAGGGTGCGCGGATCGTCGCGGCGGTGGTCGAGCAGCAGAACCGTGTAAATGGCTTACGCGAGGCGGGGAGTTCTCCACTCCAGCACTTCCGAGGCGATCCACAGCGCCACGTCAGGGGATTCAAGGTCAACGTCGAGGCCCAGAAGGTCACACCAGTCGGTGACGTCGAAGAGGTCCGCCTCGAGGAGGTGTAGAACGAACTGGCGCAGCATCGCCTCGGTTCCGGCGGGCTTCGGTGCGTGGCGAGCTGACAGGGTGCCGCGGATCCACTTGATGCGGTGCTCGCGGGCACCGGCCAGGTCGTCGGCGAGGCGCTGTTCCTCCGCGGCGCGGGCCGCGACTTTCTCGTCGGTGACCGTGGGGGCGGGTTGTGGAGCGGGTTCGGTGGTTACGCCGTGCACTGTGGGGTCGAGGCAGTATTCCTGCACGTAGTGAGGCCAAACGACAATTGCGTGCCCCGTCGGGTGGTGTTTGCGGTGCTGGGCCGGGGTCATGCTGAGGGTCCACTCGTCGACACGGCGGGCACCGGCTGGGATATCCGTGGCGCCGTCGTGGTGGTAGACCTTCCCGCCGGCTGACTCCACCTCGGTCACGAGTTCGGTGTTTCGGCGTTGCCGGTCACGTTGATGCCGCAGCGCGTAAATGGTGGCGTCCATGTCGGCGGCTGAGGTCGCAGCGAGACGGTCCAGCATGTCGGGGTCGTCGGTGAACTCGGCGATCGCGTCAGCTTGACCGAGGGTGAGCTGACCGTCGTGGACCAGCTCGCGGGTGGTTTCAGGTAGGCGCATCAGGTCAAGGCGGCGCCGGACGGTGGACTCGGCGCGGCCGGTTCGGCGGGCGATCTCGGCTGGGGACACGTCGAACAGTGCGAGCCGCTGATACGCGGTGGCCTCCTCCACGGGGGTTAGGTCCGAGCGTTGGAGGTTTTCCACCAGCATCGCCTCGATGATGTCGGCCTCGCTGGTGAGGTCGTGGCGGATCACACAGTCGACGCGGTTGAGGCCGACCAGGGTGGCGGCGGCGTGGCGGCGGTGCCCGGCGATGATGACCCACATGCCGGGGATTTCCGGGTCGGGTGCGACGAGGATGGGCTGCAGGAGACCTTTGGCGTCGATGGAGTCGGCGAGTTCGGTGAGGTCGCCGACGTCGAGACGCACGTTCGCCGGGTGCGGGCGGACCTTCTCCAGTGCGAGCCGTTCAATGGTGGTGGCATTCATCGGGTGTCCTCACATGGTCAGGCGAGACAGGTGTGGTGCGTGAGGGATGCCGGGCGTCCCCGGTGCGCCCGGCACCCCTCACGGGCTGGTGGTTACGCGAGCGCTGCGGGCGCGACTCCGGCGTACACGTTGTGGCCTTCGCAGGTGATCTGGTCGGTGATCATGGCGAACGCGGTTTCGATGACGCGGTCGAGCTCGAGCAGCTTGTAGCCGATCAGCAGGCCGCCGTCGATGCGGTAGCGCAGTTCAGCGAACACGGGGGAGGGGTCGAGCCCGTGCCACGGCACGAGGGAGAGTGTGAAGTTGCGTGGCACCTCTAGCTCTCCGGCGTGGCCGGCGCGGGCCTGGTGGGTTTCGGCGTAAGTGAATGTGATCTCACCGGAGTGCAGCCGCTGCGCGGACTTGAACTCGCCGGACTTGGAGACCTCCAGCGATTCGGCTACGTCGTACATGGCGGCGCCGGACGGTTCGATGAGGTCGGCGAGGGAGTCCTTGATGTGTTCAGCGAAAGCGACCTGCGGCATCAGCTTGCCGGAGTTGCTGGTCCACCGTTTCCACGGTTCGGTTTCGCGGAGCCGTAGCTCGGCGCGGTAATCCCGCCACGATGGGGTCCCGGCGGTGTCGTCACCGATGACCGCGACGATTTTTTGAGTCTGCGAGTCGGCGTAGACCCGGATCACGTCGTCGATGTCGCTTCCGGCCATCTCGTCGAGGTAGCGGGTGAAGCTGGCCACGTCGTGGAGTACGACGGTGCCGCGGGAACGGCGGGGCACGGTGCCGTGTTTCTCGGCGTCGACGAGGTGGAACTGGTTGTCGCTGCCGAATGCGACCCGGACCTCGCCGGGGTCGATCTCGTCGCCGTGGGCGACCTGGCGGGCCAGGCCTGCGACGGCGTCGGCCTCGGTGCGGGCGTCGAGAGTGTGTGGGTATGTCACTGTGCGATGCCTTCCTGGTTGGTGACGGTGTCGGTGGTGGGGACGGCGCGCATGGCGATGCGTTGCTGTCCTGGGTGCTCGCGGGTGAGGACGTCGTCTTCGCCGAGGAAGAACGTGGCCGCCTTGAGGGGAATCTGTGGGATCTTCCGGGACACCTCAGCGCCGAGCTTGATCCCGGACTCGCGGGCCTCTTCACCGATTGGCTCGACGGTGAGCTTCAACGTGACGGTGCCTTTCCGTCCGGTGTCAGCTACCGCGGTGACGAGTTCAGCGATCGCGTCGGACAGCTCCGTGTGGGTGCGGCCAAGCTCGACGAGGATGTCCGCAGCGGGACGGACCCGCCGGTCGGGGTTGGTTGGTGGCACGGCTTGTCTCCTCAGGCGTTCTCGGCGATGGCCTGCTGCATCCGCAGCAGACCGTTGATAGGTGCGTCGGTGGCGGCCGGGCGCGTCGACAACGTCTCCACGACGCGGTCCATCACTTCCGGGGCCCACGGGATGCGGCCGGCATTGGTCACCTGGACACGCCCCGGTAGACGTTGATCGGTTTGCGGTGTGTGGCTGCATGGGCCGATGGCCGGTAGCCGATGTGTTCGATCCAGCCGCGTTTGATGGCTCGTTGGATCAGGCCACCGCGTGCCCGGTTCGGGATCTGCGCGAGGTCGAGCTGCTCGCGCAGGTCGTCGAGGCTGAACGGTTCACCGGTTTTGATGGCGTCGGCCACGATCTCGTCGAAGCGGGCTTTCGAGTTGTCGCTGAGCACCGCGACCGAGTTGGCCTGGCCTTCGGCTTTGCGGCGGCGGGCCTCGGCGATCGCGTCGGCCATGGACATGCGGGCCGTCATAGGTGGTCCTCCGTCCACTGCTCAAGCTCGTCGGTGATCTCTCCGGCGAGTCGTTTCGAGTCGGTGATGTCGGTCAGGTTGATGCGGCGCAGGGTCGCGGACTCGCGCATCAGCTCGGCGAAGCGGTCACGTAGGGCGTCGATGTCGATCAGGTCGCCGATGTGGGGGACGAGCAGATCGGCGGCGTCGTCCGCGGTGCGGCGGGCGAATGCCTGCGTGACCTCGCTGCCGGTGAGCCCGGCCGACACTCGGCGGTGTGCGCGGTCGGCGAGTCGCACCGCCGCGGCCTTCACGTTCTTCGGATCTGGTAGCTCGCCGCTGCGGGTCAGGGGGATCTCGAGGAAGTACCGCAAGATCAGGATGATGTCGTTGGCGTCGCCGATCGTCATGCTCATCGCGAACCACCCCCGCGCCTGCGGAACTGGCCGCGGGCACCACGCCGGCGGGCGTCGCGCTGCTCGACAGCGATCAGCACGACGCTCAGCATGAGGACGAACAGACCGACGATGATCCAGCCCGGATCGAACAGGACGTCGGCGTCGACAGTGAGACGGCGTGCGCGGATCACGACTGGCCACCGCCGTTCAGGTGTGCCCGGACCTCGGCTTCGCGGTATCGCCGGTGACCACCGAGAGTCTTGATCGCGGTGAGCCGGCCAGCCTTGGCCCACCGGGTGACGGTCTTCGGGTCGACACGGAACATGGCGGCGACCTCGGAGGGGGTGAGCAGCTTCTCCGGCTGCGGTGCGCCGCTCACTCTTCGAGCCCGATCGTGAGCTGGTCGACTCGAACGCCGAGGAACTGTGCAACCGCGGCGACCTCACCAGCGGTGAACGGCACCGACCCGTTGAGGCAGCGACGTACAGCATCGACACTCATGCCGAGGTGGTCGCCGAGTTCCTGATGGCTGCGGGCCTGTACGGCGAGCTGATGCCGTACCCGGTCGCCGAGACGTTCCGACGGTGTGGAGATCCGTGCCGTCATCGGGTCACCGCCACACGTGCCGCAGGGGTCCAGCCACCGATGGCCGGCATTTCTGTGGTGTCTGCGAGGTAGACGGGGATGGTATCGGCGAGCGCGTCCAGGCGCCGCTGCAGGTCGTCGAGTTCGGTGACGATGCGGCGGCACTCCTGCACCGCGCCGACCCAGCCGCGTGCCGACAGCTCGGCGCGAACCATCGCCGTGTCCGACTCGCGTAGCTGCGTGATCCGGCGGGTGAGGATCTGACGCTCTAAGCGGCGACGCTCCGCGAACATGTGTTCCGTGGCTGGAGAGTGCGCTGTTCTCTGAACTGTTGGTGCGGACATGTAGACTCCTTCACTGGTTGGGAGGGCTCCGGTCGCGCTGTCAGGCGGGACGGCCGGGGTCCTTCTTCTTTGTCAGCCGCGGCGGCGGTTGATCTTCCGTGACCGGCGTGCGGCCTTGTTCCTTGTGCGGCGGCGTTGGACCTCGGCGTGGGGGACGGTGCCCGCGTAGACGTGCTTGCCGCTGCCGTCCTGCATGCCGCCGAGGATCGCGAGGCTGTACGGGGTGGGGCCTTTCATGACGTGCCCTTCTGGTCGGCGGTGGTGAGGGCGTTCTCGAGCGCCCAGCACAGCTGCGGGAACGTGCGCGGCGCTAGGCCGGTGTGATGCAGCGGCGGGGTCACCGGGAACAAGTCGCTGATGTCGTCGACAGCCCAGCCCGCGCCCTGGGTGGCCATCCACACCAGCGATGTCCGCGACAGCTCGTGAGTCGTGGCCGCGGCGAACGCGGACGCGACGATCTCTTGCCGGGTGAATCCCTGGGCGGTCGCCCAAGCGCGGAACTCCGGACCGTTGAGACCGGACGACGTGCGGGGACGGTCGAGGGGGGAACCTCCGCCGCACGTCATCCGGTGGCTCGTAGTGGAGTCGGCCGTGTCAATCACGTGATGACCTCCACGAGCGCCCACAACAGTGCGGCAGCGCCAGCGATGAGGGTCATGCCCCCAACGGCTAAGCCAAGCCAGACGAGCAGGCCAACGGCGGGGTTCCCGGGTGCGCGGCTCATCGTGGCTTCCTTGGCGCCGGCCGGTCGATGGGCAAGTTGTCGGCGTATGCCAGGAGCGACGCAACGACGACCTTGCGGTCCCGGTGGCTGGAGTACTGCGAGCGGATCGCCTGGGAATTGAGAAGCTGGTCGAAGGTCGACCGGCTCTTGATGTCGAGGTACTGCATGGCCTCAGCTACGGAGCAGTACCGTCGTCCCTCGAACTCCCGTAGTGCCCGGACGTGCATCTCCGACATGCTCAGTGTGGCCATCACGCACCGAGACCGATCACAGTGCCAACGTCGGCTACGACGAACCAGTCGGCGTAGGTGAAGAGCTGGAGGTCGGTCATCGCCCACCACCGGTGCTCGGGCTCTGTTGCGGTCGAGCCGGCGGACGGTTGTCTGGTGGCGCGGTGGGGCGCGGCGAAGTGCTCATCGCGCGTCCTCCTTTATGCGCTCAAACAGCGCCGTGAGTCGTACATCGAGCACGCCTGCTAGCCGCATCGCTGAGGTGATGCTCACTGCCTCACCACGCCGGATTCGGTAGAGGGTTCGCTCAGGTATGCCGGTCAATTTGGCCTGCTCAGCGACGGTTGTGGCCCCCCGTTCCGCGACGAGCGCGTCGTACACGTCGCGGCGGAGGCGGATGGGACTGTCAACCATGGCGGCGGGGATGGTGGTTGTAGTGCCATGCATGGCGGTGACGCTAGCACCGCCATGCATGGCAAGTCAACGACCCGTATGGGGCTTGTTACACCCACTTTTGCAGCGTAGACTGCCACGTATGGCAGACAAGAGTCGTCCTCGCGATACTCGGCCCGCTGGTCGCGCACGCATCCGTGCGTGGAAATCACTGCCGAGAGTGGCAGAGGACGTGGCGCCGCAGATGGCATATCGTGCTGGCATGGCGCGCGAAGAAGTGTCGCGATCCGCGTTTTCGAGGGCGGTCCAGCGAGCCCGCGGCCTACATGGTTGGTCGCAGCAGCAACTCGCCGAGCGTAGTGGCATCGGTGAGCGCACCATTGCGCGCTGGGAGAAGGAGGGCGGCGACCCGTATATCGGCCAGGTTCGTAAACTCGTCGCTGCCACCGGCATCCCGGCCGAGGACGTACTGCGCGCGGTTGGACTCCTGCCGGAGCACGCTGAGGTGCGCGACGACCTGACGGCCGACGAGCAAGAGCTTTGGGCTCTCGGTCACCGGCGCGGATGGTCGGAGGAGTTGCGCTGGGATCTGATTGACTTCCTTCGTGTGCGCAAAGCGCGAGCCAGACGCACCGCCGAGGATGACCCCAACGCGATCGCGGCAGAGATGAACGCAGTGTTGAAGCGGGACTTTTCAGACACCGAGGTCGCTGACGAGGGCGACGCGCTCGGCGAGGCGACGCGCCGTTACGGAACGTAGATCATTCTCACTCGCTGTCACTGTGTGTAACGATCACTAACCATCCGTTACCACCCTCTGGAAATCGCCCATTGTGACAGTCAGAATTCCGGATCATGACATCCCCGGACGAAGAGCTCGATCCCGACGTTCTACGGGTCGAACTCGAATATCATCACGCAGCAGCCCGTCGACACGCCGCATACGCCAGAAGGTCCCGCGATCGACTACTCCAGGCACTCGCCGAACGGATGACGCCGGAGCAGCGGCGAGCGTGGATACGACAGTCCACGAGGGCCATCAAGGCCGTCCTCATCGGCGCCTGCGGCTGGTTCATCGAGCAGGCCCGCGATCACACCGCACGCTCCGCTGTCGTGAGCGCGACCGCGCTCGTCGCCACCGGCTCCACGCAGGTAATCCCCACCGTGATCGAACGGCCGCCGCTCGTCATCGCAATGGAGCAGCCAGCGCCGGAGGTGGTGACGCCGGAGCCACCGCCGTCTACGCCGGAACCGCCAGCGCCGACAGTGACCACCACGACCACAGCCACGGCGACGGCTACCGCAACCGAGACCGTAACGGCCACGCCTCACCCACTGGACATCTCAACCCCCGAGCCGACACCCACGGCAACCGTTCCCCAACCCACACGCACGCCCAAAGCTGTGGCCGCGACGACGCCCCCCGACACCGAGCCCATGAACGAGCCGACGTTCTTCGTGCCCGAGAACCGCGTAACCATGCCGCCAACTGTGCCAACGTCCACGCCAACGGCCACGCCGACACCTACGCGCTCTCCGGACGCCCCGCCGGCCGCGACGGAGTGTGTCGAGCTGCCGGAGAGGACGGGCGTCTCGGGAACCGTGTGCGAGCCGCCGCCGGAGCGTGACCCGGACGGGGAGTGGCTGGACTGCCTACAGCTGGAGAGGCTCACAGAGATCATGCGGTGCGTGCGGAACCCTGACAAGTGGTTCACCTAGCCGAGTTCCTGGAGGTACAGGGTGCCGGCCACTTCGCCGAGCGCTTCCGCGATGTGGCGAACATCTGCGTGCTTGTAGGCGTCCTGGACGGCGAGTGAGGCGTGCCCGGCGATCGCTTGAATGATCTTCGGGTCGACTCGGGCCTCCATCAGCAGCGTGACGGTGGTGTGTCGGGATTCGTGCGGCACGATGTCCGGCAGCCCCGCGGCCCGCAGGTGAGCGTCGAGGATCTTCGCGTCCTCCTGCCGGGAGATGGGGGAGCCGTCCTCACGATGCCACACGAGGTTGTGGGGATTCGGTGTGGCGTCGGCCTTTCGGTGAGCCTTGATCGCTGCGTACAGGGGAGTGGGGATCGGGAGTATGCGGGTGGACCTCTCGCTCTTTGGGCGGATCAGACACATGCCGCCGGCGAGCTGGCGATACTCGAACTTGTCCGGCAGCCGGAGGACCTTGTCGGGGCAGTTTCCGCCCCGCTTGCGCCCGCACGGCCAGGTGCCGTCCTGGTCCTCCTCGGCACAACCATGGATGAAGGTCAACCGTTGCAGCTGCCAGGAGATGTCCATGATGCGAGCGTCGAGGTCCACACGGTCCCACGTGAGACCGAGGCATTCGCCTTGCCGGACTCCTGTCAGTAGCGCCATGGCCCACCGCGACGAGTTCCGATCGATCGGAGTGCCCTGATCGGTGGTGCTGCTGACGTAACGCAGGAGCGCCCGGCCCTGATCGGGTGTCAGCGCCGAACGGTCGGAGTCCCCACCGGCCGGTGCGTCCATCAGCTTGGCGACGTTCTGCATCACGAGGCCCTCGCGGATGGCATCGTTGAGGGCCTTGCGGATGGCGATGTGTGCGTGTGGCCGAGATCCCGCCTTGCCCCGCTTCTTCATGTCGGCATACAGGGCGCGCAGGTGTTCCGGGCGTAGTCGGTCGATGCGGTGCCGGCCGACGCCGGGGATGAGGTCGTTGGTGACCGAGTAGCGGTACCGGTCGTATGTGCTGGGTGCCTTGTGGGGGAGGACGAACTCGTCGAGCCATCGGGTCAGCCACGCGGCGACGGTGGGCCGCTGGAGGGGCACGTCGCCGTGCCGGGCGTGCTCCTTCTTCATGTCGTCCAGGGCGGCGTATGCGCCGTTCTCGGTTGCCGAGGTGCGTTGGGGCCGGCGCGGCTTCCCATCCGGGCCTGGGCCGAGGTCGAGGCGCGCGACCCACATGCCTCGGCACTTATGCTTCGGCCGGACGAGTTTGACCGATCCATCGTCCTGCGTGACCTCTTTGCGTGGCGGGCATCCTCGGTCGAGATCGCATCGTTGGAATACGGCCCCCTCGCCGCGGCGGCGCTTCTTCTTCGCCGGTTGAGATGGACTCATCTGACCCCCTTGACATCACTGTACCTTTCACTGTACCTTATTATTCGATACCAAACGGTATCACTCAGTGCAGCGAATCGCCTCTGACCTGGCAGTATGTCGGTTCAGGTGATGTTTGCAGACGCTGGGATGATGGCGTAACCCTGGTCTTACAAACCAGGGGTCGTTGGTTCGAACCCAACTGCGCCCACCCCCACTTGCGGTGACATCTGCAGTGCGCAGCAAGATCGTTACATGGGTGCTCTGAACAACTCCATCTCACACCGCGTTCGGTCCAAGGGTGAGCTGACCGCGCGACGATCCGTTCGCCCGACTCCGAGGGTGGCCCATACTGAGCGGGGCCACCCTCCGTGTCTGACCGACTAGGGATCGTCTCAGCGAGTCAGCCAGTCGAGGTCGAAGCGAACGACGTGCAGCGGGGCGGCGTTGGCCACGACTCGGTGGTTGCTCATGTAGGCGACGACGATGGTTCCGTCGTCGGTCACCGCGATGTCGGAGTATCTGGCGCTTGGAGCGCTCGAGGTGATGAGCTTCTCGTTGGCCCAAGTTCGGCCCTCGTCGACGCTGCGCCGGATGTAGAGCTGGCTATCGCGGGAGACGGTCATGAGCAGCGTCCGATCGTCGTACCGGACGAACCCGATGTTGTTCTCGCCGCCGAAGTCGTGGGTCACGGTTCCGCGGTACTTGTACTGGTTTGTGACGCGCACCCGCCCCATGCGTCCGACGCGGTCCCGGGTACGCCAGGGCACGAGAGTTGTCATTCCCTCTCTACGGGCGGGCTGTGCTTTCGTTTCGACAGTCTCGGCGAACTCTGGAGTGGCCGTCCACGTTCGCCCGTCGTCGTCGCTGTAGAGGAGGCACGCCCGTCCGGGCACCACGACCCGGCCGGTGGGGAGGGTGAAGCCTTTCCCGCCGTTGGTCGGGAGGCCGTTGACGTGGTCGCTTGTGACGGCGGGGAAAGACACGTCTCCCCAGGTTTGACCGCCGTCATCACTTGCCCGCTGGTGCAGGACCAGGTCCGAAGGTTCCCAGTTCTGGGGTCCGGCGGTGTAGAGCGCGACGAGGGTGCCGCCGATCATTGTCACGACGGTCGCATAGCCGCACTCTCCGGCTTGACCGCCGGCGTCGTGGACGTTTCCACCTGACGACCACGTCCGACCGCCGTCGACACTCCTGAACGTCACGATGTCCGCGGCGCCCTTGTCCACGTTGACGTCCGGCGACGTGACGGGGTATCGGCTCTGCGCCACGATCGTGAGCGCCTCGCCTCCGGTTGCGATGACCGTGGGGAGCTGATGGTTGCCCGCCGAAATCTGCCCGATGTCCTCGAACATCCCGTTGGCCGGCGCAGAGGTCGCCCGTACGGGACCCGAAACGTCGGGAAGGAGAGCCGCGCCCAGACCGGCTGCCGCTCCGGTGAGGAAGCTTCGTCTTTTCATGGGAATCCCTTCTGGGCCCCGCTGCACGTCGGCGATGGTTCACCGCGTCACAGAGCCGGCGTTCGTTGGATCGAGCGGTCACATCGAAGTCATCATATGAAAGATGGGATCGTCTGATCAATAGCCAAATAGAGGTTGATTCATCAGAGGTCTTCGTCTAGTCTTCAGTTGTTGTCCAGTCACGAGATCGAAGGCACGACATGTCCACACTGCCCAAGTACCGCGAAACGCAGCTCAAGCTGCGTTCCTACATCGCCGAGCACGGGCTGCGTGCAGGTGATCAGCTGCCGCCGGAGGCGGAGCTGGCCGAAGCGTTCGGTATTGGTCGCCTGTCATTGCGGGAGGCCGTCAAGGGTCTCGAGACCGTCGGTGTCTTGCGAACGCGCCATGGCGGTGGGACCTATGTCGAGCCGTTCTCGTTCGCGCCGATCCTGGAGAACCTGCCGTACGCCTTTCAGTTGGAGGGGCGTGATCTTCTGAATCTTCTCGAACTCCGCGCCGCTCTCGAGGAAGGGCTGATCGGGCGGGCGTCGGAGTGGATTCGCCGTCGCGATCTCGAAGAGCTGCGGGGCATCGCGACGGCCATGGCCGTCGAGGGCTGTACCCCGGACGAGCATGCGGCCCTGGACCGGCAGTTCCATCGCCGCCTGTACGAGCCCTTGGACAATCCGCTGGTCAGCCAAATGATCGATCTGTTCTGGGAGATGTTCCACCGCTTACATCGCGCGACGGTCGCCCAGCCATCCTCACCTGCGGAACTCGCTCAGATGCATTTGGACATTGTTGATGCTGTGACCTCGCAAAACGGTGAGGTCGAGGCGATGCACCGCCATTTCGAGAACATCCGCACGCGGCTTTAGCTCATCGATCGTATCCGTCCTTATCCCCCAGCTTTAGGAGGAGCAATGAACCGCGCCTGGAAACGTAAGGGCGTCGTATCTGGCGTCGCGGCGGTCGCCGCTGCGCTGACCGCGTGCGGCTCCGGAAACCCCGGTCAGGCAGCGGAGGAGGGGGCGGTCGTCGATGACCTCGAGATCTGGGTCTTTTCCAGTTCGGCTCCGCCGGTGATCAAAGAGGGGTTCGCCACAGCGTTTCCCGATTACGACGTTGACGTCGTCGAGATCCCGATTGCGGATCTCAGCCAACGTCTCGTGGTCGCGATGCAGGGCGGGGACAACCTCCCGGATGTGGTCCAGCTCCCGCTCCGGGAGTCCGGCGGCCTTTTCGCGACCGGGCAGTTCCTCGATCTGACCGAGGAGCTCGGCCCGATGGAAGACGACTTCGCCGACGGCATCCTGGTCGGTGGGAACGGGGAGATCAACGCCTTCACCATGGGCCCGGGCAACATGGGCCTCTGGGTAAACCACGCCGCGCTGGCAGAGCACGACATCGAGATACCAGCCGACCCGACCTGGAACGACATCGTCGCCGTCGCCGAGGATCTCAAGGCAGCGTCGGGCGGCACCCAGTACATGTTCGTCCAACCCCCGGGGGCGAACGGCGCCAACATGTACAACGCGTTCTTCAGCTCGCGTGGGGGAAGCTGGTGGAACCAGGACGGTGAGCTTGCCGTCGACGAGGACCTCGCCGCCGACACGCTGCAGTTCATGATCGACCTGGACCGAGAGGGCCTCGTCTACCACGGGGTCTGGACCGACGCGACGTACTGGGACGCGATTCGCAACCAGGAGATCGTCGGCTGGACGATGAACTTCGGCGTCGGCAGTACCAGCTTGCAGCACAACGTGCCGGAGCAGTCCGGCCAGTGGCGGTTGGTGACCTGGCCGAAATGGTCCGAAGGCGACGACCAACGTACGGGTGTCTTCGGTGGCAGTCTCTATGCCGGGCTCGACGGCGCCGACAACCCGGCCGGCGCGCGTGACTTCATCATGTGGTGGCTCAGCCCCGAGGGCCTGCAAGCTCAGGCTGACACACTCGGCCTCGTCTCCTACAGTCCGGCGGCAGAGATCATCGAACTCGACACTGAGGATCCGTACTTCGGTGGACAGCAGGTCGTGCAGGAGCTTTCGAGCGTGCCGTATCCGGAGTTCCATTTCTTTCACTGGCCCGAGACAGAGGCCGCCATCACGGCTGCCGTCGATCAGGCGTACGCCGGCGACATCACGCCCGAGGAGGCTGTGGCGCAGATCGTCGAGGAGCTCGGCGCGCTGTGAGCGCGAGCGGTCGCCGCCGAAGCCAGAAGTATCACCAGTCGACGCCGTACCTGTTCATCGCGCCGTTCTTTCTGCTGTTCATCCCGTTCGGCGCGGGCTCGGTACTGCTGGCACTTGGGATGTCCTTCGTCGACTGGCCCCTGGGCCAATCGCCCGAGCTCGTGGGCCTCGACAAGTTCGCGACGGTGCTGGAGGATCCGCTCTTCGGCCGAGCCATGCGAAACACCCTCTACATGCTGGTCGGGTTCCTCCTGGCGTTGCTCCCCTTGTGCCTGTTGGTCGCGGTGCTTCTCAAGCAGCTTCGGCGTCGGACCGCCAACGTGGTACAGGTCGTGATCTTCGCGCCGATCACCATGTCCCTGATCGCGGTCGCGCTTGTCTTTGACCTGCTCTACAACGAACGGGTCGGCTTCGTGAACGGCATTCTCGACATGATCGGCGTCGGTCCGGTTCCATTCCTCAGCGATTCCGACCTGGCGCCTTGGTCGATCATCGCCTTGAGGATCTGGCGAGTGCTGGGCTATTACGCAATTATCCTCTTTGCTGGACTCCAGGCCATTCCGGACGAGTTCTACGAAGCTGCGGAACTCGACGGTGCCGGAGCCTGGCAACGATTCCGCCATGTGACGTTCCCCCTGCTTAAACCCGTGACAATGTTCGTGCTCGTCGCGTCGAGCATCGCCGCTTGGGAACTTTTCGCCGAGGTCGACGTGCTGACGGACGGCGGTCCGGCTCGGTCCACGTTGACAGCCGTGATGTACATCTTCGGGGCATCGTTCGAGCAGTTCGACCTCGGCAAGGGCGCCGCCGCCTCCGTTGTGCTGGCATTCGCGATCATCGTCAGCACCGTCGTCGCACATCGCCTGCTGAGGAGTGATGACCGTGCCTAAGGGATCGTTCGCCGGACGCATGGGGCGAGGGACCGTCATCGGGCTCATCGTCATCGTGACAGCGTTCCCGCTCTACTGGCTACTCATATCCTCACTCAAGCCGAGCACGCGTCTGGGTGAGGTCTCGCTGATCCCGTCGAGCGTGACCCTCGGGAACTACGTCGCCGCGTTCGACACGCAGATCCCACGGTGGATGCTCAACACGTTCGGCATCGCACTTCTCACGACACTGCTCGGGGTTGTCGTCGCGGCCCTCGCGGGGTTCGGATTCGCCCGATACCGATTCCGAGGCCGCTCTCTGCTGTTCGGAGTCGTTCTCGCGAGCTTGGCTATACCCGAGTACGCGTTGGTGCTGCCGCAATTCACGATCATGCGGCAGTTCGGCCTGCTCAACACGTGGGCTGCGGTCATCCTCCCGCTCGCCGCGAACGCTCTGGTCCTCTTCCTCCTTCGGCAGTACTTTTCACAATTGCCCGAGGAGTTGTTCGATGCGGCACGGCTGGACGGGAGCGGCGAGTTCCGGCTGTTCTGGACGATCGCGGTGCCGCTCGTCCGTCCCGGTCTCGGCGCGGCCGGGCTGCTGTTGTTCCTCAACGCGTGGAACGCGTACCTGCTCCCGCTGGTCATGCTCACGAACTCGGAGCAGTTCACCATGCCGATCGGGTTGGCGTTCCTCCACTCACAGCTCAACTTCGGGATCGTCGAGAAATCCCCGTGGGGAGCGATCACCGCCGGCACGGTCATCTCGATCGTGCCGCTCATCCTCTGCCTGCTCGTCATGCAGCGCCAGTTCATCGGAAGCCTCACCGCCGGCGCGGTGAAGGCGTGATCACATCGAAGGCGGAAGACACCATGAAAGATCACCTGTCCGGGATGATTCCCCCGGTCATCTCGCCTCTGACCGCCGAACACCGGCCCGATACCGGCGCCGTGGAACGCCTCACCGCGCATGTGATCGACGGCGGCGCTACTGGCGTCTTCGTCCTCGGATCCTGCGGTGAGGGCCCGACCCTGGAGCCAGACGTCGCGCGGACGATCACACGGGCTTACGTCCACGCCGTCGCCGGCTCCGTTCCGGTGCTCGCCGGCATTGGTGAGGCGAGCACCGAGCGAGCTATCCGGGCAGCGATGGAATACGAGCAGGTCGGTGTCGACGCGCTCGTGGTGATGGCGCCCATGTACTTCAATACAGAGACCGACGACGCGGTGGTGCGCCACGTCACAGCGATCGCGGAGGCGACCACCCTTCCGCTTGTCGTGTACAACATCCCGCACCTGACGCATCACCCGATCACACCCCGGGCGGTGCGCGCCATCGCCGCGATCGACTCCGTCGTGGCGCTCAAGGAGTCGTCCGGGGACTGGACCACCTACTCCGCACTCGCAGAAGCGGCCCGTGCCGCCGGGCTTCGGGTGTTCCAGGGTGCTGAGGCGCTGATCGCCCGCAGCCTTGCCTCCGGGGCGGACGGCGCGGTACCCGGGATCGCCAACGTGGTTCCCGATCTAGCCGCAAGGCTCGTTCGGGCGGGTCTCGTCGGCGACACTGTGCTGGCAGAAGACCTGCAGAGGCAGCTTAACGACGTGTGTGCGCTGTATCAGTCCGGATTCTGGCTCACCTCCCTCAAGTCGGCTCTGGCAGAGCTCGGTCTCACGGGCTCCACCGCTGGCCGGGCGCTGTCGCCGCTCGACGCCGACGGGTTGAGCGAGGTCCGCAGTGTGCTGAGGGTTGTTGGCGTGATCGGGGCATCGGCATGACACGTCCCGACGCCGACGTCCTGGTCGTGGGTGGTGGAGTCGGAGGCGTCGCCGCAGCTCTCGCGGCCGCTGACGCCGGTGCGACGGTCATCCTCACCGAGACGACGCGGTGGATCGGCGGCCAGTTCACCGCACAGGCGGTGCCGCCGGACGAGCATCCGTGGATCGAGCAGTTCGGCGGGACTGCGAGCTATCGGCGATTCCGCGATGCCGTCCGGAAGCACTACCGCACGTGGTATCCGCTCGCCGAGAAGGCTCGCTCGGCGCTCTATCTCAATCCTGGGAATGGTGCGGTGAGCGCGCTGTGTCACGAGCCCCGGGTAGCACTCGCCGTGCTCCAGAGCATGCTCGCGCCACATCAGCGGGCGGGCCGACTGGTCATCTATACGGAACTTACTCCACACGACGTCCGCCGCGACGGGAGCACGATCACTTCCGTCGGCTTCCGCTACGCAGACGGATCCGATTGGTGGCTCAGCGGGCACTTCGTCCTTGACGCGACCGAGACCGGTGAACTCCTTCCCCTCGCGGGGATCCCGTATGTCACGGGCACCGAGTCCGCCGCCGACACGGGAGAGCCCGACGCGCCGGAGATCGGCGACCCGCAGATGATGCAGGGGTTCACGGTCTGCTTTGCCATGGATCACATCGCGGGCGAGAACCACGTGATCGACAGGCCCGAGCAGTACGACCGGTGGACCGCTGCCGGCGCACCCGTTCGGGCGGCTCCTCAGATCGGCTGGCCGAAGCCGTCCGCAGATCCGGCCGAGCGTACCCGCCGGGTGCTTCGCCCGAATCCCGACCCGGCGACGGACTCCAAGGTCATTGTCTCGGCCAGCCACCAGGGTAGGTTCGGCGACAACGGTGACTACAGCCCGATCGAGGACATCTGGCGATTTCGGAGACTCGTGGCCCGCGGAAACTTTGAGCCCGCTCCACCCAGCGACATCACCTTGATCAACTGTTCGGCGAACGACTACATCGCCGGCTCGATCGTCGATGTCGAACCCGAGGTCGCCGCCGCGAACCTACAGGGAGCACGGCAGCTCAGCCTCAGCTTCTTCTACTGGCTGCAGACCGAAGCTCCCCGAGCGGACGGTGGAACGGGATTCCCGGGACTGCGCCTCCGCGGCGACGTCACTGGCACGTCGGACGGCTTGGCCATGGCCCCGTATATCAGGGAAGGCCGGCGCCTACGGGCACTCGAGACGATCACGCAGAACGACATCGCGGCCTCGGTGCGCGGTGTCGCGGGAGCCCGGGAGTACCACGACAGTGTCGGCATCGGAAGCTACAAGATCGATCTGCATCCGTCGACTCGCGGTGGTGAGCGCAAGTACGACCCCGCCTGGCCGTTTCAGATTCCGCTCGGGGCTCTCCTGTCGTCTGAGGTCGGCAATCTCGTTGCTGCTGCGAAGAACATCGGCACGACACACATCACGAACGGGTGCTATCGCGTGCACCCGGTCGAGTGGAACGTCGGGGAGGCCGCGGGCGCTCTCGCCGCGTTCTGCGTCGCCACGGGTACTGACCCTGTCGGGGTTCGAGAGTCACCAGCACGTCTCACCGAGTTTCGCAGAACACTCATCGCACGCGGAGTCGAACTTGCCTGGCCACGCGTGGCCGCATACTGACACGAGGTTGGTTGATGCACAGCAGTGAATGGGACGTCGTGGTCGTCGGTGGCGGAGCGGCGGGGATCGCTGCCGCGCTGGCTTCAGGCCGGTCGGGGGCGCGGACCCTTCTCATCGAGCGCTCCGGATTTGTCGGCGGGGTGTCAGCGACTCTTCCCTGGCTCGGGTTCCATGACCAGCGTTATCAGCGGGTGGTCCGAGGTCTGGCCGACGAGTTCGTCGGGGCGCTCGGGCGTGCCGGGCATGCCTCCGCGATCACTCTCGACCCGAAGTGTGGCTCGCTGGCCGCCGTGCATTCTCACTACTGGAAGGTCTTGGCACTTCGGCTGCTCCGCGAGGCAGGCGTCATGGTCCTCATGCATGCCGTGTTCGTCGACACGGTCAGGCGCGGAGACCGGATCACCGGTGTGGTTGTGGAGTCGAAGTCGGGCCGAGAGATCGTCAGCGGACGCGTAGTGATCGACTGCTCCGGTGACGGCGATGTAGCCGCGCGTGGTGGCGTTGCGTGGGAGAAGGGGCGGACCGAGGACGGGCTCGTCCAGTCGCCGACGCTCGTCTTCCGGCTCGGGGGGATCGACGACGATGCGTTCCGCCGGGCCTGTCAGAATCCGGCGTTCAACTATCGGGAGTGGCTCGCTCCGTACCCGCATCTGTTCACCCAGATGGCCGAGAAGCTCGAGACGGTGGACACATACGTCCTCGGTGGCTTCGCCGGCCTGGTGGAGCAGGCACGCGATGCCGGCGACTTGCATGTCCCTCAGACCCGGATCGTCGGCGTCAAGCTCCACACACGTGAAACGCCGCATGAGCTGAGCGTCGTCATGACGCGCGTTCTGGGCCTCGATCCGACCGATGTCGATTCGCTCAGCGAAGCGTACGCGCGAGTCTATGAACAGGTTCCGGAGCTCATCCGCTTCTTCCGTGCCTATGTTCCGGGGTGCGAGGGGACACATCTTGTCGAGATCGCGCCGATGCTGGGGGTTCGTGAGTCACGCCGGATCATGGGCGACTATGTGCTCACCGCAGAGGACCTGGTCGCCGGTACACGTCACGAGGACGACGTTGCCATGGGCGGATACCACATCGACATCCATCGGCCGAGCGGAAGTTGGGTCAGCTCGAGGAACGTCCAAGCCTATGGTATCCCGTTGCGGGCGCTCATCGCTCGTGACGTGGACGGCCTCATGATGGCCGGCAAATGCATTTCCGCTACGCACGAGGCCATCGCATCGACGCGAGTTATTCCGATCTGCATCGCGGAAGGACAAGCGGCGGGCACGGCCGCCGCGCTCGCGGCACTGTCCGGTCGCGACGTTCGCTCCGTCCCCGTCGCCGGTATCCAAGGTGCCCTGGTCGCGGCAGGCGCCGAAATAGGATTGCACGGCCTCGAGCGACACCCTGACGCCGACTCGTGGCCCGAACTGCCTCTCGAGGAGACCGACGCGGCTCCCGATGCCGTGATAGCAGACTCAGCGTGGCTCACGTGAGCGACAAGGCCTCTGCCCACGCGTCACACCTGGAGGACCGGTCAAGGTCGCGCTTCTGTCGGGACCCGGCTTTCATGGTGAGCTGAGCGAAGGCACCTCGCTTGTTCCTACGATGTGTCAACTGTCGCCATGCCGTTGCAGGACTCGCGCGGCCAACGACTCGCCGATGGCCATCGATGCGGTCGCGGCCGGCGACGGGGCACTGAGCACGTGGGTGACAGGGCCGTCGTCGCGGATGAGGAAGTCGTCGATCAACCGGCCGTCACGCAGCATGGCCTGAGCACGGATCCCAGCAGGTCCGCGCTCCAAATGCTTGGCCTGGACACCGGGCAGGTAGCGGCCGACCTCACGGGCATAGCGCGTCCGGGACAGCTCATGGCCGAGTTCCACCCGGGCCGCTCCGATGTTTCGCATGGCGAATCGCCACAGGCCTGGAAAGGTGAGCGCGTCGCGGGTGTCGCGGGCGTTGGCCGAGAACCGACGCCGGCCCTCTCGGGCCAAGGTCAGTAGTGCGTTCGGCCCGGCCCAGACTTGGCCGTCGATCCGCCGCGTCACGTGCACGCCGAGAAACGGGAAGCGGGGATCCGGCACGGGATAGATGTTCCCGCGTATGGCATCGGCCTGAGGCCCGGTGAGCCTGTACCACGTGCCGCGAAACGGTACGACTCGCACCTCATGGCGGACGACGGGGCCGGTCAAGCGGTCTGCCTGCACTCCGGCGCAGCACACCGCAGTCGTAGCCCGGATGACCCCTCGGTCACCTTGAACAACGACGCCGGTCGCGCCGGCCTGGGTCACGGACGACACCGGCCACCGCGTGTGGACTAGGCCACCTGACGCCGCGATGTCCGTTGCCATGGCGCGGGCGACCGCGGCGAAGTCGACTACTCCGGTAGACGGCGACAGCAGAGCCGCGACGCCCACCGCAGCCGGTTCGTGCTCCGGAATCTCGGCGGCGTCAATCATCCGAAGTTCGGGGACCGCGTTGAGTCTGGCCCGTTCGGCAAGCGACTTCAGCCGGCCAAGCTCGGCGGCCGAGGAAGCGATCACGAGCTTGCCGTTGGTGAGCACCGGAATGCCCCGGTCAATGGCGTATTCATGCAGCATACGCGCGCCGCGCCGGCAAAGCTTCGCCTTGAGCGAGCCGGGCGGGTAGTAAATGCCGGCGTGCAAGACGCCGGAGTTGTGACTGCTCTGGTGAGCCGCCACCGCGGCCTCCTTCTCGACCACCACGACTTTGAGGCCAGGCCGCTGCCTGAGCAGGGTCAGGCTGAGTGCCAACCCGATGATCCCGGCTCCTACTACCACGACGTCCGCACGTTCATCGTCCATAGAACAACCCTCTTTCGGCATTGACACGGCCAGTATCACGCCTCTAGCATCTCGTGGCATGGGCCACTTGACAAGTGAACTAGTACACCTCCTGTCCGGGTTGAACATCGTCCGGAAGGCCGGTGCGCCCATCCATGAGCAGTTGCGCCACCATCTCCAGTACCTGATCACGACGGCGGCGCTGGGTCCGGGGGCGCCTTTACCCTCCGTCCGTCAATTGGCCGAGGAACTGCACGTCGCCCGGGCCACGGTTCAGCGGGCCTATACCGAGCTACAAACCCTCGGTCTGATCGAGGCCCGACACGGCGCCGGCACCTTTGTCGTCGACTTCCGGCGAGCCGTCGGCTCGATCGAAGGCAGCAAAGAACTGTCCGCCATTGTCGAGACCGCTATCAGTGATGCCCGTCGGCTAGGCCTCGATCTGCGGGACCTCGAACGACTCCTGCACGTCCAGGTCCGAGCCGAGCTGCGCTCGGAGGGGGAGTTCCTGATCTGCTACGTCGACGAGTTCGACTTTTCCGTCGGTCACACGGCGGTTCTGATCGAAAGCTTGACCGACTTGCCGGTTCGTATCGTGCGGGTGGATTGGCGTCGTTGCCGCAACGGTGACCGTGAACCGCTCGCAGCGCTGGAGGCCGCCGACCTCATCGTCTGCGCGCCCTATGTGTTCGGTCCGGTCAATAGGATGCTCGAGCTGCACTCGGCTGACGTCGAAGGCATCACCTTCGTCCTCCACGACGAGGTTGCTGCCGCTTTGTCACAGCTGGATCCGGCCAGCCGGGTGGGTATCGTCGCCACCCGTCCCGAGTACATGTCGTGGACATCTGCTGTGGTCACCTCGAGGGTTGTGACGGCAGAAGAGATCCGGCAGGCGGCGCTCACCGACGTGGCCGGCACTGAGGCCATGCTGCGCGAAGTTGACGTCGTCGTCTACGGCTCTGGAAGCCGCCCGGAAATCGAGAAGCTGCTGCCGGCCGGCGTACGTTCGGTCGAACTTCGACATGTGCCAGACCCCAACTCACTGATACGGCTCCGGGACCTGGTCACCCGGCGGATCGACGGTCAGGCCCTTTCCCACGGCGGAGCAGTCCGGTGACCCGCTACCTCATCCGCCGACTGCTCCAGCTGATCCCGGTCGTGGCCGTGGTGATCACGCTGAGCTTCTTCCTGGTGCGCTTGGCGCCCGGAGACGTGGCGACCATGATGGCCGGGGAACGTGCCGACCCTGCGTTCATCGAGTCGGTCAGACAGCGTTACGGTCTCGACCTGCCGATGCACGAGCAGTTCATTCGGTACGTGGGCAATATCCTGCAGGGCGACCTCGGCATGAGCTACCGCGAGGGCCGGCCGGTACTCGACGTCATCCTGGACCGGCTCCCGGCAACCCTGCTCCTGATCGGTGTCGCGCTAGTCGTGGCGGCCGTCGGGGGAACGCTCGTCGGGACCTTGCTCGGCCGGCATGCCGGCACCCGATTCGACGCCGCCGCCTCGGTAGTCGCCGTCGGCGCCTACAGCATCCCGGTGTTCTGGCTGGGCCTCATGATGATCCTGGTCTTCTCGGTGACCCTCGGCTGGTTCCCCTCGTCCGGCATGACCAGCCCCGTCCCGCCAGAAGGGTGGATCGCACAGGCCGCCGACGTGGCGCACCATCTCGTGCTGCCGGCCGGCGCGCTGGCCACCGTGTGGTTCGGGGAGTACGTCCGGTTGTCCCGGGCCAGCGTCTCCAATGTGCTGGCCGAGGACTACATCACCGCAGCCCGCGGTACCGGCTATTCCGAACGGAACATCCTGGTCAAGCATGCGCTGCGCAATGCCATGCTGCCGATCACCACGGTGTTCGGGCTCCAGTTGGCCGCACTGCTCGCCGGCGCAGTCCTCACCGAGACCGTCTTCGCCTGGCCGGGACTCGGCCGCCTGCTCTTCGATGCCGTACTTGCTCGCGACATGCCGGTGATTATGGGCGCCTACATTGCCATGAGCGTGACCGTGGTCATCGCCACCTTGCTGACCGACATCGCCTACGCCCGCCTCGATCCGAGAGTGGTTTACCGATGACCGCCATCACGCCGCAGCCGCCGACCCCACCCGTTGTTCCGCCGAAGGCATCTCGGCGGGGGCAGTCGCAGCGGATGTTCTGGCGCGAGTTCGCGCGGCACACCGCCGCCCGCTGGTCGCTGGCGATCATCGCGCTTTTCGTCTTCGCAGCGCTGGCCGCAGACGTGCTCCCGTTGCAGGATCCGACCGCGATCAGCAGTGAAGCGTACACAGGACCGTCGGGTGAACACTGGTTCGGCACGGATCACCTCGGCCGCGACATGTTCAGCCGCACCGTGCACGGAGCCCGAGTCGCGATCATCGTGGCGCTGGGGTCCGCGGGCCTCGCCACTGCCATCGGCATCGTCGTAGGCGCAATAGCAGGATATACCGGCGGCCGGCTGGACGACCTGCTCTCGAGGACTGCCGACGTCTTCCTGCTGATTCCGGTCTTCTTTCTGGTCGTGTTGATCGTCGCCCTGTTCGGTCAGGGGCTGTTCTTCGTCGTGCTGATCATCGGCTTGACCACATGGCCGCAATCGGCTCGGTTGATGCGGGCCGAGGCCATGGTGCTTCGGGAGCGGGTCTTCGTGGTGGCCGCTCGAGCTTCCGGTGGCCGGGGCATGCAAGTGCTGTTCCGGCACGTTATCCCCAACGGTCTCTCACCGGTGATCACCAACGCGACCATCCTGATGGGACAGGCGATCCTGGTCGAGGCCGGGCTGTCGTTCCTGGGGCTCGGCGATCCCCAAGTCATGTCCTGGGGGCGAATGATCTTCGACGGTCGCGGCTATCTGGACCTCTCGCCGTGGATGAGCTTCTTTCCCGGCCTCGCCATGTTCCTGCTCGTGCTGTCGCTGAACCTCGTGGGCGACGGCCTGACCCAGGCGTTCAATCCGAAACTGCGACGACGGGGACGAGCATGACGGGCGGGAGTTTTGTCGAGGTGCGGGGCCTACGCGTCGGCTATAAGGTGCCGCACGGCGTGGTACAGGCGATCGACGGCGTGGACCTGACGATCGACCGTGGCGAGGCCCTCGGCATCGTGGGTGAATCCGGCTGCGGCAAGTCCACGCTCGGCCTCGGGCTTCTCCGCCTGTTGCCATCGAACGCGACCACCTCCGTGGATACCTTCCGTGTCGGCGACACCGACGTCGCAGGGCTGAGCCAGGCCGCGTTCCGTCGCGAGGTTCGCTGGAAGCGGGTTTCGATGGTCTTCCAGTCGGCGATGAACTCGCTGAACCCGGTTCGCCGCGTCGGCGAGCAGGTGGCAGACGCCTACCGCCTCCATCACCCCCAGGCGAGCAAACGCGAAGTGCAAGCCCGGGTGGACCGGCTGTTCGAGCTCGTGGACATCCCACGCGCCCGGCAGCGCAACTACGCGCATGAATACTCGGGCGGAATGCGGCAGCGCGCGGTGATTGCACTCAGCCTGGTGTGCGACCCCGACGTTGTGATCGCCGACGAGGCGACGACGGCGCTGGACGTCGTGGTGCAGAACCAGATCCTCGACGCGCTGGCCGACCTGCGCACCGAGCTCGGAATCGCATTGATCGTCATCTCCCACGACATAGGAGTCATCTCGCATACCTGCGACCGGGTGGCGGTCATGTACGCGGGTCAAGTCGTCGAATCCGGCGCGGTGGCCGATGTACTTGCTTCTCCGCGGCATCCATACACGGCTTCCTTGATGGCAGCGTTACCCCGGTTGACCGGACCTCGGTTCCGGCCGGTATCCCTGCCCGGATCACCTCCAGACCTCGCCGACCCACCGACCGCGTGCCGATTCGCTCCCCGGTGCCCGATAGCCGCCGACATCTGCACCGATGTGCCCCCGGCCTTCGATCCCGACCACAGGTGGCCGGCTCGTTGTCACTTCGCGGGTGACGAGCGACTACGCCAGCTCGGAACGGAGCGGACATCATGACCCCTAACCTGATCCAGACCCGGAGCCTGAGTAAGACGTACCACCTGCGAACGGGCCTGATCGCCGGGATTATGGGTCGTCGGGACGACGTCCACGCGGTGCAGGACGTCGACCTCGTCGTCAAGGAGGGCGAGGTCGTGGCGCTCGTCGGCCAGTCCGGCTCCGGTAAGTCGACCCTGGGCAGGCTGCTGGTCCGCCTGGAGGATCCGTCCAGTGGCCAGGTGTTGAGCGAAGGCAGGAACGTCACGGCCATCACAGGAGCTGAGCTGCGCAAGTACCGCCGGAGGGCGCAGATCATCTTCCAGAATCCGTATGAGTCGCTGGATCCCAGGTACACGGTCGCCATGTCGGTGGGGGAGCCGCTGGCGTTGTTCGGCATCGGCACCCGGCGGGAGCGCGCCGAACGGATTCGTCAAGCCCTGTCCGATGTCGGCCTCACCCCAGTCGACCGCTATCTAGGGTCACACCCGCACGAGCTTTCCGGCGGGCAGCGTCAGCGGGTGTCAATTGCCCGTGCACTGGTGGTCGAGCCGGCACTGATCGTTGCCGACGAGCCGGTCAGCATGCTGGACGCATCGGTGCGCTCCGGCGTGATGAACCTGTTGTTGGATATCCAGCAGGCGAATGGCATCAGCTGTGTTTTCATCACTCACGACCTCGCAGCGGCGCGGCATATGAGTCAGCGGGTCGCCGTGATGCACGCGGGCCGGATTGTCGAGCAGGGGCCGACCGACGATCTTATCGCCAATCCCCAACACGAATACACCCAGAAATTGATCGACGCCGCGTTGGTCAACGAAATTGGGCATCAGCCCTCCGCTTAAGTCGAAAGGACACATCACATGGCGTCCGCGTCATACGACCTCATTGTGCACGGCGGCCAAGTGGTCGACGGCACCGGCAACCCATGGGTACGCCTCGACATCGGAGTCCGGGACGGCCGCATCGCCGCACTTGGCAACCTTGCCGATGAGCCCGCCGAGCGGCGCATCGACGCCTCCGGTCGGTGGGTGACGCCTGGTTTCGTCGACGTGCATGCCCACTCCGACTTCGGCATCATCGCCAACCGTGAAGCCCAGTCACAGGTCCGCCAGGGCATCACCACGGAAGTCGTCGGCAACTGTGGTTTCGGGGCGTTCCCTCGACGCAAAGAGACTCTGAACCTGCTCTTCGACCCTCCCGGGGTTGACGGCGAATGGAGCAGCGCCGACGAGTACTTCCAGGTCCTGGGCAGTGAACCGACTGGCGACAACATCGCGCCGCTGCTCGGCCTCGGTACCGTCCGCAAGCTGGTCATGGGCGACGACTCCGGTCGTGCCAGCCCAGAACAGATTGAGCTGATGCGCGCCGAGGTGGACGCCGCGATGCGAGCCGGAGCGTTCGGAGTTTCGACCGGGCTCGACTACGCGCCGTCGTCGTACGCTGACCTCGACGAGCTGGTGTCCATGTGCGAAGTGGTCGCTGAGTACGGCGGCGTGTATGCCTCACACCTTCGTGGATACACCGACACCGCGGTTGAGTCCGTGCAGGAAGCCATCACGATCGGCGAGCGTTCCGGCGCTTCCGTGCAGTTGTCGCATATGAATGTATTCGGCCGCCGGAGCTGGGGAAAGATCGACGAGATCATCGCGTTGATCAATGACGCCCGGGCTCGCGGTGTCGACGTGACCGCTGACATGATGGCCTACCCCACCGCCGGCGCGTGGTGGGCGCCTCGTGCCATCCTGCCCGCTTCCCACTACGAGTGGTCCGCTGACCAGACGGAGCAGCTGGCCCGGGTCCGGGCATACCTGCGAGATCCAGCCGAGCGGGCTGTCATCCGGAAAGCCGTCGAAGAACGTCGGACGATGTCCAAGGCCGGCTTCCACGAGGAACTGCTGATCTTCTCGGACTGGCGAGACGTGTATCTGGCCGGAACGGCGAAGGGCAGCGTGAGCGCCGATCGGGTGGGCGAGTCGTTCGCGGCGATCGCTGAGTCGACCGGAGCCGAGCCTGTCGACGTATTCCTCGATGCGATCAGAGACGAGGGCGACGATTTCTCCGCCGTGCACATCGGCATCTCGCAAGACGAGGCTGACGCGCTGATGGTGCAGCCGTGGATGATGTTCGGCACCGACTCCATCGCCACCTCGATCGACCGGTGGACCGAACCGTACAACACGATCCAGTCGCATCCACGACACTACGCCAGCTACGTTCGACTGCTGGCGACCTTCGTCCGGGACCGTGGCCTTCTCACCATCGAAGACGCGGTACGAAAAATGACCTCCCTCGGTGCTCGCCGGTTCCGGTTGGCCGGGCGCGGAATCATCGACGTCGGCGCCTGGGCCGACCTGGTGGTGTTCGACCTGGACTCACTAGACGAGGTGGCCAGCTGGCGGCAGCCCCGCCGCTATCCCGCCGGCATCGACACCGTGGTCGTCAACGGCGTGCCCGCCGTATCCGACGGCGACTTCACCCACGAGCTCGGCGGCCGAGCCCTACGACTCACGCCTGAGAGGACGGCATGACAACGACAGACGAAACCACCGCCCTGGTCCTGGATGCCGACGCCGAAGCCAGGGCACAGCGCCTGCACCGCGAGTCCCTCGTCATCGATGCGAGCGGGGTCGTCGCTTGTGAGCCCGAGCACTTCGAACGGACCGCCGCCGGGGGCGTCGACGTGGTGAACCACACGGTGGCGCGTCCTGGTCAGGGACTGGCGGACTCGCTCGCCGCGATCAATGCCTGCCGGCGTTGGATCGACGCGAATTCCGGCAAGGTCCGGCTCGGTCTCACCGCGCAGGGCATCCTGGACGCCCGGAGCGAGGGCAAAGAGAGCATCGTTCTCGGCCCGCAGCATTCGGAGTTCCTCGGCACCGACCTGTCCCGGGTCGGTACGTTCGCAGATCTCGGAGTGCGAGTAATCCAGCTCACCTACCAGACCCGCAACTGGATCGGGGATGGATGCGGCGAGCCCAACCCAGGTGGGCTCAGCCGATTCGGCCGCGACGTGGTGGCGGAGATGGACCGGGTCGGTGTGGTCGTCGACCTGTCACACGTCAGCCACCCTACGTCGTTCGACGCCATCGAGGCCGCAGCCGGGCCAGTGATCTTGAGTCATGCCCATCCAGCGGCAGTCACCCCGCATGTAAGGGCCAAGAGCGATGACCTGATCAAGGCGCTCGCCGACAAGGGCGGCGTAATCGGGCTGACTGCCTTGTCGCCGTTCAACGCCTTGGTGCCGGGTCGCTGGCCAGGGCTGAATGAGTTGCGAGTTCACTTCGAGCACCTCCTTGAGCTGGTTGGCCCCGATCACGTCGGCATCGGGTTCGACTTCGACGAGACCATCTCGTACGACTCGTGGTTGCGCTCGAAGAAGGCGAACCCGGAACTGGCCACCGAGTACTCGTTCGAACAGCGGCGGATCCGGGATCTTCAAGACTCCTCCGACGCTCTGAACGTCACACGGGTTTTGGTGTCGATCGGTCTCGACGACGAGACGATCGCCAAGATCCTCGGACTCAACTTCCTCCGGGTGTTCGCCGCAGTGTGGCAATGAGCCCCCGAACCGAGCAAGAACTCCACTTGGCCGAGGCCGAGAAGGGATTGTCATGCGACGAATAACAGCGCTCTGCCTGGCTACGGTAGTGGCCGTCTCGGTCGCCGCGTGCGGCGGCGATGACGACCGCTCTGCTGGTCAGAACAACGATAGCAACGGCGGTGACGAGCAAGTGCTGGTCGTGCCCGTGCAGTCCGCGCCGCAGAGTTTGAACCCCAACTGGCAGGATGACGTGGGCTCGTACTACGTCTCTGGCAACATCTTCTCCACACTCGTCATCCTCGACTGGGGGGTCGCGGAGGGCACCACCGCGTACGGTGACCTCGCCGAGTCGTGGGAGGCCTCGGAGGACGGGACCACCTACACCTTCACTCTCCGCGATGGTGTGACCTGGCACGACGGCGAGGCGTTCTCATCGGCCGACGTGCTGTACACCTACCAGACGGTGATGGACAACGACTATCCCGGAGCCGAGGTGTTCGCCGGTGCGACGTTGAGTGCGCCGGATGAGAGCACGTTTGTGGTGAGCTTCCCAGAGCCCAACGTCAGTTTCATCCCTCTGCTGGCCCAGGTATCCAACTGGTACCTGAAGGTCTTGCCCCAGCACATCTACGACGGCGAGGACTGGGCCACCAGCGCCGCGAACGAGAACCCGGTCGGCACGGGCCCGTTCGTCTTCGACTCCAGCGGCGCCCAACAGGCAACCCTGACGGCCAATCCTGATCATTACCTCGGTGAACCCGAGGTGGACCGATTGGTGTTGCGGGTGGTGCCCGACGCCTCGGTCGCCAATGAGGCGTTCAACGCGGGCGAGTACCCGTACTTGCCGAGCCAATACGTTACGTCCTACGAGGACATCCGCCGCCGGCTGGACACCGAGAGCGGCACACGGGTCATCGAGACACCGTCCACGTACGGCCGCGACGTGATCTTCAACATGACCGTCGAACCTTTCGACGATGTCGACGTCCGGCGGGCCATCGCTTACGCCATCGACCGTGCGCAGATCTCCGAATTGGCCTTCCGCAACCTGTGGGAGCCCGCGTACACGGCAGGCAGCCCATATGTGCCGACCTACCTCAACGAGGACGCGACCTTCCCGGAGTACGACCCGGGGGAGGCGGAACGGCTGCTCGATGAGGCCGGATATCCACGCGGAGACAACGGCACCCGATTCACCATGAGATTCACCAACGCGACTCAGGAAGACTCTCGGCTGATCGCCGAGGTTCTGGTCGAGCAGCTCAAGGCGGTCGGGATCGATGTGCAATGGGAAACCTACGACCAGGCCACCTGGAGTGAGCGAGTCAAGGCTGGTGGCGATTGGGTGACCTCGACCTACTTCACCCGGTATGGTCCCGACCCCGAGGCGTACTGCGAGCACTTCCAGACCGACGCCAACCGCAACTTCGGCGGGTACTCCAACCGCCAGGTCGATCAGGCATGTGACGACGCCCGGCAGACCACGGACGAAACCATCCGCACCGCCGCGTACGACCTTATCCAAGAGCAGGTCGTCACTGATCTTCCCTACATCAATCTGTTCGGCCAGCTGCGGTTCTCGCTGGCCGACGATGCCTGGCAATGCCTACCCGTCGACGAATGCGGATTCGACCAGTCCCTCGGCTGGTTCGGCTTCCGTTCGGTTATCCCACCTGGAGAATGAACATGAACACCGATTCCAGCATGGACATCGTCATCGACACCCACTGCCATATCGGCCGGTCGGAGAACTCACCGGAGAACAGCATCACAGGAGAATCGCTGATCGCCGGCATGGACAAGTTCGGTATCACTCACGCCATCGTGTTGCCACTGCCCAGCGTGCACGACTTCCGTGGCGAACATGACTCCATCGCCGAACTGGCCGAGCAGCATCCCGGGCGCATCTTCGGCTGTGTGTGCATCCCTCCCCAGGAGGGAGCTGACGTGGTGCGGGAGGAAACCCGCCGGTGTGTCGAGGAGTACGGCTTCGTGGCCATGAAGTTCCATCCCTTCCACCACGGCGGCGGTCCGGCGTCCGTGCGCGGAGACATGGTCTTCACCGTTGCCCGAGAGTTCGACCTTCCTGTCATGTCGCACACCGGGTCCGGCGCGCCGTGGTCGCTGCCCACTCAGTTGATCCCGGCCGCGCAGAAGTATCCGGAGGTGAGCTTCATTGCCGCGCACTCCGGTCAGGAGATCTACGCCGACGATGCCTTGCTGGCGGCGGAGGTGTGTTCGAACATCTACCTCGACTCGGCTTGGACCAGCGCCGGGCCGGTGCGCAAGTTCATCAAGGCGCTGGGGGCGGAGCGGGTCATGCTTTCGACCGACCTGCCTCCGAACAATGCCACCGAGATGGCGAAATGGCGGCATTTGCCGATCAGCCCGGAGGAGAGAGTGGAGAGCCTCAACACGATGCCGCGACGGCTGTTCAAGCTCGATGAGCACGGGTTCGACGACACGATCCGACTGCCTGACGCGGCGCGTTGAGCCTGACTGACCGAGTGGGGGTGGCCGGGTAATGACACATGTTGGCGATCTGGGGCTGGTGGAAGCGTCCCGGTCACTCGCGGTTGGGGAACTGTCTGCAGTGGATCTCGTGGAGGGGTGTCTGGATCGGATCGCAGAGCGTGACCCCTCCTACGGCGCGTGGCTGAACGTGTACGCAGATCGTGCACTGGAACAGGCGCGCGGATCCGACCAGCGCCGGACAGCGGGCATGGCGCTTTCCCTGCTGGACGGTGTACCGGTGGGACTCAAGGACGTCATCGGTGCTGCGGGCTATCCGCTGACAGGCGACAGCGCCGTGCTGGCGGGGAACATCGCGACGGTGGATTCCGGAGCATGGTCCGCCTTGCGCCGAGCAGGAGTGATCCTGCTCGGACATCTGCACTGCGGTGAGTTCGCTTGTGGCGCCGGCCAACGGAATCCGTGGGGGCCGGACTTCAGCGCAGGCGGCTCGAGTAGCGGTTCGGGGGTTGCGCTGGCAATCCGGACGGTTCCAGCCACCCTCGGTACCGACACCCGCGGAAGTATTCGCAATCCGTGTGCGCAGAACGGTGTCACCGGCGTCAAGCCGACGTACGGTCTGGTCGACGCCGCGGGCATCATCCCGCTATCCACCAGCTACGACGTCGTCGGGCCGATGGCCCGGTCGGCGGCGGACTGCTCGGCGTTGATGTCCGTACTCGCCACCCGTCCCGTTCAGCCCGCTCAGGATGACTTGACCTGGCCCGACGGGCCCCGTCCCGGGAAGCGCCCCCTGTCAGGCACCAGAATCGGAGTGCCACAGTTCGCTGCCGGAGTTTTGGCCCCCGGCGTTGCGGCTGTGCTCGAACGGTTCACGGGCGAACTCCGTGATCTGGGGGCGCAGATCGTGCCGCTGCAGCGCCCGGACAACCCGCTGGAGGAGAACGGCGGCCGGGCTGGTGGCTACAAGACGATCATCGGCGCCGAGGCGGCCGCGCTCCACAACGGGCTTGCCGACCGCTGGGGGCTGTTCCGCGAGGAGTTCCGTAAGATCTTTCCACCTTTGCTAGACACCGACGGTACCGCGGCGCAGTACGTCGATGCCCAGCGCAAACGGACCATCCTCGCCACGCGTTGGCGGACGATCTTCGATGAACTGGAGCTGGATGCTATCGCAGAACCCTGTATGACCGGCGAGATACTGCGGGTCGGCTATTCCGCGCGCGATCCCAACCTGCCGCCCCGACTGTTCGGAATGTGGAGCGATACGAACTTCCCGGTTGTGTCCTTGCCGGGCGGGCTGAGCCATGTTGATTCCGGTCCGGTGGGCCTGCAACTGATCGGTGTGCCCTTTACTGAGCCTTTGCTGCTGCAGATCGCCATCGACTACCAAGCTCGAACCGCGCATCACCTGGCAGAGCCACCCGGCCTCGCCATACTGCCCGAGCCGCTGACTCCAGCCAAGGCAACCGACCCCGTCGATGATGCCTGGGTCACAACACCGTTCACCGCACCGGTTCATCCCTTCAAGGTTCTCTATGCCACGTAAAACATAAATGCGCCAAATTGCCCCCGACGTGAGCGGTTGCTCAAACAGGACAGGTCGATCTGTAATTCTCCGGCGACCAACCATGTTCGTGATGCGGAAGTGAGACCCATGCTCTTTGACAGAAGTGCTTGCACAGCGCTCACCGGCGGCAGCGTCCTTGTGGGTGGACGTTGGCTGCCGTCTGCCGGCGAGCGCACGGCGGTAGTCAGCGCTTCGAACGCGGTCGAGATTGTCGGCGAAGTCGCAGATGTGACGGCGCCGGAGATCGACGCGTGTGTGGATGCTGCGCTGAAGGCGTCTCGCGAGTGGAAGGCGTGGCCGATGCCTGCGAGGGCTGAGGCGCTTCGGAGATGGGCGTATCAACTGCGTGAGAATCGTGAACAGCTGGCGGTTCTGATGACGCGGGAGATGGGCAAGCCTCTCCGGGAGTCCCGGGGAGAGGTCGATCGCGCTTACAACGAGCTGCAGCACACGGCCACGGAAGGCACGCAGGCCTGCGGGACTGTTCTGCCGTCCTTGGTGGAGGGGCGGTCAGTGGCGGTGCATGCTGAGCCTGTCGGTGTGGTTCTTGGCATCACGCCGTGGAATTTCCCTCTGATGTCCGTTATCCGAAAGGCTGCACCGGCCCTGTTGTTCGGTAACAGCGTGATCATCAAGCCTGCTTCCGAGTGTCCTTTCACTGCGAAGTTGGCGTGCGATCTGGCCCTTCAAGCGGGCGTTTTGCCGGGTGCAATTTCCTTGCTTACGGGCAGTGGCCGCACGGTGGGCTCGGTCCTGGCGATGGACTCTCGGATCAACGCGATTTCGTTCACCGGCTCTACTGAGGTTGGGCGGCAGCTGTACACGACCGTCGCTAAACGTTTCGCTAAGGTGCAGCTGGAGCTCGGCGGCAAGAACGCCTTGTATGTGCATTCGGTGCGAGACGCGGGGGCCGTGGTAAAGGAGATCACGCGAGGGGCGTTGGAGGTCTCGGGACAGCGTTGCACGTCGATCAGTCGCCTTGTCGTGGAAGAGTCGCTCGCGGACGGGCTGGTTGAGAGCTTGGCCGAGATGTGGGATGGGCTCACTGTTGGGCCAGGCGACGTGGAGAGTAGCGACGTCGGTCCCATGGTCAGTCAGGAGCATGCCGATCTGGTCCGTTCGTACATACGAAGCGGCGTCGACGACGGTGCGGCACTCGCGTGTGGAACAGAATCGGGGCAAGGGGGCAGCTTTGTCCAGCCCACTATTCTCGATCATGTTGGAACAGACATGTCTGTTGCCGGCGAGGAGATTTTCGGCCCCGTGCTTTCCGTGATTCGAGTGGATGGCCTTGAAGAAGCAATGCGGGTGGTGAACGGCACCGAGTACGGGCTGGCCGCCTCGGTATTCACCACCGACCGTGACATCGCAGCAGAATTCGCCGCTGAAGCTGAGGTCGGGATGGTGCATGTGAATCATGCGACGGCGAGTCAGCCCCACGTCCCCTTCGGGGGCAGGAAGGCATCCGGCGTAGGACCCTTCTCCATCGGCTACACGAACCGCGAGTTCTTCACCCAGACCAAGACCATCTACTGGGAGGGCTGAGGAAGTCCAACCCGAGCGACCCGAAAGGCGCGAGTATCCAACCGAAGAAGATGCGCGTGGCTGTGCGGGCCTGGGCGCTGGATGTCGGAAGACGTCCACAGCCGGTTCACCATCCCCACCGAGCGGTGACTACCGATCGCAGCATGCGACACCGAGCACGGCGGGGTCGGCGAGAGGTCTGGAAAAGCGGACCGGGAGCCATCCCGAAACCGCGCTGTGGGAGCCAGAATCGCAGCCCGTAAACACGGGACGCGGTCTTCCGCCCGCGGTGTCACCCCATCAGCAGCGACATCCCACCGTCGATCCAGACCTCCGTGCCGGTGATGACCCGAGCCTGGGACTAACGAGGAACGCCACCAAGTTGGCGACGTCGTCGGGGTGCAGACCTGTGTCCGTCCCGGCCTGCGGCGCCCAGGCTGCTGGCCTCGCAAAGGTCCTCGACCGCTGGGCTCAGGCCAACCCCGAGCTCTAGACCAGGGCAGGACGACGAGCGGGAGTTAGGACGATGGGCCACTGCGCCCGGAGAGCTGCTCGACCTGGAGCAAGAGTGCCGAGTGGTCCAGGGCGCCGTGGCCCTGTGCCCGCGCCGCGCCCATGAGGCTGGCGACAAGCGCGCCCAGAGGTATCGCCACCCCGGCTTCTCGGGCTGCAGACGTGACTATCCCCAGGTCTTTGTGGTGCAAGTCGACCCGGAAGCCCGGGCTGAAGTTCCGGGCCAGCATCCCGGCCGCCTTGCGGTCCAGGACGGCGTTGCCGGCCATGCCACCGGCAAGTACCTGGACGGCCCGTTCGAGGTCCACGCCATGGGCGTCGAGGAAGACCAGCGACTCCGAGACCAGCTCGAGGACACCGGCGACGATCAGCTGATTGGCGGCCTTGACGGTCTGCCCGGCGCCAGCCGGGCCGACGTGCACCACCGTGGTGCCCATCGCGTCGAGAACTGGCTTCGCGGCCTCGAATGCCGCCGCGTCACCGCCCACCATGATCGACAGCTTCGCGTCGATGGCGCCCTGTTCACCGCCGCTCACTGGTGCGTCCAGTACCTGAATGTCACGCGCTGCCCCGGCTCCGGCGAGCCGGCGGGCGACGTCCGGGTGGATGGTGCTCATGTCGATGACGAGCGTCCCCGGTGCCACGTGCGCGAAGACGCCGTCGTCGCCGAGAACCACCGCCTCCACGTCCGGCGAGTCCGGCAGAACGGTGATCACCACATCGGCCCCGCGTACCGCATCGGCCACCGAAGGGGCAGCGCTGCCGCCTGCCTCGACCAGCGGCTCGGCCTTCGCCGGCGTGCGGTTGTAACCGGTCACGTCGAACCCGGCCGCGACCAGGTTGGCCGCCATCGGCGCCCCCATCACGCCGAGGCCGATGAACCCGATTGTCGTCATGCGCGTATCCCTTCGTTGATCCAGGCGAACGGGTCGGCTGTATCGCTGAGGTACTCCAGAGCGATCCAGCCGGCGTATCCCGTGGCAAGCATTTCATCCACCCACGCGCCGATCGGGCGCTCCCCTGTGCCAGGAGCTCCGCGGCCAGGGGCATCCGCGATCTGCACGTGCCCGATTCGCGAACCATGCCCGGATCACACCGGGAACGTCGTCGCCGTGGACCGCGAGGTGGTACATGTCTAGCAAGAGTGCCACGTTGTCCGCTCGCGGATGAAATCTAATCTGGCCGTCGACGCGCTCGCATCACCCGCTTACGAACAGAGGCATCGGTCTTCCTCGGCATAGTGCGCATCCTTCTAACTCAGAAAATGCGGCGCCAAAACAGGGCCGGTTCAGTTATCACCTGCCGACAGCAGGCCATTGGAAACTTGCGTGGTCCAGAGTTCGGAAGACCGACTAGGTGAAACTTGGGTTCGTTGCTATGGTGCATAAATGATCGAGAAGTGGGGATGGGGGGACTCGGCTAGAGCCGAGCGAGGCCGCGTCGCTCTAGGAGCGGCCCAGCCCGTCCTCGATCTTGCCAAGACGGCCTGCGGCCTCTTCGGCTTGGACGCCCTGGGTCGAAGTGTCGACCGCGCCCCGCCCGCCTGCCTTTGACTCGTGCCTAGCGCGTACTCGAGTTGCGCGATCACCCGAGCGTGGCCCAGACAGGGTCGCGCCCTTTTGCACGCTCAAAGGACAGGACATGCACATCCAATCACGAGATCCACAGGCCACGATTCCGCCAGAGGTCAGGGCGCGTATCGAGGAGGCGTTGAACGACGCCGCCACAAGTCGCCAGCGTCAACTCGAAGACCTGCCTCCGCCCACTGATGGAGATTCCACTCCGAACTCCGCCCTTCGCGGAACCGTCGAACGGATCCTGACCGAGATCCGCGCCGCCCAAGATCGGCTGGCGGTCGGAACGTTCGGTATCTGCCGACGATGTGGCGCGACGATCCCGATCGAGCGTCTCGAACTGCGCCCTTGGGTCGATACCTGTGTCCGTTGCGCGGATCGGTGACAGTGTCGTCCTGAACGTTCGAACGGGCGGGAATTGCGAAACGTGGCACGGCTGTTTTCGCCCCCCAGGGCAGATGGCTTTTTCTCTGGCGCTGGGCTATGGTCGGCTATGAGCCCGCCAACCGACGAGGGGAAGCGAGTGAATTATGGCCGGCAAGGCGCCCCGCGGAACAAACGCGAAGAAGCCCGCGAAGCTGACGCTTAAGGAAAGGCGAGCAGTGAAACGCGAAAAGACCGAAGGTGCGGAGTTCATCAAACCCCGTAAAAGCGCGACGAAATAGATCTGAACCTTCCGCGCCTATTGCCTTCGCATGCCGGGGCTGCGTTGTCCCTTTCGTCCAATCGGACGGCCTTCGCAGCCCCGGCACCCTCCCTCGACTTCGGCCGTCGGCGTCGGCCGAAGACCAAAAGTAGCCATGACCGTTGAGTCTCCATGTCGGCGGCACGTCCGCGCCGCTGGATAGACAGTGCCTGGCTTGGCGCATCAGGAGGCCGCCCGTGCCACCACGGCATGCCGCGCGGCCGCTGAGCCGAGATCACCGCGGTTTGACAAGCCATAGCCCGGGTAGCGAGATGGTGAGTCCACTCATGGAGGTGTGTCATGACTCCAGCGCCGCAGTCGCCCGACGATCCGGCGGCGGTTCGGAGTCCGGTCCGGATGGGTGCTTACGTGGTGGCGGTCGTCTTCCTCCTGGTCGGCATCCTCGGTTTCGTTCCGGGCTTCACGACGAACCTCGACGAGCTGTCATTCGCCGGACACGAATCGAACGCGTTGCTGTTCGACGTCTTCGCCGTGTCGGTGTTGCACAATGTGATCCACCTGCTCTTCGGTGTGGTGGGGCTCATGATGGCTCGCGGAGCCCGGAAGGCGCGGATCTATCTCATCGCCGGGGGAGCGATCTACCTGGCGCTGTTCATCTACGGGCTGATCATTGACTATGACAGCGAGGCCAATGTCGTGCCGTTGAACGACGCCGCGAACTGGCTGCACCTGGGCCTGGGCGTCGGCATGATCCTGCTCGGGCTCTTGCCTGGGTGGGGCGTGCGTGGCCGCCGAGGCGCCGAGCGCTGACTCGAACCACGGTGAAGCGCGGCCAGCACAAGCTGAGTGATGCGAAGGCCGTGACGATGATCAGCCGCCTGACGGCGGCACGGCATGGGCGAGGAACCAGTCTCCCGCGAGGCGGGCGACGTCGTCGAGTGCGCCGGGTTCCTCGAACAGATGGGTGGCCCCGGGGATCACCTCGAGCTCGCACGTCTCCGGCAACTGCGCTCGCGCGTGCTCGTTGAGTTCAAGAACCTGTGTGTCCAGGCCGCCGACGATGAGCAGCGTGGGTGCTTGCACGAGCCCGAGTGCGTCACCGGCGAGATCCGGGCGGCCGCCGCGGGAGACGACGGCCATGACCCGGCCTGGTGCCCGCGCGGCGGCGACGAGCGCGGCCGCAGCCCCGGTACTTGCGCCGAAGTAGCCCAGCGGTAGGCCGGCGGTGCCCTCCTGGTCGGCCAGTACGGCTCCGGCCGTGTGCAGCCGGTCGGCGAGGAGCCCGATGTCGAAGCGCAAGTGCCCTGTGGTCGAGTCGGCGCGTTCCTCGTCGTCGGTCAGCAGATCCAGAAGCATGGTCGCGAGGCCGCGCCGCTGGAGCGCCTCGGCCACCCGGCGGTTGCGTGGACTGTGCCGGCTGCTGCCGCTGCCGTGGGCGAACAGGACGATGCCAGGGGCGCCGTCGGGAAGAGCGAGGTCGCCGTGGATGGTCCCGGTGCCGTGTACCTCCAAGCCGACGGTGTGTTCGACGACGCCGGCCGCACCGTCGTCGTCGCGCCCGCTGAACGACATGGACGCCACCTCCTGTGCTGTCGCGGCGCCGGCTGTAGATGCCGGAATCACTTAGGCGCTGCGCAGTTCCGGTAGTACCTCGTCCTGGTAGAAGCGGAAGAACGAATCCAGGTCGGTGCCTATCTGGTTGACGTAGACCTCGTCGAACCCGCTGTCGACATACTCGCGGAACGCTCCCACGTGCGCCTCGGGATCGGGACCGCAGGTCACCGCGTCCGCCAGGTCCTCCTTCGACACCATGCCGGCGGCCTGCATGATGTGCTCCGGGGTGCGCAGCACCTGGGACAGCTCTCCACCGACGCCCTCGTTGGGCCAGCGTCTTTGCACCGTGTCCAGGGCCTCGTCCTCGGACGGTGCGAAGGCCACCTTGAGCCCGCCCTGCTTGGGCTTCCCCTGGCCCCCGGCTGCCTCGAAGCGATCCACCATCTCGCGCGACGGGCTCATGCCGATGTAGCCGTCGGCGATCCGCCCGGCCACGTCGATCGAGGCGGGTCCCAGCGCCGACACGTACACCGGCGGCGGCTCCTCGGGCAGCGTGTAGAGACGTGCGTGCTCGACCGTGTAGTGGTTCCCGTAGTGCGTGACCACCTCGCCGGTCCAGAGTTGCCGCATCACGTCGACGGCCTCCTCCAGCATCTCCAGCCGAGTCTTCGCCAGCGGCCATGGTGCGCCGGTGATCTGCTCGTTGAGGGCCTCCCCGGTTCCGACGCCCAGCACGAACCGCCCCTCGAACATGAGGGCGGTGGTGGCGGCGGCATGGGCCACGATGGCCGGGTGCGTGCGGACCATCGGGCAGGTGACCGCGGTGGCCACGGGAAGGCTCGTCTCGCGGGACAGCGCTCCGAGCACGGACCAGACGAACGGGCTCTGGCCCTGCTCGTGGGTCCAGGGGTGAAAGTGGTCGGAGATCCACAAGGCGTCGAAGCCGGCCTCTTCCGCGAGATGCGCCTGGCGGATCAGCTCAGCCGGTTCCCAGTCCTCGCAGGAGAGGAAGTATCCGAACCGTGCCACGGGTGCTCCCTTCGTACGCTGGTGCCGCGCATTTACCCACGAGCCCCGGCGTGAAACCGCCCGTCTCCGCCGGCGTCACCGAGTTCGAGACCGCGACCTGACGCCGTTCAGTCGTCCTGACACTCGTTTGTCGCGCCAACCGGCTCAACACCGGGCTTTGGCGCGACTGGAAGGTGTCAGGACGACTGAAGGGCGCCAGGACGTCGTCGTACGCGGCCAGTCAGGACGACTGAACGGCGTCAGGACGGGGGAGGGCCGAGCGGGTTGTCCCGGAGCGCCACAGCGACGCCGTGCAGGTTGGCCGCCATGGCTCGCCCGGTGGAGTGCGACCACTCACGGCCGCGTTCCTCGTCGAGGTAGTCCGGCCCTGGGCCGGGCCCGAGATGCCAGTAGGTCCACGACTGGCCGGGGACGGTGTAGCCGATGTCGACGAGCGCGCCGCTGATCTCGCTGATGACGTGGTGCGCTCCGTCCTCGTTGCCGGTGACCACCACGCCCGCTACGCGGTTGAAGGCCACCGGCCGGCCGTCGTCGTCGGTTTCGCTGAGCATCGCGTCCATGCGCTCGAGCACGCGCTGAGTCACCGACGACGGCCGGCCCAGCCAGGTGGGCGACGCGACCACGAGGATCTGCGCGTCGAGGAGTCTGGCATGGACCGACGGCCATTCGTCGTCGCCGCCCATGTCGGTCTCGACACCCGGCGCTAGCTGGAGATCCACCGCCCTGATGGTCTCCACCGTGACACCGCGCCGGCTGAGCTCGCCGCTGACGACGGTGGCCAGTGCCTCGGTGTTCGACGTCTGCGGGGACGGCTTCAGCGTGCAGTTGATCACGAGGGCGCGCATGAAGGCAGCCTTACCCCTGGCAGGTGCGGCCATAACGGGCGGTGCAACCTGTCCCCTTCAGCGCCGCCGCGCCGCCGTCTAGCGTGCGTGACAATCGCACGATCACGGAGGGCGGAGCGGTGAAAGGGATCATCCTCGCCGGAGGGACCGGGTCTCGGCTGTTCCCGCTGACCATCCCGGTCAGCAAGCAGCTCATGCCGGTGTATGACAAGCCGATGATCTACTACCCGCTCACCACCTTGATGCTGGCTGGTGTCACGGACGTTCTGGTGATCACCACTCCGGACGAGGCGGAGGCGTTCCACCGCCTGCTCGCCGACGGTTCCGACTTCGGGCTGTCCATCTCCTACGCCGTCCAGCCGCGACCCGAAGGCCTGGCACAGGCGTTCCTGATCGGTGCGCGGCACATCGGCCGGGATCCGGTGGCTCTCATCCTCGGCGACAACATCTTCGCCGGCCCCGGGCTCGGGTCCCAATTGCGCAAGCATCGCGACCCGCACGGGGGAGTGGTCTTCGCCTATCACGTGGCCGACCCGACGGCCTACGGCGTGGTGGAGTTCGACGCCGACGGGCGGGCCGTCTCTCTCGAGGAGAAGCCGGTCCGCCCGCGCAGTGCGTACGCGGTGCCGGGCCTGTACTTCTATGACAACGACGTCGTCGAGATCGCCCGCGGCCTGCGTCCGTCCGCCCGAGGCGAGCTGGAGATCACCGACGTGAACCGGCAGTACCTGGAAGCCGGCAGGCTGCAGGTGGAGGTCCTCCCACGAGGCACCGCCTGGCTGGACACCGGCACCTTCGAGACACTGATGGCGGCAGGAGAGTACGTCCGGGTCATCGAGGCTCGCCACGGCGAGAAGATCGGCTGCCCGGAGGAGGCCGCCTGGCGGCTCGGGCTGATCGACGACGAGCAACTCCGGCGCCGGGGGAGTGCCCTGGCGAAGTCCGGATACGGCGCGTACCTGCTGAACCTGCCCGCGTGACGCGGCCCCCGGCCGCGGTAGGTCAGGCGTGCTCACTCGTCCGGTTGCTGAGCATCTGGGACAGGTCGTGGGATCCGTAAGATTTCAGTCACTGGGGGTGCCGCGTGCCTGCGCGGTCTGGCGAATGACTGCCCAGGGGTCTGCGACTGGACCTATGTGCGCGAGCTTGTCGGGGTTGATGATGGTGCGAATCATCTGGATCTCTCCGTTGAGTATGTCAAGCGTCCACGTGTTGATGACGTTGTTGTCCCAGTCGCGGAAGATGGCGCCAGGTTGGCCGTTGATCTCGTGTGGCTCCACTGCGCCGCCGATATGGACGAACGGCTTCAGGATGGTAGTGAGGACACGTGCGACGTTCTCGGCGCCGACGACGCCACTGCCCCATTGCGGGGCCTTACCGCCGCCATCCGCTGTCAGATGGACATCGGCTGCGAGAAGTTCCCTGAGGCCATCGACATCACCTTCGGCGAAGGCGCCGAAGAATCGGCGGGCAAGTTCCTCGCGCTCACGGCGGTCAGCATCGAATCGGGGCCGCCCTGCATCCATGTGGCGGCGCGCCCGGACTGCGAGTTGGCGGCACGCCGCCTCCGATCGGCCCACCGCCGAAGCGACCGCAGGGAAGCCGAACCCGAACACCTCCCGCAGCACGAACACCGCCCGCTCCAGCGGGCTGAGCCGCTCGAGCAGCAACAGAGCCGCCATCGACACCGAATCGGCCAGCTCCGCCGACCGTTCCGGATCCTCATACGGGTCGGTGAGCAGCGGCTCAGGAAACCACTGCCCGACGTAATTCTCCCGCCGGACCCGGGCCGAGCGCAGCACATCGATCGAGACCCGGGTTACCACGGCCGAGAGAAACGCCTTGGTCGACGTCGGGAGCGTCGGGGAGGCGTCGTACCGCAGCCAAGTGTCCTGGACCGCGTCCTCCGCCTCGCTGACGCTACCGAGGATCCGGTAGGAGATCGAGAAGAGCAGCGGCCGTAACGTCTCGAACTCCTCTGCCCTGGTCACGCCAGCTCTTCCCTGAAGCCCTGGCGCCACGAGGGATAGCTCGGCTTCCAGCCGAACTCCCGCTTAGTTTTGGCGTTGGAGAAGCCGCGGCCCTCGGTCATCACTCTCACCGCCACCTCTCCGCCCAGCGGCCGGGCCAGCCACACGGGGACCTTCATGGGCCGCCTCGCCCCGACGCACTCCGCGAGAAATGGAAGCCACTCGTTGGCCGGAGCGGGTTCGTCATCGACGATGTTGAACACGCCACTCGCCTGGTGCTCGACGGCCAGAACCGTAGCGCTCGCCGCATCCTCCAGATGCACCCACGAACTGTAGCCGGCACCGTCCCCGACGAGAGGGAACTGCCGTCTGCGTACGGGTCCCACCAGGCTGTCGATGGCTCCCGGCCCATAAAGCCACCCGTATCGCAGGATCGCGCCGCCAACCTTGCTGACGACCTCTTCGACATAACGGATCGCCTCCATGCTTTGTTGCGCCGCCGTCCCGTCATGCAGGTCCAGAGGGTCCTCCTCTGTCTTCACCCAGCCGCCGGTGCGGATTCCGTTCCAACTGGCGTAGCTCTGCGCGACGAAGTGAGCCACGCCGGTCGCCTCGGCAGCGGCCAGCAAGTGATCCGTTCCTTCCGTGCGCAGCCGATTCGTGGTGGCAAACCAGCGGTCGAAATGCTTCATATCGGGCTTGCCGCCGATGGACGTCATCTGATGCACGATGGTATCCGGCTGAGCTGCTGCCACCGCCTCACCGACTGACGCCGCGTCCAACCCGTCCATGACGACCGCTTCAGCACCCATCCGTCGAATGACGTCCAGATTGGCTGGTCCGGACGTCGTCGCCGTCACCTCATGTCCGCGTGCTATGAGTTGAGGCACCAACCGCCTCCCCAACACACCGGTCCCTCCCGCTACGAACACCCGCACAGCCGTCTCCCTTCATGTCGCTTAATCGCTCTCCTAGCCCTGAGACGAGACAGCACGACCGTCGTGTGACATGGAATGAGGAAAGATCGAGACCCATCCGCTGCGCGGACTCCCGGCGTCAAGACCCCGACCGTGGGCGAGCCTGCGTCAGGGGTGGGTGGCACACGTCCATGGCGAACTCCGCACCGCCGGCATGGCGCGCTTCTGCAAAACGTGGACGGATTCGCACGTCGATGTGGTGTAGGCGATCTCAGGGCGAGCCCCGGATGTCCAGCGTTGACTTCCGGCAACCCGAGTCCGGGCTTCAGAAGGTCCGATACGTCCAGTTGCCTGCGACCATCGTGCCCACCACTCCCGGATCGGCAAGCTGGGTGAGATCGGCGCGGATGGGATCGTGTTCCAGGACGACGAGATCGGCACGGGTACCTGGATGGAGCCCAGAGCGCCCGCGGCAGGCTGCCGTGAGTGTGTCGGCGATTCCCATCCGCTGTTCCGGATGCCATGGCTCGTCGTCGGCGCCTTGTGCCCGCAGCACGGCGGCCCTGATTCCCAGCCACGGATCGAGGGGAGTAACCGGAGCATCTGACCCCAGCTCCACCTGGATCCCGGCGGTGACCATGTCGGCGTAAGCGAAGGCACGATGGGTACGGCCGGCCCAGTGCCGATCGGCGACGTCACGATCCCCGAGGAGATGCGCAGGCTGAACGCCGACGGTCAGCCCGAGCTTTGCCAGCCGTGCCACACCGTGTGGTGGAAGCAGTTGGGCGTGCTCGATCCGGCCGTCGCACGCCAACTCCTCGAACGCGTCAATCGCCATCTCGGCGGCGAGGTCGCCGATGGCATGCACTGCACTGTGGATCCCGTGCTCGGACGCTTTACCCATCAGCCTGCGCAATTCGTCGGGTGGTGTCTCAAGAAGACCGTGGGCGTCCGATGACGCACTGGCCCCTGGATACGCGTCATGACACAGGGCGGACCGGGAGTTCAGCGACCCGTCGACGAACAGCTTGAGCGGCCCGGCTTCGACCATGCCGTCGGTGTCCGGTGCGATGTCGCCCGTCTTCATGCCACGCTCGATGGCCACATCGAGGTGCTCTTTGTAGACCGTGCACGATACGCGGACAGGCAACCGCTGCCGCCGTACCCTGCGCTGCCAGGACGGGAGGCAATCACCGAACTCGAAATCCATCAGCCCGGTGACCCCGTGAGCTGCCGCGTCGTCGAGTGCTTCGGCTATCCACGCGTCGACTTGGTCCACGCTGTACTCCTGCAGCGCAGCCATCGCCCGATAACAGTCGATCTCTCGAAGCACACCCGTCGGGTGGTCTGGCGCGCCGATACGTCGCAGGGCAGTCGGGCTCAGCCAAGCCGTGTGGAGGTCGTTGCTCTGCAGGGCGATGACGCGGTCGGCCGCAACCCCCCGGTAGAGATCCTTGTGCGGCAGATCCGGCCACAGGCCGTCGCGATAGCCATAGCCGATCAGGATCTCGTCGGGGTCCGACATGGCGGCCGCCGCTTCCGCGGCCAGGTCCGCGGCCTCCCGCGCTGACTTCGTCCCGTGGAGATCGAGGCGCCGGCGCGATATCGCCCAGCTCTCGACATGGACATGCGCATCCCAGAAGCCGGGCAGCACGGTGCGCCCGTCGAGATCGAGTCGCTGTGACGGTAGTGCTTGCGTGCCGCCGGCCTCGCCCAGCGAGTGAACCATCCCGTCCGCGAGAATGAGCGAGGTCAGGTCGGTGGCACCTGGCAATCGGGCGTTGTCGAGCAGAATGCGCTCAGGGCAGGGTGTTGCACTCATATAAGTCCTTCGAGTGGGCATGTGTGGCACATGCGGGAAGCCAGCCCGTCGCGGGCTTGGTCTGGAGGTGAGTCAGAGTGTCTTGCGTCGTTCCTGGCCGGACACCGCGAAGTCGAAGATCGCGGTCGCCGCGAGTCGGGAAGTCGTATCGTTGACGTCGATCATCGGATTGACCTCCATCAGGGCAAGCGCGTCGCAGTGGGGCGCCAGGCCAGTGACAAGATCCAGGAAATGCCGCGAGGAGAAGCCTCCGGGCTCGTGCGCACCCGAGCCCGGAGCAAACGCGGGATCGACGACATCGATGTCGACGGTGAGCACCACGTGATCGGCCCCGCCGACACGGTCCACGATGCGCCGTACGGAATCGGTTACGCCGATGTCGATGCTCGTTTTGGCGGTGAGGACCTGTAACCCGACGTCCTCGGCGTAGCGTGCCGAGGAGGGAAAGTTGAAGTTGCGGAGCCCCACCTGGATCGTGGCGCCGGGCGCAACTCGATCGAGCTCCAGGCAGCGGCGCATCCCGCTGGACTGACTGAACCCACCTTGCTTGGCGTTGGTGTCCGCGAGATCGAAATGCGCATCGAGATAAATCAAGCCAACCGAGCCAGACACGGACCGATGAAAGCCCCGCACCGCGCCGAACAGCATCGAGTCGTCGCCGCCAACGAAGATCGGCACCCGTTCCTTGTCCATCGTGTCGGTGATAGCCGACGAGACCGCATCGAGCGAGGCCATCAGATCACTTGGTACGACCTCAGCGTCTCCACGGTCGGTGAGGAAGTTTCCGGACAGATCATGGTGGGACGCACTGTCCAGCCAGTAGACGGCCTCATCTTCGACCCGTCCTCGGATCCAGGCCAGGCTCCGGCGGATCGCTTCGGGCCCATATCGGGATCCAGGCCAGCCAAGGGTCGCTCCACCATCGAACGGGGCGCCCCACAACTCGAACTCACGCACGTCGGTTCCTCCTCGACTTTGAGTTTCCTTGGATCTCAGGTGGTCAACGCCCAACTAGTTGGCATCGGAGCCGGTGAACAGATCGAGCTGGCGGTTCGGCACGGCGGATGACATGAGCAGCAGCGTCTCTGTACGCCCGTACGACATCAGGTCGTCCAGCAGCACTTCCAGCTCGGGTACGCCTTCGCACACCACCCTCAGCAGATGCGAGGCATCGCCAGTGACCCGGTGGCATTCGAGTACGTGCCGGAGGGTGCGAGCATGTGATTCGAAGCTCTTGAACGTCGGCGGCTCGTTGAACACCTTGATGTACGCCTGGACGCTGTATCCCAGACGCTGGATGTTGATCTCGGCGCGGTAGCCCGTGAGGAGACCTTCGTCCTCAAGCTTCGCCACACGTTCCGTCACGGCCGCCGGGCTCAGTCCGACCCGCCGGCCTACCTCGGCATACGTCAGCCTCCCCTCGGCCTGAAGGATCGTCAAGATCTTCCGATTGACTGTGTCGAGTTCGACGGGTGGCTTCATTCTCATTCCCCCTCATACGTCGATCCGGCGGGCGAGGTGTGGGTCGAGATGACAGGCATCACGGGCGCCGGTGTCAGTAACTCGTATCCGGATTCCGTCACCGCGACCATGTCTTCGATGCACAGCATGCCGACGTCCGGCGGTGCCACTATCGGTTCGACGCAGAAGACCATCCCGGACTCGAGGACGGTACTGCGCTCGTTGAAGTACGGTGCCTCGATCAGATGCATGCCGATGCCGTGGCACAGGCTGAAGTCCCAAGCGGTCATTCCCCGCCCCGCCAGGACCGTGCTCATCGCATCCACGACGTCTTGGCCACGCACGCCGGGACGGATCGCGGCCAGGGCCGCGTCTCGGGCCTCGACGCACGCGTCGATGGCGCGGCGCGCTTCGGCGCTGGGGTCGCCGACGAAGCAGTTCCGCGAGACGTCGCTGCGGTAACCGCCGATGGTGGCTCCGAGATCGACCACCACGACCTCGCCGTCCCGCGGGCGCCGGTCGGTCGGCCAGGCGTTTTTGAACATCGACCGGAAGCCGGAGAGGGCGAAGCAACCGAAGTCCATCGCCTCGGCCCCTCGGCGGACACACCCGGCGTGGGCCGCGGCGGCAACGTCTAGCTCAGTTGCTGACGTCGAGACAGTGTGAAGGGACTCCATGAGCGCGGCCGAAACGGCCACACCCAGACGCCGGAGAAGCGCCAGCTCCTCGGCACTCTTGATCCGCCGGATCCGGCGGACCGCATCGCTGCAGTCGACCCATGTCACACCCGGCCGGAGCTCGGCCAGGCAATTGAACGAGGACACGGGTATGGCGCGCACATCGGCAAACCCGATTCGGCCGCGGGTCGGCAACGCTTCGGCGACCTGCTTGAGCAGCCCGTCGGAGGCCGGCCCGGCCTGCTCACCGGCGGCCGGCCGGAGATCGTGCACCCAGGTAGTTTGGGCGTTCGAGTGCATTGGCTCTCCGTGCGCGATCGCGGATGTGCACAGCACCGGGGGTCCGGAGCCGTTCAGCACGGCGAAGCTCTGACCCCACCAGGTCGAGAAGCCGGTGAGATGCCGGGTCGGGGCGTCGTCGGCAGGTGAGCCGTACAGGACGAGCGCATCGCATTCGTGAGCCGCGGCGACGGCTCGGTAGCTTTCCAGTCGCCGACCGTACTCGGACATGGAGAAAGTCAGCTCGAGCACGTCCAGCCGGGCCGGCCAGTTCCAAGGGATTCGCGCCTCAGGCACGGGCGGCCACCTCCGCCTCGCACGCTCGGGCCAAGCCCGCGCACATGATGTCTATCTCGGCAGCCGACACCGTCATCGGCGGGCGGAAACGAATACTGCGTGGTCCACCGGCCAGGGCGAAGATCCGCTGCTCGTCGCGCAGTCGTGCCATGACACGGTCACGGGTACTGGTATCGGGCAGGTCGATTGCGGCGATGACGCCGCGCCCGCGAACGTTGATCACGAAATTGTCGCTGCTCTCCGACAGGGCGTCCAGACCATCCAGGAGGTGATTTCCGACCTCAGCGACATGCTGGAGCAGGTTCCGAGCTCGGATCACTTCCATGACCTTCGTCGCCCGGACCATGTCGGTCAGGTTGACCCCCCACGTCGAGCCGATCCGCGCCGTGGTGGCGAAGACGTTGCTCTCTACCTCGTGCACACGGCGCCCCGCCATGACTCCACATACCTGGAGCTTCTTGCCGAAGGCGATGATGTCGGGCTCGAGCCCGTGTGCCTGATAGGCCCAGGGTTCGCCGGTGGCACCTGCGCCGCTCTGTACCTCGTCGAGGACGAACAGCGCGTCGTTCTCCCGGCACATCTCCTGGACCCGCGACAGGAACTCACCGCGAAGATGGTTGTCGCCGCCTTCGCTCTGGATCGTCTCGGCGATGAAGCAGGCGATCTCCCCGCCTTGTTCGTCGAAGGCTTGCGCCGCGGCGTCGAGCGCGGTTCTCTCAGCCTTCTCGATCTCGTCCAGGTATGTCTTCACCGGGTACCGGACCACGGGTGCGGGGACTCGCGGCCAATCGAAGGCTGGGAAGTGGCGTGTGTAGATCGGGCGGGTGTTCGTCAGGGACAGGGTGTATCCCGATCGCCCGTGGAAACTGCCGGTGAGGTGCAGGACGCGCCACGGGGGGCGGTCATCGGACCGGGCCGGGTCTGAGCGCTGCGCTTTCCAGTCGAAGGCCACCTTGAGAGCATTCTCCACCGCCAAGGCACCTCCTTCGACGAACATCACCTTGTCGAGGGCGGGGTCGGCGAATGTCCGGTCGAACTCGGTGAAGAACTCGGCAAAATCCTCCGTGACGACGTCGGAACACGACGGCTTGTGCAGGGCGGCTCGCAGCAACCGCCCCCGGAACCGATGATCCTCGGTCAGGTCCGGTGGGTTCATGCCCAACGGCTGAGAGCCGTGGAAACCGGCGAAGTCGAGGTAGGGTCGCCCGTCCTCCGCCGACGCCAGCCATGTGCCGTGGCTGCGCTCGAAGTCGAGAACGAACGTGCCGGGCTGATACGGCAAGCGGGAGAGCACACGCGGAGGCACGGGCGCGTCTGGCGGGGGAGTCACGTACGTGTTTCCTTTCACGGGTGGCCAAAGTGTGGGCACGATCGATCACATCCCGTAGCCGAGCAGCCTCGGCAGCAGCAGACTGATGTCCGACCACAAGGTCAAGACCAGCAACGCGGCGATCAACACCGCGATGAACGGCAGGATCTCCCGGATGATCTCGGCCAGCGGTGTCCGAGTCTGGTTGCTGAGTATGAACAAGAGCATCCCGAACGGTGGTGTGGCCAGGCCGACCATGATGTTGAAGGTGATGACCACGCCCAGGTGAACCGGGTCCACACCGGCGGTCAGCAGGGCGGGAAGAACGATCGGAATCATCACCAGCAGGAGCACCATGGTGTCGAGAACCATGCCCAGGAGCAGGAAGACCACGTTGACGATGAGGAGCAGCACGATCGCGTTGGTGCTGACCTCGAGCAACCCCATCGCGATGCGGGCACCGACACCCTCGCTGGCTACCGCGTAGCTCACGATGAATCCGCCGGCCAGGACTACACAGGTACTCGCCGTCTGGCGGGAAGCCGTCCGCAACACCTGGTATATCCGGCGGGGCGAGCGAAGCCCGTACGCCGTTCCCAGGATCAGCGCGTACAGCGCCGCGACACCGGCGGCTTCGGTGGGTGTGAAGGCGCCGCTGTAGATGCCGCCGAGCAGGATGACCACCGTCAACAGGGCAGGCGCGGCGCGGATGAAGGACCGGCCCACATGTCCAAAGCCCTGCCACCCCGGTTTCGGGAAGTCCTGCCGGCGGGCCAGGAAGCCGATGAGGCCCATGAGGAACAGCGCGATGACGACTCCGGGTAGGATCCCCGCAGCGAACAGCATGCCGACGCTGGTGCCGGAAAGATACGCGTAGATGACCATGGTGATGCTCGGCGGGATCACGCCGCCGAGGGTCGCGGACGCCGCGCTCGCCGCGCACGCGAAGCCGGGCCTGTAGCCGGCCTCGACCTGAGCTTTCGTCACCATCTTTCCGGTTCCACTGGCGTCGGCCATTGCGCTGCCGCTCATGCCGCTGAACACGCCGCTCGTGACGACGTCGACCTGGGCCAGACCTCCTCGCATGCCGCCCACCGTGGAATGCGCGAGCGTGAACAGGCGCTCGGCGATCCTCGACACGTTCATCAGCTCGGCGCCGAAGATGAACAGCGGGATCGCCAGAAGGATGAACTTCGAATAGAAACCGCCCATGACCACCTGCGCGACATTGCCCAGGTCACCGCCTCCGACCAGCATGTACACCATGCCGCCGGACAGCATCGTGAAACCGATAGGCGTGCGCAGGAGGAAGCCGGCCACGAGGACTATGAGCATCACCGTGAATTCCGTGCTCATGGCACGACCCCCTCGCTGTCCGGGCGCCATGCTCGGAGATCGGCAAAGAGGCGGACCAACCTGTGTAAGACCGTTGCCACGAGGAAGACGAGGAAAGGCGAGAAGGCGATGCTGAACGGCACGCCGACGCCCGGGACTCGTTCGGCTCCCATGAACTGCAGGTAGCGCACGGTCGGCCAGATGGCCAGGCTGAACGGCACCACGATCAGAAGATCGGACCCGATCCGGCTGGCGAACTGGGCAGCAGGCGGCAAGCGGCGGTAGACCAGGTCGAAGGCGATGTGGTCATCGTCTCGGTGCAGCGGACCGCTGCCGATCGTGATGACAGCGATGAAGGCGAGTGTGCTGATGCTGACAGTCCAGACGAGCGGCTGATCGAAGACATACCGGGACGCCACTCCGGCGATCACCGTCACGAACATAGCGATGAAGAGCACGGCGGTAGCAGTCTCTTCGAGTCCGCGGATGAGCCTGACGCCGTGCGAGACCCGCTGCTTGTCGCGTACCGGCGCCTCCGTCATCGAAGCGACTCGATCTGGTCGTACATATCGGGCAACCACCTCTCGGTGATGGATTCGTCTTGGAGGTACGTTCCTAGGACGTGCTCGCGGAATGCGTCGACGTCCGGTTCGTACACCCGTAGTCCGGCCTCCTCGAACTGCCGTGCCAGGTCGGACTCCAAGGCCAAGGTCTCCGCGGTCGCCTCGTCGCGCGCGGTGCGCCAGGCGTCGACGATCGCGTCCTGGTGGCCGGGGTCCAGACCTTGCCAGACGTCCTCGTTGATGGTCGGCCAGACGGAGTCCGCTACATGGCTGCTGAGGACGACCTGCTCGGTCACCTCGTGCAGCTTGCTGGCGTAGGTGAGGGGGAGGGGTGTCTCCTGTGCATCGATCGTGCCCGTCTGCAGAGCGAGATAGACCTCTCCGAATGCCACCGGTGTCGGTTCCGCGCCTAGGGCGCGCCCCATATAGAGCCAGTTGTCCCGGTCGGGGACGCGCAGCTTGACTCCGTCCAGGTCCGCGGGGGTTCGGACCTCGCGGCTTCCGTCTCGAAGACTGAGTTGCCTGGTGCCGATGTAGAGCGTGGTCAGCGGGCGAATCCCCATCTCTTCGCGAACCAGCTCAAAAAGTTGCTCACCGGGTGGTCCATCCATGACTCGGTAGAGATGCTCGGCGTCGGAGATCACGTATGGCGTCGAGACGATCTCCGCCGCAGGCACGCGATCGGCTACCCATTGGGGGCCGGCGAACGTCATATCGAGATCGCCCCGGAGCAGTGCGGACTGCTCAGCGTTCTGGTCGTACAGACTGCCACTGCTGAAGACCTGGATCTCGACGGCGCCGGAGGTGTTCTCCTCGACCAGCTCCGCGAACCGATTGATCGCCCCGGTGGCGATATCGTCCGGAGCGAGAATGGTCGAGAAGCGCAGGCTAACCTCGCCGCCGCCCTCGGTGTCGTCGTTCGACCCACCACAGCCGGCCAGCACGGCGGAGAGTGTGAGTGCGACGCCAGCGGCCGTATTCGAGAGGAATCGCTTCGTCATCATGCACCTCGAGTTCAGATCGTGGCCGAGAGGTCGGTGATCGTCTCGGCGGAGAGTCAGTAGGTGACAGCTTGCAGGGTCTCGAGGAGCCCTTCCGGCCATTGCCCGACGACGGCTTCGTCGTTCAGGTAGATCCCCTGAACATGTTCACGGAACGCGTCGACGTCGGGCTCGTAGACATCGAGGCCTTCGTCGCGGAAGTAGTCCTGCAACTCGGCTTCGCGCTGGACGGTCTTCCCCGTCGCCTCGTCGCGCGCGACGAGCCACGCGTCATGGATTGCGCGCTGCTCGTCCTCGCTCAGACCCTGCCAGGTGTCCTCATTGATCGTGGGCCAATAGTCCGTGACCACGTGGCCGGTCAGCGAGACACTGGACGTTACCTCGTAGAACTTGCTCGAGAACGTCAACGGGAGTGCGGTCTCCTGTGCGTCGACCGCGCCGGTCTGCAGCGCCAGGTACAGCTCGCCGAACGCCACCGGCGTGGGATCTGCCCCGAGTGACCTCGCCATGTATATCCACGAGTCTTGATCGGGTATCCGAAGTTTGACGCCGTTCAAGTCTTCGGGGGTCATCACACGATGGCCGATGTCGCGCAGATTGAGCTGCCGCGTTCCAACGTAGACGGTGGTCAGCGGCCGGATGTTCAACGTTTCGACGGTGTCGGAGAAGATGCGTTCCCCGACCTCGCTCGACATGACGGCGTACAGGTGTTCCGGATTCTCGATCATGTAAGGAACCGTGACGATACTGGCGGCGGGCACGCGGTCGGAGATCTCCTGCGGCCCGATGAACGTCATGTCGAGATCGCCACGTTGAATCGCCTGCTGGGCTTGGTTCTGATCGAATAAGCTCCCGCTGTCGAAGACCTCGACGGTCACGGCACCGGCTGTGTTCTCCTCGACCTCGGCGGCGAAGCGGCGCACCGCCTCTGTCGCATAATCGTCCGGCGCGAGAATCGTGGAGAATCGCAGAGTACGAGATCCCGAATCCGGATCGTCGCCGGCGCTGTTGGAGCAAGCTGTCAAGAGGGCGGATCCGAGAATGAATGCCACCGCCGTTGATCTATAAAACACCACGCGCTTTCTCATCTTCAACTCCCAAGTCACCGGTATTACCGTGAAGGATCGACAGCCAAGATGCGCTGATGCGGGGATAGCTTAGTGTGCTGGATTTCCATGTGGAAGAGGGATTCCGTGGCCCTTGAGTTAGATCGCCGATGATCTCCTGGATTCGTCGATCGGACGCCGTTGATCGTTCGCCATGCTCTTTCCGCGGTGATTGCCGGGATAAACTCATCTGCCCGCACATAGAAATGATCAGTGTGCGGACGGAATCTATTGACCCTGGCGAAGTCCGGATACGGCGCGTACCTCCTGAACCTGCCCGCGTGACACGGCCCCCGGCCGCGGTAGGTCAGGCGTGCTCACTCGTCCGGTTGCTGAGCATCTGGGACAGGTCGTGGGCGAGCGCGCCGAGATCCTCGGCCTTGTAGACGCCGGCGAGCTCATCCAGCAGCCGGGCGATGACCGTGGCCTGGCCACGGGTCAGCACCGCCGGCGCCGCGTCGTCGGCCTGCTCCATCCGGAGCCGAAGCTGTGCGGCGAAGTCGTCGCGGTTCACCGGATTGCCCGCCCGGTCCCGCATGGCGGCGGTGGGCCGCGGTGGAACGGTGGCCGGGGCTTTGCTGAACTCCGCGTGCTCGGGACAGTAGTCGCTCTCGCGGACGGGGTCATAGGTCCAGTCCGCCGCGTGGTTCCGGGCCCATGACAGAGCGTCGGCGTCGCTGCGCCATCGCTCGGCCGGAGGCGGCTCCACCTGAACCGGGCATCCGGCGACGTCGCAGCTGATCACGATACGTCGTGGTGTGGCCCCTCTGCCGGACAGATGGATGCTCACAGCGGTGCCTCTCTGCTAGATCTGGCTAGGTTACCCCGCCGGTATTGACTCTGCCCTTGGGGCAGACCTGACGATCGGTGGTGCCGGCGCGGCATGTCGCCGCAGGCGCCGGGTTCAATGCGTTGGGCGAGCCATAGGAGGCCATCATGCTCACATCCACCGATCAGCAGCCGATGCAGTCCGTCCTCGACTTCTATGCCCGACCGGCGGCGATGACATCCGCCGGACGGCACGGAACGCTCTTCGACGAGCTGCCCGGGAGCGTCGAGGAGATCGCCGCGATGTTGCCGGGCCTGGTCATACACGAGCACATGAGCCAGGCCTACGGGTACGACCTGCCGGACGAGCGTCGCACCAGCGTCCACCTCCGGCGCGTCGAGGCCTTGCTGGAGCGCATGCTGGCCGATGACGGCGAGCCGCTCAGCGTCGCACGACCGCCGGAGAAGCGGCTGGCCGGCAACTGCCGCCACTTCTCCGTCCTCCTTGCCGCGACCCTGCGGGCGCGCGGAATCCCCGCCCGCGCGCGCTGCGGCTTCGGGAACTACTTCGGCAGCGGGTCACACGAGGATCACTGGGTCGGGGAGTACTGGAACGCCCAGGAGCGGCGCTGGGTCCTGGTCGACGCCCAGATCGACGATGTGCTCCGGGGGTTCCTTCCGATCGACTTCGACACCACCGACGTCCCGCGGGACCGCTTCGTGATCGCCGGCGACGCCTGGGTCGCGTGCCGCGCCGGTGAGGCCGATCCGTCGAGATTCGGTTTCAGCATGCTCGGCCAGGGCGGCCTGTGGTGGATCGCGGGCAACCTGATACGCGACGTCGCCGCCCTCAACGCGGTGGAAATGTTGCCGTGGGATGTCTGGGGCGCGATGCCCGCGGCTGATGAGCCGATCGACGACGACCGCCTGGAGCTCTTCGACCGCCTGGCCGCACTGACCCGGTCACCGGACGCGGGGTTCACCGAGCTGCACGCCGTTTATCAGGACGACGAGCGGATCCGGATCCCGGACACGGTCCACAACGCCATCCTGGGCCGCGACGAAACCGTCTGACCTGGTGCCCCTCGACGCTCGCCGTCAGTCCATGTGCGGGTAGCGGTATTGCGTCGGGGGCTCGAAGGTCTCCTTGATGGCGCGCGTGGAGGTCCAGCGCAGCAGGTTCTGCGTCGAACCGGCCTTGTCGTTGGTCCCAGACGCACGCGAACCGCCGAACGGCTGCTGCCCGACGACGGCCCCGGTCGGCTTGTCGTTGACGTAGAAGTTGCCCGCCACTGAACGCAACGCGTGGGCGGCATGCGTGATGGCGCCCCGGTCCCGGGCGATCACAGCCCCGGTGAGCCCGTACGGGGAGGCGTCCTTGATCTGCGCTATCACGCCGTCCAGGTCGGCGTCGTCGTAGACGAACACGGCCATGATCGGGCCGAAGTACTCGGTGCGGAACACGTCGTTGCGCGGGTCGTCGCACACGAGGACGGTCGGCTGGATGAAGTACCCGGTCGAGTCGTCGTAGGTGCCGCCCGTGAGGACCGTGATGGAGGGGTCGGCGTGCGCGCGGTCGATCGCGGCCTTGAGCCGGGCGAACGCCCGGGCGTCGATGACGGCGCCGAGGAAGTTGCCGAGATCGGTGACGTCGCCCATCGGCAGCGATCGGACCTCCTCCACAAGGGTGCCGGACATCCGCTCCCACACACTGCGCGCGACGTACGCACGCGAGGCGGCCGAGCACTTCTGTCCCTGGTACTCGAAGGCGCCGCGGATCAGCGCCGTGCGGGCGACCGCCGGGTCCGCCGACGGGTCCACCAGGACGAAGTTCTTCCCGCCGGTCTCACCCACCAGGCGGGGGTACGTGTCGTAGCTGCCGATGTTCTCGCCCACGGTGCGCCACAGGTGCTGGAAGGTGGCCGTGGATCCGGTGAAGTGGATCCCGGCCAGTCCGGGGTCGGCCAGGACGACGTCAGAGACAGCGAGGCCGTCGCCGGGCAACATGTTGATCACTCCGGGCGGCAACCCGGCTTCCTCAAGCAGGCGCATCGTCCAGTGCGCGGCGAACTGCTGCGTCGGCGCCGGCTTCCACACCACGCAGTTGCCCATCAGCGCCGGCGCGGCGGGCAGGTTCCCGGCGATCGCGGTGAAGTTGAACGGGCTGACGGCGTAGACGAACCCGTCCAGCGGGCGGTGGTCCAGCCGGTTCCAGATCCCGGGAGCGTTCGCTGCCGGCTGCTCGGCGAGGATCTGCCGGGCGAAGTGCACGTTGAAGCGCCAGAAGTCGATCAGCTCGCAGGCCGAGTCGATCTCTGCCTGTATCACCGTCTTCGACTGCCCGAGCATGGTCGCGGCGTTGAGCGTGTCGCGCCACGGGCCGGAGAGCAGCTCGGCTGCCTTGAGGAAGACCGCGGCCCGGTCGTCGAAGCTCATCGCCTGCCACGGCCCGGCCGCATCGCGGGCCGCCGCGATGGCCGACTTCGCGTCGGCGTGCGTCGCGTTGCGCAGCACGCCGAGTACGGCGCGGTGATTGTGCGGCTGGACGACCGGCATCTCGGCTCCTCCGCCGGGCCGCTGCTCGCCACCGATCGTGGCCGGCAGGTCGATCGGCCCGGCGGCGGCCAGGGCGCTGAGCCTGGCGGTGAGCCGGGACCGCTCGGGGCTCCCGGGGCCGTACTGCAGCACGGGTTCGTTGACAGGTGCGGGGACCTGGGTGACGGCGTCCATGACGGTTCCCTTCGAGGCGGCGGACAGCTGGTCCCTGCCGCCTCGAGTGCGGCGCCGGGACTGCTATGAACCTATGCGGCGGCCGTGTCCTGCGTCTTTGGACAAGCGTCACACAGGTCGAGGCATGGACTAGACATATGCTCAACTACACTGTGGTCGCGGGTAGCGTCCTGCAACACGTGGCCGGGGGCGCTCGTTCTGCAGGACGTTGCGCATTTGGGAGAGCCATGAGACCGGAATTGCAGGACATCGTCGACACGGTCTCCACCGTGCTGGCCAGACCCGCCACGCTGGAAGACCGGGACTTCAACCTGGTGGCATTCTGTTCGCACGGCGACGGGATCGACGACGTGCGGGCGCAGTCGATCCTGCGGCGGAGGTGCTCGCCGGAGGCGACGTCGTGGCTGGAACAGTTCGGCATCGCCGGCACCGACCTGCCGGTGCGAACGCCGTCGTCGCCCGAGCTGGGCCTGTTGAGCCGGCTCTGTCTTCCCGCGCGCTGGCGGGGTGTCACCTACGGCTACCTGTGGCTGCTCGACGACGACCATCGCATCGACGACGCCGACGTGCCCGCGGCCGCCGCCCTGGCCACACGCGCCGGAGCGCTCATGGCGCAGCAGGCCCGGGCCAGGGAGGAGATCGGGTTCAAGGTGCGCGATCTCGTCACGGCGGACCCCCGGACCGCCGAGGACGTCGCCGACGAGCTCGGTGAGCTGAGCAATGTCGCGCGGAGGATGCCGGTGGCGGCCGTACATGTGCGCGCGACGACGCCGTCCGCCGAGCCCGCGCCGCTCAACCTGTGGAGCTTGCCGCGATCGGTGCTGGCAGGCGCCTGGGATGCGGGAACCACCCTGCTCGTCCCCGTGAGCGGCGACGATGTGGCGGCGGAGGAGGTCGCTCACCGGGCCCGGACCGCGTATGCCGAGCACGCCGGCCCGGCGGCGCATGAACTCGTCGTCGGCGTCGGTGGAGCTCGCCCGGACCTGGCCCAGGCCGGTGAGAGCTGGCGCGAGGCCCGGCTCGCCGCCCGGGTGGGCGCCGTGGTGCCTGCGTTGCGGCCCGTGGCGAGCTGGCCGACGCTCGGGATCTACCGGATGCTGGCGTGTGGTTCACGCACCGAGCTGGCGGAGGCGTTGATGGAGCCGGCCGTCCTGCGCCTCGTCGAGCACCCCGATCCCGAGCTGCGCAAGACGGTGGAGACGTACCTGGAGTACGGCGGCGATGTCCAGCGCACCGCGGCCACCCTCAACGTGCATCGCCAGACGGTGTACTACCGGTTGCGCCGGATCGAGCAGCTCACCGGCATGGATCTGTCCGGCGGCGACGGACGGCTGCGGCTTCACCTCGGCCTGCGGATGGCGCCGCTCCTGCTGACCTCATAAGGGCACACGGTGTCCTGGGTGCGGAGCACGCGCTCGGGGACGTCCGTATGCACCCAGCGTGCTGTATGTCGTGGCGTCGTCACTGTATGATTTTGCTATGTCAGCGTATACGTTGAAGCTCTCGTCAAATGGGCAGGTGTCCATTCCGGCAGCGGTGCGTCGTCGTTGGAACGCCACGCACGTGCTCGTCATCGACAAGGGAGATCGGATCATCGTCAGGCCGGTGCCGGACGACCCCATCGAGTCGGTCATCGGCAAGTACGCCGGAGGAGAGTCGTCCGACGAGCTGCGCCGGATCGCTCGTGCGGAAGAAGCGGAACGAGAGCACGCGCGCTGATGGCAGTATTACTCGACGCCTACGCGGCCATCGCGGTGCTCAAGGGGGAGCCGGCGGCACAGGAGGTGCGTCCGGTGCTGGAGAGGGGCGAAGCCGTGATCCACCCACTGAACCTCGGCGAGGTGATCGACCGGATGAGCCGCCTCGCGGGCGCCGATCCAGACGACGTCGAGGCCGACATCGCCCTGCTCGGTGTCAACACCGTTCAGCTCGACGAGGCGACGCTGGTGGACTCGGGACGCTGGCGGGCACGGCACTATCACCGCACCGACCGCGCGGTCAGTCTCGCCGACTGTGTCGCCGGGCTCTGCGCGGTGACACTGAAACTCGTCCTGGCCACGTCGGACTGGCACTGCGCTGAGATGGTCCGGGACGAAGGCGGCGAGGTCATGCCCCTTCCGGATAGTCAGGGCGTACGCCCGTAAGGATCACGCGCAACGGCAGCTCTGTGTCCCATGCTCGGGACTAGTCTCTTGCGGTGCGCGGCACTAGTACTCGGCTTTGGGAATGACGATCCACAGCACGATGTAGGCGATCTCACCGGCACCGACCAGGCCAAAGATCACGAACAGCAGCCGGACGATGCCCGTGGACAAGTTGAACCGCTTGGCGAGCGCGGCGCACACGCCGGCGATCATCTTCCCTCGGCGGGGTCTAACGAGACTCGGGGTAGCCATGCCGACACGTTACCCAGCGCGCGTGTTCCCATCAGCCGATTGCTCGAGAACGCGGCCGGTGGCCGGCGCCGGTCACAGCCGGATGTCCGCGACCACCGCGTAGTGATCGGACGGGGGATGCTCTGCCGGCACGGTCCCGGCAAGGAAGGCGCGGCGCACGCGCGGTGGCGGCCGGTCCGACGCTGAACGGGTGAGCACGTAGTCGATGCGGCGGTCGATCTGCTCGGTGGCCTCGTGCGGAGCGAACGGGTTCTGGCTGCTCAGCGTGACGCCCTCCGGGTCTCCGGAGACGCTCCAGGAATCGACCATGGCGTCGGTGAGCACCTTGATCCCGGGACTCTGCGGCGGCGCGTTCAGGTCACCCAGCAGCACGAGCGGCAGGTCGCCGCTGCTGCGCTCGGTAAGGGAGTCGGTGAGCTCGACCAAATCCTGCGCTTGCGCCAGATGGTCGTCGGCGAGGGACGGTTCCCATTCCAGGCAGGTCGACACGACCGGAAGCGGGCCGAGCGGATGCTCGACGACGGCTACCAGCGCGACGAGAGGATGCGGCCGGCTCGAAGGCAACAGGTGCGTCCAGGTGTGCTTGATCGGCCACCGGCTGATCACGGCGACGCCCAGCTCCACACCTTCCTGGTCCGGTGTCTCCGGAGGCCGCGGCACGGGCGGAAGCGACGGCCCGGCGAAGGCCGAGTGGAAGCCGAAGCCGTCTGCGAGCAGGCTCGACTCCGAGCGGCCGTTGGTGGCCCATGCCTCCTGCAAGCCCACGATGTCTGGTTCCAGGTCGGCGAGCGTGGCCGCGATGGTGTCCTGCCGGTGCTGCCAACCCGTTCCGAACCGCCACCACACGTTCCAGCTGACCATCCGGGCGACCGGCCGCTGTGGCCCTGAGTACCTGTCGTTCATGTGACGCGCCACCTCCTGTGCCGCGCCTGTACCCACCGCGTGCGGTTTTCAACGGCAGTGTCAGCAGGTCACAACGGGCTTTCCCGGTCCGGCCCCCGGCGGGCCGGACCGCGAAAGGGGCGTGTCACATGTCGCTGCGCGCGGCTGCCCGCCGATCGGCGGTGGGCGCGCGGTCCGGGGAGTTGGGACTCGTCGTCGGAACTCGTCGTCGGGATTGCTCGTCGAGACCTGCCGTGCCGGCGGGACCCGGCAGAATGGGACCTGTGAGTTCGCCCGCCCGCCCCGCTGACGCCCTGCGCCGCATCGCCTACCTGCTCGAACGTGCTCGGGAACCGACGTATCGGGTGCGCGCGTTCCGTACCGCCGCGGCCACAGTCGACGAGCTGAGCGACGACGAGCTGGCCGCACGTGCTGAAGCCGGCACGCTGACCGAACTGCGCGGCATCGGCAAGGTCACCGCCACCGCGATCGAGGAGTCGCTGGCGGGGGAGACGCCGGTGTACCTGCGCCGACTGGAGGCCACCGGCGGTCAGCCTGTGGCGGAAGGCGGAGCCGAGATCCGGGCGGCTCTCCGGGGCGACCTGCACACCCACTCCGACTGGTCGGACGGCGGCAGTCCCATTCCGGAGATGGTCGCCGCCGCCGCCGGTCTGGGGCACGAGTACGTCGCCCTGACCGACCACTCGCCACGCCTCACCGTCGCCAATGGACTGTCCGCCGACCGGTTGCGCGAGCAGCTCGACGTCGTCGCAGAGCTCAACGCTGGACTGGACGGCTTCCGGGTGCTGACCGGGATCGAGGTCGACATCAACGAGGACGGTTCGCTCGATCAGTCCGACGAGTTGCTGGACCGCCTGGACGTCGTCGTCGCGAGTGTGCACTCGAAGCTGCGCAGTCCCGCCGATGTGATGACCCGGCGCATGGTCGCGGCGATCGCGAACCCGCACGTCGACGTCCTTGGTCATTGCACCGGCCGGCTGGTCACCGGCTCGCGGGGCAACCGGCCGGAATCGGAGTTCGACGCGGAGGTCGTGTTCGCCGCGTGCGAGCGGTTCGGCGTTGCCGTCGAGATCAACTCTCGCCCGGAGCGGCTCGATCCACCCAAGCGGCTGCTGCGGCTGGCAGTGGAAGCCGGCTGCCTGTTCGCCATCGACACCGACGCGCACGCTCCCGGCCAGCTGGACTGGCAGCCGTACGGCTGTGAACGGGCTGCGGCCTGCGGCGTGCCGATGGAACGGATCGTGAACAGTTGGACCGTGGACGACCTGTTGGCGTGGACCCGGCGCTAACAGCGGCCGCCGTTACCGTTCGCACGTCCCGCGTTCGGCGTTCCGCGTGCCGCCTTCCGCGTCGACCGCGGTGAGCCGGTGCCGGGAGAACCGACATTATCCGGGCCATTGGCCGGATGATGTCGGTTCGCCTGCCCGAGGCCGGCGTGTGTGGGGTGTCGTGTGAGTCCTGGCCGATGGGTGCGGGCTCGTGAAGATCGTTGTGCTGGTTCTGGCGGGTGGAGGCGAGCGACGCGGGGCTGAGGGCGGCACGAGGCATCGCGGGGAAAGTCGAAGTCAACTAATACTTGACGAGATTTCCAGTCCTACCGTACGGTTCTCGCCATGACTGTGACCCACGCCTCGTCCCCTGCAGCTTCGACCTCCGGTGAGAGCCACGAGCGGCTCATCGGTGTCGTCCACGTCGGCCTCGGCCCCATTGGGCGGCAAGTGCTCGCGTTCCTCGCCGGGCGCGGCAGTTACCGCAGTATTGGTGCGGTAGACATCGATCCCCAGCTGATCGGCCGCACCCTGAACCAGGTCACCGACGGTGCGAACGGCGACGCAGTGGTGGTCGGATCCGTGGGCGAGCTGCCGGCCGCAGGGCCGGGGGCGGTGGCGATCCACTGTGCCGGGTCGTCCCTGGAGAAGGTGGCGGGCACGTTCGCCGAGCTGATGCGCGCCGGCTACCACGTCGTGTCCACCTGCGAGGAGCTGTCGGATCCGCGCAGCACCCAAGGTGAGCTGGCCGCCCAGCTCGACCGGGTGGCGGCGGAGAACGGCGTGGTCCTCCTCGGTACCGGGGTCAACCCCGGCTACTCGATGGACTACCTGCCGGTGGTGCTGGCCGCGTCGCAGCGGGCAGTCCACGGTGTCGCCGTGCACCGGGTTCAGGACGCCGGACTGCGGCGGCTGCCGCTGCAGCGCAAGGTAGGCGCCGGACTCACGGTGGAGGAGTTCGGCGAACGGGTGGCGCAGGGCACCATTCGCCACGTCGGTCTGCCGGAGTCGGCCCGACTGGTCGACCGGGCCCTCGGGCTGGGATGCACCGAGTTCACCGAGACGATCGACCCCGTCATCGCCCAGGCTCGGGTGCCCCTCGGCGACTCTGCCGTCGACACGGGCCACGTCCTCGGCATCGACCAGCTCGTCGTCGCTCGCCGGAACGGTGTGGAGGTGATCCGGCTGCACCTGCAGATGGCCGTGGGCCTGCCGGACCCCCGTGACGTGATCACCATCGACGGCGACCCCGGCCTGGAGACCGTCATTCGCGGGCTGCACGGCGACTCCGCCACGGCAGCGGTGGTGGTCAACTCGCTCGGCAGGGTCCGGGTGGCGCCGCCAGGACTGCGCACCGCCGACGAGATCCCCGCCTCCCCGCTGAACTTCTGAGAAGCCACGCCGTGACCAGCTTGCTGATCAAGGACGCCCGAATCGTCGACGGGTCGGGCGCTCCCGCCGAGAAGGGCGACGTGGCGATCGCCGGCGGACGGATCGTCGCTGTAGGCGCCGGTGCCGGTGACGACGCCGGGCTCGGCGCCCACCGGGTGATCGACGCCGGCGGCCGGGTGGTGTGCCCCGGCTTCATCGACACGCACAGCCACGTCGACTTCAGCATCGACCGCTACCCCCGCGCGGACGGGATGCTCCGGCAGGGCGTGACGACCATCGTCACCGGCAACTGCGGCATGAGCCCGTTTCCAGCAGGCTCCGACGGCGACCCCGACACCGACCCCGACACCGACAGCGGCTCCACCGACCGCAGATGGCCGGACCTGGCCGCATTCGCCGCGGCGATGTCGAGGCACCCCCTCGCCACCAACGTCGCCCCGCTCGTGGGCCACGGCGCCGTGCGCCTGGCTGCCATGGCCGATCCCGGAAGCCGCCATCCGAGCGACGACGAGTTGGCCCGGATGCGAGACCTCGTGGCCACCGCCATGGCGCAAGGCGCTCACGGCATGTCCACTGGCCTGATCTACGACCCAGGCAGGTTCGCCGGAACGGAGGAGATCGTCGAGCTGGCCCGGGTGGTGGCGGGGGCCGGCGGCTTCTACGCCTCGCACATCCGCGACGAGGGTGACCACCTGGTCGACGCGGTCCGGGAGGCGTTGGAGATCGGGCACGCGGCCGGTGTCGCCGTGCAGATCAGCCACCACAAGGCGAAGCGGCGGCGGAACTGGGGCGCGGTGGAGAAGACCCTGCCGATGATCGACGACGCGGCCGCTGCCGGACTTGACGTGCTGATCGACTGCTATCCCTACCCGGCCAGCAGCACCAGCCTCTGGGCGTACCTTCCTACCTGGGCGCGCGCCAGCACACTGCTCGGCGAGCGTGACGAGGAGGGCCGCGTCGACGCCGGACTGCGGCAGCGGGTGATCGACGGGATGGAGGAACGCTTCCCCGGTTGCTCCTCGATACCGGGCGCCGATACCGACCTCGACGACCTCACCATCAGCGACATCGCGATCCCCGGCCGGTACGAGCGTTACACCGGGCAGCGGGTGGTCGACGCCGCCCGGGCGGAATCGACGTCCCCGGCGGACCTGGTCCTTGACTTGCTCCTCGCCGGGGAGAAGGTGCAGATCATCGACCACGCGATGAGCGAGGCGGACATGCAAGCCGTGCTGGCGCACCCCAGGTGCATGCTCGGCAGTGACGCCCGGCTGATCCACCCGGAGTTCCCCGGCGTTCCGCATCCGCGCAACTACGGCACGTTCACCAGGTTCCTCCAGCTCGCCCTGGACGGGCTGATGCCCCTGGAGACGGCGGTGCACAAGTGCACCGGCCTGCCGGCCCGCCGGCTGGGCTGGGCACGTCCCGGCCGGCCGAGCCCGGCGGCACACCTGGACCGCGGGCTGATCCGTCCAGGGGCCGCGGCCGACCTGCTGATGTTCGACCCGCAGCGGTTCCGCGACCGTTCCACCTTCGAGGACCCCAAGCGCTTCAGCACGGGCCTGGACCTGGCGGTGGTGAACGGCGTCGTCGTCGTGGAGAACGACGACGACACGGGTGCGGCGGCCGGGCGGTTCGTCCTGCGGACCGGCACGGCGAGCACGCCGCCCCAGCAGTCCGGCACACCGCACCGGCAGTCCGGCACACCGCACCGGCAACCCGGGACGAGAGGAGGGGACCCATGGCCGGATTCGTCGGCAGGCGCCTTCTCACCCTGATCCCGGTCCTGCTGATGGTCGCGCTGATCACGTTCGGCATCCTGCACTTCACGCCGGGCGACCCGACCATTGCGATCCTGGGCATCGACGCGACCATCGAGCAGCGCGAGGAACTCCGGGCGGCGCTCGGCCTGGACCGCGGGGTTGTCGAGCAGTTCCTCAACTGGGCCGGCGGACTGCTGCGCCTGGACTTCGGCCAGTCGCTGTACTTGCGCGTGCCCGTTGGCGAGGCGATGCTCAGGTACCTGGAGCCGACGGCGCTGCTGGCCGTGTACTCGCTGGTGGTGGCGTTGCTGGTGGGGATTCCTGCCGGGGTGATCTCTGGCGTGCGGCGCGGCGGGCTGATCGACCGGCTGGTCATGGGGATGACGGTGGCCATCAACGCGGTGCCGAACTTCTTCCTCGGCATCCTCGTCATCATGTTCTTCTCCGTCCAGCTCGGCCTGCTGCCCACCGGCGGTTACGTCTCGCCCACGGAGGACTTTCTCGGCCACGTGCGGGCGATGATCCTGCCGAGCGCCGTGCTGGGGATCTCGCTCACCTCGTTCGCCCGGATCATCCGCTCGTCGGTCCTGGACGTGATGTCCGCCGAGTACGTCGAGACGGCCTACTCCAAGGGGCTCAGCCGACCACAGGTGGTGATCAAGCACGTCCTGCGCAACGCCGCGATCCCGTCGGTGACGGTGATCGGCATCTCGTTCGGCAACCTGCTCGGCGGCGCCGTGGTGACCGAGTACGTGTTCAACCTGCAAGGGATCGGCCAGCTGCTGGTGGAGAGCATCGCCCGGCGCGACTACCCGGTGATCCAGGCCGGGGTGCTGCTGTCCGCGCTGCTGTTCTGCCTCGTGACGCTGCTCGTCGACGTGATCTACGCCTATCTGGACCCGAGGGTGCGCTATGGCCGTTGACCTCACTTCCGCCGGAGTGCCGGAACCGGACACGCACGACTTGGTCCGGCCCCGAGCTCGGCTGCGAGCCGGCTGGGTCGGTTCCTTCCGGGCCTCCACCCGCGGCATGATCGGGCTCGGGCTGCTGGCGCTGATTGTGCTGGCGTGCCTGGTCGGGCCGGTGCTCTCGGCGCACGACCCGCAGGTGGTCGACCCGGTAGCGCGGCTGGCGCCGCCCAGCGGCAGCCACTGGCTCGGCACCGACCAGTTCGGCCGGGACGTGCTGACCCGGATGCTCGACGGCGGCCGTGCCTCCCTGCTCGTCGCCGCCGCGGTGACGACCATCAGCGTGGTGATCGGCGCCTTCCTGGGGCTGATCTCGGCGATGTACGCCAAGGTCGACGGGCCGGTGATGCGCTTCCTGGACGCGTTGATGGCCTTTCCGTCGGTGCTGCTGGCGATCGCGCTGATGGCCAGGCTCGGCCCCAGCATCGGCAACGTCATCGCGGCGCTGTCCCTCGTGGCCATACCGGGATTCGCCCGGCTGGTGCGCAGCTCCGCCCTGGTGGTCAAGTCGACGCCGTATATGGAGCTGGCCCGGGTCCTCGACTTGCGGCTGCCCACCCTGATGGTCCGCTACCTGCTGGCCAACTCGATGTCACCGCTCATCCTGGCCGCGACGTTCGGCGCGGCCAGCGTGATCCTCGCCGAAGCGGCGCTGTCCTTCCTGGGCGCCGGGCTCCCCACGTCCGTACCGACGTGGGGAAGCATGCTCAACGACGGCCAGACCTACCTGCGCAACGCCTGGTGGCTGGCCGTCGCCCCAGGCGCGATCCTCAGCCTGCTCCTTCTCTCGCTCAACATGATCGGAGACGCGCTACGCGACGCCTTCGATCCCCGTTCGGAACGCATCTGAAGTATCGCCGGGTCTGTCCCGGACCCGTCGTGAACCGCCGCCGAATACGCCTGATTCGTGGAGGATGTTGTGAACGCACGTGTGGTGAATCTCCAGGCCCTTGTCCATCCGGCGCTGCGCCTGATCGCCCTGCTCACCCTGGGGGCACTCGTCCTCGCGGGGTGCGGAGGATCGTCCGGCGGCGACGACGGTGCCGACGGCACCGATGGCGACGCGACCTCGGAGGAGGGAGCGCAGGCCGCCGGCGCGACGACGGGCGGCGTGCTGAACTACGCGCTCGGAGCCGACCCGCCCACGCTGGACATCCAGCAGTCCACCGCGGGTGTGGTGGCCACGGTCGCCTACAACATGGTCGAGTTCCTGTATGTGCGGGACACGGCCGGGGCGAACGTGCCGATGCTCGCCGAGTCGGCCGAGGTGAGCGACGACGGCCTGACCTGGACGGTGCAGCTGCGCGAGGGCGTGAACTTTCACAACGGTGAGGTCATGACGGCGCAGGATGTCATCGCGTCATATGAACGCTGGGCGGAGATCAGCTCCATCGGCCGCGAGGTCGCGGGACGGCTCGCCGAGGTGAGTGCACCGGACGAGCACACCGTCGTCTTCGACTTCGAGCGTCCCTTCGGTGCCTTCCTGTCCGCGATCTCCATCAACACCCAGGGACTGGCCATCTATCCGGCGTCCGTCGTGGAGTCGTCGTCGGAGACCGAACTGTCCGAGGTCGTCGGGACCGGGCCGTACCAGCTGGACGAGTACGACACCGGCCGGCTGATCCGGCTGGTCCGCTTCGACGACTACAGTGCGCTGCCCGGTGACGGTCCCGACGGCTACGGCGGGCACAAGCCGCAGTACCTCGACGCCATCGAGTTCGTCCCCGTGGCCAACGAGGGCGCCCGGCTGGCCGGGTTCGACGCCGGAGAATACGACCTGATCCACGGCTCGTCGGCGGACGCGCTGCTGACGCTGGAGGGCTCGCCGAACCTGACCATCGAACGGGTGGACCCCACCGGCTTCCAGGCGATTCTCGTCAACCATGCCTCGGAGGTCACCTCCGACCTGAAGCTGCGCCAGGCGATCCAAGCGGCGCTGAGCCACACCGAGATCCTCACCGCCGGTCTCGGGGCGGACAACTTCCGGCTGGACCCGAGCATCCAGCTCAAGGAGACCGAATGGCACAGCACGGCGGCCGAAGAGCTCTACGACATGGCCGATCCCGCTCGCGCGGAACAGCTGATCGCCGAGAGCGACTACGACGGCTCGGTGATCCGTATCGTCACCTCCCGTGACCTGGTCCGCTTCTACAACCAGGCCGTCGTGATAGAGCAGCAGCTGGAAGCCGTCGGGCTGAACGTGGAGATCGAGACCTACGACTGGTCGACGGCGCTCGCGCACCGCGACGACGAGGCGGCCTGGGAGCTGTTCGTCACCGACTACGGCATGAAGAACGACCCGGTAGAGCAGCCGTTCATGAAGCTGTGCGCCTACGTGGGCTGGTGGTGCGACGACGAGACACAGGCCGTGGTCGACGCGCTTCAGGAGGAGTCGGATCAGGCGCGCCGCAAGGAGCTCAACGACGAGTTCCAGGAACTGCTGTATGCGCAGGTGCCGCTGATCAAGATCGGCGACACCGGTGGCGTTGTGGCGCACCACAACCGGATCGGCGGTGTGACCCGGCAGGGTGGCGCGTCGGTGCTGGCCTGGAACACCTGGATCACCGAGTAACGGGAGACCGACGTGACCGATGCTGTTCTCACCGTGCGCGAGCTGCGCGTGCGAACCCGTGGCGACGCGCCGCTTGCGCTGGTGGACGGCGTCGACATCGACGTCGGCCTGGGTGAGACGGTGGCGCTGGTGGGGGAGTCCGGGTCGGGAAAGACCATGGCGGCCAGATCGGTGCTGCGGCTGCTGCCGGCGAACGTCGAGCTGACGGCGGGCGGGCTGTCCGCCGTCGGCACCGATGTGCTGGCCGCGGACGGGCCCGCGCTGCGCGGGCTCCGCGGCGGCAGGGTCGGCATGATCTTCCAGGACCCGATGGCGAACTTCAACCCGGTGCTCCCGGTGGGTCGCCAGGTCACCGAGCCGGTGCGGATCCGGCAGCGGATGTCCAAGCGCGCCGGCGACAAGCTGGCCGCCGAGGTGCTGGGGCACGTCGGCATCCCCGACCCGGAGCGGCGCTGCCGGGAGTATCCCCACCAGTTCTCCGGCGGGATGCTGCAGCGCGCCATGATCGCGATGGCGCTGGTGAACCGGCCCAGCCTGGTGATCGCCGACGAGCCGACCACCGCGCTGGACGCCACCCTGCAGGTGAAGATCGTCAAGCTGCTGCGCCTGCTGCAGAGCGAGATCAATGCCGGCATTCTGGTGATCACCCACGATCTTGGCCTGGTGGCGGAACTCGCCGACCGGGCCTCGGTCATGTACGCGGGCCGGATCATGGAGACCGGCCGGGTGGGGGAGCTGTTCGCCCGGCCGCTGCATCCGTACACCCGCGCCCTGCTGGACAGCCGCCCGGAGGGACGTACCGGGGCCGACGTGCGGGCCATCCCGGGAGAGCCGGCCACTCCGGCCACGCGGCCGGGCGGGTGTGCGTTCCATCCGCGGTGCCGGCTGCGAGTAGAGCGTCCAGCCGCGGACCAGGCCCGGTGCGTCGACGAGGTACCGGTGCTGCGGCTCGTCGCTCTGCCAGGAACGACGGGAACGACGGGGTCGACTCCGTCGTCGTCGCTGGCGGCCTGCCATTTCGCCACCGAGATGCTGACGGTGGGGCACCTGGCGCAACCCCGCGCCGACCACGTCCCGCCGGATCCGGACTCCGCACCCGTGGTGACCGTGGCCGGGGTGAGCAAGCGGTTCGTGACGAAGTCGGCGTGGTCCGGGCGGCGCACGGGCGTCACCCAGGCCGTGGACGATGTCAGCTTCACCCTGGGACACGGCGAGAGCCTGGGGCTCGTGGGTGAGTCCGGCAGCGGGAAGAGCACACTGGGCAGGATGATGGTGCGGCTGATCGAGCCCGACACCGGCGGCATCACCGTGCACGCGCAGGACGCCTCCCCGGTCACCGGGCAGCAGTTCCGCCGCACGGTCCAGTGGGTGCACCAGGACCCGTACGGCTCGCTGAACCCGAAGATGACCATCCGGCGGCTGATCACCGAGGTGCTGGCCCGGTACCGGCTGGCGTCCGGGTCCCGCGCGGCCCGGGTGACGGAGCTGCTCGGCTTGGTGGGCCTGCCGCCCGACCTGGCCGAGCGCTACCCGCACCAGCTCTCCGGCGGGCAGCGGCAGCGGGTGGCCATCGCGCGGGCGCTGGCCGTCGAGCCACGGGTGCTGGTGCTCGACGAGCCGCTGTCCGCGCTGGACGTGTCCATTCAGGCCCAGGTGATCACCCTGCTCCGCCGGCTGCGCGCCGATCTGGGGCTGTCCTACGTGCTGATCTCGCACGACCTCAACGTGGTGCGCACCATCTGCGACCGGGTGGCGGTCATGTGCGAGGGCCGGCTGGTGGAGGTCGGCACCGTCGACGACATCTACGACCGGCCCCAGCACCCTTACACGAAGACGCTGCTGTCGGCGATGCTGAACGTCGATCCGGAGGACCGGGCTGTGCCGGCCAGCCCCGTGACCTCCACCGCCCGCAGCTGACCACTCCGCTAGCCGTTTGACCACAGCCGGACCCGACCTCGAGGAGCTGACCCGCACGATGAGCACGGCTGGACACGAGTACACACAAGCTCATTCAGAGGTGGGTCATGCACAAGGACCTCCGGCTCCGACTCCTCAGGTGGGGGCCCGCAGAAGGCACGAGCCCCCACCATCGTCGTCGGACTTGCGCATGACCCACGTGGCGCAGGGGAGGGGTGCGGCCGCGGCGGCCGAGGATCCGCGGGTGCTGGACGCCGTCCGGATCACCCTTGAGCGGGGAGGCAACGCGGTGGACGCGGCGGTGGCCGCGGCTGCGGTGCAGGGGGTGTGCCGGCCGATGTCCGGCGGGCTCGGCGGCGGCGGGTTCATGCTGATCCGGTTGCCGTCCGGGCGCAGCGTGGTGATCGAGCATCGAGAACAGGCGTCGGCCGCGTTCGGACCGGAGAGTATGGTCGGCGCCGGCGGACAGGTACTGCCGGACGGCGAGCGCCGGGTTCACGGGCATGCGGTGGGCGTGCCGGGAGCGCCGCGGGCGTGGGCGGAGGCGATCCGGCTCTACGGCCGGCTCGGTCTCGCCGAGGTGCTAGCACCGGCTATCGCCCTGGCGGACGCCGGCTTCGAGGTGGACGAGACGCTGCACCGCGAGATCGCTGAGCGGCGCGCCGATTTCGCCATGTTCGAGCCGACCGCCCGCATTTACCTGGACGAGGCTGGCACGGCGCTGCCGGTGGGCGCGGTGCTGACGAACCCGGACCTGGCCCGCACCTACGAGACGTTCGCCGCCGACGGGGTGAACGTCTTCTACGACGGCAAGATCGCCGACGCGATCGTGGCCGCTGTCAACGAGCCGCCCGTGGCGACGTCGTATCGCGGTGACGCTGCCCGGCCGGGAGCGATGACCCGCGCCGACCTGAGCGGCTACACCGCGCGCCACCTCGAGCCGGTCCGTTACCGCTACGGCGAATACGAGCTCGTCGGTCCACCGCTGCCCTCGAGCGGCGCCCTGACCATCGCCGAGGCGCTCGGAATCCTGGACAGGGTGCCGCCTGCTGACGGTGGGGATCTCGTCGGGCACATCCACCGCTACCTCGAGGCGTGCCGGCTGGCCTTCGCCGACCGTAGCGCCTACCTCGGCGACGGCCGGATTGTGGATGTACCGGCTGCTGCGCTGACGAGCGACGCCTACCTTCGATCCAGGGCCGCCGCGGTGGACGTCGGCCGGGCCGGGGCTGGGGAGGCCGATGCCTCGTGGACCGGCGGCGTGTCGTCGATCGATGACGTCACGTCCGCGGCGGGCACCGAGCCGGGTGACCTGACGGCCGCTGGGGCTTCCTGGATGCTGCACGAGCCGGAGAGTCCCAGCACCATCCATCTCAGCGTCGACGACGGCCACGGCATGACGGTCAGTTACACGTCGACCATCGTGAGTATGGGTGGTTGCGGGATCGTCGTTCCGGGGACCGGGATCCTCCTCAACGATGCGCTCGCCGGGCGGGCACCCGGCCGGGGCGGCCGGCACGGTGCAGGCCGCCCGATGCCCGGTATGCGCCCGTTGAGCAGCATGGCGCCGACCATGGTGCAGCGCGGCGGGCGGTTGCGGATGACGGTCGGCTCGCCCGGCGGCACCACGATCATCACCACCGTGCTGCAGCTGCTCCACCTGACCCTGGGGGCGGGCATGGGACTGGCAGAGGCACTGGCCCACCCGCGGGTTACCCAGCGCGGCGCCGATGGAGGCGTCGCCGAGGCGGAGCCCGGATTCCTGGCCAGCCCGCTCGCGGGCGCGCTCGAAGAGCTCGGGCACCGGTTCATCCCCTGGACGCCGATGGAGGGGATCGGCGCCGCCAACGGCCTGCAGTGGAACGACAAGGGCGACGTGACCGCGGTGGCCGAGCCGGTTCGGCGTGGAAGCGGTTACGCCGCGGTATGGCGGCTGTAGGATCTTGGGGCAGAGTGCATGCGGATCGGACCCATACTGCCTGTTCGACGTCGAATGGGAGAGCTCATGACGCGTGGTGAGGCGGACGGCGCCGTCGACCGCTCCGGCCTGGATCCCACGGTGGTGGGCGCGCGGATCCGAGCCCGCCGCAAGCAGCTGGGGCTGACATTGCAGAACGTCGCGGATGCCGCTGAGGTCTCCAAGAGCTTCGTCAGCCAGATCGAGATCGGCAAGACCTGGCCCTCGGTGGGTGTCCTCGAGCAGATCAGCGCCGCGCTCTCGACGTCGGCCCGGGCGTTCGTCGCCGACGACGAGGTCCCCGGGCCGGACGACTCGACCCTGGACGGAGTCGGCAGCGTGCCCGTGTCCGACGGCGCCGTGCACGTCGTGCGCCGCTCCGAGCGCAAACGGCTGACGTATCCAGGAGGGCGTGCCGCCCTGCAGCTGCTCACGCCGGATCTGCAGCGGCCCTTTGAAGTGACCCTCGCCGAGGAGAACCCGGGCGAGTGGTTCGACGTGACCCGCACGGCGGCCGAACGCGAGGAGTTCGCCCTGGTTCTCGAAGGCCGCTACGAGATCGACGTGGACGGTGAGATCGTCGAGCTGGACGCGGGCGACAGCGTCTATTTCACCCCCGGCGGGCCGTACCGGGTACGGGTCATGGGGACGGCACCGGCCCGGGCCATCTGGATCGCCACCCCTCCGGCGTTCTGATGAGTACGCAGGAGATGGACGGGCGGTTGCCAGAGGACGGCGTCCGCGACGCCGATATCGGGCAGCGGCTGCGCGCCGCCCGCCGCGAGCGCAAGCGCAGCCTGCAGTTCGTCGCCGATGCGGCGGGGTTGTCGAAGAGCTTCATCAGCCAGCTGGAGCTCGGCCAGTCCGCGGCGTCGCTCGGCACCCTGAAACGCATCTGCGCCGTGCTGGACATCCCCGTGTGGGCACTGCTGGACGACGCGCCGGCCAACGGCACGGAGGGCCAGGACGATGCCGAAGGACGGGCCCGGGTGAGTGTGGTGCGCAGCCACCAGCGCAAGGTGCGCCGGCCGTCGGGATCCTCCACCGAGATCTCCCTGCTGACCCCGGACCTCAACCGGAAGATCGAGGTCACACTGAGTGTGGTCCAGCCCGGCGAGGGTTACGGTCATGAGCCGTACACGCACCGCGGCGAGGAGTTCGGCCTGGTCCTCTCCGGGACCTACGAGGTGACCGTGGACGGCGTGGCGCACGTGCTGGAAGCGGGTGACAGCATCTATCTGCCCAGCCACCTGCCTCACCGCACCCGCGCTCTGGGTGACGTGCCGGTCACCACCTTCTGGGTGGTGACCCCGCCGTCCTGAGCGCCGCCCCGCTTCCCCGTAATCATTGGCTTTTCGCCACCTGATCGTGTGCACGATAGCCAATGATCACGGGGAGTGGGCGTGCGTGGCGGTTCAGGGAGATGGAGTCTCGACCATCGCGCTGCCGCCGCCGCGCCGCATGGGCTCCGAGACCGCCTGGACGCGTCCGTCGGGCAGGAAAGCCACCGCGTTGACCGCCCCGATGCCGTAGCTGAGCCCGGTGACGAAGAAGTCGTGCCCGCGTTCTCGCAGCGCCTGATACTCCGGCTCGAGCGTGAACTCCGGCTCGACCAGCGTCTGCCCGAGGGCGCTGTGGTTGCGCTGGCTCAGGCGTGGCGCCGCCACGGCGTCGGGCAGTGACATCCCGAGGTCCAGCGTGTTGATCAGGACCTGGAGGACCGTGGTGACGATGGTCCCGCCGCCGGGTGAGCCGAGGGCCATGACCGGCTCCCCGTTGTGCATGACGATGGTGGGCGCCTGCGTGCTCACCGGGCGCATGCCGCCGCGCGGTCCGTTCGGGTGCCCGACGGGTGCGTTGGTGGGGGTTCGCCCGCTGAGCTCGTTGTTGAGCAGGAAGCCGTAACCAGGGACCACCATGCCGTTGCCGCCGATGGCGCTGAGCGTGTGCGTGTAGGCGACCACGTTCCCGTCGGCGTCGGTCACGGTCAGGTGAATGGTGGAGTGGCTGGCGTCCTCGGCATCCGGATCGTCGCCGACGCTCGTCCCGCCCGCCGTGGTGCCCGCCGTGGTGCCCGATGTCTGACTGCTGGCGGCCGGCGGATGGCTGTCGCGGATCGCGTCGTGGTCGAAGAGAGTTAAATCCTCCAGGAGAAACTCGCCACCGCTGCCGCTGCCGGTCGACTCGATGCCGCCGATCATGAGCGAACCCGGCTCGGTCACCTCGAGATCAGTGCGCTGGAACGTCCAGTCCAGTGGTTCGGGGTCGCCGTCGTCCCACACCCGGGCACTGATGCCGTTGCCGTTGACCCGGAACCGCAGCCACAGCGCGCCGGTGGAAAGGTCCCGGCGAGTACTGGTGAGGGTGTACGGCGAATTGCCGTGCCGGACACGCAGGAGGCGGACGTTGTCCACGGCCGGGTCGGTGGTGGAGCGGATCTCGATGCCGTAGCCGTAGTTGGGTGCCACCAGCGTGTTCCACTCGTCGCCGCGTAGCCACAGGCGCAGCCGCCGGTCGTCGCCGAGATCGCGAACGTTGACCTTCACGAGCAATTCGCTGTCCAGCAGTTCCGGGGTGAGGGACTGGGCGCGGGCATAGGAGTACCTCGACGTGTCCAGGCTGAGCCGGCCCACTTCGTCCTGGACGTCGATCGCCGCGCCGACACCGGGATTGCTGGCGCCGTTGCCGAACTGCGTGCTGAACAGGCCGGTGGAGTCCCACGTGGAGTCGTCGGCCACTCCGGCGAACGGCTCCCGAATGGCCGCCGGGTCCAGCTCGGTGACCCGCACGTCGTCGACGCTGAAACCACCGCCGGACGACGCTCCGCTGAGCTCGATCCCCGCCACGAGCAGGCTGCCGCTGCCGCTCACGCTGGTGTCGGTGAGCTCGCCGGTCCATTCCTGTCGCGGTTCCGGCTCGTCGTCGGGCCAGATCCGCATTGTGAGCTGGTCGCCGTCGACGCTGAAACGCAGCCACTGCCAGTCGGTGCTGCGGACGTGTGGGAAGGAGGCCAGCCCGTGCACGGCGTTGCCGTCGCGGGTGCGGATGAAGCGTACGGTGTCGTCGGCGCTGTTGATCTCGACGGCGTAACCGTTGTGCGGCGACGTCGAGTTGTTCCACTCGTCGGAGCGCAGCCAGAAGCGCAGCCGCCGGTCACCGCCGAAGTCGTCGATCTTGAACCGGACCAGGAGCTCACTGTTCGCGGTGGGTGTCATCGACGAGTCCGCCCTGGCGTAGGAGTATTGCCCGGGGTCGAGATGTATCTCGCCGGTCTCGCCCTGGATCTCGACGCTGCTCGCCGTTCCCGCGCTATTGGTGGTGGTGAATGCGTCGTCGGCGGCCCACGACGAGCCGTTGGCGAGACCGGAGAAGTCCGTATTCAGAGCGTTGCCGCCGGCGGCGGGGAGAATCGCGACGGGGTGGTTCGGGTCGGCGTCGAACGGCCACGGGTCGGCCGGATTGATCACCCGCTGTACGCCATTCTCGGTGATGCGCTGCCGCACCTGCTCGGCGTAGTTGTCACTGAGCAGGCCGTCCACCGGGATGGTGCCGCTGTAGGTGGTGGGATCGCCGAGGTACGCCCCCTGGTCGGCGAAGGCGTGCCGGGAGGCCTCCAGATAGTAGTGCAGCGCTTCCTCGGGTGCGGCAGCCGCGAGATCGTAACCTTCGAGGATCTTCAGGGCCTGGCCGACCGTTGTTCCGCCCGACGACGACGGCGGCGCGCCGTAGACCTGATAGCCGCGGTAGTCGACGCTGACCGGCTGGTACTGGTAGGTCTGGTAGCCGGTGAAGTCGGTGAGCGCGAGATCCCCCTCGAGGACGTCGAACGGGGGAGTGGGTACCGTCTCCGGATCGTTGATGGTGTCCACCACGGCGTCGGCGATCTCGCCGTCGTAGAAGACCGTGCTGCCGTGGTCGGCGATCAGCTCCAGTGTCGCGGCCAGGTCAGCGTTCGTGACCAGCGAGCCCACCGCCGGCACCGCGCAGCCGGAATCCAGGTAGATCGCAGCAGTTGCTGGGAAGATGCAGAAGCGGTCCGCGTTCTCGGATACCTCGCGGATGTAGTTCTCGTCGGCGATGAATCCGCTGGCCGCGACGTCGATCGCCGGCTGAAGGATGTCCTCAAAGGTCAGCACGCCGGAGCCGTAGTCGGCGATCGCCTCCTCCCAGGCCTTGACCACGCCGGGGACGCCGAACGCCGGGCCGCTGTTGGTTCGCACCTCCTCGTCGTAGTCCTCGCCGGTCAGGGGATCGACGAGGGCGTTCTCGTCGAAAGACGCTGCCCCGGCGCTGCGGTGGTCGATGACGACGAACTCGTCGGTGTCCTCGAGGTAGATGTGCAGGTATCCGCCGCCGCCGATGCCTCCGGAGAACGGTCGGACGACGCTTTGCACGGCGGAGGCGGTGATGGCCGCATCGATGGCGTTGCCTCCGGCATCGAGCGCGTCCATGGCGGCCTGGGTGGCGAGCGGGTGTTCGGTCGCCGCGGCGCCGCCGTATCCGGTGGCCGTCGGCGACTGTGGGTAGGGCGGCGGATCGGCCGCGGATGGCACGGCGGCGATGAACGAGGTGGCCAGGAGGGCGCCGGCGGGGAGAAGGGAGAGTGGGGCGAAGGTCAACGGGCGGTTTCTGCGCATCGTCGGTCCTTGCATCAGCCGTCGGGTCGCATGACCAGACGGGACGGGATGGGCGTGCGGCCGCGTGATCAATGTACGGTTACACTTAACTCATGTCAATGGTCACTGGACTCATACGCGTGCCCATGACGCCGTGCGTCCTGCATGCCGAGTGCTCTAGGCCACGGTGTGCAGGACGTAAGGGATCGGTGCGACTCAGGACCAGGCCACGCGCAGGCGGGTGGTGGCGGAGAACGGGTCCTGCCCCCGGTGGGTGACCAGGATGCCTTCACCCTCGGGCGTAGCCGTGCGTACGGCCTCGCCACGGCTGACCCAGGTGTGCCATGCCGTGACGAAATGCCGGACCCGCGCGCCGTTGGTGCAGAGCACCGACGGCACCGCGTGGTAGACGACGTCGTTAGGCGCGGCCGTCTCCTCCAGCCACTGCCGCCCTGCTTCGCGCAGAGCGGCGTCGTCCTCCGGGACAGGCGGCGAGATGTAGCGCGGAACGACGTACCGCGGTGCGGTCAGCGGGGAGAGCACTTCGTCGAGGGCCGTGGTGAACAGCTGTGACGATGTGGTGCCGACGCCCTCGAGCGCGATCCGGTAGGAGCCGTCGCGATCCACGCCGACGCGCACGGCCGTCGCACCGTGGGAGGACAGGCCGGCGAGCTTCAGGGCGTCGGCGACGGCGTAGGCGAAGGTCAGCGGCTCCGGGCCTGACGCCAGTTCGGCGAGTTCGCGCCCGCCCGCGAGCAGGACGGCCTGGAACCGGCGGTGCCGATGCCACCAGGCCACGATAGCGACGACGATGCCCACGGCCACTAGCCACCAGATGCCGGTCGCTGCCGCGGCGATGCTCAGGGCGACACCGAGCGCGGTACCGCCGACGGCTAACGCCGGTCCTGGCGTGTGCAGCCAGCCGGGACGGGTGGGACCGTGCGGACCGGGAACGGTCGATGGCGGAACCGGGCGCGGCAGTTCCTCGATCACATCGAGCCGAGACCGCCGTCCCGCGGTTACCCGGATCGTGTGCACGAGCTCATCGCGATACGGAGCGCCGACGTTCCACAGCTCGCGGACCCGCGGCCGGTCCCGGGCCCGGTCCAGCATCGTCGCGTTCATGGCGTCGAACTCGGAGACCGGCGGCGGCTCGTACGGCGAAAGGCCAGGGTCGACGTGGCCGACGCCCGAGGCGATCTCACCGGAGTCCGTCACACCGAAGTAGCCGTGGTGCTTGCGGACGAAGCGTTCCCAGTCGCTGGTGCCACCGGGATGCTCGTCCGAGACGCAAACCACCGTCCATGTGTTGGCCGACTTCTCCGGCCACGTCGGGTCCACGCGGAGCGCGCGGCCGCGGGTCTGCACCACAGCGGTCGGCGTGGTGGCAGTGGTCAGGTCGACGAGCGTGTTGACACCCTTGGCATCCCAGCCTTCGCCCAGCAGTGCGCGCGTGCCGACGAGGATCCGGGCCTCGCCGGTTTCGTAGAAGCGGGTGACGAGCGGAACCCACTGACGGGAACGCCACCGGCCGGTGATCTCGACCATGCCGTCCGCATCGGACGGGATGTCGTCGAGCTCGAGCCGCGGCGCGTGCTCGGCTACGAAGGCGACGAGCTTGCGGGCCGTGAGCGCGTGCGCCGCGACGGTGCGCCCGGTGATGAGCACGGGCTCAAGTAGAGTGGTGCGTGGGTCGGCGAGAAGGTTTGCCAGGACCAGTCGGGCCGATCCGGCCTGGGCGTCGAGCACGCCCCGCAGCCTGGCCGGCAGCGTGGCCGTGGCCCGCTCGTGATCGCAGAGGACGAGAGCCCGAAGCCGGCCGCCCAGGCTGTCGGCCTCGGCAGCGAGGATCTCCACGGTGGCAGTGGTCTTGGCTTCGCTGCGGGCCAGGACCCGGTCCACCGGTGACCTCCCGCGCCGGATCCCGCGGGTAGTGAGCTGGTAGCCGACGCTGGGCAGCGCGGCGCGAATCTCTTCCAGGAGCGCCGCGTCACGCGGATCCGGGGACGGTAAGAGACAGCCTTTGACGTAGTCCCCGAGCAGCGCGACCCAATCCTCGGCGGTGGGCCGGTGGCGGTGCTCCTCGCGCATGGTTGAGCCTGGCGGCAGCCGGAGCAGATCGGCGTGGTGGAAGCGCATCGCGGCGGCGGCCAGGCCGGGACTGTCTCGCTCCAGGCGGGACCACTCGAGCGCGAGCGTCTCGGGCCGGGGAGGCACGGGGGCAAGGCCGGCGACGGGCACATCATCGGCTTGTCCGGCGGTACTCACGCTTCGGGTGACGAACCGCTGGTCCAGCCAGGTCAGGAATCCGGTGCCCGCACGGGCAGGGTCGAGAAGGTCTGTCTGCAGTTCGGCGAACCGCTCGGCCTCTTCGGCCAGCCACTGCGCTTCCGACGACGCCGGGGTGGTGAACCACGCCAGCTCGGCGAACGGCGCAAGGTGTCCTTCCCGCACTACCGACGGGATGGACGTGCTGTATAGCGGCGCGCCGAACAGCTGATCCACGAGCGCCGCCTGGTCCGAGCTCAGGGTTTCCGGCGGGGTGCCGGTGAGCCCGATGACATGCGCGTTCGGCAGGTCGTCGAGCAGCTCGGCCAGGAGCCTTCCCCACACCTCCAGGAGGTGGTGGCACTCGTCCAGGACCAGTGTGATCGGACCGGCGTTCTCGAGCGCGGTGACCAAGGCTCGGCCGTTCTCGTGGAGCCGGTCGAGCAGGCTGCCCCGGCGTGGCCGTCCGAGCCGGGCCTGATGCTTGTGGCCCTCCTCGTCGACCTCGGCATCCGGGTCGAAGGTCGCCAGAGACTGGTAGGTAAGCGCTGTGACCAGCGCCGATAGGTCGCGAGTGGTGCCGGCGCGGATCGTGGCCGGCGTGAACGTCTTCCACTCGGAGAGCCACTGTCCCTGGATGGCAGTGTTGGGTCCGAAGACCACGATCGGCTGCCCGAGCCGGCGGGCTGCCTCCAGCCCTACCAGTGTCTTGCCGGTGCCGGGCGGAAGCACCACCCACACCCGTCGCGAGCCGGCGGCCTGGGCCGCCTTGATGGCATCGAGCGCGTGCTGCTGGTGGGTGCGAAACGGCCGCGGGCTGCGGACCTGCGTCCAGTCGGGCGTCGGCTTGCTCTGCAATCCGGCCGGACGGGCCATGCCATGGGGCATGCCGTCGACTCCCGACGATGGGCCGGTACTGGATCCGGGCATGCCCACATCATGCCAAGGCGACCTTGCCGTGATCATCGATGGTTTGGCCGGGCCATGACACGTCCAACCATCGATGATCAGAGGGAAGGGTTTGGGTGGCAGCCCGTAGGGAACGTGTTGACAGCATGACGTCGATACCTGAGCAGGAGCAGGAGTGGCCCGGCCGTACCGGCCAGATGCGGCCGCACCCGCGGGACGAGATGGCCGACTACGAGGGACGCGGCCTGCTCGAGGGCCGTACGGCGCTGGTCACCGGCGGTGACTCGGGGATCGGGCGGGCCGTCGCGGTGGCCTTCGCCAAGGAAGGCGCCAATGTCGGTATCGCCTACCTCGAGGAGGACGAGGACGCCAGGCACACCATCGATCTGGTCAACCAGGCCGGACGGCACGGGCTCGGCCTGCCGGGTGACCTCTCGACCGCCGATCACTGCCGCGACGTGGTCGCCCGGACCATCGCCGAGTTCGGCCGGCTGGACGTGCTGGTCAACAATGTCGCGTACCAGAAGCCGCAGGACTCCCTGGACGAGATCGACGACGAGCAGTGGGACCGCACCTTCCGGACCAACATCCACTCCTACTTCTGGGTCACCAAAGCGGCGCTGAAGCACCTGCCCGACGGCGGCGCGATCATCAACACGTCGTCCATCAACGGGCTGCGCGGGAACGCGTCGCTGATCGACTACGCCACGACGAAGGGCGCGATCAACGCATTCACCTACTCGATGGCGCAATCGCTGGCGGACCGGCGGATCCGGGTCAACTGCGTGGCGCCGGGCCCGGTGTGGACGCCGCTGATCCCGTCGACGCTGCCTCCGGACAGCGTGGAGGACTTCGGCTCGCAGGTGCCGCTGGGGAGGACGTCACACCCGGACGACATCGCGCCGTCGTACGTGTTCTTCGCCTCCGAGCGGCTCTCCGGCTACTACAGCGGAGAAATCCTGGCACCGGTGGGCGGGGAGATCGTTCACGGCTGAGCAGCTGCGTCCGGGACGCGATCGGTGGGTCGATGACGGGCCGGACGCGACGTCGCGCCCATACGTTGCCGTCCGGCATACCACGACGCGAACAGCATGACCGCAAGGGCGAGCTCGGCGATGTCGCCGCCGTAGTACATGACCTGCGCCGCACCTTCCGCCTCCGTGACGGCGACGCCGACGCCGGGTGGCAACTCGCCTGCGCGCGCGTAGAGGAGCTTCGCGAGGTATGCATGGGCCGCGGCCGCCAGAACCAGCACGGCCAGTCGCATCGGGAAACCGGCCCGCCGGGGGGCCGGGTCCGGGCCGGCGATCGACCAGACGAACAGGTAGCCCGCGATCAGAAAGTGCGCATGCACCAGGTGGTGAACGACCGGATGCTCTGTGCTCAGCAGGTAGAGCGGGCTGAGATAGAGCGCGTACACGCCGCCGACGTGCAACGACGCCGTACTGACCGGATGTGCGACGAAGTGGACCGCGCGATGGGTGAGCACCGCACGTACCGGACGTCGGCAAGCCACCGGTAGCGCGCCCAGGGCGACCGTAAGCGGCGCCCCGAGTACGAGCAGCACCGGCGCGAACATGCCCAGCAGGAGATGCTGCACCATGTGCCCGCTCATGCTCGCGTGGCCGAACTCCTCGACGATGGGCGAGAGCGATGCTGCGACGAGGGCCGCACCGAGCATGAAGCAGGCCGTGCGCCACCCGGCCCACGGCCGCCGGAGGCGGCGGCGCCGCCGCACCACACCGAAACGGTAGGTCCCAATGAACGCGCCGGTCACGCCAAGGACGAGTAGCCACGACACTGGGGACGCCGCGGCGGAGTGCTCGGCGTGCGCGAGTGTCCCGATCCCCTCAGCTAGTAGCGGCATCGTCGACCCGTTCGGCTCCCTCGTGCCTGCTTCGCCAGGCAAGGACGAGCCCGGTGATGATGAGCAGTGTCCCGCCAGCTACCCACGCGATGTCGTAGGGGAGCGGATCTACGCCGTATCTGACCTGATGAAGCCCGAGCAGCTTGTGGTGGACCAGGCCGTCCCAGACCTGGAATCCGCCCAGCCCGAGGAAGAACCCGGCCCACCCTGACCGCCGCGCCAATGTGCCTCGGCGACGCAGATCCGCAAAGAGGAAGAAGCCGGCTATCAGGATGACCACTTCGGCTGCGTGCAGCAGGCCGTCGGACATCAAAGCCACGTCGGTGGTGGAACGGTCGTAGAAATGATGCCAGGCGAGGATCTGATGAAAGACGATCTCGTCCACCGCGGCCATGAGCGCGATACCGATCATGGCGCAAATCACCATCGAACGGCGTCGCTCCAGGCGCCGGGACGTCACGCGACGCCTCGAGCGATGCGCGCAGGCCGTGGCCCAGCCGGGCTCATTCCTTGTTGAGCATGTCCTGCGCCTTGCCGGCGATCTTCTCCACCGTGTTCGGGAGATCCGTGGTGCCGAAGAAGCGCGAGTCGGGACGCGTCGGGTCGGGCATGGGGTATCCGGCGGGCGGCTCGGGCACGTACTCGAACTCGCCGTTCCCGTCCGGTGTCGGGCCGTCGGCCCAAGAGCCGTCGGCCGCTCTTTCGCCGTTGGAGAAGTTGATGTACTGATAGGCGACGTCGCCGTTCTCGTCGGATTGCGGGAAGTTGCTGGGCACGGGCAGTTCCTCCACACCTTCTTCTTGCAGTTCCCGGGCGGCCGCGATCCACTGGTTCTGGTGCATCGTGTCCCGGGCGATCAGGAAGGACAGCAGGTCACGCACACCCGCGTCGTCGGTCATGTTGTAGAGCCTGGCCACCTGCAACCTGCCCTGCATCTCGGCGTTGGCGTTCGCGGTGAAGTCCGCCAGGAGGTTGCCGCTGGCGGTCACGTAGCCGGCCGTCCACGGGTTGCCCATACTGTCCACCGGACGCGCTCCCGCACCGGCGACGATGGCGTGCTGAAGATCGGTCCCGCCGATGACGGCCGCGACGGTCGGGTCGGCCTGCATCGCACCCTCGGTGACACCGACCGGGGCGTTCTCGAGCAGCTGGGCGATCATCGTCGCCAGCATCTCGACATGGCCGAACTCTTCGGTGCCGATGCCGAACAGCAGGTCGCGGTACTTGCCGGGAATGTGCGCGTTCCAGGACTGAAATCCGTACTGCATGGCCACGGTGATCTCGCCGTACTGGCCACCGAGCACTTCCTGCAGTTTGCGCGCGTAGACCGCGTCGGGCTGGTCCGGCTTGGCTCTGTGCTGTAGTTCCTGACGGTGAAAGAACATGTCCCTACCCCTTGTCGTGTGGGCGTGCAAGATGGAGCGGCAGTACCCGGATCGAGGCGTGTGATGCGGATGAATCGGGTGATTCCGGGTGTCGCCGCTTGAACAGGCCCGCTCGGGGTAGACCGTGGCCATGGACGGTGAATCCGGCGCGGCGATCCGCGTCTACGAAGACGGCCCCCTGATCGTGCGGGGAGACTTCGAGATCCAGACACAGGACGGCACCACCATCGACCCCGGCCGGTCCACAGTCGCGTTGTGCCGTTGCGGCAAGTCCGCCATCAAGCCGTTCTGCGACGGCCGCCACACGGTGGCTGGCTTCCGTGCTCCGGGTGGCAAGATCCGTGGACCGGCGAGCGCCGGGTGAGGCCGGCCGTGCTGTGTGCCGCGACCCGCAGCCGGGTGCCCGCGTAGGGCACGCCGCCGCGCAACAGCCGTAGTCCCAGCGCCGCCCAGCTGCACAGCGCCCGCTCGCAGACCCAGGCCGGCGCCCACAACGGCGAGCTCCGGGGGTACACGGAGGTGCCGCCGGCTCGCCTTCGGCCGATCTCGGCGGCGGTGACGGCCGCGAGCGCGCCCGCTGCCACGGTGGTAAGCAGCGGGCGTGCACCACGAGACGTCGCAGCGGCCATCACCGGTACGAGGGCGAGCTCCGCGGCCAGCCGTCCCGGTTGAGCGAGGCTGTCGTATGCCTGCCGTACCCGCTGCGACCAGAACCCGCGACTCGCCGGTGGACGGCGCGCGACGAAGATCGACAGCTCGGGACGGACCACCGCGCCAGTCACCTCCAATGTGCGGATCAGTTCCAGGTTCTCGAACAAGACGTCGCCGTCGTAGCCGCCGGCCCGGGTGAACGCGGAGCGCCGCAGCGCCAGCGTGCCGGGGTAGTCGGTGCCGAACGCCCGGTTGATCAGGGACCGCGCGGTGTCCCAGCGCGCATGCCACGGCAGTGGGTCGAAGTAGTTCTGTGGGATCACGAGATCGGCGTGGCCTAACGCGGTGATCACCGCGTTCCAGGACGCCTCGTCGTAGCGGACGTCGTCGTCGGCAATGACCACATACTCGCCGTGTGCCCGCCGCACGCCGGTCATTACGCCGTGGACCTTGCCGTTGAGGCAGCGCAGGTCGGCATCGGGCCGGCAGACCAGCGCATGCGGGCTCCAGTCGCGGTGGTGCCGCTCATAGAGGTCAGCAGGCGAGCCGTCGACCACGACGACGTCACAGCGCGCCGCCAGCCAGGCCAGATACGCGGTGAGTTCGGCGCCGCGTCCATCGTCACCGGTCCAGCGCAGCGGGAGGACGTATGTGGGCCGCGTCGTCACGCCGCCGGAACCGAGCCCGCGCACGGGGCCTTCTCCCGGTCCCACCCGGCCATGAGGTGCTCCGCGGCGAGCGCATCGATCCGCAGGCATGATGCCGCGCCGAACACGACGTCGACCAGGGCATCCGGATTGTGCGCGACGAAGCTGCCGCACAGGTCGTGCGCGGCGATCTGTTCGTGCACGGCGTCGGCCTCGACGTGTTCGTCGAAGTACCACGCGGCTGTGTCGTCGCCGCCGAGCCGCCGAATACCTGCGGCGTATCGCCTGTTGGGCTCGGTCGACGTCATCTCCAGAGCGGCGAGGTGGCCGACCAGGGCGCCGATCCAGCGCCGGTGCAAGGCGAAGAAGGACATCACGTTGGAGACGGCCAATGTCGGCCCGGGCGCTTCGGGCACGTACCTGCCGTACTCGTCGGACAGGCCCAGCCAGCGCATCGTGTGACCGAACAGGGTCGCGTGCATGCGCTTCAGCTGTCCGCCGCCGTACTCGTCGGCCTGGATCTCCACCAGGGCGGCCTTGGTCTCCGGATCGAGCCGGGGGATGCCGAACGTGTGCGGGTCGGCCTCCTTGAGCTGGTAGACCGAGCGGTGCATGACGAATTCGCGAAATTGTTCCACGGTTGCCTCGCGTTGCAGGTACCGGGCGAGCGGCGGCCCGTCGAGGGTCTTGACCACCTGCCTGAGAAGTGTCGGAACCGGCAAAGTGAGGTCGAACGCGTGCTCCCGGTGCAGATCCTGCAGGCACGCCAGCCAGGCGCGCTCCAGCCCAGCACGGAAGGCCAGGACCCGGGGATCCCATTCCAGTGCGTCCGGAACGTCGTCGAAACCTCGATAGTGCAGCTCGTAGCAGCACCAGAGAGCCAGCTGGAAGTCGTCGTCGGACCACACGTCCGCCGTGGAACCGGTGAACTCGGGAACGGGCGTGGTGCGGTCGTCCCGGAGTACATCGGTCAGCCACGTGCTCAGCCCGCCCCGGGCCGGAGGTACCTTCATTCCCGTTTCCTTCCGTGTTTTCGCAGCGCACAATTACCCCGAGTTGCGGGCGGCATGCCGACCGGAAGGCACGCGAGTATCTCAGAGTGCACCGCGGAGGGCGGAGCCCCGCAGTAGCCTGTTGTGCGTTTCCTTCTGCGGAAGTGAGGACTGTGGTGGCGCGTTCGCTCTCCGTTCGGGACATCGACGCGGGTGACTTCCAGCGGCGTGAGTGGAGGGTGGAGCGGGCGGGCTGGATCGCCCTCGTGCTGGTACTCGTCGCGGCCGGCTTCGGCGTCTTCGGGTCCGGTCCGCTCAGCAGCACCGAATCGGTTTCTGGTGATGGCTCGATCCGGGTGGACTACGAACGTTTCGTCCGGCACAGCGGCCAGTCGCAGCTCACGGCCACGGTGGCTCCCGATGCCGTACGCGACGGCTACGCCACCGTGCGCCTCTCGGCCGGTCTCAACGAGACCATGGACATCGAGTCGGTGTTTCCGGAGCCGGAATCGAGCACCTCGGACGGTTCTGGCGTCATCTTCCGCTTTGCCGTGGAAACCGGCTCACCGCTGGTGATGCGGGTGCATTACCGGCCGCAGTCGATCGGAACGAATTCCGGCTATCTCAGGACAGGACAGGGTGATGCGGCGCACGTGCGGCAGTTCACCTATCCATGACGAAAGGCCATCATGGACCTCATCGCGCGGGCGCTCGCCGTCTACCTCGTGCTCATGCTGCTCTTCCGGATCACCGGGAAGCGGTCGCTGGCTCAAGTCTCCACGTTCGACTTCGTGCTGCTCCTCGTCGTGGGAGAAGCGACGCAGCAAGCCCTCCTCGGTGACGACTTCTCCATCACCACGGCCGCGATCGTCATCGCCACCTTGCTGGTGGTGGACCGTGGCGCCGATTACCTCGGCTACACGTTTCCCAAGCTGGGCCGGGCCATGGAGAGCGTCCCGCTGATCTTGATGAACGACGGCGAGCTGCTCAGGGACCGGATGCGCCGAGTGCAGATCACCGAGGAGGACATTCTCGCTTCAGCCCGGGAGCGGCATGGAATCGAGCGCCTCGATCAGGTCAAGTACGCGGTTCTCGAGCAATCCGGAGGGATCAGCGTCATCCCCAGGTAGTGCGACGGGCTGGTGCGTTTGGCCGTGCACTGGGCGGGTACGCACAGACTCTCGACGAACGTGGATGCGAGAGGGAGAGGTGGCTGTCCGATGAAGGCTGTGACCTGGCAGGGCAAGCGGGATGTACGGGTCGACGAGGTACCCGATCCCCGCATCGAGGAACCCACTGACGCCATCATCCGGGTCACGACCACCGCGCTGTGCGGCTCGGACCTGCACTTGTACGAGCCGTTGTCGCCGTTCATGCAGGCGGGCGACATTCTCGGTCACGAATCGATTGGTGTGGTCGAGGAAGTGGGCGGCGAGGTCTCGCACATCGTGCCCGGCGACCGGGTAGTGGTGCCGTTCCAGATCTGCTGCGGGACGTGCTTCATGTGCACCCGAGGTTTGCACACCCAGTGCGAGACCACCCAGGTACGCGAGCAGGGAATGGGGGCCGCAATCTACGGCTACACCAAGCTCTACGGCCAGGTGCCCGGGGGCCAGGCGCAGTACATGAGGGTCCAGCAGGCTCAGTATGCGCCGATCAAGGTGCCCGACGGCCCGGACGAGCGGTTCGTCTACCTGTCCGATGTGCTGCCCACGGCGTGGCAGGCGGTCGAGTACGCCGACACACCGGAGGGCGGGACCCTGCTGGTTCTCGGGCTCGGCCCGATTGGGGACATGGCCTGCCGGATCGCCCTGCACCGCGGATACCGCGTGATCGGTGTCGACCCGGTACCGGAACGCCGGACGCGGGTGGCACAGCGGGGAGCGGAGATCCTCCATCCTGACCTCAGCGACGTCGGTGACACGGTGCGGGAGATGACTGGCGGACGCGGAGCCGACGCGGTGATCGATGCCGTGGGCATGGAGGCGCACGGATCCGTCGTCGCCCACGCGGCGCACAAGATCGTCGGAATGCTGCCGTCCGCCATCGCCGAGAAGGTGATGGAGCGGGCCGGCATCGACCGGCTGGCCGCGTTCTACCTCGCGATCGACGCCGTGCGCCGGGGCGGGACCATCTCCCTGGCCGGCGTCTACGGCGGAATGACCGACCCGCTGCCGATGCTGACCCTGTTCGACAAGCAGGTCCAGGTGCGCATGGGCCAGGCGAACGTCCGACGGTGGTCCGACGACATCCTGGCGCTCGTGGCCGCAGACGGAGACCCGCTGGGCGTCGAGAGCTTCCACACCCATCGCCTACCGCTGGACGAGGCGCCGCAGGCGTACGAGATGTTCCAGCAGAAGAAGGACGGCGCTGTCAAAGTGCTCTTCACACCCTGACCGGCGCCGCCCTGACTGGGGTCACCCTGACCGGAGCCGCGCTGACCGCCGGCAGCCCCGGAGGGCGCGGCCACGGTGTCAGGACGTCCAGCCGCAGGCAGTCCACAGGCCGCGAGACGCGCTACTCGCTGCGCGTTCGGCGTCGTGGTACGCCGTGGCCAGGTCAGGGTCCTCGCCGGAGTAACGGCGGCCCCAGCGGGCGGCGCCGGCGCGGATCAAGTGTTCCCCGGCGTCCTGGCCCGCCGCGCTGACCACGCGCAGCAGCCTGCCGTGCGGGTCCGTGTCCGGGCCGCGCGCCGTGGTCGACAGGGCCACGGTGGTGCCGAGAATCAGGTCCTCCAGCGCCGCCGTGGCCTCGTCGTACCCGCACTCGTCGCGCTCAGGTGTGTCCACTTGCGCGATCCGGACCCGCTCCGTCGCGCCGTCGGCGAGCTCCGCGTCGAAGGTGTCCCCGTCGATGACCCGCGTGACACGCGCCGGCTCGCCATCACCGGCCGTCGCCGGCGCCGGCGGCTGCCGTGCGGAGCAGCCGCCGGCGACGAGAACGACGAGCATCGCCACGACGGCGGCGACCGCCACGCGATCGCCCACGCGGCGGGTCGCCGGCTCAGCCGCGCCAGCAGGAGTCATGGCGGCAGCGTAAGCGACGGAGCGGTCAGAAGACCGGCTTTCCTCCGGTGACACCGAGGACGGTGCCGGAGACGTAGCTGGCCTCGGCGGGGGAGGCGAGGAAGACGAACGCGGGCGCCACTTCGGCGGGCTGCCCGGCCCGGCCGAGCGGGGTGTCCTGGCCGAACGCCTTCACCTTCTCCACCGGCTGGGTGGCCGGCTGCAGGGGTGTCCAGATGGGCCCGGGAGCCACCGCGTTGACGCGGATGTTCCTGGGGCCGAGCTCCGCGGCAAGGTTTACGGTGAAGTTGTTGATCGCCGCCTTGGTGGCCGCGTAGTCCAGAAGGGAGACCGAGGGGTCGTATGCCTGGATCGACGAGTTGTTGATGATGCACGAGCCGGGCTTGAGATGCCGGACCGCGGCCTGGGTCAGCCAGAACAACGCATACAGGTTGGTCCGCATCACCCGGTCGAGCTGCTCGGGCGAGATCTCCTCGATGCCCGTGGAACGGGCCATCTGGTAGCCGGCGTTGTTCACCAGGATGTCCAGCCCGCCCAGCTCCCCGACGGCGGTCTCCATGAGGTCGACGCACGCACGGTGCTCGGTGAGGTCCGCGGGCAGGGACACGCATCGTTGCCCGGCTTCGGCGACGAGAGCCGCGGTGGCCTCGCCGTCGGGCTTCTCCTCAGGCAGGTAGGAGATCGCCACGTCGGCGCCCTCCCGGGCGTAGGCGATCGCAATCGCCCGGCCGATCCCCGAGTCACCGCCGGTGATCAGGGCCTTCAAACCGGCGAGTCGCCCGTGACCCTGGTAGCTGCGCTCACCGTGGTCCGGCACGGGCTGCATCTCGTCGGTGAGCCCCGGCGGCTCCTGCTGCTGCGCGGGAAACTCCTGCGGTTGATCGTCGCCTGTTTGCGCCATGATCGTGGTCCCTCTTCTTCCGGTTCGGTGACGCCGACGTAGATACCCGTCCCCGTCCAGGTCATGCGGCCAGTCATGCGGCCAGGTGTTCGCCGCTGCGGGGCCACGGAACGACGACCCGCGGAGAGCCCTGGGGTCGCGCCGGGGCCGCCGTTTGGTCCGGACGCGGCGGGGTATTCAGCACCGCACCATCACCGGCTAACGGAGGAAACCATGGGCGAATCGCAGGACGTCGTCGATCTGATCGAACAGGATCACCGGGAGGTCGAGCGCATCTTCGAGACGATGAAGGAGCAGCCTCGTCAGCGCCGTCTCCTCCTGCCAATCGTCACGTCCCTGCTGGTGGCGCACAGCCGTGCCGAGGAGGCCGAGGTGTACCCAGTGGCACGGGACGAGGCCGGTGAGACCGACGAGGTGGCGCACAGCCAGGAGGAGCACCGGGAAGCGGAGGAGTTGCTGGCCCGGCTCGCGCAGACCGATCCGGACGCGCCGGATTTCGAAAGCGTCCTGCAAGAGGTGGTCGACTCGGTCACGCACCACGTCGAGGAAGAGGAGAGCACCGTACTGCCCGGCATGCGCGAGCGGCTCTCGGACGAGCGGCGGCGTGAGCTCGGGGCGGCCTTCCTCGCCGCCCGGGCTGAGCACCTCGGCGAGCAGCCGGGGGAAGAGACCCGCGAGGACATGCTGAAGCAGGCGCAGAACATGGGCATCAGCGGCGCCAGCTCGATGAGCAAGGGCCAGCTCGAGGACCGCCTGCCCTGATGATCGCCTCCTGCGCTCGTCGCGGGAGAGCGAGGCGCCACCGGCCGCGGCACACGCGGCGGTGGCGCCTGGCACGTCAGGAGTCCTCGAGCAGCTCCAGCACCGCCTTCTCCAGGCGCGCGCGGTCGGCGGCCTCGTCGAGATCCGACGAGCCGAGCTCTTCGATCGTGGCGCTGATCGTGGTTCCCTCCTCGAACGCGTCGACGACGGTAGGGTCCACGTACGAGGTGCGGCAGATCGCCGGCGTGTTGCCGAGGTAGTGGGACACCTCCCGCATTGCCTGGGCGCACGCGCGGCGCCTCGCGGTGGCACTCGTCGAGTGGCCCGCGCCGTTCTCGGCCAGGGCGAGCGCCACCGCCGCCAGAACGGTGCCGTGCCAGGTCCGGAAGTCCTTGGAGCTGACCTCGATCTCGAACAGCTCACGCAGGTACTCGTTAACGTCGGTGGAGCTGACCTCGTGCCAGGCGCGCCCCTCGTAGTAAGCGAGCATGGCCTGATCGGGCCGGCGGCGCTTCTTCAGCGCCCGGACCACAGCGACGACGTCCGGATCGGCGATCGACTGGACCCGCTCCTGGCCCCACTTCGCGGGGTAGTCGAACACCACCGTGCCCCCGCGTCGCACATGAACGTGCTCGCACAGCACCGTTGCCAAGCCGTAGGAGCCGTTCTCTTCGGCGTATTCCTTGCCGCCGACCCGGAAGAAGCCGATGTCGAGCAGCCGGGCGGCGGCCGCGAGGACGCGCCGCCGGTTCAGTCCGCGGGTCTCGAGATCAGCCTCGATCTGGCGGCGGGCATCGGGAAGCCGGCGGCCGAACTGGCGGATCCGCTCGAACTTCTCCGCGTCGCGGCGCTTGCGCCATTGCGGATGGTAGATGTACTGGCGCCGGCCGGCGTCGTCCACACCGACGGCCTGCAGGTGACCGTTCGGCCACGGACAGATCCGCACGTTCTTCCAGGCCGGCGGGATGACGAGTTCCTTGATCCGGCGCAGCGTATCGTCGTCATCGAGGACGGACCCGTCGACGTCGTGATAGCTGAAGCCCCGGCCGCGCCTGCGGCGAGACAGGGCGGGACCTGCCGGGCTCCATCGGCGCAGCCGCATGTTTCCCCGTCCGCGCCGTCAGTTCGTCGAGTCGCGAGCGACGTCGAAGCGTTCGGCGTAGTGGGATCGGGCTTCCTGGATCACCAGGTCGTCCAGGCGCGCAACCGGCTCGATGTCGGTTACGAGAGGTTCATGGTCCGGACCGCGTCCGACGACTCGTCCGTGCAGGAGCCAGGCGTGCCGCCCCTCGACCTCACTGAGATCGGCGTACTTGCAGACCCTTCGTGCCACCCAGTCGATGGGCGGGCGCGGCCACCACGGCTCGGGTTCGATGGTGGTGACGGACAGCCCAGGCATCTTCACCCCGGACTCGTAATCGAGGCTGCCTTGGCCGAACATGTCCGCTTCCGGCCCCTGTGACTGGCGGAGGTACAGCCCTGAGCGGCACCGCACCAGATCGGTGAGCGCCTGCAGATCTGGAACAAGCGGGAGGCCCCGCCCCTTCAGCAGCATGCGGTGGTCAGTACCCCGAGCATCGCATCCCTATGCGCAGGGCCTTCCGCTCGCACCGGTGATCATCAGCGGTGCTATGCCCGCCGAGGGCCAAGCTGAGCCGCCCTCCGCGGGCTGCCTACCGGAGCTGGGCGTTTCATACCCTTTGGTCCGGGTATCTCGGCTCCTGGTGAGGCCGCGCCGGCGGCGTCGCAGACGTAAGGAGGCACAGATGGATACCTGGATGTGGATCGTCCTACTGGTCGTGGTCGCGCTGATCGTGGCCGGCCTCGTATTTTTCCTGATGAAACAGCGGAGTTCGTCACAGTTGAAGAACCGCTTCGGTCCAGAGTACGACCGCGCGGTGGACCGGGCGGACAACCGTCGCGAAGCGGAGGACCGCCTGCGTGAGGTGGCCGATCGCCGGGACCACATCGACGTCGTCCCGCTCACCGCTGCCGCCCGCCGTCAGTATGCGGCCGACTGGGACACGATCCAGCAGCGGTTCGTCGACGAGCCGGGACCCGCGGTGTCCGAGGCGGACGAGCTGATCGTCACAGTGATGGCGGAGCGGGGCTACCCCGTGGACGACTTCCACGAGCGAGCCGACATGGTCGCCGCCGATCATCCTGACGTCGTTACGCACTACCGCTCTGCCTACGCGATTCGCAAGCGGGGCCCGGAGGCCACGACCGAAGACCTGCGTGAGGCGTTCGTCCACTACCGGGCCCTGTTCGACAAGATGCTCCACGACGAGACCGACGACGTCGGGGAGAACCGCAACGGCACGCCCAGCAGCCGCCGAGGAGGCCGACATGACAGCACACGATGAGTACCGAGACGCCGCCGCCGGAACCGACGAGCCGCGAAGCGGTGTGGAGTACGACGAGCCGCGAGGCGGCGGCGACATCGGCGAGCCGCGGCATGCCGGGGTGGACGGTGACGGTCCTCTGCTGCTGGGAGACTCGACCGACCTGGTCAGCCGCTGGGATCATGCCCAGTCCACCTTCGTGGACGATCCGAGGCTCGCTGTTCAGGAGGCTCGCGATCTTGTCGAGGACGTCCTAGGCAAGCTGGCCAGCAGTTTCGACGAGGAGCGCGGCAGGCTCGAGGCGACGTGGGAGGCGGGTGGAGAACCCACCACCGAGGACCTCCGTCAGGCCCTGCGCCGGTATCGCCTCTTCTTCGAGCGGCTGCTGGCCGCGTAACACACGGCGGCTGGATGCCGGGGAGTCCGGCTACGCCGGGGAGCCCGCCTTGCGATGGACGAGACGCTCGATATACGTCTCCAGAATCGACCGGGGCGGGCTCGTCCCTGCCGGGTGCACTTCGATGTTCCCCTGGTAGAGGATCACCTGGCGGTTCGGATATGTGCGCTGCGCCAGTTCGACGTCGCGCTCGTCGAACGCCCCGGAGAAAACCAGGACGCCGTCGTAGAGTTCGGCTTTCTCCGCCCCGGTCGGCCAGCGTCTCTGGAAGGCCTCCGGGGTGAACGGTTCGTCGGGGGAGGGCAGGTCGGGTCCGCTCATGTCCCGCATCGTAGGCCGCGCGGCGCTCCTGCGGGTGGAGGACCACGCACCTCGTGTCACGGTTCCGAATTCACTGCCGTGCGCGCGTCACCCTTCTCCCGGCGGAAGGTGCGCGGCGAGGACCTCCGCGAGATGACGGGCGCGGATCCCGGCCAGCTGAGCAAGCTGTGTGCGGCAGCTGAAGCCGTCGGCGACGTAGACGGCGCCGGCCGGTGCGGATTCCACGGCGGGCAGCAGTTTCAGCCCGGCGATGCCGGCCGAGATCTGTGCATGCCCGTCTTCGAATCCGAAGTTGCCGGCCAGTCCGCAGCAGCCGTCCTGCATTCCCCGCGGGTCGATGCCCGCGTGGGCCATCAGTCGCTGATCGGCCTCGAATCCGAGGACGGAGCTCTGGTGGCAGTGCACCTGCCCGGTCGCCGGAGCGCTGATCGACGGTGGCGCCCACTCCGGGGCGAAGCGTTCCAGCGCCTCGGCCAGCGTCACCACGTGCGAGCGGAGATAGCGGGTAAAGCCGGTGTCGCCCAGGACCGCCGTGGCCTCGGAGCGCAGCATCGCCGCGCAGCTCGGCTCCAGTACCACGATCGGCCAGCCGTGGCTCCTCGGTGCGTCCAGCGCCTTCTCGCTGCGCCGGAGCGCGCTCGCGGCCATGCCGAGCTGGCCGGTCGAGAACCAGGTCAGTCCGCAGCAGACGCCTCCGCGGGGCACGTGCACCTCCAACCCGGCGGCCTCGAGCACGCGTAGCCCCGCGTGGAGGACCTCGGGCGCCAGGTAGTTGCCGAGGGTGTCCGGCCACAGCACGACCTTCCGCGTGTTCGTGGGAGATCCGGCACTCGTGGGTGCCTCGCCCGACGCGCGACGAGCCGGGCGGCCGCCGCTCGCGCTCGGCCGGGCGGAGAGGAAGGAGCGGCGGGCGAAGCGCGGAATGGCCCGTGCTCTGTCGATGCCGCCCAGCCGCTTGAGGACCGGCTGAAGCCGGGACGAGGCGACGGCGTTCACTATGCGTGGCATATGTGTGGCGATTCTGGCCAGGACCGGCAGCCAGCCCAGCGAGTAGTGGGCGAGCGGGCGGATCCGGCGGCGATAGTGCTGGTGCAGGAATTCCGCCTTGTACACGGCCATGTCGACGCCCACCGGGCAGTCGCTCGCGCAGCCCTTGCAGGACAGGCAGAGGTCCAGCGCCTCCCGGGCGTCCTCGGAGCGCCAGCCGTCCGGCACGGCTTGCCCGGAGACGATCTCCTGCAGGATCCGGGCCCGGCCGCGGGTGGAGTGCTTCTCCTCGGCGGTGACCAGCCAGCTGGGGCACATGACCGCGCCGTCTCCGGAGCGGCATTTGCCGATGCCGACGCAGCGGCGCACCGCCCGGGTGAGGTCGCCGTCGTCGTCGGGATAGTGCAGCCGGGGAGCCGGCAGATCGATCGGGCCGGCGCTCCGGTAGCGCAGGTGCTGGTCGATGTCCGGCGGGTCGACGACGATCCCGGGGTTGAGGATGCCGGCCGGGTCGAAGATCCGGGCGAACTCGGCGAACGAGCGGATCACGCCCGGCGAGTACATCCTGGACAGGAGGGCGGACCGGGCCAGCCCGTCGCCATGTTCTCCGCTGAGGGATCCGCCGTGTGCGACGACGAGGTCCGCGGCGTCCTCCACGAACGATCGGAATCGGGCCACGCCGCCGGCGCTCAGGAGGTCGAAGTTGATCCGGACGTGGATGCAGCCCTCGCCGAAGTGACCGTAGCTCAGCCCACGCAGCCCATAGTTGCTCAGCAATGAACGGAACTGCCGCAGGTACGCACCGAGGTTCGCGGGCGGGACCGCCGCGTCTTCCCAGCCTGGCCAGGCCTCGCGGCCGGCGGCGTCGCGGGTGGCCAGGCCAGCGCCGTCTTTGCGGATACGCCACAGGGCGGCGCGCCGTCGTTGATCCACCACGATCAGTGACGACTCCGCGGCACCCCAGGCTCTGCCCAGGTCGCGAAGCATGTCCTCCGCGCGTCGGCGGGCGTCGTCCGCGGTGTCCCCGCCCAGCTCCACGAAGAGCCAGGCGTCGCCCGCCGGGAGACCTTCGCGGGAGGCGCCGGCCACGGCCAGAAGCTCGGAGTCCAAGCCCTCGACGGTGAGTGGTCCGTGGCTCAGAATCACCGGAACCACGTCCGCCGCGCCCGCGTCGTCGGAGAACCCCAGCACCACGAGGATCTGGTGCCGGGGCGGCTGCACCAAGCCCACGGTCGCGTCGAGCACGACGCCGCAGGTTCCCTCGGTACCCACCAGTGCCTTGGCCACCGACCGGCCGCGTTCCGGCAGCAGCCGGTCCACGCCGTAGCCGGACACGCGGCGGGAGAACGCGGCTAGTTCCTGCCGCCACAGGCCTCGGTTGGCCTGCTCGAGCCGGTCCAGTTCCCGATAGATGTCTCCTTCGTCGCCGGCGAGGTCCAGCTGGCGTGACCACTGCTCGGCGCTGTACTCCCCAGGTCGCAGGACCGTGCCGGAGGGCGTGAGCACGGTCAGCCGGTGGACGTTGTCGGCGGTGGTACCCCACGCGACGGAGTGGTTGCCGCAGGCGTTGTTCCCGATCATCCCGCCGACGGTGCATCGACTGATGGTCGACGGGTCCGGCCCGAAGCGCAGTCCGTGGGGAAGGACCGCACGCTGGAGGTCGGCGAGAACGACGCCGGGTTCCACCCGGGCCGTGCGGGCTTCGGAGTCGACCTCCAGGATCCGGTTGACGTGCCGGGAGGTGTCGACCACGATCCCAGGCCCGATCGCGTTGCCCGCCACCGACGTGCCGCCGCCGCGCATCGTCAGCGGCGTACCCGTCTCCGCGCACAACGAGACCGCTGTGGCGATGTCCTCGGTATCACGCGGGAACACGACAGCCAGCGGGATCCGGCGATAGTTGGACGCATCGGCGCCGTACATGGCGCGGGTTCCGGGCCGCGCGTCGACCTCGCCGTTCAGGCGGGCGGAGAGCGCCGTCACGACACCGGCGCCGGACGACTCGGGCATCGCCGCGATCCTACCGCCTGGGAAGGCGCGGACGGTTGCGGTGCTGCCCGAGCTGGTCGGAGAAGGCGTCGGCTGAGTGGCGTCGGCACGTGGCGTGGGGCCTGGATCGCGTGTGTGTCGCTGCCTTTGCAATGCGCACACATACGCACATGCACAGGACTCCCTGTCGAAGCCTCGCGAAACCCGAGATCCCGACTCCGGAGGGCGTTGCGTATGTGTGCGCATTGCAAAGGACGGCAGACCCAGGGTCCTGTGAACCAGGTTCCCTGACCGGAATCGGTGGACACCGAAGGACGCCAGCCACCTAGGTCCTCCGGTGCTTCGGGGCGCGTTAGGGTGGCGACTGTGCCTCAGTTAGCCGACGTCATCGCCATCCTCGAAGCGCACTATCCGCCGTCCAGCGCGGAATCCTGGGATGCTGTCGGTCTGGCGTGTGGGGACCCCGCCGCGGACGTTCGGCGCGTGCTGTTCGCCGTCGACCCGGTCGAGGCAGTGGCGGAGGAGGCGATCCAGTGGGGCGCCGACCTCATCGTCACGCACCACCCGCTGTTCCTGCGCGGCGTGCACGGAGTTCCGGCGACGACGCCCAAGGGACGGCTCGTGCACCGGCTTATCTCCCACGGCGTCGCCCTGTACACCGCGCACACGAATGCTGACAGCGCCGGCGACGGTGTCAACGACGCCCTGGCCGGAGCGCTCGGGCTCAGGGGACTCCGCCCGTTGAACCCGCACGCGGGGGAGCAGCTGGACAAGCTGGTGGTCTTCGTCCCCGAACCCGACACGGCGCGGGTGCTCGACGCGCTCACGGCCGCCGGCGCGGGGGTGATCGGCGACTACGAGCGGTGCGCCTGGATGACCAGCGGCACCGGGACGTTCCGGCCGGGGCCGGGGGCAAACCCGACTATCGGGGAGGTCGGCGCCGTCGAGGAGGTGCCGGAGCACCGTGTGGAGATGGTGATGCCGCGCGGGTCCCGGACCGGCGTCGTCGCCGCCTTGATCGAGGCGCACCCGTACGAGGAGCCGGCCTACGACCTCTACGAACTCGCGACCCTCCCGGCGGGCACTGGGCTCGGCCGGATCGGCGCGCTCGACGAACCGGAGACGCTGCGGTCGTTCACCCGGCGGGTCGCCGCCGCGCTGCCCGCCACGGTCGGCGGGGTCCGTGCCGCCGGAGACCCGGAACGGCTCGTGCGCACGGTGGCCGTCTGCGGTGGCGCCGGCGACTCGCTCCTCGACACCGCACGCCGGGCAGGCGTCGACGTGTACGTGACGGGCGATCTTCGCCACCATCCGGTGTCGGAGTCGTTGGACAACGGCGGTCCCGCTCTGGTCGACGTCGCCCACTGGGCGGGCGAGTGGCCCTGGCTGGAACGGGCCGCCGATCGCCTGCGAGCCGACATGGCGGATGCAGGTACTAGGGTGGAGACCCGCGTATCCGTGGCACCGACAGACCCGTGGACGCTGCACGAACCGTCCCGCCCGGCCGGGGCGCTCGTGCCCGAAGGAGGGACGAGCCCTGAACGTTGACCCCGAAGCCCAACTTCGCCTCCTTGATGTGCAAGGACTTGACCAGAAGCTGGACCAGCTCGCGCACCGGCGGAGGAAACTGCCCGAGGTGGCGGAGCTGGAAGCCGCGGCCGCCGAACACGCCCGCCTCAGCGACGCGCTGGTGGTGGCGCAGACTTCCGTCACCGATCTGGAACGCGAGCAGAAGCGCGCCGACGCCGACGTGGAACAGGTGCGCGAGCGCAAGGCACGTGACCAGAAGCGGCTCGATTCCGGTCAGGTGTCCTCGCCGAAAGAGCTGGAGAGCCTGCAGCGTGAGATCGAGTCGCTCGATCGCCGGCAGTCCGACCTCGAGGACACCGAGCTCGACGTGATGGAGCGCCTGGAACAGGCACAGCAGCAGGTCGAGTCGCTCACCGCGCAGCGCGAGAAGGTCGGCCGGCGAGCACACGAGATCCAGCAGGCGCGGGATGCGCAGTGGGCGGAGATCGACAAGGAAGCCGAGGAGGCGCGGGGCAGGCGCTCCGAGCTGGCCGCGCAGCTTCCCGACGATCTCATGTCCTTGTACGAGAAGATCCGTGCCGCGCAAGGCGGTATCGGCGCGGCGGCATTGCGCCGGCGGATGTGTGAAGGCTGCCAGATGCAGCTCGACCCGGCCGAACTGACCCGGATCCGCAGCTTCGCCGCCGAGGTGGTGATCCGGCACGACGAGTGCCGACGCATCCTCGTCCGCGTTCCTGATTCCGGCCTGTGAACCATCCCAGGGACTGTGAACCATTCCGGAGACGAAGGGTGACATGACGCGGTTGATCGTCGAGGCCGACGGCGGCTCTCGTGGTAATCCTGGCCCCGCCGCGTTCGGCGCGCTGGTGCGCTCCGCCGACACCGGCGAGGTACTGGCCGAGGCCGGCGAGACCATCGGCGTCGCCACCAACAACGTCGCCGAGTACCGCGGGCTGATCGCCGGCCTGCGGATGGCCCGGCAGATCGATCCGTCCGCCCAGGTGGAAGCCCGCCTGGACTCCAAGCTCGTGGTGGAGCAGATGTCCGGCCGCTGGAAGATCAAGCATCCCGGCATGCGCCCGCTGGCGCTGGAAGCACAGCGGATCCTCCCACCCGGTCAGGTGACGTACACCTGGGTTCCACGGGCTCAGAACGCGCACGCGGACCGGCTGCTGAACGACGCGCTGGACGGCAAGCCGGTCGCGCCGCACGAGGCTGCCGAGCATCCAGACGACGACGCGCCAGCCCTGCCCACCGAACCCGAGCCGTTCGACGCGAAGACGGAACCCGAGACCGCGACAACGCCGGACACGGTCCCGCCTCCACATCGGCTCGTCACCTGGTCGCCCGAGCTCGGCCCGCCCACCACCCTGGTGGTGGTCCGGCACGGGCAGACGGCGATGACCCGGGCGCGCGCGTTCAGCGGGGGTGGCACGGAGGGCCCGCCCCTCGACGAGGTCGGACTGGACCAAGCGCTGCGGGCCGGGACGATGCTGGCCGGGTCGGACGTGATGGCCGACGTCGCGCCGGTGGTCGTCGCGTCCCCGATGCTTCGCACCCGGCAGACCGCGGACGCCATCGCCACACAGCTGGGTGTGGAGAAGGTCGGGGTCGACGACGAGTGGCGCGAGTGCGAGTTCGGCGCCTGGGACGGGCTGACGCTGGGGGAGATCACTGAGCGCTACCCCGAGGACATCGCGGCGTGGTTCGCGTCGACGTCGTACCAGATGCCGGGCGGCGAGTCCTTGGACCAGATGACCGCCCGCATCGTCGCGGCCCGCGACCGGACCGTAGAGCTGTACGCCGGCCGGACCGTCGTCGTGGTGACCCACTCGATGCCGGTCCGCGCGCTGGTCCGGCTCGCGCTGGAGGCGCCGGCGTCGGCGATGTTCAAAGTCCAGCCGGCCCCCGGCTCGGTGACCGAGATCCAGCACTACAGCGACGGCACCGTCGCACTGGCCGGATTCAACACGCGGCCCTGATTCTCCGCACAGGCGCTTAGACGGCGGCGCGGCGGGTACCTCCGCGTCCATGCTTGGTACTGCTGCGTCAATGCTCAGGGCCCCGGGCCGCCTCGCTGGCCGGGCCGCTATGGCCGGAGTGTCCGGCGCCGCGTTCGCCGCGGGTGTCGCGAAGGGCACGGCGACGTCGATCCCGCGCCTGGTATCGCAGTCGATGCACGCCGAGTCCGCCAGCCGGGAGGCCATGGATGCCGGCCGGGCGCTGACGGATCTGCATCCCAGGAGGCAGCACCGGCGAGTGTGGACAGGTCACGGAAGGGCGCACATCGAGGTCCGTGGCCTCGAGGGTGACCACGGCCGGCGGCTGGCCGAGCGGGTGCCCGCGGCTCTGCGGCGCGTGCAGGGGGTGCGCTGGGCGCAGATCAACGCGGTGACGGGGCAGGTGCTGGTGGCTTTCGACGAGCGCCGGCTCGACGTCGAGACGTTGCTGAACACAGTGCGCGCGGTGGAGGGCGACCAGGGGACCCGGGAGGACGACTTCTCCTGGCGGCGTCCCACGCATCCGGGCGACATGACGGCGGTCGTCGCGGTCGCGACCGAGCTCGCCGCCGATTGCGTCGGCAGCTCCGCCGCGCTGGTCCAGTCGGTGCTGCGGTTGCCGCCGCTGCCGCGCTGGGCGAGGGCGGGGATGGCAACGCTGGAGATCGAACGGGATCTGCGCCGCGGGATCAAGCGCCGGATCGGGCCGATCGAGACCGACCTGGTGCTCACGCTGGCCAACGCGGCGGTCCACGGGCTGTCCCAGAGTGTCATGACGCCCGCTGTCGACGCGGTGTACCGCAGCACGCTGCTGGCTGAGGCATGGTCTCGCCGGCAGGCGTGGATCCGCCGCGAGCCGGAGCTGTCCGGTGCGGAGGATGCCGTGCCATCCGATGCGCCGAGCCCGCCTCCCCGGCCGGGTCCACGACCGAAGGGGCCTATCGAGGTCTGGAACGATCGGATCGGCCGCGGAGCACCGGCCGCGGCCGCGGGGGTGCTGGCGTTCACCCGGAGTCCCGGCCGCGCGGCCGACGCCCTGCTGGCCGCCGTGCCCAGGCCGGCCCGCTACGGACGCGAGGGCTTCGCCACCGCGGTCGGCCGGGATCTGGCCCGGCGAGGCGTGGTGCCGCTCAACGCCGGCGCGTTCCGCCGTCTCGACCGGATCGATGCCGTGATCATCGACTCACGCGTGTTGATCACGGCCGACGGCGAGATCGACCCGCTGGCCGACGCCGTCCTCGACGCCGCGAGGTCTACCGGCGCCACCGTCGCGCTGACCAGCCGAGCGGAAGCAGAAGAGCTTCTGCCACGAGTGGACCATGTGCTCAACGGCGTGCCACTCGCCGACGAGGTGCGCCGGCAGCAGGGTGACGGACACGGCGTCCTGGTGGTGACCGCGGCGGACGAGAGCGCCCTCGCGGCCGCGGACGTCGGCGTCGCCGTCACCCGGGGGGAAGGGAACTCCTACTGGTCTGCGGATGTGGTCTGCGGCGAGGACTTGGACGACGTGTGGCGCATTCTGCGCGCCACCGCGGCGGCGCGCGGGGTGAGCGAGCGAGCCGTGCGCCTGGCTCAGGCCGGCTCGGCGCTGGGCGCCCTGCATGCCCTGGTCGGTGACCGGCGGCGCGGACTGGCACGTGGCTTCGCCCCGGTTCAGGTGGCGGCGCTGGTGGCCCTGATCAGTGGAACCGTGTCCGGTCTGCGCGCCACCCGTGGCGGCTCCCCTCGTCCGGTGGTGCACGTCCCGTGGCACGAGCTGCCGGGCACCGACGTCTACACCAGGCTCCGTGCCGGCCGGCCGGGCGGCGGGCAGGACGGGGCGGGCACCGTTGAACCGCCCAGGCGCGACCGGGCGCGGAGCGACGCGCGGGGCCTTCGTGCGCGACGCTGGGGAGAGCCCGCACGCCTCGCCGGGGCGGTGTTCCAGGAGCTGCGCGATCCGCTCACCCCGGTGCTCGCGGGTGGAGCCGTGGCGTCGATGATCGTCGGATCCGGCATCGACGGTGTGCTGGTCGGCGCCGTCATGACGGGTAACGCGCTGATCAGCGGCGTCCAGCGGGTGAGGGTGGAGCGAGCGTTGCGCGGGCTCCTCGCCGAGCAGGAGGTACAGGCCCGCCGCGTGCTCGTCGAGAGTCTGGACCGGATCGACGACGCGCCCGTGGAGAAGACTCCGGCGCGTGCGTTGATGCCTGGCGACGTGATCGAACTGCGCACGTCCGACGTGGTGCCGGCCGACGCGCGGCTGCTGCGGGCAGCGGAGCTCGAGATCGACGAGTCGACATTGACCGGTGAGTCGATGCCGGTGGCCAAGGACACCGAGCCGACACCTGGGGCGCCACTGGCCGAGCGCACCGGCATGGTGTTCGAGGGAACCACGGTCTTGGCCGGTTCAGCCCACGCCGTCGTCGTGGCGGCCGGCGCATCCACCGAGGCGGGGCGCGCCGCGCGGATAGCGGGACACGCCCCGCAACCGGTGGGCGTTCAGGGCCGCCTGCACGAGGTGACTCGGGTGGCGCTGCCGATGACGGCACTGGGCGGGGCTGCGGTGGCCGGCATCGGGTTACTGCGGGGGATGCCGCTGCGCCAGGCGGTCGCCGCGGGCGTGTCGGTGGCCGTGGCCGCCGTGCCCGAAGGCCTGCCCCTGGTCGCCACGGTGGCGCAGGCCGGGGGAGCGCGCCGGCTGTCCCGGCAGAACACGCTGGTCCGCACGTCCCGGGCGCTCGAGGCGCTGGGCCGGGTCGATGTGGTGTGCTTCGACAAGACGGGCACGCTCACCGAGGGCCGGCTGAGCCTCACTCGGCTGGCGACGCCGGAGGGCGACGTCGAACCCGGCGGAGTCGACGCCGCACGCCTGCTCGCCGCGGCAGCGCGCACCTGCCCGCAGACCGATACGCAAAGCATCGCCAAGCTCGCCCACGCCACCGACCGCGTGGTGCTGGAAGCCGCCCACGAGGCAGGCGACGTGCACCGGAACGGGTGGCAGCCGGTCACCGAGCTGCCATTCCAGGCTCAGCGCGGCTATTCGGCGGCACTCGGGCGGATCGACGGCGGCTCGGTGCTGGTGGTCAAGGGTGCACCGGAGGTGGTGCTGCCGCTGTGTGGCACCGACGCTGGCGCGTCCGGCAAGGCCGAGCGGCTGGCGGGTGAAGGGCTGCGAGTCCTGGCCGTGGCACAGCGCCGGGACGGCTTGCCCGAAGACACCGACGACCTCGAGCCGCTCGTCTGCGAACTGGAACTGCTCGGCTTCGTCGGCATCGCCGATTCCGCCCGGCCGGAGGCGCGGGATACGGTCCAGGCGATCACCGGCTCGGGTGTCCGCGTCGTCATGGTGACCGGCGACCACCCGGAGACCGCACGGGCGACGGCGGCGGCCACGGGCATCGCCAACGGCGCGGTCGTCACCGGTGCCGAGCTGGACCGGATGAGCGAATCCGAGCGGGCGCGCAAGGTTGCGGAGTCCACGGTCTTCGCGCGGGTCTCGCCTGAGCAGAAGGTGCAGATCGTCGCGGCGTTGCAGCAGGCCGGCCGCGTCGTCGCCATGATCGGTGACGGTGTCAACGACGCTGCCGCCATCCGGCTCGCCGACGTGGGCATCGGAGTGCGTGCACGGGGGTCGACCTCGGCGCAGTCCGTGGCCGACCTGGTCCTGCCGGACGCCGACATCACACAGGTCCATGGCGCGCTTCTCGAGGGTCGTGCGCTATGGCGGCGGGTACGTGACGCGGTGTCGATCCTGGTGGGCGGCAACGCCGGCGAGGTGGGCTTCATGGTGATCGGCACGGCGCTGGCGGGGCGTGCACCGATCACCACCCGGCAGATGCTGCTGGTCAACATGCTCACCGACATGTTCCCCGCGCTGGCTGTGGCGCTGGCCTCCGGCCGGAACGACGAGGACGACGGCAAGCCCGTCGGCGCTATTCTCGGCAAGCCGCTGGCCAAGGCCGTCGCCGTCCGCGGAGCGGCGACCGCGCTGGGCGCCACGCTGGCCTGGACCGCCGGGCGTTGGACGGGACGCAGAAGCCGGGCCGGGACGATGGGCCTTGCCGCTCTCGTTGCCACGCAGCTCGCCCAGACCCTGGTGATCGGTCGGCACAGCCGGCTGGTGGTGGTGACGTCGGTGGCGTCGTTCGCCGCGCTGGTGGCCATCATCCAGACGCCCGGGGTTAGCCAGTTCCTGGGTTGCACGCCGCTCGGACCGATGGCCTGGGGGATGGTGCTCGCCGCCGCGGCGGCCGGGACCGTCGTCGCCGTGAGGCGGGGGAGTGCGGCGCAGTGACGCTCACCCGGCGGCCTGCCCAGGCGGAGCGGTAGCCGCGTCGGCAATCCGCTGCCGGAAAGGCCGCCGGCTCAGCGCGTCCAGCGCCTCGTCGATGACCCGGCTTAGCGGAAACGAGAGTTCGGCGTCGAGGGTCGCTGCGGCCCGGGTTGTGGCCGTCCACTCCGTGTCCAGGACAGGCAGCAGCCGTCTCGCCCGCGGGGTCAGCGTCACGATGCGCTGGCGTGCGTCGTCGCCGGTCCGCAGTTTTACCAGATCTTCCTTGACCATGTGTGCCACCGTCTGGCTGACTGCGGAGTGGGTGACGCCGACCGCGCGGGCCAGGTCGCGGATGGACGAGTCGCCGGCACTGGCCAGGGCACGCAGGATCGGCGTGAAACGCGGCCGGAACCCCGGGAGGCCGAGGTCGGCATAGGCCGCTGCCACGCCGCCCTCCATCAGCTCGAGCAGGTGCCGGAGCCGGGTTCCCAGGAAGCCGGCTCCGGCGCGAGGGTCGTCGTCGGTCACCCGTGTAATATAACAGCGCTGTTAGAAGTCATTCGAGAAGAATGAGGAGCGTTGTGTCCGACCTCTATGTGCCCACCGAGGCGACCCAGCGAGGTCTGCTCGACGCGGGCGACGGCAATCGCATGTATTGGGAGACCTCCGGCAGTCCGGACGGCGTGCCCGCACTGATCGTGCACGGTGGCCCCGGAACCGGCTCGGTGCCGAGCCTGCGGCGGTACCTGAACCCGGACCAGTATCGGGTGATCAGTTTCGACCAGCGCGGATGCGGCCAGAGCGTCCCGCACGCCAGCGACCCCTCGGCCGACATGAGCGTCAACACCACCGAACACCTTCTCGGCGACATGGAGCGCCTGCGTGAGCACCTGGGCATCGAGCGCTGGGTGCTTTTCGGCGGATCGTGGGGATCGACGTTGATCCTCGCGTATGCCGAGCGGTATCCGCGGCGCGTGTCCGGGATCGTACTGGCCGGGGTCACCACCAGCAGGCGTAGCGAACTGGAATGGCTGTATGAAGGTCTCGCGCGGTTCTTCCCGCGGGAATGGGAACAGTTCCGGGCCCAGGTTCCCGCGGTGTTCGCAGGCGATGTCGTCGCCGGGTACGCACGGCTGATGGAGGATCCGGATCCGCAGGTGCGGGAGCGGGCCGCGCACGCGTGGGTCGCCTGGGAGGACGCCGTCGTCTCCATGGAGCACCAGGGCAAGCCGGACGCTTACAGCGATCGCCCACACCACGCGTTGCTCGCGTTCGTGCGCATCTGTGCGCACTATGCAGCCAACGGCGCGTTTCTCGAAGACGGCGTCCTTCTCCGCGATGCCGGCCGCTTGGCCGGAATCCCGGGCGTGCTGGTCCACGGCCGTCTTGACCTGGGCGCTCCGCTCCAGATCGCGTGGGAGCTGTCCCGCGCGTGGCCGGACGCCGGACTCAGGATCGTGGACGACTCCGGCCATACGGGGAGCGACAGCATGCGCCGAGAACTCCGCGACGCCCTTGACGCCATGGTCCAGAAGGTGGTTCAGGAAGTGCCGGCCGGGCCGTAGACGTGCCCGTCCGGCGCCCGAGGACGCCACCGAGGCAGTGTTGGTACGTGTCAGCCCTGGTCACGCCGCACGTTCTGCACGGACTCCTGCCCGGTGTCCTTGATGTCCTGGGCAGCTGATGTGCCTTCCTCACGCACCGTCTGGGCGCCCTCGGCGGCGGTGGACTTCACCGACTCCATGGCTTGCTGGGCCGGTTCACGCATGTCCTCGGCCATTTCCTTCGCCACATCTGTGGCCTGGTTGGCCATGTCCTGGGCGTACTCCTTGACCGTGCCGGCCGCCTGGCGTTCTTGCTTGGACGCCGGGATGATCGCCGACGCCAGCCAGCCGACGCCGAAGGCGACGAGCCCAGCCGCAAGGGGGTTGCCCTCCGTGCGCTCCCGGACCTTGGTGGGCGCGTCGGTCATGGTGTCCTTCACCGAGTCCACAGGGGAGCCGCCCCCGGAACCCACGTCGGGCATGGCGCCCATGACACGTTCGCGCGCGCTGGACATCGCGCCCTGGACTCGGCTGCGTTGCCGTTTCACTACGGAGCCGGGGCTGACCCGGTCACGTACGGCGTCCACGTTCTCGCTCAGGTCGGTTCGCGTCCGCTCAATGTCCGCGCGGATCTGATCGGGGTCGTTTGTCATCGTCGTTCCTCCTGTCCCTTCAAGGCATCGGGAATCTGCTTCACAGTTTCCGCCGTCTTGGGCGTGCCCTTGATCTTGCGCATTTCGGTCCTGCCGAGCGCGGCCAGCACCCCCGCGATCACAGCCCAGATTGCGGCGACGATGACGGCGGCCCAGGCGTGCCCGGCGAGGTCGCCCAGGCCCCACCACAGTGCGACGGAGAGGAACAGCAACGCCATCCAGCCTCCGAGAGCGGCGCCGCTGAACATACCGGCTCCCCGCCCGGCGCGGCTGGCAGACTGCTGCATCTCGGCCTTCGCCAGCTCCACTTCCTGCCGCATCAGAGTCGACAGATCTTTGCTCACGTCAGCCAGCAGCTCACCGAGCGACGCGTCGGGTCGTGCGGAGCCAGAGGTGTCGGGCGGCGTGTCAGCCATCGCGATCCACCGCCTGGGAGTGGCCACTCGGGGCCGCCCTGTGCTGGCCGCCGATGTCCCGAGGACCCGGCGTCGGCTTCACCGGCTGGTCCGTGGTGGCGGTAGTCGGGCCTCCCAGCAGCGGGTCGGCCGGGTTTCCGGGTGTGGGCGTCGTGGGCCGCTCAGGCATGGGCTGGTCGGGCCGCGAAGCACCGAGGGGCGCCTGGCCGGTACCCGGCATGCCCGCACCATCGGATGGACCCTGTTGCCCGGACCTCCCGCCTGCCTCACCCTGCGTTGCCTTACGCTCCTCCGCGGTTCCCCGGGTCAGGCGGCCGGCTAGTACTCCGGCGCCGGCGGCCAGGAGGAGGAACGTGCCAGGACGCCGGCGGGCGAACGACTTGACCTCGTCAATAAGGTCCCCCGGCTGACGGTGCTCCAGCCACTGCGCCGCGTCACCGGTCCGGCGCGACGCCTCACTGACAAGCCGTGCCGCGGTGCCGGACTGGTCCGAACTCTCCGCCATGGTGCGCAGCTCGTCGGACAGCGTGCGCAGGTTGTTCACCGTCCGGTCCTTCTGCTGGTGGGCTTGGTCGGCGAATTCTTGCTGCGCCTGGCCGGCCAAGTCCCGAAGCTGGTGTCGCGCCTCGTCCACTACGTGGCCGGCTTCCTCCTTCGCCACCCCGGCGACGTGCCGGCCGGACTCGGCGGCGGTGCCGCCCACTCGTTCAGCTTCGCCTTTCGCGATATCCCTGGTAGACGACTCAGTCGACGACGCACCGGGGTCTCTTGGCGTGCCGGACGGTGGTGCACCGGCGTCTCTCGGCGTGCCGGACGACGACATACCCGGATCCACGGGCGTACCACGGGCTTCGCGCCCTGGTTGATCAGACATGGCTGCAGCTCCCCTCTGCTGTCGCGGCCGGTGTTTTCCGGACCGCACGCGGTTCGGCTCGTTGCCGATAGCCCGACCGGGTACCCGGATCGGTTCGCCCGAAACCACTGGGCAGGCAAGGTATGGGCGGTCACAGGCCGCCGTGGCAGGGCTGTAGCAGAGGGGCGAAGTCAGCCGGACCACTCGGCGCGCACAGCCGGGAGCCAGGCGTTCTAGTAGTTATCGCGTGGGTGGCGGGGGACCAGGGGTCGGGGTCGCCGGATCGTCCGGTTTCGGATCCGCAGGAGGGCCTGGGGTCGGGGTCTCCGGTGGGTCGGTCGTCGGCGTGGGCGTCGGCCCCGGCTTCGGGTGAGGTTCGGGCTGATCCGGCTGGTTTCCCTCGTGGCCTGGTTCGTGAGACATGGCGGAACTCTCCTTGGGATACGGGCATGCGCCCTGGTGCGCCTGCCGTTGGCCGTACGCCGGCGCGCATGCCATCAAACGTCTCGTACCCCGGCCCGCCCAGGCGAAACGTGCTGCACGGCGCCGCGACGGTGTTGGTTGCGACGTGTCCACTCGCTGGCCACGACCACTACGGCTGACGATCCCCGGGCCCATCTATGATCAACCGATGGGTGTGACCATTGCTCGGGAGGATGTGCTGGGTTTCCGCGTGCGTGCTCAGCAGCTGGACCGCCGCAATGGGCCGTTGTCCGAGACCGCCGTGTTCGATGCGGGTGTGCAGGACACGAGACCGGACGGCGGGCTGTGGGCGCTGGCCATCCGAGGTGTCGACGTGGCGGCACTGCCCGGCGACGAGCTCGCCGGGGTGTGGACGATTCGCGGCGCGCCACACCTGTACCGCCGTGCCGACCTGCCCGCCGTCGCGAAGGCTGTCTGGCCGTGGTCCGAGGCTGACGCCGGGAAGCGGATCTTCGATGCGGCGAAGCCGCTGCGGGAAGCGGGCATCGACGCGCTCGCGGCATTGGACGTGGTGGCGTCGGCCATGCGCTCGGTGGTGACCGAGCCGTTGGTCAAGGGCGAGGTGTCCACGCGGGTCAGCCGCATGATGGATCCGCCGTATCTCCGGTTCTGCCGTTCTTGTGACGCCACGCACCTGTACGAGCTGCCGTTCCGGCTGGCAGCGCTGCGGGCGGGGCTGGAACTGCAGGCTGGGACGTCGCCCCCGGTGCTGGAACCGATACCCGGTTTCGAGCCGGCCGCTCGCACGCCCGAGCAGTACGACGTCGTCCGTACCTACCTACGCTTGCTTGGCCCAGCGACGCCCAAGCAACTGGCCGAGTATCTCGACTCGCCGATCAAGGAGGTCAAGGCGCACTGGCCGGCCGACGCCGTGGACGTCACGGTCGACGGCGAGACGCGCTCGGCACTCTCGGCGGACATGGATGCGCTGACGGCCGGCCCGGCCCGGACGACACAACTTCTGGGACCCTACGACCTCTACCTTCAGGGACGGGACCGGGCCCTGCTGGTGAGTGATGCCGCACGAGCGAAGGTGCTGTGGCCCGTGCTCGGCCGGCCGGGTGGGGTGCTCGTCGACGGAGAGATCGCCGGCACGTGGCGGCCGCGCAAGGTCGGGAAGAAACTGAAGGTCCAGATCGGCATGTGGACGAAGGACTCAGCACGCCTGCGTGGCGCGATCGCCGAGGAGGCCGAACGGCTGGCGGCTTACCGAGGCGTCCCTCTGGCAGACGTCGATTTCACTGCCTGACCTGCGTGTGGGAGGCTCCGCGATGTGGGAAGGCCGCATAGCCAGGACCGGGCCCAGGTTCGGCTGGAGTGGGGGCTCGCCGGCGCGTCGGCTGTGTCCGTAAACGCGACGTACACCGTCGTCGTCGATGTTCTGAGCTTCACTACGACGCTGAGCGTGGCCACGGATGCGGGCATAGATGTGTATCCCTATCGGTGGAGGAACGCCTCGGCGCTCGACCATGCGCGGAAGCACGGCGCGACGCTGGCTGTTGGTCGCCTGGAGGCCAGGGATTCGGAGAATGCCGCAGAGGTCAGCCTGTCCCCGCAGGCCGTTCGGGCGGCGAGTGGGTTGCGGCGCATCGTGCTGCCGTCACCGAACGGATCAACGATCAGTGTTGAACTGGCCGAGGCCGGCGCGAGGGTTCTAGGAGCGTGTCTGCGTAATCACAGCGCCGTGGCTGACTGGTTGTCAGCGCGGTTCCGCGATTCGCCGGGATCCGCCGTAGCCGTGATCGCAGCGGGGGAGCGGTGGCCCGACGGTTCTCTGCGACCCGCCGTGGAGGACCTATGGGGCGCGGGCAGTGTCATTACGGTGCTGCGCGAGCGGGGTGTCACGGACTTCAGCCCGGAGGCGGAAGCGGCTGCGGCGGCGTTCGGTGCCGTACGTCCCCACCTGGCAGACGCATTGATGACGTGTAGCAGTGGTCGCGAGCTGTGTGAAGCGGGGTTCTCCGGAGACGTCGCGGTGGCGGCTGAGGTGGACACCAGCGAGTCCGTTCCCGTTCTGGTGGACGGGCGGTTCGTCGATGCGGCGCGCCACGCAGGCCAGTCGGTCTAATCCTCAGGGGGCGGGCCGTTCGTGTGGGTGGTGTCGGACCCGTGCAGGCGTGGCGCGAGGTACTTGTGTGTGGCGCCGTGTGAATGCCGACCGCTCACGCGTCGGGGCCGGAGATGGTGAACGCCGCGGCACTCTACACATGCTCGTTGTCGGAACGCTGAGTCACCAAAAGTTAACGTTGAGGCGTTTTCAGCCTTCGCATATGCGACAATCCGTGCGAATATAGCGAGGTCGATCGTCCGGCCTACACGCAGTGAACGGAGCGTTCATGGGAGCGGGACTCGTGCGAATCCAGCAGGTGAAGGTCCCAGTCTCGGACTTGCAGCGCAGTGTCACCTGGTATCGATCGCTGCTCGGGCTAGACCTGATGCGCGAGTTCATCGAAGAGGGCGAGCCTACCGGTGCGGTCCTGGTCGACCGCGAAGCTGGCTTCCTCATCGGCCTTCGGCGGCGCGACGCGGTCTCGGGGAGTCCGCGATTCCCTGGATTCGACCTGTTCACAATGGGGCTCTCGTCCGTGGAGGCGCTCGACGAGCTTGCCGCTCATTGTGACGACGTCGGCATCGAGCACGGTGAACTGCTCGACCGTGGACCGGACGGAACCCAGCTCGACATCCCCGACCCCGACGGCACCGTGATCCGCTTCCTGTCGCCGCTGGGAGATGACGGGCCCGCGTTCGCTGGGGTCGAGCTCAGCGCCGCGGGCCAGATGACCTTCTACAGCACGCCGCGGCTCTCCATCTGAAGCACCTGCGGCGGTGGAGGGTCGATTGCCGATCGGCCGGTCAGCCGTCGCGGCCCTGCCACGTGGTGATGCACGCCTCGTTGCCTTCGGCATCGGCCAGGACCCAGAAGGCCGGGGCGTTGGCGTCAGAGCGCAATGTGCCGCCTGCTGAGAGCGCTGCTGCGATCCGGTGCTGGGCCTCGTCATGCGGGACGGAGATGTCGAGGTGGATGCGGTTGCGCTGCGGCCGGGACTCGTCCATCTGCTGAAACCAGATGGCCGGGCTCTGTCCGAGAGGGTCGACCAGTGGATCGGCCGGTCCGGTGCGGCCCGGCTCGTCGTCGTAGCCGAGAATCGCCTTCCAGAACGGCCGGACGGTGGGGATGTCCATGGCGTCGATGGCGATCTCGATGATCTGGACCGACCGCAGCGACTCGTCTCCGACGTCAGGCGTGGTCCGGAGTTCGAGGTCGGTCACCGCCGACGAGATGCGCTCCGCCAGGTCGGTGTCGCGTGCGGTGACCGTCGCCGCCGACAGCGATTGCAAGGTGAACACGACGCGATCACGGCGTAGGTCGATCCGCAGATGCTCGTCGGCATGTGACCGCGCCACGTCGATGGCCAGTGCCGCGACGTCGGCGGCATGGGCGATCGAGGCGACCGGGACCGTGGTGCGCAGGGTGCCGAGGACATAGCGCCACCCCAGGTCAAGGACGGCGGCGGAGGCTTCGTGGCGGCTCAGCTCGCGCTCCGGGCCGTCAGCTCGTTCGCTCATCGCACCATGATGGCACTGCCGGAAGCCTGCGAAGGCCTACGCCCCATCTTCACAGGGCCACCCACCGTCCCCGTTCGACCTTGACATGCAGCCATATGGCTGCCTATATTGAACGGGCAGCTAGACGGCTGCATATACGAGGTGAGGCAATGGATGCAGTGTTCAAGGCGTTGGCCGATGCGACCCGTCGTCGGCTTCTGGACAGCCTGAACTCACACGACGGGCAGAGCCTGCGGGAGCTGTGTTCCGAGATGGAGATGGCCCGGCAGTCGGTCAGTAAGCACCTGGCGGTGCTGGAAGAGGCCAACCTCGTCACCACCGTGTGGCGGGGGAGGGAGAAGCTGCATTTCCTCAACCCCGAGCCGATCAATGCCATCTCCGAGCGTTGGATCAATCGATACCACCGTGACCGCATCCATGCCCTCGCCGACCTGAAGAGAGCCCTGGAGGAACCGATGAGCAAACCCGAATTCGTCTACACCACCTACATCGACACCACGCCGGAGAAGCTGTGGCAGGCGCTGACCGATCCCGCGTTCACCCGCCGCTACTGGGGTCTGCATTTCGAGACCGACTGGCAGGTGGGATCCACGATGGCTTGGGTCATGGACGACGTGACGATGCAAGATTCGGCTCAGGTGATCCTGGAGTCGGAACCGCCCCGCCGGCTCTCCTACACCTGGCACACCGTGACGCCCGAGTTCGCCAAGGCGCAGGGGATGAGCGAGGAATTGCGCGAGAAGCTCGGCGATGAGGCTCGATCGAAGGTGACGTTCGACATCGAGCCGATGGGGCAGGCGGTCAAGCTGACCGTCGTGCACGACGGCTTCGAGCCAGGCAGCGTGATGCTGGAGATGGTCAGCGGTGGCTGGCCGGAGCTGCTGTCCGGCCTGAAGACCCTCCTGGAGACCGGATCACCGCTGCCGGCCAGCGCCTGAGCGTCTCTGGGCAAGAGGCTGTGGACCTCGTCGCCGTTGATGAGGCCCACAGCAGTGTGGAGCCTAGCCGTTACCCCGCTGTCTCCTCCACGTTCGCCTCCGGTTCAGCTGCCGGCGCGGGGTTCCAGCACGAGAACGTCCTCGTCTCAACTGTCCTCGTGATGGGTAGCTCGTCGGCGCAGGGGTCCAGCGCATGGGTGCAACGGTCCCGAAAGTGGCAACCGCTCGGAAACTGCCCGACCGACGGTGTCTCACCGGGTATCGGCCACAGCGGGTGCGTCAGCGTCCGCTCGACTGGTGAATCAGCCAGCTGATCGGGGTTGGCCTTGATGAGGGCCTGGGTGTAGCGATGTCGTGGCTGGTCGACGACGACGCGGCTCGGCCCCCGCTCCATGAGCTGTCCGCCGTACAGGACGGCGACGTCGTCACACATGGATCGGACGACGCCGAGATTGTGGCTGATGAGCAGCAGCGACATGCCCTGCTCGTCGCTGAGGCGCACCAGCAGGTCGAGGATCTCCGCCTGCACGTTCACGTCAAGTGCCGAGCTGGGCTCGTCGGCGATGAGGAGCCTGGGCCGGCACGCGATGGCGATGGCGATCATGACCCGCTGGCGCTGCCCGCCGGAGAGCTGATGCGGAAAGCGCCGCCGGAGCCGCTCAGGATCGGGCAGCTGCACCTGTTCCATCAGCTCAAGGACCCGTTCCCGGCGCTCGCGGCGTGACGTGCGGTGGTGCATCCGCAGAGCTTCGTCGATCTGCCGCCCCACCTTCATGACGGGGTTGAGGGCGCTGGCCGGGTCCTGCAGGACGACACCGACCTCGGACCCACGGATCCGGTTGAGCTGCCGGTCAGGCATGCCAATGAGCTCGAGGCCCTCCAGCCGGACCGATCCGGTGACCCGTGCGACGCGCGGCTGCAGGTCCAGCAGGCTCAGTGCGGCGACGGTCTTGCCGGCGCCGGACTCACCGATGAGGGCGACCCGGCGGCCCGCAGGGATGTCGAGCTCCCTGATCGCGACGACCTGGTGCTCGCCGATGCTCACGACGAGATCCCTGATCTCCATCAGCGGAGCGGCGATGCTCTGCGGTCTGTCCAGCGAGGCGGACGGCTGGTCGTCTGGCGTGGCCGACCGCTGGATGTGCCCCGTGGCACCCTGCCGGGCGGCGGGCGTCGTCGCTGTCATCTCCACCTCCCGGCCAAAAGATGAAATAATAGTTTCATCTATCTGGCTGGAGGTCAACACAGGAGACGTCCACGCCGGGGCGTGTGGACCAGGCCCGGGATCGTAGGCTCCGGCGACACCGAACTGCGGTGACCTGGCAACGAGGGGTGCGCCCAGCTGAGGACGGCGAGGGTGCGGGCCGTCGCTGCGGCACCTGGGCCCGCGGGAGCGCATCGACGGTCAGGCCGGCGCGCAGCCCGACCGTCTACTGGAGTGCGCGCCGCGCTGCCGTCAGCGCCTGACGGGAGGACCGTGCCTGGTCCGCCGGCGCACCGACACGTTCTCTCAGCTCCAACGCCGCACCGAAATGGTGCTCCGCCTCGGCGAAACGTTTCTGGTCGAACAGCGACTTCCCATAGTGCTGATGGGCGAAGGCCAGGAGGGCGTCGTCGCGCAGAGCGGCGGCTTCGGTCAGGGCGCGGGTGAACAACTCGTCTGCTTCATGGAAACGCTCCAGCCACTGCAGCACGTGCGCAAGGCGGAGCGACGCCGCCAGCCGCGGACGGCCATCCTCGGTCGTCAGTTCGACCGCCCGACGGCCGAGCTCCTCGGCTTCCTCGAGCCGGCCGAGAATACGCAGGAGGCTGACGCGTTCTCCGACCGCCCGGAGGTCGTCCGTGTGCGGGGCTTGTGTGAGGACCCGAACCCGATGCTCGGCAGCCGAGCGGTCGTCGAGCACCTCACGCAGCGTGTGATCGTCTATCTGGTACACAGGCTCAGATTAGGCGAGGACCGCCCAGCTCCGCCGAGCTGCACGAAGCGTTGACTACCGACATTGTCCGGGCTATCACCCGGACAATGTCGATTCGCCGTCCAGACCCCGGCCAGTGCCTCTAGCCTGGCGATGTGGAGACGACGCTGGAGAATCCGGCAGGCCTGCTCGTCCGGCCTGACGGCGGCGGGAATGGTACCGGGGCCCTGGTGCTCGCCGGTTCGAGCGGTCGGGTCGAGGTGGACCGGGTGCGGTTGCTGGCCAGCGCAGGTGTCACAGCCATGTCGATCCAATGGTTCGGAGGTGAAGGGCAGCCGCCCGGCATCTGCGAAGTGCCGCTGGAGACGTTCGGCGCAGCGCTGGACCGGCTCGGCGAGTTGTGTTCGAGGCTGGTGTTGATCGGCACGTCCAAAGGCGCCGAGGCGGCGCTGCTGCTCGCCGCCGTGGATGCACGTGTCGATGCCGTGGTGGCCTTCGCGCCGTCGCACGTCGTGTGGTTCAACTCGGGTCCGGGTAGGGACGGGAAATTGCGTCCGGCCCGCTCGTCGTGGACGCGCGACGGTGAACCGCTTCCCTTCGTGCCACCGGACGACGACGCCCGGAGCATCCTCGGCGATCCGCCGGCCTTCCGTGGCGTGTACCACCAGAGCCTCGCCACCTCCGCGGGCCACGTGCCGGCGGCGACGATCCCGGTGGAACGCATCGCCGGCGATGTGGTCCTGGTGGCCGGCGAGGACGACCAGGTGTGGGACAGCGCCGCGTTCGCTCGCGCGATCGCTGACCGCCGAGAACGCCACGGTCTGCATACGACGCTCGTCACCCATCCGGAGGCCGGGCACAGGGCGGTCCTACCAGGAGAGCCCACGCCGACCGGCGGGACGCGGATGCTGCGGGGAGGAAACCCCGAGGCTGACGCCGCGCTGGGCAGGCTCGCTTGGTGGGAGCTGACGAAGGTGCTGCCACTCAGCTGAGTGTCGGCACGTTCGTCCGGCAGTGGCTGGTGCAGGGCACTAGAATCGGGCCATGACGTCCCTGATCCAGTCGAGGCTGGCCGGGGTACTGGAGTAGTTGCCGTAAGTGCAGCGGCTGTCGCCGCTGGACGTGAGACCGACCTGAGAGCGCTTGCCGTCAACGAGCTGAACAAGCGGCCCATGGTTGGCGCGGACCTTGGAGGTCGAGACCTGTACGACGCCGCCGCCGCTCGAGCGGTTGAGGCTCTTCACTCGGACGGTGAGTGCGGAGTTGGGAATACGCACGCCGTCGGAGTAGACGCAGTGCCTGGCGGTGAGGATTCACCGGTTGTGCACGATCGACGCTGAGCACTTGTACCTGCCGTTCGCGTGGAGAGTAGCCATTCCTCGGGATGATGTGGCAGGTTCTCCGCCGACAATCGGTTGCGCCATGTGAGACCGCTCCGGCGAGGGCGCACTCGGCGCGTTGCCATGATTACCCCCTCGGGGTATGGTGTGGAGGCGAGATACCTATGCCGGGTATACGTTACCGGCGTGAAGTGAGTCTGATGACCAATCGATGCGAAAACTGGATGGCTCTTCGATGAAGACATCGAGCAAGCTTGCTGCCTATACAGGCGTACTGGCCGTGGCCTTCGCCGGCGCCGCCGGTCTCGGCAATCTGACCGGCAGTCCGATCGAGCGTCCGCCGGCTCACGAACCGACCGGGCACGCCGCCGACGCAGACGACGTCTCGGCCGCCGGTAGCGACGCCGGCGGAAGCAGTGACGTCCAGGAGGATGGTCATGCCGACCCGGGAGATGGGCACGGCGACCAGGAAGATGGGCACGGCGACCACGGCTCCGCCCCGGCTCCCGCCGAAGCGCCCCCGGGCCTGCAGGTGTCCGAGCACGGTTACACCCTGTCCGCGATCGAGGCTCCGGAGCGAGCGGGCGACGCGGGCCAGTTTCGCTTCCGCATCCTGGGGCCGGACGGCGAACCGGTGACCGAGTTCACCGAAGCCCACGAGAAGGACCTGCACCTGATCGTCGTGCGCACCGACACGGCCGTGTACCGGCACGTGCATCCGGAGCTGGACGCGGAGGGTGTGTGGTCGATCGACTGGGAGTGGGCGACGCCGGGAACGTACAAGGTGTTCGCGGATTGCACACCGACGGACCTCGGCGCCGGGCTGACCCTGGCGCGTACCGTCGACGTTCCCGGAGGCTACGACGTCGAGGTGCCGGCTGAGAGCGCGGTCGCCGACGTGGACGGCTACACGGTCACGCTCGGCGGGGACATCGCGGCGGGCCAGACCTCTGAGGTGACGGCGACCATCGAGCGCGACGGTGAGCCGGTCACTGATCTGGAGCCCTATCTGGGTGCTTATGGCCACCTGGTCGCGTTGCGCGAGGGCGATCTTGCCTACCTGCACGTCCATCCGGAGGGCGAGCCTGGTGACGGGATCACCGAGCCCGGCCCGGACGTCACCTTCTACGTCGAGGCGCCGACCTCGGGCACGTATCGCCTCTTCCTCGACTTTCAGGTGGACGGACAGGTCCGCACGGCCGACTTCACGCTGACAGCCGGCGGGAGCGGCAGCGAGGCGGCAGGCGACGAGCCGAGCGACGACGAGCCGGTGCACGACGAAGAAGACGGTCATGGCCACGCCGATGGCTAACATGGCAAGGACGGAGACTTTCTGATGACTACTGAGACAGCGAGCGACGCCGACGGCGCCACGAGTGCCGCCGTCGCCACGTCCCGAGTAGAGCTCGTCATCGGCGGAATGACCTGCGCGTCGTGCGCGGCTCGGATCGAGAAGAAGCTCAACCGGGTGGACGGGGTGACCGCATCGGTGAACTTCGCCACCGAGAAGGCAAGGGTCGAGTACACCGGCGACATCACCCCGCAGGACTTGGTCGCGGTGGTGGAGCAGACCGGCTATCAGGCGGAGCTTCCTCCCGAGCCGGACGACTCTCGGCCGGACGCGGGAGAGCCCGCCGCCGAGGACCAGCACGGCCGGGAGCTGGCGGCACTCAAGAACCGGCTGATCGTCAGCGTGGTCCTCTCGGTACCCGTGATCGCCCTGGCCATGGTCCCGGCCTGGCAGTTCGAGTACTGGCAGTGGCTGTCCTTCACCCTCGCCGCGCCGGTGGTGGTGTGGGCGGGCCGGCCATTTCACAAGGCAGCGTGGGCCAACCTCAGGCATGGTGCCGCCACGATGGACACTCTCATCTCCATGGGTACCAGCGCGGCGTTCCTGTGGTCGGTGTACGCGCTGTTCTTCGGCACGGCGGGCGAGCCGGGGATGTCTCACCCGTTCGAGCTGACCATCGCCCGGGTGGACGGCTCGTCGCAGATCTATCTCGAAGTCGCTGCGGGGGTGATCACGTTCATCCTCCTGGGGCGATACTTCGAAGCTCGCTCGAAGCGGCGCGCGGGCGCGGCTCTGCGAGCGCTGATGGAGCTCGGGGCCAAGGAGGTCACTCTGCTCCGCGAGGGGCGCGAGGTGCGTGTCCCGGCGGCTGAGCTCGCGGTGGGCGACGAGTTCGTTGTCCGGCCTGGGGAGAAGATCGCCACGGACGGCGTCGTCGTCGACGGCTCGTCGGCGGTGGACGAAAGCATGCTCACCGGTGAGTCGGTGCCGGTGGAGGTAGGCGTCGACGATCGCGTTGTCGGTGCCACGGTCAACGCGGGCGGGCGGCTCGTGGTGCGGGCCACGCGCGTCGGCGCAGACACCCAGCTCGCCCAGATGGCCAAGCTCGTCGAAGAGGCGCAGACCGGCAAGGCTGCGGTCCAGCGGCTGGCTGACAGGATCTCCGCGGTCTTCGTGCCCATCGCCATCGGGATCGCGATCGCCACGCTGGGATTCTGGCTCGGCACCGGTGACCCGCCGGCTGCGGCGTTCACGGCCGCCGTGGCGGTATTGATCATCGCGTGCCCGTGCGCGCTGGGGCTGGCCACGCCGGTAGCCCTGATGGTGGGCACCGGACGCGGCGCTCAGATGGGCGTGCTGATCAAGGGCCCCGAGGTGCTGGAGTCCACCCGCCGCGTCGACACCGTGGTGCTGGACAAGACCGGCACCGTCACCACTGGGCAGATGACTCTGGTCGACGTCGTCGTCGACGAGGGAACCACGGAGGACGAGGCCCTGCGGCTGGCCGGTGCGCTGGAGAACGCGTCCGAGCATCCCATCGCGCAGGCGATCGCCAAGGGCGCGCAGCAGCGCGTCGGCGAGCTCGCCACGGTGGAGTCGTTCGAGAACGTCGAGGGCCGTGGCGTCCAGGGCATCGTGGATGGGCACGCCGTGGTCGCCGGCCGGGAGAGCCTGCTCGCGGACTGGTCCCAGCATCTGAGCCCGTCGCTTAAACAGGCCAAGGCGGTGGCCGAGGGCGAAGGTAAGACCGCCGTCGCGGTCGGCTGGGACGGCGAGGCGCGGGGGATTCTCGTGGTCGCCGACGCGGTGAAGCCCACCAGTAAGGAGGCGATCGCTCAGCTGCGCCGCCTCGGACTGACCCCCATCCTGCTCACCGGCGACAACGAGACCGTGGCCCGCACAGTCGCGGCCGAGGTCGGCATCGACGAGGTGTTCGCCGAGGTGCTGCCGAAGGACAAGGTCGACGTTGTGCGACGGCTGCAGGACGACGGCAAGGTGGTGGCGATGGTCGGCGACGGCATCAACGATGCCGCCGCGCTCGCGCAGTCCGACCTGGGCCTGGCGATGGGCACGGGGACCGACGTCGCCATCGAGGCGAGCGATCTGACCCTGGTGCGGGGCGACCTGCGCGCGGCCGCCGACGCTATCCGGCTGTCCCGCAAGACCCTCGGCACCATCAAGACCAACCTGATGTGGGCGTTCGGCTACAACACGCTCGCCATCCCGATCGCCGCGGCGGGCCTGCTGAATCCGATGCTGGCCGGGGCGGCGATGGCCTTCTCGAGCGTGAGCGTCGTGATGAACAGCCTACGGTTGCAGCGGTTCGCCTCGGCCATCGACTAAGGGCGTGGTGGCGTGCGGGTCCGTCCGGGTCTCTCTTCGGCTCGGAATAGCCTATCCGGTGAACGCGGGCGGACCTGCGGCCTCGGAGGTCTGACGCGGTACGGCGGTGTTCGGCTCGGCCCGCCACAATGCCCAGGCGAGCCAGGCCGAACCGACGGTCAGAAGGACGCCGTGTGCGATCCGGACCGGTGCGGGCCCGAAGAACTGGGGAATGAACAGGACGAAGCCGAGGGCCACGAGCGAGCCGCTGTGCCGTGCCAGCACACCTGAACGGCGCACCGCGAGCGCTGCATGTACGGCCGCGACGGCGAGCACCACCAGGCCGGTGACGAACATGGTGGCCGCGGTGGGGTCGAACCGCACGGCGTCGGTCACGTCGAGGAGGTCGAACGAGGCGCCGTCGCGGTGCGCCGCGGCGACCGCATGCAGGCCGAACGTCTCGGCGCCGTAGTAGGGGAGTGTCAGGCCCGTCCCGATGATGCCCGCGACCACCGCCTTGCGCCCAGCGTTCTGGCCGGGTGTGCCCTGTACTGCGCTGCGAACTGCCAGGAAGCCCAGGGTCACGAGCACGAAACCGAGCATCGCGCACAGGTGCGAGACGATCCACCAGGCCGAGCTGAGTGCCTCCTCGGCTCCCGCGACAGTGGTCTCGTCACGCCATGGGCGCACGGCGTTGTAGAGGAAGAACAGGACACCTGCCAGGGCGAGGGCACCTGCGCCGAGCCGTCGCTGGGAGGGGGGCGTGGTGTGCGTGGACATGTGTGCTCCTGAGGCGAGTGGGGCGCGGCCGGTGCCCGAGACGACGCTGGCTCGGCGGTTCTGAGCGAATCGACGATAGCTATAAAGCTATGAGCAATAGCCAACGTAGTCAAGCGTCCGGCCCACGGTGGTTGTCAGCGGGTCTCGACGTGGGTGACGACGATATCGAGCAGCCAGGGCCGCGCCGGGCGTTCCGGCTCGGTGAGTTCGGCCTTCCAGCCCAGTTCCGCCAGAAGATCGGCGACGTCTACCGGTCTCCGGGGCACCGCCGGGGACTCGAGCAAGGCGCGCACCACGCGTCCCTTCGTCGCCTTGCTGTGGTGACTGACGACGCTGCGCTTGCCGTCCCGCTCGTGCAGCACGCGAATCCGGACGCTGCGCCCGGTCAGCGACGGGTCCGGCCGCCAGAACGCCTCGTAAGTGGTCGAGCGCAGATCGATGACGACGCCGTCGCCGGCCGCCGGCGCAAGCACGCCGGCGAGCTTGGGACGCCAGTGGCCAGCGAGCGTGCCGACGGACGGGAGAGTGACGCCGCCGCCCAGACGGTAGGCGGGAATCCGGTCGGCGGGCCGCAGGGCGCCCCAGAGACCGCTCATGACGACGAGTCGCTCGTCGGCGCGGCGGGAGGCGTCGTCGTTCAGCGAACCCAGGCCGAGGGCGTCGAAGAGCACGCCGGCGTACACGTCACGGGCGGGAGCCGCGGGCGTCTCCATGAGCGCGGCGTTGCGGCGGACGTCGTCGGCCTGCTTGGGGCCGAGCCCGAGGGTCTCGACGGCTCGCCGCGGGCTACGCGTGCACAGGCGCATCAGCGCGGTCAGGACCTTCCGCCGAGCGGACGTGAGCTCCGGGAACGAGAGCGACTCGACGTCCACGAGCCGGCCTGATTCGGAAACGGCCTTGCCTTCAGATGGCGGCAACAGGATCAGCACACCAGCACCCTACGTGGCACGTCCGGGCCTGCGTGGCACGCTCCCGAGGTGGCGCGTGGCACGCCCGGCACCGGGACGCCGTTGAAGACGCGCCACAATCTCGCCCCACCGGGTTTGGGGGAGAGTGACGACTCGCAGCAAACGATTCGTGCTCAGGGGGTCTTCGGCCATAGGCTAGTGGCCCGTGGTGACGATGCAGGACGCGCTGATCGCGCTGACGAAGTACTGGACCGACCGGGGCTGCATGATCGCCCAGCCGTTCAACACGGAGGTCGGTGCCGGGACCATGAACCCGGCGACCATTCTCCGGGTGCTGGGGCCGGAGCCGTGGCGCGTCGCTTACGTCGAGCCCAGCGTGCGCCCCGACGACGCCCGGTACGGGGAGAACCCGAACCGGCTGCAGACACACACCCAGTTCCAGGTCATCCTGAAGCCGGACCCGGGCAACCCGCAGGAGATCTACCTCGCCAGCCTCGAAGCGCTGGGCATCGACATCCACGCCCACGACATCCGTTTCGTCGAGGACAACTGGGCCTCGCCGGCTCTCGGGGCGTGGGGCCTGGGCTGGGAGGTCTGGCTCGACGGAATGGAGATCACCCAGTTCACCTACTTCCAGCAGGCCGGAGGCGTCAGCCTGGATCCGGTCTCGGTGGAGATCACCTACGGCATCGAACGCATCCTGATGGCCCTGCAGGGCGTCACCCACTTCAAGGACATCGCCTACGCCCCTGGTGTCTCTTACGGTGAGGTCTTCGGACAGTCCGAGTACGAGATGTCCCGCTATTACCTGGACGACGCCGACGTCGATGCCAACCGGGCGCTGTTCGAGACCTACGCGGCCGAGGCCGAGCGGATGCTCGCCCAGCGGCTGCCGGTGCCGGCGTACACATACGTGCTCAAGTGCTCTCACGTCTTCAACGTGCTCGACGCCCGCGGCGCCATCAGCACCACGGAGCGGGCGCAGGCCTTCGCCCGGATGCGCGGCCTGGCACGCGAGGTGTCGGCGTTGTGGATCGCCCGTCGCGAGGAGCTGGGGCATCCGCTCGGCACGGGCGCCGCGAACGGCCCGGCGGAACCGTTGCTGCCCGAGATGCCGGACGTGTCCACCGTCCCGGCCGATGGGACGTCGTCGCTGCTGTTCGAAATCGGGACCGAGGAGATGCCGCCGCACGAGGTCTCCCAGACGGTCGAGGCGGTCCGTGCTGCCGTGACGGAGAAGCTCGCCGCCACGCGCCTGGGGCATGGGCGCATCGAGGTCTTCGGCACGCCGCGTCGAGTGGTGGTCACCGTCGGCGACGTCGAGGCTCGCGAACCCGACGCCCAGCGCACGGTCAAGGGGCCGCGGGTCAGCGCCGCCTACGACGACGCCGGGCAGCCCACGAAGGCGTTGCTCGGGTTCGCCCGCGGCCAGGGCGTCGAGGTGGAGGACCTCGGCGTGGCCGACTTCGGCGGCAATGAGCACGTCGCGGTCACAGTCACCGACCTCGGCCGCACCGCGCCGGAGCTGCTGTCCGGGCTGCTCGCCGACGTGGTCACCGGGCTGCGCTCGGAGAAGAACATGCGGTGGTGCGACCCGTCGCTGTCGTTCACCCGCCCCATCCGCTGGCTCACCGCGCTGCTCGGCGACAGCCAGGTGCATGTCCGGGTCTCGTCACTGACCAGCGGACGCACCACGCGCGTGCATCGGACCGCCGACGAGCCCGTGGTGCAGGTGGCCTCCGCCGGCGGCTACCCGGAGTTCCTGGCCGCGCACGGCATCGTCGTCGACGCCGCCCGTCGCCGGCAGGAGATCGTCGACGCCGCCCAGGCGCTGGCCGGCAGGGTGGGCGGCCAGGTGGACATCGACGGTGAAGCCGCGTTGATCGACGAGATCACCAACCTGGTCGAGCAGCCGAACGCTTTGCTCGGCAGCTTCGACTCGCGCTATCTGGAGCTGCCGGAGCAGATCCTCACCACGGTGATGCGCAAGCACCAGCGCTACCTGCCGGTGCGGACCTCCGACGGCGCACTGCTGCCGAACTTCGTCGCCGTGGCCAACGGGGCCTGCGACGAGGCCGTGGTCCGGGCGGGCAACGAAGCCGTACTCCGCGCTCGCTACGAGGACGCCGCCTTCTTCTGGCGGGCCGACCTCGGCGTGACGCCGGAAGACTTCCGGGCCAAGCTGACCCAGCTGACCTTCGAAGAGCGGATCGGCTCGATGGCCGATCGGGCGGACCGGATCGCCGCGGTGGCGTCCGACCTGGCCGTCGACGTCGCGCTGGACGAGAGCGGCGCGGCTACCCTGGCCCGCGCCGCGGCGCTGGCGAAGTTCGACCTCGCGTCGCAGATGGTGGTGGAGCTGTCCAGCCTGGCCGGCGTCATGGCGCGCGAGTACGCCTCCCGGGCGGGGGAGAGCCCGGACGTGGCGCAGGCGCTGTTCGACATGGAACTTCCCCGGCACACCAGCGACTCGTTGCCGGACACGGTGCCGGGCGCGCTGCTCGCCCTTGCCGACCGGTTCGATCTGCTGATGGCGATGTTCTCGCTCGGCGCCAAGCCGACCGGGAGCTCTGACCCGTTCGGTCTGCGCCGCGCCGCCCTCGGCGTGGTGCGCATCCTGCGGGCCAAGCCCGAGTTGTCCGCCGTGACCGTGGACAGCGGCCTGCGTTCGGCCGCCGAGCGTCTCCGGGCGCAGGGCGTGAGCGTCGCAGACGATGCCGTGGACTCCGCCCGCGAGTTCGTGGTGGCGCGCTTCGCCCAGCAGCTGCGGGACGAAGGCGTGCCCGTGGGGTTCGTCGATGCGGTTCTGCCGGGTGCGTCGGCGCCGGGTACGGCGGCAGGTGAGCTCGCCGTGCTGCGTCAGCGTTCCGAGGACTCCAAGTTCCGCGAGCTGGTCACCGCCCTGCAGCGCATCGCCCGGATCGTGCCCGCTGGAACCGCGGCCGGATTCGATCCCGCGCGGCTCAAGGAGCCGGCCGAGGCACGGCTGGCCGAGTCTGTGCAGGCGCTCGGTGACTGGTCCGACGGATCGGTGGGTGCGTTCGCCGACGCCGGCGGGGCCATCGTCGACCCGGTGAACGTGTTCTTCGACGAGATCCTGGTCATGGCCGAGGACCCCGACGTCCGGGCGTCCCGGCTCGGGCTCCTGGCCACGATCCTCGCGCGCAGCCCGTCCTCGATCGACTGGTCGGCTCTGGACACCGCGCTCGGGCAGTAGCCGGTAGCCCGCCTCGTCTCCGGGCGGCGGGCGCGGCACGGCGACGATGCGGCGGTTCAGCGCGCGGGGAGCCCCACCGTCTCGCGCACATCCCGCCAGCTCTTCAATACGGCGCGGACGGCATCGTGCTGTTCCGCGTCGGTGGCCTGCGCGTGTGCATCGGCGAGGACGTCCTCGATCACGGTCCGCGTTCCGGTCAGCGCGGACTGGACGGCCGACTCGACCATCGCGAGGCTCAGCACATTGCCGTGTGCCTCCCCGGACGGCGTCGTACCGGTGCGCAGGGCGTGAACGAACTCGGCGAGGGCGCCGGAGATCTGCTCGGGCACTGCCGGGGCCCGGCGTGCCTCGCCGGCGGTGCCCGTGCGGCCGGGCATGTCGACGGTGGGGGAGCCGTCGCCGTCCCAGAGCGCGCTCCCAGTCTGCGCGCTGATTCGCCATCGCCCGTTCCACGAGGTCTCGTAGCCGGGACTGCACCAGCTTCCGGTGTAGACGAACTGCGCACCACCACTGAACTCGAAGACCGCCGTGGCCGCAGCATCACCGTCGTACCAGCTCCACGGCGGGTTGTACGCCTGGCAGTAGACCGCGACGGGTTCCTGGCCGACGAGGTGACGAGCAGCGTCGAAATGGTGGATCGCCATGTCCACCAGCAAGGGGTGCGCCATCCGCTCCCGGAACCCGCCGAAATGTGGAGCTTTGAAGAACTCGCAAGTCACGGTCCCCACGACACCCAAGCTCTCCACCAGCCGGCGCAATTCGGCGAAGCCGGCGAAGTAGCGGCGAGACTGGCTGATCATCAGCAGCCGGCCCGTCGCCTCCGAGGCGGCCACCATCGACAGCGCGCCGGCGACCGTTGGGGCGATCGGCTTCTCACACAGCACCGGAAAACCGGCGGACATCGCCTCCAGGTTCACCGGATGGTGAGCCTCCGGGATGGTGACGTTGACGACGGCGTCGGCCGCCACCGTGTCAGCCAGGGCGGCGAGTGAGGTCGCGGTCGGCAGATCGGGCAGCCCGGCCGTTTCGGCCGATCGGCGGGCCACGTCGATGTCGAGGTCGACCAGGCCCACCACTTCAGCGTCGGGCGACTCCGCGATGGTGCGCAGCCATGCGAGACCCATGGCTCCAGCCCCGACCTGGATCATCCGGACAGGTTCAGATGGGTTCATCGTCGTCGCCGCTCAGCGCTTCAGGGCGCCTTCGTAGCCGCGGCCGGCGAAGAACTCGCCCGTCTCGTAGCGCAGAAGAGTCGGCGCGGAGCGTTCCGGCCGGTCCGAGCGGGCCCACTCGACGCCGTTGGCGATCACCTTGCGGATGTCCTTGTGGTGGTAGACGGGGTACTCCTGGTCGCCGGGGGAGAAGTAGAAGATCCGGCCGTGCCCCCGGCGGAAGGTGCAGCCGCTGCGGAACACCTCGCCTCCGGAGAACGAGCTGATGAAGATCAGCTCGTCGGGCGCGGGGATGTCGAACTGCTCGCCGTACATCTCCTGCGCGTCCACGATGATCGGATGCGACACACCCTGCGCGATGGGGTGGGTGGGGTCCACCGTCCAGACCAGCTCACGGTCGTTCTCGTTACGCCACCGCAGGGTGCAGCTGGTGCCCATGAGCTTGCGGAAGATCTTCGACCAGTGCCCGGAGTGCAGCACGATCAGCCCCATGCCGGACAGCACGTGCTGGTGCACACGGTCCACCACCTCGTCGGCGACCTCCTCATGGGCGGCGTGACCCCACCAGAGGAGAACGTCGGTGCCGGCGAGCACATCCTCGGTCAGCCCGTGCTCGGGATCGTCGAGGGTGACCGTGGTGACCACGGCGCGGTCCCCGAGGTTCTCCTCGATTCCTTCCTTGATGGTGGTGTGCATGCCGTTCGGGTAGATCTCGGCGACCTCGGGCTCGAGCTGCTCGTGACGGTTCTCGCCCCAGACGACGACGCGGATGGTGTCGGGCTTCGACGTGGTGCTCATGGAGTCCGTTCCTTGTGGCGTAGGGAGTGTGGGCTCGGCTCCCGGTAGGGGCAAAGCGCTTAACCCCGGTTGTAGAGATTCTTTGCCCGGCCGCACCGGTGTGTCAAGCGGCCATGGCAAACCGCTTAACCGGGCTCTAGACTGGGGGCCGCCACGAGCCGCGTGGCCGAGCTGGACGTAGGTGGAGACATGGCAACGATGCGCGAGGTCGCCGAACGCGCGGGCGTGTCGATCGCCACGGTGTCCTTCGTCGTCAACAACACCAAGCCGGTCTCGCCGGCCACCCGTGAACGTATCGAGGCGGCGATGGCCGAACTCGGCTTCCGGCGCAACGTCGTCGCCCGTGCCCTGGCCAGCCGTCGCACCCGCATCCTGGCGATGGCCTATCCGGCCCTCCAGCATCGGCTGGGAAGCACCGCCATGAGCTTCGTCACCAGTGCGGCCAGCGCCGCGAGCGAGCGCGAGTACCACCTGGTGCTGTGGCCGGTGGACAACGACGGTGTCGAGCTCACCGAACTGATTCGGCAAGGACTCGTGGACGGCATCGTGCTGATGGAGGTGCTGCTCGACGACGCCCGTGTGGACGCCTTGATCTCGACCGGCACCCCGTACGCGATGATCGGGCGTACGGCGGACCCGGCCGGACTGCCGTACGTCGACATCGACTTCGACGCGACGGTGGACACGGCCCTCGACCACCTCCAGAGTCTCGGGCATCGGGAGATCGCGTTCGTCTCTGAGCGCCCTCCCTCGGAGGAGTTCCGGGCGTACGGGGCGAAGGTCCGTGCGGAGGCGGCGTTCCGCGGCAGCTGCGAGCGCCGCGGCCTGGAGCCGATCATCTTGGAATGCGCGCAGAACGCCGCGGGAGGAAGGAAGGCCGCCGGCGAGCTGCTTCAGGCACGGCCACGGACCACCGCGGTGGTGATCATGAACGAGCATGCCGCCTTCGGGGTGGTGTCGGGTCTGGCTCGCTCGGGCGTTCGGGTGCCGGAAGACGTCTCGCTGCTGTCGGTCAGCACGTCGTCGGACATGGGCGCCATGGCCGACCCGGTACTGACGATCATGCGCTCGCCCGGAATCCACCTGGGGCGACTCGCGGTGCAGCTGCTGCTGAGCCAGCTTGACGGAGGCGAGGCGCCCAGCACCCGCTTGCTGCCGTGCGAGCTGCACCAGGGGGAGTCGACCGCGCCCGCGCGCGTACGCGGCTGACGGTCGTGATGAGCCAGTCGCTTCGTGGAAGCTTACGGCCGTTGCTTGACGTCGTGTGGAAGCGTGGTGTCGTCGGGGTGACAATGTGGAAGCTTGTGGTGGTTGTGCTCGGGTCATGTGGAAGCTTGTGGCGGTTTGCCCCTTCTTCGTGGCACGCGCTCGCGCCACGACGCGCGTGAACAGCTACCAGTCAGCCGAGTCGGTGCACGTGGTGGGGGTCGTGCTCCTCGGGATGCTCGCCCTTGGCGTGATCGGCGTGGAAGAGCGCCTGCTCCAGCAGCTGGCGGACGTGCGTGTCGGCGGCGTGATAATAGATGAACGTGCCGTCGCGCCGGCTCTCCACCAGGCCGGCCAGCCGTAGCTTGGCGAGGTGCTGACTCACCCCGCTGGGGGTGGATTCGACCACGTCGGCGAGACAGCTCACCGACGATTCGCCCTGCAACAGCGCCCACATGATCTTGATCCGGGTGGGATCCGCGAGCATCCGGAGCGCGCGGGCCGCGCCGTCGACCTGATCAGCCGTCGGCATGTGGAAGTCCGGGACGCGGTCATGCATGCCCGCCATCTTACGTCGCTGCCTATGTACCTGCGTGATTACGCATATACGTATACTTGCGGGTTATGAGTCATCATCGGGCCGTCAACCGTGCCGGGAGACCCTTCGAGTCTGACGACACCGCTCTCCATGCCGACCGATACCTGCACGATCGTGAGCATGAGCAGGGCCATGACGGCGACCACCAGCACGACGACGACCACCAGCACGCCCACGGACACGGGCACGGAGGCGGGCACGGAGGCGGGCACGGAGGTGGGTCGTCATGGTGGAGGCGGCTCGCCCACGCGATACAGCCGCACTCGCACGACGCGAACGCGGCGATCCAGACCGCTGAGGAAGCCAGCGCGGCCGGCATCCGCGCGGCATGGGTCGGTCTCGCCGGGATGATGGCGACGGCCGGGCTGCAGCTCGTGATCGTCGCGGTCAGCGGTTCCATCAGTCTTCTTGCCGATACGGTGCACAATCTGGGGCACGCCGTGACCACGATCCCCCTGCTGATCGCTTTCCGGCTGGGCCGGCGGCCGCCCACGTCGCGGTACCCGTACGGCTTCCGGCGGGCAGAGGACCTCTCCGGCGTGCTGATCGCGCTGGTCATCGCAGCTTCAGCGGTCCTGATCATCGTCGAGTCAATCGATGCGCTGATCAGTCCGCGGGAACTCGCCAATCTGGGCTGGGTGCTGGCGGCCGGGCTGGTAGGCGCCGCGGGCAACGAGATCGTTGCCGTGTACCGGATCCGTGTCGGTCGGCGCATCGGCTCCGCCGCGCTGATCGCCGAGGGCAATCACGCGCGGGCGGACGGCCTGACGTCGCTGGTCGTGGTGGCCGCCGTCGCGGGGGTGTGGCTGGGCTACCCGCAGGCGGATGCGGTGGCAGGGTTGCTGGTGGCCGGCGCGATCGTGTGGATCCTGGTGAGCTCCAGCAGATCGGTCTTCCGGCGGTTGATGGACGGGGTCGACGACGGGACGCTGCGGCGCATCGCGTCGGTGGCGGCCGGGGTGGAGGGGGTGCGCGGAGTGGGCCGGGTTCGTGCCCGCTGGACAGGGCACCGGCTCGAGGCCGACCTCGACGTCGTCGTCGACGGCACGGTCAGCATGGCCGAGGCCGACGCTGTCGCGGCTGAGATTCACGATGCCCTGCGCCACGGTGTACGCCACCTGGAACACGCCGTCATCTGCCTCCGCCCGCCCATGATCATTGACGATGGCCTACCGGATCGTGTGCACGATCGCCAATGATCATGGGGAAGGGGGCGTGTCCACAAGGTGACCTTCATCGGTCCAGTCATCCACAGATCGCGGATGACCCGTGGGTTTGCGGTGCGGTCCCCGTCAGCATCTGGGCATGGACACGAGTTTCGACCTGCGCGGCGTCACGCCCTCCGGCCTTGCCGCGAGCGGCCTGTACCTACCGCCGTCCGTGCCGTTCCGTGCCAAGCTCGAGGAGCTCGTGCAAGCGCAGCACGGCACGGTCAGCCGTCGCCAGCTCGCCGACTGCGGTGTTACCGATCGGCAGATCTTCCGCTGTCTCCGATCGGGCCGCTGGCGCCGAGTGCACGTCGGCGTCTACGCGACGTTCACTGGGCCGCTGACGTTCAGCGCGCGCGTGTGGGCGGCATTGCTGCGGGCCGGCCGGGGTGCGGTGGCGAGTCATCAGACCGCCGCCTATCTCGACGGCGTGTGCGACGAGCCGGGGACGATCATCCACGTCACCGTGCCCGCAGGACGGCACGTCCGGGGGCGGATCGAGGACGTCCGGGTCCACTACGCCCACCGGCTGGGCCGGACGCGTCATCCGGCGAGAAGCCCACCTCGCACCAGGGTGGAGGAGACCGTACTGGACCTGGTAGACGTCGCGGCGCGGCCTCGCGACGTCGAGTCGTGGGTGACGCGTGCCTGCCAACGACGCCTGTCCAATCCCGAGCGGCTGGCCGAGGCGCTCGGGCTGCGCAAGAAGATCCGCTGGCGGCCGCTCCTCGAGAGCATGCTGTCTGACGTTGCCGAAGGTGCTGAATCGCCCCTTGAGCTGCGCCATCTCCGGCACGTCGAACGAGCGCACGGTCTGCCCAGAGGTCACCGCCAGCGACGCGTCGCCGGCAATCGAGTCATCTGGATCGACGTCGACTACGACGAGTACGCGCTCCGGGTGGAGCTCGACGGGCGGGTCGGCCACGTCGAGGAGGGCCGGTTCCGTGACCGGCGGCGCGACAACGCCGCCACCGTCGGTGGCCATGCCACCTTGCGCTATGGACACGCCGAGCTGTTCGCCGATCCCTGCGGGGTCGCGGCCGAGCAGGCACGCGTGCTCGCTGCGCGCGGATGGGCCGGGACCCTTGGCCGATGCGGACCTGACTGCGCCGCCTTCCCATGATCATTGGCTTTCCCTGACCCCGTCGGGTGCAGAAAGGCCAATGATCATGGGAAGGGTCGCGATGGGTCTGGACCGTCGGCGCGGCGTGGCCTATGCTCTTCGATTAAGCCAATGCCCTTTACCTAATGAGGGCAGAGGAAGGCGGTGAAGAAGAGCGTGGAGCTGACAGGTCCGTCCGCGGAGCGGCTCGCCAACACTCAGCGGGTCATCGCCGCGCTAGGCCCGCACGGCCGGCTGACCTTGGCTGACCTGCGTTCTGCCACGGGATTGTCGCGGCCGACCCTCAGTGCCATCCTCAGCGAGCTCATCGACGACGGCTGGATCGTCCAGGGGGACGCACGTAGCGGCATGGGCGCCGCGCCTGGCCGTCCGGCCCGTCCCTATTCAGTCAACCCGGATGCCGGATTTGTCGCGGGCGTAGACATCGGCCTCCATAAGGTGCTGGTCGTCATCGCAGACTGGACGGGCGCCGTCCGGCATCAGCTCCGGCATGATCTCGACCCGGGGGCTCCCGGCGACGAGCGGGTGGTCAAGGTGCAAGCGGCCGTCAGCCAGGCCACCGCTGCGCTGAGCCTGCGCGTGGACCAGCTCATCGGCCTCTGCCTGGGCGTGCCGGGCATCGTCGACGAGTCGGGCCGGATCACCCGTTCCTCGGTAATCCCCGACTGGACCGGCTTCCACGTGGGCCGGTCCTTCTCCCACTGGTCCGGTTGCGCCGTCGACGTGGTGAACGACGCCAATCTCGCCGCGGCCGGGGAGCGCTGGGCCGGCGCTGCCAGGCTGCGCGACGACGTGATCTACGTCCTGGCCGGGCGCCGGGTCAGTGCCGGACTGATCCTGGGCGGCCAGGTGCACCGGGGTCGCAACGGAGCCAGCGGCGAGATCGGATCGGCGCCGGCCCTGTTCGTCGACCCGCCGGCGATACTCCTCGGTGAGGCGGCCGGGCAGGAGGATCCGCGTATTCCGGAGGTCTTCAGGCAGGCCGGCGCAGGTGACCGCGAGGCGAGGCGGCGGATCGCCGAGCTCTGCGACCGGCTCGGATTCGTCGTGGAGATGCTGGCCAAGACCCTCGATCCGGACATCGTCGTTCTCGGTGGCGGACTGAGCCTGGCGGGAGCGCCGCTGCTCGATGGAGTGCGGTCCGCGGTCACGCTCAATGCTGACGTCTCCCCGCCGATCGTCCTCGGTGAGCTGGCCGAGACGGCGGTCGCTCTGGGAGGAGTCCACGTGGCCATCGTCTCGGCCGCCCGGGCCGACGCGCGGCTCCAACCGCTGGTCAGTGCCCGCGCCACGTGGCCCGATTCACCGGCGGGTTTCCACCCCGCGGGCGCTGACCTGGGCAGAACCGGCTCGGCCGCCGCGGCAAGCGAGCTACCACCCGGAGAGACGGTGCCTATCGCGGATTCAGCGGCCGACCCAGCCCCACGATCCGACGAAGGGAGAACGGGATGAGACGCCGAGCTTTCCTGCGCGCCGCCGCGGCCGCGCCTGCCGCCGCCGTGCTCGGGTGCTCGTCGTCCAGCGACGACGACCGCCAGCACGGGCATGCGTCGATCTCCTACGGCATGTGGGACCAGCTCCAGGTTCCGGCGATGCACGAGGTGATCGCGGCCTTTCGGAAAGAGCATCCGGACATCGACGTCACCATCCAGCTGACACCGTTCAGCACGTACTGGACGCGGCTGCAGACCTCGATCACCGGAGGCGGCGCCGCGGATGTGTTCTGGATGAACGGCCCGAACATCCGCCGCTTCTCGCACTACGGCACGCTCCTGCCGATCTCGGACCGGCTGGCGGCGGACGGCGTCGATCTCGCCGACCACCCAGACAATCTCGTCGACCTTTACGCCTACCAAGGCGAGCAGTTCGGCATCCCGAAGGACTACGACTGCATCTCCCTGTACTACAACACCGAGCTGTTCGACGAGGCCGGCGTGCCGTATCCGGACGACACCTGGACCTGGGAGACGGTGCGCGAGGCGTGCCGGGAGTTCCGCGTGCCTAGCCGGGGGCAGTTCGGCATCAGCTCGGCGCTGGACCGGCAGCGCAACCTCTATCCGGCGATCTTCCAGAACGACGGCTGGGTGGTGGATGGGCGCGAGTCCGGATTCGCGGACGAGCGCACTATCGGCGGCCTGGAGTTCTGGACCGATCTGATCAACGCGGACCTGGCGCCCAACGCGATGGCCACCGCGGACACCACCGGACGTTCTCTTTTCCTCGGCGGGAAGCTGGCGATGTACTACGGACTGCCGAACGACGCCGTGGAGGCGTACGACGACGAGGCGGTCCGGGAGAGAACGGACATCGCGGTGCTCCCGCAGGGGAGCAGCCGGGGCAACGTCATCCACGGCCTGGCCAACGTGATCAATGCGCGTACTCCGTTTCCAGATGCCGCCTACGAGTTCGTGAAGTTCATGGCCACCCGTGAGGTGGGCGAGATCCAGGGCGCCAGCGGCACCATCCTGCCGAGCTTCGCGGGAACCGAGTCCGGCTATGTCGACTCCAAACCCGAGTTCAACCTGCGGGCGTTCATCGACCAGATCCCGGACTGCATCGCGTATCCGATCTCCATGGACACCAACACGTGGGAGAACCAGCAGTACACCCTTCTCGGCGACGCCTGGATCGGCGATCCGGGCCGCTCGGTGGCTGACGCCTCCCATGCCCTGGCCTCGGCGATGAACCTCGTCCTCGAACAGGAGCCGTGAGCATGGCAGTACCAACCACCGCGTCCACCCCGGCCACACCCGCGCCCGCCCGCCGCCGTCGCTCCATCCGCTCGGGCGGGCGGGCAGGACTGATCGGCTACCTGTTCATCGCTCCGGTCGGCATCGGACTGCTGGTGCTGTACATCTATCCGGCGGTGGCGACCTTCGCGCTCAGCTTCACCGACTGGGGTCCGTTCGGCGGCAACACGTTCAACGGGTTCGCCAACTATGTGGCCGTGTTCCGCAACGACCTCTTCTGGCGCTCGCTCGGCAACACGCTGCTCTACATGTCGATCGGGCTGTTCGTGATCCCCATCGCCATCGTCATCGCCACGCTGCTGAACAAGCCGGGATTGCGCGGAGTGGGTGTTTACCGGACGCTGTACTTCATCCCGTTCGTCACCCTTCCGGTGGCCAGCGGCATGGTGTGGAAATGGCTGTACAACGGCGACTACGGGCTGATCAACGCATTCCTTGGCAATTTCGGCATCTCGGGCACCTACTGGGTGGCCAACCCGGCCACCGCGTTGATGGCGATCGGCATCGTGCAGGTCTGGTCCCAGATCGGGTACTACCTGGTGATCTTCATCGCCGGAATCAAGGCGATCCCGCAGACGTACCTTGAGGCGGCCGAGCTCGACGGCGCCGGGCCGTTGCGCCGCTTCTTCACCGTGGTGCTGCCGCTGCTCAGCCCAAGCATCTTCTTCTGCTCGGTGATCAACGTGATCGCCACGTTGCAGATCTTCGACCTGATCTACGTCATGTCGCAAAGCTCCAGCGCCAATCCGGCGTTCAACTCGGCTCAGTCGATCGTGACGCTCTTCTACCAAATGGCGTTCGTGGAGAACAACAAGGGCAACGCCACCGCGCTCGCGTTCTTGCTCATGCTGCTGATCGCGGCTTTGACCGCTGTGCAGTTCCGGCTGCAGAAGAAGTGGGTGTTCTATGACTAGCACGACGACGCCGGCCTCCACCGCAGCCGCGCACCCGGCCCGGTGGCGCGGATCGGCACGCGGCACCTGGGCCGGCAGCGTGATCACGCACGCCGTGCTGATCGCCGGCGCCGTGGTCATGGTGTTCCCGTTCGTCTGGCAAGTGCTCACCGCGTTCAAGACGCAGGCGGAGGCGGTGGCGGTACCCGTGCAGGTCTTCCCATCCCGGTGGGAGTGGGCGGTCTTCACCGAGATTTTCGACGTGCTGCCTTTCGCCGAGCAGCTGCGCACGTCGGCAATCGTGGCGCTGGTGCGCACCGTCGGACAGGTACTGCTCTGCTCCCTTGCGGCGTACGCTTTCGCCCGGCTGCACTTTCGAGGCCGGGAGCTGCTGTTCGCGCTGTTCCTGTCCGTGCTGATGGTCCCCGGCCAGTTGCTGATCCTGCCCCAGTACGAGCTGATGGTCAGCTTCGGCCTGCTCAACACGATCCCGGCGTTGATCCTTCCCGGCCTGTTCTCCGCGTTCGGGACGTTTCTGCTCCGGCAGTTCTTCCTGACCATCCCGGCCGAACTGGAGGAGGCGGCACTGATCGACGGGGCGAGCCGGTTGCGGATCTACTGGAGTGTCATGCTGCCATTGGTGCGCCCGGCCTTGGCGGCTCTCGCGGTCATCACCATGATGAACTCGTGGAACGACCTCCTCTGGCCCCTGGTGGTGAACACCGATCCGAACGTGATGCCCATCAGCGCCGGGCTGACCACGTTGCAGGGCCAGTTCCAGACCAACTATCCGGCGCTGATGGCCGGCGCGCTGCTGGCGAGCCTGCCGATGCTGCTGGTCTTCCTGGTGTTGCAGCGCCAGTTCGTCCAGGGCATAGCGCTCACCGGGAGCAAGGGATGAATGAGAGACGGCAATTGAGACTCGGCGTGGTCGGCGTCGGCGTGCGCGCGGAGCTGGCGAGGCACGCCGGCCAGGCAGGTGGCCGCGTCGTCGCCTGTGCCGACCCGGCTGCCCGGGCCCGGGATACGGCGCGGGAACTGTTCGGCCCGGAGACACGTGTCGTCGCCGACCACCGCGACCTCGTGGGTCACGGGCTGGACGGGGTGTTCGTCACAAGCCCGGACCACACGCACGCGCGGGTGGCCATCGACTTCCTGCGCGCCGGTGTCGCCGTCTACCTGGAGAAGCCGATGGCGACCACGGTGGAGGACTGCGACGCCATCCTGCGGGCCGCCCAGGCCTCTGGCACGCTGCTCTTCTGCGGGCACAACATGCGCTACATGCCGGTCATCGAGACGATGAAGTCCCTGCTGGACGCCGGGGAAATCGGTGAGGTGAAGACCGTGTGGTGCCGGCATTTCGTCGGCCACGGCGGCGACTTCTACTTCAAGGACTGGCACGCGGAGGCGGCGAAGTCGACCGGGCTGTTGCTGCAGAAGGGTGCGCACGACATCGACGTGATCCACTGGCTCGCGGGGGCGCACTCGGACCTGGTGACCGGCATGGGCGCGCTCCAGGTCTACGGGGACGTGACCGACCGCAGGGACAATTCCGGCCGCCGGATGCGAGAGTGGTTCGACGTGGGAAACTGGCCGCCGGCCGACGCCCGCGAGCTCAACCCGGTGATTGACGTGGAGGACACCTCGATGATCCACATGCGGCTGGCCAACGGGGTACTGGCCAGCTACCAGCAGTGCCACTTCACGCCGGACTACTGGCGGAACTACACGATCATCGGTACCCGAGGCCGGATGGAGAACTTCGGTGACACCGTGGACGCGGAGATCCGTCTCTACCAGCGGCGCTCGGACTACGACCCGGTCGGCACCCGGGTCGTCCCCGTGCCGCGTGGCAGCGGCGGGCACGGCGGCGCCGACGCGGCCGCCGTCGCCGAGTTCCTGGCCGCGATCACGGGCGAGGCGGTACCGCGCACGCATCCGCTCGACGCACGTGCCGCCGTCGCGACGGGCGTCGCGGGCACCGCGTCGATCCGGACCGGTTCGGTGCCGATCCGCATCGATCCGCCAAACCTGACCCACGAGGCCGAAGTCCCGGCAGCACGAACCCACAACAGCGAGGAGCACACGTGAGAAACACCGACGGTCCGGTCGACGTCGCACTGATCGGGGCGGGAGGCATCGCCGGCGTTCATCTGGCCGGATGGCTGGCCCTGGGCGCCCGCGTCCGGGTCTACTCGACGGCCGACGCGGAGCGACTGGTGGCCGGGCACCATCTCGCCGAGGTGGCGCCGAGCCTGCAACACGCGCTCGACGGTGCTGACGTCGTGGATGTCTGCACGCCGACTTTCGCCCACCCGGACGTCGTACTCGCCGCCGCGGCGGCCGGCTGCGACGTGGTCTGCGAGAAGCCACTCGCCTCCACCAGCGCCGTCGCGGCGGAGATGGTCGACGCCTGTGAGCGTGCCGGCGTGCGGATTTTTCCGGCGCACGTGGTGCGGTTCTTCCCCGAGTACACCGCCATGCAGCGGCACGTGGCCGCAGGCGGCGTCGGCGATATCGCCGTTCAGCGCTTCACCCGGTCCGGCTCCCGGCCGGTGCGGGACTGGTTCGCCGACGACGACCTCAGCGGCGGCATCGTCATGGACCAGATGATCCACGATCTCGACTTCGCCCGGTGGACCGCCGGCGAGGTGGAGCGCGTCTTCGCCCGCCGGGCCGTCGGCCCCGACGAGGGCGGTGTCCGCGGCGTGGTGTCCGCGCAGGCGATCCTGACTCACGCCAGCGGCGCCGTCAGCTACGTGACCGGCACCTGGGCGGCGCCGGGATCCACGTTCCGCACGACGTTCGAGGTAGCCGGCACGGGCGGCATCGTTCACCACGATTCCGTGGCCCGGGCGCCGCTGGCGATCGACGGTGGAGCCGCGGGGGAGTCCCGGGGCCTGTTGCCGGGCACGGCGTTCACCGAGAGCCCGTTCCTCACGGAGCTGCGGGCATTCCTCACGGCGTTCCGCGGGGGACCACCGCCGCCGGTGAGCGCACACGACGGCGTGCAGGCGGTACGGCTCGCCGAGGCGGCCAACGCCTCGATCGCGAGCGGCCAGGCAGTTGAGCTGAGCAACGACGACGTGGAGGTTCTCGCATGAAGATCGGTGTGTTGTCCTTCGCCCACCTGCACGCGGCGTCGTACGTGCAGAATCTGCTCGCCATGCCGGACGTCGACGTGCTGGCGACCGACCCCGGGCATGCCGAGCGTCCCGGTGAGAGCGGCGGTCCCGAACTGGCGGCCGAGTTCGGCGTCGACTACGTCGACAGCATCGACGGGTTGCTGGCCTGGCGTCCCGATGGCGTCGTCGTCTGCTCGGAGAACGCCCACCACCGAGCACACGTCGAGCGCGCCGCCGCCGCGGGAGCGCACGTGCTCTGCGAGAAGCCGCTGGCCACGTCGGTGGCCGACGCGGAGGCGATGGTGCGTGCGTGTGCCGAGGCCGGAGTCCACCTGATGGTGGCGTACCCAGTGCGGTTCTCTCCGGCGTTCACGGCGTTGCGTGAGGCGGTGGAGAAGGGTGCGGTGGGCGCGGTACGGGCGATTACCGGGACCAACAACGGCCGGCTGCCTGCCGGGCGGGCGTGGTTCACCGATCCGGCGCTTGCCGGAGGCGGAGCCATGACCGATCACACTGTGCATGTCGCTGACCTCGTCGACTCGCTGCTGTCCGGAACTCCGGCGGTCAGCGTCTACGCCCAGAGCAACCGGGTGCTGCATCACGACGACGTCTCGGTGGAGACGGCGGGCCTGGTCTCGGTCGAATATGAGAACGGCGTGGTGATGACCGTCGACTGCAGCTGGTCCAAGCCGGATACCTACCCGACGTGGGGCGGGCTGACCCTGCAGGTGGTCGGCTCGGCCGGCGTGGCGGACATGGACGCGTTCGGGCAGCGTGTGGACGGGTTCGCTGCCGAGCAGGGGACCCAGGTCTGGCTGCCGTACGGCGCCGGCGCCGACGACGCGCTGCTGGACGCGTTCCTCGAAGGCATCCGCACGGGCGTACCGCCACAGCCTGACGGCATGGTGGGTGTGCGCACCGCACAGATCGTGGAGGCGGGTTACGCCTCTGCCGCATCGGGCCAGCCTGTCCGCCTCTGACCGCCGTCGGGAAATCGGTCGTTGTGTCCTGCAGGCCGTGGCCCCCACGCCACGGTGTGCAGGACGCTGCGCCGCGACCGGCGGGCAGAGTTCGTCACGACGAGCCCGCGAACCGCTTCCGCAGGAGTTCGGTGACGCGGCGGTGAACGTCACCCGGCAGCGTGCCTGTGGGTATTCGGCCGAGTTCCTCATGCAAGGCGGCGACGAGCTGCCGGGTACCCGTACCCAGCCGATCGGGGACCACCGGGCCCAGGAGGGTGACCGCGATCAGCAACTCGACGACGAGTAGATCCTCGACGATGCCGGCTGCCTGCTCCGTCATCGTGAGTGCTTCGGCTGCGTTGGATGCGTGGTCCTCGATGGCGAGATCGAGCGGGGGGACGTCGAGCGTCACCGGCTGGGCAAGGTGACGCAGCCGGGTGTAGCGCGCCGCGGCCGGGTAGCGCAGCCCGAGGCCGGCGAACGCCGGGGGCGCGCCGTCGGCCAGTGGGGGACCAGTGGCGTCCGCGCCGGGCGTCCCGAGCGACGTGACCGCGGTGTCCCACAGGTGACCCATCCGCCGCTCGGAGAGCAAACCGACGTGGCCCAGGGCGACACGCAATGACTCCGCTGCCAGCGCGACGTTCATTGGGTGGAAGTTGCCGTTCGAGAGAACTCGCCTCGATGCGACGTCGACGAGCGGATTGTCGGAGGCAGCGTTCAACTCGGCCACCACCGCGTCGGCGGCGGCCATCAGAACGTCCCTGCATGCCCCGTGGACCTGCGGAACCACGCGGAAGCTGAGTGGGTCCTGGACCGACAGGCCGGTGGCGGCGTCTGCCTGAGAGCCGCCCGACAGCGCACGCCGAATCCGCTCCGAGGTGATCTCCTGCCCCTTGCTCCCGCGCGCCGATGCGACCGCGGACTCGACGACGGAAGGGTTGGCATGCACGGCCTGCATCGAGGTGGCGACGATGAGGTCTGCCAGTGTCAGCAACCGATCCAAACGGCGGACGAGCAGCGCCCCGTACCCAACCGACAGCGCATTCGATGACATGAGCGCCAGAGCGTCCTTGGGCTCCAGCGTCACGGGCGCGAGATCTGCCGCCTGAAGGGCCTCAGCGGCACTCAACTGGCGCCCGTCCATCTCCACGTCGCCTCGTCCCAGCAGGACCCGTGCGACCAACGCGAGTTGCCCGAGATCACCCGCGCCCACCGAGCCGTCGCGGGGGATCAGCGGGTGGATCCGATGGTTGAGCAGGGCGGCAAGGCTCTCGGCCACCGCGACGGAGACACCCGCACCACCTCGTGCGAAGCCATTCAGGCGTGCCGCCATGCCAGCCCGGATCCGTTGCGCCGGTAACGGAGGACCCATCGCTCCGACGTGCATTTCGACGAGCACCGGCTGCCACGCGCGGAGGTCGGCCAGCGGCAGTCGTTCGTCCCGTGCATGACCGACACTCGTCGTCACCCCATAGATCGCCTCGCCACGGGCGATCGCCTCATCGAGCACACGGCGGCTTTCGGCGATGCGTTCAATCGCATCAACTGTCAACTCGACCGACGCGCCGTCGGCGACAGAAATGAGCTCGTCAAGTGTCATTGGATCGGCTGAGATCCGGACGGAGCCTGCTGAGACCATCGGCCCTCCACCGCACGTGGTGCGACAACCAGCTACGCCTTGACTTCTACCACGACGTGGGCCCTCGTTGTCAGCTAACGGCACTAGTTCTCAGGGCGCTCGCGGCTGGGGCCCGTGGACCGCTCGTCGGCATAGAGCGCTACGAGCCGCCGTGCGCGCCCTTGTGCGAGAACGTCGGTGGCATCCACGAACTGGTCCACCGACCCCACGAGCGGCAACTGCCGGAGGAAGCCGTCGGCTATTCCGGCCCGACAGGCGTGCGCGAACCGTTCGCTGGCCAGAACCCGGAACGGCCGGTTGTGAAACGGGCGCACGCGGGCGTCGAGGGGCTCGTGCAGACCGAGCTCGTTGTGCCGGCGCGCAAGCAGCTCGAAGGCTTCCACAAGTGCCTCCTGGCGTACCGGGAAGCCGGTCGCGGCGATCGCGGCTTCGAGCGGAGCATGAAGATCGGCCGCTACCGGCAGCGCCGCGAAGGCGGTACCGAACCACTTGGAGTACGGCCAGTAGGTCCGCTCGATCAGGAACGCGAGGCGCATCAGCTCGCGAACCAGGCGGCCGGCGACGAGCTGGGACCCGAGCTGGTCACCGACCTCCGCCGTGCGCCCGACGAAGTGCTCCTCCTGGCTGAGCCGCTGCCACTGGCAGGCGAGAATCCACCGCCATACATGATCCGGGTAGTAGGCGAGCGCTTCGCGCACAGACCCGAGCTCGCCGTCCGGGTCCGCGTACACGGCGCCGCGCACCACGCCGAGCAGCTGCTGCTGAGGAACGACGAGCCAGTCGACGACGCGCATGACCGGCCGCGGATCCAGCCCGAGCTGGCCGGCGAGCCACGAGCCGATGTCGACGACCTCGACGTGGTGCTGGACCCGCTCGTCGTCCCACCCGTAGGCGACGTCCCAGCCGCGGAAGGTCGCCGGGAGCCCGTCGTCGAGCACCTGGGTGACGGCGCTGACGTCGTGGTTGTCCACGAAGATCTGCAGCCGCGGGCCCCAGCCATGATCCGTGGACCGAGAGGTGTCGTAGCCCAGGACGTCTGAGCCCCAGCCCAGCAAGGCGGCGCTGTGCCGGAATGGCCGGATCAGAGGTTCGACGACATCCGCATAGAAGGCGGCGTTGAGTTCGAGTCCGGGCGTGAAGTCGGCCATGCGGTCACGCGCCGTGACAGGCCGTGGTGAGTTGCGGATCGGTGCGATCGGACTGGCACATGTGCATACGCCGGACCGTAGCGAGGCGCCGCGGCAGCCTCAACAAGTTTTCCGCACGTTGTGGTCATGCTGGCTCGCGTGGTAGCTGCGCTGACCTACTACGACGTCGCGTAGTATCGATGGGGAATTCCATCATGACGGCCAACGGAGAGGACGCGAGGAACGATGACGGCAGTGACGCTCGTAGTTGGAGGTCTGCTGACGCTGGCGGGGATCATCGCGTATGTCGCGACCGATGCGGCGAGCATGACGGCGTTGATCCCCAGCGCGGTGGGCATCCTGATCGCGATCTGTGGGTTTCTCGCGCTCAAAGAGCCACTGCGCAAGCACGCGCTGCATGCGGCCATGGTGGTCGCATTGCTGGGCGCGCTCGGCTCATTGATGAACGTCGCCAAGATCGGTGACCTGATCGACGGCACCGCGGAACGACCCGGAGCGATCATCGTCAGCATCATCATGCTCGTGGTGCTCGTCGGATACCTTGTGCTCGGGATGCGGTCCTTCCGCAACGCGCGCCGGCAACGGGTGGGGGAGAGCAGCTAGCCGACCGCATGGTCGCGCCGCGTGTCGGCCGTGGATGTCGGCCCCCAGGAGATTCCTGGCGCGGATGCGCCGCGCTACGTCCCGGCGAGCCGTTCCACCACCGGCGCCAGCGGATCGATCTCGCCCACCATGATGGAGCTGATGCCGAACCGCTCGCGCATTTCGATGAACTTCTGCGTCAGGCCGTCGATAGAGCCGATGAACGCGTGTGGTGACTCCAGCACGTCGTCGGCGGTGACTTCCACACCCGTCCGCTTGGACAGCTGCTCGGCGCGTTCCTTGGCGGCTGGCCGGGCCTGGTTGGTGACGATCACTGGACCGGCGGTGGGGTAGGCGTTCAGTTCGATCTGATCGAAGCGGTCACCGGCGGCTGCTTTGATCCATGCGATCTTCTCCTCGGTGCCCGCCGCGGTGATGCTGTGCGGATCCGGCACGGTGCCGTCCTTCGCGGTACGCATGAGTCGTGGGGCCAGGCCGATGATGTCAGCCTGCTGCCCCGCCATGGTGAGGATCTTGCGGCCGCCTCCTCCCACGAAGATGGGCGGGTGCGGCCGCTGCGTGGGCTTGGGGAAGCCGTCGTGTCCGGCGATCGTGTAATGCGTGCCGTCGAACGAGAACGGGCCCTCGCCGAAGCATCCCTTCAGCACGGCTATGGCCTCGCCGAGTCGTTCGACCCTGGTGCCCGCGGGATCGAAGCGGACCCCGACGGCGTCGTACTCGGCGCGGTTCCAGCCGGCGCCGATCCCGATCTCCAGGCGCCCGCCGGACAAGACGTCAAGACTGGCGAGGTCCTGGGCGAGGACCGCCGGATGGCGAAGATCCACATTGAACACGAAGGTGCCGACTCGCACTCTCTCGGTGACGGCCGCCACCATGGTGAGCAGTGGAATCGGAGCGTGCTGCTCGATGAGGTGGTCCGGCAGGACGAGGACGTCGTAACCGATGGCCTCCGCGCGGCGAGAGGTCTCGGTGAGCTCACGAGTACCGGCCACGCCGGGAGCGACGTGACCGAGGAAACGGAAGGGGCGCATACGAGACACGATCTCATCCGTCCGGCAGGCCGGGACCGGCGCCAGCGGAACGGCGACCTGCTCGGCGCCTTGGTAGTCTCGGGTCGCCCGTGTGAGTGGACGGTACGTGGGTTCCACGGTGAGCGGACGTCCGGGGAGGCATGGCGACGTGGCGGAGAGCACTGTTGTGCTCGGCTTCCCCTTTCGAGGGCGCTGGCTGGCGCGCAACAGCCCGGCTCGCCGGGTACCCAGCCACGGCACGCATGCGTTCGGCGTGACATATGCCATCGACTTCATCGCCGTCGACGATCGCGGGCAACCACGTGGTCATCGCGCTCGGTGGCGGTGGGCCATCGTGGACGCCTAGGTCGCGGGGTCGGAACGGTCAGCGACGACGACTCACTTCACTATGCGGTACCTAAGATGGGTCGCCGACGGGGTGCTGACCACGTTCGCCACCTCGAGCTGAATGTGGCCATCACCCATGTGATCAAGAAGCCGGAGGCCTTCTCCGAAGACCACTGGCACCAGATGGATGCCGATCTCATCGACCAGTCCGGCCGAAACGAACTGACCCCCGATGTCCGGGCCACCCATCACGTAGATGTCCTTGTCGCCGGCGGCCTCGCGTGCCTGCCGTAGGGCGCTTTCGATCCCGTCGGTCACGAAGGTGTAGACGCCACCTTCGGGGACGTCGTCGGGCGGCTGATGTGTCACGACGAACAACGGCACCCGGGCGGCACCGGTCGGTCCGTTCGGCCCCCACCAGGAGATCGAGTCGTCGTAGGTCCGCCGCCCGCCGATGAAAGCGCCGCCTTCCGCCGCGGCGGCGGTCAGAAGTTCGCTGCTGGCCGGGTCGCTGCCCATCGCCCACTCGTGCAGGCGCTCACCGCCCTTGCCGAGCGGCTCCTCCGGCGTGCTGTCCGTCGCCTTGACGAACCCGTCGACTGACATGCTCATGTCAAAGATCACCTTGCCCATGGGACTCCTCTCGTGAACCGCTTGTGCGGTATGAACGCCAGAGTGGCAAACCTCGAGTGGCAAAGTTGTGTCAGAAGAGTGAAACTCGCTGCGCTCACGGAAGGGATACTGTCCGCGTGCTGACCGTCGCGTTGCTGGGGCCACTGCAGGTGTCGCAGGCAGGGGAGCCCGTCGAGTTGCCGGCCGGGCGGCTGCGCGCGCTGCTGGCCGCGCTGGCGATGTCGGCCGGCAGCACCGTACCGACGAGCACGCTGGTAACCGCGGTCTGGGGCAGCGATCCGCGCGGCGACCCACACGCCAATGTCCGCACGAACATCAAGCGGCTGCGCCGTGTCCTAGGGCAGGCCGAGGGCCAGGTGATCGAGGCACGGCCGGGCGGCTATGCGCTGTTAGCCGATCCGCACGACGTGGACGCGCTGTGCTTCACGCACCTTCTCGATGAGGCCCGGATGGCGCCGGAACCAGAGGCCGAACGGACGCGGCTGGCGGCCGCGCTCGCTCTGTGGCGGGGCATTCCGTTCGACGGCATCCGATCGGACTGGCTGGAACAGTCGGTGGCCCCGGCCCTGCAGGAGCGCTACCTGGCCGCGCTCGAACGGCGAGTCGACCTGGACCTCGCGGGAGGGTCGCGTCCCGACCCTGCCGAGCTCGCCGAACTTGCTGAACGGCATCCACTGCGGGAATCGCTCTGGGTGCGGCTACTCCGGGTCCTGGCTTCGGCCGGCCGTCCCGCCGAGGCGCTGGAGCGATACGAGACGGTTCGTCGGCGGCTCGCCGACGAGCTCGGCACCGATCCCAGCCCTGAACTCCGCGGAGTCCACGCCGACCTCCTCGTAGGCGACGCTCCTCCAAGCGGACGCGTCGTGCCCCGGCAGCTGCCGGCGGCCGTGGACGGATTCTCCGGGCGGGAATCCGCGCTGACCGCGTTGGACTGCCTGCTCGGTCCCTCGGACGAGCCCGGGTCCCTCCCGCCATCGGTCGCGGTGATCACCGGCACCGCGGGCGTGGGGAAGACTACGCTTGCCGTGCATTGGGCGCACCGAGTCGCCGAGCACTTCCCGGATGGTCAGCTCTACGCTGATCTGCGCGGATACGATCCGTCGGCCGAGCCCGCGCAACCGGCGACGGTTATCCGCGAGTTCCTCGACGCGCTGCAGGTGGCGTCGCAACGAATCCCGGACGGGGCGGTCGCGCAGGCCGGGCTCTTCCGTAGTCAGATGGCCGGGCGGCGGATGCTCGTGCTGCTGGACAACGCCCGCGACGCCGACCAGGTCGTTCCGCTCCTGCCGGGGGCCCCTGGTTGCTTGGTGCTGGTCACCAGCCGGGATCACCTTGCCGGCCTGACCGTCACGTATGGTGCGCGTCCTGTTGCCCTGGACCTGCTGCAGCCGGACGAGGTGCGGCGGCTGCTGGCTCGCCGCCTGGGTCACGACCGGGTCGCCGCCGAGCCCGCCGCCGTCGAAGAGATCACGCGCCGGTGCGCCGGCCTGCCGCTCGCCCTCGCGATCGTCGCCGCCCGCGCGCGTATGCACCCTGGCCATTCACTCGCTGCCCTCGCCGGAGAACTCCGGGACGTTCTCGGTGCGCTGGGCCACACTGCCGATGTCAGGGCGGTCTTCTCGTGGTCGTACGGGGCGCTCGGCGAGCTGGAGGCGCGGGTGTTCCGGCTGGCCGGAGGGTTGCATCCCGGTCCCGGTTGCACGATCGACGCCGCTTCCAGCCTGGCGGGCATCCCGGTCTCGCGGGCCCGAGCGGCACTGGCTGTCCTGACCCGTGTCAGCCTCCTCACTGAGGACATTCCGGGCCGTTTCTCCTGCCACGACTTGCTGCGCGCATACGCTACCGAACTCTGCGCGACTCACGACGCTGATCGTGACCTGGCGCGGCGGCGCATGGTCGACCATTACGTTCATTCGGCGTACGGAGCCGCACGCCAGCTTCATGGGCAGCTCGGGGGCATCGCCCCCGGCGAGGCCGGGCCGGGAGTCTCGGTCAGCGGCTTTGCCGGAGCCGACGCGGCGATGTCCTGGTTCACGGCCGAGCGTTCCGCCCTTCTGGCCGTGCTCGACCTCGCCGGCCGGCTCGGCCTCGACGAGCACGTCTGCCGGTTGGCGCAGACGATGTTCTTCGCTCTTCACCGTCAGGGCCGCTGGCACGACCGGGCCGAGACTCAGAGGACGGCCGTGGCAGCCGCCCAGCGGCTGGGCGATCCGGTGGAAGAAGTCCGTGCGCACCGCGATCTCGCCTGGGCACTCGCCGACCTGGGCCGCTTCGACGATGCCCACGGCAGCCTCGACACCGCTTTGGAACGTGGACACGATGATCGCGGCGGTGAGGCGTGGACGCACCACTACCGCGACCTCGTGTACACCATCCAGGGCCGGGACGCCGACGCGCTGGTCGCCGCGCGCCGCGCCTACGACATGTTCGATCAGCTCGGGGACGAGTCCGGGCAGGCCCTCGCGCTGACCAGCATCGGCTGGCACCATGGCCGCCTGGGGAACTACGGGCAGGCACGCGAACTGTGCGAGCATGCGGTGGTCCTGCACGAGAAGCTCGGCAACATTGCGTTCGAAGCCCACACGTGGTCCTGCCTCGCCGACACCCATCTGCGGCAGGGCGACGACACCGCGGCCGCCACGTGCTACCGCCGGGCACTCGAGCTGTTCCGGCGGACGGGTGACCTGTACGCGGAGGCCAGCATCCTCGCGCACGTCGGTGCTTGTCACCACCGCGCCGGGGATCACACGGCGGCCGACGAGCAATGGCGCCGCGCTCACGCCCTCCTCTCCGAGCGCGACCCGTCCACCACCGACCAGATCCACCGCCAGCTGGAAAGCATCGACAGGGCCGCAGCCAATGCTTTCCAGCTGTGTCGCTGACTCGGCAAGCGGGGTGTTTGCCCGGTGTCGGCGCCGGGGGACGGTGCGCGACCGGATCGACGCCGGCATCGCCGGATTCAGCGGCGAAGGAGGTACGACGGGCCGGCGATCCCGCCAGGTCGGTCAGCGGAGGGCTGCGGATCTGCGACGGAGATGACAATCGAGTTGGTGCCGGCCTTGAGGAACGGGCCTGCATGGAACTCCCAGACACTCGTGGTTGTGCCGTCCGCCGCTACCTGAAGCTCGTGATCGTTGACCCACGCGCGTGCCGTACCGTTCAGCCGGGTGAACAGCAGCCGTGAACCTCGGCTGATCTGGCTGCCATTGAGCCTGATGTCCGCTCGATAGGCCAAGCCACCCTGGTAGTAGCCGAGGCCTTGTTGCGGCCAGGTGCGGCTGCGGGTCTGCACCGTCATCCACAAGCTCTCGGTGGGAATCACGCTCTCCCACAGGCCGACGTTCGCGCAGTCTCCTCTCGGGTCCACCATGGCGAACCAGGTGTCCGGCAGTTCGGTCTCGACGTGTCGGCCCGCGAGATCCACCGCGACGGGGGGAATCGGGACATCCAGCTGGCGGTAACCGTCGCCCCGCCGGTACGGAGCGGGCGCCGTGGCCGGCTCGACGACGTCCGGACTCGCCCAGATGAAGGCAGGGCCGGTCAGCCCGCCTGTACCCAGCTCTTGCAGCCTGACGTTAGTGATCTTGAGCGTGATCTCATCATGACCGTCGAAGTGGAGGAAGCCGGTGACGTCGAACTCCCACGGCTGGAAGACCCTGCTTCCGGCCACCAGCGGCACCTCGTGCCCGTTGACCCACACCCGCGCTGATTCATCCAGCGAACCGAGCCAGAGCGTGAGCTTCCGGCTGGACCAGGTCGGATCGACGGTGACCGTTGTCCGGTACCACATCACGCCTCGGTAGTAGCGAAGCCCTTGGGCGGACCACGACCCGCCTCGCGTACGCAGCTCACGCCAGGTGTCCGTCGGCACGTCGACGGCGTAGACCTGATCGGCCTCGGCGTCGTCGTTCTGATCGAGCAGAGCCGACCAGGTGTCCGGCAGCATCGCGGCGATCTGATTCGCGCCGGAGGACCTGTCCGCGGCTTGGCTGACCGGATCGCTGAACAGGTTCAGGAAGTTTCTCCGCAGCGGATACAGGGCCACCGGCTTGTGGCTCACAGCTTCGGTGAAGGCGTCAGCAGCGTTCTCATGCTCGGCCTTCGCCTCCGCGAACTCCAGGTCGCGCCAGTGCCGCAGGGACTTCAGGAAGGCATCACCGACATCAAAAGCGAGGCGGGCGACGTGCACCCGGTCGACGATGCCGTCGTCGCCGGTGCGTGCGGCCATCGACTCAGCCGCGGACAGCTCGTCGTCGAGCGAGGTCATCAGCTGTGCCGGGAAGATCTCGGTGTGATCGAACCAGCGCCCCGCCGAGTACGGAGCCTCGGCCATGGCATCACTGATCGCCGCGTAGTACCGCGCCATCGGTGCGGCCGCCGGACCATACGCCGCCGTCATGAACTCCCGCAGAATCGGCACCGGGTTGGCGTCGGTCTGCCACATGAGTTTGGTGGCGAGGTAGAAGGCTGGAGCGTCGTACCCCCAGCTGGCCGAGACCTCCACCCGCAGCCCTTCTGACGAGCCGTGCTCCACCATCAAGGGGAACTCGTCCCGGGCGGGACCGATGCCGCTGAACGGCAACCCTGGATCGGCCAGGTTGAATAGGTATCCGCGGTAGCTCCACGCGTCCACCAGCTCGCTCCAGCGGTCCGCCAACCGGAGGAAGTACCGCCGTTCCCACCCTGCGGGGTCTGCCGCCGAGTGCATCCGGTCGACGTTGATCGGAGCCAGCGCCGGGACGATCTTGCGATTCGGAATCTCCCGGACGGGCGGCAGCATGTACGTGTCGTAGCAGAAGAAGGCCAGTCCGACGTCCGGGTAGTCCTGCTGCACGTCGTCGAGCACCAGATTGAAGAACTTGATGTACCGGTCCGTCACGCTCGGCAGTCCGGCCAGCGTGTCGTAGTCGCCGGCGTCCCAGTCGCTGGTGCCGAAGCCGTGGCCGTCGGCCGGGCCCATCCGCAGGAACCGCAGGTCCGGATTGTCGGCGAGGAGCGCCCTGGCGGCCGCGATGGCACGGCGGAGAACCTCTGGATGGCTCACGTCCAGCTGAGCCGTCGGCTGGCCGTTCTCAGTCATGAACAGTTCGGGCTCGGTTGTCCTGTTCGCGGGGGGCAGCAGCGGAATGCCGTGCGCGTTCCACGACGTGCCACGCAGCCGGTGACGGCGTGCCCATTCGACGCCCTCATAACGGTCGACGCCAGGAGGTAGGGTGCTCAGATAGTTGTCGACGAAGTGCATCTGGCGGCTGGCGAATGTCGGAATCTGCACCGTGTCCTGAATCGTCGCCTTGAGCGTGGTGGACTCCGGCGCTACCGTCCCGTGCGGGCCGGGCATCAGCCAACGGATTCCCAACTGCTCCAGGAGCTCGTAGGCAGCGAACAGTGTCCCGTCGTCGTCCACGCCGGCCATCTGAATGGCCGACCGCCCGACGATCAACCGGAACGAGTCGCCGCTGTCCTCGACCGGCTCGAGGTCATCGGCGATCGGATCCGGACATGCCCGCCCGATGAATATCGGGACGCCGGAGACGCCGGAGACGCCGGAGACGCCGGAGACGCCGGCGTCGTCGTTGGCGACGGGCAAGGTGGCGCCGGTGATCAGTTCGATATGTGCTTGCAGCTCGTCGGCGGCCAGCAGCTCCTTCTCGGTGGCATCCGCGGCGACGACGATGACCGATCGCGGTCTGCCCTTGTCCACCAGGGCCGGCCCCGATGGCCGGTCAGCCGGACGCAGTGCGGAGGCTGCGGCCGGCGCCGAGAGGCTCGCGGCCACGGCGGCGAAGGCCGTCGCCACGCTACCCCGAAGGACGGTTCTCCGGTCGATGGTCGGTTTCTCGTTCATCTCAACTCCTTGTGGAGGGCTGCGATCGGAAACGGTGACTACGTGTCAGGTGTGGCGATGTGCAGGTCACGCCCGCTGAACTCGGGCACGAGGTCGTCCAGCGGGCAATGCACGGCCATGCCCGGGATGACGTGTTGCCACATGCTCTGCGGGCCGTGCAGGCGGTTCTGGACGACGGATTCGGGGTCCAGAGGCGGCGTCTCGAGCTCTATCCGACGTATCCGCGGTTCGATCGCGGCGGCCAGGTAGCCGAAGAAGGCGCCCGCGCCCGTACCGAAGAAATGAATCGGGGGAGTGCCGAGAACGGTGAGCTGTTCCTGCCCGAGGAACTCGACGGCCCGCAAGACGTCGAACACGCGCGCGGCGGCAAGGCTGTCGCCCAGCCAGATGAGGTCGGTCATCAGCTTGTAGACCGTGCCGTAGTTCTCCTCGAGCGGAAAGGGGTTGATCGGATGCGGTGCCAGCGCGCCGACGCCACGCACGTCGAGGGCGAGTACGCCGATCCCGCGCCCCGCCCGCTCGGCCAGCCAGGTGGTCCGGTCCGCAAGCTCCTCCGTTCCACCGTCGAAGCAGGCGATCTCCACCGCCGTCGTCGGCTCCTGAGCGGGCCGGACAAGAACACCGGCGCTCAGCACGTCGACCTCTGACCACCACACCGCTTTCCGGCTCACCAGCTCGACGGCGCCGACACGATGGCGTTGCGACGGCTGCCATCGGGCGAAGAACTCCGCAGGGGTACGCCGTTGCTCGCTCACCCGGTCGGTCAGCCATTGTGTGGGGGACGACGAGCGGGTTGACCGGAGCAGATCGAAGCGGCCCCGGTTGAGTTCGAAGACCTGGTTCACGTCCGGATGATCGAGCCGAATCTGCCCCGAGGCAGTGCATTGAAGCTCTGCTTCGGGGATGGGCTCGGGCGCGGCATGATCGACCGGAGCCGCCGCATCGTCACCCACGTGCCGGACGAAGAACTCCGTCGCTGCCCGGCCTAGCTCGGCACGTAAACCGTGTGGATGATCAACGCGAACATGACCGAGCCCGTCCGGGTTGCCGAGGATCCGGTACACCCGGCCGGCCCGTTCAACCGTGTCGACCGCACCTTCCACCGGGAAGAAGTCGTAGTTCGCGGACATCACCAGGACCGGGCGTGGTGCCATGGCGATCAGGAAGTCCTCGTGGTCGATGCCGATGTGGGCGCCGCCTGGAAGGATCTGTTCGGCGTCCTGGGCACCGCCCGACCACTGGTACGAGCTTCTGGACATGATGAAGCAGCCCAGGGCGGCGGCGGTGATGCGCGGCTCGGCGAGCATCAGCCAGGTCGCCTGAGTGGCGCCCCCACTGTTCCCGGCCACGCCGATGCGCGCCGGGTCCACCTCCGGCCGCGCGCACAGATAGTCGATCGACCGGCGAGCGTCGTCGACGAAGTACCTGGCGATGGTGTCGCCGATCCACCAGCACTGCACGCCCGCGTGGTTGTGTTCCACCACGTTGGGACGGACCTCTTCGCGGCCGGCAGAGTCCAGGTAGCTCTGACGCTCGCCGTGGCCGATCGAATCGATCGCCAGAACCACCAGCCCGTTGCGAGCCAGCCGAGCGCAGAACGATTGGTACCGCCGTGCCGCCTTGCCCGCTTCGGAGTGCCCGGACAGGAAAAGGACCGCGCCGGTGGGTTCACCGGTGTTCCGCGGCAGATAGAGGTTGGCCGTGACGAGTCGCCCGGAACCCATCTCCAGCACGAGCTTCTCGATCAGGAAGGAAGGTCGTGTCACGGTGCCGGTCAGTCGGGCAACCGGCACCGGACGGTCGGTGGGAAGGCCGCCGAGGGCTGAGTCGGCATACTCGCGAAGGATCTTCTGCCGGGCACGGACGTCCTCGGCTGTGCGCAGCGAATCGTTCGCCGCCCGCCCGGCGTCGATCTGTTCCGCCGTGCGCGCGTAGACATTCATCTGCACCTGCAGCGACGGGTCATAGAAGCCGTCGAGGCACGGGCCGAAGCCACCGATCCGAACACCCACTACGCTGTCCTTTCTGCGATTCGCTCGTTCGATGTTCAGGTCAGGTGTTCGGAATGTCGCCGACGGGTCCGGTGACCGATCCCCAGCGCACCGTGGGACCTGTCACATGCGTCCGACGCCCGTCGGACCCGTTGGTCACGGTCACTCCGGAGGTGAGGATGGACCAGCGGGTCGTCGTTCCAGCCGGCATGTCTTCGGTGAACCGGCAGCCGGCGACCACCGCGCCGTAGATCCGGGATTGGTACGAATCCGCGGTGACCCCGGCGTGACCGTGCAAGAAATCGCAATCCGTGAGTCTCTTGATCGCCGAGTTCGAGGTGAAGTAGATGCCCCGGCCACCGCGAGCGATGAACGTGCAGGCGGTGTAGGCGACATTCTGTCCGGTATTCCCGGAATCGGACAGAATGACTCCGGCCGCCCCTTCGCGATACACCTGGCCATTGGTCCATGCCCGGTCTTCGAACAGACATTCCGTATAGCGCGCCGCGAGGCTGAGATCGCTTGAGCCGTAACCGACATTCGCCGCGCCGTAGAACCGGCACCCCCCGAACTTCATCCCGGGGTAATTCGTGTAACAGCTGTATGTGGTGGTTCCCCAGAACGTGCAGTCTTCAAAGCTTGAGTGGCCGGCCTCGCCATATTGGTCATTGGCGGCGTTGAGGCCCCACCCGGCATTGTCGATGAACTCGCATCCGATGAAGAGCCCGTCGAACGTGACACTGCTCTCCGGCTCGATGTCTACGCCGGCGGCGGGTGCAGACCGGATGGCTCCGCGTCCGGTGTGATTGAACGAGCAGTTCACACAGGTCAGGCCTCGTCCACCGGTCCAGGACAGTCCCTGCCGGCCGTTGTACTCGGACACCACGTTGGTGAGCGTGTGCGGCGTAGCCGGGCTGGCACTGGTCAGGCCGCCATAACCGATGGTGACACCGTCCAGTGCGTGATGATGTGAGTACACATTGGTGATGGCCACGTCACTGCACCTGAGGATGCGGATGCCGGTGCCCTTCATCTGCCGCCCGGTGTCGCCCCACCGGCCGCCGAGCACGAGGTTCGCGCTGTTGCCGTCAAGCTCCAAGCCGTCGATGGCGACGTTGGTGCTGCCTTCGACGCCGATCATCCAGCGCACCTCGGCCGCGTAGGCCTCGTCCCAGAAGGAGCCTGAGCCCGGCGGGTTGAACACGGCGCCGGTTTCGGGATGGAACGAGCCGTAACGCAAACCAGAGGCCAGCCGCATGGTGGCGCCGGCACCTTCGATCCGCAGGTACTGCACGGGCGTGGTCCGTGGAATGAAGAAGATGTCCTGCATCGGGTAGTACGGGGTGCCGGGGCTGCTGTCCACACCCTGGATGCCCACGATGTAGGTGGCGGGCGGGATGATCAGCGTCCCGCCACCGGCCGCGATGATCGCTGCTGCCGCGGCCTGGAACGCGGCCGTGTCGTTGGTCTGACCGTTACCCACGGCGCCGAAGTCGGCGCGGAGATCGAACGTGGGGTACTGGGCGGCCAGGTCCGACGCCGGAGACGACGCGCCGGCCGTTGCGAGCGACGCCGTCGCCAGCCCCGCGACGGGAGCCAGCGCCGCCGCTCCGAGGAAGGATCTGCGGCTCAAGCCAGAAGAAGTGCTCATGGTGCGTCCTCTCTCCGGGCGCATGGCACGCCCTGTCTGTCAGTACGGACTTCTGCTCGTTGGGTCGCTGGGCGCCAGGTCACTTGACGGCGCCGGCCACCATGCCGGACTCGATTTGCCGCTGGAAGACGATGTAGACCACGAGGACGGGGATCATGGACAACGTCAGGCCGGCGAACAGGCCGCTCCAGTCGCTCGCGTATTCCTGGCTCACGGCGAGCGACGCCAATCCCTGCGCTATCACGTATTTGTCTGGGTCCGTCTGAAGCACCAGAGGTAACAGAAACTGATTCCACTGGCCGATGGTGACGAATATGCCGACACTGATCATTCCTGGCCGGGCCATCGGCAGCATCACCCAGAAGAATGCCCGCCAGTGGCCGCAGCCGTCGATGAAGGCGGCGTCGGCTATGGAATCCGGGAGGGTGCGGAAGTAGGCGGTGAGAAAGAACACCGCGAATGGCAAGTAGTAGGCGGTATAGATCAAGGCCAGGCCGGGGAGCGAGTTCGCCAGTTGCAATGATCGCGCCACGAAGAACAGCGGAACGATGGCCAGGAATACCGGAAACGTCAGGCCCGCGACGAACAGGAAATAGATCACTCGGTTGCCCGGGAACGGATACCTGGCGATGACGTAGGCCACCAGAGACCCCAGCCCCAGAGTGAGGATCACCCCCAGGGAGACGACGACCGCCGTATTGAGGAAGTACTGCCCGATGTTCGCCGTGGTCCAAGCCCGAACGAAGCTGTCCAGGCTGAACGATCCGGGTAAGGACCATGCGCTGGTCAGGATCTCGTCGTCGGACTTGAAGGAGTTCAGCACCGTCCAGAGCAACGGCAGGATGACGAGGACGGCCCAGGTCAGCAGGAAGGCGTGGGAGAAGACGTTGAGGGTACGCCCTCCAATGTCCGCCTGGTCCCGCCCGCTGCGTCTGGGCGGTTCGGTGCGCGCGGGAGGCTTCGGGTCGAGTGCTCGAGGCTGGCTGTGGACGCTCATCGACGGCTCCTAATACACCACGCGGTCACGCCGCATGAATCGCAACGTGATCACCGCCAGGACGATGGTCACGACGAACAGGGCGACTCCCAGGGCGGTGGCATATCCGAACCTGCCGTGCTCGAAAGCCGTCAGATAGATGTAGTTGCCCAGCACCTGGGTGGAGTTGTTGGGACCACCCGACCCACCGGCCGCCGACATGACGTTGACGATGGCGAACATGTCCAGCGCGTTGATGCCGGCATAGACGAGCGCGACCTGAACGGTGTCCCAGATCAAAGGCACCGTGATCCGCCAGAAGATGCGCCAGCGGCTCGCGCCGTCCAGCATCGCAGCCTCATACATGTCAGGCGGAATCGATCCGATCGCGGCGGTGAACACCAGCACGTAGAACCCGACCGAAACCCAGACAATCACGGCCAGGATCGCCCAGTACGCCGTCCTGGTGCTCCCCAGCCAGTTCACCGGATCGATACCGATAAGCCCGAGGAAGCCATTGAGCAGCCCGTTGCCGGTGGGATCGTAGACGAACGACCAGAGGACACCGATCACGGCAATGGACAGCAGATGCGGAAAGAAGTAGACGATGCGATAGAAGGACGCGCCGCGCACACCTTGTACCGCGGCCTTCTTCGCCCGGCCGGCCACGTTCAGCATCGTGGCGAAGAACAGGCCGAGCCCGATCGAGAACACCGGCAGCACCACTGCGGCGAGAAGGTTGTGCCTCAGCGAGATCCAGAAGACCGGGTCCTTCAGGAGCCGCTCGTAGTTGGCCAGCCCGATGAGCCGTCGTTCCGATGTGTAGCCGCTCCAGTCGGTCAACGAGACATAGAACGACTGCAGATACGGCCAGAGAACAAGCACGGCGTAGAGCACGATCGGGCCAGCCAGCGCACCGACGATGAAACGGTATCTTCCCTGCCGCATGGATGCGTCAGTCTCGCTGGAACTTGGTGACGGAGTCGTCGTCCTTGACGGCGTCGGCTGCGCTCTGGCATTGCTGTGCCCACTCGTCGGGGTTGATCTCACCGGTCATCAGCAGGCTGGTGGTCTCGTTCACGCTCGCCGAAAGCTCGCTGTACCACTGGTGGTAGAGCCAGAAGAAGGTGTCGTCGCCGGATGCCGCGAGCGCCTCGCGGACGGAGGTGAGGCCGGATCCGACGTTGGTGGGCTCGTAGTCGGCCAGTGATGTCAGCGTCTGCGTCTGATCGGTAAAATTCGTCGCCGATTCCGGCGACAGCATGATCCGCAGCAGCTCCATGCCGCCCATGGGATTCTTGGCCTGAGACGGGACGATGTACGGCTCGGAACCCATGCCGCGGATCGCCGTGCCGGGCAGTGCGTCGGATGCCGTCACGGCCGGCGTCGTGGTGACCACCATGTCGAATCCCTCTGGTGTGACGTCGCCGAGCTCGCTTTCCAGCCAGGAGCCACACGGGATAAAGGCGGCCTCGCCCGTCGCCCAGTACGTCTGGGCCTGGGTGTGCGTCATGCCCGACGTCCCAGGAAGGATGTAATCCCGCTCGACGAGCTGGTAGAAGGCCTCCGCTGCCGCCATCATCGGCGGTGCCGTCCATGCCCCGGCCTCGAGGTTGTCGATGTTCTTGAGCACGTCCAGGCCGCCGGCTTTGGCCGCCGCCATGAGAATCGGCGTGAGGATGTAGCCGGGGTTCTTACCCTGATACGTCCACGGCGACATGCCGGTGGACTTGATCTCCGCGCAGAGATCCAGCATGTCGTCCCAGGTTTCGGGTTCCGGCCAGCCGTTTTCCTCGAACAGGGACCTGCTGTGCCAGATGCCGTGCACGACGAACGCATAGTACAGCGCATGCGGTGTCCCTCCGAAAGAGCCGAGGTCCACCACACCGGGGATCAAAGTCTCGCGCACTGTCTTGCCGCCGGCGCCGATCGCCGGCGCGTCCAGCAGCGGGGTCAGGTCCATCAATTGACCGTCAGCGACCAACGCCGCCATGGGCAGGTTGCCCGCCCCGGAGTTGTCGATCAGGTCGGGGACGTCCCCGGAGATGAAGCGTGGCTGCAGTTGCTTGCCGAGTTCCTGGCCGCCCTGATGCTTGATCTCCGCGTCTGGGAACCTTTCGGCGTAGAGCGCCTGCGCGTCGATGACGTACTGATCGCCATAACCGCCCTTGAAGATCACCGTCTCCAGCGGTTCGTCAGGCGGAACGTTCAACGGGTTATCGGCATCGGGCTCGGTATTCGGGGGGCCCGACTGGCCGGCGTCCGACGGCGTGTCGGCCTCGGTGCCCTGCCCGCAACTCACGAGTGAGCCGGCCGTGAACGCCGCTGCGGCGGTCCCACTGAGCCGGAGGAAAGCGCGACGGTCAAGTCCGCGCGAATGCCGGATGGTCATCGGTGTTCCTTTCTGTGGGTCGTGGAACGTGGACTTCGCTGGTGCCTTGAGCGTGTCGTCGAACTACGGCGGGCGGTTGTGGGCTGGCCGGCGGTTGAAGACGCATCGCGGCTCCTCACAGGATGATTAAGCGCTATGATTAAGCGCATTAGCAGATGCTAGGCTCACCATGTTGTGGTCGTCAATAGTTCGGCCGCATCTTTCTTTCGATGTGTGGAGGTACTCGTGGCTGAACGCTCGCGGGTGGGTGGACGGCGCGTGACTCAGAGTGATGTCGCGCGAGCTGCCAACGTGTCCACGGCCATTGTGTCGACGGTCGTCAACAACAAGGCAGCGTCGATCCGGGTCAGCGAGCAGACGCGCGCCCGGGTCTGGCAGGCCATCCGTGAGCTCAATTACGTCCCGAACGTCGCCGCGCAGAGCCTGGCCGGCGGGCGGAACCGGATCATCGGCGCATTCACCTACCACCGGCTCTTCCCGCGAGAGACCCGCGACTTCTACTACGAGTTCCTCCTGGGTATCGAAGAAGAAGCCGAAGCCGTGGGACACAACCTCCTGCTGTTCACCGGAGCCCGCAACGAAGCGGGCGAACGCTCGATATTCGGCAGGGACACGAACATGCTCAGGCTCGCCGACGGAGCGATCCTCGTCGGCGGAAAGATCGACGGCGACGAGATCCGCCGCCTCGTCGAGGATGATTATCCGTTCGTGGTGATCGGCCGTCATGAGGTGGCTGGCCCGGATATCTCGTGGGTCGCAGCAGACTACGAGTCCGGCACGGAGGCGGTGGTCGACCGCCTGTACGCCCTCGGGCACCGGCGGATCCTGATGGTGGTGGGTCGCCGGACCCACGAGACGCTGGTGGAACGCCGGCTCGGGTTCACGACCGCCTGCGCACGTCACCGAATGGGCCGCCGGCGCGCGCACATGGTCGCCTTCGGCGCCCCGAATCCGGATCTACCGCAGGTTCGCCATGTCGCCGACGAGCGCGGGGTGCTTGACTTCGCGCACAAGGCGGAATGCACGGCCGTGGTCGCGGAGTCGTCGTACGTCGCACATCGCATCTACCACGCCGCGTTGGCCCACAATCTCAGCGTTCCGCAGGACTTGAGCATCGCCGGTCTCGGCGACCACGGCGATCGGGAGAACGTGCTTTCGCCGGATCCCGCGCTCACCCAGCTGAGAACCCCCAGCCGCGAGATCGGGGCCGCGGCCGTTCGCATGCTGCTACGCCGCCTCGACGTGTCCGGCGAAGCCGCCGAGCAGGAGCGGATTGCGTGCGAGCTGTCCGAGGGAACCACCACGGCCTGAACACGCCTCTGGCACACTGGGGGTTATGCCTGGTCCGGTGCGTGTTCGCGGATCGGTGGTGATCCCGGAGGCCGAGTTGCACTGGCGCTTCTTCCGCTCGTCGGGACCGGGCGGTCAGTCGGTGAATACCACGGACAGCAGGGTCGAGCTCAGCTATGACGTCGCCGCGTCCGCGGCGCTGAGCCCGACCCTGAAGGCTCGTGCGCTGCAACGGCTGGCCGGCAGACTGACGGATGGGGTGCTCACCGTCAGCGCCTCCGAACACCGTTCCCAGCTACGCAACAGGGAAGCAGCTGAAGCGCGCCTGGCACAGATCCTGGCCGAGGCCTTAGCACCGCCTGCGCGGGCCCGCCGCCCGACCAAGCCCAGCCGGGGCTCGGTCGAACGACGGCTGACGAGCAAACGAAAGCGCAGCGAAACGAAGCGCAGACGTAGGTCGACCGAGGACTAGCGTCCTATCGGGACGTGGTGCCGATACTTCTGAGGCGAGTTTGCCGACATTCCAGCCTCCCGGGGAACGGAATCGAGCCTGAGTCACGCAGGAGTCGGCAGCACGAACTCATGTCTGCCGGTCGGTCAGCGCCTCGGTCAGCATTCCCACCAGTGCCTCGAGCTGGACGTCGGCCGAGGATGCGATCTCCTCGTCAGAGGAGTCGAGCGCGCGCGCCGCGAGACCCGCCTTGGCGTCGATGAGCTCGGCGATCTTGGCGTCGATCGTCTGGGCGGCGATTATCCGCCAGGCCGTGACGGGTTCGGTCTGCCCGATCCGGTGGACTCGGTCGATCGCCTGGGTCTGCTCGGCGTTGGTCCATGAGAGCTCGGCGAGGACGACGTTGCTTGCGACCTGGAGGTTGAGCCCAACGCCGGCAGCGGTGAGAGAGCAGACCACGATCGTCACATTCGGGTCGTTGACGAACGCGTCGATGTTGCGCTGGCGTACGCCGGGAGTCTGATCGCCTCGGACCGCGGCGTAGCCGATGCCCCGCGACTCCAACAGCTCCGAGGCAGCGTCCATCACGTCGATGTGCTTGGCGAAGAACACCACCTTGCCCGCGTTGCGAGCCAGCTGGGCGGCGTAGTCGGCCGCCAGGTCGGCCTTGGCTCGGCCGATCCGGCGTACCAAGGCGAACACGTTCTCGCCCGACGACGACCGGTCCGCGTCCTTGAGCTCCCCACGTGCCACCCGCCGTACAAGCTCGTGGTCGATGCCTTCGACGATCGTGTCCGACCGTTCCGCGCGCGCGGCGACCGCGGCGTCGTACCGCTGGACCAGGCGCAGCGTAAGCTCACGCTCTGCGGTGCGGATGGAGCGGGTGGTGGCGAGGTCGAGCTCAACGGGTAGATCAGCGATCCGCCGGGCCGGAATGTCGCTGGCGACGTCGACCTTGCGCCGACGGACGATGCCGAGATCGATGACGGCTTGGCGTGCCGCGGCCTGGAAGCCACGATCGACAGGAGTCTGGCCGGTCTCCTCCAGCGCCGTCATGAGTTGCGGACCGGGCTTCTTGTCCTCGATCCAGCCGAGGAACTGCCAGATGGCGCGGAAGTCGTCGATGTCGTTGATCAGTGGGGTTCCAGTGAGCGCCATCATCAGCGGGCGCGGGACCCGCTGCCGGATCCGATCGGCGATCTCGAGGACGTGCTGAGACCGCTGAGACTTCTTGTTCTTGATGAAGTGTGCCTCGTCGACGACCATGCCGCGGAAGCCGTGGGAGGCGATCCAGCCGACGTGGCGGTCCAGCACCTCGTAGTTCACGACAACGATGTCCGCGAACCCATCGATCGTCTCGCCGCTGCCGTGAATCACCGTCACGCTGCGCGAGGGAGTCCAGAGGGCGACCTCACGGGCCCAGTTCGTCTTGACCACGCTGGGCACCACACACAGCAGCGGGTAGGCATTCGCGGCTTGCGCGGCCAGCAGCGCCTGGGCGGTCTTGCCCAGTCCTGGCTCGTCAGCCAGCAGGTACGTCCGGTGACCGTGAGCCGCGGCGGTGACCACCCGGGCTTGGTGCGGCATCAGCTCGAGCCCGGAAGGCAGCCGCGACGGCGTCGGTTCGGGCAGATGCATGCACGACCGCGCGCCGGGTACGGCATTCTCGAACGAACTCAGCAGCGGCGTGATCAGCTCCCAGCCGGCCAGGCGTCGCTCCACGGGGCGGCGCTGCGTGGCGTCGCCGAAGTCCGGCGCGAGGAACGGGTTGGCCAGCTGCGCGGCGGCCACCGACTGTGGCACCACCTGCCGCTCGCTGCGTACTTCGGTCGGGGGTGTCCGCGGACGCTCAGGCTCCGGATCTGGTGCCAAGCCACCGGCTACCTGCATCTCACGCTTCAGCTTCAACGCCGAGTCGCTGGCCTCGACGTCCTCGTCGAGGAGGGAGAACAGCGAGGGCTCGCGGGCCGCGGTCTGCGCGAGGATTGTCGCGATTCCGTCCAGCCGTCTCAGCTCGGTGTCCCGCTGTGCGTCGGTCACGGACGTGTCGGCCTTGACACGCGTACGCTCCTCACGCACCAGCAACGCGACGGCCTGGAACTTCGCCGCGTCGATCCGCCCGCGTTGGGCGTGGGTCTCGACATCGCGGACCGCTTTGGCGAGGACGGGCAGGATCCCGTCGTTGTCACGCGGACGACGCTTGCCGCGCTGGGCTGTCCCGGACCCTCCGGAACGACGCGCACGTTGTGCCACCAAGCCTCCTGCTGAGTACGTACCTGGACCGGGATCGAGATCCCGGCCGGCTGAGCCCGCGACGCCCCGTCCCCGCCGCCGAACGGGTACGGCAAGCGCGCCCCTGACAAGCGCACGCTCACACACGAAACCATCACGCGTATCTCAGCGCCGACGCACCGACGTCAAACAGCGATCTCACAAGAAGCGGACGCCGCTGGAACGAAATCCTCCGCAGAGGACACCCGACGAGCCGGTGCTGTCTCCTATGTTACCCGGAATATGAGGGCATCGCCGCCTCGAGAGCGCATACTGGTATCAATGACGAAACGAATGCCGGCCAAGCGGCGACATCTTGCGAGTAGTCCTTTCCGACCTCAGTCCGAGCCAGTCATCGAGCAGTTCGTCCTCGGCGACCGGGTCTCACACGACACGTACGGCGTTGGTCGCGTCATGGGTCAGGAGACCGAGGCCGTGACCGTCGACTTCGGAACCCAGACGGTCCGCATCGCCAGCCCCTTCCGCAAGATGGCGCGACTGGAGCTGGCTAAAGAGGTCGCTGCCCAAGCTGAGTGACCGGCGCAGCAAAGTCCGGTCGGACACTGCTGCGCGACCTGGTCGCGTTACCGGGGACCGTCGCTGTCGCGACGGATGACGGTCCCGTACGGTTGGCCGGTGACAACGTACGCTTTTGTCCACGGCGGTGGCGGCAGCGCCTGGGACTGGCACTTGGTGGTGGCCGAACTCCGCAGGCGAGGACATGACGCGGTCGCTGTCGACCTGCCGTGCGAAGACGAGACGGCGGGCTGGCAGGAGTACGCGGACGTCGTCGTCGGCGCGATCGGGAACCGCAGCGACGTCGTGGTCGTCGGGCACTCGCTGGGCGGGTTCACCGCGCCACTGGTGTGTGCGCGGGTGCCGGCCGACCTGCTCGTCCTGGTCGCGGCGATGGTTCCGTCGCCAGGTGAGCTCTTCGCTGACTGGTGGGACAACGCCGGCTACGAGGAGACCGGGTACGACGACGCCTTCTACCACGATGTCCCGCCTGCGCTCGCGGCCGAAGCGAAACGGCGAGGACGCGGTGAGGACTCCCTGGCGATCCAGCAGCCGTGGCCGCTGGATGCATGGCCGGACACGCCGACGAGGTATCTGCTGTGCCGCGACGACCGCATGTTCACCGCGGCATGGGCGCGCCGGCACGCCCGGGAACGCCTCGGCGTCGAGGCGGACGAGATCGACGGCGGTCATTACGTATCCCTGAGCCAACCGCTCGCGGTGGCGGATCGGCTGATCGCGTACGCCGCCGAGGCTCGGTAACGCAGAAAGGGCTGCCGTCGACGGCCAACGGCCGCCATGCTTCCCGAGGCGCCCTGCGCGGACGCCCAGGGTCCTTCGAGATGCGTCTTACCGCCGTGAGAGCAACATGCCTGTCGGAGGCGACTTCTCATGATGGGGATGACGACAAGTCTCCGGCGAGAACTTGTCGAGATTCTGGCTCTGGCTTCGTCCCAGTATCGAAGCGACCAGATCACTGTCGGAGGATGGCTCACATGGCACACGTACAACGTTTCGACCACATCGGCATCACCGTCGCGGATTTGGAGTCGGTGACGGCGTTCTTCGTCGGGCTGGGTCTGGAGGTCGAGGGCACCGGATCCGTGCAGGGCGAGTTCGTGGAGACTGTTTGCGGCATCCCGGGCGCACACTGTGAGATTGCGATGCTGAAGTCGCCCGGTGGCGGAACTCGGCTGGAGCTCGCGAGCTTCGTCACGCCCGACCACGTGCCTGGGTCGCCCGCGGCGATGGCCAACGAGCTGGGCCTGCGCAACGTGTCCTTCGAGGTCGGCGACCTCCAGGCGGCCATCGACACTGTGGCTGCCCACGGGTACGGGCTCGTCGGTGGGGTCGGTGAGTACGAGGGCAGTGTGCGTATGGCCTACGTCCGCGGGCCCGAGGGGATCGTCGTGTCCCTGTTCGAGCACATCGGCTGACACGCGTCATTCCGCATTCCGCTATTGACGTCCAATGAACACTCACCCACCGACGCCACCCTCAGACGCCAGTCTCCGGCCTCCGCGCGCGCGTCCAGGGCGCTCACAAGCTCGCGTCACGACGTGATCGGCTCCGCCGATCCTTGTCCCGCTCCACTCCGACCTACGAACGGGCAGCTATGAGGACGATGTCTCAGAATGGGCGGGCAGGCTGGCCGATTCGTCTCGGTGAGACTCACCGAACGAGGGCACAGTGAGGACACATCAGAACGCGAAATGCCGGCAAGTGGTGATAGGCGTTGGAAGATACAGCTGCTGGCCAGGCGGAGGGTCGGTGAAACGGAGCACGTGAGAGGACGAGCTGGCCTGTAAGCCGGATTCTGTGCGCCCCGGCGGACCGGGACACGGCGACCATCCATCTGGGACCGTCGTCGCCGACGGCCTCGTGCGGTCTACCCGGAAGCTCGGGCGGGCCGCCCTCGAACGCTTCCTGTCTGACCTTGCTCCGGGTGGGGTTTACCTAGCCGCCCTGGTCACCCAGGACGCTGGTGGTCTCTTACACCACCGTTTCACCCTTACCGGCACGCCGAAGCGCGCCGGCGGTCTGTTTTCTGTGGCACTGTCCCGCGGGTCACCCCGGGTGGGCGTTACCCACCACCCTGCCCTGTGGAGTCCGGACTTTCCTCGACGACGCCATGACGGCGACGCCGCGGCCGCCCGGCCAGCTCGCCCTTCTCAGCCTCGAGGATACCCCGTCGCCGAGCTTGCTGATCACCCGGCGGCCAGCAGGGCGGCGCCGATGATGCCTCCGTCGTTGCGCAGGCCAGCGGGCACGATCGGCGTGTTCAGCTCGAGCAGGGGCAGGTAGTTGTCCGCCTTCTTGCTCACCCCGCCGCCGACGACGAACAGGTCGGGGGAGAAGATGAACTCCAGGTGCGCGTAGTACTCCTGCAGCCGCTCCGCCCAGGTCTCCCAGGAGAGCTCCTTCTCCTCCCGCACCGAGGCGGCCGCCCACTTCTCGGCCTCTTTGCCATTGGGCAGGACCAGGTGACCGAACTCCGTGTTGGGGAGAAGAGCACCGTCGTGGATGACGGCGCTGCCGATCCCGGTTCCCAGCGTGGTGACGATGACCACGCCGTCCGTGCCGGCCGCGGCGCCGAACCGGCTCTCAGCCAGTCCGGCCGCGTCGGCGTCGTTGACGATAGCCACCTGGTGACCGGTGCGTTCGGTGAGGACGCTTGCGAGATCGACGCCGATCCACGCGTCGTCGACGTTGGCGGCCGAGCCGATGACACCGCGGCGCACGATGCCGGGGAACGTGCACCCGAACGGCCCGCGCCACTCGAACGCGTCGAGCACCTGTTGCACGATTTCGATCACGTTGTCCGGGGTCGAGGCCTCCGGCGTCGAGAATCGCACCCGCTCGTCTGCGAACTGTCCCTTATCCAGGTCGACGGGTGCACCCTTGATGCCGCTGCCGCCGATGTCGATGCCGAAACCGAGAGTCGTCGTCGCCGTCACCCCGCCTAGCTTGGTCTATGTCCGCAGGCCGGGCCAACCCGGGGGAGCGGCGACGACCCGCGGCGCGTCATCCGACGGGCGAGCCGACACCAGGCCAGTGGGCGCTACGCCGGTTCAGAGCCGGACCAGCATCTTGCCGGTGTTGGCGCCGTTCAGTACCCCGAGCAGCGCCGCCGGCGCTTGGTCCAAGCCTTCCATCACTGTCTCCGACGTGCGCAGACTGCCGTCGGCCAGCCACCCAGCGGCCTTGGCGACGTACTCCGGAAACAGGTGGAAATAGTCGCTGACGAGCATGCCGCGAATGGTCAGTCGTTTTCCGTACACCTGGAAGAGGTTCTTCGGCGCGGGTACCGGCGTCGTGGCGTTGTAGCCGCTGATCATGCCGATCCCAGCAATCCTGCCACCCACTCGAAGCGCACCGATGGCCGCCTCCAGGTGATCTCCGCCGACGTTGTCGACATACAGGTCGATGCCGCCGGGTGCGGCATCCGCGAGCTGGGCGGCTACAGAACTCGCCTGGTAGTCGATCGCCACGTCGAAGCCGAAATCCTTGACCAGCCGTTCAGCCTTCTCCGCTCCGCCAGCGGATCCGATCACCGTCGACGCGCCGAACTGGCGGGCCAGCTGGCCGGCGACACTCCCGACGGCCCCCGCTGCGGCGGACACGAACACCACGTCACCGTCCCGGACCGGGGTGACGTCGGTCAGCGCGGCGTACGCGGTCAGGCCGGTGGTCCCGAGTGCGCCGAGATAGTCCTGCGGGCGGGCGACGGCGGTATCGACGACGACGACCGTCGCGGCGTCGACAACCGCATGCGAGCGCCAGCCGGCGAAGTGCGTCACGGTACTGCCCACCGGCACGTCGGGGGAGCGCGACGCGACCACCTCGCCGACGGCGCTGCCTTCCAGCGGCGAGCCGATCTCGAACGGTGGGATGTAGGACTCGCCGGGGTTCATCCGCCCACGCATGTACGGGTCGACGGACATCCAGGTGTTGCGGACCAGGACCTGACCGTCACCTGGCGAAGGGACAGCCGACTTGGCCAGTTCGAAATTCTCCAGGCTCGGCTCACCCGCCGGCCGGGAGGCGAGCCGAATCTCGTAGCTGATCGAGTCGGAGGGTGTGTTCGTGGCGGACATGAGACTCCTGTGCTGGGGGGTCGAGAGGTGAGAAGGGATGTGGACTCGCGTCAGGCGTGCCAGCCGCCGGCCTCGGCGGTGGTCTTGACATACTCGGTGAAGTCCCGAGGCTCGCGGCCCAGTGCGCGGCGCACACCGTCGGACAGGCGGGCGTCGTCGCCGCGCCGGATGAACTCGGCCAGTGCGGCCACGCCCGAGGCGACCTCGCGCGGATAGAGGCCACGGCGTACGAGGTGATCCGCGTACTGCTCACTTGAGACGCGCACATGGCGGATGGGGCGGTCCGCGGCAGCGGCGATCTCCTCGACGGCTTCACCGACGGTGATGGCGCGTGGACCCGAGAGCTCGTAGATCTGACCCGCATGCCCTTTCTCGGTCAGGGCCGCGACCGCCACGGCGGCGATGTCCTCGGCGTCGACGAAAGGGTGCCGCCCGTCGTCCGTGGGGAGGGTGACCTCGCCGGCGGCCACGTCGACGCTCAGGAACGGCTCCTCGCTGAAGTTCTGCGCGAACCAGACGGGGCGCAGGATGGTCCACTCCAGTCCGGATTCCTGGACGATGCGCTCACGAGCCATGGCGGCCTCTTCGTTCATGTCCGCCCACTCGCGTGCTGAGAGCAGCACCACTCGCTGAACACCGGTGGTGACGGCGAGCTCGACGAATCCATGGAGCAGGGACCCGTCGTCGGCATCGTCCTGCATGATGTAGACGCCGTGGGCACCGTCGAGCACCGGCTTCCACGTGCTCTGATCGGCCCAGTCGAAGCGGTGGCGGCTGCGGCGCGAGGCCGCCCGGATCTGGTGGCCTTGGTGAGCGAGTTGCGCGGCGACCCTCCGGCCGGTTTTGCCGGTGCCGCCGAGAACAAGGATCGGTTTCTGTGTCATGCCCTCCAGTCAAGCGTGATCGGATGGACGACGGAATGCTCCCGAGCCTCGTCTGGATATTCCAGCGTCTCATTTTCACGCTAGGATCGACGCTGTGGACATCCTGGCCAACCTGATGAACGAGGTCCGCTCCAGCGGCGCGCTGTTCGGCCGCACCCTGATGGAGACGCCATGGGCGGTGCGCTTCGCCGACGGTGCGCCACTCACCCTGGTCACCATGCTCCGCGGCGGCGGGTGGATCGTTCCCGACGGCGCCGCCCCGGTGCGGCTGGCAGCCCGGGACATGGCCCTCGTCGTCGGCGGCGGGCATTTCTCCATGACCGACGACATCTCGGTGAACACGCCGCCGTACTACGTCATGCACGGCCCGGACCACTGCACCACCGCCGATGGCCAAGTGATGGGCGCGGAGGTGATGCTGGGCACACGGACCTGCGGCGAGAGCCGGGACAGCCCCAACGTGCTGCTCACCGCCACGTATCAGGTCAAGGGCCGCATCTCGGAGCGGCTGCTGAACGGTCTGCCCCCGGTGGTGGTGGTTCCGTGCGACGACGAGCCCTGCGCTCTGCTGGACGTAACCACCGCCGAGATCGAGCGGGACGACCCTGGCCAGCAGGCGGTGCTGGACCGGTTGCTCGACCTCCTGCTGCTGAGCACGCTGCGCGAATGGTTCGCTCGCCCCGAGGCGAGCGCGCCGCCGTGGTACCGGGCCTGGGGTGATCCCGTGGTGGGCATGGCCCTGCGAGCTATCCACGAGGAGCCGGCAAAGCCGTGGACCGTGGCGTCGCTGGCCGCCGAGGCCGGCGTCTCCCGGGCAACGTTCGCGCGTCGCTTCGCCGACCTGCTGGGGGAGCCGCCCATGGCATACCTCACCAACTGGCGTCTGAGCGTCGCAGCCGACCTGCTGCAACACACCGACGCGACGATCGAGTCGATCGCGCGGCAGGTCGGCTACTCCAGCGCCTACGCCCTGAGCGGTGCGTTCAAGCGGTACCTCGGAACCCGTCCGAGCGAGCACCGGGCGCTGGCTACCGCGGCGTGAGCGTTTCCTCACCGGTGGCGGTCGTCCCGGTCGACGGCTCACCGGGCGAGGCCTCTGTGCGCATGACGCCGACGTCGCTCATGTCGTCGTCGGTCCCGGGCCGACGACGCAGGAGGACGAACACGAGCGCGGACGCCCCCGCGACGATCGCCGCGTTGGCGACGCTGGCCGCCTGGAGGCCGTCCGTGAACGCCGCACGCGTCACGTCCAGCAGTTCGTCGCCGACCTCGCCGGGCACCTGTGCGGCGACGTCCACCGCGCCACCGAGAGTGTCCCGGGCGGTCTCCGCGGCCTGCGGTGACAGGCTGGGGGGCAGGTTGTCACTCGTCAGGGATCCGCGGTAGACAGCGGTGGCGATGCTCCCGCCGACGGCCACGCCGAGTGCCAGCCCCAGCTCGGAGGCCGTCTCCGCCATGCCGGATGCGGTGCCGGCGCGCTCAGGCGGTGCACTGCCGATCACGAGATCGTAGGTGAGGGCGACCGCCGGGTTGGCGGCGATGCTGAGGACGCTGAAGCCCACCACGACCGCGGCCAGGCCCGACTCGGGGGTGGCCTGGGTGATGACGAGCAGCCCGGCTGCCGCCAGGATCAGCGCTGCGCTGATCGCCCGGGCATGGCCGACCCGCCGCGCCAGCGCGGGGGCCAGAAGCGACGTCACCACGGAGAGGAGCATGGCCGGCACGATGAGTGCTCCCGCGCGCAGAGCGGAGATGCCGAGGACCGACTGCATGTACTGCAGGATCAGGAACTGCGTGCCAGCAATGACCAGCAGGCTCACCAGCTGGGCGGCCAGCGCGGTGCTGAAGGACCGGCGGGTGAGCAGGCTGACGTCCATGACCGGGTCGTCGAGGTGCCGCTGCCGCCGCACGAAGACTGTCCCAACGGCGAGGCCGGTGGCGATGGTCAGTACCGTCACCCCGAGTGAACCGCCCTTGGCCAGCTCTTTGATGCCGTAGATGACCGCCAGGATCGCGACGAGAGACAGGCCTACGCTGGCGAAATCGAGACGGCCCGCGTTCGGGTTGCGGTACTCGGGCAGCAGGACACGAGCGAGAACGATCAGCAGGGCCATCACCGGCACGCCGATGAGGAAGACCGAGCCCCACCAGAACTCTTCCAGCAACGCGCCGCCCACCAACGGCCCAATGGCGCCGCCGAGCATGAAGTTGATCATCCATGCGGCGATGGCGAACGCTCGCTGCTGGGGATCCTTGAACATGTTGCTGATCAGGGACAACGTGGACGGCATCAGAGTAGCGCCGGTGACACCCAGCAGCGCGCGGGTGGCGATGAGCATCTCGGCACTGGTGGAGTAGGCCGCGAGCAGCGAGGCGAGCCCGAACGCGGCAGCGCCGATCATCAGCAGCCGCCGGCGCCCGATCCGGTCACCGAGCGTTCCCATGGTGATCAGCAAGCCGGCGATCATGAAGCCGTAGATGTCGGTGATCCACAGAAGCTGCGAGCTGCTCGGCTGCAGATCAGCGCTGATGTTGGGAACAGCGAGATGCAGCACTGTCAGATCGAGGCCGATGACCATCGTAGGCAGAGCGAGCAGGGCGAGTCCGAGCCATTCGCGGCGCCCAGCCCGGGAAGCGGCGTCAGTCATGCGGGTGTCCTTCGGTGGAATCGGTCAATGTCACTCTGCATTACGTTCCGATGCGTATTTAAATTCCTCTCTAGTCGGCCGGAAGCGATGTGACCTACGGCACGTTGCCGCGCCGCGTAACCTGGCGGGTATGGCGCCCCAGGAGATGACACGGCATGTCGGCAGGCCGCGTGATCCGGCCATCGACAGGTCGGTGCTCGAGGCGACACTGGCGGTGCTGCGCGAGTACGGCTACGCGGGATTCAGCTTGGAGGGGGTCGCTGCCAGGGCCGGAACCACCAAGCCGTCCATCGCGAGACGCTGGCGACGCCGTCAGGAGCTGATCATCGCCGCGCTTACCACGGTGTTGGTGCGGCCGCCGGTGCCTGACACCGGGTGCACCCGATGCGACCTTATCGACGGGGTGGAACTGCTCGTCGACGCCGTCATCCGCCGTATGCCGCCCGGTGTGCTCGCGCCCCTGATCGCCGAGTGTGCGCCCGACCCGGAGCTCAACCAGAAGCTGACCGACGCCCTCGTCCGCCCGCCGCGGGAGGCACTCATGCAGACCGTACGGCGGGCGATCGACCGGGGGCATCTGCGTCCGGACACGGATGCCGAGCTCGTGGTCGACCTGCTCGCCTCACTCGTCTTTCAGGGCAGCCTCCTGGCCGATGCGCCGTTCTGCAGTGAGCGCGCGGCCGACGCCGTGGATCTCGTCCTGCGCGGGGTCGCCGTCGACTTCCGTGCCCTGGTGGAGATCAGTCATCGGCACGGCGGGACGCACCGGCACGCCACCTGACCGGCGAAGCGTGCCACGCGGGCCGGCCGTCTCGTCACGGGAGGGTGAGGATCTCCGCGCCGGAGTCGGTGACGAGGATGGTGTGCTCGAACTGGGCCGAGCGGCGCAGATCCTTGGTGACCACCGTCCAGCCGTCGTTCCACATGGTCCACTCGTGCGTGCCGAGATTGAGCATCGGCTCGATGGTGAACACCATGCCGGCTTCGATCAGCGTGGTGGAGCCGGGGTCGTCGTAGTGGGGGATGACCAGGCCGGAATGGAACGACTCTCCGACGCCGTGCCCGGTGAACTCGCGGACCACGCCGTAGCCGAACCGCTTCGCGTAGGACTCGATCACCCGGCCGATGACGTTGACGGCGCGCCCGGGGCGCACCGCCTTGATGCCCCGCATGAGCGCCTCGTGGGTGCGTTCCACCAGGAGGCGGCTTTCTTCGTCGACGTCGCCCGCGAGGAACGTCGCGTTGTTGTCGCCGTGCACGTCGCCGATGTAGGCGGTGATGTCGATGTTGACGATGTCGCCGTCAGCGACGACGGTGGAGTCGGGGATGCCGTGGCAAATCACCTCGTTCACGCTGGCACACAGTGACTTCGGGAAGCCGCGGTAGCCGAGCGTGGAGGGGTAGGCGCCGTGATCGCAGAGGAACTCGTGACCGATCCGGTCCAGCTCGTCGGTCGTGACGCCCGGCTCGATGTGCTTGCCGACCACCTGCAGGGCCTGCGCCGCCAGCTGGGCCGCGGTGCGGATCCGCTCGATCGTCTCGGCGTCCTTCACCTCCGAACCGGTGAACCGGGCAGGTGCGGGACGCCCGACGTACTCGGGCCGGGGGATGGACGACGGCACGGTGCGTTGCGGCGAGACGGTACCGGGTACGAGAGGGCTCACGAGAGGCCAGTCTAGGTGCGGATCACCCAGCCCGACGAGCCGGTCGCGGCTAGGGTGATCGTGGCGGAGATGGAAGGAGCCGGGCATGAACGGACCGTGGTATTGGTGCTTGATTCACTCCGAGGTCGAGCCGGAGGCGGGGTGTCCCAATGATCGGCGGCTCGGCCCCTACGACACCGCGGAGGAGGCCGCCGAAGCGCCGGCCCGTGCGCGGGCGCGCACGGAACAAATGGAGCGGGAAGACCAGCGCGAGCGTGAGTGGGGCAAGGGCTGGGACAACGGGGACCGCTGACTCACATCGCGTCGATCATGGGCGAACGCCGCCTCTGGTGCGGCCACGGGGCACATTCGCCCATGATCAACGCGTTCCGGGGCCGTTGGCTGCCGCCTGCGGCCCGTCCCGGCATCAGGTAGGCGGCATGCGGTGAGCGTGCGCCTGTGCTGGAGCTACGACCCGCCTGTCAGCGGTAGGTGTGCTCCTCCCCGGGGAACTGCCCGGTGGTGACGTCCTCGGCGAACGCCTTCGCGGCGGAGGTCAGGCCGGCGCGCAGATCACCGTAGGCCTTGACGAACCGGGGCATCGCGCCGGAGCGCATCCCTGCCATGTCCTGCCAGACCAGCACCTGCGCGTCGCAGTCCGGACCTGCACCGATGCCGATCACCGGGATGGACAGCCGCTTGGTGATCTCCGCGGCGACGTCCGCGGCGACCATTTCCAGCACGATCGAGAACGCCCCGGCCTTTTCCAGTGCCAGCGCCGCGGTGAGGAGGTCTTCACCCTGGGCGCCTCTGCCCTGCACCCGGTAGCCGCCGATCGCGTTGACACTCTGCGGGGTGAATCCGACGTGGGCCATGACCGGGATGCCCGCTTCGACGATCCGGTGCACCGAGTCCACAGCCGGCAGACCGCCCTCGAGTTTGACCGCCTGGACGCCAGTCTCTTTCATGACCTGGATAGATGTCGCCAGAGCCTGCTCGGAGCCGATCTGGTACGAGCCGAACGGCAGGTCGCACACGACCAAGGCGCGCTTCGCGGACCGGACCACGGCCCTGGCCAGCGGCATCATCTCTTCGATGGTGACCGGGATGGTGTCCGTGTGGGCGTACACGTTGTTTCCCGCCGAATCTCCCACCAGCAAGACCGGTATGCCGGCCTGGTCGAAGATCTCCGCCGTGTACATGTCGTAGGCGGTGAGCATGGGCCAGCGTTCACCGCGCTCCTTCGCAGTGCGCAGATCCCGGATCGTGATGCGCCGATTGGCCTCGCCGCCGTACAGCGGCGATTTCTCAACGGTCATGACAAGACTCCTTCACATCGTCTCGAGGCCCGCGGATCGGGTCCCCTGACACCACGGATTCTCCCACTTTCCGGCGAGCCGTGTCCGGCTCCAGCGCCCTCGCCCTCCAGCCGAGCCGCGCTTGTCGGTGTCGATGGCCGGGCGTGGGGGTACCGGTTCGCATAGCCTTGCCATAGGCGGGCCGGTCCGCGGATGCGGTCGGAATCGTCACGAAACGTGGCAAAACGTACAAGCGGGAGTGGATTGACACATGCCTCAGATGTGGGTGCGTAACGCGGTCGCGGAGGGCATCGGCGCGTTCGCGCTGACGTTCGTCGCGATCTTGACCATCGCCACGGGAGGTCTGACATCGTATGCGCTAGCGCAGGGTTTGATCGTGCTCGCCCTGGTGGCGGCCCTCGGGCACGTATCCGGTGGTCATTTCAATCCCGCGGTGACGCTCGGGCTGCTTCTTGGCCGGCGGATCGACATCGTCGGCGCTGTCATGTACTGGGCGGCGCAGCTGATCGGAGGGATCGTCGCCGCCGTGGTTGTCCTGCTCGTGATGAGCCGCGACGTCGTCTCGGCGGCCGCTCCGGACCCCGTGAGTGTGGCCGGGCTGAACATCATCGGTGCTATGGCGCTTGAGGCGATCGCGGTCTTCGTCGTCGTCCTGGTCGTGTTCGGCACGATCGTCGACCAGCGGGCGCCGCTCTCGGCGTATCCGTTCGCCATCGGCCTCGCCTACGTGGGAGGCATCTTCGCCATCGCTGAGCTCACCGGTGGAGCACTGAACCCGGCTCGCGGTTTCGGCCCCGCCGTGGTCGGCGGTGAATGGGGCGGGATTCTCTCGTGGCTGGTAGGGCCCCTCCTCGGCGCGGTGCTCGCCTGGGCGGTTTTCGAGTTCGTCATCGGCGCGCCTCCTGAGGTCACCGACGACGCCGTCCTCGACGCTCCTACCGGCGACGAGGCTCATGCCCGGGACAATGCTCCTCGCCGGGACGAGCGAGGCGTCACTGCCAGGGATGGTTCGCAGGAGCCGGCCCCGGTCTTGGAGGCGGCCCGGCCATCCCAGTCCTCGCTCAAAGTCGGTGACTCACCGACGGCGCGCTTCAAGCGGCCCCGCTCCGCGTCGGTGTCCACTGAGTCGCGGCGAGGGCAGGAACCTGTACCGGGACATTCGCCGGACCCGAAGCCGACGCCGAAGTCCGAACGGGATACGGATCGAGAGCGGCAGCCGGAACCGCTGTCCAAGCCCGAGCCCGAGCCCAAGCCCGAGCCGAGGCCCGAACCTCGCCCGGAGCCCAAGCCGGTAACGCCCGAGCCCGAGCCAGTAACGCCTGAGCCTGAGCCGGCGACGCCTGAGCCTGAGCCGGAGCCGAGGCCCGAACCCCTCCCGGAGCCCGAGCCGGTAACACCCGAGCCGGAACCCGGTGAACCACGTAAGCCCGACACCCCGCCTCCCCCTCCGCCCCCGGTCGCCCGGGAGTTGCCGCCCGAGCACAAGGGCCTGCTCGACGACTAGCGCATGATGCGCGTCCGGGGCCGGTCAGAATCAGCACAGCGATCTTCACCACACCTGTGTGACCTGTCGTGCTAGTCCTGACCGTCTGGCCTGCCGTTCTTGCACACGGCACGCGACACGGCCTCCTGGCAATAGCCTTCAGCGGACGGCACTCACACAGCCGTCACCACGGGCACCATGAGCTTCCACGTGGCACCGCGGGGCTGGTCACAAGCTTCCCATGGGGCGCTTTGGGCGACCGTGAGCTTCCACGTCGCGCTGCGGGGTTGGTTGCAAGCTTCCATGGGGCGCTTTGGGCGACCATGAGCTTCCACGTGGCGCCCGAGGTCTGTCACGGCGCCGTGCTCAGCTAGCTGGAGGCGGTGGGGGTGTGCCCTTGTCGCGATCATCCGCCGCCGTCGGCCCGTCCGGGCCCTCCTCGGCCTGGCGCTCTGGAGGGTTCGGTGGGCTGTCGGCGTTCGCCGGGTCGCGACGCACCTGATCGTCACTCATGGGATGGCCACCCGGCGGTTGCTTAACCACGGGATTGCCACCCACGGGATTGCCGCCCGCCGGGTCGTCGCCCACGGGGTCCTCGCGCACCGGATTGTCGCGCGCAGGGTCTTCACGCACCGGATGCTCCCGCCACCTGCTCGTGATCGGCAGCCGGCGATCCCGGCCGAAGTTGCGGCGGCTGATCTTCGGGCCTGGCGGGTACTGGCGGCGCTTGTACTCGGCGGCGTCCACCATGCGCAGTACCTTGGTGACGAGCTCAGGATCGAAGCCGGCCTTCACCAGCTCGTCGCTCCCGCGATCCTGTTCGACGTAGTTATCGAGTAGCTCGTCGAGCAGGGAGTAATCGGGGAGGGAATCGGTGTCGACCTGCCCGGGCCTCAGCTCGGCGCTGGGCGGCTTCTCGATCGAGCCCTCCGGGATGGGCGGCTGCTCACCGCGCTCGACGGCGACCGCGTTGCGCCAGCGGGCCAGGTCCCACACCAGCGTCTTGGGGACGTCTTTGATGGGCGCGTAGCCGCCGACGGCGTCGCCGTAGATGGTGGAGTAGCCGACCGCCAGTTCGCTCTTGTTGCCTGGTGCCAGCACCAGGTGGCCTTCCTGGTTGGACAGCGCCATCAACGTAATGCCACGGACCCTCGCCTGGAGGTTTTCCTCGGCCAAACCGGTAAGCGACAGGTTGTCGAGGTAGCACTGCACCATCGGCGCGATGGGGACGACACGGAACCGCAAGCCTGTGCGCTCGGCGAGATCCCGGGCGTCGGACTTGGAGTGGTCGGACGAGTAGACACTGGGCATGGAGATGCCGTGAACGTTCTGCGCGCCCAGCGCGTCAACGGCGACGGCAGCGGTGAGCGCTGAGTCGATGCCGCCGGAGAGGCCCAGCACCACCGAAGTGAAGCCGTTCTTCTGCACGTAGTCGCGCAGTCCGGTCACCACGGCCGCGTACACCTCGGCATGGTCGGTGAGTGTGGGAGCTATGGCGCCGGGATCCGGCTGGTACTCCGGAAGAGCCGCGGTGGACAGCGTGGTGCGGCGTACCCGGAAGCCCGCGATGTGTTCGTCGGCGACTCCCCAGACGTCCGGTGCCGGCGCCGACGCGGCGGGCAGGTCGAGGTCGACGACCAGACAGCCTTCCTCGAACTGTGGCGCACGAGCCAGCAGGTCGCCGTCGGCGTTGACCACCAGCGAGTCGCCGTCGAAGACCAGCTCGTCCTGACCGCCGATCATGTTGACGTAGGCGAGTGCAGCCTGCGAGTCCAGTGCACGGCGGCGGGCGAGGTCCAGGCGGGTGTCGTCCTTGTGCCGTTCGTAGGGCGAGCCGTTGATCACCAGGAGAAGGCCGGCGTCGGCCTCCCGGGCCACTGCGACCGGGCCGCCGTCCTGCCACAGGTCCTCGCAGATGGCCAGGGCGATGTCGACACCGTGCAGACGGACAACACCGAGGTGGTCGCCGGGCACGAAGTAGCGGAACTCGTCGAAGACGCCGTAGTTGGGCAGGTGGTGCTTGGCCTGCCGGGCGACGACGCGGCCCCCGTAGAGAACCGCGACCGCGTTTTGCGGCGAGCCCTTGGGGCGTCCGAGCTGGACGACGTCGGCCGTGGCGTCGTCGCGACCCAGATACCCGACGACGACGGCGATGGAGCCCAGCCCCTCCGAATCCAGCCGGGTGGCCAATTTCTCCAAGGTTGCTCTGGATTCGTCGATGAAGGACCGGCGTAGGGCAAGGTCCTCAATCGGGTATCCGGTCAGCATCATCTCCGGGAACGCCACGAGATGGGCGTGCTGGGAGGCGGCATGCGCGGTCATTCGTACGACCGTGTCGGCGTTCGCGTCGAGCGCTCCGACCGTAGGGTTCACCTGGGCGAGAGCGAGTCTGATCTGCGGCACGGTGACGAGCCTAACGATGTTGACGCGTCGTCGTCGCGCCGACTCGTCGAGGACGGCCGGAGGGAGCCGGCATCTCGGTGGTCCGGGCGAGGCAAAGATCGGCTCCTTTTCCGGCGAGTGCGACGATCCCTTTCCAGTGGGTACGGCGATTCTGTCCCGGTCGGCACCACAAACCCTCCGGTCGGTACGACGATTCCCGGCGTGTTGACCGAGGGGGTTTCCCCATGGACGCGCGCGTGAGGCACACTGAGCGCGTGGAGAAGCAGCAGGAATTCGTCCTCCGGACGCTGGAAGAACGAGACATCCGGTTCGTGCGGCTCTGGTTCACCGACGTCCTTGGGTATCTGAAGTCCGTCGCGGTGGCGCCGGCCGAGCTGGAGAACGCCTTCGAAGAGGGCATTGGTTTCGACGGGTCGGCGATCGAGGGCTTCGCGCGCGTCTATGAAGCCGACATGCTGGCCAAACCCGATCCGTCCACGTTCCAGGTGCTGCCGTGGCGGGCCGGGACCGCCCGGATGTTCTGCGACATCCTCATGCCGGACGGGTCGCCCTCCTACGCCGATCCGCGCTATGTGCTGAAGCGGGCGCTGAGCCGGGCGGCGGACCGTGGCCTGACCTTCTACACCCACCCTGAGGTGGAGTTCTTCGTCTTCAAGGACCGCCCCGGAACCGGCGAGGTGCCAGTGCCGGTGGATGCCAGCGGGTTCTTCGACCACACGTCGCACGGCGTGGCCCAGGATTTCCGGCGCGACGCCATCACGATGCTCGAGGACATGAGCATCTCGGTCGAGTTCAGCCACCACGAGATCGCACCCGGGCAGCAGGAGATCGACCTGCGCTACGCCGACGCCCTGGCCACGTCGGACAATTTGATGACCTTCCGCGCCGTGGTCAAGGAAGTCGCGTTGTCGCAAGGCCTCTACGCGTCGTTCATGCCCAAGCCGTTCACCGACCACCCGGGCTCGGGTATGCACACTCACGTCTCCCTGTTCGAGGGTGATCGCAACGTGTTCTTCGAGGCGGGAAGCGAGTATCAGCTCTCGAAGACCGCCCGCTCGTTCATCGCCGGGCTGCTGTACCACGCGCCGGAAATCACGGCCGTGACCAATCAGTGGGTGAACTCCTACAAGCGCCTGCAGGGCGGGGGAGAGGCACCGGCCTACGTGTGCTGGGGTCACAACAACCGCTCGGCTCTGGTCCGGGTGCCGATGTACAAGCCAGGCAAGGGCCAGTCCGTTCGGGTCGAGTTCCGTTCCATGGACTCAGCGTGCAACCCCTACCTTGCTTACGCGGTGCTGCTCGGTGCCGGCCTGAAGGGCATCGAGGAGGGTTACGAGCTTCCCCCGGAGGCGGAGGACGACGTCTGGGCGCTGACCGATCGGGAGCGTCACGCCTTGGGAATCGACCCGCTGCCGACGTCGTTGGACGAGGCCATTCGGGCCATGGAGAATTCCGAACTGGTGGCCGAAACTCTCGGCGAGCACGTCTTCGAGTTCTTCCTGCGGAACAAGCGCCAGGAGTGGGACATCTACCGTCGCCAGGTCACGCAGTTCGAGCGCGACACCATGCTGCCCGTCATGTAACTGCTCACTCCCCGCGGTGATCGTCGCCGCGCTGTGCACGCGAGCACGGGTGCTTCTTGCGGTGCCGATCACCCGCGCGCAGAACTTTCGCGCCGTCGATCATCGCAAAAAGTGCGCGTCCGGTAACGTCCGGCCGACATGTGCATGACGTGCCGGCGACCCGAGGTGACAGGCCGGCGAAGCGCGAGCGAAGTCTTCATTCAACCCCTTTGAGTCCGTATTTGGGGCCTCTAACGTGTGACGCGGCGGCCAGTCCGGCCGTACCGACTACCTCGTGGACGTGCCCATGCAGCTCGGCCAGCTCAGCAACGGCGGTGCCTTGACGGCGCTTCTCCGTCCCTGGCAGGGCGGCGCTCGATCGGCAACGGATCGATCCGTGAGATGGGGTCATGGCGCTCCCTGAGACCGAATCGCCGGTGTCGCCGCGGACTGACCCGCCGGTGGACGACCCGATGGCCCACTCGTCGTCGCAGGATCACAGACGTGGCCGGATGCCGCTATCCCGGCGCAGGTCACGTCGCCGCGAGGCGTTGATCTTCCTCGCGTTCACCATTCCCAACCTCACGCTGATCGCGCTTTTCACTTACCGGCCGCTGCTGAGCAACGTCTACTACTCGACACTGCAATGGAACATGGGCTCGCCGACCGCGCGGTTCGTGGGTTTCGGCAACTACGTCCGCTGGTTCAGCGACCCGCACAGTTGGAACTACCTCCGCATCACGGCGATCTTCACCATCGCGACCGTGGGTGGCACCATCCTCATCGGCCTGCTGATCGCGACGGTGCTCAACCAGAAGCTGCGCGGGCGCAACGTGGCTCGGGCAGTGGTGTTCGCGCCGTACGTGCTCTCCGGTGTGGCGATCGGCCTGGTCTGGATGTTCATGTTCGACCCGCAGTTCGGTGTGATCGCGCCGGTGATCCGGGCGTTCGGCATGACGCCACCGAACTGGTACAACAGTCCCGGCTGGGCACTGGTGATGGTGATCATCGTCTACATCTGGAAACACCTCGGCTACGCGGCGGTCGTCTACCTGGCGGGTCTGCAGATCGTGCCGCGCGACCTGCTCGAGGCGGCCGCCCTCGACGGCGCTGGGAAGTGGCGGACCTTCCGGTCGATCACCCTGCCACTGCTCTCGCCGATGACGTTCTTCCTGCTGGTCACCGTGACCCTGAGCTCGATGCAGTCCTTCGACATGATCCACGCCATGACCAGGGGTGGCCCGGTGGACGGCACTACCACACTGATGTACCAGATCTACCGCGAAGGCTTCGTCACCGGCCGGGCCGGCTACTCCGCGACCGTCGCCACCATCCTGTTCCTGCTCCTGCTCGGCTTCACGCTCCTGCAGATGCGCTTCCTCGAAAGGAAGGTGCATTACTCGTGAACCCCCGAGCTGACGTTGATCATGGCCAAACTGGCCCTGAGCCGGCTGTGAACGGGGAACTCGCCCGTGGTGGGCGCGGACAGGTGACTCTAGTGCGGCGATCCGCGGAATCGTCTGCGTCCAATCCGGCGGGCGAGCAGGTGAAGCGGCTGCTGACCGGGTACCTGCCCCTCGTCCTGGCTGTCGTCGTCATGATCGCGCCGCTGCTGTGGATGCTGATCTCCTCGGTGAAGACCCGTCCGGAGATCTTCACTGTGCCGCTGCAGTGGCTGCCCGAGCGCCCGTACGGCGGCAACTACGCCGAGGTCGTCGACCGATATCCGTTCGGCCGGTTCTTCCTCAACAGCGTCGTCGTCACCGCGGTGGGCGCCGGCATCAAGGTGCTGCTGGCCATGTTCACCGCGTACGCCTTGGTGTTCATCCGGTTCCCGGCAAAGAAGCTGGTGTTCATCGTCATCATCGTGGCACTGATGGTGCCGCCGCAGGTCGTCGTCGTTCCCAACTACACGCTCATCGCGGACCTCGGCTGGCAGAACACCTACCTTGGGATCATCGTTCCCGGCCTCGGAACCGCTTTCGGCACGTTCCTGCTGCGCCAGCAGTTCCTGACGCTGCCACACGCGATCATCGACGCCGCGACGCTTGACGGCGCTGGGCACTGGCGCAGACTGTGGCGCGTCATCGCACCGATATCGGCGCCGACGATCGCCACCGTGGCGCTGGTGACCATCGTGTCGGAATGGAACGAGTACCTCTGGCCACTGATCATCGTAGACCGGCCGGAGATGATGACGCTCCCGGTGGCGCTCACCCTGATGCAGAACGCCGACGGCACCAACAACTGGGGCGTGCTCATGGCCGGCACCGCCATGGTGGTGCTGCCGGTTCTGATCATCTTCACCTTGCTGCAGCGCCATATCGTCGCCGGCCTCACTCAGGGGGCCACGACCGGGTGAACCCGCGGCCTGCCTCCTTGCATCTGAACCAGCTCATTGACCAACCCGCCGCCTTGGCATCTCCGGAAGGAACCACCATGTCTGATCGCTTGCTTCTCCCGAGCCGGACTGGGCTCGCCGTGCCGTCGTCGCTCAACCGGCGCCGTTTCCTGGGGCTCGGCGCCGCCGGTGCCGCGGCTGTCGCCCTCAGCGCCTGCAGCGGTCCGTCGACCAGTAGCGACGACGCGGGCACGACCGACGAGACATCCGCCGACGACTTCGCCGGCGTCTCACCCGCCAGCGAGATCACGTTCTGGAGTGTGCACCCTGGGAACTCGCGCGAGGCCGACGAGGAGCTGATCCGCCGCTTCGAGGAGGCCAACCCGGACATCTCAGTGACTCTGGTCACCGCCGGCGCGAATTATGAAGAGGTCGCCCAGCGTTTCCAGACCGCGCTGCAGGGCGACGAGCGCCCGGACGTCCTGATGCTGTCGGACGTGTGGTGGTTCAAGTACTTCCTGAACGGCACCATCACACCGCTCGACGCCCTCCTCGAGGCCGAAGGCGTGGAGCTCGAGGATTACCACGACACGCTGATCGGCGACTACACCTACGACGGCCGTCAGTGGGGCATGCCCTACGCCCGCTCGACACCGCTGTTCTACTACAACAAGGAGCACTGGGCCGCCGCCGGGCTCCCGGACCGCGGGCCGGAGACGTGGGACGAGTTCGACGAGTGGGCGCCCGCGCTACAGGCCAACCTGGACAGCGGCCAAAGCGTCTTTCACCACGTGAAGGGCGCGTCGTATGTCGCTTGGATCTTCCAGTCGATCATCTGGGCACACGGCGGCCGGTACAGTGACGACGAGTTCAACATCACGCTCGACTCCGCCGAGGCGATCGGCGCCGGCGACTACGTCCGCGCGCAGGTGCACGACCTCGGCTATGCGGGCGTCACACCGGACGACAACATCATCGACCTGTCCTCCGGCGGTATCTCCGCGACCATCGGGTCCACGGGAAGCCTGTCCGGCCTTCTGGAGAGCGCGTCGTTCGAGGTGGGCGCGTCGTTCCTGCCGGCGAAAGACGAGTTCGGCTGCCCGACCGGGGGCGCGGGCCTGTCCATCCCCTCCGGGATCACGCCGGAACGCCAGCTGGCCGCGATGCGGTTCATCAAGTTCGTGACGGAGCCGGAGAACACCGCCTACTACTCGCAGAGCGTCGGGTACATGCCGGTGCGCAAGTCGGCGGTGAGCCTGATGGAAGAGGCTTACAATCGCGAGCCGCAACGGCGAGTGGCGCTGGAGCAGCTGGAGCTCACGTCGCCGCAGGACGCCGCGCGGGTGTACATCCCGGACGGCGACCAGATCCTCGGCCGGGGCCTGGAGCGGATCATGCTGCAGAACGAAGCCGCCGCCGACGTGTGGCCGGTGGTCGCCGACGAGCTCGCCACGTCCTACGAGGAGAACGTCGAACCGGTCATCGGCTAGGGCGTGGGACGTGGATCTCGTCGAACCGTCGCGGGATCCACGGCACCCGGTCCGGGAGCTTTAGAGTGGGGATGTGCGGCGAGCGGCGTGGAAACGGCAGGCGCCGGTGCTCGGCGCTATCGCCGCGGGTGGCGCGTTGGGCGCCGAGGTGCGGTACCTCGTCTCGCTGGCCAACGCGGATCGGCCGGCGTTTCCCTGGACCACGGCGGTAGAGAACGTGTCCGGGTGCCTGCTCATCGGCGTTTTGATGGCGGTTCTGCTGGAGCTCACGTCGCCGCATCGGCTTCTGCGACCGTTCCTGGGGGTGGGCGTCCTGGGCGGGTACACGACTTTCTCGGCCTACGCCGTGGACGTGCGAGTGCTGCTCGCGGACGAGCGCGCCCTGGCCGCGCTGACCTACCTGGTGGCCACGCCGCTGCTGGCGCTGGTGGCGGTCATCGTCGCGATGCGGTTCACCCGGTCGGTTCTGACATGCAGGCGCTGGCGAACTGGAGGTGCGAGACGATGACTCTACGAGGTCCTGCGCGCAGCGGGTCCAGCCACATCCACAGCACCCGGATCTTCAACCTGTCCGAGGATCTTCCGTTGGCCACGGTGATTGCCGGGCTGCCCGAGAAGATAGACGAACTCGTCGCCGGGGTGGAGTCGCCGGTGGAGGAGGGTCTCAGCACCGGAGACGACGTCGAGGTGGTGCGGTGTATCGGTCGCGGGACCGGTGGAGGCCCTACGGCGGATAACCGGTGACCATACTGCTCGTCGCTCTGGGGGCTGCCGTCGGTGCCCCATTGCGGTACCTGACCGACCGGTTCTTCCAATCTCGCGTCGACACTGTCTTCCCGTGGGGGACGCTGCTGGTGAACGTGATCGGCTCGTTTCTGCTGGGTCTGCTCGTGGCGATGGCCGCCGACGGGCGGATCGACGACGACGTGGTGGCACTCGCTGGTGTCGGCTTCTGCGGGGCGTTGACCACCTACAGCACCTTCAGCTATGAAACGTTGCGACTCTTCGAGGACAGCGCTCGGTGGTACGCGGCGGCGAATGTGGTGGTCAGCGTCGTGGCAGCGGTCGCTGCGGCGGCAGCCGGCTGGGCCCTCGCGAGTTGACCCGAGCCCGCTCGTCGTTCCCGAATGATCATGTAAACCATGTTTGTCCGTGCGATACCAGGCCTGCAGACATGGTGAAGCACGAGAAAGCATGGTTTACATGATCATTTGGGGCAGGGGGCGGTCAGCGGCGGAGCGCGCCGTCCACCCGCCGCGGTATCCCGAGCGGGTTGCCGTCCTGGAGCGCGGGCGGCAGCAGGTCGTGCGGGAAGGACTGGTAGGTGACCGGCCGCATCCAGCGGCGGACCGCGGTGGCGCCGACGGAGGTGTGCAACGCGTTGGTGCTAGAGGGCCACGGCCCGCCGTGCTGCATCGCCCAGGCGACGGCCACGCCGGTGGGCCAGCCGTTCCAGATCAGCCGGCCGGCCCGCGGCCGCAGCACATCCAGGACGGGTGCAAGCGAGGAGATGTCCGACTGCTCGCCGTGGATGGTGGCGGTGAGGCTGCCTTCCACGGACTGCAAGGCATTGATGAGCTCGTGCTTGCTGGCATACTCGACGATCAGCGAACTCGGGCCAAAACACTCGGCTCCCAGCGTGTCGGCGGCCTCGGTGAACTGCTCGGCGGAGGTGACGAACAGGCACGGTACGCCCCAGGCCCCCGGCTCGGTGTGCAGGCGAGGCGTCACCATGCTGCGGATCGACGGGTGCGCGGACAGTTCGGCGCTGATCTTGGCGTAACTTTCGGCGATCCGGTTGTTCAGCATCGGCGTGGCGGAAACAGCGCTTACCGCCTCGGACAGCTCCGCCTCCAGCTTGTGGCCGATCGGCAAGAACAGCAGTCCCGGCTTGGTGCAGAACTGGCCGGTCCCGAGGGTGAACGAGTTGACGAAGCCGGAGGCGATCTCCGAACCGCGGCTGCGGACCGCTGCCTTGGTGACCACCGTCGGGTTGATGCTGCCGAGCTCCCCGTAGAACGGGATGGGGTCGACCCGGCCCGACGCGAGGTCGAACAGCGCGCGGCCGCCCGTAGTGGAGCCGGTGAAGCCGGCGGCCTTGATCCGCTGGTCGACGAGCGCGTCCCGGCCGGCCTGCTGGCCGAAGATCACGGTGAAGACGCCGGCAGGCAGGTTCCGGTCTGCGACGACGGAGCTCAGGATCTCCCCGGTTCGCCGTGACAGCTCGGGGTGACCTTCGTGCGCCTTGACGACGACGGGGCAGCCGGCGGCGAGGGCGGAGGCGGTGTCACCGCCGGCGATGCTGAACGCGAACGGAAAGTTGCTGGCCGCGAAGACCAGCACGGGGCCTAGCGCCTCGAGCTGGCGGCGCAGGTCGGGACGGGGAACCGGGGTGGCGTCGGGCGCCGGGGTGTCGAGCGTGGCCTCCAGGAAGGAGCCTTCCTCAATTACTTGGGCGAACAGGCGCAACTGGAACGTGGTGCGGGCGAGCTCGGTGGTGAGGCGAGGCTTGCCGAGCCCTGTCTCGGCTTCGGCCAGCGGAATCAGCTCGTCGGCGCGGTCGTCGAGCTTGTCGGCCATGGCCCGGAGCAACAGCGCCCGCTCGGCGAGCGATTCGGAAGCGTATCTGCGGGCGGCGGACTTCGCGAGCGACAGAGCCGACGTCAGTTCTCCACTCGGTGTCTCCGACACGCCGGTACCCGCGGGTTCGCCTGTGCGAGGGTTCATGCTTTCAATGAGCTTCATCGAGTACTCCCCGTACCATGTCGGCGTCAGCCGTCGGCCAGCCTCGAGCGGACGGCCCGCAAGGGCGGGCTCGTCGTTCGCGGCGTTGACTATTGACATCTTGTCAGTCATGCGGCAACTGATCATAATCGGTACGCCTCGCGCCGCCTATGGTGCGTTCGGCTGAGTATCGGCGGTATTGCCATTATGTCGTGACCCGTGGGGGTATACCCGAGTCCGGAGAGGGATGCGGCAGCGGCGCGTTTCGAGTCGTCGCGGTAGGTTCGTAGCTGTGTATGCGCGACCCCCACGTCGTTCTCAGAGCCGAGTCGCTGAGCTGGCGCGCTCTGGGTTCATCGACACGGAGGCCGCCATGCGCGAACTCGACGATCCTCGCTTGGATGTGCTCGGCGACCAGGAAGAGCTGATCGCGGCGCTGGCCCAGGTGGCCGATCCCGACCTCGCGCTGCGTGGTCTCGGGCGACTGCTCGACGCCATGGGGCCTGGATCGGACCGGGACGAGCTGTTGCGCGCGCTGAAGGGCGGTACTGCGCAGGCCAGCCGCACGTTGAGCGTTCTCGGCTTCAGCTCCACGCTCGCCGATCACCTGATCCGTTTTCCGGAGCAGCTGCGGGACCTGGGCGACGCGGACCCGCAGGAACGCCCGGATGCGGCGGCGCTGAGAGAGCGGATGCTGAGAGCTGTCGGAGCGGATCCGGTGCACGAGGCGCCCGTGGCCATTGGCGAGCACCGGGACCTGCTCAACGCCTTGCGGATCGCGTATCGCCGCCAGCTGATGAGTCTGGCCGCGGTCGACCTCGCGGACGGCATCGAGATGCCGGCAGTGGGCGCGGAGCTGGCGCATCTCGCGGGGGCCACTCTCGAATCGGCACTGGCGATCTCCCGGGCGCAGCTTCCGGACAGTGCGGTTCCGTGCCGGCTCGCCGTGATCGGCATGGGCAAGTGCGGTGGACGCGAACTCAACTATGTGTCCGATGTGGATGTCCTGTTCGTCGCGGAAAGCTTCGACGGGGCCGACGACGACGCCGCCCTGCGTACGGCGAGTCTCCTGGCCACAGGTGCGATGCGGGCATGCTCCGAGCACACCGCTGAGGGCGCCATCTGGCCGGTGGACGCGGCGCTTCGCCCGGAGGGCAAGGCCGGGCCTCTGGCCAGGACCCTCGCCAGCTATGTCCGGTACTACCAGGACTGGGCCAAGACGTGGGAGTTCCAGGCGCTGCTCAAGGCCCGGCCGGTGGCGGGGGACAGGGAGCTGGGGGCCGCGTTCGTCGAGCAGGTCGGGCCGATGGTCTGGAACGCCTCGACCCGCGACAACTTCGTGAGTGACGTACAGGGCATGCGGCGGCGCGTAGTGAGTCACATCCGCCCGGAAGAGGCTGAGCGCGAGCTCAAGCTGGGCCCCGGCGGCCTGCGCGACATCGAGTTCGCCGTGCAGCTCCTTCAGCTCGTACACGGGAGAGCCGACGACGCGCTGCATTCGGGTTCGACGCTGGAGGCGCTGGCGGCGCTGACCGCCGGTGGATACGTCGGCCGCGACGACGGAGCGGTGCTGGACCGTGCGTACTGCTTCCTGCGCACCCTGGAACACCGCATCCAGCTGCGCCGCCTGCGCCGTACGCACGTCGTGCCGCAGGAGGAGGCAGACCTGCGTGTGCTCGGCCGCTCGCTGGGGCTGCGTGACGCCCAGGACCTGACCCAGCGCTGGAGGCAAGAGGCGAGAGAGGTCCGGCGCCTGCACGAGAAGCTCTTCTACCGGCCGTTGCTGTCGGCGGTCGCGGGTCTGCCGGGCGACGGCGTGCGGCTCAGCCCGGAGGCTGCGCTGGCTCGCCTGCAGGCACTCGGGTACACGGATCCACGCGGCGCGCTCCGCCACATCGAAGCGCTCACGAAGGGTGTGTCTCGCCGGGCCGCTATCCAGCGGACACTGCTGCCGGTGCTGCTGGAATGGTTCGCCGACGGCCCGCAACCCGACACCGGCCTGTCCGGCTTCCGTCACATCAGCGACGCCCTTGGCGAGAGCCCGTGGTACCTGCGACTCCTGCGCGACGACGGAGCGGCCGCCGAACGGATGGCCCGGGTGCTCGCCTCCGGCCGCTATGCGACCGAGCTGATGAAGCGGGCACCGGAAGCGGTGTCGATGCTCAGCGGTGACGCGGAGCTCGTCCCGCGCGCCCGGGAGCAGCTCGAGGCCGAGGTCCTGACCGGGATGCGCCGTCACGACGACCCGGTCGAGGCGATCGGCGTGGTACGGGCGATGCGCAGGCGAGAGCTCTTCCGCACCGCGGTGGCTGACCTGGTGGACCAGCTGCCGGTGCGGGAGGTGGGGTCGGCTCTGACCGGCATCGCAGAGGCTACACTCGCGGGCGCCCTGGCTGCGGCGGTGAAGGCTGTCGAGACCGAGCGGCGCCGCCCGGTGCCGACGCGGATGGCCATCATCTCCATGGGGCGGCTCGGTGGGCGGGAGATGGGCTACGCCTCGGACGCCGACGTCCTGTTCGTGCATATGCCGTTGCCGGGTGCCTCCGACGAGGACGCGACTTCCGCGGCGACGGCCGTGGCCAACGAGATGCGCCGGTTGCTGGCCATTCCGTCACCGGAACCGGCGTTCACCGTGGACGCCGCGCTGCGGCCGGAGGGCAAGGCCGGGCCCCTGGTGCGTACCCTCGCGTCCTACGCTGCGTACTACGACCGCTGGGGTGAGGTGTGGGAGCGCCAGGCCCTGCTCCGGGCCGCCGGATGCTGTGGCGACACCGAGCTCATCCGCAGGTTCGAGGCGCTCATCGACCCGTTGCGCTGGCCGTCGGAGGGCTTGTCCGATGCGCAGGTGCGCGCGGTCCGGAGAATGAAGGCCAGGGTGGAGGCGGAGCGCCTGCCGCGTGGCGCCGACCGTTCGACGCACCTCAAACTCGGCCCCGGCGGTCTCTCGGACGTGGAGTGGTGCGCGCAGCTACTCCAACTCCGCCACGCCGGCCGGATCGAGCGGTTGCGCACCACATCCACCCTGGATGTTTTCGATATCGCGGTAGAGACGGGTTTGCTGGACGACGACGACCGCCAGGTCCTGCGCGAGGCATGGTGCGTGGCGTCGTCGATCCGGAATGCGACGGTACTGGTCACGGGCCGGGCTTCGGACTCGATACCCGGCGATCCGGAGGTGCTGTCCGCTGTGTCGCACGTGGTCGGTTACGGCCCCGGTGAGAGCACGACCTTCCTCGACGACTACCGGCGTTCGGCACGGCACGCCCGCGGCGTGGTGGAGCGCGTCTTCTACGACGACCCCCGCTAGTCTCCCCGGCGAACCGGGGGAATAGCTGGTGCGGCGCAGCCGGGGCCCATCTGAGCGCCATGTGGAAGCTCGTGGTGGTGGCTGTTGCGCCGTGGGGAAGCTCGTGGCCGGCCCACGTGTGGACATGAGCCGGCCCCTGCACCCGCGTACCCGGGCGGTCCGGGATCCCTACGAGGTCATCGCTTCGTGGTGCGCGGCGATCCGCTCGGCCGGCAGTTCGGTGTCGTAGACGGCCACCTTGCCCACCGCACCCTGGAAGAACGAACCGAAGTCGCGGGTTCCCACGCGGAACGGGGCGTCGCCGCGCTCCGGAACGATCACGGTTCCCCGAATGCTGAGGTCGTCCTGATCCCGCAGCACCCCGTCGCGGTAGACCTTCGTGTAGCCGTTGGGGTAGTCCTCGCTGCTAGCCGTGGCGTTGATCACCAGCACGTAGTGAATCCAGTCGCCGGCCTTCACCGGGTCCTGGAAGTACGAGCCCGCGCCGAGTCCGCCCACGGCGTTGAAGAGGTATCCGGAGATGCGGTTGGGCCGGTTCTCGGTGTTGTCGAACGAGTACATGCGCGCCACGTACTCGTGGTCACCTGGCTCACCCTTGCCCATCCAGTGCACGTATCCGCTGCTCTGCTGGTTGAGGAACTGCAGCGTGTCCGGCCGCATCCACGCTTCGAGCGTGAACTCGCCCGTGGTCGCCGGGCTGAGCTCCGGCGCGTCGGCCACCTCGAAGTACTGTGTGGCGCCGTCGAAGACAGCGGCGGCTTCGCCGTTCGGCAGCGTCGTGGTGCCCGGTGAAGCGGTGTAGTCGCCTTGTAGGCCCGAGCCGGACAGATCGGGCTCGGTGCCGCCGGCGGCGTTCGCCATCGCCCAGTACGCGGTCGGCGCGTCGGCGAGGACCGCCGCGTCGTAGTGGGAGTCCGTGTGGCACTTGAACGCCGGAGGCGTGGCCCGGGACTCGGAGTGCGGCGGCGTGACGTGGCAGCGCTCTCCGGGCGGGCCGGCGGCCGGTGCCGTGGCGTGCGGGAGGGCGTTCGACGCCGCCGGAGCGGCCGTCAGCAGGCCCGCGCCGAGACTGGAGCAGAGCAGAACGGCGACGGCGACGGAACGCCGCAGGGAGCTACGGATCATGTCAATCCCTCTCTATGGTGGTGACGATACTGGTGACGGCGGCGCGGCGACCGAGCCGCGACGGATGACGCGACCCTCCACCACGCGCGTGAGCGCTGACTCGCTGTCGTCGCCGATAGGATCCTCCAGCAGCCAGTCCACGGCGAGTCGTCCGATCCGGACGCTCTGGCCGGTGACGGTGGTGATGCCCGGGTATACGAGTTCGGCCAGGACGTCGTCGTGACCGGTGACGCTGATGTCGCGTGGCACCGAGCAGTCCAGGCGGCGCAGCCCTTCCACGAGACCGGACGCGAGCACGTCGTCGAATGCCATCACGGCTGTCGCGCCGGATTCGAGAACCTGCGGCGCGGCCGCACGGCCCCCGGCGTAGCTCGGTGACGTGGACGCCAGCGTGACCAGCTCGGCGCCTCGCGCTGCGACGCGCTTGGAGATGGCTCTCGAGCGCTGTTTGTTCGTCCACGACTGCACCGGTCCCGGCATGTACGCGAGGTGCCGGTGGCCGAGATCCACCAGCTCGTCGACCAGCTCGTACAAGGCGGCGGTGGAGTCGGAGTAGAGCGAAGGCACACCCTTGACCACCCGGTTGACCAGTACGAGGGGAATGAGCTCGGCCAGTTCGCGGATGTGCGTGACACTCATCCGCGAGCTGCAGAGAACCAGGCCGCGTGTCTGCTTGGCGAGCTGGTCGCAGACTTCCCGCTCGGTGCTGGCGTTCTCGTCGGTGTCGGCGGCGAACACGCCGATGCCGCGGCCGCGTGAGTGTGCCTGCGCGGCCTTGAGCAGTGTGGACATGTACGGGTTGCTGATGTCCGGAACCACCAGGCCGATGTTCGACGACGTCCCGGTGATCAAGGCCTTGGCCACCGGGTTCACCGAGAAGCGCAGCCGGGCGGCCACCTCCTTGACGTGCTGGACGGTGGCTGGCGAGAGCCGCTCGGGGTTGGAGAACGCCCGCGAGACCGTGGAGATGGACACCCCCGCGGCCTCGGCCACGTCCTTCAATGTGGTGTGCCCGGCGTGTTTCCTCATGTTTCGACCACCTCAGTTCTCGTCGGGTGGTCATCGTAAGGCGTGATCATCCCTTCAGTGCGCCTTCGGCGAGGCCCTTGAATATCTGCTTCTGCATGAAGAAGTAGACGAGCAGTGGGGGCACCATCACGACCAGAGCGGCGGCGGAGATCACCCGCTGATCGGCCGAGAATGTTCCCGACAAGAACTGAACGCCCACGTTCACCGGATACTTGTCGGGATCACTGAGTATCACCAGCGGCCAGATGAAGTGGTCCCACGAGTCCAGGAAGCCGAGCACGGCGATCACTGCGAGGGATCCACGCACGGAGGGCAGCATAATGCTGGAGAAGAGCCGGAACGGGCCGGCGCCGTCGACGGTGGCGGCCTCCTCGAGCTCATGAGGGACATTCCGGAACGCCTGGCGCATGACGAAGATCGACACGATCGACACGGCTTGGGGTAGGACGACCCCCACCAGCGTGTTCTGGAGCCCGATGCCGCGCGTGACCAGCAGCGTCGAGACGAGGATCACCTCGAACGGAAGGACAGCTGTGGCGAGGAGCACCGCGATGTAGATGCCTCGGCCGCGGAACCGGATGCGGGCAAGGGCGTACCCGGTCAGCGTCGCGAGCACGACGTTGGCGGTGACGCCCATCACCGCGATCAAGGCTGAGTTGAGGAGATAGGTCGGCAGCGGGATGGCGGTGAAGGCCGTGACGAAGTTGTCCAGCGTCGGGTTGCGCGGGATGAGCGTGCTGGGAAAGCCGACGGTGGTTTCCCCCGCGCCCTTGAGCGCGTTGCTGAGCTGCCAGAGCAGGGGACCGAGGACGATCATCACAGCGACGAGCATCAGTGCCCAGCGGATGAGCTTCTCCTTGGTGGAGATCCGCTCGCGCTGTTTCAGACCTCGCAGGGGGACGGTGCCGGACGGAGCCGGGCGCTGGGCCGTCGGGGCGCTCATGCGCGATCCCTCCTCGAGACGAGCCAGGAGACGGCCGCGACGGCCAGGACGAAGACGAACAGCACCAGGCTGACCGCCGAGGCGTACCCGGCGTCCGTGCCGGGATTGATGCCGCGCTGGAAGAGGTAGAGCACGATGGTCTCCGTCGACGATCCGGGTCCGCCGCCGGTCATGACGAACGGTTCGGTGAACACCCGCAGAGTGGCGATCGCGGCGAGGATGGCGACGAGCGTCGTCGTTCCCTGTACTTGCGGCAGCGTCACGCGCAGTGTCCGCTTCCACCACGACGCACCGTCCAGCTGCGCCGCCTCGTCGAGGTCTCGGGACACATTCTGCAGCGCCGCCAGCAAGATCAGCGTGTAGAGCGCGCAACCCTTCCAGACGGTCACCGACATCAGACTGAACAAGGCCAGGTCCGAGTCGTTGAGGAACGGCACCGGCGCCGTCGTGATCCGTAAGCCTTGCAACAGCTGGTTGGCCAGGCCGTCCGAGCTCAGGACGTACTGGAACACGACGGCCACCACCGCCATCGGCATCACCAGCGGCGAGAAGAGGATCGGGCGGACGATGCTCGCCCCGCGCACCGAGGTGTTCACCAGCACGGCGACCGAGAGGGAGATCACGGTGATCGCGGGTACCGCGACAGCCATGTAGAGAAAGGTCCGGCCGACGGCGGCCCAGAAGGCACCATCGGAGGCGAGGGTGGTGAAGTTGCTCAATCCGACAAACGTGCCGCCACCGATCGTGCTCGCGTTGGTGAACGCGAGCACGAAGGTGTTGATCAGCGGCAGGAACAGGAACGTGGCCTGGATGGCGAGCGTGGGCGCGATGAACGCGAGGGGCACGAACCAGCGGTGCCGGCGGATCCTCGGACGCCGCGTGGGCGGCGGTCCGTCTGTCGCCACTGTGGCAGCGGGTGCGGCCAGGGTCATGCGGACCGCTTCTCGAGGATGGCCGTCAGCGCGGTCTCGGCCTCGGCCAGCGCGTCCTCCGGGGTGCGTTCACCGAGGATCGCCAGCTGCACGTGCGACCACAGCTCCGTGGCGTATTCGGAGTCGACGGCGGCGGGCTTGGCCAGCGTCTTGTCCTCCAGCAGACTGGCTCCCGCGACGGCGCGGGCCTCGGTGGTCAGGTCGGTGGGCTCGGCGGTGAACAAGGGATCCACGAGCGACTCCGAGGTGCTCGGGAAGATGCTGGACTGCTTGGCGAAGTCCAGCTGGCTTTCGGGGGACGTGAGGTACTCGGCGAAGGCCATCGCCGTCGCCCGGTTCTCCGTCGTGGTGGGCACAGCGATCCCGTGCGCCACGATCCACGTGGTCGAGGAACCGTCACCCAGTGGCTTCTCGATGGACACCGATGGGATCAGGTCCGGCGCGTTCTCTTCGATGATCCGCACTCGTGACGGACCGGACTCCAGGTAGGCGATGCTGCCCTCCTGGAAGGTCTCGATCTCGCTGCGTTGCTTGGCCGTCACGCTGTCGGCCGGGATGCCACCGATTTCGTACAGGTCGGCGAGGCGCTGGACGAACGCGACCGCTTCCGGGGTGTTGACCACCGCGGCCGTGGCGTCGTCGTTCACCAGCGGCACACCCTCGGTGAGGAGGGCGTGCGGCAGGCCGATGGCGGTCGGCTGGAAGCCGGCCTTTCCGGTCTCCTCGGCGATCACCTCGGCGTGCCGGAACAGATCCTCGTAGCCTGCCGGGGCCCGCTCGCCGGCCAGACCGGCCTCGTCCAGGAGCGACGTGTTGGCGTAGAGAACGGGCGTGTTGAGGTACCACGGCAGGGCGGCGACCGTCGTCGCTCCGAAGTCGAACGACGCCCAGGCCGACGCCACGAACTGGCCCTCGAGCTCCGGCGCGGCTTCGGCCATGTCGAGCACCCGGCCGTCCCGGCCGAGCGGCGCCAGCGTCGCGGTGTCGAGGTCCATGACGTCGGGCAGCGTGCCCGCTACCGCGTCGGCGCTGACCTTGCGCGACGCAGCCTCACTCGGGATGTCGACCCACTCGACGGTGGTCCCGGGGTTCGCCTCCTCGAAGTCGGCGATGACGCCGTTGATGTAGTCGTCGAACGTCGGGGAGAGCTGCATGGTCTGGAAGGTGATGGTTCCTTCGATCGCTGCGCCCGTCTCGGGTTCGGCGGCGCCGGGCTCGTCGTCCTCGGGAGAGCTGAGTCCGCACCCGGCGAGCATGGCGGCACCGGTCAGGAGGAGAGCGGTTCGAACGGTTCGGTGATTGTGCACAGTCATGGCTCCATCCGTGGCGAGGGCTCGCCGGCTGCGGCGAGGTGGGCGGTGCGGATCGTGCATCGGTGTCGTGTTCAGGTGGTGGATGGGAATGTAGTGCAAACGTTTGATACTGTCCAGGGCCATGGTCCAGAGATCGAGTCGATTGCACCCATCCGCACCCCTGACACCCGACGGCCACGCGTGGGTCGACGGCTGGCTCGACCGCCTGACACCGGTGCAGAAGGCGGCACAGTGCCTGGTGGTTCTCCCTGGCGCGACCACGGACGGCATGCCGGACGAGGCGACGATCGCCGCACTGCGCGGTGGTCTCGGAACGCTGCACAGCATCACTGACCTGCGGGCGTCGCAGGCGGCGCGTTATCACGCCGTGGTAGGCGAGGTCAGTTCCGACGCCGGGTTCCCGCCCGTGTTCGTCACCGGCAATCTCGAGGCCGGCGTCGGCTACTCACTCGGGGCCACCGGGACCGATTTCCCATACCCCCGGGGCATCGGCATGGCCGGCAGCGCGGCGCTGGCCTACCGGGCGGCCAGGCAGGCCGCCGAGGAGGCGTATGCGCTGGGCTACCGGTGGACACTGAGTCCCTGCATCGACGTTGTGACCACGCCTGACGACCCGATTCTCGGGGTGCGTGCCTACGGTGTCGACGCCTCCGGTACCAGTGCTCTCGGCACCGCGCAGATCCGTGGATACCAGGACGCCGGGGTACTGGCCACGGCCAAGCACTACCCAGGGCACGGTGACAGCGCGGTGGACAGCCACCTCGATCTGCCCCGGATCGACCGCTCCGCGCACGACCACGAGTCCGTGCACCTGGCGCCCTTCCGCGCGGCGGCCGAAGCGGGCGTCGCATCGATCATGGTCGCGCACGTCGTGTTGCCCGGCCTGGGGATCGACGTCCCGGCGAGCCTGTCGCCCGAGGTGAACCGCGGCTGGCTGCGCGACGAGCTCGGCTATACCGGGGTGATCATCACCGACTCCCTGCGGATGAGGGCGGTCGCGGCACGTTACGACGCTGGCGCGGCCGCGCTTCTCGCGCTGCATGCCGGCGCTGACGTCGCCAATGTGAAATGCCCGGCGGAGGACTTTCCGGCCGTGCTCACGCGTCTCTCCGACGCGATCGACTCCGGCGAGCTCGACGAGGCGACCCTCGACGCCGCATTCCGGCGGCTGCTGGAGGCCCGGTGGCGGTGCGGCGCTCACGAGCCGGCGTCGTTCGACGCCTCCGAGGCTAGACGCTATGACCCTCCGCTCGAATGGGACGACGAGCTGCGCGGCGCGACGGTGAGCGTCCGCGGTGACGGCGATGGGCTGCGGCGCGACGGCACCAACGTGGTGATGGGGGACACCGCTCTGGCGTCGCGGACGACAGAGCTGATCCGGGAGCGCGGGTTCCCCGTGACCCTTGTCGCGAGCAGGCCCACGGCGTCGAGCCTTGCCGCGGTGGCGACGGACGCCTCGATCGACACTGTCGTCCCGGTGTTCAGCCCGTCGCTGCCGATCACCGCGCAGGAGCGCCAGGAGATCTCGACGGCTACAACGTCGGAAGAGGTCAGGGCCAAGATCGCGGCAGTCCTGGTGAACTCCGCACTGGATGCCGCCGACCTCCCGGATACGGGAACCGCGCTGGTCTCCCTCCCGGCTGTCGACCCGTTCGAGATGGTGACGGACGCGGCGGTCCGGGCGGCGATCGACGTGCTCACGTGAAGCCGCGGGGCACGCGGTGGTGTGCGGAGCTCGTGATGCCGCCAGCGGCCGCGACAAACGGTTGCACAAGAACTGCTGGAATACCGGGACGTCATGGTCCGGCAGCGCGGCTGCCGGTGCCTTCGTTCGACGCCTCGCCTGACGCTGAAGGAACGCCATGAACACCACCCTCGACATCCTGCCGACGCTGTTCACACTCCCGACCAGACGTGAACTAGGGGACAAGGCGGGATCCCTCGCCGCTGCCGTCGTGCGCAGCGCCATCGCCCGGAAGGGCACAGCCACGGTCATGCTGGCCGCTGCCCCCAGCCAGGCCGAGACCCTCCGTGCGTTCGTCTCCGCGCCCAGCATCGACTGGTCGGCCGTCGAGTTCTTTCATATGGACGACTACGTCGGTCTCCCGTCCGATGCACCGCAGGGTTTCGGGAACTGGCTGCAGGCCGCCGCCGTCGACCACCTTCCCGGCGCGGCCGCGTTCCATCGGATCGACACGTCGGCCGACCCGGAAGAGGCTGCCCGGCACTACGAGGCCGCCATGGGCGACACGCCGTTCGACCTCGTCTTCGTGGGACTGGGCGTCAACGGGCACCTGGCGTTCAACGACCCGCCCGCCGATCTTGCCGACCCTCGGGGCGCCAAGGTCGTAGCGCTGGACCAGGTGTGCCGGCAGCAGCAGGTCGACGAGGGGCACTTCCCCACCTTCGATGATGTGCCGGGCACAGCGATCACGGTGACGATCCCGAGACTCCTCAACGCGGTGGAGATCGTGGCATCCGTGCCCGGGGTGGCGAAGCGCAAAGCCGTCGCCGACAGTCTCAGCCAGCCGATCAGCGGCGACCATCCAGGCACGGCACTGCGCACACATCCGCGGGTGACCATGTTCCTCGATGCCGAGTCCGACCCGCGGTGACGCCTCACCCGGCACCAGACCCCGGGAGGCGCCAGGCAGCCGGCGAGGATGATCAGCATGTGGCATGACCTCGGGGAGGGTGGGTACCCGATACGCCATGTTGGGATTTATTTTGCTCTTGCTGGCCATCTGGCTCGTGCTCTCGATCCTGGGCCTGGTGATCGAAGGCCTGTTCTGGCTGTTCGTCATCGGCGCGGTGCTCTTCCTGGCGACCGCGGCATGGGGCTGGGTCAAGCGCAATACGGGCGCCGGGACGAACCCTGGTCCACACTGACTCAGCTGGTTTGACGCGGCGATCCGAGATTGCCATGATGTCCGGTCTGGGATCGATCCCAGACCGGAGGTCACGTGTCTATGTCTCAGCCAGCCCGCCCGAACGTCGTGCTGATCATGGCCGACCAGTTGGTGCCGTTTCTCACCGGCGCCTATGAGCACTCGGTGGTCAAGACACCGAACCTGGACCGGCTGGCGGCACGAGGCGTGCGCTTCGACGCGGCATACACGCCGTATCCGCTGTGCGCGCCGGCCAGGGTCTCGCTGATGACGGGCAAGGACGCGTCGTCGATCGGCTGCTATGACAATGCGGCGGTGTTCCCTGCTGACCAGCCGACCATCGCCCATTACCTCACCAACGCCGGATACGAGACGGCGCTGACCGGGAAGATGCACTTTGTCGGGCCGGATCAGCTGCACGGCTTCCGGCACCGGCTCACTACCGACATTTTCCCGGCCGGTGTGGACTGGGTGCCCACCGTCGACGAGAACGGGCAGTTCCCGCGCGGTGGACACGCCCACGAGTACGTGCTGCCGGACGTCGGCGTGCGGCCGTGGACGAAGTTCCTCACCTACGACGAAGAGACGACGTACCGGGCCACCGAGTTCATCCGGGAGCGGGCACGGGGGCCGATGGCGGAGCCGTTCTTCCTTCTCGCGTCCCTGCACCACCCGCACGACCCGTTCCACGTCACACAGGAGCTGTGGGACCTCTACGACGACGAGCCGATCGACCTTGCGCGTGTGCCCGCCGACATCGACCGCTCCGCGATGGACGAGTGGGTGAACGAGGCGCACGACACAGCGGGGGTCGACCTGCAGGACCCGGACAACCTGTACGCGCTCCGGCGCGCCTACTACGGCCTTGTCACCTACGTGGACCGCAAAGTGGGTGAGATCCTCGCCGCCCTGGACGAGACCGGGCAGCTGGACAGCACCGTCATCATGTTCACCAGCGACCACGGCGACATGCTGGGTGAGCGCGGCATGGTGCAGAAGCGGTGCTTCTACGAGTGGTCAGCACGGGTCCCGCTCCTCCTGACCTTTCCGGACGATCGCTTCGCGGGCAGACGCGTCGCCGAGCCGGTCTCGATGATGGACCTGGCCCCCACGGTGCTGGACATCGCCGGCATCCCGGAGGAGGACCGCCTGCCTATGCAGGCGGCCAGCCTGCTGCCTCTGCTCGAAGGTGACCCGCCGGGGGAGCGCGCCGTGTTCTCCGAGTATCACGTGGAGAAGGTCCGGGCCGCGTGCTTCATGGTGCGTGCCGGTGATCACAAGTACATCTACATCGACGGCCACGGCACCCAGCTGTTCGACCTTGCGAACGACCCGGACGAACGGCACGACCTGTCCGGTCACCCGGAGGCGGCCGCGGTGGAGACGCGGCTGCACTCCTTGCTCACGGGCCGGTTCGACATCGACGGCATCAACGCCGGTGCCGCCGAGAGCGTCCGCCGCCGGACGCTGATCCGCGACGCCATGCAGCGCAACGGCACCAGGTGGGACTTCGTTCCGACGTTCGGCCAGGAAGGCCGCTACGTACGCTGAGGCCGGACGCAATCTGTGCAAGTGGAGGGCTGAACGAAGACGGCCCCAGATCCTGCGTTTCCACAGGCCCGGGGCCGTTTCATGACTGCGGCGGCTTAGAGGTCGTAGTACAGCTCGAACTCGTGCGGGTGCGGACGCAGCCGGATCGGGTCGACCTCGTTGGTGCGCTTCCAGTCCACCCAGGTCTCGATCAGGTCCGGGGTGAAGACGTCGCCCTCGGTGAGGTAGTCGTGGTCGGCCTCGAGCGCGTTCAATGCGTCGGGAAGGGACGCCGGCACCGTGCTGATGTCACCGAACTCCTCCGGCGGAAGCTCGTAGAGGTCCTTGTCCACCGGCTCCGGCGGTTCGATCTTGTTGCGGATTCCGTCGACGCCGGCCATGAGCATGGCCGAGAACGCCAGGTAGGGGTTGCTGGACGGGTCAGGTACCCGGAACTCGATCCGCTTGGCCTTGGGGGAGGTCCCGGTGATCGGGATCCGGACCGCGGCCGAGCGGTTACGCTGCGAGTACACCAGGTTGACCGGCGCCTCGAAGCCCGGCACCAGGCGGTGGTACGAGTTCACCGTCGGGTTCGTGAAGGCCAGCAGCGACGACGCGTGCTTCAGCAGACCACCGATGTACCAGCGGGCCATGTCAGACAGCCCGGCGTAGCCCAGCTCGTCGTAGAACAGCGGCGAGCCGTCCTTCCAAAGCGACTGGTGGCAGTGCATGCCAGAGCCGTTGTCGTTGAAGACCGGCTTCGGCATGAACGTGGCCGTCTTGCCGGCCGCCCAGGCGACGTTCTTGATGATGTACTTGTACAGCATCAGCTGGTCGCCGGCGTGCAGCAGGCTGTCGAACTTGTAGTTGATCTCGGCCTGGCCGGCAGCACCGACCTCGTGGTGCGAGCGCTCGACCGGGATGTTGGCCGCGATCAGCGTCTTGACCATGTCGTCGCGCAGGTCCGCGTAGTGGTCGGTGGGGGGCACGGGGAAGTACCCGCCCTTGTAACGCGTCTTGTAGCCGCGGTTGCCGCCCTCTTCGTGGCGGCCGGTGTTCCAGGCGGCCTCGATCGAGTCGATGTAGTAGTAGCCGGCCTTCTCGCTGGTCTCGAAGCGGACGTCGTCGAAGACGTAGAACTCGGCTTCCGGACCGAAGTACACCGTGTCGGCGATGCCGGTGCTGGAGAGGTACGCCTCGGCCTTGGCGGCGATGTTGCGCGGGTCGCGGCTGTACGGCTCGTCGGTGAAGGGGTCGACGATGGAGAAGTTCAAAGCCAGCGTCTTGGCCTTGCGGAACGGGTCGACGAAAGCGGTGGTGGGGTCCGGAATGAGCTTCATGTCGGACTCGTGAATCGCCTGGAAGCCGCGGATCGAGGAGCCGTCGAACATCATCCCGTCGGCGATGGTGTCCGCGTTGAAGGTCGATGCCGGTACATTGAGGTGCTGCATGACCCCAGGGAGGTCACAGAAGCGGACGTCGACGAATTCGACGCCCTCATCCTTGACGAACTTCAGGAGCTCGTCGGCGTTGGTGAACATGGTGTGAATCTCCTTCGCACCTGGCGGTCGTGGCCGTGGGTGTGTCGACGGTCAGCTCTGACCGACTAGCTCTCGATAGCCTGGGACGGTAGGAGGGTGGGATTTCTGGTTGGTGTCCCATATGTTTCCCCCGTGTTACACGCCCGTGCACCGCGCTGATACGCACCGGCTACGGCCACCGATGCGTTCATTATCACCCTGTCACGTTTCGAGCGGAATACGAGTGCGAACCGGTTGTGAATGGAAGACCGGCCGCCAGAGCCAACCAGGCCGACGACGCGCCCGGCGGGCCGGATAGGGTCGCGAGGGTGAGCACCGATGAACCCTCTGTCTCCCGCTCCGGGCTGCCGGCCAGCGGTCCGGGATCGCCGGCGAGTTGGAGCCGGCGCTTCGTAGCGCTCGTGGTGGATTGGGCCCTCGCCAACGCGGCGGCCTTCGTTCTCGCGGGTGGTCAGGTGTGGGAGGTGCAGGGCGGGATGGCGTGGCTGCCGCTGGCCTGCTGGTTCGGGCTCGTGTGGCTCTCCACAGTGTTCGCCGGCGCGAGCTTCGGGCAGTGGCTGCTGCGGGTCCGGATCCTGTCGTTGCGCGGCGGCCGCGTAGGCGTGGTCCAGGGCGCCGTGCGTACGGCGCTGATCCTGCTGATACTGCCACCGCTGATCTTCGACCGCGAGGGCCGCGGCCTGCACGACCTCGCCACCAACACCGCCGCTGTCAAGGGACCGAGCACCCCATCCGCCTGAGCTCCCCGCGGCTGTTCCTCACACGATGATCTTCACGGCTGCGGGCGTGCGGCTGTTTCTCACACGACGATCTTCACGGTAAACCCGACCTGCAGGTTTGTAGCCACATTTTGACCACGACTATCTTCACGCGAGGCGTGGACTGAGCCGTGCATGTTTCGACCGGTCCAGACCGCGTTTCCTCACACGACTGTTCGCACGGATGCGACGGTTCCGGCGTCCTCGGCGTTTTGGCACACGGCGATTTTCACGGCACCGCAACGGCTCTCGAACTCATGCGGGCGGGCAGGCGACCAGGTCCGGAAGGACGTCGTCGCGCAGATTCGCGATCAGGTTGCTGCTGGCCTTCGTCCTGCGGCGCCGTCCTCTTGGCAGTGTCTTGCCGGAGTCAAGCGAGAATGGAAATGCCCGGCACCAGTGACGCCGCCGGTGCACCAATGACGGTTGCGCACTGGTGTGGCTGCCGGTGCCAGTGACGCGGTGCGGTGCACCAGTGACGCGGTCGGTGGCCAGGTGTGGCTAGTGGTGCACACGTGAGGCTCGCGGTATACCGTCGTGGCTGTTGACGTCGGCGCCAGTGTCGTTGTGCCCTGGCACACAACCGTCAATCGCCGAGCACGAAAACTTCCGCTGTTGCTCAGCGGCGGCCGGTGGACGGGGGAGGTCCACCCGTGGGCAGCTTGACGCCCTTCGGCAGCGGCCCCTTCGGCAGGCCGACCGGCTGGGTGCCCAGTGCCCGCAGGCGGTGACGCAGCTCGGTGACCTCGCCGGGCCGGAGATTCTTCGGCAGCTTCTGCAGGTGCTTGGCGAGCTTGGGAAGGGGGACCTGACCCTCGCCGCGGCCGACGATGATGTCGTACACGGGCGTTTCGGGCGCGACGCGCGCGTGCCGCTTCTTCTCCTGCGCGAGGAGATTGGCTACCCGTCCGTGCACTTCACCTTCCCCGATCAGCACGATTCCGGGACGGCCGACAGCACGGTGCACGACGTCCTGGTGGCGGTTGGCACCGATGCCCGGGGTGCTGTCCCAGCCTCGGCGCAGCGTCCCGATGGCTGCGGCCGCTGCGCCCGGCGAGCCCTCGATCTGCCCGTAGGCGGCTCGCTCGGCTCGCTTTCCGAAGACGATGGCACCGGCGAGCAGCGCGGAGGGCAGACCCATGATCAGCCACATCCACCACGGCCCCAGCAGGAAGCCGAGCAGAACGGCGACGCCCAGCGCGCCGAGCATGTAGGCGAGCGTGATCCAGCCGACCCACCGATCCGTGCGTCGCGCCATCCGGTACGTCTGCTTGATTTGAGCGATCCTGCCCTTTTTCTCGGCAGGCGCTTCCTCGTCCTTCCTCGCCATAGCGGGCAGTCTACTCGGACACGCGAGGCTCGATCGAACCCGGCCGGACGCCGTCGATCGAAATCCGCGGGCCGCCGCTGGACCCAGAGTCCAGGGCCTGGCAGCAACTACCTCGCGTGTGCCTCGCGGGCGGCGAGGGCCTGACGGTACAGCCGCCCAGCGCGGTACGACGAGCGGACCAGCGGACCGGACATGACGCCGGCGAAGCCGATCTGCTCAGCCTCGGTGCCCAGCTCGTCGAACTCCTCCGGCGTGACCCACCGGTCGATCGGATGGTGACGCGGCGAAGGCCGCAGGTACTGGGTGATGGTGATCAGGTCGCAGCCGGCGTCGTGCAGATCCACCAACGCCTGCGAGATCTCCTCGCGGGTCTCACCCATCCCGAGGATCAGGTTGGACTTGGTCACCATGCCGGCCGCGCGCGAGATCGACAGGACCTCCAGGGACCGCTCATAGCTGAACGCCGGCCTGATCCGCTTGAAGATGCGGGGCACGGTCTCGACGTTGTGGGCGAACACCTGTGGCTCGGCGTCGAACACCTGCTGGAGCAGATCAGCCCGTCCAGAGAAGTCCGGGGTCAGGATCTCCACGCCCGTGTTCGGATTGAGCTGATGGATCTGGCGGATCGTCTCCGCGTACAGCCAGGCGCCCTCGTCGTCGAGATCATCGCGGGTGACGCCGGTGACCGTCGCATAGCGAAGCCCCATCGCCTGCACCGACTCGGCGACCCGGCGCGGCTCGTCGCGATCGAGCTCCTCCGGCTTTCCGGTGTCGATCAGGCAGAAGTCACAGCGACGGGTGCAGTGGTCACCGCCGATGAGGAACGTCGCCTCCCGGTCTTCCCAGCATTCGAAGATGTTGGGACAGCCAGCCTCTTGGCAGACCGTGTGCAGGCCCTCGCGTTTCACCAGCGATTGGAGCTCCCGGTACTCGGGACCCATCGAGGCCTTGGTCTTGATCCAGGACGGCTTCTTCTCGATCGGCGTCTCGCTGTTGCGGACTTCGAGGCGCAGCAGCCGACGTCCTTCAGGTACGACACTCACACTTGCCACCCTACGCGTTGACAGTATTCGGAACCCGGAGCGCCTCCAGGTGGCCGCGGACGACGGGAAGGACCTCTGCCACGCCGACCGTGCGCCCCACCTCGCGGGATATGGTCGTCACCTCCGCGTCGGAGATGCCGCACGGCACGATCCGGTCGTACCAGGTGAGATCGCAGTCACAGTTCAGGGCAAAGCCGTGCATCGACACGCCCTGCGCCACCCGGAGTCCCACGGCGCCCACCTTGCGGGTCCCGCCTCGCTCGTCAGCGGGCACCCAGACGCCGCTGCGGCCCTTGACCCGCTCCGTGGCGACCCCGAACTCGGCGCACACGTCGATCATCAACTGCTCGACTCGCCGCACGTACGCCACCACGTCGAGCCGGCCGGGCAGGGCGACGATGGGGTAGCCGACGATCTGGCCGGGACCGTGCCAGGTGATCTTGCCGCCGCGGTCGACGTCGATCACGGGCGCGCCGGCGTCGATGAGGGGGCGCTCATGCGGCTTGGTGAGCTTGCCGGCGGTGTAGACGGGCTGATGCTCGAGCAGTACCACGGTGTCGGAGATGTCCCCGGCGACCCGGGCGGCGTGCAGTGCGCGTTGCTCGTCCCATGCCTGCTCGTAGGGCACCTGAGAATCGTGCTGGATCACCCGCAGATCGCTCATAACAGGTGAGCTTATGCCCCACTGCGCCCACTTCCGCTATGGCCTACGTCACCGGCGCACGCTGTGGTCGAGGGGCCTGAACGTGTCACGCCTCGATTCGTGCTGAGGAACTCTTGCCGTCGGCATCTCGTTGGACATATTTGGCCAAAGCGGGCAAGTGGAGTCACAGTTGAGCGCTGGGTGCTTGGATGGAGAGGTGACCCGGGATCGCCGGCGGTTCACCACGATGGAACGATGACGGGCGAAAAGTCGATCTCGGGCAGCGGCGAACGCCAAGGTTTGGAAGCATAGAGCTATGGAGGGGTCGTTGCAGGTACCCGGTTACACCGCCGTCAGGCGGTTGGGATCGGCCGATTCGCCGATGTGGCTAGGTACTGACAACGCCACCGGACAGCCGGTCACGCTCAGGCTCGTGCGCGGTGACGTCCAGGCCGTGCGTGACGGCCTGAGTTCGGCCACGCTGGTGATGCGGGCCTTGAACCATCCTCATGTGGTGCCGTTCCTGGATGTGGTCGAGAGCCCGCAGGGCCCGGTGCTCATTCTCGGCGCGGCCGAAGGAGGCAGTCTGGCCGACGTCCTGGCCGCGCGGCGCACGCTGACCCCGGGGGAGATGGTCACCGCATGTGCGCCGATCGCGGAGGGCTTGGCCGAGATCCATCAGCACGGCATCGTGCACGGCGCCATCACCCCCGATGAGATCCTCTTCGCCCGGGACGGCCGGCCCATGCTGGCCGGAGTTGGTCTCGCCAGCATCGGCGCGAGGTCGTACCTGCACGGTCCCACCGTCGCACCCGAGGTGGCCTCCGGGGGCAGCCTCGGCGCTCCCGCGGACGTCTACAGCATCGCCGCGATGGGGATCGTCGCCCTGACAGGTCCGGTCTCCGCGGACCAGTTGTTCGCCGCGTCCGCCGAGCGGCTGCTCGCCACTGGCATGGCACCAGCCGCACAGGCGGTGATCACCCGCGCCATCGGGCGCAACGCCGGCCGCCGGCCCGACGCCGCGACGCTCGTCAACGCGCTGTACGCCATCGCGGATCCGGAGCCGGTCGAACTTGTCGTACCGGACGAGGCTCCCACCACGCCGCCGCCGCTGACTTTCGTCGACCCTGCTCCACGGCCGGACCCTGGCCCGTACACCGGGCCTATGCCAGTCGCGAACCAGCCGCCGGAGCCGGAGAACCCGTTCGGCGAGGAGAACCAGCCTGCCGACGAGCTCGACGACGTGACCGCCTACATGCGGCAAGTGCAAGCGCCCGCTTCCGGCCGCCGGGCACGGCGCAAGGCGTCCGTTCCGGCCGAGACCGGGGAGACCGCCACGGCGTCGTCGTCCCCGGCACAGCAGCGCCCTGCGGAAGAGCCGTCGGCGGCTGAGACCACCGGGGGTGGTGGGCGTCGTGCCCGCGATCGCAGAGAGCGGCGGTCCGATCCCGGCGACGACGCCCCCCGCAGCCGTGGCCGCGCGGCGCCAGAAGGTGGTGCGGCGGCCGCGACAGCTCGCACGGACCGGCCGGCGAAGAAGCCGGGCCAGGAGAAGGAACCGGCGCGTTCTCGCGGGCGGCGGCCCAGCCGCGGTGACCTGACCAAGGTGGCCAGTGTCCTCGTGGTTCTGCTACTCGCGGCGGGCGCGGTGATCATCTTTATGCAGCTCTCCGGGAATGACGACGAGCTGCCGGAGGCCGGGCTCGGCACACCGGACTCGGTCGACCAGGCTGACGCGGACCTGTGCGGTGGTCCGCGGCCGGCGCCCGAGGAAGAGCCGCCGGAGGTCAGCGACTGGACTCAGGAGGTGCAGCGTCTCTACACGCTGCGCGCCCAGGCGTTCGAGGAGGTCGACGCCGAGCTTCTGTGCCAGGTCTACGCGCCCACCAGTGAGGGGCTGGCCCGCGACGTCGAGCTCCTCCAGCAGTACGCCGACGCCAGGGTACGGACGCAGAACCTGTCCTTCGAGGTGATCGACGCCGAGCTGCTCGAGCAGAACGGTGGCACGGTGGTCCTGGAGATCTCCGACCGGCTGCCCCCCTATCAACTGATCGACGAGGGAGGCGACGTCGTTCGGGAAGTGGAAGGCACCGAGCAGACCTGGGCAGCTGAGCTGGTGCCGGTCGCCGACGTGGGCTCGCAGGCACCCACCTGGCGATTCAGCTGACGGTTCCTACCGCTCGCCCATTCGCAGATCTGGAAACCGCGGCACCGGCAGGCGGGGCTCACCGCGCGGGGTGTGACCTTCAGGCTTCGAGTGCGGCGGCGATAGCCGAGCGGGCCGTGGGGTGCCGGAATTCGAAACCGGCGGCGACAAGCCGGGTGGGCACCATCCGCAGGCTGCCGGCGATGGTGGCGGCGATTTCACCCAGCGCGACCCGCAGCGCGACCGTGGGTACGGGCAGGATGGCCGGTCGTCGAAGCTGATGGGCCAGGACACGGGTGAACTCCCCGTTGGTCACCGGCTCTGGGCTGGTGAGGTTGTAGATGCCTACCGAGCCCGGCTGCTCGATGAGGAACCGTAAGGCCGCGACGACATCGGGCATGGAGATGAAGCTCCAATACTGGTGCCCACCGGCGAGCGGACCACCCAGGCCCGCTCGGAACACCGGCAGCATCTGGCCCAGGGAGCCGCCCCGGCGGTCCAGCGCGAGCCCGAACCTTGTGTGGCAGACGGCGATGCCGGCCGCCTTGGCGGTGTCCGTCGCCGCTTCCCAGTCCTGGCACAGTTGTGGGAGGAAGCCCTGACCAGGTTCGGAATCCTCGGTGAGGACCTCCGCGCCGCGATCCATGCCGTAGTAGTTGACGCCGGACGCCGATAGGAACACTCGCGGCGGATCGTCCAGGCGTGCCAGCGCGTTGGCCAGAATGGCCGTGGTGCGGATCCGGCTGTTGCGGAGGGTCTCCTTGTAAGCCTTGGTCCACCGGTGATCGCCGATGCCGGCCCCGGAGAGGTTCACCACGGCGTCGAGACCTTCGAGCAACGCGGGGTCGACGTCGCCCACGCTCGGGTTCCACGGGATCTCACCCGCGCCCGCCGTGGGACGGCGTACCAGCCGAAGCACCTCGTGACCGTCGGCCTCCAGGGACTCACTCAGCGCCGTGCCGATGAGCCCGCTGGAGCCGCTGATCGCTACTCGCACGCGGTGACCCGGTCTTATCAGAGCCCCAGGTCCGCCTCGAACTGTCCGGCATCGAGCCGCTGTTTCACCGCGGTGAGGTAACGGGCGGCGTCGGCCCCGTCGACGATCCGGTGATCGTAGGTGAGAGCCAGGTAGGCCATCGAGCGGATCGCGATGGTGTCCGCGCCGAGGTCATCTGTCACCACGACGGGCCGTTTGACGACGGCGCCGGTAGCGAGCATGCCGACCTGTGGCTGGTTGAGGATCGGCGTGTCGAACAACGCGCCACGGCTACCGGTGTTGGTGATGGTGAACGTGCCGCCGGCGATGTCGTCGGGCTTGAGGTTGCCGGAGCGGGTGCGTTCGGCCAGGTCGGCGATCTGACGCGCGAGACCCCCGATGTTGAGGTCACCTGCGTTCTTGATCACCGGAACCATGAGACCGCGTTCGGTGTCCACCGCGATGCCGAGATTCTCCGCGCCGTGGTAGACGATCTCCTCGCCTTCCACACTGGCGTTGAGGATCGGGTAGATCTTGAGGACCTCGACCGCGGCCTTGGCGAAGAATGGCAGGAAGGAGAGCTTGACGCCCTCACGCTCCTGGAACTGCGCCTTGGCCCGGGCGCGCAGGTGCGCGATGCGAGTCACGTCCACTTCAACGACCGACGTGAGCTGTGCCGACGTGGCCAGCGAGTCGATCATGTGCCTGGCCGTGGCCTTGCGGATGCGCGACATCTTCTGGCGGGTGCCTCGCAGGGGCGACGGCGCGGCCGGCGCGGCCTGGGGGGCGGCCTGCTGGGCGCCGGCCGCTGGTGCGGCTTCCGGCTCGGGCGCGGCCTTGGCCGCCTCGGCGGCGGAGAGGACATCCTGCTTGCGGATCCGCCCGCCGACGCCGCTACCTTCGATGGCCGACAAGTCAACGCTGTGTTCGGCGGCGAGCTTGCGCACCAATGGTGTGACGTATGGCGCACCATCGCCGGAGGTCGTGGACGGCGCGGCGTGCTTCGGTGCCTGGCCGGCGCGCGGCTGCGAGGCCTGAGCGGCTTCCTGCGCTGGCGCCTCCTGCCGGGGCTCCTGCTCGGATACTGCCTGCTCCGCCTGGGGCTCCTCGGCCTGCGACGCCTGCTCGGCGGGCGCCTCGCCCTTGTCCTCGCCCTGGTCGGCCTGCTGGTCTGCCTCACCGTCGCCGGACCCGGCGGCCTCGCCGTCCTCTCCGATGATGGCGAGTTCGGCGCCGACCTCGACGGTCTCGTCTTCGGCGACCTTGATCTCCTGCAGGACACCCGCGACGGGGGAGGGGATCTCGGTGTCGACCTTGTCGGTGGAGATCTCCAGCAGTGGCTCGTCGACGGCCACCTGGTCGCCGGGCTGTTTGAGCCAGCGGGTCACTGTGCCCTCGGTAACGCTCTCACCGAGTGCGGGCAGCGTGACCGGGGTTCCACCGCTGGAACCCGTCGGCGCAGGCTGCTGCTCCCGCTGCTGCTCGGTCTCGGACTCCTGCTCGGGCTCGGGGGCGGCTTCCTGCTGCTCAGGCTGGGTCTGCTCAGCCTCGGCCTGCTCAGCCTCGCCCTGGTCGGCCTGCTGGTCGGCCTCGCCCTGGTCGGCCTGCTGGTCGGCCTCGCCCTGGTCGGCCTGCTGGTCGGCCTCGCCCTGGTCGGCCTGCTGGTCGGCCTCACCGTCGCCGGACCCGGCGGCCTCGCCGTCCTCTCCGATGATGGCGAGTTCGGCGCCGACCTCGACGGTCTCGTCTTCGGCGACCTTGATCTCCTGCAGGACACCCGCGACGGGGGAGGGGATCTCGGTGTCGACCTTGTCGGTGGAGATCTCCAGCAGTGGCTCGTCGACGGCCACCTGGTCGCCGGGCTGTTTGAGCCAGCGGGTCACTGTGCCCTCGGTAACGCTCTCACCGAGTGCGGGCAGGGTGACAGAGGTTGCCATCTTCAGTCCTCTCGAAAGTCTCCTACGGCCTTGAGCCTATGCGACCGTACCAGCCAACATGAGGGTATCTCGCAGCACCATGCCTGTGGACATGGCCCCTCGGGGCGCTGGCAGCCCGTGCGCGAGATCACGTGGGATCCGCCCGGCCAGGCGTGCACGTGCCTGGTCGGCTACGCGTGCACGTGCAGGGGCTTGCCCGCGAGGGCGAGATGCGCCTCACCGAGGGCCTCGCTCTGCGTGGGATGCGGATGGACGAGCTGTGCCACCTCGGAGGGCAGCGCTTCCCAGTTGCAGATCAGCTGCGCCTCGCTCACCAGCTCTCCCACGCGCGCGCCGACCATGTGCACGCCCAGTACGGGGCCGTCCTTCTCGCGTACCAGTTTGACGAAGCCCTGGGTGCCGAGGATCTGGCTCTTGCCGTTGCCGGCGAGGTTGTAGTCGAACGTCTCGACCCGGTCCGCGCCGAGGCGCTCGGCCGCCTGGGACTCGGTCAGCCCGACGGACGCGATCTCCGGGTCGCTGTAGGTGACCCGTGGAATGCCCGTATCCTCGACCGCTGCGGGGTTGAGGCCGGCGATCTCCTCGGCGACGAAGATGCCGTGGGCGAAGCCGCGGTGGGCCAGCTGCAGCCCCGGCACCAGGTCACCGACCGCATAGACCCCGGGCACACTGGTGCGCAGCCGCTCGTCGGTGGTGACGAAACCGCGGTCCATGCTCACCCCCGACTCCTCGAACCCCAGGCCGTCGGAGGCCGGGCCGCGGCCCACCGCGACGAGCAGCACCTCGGCCTCGATCGTCTGACCGCCCTCGATCGAGACAGTGACGCCGGCGTCGGTGCGCTCTACTCCAGCGAAGCCGGCGCCCGTCTTGATGGTCATGCCGCGCCTGCGGAAGGCACGCTCGACGGCCTTGGAACAGGCCTCATCCTCGCCCGGAACAAGCCGCGGCAACATCTCCACGATGGTCACCTCGGCGCCGAACGAGCGCCAGACGCTCGCGAACTCCACACCGATGACGCCGCCACCGAGCACGACGGCCGAGGCGGGGACGCGATCGAGGGTGAGCGCCTCGTAGCTGGTGATGACCTTGTCCCCGTCCACCTCGAGCCCCGGCAGGCTGCGAGCATGGGAGCCAGTCGCGAGAACGACGCTTCGGCCCGTGTAGCGGGTGCCACTGACGTCGACCGACGTGGGGCCGGCCAGCCGGCCCTCGCCTTCGACGAGCGTCACCTTGTTGGCCGTGACCAGACCCTGCAGGCCTTTGTAGAGACGGGAGACGACGCCGTCCTTGTACGCGTTGACGCCCGCCATGTCCACACCGGCGAAGGTGCTCTGCACGCCGTACTTAGCTCCGTCACGCGCCGTGTCGGCGACCTCGGCAGCGTGCAGCAGTGCTTTGGTGGGGATGCAGCCGTAGTGCAGGCAGGTGCCGCCGACCTTGTCCTTCTCAATCAGTGCCACGCTCAGCCCGAGCTCGGCGGCGCGGAACGCGGCAGCATAACCTCCGCTCCCACCCCCTAGCACGACCAGATCGAAGTCGTTCGCCTCAGCCACCACGTCCTCCTTCACATCACGACTGCCTTTCCCGTGATCACCGACCCTTGGCCGTGTCATAGCGTGGCTGAACGTTGATGATCGTGGGACACTCCCTGGTGCCGATCCTGCCATGTGCGTATCGGTTGCGAGGAAGGCGATACTGTCCGGTGGGCAGGTTCCGACAATGGAGGTCTTGACATGCGGTGGTTCGGTCGGCGACGCAAGAGCGCCGAGGGCAGCCTTGATCGGGCCGCCGACGACGCCGACTCCAAGCACCTGAAGGAGTTCGCCAACTCCCGGCGCGGCGTCGAGGCGTTCGTCGAGCCCCCCACGACGATGACGGCCACCACCGTGGTCATGGTGGCCCACGACGGCGAGTGGACCCGGCGTCGGGTCCGGGACGCCGCCGCGGCCCACGATCTGGCCCGCAAGCTCGGCATCCCCGCCTACGATGCGCAGGTGGTGGGATACCCGCAGCGCATGCGCGAGTGGAACCGCAAGTCGGGCGGCCGCGGAGTCTAGCGCTCCGTACCAGCCTCCTGCGGCTCGCACTGACAGGCGGGTCAGAGCGTGTCGGCGGCGACCTCGTCGACGAGCCGGATGAGCGTGCGAACCGCGGCGCCCGTGCCGCCCTTCGGCGTGTAGCCGAACGGCTCCGATTCGTTGAACGCCGGGCCGGCGATGTCGAGGTGAGCCCAGGCCAAGCCGTCCGGAACGAACTCCTTGAGGAACAGCCCGGCCTGCAGTGCACCTCCGTTGCGGTCGCCGATGTTCGCAAGATCGGCGATGGGTGAGTCCAGCTTCTCCCGCAGCTCGGCGGGCAACGGCAGCGGCCACATCTGCTCGCCGGCGTCTTCTGCCAGGTCACGCATCTTGAGCGGGAGCTCGTCGTCGTTGGACATCACGCCGGACACCCTGGTACCGAGTGCGACGACGGCCGCGCCGGTGAGAGTGGCGACGTCGACCATCAGGTCGGGCTCATCCTCGCCGGCGCGCACCATGGCGTCGGCCAGGACGAGGCGGCCCTCGGCGTCGGTGTTGAGCACCTCGACGGTCTTGCCGCCGTAGATGGTGATGACGTCGGACGGCCGCTGCGCCTCACCAGAAGGCATGTTCTCGGCCATCGCCGCGTATGCGGTGACGGCGACCTTCGGCGCGAGCTCGGCGACGGCGAGCACGGCGGCGACGACGGCAGCGGCGCCGCCCATGTCGCACTTCATCGTGACCATGCCGTCGGACGGCTTGAGCGACAGCCCGCCCGAGTCGAAGGTGATGCCCTTGCCGATGAGCGCGACGTGCTTCCTGGCTCGCGACGGTCGGTAGGACAGGCGGACCAGCCGCGGCGGGTTGGCCGAGCCCTGCCCCACGCCGATCAGGCCTCCGTAGCCGCCCTTGGCGAGGGCTTTCTCGTCCAGGACCTCGACTTCCAGTTTGGCGCCCTTGCCGAGCCTGGTGGCGAGCTCGGCGAACGCCTTGGGAAACAGGTCGCGTGGGGGAGTGTTCACCCAGTCACGGGCCCGGTTCACCGCCGTGGCGACGACCTCGGCGCGGGCGACGGCGTCCTTGACCGCCTTGGCCTTGACTCCGGGTCCGACGAGCGTCACCGCTGCAAGCGGCGCCGGCGCGTCGCCGGTCTTGTAGTCGGTGAAAGCGTAGGCGCCGAGCAGGATGCCTTCGGCGACCGCCGCGGCCTCGGCCGCGTTCTCAGCCGGCAACGCGAACGCGGCACTGCCTACTCCGCTCAGGGAACGCGCCGCCGTGCCCGCGGCGCGGCGCAACGCCTCGCGATACTGCGGCGAGCCGGGTTCTCCGGGCGTACCAGTTCCCACCGCTACGACGACAGGCGCCTTGGCGCGGCCATATGTCGCCAGCTTCGTCAGCTCGTCGGCCTTGCCGCTGGCGCCGAGATGGCTCAGCGTCTCGATCAGGGCACCCTTGAGCGCCTTGTCCACCGCCTGCCCGCCCGGCAGCAGCGTGATGCCGTCGTCGCCGGCAGCGACGCCGATGACGACGGCATCGACCTTGAGTCCAGTCGGGTTGGCAGAAGACAAGGTAATGGTGCTCACGGCTCTCCCAGACGTCGTGCGAGTTGAGTGTCCGATGCTACTCGGCCGAGGAGCGGCCCGGAGCGGGCACCAGTGTCCGCAGTGCACCAGTGTCCAGCGTGGCCTATCTGGACGAAGCGGCGGGATCAAGGCCACCGGATCCGCGCCGAGCGCCTGGGGAGAACTCATATGACCCCGACTGGCCGAGTTGATGCACGCCCGTCCACACGTCTGTGGGCTACGGCTCCAGGATCGCCGTCCCGGAGTTCTCCTCGTGGAACAACCCCGAACCGGAACTGGTGCTGATCATCGACTCCGCCGGCCGAATCCGGGGTGGCACGCTGGGCAAAGACGTGAGTTTGCGCGACGTCGAGGGCCGCAGCGCACTCCTGCTCGGCATGGCGAAGGACAACAACGCCTCGAGTACGTGCTACGCCACGCGCGTTAGACGACCGGGCGGATCGAAGCGGCCCGCGTCGCGGAGCGCATGTCGGATTTCTACAAGACCTAGCTCAGCCCGCAGGCGAAGCTCGAGCCATGACACACACGGTCAATCCCATTCCCGACGGCTACCACAGCCTGACCCCGTTCATCGTCTGCACCGATGCCTCGGCGGCGATCGACTTCTATCAGCGGGTGTTCGACGCCGAGGTGATCAGTCGCAACGACGGTCCCGACGGTTCGGTCATGCACGCCGAACTGCGCATCGGCGACTCGATGCTGCAGCTGAGCGACCCCAACCCCGAGCTCGGCCTGGTACCACCGGACGGTCACGCGGTCTCGGCGTCGCTAGTGCTCTATTGCGACGACGTCGACGCGATCTTCGCGCGGGCGGTGGACGCGGGCGCCACCGTGCGCGAGGAGGTGCAGGACTTCGTGACGGGTGACCGCTTCGCGAGCGTCGTCGACCCGTTCGGCCGCCGCTGGAGCGTCCTGACCAGGGTCGAGGATGTGTCCCGGGAGGAAGCAGAGCGCCGGGTCAACGAATGGCTGGCGTCGTCGTCCTGACGAGTGGAAGGAGAGCCCGGCCTCGCCTTGGTGATCGCCGGGGTGACGTCGGCTTCCTTCTGGTTGGACGGTATCGTCGGCGCTGATGGTCGCTGACTCCCTGTCCCGGCGTGACCTGCGGCCGTTCGCCGGTGTGTGGCGCGTGCAAGTGGTGTTGCCTGCCGGCGACGACGACAGCCTACGCGGGCTGCGTGACCTGGTGATACGAGAACGGGTCGAGCTCGAGGTGGAACTCGGCGCACCGGTCGGCTTCAGCCTTTCCGGCTCGTCGGCCAACGCTTCGGGCCCTCCCACCCGCGAGCAGCCGGACTCGGACACGCCGGTCGTCCTGATCGGGCCGGCGTCGCACAACGAGGAGCTTCGGGCCTGGATCCGGCGCCGTGCCCGCCCGGCCGCCCGGCGGCCGTATGTGGAGCTGGACGGCCCGCTCCTCGTGATCGACGCCGCCGGCGCGTCCGAGGTGACCTCGGCTCTGAGTCTTCTGCGCACCGCCGTCCGGTCGCGACCCGCCGTCGGTTCCGACGGTGGCGCGCCGGCGGGCGCTGGTGAGCCGATCCGGCTGGAGCAAACGACGGCGTCCGGGCCGCCCGAGGTGGTGCGTCGGGTGGCCGACGAGATCGGGTGGACGTACCCGGCATTCGGCCTGCGTGGCATCGATGGGGTCGCGCTGGAGCGCCGGTGGCGTCCGGTGGCGGAACGCAGCGGCGCGGATATCCGGGTCCTGCAGCGCTGGGTCGCCGGCCTGCGAGATGCTCACACGGCGGTCCGGCCCACCGATGCCCGGGGCTTTCTGCCGTACAGCGCGTTCGTCGCCTCCGACGATGTCGACCGTGAGGGCGACGCCGTTCGCGCCTCGGCTCGCGGTTCGGCGATCCGGCTTGGTCACGTGCCGAGGTGGAGTGCCGGTTGGGCCGCCGGTGCCCGCAGCGGCGACGTCGTCCTGGCCGTCGACGGCCCGGTCGATCCGGACGAGCTGCTGGCGACCACTGGTGCCGAGCGCCGCACCGTGGGCTGGTTCGCCGGGCGGCGGGCCATGACGGTCCTCCCGCCCGGCGAGGTGACGGTCGCGGTGCGCAACCGAGCCGGGCATGTGTTCACATGGACCGAGACGGCCACCGGGACCCCGTACCCGGAACCGATCTCCTGGCGCAGGCTGAACTCGGGCACCGGCTACGTCCGCGTCCGCGGGTGGCTGCCGGGAAACGCCTGGTCCGACGCGCTTGACGCCGCGTTCAGTGAGCTCGCGGCGGCCGAGCGCCTCATCGTCGACGTGCGGGGCAACGTAGGCGGCAATCTCGTGGCCGCGCTGGGATTCCGGGACAGGTTCCTCAGCCGGCCCACCACAATGGGGATGATCAGATTTAGCGTCGGTGACGGAACCCTGGCGCCACCGGCTCCGATCGAGGCCGTGCCCGCGTCCGGCCGGCGGTGGATCCGCCCCGTGCGGTTCCTGCTCGACCGGCTCTCCTACTCCGCGACCGAGGACGCGCTGCTCGGCCTCCGCGATCTGGACCACGTCGAGTTCTTCGGCGAACCGAGCGGAGGAGGCAGCGGCCGTCCGCGCACGGTGCCGCTGCAGGACGGAGTGGTGCTGAACGTCAGCACCGCGTTAACCTTCGAGAATTCCGGTCGTTGTGTCGAGGGCCGAGGTCTCGCCGTCGACGTGGCGGTGCCACCGGCCACACTGGGCTCCGGCCACGCAGTCGCGGTGGCCGACACCTTTTGGTGATCGCGCAGACGAGCGGGTCGTTACGCCTGGGGTGCACGCCGGCGGTGACGTGCCGGTTATGGTGGGCACGCGTGACCGGAGATTCGAAAATGAGGAGTCCAGCGTGACCGCGAAACCCGCCCGACCAGCCCTGTACAGCCGGCATCTCGAGCTGAACGCGAAGTTCGCCGAGTTCGGTGGATGGGAGATGCCGCTGCAGTACTCGGGGGTGGTCAACGAGCACGCGGCCGTGCGAGAACGAGTCGGCCTGTTCGACGTCAGCCACCTCGGCAAACTGCGGATCACGGGCCCGGGGGCGCGCGAGTTCATCGACTCTTGCTTGACCAACGATCTCGGCAAGATCGAACCCGGGCAGGCTCAGTACACGCTGTGCTGTGACGAGTCAGGAGGCGTCGTCGACGATCTGATCGCCTATCTGCGTTCCGACGAGGAACTCCTGCTCATTCCCAACGCGGCGAACAGTTCGGAGGTGGGCAGGCGGCTGACCGAGGCCGCGCCGGCCGAGGTCAAGGTGGTCGACGAGCACCGCCGCCACGCGGTGCTCGCGGTACAGGGGCCGAACGCCGACGCCGTCTTGTCGGCGCTCTGGATCCCGGTCGGGCACGATTACATGTCGTTCGTCGACGCGGACTTCAACGATGTCCCGATCACCGTGTGCCGCACCGGCTACACCGGCGAGCGCGGCTATGAGCTGCTCGTTCCGTGGGACGACGCCCCCGTCGTGTGGGACGCGCTCCTCGCGTCGGGCGAGCCGAAGGGCATCCTCCCGTGTGGCCTCGGAGCCCGGGACACCCTGCGAACCGAGATGGGGTATCCGCTACACGGTCAGGACCTGTCGATGGAGATCAGCCCGCTCCAGGGCCGCGCGGGCTGGGCGGTGAGCAAGACCAAGCCGGCGTTCTGGGGCAGAGACGCGATCGTGGCCGAGCGCGAAGCCGGCCCGGAACGCCGGCTCCGGGGCATCCGCGCCACCGGCCGGGCCATTCCGCGTCCGGGGATGGCCGTGACCCTGGACGGCGCCAACGTGGGCGTCGTGACCTCCGGGACATTCTCGCCGACGCTGCGGATCGGTATCGGCCTCGCCCTCCTGCGTGCGGACGTCGCCGAAGGCGCCGAGGTGGGCGTCGACATCCGCGGCCGTTCCGAACCGTTCGACGTCGTGCGCCCTCCATTCGTCAAGTCCACCCCCTCCTAACCCACCTACCTCCTGCCCCCTAAATGATCATGTAAACCATGTTTTCTCGTGCTTCACCATGGGTGGATTCAAGTGGTGAGTGCAACACCGGGTGGATTGAATGGTTCTGAGAGTAGCTTGTTGAGTGCTTCGGCTGGGGTTTTCCAGCTCAGGGTTTTGCGGGGTCGGTTGTTCAGTTCGGTGGCGACGAA
>NZ_JAAGOB010000008.1 GCF_010550695.1 Phytoactinopolyspora alkaliphila
CAGCGGGTCCAGCGCGGTGCGCACGATCGCCGCATCTTCTGCGCCCAACAAGCCGGAGACCCGCACCGTGCCGTCGCCGAGGTCGGCGAACCGTAGCCGCCGCTTGCGCTGCGCGCGCTCCTCCCGGTCTTCCAAGCTCTCGCAGGACAGGACATGCAGCAGGTGATCGGCCAGCTTCTGCAACGTGGCTGGGTCATGCTCACGAGCGAACGCGGCCAGATCTTCCTCGGCCCGCGCGGCGTCATCGTCTCCGAGGTCGGGCGGTAGCTGACGCATCGTCTTCGAGATCACCTGGGCGTGGTCCAGCGAGATCTCTCCCTGAAGCATGCCATTTCTGGTAGCCGGCATGCTGCGTCCGCGGCCCGTGCTGCGCAGGTTGACGTTGTAGTCATCCGCCGCCTCAGGCGGGGTAAGCCGGTGTGCCAGATCCACCATGCTCTTGGCCGTTCCGGGGCGCAGATTCAGGATGTCCCGCAGCCACGCCGCCGTGGAGGAAGCCCCGAGCCGGCGGCCAAGGTCCCGGCCGTCGGCCTCCGCCAGTATCCGTACGAAGAACTCCACCTGCCGCGCAGCCAGGCCGTGCGCACGGGCCAGCACGTCAGGAAGTTCGTCATCATGAATCGAGGCAGCGTCCACATCCAGGCTCTTGTCGAACACGGATTCGGCAGCCGAGAGCACGCTGAGGACCGGGTGTACCCCGCCGCTAAGCCTGCTCTCGTCGTGTTCGAACATTCCACCACAATAGGCGCACCCACTGACAAACAGGCTTAAATAAAGGACAGTTGATCGAACATATCATCACGATTTTGTAACGTCATTAGGCCCGGGTAAGCGCTGACGCCGAGGCGGAGGAAACGCGGTGATCACCCAGGAAGTGATCCGGTCCACCCATTGCCACGCACACCCACCAGGTGTAGGCCAATACAGACCAGTGGCCACATCACCGCAGGGGGCGCGTCATGGCATCCAAACTCAACCCCTACCTCAACTTCCCAGGCAACGCGCGGGAGGCCATGGAGTACTACAGGAGCGTGTTCGGCGGTGACCTGACGTTGAACACGTACGGCGAGCTCGGGGCCCCAGACACGCCCAACGCCGACAACATCATGCATGGCTCGCTCGAGACGCCAGACGGCTTCGTTCTGATGGGCGCCGACATTCCGCCCGGCACCGAGCACACCCCCGGCAACAGCATCATCATCAGTCTGAGCGGGGACGACGACGATCTGCGCGATTACTGGGAGCGGCTCTCCAGCGAAGGCACCGTGACCGTTCCCTTCGAGAAGCAGATGTGGGGCGACGAGTTCGGCCAGTGCACCGACAAGTTCGGCATCAACTGGATGGTCGACATCGGCCAGCCCCAGACTTGATCATCGCGGAGTCACCGCCGAGCACCCTGATGGAGTCTCTGCCCTACAAGGACTGGATCCTGGGCGTAGGCCTCGACTCCGATGAACGCGGCAACCCGCCGTCGAAGTTCGCCGCCGTTTTCGCCCGGGCGCGCCATGAGGGCTTTCTTCTGACCATGCACTGCGACATCGACCAGGAGAACATCCACGAGCACATCCGGCAGGTTCGAGCTGCTCCCATCCTTGACCGCGGTCTCGGGCTCACCTCCTGCCCGGTGTCCAACGCATGGGTGACGGACAGCATGAAGGCCCAGCAGATCGTCCAGCTCCTCGACGCCGGCGTGAAAGTCTGCGTGAACTCCGACGATCCTGCCTACTTCGGCGCCTACGTCACCGAGAACCTGCAGCGTCTCGCCGATGAAGCGGAGCTGTCGCGCGAACAGGTGATCCAGCTGGCCCGGAACTCGTTCGACATCTCGTGGCTCCCGGAGAACCTGCGCGCCACCTACGTCGCCGAGATCGACGACGTCGCCACTGGTTGACCAGCCGCGATCACCAAGTGGGTGCGGACACGCGCGTACGGTGTCGGCGGCGATGAGCCTGCCCGCGTTCACCGGTTACGGGCCAGGCCGGGCGTCGCCACGAAGGCGGATCGATCTCCACACAGTCATCACCCAGACGATCAGGCCGACGACGCAGATCGCGCCGACCACGGTGATGATCAGCCAGTCGGACCCGCCATCCGCGGGGTAGATGCCGCGCTTGTTGCCCGTGTCGACGGCCAGGACCTGATCGCCTGGCTCCAGCCGGCCGCCCGTCACGAGTGCGACGTCCCGGAGCACCGGTGAACCGTCATCAGGAGCGAAGTCACCATGGGGAACCGGATGCCCACGGCCGCCGCGCACCACCTCGACGACGGTGAAGACCCCTTCCGTGCCTGACCCGAACTTCGCCTCGTAGGCCGGCCCGACCTCTCGGACCACGAGGAACAGCAAGAGGGCGGCCAACACGGGCGTGCCTAGCCACCACATCCACTTCAACATGTGGGCCGATCATAGCCATTCTTCAACGGTGGGGATTTCGTTCCCAGCGTTGGACGACGTCGCGCGCCAGAGCACACACAATCTTCCAATGCTGCTCCACAATCGTCCACTGTTGAGCGGGCAGGCATGACCTTCTGCGATGTCCGATGAATTCCTCGTGCCGAGCCAGTCAACCTCACTAAACCGCCCCGCGCTTGGAGGGAACACTCATGCTCGATCTGGAACCCGCGATTCGTGAGATGGCGAGCCTCGTGACGGAGACTCGCGACGACCAGCTGTCCGGACCGACCCCGTGCGTCGGAGTGACGCTGGGTGATCTGATCGACCACGTCGACGGCTTGGCCCTCGCCTTCACCCTCGCCGCGACCAAGACGACCCCGGTAGGCGGCAGCCAGCCGCCGTCCCCAGATGCGTCGCGCCTGGGTCCGGATTGGCGTATCCGGATCCCCGAGCGCCTCGGCGCCCTTGCCCAGGTATGGAAGGACGTCGAGTCGTGGACGGGGATGACAGTGGTCGGCGGAGTCCAGCTTCCCGGAGACGTCGCCGGCGTCGTGGCGCTGGATGAGCTCGTCGTCCACGGCTGGGACATGGCTGTCTCCAGCGGGCAGGCGTTCACCTGCGACCCGGATCTCCTCCAGGCGACGTACGAGTTCGTTCAGTCGTCAGTGGCACAGAATCCCGAGGGCAGTCCCGGACTGTTCGGGCCGCCGGTGCCGGTGCCGGACGATGCGCCGCTCCTCGATCGGCTGATCGGCCTCACCGGTCGCGACCCCGCTTGGCGGCCCGCGTCACGGTGAGGCGCGCGGCCGCCGCCGAGCCTTCAACCAGACGGCGGGAGCGTCGACCTCCGGCGGCGGGTGCCGTCGCTCTGCCGGGGGTCGCCTACTGTGGAGCCCCGCCGTACCCGATCTCGTTGCCGTCGGGGTCGCGATACGTCAACTTGCGCACACCGTTGGAGTAGGTCTCCCGCAGCGCCGGCTCGATCCCGCGGGCGGTGATCCCGGCGACGATTTCGTCGAGATCGTCGACGAAGACCGTGTGCATGGCGTGCCCGGCGTGTTCGGGTTTCACTTCGATGAACACGTAACGGTGCTCGGCGAGTTCCCAGACGGCCTCGACGTCGTTCGGGACGAACGCGGGTGGTGTTCCGAGAAGTTGCTCGTACCACTGAGCCGCTGTCGCGTAGTCACTGACTGGAATGCCAGCGAACAGATCTACAGTCATCGGATCACCCGGTACCAGATGTTCACCGCGTGCGGGACGTGCGAAACGCTTCGCCGCTCCAGCTTGACGGCGCTCCCGCCCGGATGGTCGAACAGGCGGACACCGTCGCCGAGCATGACGGGCGCGACGCACACCAGGACCTCGTCGAGCACCCCGGCCTCGTGGCACTGCCGGGCGATGCTGGCGCCGAGAATGTTGACGTACTTGTCACCGGCCGCCGCCTTGGCCGCGGAGACCGCCGAGCCGAGGTCCTCCATGAAGGTGACACCCGGAACCGGCGCGGCCGGAGGACGGTGGGTCACGACGAACTGGGGACCGCTCCAGCCGCCACCGAACGGCTCGCCCTCCTTCTCCTGGTCGCCCTGGTGCGGATCGTCGCCACCGAAGGTCCGGTTGCCGACGAGCAGTGCGCCGATGTCGCCGATCAGCTCGTCGATGGTGGGGTTGGGTCCCAGATGCTCGGTGAGCCACGACATGTCACCGCCCGGTCCCGCGATGAATCCGTCCAGGGACATCGTGGCCGAATACAGCATCGTGCCCATGAGCTACCTCCGCGTCGTCGATAAGCCTGACCCTAGAGAGACTCCGACAGGCCTGAGAACTCATCGGTCGGCTAACTGGCAGGTAACGCGACATCCTGCCGGCTCAGCCGGCGACGCACGCGGATGACGGATCAGCTGGCCATCTCTTGCGGGCTGACCACCTTGATCATGTTGTTGGCCCAGCGGGCTTGCCGCAAGACATCCGGGTGGCACTTCTGCGTCAGTGCGAGTAACTCGTCGTCCTTGGCTCCTTGCGCCGTCTGGCCGAGGATCTCCCAGTCGACCGAAAGCCCGACCAGGTCCAGATGCAACTTGCGCAGATCACGCAGGAGCAGCAGGCCGGATTCCGGCCGGTGCCCGAGAAGCTCCGCGGTCCTCTCCCGCACCACACGCAACGGCCGAGACCTGCCCGTGGTGTCCCGGAGATTGATGCCCAGCCGGTCACCCTGCTCGGCCAGCAAACGGATGTGCCGGTGCGACCACCCGGCCATGTCGCGGGTGACGTGGTACACCTCGTGGTCGCTCTTGTGCCGCTCCCCGATCACCAGCAGCTTCCTGGCGGCGATGCGTTCCGCATGGTGGAGGACGCGCAGCAACATGTGGATCTTGTTCACGACACAGCCTCCTCTTCGCGGGTACGCCCATCGACGACGGCGGCCTCCACCCGGCGGATGCGGGCTGCCGCCATCTTGAACAGCGGCTGCTTCGAGACTGGATCCCAGTCGGTAGAGGTCAGCTCGTTCGCCGCCCGACCATGGCCGTCAGGCCCGGAACCGGACTCGGTGTCCCAGTAGCCGTAGTGGAACGGCAGAAAGACGACGCCGTCGCGGATCCCGCTGATTCGCAACCGGGCGAACACGCTCATTCTTGGGGTGCCGATTTCGAGCATGTCGCCTTCCGTGAAGCCGCACGCCTGGGCGTCGCCGGCGGACATCTCCACCCACACCTCGGGAGCGGCGTTCTGCAGCTGAGGGGCCCTCGCGGTCTTGGTCCGGGTGTGGAAGTGGTAGATCGTCCGGCCGGTGGTGAGGATGAACGGGAACTCCCGGCTGGTCTGCTCGTGCGGCGGCTGATAGTGCGCGGCCCGGATCAGCGCCCGGCCCTTCGGATTCTGCGCCTGATACTCCACCTTCTCCACCGACGCGCCGGTCAGCAGATCTTTCCCGAACGATTCGCAGTAGTCCGGCGTGGCGAAGAACTCGCCGTTCTCGTAGAGCCGCTCGGTACCCTCGGGATGTTCCTCGTTGCACGGCCACTGGATGCCGCTGCCGCCACGAAGCTTCTGATAGGTCAAGCCGGTGTAGTCGCACGGCCGCCCGGCGCTGCAGCGCTTCCATGCCTCGAACGCCGACTCCGGATTCGACCACGACACCAGTGGCATGCCGTCCTTGTCGCGGAAATCCATCCGGCGGGCAAAGTCGAGAAAAATGTCGAGGTCAGCGCGGGCTTCACCGGGCGGATCCACGGCCTTCTCGGACAGGTGCACCGTGCGGTCCGCGTTGGTGAACGTCCCGGTCTTCTCTCCCCAAGTCGCCGCAGGAAGGACGACGTCGGCGAGCTGCGCGGTCTCGGTCAGGAACAGATCCTGCACGACGACGAACAACCGCCGCTGACGCAGGATCTCCCGGATGCGAGCCAGTTCGGGCAGCGACACCGCCGGGTTGGTCCCGGTGATCCAGAGGAACTGGATCGAGCCCTCCTCGGCGTAGCGCATCATCTGCATGACGTGCGTGGGCGGAGCGTAGTGCGGAATCTGCCTGGTCTCGACATTCCAGACCTCGGCGAGCTCGGCCACGTGTGAATCGTTGGCCCAGTTCCGGAAGCCCGCGAGGTCGCCGTCGGCCCCCGCCTCACGCGTGTTCTGCGCTGTCGGCTGGCCGTTCATCTGCAGGATCCCCGCGCCCGGCTTGCCGAGCATGCCCCGGATGATGTTGATGTTGTTGACCTGCACCGCCGCGGCCGTGGCCTGATTGGATTGGTATATGCCTTGGAGCACCGTGGACAGCAGACGTTCGGCATTGCCGATGATCCTCGCCGCCTCCCGGATCCGTTCGGCCGGCACGTCGCAGATCTCCGCGGCGCGCTCCGGCGGGTACTGCTTGACGGTGGTCCTCAGCTCGTCGAACGCCACCGTGTGCGCGGACACATACTCGTCGTCGTACCACCCGTGCTCGATGATCTCGTGCAGCAACACATTGAGAAGCGCGACGTTGGTTCCAGGTAGCGGCGCGAGATGGACGGTGGCCTCCTTGGCCACCGGTGTGAGCCGCGGGTCCACACACACCAACCGCGGCGGGTTCGGGCCGTGCAGTCGGTCCAGCACCCGCATCCACAACACCGACTGCGTCTCGGCCATGTTGTGGCCGAACAGGGCGATCACGTCCGCATGGTCGACGTCGGTGTAGGAGCCAGGCTGGCCGTCGCAGGCGAACGACTCCTTCAGTGCGGCCGCCGCCGTCGCCGTGCACAGCCGGGTGTTGCCGTCCAGGTGTGAAGTGCCGATGCCGGCCCTCGCGATCACACCCAGCGTGTAGTACTCCTCCAGGAACAGCTGACCCGTGGTGTAGAAGCCGATGCCGCTGGGACCGTGTTTCTCCAGCTGCTCCCTGGCCTTCTCAGTGACCAGCGACATCGCCGTGTCCCAGCTCGCCTCTTCGAACCGGCCGTCGTCCTGCCTGATCAGTGGGCGTGTCAGCCGATCCGGCGACGAGTTCGCCTGCCACCCGTACAAGTCCTTCGGGCCCAGCCGTCCCTTGTTCACGCGGTCCGACGCGCGCCCGCGGACTCCAGCGATCCGGCCGCTCTTGACGGCGATGTCCATCGCGTCGCCGCTGGAATGCAGCAGCGACGCCGTCTGGACCCAGCGATCGACGTCGCCGTCGTCCAAGCCGTCGAGGAAGGTGTCCTGGCGTTCCGGCCACTCGTCTCCGGGGCCGTACGGTGTGCGTTCTCCCCACGGATCGGCGATCCGGTCCGGTGTTGACGTTTCAGCCACGGTTGCTCCCTCCCACGGCAGCGCCAGGCCTATTCACCTGTCGGGGGTCGATCACCGCTCGTTGCGGCGGTCATCATCACCCGGTGCGCTTCTACCCACGCAGAGCAACATCATTCGACGGCACACACGGGTACGCCACCGCGGATGCCCGGCAGGCCCAGCGATGGCGTTACCGTGGACGGCCTCAGCGGACTGCGGTGAGCACCTCACGCAAGGCCGCGGCGAAGGCGTCGGGCTGACCGGTCATGCCGTACTCGCCGCCGAGGAATCCGCCGTGGTCGCTCGGGAAGGTCACACATCCGGTCCCGAGACGTTCTGCCACTCCCAGCGCACCACGGTGAGCCATCTCGCCCTCCGACTCCGCGCCGACGGCGAGAACGACACGAGTGGACGCGCCGCGGATGGCCTCGAAGTCGTGCTCGTGATGGGTGGACGTGATGATGTTCTGGCCCACGAGCGGGTCGTTGCGGGATCCGTCGTCCTCCGTGGGCAGCCCGAACACGGCCGGGTCCACGTCGAGCTGGTCGGCGAAGCCCTCCGGTAACGGCCCCTTGTGCCCGACGACGGCGATGAACTGCGCCATCGCCGGACCGAACCCGCGCTTCTGGTACGTCTCGTGGATCTTGCGGCATACGGCCAGCGCCTCCTCGCGATCCGGCAGCGTCTGGGCGGCCGGAGGCTCGTGCGCCACCAGCGTGCGCACCTGCTCCGGGTGCTGGGCCACCAGAACCAGCGCATTGACCGCTCCACCACTGCTGGCGAAGACGTCCACCGGGCCAGCGTCCAGCGCCGAGATGATGCGGTGCAGGTCATCCGCGTGCTCGTCGGGCGTGGACTGCTCCGCATCGTCCGTGCGCACGCTGCGCTCCACTCCGCGGGGATCGTAGGTCACCACGGTGCGGTCGGCGAAATGCCCGGACAGCGTACCGAATCCCGCGGCCCCCATAGGGGACCCCACGAGCAGGAGCACCGGCTCGGTGCTGGACTCGTTGCTCCGTACGTCGTAGTTGAGCACGGCGCCAGGAACGTCCAGGGTGTACGTCTTCGGTTCGGTCATGAGTGTCTCCTCCTCGGGGAGTTCGTCGAAGTCTCACCATGCAGACCCACCGGCCCGGTGAAACTCATCGCCCGAGCCAGAGCCGATCCGTGCGGCCGGCGTTCGTCCACACGGTGTGAGGGCCACGCCCCGAGGGATCACCCGTTACCGGCGGAGTGTGGATGCCTTCTCACCGAGACGTTCCATAAAACCCCGGCGCACCTCACTGGCTCGCTGCTGTTCACCGGCGAACGCGTCGACGACGAGCATCGCGCCCGTCAACGCGGGCACCGCCCACTGAAGCATCGAGAGCTGTCGCTGTGCCTTGGCGATGTCCGGCGACGTCGAGGACTCCGGATCGGCGGCACTGTCCACCGGAACGTCGTCGATCTTCGACACCTTCTTCCCAAGCATTCTGCTGTACGCGGTCGCTCCGAGCGCGGCCATCATCAGCGACGTCTTCGTCGCAGCCATCGTCGCGACGCCCCGCTGCGCACGCATGCGCGGCATGTTCCCAATCAGCAGTCCAGTGCTCCCGGCCAGATGGACGCCGATGGCCGCGGCGTTGAGCGGTGTCCAGCGGTCCCAGCCGGCGTTGATCACATCAGCCGTGTTCTTCGCGTGCCCGGCCTCATGGCCGGCCTGGTTCAGCGCGACCGTGTTCGCCAGCGTTCCGCCGAACCAGGCGGCCAAGCCGACGTCGTTCATCGCGCGCGAAAGCGTGTTTCGAGCCATGACATTTCCCCCTAAATCGGGCCTCCGAGTGAGCGGAGGGGGTACCCCTCGGGCGCGGCCCCAAACCGGTGTCGCTGACATGCCGGCAACTCACGTGAACGACGCCGCCGGCCCGGGTGCCGGCGGGGCGCTCAGGTGTGGCGCTCAGGTGTGGCCCTCAGGCGTGGCGCTCAGTGTTGGGATCGGCTGAGGAGAGCGCCCCGGGATGAGGCTCGTGACCCGGCAGGCCGGCCGTACGGCGACGGCGCTTCAGCTCCGCCTCATGGAGGTGGCGATGGCCGCGTACCAGCTCACGCGCTTGCCGCTCCAATGCGCGGAAGACGTGGTAGTAGGTGTCTTCGTAGTCCTCGATCACCTGGTACGTCCATCGGCCCGGGAGGACGTTTCGCCCCAGCAGCTCAGTCGACAGCTGTTCGGCGACGCCGACATGGCCGGCATCGCGCAGTTTGCTGACGGCTTCCTCCAAGGTGAAGTCCGCGGAGCCTGTGAGCTGGTGAAACGCATACAGGTGTCCCCGTGCCACCTCCACCGTCTCCAGCGCTTCGGTCAGCTTCCCCACCGCGTCCACGGTTGCGCTGTCCAAACCCTCCGCGGCGGTGTCCGGATCCAGATATCCCGAGGCGTCGTGCGTATCTCCCATGATGCTCCGATACCCGGGGCAGAGCGATTGATGCGCAGCGCAAACACCGGTGCGCCGCTGCGGCACAGCGCCCGTCGGGCTGGTAGCGAGCCCTGGTCATGACCACGGCGGCACGCAGGAATGCGGCTACCGCCCATGGGTATTCGTGAGGTTCACGAGCGGGACATGAAGGTCCGGCTCGAGAGGGAGAGGGGTATTCACATGGCTGCACCTGGTGGGAAGAGCATGACCGCAACGCCGATCCAGACCGCCGCCACCGTGTTCGGCGCCGTGTTCCTGCTTGTCGGAATCCTGGGCTTCATTCCAGGCGTCACCACGGACTTCGACACGATGGAGTTCGCCGGCCACGAGTCGGAGGCAATGCTTCTAGGGATATTCCAGGTCTCGGTGCTGCACAACATCGTTCACCTGTTGTTCGGCGTCGCCGGCCTGGCGCTGGCACGATCGTTCTCGGGGGCACGCGCCTTCCTGATCGGCGGCGGGATCGTCTACGCCGTGCTGTGGATCTACGGGCTGATCATCGACCACGACCACGAGGCCAACTTCGTGCCGTTGAACGACGCGGACAACTGGCTGCACTTCGTCTTGGCCGCGGCGATGATCGTTCTGGGTCTGGTGCTGGGCCGCAGGCGGGTCGGCACGCGCGGCACCGCCGCACCGTGACGGCAGACGGCCGCACATCACGTCGTCCTGACGCCTTGGAATCGTCCTGACCCGGTGTAGTCGCGCCAAACCGGGGCCGAGCTCCGTTTGGCGCGACTCCGAGGCGCCAGGACGAACAAAAGGCGTCAGGACGAACAAAGACGCCGGGGTACTACGGTCTGTCTCCGCCTCTCCATGCCGGCAGTTCGCGCCTGCCGACCGCGACCTCGAACGCCGTGTGGGCCAGCAGGCGCGTGGAGTCGAGGGTGGGCAGCGGTGAACTGGCGTCGTCGACCAGCAGCGGGATCTCGGTGCACACCAGGGCGACCGCGTCGCAGCCACGTGCGGCCAGCCCTTTGATGATCTCGACGTAGGTGTCGCGCGCCTCGTCAGTGAAGACGCCGTGCACGAGCTGGCTGAAGATGATGTCGTCGACCACGGCTCGCTCGTCGTCTTCGGGCACGGCCGAGTCGATACCTCGCCGGCGGAACGCGGCGGGATACATGTCGTTGTCCATCGTGTACTTGGTGGCCAGGATGCCGACCTTGCGGCGGCCGTCGCCAGCAGCGCGCTCGGCGACGACGTCGGCGATGTGCAGCCCGGGAAGGGCCAGCGGCTCGCCGGGAGTGCCCAGCGCGATGTGGGCGGTGTTGTCCGGGCAGACGAAGAACTCGGCACCGGCCGCTCGTAGACGCTCGGTGCTGGTGGCCAGCAGGGACCGGATCGGCGGGTAGTCGTCCGCGTCCCAGGCGGGCATGCTGTGCCCCATCGCGATGCAGTCCAAGGTCACGTCCGGATGCATGTGCGGCCCCAGCTCGCGGAATCCGTGCTGACAGAACGTCCGCAGACACAGCGCTGCGCCTTCGATGCTGTGAGCGAGAATCCCGAGATGTCTCATGATGTGTCCCCTTCCGGTGAAGTCGTGACAGCGCGTCCAGCACAGGCCACAGTGTTGCCGGAGACATGTAGTTATGGACTCGACGTTGACATGAACCACAGATGATGTTCGACGATTCTTCCACGACCTCGTACCACCCAAGCGAACGGACGATCACCCGGTGATGGAGAACGAACTGGACGTGGACGCGTTCCTTGCCCGGCCGCTCACGGCCCGCGTGGCAACCAACGGCCCCACTGTTCGGCCCACCTGGTATCTGTGGGATGAACACGCATTCTGGATCCTGACAGGGCCGTGGGCGAAGCTGTTGGCTCATGTCCAGGCTGACCGGTCGATCGCGCTGGTAGTCGACGAATGCGACCTCTCCACCGGCACGGTGGTACAGGTGATCGCGCGGGCCGAAGCCGAGATCGTCGCCTTCGACGTTCCCCGCGGACGCCGCAAGCTCGCCCGTTACCTCGGAGCCGACGAGACGCGGTGGGACGCGCGCTTCCGTGCGTATCTCCATACCGATCCTGCGGAGAATGGAACCGTCTGGTTACGGGCGAAGCCGGCATCCCTCCACGTCAAAGACCTGAGTTATGCCGTCTGATCCCGGCGCGGCGAGCAGCCGCCGCATCCTGGCCGCCGTGTCAGTGTCCCGCAGCGGCACATAGACGACCACGTGCATGTCCGGGACGTCGGACGGGGTGAGCCGGTGGTGCTCGAAGGCAAGCTCGCCCACGTCCGCGTGGTGGAAGCGTCGTTCCCGGGAAGAGAACCTCTCGACCCGGTGCTGCACCCACGCCCGGGCGAACTCCGGGCTCTCGTCGAGCAAGCGGGCGATCAGGGCGGCATGTGCGGCATGGCCGAGCAGCGGCCCGGTCTCGGCCCGGTACTCGGCGAGGAAATGCCGGCTGGTGGCATCCCAGTCGGGCAGCATGCGCCGGACGGACGGGTCGGTGAAGATCAGCAGGAGGAGGTTGCGGTCCTCGGCCGCGACCGTGGCCACGTTCGGGTACAGCGCCTGGTAGGCGAGGTTCCAGCCGGCGATTGCCCAGCCCGGCGAGACGGCGAAGGCCGGCGAGTGGCCCTGGGCGTCGAGCAGCCGCTGGATGTGTGCCGGCACCGCCGCCGGCGTCACCTCGTGCGGCTGGTGTGGCGCGTAGCCCGCGAGGGAGAGCACGTAATCGTGTTCCGCCGCGGACAGGCGCATGGTGCGGGCGACCGAGTTCAGGACCTGCCGTGACGGGTTGATCTTCCTCCCCTGCTCCAGCCACGTGTACCAGGTGACGCTGACACCCGCCCGGTAGGCGATCTCCTCGCGCCGCAGGCCGGTCAGGCGGCTTCGGCCCACCGGCGGAAGATCGAAGCCGGCCCGGACCAGTTCCTGGCGGCGCGTGCGCAGGAATCCGCCGAGCTCCCGGCGGCGTTCCTCGTCCTCACCCACGCGTCAACACTAGTACTGGCAGTACTAGAAGCGACGGCGTCTTCCCAATCTGTGCATCCCGTGACGCAATTGGCCCATGCCTCCACTTCGCTCCCGCACCGTCACGCACGGCCGGAACATGGCCGGCGCCCGCGCCCTCCTGCGCGCGGCGGGTGTCGCCTCTGAGGACCTCGGCAAACCTATCGTCGCCGTGGCGAACAGCTTCGCCGAGTTCGTGCCCGGCCACACGCACCTGCAGCCCGTGGGCCGCATCGTCTCCGCGGCGGTGTCCGCGGCCGGCGGCGTGCCCCGGGAGTTCAACACGATCGCCGTGGACGACGGCATCGCGATGGGACACGGCGGCATGCTCTACTCACTGCCCTCCCGGGACCTGATCGCCGACTCGATCGAGTACATGGTCAACGCGCACTGCGCCGACGCCCTCGTGTGCATCTCCAACTGCGACAAGATCACGCCCGGCATGCTGATGGCCGCACTGCGCCTGAACATCCCCACCGTGTTCGTGTCCGGCGGGCCGATGGAAGGCGGCACCGCCACACTCGTCGACGGGACGGTCCGCACGGGCCTCAATCTCGTCTCGGTGATGGCCGACGTCGCCTCCGACGCGGTCTCCGACGACGAGCTGTCCCGGATCGAGGAGAACGCCTGCCCCACCTGCGGCTCGTGCTCGGGCATGTTCACCGCGAACTCGATGAACTGTCTCACCGAGGCGCTGGGCTTGGCGCTTCCCGGTAACGGCACCACGCTGGCCACGCACACGGCCCGCCGCGACCTCTACGAACGCGCGGGACGCGTCGTCGTCGGACTGGCGCATCGCTACTACGAGCTGGACGACGCCGACGTCCTGCCCCGGGCCATCGCCTCCCGTGCGGCGTTCGAGAACGCGATGTGCCTGGACATCGCCATGGGCGGCTCCACCAACACTGTCCTCCACCTGCTCGCCGCGGCGCACGAAGCCGAGCTGGACTTCACGCTCGATGACATCGACGCACTCTCCCGTCGGGTGCCGTGCCTGTGCAAGGTGGCCCCCAACGGGCGCTACCTCATCGAGGACGTGCACCGTGCCGGCGGCGTTCCCGCGCTGCTGGGCGAGCTGAACCGGGCGGGGCTGCTCGACACCGGCGTGCACAGCATCCACGCCCCTACGCTCGGAGCCTGGCTGGCGGAGTGGGACGTGCGGGGCGGCTCGTGCTCCGCCGAAGCTGTGGAGCTCTTCCACGCTGCTCCCGGATGCGAGCGCTCCGCACAGGCGTTCTCTCAATCCCGGCGCTGGCACGAGCTGGACCTCGACGCCGCATCCGGCTGCATCCGCGACGCCGCGCACGCCTACTCCAGCGACGGCGGCCTCGCGGTCCTGTGCGGCAATCTCGCCGAGGACGGCTGCATCGTCAAGACGGCTGGGGTCGACGCGTCCATCCTCGCGTTCACCGGACCCGCCGTCGTCGTGGAATCCCAGGAGGAAGCGACGGAGGCGATCCTTACCGGCCAGGTCACCGCCGGCGACGTGCTGGTGGTCCGCTACGAGGGCCCCCGAGGCGGCCCGGGGATGCAGGAGATGCTGTACCCCACCGCGTTCCTCAAGGGCCGGGGCCTTGGCGCCGCATGCGCCCTGATCACCGATGGCCGGTTCTCCGGCGGGACCTCCGGGCTGTCCGTCGGTCACGTCTCCCCCGAGGCGGCCGCGGGCGGTGCCATCGCCCTCGTGGAGGACGGCGACCGGATCAGCATCGACATCCCGCGGCGCTCAGTCGAACTCCACGTGCCCGGGGAGCAGCTCCGGTCCAGGCGTGAACGCCTAGAGGCCACCCACGGCTACCGCCCGCGCAAGCGCGAGCGCGCGGTGTCGGCCACGCTCCGTGCCTACGCGGCCATGGCGACGTCCGCCGACCGCGGAGCCGTCCGCGACGTAGAGATGCACACGGATTCCCGGCAGGCGGCGCTGGCGCTTGCTGGCCGTTCGATACCGTCGTCGGGTGCGTAAGCTCACGATCACGTCGCGCAACGCGCGCTTCCAGCAGTGGCAGGCGTTGCTCGGCAATCGCTCGAAGCGGCAGCGCGCCGGCGAGTTCCTCGTCCAGGGTGTCCGGCCCATCACGCTCGCCGTCGAGCACGGCTGGACCGTTCGCGCGCTGGTCCATCCCACGACGGGAACCCGCTCGGCGTGGGCGGAACGCTTGCTGGCCACGCTGGACGCCGAGCAGGTCGCGATGGCGCCTGACCTGCTGAACGAGCTGGCCGAGAAGGCAGACGAGACACCCGAACTGCTCGCGGTGGTCGAGATGCCGCCGGACCGGCTGGACCGCATCCAGGCCGGCGACCACCTGCTCGTCGTCGTCTTCGACCGTCCCACGAGCCCGGGCAACATCGGCACCCTCGTCCGCTCCGCCGACGCCTTCAGCGCGCACGGTGTCGTCGTCACCGGGCACGCCGCCGACATCTACGACCCGAAGGCGGTGCGGGCCAGCACCGGTTCGCTGTTCGCCGTACCCACCATTCGCGCAGGCGGACCGGTCGACCTGCTCAATTGGGCCCGGACCCATGCCGTCCAGGTGATCGGGACCGACGAGGCGGGTTCGGTCGACCTCGACGCCCACGACCTGACAGTGCCCACCATGTTCGTTATCGGCAATGAGACGGTCGGCATGAGCAGGGCGTGGCACGATGCCTGCGACACGATCGTCCGGATTCCCATCGGAGGCGCCGCGAGCTCTCTCAACGCAGCCGCTGCCGCCACCACGGTGCTGTACGAAACCGCCCGTCAGCGGCGCTCCGTCCGCGGCCCGGCGCGGTGATCGGCGGGCGCCTCCCGAGCAGACCCGCCTGGCGCTAGGTCAGCGGGTGTTGCGCCACCTCAGGCCGACCACCACGGCATTCACCGCCGCGACGAGCGCGACCACGGTAAGGAAGAGCGCGCCGGCGAGTTCCGCCGAGCCACCGTCGCCGGCTGCGACGATGAACAAGACGATGACGGCCAGGCCCGCGACCACGAACCCGAAGAGTGCGAACGCCAGGCGGATCCGGTACGGAGATCGTGCGTTCCTCGGCTCGGTGCCGGCCGGCTGCTCGCGGTTGAGCCATCCGGCGCCGTGTGGCTCCTCATGGTGCGACATGACATCGCCTCCTCACGCGGGCTTCTGCCCTTGATGTCCCCGTGCGCCGGACAGTCAAACGTCCGGCGTGCTGGCGCGGGCGTCATCGTTGCCGGCTTACTACCCCTACCGGGGGTGTAACTCGGCAATGATCGCGTCCCGCTGCCCGCGTGCTCGTGACACGGCAGCTAGCCCCGGGCAGCGGCGCTGTCTTTCGAACCGGTGCGGGAGCGGCCGCCTCCGACCGCCGTACTCACCGCCTCGATCACCGCGATCACGCCGAACGCGGATGCCATGAGGTGGAACCAGTTGGTGCTCTCGATCATGGTGATGGGATCGGACCGGTCGATGCCCGGCCGGCTGAACCACCACAGGTCGCCGTCAACGGCGCTGAGCGCGACGAAGATGACGAAGGCCGAGACGTAGGTGATCTCACGCAGCACCAATCCGCGCCACTTGTCGACAGGGCGGCGATCCCACTTGCTGATCAAGAACCTGCCGATGCCGATGGGCGTTGCGAAGTACGCCACAAGGGACAGCTGTATCAGCTCGGCACCACGGAGCGCGGTGTCGACGAACGCGAGAATCAAGGAGACACAACCGAGGACGACGACGAGCCGCATCAGGCGCTCACTCGTCCCGATACGCCGGAGCCCGTAACGGGTCACCAAGGTGGAGACGACGAGGGTCCAATAGGCCACCGTGAAGGCATACAGATGCGGCGCCCGCCGCACCATGTCGATTCCGTACTCCACCAGGCCACCGGTGCTGCCGTCCATGCTCACCACTCCTAGTACACTGTGCTGAGAACTCGAATCTAGCACAGCGTGCCAGTACAGTGTGCTAAGCCGAAGCGAAGAGGCGGGACATGAGTGACCGGCGGGAACAAATCGTCGACGCGGCGGCGCACGTCGCGGCTGAGAACGGGCTCGCGTCGCTGAGTGTCCGCGTGGTCGCCGCCCGGGCGGGCCTCGGCGCCAGCACGCTGCGCCACTATTTCCCGACACAAGCGGATCTCTATCACGCCGTGGTCGGCAGGTTGCTCCACCCGCACCTAGACGACCTGCGCATTCAGGATCGTGACGCCTCGGCCACCGAACGGCTGGCCGAATGCATGGGGCAGTTCCTGCCGCGGAAGGAGGACCACGCCGCGCAGCTGGAGAGCTGGCTGGCCGCATACGCCTTGGCCGTGGGGCCGGAGCGCACGGACAACGGCGCGCACCTCCTCGCGTCCATGGCGCAGCATGCCCGCGAGCGGGTCGACGGCTGGCTGGCCGTCCTCGAATCCGAGGGGTCGCTGCGCGGCACCGACCGTGGCCGCCATGTCACCACGCTTCTCGCCGTGGTCGACGGGCTCTGCCTCGAGCTGGTCACGCCTGGCTCACTCACCACCGTGGAGCTCGCGCACAGCATTCTCGACGAGGTGATCGAGAACGTCGTGGTGGTCAGCTGAGGTCCGTCGCATCATCGGGCCGTCCTGACGCGATCGCATCGTCCTGACGCCCCACAGCCGCGCTTCCCGTGCTCCTCCGGGCCGGTGCCGCGACTCCATGGCGTCAGGACGACAGAAGCGCGCCAGGTGCCTGGCCTACGGCGCACCCGACGATCGCGCTCGGGCACTGCCGGGCTGAAGCGCCCGGGCCGGCCTCAGGCGGGTGGGTTCTCGCTGAGCCATACCTTGGCACGACGAGCGGATGCCCGGCACAACCACGCGTCCTGCACCACTTCCCTCAGCTCCGCCAGGGAGAGTTCGCCGACACGGCCTCCCCGGACGAGCACCGAGGAATGGCCGTCGAAATGCGCGGTGGTGAAGAACGGCGACGCGTCGTCCTGGACCAGGGCCTGCTTGTCCGCCTCGGATGCCACCCACAAGACGATCACATCACGGTAGCGTTCACCCGTCTCGGGATCGACCGCGTCCGGCCGTGGGTTCCGGAAGAAGACGAACGACTTTCCACCCACCTGGTAGACGGGATTCTCGCCATCCCCGTACTCAACGGTGACGTGCGGCATGGCCAGCGCCAGCTCGTGCACGTCCTCGACCCGAGCGGGCCGACTCCCAGCATCGGACACAGCCTCAACCTACGCCACATCGCCGCGCCCGGGTCAAGGCTCCGGGACGCCGGCCGGCGCGACGATACTTTCAGCGGGTGCGCAGGCGGTCGAGCAGGTCCGGGGCCAGGGACCCGTAACCGGTCGACGCCCACGGCTCGACACCGGAATCCATGTAGTGAACGACGGTGCTGCCGTGCGGCAGATCGAGGATGTCGGGTTCTCGACTCTTGCGGACATCACGCCGGCAAGCGGCGCAACAAGGAACCTCACGCGTGCCGGCCGGCGTCGTCCAGACGGCAGTCGTCGTCGCCGTTCCGTGCAGCGGGTTGAAGAAGCACGCCGCCGACGGTTTCCATGGCTTGCCGGCGACCGCAAGGCTCAGGGCGTCCTCGCCACGCCTGGTGAGAACCAGCGCACCGATCGAGTCGGCCGCATCGGTGGAACGGTCCAGGACGGCCGTGCCGGCCTGATAGTGGTCGAGCGCCGCGCGCCATGCCTCGCCGTTCGCACGCTTCCCGATCTGCAGGGTCCTGATCCGCTCCCCCAGCGCGGCGCTCTCCGTCTCGGCGCGTCGTCGCCAGTCGTTGGTCTGCGCCGACGAAATCCGCTGCAGCGCCCGGTCCTTGACCTGCACCTCGCGTCGGTGCGCGCCGCGTGCCCGCAACTTGGGCAACACGGCGGCGAGAAGCACCGCGACTACCAGGACGACACCGCCGCCGATCACCGCCGGCGGCTCCAGTCCGAAGATGCCGCCGGATCCGTCCCCGGCCGGCTCGACCTCGGAGGCCTCGGCGTTCCGCTCGGCAATGTGCTCTTCGTACACCTCGCGCGCGGTGCCACCGGTGAACAGCTCCACGGCTTCGGACAGCTGCAGCCCCAGATCACTCGGGTAGAGATCGCGCGCCACATAGGTTGCCAGCGCGTCGTCGTTGCCGGTTCCGACCCCGTAGCGGGTGACCTCCAGGTTCCACGTTTCGGCTGCACCGACCCTGGAGACGAAGTAGACGCCGTCCTGGGGCAGCTCACGGTGTACCAGGGAAACCAGCTGGTTCGCGGAGACCTCGCTGTTGTAGGTCAACGGCACCGCGAGGACGAATACGGACGGATCCGCGCCGGCGATCGCGACGTTGATCGCTTCCAGGTTCTCGTCACTGATCGCGTCGGCGACCGCAGGATCGATGTGCACGGGTCCATCCGCCAGATCGGCGGCGATCGCCTGCGGATCCGGCTGATAGGCCTCGTCGTCGCTCATCTCTTTCTCCCACCTCCCCTGACGCCCAGCCATCCGAGCGCCATCACCAGCGCCAGGCCCATGCCGGCCAGCACACCGAGAAGCGACGCCGCCGCGATCGTGCCGCCGGTGCCGCCCCAATAGTCGCTGCCGGACGTATCCGCCTCCCGGTACTCCCGCCCGTCGTTATCCGAGATCACGGACAGCAACGTCTCGGCAGGGCTGGCGGCCGGTTCGTCACCGTCACCGTCGAGGCGGGACGGGATCGACAGATAGTCGCCTTCGATCCCGACTTCACGGCTGTCGATCTCGTTCGCGTCCAGCCGCAGGTACAGGCCAGGACGACCCAGCTCAGCCCCGATCTGTGCCAGCGCCTCGCCCTCCAGGTAGTAGCCCGCCTGGGCACTCGGCCGCCACACCACGACGTAGACGCCCGGGTCCGAGGCCGCTGCGGCGGCGTCGACCTGAGCGCGTTCCTCCGCCGTGAGCAGCTCGTCGACCGCTGGCTCGATGTAGACATGCGAATCCCGCAAACCCTCCACCGCTGCCTGCACGCGATCCCCCACCGGGATCGGGTCCGGAACCCCCGGCGTGGTGAGCGCCCACGCGCCGGCCCCGCCGGCCACGGCGGCCGCCACGGTGACCAGCATCCCGGTTCGCCACGTACTCATCGGCGGTTCTCCAGGACGTGCCGCGCCAGATTGTCGACGAGCGCGCCATAACCGGTCCGGGCCCACACCGTGTTGGTCTCCACGTAGGGCCGCCTCCGCCACCGGGTCCTGACTACCATGAACGACCCCTGCTCGCGCCGGCACTGGGGGCACACCGGCGCGTCGATGGTGGATCCGGCGATGCGCACCGTCTCGCGAGCCTCTGGGTGCATCGGGTTGATGAAGCACGGCCGAAACCGCGGGACGTTGGCCTTGCCGATCCGGCGCAGTTCACGCTCGGCTTGAAGGGACAGCACATAGGCGCCCACCGCATCGAGTTCGTCGCGGGTCTCCAGCACCCGCTCAGCAGCGTCCAGCGCCTCCTCCGCAGCGCTCGCCGGCGGCAGTGCCAGCTCGCGGGCGTTGAGGTTCTCGAACCGGCGCCGGGCGCGTTCCCAACGGTTCCGGGCGACGTCCGCGATGTCCGCCGGGATATCGGCGTCGGCCTCCGGCCGCCGGGACGTCGTCTTCCCAGCGCCACCTCGCCCCGTGCCCCGGCCCGCGTGGGTCCTGCTGCCGTCTCGCCCTCCCGAGCCGCCCTGGCGCCGGGTGGTTCGCGACGTCACCGCATGCACGACACCGGTCATGATCGATCCGGCGACGAGGATCGCGATCCCCGTGCCCAAGGTCGCGACCCAGCGCCCGGCCAGCGCATCGGCCCGTTCATAGTGCTCCGTCGGGATGAACGCCCACGGCTGTTCCGCGTACTCGTCGACGACCTCCACCGGCAGTGGCTCACCGGGCTCGGCGGCGGCACGGACGGTCAGCACGGCTTCGAGAAGGGTCGATGCCCGCGGGTACTCTCCAGGACCATTGGCGACGACGTACTGCAGGGCCTCCGCCGTAACTCGCTGATCGACATTTGCCGTTGGACCCCACGCGCCGACATAACGCGGACCGTCGATGAAGTCGACGAAATACAGCCCATCACCGAGTTCGGACCGCAGCAGCGCCGCCGCCTGCTCGCTCACGCCGTCCGTGGCCGCCAGATCCTCAGGGGTGTCGGCTAGAACCACATACACCGGCCCATCGACGTCCGCCGCGAGATCCACGAGGAGATCATGTGCCGCACGTGTATCGCCCATACCCATGGCTGGCTGGATCAGAACCGGGTCGGCGCGAAGGTGCTCGACGATGTCGTCGATGGTCCGGGGGAACGCCTCCTGGGCCGCGGCCGTCGGCGCGACGAGGGCGAGCAGCGCCGATCCGGCGAACGTCACGAAGAGCGCCGTCAGGACGCGTACGCTCAGGCGGCAGCCGTCAGCGACCCGGCGCCGCGACTCGGTCCGGACCGCGATCGCCACTGGCACTGCGACATCATAACCAGGCTCCGTTGTGACTCCGCCGCCCCACGTGCCGCTTTGCCACCTGATCGTCGATGTGTCGCCTGATCGTTTTCCGGGTCAAGATCAGATGCGCATCCTGCGCCTCAATGCGCGAGTTGCGCCATCTGATCACATCTCACGATATGGAACGGTGTGGATCAGGTGGCAAAGTGCCGGGCACGACGCCACATGTGTCATCTGATCAGCCCGCGGCTCTGATCACCGTGTACCCAACCATCACGTCGAACGCGGCGGCAACCGGTGCAGGACCACGTCCTCGAGTCGTCCGTCCACGGCGACCGCCGTCAGATAGGTGCAATGCGGCTGCCGCCGCCGGTCTGTGGGTGAGCCCGGGTTCAGCAGCCGCAAACCGGTGGGAGCGATGGTGTCCCAGGGGATGTGGCTGTGCCCGAACACCAGCACGTCGTCGTCGGGAAACATCCGGGCGCAGCGGGCCTCCCGGCCCGTCGCCGCACCGGTCTCATGGATGACAGCCATCCGGATGCCGCCGACGATCGCGCGCGCGACCTCCGGGAGCCGGGCACGGAACTCAGGCCCGTCGTTGTTGCCGTACACGGCAATCAGCCGCCGGGCACGCGTCTCGATCTCGTCCAGCAGTGCGACGTCGACCCAGTCACCGGCGTGCACCACGACGTCGGCCGCCTCGACCGCCTCCCACACTTGAGCAGGCAGCTGGCGGGCGCGCTGCGGCACATGGGTGTCGGCGATGATCGCCAGGCGTTGCGCCTTCATCCTGTGACCATATGCCGCGGCGCTGCCGGCCAGGAAGCTGCTCAGGTCTGGGGTGCCGCCTGGCTCGGGCGGGACGGCGCATCGCCGGAGGGCTCAAGATCCGGCAGCAACTCGATGAGTATGCGCTCGGTCTCGCGGCAGGCCTCCTCGCACACCCGGCAATGGTCATGGGCGTCCCGATGCTCCCCGCACGAGTCGGCGCACGTCTTCGTGACCTGTGCCGCGGCCTTCACCTGGGCATGAGAGACACGAGCGTCGTACGCGGTCTGCCGGGACAGCACGGCGGCCGTGGCCGCACAGATGTCCGCGCAGTCGAGGTTGTCCCGGATGCAGCGCGTCAGCATGGGCAGCGCTTCCGCACCTTCGGAAAGGCAGGCGTCGGCGCACGCGGTACACGCCTGAGCGCACGCGCCGAGAGCGTCGATGGCCCGGGCTAGCTTGCCGCGATCCAGGTTCATCTCCGCTGGGTAGGTATCGAGCATCTGCTGCGTGTAGGTCACGGCAACCCCCTTCATAGAAGGCGATACGCCCGCGCCCTTACCCAGGTACCGACCGGCCACGCGGGCATATTCGGCTTGACCCGGTGCGCACTCCAGTTCGTAGCTTCATGCCCACGACCACTCGGCACAGCGGTGGAAGACTTCGCGTGCCCAGGGCCACAGAACCTTCCATCGCTAACACAATCATCCACCGTTGCTGTCACGGCGCTGAGCTCTCCAGCTCGTCGAGAATCCGGCACAACGCATCCCACGACCACGACGTGTCGGCCGTCTCCTCCGCCGCGTTCCGGAGCAGAGCCACGAACTCGGCGATGTCGGTCAGCACCCAGGCAAGCTGGTACCGGGCGAGCAGCTCGGCCTGCAACGGCCGGCCGGTCCTGACGGCGTAGCGACGCGAGGCCTGCCCACCTGTGCGGGCGTCAGCCAGCCAGAGGTCACGCTCCGGAGGAGCGAGCAGCGCCGTGTCCCAGTCGATCAGCGCCAGGCCACTAGAGGTGCGAATGAGGTTCCCCGGGTGGGGTTCACCGTGCGTGAGGACCATCCGGTGGGACTGTTGACCACTTGCCGCAACCAGCTCGTCGTGCCGCTGGAGGGCGCGGTGGATATCGCCGGCGTGCCGGGCAAGCAGCCGGCGCAGCGGTCCGCCGTAGGGCCCGCGCCACGGTCCGTCGCTACCCGGCTCGCCGTCGCTACCCGGCTCGCCGTTGCCAGCCTCATCGAGCGCCGCGTCGTCGAGTGCCGCGTCGTCGAGCGCCACCTCGAGCCGATCTCGATCCGGCAGGTCGAACGATTCCGTGCTGATGCGCGTGCCGGCTCCAGGAGGTACCGGCACCGCGTGCAGGGAATACAGCATGTCGGTCAGCTCGATGCCGTCGGCCGGGCTGAGCTCGTCGTGGAAATCACCGGAACCACCGGCGACGAACGGGTACAGCGCGAGCGCATAGCCGCCGGTAAGCCTCCGCACAAGTTCGCCGTCCGACGTGCGCAATGGTGCCACGACAAATCCGCGCCCGGCGTCGCGCGCCGTCACGGCCAGACGGAGTGCTGCACTGAGGCGAGCGAACGCAGCGTCAGCTCCGGCGTCAGCACCGGCCTCCACGTCGACGCCGACGCCGGCCTCGTTGCCCGGGAGCGCATCGACCGAGGCGAACCACCGGTTCCCGTCCACGTCTGCCAGAACCCAATGGTGGCTGCCATATCCCACGCTCACGTACGACGCCATGACCGCCGGGATCTTCCACCCTGCGCAGGCTGCCGCAGCGACGTCATGGTCACTGAGCTCAGGCGGACGGCTCTGCACATCCGCGACCCTACGAAGACGTCCCGTCCGGCGCATCCCGATTTCCCGGCCTCATCGACCGACCTGCATGTTGGCCAATCCGACTCTGATCGACGCGGAGCACTATGCTCGGCGGTATGAGCCGGATCTTCACCACGAGCTTCGCGTCGGTGTATCCGCACTACGTGACCAAGGTGGAAAAGAAGGGACGCACGAAGGCCGAGCTGGATCAGGTGATCGAGTGGCTGACCGGTTTCGACGAGTCGGCGTTGGCAGCGCATCTGGCCGCGGGCACCACCTTTGAGGACTTCTTCGCCGACGCACGACTCAATCCGCACGCCTCGTCGATCACTGGCGTGGTGTGCGGAGTGCGCGTCGAAGACATCGATGATCCGTTGATGCAGAAGATTCGCTACCTGGACAAGCTGGTCGACGAACTGGCCCGGGGCAAGGCAATGGTCAAAATCTTGCGGGCGTGACATGTCAGCGGCAGCGCGAAGCCAGACACTGTGATGTGCTTGTCGCCGTTCCGAAACAGACGCAGCGCGAACTGAACACGGGCACCGCCAATGGCGTGGATCAGAGGCACAACACGGAGCACGGCCGCCCGCTGCGTCGTCCAATCGTCGTGTCTAGCGCGGATTGACGAAACCGCTGAGTGGGTACGTGCGCGAGCAGAACGTCCGGAGCCGGAGGTGCCCATGGAAGTCCCGATCACGATACGCGTGGACGGTGCGGAGCGGTCGATGACCATCGATACCCGCACCACCCTGCTCGACGCGATGCGCGACCGGCTGTCCATCATGTCCCCGAAGAAGGGCTGTGACCACGGTCAGTGTGGTTCCTGCACCGTGCTGCTCGACGGCCGGCGGGTGGTCAGCTGCCTGGCACTCGCCGTGGCACACGACGGCGCGGAGATCACCACCGCGGCGGGCCTGGCCGACGGCGCGGAGCTGCACCCCGTACAGCAGGCGTTCGTCGACCGGGACGGCTTCCAGTGCGGCTACTGCACGCCCGGGCAGATCTGCTCTGCCGTCGGCATGCTCGAGGAGGCCAAGGCCGGCCACCCCAGTCACGTCACCGACGACCTCACCGGCCCGATCGATCTGGACGACGCGGAACTTCGCGAGCGGATGAGCGGCAACCTGTGCCGGTGCGGGGCCTACGTCAACATCGTGGCCGCGCTGCGGGAGGGGACGGCGTCGTGATTCCGTTCGATTACCGCCGCGCTCAGGATCCCGCTGACGCCGTCACGGCGGTCGCCGAACGGCCTGGCGCGGCGTTCCTGGCCGGAGGCACCAACCTGGTCGATCACCTCAAGCTCGGCGTCACCGCGCCCGACCTCCTGGTGGACGTCTCGCGCCTCCCGCTCGACGGGGTGGAGAGCCTTCCCGGCGGAGGACTGCGGATTGGCGCCGCCGTACGCAACAGCGACCTGGCCGCACATCCCGTCGTCCGCGAGCGCTATCCGATGCTCTCCCGGGCGCTGCTGTCCGGCGCCTCGGGTCAGCTGCGCAACGCCGCCACGACGGCTGGCAACCTCCTGCAGCGCACCCGGTGTGTGTACTTCCAGGACGTCACCACTCCCTGCAACAAGCGGGATCCGGGATCGGGCTGCTCGGCGATCGGCGGCTATACCCGGTACCACGCCATCCTCGGCGCGTCGGAGCACTGTATCGCCGTGCACCCCTCCGACATGGCCGTGGCGATGCGCGCCCTCGACGCCGACGTGATCGTCCTCTCGCAGGATGGAGAACGACGAGTCCCACTGGCCGATCTTCACCGGCTTCCGGGCGACGCGCCGCACCGGGACACCGTCCTGGACCACGCCGATCTGATCACCGCCGTGGAACTGCCCGCGCTGCCCATGGCGCGCCGGTCCACGTATCGCAAGGTCCGCGACCGCGCGTCGTACGCCTTCGCGCTCGTCTCGGTCGCGGCGGCACTTGAGCTCGACGACGGCATGGTCGGGGACGTCCGGCTGGCGCTCGGCGGCGTCGCGCACAAGCCCTGGAGGGCGAGCACCGCGGAAGAACATCTCCGGGGCGCGCCCGCCACGGTCGAGACGTTCCGCCGTGCGGCCGACGCCGAACTGGCCGCCGCCCAGCCGCAGCCGGGCAACGAGTTCAAGGTGCGCATGGCGCGCAACACGATCGTCGCGGTGCTCCGGGAACTCGCCGGAGCCCACGGTATGGGTGGTGAGCATCGATGACGCTGCAGGCCAACGCCATGGGTACGCCTACCCGGCGGCTCGACGGCGCACCGAAGGTGACCGGGACCGCCCCCTACGCCTACGAGCAGCCGGTGAAGAATCCGGTCTACGTGCACGCGGTCCAATCCGGCGTGGCCCGCGGCACGATTCGCTCGATCGAGACCGTCGCGGCGGAGGCGGTGGACGGCGTCGTCGCCGTGCTGACGCACCGGAACGCGACCCGCCTGGCGGATGTCGGCGACGACGAGCTGGCCGTCCTCCAGTCGGACTCCGTGGCTTTCCGCGGCCAGCTGATCGCCGCCGTGCTGGCCGAGACGCCGGAGGCGGCCCGGCATGCGGCGCGCCTGATCCAGGTGACGTACGACGACGAGCCGGCCGACACCGAACTGCGCGCCGACCGGGAAGATCTGCATGCGCCCGAGGGCGAGGACCCGCCGGACGACCGCTCCCGCGACGAATTCGCCGCCGCGTTCTCCAGCGCCGACGTCCGGGTCGATCAGACCTACACGACGCCGATGCTGCACAACAATCCGATGGAACCGCATACCACGGTCGCCGTCTGGGATGAGGAGTCCGAGGTCCGGCTTACCATGTTCGACTCCACGCAGGGTGTGCACGTGGTGCGCTCGACGCTCGCTCCCCTGTTCGGGCTGCGGCCGGAACAGATGCGCGTCGTCGCGCCCCACGTGGGCGGCGGGTTCGGCTCGAAGGGGATGCCACACGCGCACAACGTGCTGGCCGGTCTCGCCGCCAGGGCGGTCCCTGGCCGGCCGGTGAAGTACGCGGTGCCGCGGCAGCAGATGTACGCGCTCACCGGCCACCGCTCCCCCACCATCCAGCGGATCCGCCTGGGCGCGGAGCGGGACGGCCGGCTCGCGGCCATCTCGCACGATTCGGTGGAGCACTCGTCCACGGTCAAGGAGTTCGCCGAGGAGTGCGGCAAGCCCACCCGGTCGCTGTACGCGGGCGCGCACCGCCTGATCACCCAGCGCCTGGCGACCCTCGACGTTCCCGTCCCCTCGTGGATGCGCGCGCCGGGTGAATGCCCAGGCGCCTTCGCGCTCGAGGTGGCGATGGACGAACTCGCCGAGGCGTGCGGCGTCGACCCGATCGATCTGCGCATCGTCAACGACCCCGAGCTGGATCCGAAGACCGGGCACCCGTGGTCCAGCCGCCGTCTGGTGGAGTGCCTGCAAGAGGGTGCCGAGCGCTTCGGCTGGGCGGCTCGTGACCCCGAGCCCGGCCGGCGGCAGACGGGCGGCACGCTGGTGGGCATGGGGGTCGCCGCTTCGACCTACCCGTGCTTCCGCTCGCCGGGTTCGGTGGCCCGTATCGAGGTCACGGACGACGGCCGCTACAGCGTGCGGATCGGCGCGGTGGACATCGGCACCGGCGCGTGGACGGCTCTGACCCAGATCGCCGCCGACGCGCTCGGATGTGACATGGAGCTGGTGAAACTGGAGATCGGCGACACCGACCTGCCGCACGCCACCGTGGCCGGCGGCTCGTCCGGCCTCACGTCCTGGGGGTCTGCCATCGTGGAGGCCGCCCGCATACTCCGCCACGAGCACGGAGCGTCGCCACGTGTCGGCACCACAGTCGAGGCCGAGACACCGGACAAGCCCCGCGGTGTCGCCGTGCACTCTTTCGGGGCACAGTTCGCCGAGGTGCACGTGGACCCGGACACCGGCGAAATCCGGGTTCCGCGGATGCTCGGCGTGTTCGCGGTGGGTCGCGTCATCAACGCCGCCACCGCGCGATCACAGCTGATCGGCGGGATGACCATGGGGCTGTCGATGGCGCTGCACGAGGTGGGCGTCATGGATCACCGCACCGGACACGTCGTCAACCATGACCTGGCCGAATACCACATCGTCACCAACGCCGACGTCGGCGATGTCGAGGCCACCTGGCTCGACGACGTCGACCCCCAAGCCAACCCCATGGGGTCGAAGGGCATCGGCGAGATCGGCATCGTCGGCGCGCCGGCCGCCGTCGCCAACGCCGTCTACAACGCCACCGGCGTTCGCGTGCGCGACCTGCCGATCACCGCGGACCTCCTGTTGAGGTAGTTCCCGGCCATCAGGCGCCGGCGCGTTCCAGCGGCTGATCCCCGGCTTCCTCGGTGGCGATCCGCAGCGCTGCCACCAGCTCCCGGTAAAGGTCGTCGGTGCGCAGCAACTCGTCGTGAGTGCCGACGGCTCGAACCCGGCCGCCGTCGAGGACGACGATCTGGTCGGCGTCCATGACCGTGGAAAGCCGGTGGGCGATGGTCACGACGGCGCCGCGTTCGGCCTGCCGGCGAATGCCCTCGGCGACGGCGGCCTCCGTGCGGCCGTCGAGCTGCGCCGTGACCTCGTCGAGGAGGAGCAGTTCGGGATCGGCGACGAGCGCACGGGCGAGAGCGAGCCGTTGCCGTTCCCCGCCGGAGAGCGTGGCGCCGGTGATCTCGGTCTGCAGACCAGCAGGAAGCGCCCGCACGCGCTCGTCCATGCGGACGACGGCGAGCGCCCGCCAGAGGTCGTCGTCGGCGGCGTCGGGCGAGGCATATGTGAGGTTCTCGGCCACGGTGCCGGGCACGAGGGGCGTGTCCTGTTCCACGTAGGCGATGCGACCGCGCAGATCACCCAATGTCCACTCGTCGAGCGGGCGCCCGTCGAGGCGGATCTCGCCGTGCTCGGGACGATGAAACTTCAGCAGCAGAGAGAAGATGGTGGTCTTGCCCGCTCCGGAGGGGCCGACTATGGCCGTGTGCCCGTGCCGGGGAATGGTGACCGACACTCCGTCGAGCGCAGGTTCGGCGTCCGGCGCATATCTGAAGCGGACGTCGTCGAGCACCAGTGTCTCGGTAGCGTCTGCGCCGGTCCGGGCGTCCAGCGGACGGCTTGTGACGTCGTCGGCTTCCAGCCCCATCCCGTTGATCTCGGCGATGCGCGCCGCGGCCGCCAGCCCGGACTGAATAGCCGTCATGCTCATGGTCAGCAGCATGACCGGCATCATGAGCTGGAAGGTGTAGAGCAGGAAGGCGATGAGGGCGCTCACCTCCAGTGCGCCCGTGGACACCCGCCAGGCACCGAAACCGAGCACCAGCATGATGGCGAGGTTGATTCCGCCGCCCGTGATGGTCCACGCCACTGCCTCGATCTTCACGGCGCGGATGCCCTTCAGCGAGGACCGCCGGGCGAAGTCGCTGATCCGTTGCGTCTCGCGCTCCTCGGCGCGGCTCGCTTTCACGGTGCGCAGTGCCCGGAGGATGCCTTCCAGCCGGCCACCCATCGACCCGACCTCGGCCTGGGCCTCCTGCTGTGCCTTGGCCAGGCTCGGCATGAGAAGTGCTGCCGCCACGCCGACGATCACGATGACGACGACAGTGGCCACCAGCAGCGGCAGATCGAGCACCGCCATGAGCACCAGTGCGCCCACCAAGCCGACGACACCGTTCACCCCGTTGACGATGCTGGATGTCGTGGCCTCGCGGATCAGCAGGGTGTCCGACGTGACCCGGGCGACCATCTCCCCGCTCGGGCGGCTGGCCAGTTCCGGGATCCGCGCCCCGAGGAGGTGTCTGATCATCCCCGTGCGCGTGGCCAGGATGATCCGCTCCGCCAGCGTGCCCAGCATGATCGCCTGGATCAGCCCGACAACCGTTCCGGCCACCAGCAAGACGGCCAGCACCGTGACCGGCCCTCGAAGGGAGGCGGAGACGGCCAGGCCGTCGAGCACCGACTTCGTGACCATGGGGGTGGCCAGTTCGGCACCGGTGCCCAGGAGCCCAAGGAACACACCGAGAAAGAGCATCGAGCGGTGCGGGCGGGCGTAGGACCAGAGCAGCGCGATCTTGGATCGCATCGGCAGGTCGGGGGTCTCGCCGGCATCCGGCGTACTGGCGGGAATGGCGTAGGACATGGCTGCTCTCTTCGGACTGATGCGACGATCCACGCATGCAACGTGTGATTGGCATAGTGACGCATTGCTGTCTCATTCTCAACCTTAGACGTCTTATACTGCGTCATCCCTGGTAGACTCACGTGCCGTGACGCCGGAACCGCAGGACACTCCCGAGACAGGCGTGCGACAGCGAACCCGCCGAGCCATCGTCGACGCCGCCATTGGCGTCTGGGCCCGCGAGTTCAACGCGTCTCTGAGCGACATCGCCGAGCGCGCCAATGTCAGCAGGAGCACCCTGCACCGCTACTTTCCCGACAGAAAGACACTGGTCGACGCCGCCCTGCGGGCATCCGTGGAGATCCTGACCGAGGAGTCGGAGAAGGCGACCGCTGGCTGCGAGACGGCCGCCGAGGAACTTGAAGCCCTCATGCGCGCCATGATCGATGTCGGTGACGCGATCATCTTCCTGTTCGCGGATCCGGACCGCTTCTCCGACAGTTCACATTGGCGCGAGGATGAGGACGAGGAACTGCCCGTTCTCATACAGCGCGCGCAGGCCGACGGTGCCTTGCGAGCCGACGTCGATCCCTCGTGGATTGTCGGCATCTTCTATTCGATCATCTACGTGGCGGCAGAGTCGATCAACACCGGGCATATGGCCCGCCACCGAGCCGGCGACGTCGCGGTGCAGACGTTCCTGCACGGCCTGGCCGGCACCGGCAACTGACCACGCTCCACCGGCCGGCGCCGTGCGCCGGTGGCCGTGGCCGGCACCTCGTGGGTCGCCCGGTACGAAACTCGTTTCGCCTGGGCAGCCACGGTGTGGCACTCTGCTGATTATGCTCGGCATCACCGATCTGTCCACCTACCTGGTGGGGCTTGCGCTCGTCATCCTCATGCCCGGACCCAACTCGCTCTATGTGCTGTCCGTGGCGGCTCGCCGTGGAACCCGTCCCGGCTATCAGGCCGCGGGCGGTGTGTTCTGCGGCGACACCGTCCTGATGGTGCTCTCCGCCGCCGGTGTGGCGTCGTTGCTGCAAGCCAGCGCGGCGGCGTTCTCCGTCGTGAAGTTCCTCGGCGCCGGGTACCTGACCTGGCTGGCCATCGGGATGCTGCGTGGCGCCTGGTCGGTGTGGCGTCGCCCCTCGGTGCCCGCGCGCGGCTCGGTCGCCGAGGCCTCCGTCGTCACTGCCGGCGACGCGTCCGCTCGCCCTGCAGAGCGTCCCTACCGCCGCGCGCTGGTGGCGAGCCTCCTCAACCCGAAGGCCATCCTGTTCTTCGTGGCGTTCTTCGTGCAGTTCGTCGACCCCACGTACCCCTACCCGGCCTTGTCTTTCCTCGTCCTGGGCGCCTGGGTGCAGCTTTTCAGCCTCACGTACCTGAGCATCCTGATCTTCAGCGGCGCGCGGCTCGCCTCGGCATTCCGCCGGCGACGACGCCTCCAGGCCGGTTCCCTGGCCACCGCGGGCGGCGCGTTCCTCGGCTTCGCGATCAAACTCTCGCTGGCCACCGCATCCTGACCCGACGTAACCCATGCCATGGGTTAGGGTCGTTGAATTCGGATATTTCGGGCGCTGCAGCGACCCTAACCCATGCGAAGGGCTCAGCTGTCGCTCAGCGGTATGAATCACCCTTCGGCAGCGAGCGCAACGTTGGCGGCGTGTTCCTGAAGCAGCCAGCCCTCTGCGCCCACGAGCCGCTGGTCCTCGACAGGCTGCCCCTCCCGAACAGCTGCGATGTACCGGCGATCCGCTGCAATCCGGCGCCCCAGCTCAACCTGGTCGCCCACCGCACCATGGCCGGGGATCACGAGGTCGGCCCGCCCGGAGTCGAGGAGCTCCGCGAAGACGTCCAGTGCGGCGTCGTAATCGTCGAGCGGACGCTCGCCCATACGGTCAGGCAACGGGATCTCTGTATCGGAGAGCATGTCTCCGGCAATGAGCACGTTTGCATCAGAGACAAGCAGGGCGGCATGGCCCGGGGCATGTGCCCGATGCTCGATGACCTCCACCTTCGGCCCTGCCCACGCGATCGTGGTCGCACCCTCCTCGAGTGCCGTAACCCTCGCCATGGCGCTGACGTCCACCCCGGGGACAGAGTTCTGTGCGTGCATGACATTGCCCGCCTGATGCTCGACGGCGGTTCTGGCGCCGAGCGCCGTCGCGTAGCGGGGTGCGTCACCCAGCGAATCTCGCCACAGCATATGGTCCCAATGCGGGTGGGTGGAGAAGCCCACCGTGACGCGACGGCCCATCGTCGCGATCTCCGCCGCGACGACGTCGATCTCATCGGCCGTGACCGCAGGATCCACGATCAGGCATCCACCGTCGCTGCCGAGTACGACGGTGGTGGTCGTGGTGCAGAACGAGTGCGTCGCCACGAGAACGCCGCCGGCCACCGGAACGAGGGCTCCCATGCGACGCGATCCTACAGATCGAGTCACGCCGGCCCAGCCACGCTTCGCATGGGTTACGGTCGCTGAATTCGGATATTTCCGGCGTCCCAGCGACCCTAACCCATGCCAAGGTTTGGAGTGGGGGCGAGCACGAGGTCGACGCCGCGGTCGCGGAGGCCGTGTACGGCAGTGATCGGGAGACCGTCGTCGGTGATCACCCTGGCGAAATCCTCCAGCCAGGCGACCCGGTACAGGCTGAACGTGCCGTACTTCGAGCTCCCAGCAACGAGTACCGACGTCGAAGCGACGGACATGGCCGCTTGCTTGACCGCCACCTTGTCCTCCGAGGGAGTGGTGACACCTCGGGCCAGGTCCCAGGAGCTCGCGCTGACGAACGACACGTCGATACTCACCGCCCGCAAGGTGGCCGCGGCGAGCCGCCCGACGGCGGACCGGTTGCGGTGTTCCACCCGGCCGCCCACGTGGATCAGGTCCACGTCGGTGCCGACCAGCGCGTCGAGCGTGGTGAAGTCGTTGGTCAGCACGGTCAGGCCACGGAACGCCCGCAATAGCGGCGCCACATGGTGCAGCGTGGTGCCGGCGTCGAGGTAGATAGTCATGTCGTCGCGGATCATCTCCGCAACGCAATTGGCCATTGCGGCTTTGTGGGCGCGCTCGGTCACCGATTTGTCGGCACGGCTCGGCTCGGTGCGCACACTGGCAATGCGCGCCCCGCCCGGAACGGAGAACACCCGGCCCTCGCGTTCCAGCGCCGCGATGTCTCGTCGTACCGTCATGTGGGACACGCCGAGCAGCTCGGTCAGCTGATGCACGCTCAGGACGGTCTGCTGCCGGAGCATCGCGACCAGCTGTTCACGCCGCTGGTCGGGGATCAGCGGCGGCTGGGTGGTGGACATCGGTCACCTTCTCGCATCCAAACGCCGAGCGCCCTGGCCCGGCCTGCGCCCTGATCAGACGCTATGCTCTGCTCACACCACCGTCAAGTTTCTTCACATCGATTCACACGAGGTGTCTATGACGCTCGGCGCAGTCGCCGACGACCTGACCGGCGCGATCGATCTCGCCACCAACCTCGCGGGGCGGGGCTTTCGAACCGTCGTCGCCATCGGTGTTCCCGCCGACGAGCCCGAGCCCGGCACCGACGCCATCGTCGCCGCGCTGAAGACCCGCTCCGTCGCCGCCGACGACGCGGTGGCCGAAAGCCTGAACGCCGTCGACGCACTGGCCCGGTTGGGCTGCCGGCGCTACTACGTCAAGTATTGCTCCACGTTCGACTCCACTGCGGAGGGAAACATCGGCCCGGTGAGCGAGGCGATCTGTGACCGGCTGGGAGTGGACTCGGCCGTCGTCGTGCCGTCCTTCCCGGCCGCCGGCCGTACGGTCTACCAGGGCAGACTCTTCGTGCACGACAAATTGCTGCACGAGAGCCACATGAAAGACCACCCGCTGAATCCGATGCGGGAGTCCGACGTCGTCAGCCTGCTCCGGCCGCAGACCAGGCATCCCGTGGGCGCGGTGCGGTACGAGCAGGTGCACGCCGGGCCGGACCGGATCCGCGCGGCACTCGACGCCGAGACCGCTGGCGGCGCCCGCCTGGTGGTGGTCGACGCCGTCACCAACGAGGACCTCGTCGCCATCGCGGCGGCCACCGAGAAGGACGCCGTCGTGACCGGCGGGTCAGGACTGGCCGCGGGCTTCATCGGACCACGCGCGGATGATCCTGACAGTGTCCGCTCCGGTGGCCGGGCCGCACCCCCACGCGCCGTGATCGTGGGCAGTGTCTCCGCCGCCAGCCAGGGCCAGGTCGAGCACGCCCGCGCGCATCTGCCGTTCCGCGAGCTTGACGTCACCGCCGCCAGGGATGATCTCGGCCGGCACGTGGAAGCCCTTGGTCAATGGGCGCAGAAGCAGTGGAACGACGAGCCGGAGCGGCCCGTCCTCATCTCCTCCGGCCAGGTGCGGGGCCACGATCCTGAACTGAGCCGCGTCGTCGAGCACGCCAACGCGGCGCTCGCCGTCGAGCTGGCTCGACGCGGCGCCCGGCAGTTCGTCATCGGCGGCGGCGAGACATCCGGGGCCGTCATCAACGCTCTGGGCATCCGTCAGCTCACGATCGGCCGGGAGCTGGCGCCGGGGGTCGCGTGGGCCTCCGGTACCGCGCCTCGAGGCGGCCCGCCCGGCGAGGTCACGTACGACGTCATCCTCAAGTCCGGCAACTTCGGTGCGCCGGATCTGTTCACCGCGGCGTGGAAGGAACTCGCGTGACGCTCCCCTCCCCTGGCCACACCGAGATGGCTCACACGCCGGCGCCGGAGGCCATCGCCACCGCCGGCCGTCAGCTCGCGGAGTTGGGCCTGAGCCGTGGGTCCGCCGGCAACATCAGCGTGCGCGAGGGGGAGACGATCTACATGTCCCCCACCGGAGCTGTACTGGGAGACCTCGATCCGGGCGACCTCGCCGTGCTCGACGTCGACGGTGCTCACCGTGCCGGTCCGCGGCCGTCCAAGGAGTATCCGCTGCACCGCGCGCTGTACCGGCGTGATCCGGAGATACGCGCCGTCGTGCATCTGCATTCCCGCGACGCCGCCGCGGTCTCGTGCCTGCCGCCGTGGTCGCCCAGAAGCGCGATCCCGCCGATCACGCCGTACTTCGTCATGCGTGTCGGGCAGACTCCCCTCATTCCCTACGCTCCGCCCGGCGATGCGCGGCAGGCCGACGACATCGAAGCCCTTGACTTCCCGTTCCGGGCGGTACTGCTGCAGAACCACGGTCCCGTGACGGCGGGAACGACGATGGCCGGTGCGGTCGACGCGGCGATCGAACTGGAAGAGGCCAGCGCGATTCTGCTCAGCATCGGGGACCGCCGCCCTGTGCTGCTGCCTGCCGAGGCGGTCGACGAGCTGACTCGGGCATACGGGTCCCCCTGGTCGCGCTGAGTCGCGCTGACTCGCGTGCCAGCGGCCTGAGAGAATGCCCGGACGCCCAAATCCGAGGAGACGCCACCGGTGACTACGGTACTGCTGGCGTGCGGGGCCGCCGGTGCGGCGCTGTTCGTCGTGACCTTCCTGGTTGACGGTGCGACGCGTCCCGGCTACCGGCCTGTATACCACCCGGTCAGCGCCCTCGCGCTCGGATCCCGCGGATGGGTCCAAACGGCGAACTTCGTGGTGTCGGGCCTGCTCATCACCGCTGGGGCCGTGGGCACGTGGGACGCCACCCGCTCGTGGCTCGGCCCGCTGGCGCTCGCTGTCTTCTCCGTCTCGCTGATCGCGTCCGGGGTGTTTCGTATGGACCCGATGCGCGGCTACCCAGCCGGGACGCCAATGGGCACACCCGAGGACACCAGCCGACCACACGCACTGCACGACGCGTTCGGTGCCGCCGTCTTCACCGCCCTTCCGGCTGCGGCCCTCGTGTTCGCTTTTGCCCTACCCGGCCCGGGATGGACGATCTACTCCCTGGCCACCGGCATCGCCTGCCTTGTCCTGCTGTTCGCCTTCAGCGCCGCCTGGGAACGCGACGAGCCGCGTACGGGGCTGATCCAGCGCGCCACCATCATCGTGGGCTGGAGCTGGGTGGCGCTGCTCTGCCTACACCTGTCCGGCTGACCCGGCGGACTGCAGGTAGAAGGCGATCGCCCGCCAGCCCACGAGTAACAACGCCAAGGTGGCTGCCGCGACGACGACGAACGCCGGGTCGGTGCCCTGACCTGACACGGCGCGCAACAGCATCCCGCCGACCACCGAGGCAAGCCAGATGCCGACGCCGGAGCGCAGAGGGCGCAGCGGACTGGTCCACGCTCGCGTGATGAGCCAGCCGACGGCAGCGCCGGCCAGGAAAGGCCAGGCAGTCGTCGCCAGTCCGAGCCCGTAATCCCCCAGCACCCCTCGCTCGTGAGTGCGCCGTCCGAGCGCCGCGAAGGCACCGATCAGCGCGGCATCGGCGACGACAGCGACAATCACCGCGCGCGGGTCCCACATGCGCGTGGCGTCGGACGAAGGCTCTCGCGGCGGGCGCGATTCCGGCGTCCGGCCTCCGCGGGCCCGGTACTCGCTACTCATCTCGATCTCCTTGCGCGCTACATCGGTGACCGCTCCCGAGAGGGAACAGACATTGTCCAGGCTATTGGTCCGATGATGTCGGTTCGCCTACCCCGGAGCCGGCGTGGGCGGATCCTCGGCGCGAAGCGCCTCACGGATGCCTCTTGCCGGCATAGTCGTAGTAGACCGTCATGCCCAACCACTCGCCGTGCTCGTTCCAATCCGTGTGAAGAACGGCGTCCAGGACTATGAGCGATTTCCTTTTCGGCAACGTGTCGACGGAATCCGCGACTCGGCGCAGCAACGTGGCCAAGTCGTTCTGCCCTTTTCCGGCCGGCAGGCTCTGTGAGAAGTGGAGACACCGGTACTCTCCGACGGGCTTCTTCGGCATCTTCAGTCTCCTTGACCGTGCGCGGTACCGCTCGACGTGATGTCCAGTGTCCAGCGTGAGACGTCCTATGTCACCGTCACGCGAGACACTGGATTGGTGATCGAAAGTCTTACTATCGCGTGGCCGGGACGTTGCCGATTGAACGTGGCACAAGCACGACGACGGTGATGTGATCGGCGGCGTCCCTCAGGAACACGGCAGGCACATGGGGCCCTTGCCTCGGCACGCGCCCAAACAGCCGGGTCCGGAGTTATGGTGGGTCACCATGTCCTATGTTGCCGACCCGCGGGTCGACGCCTACATCCATGCCCTGCCGGAATGGCAGCAAGACATCTGCCGTGAAGTGCGCGAACTGGTCCACTCGGCGGACCCTGAGGTCGCCGAGACCATCAAACGGACCGTCCAGCCGTATTTCGTGCTGCAGGGCAATATCTGCGCCCTTCTGGCAGCCAAGAATCACGTCAACATCTTTCTGTATGACGGCGCCATCGTCCCCGATCCCGAGGGCATCATCACCGGTGGCCACGACAACAAGACTGCCCGCACCGTGGCCGTCAGGCGAGGCGAGACGATTAACGCACCCGCCTTGTTGGCGATGTTCCGCCAGATCATCGCCAACAACCGCGCCGGAGGCTGGCGCGCGCTGAAACGGCAGGGATAGGAATGTCTCGGCACAACGGACGAATGTCCGCCTAGTCTCCCGTCATCCAGGTCAAGGAACGTGGTTTACGGGACACTAGATCACGAACGCACAGCATGGGTACCGTTGTCGAGGATGAACGGCAGCTCGGCAGATTATCGTGCGCATCCGGAGCGCTACCGGGTGGGCCGCGGTGAACAGGGCGTGCTCACCGTAGAGCCCTACAAGAGCGAACTGTTGCCCTTGTGGCAGTTCGCCACCGTCGAGAAGGCGCGCACCAGCAGCGACGCCCTGTACGCACGGTTCGAGCAGTACCTTGCCGACGGTGACTTCGTCGGCGCCGACATGGCCCGCAAATACCTGCAGATGGGCTATACCCGCGCCCGCCGCTATGCGCGGCACCCGGGGGGACGCAAGTACGACGGCCCCGTGCCCCCGGACAAGAAGGGACACAGTGGTGCGCACGGCCGCGCGGAACTGCCCCTCGGCCCCGAGGACGAGGTGAAAGCCGAATCCGCGCGGATCTTCGAACGACGCTGGAAGCAGGCCGAGGCGAACCCAACCTACACCCGGTGGAAGGCCGAGCACCGCAGCCGCTGGGGGTGACCACTCCGACGAGCCGAGCCCCCGTCTCACGCCGCGGGAACAAGCGCGGCACTCGCGCGGGTTGGACGACTATGCCATTGAGTGGAGACTACGAGCCCAGTACCTCGGACTGGGCCCGCAAGCAGGCCGAGTTGTACGAGCGCACGGGAGGTGCGCAGGGTGGAACCCTGCAGGGGCGGCCGGTCATCGTGCTTACGTCGGTCGGGGCCAAGACCGGCAGGCTGCGCAAGACTGCCCTGATGCGGGTGGAGCACGAGGGCGAGTATGCCGTCGTCGCGTCGCTGGGCGGAGCACCCAAGCACCCCGTCTGGTATCACAATCTCGTCGCCAACCCGCACGTCGAACTCCAGGACGGCCCCAACCGCCGGGACTACATAGCCCGCGAGGTGACCGGTGACGAGCGGAACGCCTGGTGGGAGCGCGCCGTCGAGGTCTGGCCCGACTACGCCGCATACCAGGAGAAGACCAGCCGGGTGATTCCCGTCTTCTTCCTCACCCCCACGGACTGACCACCAGCGGCCGGGAGCTACGCCACTCCCGGCCGATCGAATTGATACAGCCAACGCTGTATAGTTCAGCCCATGCTGACCATTGCTTCGCGTCTCGACGCCATGAACCGGCTGGGCCGGGCGCTTGCCGACCCGACGCGGTGCCGGATTCTCCTGGCGCTGCTGGACGGCCCCGGCTATCCAGCTCAGCTGGCCGAGAACCTGCAGTTGACCAGAAGCAACGTCTCCAACCACCTGAGTTGCCTGCGTGGGTGCGGACTGATCGTCGGAACACCCCGCGGCCGGCAGATGCGCTACGAGATCGCCGACGCACACCTGACCCGGGCGATCTCCGAGTTGCTCTCTATGGTGCTGGCCATCGACGCCGGCGAACCCTGCGTCGACGACGCGGACCGCACGCTGCCGCCGAGCCGGGCGGTGGCCACGCCGTGACACCCGCCCCACCCATCGTCAGCCGGCGCACCGCCATCCTGCGCCGGCGGGTACGGCTGATCGTGGCGGCAACCATCACCTACAACGTCATCGAGGCCGTCATCGCCATCGCTGCCGGTACCGCGGCATCGTCGGCCGCTCTGGTGGGGTTTGGCCTCGACTCCACCGTCGAGGTGATCTCCGCCGCCGCGATCGCCTGGCAGTTCTCCGCACGTGACCCCGAGTCCCGGGAGCCGGTCGCCCTGCGGATCGTCGCGTGCTCGTTCTTCGCGCTGGCCGCCTACGTCACGTTCGACGCTGTACGAGCGTTCGCCGGTGTCTCCGAGCCCGAACACAGCAGCGTGGGCATCACTCTCGCCGCCGTCAGCCTCGTGGTCATGCCGGCCCTGTCCTGGATCGAGCGCCGCACCGGACGCGAGCTGGGCTCGGCGAGCGTCGTGGCCGACTCCAAGCAGACGCTGATCTGCGCCTACCTTTCCGGCGTCGTTCTTGCCGGACTCGTGGTGAACTCACTCCTCGGATGGTGGTGGGCCGATCCGATCGCCGCGCTCGCCATCGCCGGCTTCGCCATCCGGGAAGGACTGGAGGCGTGGAAGGGCGACGCATGCTCCGTTCCCGCGAGTGCGCTACTGACCTCCCCAGAAGCCGAAACGGATCGAGCATGCGGTGCCGGCTGCGCAGATGAATGCTGCGCATCGCACTCCTGACGCTGCTCGGTGTCATGTCGCCTCTCCAGGCTGCTCCCGGCACAGCCGGGCCACTCGGCACATCAGCGGTCAATAATGCACGAACGGAGGCAAACCCGCGGTCTTCCGCCCTTCTCGGAGTACGCTAAGTTCATGACGCGGAAACTGCTGACGCTCAAGGAAACCGCCGAGATTCTTAGCGCGTCACACGCTCAGGTCTACGCACTTGTGCGCAGTGGTGATCTCCCCGCCATGAAGATGGGAGGGCGCGGCCAGTGGCGTATCGACCCGGATCGGCTCTCCGAGTACATCGAACGGTCGCATCAGCTCACCGATGCCTGGGTCCGGCAGCATCCGATGTCGCGTGCCACCAGCGACGACACCGGCGCGGAACCGCAGCCACACTGAGAGCCGGGCGGGGCGGCGTCAGAGCCCGTTCAGGTGCTGCCGCCCATCGGCCGGCTCATCGTCGAGACTCGCCCTCAGCGCTGCCATCTCCACGCCCAGCCCCTGCACGGTGCCGAGGATCGAGGCCTCGAAGCGCTGATATGTCCGCACCATGGCCGCCAGCACTTCCCGCTCGTGGTGAAGCCTCGCGTTCTCCAGTCTGAGCTCCTCGGCCGACGCCGCTCGCTCGGACCAGGCGGCCGAAGCCAGGCTCAGCAGGCGCGACGACGCGAGCGTCACATCGGATGCAGGCGTCAGGCCGCCGGTGCCTACTGCCGTGAACTCACGCTGCTCAGGCACGCCCACGGATGTCCCGTCGTCATCCACCGGATGGACGAGCCGGATGCCCGGCCGCACCGGACGGCCCACCAGCTCCGCCGCGCGCGCATCGAGAAACTCGGCGATGTCGGCGACATCCTGCGTTAGCGGCAGCTCGGCGACTCGGTGCCGCTGGGCGAAGCCGAGAATCTGAGCGAGCCGCCTGACCTGACTGTCGTCGATGCGTTCCCGGCTCAGCGTCCGGTGCCGGTGGGAATCCATGGGCGCGTCGAGGTCGACGCCGGGCGAGTATGTGCGCACGGTGCCCGGCGGCACGGCGTGACGGTCGCCGAGCATCTCGGTGAACTCTCGCTCGGCGGCGGCGTCGAGCAGATATATCACCCCGAGGCCGGCGAGTTCCCAGGTGACCCGGCTGGCCCAGGTGTACAGCTCCGCCAACGGCCGCACGGTGTGGCTCGCGACGAGCACGGCGCCGCGCCTCGACTCGTCCGCGAGGTAGTCCATCAGATCAGGCAATCCACTGGGCTGGATCCAGGTGGGCTCCACGGACGCCGGTGTCCTGCCGTCGTAGCACGTCAGTTCACCCATCACGGCCCGCTGAAAGCTCGGCACCGACATGAAGCTCTGGAATCCGTACGGGTTGACGCGGCTCGCCTCGGAAAGTTCGATCTCCGTCCACAACCAGCCAGCGTGACCGGGGTACTCGGCTGCGGTCACCGTGGTGCGCCACATGGTGGTGGTGGTCTGCGGCTGCGGGTGCTCCCGCCGCCAGCGAAAGAGACGCCCGTCGCCGTGTGGTTCATGGAGCACGCTGATGACGTCGTTCTCCTTGAGCAGGTGCTTGCCCGGCTCGAGGGTCGAAGCGTCGATGCCCTTCGCCTCGGTCCAAAGGGTCAGGTGCCTCACGACGGTCTCGACGAGTGGTTCGCCTTCCGCGACGTTGAGGTACGACCGGTATCCGACGCCCATGACCCCACCTCTCGAAGTTTCGTTTACTGATACGATAACTTCATACAGCGCAAGAAGGGATCCCGTCAACCGTTGATGTATTCGGGGCCGCTAGCCGATCACCACTGTCCCCGGGCCTGAGCCAGCTCTGCCGGACGCCCGATGTCCTGCCACTGATCGCGCACCGACCACAATCCGACGGATTCGCCGCGGTCCAGGCACTCGTCGAACAGCTTGGTCACCGGGAACATCTCACCCCTCGGCACCCGGCTGACCAGATCGGGGTCGAGCACGTAGATGCCCGCGTTGACCGGCCAGGATGGCGTCGGTTTCTCTACGATCCGGCGCAAGCGCTCATCCTCGGCCTCGATCACCCCGAACGGGACCTGGTGCTGGTACCGCGTCATAGCGATGGTCGCGATCACGTTCCGATCGCGATGACACCTCAGTAAATCCTGCACGGAGAAGGCGGTCACCAGGTCGCCGTTCATCAGGAGGACTGGAGCTGTCGGACCGTCCCCGAACTCGCCGAGCAGCCCCAGCGCGCCTCCGGTTCCCAGCGGGCGATCCCGGTCCTCCCGCAGGTATTCGATGGTGCAGCCGTACGTGGAGCCATCCCCGAAGTAATCCTCGATCTGGCTGCCCAGATAATTCACCGAGAGAAATATCTGGCGTATTCCCGCGCCCACCAAATGTAAAACTATGCGTTCCAGTATCGGCCGGCCAGCAACTGGCAGCATCGGCTTGGGAATATCATCCGTCAACGGCGCCAGCCGTGTTCCACGGCCACCGGCCATCACCACGGCCCAGTTGTCCAGAGGTTCCGGACCGATTATTTCATTGTCTATGTGGACACCGACAATGCGACCGTCACGGTCCACCACCGGAATCTCAGCCAGTCGAAGGGCGCGCATGACATCCAGTACTTCCGCACGGCCTTGTCCCGGTGTCACGGTCGTCGTCGGACAGCCGGCCAGCTCACGTACCGAACCGTCGAGATCGGTCCCGCTGACCAGCGCACGGCGGATTTCGCGCTCTCCGACCAGGCCCACCAGCCTCCCGTCGCCGTCGATGACGAACACGGTACTGACCTCGTGCCTGTCTATGACCGCCAGACAATCACGGATGCTCGCGTGCAAGGTTACCAGCATGTCCGTAAGGGAAATCTCTTGCCTTGTCATCGACCACTCCCCTGAATTCTCGCCATGCGAATCCAAGCTAACCGGGCCCACTCGGCAATCCCCAGGGGACGCCTTCTATTTTGCTCGACACATAGTTTTCACCCGCCTTCGCCTAATGGACGAACAGCGTCGCGTATCACACACTTCGCCCAGACAATTTCGCCATAGCCTTTGTTCCGGAGGGTCCGCCCCCACCTACCTATTTCTCGGGCGGGCCGGAAGGGGCGGGAACGTGAACACAACCGAAGCCCAGACCATCGGGCAGATTATTCGGCGAACAAGGCTCGAACTCGGCATGAGCCAGTACGTCCTCGCGGACCGGCTCGCGGCTGTCTCGGGCAAGCCGACGATGGGGCGAGACCGGGTGGCCCGATGGGAGCGCGGGAGCCAGGTGCCCCGCAACGAATGGCGGCAGTGGCTCTCGGCGGTGCTGGACGTCCCCACCGACAGGCTCGATCGGGGCGCGGAGGTGGCGAGACGGCAGAACCGCCTCGGCCATGCCCTGGTCACGGGCAGCACCACGGCATCGACCGGGACCGCACGGCGCGCACAAGGCACGCCGGCCCTTCTGCCGGTGTTCCGGTCGCGGGTCCAGGCGGGCATACTGGCGGCCACCTTGCTGAATCCGAGCCGTGCTTTCAGCCTGTCCGAGCTGGCCGAAGAGGCCGGCGGCTCACTCGCCTCGGTGTCGAAGGAGAGCAAGATCCTGGAAGAGGCCGGGATCCTCTACACCCGCTACGAGGGCGCGATCCGGCTGATCCGCGCCGCCACCGACAAGCCGATGCTCAGTCCACTGACGGAGCTGATCCGGGTGACCTATGGCGTTCCGCAGGTGATCGGAGAGGAGTTCGGCAGGGCCGCGGGTGTCGCGCAGATCGCCCTCACGGGCACCTGGGCGGAACGATTCGCGGGCGTGGCAGGTCCCGAGCCGGAGAGCATCCAGGTCCGCCTGATTCCCGTCGCCGACGAACACCCGGACGTTCGCGAGCTTCGCGCCGCCGCGCACCGGGCCGAAGCCCGCTTGCACCGGCCGGTGGTGTTCTCCGTGGCCACGAAGCGCCCGCCCGCTGGCCAAAGGGGCCGGCGCGCGCCGCGTACCGCCACGGCCGCACGGGTACCCCGCCAGCGCAGCCACGGCCCGGTGGTGCATATCGCCCCGCAGTCGACGCCGGACGCGATGCCGCCCACGGCGGAGGCGTGGGCTACCGGAGCCGACGTCATCGCCCGGCTGAACGGAGGCGGCCACCTCGAACTGTTCAGCGGCCCCTCCGCGGACAGCCGGCCACACTTCGAGGTGGCGGCTCACCATCTCGAATCGGCCGAGAGGGTCCTCGCGTCATCGCCGGAATCGGCGTTCGTCCTGATGTACCAGGCAGCACAAGCGATCGGCACCGGCTTGCTGGCGGCGCAGGGCCTGCGCGTCGCCGCCGGAAGCCCCGGGGACGTGCTCGGCCAGGCCGCCGTCGCGCAGTTCGGCCCACAGTTCCGTCAGCTCGAGCTGCTCCGTCAGCGGCACCTGGCCATGACCGACCCGAGCTGGCGTGACAACCGGGTCGCCGACATCGACGTCGACGGAGCCCTTCCGGCGATCCGCGCACTGCTGAAATCGGCGCAGGATCTGACCATCGAACTCAACCTCTTCGCCTGATCCGTCTGAGCTCAGCCGCCTCTGGCCGACGCGTCGTCGCGCAGGCGCGTCCCGGGCGCTGTTCTCTCTCGCGTCGCTTCCGGCTCGTCTCGACACGTCGCGGCCGCGTCATCCTGGCGATCAGTTCTCCAGCGTTTCGGACGGCAACTCGCCGAAGCGCCTCTGGTACTCCGCGGCAAAGCGGCCCGGGTGACCGAGCCCCCACTTCGCTACGACCTGCCCGACCGTGATCGCGTCGCGTTGCGCCGCCCGAAGCTCTTCACGGGCGCGCTGCATCCGCACGGCAGTCAGATAGCGTCTGGGCGACATGCCCAGGTGCTTGGCGAAGCCGTGCTGCAGCGCCCGAACGCTCACGTTGGCCTCCTTGGCGAGCATGTTCACCGTGTGCCGCCACTCGGGGTGATTCTCGATCAGCTCCCGGGCGATACTCACCGCCCGGCTCGGCACCGGGCACAGCGTGGAGTCGTCCAGCAGATCCGAGTAATTGTGGCGCTGAGACAACAGAAGCCCGGTGAGGAGCCCGTTCTCGAGCTCGGTCGCCGCTAGCTGATTGTTGACCAGGCTGTCGTCGGAGCGGTCGAGTTCATGCACCATGTATCGCACACCGTTCGCCCAGCTCAACCCGAATCCTGACCCGACGTCCATCCCCAGGGAGAACCGGACCGGACGCGGAAGCGGGGCACCGAGCAGATCACGCAGGTGTGCCTCAAGCGCAGGCCGTTCTATCCGCAGGATCAGCATTGTGCAATCTCTGGACCAGCGCATGCTCAGGGGCTCGGTGGGCGACACGACCGAGGCGAACCCTGGCTTGGAGTAGATGACCTCATTGCCGCAACTGACCGTGCAATGCCCGGAGAGCGGTATCTGAACGACGAAGAACGAGCCTAACTCTCCCGGCTCGATGAGGACGTCGCCGCCGTACTCCACGTAGTTGGCGGCGACCCGCCCGATCCGGCGGGTGTGCATCCGTGCGTCCAGCGTCTTCGACTTTCCCACCAGATCGAGCCGATGCGGTACGAACACCCTGCCGACGATGTCACGTGCTTCATCGAGATCGGTCGAATGGAAGAGCTCGAAACGCTCAAGTGGCAAGCCCGTCATGACCTTTCCGATCAGAGCGGCGAAGAGAACTAGACAAGGGTAGTCTCCTCCTCACTCAGAGTCACCCCCCGTGACTTACTGTTACCAAGCGGGACCGCGCAACCTTCGCATGCCGCCGTGCCGGGGAGTCCTCCTCAGGTGAACTGGCCCCTGCCCCCGCGTGCATGATCACCAGCACACTTGGGGTTCATGGAGACAGATCGACCGCCCGCGGAGGCACAGCCGGCTCCCCCGTTCATGGAGCCGTTCCGGATCAAGTCAGTGGAACCCATCCCCTTCCCGACCCGAGACCAGCGCCAGGCCACGCTCGCCCATGCCGGATACAACCTGTTCCGAGTGCCGGCAAGGCAGGTCACGATTGACCTGCTCACCGACTCTGGCACGAGCGCAATGTCGGCGGCGCAGTGGTCCGCCCTGATGTCCGGGGATGAATCATACGCCGGAGCGGAGTCGTTCGAAAGGTTCGAGTCGGTGGTGCGTGATCTCACCGGCTACGACGAGGTCCTGCCGGTGCATCAGGGCCGCGCCGCTGAACGCATCCTGCTCGGAGCCGTCCTGCGTCCCGGAGACGTGTCCATCAGCAACACCCATTTCGACACCACCCGGGCCAGCGTGGAGGCGGCCGGTGCGCACGCCGTCGATCTTCCCGTCGACCACGCCACTCCAGTGCCGTTCGGCGGCGACATGGACCTGAACGCGCTGGCGACCCGGCTCCGCGGAGCAGACGGTCCGGACGCGCGCTGCGTGGTTCTGACCATTACCAACAACGCCGGCGGCGGGCAGCCCGTCGGGATGACCAACGTCGAAGCCGTGCGCCGCCTGTGCGACGAGCACGACGTTCTCCTTCTGCTCGATGCTTCCCGCTTCGCGGAGAATGCCTACCTGATCACGCAGCGCGACCCCGACTACGCCCACCACAGTCCGCGAGACATCGCCCGGGTGGTCTTCTCGATGGCTGACGGGTGCTGGGCGAGCCTGAAGAAGGACGGCATCGGCAACATCGGCGGGCTGATCGCACTGCGCGATCCTGATCTGGCCCGGCGCTGCCGCGAACTGCTCGTGGCCACCGAGGGCTTTCCTACCTACGGCGGGCTGGCCGGGCGAGATCTCGACGTTCTGGCGCAGGGGCTCATCGAGGTGACCGATCCCCGCTACCTGCGCTACCGAGCCGAGGCCGCGCACTGGTTCGGCAGTCAACTTGCCCAAGCCGGCCTGCCGATACTCCGGCCCACCGGGTGTCACGCCGTTTATGTCGACGCGGCCGCCCTGCTGCCGCAGCTCGAAGCACACGAGCTCCCCGCCACGTCGCTCGCGAACGAGATCTATCTCGCCGGCGCGATCCGGGTCACGGACCTGGGCACCTTGGTGTTCGGCCGTGCCGATCCCGACACCGGCCACGAGGAGCCCGCGCCTCGCGAGCTGGTGCGCTTCGCCCTCCCCCGGCGTGTCTACACGAAGAGCCACCTGGAATACGTCGTGCAGCACGCCGGCGGGGTGGCCGCCCGCGCTCAACGCCTGCCGGGGTACCGGATCAGCGAGCAGAGCCCGACCCTTCGCCACTTCACCGCCGTGCTGAAGCCGTGGGGGTGAGCCGGGTGACCCGGGCAACCCGCGCGGCCACCTCGACCTCGCGCTGTGGCACGTCGAGCACGCTGCTGAGCCACTCTCGCCAGTACGGACCCGGTATCCGTTTGCCGCGTTCCCACCTCGCGACCTCCTCCCGGGTCAGGGAACTGTTCCCCGACGCATCCGCGAGCTGTTCAGCGATCTTGTGTTGGCTATATCCCAGGCTGCTTCTGACCCGCCGGATCATGATCCCCACCGGCTCGTTCCCTTGCGCCACCTGCGTCGTCCTCCACCGTTCGGTCACCATCAACCTCTCTCCGCCCCACTGAAAGCCTAGGAGTGGAGGCAGGCATGGCTAGTCCGATTCGCGAAGGATGCTGTCCAAATCGCGATGGATCAAAGACGGTGTGCACCGACCGGTTCGTAGCACCTCTCACCTGCGCACACGGCATGTATCGGCCCCTGCCGCAGCCGACCGTGGCGATGCCAGGATCGGCCATACCCCGTGGCGTGGCCATCGGGCTCAGCAGGCGGCACTGACAAGGAGCCAACGTGCGCGGACCACTCGTCACTCTGGTCAACCCGAACCTGGTACATCCACCCATCACGCCCTACGCGCTGGACATCCTCACCACGTCGCTGGAGGCGGTCGGGTTCGACGTCGAGGTGCTCGATCTCTGCCTGATGCGGCACGCCTGGCGCCGCGGCGTGGTCGAGTACTTCACCCGACGGCAGCCCTCCCTGGTGGGCGTGACCTTCCGCAACACCGACACGATCTATCCCCAGGAACAGCGCGTCTTCCTGGATTCGCACCGGGACGTCGTCCGCGAGATACGGCGGCACTCAGCCGCACCCATCGTCGGCGGTGGCGTCGGCTTCTCCTCCATGCCGTTCGCCCTCGTCGACTACCTCGGTATCGACTACGGCGTGAAAGGGCCCGGTGAGACCACACTGGTCGCCCTGGCCGGGGCGCTGGCCGAGGACCGGCCCGTGGACACCGTCGGCGGGCTGATCGTCAACCATGGTGACGGTGTCGTCCGCCAGGTTCCGCACGCCAGCCGGCTGATCGCCCTCGGCCGGGCGTCGCTGGTGAATCGGACCACGCCGTACACCCGCAGGTCCGGCACGCCGAACCTGGTGGACAACCTCGCCTACTACCGCCGCGGCGGCCTCGGCAACATCCTCACCAAGAACGGCTGCGCATTCGCCTGCACCCACTGCGTCGAACCCGACGCGAAGGGCAACCAGTTCGCCCGCAGGGCCGAGACGGCCGTCGTCGACGAGATGGAGTCGCTCACCGCACAAGGCGTGTACCACCTGCACACCACCGACAGCGAGTTCAACCTGAACATCGCCCACAGCAAGGCGATCCTGCGGGAGATCGTCCAGCGCAAGCGGGCCGACGCGTCGTCGTCGCTGCATCGGCTGCGGCTGTGGATCTACATCCAGCCGGCACCGTTCGACGAGGAGTACGCCGCGCTGCTGGCCGAGGCCGGCTGCGCCGGCGTCAACGTGGCGCCGGACCATGTCCGCGACGAGGTCCTGGACGGCTGGAAGGTCACCGGGAAGGGATCGCGGTTCTACACCTTCGACGACGTCCGCACGGTCTGCGAGCTGTCTCACCGGTACGGCATGCTGACCATGGTCGAGGCGTTGCTCGGCATGCCAGGCGAGACGGAGTCGACGATGCGCGCATGCGTGGACGGGCTGATGTCCCTAAACGCGACCGTCGTCGGATTCACCCTGGGCATCCGCGCGTTCCCCTATTCGCCGCTGGGAATCCGCCTCGCGGAGGCGAGCCGCGGCATCCGGCCGGTACGCGGTGTCCAGTCCAACACCGCGGCCGCTGCGATCCTCCTCGCCCCACGAGCTCAATGCGCCAGCGCGGTCGAATACGAGCGGCAGTTCATGTTCGGCCCGGACGGCGGCTTCCGGCCGGTCTACTACTTCTCCCCGGCGCTTCCGGACGGGCCAGCCAGCACGGATCCCGCAGCCCGGTGGATGCGTAGCCTGGAGCTGCTGTGGGAATGGGTGCCGCCGCAGGACCGGCACCGCGTCATGCTTCCCACGGGACCGGGGCTGAGCGCCGAGGACAACAACTACGCCGACAACCCGTTCCTGATACGGCTCACCGAACTCGGGCACAAGGGCGCGTACTGGGCGTACTGGCCGCGGCGCGAGGAGATCATGTCGACGGCGGACACCTCGGCCGGCCGCCGTTGACAACGCTGCGGTAACCATCGCACCGTCACAGCCGTGACGGCCCCGGCCGGCGTCGGATAGGTTTTGCTGATGGTTGACAACCCCCTTCTCATCGCCAGCGACCTGCCGTACCAGCTACCGCGGTTCGAGCAGATCGAGCAGTCGCACTACCGGCCCGCTTTCGACCATTGCATGGCCAAGCATCGTGCGGAGATCGACGCCATCGCGGCCAACCCCGAGCCACCGACGTTCGAGAACACCATCGTCGCCCTGGAACGCAGCGGCCAGCAGCTCATGCGGGTGTTTCTCGTCTTCTTCAACCAGGCCAGCGCCAACACCAATGCCGAGATCCAGGAGCTGCATGGTGAGCTCTCGCCGCAGATAGCGGCACACCAAGACGCCATTCTGCTCAACCCGGAGCTGTTCGCCCGGGTGAGAGCGGTGCACGACGCGAGCCCCGAGCTCGACCCGGAGTCGCGCCGGCTCCTGGACCGCACCTATCTGGAGTTCACCCGAGCCGGTGCCGGTCTCACCGCAGACCAGCAGGCCAGGCTGCGCGAGATCAACGGGGAGCTGTCCGGGCTGTCCACCGCGTTCGGGAATAAGCTTCTCGACGACACCAACGCCACGGCCGTCGTGGTCGACGACGTCGCGGACCTGGATGGGCTATCCGCGGACGCCATTGCCGCCGCGGCTGAGACCGCACGTCAACGGGGGCTGGACGGCAAGTACGTCATCACCCTCGGCCTGCCTAGCAACCAGCCGGTTCTCGCGTCACTGAGCAACCGTGACCTGCGCGAGCGGATCCACCGCGCCTCGATTCAGCGGGGCGCCAACGGCAACGAGCACGACACCGCGGCCACCGTCGCCCGCATCGTCGCCTTGCGGGCCGAACGCGCAGCGCTGTTCGGACACCACAGCCATGCCGCGTACACGCTGGAGGACTCCACCGCCGGCTCACCCGCCGCCGTGCACGAGATGCTCGACAAGCTGGTGCCGGCCGCCGTCGCCAACGCCCAGGCTGAGGCGGAGGCGCTGCAGGAGGCTGTGGGTGGCGAGTTCACCCTGCAAGCGTGGGACTGGGCGTTCTACTCCGAACAGGTGCGCCGCACCAAGTACCAGGTCGACGAGGCGGAACTGCGTCCCTACTTCGAGCTGGAACGCGTGCTGCACGACGGCGTATTCTTCGCCGCCCACCGTCTCTACGGCGTGAACTTCACCGAGCGGCACGACCTCACCGCCTACCATCCGCAGGCGCGGGTCTTCGAGGTCACCGAAGAGGACGGCTCCCCCCTGGGGCTATTCGTCGGCGACTTCTTCGCCCGCGAATCCAAGCGCGGTGGCGCGTGGATGAACTCCTTCGTCGAGCAGTCGTCGCTGCTGGGCACGCAGCCCGTGGTGATCAACAATCTGAACGTCACCCAGCCGCCCGCGGGCGAGCCGGCGCTGATGACCTTCGACGAGGTCAACACCATGTTTCACGAGTTCGGCCACGCCCTGCACGGCTTGTTCTCCGACGTCCGGTACCCGAAATTCTCCGGTACCAGCGTCCGCCGGGACTTCGTCGAGTTTCCGTCCCAGGTCAACGAGATGTGGTCCACCTGGCCGGAGGTCCTGGCCAACTATGCGCGTCACTACCGCACGGGGGAGCAGCTTTCGCCGGAGGTGGTGCAGCGCCTGCTCGACTCACAGATCTGGGGCGAAGGCTTCAAGACCACCGAGTACCTGGCGGCGTCGCTACTGGATCTGGCCTGGCATGAGCTCAGCGCCGACGACGCCGGCACCATCACCGCCGACGACATCCCCGGCTTCGAGACCGCCGCGCTGGAAGCCGCAGGTATCGCCCTCGACACCATCCCGCCGAGGTACCGCACCACGTACTTCGCGCACATCTTCGGCGGCGGCTACAGCGCCGGATACTACTCCTACATCTGGAGCGAGGTCCTCGACGCCGAGACCGTCGAGTGGTTCAAGGAGAACGGCGGGCTGACCCGGGAGAACGGCGAGCACTTCCGCCGTACCCTGCTGTCCCGCGGCGGCAGCGTCCCGGAGATGGACGCGTTCCGCGAGTTCCGCGGCCGCGACCCGCAGATCGAACCCCTGCTGGAACGACGCGGCCTCAACCGCAGCTGACCGATCTCGCCCCATGATCATTGGCGTGTCCCCACACCATGAGGTAGCCGACCGCCAATGATCATGGGGAGGGGGGATCGTAGCGGCTGATGAACAGTTCCATGGCGTCGTCGGCTGCGGCACGGTCTCCGGTGGCCAGCAGGTCGAGCAGCAGGCCCCGGGCCACGGCCAGCCCCAGCCTGGCGTGGACACGGGCATCCTCGACGGTGAAGCCGGCTCGCGCCAGGGACGCGGCAAGGGGCTCTATCCACGGATCGATGAGACCGTCCAGGATGGCCGCGGCTCCAGGATCGCCCTGAACGGCACGGCCGTACATCTCGAAGAACAACCGTTCATGCGGCCACAGGTCGGGATGGGCCAGGCGCCGCCAGAACGCGCGCGCCACCTCGGCCGGTGCGGCGTCGTCGTCGGCCAGTTCGTCGAAGACCGCCCGCTGCTGCGACTCCATCGCCCGGACCACTTCGGTGAGCAGTCCTTCCTTGGAGCCGAAGTGGTAGATGAGCATCCGGTGGCTGGTGCCCAATGCCGACGCGATCTCACGCAGACTGCGCTCCCGGATGCCGTGCTGGGCCACGTATTCGATCGCCGCGACGAGCAGACGGTCACGGGCGACACCCTGCTTCATGTTCCATATGGTACATGTACCATTTGGTACAACTGTCAAGGAGGTCTTCCATGCCCAAACACCACATCGATGTCTCCGTCACCACGCCCGCGCCGGCCGGCGTTGTGTACGGCTTCCTGCGCGACGGCGCAAGCTGGCCACAATGGTCGCCGATCGAGGCGTTCGAGCTGACCAGGAAGAGCGACGACGGCGACGAGGGCGTCGGCGCCGTCCGGGTCTTCCGCACCGGACGGATCCGCAGCCAGGAACGGATCGTCGAGCTGATCCCGGACCGCAGATTTTCCTACGTCCTCGAAAAGGGCCTCGCCATCCGCGGCTACCGCGCCGACGTCGACCTCTCCGAGGGACCGGACGGCACCACTATCCGGTGGCGCTCGTCGTTCGACGCCAAGGTTCCGGGCACCGGTGGACTCTACCGGCGCACCCTGACCCGGTTCATCACGCAGTGCGCCCACGGTCTTGCCGCCCACGCCACCACACCGTCGTCACCCTGAGACAGCGGCGCGCTAGGTGAGCATCCGGCGCAAGGCGTCCGCGAGATCTGCGCGCTCCGGGCCCGGCACCGCTCCCAGCACCCTGGACTCTGCCTCCGCCACCCGCGGGCGCAGTTCGGTCACCAGCGCCCGGCCCCTCGGTGCGAGCTGCACGAGGACTCGACGACGGTCACCCGGGTCGATATTGCGGTGCGCGAGGGCAGCCGTGGTCAGCCGGTCCACCACCCGGGTCAGGGTGGGGCCGGTGACGGAAAGGACGCCGGACAGCTCCGACATGGTCGCGCCGTCATGGCCTCTCAAGTAGGTGAGCACCCGCCACTGGTCGAGCGTGAGGCCCGCTTCTACCAGGACTGAATCGACGGCAGCCGCTAGCCGAGCAGTGACTCGGGCCATCAGCTCGAAACCAGGCTCGAGCACGCCGGTGTCCGCCGGCGGGGCCGGAACAACCACCGCCTCAGTCGCATCCGTCACGTCAGCCCTTCCCATCGGCGTCGTTCTCGACCATAGTAAGTACTTTCAGATGGAACCAATCGTGCCATGGTCCTAACCTTGGGGGCAGCGATGACCACGGCCAAGCCCGAGAACCGGCGTGACCCTCCCCCGCGCCCAAGCCGTCGCCGGACGCCGGGGCATCGCTGCAGCAGCCGTCCTCCGGCGCTGCGAGTCGGGCTCGCCATACCGCTGCAGGGGCCGGCCGGCCTCTTCGGCCCATCCTGTGAGGCCGTCGCCGAACTCGCCGTCGCCACCATGAACACCGCCGGCTCCGTCAGTCCTGAGGTCCAGGTGGAGGTGATCGACGCCGGAGCACCCGGGCACGTCGTGGCCAGACAGGTGGATCGGCTGGTGTCGGCAGGCCGGATCCACGCCCTCACCGGCTGGCACATCTCCGCGGTCCGGGAACACGTCGCCCCCGTGACCGTTGGCCGCATCCCCTACGTCTACACGTCCCTGTACGAAGGCGGCGAGTCCCGCCCCGGTGTGTTCTGCTCGGGCGAGGTACCTGACGGGCAGGTCGCGCCGGCGCTGACGTGGCTACGCGATCAGCTGGGCCTGCGCCGATGGTGCGTTGTCGGCGACGACTATGTCTGGCCACGGGCCTCGGCGCGGCATACCCGAGACTTCGCCCACCAGCTCGGCCTCGACATCACCGCCGAGATCTTCGTCCGGCTCGGCACCCGCGCCTTCGAACCCGTCATCCGCGCCGTGCGCGAGAGCGCGGCCCAAGGCGTCTTGCTCTATCTCGTCGGCCAGGACGCCGTGGAGTTCAACCGGGCGTTCGCCGCGGCGGGACTCGACGACACCATGGTGCGGTTCAGTCCTCTCATGGAGGAGAACATGCTGCTGGCGTCCGGACCGCAGGCCACAGCCAACCTGTACGTCGCCGCGGCCTACTTCCGCAATCTCGCCACCGCGGGCGCCCTTGACCTGGTCGCCGACTACGTGTCGCTGCACGGCCCGGGCGCGCCGGCCCTGAACAACGCCGCGGAGTCCTGCTATGAGGGCATCATGACGCTGGCCACCCTCATGCGCCGCACCGGATGTGCCGATGTGCGGTGCCTGACCGCACATGCGGAGGGCGCCGGGTTCGACGGCCCTCGGGGACCCGTCCAGCTCGTCGGAAACCATCTTCGCCAGCGTGTGCACCTGGCCCGTGCCGACGGCCTCGACTTCGAGGTACTCGGCACGCTCTGACCGGCACCGTAGCGGTGATTCGCGGGCACTGCCCTCAGCCGTGACCCGCGCGTCCTGCGCGTTTCCCCGGCACGCATCCGCCGTCACCCCTTGACTAATATTTTCATTTGAATATATTTCATCTGGAGACAAGGAGGTGCCGATGCCCACGTACACCTACCGATGCCAGCCGTGCCAGGACTTCGACGTCATCACAGCGATGAGCCGGCGGACCGACCACTGGGAGTGCCCCCGCTGTGGTCAGCCCGCTCGCCGGATCATCACCGCGCCGCGCCTGCAGACCACCCCCACGACGGCGCGCCGGATCGCCGACGCCGCTGCGGCCAGCGCGGAAGCGCCACGGGTGATGCGCCGCGACGGCGAGCGTCACGCTCCACCACTGCGCGATCCCCGCCACGCCGCTCTGCCGAGGTGGTGACGCGATGTCCGCCGTGGGGCTCTTCTACGTCGGAGCAGTGCTGTTCATCAACGCTGTGATGCTGCTCGGGCGGATGACGCCGCGGGAGAGCGCCCCGCTGAACCTGTTCGTGGGCGCGCTGCAGGTGATCACCCCCACCATCCTGATCATCACCGCCGACGGGGACCCGGCGCTGATCTTCGCCGCATCCGGCCTCTACTTGTTCGGCTTCACCTATCTCTGGGTCGGCGTCAACGGCGCTACCGGCTGGCCGGGTCGCGGACTGGGCTGGTTCTCCCTGTTCGTCTCGGCCTCTGCCATCGGCTTCGCCGCCGAGGCGTTCCGCGCCGACGATCCGGCCTTCGGCGTCATCTGGCTGCTCTGGTCGGTGCTGTGGTTCCTCTTCTTCCTGGTGCTAGGGCTGGAGCGGGTAGAACTCGGCCCGTTCACCGGAATCGTCGCCGGCGTCGAAGCATTCCTGACGGCCGCGGTGCCGGCCTTCCTCATCCTCACCGGCCGATGGGAGAGCACCACCACGTCGGCCCTGGTCATCGCGGCTATCGGCTTGCTCATGCTGGCCAGTGCCGGACCTCTGGCCCGCCAGTTCGTCGTCGTACCGGCCCAGCCGGCCCAGCCGGCCCAGCCGTCCCCGTGAGCCCTTCACGTCCCGACCACGTCCGCCTCCCCCGACCCGCCCACCGCCTGATCCGTTCAACTCAGACCCGTCCACCGACAAAGGAGCCCACCATGCCCGACGTCGTCTTCAGCATCGACCAGTCCACCCCCATGGCCCAGCAGCGCGTGCCCGGTCACAACCGCTGGCATCCCGACGTGCCTCCGGCCGCCACGGTCAAGCCCGGCGACGTGTTCCGGGTGGAGTGCAAAGAGTGGACCGACGGCCAGATCGGCAACAACGACTCGGCCAACGACGTCCGTGACGTCGATCTGTCCCGGTGTCACATGCTCTCCGGCCCCATCGCCGTGGAAGGCGCCGAACCAGGTGACCTCCTCGTCATCGACATCCTCGACCTGGGCCCGGTGCCCCAGACCCAGGGGCCCAACTGCGGGGAGGGCTGGGGATACTCGGGCATCTTCGCGAAGGTCAACGGCGGCGGCTTCCTGACCGACTACTTCCCCGACGCGTACAAGGCAATTTGGGACTTCCAGGGTCAGCAGTGCACCTCCCGGCATGTCCCCGGAGTGCGTTACACCGGCATCACTCACCCTGGCCTCTTCGGCACCGCTCCTTCGGCCGATCTGCTGGACCGGTGGAACCGGCGGGAGCGTGCGCTGATCGCCACCGATCCGGACCGGGTGCCGCCGCTCGCCTTGCCGCCGCTGGTCGACGGGACGCTGGCCGGGACCGCGTCGGGCGACATCGCCGACGCGATCGCTCGCGACGGAGCCCGCACCGTGCCCGCCCGGGAGAACGGCGGCAACCACGACATCAAGAACTTCACCCGCGGCAGCCGGATCTTCTACCCGGTGTTCGTCGACGACGCCAGGTTCTCCGGGGGTGACCTTCATTTCAGCCAGGGCGACGGGGAGATCAACTTCTGTGGCGCCATCGAGATGGGTGGCTATATCGATTTCCACGTGGACCTCATCAAGGGCGGCATGGAGACCTACGGCATCCACAACAATCCGGTGTTCATGCCGGGGCGGGTCGCGCCGCTGTACTCGGAGTTCCTCACCTTCATCGGCGTCTCCGTCGACCACCGCGACGACACCAACCTGTACATGGACGCCACGCAGGCATACCGCAACGCCTGCCTGAACGCGATCGAGTACCTGAAGAAGTGGGGCTACACCGGCGAGCAGGCCTACCTGATCCTGGGGACGTCGCCGATCGAGGGCAGGATCGGCGGCGTGGTGGACATCCCGAACGCGTGCTGCTCAGTGTTCCTGCCTACCGAGATCTTCGACTTCGACATCCGGCCCGGTGGAGACGGCCCGGTACGCGCCGACCGAGGTCAGGTGGCGGTGACCTCCTGACCGGAAGCGCCGGCTCCCGCCCCGCTCCATGATCATCGATGATTCGTCGCGCTCGGACCCGTCGAATCATCGATGATCATGGGGAGAGCCTAGGGTGGAGCACATGGAGAGTGTGCGGCAGATCGAGCAATGGCCGGTGGAGAATGCGGCGACGGCCGTGGTGGGCAGTTCGGGAGACATCCTCGGCCAGCACGGGGACGTCAACCGAGTGTTCCCCCTCGCGTCGGTCACGAAGCTGCTGACGGCCTACGCGGCGCTGATCGCGGTCGAGGAAGGCGTCGCCGAGCTGGACCACCCGGCCGGCCCGGAAGGCTCTACCATCCGGCACCTGCTCGCGCACACATCAGGGCTCAACCTCAGCGAGCACAGCATCGTGTCACCAGCCGGCAAACGGCGGGTCTACTCGAGCGCCGGCTTCGAGCAGCTCGCCGACGAGCTGGAGAAGCGCTCCGGCATCGCGTTCGCCGCCTACGTCCGGGAGGGTTTGCTCGCGCCCCTCGGGATGGCCGCCACGGTCTTCGAGGGCTCGCCCGGCCACGGAGCGTCGTCGTCGGTGGCGGATCTCGCCACCTTCGCGGCTGAGCTCCAGCAGCCCACGCTGCTTGATCCCAGCACCGTACGGACGGCGACCCAGGTCGCCTTCCCCGGACTGGCCGGCGTGCTGCCCGGCTACGGACGCCAGGAACCCAACGACTGGGGCCTCGGATTCGAGATCCGGGACCAGAAGAAGCCGCACTGGACGGGCTCTGCCAACTCCCCCGTTACGTTCGGCCACTTCGGCCAGACCGGCACCTTCCTCTGGGTCGATCCCGAGGCTGCCTACCAGGTGGGCGAGGCGTCCGGCACCGGCCTGGCCTGCATCATCCTCACCGACCGCGACTTCGGCGACTGGGCCATCGAGGCATGGCCGGCCTACTCCGACGACATCCTCGCCGAGCTCCGCCCCCAATAGCCTGGAGTGCTGCGTCCTACTGGGTGGTCAGCGTGAGCTCGAACGTGTACCGCGACGCCCGGTAGATGTGTGACCCGTACTCGATGGCACGGCCGGCGTCGTCGTAGGCCACCCGGGTCATGGTGAGCAGCGGCGCGCCCGGCTTCTCGTCCAGCAGGCGCGCCTCCGCCGCGCGTGCGGCACGGCCACCGATCGATTGCGTGGCGATCTTCAAGTTCACTCCGGCCGCCCGGATCAGGTCATACAGTCCCTGCCTGGCCAGGGCCTCCTGACTGAGCTTCAGCACGGTGGCGGGGATGTAGTTGCGCATGATCGACAACGGCTCGTCGCCGGTGTAGCGCAGCCGCTCGATCACATAGACCTCGTCGGCCACGCCGATGCCGAGCGCCTCCGCCACCGCCTCGGCCGGATGCTGAACGTCGAAGCCGAGTACCTCGGTGCGCGGCTCACGCCCCGACGCCCGGAGGTCGTCGAACAGGCTCGACAGCTCGACCGGCCGGCGCACCTTCGGCTGCACCACCTGGGTGCCGACTCCGCGCTTGCGCACGAGCAGGCCGCGGTCGACGAGATACTCGATCGCTCTGCGCATGGTCGGCCGGGACAGCCCCAGCTGGTCGGCGAGGAGGATCTCGTTGTCCAGCCGCGTGCCGGGCGGGTAGACGCCGGATTCGATCAGATTCTCCAGGTACTGAGCCACTTGGAAGTACAGCGGCACCGGGCTGGCGCGGTCGACCACCAGTTGCGGAACGCCTTCAGCCATCCGAACCCCTCAACCGTCGCGTGCAGGCAGACATCAGCATGTTAAGACATAACAGACCAGCCTGGGGAGGTGCCGCTCCGGCGCTGCCGACGACACAGCCGCATCAATGGCCCATCACAGTTAGGCCATTGTTATGCGGAGGTCTAGCCAAAGTTAAGAGGTCGTGACATTCTGACAGCCGAACTTCAACAGCAACGCCTCACTCTGATTCGACTTCACAGTGGCCTTTGGAGGACGCATGAGGATTCATCTACGGCGTAGCCATGCTGCGGCACTACTCATCGCCCCGCTGCTCGTCCTCGCCGCATGTGGCGGCGACGACGACGGTTCCGGCGGCGACGGCGACAACGGTCAGGAGGCGCCGGAGCCCTCGGATGAGCCGGTACACCTGACGATTTCTCACAACGCCACCCGGCCGCAGATCGAGGCGGTGTGGATCGAGGACTACGTCATCCCCGAGTTCGAAGCGCTGATGGCCGAGCAGGGCCGGGAGGTGACCGTCGAGCACATCGAGGGCGGCGTCGATGACTACAAGACCCAGCTCGCGCTGGACCTTTCCGTCGGCGAAGGGCCGGACATCACCTCGTTCGACCAGTTCTGGACGGCCGAGTTCGCCGCAGCCGGGCTGATCGAGCCGCTGCGCACGCTCGTCGGCGACCAGGTCGACGAGTGGGAAGGCTGGGAGCAGATCCCGGACGCGGTGGTCGGGTCGCTGGCGGTGGACGACGAGCCCTACGGTCTCCCACTGGGAACCGACGGACGCGTGATCTTCTACCGTACCGACCTGTTCGAGGACGCCGGGCTGCCCACGGACTGGCAGCCGACGTCGTGGGACGAGATCCTCGACGCCGCCCGCACCCTGCAGTCCGAACTCCCTGACATCATCCCCATGCAGCTGAACGCCGGCATCAACATGGAGGAGGCGACCACCCTCCAGGGCTACATCCCGCTCCTGCTCGGAGCCGGGGGCGACCTTCACGTGGACGGCATGTGGCAGGGAGACACCCCCGCCGTGCGGCAGGCCCTCGAGTTCTACGACACGATCTACAGCGAGGGCCTGGCCGACACGGACATGCAGTTGCTGACCGACGGCCGCGACCGCTCCTTCGAGGCATTCTCCCAGGGCAACCTCGGCATGCTGATCGAGGGTGACTACCTCTGGCGCGGCGTGATCAACCCCGAGGGCAACTTCCCGCTCGAGGACCGCGAGGACCTCGTCGGGTGGGCGCTCATCCCGGCGCAGGAACCGGGCGCCGGCATCCGCGGACAGGACTTCGTCTCCGCGTCCGGTGGCACCGGACGGGTGATCAACCCGAACACCGAGCACCCGCACGAAGCGTGGGAGCTGCTGACCTTCATGTCCAGCTACGAGTCCCAGCTCGACTACGTCGAGCGCGAGCCTCGTATCACCGCACGTGAGGACGTCAACGAGGACGGCATCGCCCACGACCCGATGCTGACCTTCGTCGCCGAAGAGGTGCTTCCCCTGACCTGGTACCGACCCGGCTTCGAGGAGTACCCGCAGGTCTCCGAAGCGATCCAGTTCATGGTCGAGAACGTCGTGTCCGGGCGCTCCGACGTCGAATCCGCCGCCCAGGAGTTCCACTCCACCCTGGAAGGCATCGTCGGCCCGGACAACGTCGCGGGCGGGTGAGCCGGCACAATCCGACGATCATGAATCTGCATGTCAGTGATCCGGCCTTCTGCATGAGGTCTCCCTTATGACCAACGACGACGGGCGCCACCGCGACGAGGCGGTGGCGCCCGACAACACCACCGATGATCAACGTCAGGTAGCGCCCACCGGTGAAGGCGCCGTCCAGGCAGCCCCGGCCGATCAAGGCACCGTGACACCTGAACCGGTCAGGGACGACGCCGCTGAGGTAGCGGTGATCAGTAAGCCCGCCGCAATCGGGTTTGTGGCGCCGGCGATCGGCCTGATCGGCCTCTTCATGATGTTCCCGGCTGTCTGGGCGCTGTATCTCGGATTCACCAATTACCGGCTCACCGGCACGGCGGCACGGGAACCAGAGTTCGTCGGCACGGACAACTTCACCCGGGCCTTGGACGATCCGCTGTTCACCAGCTCGCTGTGGGTCACGCTGATCTTCGTCGCGGCATCCGGTGTCCTCGGCCAGATGGGGCTCGGCTTCACCCTCGCGTGGCTGTTCCGGCGCTGGCGCGGGTGGACCCGCCGCACCATCGAAGTGTTGGTGATCATCTCCTGGATCATCCCCGGCTCGGTGGTCGCCTTCCTCTGGCGAGCCTTCCTGGACGGCAGCGACGGCACCCTCAACGCGATGATCCCCGGTGACGTCACCACCGAATGGCTGCTGCGGCAACCCTTGTTGGCGATCATCATCTTCAACATCTGGCGCGGCACAGCGTTCTCCATGCTGCTGTTCGACGCGGCGCTGAACACGATCCCGCCATCTCATCTGGAGACGGCGAAGGTTTCCGGCGCATCCGCGTGGCAGACCCTGCGTGACATCGTTCTGCCGTCCGTGCGCGGGCACATTCTCACCACCGTGCTCCTGGTGAGCATGTGGACGTTCAACCTGTTCACCCCGTTCCTTCTCACCGGAGGTGGCCCGAACTTCCAGACCGAGGTGATGGCCATATACGTCTACCGGGTCGCGTTCGGGCAGGGTCAGCTCGGCTTCGGCTCCGCGGTCTCGGCGATCATGCTGCTGATCAACCTGATCATCGCGCTCGTCTACTTCCGCATGCTGCGCGAGAGGAGGAAGAAGGCGTGAAGGTCACATCTGCGGTCCGGGTCGAGGACAACGATCCCGCGGGCACCATCAAGGCGGTGCTGTCCCGCGTCGGCCTGTACGTCTTCACGGTGTTCATCGGCCTGTTCTTCGCCGTGCCGATGCTCTGGCTGCTCTCCGCCCCGTTTGACGCGTCCCCCGGCCTGGGCGTGTCGTGGCCGTCGTTCACCCTGGACAACTTCCGTGGCGTGTTCGAGAATCCCCGCGCCGTGACGTCGCTGTGGAACTCGCTTTTCCTCTCTGTTGTCTCCACCGTTCTGGTCGTCATCGCGTGCGCGTTCGCCGGCTATGCGCTCTCCCGGGTACGTATACCGGGGCGGAACCTCATCCTCTACAGCCTGATGCTGTTCTCCGCCGTGGTGAGCGGCACAGCGACCATGGTGCCGACATTCCTCCTCATCTACGAGCTCGGTCTCATCAACACGCACACCGGCGTGATTCTGATCCTCACCGGCGGGATGCTGCCGACGGCGCTGTTCATCCTCAAGGACTTCATGGATTCGGTGCCGCGCAGTTATGAGGAGTCCGCGCAGGTGGCCGGCGCGTCGTCGTTCCAGATCCTCAAAGACATCGTGGTGCCCGTGGTCCGGCCAGGTCTGGCGGTGATCGCCGTGTGGGCGCTGGTCAACATCTGGGGTGACTTCCTGACCCCGTTCATCCTGCTGCGCAGTGCGGAGCTCTACCCTGCGGCAGTGGTGATCTACAACTTCTACAACGAGGCCGGCGATCCCAACCTCAGCCTGGTGTCGGCCTTCGCCTTCCTGTACTCGATCCCGGTGGTGCTGATGTACCTGTTCGTGAATGCCCGCTACGGCTTCCGCTTCCACGGAGGAATCAAACGATGACGGCGAGTGTCAAGCTCAACTCCCTCGTCAAGGAGTTCCCCGGCGGGGTTCGCGCCCTCGACGAGATCAACCTGTCCATCGAGGCCGGCGAGTTCTTCGCTTTGCTCGGTCCCTCGGGCTGCGGGAAGACCACCATGCTGCGAACCATTGCGGGCTTGGAGAATGCAACCTCGGGGCAGATACTCATCGACGACCGCGACGTCACCAAGTTGCCATCCGGCAAGCGCAACGTGGCCATGGTGTTCCAGGACTATGCGCTCTACCCGCACATGACCGTGGTGGATAACGTCGCGTACCCGCTCAAGGTCCGCAAGATCGGCAAGGAGGAGCGCCGTAAGACCGCCTCCGAGGCCGCCGGCAATCTGCAGCTCGACAAGCTGCTGGAGCGTCGCCCGGGACAGCTCTCCGGAGGTCAGCAGCAGCGAGTGGCGCTGGCACGAGCGGTCGCGTACCACGCGAGCCTGTTCCTGTTCGACGAGCCGCTGTCCAACCTCGACGCCCGGTTGCGGTTGGAGGCGCGAACCTTCCTCAAACGGCTGCAGAAGGAACTCGGGATCACCACCATTTATGTCACGCACGACCAGTCCGAGGCGCTGGCGCTGGCGGACCGGATCGCGGTGATGGAGGCCGGGCACATCCGTCAGCTGGACACTCCGTCGGTCGTCTACGAGCGCCCGGCGTCGCTGTTCGTGGCGTCGTTCATCGGGTCCACGCCGATGAACCTGGTCTCCGGCGTGATCCGGGATGCTCAAGTGCAGATCGGCGATACCGCGTTCCCGGTGCCGGCGTCAGCGGTCGAGCATGTCAGCGACGGCGAGGACGTTGTCCTGGGTTTCCGCCCAGAGCACACCATCGTCGGTGGTGACGCGGCCGGACCGTCGATCGAGGGCGAGGTCGCCGTGGTGGAGCTGCTCGGCATCGACCACCTGGTGACTGTCGAGCGTGATGCCCTCTCCATCCAGGCGACCACCCGGAACCCGCCGAAGGTGGGCGACCGAGTGCGGTTGGCTCCCGAGGCCGACCACACGCTCCTGTACCGCGCCGGGGACGGCGGGCTGGTCGGCTCTCCCCGGCTGGAAGTCGCGTCGTCGGCCGTCACCTCATGAGCATCAGGGCTGCGGCGGCAGATCGTCGTCGATACCACCCGCGATGATCTTGGGAGCAGGCACGACGCGAGCGGTGTTCTTCGACTCCGGAGGCACCCTGGCCACGCCCACCCACGCGAGCTGGTGGCCGAAGCCCCGCTTCGCGGAGCTGGTGACCGCAGCCGGGCTTTCCACGCCGGCGGACGACGACGCCTCTCGCGCGGCGCTTGCGGCTGGCACCGCGTATCTGGCCGAACGCTGGAGGGTGACGACTCTGGAGGAGGAGCACGGCGTCTATGTCGGGTTCTATGACGTCGTGCTCCGCCGCCTCTACGGCGTTGCCCCGGCCGAACTCCTTCGAGCGCTGGCCGACGCGGCTGTCTACGAGCTGGACCAGGAGCCGTACGCCGACACGATGCTGGTACTCGACGGGCTGGCCGAGGCCGGTGTACGGCTCGGCGTGATCACCAATGCGGGTCCATCGATCGAGCTGCGGCACCGCGACATGGGACTGCGGGACTATTTCGAGCCGTTCGTGATCTCCGCCGTCGTGGGCCACGAGAAGCCTGGTGCCCGGATCTACCAGATCGCCCTCGAACAAGCGTCACTCGCTCCGTCTGATGTGGCCTTCGTCGACGACGTCGCCGAGAACGTGCGGACCGCGCTGGACCTCGGAATGCAGGCGTTCCTCATCGACCGTACCGGCCACGCCGCGGGAGATCAGCCCGGCGGTGGACATTCCCTGCCCACCATGACCGCCCTCGACGAACTCCTCTCCATGATCATTGGAGATCCCGCACAGCCCCGGGTGGCGGATTTTCAATGACCATGGGGAGGCGCGTCACCCGCACTCTGACGCCCGAGGACCGGGCGGTGTCCCCGTACCTGGAGATACCGTTCGAGGTGGCTCCTGGCACACCGTCGATCGAGGTCCGGCTGACGTTCGACCGGGACCGCGGCGTCGTAGACCTCGGTTGCGCAGGCGCGGGGGCGTTCCGAGGCTGGTCCGGAGGGGCTCGGTCACGCTTCGTGATCGGCGCCGACGCCGCCACGCCCGGATACCTGCCCGGCGAGCTGGAGCCGGGCCGCTGGGCCGTGGTGCTGGGCCTGCACCGGATCCCGGCCGACGGCCTGGACGTCGTCGTCGAGATCGACACGCCCGCATCCGGACCAGCGGAGATCGAGCCTCCTCCCCCGCCGCGCCCGCAGCGCCGGCCCCGCCGCCGGCTACCGTCGGATGCCGGCTTCACCTGGGTGGCAGGCGACTTCCACGCGCACACCGTACACTCCGACGGCACGCTGGGCCGGGCACAGCTTGCCGCCCTGGCGGTCGAGGAAGGTCTCGACGTCCTGGCCGTCACGGACCACAACACGGTCAGCCACCACGCCGGGCTGGGCGCGATCGGTGACCAGTACGGCGTCACACTGGTGCCCGGGCAGGAGGTGACCACCGATCGCGGCCACGCGAACGCGTTCGGCGCCGTCCGCTGGGTGGACTTCCGCCAGCACCCTGACGCATGGGTGTCTCAGGTGGCCGACGACGGTGGCCTGCTGTCGGTCAACCACCCCCTGGCCGCCGACTGCGCCTGGCACCATCAGCTGGAGGCGCCGCCACCGCTGGCCGAGATCTGGCACTGGAGCTGGCTCGACCGGCGCTGGTCCGGGCCGCTGGCCTGGTGGAACGCCTGGGGGTGGGAGACCATCCCGGTGGGCGGCAGCGACTTCCACAGCCCGGAGCAGGGCCGCTCGCTGGCGGAACCCCTGACTTGGGTGGCGATCGAGCGTCACTCCCCCGACGACGGCCCGGTGCCGTTCGAGGCGGTGATCGACGCCCTGCGCCTTGGACGCACGGCGGTGGCCGCGGGTTACGACGCCCCTGTTCTGCTTCGGGTGGACGACGAGTTCGTGGCGGTCGGGGCCGACGGAACCGCCCTCATCGACGCCGAGGGCCGCCGCCGCCCGGTCCACGGCGACCTGGTGCGATTCCCCGCCGCGCCGGGACCACACCGGCTCGAGGCACCGGACGCGGCCGTCGTCGCAATCAGCCCGTAGCGACCCGACCCCCATCCCGGCGGCACAAGGCGAGCGCGGTGGCCCGAACGTGAAGTTGTATGGTAGACAATACATGTGACCGGACCTGAGAACGCCGCCATCGTTCCCTGGCTGAAAGACCTGCCGAAGGTGGAGCTGCACGTCCACCTCGAAGGCTCGCTACGTCCCACCACCCTGTTCAGGCTCGCCGAACGCAACGGCGTGGACGTCGGCGCGTCGACCCCGGACGAACTGAACGGCCTCTACCAGTTCAACGACTTCGAGGACTTCGCCAAGCTGTTCTTCACCGGCCTCGCCGTGCTGCGGTCCGCGGAGGACTTCGCCGACGCGACGGTGTCACTCGCCGCCGAGCTGGCCGCGCAGAACGTCCCCTACGCCGAGGTGACCTCCACGCCGCTCACGCATCAGCGCCGCGGCGTGGCACTCGAGGAGTACCGGGACGGCCTCAACGAGGGCCGGCGGCGTGCCCGGGCCGACTACGGCGTCGATCTCGCGTGGGTCTGCGACATCGCCCGTGAAACCGAGGACCCGGAGTCCGAGGCAACCATCGGTTACCTGCTGGATTCCACCGCGCCGGACGGCGTCGTCGGTCTCGGGCTGGGCGGTATCGAGGCCGGCTTCCCGCCCGAGCTGTTCGCCTCGTCGTTCGCCCGGGCGAAAGCCAGCGGACTTGCCTCGCTCCCCCATGCCGGGGAGACGGTCGGACCTGAGAGCATCTGGGGCGCGCTGGGGTCGCTGAACGCGGACCGGATCGGCCACGGCGTTCATTCGCTGGCAGACCCTGACCTCATCGCACATCTCGCGGCCGAGCGGATCCCCCTCGAAGTGGCGCCCTCGTCCAACGTCGCGTTGAAGATCAGCGACAGCCTGGAGGCGCATCCGCTCGGCGAGCTCGCCGCGGCGGGCGTCGTCGTCACCATCAACACCGACGACCCCGCCTACTTCCAGACCACGCTGACCGACGAGCTCCTGGCCGCGCACCGCTTCCACGGGTTCACCAGGACGAAGCTGGTCGCCGCCCAACTCGCGGCGCTGAACGCGTCCTACGCCGCAACGGCCACCAAGCTGCGGGTCCGGGCGGAACTGCAACGGCTTCTTCCGGGAGGGGCGGAGGACCAGCGTGGCCAGACCACCCGGACCTGACCGGCCGCTGTACACGCGGATCGCGGCGTCGCTGAAGAGCCGGATCCTGGCCGGATCGCTCGCCCCCGGTCAGCGTCTGCCCGGGGAGGAACATCTCGCCCGCACCATGGGCGTCAGCCGCAGCACTGTCCGCCAGGCCATCGCGGTACTGCGCGAGACCGGATACGTGACCAGTCAGCGCGGGTCCGGCACGTATGTCGCCGCACAGCCGCCCATCGAGCCGCTGTCGCCGCGGTCCGGTCCCGTCTACACCGGGTTCCTCGACGATCTCGACGACGAGGCCACCGAGGTCGACGAGCGCGGGCGCACCCAGGACAGGATTCCCGCCGACCTCGCCATCGCCTCTGACCTGCGCATACCGGTAGGCACGGAGGTGGTGCGCTACCGAGCCGTCCGCGCCCGCGCGGGCATCGTCTACGGTTACGCCACGGACATCGTCCCACTGACGGTGGCCGCGATGATCACGCCGGACATCCTGGAGGGCAGCCCGACCATCGTGGACGCGCTCGCCAACGCCGGCCACCAGGTGGCGGAGAGCCTCCAGCGGGTCGAACCGACCCTCGTGGACGAGGCGACCGCGAGACTCTGCGGTGTGCGGCCCGGCTCCGCTGCGCTGGCCCTCACCGGTGTGGCGTACGACGACGACCGTCGCCCGATCGATAGCTACACGCTGACCATCGTCCAGGGCTACCCGATCGGCCTGCACCTGACCCGGGCCAACCAGCCCGATTGAGCCGCGAAGATACCCGCACCATCCGGCGTACCGACATCGTCCGGGTGATCACCCCGACAATGTCGGTACTCTCCCTGCGGTCCGGCGTCAGCCAGCCCGGCGACGTTCAGGCGACGCCCGCCTTGCGGGCAAGCCGTCCGACGTTCACCGTCCAGCCGACGCCGAACACGTGCGGCTTGACGATGGCGTCGTCGTCAGGCGCCCACATCCGCTCCCGGAGCCGGTCCGTAGTGGGAGGGCGGAAATCGTAGGGCACCACTCCGCCGAGCTTGCCCTGCCAGGTGCGCTCCTCCGCGGGTTTACGCAGTTCCGAGGCCACGGCTGCGCCGACCGCGGCCACCGCTCCGAGCCCGATGATTGTGCTGCTCTTCTTCATGCCCGCACTGTAGGTCGCGGCCCCGCACCGCTGCCAGCACAATCGGTGAACCGGCCGTGCGCTCTTGCGGCTCGGCTCTCCGCGGCTGCCTGGTGGTACCGACATTGTCGGAGTGATCACCCGGACGATGTCGGTACGCTCATGCCTGTCCGGCCGACGCCGAGCGCGCCGTCTCCGCAGGACGACCTTCCCATGCTGCCACCCACGCTGCAGGGCAAAGACGTGATCGAGCTTGGCTGCGGCACCGCCTACGTGTCCGCATGGATGGCACGTCGAGGCGCCCGGCCGGTGGGTCTGGACAACTCGGCCGAGCAGCTGGCCACCACTGCGCAAGACCTGATCGATGGAGGATTTCACCGTCATCACTGGAGAATCGTGCGTGCCCAGACCCACAGAACCATCCATCGCTGAGAACACGATCTTCCACCGTTGCACGGCACGCTGCGCAGCAGCCTTGTGACCGCGCTCAGCCAGCCAATTTCTCCGGCCACCGCAGTGCGACGGCCAGCTGTCGCGGCACGTCCCTGATCAGCTCTGGAACGAGCCTTCGGCTCAATGCCACCTCATCGACGGCCGCCGAACGAGTGCCGATGGCCCGCTCGACGTTGAACGCCAGCCAGTCAAGCCTAGTGGACATCGCCGGGCCGAGATCCGCCGGATGAATCTCCTCGGCCGCTCCCCCGGCACATCGATACGCGCGCACCACCTCACGAGCCACGTCGAGGTGCCGCCAACCAGCAAGCGAGAGCGCCACGTCGGCCAGTTCCCGCCGTGGAACCAGTGGCATCGCCACGTCCCAGTCACAGAGCACCGGGCCGTCGGGCGCGAGCACGATGTTCTTCTGGTCGATGTCGCCGTGACACATGACCTCGGGCTCGTCCGTGCTGCCCGCTTCCTGGGCCAGCTCGGCGATTCGGCCGGCGTGTGGCCGGAGCTCCCAGAGATCTGCCGCCCACGCTGCGTGGGCGGCGCGCGCTTTTGAGACGAGTTCCGGCCACTGGTCAGCGGTGTCCGTGTTGAATATCGGAAAGATCGTCCGGTCGCTCGTCGTGACCTGCAGGCCGTGTACCGTGGCCAGCGTCGCACCTGCCCATGCCGCTACCTCGGATCCCACCGGCTCAGGCGGCAGTGCCGACCCGTCCATCCACCGGTGCACCCGCACCGGGATGGGATCCGTACCGGCTACCGACTCCACCCAGGCGACGCATCCGCCGTCTGCCGGGTTGGGCACCGGTTCCGGCATCCGTATCCCGGCCAGGTGAGCACGGGCCTCAAGCGTCCAGGCAGCGTCGAGCCATTCCAGCCACCGCGCCACGTTCCATGGGTTTCGCAGGTGCTTCACCGCGTACACACCAACGCTCGTGGTCAGCCGGTACACCCGGTTGGACCAGGCGCCTGCCACGGGCGTCATCGCCACGACTCGCCCTGGAACTCCGAACGCAGCCAAGACCGCGTCTGGATCCGGCTTGTCCTCGGTAGTGCCAACCACGCGCGCACTCTACCGAGGCCGACGCCAATCCTGCGTCCTGACGCGATTCCTGCGTCCTGACGCCCTCCAGCCGCGCCAAAAGCCGCTTCGAGGCCGGGAAGCGCGACTGAAACGCGCCAGGACGACACAAAGGCGTCAGGTTGGCTCCGGTCACGGCCGCAGGATCACCTTGCCCGTCGTCTTCCGGCTCTCCAGCGCCGCGTGCGCTTCCGCGGCCGCCGCCAGTGGGAACGCCTGGATCGTCGGCACGAGCTCACCCTTGGCCGCGCCCTCGAGTGCTCGTCGTTCCACCTCGGCGAAGCGGTCGGCGTGACTCAGGAGGTGCCCGAGCGCGTCGACGACCGTGAGACCACGGGACTTCTGCAGCTCCGAGTCGAGGTCGGGCTCTTCCCGGGAGGACTGACCGATGCTGACGAAGCGCCCGCCATCGGCGAGCAGAGAGAACGCCGCATCCGCCTTGTCACCGCCAACTCCATCGAGCACGACGGTGACCCGGCGCCCGCCGAGGGCGTCGAGGACAGTGTCGACCCAGTCCGATCGGTTGTAATCGACAGCGACGTCGGCCCCCAAGCCGCGGACGGCGGCGACCTTGTCCGGACCCCCGGCTGCGCCGACCACCGTCGCCCCGACGCTCAGCACGTGCCGGACCACCAGCTGGCCGACTCCTCCAGCGGCGGACGTCACGAGGACCACATCGTCGGCACCGACGTCAGCGAGGTCCAGTAAGCCGAGCGTGGTGGCCCCGGTGCGGACCATAGCCACCGCAACGTCGAACTCCACGCCCTCCGGAATCGGCTGCACTGCGGCGACGTCGGCGACCGCCAGCTCCACGTAGCCACCTGGCTGTCCGAGCGCGGTCACGACGCGACGCCCGATCCATGACTCGGCGGCCCCGGCGCCTACACCGTCCACGACCCCGGCCACCTCCGATCCGAACACTGATGGCAGCTGCGGAAGAGGCGGGCCGATCGGCAGGCCGGCTCGCATCGCGGTCTCGATGTAGTGCACGCCGGACACCTTCACCGCGATGCGCAGCTGGCCGTCGGCAGGTTGGGGATCGGGTACGGTCTCGTAGCTGAGATTGCCGGCCGGTCCGAACTCGCGCAGGACTACTGCTCGCATGGAATTCTCCTCGATTGGGGAAGGACGGCTCCAGTCAAGTACCTCAACCTTTATTCAGGTCAAGCGACGCTCTCTCCCCCGGCGAACCGGCGGCGGAACTTCTCCACCTGCCCGGCGGAGTCCAGGATCCGCGACGTCCTCGTGTAGAACGGGTGACTCGCCGATGAGATCTCGACGTCGACCACGGGATAGGTCTGACCGTCGTCCCACACGACCGTCTCGTCCGACGTCGCGGTCGAGCGGGTCAGGAATGCCATGTCGGCGCCACGGTCCCGGAAGACCACAGGACGGTAGTCGGGATGGATGATGTTCTTCATAGAACGCTCCTCGTCATGGTCGAACGTCACCCTACTTATAACGAGTATCGTTCGCGTCTATTCCCATAGCCCGCCACCCGCGTATGAACACGAGCACCCTGCGATCAGCATGCGGGCCTCGTGTCGGGTAACCTCCCACGCCACACGCGTTACCCCCGGCCGAGGAGGAACCCGATGAGCGCATTCAGTGACGCCGAGCTGAGCTACCTGCGATCCGAACGACGCCTCGCCCGCCTGGCGACGGTGGGCCCGGACGGCACTCCGCATGTCACTCCAGTCGGGTGGTCCTACAACGCCGACCTGGACACGATCGACGTCGGGGGACGCGACTTCGCCAACACGAAGAAGTTCCGGGACGTGAGCCGCACGGGGCGCGCCGCCATCGTGATCGACGACGTCCTGCCGCCCTGGCAGCCCCGCGCGGTGTCCGTCCGGGGCCGCGCCGAGGCCATTGCCGAGCCGGGGCCGCTGATCCGCCTCTACCCCGACGAGGTCCGCTCCTGGGGCCTGGAGACCGGCTGAGCACGTCGGTGCCGGCCACTCGCCGGCGGCACGCGTGCGACGGCACCGGTCACCCGCCAGGCTTCGTCACTCGTCGGCGTCCCGGGCCGGCCGGGCGCCCTTCATCACGTAGAGCGCGGTTCCGCCAACGAAGAGCGCCACCACCACAAGCACAGCGAGATCAGCGCCCCATTGCTGCAATGGCCACGTCCACCAGGCCGCCTCCGTAAGGATCGGCTTGGGTGCCGCGAGGTAGACGACCGCCGCGTAGGCGAACGACGGAACCCAGGCCAGCCGCGACCCGAGAACCGGAGCGGACGCGGCGACCAGCCCAACGAAGCCGAGCGTGTTCCGCGCCAGCTCGAACGCTCCGTACTCACGCGGCTCCCATAGCCCGATGAGAACCAAGGCACAGCCGATAAGAAGGGTCATGCCGAGGATGTGGCCCAGCCGGCGGACTCTCCACCGCACCGCGGTCGATCGCTCCAGCTCCTCGTCCTGCCCGCCGAGGCCCGCCGACGCCAGCACCACGGCCAGCAATGGCGCGCCCGCGACGACGGGGACCCGGGAGTCGGCGCCCGTCGACCACTCGCGATGCACCAGCCAGTCGGCGCACCACCACGCCGCGAGCGCCACAGCGACGATGCCCAGCACGGCGAGCGGAATCCCGCGAGCCCGGGCGTGCAGCCACGCCGGCGCGACGCGATGGGCGAACGACCGGGCACGTTGGTCGCGTCGCGGATCAAGGGGTGTCACGACGGACGTCATCGCAGCTCCTCGGCAAGTGTCGCCAGCACGGACTCGTCACAGGTCTCCGCGGCGGCGAGGAACCGGCCCATCCAGTTCTTCTGATCTTTCGCGGGCATAGCCATCAGGGCGTCGAGATACCGCTGCGAGTCGGGCTCCAGCCAGGCGTCTGCCTGGATGCCCCACGCTGTGGCCACCTCGAACAGGCTCCAATGCTGTTCGGTCACCGCACCGGCACACGTCGTCGCCGGCCACCAGTCGATCACCTCCCACCCGTGCGGTGAACGCGCGCCGGAGCCCGCGTATCCGCCGCTCAGCGTCGCGCCACTGGTCAGGGTCAGCCGCACGCTCGCCTCGTCCTCCGCATCCCAGTGGTCAATCTGCGCAGTTTCGTCCACAGCCCGGTCCGGTGCGCCCGGTATCCCCTCCCAGTGAGCCAGTGCACCGCGTGCGAGTGGAGCGACGTCGTCGAGAAGAAACGAGTTCAGCCGCGTCAGGCAGACTTCCGGCGACCCGTCTTCGGTGCACACCAGCTCCACCGCGGCCCGGTCAACCTCCCACTGGGGTGAACTCGACGCCAGCCACGCCGCCGCGCCCACCGCGATGCCGGCGGGCACCACGATCAGCCACCGCTGGGCCGTCACGATCAGCATGATCGCTGTCCCGGCCACCGCCGAGAACCAGACGAACTGCGCCAGACTGACCGCCGCGTCGATGGTGTAACCGGGAGCGTCGTAGGGAGACAGAACCGGGGCCAGCCATCTGGTCACTCCCGGCCCAGCACCGTCGACCACACCGACCATCGGCAGATACACGGCGACCGCCACCACCGGGGCGACCAAGCGTGACGGAATCAACCTGCCGAGAAGGGCGCCCAGCGCGGACAACGCAGCCAAACCCGGAAAGGCGACCACGATCATCCACACCCATCCGCCGCCACCGTAGGAGGCCACCGGAGCGACCAATGCGGCGCAGGCGCCCACGACCACCAGCATGGCGACCGACGAACCCAGCGTCACCGAGGCCCAGCCGACCACGAACGGCTGCCATCCCGGTCGCGACGTGGAGCCGATCTGGTCAGATGTCCGGCGTCGGCGCTCACGTCCCGCCTGCCACGCCGCCGCGGCAGCGACCAGCGCGCCCAGCGCCATCAGGCTCAGCCGCACGGACGCGGCCAGTGGCGTCCACCGTCCGGACCAGCCGGCCCAGTCGCCGGCGAACGCGCCCATGATCAGGAATCCGGCCAGCAGAACGCCTGCGGCGGCGACCGGTGCGGCGCCTCGCAGCAGCTCCGTCCGGAGCACCCGCCGTGTCGTCCGGTTCACCGCAGCTCCTCCATCAATGCGTCGAAGGCAGCCGGCTCGCAGGTGTGTGCCGCCGCGAGGTATCGCCCCAGCCAGTCCTTCTGCTCCGCTTCCGGCCGCGACAGCAGCACCTGAAACGGTGCTGTCTCCCCGTCCTCGACGACGACTCCGAGCGGAGTCGTCTCCCCGATGGTCCAATAGTGGGCGGCCTCCGCGGCCCAGATCATCGACGTGTGCGCGGGCTCTGCGGTGACGTCCCCCGCGTAGGGACGACAGTTCCGGTACACGAGGTCTGCGGCGGCTTGAGCGAAGACGGTCTCGATCCGTTCACCGTGCTCGGACTCCTCGGACCATTCGCCGTTCCAGCTCATCAGATGCGCGACCTCGAGCACCGCGGTCCGCTCCGGCGCCAGGGCCGCGTCGTCGATCGAGACCCGGTCCACGGCCCGGACGAAGCCGCCGTCGACGCCGTCCCACCGGGCAAGCTGTTCGCGCACGGGTTCTTCCGCCGCGTCGAGCAGGAAGGCGTTGACCCGTGCCAGGCACACTTCGAGACCGCCTTCGTCGGTGCAGACCGGCGCCATTGCGGTGTGATCCACCCGCCAGCGGCCCTCGTCGTCGGTGGCGACCAGCGGCACCGCGGCCGTCACCGCCACCAGAGCCGGTATCGCGGCGAGCCAGCGGTGACGCGCCGCGGCGAGAAGAACGAGCGCGGCCGCTAGGCCCGCGAGCCAGAGCGCCTGCGACACGTGAACCCACCCCGGCAGATAACGAGTGCCGTCCGTGGCGCCGCTGAAGGAAGGGGTCAGCCACGTGAGGCGGTCGCTGTAGGTACCGATTCCGAGAAGAACGTAGGCGCCGATACCCGCCAGCGGCGCGACCAGGCGACCGGGAACCAGCCGGCCCACCGCGGTGCCGAGCGCGCTCGCAGCCGCCAGTGCCAGTGCGCCGACCGCGAGCCCCCACCACCAGCCACGGCCCGAGTAGGTAGCGATCGGTGCCACCAGCGCCACGCCGGCCAGCCAGGCGAGCACGAGCCCCAGCACGGCGGCCAGGGTCACGCCGGCCCAGCCGAGGGCCACATGCTGCCAGGACGGCCGGGGTGTGGTGCCCAGCAGCTCATCCGTCCGCCGGCGCCGATCCCGCCCGGCCTGCCAGGCTGCGGCCGCTACGGCCAACGGCACCAGGACGATCATGATCACCCGCGCGTATTCCATGAGCGGGCCCCACCGCCCGGCCCATCGCTCCGAGTCGTTGAACAGGGTGGCGATGCCCGCGCCGGTGATCGCCAGGATCGCCACCGGAGCCACGCCGCGCACCAGGTCGGTGCGGAACGCTCGCCTGGTGGTGCGATCCATCGGTGCGCTCACCCTTGTCTGGCCGCACGCAGGACTGTCGTGTAGCCACGCTCGATCGGGGAGTCGCCACCCACCGAGTCGTCGGCGGCGGCCGCCAGCTCTTCCGGTGTGCCGCGGAACACCGACCGACCGCCATTGACGAGGGTGACATCCGTGCAGGCCGCTGTTACGTCCTCCACCAGGTGGGTGGCGACCAGCACGCACGCGTCGACGCCGATGGCTCGCAACAGCTCCCGGAACTCGACCCGCTGCTCCGGGTCCAGGCCCGCCGTCGGCTCGTCGAACAGGAGGATGTCCGGATCGTTGACGATGGCCTGCGCGATCCCCGCCCGCCGCAGCATGCCGCCGGACAGCTTCTTCAGCTTGTCGTCGGCGCGGTCGAGCAGCCCCACCCGTTCGATGGCGCGGTCGACGGCCGTCGGCACCCGGTCCGCGGGCACCTCCTTGAGCCAGGCGAAGTACTCCACGAACTCGCGAACGGTGAACCGCGGGTAATAGCCGAAGTGCTGCGGCAGGTAGCCGAGCCGGCGGCGAACCCGCCGGAGCTGCCGGTGGTCCCGTAGGTCGTGATCGAGCAGGGACACCGTGCCCGAGGTCGGCTTCGCCACGGTGGCCAGCAGACGCATCAGGGTGGTCTTGCCGGCTCCGTTCGGACCGAGCAGGCCGTGTACACCGGTGTCGAGGGTGAGGTCCAGACCGTCCAGGGCGGTCCGTTTGCCGAACCGGACGACGAGATCCCTGACCTCGACGTGGGTGCCGATCACGGTGGGCGTGCTCATCGTGGTTGTGCTCCTATCAGTGGCGAGTGGTCAAGATGATGTGGTCGAACGCGTCGCGTCGTACGGTGACGACGAGGGCCGCGACGACGGCCAGGACAAGCCAGACGGGCGCGAACTCGACGGTGAGCAGGCTCGGAATGGCGTCAGCCGGGGCGTCGAGGGTGGCGACCGTCACGGCCACCGCCCACCCGCCGCCGACCGCCGCCGCCGCACGCCCGACCCCGAGCAGGGAGCCGAATGCCAGTGTCAGCATCACCAGCGCCAGGCTGGCGAGCAGCCACGGCACGGGCGAGCCGTAGCCGCTGAACAAGCCGGCCGCGACAGCGATCACGCTGCTGGCTGCGAGCACCGTCACGGAACGCATCAGTAGCAGGCGCAGCCCGCCGCCCGGGGTCGACGCGATCACCTCGTGTGCGTCGTCCAGCCCGGAGCCGTAGGAGGCGGCGACGCCGAGGATCGGAACGAGCGGGGCCACCATGCCCAGCAGCGGCAGCTCGCCCCCGCCGGTCATCGGGGTGATCGCGCCGACCCCCGCGGCAAGGGCGAGGACGGCGAGGCTGGCGGTCAGCCAGGCCCACCGTGCCGCCGGGCCGGCGGTGACGAGCACCACCAGCTCCCGCCACACGGTGCCCCGGCGCACCCGTCCTTGCGCTGGGAGATCGGCGGCGACGGCCGACCAGCGACTGTCCACGTCGGCCATCAGCGCGGGGACGTGACTGGCCTCGGCCGCGAGTTCGGCTCGGCACTGCTCGCAGGAGGAGAGGTGTGCCTCGACCGACCAGGCGTCGGCGTCGGCGATCCGGCCGTGCACGTAGGCACGGACCGTGTCCGCGGGGACGTGCCAGGTCATGCCAGCGCCTCCTTCAGCGCGAGCCGCGCACGGCGGGAGCGAGACTTCACGGTTCCTTCCGGGATATGGAGCAGGACGGCCGCTTCGCGGACGGACAGCCCGTCCAGGACAGTGGCCTGCAGGACGGCCCGGAGTTCCGGCGAGAGCCGGTCCAGAGCGACGGCGAGTTCGGCGCCGAACGACGACGCCAGCGCCTCGTCCTCTGCCGACGGCGCGCGGACCAGCTCCTCGTAGGGCTCCCCCGCGGCCTCCACCCGGACGGCCCGCCGGCGGTGCGCGTCGATCAGCCGGCGGGTGGCGATGGACCACAGCCAGCCGCCAGCCTGCTCCGATCCCGCGTACGACCCGGCAGCACGCCACACCGCGAGGAACGTCTCCTGCAGGACGTCGGCCGCCAGTTCAGCATCGCCACAGCGTCGTCGTAGCCGGATGAGCAGCCACGGCGCATTGCGCCGGTAGTACTCCTCGTAGGCCGCGCGATCGCCGCGTCCGGCAGCCCGGAGCAGCTCGTCGTCGGAATCTCCGTCTTTCACGTCAGATAGAGACGCAGGGTTGGGCGCTACGGTTCACCGAAATACAAGCGCGTGTGGAATAGCCATCGCAGTTGCGATGTTGTAACCTTCGCTGTCTCATACTCACTGACGGTATGGGTACCGTGGCCGCTGCGCCGCGGTTTTCAAGCAGCGACCGCGGTGTGATTCGCGGGACCCAGATCACGCCAAACGGTTCAACCGGACGCTACCAAACCTTTTCTCAGGGACTTCTCAGCTAGTGCGGAATCTCTGGGGGCCTTCGCACGTTGTGAACGTATGTTCGTCGGGCCAACTGGGTACCGTCCCGAAATACGACGACAGGAAGGGAGGAGCCATGACAGTGAACACCGAAACCGACGTCACCCGTCGTGGTCCACGCGCCGGCTCCGAGGGGGAACCTGACCTGGTCGGGCGATACCTCGCCCAGATCGGCAAAACGCCTCTGCTGAGCGCAGAGGAAGAGGTGGATCTAGCAAAGCGCATCGAGGCTGGAGTGTACGCCGCGGAACTGCTGCGCGCCGACGAGGCCGGAGAAGGCACTCGCAAGCTCACCGCACGGAACCGGCGAGAGCTGCGCGCCATCGCCAACGACGGTGAACTCGCCAAAGACCATATGATCCGAGCCAACCTCCGGTTGGTTGTGTCGGTGGCCCGAAAGCTGTCCAATCGGGGGCTGCCCTTTCTCGACGTCATCCAGGAAGGCAATCTGGGTCTGATGCGCGCGGTCGAGAAGTTCGACTACGCCAAGGGCTTCAAGTTCTCCACGTACGCCACCTGGTGGATCCGCCAGTCCATCCAGCGCGGCCTCGCCGAGCAGACGCGTACCGTGCGTCTCCCGGTCCACGTGGCCGAGACCGTGGCCAAGATGCACCGTATCGGCCGCGACCTGCAGCGGCTGCTCGGCCGCGACGCCACGGTCGAAGAGATCGCCGAAGAGGCCGGGCTGCCGGTCGAGCGCATCATCGAGCTGCGCCGGGTCTCCCGGGATCCGCTGAGCCTCGACACCCCCATCGGTGAGGACGGCGACACGTCGGTCGGCGAGATCATCGAGGACGACGACGTCGTCCGTGCCGAAGACATCGCCGAGCACCACGCGCTCGTCGAATCGCTGCGCAACGTTCTGGATTCGCTGCCTCCCCGCGAGGCGCGGATCATCGAGCTGCGCTACGGACTCGCCGACGGCAAGGAACACACCCTGCAGGACGTCGCCGAAGAGGTAGGCGTCTCGAGGGAGCGTGTCCGGCAACTGGAGAAGCACGCCCTGGCGGCGCTCCGCGAACCGCAGCGCCGGCATTCGCTGCTGGCCTGGGCAAGCTAAACGCCCTCTCCCTTCCTTCGTCCTCGACGCCCGCTCGGCTGCCATGCCGGGCGGGCGTCGGCATGCCAGGCGCCCGCAGCCGTACCCGCCACACGCAGCGCAGAAGGTCCCCAGCGACGCTTTCGGGGGCAGTAGAGTGGAAACCGCTTCCATATGGATGGGGAGAACGGAGTTCCGCATGCCTGAGCAGCGAACCGGCGCTGTCACTCTCACCGATGTCGCCCGCGAGGCCGGCGTCTCCCTCGCCACCGCGTCGCGGGCCATCAACGGCAGTACCCGGCAAGTGGGCGAAGAACTGCGTGAACGCGTACTCGCCGCTGCCCACAAGCTGAACTACGCCGCCAATACGCAGGCGCAGGCCGTGGCGAAGGGCAGGACCAATATCGTCGGTTTGCTCGTTCACGACATCGCCGATCCGTACTTCTCCTCCATCGCCACCGGCGTGATCCGGGTGGCGGAGGCCAGTCAGATGCTGGTCACGCTCGCGAACACCGAACGGAACCCGGCTCGGGAGGTCGAGCACCTCGGCGCCCTGCGCGGCCAGCACAGCAGGGTCGCGATCCTGGTCGGCAGCCGCGTCTCCGAAAGCGCCGAGGCAGACGCCCTACGGCGGGAGATCGCTGCCTTCGAGCGCACCGGCGGCCGCGTGGTGATGGTCAGCCAGGACCTGCATCCCGCGGACACGGTCGCACTGGAGAACCGGGCCGGCGCCCGCGAGCTCGCGACGGAACTCGTCGGGCTCGGCTACCGTCACTTCGGCATCCTCGCCGGCCCCGGCACATTGCTCACCGCGCACGACCGCACCGAAGGGTTCGCCGACGGGCTGGCCGCCAGCGGAGTGGATCTCGATCAGTCCAACGTGATTCACGGCGACTTCACCCGGGACGGCGGGTATACCGCGATGGTGCAACTGCTCGAGCGCGAAGCGGAGGTGGATTGCGTCTTCGCCGCGAACGACGTGATGGCGGTAGGGGCGATGACCGCCTGCCGGGATCACGACGTCGATCTTCCCCGGACGCTCGGCATGGCCGGGTTCGACGACATCACCACGCTGCGGGACATCAGCCCGTCGCTGACCACGGTGCGGATGCCCCTGGAGCGTGCCGGGGCCCTGGCGTTGCAGCTCGCTCTGGATGCCGATCCCGGCGATCCGCCGCGGGTGCGCACCCTGGCCGGCGAGGTCGTCATCCGGCAGAGCACGCCACCTCGCTCCCCATGATCATTGGCTCCTGCGTGCCTCGTCATGTCGGTGATCGACAATGATCATGGGAGGGTTGCGGAGGTGGGATGACGCGAATGCGGCAATCGTGTATGCTCAAATTGGTAAGCGCTTTCCTGGAGGAGACATTGGCACGCACCCCGATCGGCGTCATCATGAACGGCGTTACCGGCCGGATGGGTTACCGGCAGCATCTCGTCCGTTCCATCCTGGCCATTCGCGAGCAGGGCGGTGTTGAGCTGGCCGACGGCACGCGCGTCCAGCTCGAGCCGCTGCTGGTCGGCCGCAACGAGACCAAGCTCCGCGAGATCGCGGACCGGCACGGCCTGAGCCGCTGGACCACCGATGTGGACGGTGCGCTCGCGGACCCGGAGATGCAGATCTACTTCGACGCCCAGCTCACCTCGGTGCGGGAGGCGTCAATCATCAAGGCCATCGAGGCGGGCAAGCACATCTACACGGAGAAACCAATCTCGGAAAGCGTCGACGCCGCGCTCGAGCTCGCCCGCAGGGCCCGCGAGGCCGGAGTGAAGAACGGCGTCGTCCATGACAAGCTGTTCCTCCCCGGCCTGGTCAAACTGCGCCGGCTGATCGACAGCGGGTTCTTCGGCCGCATCCTCTCGGTCCGCGGCGAGTTCGGCTACTGGGTGTTCGAGGGCGATTGGCAGTCCGCCCAGCGGCCCAGCTGGAACTACCGCAAGGAAGACGGCGGCGGCATCGTCAGCGACATGTTCTGCCACTGGGACTATGTGCTGAGCAACCTGTTCGGCCCGATCAAGGCGGTGACCGCTCGCGCCGTCACCCATATTCCGCAGCGCTGGGACGAGCAGGGCAAGCCCTACGACGCCACCGCTGACGACGCCGCCTACGCCATCTTCGAACTCGACGGCGGCGTCATCGCCCAGCTCAACTCGTCGTGGTGTGTCCGCGTCCACCGCGACGAGCTGGTCGAGTTCCAGGTCGACGGCACCGAGGGCAGTGCGGTCGCCGGCCTGCACGGCTGCGTCGCGCAACACCGTGGCGCCACGCCCAAGCCGGTGTGGAATCCGGACTTGGTGGAGACCGAGCCGTTCCGCTCCCAGTGGCAGGACGTGCCGGCCAACGCCGATATCGACAACGGCTTCAAGGCGCAGTGGGAGCTGTTCATCCGGCACGTCGTCGAGGATGCGCCGCATCCGTACGACTTCCTGGCCGGAGCGCGGGGAGTACGCCTGGCGGAGGCGGGGCTGGCGTCGTCGGCGGAGGGCCGGCGGATCGAGCTGATGGAGCTGACGCTGTGACTTCGCCAGCACGGCCCGCCGCCGTGCCCGCCGCCCGGCCCGCCGCCCTGCGTCCTGCAGACCGGGGCCCCCAGCGCTCGACCTGCAGGACGCAACGGAAGGAGACGGCATGACGACGATCCAGCTCCCGGCCGACGGTGGCGGCACCGCCACGTACACTCTGCACGAACCCGGCGTGTGGACGAAGCCCGCGGCGCCGTTCGAGTCCCGGGTCGCGTTCGCCGCCGCCCACGTCGTCGCCGACCCGCTGGGCGACAACACCCCCGGCGCCCCCGCCGTCGTCGACTGGGACTCCACCCTGGCCTTCCGTCACCACCTGTGGTCCTACGGCCTCGGCGTCGCGGAAGCCATGGACACCGCGCAGCGTGGCATGGGCCTGGACTGGCCCGCCACCCATGAGCTGATCCGGCGCAGCGCCGCCGAGGCAGCATCGGTGGGTGGGCGGATCGCCGCGGGCGCGGGCACCGACCACCTGACCGGGGCGACGTCGCTCGACGACGTGGTCTCCGCCTACGAGATGCAACTCGCCGCCGTGCAGGACGCCGGTGCGCAAGCGATCATCATGGCGAGCCGCCAGCTCGCGGCGCTGGCAACAGGCCCCGACGACTACCGCGCCGTCTACGACCGTGTCCTTCCTCAGGCCGGGTCTCCCGTCATCCTGCACTGGCTGGGCCCGATGTTCGATCCCGCGCTGAGCGGATACTGGGGCACCGACGACGTCGACGTCGCTATCGAGCATGTCCTGAGGCTGATCCGGGACCATGCCGATCAGATCGACGGCGTGAAAGTCTCCCTGCTCGACGATGCCTACGAGAAGACGGTGCGTGCCCATCTGCCGTCGGGCGTCCGGCTCTACACGGGCGACGATTTCAACTATCCGGAGCTGATCCGCGGAGACGGCGCTCACCACAGCGACGCGCTGCTGGGCATCTTCGCCGCGATCGCCCCGGCGGCGTCGGCGGCTCTGCAAGCGCTGGACGCGAAGGACGACGACGCCTACGACGCGGCGTTCACGCCCACACTGGCGCTGGCCCGGCACGTGTTCAGCGCGCCGACCTACTACTACAAGGCCGGGATCGCCTTCCTGTCCTGGCTCTCCGGCTTCCAGCCCGGATTCACCATGGTGGGCGGGCTGCAGAGCGCACGGAGCCTCCCGCACCTGGTGGAGGCGTTCCGGCTGGCGGACTCCGCGCGTCTGCTTCCCGACCCGGAGCTGGCCGCCTCCCGGATGACGATGCTGCTGAAAACCTACGGGGTGCTGTGATGCGGCGGCTGTCGCTGAACCAGAAGACGACCAACTCGTGGTCCGTGGCGCAGGCGGTCGACGGCTGTGTGCGCGCCGGCATCGAGTCGATCGGGCTATGGAGAGAGCCGGTGCACGACGCCGGCGTGGCGAAGTCCGCGGCATTGGTGCGCGACGCGGGGCTACGGGTGTCCTCACTCTGCCGGGGTGGATTCATCACGGCGATAGGCGGCGAGGAGCGTCGTCGTGCCCTGGACGACAACCGCCGCGCCATCGACGAGGCGGCCGAGCTCGGCGCGTCGTGCCTGGTGATGGTGGTGGGCGGCCTGCCCGAGGGTGACCGCGACCTGCCCGGCGCACGAGCGCGCGTGGCCGGCGGTATCGCCGAACTGGTCCCGCATGCGTTGGAGCGCGGCATTCAGCTCGCGCTGGAGCCGATGCATCCTCTCTACTGCGCCGATCGCGGCGTGCTGTCCACGCTCGGACAAGCTTTGGACATCGCCGAACAGCACCCGGCATCGGCGGTCGGCGTCGTCGTCGACACGTTCCACGTGTGGTGGGATCCGGACGTGGAACGGCAGATCGCGCGGGCAGCCGGCCGGATCTCCAGCTTCCAGGTGTGCGACTGGATCACGCCGTTCCCCGGCGACGCGCTGCTCTCCCGCGGAATGATGGGCGACGGGCACATCGACTTCCGCCGTCTCCGCCGCCTGGTCGAGGACGCCGGATACGACGGCGACATCGAGGTTGAGATCTTCAATGCCGACGTGTGGGCCGCCGACCCAGACGGCGTCGTCGCCCTGATGAAGCAGCGCTACGCCGACCACGTCCTCTGACCCAGGTTGGTCACCTGATCGTCGAAATGTCGTCTGATCGTGTCCCGTGTCACAGCATGTGGACACTTCATGATCAGGTGACCAACGCGGCCGGAATCACCGTGTTCGGTCATCTGATCAAGAAGCGTCCGCATACTGGGATGAGATCAGATGGCACACCTGCGTCCTGAGCCCGCGTTTCGTCCCCTGATCGTTTCCCGTGGCGCGATCGGACGACATTTCGACGATCAGGTGACCAAGCCGCAGGAAGGATGGTCAGCGGTCCTTGAGGTACAGGCCGGGCTTGTCGCGCAGCGCGACGGGAACACGCCCGCCTCTGTGCAGCGACGTCAGGCCGGCGTCGGAGACGACCGCTGCGGCGTAACCGTCCCAGGTGCTGGGCCCGACGGCCGTCCCGGCCACCACGGAGTCGATCCAGTGCTGCAGCTCCACGTCGTAGGCCTTCTCGAAGCGTTCCTGCCAGTCCGCCGCTATCGGCGAGCCCTGTATACCCTCCCGGCGGACTACCACGGGAGCCACCGGCCCCAGTTCCACGGTGCCGTCCTCCCCCACCACCTCGGTACGGATGTCGTATCCGTAGCGGATGTTGACCGACGTCTCCAGATCCACGAATGCGCCGCTCTCGGTCTCCAGGAGCAGCAGCAGCGGGTCCTGGACGTCGCCACCGTGCCGGTTCGGCCGCGGCCGGTGCACGGTCACGGCGGTGATCTCCTCGTCCAGGAGCCATCGCACGACGTCGAACTCGTGGACAGCGGTGTCGGTGATCGCCATGTCGGCGACATAGTGCGGCTGGACCGTGGGGTTGCGGTGCGCGCAGTGGACCAGCAGCGCCGCGCCGATCGACCCGCCGGCGACGACCTCTCGCAGCGCCAGGTAGCCGGGGTCGTAGCGGCGCATGAAGCCGAGCTGCACCAGGCGGCGCCCCGCCGCCACCTCGGCGTCGACGATCCGTCCCGCGGCCTCGCCCGACGGCGCCAGCGGCTTCTCGCAGAACACCGGCTTGCCGGCCTGGATACAGGCCACGACGTACTCCTCGTGCGTGGCCCCCCAGGATGCCACCAGGACGGCGTCCACGTCGTCGTCGGCGATCACGTCCAGCCCGGTGGCGTGCACGGTGACGCCGATCGCCTGCCCGGCCACTTGCCGTGCCCGTTCCGGATCCACGTCCGCGACCGCCACGACGCGGGCGCCGGCAAGCACGCCGGTAAGCCGGCGGATATGGTCCTGCCCGATCATCCCGACGCCGATCACACCGACGCGCACAGTCATGCTCATCTCCTCCTCCCATGATCATCGATGATCTGCCGGCCTGGCATCCGCCGAATCGTCGATGATCATGGGATCAATCAAGCGGAACCCACGACCGCAGCATCTCCCGGTTGGCCCGCTGGTCGCCGGCGGCACGCCCGGGCGGGTCCGACGGCGAGGGGACGACGTCCTGCTCAACGACGAGCCAGCCTCCGAACCCGTCGGCCACCACCGCATCCATGAAGGCCACCAGGTCGAGGTCGCCCGCTCCCAGCGCGACGAAGGCCTGCCGTTCCCACACCGCCCGCATTCCGGCGCGTTCGCGCACCACGTCGGCTAGTACGTCCTTGCGCACGTCCTTGACGTGCAGATGGTTGATCCGCTCGCTCCAGCGCCGCCATCCCTCGACCGGGTCGCCCCCGCCGATGATGAGGTGTCCGCTGTCCAGCGTCAGTCCCACGTCGGTCCGGTCGAGGAAGATGTCGATCTCCTCGGGCGTCTCGACGTGCGTGCAGGCGTGGTGGTGGAACGTCGGCTCCAGGCCCACGGCCCGGATCCGTGCGGCCACCCTCGCCACATTCGACGCCAGCCGCGCCCAGCCGGCGTCGTCCAGCATCACGTGCCGGCCGCCTCCCGGGTTGGCCCGGCGAGCGTCCGAACCTGAGTCGGCCAGCGTCGGCAACGGGAGGCGCGACGGGTCGGCCTCGGCGGCGGCGACGAAGATCTCCAGCGCGTCGTCGAGCGCAGCCAGCGACGAGGCGAACTCTGCTTCATCGGCAGTGAACGGCAGGTCCACCCAGCCTCCCGCTAAAGCCATCCCGTGGTCCCGCAACCGCTGACGCAACACGTCGCCCCGACCCAGCCACCCCGGAGGGCCGAGATCAATGCCGTCGTACCCGGCGTCGCGCAGCGGACCCAGAACGGTCTCCGGCTCGGGGAAATCCGCGCCCGCGGTCAGCTCGAAGATGCCGAAGCTCACTGGAGCGTTCGCGATTCCCGTGAATGTCATGTCCAACCTTTCAAGCCTTGATGCGACGGGACGGCCAGATCGAGAACAACCTGGCCCGGGAAACCCGACCCGGAAACAGTCGGTGCCGGTGTCATCATTGATGCGTCGGGAAGTGATAGCTGGCGCCCACCGGGTTGTCCACGTGCGGCCAGCGGGACGTGACGACCTTGGCGCGAGTGTAGAAGGAGACGCCTTCAGGCCCGTGCACGTGCTTGTCTCCGAAGAGGGAGTCTTTCCACCCGCCGAACGAGTAGTAGGCCATGGGCACCGGGATAGGCACGTTGATGCCGATCATGCCCACCTGCACACCGCGCTGGAAGCGGCGGGCCGCCTCGCCACTGGAGGTGAAGATCGCCGTCCCGTTGCCATAGGGGTTCGCATTCACCAGCGCGATCGCGTCGTCCACGGTCTCCACCCGGACCACGGAAAGCACCGGGCCGAAGATCTCCTCCCGGTACACGTCCATCTCCGGCGTCACTCGGTCGATGACGGTTGGCCCCACCCAGAAGCCGTTCTCATGGCCGTCCACGACGTAGTCACGCCCGTCGACGGCCAGCGACGCGCCCTGCTCCGCGCCGGACCCGATCAGCCCGACGATCCGGTCCCGCGCGGCGGCCGTCACCACCGGGCCCATCTCGCTGGCGGCGTCGCGTCCGGGGCCGACGCGCACCTTGGCGGCCTTGGCAGCGACCGCGTCCACCAACCCGTCGCCGGCATCACCGACGGTCACCGCCGCCGAGATCGCCATGCACCTCTCCCCCGCCGAACCGAACGCGGCGGCCACCATGTGCTCGGAGGCGAAGTCGACGTCCGCGTCCGGCATGACGATGGCGTGGTTCTTGGCACCGCCCAGCGCCTGCACCCGCTTGCCGCTGACACTGGCGCGCTCGTGGATGTAACGGGCGATAGGAGTGGACCCCACGAACGAGACCGCCGAGATGCCCGGATGGTCGAGGATCGCGTCGACGGACGTCTTGTCCCCGTGCACCACGCTGAACACGCCGTCCGGTAGGCCGGCCTCCGCCCACAGCTCCGCCACCAGCATCGACGCCGACGGGTCGCGCTCGCTCGGCTTCAGCACGAAGGTGTTGCCGCAGGCGATCGCCACCGGGTGCATCCACATCGGCACCATCACCGGGAAGTTGAACGGCGTGATGCCCGCGACGACGCCCAGCGGCTCGCGGAAGCTGAACACGTCGACACCGGTGGAGACCTGGTCGGAGTAGTCACCCTTGAGCAGGTGCGGGATGCCGCAGGCGAACTCCACCACCTCCAGGCCGCGCTGCACCTCGCCCAGTGCGTCCGAGACGACCTTGCCGTGCTCGTCGGCGATGATCTCCGCCAGATCCTGGGCCCTGGCGTCCACAAGCTGGCGGAAGGCGAAGAGGATCTTGGCCCGCTTGCTCAGCGACGTCTGCGACCAGGACTGGAATGCCTCCGAGGCAGCGGCCACGGCCGCGTCGACGTCGGCCGGGTCGGCAAGCAGGACGTCGGCCTGGTGCTCGCCGGTGGCCGGGTTCCAGACGGTTCCGGTCCGGGTCGACGTGCCCGCCGCCTGGCGGCCGCCGATCCAATGCTGGATGGTTCTCACTTCTTCCACAGCCCCTTCCGGGTGTGCTGGTCGCATGCTCTCCGGCGCCTTCGGCTGTCCCGTTCACACGCGCCGGCGGTTCTCGCGTTCATAGGTAATGGCGCTGATCGGTCTTGTGGGACTCGTACGCCTTGCGGGCGTCCCGAGTCGTGTCGAGGGCCGCCACGGCAGACACCGGGACGTCCCACCAGGCTTCGCCGTCAGGCGCCGGAACCAGTGGGTCGGTGTCGATGTGCACCAGTACCGGACCGGTGTCGTCCCTGGCCTCGCGCAGAGCGGACTTCAGCTCGTCAATGCTCCCGGCACGAAAGACCCGCACGCCGAGGCTCGCCGCGTTGGCCGCGAGATCCACGGGCAGCGTCGTTCCGTCCAGGCGGCCGGTGTCCGCGTCCCGGTAGCGGTACTTGGTGCCGAACCGGTCGACGCCGACCTGTTCGGACAGCGCTCCGATGGACTGGAAACCGTGGTTCTGCACGAGGACCACGACGATCTTCACGCCTTCCTGCACTGCTGTGACCAGCTCCTGCGCCATCATCAGGTAGGAACCGTCGCCCACCATGACGTAGACGTCACGGTCCGGGCTGGCCAGCTTGGCCCCTACTCCTCCGGCGATCTCGTAGCCCATGCAGGAGTAGCCGTACTCGACGTGGTATCCCTTCGGGTCCCGGGTGCGCCAGAGTTTGTGCAGGTCACCGGGCATAGAACCAGCGGCACAGATCACCACGTCCCGCGGGCCGGAGATCTCGTTGACCGCACCGATCACCTCGGACTGGGCGGGGAGCGGGCGCCTGCCCAGCTGGTAGGCGGCCTCGACGGTGCGGTCCCACTCGGCCGCGAGCAGCCGGGCCCGGTCCCGGTAGTCGGCTCCTGTGTCATAGCCGGCAAGCTCGCGGGTGAGGGCGACGAGCGCTTCCCGGGCATCGGCCACCAGCGGCACACCGGCGTGCTTGGCGCCGTCGAACCCGGTGATGTTGACGTTGACGAAGCGCACACCGGGATGCTGGAAGGCGGTCCGCGACGCGGTGGTGAAGTCGCTGTACCGGGTGCCGACGCCGATCACGACGTCGGCCTCCCGGGCGATCCGGTTGGCCGCCGTCGTCCCGGTGCTGCCGACCGCGCCGAGCGCGAGCGGATGGTCGTAAGGCAGCGAGCCTTTGCCGGCCTGGCTCTCCCCCACCGGAATGCCGGTAGCCTCGCAGAACTCGCGCAGAGCGTCGGTGGCCTCGCTGTAGATGACGCCGCCACCGGCGACGATCATCGGCCGCTTCGCGGTGCGGATCAGCTCGACCGTGCGGGCCAGGGCCGCGGGCTCGGGAACAGGCCGGGGGACGTGCCATACCCGGCGCTCGAAGAGCTCCACCGGCCAGTCGTGCGCCTCGGCCTGCACGTCCTGCGGAAGCGCGATGGTGGCGGCGCCGGTCTCGGCCGGGTCGGTGAGCACGCGCATGGCGCCGAGCAGCGCTGACGGCAGCTGCTCCGGACGCCACACCCGGTCGAAGAACCGGGAGACCGGCCGGAACGTGTCATTCACCGACACGTCGTACCCGCCGGGGCTCTCCAGTTCCTGCAGCACCGGATTGGCCACCCGGGTGGCGAACACGTCACCCGGCAGCAGCAGCACGGGCAGGCGGTTGATGGTGGCCAGCGCCGCGCCGGTCACCATGTTGGTGGCGCCGGGACCGATGGAGGCCGTGCACGCCATCGTGGACAGCCGGTTGCGCATGCGGGCGAAAGCGCTGGCGGCGTGCACCATGCCCTGCTCGTTGCGGGCCTGCCGGTATGTGAGCGAACCGGGGTCGGCGACCTCGGCCTCCAGGAGCGCTTGACCCAGACCGGCGAGGTTCCCGTGGCCGAAGATACCGAAGCATCCCTCGAAGAACTTGTGCTCCACGCCGTCACGCTCGGTGTACTGCTGGGCGAGGAAACGCACCGCCGCCTGAGCCACCGTCAGCCGCACCGTCTCAGTCATCACTCACTCCTTCGTAGCCGCCTGCCGCTCCTCCTCTTTCCCCATGATCATTGGCGATCGCCTCCCTCATGAGGTAGGCGATCGCCAATGATCATGGGGAGTGGGAGGACAGCGGCAGCCGGGCGTCGGACTCCTGCTCGGCCCACTCGTCGCGGACCCAGGCGTGGGCCGGGTCGTCACAGATCAGCCATTCCCGCTTCTCACCCGGACCGGACATCACGTTGAGGTAGTACATGTGATAGCCGGGCGCCGCGACCGACGGCCCGTGCCAGCCGTGCGGGATCAGCACGACGTCGCCGGTGCGCACCTCTTCGAGCAGCTCGATCGGACGGTCGGCGGTTCCGTATACCCGGTGAAAGCCGAAACCCTGCCGTCCGGTGGTTCCCCGGCTCGGCGCACCCCCGTCGCCCGGGCCGTCGGAGATCTCGAAGTAGTAGATCTCCTCCAGGACCGACTCCTCGCCGGGCCGGTCCTCGTCGTGCTTGTGAGCAGGAAACGAGGACCAGTTGCCCGCGGGGGTGATCACCTCCACGGCGATCAGCCGGTCGGCCTCGAACGTATGCGCCGAGCCGAAGTTGTTGACCTGCCGGGTCGCGTTGCCCGCGCCGCGGATCTCCACCGGCACGTCCGCCGCCGCCCGGTATCGGGCCGGCAGGCGACGCGAGCAGCGAGCCGCCGGCAACGCATACCGGCCGACACCGTGGCCGACGGTGGAGGTGATGACCACGTCGGCTTCCCGCGGCACGTAAACCGAGTCGGTGACCTGGTTGAACACATTGTCGCGGCCGGTGACGCCGAACTCCTCGCCGTCACAAATTACGGTGCACGAGCCGCTCAGCGGCAGGACGAACATCTCCTCGTCACCGGTGCTGAACTCGTGCTTCTCCCCCGGTCCGAGCTCGACGATCCGCAACGACGAGTACCCGAGCGGCTCATCGCTGCCCGGATTCACGTCAAGCGCGTAGGGCTCGTTCTGAGTCCCGCCCGCCGGGAAGTAGTACTGGTTCCTGGTCATCTCACTCCTCACGCGACTCACGCGATAAGGTCGCGCTCTTCATCTTTTCCGGCTGCGCTCGGCTCACAAACTCTGGTCGCGCTCACAGCAAGCTCACCGCCGTGTCCACCGCGCCGGCGACGTCGCCGTCCGGCGGGTACAGCAGTGTCCGCCCAACGACGAGGCCCATCGCCGTAGGCAGGCGCAGCACCTTCTCCCAGCGGCGGAACGCTGCGTCGGGATCGTCGGGGACCTCTCCTCCGAGCAGCACGGCCGGCAGCGTCGACGCACCGAGCACGCGCTCCATGCCATCGGGGTCGTCGTCGACCACAGGCAGCTTCAGCCACGTGTAGGCCGACGTGGAGCCGAGCCCGGCGGCCACGGTCACTGACCGGACCACCGCGTCGGTGGAGAGGTCGTTGACGACCCTGCCGTCCACCCTGCGCGAGATGAACGGCTCCACCATGGCGATCCGCTCGCGGGCAGCGAGCTGCGTGACGGCGTTGGCGCACGCCTGCATGGTGACCGGTGTCGCGGCGTCGTCGGGATCGATGCGCATGAGCATCTTGCCCATCTCGAACCCCATCGCGTCGATCGACGACGCGTCGTAGCCGGTGAACCGGTCGTCGATCTCGAACGACGTGCCGGCCAGCCCGCCGCGGTTCATCGACCCGACGACGACCTTGCCGTCGAGCGCGCCGAGCAGCAACAGATCCTCGAGAATGTCGGCGGTGCCGAGGACTCCGTTCACGCCTGGCCGGGACAGTGCCACCAGCAGCCGCTCCAGGAGCCCGGCGCGGTCGGCCATCGCCATCGGGTCGCTGCCCGCACGCAGCGATCCACGAGCCGGGTGATCGGCGGCGATGACCATCAGCTTGCCGGAGGGACCGACAAGGCTCACCGGGCGCACTCGCCGCCGAGCCGCTTCGGCGATCGCCTCGGGACTGGCTGTCCGAGCGCGGACGATCGACCCGATCCGGTCACTGATCATCGCCGTCTCCTGTCTCAGCTCGTCGCGCACCGATCAGTGCGTCGACCTCGTCGGTCGTGGGCATCGCGGAGGAGCAGGCCAGTCGGGAGGCGACGATGGCGCCTGCCGCGTTGGCGAAGCGCACGGCACGGGCCAGGTCCCAGCCGGCGAGGATGCCGTGGCACAGCGCTCCCCCGAAGGCGTCTCCGGCGCCGAGGCCGTTGACGACGTCCACCGGGGTGGGCGGTATCTCGTGGATGCCGGCCGGATCCGATCCGAGCACGCCCTTCGGCCCCTGCTTGACGACGGCGGTGGTCACACCGGCGTCGTGCAGAGCGGCCGCCGCGGCCCGGGGGTCGTCGGTCCCGACGGCGGTCAGGCACTCGTCGAGATTTCCCACCGCCACCGTGACGTGCTGAAGCGCCTTCTGGACCTGCTCCCGGGCGGCTTCGCGGGATTCCCAGAACATCGGGCGGTAGTCGAGATCCAGCACCGTGACGCCACGCTTGCCGCGAGCCTCCAGCGCCGCCAGCGTGGCGCTCCGGCTGGGTTCCTCGGACAGTCCCGTGCCGGTGACCCAGAAGACACCGGCGGCGCGGATGGCGTCGTAGTCGAGCTCGTCCGGGCTGATCCGCATGTCCGGCGCCGGCTCACGGCCGTAGAAGTAGAGGGGAAAGTCGTCCGGCGGGAAGATCTCGCAGAACGTCACCGGCGTCTTGAGCCCGGGCACCGACGAGACCATGGTGTCGTCGACGCCGAAGCCGCGCAGCGCCTGATGCAGGAAGCGGCCGAACGGGTCGTCGCCGGTGCGGGTGATGGTGGCCACCCGGCGACCGTGCCGGGCAGCGGCGACGGCGACGTTGGTGGAGCTGCCGCCCAGGTACTTGCCGAAGCTCTCGACGTCCTCGATCCCGACGCCGATCTGCAGCGGATAGACGTCCACGCTGATCCGGCCCATGGTGAGGACCTCGTACGGGGCGCTCATGCGCGGCGGACCTCCTCGACCCGGACCGGCCGGTGTTCCTGGCGGGACAGGGTGGCGGCCTCGGCGACGTAGAAGCTCTCCAAGGCGTCGGCCACCGTGCACGGGCTGTCCTGCTTGCCCGCCGCGACATCGATGAACACATTGATCTCGGCCTGGTATGCGGGCAGGAAGCGGGACCAGAACTCTCGGTACGGGGTGCCGGACGGGAACGCGACGCCGGGCTCGGCGGAGACGAGCGCCGTGTGGTCGTCCAGTCCGACCGCGTACGTGGAGACGGTGCCGGCAAGCTCCATCCGGACGTCGTAGCCGCCGCCGTTGTAGCGGGAGCCCTGCGCGGTGGCGATGGTGCCGTCGTCGAGTGTCAGCACAGCGGCCGACTGGTCGACGTCCCCCGCGTCCGCGAAGTACGACGCTCCTCTGTTCGCGCCGATCGCGTACACCTCGGCGACCTCCCGGCCGGTGACCCAGCGCAGGATGTCGAAGTCGTGCACGTGGCAGTCGCGGAAGATGCCGCCCGAGTTCGGGATGTAGCCCGCCGGCGGTGGCTCGGCGTCCGCCGTGACCATGTGCACCCGCTGGAGTTCACCCAGGGTGCCGGCGCGCAGCGCGTCCCGGGCCACGACGTAGCCGGCGTCGAACCTGCGCATGAACCCGATCTGGTTCGGCACGCCCGCCCGGTCGACCTCGTCGCGCACCTCGACCGTGCCGGCGATGTCCGGTGCCACCGGCTTCTCGCAGAAGACCGGAAGCCCGGCCCGGGCTGCGGCGATCATCAACTCGGCATGCGCGGACGTGGCCGCGGCGATGACCACGGCGTCGACGTCTCGCATCGCGTCCTGCGGATTCTCGACAGCGCGGACGCCGAGGTCAGCGGCCACCTTCTCCGCCCGTGCGGCGTCCGCGTCGGCGAGGACGACCTCACCCACCGCGGGATGATCACGGACCACTTCGGCATGCGACGCTCCGATGCGCCCGACACCGATCAACCCGATCCGCATCTCGTGCTCCCGTCTCGGCTCATACCAACCCTAGGACTGGCATCGCGCCTGCGTTGCTGTTTCGGACACCAACCGGCCGCCGCGCGAGTCCGCGCGGCGTGCGCTTCAGAGTCTTGTCCGCCCAGAGGGCGTCGTCAAGGCTTTGTCCTGACATTCTTACGTCACGTCTTTCACACCGTGACGCGGCTCACGCTCGACGAGGCCGGACCGGGGCCGATACCGATTGGGTAGGAGGCGGCAGTTCCTGGTAATCTTCTGCGTCGGCGGGTACATCTCGCCGATGCCGATCCCGCATAGCTCAATTGGCAGAGCATCTGACTGTTAATCAGAGGGTTCCTGGTTCGAGTCCAGGTGCGGGAGCTTCGTAAGTTCCGAGGTCAAGTGGAACATTTCGGCGTGACCCCATCCGGGCGTGCCACCATCGTGCCATAGGTTCTCGAAGGTCGGTGGGATCATCGGGCGGATCTGGATGCCGCCGTAGGACAGGTAGGCATAGCAGGCTGCCAGGACGGACCGGATCATGGCAGCTTGTACGAGTACGGCTTGGGCAGACCCGCCAAGGCGGCGTCGAGCTTGGTCAGTGCCGTCTGGTCGACCGCGGGTAGGATCAAGCGCAGCTGGTGGTGTTCGCCGAGGTCGGGCTCGCGTTCGAGGCGCTGGATGAGGAGCCCAGACAGGAACGGCTTCAGCGTCTCCAACACTTCCAGGTAGGCATCCTCGTCGTCGTAGCGACGGATGCTGACGCCGTACGCCTTCCCGACGAACTGCTCACCAGCATGGGCGTCGTCGAGATCAGGAGTCGGGGCTCGGGCAGCTTCGGGCTGCTGTCGAAGACAGCGCTGTAGGTCGTGATCACGATCGCCTCACCACCCTCGACGGACGCCTCATCCGCCGGATCGCAATGCTTGGCGCTACCGGTCAGGAGCGCAGCCGGAACTCGCGCTCGGCCGTCCCGCGACCTGGCGGGCGAGCTGCTTGGTCGGCGTCGCGTAAATGACTGGTCCTGCGGCCTTCCGCCGCACCCACTCCCCGATGAGCAGGCCGGGCAGCGTATGGGTCTGCTGCACGGATAGGTGACATCTGATTTGGCTTGCCCGTGAGGGCGGTCTGGAAGGATGTCGTTGTGCCCAAAGCCCTATCCGAGCGAGTTCCCCTCCTCATTAGCGGCCGCCGCTAAGGTAGGTCTCGCGGGTGGCCACTGACGTCTGCACTTTGCGAACGACGCGGGCTGGCGGTAGTTGGTGGCAGTGTGGAATCGTTCGACCCTGACCCCCGATCAGTCAGTGGGCGGCCAGTGGGGACCGAGGTAGGGCTGCGGGTTGGCATGTGCCCAGCGGTCGAGGACCTTCGCGAGACCGGCGGCCTGGGCGCCGCCGGCCGGGAGGTTTCGTTTCAAGACGAACACCAGCACGACGTCACGCTCGACTGAGAAATCGACGACATTCTCGGTCACGACCGCTCGCCCATAAGCGCGGGCCGCTGCGGCGACCTGGGCATCATCGGCTGCCTGCAGGCCGACGTCGAAGACATGCACGGCATCATGACCGTCCTCGCGCAACAGCTCGGCCGTGGCAGGTGGGAACATCTCATCGATCAGAAACGCAGTCACGCAAGCAGCACCTCGCGCTGCTGGGCGGCCTGTCGGCTGTGTTCGGCCATGGCGGCGTTGCGGTCGATACGCTCGCGGATACCATCAGGATTCTCGGCGGCGTAGTCGATGGCGATACGGATCAACCTTGGATGCAGATCAGACTCCGCGCTCAGCGTGGCGATACGGTGCTCTTGACTGCCGTCCAGCTCACGCAGGCGCGCGATGATCTCCCACACGTCCGGCCCGGCAGCCAACGCGGCCCGCCGATCATGCGCCGGACCCCTGAAGACGATCCCGGGATAGTCCAGCTGATCCACACCCTCGGTGATGAGCCGCTCCAACAGCGACGTTGCACTCACGCCGTCGCGAGCAGCCCTGGCCGCCAGCTTCTGCTTAGCGACATCATCGATGCGAAATGACGTACTCCTGGCCATCACCAACGCCTCCCTGGCTTCATCAGCACCAAGTGTAGCGCGCCTGTAGCGCACATGCCCTACGCCTCAATTGTCGGGCATGGGTCAGTCGCCGGGTCTCGCCACGAACTTGCCGCTCTCCACTGCTGGATGAGGCGGTAGTCGGCCAGGTCGTCCACATCGACCAGATCCTGCGAGGCTAGGGGTGACCGGCGTGCACCAGGAGTATGCGGTTCTCGATTCTCAGGGTCGCACCTACGGTGAGATCTGGCTCATCCATGGGATGTCGTTGACACATGACGTCGAAGGCCCCTTGGCGCAGTCGCTCGAAAGTTGCCTGGGAATTCTTCGTCACGCGTAGATGGCACGCGGGATAGCGACGCTGGAACTCGCGCACGATCGTGGTGGAGTCCAGTCCGGCCATGGAGTACGGCGGCAGCCGGCCGCCAATCCGCTCCTCCATGGCTCGAACGGTCTGGCTGACCCGGGCTCTGTGTGATAAAGAGCCGCTGGGCGGTGCGAGCGCCGGACTCACCGCCAAGGTCGGTCTCGTCCACCGACTGGACAATGCAGCAGATCGCCGAACGTCGCAAAGCGCCCCGCGCTCGTCAGTCGTACGGGCGATCGTCCGGGGAGGGCGGGGGAAGCTCGTAGCCGATTCCCGTTCCCGACGGCTCCAGGGTGCCCTCGGGATTCTCGACCGGGCGATAGCTGATATCGAGCTCCGGGGTTTCGAGGAGCGCCCCGCCCTGGTGATCGGAGTGCATCGCGGCGTCGAGGATTCCGGTCGTGAGAAGGGTGCGCTCGACCGGGTAGGGAGCGGTCCCGGTGAGCGCCATGTACTCGATCTGCCGGTCGAGGAACGTGAAGTGCCCGTAAGGCCACCCCTTCTCCAGAAGGAACTCGGACGCTTCCACCTCGCCGCTGCGGCGGCCGGCGTACGTCAGAGTCGTCAATGCCCCGTTGAGCAGCAACGCAGTCCCGCGGAAGCCGTCGTTGTAATCGATCAGGAACGCGATCGGCTCGGGAGTGTTGTCCTTGACGTCCCCGTCGGTGACGTGGCCACCCTTTTCTCGCGCGGCCTCGATCGCCGCGTCCATGAGCGACTCATCCCACCGGCCCTCTACCGCTGCGTCCCACACGGCTTCGCCGCGCAGGGTTTGCACCGAGCGAACTCCAGTCTCACCGCCGTCGCGGCGTTCGGCCATGCACTGAAGCGTCTCCAAGACATGGAAGCCGTAGGTTTCGATGTGAGAGTAGCCGACGGCCACGGCCTCGGTGAGATCCGCGTCCAGCCGATACGTGAGAGCGGGGAATCGCCAGGCCAACGGCAGCGTGGACCCGGCGAAGAACGGAACGCCGTAGCGCACAGCCGTGTCGTACATGTGCCGGGCGTCGTGGAACGCCTGCGAAAGATGCTTGTCGTTGAAGATCGGAACGAACTTGTTCGAGGCGATCATCGCCGAGACCACGGTGTCGAAGAGGCGCCGGCGCGGGTACGTCTTCTGCCCGAACTCGTTCCACGGGTAATTGCCGTGCTCACCCACGATGATCACGGCGTCAACGGCTACCTTGCCGGTCTCGCCGAGCGCGAGTGCTTCCGGGATGGTGTCGAAGATGGGGACGCCGTGCTTGTCCGCCATGAAATGGCCGACGTCGTTGTCCGGCACCTGATCGAGGTAGATGGACGCGACCTCCACCCGCGGCTCGGTGTCCACACCGTGCAGCTCATACCCCTCGAGCAGCTTCGTCGTGATGACGTCGCCATGCGAGTTGCGGCGATACTCGGTGATGATGACGGCGACCTTCGGCTTTCGCCCGGGTGGAATCCTCTCCCCCGGGTTCGGACGGGATCGAACGTTCGAGCCGTGCGCGATTCCAGCGGGCAGCATCATCGCGCCCGCTGTGGCGGCACCGGTGGTCAGGATCTGTCGCCGAGATGGGTGGGATGGCATGTGGATCCTCCTTCGTGGATGAGGTGACACGCTGCTGTGGACTACGGCATCGCGTCGGCAGGCAGAACGAACGTCTGCAGCTGGCTGAGCGCCTCGACGGTGTAGCGGCCGCCGAGCCTTCCGACACCGCTGGCCCGCCCGGAATACCCGCCGAACGGTGTATGCGGCTGCCACGCGGTGGCGACGTCGCCGATGTTGACGACGCCCGCGTCAATCCGGCGGCCAATCGCCAGGGCTCTCGTGACGTCCTCGCCGAGAATGCCCGCGATCAGGCCGAGCCCATGACCGTTGACGAGACCAACGGCTTCGTCATCGGACTCGAACGTCATCAGCGCCGCCACCGGGCCGAACGTCTCCTCCGTGAACGCGAGCATCTCCGGGGTGAGGCCGGTCATGACGGTGGGCTCGTAATACAACGGGGTCGGCCACCCCCCGGCTCGCTTGCCGCCGGTGGTGACCCGCGCTCCTTTCGCGACGGCATCCTCGATGTGGCCGTTCACCTTGGTGACGGTCGGTTCGTTGTTCAGCGGCCCGATCGTGGTCGAAGGGTCGAGCGAAAGCCCGAGCCGCAGAGCTTTGGCCCGCTCGGTCAATGCGTCGGCGAGCTGATCGTGAATGCGCCGGTGGATGACGATCCGCTCGGTCGAGCTGCATATCTGGCCGGCGTTGGCGAACGCGGCTGAGCTCAGCCGGTCCGCCGCCGCGGCCACGTCGACATCGTCGAGCACCACGGTCGCGTTGTTCCCGCCGAGTTCCAGCAGCATCGGCTTGGCGCCGGCGGCGCGGGCGATGGCGTCGCCGGTGCGCGGGCTTCCGGTGAAGCCGATCGCGGAGATCCGCGGGTGTGAGACGAGAGCCGCGCCCGTATCGTGCCCGAGACCGGGGACGAGATTCACCGAACCCGGCGGGAATCCCGCGTCACGAATACAGTCCATCAGGTGAACCGCCGTGAGCGGGGTGAGCTCGGACGGCTTCCACACGATCGCGTTGCCCGCGGCGAGACCTGCGCTCAGGTACTCGGTGGGGATCGTCGCGGGAAAGTTCCAAGGCGTGATCACTGCGAGAACCCCGTGCGGGCGCCGCACCACCACCACCCGGCGCGCGGCGTCGTCGCTGGGCAGGATCTCGTCGGTACTGTGCCGCACGATCTCGGCGGCCTCGTGCCACATGATGACCGCCGTGGCCACTTCGCCCTCCGCCTCGCGCAGCGGCTTTCCCTGTTCACCCGCGAGATCGTGAGCGATCGTCCCGGCCCGCTCGGCGATCAGTTCACCGACGCGGCGCACCAGGCCGGCACGTGCCCGAGGCGTCATCGAGACCAGAACGGCGGCCGCGTGTCCAGCCGCCCGCACGGCCCGATCGACGTCTTCTGGGGTGCCGCGGACCATCGTGGCGAGCTGTTCTCCGGTGGACGGGCTGCGCACCGGCACCGTCTCGCGACCACCGCGGGGACACGCATCACCGTCGATCACCACCGGAACCTCGCGGGTCACAGTGTCTCTCCCATCGCGCCGAAGGCCTCGTCGAACTCGCGGAAGGCGGTGACCACCTGGTGGATCCTCGACATGGGCATGCGATCGGCCGGCGCGCTGAGCGAGACGGCCAGCGGTATCGCCGTGCTGGTGAGGGCGAACGCGACACACCGTGCCCCTACTTCGTTCTCGCCGTTGTTGACCGCGTACCCGGCCCGTCGCACCCGCGCGAGCTCCTGGACATACCGGTCCGGATCGGTGATGGTGCGGCTGGTGAAGCGGGGCATGCCCTGCATCGCGAGGATCTCCCGTACCCGTTCCTCGGGGATCCTCGCGGCCAGCGCCTTGCCGAAAGCGGTGCAATGGATCATCGCGCGTGCTCCGGAGTGGACGTCGACCCGCACGGAGCGATGTGGCCGCACGGTCGCGACGTAGAACGCACGGTGCATGTCCAGCGCACCCATGCTCGCCGTCTCCGTGAACTGGTCGCGGAGCTCTGCGAGCATCGGCTGCGCGCGATGCACCAGCTCGTCCAGGTCACTGGACCAGGGATGACCGAACGATCGTGTCGGAAGGTACGAGCCGCTCGCCGTCCGTGCCACGTAGCCTCGCCGCTCCAGGGTGGCCAGGTACCGGAACACGGACGTCTTGGGCAGGCCGGTCTTCGCCACGAACTCGTTCAGCGTCACCGGCCGTGCCGGGTCGTCGAGGAGCTCAAGGATGTCCAGTGTCCGGTTGACGGCTCGGACACCATAGGGTTCGAGCGTGGTGTCGTCGGTCATCGCGATACCTCGCGCTCTTGCAGCACCGAATTCACGTCCACGAAGGCGTCGTCACCCGCCGCACGCTCGACGGCGTCACAGAGCCTGACCGCCTCGACACCGTCGTCCACGGTGCACAAGGGCTGTGCCTCGGACGTGACCACGTGCACGAAATGATCTACCTGGTTCGCCAGCGCACCTCTGATCTGGCCATGAACGCTCGGCGCGTACCAGGTGTCGAGGGCTGCGAGCCCGGATGGGCCCACCACCGACAGGCCGGTGGGGCCTTGTTCGACACGTGCGTACCCGTGCTCACCGATCACCGTGAAACTTGAGGTGTTGAACGGCGCCGACGTGGCCGGCAGCGACCAGCCGAGCGTGGACGTGCCGTGCGCGCCTCCGGCGAACTCGAGAACGACGGAGTACAGGTCGTCCACGTCGTATCCCGCCGACTTCAGCACGCCGCTGCTGCGCCGGGCGGCCACCCGGGTGACATCCCCCGCGTACCAGCGGGCCAGGTCGAACTCGTGGGACCCGTAGTACAGGGGAAGCGACGTGCGTCCCTGCAGGATCCGCTGGTCGGCGGCGACCCCGATGCGTTCGCTGCGCACCATCTGCACCGCGCCGATCGTGCCGTCGTCGATCGCTGATTTGATCGCCGCGTAGCGCGGCTCGAAGCGCAGGATGTGCGCGGCGAGCACCGGGACACCGGCGCCGGCGGACGCCTCGCGGATGCGTTCGGCCGCCGCGAGTTCATGCGCCAAGGGCTTCTCGATCGCGACCGGCGTGCCCGATTCCAGCGCGGCGACCGCGGCGTCGACGTGCAGGTCCTCGGGGGTACACACCACAATGCCGTCAAGCGTGGGGTCACCCGCCGCTTCACCGGGGTCGGCGGACCACGTCGTTTGAAGATCGTCGGCGGTCTCCTTCGCGTGGCTCTCCCGGACGTCGCACACGACGGCCAACTCCACCCGCGGATGCTCGGTGAGCGCTTGCGCCCACTTGCCGCCCATGAAACCTAGTCCGATCACACCGATCCGGACCTGTGCACTCATTCGGTGCTCCTTCCATAAGACTCCCCACCGAGCGCGAAATGACAAGCCACATGCCTTCCCGGAAGCCACTCAAGCACCGGCGGCGATTCCGCACGGCACAGGTCTTGCGCCATCGGGCAGCGCGGATGGAACGCGCATCCGGGCGGCGGATGCTTGGGATCGGGTGGATCGCCTCGCACCACGATCCGTTCCCGGCCCCGGCGTTCCAGACTTGGCACGGCCGCCATCAACGCACGCGTGTACGGATGCATCGGCTGTCCGTAGACATCGGCGGCGGGCCCCATCTCGACGATCTTGCCGAGGTACATGACCGCGATCCGTTGGCTCACGTAGGTCACGACGCCGATGTCGTGGGAGACGAACAACAGCGTCAGGCCGTGCCGTTCACGCAGGCCGTTGAGCAGATTCAAAATCTGCGCCTGCACCGATACGTCCAGCGCGGAGACCGACTCGTCGGCGATCAGCAGCGACGGCTCGAGCGCGAGCGCACGCGCGATGCTGACTCGCTGACGCTGCCCGCCGCTGAGCTGCCCCGGAAGCTTGTCCGCCACGGCCGCGGGCAGGCCGACGTCGGCGATCAGCCCGTCCACCCGGGCACGAAGCTCGGCGCCGGAGGCGATGCGGTGGATCATCAACGGCTCGGCGATGATGCGGCGTACCTTCATGTGCGGAGGAAGCGACGTGTAGGGATCCTGGAACACGATCTGCACACCACGACGCAGCGTCGCCGCGTCGGTGACGGAGACCGGCCGGCCGTCGAACCGGACCTCCCCGCTGTCGGGCTTCTCCAGCAACACGAGCGTGCGTGCCAGCGTGGACTTGCCGCACCCGCTCTCCCCCACCAGCCCCAGCGTCTCACCGCGTTCCAGCCGCAGGGACACCCCGTCCACGGCGCGCACACTGGCGCCGCGGCGGGCGAACCCGCCGCCGACCGAGTAGTGCTTGCGGACGTCGTCGAGCTCCAGGATCGGTGTCATCGCCGCGTCGCCTCCGTCCTCTCCTCGGTGTACAGGTGGCACGCCGCGGTCCACGCGGGGCTCACGGTCAACGGTTGCGGGCGGTGCGTCCGGCAGACGTCCATGGCGCTGGTGCATCGCGGCGCGAACGGGCAGCCGGTGGACTCCTGCGCCGGGTCGGGCAGCTCGCCGGGAATGGACCGCAGCAAGCTGGTGACACCCGTCTCCGGCCGGGGCACGGACTCCAGCAGCGCCTGGGTGTACGGATGCCGTGGCTCACGCAGCACCTGTTCGGTCGGCCCCGACTCGCACACCTCTCCGGCGTACATCACCACCACGTCGTCGGAGATCTCCCCGATGAGGCCGATGTCATGGCTGATGATCACGATGCTGGTGCCGTGTTCGTCGCGGACCCGCCGCAGCTGATCCAGCACCTGAGCCTGGGTGGTGACGTCCAGTGCGGTGGTCGGCTCGTCGGCGAGCAGCAGCTCCGGTTCGATCGCCATGGTCATGGCGATCATGACTCGCTGATTCTGCCCGCCGCTGAGCCGGAACGGATACTGCTTCATGACGTGGGCCGGATCCGCGAACCCGACGTCGCGGAAGACACGGTCCGAGATCTCCACGGCCGTGCGCCGGTCGATGTCCCGGTGCGTCCTGATCGCCTCCACCATCTGGTAGCCGACGGTCAGGACCGGGTTCAGGGATCCGACCGGGTTCTGGAAGATCATGCCGATGCGCCTGCCACGGATCCGCCGCATCGACCGTTCCGGCACACCGAGCAGGTCGACACCGTCGAACACGGCAGATCCGGCGCTCACCCGCCCGGGCGCGGACAACAATCGCAACAGGGCATACGAGGTGACCGACTTCCCGGAGCCGCTCTCGCCGACGATACCCAGGATCTTGCCTCGTCCGACCGTGAAGCTCACCCCGCGCACCGCCTGCACGACCCGGCCGTCGGCCGCCGGGAACTCCACGCAGAGACCCCGCACGTCGAGCAGCACGTCGCCCGGGACGCTCACCGCGGACGGCGTGCTCGCCGTAGCTGGGCCCGCGGAGGTTGCGCTCAAGGCGGACGCGCCCGGCTGAGTCTCTCGTGGACCGAGGCGGCGCCAACGCGTCGACCACCATCGGCGGCGCGGCTCGACCTGTGCCCGCATCCCCTCCACAGCCAGGTTGATGCACAGGACCGTGAGCATGATGGCGACACCGGGCAGCACCGGAAGCCACGGTGAGACCACCATGTTCTGCCGGCCGTCGGCCAGGATCTGCCCCCACGACACGTGCGGTGACGTCAGCCCGAACCCGAGGAAGCTCAGGGTGGACTCCATCACCACCAGGTGGCTCAGGTCGATCAGGGCAATGGCGGGCATGACGCTGCGAACCTGGGGAAGCACGTAGCGCAGCATCCGCCGCAACGGGCGGGCGCCGATGGTCTCGGCGGCGCGGACGTAGTCCTGCTCTCGTTCGGCGAGCGTCCGTGCCCGCACGACGCGGGCGTACACGATCCACGCCGGAATGCCGAGAACGACGATCAGGTGAACCGGTGACCGCTCGGTCATCATGCCGAGGATCACGATCGCGATGAGGATGAACGGCAATGCGAGCTGGACGTCGCCGAGGCGCATGATGAGGGTATCGGCGAGCCCGCCGAAGAAGCCGGCGATCAGGCCGGTCACCAGTCCCAGGGTCGCTCCGATGAGCATGGCGCATGCGCTGATCAGGACCGACGAACGTGCACCGTAGATCATGCGCGACAGCACGTCGCGGCCCAAGGCGTCCGTGCCCAGGGGGTACGCCCAGTCGCCGCCGTCCCACACCGGGGGCGCCAGGACGTTCGCCAGGTCCTGCGCCGCCGGCTCGTACGGTGCGATCCATGGCGCGGTGACGGCGACGAAGACCAGCAGGCCGATACCGCCGAGCCCGACAATGGCCGCCTTCCGGCGCAGCATCTACGACGCCCTCCTTAGCCTGATACGCGGATCCAACGTCGTGTAGAGCAGATCGACGACGAAGTTGACCAGCACGAAAGCCACCGCGGCGACCAGCACCGCGCCCTGCACCATCGGGAAGTTCCGGCTGGTGAGCGCATCCACGGCGAGCTTGCCGATGCCGGGCCAGTTGAAGATGTTCTCTACGACGTAGGACCCGGCCAGGATCATCCCGGACTGCAGACCGATCAGCGTTACCAGGGGCAGCGAGGCCACCTTGAGGGTGTGGACCAGCAAGACCTTGCGCTGGGCGATGCCGCGGGCGCGCGCCGCGCGGATGTAGTCCTGTTCCAGCGTCTCGATGAAGGACTGCCGGATCGTCCTGATCAGGATCGGCGTGAGCGCCACCGCCATCGTCGTCACCGGGAGCACGAAGCTGGTAGGCCCGGTAAAGTCGACGGCCGGAAGCCATCCGAGCTGCACCGCGAAGATGAGCACCAGCACCACGGCCAGCCAGAAGCTCGGAATGGACTGCGCAAACGCCACATAAACCTGCACCGCGCGGTCGAGCCAGGATCCTCGCGTCAGGGCGGCGCCGATGCCCAGGGCCAGCGCCACCAGGGTCGACACCAGCACCGTGACCGCGGCCAGCATGGCGGTGTTCGGCAAGGCGGCGAACACCACCTGCGCCACCGAATACCCTCCCTGGAAGGACTGGCCCAGGTCGCCGCCGAACAGGTCCCGGAGGAAGTACAGGTACTGGACGTAGATCGGCTCGTCCAGACCCAGCCGCACGCGGGTGGCTTCGACGACGTCGTCCGGCGCGTCCGGCGCGTTCATCAGCCGGGCCGGATCACCCGCGGCGAGCCGCAGCAACAGGAACACCAGCGTCACCACGCAGAGCACGACCACGAGCATCTGCGCGGTGCGCCGGACGATGTACAGAAGCATGCCTACTCGCCGATACTCGCCGGGTAGAAGTTGGTCTCGTAGTTGGGCAGCACCCGCAGCTCGCGGACCCGGTCGGAGTAGGCCACCGTGAAGTCGCTGTTGTACAGCGGTATATGGGGCAGTTCCTCCCACAGATACGCCTGCAGCTCGGCGTAGACGGCTGCACGCTCGTCCGGGTCGACGGTCGTCTTGCCGTCCGCGACCAGCTGATCTATGGTGTCGTCACCGGCTGTCCACCGGTTCGGCGTGGCGTAGATTCCCAACGCGGCGTCCGGGTCACCGCCGCTCGACCAGCTCAGGTGGTAGAGCAGCCCGCTCCCCGACTCACTGTTCGAATCGTCGACCAATCCCGCGACATCGCTCGGCACCACGCGCACGTTCAGCCCGATCTCGTTGAGATTGGCAGCGATGGCTTCTCCCACCTGCTCGGCACGCGGGAGGAATCCGCTGGCCACCCAGAGCTCGAACTCCAGGCCTTCCGCGCCGGCCTCCTGAACCAGCCGCCGCGCCTCGTCCAGGTCCTGGTCGTACGCCGGCGAGCCGCTGGTGTGGTGCAGCGTCGCCTGCGGGGCGAAACTGTCGGCGACGACGCTCTCCCCCATGACGAGGCTGTCCACCAGAGCTTGCCGGTCGATCGCCAGCATGACGGCCCGACGCAATTCCGGACTGTCGTCCCATTCCGGCACCCGGCCGGGTATGGACCACAGGTTCACCTGCTCGCTGGCGGTGGCCGAGATCAGCGAGTAGCCGTCCGCCTCCTCGATGGTGGCGTGCTGCTCGGCCGGCACCCGGTCGATGACGTCGGCCTGCCCGGCCAGCAGAGCGCTGACCCGAGTCTGCGGATCCCCGACGAATTCCCATTCCAACCGCTCGATCTCGGGCGGACCGGCCCAGTAGTCCTGGTTCGCCTCCATGCTCTTCTTCGTCTCGGACTCGTCGACGAGCCGGAACGGGCCGGTGCCGTTCGGATTCTGCGCCAGGGCGTCCGACCCTTCCTCGATGTCCTCGGAGGAGACGATCGGTGTCTGCCGCACGGCGTTCAGCAGCGACGCGAAAGGCCTCTCGGTCACCAGCCGGATCGTGTGGTCGTCGACGACCTCGCCGGTGGTGGGTACCCATCGCGTCTGCAGGACGGTATCCGTGTCCGTCGCGCCGGAGGCGAGCTCGACCGAGGCCTTGACGTCGTCGGCGGTGAACGGTGAACCGTCGTGGAACGTCACGTCGTCGCGTAGCGTGAACTCCCACGTCGTGGCATCGACCTGCTCCCACTCCGTCGCCAATGCCGGCTCCGGCTGGTCGAGTTCTCCACTCGGGAACTGCAGCAACGTGTCGTAGATGTGCGTCTCCAGGCGGGCCTGGCTCTGGGCGGTGCTCTGATACGGGACCCAGTCGGCCCAGAAGTTCTCGGCGATCAGGAACCGCACCGAGTCGTCGCCGCCCGCGTCACCCGGGCTGTCCGCGTCGCCGTCGCCTGCCGCGGCGTTGTTCTCGCCCGGCACCTCGTTGGCCGAGCACGCCGCAATCAACACCGCAGCGGTCGCAGCCCCTATGCACCATCTGAGCTTGCCTCGCATGGTCACCTCGCGTTCCATTCGCCGGAAACGGCTACTGGCTTATTGGGAACCTTTGGGAGACGTTCAACCTGCCACCTTGCTATCACCAGCGTCAACATCACCAGCCACGAAAACGCAGGCCATTCCATCAAATGGAACGGCCCGTGGAAGGCCGTTGACTTCGAACCGACGGCGCTGCAAGCCTTCATGTCATTCGCCAGCACCAGTGTTCCGCCACGCGGTTTCGGACCGGTTAACGCCGCCGCCGCGGTATCCAACTCAACCGGAGGTGTTGTGTTCAGCAGACGACGATTCGCCATCGCGGTCCTCGCGCCCTGCGTCGTCATGACGGGCGTGCCAGCCGTGGCATCCGGCGACGACGACATGCCCGCGCGTGACAGCGGCGACCATGGATCCCGCCCTGGCACCGGCTACTCGATCTCGGTCGAGGAACAGACGACGGAGAAGGGGCTGTGGGACCCACTGCTGGGGATGTTCGCCCACGCGGCGTCCGCCGGAGATGTCAACGACGACGGCTGGGTCGATCTGTACGTCGGGACCTTCTACAAGGAGCTCCCGTGGGAACGATTCTTCCGGGGAGAGATCGACGATCGCGGCGCCACGGAGATATCGCCGGACCGGCTGCTCCTCGGCGGGCCTGACGGCTTCGAACCCGACCCGACGTTCCCCGAGATGCGCGACGGCAGCTCAAGCGGGTCGGTCTTCGCCGACCTCGACAACGACGGAGATCTCGACCTGCTCGTCTCGCACTACTACCCGTACGAGTTCGCCAGCCAGGATCCCACGAACGGCCAGCAGGTCGTGGCTCTGCGCAACGACGACGGCCAGTTCACCCGAGTCGGCCAGGTAGCCGGTGAGATCGCCGCGCGCTCGATCGCCGTGGCCGACTTCGACGGTGACGGCAATCAGGACTTCTTCGTCATCGAAGACGTCTACTACGAAGACGCGCTCGGCCCGGCGTCGGGCCGCCTCTACCTGGGCAATGGAGACTTCCAGTTCGACGAGGCCACCGCGGCCACGGGTCTGCCTGACGACCTCAGCGGACTTGGCGTCGTCGCCGCCGACCTCAACGCCGACGGCTGGCCGGACCTCTTCATCTCGGGCTCCCTGCGAGACAAGGACGTGCCCGAGGGCGAAGGGATTCACCAGCGTGCCCGCATCTTCGTCAACGACGGGGACGGTGGCTTCATCGAGGCGGACGCGAGCGAGTTCACGATGGTCAGCCAGCTGTGGCGGGATGAGTCGGCCGGTGTGACGGTCGGTGACCTCAACCGCGACGGGCGGCACGACCTCGTCGTCGGGTCGCATCCCTATCCGGCGCTGGCCACCCTCTGGCCGCAACCCGTGCACATCTACCTCAATCAGGGCAACGACGAGAACGGCATGCCGATGTTCACCGACGTTACCGCCGAGACCGGGATCGGCCCCGTCGACGGCAAACCGGCGCACGTCACGCTGGCCGACATGGACAACGACGGCTGGCTGGACATCGTGACCGGCGTCTCCGTCGGCGACGGCACCGAGCCGGCGATCTTCAGGCATGCCGGTCTCGACGACGGGATTCCGCAGTTCGACACCCCATGGGGGCTCAACGACGAACGGCAGCCCACCCCCGAGGTGGCCGAGTGGGAGCGCATCGGCATCCCGCGGTACTGGCCGACCGGAGTCAACGCCGATTTCAACAACGACGGCCGGGTCGACCTGTTCGGCGTCGAGTGGTTCCCGGACCTGCCGTCGCGCTACTGGGAGAACACCTCCGCCGCCGGCAACTGGCTCAAGGTCAAGGTCTCGTCCGGCTCCCCGCTGGGCTCCACGGTCAACGTCTATCGCCCCGGAGACCGGCAACGCGGCAAGCCGCCGATCTTCAGCCGGCAGATCGTGTCCACCGAGGGCTACGGTGGCGGGGCGTTGCAGACACAGCACGTCGGACTCGGCCGGCTCCGCGCCGCCGAGATCGAGGTGATCGGTCCGGCGCCGGAACGAGACAGCGCGCGGCGCTACGCCAGGGCCGGCGAGACAGTCCAGATCGACCTCTGACGAGCCGGTCCTTCGGATCCGTCTGCCGCTTGGGTGACCCAGCGTCGCTCGAGCGGCAGACTGGTACGGTCCCGGCCGGGAGGCACGCACTCGGCGATACTCGCCGCCGCTGTGACGCGAGAGTCGCAGCTCGCAAGAAGGAAGGAGACCGACATGGCTGCCAACGACACTGCGGTCCGGCTGGCCGATCTCACCACCGAGGATGCTCAAGCCGCTCAGCGAGCCGCGAAGGTCGCCGTCCTTCCCGTCGGGGCCGTGGAGCAGCACGGCCCGCACCTCACCGTCCTCACCGACGCGCGCATCGCCGAGGCCTTCGCCGACCGGCTGGGCGCCTCGCTCGGCGGCGATGCCGTCGTCTGCCCCCTCCTCCCCTACGGACTCTCCGAACATCACGAGCGATTCGCCGGCACCCTCACACTCACGCCGACGACGTTCATCGCCGTCATGCTGGACCTGGTCGCCACCCTCAAAGCGCAAGGGTTCACCAGGGTCGTGATCGTCAACGGCCATGGCGGCAACATGGAGGCGCTCACCCTTGTGGCGCGGCGCGCACGCAGCGAGCTCGACGTGCTCGTCGCGTCGATGATGTGGGCCAAGCTCGCCCGCGATGTCTGCGCGGAAGAAGCCGCGGGATCGGCGTACGGGCACGCGTGCGAGCTGGAGACCTCACTGGCGATGGTACTCGCGCCCGAACTCGTCAAGGCCGGCCGTGTGCGGCCCGCGGGAGTCCGCTCGGACCCACACCCCCTGTCCGCGCCGCACGGCTACGTCGACATCGCCGTCCGGTTCGACGAACTCACCACCGACGGCGTCTACGGCGATCCCACGAAAGCCAGCCGGGAGGTCGGCGAACGCATCCTGGCCGCGGCTCTGGAACGAGCCGTGACCTTCACCCGCCATTTCATCGGCAGTGGAGAGTCGCGCCTCCCATGATCATTGACGATCGCGTACAGCCGCGTGTAGGCAATCGCCAATGATCATGGGGACATGACCGTGCGGATCGCCGGCGCGATAGACGCGGCCATGTGCGCGTAGCCCGCGGAGCCCGGGTGCACATGGTCGATGAGCAGGTGCGCCTGCTCCGCACCGAAGACGTCACGTCCGTCCAGGATATGGAGGTCGTCGTCGCCGTGCTCGCGCAAGAGCCTGGCCGCCTCCGCCACGTAGTCGCGCACCTGCGCCAGCGTCATGCCCGTCTTGCCTACGAGGTCCTCCCGCGAAGGGGCGGCGATGGGCGAGATCACCAGGATGGGCACCCCTGGGTGACCGTCGCGGATGGTGCTGAGCAGGCCGAGCACCGCTGGCAGGAAGGAGCGCTCGTTGAACGAGCCGTTGCCGTAGACGTTGATACCCAGGCACGTGACGATCACGTCGGCCGGCATGTCGCGGATCATCCTGGCGATCATCGGGTCCAGGTGACACTGGTTGCCGTAGCCCAGGCAGGTCAGGTCCATGTCCAGGTCACGCGCCACCAGTGCCGGCCAGGTGCGCGTCGGCGACGCCGCCGTCCGGCATTGTGTGATGGAGCTGCCGTAGGTGATCAGCTTGGGCCGTCGCGGCCGAGGGTCCACTCGCCACAGCCGCGCGTCGCCGGCGATCTCAAGGGAGGACAACCGGAAGTCGCCGAACTGCGGCAGCCACAGCTCCACCGTCTTCTGCCCCGCCGGCAGGTCGAAGCCGAAGTCACCGTCCGGCGTGACCGGCGACGACGAGAAGTAACGCCCGTCCACGACCAGGTCCACCGGGGACGCCTCGTCCGCCGTCGCGTCGCCCAGATCGGCGACGACCGCCCGTCCACGCAGCGCCGCCGCGTCCGTTCCGAGGACGATCCGGACGCCGGCCTGCATCAGCGCCCGCTGACGCAGGCCTTCACCAGGGAACAGTGCGAGCCTGCTGAGCGGCAGCCGCCACGCCCGCGACCACTCCCCCGTATGCTCCAGGTCGACGGCGCCTTCCCACGTCAGGACGTCGTCGTCGGCCCGAAGCACTCGGCCGGGCCGACAGCTCAGATCCGCCATCGCTCGACCGCGCCACCCTGGTCAGCGCTGCGCTGTGCGAGCAGGGCGACCCTCGTGGCGTCGAAGGATTCGGCGTTGCCGATCTCCGGGCGCTCGCCGGCCAGCAATGCGTCGAAGAAGTCCTCAGCCGGCCGGCGCTTCGGGGGCAACGGCTCCAGCCAGGTATCGCGGTCATGTGTGGCGACTTCCAGCTCACCCTCCGTCCAGCGCATCTCCGCCGTGCCGCGGGTGCCGACCAGCCGCATCTGGTAGCGGCCATTGCTGGAGTCCGCCTCCGGCGCGAGCCAGTGCGCGTCGATGGTGGCGGTCACCGGCCCGGCCCGAAGCAGCATGGCCGCGTGGTCGTGGAACTCGGGGTATTGCGGATATCCGCGCTTGCCGCTGATGCCGACGACGTCGCCTTCCCGAGCTCCGGTCAGAGCCAGCACCATGTCGACGTCGTGGACGGCGAGATCGGCCAGCACGCCACCGTAGGCAGGCGTGAAGAACCACGGCGGCCGGGACCGGTGCCGCAGTGCGTGCGGCCCGGTGCTGGCGATCAGGGACAGCTCCCCCAGCGTTCCGGCTTCGACAAGGCGGCGGGCGGCCAGCGTGACCGGATGATTGCGCTTCTCGAACAACACCGAGACCATGCCTCGTGCCCCGGCCACGGCATCCTCGATGGCGGTGAGCTGTTCGAGCGACGTACACAGGGGCTTGTCCGCGAGGACGTGCGCCCCGGCTCGCAGCGCGTCCACGACCACCTCGGCCCGGTCGCCGAAGACGCCGTTTGCTGCCACGACGTCGACGTCGTGCTTCTCCAGCAGTTGCCTGTGGTCGGCGTAGGCAGGCACGTCGCCGATGCTCTCGGCATAGGTCGCGAGGTTGGCCGGATCTGGGTCGGATACGGCGACCAGCTCCACCTCCGGCCGGTGTGGCAGCTCTGAGAAGATGTAGGTGACGTGCGGGTGGGCCATACCGGCCACGGCCAGGCGAATCATGAGATCTCCTCCAAAGTCACGGCGCGTCCGGTCTCGGCCGCCTCGTAGATGCCGCACAGCAGCTGGACGGTTCGCAGGCCGTCCCGTGCGCCGATCTCCGGCGCGCGTCCGGTCCTGTAGGCGTCGACGATGTCCCGCCACTGTGCCAGGTGGCCGGCCAGGCCGATGGCCGACGGGTCGGACGCGCCGCTGCCCGGCCCGTGGTCCGGTTCCGGCGGTGCCGGGACGCCGTCGAAGTCCCAGGCGGCGACGTCGCTGTTGGCGAACTCCGCCGCGCCCCGGCCGGTGAACAGCTTCATGGTGGCAGGCCTGCCCGGAGGGGTCGCCGTCGATGTCACCACGGCTCCCAGAGCGCCGGAAGCGAACTGCAGGGTGGCGACGGTGGTGTCCTCGGCGTCGAACCGGTGCCCCAGGGTGGCGTACTGCGCGGTGACCCGAGTCACCGGGCCCATGAGCCACGCGAGCAGGTCCACGCTGTGCAGACCCTGGTTCATCAGCGATCCGCCACCCTGGTCCTGCTGGGCGCGCCAGGACGCATGAGCGTAGTAGGCGTCGTCGCGAAGCCAGTGCACGAACGCCTCGCCCAGGACGGGCCGCCCGAGCGTGCCGTCGTCGAGCAGCCGCTTGAGGTACTGGCTCTGCGGCTCGAGACGGCGCTGGGAGATCACACTGACGAAACGGCGCCGCTGCTCGGACACCCGGACGATCTCCTCGGCGGAGGCGACGTCGACGCTCAGCGGTTTCTCCACCACCACGTGTTTGCCGGCCCGCAAGGCATCGAGGGTCTGCTCGCCGTGCAGGCCGCTGGGAGTGCACAGAACGACGAGATCGACCTCGGGATGAGCGATGACCTCCTCGGGGCTCAGATGGGCGGCGTCCGCGTGCCCCAGATCGCGCAGTGTCGCCGGCGCACCTCCGCTGGCGGCGACCAGCCGAGCCAATCCCCCGAGATGCCCCAGGACTTCGACGTGCCGGACGCCGATGGTTCCCAGCCCGACAACGCCTACACCGATCGGTTCGCCGCTCACCGCGCTCCTTTCGCTCATGTGCCGCGCAGCCCGATGGCGCTCAGCCGCAGCACACTTTCGTCGGCTCCGCTGGGCACAGGGTACTGGCGACGCCACCGCGACTGCAACCGCTTGCATGACGATCGCGGCCACGCCCCGCGGTGAACACGGACCTGATTGCTAATGCCCTGCGCGGGCGAACACTCCGATCGCGTCGTAGGCGATCCAGGAACCGTCGTCCTTGAACAGCTCGAGCGTGTTCTCCCCGGCGACGAAGAGGCCAGCCGCCAGGGGACGCTCGAGGTACGAGGGCTTGAGCGGAGAGCCGGGCACGGTGCTGTCGCCTTGGGTCGAGCCTTTGGTGGCACCGCCTTCGAACGTCAGCCGGTCGACGCTTGTGCCATTGACGGTGAGAACGGCCGAGCCGGGTATCGACGCGTGACTGTCGATCAGCCACAGGGCAAGATCGACGTCGTGGGCGGGCACCTCGTCGAGCTCGAAGCGCAGCCGGAACAGATGATTGCGTCGCCCGGCCCACGAGTCGGCGGGGCCGGGCTGCAGATAGCTCCACCCGGTGCCCACGACGTCCGTGCCGTAGGAGAAGTCCACACCGTTCGGGAAGGTCGCGTTGTACTGGGAGGAGCCGGCCGGTGACAACGCGAACTCCAGGCCTTTGCCGTCGAACTCGCCGACGACGGCCAGGGGCGAGCCGGAGACACTGACGGACTCGCGGCTGGTGACGGCGACGAGAGTCGACGGGCGACTGCGCGAGCCGGCTGCGTCGACGGTGACCACGCGGTAGACCCATCGCTCCGACGCACCGCCGAGGCCGCGATGCACGAAGTGTGGATAGACGGTCTTGGTCAGCAGCGTTCCCGGCTCCACCTCGACGTCATCGGCGTCGCGGGTTCCGTACACGGCATAGTGATCGACGACGGTCTCCCACGGCTCCGGCGTCCAGTCGAGGACGATCCGCGCCAGCTTGCCTTCCCCCTGGAGCCCGGTGATGGGACGTACCTTCGAGGCGGTGGTCACACTCATCTCCTCATCCCTGCTTTTCCAACCCGGGACTCCCGGCGGGGGTCACGAACCTGGCGACGGTCTCCAGCGGCGCGTCGGCGTCTGCCCGGATCCACGAGACGATCTTGAACTCTGAAGTCAGCTCGTCCGGTGTCATCCGGCAGTGCACGTATCCGCGCCGGCCGTCGTAGAGCTTCACGTACGGGTGCTGAATCCAGTCGGGCGTGTACCCGTCCGTCGGTGCGCCGTCCCCGTCCGAGGCGATAGACGTGCAGATCAGCTCCACCCCCACGGTCTCGGATGACGGGTCGGCGAAGTCCGCCTTCAGCTCAGCAGCGACATGCCGGTGAATGTCGCCGGTCAGCACCACAGGGTTGCCGGTCTGCTGCATGGCCCCGATCAACCGCTGCCGCGCCGCAGGGTACCCGTCCCACTGGTCGGTGCGGTCCTCGGTGATCGCCGACACGGTGACACCGTTCACGAGCACGTTCCACGTCGCGGGCGAGCCGATCATCCCGTCGTACAGCCACTGCTCCTGCTCGTGTCCGAGGATCGTGCGCTGCTCGTCGTACTGGTCGCCGGCGTCGGCGGGCGGCGCATCACGGTACTGGCGGGTGTCGAGGATATTGAACCGAGCCAGCGATCCCACATCGAAGCGCCGATACAGCGCGGTGTCAGGGCCGTCGGGCATCGTGGACAGCGACAACGGCAGGTTCTCGTAGAACGCGCGGTAGCCGACGGCACGCAGATGGACGAAATGTTCAGGGCTGACGCCGTATCGGGAGCCGTCCGCGCCGTAGTTGTTCTGCACCTCGTGGTCGTCCCACGTCACCACCCATGGAGCGAGGGCGTGCGCTGCCTGCAAGTGTGGGTCGGACTTGAACAGCGAGTAGCGCAGCCGGAACTGCTCCAGCGTCTCGATGTCAACAGCATGCTCCGGTGTCACCGAGGCACCCGCACGCCAGAGGTTGGCGCTGGTGATGCCGTATTCGTAGATGTAGTCGCCGACAAAGAAGACCGCATCGAGTTCCTCGGCGGCCATATGCCGGTATGCGCTGAAATGGCCGTGGTACCACGCCTGGCAGGATGCGGTGGCGAAGCTGAACGACGAGGCGAGCTCGCCGCGCGCCGGCAGCGTCTTGGTCCGCCCGACGGGGCTGGTCTCCCGCCCCGCCTTGAAACGGTAGAAGTACTCCCGGCCGGGCTGCAGGCCGTCGACCTGAGGGTGCACCGCATGCGACAGCTCGGGCGACGCCACCGCCGTGCCGCGCCGGACGACGCGGCGGAAACTCTCGTCCGTTGACATCTCCCACTGCACAGGCACCGGTCGACGCGGCATCCCACCGTGACCGTCGGGCGCCAGCGGTTCCGGTGCGAGTCTCGTCCACAGCACCACGCTGCGCGGTCCGGGCTCGCCTGAGGCGACGCCCAGACCGAACGCCCCCTCGGGCACCGGAGTGCGTTCGTCCGCGAACGCTTCGGGCGCAGAGATGCCCAGCGCGACGGCGGCCGAGCTGACCCCGCTGAGCTGAAGAAATGTTCGCCGGTCGAGCATCGGTCGTTCACGTCGCTGCGCCATGGGCCTCCGATCGCCGGGCTTGGGATGCCTACGTTGCCCGGCTGACATGGACAGAGAGAAACAATGAAGAAAAATATAGACCTTTGGCCCATGTCTGAACAGAGAAAATGGAGATCGCGGCGGCATGCAGAGTCTTCGAACGCGCCGCCGTTGCCGCACGGCGGCTCTGCCCTCACATCCGGCTGAGCGCGTTCTCAAAGGCCACCAGGGTCGCGTCGACGTCGTCATCGGTGTGCGCGGCCGACAGGAACCACAGGCCTCGGGGAACCATGTTGATCCCCTCGTCCAGGAGCAGCCCGTGCAGCCGGGCCATCGCCGGTCTGCCCGCCGCGGCGAACTCCCGGTAGTTCCGCACGTCCGGCGCGTCGGTCAGATAGGTCTGGAACAGATGCCCGGTGCCCTGGACGAGCATCGGGACGCCGAGTCGTGCGGCGATTCCCGACATCCCGTCCATCAGCCGTCTGCCCAGGCGCTCCATCTCCGGATAGATATCGTCGCGTTTCTCGTCGAGGATCTCGAGCACGGCACGGGCACCGGCCATCGCCACGGGGTGGGAGTTGAAGGTGCCGGCGTGCGACACCTTCCCCGAGACGATCGACTCCATCACCTCGGCCTTACCGGCCAGTGCGGACACCTGCATCCCCCCGGCCATCGCCTTGCCGAAGACACCGATGTCTGGGGTGATGCGCAGCCGCTCCTGCGCGCCGCCGGGCGCCACCCGGAAGCCGGTGATCACCTCGTCGAAGATCAGCAGGATTCCTTCGTCGTCACAGATCTGCCGGACCGCCGCGAGGTAGGCGTCGTCCGGGGTGATGGCGCCCGAGTTACACAGCACCGGCTCCATCACCACGGCGGCGATCTCACCGCGGTGCTGGGCGATGGCGGCGGTGAACGCCTCCAGGTCGTTCCACGGCGCCAGCACCAGGTCGGCGGCCTGCTCCGGAAGCTGTCCGCCAGAACCCGGGACAAGGACCGGACGCTCCGCCGGTCCCGCCTGGTCGAGCGGCGGATGCACACTGAACAGCACGGGATCGAACCAGCCGTGGTAGTGGCCCTCGAACTTGACGACCTTGGGGCGCCCGGTGTGGCCTCGCGCTAGCCGGAGCGCCGCATGCGCGGCCTCGGACCCGACGGAGTTGAAGCGGACCAGCTCGGCACATGGGACCATCGACTGGAGCCGCTCGGCCACCTCGATCTCGGTCAGATGCTGCGCCGAGTAGGTGACGCCGCGGCGCATCTGCGCCGCCACCGCGTCTGCCAGCGCTGCTGGACTGTGTCCGAGGATGGCCGGCCCCTGACCGAGCACGTAGTCGATGTAGGAGTTGCCGTCCACGTCCCACAACCGGCTCCCGCTGGCGTGGTCGACATAGAGCGGCGTACCGGGCAGGCGACGTGCGTCGCTCGACACTCCGCCCGCGATCACCGCGCGGGCTCGCGCATACAGCGCGTCGCTGTGTTCCAAACTCCGAGCCACCTCTTGGCCTCCAACCTCTCCGCCGGGGTGCTATGTAGCGAACACTAGGCAGGCGATCTCGGTCCGCGTCAACCAATGCCGCATCAACGGTGCACCGTTCGCATCGGCATGTTCTTGCCCGTCCCGTCCTGCCGTGCTGGGCTGGTGTTCGCGTATCCCGAAGCCGTGGGCCAGGCCTGCGGCTTTCCTCCCCGATCGAGAGAAGGAATCCGCATGCACCTCGGACGCATCCGCCGATCTCCAGGCGAGCCGGTGGAGCTCGCCGCGTGGCACGCCGAGCACGGTTTGGTGTCGTTGCGGCGGCTGGCTCCGGACGTCGACGGTGATCCGCTGGCCCTGCTGAGCCGCTACGGCACCGACGCGGCCGCTGAGCTCGTGCGCGCTGCCCAGGAGCAGGCGGCCGGCGACGACGTCCTCGATGAGGACGCGGTGATCTTCGAGCCTCCGGTGGCGCGCTGCGGCAAGGTCTGCTGCATGGCGCTCAATTACCGCGCGCACGCCGAAGAGAGCGGCCTGGAGGTGCCGCCGGACCCCGTCCTGTTCTTCAAGCCGTCGTCGGCCCTGACCGGGCATCGGGCCGACATCCGGCCGCCGGCCCGCACCAAGCACGTGGAGCACGAGGTCGAGCTCGCCGTCGTGATCGGCACCCGGTGCCGGGACGTTCCCGCCGACGAGTGGCGCAGCGTCGTGGCCGGCTACACCATCGTCAACGACCTGACCGCCCGGGACCTGCAGCTGATCAATCACGAGCGCAACGTCCCCTGGGACCAGTCCAAGGGCTTCGACGGCTTCGCGCCGCTCGGCCCGTATCTGGTCACCGCCGACGCGGTGCCCGACCCGAGCCGCCTCGAGATGACCTTGACCATCGACGGTGAGGTGCGGCAGCAGGCGCACACCTCCCAGATGGTCTTCGGTCTCCCGAGGCTGATCGAGGACCTGACGGACGGCATGACGCTGGAACCGGGTGACGTCATCGCCACCGGAACGACCGCCGGTATCGCTCCGGTGGCGGACGGCGACGTGATGCACGCGACCATCACGGGCTTCGGCACGCTTTCCAACCGCGTTGTGATCGCTAGCGAGGCTTGATGCCGAGTTCAGTAAGGGCGTCTGCCAGTCGCGACGCCGGCTTCCACCAGAATGCCTGCCAGCCTTGGCTCCGGGCGACCTCGACATTCTGGGCGCTGTCGTCGATCAGGCAGTGCTCAGCAGGCTGGAGCCTTGTCCGCGACTCGACGACGCGGTAGAAGGCGGCCTCGGACTTCAGGGCGCCGACGTCCGCCGCATAGTGCATGGCAGCGAAGTGGTCCACCAGGCCGAGCGTCTCCCACAGGTAGCGCGCCCGGTGGTGTTCCTGGACGGTGGCCAGGTGCAGTTCAAGCCCACGTGCCCTTGCCTCGGCGAGGTCGGTGAGCAGTTGGTAGTCGAGTATGGCGTCCTGCCTGAACCAGTAGTCGACCAGTTCGCGCGAGGACACGTTGCCGAGCTGAGGCAGTACCGCATCGAGGCGATCGAACAGCTCGGCCCGGCCGGTCACGACCTCGTCGAAATGCACTCGGAAGAACGCCGCTTGGAGCAGGGCCGGGTCGATCCCGAGGTCGGTCGCGAGGTCCGCATGCCACGGCCGCCCGTCCGGCCGGTGGACCAACACGCCGTCGACATCGACCATCAGCACGCGCACAGCCATGGTCACAGACGCTACCCGAGACGCCGGCACCAAGATCCGTGCCCAGTCAATGGTGGTTCCTCGGTTGACGCCCCTTCAGGGGGTGAGGATGATCTTACCCCGGAGACGGCCCGCCTCCGAGTCCCGGTGCACCGATGCCAGATCCGCGAGGTCGAGGGTCGCGGCCACGTCGATGCGCACGTTGCCGGCGTCCAGGAGCCCGACAAGCTCGGCGAGCTGCGTCGTGTCGTTGCGCGCCACGAAGCGCACGGTCCGCACCGAAGGATCAGGCGACTCGATGGGGACGGTGACGGAGACCACGATGCCGCCGGCCCGGACCAGGGTTACCAGGCCGGCGGCCAGTTCAGGCTCGGTCGCCACGAGGTTGAGGACGGCGTCGACCGGTGAATCGAGCGCGTCGTCCAGGGCCGTGACGGTGTAGTCGACGATCTCATCGGCGCCGAGCCGGCGGAGAGTGGCGGCGCTGCGCCGGCTCCCGGTCGCGATGACGTGTGCTCCGGCGTGCTTCGCCAGCTGGACGGCGAATCCCCCGACGCCGCCCCCAGCGCCGTTGATGAACACGCTCTGGCCGGGCGAGATACGGGCATGCTCGAACACCGCCTGCCATGCGGTGAGACCGGCGAGCGGTATGGCGGCAGCCTGAGCGAGGGGTACGGCGACGGGCGCCCGTGTCAGGGTGTCGGTGCGGACAGTGACGTACTCGGCCGCAGCGCCGCCGGTGTCGACCCGGCCGATGACGTGGTCTCCCGCGGCGAACGCGGACACCCCGGTTCCCAGCTCGGTCACCACTCCGGAGGCGTCCCAGCCGAGCGTGTACGGGAACTCCACGGGAATGACGGAGCGCAGGAAACCGGAGCGCAATCCCACCTCCGACGGGTTGAACGAGGTGGCCGCGACGCGGATCAGTGCCTCCTCCGGACCCGGGACCGGACGTGGGACCTCTTCGAGGCGGATGACGGACGCATCGCCGTATTCGTGCATTCGGATAGCTCTCATGTGGTGAACCTATGCTTGGCATCGAAGACGAGCTATACGTGATCGTCGCTATTTTCTACGCATACGTCTCGTGGCACATACTGTGACTATGGACGTGCTCAGCGACGTGATCGCCGTCATGCGAACCGGCCAGCCCCGGTCAGCCCGGGTCACGTGGCACGCGCCTTGGGCGCAGCGGTTCGCATCCGTACCCGGATCGGCCGGCTTCCAGGTGATTCTGCAGGGACCGTGCTGGCTCCTGTCCTCCGATGCCGAGCCGGTGCCCCTGGCTGCCGGGGATGTGGTCCTGATGCCCCATGGCCGCGGACACACCCTGGCCGACAGCCCGTCCACCGCCGTGACCGCGCCGGCCTGCGACCCGACCAGCCCCGAGTTCCTGGAACATCGCACCGGAACCGGCACCGTCGGAGAACCCGGCACCGGCGCCGCGGTCACCGTCACAGTCTGTGGCGCCTATCAACTCGATCACGCCCGCGCTCACCCTCTGCTGAGCGACCTGCCCGATCTCGTCCACCTTCCCGCGCACCTGGGCAGGCATCCGGAGCTGCGTGCCACCGTGGACCTGCTCGCGACCGAATTGGAACGACCTGGCCTCGGCACGGACGCGATCGTTCCCGCACTGCTCGAGACGCTGTTGCTCTACATGCTGCGCACGTGGTTTGATGCTCAGCCGGCCGACGGGGCCGCCACCGGCTGGGCGGCGGCGCTCAAGGATCCCGCCGTCACGGCCGCGCTGCAGACGATGCACCGCGAGCCCGCGCGACCGTGGACGGTGGCGACGCTGGCAGCGCATGCGGGGCTGTCCCGGGCACCGTTCGCCCGCCGGTTCACGGCGGTGGTAGGCCAGCCCCCGCTGAGCTACCTGACATGGTGGCGGATGACCACCGCCGCACGGCTTCTCCAGGAGTCGGACGCACCATTGAACGCCATCGCCGGCCGGGTCGGATATACCTCCGAGTTCGCCTTCGCCAACGCGTTCAAACGCCAATACGGCGCTCCACCAGGACGATACCGGCGAACTGTATAGACACCATTGGACATCGCTTCGGACGTAAAATTGCGATGTTTGGGACGTCCCAAACTGGACAGAATCCGATATGCTGTCCGCATGCGTGCCGAGAGTCTCCAGGATGCCGGGCCCGGGAGTCGCGCAGCGTTTCCGGCCGTCTGTTGCCTTCTGGTCGACGTGGACGGGTTCCTCCCGCGTGCCAGCCGCGCCATGGATGGCTGGGCGGAACGGACCCGGCGCTCACTCAGCCGCATCATCGCCGGTGAGGTACAGCGGGTAAGGGGAGCACGGGTCGAACATCTCCCTCCGGACGAATGGCTGCTGACTCTTTCCTCCCCCACCGTCGACCAGTTGGAGCTGCACGCGGACCAGGTCGCCACGGCGATCCACCGCACGGCGCGCTCCAGCGGCGACATCACGGTCACGGTGGCGGTGGGCCGCGCGGTCACCGGCGCGGACGCTGTCCCCGACGCGATCTCGTCCGCGCGCCGGGTGCACCGGTCGAAACTGGCACTCGGACCGGACCGGGTGATCCAGCATGACCGTCGGGCGCCGCGCGATATCCAGGCACCGCGCGATATCCAGGCACCTCACGACGTCCACCGTGAACTGGCCCGCGCGATCGGCCGCGGCGAATCCGACCGAGCCACCCGCCTGCTCTGCGACTGGTTCGACCGCGCGACCGCCTCCGTGGACGGCGACGACGAGCTGGTGCGCCGCTGGCTGCTCGGGCAGGTCCTGGCCACCACGGCGACCCTGGACGGCCGTCTCGGCGTGGGCACGGCTTCGGACTGGATGGCCGTCTGCGAGGCGGTCCCGTATCCCGCGCTCGCCGACCTCGCCGACCTGCACGAGCCGGCCACCGTCGCCACGTGGGTTGAACGCGTGGTCGACGCGCTCGTCGCCCGCCACCGGAGGAGCTCCACCCGCCCGTCCACGCTTGAACTGGTGCGCCGCCACGTCGACGAGCACTTCACCGACCCGGCACTGCGCCTGAAGACCGTGGCGACCGCGGTGGGAGTGAGCCCTTTCCACATCTCCCACCTGTTCCGCGCCGAACTGGGCACCACGTTCCGCGACTACGTCACCCAGCGCCGGATCCGGCACGCGCAGCGGCTGCTCCGGCAGACCCGGCTCGGCATGGCTCAGGTCGCGCGCTGCAGCGGCTTCGGCACCCCGGTCCAGTTGCGCCGGGTCCTGGTCCGCGAGACCGGCGCCACCCCGTCCGCGGTCCGGCAGTCCGTCCGGGCGCGAAACTGAGAAGCCCCCCGAGGAGTTGTCCGGCGCAACGCTGGAAGGTTCCCGTCAGCAGTGGAAGAGTCCGTGGGCCAGGGGCCATACAAGCTTCCACCGCTGACGGAACCTTCCACCGTTGAGTCAGCGGGGCTCCAGTGTTATCTCGCAGGACATCGGTGACGAATCTGTGTCGGGACATCGGTGACACTTCATGTCTCAAGACATCGGTGACACTTGCGGGGATTGGTCGATGTCTGGCACGCGTCACGGACCGTCCGCTCCGCGGCATGCGCGGACGCGTTGCCCTTGCGAAAACCATTGGTGACCGACTTGCTCCGCTGATGTACTGATGGCCACCGTGAGTCTGCCGCGTGACGGAGGTAGTAGTTGTGAGTGGCTATGACGCGCTTGCCGAGGTGTACGAGTGGCTCATCTCCGATGCAAAGCTGGCTCCGGCCGAGTTCGCTGCGTCGTTCGATGACGTCCTCAGTCTCCTGCCGTCGAACGCTCACGTCCTCGATTGTTCGTGCGGGACCGGACAGTTGGCGGTTGGCCTCGCCGGTCTTGGCATGCACGTTGTCGCAACTGACGCCAGCGAAGCGATGGTTCGTCGGACTGCGGAGTTGTCTGAGGAGTTCAGGGCATCTGTCCGGACAGTGCGGGCGGACTGGCAAGAGCTGCCCGACCGCTTCGACGACGCCACTTTCGACATGGTGTTCTGCGTGGGCAACTCGCTGCACCATGCCGTGGGCGCGAGAGGCAGAGTTGTTGCTCTGGAGTCGATGTCACGGCTTCTGCGCCGTGGCGGGCGCTTGGTACTCACCTCCCGCACGTGGGAACTCGTGAGGGCCAGAGGTTCCCGGCTGGACATCAGTGATCGACTCGTCCGCCGGAACGGTCGCGCTGCCGTCGTGGTCTACCGCTGGGAGATTGCGCCGCATTGGGAGGAGGAGCACCACATCGAGATTGCGGTCGCGCAAGTTGATGCAGCTGGGTCGGTTCTTGTCCACTCGGAACTGCTGTCGTGCTGGCCCTACCGATACGACGAACTCGAAGTCGAGTTGCACCGGGTCGGACTCCAGACGGAAATGAGCACGTTCAACCTTGAGGCCGAGAACTACATGGTGGTGGCGAGCAAGGTATAGACAACGGGCTCTCAGTCCGTGGCCGGATCGCGCGGTTGCAACCAGGAGGCTTGCGCCCCTCTCATCGCCATGAGAGGACGTTCATGCGCGTCCGGACTCTCGTCCGCCAGGGCCGGGGAAGTGTCACCACGAAGTAGCCCCGACGTGTCACTGATGTCCTGAGACATGACATCAGCGGGGCTCCAGCCGCTGGACGAGCAGCCGGAAACGCTGCCGTGGCCGCCCGCCTCCGGGCGACGGGGCCGGCGGCATCGTCCATGCCAGACCGGCTGCCACCAGGCTGTTCAGAATGCGCCTCCCGCTGCGCAGCGTGATCGACAGTGCCTCGGCGACTCTCGCGGCGTCCACGATCAGCGGCTCGGGCTCCGTGTCCGGCAGCGCCATGATGATCCGCCGCAGCAGCTCACGCTCGTGCGAGTACTTGTCGTCGGCGATAACGCGCTCCCGTCGGCGCGACCGGGGCGGCAGTCCGACCACGGCTCCGTCCGCACCCACCACCTGTGCCGGGTGTCCGGCGTGACTCTGCGCCAGCCCCAGCGCCCGCTGGGCGTTCGCGTCGGCCTCCTGCACGGTGCGCCCGCTGCCGATGCCGACGAAGGCCCGGAGACCCAGGGCGGCCTGGAGCCGGTCCACGAACGGCGCCGTGTGAAGGTTGTCCGTGAGCTGGCGAAGCGCCCCCGCCGTGGCGGTGATGCCGAACGTCATGCCCTCGTAGGCGAGCAGCGCCGCGCCGGCGGCTTCCACCTCCTCCAGCAGCAACTGGTGCACGGCCAGCCGGGCGCCCTGCAACCGGTAGTTGCTCCAGCCCCAGTGCCCGGAGCCCTCCGGCGAGGTCACGTGGACGGTCATCAGGACCAGTTGAGCTTCCTCCAGCAGTGACCCGGTCCCCATCAGCGCGCTGGTCACCACCGCGTTTCGCAGGTTGGCCGTGGTCGGCGCCATCCGCACGGCCGGGATCCCCTCCGCCTCCAGCCTGTTCGCCACCGATTTGACCGTCGTGAACGCCGCCGTCGTCGCGCCCGACCAGTACAGCTCGGCGTGAAACCGGCCGAAACCGTCCACCGACGCCGGACCGTCGTACGGAGCGATGTGCAGCTCGCTGGAATCGCGGCCGATGTCGGCGTACGCCTCACGTACCTCCGCTACCGAGATGGAGTCGATGCTGATTCGTTCCATCTCGATGTCTGGCCGGGCCGTTCCGCGGATCAGCGCCGAGAACAGCGACGTACCGCTGATCGGCACGAACGTCGACGGAATCGGCAGCTGGTCGGCCGCCAGGTCGTACTGCAGCGGGCCGGTGAACAGGATGATGTCAGCCTGCTCGCTCACAGTGAGTGCCCGCGCGAGCAACTCGGAGTCGGCGTGATGGGCCGCTCCGACCAGCCGGACGTTGCCCCCGGCGGCGGTGTCCAGGCTGAGAATGCTCTGCACCACGTCCGGTGGTCCGACGACGCCGATTGTCACCGGGGCACGGACCTGGGCCAGGTGCTCGCCGGCCGAGGCGGAGCGTGCGGGGAGCTCAGCTGGCGGGGAGGCGTCGTCGTTCACGGTTGCCAGTGTGCCGGATCTTTCTCGAGACGGTCGAGGAGGGCGGCGCCCGAGTGCCCGCCGGCCAGGACGCCCGCCATGGTGCCGCCGAGCACAGCCTCCCGGTCCGCGGGGCCGAGCTCGGCGAACAGCACCCGGCCCAAGGACATGCGCAGGTCGATGAACGGGAAGTCGGAGCCGAACACCACCTGGGCCGCGCCGACCGCTCGCACCATCTCGGCGATCGCCCGGCCGTGGTTGTGCGAACCGCACAACTCCAGCAACACCCCCGGATGCCGTCGCGCCAGCTCGATCGCACGACCGAAGGAACTCGGCGCCACACCTGAGTGACCGGCCAGGATCCTGGCCCGCGGGTGATCGGTGGCGACCCGGTCGACGTGCGACAAGTCGTCGAACTGCGAACCGGCCCACGTGTGGGTGAGCACCGGTCGGCCGGTCCGTTCCGCGAACTCCCACACCGGCCGGTAGCGGAGCCCGTCGAGCGGATACTCGTGCAGGTCAGGGTGGAGCTTGACGCCCACGAAGGACTGGTGCCCGCTCCACCGCTCCAGCTCCGCTTCCGGATCCTGCCATGGATTGATCACGACGTAGCCGGCGAACCGGGACGGGTGTGCCTCGCACAGCGCCGCCGTCTCGGCGTTGCCGGCCTCGGTGTCCAGCTCGACCGCCAGCATGCTCGAGACGATCGCGCCGGAGACACCGCACCGGTCCATCACCCGCAGCATGGCCTCGCCGCTCGGATCGGCGACGAAGAACCTGTTGTACGGCCCGAGATGGGCATGGGCGTCCAGGATCGGGGCCCCGCTCCAGGGTTCGCGGCTCAGCACCGATCCGGCAGGGGCACGGCTGTTCATCCCACCTCCAGAACAGGTCGGGACGCGGCGAGCAATTGCCGCATCGTGTCTCCGCCGATGGCTCGCACGGCGTCGTCGTCGAGCTCGGACCAGAGCAGCCGGAGCACTGCCTCGCCCGGGTCGCGCACCGGCTGCCCGGTGCCGAACACCAGCCGGTGCGCTCCGAACCGGTCCACCAGAAACTCCAGCGCCAAGTGCCCGGAGAGATTGGCCGTGCAGAGCAGCACCCGCGGACGCCTCTCCAGCAGGCCGCACAGGCGCCTCAGCTCCCGGTAGCCCACCTCGGTGAGGATCAGCCAGAGCTCCGGATGAGCGGTGGCCACCTGTTCCACCGACCGCCAGTCCGTCTCGGCGGCGTCGATCAGCAACGGCAGCCCGTGCCCGGCCGCCGCTTCCAGCAGCGGCGCCATGTCAGGTCCGGCCAGCTCGAAGCCGTGCGATCCGGGCCGGGTGGTCAGCAGCCCGACACCACTGGCCCGCGCTTGCGCGACCAGCTCCGGCCCGGCCGGGAACTCGCCGCAGGTCGGTGGCAGGGCGGTCCAGCACGGCCGTAACCGAGGCTGGTCCGCGACGTCGGCGAGCAGCCGCGCATTGCCGGTCACGGGGTCGTGGTGGGTCGCCAGCGTGTGGGCGACCACGGCTTCGGAGATGCCGTAGCGATCGAGCCCGGAGACCGTGGCGCCCGGCGTACCGGTGCCGACGTCATGGGCGGGGTGCCGGCCGAGTGATGCCGAGGCGTCGAGCAACCTCAGCGGCTCGGCCGGCACGGTCGCCGAACGGTCAACCATGCGTTCCCTGCCATTCGATCTGAACCGACCAGGTGCCCGCGGACGGTAGCGTGATCCTGCTCGGACCAGCCGCCGCCTCGCCCACCACCACACCGTTGACCACGATCTGTCCGCCTCCGGGGTCGCCGAGAGGTGGGTCCACCGTGACGGTCGCATGGCGGTCCGTGACCAGCTCGGCGGTGAGAACACCGTCGCCGGTCCGGCACCACCACGCGCACAGTCCGCGGCCGCCGATGGCGGGCATCGTCTCGCCACCCTGGCGTGTCTCCGGCTCGGGTTCTTCCGGATCGAGATCCCACCGCGCCAGCTCCACCCGCCCGTCGGCGTAGGCACGTGTCCAGTGTCCGGACCCGAACTCGTCGACGGCGCCCGCGATCCGGACGACGAGCAACTCGCCGCCGGTGGCCTCGGCCTCGACCTCGGGGGCCTGGTAGCCGAACGGGACCAGCACCGTTCGCAGCCGGGCGCACTCGTAGGAGAGGTGCAGACCGTGGATGGTGCCGTACTCGTCCGGCCGGGACCGCCGCGTGCGCAGCGCCAGGTCACGCTCACCGTCACCCTCGCCGTCGGAGGCGAGCGCCACCTGACTCGCCGGCAGACGGGCGGGTCCGGTACCGTGCTCGACGCCGCTCGGGCGGTCCACCGGCACCACGACGAGCCCCGGCGCGGCCTCGGAGACGAAACGGCGCCGGCCGTCGTCGTTCCACGGCGAGCGCCCGTGAATCGTCCAGGTGGATTCGACCGGCTCGTCCCCGAAGTCGTCGACCACCAGCCAGTACGCCGGATCGGAGCGCACGAAGACCATCCGTCGCCGGTGCCTTCGGACGAACGCGTCATGCCGTCCGGCCACCACGTCGACACCGTGCCGCTGATGCCGAGGTGAATTGCCTCCCAGCGTCCAGAACGAGTCCACCACGGTGTTCCGCTCGGACGAGTTCGGTTCGCCGTCGAGCACGACGCTGTTGTGCCCGCGACCGGCCTGGTACCACGTGTAGTAGCCGGGGTCGTCGTAGCTGGGTGGTCCGCCGGCCTCCCAGGCAAGCGCCTCCCCCCAGCCGGAGATGACGAAGTCCAGGGCGGCGTGGTGCGAATGCGGCTCCAGCTCATGCCCGATGTACGGGCCCGCGTTCACGACCGCCGTGAGATCGTCCACCGCCCAGCCTTGCCGGAGCATCGCGTATCCGCTCGGCCGGAGGAGCTCGCTTCGGCCGCTCGGCTCGATGCTCGGTGCGTTGAGGAAGAACTCGACCGGGTCGGTGCCGTCGGGGCGCGGCCCCAGCCAATCCAGCCGGTCGACGATGTGATCGGGGTCCATCCAGCGCTCGACCAGCCACTTCCACTCCGGCACGCCGTAGAGATGGTGACCGATCAGCAGCATCTCCGCCGGTCGGACGAGGTGCGAATCTTGCAGGTGAGGCAGCCAGCCGGCCGGATGCGCCATGTCGGCCAGCCACGCGTGGGCGGCGCGCAGCCGTGGGTGGTCGGCCAGCGGCCACTGTTCCGGGTCCGCCGAGAGCGCCGCGACGTGCAGCGCCTCCATGCACATCGTGTGGTAGGACGGCGAGCGCTCGTAGTGGCAGCCGTCGGCGTAGAAATCCAGCTCCAGGTGGTCCTCGATCCGGCGCCGGGCGACCTCGTTCCAGGTTCCGTGCTCCGCGAACTCCGGATACAGCGAGGCGACGTGTGCCAACTCGCAGACCGACACCAGCTGCCAGTTGCCGTTGCGGAACGTCACGTGCTCCTCAGCGGCCCAGCGAGCGCCACCGAGCAGGGACTTCATGGTCCGCCGCCACTGCTCGTCGGTGAACGCCGGCTCCGCGGAGAGCAGCGAGATCGCCTGGTTGTACATGCCGCTGCGGGCTCTGAGCCCGAGCGAGTACCAGACGACGTCCAGCCCCGGCCAGTCGCCTATCACCTGATCCCGGGCGTCGTACCACTGCGAGAACAGCTCACCGTAACGGGCGGCGTACCGCGCGTCCCCGGTCAGCGCATAAGCCTCGAGCAACGGCCGCATCCAGTACAGGTAGTGGAATCCGTAGAAACTGGACCGGCCGCGGCTGGAATCGACGAAATCGACGTCCTCGTTGAGCAACACCTCGGCGGCCTCGAGAAACCCGACTCGTCCGCCGCGGATGCCGAAGACGTGCCGGACCACTCGAGCGCTGCGCAGCGCGTCGTCGGCCGGCGGCGCCGACGGCCGCGACCGGCGCCTCTGTACCCAGCGCCGGATGTCGGCCACCGGGGACGGCGCCGCGCCACTCGCGCGATAGGCACGCCACTCGCGCAGCGCGCGGTCCGTGTCGTCCGCGGCCCTGGCTACCGTCTCCAGGCCCGGAAGCGTCAGATCGAGCGAGTCCACCAGGTGCCGGTCGGTGATGTGCCGCATCCGGGTCTCGTCGATGTGCGGAGGGCTCTCTACCCATCGGGTCATCCCGCCACCTGTTCCGCCACCGCTACCGGCGCTCCCGTCGCGATCGACGTGTGGGCGGCCGCCAGGACGGCAGTCACGTGACGTGAGCTCTCCACCGTGATCAGCGGCTCCACTCCGCGTATCGTGCAATCGACGAAGTGCGCGATCGCGTCCCGGTACGCGCCCGCGTGCACGCCGTGGACAGTGCGCTGCAACATGTTCCGTGGAAAGGCGACGCCCTCAGCCGTCGCCATCACGATGTTCTCCTTCTGGCGGTCCAGCTGGATCACGCCGTCGTCACAGATCAGCGAGACGTAACTGTCGACCATGGTCGGGAAGGTATTGGGGTAGATCCAGGCCGACTCGAATGTCGCTACCGCGCCGCGGGTGAACCGAGCCTGGATCTGGACGCCGTCCGGGGTGTCGATGCCCATCGAGCGAAGCTTGCCGTAGCGGGCGGTCGCGTACACCTGCTCGACTTCGTCGTCGAAGAGCCAGGTGATCAGGTCGATGTCGTGGCTGGAGAGGAACCAGGCGCAGGTGGTGTCCTGCGCCCAGCTGAGCATTTCGGTCGGCACATAGATGGTGTCGTCCTTGCGGGCGTACCCGACGGCCGGACTTCCCAGCCCGGCGATCAGGTCCTTGGCTTGCGCATACGCCGGCACCCAGCGGTGATTGAAGATGCACATCGCGGTCACGCCGGCCGCACGGACCGCGCGGACACACCGGTCGGCATCCTCCACCGACGTGGTGAACGGCTTCTCCACGAGGACGTGCAACCCTGCCGCGGCGGCCTTCACGACCACGTCGGCATGCAGATGGTCGGGTGTGGCCACCACCACCGCGTTCACGGTGCCGGATTCGATCAACTGGTCGTAGTCGTCGAACACGGCGGGCCGGCCGCCGAACTCGCCGGCGAGTTTCTCCGCTCCTTCACGGGTCCCACTGGCGATAGCCGTCACCTCGGACTCCGCCAGGGAGTCGATCACCCTGGCGTTGCCCGTCCCCATGATTCCAGCGCCGACGATGCCGACTCTGAGTTGCTCTGGCATTACTGAAGCTCCGCATTCCATTGCTGCTCGGCATTGTCAAGGGCGGTCTGAGCGTCGATGTCGCCTTGCAGGAAGGCCCGGATCTGCTCGCTGAAGAGTTCACCGAGCTGGGTGTCCTTGGACGTTCCCAACGCTCCGTCTTCCAGGTCCGGCAGCGTCTCGACGATGATGTTGCGAGCCACGTCGGTGGGCTCGTCGCCCTCGCTCTCGAAGAACGGGTCCTCGAGGGTCGCCTTGGTGGACGGGAAGATCGCCACGATCTTGCAGAACTCCAGCTGGTTCTCCGCGTTCGTGACGAACTTGAGCCAATCCGCGGCCGTCCCCTTGTTGTCCGAGCCCGACGGGATCGCGAACGTCTGCTGACCTTGCAGGCGCAGCTTCCCGTCCGGGGTGCGCACGCCCGGGGTCACCACGAGGTCCTCGTACACCTCCGGCGCGTTGTTCTCCGTATTGACAAGCTGGGCGGCCGGTACATTGACGACCATGCCGACGCGGCGGTTCTCCAGGTTCTCCGGCAGGTTCCGGGTGTCCTTGGAGATGGCGCCCGGGGCGATGGCCCCGGAGTCGTAGGCCGCCTTCCATTCCTCAAGGATCTCGAGAGTCTCCGGCGTGTTGAAGGCGGCCTGCGTCCGGTCCTCGTTCAGCATCTCCACGCCATAATGCGGCAGCACCAGGTGGTTCGGGATCGAGTTCATGCCGAAGACTCCGGCGTCCTCCTCCACCTCGGCGGCGAGGTCGAGGACCTCGTCGAACGTGGCCGGCGGAGCGTCGGGGTCGAAGCTCGTGCCTTCTATGGCCTCCTGCCGGTAGATGGCCACCGGCGACCCGCCGTTGTACCAGGGCAACGCGGTCTGTGCGCCGTCCCTCTGCAACGGTTCGTACAGCGACTCCTGGTACGCACCGAGTTCCTCGGCGGAGAAGTAGGCGTTCAGGTCGGTCAGCGACTCCTGGAACTGCCCGAGATCCGGGGAGCCGATATTGACTAGATCCGGTGGATCCCCTGCGGCCATAGCGGCCAGCAGTTTCGTGGCGAGGTCCGCGCCTGGGACATCCACCCAGTCGATGGTGGTGCCGGGGTTCTGCTCCTCATAGGCGTCGATCATGCCCTGGATGTAGTCGGCATAGTTGGCCTGAAGGTTGATGGTCCACCATTCGACCTCCCCGCCGAGTTCGGTCTCTTCGGCTTGCTCAGGCTCTTCTTCCGTGTCGGCGCCGCCGCTGATGCAGCCCGACGTAAGCAACGCCAGCGCGATCGCGGGCGCGGCCAGCGCGGCCAGCGCGGCCCGTCGTCGTATCGGCCGGACGGATGTGGGATCGGTTCGCATGGTCTCTCCTGAACGCAAAGGGTGGAATGGAAGCCATGGCGCGGCGCCGTTCGATGATGCGGACCAGTTTCGGACACGACGACACACAAGTCAATAGGCAAAGACTGAACACGTCGGCACTGCTGGCCATTCGCTTGCCCTCGGATCACGAAGTGCCTTGTCACATGGTTGACACAATTCTCGAGGGTTCAGGGGTAGACGGCATGGGGAGGCTCTGCTTATAGTCGCTGCGATGTTTAGGACGCATGATGAACCATTTCTCTACGACCTAATCTGAACTCAGGTCACAGCCGGAGGTGAGATGCCACAGCAGCCCGGAAGCGACGTACCAGAGCTGACGCCGGTGGTCGATCCGACCAGTCCGCATCCACCTTCTCAACGGGTGGACGCGCGGCTGTCACGACGCCGCCGAGCCAGCGCCCGGCCGCCGGGAGCATCGCGCTGGCGCGCACAGTCGAACCACCCCGCCATATGGACCCCGTGGCTGTACATGCTGCCCGGGCTGGCACTGTTCGCCATCTTCTTCGTCTGGCCGGCCGCGCAGGCCATGCAGCTCGCCTTCTACAAGTACAACGGCATCTCCGCCCCGGTCATGATCGGCACGGAGAACTTCGAGCGGATGTTCAACGATCCGCGCTTCTCCGAAGCCCTCGTCAACTCGTTCCTGTTCCTGGCCGGGATGATCCCGCTCGCGGTCGCCGTGCCCCTGCTGCTCGCCGTCCTGGTCAACCAGAAGATCCCCGGCATCCAGGCCTTCCGCCTCGCCATCGTGATGCCCGTGGTCGTCTCCATGGTCGCTGTCGCGGTCACCTGGAAATACGTTCTCGATGCCCAGGGCATTCTGAGCTGGATCGTCACCAGCGTCGGCATCGCGGACGAGCCGACCGCGTGGCTGCTGAGCAGTGACTGGGCGCTTCCCTGCCTGATCATCATCGAGGGCTGGAAGAGCATGGGGATCTACATGATGATCTACCTGGCCGGCCTGCAGGCGATCCCCGCCGACCTCTATGAGGCAGCGCAGATCGACGGCGCCGGCATCCGGCACCGGCTGATGAAGATCACCGTGCCGCTGATGATCCCGTACGTGGCCGTCACCTCCACCATGGCCATGCTCGACGCCATGCAGGTATTCACTTCGGTCTACGTGATGACCAGGGGTGGGCCGCAGGACAGCACGATGACCCTTGGCTATTACGTCTGGTCCAAGGCGTTCGAGGACTACGAGTTCGGCTACGCCAACGCGATCGCGCTGGTTCTCTGGGCCATCATGATCATCCTGGCCGTGGTCAACTACCAGATCACGAAGGAGCGCCGATGACGGTCGGAACCCGCCGACGCCGCGCGTCGACCCTCGCGGGCAACTATGTCTTGCTGCTCATCCTGGCGGCTATCTTCGTCGGTCCGTTCATCGTGCTGCTGGCGTCGTCGCTGAAGCCCGCCACGCAGGACGTCTTCTCCTTCCCGCCGGACCTCATCCCGCGTCCGCCGGTCGCGGATTGGTTCGTCCGGGCGTGGACGGTGATCGACTTCCCCCGCTACCTCCTCAATTCGGCGATCTACGTCGGGGTGATGGTTCCGGCATATCTGGCGATCTCAGCCTTGACGGCCTACCCGCTGGCGAGGATGAGGTTCCCGTTCCGCACGGTGATCTTCTTCCTCTTCCTGTCCACGATGTTCCTACCGGGCGAGCTGATGCTGATCCCGCGCTTCCTGGTGATCTCCGAGCTCGGGCTGGCCGATACCTACGCCGGTGTCATGTTGCCCGGCCTGCTCTCCGCGATCGGCATCTTCCTGCTGCGCCAGACCTTCGCCGGCGTCCCGCAGGAGCTCGACGACGCCGCACGCATCGACGGGTGCAAGGAGTGGGGGGTCTTCTGGCACGTCATGCTGCCCGCGGCCAAGCCGGCGCTCGCTGTCCTGGCCATCTTCGGCTTCATCTCGGTATGGAACAGCTTCATCTGGCCGCTGGTGGTCCTCAAGGACACCAGCAAGTACCCGATCGCGCTCGGAATCTCCTACCTCACCGGTGTGACCGGTACCGACGTCCGTTCGCTCGCGGCCGGCACGGTGATCTCGCTGATCCCGGTCCTGGTCTTCTTCATCATCATGCAGCGCCACATCCTCGAAGGCATGAAGGGCGCGGTGAAGGGCTGAGCGGCACCCCGCGCTCTCCCTTCCCGCACTCCACTCCCCTGAGCATTTCCTACCGTCCCCCTTCCCCTCACCCCCGGAGGAACGACGATGACCAGCTATCCCACCATCGGACGCCGACGGCTGCTCCAGGCCGGTGCTGCGCTCGGACTCGGCGTCGCAGGCGGCCTGGCGGGCGCCGTACCCGCCCGTGCCGCAACCCGCGACTACGCACTCAGGGCCACCTACGACTGGGCGGAGGCGTATTTCACCGAGCACGGCGAGGCTCAGCCCGACGTTCCCAACGAGAACCGCGGCTCGCTCGCCTGGGGCCAGTCGTACATTCTGCGCTCTTATCTCGCGATGTACGACGCCTTCGGTGACACCCGGTATCTGGACCTGATGTGCCGGAACGTGGACGCCATCATGGAGATCCGAGACAGCGAACGCGGCGTGACCGACTGGCGCGGCGAGTCACTCCCGGTGTGGCGAGGAGGGGCACCCTATACCGGCGGCGAGGTCGACGTCCCAGGTGCGAACGGCACTCCGGTGCTGCGCCTGCGCACCGCACAGGCCTACGCCGACGGCGTCACCGCGGAGGTGAGCCACGAGTCCGCCGACCGGTTCACCGTGGTCATCACCGACACCAGGATCGATCGGTCTGACACGTTCACCAACCTGACCATGGACGCCACCAGCCCGGACTTCGCCGTGTCCCGGATCCGGGCCGCCAGCCCCTCAGTGACCCGCGCCACCGCGGTAGACCTGCGATCGGACAACTCGCCGGCCATGCCGCAGGGCGGGACGTACACCATGACGTCCCACTACGTGACGTTCTCCGTGCACACCGGCATGGTCGTCGCCCCCATCGCCGAGTTCTGCCGGCTCGTCCGGAAGAACCCGAAGCTGATGCCTCGCTACGGCTCCAAGGCCGCCAAGTACCTACGCGCGATCCGTGCCGCCGTCGCATGCCACGATCACGAGTGGCGACAGAACAGCGAGGGCGAAGGCTGGTACGTCTGGGAGAAGGGCACGCCCCTCGCTTTCGACGGCTGCGAGATGCCGCACAACCAGTTCCTGGCGCTGGCCACGGCACAGGCCCACCTGGCCACTTTGGTCGACGACGGTCCCTACCACGACCGGGCGGTCCGGATGCTCACCGCGTTCCGCAACGACCTCGAGGTCCGCGGCAACAGTTACGTGTGGAAGTACTGGTGGACCAAGGGGCACGTCTACAACGGCTATACCCAGGCGGACGACGTCTCGGAGTGGACACCGGCGTACAACGGCGCTCGCCAGGTCGAGGATGGCTCGCACGCCGCGATCAGCGTCGAGGCAGTGCTCGCCGGTTTCCGGACCGGAATGGTGTTCGACGAGACCGACGTCCGCCGCATGGCCGCCACGTACACGGACGGACTCATGCACTACGACGAGGACGGCGAGGCACACGTGTGGTACCGGGTCGACGGCACCGCGAACCTCGGCCTGCAGGACCTGCAGGCCCCGCGCTGGGTCAACCTGGCCGCCTGGGACGAGCGGATCTTCACCCACGCCCGGGAGATCTTCAACCGGGAGCAGCCCGAGCCGGTCTTAGGCTCCTACCTGCTGAGCACGGCCTTCCTGGCGGCGCACAACGGTAGATAGATCATGACGCCGGTCGTCTGACGAGTGGATCAGATGGCGAAGAGGCATTCGCAGGCGCCGTTGTGTCACCTGATCGATTCGCGTCCACAATCTGAGATGTGATCAGGTGACACAAACGGGCCTCAACCACGGTGTTGGGCTCCTGATCAGCACCACAGTGGTGAATCAGACGACATATCGACGATCAGGTGACACAAACGGTGGGCGAAAACGGGTCTTGACCGCTCGAATGTTATCGCTCACAATGGTCGCCACGTACGCGAGCTCGCTCTGACGAAAATCCCCAGTGAAAACGGCCGGGCACTGTAGCCGGTTGTCGAACCGGTTCGACAACCCGCGCACACGACCGGCAACCGGAGAGGAGAAGCACGCCACCACCGTGGGAACGAAGCGTCAGACCAACGCCAGCGACAAGTCAGGAGCAGCAACGATGTTGCCAAACAAGCCAGGACGACTACGGGTGGGGACTGTGTCAGCAGTGGTGGCCGCCGCGCTCAGCGCCAGCTTGGTGTCCGCGGGATCTGCCCAGCCGGCACCCGAGGCGGCCGAGCCCCCACAGCCTGCCGTGCACTACGAGTTCGACGACGATGACGCCACCAGCAGCACCATCACCGATACGTCCGGACACGGGCGCCACGGCGCGCTCGTCAACGGCTCCACTGCCTCGTTCGTGGACGGCGCCGACGCAGGGCGCGCCCTGAAACTGCCTGGCGGCGCCCAGAGCTCCGGTGGCGCCTATGTCGACCTGCCTCGGGACGTCCTGAGCGGCGCCTCCGATCTGACCGTCTCTACCCGGATCAGGTGGGACGGCGGCAACGCGCCCTGGCAATGGATCTATGCGCTGGGCACCAACACCACCCGTTACCTGTTCAGCACGCCGTCGAACAACGACGGCCGGCTGCGCACCGCCGTCACCGTGTCCGGCGGTGGCGGCGAGGCACAGGTCACCGGTTCCGCGGCGCTCCCCGCCGACGCGTGGAAGACGCTCACCGTAACGCTCGATTCGAACGCGGGCCTCGTCACCACCTATCTCGACGGTGCGGCCGTCGGCACCGCCACGACCTCGATCAGCGCCGGCGAGCTCCTCACGGGTTCGGCGAGCCGGGCCGGCTACATCGGCCGCTCTTTCTACCCCGATCCCCTGTTCGCCGGAGCCATCGACGACTTCCGGGTCTATCACTCCGCGCTGTCGGCTGAGCAGGTGGCCGGTATCGTCGGCGAGGTGCCCGAGCCCGTCGCCCTCGAGCAGGACAGCTTCGACGTCCGGACAGAGGTCGGCGTCGCGCCGCCCCTGCCCGAGGCCGCACCGGCCACCTACTCCGACGGCTACGATCGCCCGCTCGCCATCTCGTGGCCGGACGTCGACCCCGGCGATTACGCACAGCCAGGGGCGTTCAGCGTGGCCGGCAGCGCGGGCGAATGGCCGGTGACCGCGGAGGTCACCGTGGTTCGTCCCGGGCAGATCAGCATCGACCTGGCCACGAACACCGGAGACTTCCACGGCGGTGCATCAGGCAGCCTCTACGGCCTGTACGGACCCGGGCTGCCTACGGACAACGTCATCGAAGGCATGAATGTCCGCACGGTGGCGACCAAGGCGCAGGACGGCGCGCAGCATCCCGGCTCCGACGCCCTCGAGGTGGTCAGATCCCTGGCCGACACCACCGGGGGCGACATCTACGTCCGCACTACCGACTACTACCGCGGCTTCCCGTATCAGTGGCCGGGTGACACACCCGAAGCGAAGCTCTCCGGCTATATGGAGCTAATGGAACGGCAGCTCGACCAGATCGCACAGCTCGACCCCGAGTACCTGGATCACATCGTCATCGAGCCGTTCAACGAGCCCGAGGGCAACATGTTCGGCACCGGTCAGTGGAGCTACAACCGGATCAGCTGGCTCAACGACCCCACCGACTACTTCCGCGCCTGGGACGACGCCTACGCGCTGATCAAGGAGAAGCTGCCTGACGTCAGGATCTCCGGCCCGAACACCAGCATCCTCTACAGCCAGGTCAAAGGATTCATGGAGCACGCGGTGGAATCCGGGACGGTGCCGGACATCATCACCTGGCACGAGCTCAGCCATCCGGAGCAGATCCGCGGCTCCGTGCGCACGTACCGGCAGTGGGAGCGGGAGGTCTTCGCCGGAACCGTGCACGAGGGCACCGAGCTGCCGATCAACATCAACGAGTACGCGTTCAACTACCACACGTCGGTACCCGGCCAGATGATCCAGTGGATCTCAGCGATCGAGGAGTCGAAGGTCGACGCGATGATCGCCTTCTGGAACATGAACGGCAACCTGTCCGACACGGCTGTGCAGGCCAACCGCGGCAACGGCCAGTGGTGGCTGTTCAACGCCTACGGCCGCATGACCGGGCACACGGTCGAGGTGGTTTCGCCGTTCCCCGGACAGAACTACACGCTTCAGGGCGTCGCCACCCTCGACGAGGAGAAGGCGCGGGCGACGACCATCTTCGGCGGCTCGGACGGGCCGGCGTGGGTCGAGTTCCAGAACGTTCCGGACGACGTGTTCGGTGACGCCGTGCGGGCGTGGATCAGGGAGATCCCGTGGACCGGCCAGATCGGTGACTCCGCGCCGCCCGCGCTCATCGCCGAGCAGGTCGTCGAGGTCAAGGACGGCGCGGTGGTGTTCAATCTTGGCGGTGACGGCCTGCCGGAGCTCAAAGAGTCGTCGGCCTACGAGATCGTGTTCACACCTGCCGGTGATGCCGAGCCGACCGCCACACCGCCGAAGCTCTGGGAAGGGTCATTCGAGGCCGAGGACGCCGCGTACACGGGCAGCGGCTACAGCCGCAACGGACCGGAAGGCTCACCGTCGGACGTGTCGAAGTTCTACACCTCCGGCCGCTACAACGTCGGCGGTCTGCGCACCGGCTCGGACGGCGTGCTCGATTTCACCGTCGACGTGCCCCAGAGCGGAACCTACGATCTGCGGGTCTTCGCAAACTCGCTCAACACGTACAGTCTGGTTCAGGAGCAGGGCCCGACCAACGTGTTCCTGCGGGTCAACGGCGAAGCCGAGCAGGAGATCTTCCTGCCCCTCGGCTACAAGTGGGTGGTCTGGGACTACACGGAGACGACGGTCGAGCTGACCGAAGGCGAGAACGTCATCTCTCTCGCGGCGCAGAGCCTGGACGGATCCGGGGTCACCAAGGGCGACGCGCTCGTCGACCGCATCACCCTGTCGCTGCCGAACCCGGACGCCTCCACCGCGGTCTACGAGGCGGAGCTGGCACAGCTGGACGGCGCCCAGCCGGTCTACGATCATGCGGAGATCCGCCGCCGGGGGGCGTCCGGCTCGGGCGTCGTGGAGCTCGGCAAGGGTGATTCCGCGACCTTCTGGGTGTATTCAGCCCGGGACGCGGAGTCGACCGTCCGGGCGTCGACACTGGGCGGAGGCCAGGCACAGCTGACCGTGAACGGCGTCGACGTGGCGCGAGCCGGCCCCGCGTCGTCGGCGGTGGCCGTGTCCCTGTCCGGCGGCATCAACAAGATCACGGTCACCGGCCACTCTCGGTCCACCCTGCTCGACCGGATCGAGGTGGCGGAGTCGACCGGGAATCTTCCCGAAGCGGTGTACCCGGCCGAGGATGCACGTATCAGTGGAACAGCCGCCGTTCAGGCTCTCCCTCGCGCCAGCGGCGGGTCGGCCGTCGGCGGCATCGGCGGGGAGCCCGGCAACGCGAACACCCTCACGTTCGAGGTGCAGGCGGAGAAGAAGGGCCTGCATGCCGTCCGAATCCGCTACTCCAACCTGGAGCAGTCGCCGGCGACACACTACAACCCGAACCCGATGGCCCGCCGCGCCGACATCTCGATCAACGGCGCGGCACCCGTGGAGGTGCTGTTCCCCAGCACGTTCCACGAGAACAACTTCTGGGTGCTCACCGTGCCCATGGAGTTGAAGAAGGGCTCGAACACCATCGAGTTCTCGTCCGAGGAGAAGCCGAACATCGACGGCGAGAGCTATGCGTCGGACACCTGGCCGGGCATCCTGCTCCGGTCCCAGTTCGCACCGGTGATCGACGAACTCACCGTCACTCCGTACAGCAGCGCCCGACTGGGCCGGTGACGGTGGCTGCCTGACGGCGAGGGAGTTCGGTGTGCCGGGCACGAGTTTCCGGCACACCGAGCACCTCCCGGCTAGGCTCCGTGTCGAATCGGTTCGATCCAGACAGATGGAGGACACGTGGTTACCATCGGCGACGTCGCCCGGGCAGCGGGCGTGTCCCGCAGCACCGCGTCGTACGCGCTCTCGGGCAAGCGGACGATCTCCATGGAGGTCCGCGAACGGGTGAACGACGCCGTGCGCGAGCTGGGCTATACGCCCAACGCGGGCGCCCGGGCCCTGGCCACGTCGCAGACGATGGTCATCGGCCTTCTCGCCCAGTTCCTGGAAGACGAGTTCGCCCCGGCCATGCTGCAGTACATGCTCGGAGTCTCGGACACCGCTCGTGAGCTCGGCTATGACATTCTGCTGGTCACCGAGGCAGACGGTGCCCGTGCGCTACGGCGGATCACCGATTCGCAGATGGTGGACGGCGTCGTACTCCTCAACGTGGCTCAGGATGACGTCAGGCTGCCGATCCTGCGTGCCGCCCCCCAGCCCGGCGCGCTGGTGGGCCTTCCCGGCGACTGCTCCGGCCTGGACGTCTTCGATCTGGACTTCGAAGAGGCTGGCCGAATCATGGTCAATCACATGCACCGTCTGGGGCACCGGGAACTCATCCTGGTCTCGCAGCCGGAGCACGTGGTGGAACGGGGCGGCGCGTACGTGTGGCGTCTTCAGGACGCCGCGCTGCAGCAGGCCCGCGTCCGCGGCATCCGCCTGCACACCGCGTTCGGAGAGTCCCGCCAGCCCGCGGTCGGCCGGACGCTGCACGCCTTGCTGGATTCGCATCCGTCGGCAACCGGGCTCCTGCTCAACAACGAAGCCGCGGCGGCGGCCCTCCCCACGGTCCTCCACGAGCGCGGGCTCACCGTTCCAGCGGATCTGTCGGTGATCGGCCGGTACTCCGACGAGTTCGCCCGGACATTCTCGCTGTCGTTCTCGTCCATCGAGAGCGCGCCCGACCGCCTGGGCCGGATGGCAGTGCGCCAGCTCGTACGTCGCATCGAGTCATCGGATACGGCGGCCGAACCGTACGTCGTGCGGTTCATCTCACCTGAACTGGTCGACCGGGGTAGCACGGCGGCGCCAGGAAGCCGCCGTGACGGCTCGCACTCCCGGCGTCCGCAATGAACGTCACGGAACATACCGCCGATGCCCACAGCCGTGGGCCCGCGCTTGCCAACAAGAGAGGAATGCCATGAAGCGTCCAGAGAGTCCACTGCGTACGGCAGCCACGTTCGCCGCGGTTGCCGTCTGCGCCGCCACCGCCGCATGTTCGTCGTCGTCCGACGACGCCGGCACTACCGAATCGAGCGACACCTACACCTGGTGGGACCCCTACCCCCAGCACGACGACACCTCCGAATGGGCCCAACGGGTCGCGGCATGCGGCGACGAGGCGGGGGTCACGATCGAGCGCACCGCGTACGACACCACGGCGCTGACGAACCAGGCGCTGCTGTCCGCCCAGGAAGGCACCGCACCTGACATCATCCTGCTGGACAATCCCGCTGTCTCCACGCTGGCCGACACCGGGATGCTCACCACGATGGACGAGTTCGGCCTCGACACGACGGCAATGGACGAGAACCTGCTCGCGGCCGGCGTCGTCGACGGCGAGGCGTACGGGGTTCCGATCGGCGCGAACACCCTGGCGATCTACTACAACCAGGACATCCTCGCCGACGCCGGGGTGGACCCAGCCGCGATCACCGACTGGGCGTCTTTGACGGCAGCGTTGGAATCCGTCACTGCCGCCGGCCACAAGGGCATCACCTTCGCCGGGATCGGCACCGAGGAGGGGTCCTTCCAGTTCCTGCCCTGGTTCTGGGGCGCCGGCGCGGACCTGCGTCAGCTCGACTCGCCCGAGGCGGTCGAGGCATTGGAGCTGTGGACCGGCTGGCTGGATGAGGAGTACGCGCCCAACTCGGTGATCACCAACTCGCAGAACACCGTCTGGGAGGAGTTCCTCACCGGAACCTTCGCCTTCGCGGAGAACGGCACCTGGCAGGTGAACAGCGCCGCGGAGGCCGACTTCCCCACCGGCGTCATCGCCTTGCCTGCCCGGGACGGCGGCGTCGCTCCGACACCCACGGGTGGTGAGTTCATCACGGCGCCCGTCCAGAACGACACGGGCCGCTACGAGGTCACCACGCAGATCGTCGAGTGCATGACGACGCCCGAAGGCCTCGTCGAAACCGCCACCACGTTCGCGTACTACATTCCGCCCACCCAGGAAGGACAGGAGGCGCTCGTCGCGGATCAGGCCGAGCTCGAGCCCTGGGTCGACGCTGTCCGCAATGCCAAGGGCCGCACCAGCGACGACCTCGGCACCGACTATCCCCTGATCTCCGAAGCTCTCTGGACCGCGGTGCAGAACGCGCTCAGCGGCGCCATGAGCGCCGACGAGGCGCTACAGCAGGCTCAGGCCGACGCCGACGCGGCGACGAGCTGAGCCCTCCGAACACCCGGGCACGACGTCACAAGGACAGCACGTCATGAGACCGACGCTTCAGAACGCCGGGTCGCCGGCCGGCACATCAGTGCCGGCCACGACCGCGTCTCCCCGCGGCCCGCGGGGGGACGCGGTGTCCCGGAGACCTTCGACCGCACATCGCTGGGCCGCGCTGGCGTTCATCGCTCCCCTGCTCGCCTACCTGGTCATCTTCTACGCGTATCCCCTCTACCGGAACGTCGAGCTGAGTTTGCACGACTACACGCCGCGCGCGTTCGTGCAAGGCAACGCGGACTTCGTCGGGTTCACCAACTTCCTCGACGTCGTCTCGTCGCAGGCGTTCGGTCTGGCGATCCGGAACACCCTCGTCTTCACCCTTGTCTCGATCCTCGCGCAGTACACCATCGGGCTGGCGCTCGCGGTGTTCTTCTACCGGAACTTCCGGTTGTCCGGGGTACTTCGGGCGATGTTCCTCATTCCCTGGTTGCTGCCGCTGATCGTCTCGGCGTCCACCTGGTCGTGGATGCTCAACAGCGACAGCGGCATCGTCAACTCGGTGCTGGGTGCTTTCGGGATCGGCCAGATCAACTGGCTGACGTCGCCGCAGTGGGCGCTGACCTCCGTGATCATCGCCAACATCTGGCTGGGCATCCCGTTCAACCTGGTGATCCTCTACGCCGGGCTGCAGAACATCCCCGCCGAGCTTTACGAGGCGGCCTCCCTGGACGGCGCGGATGCCTGGCAGCAGTTCCGGCGTATTACCCTCCCGCTGCTCCGGCCGGTCTCGGCCATCACGATTCTGCTGGGGCTGATCTACACGCTGAAGGTCGTGGACGTCGTCTGGATCATGACGTCCGGCGGACCCGGCAACGCCTCGACCACACTGGCGATCTGGTCCTATCGCCGCGCCTTCGGCACCGGCCAGCCGGACTTCTCGCAAGCGGCAGCGGTGGGCAACCTGCTCATCGTGATTGCGCTGGTCTTCGGCTTCGTGTACCTCCATCTCCAACGACGCCAGGAGCGGTCATGACCCGACGTCGTCGCACCTGGTGGAAGACCGCGCTGGGAGTGTTCCTGACCGCGGTGATGCTCTTCCCCGTCTACTGGATGTTCAACGTCTCGCTGACCAAGACCAGCGACATGCGGGCCGACCCGCCACATTGGTTCCCGTGGGACCCGACGTTCGATGGCTACCTCGACGTGTTCCGGCAGCAGCTGCCGAACCTGATCACCAGCTTGCTCGTCGGCCTCGGCTGCGTGGCGCTCACCCTGGTGATCTCAGCCCCCGCGGGGTACGCCCTGGCCAAGCTGCGCACGCCGGGACGCGGGACGATCGGATTCCTCCTGCTGGTGGCACAGATGATCCCGAGCGTGGTGATGGCGATGGGGTTCTACGCCATCTACGTCCGCCTCGGCTGGCTCAACACGGTGTGGGGTCTGATCATCGCCGATTCGACCATCGCAGTCCCGTTCGGCGTCCTGCTGTTCACCGCGTTCATGTCCGGCATTCCGCGTGAGCTCATGCAGGCGGCCACGGTGGACGGCGCGAACGTGTGGCGCACGTTCCGTTCCGTGGTGTTGCCGGTGAGCCGCAACTCGATACTCACGGTTTCGCTGTTCGCCTTCCTCTGGGCGTGGTCGGACTTCATTTTCGCCTCGACGCTGAGCCGCAACGGCGACATGATCCCGATCACGCTGGGCATCTACGCGTACATCGGCAACAACACCACGCAGTGGAACTCCATCATGGCGACCGCCGTCGTCGCCTCGATACCCGCGGCGATCCTGTTGATCGTCGCGCAACGCTACGTCGCCGGCGGAGTCACCGCCGGCGCGGTCAAGGACTGAGCCCGGCACCGCCGCCGTGGCCACGGCCTCGATCGAAAGAACCGAACCACCGAACCTGATCACGAGGAGCACGTGTGACCGTCCACGAGGTACCGACCACGACCGACCCGAAAGGCGGACGGCCGGTCATTCCCTCCCGGAGCCAGGTGCGCCCTCTCGGACTCCACGAGATCACCCTGGCACGCGGCTTCTGGGCGCGGCTGCAGGCCACGAACGCCTCGGGCACGCTGGAGCACTGCGAGCACTGGATGGAACGGCTGGGCTGGCTGGCCAACTTCGACCGGGTGGCCGAGGGGCGCACCGGCCCTGACCGGCCCGGATGGTGCTTCTCCGACTCCGAGGCGTACAAACTCCTGGAGGCGCTCGCCTGGGAGTACGGCCGCACCGGGGAGCCGGAGGTGGACGCCGCCGTGCGTCGCCTGACGGCACGCATTGCGCGCGCGCAGGACGACGACGGGTACCTCAACACCTGTTACGGGCACCCGAACCAGCCCCCGCGCTACAGCGACCTCGAAGCCGGCCACGAGCTCTACTGCACGGGGCATCTGCTCCAGGCGGCCGTCGCCCGTCTGCGCACGAGCGGCCAGGACGAGCTGACCGAGATTGCCCGGCGGGCCGCCGACCACGTCTGCGACACCTTCGGGCCGGACGGGTCGCACGGCATCTGCGGCCATCCGGAGATCGAGCTCGGTTTGGTCGAGCTGGGACGCGCGCTCGGTGAGGACCGGTACATCGAGCAGGCGAAGCTGTTCCTCGACCGCCGCGGCCACGGGTCGTTGAAGGACATCCCGCTGGGCCGTGCCTATTTCCAAGATGACATCCCGATTCGAGAGGCCCTCGTGTGGCGCGGACACGCGGTGCGGGCCCTGTACCTGTCCGCCGCAGCCGTGGACGTGGCGGTCGAGCGCGACGACGACGACCTGCTCGCTGCGATCCAGCGGCAGTGGGCGCATTCGGTGGCCCGGCGCACCTACATCACCGGCGGCATGGGCTCGCGTCACCAGGACGAGGGTTTCGGCGAGGACTGGGAGCTGCCCGCGGATCGCGCCTACTGTGAGACCTGCGCCGGGGTCGCATCGATCATGGTGTCCTGGCGGCTCTATCTGGCCACCGGGGATCCCCGCTATGCGGACCTGATCGAGCGCACGTTCTTCAATGTGGTGGCGACCTCGCCGAGCAGCGACGGGCAGGCATTCTTCTACGCCAATCCGCTGCACCAGCGGGTCGCCGACTCGGTGCCGTCCGACGACGCCGTCAGCCTGCGCGCCGAGAGCACGGCGCGGGCACCGTGGTTCGACGTTTCGTGCTGCCCGACGAACGTCGCACGCACGCTCGCCAGCTGGCAGACCTACGCGGCCAGCGCCGCGGAGGGCGAACTCACCGTTCTCCAGTACGCGGGTATGCGGATCGCCGCCGACGTGGGAGGCGGGCGCACTCTCGGCCTCGATGTCGAGACCGGTTATCCACGCGACGGCCGCGTGACCGTGCGAGTGACCGAGGCACCCGGCGGGGTGGCGACACTGCGCCTGCGCGTGCCGGACTGGGCCGACGGAGCGGTGCTCGAGGAAGGGGGCCGGCAGCGGAGCGTCGAGCCAGGACTGGCCGTCGTCGAACGCGAGTTCCACGCGGGCGAGGCGATCACCCTTCACCTGCCGATGGCGGCGCGCTTTACGCGCCCCGACGCCCGGATCGACGCCGTACGCGGCTGCGTCGCCGTGGAACGGGGTCCGCTGGTGTACTGCGCGGAATCGGTGGATCTTCCGGCAGGCGTCGCACTGGACGGCATCGCGATCGATCCCGGCGTGGTGCCCACGGAGTTCGGCGAGCTTCCGCACCTTCGGTGCGCGGCGATCGTCGTCACGCCTCATTCGCAGCAGAGCTGGCCGTACCTGTCAGCCGCGACCACCGGCTCCCCCGCCGCGGACCGCGACACCCCAGCCCGACCCAACAGCGAGACCCCAGCCCCGGCGCGGACAGTCCAGCTGGTCCTCAGCCCCTATCACCAGTGGGCCGAGCGCGGTCCCACCACCATGCGCGTCTGGTTACCCACAGTCACGTCCCCCTGACCATTCTCAACCCCTGGCATGGGTTGAGGTCGTAATCGTGCCCGAAATGTCTGATTCTAGCGACCCTAACCCATGCCAGGGGTTGGAACAGGGCGGAGGGTGGTAACGGAGGGTGAGGGCGGACAGGGTCACGGGGTGGGGTCGTCGCCGTGCACGGCGGCATACGTCTGGCGCAGCGCATCGATCGACTGGCCGTACGAGGCCTGAGCCACCCCGGTGAACAAGCAGTCGATCACCATCAGCTGGGCGATCCGGCTGCCGAGCGCGCCGGGTCGCAGGCGGGTCTCCCGGGCGGCCGTGGTGAGGGCGATGTCGGCGGCCTCCGCCACCGGCGCGCCGGCGTGGTTGGAGATCGCGACGGTGGTCGCGCCCGCCGCCGCGGCGAGTGAAAGGAACCGGAGGGTGTCGGCGGTCTGCCCGGTGTGCGAGATTCCGATCGCCACACAGCCCGAGTCCAGCAGCGTGGCCGACGTCCACGCCGAGTGCGAATCCGGCCAGGTCAGCGCCGTGCGACCGATCCGGATCAGCTTCTGCTGCAGGTCCAGGCCGACGAATGCGCTGGCCCCGACGCCGAACACGTCGATCCGGCGAGCGGCCGATACCGCGGCGACCGCCCGCCCCAGAGCGTCCACGTCGAGGGCTGAAGCTGTGTCGGAGATGGCCAGGGCCTCGTTGCGAGCCACCTTGGCGACGATGTCGGTGAGCGTGTCCTCCTGGTCGATGTCGCCGGACACCGCGGACGGGGCAGCGCTCACTAGTGTCTCGCGCGCGCTCTCCCTGGTGAGGTCGAGGCGAAGGTCCTGGTGGCGGGTGTAGCCGAGCCGGCGGCAGAGCCGGACGACGGAGGTCGTGGACGTATCGCAGAATGCGGCGAGCCGAGTGACCGGCCATCCGGCCACGGCCACCGGGTCGGCGAGAATCGCCTGCGCGATGCGTCGCTCCGCGGGCGGAAGTGACGGCAGCACAGACCTGATGTGGACCAGCACCATGCGCGCGGTGGGGCGGGCGCCGTCGTCTGTCGTCACCCGGACATGGTAGCTTCCTTTGCGTACATAAATTACGCCAAGATCGCCCAACGCGTACCTTTCATACCTAGCGCCGGGCAACGCCCTTGCCCCGAGGACCACACGTCTTCGCCCACCCACCATCCAGGAGGAACCCGACATGTCGGATCGTCTCCGCCGCACGCGTTCCGGGCCGGCGCTCGTCGGCGCCGTCGCGGCCGCTGCCCTCGTCCTCGCCGCGTGCTCCGACGCGAACACCGGCGACGGTGACACCAGCAACACCGAGCCCGGCTCGGCCGATCTCCAGCCGGGTGGCGACCTCGTCATCGGCGTCACCTCGGACCCGGACACCCTGTTCCCGTGGCGCGCCACGCAGTTCCAGGCCGTGCACATGCTGGGCAACGTCTACGGCACCCTCACCGAGCTGGACCAGAACCTCGACGTCGTCCCCGGGCTCGCCGAAACCTGGGACGTGTCCGAGGACGGGCTCACGGTCACGTTCACTCTCCGTGACGGCGTCACCTTCGCCGACGGCAGCTCATTCGGCTCCGAGGACGTGGTGCACTCGCTGGAGAGTATCCGCGACGAGGAGACGGCAGCGGTCGCCAGCAGCTCGCTGGCCCGGGTGGACGAGGTCACGGCACCCGACGAGAGCACCGTGGTGCTGACTCTCGCCTCCCCCGACGCGGGCCTGTTCGCCAACCTGGCCAGCGTCAACCTGGCCATGCTGTCCTCCGACGACACCGAGGACGCCCTCAACACCACGCCCAACGGCACCGGCCCGTTCACCTTCGAGACGCGGGTGCCCAACCAGTCCGTCACTCTGGCCAGGAACGACGCCTACTGGGGCGAGCCGGCACTACTGGACACCGTCGAGTTCCGCGTGATCCCCGACGAGTCGTCGATCGTGTCGTCGCTGCAGTCCGGCAACGTGCAGATGGCCGTCTTCGACGACCCGCTCGTCGCCGACACCGCCACCGGCTCGAACGTGAACGTCACGGAGACCCCGCAGCTGAGCTACCACGTCCTCCAGCTCAACGCCCGCCGCGGGCCGCTCGCCGACCTCAACGTCCGGCTGGCGATCCAGTGCGGCATCGACCGGCAGCAAGTACTCGACACGGCGGCTCTCGGCGAGGGCGAGGTCACCGGCCCCATCACCTCGCCGGCCTACCGTTCCGACCCGAACGCCCGGCCCTGCCCAGAGCGCGACGTCGAGCGGGCGAAGGACTATCTCGCCGAGGCCGACGTCGACGGTCCCGTGGTCCTGGAGACCATCGTCTCGCAGGGTGAGTACGCCACGTCGGTCAACGAGGCGCAAAACCTGAAGGCGCAGCTCGACGAGGTGGGCATCGAGCTGAAGATCGAGCCGCTGGAGTCCGGCGCCTACGTGGACCGCTGGGTCGCGGCAGACTTCGACGCCGCGGTGGCGCTCAACGGCGGCCGCCCCGAGCCCGACGGCATGTACGGCCGGTACTTCACCAGCGACGGCAACCTCAACGAGGTCGCCGGCTACAGCTCCCCGGAGCTGGACGAGCTGTTCGCGCAGGGTCTGCTCGCCACGGACGACGACGAGCGCAAGCAGATCTACGACGACGTCTCCCGCCACCTGGAGGACAACGCCGTCTGGGTCTGGCTGTTCACCAGCTACACCTACACGGTCACGGACAGCTCGCTGCAGGGCTTCGTGCCGATGGCCAACGGTTCACTGCAGTATCTGCGGACCGCGGGCTTCGCCGGCTGACGATGCTCGACACCTTCCTTCACAACGGCGTCGTCCAACGCGTTGGGCAGGCCGTCTTCACCCTGTTCGGGGTGGCCGTGTTCGTCTTCGTCATGCTCCGGGCCATCCCGGGTGACCAGATCACGGCCAACCTCGGCACAGAGGCGGCCGCCCTCACGCCGGACCAGCGGGCGTCGCTGGAGGCGTACTACGGGATCGACCAGCCTCTGATCGGTCAGTTCTTCAGCTGGCTGGGCAATGTCATGACCGGCAACCTCGGGTTCTCCTCGCGGGCGCAGACCAGCGTCGCCGATCTGACGCTGCAGGCGCTGCCCATCACCTTCGAGCTCGCGGTGCTGTCGATCGTGCTGGCGCTGGCCATCGGCATCCCGCTGGGCATGCTGTCCGCGTCGCGGCCGAACTCGCCGCGCGACGCGGCGGGTCAGGCCGTGGGGCTGGCCGGCCTGTCGATCCCGGCCTTCCTGCTGGCGACGACGCTCATGTCCGTGCTGGCCGCGCAGTTCGGCTTCAACCCCAACGGCGAGCCGTTCGCGCGGCTGTTCGACGACCCGTTGCTGAACATGCAGCAGATGCTCTTGCCTGCGCTGGTTCTCGGCTTCGGCGTCGCGGCACCGATCATGCGGACCACCCGCACGGCCGTCCTCGAGGTCACCTCCGACGACTTCGTGCGCACCGCGCGGGCCAAGGGTGTGCCGCCGCGTCGGCTGCAGATCCGGCACATCCTGCGCAACGCGCTCGTGCCGATCGCGACGATGACGGGTCTGCAGTTCGGGTATCTGCTCGGCGGTGCCGTGGTGGTGGAGCAGATCTTCTCCATCCCGGGCATCGGGCGGCAGGTCCTGCTGGGCATCCAGCAGAACGAGTACGCCCTGGTCCAGAGCACGGTGCTGGTGATCGCGCTGGCCTTCGTCCTGGTGAACCTTCTGACCGACCTTCTGTATCGGCTCATCGACCCCCGGGTGCGTGCGGCATGACCACAACCGACCAGATTCCCGACGTCGCCCCGCGCCGGGTCAGCGGCCGGGCTCTGATCCGCGCGGTCACCCGTAACCGGAGCACCCTCGTCGGGCTCGGCATCACCGCACTGCTGGCGACGGTGGCGGTCCTGGCGCTGCTCGGCGCGCTCCCGTCGGACCCGCTGGCGCAAGATCCGCCGTCGCGGCTGCTGGCGCCGTCACCCGACCATTGGTTCGGGACCGACCAGTTCGGCCGCGACGTGTTCTCCCGGGTGGCGGCCGGTGTAGCCAACTCGGTGCTGATCGCCGTGGTGGCGGTCGCTTTCGCCACCGTCGTCGGCACCGCCGCCGGCTTGGTGGCGGGGTTCTACCGCGGCTTCTCCGACACGGCCATCGGCGGGGTCACCAACATCCTCTTCGCCTTCCCGCCGCTGCTCCTCGCGCTCGCCATCGCATCGGTGTTCACGCGCACCTGGTTCACCGTCGCGATCGCCATCGCCGTCGTCTACACGCCCATCTTCGTCCGGGTCACCCGCGGCCCCGTGCTCTCACTACGCGAGATCGAGTACGTCAAGGCTGCGGTCAGCACTGGCCAGCACCGATTCATGGTGATGCTCAAGCATGTGCTGCCCAACATCACCTCGATCATCATCGTCCAGGTCACGCTCTCACTGTCGTGGGCGGTGCTCACGGAGGCGTCGCTGAGCTTCCTCGGCCTGGGCACTCCCCCACCGGCCCCGTCACTGGGGTCGATGATCTACGAGGCACGCACCCTCGTCACGGTGGCGCCGTGGACGATGATCGCCCCTGGCGTCGTCGTCGTGCTGCTCGTGGTGGGGCTCAACCTGCTCGGCGACGGGCTCCGCGATACGTACGACCCACGAAAAAGGGGAAGTAGATGACGGGCGTGAACGAGCGGCCCTCGCCGCACCAACCGGTCACCGAGCTGGCCGATCCGAGGTTCGCCCACATCGAGGACGCGCCGGTCGCCGAGCTCACCCGGCTGATGAACGAGGCCGACACCAGCGTGCCCGCAGCGGTGCAGCGCGAGCTTCCCCGCATCAGCACCGCGATCGAGGCGATCACCGCCCGGATGTCACGCGGCGGACGCCTGATCTACATCGGTGCCGGCACCTCCGGCCGGCTCGGTGTCCTTGACGCCTCCGAGTGCGGCCCCACGTTCGACGTCGGACCGGACGAGGTGTTCGCGATCGTCGCCGGCGGGCCGAGCGCACTGGTCAGCCCCTCCGAAGGGGCGGAGGACGACGCGCAGGCCGGCGATCATGCCGTGGTAGAGGCGAATATCGGTGCTGACGACGCCGTCGTCGGGCTCGCATCCAGCGGCCGCACTCCGTTCGTGCTTGGGGCCGTGCGCCGGGCGCGCGAGCGCGGTGCCCTCACGGTGGGCATCTCGTGCAACGCCGGCACCGAACTCAGCGCCCTGGTGGAATGCCCCGTCGAGGTCGTGGTCGGCCCCGAGGTGATCAGCGGCTCCACCCGGCTCAAGGCCGGAACGGCACAGAAGCTGGTGCTGAACATGATCTCCACCATCTCGATGGTGAAGCTCGGCAAGACCTACAACGGCCTGATGGTCGACGTGCGGCCGACGAACGAGAAGCTGCGGGCCCGGGCGGCGCGGATCGTGAGCACGCTCACCGGCGCGCCCGAGACGGAAGCCACCGCCGTGCTGGCCGATTCCGCGTTCGACGTGCGCACGGCCGTGCTACGCATCCAGCTGGGCCTGGATCACGCGGCGGCCACCGCCCGGCTACGGGCCGCCAACGGCCGGCTGCGAGTGGCGCTGGAGGCCGGCGAGTGAGAGTTCTCGGCCTGATCTCCGGCACGTCCCACGACGGTATCGACGCGGCCGTCGTGGAGTTCACCGTGGACGGCGACACCCTGCACGGCACCGTGACCCACACATCGGCGACGCCGTATCCACAAGAGCTGCGCGCCCGCCTCGTCGCCGCCCTGCCGCCGGCCCCGGTCACACTCGCCGAGGTGACGGTGCTCGACACGCTCATCGGCCAGGCCTTCGCCGGCGTGGCGGCACAGGCGATCGAGCAGGACGGCCCGGTGGACCTGATCACCTCGCACGGCCAGACGGTCTTTCACTGGGTCGAGGGGACGACGGCCCGGGGCACCCTTCAGATCGGACAGCCGGCATGGATCGCCGAGCGCACTGGCGCTCCGGTGCTGTCCGACGTCCGCATCCGCGACATCACCGCCGGCGGGCACGGCGCGCCGCTGGTGTCCTTCCTGGACGCACTGCTGCTCGACGGCTTGGGCTCCGTACCCGCGGCACTGAATCTCGGTGGGATCTCCAACGTCACCGTGCTCGCCCCGGACGGACTGCGCGCCTACGACATCGGTCCCGCCAACGCACTGATCGACGCCGTGGTGAGTGAGCATCGGCTGCATCCGTCCGGGTACGACGACGACGGCCGCATCGCGGCGTCCGGAACGGTCGAACCGGGACTCCTCGGCGTCCTACTCGACGAGGACTACTACCGCCTGCCACCGCCGAAGAGCACGGGCAAGGAGCTGTTCCATCCGGGTTACGTGCGCCAGGCCGTCGCGCGCGCCGGCGTCGAGCCGGAGCCCGCCGACCTCGTCGCGACGCTGACGGAGCTCACCGTGCGCACGGTCGCGGATGCGCTGCGCGCCGAGGGAGTCGACGCCATCGTCGTCTCCGGCGGGGGCAGCCGCAACCCGCTGATGCTGGGCGGAATCCGGGACGCCCTCCCGGGCGCGCGCGTGGTCCTGTCCGACGAGCTCGGCGCGCCGGCCGCGGACAAGGAGGCCATCGCGTTCGCCCTGATCGGCTGGTGCAGCGCACATGGCCTGCCCGGGACGGTGCCGGGCGGCACCGGTGCGGCGCAGGCGCGGATACTCGGCACCTTCACCCCGGGCAGTGGGCCGTTGCGACTTCCCGAGCCACGCCCGCACATGCCTGCGGCGCTGCGTCTGCGCACCCGGGACGGTGGGCAGGGATGATCGCGCGGCCGTCTGTCCGTCCGGCAGCGCCGGCACACTGCCGGACCTTAACGAAGGCCGTACCGTGACCGAGGCTAAGACGCCCGGCAGGCGGATCATTTTCCTGGTGTTCGCCGGAATGGGACTGAGCGCGGCGCTCGTGCCGGCGTCACTGCCCCTGGTGGCGGACGAGCTCGGCGTCGCCGTGCCCGACGTGCTCGGCGCCGTTCCCGCCCTGTTCGGCGGTCTGCTCACCGGAGTGATGGGAGCGCCGCTGCTCGTCCGGTCGCGTCCGGTCACGTGGGTCCTATGCGCCGGAGTCCTGGCGCAGGGTACGGGGCTGGCGTGTTTCGCGCTGGCGCCCTCGGCACCCCTGGTCGTCGTCGCCGCCGGCCTGGTAGGGCTCGGTTTCGGCGCCACCGAGGTCACCGCTTCCGCAAGCGCCCGTGCGCTGGCGCGGACCGCCACCACCGCCCTGCTCGGCCGGCTCATGCTGGTGGTCGCCCTCACGGCAGCGAGCGCGCCCCTGGCGGTCCTGGCCGCCGGACACGCGGGAGCCGGACGGCTGGCGCTGCTCGCGGCCACCGGATACCACCTGGCGTGCGCATGGCGTCTCATCCACGACGCCTCGTTCCGCGGCTCGGCCACCCCCGTGCCCACGCCGCACCGGAGCGCGCTGCGCCGTCTGCCCGCCGGTGTCGTCGTCGCGCTTTTCCTCTACGTCGGCGTCGAATCGATACTCGCGGGCTGGTCGGCGGTGACCGTGGAGACCACGCTGGGACTCGACCCGTCGACAGCCGCGATCGGCACCTCGGCGTTCTGGGTGCTCATCAGCATAGGCCGGCTCGCCTCACCGTGGGTTCAAAGACACCTCCGCCCCGCCCGGGCCGTCCAGGTGTGCGCGGCGGTGCAGACCGTCACGCTCGGTGCCGCGATCGTCGCCGGCCCCTCCGGAGTGACCGTCGCCGTCGTGCTGGCGCTCGCCGTCGTCGCCTGCGGACCGTGCTACGCGATCCTGCTGGGCCACGCGCTCACAGTGGTCAGCGACCGCGCCGCGCCTTCCGCCACCGCCGTCCTGATCGGCGTCGGAGCAGCTGGCGGGGCGCTCATCCCACTGGCCGCGACGCTCGCCGCCAGGGCATCCGGCACCCGCGATGCCGGCGCGGAGGGATCGGCCGCCGCCTGGATCGCCCTGGGCGCGGCCGCCCTGCTGCTCGTGGCGTTGGCTCGCACGCGCGAACACGCCGGCCCTCCGGAACCCTCCGAACCAGTCCTGTCCCCACGCCCCGACCCGACGACGGTCTCCCCGACCACGACGAGGCACCCATGACACCCACGCCGCTGTTGTCCATCCGCGACCTTTCGGTCTCCTTCTCCACCCCGGCCGGCCAGGTCACGGCCGTGAACCGGGTCAGCATCGAGCTCGCGGCCGGGCAGACGCTGGCCGTCGTCGGTGAATCCGGGTCCGGCAAGTCCACCACTGCGGCCGCCATCAACCGGTTGCTGCCAGCCAACGGCTCCATCACCTCCGGTTCGATCGTCTTCGCCGGACGTGACCTGGCGACTGCGGACGAGCGCGAGCTCATCCGCATTCGCGGTTCCCAGGTGGGCCTGATTCCGCAGGATCCGATGTCGAACCTCAATCCGATGCAGCGGATAGGAACCCAGATCGCCGAGGCTCTGGAGGTGCACGGCCGCACGTCCGGCAAGGAGACGGACCGCCGCGTCGTCGAACTGCTCGAGATGGTGGGCATCCCGGAGCCGGAGCGACGAGCCACCCAGCACCCGCACGAGTTCTCCGGCGGCATGCGCCAACGGGCGCTGATCGCGATGGGACTGGCCTGCGAGCCCGCGTTGCTCATCGCCGACGAGCCGACCTCCGCGCTGGACGTGACCGTGCAGCGCAAGATCCTCGATCAGCTGGAGCGCCTGACCGCCCGCATGGGTACCGCCGTCTTCCTCATCACCCACGACCTCGGGCTCGCCGCGGAGCGGGCGGACACCGTGGTGGTGATGTACCGGGGCGAGATCGTCGAATCGGGCGAGGCGCGCGAGATCCTGGAGAATCCCCAGCACGAATACACACGGGCGCTGATCGCCGCCGCCCCGAGCCTCACGTCACGCCGCCTGGCCGCGCCCCTGGCGTCGGTCACGGGCGTCGCCGAGGCGCACGCCGGCGCAGGCCCATCGGGATCCGGCCCCGCGCCCCTCGTCGAGGTCGAGAACCTGACCAAGGAGTTCGACGTGCGTGCGGGCCGGAGCGGAAAGCGCAGCCGTTTCACCGCCGTCGACGCTGTCAGTTTCGGCATTCCACGGCAGCAGACCGTGTCGATCGTCGGGGAATCCGGGTCTGGGAAGTCCACGACCGCCAACATGCTGCTCGGCCTCGAACAGGCGACCTCAGGTTCGATCCGCTTCGATGGGGACCAGCTCATCGGGATGCGCCGGCGGCAGCTGCTCGCCTTCAGGCGACGCGTGCAGCCGGTCTTCCAGAACCCGTATTCTTCGCTCGATCCCCGCTACACCGTACGTCGTTCCATCGCGGAGCCCTTGCAGGTCCACGGCATCGGCGACGCGCGGAGCCGCCGGGCCAGGGTGAACGAGCTCCTGGAGCAGGTGGCCCTGCCCCCGGCGATGGCCGAGCGGCTTCCCCATGAGCTCAGCGGGGGCCAGCGGCAGCGGGTGGCGATCGCTCGTGCCCTCGCGCTCTCCCCGGAGCTGGTCATCCTGGACGAGGCGGTTTCCGCGCTGGACGTCATCGTCCAGAACCAGATCCTCGAACTGCTGGCGGGTCTGCAGGAGCGACTCGGCCTGAGCTACCTGCTCATCAGCCACGACCTCGCCGTGGTTCGCATGCTCTCGCACCAGGTCCACGTGATGCAGCGCGGCCGGATCGTGGAGAGCGGGACACCGGACGAGATCTTCGACCGGCCGCAGGAGGATTACACCCGCGAACTGCTCGCCGCCATCCCCGGTGAGCGCCGAGTTGCCTAAGCCCGCGGTTTGTCAAGAGCGAATGCTCGTTTTAACGTGTGGGCATGCCTCGTGTGTCACAGGAGCATCGCGACCAGCGTCGCCAGCAGATCCTCACGGCCGCACGCCGGTGCTTCGTCCGCGAGGGTTTCCACCAGACCTCCATGGCCGACATCCTCGCCGAAGCACACCTCTCAGCAGGCGCTGTGTACGGCCATTTCAACAGCAAGAACGACATCATCGCGGCCATCGCCGAGGACGTCATCGGGCAGATCTCGCAGCTCCTGGAGCCGATCGTCACCCAGGAGCCGACGCCTTCCATCGAGGAGGCCGTCCTCCAGGTGCTGACCGCGACGAACGAGATGGCCTTCGGCGAGGATGCCTTCGCCTCGCTGGCCCCACAGGTCTGGGCGGAGGCGCTGCGCAACGACGCGCTGGGCGAGGTGTTCCGCAGGAAGTACGTCGGCATCCAGCAGTTGATCGCCCAGCTCGTGACCGCCGAACAGAACAACGGCCGAGTAGCCCCCACTGTCGCGCCGGACGAGATCGCCAAGGTGCTCCTCAGCGTGATCATGGGGTATATCCTGCAGCGACTGCTGGTCGGCAATGTGGAACCGGAGTCCTACGCGGCCGGTCTAGCCGCGATAGGCCGACCCGGTTAATGTTGCGCTTGCAGTGGACATATGACAGGTTACGAGAACGAAGGTTCGTTTTGCCTCTAGCCGGGGGCTGACGGGAGTGATCACGTGCGGGTAGTCGCGGACTCGAAGGCCGGCCACCGGCGTTTCACTTCGAAGATCATCGCCGTTCTGCGCTTCGTCGTCCAGAGAATGATGCTCAAGCCGCTGGTGTGGTCCCTCGCCCGCGTCCACGTGCGAACCCACGAGGACGTCAGCCGGATGCCGAAGACGTTCATCGTGGTGTCCAATCACGCGAGCCACCTTGACGCTCCCCTCATCCTCGGCGCGCTCCCCCGCCGCCTCTCCCGCTACCTGGCCGCCGGCGCGGCGGCCGACTACTTCTTCGAAGTCAGATGGCGCAAGTGGATCACCGCGCTGGTCTTCAACGCGTTCCCCGTCGACCGCACCAGGTCCGGCTCGCATTCCGGGGTGTCGAAGAAGCTCCTCCAGCGCGGCGTGCCGCTGCTGATCTTCCCCGAGGGCGGCCGCTCCTCGAACGGCCGGGTCGGCCGGTTCAAGCCCGGAGCCGCCGCCCTGTCGATCGCCTGCGACGTCCCCTGTCTCCCGGTCGCCATCGCCGGAGCTCACGAAGCGATGCCCCGGGGCCAGTGGTGGCCCTCGCGCGGGCGGCCCCGGGTGGCCGTGTCCATCGGCGCGCCCATCTATCCCAAGCCCGCGGAAACCTCTGCCGAGTTCACCGAGCGGCTGTCCCAGGCGGTCCGCCGGCTGCACGACGAGATCGGCGCCGGCCAGCACGTCCAGACCTCAGCCCAGAGGAGGGCCGCATGACCGGCGTGAAGCACATGAAGTGGTGGGGATGGGGAGACGAGGGCATCGCCTTCGACCACCGCGACAAGCCCGAGTTCGCTCCGTTCGTCGAGCGCGCCATCGGTCTGGACGTCTCGACGGCCACCGTCCCAGTCCCGGCCTTCGACGAACTCGACCTGCCGGCCTCCCGGGCCGACGAGGCGTTCCACGCCCAGCTCACCGATATCGTCGGCGGTGAGCACGTGCACACCGACGCGATGGCCAGAGTGGTGCACACGTTCGGCAAGAGCATCCGCGACCTGCTTCGGGTCCGCTCCGGCACACTGAGCCGCACGCCCGACGTCGTCGTCTACCCGGCTGACGAGCAGCAGGTCCAGCGCATCGTCGAGCTGGCCGTCTCCGCCGACGCCGTCGTGATCCCGTTCGGCGGCGGGACCAACATCTCCGGCAGCCTCGAGCCCGCCGTCGACGAGGAGCGCGTCGTCATTTCGCTCGACCTCGGCCGCCTGAACCGCGTCCTGGAGATCGACGAGGTCTCCGGGCTCGCCCGGGTTCAGGCCGGCATCCAGGGCCCCGACCTGGAGCGGGAGCTCAGCCGGCGCGGCTGGACCCTCGGGCATTTCCCGGACAGCTTCACCCACTCGACCCTCGGCGGCTGGATCGCCACCCGCTCGTCGGGAATGCAATCCGACAAGTACGGGGACATCGCCGACATCGTGCGCGGCCTGCGCATGGTGCGCCCGAACGGCGTCGTCGTGGTCCGTCCGGTGCCCAGCGCGTCCACCGGACCCAGCATCAGGGAGATGATCCTCGGCAGCGAGGGCCGGCTCGGCGTCATCACCGAGGCCACGGTGCATGTGCACCGGGTGCCGCCGGTGCGCGTCGTGCTCGGCTACCTGTTTCCCACGTGGGACGCCGGCCTCGCCGCGATGCGGGAGATCGCCGAGAGCGACGCGAGCCCGTCGGTCACCCGGGTCTCCGACGCCCGGGAGACGGCGTTCTCCTTCGCCACCCGCACCCGGAGCAAGGGCATCCAGTCCGTCGGAACCAGCGTCTTGATGAAGGTGCTGCAGCGGCGCGGCTGGGATCTGGACGAGATCTGCCTGTCCTTCATCGGCTACGAGGGCGAAGCCTCACACGTCCGCTACGAGAAGAAGCTCGTCCGGCGCATCGTCCGCCGGCACGGAGGCATCCTCGTCGGCAAGGGGCCGGGTGCGCTCTACGATCGCAAGAAGTTCGACACCCCGTACATTCGCGACTTCCTTCTGGACCGGGGCGCCGCGGGGGACGTGTCGGAGACCGCCGCGCCGTGGTCACGCCTGCGGCAGCTGTACGACACGACGATGGCGGCGGCAGGCAAGGCGTACGAGGACATCGGCGTGCAGGGCTGGATCATGTGCCACCTGTCGCATTCCTACCATTCCGGCGCGTGCCTGTACTTCACCTTCGCCTTCGTCCACGACGATCAGCCGGTGAAGCAGTACGACCAGGTGAAGTCGGCGATCCAACAGGCCTTCGTCGATTCCGGGGGCACCTTGTCCCACCACCACGCCGTCGGCGTCGAGCACTCCGCGTGGCTGGCCCAGGATGTCTCGCCCGAAGGCGTCGAGCTGGTCCGCGCCCTGTTCGACGGCGCCGACCCGAACCGGAACTTCAACCCGGACAAGATCATCCCACCTGCCTAGCGCCGTGCACGGGACGTCTGTCGCCGGATCTGTCGCCCAGGTGATCACCGGGACGATGAAGGTTCGCTGACGCGACGCGCGCTCACACAGGGAGCCTAGGTGACCGGCACGCCGCGGTTGCGCATCGCGTCTTCGACGATGGTCAGACCCTCGAGCCCGGGCATCCGCGCAACGTGGCCGTCGATCTTGCGGATCTCCCGGATGCCGTCCGGGCCGGCGAAGAGGTGGTTCATCACGTGGACGACCTCCTCGTCGGGCAGGACGCCGGAGCCGACCGGCGCCCAGAATTTGCGCAGGGCGAACCGGGCGAACTTCTGTGCCTTCGTACTGCGCTGCAGCCGGTGGCGCGCCTGGCTGGCATAGAAGGCGACATGCTTGGCCTCCTGCTTGGCGATCCGGCGCAGAAGCTCCGCGAGGACCGGGTGCCCCTGCAGTTCAGCGAGTCGTGTGTAGGCCGCGATGGCCGACCACTCATTCACCGCGCCCCAGATCATGTGGACGGCGATGAAGTCCTTCCCCACGAGATTGCCGAGCACCGACTGCTTGACCGGGTCGATGCGGTCCTTCCAGCCGACTTTGAGGCGTCGCGCCTTGAGCCCGTCGAAGTCCACCGTGATGCCGTGCCAGCCGAGGACGTCGGCCAGCGCCTCACCGTGCCAGAACTCCTCGCGGTTCCACATCGTCATGAACGCGGCGACGTCGTCGTCCTTGTGCGACGGCGTGACCAGCATGTCGCGCAGATAGCACACGGTGTGGTACTCGATGTCGCACATGTACCGGAGGCTGCGCAGCGTCTCTGGCGGCAGCGGGTCCGTGCGGAAGTCCTCGAAGGCGAGGTCCTTCCACTGCACGCCCGCGGAGGTCTCGGTGTAGCGGTCGATGTCAAAGGCCACGGGAGCTGCCTTCACCCGGCTCCGGCCGGTTGCCGGTCCACGGCCGCGCCAGCCGGGACAGTCCCGGTAGGCTCGGCCGGCCGGGGCCGGGATCGGCGGTGGGGGTACGCCCCCAGTCCACGATGGTCCACCGGTGCTTGCGCGCATGCCGGTAGAGCCGGTTGTCCGGGTTGACCGCGGCCGGATGCCCGAGCGTCTGCAGCCAGGCGACGTCGGCGTGGCTGTCCCCGTAGCCGTAGGAATGCCGCAGGTCCGCTCCGTGCTCCTCCGCGTACTTGGCCAGCCAGGCCGCGCGCGCCTCGTCGACCAGGGGCGGCGCGTCGAGATATCCGGTCAGCGCGCCGCCGGCCTCGTGCATGCGGCCGGCCACCACGTCGTCGAACATGGGCGCGAGCGGCTCCACCAGCATGTCGATGGAGCCGGTGACCAGAACGGTGCGATGCCCGGCGTTGCGGTGTGCCTGGACACGGGCGATGGCGTCCGGGAGGAGCCGCTGGCGGACCGCGCGCCCGAAGCCGTTGAGAGCGTGCCGGCGGATCTCGTCCGGCGGGAAGCCCTGATAGCGGCGGGCGAACGCACGGATGAACTCACCACGGTCCCGGAGTTCGCTGCGGACGTACCCCGGCATCGACACGGCAAGGCTGCCGATCTCCTTCGGCCACCGAGCCGCCGGCATCACGGCACGGCACAGCCAGAGATACTGCTCGATGAGGTTCCAGTCCAGGACGGTTCCCTCGAGGTCGAACACGGCGAGAGCATCGCCGCGCACCGGGAGCATCCGGTCCGGCCGGGAGGCCGCGGGACGCGACGTGGAGGTCCGGTTCAGGGCGACGATCGCCGGGAAGTGCACCTCTTGCAGGTACTCACTCCAGTCGATCGAGCGGACGTCGAATCCGCGCTCGTCGCGAAGTTCCGGCGGGATGGACTCGAGGAGCTCTCGCGTGCAGGAGTCGTCGAAGACGATCTCCGTTTGCACATAGGGGCGGTACAGATCCGTGAGCTTGCGCAACGACGTGAGGCCCCGCTGGAGCCGGTGTACGCGATCCGCCCATCCGCGCGAGCGGGCCGTCATTGGCAACCGGGTCAGCACCCAGTCGGCGCTGCTCACCATCGCCACCCGTTGCCGGACGGTACGTTCCACCCGCCGGTCGCCGGCCAGCGTCCACTCCGGCACGTCGACCCGGCGGCCGTCGCTGACCAGTGGCGTGCGGACGAAGTACTCGTGCACGTTGCGGTACATCTCGTGGAAGGCGAGCGGGTTGCTCGCACCAGAGCCGACCTGGAGGTAGCGCGTGCTCCGGGCTTCCGGCGGCGTGGCAGCGGCGGCAAGGATGGCGTTGACGACGAAGTCCACCGGAATGATGTCGAGAATGCTGTCCGGAAGGGCGGGGAAGTCTGGGAGCTGCCCGCGCCCGTAGGCCAGGATCAGCGGGTCGGCCACCTTGAACCCGTCGATCCAGCCCGGGTACGGGTGCCGCAGGGCACTCTCGATGATGGTGGGCCGCAGCACCGAGAGGCGCTGCCCCGCAGCGGGCCAGAGGTCTTCCGCGGCCCGCTCGGCGAGCGCCTTGGTGAACGTGTAGACGTCCGTCCAGCCCACGCTCTGCGCACGAAGCCGGCCCTGGTCGACTAGGCGCTCGGTGATCCACTCCTGTCGAGCCAGCTCAGCGGCCCGGGCCACCGCGAGCGGCCCGGCCTTGCCGTGTTCGGCTCGCGCCTTCTCCAGGACCCTCCGCAGGACGTCAGGCTGCCGGGACGCCGACTCGATGCTCTGCCTTGCCTGCCGCGCCGCCTCGTCCTCCGCACGCCAGTCGACGTCGTGGGTCAGCGAGGCCTCGGGCGTGATGCCCTTGCGCAACCCGCCGACATACGCCGTCGACACGTGGATCACGTGGGGCGTGGCACCGGCCTCTTGCAGCGCCCGGTACAGGCCGCGGGCACCACCGACGTTCGTCCCGAACGCCACGTCGATGGGCGAGTCGAACGTGACCGCCGAGGCGCCGTGGATGACCGTGTCGAGGTCTGCCGGAAGGGCGGGTGGAGACTCCAGGTCACCGGAGATCACCGTGACCCGCTCGCTGACGATCCGGTCCGCCTCGGACGCTCCGACGGCATGCCGCCACGGCCGGAAGGCGGGCTTGCGCAGCAGCCGGGTCAGCCGGTCTTCGGCGCTCAGGCTGCCGCGGGGCCGGATGATCAGCGAGATCCTGCAGTCCGGGTGGGTGGAGAGCAGCCGTTCGAGAACGGCTTGCCCCACGAAGCCCGTTGCCCCGGTGAGCAGGATGTGCGTACCGGACAGGCTGCCCCAAGGGGTCGTCATGGTGTCACTCCGGAAGTGGATCGGTGGTGGATTCGACCGGCAGTATCTGGTCGTTCGGGGTGAGCGCCCGGCCGGTCAGGGCGCACGCTTGCCGGACGTGCTCGCGAAGCTGTTCGCCCAGCGCTCCCGTCCGCTCGCGGACCACATGCTGTCGGCGGGGCCACGGAACCGGGTCGGTGGCGATGGGCTCGCCGAAGACGATGTCGATGGAGCTGCGCACCCTCGGCAGGCTCCCGTGGGAGGCAGCCGGGGCGCGGACTCCGAGTGCGGCCACCGGCACGATCGGCGCGCCCGTGCACAACGCCATGTACGCCGCGCCCGGCTTCACCAGAGCGAAGTCTCCGAGCCCGCGGGTTCCCTCGGGATAGACCGCGATCACGCCTCCGCGGTGCAGCACCGCCAGACAGTTCTTTACCGCACGCACGTCGCAGGTGGACCGGTCGACCGGGATCTGGCCGATCCAGCGCAGCGCCGACCCGACCAGTCCGGCGAACATCTCCCGCTTCACCAAGGCGTGGACCGGCCGGCTGGTCACCGAGTACAGCAGCGGACCGTCGAGGATGCCGGTGTGGTTCGACGCGAGAATCACCGGGTCCTCCCGCGGAACCAGGTGGGCGTGATGAACCCGGACGTTCCAGACAGCGCGCATCAGAATCGCACCCACGGGCCGCATCACCCTGGCCCCCACCGACGACGGCCCCGGGACGTCTCGCCAATACGTCGACGCCACGCTGAGTTCCATCAGGTTCCTCTCCGCTGAGGCACGCCCGCCGCGACCGCGGCTGCGGCCAGCGTGATGCCGGCCATGCCGGGAAGCGCCTGGATCCGCCTGTCGAGCTGCTCGACGAGCGCCGGCACCGGGGAGAAGACACGGCCGAAGAAGAACGCGCTCTCGTGCGACGCGTCTCCGGGCGGATTCATCGGCCACAGCGAGCGCCGCAGCCGCCTCCGGGCGAGGAAGCACGCCAAGCTGGAGCGTCGCAACCGCGCACGTGCCTGCGCCTCGAAGAAGCGCAGGTGGCGGGCCTTCACCCCGACGAGAGTCGTGATCATGCGGGTCAGCTCCGGGTGATCCTCGAGCCGGGCGATGCGCAGGTAGGCGGCGCGAGTGATCCACTCGTCCACAGTACCGGCCGCCATGTGGGTGGCGATGACGTCGTCGCCGAGCGTGTTGTCGACCAGCGCGCGCCTGATCGGTGCGAACCGGTCGTGTACACCTCGCCAGATAGCCGCATCGCCGCCTCGGCCGGACCCGGGGCCAGGCGCCTCACGCGCATGGTGCGCGAGCGTGACGTCGAGGGCATCGGCGATCCAGTACTTCTCAAACGCCCACGTGGTGAGGAACGCGGTGATCCGTGCGTCCTTGTGGGTGGGTGTCACCAGCACGTGCCGGAGGTAGCGCATGGTCGAGCGCTCCACGTCTCGCACGAAGCTCAGGCACCGCAGGGTGCCGGGCTCCAACGGCCGCCGCTGGTACTCGTCGAGCCTAAGCTCGTCGCGGTGGCTTCCGACCGCGGTGCGGGCGAATTCGTGAAGGTCGAACTCTGGCGCCTCGTGCTCGTGACGTTCCACCTTGGGAACCGGTCCGCCGAGATCGGTCACCATCACTCTCCACGCCCGTCCAGAGTTAAAACGAATCTTCGTTCTCTTAACTTGCCATAGTAGCGGTTTCCTCCGCAACGACATATACGGCCCGGCGCTTCCCCTCGGCGGCACCGGTATGGTGCTGCCAGTGACGACAGCTCTCATCACCGGCGGAACCTCGGGCATCGGACTTGCTTTCGCGCACCGGCTCGCCCGCGAGGGATACGACCTGGTCCTCGTGGCGCGCGACGCCGAACGCCTGGAGCGGACCGCGCAGCAGCTCCGTGCCGACTCGGGGGTCAGCGTCGAGACCCTGCAGGCGGACCTCGCCGACCGATCCGACGTGGCACGCGTCGCCGAACGCGTCTCGTCCGACGACGACCCGGTGGACATGCTGGTCAACAATGCCGGATTCGGCCTACACGCTCCCCTGGCGTCCACCAACACCTCCGTCCACGAAGTAGCTATCGACGTCATGTGCCGGGCCGTCCTGGTACTGGGTGGGGCGGCGGCGCAAGCCATGGCGTCCCGGCGACACGGGACCATTATCAACCTCTCCAGCACAGCCGGTTACGTCACCTTGGGCGGCTACTCCGCCATCAAGGCGTGGGTCACCGTGTACTCCGAAGGGCTGGCCGTGGAACTGCGTGACACCGGCGTCCAGGTCACCGCACTCTGCCCAGGCTGGGTTCACACCGAATTCCATCAGCGGGCCGGGCTGAGCACGTCGTCGATCCCCTCGCTGCTCTGGACCAACGCCGATCACGTCGTCGACATCTGCCTGCGCGACGTCCGCCGCGGCAAGGTGATCTCGATACCGACGAGGCGATTCCGTTTCCTCATGTGGTGGGCGCGCCATCTGCCGCGCAGCGCTATCCGTGCGGTGTCCGCGCGGCTGGTGTCTCGCCGCCGCTCGCCTCTCCCATGATCACATCGTCAGCCACGCGCCCGGACCGGCGCCAGGTGGTCGCATGGGCGCTATGGGACTGGGGCTCCGCGGCGTTCAACGCGATCATCGTCACCTTCGTGTTCACCGTGTACTTGACCGACGCCGTCGCCGTCGACGCGGACAGCGGTTCTCAAGCGCTCGGCGTCGCGCTCACCATCGCGGGAGTGATCGTCGCGCTCACGGCGCCGGTGACTGGGCTGCGCAGCGACGCCGGCGGGCGGCGCAAGCTGTGGCTCGGAGTGCACACCGCGCTGGTGGTGGCATGCACCGCTGGCCTGTTCTTCGTGCGAGAAGACCCGTCGTACCTCGCGCTGGGTCTCGTGCTGATCGCCGTCGGCACAGTCTTCTCCGAGTTCGCGGGTGTCAACTACAACGCGTTGCTGGTGCGCATCTCCACCAGGGAGACCATCGGCCGAGTCTCCGGGTTCGGCTGGGGCATGGGCTATTTCGGCGGGCTGGTCGCCCTGACGTTCGTGCTGTTCGCGTTCATCCAGCCTGAGATCGGCCTGTTCGGCGTAACCAGCGACGACGGACTGAACATCCGTGTCGTGGCAATCTTCTCCGCCGTGTGGTTCGCGGTGTTCGCCTTGCCGCTGTTCTTCATCGTCCCGGAACCACCTCCGTCCGGAGAGGCTGTTGCCCGGCAGAGCCTCCGGACCAGCTACGCCGTCCTCGGCAGGCGAATCGCGCGCATGTGGCGTGCCGAGCGACGCACGCTGTGGTTCCTCGCCGCGAGCGCCGTCTACCGAGACGGACTGACCGCCGTGTTCACCTTCGGCGGAGTGATCGCCGCAGGCACGTTCGGCTTCAGCAACACCCAAGTCGTGATCTTCGCCATCGCCGCGAACCTCACTGCCGGCATCGGCGCCGTCCTCGGCGGACGGCTGGATGATCGTCTCGGCCCCAAGACCGTGATCATCGTTTCACTGGCCGCGCTCGTCGTCGTCGGGACGGCCATCACGATGTTCAGCGGCGCCGCGACGTTCTGGGTGTGTGGGCTCGTTCTGGCGTGCTTCGTCGGGCCTGCTCAGTCAGCCAGCCGAACATTCCTCGCGCGCATCGTCACACCGGAGCGAGAAGCCGAGGCTTTTGGCCTCTACGCGACGACGGGCCGTGCGGTCAGCTTCCTGGGACCCCTGGCATTCAGCGGCTTCATCGCGATCTTCGGCAGCCAGCGCGCCGGCATGGCCGGCATCGTCCTGGTTCTCCTTCTTGGCTTGCTCGCGATCCTCCCGGTCAGAGCGCCGGAAAAGCAGCCGTGAGGTCACCCTCAGCGGCGCCCGCGAGGAGCTCGAGCTGGATGGTCGAGAACGAGTGAGGGAAGATCGACGACGAGCGAGTCCCCATCACGGTGGAAATCCCCGAAACTCGCGGGGCACGACGGCGGCCGGATCCTCGACCGTGTTGTGACTCAATATACGGCCGCTCACCAACCCCGTGATGATGTGGCGCCGCATAGTGAAGACGATCACCACGGGATAAGGACGATCACACGGTCAGGAAGCCAGACATCCCCGGGCACCACCGGGCGCCCGGGCAGGTAAGGTTGTGTCGCTGCCGGGGCGGTAGCTCAGCCGGTTAGAGCAGGGGACTCATAATCCCTTGGCCGTGGGTTCGAGTCCCACCCGCCCCACCATAGCTGAACTGCTCGAATGGCCGAGGAGTTATCCACGGGCGACCGTTCGTGGCATGGCCCATGGCATGAGTTGCGCGCTACTGTTCGTTCATGGCACGAGCGGACGGCCGCACTCGCGGCAACATCGAAGAGCTGCCGAGCGGCGGCTACCGCGTGCGGGTCTACGCCGGATTAGACCCCTTGACCAAGCGGCCTCACTATCTCCGCGAGACAGTGCCGGCCGGCCCCCGAGCCCGCCGAGAAGCGGAAAGGTCTCGGACACGATTACTTGCCCAGATCGACGAACGCAAGAACCCCCGCACCAATGCCACCATCAACCAGCTGATGGATCACTGGTTGGATGTGCTTGACGTAGACACGTCGACCAAACGCGGCTACGTCAACAAGATCAACAAGCACATCCGGCCAAACCTCGGCAACATTGCCGTCGGCAAGGTCGATGTCGAACTGCTGGACTTGTTCTACGCGCAGCTCAAGAAATGCCGCGACCATTGCCACGGGCGACGCTATGTTCAACATCGCACGGCGCACAACCACGTGTGCGACGAACATGTGGACTCACGTTGTGAACCGCCGCAACCGGGCAGATGCCGTGCCTGCAAGAGAGCCTGTCGCGAGCACCGATGCAAGGGCCTGGCGGATTCGACTGTTCGGCAGATCCATTGGATCCTCAGTGGAGCACTCAGTCGAGCGGTTCGCTGGGGCTGGATCGGCGTCAACCCGGCCGACCATGCTGAGCCGCCATCTTTGCCTCACCCCGATCCGCAGCCGCCGTCGCCCACCGAAGCCGCGAGAATCGTCAACGACTCTTGGGCGCACGACCCCGAATGGGGCGCACTGATCTGGATCACCATGACCAGCGGTGCCCGACGAGCCGAGATGTGCGCTCTACGGATACGGCACTTTGACGACGAGAACGGAGTCTTGACCCTTGGGCGCGCCATCTACAAGGACGACAACGGCGAACTCCAAGAGAAGGACACCAAGACTCATCAGCAGCGCCGTGTCGTGCTGGACCCGGAGAGCTGCGATGTTCTCCGCGAGCACATCAACCGCCTTCGAGCGCGCGTGAAGAAGCTAGACATCGACCTATCTCCCGACGCCTACCTCTTCTCGCCCGCACCAGATTGCCGCGTGGCGCGAAACCCCGACGCCATCACCCGGCGGTACGACCGGATGGCCGAGCGCCTCGGCATTAAGACCACGTTCCACCGTCTCCGCCACTACTCGGCGACCGAACTCATCCTCGCAGGCGTCAATGTCAGAGCCGTTGCTGGCCGCCTCGGCCACGGGGGCGGCGGAGCCACAACGCTCCGTGTCTACGCCGCATGGACCTCTGAAGCCGATCAACGCGCGGCAGCAGCGCTTTCGGCCCGCATGCCTCCGCGTCCGGATTCGAAGAGCGGGAAGCCGCCCGAAACTATCGACAAGTCGAACGCTGAGCCGGCGGATTAAAGGCCGCAGAACCACACCTCAAACAGCTTCTACCACCAACAACAGTAACGCTAAGGCCCACACCACGCACCAAAAACCACACCCGTTGACTCCATTTGGCACCACGAATGACACCACGCAGCGCCGACCAGACGAGCCGTGATCAAGCTGAGCCACTTGCCATCCTGCGGGCAAGGCTCATGGTCCAGACCGGCCCGCTGCCCGACCCGGTCCCGCCCCCCGCCTACAGCAGGCGCGTGGCTGTGGAGTGACGGATCGGGTGTGGGGTGACGATGGTCTTGTGAAGCTCTGCCCGCTCGGCCTCCTTGCTTGCCACACTCATTGCGACATTCTCCCATCATGTGCCGACGAAATCCCGAATTCTCGGGCCGCGCGCCGGGTCGATCAACTCGCCGAGGCGTCGGTGGATTCGATGCTGGCGGCTCCAACTGCCTCGAGCACGCGCACGGAGCGCCATGCCGCGGCGGTGTCCGGCGTCATCCGGTAGTGCCAGCGGCCGTCGTACTCGATGAACTCGATCGGCGGGTTCGATCGCTCGAAGTCGTTGTAGATCTTGCTGGCCATCGCGCCAGTTACCTCGGCGACCTGTTCAGGGCTCAAGCCGACGACCGCGAAGTCTGGCCCGGTGAGCAGTTCGTCGGGTCGTTCGGCGGCCACGTGGTCGAGCAGCCGCAGGGTGAGTTCAGCCGTGCCGGCGGCATAGTCGGCGAGATCTTCCTCGTTCCACTCGATTCGAGGCAGCGCAGCCGTCCAGTGCGCGTCTTTGGGCTTCTCGCCGCGGAAGGCCGCACGAACATCGATCAACCGACGGCCGTCAGGAAGGCTCCAGAAGGTCCAACCGTTCGTCACGCTGCCCTTGACGTGACGGCCAGCCCCAGATGGTGACCCGAACAGCTGCCCGTCTACCTCGAGCATGCCGTCGTCACGCACCAGGGCTTGCTTCGACGTCCAACTTCCCTGCCGCGGGGTGAGCAGTGTGCCGGGTTCGAGGAGTCCGGCCGCCACGAGGTCCTTGACCTCGACCCAGTCGTGGCCCTTGTCCCGCGGATCGACAACGTGGCCGGTGTGCCCCTCTGGCACCGGCCACACGCTCAAGAGCACGTCGATGAGCTGGCCACTCCGGGCGTCGATCGTGTCCTCGGTCCACCCGCCGTCGGCCGCCTGGCTGAGCAACCGGCTGTTCAACAGCAATGTGTCGTGATCGCGCAGCGCCTCCCGCTTCACGTTCCAGGCCGAATTCGACACTTTCGAGTTCAACGAGCTCGTCAGCAGGGTCAGGTTGCCGAGGCGATGGACGTGGGCACCGCGCTCGATCTCGGCCTCGAGCCCGTCAACGGGCCAGTTGTCCTGCCACTTCTGCGGGAGAACGTGCTCGATCGGGTAGCCACGTCGGGGGACCTGCGGCTGATTTGTGCCGCGGCGGAACTCGTTCTCTACCGCCTCAAGGAAGAGCCGGAGTCGCGCCACCTTGAACCGTCGATAGGCGGCCTCGTCGGTGAGCGCGGCGCGGATCTCGTCGTCACCCGGCCAGTAGGTGCTGGACACGTTGAGTCGGGCGAGATGACCGCGGACCCGATCAACCAACTCCGACGCGGGAGCGTCCCCATGGATCCTGATGATCTCGGCAACGACGCGGCCCAGGTCCGACGTCGTCAGCCGGAGGAACATCCGGCGCATGATCCAGCTCTCTGCCACCGCCACCACGTCGTTGATGACGTCGCTGGGGAGGGTGCGCTCTGGCTCGTGAAGCCAGATCAGCAAGGGCTTCAGCAGCTCCAGCTCGCTGGCCTTCATCCGGTAGATGGACATTTCGACGCCAGTAAGCTGCCGATCCTTGTCGTCGGCAGCCACAGTCCACGACTCGTAGAGGTCGGCCTGTCGCTTGATCGTCGGGAGCAGATCACCCATCTTCTGTCCGGCGTCGAGCTCGACGTAGGCCTTGAACCGAGTGAAGGTCTGTTGCGGGCTGATCTCCTCGCCAAGACGCGAGGCAAGCCACTGGTTGAGGAAGAGCGAGCTACGGCTTACGCGGTAGCGACCAACGCTGACTTCCGTCTCCCAGAACTTCGTGTCGAATGGCCAGTCCTCGGCGTATGCGCGACGAGTGTCGGCACCGTCTGCGGCCAGACGCTGGAAGACGAAGTTCTTGATCAGGTCGGCCGCGGTGAGAGGCGTGCCGCGAGCGTTGAGCGTCTCGAAGATCTCTTGCGAGTTCTCAGTAGCTGTCAGGTTGATCGCGACCAGCTGCAGCCCGCTCGTGAGCACGGCAACAAGCGCGTTGGCTCGGGCGGGGTAGGCGTCATCTTCCAAGTCACCTAGCCACGTAGCGACGGCGTCGGTGAAGTATGCATGAGCTCGAGCGATCCTCGAGGACGCGTGCTTCAGCTCGTCGTGATCGACAGGCGGTTGAGCATCCATCACCTCGTCGAATGCCGCGTGGTCGCGGTTGGTGTGGCGGATCTTGAGGCGTGACTCGCCACGGGGCACGAAGGTGGCCTGGTTGTGCGTCAGGCTTTCGAGCTGGCCAGCGAGCGTGTCGAGCCCTGCCGACTCGAGAACGGATGCTGCGGCATCCATCACAACCTGCAGAGTGGTGAGCCGCTGCTGCCCGTCGATGATGTTGCTGGCCTGCATGTTGCCGAGCTGCCCGTCGTGGGCCTGGACGACCACCGCCCCGAGGAAATGAGTCGCCGACGAGAAGGGTTCGCGGAGCCGCACTTCAGTCAGACGCCGGATGTCGCTCCATAGTGGTGCCCACTGCTCCTCTTGCTCCCACACGTATGGCCGCTGGAAGAGCGGCACGACGAGTTGTTGCGGAAGGCTGAAGATCTGCATCGGCGTACGGACATTGGTCTCCACGGATGCCATCCTGCCCTACGGCCCCGACAATTGGGCTGTGGAATGACTATCGGTGGACCCGTCGAGCAGTCACGAATAGGTATGCGGCCTCACGCCGGACGTTACCCACACTCCGAGGAACGGAGTGACGCTCGGTGTTGTCCGCAAGACCTAGCCCGAACGGCTTGCTGTCAAGCTGCACGTGCGTACTGCCCTCAACCGCGACAGACCCCCTTCAGCGTCTCTTGCCAAGGCCAAGCAACCACCTCCGTCTCCGTCTAGGCAGTCCGAGTCTCGGGGCTCATCCGACTCAGCGGGCGCTGTCGAGGGCGGTAGCTGAGTCGTGGAAACCGGATGCCGAGATCGAATGTACGCCCGGCCGACACGGCGCACCATCCTGCCGCGAAAGCTCCCCGGCAACAGTCCTGAACTGCGACGAAACACGAACCGTCGCACTTGTTTGAACTCACAAGTCCGCGATACGAGGCGTTTGGCGGGTTAGAACCGCGCGGCGTTGTCAGGACCTCGCATCGTGCTCATTGAGCCAGTGCACACGCCCACGTCGGTACAGACGCTGAGCTATGATCACTTCGTCTGATGATCATCACACGGGCTCTGGGTGGCGGCGTGGTTACGGTGGCGACATTCAACGTAGAGAACCTGTTCGCGCGGCCGAAGGCCTTCGACCCGCTCGACTGGTCGGCCGGCGAGCCTATCCTCCGCGCGTACGGCGAGTTCAACACCCTGATAGCCAACAACACCTACACGGATGCTGATCGCGAGCGGATGCGCGACCTGCTCGTCGAGCTCGGCGTGTACTACCGCAACACGCACGGCGCGATCCGGCGCCGCCCGAGCCAGACTCCGGCGTGGGCGTGGTTGCGTAAGAACCGAGGCTCGTTCGACCGGGAACCACGCGACGCCACCGAGAGTGTCGAGATTATCGCGGCTGGGCGTGATGACTGGATTGGCTGGCTTGAGTTGGCGACCGAGCCGACCGATGAGATCGGCACCCGAATGACCGCCAACGTCATTAGCGACGTGGACGCGGACATCATCGCCGTGATCGAGGCCGAAGACCGCCCAGCCCTCGCGCGGTTCAACCACGAGATGCTCGACAGGACGTACCGGCATGTCATGCTCGTGGACGGCAACGATGAACGCGGCATCGACGTCGGCGTCATGACCAAGCCAGGCTTCCCCATCGGTGCGATCCGGTCCAACGTCGACACCGAAGACGCCACCGGAACGGTCTTCAGCCGTGACTGCCCGCAGTACGAGATCACCACGCCAGCCGGGACCGTCATCCACGTGCTGATCAACCACTTCAAATCCCAGTCCGGCGGAGGAGGAGAGAAACGCAAACGCCAGGCCGATGCGGTTCGCGGCATCGTCGACGAGCTTGTCGGCGACGGCGAGCACGTGATCGTGCTCGGTGACCTGAACGAGGGACAACCCAAGATCGACGAGCCGCCAATCAACCTCGCGAACCTCTTCGACTCCGACGGGCCGCTGATCTCCTGCTACGACCTTGACGGCTTCGACACCGGTGACCGGCCCGGCACCTTCGACACCTGCAGCATTCGTAGCCGGCTGGACTACATCCTCATCTCCCACAGTCTCCAACCGGCCTTCCGCTCCGGGCACGTGTTCCGCAAAGGACTCTGGGGCATCCGCAAGACCCGCCCCACCGCGTGGGACACCTACCCCGAGATGACCGCGGCGATCCATCAGGCATCCGACCACGCCGCCGTCGTCATCGACCTCGATACCTGACCCGGCTAGCGCCGCCGAGCACACACCAGATGTGCCTCATCACGCAAGCAAGGCTGATCGTTGGCATTTCAAAAGCACCGGTGGCGCCATCGCAGGGACCGACCACGACGCCCGAGGACGCGATCAGCCGGTCGGTAGCGGCCGGACACGGATGTCAGCCGTTGAGAAGACCACGATGGCGCCCAAGCCAGGTCAGATTGAAGTCGCGACCTGGCGATCAAGGGAACTATTGTTCTATCTTCGCCTTATGGTCAGCACAGAGATCCACGCGCCACTCAATGAGCACTGGCCTGCCGACCCGAGCCGAGTCCCCGGTCACGAGCCAGCCCTACCGGTACGAGTGCGCCTTATGTGCGAGCGGCACGGCCAAGAGTTCGTAGACGGCACCGCCAAGCGCTGGGACACCCAGCACGTACACGTCACCTTGGACGGCGGACAAACGTGCTGGCTAAAGCCAGTGGACGTATATCGGCGCTCACCAACCCCGTCACCGAGGACCTGACGTGATCCCGGGCCACCACCGGAGCTAGGCCCCTCTTCTCCTACCGGATTAGTCGAAGGTGTCCCGTTGGCCGCGAGATCCGGCACGTGGGCCGCCTTGTTGCTGGCTGGGCCGGTTCTTGTGCCACGCACGGATGGTGTCGGCGTGCCAGACGGATCCGCCGGCTAGCCGCATGTCAGGGGGAGGCATCTCACCGCGACTGACGTAGGTGCGCACCGTGGACCTGGCGACGCCCAGGTACTCCGCCACCGTGCGGGTATCCCATAGCTCGTCTGGCACAGGAGCAAAACTACAGTGCAGCGCATACGCCACGCGGCGTTTGCACTACGTAGCGCACGCGTTGTACCGTCAAATCAAACGGCCCCGCCCAGAGCTTGCACCTCCGGACGGGGCCTACGACGAGACCTACAGGGAGGTCTAGCCGATGGTGTCCAATTTACCGATCGCTGAGCGAGCTGTGCTGCTCCAGAGAGCGTCATCTCTGCCGAATGGGCAGATGTGGCACCTCAAGTTCCTCGACGGCAGCGGCGGTGAGACCAGCACACCGGTCATCAGCATCACTGAAGACACGGACGCGCTCGATGTCGCGGCCTTGCCGAGTGCGCTGCGCGGCCTCGCGGAAAACGACCGGCCCGCCTGCGTCGGGTCGCTTGGGGGTAGAGCGTCGTGAACGACATCTTGCTTCCCTTGTTCTTCGAGGTGGAGAAGACGCTCGAGCGTGTGTCCCGGCCTCTCACCGGGTGGGAGCATGGCCCTGACCCCGACGTTGCCAAAGCCCTCATCGGCCATATCGATGACGCTGCTGCCGGTCTTGCTTTGATCCGCGAACGACTCCTCGCTGGAAGCGACGCCGCCGCGCGAGTCCGGCTCTTGCACCGCCGGGCAGATCAGTGGCTGTTCGCTCACTGCTGTGACTGCGAGGACAAGACCGTCCATCGCACCGCCATGGATCGCTGGGAGAACCCGGTCTGCGTCGAGCCACAGTCACACCAAGGTGTGGCGTGCACGCACTGCCGTGACTTCGACGAACCCGAAGACTGGCCGTGCGCCACCATCCGCGCCCTCAACGGTGACAATGGCGAACCTGCCGCGTCGGCCATCGCCGGTGGTGATCAGCGGTGAACCGAACCGAGGCAAATCGTCGCAGTGTACGAACCGCTCCAGGCCCCGTGGATCGCCCCAAGGTAGGTACGCACGGGGAGGTCGCCATGCCTCAGGCGTTCACGAGCACCGCCACGAGGAAAGGTACCGTGTGGATCGTCGAGTGTGATCAACATCCAGAAGTGCGCTCCCAAGTGCGGTTGTTGTCGTGGGCACGAGATGAACAACGCAGAGAGATCGCCGCGCGTCTCGGCGTGCCCGTCGCGACCGTCACCGTCGACGTGCGCCCGGTCCTACCCGATGACGTGATGGAGCAAATCGCCCGCGCGGAAGAACTGCGTGCTCAGGCTTCAAGTGCCAACCGTGCCGCCGCGGCTGAGCGCAGAGCTACGGCCCGCGCCCTCGCCGCCGAGAACCTTTCATTGCGTGACATCGGGACCATCCTCGGTGTCACGCACCAACGCGCGCACCAACTGCTACACACCTAATCCGCGCCACAAGCACCTCAAGAGCCGTCACGCGCCCACCCAACGGGTCAGTGCGTGGCGGCTCCAGGTCGTCACAACGCGATTCTCGAAGGAAGATCGTTAGTCTTGTCGGTCATGTTCGATCCTGGTGCGCACGTCTTCGTCGACGAAGGCAAATCCAAGGGCTACGTGCTCGCAGCCACCTCCACTCAACCCACCAGCCTCGCCGCCGCCCGCGCGGCGATGCGCCGGCTGCTCCTACCGGGCCAGGACCGTCTGCACTTCGCCAAGGAAAGCGACCCACGACGGCGTTCAATTCTCAGTGCCATGGCGGAACTCGATGTCAGCGTAATCCTGTACGTCAGCCCGGCGAAGTCGCACAAAGTCGGTCGCGAGCGATGCCTTCAGGCACTCCTCGATGACGTCCTCAAACACTAGGTCCACCGCCTCGTGCTTGAACAATACGACTCGCTGATGCGTCACGACCGCCAGCTCATCGCCGCCCGGGTCCGCGACGACGGAACGGCCACACCGCCGGACTACGTGCATCTGCGAAGCAAGAGCGAGCCTCTGATTTGGGTCAGCGACGCCGCAGCATGGTGCTGGCAACGTGGCGGCGAGTGGCGACGACGAACCAGACAGCTCATCGGCCAGATCAACAAGGTCTGACCCCGGAAAAGCGCGAACCCGGCTCGTCCACCGTCCGGAAGACTGCCGGGTCTACTTCAGGCAGCTACTGCCACCTGCACCACTCACCCTACCCGCGCTCCGCGCGACCGTCCACGCCTATGAATCGGCGCAGCCGAGGCCAAATCGGTCGAAGAAAATTGCCAGATTCGCCAGCGGGCTAACGCACGGGCTAATCAACGGGTGACCCCTACGCGGTTTCCTCCTACCTCAGTGATCGGCCCGAATCGGCCATGGCGAACAACGCCTCAGACCGGCTCGTCGTCGGCCACGCCACCCGGCACACCCGGGCAACACACAGCAACGGTTGGAGGAACACCGTGAAACGAACGTTGCCAACGCGAGCAAACCGCGAACCACGGAGCTGGTATTCCGTCGCCGAGGTAGCGCGCATGCTCGGCATGTCCCAGATGACCGTCTACAGGGCTATCGCGGAAGGATCTTTCCCCGCCGTCAAGATCCGCGGCCGGCTCATCGTTCCTGCGAAGGCGCTCGCCGCCATGGAAGACGCTGCCACCACCGCCCAAGGCGTCGTGGATTCGGCCGACTACGTGCCGCCCTCCACCGCGGGCGCCCCCTAACAACGACGGACACGGCGCGCGACCACTCATGAAGAGCGTCGGCGCGCGAACCCGAAACCCGAAACCCGAACGGAGCTCACATGACCGATTCCATTTCCGGGCGCCAGCTGCCCAACCGACGAAAGACATCGAGATGGTGGCTAGCCGAACACGCAGCAGATGGTGACCACGAAGCCGCTGCCGCCGCTATCATCTTGTGCGATCCTATCTTCGCTGGTGACTGGCGGCTCTGGGCACACGTCGACGACAACCGTGAAGAGATCGACTGGGATGGAATACTGGCCGACCGCACATGGTCGTCCGGCGAACACCTCCTGCTAGAACTGGGCCGCAACCTCTGGTCCGGAGGCCATCAGACCGCCGTCGACCTCACCAAGCTGGTTCGCCTCGGTGACCGCTTCTTCTCGGTCGCACTATCGGCGATCGAAGCGCGTCGCGGGTGCGGACCGCTCCCTCGAACCGAGGGGCAGCGCGCATCGGCCAGTCCACGATGATCAGCGACATACGCACGGACGACGGCCTTCGCGATGCGCTGGGCAGGCTTCCGGCCGAGGGCGGCTGGGACGGCCCGCTGGGACGTCGTATTGTCGCGACGCTCGCTGCGGCAGCGCGCCATTGGGTCCGCAGCCACACCTACGACGTCGTTGACCCCCATCGCCGCGAACATCTCACAGGGGTGGCATGGGAGTTTGTCGCCACCAACACGTCGGCCGTCATCGCAGCCCGCTCGCCCTGGGGCCTGCTGATCACCGCGATGCGGCACCACGCCGCCGCGGAAGCGCTCGCCGACGAGCTGTCCACATCGGCGCGGCACGCCAAGAATCTCCTCGAAGAGAAGGTACGCGCACGACTGCCTACTCCCCTGCACTCTGCAGTCCGCCCAGGCCTCGCCCACGAGACAACAGCCACACAACCAGCATCATCAAAGACCAACGATGATCCCGTCAGTCACGAGGTCCTCGCCCACCTCGAGCCGGATCCCACCGCCGACTGGGACAATGCCCTACGCGCCCTCTACGACGAACTCCTCGCCGCGGGCGCGCCGTCAGAGAAGACAGCTGCGGCCATCGAGAACGTCATCGACGCGTCCTGCTCGACCACGTCCCGCTCCCGAATGCATACCGCCGTGTACAGGTCGACGTCCATGCTTGACCTGACGCACGCCCAGAGGCGGGCGCTGACCGAGCTGCTCATCGGCACTCGCCGAGGCGGTCCCGAACAATCCACCTGGCTGGCAATCCGACGGTCGATCGCCTCGGGCGAGGAACCTGCAATGAGCACGGACGTGGTCGCCGCCACCCGCATCGCACGGTTCGCTTCGGCGAGTCAGCAAGATCCAGCGTCGGTCCGGCAGCTGGCGATGTCCGCCTAGGTACGCCGGCCGGCTCAGCACATCCAGTTGGCCCATTCAACGTCATCCATGCTCACGCCCCGAGGTCAGGGGGCGGGCGTGGCTGGCGTTGTCGGGGTCGCCTCGGCAGCGGAGCTAGTTCCGAGAGTCCTCCGCGCTCGTGGCCAACGAGCAGACAGACCTCGGCCGTCGTAAGCGTGTCCCGACGACGGCGGGACCACCGCTGGCTGATCACCGGCGGTGTCACACGGCACAGCCTGGTCACCACGAGTGACCGGGCCGGTGGTGCTGGGCGGGACGAAGGCGCAGCGGGTGAGTCCCGAGCGAAGCGAGGGGGAAGCCCTCATTCTGTCCTCTCCCACCTTCGGCCAAAGACGACGGGCCGCGTCGGGCAGACAGCGCCCTCCGAGATCAACCAACGCACGGTGTCACTCGACGCCACCTTGAGCGGAGCGTGCGCAGCCGACGACTCCCTACGGACAAGAACATCCCGGTCGAGCGGTGAAGGGAGCACGGTCATGACATTCCGTCCAGACCTGACCGCCAAGATCACCGTCGACGATGTCGGTGACGCCACAACGACCATCACCGGCAACGCATGCGACGACGAGCTGATTGTGGACCGAGCCGATGCATGGACCCGGATCATCGACATCGCCACCCAGACTGGACGCCCACTTCTCGTGCGAACGGTCGATGAACACGGTCGCTCCTACCGAGACGTCGTCACCCCCGCGATACCGGCCGACGACGAACGCACCACGTCGGAGGCGCCTCGGGAATCATCTGACCCGGCAGCCCCGCTGCCAGCCAGACACACGAGCCCCGAACCTGGGATGGCGGTCACGACCACCCTCGAATCGGGCTACCCCAGTCCACTCGCCGAGCACCGAGATGCGTTCCCGCAGCCCGATGCTGAAGACCACGGCCACACCGAACCAGACCTGCCCGTAACGCCTGCTGGCGACTGGTTCGAACCCGAGTCTCAACAATTCCGTGCGCCGATGTCGGCCGACGACGCCAAAGACGGTGCTGCCGGAGGCCACCGTCGTGACCTGTCCCACCGCCGACTGCTCGTCGCCGGTGCGGGCATGCTCCTGTGCGTCACACTCGCGGCCGCGATGCTCAGCCCTGGCCGCGGCGAAACGGTCGCCGTCACTAAAGAAGCAGCGGAACCACGCCCTGATGGCCAAGACGACGAGCCACCCGAGCCGCCGGCATGGCACGTCGTCCTCGCAGCCGGAACCAGGCCAACGATCACCCCGGCGGGTCTCGTGGCCGCCCACTCTCGCGCCGGACACATCCAGCTCATCGACCCCGACACGGGATCTGTCGAGTGGCGAGCCGACGCGGGCGATGACGCTTCCTCCCCGGTTGCCTTCTCATATGACAACAGGGACGCCGTTGCCTGGCAACGCCCCGGTCAGCTCGTCGTCGGCGGACCGGCAACCGACCCCAGCCCAGTGACATACCGACTCAACGATGGCGCCCGGATCAGCAACGCCGGAACCCAACTCCTCGTCACCGACCCCGGCCGGCCTGACCAGGTGCTGGTCGTGACCGAATCCGGGCTGACCAAGGTGACCATTCCCGACGACGCGACCGCCATGGCCGCGGTCGGCAACCACGTGGTGTCGTCCAACGGCCATCCGAAGCTCTGGCGCAGCCCGATCCACGGCGGCGAGACCGACGAAGTCCCGCTGCACGGCCCCGCCGAGATGACGCCGCACCGCTGGGCGGGCATGGCAGGCGACACCGTCACCGTGGTGTGGGCAGCACCCGGCTCCCAGAATCCGGACGGCGAGGTCATCGTGATGGCACACGACGCCGCAACGGGCCAGCCGCTTGCGTCGATCGGTGCTCGTTGGGGCGATGTCGCGGAGGCCGACCTGACTGCTGCGCCAGGTCCGCGTTCCGTCGCGTTAGGCCCAGCGGTGTTGCCGCTCACCGAGGGCCGCGAGCCACTGACCGCACCGGGAGTCAGGTGGGTGCGCTACGTCAACTCCCAGCTCTGGGGCGTGCGTCGAGGCGACGGCCGCGTCGTGCGTCTCGATAAAGCCGGCGTACTCCACGTCCTGCCCGATGGCGCTCGGATGCCCTACGGCATCACCGATGAAGGTGCATGCGTCGTCGTCGATGGCGACACCGTCTATGCGCTAAGCGCGGGGTCAGAGACGCCCGATTCACGAAGTAGCGGCAACGGCTCAAAAGAGCCCCCGCCCGACAGCTCGTCGATCCTTCCACGCCGGCTCCGACAACAAGCAGAGAGAACCGAGAGGTGACCGACCATGAAGAACACGCGATTCGTCTCCGGTCTTTGGGAGCACGTCAACGCCACCGACCGCAGCGGCGGCGGATACCTGACGACCTATGAAGTGGCCGCGAGGACCCGTGATGAGGCTTCACTCCCCCATGCCGCTCACAGCGACCGCCACATGGTGACGCGAGACGTGATGATGGCGATCGTCGAACGGCAGACTGACCTGCACAACGTCCCACGTCCCGTGGCGCAACGCGACAGCTTCCCGACGCCGGCAGGTGAGGCATTTCCCCTGCTGGATTATCTCAGCTGGGACGGCCACCGGGTTCGGGTGGAATTCCGGCACGTCATTGAGGTGGGCGACGACAAGCCGTCCACCGTTGCGACCGGGCACTTCCATCTCGCCCCGGACGCCGACGGGCTATACCACCTCAACCAGCTCGGATGGGACCTTCACCCTGTACCCAGGGATTCACGGATGCTCCGCCCGGTCAGCAGCACCCTGCATCCGGCGGTGGACGACATGGCTCGCCGCGCCGTTGATGCGGTCGAGAACGGGGATATCGGGTACGGCGCAGCCTCACGCGTCCTGCTCAGGGACATCACGGTGATGGCCCGACGACCACGACTCGATGCCCTCAGCTCGTTGCGGGTCTCGCACGGTCAAGAGAGCCCGTCGCGAGGGGTGACGCTGTGACTCCTAGCCTCATGCGTGCCCGAAGGCTCGCCATCACCCGCGCATGGACGGTGACGATCGTTGCGGCGTTGCTCGTCGCAGGCGCCACCGTCATGACGCTGATTTTCCACCCGGGCAGCGCTGACCACGACGACGTGGCGAGCCGCGACGTCGCCCAACAATCACCGCAGGTGCACACTGGCAGTCCGCACACGAAAGCTGACACTGAGCATCGCTCTGCTGTTGGCGCGGTCGCCCCGGCTCCGCCTGACGACGATCCTGCCGAACTGGGACGCTGGATCGCCGAGGTCGTCTACGGGATCGACTCCCGAAACCAGCGCGACTCCTACGTCGACGCCCTGCAGGCGGTCACGAGCAGCGCCTCCGGAACAGACGACACATCGCCGATCACGATTGCCGAACTGTTGCCAGAGCCGGACGTGTGGGAACGTATGGCCGAACACGAGCAGTGGTCTACCTTCGACGCCCGCGAACCGGTCGGCACCGAAACGGTGGACGCAGACGTCGCTCAGGGCGCCTTCGGTATTGCTACGAGCATCGTGCTGGTCACCGGCCGTCAGACCATTCACTACCTCGGCGACGACGGAACACCGCAGACTCACACCGTCCTTCCGGCGCTACAGATGCTCATCGGCTGCGCCGACGAGTTCGCTGGGTGCCGACTGTTGCACGTCGTCGATCAGCAACCCAGGTCGTAGACGCTGAGGAAACTCACGAAAGCATTCACTGCGGCCGTCGCCATCGGCCCGGCCACCCTTCTCTGCGCCTTCGCTCTCGGATTCACCATCATTCTTGTAGACGACGATGGTGGAACAGACGGCGACAACGACGGCCACATTTGCGTGGCCAGCAATTCGGATCCGCTCGACCCTGAGCAGCGACATATCGCCCGCACGATCATCACCGCAGGAGAAGCGGCCGGCGTACCGAGGCGAGGCTTCGTCGTCGCCCTCGCCACCGCCGCGGTTGAGTCCGGCGTCCGCAACCTCGATTACGGCGATCGCGATTCCCTCGGCGTCTTCCAACAACGCCCATCCGCAGGATGGGGAACACCCGAACAGATCACGGACGTCGCCTACTCCGCCAAGGCATTCTTCGGCGGTTCGACCGGGCCGAACTCTTACGGGTCGGGAAGCGAACCACCCGGCCTTCTCGACATTCCCGGCTGGGAAGACATACCCATCGGCGAGGCAGCACAAGCGGTACAGCGCAGCGCCTACCCCGACCGATACGCCGACTGGGAAGACCGCGCCCGCGCCTGGGTCACCGACCTCCTCGACGACGACGCCACATGCGAAGCGGCGCTCCCGATCAAATCCGGCCAGTACCGAGTCACAGACCGTTTCGGATGGCGCCAACACCCCATCACCGGCGAGTGGAAACTCCACGACGGCATCGACCTCGCCGCGCCAACCGGCACCACCGTGATGGCGATCGCACCAGGCAAGGTCACCTTCGTGGGCTTTCGTCCGTGGGCCGGACCTCACCTCGTCGAGATCGATCACGGCGACGGGCACGCCAGTGTCTACGGACACATGTCAGAAGCCGTCGTGAGCCCAGGCGACACCATCGATGCCGGGCAACAGATCGGCACAGTTGGCAACGAGGGCCTCTCCACCGGCCCACACCTACACCTCACGATCCGCGCCAACGGATCGCCGATCAACCCTGAGAAATGGCTAGCCAACCGCGGCCTCGGCTTCTGAGGCGCTCGAATTGTAGGTTCTCATCGAAGATGTCGTTTTTCATCGGAATGTCATCTGCAGATGCCCGGGCGGCAAGAGAGCATGGCCCTGCTGGTGCGGCGTTACCAACAGCAGCTAACGGCATTTGCGTCATCCCGCCCCACACTGGGCACAGCCCGGGGCCCGAAATCTTCCAGAGAAACAGAAGCAGTCCCTACGGCAATCGAGCGCCTCCAAGTCGACGCCGCCGAGTCCGCAGCGCTCCTCGACGCAGCATGCCGTGGCCCAGGGACATTGCCGGTGGCTCAGTCGAGCTCGCGTCCAGGCAGGCGCCCTGACCAGGCCCATAGGTTGATTCGGTGTAATTTCCGGCATCCCGACGGGCGCGCCCACCCAACGACATCACACAGCCGCGAAGTCTCGCGGCTCAGTTGGGCTTAGGTCAGGTTAGCAACGCCGCGATGACGAGAATGACCGCGATAAGGATCGGCACACCGATAAGTCCGAACAGGATCAGTGACCACCCGAGCGTGCTCCTGGCCTTTGCGACATCGGAGTCTTTCGGCGCTGCGATCACCGACCGGATTTCGTCGCGTAGGCTCTTGGGTTTCCGGATGTCTGCGAACTGATCATGGATGCGGGCGACGTCCTTCAAGGACTTAGCGGCAGCCAGCTGAGCGGCGTAGTCCGCCGCACGCTGGGGATCAGCATCGGGATTCAACTCAGGCGTGGTCATGCGTACCTCCGGATCGGACTCCCCACCCATGGTGGCGCGTCGACTACGTGACTCATAGAGACCAAGGTCCTCGCTCTGCACCTACAGGCCCTCGGCCATACTTCAGGTGGCGCTTGCGAGTACCACGTGCGTTTGTTCATTAAATCTCGGCCCGTCGCGCGTCGCACGGGTCGCCCCGGTCGCTACCTGGCTATCGTCATGTCATGTCGGATCGCACCGCCAGTGGCTATGCCATCTTCATTAACGGAGTGCAGAGCGCTGGCAAGTCAACTGTAGCCAAGCTGGTCGAGCGGCGAACGTTGACGTTTCGCATCGCCTCCGGCGACGAGTTGATCTTGACGGTGCCGGTTTATCAGCGAGTACTCCGGGCCGCTGAGATCTTCGGCCGTTTGCTTGCAACCGTCGATGAGCAGCGAGATACGCAACGGGCAAGATTCTATTCGTTCTGCTACGCCTAGCCGAGAGTGATCGAGTCCGGCGTGAACGATCGCGGAGTGACAGACGACTCCATCTGCTTTTCGAGAGGAGTGGCATAAGATTGTGGGGCAAGACGAGCTGCACGTTCTCGTCGTCGACTCCTCAGCGTTAAATCCCGCCGAGATTACCAGCCAGGTAATCCGTGCGGCCAAGTGCACCTGGGGGCGACATTGAGTTGTAATGCGGAAGAACAATGGGCGCCGAAAAGACATCCTAGTGCAATGTTTCGCCTTGATCGCCGGTCGGCCGAAAGCGCTGGCAGGTCGACCACTGACGTTCACGAGAATGCGGTGACAGTAGATGCATCGTAGCCGGGACCTCACAATAGTGCGTCAATCCGGCTCCAGATTGACGCACGCTCGACCTGTCACAGATGCGCCTTCGAGACGTAGGGAAGTGCCGGATTCGCGGCACGGGCAGGTCACCAGTACATAGCGATGAACTCAAGTTCTAGTACGGGCGTCTTCGCTTCAGGTGGTATGGTCGGACCCTCGTGCGTCGGCAAACTCACTAGCACTTGTGCGCTTCGCCAGGCCTCCTGTCGAAAGACCCCAACCTTGTCCTCGTCGCGTTCGAGGTGTTCGTGGTTGCTGTAGAACTCGTCTGTAACGTTATTTAAAGCCGCGAGCTTGCCTTCAAGAGTGCCGTCGTCGAGCAGCGAGGCTAACGTTTCCGGGGATATTCCAGTGGCTTTGACACTGTGATGATTGGCCAGGCTGAAATTGAGCTTGGTGCCGGCAACGACGAGAGCCGCCGCTGGCTCGACCGTTGGACGTGTCTCGTCGGTAACGGTCCTGAGCGCGTCGACAGCCGTGATGAGCCCGCTTGCGGCGGAAGGGATGACTCGCCTGAAGGTCTCGATCATCTTCACTGGCGTCCACCCGTCCTGGAGACCGGTTCGGCTAATTCGGCCTAGAACGTCGAACTCAGCTTCTGCGTGAAGGATGCGTCGTGTGTCCTTCCAGAACGAGCCGGTCTCTGCGACACCGACAACGCGAAGCGGTTCAGTGGTGGTTTGGCCGTCCCATATGGAGTTGAGTGCTGCGATGTCTGCGACCCACACGTCGCCGTCCGCGTCGGTCACAATCTCGTGAGTGGTGGAACGGCCCTCGATGGGAACAAGGTCCTCCATGAGCTCAGCGAGGAATTCGCCCGCGTCCATGGCGGTCTTAATCCCAGAGACGTCTCGGACCTGAAGTAGTTCCGGGTACTTGTTGGCCAAGCCAGTCACCAACCGCATAAAGGTTGTGATGTCGAATGTGTGATGTGCGCGGAGCGAAACCCGGAGCTCTGCGAGCGCTCCGCGGGTGAGGTTCGAAGCGCGGATCGCGTGCTGCGCCTCTTCGAGTTGCATTAGGGCGTCACCGAGGCTGTTTGCATCTTTGAACTTCGTGTCGAGAGCGTTTGCCGCTAGCAGAAATGTTGGGCGGTACATGCCATGGAGCCGTGCGAACTGGCTTTGGATGTTGAACTGTCGCTGGACCTGGAGCCCGTTGGATCGGCTCGAGTTCAACTCTCCGCTCATGTTTGCCTTCGCCACCAGCGGTGCACCGCCTTCGATCTGGGCCGAAAGGACTTCTCCCGCCGTTGAGTCCGCGGACTCTGACATCGTGACTGGAGGAGGCATGTCGGGCGCGGAGGTGAGGCTGTAGACGCTGACCTCGTCCAGGTAGACAAACTCTCGTAGCGAGCCGGCTGTGCCGATCACCGGCGTGGGAGGGGCCACGGTGTTCGTTGGCTTCTTCTTGAAGAACTTCACTAGATCCTCGCGATCTGAGTGCGCCGTGCCAGCACTTGTCGGGCGATGCGTTCGATCGCGACTTCGCAGTCGAGGTCAAGAATCTGTTTTCGACCCTCGCTGCGAGCGAACTGAAAGGCGCGGGTCCAGAGAGCTCGAAGGTCTGCGCTGCACCATGTCTCGGTCAGCGTCGCCAATCGGCGCACGTCGATGTCCTCGGCTAAGTCCTTCGGGCTAGTTGCCTGCAAGATTGCCTCGCGAGCGTCGATCGTGGGGAGCTCAAAGTCGATCCGTCGGTCGAATCGCCCCGACCTCAGCATTGTGGGATCTAGGGCGTCGGGTCGGTTGGTTGCGCCGACGATGAGAGCGCGTCCAGGCTTCTCGTCGAAACCGTCGAGGAGTGCGAGAAATTGTGTGATCAGCTTGTTTGACATTTCGTGCGCAGTCGAGGACCGGGCGCCGCCGAGGCTATCGATCTCATCGAAGAAGACGACCGCGCGGTCAAGGCTGTCCGCCTCATCCATCAACGCGCGAAGCATTTCCTCACTCTCGTTGACCCATTTGCTGGCAATCTCAGGGCCGCGCACATGAAAGTAGACTGCGTTCGCTTCGTTCGCCAGCGCACGCGCAAGCATGGTCTTTCCAGTTCCGGACTCGCCAGCAAGAAGGAGCCCACGGATGGGGAGCATGCCTTTCTCCTTCAGCGCTTCGGTGTTGTGCATCATTTCGATGATCTGTCGCAACTCGGCGATCTGGCCGTCGAGGCCTTCGATCCCGTCGAAAGTCTCCGTCACCTTGCTCGGGTCGACCCGGAAGCGAGAATGAACCGCTGTCGCCGCGGGAGGATCGTCGCGGTACCTCAATGGACGCTCGTCAAGTTCCTTTACGATTCCGGTTTCACTAAGTTCGACGGTCGACCATTCCTTCCAGTCGATGACGCCTTCGTGTGGGAGCCATAGGAGCGAGTGGTCGGTCTCTACGAGTGACCGTGTCTCCTCAACCCGTCGCACTACTCCAATGCCATTCTTCGGTGGCGGCAGCAGTCCGTCGGGCGCACGGACGAAAGTGCTGCCGGATACGAGAATGACCGCGCCTATCGCTACTTCCGGTCCTCCATCCCGGTGGAGCGGCCCGTAGCCTCCACCGGTGTAGCGGACCCAGTAGGTCTCCCCTGGTGCGGCCAACACCACAGTGGCGAGAGACCCAGTCTCCGAGCCCCTCGGGAACACCTCAATCGGAGCTTCGACAAATGAGCCGTCCTCCAACGAGACCAGCAGGATCGATCCGACCTCGACATCTGGACCGTCGTGTGGATCGAGGAAACCTGCATTGCCGTTGGCGTAGCGGACCCAGAGCAGATCGTCCTCGTTATCAACAAAAGCCACGGTTGCCAGTGCACCGGCTGTCGGCGACATCCCTCTGCCCCCTTTGCAGCCATCGGCACGTCCCAGTCATGGCTAGCCCCACCTCGGCGGACGGCTGGTGCGTAGCACTCGCCCACAGCCTAGTCGCTACCTCCGACAGCCGAGCGATGTCCGCCATGGACGCCGAGGGAAGGTGCGTCACACCGGCTCCCCTCTGTTGTCAACCCGCTCTTTTGAGGGACTTGTTGGCGGTGGCCTTACGGGGTCGCGCGGATGGTTGTAAGGTCGGTTTCGCGGGTCCGGGAAGTGGCTGATCCGAAGTGTCGATGTGCGGGGGTAGATCGACCGCGCTGGATATCAGAGTCGCCCCGCAGTGCCCTCCCGGGCCCGTGCCAGCCTCGGTCGCCGTCTGGTTCGCCTGCTGGTTCTCGGCGGCGTTGGCTGCGGCTCGGGCGTCGGCGAAAGTTGGCGGTAGACGGCATCGGAGATGCGTCGCTTCAGGCATCGCATGGCCTCCATCCGGGTCTTGCCTTCGGCGAGCTTGCGGCGGAAGTAGGTCCGGCCGGGAGTGTCGAGGCGGACCTGGGTGGCTGCGGCGATGTGCAGCATGTGGTTCATCTTCCGGTTCCCGGCCCGCGACAGCCGGTGCCTGACCTGTTCCCCGGAGGAGGCGTCAAGGGGCGCGGTGCCGGTCCAGGACGCAAACCGGTTCCGGTCGGCGAACCGGGCGACGTCGCCGACGTCGGCGAGGATCTTGGCTGCCACGATGGGCCCGACGCCGGGCAGGTCCATCAGCGTGGAACCTCGGGCGATGACCATCTCCTTGAGTTCCTTGGTCAGCGCCTTGATCTTCTTCTCCACCGCAACCAGCTCGGTCAGCTGTTCGGCGGCGAGCCGGCGGCGTGTCTTCCCGGCCAGATCCCGAGGGCGCACCGAAGCGAGGATTCCCTTGGCCTGCAGGGCGGTGATGTCCTTCTTCGCTTTCCCGGGAGTCAGCTCGGACAGCAGCCGCTGCAGCCGGTTGACAGTCTGGACCCGCTGCCGGGTGAGCTCTTCACGCCGGTCAGCGAGCATCCGCAGCGCCTCGAGCTCGACGCCGTAGGACAGCACCCGCAGCCCGCCGGTGCGGACCGCGACCACCGCGACCGCGTGTGCGTCGTGAGCGTCGGTCTTGCGGTTGTGGCCGGTGTCGAACAACCGCGCCCGGGCGGCCAGTTTCGCGGGCACGTCGACCACGTGCTCACCGTCTGCCAACAGCCGCTGCGCCAGCGGGCGACCGGCGCCGTTGCTGCCCTCGACCGCCCAGACCCGCTCCGGCCACGCCGCGACGTGCTTGAGCATCGCGGCATAGCCTGCGTTGTTTGTGCTGAAACGACCGGCTGTCAGCACCGTCTCGCGGTCGTTGACGGCCTCGATGGTCACCGACAGCTTGTGGGGATCGACCCCGATGAACACCTTCATCCAGCCACTCGCCTTCTCCTCGTGAACCGAAGGGAAACGCGAGGCGGGCACTGCTACTACGAGCTGGGCAGTCTCCTCTGGAGCCACGCCTCGGCACGGCGCCCAGCGGGAACGCAAACCGATAGAGGGCCACACCCACGCAACGGGGTGGGCAGCCGCAAAGAGAGCGTCCCGCCAAGCGCCTGGACCGAGCCTGGCCGGACGTCGATCCTGAGGCAATCGTCTAGTAACCGCGAACGACACAGGATGCGCTTGGATCTCGCGTGACAACTGAACGCATGCACATGACCTTGAGATGAGGAGATCCGCGTGATCGGACGGTGAATGGTTCATAGTCGAGTCCGTTAGGGACTGAGGGATGTTGTCCCGAAGGTTGGGCTGATCACCGTCTAAGCTGTGCGCTAGGTCTGCGTCGTAGCAGACGCGGGGTCTTGCTTCTCGGCATCTCATCGCCGCCGTGCCCGGCCCAGTTCGCGTGGAGGCGTCATTGTTTGGTCGCGATGAAGAGGTTCGTGCAATCACGGCCGCTCCTCAGCGAGTCACGCTGCTCGTCGGCGACTCCGGCTTCGGTAAGAGCATCGTCCCGGATGCTGCCCAGGACCTGCGCTCTGACGCGGTCGCGCCAGGACCTGTCCAGCTGCGGGATGCGCCCGCCTACGCCCACGGTACGACCGCGTTCTTCGAGCGCTACTTCGGACTTGCCAAGAGGGGCAGCGTGACATGAAATTTCAGGTGCTCGGAGTTGGCCAGTTCCCGAACCGGAACAGCCGTCGAGGGGTCTGCTATCTGACGTCTGACCGATGGAACGACTACAACTTCCAGACGCAGTTCTACTTGACGTACCTCGCGCCAGACGGCACGGAGCACGCGATCGGGAAGGTTAAGATCGGGGGACGTGGCTGGGAAGAGGAGCAGAAGAGTCCGGAGCTTCCAGCCAGCTTCGATGAACTCGGGGACGATCTCTTCTCCGTCGGCCAGGACGACGACTACTACACACGCTTAAACAAGCTCCCCGACAGCATCGGTCGGGTGATCCTGAGGGCGCTCAGGGACTTCGCCTTCGACAATACGATCTTCGACCAGGTACGCCAGGAAGAAGTCACCCGGGTCTCCCTTCTGCGTGAGCTGTCAGTAGCAGCCGTCAAAGGCCGGCTGAACCGACTCGCGCGCGGACAGGTGCTTCTTACGCCGTACTCCTTCACCTATCTGTGGCCCGCCGCCGATGGCGAGGGCGAAGACTCGCTCTCCTTCAAGGTGACGCCCTACAGCAAGCCGCCGACGAACATCAATGTCCTGATCGGGCGCAACGGTGCCGGCAAGACCCGCATCCTGCACGGCATGGCATCGGCCCTGGCCGGCCAGCAAGGCGGAGAGCACGTCGGACGATTCCTCGTCGGCGAGAACGAGGCCACCGCCAAAGACTTTGCGAACGTGGTCTCCGTGACATTCAGCGCCTTCGACCCATTCGATCCCCTGCCAGACGGGGTCACGAAGCGCAACGAGATCAAGTACTCCTACGTCGGCCTCCTACGCGCGCCGCAGCACAATGAGCGCCCATCCACCAAGAACGCCGACGAACTCGCCGAGGAGTTTGCCGACTCACTGCTGAAGCACTGTGCCACGGGGGCTCGTAGCCGCCGCTGGACACAGGCGGTCGAGACTCTCAGTGCCGATCCCAACTTCCACGACGCCAACCTCCCACAACTCCTCGATGACCCCGGCAGCGACAACGACAACATCCGCAGCACAAGGGCCTTCGGAGTCTTCCGTGAGCTCAGCTCCGGCCACAGCATCGTCCTCCTCACCATGACGAAGCTCGTCGAGAAGGTCGACGAGCGAACCTTGGTTCTCCTGGATGAGCCGGAGTCACACCTGCATCCACCACTGCTCTCCGCGTTCGTGCGCGCCTTGTCCGACCTGCTGATCGATCGCAACGGGGTCGCGGTGGTTGCCACCCACTCGCCGGTCGTCCTGCAAGAGGTACCGCGCACCTGCGTCTGGAGGATCGAGCGCTCAGGCAACGCCCGCGAGGTCTTCGCGCCCGCCGTGGAGACCTTTGGCGAGAACGTCGGCACACTCACACGGGAGATCTTCGGGCTGGAGGTGACGTCGACCGGCTTCTATGCGCTGCTCCAGACGGAGGCGCGGCACGCCGAGTCCTACGAGGACGCGGCTGCGGCCTTCGACCACCAGCTCGGGGGCGAGGCGTCCGCCGTCCTCCGCGCCTATGTTGCCCAGCGGGCACGCCGGCAAGGTGACCAGGTGTGAGGTACCTCGACGTTCCTGACGACGACGCGGTGGACGTCTACGAACTCTCGATCTCGAAGATCCAGGTACCACACACAAAGGACCGTTTCGCCAAAGCTACGGTTCAGCTCTGCGAAGACTCCGACCGCTACCTGAGAGCCGTGGCGGCGGGCGGCCTTGCCGCGGAGCCGGACTTCACGTTGACGGACGTGACTCAGGAAGAGATGTCGAGGCACTACAAGAACAGGTTCGCCCGAAAGGAAAGCCCCGGCCGCCGAGTGTACGACCAGATCAAGATCCGGGCTCGAGGCATGTGTCCGCTCTGCGGCCCGCGGACCGTGGGCACGCTCGACCACTACTGGCCCAAGAGCCCGCATACCAGCCTGGCTGTCCATCCCGCTAACCTCGTTCCCTGTTGCTGGGAGTGCAACAACAGGAAAGCTGACTTTCAGCCCTCGGACCGTGCTGGAGAACTGCTCCACCCGTATTTCGATAACCTCGGCAACGACCTTTGGCTCGAATGCGAGATCATAGACGTCAGCGGAAGTCCCGCATTCCTTTTCGCGCCCACGCGTCCTGCCTCATGGTCCGACGAGACCTTCTGGCGCGTGTGCCATCACTTCGAGTTCTTCGACCTGGGAGAGCTCTACGCCTCGCAGGCCGCCAACGAGTTCGAGAGCATCCGACACGAGTTGGCCGAGGTTCTCACCGAGGACGACGCGGCCGGCGTGCGGAAGCACCTCGAGCGAGCCACCCGTTCGCGAACCAATAGCGAGCCGAACGGATGGCAGGCCGCCATGTATCGCGCGATGGCTGCTTCAACCAAGTTTCACGCGGGTCCGTTTACGAAGTGACGTTCGCGGGCACCCGAGCCTGCGCCCTCTGGTTCGCGTAGCCACGAGACGGAAACCAGTCCGAGCAGACCGCAAGCGAGGCGTAGAACCGAGCCTCCCCCAGATTCGTCACGCCAACGCCGCAAGGGTTGATCATCTTCAGGGCCCATACCGGTTCTTCACAGTTAAGGGGGTAGGGAGGGCTGGCGCGTCGTTGCCGGGTAGGCGTCGAGGTCTTCCGACGATGAGAGTTCTCACACAGCCCATCTGGAAAACCTCGACGTGCCTGACGCTACCTTCACACGCCCTGACTTGACCATGTTCTCCATCCCGACGAACTCGGCCTTGAAGCCGTCGGGCAGCGACTCGAACCCGACCGCCCCGTGTTGGCCTGCCGGTTGTCGAGTCTGACGAGTGGTGCCGCCGCTGCGGCTGCGAAGGCATGCTGCGTGACACCGTGGTCCGTCGGTTGGCGCACGAGCCGCTGGGGTGGCGCCCGACGACGCTGGAGGTGGCCGTGCGTCGCTATCGATGTGCTGGCTGCGGGCATGTGTGGCGCCAGGACACCACCAAACCAAGGGAGCAGAGCCGCGGGCGAAGCTGTCACGCCGGGGTCTGCGTTGGACACTCGAGGCGATCGTGGTCCAGCACCTCACCGTCGCCCGTGCCGCTGAAGAGTTTGGGTCGCCTGGAACAGGCGCCAACGACGCCGTCCTCGCCGGGGGCCAGCGGGTCCTGATCAACGATCCCACCCGGTTCGACGGCGTCAAGGTCGTCGGTGTCGACGAACATGTGTGGCGTAACCCCGACGCGGCGACAAGTACGTCACCGTGTCCTCGATCTGACCGGCATCCGTGAGGGCACCGGCCCCGCGCGGCTGCTGGACATTCGATCATTCCTCAAACAAAAACTACCGGCAAGGTAAGACACATGACCAGCTTTCCAAAGCCGGACACGCCGACCGTGTGCGCAGAACGCCTACTCCCTGCCGAGCGACAGGGAACCCAGGCGAACTCGCGTGCCTGGGCGTCGGCGCGCAGGGAAGGGCAGCCATCTTGCACCTCATCCATCAGTTGATCACCGAGCTACCACAACGAGCCGACTCCGAACTGGTCGCGTTCAATCCGAATATCCGGCCCAACGACGACGCCATCCCCGGTATCCCGGCACTGCGAGATCTGCTCGGTGGCGTCCTGTCGTTCTGTCTCTTCGCCTCGATGGGTGCACTGATCGTCTCGTTGCTGATCTGGGGCTGGGGTCGAATGTCGAGTTCGCCGCAACGCATCGATTCTGGCAAATCAGCCACCGCGTGGTCTCTTGGCGCGTTCATCGGCTTCGGGATGATCAACACCATCACGTCGTGGGCATGGGGAGTCGGGCAGGGTATCCCGTTGCCAGGCGCGGGATGATCGCCGTGGACACAGACCCGGTCACTACGAGGTCGGCTTGCGACGGTCTCGTCGACCCGTTCTCTCGCTTCGTTTGTGGCCTGACAACCGGCGGCCTCGATCCTGAAGGCTGGTTGCAGGATCAGACCATGGGCAGACTTGCCCGTTCAATGGCCGAGGCCGCCGAAACGATGGTCCTCGCCATGTGGTCGCTGATCATGGAGACCACCGCGGTGGATCTCACGGCCGACTGGGTGCGGGGCAACATCTCGGTCGTCATGCTCGTCGCGCTACCCATCGTGATCGCCCTGTACATGATTCAACTGACAGCCGCAGCGATACGGCGAGAGCCCGGAGGACTGGTCCGGGCAGTGGTCGGCGTCGTGGGCAGCCTTGCGGCCAGCGCCATCGCTCTGTCCGTCACGCAGTCGGTGCTGATGCTCACCGACTGGGCATGCGATCTGATCATGCGTTGGCGCGTTGGTGTTGACGTTGGTGAGGCGATCGAGACTCTCACGCCGGCCATGCTCGTAGCTTCAGCGACAGGTCAGGGTGCCGCTTTGCCGTCGCTTCTGATCGTGATTTTCGCGTTCCTCTACATCGTGGGTTCCTTCTGTGTCTGGTTCGCGCTGATGGCGAGGAAGGTGCTGATCATCGTCGCCGCGGTATTCGCGCCGCTGGCATTCGCTGGCCTGACGAGTAGGTACACGGCGGGTTGGGCGTCGAAGTGGTTGAGCATCATGTTCGCGCTCGCGCTCTCGAAGCTGACCGTGGTGATGGTGTTCGCGATCTCGGCCAGTGCGATTCGCTCCGGCCTATCCGGCACGGCCGGATCAACCTTGCGGGCCATCGGGGAGTTGTCGATGGGCCTGATGCTGTTGGCTGTCGCGGCGATCGCTCCTTGGCTGACGTACAAGTTTCTCGACTTCGTCACCCCCAACGGACGCGACTGGGACGGCACTGTCGGTCGTAGTACAGCAGCGGCGCAGGTGGGAGCACACAGCGCCCGGACAGTGATGTTCCGCGGGCGGGCAGCGCTCGGCATGCCGAACAGTGCGCGCCCGGCTGCGTACAGCCCAGCACAGGCGCTCCGCCGAGGCAGTCCACAGGGCACACCGTAGGAGGCATGCGTGACATCGAATGATCGACCGACAACAGCCAAGCCCATAACGGCGCGTCTCGGCCGACGCTCGGAACGAGGTGCCATGTGGGGACTCTCCGGCGGCCAGCTTCTCGCGATCGGCGTCGCCGCGTCGGTATTCGGCCCATCGGCGATGACCGCCGGGACCCGCGGCCTGGTCGCGACCGCCCCGGTCTGGGGCACCGCGCTCCTGTTCGCGTTCTTGCGGCCGCATGGGAGGACGCTCGTGGCCTGGACGCCTATCGTCGCGAACTGGATACTGCGCAGAACCCGCGGCCAGAACGCGGCGCTGAGGCGTCCCGACCGTCCGAGGCCAGCCGGAACCCTGGCGCTGCCTGGCGAGGTTGGCGCCCTCAGGCTCTACCGGCACGGCCCGACGACGACGGCGATGATCCATGATCCGCACAGACGCACCCTCACAGCGGTGATGAGACTCCGTTATCCCGCCTTCTTGCTGCTCGGTCAGGACGACAGGAACCGCCGCGTCCAGGGTTGGGGGCAGGCATTGAGTGGAGCCTGTCGCACTGGACGCATCAGCCGCGTGCAAGTCCTCGAGCGCACAACAGCCGACGGCGGGGAGGCCGTGCATGCGTATTGGCGCGACGCCGGCAACAGTGACACCGGCTCCGCCTCGGCGTCGTACGAAGACCTCATCACGACGGCAGGTCCCGCCTCCGCGCGCCACGAAACCCTGCTGGCCCTAACGATGTCCATCAAGCATTCCGCGCGAGCGATCCGCACGGCGGGAGGCGGCCTCGCGGGCGCTGCAACCGTTCTGATCAAAGAGTTGTCGGCAGTGACCGCCAATCTGCGGTCAGCCGAGATCGGCGTCGATTCCTGGTTAGATGAGGCCGAGCTCGCGTTGTTGATCAACACCGCGTTCAATCCCGGACGGGGACCCGTCTGGGACCGTACCGGTCATGGCCGGGGACTTGCGGTTGCGGGACCGATGGCCGTGACAGCCGCGTGGGATCACCTCCGCTGCGATGAGACCTGGCATGCCGTGTTCTGGGTCCGGGAGTGGCCTCGTGAGGATGTCGACGCGACGTTCCTCTCACCGTTGATGCTCACCAACAGCGTGCAACGAAGCGTAAGCGTGATCTATCGTCCCCGGACCACCCGCGAGGCCATGAAGGATGTGCGGGTCGAGCAGACGGAGCAAGAGTCCGAACAGCGACGACGCGACAAGCACGACATCCGCACCACGGCGGCGCAACAGCGCGAGCGAGATGACGTCGACCGGCGCGAAAGAGAATTGGTTGCCGGGCACGCCGATCTGGCATTCACCGGACTGATCTCGGTGTCCGCTGGCACCAAGGAAGACCTCGACGCCGCCATCGAAGAGACCGAAGGCGCCTGTCACCAGTCGGGACTCGACACCGTCCTCCTATACGGCCAGCAGGACGCCGCGTTCTACGCTGCCGCGCTGCCACTCGGACGAGTCCTGATATGAGGCTGCATACTGCCCCCGTACTCACACCGGCGGGTGCGAGAAGACGGGAACGGCGCCAGGTGCGTAGAGCGGCACACGCCATGGCCCGTGAACGCCACGCGGCCGAGCGGGCCGAACGCCAAGCCGTCAGGGACATCGATCGCGCACTCTGGGACATCGAGCAGCTGCCACGATCTGGCGAGGCGGGTCCGGCCGCGGGTCGATCCTGGCTGCCGCTGCGGTTACAGCCGCATCGAGGGACCAGCGCGACGTTGAGCGTCGTCTATCCGTTCATCGCTGAGGGTGGGCTCGGGTCGCGTGGCATGTATATCGGGCAGGACCTGATGTCCGGCAGTGCGTTCTGCTATGACCCGTGGGAGCTCTACCGCGCCCGAGTGATCACCAACCCCAACGTTCTGCTGGCGGGGGTCATCGGCCAGGGGAAATCCACCCTCGCCAAGGCATTGGCCTGGCGGTCGCTCCCATTCGGTCGGCGCGTGTACATACCAGGAGACGTCAAGGGTGAATGGACACCGGTGGTCGAAGCAGCCGGCGGCACCGCGATCCGCCTCGGTCCCGGTATGCCCGCCAGGCTCAATCCGCTCGACGTGGGCGTGCGCCCCACCGGAATGAACGACGGCGAGTGGCGCTCGCTCGTCCAGTCACGCCGACGTCAGCTCCTCCGCGCGATCTCCGAGACCGTCGTCGGCGATCAGCTCGTGCCCACGGAGCACACCGCCCTTGCCACTGCCCTGAGCGTCACCGAGCGATCGACCATCACTCCCACTCTGCCGGCCGTCGTGAACCACCTGTTGCGTCCTTCCCCGTTGACTACCGATCTGCCTGCCGATGAGGTCGAAGTTCTACGCAACGACGGGCGACGCGTCGGCCATGCACTCCAGCGGATGATCAGCGGCGACCTTGGCGGTCTGTTCGACGGCGATTCCACGGTCCAGTTCGACCCTCACTTGCCGATGGTAAGCCTCGACATGTCCGCTCTTGGCGAGGACAACGAGAACCTTCCCATCATCATGACCTGCGCATCTTCCTGGCTCGAAGGCGCGCTCCAGGACCCAAGTGGGGGCAAGCGCTGGATCATCTACGACGAAGCCTGGCGGCTCATGTCGGTTCTCCCCCTGCTGCGCCGCATGCAGTCCCAATGGAAGCTGGCCCGCGCCTTCGGCATCGCGAACATGGCCGTCATCCACCGGCTCTCCGACCTCGACGCGATCGGAGACCAGGGTTCCGAGGCCCGCGCGCTGGCAGCCGGTCTGCTCGCGGACTGCTCGACACGAATCATGTATCGCCAGGAGTCGGATCAGCTCGTTCACTCGGCCGAGTTGCTCGGCCTGACCTCGACTCAACGAGATGTCCTGCCCGACCTCAACACCGGCGAGGGGCTGTGGCGCATCGGGGAACGTGCCTGGATCGTCGCTCACACCCGCAGTGACATCGAAGCCAGGTTGTTCGATACCGACACCCGAATGCTTGAGGTTATCTGACATGGCCGCGCCACAACGCTCCAAGAGCAGCGACAGCAACACCGCACTCATCATCATGCTCGCCGCCATCGCTGCGGCAGCAGCTGTCTGGGCAGGCGCCGCAATAGCGGCCGTGGTCAACGGCTACTCACCGCCGCGGTTCGGCGTCGAATCGATCCTCAGAATCGTGAGCAAGCCTGCCGACCCGGAGGCCGCGTGGGGCCAGGAGATGCCACCCGCTGCACTGTCATGGTCATCCACCGCCCTCGTCCTCGCCGCGACGGCCGGAGTCGGATACCTCGGATGGCGACTTCTCGGCCAACGCCAACGAGACGACGTGCGCCATCTACCGGGTACAGCCACCGCTGCACAGATTCGCCACGCGGCATCGGCGCGTGCGCTACTCAAGCGTGGACGTCATCTGCGGCCTTCGATTACTCATCCCCAGGCCGACGACGTCGGTCACAAGCTCGGACATGCCCGGGGTATCGCTGTGTACACATCGTGCGAAGACTCAACGGTCGTGCTCGGGCCTCCTCGCTCAGGCAAAGGACTGCACATCGTCGTCGGCAAGATCCTCGATGCAACAGGCGCGGTGATCACCACGTCGACCCGCCCGGACAACCTCACCATCACCCTGAAGGCCCGCGCACGCACGGGTCCGGTTGCGGTCTTCGACCCTCAGCAGCTCGCCGCCGGTGTGGAACGCGGGCTGAAGTGGTCACCTGTCCGTGGGTGCCAGCACGCTCAGACAGCGATGATTCGGGCCCGTGGCCTGGCGTCAAGCATGGGGATGAACAGCAACGGCGGTGTGGACGACGCCAATTACTGGCAAGGACAGACCGAAGCAGTTCTTCGCGGCCTGCTGCATGCGGCTGCCCTCGATGGACGCAATGCTCATGATCTTTATCGGTGGTCTCTTGACCCCGTGCGTGCGTCTGAGGCGGTCCGAGTCATGCACAACTCCAGCCGAGCCGCCCCGGGATGGGCAGACGCCCTGGACGCGATCGTGGCCATGGACGATCGCACGCGTAGCAACATTTGGAGCGGCGTCCGCCAGTCCCTCGCAGCGCTGGCCGACCCCAGAGTTCTCGACGCCGTCACACCACATGAGCGTGACCAGTTCGACCCTGAATCTTTCGTTAACGAACGCGGTAGCCTCTATCTGCTCGGCACCTCCACCGGGGCCGGCGCGGCCGCAAGCCTGGTCAATGCCTTCATCGAGGACATGCTCGAGACCGTCCGGCGAGTAGCCGCACGAAGCCCAGGTGCGCGGCTCGACCCGCCTCTCTCCCTCGTCCTTGATGAGATCGGCAACCTGTCGCCCCTGCCGAGTCTGCCTTCGCTCATGAGCGAAGGCGGCGGCAGCGGAATCAACACCACCGCCGTCCTACAGTCGCTCGCCCAAGCTCGCGGAGCATGGGGCGACCAACAAGCCGGCACCATCTGGGATGCGGCCATCGTGAAACTCGTCCTTGGTGGCGGCTCCAACGCGCGCGACCTTCAAGACCTCTCCGCCCTCATCGGAGAACGCGACGAGGAGACCATCTCGACCTCCCGTGGAAATGATGGCAGCCGATCCAGCTCCACCAACCTGCGCCGCATTCCCATCATGGACGGCGGACGCCTACGCACCCTGCCGTTCGGGACCGCAGTGCTCCTGCTGAGGTCCGCGCCACCGATCATCCTCGACATGCAGCAGTGGACGAGACGTCTCGACGCGGAACAGCTTCGCCGCGACCGGGCCGAACTAGAAGCAGCGATCGGAGCCTACGCGCGGCGGTAAGCCGAACCAGGCGCGACGTGCGCATCGACAGCCTCCCCTCCGGCAGAGCCAGCGCCTGCTGGCCGCGAACGCTGCTGGAGGTTCCATGACCAACTCGTTCCCCGTAGCACTCACGGGCCGTGTGGGTACAGACCCGAATTTCACCATCGCCGCAGACACCGAGCGAGTCACGTTCCGCCTGGCCGTTGATACCCGTCGCCCCACAGACACGGGGGCGTGGGAGACCGTCGACACCGTGTGGCACGACGTCGTCGCCTTCAGCCACATGGCCGAGCAGATTAACCGGCAAGTCCGAAAAGGCGACGCAGTACTGGTGCTCGGTGACCTCCGTTTCCACACGTACGAGACACGCGAAGGGCAGCGCCGAACGAGATCCGAGGTCGTCGCTCGAGCCGTCGGACCTGATCTACGACTGGAGACGGTCGCAGTGGACCGGCAAGGCCGGACCAGAAACCCCACCACGGCCATCACGGCACCGGTTCAGGCACCCCGGCAAGGTCCGATGCTGCCAACACCTCCGATACCTGACCGACGCGCGTCCGTGCGCCCCGCAGCCTCGGCCGTCCCAATAGCAAACCACAGCAACACACCGCCGAACCCCTCGATCTGACAGGTGGGCATGCCATGACAAACGACTTCGGTCTCGACAGCGACGTGGGCCTTGCCCCTGAACAAGTCGACGCCTTCGTCGAGGAACTCCTCGGCGAGGCCATCCCCCGGCCGATCGTGTGGTCCTCCCTCAGCTCCGAACAGGCTCAAACGATTCTCGAAGACCTCGCTGAGTGGGTGTGCTGGCTGACCAGCCGCTACCAGCTTGACGGCCGAGAGCTCCCGCCATGTTGGTGGCGACACGGCTCATTCGTTGAGGAACTCAGTGCGCTGCGCGGAGCCTGGTTGGTCTCCTACGACGAGAACCAGACCGCTGCGGCCATGGCGGACTGGCATCGCATCTTTCACGACACAAGACATCGTCTCCGCGAGTGGCTCTCCCGCGCCGGGTGCTCTACGTACGAACATCGCCGCGGTGATCAGCAACCCTGGGCGGGCGACCAGCTCGATGCCTGGTGGTCGGAGTTCCGCCGCGACGTCGAAGTCAAGATCCGGGACGTCGTGGACGGCACGCCTGGGGCAGCTGGACATGATTGACGGCAAGCTCGAGGCCGCCCTGGACTATGCGGCTGAGTCTGTTCCTGTCTTCCCGTGCATACCTGACGGGAAGCGGCCGCTCGTCCCGCACGGTTTCCACGATGCCACAACCGATCCCGGCGTGATTCGGTCTTGGTGGCAGCGTTGGCCCGAAGCGAATCTGGCGACGCCCACGGGGCACCCCGGATACGACGTCATAGACATCGACGTGCACCCGGACGGCGACGGCTACCTACACATGGCCGTGTTGCACAGCCGCGGCCTCCTCGACGGATGGATCCACACCGTGAAAACTCCCAGCGGAGGCCTCCATCTCTACTTCCCTGGCACTACCCAACGCTGCGGCAAGATCCCCACTGCTCACATCGACTTTCGCGCCGCAGGCGGCTATGTGCTCATGCCACCGTCAACCATCGCGCGCGCCGACGGACCTGGACGCTACGAGACGGTGCAGTCCAACACCGAGGTGGCCAAGCCCGTCGACTGGGCGAAGATACGTGCCCATCTGACACCACGACGCCCACCAGCCCGGAGATCGACGCAGCACGCCGCCACTCCGCCAGACGTCCTCATGCGGCGGCTCAGCGCGCGGGTCGCAGAAGCCAGAGAAGGCAACCGCAACGATCTGCTGTACTGGGCCACCTGCCGAATTGCCGAGCGCGGCATCACCGATCCGCTGCCTCTGCTCAACGCCGCGCAACAAGCGGGCCTCCCCAGGCGTGAAGCAGAGCTGACCATCGCCTCCGCGTACCGGAATGTCGCTGCGCTGGCCAGCCCGACCCGTGAACCGCTCAACGAGCGCGGCTTACCTCGAACCTCCGCCCAAAGGGCACCGCGGCCATGACTGATCGCTCTGCTTATCCACAAGTTTCCGTCGCGATCGTGAAATCGGCGCGGGGCCAGGAAAGAGTCATCGCATGAACGACATCCACATCTATGAGCAGCCCATTCCGCCGTACGTAGCTGAAGCATGCGAGTGGCTTTCGGCCGCAGAGCGCCACGCCGGCGACCCGACGAACGAGGATGACATCCGTGCGGGCCTCGCTGCTGGTGAAGCCCTGGACATTCTGACGGACGTCACACCGCCATATCCGGTGCCCCGCGAGATCCACCAGCCATGCCCGCTGGCCGACGCCACACAAGCGACGCTGACGGCACTCGAGAGAGCACTCGGCGATTCCACAGCCGGCGCCGGTGAACTGCTCCGCATCGCGAAGGCGGTCCGGGTTCTCAAACGGCACCGGCAGTGCACGGGCATGTGATGACGTGAGGTACGAGAACGACGTCTCCAGGCTCGCCAGGCGGCTTGCAGTCCTCTTGGCGGACCCGGCACCCGTAAGCCGTGACGAGGTGATCATCGTGGATGCCGCACGCCTGGCTGTCCGACGCTTGTGCCGGCACGTGCTTTCCACGCTTACACCACTTCCGCCAGCGCCAGGGCCGCCAACGGGCGATTTCGCGGTGAACCCAGTCGCAGATTTGCAACGCCTTCTCGCCCAGGACCCTGTTCCCTTCGGCCATGCGCAATCGGACTCAGGCTGGGTCGACTACCAGACGACGACAGCAGCGGGCCGCCGTTGGGATGAGGTGCGCCGAGACGCGACGCTTGCCGCGCTCGAATGGAGCATGATCCGGCCAGACGCCCTGCCAAAAGAACGACCAGCATGGCCAATCATCGCCGACATCGCGGCCATCGCCGAGGCTTCGGCATTGATAGACCACGACCTGACAGAAACCTGGGCGGCGGCGCCTGAGGGCGGCCGTGGATGGGACCGCGAGCTGGATGGTTGGATCAGACTGGCCGGCGAACACGCCCGTCGTCAGATGGCGATGGGCGGTGAGCCCACCACCAGACCGCTTTCCTCACTTCGAGACGACCGCCCTCGGCGGGTCAGGAGTCCTGGCGACATCCCCGAAGCCACGATTCGCATGAGCCACCTGCTTCGCCGCGCAACCCACCTTCGCCCCGAGGCGGTAAGAGCCGTTGCTCGCGCCCATTCGTCGAGCCTTCTGACTATCGCCACACACATGGAACACAGCAGCAGGGGCGAGCTCGCTGGCGTCGTGTCCGGCCTACGGGAAACAGCCGGCGCCCTCGAGCGAGTGGCGGCGCATGCACGGTCTCTCCGGTCCATCCACGCCAATGACATGCGGCCTCTGCACCAGGGCGGGCAGTTACGAGCGGTTTGGCGACGGTTGGAGACCCCTACATCAGCAGACATCTCCCAGAACGACAAGCGCGCCATGGCGAGGAGCGTCCGTCCCTCGATCACAGTCATCTTCGCGCTGGAGAAGCTCATCGAGAGACAGGTCCACAACGGACATTGGCTCCAGAGCGGCGTGGCCGAACGATCAATCTGGCGACCCACGAGTCCTTCGGTTTCGTTACGGGTGGTGGCGTCCGCCCGCGAGGCCGTCGAGCGGGCGAGTCAGTTGATGACCGGCTTGCCGCCGTCCGCCAACCAGTCCCAAGCGCGAACCCAGACCCCTCACCAGATCCTCGCTCCGCAGCTCTCACGCTCGAGCACTCCATGCCAGTCACTCAGCGCTCCGGGGCACGACCTGCGGTCGCGACCTGGGCGTTCGTGACAGCCTCCAGCTGCAGAGGTGCATTCGTCGTGCCCTTCATCCCGCTTGAGTACAACGCGTCGTTCAACGCCCTCTCCGCACGCCGCCGATGGACGCGATGTGTCCAGTCCAGGCCGATGTCTGGCGCTAACGCTCGCGCACCCGTGATGCCGTGATACTCCCGGTAGGCCGCGATCGTCATTGCGCAGCGCTCCCATGTCAGCCGCGTATCCGGTGTGCTTCGTAGCTGGCCAAGTTCAGAAAGCCACGACGCGTTCTTCGAGATCGCCGCATGGACGAGCATACGTGCCCGGATCTCGATCAAAGCCGCCCGCTCGTCCAGAGCCGTCCGCATGCCCGGGTCGGACACGTGCCGAGATCTGGCGAACAGCCCCACGATCAATGTAGACGCGCCCCCTGATCGGGTCTCCGCAGCGTGGTCGATGATCTGATCCAGTCGGTCACGCAACACCACAAGGGGATCTTCAGCCTTGAGCAATTCATCCGCGGCGGCGATCCGTGGCAAGAGGTCTCCAGGCTGTAGACCGCGCGCCTCCGCCGCGCGCATGGCCGCGACGAGCCCTGCGTAGGACGGCGACGCCGTAACGTCGTCACCCGAGGGAAGCTGACAGGTCGAGAGGATTCCTTCCCAGTGGTGGGCCTCGGCCTCGCGGGCGATGGTCTCGTACTCCGCTGCAAGCCGCGCGATGTTCGTCGCCCTGCTCCGCTCGTCGACGATTGTCTCCCGTGCGGATAGCTCCGCCCCGCTGCGCCGCATGATGTTGGTCAACGCTTCGCGGGCACCCAGGGACTCGTCGCTGGGGAACTCGTCGTCGCTGTCGGTCACGACGTAGGCGGTGTTCCTTGCCTTCCCGCGGGTCATCGACACGTACAACGCTTCGCGCGTGGCGCTGGCCTCGACGACAATCGCGTGGGCGGTGTCGACCGTGGAGCCTTGCGCGCGATGCGCCGTTGTCGCGTACGCGAGTTCAACGTCCTCTGCCACGTATGCGGTCGGCAGGGTGATAGCTGCTCCGCGTCCGTCTGCGCGGGCGACGGTGAGCGAACCGTCCTGGTGCCGAAGCCGGACGGTCCAGTGGTCGCCGTTCTTGACCCAGGACCGTGGACCAGCGGCCAAGTAGCGATCGTTTCGGCGGGTGACGATGCGATCCCCTACACCGGCGCTGGTCCCGTCATGCAGACCGGTTCCACCACGCTCGACGTCGCCGCTGGTGACAAGATCGGCGCGGGCACGCTCGTTGAGTTCGCGAACGGTAAGTCGATCCGCCGCGATCAGTACTGACCGAAGGCCTGCTCCTTCGTCAGCTCGCCACGCCTGGTAGGCAGCGTCGACCATGTCTTCGCTGGAACCGTCGTGAACCCGCCCTTGCTCAAGGTAGGTGTCGATGACGTCGACATCGCCGATCCGCAGGCGGACGCTCGCAGCACGTTCCCACTCTGCGGTGAACCGGCGTACGCCGGTGAGCTCCGGGGGCAGGTCGCGGTCTCGGACCAGCATCCCGAAGGCGCCTCCAGCGTCCACCGCGGACAGCTGCGCCCAGTCCCCCACAAGCAACAGCTTCGCCCCTGCTCGTTCCGCCTGTTCTCGCAGCGTGTCCAGAGCGAGCGTGCCGGCGAGCGACGCCTCGTCGACGATGATCAGCTGACCTGGCTTGAACAGCCACCGCGCATTCTCAGTACGTTGTCGGCTGGATTCGTAGAGCCATTTGGCTGTGTTCTCCGTGGTGATGCCCAAGCTTTCGCCGAGGATCTCAGCTGCGGCTGCGGACGGTGCCAGGCCGACGACGCTTCCAGATCCATGCTGTTCTTCCCACGCCGCGCGCAGTGCCGCGAGCGCAGTGGTCTTACCTGTACCTGCCGGGCCCACGAGCACGTCAATGCACCGCCCGCTGGTGGCGACTTGGGTGATAGCCGTCGCCTGGTCCTCGGCCAGCACGAATCCCTGCTCCGTCGGCTCCGAGACGAGCCGTTCAATCACATTCAGCTTGAGGCCAGGAGCCGTGCACTTGGCGGAGGCCGCCTGCAGGCGATCCTCTGCTGCGAGCACTGCTTCCGACGTGTACACGTCACCATGCGTGCGGCTGAACGCCGATGTCCCGTCAGAGCGGAGAAACGTCCGCGGCGTAGATGCCAGCGGTGGTGGCGTGATCCGTATCGACATGGCGGTCACCCGTCGGGTGATGGCTGCGATCAAGGCGTCCCGGTCGGCCGGCGACTTCATGCGGTATGGCATCGACGCTCGCGCCGCGGCGGCGCGGATGTTCCAGGTCCGCCAGGTTGATCTCTCCTCGCTCAGTTCGGTGAAGGCTGCGGCAGCCATCTCGTCAAGTTCCGGCGCGACGTCGTCCATGCGCAGTGAGCGCCTGCGTACGCGAGCCTTTCCCCACCGGGCCAGGGACGCCGCCCATCGCGGCGCTTCGACTTTCAAGATGTTCGCAGCACGAGTCCGCCACTCATGGGTCATCTCGGCCAGGGAGCGAAGCTCCTTCGCCGGGCGGGTCATGTAGGTGGCTTGCTGCCGCAGCCGGAGCACAGTGACGTCGTCGGGTTCGCGGCCGTGTGCGCGCCGCCATTCGGAGATGAGCTCGTCTTTGACTGGCTGGATATTGGCGCTGCGCTGAGAGAACATCCCGATCAATTCCGCGCTGACGCCGTCGATCTCCCACGACTGGTTCTTCGTCTTCCTAGGTTCTCCGCGTCGTTCCCACCCGACACCGATCCTCACGGTAAGTCGGTCGGCAATCAGCGTGTCGTACAGCTCGCTCATTGCGACCACACTCGGGAACAGCGACCCTCGCGAATCCAGCGTCCGCCAGCGCCCATCAGGTCCCTGGACGCGATTAGCGACGACGACATGAGTGTGAAGCTGAGGATCACCCGTCCGGGAGTCGTAATGGTCGAACGCGGCAGCGATCAGCCCACGCGTGTCTACCTGAGCGACTCCGTTCGTGCCGATACGGGTACGCGCAACATCGCGTTCCATCACCCGCAGGACCTCGTCGACCGCGTCATAGTGCGCCTGCGAGATCTGTTCCCGTAGTCCTTGATCCGCCAGCGCCCACAACACGGAAACGCTCTTCGGTGGCGAGAAGACGCAGTCGAAACCCGAGACCGGCCTATGCGTGGGACGGCCATGTTCCTCGACCTCTATCGCGGCTGCACGCGCCGCACGGGCAGCATCCGGCAACGACGACGGGAGCGCCTGGACCCTGGCGGCGACCCGTTCGCGCCAACCCTTCGGGCGGTTGAAACGACGTCCTAGAAGCTCACCCGATGCCGGGTCGGTCCCGTGTTTGAACAGCCTCTCCATCTGCTCCTCCGACACCTGCGAACCCGGCGTCAGACCGTCGCCTCCAGCAAGGCCGGCAAGCCCGGAGCCCATCCACCGCCCCGGCGGATGCCCAGACTCCGCGTAGTAGCGGGTCATCGGCGAGATAGCCCCCGTCATGCCCTCGCCGTCGACGATTCCGCGCAGCAAGTACGTGTAGCCGTCGCCGGCATGCAGTGCCTTGACTGACATCACGATTGGATTGGCTGCCTCGGTCGGACAGGGACGGCGCGAGAAGCGAGCGCACTGAATCGCACCGTTGGGCCCTCGCTTTCCACCGTGGTCAACGTCCTGTGACGCTTGATGGGAGCAGGCAACCGCGCACGTGACAGGCTCGAATGCAGCACCCGCTGAGTTGACGAGGTCCACGCGACACTTCAACGGAGCAGGACGGGCTCAGGGTGGCTGGACACAAGAACGAGGCGGCCGATTTGGAATAGTCCTCTGCGTCTGGCCCCCTGGTCTCAACGCCAGATGCCGGGCGCGCGTGGTCCAGATGATGCCTCGACCATCACCGAAAGTTAGATACTTCGTTGCAGAGTCTTGCTGTCCGTTATGACCTGTGGCAGCATGATCGTCACGTTTTGGGCGGCGGAGGGGATGACGTGGTGGGATCCAAGTTTGTCATGCGTGGAATATCGGCATTGGCGGCCGCTGGCATGCTCGTGGCGGGAATGTCGGTAGGACCTGCTGCTGAGGCGGGGATGGTCGATGCCGTCAACAAAGGTCAAGCTTCGAGCGCCGATCCAGCTCGGTCGATCGCTAGCATCGCCCAGCGGCCTTCGCCGCCTGATCTGGTTCCTGCCGGAGAACGCATTCCTGCGAACGGCTCTACGCCGGAGCTGGGCTATGAGACCGCGCCAGAAGGCGGTCGGAAGGAAGAATCGTTGTGGAATGAAACAGCGACAACGGCGGAACAGGTACCCACTCCTGTCATGGGCGAGTATGAATCTGCGCCGGTGTCTGGGTGCATCACCTGGGGTTGGCAACGATGGTCTTACGAACCGGGCCCTTCCATTGATAGCCAGGTCTTTCGACTTCATCGCGCAAGCGATGACGCGCAAATCTGGGAGGATTATGATCCTTACTCATCGCCGTTGTTAACGGCCGCAAGGCGGTACTTCACTAACTATACGTCTACTGATACCTGTTCGCCCGCTGGCAACGATGAGGGGCTCGTGCTAGAGGCTGGAGAATTGTACTACTTCGGTGTAGCGGCAATTATCGATGGCGTTGTTGGAGAATTCGCTTATGGCGAGCCTCATGAAGCGATCCTAATGCCCGTTCCCCACTTACCTATGGAGTCTACCCGTGGAAATTGCTACTGCGTGACGTCGACGGGTCGTACTGTGACGTTCAATATGTTGCGTGGGGATCCGGTGAACACGGCGACGGGGGCGTTGACGGAGTCTGCTGTTGATGCGCAGATCGCTGGCGTGGGTCAGGGGTTTTCGGCGAGTCGGACGTATAACTCGAACAACGAGACTGTCGGTGTGATGGGGAAGGGGTGGACGTTCCCGTATCTTGCGCATTTGGAAGCTGACAGCTCGTCGGTGACGTATGTGGCCGAGGACGGGCAGGAGGTCACCTATGAGCAGGACGGTGGCGGGTTCGAGGTCCCGGCCGGGCACACGAGTCGTCTTGCTGCGACCTCCAGTGGTTTCGAGTTGAGCACGAAGGAACACGAGAAGCTGAGCTTCGATGCCGATGGGCGGCTGGTGACTGCGGAGGATTCGTCCGGCCAAGGCGTCAGTCTGTCCTACTCCGGCGCACAGGTGGACACGGTCACTGATGCGACGGGCCGCGAGTTCGATATCGAGTTCAACAACGACGGGTTCATATCCTCGATTGAGCTTCCCGATGGGGATTCGGTGCAGTACACGTATGACGGTGATCTGCTCACCTCGGTGACGGATCTGCGTGGCGGCGTCACCGAGTACGAGTACAACTCCTCAGACCAGTTGATTTCGATCACCGACGCGCTCGGCAACACGATCATGCAATCCACCTACGACTCCGAAGGCCGCGTCGTGGAACAGATCGACGCCTCCGGTGGGGTGACAGAGTTCGACTACGCTAAATGGGGGCAGCGGCAGTTGACGATGATGACTGACCCGCTGGGTGGGGTGACCCGAGATGAGTACTTTAGGAATGTCCTCGTGGAGACGGAGACCCCACTTGGTGCGGTCACCACGTATGCCTACGACGAACGCTTGCGGATGGTGCGCGAGACCGACCCGCACGGGCGGGTGACGGAGCACTCGTACGACGACGATGACAACCGGACCCGGACCGAGTACGCGAACGGTGATGTCGAGGAGTTCACCTACTCGCCTGATGGTGAGCTGCTGACGCAGACATCGGCGGAGGGGCGTGTCACGGAGTACACCTACGACTCGAACCATCGGGTGGTCACGGAGACCGACGACGAGGGTGGCGTCACCACCTACACGTACAACTCGGATGGTCAGGTCGCGACCGTCACCTCTCCGGAGGGTCGCACCACCGAGTACGACTATGACGCTGACGGCAACCGGATCGAGGAGGCCAGCCCGGAAGGTCGCACGTCGACATTCGAGTATGACTCCCTTGGTCGCCCCGTCAGCGAGACGACGCCTCGGGGGAACGAGTCCGGTGCCGACCCGGCCGATTTCACCGGCACGTTCACCTATGACGACAGCGGCAATCTGGTCTCGTCGACGGATCCGGAAGGGCATGCGACTGAGTTCGACTATGACCTGGTCGGGCAGCAGACACACGTGACCGATCCGTTGCAGCGAGAGACGGTGAACACCTACGACGCGGCCGGGAATCTGGTGTCGGTGACCGAGCCTGGTGGTGCGGTCACGACCCACGAGTACGACCTGCTCGGCAACCGGACGTCGACGACGGATCCGGAGGGCGGTGAGACGACGTGGACGTATGACGCCGACGGCCGGATGGTTTCCATGACGACCCCGCGTGGCAACGAGGCCGGCGCTGACCCGGATGACCACACGTGGACGTATGAGTACGACGGTGTCGGGAATCTGGTGTCCGAGACCGACCCGCAGGGCCGCGAAACCACGTACGGGTATGACGAGCGCTACCGACAGATCAGCGTGACCGACCCGCTCGGGAACACCACCCTCACCGAGTACGACGGTGACAGCAACGTCGTCTCCACCACGGACCCGCTGGGCAACACCACCGAAACCGTGTACAACGGGTTGAACCTGCCGGTCGAGGTCACCGACCCGGCCGGTGAAACCACCACGATGAGCTACGACGACGACGGTCTGCTCATCTCCGAGACGACCCCGCTCGGGCACACCACCACGTACGGGTACGACGACGACGGCCTGAGAGTGTCCCGGACCACCCCGCGGGGCAACGAGTCCGGCGCGGACCCGGCGGATCACACCTGGCACTACGCCCATGACGCGGACGGCAACCTCGTCTCCACCACCGACCCGCTCGGGAACGAAACCACCACCACGTTCGATGCCCGCGGTCTGCCGGTGACGACAACGAACGGTGCAGGGGAGACCACCACCCTCACCTACGACGCGGCCGGACAGACCACCAGCGTGACCGGTCCCGACGGGAACGACACCACCTACACCTACACCCCGGCCGGTGATCTGGAAACCGTCACCGACCCCAACGACGGGGTCGAGGCGTACGGCTACGACGATGCGCGCCGGCCGGTCTCGGTGACCGACCCGCTCGGGCGCACCCGCTCCTACGGCTACGACCCGGACGGCAACCAGACCACCGAGATCACCGCCCGCGGCCCCGCCACCGGCGACACCGAACGGTGGACCATCACCACCAGCCACGACGAACGCGGCCTGCCCACCCAGGTCACCACCGGCTCGGCGGCGTCGTCGAAGAGCTTCACCTACGACGACAACGGCCAACTCACCAGCTTCACCGACGCTGCCGGCACCACCACCCTCACCTACAACGACGTCGGCCAAACGACCTCGGTGACCCGCGGAAGCGACGCCTACGCCTACACCTACGACACCCGCGGCCTCATCGACACCGTCACCTACCCCGACGGCTCGTCGTTCGAATACACCTACGACGCCAGCGGACGTCGGACCCAGGTCACTCTGCCGGGAGGACAGCGCGAGAACTACACCTACGACGCGAACGGCAACCTCACACGTACCAGCCACGACCCGATACCGGGGACGATCGGTTTGGGAAGCCACTACCAAACCAGGAGCTACGACCCCGTCGACAACATCGGCTCCATCGGTCAGGGACGCGGAAACCAGATCATGGCACCGATCCGGTACGAGCGAGACGAGCTCGGAAGGCCACTGACTAAAGCCACCGGTCTCAGCACGCCGTACAAAGCCGAGACGTACGCCTACGATGACGCGGGACAGCTCGAGCGAGTCTGCTACTTCACCGGCACCGCACCGCAGGCCTGCACCGACCAGTCCGATGCCTTCATCGCATACACGTATGACGACGTCGGCAACCGACTCGGCGAGGAACGTGTCGGCGTCGACAACCCCGGTACCACCACAAGCACCTACGACGCCGCCAATCAACTCGCCACGACAGGCGGGATGACCTTCACCCACGACGCTGACGGCAACCTCACCAGCGACGGCACGACCACCTGGATCTACGACGAGTTCAACCAGCTCATCGGCATCGACGACGGCACCAACGACATCGAGCTGACCTACGACGCGCTCGGCAACCGCGCCACCGTCACCGACGGCAGCAACACCCGGGCACTGAGCTGGGACATCAACAACCCGCTCCCGATGCTCACCAGCGTCGACGACGGCACTGACCAGGCCACGTATCGTTACGACCCCACCGGCGCACCTGTCTGGGCCAACTTCGGCGGCGACGACGCCGCCGTCTTCACCGACGACCTCGGCAGCGTCATGTCCGTCTACAACAGAATCACCACGTCACGCTGGTGGGCCAGCGACTACGAACCATTTGGAGCCCTTCGCAGCACAAGCGAAAACACCCTCACCACCGACCAAGTCGGCCTCGGCTTCACCGGCGAATACCTCGACCCCACCACCGACCTACTCCACCTACGCCTGCGCGACTACAACCCCACCACCGGCAGATTCACCGCCACCGACCCCGTCACCACACCCATCGGAACACCATGGGTGTCCCCGTACGCCTACGCCAGCAACCAACCCACCCACCTCACCGACCCCTCCGGCGCATGCCCCTGGGACTGGTGCGTCGACCTAATCGGCGGACTCTGGGGAACCTACCAAGACGAAGGCTTCCCCACCAGAGAAGAGATCAACACCGGCTTGGGACGAGGCATCCTCCAGGGCGGCGAAAACACCGCTCACGGCCTCGCCTCACGCGGTAACCCCAACTTCACCGAAGCCACCGGCTGGGACGGCAACTACCTCGCCGACCAAATCCCCAATGACGGCTGGTACCAATGGTCATCCATTGCCGGAGAGATCTTCTTCTACGGCGGTACCGCAGCCATCGGTGGCGGGGCCTTCGGCGCACGAAACTTCCTCGGCAACTGCCCACCCGGTCTGATTACCGGAAGAGGCCCCTCATCGTTCGCCAAACCGCCCGCCGTAAACACCGGATCGCGCCTCTCCGAGGCGTCATCGGCAGCCTTTCGTGCTGCGAACGACCCGGCGTCGATATTTATCAAGAACAAGCACCTCTCATCAGCGGGCGGCAACCAAGCCAAGTTCGTGTCCGACGACATCAGCCAGATTCAGGGATGGGTGGCACAGGGTCTACGATCAAGCGGCATCCAGTTCCTTCCAAATAGGCTAGACGACACATTCCGGGTGATCGTTCCTGCTGGTCGGGTTATCGGAACGAAAGGACAAACCAACATTCGCGTTATCGTTACTAACGACGGCCGCGTGATCAACGCATTCCCCGTAGTAGCGAGGTGACCACAATGCTGATGACCTACGATCACTTCAACACGGACGAGCTTCGAGGCACCTCCCAAGCCGACTATTTGATCTCTATTGACGCCGACTTTCGAATCCAAGACGGTGACACGTTGGTCTACAAGGAACCTTCCTTCCCAATCGTCGAGCTTGCCCGGAGCTTACTAATCTGGATGAACAATCCTGACCGAGGCGACTTCGCGTTCGACTCGATGGCGTTTGAGGAGGTTGGTTCTGTGCAGGTGCGACAGGCACTCGCGGGCTGGACGTTTAGTTCGGTCTTCGCACCCCGCTCGCCCAGTGCTCCCGTCGAGTGGTCCGAGGTTGAGCGCTGTGTCCGTGACTTCGTGGCACAAGTCGAGCGAGATCTCGCGGCATTCGGCCTCGATCCCGACGAGGTGATCCGACGGTGAATCGTCCCCGCGTTGCCTACGAAATGAACGACAACAACGCAGCCGTCATCGGAGGAGTGCTCGCAGCGATCGAGGGTTTGAGTCGGGGGACGCTCATGCTTGATGAAATACACAGAGTCCTACAAAGCGCGTATCCGCGCCTTGACAATGACGGCTCGGGCATCGCTGACGCGGTCCGACTTGCGGAGGCCGACTTGAGGAGATCCAATTCACCGCCCTGCTCGACGAGCAACGCACGGCGGCGATCATGTCGCCTAGCCGAGTTGCGAACCGTCGTTGGGGGTCTATGTGGCGCGTAGCAGGTATCGGACGTCGAGCGGGCCCTGAAGCGTGACATTTCCGGCGTTCGGTAGGTCGCAGGCTGTGTCCTGTGAGGGTGACGGTCGCCGCGCGAGTATGTCGTGCGGACCGAATGCCAGACGTGTACCGGATTGGATCGATTCTTGCGATCAGTACGATGCTTAAGGCGCGGGGCGATTTGGTCGGTCCGCCGACGTGGGCCTCCACGTTTGTCCGTTGACGACTCAAGAGTCATATAGACGCCACCGGGGGCAGCACTTCAACAGCTTTGTTCCACGCATCGTGCCCCACCAATCAAAGACGATGCGCGCAATGTGTGCTCGATCGCCGTCGTCAGCGCACTGCTCGTCCGCAGTTGCTCGCCGCTCGCAGATATAGCGTCGTGCGCGCCACCGGGCTCCCCTTCAGATGCCAACCAGTTATCTGAGGGAAGGGCGATGCACCATGAACGACGTTGAGCGCGATCACGAGGAATCGGCGCACAGGCACAGTCTGGCGATCCCCAGGCGCGTGCTCGTGTCGCTCGCGATTGCTGTCGCCCTGCTCGCCATCGCTGCGTTCACGCTCAGCTTCGACGCGTTGCGCGATCTGGCGCTCATCGCGGGCCTCAACCGGCGCTTGGTTTGGTTGTGGCCGATCGTCGTCGACGGGTTCATCGTCATCGCCACGATCGCGGCCGTCTTACTGCGGCCGCGGGGGTGGAAGGTCGCCTGGTATCCCTGGTTCACGCTCATGCTCGCGGCAGCCGTGAGCGTCTGGGGAAACGCTCTGCACGCTGCGACACACGCGGATCTCAACCGGGTGACGCTCGTGGTCGCCGCGCTTGTATCCGCCGTTCCTGCGCTCTCTCTATTGCTCGCGTCCCATCTGCTTGTTGTCCTCTTGGCGCCCCCTGAGAGTGTGCGAGCCGTTCGAGTTGTGCGCAACGCGCACACGACCGAGGCGACCCTGAACAGCGCGCACTCCGACGATCACGGTGCGAGCCATTCCAACACGCATGCGCGCGCCACGACTCGTCGTTCAAGCGACCACGGCCGTCAACATGCGCGGCGGGCGATTAGTACGCGCAAGCCGACCAACGAAGAACTGCGCGCATGGGTGAACGAAGAGCTGCGTGGAGGACGCGCGGTCACCGGCGTCACGGTAGGTGAACGCTTCCGTGTCTCCGGCGCCACCGGTCGCCGGTGGCTGAAATCTCTCCGGGCGACGGCTCAGGATCGAAGTCAATCCAGCCCGACCCCCAACGAAGTCGCGGGCGCTCCGCGCGGAGGCTCAGGATCTGGATCGAACGGACTCGGCGCGGAGTGAAGCCGAGGCATCAAGCACAGAATGCGCAAGTTCTTAGCCAGTTTGCGACAGGCACGAAGCCACCGGCTGACCAGCAGCGGCGCAGGCCGAGATTACTGTCAACTGGCCCCTTGCATTCTCAAAGATCGCCCGCAAAGATCGCTTACAGCTTCATGATCGAAAGTAACGAGGAACGCGATCTCAGGTCATCGATTGACGGGATGTGGTGTCAGATTGGCTGTCAGCCGGAGCAGTGAGCGAGACGAGAACCAGTCAGAGGATTCCTCGAGGAAAAGCCGTCTTGGAGTCTTTGACCGCCGGAGCTACAGATGAGCAGGGCGGTCGAGGATCGTGTTGGCCGTAAGCAACCAGCGCCCCAGGTGCACCTCCGCGATGGCAACTCGCACGAGGCACAGCGCGACGTCACAGTCACTCGTGTTCGACACACGCGGCGCAAAGGTCTCATGGGTCTGGGTGTCGCCTTGTTGGCTTTAGGCGGTGGCGTGGCATACGTCCTAGCCGAGCAATCGAGTGATGCCGTCGACGTCATTGCCGTGGCCAACGACGTCCCCCGTGGCCACGTCATTAGCGAAGGCGATCTGACGATCGCGTCAACGGGACCTGATCCGGCGCTGACACCGGTACCGGCTTCCCGGATCGATGAGATCGTCGGGATGCGCGCCGTGGCGGACCTGACGCGCGGCACGCTCCTCAGCGACATCGCGGTCACTGATCAGCTGATACCCGGTGCTGGCGAGACCGTCGTCGGGCTCGCTGTGGCTCCGGGGCAACTCCCCGATGGCCTCGTCACACCGGGCGCATCGGTACGCGTATTCGATACGCCCAGCCCTGGCGATGAGCCGCCCAAAGCCACTCCGGCCTCGATTGGGGCGACGGTGGTCAGCATCGTCTACGACGACGTCACGGGCCAGAACCTCGTCAACGTGCTCGTGGACCGCAGCGTCGCCGGTGATCTCGTCGCCCGCAACGCAACCGGCCGGATCGGTGTGGCGCTCGACTCGTCGGAGGACGGTGGTACCTCGTGACCGTCATCGCACTCACCTCCACGCGCGGAGCGCCCGGCGTTACGACGGCCGCTCTGGCGCTGACGTTCGCGTGGCCTCGAGCTGCACTCTTCGTGGAAGCGGACGTCTCCGGGAGCTCCAGCGTCAATGCGGGACATCTGCGTGGGCAAGCCGATCCAGAGCCGAACATCGTCGACCTGGCCGTCGCGTATCGCAACAACGCGCTGACCTTCGACGCTCTCCATCGCGCTGCCCAGGAGCTCCCCCTGGACTCCAGCCGGATCTTCCTTGCTGGCCTGGCCAACTCGTCACAACGATCGGCGTTCACACCCGCCTTTTGGGAAGCACTGTCGGCACTGCTGACAACAATGCCGAATCACGGCATCGACGTGATCATCGATGCCGGTCGCCACGGAATGCGCGCCGCACCTGAACCCTTGCTCCAGGGCGCGGATTTGGTGTGCGTGGTCACCCGGACCCGGCTCGACCCCATTGTCTCTGTCACGGCCAATGCAGCCGAGATCCGCGGTGCGGCCGACGTCGCTACCGACCGTGTGGGGGTAATCGTCGTCGGCGATGGTCAGCCCTACTCGGCCCGGGACGTCGCGCGAACGTCGGGCTTACCGGTCTGGGCGACCATGTCGTGGGACCCGGTAAACGCCGACCGGCTCAGTGGTGGCAAGGACATTGCTAGCCGGGCACGTTTCGACAAGTCTCCGTTGATGCGCAGCGCACGATCTGCGGTCAACGAACTCACAAACGTCGCAAACCGCCGAGAGCGCGTACTTGGCACAGAGATGGGCCGACCGTGACGGAGCCCGACACCGACCTCAGCACGCTGCCTATCCTCCGCGGCAGTAACGGGCGGGACCGTCGTCCCACGCGGCCAACGCCGCGGCGGCCCGGCGCCATCGGTCTTGCCGCCTCCCCTGTCGCCTCCCCCAGGGTGACCAACGGCGCCACGTTGACGGTGAACGGCGTTCTCGATGCCCCAACTGACACGAGCGCCGATGTACTGGATTGGGCACAGGTTCGTAGCTTCAGGCGGATCGCAGCTGACCGGCTGGCTGACGAGCTTCGGGGCAGCGAAGGTGTCACAGAGCAACGCCGGCGCGAGGTCGGCCGGCGGATCATCCAGCAGATTCTTGACGAACACGTCCGCGCCGCCTATCAATCCGGCGATCGGAGTTTGACGCCGAACATCCAGGCCGCGTTGGCGAAGGCGATCTTCGACGCGCTGCTCGGCTTGGGAAGGCTCCAGCCGCTCGTCGACAACGACCGCCTGGAGAACGTCGAAGTATTCGGTTGCGAGAAGGTCGTCACCATTGACTACCACGGCCATACGGAAGAGCTTCCTCCCGTAGCCGACACCGAGGAAGAACTCCGAGAGATGCTGGCCAACCTTGCCAGCAGAGCCGGAGCAGAGCGCACATTCACCGAGAGCAACCCCGTACTTCACCTCGCCCTGCCGGGCGGGGCCCGCCTGGCAGCGATCGGGAACCCCGTCGCCGCCGAGACAGCAGTTAACATTCGTGTTCACCGGCTCGTAAACGTCACCCTCGAAGACCTGACAGTAGAACACGAGACGCTCACACCAGAGCTGGCGGCGTTCCTCCGTGCGGCAGTGCAAGCCCGGCGCAGCATTCTGGTCGCTGGAGTACCAAACTCCGGGAAAACGACGTTGGTGCGAGCACTGGCCCAGGCCATCGATCCGGCAGACAAGATCGCCACGTTCGAGACCGAATACGAGCTTCGCCTCAACGAGCTCCTCGCCGCGCGGGTTCGTAAGCCGATTGCACTTGCCGCCCGCCCTGGCGGCGGCGAACGGGGACCCGACGGCCGCCCGATTGGCGAGATCACGCTCAACGATCTTCTGGAGTCGGCACTGCGGCTGAACCTGAACCGGATGATCGTCGGCGAGGTTCGCGGTTCAGAGGCGCTCACCATGCTGAAGGTCGCCCAGACCGCGCCCGGCTCGTTGTCCACCATTCACTCACGCAACGCCCGTGACGCCATTGAGCGGCTGGCGACCTGCGTCTTGGAGGCCGGCGCCCACATCACCGATCACCTCGCGTACCGCCTCATCGCCCATCACATCGACCTCATCGTGCATGTCAAGCTACGAACCATCCGCCATGCCGACGGCCGGACCGACCAGAAACGGTTCGTGGACGAGGTCATAGCCCTCGAACCCGGCGAGCGCGGCGCGCCCGCCATCACGGACGTGTTCCAGCCCGGCCCGCAGGGTGTCGCGGTTCCGGGTACGCCGCCCCCGTGGATGGACGACCTTGTCGACGTCGGCTACGCCCCGGCGGAAGGATGGGCATGAACCCACTCCTGGCCGCCGTCGCCGCCGTCACCGCCTTATCGGGGTTGTGGCTGTTCGCCGCCGGCCTACGACCGGTCCCCGAAGACCAGGTCAGGCGTTCAGCCGACCGCTTGCGCCACCAACTTCACGGACTACGTGGCACCACACCGGCCCAACGCCGCAAGCGTGCCGTTCTCGCGGCGGCCATGGGCGCCGGAGCACTCGTCTGGCTCTTCACCGGTTGGATACTCGCCGTGGTCGCGCTTCCGGCGGCCGCTGCTGGTCTGCCGATCCTGCTGCAGACATCCAGCGAACGGTCCGGGATCGCGCGGCTGGAAGCGATGAGCGACTGGACCCGCGACCTGTCCGGCGTCATCGGCGCGGGTATCGGCATCGAGCAGGCGATCCGGGCAAGTCTGACCACCGCCCCGCAACCCATCCGTACGGAGGTCGGCAGGCTCGTCGCGCGCCTGCAAGCTCGATGGAACACGGAGGACGCGCTACGAGCGTTCGCCGACGACATCGACGACAGCACCGGTGACCTCATCGCTGCCGCCCTGATCCTTGGTGCCCAGCGTCGCGGCGCTCAATTGGCGAGCGTGCTCACTGGGCTCGCCGACACGGTCGCCGACGACATCCGCATGCGCCGCAATGTCATCGCCGAGCAGGCCAAGCCTCGCGCCAACGCTCGTATGATCACCGCGATCACCAGTGGCGGCCTGCTGCTCCTCTTCCTGACGCCGTACTCGGAGCCCTATAGGAATCCCTGGGGGCAGGCGATCCTGACCGTGTATCTCGGGCTCTACGTTGTCTGCCTCATCTGGTTGCGCAACATCACCCGATCGCCGCGCCAGGCACGCCTCCTCGGGCTGACCCCACGCCATACGACGCAGGGTGCGGCTCGATGACAACCCAGCTGACGATCCTTGCCGGCATGATCGCCGGCTTGGGCGCACTCTTGGTCATCCGGGAGTTCGTTCCCCGGCACCCGCATCCGATCGAGGCCGCGAGAAGGCTGACGACCATCACCCGAACCGTGCCAACGACTACAGATGACGGCGGAGGACTATCTGTCGGCCTCGGCCGACTGATCCTTCGACGTGGCGGCTCATGGTCCATCTTGCGCATACCCCACAGGGACTTGGCCTTGCTGGGAATGAGTGTCAGCCGATTCCTCGGCGAGCGTGGTCTCCTCGCGCTGGCCGGACTCGCGTCGCCTACTGCGTCTGCCGTTGGCGCGTCGCTCGCGGGTTGGACACCACCGATCGCTGTGCCGGTGGCCGTGAGTCTCCTTGCCGCCACGACCCTATCTTTCCTGCCGTACTACACGGTCGCGCAACAGGCCAGCCGAGCAAGGGCGGAGTTCGCTCGGGCCATGACCTGTTACGTCGACCTCGTGGCGCTTGAGCGGGCCGGAGGCGCCGGGCCGGTCCAGTCCCTGGAGCACGCCGCGACAGTCGGGGACTCCTGGGTCTTCGCTCGGCTACGTGACGAACTCGCGCGTGCGCGCTATCGCGGCACCCCCGCCTGGGACGCGCTGCGCAACGTCGGAGAGGAGTTGCGGCTCCCGCAACTGGTGAAGACAGGCGACGTGATGAGACTCGCCGGACTCGAAGGAGCGACGGTCTATGACAACTTGAGAGCTCGCGCCATGGACATGCGCAACGAACTACTTACCCATGACAAGGCCGAGTCGGGTGTCCGCACGGAGCGCGCGACAGCCCCGGTTGCAGTCACCTCAATCGTCTTCTTACTGATCCTGGCCACGCCGATGGCACTCGCCATCGGATAGCTGCCAGCAATCCGCAGCATCCTGCACCTGGCATGAAGGGCAGAACACGGACCACCCGCACCGCCCATAGGAGAACCACATGGACAAGGACCGCATCATCGCAGCGTCGGCATGGCTCGCTGCTGGTGGACAGTGCCTACGCACTCGAATCGCCGCCCGGCTCGTCCCGGCAGGCCGTGAGAAGGGGGCGTCGGCGCTCGAATACGTCGTGATCGCGGCCATCCTCTTCCCCATCATCGTCGCCGCCGCGATCTGGCTCGGGAACGTCATCACGAGCCGGTCGCAAGAGATCACCCCCTGATTCCGCGATGACTCCCCGGCCGCGTGAACGTGGTTCCATCGCCCTGGAGCAGGTGATCATCTGGCCAGTCGTGATCGCGACGATCGTTGCGATCATCCAGGGCGCTCTGTGGTTCCACGCCCGCAATGTGGCGTTGTCGGCCGCGCAGGAGGGCGCACGAGCAGCGTCCGTGGAGACACGCGGCGACGGCGCTGCGCACGCAAAGGCGTTCATCGCCGCCGCCGGTGGAACCAAGGTCATGACCGGGGCAAATGTCTCGCAGCACGATACTGGGACAACGGTCACGGTCACGGTGTCCGGCTCCGCGCCGTCCCTGGTCCCAGGGATGGCGGGTCCCTCATTCAGCCAGAGCTCCACGGCCCCCCTCAAGCGATGGACCACGCGGTGACTGGGCGGCTGGTGCGGGCCCTCCCACGCTTGCGGGACGACCGTGGTTCGGCAGCGCTGGAGTGGGCAATCTGTGTGCCAGTCGCCATCCTGCTCATTTCCGCCCTGGCACTCGCCGGCTACGTCGCCTTGGCCGCTGGATCCGTTGAACAAGCGGCCAACGACGCCGCCCGCGCCGCGTCTTTGGCACGCACACCCACGGCGGCAGTTTCCGACGCCAAGGCCGCCGCCGCGATGTCGCTGGCTGATCAAGGAATCGAGTGCCTGTCCACCACAGTGGACGTGGACACGTCGGGATTCCACTCCCCACCAGGGCAGCACGCGACAGTGGAGGTCACCATCGCCTGCCCAATCCGGGTGGCTCACCTGGGCATCCCCGGTATCACCAGTCGCACCGCTACGTTCACCGGCGTCAGCCCCGTCGATACTTACAGGCAGCGGTGATCGCATGATCCAGCCACTGCGGTCACGAGCGCCTGAGCGCGGAGCCATTGGCGTGGCGTTCAGCGTCATCGTGCTCATCGGGCTGGCGTTCATCGGGCTCGTGTTCGACGGCGGTTCCAGGCTCCAGGCGATGCAGCGTGCCGACAATGCAGCCGCGGAGGCCGCCCGCGCCGCGGGACAGCACATCTCCGGCGCCGACCTCACAGGAGAGACCGGAATCGACCGCGCCGCCGCCGTAGCCGCCGCACGCAACTACCTCGCGGCGGCAGATGTCGATGGTGACGTCTCCATCCACGGCGACATCATCAGGGTCACCACCGCGACAAGCGAACCGACAGTCTTTCTCTCGATCCTCGGGATCACGACAATGAGCGCCACCGGCGAAGCTAGCGTGCGGATCACCACCGGACTATGACGAAGAACGGAACGAACAACATGAGCAAATTGCGGTATGCCACGGCGGGCTTGGTCATCTCGCTGGCCCTTCTCACCGCATGCAACAGCGACGACGACTCAGCCATCACCGACCCGACACCCGAGGCCGAGACACCGTCGAGGCCGACGCTGACCGCACCGCCCACGTCCAGCCCGGAGGAACAAGCCGCAGAAGAACTTGAGGCGACTTTTCGGGAGATCATCGCCGCGTGGGACGAATCGAAGATCAACACGTCCGATTATGTCTCATCCGACGATCCTGGCTGGGCCAACGATCTGGTCTCATCGTGGCCGGTTCACCTTGACGCACAGATCGAGTTGGAGAACTGGACCGCAGCCTGGGGTGCATCAGCCTCCGAACAGGTCGGCGAGACCATCATCGCCACCCATGACATCACTGACATCGAGTTCAGCGACGACATGCCGGTCACCGCCGAATCGCGCGCCTGCCTCGACCTGACAGAGATCGAGATCGTGGATTATGACGGCGAGCCAGCGGAGTTCTCCTACGAACCGACACAGTACCAAACGTGGGACATGACCTGGGACTATGTCGACGAATGGCGGCTGGCGACGATCGGTCTCACAGTGGATGAACCGTGTTGAAGATCGTGACGACCATCGTAATATTTCTCACCAGTTCGGCGTTCCTGTTGGCCGGTGTTGCGCTCCCCGCGGCGGCGTCGAACCAGCCACCAGACTTCGAATGCCCGGACGGCCACCGGTGGACGGGTTTCGGCTGTGAACCGGAGGACGACGACACCGATCGGGAACGGACGGGATGTGATCAAGCTGATCCCACGGTGATGAACATCCCCTGCCGTTTCGGCCCCTTCGTCTGGCATCAGCCGCACGACAGCTACCTCCGGGCACTCACGCAGCAGGAAGCGGCCGAGTTCCGTGACGACGGCATCTACGGCTGCAGTGGCTGCCTGTACGACGGGCTGTGGCAGGACTACCCGTTGGGTTGGATCTACGAATGGCGCAAGATATCCGGCATCATTCCACCGTCTGATCCGGTGTGGGGCCAGGTCGGCTTCATCTGGCTCGCGGATGACCCACTCGGCCCGCCACCCGTCGACCCGGCCGCACTCGCACAGCAGATCCTGGACGACATGGACCTGCAACCGATCGAGATCGGCATGGCACCGGCACCGATCGACCAACGGCCCGATTCACTCGGACTCGTCGGTGCACCCGTGTGGCTCTGGGCCGTCGACCCGTCACCACAGACCTGGGGACCCGTAGAAGACTCCATGTCCGAAGGCGGTATCACTGTCACCGTCACCGCTGCGGTCGAGGAAGCGTCGTGGGACACCGGCGACGGAAGCATCCGCACCTGCACCGACCCCGGCACGGCGTACCGCGAATCACTCGGCGTGCGTGAATCGCCCAACTGCGGCCACACCTACCAGCAGACAAGCCGCCAACATCCGGACCAGGCCTTCACGGTTACTGCTACTACCCACTGGGCCGCCAGCTGGGAGGCATCCACCGGCGAATCAGGCACGCTCGACGTCGACCCGCTCACCTCGACGGCACGGGTCCGGATCGGAGAGCGCCAGCTGATCGAACAGGAGTAAGACGCCGCGCAACACGGCAGGACAACAGGCGAACAGGAACGAGGCACGGGATGAGCGTCGGAGCACCGCGAGGCCGATTGTGGATCGTCGACGCGCTACGTGCTCTTGTCGCCTTCGCTACCCTGACGCTACTCGTCGCAGGCGTCCCCTACGGCCTGTGGTGGGCAGGCGGATGGCCGTGGCCATTCCGCATCCCGAGCCTGGATGACATCACGACCGCCTTGACTGCTCCGGATGACGGCTCGCTGTTCATCGGAGCCTTGCTCGTGGCTGGCTGGGTCGGCTGGGCGACCTTCGCCGTCGCCGTCCTCGTCGAGATCCCGGCCGCGCTGCGCGGGGTCCGGGCACCTCGGCTTCCCGCCCTGGGCACGCAACAGCGGCTCGCCGCCGTCCTCGTCTCCGCCGTCGCGGGCATGCTGACCATCGGCCCGGTCGCCACCGCCGAACCAGCCCCATCTCATTCCTTCACTACCGCCGTTCCGCCGGACGACTGGCGACCTGTACCAACCGTCCCGCCCGAAATGCTCACCGGAGAGCAACCACAGAACCACCAAGAGGAACCCACGAAACCCGACCACGAAGCAGAACCCGACGAGGAAGAGACATCGGAGCACGTCGTCCAGCGAGGCGACACTCTCTGGGACATCGCCGCTGCCCTGCTTGGTGATCCGTGGCGATGGGCCGAAATCTTCGAAGCCTCGAAGGACACCATCCAGCCCGACGGGCGACGCCTCACCCATCCAGATCTGATCTATCCCGGCTGGCACCTGACGATTCCAGCTGTCACGCCTGGACCCGACCAGGCCTCGACGGTGCCAGACACCGGCGACAACCTCGCCGCCGATCCAACTGCGTCCAGTTCCAATCACGACGGGCTGGTGTCCAACTCGAGCGGCGACGCTCGCGACGCCGACACGGAGTCAGCTGCCGATACCAGCCCTGCGGCGGCGGACGAGCGGCAACCCATCCCCACAGGCCTGATCATCAGCGGCCACAACGTAGCGCCCGCGCCGACGCCGTCCGGTGAGGACGCCGCGGAATGCGACGTACCTGGCTCCGACTCCTTCGCGGGTCCCGCAACCGATGAGCAGGATCCAGACGACGACTCAGATGTGGCCGAGCTTGTCCGCACGGCTACCGGTGTCGGTGCGTTGCTCGCGGCAGGAGTCATTGGCCTGCTCACCACACGCCGCGCACTTCAACAACGTCGACGACGTGCAGGGCAACGACTCCCCCAGCCCACCGACCTCGCTGCCGCGACAGAGCTCGAACTGCGCGATGTCGCCGACGCTACGCAAGTCGATTTCGTCGATCGTGCCCTGCGGACACTCGCCGTGCGGCTCAGCCAACGTGGCCAAGCACCTCCACCGCTACGCCTCGCACGTCTCATCGACGACCAGCTCGAGCTCTATTTCGAAGAACCGGCCGACCTTCCGCCACCGTTCATCGCCGACGACGAGCGCACGACGTGGATGACTACCGCCGACGCCGACGGCATGCTTGACATCGACGCCGACGACGTCCCGGCACCGTGGCCAAGCCTCGTCACCATCGGCCACGACACAGACAACGCCCACATCATGCTGGACCTGGAGCACGTCGGAACGCTGAACGTCTTTGGTGACGTCGAGTCTTGCCACGCCTTCGTCTCCGCGCTCGCCACTGAGCTATGCACCAGTCGGTGGGCCGACGACATCCAGGTGACCTTCGTGGGCAGCCACGTCGACCTCGAAGCCCTGCAGACCGGGCGCGTTCGCCACACGACCGACGTCGACCGCCTCATGCGCGAACTCACAGCACGGGCTAATGCTGATCGCGAACTACTCCGGCAGTGCCAAACCGACAGCGTCGCCGAAGCTCGCACGAAGCAGACCGCCGCCGGGGCATGGACTCCGGAGATCGTCGTCGTCACCGAACCATTGCCGCTCTCCCAGCAGCAACAACTCAGTGCCCTGATCAGTCAAGAGCTCCGGCTCGCGATCGCTGCGGTCGTCCTCGGCCCTGGTAGCGCAGGCGGGACGGCCATCCGAATCGCCAATCCGAGCACAGCGGTGCTTGAACCCCACGACTTGGTGCTGCGTCCGCAGCAAGTCAGGTCGCCCGTGCGGGATCGGATCATCGACCTGGTGACGACCGCCGACGGCGAACTTGTCGGCCAACCCCTCATGGAGATACCCCTGGACCAGATCCCGCAAAGCGCTGTCGCTGCAGCCTTGGAGAGCGTCTCCCCGACCGCTGCTGACGATCAAGACCTGAATCGCCCTCCCTCAGGCCCCAGTGAGGTACACGGTTCACGCCGCGCCAACGGCGAAACGGCACCGGAAAGTACACCAACACGCCATCCGCGCGTCCTCCTCCTCGGAGAGCCCGACGTCGTCGGCGCCCAAGGGCCGCTGGAGAAGACCAAACGCAACCAGGCCGTCCAGCTCGCCTGCTACCTATCGCTGCGGCCCGGCCGTCACGGATCGGCGATGGACGAAGCGATATGGCCCAACGGACGCCCAGGGACGAATACCCGCGGCACAGCAGTGTCAAGGCTGCGCCGATGGCTCGGCCCCCACCCGGACGACGACACGTACCTTCCGCACGCCACCGACGACATCTACCAGTTTCACCGTGACGTGCAATCTGACTGGCAAGACTGGTGCGACATCCTCCCCGACGGACTCGTCCAGGCCAGTAGCGACGATCTGTGGCGAGCTCTCGACCTTGTTCGGGCACGACCGCTATCCGGGCGCGGTGCCTCATACACCTGGGCCGACATGCACGCCCACGAGATGACCTCCGCCATCATTGACGCCTGCCATGAACTCGCCGAACGAGCACTCAAGGCCGGTGATCTGCGCGCCACGCAGACCGCCGCGCTACGCGGCCTCGACATCGAACCGGCCTGCGAACTCCTCTGGAGAGACCGTCTCAAAGCCGAGGCCCGACTCGGCAACCGCACCCGTACGCTCGAACTCATCGGCCGACTCCGCGTTCTCGCGGACGAGCTCGGGAGCGACCTCGAAGACGAAACCATCGCCCTCATCGACCAGATTGTGCAACGCAGCCGCTCGAGCTGACACGGAACCGCACCGAGCGACACGATCGGACGTTGGCTGGCCCGGCTACTATCGCCCGGACCGCCGGCTGCCGGCGCGGGTCGCAGCGAAATCCAGGCCGACATCTCAGGTGGGTCGGGCAGCCTGGTCTCATTTCTCATGTGGGCCGGTCCACACCATGGCCCCACGTGCAAGGTGGTGTGCCGAGGAGTTCGTCTTCTGCTCTTGCCGGCAGCGCATCGGCGAGCATGACCACGACCGTCGAGACCGGCGCGGGCGCGGTCCGCTCGGAACCGCTCACTGGCTCAGGGATCAACAGGCGGGACGATCGCCCATGTGTACACGCCGCGGCGTGGGTCGTGACTGCACTCGTACCAGATGTCGGCTTCCTCATCGTGCTCAAGACGGCCGAGATCGTCTGGTCCTTGGCAATCTCGGGGATCCGGAACGGGCGTCATTTGTCCCTACCCCTCGCCACCGAGCTCCAATTGCTGCGGATCATAAGCCACCTCGGAAGGAGTGGGAGCCATCTCAGTCTCCCCGTCGATTTTGAAGTGCTTGCCCAAGGTTTCGGTTTGGCTCTGGTAGTTGGACCCGAAAGCGGTGTCACCATACAGCATGGTTGGCTGTTCTAGCATCCGTTCGAACGTCAGTTTGCAGACGTGCTGGCGGTGCTCGATCATGAACGCCACGTCGTGAGCGCGCACCTCCAGTGCAGCGGTCGAGCCAGATTGCCGCGAACTTGAAGAGTAGCCGAATCCGGGGTCAAAGAAGCCGGCATAGTGGGTGCGAAGCTCGCCGCTTGTCGGATCGTACGCGGCCATCTCTGCTGCCAGATGCGGCGGAATCGTCACGGCCTCGTAGGACATCAGGAGGTAGAAGCTGTTGGGTTGTAACACGATGCGATCACCCGGCCCCCGCTGCACCTTGTCCCAGAACAGGGCAGGCTCGGATGAGCGAATTCCACGCATGTCCAGCAGCGGTGCGCTGCCGCGCGCCCGCCAGCCAACACCCTTTGCTTTCGAGCCGCGCAGGTTCAGGCCGAGGAACAGTCCGGAGGAAAGCTGCAGGTCCTTCGGCTGGAGTGCCTTCCCGTTGGCGGACAGCAGGGGGCCGTTTGAATGCTCAGCGCGGATGTCCGCATCGGACAGTGCGGTGTCTCCAACTGATAGGCGCAGTTGGTTGAGGGTCAGTCCCTGATACACCCGAATGGGAAAGGACAGTGGAACGACCTCGAGATAGAGCGGTCCAACATACCCAGGCTTGATGTCATCGAAGCGCGCGCCGAAATCCGTGATCACTCTAGTGAAGACATCCGCTCGACCCGTTGAGCTCTTCGGATTCGCTCGTGCGCGCATCTTTTGTGGCAGTCGGAGTCTCTCCATGAGGGGGATGACATACGGCAGGCCAACCTCAAGTACCGCCCCCCCGGCGCCTGTGAGGTCCACCTCGTACTCACTCAGCTCCCGCAGCCGATCGGCGACCCGGTTGGGCCCCGGGAGGAAACTGCACTGGATGCGATGGGCCACCTCCCCGAGCCGCAGGTCAAGACTCGCGGGCTGGATGTTGCCAACCGGGATGTCGGCACCGACGCCGCTGACGACATCAGACGCTATCGCCTTCTCGATGTAGTGGTTGGGGAGCACACCTTCAACGCCGTCGGGCAGATCCAGCATCAACTTCGGCCTTCCCTTCGTAGCTTCGCAAGAGTCTACGACTCGCGCTCAGCAACGGCGCGCCGCCAAGCGCGTTTCCCGACCGAGCCTTCACGGTCCGCTTTGAATCCGACAGGGAGCGCTGCCGAACTCGAACACGGGGTCTTCTAGGGGACCGCTAGGCCAAAGAGCCTTACGACTCCCTGAACTTGCCACTTGCCGATCCCGTAGAAGACGCAGTCGACAACGTCAACCACTCTGCGGCTGCGATCGGGAGCGAACTCGCAGACGTCAATCCGGATGTGACGCTCGCTGGCGAGGTACTCTCCACGCACTCAGGTGCCGAGTCCAGGCAACGAAGAACAGGGCCACTCTCGCTGCCGCGTCGTTCCCTGCGAACACTTCGAAATTAGACCAAAGGGTGGATCCCGTGGGGAGACTGAGATCCCCGTTCGGCGCTGACACAGTGGCTTCACGGCGGCCTCGCAGGGTCTACAAGCGAGATCGGAGGCCATGGGAGCTGACTGTGATGGACTCGCCGGGGGTCGGATAGTGCGTGCGGTTGGGACGCCTGAACCGTTCTGAGCCCGGCTCAGGTGGACGATCTGATAGCCCGGTATCGGGAGGGCGCCACCCCGCGGTGAGTTGGGCGAACGGTTCAATGTTCACCGCCGCACCGTAGCGGCACGGTCCGGCACGCCCTGGCGGCGAAGGGCGTGAAGATCCGCCAAGGAGGTCGCCGTGCTCGGGTCACGACGTGAGCAAGGTCCCGACGGCGCGTCTCCTCTAAGATTGAGGCCGCTCATGCTGCAATGTAAGGTGCGGGCGCGACCGTGTCGCAGACCACTGGCGAACGTTCCCTACGCCAACTGGCCGTTGGGAGTCGGCTTGTGGACACGGTCGGAGACTTGTCTCCGGTGCGGTAGCCGCCACGCTAGAGGCGGTACGCGCCGGTGCTCGGTAGACACGCCGTGCTGCAAGAGTCCTACGCGGTCGATGCGCCGCACGGATTTCGTCGGTAGCGGTGGCTACCGTGAGCACGTCCCGACGGGAGGCGAAGCACATGACCGACCGGTACTCGTCCACGGGCCCGACGCCCGAGCCCTTCACCGGCGACCGGTTCCAGATCCTCTCGCTCGACGGCGGCGGCGCAAAAGCACTGTTCAGCGCGAGCGTCCTCGCCCGCTTCGAGGAAGACCACGGCGTCCGAGTTGTTGACCGCTTCGACCTCATCGCCGGTACTTCTGCCGGCGGCATCGTGGCACTGGGCCTGGGTGCGGGCCTGTCGCCAGCCGAGATTGCCGACCGTTACCTCGAACTGATCGCCAAGGTCTTTCCCCGCAGCAGGCAACGCAAATGGCGCCCCAGCCGCCTGGTGCGGCCCAGCTACTCGGGCGAGGCTCTCCGTGAAGTGCTTGTCGAGGTGTTCGGCGATCGACTGCTCGGCGAAAGCAGCAAGCGACTCCTTGTGCCTTCCTGGGATGTTCAGAGCGGCGAGGTCCACCTCTTCAAGACACCTCACAGTGATCGGCTCGTCCGTGACTGGAACGTCAAGATGGTTGATGTCGCTCTCGCCACATCGGCCGCGCCCACGTACTTCCCGGCAGCGACGGTTGACTCGGCGCGGCTCATTGACGGTGGAGTTTTCGCCAATAATCCGTCGGTGTTCGCCATCGGCGAGGCCAAGAGCATGCTCGGGGTGCAGCTGGACTCGATGCGGGTTCTCAGCATTGGGACGATGTCGCCCTTCACCGATCACTCCGACCGACTCGACAACGCGGGAATCGGCCGATGGGCCTCGGCCGCCGTAGACACGATCCTTACTGCGAGCAGTGACAGCAGCACCGGACTCGCCCGACACCTAATTGGTTTCGGCAACTTCGTCCGCTTGAACGCCACCGTGCAACCAGGTCTGTTCGCCCTCGACCGCATCGACGCGGCCAAGGTAGCCGGCTACGCCGCCACTGTGAGTCGCAACCTCAGTCCGGAGTATGCCGCCAAGTTCATCGACCACACCGCAGCACCATACTCGCCCCCGCCGGGACGAGGCGGGGCGGTCACGCCACGTGCTGAGGAGCAGAGCTGATGGAACAGGTCACCTACTTCACCACCTTTCTCACGGACCATGTCAACCTGCCCGACTACAAACTGGCGTTTCTCGACGAGCGCGTCGAGAGAATTTTCAGTGCGCTCAAGAAGGCTGACCTCGGTACCCGCGTGCTGGGCATGAAGAAGCAGGGTTCGTGGGCGCAGCGCACGATCATCAACCCGAAGGAGGACGAGGAGTTCGACGCTGACTTCATGGTCGAACTTGAAGAACAGGAAGGCTGGAGCCCGTCGGACTACCAGGCCCCCGTCTTTGAAGCGCTCAGCGACTACTGCGAAGCGCAGCAGATGAGCACAGCGCCCGAAGCGAAGAACCGCTGCGTCCGCGTTGCCTACGCCAACTACATGCATGTCGATGTCGTCCCCTACGTCGACCGAGCCAACGGGGGCGAGTCCATCGTCAACACCGACACCAACGAGTGGGAAGATACCGATCCCAGCGGCTTAACACAGTGGATGCGTGGCAAGGACGAGATCACCAACGGAAACATGCGCCGGGTCCTACGTATCCTCAAGTACCTGCGTGACCACCGGGACTACTACGACGATACCAGGTCCATTATCCTGACCACCATCGTTGGGGGCGTCATCAGCCTCGACAAGACACGGACCCACCCCGGCTGTTACGGCAATGTCCCGAAGACGCTTCACCGGATCACCACTGACCTGGCTGACTGGGTTCGCAACATGCCGGAGCGACCTGAAGTCGCGGACCCCTCTCGGGCGGACTCCACGTTCACACATCGCTGGCCGCAGTGGGAGTACGACGACTTCCGGCGAGACATTCAGACCGTTGCCAGCCTCATCGATAACGCCATCAACTGCTCCACCTCCTGGTCTGACAGCGCCAACAAGTGGCGCGATCTCCTCGGCGACGACTTCGGACCTGCTGATGTCGGTAACGACAGCAAGTTCCCAGCCACAGGCGCAGGCACTGGCGCTGGAGCGGCAGGGGTGGAAACCACGACGGGACGCAGCGGCCGAGCCGGGTGACTACATGGGCAAGGTGAAGAGCAGACTCACCGACTGGCAGCAGCAGTGCCTGGCCCACCTCAGGGCATCGGCGAAACAACTACCTGACACGCTCACCGGGGTCGGTACAGGCGAGTTCGACACGGAAACTCGGACGCTCCACGTCCCCTTCTCCCTAAACACCAGCGAAATCGACTCGGTCCCGCACGGTCTACTCCTCGAGGACCAAGAGTCGTTCATCCTCGCCATCGGCCCAGACAACGAACACCCACCCGCCGTGTACGTCGACCACTTCCGGTTCCTGGGACACCCGCACGTGCTATCCGGATTCCAGTTCTGTCTCTACCTGGACGAAACCCGAGAATGGGACCCACACCACGGAATCAACGGCGTCCCCAACGGCGTCCTCAATCGGCTCTGGCGATGGCTCATCAAAGCAGCAAAGGCGGAGTTCAACGCAGACGAAGCTCTCTACCATGCGGTAGGCGGAATCCCACACCTCAGCCACACCGGTGTGCCTGTGCCTCCCATCGTTGTGAGCGAACTACCCCAACAACGCGGCCGGGCTGCCTCGGCCTGGCTCACCCGCCGTGCAGACTGGTGCCTGCAACTGCACGCCTCACGCCCATCTGGCGAGGAAGCAGAACACATGCCGGTGTTCTTCGCCGATCACGACCTTCCCTTCGGAGCAGGAAGCGACTACCTCTACCACCTCACCAGCCGCTTAGACCTCCACCAGCAGCAAGAACTCCAGATCGCCGCCGCGCTCCAGAACTCGCCCTTCTACAGCGCGCAGCAGACACCCAATCCGGAGTGCGAGATCGGGAGAAGACCCTTCTGGGTACAGAATGGCGTGCGCGCAGTTGCGCAGGAGTTCGATCGCAGCCAATCGATCGCCATGCTTACGACGCTCGCCGCGAGTGCGGCACGCAAGCCCGAAGGAACTCCGCAGACCCTTCTGCTCGCCGTGCCTCACCCCCAAGGGGGGCCGCGACACCTCATCGCGGTCTACTTCGACGCTGAACTCGCGGACCACCTCCGACGGCTCATGCGGGACAAGACAGGGCCACTACTGACGTTCGACAAGGCGCGACTCGACCGAAGCACTCCTCTGAAGTGGTGCTACGTCTCGGACGAAAGAGACGATGTGAACCACCGACGCGATATCGCCAGACCTGTTGCCACGTACCATGACACAGAAATCCTCGTCCTTGGTGTTGGCGGACTTGGCTCCTGGATCGCTGAGTTCATCACGCGCGCCGGAGCAGCCAAAATCACCGTTTGCGACACGGGGATCATCACCGGAGGACTTCTCGTCCGACAGAACTACACGGACCACGACATCGGGGCAGCGAAGGCAGACCGACTTGCGGAACGGCTACGTGCCATCGCGCCTGGCATCGATATCCAAAGCCGCCACAGGATTGAAGATGATGAACTATGGACCATCGCGACCTCGGCGAACCTGATCGTGGACGCAACGATCAATCGCGCAGTTGCCCGACGCCTCGACATCATGGCGCTTGACCCGACTCGAACGGCCGTCATCGCCCAGGTCGCAACAGACGCGGGGACCGGGAGTCTTGGCCTCGCGATGGTGCATGGGACCAAACACAGCATCAGCGCGCTCAAAACAGACGTACAAACTGGTCACATTGTCAATCACGAACCAGATCTCGAACCCTATCGAGCCTTCTGGAAGGACCCCGAACCCGGAGATGAGTTCATTCCAACCCGCGGTTGCTCCCTGCCGACCTTCCACGGTTCGGCCGCCGACCTTGCCGGCGTCGCCGCCAGCCTGACGACGCTCATCGCGCCCCACCTGGCCGATGGCGAAAGCGGCGCCCACCTCATCGCCCTGCCACACTCGGGCATCACACCCGCGTATCGATACATCCCGACGAGTTCCTTAGCCCATGGCAGCGCTGCGTGACACGGGCGTTCTGGTGAGTCGTGCGCCGTAGGAACGTACCCAGGGGTTTAGATTGACGGTTGATCCTGCTATGGCATCGACTAATGCTCCGCACAGAATTAATTTCGGATCCAGTTCGTCACACGCGGCGGCGGTGATAATACGAGCAATGCGACGGCGGCACGCCGGTGAACACCCGAGAGCGCACATATTAGGCAATGTCTTCGAGAAGCGAAAGTAAAAACGTAAGCGATTCCACGCCAGCCGGTGATCTACGCACCTCGGCAAGCGGCACAGGGCAGTGTGGCCGCATCGCATCGACAAGTTCGACGAACACCTTGTCCGTGCTAACGAACATGTCAACATCAATTAGATAGGTCGCCAGCTGATTATCTCCTGGTGTCCCGGGCGACGTGCTTCGTGTCGCCTGCGCCTCCGCCATCGCCCATCGGACCCATTCGCGTGGCAGCGCATGAGTCTCGACCTCGCGGGTCCAGAGCTGCGCCCAGGATGCTGGGTCGGCTCCAATCGCACGCAAGTCGAGCCATGGACCGAGCCAGTCAACGGCTGGCCCTGACCGACCATGCACAAGTTTGTCCCACCACCAGGCGACTGACGCTGCGCGCCACGCTTCAAACGCATTCCCGTCCCATCCCGGGGTTGGTTCCGCAAAGGTTGCCGTCGCGTTGTTCCACTTGAACTTATGGAGTGTGTGTCCCAGGGACTCCGCCTCTTTGCGTGCGAACTTCGCCTCTACTCGGGCTTGTTGCAGATCAGAGTCCCCTAGGGATCCGATCACACGGGCCATTTCTCTAGAACTGTGCCGCACGCGCCACCAGAAGCCACTCTGCCAGTCTGCTCGATGACGGTACCATTGTCGTAAGTCCGGAGCTTCGAGAAACCATGCTTGTCGAAGGCGACCGAGTTCAAAGCGTAGGTCCTCTGCCCCGGAGAACGCCTCTGGCATCACGCGCAGCCAGTCCTCACGTGTGAGTGCCTTGGCCCGACGCCTGCGCTTGTCGGGATCGGGGACGCGCAGGCACTCGAAGACCACGGCGGGGCAGGCGACGACTTGGATTCCACTCGCCTTGGCCATCTTGCGCAGTGGCTCAACACCATTCTCATCGATGATGTAGTTCCATACGTTGGTATCGAGCAGGACTGTTGGTGCAGACATACGTCAGAGTCTGGCGGACCGGACGGCCGGAAGGAAGGTTGGATCCATCAAAGGCAACGTCCACTGCCGCCTGTGCAGCCCGCGCCTGATCATGTCGAACGCGAAGCACCAGCACGGCAGCGTCTACTGCCGATTCATCTGCACCGGCTGATACGCCCGGCGCACCAACTGCGACCGCAGCGCGATCCCCATCGCGGATGCCGAGAGGCTGATCGCGGACTACTACCAGCGCATCTAGATCATCCCGCCCGCCGTGAATCACCCCCTGGGGTGCTACGAGTTCGACCAACTGCTCTCCGCCGAAGTCGAGGAACTGGCCCAGCTCACCGCGCACCGCCGCGACAGTCTCCGCCACAGCAGGAATGGCTCTTGCAAGCCCACTACGCCATCACGATCCCACTCACCCTCCTCAAGAGAGAGCAAGAACCGCATCCTCGCCGAGCGGGACAGCGTGAAACGGCGCATCGATGGCCACCACGGCGAGTACGCCGAGGCCCGCGCCCACGTCAACGACGCGCTGAACCTGCCGACCAACTGCGCCGAAATCTACAACCTGTGGGTACACCAACCGGCGCCTTGCAACTAAGCATTCCTCACCAAGGTCTACATCGACAAAACGACGGACTCCGCGTCGAGAACAACCGTCCCTCCAGATTGCTGCTGCACCGAGATCAACGCCAATGCCCTCAACTGGCTCAAGACAGCCAAAGCCCAGTCTCAGCCAACAATCCGTTCGGTCGCCGCGGGGAGGCATTTAACCACTCGTTGACAACTTTCGAAGCGTCCGCCGGTCGGAGGGAGCGTCCGAGAGATTCGCCCGAGCGGCTTTGGCGTATGACTGCATTGGAAGTATCCACCCTCTGCTCGGCAGTGTCCGGCAGTTTGTCGGTATCGTTCACCACGTGATGATCACCTGGTCTAGCCTGCACCGGCTGCTTGGGCTCACTCCGCAGCCACTCACCCGCGCACATATCGATCAGGCTGTCCACGAGTCAGTCGCTGAAACCAGCGACCTTGATTGGAAGCCACTCCCCGGACGGACCGACCAGGAGCGACACGAGTTCGCCAAGGATGTCGCTGCCATGGCGAACAGCGGTGGTGGCCTGCTCGTGTTTGGGGTCGGCGAAGACGGTGGTGGCCGAGCCAGTTCCGTCCCCGGTGTGGAGATCGGAGAGGACGTGGAGAGGCGACTACGCGCACTCGCCGCCGGACGCATCCAACCGCCAGTCGCTGGGCTACAGTTCGCCAGCCTGTCTAATGACGGCGACCAAGCGCGAGGAGTGCTCGTGCTCGCTGTCCCCGCCAGCGCCGACGCCCCTCACATGCTGGAACGTGACGGTGGCATCCTTCTGGCCCCGTACCGAGACGGACCCGAGACGCCGTGGATGCGTGAGCGGCAGTTGGAACGGGCATACCGCGACCGGTTCGCTCAACGCGCAAATGAGCTTGGCGAGCTCGGACGGCTTGCCGCAGAGGTGAGCGACCAGCTTGAACTTGACGTTGGCGCGTGGCTCGTTGGCGTAGCACGGCCACGGATACCACGAGCTGGGATCCTGCCGGACATTGTGCAGACCGAAGTGCGCGAGATCGTCATCGAGGGCAAGAGCAGAAGCGTTGACATCGCACCAGCAAGGCCGGGGACCGGCCGGTTTCTCATACTCGACGAGCTCTACGACGAGGCACTGAACCCCCGTCGTGGTCTCCGTCGGTGGGTCGTTCGAAGCGCCTCGGATACAAGCCCTAGGGGTCAGAGTGACGGTTCCTACCTCGAAATTCACCACGACGGCACCATCGCATTCGCCACACGGCTCGATTGGGGAACTGCAGCCGTAGAAGGTCACTATGTCGTCCCTGCCGAACTGGCAGAGAGCTATGTCTCCGATCTGATCGGCCTGGCCCATGTCTCAGCCCAGCGCCGTTCGGTGGACGGGCCGATGGCCGTCCACCTGGACATCGTTAAGCCAGATCCTGCGACTCCGCTTGCGATCGTGACCCGCTACAGCACGGGCAGTCGTCCAGGCCAAGTCGAGCAGGAAGCACCATGGGCACGCCCAGTGCGCAAATTTACGCCGCTCACTTCAGAGATCTCGCCAGGCGTCGACACCGAAGCACTTCGTGACACAGCCCGCAACCTCGCGCAGGACGTCGTCCACCAGTTCGGACATGACCCCTTGCGGATCATCCCTCCAGCGTCGTCCTAAGCCCCGTAGGTTGGGATCAAATAGCCCTCTACACGACTACGGCCCGGGATGTGCCCGGAGGGCCATCGGCAGAGACGGGCCGCACAGGATCCATCCGCGCCGCTCCTGGCGGGCAATCCCCAATCTGGTCTGTGATCTTCAGCACGATGTTCGTGGCATGAAACGTGGCATGAAACGGCGGGAACTACGGTGGACAACGACGACTACAGAGGTCGCGGCGTAAGCGAAGGTGCAGGTAGATGCCGTAGTCAACGTTGTGGAGGACACTCATAATCCCTTGGCCGTGGGTTCGAGTCCCACCCGCCCCACTAGCAGGTAAAACGCAGACGCATGCAGTCCGCACAGCACCTTGAGACGCAAGGGGTTGTTTGTGCCATGACAGGCACGTCGATCGCCAGCCAGCCCAATAGGCGTGTAGCGTTGCGCACCTGTCACCGGGTCGGTCTACGGCTGCTGTAGCCACCAAGAGCCGCGCCGGAGGAGGCCAACATGACCGTAGAGGTCATTTCCAGGGCTGACGCCGGGGCGCGCCGCCGTGCCGCGTCAGAACTGATCGAAAACTGAGCGCGAAGCACAATGATGAACCCAACAAGATGGTCGGCCAGGCGGGCAATGAACGCACCGCACGCAGGGGTAACCCATGCTCGCCGGGCACCTACGCGGGTCTGGACCTTCCACTCCATGTGTACACGAGGTACACTTGCGGCATGACGGCTGCAAGCAACGCCTCGGTGTCGTCGGTACGCGAGCTACGCGACAGCCTCGCCGACGTGATCGACCGCGCCCTACGCGACGAGATCACCGTCGTGCAACGCCGCGGCAAGGAGGTCGCCGCCGTGGTGCCCATCGAGTACCTGCGCGAGTACCAGCGCCTGGAAGAGGAGCGGGTCGCGGCGATCCTCGACGAGCGCATGGCCGCCGTCCGGGAAGGCGAGGGTGTGCCGCTGGAAGACGTAATGGCTGAGACGCTGGCGCGCACCGAGTGACTGACGAGCCCGACGAGCCGGTCAAGTACCGCACGGTCTTTACGCCGGCCGCCCGCGACGACCTGCGCAAGATCGACCGTGCCACCGCGCTGACGATCCTGCACAAGCTCACCGAACTGGAGACAGACCCGTACGGATTCGCCACCACCGAACTAGTCAGCCGCCCCGGCGTGCGCCGGCTGCGAATTGGGAACTACCGCGTGTTCTACACAGTGGAAAACGGCAAACTCACCATCTGGATACTCGCCATTGGCCATCGCTCCACCGTCTATGACAGCTGACGCGAGAGATTCCGATCTGCCCCCTCATCTGAGGGCAACCGCAGCGCGCTTGAAGGCCTCAGCTTCTCCGTTGAGCGTGGCGACGACGCCGAAGAACCGGACAATAACCTGGAGCGCCTGCGCCGCCATAAGCCCGCAGTCTCAGGTGTCACCGGATCCCCCCGTGGAGATCACCTACGCACGCGGCGACTCAACTCGCGGCCAGGGTGCCCATCGTGGGCTGCCTGCAAAGGTGTTGGCACGCGAGTAGGTCCTTGGAACGACACACCACTGCTCACATGTGGCCGAGCCCAATCACGGCGCGCCGGCAAGGATATCGATATCGTCGCGTACCGCATGGAATCTCTTCTTGACCGTCGCACAGTGAGTCGGAGAGGCCGTGTCCGACCCACGGCGTCCTGCTGTAATCGCGGCTCCTGGTAAGACGCGACGAGATGCAAGGGATTCGGGCACTTACGCTCGCAGCCAAGCTGCGTTTTCATTGGTTAGCACTGCGTTCGCTGTATACGCACTCATAATCCCTTGGCCGTGGGTTCGAGTCCCACCCGCCCCACCACCCGTGAGCTGCACATATGGACGAGCAGATCCACAAGAGGCCCGTCGTCGCATGGTCCATGGCATGAGCTGCGCGCTGTTGTTCGCCCGCACGAACGGATGGCCGCACTCGCAACGACATCGAGGAGCTGCCGAGCGGCGGCTATCGCGTGCGGGTCTATGCCGGCTTGGGCCCCTTTAATCAAGCAGCCGGCACCATCTCCGCAAGACAGTGCCGACTGGCCCCCGGGTCAAGTCCCCGGTAGTGGTGTAGCGCGGTGTCCTTCGGTTTGGTGTTAGGCGCTGAGTTCGAGGGGGGTTTCGGTGCTCACCTCCGCCTCGGTGTTGGGGACGAGGGTGAGGCGGCTTTTGGTGAGGATGTCGAGGCCGAGGTAGCGGCGTCCTTCGGCCCACTCGCCGGTCTGTTCGGCGAGGACAGCGCCGACGAGCCGGACGATCGCGTCGCGGTTGGGGACGATGCCGACGCTGTCGGTGCGGCGACGGATCTCCCGGTTGAGGCGCTCGTTGGGGTGGTTCGAACAGATCTGTGACCACAGCCCGTCGGGGAAGGCGGTGAACGCGAGGATGTCGGCGCGGGCGGTATCGAGGTGCTCGAATGGGTCGGGCAGCTTGTCCTGGACGTAGTCGAGGAGCCGGTCGAACTGGGTGTGCGGCAGCGCTGCCAGCTTGCACGGAGGGCTTGTCACCTTACTTTGTTTGGCGTACGATCAACTTCGTTCTCGTACCGAACGAAGGTAGTCAGATGACCAAGCCCATGGCCTCGAACGCAGACTCGTTCAAGTCCGACAGCGGCGCGATCGCCAGCGCGGCCGCTGTTGTCGCCGCTATCCGGCCGCTGCCTGACGGCGCATCTCGCGCGGAGGTCGGTTCGACAACTGGCTTGAGCAAGGCCGTGATTTCGGAACGGGTACGCGCCCTCGTCGATGCTGGTCTGCTTCAGGAGGCTGGTGAGTTCGGCAGTAGCGGTGGCCGACGGGCAACCCGCATTCGCCTCCGGCCTGACCGGGTGGTCTTCGCCGCGGAGATCGCCATGACTCACGTGCGGGCCGCGGTTGTCAACCTCGGTGGGGAGATCCTGGCTGACGGCAAATTGTCTATATCCATGCGCGAAGGCCCTGACATCGTCCTTCACGAGCTCGAACAGCTGATGGACCGAGAGCTCGCCCGGGCTCGAGAGAGGTTCGGCGACGGCTTAGTGCTGTGTGGCACCGGTGTCGGCATCGCGGGACCGGTGGAGTTCACCACCGGACGGACCGTCCACCCGCCAGTTCATCCCGATTGGCATGACCAGCCCGTCCGTGATCGCCTCGCGATCCGTTTCGGCGTTCCCGCCTGGGCCGACAATGAGGTCAATCTCATGGCGCTCGCCGAGCAGAGTCTCGGCGCAGGCATCGGAGTCGCGGACTCGCTCGTCGTTAAGATCGGCTCGTGGGTCGGAGCTGGCCTAATCTCGAACGGACGGCTGCATCGCGGCGCCCAAGGAAGCGCCGGTAGCCTCGCCACCACGGCCGGCGGCGACGACATCGCCGCGCGCGCCGAGCTCATCGCGCTGAGCGGCCAGAGTCAGGCCTTAGCCCGCGCCGCCCGAGATCGCCCTATCACCGCACAAGTGGTAGCCGAACTGGCGCAACTCGGGGACCGGGACTGCCGCACGATCATCGACGACGCGGCCCTGGACATCGGCTCGCTCGTCTCCGTCATCGTCGACTTCTTCAATCCCGCGTTGTTGGTCGTAACAGGCGGCGTCACGAGCGGCGGTGGCGAGTTTCTGGCCCGGATCCGGGAGACGATCTACCGCAAGTCACTGGCCCTGGCTACCCGCGATCTACGTATTGTGCCTTCGGAGCTGGGCGCTGACGCCGCTGTCCGCGGCGCCGCCGTGATGGCCGTGGACGAACTCACCACTCCGGCCATGTTGGCTGACACGCTGGGACGCCTCGCTAGGGCCGTCGCCCCGGGGCGGGTCAAATGATCCGGGTCGGCGTCGTCGGCGGCAGCGGCGTGGGCGCCGCCCATGTCGCCGCCCTGCGGATGGTTGATGGCGTTCGTGTCGAGGCGGTGACAGGCTCGACGCAACAGTCCGCCGAACGTGCCGCACGATCCCTCGACGTCCCGGCGTCCTTCGTCGACGCAAGACACATGATTGAGTCAGGGCTCGTCGACGCCGTCCACATCTGTACCCCGAACCACCTGCACGGCGAGGCAGTTCGAGGCGCGCTCTCCAACAGTCTTCATGTCGTCTGTGAGAAGCCCCTTACCAGCGCAGCGGCACAGGCCGTAGAGCTCGAAGCGGTTGCGAAGGTTTCGACGGCGTCGTCGACTGTGTGCTACCAGTACCGCTACTCACCGCTGATCGCGGAGTTCACTGACTTCGTGGCAACCGGGAAGCTGGGATCTGTCCACTCCATCCGTGCCGCCTACCTACAGAACTGGCAGCTCGGCGGTGCCGCCTCCTGGCGAGACGATGCTGCCAGAGCGGGAGCGTCCCGAGTCCTGGCGGATATCGGCACGCACCTTATGGACCTGGTGGAGACCGTTAGCGGCGAGCCGATGGCCAGCCTGAACGCCGACTTCCTCACCGACCGAGATGGACGTCCTCGCGGCCGGGACGACGCCGCAGTGGCCATGGCCCGCCTGGATAGTGGCGCACTCGTGGCGATAACGGCGTCCCAGGTCTCACCGGGACACATGAACACGATCATCATCGAGGTGGACGGCGATGACGGCACCATCCGATGGGAGCTGAGCGACCGCGAGACCCTCGAACTCGTCCACGCTGCCGACGCCCGCCCGCTCCGCCTCAACCGACACGCGAACCCCCATGTCGTCAGCCGTGTCTGGCGGGCACGCCTGGACCCAGATGAAAGACTCGGCGCGCTTTTCCGAGCGTTCTATGAACCACTGCTCGGGCGTGCCGAGCACAGGTCCGTCCCGCTACCCGGTTTCCACGAAGCGGCCCGGCATGTCCGGCTCATCGAGTCGGCAGCCGCCGGCCTGACATCCCTTTCCACTCCCGAGGAACTCGCCGCCGGGTGACACCGGTCGTCCACACGCATCCACAAACTCACCCAGGAGGTAATGATGCACCTCAGGCCCACCTTGCTTGCGGGAAGGCCCCGCCGCGGGATCCTCGCGCTCGCCGGTCCAGCCGCGGTCCTCGGGGCGGTCTCCCTCACCGCGTGTGTCGGCGGTGTGGAGCCGTCAGGCGACACGAGCGTCCCTCTCGGCGAGGACGCGACGCTGACCGTCGTCAGCCAGTTCGGCGACAACGCCGCCCTCCAGCCGGTACTGCAGGAGATCAGCGGCCTTTGGGAGCAGGGCCACCCCGAGGTCAACGTCGACATCCAGTTCTTGTCGGCGGAGGACCAGCAGAAGACGCTGCCGACGTCGCTGTCCTCAGGGTCCGGCCCAGACGTCTTCGACTATGACGCGGCCGAAGGTGCCCTGGGCGTGCTAGCCGCGAACGGACTCGTCCGCCCACTCGACGAGTACGCGGGCGAATATGGCTGGCTCGACCGGCTGCCCGAGTCGATGATCGAGCGCATCACATACGACGGTGCCTTCTACGCGGTACCCCGATCCAGTGAGGCCGTCGGCCTCTTCTACAACGCGGATATCCTCACCGACCACGGCATTGCCGAACCGGACGACTACGCCAGCTTCATCGCCGCGGCCGATGCCCTCAGGGACGCGGATATCACGCCGGTCGCCTTCGGCAACAAAGACCAGTGGCCGTCCTCGCATCTAGTCGGTGCGGCGATCCACGCGCTCGTCCCGGTCGACGAGATCAACGCTTTCGAGTCCCTCGACGCCGAGGGCCACTGGTCGGCGACGCAGGTGCGCGAGGCATTCGAAATCACCTACGGGTGGGTGGAGAGCGGTTATCTCACGCCCAACTTCAATGGGGTCAGCTTCGACGACGCCTTTAAAAGCTTCATGAACGGCGAGGCCGGCATGTTCATCGAGGGGACCGGTGTGACGCCGGACCTCATCGCCAACACGCCGGCCGGAGAGATCCGCTTCATCTCGTTCCCGATGATCGACGAGAAGCTCGAGCAGCAGGCCCAGGGCGGCGTCGGCGGATCCTGGGCGATCTCGTCCTCCTCGCCGGTCGCCGACATCGCCGCCGACTGGATCGACTTCGTCCACTTCTCCGAAGAGGCCGAGCGGATCTGGCTCGAAGCGGGGGTCCTGCCAACCACCGACTATTCCACAGACGGTGTGGAATTGGCGCCGCTGCTGCGGGAGAGCGTCGAGGTCGTGCAGGATGCACTCGACGGCGGCGGGCTGGGTCAGTGGACGGGGTACACGTCCAGCCCGCTGGTCACAGACGCTTGGAACGGCGGCGGCCAGCGCTTCCTAGCGGGCGAGATCGACGCGGACGCCTTCACTGCCTCCCTCGACGAGGCATTGGACGAGGCGAGGAACTCGACGTCGTGACCACCACCGCGACCAGGCCGCGTACCCCCGGCGCAGGCACGCCAACGAGAATGTCATCGCGCCGCGGCGGCGCCCGAGGCGGGCGGCGAGGCTACTGGCTCGTTGTCCCCGCACTCACGCTCTACACCGCGTTCCTGTTGTGGCCGATCGGGCAGACGGCATGGCTGAGCCTCACCGACTGGAATGGGTTGACCGCCTCGCCCACCTGGGTCGGCATGGAGAATTACCGGCGCCTGGCCGGCGACGCGCGCTTCTTCGCCTCGCTCGGTAACAACCTTCTCTGGGTGGTAGGGAGCTGGCTCGCGCAGGGCCTCGGGCTGCTACTGGCGGCGATGCTGTCAGTCTCGTGGATCCGCGGGCGCACCCTGTTCCGAACACTTTTCTTCATTCCGGCGACGATGGCCCTGGTCATCGTCGGCATCGCGTGGGACCAGATCTACCAGCCGAACACCGGCCTGCTCAACGCGGCCCTCGACGCGATCGGCCTCGAGATCCTCACTCGCGGCTGGCTCTCGGACTCCGGCACTGCGATGGGCGCCGTCATCGCGACCGCAAACTGGACGTACTACGGCTTCGCCATGGTGATTCTGCTCGGTGGCATGCAGGCCATCGACCCGCATCTCTATGAGGCGGCGTCGCTGGACGGCGCGAGCGCGTGGCAGCGCTTCCGGCACGTCACCGTCCCCGGTATCCGCAACCAGATCACCCTGCTCGTGGTCGTGTCCTTCATCAACACGCTCAAGACGTTCGATCTTGTGTACGTAATGACCAGCGGCGGACCCGGCCACGCCACCGAGGTGGTCGCCTACTACATCTACGCCCTCGCGTTCGTCACCGGCCGGCCCGGCTACGCCGCGGCGGCGGCCGTCGTGCTCACCGTAATCATCCTCATCATCACCGCGATCTTCCTCCGAGTCCGCGAACGGGAGCGCTGATGACTCGCGCGCTGGAACGGATGAGTGCCTACACAGCGCTCATCGTCATGGCAATGATCTCTGTGATACCGCTGTTGTGGATCTGGGTGCAGTCGCTACGCACATCCGCGGCAACGGCGGCCAATCCGTTCGGACTCGAATGGCCGCTGCAGGTCGGCAACTACGCGACCGCGTGGAACGCCGGGCGGTTCGCCGACTATCTAATGAACAGCACCATCGTCGCCGTCGGCACCGTAACCCTGGTGGTGGCGGTGGCATTCCCAGCCGCCTATGCCCTCGGCACGCTCGATCTGCGCTGGGCCAACGGCATGTTCATGCTGTTCCTGCTCGGACTCATGATCCCTATCTGGTCGATCGTGATTCCGCTCTTCTATCAGATGCGATCTCTCGGACTGATCAACACCCTGATCGGTGCGATCCTCATCGAAGCCGCGCTCGGGCTTCCATTCGCGATCTTCCTGCTCCGCGCCAACCTCCGCGGGTTGCCCCGTGAACTCCTGGAGGCAGGGCGGATCGACGGCGGCGGCGACCTGCGCCTCATGTGGTCGGTGGTACGGCCCCTCGCCGCGCCGGCGCTTGGGGCGATCGTCGTCTTCCAGTTCATGATGTCGTGGAACGAGCTCATTGTCCCGCTGTTCTTCCTCCAGACCGACGACGTGCGCACACTTCCCATCGGCCTGACGTTCTTTCAAGGTCGATTCACAACTGACACGGCCGTCCTCGCGGCGGGCACCACCCTGGCGTCCCTCCCGGTCGTCGTCGTCTACATGATCTTCAACCGGCAGTTCGTCGCCGGACTCACCGCAGGAGCTACGAAATGAAGGCACGCAGCTACCACATCACCGCGCCGAGCCGGGGACAGCTCATCGAACACGAGATCAGGGATCCTGGCCCCGGACAGCTGCTCCTGCGGGTGCTGAGCAACGGCGTCTGCGCGAGCGACCTGCCAACCTGGACCCAGGCGTCCCGCACCACTCCCCTCCTACTCGGCCACGAACCCGTCGGCGAGGTCATCGCCACCGGCCCCGGTGTCCAGGTCCCGCTCGGCACCCTTGTGGGCGGACGGATCTTTCCGTCATATGCCGAGGTCGCCGTCGCCGACTTCGAGGATGTCGTCGTCATCCCACCCGGGATCGACCCGGCGGCGGTCCTTCCGGAGCCGCTTGGCTGCGTCGCCGAAGGCCTGCGGCGCACCCCAGTGCCGCTCGGGGCCCACGTGGCGGTGATCGGCCTCGGTTTCATGGGTCTCGTCATGCTTCAACTTCTCCGCAACGCCGGGGTCGCGTCCCTGATGGCGATCGATCCCCGTGCCGACGCCCGGGACGCCGCGATCGCCAGTGGGGCGGACGATGCCCGCCCCGCGGATCAGCTGTCAGTCACCTCTTTCGTAGACGAGGACTCTCCGCCCGACCATGGGTTCGACGTGGTGGTGGAGGCGTCGGGCTCACAGCCCGGACTCGACCTGGCCACCCGTCTCGTCCGGCCACACGGTGCGCTGTCGATCCTCGGCTTCCACCAAACCAACCGGCAGATCGACCTGCGCACCTGGAACTGGAAGGCGTTGGATGTCGTCAACGCGCACGTCCGCGACCGGGCGTTGCTCAAGGCGAGCACCGTCGCCGCTCTCGAGCTGCAGGCGGCCGGACGCATCGACCCGGGGCGGCTCATCACCCATCGGTTTCCGATGGAGAGCGTCGACGAGGCATTCGCCGCGCTCGCGTCCAAGCCGGCGGGCTTCATCAAGGCAGTCATCGACATCGGGTCGCCGTCGGCATGATCGACCGCAGTCGGTTTCCCGTCGATCCCTGGCGGCTGATCGAGACGTGCCCCCGGCCTGGCGACGACGGGGTAACCGAGACGTTGTTCGCCGTCGGCAACGGCTACCTCGGCCTGCGGGGCAACCATCCCGAAGGCGACCATGCCCACGAGCACGGCACTTTCATCAACGGCCTGCACGAGACGTGGCCGATCCGTCACGCCGAGCGGGCATACGGCTTTGCCGAGGTGGGCCAGACGATCGTCAACGTACCGGATGCAAAGGGCATCCGCGTGCACGTCGACGACGAGGCATTCTCGCTGGCTGACGGCGATATACGCGAGTACCAACGCACACTAGATCTGCGCGAGGGTGTGCTGAGCCGACGCCTGCTGTGGGTGACGTCGTCCGGCAAGGAAGTGTTGGTCGAGGACGACCGTCTGGTCTCGTTCACCGACCGGAACCTTGCGATCATGCGACTGGAGGTCACCGTCCTCAACGCCGACGCGGCCGTCATCATCGACTCCCTGCTGGTCGACCGGTGTGGCGGCCGGGAAGACGGCTCCGCCGCGAACGGTCGGGCGTCCGAGGAGCGGCTAGACCCGCGCCGGGCCGAACGACTTACCGAGCACACGCTGCGGCCCGCCGGGCACCGGCAAGACGACGCCCGCTCCGTGCTGTGCCATCAGGTGGCCACCTCGCGGATGAGGCTAGCGGTCGCCGCCCACCATGTGGTTGAGACCGAAAACGACCACGCTACGCAACGATCGATTGAGCCGAGCGGCGCACGGCACACGTTCGTCGTCCGGGCCAGCGCCGGCGTACCCACTCGAGTCACGAAACTCGTCAGCTACCACACCGCCGCCCGGCAGATCCCGCCGGATGAAACGGCACGACTATGCGAGCGCACACTCGACCGCACCCTCGCTGAGGGCATAAATACCCAGTACGTCCGACAACAAGACTGGCTCCGAGACTTTTGGGAGCGATCGGACGTGCAGATCCCCGATCATGACGATCTCCAGCAGGCGATCCGGTGGTGCCTCTTCCATCTCGCGCAGGCGGGTGCACGCGCGGACGGCCTCGGTGTCTCCGCTAAAGGCGTCACCGGCTCCGGCTACGGTGGCCATTACTTCTGGGACACCGAGATCTACGTTTTGCCCTTCTTCACCTACACAACGCCGGTCTGGTCACGGAATGCGTTACGAACGCGAATCCTTATGCTGCCGGCGGCCCGCTGCCGGGCCAAGCAGCTCAACGAGGAAGGCGCTCTCTTCCCGTGGCGGACTATCAACGGCGAAGAGGCTTCCGCCTACTACGCCGCAGGCACCGCGCAGTACCACATCAACGCGGACATCACCTATGCACTCGCGCAATATGTGCGGGCGACCGGGGATGCGCAGTTCCTATACCAGGAGGGTGTTGACATCCTCGTCGAGACCGCCAGGCTGTGGGTCACACTAGGGTTCTGGCGGCGGCAGAAGAACGGCGAGACGTTTCACATTCACGGCGTAACCGGTCCCGACGAGTACACCACCGTCGTCGACGACAATCTGTTCACCAATGTCATGGCACGCTTCAACCTGAGGTATGCGGCACGGACCATCCGCGAGATGGCAACGGCCGTTCCGGATGTTCACCAACGCATGGCCGATAGGCTCCACCTCGATCCGGCCGAGCCGGCCGAGTGGGAGCGAGCAGCTGAGGCGATGCACATCCCATTCAATTCGGCGTTCGGGATCCACCCGCAAGATTCGCGCTTTCTCGAACGCGAAGTCTGGGATCTCGAACACACCGATGCCAGCCAACGGCCACTGCTGCTCCATTTCCATCCACTGGTCATCTATCGCTTCCAGGTGCTCAAGCAAGCCGACGTGGTGCTCGCGCTGTTCCTTCACGGGGACCAGTTCGCGAGTGAGGAAAAGTTGGCCGACTTCGAGTACTACGATCCACTCACCACCGGCGACTCAACCCTCTCTGCCGTCGTCCAATCCGTGCTGGCCGCCGAAGTGGGTTATCGAGATCTGGCGCTGGAGTACTTCACCAGAGCGCTTTACGTCGACTTGGCCGACCTGCATCACAACACTGCCGACGGCGTGCACGTCGCCTCCGCGGGTGGTGTCTGGACAGCCCTGGTGTGCGGTTTCGGCGGCATGCGAGACCACGGGGGACAGCTGACGTTCGATCCGCGGCTGCCGGCAGCATGGCCGAAGCTCTCTTACCCCCTGTGCTGGCGTGGCACCAGGCTCACCGTCTCGATCACCCGTGATGAGCTGCGGGTGCGAGTGTTGGGCGGTGGTTCCGTCTCGTTCGGGGTGCGTGGCGTGCGCTACACCGCGACGCCTGGAGACGACGCGATCGTGCCCCTCGCCGATCAAGGGCCAGTCCGATCCGGTAGACCCCTGTTGAAGAGAGTCACCGGCATGCGGCGCCAAGAGGATATCGGTTCCGGACCCGACAACAGCTCCGTCGGCGACACAGTCGCCATTACGGTGAACTCTTAGGAGACGTAAACGAGAGGTCCATCGCCCCTCCTTCACTCCGAACCGACGCCCACCGACCGGAGCTGAAACGTGCCATTGGACCGAGGCTCCGGGCCAGTGAAAATCTGTTGCCACACCACAGCTTTGTCGTAGCTCGTGCCGACCGTGGCGGGCTCCAACCATGATCGTCGATGTTTTGACTCAGCCATCAAGGGTACTGCGCCGTCTAGCCGATACCGGCGGAGGAAGAAGGCCATGGTGGGCATCGGAATGATGGGCCGACATCGTGATTAGGCGAGCACCGGGCACGCAAGACTTTGCCGTCCAGGCGGCCAAGGCGGCCGGCTCACTACTTGGAGCCACGTTCGGCGCTGCCGGGGCCTTACGGCGTAACAAGCCGCTGCACCCGAAGGGCCTCGTCTACGATGCCCTCATTCGGCGCGTCGGCTCGCCGATCATGTGGGGATGTCCCTGGCTGGACGACGAGGGGACTGATGCCGGGGCTGCGCGGCTGTCGCGGGCAATCGGGCTTCCCGCGCCGGTGCCGGATATTCATGGCTTAGCGATCACATTCACTGGCGACGACGGCGAACGCAACGACCTTCTGCTCGCGACGACGGGGCTGGGGCGATGGGGCAGGTTCCTACTCATCCCCAGGTCTGATCCCCACACGTGCTCTTATGGCTCGCTGTTCCCATACCGTTCCTCTCGCGATCTCGTCCTTCTCGCGGCGGTGCCGCTCCCGGCCTTTAGACCTCAAGAGCCACCGGCGGTGAGGTTTCGCCTGCAGGCGGCCGGTGTGGCTGGACACTGGCACGCCTTCGGCACCCTCGAGCTGAGTACCCCTGAGGGTGGGCTGACGGACCGTCCGCTGCGGTTCAATCCGGTCGCGTATCCGCTGCCGGGCCTGCGCACGCCAAGAGCGCTGCAACGGCTTCGCGAGCCTGCTTATATCGCGGCGCGCCGCACACCGGCGAGAGTCGGGCCACGGTGACCTCTAGGTCACCAGAGGTCACAATTGCCCGGCGACTCTGGTCGGGAACGGTCACCGCCGGTACGGTGCGGTGGTGGTCGACGCCGTTCACCTGCGCTACGTGCTGGAGCAGCCCTAACGCGGGGCTTCGCCGTCGTTCTCCTACAAGGTCAGCGAGTTGCTCCATCGGGCACGAATTCGCGAAGAGTCGGATGACTCAGACCCGAGGTTTCGGATCACGCTGTCGAAGCTCGGCGCGTACGCGTTCCTCGACCGGCTAGGCATCCCGCACACGACCGTGCGGGCCGTTGTTCCGCTCGCGGACCTCACGCCGGCGATGCTGACCGCGGAGCGGTCGTCAAGCCGCTCCACAGGCGGTCGTACGTCGGCGTTGCGATGCTTGAGCAGGACGGCGAGCACTGGATCCACACCCTGCGAAACGGACGATGGACGTTCGATGAACTCATGGGATGGCTCGGCAGCCAGCGCCGCCGCGATCCGTTTCGCCGGGCGTGTGTGCCAGCCGGATGCCGATCGCGTTTGGATGCTCTGCCTATCGTCGTGTTCCGATAAAGCGACATTGCCCCCGTCAGGAACCGCATGACCCGGGATGTGGTGTCCTCTGGGCTCACACGTCGCCGACGAGCTCGTGGGCGAGATCGTCGAGGGCCCGGATCGCGGCGGTCTCATGCTCGGTGACCCAGACGAGCATGCTCTGACCGGCGCGAATCCGTCAAGGGGAAGCTCAATGACCTCGGAGTGGCGGTAGTAGGTGCTGAACGAGGCGACGGTGGGGCGCACGATCTCGCCGCGGCGACGAGCTGGAGCACGTCGCTGGTGGTCCTGATCGCCGGCCCGCGGGGAATGGGACGGCCGGAGGGGGTGCTGGCGCGCCAGAACTCGTCGTACATCAGGCGCGGGATGCCGCTCTGCTGGATGACGCCGCGGTAGTCGGCCAGGTCCTCCACGTCGACCCGATCCTTCGAGGCCAGCGAGCAGTTACGCGAGGCACGGGAATCTGGCCAGATCATCTTCGTCCAGTTCCACCACGCGCCGTTCAGCAGTGGCGAGCACGGCCTGCCGATGAACCATGCTCTCACCTCGGGGCAGAGCGGCACGCCGATGCGGGTCTACCACCCCTCTTCGGGCGATATGGGGTCGCCGCGGTGGTCTCCGGTCACAGCGAGATGTTCGAACGGAGCTTCGTCGATTCGAACGGCGACGGCGCCGGTGTCCACTACTACGACGTCGGGGTGTCCGGGGACGGCCTTCGTGGTGCGCGCCGCGACGGCCCGTCGCTGAACAGCCCGCTACTCGACTACAACCCCTTCAGCCAGTGGACAGCCGATCAAAGTGAGCCCGAACTCTGGCAGGTCGTCGATGGCACGCCGCGCTTGGTGTCCGGCGGCAAGCACTATGGCCATCTTGAGATCAACGTCAAGCGCGTAGACAGGCCAGCGCGGATCACGTTCACTCCCGTTCACGTGTTCCCCGTGCTCGACGAGAACCTCGACGTGGTTCGAACCGAGCGCCGGACCTACTCGGACGAGATCGTCATCGACGTCGGCCGCGACGGCGCACCGTTGGGCTGAGCCGAGGCCGTTGGTCAGCGGTGAAAGGTCTTGTCAACAGCGGTAGAGGGTTTCGCGTCCCCTGATACGCGAAACCTTCCACGCTGATCACGAACCCTCCCAGCGTCACTCGCTCGCTACTGCGACGACGTCATCACCGAAGGCGGCAGCGAGCGCCTTCGCGATCAGATCGGGCAGCTCGCTCCGCCCGTCGTCCTCGGCCCAGCGCACCAGTGCCGTGTGCATGGCGGCCAGGCAGGCGCTGGCGGCCGCATGGGCGTGGAACGCGGCGTCGGTATCGCTGCCCTCGTCGATGATCGCGCCGACGATGGCCTGCTGAAGTGCGTAGTGGTTGTCCAGGTGTTTTGCCCGTAAGGCCGGTGTCGAGATCATGAGACGGAGGCGGGCCAGCAGGAACTGCTCGTTCGCCGTCAGGTCGCCTCCGTGGCGATCCCCTGTCAACGTCGTGACTGCCTCGATGAGCGCGCTGCCGATGCGGCGGACCAGGGGCTGTGCGGCGGGTGTGGCAGCGATCTGCTCAGCGACGAGCATGCCGTGCTGATCGATCAGCACGAGGTCTTCCTTCGTGGGGAAGTGCCGATACACCGTCATGGGCGACACCCCTGCGGCTTCAGCGACGTCGGTCACCGTGGTCGCGTCGTATCCACGCTCGGTGAACAGCCGTATCGCGCGGGTCTGAATCATGCGCTGCGTCTCGGCTCGTCGCTGAGCTCGCAAGGTTGCTTGCTGCTCGGGCATGTGATAGACCCTACCGCAATGGTAGTGACTACCAAGTCGGTAGTGTCTAACAGATTGAGGTGGCTGACATGAGTGATCTGACCGGCAGGACAGCCCTGGTGACCGGAGCATCGCGCGGAATCGGGCAGGCCATCGCGGCTCGATTGGCGACGAACGGAGCGGAGGTCATCGTTCACTTCGGCACAGACAAGACGGGCGCGATGGCAACGGTCGACGAGATCGAACGCACCGGTGGAACGGCGCTTGCCGTCCGGGCCGAGCTGGGCGTGGATGACGACGTCGAGACGCTCTTCGCGGAGGTCGACGCCGCTTTGGGCGGGCGGCCACTCGACATCCTCGTCAACAATGCGGCCGCCACGCCCGCCGGTCGCCTCGGAACCACGACGCGGGCGGAGTTCGACCACCTCTTCGCGGTCAACGTGCGGGCGCCGTACTTCATCATCCAGCGAGCATTGCCCCTGTTCCGCCACGGAGGCCGCATCGTCACGATCTCCTCCGTGGCGACCCGGATGGCCAACCCCGCGCAGACGTCCTTCGCCATGACGAAAGGCGCGGTGGAGACGATGAGCATGACCTTGGCCAATGAGCTCGGAGGCCGAGAAATCACGGTGAACGCCGTTGCCCCCGGTGCCACCCGCACGGCGACCAACGGATCGTTCTTCGAGGCGCCCGGCCTGGCCGAACAGATCACTGGGATGACGGCGCTGGGTCGGCTGGGCGGGCCTGACGACGTGGCCGGCGTCGTCGCATTCCTCGCCTCCGACGCCGGGCGCTGGATCACCGGCCAGGTCATCGACGCCAGTGGCGGCTTGTTCCTCGGCCCACGAGCCTGATCACATGACACGACCTCTACACCGTTGCGTCCGTTGGCACCGAAACGGCTCGCGCGGGCACCTCATGCCAAGCACAATGCCGTGCGGTCGACTGATCGCTACATCTGCACCGCGACGCGGTCCGGTCGTCGGCCGGCTGACGTCACACACAGAGAGTCGCCCTGCCAACCTGGGGGGCAAGAGGCAGGACGACTCTCTGTGTGTCACAAACACTAACGCACCGTGACGGATGACGCATCCCGAAAATAGACCGGCATGCCTCGAGCTGCACCGAGTTCAACGCTCCCCATGCCGCACACCCGCTGTGACGATCGATGCTCCTATTGATGTCAAGTGGTTGTGATGGGGGTTGTGTGGGTTTGGGCCGGACTACGGGGGGACGGGCCAGGCGTGTGAAAGGTCGTGTTGGGAATCGCCGTCCAAAGCGGGCGAAATTCACTCGACGTGTCCCACGTCGACTGTGGTGATTGCCGTGGGATTCCGCCGCGGTGTTTGTGCTGGTCCACGACCGTCGTGATGATCGCCGTGGGAGTTTCGCCCGGTCCACGACCGTCGTGAAGATCGCCGCGGAAAGAATGGCAGGCACAAAGGGCTAGCTGCGCTCTACCTTGGCGATGAAGGGCGACGTCATCGCCCGGACCAGAGCGCTGTAGTCGAGCTGGAACGCGAGTTCGTCGCCCACCGATACGTCATGGTCGCCGACATCCACCACGAGGTGGTCGCTGCTCATGCCCAGCGCCACGATTCCCGGCGGCGGAGTAATCCCGTCGGGGTCCACGTCCTGGCGGCCCACGGCCAGGATCGCCTGACGCACGGTTCCGGCGCCTTCTCGAGGTGGCTGGTCACCGAACGCCGCCTGAGCGATGTCACCCCACGGCTGGGCCGGTTTGAGCTTCGCCTCGATCACCTCGGCCACCAGGGTGAACGCGTCCGTACGCAGTCCGTCGATCACCCGCCGGTGCAACGGTTCGGTACCGAGCAGGATCGACTCGCCGAGGCGTAGCTCGTCGACCCGGCCGACATCACCGGTGGACATCGCCCAGTCGAGATTGGCCGAGTTGCCGCCCGACACGACCGACAGCACCACTCCGCAGGCCGCTTCCACCTCCCCGGCGAGCCGGGAGAGTTCGTCCATCTTTCGCTGATCGGGAACGACACCGCACTGGCAGGCCAGGTTCGTGCCCAGCCCGGTGAGCAGCAGACCCGGCCGCTTGCCCATGGTCCGGGCCAGGTCGACGACGTCGACGGCGGCCACCCCCTCGCGCAGGTCGCCCAGTTCCACCATCAGCACCACGGAGTGCGTGACGCCTGTGCGCACGGCTGCTGCCGACAGCGCGTCGAGCACGGCCGCCTCGGTGTTGAGGCTTACCTCGGCGTCGCGCACGACGAGATCCACCTGACTGAGCATCGGCGACCGGATCAGCGTCAGCGGGACGGCCACCCCGGCAGTGCGGAGACGGCCCAGATTCTCGACGCGCGAGTCACCCAGCCCAGTGACGCCGCCCTGCACCATCGCCGCCGCGACTCCGGACGAGCCGAGGGCGGCCTTGCAGATGCCGGTGACACGGATGCCCTTGAGCGCCAGCCGGTCAACCAGGAGACGGGAGTTGTGCGCAATCGCGGCGAGGTCGATGTCCAAGCGGGGTGGGGTCACCGCCTGCTCGAGACGAGCGTCTCCTTGATCGCGGGGAACGCGTCCAGCACCATGTCGGCGAGGCGGTCCAGCGGGCGAGTCAGCGGGTCGGTGGCGGGCACGCCGATCTCCAGCTCGTGCTCGTCGATGGCGGCGTCGATCTCCTCGTCGGACATGAACTCGTGGTTGATGGTGATCCCGATGACCTTGGTGTCGGCGAACGCCTCGATCAGCGCTACCTCGCTGGCGGCGGTGGGCATGGGCACCATCGGGAAGTCGCCCAGCATCGTGCGCTTGGGCGCGTGCTGCACGATGACGCCTTCGGGCCGGCTGCCCCGGAGGATGTGCGCGGAGGTCAGGTAGGCGGGATGGCTGAGCGCGCCTTGGCCCTCCACCACGATCACGTCCGGGTCCTCCCCCTCGAAGGCCGCGACCACCTGGTCCTCGACCTCGCCAGAGCAGAACTGCGGGACCAGCGCGTCGAGCGCCACCCCGTACTTGCCGCCCTGGATGAGCGTCGTCTGCCCGGTGCCCACCATGACCGCGTTCACCCCGCGGGCGTTGAGCGCTTGGACCAGGAGAGTCGCGGTCGTGCGCTTGCCGATGGAGCCGTCGGTCCCCAGCACCGCGATCCGCGGGCAGGTCACGTCGAAGATCCGCCCGGAGAACAGGTGCAGGTCCTTCTTCTCTTTGGGACGGCGGACGTCGGTGATCGTCACACCAGCCAGGATCCTGGCTGCCACGAACTCGGCGTCATCGTTGAGGAACTCGTGCAGGCCGTTGACGATGTGCATGCCACGAGCGATGCCGTCGAGCAGGACCACCCGCTGTGCCGCGGACAGCAGCCCGTCCGCTGGGGCTACGCCACAAATCAGGTAGTCCGGAACGTGGCCGGCGTGGGCGATCGCCTCGTTCAGACTCACCAGCACCGGAACGCCGTTGGCGACGCCGTCGAGGAACTCGCCCGCGTCGGTGCCGGCCTGACGGCTATCGATGACGCTGAGGATCTCGAACTTCTCAGAATGGCGGACCAACCCGTTTGCCGTCTTGCCGTCCTGCTCGCCGAACTGGCCCTCGCAGTAGATGACAGCAGAGCAACCGTGCGGAAGCGCGGCGGCAGCGTCCAGCATCGGTGCGTCGTCGTCAATCATCGCCGCGGGACTCGGCTCGACGAAGGCAGGCTCGTGAAACAGCGACATACAGCTCCTCTGGGATGGCCCAGAGGAGGCGACGGGATCGTGGCGGGGCCGGTCACGGCCCAACGGTCAACGAGGCGTCTTCCCTGAGTACGGCAAAGTTGCCGGTACTTGAACGGTACCAGCACGAGCGGAACTACTGAAACCGCAACGAAACCGCACGCGGGAGACCAGGATCTGCAGCGCCTTCGCCGGATTCTCCGGCTGCTTGTCCGGCCAGAGTGCCTCCACCAGCCCGGCGGTCAGGCCCCTGGCCTGCCGTGCCAGGACCGCCAGAGCGATGCGTACGTGCCGTCGGCGGCCAGAAGCTCGTCGTGCGTGCCGACTTCGATGAGGCGGCCGCCTTCCATCGCCGCTACCCGGTCGGCGTCCTCGGCGGTGTGCAGCCGATGCGCGATCGCGATCACGGTCCGGCCGCGGAGCACCGCCGCCAGCGCGCGTTCCGTGTGGCGAGCGGTCCCGGGGTCGAGCAGCGCCGTAGCCTCGTCAAGCACCACGGTGTGCGGGTCGGCCAGTACGACGCGAGCCAGCGCCAGCTGCTGCGCCTGGGCGCCGTCCAACCGGATCGCCTGTCCACCCACTTCCGCGTCGAGCCCGCCGGGCAATTCAAGCGCCCAATCAGCGCCGACGGCGCAGAGAGCGGCGCCGAGTGCGGCGTCGGTAGCGGACGGCGCGGCGATCGCGAGGTTGTCCCGCACCGTGCCCCGGAAGGCATGCTGCTCCTGCGTGACGAGAACGACGTGCCGGCGCAGTAACTCCGGGTCGAGGTCGGCGACCGGAATCCCGCCCACGGTCACCGTGCCGACACGAGGCCGTTCGATGCCCGCCAGCAGCCGGCCCAGCGTTGACTTCCCCGCACCGGACGGTCCGACCACGGCCAGCCGCTCCCCCGGGCGCACAGTGAGGCTGACGCCATGCAAAACGTCCGGTCCGGCATCGTAGGCGTAACGCACGTCGCGCACCGCGATCTGGTCGTCGGCGGGCACGAGGGATGACGACGGCGGCCCGGGGTTCGAGTGCTGGCCCGACGATTGGTCAGGCTCCATGGCCTGGGCCAAGCCCTCCACTCGGGCAAATGACGCGCCGCTGTTCTGCAACTGGTCCATCCATACCAAAATGGTGTCCAGAGGCTGAGAGAGCTGCCGCAAGTACAGCGCGGCGGCGACCACCGTCCCCAGGCTGAGGGCGCCGTTGCCGTGCAACACGCTGCCGACCAGCAGCACCGCCACCACGGGGATCACATACGACACGTCCACTACCGGGAACAGCACACTGCGCAGGGACAAGGTTCGCAGCTGGGTGCTGCGGGACCGTTCGACCGCTGCCTGGCATGCCGCCACCCGGCGGGCCTGGAGCCCGAACGCCTCCACGGTGCGGGCACCCGAGGCGGTCGACGCAAGGATCTCGGCGAGTTCGGAGTTGGCAGCGCCCGCGTCGAGGTAAGCGGCCGGGGCGCGGCGCAGATACCAGCGCGCGGCGATGCAGATGCCAACCATGCCGGCCAATCCGCACACACCGAGCACGGGGTCGAGCAGGAAGATCACCCCGGTGATCAAGATCGCCTGGATCGCCGCGATGAGTACGTCCGGTCCGGCATCGCGCAGCGTGATGGCGACCTGCTCGACATCCGTTGTCCCCCGAGTGGCGAGGTCACCCGGCCCTGCTCGCTCCACGACCGAGGACCGCAACGTCAGAGCCCGGTCGACGTACTGTTCGCGGAGGCGGGCCGAGGTTCGCTCACCGAAGCGATGCCCCACAAGTCTGGCGTAGCGAACGAGAAGGAGCTGAACCAGCGCGAATGCCAGGATGGCCAGCGCCAGCTGATCCACAGCCTGCACGCCTCCGCCCCCACTCACCTCGTCGATGATGCGGCCCAGTAGCCAGGGCCCGGCCAGGCCGGCGGCAGCGGCGAGCACATTGAGCACGATCATGGCAGCGAAAGCGCGGGTGTCCGACCGGATCAGCCGCAGAGCGGCACGCCGCACCTGGGATGGCCGGGCGATCGGCAGCCGTCCGGACGTCGATGGCGACCCGGGAGCCACTATCCAGCTCCCCGCGACACCAGCCGGCGGTAGCCGGCGTGCGTGCGCAGAAGCTCACGATGGCCACCGGAGGCCGCCGCTACTCCGTCGACCACGTAGTACACAAGATCGGCCTGCTCCAATACCAGTGGCGATGTGCTCGTGACGACGGTGGTTCGCCCTGTTCGCGCCGCGCGCAGGCGGGCTGCGACTATCGCCTCGGTGTGGGCGTCCAGTGCGGAGGTGGGCTCGATCGCCATGAGTACCTCAGGTTCGGCCAGCAGTGCGCGGACCAGCCGGATGCGCTGACGCTGGCCCCCGGAGAGATTACGGCCCTGCGCATCGACGGCCGATCCGAGCCCGTCCGGCATGGCCTGCACGACGTCTTCGGCCATGGCCACCCGAATCGCTTCGGTGATCGCGTCGTCGTCGCGATCCCAGCGCCCGGCGACCACCTCGCGCAGGGGCCCGGTGAAGACGTCAGCCTCGTTGTCCGCCACCAGGATGCGGTCGCGAACTCGCGACAGGGCCACGTCGGTGAGGGGAACACCTCCCCACGTGGCGTCCGACCCGGTGAACCGGGCGAGACGATCGACGACGGCCGCGGAATCCGATGAGCGCGAACTGACCAGGGCTGTCAACGTGCGGGGCGGGATCTCGATGCCGGACACCGGATCGTGCAGCACCGCCGCGGCTGCCGGCCCCTCCGCGGCCTCCACCCCGTCCCGGAGTTCCGGTTCTACAGCGAGGAAGCGCACGACGCGCCGGGCAGCGACCAGACCACGGCTCACCTCGTAGCCGCCCTCGATGAAGAAGGTCACGGGCACGACGAGGACCGCGGCGTAACCGTAGACCGCCACCAGCTCACCCACAGTGATGTCGCCCACCGCGGCCATCCGGGCCGCCAGCCACGTCACCGCGGCGAGAAACAGCAACGGGAGTCCGACGGTGAGAGCCTGGACCCAGCTGGTCACGGCTCCGACCCGGTACCCTTCCGACCGCAACTCGGAGGACCGCCGCCGATACCGGTCGGCGAACAGGTCTTTGCCGCCCAGGCCGTTGAGTACGCGCAACCCGCCGACGATGTCGGCCACCCGCGCGGTGAGTTCGCTCTGCCGCTCGCGGTACGCGCTCTCCGCGCCGTGCAGCCGACCCAGCAGGGGGCCCACGAGCACCGCCAGCACCGGCACACCGATCAAGACCACGACCGCGAGGACCGGGGAGATCGCAAAGAGCAGCACGGCGATCACCCCATAGGCCAGCACCGATCCGACGCCAGGTCCGGTGACCGTGAGCGTCTGACTGATCCGAAAGGCGTCGACCATGCCAATGGTGGCCACCTCACTCGCTGCCACCTTGCGCGGCAGCGCGGCACCGAGCATCGCCGCGTGCCGGACCACGACGAACATGGTCCGGAATCTCGCGTCCATGCGAACCTTGCTCATGGTGCGATGCCGGGTGATGGCCAGCCACGCGTTCAGAACACCTACGCCCAACAACACGGCCGCCCAGCCGACGAGCGCGGACGTGTTTCCGGGCGTCAGACCGTCGTCTATGACACGAGACAGCACGTACGGCGGAAGGGTGAGCCCGACCGTCCATGCACTGCCCACCAACGCTCCCACGGCGACCCGGCCACGCTGGCGAACGACGAGCCACCACAGGTAGCGAAGGGCTCCGCGGTGGTCGGGGATGCCAGAGTCCATGTCCGCGTCCATCAGGGCCTCAGCCTAGCCCGCGAGATCATGGCCGTTCATGGACCGACCTCTCGCCCTCCGTCGGCCGGGACTTCAGCGGCCGAAACCCGCCAGCATCAGGCGCGATCCTGGCAAGGATGGTGACCTATGAGCATTACAGATCACGACGCCATGACCGTGCTGAAGAACATGTACGCCGCGGAGACCCAGTACCTGGCCGCGGGCGGGCCGGGGCAGGCCGATTTCGCCTTGCTCGCACCGTACTTCGCTCCCGACGTCGTGCTGCACCAGGCCGATTCTCTCCCCTACGGCGGCGTCTGGCGCGGCCACGACGGGATGGAGCGGTTCTTCGTCGCCATGAGCCGCACGTGGCAATCGTTCGACATGGTGAAACAGGAGTTCCTGGCTTCGGCTGGGCCGGTGGTCGTGCAGACCCAGGTGCGCGCCCAGGCCCGAGCAACCGGACGTCAGCTCGAGTTCCCGATCCTGCAGACGATCACCGTAGAGAGCGGGCGTATCGCCAACGTTCGACCCTACTACTGGGACACCGCCGCGATCGCACTCGCCTGCCGTTGACCTCAATGATGGTTGAGGCAGTAGCGTCGAGCTTCGATCCAGCGGCAACGTCCACAGCGCCGCGCCACCAGACGAGGAGCACGTCCATGAGCATCAGCTGGGCATACATCTACGAGCACCCGGGCACCGACCCGGTCGCCGATCGCACAGTCGTCGAGCGCGAGGGCCTGCGCACTCTCCTGGTCCCGGTACCTGACCCGGCTGTCGCTCCGGACGTTGCGGTCGAGCTCATCGACGAAGGAGTGGGGCTGATCGAACTGTGCGGCGGCTTCTCGATCGTCGCCGCCGCGAAGGTGGCCGAGGCCGTGCAGGGCCGGGTACCGATCGGCCACGTGACGTTCGCCGTCGATTCCGTTCCGGCGGCCGCGGTCTACGCCGCCGCGTTCGAGGAATCGTGACCCGGGCGCACGCGTCATCCGTGGTGATCGGTGTCCGCGGTGGGACCGGGCCTCCGGTGGGCGGCCGACCATTGACGGGACACGACGCTTAGCGGTAGGCATCAACTCTTGGCGTCGGCCGGTTCGGGGGGACCACCGCGGTTCACACCGGCTGACCGCCGAAGGGGGGAACGTTGCCATGGGTGTCATCGGTTCTCGAACCCAGATCGCGGCTCTCGCGTCCACAGCCATGCTGATCATCGCGGCCGGCCCCGTCGCCGGCATCGAGCAGACGGCCGGTAAGCCTTCCGGCCACTCGGAACCCAGGATCGACGTCGTGGCCAGTGGCCTCGACGCACCGCGTGGGTTGACCTTCGCACCGAACGGCGTTCTCTACGTCGCCGAAGCCGGCTCCGGCGGTGCGGGGCCGTGTGCCACCGGCCCGGAGGGCGACGAGGTGTGCCTCGGGCAGAGCGGCGCGGTCACGGCGATCTCACGTGGGCAGCAATGGCGGGTGGTGGACGATCTGCCCTCGCTGGCGGACGCCGACCAGTTCGCGGTGATCGGGCCTCAGGACGTCGCCTGGAGCTCCCGCGGCCTCATCGTGCCGGTCGGGCTCGGTGCGGATCCGGCGGCCCGGGTCACCTTCGGCGATGACGGCGCCGCCCTGGGCACAGTCGTCCGGATCAGCCGCAAGGGATCGTGGCGTTCCATCGCCGACATCGCGGCCTTCGAAGCCGCCCATGATCCTGATGCCGGCCAGCCGGGCGTGGAGCATCCGGACAGCAACCCGTACGGAGTGCTGGTGCACGGCAACAAGGTGATCGTGTCCGACGCCGGCGGCAACTCGATCGTCTCCCACAAACTGTGGCCGAAGAAGAAGAGCGCGAAGGTCAGTCTCGTCGCCACCCTGCCGTTCGGTTCGGCGGAGGCACCGCCGTTCCTCGGGCTTCCGCCGGGCACGCAGATTCCGGTGCAGCCGGTGCCGACGGGTATGGCCAGGCGCGGGGGCGCGTACTACGTCGGCGAGTTGACCGGCTTCCCGTTCCCGGAGGGCGGCGCCAGCGTGTACAAGGTGCGCCGTGACCGGCAACCGGTGGTGGTGGCCAGTGGATTCACCAACATCATCGACGTCGCATTCGACCGGAAGGGCCGGCTGCTGGTACTCGAGATGTTCACTGAAGGCCTGCTCAATGCCGAGGACGACCCGAGCGGAGCCTTGTGGCGGATAGACCACAAGGGACGCCGCACACTGATCGCCGACGGCAGCGACGGCCTCCTGGCTCCGGGTGGGCTCGCGGTCGGCCGGGACGGCTCGTACTACGTGTCCAACAAGGCTGTGTTCGGCGAAGGCCAAGGCGAGGTGCTGCGGATCCGGCGCTGACACGTCGCGCTGCCAGGCTGCCGCACCCCTGACACCCTGCGGCACCCTGACAGACTGCCGTCTTGACGCCATTTTGTCGTCCTGACGCCAGCGAGTCGCGTCAACGGGCTCACACACGCTCGGGAGCACGACCGCGCGGCGTCAGGACGACGCGATCGCGCCAGGCCGGGCCACGGCATCACGCCGGATCAGGCCGAGGAGGTCGTCGAGCTTGTCGAAGCTCGGTCTCGCCGACGTTCGCCGTACCGAACGCGCCAGCGGCCGTTCCACCATGCTGGTGATCCAGGGCAGGTCCGAACCAGCCGATGGCGACTGAGAAACCCGTCACCACGGGCGGGTAGCCACCTTACGTGTGCTCCGACACCAGGACGGCTCGGGTGCCGGGCTCCAGCGCCTGGAAGAGGTGCGCCACGTCGCCCGGGTAGGCGACGTAGTCCCCCGGCGACAGCTCCACCGGTTCGTCGGCCACGCCCACCAAGGCTCGACCGGCACTGAGCACCACGTGCTCGACCACCCCGGGCATGTGTGGATCGGACTCCCTGGCCGGTCCCGGCTCCGAGGCGATGCGATAGATGTCCCGTCGCGCGTTCGGCGGGCAGGAGGCGACCAATGTTGCCTGGTAGTCCGCTTGCTCGGCATAGATCGCGGGCCCTTCGTCCGCGCGGATCACCTGGACTCGCGGACGGGGCGGATCGACGAGCCGGGAGAACGGCACGCCCAGAGCAACACCGAGGGCCCAGAGTGTCTCCACGCTGGGATTGCCGGTGCCGGACTCGAGCTGGGAGAGTGTGGACTTGGCCACGCCAGCCCGCCTGGCCACCTCGGTCAAGGACAGCCCACTTCGTTCCCGTTCACGCCTCAGCGACGACGCGATCACGTCGAGCGGTGCGGAACCTCCTGCTGCCATTCGTTCGCCCCATCAGTCCGGCCGTTCATTTTGACGAACGGCGCCGTGTCGTTCATCATAAGATGTTATGCGTTCGGTATGGCGAACAGTTGATTTGGGCCTCGCACGCGACGTCGCCCTCGTCTGTGTCGCCGCCGCAGTGATCGGACTGTCCTACGGCGCCATCGCGATCGGTTCCGGCTTCGAACTCTGGCTGCCCGTCGTCATGTCCGTCGTCGTCTTCGCGGGAGCCTCCCAGTTCCTGTTCGTGGGAATAGTCGCCGCGGGCGGCCACCCGCTCGCGGCGATGCTGGCCGGCCTGATGGTCAACGCACGGCATGTCGCGTTCGGCCTGGCGGTGAGCGACCTCCTCGGACGAGGCCGGCATCGTCGGATCCTGGGCAGCCACCTCATGACCGACGAGTCGGTCGCGTTCGCACTGGGGCAGGAAGACCCCGAGCGCAAGCGAAGCGCCTACTGGGCCTGCGGCATCGGAATCTTCGTGTCCTGGAACGCCGGCGTCCTCCTCGGCAGCGCGGCCGGCGCCGCCATCGAGGACACCGGCACCTTCGGTCTGGACGCCGCGTTCCCGGCGGTGCTGCTCGCGCTGGTCCTGCCGTCGTTGCGTGAGCACACGACCCGCCGGGCAGCGCTGATCGGCGGGGCGGTGGCTCTGGCCGCCACTCCCTTCCTGCCCGCAGGCGTACCGGTGCTGATGGCCCTGCTCGGCCTCCTGGTCTTCGCCGGAGACAGGGGTGCCGCATGAACAGTCCGACGATGATCGCCATCGCCATCGCCGGGCTCGCGATCGGCACGTTCGCTTTTCGTTTCGCCGGCTCCGCCCTGCGGGAACGCATCGACATCTCCGCCCAGGCCGAGCGGCTGATGGCCGCGTCCGCGGTGGTCCTGCTGGTCGCGGTTCTGGCCACCGCCGCGTTGACCGACGACGGCGGATTCGCCGGCATCGCGCGGCCCGCGGGCGTGCTCGTGGGCGGGATGCTGGCGTGGCGCAAGGCGCCGTTCCTGGTGGTCGTCGTCGCGGCAGCGGCGACCGCCGCGGTTCTGCGCCTGTTCGGCGTCCCCTGACCGCTGTCCGCCTCACATCCCAGATCACCGACGTCACGAACCACGGCGGCGCGCCTGACGACAACAGATCTCCCCCACGCCGCCGCGATGGCGCTATGGTCAGTGACGTGTTCTCGCGACTCCGGCTCCCGGCCGGCCAGGACATCCACGCCGTCGCACGGCTCGAGCTTTTCGTTGTCTTCGCCGTGAGCACCATCCTGGGCACCCGCGCGTACCTGGCTCTGGCCGACTACCCGCAACTGGGCGGCGACGGCCTGCACATCGCTCACATGCTGTGGGGCGGACTGCTGATGATGGTGGCGCTGGGCCTCGTCGTCTCCTTTCTCGGCCCGCGCATCAAGGACATCGCGGCGAGCGTGGGAGGCGCCGGGTTCGGGCTGTTCATCGACGAGATCGGCAAGTTCGTGACGTCGGACAACGACTACTTCTTCCGGCCGGCGTTCGCCCTCATGTACCTCGTCTTCGTCGGGCTCGTGTTCGTCATGCACCGCCTGGCCGAGCGACCGGTGCACGACCCCGCCACGCAGTTGGCGAATGCCGCGAGCATCGGCGTCGGCGGCATCTTGCGCGGGCTCAATCAGACCGGTCGGGACGAGGCGCGTGCGCTTCTGGACGCCGCACGCACCGGCGGCGCCGATCCACGCGCGGTCGAGGCGATCGGCGAACTGATCGCCGCCGGGCGAGGGCGCCGGGGCACAGGGCCGTACCGCGCCGTCCGGGAGCGGATAGTCCGGCTTCTACGGGGTGTCGTCCGGCATCGGTTCATCTTCGCCCTGGTCTGCGCCGTACTCGCGTATCAGGTGGCGCACTCCCTGTATGACGTCGTCAACACACTGGTCAGCGACGGCGCCGGCTCCATAACCGTGGCGCGTGCCATCCAGCTCGGCTCGGCATTGCTGATCGCCGCGGTGATCGTCGCTGGGTTCGTGGCGTGGCGGCGGCACGAGCCCGGGACCGGATTACGGGTGCTGCGTTACGCGGTCCTGCTCAATATCCTCGTCGGGCAGGTGTTCAACTTCCACGAGCAGCAGCTCGACGCGCTGCCCGGGGTTGTGATCTACCTCGTCGCCCTCGCCACGCTGAACTACCGGATCTCCCTTCTGGAGCATCCCGACGACGACCAGCGCACCCTCGCGGAGATCACCCGTCCCGCAGGGGCTGAGGAGGTCCCGCCGGTCGTGGTGGCGGAGAGCGCCGACCAGGCCGACGGCCCGCAGGCTCACTGATGCACGGCACCAAGGTGTACTAGGCCGAAGGTTGACGACACCCGCCGTGGATCGGGAGGTAGGGAATGCGAGTCATGGTCACGGGCGGCACCGGCTTCGTGGGATCGCACACGGTTGCGGCGCTGATGGCCGCGGGCCACGACGTCACTCTGTTGGTCCGCTCTGCTGAACGGCTCTCCGCCGCGCTGGCTCCATGGGGGATCACCGATCCCCCGCACCACGTGACGGGCGACGTGACCGACCCGGACTCGGTGCGCCGGGCGCTGGATGGATGTGACGCCGCCTTGCACGCCGCGAGTGTGTACAGCCTGGACAGCCGCGCCCACCGCGCCACCAGGGACACCAACGTCCGTGGCACCGGGATCGTGCTCCAGGCGGCCCTCGAACAGGGCTGCGACCCAGTCGTCCACGTCTCGAGCACGGCCGCACTCCTCCGCCGGCGTGCCATCGTCGTCCCCGACGCGCCCCTTTCCACGGCACGGGGTGTCTATACCCGGTCCAAGGCCGAAAGCGAGCGGATCGCGCGGCGGTGGCAGGCGGAAGGCGCGCCGGTCGTGATCGTGCAACCGGGCGGCGTGATCGGACCGGGCGACCCCCACCTGAGCGACCAGATGCTCAGGCTGCGCAATGTGCTGCGTGGCCAGTACCCGATGTGGCCCCGCGAAGGCTTCCACGCGTGCGACGTGCGCGACGTCGCCCGGCTTCATGCGGCTGTCCTCGAGCCCGGCCACGGTGGGCGCCGGTACATCGTTCCCGGGCATCACCTCGACGGGCGCACCTACTTCGGCGCGCTGCACACCGTGACCGGGCGCCGTATGCCTCATGTGCTGCTTCCGTCGGTGCTCATGCTCGGTCCTGCCCGGGTCGCCTCCGCCGCCCAGCGTCTCTTGCCGTTCCACGTTCCACTGGAGTACGAGGGAGCTCTGGTCACCTGGCACGACACGCGGTGCGACGACTCCCGAGCCCGGCACGAACTGGGCATACAGCCGCGGTCACTGGTGGACTCGTTCGCCGGCGCCGTGCGCTGGCTGCACGACGCGGGCCACCTGACGGCCAAGCAGGCGGGGCACGCGGTGGAGTAGGAGATTGCCCTACCGGCCCTGAATCCACCTCGCCTCGATCTGCATCTGCAGGGCCAGCCGCTGGTCCGGATCGTCGAGGTCCATGGCGTCCGCAGCCGAGCCCGAGCCCGCGTCCGTGCCGTACGAGCCCGCGTCTGTGCCGTACGAGCCCGCGTCCGTGCCGGCGGCAGGCCGGCCGCGTGCACCAGCGACTCCACCGGCGTCCTGGAGCACCTCATGTATCCGCCGCATGCGGTACCGCAGCGTATTGGGATGGATGAGAAGCTCGCGCGCAGCGCGGCGGGGTTCGCCGTGATGCCGTAGCCACATCCGCAAGGTCGCCACGTAGTCGGTGTGGTGTGCGGCGTCATGCGCAGTGAGGACCTGCACCGGGCCGCCCAGCAGCGACGTGTCGAGCGAGGCGGCCATCCGGTGAACGGTCAGCGCGGCCCAGGCGTTCTCCACTTGGATCACCGGGCCGGCCACGCTCGGGCTGCCCCGGTGTGGATCGGCCGCATCGGCGAGGAGCCCGAGCAGCTCGACCGCCTCCGCGCGGGAACGCGGCAACTCCGCGAGGGTTGCCGGACCGCCTGCCGCGGCCGCCCAGCCCGACCCGTCGGCCTCATACGCGTCCGTCACCAGCCGCCGCAACCATATCCAGGAGCCCGCCGACGAGCCGTCATCCACCACGGCGAACACCGTCTCCTCGAGGTCGGCCAGTCTGGCCTCGGGCCAGCCGTGCCGCCGGGCCAATGTCTCCCAGAGCTGCAGTCGCTCACTCGTGTCCGCGTACGCCTCCGGCGCCCTGAGCGCCACCACTCGCCACGGACCACTCCCGGGAAGCTCGAGACGCGCCGCCTGCTCCGGGACGTACTGCCACAGGGCGGAGCGAAGCAACTCGGTGGCACTGCGCCGCGCGACATCGGACTGCGCCCGCAGCCGCAGCAGGTGCAGAGCCAGCACCGACGCCGCCTTCCGCAGGTCAGCGGTGATCGTGTCGCCGACGGGACCGTCCACGACCGCCCAGATCGAGCCGAGCCACTCTCCGCCTGCCCGGACGGGGACGACGAGCCGCGGCCGGGTGCCGTCCGGCCCCTCGGGCACCAGAAACGGCTCGTCCGAGCGGGCGAGGCGCCGGAACACTCCCAGCGCCCGGAAATGTGCCGCGACCTCCTCCGGGACGCGACGGCCGACGATTGTCGCCACTCGCGCGGTGTCCGTCTCACCCTGGCCGGACGAGTACGCCAGCACACGAGAACGGTTGTCCTCGATGGTCACCGGGGCGTCCACCACTGCCGCGACGGTGTCGGCGAGGGCGAACATGTCGTTGTGCACCCCTTGGGACACCGCCGGCCCCGGAACCGCCGTCCGGTCGATCACACCCCGCAGCAACCACACGAGATGTGCCCACGAGATGCCTTCGCCGGCGCCGATCACGGGCAGCGCGGCTTCCCCGGCCGCGCTCATGACGTCGGGGTGCGTAGCGAGATCGAGTCGGATCACCAGCCCGGAGGCACCGGCGGCCGCGCAGCGCCGCACCAGGTCCACCGCCTCGTCCGGTCCGCCCATCCCCACGCCGAGAACCAGGTCGCCCGGTTCACCTGCCGACGACGAGTGTGACTCCGCGAGAAAGACATCGCGGGTCTCGGCTCGCACGCCGCCCTCGACGACGGTCCTCAACAGTGGAGCGCCCACCGCTCGGGCGATGTCATTGGCCGAAGTCACGGCACCATTGTCCTCCAAGCACAATGATTTGGGCGACCTTTGATGTGCCGGGACCATGACAGGCTCGCGTGACCGGCGCACCATCGAAGACATGAGCCATCCCTCCCCCTCGTCGCCCGCGCCGCGCCGGGTCGCCGTCGTCGGCGCCGGAATGGTCGGGCTGGCGACTGCTTGGTTCCTGCAAGAACGCGGCGCGGACGTGACGGTCCTCGATCGGCAGGGCGTCGCGGCCGGCGCGTCGTGGGGAAATGCGGGCTGGCTGACGCCCGGCCTGGCCACTCCCCTACCCGAGCCCGCCGTACTGCGCTACGGCGTTCGCGCGGTGCTGAGCCCGTCGTCACCGGTCTACGTGCCATTGCGACCGGACCCCCGCCTGCTGTCGTTCCTCACCCGGTTCGCGCGAAACAGCACTGCGGCGCGCTGGAAGCGGGCCATGAGCGCGATGGTGCCGATCAACGGACACGCCCTCGACGCGTTCGACGCGCTCGCCGCCGGTGGCGTCGACAGCCGCACCCATGAGGCGACGCCGTTCCTCGCCGCCTATCGCACATCCACCGAACGCCGCACGCTTCTCGAGGAGCTCGAGCACATCCGGGCGGCAGGCCAGTCGATCGAGTTCGACACACTCACCGGCGACGAGGCACGGACCACCGAGCCTCTGCTCGGCCCCGCCGTCGGCGCCGCTATCCGCTTGCACGGCCAGCGTTACATCGATCCCGGCGACTACGTCCACGCACTCGCGGAGGCCGTGCGAGCCCGCGGCGGCCACATCGTCACCGGCGCCACGGTCACTGATCTGCGCGACGAGCGGGAGGGCGTCGTTCTCCACACCGCCGAACACGGCGGACGCTCGTTCGACGCGGTGGTGCTCGCTACCGGCACCTGGCTGAACCACCTCGCGCGCCGCGCGGGTGTGCGCGCGGCGGTGCGGGCCGGCCGCGGCTACAGTTTCAGCGTGAAATCCGATCACGTGCCTTCCGGCCCGGTGTACTTCCCGGCGCAGCGCGTCGCGTGCACGCCGCTGGGCGATCGGCTGCGAGTGGCCGGGATGATGGAGTTCCGCGCGCCCGGCGCCGCTCTGGACCCGCGCCGCATCGCCGCCATCGTCGAAGCGGTCCGGCCCCTGCTCCCCGGCCTCGACCTGGACAGTCGCGCGGACGAGTGGGTGGGTTCCCGGCCGGTCACCGCCGACGGTCTTCCGCTGATCGGGCGGACCCGGTCACCGCGCGTCTTCGCAGCCGGCGGACACGGCATGTGGGGCGTCACGCTGGGGCCCGCCACCGGCCGCCTCCTGGCCGAGTCAGTGATGACCGGCCGGACACCACCCGAACTGGCGCCCTTCGACCCGCTCCGCTGAGTCGAGCCCGCATCTCTCGGCCCGCGCCGCCGAGCCAGGCCCGCGCTTCGCGCACGGTCAGGCGGAGCGGGCTTCCGCAGCACGGGCCCCGATCCAGTCGCTCCATGACCTGTTCGAGCTCGCGGTCTCCGTGGGCAGCTGAGACGTACCAGATGCCGCGCGAGGCGACCCAGATGCCGTGATCGGCCAGCGTGTGACTGAACCGGGCATACCGGCGCGCGTCGAGCGCGTCCAATGCGGCGTGCGTGCGAATCCGGCCCGGCTCACCGAAGGAGACGTGAAACGCCATCGGGCGCCCCTGCACGCGTCACGCGACAGGACCGCCGCCAGCTGGTGATACCGTTCGGTGCGACGAACATCGACGACGCCGTTCTCGCGGCGAGATCACCGCGCGCCTGGTGTGACGAATCCACTCTCGATCAATGAGCACCAGCGCAGCACATAGGCCACCCGGCTTCGGCGAGGCCACGACAAAGGACAACAGGAGCGCACCATGCCAAGACCTGACGCCGACGGAAACACGGCCAACTTCTCGCCCGCCGTTCGCGCTGGCGGCCTTCTGTTCGTCTCCGGGCAGGCGTCCGTGGATGAGGAGGGCACCATCGTCCCAGGGACGTTCGCCGAGGAAATGGACCGCTCCATCCACAACGTCGGCCGAGTCCTCGGCGAGCACGGCCTCGACCTCGGCGACGTGGTTCGCGTGGGAGCTTACGTGCAGGATCCCGCGGATCTCGGTGAGTTCAACGCCCTGTACCGGCAGTACTTCAGCCCGCCGCTGCCTGCCCGGACCACCATCACGAGTTGCCTCACCGACAAGATCAAGTTCGAGATCGACGTCGTGGCGGCGTTCCGGTAGACGACGACAGCGGGCTGTCTCACTCGCCGGCGGGCGGGATGTTCTGGTTCATCCGGAAGAAGTTCTCCGGATCGTAGCGGCTCTTGATCTCTCGGAGCCGGTCCCATGTCCGGCCCGGATACGCGTCGCGGACCCGTTCCGGCCCCTCGTCGCCCAAGAAATTCACGTAAGCCGCCTGGTCACCGTCACGCAACTGTTCCGCGACGTCGCGCACCCATTGCTCGTGCTTGGGCGTTTCCGCGATGTCCTGGTACACGGCACCGACATTGGCCATGATCCGCCTGCTCCGGTGCGCGTACGCCGTGGCGTCGTCGGCGACCCGGCCGATCGCCCCGCCCAGCGCGCGCAACTGGACCGCCGACATGTCCGCCGTCGACTGACGCAGATTGTGGATGATGAGCTCGGCCGCTTTGGTGTCCACTGCGTCGAGGAACAGGGTGTGCCCGGCGGCCGTGGCCCGCGGTGGCCCACCGGCCTCGAACAACGCCGGGTATGGCATCGGGCGGACCATGTCGACCAGCGGCGTGGCGAGCGCCCGGAGGCGGTCCACCGCGCGCTCCCCGTCCTCCACCGGCCCGGCGTAGCACAGCATCACCATCACGACGAGCTCCCCGTGCAGCTGGGACGGGAGGAAAGGCATAGGCGGCGCCACCATCACGTTCACGAACATGGACAGCTCGTCCGGCGCCGCCGTCGCCTCCGCCACCACGGAACTGATCACCTCAGGGGTGGCCGGCAGGACCAGCACGCCTCCGACGACCGTCTCCACGGGGTGCAGGCGGTAGGTGAAACGTGTCGCGACGCCGAAGTTCCCGCCTCCTCCGCGAATGGCCCAGAACAGGTCCGGGTGTGCGTTCTCATGCGTCTCCAAAATCTGTCCGTCCGCGGTGACGATCTCGGCAGCCAGGACGTCGTCGACCGTGAGGCCGTACTTGCGACTCAGGAACCCGATGCCACCGCCCAGCGTGATGCCGCCGATGCCGACCGTGCCGACGTCACCGAAACCCGTGGCGAGCCCATGCTCCCCGACAGACTGCGCATATGCGCCAGCCGTCAGCCCGGCCTGCGCTGACGCCGTCATCCCCTCGGGGTCGATCTCGATATGGCGCATGCTGGACATGTCGAGGACGATGCCGCCGTCGCTGACGCCATGGCCGGCGCCGCCATGACCGCCACCCCGCACCGCGAGCTCCACGCCCGCCTCCCGTGTGAGCGTCACGACGCGCGAGACCTGCCCCGCGTCCTCCGGCGAGACGATGGCGGCGGGCCGGCGATCGATCCGCGCGGAATACACCATCCGCGCGTCGTCGTACCACTCGTCCACGGGGATGAGGACCTGTCCGCTGAACTCTTCCTGCAGCCGGGAGACCAGCGTGGATGTATCTACGTCGAATGTCTTCATTTCTACCTCTCCTGCTTGTGCCGACGATATCGGCGGCCACTGACAGCTGTGGAAAACGATAGAACACTAATCGTTAGATCTCAAACAATTATTCCCATGGGAGCCGGGTTAGGCTCTCGCCATGCACGATCCGCGCGGCGAACAGCACATCGGCAGGCTTCTCTGGGACGTGTCCCAGTCCGTCGGCCGCGCCTTCGACGAGCATCTCCGCGCCGTCGGGGGCTCGCGTCCGATCTGGTTGATCCTGCTCACCCTCAAGACCAAGCCGTCGGCGAACCAGCGTGAGCTGGCGGCCGCGGTCGGCATTCAAGGCGCCACCCTGACGCACCACCTCGCCGCCATGGAGGCCGACGGACTGCTCACCAGGCGGCGCGACCCGAGCAATCGCCGGATCCATCAGATGAAGCTGACCCCCGAGGGCGAGCAGGCGTTCCTGCGCGTCAAAGACGCCGCGGTACGCTTCAACGCCAAGCTCAACGAGGGACTGTCCGAAGAGCAGCTGGAGCAGTTCCAGGTCACGCTCGCCCAGCTGCGGGCCAACGCATGGCGCGACGACGCCGAACCGCGGGCGTGACGCACCCTCGGCAGTCCCCCGCACGTGCGCCCGCCAGACGCCCAGCGCTCACCACCCCGAACCCAGGCACTGCCATGCAGTGCGACGATTTGCGGCACCGGGCTCGGGCTGGAGAATGCCCGGCGGATCATCGAACTCCGGCACCACGGCTCGCACCTTCGTCACCGGCGACGACGGCACCACGTTCACGGCGAGGTTGTCGCTGGGCCAGTGACAGCGGAGGTGACCGGCGCCAGATTTCCTGACGCGCGCAGCGTGTCCGGATGGGGCACGGGTCGTCAGCGCGGAGGACCACCGAGATCGTCGTCGCGGAGGACTACAGCGGGGCGCCCCCGTGGGTAGCGTCGGCCGGGTACGCGAACCATCGGCGACAAGGAGTCCCATGTCCGCCCGCCTGTCCCGGTCCTCCAGGTCCTCTCGCCCACGCTTGATCCCTCGGCTAGATACCCGTTCCCGTATGCCGTCCAGAAGCGCGTCGCCCGCCGGCAAGACGAGTGTGTCCCGTCAGACGAGTGCCGCCCGGTCGGTGATCGTCGCTATTCTGGCCGGACTCACCGCCGCGGGCACGATCGCCGGCACTGCACTGAGCGCTGGAGCCGGTCCGCGGGACACGTCCGAAGCCGCCGCAGCAGGCGAACCAGTGAGTACCTCGCTCGACGACCAGGTCGAGGCGGCGATCCCGGTACTTGACTGGCAAACGTGCGGCGAGGGTTTGGAGGACTTCCTCTGCGCCACGGCCGAGGTGCCCACCGACTACGACCAGCCGGACGGCGACACCACGACGCTGGCGCTCACCAAGCTTCCGGCGACCGACCCGGAGAACCGCATCGGAACCCTGTTCACCAACCCGGGCGGACCGGGAGGCTCAGGGGTCGAGTTCGTTCAGCAGATGGGCAAGGACGCCTACACCGACGAGGTCCGCGCACGCTTCGACGTCCTCGGGTTCGACCCACGCGCCGTCGCCGCATCCGACCCCGCCACCTGCTATCGCAGCTACGAGGAGGAGATGGCGGCACTGGCGACGCAGCCGGCATTCCCGGTGACGCCGTCCGAGATCAATCGATTCCACAGTGAGAATCTGCGGATGGCGGTCCATTGCCGGATGATGTCGAGGGAGCGGATCCAGCACTCGTCCACGGCCAACGTCGCCCGGGACATGGACCTGCTGCGTCAAGCGGTAGGCGACGAGCGGCTCACCTACATGGGCTACTCCTATGGGACGTTCCTCGGCGCGACGTACGCGAAGCTCTTTCCGGACAGAGTGCGGGCGCTCGCTCTCGACGGCACCATGGTCCCCGAGCACTATGCAGGCCAGCCAGGCCGCGAAGACGCGTCCGTCGGCGAGCGGCTGCGCCAGGGTTACGGTGCGTCGGACACGTTCGGCGAGTTCCTCCGTCTCTGCACGGAGGCAGGACCGGACGCGTGCGCGCTGGCCGCGCTCGGAGACCCGGAGACCGTCGTGGAAGAGACACTCGAGCGGCTGAAGTCCGACCCGGCCGAGCTTGTCCTGCCCGACGGCGGCACGGTGGAAGTCACCTATGCCACGGCGGTCGCGCTCACTTTCAGCAGCCTGTATGAGCCGGGAGCATGGGCGGCCCACGCGGGGCTGCTGACGCAGCTGGCCGCCGGCGACGCCCACCTGAGCGGGGCCGCGGCCGCGCTTGCCGAGCGGAGCCTGCCTCACCGGCCGCGGCGCGGTGAGGACTATCCGTCGGTGGGTGGCAACATGGCCTCCACGTGCGTCGACAGCGGCACGACGGGCGATCCCCGCGGCTACGCCGACCAAGCCGAAGCCACCGACAAGGAAGCTCCGCATTTCGGCCGCTATCGCGCGTGGATCGTGCTGCCTTGCGAGTACCTGCGCCTGACCGACGACGACGCGTACACCGGGCCCTGGGATCAGGAGGTAGACACCCCCGTCCTGGTCATAGGCACCCGGTTCGATCCCGCCACTCCCTATGAAGGAACCGAGCCGTACGCTGCGCATTTCCCCGACGCCAGAATCGTGACCGTGGAGGGCTACGGGCACACTGTGCTCGGAAAGAGCAGCTGCGCCGACGAGACGATCAGCGAGTATCTCGTAGAACTCAGCGCACCCGCGGACGGGAGCACCTGTTCGCAGGATGTCGCGCCCTTCGCCGGTGACGCGACACCTGACGAGCGCACACTGGCGCGGATACCCGCTGTCCCACTGGGCCAGTAGGCTCATTGCGTGCTGAAGCAACCGCCCTCGTGGCCCGAGATGCTCGGCCGGATGGTCGCCGTCGGCTTCAGCACCGCCCGCGGGGTCATCCGGTCCCGGGAACCGAGCGAGCCATCGGGGGACGAAGCCACGGAGGGCCGCTGCCGCTTTTGGCACGCAGCGCCGGACCTGTGGCGCGTCGACGATGGCGCCGGCATAATGCACCTGCATGACGGTGCCTGGAACTACGTGCGAGACCCCGATGGCACCGTCCAGCGTGTCCCCAGCGGGTCGATGCTGTGGGGTTTCGACGTACCACACCCATGGTCACTGTTCGGCACGGACGCGGACAAGGTCGGGCGGTTCACCGAACGTGACGACTTCTGCGTCCCCATCGGCGCTGCGGAGGCCGTCGAGATCGCGGGCCGGCTGTGCTGGCAGTTCACCCTGGCGCCGCCGCCGCACAAGCCGCACCCGCTTCAGGTCGCCGTCGATGACATCACCGGCACGGTACTGCGCATAGCCGCGCCGGAATCCGGCTTCTATGCGGTAGCGGAGGAGTTCGAACCGGACGTCGATATCCCTCCTGCCACGTTCACCTACGACGGTCCGTTCTCGACCACGTGGCACGACGAGTTCACCAGGGACCAAGCCGGCCAGGAGTGGCTCGAACGTGTGTCGTTGCCCGTTCCTCGGTGGTGGCCTTCGGGACTGGGCTATTCGATCAACCAGGGTGACCCGAGACCGGCGCTTTCAGCCTCGATCTCGAGGTGCCCGGACATGCGGCCCTGGCCAGGTGGCCGCGAGGCGGCTCCGCCCCACGGTATTGGTCGCAGCGTGCCGACGGCCGCCATGTGCACGAGTGGAGCGACGACACTTGGCAGTGGGCTATCGCCGTCGACGAGGCATTGTCGCCCGAGGAGCTGGCTCGGGTGATCAGTTCCATCCCTGCCGATGGCACGGAGAACCCCGAGCCCTGAGGCCGTCCGGCACCTCGCGAACTGAAACGCCCGGCACCTCGCAAACTGAAACCGCCCGGCACCGGCGCGCACTGTGGCCGTGGCTCTCACCAGATGTGCCCATACGTAGTACGTATGCGCCATCCCTGAGCTTCGGGCTAGTCAGAAGGGGGGCAGGTCTGCGCGGCGGGGGTTGCGGCCGGGCGACGGGTCGCCGTGCCTGCCGGTGTCACCATCTCGCTGCGCGTGGCCGCTCCCGCCGTCGCCGTTTGATCCCGCGTGGCTGTACCGCCCACCGTTGTCACCCCTGCGGTGGTCATGCCCGTCGTGACCGCGATCAGCACCAGCGGGGCGCGCCCGGGCGGTGGCGGCGCGGATCCGGGCCAGGCGTGCGTTCACCTCGATGGGATTGTCATACCGGTCGCCCGCGACGCCGGGACGGGGCCGCGGCAGCGGCGGTATCACGGGAGGCACGCGATTGAGGTATCGATGGCCGAGCGGGCTGTGCCACACCGTCAGATCCGGGGCGGGCTTGCGGACCCGCCAGCCGCCCTCGTCCTTGAGCCGGTGGTCATGCCGGCAGCACGACCCCAAGTTCTCCGCAATACTGAGTCCACCATCGGCATGCCGTCTGGCATGATCTTGATCCGTGCGTGTGGCCGGTGCCCGGCACGCGGGATGGGTACACGACCGATCCCTGACCTGCACCACTCGTCGCAGCCCAGCTCGAGCCACCCGCCTGCACGCATCCCGCAGCGCCTGCGCAGCCACATCAGCCGACCTGAAGCCTCCGTCGAGGCCAGAGGCGGCATCGGCGACCGTGCCGGTGGCTCCGTCGCCGCGACCCTTGGACCTGCCAGGTGGTTCAGCGCCGGCTCGGTATTGGTTGACGATGTCGTGGATGACTGCCGTCCACGCGCCGTCACGATCGCGGGCACACGCGAGCAGCGCGTCGAGATCGAGCAGACTCACGTGGACCTCGACCATGCCACGCCGTCGCCGATCACTCGCCCGGCCAGACGGCGATCCAGACGGCGATCCAGGCGGCCGGCGGGGCCGACGTCGCGTGAGACCACAATCGACGGCTCGACCGTGATGATCACACACCACCCACCGCCACTGCGCGTCTGTCATGGCGGCCACCATGCCACGCCCCAGCGAAGCGGGCACGAAATCCCACCCGGGGATCTCAGCCGGACGCTCGTTCAAGCCCACCAAGGTGGCCAATTCGATCCGCAACTCCCGCACCGACCACCCGGACGCGACACCTCCCAGCCCGCCCGGTGGGTCACCATCACCGCTCCCGCCGCCTTCACCGCTGCCCGACGTGCCGAGGCCCTCGCCGTCCGACGCACGCCCGACGCTGCTTGTCCCGGGACCAACGATGGGACGCTGCTGCCCGCCGCCATCACCGCCGCCTTCGGAGCCACGGTCGCCATCCGACGCGCCACCACCGCCGATCCCAGCACTACCACTACCACTACCGCTGCCGTGGCCGCCGCTGTCGTCTCCGTGGCCGCCGTGGCCGCCGCTGTCGTCTCCGGTGCCGTCGTCGCCCTGCTCACTGCCGCTGCCGTCGTCGCCCTGGTCACCGCCCCCGCCGTCGTCGCCCTGATCACCGCCGCTGCCGTCGTCGCACCCGTCGCCGTCATGGTCGTCATGGTCGGTGAAGGGGTGGTTCAGCACGTGGGTAATGATCTGCTTATCGCTCATGAGCTCGAAGGTGGCATCGAGCATGCCCAAGAACAGGTCCGCCCGGATGTGATCGATACGGCGGCGGTCTCCGGCTCGCTTACACGCCCGGGCCAGCGTGTCGATACGGTCATAGGCAGCAGCTGCCCGGTCAACAGGCAGGTCCCGGCCGCGGATGTCCACCGACCCGTCATCGTTGCGTGAGCCTTCCACCCGGCGCCCCTTGACCGCCCGCCGGTAACGCCGCTCAGCCCAATCCGGGTCAATGGCTATCGCGGCCCTCTTGATCCGGTCGATCAATTCCCCGACCAGCAGCCCCGGCGCCTGCGGCAACAACTGCGCAATGATCTGCGCCGCCTGCTCATCCGTCAACTCGGTGGTCCACTGCACGAATGCCCGCGCCCGTGGCTCGTCCAGAACCCCCGCGTACATCGCCTCACCGAGCATCGGCAACCGCTGATGCACGTCCCACGCGAACGCGAACGTGGCGCTGGCCCGCATCCTGGACCACACGAGCGCCGCCCGCGCTTCCTCGGCCGCGAACTCCCCCGGATGCTCGACACGGGCCAGGCCATCCGCCGACCCAGGCTGACGCATCCCCGTCTCCAGCAGCGTCGCCAAGAATACCGCCCGATCATGACAACTCTGCCGATAGGCCGCCGCCATCACCTCGACCGTGTCACGCCCACACACGCGCTGCAACGGCAACCGGGCCAGCACCGCCGCCAACTCCGCACCCGGCGGCATCGCCGCGAGCCCGTCAGGCACGCGCACACTACCGCTCACCCCGCCGTCGCCGCCACCGTCCCGGCCACCATCAGCAGCAGGAACATGCACCACTACGCCCACCACATCCACCCCCTTCCCACGTGCCGAGCCGCCGGCCTTCAGAACCCGCCACTACAGGTGCGACCAAAGATCGTCTCCTGGAGTGAACCTAAGATCAAGTATATATCGAACTTATGTTCGATACAAGTCCTTTCAAGTGCAATAACGTCAAGTCGCCCTTGCCACCATACCCAGCCACACCGCCGCCGCCCCCAGCATCACCGCCGCCGCCCCCGGCAGCACCGCCCGGCGGATGAGGATCTCCATGTGGATCCATCGAGCGACGCCTCCAACGCAGCGCGCCGCCGCCTTGGCATCAAGAGCGCACACAGGAGTTCCGCTGACCACCCGCGCGGACGCCGAGCACAAGGAGCATCCCGGTGGCATCAGCGACTGGCAGATCAACCCGGGTTCGGCCGCGGCGCGGACCTGAACTCGTTGCTCAAAAGGGGGTTCCATCACGGCGCGACGGGTCTACACTCAGCCGTGGAGCGACGCGCCCACGGGGGGTGGGCGCCCGGGCTCCACCTTGGGGGGGCCGAGGCGATGTCTACCCGCAATCTGGCGCCGCTCGTCTGCGGGCGCCGCACCAAATGGGCCGTGCTCGCGTTCTGGATCGCCGCCATGGCCGTGGCGTTCCCACTGTCGGCCAAGCTCACCGGCGCGCAGGAGAACGACGCCGCGTCGTGGCTTCCGGGCAATGCCGAGTCGACCCGTGTCTTCGAGTTCCAGCAGGAAGCGTTTCAGAGCGGCGAGGAACTGCCCGCGATCGTCGTCTACGAACGGACCGGCGGGATCACCGCGGACGACCAGGCGAAGGCCGCTCAGGATGCTGAGCTCTTCACCAGCCTGTCCGGCGTCACGGGCGACGTGATCGGGCCGCTTCCCTCCGCCGACGGAGAAGCGATGCAGGTCGTCGTCACCGTCGATCCAGGCGACGGCGGATGGTTCGAGCTGGGCGCAGTCGTCGAGGAGATGACCGGGATCGTCGAGGGCGGCCCCGATGGGCTCGCCGCCTACGTGGCGGGGCCCGCGGGCGTCGCCGCCGACTTCGCCGACGCGTTCGAAGGCATCGACAGCACACTGCTCCTGGCCGCGATGTCCGTGGTGATTGTCATCCTCCTCCTCTCCTACCGCAGCCCCATCCTGTGGATCATCCCGGTGTTCTCCGCGTTCACAGCGCTGACCGTTACGCAGGCCGTCGTCTATCTCCTGGCGGCCTATGCCGACGTCACTGTGAACGCACAGACAGCGGGAATCCTGCTGGTGCTGGTCTTCGGTGCGAGCACCGACTATGCGCTCCTCCTGGTGGCTCGATACCGCGAAGAGCTACGCCGGCACGCGGACCGGCACGAGGCGATGGCCTTCGCACTTCACCGGGCCGGACCCGCGATCATCGCGAGCGCCTCGACAGTGGCGGTCGGGATGCTGTGCCTTCTTGCCGCCGACATGAACTCGACCAGAGGCATGGGACCGGTTCTCGCCGTCGGCATCGCCATCGGCCTGGCGGCCATGCTCACTCTGTTGCCGGCGCTGCTGGTCGTGGCCGGGCGCTGGATCTTCTGGCCGGTGCGACCTGCGTTCGGCTCCGGCGAGCCTACCGAGAAGGGGCTGTGGGCGCGGATGGGCCGCGGCATCAGCCGCCGTCCGCGAGTCGTCTGGATCGTCACGTCTCTGGCGCTCGGCGCGATGGCACTGGGCCTGGTCAACCTGGACGCCGGGGTGATGCAGAACCGGGATGCGTTCGTCGACAAGCCAGCGTCCATCGCCGGGGAGGAAGCGCTGGCCAGACACTTCCCGGCAGGCGCCGGCAACCCGGTAGTGGTGGTCAGCGACGCGAGTGCCGCCGACGAGGTACGCGCGGCGCTCGCCGGCACGCCCGGCATCGCCGATGTCACCGAGCCGATGGTCGTCAACGGCGTCGCCTACCTGGAAGGGACCCTGGAGTCCGCCTCGGACAGCTCCGCCGCGCAGGACACGGTCATTCAGGTCAGGGAGAGCCTGCATGCCATTCCGAATGCCGACGCCGCGGTGGGAGGTACCACCGCGATCAACTACGACGCACAGGAAGCCGCCGCCCGGGACAGTATGGTGATCATGCCGCTCGTCCTGCTCGCGGTCTTTGTGATCCTGGCTCTCCTGCTGAGGAGCTTTGTCGCGCCGCTACTGCTGGTGGCAACGGTGGTGCTGTCATTCGCCGCCGCCCTCGGCGCCAGCGTCCTGATATTCGAGCACGTCTTCGGGTTCGCGGGGGTCGACACCGCGTTCCCGTTGTTCGTCTTCGTCTTCCTCGTCGCGCTCGGCATCGACTACAACATCTTCCTGATGACGCGCGTGCACGAGGAGTCCAAGGCGGTCGGCACCCGGCGAGGCGCGCTCATCGGTCTTGCCGCAACCGGAGGCGTCATCACCTCGGCCGGTTTGGTCCTGGCGGGAACCTTCTCGGTCCTCGCGACACTGCCGGTGGTGGCGTTCGCGCAGATCGGCTTCGCGGTGGCCTTCGGTGTCCTGCTCGATACCATGATCGTGCGGTCCATCCTCGTCACCGCGCTCACGCTGGACATCGGCCGGTGGATGTGGTGGCCGAGCGCGCTGGCGCGCATTCCGGGTCCCGCACCGGACACGCCGCCGCCAGACCTGGATTTCCCCGAGACCGAGGCCGCCGCCAGCGGGACCTGACCCCGCTGGCGACGCGCCCCAGCCGGCACCCGATCAGCTGCCCCAGCCGGCGCCGACCGGCACCTCCACCGGTCGGCCAACCAGGTGATCAGCCAGCGCCAACGCCGACTTTCGAACCGGGCAGAAGCAGGTCGGCGTGGACCGGCAGGTGGTCCGACGCGTCAGTGGTCACCACGGCCGCGCTGCGAGCGACGACGTCTCCCGACGTGAGCACGTAGTCGATGCGGCGGTTCGGCCCTTCGCTGGGAATGGTGTAGCCGTCGCCGACACCGGCTTCCTCCCACGCGTCCACCAGGTCGTCGAGGAGGGTGGTGATCTCCGGCGCCTCCGGCGTGGCGTTCAGGTCGCCGAGCAGGACCACCGACTCGTCGGGCGTGCCGATGATGTCCTTGATCGCCTCGGATTGCTCGAGCCGCTCCGCGGCGTCGTTGTGCTGCAGGTGTGTGTTGTAGACCTGCACCGGCACGCCCCGTACGACGATGCGTGCCCGCAACAGGCCGCGCTGTTCGTGTCCCTCGTATCGAGGCAGATACGTGTTCTCCCAGTCGAGGATCGGCCTGTCGCTGAGGATCGCCGTTCCGTACTGCCGGCGCGGTTCGCCCGGATTCAGCGGGTCCCGATCGATGTTGGCGCCGTACACCACGTGCATGTTGAGCTCGCGTGCCAGCCAGGCCGCCTGGTCGACGAAATCGCTTCGCTCCGAGAAGTGCCGATCCACCTCCTGGAGGCCAACGACGTCGACGTCTTCCTGTTCGATCACATCGGCGACCCGCCGGAGGTCGAGGCGGCCGTCCAGCCCGACGCCGTGGTGGATGTTGAAGCTCATCACCCGCACCTCACGGTCCGGTGCGGACGGCTGGGCCGAGCGGGGCGATGCTGTGGCGGTCACGGTCAGGACGGTAGCCGCGGTGAGCACGCTGGCCAGGATGGCCGTGAGCGCGACGCGGAGAGTGTGAGGAAAGCGCATGCCGGTGATCTTGCCGACCGCCGGTGAAATCCGCAAGACCCGGGCGTGAATCTTGACCGTCGAACAGGTCCAGTCCGGCTCCGGCACCCGCAACCCCCACAACGCCCGCTACGACAACGACTTCGGGCGGGCGGGCGGTCTGAAAACGGCGGGGACAACCTTGCGCTCTTCACTCGCGACGGCGCTCTGGCCGAGCTGTACGCCTACTGACACGCGAAGCGCGATTCACGTCCGGCACGGGGCCGGCGCGTTCACCCGAGCGCGTCGGCCCCGTATGCCAGGATGCGCTCGGCGCTACCGTGCCCGGGCCGCCAGGTGCAGCCGAGTCCCGTGGCGGCGACCCGGCCGGTCTCCTTGATCCGGTGGATCGCGGCCAGAACCGTCTCGAGGCCCGGCCCACCGGGCGCCGGGAATAGCGTGTCCGGCAACTCGCCCGGATCCACCACGTCGAAGTCGACGTGCAGGTAGATGGGGCCTGGTGGCAGACGATCCACCGCGGCGCCGTCACCCACCAGGTCGTACACACCGCAGCGGGTGATCGCCGAGTCATGGAGGTAGTCGATCTCGGCGGAGTCCAGGTCGCGCGCATCGACGAGTACGACCTTCTCCTCGGCCACCGGGAGCAGACCCAAGCGCTCAGCGATCAGCTCCGGGCGGTAACCCACCAGCATCCGCAGGGGCATCCCGCCGAGGTAGCCCGAGGTGGACGTCTCCAGCGTCTGAACGTCCCCGTGCGCGTCGAACCACACGATCGCGGGATCGAGGCCGGCTCGCTGCATGCCAGCGACCGTCGCCATGGAGACCGTACAGTCGCCGGACATGACCGTGGGGCGCTGGCCCGCACCGATGTCGTCGGCGACGGCGGTGGCCACCCGCTCGTAGAGATGCGCCATACGGTGCCAGGTGTCGCCCTCGGGCAACTCCGCGGTGATCGTGACATCCGCGGGAAGGGGGATGTCGAGATTCGGCCGATCCTCGTCAAGGTGATACGGAACCACTATGTGCGACATCTGCCTCACGGTAGCCCATACACGCCGACCCGAGCGCAGGCGTTACGCGGCGTCGAGGCGCCCCGCTGACCACTGGTCAGCTCCCGCCGCTCCAGATCAAGCCAGCGCCGCCACAAACCCTGGCATGGGTTGTGGTCGCTGGAAACGGACGTTTCGGGCGCAATTACGACCACAAACCCTGGCATGGGCGCGAATCCTTGACCTGGAGCACACTCGAGGTGGCACACTGCGGCCATGCAGCAGCAATACTCGCCCGCGCAGGTAGTGGACAAGACGGGGTTCAGCCTGGACACTCTGCGCTACTACGAACGAATCGGCTTGCTCAGCGACGTCGCCCGGACAGCAGGTGGCCGGCGGCTGTACAGCGACGACGACCTCGGCTGGCTCGACATCCTGCGCTGCCTCCGGGACACCGGAATGCCGATCGCGGCGATGCTCCGCTACGCCCAGCTCTGCCGCGAGGGCGATCACACCATCGACGCCCGGGTCACCATCCTCGAAGAGCACGACCGGGCCGTCGAGGAGCAGCTCGATCACTTGCGCCGGCAGCAGAACCACCTGCGGGACAAGATCGCGTGGTACAAGAACGGCTCAGCCCGCGCCGAGTGATCGCACGACACTTGAGCCCCGCGGTCCCGGACGTCGGCGGCTGAAACGGCGGGCCTATTGGTAAGAGACGAACCACGGCGCCGGTTCGATCGCCATGGTCTCCTCTGGGGTGAATGTGGGCTGGTCCTCGTCGATGAAGTTCTTCCATCCCCACCAGATGCCGTCGGGCGCGTCAGCATGGAGCCGGTTCCATGTCTCGAACTTGAGCTGAGGTGTGCCGAAGCCGTCAGCATGGATGAGGATCGCGAGCTCGTCGTACCCGGTCTCCACGTCCTCCCGGTCGGCGATCATGGCGAGGGTGAACTGATGCAGGATCAGTAGCTTCTGCGGCAGCTGGTGTTCTTCGGTAAGCGCTGCGAGCCACTCCGACACCTCGTTGATCTCCGCCGCGTCCACGCTGCCGATCTGGTTCAGGTGCCGCTGGCCCGCTTCGAGCCGCCACTCCGGGTCCAGGGCGAGGCCCACGTGCGGTTCGAGCAGAAGCTCTTCGTACTCCCTCGCCTGCGAGAGGAAATCGGTGTGGCCAGGCTGCAGATCAAGCACAACGTAGACCCCGGCCTCGGCGGCGGCGTCGACCCACGGCCGCAGCTCCTGCACGGGAGTCCGGGAGGAGTAGTCGCCGTCCGGTCCGGGCTCGGTGTGCGCGATGGTCGTGATGATCTCGAACGCGGGAACGATGGGCTCGTCGACCAAACCGTCGTACTCCGCCGCATTCTTCTGGGCCCGCTCGATGGCTTCCTCGAGTGGTTGCTCCCCCAGCGCTCCCATGGCCGACGATCTCGGCGTGCCGTAGAGCGCGATGAAGCGGCGGTGCGGGAACAGCACCTGACCGCCCCCAGGCAGTTCCCTACCGGTAGCGGCCACCGCAAGCCGCTTCCGCAGTGTCTCGGGCGAGCCGAAGGAGTCACCCAACGCCAGCGCCCGGACGGTGTCCGCCTCGTCGTTCCCGTCAGTGTCCTCCCGGGCGAGTGCGGCGATCAGGTCCGGATCGGCGCGCGGATCCGCCTCGTCGGTCACCAGAACGCGGGCGCCGCTGGCGCGGGCCGTCGCGGCCGCTGCGAGGTTCCCCTCGTCCGGATCGGTGAGCACGGTCAGGTTCTCGAGTGGTTCGCCGGGCGCGACCCGGGGAAACGACGACGCGGCCACCGGCTCGCCGCCGGACTGAGGGTTTCCTGGGTCCAGGCCGGCCACCGCCGTGACGACGTCCTCGCCGTCCACCTCGACCGGCTCGCCCAGGTCGACCCCGGTGAGTTCGGACAGGTCGCGGGGATCATCCGGCGCTCGCGAGACCTCGACGCCGCCGAGGTCCTCGGCCCACCGTGACGCGGACGCGCCGAACGCGAGGACAGCTTGCGGGTCCAGCCGCTGGATCTCGTCCTCCGAATGCCGCGCATCCGCACTGGGTTCACCGGGCGCCAGGAGCAGTGGGACACCGAGGCCCACGGCGACCGGCGCGGCCGCAGCCTGAGCGGGCAGGTCGTCGGCGGCGGCCAGCACAACCACGGGTGCGTGGTCGAAGACCATCTCACTCGTGCGTGCGGCCCGCTCCCCCGCCGTCGCCGCGGAAAGAACGACGACGTCCTCTCCCGGCAGTGCTGTCTGCGCCTGGGCAGGCGGCTCGGCCTCCGGCTCTTCGGGGCTGAACTCCGTGCCATGTCCCGGCCCCGCGGGCTCTGCGTCGTCGTCGGGCGACGACGTGCATCCCAGCACGAACGTCGCGCACGCCACCGCCATGGCCAGATTCCTGCGTACCCACATCACCGACAAGCTTGCCCCGTATGCGCGGAAGTATCCATTCGGGTGCGCCCGCGACCTGTCCGCCCGCCCCCTGCGGATCTCCGGTGCAGGGCGCCAGTCGTGTCCTGCACTAGAAGATCTCCCAGGATCGCGGTGCCCGGTCCCAGCCGAAGGCCGCGGACGCGGAGGCGACCCGGCCGGCGTCGTGCTCTCGCACCAGCCCGGCGTCGGACAGGGACCGCAGCGACACGCCGCCGAGGTAGACCGAACCCAAGACCCCCACGTCCATAGTCAGATCCGGCGAGGCGGTGGTCAGCACGCAGGTCGCCGAGGAGCGATCGCCGACCAGTCGCCACCGGCCGGCATTGCCCGGGATCAACTCGTCATCGACCTCGAGGACGACGTCGACCGGCGCGGCGTAGCGGCGGGCCGCCAGAGCCGCCGGAAGATCCACCACCCGTACCCACAGGCCAGGCCCGGTGGAGCGGACCAACCCGCCGGGATTGTCGAGGAGGTGGACCAGTGGCTCGTCGACGGCGGCGAACTCGTAGCGCACGGTGCGGACCAGGTCGATCGAGACGAGGAAGCGCCACAGTGCCGCATAGGCCTCCGCGGTCTCGGCGACCACCTCGGTGACCATAGCCTCTCCGATAGGCCCGGACGCACCCCAGCCGCCCTTGGTGCGCCACATCGCGTATCCGTCGGCGCCGTCCGGCCCGGAACACAGCACCGCTCGCTCCGCCGACCATCCTCCCCGTCGCGACACCACATCGGCGGTGCGCCGTTGCCACCATCCGCCCGGGCGGGAGGAGACACCGGGGTAGGTGCCTCGCGCGCGGTCCAGCACCTCCGCCATGGTCGCGCGTTCCTCCGCGGGAACCACCTCGCGCAGCCGGCCCGGCTGAGTGACGCCCGGCACCGTGGTCTCCTTCGTGAGCAGCTCGTATCCCACGTTCCACGACGCGAGCCCGTAGCCGTAGCGGCCGTAGATACCTCCCTCGCTGGCCCACAAGGCGGCGATCGGCTCCGCTCCGGCCGTGTGCACAGTGTCGAGCAGATCCGTCATCACCGCGGTGAGAAGGCCACGGCGGCGATGTGTCGGCGCCACGCCGACACCCGTCACGTGCGCCACGGGGAGCGTCGTTCCGGGGACGGTCATCTCCCGGGTGAACACCCCGCCCGCTGCCACGATCCGGTCCGCGTCGACGGCGACGTGGGTGCGGGCGGGCTCGAACACGAGCCGCCGGACCGCGAGAACGTCGTCGTCGGCCTCCATGAGCAGGGCGCCGGACACCAGGGCGGTGACGGCCGCGAAGTCGTCGTCGGTACAGGTACGCAGGGCGATGTCAGCAATCACGGATCAGTTCTAGCGCACCTCCACCTCGTGGCGCACGGCCGCGACGGCGGTGTCCACCTGGTGACGAGTCTCCGCGTCCCGCATGTCGATGCCCGGATCCAGCACGGCGCTCCAGATCAGCTCGCCGTCAGCTTGGCGCCGCCCGGTGACCCGGACCCCACGGCGACCCCGCAGCGGGACGTGCCGGCTGATCACCACGCTCGCCACGACCCGCTCCCGGACGACGTCGACGAGCCGTCCCGGCGTGGCGATCGGCAGCCGGTGGACCCGCTTGCGACCAGAGGTGGCCACCGGCTCCACCGTCAGGACCTCGTCGTCCCCGTCCCAGGAGGCGCGTTCGATCTCATGCCAGGCGATGGACCCGTCCGCCCAGATCAGCCGCTGGTCCGTCGCGGCCACCGGCCCCTGTGGACCATCCGCCCGCACCAGCACACGTTCGGCGGCCCACAGGCCTTCGATCTCGGGATTCTGGCGTCGTCGTCGCAGCACCCCACTACTCTATGGGGCGTCCGGCGGTACGGCGGAGCAGCGTCTCCGCTCGGTCAACGCAGGTATTCGCGCAGCTCCACGGTGGACTCCTCCTGCCGGAGCTTGCTCAGAGTCCGCCGCTCGATCTGGCGGATGCGCTCCCGGGTGACTCCCAGCAACCGGCCCACCTCCTCGAGCGTGCGCATCCGGCCGTCGTCCAGTCCGTAGCGCAGCCGCACCACGGACTGCTCGCGTTCGCTCAGGCAGGACAGCACCGACGAAACCTGGTCCTTGAGCATCGCCTGGGCGACGATCTCCGCCGGCGACAGCTCGTCGGTGTCCTCCACCAGTTCCCCGAACGACTGCTCCGACTTGTCGCCGACCGGGGCCTGCAGGCTGACCGGCTCATCGACGAACGCCAGCAGGTCGGTGATCCGCTCCTGCGCCACGCCGGAATGGGCGGAGAGCTCCTCGTGAGTGGGTTCGCGCGCTTGTGCCTGCCACAGGGAGCGTCGCGCGCGGAGGATCCGGTTCAGCTCGTCCACGACGTGCACCGGCAACCGGATGGTGCGGCTCTGCTCGGCCAGCGCCCGGCCGATGGCTTGGCGAATCCACCAGGTGGCATACGTGGAGAACTTGTATCCGCGGGCGAAGTCGAACCGCTCGACGGCGCGCATCAACCCGACGTTCCCCTCCTGCACGAGATCGAGGAGGGACAGCCCACGACGGGCATAGCGGCGGGCCACGGAGACGACCAGGCGCAGGTTGGCTTCGGTCAGCCGGCGTTTCGCGGCACGTCCGGCGACGGCGACCTCGGCCAGGTCGGCGTAGTCCGGGTCGGCCGGGCCGTTGTGGGCCATGCGTTCCTCAGCGAGGACGCCCGCTTCGATCGCCCTTGCGAGCGACACTTCCTCTGCCGCGGAGAGCAGCGGCACCCGGCCGATCTCGTCGAGGTAGCGGCGGACGAGATCCTGCCCGGAGCTGAACGCCTCGGGGCCGCGGGCTGGTGCGACGGCGTCTTCATGCTCATCCAGATCGGGCACCGCGCGCAGATCAGGAGACGGCTGTGGTTCGTGGTCGGCTGGTCGTCTCGGCGAGGGCACTGCTCCTGCGCGCGCGACGGTGGTGAACGCCACCGGCACCACCTCCGGTCGGGTTCGGACCCTTTGCCGGGACCTAGTTTGCCGTGATTCGCGTCACCTTTCTAGCCCTTGACCGAGAGATGATCGATTCGTCAAGTTCGGCCGTTCTGCGTCAAGCGTCGTCATGACTCCCATCGACGCAGGTCAACCACTAGATCAGCGCGATCTTGGCAAGCCGCGACCTGAGCGGCGTTCGGCTGGTCGACTTCAGCCACCCACCTTCGCGCTGCCTCCGGCGACTTGCCGAACCGAATGTGACGCTCGACGAGCCGGCGCTGCCGGAGCTCCTCGCCTGTGACCACGAACCACACCTCGTCCATAAGGGATCGCGCCCGGCGCCAGCCCGGCCCGTCGAGCAGCAGGTAGTTCCCCTCGGTGATCACCACATCCGGCTCCGGCCCGATCGGTAACGCCCCGGCGATCGGCTGCTCCAGGACCCGCTCGAACCCGGGCGCGTACACGATGTGCGGCTCGCGTGCTCGCACCCGGGCCAGCAAAGCGGCATAGCCATAGGCGTCGAAGGTCTCGGGGGCGCCTTTTCGAGAGCGCAGCCCGAGCCGCTCGAGCTCGGCGTCCGCCAGGTGATACCCGTCCATCGGCAGGCCGACCGCACCCACCCCGACGGCCCGGGTGAGGGCAGAGGCGAACGTCGACTTCCCAGCGCCAGGCGCGCCGACCACGCCGATGATCCGCCGCTCGTGACCTTCCTGGTTTTCAGCGACTCGGTTCCCGGCGCTCCCGTTCCCGGTGGCCCGGCGCGCCAGGCCGGCCAATTCTGCCCCTGTCGCCGAAACGACAACCGTCTCCCGCGAACCGCCTCGTGTGCTCATGGCGCCACTGTCTCAAGCGGGCGGCCCGAGCATGAACTCCAGGGCGGCTCGCGCGGATTCCGCCGGCGCGCCGTTGGCGACACTCAGCAACGCGGCGCGCCAGCCTGCCACCAGGACCGCCGCACCCACGGCGAGCCGGTCCGGCAGGTGCGCCCGGAGCGCGACCTCGATCGGGTCCGGATGACCCGACGGGCCCGCCTCGGCACCGGCACGAGCGCCAGCACCAGCGCCAGCCCGCTCGCCGCCTTCGCCGCCTTCCCCGCCGCCCGGCAACGGAGGCTCGCCGAGCAGCCGGCAGGCATTGAAGCGCACGGCGGCGTCGAAGGCCACGAGGAGCGCCGCCCGGACCACCGCCCGTTCGCCCACAGTCCACGTGTGGTGGGCCGGAGGCTCATGCGCAGGCGGAGATCTGTTCGCGGACGGCGACCCGTCGGCGCCCGCCGCGGCAGCGCCCTGCGCCGCCCCCTCCATCCGGTCGACGACGCGCTTCTCCAGGTCACCGCGGACTGCCACGTAGAGGCCCAGTTTGGAGCCGAAGTGGTGGTACAGGGCGCCCGTGGTCACGCCGGCCTTGGCGGCGAGCTCGGTGACGCCGCACCCCTCGAAGCCGGCCCGCTCGAAGTGGTGCATGGCAGCCTCGATCAGCCTCGCTTTGACCGAGCCGGGCACGGGGATCCATTCAGGCACCACGCCATCATAACCGCTTGACGACTTTCCGTAATCGAATTATGTTCGTCGCATGAAACTGACCTTCATGTACCAGTCCGTGCGTGACCTGCCGTCCGCGCTCGCCTTCTACCGCGATGAGCTCGGCCTGGACGAGGCGTGGCGGGAGGGCGACAAGACGGTGGCCTTCGAGCTTCCCGGCTCTCCGATCCAGCTCATGCTCGACGTCCCCCCGGACGATCATCCGCGCTGGGCGTCCGGCATGTTCTGCGAAGTTCCCGACGTCCAGGCCTTCGTCAAGGAGCATTCCGAGTTCACGTGGGTCGGCGACGTCATGGACATTCCCGACGGCCGGTCCGCCACGTTCACCGATCCGTTCGGCAATACCGTCCACGTGTTCGACCAGTCGAGCGCTTAAGAGGCCGCGCAGAATGGGGCGCTGGACAGTGAACGGGGCCGGGCGCCCGGCTGGCAAGGCGGAGGAGGGAGTCGCACCGGGTTTGTGCGTTGACTGACGACAACGCCGCTAGTCGGGATGCCCGGGCACGCGAGCCCGGCGACTCCCATTCTGCGCGGCCTCTAAGCCGACCCGGCCTGAGCGCCGATCGCCACCGGATCCACGGCTCCAGCCCAACGGCTCCAGCCCAACAGCTCCGGCTCAGCGGCGCAGACTGGCCGCCGCGGCCTGCGTGACCGCGGCGGTCAGCGCCGCCAGTGCGGGCGAATCCAGCCGCCATCGCTGCCAGTACAGCGGGACGTCGAGGAACGCACCCGGGGCGATCTCGGCGAGATCCCCCCGGTCGAGTCCGTCCCGGACCATCTGCTCCGGCACCATCCCCCAAGCCAGCCCCAGCCGGGCCGCTTCCGCGAACCCGTGGGACGACGGCAAGAACGTGACCGGGGGATCGAGCTCACGGCCGGCCAGCCGCGCCAGAAAACGCTGCTGCAGAGCATCCTTGCGGTTGAACACCAGCATCGGGGCGGCAGACAGCCGGTCCGGCGACAGTCCCGGGCCTAAATAGCGGTCGCGAAACGACGGCGAGGCCACGGCCAGATAGCGCATCGCGCCCAGTGGCTCCACCCGGCAGCCCTGAACGGCACGGGGCTCGGCCGTCACCGCCGCCATGACCGAGCCGTCTCGCAACAGCGCCACCGAATGGTCCTGGTCCTCCTGACGGATATCGAAGGTCGCCGGGTATCCGGAAGCCAGTGTCGCCAGGGCCGGTAGAAACCACGTGGCCAGCGAGTCAGCGTTGACGGCCATCTGCATCCGGAGCCCCGTCGCGGGTGCCGGCGGCCCTCCTGCCAGGTCGGCGAGCGCCTCGCGCTGAAGCAGGGCCGTCTGGCCGGCGAGACGGACCAGCACCTGGCCCGCCTCGGTCGGCCGGCAGGGCTTGGCACGCCGCACCAGAATCCGGCCCATACGGGCCTCGAGCGACTTGATCCGCTGGCTGATCGCCGATGGGGTCACATGCAGTTCGCGCGCGGCAGCCTCGAAGCTCCCCTCGTCGACCACGGCGGCGAAAGCCGCCAGATGCGCCAGATCGATACCGAGGCCGAGACCGGTACCCCTGCTGCCTCCCTCGTAGCCCACCTGCACACCTCTCCGATCTCGCGTTCCTCAGCACGATGAAGACGCTCTAATCCATCCTTAGAAAGATTAGCTGGACTCATCAACACCGCTCACCTATTTTCGGCATGTGCCCATCTCTCTCGCGGCAGCCGACCATGTCGCCCTGACCTCGCCGTTTCCCACGCTGGCCGTCGGGTTCGTCACCGGCCTCACTTTGATCGTCGCCATCGGTGCCCAGAACGCGTTCGTGCTGCGGCAGGGACTGCGACGCGAGCACATCCTGCCCATCGTGATGTTGTGCGGCGCTGCCGACGCCTTGCTCATCACCGCCGGCATCGCAGGGCTCGGGGCCATCCTGACGGCGCAGCCGGTCGCCATGGATATCGCCCGCTACGGCGGCGCCGCGTTCCTAGCCGGATACGCGATGCTGGCCGTGCGCCGGGCAGTCAGGCCCCGGGCGATGACCGCGGCGGACCGCGCGCCCACCACGCTCGGCGCGGCCCTGGTCACCTGTCTGGGCTTCACCTTCCTCAACCCGCACGTCTACCTGGACACAGTGCTGCTTCTCGGATCGCTGGCCAGCCAGCACGGCGACGCCCGGTGGCTGTACGGCGCGGGCGCCGTCGCCGGCAGCTTCGCCTGGTTCTTCGCCCTCGGCTACGGCGCGCGGTGGCTGAGCCGGTTCTTCGCGCGTCCGGGTGCGTGGCGGGTCCTCGACGCCGTGATCGCCGGGTTGATGCTCATGCTCGCGGCGGGCCTGCTTCTGACCTGATCGTCCTCGGGCCGGCGGCCGGTGATGACGCTGCGGTGGGCGCATGGAGATTGCCCGCGCCCACGCCGGCACAGTTCGCGGCGCACGCCCTAGACTCGGCAGCGTGCCCCGGATCCGTGATGACGACATCGCCGCGGTACGAGAACGTGCCCGGATCGAGGACATCGTCTCCCAGTACGTCACCCTTCGCCCGGCCGGCGGCGGGTCGCTGAAGGGACTCTGCCCCTTCCATGACGAGAAAAGCCCCTCGTTCAACGTCCGCCCACAGGTCAACCTGTTCCATTGCTTCGGATGCGGTGAGGGTGGGGATGTCATCTCCTTCCTCCAGAAGCACGAGCAGCTGTCTTTCACCGAGGCGGTGGAACGCCTCGCGGACAAGGTCGGCCTGCAGTTGCGCTACGAGGAGACCAAACCTGGAACCGCAGGTCCCCGGCAGAACCGCGAGCAGCGCAGCCGGCTGATCGACGCGCACCGGATCGCCGCGGAGTTCTACTCGGACCTGCTCACCTCGTCCCCCGAGGCCATGACCGGGCGGCAGTTCCTCTCCGAGCGTGGCTTCGACCGTGAGGCGGCGGAGAAGTTCGGCGTCGGCTACGCACCCAAGGGCGGCGAGGTGCTGCGCAAGCATCTACGGCAGAAGGGCTTCAGCGACGACGAGCTGATCAGCGCCGGCCTCGTCGCGCAGGGCCGGAACAGCCCGTACGACCGGTTCCGCGGCCGCCTGGTGTGGCCCATCCACGATCTGTTCGGTGACGTGGTGGGTTTCGGCGCCCGCCGTCTGTACGACGACGACCGGGTGGAGGCCAAGTACCTCAACACGCCGGAGACGAGCATCTACAAGAAGAGCCATCTCCTGTACGGGGTGACCTACGCCAAACGGGACATCGCCCGCAGCTCCCAGGCAGTGGTCGTCGAGGGCTACACCGACGTCATGGCCTGCCACCTTGCCGGCGTCACCACGGCCGTGGCCACGTGCGGTACGGCGTTCGGCGACGACCATGCCCGGATCCTGCGACGGCTACTGCGCGACCAGGACGAGTACCGCGGCCGGGTGATCTTCACCTTCGACGGCGACGAGGCCGGCCAGAAGGCGGCTCTGCGTGCCTTCGAAGGCGACCAGCGCTTCGTCGGGCAGACCTACGTCGCCATCGAACCCCACGGCCTGGACCCGTGCGAGCTGCGGATCCGCTCCGGTGACGCGTCGGTGCGCGAGCTCATCGCACGCCACCGGCCGCTCTTCGAGTTCGCCATCCGCACCATGGTGGACGCCTACGATCTCGACCACCCCGAGGGCCGCAGCCAGGCACTCAACAGGGCGATTCCGCTGATCTCCCGGATTCGGGACCGGTCACTGCGAGACCAGTACGCCGTGCGACTGTCCGGATGGGTAGGCCCTCCCGAGGGTCACTCCGAAACCTGGGAACGCGACGTGGTGGGTCGAGTGCGAGCCGCCGCGGGCGCACCCGATCGGTCTCCTCGTCGCCGTCCCGAGCCGGCCCCCGCGGCGCAGCAGGCACTCGGCGTGCCGAATCACGGCACCGTCGACCCGCAGACGCTCGGACTCGAGCGCGAAGTGCTGCGGGTGGCGGTTCAGCGTCCGGCGCTCGCCGGGCCCGGCTTCGACGCCATCGAGCCGGAGGCCTTTCTCTCCCCTGTCTTCCGGGCCGTCCGGGAAGCGATCGCCAAGGCCGGCGGCTGCGCCACCCAAGGTGGTGGGGCAGCGTGGATGGAAGCACTGCTGGCCGCCGCCGGGGACGACGTCACTCGCCACGTCCTGTCCGAACTGGCCGTCGAGACAATTCCCGCGGACGACGCCGGTGTCCCCCGCTATGTCGAGTCGGTCGTCCTCCGGCTCACCGAGGTCTGGGTGTCCCGCCGGCTGGTCAGCCTCAAGGCCAGATTGCAGCGCACCGATCCGTCGGCGGAGACAGAGGTGTACAACCGGCTGTTCGGTGAGCTGATGACGCTGGAGGCGCACCGCCGGGACCTGCGCGAACGTCAGGCTTAGATCGAGTCGATCTCGTCGGAGAAGTGCTCGGCGATGTCCTGCCGCTTCAGCTTCAGGGTGGGGGTCAGCTCGCCCCGCTCCTCCAGGAACTCGCGCGGCAGGATCACGAACTGCCGGATCGACTCCGCCTCGGACACCAGCGTGTTCGCCTCGTCGACGGCCTTGCTCACCTCGGCGCGGATCTCCTCGTGCGCGATCAGCTCATCGCGCTCGCCGTCCAGCCCGCGTTCGCGGGCGAACGACGCCAGCTCGGCGTCGTCGAGGGTCACGAGCACCGCGACGAACCGCCGCTGGTCGCCCACGAGCATCGACTGGGAGACCAGGGGATGGCGGTTGACACGGTCTTCGAGCGGCACTGGAGCGATGTTCTTGCCGGACGCCGTGACGATCAGCTCCTTCTTCCGGTCCTTGACGTACAGGAAGCCGTCGTCGTCGACCTCGCCGAGGTCACCCGTGCGGAACCAGTCGCCGTCGAAGTCCTCGTCCGTGCGGCCCTCGTCGTGGAAGTAGCGCTGGAAGACATGCCCTCCGCGCACCAGGATCTCGCCGTCGTCGACTCGGATCCGCGTCCCCGGCAGCGGCCGCCCCGCAGATCCGACCCGCAGGGCGTCCGGGGCGTTGACGGTCGCGGGGCCGGTGGTCTCCGTGAGCCCGTACCCCTCGTAGATCGGGATGCCCGCGCCGTGGAAGAAGTGCACGAGGTCGGTGGAGAGCGGCGCGCCACCGGAGACACAGTGCCGGACTCGCCCGCCCAGGGCCGCGCGTAGCCGGGAGAAGACGAGCCGATCCGCGATCACCCGTCGTGCCCGGAGGACGGGTCGGTGCCGTTCGCTTCTGGACCAGGCCTGCGCAGTGGCCACCGCGAAGCGGAAGATCCGCTGCCTGACCTTGCCCCGGGCCTGTTGCCGGGCGGCTTCGTAAATCTTCTCGAAGGCTCTCGGCACTCCGACGAACAGGCTCGGGCGGAAGGAGCGCACGTCCTCGCGTGGGTCCGAGGCGGTGGAGGGGAACCCGACGACGAGATTGGCATCGAGGCAGACGAACTGGATCACCCGGGCGAAGATGTGAGCGAGCGGAAGCATCTGGAGCAGCGTTCCGCCCTCACGGAGCACACCCTCCAGCTGGTGCCGTGTCTGGCTCGTCGTCCACGCCAGGTTCCCGTGGGTGAGAACGCAACCCTTCGGGTCGCCCGTGGTGCCCGACGTATAGACGATGGTGGCGATGTCGTCGTGGGTCAGGTTGTGCACCCGGCGGTCCACGTCGGCTCGATCGTCGTCGCCGGCCTCGGCGGCAAGCCGGTCTAGGCCGTCGTCGTCGAGGATCACCACCTCGACGTCGTGGGCTTCCCGCAGCCGGTCCGCCAGCTCGTCGCCGGCCGCGATGGCGAGCCGGACACCGGCGTCACGCAGGATCATGCGGCATTGCTCGACGGAGCTTGTGTGGTACAGCGGGACGGTGACGGCACCGGCGCTGAGCACGGCGAGGTCAGTCAGAGTCCACTCGGCCCTGGTCGGGCTCATCAGCGCCACCCGGTCGCCCCGCTCGACACCTCGAGCCACCAGACCTGCCGCCACATCGCGCACCCGCGCGTTCAGGGCCGACCAGCTCAGTTCGCGCCACTCGCCGTCGGCGGGGATCGCGAGGATCGGGCGGTCGGGAGAGTGTTCGGCGTGTCGCCGAATCCGCGCGAGCAGGTGGTCATCCTGCTCTACTCGCACCGGCGAACGGTCTTCCACCTGGGTCATGCCTACAGGCTGCCGAGATACGTCCGCGGATCGCACTGGTGCGGGCGGTCGGCGAGCCACCGGTCGAACGCCTCGGGATCGCGCCGCTGCATCTCGTCGAGGACCATGTGCCGCAGGTCCGCATGGGCGGCGATGGTCGCCGGGAGGTACGCCTGCCGTAACTCCACTCCGGAGCGTTGCCAGATCTCACACAGCTGCTCGTTCGACGCGCGGGCGATGGCCGGCTTCACCACATGTGGCGGGGCTCCGGCCAGCAACGTGATGCCGGCCTCGTCCTCTGCCTGACGGCCGGGTCTCTGGTGGCCGGCAGCCTCGTTCTCGTCCCTCAGCAGAACGACGAGCAGCCAGCCGACGATGACGACGAACAGGGGGAACCAGCCCAGACCCAGGACGAGCATCAGCATGGCGACACCGAGCATCGTGGTCCACGCCCACCACGAGATGCCGGTGAAGAAGCGAAGCACGGACATGGCCTCACACCTTTCTTGGCGACACTTCTCGCCGATACCCGCCACGCCCCGCTTCACACGCCTGGGCCCCCGTTAGCTCCCCCGGTTACACGGGTACGAACGGGGTCCGACTGTGGTGGGAAGGGGACACGGACATGCGTGTGCGCAACATCGTTCCAGCTCTTGCGGCTGCGGCTCTCGTGGTGACAGCCTGTGGCGCACCCGGCGACAGTCCCGGTGGTGCGGACGACCCGGGGGGCCGGGACGACGTGGTGGGACGCGAGAACGACGAGGAAACCGAGGACACCGAACCCGCTCCAGGGACCACAACCCAGCCGGGTACCGGCAGCGCGGAGGTCGTTGCGGTGATGGACACGGACGGCCGGGAGATCGGCCACGTGATCTTCGACGAGGCCGATGAGGGTGTCTCCGTGACCGTCGAGTTCAGTGGCCTGGAGCCCGGCTTCATGGCAATGCACATCCACGAGAACGCGGTATGCGACCCGCAGCACGCCGATGGTCCGTTCCAGAGCACCGGGGGCCACTACAACCCCGCCGGTGACGAACACCCGGGCCACGCCGGGGACCTGCCGCCGTTACTCGTCACCGGGGAGGGCACTGTGCACGCCATGGTGGTGACCGACCGGTTCGAGCTGCAGGATGTCCTCGACGAGGGTACGGCTGTGATCCTGCACCAGGGCCGGGACAACCAGGCCAACATCCCCGAGCGGTACGGCGAGCCCGATCAGGACACCCTCGACACGGGCGATGCGGGAGACCGGGTGGCCTGCGGCGTCATCGAGCCTGATCAGGAGTAGCTCAATGCCCGGCGATTCAGCGCCCGGCGGCGACTCATTGACCGGCGATGACCGGGCCCGGGGGCAATGACAGCCACCGGGCCCGCATCTGACCGGACTGGGAACGGCACGACAATTACGGCGTCGCCGTGGCCGACGTGCTCAGTCGTTCGGCGGCGCCGCGCTGATGTCGGCGAGCGCGGAACGGCGATCCTGATCCACTGCGAGATCCCCGATCGAGACGACCCCGACCAGTTCCCGGTCTTGCACGACCGGCAGGCGGCGCACCGCGTGCTCCCGCATCACCCGCACCGCTTCGTCGATGTTGTCGTCGGCGTTGACGGTCACCAGATCGCGGCTGCAGAGTTCCCCGACACGCATACTCGACGGGTCGCCACCTTCGGCAAGTCCACGGATGACGATGTCACGGTCCGTCACCAGACCGCAGACACCGGTCGAGTCCGTCACGATGACATCCCCGATACCCTGATCGCGCATGGTCTGCGCCACCTGCTGCACCGACACCTCGGTGTCCACGGTGATCGGCCCTGGGGTCATCACCTCACTGACCTTCTGTGCCATGACGGTCTCCTCGGATAGGTTCGGACTTGGTCACCCGGCTTCTACCCCACGGGCCGCCGCCCATGCTCGGCTTCGCCCCGCGCATGAGAGAGAGGAAGGCCGGGTACCGGCGGGAAAGAACTCAGGAGGTGACTGATGTGGCTCGACCGGTGTGGAGCGGCTCGATCAGCTTCGGCCTGGTGAACATCGGCGTCGGCTTGTACTCGGCCACCGAGAACCGCGACGTGTCCTTCCACCAGTTCGAGAAAGGCACCGACAAACGGGTGCGGAACAAGCGGGTGGCCGAAGGCACCGACCGTGAGGTCGCCTACGAAGACATCACCAAGGGATACGAGACCGAGAGCGGCGAGCACGTCATCATCACCCAGGACGAGCTGGAGAGCGTCCAGCCGGAGACCTCCCGGGCCATCACCATCGACGACTTCGTGGAGCTCGCCGGCATCGACCCCATCTACTACCAGCGCAGCTACTACCTGGCTCCCCGGGGTGAGGAACATCAGCACGCCTACGCACTGCTGCGCGATGCCATGAAGGACTCCGGCCTGGCCGGTATCGCGACACTGGTCATGCGCAACAAGCAGTACCTCGCCGCGATTCGCGCGCAGGACGACGTCCTCGTCCTCACCACCATGCACTTCGCCGACGAGATCCGGCAGCCGCGAGACGTCGCCGACGACATCCCCGGCCGGCGCAAGCTGCCGAAGAAGGAGTTCGACACCGCCGTTCAGCTGATCAAGCAGCTAAGCACGGATTGGAAGCCGGAGAGCTACCACGACACCTACCGTGAGCAGGTGCTCAGAGTCGTCGAGCAGAAGGCCAAGGGCCAGGAGGTCGACGTCGAGGAGGCGCCCGAGCCGCAAGGCGACGTCATCGACCTGGTCGCCGCGCTGGAGCAGAGCATCCAGAAGGCCCGGGACGGACAAGGCCGCGCCAGCAGTGGCGGCAAGAGCGGCGGACGGTCCTCGGGAGCCCGTAGCTCAGGAAAGAGCAGCTCCGGCGGAAGTGGCTCGTCGAAGGGCAGGACCGCCAAGAGCAGTTCCGGCAAGAACAGCTCGGCCAAGAACTCGAAGAGTGGCTCGGCCAGGAGCAGCTCCGGCAAGAGCCGCAAGAAGGCCTCCTGACCGTGATCTGCGGGCCGTGGACGCCACCGGTGGCGTCCACGGCCCGCGTCGATCAGCCGTGGCCAAGTACCTTCCGGGCTGCGTCCCCCATCGGATCCGCTCGGGTGGGCAACTCCTTGACCTGCGGTATGAGCCGCTCCCGCGACTCTGCGAAAAGGTGACGCAGGGTGGCAGCGGGGTCGTCGGCGTGATCGACTCTCAGGTCCCAGAGGGGGTATTCCTCGGTGTCGACCACATAGATGGTTCCGGAGAGAGCGCCCTTGGTGTCCGCGCCGGTGGCTTCGCCGGCTTCCAAGGCGACCAGCAGCCGTTCGGCCAGTTCGAGATCGCCGTGCTCGGCGAACGCCTCGAGCGTGCTCTCCAGGGTCTCCGGTCCTACCAGCCGGTTGCCCTGGGCCATCACGTTGTCCGCACCCATATGACCGGACCAGGGCGGATTCTCCTTGCCGGTCCAGGCAGCCGTATCCCCGTGCGCGTCGAGGTAGCCGGCCTGCCGGGTATCGCGTCCGGGATCGGCCTGGATCAGGCGCTCCATCGTGTCCGGGGCGCCCACGCCCTCGGCCATCATTCGTAATCCGTCAATGCCCAGGTATGGGTTGATCGTGGCCTGCGTAGCGATGGCCCCCACCTTCGGAGCGGCGTACGTGACGAGCTTGCCCACGCCCATCATGGCTGTCACCGCACCTACACCCAGCTGCCCCGTTCGCTCGCAACGTGCTACCACAGAGAAAGTCATTCGTCCTCCTGATCGGCTGTTCCCCCTGCTGTACCCAACTCGCACGCGGCATACCCAAGGTCCTCCGAAGAACGGCCGGAATGGTCCGGCTCGGCCGAAGGAGTTGATAATCAGGCCGTCGATGCGGGTAGATGGACTCCATGGGTAAGCCCGACAAGCTCGGCGAGTACCGGCAGAAGCGCTCGTTCGATCAAACCCCCGAACCCAGCGGCGACCGCGGCGGCCGGGCCGAGGGTGACGGAGACGACAGCGCTGGCCGCCGGTTCGTCATCCAGGAGCACCATGCCCGCCGGTTGCACTGGGACCTGCGGCTGGAGCGTGACGGCGTGCTGGTTTCCTGGGCGCTGCCGCGCGGCCTGCCCGACGACCCGCGACACAACCGGCTCGCCGTGCACACCGAGGACCATCCCCTCGAATACCTCACCTTCGAAGGCGAGATCCCCGCGGGCGAGTACGGCGGCGGGTCGATGACCGTCTGGGACCAGGGCACCTACGAGGCCGAGAAGTTCCGCGACGACGAGGTCATCATGCGCCTGCACGGGGAACGGGCCACGGGCAAGTTCGCCCTGTTCCAGACCGGCAAGGGGCAGGATGCGAAGAACTGGCTGATCCACCGGATGGATCCGCCGGACGTCGGCCAGGATGCGATGCCCGAGGCCGTCGAGCCGATGAAGGCGACGCTGTCGGAGCTCCCGGCGGACGAGGACGGCTGGGGCTTCGAAGTGAAGTGGGACGGTGTGCGGGCGGTCGCGTACGGCGAGCGCGGCCGGGTCCGGCTGGTCAACCGGAACGGCCGGGACGTCACCCAGCAGTACCCCGAGATCGCGCCGCTGGCTCGCCAGCTCGGCTCGCGCCGGGTGATCCTCGACGGCGAGCTCGTCGCATTCGACCAGGGCCGGCCCAGTTTCGAGAAGCTGCAGTCCCGGATCAACGTGGGTGCCGAGGCGAAGGTGCGCCAGCGCCAGCGCGACGTCCCGGTCACGTACGTCATCTTCGACCTGATGTACGTGGACGGCAGGTCGCTGCTGCGGGCCGGGTACGAGGAGCGTCGCCGGGAGCTTGAAGCGCTGGACCTGGGCGGTGCCAGCTGGCAGGTGCCCGGGTATCACCGCGAGGACGGCCGTGCTCTGCTCGAGGCAACGCGCGAGCAGGGTATCGAAGGTGTCATCGCCAAGCGCCTGAACAGCGTGTACCAGCCGGGCCGGCGCACCCGCGACTGGCTGAAGGTGAAGAACCACGTCCGTCAGGAGGTGGTGATCGGCGGATGGACGTCCGGCCAGGGTCAGCGCAAGGACGAGCTTGGCGCGCTGCTGGCCGGCTACTACGACGACGACGGTTCCGCGCTGCGCTACGCGGGCAAGGTCGGCACCGGGTTCGACGCGAAGACACTGAAAATGCTCCGCCGGCGCCTGGACCCGCTCAAGCGCGCCGACAGCCCGTTCACCGGGCGCCAGCCGCAGCCCAAGGACACCACGTTCGTCGACCCGGTGCTGGTCTGCGAGGTCGAGTTCGCCGAGTGGACGAATTCCGGGACCATGCGGCAACCCGCGTACCGGGGGATGCGCGACGACAAGCCGCCGGAGGAGGTGGTACGCGAGCAGCAGGCGCCGCCGCCCGAGACCACCGAGCACCCGGCTGGTGAAGACGAGGCCGCCGGCGAGGGCGCGGCAGGAGACGACCCCGCCGTCGAGGGCCGGGCTGGCGAGGATCGGACCGACGCGGACGGTGACGCGGCGGATTCGAGCGGGCGGACGAAGCAACGCGCGCGCGGCGGTACGCTCCCCGAAGGACAGGTGAGCGTCGAGGGCAAGCGGCTCAAACTGTCCAACCTGGACAAGGTGTTCTATCCGAAGACTGGGACGACCAAGGGCGAGGTGGTCGAGTACTACGTGAACGCCGCCCCGGCTCTGCTCCCCCACCTGCGAGGCCGGCCGCTGACCATGAAGCGCTACCCGGACGGCGTGGAGGGCCAGCACTTCTACGAGAAGCAGTGCCCGTCGCACCGGCCGGACTGGGTGTCCATCGCGCCCATCTGGAGCGACAGCAACGACCGCGAGGTGGAGTATTGCCTGATCCAGGACCTGCCCACGCTGGTATGGGCAGCGAACCTCGCCGACCTGGAGATGCACACCATGCTGGCGCGCGCGGACGACGTCGGCTGCCCCACGCAGATCGTGTTCGATCTGGATCCCGGCGACGGCGTCGGCCTGGTGGAGTGCGCGAAGGTCGCCACCTGGCTGCGGGACCTGCTCGGCAACGTCGACCTGGAAGCGATGGTCAAGTCGTCGGGCTCGAAGGGCCTGCACGTCGCCGTTCCGCTCAACACACCGGTCACCTACGACGACACCAAACCGTTCGCCCATGCCGTGGCGCAACTGGCCGAGCGGGAAAACCCCGACGACGTCGTCTCCCGGATGACCAAGGCCCGGCGGCAGGGCAAGGTGTTCGTCGACTGGAGCCAGAACACCGAGCACAAGACCACTGTCGCCCCGTTCTCGCTGCGTGCCCGCGAGCGGCCCACCGTGGCGGTTCCGCTCTCCTGGCCGGAGGTGGAGGCGGTGGCGAACGGCGACACGCGCCCGGAGTCGCTGGTGCTGGAGGCCTGGGAGGTGCTAGAACAGCTCGACGAGCGGACGGCGCTGTTCGAGCCCGTGCTTGAGCTCGAGCAGGAGCTTCCGCGGCTTTCCGGCTGACGCCGGCCCAGCATGTGACATCCCTGCTGCGGTATGGCCGACGGTATGCCCGAGCTTCCGGACGTCGAGGGGTTCCGGCGCGTCCTCCGCCGCGCCGCCGGTCACCCCGTCGAGGCGGTCGACGTCAGTGACGCCGGCGTGCTTCGTGACGCCAGCACCGCCGACTTTCGGCGGAGCCTGACAGGACTCGCGTTCGGCACACCCCGCAGGCTCGGCAAGTGGCTCGTCGCACCGATGCATGCGCCGGGACGGAGACACCGCACCGACGAGCCCAGTGTCGTCTTTCATTTCGGCATGACCGGCGAGCTCCTCTGGTGCCCGGGAGAGCCGGATTCCCGGCACCCGCACGACCGCGTGGTCTTCGTCACCGGCGCCGGTGAGCTGTGCTTTCGCGACCTGCGCAAGCTACAGGGACTGCGGCTCGCGCACGAGGATGCCGCTTGCGACGAGATCCTCGCCGGCACCGGCCCCGACGCCGAGGCGATCGGCCTCGAGGACTTCCGCGGACGGCTGGGCGCCACGAGGCGGCAGGTCAAGACCGCGCTGATGGACCAATCCACGGTTGCCGGGCTCGGCAACCTCCTCGTCGACGAGATCCTCTGGCGGGCACGTCTCCATCCCACGACACCGACCCGTGCCCTCGCCGACGACGACTGGCGGCACCTGCACCGCCGAATGCGTTCCACGGTGCGTGCGGCGATACCCACCGGCCGGGTGCCACCTCGGTCGTCGTGGCTCACCGGAAGGCGCGACCAGGACGGCTCCACCTGCCCACGGTGCGGCACCCCCGTGCGGCGCACCCGCGTGGGCGGCCGCGCCACGGTCTGGTGCCCACGCTGCCAGCCGTCCTGACCGCCTCCGCTGCCAGCTGTCCTGCTCCACCGCGGCCGTGCGCGGCCCCAGGTGTGCCCGCTGGAGGACGGGGTAATGGAACGGCGGTTACACAAATGTTTGACAAAGCAAGTTCAAAGGCGTCACATTGGCATGAGGAGGACGGTCATGGGCGGAAAATATAAGGGCAAGCACGTCGCGGGCAATATCGACCGCCCGGAGGCGATCAGTGACGACGCAGGCGACGAGCAGGAAGACGACACGCGGCTCGACCTCGGTTCCGGTGACGGGACCACGGAGGCCGGCGATTCGCAGCACGCGCCGGAAGAGATCAAGGACGGCTACCCGTCCTGAGCTGCTGATCCTGGTCAGCTCTTCAGCCTGGAGTGCAGCAAGTACGCCGAGGCGTCGGTCAGCGAGGCGACCTGGTCGACGATGACGCGCAGGCGTGCGTCGTCGGCGGCGCTGTCGGCCCAGTCCTCACGGAACGTCGGTTCCAGCGCCTCCGGCGCCCGATCCCACAGCTGACCGGCCAGCTCTTCCACGAGTTCGCGCTGGTCTCCGTACGTCTCGGCCCGGTCGCGCGAGGTCATCACATACGTAGCCGCCAGCCCTTTCAGCACGGCCACCTCCAGCCGGGTGTGGTGGGGCACGCACAGGTCGGCCGCATAGCGGGTCAGCCGGCCGTGCCCGTACGCCTCATGCGTCGCGCGCTGTGCCGCCTCGCTGAACCGTCCGATGAGCTGGCTGGTCATGTCCTTCAGAGCGGCGAGGCCGGAACGCCGGCCGTCGTAGACCTCCACCCAGAACGAGCAGGCCCGAAGGCGGTCCAGCGTCTCCAGGATCTCCTCGACATCGATCTCCGGCAGATACCACTCCTGGGTCAGCAGCGCGAACCACTCCCGTTCGCCGGCGTCGTCGAGGACGCGGGACGGCTCCAGCCAACCCGCCACGATCGCGTCCTCGACGTCGTGCACGCAATAGGCGACGTCGTCGGCGAAATCCATGACCTGCGCCTCCAGGCAGCGCCGCTCGTCCGGGGCGCCGGTCCGCAACCAGCTGAAGACGGCGAGGTCGTCCTCGTACACACCGAACTTCCTCGGGTGCGCGTCGCCGCGCGGCCACGGATACTTCGTCGCGGCGTCCAGGCTGGCCCGGGTCAGGTTCAGCCCCGCCGAGCGCCCGTCCGGATGCGCCGCCTTGGCTTCCAGCCGGCTCAGCAACCGCAGGGTCTGCGCGTTGCCCTCGAAACCGCCGATGTCGCGAGCGACCTGGTCGAGGGCAGCCTCACCGTTGTGCCCGAACGGCGGGTGCCCGATGTCGTGCGCCAGGCAGGCGGCGTCGACGACATCGGGGTCGCAGCCGAGCGCCATCCCGAGCTCCCGGCCCACCTGCGCCACTTCGAGCGAGTGCGTCAGGCGGTTGCGGACGAAATCGTCGCTGCCGGGCGAGACGACCTGCGTCTTGGCGGCGAGCCGCCGCAGCGAGGCGGAATGCAGCACCCGGGCCCGGTCCCGGGCGAAGTCGGTGCGCGACGAGCGCTTCTCGGGCTCGGGTGCCCAGCGTTCGCGGTCTGCATCCTCATAGACGTTCATCGATGCCGACCTTACCCAGTTCACCTGTGTCCGGTGTCGCCGAACCACGACAGCTGCGACAATCAGGCTCATTCAGATGAGGAGGGGTGGTGCGGTGAACCTGGCACGGCGATACGCGGTGGTGGGAGGCGGGATCATCGGCGCCGCCGTCGCACGGGCGATCAGCCTGTTCCACCAGCCGGCGCACGTGAGCGTGCTGGAGAAGGAGCCCACTCCGGGCCTGCACCAGACCGGCCGGAACAGCGGCGTGGTTCACGCCGGTCTCTACTACACGCCTGGTTCGGCCAAGGCCCGCTTCGCCCGCCGCGGCATCGGCCTGCTGCGCGCCTACTGCGACGAGCACGGCCTCACCTATGACGAGTGCGGCAAGGTGCTCGTCGCCCTGACCGACCAGGATCGCCGCCGGCTGGCCGACATCGAGGCTCGGGCGAAGGCCAACGGTGTGCCGGGGATCCGCATGCTCGATGCGGACCAGATCCGCGAGATCGAACCGCATGTCAGCGGCATCGCCGGCCTGCACTCCCCCACCACCGCAATTGTCGACTTCGCTGCTGTGGCCCGGCAAATGCTGGAGGAAGCCGCGGAAGCCGGTGCCGACGTGCGCACCGGCGTGGACGTCACCGGCTTCCGGGAGGTGGCCGGCGAAGTGCACGTGTCCGGGCGCGACGCCCAGGCTGGGGCAGCACAGGTGCTCGGCGCCTTCGACTACGTGGTCATCTGCGCGGGTCTGCACGCGGACCGGCTGGCGCGGCTGGCCGGCGACGACGAGTACCCCCGGATCGTCCCGTTCCGGGGTGAGTTCGCAGCGCTGCGCGATGATCGCCGGCACCTGGTCAACGGGCTGGTCTACCCGGTGCCCGACCCGCGCTACCCGTTTCTCGGCGTCCACCTCACCAAGCGGGTGAACGGCGGCGTCCTCATCGGCCCCAATGCGGTGCTGGCGCTGGCACGCGAAGGATACGGCAGAGGTCAGATCGATATCCGGGAGCTCGGCCGGCTCGCGGGCTGGGCCGGGTTCCGCCGGTTCGCCAGGAAGAACTGGCGCACCGGCGTGCGCGAGGTCTACGGGTCGGTCAGCCGCCGCGCCTTCGTCAGCGCCGCGCGCCGCTACGTCCCGGAGCTGCGTCTCGACGACGTTGTCCCCGCGCCGGCCGGCGTGCGCGCACAGGCCATGGACGCCGACGGCACCCTCGTGGACGACTTCCGGGTGAGCCGGCGAGGGCGGATCCTGTGTGTGCGCAATGCACCGTCACCCGCCGCCACCGCCGCCCTGGCCATCGCCGACGACATCCTCACCGAACTCCACCGCGAGTAAGCGCGCGCAGCACCCCCCCACTCCGCCACTTCGTCACCTGATCGTCGATGTGTCGTCTGATCGTCACGGTGGGGACAATCAGACGACGCACCGCGCTCCTGACGGCGAGAATTGTCAGCTGATCTCGTCTCGCATGGTGAACGCGACACGATCAGGTGGCAAAGTGCCGCCCTCATGTGGATCTTGGTCATCTGATCCATCCTGAGGACGAGCCGCGGCCGGAGCCTACGGCAGCCACGATCACACGTAATACGCGTACGCCGGCACCGTGAGGAAGGTGGGGTAGTCCGGCGCCAGCGCCACCTGCTCGAACAGTTCGCGGGCCTGCTCGATGCGCCGGGAGCGGGCGTCGTCGTTCCCGGCCTCCGCAAGAAGTGCGTCGGTCTCCTCGGCGACGATCCCCGCGACCAGCTCGTGGGTGATCAAGGTGCCGTCCTCGACGGCGGCCTCCGCGTCGATCCACTGCCAGATCTGGGACCGGGAGATCTCCGCGGTGGCGGCGTCCTCCATGAGGCCGAAGATCCCCACTGCGCCTCGGCCGCCGAACCACGCCTCCAGGTACCGCAACGCCACGGCCACATTGGCCCGCAGGCCGGCGTGGGTGATCCGGCCAGGGGTCTCCTCGATCCGCAGCAGGTCGGCGGCACGGACGACGACGTCCTCGCGCTGCCGTTCGATCTGGTGCGGGCGCTCGCCGAGGACGTCGTCGAACACCTCGCGGACCGCCCCGACCATGCCCGGATGCGCCACCCAGGAGCCGTCGAACCCGTCGCCGGCCTCACGCCCCTTGTCCTCGCGGACCTTCGCGAAGACCTCGCCATTCGCTGCCGGGTCCTTCGACGGGATGAACGCCGACATACCGCCGATCGCGTGGGCGCCGCGCCCGTGGCAGGTGCGCACGAGCAGTTCGGTGTACGCACGCATGAACGGCACGGTCATGGTGACGGCGGAGCGGTCCGGCAAGACGAACCGGCCGCCGCGGGTCCGGAAGTTCTTGATCAGCGAGAAGATGTAGTCCCAGCGCCCGGCGTTCAGCCCGGCGGAGTGTTCCCGCAGCTCGAAGAGGATCTCCTCCATCTCGAACGCTGCGGTCACCGTCTCGATGAGTACCGTGGCACGGATCGTGCCGCGGGGCAGGCCAAGCGCTTCCTGGGCGTCGAGGAACACGTCGTTCCACAGCCGCGCCTCCAGGTGACTCTCCAGCTTCGGCAGGTAGAAGTACGGTCCCGTGCCACGGGCGAGAAGCTCGTGGGCGTTGTGGAAGAAGTACAGCCCGAAGTCCACGAGCGCGCCCACCATGGGCTCTCGCTCGATCCGCAGGTGCTTCTCGGTCAGGTGCCACCCGCGCGGACGGACCACGATGGTGGGTGTGGTGTCGCCCAGCTCGTAGCGCTTGCCCTCCGGGCTGGTGTAGTCGATGGTGCGGCGCACGGCGTCGTGCAGGTTGATCTGGCCGCCGATCACGTTTGCCCAGTGCGGCGTGTTGGCGTCCTCGAGGTCGGCAAGCCACACCTTGGCGCCAGAGTTGAGCGCATTGATGGTCATCTTGCGCTCGGTGGGCCCGGTGATCTCGACCCGCCGGTCCTCCAGGCCGGGCGCGGGCAGCGCCACCCTCCAGGCGGGATCCTCCCGGATGGCACGGGTCTCAGGCAGGAAGTCCAGGTCCTGTCCCCCGGCGATGCGGTCGCGGCGCAGCTGCCGTTCCGCGAGCAGGTCGGCGCGGCGGCCCGCGAAGCGCACATGCAGGTCGGCCAGGAACCGCAGCGCCTCCGGGGTGAGGATCTCCTCCTGGCGCGGCACCGGCGGCCCGGCCAGGTCGACCGGGCCGGACGGCGGCACGGGTCCGGTCCCGGTGCGCTGCCGCGGCCCGGAAGCGTTCCCTGTGCGCGTGGTGATCTCGTCGTTGGTCATCTCGTTCATCATGTCGGTCGTCAACTCGTTCGTCTCCTTCGGGTGGCCGGTTGAGCACGTAGCATGCGAGCCGTCGGTGATCCGGACGGCACTCGGAAGCTCAGCGGAACTGCTCCTGCTCGGTGGAGCCGCGCAGCGCCACGGTCTCGCCGCCGGGGTTCAGGGCGGTGGCCACGAGGTCGAAGTACCCCGTACCCACTTCACGCTGGTGGCGGACGCCGGTGTAGCCGCGAGACTCGGCCTCGAACTCCTGCTGCTGAAGCTCGACGTAGGCGGGCATGCCGTCCTTGGCGTAGCGCTGGGCGAGATCGAACATCCCGTAGTTGAGCTGGTGGAACCCGGCGAGGGTGATGAACTGGAACCGGTAACCCAGGGCCGCGAGCTCCCGCTGGAAGGCGGCGATGGCGTCGTCGTCCAGGTGCGCCTTCCAGTTGAACGACGGCGAGCAGTTGTACGCGAGCATCTTCCCGGGGTGACGATCGTGGACGGCCTCCGCCACCTGGCGCGCCAGCTCCAGGTCGGGCGTCCCGGTTTCCACCCACACCAGGTCCGCGTACGGCGCGTACGCCAGAGCGCGGGCGATCACAGGGCCGACGCCGGCCGTCGTGCGGTAGAAACCCTCCGGCGTCCGCTCCCCCGTGGTGAACGCCCGGTCGGCAGGGTCGACGTCGCTGGTGATCAGCTTCGCGGCCAGGGCATCGGTACGAGCGACGATCACGGTAGGCACTCCGGCGACGTCGGCGGCCAGCCGGGCGGCGTTGAGCGTGCGCACGTGCTGGCCCGTGGGAACCAGCCTTGCCGCCCAGGTGCCCGCACTTCTTCTCCGAGGCCAGCTGATCCTCGTAGTGCACACCGGCCGCTCCGGCCGCGATCAGCGCCTTGGCCAGCTCGAAGGCGTTCAGCGGCCCACCGAATCCGGCCTCCGCGTCGGCCACTATCGGCGCCAGCCAGTCGAAGCCGGTCTCCGTGCACTCGGAGAAGGTGATCTCGTCGGCGCGCAGCAGCGCGTTGTTGATCCGGCGGACCACGGTGGGCACCGAGTTGACCGGGTAGAGGCTCTGGTCGGGGTATGTCTGCCCGGAGGTGTTGCCGTCGGCGGCCACCTGCCAGCCGGAAAGGTAGATGGCTTCCAATCCCGCGCGCACCATCTGGACCGCCTGGTTACCCGTGATCGCGCCGAGCGCATGCACATAGTCGCGGGAGTTCAGCAGGTCCCACAGACGTTCCGCCCCCCGCCGGGCGAGCGTGTGCTCCTCTCGCACGCTGCCTCGCAGCCGGACCACGTCCTCGGCCGTATAACTGCGCTCGACGCCTTCCCACCGGGGATCGGTGTCCCACTCGCGCTGCAGCGCCGCCGCCTCGGCGGCGATGCGCCCGGCCGGGTCCGCCGGCGACGTCGCGCCGGGGGGCGCCGGGGTCCGGTCGTCACGTGCCGTCTCGCGCCGATCTCCTTCGAGTGCCACCGTCATGTCTCACTCCTTGCTCCTGGCTGCCGTTCCGGTACAGTCGGGCAACGGCGATGGGTGAACTTTGGCTCTAAAGACACTCTGCTGGCATCTACGTCTCGGGTTCCAGCGGTATCTGCGGTGAACTACCTTGATTTTTCACAGGAGCGAAAGAATGGGCTTTCCCGACGACGATCTCGACCTCGTCACGCTGGGCCAGCGGATCCGGCACGCGCGAAAGGCCTGCGGCCTGACCCTGGGTGAGCTGGCCACGGCCGTGGAGCGCGCGCCGTCGCTGCTCTCCCAGATCGAGAACGGCAAGCGGGAACCGAGGCTCACCCTCATCCAGGCATTGGCCACGGTGCTGGGTGTGGACGTGGGCTACCTGATCAAGCCGGAGCCGCCGTCACCGCGGGCCGCGTTGGAGATCGCACTGAGCAGGGCTCAGGACAGCCCGCTGTACGCGTCACTCGGTCTGCCGAGGGTGGGCCTCACCAGCAAGCTCCCCACCGAAGCGCTCGAAGCGCTCGTGGGGTTGCACGCCGAACTGGAACGACGCGCCACCGAGCAGGCCGCCACTCCGGAAGAGGCCCGGCGCGCCAATGCCGAACTCCGCCGCGGCATGCGGAACCGGGACAACTACTTCACCGAGATCGAGCAGGTCGCGGCGGAGCTGTCGGCAACTATCAGACACACCGGCGGCCCACTGACCGAGCGTCACCTCAACGCGCTCACCGAGCACCTCGGCTTCACGCTGCATCGCACCACGGATCTCCCCCGGGCCACCCGGTCCATCACCGACCTTCGGCATCGCCGCATCTTCCTCCCCGCTCCCAGCCACTCCAGCCACCACCCTCGCACCATCGTGCTGCAGACCCTCGGGCACTTCGCCCTCGGCCATCAAGAACCGGTCGACTATGCCGACTTCCTGCGCCAGCGGGTCGAGGTGAACTACATCGCCGCGGCCTTGCTGATGCCGGAGAGCGCCGCCGTCGATTTCCTCCAGAGCGCCAAGGCGGCCAAGGCGCTGGCCATCGAGGATCTGCGGGACATGTTCGCCGTCTCCTACGAGACAGCCGCGCACCGCTTCACCAACCTCGCCACCCACCACCTGGGTATCCCGGTGCACTTCATGCGAGTCGGCGAGGACGGCATCATCTACAAGGCATACGAGAACGACGACGTCACCTTCCCCACCGACGTGACCGGAGCCATCGAGGGGCAGATGGTGTGCCGCTATTGGGCGGCGCGCGCCGTGTTCTCCAGCGCGGACCGGTACGCGTCGCACTACCAGTACACCGACATGGGGCGCGGCACCTACTGGTGCACCACGCATGTGGAGCGCACCGCCGAGGGCGACTTCGCCATCGACGTGGGCGTGCCGTTCACCCACGTGAAGTGGTTCCAGGGCCGGGAGACCACCAACCGGGCGACGTCGTCGTGCCCGGACCCGTCCTGCTGCCGGCGACCGCCCGCCGAGCTGGCCGAGCGCTGGGCCGAGCACGCCTGGCCGAGTGCCCGGGTCCACTCACACCTGCTCGCGGCACTCCCGCCCGGCACGTTTCCCGGCGTCGACGACACCGACGTGTACACCTTCCTCGACCACCACACCCAACTTCGCCCAAAATGAGGCTCTCCTGACGTTTCCGTGGGTTAGCGGCCCGGGAGGGCTGGGCGGTAGCCGCCGAGGGAGAGCATGGCCAGGGCGATGAGGGCGTGAGGGTCTTTGAATCCGTAGGCGACGCGGGTGATGACGC
>NZ_JAAGOB010000009.1:0-173456 GCF_010550695.1 Phytoactinopolyspora alkaliphila
CCGAACTGAACAACCGACCCCGCAAAACCCTGAGCTGGAAAACCCCAGCCGAAGCACTCAACAAGCTACTCTCAGAACCATTCAATCCACCCGGTGTTGCACTCACCACTTGAATCCGCCCATGGTGAAGCACGAGAAAACATGGTTTACATGATCATTTAGGGGACGGCCGGCGACATCAGTCACCGGCCGTCCCGTGTCGAGCGTGGGAGATCTTCTCAGCTGCCGACGGCCACAGGCTCGCGGTCCTCGGGCTTCTTGTCCAGCGCCGTGCGGAGCTTCTCGCCCTCGACGTCGACGTTGGGCAGGATCCGGTCCAGCCAGCGCGGCAGCCACCAGGCCCGGTGGCCGAGCAGCGTCAGGATCGCGGGCACGATGGTCATCCGGACGACGAACGCGTCGAACGCCACCGCGACGGCGAGCGCGAGCCCAACCTGCATGATGAAGTCCTCGCCACCGAGCACGAAGGCGCCGAAGACGCTGATCATGATGATCGCCGCCGCGGTGACCACCCGGCTACCGTGCTGGAAACCGGTGACCACGGCAGCCGTGGGCGAAGCGCCGTGCACATACTCTTCCCGCATCCGGGTGACCAGGAAGACCTCGTAGTCCATCGCCAAGCCGAACACCACGCCGATCAGGAAGATCGGCAGCATGCTGATGATCGGCCCCGTCTGGTCGATTCCCAGCAGGCTGGCGAACCAGCCCCATTGGAAGATCGCTACGATCAGCCCGAAGGTCGCACCCATGGTGACCAGGAAGCCGAGCGCCGCCTTGAGCGGGACCAGGATCGATCGGAACACCAGCAGCAGGAGGATGAAGGACAGTCCGACCACGACTCCGAGGTACGGGGCCATCGCCTCGGACATCTTCTCGGAGAAGTCGATCACGATGGCCGTGTTGCCGGTCACCACCATGGTCGCCCCGGTACCGGCCTCCAGCCCGCCGCTGGCATCACGGATGGCGTCGACAAGCTCTTCGGTCTCCGCGCTTGACGGTCCGCTCTGCGGGATCACGCTGATGATGGCAGTGTCGCCGGCGGCGTTGGGCATGGGCGGCGACACCATGACGACGTCGTCGAGTGCCTCGATCTCCGCGACCGCTCCGTCGAACGCGCCTTGCGGGTTCTCTGTGCCGGCGGCGTCGACGACGACCATCAGCTGGCTGTTGAACCCTTCGCCGAAGCCTTCGGAGACGAGGTCGTACGCCTTGCGCTGAGTGGTGTCCTCCGACATCGACTCCTCACCCGGCAGGCCGAGTCGCAAGTCCAGCACGGGCGCGGCCAGCCCCAGCATCCCGACCACAGCGACAAGCACCACGGTCTTGGGCCGGCGGGTGACCAAGCCGACCCAGCGCTTGCCGAGGCTCGGCTTGCCATCGGCGTCGTCGGCCTCGGGGTCGCGGGCCTTCAGCCCGGGGATCCGGCCGCCGATGACCCGGTGCTTGGCGAAGCCCAGCAAGGCCGGCAGGAACGTCAGGGCGATCAGCACAGCGATACCCACCGCGAACGCCGCGGCGAGGCCCATCTCGGTGAGCATTGGAATTCCGACGATGCCGAGGCCGGACAGGGCGATCATGACCGTCAGACCGGCGAACACCACCGCCGAGCCCGCGGTGCCGAGTGCCCGGCCCGCCGCCTCGCTTCCTTCGCGGCCGATAGCCAGCTCGTGCCGATAGCGAGAGACGATGAACAGGGCGTAGTCGATGGCCACGGCCAGCCCCAGCATCATCGCCAGCACGGAGGTGTCGCTGCCGATGTCGAGGAAGCCGGTGGCCGCGGTGATGGCCGAGATGGCGATGCCGACCCCGACGATCGCATTGAGCAGCGGCAGCCCGGCGGCCACGAGTGAGCCGAATGTGATGATCAGCACCACGGCCGCCACTCCGAGGCCGATCAGCTCACTGCCGGCCTCGGCATCCCACTCCTCGACCGCCTCGCCGCTCAGTTCGACGGTCAGCCCGGCGTCCCGGCCCTCTTGCGCGGCGTCGAACAACGCGTCCTTGGCCTCTTCGCTCAAGTCGCCCCACTGCACCGAGTAGTCGACATCGGCGAAGGCGATGCGGTTGTCAGGCTCGGACACGGTGCCCGTCTCGAACGGGTCGGTGACCGTGGCCACCTGCGGGGCGCCGCTGAGCGTCGAGATCGCTTCGTCGACGACGGCCCGGTTCTCCGGGTCGGCGAGGGATTCCCCCTCCGGCGCGGCGAACACCATCCGCGCCGCGGTGTTGTCAGCGCTCGGCGCTTCCGGGAACCGCTCCGCCAGCAGATCGAACGCCTGCTGGGACTCGGTACCCGGTATCTCGAAGGAATCGGACGGGTCGTCGGCGAGGGTCGACGCCCCCACGCCGGCCAGCACGAACATGGCGAGCCAGATCAGGGCGACGAATCCACGTCGCCGGTATGAGAACCGGCCTAGCCGATACAGGAAGGTTGCCACAGGGATACTCCACTCAAGTCCATAAAGTCAGTCATAGAAGACCACGGTGTAGCTGTGATCTGCCTGAGAGCAGACGTGGTGCGGGTAACGGCGTCATCTGGCTGGACGGCTTGGAGCGGCGATCATGACGCGCCGGTCCGCCGCAGCGGGTCAATGTGCTGGGTGCTCGGGCTGTGGCAGACCGGCTCGCATCAGTGCGAAGGCCTGCCGGATGTGATCGGCCAGCTGCCCGGCCGACGGGTTGGCGATCCAGGCTTCCTTGGCCGCGGCGATGCACACGGCCACCGCGCTGGCCTGCAGTCGCGGGTACAAGTCCTGTGCGTCAGTCCTCGTGCGTTCCGCGATGATCTCCGCGAGACGTTCGCCCAGGGCCTTCATCGCGCCGAGTTCCTGCATGAGCAGGGCCGCGTTCTCGTGGATGAACGTCGTCTGGGCGACGAACTCGTCGTTCATGTGTCCGTCGTCGTCAGCCATTCCCACGGTGATGTGCAGAAGCGAGTCCCAGATCGGTTCATCCGCTGGTCTCGCACGCAGCGCCTCGACCATCTCCTGCCCCCGGTCGGTGAGGACGCTGACGATGGCCTCCTCCTTGCTTGAGAAGTAATTGTGAAACGTACGAGGCGAGACGTCGGCCAGCGCGCCGATCGATTCCGCCGTGACGTGAGCGACGCCGTGCTCCATTGCCAGCTTGATGGCCGCCTCACCCAGTGCCCTGCGGGTGGCCGCCTTCTTGCGCTCACGCAAGCCCTGCTCAGTGCTCACGAGATGAGACGGTACAGGACGTGACAGCCACTCGCACAATGCACATTCAGCAAACTTTCAGGTTGAGCATGTTGCTAGTGACTGGCATCACATTGCGGCTGCCAGACGCTCCGCCGCACCGGGGTCATGGGACGGGAGGATCACCAGGTCCCGCAAGGCCGCACGCAGCTTGTTGACCTGCTGCATCGTGACGCGGGTCTGCTTCCTGTCGCACATGCCGGAGGGCTGGCCAGACGCCAGCAAAGCCTCGTCGTAGGTGAGATCGCCGACGAGCAGAAGCGATGCCTTGCCCGGGCGCCGGACAAGCATCGACAGGGATCCCGGCGTGTGTCCCAGCGTGGGCAACAGCAGGACGCTGCGATCGCCGAACAGGTCGTAACCGTGCGAGAAGGGCTCCAGCCGCGGCTCGGCGAGTGGCTCGTAGCCGATCCGGTTCCACCTCAGACCCGGCAGGTCGATGTGTTTCCGGTACAGCCCGCGAGCTTCCGGCCGTCGTCGCTCCAGACCCGCCCACTCATCGCGGCTCACCACGATGCTGGCATGGGCGAGAAGTGGAAGCCCGCCGATGTGATCGGGATGGAGGTGGGAGATCACCGCCGTCTCCACGTCACCGAGGCGATAGCCCAGGCGGATGAGCCCGGCGGTGAGAGTCTGGTCCGGCGGGATGTCGAAGCGAGCGATCCGGGAGTTCACCAGCCTGTCGAGCCGGCCCGGGAAGTACCGCGGATCGGTGACCGACGTACGGTCCTGTCCCGTATCGAACAGGACCACACCGTCACGATGCTCGATCACAAACGCGCTGACCGGCCGCGGCGCCGTCCATCGCGTCGACGTGAACAGCCAGAGCGGCATCGGTTTGCGGGTGGGTCCCACGTGTTCCGGGCGCATCCGCACCGACCCGGTGCTGATCACGGCCACCCGGGCGATCGGGTCCGGCGACGAACTCACGGCGGCCTCCTGACCTTGTGATGCGCACTGCAGATGATCGCAGGCGAAGCCTATGATCAACAAGGCGGGCAGAAGGGAGGCCGGTGGTGATCGAGAGAACCGAGGGGTATTTCCGGACGTCCGACGCGGAGTCGATCTGGTTCGAGACCGCTGGCAGCGGCCCGCCACTCGTGCTGGCGCACGGACTCGGGGGCAACGCGGTGGTGTGGTTCCAGCAACTCCCGCATTTCGCCTCGAGATTCCAGGTGGTCACCTGGGATCAGCGAGGCTTCGGCCGTTCGTCGAACGCGTCCGGACGCTCCGGCCCCGAGACGTCGGTCTCCGACCAGCTGGAACTGCTGGACCATCTGGGTATCGAGTCCGCCCACCTGGTAGGACAGTCGCTCGGCGGCTGGGTGGTGCTCGGCGCCGCGCTGGCCGCACCGGGCCGCGTCCGCTCACTCGTCTTGTCCAGCAGCACCGGCGGCATCCCACCGGTACACGGCCCGGACGTCGACACCGGTCCCGTCCGCGCGCCCCACGGTACCCGGCCGCTAGGCGTGCATCCCGCCATCGGCGACCGGTTGCCGGCCGCCGACCCTGCCCGGGCCTACCTCTATCAGAGCCTGAGCACTTTCGGCCGCAGACCGCCCGACGCCGAGTTCGCGACGATGCTGGCGGACTTGGTCCACGAACCCGCGGCATTCACCGACTTCGAGATACCGACCCTGTTCGTCTGTGGCTCTCGCGACCCGGTCATGACGCCGTCACACGTCCGCGACGTCGCCTCCCGGCTGCACAGGGCCACCGTGGTGGAACTCGATCTGAGCCATTCGACGTACTTCGAGGATCCGGTGGCATGGAACACCGTGGTAGACGACTTCCTCTCGCGATCAGCCAGAAACCGCAAGACGGGGGGTCATCGTGAGCAGCACACTGATTCTCGACCATGATCAGACACGCCGAGCGCTGCCGCCGGACGCATTGCTGCCCGCGGTCCGAACCGCATTGATCGCCACCAGCCGGAACGAGGCCTCGACGCCTCCGCGTATCGCCGCGATCGCCCCCGCCGGAATCCTCGGCGCCATGCCCGGATATGTGGCCGGCCTCGGCCTCGCCGGCAAGTTCGTCGCCATCTTCCGCCCCGGCGGACCCACGGGCCCTAGTACTCATCACGGAATCGTCGCGCTGTTCGATGAGAACGACGGTCACGTGCTGGCCCTGATGAGCGGCGAGGCCGTCACCGCGGCCCGGACCGCCGCCAGTGCCACCGTCGCGTTCCAGGAACTCGCACCGTCCACCGTCGGCCGGATCGCCGTCATCGGCGCGGGCGTGCAGGCACACGCTCAGCTTGAACTGCTTCACCACCTCGGTCTCACGGCCGAGATCGTGGTGGCGTCCCGCTCGCAGGACTCCGCGACACACCTGGCGCAGCGGTACGGGACCGCGACCGCACGCACCATCCAGGAGGCGGTGTGCAGCGCGGACGTGGTCTTCTGCTGCACGGACGCCGACCATCCCGTCCTGCGGCACCCATGGCTGCGCTCACCTGCGCACATCAGCTCGGTCGGCGGGTCTAGGGGCCATGAACTCGATCGCTCGACGGTGACGGGAGGGACGCTGTACGTCGAGTGGCCCGGTGCCGTGTCGCACGCTCCACCGGCCGGTGCCCATGAACTGCAAGACGTCTCTCCTGACCGCGCAGCCCTCCTCGGCTCCGTGCTGTCGGGGGATCATCCCGGGCGAACCGGCGACGAGCTCACGGTATTCAAGTCCACGGGTTACGCGGCCCTCGACGTCGCCGCGGCATCCGTGGCGTATCAAAGAGCCACAGAACTCGGTTTCGGCACCCGGATAGACATGTGAGCAGCGGCCCGGGCCCCCGCCGACGCTTCCAGGGCCGGGACCGCGCGGCTCGTCATACCCTGGTCGCATGCCTGCCGTTCCCCTCGTGCTCGAACTCGAGCTCAACACTCCCCTGATCACCAGTCCGCCGCAGGATCCGCTGTCGGCCGTGCGAGCCCGCAACCGCACCCACCTCAGCGACCTGATCGAAGGTCTTCGCCGGGCCGCGAAAGACCCGAAGGTCGCTGGGCTGATAGCGCAGTGCGACGGCGGCACGCAGCCGCCGGCCGTGGTCCAGGAGATCCGGGATGCCGTCGCCGGTTTCCGCCGGTCCGGCAAGCCGGCCGTGGCGTGGGCGCGGAGCTTCGGCGAACTCGGTCCCGGCACCACCGGCTACTACCTCGCCACCGCCTTCGACGAGATCTGGCTACAGCCGTCCGGGGACGTCGGGCTCACCGGCTACAGCGCGCGAGCAGTCTTTCTGCGCGAAGCGCTTGACCGGGCCGGCCTCCAGCCGGACCTGAGCCAGCGGCACGAGTACAAGAACGCTGCCGACATGTTTGTACGCTCTCAGTTCAGCGACGCGCACCGCGAGGCGCTCACTAGGATCGTGGAGTCCACCGGCGAGCAGGTCTTCGATGCCGTCGCCGCGGCCCGCGGCCTGTCGACGGACCGGCTGCGAAACATCGTCGACGGTGGACCGCTGAGCGCCACGGACGCCCGCGACGCCGGCCTGGTGGATCACGTCGGTTACCGCGATGAGGTGTACACCGCGATGGCACGGCGTCTCGGCGGCCGGATGCGCCTGCGCTACGTCGGCAGGTACAACCACGCTGCGGGCAAGGCCCAGATTCTCCGGCTGCCCGTGCACCGCAGCCGCGGAAACGTCGCCGTGATCTACGGCAAAGGCCCCATCGCCGTGGGTCGCAGCTCGGCGAGCCCCTTCAGCGAGGGCTCGATCGGGGCAGACACGCTCAGCGCGAACCTGCGGGCGGCCGCAGCCGACAAGAACGTCAAGGCGATCGTCTTCCGGGTGGACAGCCCCGGCGGGTCCTACGTCGCCTCCGACACCATCCGCCGCGAGATCCTCCTCGCCCGCCGGACGAAGCCGGTGATCGCCTCGATGGGCTCCGTCGCGGGCTCCGGCGGCTATTTCGTCACCATGTGCGCGGACGTCGTGGTGGCATCGCCGGCGACCATCACCGGCTCGATCGGCGTCGTCGGCGGCAAGGTCGTCCCGAAGCGACTGCTGGAGCGCCTCGGCATCCGGGTGGGCAGCGTGAGCACCGGCGCACAGGCAGGTATGTTCGCCGCCGACGAGCCGTTCACTCAGGAGCAGTGGGAGATCCTCAACGGGTGGATGGACCGGGTATACGACGACTTCACCGCCAAGGTCGCCGAGGACCGCGGACTGAGCCGCGAGGCGGTCGACGACGTCGCCAGAGGCCGGATCTGGACCGGGGCCGACGCGCGGGACCGTGGTCTGGTCGATGAACTCGGCGGGCTGAGCACCGCTATCCGGATAGCGCGCGACCGCGGTCGGCTGCCGGACCGGGACGACCTGTCCGACGTGCAGGGGTATCCCAAGGTGCCGTTCCTGGAACGTCTGCGACCGGCCGAATCGAGCCAGTCACCGGCCGCGGCGTCGAGCTCCCTGAACCCGTGGGGCACACTCGCGCATCTCGCCACGGCACTCGGATTACCCGCTGCCGGTCCGCTGAGCATGCCGTTCGTGCCATCCGTGTGACCCGCCAGTGAGTGAACGACATCGCATCTAAGGACTTTCGGCCCTATGGGCGGCAACTGTTTGTCCGATAAAACACTCTTGGACGACCACTAGGCCACCCGGCACCTCGGGTGGCGGACATGGAAGCGGGACCGGCCCCAGGGGGATGGGCCGGTCCCGTTTCTCACCAGCCTAGGCGCAATAGGGTCGTCTCACCACCTGGCTGTTCCCGGCAACGTGGCCGGACCCGTCAGATCAGCGCTGGTTCGTCCAGAGTGAGCGTGGCGGCCTCAACGTCGATGGTGGCGGTGACGCCGAGGGGAATGGTCAGTGTGCTGGGACCGTGCCCGAACTCCATGCCGCTGACGATGGGAACGTCGAAGGCGGCGAATCGGTCGACGACGACGTGGTCCAGGGGATCGGAGTCGGTCCACGTGCCGAGCACCACGCCCGCTACGCCGTCCAGCCACCCGGTCCGCAGCATATGGGTCAGGTAGCGGTCGAACCGGTACGCGTCCTCACCGATCTCCTCCAGCACGAGGATCCCGCCGGTGACGTGGGGCCGCCCGGTGGGCGTGGCCAGTTCCGCCGCGAGAAGGCTCACGCAACCGCCGACCGTCACACCGGTGACCTTCCCGCCCGAGCCCGCGGAGTGTGCGCCCGCGATGGTCCGAGCGCCCGGCGAGGAGATGGTGGTCACCGACTCCGGCTCGAAGAGCGTACGCCGCAGATGCTCCGCGGTCCCCGCGTCCTCGATGAAGGCGTCGACCGCCACCATCGGCGCGTGCAGCGTGGCCACGCCGAGACAGTTCGCGAACGCCTCGTGCAGCGCGGTGATGTCACTGTAACCGGCGAAGACCTTCGGCTCGGCCTGCGCCATCGCCGACCAGTCGACCAGATCCAGCATCCGCTGGGCGCCGTAGCCGCCACGGGCGCACAACACCGCGGAGACCGACGGGTCGCACCACGCCTCCTGCAGGTCTGCGGCGCGCGACTGGTCGTCGCCCGCGAGATAGTCGAACTGCTCGTCGCGGCCGGTGACATGTGGCGCCAGGACCACCTCCAGTCCCCATCCGCGGAGGATCTCGCAGCCGGCGTCGAGCCGGTCCTTGGGGACCGGCCCACTCGGCGCCACCACAGCGACACGGTCGCCGGGGCTAAGTCGGCGTGGCCTAGTCAGCGGTTGCAAGTTCATCGGCTCATCCTGAAGTCTGTCGTGTGGTCCACCGCGGCGCGTCGTCACCACGGTTTAAGCTCGTCAGCGGCAGGCACGCCACCGTACCATCACCGCCACGGAACGGCACCCCACCTACCGGCTCGCCGACCCGCGATTCCGCGCCAGGTCAGCGCGTGAGTTCGAGGGGCGCCACGTCCGGTGCGTCGAAGCCGAACACCTGCGAGTACAAGGAGAGCTCCGCTTCCAGTGCGGCGACGATGGTCTCGTCCCGGCGGAAACCGTGCTGCTCTCCTTCGAACGTCAGGTAAGCGTGCGCGACCCCCCGGCCCCGCATCGCCTGAACGTACCGCTCAGCCTGGACGGGCGGGCAGATCTCGTCCTCAAGCCCCTGGAGCAGCAGGAACGGCACCGAGACCCGATCCGGTGCGTTCATCGGCGATCGGTCCCGGTATCGCTGTTCCGCCTCCGGCCACGGCCCCACAAGGCTCTCGAGATACTGCGACTCGAAATCATGTGTCTCTCCCGTGCGCCAGCCGCTGAGATCCAGGATCGGGTACATGATGACACCACAGCTGAATGTATCCGCGAAGGTCAGCGCAGCAGCCGACGTCCAGCCGCCCGCACTGCCGCCACGGATGGCCAGGCGGGCCGGGTCGGCGAGGCCTTCCCCGGCCATAGCGCGGGCCACGGCCACACAGTCCTCGACGTCGACGACGCCCCAGCTGTGCCGCAGCCGGTTGCGGTACTCCCGGCCGAAGCCGGTGGAGCCGCCGTAGTTGACCTCCACCACGCCGATCCCCCGGCTGGTGAAGTAGGCGACCTCAAGGTCGTGCACCATGGGCACGCGGCTCGTCGGCCCGCCGTGCACGAACACCACGTACGGAGGCAGTTCGCCGGCCGGTCCGGCGAACGCCTCGTTGCGCGGACGGTAGACGTTCGCGTGCACTTCCCGGCCCTGTGCGCCGGTGAAGATGCGAGCCTCCGGTTCCGGCGAGTACTGCTCGCTGACCTTCCACAACGCGACCGCGTCGAGCTGTGACTCGCCCGTGTGCGGCGAAGAGCGGCCGTCGTAGAGCGGATCGGTGAGCGCCAGGGTCTTGCGGCCCACGGTCGCGGCCATCATCACCTGATACGGGTCGGCGGGACCGCCGGCCACGCCCAGGACGGCAGAGCCCTCCGCGGACAGCGTAGGTGCCCACTCGGTGTGATCGTCGTCCAGCGGCAGGAGTTCCCCGGACACCGTGTCGAGGACGCTGAGGCGCGTGGCGGCCCGGCCATGGATGACGGCGACCCGGCCGCGCGCGAGCGGGGCGAACCATTGCATGCCCAGTTGCCACAACGGTCCGCCGAACTCCTCCTCCAGCGGGCACAGGTTGACCGGCTCACCGTTCGGGCCAGATTCCACGTCCACACTCACCCGGTGCAGGTTCCACCATCCGGTCGGATCGGCCACGTACAGAAGCGAGTCCTCGGATTGCCACTCGGCCTGGACCACGGCTACGTCCGGCCCTCCGGCGACCGTCACCGGGGCGTGGACGGTCCCGCCCTCACCGATCCGCGCCACCCGGAGGACGGTCGAGTCCCAGGGCATCGACGGGTGGTCCCAGCCGATCCAGGACAGCCGGCGCCCGTCGGGTGCCACCCGGGGGCAGGCCAGGAAATGAGTATCGACGACGAGTACCTGGACGCCCGCCGGGTCGTCGGCGGCGGAACCGTCGACAGGCACGGCCACGATAGACCGGCTGACATCTGTGGGCGCCGGGCCGGTGTGCTCCTCCCGGATGCACCACACCTCCTGCCCACCGGGAGCCACCACGGGCTCGACGTAGCGCAGGCCGGCGGGGTGCTGCGGCTGTGGGGTCAGTGGCCGCGGCGTCTCGTCCGTTCCCGGCTGGTATCGGTACAGCCGCTGATCAGAGAACTCCGCGAACACGACGACGGGGCCTGGGTCGCCAGGCACCAGCACGTACGCGCGGCCGCCGTACTCGTGGACCCGGCTGCGCACGTTCCACGGCGGTGGGAGCACGACCTCGTCGTGCGCCACCACAGGCTGTGCCGGGCTCGTCGCCTCGCCGCTCTCGGCCGGCGGGGAACCCTCGACCCGGCGAAGAAGCGCGATGCGCCCTCCCTCCGCGGGCATCGGCTCCGCCCACCACGGCTGCGACTTGTGCAGACTGACCCAGGTGGGGCGGCCAGCAGTACGAGCCACCATCCGGGCGTCGATCGGGGATTGCCAGGCTCCGTACGGCGCGGTCTTCTGCTCGTCCATTCTCCGGCTGTTCCTTTCGCTGATCGTTTCGCGCGATGTTGCCACGTCGTGGTGCGTGTCCCCCGCGCCGGTCCTGTCGTGTCCCGTCGAAGCGCGGCCGGACAAGGGCGGGCGTTCAGCCCACTGTGGACAGGAAGCGGTCCAGCACCCGCGCGCCGAACCTCAGGCCTTCGACCGGAACCCGCTCGTCGACACCATGCACCAAGGGGGCGAGATCGAGATCCGGCGGAAGCAGCAACGGGGCGAACCCGTAGCCGGTGATACCCAGCCGGGAGAACTGCTTGGCATCCGTTCCGCCGCCCATGCAGTAGGGCACGACGTCGGCATCCGGATCCTCCGCCCGCAGCGCTTCAGCCATCGCCAGGAACGTCGGCGAATCCACAGGAGCCGACAGCGGAATCTCCGTGTGGTAGTACTCCCAGTCGACGCGAGGCCCGGTCAGCATGTCGATGGTCTTCTCGAACTCCTCCCTGGCACCCGGCACGACCCGCCCGTCGACGCGCGCGGCGGCCAGCTCCGGGATCACGTTGACCTTGTACCCGGCCTCCGGCATCGTCGGATTGGCACTGTTGCGCACGGTGGTCTCGACCAGGTGCCGCGCCGGGCCGAACCGGTCCAGAAGGGCGTCGACATCGAATTCGGGATCATCCAGATCGACCGGGATGTCCAGGGCACGTCCGATACCCGCGAGCGCGGCCCGCACGGTGGGCGACAATCGCACCGGCCACTCGTACGCGTCGATCCGGGCGATCGCTGCCGCGAGAGCTCCGACGGCGTTGTCCCGGTTCACCTTCGAGCCATGCCCCGCGGTGCCGTGTGCGGTCAGCTTCAGCCAGGCCGTGCCGCGCTCGCCCGCACCGACCGGATAGAGCCTGCGGCCGTTCGCGTGAAAGGTGTACCCGCCGGACTCGCTGATCCCCTCGGTGCAGCCCTCGAACAGCTCCGGGCGGTGCTCCGCCAGCCAGCCCGCGCCGTAGGCGGCGGTGTCCTCCTCGTCGGCGGTGAAGGCGAACACGACGTCCCGGCGCGGGCGGCGGCCGGAGAAGCCCCAGCCGCGAGCGACGGTCAGCATCATCGCGACCATGTCCTTCATGTCCACCGCGCCGCGGCCCCACACCATGCCGTCGCGAATCTCGCCGGAGAAGGGGTCGACGCTCCACTCCGTGGGATCGGCCGGGACGACGTCCAGGTGACCGTGGACGAGCAGGCCCGGCAGCCCCGGTTCGGTGCCTGCCACGCGGGTGACCAGGTTGGCCCGCCCAGGCGCCGATTCCACCAGCGTGGACTCGATTCCCGCCTCGGCTAGCCGCTCGGCGACGTACTCCGCAGCCGGCCGCTCCTGGCCGTCCCCGCCGCCGCGGTTGGTGGTGTCGATCCGAATCAGCTCGCTGGCCAGCGTCACAACGTCCGGCCCTTCCGGATGCTGGGTGTGCATGCTCGTCCCGTCGGTGTCAGCCATAGTTCCGTTCGATCGCATTGGAGATGAGTGTGGTGACGGCCTTAAAACAGCGGATCATGTCGTAAGCGGTGCCCGACGTGTACCGGACCCGGCGGGGCCCCACCAGCTCCACGGTGGGGACCATGCAGGCCAGATCGGCGAGCTGGGTGGCGTCGACCTCCACCTCGACGGTGAACGGCCCTTCGTCGGCCGGATCATGCCGGGCCGCCAGCGAGGTGGCGGCCTTCGCAGCTGCGCGGATGTCGGCGAACGTCCGGGCCGGAGGACGGCATCTCGCCGCGTATCGCGACACGTGGTCCTTGACGGCCACCGTACGGGCCTCCGGAGCGTAGGACGCGGCGTCAGCGCAGGCTCGATCGTCGCCTGTGACCAGGACAACCGGCGTTCCGTATTCCGCCACGACCAGAGCATTCAGGCGTCCCTCGCTGGCGGGCGCGTCGTTCACCCACACACCCGTGATGGAATTGGCCAGATAGGTGTGGGCCAGCACGCCCGGCATGCCGGCACCCGCGTGGTAGCCGACGAAGGCCGCCCCGTCGACGTCTCCGGATTGCACGCCCTCCACCATGGTGAGCGATTTGTGCCGCCCGGTGATCATCTCGGCGCGTTCGTCGAGCTGCTCCAGCAGAAGATTGCGCATGGTGGCGTGGGCCTCGTTCACCAGGACCTCCACCGCGCCGCCGTCATAGAACCCCGCGATGGCGGCATTGACGTCGGAGGTGAACATGGCGCGGCACCGCTGCCACTCTTCGGTCCCGGGTTCGACGTCCGCCGGCCAGGTGACGCCGGTAGCGCCTTCCATGTCGGCCGAGATCAAGAACTTCATGGATGGTTACCGTACGCCACGCGATATTGCGGCGCACAGAGGGTAGCGCGAAAAAACTTCCGGCGGGAAGCGCGTCTCGCCATCACGTCAGAACTTAGCGAGCTGCACAAGCCGTGGTCAGGGTGTAGCGACCTCGACCTCGAAACCCTCGTCGTTCTCGAAGTAGGCGGCGTAGTGGTGCGGGCCGCCAGCATAGGGGTGGCGGTCGGCGAACATCAGGCGCCAGCCGTACGTGGGCGCCTCGGAGACGATGCGATCCACCATCCACCGCTCCGGCACAGCCAGAGCCAGGTGATTGAGCCCCGGAGCCTTGCGGTCATACGGCGTCCACGACAGGTCCGGGGACTGTTCGATGACCACGTACGGCCCGCCCCCCGGCGACTGCCAGGAACGCCCGCTGTCCCACACCTGGAACAGCGTCCAGCCGAGCCGCTCGAACAGCCAGCCGAACGAACGAGTGGACGACTCGATGTCACGGGTCCAGATCTCCACATGGTGTAGCCCGGTGGACGGGGTGCGCACATCGGACAGCGACGGCTCGTCGGACGCCGTCTCGTAGCCGTTCACGGCCGGCTGCTGATGGGTCCGCTGCATCGAGGGCTGGGTATACGTGGGATCGAGGGCGCGCAACGCGGGATCGAGCTCGTTCACCGCCGAGTCGGTCAGTGGGTCGCCGGCGGGGTCCGGATACGCCGGGGGGTACGCCGGCGACACGGGAGGCGCCGGTGCCACCGGCGGAGCCGCCGGCGGTACCGCCGCCGCACCGAACCCTGGATGGTCGGTAGTGCCCCAGCCGCCGTGCTCCTGCGTCATCTGGGCAGGATGATGGGGCGCGGGCGAGGAGTACTGATGCTGCTGAAGGTTCTGCTGAGCGGCGGCCTGCTGCCGCTTGCGAAGCTCCGCGGCCGCGGCGTCAAGCCAGTCGTCGACGTCGTCCATGGAGTAGCCCTCGCGCATGCGCACGACCTTGAACTCCTCGGACTCGATCCGGTCGGGGGTGATGCCCTTCCCACCCGGCCGCCCGTCGAGGGCATCGATGACCTGATCCACAAAGTCATCGACCGCGTCGAGGTCATAGCCCTCGCGCATCCGAACCGTGCGAAATTCAGGTTCGCGACTCACAGCCACTGCGTCGTCACACTCCTCAGGAACAAGAACGGCCGCCCACGGGCGCATGACTGCGGCGAGCGCAACCACTCGCCGCCGGACAACCGAATCCCCCGTGACCGGCCACTCCAAGCAGAACGTAGTCTAGAACATCTCCCGACGGCCATCGCCACCCTCGCTGACACCCGTGTCACACCTGTATTGACAGGTGCCGAGGCAGCGACCACCGTACGGACTCGCACCGAACTGGAAGGCATCTTAAGCGTTCGCCGTCGCCAACTGCCCGCAGGCCCCGTCGATGTCACTCCCGCGCGTGTCGCGTACCGTCACCGGAATGCCGTGTGCCTCCAGGGTCGCGACGAACGTGCGCTCTACCTCAGGGTCGGACGCTGTCCACTTCGACCCCGGCGTCGGGTTCAATGGGATCGGGTTCACGTGCACCCATCCCTGGCCGCGATCCGTCAGCAGCCGGCCGAGCAGGTCGGCCCGCCATGCCTGGTCGTTGATGTCACGGATCAGCGCGTACTCGATCGACACCCGGCGCCCGGTCCGGTCGAAGTATCGCCGGGCGGCATCGAGCGCCTCGGCCACCTTCCACCGCGTGTTGATCGGGACCAGCTCGTCGCGCAGCTCGTCGTCGGGAGCGTGCAGAGACAGCGCCAGGGTGACCGACAGATCTTCCTCACTCAGCCGGTCGATCGCGCTGACCAGGCCTACGGTGGAGACGGTAACGCCGCGCTGGCCGATGCCCAGGCCCGCCGGTGCCGGGTCGGTCAGGCGCCGAACCGCCGACACGACGGACTTGTAGTTGGCCATCGGCTCGCCCATGCCCATGAACACCACGTTGGTGATCCGCCCCGGGCCGCCCGCGATCTCACCCGCGGCCAGCATCCTGGCGCCGGCAACGACCTGCTCGACGATCTCCGCAGTGGACATGTTCCGGGTCAGGCCCTGCTGCCCGGTGGCGCAGAACGGGCAGTTCATCCCGCAGCCGGCCTGGCTGGACACGCAGATGGTGACCCGGTCACGCTTCCCGGTGTAGCGCATCAGCACGCTCTCCACGAGCGCGCCGTCATACAGCCGCCACAGCGTCTTGCGCGTGGTTCCGCTGTCGGTCTCCATGTGCCGGACCGAGGCGACGAGAGACGGCAGGACGGCCTGCCCTAGCGCACCGCGGACCGACGCGGGCAGATCGGTCATCTGCTCGGGATCGGAGATGAATCTGGAGAAATAGTGCCGAGACAACTGATCCGCGCGGAACGCCGGCTCACCCAGCTCGGTCACCAATGCCCGGCGTCCGTCGACGTCGAGGTCGGCCAAGTGGCGCGGCGGCTTGCCACGACGCACCGGCGTGAGCTGTAGTTCCCCTGGCTTGGGCATGGATTCCTCTGGTCTGGAACGGGTCCGCAGGTGCAATTGTCCCACGTTGACGCCTGATCGCCATTCGGCCGTCCGGCCCCTGCTTTGCCACCTGATCGTCGATATGTCGTCTGATCATCGGCGGCGCCTCATGGGAGATGATCAGGTGACGAAACTGCGCGTCTGGGCGGTCCTTGACCATCTGATCCACATCGGTTCACATACTGAGACGGGATCAGGTGACGAAGTCGCGGCGCCAGGGCGGCACACGTCATCTGATCGCGACGAAGGAGCTGATCAGATGACACATCGACGATCAGGTGACATAGGTGAGCACCAGCCACACCAGCGGAGCGGTGGGGAGCAGCGAGTCGAGCCGGTCCATGATCCCGCCGTGGCCGGGCAACAGGGAACTCATGTCCTTGATCCCGAGATCGCGCTTGATCATCGACTCGCCGAGGTCACCGGTGGTGGCGCCGATCACGCCGACGACGCCGAGGAGCACCCCCGACCACCATGGTGCGTCCATCGCCAGCACCGCCACCGCGATCCCGGCACCGACACCGAGGAGCAGCGAACCGGAGAAGCCCTCCCAGGTCTTCTTCGGACTCACCGTCCTGGCCATCGGATGCTTGCCGAACAGGACACCGGTGAAGTATCCGCCGGTGTCGGAGGCGACCACCACGGCCAGCAGCGTGAAGACCTGCCAATGCCCGTCGTCCGCTCGGGCCATCAGCATCGCGAAGCCGGCAAGGAAGGGGATGTACACCACGGAGAACACGCCGGCGGTGACGTCGCGTACGTAACCGGCGGAGTGATCACCCAGCCGCCACACCAAGATCGCCGCGACAGTCAGGGCAAGCCCCACCACCAGCGGTGCCGTGCCCGCCACGAACGCACCCACCAGCATGATCACGGACCCCAGCAGGGCGGGAACCAGAGGCACCGCGATGCCCCGAGTGGCGAACGCCTGCGCCAGTTCCCACACCGCGACGACCATGACCACCAGGACAAGAGCCGCGAACGCGGGCGGATACAGGAACAGGGTGCTGACCACGATAGCGCCGAGGCCCACACCCACGGCGGTGGCCGCGCGCAGATCCCGGCCGGCTCGTCGTGCTCCGTGCGCCCCGGCGTCAGGCGACGGTCGCGACCCCTCCTCGGGGTCGGTCGGCTTGTCGGTCACTGCCTAGTGCCCTGCTCCGGTCATCCGTTCCCGGACACCAGCCCGGCGTTCTGCGTCCCACGACGCCCCCGCGCCGAAGGAGGTCGCCTCAGACCTCAAGGAGCTCGGCTTCCTTATGCTTGAGCAGCTCGTCCACCTGGTCGACGTAGGTCTTCGTCATCGTTTCGAGCTGCTTCTCAGCGCGCGCCGCCTCGTCCTCGCCGACATCGCCGTCGTGGACGAACTTCTCGAGGCTCTCCTTCGCGTGCCGGCGCACGCTGCGGATCGACACCCGGACGCCTTCCGCCTTCTCCCTGGCCAGCTTGATGTACTCGCGCCGTCGCTCTTCGGTCAGCTGAGGCAGGACGACGCGGATGATCTGACCGTCGTTGGACGGGTTCACACCGAGGTCGGAGTCCCGGATGGCGCGCTCGATCGCGGCCAGCGACGACTTGTCGTAGGGATGCAGGGTGATCATGCGGGCGTCTGCCACGTGAAACGACGCGAGCTGATTGATCGGCGTCGGCGCACCGTAATAGTCGACGACGATCTTGTTGAACAGAGACGGGTGAGCCCGTCCCGTGCGGATGGTGGCGAAATCGTCCCTACCGACCGAGACGGCTTTCTCCATCTTCTCTTCGGCTTCGAAGAGTGTTTCCTCGATCACCGCTGCTCCTTTGCTGCTTGGTCACGCTCGTATGCGGCCGCGATACGGGATGGTTGCTCGATTGTCCCGTATCGGCGCCCTCAGCTGTCGATGGCCGTCTCGCCGGTCGCCTCGTCCGCGACCACAGTATGCACCCCGGCAGCGACGATGGTACCGATCTTCTCGCCGCGAATGGCGCGGGCGATGCCATCCTTTTCTCCGAGCCCGAAGACGACGATGGGCAGACCGTTGTCCGCGCACAGGCTGAACGCGGCCGGATCTGCCACGTCGAGGCGCAGAGCGTCGCGGTACGTGACCGTGAGGTACTTGCGCGCTGTCGGATCCTTGCGGGGGTCGGATTCGTAGACGCCGTCCACCCCGCTCTTGGCCATCAGGAGGCGGTCGCAGCCGATTTCCAGCGCACGCTGGGCGGCCACGGTGTCGGTCGTGAAGTACGGCATGCCGGCGCCGGCGCCGAAGATGACGACCCGGCCCTTCTCCAGATGCCGCGCCGCGCGCCGCGGAATGTACGGCTCGGCCACCTGCCCCATGGTGATGGCCGTCTGCACTCTGGTGTCCACGCCACGTTGCTCCAGGAAGTCCTGCAGCGCCAGGCAATTCATCACCGTGCCGAGCATGCCCATGTAGTCGCCCCGGGCCCGGTCCATGCCGTTGTTCTGCAACTCCGCGCCGCGGAAGAAGTTGCCGCCACCGACGACGATCGCCACCTGAACACCATCGTCCACCGCATCCGCGATCTGCGCGGCGATGCCCTTGACCACGTCGGGGTCGACGCCGACCTTGCCGCCGCCGAACATCTCACCCGAGAGCTTGAGCAGCACGCGATGGCCGTGTGGCACCCGCGACACCGGATCCTGTGCACTGGGCGCTTCAATCAGGCCGGAACCGGCCGGCACGCTCTGTCTCGTCTCGGTCATGGTGCCAGCCTCTCATTCGTCCCTGCGCCAGATGTGGCGGTGACCACCGGCAAGCCGCCTCTCGTGGGAGAGAACGCCCCGCCGGTGGTCACCGCGATATGCCTGGTTAGGCGCCGACCTCGAACCGGGCGAACCGGGTGACGGTGACGCCCGCCTCCTTGAGAGCCGCACCGACGGTCTTCTTGGACTCCTTCACCGACGGCTGGTCCACCAGGACGGTGTCCTTGAAGAAGCCGTTCACCCGGCCCTCGACGATCTTGGGCAGTGCCTGCTCCGGCTTGCCCTCCTCGCGCGCGGTCGCCTCGGCGATGCGACGCTCGTTGGCGACGACGTCCTCGGGCACCTCGTCGCGGGAGGCGTACTGCGGGCGCATCGCGGCCACCTGCATGGCGGCGTCGCGAGCCGCGTCGGCGTCGTCACCCGTGTACTCCACCAGCACACCTACCTGCGGGGGGAGGTCGGCGGAGCGGCGGTGCAGGTACGTCGCGACCGGCCCGTCGAACGACACGACCTGACGCACCTCCACCTTCTCGCCGATGACGGCGGCAGCCGCCGCCACCGTGTCGGCGACGGTCCGGCCGTCCGGAAGGGTGCTCTGGGACAGCTCGGCCACGTCGGCCGGCTTCGCGGCAGCCGCCGCGGCGGCGATCTCGGCCGCGAGCTTCTGGAAGTCGGCGTTCTTCGCCACGAAGTCGGTCTCACACGCCAGCTCGATCATGACCGAACCTTCAGCGGCGATCAGGCCGTTGGCGGTGGTCCGCTCCGCGCTGCGCTTGGCTGCCTTCGCGGCGCCCTTGATCCGGAGGACCTCAACGGCACCGTCGAAGTCGCCGTCGCTCTCCTCGAGAGCCCTTTTCGCGTCCATCATTCCCGCGCCCGTGGCGTCGCGGAGCTTCTTCACGTCCGCGGCAGTGAAGTTCGGCATCCCTATGCTTCTCTCTCCGTCAATGGTGTGATCGTCAGGTGCGTCAGAGACGACTGGGCCTCCGGCGCGGCCGGCATCACGCCGGCGGTCAATGTCAGTATCCGCTGTTCTGTTCACGTACGACGGCAGCGGGCCCCGGACACCGCCGGGAACACCGCTGCCGTTCGAGTTCTCTACGCCTGTGAACTCGCCTGCGCCAGCTCGGAGTCGGCCGGCGTCTCGTCCGACGCCTGCGCAGCGGGCTCGCCCGCGGCTGCCTCGTCCTCGGGCTTGGCGGCCTCGGCCGCTTCGCCCTCGGCGGTGGGGCTCTCGGCGGTGGGGCTCTCGGCAGCAGGGCTCTCGTCGCCGACGAGAAGCTCCTTCTCCCACTCGGCCAACGGCTCGTCAGCGGCCACGTCGGCCGTGCCTTCGCTGCCGCCGCGCTGACCCTGACGGGTCATCAGGCCGTCGGCCACCGAGTCGGCCAACACCCGAGTCAGCAGACTGACCGCCCGGATGGCGTCGTCGTTGCCCGGAATCGGGTAGTCGACCTCGTCCGGGTCACAGTTGGTGTCCAGGATGGCGATGACCGGGATGCCGAGCTTGCGCGCCTCGTTGACGGCGAGGTGCTCCTTCTTGGTGTCGACGATCCAGACCGCGCTGGGAACCTTGGCCATGTTGCGCACACCGCCGAGGGTGCGCTCCAGCTTGTCCTTCTCACGCTTGCGCATGAGCAGTTCCTTCTTGGTCAGCCCGGACGCGGCGACGTCGTCGAAATCGAGCTCCTCGAGCTCCTTGAGCCGCTGAAGCCGCTTGTTGACCGTCTGGAAGTTGGTCAGCATGCCGCCGAGCCAGCGCTCGGTCACGTACGGCATGTTCACCCGGGTGGCCTGCTCTCGCACGGCTTCCTGGGCCTGCTTCTTGGTGCCGACGAACAGCACGGTCCCGCCGTGCGCCACTGTCTCCTTGACGAAGTCGTAGGCGCGGTCGATGTAGGACAGCGACTGCTGCAGGTCGATGATGTAGATGCCATTGCGCTCGGTGAAGATGAACCGCTTCATCTTCGGGTTCCAGCGCCGGGTCTGATGCCCGAAATGCACGCCGCTCTCGAGCAGCTGCTTCATGGTGACGACGGCCATGGCCGCGCCTACCTCCTTCATGCCCCTGCAAACTCTGCAGGTGCGCTCGTCGTGGTTTGTCCGCGGCCAGCCGGTTGCCGCCGCGCCTGGTGCCCCTGGTGACCACCGCCAAACCCCGGCCGAGACGGACGAGGACCACGACGGGTGCACCGCGTACGGGACACGCGTATTTGATCCAGAGCAAACTGGATCACCGGCCAGTGTACAGGCACATCGCCGCCGTCGACTACCGCGGGTCAGGTGGCTGATCAGCCGGTGACGCCGTGGAGATGACAGGCCGCTTCTTGCTGGTCTCCGACGAGCTGGAGCACCGGATCATGGTCGGGACACGGCTCGAAGACTTTGGGGCAGCGGGTACGGAACCGGCAGCCGGAGGGCGGGTTGGCGGGGCTCGGAATATCGCCGTGGAGCACGATGCGTTCACGTTCGCGTTCGCGTGCCGGCACCGGAACGGGGATCGCCGACACCAGCGCCTCGGTGTACGGGTGCTGCGGGCTGGCGACCACGCTGGTAGCCGGTCCCACCTCGACCACGCGGCCCAGGTACATGACTGCCACGCGATCAGCGATCTGCCGCACTGCCGCGAGATCGTGAGAGACGAACAGGTAGGTCAACCCGAATTCGCTTTGCAGCCGCCTCAGCAGGTTCACGACCTGCGCCTGGACCGAGACGTCCAGCGAAGCGATCGGTTCGTCGCACACCACGAAATCCGGCTCGCCGGCCAGGGCGCGGGCTATGCCCACGCGTTGCCGCTGACCTCCGGAGAACTCATGCGGGTAGCGGTTGTGGTGGTCCGGGTTGAGGCCGACGACCTCCATCAGCTCGCCGACGCGGCCACGACGCCGGTCCCGGCCTCGATGGAGCCCATGGATGGCCAGCGGCTCGCCGATGGTGTCGCCCACGGTGCGCCGCGGGTCGAGCGAGGCGAACGGATCCTGGAAGATCATCGCCATCCGCCGCCGTAGGGCGCGCAGCTGTGAGCGCTTCATGGAGGTGAGGTCGACGCCGTCGAAGACGACGCTCCCGGCCGTCGGCTCGACCAGCCGCAGCAGGGCGTTGCCCAGCGTCGACTTCCCGCACCCGGACTCCCCCACCAGGCCCAGGGTCTCGCCGCGGCGCACCTGGAGGTCCACACCGTCGACGGCGCGCACGTGCCCGGTAGTGCCCCGGAGTGGGGTGCCGGACCGGATCGGAAAGTGCACCTCGAGATTCGACGCCTCGACCAGGACGTCGCCGGCCGGCGACGCCTGCGCCGGTTGCTCGGTAAGGGCCCCTAGGCCGCCGCGCCCTCCGCGTCCTGCCGGTGCGTCGTCGCTCATCATGCCCCCTCAGGTGCGTAGAAGGTGGCGGCCCGGTGCGCGTCACCGCTACCTGCGACGGACACCAGCGGCGGGACTTCATCCGCGCACCGGGTGTCGGCGCGCACCGGGCATCGCGGATAGAACGCGCACCCTGGCGGCAACGCCACCGGATCGGGCGGCAACCCCGGCATGGTGGCCAGCGGATCGCGATCACGCGCCGGCCGGGGATCGTCGACCAGCGGCATCGCACCGAGAAGCCCACGCGTATACGGATGAACCGGACGATCGAACAGCTCGTCCACGTTTCCTTCCTCGACACACCGACCCGCATACATCACCAGGACGTGATCAGCGATCCCCGCCACCACACCGAGATCGTGGGTGATCCACACGACACCGGTGCCGTGCTCCTCCTGAAGCCGCTGGATAAGCTCCAGGATCTGCGCCTGGACGGTGACGTCCAGGGCAGTGGTGGCCTCGTCGGCGATCAGCACCTTCGGCCCACCGGCCAGGGCGATGGCGATCATCACCCGCTGGCGCATGCCACCGGAGAGCTGATGCGGATACGCGTCGAGCCGGGACGCCGGATCGGGGATCCCGACCTCGGCCAGCAGCTCGCCCGCGCGAGCTCGCGCCGCGCCCTTCGACGCCGTGCCCTGGGCGCGGATCGCCTCGACGATCTGGCGGCCCACCGTGAGAACCGGATTGAGCGAAGTCATCGGATCCTGGAACACCATGCCGATGCCTGCGCCGCGGATGGGGCGCAACTGGTCCTCGCTCAGCCCGATCAGCTCGCGTCCCGCGAAAACGGCGCTGCCGTCGACGTTCGCCACGCCGGAGGGGAGCAGACCCAGCAACGCCAGCGTGCCGACACTCTTGCCCGACCCGGACTCCCCGACGATCGCCAGCGTCTTGCCCGGCTCGACGTCATACGAGATGCCGTTCACCACCTGCGCCAGACCGAGTGGCGTCCGGAACGCCACCCGCAGATCACGCACCGCCAGCACTGGCCCGGCCGGCTGCTCCAGCTGGCCGGCCACGCTCGACCTATCGCTCGCGCCGTGGCTCATCGTGCGCCCTTTCCGGACAGGGTGGACCGCTGACGGGGATCCAGCACGTCGCGCAGAGCGTCACCCAGCACATTGAACGCCAGCACCGTGACGAAAATGGCCAGCCCGGGGAACAACGCCATCCACCAGGCATGCTCGATAAATCCGCGTCCTTCCGACAGCATCCGGCCCCACGACGGGTTGGGTGGCTGCGTGCCCAGTCCGACGAAGCTCAGCGCCGCCTCCGACAGGATGGCGAAAGCCAGGCTGATGGTCGTCTGCACGATGATCGGCGGTGCGGCGTTGGGCAGCACGTGCCGGAAGATGATTCGCGCGTCGCCAGCGCCGCTGGATCTGGAGGCCCGAATGAACACGTCTTCACGGACCGTCAGCACACTGGCCCTGGTGACCCGGGCGAAGATCGGCGTGTAGACGATGCCGATCGCGATCATCGCGTTGTTTTCGCCGCGGCCCAGGATCGCGAGGACTGCGATGGCCATCAGGAGCGCCGGGAAGGCGAACAGCATGTCCATGAACCGCATCAGCGCATCGTCGAGCCACCGGCCGTAATATCCGGCCAGCAGACCGATGAGCACCCCCGCCACCAGCGAAATGCCCACCGCGACCGCTCCGACGCGCAGCGACACCTCAGCGCCGAGCAACACCCGGGAGAAGACATCGCGGCCGGCCTCGTCGGTGCCGAACCAGTGTGATCCGGAAGGGGCCTCCAGCTGCCCGCCGACGAACTGCTCGTTGTGTCCGTACGGTGCCAGCCACTGCCCGAACAGACCGACGACGAGCAGGCCGATGAGCACCAGGCCCGACGCGATGGCCATGGGGTTGCGCACGAGGAGAAGCAGCGTCTCGGCCCAGCGGGGCCGGTGCTTCTCCGTCGCCACGGGGACCGACGCCGTGTCCGGCTCGCTTGTCACCTCGCACCACTCCGTCCCCAGGTCACGCTCGGCTCCTCACTCACTCCGCGAAAGCCCTCGTCCCTCCGGCCCTCACTCCGCTCGCTCGTCACCTCGCCGCTCCCTGATAGCTGATGCGGGGGTCGAGTTTGGCGTAGAGCAGGTCGACGACGAGGTTCACGAGCAGGAAGATCACCGCGAACAGCAGCACCGCGCCCTGGAGCAGTGAGTAATCGCGGGCCTCGACAGCCTGCAACGCCATCTGCCCGAGACCGGGCCACGCGAAGACGATCTCGACGATGACGACCCCCGACAGCAGGTAGGCGAGCTGAACGCCACCCACCGTCACGAGCGGGACCAGGGCATTGCGCAAGACGTGCCAGGTGAGGACGTCACGTGCACGCATACCCTTGGCGCGCGCCGTGCGCACGTAGTCCTGCCCCAGGGCCTCGAGCACCGACGAGCGGACGAACCTGGTGAGGATCGACCCACTCGCCACCCCGGCTGTGACGGCCGGCATCACCAGGTGGCGGGCCCACTCCACGGGATCTTCGGTCAGCCCGACGTAGCCGCCTGACGGGAGCCAGCCGAGGGTGCCCGCGAAGATCAGGATGAACATGATGCCCATCCAGAAGTCGGGGATGCTCAGCCCGGCCTGGCTGCTGACGGTGGCGAACCAGTCCACCGGCGAGCGCGGCTTCAATGCCGAGATGGTTCCGAGCGGCACCGCGATGAGCAGCGCCACCACGATCGCGGCCACGGCCAGCGACAGGGTGGCCGGGATCCGCTCCAGGATGAGCGCCGTCACCGGGCGTCCGCTGCGGAAGCTCACCCCGAGATCCCCCGTCAGCGCCGATCCGATCCAGTTGAAGTACTGCACCAGCAGCGGATCGTCCAGGCCGGACCGGGCACGAAGCGCCTGATACGCGGCCTCGGTAGCCCGCGTGCCCAGGGCCTGGCGGATGGGGTCACCCGGGACCAGATGGATGATCGCGAAGACCAGGATGCTGACCCCGATGAGCACGACCAGCGACTGGAGCAGCCGCCGGAGGACATAGCCGCTCAACGACGGCTCCCCGAAGCGGGGAGCCGACTGCGCTCACCGAGGTCCGGCCATGTGGTGACCATCATTCAGCGACGGTCACGTTCTCAAAGTTGATCGCCCGGTCCGGACGGATCTCATAGCCCTCGACGCCCTCGGCCCAGGCCTGCACGACGTCGGGGTTGTAGAGATACAGGTAGCTGACGTCGTCGACGATCATCTCCGCCGCCTGGTCGTACAGCGCCTTGCGAGCGTCCTGGCCGGTCTCCGACGCGGCCTGCTCGAGGAGGTCGTCCACCTCCGGGTTGTTGTATCCCTGCGCGTTGAATCCGCCTTCGCTGTAGTGCTGAGCGTGGTAGAAGCCGAAGGGATCGAGATTGCCCAGCCACGACCACATGAACGCGTCGAACTCCCCCTCGGCCTGGCGGTCCAGCCACGTGCTGCTCGGCTCCTGCTCAATCTGCACGCTGATGCCGATGTCGGCGAGGTTCGCCTCCATCACCTGGGCGGCTTGGACCCCCTCAGTGTCCTGCACGACCATGATCCCGAGTGACTGTCCTTCCTCAACACCCGCCGAGTCGAGAAGATCCCGAGCCTGATCGGGATCATGGTCAAACGGCGCGTAATCGTGGTACCAGAAGTTGTCCTCGGGAATGGCCGTCTGGTTCACGGTGGCGGCGCCGAACTGCGTGACGTCGACGATCTGCTCACGGTTGATCCCGTAGGCGACGGCCTGGCGCGCCTCCAGCTGGTCCCACGGTTCCACGTCCTGGTTCAGCGCCAGGTACCAGTAATCGACGCTCGGCGAAACGCCGACCTCGATACCGTCCTCGCTCTGCAGGGACTCGATGTCCTGCGGCGGGATGTTGTCCGTCCAGTGAACCTCTCCGGTGCGCAGGGAAGTCAACGCCGTGGTGGCCTCACTGATGTAGCGGAACTCGACCTGATCGACCGACGGCGGGCCGCCCCAATGGTCCTCGAAAGCCGTCAGGGAGATTCCGCTGGCACCCGGCGAGCCCATGGCGAACGGGCCGGTGCCGGCACCCTCGGTCGCGAGGTCGTACTCATCGGCGGCACCCTCGGGGATGATGGCCATCCCCTTGAACCCTCCGACGTTGTCCAGCAGCGCGGGGGTGGGCTCGGTCAAGGTGATCTCGACCGTCTGCGCGTCCGGGGCAGTGATCTCGTCCACCGACGCGAACCGGTACGCGTTGGCCAGCTCTTCGTCGATGATCCGGTTGAAGGAGTAGAGGACGTCGTCGGCGTCGAACTCGCTGCCGTCGTGGAAGACGACGTCGTCCCGGAGCGTGAACGTCCAGGTGAGGCCGTCGTCACTGGTGGTCCATTCGGTGGCCAGACTCGGCTGGAACTCACCTTCATCATCGGGCACGACGAGGGTGTCGTAGACGTTCTCCAGGACCTGGAAGCTGGCGTATGCCGAGGTCACGTGTGGGTCGAACTGATCCGGCTCACCGGAGATGGCGGCGACGAACGTACCTTGAACGGGCGCGGCGTCCCCGTCTTCGTCAGTCGCACCGTTCTCCGCGCCGCTGCCGTCCTGGTCGACGTCGACGTCCTCACCCGTGTCACAGGCTGCGAGCACCAGGGCCGTGCCGAGCGCCGCCGCCGCCATTCGCCATAGTCCTTGCCGTCGGATACGCATCATGCCCTCGTCCTCTCACCAAACTTCACACCGGTCTCGTTCACACCGGCCGCTCGCGATCACGCCGCGGCGCGCGCCGGATTCTCTTGGACCACGCTATACCGCTACTCAGACACCCGGGTTTCGAATCCCCGCCCTGCGCGCTCTCGCAGCCTTTGTTACGGATTCGTGCCCGGGCCGTGACGGTCCACCGCCCGTACGATATCCACAGCCGTGTTTTGGCCGCGGTATCTATCCACAACATCGATTTGACTCTGGGAGAAGCCTTTGGCGCATAGACAAGATCGATGACATGACCTCAATTACCACAGTCCGGACACGATCAACTCCGACGCCGACAGCATGCTGGCACCTCCGACGGCCCGCCGGCCGTGCCGTCGTCGCAGTCCTGGCCGTCATCGCTGCGCTCGTTCCACACACATCCGGCATCGCCGCGAATGCCGAGACGGAACGCCCGCCCGGATCCCGCCCCGCCGGCTGGATCGTCCCGGTCGGATCACCGGGAGAACCACCCGACGTCGTGCGGGGCTTCGATCCTCCCGACAAGCGCTGGCTGTCGGGCCACCGTGGAGTGGACGTGCGTGCACCCGCCGGGTCCGAGGTGCGGGCGCCCGCGGCCGGCCGGGTCACGTATGCCGGTCTCCTTGCCGGGCGCGGCGTGGTGGTGGTGAATCATGGCACGGTTCGCACCACCTACGAGCCGGTCGAGGCGTCGGTGACAGTCGGCACAGACGTAGTCGCCGGCCAGCCCCTGGGATTATTGTCGGGCGTGGGCGGTCACTGCGTACCCGCCGCGTGCCTGCACTGGGGCGCTATCGAGGGTGACGTCTATCTCAACCCCTTGTCGTTTCTCGGCGCCGCTCAGGTTCGGCTACTTCCGTTGCGGGAGAGAACCCTGACGGAGGAGCGCCCTCCTGTCGTTCCCGATCCGCCCACCGGACCGCCGCCCGACATTGACGCGACGCTGGCCTGGCCGGTCGCCAACCCCAGAATCACCTCGCCGTACGGCACGCGGGTTCATCCGATCACCGGAGAACGACGACTACACGACGGGACCGATCTCGCTGCCGCTTGCGGCACACCGATCCGAGCGCCCGCGTCCGGTCGCGTGACCGCGGTGGGCATGCGTGGACCGTACGGACTTCAGGTCGCGGTAGATCACGGGACACTCGGCTCGGTCGCGCTGGAGACGTCGGCGAGTCACCTCTCCCGGCCCGCGGTCAGACAAGGCCAGCGCGTCGACGCCGGCACTGTTATCGGCTGGTCCGGCACCACCGGACTGTCCACCGGATGCCACCTGCATTTCATGGTGCACGCGAACGGCCACGTCACCGATCCCGTTCAGTGGCTTCCGCGCACCGGCCGCGGCGATCTCGACGGGAGACACACGCGGATCGCCGGAGGCGTCGTCCCCCGCGCCCGCGACGCCTCCGCGTCGAAAAGCGGATAGGGGACATTCCCGCGGCGAATGACCCTTCCGCAATCGGCGGCCGGGCCGACACAATGCCTCCGTGACACGTCAGGTACTCGTGGTCGGCGGAACGAGCGGCATCGGGGCCGCCATCGCCGAACGATTCACCGCAGCCGGTGCCCACGTCACCGCGGCAGGGCTCGACGCCCACCGGGCGGCGGGGACCCTCGCGGCGGCCGAGTTCGCCGAGCTGGATCTACGCGAGCCCGAACAGGTCACCAGCCTTATGGCCGGTCTCCCTCGCCTCGATGTGCTGGTCAACGCGGCCGGGATACTCCGCCGCGACGACGAGTTCGACCCGGACGTGTTCCGCGACGTCGTGGCTGTGAACCTCGAGGGCACGATGCGAACCTGCGTAGCCGCTCGTGAGGCGCTGGCCGCGGCCCGTGGCTGCATCGTGAACATCGCCTCGATGCTGACCTTCTTCGGCGGCCCTCGCGTTCCGGCGTACTCCGCCAGCAAGGGCGGCATCGCGCAGCTGACGAAGTCCCTCGCGGTGGCATGGGCCGAAGCGGGCATCCGGGTCAACGCCGTCGCCCCAGGGTGGATCCGCACCGACATGACGGCCGGACTGCGCAACGAGCCCACCGTCAACGGTCAGATCATGCAGCGCACACCGATGCGACGCTGGGGTGAGGCCGCTGAGGTCGCCGGCGCCGTTGCGTTCCTGGCCGGTCCCGATGCGGCGTTCATCACCGGTGTCGTCCTGCCCGTCGACGGCGGATACCTCGCAACCTGACAACGTCATCCACCGAGGAGGAAAACCATGGCTGAAGCTCCGAAGATCACGGTATCCACCGAGTATCCGGACGAGATCGCGGTCGCCGCCCAGCCCGACGACCCCAGGGTCTGGGTCCCGCAGGCGCCCAATGTCTGGTTCCGGCCGCTGATGCTCAACACCGTCACCGGGCAATGGTGCAATCTGCTCAAGGTCACCGCCGCGGGCATCGTGTCACGGCACCGCCATCCCGGCGCGGTCTTCGGCTTTGTGATCAAGGGGCGCTGGCACTACTACGAGCACGAGTGGATGGCCGAAGCCGGGCACTTCGTCTATGAACCGCCCGGCGAGATCCACACGCTGGCCGTGCCGGAGGACTGTGACGAGATGATCACGTTCTTCAACATCATCGGAGCCATGGTCTACGTGGACGAAGAAGGCAACCAGGTCGGGTACGAAGACACGTTCACCAAGATCGACCTCTGCCGCGCGCACTACGCCGATGTGGGCCTCGGCGCCGACTACGTTGACCAGTTCATCCGCTGACGCCGCCTACACAGCTCCCGTCCTAACCCCTGGCATGGGTTAGGGTCGTTGATTTCGGACTTTTCGGGCACATTTACGACCACAACCCAGGCCAGGGGTTAGGACGGGGCCCGGAGGTAAGGTTCGGGGGGCGGGGCGACGGAGGCTGTCATGGACGTATCCAGTGCGTACACCTATCGGCTGGACTGGATTGTCAGCTTCGTCGCCGTTGCCCACGAGGGCGGTTTCTCAGCCGCCGCCAAGGCGCAGCACAGGTCACAGCCTCGGGTCAGCGCACATGTCGGTGAACTAGAACGCGTCCTCGGTGTCAGGCTGTTCGACCGGGCGGTTCATCCGCCGTCACTCACGCCGGAGGGCCGGGCTCTCCTCCCCCACGCCGAGGAGGTCATCTCCCGGCTCGCGGTGTTCAGCGACGTAGCCGCAGGCACTGGCAACGCTGTGCGGGGCGAGGTGCGCGTCGGCATGTATCCGAGCGCCGCGGCGTCCTTGTACCCCGACCTTGTCCGCAGCCTCCACCAGGACATGCCGTCGGTCACGACGGTACTCCGCGAGCGCGACACGCTGACCCTGGAACAGCTGCTGGTGAACGGCGACATCGATCTCGCCGTGCGCCCGATTCTGCCCCTCGCCCGCGACGACCGGCTCAGCTACCGGCTGCTGTGGCGCGAGCCCCTGGTCGCGGTGGTCCCGGAGGGCCACCCGTGGGCAGGCCGGCCGGAATTGCCCCTTGCCCAGCTGGCGACCTGCGCGCTAGTCACCATCGGCGAGCCCGACGGCGGCACGCGCCAGTTCGAGACGAATCTGGCCTTCGCCGAAGCCGGTCTGCAACCCACCATCGCCTTTCAGACCAATCAGCCACAGACACTCGCCGCGCTCGTGAGGTCAGGGCTGGGCATCGGCGTCACCAATGCTCTGGCGATGACCGTCGCCAACTGCGAGGGCGTCGAACTCGTGCCGCTCGGCGGCACGAACGTCGAGCGGCGCGTCGCCGTCTGGTGGCACACAGGCCGGACCGGCTCGGCGGCGACGATGCTGGCGCGGGATGTGATCGCCGGCCTTCCGCCTCCCGTGGTTCTCGCGGCTGCGGCGGCGCTCCCCACGGACGACGAGTAACGGGCCCGCGGGACTCTCCTGCCATCGAGCAGGAGCGGCGCACATCGGGCGCGAGGCGGCTCAGGCGCGCGGATGCGCCTGACGGTACGCCTTGCGCAACCGGTCGACGGAGACATGGGTGTAGATCTGGGTGGTGCCGATCGATGCGTGACCGAGCAACTCCTGAACGGAGCGCAGATCCGCCCCGCCCTCCAGGACGTGGGTGGCGGCGCTGTGCCGCAAACCGTGCGGGCCGAGGTCCGGCGCATCGGGTACAGCGCGCAGACGAGCGTGCACCATGGACCGTACTGCTCGCTGGCCGATCCGCCCGCCGCGCACACCCACGAACAACGCCTGCCCAGCCGCAGATCCGGCCAGCTCCGGGCGCCCGGCCGTGGTCCACGCCTCCAGGGCACGTTCAGCCGGCACCCCGTACGGCACACTACGCTCGCGGCGACCTTTGCCCAGCACTCGCACCACTCGGCGGCCGGGATCGACGTGGTTGAGGTCGAGGCCTACCAGTTCGCCGACGCGCACGCCTGTGGCGTACAAGAGCTCCAGGATGGCGTGGTCTCGCATCGCCACCGGATCACCGTGGGCGGCTTCGGCGGCGAGACCCTCGAGCAGGGAGTCCGCGTCTCCGGGGCGCAGTACGTCGGGCAGGTCGCGCTGCGCCTTGGGAGAGGCGAGCCGCGCGCCGGGGTCGGTGGCGAGCAGACCCGTGTGGTGTGCCCAGGCGGTGAACATCCGTACTGCCGATGCCCGCCGGGCCAGCGTGGAACGAGCTCGGCCGCGGGTGTGCAAGGACGCCAGCCAGCTGCGTAGCACACTGATATCGAGCTCGCCAACCTCGGTGTGTCCCATCCGGGCCGCATGCTGCAGCATCGCGGACACATCTCCGACGTAGGCCCGGACCGTGTGCTCGGAACGGTCGCGCTCGGAGACGAGATGCCGGCGGTAGTCCTCCAGCGCCTCGGCCATCGGCTCGGGCAAGGCCGGGGAGGCCGTCGGCGCAGCGCCCTGTCCAGTCACGTACTCACGCTGCACTGCAACCGGCGCCGGGTCAAGCACCGCCACACCACCAGACAGGAACGCACGTCACCGCCGTGGGGAACGCAGTACCCGCAGGCGTCAGACGGCGCCAGGGACCCGGGCCCACCCCTCCTGCAGGTGGGTGACCAGTCCACCGGCCTCGAGGGTGCGCAACGACGTCTCGAGAAAGCCCGCCAGAAACCCGCTCTGCCGGGAGAGCGCGTCCACGGTGACGGCGCCGAACGCCGGCAACCGTTCATAGACGTGGCGGACGTCGGGGTGGTACGAGTCCAGCGGCCGTTGTGCGCCGGTTGTCATCGGCGCGGCATCCACCCCCAGTCTGCCGGCCGCATCGATCACCTCCCGCGCATCGGTGACGAGAACGCCGCCCTTGTCCCGGATCCACTCGTGGCAGCCGGCCGACAGGTCCGAGGTGACCGGGCCGGGCACCATCATCACCTCGCGCCCGAGCTTGGCCGCCCAATGTGCGGTGCTCAGCGCACCGGAACGCAACGCCGCCTCGACCACCACGGTGCCGGCCGTCAGGGCGGCGATGATCCGGTTACGGGCGATGAACCTGGACCGCATCGGTTCCATCCCGGGCGCCACCTCGCTGATCACCAGCCCGGCCTGAGCGATGCGGGCCAGCAGCTCACCATGGCTTCGGGGGTATGCCATGTCCACGCCGCACGCCAGGACCGCCAGCGTGGTACCTCCCATGGCCAGGGCGCCTCGATGCGCCGCCGCGTCGATCCCGTAGGCGGCACCCGACACCACCGCCCACCCTGCCGTCGCCAGATCCGCGGACAGGTCACCTCCCACACGCACACCGTACGCCGATGCCGCACGGGCGCCGACCACGGCGACGGCCTCCGAGCCGCATGCCGCGAGCGAGCCGTTCCCCCGTACCCAGAGGCCGAACGGCGGCGGCACGGCGTCCGCTCCCGCGTCGAGGGTGGCCGGCATCGAGTCGAGCGCCGCGGGCCATTCAGCGTCTCCCGGGCAGACATAGCCAATGCCCAGCTCCGAAGCTCGGGCGAGGATCGCCGCGCCGTCCACGCCCCGCGCCCGGCGAGCCAGCACTCCTTTGGGATCCAGCTTGGCGTCCTCGCCGGTCACAGCCTCCCAGACGGCGACCGGCCCCGACGACTGCACGCGCTTGGCCACCGTGAAAGCACCCGGCTCCACGACCGCGGACAGGGCCGCTCTTGCCTCGCGGTCCAGATCGCGGCTCACGGCGCGTCTCCCAGCCGCAACGTCACCGCGTCCAGGACGTCGTCGCGCGTTGGCCGTGCATGCCCCGCCAGGTCGGCGACCGTCCATGCCAGCCGCAGGATGCGCTCAACGCCGCGGGCCGTGACCGCGCCGCGCCGCAACTGCTCGAATGCCGGTGCCGTCACGTCGGCGGCCACGGGGAACTCCCTGCGGAGATAGCCCACCGGCACCTCACTGTTGACCTTCCACGGGGTCTCATGCAGCCGTTTCGCCTGCCGTTCCCGGGCGACCGCCACCCGCTGCGCCACGGCGGAGCTGGCCTCGGCACGCCCCAGGCCGGCATCGATCTCGGTGACCGATGGCGGCTCGACCTGCTGATAGATGTCGATCCGGTCCCGGACCGGACCCGAGATGCGCTGCTGGTAACGGCGGATCGAGTGGGGCGGACATTCGCAGACCCGGAACCGGCTGCCGTGATTGCCACACCCACACGGATTGCGCGCGAGGGCGAGCAGGAACGACGCCGGAAACACCGCCGTGGAGTTGGCGCGCGACACGACGAGCTTTCCGTTCTCCAGCGGTTCGCGCAACGACTCGATGACCGGCCGGGCGAACTCGGGTGCTTCGTCGAGGAAGAGCACGCCGCGGTGGGCCAGGCTGGCCGCACCCGGGCGGACGATCTGGCCGCCGCCGACAACGGCGGCCGCCGTTGCGGAATGATGAGGGTCGGCGAACGGCGGACGTACCACGAGCGGGCGGTCAGGGGGCAGGACACCGGCGACCGAATGGATCGCGGTCACCTCCAGGGATTCCTCCGTGGAGAGGTCGGGCAGCAATCCCGGCAGCCGCCGGGCCAGCATCGTCTTCCCGGCACCGGGCGGGCCTTCGAGGAGGATGTGATGATGTCCCGCAGCCGCGACCTCGACGGCCCGCTTGGCCATCTCCTGTCCGGCGACGTCGGCCAGGTCAAGGCCGGGATCCACGGGGGCCGGAGCGGGCGGCGCCACGTACTGCTCGGCCGGCTCGTCGGGGATCTCGCTGCCCCGCAGGAAAGCGAGCACCTGCCGCAGCGACCGCGCGCCCACCACCTCCATCTGGGGCACCTGGCGTGCCTCACCCGAGTTCGGCTCGGGCACGACGACCCGGCGCAGACCCGCCTTCCATGCCGCCAGCACGGCTGGCAGTACGCCGGGGACGGACCGGAGGCGACCATCCAGCGCCAGTTCCCCGAAGAACACCACGCCGGCGGTCGCTGTCTCCGGCACCTCGTCGGCGGCACTGAGAATAGCCACGGCTACCCCGAGGTCGAAATGGCTGCCCCGCTTGGGCATCGCGGCCGGAGACAGGCTGACAGTGATTCTCTGTAGGGGCCATTCCTCATTGCTGGATAGCACAGCCGCCCGCACCCGGTCCCGCGCCTCGTAGAGGGACGCGTCCGGCAGGCCGACAAGGCTGAACCCGGGCATGCCGCCGAGGTGCACGTCGATGTCGACCACGGCCCCCTGGACCCCGATGAGGGCCACGCTGCGGCAACGGCCCAACCTCATCAGAACGCACCTCGCACGTGCTCGACTCGAGGTGGCTCGTCCGGGCGCCGGTGCACTGCGATCACGTCGATGCGCATCGGCCTGCCGCGGCGGCCGTTGGCCTCCAGCCACGCCAGAGCAAGCCGGCGCAGTCTCGCGCCCTTCTCCCGGGTAACCGCCTCCAGCCCGGAGCCGAATCCCAGACCGCTGCGGGTCTTGACCTCACAGACCACGACGACGTCGCCTTCTTCGGCGACGATGTCCAGCTCACCGGCGGGGCACCGCCAGTTCCGGGCCAGAATCCTCAGCCCGTCCTCTTCCAACCGGCGTACGGCGATCTCTTCGCCGTAGGCCCCGACGCCATCCTTGACTCGCACCGGTACCACCTCCGGTGACAAGCCTGCCGGTCACGGTCGCGCTTGGGCGCGCTCCGGATCGATTTGTGGACGGCGCAGGGGTCGGAATGCCGCCTGTGGACAACTCCGGCAGCGCGACCACGCGCACGAACGCGAGAGCGGTCACTCCTCCTTGGGGATCTCCAGGTCGCTCTTCGCTAGCTCCTCGACGTTGACGTCCTTGAACGTGACCACCTTGACGTTCTTCACGAATCTGGCCGGACGATACATGTCCCACACCCAGGCGTCGCTCATCGTGACCTCGAAGTAGATCTCCGTGCCCTCGCCGCGGACCTGAAGGTCGACGTTGTTGGTGAGGTAGAAACGCCGCTCGGTCTCCACCACGTAGGAGAACAGGCTCACCACATCGCGGTACTCGCGATACAGCGACAGCTCCATGTCGGACTCGTACTTCTCAAGATCTTCAGCGCTCATGTTCCAGCTCCCCTTCTTGCGCCGTCCCGGCGAACACCGTCGTGGAAACGGTCGCGGGTGCCTGGTTACCGCCAACAGATATCACGCGGGCCACGTTGGCGTACGACCGCCGGTGCGCCGGGCTGGCGCCCAGCGCGCGCAGCGCCCGCTGATGATCGCTCGTCACATACCCCTTGTGCTCGTCGAATCCGTAACCGGGCCACTGCTCGTGCAACTCACACATGATGCGGTCCCGGGTTACCTTCGCGATCACCGATGCGGCGGCGATACACGCCGCCACCTGGTCACCCTTCCACATGGCCAAGCCCGGGACATCCAGGCCCGCCACCGGGAAGCCATCCGTCAGCACGTACCTGGGCGGGCAGTCCAGCCGAGCCAGTGCACGCCGCATCGCCTCGATGTTGCAGCGATGCAGGCCCACTCGGTCTACATCGGCGGGTTCGACCACCACCACCGACCACGCTACAGCGCGATCGACGACTTCCTCGTAGGCCCGCTCCCGGGCTGCGGGCGTCAACAGCTTCGAGTCCGCGAGTCCTGGTATCCGGCCACGCTTGCTGTCGGCGAGAATCGCCGCTCCCACGACGAGCGGGCCGGCGCACGCCCCCCGGCCGGCCTCGTCGGCGCCAGCCACCGGCGCGAAACCGGCCCGGGCGAGCACTCGCTCATAGGCGTACAGCCCGGAGTCCCGGCGCACCGGTAGACGGGGGCGGTCCACGAGTATCGTCATGACGAGCCCAGCTTACGAACTGCCAGAGGCGCCTGGACACCCCGACACACGCCACCGCCCAAACCCGTGACTGCCGTGCAAGTCCGGCGACGAGGGCAGGTACCCACCCCGCCGTGGCCGGGTCAGGTCACTCCGGGGGCGGGACATCGTCGAACGCGTCGCCGGCCGACACACCGGACCATCTGGAGATCGGCCACACGACGGCGAACGCCTTGCCGACTACCAGATCGTCGGAGAACGAGCCGTGGATGCGTGAATCACCCGAGTTCGAACGGTGATCTCCGAGGACGAACAGCTCACCGTCGGGCACCGTGACACTGAAATCGGTCTGGGACGCCGCGTCGGTGGGATAGACATACTCCGCCTCGTCGATCGGGACGCCGTTGACCGTCAGCAGGCCGTCGTCGTCGCAACACTCGACGGTGTCCCCGCCCAGGCCGACGACCCGCTTGATCAGATGGCCCTCGGAGTCGTCCGGCAGCACGCCGACGAACTGGAAGAAGCCCTTGATCGAGCCGCCGATCCCGCCTGTTCGTTCAGGTTGTGGCCCGAGCCAGCCGTTAGGGTCGGCGAAGACGACCACGTCGCCCCGCTCCACCTCTCCGAAGCGAAGGCTGATCTTCGAGACCATGACCCGGTCACCGATATTCAGCGTGTCCTGCATGGACTCCGAAGGAATCAGGAAAGCCTGGACCAGGAAGATCCGCACCACCGTGGCGATGAACAGCGACAGCACCACCACGATGGCCGTCTCCTTGAGGATCGCCCACCCTCGGCGTTCCTTCTGTTTGGGAACTCCGGGTTCCTCCTGGCCTCCAGGAGGAACGCTCTCCTCGATCACGCCTTCTCCCAGCTGGTGGTGGTCAGGCGGTTTCGCGCTTCTCGCGGATCCTCGCGGCCTTGCCTCGCAGATTACGCAGGTAGTACAGCTTGGCTCGCCGCACGTCTCCGCGGGTGACGACCTCGATCTTCTCGATGATGGGGGTGTGGACGGGGAACGTGCGCTCGACCCCCACACCGAAGCTGATCTTGCGAACCGAGAAAGTCTCCCGGATGCCCGCGCCCTGCCTGCGGATCACCACGCCTTGAAAGACCTGGATTCGGGACCGGTTACCTTCGACCACCCGGACGTGAACCTTGAGGGTGTCGCCGGCCCGGAAGGCCGGAACATCGTCGCGCAGCTGAGCTGCATCTACGGCATCGAGCGTGTGCATGTCGTTTCGCTTCCTTGCAGGCGCCACGGGTCACCCACAGTGTGAGGGGGATTTCACAATCCCGGCATCCGCAGCGGCGCTCCCCCCGTGGCAGGGGCAGCCAGCGTGCCGGGCACGGAAGCTCTAGTTTGCCACACCGGTGCGCTCCAGCGTTAACCGGGAGCGTCGCGATCGCGATCACGGCGCGTCGGGCTCGTCGAGCACCTCGCGGTCACGGGCGTCGAGGGCGTCGTCGCCGAGGCGGGCCAGCAGATCTGGCCTGCGCCGCGCTGTCAGCCGCAGCGCCTCGTCCCGCCGCCAGCGCGCGACCTTGGCGTGATGGCCGGAAAGCAGGATCTCGGGCACGTCCTGACCCCGCCAGGACGGTGGCTTGGTGTACACGGGGTACTCGAGCAAACCGTCGGGGCCGTGGGACTCCTCCGCCAGAGACTCCGGGTTGCCGATCACCCCGGGGATCAGCCGCACGATCGCCTCGATCATCACCAGAGCCGCAACCTCGCCGCCGTTGAGCACGTAGTCGCCGATGGACAGCTCGCTCACCCGCATGCGGGTCCGGGCGTCGGCCACGACCCGCGCGTCGATCCCCTCGTACCGGCCGCACGCGAAGATCAGCCACGAATCGGCGGACAGCTCCGCCGCGCGAGCCTGGGTGAACGGCTCACCGGCCGGCGTCGGCACTACCAGGTGCGGGCGGGCATCAGCGGCACCCTTCCCCTCCCCTGGCTTCACGGTGATCGTATCCAGCGCCGCTCCCCAGACATCAGGCTTCATCACCATGCCGGCCCCGCCGCCGTAAGGGGTGTCGTCGACCGTGCGATGCCGGTCCGTCGCCCACTCACGCAGGTCGTGGACCGCGACGTCGATCAGGCCGGCCTCCCTCGCCTTGCCCACCAGGGACAGCTGAAGGGGGGCGAGATAGTCCGGAAAGATGGTGACGACGTCGACTCTCAACGTTCGCTCTCTCCGGAGAGATGAAGATCGAGCAAGCCGGCGGGCGGATCGATCACCACGCGCCCGGCGTCGACGTCGATGTCCGGCACGATCGCGGACACGAACGGCACCAGGGCCTGGCTCCCGTCGGGCAACCGAACCGCCAGCATGTCCTGTGCCGCCCCGTGAATCACCTCGGCCACCTCACCGACGTCATCGCCCTCCGTTGTCACGACCCGTAGACCGGTCAGCTGATGGTCGAAGAATTCTTCCGGGTCGGAGGGCTGTTCAGCGTCGTCCACCTCGACCTGCAGTTCGGCTCCGCGCAAAGACTCGGCCGCGGTGCGGTCGGTGATCCCGTCGAAGACCACCAGCAGCCGGCCCTGGTGCCAGCGGATCCGGTTCACCGTCAACGACGACGGCAGCCGCTGGCCGGCCGGGATATCCCGGCCGGCAGAACGGACCGGCGACGAGCCACTGGACGTCCGGGGCCGGCCGGACGACGCCGTTCGGGCAGATGCGGTCACGTTAAGCACCGAGCCGGGCCCGAACCGCTCGTCAGGAACGTCGGTGCGCACGTGGACGGTCACCTCACCGCGAACGCCGTGCGCCCGTACGATCCGACCGACAGTGAGGATCACTGCCTCTCCTTCCTCGGCGCCGCTGACGGCACCACTGACCCCGGGGATACGAAAAGCCTGCGCCAGGGTCTCCTCATCGCCTGGCACAGGCTTTCACGCATCTCGGGTGCCGACTGTGGTGCACCATGACGCGGCCACGAGTCTCGGCCACGCCGCCGGACACTAGCGTTCGTCGACGTCGACGAAATCGATCCGGACGCTGTCTTCCGCCAGTGCCCCGATGACGGTGCGAAACGCCGTAGCGGTCCGCCCAGCTCTGCCGATGACCTTGCCGAGGTCGTCCGGATGCACGTGCACTTCGAGCAGCCGCCCTCGCCGCTGCTGGCGGGAGCGCACACTCACGTCATCCGGATGCTCGACGATACCGGTCACCAAGTGCTCCAACGCCTGAGCAAGCATCGGCTCAGGCCTCGTCGGCCTTGGCGTCGGCGGTCGGCTCGGCGGCAGCCTCGGCCTTGGCCGGCTCCTCGACGGAGGCAGCGGCCTCGGCTACCGCGTCGGTGGCGGCCTCTTCGGTCGGCTCCGCAGGCGCCTCGGTGGACTCGGCCTTGGCCTGGTCCTTCTTGGCGTCGTCCTTGGGGGCGGCGTCGTCCTTCTTGGCGTCGTCCTTGGGGGCGTCGTCCTTCTTGGCAGCGCTCTTCTTCGCCGGCTTCTTCTTGGCCGTCGTCGCCTCACCCTTGGGCTCGCCGTGTACCTCGGCCAGGGCGGCATCGAAAGCCGCTCGCCGGTCTGCCTTGGGCTCGGCGACCTTCAGCGTCCCCTCGGCTCCCGGCAGGCCCTTGAACTTCTGCCAGTCTCCAGTGACCTTGAGGATGGAGAGGACAGGCTCCGTCGGCTGCGCGCCGACGCCGAGCCAGTACTGGGCCCGCTCCGAATCGACCTGGATCAGGCTCGGCTCGAGCTTCGGGTTGTACAGGCCGATCTCCTCGATGGCCCGGCCGTCACGCTTGTTCCGGGCGTCGGCGACGATGATGCGGTAATGCGGGGCGCGGATCTTTCCCATCCGCTTGAGCTTGATCTTGACAGCCACGGGTGTGGAGTCTCCTTGTGGTTTCGCGCGCGGGTGGGCCAGTCATCGCCTGAGTGGGGCGCCGGCGATGAAGTCCCGGATGGATCCGGCACGCCACGGGTGAGAGGGCCGCGCGAGGCGCCGGTTCAGCAGGTCATTCTGCCAGATTCCAGAGCAGAATCCCAACTCGCCGCGCAGGCATGTCGGCGCCCGACGTCTCCCATACGGAATCGCTGACATGGCACGTCATCCGCCGTTCGGCTGGATTCTCGCCGCGGTGCCGCGAGCACGGAGGCCGGCGGCGGCGCGCGACAACGCCACCGACACACCGCCGATCCGGCGCGACCAGCGGTCCAGGCGGCGCGAGCGCCGGAGAATCCGCGACTGGCGCTCCACGGCGGCGCGCGCGATGTCTTCCGCGTGCTGGTCGTGCACGCCCAGGGATCCTGGCAAGACGATGCTGTGCGGGTTCGGTGTGATCGACATGGTCTGTCCTTTCCACGGAGTGATGACGGACGAATGCATGAAGTGTCAGCGGGTCTCGTTCTCGGATTCGGCTTCGCGGTCCGAGAACCCGGCCTCGGCTCGGTGAGCTACGCCCTGGTCGGCCTCGGTTTCCTGCGCCGTCAGCTCAGCCTCGGCTTCCTCCGCCGCCAGCTCAGCGCTTCGCAGGGCCCTGGCTGAGACGTGCCGCGCGACGACGACCGCTGCTACGAGGCAGAGCCCGACACCGGTGTAGAACACGGCCGGCAAGCCGGCGAACGTCCCGAGGACCCCGCCCCCGAGAGCCCCCACGGGGATCCCACCCATGCCGATCAGCCGATACGACGCGTTGACTCGACCCAGGAGTTCGCTCGGCACCAGCCGCTGGCGCATCGACACCACGATGACGTTGACGCCCGCGCCACACGCTCCCAGGACGACAGCGGCCGCGAAGACCGCCACCGGCGTCGGGAAAAGGATGGGCAATACCATGAAGGCACACATGATCAACAGGCCGCCCAACAGGACCTGCGCATGGCCGTACCGGCGGGTGACCCGTTCCACCACGAGCGAACCGGCAACGGCGCCCACCCCGAGAGCCGCGGCCATCAGGCCGTACTCGGCGGCGGTGAGGCCCACCTCCGATTCCGGGCCGACCAGCCACAGCACGAAGACCGCGAAATAGGCATTGTTACCCAGGTTGATCAGACCGGCCGACATCGCCAGATTGCGCAGCAAGCGGTGGCCCCACAGGTAGCTCAATCCGGCCACGATGTCGGCTCGGAGTGTCTTCTCGGAGACCTTCTGCGGCCGGTGCCGGCCACTGATGCGCAGAAGCAACAGGCCAGCCAGGGCGTAGCAGAGGCCGGCTGCCCCGAAGATCGCGCCAGCCGCAAGGCTGACCAGGACACCGGCGAAGGGCGCGCCGAGGAAGTGATTGGCCACGGTCTGCACCGCCATCAACCGGCCGTTCGCGTCCCCGAGCCTTCGCTTGTCGACGAGCATGGGGAGCATCGACTGCGCCGATGTGTCGGAGAACACTTCCGCCGTGCCCACCACCAGCACAGTGACGTACAGCAGCGGAAGGCTCAGCTCCCCCACGGCCGTCCACGTGAGCGCCATACCCAGGGCAGCAGCGCGGCTCCAGCTAGCCACCATCATGATGCGACGGCGGTCGTAGCGGTCGGCGATGGCTCCGGCGTGCAGGGCGAACAGCAGCCATGGCAACCACACGGCGGCGGTGACGATCGAGACCAGGAACGGCTCCCGGGTCAGCGACACGGCGAGCAGGGGTGCGCCGATGAGAAGGAGGCCGTCGCCGAGGTTCGACGCACCGGACGCGCCCCAGAGATAGATGAAGGGACGTCCGAGCGGAGGCAGCTCAGCCGCCTTCTTCCCGGCCTCCGCCGCCTCCACCGCCCCCGCAGCCGCGCGGCGAGCGGCGTCGCCGGACTTCCGGCGCCCCACTATCGGCAAGCGGCTCATGAGTCAGCTCCGTCGGTGCGGGCGTCGGACGAGCGGTCCGGGTCAACGGTGGTGACCCCCAGCAAGCGAACGATCCTGGCGCCCTCGGGACGCTTGGCGGGATCGTCGAAGCGGTCGGTGAAGCGGTCGGTCAGCTCCCCCAACGTCCGGCTGATCTCGCTCATCTCCTCGGCGGTCGCCCAGAACGTGGACGTGGCGATGGTCGACGCCTCTACCCATTCCCGGGGCTCTTCGTCAGTGCGCGCGATCCAGTCCCGCAAGCGCTGCATCTCACGTTCGACCACCAACGAGGACACTTCACGGAGCGCGAACTTCGACGCCGGGTCCTCGAAGTCGGCGGTGGCCGTGAACGATCGGACCGCCAGCCGCCAGGGCTTCTCCCTGCCCTTCGGTTCACCCGGCTCCACGAAGCCGTACTTGGCAAGCATCCGCAGATGGAACGAACAGCTGGCAACGCTCTCTCCGGTGCGTTCCGCGCACTGGGTGGCGGTGGCCTCGCCCTCGATGCGCAGTACGTCCAGCAATTCATTGCGTAGCGGGTGGGCCAAGGCGCGCAACCGTTGGGGATCGGTGATCCGGGGTCCGGAGCTGTGGGGCGTCGCGTCGTTGCTCATGATGCTAAAGCTACCTTTATAAAGCTATCTTTAGCAAGTGTCCTTGAGGATCTCCGCCAAAACTTCCTCATTCGGCCCACTCGCGGAGAAGCTCGGGTGCCGGCCACGCGTGCCTGCGGAGTTGGTGACGTGGCGACGTCCGTGCCGCTCAGCGCTCGTCACGCCCTGGCGATGACAGCGGTTAGCAGGAGGAACGTCTCAGCGCACGACGTGGCCGCGCAGGATGATGCGCGCGGGCTCGAGGAGGGTGGCGGGCTCCACCCGAGGATCAGCCGCATAGACACAGAGGTCGGCTACGACGCCCTCGTCGAGCCTCCCTGAACCGCCGAGCAGGTATGCCCGCGCCTTCCACGAAGCGGCAGCTACGGCATCCGGCGCCGGGATGCCGGCCGCCGTCAATTCCAAGACCTCACGCGCGATCAGCCCGTGCGGCAGGTATCCACCCGCGTCGGTACCGGCGAAGACCGGAACCCCGGCCTCGTAAGCGGAGCGCACCGTTTCATATCGCCGCTCGTGCAGCGCCCGCATGTGGGCCGCGTACGCCGGGAACTTGGCCGCGCCCTGTTCGGCGAACGATGGAAAGTTCGCGATGTTGACCAGCGTGGGGACCATCGACACGCCACGCTCGGCCATCAACGCGATCAAATCGTCGGACAGCCCCGTGCCGTGTTCGATCCCGTCGATACCGGCACCGATGAGGTCAGGCAGCGCTTCCTCGCCGAAAACGTGAGCCGTGACCCGCGCTCCGAGCTCGTGAGCGCGGGCGATGGCCGCCTCGAGCGCCTCACGTGGCCAGCAGGGGCCGAGATCGCCCTTCTCCCGGTCGATCCAGTCGCCCACGAGCTTGACCCAGCCGTCACCACGACGAGCTTCCTGCTCGACGTACGCGACGAGTTCCTCGGGTTCGATCTCCCAGCCGTAGTTGCGCAGATAGCGCCTGGTTCTGGCGATGTGCCGGCCGGCCCGGATGATTCGCGGGAGGTCATCCCGGCCATCCACCCACCGGGTGTCGGCGGGCGAGCCGGCGTCGCGGATCAGCAGGGTTCCGGCTTCCCGGTCCGCGATCGCCTGCTCCTCGGCGACGTCGTCGGGTACAGCCCCGCCGGAATCCAGTCCGACGTGGCAGTGCAGGTCGACCAGTCCAGGCAGAATCCAGCCGGAGCCGACCGTCTCTGCATTCATGACCGGCTCGTACGTCACGGCACCGTTGCGGATCCACAGGTCGCGATGCTCCCCTTCCGGCAGCACCACACCTCGCACGTGCAGCGTCCGGGGCGTCGTCGTACTCGTGGTCACCGGACCCTCCGGAGAAGATCAGACGACAAAGACGGCTGCCGGCGAGCCTCATGGTCACCTGATCGTTCTGCGTCCACGGAGTGAGACGCGATCGGATGACAAACAGGCCCGACGACGACGTCGATGGTCACCTGATCGTCATACGCCACGAGTCCAGCCGACATTTCGACGATCAGGTGACACATCAGCGCCGGTTGAGGAAGTCGGCGATGTCGTCCGGCAGCTCGAAGTCGGTGTTCTGGCCGTCGGCCTTCCCGTCGCCACCGAAGGCCGACGGGAGCTCTCCCGAAACGCCACCCTGGGCGCGCCGCTCTTCGGCTGCCGCGATCTGCGCCGCCCGCTTGGCCGGATTCCCGGACCGGGCCTTCTTGCCCTTCTTCGACTGCTTGGCCTGGCGGCCCTTGCTCTTCTTGCTCCCCGGCATGCCGGGCAGGCCGGGCATCCCCGGCATGCCGCCCATGCCTGGAAGGCCGCCCATCTTGCCCTGAGCCGCCTGGCTCATCATGTCCCGGGCCATGAAGAACCGCTCGACCAGCTGGCTCACCTCGCTGACCTGCGTACCGGACCCCTTCGCGATCCGGGCGCGGCGCGAGCCGTTGATGATCTTGGGATTCTCCCGCTCAACGGGCGTCATCGAGTAGATGATCGCCTGAACCCGGTCCAGTTCCTTGTCGTCGAAGCTGTCGAGCGCCTCGCGCATCTGCCCGGCGCCGGGGAGCATGCCGATCAGGCTCTTCAGCGAGCCCATCTTCTTGACGGCCTGCATCTGGTCGAGGAAGTCGTCGAAGGTGAAGCCCTTACCGCCCTTGTCGGACAGTTTGCGGGCGATCTTCTCCGCCTCATCGGCGTCGAACGCTTTCTCCGCCTGCTCGATCAGGGTAAGCATGTCACCGAGGTCGAGGATGCGCGACGCCATCCGCTCCGGATGGAAGACATCGAAGTCGGTGAGCTTTTCCCCCGCCGATGCGAACATCACCGGACGGCCGGTCACCGAGGCGACCGACAGCGCAGCACCGCCGCGGGCGTCGCCATCGAGCTTGGTCAGCACGACGCCGTCGAATCCCACACCTTCGAGGAAGGCATTGGCGGTGGTGACCGCGTCCTGACCGATCATCGCGTCGACGACGAAGAGGGTCTCGTCGGGCTTGACCGCGTCCCGGATGTCCGCTGCCTGCTGCATCATCTCCGCGTCGACGCCGAGCCGGCCGGCGGTGTCGACCACGACCACGTCATACAGCTTGGAGCGCGCGTGGTCGATGCTGTCCCGGGCCACAGCGATCGGGTCGCCGACGCCGTTGCCGGGCTCCGGCGCGAACACGGCCACGCCTGCTCGCTCACCCACTACTTGCAGCTGGTTCACCGCATTGGGGCGCTGAAGGTCCGCGGCGACGAGGAGCGGCTGCTTGCCCTGCTCCCGCAACCACAGCGCGAGCTTCCCGGCCAGCGTCGTCTTACCCGCACCCTGGAGGCCGGCGAGCATGATCACCGACGGCGGCTGCTTGGCAAAGCGGATACGGCGCGTTTCGCCCCCGAGGATCTGGACGAGCTCCTCGTTGACGATCTTGATGACCTGCTGCGCCGGATTCAGCGCCTGGGAGACCTCGGCGCCCCTGGCGCGTTCCTTGACGGCGGCGATGAATTCCTTCACCACCGGCAGGGCGACGTCGGCCTCTAGCAGGGCGATACGGATCTCTCGCGCGGTCGCGTCGATATCCGCCTCGGACAGGCGGCCTTTTCCACGGAGCGTCTTGAACGTCGCTGTCAGGCGATCAGAAAGAGTGGCGAACACGTCGGCTTCGAATCCTCAGGGTCCGGGGTGATACATCGGCTTCCCGCAAGCCTACCTGGCGGCGTCCACCACGTTGGCCTGCCCGGCATTCGACCCGGCAGGGCCAGCCGTCGCCTGCCGGCCCGGCTTCCGGTACGGCAGGTGACCGGACGAGACCGAGCGACGAGGCCCTGGTGTCAGGACTCGCCCTGCGCGGCGCGCACACATGCGGCCATCAACCTGGGCAGTTGCCCGGCGGGCACAAGTTCACCCAGTCTCGCTGCCGACGCCGGCAGGCCGAGCTTCTCCGCGCCGTCAAGGACCCGCTGATCCGCGTACGGTGCCAGCTCACGCCATTCGCCCTGTACCTCGCGGCAGAAGATGGCCGCGCCAGTAGGCCCGATGCCGGGGAACTCCTGCAGCCGCCGCTCCAGCTCATCCACGCCGGCCGCTTCTCCGTACAGCCGCCGCAGGTCTCCGCCGTAGCGGTCGAGCAGCAGGCCAGCTCCCTCGCCGAGCATCGTGGCCGTCCGCTCGTCGTAGCGCCGGTAATGACCACGGCCGAGTGCGTCGACACGCTCCTGCCACGTCGCCTCGGCCATCCGGCGAGGCGTGCGGTAACCGGCCCTCGACAGTTCGCGGGCTGCGTCGACCGCGATCTGCGAGCTGATTCTGGCCGATAACAGCATCGCCAGAACCAGAAGACGATAAAGCGGCGACGGCTTGTCGGCCAGCCGGATCCCCGCCTGCGCGGCGAAGGTCCGGCCGTGCCGATCAAGTGCCGCCGCCGCTATCGACTTGGCAGTCTTGCTCGGTGCCATGACGAGTCAGTCGCGCTTGAAGGTGTCCTTCAGGTCGCGACCGGCGTCCTTGACTTTGTCGCCGACCTTCTTCAGCTTGGCCTCGTCCTGATCGGCCTGGCCCTCGGCCTGCTTCTGCTCGTCGTCGGTGACGTCGCCGTAGGCCTCTTTGGCCTTGCCCTTGAACTCTTCACCTTCGTGCTTGATGCGGTCGCTGTCAGCCATGGCAATCCTCCCGTGTCACGGATATGCATCCTTGTACGCGAAGGGGTACCCAAAAGCTCATCCAGCACGCGTCCGGCGGGCCGCGAAACGCCGCCTCAGCCGAGCAGGCCGTCCACGAACTCCGCGGGCTCGAAGGGCGCGAGGTCGTCGGCGCCTTCACCGAGACCGACGAGTTTGACCGGCACGCCAAGCTCACGCTGCACCGCGACGACGATGCCACCCTTGGCGGTGCCGTCGAGCTTGGTCAGCACGATGCCCGTCACGTCCACCACCTCGCCGAAGACCTTCGCCTGGATCATGCCGTTCTGGCCGGTGGTGGCATCGAGCACCAGGAGGACCTCATCGACCGGGCCGTGCCGTTCCACCACGCGTTTGATCTTGCCCAGCTCGTCCATGAGCCCCACCTTGGTCTGCAGGCGTCCGGCGGTGTCGATCAGGACGACATCGGCTTCGGCCTCGCTGCCCGTCTTGACGGCGTCGAAGGCCACGCTGGCGGGATCGGCGCCTTCCGGACCGCGCACAGTGGGGACGCCCACCCGGTCACCCCACGTGGTCAGCTGGTCCGCCGCCGCAGCCCGGAAGGTGTCGGCAGCCGCCAGGACGACGTCGCGGTCCTCGGCGACCAAGACCCGTGCCAGCTTTCCCACCGTCGTGGTCTTTCCAGTGCCGTTGACGCCCACGACGAGGACCACCGCCGGGCGGTTCTCCGTGACATGGCGGTCCGTCCTGAGGCTGCGATCCATGTCCGGGCCGACGAGCGCGATCAACTCCTCACGCAGGATGGTGCGCGCCTGCTCCGGACCGGCGAGTCCCTCGACCCGAGCCCGGGTCCGCAGCCGCTCCACCAGCTCCTGGGTGGGTGCCACTCCGAGGTCTGCTGTCAGCAGGGTGTCTTCGATCTCTTCCCAGGTGTCCTCGTCCAGTCGTTCGCGAGACAGCAGGCCGAGCAGTCCCCGCCCGAGCGTCGACTGCGACCGTGCCAGCCTGGCTCGCAGCCTGACAAGCCGCCCTGCAGCCGGCTCGGGACGCTCCACCGGGGCGGCGATGATCTCCTCGATCGCCGAGGTGTCGACGTCGGGCTCGGGGAGGGTGACGTCGGCGACGGATCGCCGCTCTTCCTGGAGCTGCGGTGCCGCGTCGTCGCCCACGCCGGGCGGGTAATCCACTCCGGGGCGCGGCGGCGCCTCGCGCTCCCGGATACGGGCGCGACGACGCGGCACGATGAACGCCGCGATCCCGGCTGCCAGAACGACGGCGATGACCAGAGCTATGAGCAGATACTCCACGGGGGCCTATCCTCGCACGGATCCCCGCTGACGCTTCAACGCGAGGCCAGCTGCTGTTTCACCGCGATCACGGGCCGGCGCGCCGGCGCCGGCACCGGACGGCTGAGCTGCTGGGCGACGAGCCGGCGCCCGGCTCGCAGGCCCAGCACGGCCAGATCGGCGAACGCGTCCGCACGGACTCTCATCGCGTATCGCCGGCGCCGCACCCAGCGCCGCCCCCTGGGTGAGCGGGTCAGCTCGTGCGCCACGCCGACGAGCGCCAGGACGGCGGCGGCGAGCAGGACGATACCCAGCATGGCGGTGGCGATCGCGATCATGTGAATCCCCCTTAGCAACTTTCGTCACATCAGTAACAGCAGCCACATCAGACTACCCGCCGAGCCGGAATTTCACGAGAGCCGCCCCGAGCCGCGTGTCGGATGCCGGTCGACCGCGGAGCGGACTCGGGGCGGCGGGTCTCGGCTCGCTTCTCAGCGAGGTCGGTGACCGCTGTCAGCGATCTGTGCGAACCCTGTCAGTGAGCAGTGCCATCGTGATCACAACGACACGAGGAGGAATCAGCTATGCACGCCCCACAAGCCGCTTACGCGGTCCAGGCCGATGGCTTGGTCAAGCGCTTCGGCGAGACCGTCGCACTGGACGGCATCGACCTGGGCGTCCGGACCGGAACCGTGCTCGGCCTGCTCGGCCCGAACGGCGCCGGCAAAACCACCGCTGTCCGGGTTCTCAGCACACTGCTGACGCCGGACTCGGGCCACGCTACGGTGGGCGGCTACGACATCTCCACCGAAGCGCACCAGATCCGGCAGCTGATCGGGCTCACCGGGCAGTATGCCGCCGTGGACGAAAGCCTGACCGGCTTCGAAAACCTGCTGCTCATCGGCAGGCTCCTCGGTATGGAGCGCAGCGAAGCGAAAGCGCGCGCGAGGGAACTCCTCGCCGAGTTCGACCTCAGCGACGCCGGTGGCCGGGCCGCCAAGACGTACTCCGGCGGTATGCGCCGCCGGCTCGACCTGTCTGCAAGTCTGGTGGGCCGTCCCAGAATCCTGTACCTGGACGAGCCCACTACGGGCCTGGACCCACGGGTCCGCCTCGAGCTCTGGGCGCTCATCCGCCGCCTGGTGGCCGACGGCGTGACCGTCCTGCTCACCACGCAGTACCTGGAAGAGGCCGACGAACTCGCCGACGACATCATCGTCATCGACCACGGCAAGGTCATCGCCTCCGGCACACCGGCTCAGCTCAAGGCCGCCACCGGAACTCAGACTCTCGCGGTGCGCCCGAGCGATCCGTCCCACGTGGCCACCGTGCGGGCTGTTGTGGCGGAGTTGTCGTCGACGCAGCCGGAGGTCAACGGGTCCCTCGTCACGGCACCGGTCTCCGATCCGGCCGTGCTGCCCGCCGCGGTCCGGCGGCTCGACGACGCCGGAGTGGTCGTCACCGAGCTCACTCTGCGAAGCGCCAGTCTCGACGAGGTGTTCCTGTCCCTCACCGGCCATCCCACCGAACGCAACGAAGCGCACAGCGGAGCGGCCTGAGCACAGCCCAGTTCGAACCGCACAGCACGCACCGCATGTCTTTGAGGAGAGGATCGTCTCGCATGACCGCCACATCCGCTACAGCACCGCAGACCCGCGGCCAGGCGCCGCCGTTGAGCTCGCGCGTCGGAATCGGCGAAGGAATCGCCCAGAGCTTCACCCTGGCCTGGCGCACCGTTGTCCAGGTCCGCCACAACCCGTGGGAACTCGGTGACTTCAGCATCCAGCCGATCATGTTCGTGCTGCTGTTCACGTTCATGTTCGGCGGAGCCATCGCCGGAGACTGGCAGAGCTACCTGACGTTCATGCTCCCCGGCATGATCGTCATGAACATGCTCTTCGTCACGCTCTATGTCGGCCAGGGGCTCAACACCGACCTCACCAAGGGCGTGTTCGACCGGCTCCGCTCCCTCCCCATCGCACGGTGGGCGCCGTTGGCCGGTCGCATCCTTGCCGACCAGGTCAAGCAGATCTGGTCGATCATCCTAGTGCTCGGCGTGGGCATGGTTCTGGGATTCCGGCTCGGCAACGGGATAACCGGGATGCTCGGCGCCACCGCGTTGCTTCTCGCCTTCGCGCTGGCATTCTCCTGGGTAGGCGTCGTCGTCGGGATCATGGCCAAAGACCCGGAGCGAGTACAGATCTACGGCTTCACCGCTCTGTTCCCCATCACCATGGTGAGCAATGTCTTCGTTCCGGTCGAGACGCTGCCCGGCTGGCTGGAGACAGTGGTGGACGCGAATCCGGTCTCGACCATCGCGGACGCCGTCCGAGGCTTGATGCTCACCGGTGCCGAGGCCGGGCCTATTATCGAGACTTTGCTCTGGGCCGGCGGCATAGCCGTGGTGTTCGCGCCACTGTCGGTGTGGATGTTCAAGCGCCGGACATGAACAGTGTCAGCGCGGTTCCAGTACGGGAAGACCAGCCCGAGGCGGAGCGGCGGGCAGGTGCCCGTGCTCACGGAGAAGTCTGAACGCCTTCTCTCGCGTGAGCGCTGCGCCACAGGCGTACTCATGGTCGAAGACCACGTCACCAAGAGCATGCCGGGCGTGGCGCTCAGTGGCCGCACGCTCGGCACTTCCCATATCGGGGATGCCACGTAGAAATGTGCTCACACCGAGCAGCTGAGCGGCCGCGCGGTACTCACCAAGCGCTCCGGCCAGGGCGGCGTAGGCCTGCGCCACCTGGCCCGCGCTGGTGCGGTCAGGTAGCCCGGGGTGGTCATGCGCTACACCCTTAAACAGGAGTTCTACCGCGTCCGAGAGGACCATGCCCGCGGAGGCGAGGTCACCGGCGGCGATCTCGGTGTACACGTGATCGGTGATGAGCACGCACTCTTCGACTTGCGGGATCGGCATCGCCGCGCGCACCTGCCGGAAATGTTCCCGAGCGCGGCCGAGGTCGCCGTCCCGGTAGGCGAGCCAACCCAAGCCGTTGTGCGTGAGCACCAGCGCCTCAGTGACACCTCCGCGCTGGGCGCCGGCCATGGCCTCATCGAACGTTCGCCGGGCGGCGGCATGGTCGCCGAGGTCCACCATCATCCGGCCCAATTCCGCCTGCATCGTCGGGATGTCCTCGACCGATTCGATCTCACGCGCCATCTGCAGCGCGTCGTCAAGCGCGCGCACCGCCGCGCCGTGATCGCCCCGCTGGCTGAGAAACGCCGCCTTCATCCGCAACGCCAATCCCGTGCCCAACCGATCACCGATGCTTCCGAACTCATCCATCGCGACGGCGAGGTCGTGGTCCCGGGTCTCGACGTCTCCTTCGGCACCCGCCATGAACATGCCCATCATGAAGCCCATACCGCGAACCCACGGATCCGTGCTCTCCCGCGCCATGTCAAGCCCGGCACGAGCCTGTGGACGGCCGTCCACCAGCGCCGACCACGCGCCTTCGATCACCGCACGGACCGGGAAGGACGGATCGGGCGCCGCCCGTCGAGCGGTGATCCGTGCCCTCGCCAAGGCTCGAATCATGGCCGGCATTCCCTCGGCGCCGACGCAGCTGGCGGCCGCATAAAGATGAACCAAAGCTCGCCGTGACGACGGCGCTTGCGTACGCAGGGCGCCAACCTCGCGCAGCCACGAACCGGATTCCCTGACACCGCCGCGGAGCAGCCAGAAATACCCGAGCACGGCAGCCATGCGCAGCGCCAGCTCTACCTCTGCCCGATCAATAGCCCACCGCAGCCCAGCGAGGAGATTGTCGTAGTCCTGCGTTAGGCGTCGCAGCCATTCGACCTGCTCGGAACGGCGTAGATGCGGTTCGGCCCGCTCCAGCAGGTCTCGGAAGTACCTCGCGTGCGCCTTGGCGATCTCGTCCACCTCGCCGGCGTTGGCCAGCCGGTCGGCTGCGTAAGCCTTCACGGTCTCGAGTAATCGATACCGAACCTCGCCGTCGGACGCGTCGCTCGGTGATGCCTCGACAAGTGATTTGTCCACCAGCGAGGCGATCACATCCAGAATCTCCTCGCGAGGGACCTCACCTCCCGAGCAGATGTGTTCCACAGCATCGAGTGAGGCGCCACCGGAGAACACAGCGAGCCGGCCGAGCAACGTTCGTTCCGGCTTGTCAAGCAGCTCCCAGCTCCACTCCACGACGGCATGAAGTGTCTGGTGGCGTGGCAACACGGCCCTCCCGCCGTTGGAGAGCAGCCGGAATCGATCGTTCAGGCGCGCGGCGATCTGGACCGCCGACAGCGCGCGGCTGCGGGATGCGGCCAGCTCGATGGCCAACGGCATGCCGTCCAGGCGGCGGCAGACCTCCACGACCGGACCGACCGTGCTCCGGTCCAGCGTGAAGACTGGGTTGACCGCTGCGGCGCGCTCGGCGAACAACCGCACGGCCGCATACTCCCCGGCCCGGGCAGGATCGTGCGCCTCGTCCCCGTCCGGAAGCGGAAGCGGTCCTACCGGGTACAGGCGCTCGCCTTGCACGCCGAGTGCTTCCCGGCTGGTCGCTATCACGCGCAGGTCGGCGCAGTGTGTCAGCAATGCGTTGGTCAGCTCAGCCACAGCACCGATCACGTGCTCACAATTGTCCAGCACGATGACGGCCTTCTTATCGCCCAAAGCCTCGATCAGCCGGTCGCTGGCCAGCCGGGCTTCGAGCGGTCGCAGCCGCTCCGGTTTGGTGCGCACAACCTCGCGCAAGCCCAGTGCGGACAGTACGGCCGGCGCCACATCCGAAGGCTCGCCGACCGGGGCCAGCTCGACGAACCACATGCCGTCCTCAGCGAGCTCGCTCCGGCCCTGAGCAAGCCGTCCGGCTGCCTCGGTGGCCAGCCTCGTCTTACCCGCACCGCCAGGCCCGTGCAGCGTGATCAACCGGGTCTTCGTCTCCAACGCGCTGGTCAGCGCAGTGATGTCCTCGGTGCGTCCGATGAAGCTGGTGGCCCGCGTGGGCAACGGACGCCTACCGGTGGCTTCAAAGCCCTCTGGACGCCCGGCAGCGTCAGCCGGCGGATCGGTTCGGGACCTGTCCAACTCTCCACGCAACACCGACAGGTGGAGTTCTTGCAATTCTCTCGACGGGTCGAGCCCGAGCTCGTCGGCCAGCCGAGCCCGGATCCGTTCGTAGACGGCCAGGGCCTCGGCTTGCCGTCCAGTCCGCGCCAAAGCGCGCATGAGAAGGCTCGAGATTCGTTCCCGCAGCGGATAGCCGGCAGTCAGCGCTTCGAGCTCCGGGATCACGTCATGGGCACGGTCGAGTTGTAACGACGCCTCGACTCGATCTTCCACGACGGACAGCCGTAGCTCCTCCAGACGCGCAGACACGGGAGCGACGAAACCTACGGCACCGAGGTCCGAGAGGACCGGGCCGCGCCACATCGCCAGCGCGTCGGACAGAACCGCGTGGGCGGCCGCGGCCTCTCCGGACGTCAGCAGCCTCTTCCCGTCACGAGTCTTGCGCTCGAACCGGTGGACGTCGACATCGGAAGGAGAGACAGCGAGCTTGTAACCGGAGTGGGTGGCTTCGACCCACCCACGCCCGGCATCCAGCGGATCATCGCCGAGACTGTCGTGCAGCGCGCGCCGCAGACGGGACACCACTGACTGCAGGGCGTTCGCCAACCCGGCCGGCGGCGAGTCTCCCCACAGGGCGTCCACCAGCTCGTCGACCGCCACGGGTTTGCCCGGGTCCAGTGCAAGCCGGGCAAGCAGAGTGCGCGGCTGCCCGCCGCCGACCTGCACCGGCCGGCCGTCAGGTGTCCAGACCTGCAGCGGACCCAGAATTCCGACGCGCACGCCTCCAGCTTCCCACGGCACACCGACAATGTGCCCATCACACCCGCCGCCCGGTCATCGACGGCTCGCTGTGCACCCACCCGAGATGATCGTCGGCACGGTAGTCACACTGCCAAGGGTGACTACCGGCCAACGATCACCGGGAGGCGTGTCAGGTGATGGTCACCGCGATGGTGGCCGCCGCCTCAGGCTCGATCTGACTCTCCACCCGGATGACGGCCGTGCCGCGCTTCTCGCCTGTGATCACGCCGTTCTGGTCGACCCCGACCACGTTCTCGGCGCTCTCCTCCACCACGGTCCACAGCAGGTACGTGCGATCGGCGTAGACACCGGCCATGTTGACGAACCCGACGTCCAGCGTCGCCGTGTCACCGACTCGCACCTGGATCGTCTCGGGCACGTCGAGGGACGGCTCCGGCGTGAGGGTGATGTAGTCGTTGGCGAGGTTGTAACCGCCCGCCCCCGGCGCGCGACCCACGACCTCGTACCGCAGCACCACGGGTCCGGGTTTGCGAATCTCGACGACTCCATGATCGAACTCGTCGTACAGATACGCGCCGTCGCTGGTCGGCAGATACTGGTCGAACACCTCTCCGACCGGCTGACCGTCAATCACCAGCTGAGCCTGGCCGCGATTGGCATGCCTCTTCGCCACCGTGGTGACCCGGTACCGCCCAGCTTGTGGGACCTCCACCTCGTACTCCGCCCAGGCGCCGGGCGCGGGCGCCGCCAGCTCGTGCCAGGCCCCGCCTTGGGCAGGGCTGGCCGGCGGTTCCGCCACGCGGCGTACGGAACCACTAGCCCCGACATGCGTCTCCTCCGCTTCGAACTTCAGGCGGGGCAGACGGGCGCTCGGGGTGAGCTTGATGAAGTCCACCCCGATGGCATGACTGCTTCCCGACGTGCCCGTGCTCACGAACCGGAATGTGTGCTCTCCGGCGTCGAGGTCGGCCAGGCCCACGTATCGCTCCCGGAACTCGATGCCCCGGTACATGTTGATCATGTAGTAGTGGTTGAACTCCTCGCCGAGCTTGTCGCCGTCCACATACAGCTGGCTCCGCCCGCGGGACTGATTCTCCTTGTACCGGTTCTCGACGAGATACCGTCCGGCCGTTGGCACCTCGACGGTGAACTCGATGTGCTGGCCGGTGTTGGTGAACTCGGCGAGGATCCAGCTGCTGTTGCTGGCGTTTCCCTCGTTGACCTGTCGCCAGCTGGCATTCGCGGGCTCAAGTTCGAAGGGGAGGAACTCCGCCTCGAAATACGTCGGCTCCGGGAACACCGAGCTGACCGGCTTCGGCGGGCGCAGTTGAGATGCCAGTACCACGGCCACGCCCCGGCCGCGGTTGTTGAGGGCGACCGTCTCCACGCGGCCCCTGTCCGTCGAGGGGTCCGCCACGATGATCGTCGCGTCGGCCCCGGGCTCGCCGGTGAGGCGCACCCGGATCTGCCTGTCGTTCGTGGAGACGTCGACCTCGTCGAGATGCTCGTCGGCGTAGACGACGTGCATCTCCCGCCGGCTCGTCGCCCGCTGGATCCAGAACGCCTTGCCTCGCGAGGCGTTCTCTCGCAGGTCGATCGGAAGCCCTGGATCCTTCAGCTCGGACCCGGTGAACGTGCCGCGATAGGCGTATGTGTGACTGCCGTCGTCGTCGATGGTCACGTCAGCCACCATGTACCGGCCGCCGTCGTCGAGCCACCGCAGATTGGCGACGACGGTGGACGCGTACCCCTGATGACCGGTAGCGATCACCAGAGCCCGATCACGGTCGTCGTCGGTGTGCATCCACACGAACGGACCCGAGCTGGTGTTCCACGCGCGGCCGTCCCAGCCGGTGCCGAGAAAGACCGGCCGCCACATGTGCTCGGTGAGCTCCGCGACGCGAGGGCTCCTGCGCCACTTGTTGAACACCGCCATCAGCTCGATAGCGGACTCAGGCCAGCGCTCCGAGTTGCCCGGGTTCTCCCCAAACTTCACGTTGCGCACCGCCGTATAGGCGTAGTAGTCCTCCATCTTGCCGGTCAGCCGACCGAGGTTCATGTACTGCGCACCCATGGGCATGTGCCCGAAGTGCACAACGGCCGTGCGCAGCGAGAGGTTCTCTCCCGTCACCCCGCCGTTGAGGGTGTTCCAGCCGTTGTACGGCACATGCAGCAGACCGTTGTTGCGGTCACCCTGAGTGGGATAGATGTCGAGCTCGGTGGTGAGCTTGGGCAGGTAGTGCGGGTATCGCTCGACGATCTCGTTGAGCATCCGCCGGACCAGGACGTTCTTGCGGTACACGTTGTCCGACGGGTGTGAGTACGGCGTTTCTCGCTCGTTCTGCCAGTACTGCGTCAGATCGATCATGTGATGCGACATATGGAAGTCGTTGATCAGCGTCTCGATCTGCTCGCGTTTGAAGGCCAGCTGATCGGGGTCGGCAAGGTCACGGCCCTGACCGTGCCCACCGCCACTGAGGCTGAACCACAGCCCGAACATCAGCCCGCGGTCCACCAGTGTCTGCGTGAACTCCTCCAGACTGTGAATGCTCTTCAGCATCTCCTCGTTCGGCTCGATGGTGTCGCGGGTGGTGTTCCACAGGTCGTCGAGCATCACCATGTCGAAGCCAGCTTGTTCGGCCTTGGGGATGATCACGTCGTAGTAGTAGTTGTCCGGCAGCACGTTGCCGGGCCCACCGCGGTAATCCCAGTCATTGGTGTTGAACAGTGTGGTGAGCTGGTTGTACCGGAACCGCTTGTGGAAGTGCTCCTGCTCGGCCATCTTGCCCTCGACCACACCGCCGTTGAACACGGTCACGTTCACGGAGAGGTACTCGAACTCCTCGTCCGGGAAGAGCACCAGCTGCAACGACTCGGGATTCGTCGTCACACGTAGATGGTCGATCTCGTGCCAGGCGTTGATGCTGGCGAACGGCGGCAGCATGTAATCGCTGGAATGGTTGCCGCTGCCGCGCATCGTCTTCCAGTTCAGCTCCGGGCTCACACTCCACCCGTCGGCCGAATCGTAGACGTTGATGACCTTCTTCGGCAGCTCCGCCCGTTTGCCAGCCGACGACGTGTCCTCCGGCGTGGGCGCCAATGAGCCGCGCGTACTGCGCCAGATCGCGTTCGGCGGATAGAAGAGCGTGTGCGACTGGTCCTCCACCGCCAGCGCGAACACCGTCGAATTAGTGATGGTCGTCTTCGTGGTGGCGTCGTCGTTCTTGACCAGCGTGTAGAAGCGGATGCCCGCGCGGCCCGTGTAGATCTCGAAGATCACCGTGACCGTGATCGGCCTCGGCTGTGTCCGGGTGAGCGGCACGGCCACCTGCCGGCCGATACCGGACTCTCCGTTCGGTGTATGCATCACCAGGTCGGTGACCCGGTGAGCACCGGCCGTCCACCCACCGTCGTCGGCGACGATCTGGTGAGTTCCGTCGAGCTCATAGGCGAACAGCCGGTGCCCACCGGAAGCCCGCTGGTATTCCCGGCCGGCCTCCTTGTTGTAGAGGCTGGCGATCCGGATCGATCCGCCGGCGGTGGATAGGCCCAGGCGGATCACGTCATTCTCGAGCGTCCAGCCGTCCGCGGTCTGGGTGACCAGACCACGCACGGACGGGTCGCTGACCGGGACAGGTGCGGCGTGCGCCTGCTCACGGCCGACGCCGAGGGCTCCGGCGAACGTGGCGCCGGCCAGCATCGAACCCGCGGAGCTGAGGAAAAGCCGGCGGCTGAGGTGTTTCATCAGATGTACCTCCTGGCGACAAGGGGGTGCTCGGGCGGGCTACCTGCTGACTGCGGAACTGATCTCGGAGCTCAGCGAGCTCGCGGCGTCCTCGGGGCTCATCCGGTCGAAGAGCACCTCGGCACAGTGGCGCTGGAAGATCTCCTGCACCGACGCGCCACCCACCGGCGGCGGAGCCGGAGCCTCGGCGATCTCGTCGCCGATGTCCTGGATGAAGGTCGCCGCAGCCGCCTCTGCGGGATTGAACTGATCCGCCACCTCCGTCCTGACCTCCGTGTTCGGCGGCACGCCCCGCTCAGCGAGAAGGATGTCACCGGCGTGGTTGGCGAGGAAGTCGACGAAGAGGCCAGCCTCCTCCGGGTGTTCCGTGCGGGAAGAGACGGACCAGAACATCGACGACTTGTAATAGGCGCCGTTGTCGCTCGCCTGGCCGGTCTGACTCGGCATCCGAAGGAGGACCAGCTCATGACCGGAGGCCTCCGAGGCGGCGAAGAGCTGATTGCTCCACATGAACCCCATCGCGACCCGGTTGGTCGCCGTCACGCCCTGGTCCAGGCCGGCTGAGTTCTCCTCCGCTGTGACCGATGCGGGCGGCACCGCCCCGGCGTCGCGCAGGTCGGTCATGTGCTCGAAGAACGACATCAGCGTCGCTTCGGAGAAGCCCACCTCGCCGTCCGCGGTGAACAGAGACTCACCGTGCTGGCGTGCCCACGTGGTGAAGGCCGCCTGCTCATTCCCGAACGACTGGGATCCCCACACGCCGTCGTCGGTGTTCTCGGTGATCTGGACCGAGAGCTCCTTGAACTCTTCCCAGGTCCAGGTCTCGTCGTCGGGGAGGTCGAGCCCCGCGTCGGTGAAGATCGAGGGGTTGGCGAGGATGGCGAACGAGTTCACGCCCGACGACAGTCCGTACAGGCCACCATCGAACTCGCCGGTCGCGACCGTCGCCTCCTCGAACGCGGAGATGTCCACGCCATCGAGCGTGTGCAGGTCGAGTAGTGCGCCCCGGCCCGCGTACTCGCGCAGATACATCTCGTCCATCTGGATGATGTCCGGCGCGTCGTTCGCCGCCACCGTCGTCGCCAGCTTGTCCCAGTAGCCGGACCACTCGCCGAACTCGCCCTGGACGCTGATGTGCGGGTACTCAGCCTCGAAGGCGTCGATCACCTCCTGGGTGATCTGGTGCCGGGTGTCCGATCCCCACCAGGTGAACCGGAGGTCCACCTGTTCCTGGCTGCCGGAGTCGCCCCCGGAGCCCTCGCTGGTGCGGTCGGACTCGTCGTCGCCGGAGCCGCCGCACGCGGCCAGCGCCAATGCCAGCACGGCGGGAAGGGCTGCAGCCCGGATCCCGGTACGCGCGCCGAGCCGCCGAGTCCTATCGGGGGCGACGGGCCCGCCGTCGTTGTGGTTGCTGATGAACGTGCTCATCGGTCTTCCTTTCAGCTGACGAGCGCACAGCTCGTTCGGGCGTCTGGGGATGGGTGAATGGGGAGCCGGTGCTCACTTGCCGCCGGTGGTGGCGATACCTCGGACGAGGAACCGCTGGCCGACGAGAAAAGCGAAGAAGACTGGCAGCAGGGATACCACGGACATGGCGAACATCGACCCCCACGAGGTGGTGGACGTGGCGTCGACGAATGCCCGCAACGCCACCGGCACCGTGTACATGTCAGGGTCGGTCAGGTAGATCAGCTGGCTGAAGAAGTCGTTCCAGGTCCAGATGAACGTGAAGATCGCGGTTGCGGCCAGTGCGGGCACCATCAGTGGCAGGATCACCCGGGCGAAGATGCGCGCATGCCCGCACCCGTCGATCCGGGCCGCCTCATCGAGTTCGGTCGGTATCCCCCGGATGAACTGAACCATCAAGAACACGAAGAAGGCGTCAGTGGCCAGCAGCTTGGGCATGATCAGCGGCCAGAACGTGTTCACCCAGCCAAGCTCGGAGAACATGATGTATTGCGGGACGATGACCACGTGGATCGGAAGCATGATCGTCAGCAGCATGATGGCGAACAGCGTGCGCTTGCCGCGGAACTCCAGCCGCGCGAACGCGTACGCCGCCATGGAGCACGAGACCAGGTTGCCGAGAATGCAGCCGAACACCACCACGGCGGAGTTCAGCAGGTAGTGGCCGAAGGGCTGTGACAACGCATTCCAGCCGACGGCGTAGTTATCCAGCTCCAGACCGTCGAGGAACAGACCGGGAGCGCGGAAGATCTCGTTGCTCGGCCGCAGTGAACTGATCACCATCCACAGCACCGGATAGAGCATCAGCACGCCGGCGACCACCAGGGCCGTGTGTTTGCCCATGGACCGCACTCGGGCGCGCCGCGCCCGCGGCCGTGGTTCGAGGGGCCGGCGCGTGGTTGTCGGTTGAGGGTCGGCCGGGCGTCGGCCGGCCGCGACGTCAGTCACCATAGAACACCCAATGCTTCGCGGCGAGGAAGTTGACGGCGGTGAAGGCGGCGATGATCAGCAGCAGGAACCACGCCATGGCCGAGGCGTAGCCCATGTCGAAGTTCCCGAAGCCGCGGTCGTAGAGATAGAGCGTGTAGAACATGGTGGAGTCCGCGGGCCCGCCGGTCCCGCCGGATACGATGAACGCCTGCGTGAACGCCTGGAACGCGTGGATGATCTGCAGCACCAGGTTGAAGAAGATGATCGGCGTCAGCAGCGGCAGCGTGATCCGAACCAACCGGCGCATTGTCCCGGCGCCGTCCACCGCCGCGGCCTCGTAATACATCTGCGGGATCTGCCGCAGGCCGGCCAGGAAGATGACCATCGGGGCGCCGAACGTCCAGACGTTCAATGTCACCAGCGTCCAGAGTGCCGATTCCGGATCCGCGATCCAGCTCCGGCCTTCTCCGCCGAGAAACCCCAGGACGTGGTTGACCAATCCGTCTGCGCCGAAGATCTGCCTCCACAGCACCGCGATGGCCACGCTGCTCCCCAGGAGGGACGGCAGGTAGAACACCGAGCGGTAGAGGGCGAGCCCTCGAACTCCGCGGTCCAGCATCAGGGCGAGCGCCAGTGCCAGCGCGAGCTGCAGCGGCACCGAGACCAGGACGTAGGTGAAGGTCACCCGCAGGGAGTTGTGCAGGCGGGCGTCGCCGAGCATCCTCGCGAAGTTGTCGAGACCGATCCACCCGGGCGCCTGGAGGAGGTTGTAGTCGGTGAAGGACAGCCAGAACGCGGCGGCCATCGGAATCAGCGTGATGCCGAACAAGCCCAGCAGCCACGGCGTCAGGAACGCGTACGCGGCCCGGTTCTCACGCCTGCCGGGTGCGGGACGCCTTCCCTTCAGCCGGCCGAGTTCCCCGATGGCACTCACGAGCTTGCCACCTGGGGCTTTGTCCGCCACTTCGTCGCCACGACCGCGACCCCTTCCTGTCGCTCGCCTACTGGACCGGCCCGGCGAGCCCAGCGACCGAGCCCCGCCGAAACCACGCGTTAACGCGCTTGGCGAGAAACTGTAGCTGAAGCGGTTCAGTTGTCAAGAGTCAAATATTCTCAACTAAATGCTGGTAACTGGAGGTTGTAAGAGGTGACATTCTGAGATAACTTAAGCGCTCAATCAGACATCATGTGTAGCGGCGTCGGCTTATCGATCACGGGTTCGCGCGCCCTGGCCCGGATCCCTCGACATGTCGCCGCACCGCATCACCGGCAGGAAAGTGGGCTCACGAGTGCCACACGTCACCATCAGCGAGATCGCCAGGCTGGCGGGGGTCTCCAGCAGCGCCGTGTCCTACGCGCTGAATGGCCGGCCCGGCGTGTCGGAGACGACCCGAGCCAAGATCGTGAAGGTCGCCGACTCCCTGGGATGGGCCCCGAACACCGCCGCGCGGATGCTGTCCGGAGCGAAGACCGAGACGTTCGGGCTGGTCTTCCACCGCCCGGCACGAGCACTGAGTGTCGAGCAGTTCTACATGGACTTCCTCGCCGGCCTCGAAGCCGCCCTCGGCGAACGGCAGTACGCGCTCCTTCTTCAAGTCGTTCCCAATCTCGAGAAGGAGGCCGCGACGTACAAGCACTGGTGGGCCACCCGGCGCGTCGACGGCATCGTGGCGCTCAATCTGCGCGTCGACGATTCGCGGATACCGCTGCTCACCGAACTGGGAATGCCGGCGATCCTGGTCGGTGACCCTTCGATGACCGGGCCTCTGACCAGCGTATGGGTGGACTACTCCTCCGCGATGTCGCACGCGGTCCGGTACTTGGTCGACCTTGGACACCGGCGGATCGCCCGGGTGGCCGGATTCACGCCCATCGGGCACGTCAAGGTACGCGACACCGCATTCGACCGGGCGATCGCCGACGCCGGCCTGACCGCCCGGACACTGCACACCGACTTCTCCGGCGAGGACGGCGCGCGTGCCACCCGGGCGCTGCTCAACGACTCTCCGCGGCCGACCGCAATCGTCTACGACAACGACGTGATGGCCGTGGCCGGGCTCAGCGTAGCGGCTCAGTCCGGTCTGCGGGTTCCTCACGACATCACCCTCCTCGGCTGGGACGACTCACCCCTGTGTGAGATCACCAATCCACCGCTGTCCGCCATGAGCCAGGACAACGTCGGCTTGGGTGGGTTCGTCGCCCGCCAATTATTCGGGCTCCTGGAGGGTGAGGAGCCGGCAGCGCACCTCTACTCGACTCCGACCCTGCGCCTGCGCGGCAGCACCGCCCCGCCCCCGCACTGACCTCCATCCGAATGATCATGTAAACCATGTTTTCTCGTGCTTCACCAGGGCTGCAGCCGTGGTGAAGCACGAGAAAACATGGTTTACATGATCATTCGGGGTTCGGGCGGGGTGGTGCGGTCAGGCGGGTTCCGACTCGCGGATGCGCTGACTGATGACCGCGGTGACGCCGTCGCCGCGCATCGACACCCCGTACAACGCGTCGGCGATCTCCATGGTCCGCTTCTGATGGGTGATGACGATCAGCTGGCTGCGTTCCCGCAGCTCCTCGTAGATCGCCAGCAACCGGCCCAGATTGGTGTCGTCGAGCGCGGCCTCGACCTCGTCGAGGATGTAGAACGGGCTGGGGCGGGCCTTGAACAGTGCCACCAGGAACGCCACCGCCACCAGGGAGCGCTCGCCCCCGGAGAGCAGTGACAGCCGCTTCACCTTCTTTCCCGGTGGCCGTGCTTCGACCTCGATCCCCGTGGTAAGCATGTCGTCCGGCTCGGTCAGGACCAGCCTCCCCTCGCCGCCTGGGAACAGGCGCGAGAACACCTGGGCGAACTCCCGGGCGGTGTCCTCGAATGCGCTGGTGAAGACTTCCTGGACACGATCGTCGACCTCCTTGACGATGTCCAGGAGGTCCTTGCGGGTGCGCTTGAGGTCTTCGAGCTGCTCGGCCAGGAACGCGTGCCGCTCTTCCAGCGCCGAGTACTCCTCCAGCGCCAGCGGGTTGACCTTGCCGAGCCTGGCGAGGTCACGCTCGGCCTTACGCAGCCTCTTCTCCTGCTCCTCCCGGACGTAGGGAACACGCCTCTGAGTGGCGGGCTCGTCCTCGGCCGGCGACGACGACTCTTGTGGTTCCGGCGGATCCAGTACCGGCACCTCCAGGTGCGGCCCGTACTCGTCCACCAGCGTGTCCGGCTCGACGCCGAGCTCTTCCAGCGCCTTCGTCTCCAGCGCCTCCACCCGCATCCGGTGCTCGGCCCGGGCCAGCTCGTCGCGGTGGACCGAGGACGTCACCTCTTCCAGTTCCGAAGCGACGGTGCGGCTGCGTTCCCGCTCCGCGGCCAAAGCCGTGTCACGTTCGGCGCGCGCCTGCTCGGCGGAGGCCCTCTCGGCGTCCGCGATCTCCAGCGATACTTCGAGCCGTTCCAGCAGGGTTTCAGCTCCGTGGGCTACCGCCCGAGCGATCTCTGCGCCGCGGGCGCGCCGCATCGCCAGCGCCTGTGCCCGGGCCCTGTTCTGCCGCTCCTCCCGCGCCGAGCGCTCCAGGCTTTCCGCACGCCCAGCCAGAGCCCGTACCCGCTCCTCCCCCGTGCGCAGCGACAGCCTCGCCTCGGTCTCACGCTGCCGCGCGAGACGGACCAGCTCTGTGAGCCGGTCCCGTTCCGCGGTGGACGGCTCGGGGTCGTCGTCGCCGGCATCCTCCGCCGCGGCGAGCCGTTCCTCCAGCGCTTCCAGCCCGGTCAGGTCGCGTTCCCGCGCCTCCTCGGCCTCGCTGACCGCCGCGGCCATCCGCTCGGCTTCCTCGTGCGCGGTCCGGGCGGCGTGGCCCAGCCGGGCGAGTTGTTCCGCGACGGCGGACAGCTCGGCGTCGGACTCGTGCAGCTTGCTCAACGCCGCCGCCTCCGTCGCCGCGGCCTCGTCCCGCCGGCGCACAGCGACCGCCATCTCGCGACGCAACCGCTCGGCCCGGCCGGTGGCCTCGGCCAGCTGGTCAGCCGCTTCATCGACGGCCGCCTGAACCTCGAGCAAGCTCGGTGCGCTCGACGAGCCCCCGTATGCCCGGCCGCGGCCGAGCAGATCTCCGTCACGGGTCACCGCGCACAGCTCGGGGTACTCGGCCACCAACGCCCGCGCGGCGGCAAGGTCCTCGACCGCCACCATGCCTCGCAGAAGGCTGCTCAGCGCCGGACGCAGCTCGGCAGGAGCGTTCACCACGTCCACGACGTACCGCATGCCCGACGGCAGAGAGGTCCAACCGCCGGGGTCGTCATAGGGCGCTCCACCCACCAGCATGCCTGCCCGGCCGAGGTCTTCCTCGCGCAGGAGCCGCAAGGCGCTCACCGCGCCGTCGACGGACTCCACCGCCACCGAGTCCGCGGCCGAACCCAGTGCGGTAGCGACGGTGGCCTCCCAGCCAGGCTCCACCGTGAGCAGCGCCGCAACCGATCCGAGGACGCCCGAGACCCGGTCCGATGCCGCCAGCAGCGCGGCCGCGCCGTCCTTGCGGGACAGGCCGATCTCCAAGGCTTCCTTGCGGGCCGCCAGGGTGGCCCGCTCGCGCTCCGCCGCGCGCTCCTGCTCCTGCAAGGACGCCAGCGCTTCCTCCGCGGCCTCCAAGGCGGAAGCCGCACGCTCGTGTTCGGCGTCAAGACCCTCCTCACCCACCGACAGCCCGGCGATGGTGGTCTCCAACGCGGTGAACTCCCGCTCGGCCTCCGCGGCTCGGGTGATTGCAGCCTCGCGGGCGGCCGTGGCCCTGGTCAGCTCGGCTTCCGAGTCCGCGACCCGCCGCCGCAGCCCCTCCAGCTGACCGGACAAGCGGGCCACGCCCTCGCGACGATCCGCGGCGGCGCGGACGAGCGCCGCCAGTCTGGCCTCCTCCGCCTCCGCGGCGTCCTCGGCCTGTTCCCGCTCCGCGATCGCGGTATCCAGAGTGTCCCGGGCGAGGTCGATCTGCTCGGCGAGCTCGCCCTCCTGCTCTCGGACAGCGACAGCCTCTGCCTCGAGTTCGTCCGGGTTGCGCCCGGTGGGCACGGTGTCGTCGGCTGCCGCGAGGTGCCTGGCGCGTTCGGCGGCGAGCGACGCCGTGCCACGAACGCGCTCCCGCAGGCCGGACAGTCCGAACCACGACTCTTGAGCCCGGGCGAGCAACGGCGCGGCCTCCCTGACCTCGGCTTCCAGCCTGGCCTCCGCGGCACGAGCCCGATCCAGCGCCTGGGTCAGCTCGGCCTGCCGGGTCTTGAGTGCGGTCTCGTCGGCGACCTCTTGCTCCAGGTTGGCCCGGGCCTGCACCAGATCGTCCGCGAGCAGCCTCAGCCGCGCGTCACGCAGGTCGGCCTGGATGGTGACGGCTCGCCGGGCGAGCTCGGCCTGCCTGCCGAGCGGACCCAGCTGGCGGCGCAGTTCGGAGGTGAGGTCCTGCAGACGGGTCAGATTCGCCTGCATGGCCTCCAGCTTGCGCAGCGCCTTCTCTTTGCGTTTGCGGTGCTTGAGGACACCGGCGGCCTCCTCGATGAAACCCCGGCGGCCCTCGGGCGTGGCGGCGAGCACGCCGTCGAGCTGTCCCTGTCCGACGATCACATGCATCTCGCGGCCGATGCCCGAGTCCGACAACAGTTCCTGAACGTCGAGCAGCCGGCAGCCCTGGCCGTTGATGGAGTACTCCGATCCGCCGTTGCGGAACATCGTCCGCGAGATCGTCACCTCGGAGTACTCGATGGGGAGCGCGCCGTCGGCGTTGTCGATGGTGAGCACCACCTCGGCCCGGCCCAGGGCGGGGCGCCCGGACGTGCCGGCGAAGATCACGTCCTCCATCTTGCCGCCGCGCAGGCTCTTCGCACCCTGCTCGCCCATGACCCACGCAAGCGCATCCACGACGTTGGACTTGCCCGAGCCGTTAGGCCCGACGACGCAGGTGATCCCAGGCTCCAGATGCAGCGTGGTGGACGAGGCGAAGGACTTGAACCCCCGCAGCGTCAAGCTCTTCAAATGCACCGGACTACTCTCCTCCTACCTGGCGTGTGCCTGCCAGGTCGTGCCCCCGCACGAGCAGTTTCATGGGCGACGCGCACATCCGACGGCGACCCGGGGCACGCCTTCTGCCCTGCGCCCGGCCGGTGGGCCGGAGCCGATCTCTTGCGCGTACCCACGGGTGAACAGCCTGCCAGAGTTGCCATCGGAAGATGGTGGTCAGACTACAACCTGGAATCCGCCGGCGCCGGCATATCGGCCGCGTTCGCCCATGTCGGCACGTGTCGGCGTCGAAACCACCAGAACAGGCGGGCAGAAGCCGCCTAGCCCGGCGTTGGACAGCCCGCCAGGATGCCGGCACACGACACCGGATCTGGATTCGCGAGAACGAGTAGCTCGGTGTGTGATTCTCGGTATTCGGGAGAGCCACCCTGTGCCGCCACTCAGTGAGCAGCGGCAGTCGGGTGCTGCCAGCAAGGCCTCAGATGAGCCCTGCTGAGTCGGCGGCCACCGGCCGCCTGGTGAGTCAGGTCAGTGCGGGTTCGCGGACCGTGGAATCGTCGAGGACCAGCCTCTCGTGATCGAGGTCGGCCTGGGCCAGGTCGGCGTTCGCCGCCTGGAGCCTGCCTACCTCGGCCTCGAGGTCGGTGATACGGCGGCGAAGCCTCTGTACCTCAGTGACGAGCCGCGGATCCGGGCCCCCCACATGTCCCAACAGCGCCTTTGCCATCGCTGGTGCCCTCCACAGGCTCAATTCTCAAGTATGATTCATGACCGCTGCGCGACCGATGCCTGGCTGGAAACAGCACAATAGGCATACGACTCCGCTGCAACACTTCTAGCATCTCATCCGGCCCCACCCCCGGTCAAGGCGACAGTAGACACAGGGAGACTCAACCCTGGCCACTGCCGCACCAGTCCGGCGGCGACTCGGCGAGTGGCCGTCACCAGCGAGCACGGCGCGGGCGGGGCTGGCACCGCGGACACGTGAACGACGAGCGGTTCATGAACGGATCGCGGCGGATCTGCGCTCCACAACGGCGGCACTCCTGCCCCTCGCGGCCGTAGACCTGCAGCGAACGGTCGAAGTAGCCGCTCTCGCCGTTGACGTTCACGTAAAGGCTGTCGAACGAGGTGCCACCTTCGGCGAGCGCCGCCTGCATCACCGCCTGAACCGCGCCGATCAGCTCGGCGATCTCGGCGGAGCGCAAGGTCTCGGTGGGGCGCGCGTAATGCAGGCGGGCTCGCCAGAGCGCCTCGTCGGCGTAGATGTTGCCGACGCCGGAGATGAGCGACTGATCCAGCAATGCACGTTTCACGCCCGTACGACGCCGGCGCAGGGCACGCGCGAACACCTCGACCCGGAACGCCGCCTCCAATGGATCCAGCGCGATGTGCGCGATCTCGATCGGCACCCCGGCCTCATCAACGGGGTGTACGGCGAGCCCGCCGAAGGTGCGCTGGTCCACGAAACGCAGCTGCGGGCCGTCGTCATCGAAGACGAAGCGGACCCGCAGATGAGGGCCGTCCGGTATCGTCGCAGGCTGCATCAGCAACTGCCCGCTCATGCCGAGGTGCCCGAGGACGGCTCGCTGGGGTACAGCGGCGGCAGGAATCGCGCCGTCGGCCGGTGGGCCTGGCGTCACGGCCGGATCGTCCAGCGCGAGCCATACATACTTGCCGCGTCGGCGCACCGAGACGACCAGAGCGCCTGCAAGGGAACTGGCGAACTCGTCCGGACCGGCGACGTGCCGGCGCACCGCTCGCGGATGAAGGACCTCGACCCGCGAGATACGCCGCCCCACGACGTGCGCTTCCAGGCCACGCCGGACAACCTCGACCTCCGGCAGCTCAGGCACGGTCGGACGACGCGTTGTCCAAGGCCTCCCCGGCCTGCGTGTTCAGCGTGCTCCACGCGAGCTCCGCGGCGTTCGCCTCGGCTTCCTTCTTGCTGCGGCCCTGGCCCGTACCGTGCACGACGCCACCGAGGAGCACGTGCGCGGTGAAGATCTTCTCGTGGTCCGGGCCCTCCTCCGTCACCTGGTACTCAGGAACCCCGAGTGACTGGCGAGAAGTGAACTCCTGCAGCGAGGTCTTCCAGTCCAGGCCGGCGCCCAGGGTGGCCGAGACGTCGATCAGGTCGTCGACGAGCCGGTGCACAAGCGCTGTGGCGTCGGCCATGCCCCGGTCGACGTAGACGGCGCCGATGAGCGCCTCAACAGTGTCGGCGAGGATCGACGCCTTGTCCCTGCCCCCGGTGGTCTCTTCGCCCCTGCCTAGGCGGAGGAACTCCCCCAGGTGCAGGGAACGTCCGACACCCGCCAGGGCGCGCATGTTGACCACCGCGGCGCGCAGCTTGGCGAGCTGCCCTTCGGACAGGTCGGGATGGCGCCGGTAGAGGTCGTCGGTCACCACCAGGCCCAGCACGGAGTCCCCGAGGAACTCGAGCCGTTCGTTGGTGGGTAGGCCGCCGTGCTCGTAGGCGTACGAGCGGTGGGTGAGTGCCTGCTCCAGCAGACTCGCGTCGACCGGCAAGCCTAGGCGGGCTTCGAGCTCGGAGAGTGCCTTCGGCTCAGCCGTCATGGTGGTTGCCGATCAGGCGTCGCCCACCTGACGCCCGTTGTACTCGCGGAACAGCTCAGTGCCCTGCGAGTCCTCGACGACGTGCGCGCGATGGGCCACGACCCACGTGGTGCGACCGTTCACGGTGCGCCGCTGGATCTGCGGAACCTTCGCCTTCCACTGCGAGCGGCGGTGGCGGGTGTTGCTGCGGGACATCTTGCGCTTGGGGACGGCCACGGCTATTTCTCCTCCGTCGGGCCGGCCCCCGAGGAGCCGGACTCGTTCGTCTGTTCGGCGAGCAGCTCGGCCAGAGCCGCCCACCGTGGATCGGTCGTGTCATGTTCGTGAGAAGGGTCGTCCGCGAGCCGCGCCCCGCAATCGGAGCACAGACCCGGACAGTCTTCCCTGCAGACCGGAGCCAGCGGCAGTGCCAGCACCACCGCGTCGCGAACCGGCTGCTCGAGGTCGATCAAGTCGTCGACGACGTACAGATCGGCCTCGGCCTCAGGATCGTCCTCGTCCGGCGAATACGCGTACAGCTCCTGGAGGTCGACCGTGATCTCGTCCTCGATCGGATCCAGGCACCGCGCGCACTCTCCGGTCACCGGCGCCTGTGCGGTGCCGGTGACGAGCACACCCTCCATGACCGCTTCGAGCCGCAGACGCAACTCGACCTCGGCCGCTTCGGGCACCCCGACCACTCCTTCAAGGCCGATCCCGGCCGGTGCCCGCACATCACGACTGACCTTGCGCATCGTTCCAGGCCGCCGTCCGAGCTCGTGAATATCGAGCACGAACGGTGCGCGCGGATCGAGGGCGCTCAGGGCAATCAACTCTCGTACTACAGTGCGGGCAGACCGATCTCAGCCTCGTCGGGAGGCCGTCCACCAGGGTACTAGACCGACCCCGATGCGCCAACTTCAGCCTTGTCCGGTCTTCTCGCCGCCCGCGTTGTCGCTGTCCGCCTCGCCGAGTTCCGCCAGATCGCCGATGTCCGGGTCGTCATCGAACCCGGCACCCTCGGCCCTCGCCGCCGCCAGCTCTTCGTACGGGCCGACTCTGCGCAGCTGTTCACGGCCCTCCCGCACGGTGCTGACGATCCTCTCGGCGACCACCTCCACGTGGGCGAGCTTCGCGTCGACGTGATCGTCGAGCGCCCCGCGCATCGCCTCGAGCTCGCGCTGGGTCTGCTCCAATGTGCGCCCGCGCTCCCGCCGGGCCTCGACCAGCACAGTGTGGTCTCCGACCAGGCGTGCCTGCTCCGCCCGCGCATCAGCGATGATCTTCGAAGCGTGTGCCCGGGCCTCCTCCAGCAGTTCCTCGCGCTGGGTGATCACGGTGTCCGCCGCCGACAGGCTCTCCGGCAGCATCTCGCGCACTTGCTCGATGAGGTCCAGGACGTCGGTCTTGTTCACGATCGCCGACGACGACATCGGCATGGTCCTGGCCGAACCGACCAAGTCCGCCAACTGATCCAGCTTCTTGTGAATCTCCACGTGTCTCCCCCTACTTCGCGGCCCAGCACCCTCCGGACCGGTTGAAGCCTGGCCTCCCCTTCCCGGCGTCGTGCTCGACTCGGCGCTGAGGAAGAGGCCTGTAGATCACGTTACCGGGTCGGAGTCGCGCCGTCTCCGAAAAGTCTGCTGAGCCGCTCCTGCACGGGCGGCGGCACGAGTCCGGTGACGTCGCCACCGTGCGAGGCGACCTCCTTGACCAGGCTCGAGGAGAGATAGGAGTACTCGGGGTTGGTGGCGACGAAGAACGTCTCCAGCCCGGTCAGCCGGTGGTTCATCTGGGCCATGGACAGCTCGTAGTCGAAGTCCGTTATGGCGCGCAGACCCCTGACCACCACGGGGATCTCGTGCTGGCGCGCGAAGTCCACCAGGAGGCCTTGAAAGCTCTCGATCCGCACGTTGGGGAACCCGGAGCAGACATCCTCGAGGATGCCGATCCGCTCGTCGAGACCGAACAGTCCCTTCTTCGACACGTTCACGAGCACGGCGACGACGACCTCGTCGAACAGCCCGGCGGCGCGCTCGATGACGTCCAGGTGGCCATGGGTCACCGGGTCGAACGACCCGGGGCAGACGCAGCGCCGCAACCGTACCTCCGAAGCTCTCGATCACCTGTGAGCACGCGGTCCCGTGACCTCATGACGTTCCGGCCGCGCGACCGTACCAGAGCACCGTCTCGCCATATCTGCGTTCGCGCAACCCACTCACCCCTTCTGGCCAGCGCAGCGGCTCGCTTCGGCGGTCCCGTTCGACGACGACGACGGCCCCCGGAGCGAGGGACCTGCCGGCGAGGCCGGCCAGGATCGCACTGACGTCGGCAGAAGCCACACTGTACGGAGGATCGGCCACGACCAGGTCATAGACGTCAGTACCGGGTGCTGCACGCTCGGCGCGGTCGTGCACGACCACCGCACCAGGCAAGCCCACGGCGGCCACATTGGCGCGGACCACCCGGACCGCGCGGGCGTCGGACTCGACCAGTGTGACCTTCGCCGCACCCCGGGACAGCGCCTCCAGACCGAGGGCGCCGCTGCCGGCGTACAGATCCAACACCCGGATGCCACTGAAGCCGCCGAGCAGGGACTCCAGCGAGGAGAACATCGCCTCGCGCACCCTGTCCGCCGTGGGCCTCGTCGTCGTTCCCGGCGGCACCTTCAACCGTCGCCCGCGTGCCGCTCCGGCCACGACCCTCGTCACAGCTCTCTCCCCTCCATCCCCATGATCATTGACGATCGACCGCCTCATGGCACGATCAATCGTCGATGATCACGGGCGTGCGCTGGTCAGCCCTTGTCGATGTAGTCCTCGTCCTGGGCGGCGAGGGCAGCGGCGATCGCCTTCGCCAGTTCGGGATGCTCGCGAAGCTCAGGGTCGCCTGACACGACCTTCCCGGCGTCCTCCCGAGCGTCGCGAATCACGTCCTCGTCACGGATCACCCGCAGGAACTTCAGGCTCGAGCGGCGCCCGGACTGGGCCGCTCCGAGGACGTCACCCTCGCGACGATGCTCCAGGTCCACCCGGGCCAGCTCGAATCCGTCCCTGGTGGCCGCCACCGCGTCCAGGCGGCTGCGCGCCGGCGAGCCCGGCTCCGCCTCGGTGACCAGCAGACATACCCCCGGGATGGACCCACGCCCGATGCGCCCGCGAAGCTGATGCAGTTGAGACACGCCGAACCGGTCGGCGTCGACGATCACCATCATGGCCGCCGTCGCCACGTCGACACCGACCTCCACCACCGTGGTAGCCATGAGCACCGGTGCCTTTCCACTGGAGAAGCGCCGCATCGCCGCCTCCTTGGCTTCCGGGCCCAGCCGGCCGTGCAGGATCTCGGTCTCCACCCCGGCGAGCGGCCCCGAGCGCAGTATCTCCGCGAGCTCGAGTAGTGCGGCGGGGCGGCGGCGCTCGCCGGCGGGGCCACCTGCCGGCCCGGCGGTGGACCCGGGCGTGCCCACGGCGCCGGGCCCGTCGACGTCCGGATCCGGTGCGTCCATGTCGTCGCCGTCTGCCACCCCCATGGCCGAGGCGTCGTCGAACTCGTCGCCGATCCGTGGGCAGACGATGTAGACCCCGTGACCGGCTTCGGCCTCCTCCCGCACCCGCTCCCAGGCCCGGTCCAGGAAATGCGGCTTGTCCCGCACGGGCACGACGTGCGTCACGACGTCGGCCCGGCCGGCCGGAATCTCGGACAGCGTGGAGATCTCCAGGTCACCGAAGACCGTCATCGCGACCGTGCGCGGAATGGGAGTGGCCGTCATCACCAGAACGTGCGGCCTGGTGCCGTTGCGGCTCTTCGCCGTCAGCGCGGCTCGCTGCTCCACCCCGAAGCGGTGCTGCTCGTCGATGACGACCATGCCGAGGTCGAAGAACTGCACCCGCTCCTCGAGCAGGGCATGCGTGCCCACGACGATCCCCGCATCGCCGACGCCGATGTCGAGCAGGGCTTCCCGGCGTGCCGCCGCGGGCATCGACCCGGTGACGAGCGCCACGCGCGTACCGATGTCCAGCCCGCCCAGCATGCCGCGTTGCGCCAGCGGCCCGAGAAGCTCCATCAAGGACCGGTGATGTTGCTGTGCCAGCACCTCGGTTGGTGCCAGCAGCGCCGCCTGCCCACCGGAGTCAACCACCGAGAGCATCGCCCGCAGTGCGACGACGGTCTTGCCCGCGCCGACCTCACCCTGCAGGAGCCGGTGCATGGGATGGTCGCGAGCCAGGTCTTCGGCGATGACCGCACCGATCCGGCGCTGACCCTCGGTGAGCTCGAACGGCAGCTGCGCGTCGAGCGCCTCGAGCACGCCGCCGGGTGTGGCGACGCGGGGCTGGGCGGGCAGCGCCGCCGTCGACGCGCGGCGCCGCGCCAGTTCCGCCTGGAGGACGAACGCCTCCTCGTAGCGCAACCGCTCTCTGGCCTGCATAGCCCGGCGCATGTCCGCCGGGCGGTGTACGGCGTGGAACGTCTCCGCCAGAGCGGGAAGCCGGCGGGCGCGCAGTATCTCGTGCGGGATGGGATCCGCGATGTCCGGCAGCTGGTCGAGAAGAACGCTGATGCACTTCTCGATCCGCCACGACGCGAGACGCTTGGTCGCCGGGTAGACGGGAATGATCGCCTCGGCGTACTTCTCGGCCGCCGTGTGAATGTCCGAGCTGTCGTCGTCGAACAGCTTGTACTCGGGATGAGCCAGTTGCCGGACGCCGCGGAAGCTGCCGACCTTCCCTGCGAACAGGCCGATCCGTTGAGGACGCAGCTTCTCCTCGTGCCACGGCTGGTTGAAGAACGTCAGGTGCAGCTCACCGGTCCCGTCCGTGACCACCGCCTCGACGATGGATCCCCGCCGGTTGCGCATGGTGCGCTTGCGCACCTCTTTCACCATGGCGAGGACCGTGACCTGCTCGTCCTCATGCAGCGAGCTGAGTTCGGTGAGCTCTCCCCGCTCGATGTAGCGCCGCGGATAGAAGCGAAGCAGATCCTCCACCGTGCGCAGCTTCAGCTCCTTGGCCAGCGCCTTGGCCGTCTTGTCACCGACAGCGACGTCGAGATCCCAGTGAAGCTCGACCATCACCGCGCGCCTGTGGCTCGTGCGACACCTGCCCGCATCTTCTACTCCACTCCCAGTAGCAACGGATAGCGAGGCTGCCCGCCCTCATAGACGACCGTATCCGCTTCCGGATGCTCGCCGCGGACCCACTCCCGCACGCCTGCTGCCAGCGCCGGATCCGCGCCGGCGCCCGTGACCACCGTGACGAGCTCCCCTCCCGCGGAGAGCATGCGGCGGACCACCTCGATCGCCACGGCGAGAAGGTCCGACCCGATCACCGCGAAATCGCCTTCGACCACGCCGAGGACGTCGCCCGGCTGGCAGATGCCGGCCATCGTCACCGCTTCGCGCGACGCGACGGTCACCGCGCCGTGCCGGGCATGCGCGGCAGCCGTCGTCATCGCCACGACATCCGCGTCGAAGCTTCGGCCCGGCTCGTGCACCGCCATGGCCGCCAGGCCCTGCACCTGGGTGATGGTCGGCAGGACCGCTACCCGGCGTCCCGCCGTGCGCAACTCCGCCGCGGCCGCCTCGGCGACCGGCACCGCGTCGCGCTCGTTCGGCAGCAGCACCACCTCGCCCGCCGGCTCGTCGCCCACCGCGGCAAGCATCTCCGCCGTCGACGGCCGGTGACCGACAGGCGTGGAGGCGACGACGGCACCGGCTGAGGCGAACAGCGCGGCCAGCCCGGGGCCCGCCGCGAACGCCACGATCACTCGCCCTCCCCCGAGGCCAGCCGGCGGGTCGGCTGGCAGGGCAAGGAGGTACGTGATGCCGATCCGATGCGGGCGGCCGGCTTCGATACCCGCTTCGATCGCCGCGCCGGCGTCGTCTACGTGCACATGAACGTTCCACTCGCCGTCGCCGCCAACGACGACGAGTGAGTCACCCAGGGCGGCGAGGGTCTCCCGCAGACCGGGTATCCGCTCGTCAGGAGCGTCCAGCAGATACATCACCTCGTAGGCGGGGCCGGGCGCGCCGGGGCCGGGCAGCTCGCGCTCGTGTGACGCGGGCCTCGTGGCGGACGTGTCGTCGCCGGACGGACCTCCCGGTTCGGCCACGTCGGGAAGCCGGACCACCCTGCGCGTCGCCGGCACCGGAACGTGGTGCTCACCGACGCGGCGGGGTTCGGGAAGCTCCCGCCGGCCGGTCAGGACAGTGTCGAAGGCATCCAGCAGCACGGTCAGTCCCCGGCCACCCGCATCCACCACGCCCGCCTCGCGCAGCACTGCGAGCTGTTCCGGGGTCTTCGCCAGAGCCTGCCGCCCGGCCCGGGCAGCCGCCAGCGCTACGCCGGGCAGCCCTGCCGGTTCAACCTCGAGATGCCACTGTGCACCGGCCGCGGCGGCGCGGGCCACCGAGAGGATCGTGCCCTCCACCGGCTCGTGCACCGCCGCATAGGCGGCGTCGGCGGCCTGGTTCAGCGCATCCGCCAGCGCCCGGCCGTCCTCGAGTATGGTGCCTGGACGCCCGAACACCTCCGCCACCGCACGCAGCATCTGGGCCACGATGATCCCGGAGTTGCCCCGGGCACCGAGCAGGGCACCGCGGGCCATCGCCTCCACCACCGCGCCGGAGCCGGCGTCCGGAGCGCACGCGTCGGCCGCGGCCATCGCCGATTCCATCGTGAGATAGAGGTTGGTTCCGGTGTCGCCGTCCGGTACCGGATAGACGTTGAGGGCATCGATCTCCTCGCGCGCCAGCGCCAGGCCGTCGAGGCCGGCACGGCACCAGCGGCGAACGATGTCGGCATCCGGGACCTGCTGCTTCACACCCACCTCCTCCTCGGCGATCTCACGGCTGGTCCTGTCGGTGGAGCGTACCGAACCTGGCGGCCGGTCCGTCTCGGAACGACCACCTCGAGGCTCGCCGAGGCATCGGCTACCATCGGGCGTGGGCTCGGGGGTGTTGGTTTGGGTTTGCGCCCGTCAACCGGTACCCTAGAGCGGTTGCCTGAGTCGCGGCGGTCGTCGTCGTGCGGGGCACGTCCATCGTTCCTGACACTTCACATCCGTAGGAGTAACCCGTGGCTGCCAATTGCGACGTCTGCGGCAAAGGCCCGGGCTTCGGCAACAAGATCTCGCACTCGCACCGCCGGACCCCGCGCCGTTGGAACCCCAACATCCAGACGGTGCGGACCGTCGTCGGCGGGACCCCCAAGAAGGTCAACGCCTGCACCTCGTGCATCAAGGCCGGCAAGGTCGTTCGCTGATCTCCTCCAGCACCGCGGGCTGGCTCACAGCATCTGCTTGAATCCGATGTGGGTCGCCTCGAACCCGAGTTTCTCGTAAAACCGGTGCGCGTTGGTCCGGCGCGCATCGGTAGTCAACTGAACGAGCGCGGCGCCGCGGCGCCGCGCTTCTTCTATTGCGTGCCTGATCAGCTGGCTCCCTAGTCCTGAACCACGCGCCGACGAGTGGACCCGCACCGCCTCGATCAGGGCCCGGGTGGCCGCCCGGCGGGAAAGCCCGGGGATCAGCGTCAACTGCAGCGTGCCCACCAGCACACCGCCGCGTTCCGCCACGATCAGCAGCTGCCGCGGGTCGGCGTCGATCTCCTTGAACACGCCGGCGTAGAGGTCCAGGCTGTCGACCGCTTCCCTGGCGGCTCCCAGCTCGTCGTCGGCGAGCATCGCCACGATTCCGGGGACGTCGTCGGCGACGGCAGCCCTGAAAACAACGCGTTCCTCACCGCCGCTGCCGACCGGCACGTTCGGTTCGCCCGTGACGTCGTTGTGTCGCACGGCAACACGGTACCGGCCGCGCGTGCGTGCCCTACCGCCGCCGCCGTCGCCGCTCGCCCGGTCACCGCACCCGGCCCACTTCCGCCCCTCCCCCGGCCCGCCCGCTATGCCAGGTGCGCGGGGCCGACGACGCGTGGGGTGTGACATGATTTCGAGCTGTAGGTCGCGACGTCGCCGGAGAGTTGACACCCATTCATGCGAAGCATCGCCGTCTTCAGCGGAAGCGCCCACCCGGATCTCGCCGCGGAGATCTGCTCCCACCTCGGCGTGCGGCTCTCGCCGGTGCGGGTTCAGCGTTTCGCCAATGACTGCATGGAGGTTCAGCTCCAGGCCAACTGCCGCGAGCACGACGTCTTCATCATCCAGCCGATCGTTCCGCCGGTGCAGGAGAACCTGGTCGAACTACTGCTGATGCTCGACGCGGCACGCGGTGCCTCGGCGGCCCGGACCACCGTGGTCATGCCCCACTACGCGTACGCGCGCTCGGACAAGAAGGACGCGCCACGCATCTCCATCGGAGGCCGGCTGGTCGCCGACCTGATGGTCACGGCCGGCGCAGACCGGGTGCTGGCGATGACGTTGCATTCGCCGCAGGTGCACGGGTTCTTCAGCGTGCCCGTCGACCAGCTGCACGCGCTGCGGGAACTGGCCGGCCACTTCCGCGACGGCGACCTGTCGAACACGGTGGTGGTCTCCCCCGACCTCGGCAACGCCAAGCCCGCGTCCGCCTTCGCCCGGCTGCTGGGCGTGCCCGTGGCAGCCGGCGCCAAACAGCGTTTCGCCGACGACCGAGTCGCCATCAGTGCGATCATCGGCGACGTCGCCGGGCGCGACATCATTGTCCTTGATGACGAGATCGCCAAGGGCAGCACGGTGATCGAGCTGATCAGCCGGCTGCGTGAGCAGGGCGTGAAGTCGATCCGGATCGCCTGCACACACGGCCTGTTCACCGACAAGGCGGTGGAACGGCTCGGCGAGCTCGAGGACGTCCACGAGATCGTCTCCACCAACACCGTCCCCATTCCGGAGACCGAGCATCATCCGAAACTGCAGGTGCTGTCAGTGGCGTCCCAGTTCGCCGAGGCGATCAGGCGCATCCACAACGGCGAATCCGTCAGCGCCCTGTTCCACGACTCCTGACCACCTCACCGCCACAACCCCTGGCATGGGTTAGGGTCGCGATTCCCGCCGATTTCGGGCCGAATCACGACCACAACCCCTGGCATGCGGTCGAGGGCTACGAGAAATGGGTGTGGCCCGACGGCCCAGCGTAGGGTTCGCCGTCCACGAGTACCCCCGAACCCGCCTCGACCCGGCCGATCACCCGCCACCGCTCGGGCAATGCCGTCTCGGCCGGGAACGTCGCCACCAAGGCGTTGTCGTCGCCGCCGGTAAGCACCCAAGCGACCGGGTCAGCGCCCAGCACACCCGCGATCTCTCGCACCGGCTCGTCGACCCCGAGCTCCGACAAGCGGATATCGACGCGAACCCCGCTGCGCTCGGCGATGTGCCCCACGTCGGCGAGCAGCCCGTCGCTGACGTCGCACATGGCGGTGGCACCCATGTCGGCGGCCTCCGGGCCAGCGTCGTAGGGCACGTCCGGACAGCGGTGCGCCTCGACGAGCGCTCGTGGTGAACGGAAACCCCTGCTGAGTACTTTCAGGCCCGCCTCGGCCCAGCCCAGCCGGCCACAGACCGCCACCACGTCACCGTTCCGGGCGCCGGCGCGCAGCACGGCCTGGCGCCCTTCGAGGTCACCCAGAGCGGTGACCGAGACGACCACCATCTCGGCTCCGACCATGTCACCGCCGATCACCGACGCTCCGACCCGGTCGCATTCTTCCCGCAGGCCGTCGGCGAATTCGAGTGCCCAGCCCGTGTCCAGGTCGGCCGGCGCCGCCAATGAGACCGTGATGGCCGTGGGACGGGCACCCATCGCCGCGACGTCGGACAGATTCTGTGCAGCGGCCTTGCGGCCCACATCGCGCGGGCCGGACCAGTCCCGCCGGAAATGCCGTCCTTCAACGAGCATGTCAGTGGTGACCACGACGCGTCCGTCCGGGACTGCCAGCACGGCGGCGTCGTCGCCCGGGCCGAGCAGTACCGGGCGTCCCTGCGGAAATCGAGCGGTGACCGCGTCGATCAAGGCGAATTCCCCCATATCGGCAACACTGTCGGGCACGTTCGCTCCTCTTTGGTCGCGACAGAAGGTAGGTTGGCGCACAGCCCATCATCCCGGATGGAACCGCGTCGGCCGATGGCCGGCGCGTACTCGACAAGTGCTGGAGGCCAACTCGTGGTGGTACAGGCGTACATCCTGATCCAGACCGAGGTCGGCAAGGCGGCCGACGTTGCCCGCCAGATCTCGGAGATCGAGGGGGTCACGCTCGCGGAGGACGTGACCGGACCCTACGATGTCATCGTGCGTGCGGAAGCCGACAACGTCGACGACCTTGGCAAGCTCGTGGTCGCACGGGTCCAGGGCGTCGACGGCATCACCCGAACATTGACGTGCCCCGTCGTTCATCTCTGATCGCCGCCGTCGCGTTCTCCCTCGCCTCCTGCGGCTTCGGGGCCGTCACGGTCGAACCCTACGATCATGATCCCGCCGCAGCCGACACCTGCGCCGCCGTGCTGAATGACCTGCCCGACGTCGTCGGCGACGCCGTGCGCCGTGATATCGAGCCTGACGCCTCGCCCGCCGCCGCGTGGGGGCAACCCCCGATCGTGCTCCGGTGCGGTGTCGGGATGCCCGCCGGCTATCAGCTAGACGCACAGCTCCTGGACATCGACGGCATCGGCTGGTTCGCCGAGCCGGGCCGTGGTGGTACCTTCTTCACCGCCACGGACCGGCAGGTGCTCGTCGAAATCGCGATCCCCGACGACTACGCCCCCGAGGGGTTCATCCTGCATGACATCACCCCGGCCATCGCGGCCAACATTCCAGAGCGCGCCCTTCGTTGACCGCCTGGTCACTTACTCGTCGAGGAAGAGATCAGATGCGCAACCCCGCAGCGCAGGCCACCTTCGTCATCTGATCCACGGGGCGGCGCAGGCCACCTTCACGGATCAGCGCAGTCCCAGCGGCCGGTTCAGGGCCGTGGTGATCATGCGGTCCACCAGAGCGGGATAGTCCAGGCCGGTTTCCGCCCACAGCATCGGGAACATCGACGTGGACGTGAACCCCGGCATGGTGTTCACCTCGTTGACGACGACGCCGCCGTCCGCGCGGAGAAAGAAGTCGACACGGGCCAGGCTCTCGCAAGCCAGCGCCCGGAACGCGGCGACGGCCATCCGGCGCATCTCGTCCGCCGTGCCGTCCGGGACATCCGCCGGGATGGCGAGCCGCACATCACCCTCGGGCAGGTACTTCGCCTGGAAGTCGTAGAACGCGTGGCTCGAATCGAATTGGATTTCCCCGAGTACGCTGGCCTCCGGCTCGCCGCCATCGACACCGTCGAGGACACCGCACTCGATCTCCCGGCCGATGACGGCCTCTTCGACGATCACCTTCGGATCATGTTCACGGGCGGCCAGCACGGCTGCTTCCAGATCTCCCGGGCCTTCCACCTTGGCCACGCCCATGCTTGACCCCGCTCGGGCCGGTTTCGCGAACACCGGCCAGCCCAGCTCCGCCACCAGGCGAGACACCCGCTCGCGCTGTGGCTCCCACGGCCCCGGCTCCACGAGGACATGCTTCGCCACGGGGAGACCTGCCCCGGCCAGCAGGACCTTCATCACATGCTTGTCCATACCGACCGCGGAGGCCAGCACGCCGGAACCCACGTACCGCACTCCGGCCAGCTCCAGCAGACCCTGGATAGTGCCGTCTTCGCCATAGGGGCCGTGCAACAGAGGAAAGACGACGTCGACGGCGCCCAGTTCTCGCGGGACGTCTCCCGGTGATTGGATGACCAGCTCCGAGCCGGGTCGGCCGGCTTCCTTGTCACCCAGCGGCAGGATGACAGTGCCGCCGTCGTCGGCTACCTCGGGTAGCTTGCCGTCGGCAATGGCCAGCTGGTCGGGCTTGCTGTCGGAGAGCACCCAGCGGCCTTGCCGCGTGATGCCGACCGGAATAACGTCGTACCGCTCGGGATCCATCGCCGAAAGCACCCCGCCGGCGGTGACGCACGAGATCGTGTGCTCGGAGCTGCGTCCTCCGAAAACGACGGCGACCCGTACCCGGCGTGGTGGCGTTTCGTTCACGACGACCGACCCTATCGCAGAGCCGCCCGCACGCTCAGTGCCCGTGCCGTTCAGGTTTGGCTGAGCGCGAGAGCAGCGAGCGAAGCATGTCCTGGGGCGTGAAGTCGCCGCGCACCATCCGGGCCACGTGCTCCACGATCGGCATGTCGACCCCGGCTCGCCCGGCCAGGTCGAGGATCGACTCGCAGGATTTGACGCCTTCGGCCACCTGCCTGGAGATCGCGGCCGCCTCGCCGACGCTCATCCCCTCTCCTAGCCGTTCGCCGAACGTCCGGTTGCGGGACAACGGCGACGAGCAGGTAGCCACGAGGTCACCGAGGCCGGCCAGCCCGGAGAACGTGTACGGGTCCGCGCCAAGTGCCTGGCCGAGCCTCGCCGTCTCGGCCAGCCCCCGGGTGATCACACTCGCCCGCGCGTTGTCACCGAAGCCGAGCCCCACCGCGATGCCGACAGCCAGGGCGATGACGTTCTTCACCGCACCGCCCATTTCGGTTCCGAGCACGTCGGTGTTCGTGTACGGGCGGAAGTGCGGTGTGTGGCACATCGCCTGAACACGCTGCGCCAGCTCTTCGGTGTGCGCGGCGACCACGCTGGCTGCCGGTTGCCGGCCCGCGATCTCGCGAGCCAGATTGGGACCGGACACCACGCTGATCCGCTCCGGCCCCGAACCGGTGACCTCGCCGATCACCTCGCTCATCCGCTTGGCTGTGCCGAGCTCGATTCCCTTCATCAAGCTGACCAGGATCGCGGCCGGGGGAAGGAACGCCGACCAGCCGGCGAGGTTCGCCCGCAGACACTGCGACGGCACGGCCAGCACCACGAGATCCGCGCCGGCCGCGGCCTCTTCCGCATCGTGCGTGGCGCGCACCTGGTCAGGAAGGACTATGCCGGGCAGGTAATCGGCGTTGACGTGCTCCTGGTTGATCGCGTCGCACAGTTCCTGACGTCGTGCCCACAGCACGACGTCGGCCCCGGCATCGGCGAGTACCAGCGCGAACGCCGTTCCCCACGAGCCGGCGCCGAAAACGGCCGCACGGAATGAACCGTCGTGGACGGCCATCAGCGAGCCTCCTCGCCGGATTCGGACGACGACGTGTCCCGCGGCTCCGCCGATCCAGCGTCCTCGTCGCGGACGTCGTCCTCGGCTCGGACATCGGGCGTCGGATCGCCGGGCACCGGCATTCCGGCCTCCGGCTCCGCAGCCCCCGCATCGCCGGACGCCGGCTCGTCGATACTCGGGTCGCCGAGCGCGGGAACTCCGGCCGAACGCGGATTGAAACGTTGCTGAGGTGCAGTCTCCCCCCGGGCGATCTCGAGCTCAGCGGTGATGGCCGCCATGATCCGGTCGGTGGCCTCGCGCATGATCTCCGTCGTTACCGGGCGACCCCGCAGATCGTCCAGCGAGACAGGCTCACCCATCCGGACCTCAACGAGCTTGCGTGGAACCAGCCTCAGGCGCTTCGAGTAGGGCGGAAGGATGCTTTGCACCCCCCACTGTGCCACGGGCAGGACCTTGCACCCCGTCTCCAGCGCGACCCTGGCAGCGCCAGTCTTGCCGGTCATCGGCCACAGATGGGGATCACGGCTGATGGTTCCCTCCGGATAGATGACGACACATTCGCCTTCCCGCACAGCCTTGACCGCGTCCCGGTACGCCCTGGCTGCATCCCGGCTCTCCCGGTACACCGGGATCTGCCCGCAGCTGGCGATGATTCTTCCTATCACCGGAATACGGAACAGCCCTTCCTTGGCTAAGAAACGTGTGGCTCGGCCGTTGTCCCAGAGGAAATGCGCGAGCGTGAAGGGGTCAAGATGCGAGATGTGATTGGCGACGACGACGACCCCGCCGCCGACGGGCGGCAACCGGTGCTCGCCCGCCCATTTCTGACGAGTGATCAGCAAGAGGATCGGTCGGACGATGTTCGCCACGCATCGATACGCGAAGCCGAGCCGTTGTTTCGGTCCCCGCACGAAGTCCTCCTCGTTCATCGGCGGCCGTCGGCGGCAGCCTCGCTACAGTGTGGCCCCCACATGATGTCGGAGTCGAGCATGACACCGTTACGTCGGGTCGGGATGTTCCGGAGGAGAATGCCGTGATGGTTGGAGTGCCGCGCTGGTCCATCGTCGTCCCGGTGAAACGGCCGGAGTTCGCGAAGACGCGCCTCGCCGACACCGTGGGTGAGCTTCGCCCGCACATGGCTCGGGCGTTCGCCGCCGACACGGTATCGGCCGCCCTCGCATGCCCGCTGGTCCGGTCGGTTCTCGTCGTCACCGACGACGCGGAAGCCAGCGCCGAGACCAGCCTCCTGGGCGCCGACGTGGTGACAGACGCACCAGGATCGGGGCTCAATGCCGCATTGCGCCACGGGGCGGAGGTGCTCCGCGGCACGTCGCCCGACGTGGCCGTCGCGACGCTGTCCGCGGACCTTCCCGCGCTCCGGCCGGCCGAGCTCAGCCAGGTACTGGCCGCCGCGGCGCAGTACCGGACGTCGTTCCTCGCTGACGCCGCCGGCATCGGCACGACGCTCTACGCGGCCGCGCCCGGCGCACCGTTCGAGCCGCGCTTCGGCGGGCGGTCACGAGCCGCACACCGTGCGAACGGCGCTGTCGAACTGGACGTGCCCGACGTCCCCTCCGTCCGTCGCGACATCGACACCGCCGTGGACCTGTGGGACGCGATGCGGCTCGGCCTGGGACCTCGTACCGAGTCGGTGGTAGTTCAGCTCGACGCTGCCTTCTGAACCTGGGGCGGGTCTCCACGCACAGCTGACTTCTATGCCGAGGGTTGACTTCTATGCTCAGGATCGCGTTGTCAGCGACCAACAGCAGTCGAAACGCGATTCAGGGCATAGAAGTCAACCCTGAGCAGCGAAGTCGACACGGCGGACAGCGACATCCGGCAGAACGAACGTTCCGTCGTTGCGGCCGGAATCAGGGCGTGTCTTGTGCAGGCGTCTCAGATGCCGGATTGGCGGACTCCGCCGGCGCAGCCGTGGACTTCTTCGCCGGCGCTGCGGTCGCCTTCTTGGCCGGCGCAACCGTCGTCTTCTTCGCGGGCGCAACCGTCGTCTTCTTCGCCGGCGCAACCGTCGTCTTCTTCGCCGGCGCTGCGGTCGCCTTCTTGGCCGGCGCAACCGTCGCCTTCTTGGCAGGAGCAGCCTTCTTCGCCGGCGCAACCGTCACCTTCTTCGCCGGAGCAGCCGTCGCCTTCTTCGCCGGCGCAACCGTCGCCTTCTTGGCAGGAGCAGCCTTCTTCGCCGGCGCAACCGTCGCCTTCTTGGCAGGAGCAGCCTTCTTCGCCGGCGCAGCTGTGGACCTCTTCGCCGGGACCGCCGCGGGCTTCTTCGCGGGAGCCGGCGTCGTCCTCTTCGCGGACGTGGTCTTCTTCGCAGGTGCCGCTGCACTCGCGGGACGCGTGGCGGCGGCCGCGTCGTCAGTCTCTCCCCGCACGGCTTCCGCGGCAGCCCGCGCCGCCGACGAGGCCGCGCGCGTGGCGGTCTCCGCGACCTGAGCGGCCTGAGCCGGGACCAGGGACAGCGAGTGGAGCGCGCGCTTGCGCGCCTTCTTGACCCCGGCGACAACGTCCTTCAGTTCGTTGGTGGGGTCGAACGTCGGGACGACTTTCCGCTTGGACTTCTTGCCCTTCTCTTTGGTCTGGTCGAAGACCCCGAAGCCCTTGATAGCCACTCGCTCGCCTGCCGCCAGGGACTTCGTGATGGACTCGACCACCGAGTCCAGCGCGTGCTGTGCTACCTCACGATTGCCGTCGAATCGCTCGGCGATCCGGTCGATCAGCTTCTTCTTTCCCACCGTAGACTCCTCACGTCCGCGTATGTCGCGCCAGAGCCCAGTCTCCCGGCTTACCGGCAGCGGCACAACGCCGACCCCCGTATTCGCTGTGCGGTACCCGCCATGGCGCCGCGCACCATGGGCAGGCAGCGCGACCAGTGCCACCCGGCGACGTGTCCGCGAACGGCCTTGACAGCCGCTCACGGACCCCGGCATCTACACCAGCGTACGTGGCTTGTGGGTCGGGCGGCTCGCCTCGAAATCGGCGATCGCGTCGACATGGCGCGAGGTGAGGCCGATGTCGTCGAGCCCCTCCATCAGACGCCAGCGGGTGTAGTCGTCCACCTGCATGGGCGCGACGACGTCCCCGCAGCGCACCTGCCGCTGCTCGAGGTCGACTGTGACCTCGGTTCCCGGCGCGTTCTCCAGGACCTTCCAGATCAGCTCGATGTCGCTCTGCGCGAGCTCACCGGTGAGCAGCCCTTGTTTCCCGGAGTTGCCGCGGAAGATGTCAGCGAAGCGAGAGGACAGCACGGCTTTGAAGCCGTAGTCCTTCAGCGCCCAAACGGCGTGCTCCCGGGACGAACCGGTACCGAAGTCCGACCCGGCCACGAGGACCGAACCGTGACGGAACGCGGGCTGATTGAGGATGAACGACTCGTCGCCCCGCCATGCCGCGAACAAGGCGTCCTCGAAGCCGGTGCGAGACACCCTCTTCAGGTACACGGCGGGGATGATCTGGTCGGTGTCGACGTTGCTGCGCCGCAGCGGAACTCCCACACCGGTGTGTCGGATGAACTTTTCCATGGGTCCTCTATTCGTCAAGCTCCACCCATGATCATCGACGATCGTCGCCCCTATGACGTGGTGGATCGTCAATGATCATGGGGACGGTCAGGTGGCTGAAGTCTCGAGGTCGGCGGGCGAGGACAGCGTGCCGCGCACACTGGTGGCCGCGGCGACAAGCGGGCTGACCAGGTGAGTGCGCCCGCCCTTGCCCTGCCTGCCCTCGAAGTTCCGGTTGGACGTCGAGGCGCTGCGCTCGCCTGGGGCCAGCTGGTCCGGGTTCATGCCCAGGCACATGGAACAGCCGGCATGGCGCCATTCCGCTCCGAAGTCCTTGAATACCTGGTCGAGCCCTTCGGACTCTGCCTGCGCTCGCACGCGAAACGACCCGGGAACGACGAGTACCCGCACGCTCTCGGCCTTGCGCCGCCCCTTGATCACAGCGGCTGCGGCCCGCAGGTCTTCGATCCGGCCGTTGGTGCACGAACCGATGAAGACGGTGTCCACGGCGATCTCGCGCAGCGGCGTACCCGGCTGCAGGTCCATGTATTCCAGTGCCCGCAGCGCGGCGGCGCGCTCGCTCTCGTCGGCCATGCTTTCCGGATCGGGAACCGAACTGGACAGCGGCAGCCCCTGGCCGGGGTTGGTGCCCCAGGTGACGAACGGCTCGAGCTCGGTCGCGTCGATGGTGACCTCGGCGTCGAAAACTGCATCGTCGTCGGTGCGCAGAGTCTTCCAGTACTCAAGAGCGGCATCCCAGTCCTTGTCCTGGGGTGCATGAGGGCGGCCCTGAATGTAGTCGAAGGTGGTCTGGTCCGGCGCGATCATTCCGGCGCGGGCGCCCGCCTCGATGGACATGTTGCAGATGGTCATCCGCGCTTCCATCGACAGCGACCGGATCGCTTCGCCGCGGTATTCCAGCACGTACCCCTGGCCACCACCGGTGCCGATCTTCGCGATCACGGCGAGAATGATGTCCTTCGCGGTGGTCCCCTGGCGCAGGGCGCCTTCGACGTTGATGGCCATCGTCTTGAACGGCCGCAGTGGCAGCGTCTGCGTGGCGAGCACGTGCTCCACCTCAGACGTGCCGATGCCGAAGGCGAGGGCGCCGAAGGCGCCGTGGGTCGAGGTATGGGAGTCGCCGCAGACCACCGTCAGGCCCGGCTGGGTGAGGCCGAGCTGCGGACCGACGACGTGCACGATGCCCTGCTCGGCGTCACCCAAGGGGTGGAGCCTCACGCCGAACTCCTGGCAATTGCGCCGCAGCGTCTCGATCTGAGTCCGGCTGGTGATGTCGGCGATCGGCTTGTCGATGTCGACGGTGGGCGTGTTGTGGTCTTCGGTCGCGATCGTCAGATCGGGGCGCCGAACCTCCCGCCCGGCCAGCCGCAGCCCCTCGAAGGCCTGCGGGCTGGTCACCTCGTGCACGAGGTGAAGGTCGATGTAGAGAAGGTCCGGCTCACCCTCGGCTCGGCGCACGACGTGTGCGTCCCAGACTTTCTCGGCCAGGGTCTTGCCCATTGCCGTCTCCTCGGTGTCCATGGTCTCCTGATTGGTGTGACTCTGGTTGCACTAGCAGATTGAGACTTGAAATCTCGAATGCTGAGATGGCAATATCGAGTCATGGACAACTCTAGCGGAGTTGGCGTCCTTGACAAGGCCGCCCTGGTGTTATCGGCACTCGAAGCCGGGCCGGCGACGCTCGCCAACCTCGTCGCGGCTACCGGCCTGGCCCGTCCCACGGCCCACCGGCTCGCCGTAGCGCTGGAGCACCACCGGCTCGTATCCCGGGATCTGCACGGCCGATTCGTCCTCGGTCCCCGGCTCGGCGAGCTCGCCACCGCTGCCGGCGAGGATCGTCTTCTCGCGGCGGCCGGCCCTGTGCTGGCCCGGCTGCGCGAAGCCACCGGCGAGAGCACCCAGCTTTTCCGCAGGCAAGGCGATCAGCGAATCTGCGTGGCCGGGGCTGAGCGCCCATCCGGCCTGCGAGACACCATCCCGGTGGGCGCCACGGTCACCATGCTCGCCGGTTCCGCGGCCCAGATCCTTCTCGCCTGGGAAGAACCCGAGCGTATGCACCGGGGATTGCAGGGCGCTCGCTTCACCGCCACGATGCTCGCCGCCGTGCGCCGCCGGGGCTGGGCGCAGAGTGTCGGGGAACGAGAGCCTGGGGTCGCCTCCGTCTCAGCACCGGTCCGGTCCTCCAGTGGCAGGGTTGTGGCGGCCGTCTCCGTCTCCGGCCCGATCGAACGGCTGACCCGCCAGCCGGGCCGCGTCCACGCTCCGGCCGTCCTGGCCGCCGCCGAACATCTCTCCGGTGTGCTCAAGAACGCCGAGGACGGGTAGTGCCCACGTCCGTCGCCATTGACGATTGGCCACCTCACAGGGTGGGCAGTGGTCAATGATCATGGCAGCGGGCGGAGGGGCCGCACCGCGGGCCCTTCCAGGACCGAGCCGTCGAGCGCGAACCTGGACCCGTGACAGGAGCAGTCCCAGGTGTGCTCACCGTCGTTGAACGTCACCAGGCACCCGAGGTGGGTACACCTGGCCGAAACCTGGGTGAGCCGGCCATCCGCGTCCCGATAGGCCGCGATCGCTCGGCGTCCGGACCGCACCACCCGCCCGGTCCCGGGCTCGACGCCGTCGGTTCCGCCAGAGGTGAGCGCACCGACCCGATCCCCGAGGAAGCGCGCCGTGACGTATCCGTTGGTCTGCAGGAAACGGCGCGCGGACTGCAGGACCGTCGCACGTGTCGGATCGTAGAGGCCGGCCAGGGGATTCTCCTCGCCGGTGATCAGATCACGTAGGAGCAGTCCGGCCAGCGTCCCGTTGCTCATCCCCCAGTGCCCGAACCCGGTGGCGACCCAGACGCGGCGCGTCGCCGGGTGGTACCGCCCGATGAATGGCAGCATGTCCGCCGTGGACAGGTCGTGCGCCATCCAGCGATAGGCGACGTCACGCGCGCCGAACCGCTCGGCTGCCCAGTGCTCGAGGCTGCGGTAACGCTCGGCGACGCTGGTGTGCGCACCGACACGATGCCCCTCCCCGCCGACGAGCAGAAGCCGAGCGCCGTCGGACATCGGCACCGTTCGAATCGAGTGCCGGTCCTCCACCGAGATGTACATGCCGCCCGGGCCGTCGTCGGCTCCGATGGCGAGCGCCACCACCAGGTCGGTGCGCGGTTCGAGCCGGGCGAAGAACCCACCGCGGTCGAAGATGGGATGGTGGGTGGCGACGACGACGTGCGCTGCCCGGATGCTCCCCGCCGTCGTCTCGACGACGCACGGGTCCCCTTCGTTCAGCCCGGTGGCCCGCACGCCGGTGAGCACGTAACTCCCGTCGCCATGCACTCGCTCGGCGAGCGCCAGCAGCCACCGGCGTGGGTGAAACTGCGCCTGGTCCGAGAACACCACCGCGCCGGACACCGGGAACGGCAGGTCCGTCTCGCTGACGAAGCGGCTCGGCCGTGCCGCGTCCGCGGCGACGCGGGCTTCGTGGCGTAGGCGATCGGCGGTCTCCGGCGCTTCTGCATAGGCGTAGCTGTCCCGCCTTTCGAAGTCGACGTGCACGCCGAGTGCGGCCGACTCCCGCTCGATCCAGTCGATCGCCAGCGCCTGGCTCTCTCCGTACGCCCGAGCCACGTCCAGACCGAATGAGCTCTCGAGTTGCCCGTAGATCTGCGCGTGCTGGCTGGTCAGTTTCGCTGTGGTGTGCCCCGTGACACCACCGGCGAGCCGGTCGGCCTCAATGAGCGCCACGGTGTGCCCGGACTGCTTGAGCAGGTACGCCGTGGTAATGCCGGCGATACCGCCGCCGAGTACCGCGACGTCGACGTCAGGCGGTTGAGTGACCGGGGGAAACGACAGATCGGACGTGCTGGCGAGCCAGTACGACGGGTTCGGCATCTGCTCTCCTCGGGGGGCGCCGTGCGCCAGTGGAAGAGACGCCCGGTCGATGACCGGGTGCTTACCCAGGCCTTCGAAGCCGAAACCGCGCCGGCCCCGGCACGATGTCGGTGCCGGAGGCTACCGTTCTGGAATGCTCATCGACTCGCTCATGAACGACGACTCGACGGGTCTGGCCGACGTGGTGGACCCGGCGTCGTACGTGCGCGGGATGATCTACGCCCAGCAAGGAGCGGTAGCGGATTTCGAATGGGACCACGACGGCAACGCCCTTCTCGGCCACGTGCGCGGAAGCGCGTCAACCAGCTACGTGACCAGGGCATATTTCGAGTCGACGGAACCCTCGCCGCGGGCATTCGAGCAAGGCCGATGCAGCTGCCCGGTAGGGTTCAACTGCAAGCACGTGGTGGCGCTCGTCCTGACGGCACAGCACGTCCACATGTCCGTCCCAGCGGCGTCGGACGTGGCTCCGGCGTGGGAACGCACATTGGACTCCGTCTTGGGCGGACCGGATACGGGCAAGCGCAACCGAGCTGACATCCCCATCGCGATCGAGATCACGATGATCATGGATCGCCCGCCCGCGTGGCGAAGCACGGGAGCAGCCTCCGAGTCATCGCCACAGGTTCTGGCCCGGTTGGTGCGGCCAGGAAAGAGCCGCAAGGGCTGGGTAGCGGGCCAGCTGAGCTGGGGCACACTGGACCAGTTGCGCCGGGACGGGGAGCATCCCGCCGCGCAGGTTGATTGGCTCCGCGAGTTCTACGGCCTCTACAAGGCCGGGCGGCTCGCCTCGGGCTACTCCACGTACGCCTCCTACTACGCCCGCGACGAGAAGCACATCGACGTGGCCCGGTTCGAGTCGCGGCAGTTATGGCCGCTGCTGGAGGAGGGCGCCGCAGCCGGTGTCCGGTTGCTGTATGGCAAGCGGGGCGCCGACGACGTGCCCCGGGACGGCATCGCGCAGCTGGTTCTCGATGTCACCGCCGACAGCTCCATCGGGCACGTAGGGGTGACTCCGATCCTTCAGATCGATCGGCCAGCCGACGGGCCGTCCGACCCGATTCCGGTCCGGTTCATGGGAAGCGACGCACACGGCGTGGTCTATGTCGACCGAAGCGAGTTCGAGGCCGGAACCAGTCCTGGCACATGGCACTTCGGGCTGGCCAGAATGGCCCGCCCGATACCACCAGAGTTTCAGCGCCTGGCACTGGAGCAAGCGCCTCTCCAGGTGCCGGCTTCCGACGCCAACCGGTTCCGGGAGGAGTACGCCCCACGGCTGCAACGGCTGGCTCCGATCCAGTCCTCCGACTCGTCGTTCAGTCCCCCGGCTATCACCGGACCGTCGCTCGTCGCGCATGCCACTTACGGCGACGCCCACGCACTGAACCTGACCTGGGAGTGGCTCTATTCGGTCGTGGACGCGGAGAAGCGGATATCCCTGTCCGATCCGGCCACGGACCAGGTATTCCGGGATCAGGAGGCCGAACGGGCGGTGCTGGCGGGGCTCGACGCCGGTCTCGACGCCGGTCTCGAGAAGCTCGGGCTGATGTCTGGCAGGTCAGTGCTCCCGCAAGCGCGCCTCGACGGTTTGGACACAATGCGCTTCAGCACCGAGGTCCTGCCCTTGTTGCGTGATGCGGCCGACGTGGTCGTCGAAGTCAGCGGGGAGCCGGCCGACTACCGGGAGGCCGGCGACTCGCTGGTGGTGGGCGTCTCGACGCGGGCCACCCCAGGGGAGACGGACTGGTTCGACCTCAGGGTCACGATCTCGGTCGAGGGGCGGGACGTGCCGTTCGTGGACGTCTTCACCGCGCTTGCCCGGAACCAAGCGCATCTTCTCCTGCCAGACGGCGCCTTCTTCTCCCTGGAGAAGCCGGCGCTTGGCACCCTGCGCAAACTCATCGACGAGGCACGCACGCTGGGCGAGCGCCCCGACGGTGAGACCAGGATCAGCCGGTTCCAGGCCGGCCTGTGGGAAGAGCTCGCCGCACTAGGCGTGGTGGACTATCAGGCCGAGGCATGGCGCCGGCAGGTCGGGGGGTTGCTGTCGGTGGACTCGGCTGACCAGACCGAGCCACCACGCGGCTTGGACGCCACCCTGCGCCCGTACCAGCTGGAGGGTTACCGCTGGCTGAGGTTCCTGTGGGAGCACCAACTGGGCGGCATCCTGGCGGACGACATGGGCCTCGGCAAGACCCTGCAGGCGTTGGCGTTGATCTGCCATGTGAAAGAGGCCGCCGCCGGACTCGCGACTCAACCTTCCGAGAGCGGATCCCGCACGGAGCCTGCAGCGGCACCGTTCCTGGTGGTCGCTCCCACCAGCGTCGTGTCGAACTGGGTGGCCGAAGCCGCGCGGTTCACCCCAGGACTCACCGTCGTAGCCATCACCGACACGCTGCGGCGTAGGCGGCAGTCGATCGAGGATGTGGTCGCGGGCGCGGACGTCGTCGTGACCACGTATACGCTGCTCCGGCTGGACACCGATGCCTACACGCGGGCCACCTGGTCGGGCATGGTGCTCGACGAGGCACAGCACGTGAAGAACCACCAGTCCAAGACCTACCTGAGCGCGCGGCAGGTGCAGGCGCCGTTCAAAGTGGCCATCACTGGCACCCCGATCGAGAACAACCTGATGGAGCTGTGGTCCCAGCTGTCGATCACGGCACCCGGCCTGTTCCCCCACCCGGCCCGGTTCAACGAGTACTATGCTCGCCCGATCGAGAAGCAGGAGAACACCGAGCTTCTCGCCCAGTTGAGGCGCCGGATCAGGCCGCTGGTCAAGCGGCGGACCAAAGAGCAGGTCGCCACCGACCTTCCCGCCAAGCAAGAGCAGGTGCTCGAGGTGCACCTGCAGACCAAGCACCGCTCGATCTATCAGAAATACCTGCAACGCGAGCGGCAGAAGGTGCTCGGCCTCCTCGAGGACGTCAACAAGAATCGCTTCACCATCCTGCGCTCGCTGACGCTGCTCCGGCAGCTGAGTCTGCACGCCGGCCTGGTGGACGACGAACACCGGCAGGTGCCGAGCGCCAAGATCGAGGTCCTCGTCGAGCAGCTGGCGGACGTGGTCGACGGCGGACACCGAGCCCTCGTCTTCAGCCAGTTCACCAGTTTCCTCGGCATGGTGAAGGAGCGGTTAGGCGCTGCTGGGGTCGAATACTGCTACCTCGATGGCTCGACGCGTCGCCGGGACGAGGTGATCGCCCGGTTCAAGGACGGCGCCGCGCCGGTCTTCCTGATCAGCCTCAAGGCCGGCGGATTCGGGCTCAATCTGACCGAGGCCGACTACTGCTTCCTGCTCGACCCGTGGTGGAACCCCGCCACGGAGGCGCAGGCGGTAGACCGCACCCACCGCATCGGGCAGACCCGCAACGTCATGGTGTATCGGCTCATCGCCGCCGACACCATCGAAGAGAAGGTCATGGCGCTCAAGGCACGCAAAGCCGAACTGTCCGCCAGTGTCATGGACGACGGCAATCTCTTCGGCACCGGCCTGGACGTCGACGACGTTCGGCGCCTGCTCGAGTAGCCCGCGGAGCCGCCCGGCTTGAGCCGAACGGAAAGGCCGCGCGAGGAATGGCTCGCAGTAGCCCGACCGCAGCGTCGCGCGCGGGTGGCAGACCGTGTCAGGCATGGTGGCGGCCTGGCGGCCATCATGGAGTCGCACTTCCGGTACGAGGCACGCCAGCTCAGTTCACGTTCTCAGGTCGCGGGTATGGCTGTACGCAGACAGCCGTCCAGGAGGACCGATGACCCGAACGCTGCCGAACCTGGTGATCATCGGCGCGATGAAATGCGCCACCACCGCGCTTCACCACTATCTCGACCAGCATCCCGACATCGGCATGTCGAACCCCAAGGAGCTCAACTTCTTCTGGGGACCCGCCTCGGTGAACGGCGATTCCCCGGCGTCCACCTGGCACCGCGGGGTGGAATGGTACGCCCGCCAGTTCCAGCCGACCCCGATCCGCGGCGAATCCTCCCCCGGATACACCTCCCCTGACCACCCTGAGGCGGCGGCCCGGATGGCCGCTGTCATCCCGGATACTGCCGTGGTCTACCTGGTCCGTGACCCGGTGGAACGAGCCGTGTCTCAATACTGGCATCACCGGGCCGACGGCGACGAGACCCGGCCGATGCATGCGGCCATTCTCGACCCTGACAGCCAGTACATCTCGCGTGGACGCTACTTCGAACGGCTCATGCCGTACCTGGAGCACTTCGATCCCGCACGCATCGCCGTGGTGAGCCAGGAACAGTTGTTCAGCGACCACGAGAACGTCCTGAGGTCTTTGTTTCGGTTCCTGGGCGTCGACCCCGGCCGCTGGACTGCCACGGCGAGCCAAGAGTGGAACACCTCCTTACGACGCACGGACGCCCTCACCGATTCGATCCGTGCCGAGCTCGGAGAACGGTTTCGCGACGATACGGAGAAGTTGCGCGCGTTCACCGGGCAGGTGTTTCCGGAGTGGTCCGTGTGAGTACGTCGCGTCTGCCGAGTGCCCGTACAGCCGGGGTCGGTAGGGTGGCTGACCAGTGGCCGACGCCTACCCAGCACTCGCCGGCCAGGAAGGAAGATCACCATGTACGGCCCCGGAGTGCTGCTCGCTGACCGGTATCTCCTGGAGCTACGGATCGGCAGTGGCGGCATGGGCGAGGTCTGGCGCGCCACGGACCAGGTGCTGAACCGGACCGTGGCGGTGAAGGTCATGCGACCGCAATTTGTGGCGCAGCCCGGGTTCGCTCAGCGCTTCCTCGCCGAGGCGCGTGCCATGGCCACCATCAAACACCCAGCTGTCGTCGACATCTACGACTACCAGGGCGATTCCTCGTCAGCCTTCCTGGTGATGGAGCTCGTCGAGGGCGAGCCGTTGTCACACAGACTGCGGCAGGCGGGCCGGATGGACTCGGCGTTCACCACAGCGCTCGTGGCACAAACCGCGGAGGCGCTGCAGGCCGCACACGACAAGGGCATCGTGCACCGCGACGTCAAGCCGGCTAATCTCCTCGTGACGCCCGACGGCCGCATCGTTCTGACCGACTTCGGCATCGCCCGCTCCGGATCCTCCGCGCAGTTGACCGCCACCGGCGAGGTGATCGGCACACCGTCCTACCTGGCGCCGGAACAGGTCCTTGGCCACCGGGCCACGCCTCAGTCGGACATGTACGCCCTGGGCGTCGTCGCCTATGAGTGCCTGACCGGAAGACCGCCGTTCGACGGGGACAACTCGTTCGCCATCGCCACTCAGCGTCTGCACGAACCCCCACCCCCGATGGATGCCGACGTGCCCGCTGATGTCGCCGCTCTCGTCCGGCGCATGCTCGCCACCGAACCGGATCAGCGATGGCCCTCGGCATACGAACTCGCCCGGGCGGCTCGGACCGCGACGACGACGCTCCTGGACGCGGAGACAGTCACTGCCAATCCCGACGCCGTGGCGACCCGGCTACTGGCGACGGTTCCGCCCCCACCCCCGCATCCGCACCCCCCTCCGCCTCCCTCGCCGCCTTCTGGCCAGCCCACCGCGCAGACGACACCGGCACAGCCGACCGCCGCGACTGTACGAGCGCAGCCGGAGACGCAGCCGACCGCCGCCGCACACCACCACACGCCCGTCCAGCCGCCGCCTACCCGGCCATTGGAACCGGAACAGCCCTCGCAGCGTCCCCGCCGCCGGCCGGCAGCCGAGGCACCGGCATCCGAACCGGCCCCACCGGCCAAGCCCGCCAAACCGCGGCGACCGCGCAGCCTGGTCGTCGCCGGTGTCTTGCTCGCCGTGGCAGCCGGCTGCCTCGCGGTCTATGTGGCGATCCTGTCGTCGGTGCGTTCGGACACCGTCACGGTGGCTGAGCGCCGCCTCGCCGACAGCTTCGCATGGCTGGCCGACGCCGTGCCGGTGGCCAGCTGGGCCGTCATCGCGGTGTACGGCTTCCTCGCATTCATGCTGCTGCTCAGCGCGGCGCCACTGGCGCTCGGCAGTCGGGTAGCACGTGGATGGGCGTTTACGTTCGGCTTGACCACGCTGCTCGTCGCCGCGCCCCTCGGCGTCGCCGCCGCCTTCCTCGTGGAGAGGCTGGATCCTGACTCGGAGGTACTGCGCGAACTTGTCGCCGCCATCCCGTCGTCGTACCCGCCGTACATCATCGCCGCCGGCATCACGTCCATGCTCGCCGTTCTCGTCGCTCTGATTCTCCTGATGACGCGCCAGGCCCGGGCCTACGCCGCCGGCCGCAGCTGACGAGCTCCCGCACGGCCTTGCCCAGGCGGGAGGCTCTGGCGACGCTCACGCGTCCTGCCGGAGCACGTCACCGAGATTGCTGTAGGCGTCCTGCAAGCGGCTCGGCCGGGGCGGTGGCGGGACCGTGCCGGACAACAGCGGGTCACCCGTGCGGGCCATCCATTGATCGAGACGCCCGCTCAGCTCCGCCACCAGATCTGCGAACTCGGGCAGCGCGGCCACGTCGCGCTGCTCAGCCGGATCGTCCTGCAGGTCGTACACCTCCACGGGCGGTCTGGGGGCCAGATGGGCGTCACCCATCCCCCGCCGGGTCGGGGACTCCTCGATGTCTTTCGAGAGCACCAGCCGGGGGCCTTCGGTGAAGTTGCGGATGAGCTTGTACCGGCTCGTCCGGACAGCGCGCATCGGGTCGTAGGTGTCGTGGAACGTCTTCTGGAAGAACACGGCACGGCCGTCGTCCCCGTCGGCGCCGCGGAGATCGTCGACGAGACTGCGTCCCTCCCAGCGATCGCTCGGCTCCCCTCCGGCCAGCTCCATGAACGTGGGCACCAGGTCGAGGTGACTGACCAGCCGGGAACGGCGTCCCGGCGAACCGCTCCATCCCTTCGGCGGGCGGACGATCAGGGGAACCTGGACGCCAGGGTCGTAGAGGGTGCCCTTGGCGCGAGGGAAGGCGGACCCGTGATCGGTGGTGAAGACGATGAAGGTGTTCTCCGGATCGCCGAAGCGGTCGACGGCGTGGACCACTCTGCCGACGGCTTCGTCGAGCTGCCGGATCGCGCCGAAGAATCCGGAGAGATCTTCCCGGGTGTGCTCGTTGTCCGGCAAGAAGTCTGGAACCTCAATGCCGCCGGGATCGACCGGCGGATAGTCCTCGCGCCGCCACGGCCGGTGCGCTTCCCACATGCCGACGGTCAAGAAATACGGACGACGACGTTCCGGCCGGTCACGCAGCCAACGCTCCGCCTCGTCGGCGACCGGCAGGGCACGCGGGAGGAACCCGATGCCGCGTACCTCGCCGAAACCGAGGACGGTGGGATCCGGGTGCTCGTGCTGGAGGCCGACAAGCGTGGTGTGGTAGCCCTCCCGTTCCAGCAGCTCAGGGAGTGTCTGGACCCCCGCCCGGTAGCGCCAGCCCGCGTGCGCCAGCCCCATCAGGCCGTTGACGTGCGGAGACAGGCCGGTGAACAACGACGAGCGGGCGGGCGTGCAGAGCGGCGCCGTCGAGAAGGCGCGGTCGAAAACCACCGACTCCTCGGCCAGCCGGTGAATGTGCGGGCTGGCGACCGAGCGCATCCCATAACAGGACAAAAACGTTCCAACGTCATGACAATGGATCAAGACGATGTTCAGTTGGTTGCCTACCACGAGTTGACGACTCCTTCGCCGGGCCGACGCCTTGCCCGCAACCGCCGCGAGGACGGCGGCACGGATGAGCCCACGATAGACGCACGAAGCACCGGGTCGCCTTGCCTCAGCAGTGCGAGAATGATTATCGTTAACTCATGTCGAACACTCAGAGCACCACGACCGTGCGCGCCTTCGACGAGGCCGCTAGCGACTTCGATGACCTCGGCCAGTTCCTCTGGGAGCCGATCGGGGCGGCTACGGTCGAGGCCACCAGTCCCAGCGCCGGTGATCACGTCCTGGACGCGTGCTGCGGCGTCGGCGCGTCGGCCATTCCCTCGGCCAGCCGTGTGGGACCGGATGGGCGGGTCGACGCGATCGACCTCTCAGCACCAATGATCGACGAGCTCACGAGCCTCGCCGCTGATCTGCCGCAACTGCATGCCACGCACGCGGACGCCACGTCCTGGCCCACCGACGGATATGACGTGGTGCAGTGCGTCCTGGGTATCTTCTTCTTTCCCGACATGGCCACAGGCACCGACTGGCTCGCCAGCCGCGCCCGGCCGGGCGGGCGCGTGGGCTTGACCATCTGGCGGCGTGGTTCGATGGAGGCAGCCGGCCACCACCTGATCCGGGCGGTGGCCGAAGTCACCCGGACCGACCCGACCCGCAGGCCGTCACACCCCATCGACGACGTCAACCAGGCCACGGATTTCCAGTCGTGGCTCAGCGACGCGGACGTCGAGCGAGTTTGTGTCGCCTACCTCGAGTCACTTCGAGCTGAGAACGTCGACCACCTGGACGCCACCACGCTCATCGGCCTCGGCAGCCGGCCGTCGCAGGCATGAACCCCAGCCGCTCTCGCCTGACCGAACCCGATGATCATGTCGCATCATCGCGGTGAGCATCTCACTACCGGCGTCTCAGTCCTGTGCTGGACGGCGGAATACAGCGATCACGCCGGCCCCGGCAGCCAACAGCGCGAGCGCCACAAGGACCGCACGAATCCGGAGTTTCTTCGTCACCCGCACTCGTCGTTGCCGGACTGCCTGCTCGCCTCTTGACCGGCCAGCTCAACAGCCACGACGGAAGAGTTGTCCTCGTCGTCGGTTTCCCGGATCAGCCCTTCAGGGTCAGCGGTGAGCTCCAGGCAGTACACGCCATCCTCAAGATCGTCCGGTAACTTCAGGGCTTGCCCCGGCAGGTCCGCGTCGTAGATGTCGGCGAATCCCGGCGTGACACCTTGGACCGTGTCGCGCTCACAGTCGCCGTAGTGTTCCGATGCGTCGGCCCACCGCTCCCCTTCCAGGCGCCTGTTGTCTCTCATGCAGAAGCTCACCTTCTCGGTGGCGCTCACCGGCCGGCTCTCACCTGGACGGGTCAAGGCGTAGCCCGCGGACGCGTCGAAATGCCAATGGTCGTGGTCAGGATGGAAGACCATGCATCCTGCAGGGAACCGCCGCGTCGCGGTGTCCCGGTCCGGGTCGAAGGAGTCGTCGCCGTCCACATCACGGTGCACCAGCTGCGACGCGTGCCGCTGACCTTCAGGACAGTCCCCCGCCTCGTCGGGCATCAGGACGAGCGGACCGTCGCCGGCATTCGCAAGCGCTGCGGTGAAACGCAGCTCCAGGCCGCCGTCAGCCGGACGCACATGGACGTCCTCGGCAGGCAGACTGCGCATGTTGGGCAGAAGAAGGGCCGGGCGAGGCGGCCGTGTGGACACCGACGGCGCGGCGGACCGCGTCGCGGACGGCGCACCTGTGCTGGTGACATCAGGCTCCATCTGAGTGGCCGGCCCGGCATGCCCTTGGCTCGGCTCCGACGTGTCTCCACCGTCCTGACAGGAGGCCGTGATCAGCACCAGCGCCACGGCCACGCCGGCAAGAACCGACCGGTACGCATGTGACTCCACACTGACCCCCCGCGGACGAACCACATGTCCAGAGTCCGCCTCATTCGAAATCCCGTCAACGGCGTGGCCCATGACAGACTGCAGCGGGTGACAATTCACAAGGACCGCGCCGGCGCCACGAACATGCCCGGACGTGGCCCCGCCCTCATCCCGCCGCGACTGAAACCGGGTGACCGGGTGCGCTTCGTTTCACCTGCCAGCCCACCGAGCCGTGAACATGTCCAGAACAGCGTCGAGTTGCTGACGAGCTGGGGCCTGCGGGTAGAGCTCGGCGATCATGTCCTGGACCAGGTCGGCTACCTTGCGGGAACCGATGAGGCGCGCCTCGCCGACCTCAACGACGCGTTCCGGGACCCAGGCGTGCGAGCCGTCATCGCGACCCGGGGCGGCAAGGGCGCGTACCGCATCTCGCACCGCCTCGACTTCGACGCCGCCCGGCGTGATCCCAAACCACTCGTCGGATTCAGCGACATCACCATCCTGCATATGGCCCTGTGGAAGTGGTGCGGACTTGTCGGCGTCCACGGACACGCCGGCGCCGAAGGAACGCGTCGCGTTCTGATGGGCACCGAACAGGTCGTCATCCCGCAGAACCCCGACGACGTCTCCGCCGCCACAACCATGCCCGGGCTGGCTACCGGATTCTTGATGGGCGGCAATCTCGGCACGTTGCGGACCTCGGTGGGATGCGAGCTCCCCAGCTTTGATGGGGCGATCCTGCTGATCGAGGATTACATGGGCACCGGTCTCGGCGAGATCGACCGGGAGCTGACTCAGCTCGCGAAGTCAGGCATGCTCGACGGTGTACGGGGAGTCGCTGTCGGCCACATCCTCGGATTCGAGGAGCTGCTCGGCGACGAGACACTCGGCGGCTGGTCGGTCCTCGACGTCCTGAACGATCATCTGAGCCGGCTGGGCGTTCCCGTGCTCGGCGGACTGCCCCTCGGACACGGCTCCGACCCCTGGTCGGTGCCTCTCGGCACCACGGCCACGATCGACACAGACGCCGGAACCCTCACTGTGGATCCGGCCGTCTCGTGACTCCCTCCCTCTCCCATGCGGACGCTAGCCGTCGCAGACCAATCCGCGGGTCAGTGCCTCCAGGTTGGCGCGCATGACCCTCACGTAGTCGTCGTCGCTGGGCCGCTCCATGGGGTCGAGCACATCGGTGCCCACGCCCAGCTCATCAGCCAGCCGCTCCGCCATCTTCTGGGTGGCGTTGACCTCGAAGAAGATCGTTCGCACGCCGGTCTCCTCGACCACCGCCATCACCTCGCGCAGCCGGGCCGGCGAGGGCTCTACTTCAGGGTCGACGCCTGCGATGCCTACCTGATTGAGGTTGTAGCGTGCGGCCAGATAGCCGAAAGCCTCATGCGACGTGACCACCGTGGCGTCGGCGCAGGGCTTCAAGGCGTCGGCGAACTCGTCGTCGAGCTGGGCGAGCTCCTCCTCGAGTGCCGAGGCACGATCCCGGTACTGCGAGGCGTGTTCTGGCTCGAGCTCCGCGAGGGCGTCGGCGACTTGGTGACCGGCCCAGGCCAGACGCATCGGATCCAGCCAGAAATGCGGATCCGACCCGGCGTCGGGGAGCTCCTCCGCACCCGCCCCACCCGGGGTGTCGGCGTGAGCGGCGTCGGCGGTGTCCACCACGGGAACGTCGAGCAAAGCCACGGCATCGTCGGTGGCCGGCTGAAGCCCGGAGAGATACACGATCAGGTCGGCCTCCTGCAGCTGGCCGAACTTCGCCGGGGACAGCTCCAGGTTGTGCGGGTCTGAGCCGGCGGGCGTCAGGTTGGTGACCTGCGCATCCTCGCCCGCCACCCGTTGCGCCACGAAAACGAGCGGCGAGAAGGATGCCATCACCTCCAGCCCGTCATCGCCGGCACTCGCCTCTGCGGCGCATCCCGCGGTGAGAACCGCCAGTGCCATGCCGGCGCCGAGCATGCCGTTGCGGCGGTGTCGGGTCGTCAATGTGGTCTCCTGCCACCAGGGGCGGCGAACGTCATGCCGCCGCCCCCGATCGTCCTTCAGTGATCGTGCTCGTCGTCTTCGTCGTGCTCGTGCTCGTCGTGCTCGTCGTCTTCGTCGTGCTCATGCCCTTCGTCGTGCTCATGCTCGTCGTCGTGCTCGTCGTCTCCGCTGTGCTCGGAGGAAACACCCTCGACGGCGTCGCCGGTGACACCAGTCATCTCGTTCGGCGTGACATCGAGCTCCACGCTGTTCCAGACCTCACCGGTCGGGATGTCCACGGCGTGCACCGTGTTGGTGCTCGGGTCGGTGACGTACGCCGTGCCGTCGAGCATGGTGATGGTGGGACGTGGCTGCTGCCACTCCGTCGGCTCCTCCCACTCCTCCATGACCGGGATCGAGTCGACCAGCTCGGCAGTCTCCGGATCGATGACGTGGATCTGCCCGTCGGTGCCGAGAACCAGCCCTTCACCGTCGTCGCCCCGGGCCAGGGACCGGAACGTGTAGCTTGCGGGCAGATCGACCAGGCTGAGCTCGGCCGTCCGGGTGTCCACGAGCGCCACCCGCGTGGGCCGCTCCAGATCGGCGTCGGGATCGCTCTTGTAATCACCCAGGACTATCGGCGAGTTCTCGGAGCCGGCCTGGTTGCCGATCCGGCCGTAGTCGTCCGGGCTGTCGACCTTGGTGATCTCTCCGTCCGCGTACACGAGCACGCCGTCCTCACAGCCAACGACGACGGTCTCGTTAGCGGCCACGGCCTCACCGTGTACACCCGGGCAGTCGTCGGACGCGGCGATCTCCTCGCCGTCGGCGTCCAGCACCCGGATACCCGTGCGCGCTTCCTCGTCGCCCTCGGAGACGACCAGGGTGCCGTCGCTGAGTTCGACGGCCACGCCGTGGTGTGCCGACGGCGTGACGTACTCACGCATCTCGCGGCCGGCGTCGGCGGCATCACCGGAGTCGAACACCCAGACCTCGCCCGTGCCGTCGTCGAAAAGCGCGGTCCGGCCGTGGTGGACAACGACGTGCCCGGGCGTCTGCGCCGGCTCGATCACATCCGTGAGATCCGGTGCGGCGGTGTAGAAGTGGGAATGGTCGCCGTGCGGCTCGCCCCACGTACCCATGTCGAGCACCTGGAAGCCGCCCGTGGTGGACACGAACAGGTGACGCTCGTCGCCCGCGGGGTTTAGCCGGTTGAAGCCGTCGAGCGCGATGTCCTCGATGACGTCCAGCGTGGTCGCGTCGAGGACCTGGATACCGCCGTCATAGGTGACAGCCAGCCGTGGCGATCGGGCCGAGACCTCGGTGGCCTCACCGTCCGTGGCCTCATCCTCGGAGGTCTCCGGCTCGGTCGCGTCGTCGGTCTCCTCGATCTCCGCCGGCAACTCGGAGGTCTCATCGGCGGCGTCGTCCTGATCGTCACCCGCACATCCGGCGAGAACGAGCCCGGACAGTGCGACACCGGCGAACAGCCTGGTAGCGGTTCGGCGAGGCGAGCGCTGCATCGCCTCGCGCAGCGTGTGGGAATGAATCGTCATCACAGATCTTGAGCGCCGGTGGCGCTCTGCTCCCTTCAACAGCCGTCAAGAACAGAGCTCAGCGTAACAGATAATGCGATCCATTCTCATAACGGTTCCGCTCGACACTAGTTTGTGTCCCAGAGTGAGCGTGAGCTCAGCGCACCGAACCGGGAGCACCAGGGTGCTGTGAGTAGGTCACAGCACTGGCCCGGATTCACCGGGAGCGTCAGGGCGAATCGTTGCCGGCCAGCCGGAGCTCAAGGCTGTCGAGGATCAGGTCCAGGCCGATCTGGAATTCGTCGGCGTAGGAGTAGTCGCGGTGGAGAACGTGCTGGGTGATCTGTTCGACAAGATGCGGGTAGTCATCCGGGGACAGTGCGTGCTCGATCTCGCCCACGAACTCGTCGACGCCTTCGCCCGCATTGAACGGAAGGTTGAGTTCGGTGAGCACGAACCCGTAGACGTAGGCGTCTATGGCGGAGAAGGCGTGTGACGCCAGAGCGACCGAGAAGCCGTTGTGACGCAGGCAGCCGAGCACGCTGTCGTGGTGCCGGAGCAGCGCTGGGCCGGGTGAGCGACGCGACTCGATGAGGCCCAGCGCCCATGGGTGACGTGACAGCACGCTCCGAGCCGACGCGGCCCGGTCGGTCATGGCTTGCCGCCATGGCTGCTGCGACTCAGGCAGCTCGATGCGCGTGAAGACCCAGTTCGCCAGGCCGTCCAGCAATGCTCCCTTGCCATCCAGATGGTGGTAAAGCGACATCGCTTCGACGCCGAGTTCCTTGCCGACGTTGCGCATGCTCACCTGGGTCAGCCCACCGCGGTCTGCGACCCGCACGGCGGCGTCGACGATGCGGTCGTGGCTGAGCGCTGGACGGCGCGGCATGGCGAAACCTCTTCTTCAGGACCTCGGGCCTTGCGAACTTACGCTCGTAAGGTTATCGTGAATCCCACAGACTTACAGGCGTAAGGGGAACGTGAATGCAGGCAGCGGTTGTCCACAAGTACGGGGCGCCAGACGCCGTGAACGTCGTCGATGTCCCCCAGCCCAAGCCTGGGACCGGCGACGTTCTGGTGCGTGTCAGGGCAGCCGCGGTCACCTCGGCCGACTCTCGCGTCCGCGCAGCGCGATTTCCCTCCGGGTTCGCGTTGTTCGCGCGGTTGGCTTTCGGCGTGTTGCGGCCGCGGCGTGCGATCCTGGGCAGCGCCTTCTCCGGGGAGGTAGCGGCCGTCGGAGCTGGCGTGTCCGGCTTCTCCCCCAGCGACGAGGTTTGCGGCATGACGGGGACCAAACTCGGCGCTCACGCCGAGTACGTCGTGGTGCCCGCGAAGAAGCTCGCCCGTGTGCCGGCCGGGGTGAGCCACGAGGACGCGGCCGGGCTGCTCTTCGGTGGCACTACGGCACTGTACTTTCTGCGGGACAAGGCGGTCGTCAAGCCCGGCATGTCCGTGCTCGTCAACGGCGCGTCGGGCGCGGTCGGCACCAGCGCCGTCCAACTGGCGAAACACCTCGGTGCCACCGTGACCGGCGTGACCAGCTCGTCGAACGCGGCTCTGGTCACGACACTGGGTGCCGAGCGCGTGATCGACTACACAGCCCACGACGTGGCCACCGTCACAGACCAGTTCGACGCGGTTCTCGATACCGTCGGCAACCTCTCCATCGCATCGGGCCGGCGTCTCCTGAACGATGACGGCGTGCTGGTGCTGGCCGTCGCCGGCCTGGGAGAGCTCGTCCGTGCGCGCGGCAAGGTCATCGCGGGCGCCGCCCCCGAACGAGTCGAGGACTTCGAGTTCCTGCTCCGGCTGGTGGCCGACGGCGAGTTCACGGTCGTGCTGGATCAGGTCTACGGCCTCCACGACGTTGCCGCGGCGCACCGCCGGGTCGACAGCGGCCGCAAGGTCGGCAACATCGTGGTACGTCCGTAAGCGCGACCGCCGCCGTACCTAACCGGCGGTAAGGAAGTCGGACGGACTCAGGGCGGCGTTCCTGAGCATGGGAATACAGGACGTCTCGCTGTTCACCGGGGCATCGGCCACGGCTTCGAGGATCGCTCCCCAGTTCGGGTTCTTCGCGCCGTCGAAGCGCCAGTCGGTCACCGCGTCTGCCCTAGTCACCCGGCGCGGTGGCCAGTAGTGTCCGCTCATTCGACCACCTCGACGTGGCAGCTCGATGTCTGCTGTGTGGCCGAATGTCTTCACTCACGCGAATTTCCGCCAACGGCTCGCGTGAACAGGCGTACAGTGGAGCCACCGGAGCTGACCAAGCTCCTAACCAGGGAGCATTCATGGCCGACAAGTCGCCCCGACAACACATGTCCAAGAAGGCCGGGAAGTCTCTCAAGGAGAAGCGCGCCGACAAGGCAGCCAAGGCGAACGCGAAGGCGAAGACCGAGATTCCGCTGCCCACGAAGAAGCGCTGACACCGCACGTCGCCGTGCCCAGGATCGCCGGCGGCTGCCGGTTTCCGCCGGGTAGGGGGCGTGTTCAGCGGGACGCGTAGGCCGCCGTGAGGCCGAGCCAGTCGGCGAGGGCGTCGATTTCCGCCTCGACGGCGTCGGCGATCTCCGAACTGAACGGCACATCCTCGTGGACCGCGAAGACGTTCAGCATGCCGGCCTTGCGGTCCGCCTTGGCGTCAAGCTTCCCCACCAGCCGGTCACCATGCAGGGTCGGCAGCGCGAAGTAGCTCCAGCGCCGCTTGGCCGCCGGCTTGTACATCTCCAGCACGTACTCGAAACCGAACAGGTCCAGCGCCCGGTCGCGGTCATAGACGAGCCGGTCGAACGGCGAGAGCAAGGCGGTGCGGCCAACAAAGCCGTCCCCATTTGTCGAGCGCGTCCGGATCGACAAGCCAGGTGCCGTCGACGCCGTCCACCTCACACACAACGCCGACGTCGCCAAGGTCCGTCGGCTCCGCCGGCGTCCGGACGGCGCGCTGCGAGTGATCCCCAGCGGGTGGTCACGCCGTCATATGCCTAGCGCCTGACGCGAACACGTTCAACGGCCCCATCCAGCCGAGGCACCATCTCCGCGCGGCCCTGTTGAGCGCTGGGCCGCAGGCCATGGTCAGCGGAGCGTCCGCCTGCCGCGCCTACGGCATCCGCTACATCCCGGACCACGCCGAGAGCATCATCCTGGTCCCGGACTCCGTCCGGCGGGTATCCGCAACCAGCATACGCATGCGGCGGGTGTCGCTCCTGCCAGAGGCTCGGATGGTCGGTGGAATCCCCACTGCCCCTCCGGAGCGAGCCGTCATCGACACCTGCCGCGGCATGACGTCGCTCCAGGACGTCCGCGCCGTGTTGTGTGAAGCCGCCCAGCGGGGGCTGACGACTCCTGAGCGCCTCATTTGCACCCTCGGCGCCGCTCGATGGAAGGGCTCGACGCTGGTGCGGCGTGCTCTGGACGATCTCGCCGCCGGCTGCCGCTCCGCGCCTGAATGTGAACTCCGCGACCTGGTCCGCCGTTCGCGTTTCCTCGATGAGCCACGTTGGAACCAGGTGCTCCCGCATCACGCCCACAGCCCAGGGGACGTCGGCAGTGACCCGTCGATGCGTCCGGATGCGTGCTGGCCGAACGCCTGGGTGGTGGTCGAAATCGACTCGGCGGAATGGCATCGGTACGGCGACCGCGTCGAGCAGACCGAACGCCGACGAGCCAGGTACGCCGCATTGGGTTGGACCGTGCTGCCCGTCTCTCCCCGCAGGCTTCGCGAAGAACCCGACGCCGTACTCCGGGAGATCGAGGCCGCCGTCGCGGCCGTGCTCGCGCGCACCGCCGCCTAGGACCCATGCTGACCAGATCATCGGTGGACGGTTCTTTCGGCGATGGAAGATCGTGTGGGCCAGGGCCCTAGAGAGCTTCCACCGTTGAAAGAACCTTCCACTGCGGCGTCGCCTCAAGCCCGTTCGAGTTCTGCGTGGTGGTGGACGATGCGCCACCGGTCGGTGCGGCGGAGCACGTCGGTCATGCGATGCACGGTGGGAGCCTCCTCGCCTTCGAGAGTGACCCACAGCAGGCTGCACGTCAGCGCGGTGTCGTCCCAGACGTCCACGCTCATCACCTCGGGGACGACGCTGAGCACGGCTGGTCCGCCGCTGCGGCCGGCCGCACGGGCGTCGCGCAGCTCGTCCAGCGCCGTTAGGCCGCGCATCAACCGGGGTGCGTCGCTCTCCCAGATCGTGACCCCGGGATCGAGGTGGGCGTCGAAGGCCGGGCGATCACCGAGGCTGGCGTAGAGCGACACGATGACGTTGGCGACGTCGCTGGGCATGTCCTGTTCTCTGCTATCCCCAGTCATGTCTCGGCCGTCCTCTCCGCTGTGAGCATGGCCAGTCCGGCGCGTAGGGGATCCAGTCCCATCGGACCCAACGCGAGTGCTTCGGCATGGAAGGTGCGCAGGTCGAACGCGCTTCCCCGGGCGCGCTGGGCCTCTTCGCGCACCTGATGCCACAGCCGCGAACCGACCTTGAACGCCAATGCCTGGCCGGGCCAGCCGAGATAGCGGTCCACCTCGAAGCGCGCCGTCTGCGGATCGACCCCCGCCACGCGGTGCAGCATTTCGGCGCCCGCCTCAGGGGTCCACGTTTCGCTCTCGACGAATCCGTTGCCCGCGGGGATCGGCAGCTCCAGGTGCAGCCCGAGATCGATCACGATCCGGCAGGCACGCCACAGCTGGGCGTGAATCTGCCCCAGGCGATCACCCGGATCGTCCAGCAGGCCGATCTCCCCCGCCAGCTGCTCGGCGTAGTGAGCCCATCCTTCGGCGTACCCGTGCACATGGCAGAGCAGGCGTTGCCATGGATGCAGGTCCGTCAACGCATAAGTGACCGCGTGCTGAAGGTGATGACCGGGAACCCCCTCGTGGTGCACCGTGCTCACCTCACGCCAGGTGGCGACATGCGTGGTGCCGTCCGGGACCGTCCACCACACGCGCCCGGGTCGGGTGAGCGCGGCATCGGGCGGCGTGTAGTACATCACTCCCGATGCCGCAGTGGTCATCCGGGCTTCCACCTGCCTGGTGGCGGCCGGGATGTCGAACCACCGGCCGTCGACGGCATCGGCGACGGCGTCGAGGCGGTCCTGCAGCCACACTCGCAGCGGTTCGCCAGTGGGCACGCGGCGCGCCGGATCGGCGTCCAGCTGCCTGGCCGCCGCAGCCGCGTCAGGCTCCCCGCAGATCGCCGCGGCCACCTGCCGCGCCTCGGTGGCGAGCCGTGTGAGTTCCTGCCACCCCCACTCGTACAGCTCGTCCAGGTCCACCTCGGCGCCGAGGAACGCACCGGCGGTGACCTGGTAAACCTCGTGTCCGACGGCGTCACGCGCCGGGGCGCGTCCCATGAGATCACTCCGGAGCCACTCGGCCAGACCCACCGACGCCTCGGTGGCCCGGTGAGCCGCTTCGCCGATCTGCCCGGTCAGTGCCGCGTCAGGACACCCGGCGACGAGCCCGCCGTAGAAGTCCGCGGCCACCCAGGCGTCGATCTGATCGGCCACGAGTCCCACCTGCCGGCGCGCGACCACGTGTCCGCGGCCGGCCGCCGTGGACAACGTCGCCGCATACTCTCGCAAGGCCCGCGGCACTTCACGCAGGTTCTCGGCGACGACGCGGTAGTCCTCCGGCGTCTCGCGCGGCAGGTCGTCGAAGACCTGGCGCACCAGATGAATGGGGCTGGCCAGCGGTGCGAGGAGGCGGCGGGCGAACCCGACCTCGTCCAGGGCGGCGTCGCTGGTCAGCCGTTCTTCCAGCGCGAGCCCGAGCAGCTGGTCGGCGCGGCTGGCGCGCCCAGCCGCTTCCGTCTCCTGCCATCGGCGCACCCGCGTCAGGGCGCCCCTGACGGCCTGGTCTCGCTGGGCGAACGCATCGGGTCCCAGCCACGGGACACGCACGGCACTCCCGCGTCCGATCGCCTCGGCGGCGCCGGGATCGAGTTCGGCCAGCTCGGCCAGGTAGTCGTCGGCGATGCCCCGGATGGGTTCGGGCTGCCCGCTCGTCATGCGACCTCCTGCGCGGCGCCGGCGTCATGGTGGATGCCGAGGGCCTCCCGGACGGCGGGCAGCACCCGAGTGCCGAGAAGCTCGATCCCGCCGTGCCCGGTGAGACCGTGCGGGGTCCCGAACTCGATCCGGTCGGCTCCGGCCGCGGCCAGCTCGACGGCGTGCTCGGCGACCTCGGCGGGGGTGCCCGCCAGGCAGAAGAGTTTCAGCACATCCAGGGGCAGCAGCCGGCCGGCCTCGTCGATCTCACCACGCGTCACCAGCTCGTGAACACGGGACATCAGGTCGGGATCGAACTGCGTGGACCGGTCCAGGCCGGCCACCACGTCCACGTACATCGCCACCTCGCGGCGGGCCAGCGCCCGAGCCCGGTCGCCGTCCTCATCGACGACCGTGACGGCGCCGGCGGCCACGGCGACCCGCGTGCCGCCCGCGTCGTCGAGCCAGGTCCGCATGAGCCGCACCATGGCGGCGTTGGCGGTGCCGCCGATCTTGACCTCCTGTGCCACCTCCGCCGCCACCCGGGCGCCCTTCGGCCCCCAGGTCCCGAGCATGACGTCGACGTCTTGCCGCAGCGGCGCGTAGGCCAGTCCGGCGCCCGGTTCTAGCTGGAACACCGTTCCCTGGAAGCCGGAGCGGTCGCCGCCGAGCAGAGCGCGGGTCAGCAGGATCGTCTCCCGCAACGCCGGTATCGGTCGCGACTGCGTGATCCCGAGCCGGGAGAGCCACGTGCCGCGGGCGATCCCGAGCCGCGCGCGACCGCCGCTGGCGGCGTCCAGCGCCGCGTGCTGCCCGGCGATCTCGACCGGGTGGGTGAGATAGGGATTGAGGCAGGCCGGCATGAGGGAGAGCCGCGTCGTGGCGGCCGCGGCATGCAGCAGAGCCGGGAGCGGCGGTTGGAAGCCGAGATCGGCGTAGATGGACAGCCCGTCGAAGCCGAGCTCCTCGACTCGCTGAGCGGCGGCGGCATACTCCGCGGGCGACTTGTCCGACTGCAGCGCCACGGTGATGCGCGCGGTCATGTCAGCTCCTCGGTGGGGATGCGGGAGAGACCGGTCCGTTCGACCCGCATGATCAAGCGTTCCTCAGGGTCCGGGCAGGCGATCTCGGCCTCGTTGGCGAGCCAGTCGCCGTCGTCCATCGGCCGTTGCATGGCCGGAAGGAGCGGGAGCGCGGCCGCGAGCGCATACAGGCAGAAATGCCGTCCCTCGGGGATGCGGAGCTGGCTGGAGCGGGTGATCTCGCAGGAGTCCCCCACGGCCATCCCGCACACCGAACGGCCCTCGATGCGGTCGACGACGACGCGCAGGTCGGAGAGCTCGGTGATCTTCCTGTCCTCGTTCATGCCGCACCTCCGACACGCAGCAGCCCGCGGTCGTCCCGGGCCACCTGTCCGGCCCGCACCACCCCGTGAAGTGCTCGCAGCGCGGAGACGTCCAGCGTCGGGTCGCCGTCCAGAACCAGCAGATCCGCCTGGGCGCCGGGTGCGAGCGATCCGAGTGAACCGGCGGCGCCCAGCCACGCGGCCGCCGCGCTGGTGGCGGAGACCATGACGGCGTGCGCGGACATTCCCGCCTTGGCCATGAACTCCATCTCCCGCACCGTGGCTGTGGTCTCGTCGTAGGGAACCTGCGGCGGCATATCGGTGCCCATGATGATCGGCACGCCCGCAGCGATCGCGTGCTGCAGGCTCTGCCAGTGCCGTGGCCCCGCGGAGAGGGCGCGGTCGATCATCCACCGCGGGACACCGGAATCCAGGAAGAACTGTTCGCAGCGGCTGACCGTGATGGTGGGGCAGTACGCGACGCCGCGTTCGGCCATGGTGGCGCACAGCCCGGCTTCGAGCTCGTACCCGTGCTCCACGCAGTCCAGGCCGAGCTCCACCGCACGGGCGATCACCTCGGACGGCCCGGCGTGGGCGGTGACCTTGCGTCCCCAGTCGTGGGCGGTGGAAATCACCGCGGACATCTCGTCGTCGGTGAGCTGCGGGGTGTTGATCTGCTCGTATTCCCCGGCGATCCCGCCGGAGATGCACACCTTGATCAGGTCCGCGCCGGCGCGGATCTGCTCCCGGGTGGCCCGCCGGAACCCGTCGGCCCCGTCCGCCTCCACGGCGTCGGCGCCGTGCCCGTGGCCGCCGGTACAGCACAGCGCGTGCCCGGCTGTGTAAATGGTGGGGCCGTCCACCTGCCCACGCCGGATCGCGCCGCGCAGCGCCATGTCGGCGAACCGGCTCTCCCCCACCAGACGCACGGTGGTGACGCCGGCACGCAGAACGTCGCGCGCATTGCCCGCCATGAGCAACACCTGTTCGGCGTCGGTGGCGGCCCGGCTGGCCTCCGCCAGCGGACCGGGCAATGCCAGGCCGAGATGTACGTGCATGTTCACCAGGCCGGGTGTCACCGTCGCGCCGCCGAGCTCCACCACGGCGTCACCGTCGTCCCGCGCCTGCGCAAGGACCTCCTCGGCGCCGCCGACCGCGCGGATCGTGCCGTCCGGCGCGATGCGCAGCGCCTGGTCCTGTACCGCGGATGCGGTGTGCCCGTCCCAGAGCGCGCAGTCCACCAGGACCGCCCCTCTTCCGGGTCCGGCCAGCGAGCCGATCATGCTCGTCACGTCCTCTCGTGCTGTTCCTACGTTGTGCCGTGGGGGGGGTCGAGCGGAGCTAGTGCTTGTCCGACGGCCGGTCGTCGTCGCGGGCGGACTCGGCGAGCCAGCACTCCGCCATGGCGGGGCCGAGCGTGATGATCGGAGGTTGTTCGGTGCATACGTCCATCGCGACCGGGCAGCGTGGCCGGAACCGGCAGCCGGTGGGGACGTGGGCGGCGTCGGGCACCTCGCCCCGCAACGGAACCGGCAGCCGAGGGGCCTCGGTGATCCGGGGCAGCGCGTCGATCAGCGCACGCGTGTACGGGTGCCGAGGCGCACCCCAGACCTGCTGGGTAGGCCCCATCTCCACGATGCGCCCCAGATACATCACGGCGGTGATGTCCGCGATCTCGCGCACCAGCGCCAGGTCGTGGGAGATGAACAGCACGCCCACACTGAGCTCGGCCACCAGCGAGACCAGCAAGTTGACGATCTGCGCCTGCGAGGAGGCGTCCAGAGCTGTCACCGGCTCGTCCGCGATGAGTACTTCCGGCTCGGGCGCGAGGGCGCGGGCGATCGCGATCCGTTGGCGCTGACCGCCGGAGAACTGGTGTGGGTAGCGGGCCGCGGCGTCGGCGGGCATCCCCACGAGGTCCAGCAGCCGGCTCACTTCAGCATGACGAACGGCCGACGAGCGCCCCTCGGGCAGCCCGTCGGCGACCTGGGACCCCACGGTGCGGCGCGGATTGAGCGAGGCGTAGGGGTTCTGGAACACCATCTGCAGACGCACGTCTTGTCCAGTGCGACGACGCCAGCCCAGCGGTGATACCGGCCGGCCATCGATCAGAACCTGCCCGGATGCGACTGGCTCCAGTCCGGCGACCGCCCGCGCCAGCGACGACTTCCCACAGCCGGACTCCCCCACCAGCCCGACTATCTGGCCGCGGGCCACCTCCAAGGACACCCCGTCCACCGCCCGCACCGTCCCCCGGCCGCGCGAGCTGTACTCCACGGCGGCGTCGTCGACCGTCAGCGCACTCATGCCGGAACCTCCGTCAGATCGGGCAGCACCCGGCAGGCCACCGCGTGGCCGGGACGGACCTCCGTCACCGGGGGGAGCTCGCCGGTGCAGGCGGCCTCCGCGTAGGCGCAGCGCGGCGCAAACGGGCAGCCGGGCGGGGCCGCGGCCGGAGAGACGGCACTGCCGGGAATGGTCACCAGGGGTTGCGTCCGCCGCTCCGCCGCCTCATCCGGGCGTGTGACCCCGTCCTCCGGCAGGGTCCAGCTGTCGTCGGCGTGCGGGCGGGCATGCAGCAGGGCAGCCGTGTACGGGTGGCGGGGCCGCAACAAGAGCTCGCCGGTGGGGCCGGACTCCATCACCCGCCCCGCGTAGAACACGTAGGCACGAACCGTCAGCGCGGCGAGCACCCCCAGGTCGTGGGTGATGAACAGTACTGAGAGGCCGGATTCCCGGCGCAGTTCGTCGAAGAGCTCGAGGATCCCGGCCTGCACGGTCACGTCCAGGGCCGTGGTCGGCTCGTCGGCGATGAGCAGTTCCGGCTCGCAGGCCAGGGCGCTGGCGATCGCCACCCGCTGCCGCATTCCCCCGGAGAGCTGGTGCGGATACGAGCGCAGCGCGCCCCGGCCACCGGGGATACGCACCCGGTCCAGCAGATCCAGCGCACGGGCCTCGGCCGCCCGGCGGTCCAGGCCCAGGTGCTCGCGCATGTGCTCGGTGAGCTGCCGTCCGACCGTGAGCATCGGATGCAGCGCGGCGGTGGCGTCCTGGAAGACCATCGCGATGCGCGTTCCGCGAACGGTACGCCACGCGCGCCCACTCCGCCCGACCAGCTCGGTGTTGCCGTCCAGCACGGCGGACCCGGACACCTGGGCCCGTTCCGGAAGCAGACCCAGCAGCGCCTGGGCGGTCATGCTCTTCCCGGAGCCGCTCTCCCCCGCGATACCCACGATCTCGCCGCGGCTCACCTGCAGGGTGGCGTCGTGGATCACGGGCAGCACCTGCCCGCCCGCGCCCGGCAGGGACACAGCGAGGTGGCGGACATCGAGCAAGGCTGTCACGAGAGTCCCTTCGCGTAGCGCGGGTCCAAGCGGTCTCGCAGCGCGTCGCCGAGGATGTTGAACGCCAGCACCACAGTGAGGATGGCCAGGCCGGGAAAGACGCTGACCCACCACATGGACAGGTCACGCGAGCCCGCGGCGATCATTGCTCCCCACTCCGGGGCGGGTGGGCGCGGCCCCAGTCCGAGGAAGGACAGCGCCGCGAGCATCAGCACCGCGTTGCCCAGCTCGAGGGTGGCGAGCACGACGGCCGGCCCGACGGCATTGGGAACGACGTCCCGGCGCAGGGCCATCACCGGCCCGACACCCAGGAGCCGCGATGCCGCCAGGTAATCGGCCCCACGCACCGACAGGACCGACGAGCGGATCACCCGGGCATAGGTAGGCCAGGAGACGATGATGAGCGCGAGGACGGCGTTGCGGGTGCTGGGCCCGAACGCCGCCGCGACGGCCATCGCCAGGATGATCTGCGGAAAGGCGAAGACGAGGTCGGTGACCCGCATGATGACCTCGTCGGCGGCGCGTCCGAGATACCCGGCGAGGAGACCGAGCACCGCGCCGATGGCCAGGGCGACACCGACGATGATCACCGCCACCGGAAGCGAGAGCCGCGCCCCGTGGACCACCCGGCTGAAGACGTCGCGCCCCAGCTCGTCGGTGCCGAACCAGTGCTCGGCGGAGGGCGAAGCGTAGAGGTTGGCAGACTGCGTGACCGGATCGAATGGAGCGACGACGGGAGCCAGGGCAGCAGCGAGCATCCATACACCGAGCAGGATGAGCGCGAAGACGACCGACGGCTGGCGCCAGGTGCTGGACACCGACCGCACCCGCAACCGGCCGGCCCATCGGCGGCGTTCAAGCAGCCGCTGAGTACGGGGGTCGCCTCCGGGTGCCGGCGGGACTGTCCCAGTGGTCACGGGGTCACCGCTCTCGGACGGCGTCAAGTCGATACGGGGTCCGGTCATGACAGCCGGATTCTCGGGTCGATGACGCCATAGAGCAGATCCACCATGAGATTCACCAGGGTGTAGACGACGGCGACGAACAGGCTGACTCCGAGCACGGCCGGCAGGTCCAGCCCGCTGGCGGCCCGGAAGGCGTACTGGCCCACACCGGGCCAGGAGAAGATCTGCTCCACGAGGACGGTGCCGGACAGCAGTGACGCGAAAGCCAGACCGGAGACGGTGATGACCGGGACCAGGCCCGCGCGGAGCACGTGACGGCGCAGCACGGTGGCCGTGGGCAGTCCCTTGGCCCGTGCCGCGCGGACGTAGTCCTGGTCCAGAACCTCCAGCATCGCCGAACGCACGAACCGCACCAGCGTGGCGACGGTGAGGCAGGTGAGCACGGCCACCGGTAGCAGCAGGTGCTGCACGGCGTCCCACCAGGTCATCCATTGCCCCGCGAGGAGGGCGTCGACAGTGAGCATTCCGGTGCGTGTCGGGGGCGGCGTGATCCACGAGCTCAGCCGGCCGCCGGACGGCGCAAGGCCGAGCACGTAGAAGAAGACATAGAGGGTAACCAGGGCCAGCCAGAAGGGCGGGGTGGACAGGCCCAGCAGGGAACCCACCCGCACCACCTGGTCACCGACGCGGCCGTGCCGCAGCGCGGCGTACAGGCCGATCCCGGTACCCAGGAGCACCGAGAGGATCATCGCGGGGATAGCGATCTCCAGAGTGGCCGGCACGTAGGTCATGAGGTCGCCGAGGACGGGGCGGCTGGTCTGGCGGGAGATCCCGAGGTCACCTTGAAGCAGGTTGCCGAGATAGATCGCGTACTGAGTGGTGACGGGCTCGTCAAGACCCCACTTGTCCCGATACGCGGAGACCACCGCTGGGTCGTTGAGCGCCGTCTCGGACAGGCTCGCCGTCATGGAGTCGCCGGGCACGAGCTGAATCAGACTGAACGTGAGCACCGTGACCCCGAAGAGCAGGATCACGGTGGTCATCGCGCGCCGCAGCAGCAGGCGGGTGAGTGGTGCGTGGCGCCGCCGGCCGGCGCCCGGAGGCGCCGGCCGGCTGACACCGGTTGTCAAGACCGCCTCACCGACCGCAGATCAACCTGCCACCCCGCGGGCGAATACTCGACGCCGGCGAGGTCGGGGGTGGCGACAACGACGCCGGAGTTGTAGGCCAAGGTGATGAAGGGACTCTCCTCGTCCAGCAGGCGCTGCCACTCCTGCATCGCGGTATCCTGCGCCTCCGGATCGAGCGCCTCCTGAACCGCTTCTCCGGCCGCGATCATCTCCGGGCTCGCGAGCTCGGCGGACCAGCCGCTGCGCATCGCGCTCGGCTGGCCCGGCGCGAAGTTGTTCACCAGAGAGGACGCCACCGGGTAGTTCAGCGACTGCGGGCTGAACCGGAAGGCGACCCGGCCGGCGGACTGGGCGTCGAGGAAGGCGGCGATGGGCTGCGGGTCGAGCTCGATCGTGATGCCGGCCTCGGCGGCGTCGTTCTGCACCTTGGTGGCGATGGTGCCCAGGTCGACACCGCGGTAGGTGATGGCGGGGTACATCAGCGAGACGCTCGGATCCTCGAGGCCGCTGGCGTCCAGGTGGTCACGTGCGGCGTCGAGGTCCTGAGACTTGGTCTCCGAGTCCGGCAGTGCGCCGGGGAACGCCGGGGGCACCATCCCAGCCGCCGGGAGGGCGTCCTGGCCGAACAGCGCCGCGATCCCCTCGTAGTCCATCGACGCGCGAAGTGCCTTGATGAAGTCCGGGTTGGATGTGACCTCGCTGACCTCAGGGTCCTGGTGCAGGGTCACGAAGTAGAACGTGTCCTGAGCGCCGGAGGTCTGCAGGGAGGAGTCGAGACCGTCGAGCAGCCGGCCGGAAAGGTCCAGCGCGATCTCCGCGCCCGGGCTGCGCTCGATGGCCAGCTTCTGGTTCTGGGCGTCGACGTTCTTGATGACGATGCGGTCGAATCCCGGCGCCTCGCCCCAGTACTCGGGGTTGGCCTCGAGGACTACCTCGGATGCGGGATCGAACGAGCCCAAGACGTAGGGTCCCGACCCGGCGGAGGTCTGGTCGAGGAACGGCGTGGCGGAATCCTCGGACGCGGCGTCCTCACTGTCGGTCGCGCCGTTCTCGGCGGCGATCTCGGCGTTCAGCACGCCGGCGGCCGGCATGGCCAGGATGGTGGGAACGCTGGGGTTGGGCTCATCGCTGCTGACGACGACGACGCCCTCTTCCGGCGAGCTGGCGCTCAGGCCCTCCACGGTGACCGAAGGGCTCCCACTGAGATTGTTGAGCCTGTTGATGCTGAAGACGACGTCCTCCGCCTCGACCGGAGATCCGTCGGCGAACACGGCGTCGTCGCGCAGGTTGAAGGTGAACTCAGTAGAGTCCGCGTTGGCCTCCCACGACTCCGCCAGCAACGGCTCAGGTGTGGAGACGTCGGAGCCGGAGAACGTCACCAGCGTCTCGTACATCGCGTGCACCGCCAGGGCTCCCGTCGCCTCGTAGACCTGGCCGGGGTCGAGGCTGTTGATGACGAACGACGTGCTCACCGTGAGTGTGCCCCCGGATGCGGCACCGTTCTCGCCGGCTCCGCCGTCACCCTCGTCGCCCCCGGAAGCACCACCGCCGCCACCGCCGGCCGTGCAAGCAGCCAGTGCGACAACCGCGGCCATCACGGTCGTCACGTTTGCGACGCGTCCGGTCCTGCTTCGCACCATGGTTCTCCATTCCGAAACCGCTCGCACCCGGCGAGCTGCTCATCGTGTCCACTGCGGCCGGCCTGTGGCGAGCCCCCACGCCGTATGAGAGCATGTGACTACTCCACTTGTACAGCCTGAGTGAACATTTTCACCGTAACGAAACGTGAGGTGGCCGTTGATCGGTGACCGCCTGCGGGCGCTCCGCCAGCATCGCAGCCTCACCCTGAGGCAGGTGGCTGACGAGGCAGGACTGTCGGCGGCTCTGCTCAGCCAGATCGAGAACGGCCGCACCGATCCCAGCGTCACCACGCTGCGCAAGCTCGCGAAGGTGTTCGACGCCGAGCTCGCCTCCTTGTTTCACGAACCCGACGCCCCAGCCGTGCACATCTCACGGCCGGGGCAGAGATTCCGGATGGTCGCCCCCGCCGGAATCGTCACCTACGAACGGGTGACCCCCGGTCGCGGCGACCTCGAGATACTCCACGCCGACCTGGCTCCGGGCGATTCCAGCGCGGACGTGCCCTGGAGCCATCCCTCGACCGAATGCCTGTACGTCCTCGCCGGTGAAGTGCGGCTGGAGGTCGGCGACCAGGTCGAGCGAGTGTGCGCACATGAGGCGGTCACGTTCGACTCGCGCCAGCCCCACCGCTACGTGAACGAGTCCGATCAGACCGCCTCGATCCTGGTGGTGGTCACTCCCCCTACGCCCTGACGCCGGGCAATCACGCGAATCCGGCGGATAGTTCTGGATCCCGCGGGTAGAATTGCGATAGCCCGGGAACGACAACATCCCAGTTCTGATGGGTGTTCGCCACACCGGTGTCCATGCGACGGATGATGGCCATGTCCACACTGAACAATTCAGGCAAACCCGCCGACCACAATGACCGCGGCGGCGACTCGCCGCAGGCGCCCGCAGATCAGAACGCGCCCGTGTCCGAGTCTGCCGACACGCCTACACCGTCGACGTCCAAGCGAGTTCCCCGGACCAGAATGGGAGCCGCATGGGTGGGGATCTGCGTCGCGACAGCATTGTTCGTCATTCTGATCGTGTTCATGCTGCAGAACACCCGCGAGGTCGAAGTCACCTTCCTCTGGATGGAGGGCTCCGCGCCGTTGGCGTTGGCCTTGCTCATCGCCGCGGCCGGCACAGCCATTCTGGCGGCGGTCATCGGTGGCGCCCGAATCGCTCAGCTACGTCGCCACTCACGTCGGCAGCATTGAGCCGAGCGCCGCGAATGGTTCGAATCTCCACCACGTAACCGGCAGCCTGCGTGAACGCGGATCGACGGGGTACGCGTCATCCGTACGTTCATCAGCCGCGCCGCTCGACGGGGGCGCCCGAGTGGGGAGACCACCATGGCACGACAAGAGACGAAGAGCCAGAACAGCAAGCCCCGCATGACTGACGACAGCCTGCGGGTGCGGCAGCTCACGCACTACCAGTTCAGCTGGACCGCGCGGGAGAGCGGCGAGAGCGGGATTTGGACTCTCCAACTGGTGCTGGACGAGGGTGCCTGGGAAGAGGTGCTCACCATCAGCCCCGAGGATGCCGACGCGCTACAGGATGTCTTGGAGAACACCAGCAACGTCTTCTACGACATCGACCGCCGCGTCCTGATGTTCGGCGTCACCAAGGCCGGCGATTAGGTATCTCTCATGATCATCAACGGTCGGCTGCGGCATAGTCCGGTGGGCCGTTGATGATCATGGAAGCAACGCGCAGGCTCCCGGTGACCAACGCGCAGGCTCCCGGTGACCAACTCGAGCGGTACGGGCACGAGGTGGTCATTCGCTAAGCCAAGGCGCGAGCCAGTCAGAGGCACGTTCGGCAGCCGATTGATGGTACTTGGGCACCGCCGCGAGTCGAACCGCGATGACTGCCGAATCGACGAGGCCGGCATCCAGCAACGCCGCAACGAAGTTGCGGTCTTTCTCCCGGAGGGCACAAAGCTTCGCGACACAGAGGTCCTCCTTGTCGAGGCACCAGCCCGTGAACTGTGGATGTCCTATGGGTGCGGCCGTGTTGGCGTTCTCTATCCTCACCAAGCGATCCCGCCAGCCCTCAGGGAGCGCCGAGGTCTCCATGTCGACGCCGTCGATACTGAAGCCGTGCATCTCTTCGTACGGTGAGAACTCCCCCGCGACTCCTTCGATGAGATCAGCGAGTCGCGCGGTCTCGTCGTTGTTGTCGGCGATCGGGAGGATGTCCACCTCGACCGACATAGTGGCTTCGGCCGGGAGCTCCTCCTCGCGGAAGGTGCCGAGAATGGCCTGAGATCCGACCACAATGACCTCTCGGCGATCGATGATCTGACAAGCCGTCCGGATCGCGTGCTCCAGTTGATCCCGACGCATCAGCCCACCATTTCGAGCACTTCGGTGCGCTCGTCCTGCGAAAGCAGGCCACCCATCGGAGACACCTCACGCATTTCGATGGAGTCGCGATCCAGCCCCGTGAGCACGCGGTGGATCCCCGGCACGTCGCGACGCTCGACCAGTGATTCCCAGCGGTCGAGGTTGCGCACGTGCGGCTGGCCACGCACCGTGCTCCGCAGCCGCTCAAGATTTCGCTCGATCGTTGGACGCCACCGCTCCAGGCCGGACCTGGTCAGATGCGTCGACAGTCGCCGATGCAGCCGCCAAGATCGTCTCTCGGAACGAGTGAGCTCCGGGACGACCGGGCGCCGAATGACTTCAAGACGATAGCCCATACACGACAACAGCCGGTCGAGTTGCTCGTCGCTGAGATCGACCTTCTCGGAGAGGAACTGGCTGATGCTCGGCTGGCGCACCCCGCTGACGCGTGACAGCTCAGACTGGGTGGTGCTCGTTTCAAGCATCACCTGACGCAGTACCTCGCTCCTTTCGGACATAGGTTAACTATAGCTTGGGTTACTATTTTTGAGCGATATCCCAGTAATGGGCGCCAGGGGCGGGATCGAGAGCGTATGGCGCGGCTCAGGTCCGGTCGTCACTCTCGGCAGGCTCGGCAGCACGGCCGACCGTAGATGATCATGAGCGTGGTTCGTGAGCTGCACGACGGTAGAGCAGGCGGCCGGGAGCGCTCGTCACACCGTGCGCCACCGTGCTGGCGGCAACCACCAGCGCTCCGGCCCCGAGCACCACAGGGTCGACGCCGAGACGATCCGCCTCCAGCGTGAGATAGAACAGGGCCGACACGCCCACAGGCCCGAACCAGCCCAGGTAGAGCGCGTCGGGACGTTCCATCTTCAGTGTGCGGCGGATCAGGAGAAGCAACGGCACGCGGCGCAACACCAGCACGGCTACCGCTAGGGCAGGCCCCTGCCAGCCGAGGTCGGCCCAAACCTCCCACGGCAGCATCGCACCGAACAGCAGGAACACTGGAAGCACAGCGAACCGATTGATCGCCTCGTCGATGGAGACCGCGCCGGCGCGATCACCTCGGGTACTGGCGTAGTTGAACGCCAGGCCCGCCGCGAATACCGCGAGGATCCCGTCAGCCTTGAGAAGGCCTGCTGCGCCCAGCACGCCGAGCGCCAGGAGCAGAGTGAACAACAAGGCCGGCTCGGTATCGGTCGCACCGTGCTCCTCGCCGATACGCAGCGCGTGTGCTGCCAGCCATCCGGCGGAGACACCCACGACGATGGCGGCAAGGACCTGCCAGACGGACTCGAGGAGCGCGTCCGTCCCCGTCAGCGGCCCGGCCAACGCGATCGCGACCAGGACGAACGGCAGCGCCAGACCGTCGTTGGCACCGGACTCGAGCGAGAGCACTTGCCGGTCTCGCGCCGGCAGGTCGTGCTCGGCGGGCTCACCCGTGACCACGCTAGAGGCGAGAACCGGGTCCGTCGGGCACACGGCCGCGCCGAGTAGCGCCGCTGCGGCGACCGAGACGCCTAGCAGCGCCCACGTCAGCCCCGCGGTGACGAAAGCCATCGCGGGCATGGCGACAAGCAGGAGGATGAACACCGGGCGACGCTGTTTCCGGGCTTCCGCAATGGGGTACCGCAGCGCCACCGACATGACAGAGACCGCCAGAAGCAGTCGCGTCGCCTCATGTATCAACGCGTGATCGTCCAGCAGTGTAGGCAGCGGAAGGAGGCCGCTGACCTGCCGTCCCAGAAGAATCCCGATCAGCAGCCCCATCAACGGCTCGGACACAGGCAGCCGGCGGATACGCGCCGAGAGGGACGCCACCACGGCGCCGAGGACCCCGATCGCCGTCAACACCGTGTCCATGGTCATGCGACAGTGATGCCCAGCAGCGACGGTCGGTAACTTCCCTTGGCGTCAAGGCGTGGAATGCCCGCGCACGCAGGTTCACCCGTCCGGGGTGAGGCCTACCGCGAGATCCCCCCGCACGATGGCGAAGACGTCTCAGGATCAGACCCGTGCATCACGACGCGCCGTCGTACGACCGAACGGCTCACCACCGAGATCATCGTCGCCGCCGACGTCGAGAACCTCATCGCCGAGATGGTGGACGAGCTGGCCGAACGCGACATAGGCCCCCGGGACACCACGGCCCTGGAAGGGCTCGCGGTACCGCTGGCCAACGGGATCGAGAGCTGGCTGCGCGAGCGAGTGCAGGCGTTTGTCGGCAGCGAGCGGTTCGCCGAGCTCTGGACCCAGCTGAACCGGCGAGCGCACGACCGGGTGGTCGGGCTCATGACTGGGAACGCCGGTCAGGGCGTGGTCGACATGACCGGGGACACCGTGACGCTGGAGTTGGCACCACTCATCGCGGAGGTCAAGCAGCGGCTCGTGGCCGCCGGCGCCGGATTCGCCGCGCGCATACCCGAGGTCGACGCCCAGTTCGTCCTGGTCGAAGGTGAACAGGTCACCCGAGCGCAGCGCGGGTTCGCCGTCGCCGACCGGCTGGGCTCGTGGCTGTCGCTGCTCGCGCTCGGTCTGATCGCCGCCGGTATCGTCGTCGCACGTGATCGGCGGCGTGCGCTGATCCGAGCCGGGCTGGGCGGCGCGCTCGCGATGTTCGCTCTCGGGCTCGTCCTGGCGCTCGCTCGCCCGGCGTATCTCGACGCGCTGCCGGCGGACGTCGACCAAGCGGCCGCTGCCGCCGTCTTCGACCGTGGGGTGACGTTCCTTCGCTCGACCCTGCGAACCGGTCTCGTCCTCGGACTGATCGTCGCGGCCGCCGCCTTCCTGGCCGGGCCGTCCCGGCAGGCGACGGCGGCTCGCGCGGCAGTCCGCCGCGCGGGCGCCAGGTTGGGCCCCGAGCGCTGGGAGTCGATCCCGCACATCACGTGGCTTCGCACCAACAGGCGGGGCGTCCAGGCCGTGATCGCGATCGCCGCGGCCCTGGTGCTGGTGTTCTGGGACTATCCGGGCGCCGGCGTGGTCGTCGCCGTCACGATCGCGGCGGGCGCGCTGATCGCAGTGGTCGAACTGGTCACCACGGAACCCGGCCCGGCCGATACACCTTCGCGCCGTTGAGGGCATAGGCTGATCCGCGGAACGGTCCCGGGCGGTTGATCGCCTCGTCGATCGAGACGGCGCCGGCGCCTGCCCGTAGAGGCGTCCGACAACAGGAGTCATGCCGATGCCGATGCCCCGGTGGTGGACACAGATCAACAAGCGGGTCTTCAATCCGCTTGAGCTCAAGCGCGGAACGCGTCCGGTACTCGTCCACACCGGCCGGGTCTCAGGCACGACCTATCGCACCCCACTCGACGCGCATGCGGTGTCCGGTGGCTACGTGTTCATCCTGGTCTATGGCTCGGAGTCCGACTGGGCGCGCAATGTGCTCGCGTCGGGCCGGGCACGGCTGCAGATCGATGAGCGGGAGATCGAGCTCTCGGATCCCCGGCTGCTCGGTGAGGACGAGGCGGAGAAGCTTCTTCCGGGCGCGGTGAGCCGTCCACCCCGGTTTCTCCGCATCAGCGAATACCTGTACATGGCATGTCCGGACAACTGAGCTGTCAGAAGGGGGACAAGCGAAGATCGACCGAGAGAGACGGCACTCAATGTGGTAACAAATGTAGTAACATATGGTGTATGTCTCCGGTTGGCATTCGAGAGCTCAGTCATCACACCAGTCGATACTTGGCCAAGGTCAAAGCTGGGCAGAGCTTTGAGATCACCGAACGGGGCCGAGTCATCGCCACACTCACCCCGGTGGCCAGTGTTGACGAGCCGCGGCGCCCGCGCCCGAAGGTTGGTGGCTACCGAAGCGAGGAGCCGTTGACGGCAGAAGAGATCGACGCGGAGTTGGCGCAGGGCTTCGGCGATCATGATCATCGTTGACACAAGTGGCATCCTCGCGTCGAAGGACGAGAGCCATCCCGACCATACCGCCGTCGCCGAACTGATTGCGGGCACGGACGAAGAGCTCTTGCTCTCTCCCTTCGTGCTTGCCGAGGCCGATTACATGTTGGCGCGCAGGCTTGGAGCGGCGGCGGCACGCGAGTTCCTCAGCGAGGTCGCCTCGGAGGCATATGAACTGGTGGACTTCGATGCCGGCGATATCGCCTCGGCTAGCGGCGTCATCGATCGTTACGACGATCTCGATATCGGCATCGCGGACGCCTCATTGGTCGTGATAGCTGCTCGATTTCAGACCACTCGCGTGCTGACATTCGATCAACGGCATTTCCGACCGGTCGCTCCGCTCTGGGGCGCCCCGGCCTTCACCGTCCTGCCTGCGGACGCCTGACGAGGTAGATGGGGTGCCGCTGGAGAACGAGGACCTGTTCTGGGAGCAGGACAGCCGCGTCCACGCCGCCGTACGCGAACAACACCCACGTGGTCTCCGGTGATCTCGTCAAGGAGGTGACCCGATTCAAGGGCGAGGTGGAGGGCGGCATCTCCGTGCGCCGGCAGCATCCAGCTCGTCCAGGGATTACTCGAGCACGACCTGGTCGATGAGATCCATCTCATGACGTTCCCGGTCCTGCTCGGTACTGGGAGACGCATGTTCGCAGAAACCTCGGACAAGTCGGCGTGGAAGCTCAGGCAGTCGATCACGGTGGGCGAGGGCGTGCTGATCACGATCTTCCAGCGCGCACGGTAGCGGGCCGATACCAGCGATTTCACTGATTCGGGCCACGGGTGGCCCGGCCTAGGGTCAAGCGGCGTGGGGCAATCGGCGACCCGACCCGAGGACTGGCCAGGTTCATGAACACCGTCATCAGCGTGGAGCACCTCCGCAAGACCTACGGCGACGTCATTGCGATCGACGACGTCTCGTTCGAGGTCCGGCACGGGGAGGTCTTCGGCATCTTGGGCTCGAACGGAGCGGGAAAGACGACGACCGTCGAGATCCTGCAGGGCCTCAGGGCACGGACTGGTGGCCGGCTCGAGGTACTCGGACTCGACCCCGGCCGGGAGACAGATCGGCTGCGCCGGCGAATCGGGTCCCAGTTGCAGTCATCGGCGCTGCCCGAGCGGCTACGAGTGATCGAGGCGGTGCGGTTGTTTGCGCGGTTGCGCGACGAGCCGGTGGATGTCGACGGCGCGATCCAGGCGTGGGGTCTGGAACCGCTGCGCAACCGCCCGTTCGGTGTGCTCTCCGGCGGCGAGCGGCAGCGGCTGTTCGTCGCCCTGGCCTTGCTCGGAGATCCGGAGCTGGTTCTGCTCGACGAGCTGACCACCGGCCTGGATCCGACCGCACGGCGAGCGACCTGGGAACTGGTCCGCCAGATGCGCGACCGTGGCGCCACCGTGGTCCTGGTGACGCATTTCATGGAAGAGGCCGAAGCGCTGTGCGACCGGGTCGCCGTCATGGACGCTGGACGCGTCGTAGCCTGCGACACGCCGCACGCTCTGACCGCACGCCAGGGAGGGCCTGTCACCATCACGTTCAGCGCTATTGACGGTCACGACCCGCGGTCGCTGCTCACAGTTCCGGGGGTGGCGTCGGTCGACGTCGACGGCGGCCGGGTCTCGGTGACCGGGCACAGCACGGCGGCGGCCCGCGTCGCCGCAGCGCTGATCGGACAGGGCGTGACGCCGACTGACTACCGCACCCACTACCCGTCGCTGGAGGACGTCTTCCTGACCCTGACCGGGCGGCAACCGAGCGAAGGAGAAGCGACGTGACGGCATACCTGACCTGGACGGAGGTGAAGCTCCTGGCTCGTGAGCCGCTCGTCCTCGTGCTGAGCCTGATGTTCCCGGTCCTGCTCATGGTGCTGCTGGTCGCGGCGTTCAGGGACCACGGCGGCGACGTCTTCGCTGGCCTCAACGGCGACGTCTTCTACTTCACCGCGTATCTCGGCGCCGCCATCGCGGTGATGGGCTTCATGGGCACGCCTACGCACCTCGCCGCGTACCGCGACAGCGGCGTGGTGCGCCGCTTCCGGGCGGCGGGCCTATCGGCCCGCGCGCTGGTCGTGTCCCAGGCCGCAGTACTCGTCATGCTGGCCAGCGTCGGCGCCGCGGCGATGACCGCCGTAGCCTGGGTCACCTTCGATCTTGCGGCACCCGAGTCGGCCGGTGGTGTCATCGCCGCGTTCGCCGCCGGCATGCTCGCCTTCGCCGGCATCGGGGTCCTGCTCGGATCGGTGATGCCGAGCGCCCGCGCCGCCCAAGGGCTGGGCCTCCTGCTGTTCTTCGGGACGTTCCTCTTGGTCGGTGGAGGCCCGCCGCCCAGCGTCCTGCCCGACACGCTCAACGACATCGCGGCCTGGACACCGACCGGTCTGCTCATCGTCGCCATCCGCAGCCCGTGGGACGGCAGCGGACTGGACGCTCCCGCCATGGTGGCCCTGGTGGTCATCGCCGGCGCCGGCTTCGCGCTCGCCACCCGCCGGCTGGCGCGCAGCTGAGCGTGGTTCAACCTGGGGCCGCGGGCGACCTGGTCACCTGGCCGCGCCCGTCGCGGACTGGGTGCTCCTGAAGCGTGACGGTGTGATGCCGTATCTGGTCACGAAGGCCTGGCGCATGGTTTCGGCCGAGGAGAAGCCGGACCGCCGGGCGACCTGTGACATCGGAAGCTCCGTGGACGTCAGCAACCCGGCGACCGTTTCGAGGCGGATCCGCTGGACGGCTTTGGCCGGTGGCTCACCGAGGTGCTCGCGGAACAGCCGTGTCAGGTGCCGCACACTCACACCGGCGTGCGTCGCGAGCGACGAGGTCGTGAGGTCGGCGGCGACATTGGCGACGACGTAGTCCAGGACGTTGCGGACCAGGACGTGTGCGGCTCGAGGAGCGGTGTTGAAGATGCTCATCTGCGCCTGGTTCCCGGGCCGCTGCAGGTATACGACCACGCCCAGCGCGACTCGCCGCGCCAGCTCGGAGCCGTGGTCCTCCTCGATGAATGCGAGAGTCAGGTCAAGCGAGGCCGTCACTCCCCCAGACGTGGCGATATCACCGTCACGGACGTAGATCGGGCTGGCGTCGACCTTCACGTTGGGGAACAGCTGCGCGAGGCGGCGGGCATACCACCAATGAGTGGTGGCCGAGCGTCCGTCGAGCAGGCCGGTCGCAGCCAGCACGGTGGCGCCGGTGCAGACCGACGCCGTCCTGCGCGCCTGACCGGCCAGTTTGCGGATGTGCCCGACGATCTCCCGGTTCTGAGCTGCCGCTTCGTGTCCTAGTCCGCCGGAGACGATGACCGTGTCGAGGCCGTCGAGGGAATCCTCCAGCCTGCCCTGCGCATGCAATTCGAGCCCGGAGTCGCATCGCACGGGTTTGCCATCGACGCTCACGAGCCGGACGAGATACGGCGGATCGGCACCGAGCCGGTTCGCCATGTCCAGACACGTGGTCACGCACGCGACGTCGACCAGTTCGGTGCCGTCGTACGCCACCACCAGGACATGCCGGGCATTCACACTGCAACCCTACGGGTGACGAGCCTGGTCCCATGGGCCAGAGTTCCCAGAATCTCGGACACCGGAGTCGTCGAGGCTTGTCCGGCCCGCTGGGCCGCGCCCAGACTCGGCCCATGACGACCATGGCCACGGACGCCGCACAGGAGATCTCATCGGCCGATGTGTCGCTGCATCGCGCGCTCGGCCACACCGAGCTTGCCGCGGGCCGGCCCGGACTGGCCGTGCGGCACTTCACGACGGCCATATCGGCGGCCGGCCAATCGACGAGCGGGTTGTCTGTGGTCCCGGATCTGGTAGAGGCTTCGGTGCGGGCTGGCACGCCGGCCTTGGGTCTCGGTCATCTCGAGCGTTTCGAGGCTTGGGCCGGCATGTCGGAGTCGCCGCTGCTGTTGGCCTTGGCCGCCCGCGTCCGCGCGTTGCTGAGCGAGAGCCGGTTGGCCGACGCCCAGTACCGGCGCGCGTTGGACCTGCACGTGTGGGCCGGCGAGGTGATCGAGCGGGCACGCACACAGCTGTTGTACGGAGAGTATCTGCGTCGCGCCCGACGACGGTCCGACGCCCGCACCGTGCTGGCCGCCGCTCTCGAGACGTTCAACCGGGCCGGAGCCTTGACGTGGGCCGATCGAACACGAGCCGAGCTGCAGGCGGCCGGCTACATCGACGACACCGATTCGGGGGCGTGGTCCGGCCTCACCACCCAGCAGCGCCGTATCGTCGAGGCGGTAAGCCAAGGCGCCAGCAACCGTGAGATAGCCGCGCGACTGTTCCTCAGCCCTCGGACGGTCGACTACCACCTGAGGAACGTGTACATCAAGCTCGGATTCAGGTCACGGTCCGAACTCATCCGCTATGCGCTCACTGCGCCGACACGCGACGTCGACGATGGGCGGTAAGCGACCTACGGCTGGCACGGCCCAATTCGCCAGCCGTACGTCGCTGCACCCTATCGTCCTTGATCGGCAAAGACCTCTGCGATCTCGCCGATCTGACCGGCATCGAGGTGAAGTCTGCCCGCGGAGGCGTTAGCCTCCAGTTGCGCGATCGACGAGCTCGCCGGTATCTGCGGCCCCATGCCCGGCAGCGTGAGGAGATAGCCGAGCACCAGCGTGGACACCTGCGTGTCCCATCCCGCCGCGAGGTCGCCGAGGCGACGTAGTTTCTTCAGGTTGCCCTCGGTCGCCAGCTCAGCCAGCAGCCCCTCGTCCACCAGGCGATCACCTGCTCCAGCCCGGTCAGGATCCAGGTAGCGATCGGTCAGCAGTCCCTGCGCCAGCGGCGAGTACGGCACGAAGGAAAGGTCTTCGGCGACACACAGCTCGAGCACCCCGGGCCGGTATTCGCCGTTCAGCGGGTCATATCGGTTCTGGACCGCGACCGGACGCACCCTCCTGGACATCGTGCCTGCCACCGTCAGCAGTTCCTCGAGCTGACCACGCTCCACGTTGGACACCGCCAGGTAGTTGACCAACCCTTGGCTCACCAGGTCCTCGACAACCTCCAGACTCTCGGCCACGGGCACGTGGGAGTCGAAGCCATGGAACCAGAGCAGGTCGAGATAGTCGGTGCGCAACCGGGCCAGCGAGGCCTTCACCGATTGGATGATCTGCAGCCGAGACAGGCCGGAATGATTGGGCGTGATGCCGTCCATGCCCCCGAAGGTCTTCGTCGCCACGACCACATCACGCCGCCGCGACGGGTTGTCCGCCAGCCAGCGGCCGATGACCCGCTCGGAGTTGCCCGACGCCGCGTTGTACCGGTTCGCCGTGTCCCAGAACGTGACACCCAGCTCCACCGCTCGGCTCAGCAACGGCAGTGCCGCGTCCTCGGCCACTCGCGCCCCGTCGCCCGTCTCCGGATAGCCGAACTTCCAGGTGCCCAGGCCGATCGCCGATGCGCGCAGCCCGCTGGCCCCCACGTATCGATACGGCATGCCGCCGAACTCGTCGGTGCGGAACGGGACGTTGTACAGACTCTGATCCGGCGTGTGATGATCCATACCCCCAACTTCACCTCATCTGAACGCAAAGGCCAAGTCACGCGGCCCAGGATGAGGCAGCAATCCACTGATCGGTCTACGCCGGGTGGCGGCAACCGGCCTTGCCTAGCCATAGTGCTGGTGACCGGCAATTTCACTGATACGAACGAGGACGGCTGCGGACTAGTGTCCCGTAAAGCGCCGGACACTAGAGTGGCGCTGGATGTGAAAAAACCGACTGCTTGTCGTCGACGCGAAACGCGCGCGCGGAAACGATCACGGACGCCAAGGCTGAACAGACCCGGCAGCCGGCGGATCGCCAAGGTTCTCGACTCCCTGCGGTAACAGTCGGCTCCGAGCCTTCGACCAATCTACGCTTCCGCACCACGTGTGGGAGTTGGCCCACTTTCACCGAAGGAGCACCTGCCATGTCCCTCGCCCGCGTTCACAACTTCGCCATCTCTCTCGACGGCTTCGGCACCGGTGAGGGCCAGAGCGCCGACGCGCATTTCGGGCACGCCGGCGACAGACTGCACGAGTGGATGTTCACCACCCGGTGGTGGCAGGCCGGCGGTAGCGGTGGCGTCGACGACGCCTTCGTCAAGCAGCACGATCCAGGAATTGGCGCCGAAATCATGGGTGCCGGAAAGTTCGGCCACCCCGGATGGCACGAAGACCCGGAGTGGAAGGGCGCGTGGGGTCCCAACCCGCCGTTCCACACGCCGGTCTTCGTCCTCACCCACCACACACGTCCGTCGATCGAGATGGAGGGCGGCACGACATTCCACTTCATCGACGCCTCGCCCACCGAGGCGCTCGAGACCGCGCGCGAGGCGGCCGATGGCCAGGACGTGCGCATCGGCGGTGGTCCCACCGTGCTCCGCGACTTCCTTGCTGCCGGGCTCGTCGACTACATGCACGTAGCGGTTGTCCCGATCCTGCTCGGCCGGGGCGTTCGTCTCTGGGACGAGCTGGAGGGCCTCGAGAAGAACTACACGGTCGAGGCAACCTCCTCGCCCAGCGGAGTCACGCATGTGACGTTCACCCGCGCGGGGGCCTGAACCACCTCAGCCGAGACCCCAGGCTCAATAGCGACGCTGTCTTCGCAGCTCAGCGTTCGCTGACAGGTAGGCGACATGGCTCCGGCCGGGATCCCCGGGCGAGACGGGGCCAGCAGACTTTCGAGCGATGAGGAAGCCCTGCGGGATCTTCGCGGCTGGACCGGTCGAGCCGGGCGCCCGGACGAGGCGGGCGCCCGGACGAGGCGGGCGGTGAGATCGAAGCCCGCATTATCGAGTAGAGCGATGACGGCGTCGGGTTGCAGCCGGTGGAAGTCGAGCGAGACCTTGTGACCGAAGGCCTCATCGAGGTGCAGGGTGTCGTCGCCGATCTGGAAGGCCAGCAGTGCGTAGCTGCCCGGCCGGAGCAAGCGGCGAAACTCGCTGATCACCCCCTGCCGCCGGGTGGCGGGGACGTGGATCACCGAGTACCAGGCGATCACTCCGGCCAAGCTCGCGTCCGCGACGTCAAGCGCGCTCATCTCGCCCACGTCGAAGCTGATCTCAGGATGTTCGCGACGCGCGAGCTCGACCATGGCCGGCGACAGGTCGACCCCACCGACGGTCATCCCCAGCTGGCGCAGGTAGGCCGCGACATTACCCGGTCCGCAGCCGACCTCGAGCAGCTGCGGGTCTGGGTGGTCCCGCCGGACCATCTCAGCAAATCCGGTCAGCAGCGCCGCGGAAACACGTGGGGGTTACCCGCCACGGACGGGTAGCCCCCACGCTCTGCTTGCGGGTCAGGTAAGACCCGTCAGGATCACACAGCCACGCGACTACGGACGCGCAGCAGCACCAAGCCGACACCGGCCACCAGCAGAAGCGCACCGGCCGTTATGAGTAGGAACATCGAGGAACCGGTCGCGGGCAGATCACTGTCACCGTCGACGTCCGTGCCAGCTCCGCTGCCGCTGCCGGGATCATCGTCACCATCACCGTCGTTGCCGTCGATGATGGTGAGTGCGGTCCAGCCGATCTGAACATCGGGGTCGCCTGCTGCCCAGACGCCGAGTTTCGCGTTCCCGTAGTCGGTGCTTTTGGGAATGGTGACCCTGACCTGACCGTTTTCGTCCACCACATGCGTACCCAGGTAGGCGACGTCACTGAACAGCCACACCCCAACCTTCGTACCGGGTTCCACACCCTCGACGGTCACGGTGATCGTCTCACCCGGTTCGGCCTCGGCCGGAGCGGTGACCTTCCCCTCCAGTGCGGGGTCCAGGTCATCCTCGCCCGGAGCGATGCCGGGGATCGTGCCCGGATTGGCGTCAGCATCTTTGGTCACTGTCAAGGTCACCGACGCCTCGCCATCCACCGAGGAGAGGACCGCTTCGTGTGAACCGGCACCCAGCGTATCGCTGGTGTAGGGGAACTCGACGTCGCCATCGGCGTCAGCGGCCCTCGCCACTACCTCGGTGCCCGCGACCGTGAGGGTCACGTCCGACTCCGGAGCGAACCGGGTCCCGGCGAAGACCACCCCCGTGTTCGCGAGTTCCGACACCGTCAACGACTCAGGAGATACCGTGGCCTCCGGGTCGTACACCGGGTCAGGGTCGGGACGGTCACCGTCGAACTCTGTGTTCCAGTTTAGGACCGAAGATCCACACTCACCCATCCCATCCCAGAACGTGCCCGATGCGGTTCCGTCAGCGTTCACCGCGCCGTAAATGACGAAGTCGTGCCATTGGACCTCGAAGGGCCGGTCGGCGGTCATGGGAGTGGCGGGGATTCTAGCGTCGGCGAGGTCCTTGAACCCTGACCCGCCTGAGCAGTACCACCAGTACTCACCCTGAATGCCCGAGATCCGGCCATGGTCGTCGATCTCGAAGCTGAACGGTCGCTGTTCCTGCTCATCGAGCTCAACGCCGTCTGCATGGGTCTGCACTGAAGTTCCAATGTACGAACCCGCTGCGGGCGGTGTACCCTGCTCGTCAGAAACGACCTCGATGCTCCTCGTGGCCTCACCGACGGGGCTCACCAGTGCTACCTCGTGCGTGCCAAGACTCAATGGGCCGGAGATCTCCGTTGCCACTGCGCCGACGATGTCCGTGCTGACAGTCTCGACGAGTTCTCCGTCGAGCACGAGATCCACCGTCGTTGGGCCAACGGGGTTGCTCGAATTGGGGAAACCCGATCCCGTCACGCTGATCGGCTCTCTGGTGAGTTCTGATTCACTGACGACCCATCGTGACATTTGAATTGCGGGGTCGAAGTTGGCGGTGTACTCGTCGTCGTAGAACTCACCGTCGGCGATGACGGTGAACTGATGCGAGGCGCTGCCTTCTTCGGATGAGGTCAGCGTGATGGTGTACTCGCCTGGCGCAAGTCCGGCGGTGAAGCTGAAGTTCAGCTCGCCGTTCGAGTTTGCCGTGTCCCCGGTGAGGACGCTCTCATCGACAGTGATCGTGACGGTTGCCCCTGGAGTGAATCCCCATGAGAACACGGTGAGGCCTTCGCGTTTCATGGCCCATTCGGAGGTCTCGGAGACCTCCATACTGATCTGCGGGTCATCCGCCAGGGTCTCGACCGCACGGTCGCTGGCTTCGCTCCCGCCCGGAACTGGAGTGATTGTCGCGTCTAGCCCTTCAGCTGTCTCAGCTGCAACGACGTTCTCCTGGGCGGCCGCTTCGGTGTGCGGTGTGTCGTCGGCCACGGCCGCCTGCGCCGTCCCTACGACGGTAAGCGCGGCAGCGACCGCAAAGGCGGTGCCGAATGCGGCCGCTCTCCGTGGTCTCGTGGTCAGTCGAGTTCTCATGTGGCTCCTCAAGGCACGTACAGACAACGTGGTGTTAGGACAAGCGCGCCGTGTTGCAGGGGCACAGAGCACGCAGATCACCAATCTGTCCGGTCCAGAATCTGCTTGCATGTTTTCCCAACAACCCCAGACACGAGCGCATGCAGGCTGGCGTCAACCGGGGAGAATCGGGTGATGTACGGAACGCATTCGAAAGGAGCACCATGAGTACGGCGCCGCTGGATCTCGATGGTGTTCCCGAAAGGTTTGAGGGCGCTGCACGCCGAGGCCGGAAGTCCGTCGTCCGTCGACATGTTGGCCGCGGCGGTGCTCCCGCGTCGCGCAGGAACGTACCTTCGATGTCTATCGTGGACACCGGGGTCGAGCTCGACCCGGATGCCGGTCTCGGCGGTGAACTCGCCGAGCTTGTCCCATGGTCGGAGTCTGCGACGTCGACTTTCGATATGTCCGCGGGTGCCGAAGCACGGGATCTGGTCGAGTGAAACTCGTCTGGGACGAGTACGCCTGGAACGACTACACCTGATGGCGGACCAGGATTCCACGGCTACTGGACCGCCGCATCACCGACGAACACCGCCTCATACATGGTCACCGAAAACGAGATCCGCATCGCCAACTGCCGCTAGCCCATGCCCCGGCTGCGTGAGGAGACAGCCGAGCACCAACGTGGACACCGCCGGCCGGTTGCCGACCAACGCGGTGAGCTGGGCATCGCGTTGCCGAATTCGATCTCGGCCCGCGGGCAGGCAGTCGTCGTCCGGGATTCCCCACGACGCCCGACGAATGGGTTGTGTGGTCACAAGCGATAGAGCGACATATGACAACATGTGCCACCGTCTCGCCCCCTCGACGCACAGCTCCGACCGATCGTCCGGTCAGCGGGCGGCTGGACGCCGATGTTGCACGCTGCCGGCAGCGGTGTCGGCAGGGGGCGCGAGCCGGTCGCGCGCCTTTGCGCGGCGTGCCTCGACCACGAGGATGACTGCCGCCACCAGGAGGATCAGGTCCTGCCCGACTCCCGGACCGGCGAGCGCGAAGCCGGTCACGACCCAAGCGACCATCGCCCAGCCGATGAACTGCGGAGGCGTGATGCCGCGGCGGTTCAGCCACAGCACCGTCAGGCCGATCAAGATGAGTGGCGGGCCGAAGCTGTTCACGCTCAGCCAGTAGGCGCTCATGGCGGGACTCATGTCGGAGAGGTCCTCCGACCACAGCTCCCTGCTGAACCACGCGCCTGCGTGGCTCGCTGCGCCCAACGCGGTCAGGGCGCCCAACGTGTGAGCGCTTCCGTACAGCACGACGAGCCGACCAGCCCATTTGATCATCGAAGTTCTCCGTCCGTGTCGTGGCGCCGGGCCAGCCGGCCCCGCGCGGGGTGGACCGAACCCGCCCTCGCGGATAAACCTACGTACATGTCTGTATGTAAGTCAAGCGGAGACCTACACCACGCACCGCCCACGAGCTGCTTCCGTCTCCCCGGTGCTGTCAGCGCGCCTTAGCCGGCGACAACCCGGCAGGCGCGACGCCGAGGATCCCGCGCACGGCCCTTCCGATGAGCTCGATGTCATGGGGAGCACTGCCGGCCACCTCGATCGCCACCGCCTCGAGGGCGGCGAGGAAGGCACGCGCGGTGAGTCGAACCGGCGGGCCCTGGGGGATCGAGCCGTTCCGGCGTCCCGCAGCGATCAGCTTGGAGCACCCGGTCTCGAGCTCGTCGATGTTCCTACTGACCGCATGGCCGACCGGATGGTCCTGACCGGCGAACTCGACCTGCAGGGTGAGCATCATCCTGGCGACGTCGTGACGACGGCAGTAGAGCGCGTGACCCCTGGCCATAGTCATCAGCGAAGTCAGGGGATCGCCTTCGACCAGGGCAGGCCGGCGCACCTCCGCGTCCCACGTCTCCCCCACCCATTCGACGACGGCGACGGCAAGCTCCTCCTTGTTGGCGAACAGGTGGTACAGCGCGCCCCGGGTGTAGCCCGCGTCCCTAGCCACCTGCTCCAGGACGAGGTTCGCGTACCCGTAAGTGGACAGTCCTCGCGCAGCGGCCGCCAGGATGGCCGCTCTTGTCCTGGCACGCCGATCGGCTTGCGTCCGTCGCTCGGCCGCTGCACTCATGGCTCTTCTCCCTGCTCGGTCATCGGTACCGCGATGGGACTCATATACATTGGTGTATGTATGTTAATCGGACACACGTCACTCGTTGGGAATGAGCGGAGAGGTGAGGACGCATGAAGGCCGGGCCACGCCTTGCTCCCATCTCGCTGTACCCGATCACGAGCAGGCCGGTGGCCGGCCGCGACGCCGTGGAGCTGTCGTGAGCTCCGCCGACGAAATGCTCGACATCGTCGACCAGAATGACACGGTGGTCGGACAAGCGCGGCGAGCTGCCGCGCACGCGCAAGGCCTGCGGCACCGGTGTGTGTTCATCCAAGCCACTGACGCCCAGGGCCGCGTATTCGTCCATCGGCGCACAGCCACCAAGCTGGTGTTCCCCTCCCTCTACGACATGTTCGTCGGCGGGGTCGTGGGGGCAGGCGAGGCCTACGACGATGCTGCGCTTCGGGAGGCCGAAGAGGAACTCGGCGTCTCCGGGCTACCGAAACCCGTCCCCCTCTTCCGGTTCCTCTTCGACGACGGCGCCGGACGACGCTGGTGGTCGGCGGTCTACGAGGTGCAGTGCGACGTCCCGGTGCGCCCCCAAGCGGAAGAGATCGCATGGAGCGCATTCCTGACCGAGGACGAGTTACAGCGGCGGCTCGACGAGTGGCCATGGGTGCCCGACGGGCTCGAGGCGTACTCGCGGCTGCAGCGTTTCCGTGAGACCGACCGTTGAGGACCCCGCAAGATGACCGGCGCGCTCGGCGTAGATACCGAGCGGATCGCGGACACTGCCATCCACGCCCACCACACGCCTCAGGCCGGACATCCGGCGGCCTGAGGCCATCCTGCGCCCGAGCAGATCACCCAGACCGGCCACGACCCCGACACACCGTCTCCGCGGAACAGATGCGCATCAGGCACGGCGCACGAGCGCGCAAACGCTGATCACAAGCCCGATCACGCACCAGATCAGCAGCACGGCAAGATCCTGCCAGCTCGCCGTGTAGCTGTCCGACAGCAGCCCTGCGCGGAGCATGTCGCCAGCGGGCCGGAACGGGAGCACGTCGTGGACAGACTGGAACCACGCGGGCAGCTGACTCAGCGGGAAGGTGATCGGTGAGAACAGCAACACGAAGAACACCAGCACCTGGGTGGCGAGCTGGGCCAGCAAAGGGGGCAGGAGCACCGCGATCGCATAACCGACCGCCGTGGCCATCACCGCAGTCAAGACGGACGCGGCCACCAGCAGAGGCCAGTCGAACGTGTAGCTGAAGCCATACCGCAATTGCGCCACCACCACCGCGACGACGACACCGGGCAGGGCGACCGCCAGCCACACCGTCAGATCGGCCAGCAGGAGAAGTGGGCGCGGCACCGGTAACGCACGCAGGTAGGTGAACGTGCCGCTGGTTCGTGCTTGCGCCACCCCTTGAGGCACCATGACCAGTCCGATGATCATCACCAGTACGGTCGGCGCGCCCGTGGACAGAAATTGAGCGGAGTGGGTGTCGATGTCGGGGATGAGGAACCCGAATCCGATGATGATGCCGGCAGCGAGCAGCGCCTGGACGACGATGACCAAAGGCAGCATCGCGCCGGCTTGAGCCATCGTCCAGCGCAGCAGGGACTTGTAGATCGTCACCATGCCGGTGCGCTCTGGGACTCCGGCATGTGTCCGCACCGGCGGGGTGGAGATGATCGGCTCAGACATGGGCGGCTTCCTCCCTGGTGGCGGTGCTGTCTGCGGCAGCGTCGGCCGTCGCTGCGAGGTAGGCGTCCTCGAGGGTGACGGGAGCCAGCGCGTAGCCCTCGATGCGCTCGTTCGAACGCAAGGTCGTGGCCCAGGCGACGGCGGCCTCGGCGTCGGCCGCGCTGAGGGTCAGCAGCACCCGTCGCCCGACGCGCACCCGGCGAGCGATCGGGATCGGCACATCAGCTGGGGCCGCGGAAGGATCGTCACCATCCGGATGCAGTGAGAGCTCAAGCCGCAGGTCGCGGTCGCTTGTCCCGCGGAGCTGGCTCGGCGAGCCGGCGGCGACGACCTTGCCACGGTCGAGCACCACAAGCTCATCGACCACGCGTTCGGCCTCCACCACGTTGTGGGTGACGAGCAGCACCCCCGCGCCGTCGTCGCCGAGCCGGCGAACCGTCTCCCACAGACGCCGGCGGCGAGCCGCGTCGACATCGTTGGTCGGCTCATCGAGGATGACCAGCGGCACAGGCGCAACCGCGGCCATGGCGAATGCCGTGAGGCGGCGCACGCCACCGGATAGTCCGCCGCCGTCCGGAGTAGCCCGCCGCTCGAACCACTCGCTGATGTCCAGCTCGTCGGCCAAGGCTCGAGCGGCGGACCTCGCGTCCGCCTGGGACATACCGCGCAGCCGGCCGGCGATCTCGATAGCTGCCCTGGGCGTCAGGCCGTCCAGTGGGGCTTGGGCCTGCGCCTGGAGTGCCACACAGCGACGCGCCGTCGCCGGGTCTGCGATCACGTCGACACCGGCCACCCGGATGGAGCCGCCATGGGGCCGCAGCAGTCCCACGACCTGCGAAACGAGGGTGGTTTTCCCGGCTCCGTTGTGCCCCAGTAGGCCGACCACCTCCCCCGGCCTGACCCGCAGCGCGACGTGGTCGTTCGCGACAACCGAGCCGAACCGCCTGGAGAGCGCCTCGACCTCCAGCACTGCGTCACTCATGGTGGTCCTCACTTCCAAATGAAATACCGTCGGTATTCAAATACTGACGGTATATTGATACCAGCGGTACGTCAACTAGAATGCCGATATGGATCGACGCCCCTCCACGTCCGCGCCCCGGGCCCGGCAAAGCCGCGCCGAGCGCAAGCAGGAGACCCGCGAGGCGCTTCTCGTGGCGGCCATTGCAACGTTCGCTCGCGACGGGTATCACGGCGCGAGCCTGGAGGGGATCGCCAACGAAGCAGGGTTTTCCAAGGGCGCCGTCTACTCGAATTTCGACGGCAAGGCGGAGCTCTTCCTTGCGGTGATGGATTACAACCTGCAGATACTGCGCGGTGAGGACTGGGATCCGTTCGCAGCCCCGGAGACAAGCGAGACCTGCACACCGGATTCGGGGGCCACCCGCAACGACGATGCGGCGCATATGGTGCGTGGCTTCGGCCTCGCGACGCTGGAGTTCATCGCGACCGCCGCCCGCGACGACACCCTCATCCAGGAGCTCCGCGAACGGGTTCAGGTGCTCCTCAACGCCTACGCACGCGTGGCCGAAGCGAGCCGCCCGGCCGGAGAGACCCTCCCTCCCGATGACGTCGCACGCCTCATGGCCGCCCTTGACCAGGGCACCTCGATACTCGCGCTCAGCGGTGTCGTCTCAATGGACGGCACCCTGCTGCGCACCGGCCTGCGCCGGCTCCTGGACCCGGCGAACGCCGCGGAAGAGTCGTCATCGGCACACTCGGGCGGCGCTTCGTCGCTGCCGGACGTAGACCGGGTACGAGGGCTGCTCCACGACACGTTCGAGGTCTCAGGCTGATTCTCGCCGGTTCCCGTACAGGGGGCCGTCGTCATCGGCGTGGACGGCACCTGTCGGCGCTGCCGACGCCATGTTTGCCCACATCACTGAGGCATGGCTGGTGCGCTGCTGCACACACGGGGACCCCAGGCGGCTTGCCCGTTGACCTGCCACGTTGACGACGACCGAAGCGTCGATGTAGCTGAACCACGTGGCATGCTGAGCCAATGACCTTGCACATCCACCGCGCTGAGCGCACCGATGTGCTGGCTGATGGGCTGGGTGAGCTGCTCGCCACGCGCTTGGCTGACCCGTTCGCCGAGGAGCTCGTGGTGGTCCCCGCCAAGGGTGTCGAGCGCTGGCTCTCCCAGCGGCTTTCGCACCGATTGGGCACCGCGCCGGGGCGCGGAGACGGGGTATGCGCTGGGATCCGGTTCACGTCGCCGCGCTCACTGACAGCTGCTCTGCTGGGCCTGGACGACGAGGACCCCTGGGCTGCGGAGGCCATGGCTTGGCCGCTGCTTGCCGCCTTGGACGAATCCCTCGATGAGCTCTGGTGCAAGCCGGTCGCCCAGCACCTCGGTCACTTCAACCACGGCGTCGAGGCCGAGCTGAGGCGAGGCCGCCGATACGCCGTGGCAGCGCGGCTGGCTCGGCTCTTCGCCGCGTACTCGGTACAGCGTCCACGCATCCTGAAGGACTGGTCGGCCGGTCGAGACACCGATGGCCGCGGCGACGCCATCGACCACGATCTGGCCTGGCAGCCCGAACTCTGGCGCGGGATGGTCGAACAGATCGGCGCACCGCCACCGCACGTTCGCCATGCCGACACCCTCGCCCTGCTCCGTCAACAGCCCGAGTCCTTCGACCTGCCGGACCGTCTCTCACTGTTCGGGCACACCCGGCTGCCGATCACGGAGGTCGAGCTGATCTCGGCGCTCGCCGAGCACCGCGACGTGCACCTGTGGCTGCCACACCCGAGCGCCGCGCTGTGGGACCGCCTGGCCGACGTCGCCAGCACTGCGGCAGATCGGATCGCTGACACGAGCTACCAAGAGGCCCGTCATCCGCTGCTGGCCACCCTCGGGCGAGACAGCCGCGAGCTGCGGCTGACACTGGCCGCTGTGCCGGCCGTCGATACACATATCGCGATGCCCGCAGCGCCGGACACGCTGCTGGGCTGGTTGCAGAGTGATATTCGCGGCAATACTCAGGCGCCCGCTGGGAGGCGCCTGCCTGATGGCGACCGCAGCGTGCAGGTGCACGCCTGCCACGGCCCGGCCCGTCAGGTCGACGTTCTGCGCGAGGTGCTGCTGGGAATGCTCGCGGCCGACCCGACGCTGGAGCCGCGAGACATCATCGTGATGTGTCCCGACATCGAGACCTACGCGCCATTGATCACCGCCGGTTTCGGGCTCGGAGACCTGGGCGAGGACGGCCATCCCGCACATCGCCTTCGCGTGCGGCTAGCTGACCGATCGCTTACTCAGACCAACCCGTTGCTCAGCGTCGCGGCGCAGTTGCTCGACCTGGCCGGTGGCAGGGCGACTGCCAGCCAGGTGCTCGACCTCGCTCAGGCCAAGCCGGTCCGGCGCCGGTTCGGATTCACCGACGACGACCTCGCCACCATCACGGCCTGGGTTCGTGAGTCCGGGGCCCGGTGGGCGTTTGACCAGGACCATCGAGAGGCGTTCGGCCTCGCCGCCTACCTGCAGAACACCTGGCGCTTCGGCCTCGACCGGGTGCTCGGCGGAGTGGCGATGTCCGCCGACGCACGTGCATGGATCGGCACCGCATTGCCGCTTGACGACGTCGGCAGTGCCCGCATCGAGCTGGCCGGCAGGTTCGCGGAGTACCTCGACCGTCTGCGAATGGTCGGCGACAGTCTCGACGGCACGCGCCCGCTCTCCGAGTGGGTCGACGCCCTTCGTGCCGGTGTCGAGCAGTTGACGCAGGTCGGGCGGGACGAGGCGTGGCAGGTCGGCGAGGTCCGCCGCGAGTTCGCCGGTGTCGCCGCCGACGCCGGCACGCTGGCCACCACGCCGCTGCGGCTGCCCGACGTCCGAGCGCTGCTCTCGGCTCGACTCGCCGGCAGGCCGACCCGCGCCAACTTCCGGACCGGCACGCTGACGGTCTGCACGATGGTGCCGATGCGTTCGGTGCCGCACCGCGTGGTCTGCCTGCTCGGGCTCGACGACGGCGTCTTCCCGCGGTTCGGCCTGGCCGACGGCGACGACGTCCTGGCCAGGTGCCCGGTCACCGGAGAGCGGGACGTGCGTGCCGAGGACCGTCAGCTCATGCTCGACGCGATCCTTGCCGCCACTGAGGCTCTGGTGATCACCTACACCGGCGCCAACGAGTACACAGGGCAGCCGCGCCCGCCCGCAGTACCGGTCGGCGAGCTGCTAGACGCGCTCGACCACACCACCGAGATCCCGGTCCGCGACACCGTCCTCGTCAAACACCCATTGCAGCCCTTCGACCGCAAGAATCTCGAGCCCGGCCGCCTCGGCACCCCCGGACCGTTCACATTCGACCCGGCCTCGCTGGTGGCGGCACGCTCGGCGTCGGGTTCGCGCCCGGCTCGCCCGGAGTTCCTGCCCGGCCCGCTGCCATCACCCCGGAACGACGACGTCACAGTGGCCGAGCTGCTGGCGTTCTTCCGGGATCCGGTGAAGGGGTTCTTCCGGGCGCTCGATGTCACCCTGCCGTGGGAGGTCGAGGGTGTCTCCGACGCGATGCCGGTCGAGATCGACAACCTCGAGAAATGGTCGGCCGGCGATCGGATGCTCGTCGATATGCTCACCGGCGTCCCTCCCGACCAGGCCCTGCATGCCGAGTGGCGACGCGGCACGCTGCCCCCGGGCCGCCTCGGCTGGCGAAGCGGCATGGAGATCCGCGACAACGCCCGGAAACTCGCGATCGCGGCACTGACCCACAGGCAGGCACCGTCCGACACCTACAACGTGGATGTCGACCTCGGCGGCGGCCGCCTCCTCACGGGCACCGTGTCCAGCGTCTACGCCCGCCGGTTGATCTCCGTCAGCTATTCCCGCCTGGGTGCCAAGCACCTGCTCGCCTCGTGGGTGCAGCTGCTTGCACTCTCCGCCACTGACGAGGACCACAACTGGACAGGCTTGGTCATCGGCCGCCGCCAGCGCGGCAACGAACCTGCGACCAGGCTCTTCGGACCGGTGGGAGCAGACGCTCGCGAACTGCTGGCCGACCTGGTGGCGATCTACGACGCCGGCCGCCGGGAGCCGTTGCCCCTACCGCTCAAGACCTCGTTCGCATGGTACGAAGCCCGGCGGACGAAAGGCGACCCGGTGATGGCCGCACGACGCCGGTGGAAGCCTGCGTCCTACGAGGGCGAGAACGCCGATCCCGCCCATATGCGGGTGTGGGGCGCGAATACTGCGCTCGAGGTATTGCTGAAGCCGGCCAGCGCCGATGAAATGCGACCCGGCGAGACCACCCGCCTCGGTGCCTACGCCGCCCGGGTCTGGGGACCGATGCTGGACCACGAGCGGGAGGCGCCGTGATGGAGCCGTTCGACCTGTTCGGTCCGCTGCCGACCGGCACCACGGTGCTGGAAGCCAGCGCCGGCACCGGGAAGACCTACGCCCTGGCGGGGCTGGTCACTCGCTACATCGCCGAAGGCGAGGCGCGGCTCGACGAGATGCTTTTGATCACCTTCGGCCGGGCCGCCAGCCAGGAGCTTCGCGATCGGGTGCGCTCTCAGCTCGTCGAAGCCGAGCGGGCGTTGGCCGAGCCAAGCCAGCCACCGGACGGCGCCTTGCTCGGCTATCTCGCGCGCGGTGAGGCAGCCGAGGTTTCCGCGCGGCACGCTCGGCTACGCGACGCGCTGGCCAACTTCGACGCCGCCACCATCGTCACCACCCACCAGTTCTGCCAGCTGGTCCTGCGCTCACTCGGCGTCGCCGGTGACACCGACCCCGGGGTCACCCTCGTGGACGATCTCGGCGACCTGGTCGCCGAAGTCGTTGACGACCTCTACCTACAGCGATTCGGGAACTCGAGCGAGCGGCCGCCGCTCACCCGCACCACCGCTCTCCAGATCGCCACCAAGGTGGTCGGCAACCCGCATACCCGGCTCGTCCCCGAGCTCTACGCCGAAGGCTCGCCGGAGGGTGTGCGAGTCGAGTTCGCCAAAGCCGTCCTCGACGAGCTGGACCGCCGGAAACGCCGGCTCGGCGTTCTCGGCTACGACGACCTGCTCACCCGGCTCGCCGCCGCGCTCACCGACCCGGGCGCCTCGGCCAGGCACCGCATGCGGCGTCGCTGGTCCGTGGTGATGGTCGACGAGTTCCAGGACACCGACCCAGTGCAGTGGAAGGTCATCGATGCCGCGTTCAACGGCCACAGCACACTGGTTCTGATCGGTGACCCGAAGCAGGCGATCTACGCCTTTCGCGGCGGCGACATCGCGACGTACCTGACGGCGGCGGCCACTGCGGGCGAACGGCGCACCCTCGGCACGAACTGGCGCAGCGACCAGCCGCTGGTCGACAGCCTTCAGGTGGTGCTCGGCGGTGCTCAGCTCGGCCACGAGGACATCGTCGTTCACGACGTGGCTGCTCGCCATCAAGGCAGCCGCCTGGTCGCGGCCCCATCGAATGCGCCGTTCCGTCTCCGCGTCGTGCGGCGAGATCAACACCGCACCGGCCCCGACAGAACGATCGGCATCGACCCACTGCGCGAGCACATCGCCCGCGACCTGGCCGCCGACATCGGCCAGCTTCTCTCTTCCGGGGCGACATACGACGGGCGGACGGTCCGCGCGGGTGACGTAGCGGTGATCGTGGAAGCACACAAAGACGCCCGAGCCTGCCGGAAGGCACTGACCGAGGCCGGGATTCCCGCCGTCTATTCCGGCGACCTCGACATCTTCTCGTCCCGGGCCGCCCAAGACTGGCTGTGCCTGCTCGAAGCGTTCGATCAGCCACATCGTTCCGGGCTGGTCAGGGCAGCGGCGACGACGATGTTCTTCGGCGAGACCGCGGCCAGCCTTCACGCCGGCGGGGAAGATTTGACCGACCGGATTGGGCAGACCCTGCGAACGTGGGCGGACCATCTCCGGGTGCGTGGTGTGGGCGCCGTGTTCGAGGCCGCGCGGCTCAGCGGCATGGCGGAGCGGGTGCTGGCCTGGCGTGGGGGCGAGCGCGACATGACCGACCTCGCGCACCTCGCCCAGCTGCTGCACGAGACCGCACATCGCGAACGGTTCGGACTGCCGGCGTTGCTCGCCTGGCTGCGCCAGGAAAGCGCCGGCAAGGGACGGACCACGGAGCGGACCCGCCGCCTCGACAGCGACGCCGCAGCGGTGCAGATCATGACCGTCTGGGTGAGCAAGGGTATGCAGTTTCCACTGGTGTACTTGCCCTTCAGCTTCAACCGGCACATCTTCGACGACGACCTGCTGCTCTTCCATCAGGACGGCGTGCGCAGCCTCGACATCGGCGGAAAGAACGGCGCCGACTACGAGGCGAACAAGAAGCGCTGGCGAGCCGAGGTGGCCGGCGACGACATTCGCCTCACCTACGTTGCTCTGACCCGAGCCCAGTCCCAGGTGGTGGCTTGGTGGGCGCCATCGTGGGATGAGGTCAACGGAGGTATCTCGCGCCTGCTGCGTGGACGCAAGCAGGGTGACCCCGTCGTGCCCGAAAGCCTCGACAAGGCGCCCAGCGACGACGACGTGCTGGTCTGGCTTCAACGCTGGCAGCAAGCCGGTGGCCCGGTCGTCGAGGAGTCAGTGATCGCCGACCGCGTCGAGCCCGTGCACGAGGAACCGTCCGGCGGACTGGCGGTGGCGTCCTTCACACGCGGGGTCGACCTAGCGTGGCGGCGCACGTCGTACTCCGCGTTGGTCCGGGCCGCGGACCATCAGTCGGGCGGCGTGGCCAGCGAACCGGAGGACCGTGCACTTGAGGACGAGGCCGTTGATCCACTGCCGGTTTCGACGACCACATCGCCGGACGCTGTGCCGTCGCCGATGGAAGGGTTGCCGGTCGGGGCCACCTTCGGGTCACTGGTCCATGCCGTTCTCGAGGTGGCCGATCCGCGCGCTGAAGACCTGCACGCCGAGCTTGCCGGTCAGATCCGGGATCAATTGACGCTCTGGCCGGTCGACGTATCCCCGGAGGTCCTGGCCGAGGCAATGCTCCCGCTGCACACCACACCGCTCGGGCCGCTCGTGCCCGGCCTCACGCTCGGCGACGTCGAGCTCAGCGACCGGCTCCGGGAACTCGACTTCGAGATTCCCCTGGCCGGCGGCGACGATGCGATCGCGGATGACGTCCGCCTGGGCGAGGTGGCCTCCGTGCTGCGCGCTCACCTCGCGGGAAACGATCCGCTCCTTGCCTACGCGGACCGGCTCGGGCAACCCCTGCTCGGCCGGGAGACGTTGCGCGGCTACCTCTCCGGATCTATCGATGTGGTCATTCGTGTCCGGCACGGCGACACGCACCGCTTCGTGGTCGTCGACTACAAGACCAACCGGCTCGGTGATCCCGAGCAAGCAGACACGTCGGCAAACTATGACCGCGCTCACCTGGCGTCGGCCATGCTGCACTCCGACTACCCGCTACAAGCACTGCTGTACTCAGTGGTGCTGCACCGATACCTGCGCTGGCGGCTGCCGGACTACGACCCGGAGACACACCTCGGTGGTGTGGTCTATCTGTACGTACGGGGAATGTGCGGCCCGGACACTCCTCTCACCGACGGTCATCCGGCCGGGGTCTTCAGCTGGCCGCTGCCACCGGCATTGGTCCTGGCGTTGTCCGACCTGCTCGACGGGAGAACCGCATGACCCTGCCGATCGACAGTTACGACAGCTCCCTCGCGCTCGCCGCCACCGGCAGCCTGCGCACCTTCAACGACGCGGGCGTGCTGCACTCCGCCGACGTGCACGTCGCCTCCCGGCTCACGGCCATGCTGGGCGAAGGCGACGAGTCTGTGGCGCTGGCCTGCGCGCTCGTGGTCAGGGCGGTGCGCTCTGGCTCGGTCTGCCTCGACCTCACCGAGGTGCGCGACGAGGTCGGAGACCACGGCGCCAGCCTGGACTGGCCGGACCTGAACGGCTGGCTCACCGCGCTTGCCGACAGCCCGTTACTCGCTCCGCCACAGCCGATTCGCCTCGAAGGCACCCGCCTGTACCTCGACCGCTACTGGCGAGAGGAGAAGCAGGTCGAACAGGACCTCCGCGCCCGAGCCAGCCAGGCGCCCCCGGCGATCGCCGACGAGGCCGCGCTGCACGTCGCGCTCCACAGGCTCTTTCCCGGTACACCGTTCGACGAACAACGAGCCGCAGCACACACCGCTGTCCGGCAGTGGACAACGGTCCTCAGTGGCGGGCCGGGCACCGGGAAAACCACCACCGTCGCCGGGCTGCTGGCTCTGCTCGCTGAACAGGCCGAGCTCGCCGGTGACCGGCGCCTGCGGATCGCGCTGACCGCACCGACAGGAAAGGCCGCGGCCAGGCTTGAGGAAGCGGTCCGCGGCGAGACGTCCAAGTGGCTTTCCGATCAGGACACGGCCAGGCTGGGTGGCTTCAACGCCCGAACGCTGCACATGCTTCTCGGCCGGCGGCCCGACTCATCGACCCGATTCCGCCACAACCGCGACAACCGGTTGCCGCACGACGTCGTCGTCGTCGATGAGACGTCGATGGTGTCGCTGACGATGATGGCCCGGCTGCTCGAAGCCGTGCGGCCGGACACGCGGCTTGTTCTCGTCGGCGACCCCGGCCAGCTCGCCTCCATCGAGGCTGGTGCGGTACTCGCCGATCTCGTCGATGGCCTCGTGGAGGGCGGGCACGCCACGGCAGCCGAACTGCGAACCTCCCACCGGTTCGGCTCGGAGATCGGCGACTTGGCATCCGCGGTCCGGCGGAACCAGCCCGGCGAGGTCCTCACGCTGCTCCGAAGGGGCGGCGACCGCATCCAGTTCGTCGAAGACGACGACCCGCGGCCTATCCTGCGCAGGGCGTTGCTTCCCGGCGTCCTGAAGATCCGGGAAGCAGCCGAAGCCGGTGACGTCGATAGCGCGCTCGTGGCTCTCAACGAGCACCGGCTGCTCTGCGCGCACCGGGACGGACCGTGGGGCGTCGCGCACTGGAACCGGACCGTCGAGCGATGGATCACTGACGAGACCGAAGATCCGCTCTGGGACACCTGGTACGTCGGTCGGCCGGTACTGGTCACCGCCAACGACTACGGCCTGGGCGTCTACAACGGCGACGTCGGGGTGACCGTGCGGCGGCCTGACGGCACACTGCGCGTTCACATCGACAGCGCGCGCGGCCGGCTCGACTTCTCCCCCAGCCGGCTCGGCGACGTCCAGACACTGCACGCCATGACCATCCACAAAGCCCAAGGCAGCCAAGCCACCGAGATCACCGTACTGATGCCGGGAGCGGAGTCCCGCCTGTTGTCGAGGGAACTCTTCTACACAGCGATCACCCGCGCCGAGGAACGAGTCCGGGTTGTCGGCAGCGCGGAGGCCGTACGCACCGCACTCAGCCGCCGAGCGCTACGCGCGACCGGCCTCAGGCACCGCTTGATCGACACCCCGCACCAGTAACAATGCCTCTCCGAGCAGTTCGGGATGCGCTATGCGGCCTGCAGCTAACAACGCTCCGATTGTTGCTTCTGGGATCGTCGTGGACGAGGTGAGGCTCGTAGATGCCGGCACGGGCCTTGCGCCGCCAGGGTCGAGCAGGGTCCTCTGGATCGCTGAAGATTTCAGCGATCATCACAGAGGACCTCTCTTCCCGGACGCACCGGGTGGCCCACGTCCCTTCTGGCGAGATCACACCCGACGGTCCGCTAGCCGCGTGGAGCGCGTCCACGGCGTAGCTGACCCAGTAACTGTTGGTGGCAGCGTGCGCTTGAGCCTCAGTGACAAAGACCCCACTCCCATCCCGCTCGGGAGGACCGGCGGTGGAGAAGAGCACGCAGTCGAGGTCGAGCTGCTCATACTCAATGAAGGTTTCCGGAAAGTGCACCTCTATGCCCAACGACAGCCCGAATCGCACACCGTCAACTTCGAAGGTGACCGGCGCGGAGCCCGGCGCGTACATGTACGTGATCTTGGTATTGGACAACATGCGCTCGTCGTAGCGGGTCACCACCCTCTCCTCGATCGGAGATGACGTACAGGCTGTTGTGGGGGCGATGCGGCGCGACGGCGGTGCCACCCCCAGGCGCCCAACCGCGACGCCGTGTCACCCGGCGTGCTGGGGCTAGGATGCCCCGGAACGATCTTGTAAGGATCAAGAAACACCGAGTGGACATCTTCTTGCTGGACAGTGTTTACGCAGTGCCGACTAATACGACAGATTCTTATCGTGCGTTAATTATAATGATCACTATCACCAAAAGCATCAGGTTCAATATTGCTGCGGTAGCTGCGTGCCTAGTCCACTTATTCACCGTCAGCAGCTCCGCGCTACTGCTACTTGCAAGAAGGAACCCGCAGCTGCGCCGAACGCTAGCCCGGTAAGTTCAAGCACGACGCCGGATACGGCACCGGTGGTCAAGGTGGTCATGGTGAGTAAGTTCCCCGCGTCGCCCTCGGCCATGTGGTGCGCGGTTCTCGGATCTGCGGGATCCACTTCGGCCGTCACCCGCCCGAGAGCGTTGAACTACCGCCTCCACCTTTGCCGTGCCGCCCTGCTGACCGGTCTAGCTCAGCTCGTACCCGTCCGGAGCGCAGGGGTGGTAGACCGCGTTGCGTACTCGGGTGAATGACGATTCGTGAGCCGGGTCATTGCCTCACCACCGTCGGTGCTCGCCCGACCCGGTGTACCCTTCCGCTGCGTGAGCACTACTGCACCGAGTCCGCGGGAGACCCTCCTGGAACGGGTGATCGACTTTTCGTCGAGCACGGCGTGGGCGACACCAGCCTTCAGGCAGTGGCAGCCGCAACGGGCACGAGCCACCGCATGAGACCGCCCGGATACCGCGTCCCGGTCGGCACGGCTACACCCGTCAGGCGGCCACGTCCTCCGTGATGAAGCGCAGCAGCTCAGCTGCCAGCCGCTCGGGCTGATCCTCCGGCACCAGGGTGTAGCTGCCCTCGATCTCCACCAGCCGCGCACGGGGGAAGAGCTCCGCGAGCTGGCGACCGTGCTCGCGCGGCATCAGTCGGTCCTCGGTAGCCCAGGCTACGAGCACCGGACGATCAAATGAGGCCAGCCGCGACACGAGGTCTTGAAGCTCCTGTCGGGAGGGTGTGGACAACGCGAACGTCTTCAGGTCCCTGCGAACGCGAGGGTCTCGCTGGGCAGGCTCGAACCAGCTGTCCATGACCTCGTCCGGCACCCGGGTCTTCGACATCCAGCCCCAGCCCCCCGGCGCGGAACGGAACCAGCCGAACCGCTGGAGCTGCATCGAGACCCACAACAGACCCGGGACGCGGGCGCTCGCGGCCACGGCCTTGCCTGGGCGGCCCGGCGGGAAGTTCTCGAACGCCTCACACGCCACGAGGGCCGCTCCGGCGATGCGGTGACTGGGACCGTCGGCCATCAGGAACTGGGCGCCTCCCCAATCGTTGAGGACGAGCGCCACGTCCTCCAGATCAAGTGCCTCCAGCAGCTCCCCCACCATGGCCGATACGCCGCGATGGGTCACGAGCTCCGTACGATCCATGGGTTCTTGATGGCTGCCCAAAGGAAGCGTGGGGCATATGCAGCGTACGTTCGCCCCCAGATGGGCGACAACGTGCCGCCAAAGCGTCGCATCCATGTTGACGCCGTGAAGGAGGACAGCGACGGGTCCATCACCTCCGGTGTCGAGGTAATGGATCGTGCCGGCAGTCAGGTCAACGGTCGGCATCACGCTCTCCTTGCGCATCAGACGTACCCTTTGGCACGGTAGCAAGTGTGCCAAAGGGTACGCGTCAACCGGGGCACGGGACTGCTGCACGGATAGGTGACATTCGATCTGGCTTGCCTCGTGGTGCGTTGATCCCGGACCCAGTCGGTTGGCGACGCCTCGGCTCTCGGGCCCTGCCGCTGCTCGACTCCACCCCGTTACCGTGTGAGGCATCGAAGGAACGTGAAACGTTTGATCTGGCCGGGTACGCAGCTACGGCTCCTGCACCTTCCGGTTCTGCGTTCCCGGCTCTACAAGTCCCCTACGGTCACTAGAGATCAGTCGGATTCACTCGCCTAGGAGCCGAGAGCCGACAGGTCGAAGGCTCCATCCTCGATCACGACGTCACCGTCGGCCGCGCGGGAGAACTGTGACAAGAACCCCCACGCGATCTCACCCTGGGTCGGCAAGGTCTCGTGCTTCGCTCGATGCACTGCGGCGAGTGCCGTGTAGGTGTTCCCATCGCTGCTGGCGTAGGCGTTCACCCCCACCGAAACTTCCGGGAAACGACCGTCGGTGATGTCGATGGACTCATCGGCGGCGATGCCCCATACCGGGTCGGCAGCGCTGTCGTAGGTGTAGTCGTCGGTGACACCGTTCCCGGTGAAGAGGGCGGCGACGCGGGCGTCAGGAGTGTTGGGCACGCCGAACTGGTGTGGCCGCTCCGCCAGCGGTGACTCCATGCCTGCGAAATAGATCGTGGGCACGACGCCCTCCCCCGGCAGCGGCGTTGGCCCGTAGCTGGTGCCGCCCATGGGGGCCACGGCTGCGAATCGATCGGAGTACTCCTGAAGGAGCCCCCACGTCTTGGCCGCACCCATCGAGAACCCGGTGGCATACACCCGGCTCTGATCGATGTGCGGGTGCTCGGCGACCAGGTGATCCAGCAGTGTAATGATGTCTGTTGGCGACCAGGAGCCGTGCTGGTCGACGGACACGACCATGAACTCGTGCTCCGCGGCCAGATCGGTCCAACCGGCGGCCCATGCGATGTACTCGGCATGGTCGCTGCCGCCGTGGAACACCAGCACCAACGGCATACTGCCCGATTGCCGCCGCGGCGCGTACTCGAAGTACTCCATCGGCGTACCGTTCACTTCCAGCGTCTCGTGACTGACCCGCAACCCCGCCTTCTTGAAGTCGGTAATGGTGTGGATCTGCGCGGGCGAGTGGAACCGACGCTGTATCGCATGCTCGATCACCCGGTCGTAACCCTTGAGCAGCGCCGCACGATGGAACCCATCCTGCTGCTTAGTCCGTGCGGTCCCGAAACGCGTCGGGGGCGCCGCCCTCGGTTACCTGTTCGAGAGCCAAGCGGCACCGCGACTGTTTCCCACCTTTTGCGGACCACACCTAACAGGCTGAGTGTCGCTACCTCTCGTCTCCGCGCCAGTTGGCGTTGAAGCCTCCTAGGTGAGGGTGGTACATCTCGTCGCCGTCGTGCTGGGTGAACTCGACCTTCATCCACAAGGCGTCGAGTTCGAACGTCTCCACGCAGGCGTCGATCAGTGACTGCGCCAGCAGAGCTCTGGTTTCGGCCGGCCGACCTTTCCGGATGTCACACATGATGAGGCCCGAGGGCGTGGGCGGACCAGACTCATGGCACCGCCACACTCCCCCGGTGCCGAGGTCGTGAATGGAGACGGTGAGGAGATCCATCCCGACCTGCATAATCTCCCCATAGATGCGCCCGATGCGTCGTGCGAACGCTCGTTTGGTGGCTTCGTCTGCGGTCAGCGGCAGGTCGACCTGGATCGAGGGCATAGCATTCCCTTTCTTCAGTCCTGGCTACTTGGCCAGGGCGATCTCGAGGTTCCGGGCAGCAGCGAAGAGGAGTCCCTCGTTGCCCGGCGCGGTGATGAGTTGCACGGCGATTGGCAGTCCGTCGAGCCGCCCCGTGGGCACGCTGACAGCCGGCGAGCCGGCCAAATTCCACGGGCTGGTCAGCGATAGCAGGGCTCTCCGTACCTCGAGGTCGGTGCCGGCGACCAGGACGCTGCGATCGCCCACGGCCGGCGCCACGATCGGCACAGTCGGCAGAGCCAGTACGTCGTACGTCGACAACAACTCGTCGACGATGACGCGCAGCTCTAGGCGCGCCTCGTCTGCCCTGGCATAGAGCTGATCAGAGATCTCGCGACCATGGTGGAGTCGTGCACGTACCTCTGGATCGATGAGGTCGGCGTCCGCGTCGAGGTGGTGCTCGTGCACACGGAACGCTTCCCTGCCTTGCAGCGTGGAGAAGATTTCGAACAGACTCTGCCGCCGCTGCCACGTGGGGAACCCCTGGACGATGTCGATGGTAAACCCTGCACTGACCACGAACTGCCGCGTCAGCTCGTCGATACGCGGATCGGTCACGGCGATGGACTCCGGCGCGATCCATCCGACGGAGAAGGTGCCGGACTGAAGACTTAACGGCCGGTCGCTGATGGCCTGGTAGCCGATGAGGGCGTCCTCGGAAGTTGCGGCGAAGAGACCGACATGGTCCAGGGTGGGGGCCAGCGGATACACGCCCGTGCTCGGGACGGCATCGTACGCCGGCTTGAGCCCCACGACACCGCAGAGGGCAGCCGGCACGCGAACCGAACCGGCCGTGTCAGTGCCCAGCGCGAGGGGCACCATGCCGGCGGCCACAGCGACAGCGCTACCGCCACTGCTGCCTCCGGACATGCGGCTGGGATCGGTCGGGTTACGCGAGGCGCCGTGTACCGATCGATCTCCGGTCGCGCCGTAAGCGAACTCGTGCAGGGTTGTCTTACCGATGATCACGGCCCCAGCGCTGCGTAACCGCCGTACGACCTCAGCGTCCTCGGTCGCGGTGGCACCGAAGGAAGTGGCTGATCCACAGCTGGTGGGCAGACCGGCCATGTCGATGAGGTCCTTCACTGCCACGGGAACGCCGTGCAGCGGGCCGAGGTCGACGCCCGCGACGAGTTGTTCGTCGGCCAGGTGAGCCGCCGCGCGGGCGCCCTCGTCGTCGATGAGCGCGAATGCGTTCAGGCTGGGATTCAGCTCGCGGATACGGCCCAGGGCAGCATCGACCAACTCGCTCGCCGACGTTTCCCGACGGCGCAGAGCCCGGGCGAGTTCGGCGGCCGTCACGACGCGAATCCAGGAAGGAGACGGAGCGGTGGAACGATCAGCGCCGTACAGATGCTCATCGATGCGACGTTGCCGACGAAGGGGTGGAAAGTCTTCGGCAACCGAGCCGAGATCGCCGCTGCTACCGGTGGAGCGATCAGCGCGCCGGCCAGTGCACCGACCACGATGGACTGAAAGGTCCCACCGAAAGCCAGCACGGTGGCCGGCGCGACAGAGACGACCGGTACGAAAGTCGGGTAGAAACCATGCTTCTGCCACCTCTTCCGCCAAATGACCACACCGGCGCCCGCGGTGAGGACTTGGCTGGTGAGCACAGCGTAGAACAGGCCGGATCCGTATGCGGTGCTGGACGGACTGATCAGGTGGGCGACGACGGCTCCGAGAATCAGCACCGCGCTCGCCCATTCGTTGCCGAAGAACTGCGCCTCGGAGAAGTCGGCCAGCGCACGGCGAGGCACCCACAGCAGCGAATGCCCGCTGTCAGACGCTGGAACTGGCTTAACCTGGGCTCGTGTACGCCAAGCGCCCGGAGGCGGCATCCACGTGAGACGCCTGCAGAGCCAGAACGCCACGATCGCACCGACGCACATGCCCGTAGTAGCACCGACGACGGGCGGAAGATCCAGCGGTGCGCAGATGTGCTTGACGGCGAGGATCGAGGCCGGTGGGGTCAGCAACGCTCCCAGCGCGGCCGCCGACAGACCGACTCGCCATCCGGGACCGTAGAGAACGACGATTGCCGGTGCCACCGCGACCAGTGGCACGAACAACGGCTGCCAGCTTCCGGGAGCGAGGGTCCACCCCCAGGCGATGTTGCCCAGCAGAAGGCTGACCAGTGCGCTACCTGCAGCCCACGGCCACAGCCCTGTGCCGCATGCCTGGACGAACCCCTGCCAACGCCACGACCGTCGGTTCGCGACATGGCCCACCATCCCGCCGACGAGCAGCAACGCGCCGGCCGGAGCAACCGCGTAGAACTGTGGCTCGCTGATCGATCCAACCAGCCAGGAGGAGAGCCGGACGAGCTCGGTGTAGTCGCCGTCCCACGGCTGCCAAGTCGCGGCGTGTGCGACTTGTGAGAACGTCCACCCGGCGAGCGCCAAGAGCGCGATGCCGACCAAACCAGTACAGAAGGTGGCAACCCTGCGCGGGCCGGCGACACCCGTCGTACTCCGGACTGTCGTCATGACGTCACCTCGGTAGCGGAGCGCGGTCGCCGTAGCCGAGCATCTGGTCGTATAGGTCGGTACGACGATCCCGATGCAGGTCGTTGAGCTGGTTCCAGATCGGAGCCGTTCGCGCCGCCGTCAGGTCGACGTCCGCGTAGATGATCGTGTCCTCGTCCGGGCCGGCGATCCGATCGATCGGCCACCCGTTGGTCCCGGCGATCAACGAGTTGCCCATGAACCCCGCACCGCGTTCCTGGCCGATCCGGTCCGCCGTGGCGATAAAGACGTTGTTGGCGTGGGCCGCCGTGATGGTTAGGTACGCCGCCATGCAGACACCGCTCGCGTCGTACAGAGGTGGAGGCGTCCAGACCCAACCGGTGGGTACGCATATGATGTCCGCACCCATCTGCGCCACGATCCGGGCGGTCTCCGGGAACCAGATGTCCCAGCACACGAGCAACCCAATCCGGCCGATCTTGGTGTCAAACACCGAGAATCCCTCATCACCTGGCGTGAACCACAACTTCTCGGTGTTCCACAGATGCGTCTTGCGGTATCGACCGATGTATCCCTCCGGGCCGACCAGGACAGCGGTGTCGTAGAGCTTCACGCCGTCACGCTCCGCCACACAGCCCACGATGTACACGTTGCGTTCGGCCGCGATCCGCGCGAACGACTCCACCGTGGGCCCGTCCGGCACAGCCTCAGCGTGGGCGTATGCCTCATCGCGGCTCTCGAACACGTAACCGGTGGTCGCCAGCTCCGGGAGAACAATCAGACCTGCTCCGGCGTCCGCCGCCGCCGTCAGCCGCTGCTCCACCGCCACCGCGTTGGCCTTGAGGTTCTCGACCCCGACCCGCGGCTCGAACTGAACGACTGCAACCCGTACCGGGCTCACTCTCGAATTCGCCTGTGCCGTCATGACCCTGGTCTCCTCGCTTGTCGCCGTAAACTGGTTTCATATTGAAACCACGTTGAACGGAGCCTAGAGGAACTGGTCTATACTTGCAACCACTTGGCAGCCATGAATTTCGCGGCGGCCCCGCCGCATCCACCAAGGGAGACACGAATGCCTCAGCGCGTGACTCACGAGCGAGCAGAATGCCCCGTCGCCAGGGCGGTCGACGTCATGGGCGACCGCTGGTCTCTGCTCATCGTCCGTGACGCATTCGACGGCATCAGACGGTTCAGCGAGTTTCAGCGGAATCTCGGCCTCGCGAAGAACATCCTCTCGTCGCGGCTGCGAGAACTCGTCGCGCACGACATCCTCGAGATACGCCCGGCCCCCGACGGGGGCGCCTACCATCAGTACGCCTTGACTCAGAAGGGGCGTGACCTCTTCGTCGTCCTGGTCAGTCTGCGGCAGTGGGGCGAAGACCACCTCTTCGAAGACGCCGAACCCCATTCGCTTCTGCTCGACACAAAGAACAACAGACCAGTCCGGAAACTCGAGGTCACTGACGATGCCGGGCGCGTCCTCAATCCCTCCGAGGCTTTTGTCCGCAAGGTCACGAAGGCCCGGGCGTCCTCGCCGACGCATGGAGCATCGCAGCTGACAAGAAGCCACGTAGATCGATGACCCGATCGATCGAAGACTCCACTCCCTGCTGATCCGATGGCTCGCTCACGACACGGCGGTGAGACCATCCGCCCCGTCTAGAGATCTTCTGTGAGTCCCCCGTGGCCGGGAGATAGTGGGGCGATGGCTCTCGGCAGGAGCACCGGATTCTCAGAGCTCCCAGAAGCGCTCAGAGACCGGTCAGGCCAGCCCGTCAGGATTCCCACAGGCCGAACAGACGACGTCCCAACGGTCGCTGGCGATCCTCTTCCAGACATGATTCCTCTACGTCTGGAAGGAGACGCTGCACCGCGCACAAGACCGCTTCCAGGAGAACCAGGCACCCGGCGCCGAGCAGAAGCGGAACCGGGGGCTCCGACGCTCCGACCCATGTTGCCCCACCACGCCAACGCGGCGTACAATTTCTTGTACGCCCAGAGGAGAGTGAAGCAATGCGCACCATGACCTACTCCGAATCCCGAGCCAAGTACGCCGAAACCCTGAACTCCGTTGTCGACAACCGCGAAGAGGTCGTCATCACCCGCGCCGGACACGAACCCGTCGTCATCGTGTCGCTCGACGACTACGAATCTCTCAAGGAGACCGCCTACCTGCTACGCAGCCCGGAGAACGCTCGGCGGCTGCTCGGCGCGATCGAGCGGCTCGAAGCCGGCGAAGGAACGGCCCGGGACCTGGTCGAGTGAAACTCATCTGGGACGAGAACGCCTGGAACGACTACATCTGGTGGCAAACCCAGGACCGCAAGATCCTCAAACGAATCAACACCCTCATCAAAGACATCGACCGCAACGGCAACGACGGCATCGGCAAACCCGAACCCCTCAAACACGGCTTCCAAGGCTACTGGTCCCGCCGCATCACCGACGAACACCGCCTCATCTACAAAATCACCGAACACGAGATCCGCATCGCCGCCTGCCAATACCACTACAGCCCGTAGTCACGCAGGCACCGTCCGACGGATCGGAACCGGTCGAACACCACGCGCTTGCGGTCCCTGGCGATACGCGCGCCGTCCCCGCCAGCGCGGATCGTCAGGCGATCCTCCAGAGGGCGGCGGAACGCCGGAGCAGTGCCATACTTCACGCCCGCAAGCCGCGCTGGCGGCTACACGATCACAGTGACCTCCCGTCAACTCAGCCGAGAAAGGCGCGCAGGGCGGCGTTGACGTCATCGGCGTGGGTCCAAAGCAGCCCGTGCGGGGCGCCTTCGACCTCCACGTACTGTGCCTCGGGCAGGGCTTGGCGGAAGCGGCGTGCTGTGACGTCGATGGGAAGGATCCTGTCGGCGGTGCCGTGCAAGATCAGCGCCGGCTTGCCGCTGTCGCGGACCGCCTCGACGTCGGCGCGGAAGTCCTCGATCCACGAGGAGACGACGGCATAGGCCGCCACGGGAGCGCTCGAGACGGCGACATTCCAGCTGGCGGTGACTGCCTCCTGGCTGATCCGGCTGCCGAGGTTCTCGTCGAGGTTGTAGAAGTCGGAGAAGAACTGGGTGTACCAGGCGTAGCGGTCACCCTTCGCGGCGGCCTCGATTCCGTCGAAGACCTTCTGCGGCACGCCCTCGGGGTTGTCGTCGCGGGCGACGAGGAAAGGCTCCAGCGAGGCGAGGAAGGCGAGCTTCGCGACCCGCTCGTGGCCGTACCGCGCGATGTAGCGGGCCAGTTCCCCCGTGCCCATCGAGAACCCGACCAGGATGACGTCGCGGAGATCGAGGGTCTCCAGCACAGTGTTCAGATCGGCGGCAAAGGTGTCGTAGTCGTAGCCGGAACCGACCTTCGCCGAGTCCCCGAACCCACGGCGATCGTAGGTAATGACGCGGTACCCGGCAGCAAGCAGCTCACGTGTCTGGAGCTCCCAGCTATGACCGTTGAGCGGGTACCCGTGGATGAGGACAACCGGCTGGCCCCCACCCTGATCCTCGTAGTACAGCTCGATCGGAGTGCTGTTCTCGTTTCCGACGGTGATGAATCCCATGATGTTCATCCTTTTCTTGAGTTGAGCGCGAATATTCACTCTCATTGACGAACCTGGTCGTGACCCTCCCGTTCGTCTGTTGTTCGATCCTCGATGTCCGCCGCGCCGGTCATTGATCGCTGGCGGCCATGCCAGCCGGGTCGTGGCGGTCCCCGGCGGGCACGGGCTGCGTCCAGTGCCCAGTGGATATGCGCGATCGACGCGGTGTCGCCGCTACCGGCGCCGGTGAAGAACGCCGACATCCCCAGGCCGATTCGCGAGACATCGAGTCCGTTGAGCGAGATGGTCGTCATTGCAGTAGCCCTCCCCCCTGACGCCGTCCAGAAGTAGAGCTCGGGTGGCAGTCCCGCGACGGCTCATCGGCGCGGTTCCCCCATGGACGGGCGATCTGGGTCACCATGCACCGGGTCCTTGCCGATTCGTCCGAGATGGGTATGCCTGAAGGCGTCCGGCATCTTCAAGCCGTAGCCGAGGGCACGGTCAACGCCCACGTGGAAGGCCCACGCACAGGCCAGGACCCCGGCTGTCGTCGAAAGGACCGGAAACGCAGGCTCCGTCACGAGTGCGGTCATGCCCACGATGGCCGGAAACGCAAAGTTGTGGACCAGGTTGTACGACGTCGCCCCCGCGGCGGTCGACCGCACGTATCCCAACATCGACAGGTCGAACACGAGGAAAGCAGCAAGCAGCACCCACCACCACGCGGGATACAGCACTACGACAGCGCCAACGGCGAGCAGCGCCACGGCCCCCGCTTCGACCCGTTGAGTGATGTGGACCTGTCTCATGAGGCCTCCAAGCAACCAATGCGACGCCATGCCGCGCTTCTCAGGTCCAGGCCTGACTGCCCCTGGGTGTGGGAGATGTCCCGTCCGTTGAGCGAACCGGTCTTCATCGCAGCAGTCCTCTTATTCGTTCGTGGTTCAACAGTGGACTTCGGGCACGAAGCCCACGTCGAGGTCATCGACGCGGTTCCCAGCGGAACATTTTCGCGGCGAGCGCGGCTGCCACGACGACCCATGCGAGGGTGGGAGCCAGTAGCAGGAGAGATTCGGTGAGGGGAACGCCGCCGTTCCAGGCGTTGACGACCAGTTCGGTGGCCGAGCCCCCGGGGAGCAGCCGCTTGAGCAGGGTGAGGTCCTCGGTGCCGGTGATCCCGACCCAGCTCGCGACTGCAATCACAGACAGGCTCACCGGCAGTGTGGTCACCTGGGCGTGCTCCGGGGAGTTCGTCAGTCCTGCGGTTGCCAACGCCAGGCCGACCATCATGGCGATCATGGCCAGGATCGCCACGGCGAGGAGCGGGACATCAGCCGGTTCGGTGGCCACGACGCCGAGCACGATCAGGATCACGACCATCTGGACGAGTGCGATAGCGACGATCGGCAGGACCAGTCCGGTGATGATGCCGGCGTCGCCCGCGGCGGTGGAGCGTAGCCGTTTGAGGAACAGGTTCTGCCGGCGCGATGCCAGGGTCGTCACCGCGGTGGTGTAGAGGCCGAAGGCCATCACGGTGAACAACACGATCGCCGCGATGTAGCCGAGGCTTGCGAGGTCGGCGAAGACCTCGTGCTGATAGACGAAGTACGCACTGACAGCCACCGGGATCACCAGACCGGTGACCAGCACCAGCCGGTTCCGGAAAATTTGGATCAGCTCACTGCGAGCGATCGCTAACATGCTCGTAAGTCCTTTCGTGGCGACGCGTTGTGGGACTCAGTCACGGCTGATGGCGCGGAAGACGTCGTCGAGGCGGGTCGGGCCGGCCTGCAGTTCCCGTAGCTCAACTCCGGTATGGTGCGCCCAGCCCAGTAGGCGGTAAAGGTCCTCCTGCAGGCCGAATGTCTCGATGTGGAAAGATCCGTTGACACGCGCAATGTCGATCGGCGGCTCGGGAGCGCCGACCGGAAGGGCGAAGCTAATGACCGACGGGAGGGCCTGTGTCAGCTCGACGACCGTTCCCTCCTGACGCAACGTGCCCTGGTGCATGAGCCCGATGCGGTCGGCGCGCTGCTGCGCCTCCTCCAGGTAGTGGGTGGTCAGCACGATCGTGGCTCCGTCTTCGCGTAGCCGGTCCACTGCGGCCCACAGCGCGTCGCGGGACTGGACGTCCAGGCCGGTCGTCGGCTCGTCCAGGACGATCAGCTCGGGCCCGCCATACACCGCGGTAGCGAAGTCGAGACGCCGCTTTTCGCCACCGGACAACTGAGACACGCGGGTGCCGGCCTTGCCGGTGAGGTCAACGAGGTCCAGCACTCGGTCGACCGTGTCTGATCGTCCGGTGAGCCGGCCGATCAGCCGAACCGACTCCGTGACGGTGAGGTCCGGGGAGAACCCGCTCTCCTGCAGCATGATTCCCATCCTGGGACGCACCGCGCGGCGATCCGTGGGGCTCTCGCCGAACACACGCACCGCCCCCGACGACGCCGTCCTGTGTCCTTCGATGACCTCCAGAGCTGAGGTCTTGCCCGCTCCGTTGGTGCCCAGCAACGCGTACAACTCCCCTCGCTCGACGCGAAACGAGAGATCCTTCACGGCATGAAAATCGCCGTAGCTGAGGTTCAGTCTGTCAACGTCGATGACAGCACTGGCGGACATGGCGGTTCCTTTCGCGTCAACGGTCCCGAGCGGATGAGGTCCGGCGCTGATCCGGACATTTGCTGATCGTGGCCGTGTCTACAGGCTGGCATCGGTGGCGGCGCCTTCGCGTCGGTGGAAGCCCCTGATGTCTTCGCCGATGGCCACCGTGCCGCGAGGTGGATGGTCGCTGCCAGGCGCGCCAGACCGGCACCAGGGTCGGTGTGCGCGCTGGCACGGCATGCCGGCTGCCGGATCGCCGACCCGTCCACGGTTGAGAACCGGCGCTAGCGGGTGCGGTTCGCATCGGTGACAATTACCTACACCTCTACCTAGTACAGTGGCGACAGACTCGGGTGGGAGTGAAACTGGCGAACCTTCTGGGCCGGCGCGCAGAGCGCGAAACGGTCAAGCAACTGCTCGCCCAGGCGCACGCGGGGCACAGCAGCGTGCTTGTTGTGCGCGGAGAAGCGGGCATTGGCAAGACGGCGCTGATAGAGCACGCCCACCACACCGCGGCTCCCATGGGGTTCCGGGTGGAGAGTTCGATTGGGGTGGAATCTGAGACTCAGTTCGCGTTCGCGGGTCTTCACCAGCTGTGCGGAGCGCTGCTGGACCGCCTGGGTGCGCTGCCCGACCCACAGCAGGCCGCCCTCGGCGTGGCGTTCGGACAACGAGCCGGTGCGACGCCGGACCGGTTCCTGGTCGCGCTGGCCGTCCTCAACCTGCTGGCCGAAGTCGCCGAGGAGACACCGCTGCTTTGCCTGGTCGACGATGCACAATGGCTCGACCAGGCAACCGCTCAGGTCCTGGCGTTCGTGGCGCGCAGGGTGGCGGCCGAGCGGGTAGCACTGGTGTTCGCGCTGCGCGACCACGGCGAAGGCGACGTTCGCCCGTTCTCCGGACTGCCCCAGCTGCGCCTGGACGGGCTCGGCGAGACCGATGCGCGGGCGCTGCTGGCTGCCGCGGTCCCCACACCGCTGGATGACGGGGTGCGCGACCGGATCATCGCCGAAGCGCGCGGCAACCCCCTGGCGCTGTTGGAGCTACCCCACAACACGCAGCCGACACAGTTGGCCGGAGGGTTCGAGCTGCCCGACACGCTCAGCGTGCCACACCGCATCGAAGACGCCTTCCAGCACCGCTCGGGTAGCCTTCCCGCCGAGACACAACTGCTGCTGCTGGTCGCCGCGGCCGAGCCGACCGGTGAGGTGGCGCTGCTCTGGCGCGCGGCCGAGCACTTGGGGATCGCCCGCGAGGCGGCCGCACCCGCGGAAGCCGCCGGGCTGCTCGAGATCGATACCCGGGTGCGGTTTCGCCATCCACTGGCACGTTCGGCGGTCTACCGGGCGGCGACGCCGCCGGACCACCGCCGCGTGCACAGCGCATTGGCCGCCGCGACCGATCCGCGCACCTACCCGGACCGGCGCGCCTGGCATCGCGCACAGTCGGTCCTAGGCACCGACGAGGAAGTCGCCGCGGAGCTGGAGCGCTCGGCGGATCGGGCACGCGCCCGCGGAGGGCTGGCCGCAGGTGCGGCGTTCCTGCAGCGTTCGGCAACCCTCACCCCCGATCGCGCCACCCGTGCCCGGCGAGCGCTGGAAGCCGCCCGCGCCAAGCACGACGCCGGTGCGTCCGAAAGCGCGCGGGAACTGCTCACAGCGGAGGTTGGGCCGCTGGATCCCCTCCAACGTGCGCGCCTCGACTTGCTGCGAGCCCAGATCGCGTTCCACCTGACACGAGGCACCGAGGTACCGGGCATGCTGATGGATGCCGCCAAGGCACTCGCCCCGCTGGACGCCGCGCTGTCCCGCGAGACCTACCTGCATGCGCTGGACGCGGCGATCATCAACGGCGGCGGCGACGCGGTTCGTGTCGCCGAAGCGGCGCTGGCCGCTCCCGCTCCTGGGGTACCGACGCGACCGGTGGACCTGCTGCTCGACGGGCTCGCGACGACCTTGACGAGAGGATATGCGGCAGGAGCACCGGGGCTGCGGCGCGCTCTGGAAGCATTCCGCGACAGCCCGCACACCAGATCCGTGCAGAACAGCCAGAGCGACAGCTGGCTGTGGCTGGCCGGGCGCAACGCGGTTGCGGTCCTCGACGACGATCTGCTCTACGTGCTGGCCAGCCGTAACGTCCAGCTGGCTCGTGAAGCCGGTGCGCTGGCGACGCTCCCCGCCGCGCTGAGCTTCCTGTCCATCACGTCAGTCCTGATGGGCGATCTCGCCCGCGCCGGCGAGCTGGCCACCGAGGCAACAGCGATCACCCAGGCGACCGGGGGCGTGCCGTTGCACCATGCTCACGTCATTCTGAGCGCCTCGCGTGGTGACCAGGCTGAGACAACCGCGCTCAACGCCATCATTGCCCAAGCGAACATCTACCCCGAGGAGGGTGTAGAGGTTTCCCTGGCCCAGTACGCGGTGGCAATACTTCACAACGGACTAGGCAACTATGCGGCCGCGCAGGACGCAGCGGCGAGGGCGTGCAGATCCGACGAACTGTCCATCAGCAGCGCGGGCCTGCCCGAGCTCATCGAGGCTTCCGTACGCGCCGGCGAGCCGGAACGCGCGGCGGCCGCACTGGAGCGGTTCAGCTCACGGGCGGGTGCGTGCGCCACCTCGTGGGCACTCGGCCTGCAGGCACGCTCACGAGCGCTGACCAGCACCGGGCCCGCCGCCGAGAAGCACTACCGCGAGGCGATCGAACAGCTCCGAAACTGCCGCATAATCACCCACCTCGCCCGCACTCACCTCGTCTACGGCGAGTGGCTCCGCCGCGAAGGTCGTCGCCAGGACGCCAGAGAACAACTCCGCACCGCCCACCAACTGCTGTCGGACATGGGCGCGGAAGCGTTCGCCGAGCGCGCCGCTCGCGAACTTCGCGCCACAGGCGAGCACCCACGCAAACGCACCACCCAACCCACTGACGCGCTCACCGCCCACGAGCTGCACATCGCCCGGTTGGTAGCCACCGGCGCCACATCCCGAGAAGTCGGCGCGCAACTGTTCCTCAGCCCACGCACGATCGAAGCCCACCTGCGCAACATCTTCCGCAAGCTCGGCATTACATCCCGCCAACAACTCAGGAAAATGCAACTTCCCTGACCAGACAGGCAGGTGGCTGTCGGCCGGTCTCGCGCCCGCGCGCTGGCTCACGAGAATCGCCCCGGCGCAGGGTCCAAATCAGGCCGCTCATCCGAAAACAGGTTGGGACCCGTTAGGGGCTGACCCGCCTAGGCAATTTTCACTGACGCGAGCTGCGACCGGCAGCGTAGTGAGAGCAGGGATCTTCACCGACGCGAAAGGGCGGTCTGCGGCGCGATTCTAGAGACGTCGCGACCGCTCCGGCACCGTCGAGACGGGAGGAACCGTCGTTATCCCGACCTGACGTGCCTGTTGCCGCCGGCGGATGTTCGACTGCGGATTACGGCCCCGTCACCGCACCGACAACAGGAAGGCTCTATGACCATGTCCACCGACGTCAACGTGACGAGGGATCCGGACCGGCAGCGCTACGCCGCCTCCGCTGGCGACGAGGAGCCGACATGACTGGCCCGGAATCGGCCGTGCCGCCTCGGTTCGCCGGCCTGCGAGCCCTCTTCATCAACGCGACGCTGAAGCGCTCACCGGAAGCCAGCCACACCGCGGGGCTCGCGCGCGTGAGCAGCACCATCATGCAAGAGAACGGCATCGAGGTCGAAGAGGTCCGGGCGGTCGACCACGACATCGCCACCGGGTTGTGGCCGGACATGACCGAGCACGGTGCCGACGTCGACGAGTGGCCAGCGATCTACCAGAAGGTGATGAGCGCGGACATCCTGGTCCTTGCGGGGCCGATCTGGCTCGGGGACAACAGCTCGGTGATGAAGCGGGTCATCGAACGGCTCTACGGCTGCTCCACCTCGCTCAACGACGCCGGTCAGTACGCTTATTACGGTCGCGTCGCGGGATGTGTGATCACCGGCAACGAGGACGGGGTCAAGCATTGCGCCATGAACGTGCTCTACAGCCTGCAACACTTGGGCTTCACCATTCCGCCGCAGGCCGACGCGGGCTGGATAGGAGCTGCCGGCCCGGGCCCGTCCTACCTCGACGCCGGGTCCGGTGGTCCGGAGAACGACTTCACCAACCGCAACACCGCCTTTATGACCTACAACCTCATGCACCTCGCGGCGATGCTGCGCGCCGCGGGCGGCGTCCCAGCGTACGGGAACCGACGCAGCGAGTGGGACGCCGGCCGTGCCCCCGACCAGACCAACCCCGAGCACCGGTAGCCCACGCCGCCGGGAAGGAGAACTCATGGCAACGCAGATCGGCGCACCGCAGGACTGGCCGCGGCTGCGGGTCGACGACTGGACCGACACCCGCGACACCCTGCACATGTGGACCCAGGTCGTGGGCAAGATCCGGCTCTCGCAGGCTCCCCTGCTCAACCATTGGTGGCAGGTCACCCTGTACGTCAGCCCCCGCGGGCTGACCACCGGCGCGATCCCCTACCGCGGCGGATCCTTCGACCTCGAGTTCGACTTCGTCGAACACCGCCTCAGGGTGCGCAGCAGTGCGGGTGAGGAGCGGTTCGTCGGCCTGTCGTCACGTCCGGTCGCCGACTTCTATGGCGAGACCATCACGGCCCTCGCACAGCTGGGCATCGAGACGACGATCGACGCCCGGCCCAACGAGGTGGACCCGGCGATCCCGTTCGCCCACGACGACCAGCACGCGACCTACGACCCCGAGGCCGCCCACCTGTTCTGGCAGCAGCTGCTGCAGGCCGACCGCGGGCTCGGTGAGTTCCGCTCCCACTTCGTGGGCAAAGTCAGCCCGGTGCACTTCTTCTGGGGCGCCATGGACCTGGCGTGCACCCGGTTCTCCGGCCGGGACGCGCCCGAGCACCCCGGTGGCGCCCCCAACTGCGGCGACTGGGTGATGGTCGAGGGCTACTCCCGCGAACTGAGCAGTGCCGGCTTCTGGCCGGGCGGGGGCGAGGAGGGCGCGTTCTACGCCTACGCCTACCCCGAGCCCGACGGCTTCCCCGAGCACCCGGTGGCACCGGACGCGGCGTACTACAGCGTCGAGAACGGCCAGTTCCTTCTGCCGTACGAGGCGGTGGCGGAGGCCGACGACCCGGACCAGGCCTTGGCTCAGTTCCTGCACTCCACCTACCTGGCCGCCGCCGACCTGGGCGGCTGGGACCGCAAGCGCCTGGAGGACGACCCGGCCAGGTGGCCGCAGCACCGACCCGGACAGAAGGACTGAGCATGTGCCAGCAGGCAATCGCCACGCGGCGAGCTCACGCTTCCTGCCGGCCCACCCGAAGTCCGAAGAACCGCCAAACGGAGGCTTCACCATGACCACTCAAAGACAGCGAGTCGCCATCGTCACCGGCACGGGAAGCGCACACGGAATCGGGTTCGCGGCAGCTCGTCGTCTCGGCGCCGGCGGAAGTCGTGTGGTTGTCACATCAACGACAGATCGCATCTTCGAGCGGGTCACAGAACTGCGCGGCGCCGGTATCCGAGCGGAAGGGGTGGTCGCCGACCTCACTGATCAGACCGGTGTGGACGCCGTCGTCACGTGCGCGTCGGATTCGTTCGGCGGCGTGGACATCCTCGTCAACAACGCCGGAATGACTTCCGTGTCCGACTCGTATGCTTCGGGCGCGGTCGACGGGCTATCCCTCGACAACTGGCATGCCTCGCTCGATCGAAACCTGACCACGTCGTTCCTGATGATCCGCGCGGTGGCGGGCCTTATGCAGGCTGCCGGCTACGGCCGCATCGTCAACGTGTCATCGGTGTCGGGGCCCGTCGCCGCTTACGCCGGCGATGTTGCCTACCACGCGGCGAAGGCCGGCATTGTCGGACTGACGCGCGCGACGGCGATCGACACGGCCGCGGCGGGCATCACGGTGAACGCCGTCGCTCCGGGGTGGATCGACACTTCATCCGCCTCCGATCGCGAGCGGGCGATGGGCGCGGCCACACCCGTCGGCCGGTCCGGCACCGCGGATGAGGTAGCGTACGCGATTGCGTTCCTCGCCGGTGAAGGCGCGTCGTACATCACGGGTCAGGTAATCACGGTCGACGGAGGTAACTCCATCAGCGAAGAGCGCGGGCGCTGAAACCGCAAGCGAAGCCGCCACTCCGCTCCGACCGGTGATCACTCCTGCCGACGCACCAACTCTTTCTGCCGGTCGTTCAGGTCGCGTTCCACCAGGTTGAGGATGAGCTGAGACTGCTCTTCCGTCAACGGTGGCAGATCACCTGTGAACTCTGTGAGCAACGACCGCACCCACAATGTGAGCTCCTCGAGTTCGCTGTCCGTGGAGGTCTCGTCGATGGCGTCGAACCGTTCCTGCGTCGACACCAAAGCCGACCGCAGCTTTGGCTCCAGCAGTGCATCGGCCAAGAGATCGATCTGTGGGTGATCCTTGTAGAGGTGAGCGAGCAGAATCGCGGTAGGGACGTCGGTGGACGTGAGGCTGAGCGCGGCGGCGACTCTCGACAGGCCGACGTGGTGACCCGCTCGCGCCCGGGCGAGCCGCTCGCGCTGTTCCGTGAGCGCGGCGATCCGTGCCGCCAGAGCACGATCGACCTCGTCGAGAGCCTCGTCAGTGGTGGCGGACGCGGAGTCGGCGGCGACAGCTCCGGCCTGTGCCAGCGACAGGCCGGAGCTGGTGAGTTGGTTGATCCTCAACACCGCCACCAGGTGGTCGACGGTGTAGTCCCGATACCCGTTGGACCGCCGCGGCGGCTCCGGCAGCACACGAGCCTGGTGGTAGTAGCGGATTGTCCGGATCGTCACGCCGGCAAGCTCGGCTAGTTCTCCAATGCGCATCAGACTCGCACCTGCTCAAGACTGCGGATGCGCCGGTTGAACAGGGCTACTGTGACCGCGATGATCCACAGCACCGCGAAGACCGTCGTGGCGAGGTGAAGGCTGCCGAACTCGATGAGTAGTGCCGCAGCACCGATACCCGCCGGAGGGACCAGGGTCATGATGGCGTTCTGTGCTCCCAGCACTTTGCCTCGTTGACCTTCGTCGACGTTCTCGACGAAGGTCAACCCAACCACGGCATTCATGCCGCCGCCGCCGAGGCCCACGATCGCCGCGCCGGTGAAGATCGACCACACCGGACCCAGTATGCCAATAACAGCGAAACCTATCGCGACGATGACGGCACCGGTGACGAACCATGTACGACGCGGGATCCGGTTGCCGAGAGCGGCGAACAGACCGCCGCCGACGAGCAGGCCCGCCGCAAGTGCGCTGAGCACGAAGCCGACGAACTGGGGCTCGTCCTGGAAAGCGAAGTGAACGGGGATCACCATGCCCTGCGTGGCGGCCAGCACGACCGCGAGCGTCACCCCCAGCAGGAGCATTGCGCGCAGCAGCGGCGAGCGGAACAGGATCACCAGACCGAGGAACAGCGATCCGGCTCGCCGGGTCGTCGCGCGGTCGCGTTCCTGCGGATGCGCCGTTGCCCGCGACGGAACGGCAAGCGTCAGGATGGCCGCCAGTGCTGCCGTACCGGAGGTGATCCACAACACGGTCACCGGTTCCAGGGCCGCGACGAGAGTTCCCGCGACCGCCGGGCCCAACAGCAGGGCCACACCGGCCAGCGATTCTCGTAGACCGATGAGCCGGGCGGGATCGATGCCGGCGGCTCTGGCGATCGCCGGAACCATCGCCTCCCGGGCGGTGATACCGGGAACGTCTCCGAAGGAGCTCAAGACAGCCACCGCGATGAACCACCCCAGGCTCAGCCCGATCGTAAGGTCGATGATCGGCAGGATGAGCAATGCCATGGCCGAGATGAGATCGGAGAGAATCGCGGCCGTCCGACGGTTGATCCGGTCGACAAGCGAGCCCATGAGGAGCCCTGCGAGGGCGGCGGGCACCGCTGCCGCGATCGCTACGGCCCCGGCACCAAGTGGGCTGCCGGTGGTGAACAGCACCAGCAATGGCAGAGCGATACCGGTGACCGAGTTGCCCAGCAACGAGGTGCCGAACGAGGCCAGGTAGAAGACGGCGATCCGTGTCATGCGACAAGGAAAGACTATGACGTCGCGTCATAGTCAAGTTCACGTCATAGTACGTCTCGACCGGCCGAGAACAGGACCGTCGCCTGGCCGCGCGGCACCGTCGCCGGACAAGCATTCCGCCGCCCGGACCGGTTCGAGTAGCGTCGGCATCATGACCACCCCCGAGAAGGCCACCACCCTCAAGGCGCTCCACGAGGCGCCCGAGATCCTTCGCGTCGTCAACGTCTGGGACGCGATCAGCACTCGCACCGTCGCGGACCTGCCCGGCACGCGTGCGATCGGTACCGCCGGGCACTCGATCGCCGCGAGCCACGGATTCGCGGACAGTGAGATTCCCCTCGATGTCGCGCTGTCCGTGTTGACTCGGATCGTGCAGGCGACCGACCTGCCCGTGACTGCTGACCTGGACGCTGGCTTCGGGGACCCGGGCGAGTCCGTCCGCCGAGCGATCGGAGTCGGCGTCGTCGGCGCGAACGTCGAGGACCGGCTGGTTCCGCTGACGGAAGCGGTGGCGAACATCGAAACCATCGTGCAGGTCGCGGAGCAGGAGGGCATCGCCTTCCAGCTCAACGCCCGCACCGACGCGATCGTGCGTGGCGGTGACCGCCCACTTTCCGAGAGCCTGGACGACGCGGTCGAGCGTGGCCGAGCCTTCCTCGACGCCGGCGCAAGCCTCGTGTTCGTGCCCGGAGTCCTCGACCGGGATTCCACCGAGCGCCTCGTCGCGGGCCTCGGCGAGCGCAAGCTCAGCGTCATCGGCCTGCCGGGCGCGCTGTCCGCGGCCGAATACGAATCTTTGGGCGTCGCCCGTATCTCCTACGGGCCCCTCACCCAGCGTGTGGCCCTGCGTGCATTGCGGGATGTCGCCGAGGATCTCTACGCGAACGGCGCCATCCCGGAGGACACTCCGGCACTCAACTGAGACACCGGCCGCAACGGCGTTCCCGTGACCGGACTATCCACGCTGAAGGGCGGCCGAAGCAACGATGACGTTGTTCACGATGGTCGCGGTGACGGTGCGCGTGACAGCCTCTTCCGTAGCGCCCGCACCCCAGTTGCCTTCCTTGAGCTCCTCGGCGCGCGCGATGACCGTTGAGGTCCACGGGATATCGCGGTCGAATTGGGGTAGCGTTCCGCTGCCGTAGAGGAGCGCAGCGAGTGAAGCGCCCCGGACCGTGGGTTCCGCACCGTCGACGAGCACGGCGCGGACGCCGGCCATCAGTCCGTCCCGGCGCCCACTGTCGCCCTCCGCATACACAGAGGTCTTGAAAAGGCCGAACGTCGAGCGCGTGCTACGGCGGAGGTCCCCGCGCTCAACGAGTCGATCCAGCAACGGTTCACGCAGGGTCGGCCCCGTCGCGGCAAGGACGGTCTGCACGCTCCGGGGCTTGTCCGCGACATACTCCCAGCTCGCGCGGAGGAGCTGGTCCGAGGGCGGGTTGTCAGCGACGGCCTCCACGGCCATCGTCCCTAACCGCCCAGATTCCGTCCGGACGTGACCGCCAAGACCGAGGTCCGCGAGCACCGCCCCGGCGAGCGCATAGTACAAAGTGCCTTCCCCCGCAATACTCCCCGTTCCGGACTGACGACCGGAACTCGGCTGGAAGAGAAGAAGGAGAAGATCCTCCGCCAACGTCGCATTTGGACGAGCGGCAGTCTCGTTCGGCTCGCTCGAAGGAGCCGAGCGCGAATCCTCATGCTGTCCGGTCATGTGCTCAACTTCCTTTCTTGTTCCTTCGCCGTAGCCCGCGCCTCGGGACGGCACCGCCCCGTCAGCCGACCACCGTGGTGCACGTCCTACCATCCTCGTTCTGCAGCCTTGACCTCCTTGTTCGCGATTGCGGTGCGTAGATCGGCGTGATCGCGCAGGTCTGTTTGGCATGGGCGCGGGCATAGCGGAGGACGCCGTCAGCGAATGCCGCTCCTTTGCCGATGTAGCCGGCGATTGCCTCGGGGTCGCCGCTCTGCGCATGTAACTTTGCCAGCGCCTGGCCGCACATCTGAACCGTCAAGCTTGAGTGCGGCGCCGAGGCGAGGTCAGCGGCCATCACAGCAGCACCGCGCAGGTACGTCCACGGCGAGAACGCCATCCGTGCGTACCGCAACGGTAGGAGTTCGGGGCCGCGAACGGCCTCTTGTGCGCGCAGCCGCTCAATGGCTCATCTGACTGACGCTGGGGTGCCAGCGCGCCGCGGCTCGGCGCGGTGCCTGATGACGCGCGCGGCCACCGTCGCGGGCGCTGGCGGCGACCTTCTCCGATGCGCGAACGCGTGGAATCGGCTCGCTACTCATGAGTCACGCCTCTCACTACGACGGCTGTCGACCACAGTGTGCGGCAGGTTCATGGCTTGTTCAACCGGCTTGTTCAACGTCGCCGACAATGGTGACTCGGCCGCCATCGCCGGGATCGGGCTCTGGGATCATCGATTCTGGGTCGACGAGATAGACCTCGTGACCTTCCAGCGTGAGCCGACGCGCGGCCTCCAGCAGCATGCGCCGTGCCACGTCGTCGATCGAGAAGACCATCGTGAGGTCCAGTGCCACCCTGGCCTCTCTCGGTGCGGTTTCCACGATCTCCCGAAGGACTCGCTCGGCTCCGGCAAAACCGATCCCGCCCTGCAATCGGAAGACACGAATCGCGGCCGGTCCGCTGCCCCGCACGTGGTTGGATCGCACGACCGCACGCGCGGTGGCCGGGACCTCCATCACATGCAGGCCCATATCGGAGGAGAATCGTTCGAACAGCGATACGCCTCGAACGCTGTTTCCATGGGGGTCCAGCCGCGGAGAGAAGGTGGCGATGCCGATCTGACCGGGGAGCGCGCCGATCAGGCCTCCGGCCACGCCGCTCTTCGCCGGAATGCCGACCTGGGTTGCCCAGTCACCGGCAGCGTCATACATTCCACACGTGGCCATGACGCTCAGCACCTGCCGCACCACCGGCTCGTGTATCACTCGCTCGCCGGAGAGAGGATTCACCCCTCGATTGGCCAACGTCGCAGCCATCATGGCCAGATCTCGCGCCGTGACCAGCACCGAGCACTGGCGGATGTAGCCCTCGACAATGCCCCTCGGGTCGTCGGTGAGGACGTTGTAACTACGGAGCATATGCGCGATGGCGAGGTTGCGGTACGCGTTCTCCATCTCCGAGACGCACACCGCCTCATCAATCTTCAGCGGACGGCCGGCGAAGGCCGAAAGGCCCTGGACGACGCGCTCCACCCGCACTTCCGGATGCAGGTCCGCGGCGCCGGCCAGCGAGTGTACGGTGATCGCACCGGCGTTGATCATGGGATTGCGGGGACGCCCGGTGTCGCTTTCGAGGGAGATCTCGTTGAACGCCTCTCCGGAAGGCTCGACACCGACCTTGGCGAGTACAGCATCGAAGCCTCGATCAGAAAGTGCCAACGCATACGTGAACGGCTTGGAGATTGATTGGATCGTGAATTCGGTATCGATGTCCCCGGCACCGTAGACTTCACCGTCAACGGTGGCGAAGACCGCACCGAGAAGCTCCGGATCCGCTACGGCGAGTTCTGGGATGTACCCCGCTGGCGCCCCGGATGTGTCCGAGGCGACGTCCCCGAGGACCTCGGTCAGGTAGTCAGGAATCGGTGACCGCATTCGTCCTCCTTCATAACGGCGCACTCTGACGCTCCCTGCGTACCTCGTGCGAGCGCGAAGCTGAACGATGTCGACCTTAGCTCCGAATGCAGAGGTGACGGGCGCGGTCATCGTGTCCCTCCCGCCGTGACAGCAGGCTGTTCCACCAGAAGCTCACGGACCCCGTTGGCGCCAGTTGGTGCCTTGAGCGCGCATTAAGCCCACGCATCGGCGCAGGTCAGCAAAGCCTGAATCCTCTGGGTGACAAGATGTGAGCCAAGACAGGTCCTCATCTGGAGGGGATCATGCGGACTCCCGGCGACCCGAATGAGGACCTGAGGCGATGGAGGAGCGGGGACCCGCTCCTCCATCGCTACTGTGTTCGGCATCGAAGGAACGTGAAACGTTTGATCTGGCCGGGTACGCAGCTACGGCTCCTGCACCTTCCGGTTCTGCGTTCCCGGCTCTACAAGTCCCCTACGGTCACTAGAGATCAGTCGGATTCACTCGCCTAGGAGCCGAGAGCCGACAGGTCGAAGGCTCCATCCTCGATCACGACGTCACCGTCGGCCGCGCGGGAGAACTGTGACAAGAACCCCCACGCGATCTCACCCTGGGTCGGCAAGGTCTCGTGCTTCGCTCGATGCACTGCGGCGAGTGCCGTGTAGGTGTTCCCATCGCTGCTGGCGTAGGCGTTCACCCCCACCGAAACTTCCGGGAAACGACCGTCGGTGATGTCGATGGACTCATCGGCGGCGATGCCCCATACCGGGTCGGCAGCGCTGTCGTAGGTGTAGTCGTCGGTGACACCGTTCCCGGTGAAGAGGGCGGCGACGCGGGCGTCAGGAGTGTTGGGCACGCCGAACTGGTGTGGCCGCTCCGCCAGCGGTGACTCCATGCCTGCGAAATAGATCGTGGGCACGACGCCCTCCCCCGGCAGCGGCGTTGGCCCGTAGCTGGTGCCGCCCATGGGGGCCACGGCTGCGAATCGATCGGAGTACTCCTGAAGGAGCCCCCACGTCTTGGCCGCACCCATCGAGAACCCGGTGGCATACACCCGGCTCTGATCGATGTGCGGGTGCTCGGCGACCAGGTGATCCAGCAGTGTAATGATGTCTGTTGGCGACCAGGAGCCGTGCTGGTCGACGGACACGACCATGAACTCGTGCTCCGCGGCCAGATCGGTCCAACCGGCGGCCCATGCGATGTACTCGGCATGGTCGCTGCCGCCGTGGAACACCAGCACCAACGGCATACTGCCCGATTGCCGCCGCGGCGCGTACTCGAAGTACTCCATCGGCGTACCGTTCACTTCCAGCGTCTCGTGACTGACCCGCAACCCCGCCTTCTTGAAGTCGGTAATGGTGTGGATCTGCGCGGGCGAGTGGAACCGACGCTGTATCGCATGCTCGATCACCCGGTCGTAACCCTTGAGCAGCGCCGCACGATGGAACCCATCCTGCTGCTTAGTCCGTGCGGTCCCGAAGAGCCCGGCACGCCCGTTCAGTTGTTCCAGGGATGCGTTGACCTCGTTCGACCCGTTGACCACATACGCGGGAACTTCGACATCAACATCAGGCGCGATGGCAGGTTGGGTCGGGTTGGACAGGTAGACCGCCGCCGGAGTCCAGGGCCGCCCATGGTCAGCGTCGAAAGTGACGCCGGGAACCACGTGCTGCGTGACGAAGTCAGCGCCCGACCGGTCACCGAAGAGATAGACCCGAGCAACCAAGCCTGGGAACCTGCACAGCTCTTCGCCCCCGCTCACCCGGCACAGCTGACCATCAGAATCGTAGGGCTGGCCGGTGTAGCCATCGAACCGACCAAGCGCCGCCGGAATGGCCTCAGTGTCGGCGGCTGTCCAGGACTCCCCGACCGGGTTGACGAACGCGACGACACCCTGCTCAGCCTCGGCGATCTCCGCCAGACCGGACGACCCGGCCATCGCCAGCGCCTCGTCACCCGTGAGCCCACGATCGGCGAACACCATCAGGATGGGGGTCGACCTCGCCCGCAACCCCGTCCCCGGGTCCTCGGGGACGTAGACCAACAGCTCATTGCCCGTCGCCAGCTGCTCTTGGACGATGACTCCGTCCGCCGCCTTCGACTGAGCGGACACCGCCGCTCCGCTGCTGATCATGAGCAAGGACAAGGCCACAACGCACAGCGCCCGCCACACCGACCTGGGACCTGACATCTTGTTCATACGCTCCCCTGCCTCATCGTTGAGCCGACCTCTCGGCCATGACTGCGTAATGTGCAGCACGACTGCCTATAACGCAGCTTCAAACTATGGCTCGAATGTGGACGTGTCAAGGGTGCGTTAAGCCTCCCGAAACCAGCCCTTCACACTTCAAGGCGCGCGATAAGACCACGCCAAGCGGAGCAATGCAGCCAGCAAGAGGTCAAATTTGATGCCGCTAGCTGCTCACCTGCAGCCGGACAGCTGGGTGGGGTGACGAACAGGATCGATCCGGCAGGGACGTCACGATCGCCTCGGAACACAGCGCCACGAGATCCTTGGCTCGCCCGAAGCCCGCGCTGATCCGCCGTCTGGCACTCAGCGCCTGGTCTCGTACCTGGTCAGCACCACGCCGTCGGGAAACGTCCGGGTCTCCACCAGATTCAGGTTCACCCAGTTGTCCAGGGCTGTGAAGAACGGCGTGCCGCCGCCCACCAGGACCGGATGGGTGACCAACACGTACTCGTCGATCAGCCCGGCCCGCATGGCCGCCGCGGCGAGTGTGGCACCGCCGATGTCCATCGGGCCGCCGTCGTCGGCCTTGAGCCTGGTGATCTCGGTCTCCGCGTCGCCGGTCACCAGACGAGTGTTCCAGTCGACCGTGCTGGTCGTCGAGGAGAACACCACCTTCGGCATGTCCCGCCAGCGGCCGGCGAACTCAATCACCGCCGGTGTGGCACCCGGCTGCTTGTCGGCGATCGGCCAGTGAGAGCTCATCGCCTCCCACAGCTTGCGCCCATAAAGCGCCAGGCCCGTCGCGTCCACCCGGTCGGACCACCACTGGAACAGCTCGTCGCTCGGCGATGAGTCCGGTCCGTCTCCCCCACTCCAGCCAAGGTCGTCGCCGGTCGCGGCGATGTAGCCGTCCAAGCTCACGTTCATGGCGAAAGTCAGTTTCCGCATAGCGCCAGCCTCCCGTGAGTCGGTACTCGATGTACAGACCAGCACAGCGCGCAACACTCATCGGTCAGGCCACATCGGAATGCTGCGGGCCGGCAGAGGAGAACGGCCACCCGTTTCACAGGTCGTTCGCCACCCGCCAGCTCTTGGGAGCATCTCCGCCAGCACCACATAGACCGGCAGGTCTCCGCTCGCGGCCACCCGGTGAGCACATCGGAGGCCAGCGCCGAACCACCCGTGCCCATCGATCGCTGAACAAGGATCGGATCATCCCGCAATCGCTCGGTCATCACGTCGACCGTCGACACGCGGTGCTCGTCGTCGGGCGGCGGGGGGCCACCGCGCCCGCCGCCGCCCCCGGGGGCAACCGCCACAACACCGGGGGGGTA
>NZ_JAAGOB010000009.1:173466-241381 GCF_010550695.1 Phytoactinopolyspora alkaliphila
ACAGGTCGCCGGTCCCCGGGGGGTGCGCGTGGGGGGCGGGGGGCGGCCACCGCCGCCGCCGCCCGACTCGGGAGCAAGCGTCACATACGCGGGCTGATATGTGCTCTCATCTGACACGACGGAAGAACGTGGTGAATTTTCTCGAGATTTTTAACATATTGAGAAGAACGTGTTGAAAGAGTTGACACGTGCCCTGGAACCCTGAACTCTCGTTCAACGAGCTACCGCCACTGCCACCGCCCGGAATCGATCTCGAACCAAGGTCGGTCCTCAAATCAACCATCGAAGCACGGACTACGCTGGCGACTCTGGCCCAAGCTGGACAACTGCTGCCCAACCCGAACGTGCTGGTCCACGCCGTCCCTCTCCTCGAGGCATAAGCAAGCTCCGAGATCGAGAACATCGTCACCACAGCCGACGAATTGTTCAAGCATGTCGACTCCGGAGGCGGCGACCATGCCACCAAGGAGGCACTGCGCTACCGCAGCAGCGCCCTCTTGGCCGGAGTCGAGGCATGAACCGCCCCGGGTGTCTGGAGGCCCGGTTTTGTGGCTCAGCCGGTTGGCTGGAGCTCGTTCCTTGCAGCGTAGTGGATCTGTTCGACAACGGCTGGTGGTAGATCGTCGACTGCTTCATGAGGTCGCTCGTGGTTGAACCAGTGGACGTAGTTCAGCGTCTCGATCTCGACGTGCTCGACTCCGCGCCAGGGGGCCCTCGGGCCGGATCAGCTGCCTTCAAGGTCATCGATCCACGCCGAAAGCTTGTACCGACGCAGGTCAAGCTCTTCGGCACCTAGCGGCTTCGGTCCGGCTGGTATGACCTCTCGGGCCTCCTTTGCCAAAGCCACGGTCTCTTCGTTCTTACTTATTGCAAGGCCGTTGGCGGCCAGCGAATCGAGAACCGGGCGGCGCTCATCATGCCCCCTCTGAAACCACTCGCGCGCCCTCGCCGAGCCATAGACAAAAGCCTCAATCAACCATTGCCGATGTGTGGTTGTCTCTACATACGAGACGTCCGCGCTGTCTCCGCTCAGCACGATGAGTATGTCGAGATCCGAGGTCGGAGTTACCGCTCCTGAGGCCGCGCTCCCATCCAAAATGGCGACCTGCGCATCGGGGTAACGCTGATCGACAAATTCCCTCGCCACTGCATAGGGATCCATCACACTGCCATCCTGCCCAACGGCATCGTGGCCAATGCACACCAGACCCGGATAGGGCGCTGGGCCAACCAAGCGTCCATGACGTGGTCGGGCGTGCCCGTTTTCGGCACGACCATCCAGCACAGCCGGCGTGGGCAGTCGTCGACCGTAGCGGCGACGCACGCCGCGCGGTCAGCACACCGATCAGCCCGGCCGACAACACAGCACCGACACCGACCGTGGTCCGGACGAGCCCGACTACGCCGTCATCGTCATCGGCTCCGTCGTCAACATCCGGCGGAAGAACAGCGTCAGCGGACGCAGGTGCCGGATCGTCACAGTCATCACCGACGACGCCGGCAGCGGCATCGACTAGCGAATGCGCAGGCCAATCGGGATCTATCCATAGAACAGTGACCGAACGCCTCGCTGGCGTGGGAACCTGGTTGAACCGTCTGTGATATCGCGTCAGGATGACCGCATGGATAGCGCGTGAGCGACTCGAGCTCGAGCGGCAGGCTACGCTCAAACGTCTGGCGAGTCTCACCGGCAGTTTTGACGCGGTGGTGGCGGCCTCACGCCACACCAACGCTGATGACGAGCACGATCCGGAGGGCGCGACCATCGCCTTCGAGCGGGCGCAGGTCGGAGTTCTTGTCCAGCAGGCCGAACAGCATCTTCAAGAGATCGACATCGCCATCGAGCGCCTGCACGCGGGCACCTACGGAACATGCGAACGCTGCCGAGGACCCATCGGCGAGCGGCGGCTCGCAGCGAGACCGGTAGCGCGTACCTGCATCACGTGCGCCGCGTAGAGCCGACGTCCCACTTCGACCGGTCCCAGCCAATCGGAGGCAAGGTCCCGACGCGGCCACGCACGAACAACCATCCGCTATCATGTCCACATGCATAGGGCCTGCTACCGAGCTAGCGCTTCAGGTGCTCGGAGCTGCAGTCGACTCTCGCCAAATGATCTGGTTTAGAGGGGCGAGACCGTCCGGTGGAGGCTCATCGCGTAGTGCGGCGATAAGCCGCAGCATCGCTCGACGTCCAGCCTCGGCTCGGTCATTGTCGACGGTAGTCAACGATGGAAAGAGGAATGGACTCACATCGTAGTTGTCCCAGCCCGTGACGCTGATATCACCCGGAACTGACCAGCCGCGCTCGGCTGCGCCGCGCATGACTCCGACCGCGACAAGGTCGTTGGCCGCGATCACTGCCAGTGGCGGTGTACCGTCAGGAAGGGCGCGGATCGACTCCACGCCAGCCTCGCCCGTCCAGTCGTACCCGACAATTCCCAAGGACACGAGGCCTAGACGCTCGATTGTAGCGGCATAAACCTGGTTCCGGCGCTGGGCAGAGGCGAAATGCGGAGGGCCAGCGACGTGTAAGAAGCGCGTGTGGCCAAGAGCAGCTAGATGCTCGATGAACGCCTCGACCGGGGTGGCGTCAGCCAACTCGCCTGCCGTATGCATATCGTCGTCGAAGTTCACTGACGTGACGATGGAGACGTCCCGCGGTGCATTCTGCTCGAGGGTGGGCAGCGTCGGCGCGAACGACAAGATGCCCTCATACTGTCTCGATCCGGCTAGTTCGAGGATGCGTTCACTACGATCTTGGATGTTCCCGTCGACGCTATGCATCTCCATCACGTAGCCCGCGGCCTCAGCTGCTGATCCCGCGCCCGCGAGCATGTGGACGGGGTTGTAGATAGGGATGCCCATCACGACGGCGACCCGACCGGTCTTCCGTGTGCGCATGGCCCGAGCCGCAAGATTTGGCTGGTATCCGAGCTCCTTGACCGCCCGCAGAACGCGCTGACGCGTTTCTGGCGAGATCGAGCCCTTGCCCGAAAGTACGTAGGACACCGTTGACTGAGCCACACCGGCTAGGCGTGCTACGTCTCGGCTGGTGGCTCGTGCGCCCATTTGTGCCCTATCCTTACCGTCATCCGGGGCGCCGAGCAGGCTCCCCGGCCCGCGCTCCGACACAATCTTGACCCGGCGCGCCGTGCTGACCTCTACCTTGGTGGTACGTATCATCCATGATACGTACCACCATGGCCGGGATCGACATCGGTGATCGCATCGTCACCCGCCATCGACGGCGGCTACGAAGCATGATGCCGGCCCCCCGAGGACAGGGGCCGGCGCAGCTCAGCCGATCAGATCCGGGCCTTGCCCGCGGCCCGCATGATGGCGCTGCGCTCCCGCTCGTCGATCACTGCCCTCTCGACCAACTCATCGGTCACGTCACGAACGTGACGCATGAACGCACCCTTATTCGGCCAAGACTGCTCGTCCAGGATCAGATCGTTAATCGTGCATCCATTGCCCACTGTCCGGTTGGGCACACCGCTATCCACGCCGCCAACCACGACGGTCTCGCGCTGATCAGGATCCGCGCAGGCCGGATCTTCACCGTCTTCGCTCAACGCGCTGAACTCGAGATAGTCAAGAACCAAGGCGCGACCGCTGGAAACTGGGTGCGTGCCCACGGCCCTGAATTCGATCTCGTGCGTACCTGTTGTGAGCTCGACGATACCGATATGCGCGCCGGCGTAGGTCTCAGTGCCGTACTGATCGACCGGACCACCGACAGCCGTATCATCGACATAAACCTGCGCGATTCCGTGGCTTTCCGCCTTCTTGCCTCCGAGGCTCAGGTGGTAGACGCCATCTTCGGGTACCTGCACGGAGTAGACGACCCCTTGGCCGTCGTCGGTCGTGTCGAGGAGCGTAGCGGCGTTGTTGCTCGCGCCGGACTCATCGAGGCGGTGCACGGTTGCCCCCGAACTCGTTCTACCCTCCAGATCTTCGATCTCCACGCGGAAGGGTTCGGTGCTGCCCACCGCAGGCATCACGTCGATGCGATGGGCGGCATCGCCGGGGAGCGTCAACGCGACACGTGCGCCGTCGGCGGTTACGTCGATGTCCTCGTCGAGAACCACAGGTGGTGCGGTCAGCGCCTCCGAGTTGGTCAGAAGCGTCGCGCGGACACGAACCGAATCGTCGCGGACGAGCTCGGCCGGGATGTTCACGAGTTCGAGGTTCACCTCTTGCTCCTCTGACGTCTGGTTACCGATCAGCGTCACCGAGCGGTGCAAGCCAGTGTCGACCGCAGTGAGAGCATCCACGGGGACTGGATCAGGGATCGTGACCTCGCCCGCGTTGACGCCGAGGTAGTCGATATTGGGGCCGCGGGCACCGGTGTTCGTGACCCGCACAGTGTTGACGCCAGCGGCCAGGTCTGCATAGACGACCTCGTACTCCCAGTTGCTCCATCCGCCGGTCACCGGGAACGGCGATGTCAGAACGTGCTGCCCGTTGATCGTTAGATCCAACGGACGGTCACCGGTGCCGCCGTTCGCGTATCGGAACAAGAGACTGTGCGTGCCGGCCGTGGGCCCATCGATAGTCCATTCGGCCCAATCGCCGCTGGCGTTCAACGGGTTCCAGAACCCGGCACCGGTGAAGCCGGACCAGTCGGTGGCCAGTTGCGCCCCGTGCATCTCGGCGTCCTCGGCCTGGTAGATCATCTCCGGGCCGGTGAACTCCGGCGAATCGCCGGACGTCGTGGTGACCAGGCGGCCTGTCATGTCCCGGTATGCGTTGAGGTTCCACCAGACGCCGCGCGGGAGAGACACTGTACGGTCGACTGCGTTGCTGAGGGTGGCCCGGAAGTCATCGTCGTCACCGCTCCACTCCCACGCCGCTAAGCCGGCCGACTCCAAGCCTAGGCGAGCCACGCGCTCGAACTGGGCGAGCCAGCGCACGTTGTTGCCAACGTGCCAGGCACTTGGATTCCCGGTCGCGCCGCCTTGGTATTCGGAGACAGTGATCGGCATCGGTTCGATGTCGTTGGCGACCATCCATTCCGTAATCTCCCGGACGTGACCCGGGACATCGGTCGGGGCGTGCGCCAACTCGTGCCAGCCCAGCAGGTCGGGCAGGCAGTCGTTCTCCTTGCAGAAGGTCAGGACCTCCGTCAGTCGCTGGGGATTGTAGCGCCAGAGTTCGGGGCCCTGCACGCGCGCGTCCGGGTCAAGTTCTTTGAGTGTGTCGTGGGCGACCTTGTGCGCCTCGAGGAACCGACTGAAAGGTCGTTCCGGGCTGTTCCACTGCAGGTCTGGCTCGTTCCACGTGATCCACGAGTCCACCTCGTAGCCCTTCTCGACAGCCTCCTCGAAGACGCCGGTCACGATTTCGCGCCAGGTGTCCCAGTCGCCGTCGTCCCCAGGACGGTAATCGCGGAGCGGGTGGTCCGGGATGCTTTAGTAGTAGTACACGCCCACTTGGAGGTTGGCACCGGTCGCCGAGACGCGCTCGTAGGTTGCCGGGTCGTACAAACTCGGCAGGTTGTGGTGGTAGTCAGCTCCGCGGATCGTGCGGACCTCGACGCCGTCAACCAGGTACTGGGGCGGATCCTCCGCGTCGATTCCGTGCAGGAATCCGCTGGCAACCTGTGTGGAGGGACCGGCGTCAGCGGCGTAATCGACTGTCACGTCGATAGGCTCGTCCACGTCGAGCTTCTCGGCCGTGGGGGCGCTGATAGCACCTACCGACCCGGCCAGAAGCACGCCGGCAGCCGCAGCGATGGCAGTGGGTGATCGGCGCCTGAAGCCGAGCCGGTACTGACGACCTGCAGCCGGAATCGTAGTGCGTTGCGTACGCATTATCGCAGCTCCTTCCAACGGGGCGTACTCGCAGCTAGGACGGTGGTTCGGTGCGTGCGAATCATGTGCTCTCCGATCTTCATTGATGGGACATGACGGCATGGCTCAACGCGTCGCTACACGGAATCTGCGGCCGCGGAGGGTGCGACGATTGCGGCCGGCCAGATGGGTTCGTTGAGAACGCCGGGTCCGTGGGTGCCTAGGCCTCCGGCCACGGTGTCAACACCCTGGCCCCGAGCTGTGCACGCACACTCAGCTCGGCGGCCTTGAAGGCGTGCTCCTGGGTCATGGCCGTCTCGGTCCGCTCAAGGCAGTCGAGGATCAGATGGCCGAAGTACGGGTAACCCACGTTCCTGTGCGCGACGAGGTGGTGCTCGCCCGAGTCGTTGACCAGGAAGACGTGGCCCGGGCCGTCGTCGGTGCCAACGTTGACGTACTTTCGGAGCTCGATGTATCCGTTGGTCCCGAGGATGAACGTGCGGCCGTCGCCCCATGTGCTCAGCCCGTCGGGCGTGAACCAGTCGACCCGGCAATACCCCGTCGCGCTGTTGTCCATGACGATCGTTGCCTCGCCGAAGTCGTCCAGGCCCGGGTGCTCGGGGTGGTGGTAGTTCGCGATCGCCGAGTAGGCCACCTCGCCGTCCTTCGCGCCCGCGTAGTACAGCATCTGCTCGAAGTTGTGGCTGCCGATGTCGCACAGGATGCCGCCGTACTTGTCCTTTTCGAAGAACCAGTCCGGGCGGCCGGTGCCGAGCCGATGCGGACCGAGACCCATGACCTGCAGTACACGGCCGATCGCGCCTTGCTCGATCAGCTGGCCAGCCAGTACGGCCGCCTCTGCGTGGATGCGCTCGGAGTAATAGACGGCGTACTTGAGCCCCGTGCGGGTCGTGGCTTCTCGGGCGGCCTCAAGCTGCTCGAGCGTCGTCAGCGGCGCTTTGTCGGTGAAGTAGTCCTTGCCGGCGCCTATGACGCGCAGTCCCAGCGCGCACCGCTCAGACGTGACAGCCGCACCGGCGACCAGGCGGACCTCGGGGTCGTCGAGCACCTCGTCCTCGCTGCGCGCGACTCGCACGTCGGGAAACCTCGCGCGAAAGGCCTCGACCTTGGCCGGGTCACGATCGTAAACCCACCGTAGCGTGCCTCCGGCGGACGCCACGCCCTCGCACATCCCGTAGATGTGTCCGTGGTCGAGGTGCGCGGCGGCGAAGACGAACTCACCCGGGCCTACTACGGGGTCGGGTACTGGCTCGGGCGTATAGGATGCGCCGCTGGTCCCGCTCATGAGGTCCTGCCGGCATGGTCTGCGCTGCTGCCGACAGCGATGGCGCCTGGCAGCTCATCGACCGATGTCGACTTCTCGAAGAAGTGCGGCGCTCGCTCGACGAGTGTGCCAGTGCGGTAGTACGGATCGTCCGGCGCCAGCGGCAAATCCACGGTGCGACGTTCGATACCCGCCGCGTAGATCGCGGTCACAAGTTCGACGGCCCGGCGACCGTGAACGCCGTCGACTGCGGGACGACAGCGCTCGCGCACCGCGGCCAGCACGTCCCCAATCTGCCCGCGGTGCCCCACGTGCTCCAGTGGACGGTGTGCGGCCGCGAGCGCCTCGATCTTGGCGACGCGCTCGGGGTCGCCCCCGGGCGCAGGGAAACCGTTGGGCATCGAGGCCTCGGCAACGACTTTCCAGGGCTGAGACACCCGCGCGTGCCGGCCGTGCACGACGATCGCCTGTTCCTCGCCGTGGTGGACCACCGAGCTCGTCACCTCGGCCAGCGCCCGTTCGTACTGCAGGACTGCAACTGACAGGTCCTCAACCTCTGCGTTCTCGTGCGCGGCGTTGGTGAGCACGGCCGTCACGGCCCGTGGTGTACCAAGTAGCCAGAGAGCCAGGTCCAGGTGGTGGATGGCATGGTTGAGCGTGCAGCCGCCGCCCTCAGACGCCCACGTGCCACGCCAAGCCAGATCGTAGTATGCGATGCCGCGCCACCAGGCCGAGTTGAACTGTGCGTGGGATACAGGCCCGACGAGCTCCGATTCGAGTATCGCCTTGAGCCTGGCCATGTCGTTGCGGAAGCGGTTCTGGGCGACAACTGAGAGCACCCTGGCGTGCGCCGCGGCGGCCGCGATCATGGCGTCGCACTCCTCGAGCGAGGGCGCCATGGGCTTCTCGACCAGCACGTCGACCCCGGCACGTAGGGCCGCAATCGTCAGCTCGGCGTGCGTGGCCGGCGGTGTCGTGATGCTCACGAGATTGAGGTCCTCGGCCGCGAGCATGTCCTCGGCGCGCTCGTAGACCCTGGCTCCGGCGAGGCCGAACTCGTCCCGCCGGGAGGCAGCTTTGTCAGGCACGACGTCGGACAGCGCGACAATCTCGCACTCCTGCGTGAAGCGCAGGTACCCGTCGATGTGCGAACCGGCTATGCCGCCAGTGCCGATGATTCCGATCCTCAGCATCTATCCCCCGCTCAACCCGCGGTCGCGATGGAATTTGCCATATGCGAGATGAAGGCATCCGCCGCCGGATGCTGCGACCTCGACGAGATAGACCAGTACATGCCGGGCTTGAAGTAGTCGTACTTCGTGACGCCCGCGTCGGGTGTGGGCAGTGGCACCAGCTCGAGCTCGGCCCCGCTGGCTGCCGTGTAAGCCGTGATCGTTGTCGACGGGACGAAGATCGCCGCTGCATTGCCGGTCGCCATGGGGGTCTGGTCGAGCGGCAGGCCGGCACTCTCGGCCGTCGCTGAAGCCGGCGGTGCGGCCCCGCCCGTCGTCCAGTCGAGCGCGAGCTGGAAGAAGTTGGCCATGGTTTCCTGCCGGATCACGATGGTCTCTTCGTCGAAGAGCTCGTCACCGTGCTGCCGAGCGAAGTTCTGGAGCGTGAACTCGTAGGTCATGATCCCAGTGCCGTACGTGCCGGCGGGCGAGTTCTTGGTGACGTCCTGGGCCCACACCTCGAACTCCTCCCAGCTCCAGGTCGACATATCGGGTAGTGGCACGCCGACTTCCTCGACCAGGTCCCTGTTCACCAGCAGGCCGGCTGCCACGGTTGAGATCGGCATCCCGTACAGCGCGTTGTCCGACTTGCCCATGTCCAGCACGGATTGCTCAAGGTTCGACGTGTCGAGTTCGGGCAGGGATCCGAGGTCCACGAGGCTGTCACGCGAGGCGTACGAGGCAAGATAGAGCTGGTCCATCTGGATGACGTCCGGAGCGTTGCCGCCCGCCGTGGCGGTTGCGAGTTTCTCCCAATACCCACTCCAGTCGGAGAACTCCGGTTCGATCGTGATGTTCGGATACTTCTCTTCGAACAGATCCAGGACTTCCTGTGTGCGAGAGTGGCGGGCGTCGCCGCCCCACCATGTGACGCTCAGGGTCACCGGGTCGTCACCGTCGCTGCGCGCCAGTGCCAAAGCCAGTGCCAGCGTCGCGGTGGCACTGGCGACTGTCCGACGAATCTGGATGGTCATGTGTTGGTCCTTCCTTCCGTACTGAGGCTCACTTGAGCCCGGTCGTAGCGATGCCTTGGACCAGGACCTTCTGACCGATGGCGAAGGCGAGGATGAGGATGAGGGGCACGATAGAGACGACACTCATGGCGAACATCGCTCCGAATGACGACGTCGACTGAGCGTCGATGAACGACAGCAGCGCAATTGGCACGGTGTACAGCTGTGGATCAGTCAGGTAGATGAGCTGGGAGAAGAAATCGTTCCACGTCCAGATGAAGGTGAAGATCGCGGTGGCGGCTAGTGCGGGCGTCATGAGCGGCAAAATGATCAGGGCGAAGATCCGGCCATGACCCGCCCCGTCGATACGTGCTGCATCGTCGAGGTCGCGGGACAGGGCCCGAATGAACTGGACCATGAGGAAGACGAAGAAGGCGTCGGTGGCCAACAACTTGGGCACGATGAGCGGCCAGAACGAGTTCACGAGGTCCGCCTGTGCCCAAAGGATGTACTGGGGCACGATGACGATGTGCACGGGCAGCATGATCGTGATGAGCATGTAGGCAAACGCAGGCCGCTGGAAGCGAAAACGCAGCCTTGCAAAGGCGTACGCCGCCAACGAGCAGCTCACCAAGTTCCCGATGATCGAGCCACCGACCACGAGCCCGGAGTTAAGCAAGTAGACGGTGAACGGCCGACCCAACGCCGTCCAGCCGTACGTGTAGTTCTCGACATGGAACGTCGTGGGCATGATCGACGCGTTGCCGAAGATCTGACCGTCCGGGCGCAGCGAGCTCACAAGCATCCAGAGCACTGGGTACAGCATCGTGAAGACTGCCGCCATGAGCAGTGCATGCTTCACCGCACGTCGGGCAATGCGCTTGAGTCGTGTCCTGTCCCAGCCTCGGAACCGTGGCTGTCGCACCATGTCAGCATCGTCCACGGCTCCTGGACGGTCCGCGGAGCGGCTGGCCGGGCGGACGTTGGAGTCAGTCGGCATAGTGAACCCAATACTTCGAGAGCCAGAAGTTGACCGCGGTGAACGCGCCGATGATCAACACGAGAAGCCAGGCGAGCGCTGATGCATAGCCCATCCGGAAGGACGTGAACCCTTCCTGATACAGGTAGAGCGTGTAGAACAACAGCGAGTCGGAAGGTCCGCCCGTGCCGCCCGAGACGACGAACGCCTGGGTGAAGGACGAAGAAAGAGTTGATCATGGCGAGCACGAGGTTGAAGAAGATGAACGGCGTCAACAGCGGCAACGTGATCGCCCGGAATCGGCGCCATGGTCCTGCACCGTCGGTTGCGGCAGCCTCATAGAGCTCGGTTGGAATCTGTCGCAGGCCGGCCAGGAAGATCACCATGGGCGACCCGAAGGTCCAGATGTGCAGGAGGATGATCGTTCCAAGAGCGGTATTCGGGCTCCCGATCCAACTCGTCGTTGTGTGGATGCCGAAAAGCCCGAGCAAGGTATTCACCAGTCCGGTGCCCCCGAACACCAGGCGCCACAGCACTGCGATCGCTACTGATGCGCCCAGCATGCTAGGCAGGTAGAACGCCGCGCGATAGATCGACCTGCCCCGCAGGCCGCGGTCGAGCAACAGCGCGAGCCCAAGAGCCGTGAGAAGCTGCCCCGGCACGCCGATCACCACGTATCTGAAGGTCACCGCCAGCGCCGAGTGCAGCCGTGTGTCGTCGACCATGCGCTCGAAATTTGCCGTACCAACCCAGTTTGCATTCTGGAGCAGGTTGTAGTCGGTGAATGCGAGATACAGCGATGCGACGATCGGGCCGAGGGTCAGCGCTGCTGCACCCAGCACCCAGGGCGCCAGGAAGGCCAAAGCCGTACGGTTGTCCGGGGTTGCCTGCGTTTGGCGCGCCTTAGTAGAGCGGCGAGCGAGCCGTTTCACCTCGGCGACGGACATAACACCTCCACTTTGCGGCAGAAAGCCTCTTGGTAGTGATACGTATCGGTGACGTGGATCGCTACTTTGATGCACTGTCACGTTTCTGTCAAGCAGCCCACCATGCAAACGTCCCCCTGCGATCGGGGCCGCGCCCTCACCTGCGTTTCCGCTGGCGAGTGTGATCTACCAGTGGTAGCCCCGACGGGATTCGAAACCCGCGCTGCCGTCTTGAGAGGGCGGCATGCCTACGCCGAGCACACATAGGATGACCTGCAACGATGCTTACTCGACGGCCGCGCAGACGGAAACTTGGGCACGCATTCGACACAAACTGTCGACGACGACCGGAGACAGCTGGCTACTGTCGTCCGTCAGCACGCCGTCGGTACACCACTAACGGAACATCCGCTGGGCTATGGTGAGGGCATGAGCACGCCGCTGAACCGCTACCCGGCGGTCACCCGACACCACCGGCCGCCGACCCGGCCGCCATCCGGGCACGTCTGAGCTGGCGGGTCGCCGTCGAGTTCGACACCGAATGGGACATCGTCCTGGAGTGGGCCAAGCAATCCAAGGACCTCACCGGCGTGCATGAGTTTCTCCGCAAGTGGCAGCACATCGCACACACCGAGACCACGGATCCGGGCTCGTACTTCCGCGTGCTGGCCAAGGCCGAACAGATCACTCATACCGGCCACAACCCCGACACCGTCCCCGCAGAGCAGATGCACGAACTCATCCGGCAACGCTTGAGTTCGTAGATGTGTACCGCCTCATCCCGGACGCAGCCGTACTCGGACCAACTCGCCGCACTCCCTGACCGAGGACGCACTAGCTGCCTACGCCGATGTCCTCGACGTTCTCCAGCTCACACCATGGAACGGCCGACCCCAGCACGAGGCAGACCCGAACGGCGCAGTAAGGTGGTGGCCGTTCGGCCCCGACCACGCAGGTCAGGTCATCTACCTCATCCACGAGGAACAACAAGAAGTCCACCTGCTGCTCATCCAATGGCTCGGCTGACGCCGTCATCCGGCACGCCATCGACAACTGGCCAAAGTCCTGCCTCCAGCGCCGGTCGCCCTGGCGCAAACCACGCTCGTCAGTGCGAGCAAAGTCTCCGCAGACTAGCGCGCTCACTGCCTCATCCACGATCTGGAAACCGCCTTACGTCACGCCACTGCTGCGTTGGGGTCACGAGCCGAACCCAAAACGAACACCCTGGTCCGCTGATCTGCCGATTCGTTGTCGAGCTGGGCTGAAAATTGCGCGCCAAACCCTGGGGACAGTCCTCAGCGGTGTAGGGAGTTCCGCACCGCGGCACAACGCTGGGAAAGTCGGTCTCAGGCCCCGTGACGCAACTCGCCGAATTCGCCGAGACCTTCACAAGAACCGATCGGGACGACAGCCACGCAAGGCGCCCTGCACCTCGCCATCCACGATCTCCTCGGCAGCCAATCGTCCCGCAGCCGCCAGCCAGCGTCACTCCCGAGTGCATGACGGTCACGTAAAGACCGGGCCTAAGCGCACCAATGATGGGCTCCTCCGTCTCCAGGCATCGGCCGCCATCCGATGTCAGCCGAGAGGATCTCCAGCGGCGACTCTACTGCGAACATGCCACGGATGACATCCCTCCCACGACGAGCGCTCCGGTCAAGGTCGGCACGGCTCGACCCGCCGCTACGACGATCGTCGTGGCCTCAATCTCCCCTTCGGTCGTACTTCCTCGGTGCAGCCATGGATGCCATTCTCCCTCGCTAGATCGACAACCTCCGGGAGATCCAGGACGGTTCATCGCCTACGGCACCAAAGGACAAGTCGACTCCTGTGCCTGGGCAGTACCAGGACTAGGATGGGCCGCCAAAGGACTCAAGGTAGCAAATCAAGCACAAGGAGCGGAGATGAGCTTGTTGATCTCGCTTCGTCACCTCGGCGCCGCCATATTTTCGATGGCGAAGTCCGCTCAAACGGGTCGTACGGTGGCGGGCACCGCCCGGGCACGGGGTTCCCGAACAAGTCCGAATTTCCCGCTGACTGCTCAGACGACCGGATCATGCACGAGATCTCGGATATTGCAACGGACCCATCGCTTGCCTGGCGCGCTGGCAACAGGCCTGGCGACATCTTCGTCAGTGGAACTCGCGATGGTATCGACACTGAAGTTCTCATCCGCAACAACCAGGTCTGCACCGGCTATCCCACGAACGTCGTCAGGAATGCGCCGTGAGCCCTGAGGAGTACCTCGGAGCCGTCAAGGCGGTCGCCTGGGAAGCGGCTGACTACTTGCCGGCCGAACGCCTGGCTGAAGTCCATAGTCTTATCGACCATGGAGAGCCTGCCGAGGGACTCTGCTCCTTAGCGTGGGCAATCGTCAACGAGCAGGTGCAGGTTCCGGCCGCCCTCATCAACGCGATCTACGAATTCACTGCCGAGGTGATCGAAGATGAGTTCATGCCCACCGATCTCAGGAAATTTCAGCTCTCCGACGGCGGCCGATGATCCCGTGGCTTCGCCAAGCCATCACAGCGCTGCACGTCGCATTCATCGCCGCAATGGCGGTCCCCGGGGGCAGCGGCGGTCCGCGCCTGCGGGAACCGGCGCACGTCTACACCTATGTTGAGTGTTGAAATGACTGAGTCGAATGTGGTCGTCCATCCTGAGCCAACATGGCGAGACAGATCAGACTTCATCATTAGTGCGGATTTATCGGAAAAGGGCCGTTCGGAGCAGCTTTGGGCACGCCAACTCGCTGACTACCGGTTTGAAGTTTGCCGTATCCCATTTTTTATGTATGACGTCGCGCTCGGAGATATCGTTGAGACCGACGAGTCGTACGATATGACCAAGGTGATTAAGAGTTCAGTTCATTCGGTATTCCGTGTCTGGTTTGGCAATTCCGGATATCCGCGCCAGGATATTGCGGACACTGCTAACATGCGGCGCGGCGATCGAATGGTCTGCTGTGAACCTCTTAGCTGTCGATGCTGCGGATGCTAAAACGGCGGACTCCGTCCTCATATTCCTCACTGATCAACACAATAAAGGCAAACTAACGGTTGAGACTGGAAAATCCGCCTAATGCTGCCGACCTCGTGGACGCATGATCCCGATATCGCTCGCCAATATGATGGCGCCGGCGGTGTTGTGCTTGGAGCCCTCGGAGACCAGGGCAGCCCATACAAGTAAACGCGAGATACATTCCGTGAAGCGTGGCAAGAGACGCTCCCGGCGGGAAGACCGCGGCTGAGTTGATGGCGGAGCTTTCCCACGATGAGGACTACCTACGCATGAAGGCCGCCCAGGAGGAGAAGCTGCAGGCGCGCGCGGAGGTGTTGCGCCGAGCCGAGCAACCCATCTTGAAGACCTAGCCCGTGCCGGTGTTGAGGTGTCGTCGGTGTGGGACCTGGTCAACAACTCCTAACCCTATCCCGACGCGCTGCCGATCCTGCTGGACCATCTGCGGCGCGGCGGCTACCCCGACCGTGAACCGCCGCCGCGAAACCTCAGGGAATCAAAGGTGGGTTCAAGCCGGGACCGGCTCGGTTCGCGCGAAGTCGCCCGTGTTTGGCAGCCGCTATGCACGGGCAGGCGCGGCTGACCTGCTCGGCGGAAGACGCGCGGCACTGCTCATCGGCGATCCGTTCGACCTGATCACGGAACTCGGGACGTCGTCGCTTGCCGCAACGCTTGCCAGCGTCGACGCGTTCGACGCAGGCGCCGATCGAGAAGGGGTACTCGCTGCGTTGCCCACTCCGCTCGCGGGGAAGGGAACCGCCTACAAGTTCGTGGCAATCCAGGCGCGTCACGGCCCGGCGTCACTCAGGAACTCTTGCTAGGAGAGTCTGTCGAGTGCGCGACGTGGGCGTCGCCGAACGTGACATAGATCGGAGTAGCTCGTGGAGTCTGGAGACGTGGCGAGGCGGCGGCCTCGCCGCACTAGCCACGATTAGTCTCGAGGAGGACAACTGAATCACCTGTCGCGCCATGTTAGCTGGTCAGATGGCTCGCCGCGTGTGTCGTTTTAGTGCTCCGGAGGTGCGGTGTAACTCGTGAATCGCGTCGTCCGCTGTCGGCACCCGACGAGATGGAACGTAATCAGGAGGAGTTAGTCGTGGAGCGTGTTGAGACCAACGTGCGGCGGTCTAGGCTGTGACCGACGGAATTGAGCTCGTCGACGAGGAACTGGCTCGCGAGCTGATTGCCCAGGGGTACGAGAAGACTGGGAGGCACGCTTCCAAGGGTTTCGGCGATGAGGTGACGTGCTATTCCTTCATGCACGTGTCGGTACGTGTTGTCCGCGATCGCGGCCAGTGGTTCTTTGAAGCATCACCGACCAATGGAGTGGACTGGTTCGATGCGGACTTGTGGCACGCATGCCTCACGAACGAGACCCCGCCTGTGGAGCCGCGTGCCTCTGCGGCTCAAGCGCACCTGCTGACAAATGATCTGGCAGACCTTACAGAAACGGCACAGGAGGCACCCATGGCGACCGTAGAGCGCCTGCGGTCGCTGCGACGGGCACGTTCCCAGCAGAGGATCGGTCTCGACGTCGGAGAGGACAACAGCTAGTGGCCATGGGGCATGCGTTGGCACTGGCAAGAACAAACAAAGCGAGCATAGCGCTACGTGGTTTCCGCCTACGTCACCATGTTGATCTACAGCCTGCTGGGAGTGGAGATATCTCGTTGACTCGATACATGGACCGGTCCACTGTCCTGTCTCTTCTTCGTGACCGTTCCGACGAACCGTCTCGGACCTTGGCCGCTGCGCTGCGGGTCACCGATCAGACCGAGATGTTGCCCGTGACAACGATCGTACCCGCCGAACTGGTGCCGACGTACGAAGTGCGGCTTCGCCGCAGCGAAGCAGGCGAGGGTCCCGAAACAGTCGGGCTCAGCCAATTCGTGCACTGCCTGCGGCTGGACAACGCGACAGAGATGTTCAACATCACGAACGCCGATACGACTTGGATCGGGCTGCTCGATGCGAACGGAGTCTTTATAGCGCTCACTTGCGTCATGAGGAACTCAACTGGCGTCCATCCGTAACCACCTTGGCGGACAATGATGTACGAGGCTGGCCACACGGCCTAAGGAGTGGTCGGGCATACCCTCCAGCGCGCTTCGCCCTACCGCATGTCAACGGCGCCGGGCCTCGACTCATTGAAGCTCCAGTGAAGTTCCGACTGGACTTCGGTCAGTCGAGGCCTTCGATGATGCGGAAGTCGCGCTCGAAGCCGTCGGGGAGTTCGGCCAGCGCCTCCTGGTAGGCCGCGCTCGCGCGTGCGGCGACTGCCTTTTCGAAGCTGTCGAACTCGATCAGGACAACGCGCTCGGCGATTCCGGCTTCGTGTGCGTCGACCCGGCTGCCGATGCTGGCGAGCACCCGCCCGCCCGCGGCCGCGACGGCTAGACCTGCCCGTTCGTTGTAGACATCAAGCGCCTCAGGGTCTGTGATGGTGGGGTAGACGCTGACCCAGTAGCCCTTGGGCATGGAACCTCCAGTGTTGGAAGGGGTGCTTCGAATTCCGAAGCACTGCCGCGATGTGCGATACTACCGATTCGGAATTCGAAGCACAAGAGTTGACGGAGAGTCATGAACGCGTCGCCGACGCCCATGCCGGGCCGGCCGGTCCGTGGGTCCACCACGGGACGATCGTTGATGGCGGCACTGGACCTGTTCGGGCGCCGCTGGACTTTGCGCATCATCTGGGAGCTGGGGAACGAGCCGCTCGGCTTCCGGCTCCTGCAGCGGCGCTGCGACGGCATGTCGTCAAGCGTCCTGCAGCAACGGCTCAGAGAGCTCCAAGAGGCCCGGCTCGCCGAGGTGCTGCGCGACGGCAACTACACCCTCACCCCGCTCGGCCACGACGCCCGCGAGTCCCTCGGTCCGGTCATCGAGTGGTCGCGGCGGTGGGCTGCCGAGCTTGCCGACGCCCCGTCCACTGCCGCCGAGGGTGCGGCGACGGCTAGCGCAACCGGTTCTGACAGCGGTCCGCGCGCGGGACACCTCAGATTCTTGGCTCGAAACCACAGGACTGGAGACCACGGACCATGACAGAGTTCCCCTCACAGGCGGCGCGAACCGCCGTCGCCGCTGCACTGGCCGAGGATGAGGCGAGCCAGGACGTCACCACTGCGTGGAGCGTTCCCGAAGGCCTGGCGGCCGTGGCCGATATCCGCGCCCGGCAAGGCGGCATCGCCAGCGGTCTCCCCGTGGTCGCCGAGGTCTTCGCCCAGGTCGACCCCGAGGTCACAGTGGAAGCGCTCGTCCCCGACGGCGCCCGGCTGACCGGCGACGATGTCCTGGTACGCCTGTCCGGCTCGGCGCGCAGCCTGATCACCGGGGAGCGAACGGTGCTGAACTTCCTGCAACGCATGGGCGGCATCGCGACGCTCACCGACCAATACGTCCAGGCCGTGGCCGGGACCGAGGCGCGCATTCTGGACACCCGCAAGTCGGCGCCGGGCCTGCGCGCCATGGACAAGTACGCGGTGACCGTCGGCGGCGGCCGCAACCACCGGCTCAACCTCGCGTCGATGGTGCTGCTCAAGGAGAACCACATCGCCGCGGCAGGCGGCGTGACCAACGCGATCGACGCGGTCCGGCGCGGGACGGCGCGCACCGGGCAGAAGGTGGAGACCGATGTGGAGGTGCAGACCGTGGCGCAGGCCGTTGAGGCCATTAGTGCCGGGGCCCGCTGGATCATGCTCGACAACATGCCGGTGGCTGACATCGAAATGGTCGTGAAAATCCGGGCCGAGCGGTGCCATGCCCCAGGTAGTGGTCATCGACGCGTGTCAACGGCAGGGCCGGGGCGGCAGCCCGACCGCTGTTCTCGACGAAGTGTCGTTCACCGACGAGGAGCGATGCCGCATTTCCCGGGAGAACTGGGCACTTCGCACGCCGTCTTCATCCGTGCCACCGGAGTTGAGCGCGGCCGTCCCTCGTACTCGACTCTCAAAACCCGTGGCACTGAGCACCCGAGGTCGCGTTCCTCGTCCTCGCGCGCCGACCTAGCCGGCCCAGGACAAGACCTCGTCGGGGAAGTTCCAGCCATTGCTCGACGGTATGCCCGTACCCCGGTCCAGGTTGAACCCAGCCTGATCACACAGACCCTTGCGAATACGTCGATACCAAGTGACCAAAGTCAGCAGCCACGACACGTCGTACAGTCGCCGAGGCGATGACGGCAGTGACATGTTCGTTTTCACCACCGAACGCGGTCAGCCGGACGGAGTGCAGCTGCTGTCGGCCTTGAAGAGGTTCGCCTTCAACTCGAGACGTCGGGACGATCCCGACCCCGAATCGGTCTCCGAGACATTGCGCTGGGCGAGCAAAAACACACGACCGGTCTCAGAGCTGGCCGATCGCGCCGTCCTCGAACTCGCTCTCGATACGGCTGGACGGCCAACCGCATGCCCCCAGCGTGGTGTCCCGATGGCGGAAGATCCTCAACAATGCCGTCGAGTACGCCATCGAACGCAAGATCCTCACCACCAATCCCCTACCGGCGCTCAAATGGAAACCACCTCGCACCGTTCAGGCCGTCGACCGCCGCCGCGTCGCCAACCCCGCACAAGCTCGGGCGCTCCTTACAGCCGTAGACACGCGGGCACCACACCTTGTTGCGTTCTACGCCTGCCTGTACTTCGCCGCCCTGCGGCCAGAAGAAGCTGCCGGGCTCACCAAGCAGAATCTGACCCTGCCAGCTGAGGGTTGGGGCGAAATCCATCTCGAACGGGCGAAGCCTCACGCTGGCAGCGAGTGGACCAACACCGGCGATGAACGCGACAACCGCCAACTCAAGCAACGCGCTATCGGGGAGATCCGGACCGTACCGTGCCCGCCGGAACTCACCGCCCTGCTTCACCGCCACATCAAACGGTTCGGCACGACAGCGGACGGGCGACTCTTCGTCGGCGAACGCAACACCGACCACCTCCCAGTCCTCACCGTCACCCGAACATGGGCGCGTGCCCGCGAAGCCGTCTTCGGCCACAATGCCGGTACGTCGCATGTCGCGGCGAGACCCTACGATCTACGCCACGCAGCCGTGTCGACATGGCTCAACGCCGGCGTCCCGGCAACCCAAGTTGCCGAATGGGCCGGGCACTCCGTCGACGTCCTCCTCGCCACCTACGCCAAGTGCATCGACGGCGACGCAGCGCGCAACCAAGCCAAGATCGAGAACGCTTTGGGCCACGGCCCGGCACGCTAAAACTTAGACGCGTATTAGACGAGAGCGGCCGTAGAAACCCGTTTTCTGGCCGGAGACAGCCGGACACACGAAGAGCGCCCCTCACTCGCGTTTCTGCAGGTGAGGGGCGCTCTACCAGTGGTAGCCCCGACGGGATTCGAACCCGCGCTACCGCCGATGAGAGACCGGCATACCCGCGCAAGACGTACCTGCGCTGACCAGCACCGACACCCCTTCGACTGGGACGCCTACGAAAACTTGAAAACGTATTGGCGCGTACGGTCGACCGCAACCGGAGACGTCCGGTCACCGTCGTTCATCAGCACGCCGTAGGCGCGCCGCGCACACAGCACAGCGCGCTTCGGATGCCTGAGCTGCTACAAGGTGGGAACCCGACATCCGTCGGCAGCCGGACCCGGCGGGCAAGCCCACCAACCCACGCGAAAAGCCTGGGTTAGGTCATCTCCGGCATCGTGTCGCCGACGCCCCGCAGTCGGTCCTTGTATGCGACCACCTTCTCGAAAATTGCGGTGATCCAGTCCACAAAGCGGGGGTCACGCAAGTACTTGCCGCCGACAATCACGGACTTCTTAAACAGATGTGCTGACCCCTCGTACGACAGTTCGTGGCCTTCAGCGACATGCCTCCATGCCGGATCACGATGCGTCGGGGTAAAACCACGCTCCGCCTCCATTCCCTCTGCACAAAAGATCGCCCGCATATCCGCCGGCGAGAGGCCCAACTCCTCTTCAAGCTCTTCCGTGGCGACCATCTGGAACATGAAGAAGGGCGGGAACTCGGCATCCATCGGCGCATTCCACAGGATTGGAACGCCGAACAACCCGGGTTCGGCCAACAACTGCTGAACGCGGCGCCGATTCTCGCGAGCTTGGACACGAGCTTGGTATGCACGCAACCATTGGAGCACCATCAGGCCAGCTGCGTGTTCGCCCAGCCGCAGGTTTCCGGCCGTGAGTCGGGGCATTTCCTCGAACGGAATTGCGTCCAATCGACTCGGACCAATTCCGGTGTGTGTATCTGCTCGCATGATCCGTGCCAATTCTGGGTCACTCGTAAGCGCCACGCCCGCCTCACCGGCGGGGGTGGCTTTCCCCTCCCCTTGTCCCGACACTGAGGCTGTCGTCGCTCGTGATCGCTCGTAGCGCGCGCCGCCACCGAGAGCGTTGTCGTGGTGCAGCATCACGTCGTACTTCCTCGCCAGCGCGACGAACCGATCGATCTCACCGAAAGCGCCGTACATTGTCACCGGAACCAACGCCAGCACACGGTCGGCGTGCTGATCCATGTATTGCTCCGCTGCCGCGGAGCTCGGTGTGGCGTCACGGCTGGCGTCGATGGGCACGAGAACTATTCGACGTTCGAGATCTGGCGCGAGCCCGGCGAGGACTCCGTAGTGCGCTGATGCGTGAGTCGTATCCGCGACGAGTACGCGCTCCCTGCCAACGACCCACTGGGGGTCGACGGCTTGTCGCGCGCGGAGCTGTGCCCGGAGACCAACGGCGATACCGAGGGTCCCGTTCGGCACGCCAACCCCGTACGCATAGCCGGTCGAATCCGCTACGAGTTGTTCAAGCGTGAGTCGCCACTCTCCGGCTCCGCGACCAAATGCGAACCACTGTCCTCCTCGTGTTATCTCGGTGAGGAGTCCAACTTCCAGATCGCCCCTAGGGGGAAAGGTCGGCTCATCTCCCGCCGCCAGCACCGGCTGGCCGCCGAGAATGGCCGGCAAGGCTGTCCGGCTCACGTCTTCACAACTCACAGAGTTGGCAAGAGTCGGTGGCCCGGGGCGAATCGATCGAGCGCGAACTTATCTAGCCGTACACCGAGTCCCGGGCCTGACGGAACGGCGAGCATACCGTCGTCGTCGAGCCGGAACGGATCCTCGACCAGATCATCGATGTACGCCGAGCCGGTCTTGTACTCCACCAGCTCGGTGCCCGGTAACGCCGCAGCGAGGTGCAGGTCGGCCGCCAACCCGACCGCAGTGTTCCAGCCGTGCGGGATGAACCCGACCGCGAATTCCTCCGCCAGCCACGCCACCCGCCGTGACTCGCTCAACCCGCCGCCCTTCGTCGTGTCAGGCTGCACGATGTCGAACGCGCCACCAGCGATGAACCGGGCAAAGTCCTGCCTGCGGCTCAACACCTCGCCACCGGAGATCGGAACCCGGGAGACCTGCCGCAGTCGCGCGAATCCGTCGAGGTCGTCGGGCCGCAGCGCTTCCTCGAACCACGCCACGCCATATCCGGCCAGCATGTCCGCAGTCCGCACCGCCCACGAGTAACCGCGCCGCCAGAACGCGTCGGAACCGCCGGCGTCGACCGCCAGTAGCGCGTCAGGCCCGACCGCGTCCCTCGCGGCTGCCACGATCCGTTCGTCGACGGTGTCCCGTTCCCGCCCGAAGTTCCCCCAACCGATTTTGAACGCCGTAAACCCCGCTTCGGCCAGCCGAGTGAGATTGCCAGTGAGCACCGGCTCATCGTCCACCAGCACCGACGCGTACGGGCGCACCCGCTCGCGATACCGCCCGCCCAGCAACGTGCTGACCGGCAGCCCTGTCACTTGGCCCAGGATGTCCCACATCGCCACGTCGATGCCGCTGATCGCGTGCGATATCGCGCCGCCACGGCCGAGCCAGAACGTGTTCTCATGCAGCACCTGACTGACCCGATCCGGTTCCCGCGGATCCGCGCCGAGGCACAAGGGCTCCAATGTCTGCAACGCCGCCCGCACCAACGCTTCGCTGGAGAAGACGCTGCCGACGCCCACCACACCGTCGTCGGTGTGCACAGTGACGAGGGTGTGCACGTTGTCGTCCGGATCCAGCTCCTGGGCCCAGCCACCCTTCGGGGTAGCGCCACGCAACCCGGCCGCGCGTATCTCGGTGATCTTCACGATGGTTCTCAGCCCTTCTCGATGTCGATGACGACCGCCTCGTCGGCGGCCAGGTCCAGCTCTCGCCCGATGCGCCCACCGGGTTCGCGACCGACACTCGACACAACGAGTGTCCCGGCAAAGTCCAGCCTGACGGGCACGGGCTCGGAGGCAAGGTTCAGCAAGATGACCTTGTGGTCATCGCCGGCGCGTCGCTCGTACGCGAGAACGCGGTGAGCGTCACTGTCAGCAGCGACATCAGGCAGGAAGACGATCTCACCGCGGCGGAGCGCCGGGGACTCGTGCCGCGTGCGCGTCAGCTGCCGGTAGAGCGATAGCATCGAATCCGGGCGAGACAGCTGTGCCGCCACACTGATCTCTGCGGCGTCGGAGGCCGCAGGCAGCCATAGCCGCTCTTCTGGCGCCGCCGAAAAGCCACCGTTGACGTCGTCGTTCCACGGCATCGGCGTCCGGACCGGGTCACGGCTGACTCCGCCGGTCGCCCGGGCGAAGTAGTCCCGCTGGCGGTCGACCGGCACCGGCCGGTCGGTGAGGCCCAGCTCGTCGCCGTAGAGGAGACAGGGCGTGGCAGCCAGCGTGAGCAACAGAACCGCGGCCACCCGAGCCTGGGCCGTACCGAGCCGCGTCGCCAGGCGCGCACGGTCATGGTTGCCGAGCGCGACGATGGGCCACGCACCGGGTGGCAGCGCGGCGTACATTCCGTGCAGTTCGGCGCGGAGGAGGTCGGCGCTCCAGTGGGTCTCCAGCAGCCGGAATGGGAACGGCAAGTGCATTCCCGCCAGGTCGGTGCCGTAGTACTCAGCCCAGTCCTCCCAGGACATCGCCTCGATCTCGGCGATAGTGACGGTGCCGGGGTACTCGTCGATGACGGCGCGGATCTGTGCCAATGCGTGGTGCGTGTCCGGGTGACGTCTGTCGTGCAGATGCACCTGGGAGCCGAAGTCGGGGTGCTGCAGGTCGAACGGATTGTGATTCCCGCTGGGAGCCTCGGGATTATCGCGGAACTTCGGGTCTTTCATCAGCATGTGCGCGACGTCGATCCGGATCCCATCCACGCCCCGGTCCAACCAGAACCGGAGGACATCGAAGAGCGCCTCCCGGACCTCCGGATTGCGCCAGTTCAGGTCCGGCTGCTCCTTCAGATGTGAGTGCAGGTAAAACTGGCCCGTCCCGGCGTCCCACTCCCAGACCGATCCGCCGGCTTCGCTCGTCCAGTTGTTGGGCGGCCCGCCGTCGCGCGGATCACGCCACACGTACCAGTCCCGTTTGGGGTTGGTGCGCGCTGATCGCGACTCGACGAACCAGGGATGCTGGTCCGATGTGTGGTTGGGGATGTAGTCAACGATGATCCGGATGCCACGCGCATGTGCCTCGCGTAACAGCCGGTCGAACGTTTCGAGCGTGCCGAACGTCGGCTCCACTTCGGTGTAGTCGGAGACGTCGAAGCCCTGATCGAGCAGGGGTGACCGGTAGAACGGCCCGGTCCAGACCGCGTCCACGCCGAGGGTGTCGTGCAGGTAGTCGAGCGAGGCGATCAAGCCTTCGAGGTCACCGATGCCGTCGCCGTTGCCGTCGCGGAAGCTGGGCAGGTGGCACTCGTAGATGATGGCCCCGCGCCACCACGCCTCGGCTGAGGTGGAGGGCGGGAACTGCACGTTGGTGGACGTGGACGTAAACATCGACCTGTCCATGGGAATTGTTTGCTCCTTCGGATGAGTCATGGGTTGACCTGTTTGAACAGGTGAACACCGGCGTCGACGAGGTCGTCCTCGATTCCCGGATGGAACGGAAGGCGCCCGCAGATCAGGGGCACTTCGTAAGCCGGGTATGGGTCTGCCGGCGGCTGGTACGCGTCCCGCGTGGGTGCGTAGCCGAGCCAGCCGTTCGTGGTAGACAGCACCAGGCATTCATCCCCCAGGTCAGCCTGTAACCGTCGTTTGATGCCATGGAAAACCTCGAGGTTGTAGCCGAGCAGGGTGATCGGACCGATCCGCAGGGCCTGGCACCACACCGGCCCTCCGACGTTGGCGCCGCGCTCGAGACGTTCGATGGTCCCGTTCAGCGAGTTGCGGACGACGGCGGCCGTCGCCTTCTCCGCGGCTACCTGGTCGGCCGGCGTGGAGTTGATGAGGTGCTGTGCCTCGTCCCGACGCCGACGCAGCTCATCCAGCCTGTGCGGATTCGGCTCGTGCGCAACCTCCGCCATGGCGACAGCGATCGGCGCGGCGTCGATCGGTTGTGCGGCGCGAATTCCGTGATCCACGCACTCGGCGAGCTTGCTCCCGAATAGCTCCAGGGCCACCAACGACTCCGCCGGCGGGCCGTGTGCGTACAGCGGGTTGATGTTTCCAAGCGCTCCCTGCAGGAAGAGACCGGTAGCCCTGGGGTACGCGATCTCGAGAAGGCGCAGCGCCTCCCCGGGAAAGTCACCGTGAATGGTCGTCGACTGCTCGCAACAAATCACCGGATGGCACGAGTAGTAGACCAGGAATCCGGCGAGTTCCTCGCCGTGGTCGACGCGGAGCACTCGGACCGAGGTGTCGATGGTGTCCGGCTCCGGCTCGCGCCAGGTCCCCGCCAGCGCCCGCTCATTGGTCAATCCTCGGCGCGGCAGCATCCGGTTGTAAGCGAAGGCGTCGAGCGGCACCTCGGCATGGCTCACCCTGGCGGGGCGAGCCCCGCTGATCGCATCGAGGCACGCCCGCGCGATCAGCTCCGGCAGCTGAGCGAGATACACCCGGTCAGGCTCTCCCCAACCATGGTTCTCAACCGCCGCGGGGCCGGAGTGGTTGTGTGTGGCGTGCACCGCGACGTCGTCCGCTCGCCATCCGGTGCGCTGGACCGTCAGCGCGACGACGTCGCGCACCTGTTCCGCGCCCAGTCCCATCAGATCGCAGCTCACCAGCAGCCAGCGTCCCGTGGACGACTCGACCGCCACGGCTCGGGCGTAGATCCGGCCGTGCACGCCGGTGCTCCGCCGGCGCAAGTACGGCCCGAATCCGGCAAGTTCCACCCCCACCGGTGGAGTGATGTCCGCACGGCCGAAACCGATCCGCGTGGTCGGCTCCGTCACTCTCGCGTCGATCATGTCGTCATCCCTTCGCTACCCCGGCGAGCAGGCCGCGGACGAAGTGCCGCTGCAGAGCCAGGAAGACGATCATCGGCACGATGACGGACAGCACGGCCGCCGAGGTCAGAATCTCCCAACCGTTCCCGCGCGATGCCACCAGCTGGCTGACGGCGATCGTCATCGGTGCCACTTCCCGGAAACCGCCGAGGAAGATCAGGGCAATCAGCAGGTCGTTCCAGGTCCAGACGAACTCGAAGATGGCGAGAGAGGCCAGGGCGGGCCGGGCCACCGGCAGGACCACAGCAAAGAAGGTCTGGCTACGGCTGGCCCCGTCGATCTCGGCCGCCTCGAACAGTTCCCGCGGAATCGCCGCGAAGAAGTTGTGCAGGAGATACACGGCGAACGGGACGGCATATCCCAAGTGCACGATCCACAGCCCCAGGAAGCTGCCGGTCAAGTCGAGCGCGTTGAACGCCCGCAACAGCGGGACGAACGTGATCTGGACCGGCACGATAATGAGGGCGACGATGAGCAGGAGCACGCCACCGCGGAAACGGAAGCGCATCGAGGCGAGGCCGTACGCGGCCGCCGCCCCCACGACGACGGTCAACAACGTCGCCGGAACCACGATCGCGAGGCTGTTGAAGAGGCTCAACGCCATCCCGTCGCGACCGAGAACCCGGCCGTAGTTCGCCAAGGTGTAATCGCCGGGCAGGGTGACGGACTCCCACCAGCCGGAGGACAGTACGGCCCAGGACGGCCGGAACGAGCTGACCACTAAGCCCAGCAATGGGATCGACCAGATGGCCGTGATGCCCAGGACGACGACATGGACCGGCACCCGTCGCAGGCGGGAACCGGCGGCGCCGGATGTCGCGACGACCCTCCGGTTGTCTTTGCTGGCGATCGGGTCGGCATGCGTGACCACGGCTCAGGCCTCCCTGCTGTTCCGGCGGAACTGCCGGACGTTGAAGATCATGATCGGGATGACGGTGATCATCAGAAGCGTGGCAACGGCCCCAGCCAGGCCGTTGTCCTTGGCGGTGAACAGCGCCCGATACATCACTGTGGAGAGCACGTCGGTGCCATAGTTTCCGTTCGTCATGACGTAGACGATGTCGAACGCCTTGAGGGCGATCACCGTCATCGTGGTCGCCACGACGACGATGGTCGGGCGCAGAAACGGGAGCGTGATGTGGCGGAATGCTTGCCATTCCGAGGTGCCGTCCAGCCGCGCAGCTTCCAGCAACTCGTCCGGCAGGCTGCGCAGCGCCGCACCGAAGATCACCATGGCGAATCCAGCCTGGGTCCAGAGCGTGGCCCCGATCAGCGCGTAGTTGTTCGTGGCCTCGTCGATGATCCAGGCGATCGGCCCCACCGACGGGATGAGTGTCACGACGGCGTTCAATGTGCCCGTCTGAGCGGCGCCGGGCGGCTGATAACCGTACATGAAGCTCCAGATCACACCGGCTGCCACCGCGGAGATCGCGATGGGCAGAAACAATGTGATCTTCACCAGTGCGCCGTAACGCACTCGCTCGGCGAGCACGGCGACGGTCAGCCCGACCAGTACCGCGAAGGACGGCAACAGCACCACCCACAACACCGTGTTACGCAGGGCGATCCTGGTGACGCCGTCGGAGATGAGATGAGCGTAGTTGGCCAGGCCCTTGAACTGCTCGCCGTCGGCGTCGAAAAAGCTCCAGCCAACCGTGAACGCGGCAGGCACCGCAAGCAGGAGCACGACGGTCGCCGTCGCAGGCCCAACGAACAGCCAGGGCGCCAGCCTGCGGTGCCACGCATGCGGCAGTCCGGCCAAAACGCGGTCGCCCACTCGCAGGTACCCGTACGCGACCGCCAGGATTACGCCGGCGGCGAGCGTCATGAGTACGATTCGGTCCCCGATCACGTGTGCTCCTACCGGGCGTCCTGGATGGTCTGCAGGATGTCTTCGAGTTCGCCGGGGTGCTGCGTGTAGGAGAGCCCGGCCTGCCAGAACGCGTCCACCTCGATTTGCGGCATTAACGCGTTGCCCAACGGGGAGGTGATTTCGGCGGTGTTCAGCAGCTGGTTCGCCTTGCTGAGGAACGGGTCGCCGTACAGGTCGGCGTCCACGTTGGTGTTCGGCGACAGCCAGCGTCCGGTCGCTGCGACCAGCGCGCCGGCCTCGGCGGATGCGAGGTACCGCACCAGTGCCGCCGACTCGGGCGTCTCATTGACCATGCCGACTACCTCGCCGGAGATCGAGCGGATGCCTGGATGCTCTGCGCTGAAGTCGGGCACGGGGAAGAAGTCGAGATCCTCTCCGGGCTCGACGTCGGGGAAACTGTCGGTGATGATCCCACCCATGAAGGTTGCCTGCTGAAGCAGGTAACACCCAGGTGGGTCGGGGAACATCGGGGTGCCGGCCTCGACGAAACTGGTGCTGAGTGCGGTCATGACCCCGCCGTACATCATCTCCTCGGTCACCATCTGGCCATAGGTCTGAAACGCCTGTCGAACCTCGGGCGACGTCCATGGGACATCGCCGTCTCGCCATCGCTCATGAAACTCGGGCCCGGCTTGGCGAAGCAAAATCTCGTCGATGAAGTCCGCTGCCGGCCATCCGCTGGCCGCGCCACTCTCCAAGCCGACGCACCAGGGTGCCTCCCCCGCCTTCGCCTTCTCCGTTGCCCAGTGCTGGAGCTCGTCCCAGTCGGCAGGTGCGGTGGGACCGTCGTAGGTCTTCGGGTTGTACCAGACGAGACCGCCCAAATTCACGGTGTTGAACAGTCCGAACAGCTCGCCGCCGGATGATCCGGTTTCGAGCAGGCTCTCGGTGTAGTTCTCGTTGAGTACGTCGCCGCCGATGACGCCGCGCAGATCGGTGAGCGCGCCCTGTTCGGCCAGGCCCGCCATCTCACCGATCGCCGGCGTCATCACCAGGTCCGGCGGATTTCCACCGTCGATTCTGGTCTGCAGGACGGCGGTGAAGTCCCGTGTGCCTTCGTATTGCACATCCACGCCGGTGGCGTGCTCGAAGGGCTCGAGCACCGATTTGAGCGCATCAAGCTCCTCACCACCCATGACGCCGAGCATGCTCACCGTCCCACTCAGGTCTTCACCACCCGCCGCCTGTTGTGCAGCTTGTTCCGCGGCGGCGCGAATCGATTCGTCGGTCGCCGGTTCTTTCACCACAGGTTCCTCACCACGTGTCGATACGTCGCTGCTGCACGCCGCCAGGATTAAGCCAGCGGCGACGAGCGCGATCCAACGAATTCGGACGTTCATGCCAACTCCTCAGAGGTGGTACGTCGCCGGCGTGCGGCGCCGGCCAGGAAGGTGCTGAGAACCGTAGCAGAGTCGACAGACGATTGTCGACAGTCGCTCGTATGCAGTACTGTTGGGGCTCGTCCACCGTTTCAACGTTTGGAGGTTGCCCCCGATGGCCGGATTGGGCTTACGGCGAGTTCCCACCCAGTCGCGCCGCGAGCACGTGGCGGAGATCCTGCGCGACGCCATCACCAGCGGGCGTCTCGCGCCTGGGGATCGGCTGATCGAGCTCGACCTCGCTGCCGAGCTCGGCACCAGCCGCGCCCCCGTCCGGGAGGCGTTGCGGCAGTTGGAGCAGGAAGGGCTCGTCGTGTCGTACCCCTACCGGGGCAGCGAGGTCCTCGGGGTCTCGCAGGACGAGGTGGAGCAGGTGCTCGTCCCCATCCGGATCACGCTCGAACGGTTCGCGTTCAAGAAGGCACTAAGCACGCTGACGCCGCAGGACCTGGAGACCTTGCAGACTCTGGTGGACGAGATGGAGGAGACTGCCCGCGCCGGTGCGGCGGAGGAGTTGGCGGACGCCGACATCCGGTTCCACGAGCTGGTGATCACCCGCTCGGAACAGCGGCACTGCCTGCAGATGTGGAAGACGATCCAGCCGCGTGTGCGTGCGTACTTCCGCCGGGACGCACCTGCACATTCCGACCCTGCGTATGTGGCGAGACAGCACCAGCACCTGCTGGACGTGATCAGAACGGGCGACGAAGCCGCCGTGCTGGACGCCGTTGAACAGCACATCCACATTCACCTGGAACCGGCGACCGAGCCTGAAGGCGGCGAGCACGGTGAGTGAGACCACGCTGGTCACCGGCGCCGGATCCGGCATCGGCCGCGCGGTGTGCCTCGCACTGGCCGAACGCGGTGCGCGACTGGGTGTCGTGGATCTCGACGGCGACGCCGCCCGTTCGGTTGCCGAGCAGGCCACGACAAGGGGAGCGGCCACGGCGGCTCCGGTCAGCTGTGATGTGTCGGCGGAAGGCGCGGTCCGCGAGGCGTTCGACACCGTGACTCGGACCGTGGGTGCCCCGACCCGCGTGTTCGCGAACGCCGGCACAGAGATCAACGCGCCGCTACACGAGTTCGACGTTGACACGTGGCGCCGCGTGATCGAGGTAAACCTCATCGGTGTCTTTCTCACGTGCCGAGAGGCGCTTCGCCGCCTCGTGGCCGACGGCCGCGCAGGCTCCGTCGTGTGCACGTCGTCACCGGCGGCCTTCGTCGGACATTCGGGAGGTGGCAACAGCGCCTACGCCGCATCGAAGGGCGGCGTGTCCGCGTTCATCCGCTCAGCCGCGCTCGACTACGCACCGTACGGAATCCGTGTGAATGCGGTGGTTCCAGGAGCGACGGACACAGCGATGCTGGTCAACGGCGTGGCCTACGACGCACGCAAGGACGAAATCGAGCGGATCCGGGAGGCGGCGAAAGCCCAGGTCCCGCTGGGCCGACTGGCCCGTCCCGACGAGGTCGCCGCCGCGGTGCTGTGGCTCCTCTCGGACGAATCGTCATACGTAACGGGCTCGCACCTGATCTGCGACGGCGGGCTCATGGCCAAAAGCGCCAACGACTTCTAGAAGGAGGCACCGGACGATCATGCTCGACACCCTTCCCCCGGTGGGCGCGACGACGTGGGTCGTGGCTGACGGTTACATCCCTCCGGGCAGCACCGGCACGAACCTGGAGACGGCCAGCCACGAGAGCGTGTGCATTCTCAACGCAGGGCCAGAGCCCGCAACGGTGCGCCTCTACATCTTCTTCACCGACCGAGACCCGTACGGGCCCTACGTCATCGAGATCCCCGCCCGGCGGGCGCATCATCAGCAGATCAATCGGCTCTGCGAGCCGAGCACGGTACCTGTCGGCGTCGACTACAGCATGCTCTTGCTCGCCGACACACCTGTGGTCGTCCAGCACACCAGGCTGGACTCGCGGCAAGCGGAGAACGCGCTAATGTCGACCATCGCATACCCCGTCGACCACTCGGCTGGAGCCACGCGGAACTCGAGCTGAATCGGCCTGGGATTCGTGGAGGGCGGTGTTAGGCCGCCACGGGGGTGTCGCGCCTTCGGGGAGAATCGTAGTGGGCCTATCCGTACCTCCCCGTCCTCACCGTCACCCGAACCTGGGCCCACGCCCGAGAAGCGGTCTTCGGCAAGAACGCCGATAGCTCCCAGATCGCGGCCCGGCCTTCCGACCTACGTCACACCGCAGCCTCGACGTGGCTCAACGCCGGCGTCTCACCCACCCAGGTCGCCGAATGGGCCGGGCATTCCGTCGACGTCCTCCTCAAGATCTACGCCAAGTGCATCGACGGCGACGCCGCGCGCAATCGAGCGAAGATCGACTAGGCCCTCGGCCCGTCTCCAACCCCCTGAAAACTTGGCCATGTATTTGCCAAGAACGGCTGTCTCCGGTCAGAAACCCGTTTCTGACCGGAGTCAGCCGGACACATGCAAAGCGCCCCTCACTCGCGTTTCCGCAGGTGAGGGGCGCTCTACCAGTGGTAGCCCCGACGGGATTCGAACCCGCGCTACCGCCTTGAGAGGGCGGCGTACCCGAAACTCAACGCACTTGCGCTGACGTGCGACGATGCGGGTTCGACGACCGCGCGAACGGAAACTTGGGCACGTATTCGACACAAACCGTCGGCTAAGTCCGCCGACAACCGGTCACCGTCGTCGACCAGCACACCGTCGGAATGCCCAGAAACAGAACGTCTCGCTGGACTATCGTGACGGCATGAGCACGCCCGCTGAACCGCTACCCGGTGGTCCCCCGACACCACCGGCCGCTGACCCGGCTGCCACTCGGGCACGCCTGAGCTGGCGAATCGCCGTCGAGTTCGACACCGAATGGGACATCGCCCTCGAGCGGGCCAAGCAGTCCAAGGACCTCACTGGGGTGCATGAGTTTCTCCGGAAGTGGCAATACATCGCCCACACCGAGACCACTGATCCGGGCTCGTATTTCCGCGTGCTCGCCAAGGCCGAGCAGATCACCCGGACCGGGCACAACCCCGACGCCGTCCCCAACAGAGCAGATGCACGAACTCATCCGGCAACGCTTGGGCGAAGCTGAACATCGGCCCATCCGCGTATTCTGATGATGAACAGCCATTCCGGCCTGCTGCCCGGACTGCTCGGGAGGCGGGCCCAAGGTGATGATCGACTACAACGTCAGCGACCATTGGTCCGCTGACGATCCGGATTGGCTGAAATCTCTCGTCTCGTCACTCGACCGCCGCCACGGTGTCAGCTCCGTGCTGCCACTTACCGTGATCCTGGAGGAGGTCCTGGAGTGGCTGGAGCTTGCCAGCGGCGTAGACGCCTGGAAGAAGGCCGCGAACCGAAGGTCGCTGCAGCTCGACCTCGACGAGTCCATCGGCGCAACTGGTGCCTCACTTCGAGCACACGTCGCCGCGTCACTCGCACAGTTTCAAACGACCTTCGCGCAGCTCATCAGTGGCCCTGCGACGGTCTTGGCACAGCCACCAGGCACCCGCACCGACGCCGCGTGGACCGATGTCTCCACGGCCGCGAAAGATCTCCTCGAAGCGCTCGACACCGACGAGGCCGTCCGGGTCAGCTGGGATGACCTCGTGGCCACAGCTCAGGACCGCACACTGGGGGGCCGGGAGTACCGTCCGATCGCTGCCCTGCTCTTCGACCAGTTGCGCAGGCGCGGCCTCAGCGCGGAGTGGACGTTCCACGACCTCGTCTCGGCGGTCGCATTCGGCCGTGATCCCGACGACATTCCCATCGGTCAAACGAACATACCGCTAGAGGAGCGGATCGCGAGCGCCCGAACCCACGTCAGCACTCCCGCTAAGGTCGAGCCGATCGTGGTGTGGCTCGGCTACCAGGGCCAGGCTTTCGCACGGCTTTCCGCTGGGCGAGTGTCCTTCATGAATGCCTACTGGGCGGTACCCAACGCCGGACCCGATGGCCAGGACTTCGAGCACAAGGCAGAGCTCTGGAAACTGGTGCAGGACGGCAACCTCTTCAAGGTCGCAGAGCTGGTCAGCGAGGAGTCCGACGTCGACCTTCTCGTTCGCGTCGACCTCGGTGAAACCACGGCCGCCGGTGCGTTGAACCGTGCCGTTGACATCGTGAACACGATTCTCAACGTCTCGATCCACAACTCTGGCGGGACTCGCCCGCACCTCGCCCAGCACGGAGTCCTACGCTCCGGCCAGACCGCCTCGTTCAACTTCATGGCCTCTCGACGCGAGACGGGCTTCCCCAAGGATCACTACGGCGCTCGCATCACCGCAGAAGCAATCGAGGAGCACGGGCCGCGTATCGCCGAGGCGCTGGCCCGCGAAGAGCTTCCCCGATTTCTCGCGGCCGCCCTCGAAGTACAGACCGCAGCCGACCACCCCTTTAGCCGTGACGTGGTGTTGCGCAAGCCGTCCGAAGCAGACATCAGCAGCGTGATCCCCCTCGCGGACCGCGTCGTGCAACACGTCGCGGCACACGCAGCGCTCGACCCAAATGACTTGTTCAATCTCCTCAGCGAGCGCTGGCCGCATGTTCGGTGGCTTACCGATGTTCGGCGAGCCGTTCATATGTGCCTGCCCGGCGGTGGATTCCAGAACGAACTGCTCACCGAGCTGGCACGCGAGTGGTACGCCAACAATCCGTCGCGTCCGTGGATTCTGTTCGTCGCTGACCGCTCTGGCGATCTACTCTCGTTCTGCCGTATCGAGTCCGAACGCGCCTGGATCAGACGGATGTTCGCAAGCGTGAGCGACTACGCCGAGTACCGCGCCCTGATTGAGTCCTACACTGCCGAAGGTGCTGTGTTGGAGGCCAGGCGGCGTCGCGTCCGGAATGCCTTGGTGCACGGCAACCCCGCCAGCTTCGCGATTGTTGAGTCCGTGCGCGAGTACGCCGAATTCTTGAGCGGCACCGCACTCAGCCTCGGCCTCGAGTCCTACGTCGAGGGCACGGTGCCCGCTACCGCACTCGCGAGGCGGACCGATGAGTTCACCGCGATGCAGACAGGCCAGGACGCGGCCAGCTACTGGCAGGCTCAGCTCACGGCCAAAGCTGCGACGAGCGCCGGCTCGTCGTAGGCACAGGCTTCGACACACCGGCGCCCACTGGCTGGCCAGCGCAGGCGTACCGTGCTGCATCACTTACTCGCACAGCAAACCCGTAGCCAGGCCGTCGCACGCCTCGCACATTGTTGGGTCAGCGCCAGAGTGGATTCTGCGGTGGACGCATGGCGTCGACAGCGAGCGGAGCCTCAAAGGCCGTTGTACTGGCCGATTGACGACAGCGGAGCCGTTCCTAACGGAACAAGTCCATGCCCTGAGCGGCAGCTTCCTCGTACAGTCAGCGGCCTCGCAGCTGCTGAACCAGTGAGTCCCCCGATTGCGACCAGCGCCAAGAGCAGTGTATTGTCATCTGTGACAGATGGATCATCTGCGACACTTGCTAGGTGCAGAATGAAGACTCTAGAGACCACCAAGATCCCTACCGAACAGCTCGACGCGCTCGAGCGGTTCGCTCTGTCCGAGGCAGGTCCTGAGCTTCGCGACGTTCTACTAAGCCTAAGCCGCTGCGTCCGCGAAGGCGATGAGATCGTCGTCATTGACGGCTCCCGCACGCTCACGCCGAATCAAGCCGCTGAACGCCTCGACATGAGCCGCACCCACCTCTACAAGCTCCTCGATCGCGGCGAGATCGTCTTCCACCGAGTCGGCCGTGACCGCCGTATCCGGGTGCATGATCTCGTTGAATTTGAGCAGCAGCGTCAACGCGACCGTCGCGAGCTTGCCGAGCGTTTCGCCCACCAACGCGAGACCGCTGCGACCGCAACCGACGAGATCGCCGATCTGCTCTGACACGGCAGGGTTGACGGGCTTCGTCGGACGATTTCGGCAAGAATGGGGCGGTGCACAACCGTCGCGCTCGCCCCACGCTCCGGGTTCTCCAGGAGGACCTCGCCACTGGCTGGGAATCACCGCAGCCACAGCGGTCGTTGGCGGCCGGCGAGCTGATTGAGCTTCATCCGCTGAGCGAGCTACCGCACCCGATCATCGCCAAGGCAGTCGAAGCATTCGGGCCGGATCACGCCAACGACAACTACGTCGGACCGATCGCCAGCTCCACGCGACTGCGCCTACTGGAGATCAAGAGCTCCCAATGGCGCGGCGGAGTCTGGGAAGACCCAGACTCGGGTGTCCGGTGGCTGTCGGTCGCCGGCCTGGCGAAAGGCGGACACCAGGACCACGACGACTTCTATAGGAAGGTCCAGCGAGAGAACGACTCAGGGAATCCAGCTCGTTGGCTGCCCACCGAGGCAGACCTACGACTACTCAAGCAGGAGACAGCCGCTCGGCTGCGGACCGCATGGGAACTGGACGTGCAACGAGCCGTCCTCCACGCATTGCACACGGTCCACGCGGGCGGTCGCCAGCAGATCGAAACTCCGCATCCCGTTGCCGATCAAGGACCCCTTGCGCAGGTCGATCTCACCGCCACCCCGGTCCGCGAGGATGGGTACGAAGCCGACGAGGTCGTGGTCGAGATCCTCCCCGAGAGCAAGTACGCCGGCAGTGCGCTCCTATGGCAGCTCACGGCTCGGGTCCTGATTTCGATCGAACCACCCGAGCAGCACTGGGACCGCTTCGGCGATACGTACTCGAACATCGGCGAGCCTGGCTCCTGGACACAACGCACGCATGCTCTTACCGCCCTCGTCGAGGCCAACGAGCTGGCGGTGTCCGAGCCAGGGTCCACTAGCCACTACACGCACCGACAGCACCTCGCCGGGCGGACGATCGACGGTCATGCCGTGCGCGCTCTATGCGGGGCCTACTTCGTCCCCACCCAGGACCACGATTCACTCCCCCCCTGCCCAACCTGCCACGAGCGACTCTCTGAACTGCCCGAGTAAACGCTCCGGGCTGACTAGAACATAAGTCCGCAGGATCGCCACCTCGGCGATGCGCCGGTCGACGGACGTTCACCCTTATCCGCAAACAACGTGATCATCTACGCTCGGTTGGTTCTCCTCCACGACCGCGCCGTGACGCCACCAGCTCGCCGCCGGCGTCGTGACCCTATGAGTATTGCTGAGATCTCACTCGAAAGCCCAGCGATGGACGCAGAATCCCGGCACGCAAGTGCTCACGACCGCGCGGCGCTCATGGTGACGCCGGGCGAGGAGACTGGTTGAGCCGGCCTGGGGCGCGGTGCCGGGATTGCTCTCGGTCCGTTTCCCCAGGCCGACTCAACTAGGGGTTCGCTACGAACTGTCGGTCGTGTCCGACAAGATGTAGACCGAAGGGCAAGTGGAACGGGAGACGATAGTGAGCAAGCACACGGGACGGCTTGAGCTGACCTGGACCGACAAGGAGAAGACGCTCCTGTCGACAGGTGACGGTCAGTACGACTACACGTTCGTCGACCCGTCGGACTACCGCGTTTCGGAAGTCCGGCTGCTCCACGCGGTGGATCGTGTCGAGGCCCCTACTCCCGAAGGGCGTCCCGAAGACCTGCCTGAGCCGACTGACGACAACCTGCTCATCACGGGCGACGCGATGCACGCCCTCGATGCGCTCGCGAAAATCCCCGAGTACTCAGAGAAGTACCTGGGGAAGGTGAAGCTCGTCTACATCGACCCGCCGTTCAACACAGGGCAGGCGTTCACGAACTACGAAGACAACATCGAGCACTCGATCTGGCTGACGATGCTTCGGGACCGGCTGCGACAGATTCTCCCCCTGCTTGCCCGGGACGGATCCATCTGGGTCCACCTGGACGACGTCGAGGTGCATCGCTGCCGGGCGGTCATGGACGAAGAACTCGGTCCCGAGAACTTCCTCGCTGAGGTCGTGTGGCAGAAGGCCACATCGCCGCGAAACGACACGACCGGCTTCTCGGTGTCACACGACAGCCTGCTTGTGTATCGCAAGACCGACCAGTGGTCACCGAATCGGATGAAGCGGCTCGCGTCCTCGAACACCTCTCGCTACCGCTCGCGGGACGGTGACCCGGTTCCTTGGCGCGACGGCGATGCAACGGCGGGGAAGGCAGCTACCAATCACCCTATGGTCTACGCCATCCAGCACCCGGTCACGGGCGGCCTCATGTACCCGACCCCCGGACGATGCTGGGGTAAGGCACAATCCTGGTTCCTCGACCAGATGAACGAGTACGCGAAGTACGAGCTGCGCGACATCGGGGACGAAGAGCGGCGCGCTGTCATCTGTGGAACCACACCCGACGAGGTGCGAGCGGGTGTCCCGGCCATCATGCTCGCGGAGCCACTGGAGGACGCCGCTAAGTCGGCACGCGCCCGACACGAGGCCGGCCAATGGCCAGATTTGGTGTTCCTCGACCTGAACAAGGAGCGCCTCCAGCGCAAGAAGCATCTGGCCGACGAGGGGCGCGTTCCGGAGACGCTGTGGTTCGCCTCAGACGTCGGCGGCTCGCTCCGAGGTAAGAATCAGATTCGCGACCTGTTCCCCGACCTCCATGCCTTCGCCACCCCGAAGCCCGAAGAACTGCTCCAGAGAGTCATCCACATCGCCACCGACCCCGGTGACATCGTGCTCGACTGCTACGCCGGTTCCGGAACGACCGCAGCGGTTGCACACAAGATGGGATGCCGCTGGGTAACCGCCGAGCTGCTGCCCGCCACGGTGAGCAGGTATACCAAGCCGCGGCTCACCCGAGTGGTCAAGGGCGACGACCCAGGTGGGGTCACAACGTCGAGCGAGCGCGTTGCTGCCGCTGCCCTTCCGGACGGCGTGACGCCCGACGAGGCACAAGAGTTCAACCGGCTGCTCAACAAGGTGGCCAATGGCCAGGGTGACCTCGATACCGACACCCTGAAGGCGCTTCGGAAACTCACCAAGACGAAGGTCGAGACCAGCACTCTATGGCACGGCGGTGGCGGTTTCACACACCTGGAGGTCGGCCCCTCCATGTTCGAGGACGTCGACGGCATGGTGCTGCTCGCCGACTGGGCCACCCAGGGCGAACTGGCCGAGGCGATGTGCGCCCAACTGGAGGTCACCTACGCCCCTGATGGCATCTTCGCCGCCAAGGAAGGCACCGTGCGGTACGTGGTGGTCGACGGGCTCGTCGGCGAGTCCACCGTCCGCTCCATCCTCGACCAACTCCCCGACGGTCAGATCGTTGAGGTGTGGGCGACCCAGGTCGCGGACGGCGCGGCTGACCTGCTCCGAAAGGAGCGGAAGGGTTCCCGGCTCGAAGCCATCCCTGACTCCGTACTCGATCGGTACCGTAGGAAGGCGTCGAACGGTTCGCCGTTCAAGAAGGAGAAGACCAGTGAGTGACCTGAAGGTCGACGAGCACCTGCTCGAAGAGGTCCGACACAGGCTGACCCTGCGAACTCCGAACTACCAGGCGGTCGAGTCGGTCGCCTACATGATGAGCCAGCACTACGACGTCGAGGAGAGGCAGGAGCCGTTCGAGTGCATCGTCGACTCCGCCACCGGTGTCGGGAAGACGTACATCATGGCCGGGCTAATCGAGTACCTTGCCGGAATCGACACCCCGGCCCGCAACTTCCTGATCCTCACCCCGGGCCGAACCATCCGCGACAAGACGGTCCGGAACTTCACCCCGGGCGACGACAAGGCGATCACGAGCTCGATGAGGTCGGATCCGGTAGTTGTCACCGCTGACAACTTCGACTCCGCCGCCATCGCGAAGGCGATCACGGACACCTCGAAGACGAAGGTGTACATCTTCACGGTTCAGGCGCTCACGAAGCCGGACACTGACGCCGGGCGGGCTACCCACGACTACCAGGAGTTCCTCGGCGCCTCGTTCTACGACTGGCTCGGCACGCTGGACGATCTGGTGATCCTGGCTGACGAGCACCACTGTTACCGCGGGCCGGCGTTCTCGAGAACCATCACCAACCTCAACCCTGAACTCGTAGTCGGTGTGACCGCCACCCCGGACTCCAGGGACCAGGACCTCGTCGTCTACCGGTACCCGCTGGCCAAGGCGATCGAGGACGAGTATGTGAAGATCCCAGTCCTCGTAGCCCGCCAGGACGACAGAAGCGACGACCAGACCAAGCTCCTGGACGGAGTCACGCTGCTCAAGCACAAGGAGCGGGTCAGCGAGGCGTGGGCGGCAGAGAACGGAGTCATGCCGGTGCGCCCCGTCATGCTCGTGATCGCCCAGACCATTGAGGACGCAGAAGCTTACCGGGACATCCTCGACTCCTCGAGCTTCGACGGTGGGGCCTGGGCGAGCAAGACCCTTCTCGTCCACTCGAAGCTGTCCGGTGACGACAAGGAGAAGGCCCTCGCCGAACTGGACGCCGTGGAGAACCCGTCATCTACAGTTCGGATCATCATCTCGATCGGGATGCTTAAGGAGGGCTGGGACGTCAAGAATGTCTACGTAATCGCCTCCATGCGCGCGTCTGTCTCCGAGGTCCTGACCGAGCAGACTCTCGGCCGCGGCATGCGCCTCCCGTACGGCAAGTACACCGGTGAGCAGATGCTCGACACCGTCGAGGTCCTCGCACACGAGAAGTACGAGGCGCTGCTGAAGAAGCGTCAGGCGCTCTCCCAGTCGATGGTCGACCACCGGATCCTCACCCAGGTCCGGACCACCGGCGACGGCAAGAAGGTCGTTCGTAAGAAGACCGAGGAGGTCGAGAATCCCTTCGCGGACGAACCCACCCCCGCACCGCAGGGCGGCGAGGTGGGCTTCCTGGTCTCGGAGGAGCCCGTAGAACACGTCCAGTCGCTCGACGACCATCTCAAGCAAATCGAGGACTGGGCCAAGGACATCCCCGACGAGGCCCGGACCCACCTGCCGCTGCCGGACCGGGAACCCATCCGCATTCCGTACGTGCAGCGGGTGGCGCAGGCCCAGGCGGTGTCACTGAACCAGGTCCACGAGATGAAGGCTTTCGAAGACCTCGGCAAGGCACTCAAGCACGAGGCCGGCGACGAACTCATTAGGACCGCGCTCAAAGCCAAGGGTGGCCAGATCAAGGGACAGAAGGCTGAAGACACCGTCGAGGCGCTCCACCTGGACATGCCCCTGGAGACGTCGCGGAGGGGCCTCATCGACCGCGTGATGAAGGTAAAGGGCGTCGAACGCCGCAAGAGCGAGCTCAACGCAGCAGGATCGATCGTAGACGCCGTGCTCGAGGCGATGGGCGACACCGCGACCGAGAACCTTTCCGCCTACTTCGACCGTGCTGCCAGACGTCTCGAATCCGAGGTCTCCAAGCAAATTCGGGAGCGCGCCCGGTTTGACGTCGTCTTCGACGACAGGGTGCAGATCGCCGACCTGGACAAACCCCGGATCGCCCACCGGAAGCACGAGGCCGACCACACCGACACGTTCGAGCGCTCTCTGGCCTACAACGGCTGGGAGAAGAACGCCTACGAGTACGCCTGGTTCGACTCCTCCCCAGAGTACAAAGTCGCCGGCGCCGTGGACGCCGACGGCAACGTCGTGGTGTGGGCCCGGCTTCACCGCAACGACATCCCGATCACCTGGACCCAGGAGGGACGGGAGTACAACCCAGACCTCGTAGTCATCGAGGACGTCGACGACAAGCGAATCTGCTGGCTCGTCGAGACCAAGATGAACAAGGAGGTGACGTCCGCCGAGGTGACCGCGAAGAAGAGGGCGGCGCGTACCTGGGCGAACACCGTCAACAACTCGGGGCAGGTCGATGGTCGCTGGCAGTACCTGCTGCTGAGCGAGGACGACGTGAACGACGCTGCCGGATCCTGGGCACAGATGAAGGACTTTGGGCAGTGAAGTGCACGGAGATCCACTTCGAGGGGTACAAACGTCTGGCCAAGGCCAAGTGCAACGTGAGCCCCCGTCTCCTCGCCTTCGTCGGCCAGAACGAAGCGGGAAAATCATCCGTCCTGGGTGGCCTAGCGTGGCTCACCGAGGAGGGCGAAACCGCGCTCGCGGCGCTGGAGGAGCTCGGTCTCAGGGACGTCCTGCGGGGATTCTCTCTGTGCAAGCAGCTTGACGGCCGCCTTCACGTCACCTTCGAGGACCCTGACAAGCCCCAGCGTGACCCGCAGCCGTTCATCGCCGCCGCCCAGGCGCTGACAGCGGCCACCGATCGTCTCCGATTGCAGACGGAAGTGACCGACGATGAGGATGCGCAGGACAAGGAGGGTAACCCCGCGTCGTGGGCCAGCCTGGCGAGCGAACTCCTCGATGAACCGGACCACCAGTGGTCAGAGACCGACCAGGAAATGGTCATCGTACTGGCCGACTGGCTCAACGAAACGCCTCCGAACCGGAAAAGGGCCCGTGACCCAAAGGCCGCCGCCTTGATTCGCGCCGCTGCCGAGATCGAGGTCGCTGAGCATCCTGCCGACGCGGGCCTAGACCTGATGCGCAAGCGGGTGCCGAAGTTCGTCGCGTTCGCGGAGGGCGGCCGGGACCTCCCCACGGACACTCCGATCCACACCGTCGTCGAGGCCCGAACGGCAATCGCCAATCATTTACGCCGATTCGACAGTACTGGTGACGGTATATCTCGGTTAGACTGAGCCGTCCAAGTCAGGGTGATCGGGCGGTGCTGGAGGGATGCGGACGTGTATGGCAGAGACGATCGCGAATACGCTGACCTTCTCGATGAAACCATTCGGTTCTTGGGTGAACGGGCACGGCTCGAGCGAGACACGTCGTACACCGAATTGAGAAGTGTCCTCGCGCGGAGGACCGGTTATCCACCGTTCGATTTCGGTCTCGACCGAGACCGGGCCGGCATGGGCCAACTACTCGGCGATTCGGTAACGCGCACCTACCCTGAAATCGGCGCGATGATTTCCTCCATCGTGGTCTATCTGAACGCCAACGACGCTGGTCCAGGTTTTTATCGCTTGGCCGAGAGGATGGGCCTACTCCGTCCGAGGTCCTCCCGATCGACGCGTGAAGCTTTCTGGCTGAGGCAGGTGGACCAAGTTTTCGAATACTTTCATCCCGGCAACAAAGACCGATCCGCATCAGCGTCCGATCCGGCTGGAGAATAGGGGCTTGGAAACTGGGGACTGGCTGGCGCTCACAGCAATAATCGTCGCCGTTATGAGTATACCGATAGCAGTTCTTGCCACTCGGCATTGGGGAAACCGGCGAGCGCGGATAAGCTACGACATCGCCACCGTACCGATGATCCCATCTGATGCCGAACAGGGCCCGCTCCAGATCAGCTACCACGAAATACCTGTAGAGCGTCCGCACCTCGTGACTGTAACGCTCGACAACACCGGGCCCCGGGATCTCACATCCGACATGTTCGACGGAGGCGCTCCAATCTCCGTCCACTTTGATCAAACCTTCTACGGCCTCACTAATCGAGAAGGCGGAGTCAACACACTCTCATCGGCATTGGGCTCATCAGGAGACGACGCCGTGGTGTACATCAAACCCGGCCTCTTGAAACGCGGCAATCGGTGGTCGTTCAGCGCAGTCGTCTCCGGTCCGGTCATAGTGAACTGTAGCGCGCCCTTGGCCAACACCGACTTCGTGGATGCAAACCATCGGCGCCTCAATCGCGCCAAATGGCGTGAGAGGGCACTTCAGAGCATCCTCGCGGCCCTGCCTTCCTCATCCTTTCGGTAACATGCTAGCGAACCCACAAATGCGTATCACTCCTCACTCGCCGCAAGGTCGGTCCGACTGCACGGCAGCCCTAGCAGGTCCAATGGCCGACACAGGCCACCCCGTGCGGCGAGAATGTCCAGACGACCCTGGAGACGCTAGATGAGATCGTGCTGGAGATCAGGTCGCATGGATGAGGGCTGCGGCGTGATAGGCGAGGTGAGCACGGCTACCGGTATGGTGCCTGCATGGGTGGTGGGGGGAAAGGCGAAGTCAGGCCAAACCGCTGGAAACGACGCGGGCGGCAGTGAATGCGCTGTTCCACATGGAGCCGGCAGTCCTTGAGGCATTGTCGGCAAACGTCGTAGACAGTGTCTCCGACTCCCGCGCGATTGCAGCACTTATCACCACGTTGCCAGACGTCGCAGATCTCGTTCCAGACTTAACCGATCTCGTCTCGGAGAACACACTACAGCAGCTCTCGGGGTCATTTCGGCGTATCGCCGCCAATGTCCACGTCGACACACAGGCATTCCGTATTACAAGGGACTCAATCATCCGCACGCAGTCGAACCCGGACCTGTACGAGTCGCTTGCACCGCCTGCAGTGGCCCCAACGCCAGCGATCCACAGAGCGCCCACTCCGGTCGTGACTCTCGCGGCATACGATCACTCCGCAGCTCCCCGCACACTTACTGGGTCCGTCTCCGGGATCTGCGGCCGCGGTGAACTACGATGCTCGACCCACCGGCCACGCGTCCTCTGCAATCTCCACCTGGCCGGGCGAGTGCTCCAGACAGACCACTTCCAATGCCAGTCCGGCTCACCCATACGGCGCAGGTCGACGCGCTGCGCCATTCGTGTTCTCGGACGAAGGCGAATCCAGACGATCTCAACCAGCGCCGGAGCGTCACCGGAGGGAAGCCTGACGTCGAACCCAACCGGCGCCGAATCGGCAGTCATTCGAGAGATCTCCACGCCGCGCTCTGCAGCCACCAGCTCACAACCGACGAACCGCAGATGTACGCCATATGCAACGGAAGTTCCCTGGGCCGTTACCGATACGGAGCAGAAGTGCGCTTCCGTCGGTTCGTTGGGCGGTTCAGATGCGACCGCGACCCAGCGCTGGGTAGTCAAGGGTGATCACGATCGCATCCGCACCTTCAGCATGGCTCATGGATCGGATCAGCTCGTCGCCGTAGCGATAGTGAACTCCACTGAGGTGGCGCCGCAATTCACTCGCGGCAGCGACGAGACCACCGTCCGCGACCGCGACTACGTGACCACACATGTACTCCGGGCATGTGATGCTCATAAAACAACTATCGAACATGTGTTCCCATGATCGCCAGTCGCCCCTCACTCGTGCGCGACACATGGCAAGCGATCAGTCAACTACGGCGTCGACACGCCAGGGCCCAAAGCCATTGAGCGGGTTACGAGTTCGCGCCTCGACGACTGGGACGACGCTCGCTCCACGCGATGATCGTCGACGGCCACCACAGCGGGCCGACCGATGGCCAGTAATCCGGCCGAGGCATCTGATTCCGGTAGAGATAGCTGGCCACCGTGGACTTCTGAACACCCAGGTGTTCCGCAACGCGTGCCATGTCCCAGATCTCGTCCTCGCGTCCTTTGGGCACGACGTCGAGAGTAGAGTACATCGGACGCATGCGAGAGCCTTCAGTTACTTGGCTATGTGGGTCTTACGATTCACACTCCAATCAGATTGAACTCAATGCCCTCGCGGCTGACCCTCCGGCCGTTCACAAAGTTCGCACCGGTTGCACTTCAGCCCTTAAGTGCCCATCTCATTGAGCCCTGCGAATTTGGAGCGTCGAGATCGAGCGACGGTTGGTCGGCGACGAACAAGCTAGTCGCTCCAAACTTCACCAGCCTTGCGACAACCTGAGGATCGGTTATGACCTGCACTTGGACTGCGGGGCGAGATTGAGGTTCTGCCGGGCGACGGAACGTCTACCACCAGCCGGCGTTTTCGACCGTGGCATCCGGCCTCTGGCGCCTGATGACTGGCGCGCCGTCCTCCGACATCCGTGGGTGGTCGAGGTTGAGTCGCGGAGATCGGTGGAGTAGGCCTTCAAGTCCGACGCTTGCACACCCGGCCACTTCATGTCCTGCGGGGCGACCCAATGAGACCAGCGCACCTAGTAGCCGTGGAATGATCTTGAGGATGCGGTGCACACAAGCTCGCATGGTGACGTTGGGAGGCTGATTCCGTGTCCCGACGGGTGCTGCGGAGCAGAGCCCAGCCATGTCGCGGTGATCGTTATCGTCTCGTTATAAACGACTCCCAATGAGGGCATTTCGCAGGGCAGTCGCGCCCGATGATGCGTTCCGCGCACACCAATTAAGGGTTCCGGTCGGCAGCGCAATGCGCTGCTTGCGTCGCGCACTTGTTAACTCGCTGTTACTGTCTGGTGCCCATCGGGTGAGGGTTCATACGAATTGAGGGGTTCGGGTGGGTCGAGGATTGCGTGGGCGAAGTGTCTCATTATCGATGATCTTGCTCGTGGGTGTTGTCGGCGCTGGGGCGCCCACCGCGAGCGCCAGCACCACGAGTCAACCGGCGCTTGCGAGCGCTGTTGCCTCCTCGGAGATGGCGAACGCCGAGGCCGATGCCATGGCAAGCGCTATCTCATCGGGTGAGCCGGTGGTTGTGGATGAGTTGACGACTGAGCATCAAGTCGTGGTGGCGGAGCCGGAAACGGGGGTGTTTCGTGCCGAACTATCGCCGGTCCCCGTACGAGTGCAAGCCAAATCGGGAGAGTGGCTGGATGTTGACACGGACCTCGTACCTCGCGCTGGGCGGCTTGAGGTCGCCGTTGCTCCAGCACAGATCAACTTCTCGTCAGGCGGCGATGAACCACTGGCTCGAATCGATGATGGTGACGGCCGGTGGTTCGAGCTGACGTGGCCTGACGACTTGCCGTCTCCGAACGTCCAGGGAGCGTCGGCAACCTATAGCGACGTGTATCCAGGCGTGGATCTCGTGGTGCAAGGCGGCGCGGAGGGATTCAGCCAGTTTCTCGTGGTGTCGTCCGCCGAGGCCGCTCAGAATCCAGAGCTCGATGAGATTAGTTTCAGCTATTCCGCAGGCGAGCTCGAGGTTGTGGACCTTGATGGATCGGCGGTCGTCAGGGACGGCTCGGGCGAAGACGTGTTCGTCATCTCCGCGCCCCGGATGTGGGACTCGTCGAGCGGGCCGATCGATGACCAGCCAGGGGACGCCGTCCCAGCTACGCGCGGGGCCGAAGCCGTTGGAGAAGGCGATGGCGGCCGATCGGCCGTGATGGAGATGACAGCCAGCCATGGTGTTCTGACTGTCACTCCTGATCACGAGCTTCTCCGAGGCGAAGACACAACATTTCCCGTGGTAATCGATCCCTCCGTATCGCGGCACCGCAACTACTGGAGCATGGTGTGGTCGGACGGCCAGAAATTTTTGAACCACTCCACCGAGAACGCGCGCGTGGGATACGACGGTTGGAGTGACGGGAAAAGGTCGCGCGTCTTCTATCGCTTCAATACGTCCACCTTTGCGAACCGGAGCATTCAGTCCGCGAAGTTTGCGCATCGCCAGATCCATTCCCCGAACGGCGACTGCACATTGGAAACCTACGGACCAGGCGTGGAGCTCTCCCGCACGCATGACATCATGTCGGAGACGTCGTGGCCGGGGCCAACACGCACGAGCGGGACGATCACCACGACGAGCGTGGCTCATGGGCACAGCAGCTATTGTCCTGGCTGGACCCGAACGGAATGGAACGCGAAACCCGCGGTCGAGTACGCTGCGTCGCGTGGACATGATGCGCTGACGTTGAGCCTGCGCTCCGCGGATGAGAGCAACCGCAATGGTTGGCGGCAATTCGAGAACACATCGTCCTACCCGGTACTCACGGTTGAGTACAACCGGCCACCGAGCACACCGTCGAGCCTGAGGACGACATCGCCGACGACGTCCTGCGTGACCGGCACGTCGCGGCCGTGGATCAACGATGACACCCCGGTGTTGCGTGCGACTTTGTCGGATCCGGACGGACAGAACGTGCGCGGGCATTTTGAACGTCAGAAGTATGTCTCGGGTGCGTGGGGATCTTCGTCGACCGTCACGACGTCGTACGCAGCCGCCGGCGAACGCTCTGCCCAGCTACCTGCCTTGTCTGATGGTCGCTATCGGTGGCGGGTCCGCGCCTATGACGGTATCGAGTATGGGGCATGGTCGGGTTGGTGCGAGTTCTATGTGAAGACCACGGCACCTCCTGCTCCGACGATCTCGATCAGTGATCCGTACCGGCTGGACGTGTGGACTGATCAGGACGGATTGCCGCAGGCCACGTTAACAGTGGGACGAAACGGTGACACGTCGGTGGAGGACTTCAAGTACTCGATAGGTTCAGCGACCCCGACAACCTCCCGATCGATGTCAGGCAGTTCAGCTGCGGTCACGTTCACGCCTCAGTTCGGGTTGACGACGATCAGTGCCCGGTTGGTGGACCGTGCCGGAAACCAGGGACCGATCAAACGAGTCACGCTGAAGCTCATGTCGCCGAAAGCGCAGCACGCGTGGCTGCTCGATGACGGGTCCGGAAGCACCGCAGCAGACCTGCCACGACCCTCCAACGATACGGTGTCCCTGCAGTTCGGCGCCGGGGTTTCTTGGGCGTCGGGAAACCTCGCGGACTATTCCGGGGATGCGACCGATCGTTCCCTGCAGTTCAATGGCTCAGGCGCAGGAGCGTACACCAGCGATGCGTTAGTTCGGGTTTCGGACAGCTTCACGGTCATGGCCAAGGTCCGCCTCGATGAGTTGGATCCTGGTTCGAAATCGTTCATCGCTGTCAGCCAAGACGGAAACGTCAACAGCGCGTTCCAGCTCGGGTATGACACCAACTCTGACGCGTGGGCCGCGTGGATGGCTAACACGGACGCGTCTGGACCGACCTGGACACGCGTAGCAGCCGATTCCGGGCCCATTGACGAGGCCGACAACGATGGTTTGCCGATCCCCGATGGGGAGCCCGACTGGCAGCACCTCGCGATGGTGTATGACGCGGTGGATGAAGAGGTCGAGCTGTATGTCGATGGGAATCTCGCCGCTAGCGCCAACTACACGTTCGATTGGCGCTCTGAAGGATCGCTGCGCGTCGGGCGAGGCAAAGCGCACGGCAACACGCAAGGCTTGGCGACGGGCCGAGTCGATGACGTTGTCGTTTTCGACGCCCCGTTGACCGAAGCGCAGATCCGTGTGCTCAGAGGTGCTGACAAACCGGACCACATTGAAGCAGCCCGCCAGGCCATGCTCGACGAGGACAAGGCCGGACACTGGGCGATGGACGACGGTTCCGGCGCTCAGACGACGGATTCCTCCAACGGTGGGCATCAGGTCACCCTTGGCTCTGGAACGTCCTGGATCAGCGGACGCCAAGCAAGTGCTGACCCGGCAGACCGTGCGTTGAGATTCGACGGGACGTCATCGGCGTACGGCTACACCTCCGGTCCTGTTTTGGACACGACGTCGAGCTACACCGTGACGGCCTGGGTCAAGCTTGCCACCGGCCACACTCAGACCGCTGGTGTCGTTTCACAGCGAGGCGTGGACTCGAGTGCGATGTTCCTGGTCTACAGCGGTGGACAGGATCGCTGGCGCTTCGGGGCGTTCGCCTCCGATGTCAGCGGTGCCGATTCGCTCGGGGTCAATTCCCGTGCTCCAGCGGCACGGAATACGTGGACGCATCTGGCCGGTGTGTATGACGCGGATGCCGACGAGATGAGCTTGTACGTCAATGGCGTACTACAAGACACCGTCGCCGCACCGAACACCTGGTCAGCCACCGGAGCTCTGCAGGTTGGACGCTACCGCAGCAGCGGAGTCTACCGAGACAGGTGGGCCGGAGACATCGATGATCTGCGGGCATACCAGGCCCCGCTGAGCCAGTCCGAGATTCGCCAGGTAATGATCGAGGAGCGCCCGTGATGAAGAGTCCTGTGCGCAAGGCCCTATCAACGGCCACCTACGGCTTCATCGCCTGCGCTGCTGCCCTGCTCGTCATTGTCTCCGGGCTGCCAGCCGACGAACCCGCTGCAGCGTTGGAATCGCAGTTCGGTCCAGAGCTCGACGATGAGGACGCGCTGGAACGACGGCGCGCCGAAGAGACTGGCGAATGGAATGCCGACCGGCCCAAGCCAGAAGAAACAGACACCGTCGATGTCCAACCGGTGACACCGAAGACGCCGAAACGCGTCAGCGGTGAGCGGCCACAACGAGGACGGCCCGGGGTGGAGTGGCCGAAGGCCGGGTCGGCGCGGGTCGATCTTAAACAGGGCGCCACGAACGAGCAGGCCGACCCGACGTCCCGCCGAGGCATCAAAGCCGGCGCCCTTCCGTTTTGGTTGACTCCTTCAGATCAGGTCGCCAACGGCAAGGATTCGGACTCGAATCCACCAGAAACCGTGGACGTCGAGCTCATTCCCGCTGAAACAGTTGAACGAGACGGCGTACACGTCGCCTTCAGCGTGGAAGCCGTGGACGATACCAACGTCAGCGAGGAGGAATCCAGCTCCAGCCGCCATGAGACACATGCAGAGTTCGAGACCGCACCTAGCGAACGCGCGAACGCGAACAATGACGACGACGCCGCCCTAGACGTCACCGTTGACTACTCGGGTTTCGCGCATGCCACAGGCGGGGACTTCGGCTCACGCCTCACGGCTCGCGTCTACGACCTCGACTGCTACCTCAGCGGCGACGCCTGCACGCCCGTCCCGGCCGAGCCCGCAAATGATCCAGCAGAGTCCACCGTGACCACAACAGTCCCCACACCGTCGTCGGGTTTCGTCGTCGCGCTCGTTGCTGACGCTTCCGGACCAGCCGGCGACTACGCCGCTACGTCGCTATCGCCAGCATCATCGTGGGAAGCGGGCGGATCATCCGGTGACTTCACCTGGTCGTATCCGCTCCGCACGCCCGATACGGCCGGCGGATTAAGCCCAGAACTCTCTTTGAGATACTCGTCGGGCTCCGTCGATGGACGCGTCACCTCAACCAACAATCAACCGTCATGGATCGGCGAAGGTTTCGAACTCGACTCCGGCTATGTCGAGCGACGCTACGTCCCTTGCGCCGATGACATGGGCTCTGGCGCTAACAACACGGTAAAGACGGGCGACCTTTGCTGGAAAACCGACAACGCTGTCTTGATGCTGGCCGGGACAACCACCGAACTGGTTAAAGACAGTACCACCGGGCAATGGCGTCCACTGCATGATGATGGCTCCCGCGTCGAGCACCTCACCGGTGCGTCGAATGGTGCCCGCAATGGCGAGCATTGGCGTGTCACCACCACCGACGGCACGGAATACTACTTCGGCAAACACAAGAGATACTCAGCCGACACGGCGGAGACAAACTCGGTGTTCACCGTACCTGTTGCCGGAAACCACAGCGGTGAGCCATGCCGGGCCTCGGCGTTCAAAGACTCCTTCTGCCAGCAAGCCTGGCGATGGAATCTGGATTATGTCATCGACCCTAACGGCAACACGATGACCTATTTCTACGAGCGAGAAACCAACCGTTATGGGCAGAACCTCAACGACACCTCGGTGTCGTACACTCGCGGCGGTTACCTGAAGAGAATCGAATATGGCCAACGAGCCGGCACGGAACACACCACGCCCGCCTTGGCACGAGTGGTCTTCGCTGTTTCGGAACGGTGCCTGCCCAGCGGCACCATCACGTGTGCAGAAGCCCAGCTCACCGAGTCCAATGCTGATCACTGGCCAGACGTGCCGTTCGATCAAATCTGCACCAGTACTACCTCATGCTCGGAAAGGGTCTCGCCGACGTTCTTCAGCCGCAAACGGTTAACCCGCATGCAGACCTGGATTTACAACGGCTCTGTTAACCAAACCGTTGATCGATGGGACTTCACCCACGACTTCCCCGACCCTGGCGATGACACTTCCGCCGCGCTCTGGCTCGACGCAGTCGAACACAGCGGCAGAGCGGGAACAGCAGTCACAATGCCGAAAGTCACATTCGACGGCGCACAAATGGCGAACAGAGTCGACGGCATCGACAACGCGCCACCACTGAACAAGTGGAGAATCCGCGCTGTCCACACCGAGTCCGGTGCTACAACATCTGTGAACTACTCAAGTCAACAATGCTCACCGTCGTCGGTGCCCTCCAATGCCCACACCAACAACAAACGATGCTTCCCCGTGTACTGGACGCCAGACGGCATGATAGAACCGGAGCTGCACTGGTTCCACAAGTATGTAGTCGATTCGGTCATCGAAACCGACAATGTCGGCAACGGAGTCGACGTCGAATCGCACTACACCTACCACGGCGATGCGGCCTGGGCTTACACCGACTCGGAACTGATTCAGGAGGACCGGCGTACCTGGGGGCAGTGGCGCGGCTACGGCAAGGTCACCGTCCGCGGAGGGAATCCGAGCACTGATCAGTTGCGCACAGAGTACCTCTATCTCCGCGGGATGCATGGTGATCGTGCGACGCCGTCAGGAGGGACCCGCTCCGTCTCCGTCACCGACTCGTGGAACGATGCTGTCACCGACCATAAACACCTGGCCGGATTCACACGCGAGGTCATCGCGTACGACGGCTCCCAGGTGGTCTCGTCGACGGTGAACGATCCCTGGAGATCAAGCATCACCGCCACCGACGGCAACGACGAGGCACGGATGGTCAACATCGCGGCCACCCGCGAGCACACCAAACTCGCTGCCGGTGGCTGGCGCACCACTGAATTGACCACCACGTACGATGAGCACGGCCTGGCGGTGACCACGAACGATCGAGGCGACACGTCCATCACCTCGGACGACTTGTGCACACGAACCGAGTACGCGAAGAATCTGAACAAGTGGATCCTCGACGCGGTCAAGCGCACTGAAACAGTCTCGATCCGCTGTTCGGAGACCCCCTCGCGTCCTGGGGACGTTGTCAGCGACGAACGATTCAGCTACGACGGCGGCGTCTATGGTTCCACCCCGACCCGCGGCAACGTCACTCGCACACAGGAGCTCAACAGCTGGAGCTCTGGCCCGTCTTATGTCACCACCTCGACGACCGTCTATGACGTGCACGGTCGGGTCACCGAAACCAAGGACGCACTCAACCGCAGCACTAAGACTCAGTACTCACCGAGCACTGGTGGCCCGGTCACGCAGATCAAGACGATCAACCCGGCCGGGCACTCCTCGACGGCCACGATCAACCCCCGGCAAGGCCAGCCGGTCACCATTGTCGACTCTAACGGCAAACGCACAGACCTCACCTATGACGCGCTGCGCCGTCTGACGCACGTATGGCACGCCGACCGATCCAAAGCCAACGGCGACACTGCCAGCACCCAGTACATCTACCGGGTCAGCAAGACAGCACCCGCGGCAGTCACCACAAAGGAACTTCTGCCCTCTGGTGATTACGCGACGAGCGTCACGCTGTATGACGGCCTGCTGCGATCTCGACAAAGCCAATCACCAGCACAAGGCGACAACGGTGGCCGCGTCATCACCAAAATCACTTACGACTCCCGCGGCCTGGTATCCGAAGCCCTCGGACCCTACTATGCGACCGGCGCCCCAGCGACCACGCTGGTGACACCGACAACCACCGTCCCGGCGCGCAGCGTGGTCAAACACGACGGCGCCGGGCGTCCGGTCCGAGACACGTTCTACGTCCACCAGGACGAGAAGTGGCGAACCGTGACAGCGTATGAAGGTGACCGAGTCAAGGTCACGCCACCGGCAGGTTCGCCAGCGACGACGACAATCACCGACGCACGAGGACGCACGATCGAAGCCCGACGGCACCACGGTGTCACACCATCTGGGCCCTTCGATGGGATCACGTACGACTACACCCCAGCCGGCCTGCTGGAAGGCGTCACCGATCAAGCGGGCAACGAATGGAGCTACGCCTACGATCTTCGCGGTCGGCGCACCCACGTCGACGACCCAGACGCCGGCCTCAACGTGACGACCTACGACCACGCCTCCCAAGTCACCTCGGTCACCGACGCCCGCGGAGAGTCGCTGCACTACACCTACGACACGCTTGGCCGTAAGACCCGCACAAGAGAAGGCTCCCCAACAGGGAACCTCATCGCGTCCTGGACATTCGACACCCTCGCCAAAGGCCAGCTCACCTCGTCAACGTCGTTCGTTGACGGTGCCGCCTACATCACCGCTATCACCGGCTACGACAACGCCTACCGGCCAACAGGCACCCAGGTGACCATCCCGTCGCAGGAAGGACAGCTCGCCGGCACCTACTCCAGCATCCGCACCTATTTCCCAGACGGTTCAGTACGTGCCCAGACCGCACCGGCCAAAGGCGGGCTGCCACAAGAGACACTGTGGCATTACTACGACGACAACGGCGCGCCCGAGTGGCTGTTCGGGCAACGCACATACGTCGCTGACACGATCTACACCCCATTCGGGGAAACAGAACAGTACTCACTCGGCGTCAACTACGGACGAGCAAACTGGCAGACCTTCACCTACGAAGAAGGCACCCGAAGACTCAGCACCGTCCGGGTGGACCGCGAAGGCGTCGATCCCAGCGACATCGACCGTGCCTATCACTACGACGCCACTGGCAACCCACAAAGCATCATCGACACCGGCGGCACAGGCGCGAACGACGTGCAGTGCTTCACCTACGACCACCAACGTCGCCTCGCCGACGCATGGACACAAAGCAGCACCAGTTGCGCCACCGCACCAACCTCAGCCGTCGTCGGAGGAGCCGCGCCATCGTGGCAAAGCTACACCTACGACACCGCAGGCAACCGGGTCACCATGACCGAGCACGGGATCGGAACCGACCCGACCACCACCTCAACGTATACCTACCCATCCCCCGGTGCTGAACAGCCGCACGCCCTGGCCACACGGTCAACGCAATCGGGGAACAGCCCAGCCGACGTGACCACATTCACCTACGACGACGCGGGCAACACCACGGACGTGGTCACCGGCACGGAAACCACGAGCTACGAATGGGACAGCTCAGGCCGCCTAGCCGGGATCACCACCCCGGACGGTGAAGGCGAGAACATCTACACCGCCGACGGTGCCCGGCTGATCCGACGCACCCCGGACACAACCACGCTGTATGTCGGCACCGACGAATACACCCTCACCCACGCGAACAACGTAGTCAGCGGCACCCGCTACTACACCCACGCCGGCGCGGTACTGGTCGTGCGGGAATCTGACGGCACCATCACCAGCCTCGCCACCGACGCCGGCGGCACACCCATAGCCGCGATCGACGCCAACAACGCGATCACCCAACGCTGGAACGACGCGTTCGGAAACCCCCGTGGCGACGAGCCGCTGTTCTGGCCCGGCGATCGCGGGTTCCACACCGGCACCTCGGACGAGTTCAGCGGCCTAGTGCGCATGGGCGCCCGGCACTACGATCCGGCCCTCGGCCGGTTCCTCACCGTCGACCCACTACTCGACGTCACCGACACCCAACAAATCAACGGCTACACCTACGCCAACAACAACCCCCTCGCCTACACCGACCCCAACGGCCTGTCACCAAACCAGATGCACGACGGCGGACCCTACGCCCGCACGCCCGGATCACAACTAAAAACACTGGTCAACCGATACAAGCGAGCGATCTCCCAACGCCTTGCCGAAGTAACAAGACGTACCGCCGTGTCAAGGCCCGCCTACCGACCAGTTACCAGGCCATCGTCAACAAGCTCACGCGCCAGACGCAGCCAGACCATCTCGACCCTTGCACAAAGCCCAGCGCACGGTCTACGTCTTGGCATGGGCGGCGAGGAGTACATGCGCCAGCGCGCCAGCCTGCCGTACAACCCCGCCGCGCTGTACCAATACCACGAACGAGCCAGGATCGCGGCCGGAATAGAGACCGGAGCAGCGCTGCTGCCCATGGCTCCAGACCCGTTCATCGTTGCCGGGGACATCCTCGGAATCAACGACATCATCGCCTGCGGCACCGAAGGACAAGTCGATTCCTGCGCCTGGGCAGCCGCCGGTGCCGTACCGGGACTGGGATGGGTTGCCAGAGGACTCAGAGTCGCTAAGCCGACCATTAAGGCGACACCAAGCATCAAGCCGGGTTCAGCAGGCGGTCCGACGGCAAGCCAGAAGTTCCCAGAGCGTGTCCGACAGGAAGAGTTGGCGGACAATCCGAGTACGTGTGTATATTGTCGGATGGAGACAGATCGTCCGCAGGTTGATCATGCCATCCCACGATCTCGTGGCGGTAACTCGACACGCGACAATGCGCAGACGACCTGTGCCCACTGCAATGCATCCAAGGGAGCGAGGGATTTCCCTGTGACGCCTCCGGAGGGATTCGCAGGTGCTTGGCCCCCACCGTGGTGGGGGGTGCCATGATGACTGCGGGTACCGATAGATTCTCCTTACATCGAGCACCGGCTTGGAGGGACCGAGCGAACTTCATCATCAACGCCCCACTCCCGGAGCCTGGACGCTTCGAGCAGCTGTGGAGCCGACAGGTTAGTGATGACACCTTCGAAGTCTGTTGCATACCGTTCTTTCTCTACGATCTCGCGTTGGGAGACGTGGTCCAGACCTCGTCGCAAGACGGGCGGAAGTATGTAGTTAGCCGAGTGTTAACAAAGTCCGGTCGCTACGTCTTCCGGGCGCACTTTGAACCGTCCATGTACCAATTCCGTGACGAGATATCCGCGCGCCTCGACGACCTCGGCGCGCTGTTGGAATGGTCATCACCGACACTGGTGGCAGTCGACGCGCACGGCCCGGCCCACGCGCAACAGATCGCTGGATTTCTGCAGGAGCGCGCCGAGCAGGGACAACTGATGTACGAAACTGGTTACACGGCCTAAGGCCGTAAGGAGAGGACGGGCATACCCTCGAGCGATGCTTCAGGCGTGCCGGAGGCGTCTCTGGCCCAGGCGTGAGCGATGTGCATACGTGCCTGTCGTGTCGACTACCACAATCGGCTCCGCACTGCTCCCCACGTAGTCCGCAACGAACACTCACGTTGTTCCCGCTCTGCATCGGCCCAGGCGGTCCCTGCACGTGAGCATCCTCTGCGTACGGCCTGGTAAGGCTAAGGTTCATTCCATGACGCGTGGCAAGAAGCGCTCTGGTGGGATGACAGCGGCTGAGTTGATGGCGGAGCTTTCTCAGGATGAGGACTACCTGCGGATGAAGGCCGCCCAGGAAAAGGAGCTCCAGGCGCGCGCGGAGGTGTTGCGCCGGGCCGAACAACCCATCGTTGACGACCTTGCCCGTGCCGGGGTTGAGGTGTCGTCGGTGTGGGACCTGGTCAACACCTCCGAGCCCTACCCCGACGCCCTGCCCATCCTGCTGGACCACCTGCAGCGCGGCGGCTACCCCGACCGGGTCATGGAAAGTCTAGCCAGTGCACTAGCGGTGCGACCGGCCGCGTTCGCCTGGGACGTGTTCCGGGACCTGTACTTGCGCGCCGAAGGACGAGGCGAGGAGGAAGGACTCGCCGTCGCCCTGGCCGCCTCAGCGACCGAGGAGCACTTCGATGCCCTGGTCGACCTGCTCGGTGTTGAATCCAAGGGCGACACGCGGATCCACTTGTTGCGAGCGATCAAACGCGTGGGTGGGAAACGAGGCCGAGAAATCCTTGAATCCCTGACCTCGCACCCAGTGTTCGGGGAGCAAGCACGCATTCACCTGAAGTCGCGCCGCTGACACTTGAACCGCTCAACGCGTGACCCTCAACCACCTGATCCGCGCGCAACAGCGCGGCTCGAACCCGTCGGTCAAGGCGATGATGATGTCTGCCGGCGCAGACCGTCCCCGGCGATCCGGCTGCGCTTGAGCATCCCTTGCAAAGGACTTCCGGTGATCCTCGCCCAAGGGTCAGCCCAACCGATGGCTGCCGAATCATCCTATTGGGGTCCATCGTCGCCTTGGCTACCTTGCGAACCCGAGACCTCCCAAGGGGACAGCTGGTGAAGCTAAGGTTCATTGCATGGCGCGTGGCAAGAAACACTCTGGTGGGATGACCGCGGCTGAGTTGATGGCGGAGCTTTCTCAGGATGAGGACTACCTGCGGATGAAGGCCGCCCAGGAGGAGCAGCTGCAGGCGCGCGCGGAAGTGTTGCGCCGGGCCGAACAACCCATCGTTGACGACCTTGCCCGTGCCGGGGTTGAGGTGTCGTCGGTGTGGGACCTGGTCAACACCTCCGAGCCCTACCCCGACGCCCTGCCCATCCTGCTGGACCACCTGCAGCGCGGCGGCTACCCCGACCGGGTCATGGAAAGCCTCGCACGCGCACTAGCCGTGGGACCGGCCGCGTTCGCCTGGGACGTGTTCCGGGACCTGTACCTGCGCGCCGAAGGACGAGGCGAAGAGGAAGGACTCGCCGTCGCCCTAGCCGCCTCAGCGACCGAGGAGCACTTCGATGCCCTGGTCGACCTGCTCGGTGTTGAATCCAAGGGGAACACGCGGATCCACCTGTTGCGAGCGATCAAACGGGTGGGTGGGAAACGAGGCCGAGAAGTCCTTGAATCCCTGACCTCGCATCCCGTCTTCTGGCAGGAAGCACGCGCTCTGACGAAGTCGCGCCGCTGAGACGTAAGCTCGCGCAAGGAGTCATCCGTTGACGCAATCCGGAGGAATTGGGCGTGGAGCGTGTTGCGACCAACGTCCGGCGGTCTGAGCCGTGACCGACGGAATTGAGCTCGCCGTCGAGGAGCTGGGCCGAGAACTGGCCGCCCACGGCTACGAGAAGACCGGGGGGCACGGTTCCAAGGGCTTCGGTGATGAGGTGACGTGCTATTCATTCATGAACGTGTCAGTACGTGTCGTCCGCGACCGCGGCCAGTGGTTCTTTGAAGCATCACCGACCAACGGAGCGGATTGGTTCGATGCGGACTTGTGGCACGCATGCCTCACGAACGAGCCCGCGCCTGTTGAGCCGCGTTCCGCATCAATTCAAGCGCACCTGCTGACCAATGAGTTGGCAGACCTCACTGAAACAGCACAAACATCACCCATGGTCACCCTAGAGCGACTGCGGGCGCTGCGTCGGGCACGTTCCCGGCGGAGGATCGGTATCGACACCGGCGAGAGTGGCAGCTAGTTGTACTGTCGCCTGTCATGCGTCGTTGGCACGAGGCAAAGTTAAACAGAGCGAGCATAGCGCCACGCGGTTCCGCCTACATCCCTGTTGTTGATCTACAGCCAGTCGCGATTGGAGGTATCTCGTTGACTCGATACATGAATCGGTCCGCTGTCCTGTCGCTTCTCCGTGACCGTTCCGACGAGCCGTCCCGGACCTTGGCCGCTGCGTTGCGGGGTGCCGACCAGACCGAGATGCTGCCCGTGACGACGATCGTTCCCGCCGAACTGGTGGCGACGTACGAAGTGCGGCTTCGCCGCAGCGAAGCAGGCGAGGGTCCCAAGACGGTTGGACTCAGCCAGTTCGTGGCCTGCCTGCGGCTCGGCAACGCGACAGAGATGTTCAGCATCACGATCGCCGATACGGCTTGGATCGGGCTGCTCGATGCGAACGGAGTCCTTATAGCGCTCACCTGCGTCACGAAAAACTCGACTGCCGTCCATCCGGAGCCAATTTGGCGGCACAGGTCAGACTTCATCATCCGTGCCGCGCTCCCGGAGCCGGGACGCTTCGAGCAGCTGTGGAGTCGAAAAGTAGGCGACGACACCTTCGAAATCTGTTGCATACCGTTCTTTCTCTACGATCTCGCATTGGGAGACGTGGTGCAGACCTCACCGCACGACGGACGGGAGTATGTGCTCAGCAGGGTCCTCGAACAGTCCGGTCGTTACGTCTTCCGGGCGCACTTCGAACCGTCGATGCGTCGATTCCGTGACGACATAACCGCGGGCCTCGAAGAGCTAGGCGCGCTTATGGAATGGTCATCACCGACACTGGTAGCTGTCGACGCTCACAGCCCGGCCCACGCGCGGCAAATCGCCGGCTTTCTGCGGGAACGCTCCGAACAGGGACAACTGATGTACGAGACCGGCCACACAGCCTAAGGCCGTAAGAGAGGGCGGGCATACCCTCCAGCGATGCTTCAAGCGTGCCGGAGGCGATTCTGGCCAAGCGTGAGCGATGTGAATACGTGCGCCTGTCGTGTCGAGTACCACAATCGGCTCCGCTCTGTTTCCCCACGTTGTCCGCAACCGAACACTCACGGTGTTCCCGCTCTACACCCAGCAGGGCGCACCCGCAACGGTCGGGCAAGATGGTGACGATGCCTGCTGACGCACATCGCCCCAGGCGGTCCCTGCACGTGAGCATCCTCTACGTACGGCCTGGTCAAGTTAAGGTTCATCCCATGGCACGTGGCAAGAAACGCTCCGGCGGGAAGACCGCGGCTGAGCTGATGGCGGAGCTTTCTCAGGATGAGGACTACCTGCGGATGAAGGCCGCCCAGGAAAAGGAGCTCCAGGCGCGCGCGGAGGTGTTGCGCCGGGCCGAACAACCCATCGTTGACGACCTTGCCCGTGCCGGGGTTGAGGTGTCGTCGGTGTGGGACCTGGTCAACACCTCCGAGCCCTACCCCGACGCCCTGCCCATCCTGCTGGACCACCTGCAGCGCGGCGGCTACCCCGACCGGGTCATGGAAAGCCTCGCACGCGCACTGGCAGTCCGACCGGCCGCGTCCGTCTGGGAGACTTTCCGAGACCTGTACCTGCGCGCCGAAGGACGAGGCGAGGAGGGAGGACTCGCCGTCGCACTAGCCGCCTCAGCGACCGAGGAGCACCTCGGTGCCCTGATCGACCTGCTCGGCGACGAGTCCAAGGGCGACACACGGGGTCACCTCATGCGCGCGATCAAACGCGTGGGCGGGAAACGAGGCCGAAAAGTCCTTGAATCCCTGACCTCCCATCCACTGTTCGGGGAGCAAGCGCGCATTCACCTGAAGTCGCGCCGCTGACACTTCAACGCCTCAACAACGTGCCCCCACCACATCGACCGACTCAACCACGACGCGCGACAGCTGACAGCGACCGCTCGTTGAACACCTGATCCGCGCGCAGCTGCCCGGCGTCAGAACGCGTTGTCCACGCGCTCATGGTGAGGATGATCGGTGGTGCGGAGCGCAGCATGAGGACTCCGGTGCCGAACGGCAATGTGCGCAGTTGTCCAGTGTCCATGATCGGCACGCGGCGCAGGCTGGTCGAGGTGGAGCGGCTGCCGTCGTGGCCGCGGGAGGTGGAGGTGGTCTCGTCGTCGCGTTCACCGATCAGCGCGGACAGGTCTTGCAGGTCTTTCGGGTTGGACGCGCCACCGAGGATGAGTTTGACGGTGGCGGCGTCCCAGATGGTGGCGGCGTCGTGCTCGCCCCATCTACCGCGGGCCTGAGCGAGGGACTGCAGGACAGCCGTGGTGGTGATGCCGCTGCCGCCACCCTCGGCCATAAGGACAGGAAGGCTGGGCAGAGGCGCGAGGTTGCCGATCTCGTCCAGAATCACAGTCAGCGGCGGGTCGAGCCGGGCACGGGGATTGCGTGCGGCCATTCGGCGTGCCGCTTCGAGCAGGTCCTCAATCAGCGCGTTGAGGAGACTCGCGGCGGCGCCGGCACCGGTGGAGGTGCCGAGCAAGTAGAGGGTGCCTTGCTCGGCGATGAAGGCTTCCGGGTCGAATTGCTCGCCGGGCGTGGGAGTGACGGTGGCCAGGACGCGGGGGTCGGCGAGTCCGGCGAGGGCTTGTCGGACGCCGCTCCACACGTTGGAGCGGGTGCGCTCGTCCATGGCGATGATCGCGTCCAGGCTGTCGGCCCACCCCGTGGCTGCTACCTCGGAGTTGTGCATGATGCGTACGGCTTCAGCGGCCTTCACTGGGTCAAGGGACCACCGGTACAGGTCCTTCACTGTCCGTTCATCGAGCGCGGCGGCGTGCAGCAAGCCACGCAGGACGGCCTCAGTTTGGCCTTGCCAGTACGAGGCGTTCTCCACGCCCACACTCCCAGTGTGCAGACCGGTGTCGGAGGCGAGTCCCTGGGCACGGATCATCGCGGTCTGCGGATTCTCGCAACCACGCACCGGCGACCATCGCAGCCCCGCGTCGATTCCGGCGGCGAGCTTTTGAGGGTCGAAGACCGCCACCGGTCCGACGCGTGAGCGGGCGTTGAGGGTGACGGTCAGGTTGTCGGGACGGGTCGATGTAGTCACCACCGCGCCGGGTGCGTCGAGGATCATATCGATGACGACGTGCAAGCCTTTGCCGGAACGGGTGGGCCCGAGTAGCACGATCGAGTCCTCGCAGCTCGTCCAGACAGGGATCCCGCGTGCCCGGCCCAGTTTGTGCCCGACGTCGGAGGGTTTCGCGGTGGCCAGCGACGGCCTCAAGTGCCGGGCGCGTCGGCGCAGCACCTGTGCAGAGGCGAAGCAGCGAATCTGTGCGCGCGTCGCTGTCCCGAGCGGTGCGTGAACCGCCGCAGACCTACCGGTGCCGAGAAGCCTCCACATCATCCAGAAGCCGACGGCCGCGATCAGGGCGATCCCGCCAGTGAAAAGCCATACGAGCCCGGTCGACGGCATCGCCTGGCCCCACGCGACCTCCAGATCAGTCGGGCGCGTCACCGATGCAAGGATGGCGTCGATACGGAATGCCGGCGCCGGCAGCCCGACGACGGCACACGCGATCGCCGCTCCGGCCCAGATAGCTCCGGCTCCGGCCAGCACGGCCGAGGCAACGATCAGGGATATTGTGCTGTCGTTTCCGGCACCGGGCCTGCGTGCACGGGTACTCACTGGGGGTGGGCTTTCATACGGGCGTCGGTGTCGAACAGGGCGGTTTCGATGCCGGACAGGTGGTGGGCGACGACGTAGGCGCGCTGGCCGATGCGCCACAGCCCCTCCCCGACTCCCAGGTCGGTGAGGAGGTCGCGTTGGGTGGAGGTGAGGCCGAGGAGGTTCGCGGAGTTCGCGACCTGGTCGGATTCCTGCCGGTAGGAGATCCTGGTCGAGCAGTCCGCCAGCAGCCCCGCCGCGAGTGCTCGAGCTTCGGAGCCATCTGCGCCGATGGCGTCGAGGTCGGAAAGCCGGTGGATCACGGCCATGTTCGCGATGCCGAACGCTCGGGAGAGCTTCCACTGCGCCTGCATGCGCCGCAGCAGCGCGGTGACCGCCATGAGCCGCCACGCCTCGTCGTAGATGATCCACCGCCGCCCGTGGCGGCTGTCTTGCAACGCGCCTTCCATCCATGACGACGCGCAGGTCATGATGACCGGAAGGGCTTCGCTGTTCTCCCCGAACGCGGACAGGTCGAGGCTGATCATCGGGCGCGACGGGTCGAACACCGTGGTGGACGGGCCGTCGAACAAGCCGGCGAGGTCGCCGTGGATAAGGCGTCGCAGCGCGTGACCGGCGCGGCGGCCGTCGTCGCGTAACGCCGCGACGTCGTCGGCTGACATGTCCGCCGCCAGCGGTGACGGCGCCAGAAGGTGCTGTACCACGTCAGGCAGGGTCGGTGTCGCCGTGGATTGTTCGGCGATCGATAGCGCCGTGGTCAAGGCCGTGTGCTCTGTGGGCGCGAGTGGCCCGTCGAGGACTGTCTCGGTGATTGCGCGTAGGAGTTGGCGGCGCCGGGTCTGCACCAGTGTGCGCCACTGCGCGTCGCTGATGTTGCCGGGTCGGGCGCCTTCGTCGAGCGGGTTCAGCCGGGTCGAGCGGCCAGGACCGAGGCGGATCACCGAGCCGCCGGCGGCCTCGACCACTGGGGTCCATTCGCCCTTGATGTCACCGGGAACGTAGGTGCGGCGTCCGAACACCACCGAACGCCACGCGATCGCTTTGGCCAGGCTGGACTTGCCCTGACCGATGACACCGGCCAGGAGCACGTTGGGGTTGGTGACGGCCCTGGCCTCGTACAGCTGCCACGGGTCGAAGCAGAACGATCCACCGGAGAGCAGGTCACGCCCGATGTAGATGCCACGTGCACCGAGTCCGCCGTCGGCGAGGAACGGGTACACAACCGCGAGCGCGGCCGTCGTCGCACGGTGGGCCTGCAGGCGCAACGCCAGCCAGGACCTCCCGGCCGCCGCGCTGGATGGTTCGTCTGTCGGTGCCGGGTCGCTACCCGGCTCGTCGTCGCTGGGTCCGCGTCGCTGGGCCTGTTCGGCGTCGCGGTGCTGACGGACCAGGGCGCGTGCGGATTTGCGAGTGGCCCGGCGTGTCCGGCGGTCGGCGTCGGCTGGAGTGATGACGGCGCCGGCATGCACGCGGTTCATATGTTCACCCGGCCCAGTGGTAGCGCCGCGGCGTAGAAGGCGGCGTCTTGCTGCCCGTACAGGATGGTGGTGTCCAGGCCTGCCTGGTGGCAGGCGTTCTCGGTCTCCTCCACCGCCGCGTTCAGGTCGTCCTTCGACGTCGCCGAGATCGCTACGAGCCCGGTGTACGCGAGGTCGGCATGCCCAGCGACGAGTTCTCTCTCCCGGCGTTCGACATCGTCGTTCTCACGCTGCTGAACCGCCGAGGTGCGGGTGCCGTTGCGGTTGCGTCGGCGCTGTTCGGATTCCTGCTCGGCCAGCTCCACCCGGATGTCCCGGGCCGCTTCCCGTGCGGTGCGTGGCCGGTAGAACACACTGATGGTTCGCTGCACCGACGCGGTGAGCACCAGCGGCACCAGGAACGAAGCGTCGATGTCCTCCCGGGGCCACTCCCGGATCCACACCACCGCGTGCCACCCATCGTCGATGCGCACGTGGTCCCACCGCGCCGACACCGCCACCGGACCCGCCGCACTCGGGTCACGTCCGAGTCCGGTCCGCTCCCACACCGGGGCGCGGTGCGGCCGGAACGCCGTATTGATCACGTACGCCAGTTCGTGTTCGTCCAGCCACGACTCCACCGTGATCTCCGCCGTGTTCAGGCCGGCCGTCAATGACGCCATCTCTTTCGCCAGTACCGACGCCGCGCCGGTCGCCCCGCCGCGGCCAGTTCGGGCAATCCGCGGGGCGTTCTTCAGTGCGACCGTGACCGCGATCAGTGTGTCGTGGCGGGCCGACGCCGGAGCCGCCGCGCCGATCAACTCCCGGTACGACGACGCCGCGGCGCTGGAGTCGTCGCAGCCTTCTTCCCGCCAGTAGGCGCGGATCGCTTCCCCGCCTTCGGCCATGCACCGCTCCAACACCTGCAGCCTGGCCACCCGGCCGGTACGGGCGGCGCCGCTGAGCGCTCTGCGCCAACCCGCCACGCGGCGGTTCTGATCGTCATGACTCAGCAGCAGGAACGCCGAGTGACGCAGCCGCGCCACCGCGGTCAGGGTCCGCCGACGCGGGTCATGGATCATCGCCGCTGCCGTGACCGAGTGCACGTAGAGCACGGTGCCGGTCAGCTCGCCGGGCAGTGCCAGCACTCCGGCGCGGCGGGGACGCTCCGGGTCGGCGAGCCACGTGTCCTGCCCCCGAATACGACGCAGCACATAGTTGGCGACTACCGGTGCCCACGAGGCGGCAGTTCTACCGTTCGGGCGGACAAATGCGGCGATCAATGCGCTCGCCCACACCGGCGCGGACACCAGCAAGCCGCGCATCCCGGCGCTCATCATCGCCGGCCCAAGGACCGCGGCTGCCACCCCGACCCCGTACAGTTGCGCGGCCGTCAGGCCCCACATCACGCCCCGCTCCGAGCGGCGCCCCAGCCGCGCCGACACCAGCGACTTCCCCGCCCCGACGGCGGGGTTTACCTCAATGTTCATCCGTAGTTCAGCCTCCTCACCGGGTGCCCTGCTGGCGTTGCCGCTGCACCACTTGGACCGGAGCCATCGCCATCCGAGCACCGGCCATCGACGCCGCACCGGTCGGCGTGGCCGCGCGGGTGCGGATCATCACCGAACGGGCGCTGTACGCGCCGGCCCGCGCCGCCATGGCGCTGCGCCCGACCGTGCCGTCCCACTCCCGCCCCGACGGCACCGTGAAGTCCACGAACCGGTACGTCAGCCACGGCGCGATCGCCGCTACCGCCAGCAGCATCAACCCCATCGACAGCTCACCGATCACCCGCAGCGTCGATCCCGCCGTGCCCGACAAACCAGCACGGATTGAGCTCGCCGCGATCGCGAAGACCATCACTACCGTGATCTTGCTGATCGCGAGCGCGAACATGATGCTGACCCACTTCATCACCCACCCAGACGTCCACCGGCTCGCCAACCCTGCGAACGCGATCGGAGCCAACACCGCCGCCACCACGATCAGCGTCTTGCGGGCCATCAACGCGAACCACACCGTGAACGACGCCACGATGTAGAGCACCCCGAACACGATGATCAACACGGCCGGCAACGCCGCACCCTGCCCGGTCGCCGCAGCCACCAGCATCGCCGGTGTCAACGCCTCGATCGCCTCGCCGACCTCCACGCCGACCCGCCAGCGCATGATCAGATCACTGGCCCAGTCCGTCAACAACAGCACCGACTGCGCCACTGACAACGCGATCGCGCTCGCCGAGAAGCTCCCCACCATCCCCGCGACCGCTCGCCCCAACTCTCCCGGCTGGCGCCGCCACGCTGCGGAGACCAGCTGCGCCATGTATAGGGCCACCACGATCGGCAACGCGATCAACATCGACGTCGCGACATTCGCGCGGATCCAGTCCTGGCTCAGATCCACCGCGGTCGTCTCCATGATCAGCGACCACATCGCGGTTACCATCGTCTCCGCCGCCTCAGCCATCGCCCGGGCCAGCTTCCCGATCGTTTGATCATGCAACCAGCCGCCCGGATCAAACCCGCCACCGGTCGCGTGCTCACACACGAACCGCGAGAACGGATCACCCAACGCGTGGCAGCCCGAGCTTTGCTCCGGTTCCAAAGCGGGATCGGTGTCCATCTACGCCGCCCCCGGCAACGGGATGCTCTGGCCGATCCCCCACGCCCACACCGTCAACGTGTTCAACGCCCCGAACCCCACGAACGCGCACATCGACCAGGCCAGCGCTGTCTTCCCGGTGTCCATCCGCTGCGGATTGCTCGACAGCCGCCCGAACCCCCACCACAGCAGCGACGCGATCACCGCCCCAACCGACGCGAACAGGCAGAACGCCAACACCCCGCCGAGCAGGTCCTTCAACGCCGGGATTCCCGGAATCGCGTCCTCATTCGGCCTAATATCCGGATCGAACACCAACACAGACCCGTACAGCCCGCTCACCGTCACCCTGATCGCTTCGGCAACAGCCATACCGCTCCCCTTCACCCGCCGGAGACGACCAACACGGCCGCCTTCACGAGATAGGGAGACGTCAACTCGCGCACCAGTTGGCCGTGAACGAGCCCCGTGCACTATTGACGATGGGCGTGGACCTTGATCCACGGATCCTCAACGGCGAACGCCGGATTGAGAACGAGAAGCGGCATTGCGCGAACGCAATTTACCGAAATACAGTATGGCAAGTATCGGGAATGTGACGAACATAAACGCATGAACGACACTTAGCGTTCCTGAAAAGCTCGCCCACCGGATCAGAAGACCATCTACCGCCAGGGGCGCTCATCCAATCACGAAGACGCCGACACTCAAACCATTCTATAGCTAACCCACCAAGACAACAATAACGACGATGATTCCCCCCAATATTGTTAGCAAGATCGATATTGCGACCATCTTTTGCCCCTGCCTTATGGCGGGGTCACGGGACCATCGAACCATTAGCACTCGCTCTCTATATAATCCACCGCGACCGCGTTGAAGCCTGCACCGATGACGATGCCCGCACCTGCCATTATGGCGCCAGGAACGTTGCCGGCCGCCGCGCTAATGAGGAGGCCAGCCATTCCGTAAGCGTCACTAACAGCAAGCACACCCACACCCGCGTATGCACCTACACAGAGTAGCGTGTTTTGACCTGTTGGGTCGGCGTAGTTGATGGGGTTGCTGCGCGCGTAGTTATACGGATTGGGCTCTTGTCCGCTGGGGTCCATTTGGGTGAAGCGGGCGAGAACTGGATCGTAGTAGCGGGACCCGAATTTCACTTTCTCAATGTCGGAGAGGTGCAAGCCGCCGGCGTAGCGGATGGGATTGCTGGCTGCGGCGGCGGTGAGGCTGCCCTGATTGAGTAGCTCGCCGTAGGGCGTGTATTCGTAGGTGCCTTCGTGGTCGCCGGTATCGGAGGTGAGTGCTGTGACGGATCCGACCGGGTCGGTGAAGAAGTAGCTTGTGTCGCCGTCGCGGGTGATCGCGATGGGTGTGCCGTCGGGCAGCAGCGTGAAGGTTTGTTTGATTCCCGGCGCTGGTGGCGCGATGGCCGTGACACCGAGCGGGGAGCTAATGATCTGCGTGGAGTCTATGCTCGTCAGTCGGTCGTTGAGTTCACCGTGGTAGTCGAGGTCGGTGGTGTTGTAACCGGCCAGCTGATCACGCATTGTCCACGTCGAGGCACGACTAATTTCGTTACCGTTCTGGTCGTAGGCGTGGTATCTGTAAGCTGGCGCTTGCCCAAACTGGTCGATACGACGCCGAGTAAGCTGACCGCTGGTGTTGTTTCTGTATTCAACCGTGCGGGCAAAGTACGGGCTGATGTACTGCGTTCGGCTACGCGTGAGGTTGCCAGCGTCGTCATAGGAAAACTCGCGGTATGCGTCGTCTGGGCTGATGGATCCTGCAGTAGTCGTGTCCGCGGCAGTAAGGCGGCGAAGCGAGTCGTACTCGTATTCGGTGGTGGCCGGCGAAGTTGTGTCAGGGTCCTCGATCCGGGATTGGATGAAGACACGATCGTCACTGCCTGAGGTATAGCTGTACTCGACATCGGCGAAGACTCCGGAGTTGTCTTCAGCAGTGATCGTCGTCGGTCGGCCGGACTCGTCGCGTGCCGTACTTTGGCTGGCTCCGCCCGGGTAATGCTGGTCAGTGACGGCACCGTTCTTGTCGTATTCAAACTGTATGCACCCTGACCCCGCGGCGGGCCTCCCCGTCGACGGACATGACCCGCCGGGCAAGGCGATGTGCGTCAGTTGGTCAGCGTCGTCGTAGGTGTAGCTGGTGGTGCCGCCGACAGTGACCATGGTGAGCATGTTTCCCACATCGTCGTGTGTCATGTGGTGCACGGATTGTGGATCCGAAGGGTCCTCTTCGAGGGTGACCCGCCCGAGGGCGTCGAACTGGCGGCTCACTACGGTAGTGCCGCTACTGCGTTGATCGGTTTGGGTCAACTCGTTGCCGTCGAGATCGTAGGAATAGTAGACCGCGTCGCCGGTCGGACCTGGCTCCCAGACGGTGGCGAGCAGCCGGTCACGAGTGTCGTAGGAGAGTTCACGAGTTTGATTGTTGCCGTCGGTGACCTCAACGAGCCGGCTGATGGAGTCATAGACATACGTCGTGGAGCCGAGCGGCCCTGGAGGATCCACCTCGGTCAAGTTCCCGTCAGCGTCGTAGCTGTAGGTGGTGGTGTTGCCTTCACCGTCGGTGGAGGTGCAGACCTGGCCAGCGTAGGCGCCGCACACCGTGCCAGTGTCGTCCTCTCTGGTGTAGGAGACCTCCTCGGCCCCGGTGCCGCCGGACGTGACGTCCTCCTGCACAAGGATGTTGCCCGCGTCGTCGTAGGAGAACCCGAGTTTGTTCCCTGCGTCATCGATCACGCATGTGGCCAGATGAGCGTGCGTGCCATC